>NZ_FRCX01000022.1 GCF_900143065.1 Duganella sacchari | reverse complement strand
GACGCCAGGTTGTTGAGATTACCGGCGTAGGTCAGCTTGTCGTAGTTAAGAACAGGCTCATCCGACTGAGCCAGCCAGTCGAGGACGAAATTCGAGCCTATAAAACCAGCACCACCCGTTACAAAAATCATTTAGTATCCCGCAGCAAGAGTCAAAATTAGTCGGTAGACATGATTTTATGTGAAGTACCCGATATCCGGGGAAAATTCAGGGTATTTCAGATTCCCAAGCAACGAACCAGCGAGTATTCCTATGAAAACCTATGTAATCGGGGATTTGCAGGGCTGCCATGAGCAGGCTCTGGCGATGCTCGACCGCATACGCGAACACGCCGCCGCCGATGGCGTGGCGGAGCCTGCCATCCTGTTTGCGGGCGACCTGATCAACCGTGGCCCCGATTCGCTGGCCACGCTGCGCCATGTCCGCAAACTGGCCATGGCCAGTGGCGGCCTCATCGACAGCGTGCTGGGCAACCATGACCTGCACCTGCTGGCCGTGGCGTATGGCATCCGGCCCGAGCACAAATCCGATACGCTGGCCGAGATCCTGCATGCGCCCGACCGCGAGGAATTGATTGACTGGATACGCCACCGTCCGCTGGCGATCCGCGTCGACCATCACGTGCTGGTGCATGCCGGCCTGCTGCCGCAATGGACGGCTGCGCAAGCCATGGCCCTGGCGGGCGAGGTGGAAACCATGCTGCGCAGCGAGCAGGCCGCAGAATTTCTGGCCGAGATGTATGGCAATGAACCGGCCCAGTGGTCGGATGCGCTACACGGTGCGGACCGGCTGCGCTGCATCATCAATGCCATGACGCGCCTGCGCTTCTGCTCGGCCGATGGCGTGATGGACTTCAAGATGAAGGAAAGCGGCACCGCCGATCCGTCCAGCGGCCTGATGCCGTGGTTCGACGTGCCCGGCCGCCGCAGTGCGCGCGAGACCGTGGTGTTCGGCCACTGGTCGGCGCTGGGCCTGAAGCTGGAGTCCAACCTGATCGGCCTCGATAGCGGCTGCGTATGGGGCGGACAATTATCTGCCGTGTGCCTGGAAGACCGCAGCCTGCTGCAGGTGCAGTGCCCGGAATTCCAGCAGATCAGTGCGAAAGCAGCAAAGCAGGCATAAGCGCCGCCATCACCTGGTAGCCGCGGTCATTCGGATGCAGATGGTCGCCACTGCCATAGGACGGCAGCAGCCGCTCCGGCTGTGATGGATCGCGCAGCTGTGCGTCAAAATCCACCATGGCGTCCAGCAGACTGGTGCTGCGTATCCAGGCGTTGACCGCCTGGCGCTTGGCCTCGCCGGCCGCCGTGTACACAAACGGTGCGCCGACGCCGCCATACGGCAGCAGGGTTGCGCCGCATACCTTGACGCCGCGCTGGTGCGCGCGCCGTATCAGCGTCTGCATGCCGTCGACGATGTCTTGCGCCGAGGCCTGTTGGTCCGGCGTGGCCAGCATGTCGCCAGCATTGATGTCGTTGCTGCCCGCGTGCAGCACGATCCAGCGCACGCCCGCCTGGTCGAGCGCATCGCGCAGCAGCCGCCCCAACATGCTGGAGCCGACAAACGGCGGGACCGCATCACGGATCAGGCGGTTGCCGGCGATGCCGGCATTCACCACCGCCATCGATGCCGGCGCCAACCGCGCCGCCAGCACATCCGGCCAGCGCGCATAGGCGTTGGCGGTCGCGCCGACGCCATCGGCAATCGAATCGCCCAGCACCACCACGGCGCGTGCATCGCTGGCGGAGAGCACCTCTACGCCAGCCAGGAAATAGCGGCTGTCATCCGTTTGCGCCGCCAAAAGAACGGGCGCTGCGGTGGTATCCGCCCCTGGCGCCAGATAAACTGTCTGCAAGCCTTCGCCGTGGATGCTGGCGCGGCTGGCGCCCTCCGGCAGATACAGGCTGATCGCCAGTTCCTGCAGGGTCGCCACCGGCAGCGCCACGGCGTCGCTGACCACGCTCTGGCCCGGCGCAATGGTGACAGCCGGCTGGCCGTCAAAGCGCACCACGCGGTCGCTGGCGGGATCGATGGCGGCGTCTCCCACGCGCCGGGCGACACGCACCGGCCCTATCGTCACTGCCGTCAGTCCGTAGGCATTCGACAGGCGGATGCGCAGCTGGCTGCCACCGGCACTGGTGCGCACCACCTGGCGGATGGTCTGTGGCTGCATGGCCGGCCCGGCACTGTCCGGCGCCGCCGTCCAGCTGCTGACCCAGTCCGGCGCGGCCATACTCCATGCCGACGCCAGCAAACATAACAGAGCTACCACCACACGCATCATCGGACCATCCTGTCGGCTGTTGAGTGCGGCCAGTCTACGGATGCCGCAGGGGCAGATCAACAGCGTTGGCCGCATACCCGGTATGCACGCCGCGCATGCTGAGCTCAGTGAGCGTTGAAGTGGGTGACGCCGTGTTCGAAGCGGTTCAGAACGTCGAACATCAGCTGGCGGAACCACTGGTGTGCAGGATCGTGGTGGTTACGGACATGCCACAGCAGCCAGTAGCGGTAGGCGGGCACCTCAAACGGCAGCGGCTTCCAGACCAGCGGTGTGGCTGCGGCAAACTGGATCGCCATGTGCTCCGGCACCGTCAGCAGCAGATCCTGGTTGCAGGCGACGCGTAGCGCCGCCGAAAAAAACGGCACCGTCAGGCGCACATCGCGCCGCAAACCCAGTCTGGCCAGCGCCTGTTCGATGACGCCGTCCCTATCGCTGCCGCCGCTGATGCGCAGGTGTGTGGCGTGCACATAATCGTCCAGCGTCAGTGGCTGCTGCGCCAGCGGATGGCTGGCGCGCATCAGGCACACGGCGCGGTCTTCGCCCATCGCGCGGCCGTGCAGATTTTCGGGCAGCAGGTCGGCAATGGTGGCCACCAGGTCCACGCCTTCATCGCTGAGCAGGCGGTAGTAACCGGGTTCCCATAGCCGGAAGTTCAGGCTGGCCGCAGGCGCCTGCGCGCACATGGCCTGCACCAGCGCGGGCAGCATGTGATCGGCCAGATAATCGGAACCGGCAATGGCAAACGTGCGGGTGCAGGTGGCGGGTTCAAAGCCCGGACCATCGAGCACCGAGTGCAGCGCCGCCAGCACGGCCTTGAGTGGACCGCGCATGGCTTGCGCGCGCTGGGTCAGCAGGAAGCGCTGCCCTTCCCGCACCAGCAAGGGATCGCCATATTCAAGGCGCAGCTGCGCCAGCTGGCGGCTGAGCGCAGATTGCGTCAGCCCCAGTATCTCGGCGGCGGTGGTGAGATTGCGCGTCTCCAGCAGCACATCCAGCGACCTCAGAAGATTCAGGTTGTTGGATGGCTGCGGCATGATGACGGCGCCGTTAGTGCGCTACGACGGGCACGCCCAGCGCAGCGGCGACGGCCTTGTGCGAGGCTTCTGCCAGATCGCGGCGATGCGCACCGTCGCTGCTGAGCGGCGGCAGAATGGCCAGCCTGGCTTTCACCGGCGGACCGTTCAGGATCAACACGATGCTTTCCGCAAAACTGGTTTCGCCGATGAAGTCCACCGACGGATGCGAGCCGCCGTCAGCGTCCTCATAGGTCAGCGCAAACGGCTGTACCGGCACCTTGGCGTCAATCGCCGCTTCAAACAGATTGGCGTGGAACGGCAGCAGGCTGCCCTGCGCCGCCGTGGTCCCCTCCGGGAAGAAGGCCACGCGTTCGCCCTGTTCCAGGCTGGTGACCAGCCCTTTGAAGATGTGGCGCAGGTCGCGGCGGTTACCGCGCGAGATGAACACGGTGCCCGCCTTCTCCGCTAGCCATCCCGCCAGCGGCCAGGAACGGATCTCCGCCTTGGCCACGAAATGGCTGGGATAAAGGCTGTGCACCACAAAGATGTCCAGCCACGACACGTGATTGGCCACCACCATGGAGCAGTTCAGCACCGGCGCGCTACCGGCCGCGTGCTCCACCGTCACATTGCACAGTTTGAGCAGCTTGGTGGACCAGCGGCGGATATGGGCGTTGCGTTTCTCCAGCCCGATCCATGGGAACACGGTAGCGCAGATCGCCATCCCCTGAAACACGTGCAAAAGCACCCGCGCAAGGCGGAATATCGTCGACAGTTTCATGCAGGCGTATCAGCGTTGGTAAGCAACGTGGCCGGCCACGATGGTGGTTTTCACCTGGCCCGCCAGGTTATAGCCCAGGAACGGCGTGTGCTTGCCCTGGCTGGCCAGGGCGGAGGCTTCCACCGTCCAGTGGGCGCCGGCGTCGAACAGCACCACGTCCGCGACCGCGCCAACCGACAGCGTGCCAGCGGCCAGGCCAGCGACACGCGCGGCTTCCGACGTGATGCGGGCCAGTGCGCGTGACAGTGGACGCTGCGCTCCCGTATCCTGTTGCACGGCGTAGTCCTCGGCCCATTTCAGCGTCAGCGACAGCAGCAGTTCCAGGCCGGTGGCGCCTGGCGAGGCTTCGGCAAATGGCAGCAGCTTTTCGTCGTCGTCCACTGGCGTGTGGTCCGAGCACAGTGCGTCGATGGTGCCATCCAGCAGACCCCGGCGGATCGCATCGCGGTCGCGCTGGCTGCGGAATGGCGGCGTGAAACGCGCGTTGGAATCGAAGAAACCGATATCGGCGTCCGTCAGGTGAACGTGGTGGACACCGACGTCGCAGGTGACCGGCAGGCCTTCCTGCTTGGCGCTGCGGATCAGCTCCAGCGCAGCGGACGACGAAATGCGGCACAGGTGCACGCGCGCGCCGGTGGCGCGCATCAGTTCAAAGATGGTGTGCAGCGCGATGGTCTCGGACATCACGGGCACGCCGGACAGGCCCAGGCGCGACGCCAGCGGACCGGAAGCGGCCACGCCGCCACGGCCGATGTACGCATCCTGTGGACGCAACCACACGGTGTAGCCGAAGGTCTTGGCGTACTGCATGGCGCGCAGCAGTACATTGGTGTCGGTGACAGGTTCTTCCGCTTGCGAGAAGCCGATGCAGCCGGAGCCGGTCAGTTCAACCATCTCGGTCAGCGATTGGCCTTTCAGGCCGACCGTCAGCGCGCCCAGTGGGTGCACGTGCGCCTGGTTCAGCTGGCGCGCGCGGTGTTTGAGCATTTCAACCAGGCCTGGTTCGTCCAGCACCGGATCGGTGTCCGGTGGGCAGATCAGGCTCGTGACGCCGCCCTGCATGGCCGCCTGCATTTCCGACTGCAGCGTGGCCTTGTATTCAAAGCCCGGTTCGCGCAGGCGCGCCGAAAGGTCGACGAAACCCGGCGAGACGATCAGGCCAATCGCGTCGATGGTTTCGTCCGCAGTGAAACCCGCCGGTGCGGCGCCTACCGCCAGCACTTTGCCGTCGGCGATATAAAGGTCGTTGAGGCCGTCGATGCCGTTGGCCGGATCGATCACGTGGCCGTTCTTGATGTGGATATTTTTATTCAATGCGTTCATGCTTGCGTTCCTGCGACGATGCTCATGACAGCCATACGGACTGCGATACCAAAGGTCACCTGCGGCAGGATCACTGCCTGTGCGCCATCCGCCACGGCGGAGTCGATCTCCACGCCGCGGTTCATCGGCCCCGGGTGCATGACGATGGCGTCCGGCTTGGCCAGCGCCAGGCGTTCCGGCGTCAGGCCGTAGCTCTTGAAGTATTCGCCGGCCGACGGCAGCAGCGCGCCGCTCATGCGTTCATTCTGCAGACGCAGCATGATGATGACGTCCACGTCTTTCAGGCCTTCGTCCATATTGGTGAAGGTGCGCACGCCCATCTGCTCCAGGCCACCTGGCAGCAGCGTGTGCGGGCCGATCGCGCGCACTTCCGGCACGCCCAGCGAGGTCAGTGCGTGGATGTCCGAACGGGCCACGCGGCTGTGCAGGATGTCGCCGACAATCGCCACGCGCAGGTTGGTGAAGTCCTTCTTGTAGTGGCGGATGGTGTACATGTCCAGCAGGCCTTGCGTCGGGTGGGCGTGGCGGCCATCGCCCGCGTTCACCACGTGCACGTGATTCTGCTTGGTCTCCATCAGGTGCTTGGCGATCAGGTACGGTGCGCCCGATTGCGCGTGGCGCACCACGAACATGTCGGCGTGCATCGCCGCCAGGTTGTCGATGGTGTCCAGCAGCGACTCGCCCTTGCTGGTCGAGGAAGCCTGGATGTTCAGGTTGATGACGTCCGCCGACAGACGCTTGGCGGCGATTTCAAACGTGGTGCGGGTACGGGTCGAGTTCTCGAAGAACAGGTTGAACACCGATTTGCCGCGCATCAGCGGTACTTTTTTGACGTCGCGGTCGGAGATGCCGACGAAGGACGAGGCGGTGTCCAGAATGTGATTGAGGATGGACTTGGGCAGTCCCTCAATCGACAGCAAGTGCTGCAGCTCGCCGTGTTTGTTCAGTTGCGGATTAAGCATGGTCTTATTCGATAGTTAGCGTGAATTTGTCATCATCGGTGCGCTTGAGCACCAGCGCCTGGCCCGCAGGCACAGCGACCTTGGCGGCGACGAAATCGGCGGCAACCGGCAGCTGGCGCTCGCCACGGTCAACCAGCGCGGCCAGCATGATGCGCGCTGGACGGCCGTAGTCAAACAGCTCGTTGATGGCGGCGCGCGTGGTGCGGCCGGTGTACAGCACGTCGTCCACCAGCAGGATGTTGGCGGCGGCGACGTCAAAGGTGATGTTGGTCGGCTTGACCTCGGCCGGCAGTCCCTTCTTGGCGTAGTCGTCGCGGTAGAAGGACACATCCAGCACGCCGCAGCGCGCCGACAGGCCCAGGTCAGCCGCCAGGCGTTCAGCGATCCAGGCGCCGCCGGAGTGGATGCCGACAATCGCGACATCCGGCACGCCGGCCAGGCCGGCTTTCACATCGGCCAGCAGCGTCGCGTACAGCGCTTCGGCATCGAGTTGGTTGGGATTCAAGGTCATAGGGAGTCGAAGTATTGTTGCAGAATGATGGCGGCAGCGCGGTCGTCAATCACCTCGCCGCGTTTGGCCGAAATCACGGCCGAGGAATAGCGTTCATCGACCAGCTCCACCGGCAGGTTGAAGCGGCCATTCAATTGATTAGCAAAACGGCGCGCCCGCGCCGTCATTTCGTGTTCTGCGCCGTCCGGGTGCATGGGCAGCCCGACCACCAGCCGGGCGGGCTTCCACTCGTCGAGCATTTTCTGGATATCGGCAAAGCGCGTGGCATTGTCGATGGCGTTGATGACTTTGAGGGGTTCCGCCTGCAGCAGCATGGTGTTACCCATGGCCACACCGATGCGTTTTACGCCGAAGTCAAAAGCAAAGACTGTTTCTATGCTCATTTACGCGTGGCCCGCCTCGGAGGTCAGCATCAGCGGATCGATACCCAGCAGGCGCATCGCCGCCGTGTAGCGGTCTTCAATCGGCATATTGAACAGGATTTCCGGATCGGCGCCCACTGTCAGCCAGCCATTGCGGCTGATCTCTTCTTCCAGCTGGCCCGGACTCCAGCCCGAGTAGCCGATCGAAACCAGCATGCGCGGCGGACCATCGCCGGCGGCTACCGCTTCCAGCACGTCGATGGACGTGGTGAAGGCGATGTCCTTGGTCACCGTCAGCGAGGACGAATAGCGGTGGCCGGGCGTATGCAGCACGAAGCCGCGGTCGTCCTGCACCGGGCCGCCAAACATGATCGGTTCGTCGTCATGGCCTTCCAGGCCGTGATCGACCTTGAGGTCAATGCGCTCGAACAGCGTGTGCATGGTCATGTCGGTGGGCTTGTTGATCACCACGCCCAACACACCGTTTTCATTGTGCTCACAAACATACACCACCGTACCGCCGAAGACCGGATCCTGCATGGATGGCATTGCTATAAGGAAATGATTTGCGAGATTAAGGGTAGAAGCCGTGACGGCGCCAATGGGTTCCAGGGAATCGTCGGCGTCCTGCATCAAGCCGGCTACAGGTAGAGTTTTGCCTATTTTGCTCTTCTTCATACAAGTTGCTCTCTCTGCTGGGGTGCGTGTTCTCTCTGTGCTGCTGACAATTACTGTAGTATCGCGCGGCTAGCAACTCTGTTTACCCTGTAGTTTACACTGAATTGGGGCCGGATCTACGATCGCGTCCCCTACAAGATTGATACAGACCGAATGAAACTGACTTCTTCCCTCGTATGGCTACGCCGCGATCTGCGTGTTTTTGACCACGTTGCCCTGCATCAGGCGCTACTGGAAAGCGACAAGGTGTATTGCGTTTTTGTCTACGACACCACGATCCTGGACACCCTGCCGCGCCGCGACCGCCGCGTTGACTTCATCCACGCCAGCATTGCCGAAGTGGCATCCGAACTGGAGCAGATGGGCGGCCATCTCATCGTGCGGCATGGCGATCCGGTGCATGAAATTCCGGCGCTGGCGGCGGAACTCGGCGTGGAAGCGGTGTTCTGCAACCACGATTATGAGCCGCAAGCGATAGAACGCGACGCCACGGTGGAACGCAGCCTGCGCGCCGCCGGTCGCCAGTTCGCCAGCTACAAGGACCAGGTGATTTTTGAAAAGAGCGAGGTGCTGTCGCAGACCGGCGGCGTGTTCTCGGTGTTCACGCCGTACAAGAACGCGTGGCTGAAGAAACTGGCGGCCGATCCGTCGGTGCTGGCGCCGTACAACATCGAACCGCATGCGGCGCGCCTGGCGCCGCGTCCAGCGCACGCACCGGCGCTGCCCACACTGGCGGACCTGGGCTTCGAACCGAGCAATCTGTCCAAGCTGAAAATCCCGACCGGCATGTCGGGCGCCTCGGCGTTGTTTGAAGATTTTTTATCGCGCATCGCCGACTACAATGTGGCGCGTGACTATCCGGCCGTCAAAGGTCCATCCTACCTGTCCGTGCACTTCCGCTTTGGCACGCTGTCGGTGCGCCATCTGGTCCGCACGATCGTGGATCTGCAGGAACGCGGCGCTGGCGGCGAAGGCGCGGCCGTCTGGCTATCGGAGCTGATCTGGCGCGAGTTCTACGCCATGATCCTGTTCCACAATCCGCATGTGGTGGGCACGTCCTACAAGCCCGCCTATGACGCCATCGAATGGGAAACCGGGCCGGAAGCGGACCAGATGTTCGACGCGTGGTGCGAAGGCCGCACCGGCTATCCGCTGGTGGATGCGGCCATGCTGCAGATTAACCAGACCGGCTGGATGCACAACCGCTTGCGCATGGTGGTGGCCAGCTTCCTGACCAAAGATCTCGGCATCGACTGGCGCCGTGGCGAAGCCTACTTCGCGCTGCACCTCAACGACTTCGATCTGGCATCCAACAACGGCGGCTGGCAGTGGGCGTCGTCGTCCGGCTGCGATGCACAGCCCTACTTCCGCATCTTCAATCCGGTGTCGCAGTCGGAGAAGTTTGACGGCGAAGGGAAATTCATCCGCCGCTACCTGCCGCAACTGAAAGAGTTGAGCAACAAGGAAATCCACGCGCCATGGCTGGCGCCACGCCTGCTGGCGCCAGGCTATCCGGCGCCCATCGTCAAGCACGACGAAGCGCGCAAACGCACGCTTGAGCGCTACGAGGTGGTCAAGAAACCGTCAACAGGCCAGTGATCGCCTCCATCAGCACATCCTCCTGGAACGGCTTGCCGAAGTAGGCATTCACGCCCAGTTCCAGCGCTACGTTGCGGTGCTTGTCCGCGCTGCGCGAGGTAATCATGATGATGGGGATGTGCCTGGTGCGTTCATCGCCGCGCACATTGCGGGTCAGATCGAAGCCATCCATGCGCGGCATTTCGATATCGACCAGCATCAGGTCCGGCGAGGTTTCCTGCAGCTGCTCCAGCGCATCCACGCCATCCTTGGCCAGCAGCACGCGGTAGCCTTCGCGCTCCAGCAGGCGCTGCGTCACGCGCCGTACCGTCAGCGAATCGTCCACCACCATGATGGTGCGGCCAACTTGCGGCGTCACCGCCGGGCTGTCCGCCGCCACTTGCGCATAGTGCGCCTTCACTTCGGGATGGTGTGCCAGATGCTGCGCCAGCGCGACCGGATTCAAGATCAGCACAATGTCGCCGGTACCCAGCACCGTGGCGCCGGCGATGCCGACCATGCGCGACAGCTGCGGGCCGATGTTCTTGATGACCACCTCGCGATTGCCCAGCACCTCATCCACCTGCAGCGCCAGATGCTCGTTGCCGTTCTTAAGCATCATCACCGGCGCTGAGCGCTGCACCGGCGGCTGCGCGGTATCGCCCAACAGCGTCGGCAGGTACCGCATGCCTTGCTCGCGTGCTTCGCCGAGGGCGGCTTCCTTCATTTGCACCACCTGCTCAACCAGAATTGCTGGCAGGGCGTAGGTCTTGCCGCCAGCGGCCAGCAGCACGACCTGCGTGACGGCCAAGGTCAGCGGCAGGCGGATCGCAAAACGCGTGCCTTTGCCGCGTTCCGAGTACATATCCACGCGGCCACCCAGCGCCTGCGCTTCCGACTGCACCACATCCATACCGACGCCGCGCCCCGACAGCTCGGTCAACGACTCGGCGGTGGAAAAGCCGGGTTCGAAAATCAGGTCGGCGATTTGCGTATCGCTGGCGTCCTCGCCCTCGTGCAGCAGGCCGACGCTGATGGCCTTGGCCTTGATGCGGTCCAGATCCAGGCCGCCACCGTCATCGCTGAATTCAATCACGACTTCATTGCCTTCCTGCGCCACCTGCACCAGCAGTTCGCCTATTTCATTCTTGCCTGCGGCAGTGCGGCCCTGGCGCGACTCCACGCCGTGGGCGATGGCGTTGCGCAGCAGGTGTTCGAACGGTGCGGACATGCGTTCCAGCACACTGCGGTCCAGCTCCACCGAGCCGCCACGGATATCGAGGTTGACGCGCTTGTCCACGTCCTTGGCGCTTTGGCGGGCAACGCGGAACAGGCGTTCGGCAATGCTGGCGAATGGCACCATCCGCACGCGCATCAGGTCACGTTGCAGGTCGCGCGTCAGGCGGGCTTGCTGGGTAAGGTCGCCGTGGGCGTTATCGACGCTGCGGGTCAGGCTTTCGTGGAAGCTGGCGACGTCGTTGACGCTTTCGGCCATCATGCGGGTGAGTTCTTGCAGACGGGTGAAGCGGTCGAATTCCAGTGGATCGAATTCACGCTCGGTGGAAATCGACATGCGCGACGCGATCTGCGATTCGGCCTGCATTTCGATTTCACGCAGTTGGCGGCGCAAGCGGGCCAGGTTGTCGGAGAAGTCGCTCAGCGAGGTGCGCAGGGTTTCGACTTCGTTTTCCAACCGTGAGCGCGAGATCGATACTTCACCGGCCTGGTTCACCAGGCGGTCAAGAATGTCGGCGCGGACGCGGACCAGTGGCGATTTGGTGCTGGCCTGGGCTTCGTCGGCCGGTACGGCAGGTAGGGCGGCGGATGCATCGCTCTCCATTGGCGCAGGCGGCGCGTCGGCGAGCAGCGCATCCGGGCGTTGCAATTGTTCGAATAGCAGCAGCGCGTGGTCGTAGTGGGCCAGCAGTTCTTCGAAAGCGTGCGGCGTTGCGGAGCCGGCATGTACCATGTTTTCGATGTGGGTTTCGATTTCATGGCAATGCTGGCCGAGGCGCATCGCACCCGCCATGCGTGCGCTGCCTTTGACGGTGTGCAGCAGACGCAGCAGGCTTTGGGCTTGCGAGACATCGGCCGGATGGTGCTGCCAGGCGCGCAATGCTTCGCCCACCTGCGGCAGCAGGTCGGCGCCCTCTTCCAGGAAAACCGGCAGCAGGTCGGCATCCAGTTCGTCGTGGAAGACGGCGGGGGCTGCAGTCAGGATTTCCGGCTCGGCCGGTGCCAGCGCGATCACCTCGGCGTCGGCCTCGGGTTCGAGCGGCGCCGCGTCCGCAATGACTGGCGCAGGCGCGATGAAATCCGTTCCAGCGTCGAACGGATCTGCTTCAACTGGCGCAGGCGCTGGCGCTGCGGGCTCCAACTCGGGCTCGGGTGCGAGCGGCGCGGCGATCTTCAATGGCGGCTCAGCAAAGGCATCGTCAAACGCGGCGTTGAACAAATCATCGATGCCGTCATCGATATGCACTTCCGGCTTTTTCTTCACTGGCGGCGCGACCGGCGCTTCCGATTCCGGCACGGTGCCACTGATAGCGTTGTAAGTCTCGCGGAACAGCGTATCCAGCGCGGATTCCTGCGGTGCTTCCGGCGCAGGGTTCAAGCCATCCATGGTCTCAGCCACCAGGCTATCAAGCCGCGCCTCGATCTCATTGCTGGCTGCAGGCGGCATCGCCATCAGCTCATCGCGCAAGCCGTGCAAGGCGCCGATCAGTTCCGGCTGCGCAGAGGGCAATTCGCCTGCTGCAAAGCTTTGCAGCATCTGGCGGATGCGCTCCATGGTGAAGTCCAGCAGATCATGTTGAACCTGATCCAGATGCGGCGCTGGCGGCAACAGCACCTCCAGCGTGGACTCCAGCGCCAGCGCCAGTTCGCGCAGGACGTTGAAACCAACCGTGCCGGAGGTGCCCGCCAGTGTGTGCGAGGCCTGCAAAGCGTCCGGATTCACCGGACGGCGCGGCTCGTGGCGCCATTCGCCGAAGTCCTGCACCAGCTTGCGCACCAGGTCATCGGATTCGTGCAGATAGATGTTATACAGCGGCAGAGGAATTTCCAGATCGCCGATGTGCTTAATGTTGTCGTCACGCGGCGCGGCTGGCGGCGTGATAGTCGGGAACTCGATGACATTGCCATGGCTGACGACAGGCGGCGTGATTGGCTCAGTGACGAATGCTTCGTCAGGCGCGGCGATGGCTTCAATTTCCTCAACTGCTGGCGGCAAGGCTGGCTCGCCGCCTTCCTGCACCCGCACGGCGGCCTCAATGATGGCATCCGCGCTGCGGTGCGAAATGCCGTTGGCGACCAGTTCCGCCACCCAGGCCGACATCTCACGCGCCGCAGCGTCGAGCAAATCAAACAATGCATCGGTCGCTGGCCGCGCTTCTGCCAGCCAGACATTCATCACCTTCTCGATAGCGTAAGCAGCATCGGCAAACTGATTCAAGCCCACCATACGTCCGCTGCCCTTCAGCGTATGGAAGGAACGCCGCTGCATGGTCAGATTCTCTTCACTGCCAGACTCCACGCGCGGCTTGGCCAGCGTGGCATCCACAAACACCAGCACCTCTTGCGCCTCGGCGATAAAGATCTCCAGCAGCTCCGCCTCCACCGCAGCGTCGCTGGCGGCCGGTGGCGGCGTCTCGACCGGCATCGACAGCGGCGCGGGCGCCGGCACCTGCTCATCCAGTACCGGTATCGAGTCCGACGCCGCCATTTTCTTGAACGGCACCGAACGGAACGTGCCTTGTGCAGCATCGAACACAAACCGCTCGCGCGCACCCGCCGCATTCTGCGCCAGCATATCCACAAAGAAGCCCAGCGCGCCGACGTTCTGCGCAATGTCATCCAGCGCCTTCGGTTCAGCAGAAGGATCACCCTCGCCATGGGCCAATGCCGACACCATCCCCTTCACATGCTGCGCGGCGTGCATCGCACCGTCCTGGTCCAGCACCGCCAGCGCACCTTGCAGCTGATGCAGCACCGGCTCCAGTTCAAGCAGCGCTGGACGTCTGGACGGATCGGCATAATAATCATCCAGCCCCTTCTCCACCTGGCGCAGGCCGGTCTTCATCTCCATCGCCAGCGCGATGACCGTATCGTCCTGCTGCATCTGATGCGCCAGACCCTTTTGCCACTGCGCCGGCTCCGGTGGAGTCTCGCCGGACACCAGCGCCAGCAAGCGCGCGCCTATGGTATCGGCGTGCGCCGCAAAATCATCCGGCAGATGACGGACGTGCTGCAGGCCGTGCTCCGCAAACAGCAAGGCCGTCGCCATTTCCAGCGCCAGCTCCTCGCTGCGGCCTGCGGAGACGGCTTTGCGCGCCACATCGGCCAACTGGCGCAGCAAAGCGCCCAGCGCGGACAGATTCAGCCTGTCGCACTCCGCCGCCACGTCATGCAGCGCAGCGTCAAACGAAGCATCCAGCGCTGGATCGATTTCCGCTGCCGCCAGGCGATCCCAGTATGTCTTGGCTTGCGCGATGCCGTGTTTGGCACGTTCCAGCGCTTCCGTATCGACCTGGCCGTAGCGCCGCGTTTCATAGTCCGTGGACGCCAGGCCGTCCAGCGCAAACGCGCCACGCAACTGCTGCACGATGGACGACGACGATTCGCTGCCTGCGGTCGCAATGAAGAACAAGGCATCCCGCAGCATCGCTTCCGGCTGCGCCGCTGTCCCCTGGCTCAAACGGCGTATCTGCAAATTGATCAACCCGAACAACTGCTTCACGTACAAGCCGCCAGCCAGCTGGCCGCCAGCCACCAGCTCCGCAAAGCCCTGCATCGTCAGCCAGAACGTGCGCGCCGCGTCGTCCTGCTGGGCATCGGCCACCAGCTTGACGGCGTCCAGCAGCGGCGCCGCCAGTTCCTGCTGCTGCGCGGCGTCGGCCGATTTCAGGTAAGGCAGCAATGCGCGCTCGAAGCGCTGGCGGAAGGCCGCGTAGTCCGGCGCGGCCGCATCGGACGCACCGGCGGCCGCTGGCAAATGCACCGGCTGCGACAAGTCGGGATAGAACAAATCCGCCGGGTGGATGCGCTCCACACCCAGCATCTCCTGCACGGCGCGGTAGTAAGGGAACAGCTTCACCGGCTGCGATGGCGCCCCTTCCAGCAGCTCTTCCAGATACTCCACCAGCGCCTGATACAGCTGCGCCACCGCCTGTGCGTTATCGGCGCTGCACTTGAGCGTCCCCGCCTTGAAGGCGTCCAGTGCCGCCTCGGCCACTGCCGTCATCTGGCTGACGCCATCCACATCCACCATCTGCAAGGCGCCATGCGCCTGGTGCAAATGCGACTTCGCATGCTGCAGCTGGGTGGCCTGATCTTCCGGCGCCCGTCCACCCGCCTCGAACAGCGCGGTGCGCGAACGTGCCAGCGACTCGCGAATTTCCACCATCACCCATGACAAAGGGCCAGTGTCGAATTGCGGCTGCTGTGGTGTCGATAAATCAGTTGTGGTCATGCTTGGTCTCGGCCTTTAAGCGATGCGGAATCGCGCCACGGAGTTCTTCAACTCCTGCGCCAGCACCGATAACTTGTGAATCGATTGTGCGGTTTGCTGCGTGCCGTCCTGGGTCTGCTCCGTCACCGCGAGAATATGCTGGATGTTCTGCGCCACGCCGGACGCCGACGTGGCCTGCTGCCCGGTCGCCTGCGCAATGCCGGAAATCAGCTCCGCCAGACGGTTGGACACCTGCGAAATATCATGCAGCGCCGCGCCAGCCGCATCGGACAGGCGCGCGCCTTCCACCACGCCCTGCGTGGATTTTTCCATCGCCGCCACCGCGTCGTGGGTGTCAGTCTGAATCGTACGCACCAGTGCGCCGATCTGCTTGGCCGCTTCGGCCGAGCGCTCCGCCAGCCGCTGCACCTCTTCCGCCACCACCGAGAAGCCGCGCCCCGCTTCCCCTGCGGAGGCGGCCTGAATCGCGGCGTTCAGCGCCAGCACGTTGGTCTGTTCGGTAATGTCGGAAATCAGCTCGGTGATCTCGCCAATCTCCTGCGACGATTCGCCCAGCCGCTTGATGCGCTTGGACGTATCCTGAATCTGCTCGCGGATCTCGTGCATGCCCTTGATGGCGTTTTCCACCGCCGTCGAACCCTGCTGCGCCGCAGCGACCGACTGGCGCGCCACGTCCGCCGATTCGCTGGCGGAGCGCGACACATCGGTAATCTCGTTGGCCATCGTCACCACGGTGGACGACGCATCCTGGATTTCGCGCGACTGCTGCTGCGATGCCGACAGCAGATCGCTGGAGATGCTTTGCGCGTGCGTGGAAGCCTTGGTCACCTGTTCGGCTGTCGCCGTCACGCGCCCCACCAGGCCCCGCAGCTCCTCTACCGTGTAGTTGACCGAATCGGCAATCGCGCCGGTGATGTCTTCGGACACCGTCGCCTGCACCGTCAAATCGCCATCCGCCACTTCCTGCAACTCGTTCATCAGGCGCAGGATCGCCGCCTGATTCTGGTCGTTCATCGACTTGGCTTCCTCTTCCTGGCGCTGCGCCTGCTGGCGCATGGCTTCCGCTTCCTGGCGGCGGCGTTCCGCGCCGCGCGTGCGGTTGTGCGAATCCATCAGCAGCACGCGGCCGATCGCGGCGGCCGTCACCAGCGTCATCATGCCGCCGGCCACCATCAGCCAGAAGGTGATGTCGAGCGAGTCCTGATTTTCGCGGTAAGCCTGCTGTAAAACGCCGAGGCGCTGGCGCAGTGCTTCGTTATCGTTGAAGATCAGCTGTTCGGCGGCTTTGGCGGCGTTGAATTTATCCAGCTTGTCCAGGATGGCCGTCACCAGCTTCTGGTACGCCTCGAAAGCGTCCCGCAGCTCGGTGAATTTGGCGCGCAGGTCCGGTTCGCGCACGGCAGCCAGCCCTTGCGGCACGCTGCCACTCAGGAAGCCGTCGATGGTATTGCGGAACACCGTGGTATCACGCCCCAGCTGGAAAGCGGTCTCCGAGCTGATGCCGCCTGCGGTGAGGAATTCACTGGCGCTGCGGCTCATGCGCTGGGTCAGCATGGTCAGCTTGCCCAGTGCGGCGATCTCGCGTGCCGAGGCGCCACGCTGTACTTTGAGGCCGATGATGTCTTCGGTACGCACCAGCAGATCGGGCGACATTTCGTTCAGCGTTTGCAGCGTCTTGTCCATGCCGCTCAGGTCCGCCTTGAGCGTCAGGATGGTGCCGGCAGCAAGATCGGTTGCGGTCCATTGCTTGCGCGCGGCAGCCACCACCACGGCGATGTCGGAGCGCGGCTCCCCGATGGAACGGCCCTGGTACTGGCCGCCGCGCGTCATCAGGTTGATGTCGTTATTGAGTTCCTTGCGGCTCTCCTCCAACTGGCGGAAGCCCTCCACGCTGCCCTGCACCGCGTTTGGCGCCGCCTTGCCGATGCGCTGCGAATGCATCAGCGCATCGCTGGCCACCTGGGTTTGCGCCGAGCGGTTGGCGCTGTGGACGGTGTTGAAGGCCACGAACACGGCGCTCAGGCCCAGCGAGACCGCCAATGCGGTCGACAGCACGCTCAGCTGGCGTTGTGCCGGCAGATGGCCGATCAGCGGCAGCTTGAATCCGGGACCGGTTTCGACGGGAGCAGGCGTCCGGCGGCGTCCCAGCGCATCGCGCAGGCGCAGCGGCGCGGCGTCGCTGTCGTCAGCTGCGGACGTGGGCGTGGACATGGACGCCGGCGGCGCGGGCGTGCCGCCGGCGGCGGTATGCAGGAACTGCGAATCGCCAAACTCCGAATTCGCGGCCGCATCCTGGGCGGCATTCCGGCTGCCGCGCGAGAAAATACCCTTAAAAGCCATACACCCTCTCCGGATTAGTGTTTGCCTGCTATACCAGCCCTACTTGTACAAACCGTGCTTCCTGCACCAGCTGCGCCAGATCGATGCGCCGCCATTGTTGCCCTTCGCTGTCGCGGAATGCATCCGACGGCAGCGCTTCCATGTCAGCCAGCTTGCGCAGGCCCAGCACGCGCTCCACCAGCAGCGCGCAGTTGAAGCCCAGTGGGGGCGCAAAGGTAATCAGCCGCCGTTCGGACGGCGCCGCATCGCCCGCAGCCTGCTGCAGATAGCGCGCCAGGTCGATCACGCCGGTCAGGTGGCCGCGGACATTCACCAGGCCCAGATACCAGTCCTGCGTCAGCGGCACCGGCGTCGCGGTTTGCAGTGGTACGATCTCGCTGATCTGCGTCAGGTCCAGCAGGCACTGATGCCCGCCGATCAGCACACCCAGTTCACGCCCGCCTTCCGGCGCACCGGTCTTGGCGGCCTGCATGCGCTCCAGCAGCTGCACCTGGTACTGGCGCAGGCGGCTGCGGCGTTCTGTCCCTGGCGTAGGGCCGCTCATCGTTAGCCGAGGGCCGCGATCTTGGCCAGCAGTTCAGCCGCATCCACCGGCTTGACCAGATAGTCCCTGGCGCCCTGGCGCAGGCCCCAGATGCGGTCAGTTTCCTGGTTTTTGCTGGAGCAGATGATGATGGGGACATCCTTCAGCTCGGGGTCCCGCGCAATGGAACGCGTGACCTGGAAGCCGTTCGCCCCAGGCATCACCACATCCATCAGGATCAGTTCCGGCTTGTCGGTCTTGATCTTGATGAGCGCTTCCTCACCGCTTTCGGCCACCGTCACGGTGTAGCCATTCCTGGTCAGGATATCGTTGAGGTAATAGCGCTCCGTGGGCGAATCATCGACGATCAGAATGCGTTGTATGGCCATATTTCCCCCTGGGGCTTTCTTATTCTGGTATTCCAGCAGCGCCGCCGGTGTGCTCGCGCACCGCGGCCAGCAGGCTGTCTTTGGTAAAAGGTTTGGTCAGATACGCAACGGCGCCGACCATGCTGCCCCGCGCGCGGTCGAACAGGCCATCCTTGGAGGACAGCATCAACACGGGCGTGGCATGGAATTTTGCGCTTTTCTTAATCAGTGCGCAGGTCTGATAGCCGTCCAGGCGCGGCATGAGGATGTCGCAGAAGACCAGCGCCGGGTGGTGATCGTTGATTTTGGCGAGGGCGTCAAAGCCATCCTCGGCCAGCACCACCTGATAACCGGCCTGGGTCAGGAAGATCTCAGCGGAGCGACGAATGGTGCTGCTGTCGTCGATCACCATGATTTTCAGAGCAGAGTTCATAGTCGCTAGGCCGGGCGGCGCGTTAAAATCAGATGGCTACCATCTCGAAATCGTCCTTGCGGGCGCCGCATTCCGGGCAGCTCCAGTTCATCGGGACGTCAGCCCAACGGGTGCCGGCAGCAATGCCTTCATCCGGCAGGCCGGCTGCTTCATCGTAGATCCAGCCACAGATCAGGCACATCCAGGTCTGGAACTCCTGCGTTGTTTCGTTGCTACTCACGTTTTGCCACCCTCAATCTAGTAAAATGCTGAATTAGGTATCTTAATCTACCCGCCGTGCAAAACCAAACTTCTCCTCTTATATTGAGCTTCGGTGCTGCCGATCCGGCTGGCGCCTCCGGTGTCCAGGCCGACCTGGCGGTTTTTTCGGCCCTGTCCTGTACCGGCACAGCGGTCACCACTGCGTTGCTGATCGGCGACAGCGCTGGCGTTGAAGATCTCCAGGACATCGACCCGGACTGGGTGGCCGACCAGGCCCGCGTGCTGCTCGAAGACATGACCATGGCCGCCTTCAAGGTCGGCGCCATCACCAATATCGAGCAGGTGGCCGCGATCGCCGAAATCCTGTCCGATTATCCCGATGCGCCGCTGGTGCTTGATCCCTTCAGTTCACGCCTGCCGCAGCCGCCCGAAGACGATGCGGAAGACCTGCTGACCGCCCTGCGCCAATTGCTGATTCCACAGGCTACCGTGGTCATGCTATCGCAAGTTGAGCTGGGACGCCTGGCGGAAACGTGGCGCGAGGCCGGCGAGGACACGCTGGAGTCGGATGTCGAGCATTTGCTGGCCCTGGGCTGCGAATTTGTGCTGGTCACCGGTACCGCGTCCGGCAATGCGGGCGATCCGGCGGCGCCCAATACGCTGGCCAATACCTTGTACGGCGCCGATGGCGTCATCAGCCACGACGCCTGGCAGCATCTGGCGGGGCCGTTTATCGGCGCCGGCGGCACGCTGTCGGCAGCAATGACCGCCTTCATGGCGCGCGGCGCCGACGCCCCAGAAGCAGTGGCGGCCGCACAGGAGTACACTGTCGGCGCGCTGGCGCATGCGCAGCGCTACGGGATGGGCAAATTTGTGCCCAACCGCTTTTTCCATTTGCAGTCCGCCGAGGACATGCAATAAAAATTAAGAAGATGCCATCATGACTACGATTTCCAAAAACGACCAGCTGTTCGAACGCGCCCAGAAAACCACGCCGGGCGGCGTCAACTCGCCGGTGCGCGCCTTCCGCTCGGTGGGCGGCACGCCGCGTTTCATCACCCGCGCCGAAGGCCCGTACTTCTGGGATGCGGATGGCAAACGCTATATCGACTACATCGGTTCCTGGGGTCCGGCGATTGTCGGCCATGCTCACCCGACCGTGGTGAAAGCGGTGCAGGAAGCCGCTGCGCGCGGCCTGTCGTTTGGTGCGCCGACCGAAGCGGAAATCGAGATGGCGGAAGAAATCGTGCGCCTGGTGCCATCGATCGAACAGGTGCGCCTGGTATCGTCGGGCACGGAAGCGACCATGAGCGCGCTGCGTCTGGCGCGCGGCGCCACGGGCCGCGACAAGATCGTCAAGTTTGAAGGCTGCTACCACGGCCACGCCGATTCGCTGCTGGTCAAGGCGGGCAGCGGCCTGCTCACCTTCGGCAATCCAACATCGGCGGGTGTGCCGGAGGACTTCGTCAAGCACACGCTGGTGCTGGACTATAACAACGTGGCGCAGATCGAAGAAGCCTTCGCCAACTTCGGCGACGAAATCGCCTGCGTCATCGTGGAACCGGTGGCCGGCAATATGAATCTGATCAAGGCCTCGGAAGCCTTCCTGCAAGCGCTGCGTACACTGTGCACCAAACATGGTGCGGTGCTGATCTTCGATGAAGTGATGTGCGGCTTCCGCGTGGCGCTGGGCGGCGCGCAGGAACTGTACGGCATCAAGCCGGACCTGACGGCGCTGGGCAAAGTGATCGGCGGCGGCCTGCCGGTGGCAGCGTTCGGCGGCAGCGCGGCGCTGATGAGCAAGATGGCGCCACTGGGCGCCGTGTACCAGGCCGGTACGCTGTCGGGCAATCCGGTGGCAGTGGCAGCGGGCATGACCACGCTCAAGCTGATCCAGGAACCGGGCTTCTACGACAAACTGAGTGCATCGGCAGCGCGCCTGGCGGCTGGCCTGACGGCGGCCGCCAAAGACGCCAACATCGCCTTCTGCGCGGATTCGGTGGGCGGCATGTTCGGCCTGTACTTCAGCGTCACGCCGCCGCACAACTACGCCGAGATGATGGCCGGCGACCGCGAACGCTTCAACGTCTTCTTCCACCGCATGCTCGATGAAGGCGTCTACTTCGCGCCAGCGGCGTTTGAAGCCGGCTTCGTCTCCGCCCAGCATACCGACGACGTCATCGACGAAACCATCGCCGCCGCCCGCCGCGTGTTCGCCAAGCTTTAACCCTCGGCCAGCCCCTCTCAGCAATGCCGAAGTTCAGCGTCAAGACGCGCACTGTGTCACAGTTAGCCTCAGAAAATTGTGACACTTTACGCGACTTGATCCTGGATTTTTCCACACTATAAAAATGACAGATCACTCTTATTTTTTTGATAAAGAGATCCCCTATATTTTGATGTCGCCTGCGGAAGCCATATTCCTCATTGCAGGTATGGTGCTCGCGGCGGCCACCGTGCTGGTTTTTACAGAAGTAAAATTAGTGTGGCTTTCTTTGGGATTTTCCGCCTTCAGCATTCTTGGCACGTTACTTCTGTGCCGTGAGCGCATTCATGAGTTGAGGAAGCTCGCAAAGAAGGAAGAGGAAGAAAAAAAGAAAAAGAAAGCTGAAGATAAGGAAAAAAAAGGCCCTTCCGAGTATGCAATCAAGGTTGCCCTACTAAAGAGGAATGCCGAAGTTTATGCCGCTTTTAGTATGGTAGGTCTCGTGATTTCTCAGCTGAAAAGCAGCTGCGAGCTGGATAAAATGGTGACGCATGCCAGTTGCGGCCAGTCGCTTTATCAGGCATTAACGTTTGCCAGCGGCTATATTCTTTTAATGTTGTTTGCTACCCTGGCTATATCCATCAAGGTCGCCATCACCACGTTTGAATATGAGAAGCTCTTAGTCAAGCCATCGGGGGCGCCGACTGATAACGCATCATTGCCTCAGCCCTCCTCTTCTTCATCTTCCTCTGAGCGCTGAATCACACCGGTGTTGAAGTTGTACTCGAACAGGTCGCCGTAGCGGCCCCACTCGATGGCCACACGCAGTGCACGCTCGGCCTCTTCTTCGCTGAGCGTAAAGCGCAGCAGCTTGAGGAACAGGTCTTCCGGCAGATCGCCGGATTTGTCCTGTTCCAGGCCGTGGCAGATGTAGGCGATCAGCGGCACGTGTTCCAGCAGCTGTTTGCCGAACATGGCCTGGCGCTCGGCGTTCTCCGCTTTCACATAACGCCCGCCCAGCTCCGTCAGCAGGATGTCGCCGTTGGTCAGGTAGGCAAAGCCCAGCAGGATCAGCGCGTTCAACACCTCCAGCAATTCGGCGTCGGTCAACTCGGTTTCTTCGGCAATCTTCGGCAGGTCGGCGCGGCCGTGGAATGGCTCTTCGGCCAGCAGCTCCAGGATACCTTCCATGTGCGCGATGTCGGCTTGCGGCAGGCGGTCGCCCAGTTGCAGCTTCACTTCGCGCTCGCTGATCAGGCCACCGCCGCTGCCGCGACGGCCGGAGCTGGCGGTCATCAGCTCATACACCTTGTCGATCAGCTGGCGCACTTCCGCGCTCTCCGCCTTGCGCGGCTGCTGCAAGGAGATCGGCAGCTCGGCGCGCACGCGGCCCGGATCACTGGCGAAGATCAGCACGCGGTCCGCCATCATCACCGCTTCCTCGATATTGTGCGACACCACCAGGATCGCCTTGGTCGGGATCTGGCCGGACTGCCACAGCTCCAGGATTTCTTCGCGCAGGCGTTCGCCGGTCAACACGTCCAGCGCCGAAAACGCCTCGTCCATGAGCAGCACTTCCGGCTCCATCACCAGCGCGCGGGCGATGCCGACCCGCTGGCGCATGCCGCCCGACAGCTCGCGCGGCAGCGCGCCTTCAAAGCCGGACAGGCCGATCAGGTCAATCACCTTCTCGGCGCGGCGTGCGCGCTCTTCGGGCGGCATGCCCTGCGCTTCCAGGCCCAGTTCCACATTCTTCTGCACCGTCAGCCACGGGAACAGCGCGAACGACTGGAACACCATGCGGATCCCGCGCGCCGTGCCATACAAAGGCATACCGCGATACAGCACCTGGCCCTCATCGGCCTGGATCAGGCCCGCCATGATGCGCAGCATGGTGGATTTGCCGGAGCCCGACTGCCCCAGCAGCGCGACGATCTCGCCTTCGCGCAGCGTGAAGTCCACGCCTTCCAGCACCGAGCGCGCGGAGCCATCGGCGCCACGGAAATGCTTGCCGACGGCTTTCAGTTCAACGATAGGAGTGCTCATGATTCTGTTCCTAGAAATGTAGCCGGCTTTCGGCCAAAGTATACAAACGGCGCCAGACGAAGTGGTTAAAGCCCATCACGAAAATACACATGATGCCGATGCCTAGCGCGATACGCGGGAAGTCACCGGTGGCCGTCATCTCGGCGATATAGCTGCCGATGCCATGCGCCTTCAAGGTGGTCGGTCCCCAGCTCACAAACTCTGAGACGATGGCGGCATTCCATGAGCCGCCCGAGGCGGTAATCGCGCCCGTCACAAAGCTTGGGAAGATCGCTGGCAGCAGGTAGCGGCGCCATTTGAGCCAGCCCGTGAGGCCGAAGTTCTTGGCGGCGTGACGCAGCTCGGTCGGTATCGTCGAGGCGCCGGCAATCACGTTAAACAGCAGATACCACTGGGTGCCCAGGATCATCAGCGGCGACAGCCAGATGTCCGGATTCAGGTGGTAACGCACGATGATGATGACCGCCACCGGGAACACCAGGTTGGCCGGGAATGCTGCCAAAAACTGCGCCACGGCCTGGGTGCGCGATGCCCAGCGCGGGTTCATGCCGATCCAGATCCCGACCGGCACCCACACCAGCGCCGCCAGCGCCAGCAGCACCACCACGCGCAGCATGGTGTACACGCCCAGCATGAGCACATGCCCTACTTCGCTCCAACCGACTTCGGTGCGGATGAAGTGCACCAGACTCCATAGGGCATAGAACACCACGGCGGCAATCACCGCATCCCACACCCGTTGCGGCACTACCGACGGCTGGTCGCGGCGCGCGCGGATCGAGGTGCCGTCATGCGACAGGCGGAACACGGCGATGGAACGCGACAGCTGGTTGCCAAACCACTCCACCATCTGCTGCGTGCGGTCGGTGCGGCGCAGCCAGGTCAGCAGCCACGACGACTGCGCAGTATCGCTGCCGGTTTCCTCGAAACGGAACTTGTCGGCCCACGCCAGCAGTGGACGGAAGAACAGCTGGTCATACAGCAGCACCGCGATCAGCATGGCGAAGATGGCCCAGCCGATTGCGCCCAGATTACTCTGTTCGATCGCCAGCGCGATGTAGGAACCCATGCCCGGCAGCTTGATGGTCTGGTTGGACACCACGATGGCTTCCGACGCCACCACGAAGAACCAGCCGCCCGACATCGACATCATCATATTCCACAGCAGGCCAGGCATGGCATACGGCAGTTCCAGGCGCCAGAAGCGCTGCCAGCCGGACAGCTGGAACACCTTGGCCGCCTCCGACAATTCGGCCGGCACCGTGCGAAAGCCCTGGTACGCGGAGAACGCCATATTCCACGCCTGCGAGGTAAAGATCGCAAACACGGCAGCGCATTCCACGCCCAGCAGATTCCCGGGGAACAGCGCGATGAACGCCGTCACGGTAATCGACAAAAAGCCCAGGATCGGTATCGATTGCAGGATGTCGAGCATCGGCACCATGACCTTTTCCGCAGTGCGGTACTTGGTGGTCAGCGCGGCAAACACGCAGCTGAAGACCATTGACGCGCCCATGGCGATAAACATGCGCAGCGTGGTGCGCAGCAGGTAGTACGGCAGATACCAGGGATCCAGCGTCATCGGCAAGGTCTGGCCCAGTTCATACGGACGCGCCATTTGCTGGCTGCCATAGGCCATCAACACGAAGATCGCGAGCACGATGGGCAGCAAGGCCCAGTCCCAGCGGTTACCGCCGGCTTCCACCACCTGGCGGGGGAAAAATTGCCGTTTCTTGTTCATTGCATTTACTTTCTCAAAGCGACAGGAGGTATCGCGTGGAGATCAAAGGAGGGAGCTTTTTTAGCCAGCGCCATTCTAATAGATTATTACGACGAATATATTACATTCGTGAAAGTTACCTAATATATAATTGCCAGCTATGAAACTGATAGCCGAAAAGCGGTCCCGGACCGACAAGTACGATGTGCTGCGCTTTGTGCGCAACAATGGCAGCTGCACGGATGCGCTGATGCCACGTCAGGGCATCTTACCGCACGACCTGGTGCACTACGTGGTGGAGTCGGCGCTGCCGCTGCGCCATGGCTTCCTGAGCCTGCTCGCGCGCGGCGCCGATGCGCAGTTCGTCATGGAGTCGGTGCACGACAAGAGTAATCCGCATGTGGCAACCGAGGCGGTGCAGGCCGAAGCAATCGTCGAAGGCTTGCAGGCGCAGCTATGGTCCGGCGCGTTTGATGAAGCGGCTTTCCTGGCCGGCGCCGCGGCCGCCTGCACCGCGCGCAACAAGCCGCCGTTCGACTTCAGCCAGCTGGCAATGAATGTCAAGGAAATGCTCTACGACCGCGCCCTGGCTTTGCACGAGCAATGGCACGCGGCGCCCTACTACAGCACCCTGTCGCTGGAATTCAATCCGCAGCCAGTCTGATTATTTGAGCCAGCCGCGGTGGCGGAAGTAGAGGAACGGGGCGATGGCGCTGGCCAGCATCATGACCAGGGCCAGCGGGTAACCCAGGTCCCACTCCAGTTCCGGCAGCCACTTGAAGTTCATGCCGTAGATGGATGCGATCAGCGTTGGCGGCAGGAAGGCCACGCTGGCCACCGAGAAGATCTTGATGATCTTGTTCTGGTTAATGTTGATGAAACCCACCGTGGCGTCCATCAGGAAGTTGATCTTATCGAACAGGAAGGAGGTGTGGCCGTCCAGCGATTCGATATCGCGCAGAATCTGGCGCGCTTCTTCAAACTGTTCCGAATTGAGCAGGCGGCCGCGCATCAAAAAGCTGACCGCGCGGCGCGTATCCATCATGTTGCGGCGGATACGGCCATTCAAGTCTTCCTCATGGGCGATGGCGTTCAGCGCGGCAGCGGCGTCCTGGTCGGTGAATTCTTTCTGCAACACGCGGCCGCTGACTTCTTCCAGGTTCTGGTAGATGCCTTCCAGCGCGTCGGCCGAGTACTCGGCATCGGTGGCGTACAAGTCCAGCAGCACGTCCATGTAATCGACGATCGAACCGGGGCGCGAACGCGCGCGCATGCGTACCAGGCGGAACACGGGCAGGTCGTCGGTGTGCACCGAGAACAGCATCTTGCGCGCCAGGATGAAGGCCACCGTGACGATGCGCGACGGGCCGTCCTCTTCTTCCAGCAGGAAGTCGGTGCGCAGGTGCAGGTCGCCGTTTTCCGCTTCGTAGTAACGGGCCGAGGCTTCGATGTCCTTGACTTCGTCTTCGCCCGGCAGGGTCACGCCATAAATCGTCTTGACCCAGGCCCGTTCGTCATCCGTCGGATCGGTCAGGTCGACCCAGACCGGTTCAGCCTTTTCCAGGTCTTCGCGCGTGTCGATAGGTACCTGGTTGAGCCGGCCATTCTGGAGAACGAAAACATTAATCATGAGTACACGCGCCTTTGGAAACAGCGCAAGTGTACCCGCAAAGCCGGGCTGAGACCAGCTTGTTAGGGCAAATCCGCCGAGCCCATACGGCGCAGGATCACGGCGGTCCGGCGGGCCAGATAGTTGGAGTCGCGATGTTTGTCGAAATAGCGGGGATTTGGCAGCATCACCGCCAATTTCGCCGCCTGCACGGCGCTCAGGCCGGCCGCGCTGACGCCATAGTAGTGGCGTGCCGCCGCCTCGGCGCCAAAGGTGCCGGTGCCGAATTCCACCACGTTGAGGTAGATCTCGAAGATGCGCTCCTTGTCCATCAGCGTCTCCAGCATGAAGGTGATGACCAGCTCCTGCCCCTTGCGCACATAGCTGCGCGAGCCGGACAGGAACAGGTTCTTGGCCAGCTGCTGGGTGATGGTCGAGCCGCCCGACACCACCTTGTGCTTCTTGTTGTTCTTCTCATAGGCCTTCTGCATGGCTTCCCAGTCCACGCCGTCGTGATCGGAGAAGTTGGCGTCCTCGGAGGCGATGATGGCGCGCTTCAGGTTATTCGAGATGCGGTCATACGGCACCCACATCTGCTGGATATTCGCCTTGGGGTTTTTCTCCTGCAGCGTCGCCTGCTGCTCCCGCATGAAGCTGGTCATGGAGGGGTTATGATCCACCCACCACCAGATCTGCAGGAAGAAGTACAGCTGCACCACCAGCACCAGCAGGATAGGCAGGATAAAGACCCATTTCACCCAGCGCCATTTGCCGGCGGATTTGGTCGCGATCCTGCTCATAGCCTGCTCCGCAGATGGTGCAGCACATCGGCCGTGGCTGGCTGCACGCCGCGCCACAGCTGGAACGCTTCCGCCGCCTGCTCCACCAGCATGCCCAGGCCGTCACGCAACTGTGCGCCGTGCTGGCCCGCGAACTGCAAGAATACGGTGGGGGAAGCGCCGTACATCATGTCCAGCGCCAAAGCGCCAGGCGCAAATACCGATGGCGATATCGGCGGCAGTTCTGCGCTCAGGCTTGCTGCCGTGCCGTTGACGATGATGTCGTAGTCGCCTTCAATGCCGTCAAAGCCGCACGCCGACACCACGCCCTGGCCGCCCAGCGCGGCAAACTGCTCAACCAGCTCTTCGGCCTTGGCCACGGTGCGGTTGGCAATCACCAGTCTGGCCGGACGATGCTCGAGGATCGGCAACACCACGCCGCGCACCGCGCCGCCCGCGCCCAGCAGCAGCACGCGTTTGCCCGTGATCGGCACGCCGGCATTGTTGACGATGTCCGCCACCAGGCCAGCGCCATCGGTGTTGTCGCCGATGATGCCGTCGTCGCTGAACACCAGCGTATTGACGGCGCCCGCGGCGCGCGCGCGGATGGTCAGCGCCTGCGCCAGCTTGACGGCTTCCAGCTTGAACGGCACCGTCACATTGGCGCCCTTGCCGCCTTGCGCGATGAAGGTGCGCACCGCATCGACAAAGCCGTCAAGCGGCGCCAGGCAGCGCTCGTATGCCAGCTCCTGCCCGGTCTGCGCTGCAAACGCGGTGTGGATTTCGGGCGACTTGCTATGGGCAATCGGGTTGCCGAACACGCAGTAGCGGTCCATATTCTTAACGTCCTCCGCCGCTTAAATCGGCTTGTAATTTATCGTCACGGGTGAATTTGAAGGTCGTGATGATGACCCACAAATCATCGCGGTCGCTCGAGCGCATATTCGGCGGGAACTTACCGAACGGCGCCGAGCGCCGCACGATGCGTATGGCCGCCTCGTCCAGCGCAGGATTGCCGGAACTGCGCTCAACCTTGATGCCGCCGTCTTTGTCGTAGATGGTGCCATCCTGGAACACCGGGATCGACAGCATCAGCTGGCCATACAGCTTGTGGCCGTTGTTGTTCGGGAAGTTGAGCGTGCCGAAATCTTCGATACGCTTCTGCATGGTCTTGTAATACGTGGCGTAGCCAGCCTCGCGCGTGCTGGGCGTGATCGTGGTCTTCTTCGGCCGCTTGTTCTGATCCTCGATGGTCTCGCTGATCTCCGCCACGCGGCGGGCGATGGCCTTGCTCGACTCCAGCAGATCGGCGCCGGTCGGCGTCGGATCGGGCTTGTTTTTTTCGGTGATCGGCGGCGCCTCTATCGACGCGCTGGATTTCACCTGGGTCAGCAGATTCTTTTGCTGCTCTTCCAGCTCGCGGATGCGGCGTTTGTTGGCCTTGACGCTATCGCCCATCTCGGTCTTGCGCATGTCCGGCATCGGCGATTTGGAGCGCCCCTGGTCGACCGTGCCGCCGCCGTCCAGGTTGGCCTGCGCCACGGCGTCCGCCTTGAGCGGCGCCTTGTTGTGCTTGGCATTGACGAGGATGACTTCCAGCCCCGGGTCCGTGGCTTGCGCCGGCGCCGGCGCCGGCGCCGCAAAGTGCACCGCCAGCATGGCGCCGTGGGCCACCAGCGAAATGCCGAGGGCAAGGTACAGCAAGCGATTTTCTTTAAAAGACTTCACTCGATGGCCGGACGAAAGAGATGGGACTGATTTTACACGTCATTCCGCCGCTGGCTGCTGGCCGGCTGACTCGGCAGCGGCTTCCACCGCTACTTCCGGTGCATCGACCGCTTCTTCCGGCGCGTCTTCGACCTCGTCTTCTTCGAAGTCCACATCGCTGGCCGCCACATCGGCCGGAATTTCCAGGATGCGCGCTTCCACCGTCAGGTCCACCTCGTCCCAGCGCAGGATGTCCAGCTTGACCTGGGCGCCACGCGCCACCGACGGCATGCCCGGCAGACGGATGATGAGCGGAATATCGGTCAGGCGCAGCACTTCGTCCTTGAGCACCACCGCCTCCACCTGACGGGCATTTTCCTGGCCCAGCCAGCGCAGGCACCAGTAGCGTTCCATAGTCGACTGGTGATCCGCATAGGCCGCGTACGCCGCATCAAACTGCGACACGATCGCAAACAGCTCCGCATCCTTGTGCTTGAAGTGCGCAACAAACGGCGCCATCACGCCCTTCTCGGCGCAGGCCAGGATCTGCCACTGGTTAACCAGGTCGGTATAGCGGCGCAGCGGCGAGGTGCTCCATGCGTACTGGTCCACGCCCAGGCCTTCATGCGGCGCGGCGTGGGTCAGCATGCGGACCTGCATCTTGGCGTTCCAGCCGCCGACGCCACGGCCCTGGCTGCGGTAAATACCCGGTACGCCATTGTCGTGCATCATCTTGCCCCAGCTGCTGTTGGCAAAGATCATCAGCTCGGCGACGATCTTGTCCAGCGGCGCGCCGCGCTTGCGGCGGGTGACGCTGACAACGTCGTCTTCCACGTAGAAGTTGTAATCGACGCGGTTGTTCTGTTCCGGCTTGAGGCCAAAGCCTTCGCGCTTGACCATGCGCGCCGCTTCCAGCACTTGCGCCCATTTCCAGATCAGGCACAGGTCGTCCTTGTGCGGATACTCGCCGGCGCCGCTGGCCAGGGTTTCTTCGTTGACCAGGTCGTCGAGGTCGTTATGGCGCAGGTTGTGCGCGATCGGCACCATCTCGGCGCGGGTTTCCGTGGCCAGGACGCTCCAGTCGGCCGGGTTCAGCGTGGCATACAGCGACAGCGCCGGGCAGGTCTTGCCTTCGGCCAGCGTGAACGCCTCCACCACATTATCCGGCAGCATGGTGATCTTATCGCCAGGCATGTAGACAGTTGACATGCGGCTGCGCGCCAGCTTGTCCACCGCGTCATCGGGCTTGATGGCCAGGCCAGGCGCGGCAATGTGAATGCCGACCTTGACGTTGCCGTCAGCCAGATGGGTGACCGAGAACGCATCATCGATCTCGGTGGTGGTCACGTCATCGATCGAGAACGCCTTGACGTCCGCGTGCGGCAGATTGGTGGGCGGCACCGGCACCGGCACCTCGGGGAAGCCCGCGCCTTTCGGGAAGTTCTCGAACAGGAACTTGGCCATGTGCAGCGCCTTGGCCGACGGCACGCCGCCGACCGCCAGCATCAGGCGCTGCGGATTGGTGTGCAGCTCGGTGCACGCGGCGTCCAGCGCCTTGTACTCGATGGAATTCTTGTCCGGCTTGAACAGCAGCTGCATGACGATGTTGTGCATCGACTCCGGCAGCTGGTTGGCTTTGAGCTCGTCCACATAGGATGCTTGCACCAGCGCCTGCTGTTTCTTCTTCTCGATGCCAGCCAGCGCCGCGCGCAGCGATTGCTCGGGCGCGGCCTTGTAGCGGCCACGGCCTTTTTTGTAGAAATAGACCGGCGACGAATGCAGGCTCAGGATCAGGCCGGCCGCTTCCGCCGGCTGCGGCGCATGGCCGAAGTATTCCGCGCCCAGTTCGGCAAAGCCAAACTCTTCTTCGCCGGCGACTTCCCACAGGAATTCCAGGTCGATGTCGGCGGCAATCGCCTTGGCCTGCTCCATGAGATCGGCCGGTGACGGCTTCTCGAACTGCAGCAGCACATCCTTGGCCTTGACCTTGGTGCGCTTGCCGCTGGCCATCTCCACCTGATAGGCCTCGCCCGCTTGCGTCATCACACTGCCGACCTTGAAATCGCCGGATTCTTCAAAAAATACATTCATCGTTTATTCGTGCTCGTTTTAATCAGTTCCAGGACAGAAGGCAGAAACACTTCCGTCACCAGCAGGGTACCTTGGCGGCGCTGATAGAGACAGCGCCGTGCATATAATATGTGGGCGTCCGGAGCCGCCACGCCGTTGGCGATCAGCGCCGCCCGCGCGCGTTGCGCCAAAGGATGCCCTTCCCGCAATCTTGCAAATTCCAACACACCACGCCGGACCACCGGATCGCCAAACAGCGTGGTGCCCAGCGAGCGCTCGCCCAGCGCACTGAACAGCGGCCAATCCGTGGCCGTGGCCGACATCGGCACCACCGTGTGCGCAAACACCGCAGGCGTATTATCACATCTCAGCAGCACATCCCTTTCCCAGACCCGGCCCGGCCGATGCATGCCGATCCTTGCGGCCTCGTCGGTCAGGCATATTGCGCTGCGCTGATGCAGCCGCTGCACGCGAAAAGCCTGGCTATGCGCCTTGAGGCGTGCGGTCAGCGAACCACCTTCCGTCAGCCACGGCACATAGGCTGACGGCGCGTTCACCGCCAGCACATGCGGCTGCCACTGCGTCTGCCGCAGCGAGGCGCCACGCCGCGCGTTCAAGACCGCGCCTCGATACCGCAGAAGGCCAGTATCGCATTCAGATATTGCGGGAATTCGGAAATCGCGTGGTCGCTGCCTTCAATCACATGCTGGCGCGCGCCCTGATAGTGACGCAGCATGTCGCGGTAGTCCAGCACTTCGTCACCGGTGGCGGCAATCAGGAAGTAGCGCTCCGGTTGGCTGATGTGCGCGACTTCCAGTGCGCGCAGCTCATCAATATATGCGCGCTTGAATTCAAACGGTTCGTCAGAGTGGTATTGCGTGGTCACGCCGACGTGCCGGTCCAGGTCCAGGCTTGGCACCACGGCAGGATTCAGCAGCACCGCGCGGCAACCGATGCGTTCGGCCAGCCAGGTGGCGTAATAGCCGCCCAGCGAGGAGCCGACGATGCTCAATTGCTGCGCCGGAATGCCTTCTATTAAAGAGAGCGCCAGTGCCATTGCCTGCCTGGGCGAGGCTGGCAGCTGCGGGCAGATCAGTTGATCGGCCAGGCCCAGCGCCGCCATGCGCTCGCCGACCAGGCGCGCCTTCATGGATTGCGGCGAAGAGCGAAAGCCGTGGAGATAAAGAATCATCAGGCCAGCGCTTTCAGTATCTTGTCATGAATGCCGCCGAAGCCGCCGTTGCTCATCACAATAATATGGTCACCCGGCTGGGCGGCCTTGGCGATGGCGGCCACCAGCGTGTCGATGTCTTCGTAAGCGCTGGCCATCTCGCCCAGCGGCGACAGCGCCGCGCCCACGCTCCAGCCCAGCGATTTTTCGACGCCGTAGCCAAACACCAGGTCAGCATCTTTCAGGCTGCCCGGCAGCGCGTCTTTCATCGCGCCCAGTTTCATGGTGTTGGAGCGCGGCTCCAGCACCGCCAGGATGCGGGTCGCGGCGCCAACCTTCTGGCGCAGGCCGCCCACGGTGGTGGCAATGGCGGTCGGGTGGTGGGCGAAGTCGTCGTACACGGTGATGTCGTTGACCACGCCGCGCACTTCCATGCGGCGCTTGACGCTGTCAAACGCCGCCAGCGATCGGGCCGCCTGCGCAATCGGCACGCCCACATGGCGCGCGGCAGCAATCGCCGCCAGCGCGTTGGCGCGGTTGTGCTTGCCGGTGAGCTGCCATGCCACACGGCCTTCCATTTTGCCCTGGAAGATGACGTCGAACGTGCCGTCATCGTGCTCGTTCATCGCCCAATCCGTACCCTCGCTGCGGCCAAAGCTTTCCTTCTCGCTCCAGCAGCCGCGCTTGAGCACACGCTGCAGCGGGTCTTCGTCGCCGTTATAGATGACGCGGCCGATGCCCGGCACGGTGCGCACCAGGTGATGGAATTGGGTTTCAATCGCGCCCAGATCAGGGAAGATGTCAGCGTGATCGTATTCCAGGTTGTTCAGGATGGCGGTCTTGGCGTGGTAGTGCACAAACTTGCTGCGCTTGTCGAAGAAGGCGGTGTCGTACTCGTCCGCCTCGATCACGAAGAAGATTGAATCCTTGTCGCCCTGCATGCGCGCCGAGACGCCAAAGTTCATCGGCACGCCGCCGATCAGGAAGCCGGGCGCGTAGCCGGCATCTTCCAGTATCCAGGTCAGCATGGCGGAGGTGGTGGTCTTGCCGTGCGTGCCGGCCACGGCCAGCACCCATTTGTCTCTTAATATATGGTCGCCGATCCACTGCGGGCCGGAGACATACGGCAGGCCGCGGTTCATGATTTCCTCGATCAGCGGATTGCCGCGCGTGACCACATTGCCGATCACATACAAATCCGGCTGCAGTCCAATCTGCTCCGGACCAAAGCCGGTAATCAGCTCGATGCCCTGCGCTTCGAGCTGGGTGCTCATCGGCGGATAAACGTTGGCGTCGCAACCGGTGACGCGATGGCCCGCTTCTTTGGCCAGGACGGCCAGGCCGCCCATGAAGGTACCGCAAATACCGAGGATGTGAATGTGCATAGTAAACAAAGACGACAAGCTGACTGAATACGCGATTTTACCCGACCCGCCGCGCTTTTCCCGGTTCAGAGTATTATCTCGTCCATGACGCCGAATGTTAATGAAGAACTCCAGCTCCTGCGTGCCGAGATCGCGGCGGCTGCCGCGCGCCTGATCGCCGAGGACGGAGCCGACTACAACACGGCCAAACGCAAGGCGGCCAGGCAAATCCTCGGCGACACCCAGCCGCCGCTCAACCTGCTGCCGGACAATGCCCAGATCGAGGCCGAAGTCCGCCTCTATCAGTCGCTATTCCACGCCAACACCCAGCCGGCCCGCCTGTTCCGCCTGCGCACGCTGGCGGTGGACATCATGGAAGGCCTGGAGAAATTTCAGCCCTATTTAACTGGCGCCGTATTAAATGGCACTGCCGGCCCGCACGATGACATCCACCTGCAGCTGTTTGCCGACAGCGCCAAGGAGGTGGAGATCTTCCTGCTGAACCGGAATGTACAAATCGACATTTCGGAAACGCCCCATTTCAAAGGCCCGCGTTACGGTGTGGTCGAGACGGTCAGCTTCATGTGGCACAAGGAAGGCGTGCACGCCGCCATTTATGAACTGGACGATTTGCGCGGCGCCGTCAAAACCCGCGGCGACGGCAAACTGGCCCGGGCCGACATTACCGCCGTGCGCGCCCTATTAGTTAACAGTACCCATCCACCAACGCCATGAATCCAAAACACCTGAAAGCTTATATTGTTGTCGGCCTGCTATTTGCCGCCTCGGGCGCCTATGTCGGTTATCAAAAACAAAATACGCCGCAAACGCCGCCGCTGACCACCACCCAGCCAGCCGGTGTGACCGGTCCGGTGCAGGAACTGTATAAACAGACGCTGCCCGATGCAAAAGGCGTGTCGACCGCGCTGGCCCAATATAAAGGCAAGGCCATGCTGGTGAATTTCTGGGCGCCGTGGTGCGGCCCGTGCGTGCAGGAGATGCCGGAACTGTCGGCACTGGCAGCCGGAGAAGAAGGCAAGAAGCTGCAAGTTATCGGAATTGGTATTGATTCACCAACAAATATCGCCGAATTTAGCGACAAATTCAAAATCAGCTATCCGGTCTTCGTGGCCGGCATGAGCGGTACCGAGCTGTCGCGCCAGTTTGGCAACAGCGGTGGCGGCCTGCCCTACACGGTCCTGATCGGCGCCGATGGCCAGGTCAAGAAGACGTACCTGGGCCGACTCAAATTTGACGAGCTGCGCAAAGATTTAGCAACTCTGTAAGTAGTTTCACAAGTTTTTTTCTCTTGCCAAATGTCTGCACTTAGCGTCAAAATGCGGATCTTTCGCGGAGAAGGCTCAGGAATCATGGCAAAAAACCTCCTACTGCTCAACGGACCCAACCTGAATTTGCTGGGGACGCGCGAGCCCGAGGTCTACGGCGCAAGCACTTTGGCCGACATCGAACAAGCTGCCCAGGCACAGGCCCAGGCAGCGGGTGCGAGCTTGTCCTGCTTCCAAAGCAACCACGAAGGTGCACTGATCGATCGCATCCATGCCGCCAGAGCGGAGGGCGTGGACGCCATCGTCATCAATCCGGGTGGCCTGACCCACACCAGCGTCGCGTTGCGCGATGCGCTGGCCGGGGTGGCAATCCCGTTTGTGGAAGTGCATATTTCGAATATTTACCAGCGCGAGTCGTTTCGCCATCACTCATTTCTTAGCGCGATTGCAATAGGGACCATTTGCGGACTGGGTATCGAAGGATATCGGTTTGCCATCGACTTCGTGCTTAAAAAGCGATAACCTACGCGATCTGCGCGCAATTTAGACCGGTTCCGCCCACAAGGCGCCACCGCATAATCTTACAAACAAGACATTCCTGGGGGTTACATGGATCTACGCAAGCTGAAGACCTTGATTGATTTGGTCGCAGAATCGGACATCGCCGAGCTCGAAGTGACCGAAGGCGAGAGCAAAGTCCGCATCGTCAAGTCGTCCGCACTGGCGCAAAACCAAATGGTGATGATGCAGCCGCAGGCCATCCCGCAATACCATGCAGCGCCTGCTGGCGCCGCACCAGCCGCCGCACCGGTGGCTGCCGCCGCAGCAGCAGCCCCTGCCGAACCGACCGGCCACATCGTGAAATCGCCGATGGTGGGCACCTTCTACCGCTCGTCGGCGCCAGGCGCCGCAGCCTTTGTGGAAGTGGGCGCGGTGGTCAAGGAAGGCGACACCCTGTGCATCATCGAAGCGATGAAGCTGCTGAACGAGATCGACGCCGACAAGTCCGGCACCATCACCCAGATCCTGGTCGAGAACGGCCAACCGGTCGAATTCGGCCAACCGCTGTTTGTGATCGGCTAAGACAGGCCAGCGCCCTCCCCATCGGCGACGGGCGCGCCTGCTTGGTCCGCAATCCCTCCTCACCTGACGCAGCCCATCATCGGCGCTCACAGACATAGCGAACCTATCATGTTTGAAAAAATCCTCATTGCCAACCGTGGCGAAATTGCCCTCCGTATTCAGCGCGCTTGCCGCGAACTCGGTATCAAGACGGTCGTGGTCCACTCGGAAGCAGACAAAGACGCCAAATACGTGAAGTTGGCCGATGAATCCGTTTGCATCGGTCCTGCGCCTTCGTCGCTCAGCTACCTGAACATGCCGGCCATCATCAGCGCTGCTGAAGTGACCGATGCTGAAGCGATCCACCCAGGCTACGGCTTCCTGTCGGAAAACGCCGACTTCGCTGAGCGCGTGGAAAAATCCGGCTTCGTCTTCATTGGCCCGCGTTCGGAATCGATCCGCACCATGGGCGACAAAGTGACCGCCAAGCAGACCATGATCAAGGCGGGTGTGCCATGCGTACCAGGTTCGGAAGGCGCACTGCCGGACGATCCGAAAGCCATCGTGCAAATTGCCCGTAAAGTTGGCTATCCGGTCATCATCAAGGCGGCCGGCGGTGGCGGTGGCCGCGGCATGCGCGTAGTGCATACCGAGGCGGCGCTGATCAACGCGGTGCAGATGACCAAGACCGAAGCCGGCACGGCGTTTGGCAATCCGGAAGTCTATATGGAGAAGTACCTGGAAAATCCACGTCACGTGGAAATCCAGATCCTCGCCGACGAACACAAAAACGCCGTTTGGCTGGGCGAACGCGACTGCTCGATGCAGCGCCGCCACCAGAAGGTGATCGAGGAAGCGCCGGCGCCAGGCATCCCGCGCAAGCTGATTGAAAAAGTCGGCGAGCGCTGTGCCGAAGCCTGCCGCAAGATCGGCTACCGTGGTGCGGGCACCTTCGAGTTCCTGTACGAAAACGGCGAGTTCTACTTCATCGAGATGAACACCCGCGTGCAGGTGGAACACCCGGTCACCGAAATGATCACCGGCATCGACATCGTGCAGGAACAGATCCGCATCGCTTGCGGCGAGAAGCTGCGCTTCCGCCAGCGCGACGTCATGCTGTCCGGCCACGCCATCGAGTGCCGCATCAATGCGGAAGACCCGTTCAAGTTCACGCCGTCGCCAGGCCGCATCACGTCCTGGCACGTGCCGGGCGGTCCGGGCGTGCGCGTCGACTCGCACTCGTATGCGGGTTATTATGTGCCACCGCACTATGATTCGATGATCGGCAAAGTCATTTCCTATGGCGCCACCCGCGAGCAGGCCATCCGCCGCATGCAGATCGCGCTGTCGGAAATGGTGGTCGAAGGCATTTCGACCAACATCCCGCTGCACCGCGAGCTGATGGTTGACGCCCGCTTCATCGAAGGCGGCACCAATATTCACTATCTGGAGCAGAAGCTGGCTGACATGCCAGATCTGCACAAACTGAGCTTGAGTAACAAAGCTTAATTCAAAGGTTTAATAATGAGCTGGACTGAAATCGTCATCGAAATCGCGCGCGACCACGCCGAAGCCCTGTCCGAGGCGCTGATGGATGTGGGCGCCCTGTCGGTTTCCGTGGAAGACGCGGATGAAGGCACCGACGCGGAAAAACCGCTGTTCGGCGAGCCGGGCATGGAGCCTACCGAAGCAGCATGGGACCACAGCCGCGTTGTCGCGTTGACCGACGAAGATGACGACCAGGCGGTGATCGTCGCGGCTGCGGCCGGCCAGATCGGCCTGACCACCCTACCGAAGTTCACCACCCGCAAGGTGGAGGAGCAGGACTGGGTGCGTCTGACCCAATCGCAGTTTGCGCCAATTCATATCGGCAAAAACATCTGGGTGGTGCCGTCGTGGCACGAAGCGCCGAATCCGGATGCGCTGATTCTGGAACTGGACCCAGGCCTGGCCTTCGGCACCGGCAGCCACCCGACCACCCGTCTGTGCATGGAATGGCTGGAGGCGCATCCGGCGCCAGGCAAGACCGTGCTGGACTACGGCTGCGGTTCCGGCATCCTGGCCATGGTGGCCAAGAAGACCGGCGCTGGCGAAGTGGTGGGCGTGGACATCGATCCACAGGCGATCGAATCGGCCGCCGACAACGCCACCCGCAACAACTGCGACATCAGCTACTTCCTGCCCGATACCTTCGCCGAGTCGCAGCACGCGACGCAGCGCTTTGACATCGTGGTGGCCAACATCCTGTCCAGCCCGCTGAAACTGATGGCGCCGATGCTGTCTGGCCGCGTCGCCGACGGTGGTGCGCTGATCCTGTCCGGCGTGCTGGCACGCCAGGCCGAAGAAGTGGCTGCCGCTTACGCCCCGTTCATCAAGCTGGGCGTGTGGGCCGAGCAAGAAGGCTGGGTGGCGCTGCATGGCCGCCTGGGTAGCGACACCGTTCCGGCTGCACGTTAAACCCGGCAATGGCGCTCGCCACAAAATGCCCCCACTGCAACACGGTATTTCGGGTCGCACATGACCAGCTGAAATTACGTGGGGGCATAGTGCGCTGTGGCTCCTGCAATGAAGTCTTTGATGGCAACGCGGCCCTGCTGGAGCCGCCTGCCCCTCTCCCCGCCTCGATTCCCTTCGACCAGCAAATGGCCGCGCTCGACACGCGCGCCGAAGCAGTGCTGGCCAGCGCCGCCCCCGAACCCGCGCTGGAACTGGACGCAACACCCGAGCCCGCCGCACCGGAGCTTGAACCCGAGCTTGAACCGGCCACCGCATTCGACATCGATCTCGACGACGAGGCAGTCGCCAGCGCTCCCCCCATCCCGCTGCCGGCCGAACTGGCGACACTGCCGCCCAATACCGAAGCGCTGTTCGACCTCGACCTGAACATCGAATCCGAACCCGACCTGGAAGCCAGCAGCGAGCCGGAAATTGCCGCCGTGCCCGCCAGCGATGCCGTGCTGGACGACCTGGAAAGCCTGGGCGAAGAAGAACTGGAAGCCGCGCTCGAGGCCGAATTGCAAGCCATGGAACAGACCCTGGCCGATGTGCAGCACGACGCTGACGGCCAGCCGATCACAGAAGACGCCTACGCCAATATGTCAGGCGGACGCATCGAACCGACCTGGGACGAGGCGCCGCTCGACGAGCCGCAAGCCGGCGCAGGTCCCGCGCTGGACCACGCCTTCGCGGCCGCCGATGCCGCTATCTTCTCCGCCGACGACGAAGTCGAAGACAGCGACGCGGAGGCCGCGCCTGCCTCCACGCCGCACGTCATCGACGCCGACCTGGCCAGCTTCCTCGGCGAAGCCGACGCCGAAGCAGCCCCGGCCGAACCGGAGCCGGCACTTGTTCCATCCCGCCCACGGCGCGACGACGAACTTGATGAAGTTGATGAAGAAGCGCTGGTCCAGCTGTCCAGCGCCGGTCTGAACGAAGCGCAATCGGCGCGCGCCCACGCCTACCTGCACACCGCCACGGCGGAAGAAGCGCCAGCCTACGAAGCCCACGCCGAGCCGGAAGAACCGGGTTTCGTCAAACGCGACCGCCAGCGCCAGAAATTCGGCAAGGCCGCCACCATCGCCATGAGCCTGGGCTCGGTGCTGCTGGTGGGCGCCCTGCTCATGCAAGCCGTGACCACCTTCCGCAATTCGATCGCCGCCACTGTTCCCGCGCTGAAGCCGGCGCTGGCTGCGGCTTGCCAGACGCTCGGTTGCAAGATCGAACTGCCAACCCAGATCGATGACCTGACCATCGAACAGGGCGAACTGCAGACCCTGAGCGACACCACCTTCTCGTTCACCACCCTGCTGCGCAACCAGAGCGCCACCGCACAAGCCTGGCCGTCGATTGAACTGACGCTGGAGGACGACAAGGACAAACGCGTTTTGCGCCGCGTGTTCGGGCCACGCGATTATCTGCACCAGGACGTGGCATTCGACCAAGGTTTTGCCCCACATACGGAACAAGCCGTTAAACTTTACTTTGAATTACGCGAGCTGAAAGCATCCGGCTATCACATCGCAGTCTTCTATCCATAAAGACCTATCATGACCCAGACTTCTTTGATTTGCGGTTCGATCGCCATCGACACCATCCTGCAATTCCCCAACCGTTTCGACAGCATCCTGCTGCCGGACCAGCTGCACAAGGTGAACGTCTCCTTCCTGGCGCCGACCATGCGGACGGAATTCGGCGGCTGCGCGCCGAACATCGCCTACAACCTCCAAATGCTGGGCGGCGAACCGCGCATCGTTGGCGTCATGGGCCAGGACAACGCGGCGTATATGGCGCGCTTCCGCAAACTGGGCCTGGCCACCGACAACATCCTCATCAAGCAGGATGCCTACAACGCCCAGTGCTTCGTCACCGCCGACCAGGACAACAACCAGATCAACGCCTTTCACCCGGGCGCCATGTCGTACGCGCATGAGAATGAGGTCGCCAAGGCCGGACCGGCGCGCATCGCCATCATCTCGCCGGACGGCCATCTGGGCATGAAGAAGCATGCGGAAGACCTGTCCAAGCTGCACATCCCGTTCATTTTCGACCCGGGCCAGCAGCTGCCGATGTTCAATGGCGAAGAACTCATCGATTTCATCGACAAGGCCACCTACGTCACCACCAACGATTACGAGATCGAGCTGCTGATCGAACGTACCGGCCTGTCGCTGGCCGATATCGCCAGCCGCGTGGAGGCGCTGATCATCACCCGTGGCGAACAGGGTTCGGAAATCCACACCAAGGGCCAGCGCATCGACATCCCAGCCGTGCCGGTGACGGCCGCGCTGGACCCGACCGGTTGCGGCGACGCCTACCGTGCCGGCCTGCTGTTCGGCATCACCCAAGGCTGGCACTGGGAAACCACCGGCCGTCTGGCCAGCCTGCTGGGCGCCATCAAGATCGCCCACAAGGGCGCGCAGAACCACAGCTTCACCGCGGCGCAGATCGCCGACCAGTTCGAAGCAGCGTTCGGCTACCGCTTCTAACGGCATCGTGGTGGACGGGGCTCAGCCCCGCGCAACCGCGCAATGTAAAAAGGCAGGCCATAGGCCTGCCTTTGTTTTTGGCGCTGACCCGTCCTGGTTTAAGTTGTCACTTCCCGCCTTTTCTTAGGAGAGCGAGATGGGAACTAGACAAAAGAGGACGCAGAGCGATTACAGCCTGGCTTTTAAGCAGGGGGTAGTCGATGCAGTGGAAAAAGGCGAAATGACGTACAAGCAGGCCCAGCGTCTGTACGGCATCCAAGGCCGCTCGACGGTGCTAGTATGGCTGCGCAAGCTTGGCCGGCAGGATTGGAGTACGCTGGCGATGGCTTTGGCCCGTCATCAACCAGCCGAGATCGGTGCTACCTCCATGACTCCGGAACAGCGAATCAAGCAACTTGAAGCGGAATTGGCGCGAGCCAAGGATGAGTCGTTGGTCTACAAAACCA
>NZ_FRCX01000015.1:161948-170639 GCF_900143065.1 Duganella sacchari | reverse complement strand
CGTCCTTGCTGATACAACCGACGCCAGCTGAACACCTGGTTGGCATTGACGCCATGGTCGCGCGCAATGCGCGCCACCGAAACACCTGGCTGCAGCGACAATGCCACCAAGGCACGTTTGAACTCCAGCGGATGCTGACGGTAGTGACCACGTGAATTGGTGGAAGTGACTGGTTGAAAATTTGTGTCCATAATCAAAATTTGTGGGCACAAATGCCGTGCCAAAATTAGATCATGGATGGTGCTGCGAGCAGAGTCTAGACGGCGCTGGCTTTACGCTTACGTTCAGACGGCATTGGTCTGCGGATTTGTCCACGGAGTGCTCGATGATCTTGTGACGTCAATAAAACTACTCTTCTCAGGAAAATTGACTGCATCCGGCAATTTACTAAGGCAAGCGATTGAAGGTATTTGCATGGCGCTCATGTGCGCCTATCAAGGTACGTTACTCATTGGAGAAAAAGAGTCCGTCTACTGGGAAATGGTTGAACGACAGGCAAAAGAAGTTGAGGGGCATCTGGCCGCTAAGCAGCTTGTTAAGAACTGGGAGCGACTTGGATTGGCGCTGGGAGGTGCAGAACAACTCAAAACCACAATGGGCGTATATCACTTGCACAGCCATGCAGGCGTTGCAGCAATGGCGTATCGAATGCAGTTGGGGCCAAGCGGCCTCATATACATTGGCGGTCACTTTGATGAGGCAAAGGCAGATGGGTACGCCGTAGAGTTGGCCCAGCGAATAGAATTTGCGAAGTTGGCCGTTCAGACAATTGATTTCATGTGGCCGAGCGTCCGGGCAATTGCTAAGAGCGCCAAAGAGGAATCGGCGAACGCAGCAATGCCTGCATCAAAATGAAGAATTAAGCGACGAGGTGGCATAGATGCAGGACGAAGAAATGGATCAGGAGCCGGATTGGAAAAACTGGCTTAGGGAGTGGTCAAGCACTATTTACCCAGAAGACGAGGCACTGCTTCGGTCAATTGAATCTGGCAGCGGCGTTCTTGATGGGGTCATGTCGCCCCTAACGAAGGCCATGGTTAAGAGCTATGGATGTATTGGCGTCGACATGGACACGTTGTGGGCCTATACGCCCACCTCATGGAAGTGTCCTTCTTGCCAAAGGTCGAAAGTGGAAATTGCAAGGCCCAACAAGAACGGCGACCTGATGTGCCGGTTAGTCGAGCATCACGACCACATGAAAGACCTTTTGCTTCGGAAATTTCAAAGTATTTCCGCGAGCATGGAGCGCGTGGTCGCGGACGAAGCCGCTGAAGGTTTTGCCAAACGTAGTGCGCCAATGGTCTCTGCTTATGACAATACCGTGATATGCAACGACTGCAACAATGCTGATGCCGCGGCGAAGAAACTTGTACGGGCACATGCCTCATTTTCCTTCTCTCCTAAAGAAATTCTTGAATTTGTGATTACGGTGCCGGGTGCGGAGCACCGCATCGATCACGCCATTGCGGCAAGGATTTGGGAGCAAAACCGAAGCACCTTTGAATTGCGAATGAAGATCGTTGAGCGGATAGCGGAAATCGCGGCCAAGAATGAGCACTGGTACCAAAGCATGCCCGTTCAGGCTCATCCTTCCTTTGTTAAGAAGGTGGCCGCAAATGTCGCAGGGAACTGTAGGGCTCCGCATGCGTTGAGCGTACTTTGCGGGCCAATCCGCCAACATCCACAAAAAGGTCTCTCAGACTGGCGAAGGAAACCCGTCCAAGATAGGCCACAAGTTCCGACGTCGGGCGAAATTGAACATGTCGCTAAAGTCACAAGCAAGAAGAAATGGGACCTCGTCCCGGACGATTGGCATTGCCCTGCATGCAATCGCTCGAAACGTCAAATTGTTCGGCCAACGAAGCAATCTGCATGGGCATTTCCGATCGCGCGAAAACTCTATCGCGACGTTGCCAGCCCAAGTGGTAGCACTACGCATGCTGTCTGCGATGATTGTGGAAACGCGGCGATAGCCATCGTAAAGGAGGCCGTCAGAATTGCTGACGTGGAAGTTGAGGCCTACGCTCGGCAAGTCGGCCTGCGTGAATTGGCGGAGATTGTGCGCGCTCGTCCCCATGGTAGTCATCGGTTCAACAACGATGCGGCGGATGAGTTGGTAAGTAAACTTGTAGAACGTCTAAGTTACGAGGAATAGAGGTCGCGATGAAAGACGGCAACTCGGAAATGGACCCGCGCATACCTCGGATGGAGAGAGTCCTGTCACAGGCTGTTGGGCGCAATAGTGGACCAAAAGACCAGCATTACGTCACCCGGGCATATCAGGAATTGTTTTTCGCGCCAGACGGAGAGTTTTCGGTCTACGACAGGAAGCGCGCTTGCTTCAAAACCAAGGGCAAAAAAGGGGTCGCGTTTCTCGACGAGTTCTATGTATTTATTGACGACAATGGAGAGAAGCGTTTTGATGTCGAACATGCCATTGCCGCATTTGAGAACGACGCCATACCAATCATCAAGCGACTCTGCCAAAAGGAAGTCATTGACGATCTGGATCGAACAACACTAGCGTGGTTCATCGCGATCAATCTACTTCGTACGCCGCAGGCATTGGATGAAATTCTTGTGGCATATAAGGCTATGGCCCCCTACCTCAAAGAGCATTTTGGCGACGAAGCCACGGCCAAGAAATACTTTGAGGATGAACAAGGAACGAATCCGTTGCGGGCAGCTGAAATGGCCGCTTACATATTTGGACGAGCCGTGCTCGCACCAGGACGGCAAGCTGCATTGGGGCTCTTCCTTGGCGCATTGCCCATTGTGTACAAGCGAATTCACTGGTCGCACTGGCAAATATTGGAGTCGCCTGCCCCAAACGCGCGGTTTGTGATTTCGGACTGTGGTTTGGCCAACCTCGCGGAGGATGCAGAGTCAGTTGGGAATTTCTTTGCAACCGGGATGCAGCTCGCGTTCCCGCTTTCACCGAGATTTTGCCTGGTATCACATCACTCGTCTGGCAAGGCACGCGTGGAGTACGAGATGTCCAGCGTCAATCTCGTAAGACAGATCAATGAGGCTACAGCATGGGCTTCGGCACGTTATGTTATGGGACCGAACAGACGGCAATTAGAGGATGTCGTGACGGTGTTTGACAGGCAGCCGCCCACTTGGATGCCAGTGTTCCCTGTGAAGTAAGGTAATGGGCTGTTAGGCGCTGCTGCAGAGGGACAAATCCACAAAAAATCAAAGCGCAAAATTACAACATATGCAAAAGCTAATAAATTCCCTAAGCGATCATCGTGTTCCAATTTCCTACAGTCGAGACGATTGGAAGCAGGCGACTATAGAAAATTTCAGCCCCTATTTTCGTCGTCCTACGCAATTGCAAAAAAATATCGATTCGTTCATCGCAGAACTTCGCAACTTAGCGCGCATCGCGCGAGATCCAGACTACCTCAGTCTACTACGGTGGAGTCTCTCGCTTTACCGAAAAGTTTTGCGCGTAGACAGAGCAGGAGCATACCGAGCTCTTCTTGAATCGTTTGATGGCTTAGGTGCGTCTGACGCGCACTGGCTGCATATGTTTCAGACCACTAGTTCGCTTGAAGCTGGCGCAGCTGCAAGGGATGTAATATTCCAGATTTTTGAAACTATTGGAGGTATCGCTGAAGGTTGTTTCAAGCCGCAGCTTCAGATTTTATACTCATTCGCAGTACGGGACGTTACTGGAACGTGGCCCGTTCGTGTTACCTCTCTAGATTTTGGCGCGCTGGTGGGCGGATTTCCGGAATCTCATAGGACCACCGCAGCGCTACTTCTCAGAGACCCAGACCTCGATTTAACCGTAAATCAATGGCGCAATATTTCTGCTCACAAATCCTATCGACTAATTGGGCCAAAAACCATACGCGTAACATTCGGCAAAGGAACCGTGCAGTCACGTCAGTTTGGGTTAAATCGACTACGTGCCGCATGTCGCTGGGTTCAGAAGGCTCATCACGCTCTACGCCTTGCCAACACAATTATCTTCATAGAGCATGCGGAGGAAATTTTGGCGTTAGGGCCTCCAAAGATTGAGCGATCATTGGCTTCTTCAATAATGCAAATTGCTCATGATCTTTCAACTGTGGGGTATGAAACGATCAGTTGGAAAGAGCATAAGAAAGTCGGGACTTTGCTTATCCGAGACACCTTTGACCGGCCGCCAACAGAAGCTCTGATACACGCCTCTCAACAACTGGTCGCACTCAGCATTGGGGTACTTTTTGATGTCTCTAAGGTTACCTGCATCTCCAAGACTGCTATTCAGCTGCAACTTCCAGATGGAAAAATTTTTGGTACGGCGATGGTCTTAGTCGCGACTGCCGATGCCTTTAGCCTCGGAAAAATAAATCTACGTAAGTACATGGATCAGATTGAATGGAATTTCCCAGGCAAAGATTTATGTGGCTGCTCAAATTCAGCCTAGACTTGCCACACGTTTGGCCTGAAGCTAAGCTGTTCAAAAGCTAGTTGAGACGAATATGAAGAGCAGACCCCATCTAATGTGGTAGGAGGGGCTCTCGCGGATCGCTCAAGCGAAAGTACCGGGAGTTGTTCGCAGCTGCTTTTCGTCAGCGACCGCCGAACCTGCCAAAAACCGACTTAAACCATCCGCCCCTGCGGGTATCGGGCGGAACGCCGAGCGCCGGTGCTGCGCCCTTTTCCAGTTCTTCGAGGGTCTGAATGGACGTTCTTAGTCCATCGTAGTCAGATGGCGTCCAGTGTTCTATCTTGCGGTCGTCCGCGGCGGCCAAGAGCTCTCGCAAACAAGTCAGGGCACGGCCAGGCCTACCCAACTCTATCGCTGTTTGTGCGATCGATTGTCGGATGTTCACGGCCTGGGTCGAGAATGGGGCCACATGGAGCACTGCCAGTTCCAAGGCGCGCTCCCTCCATCGTAGCGCGACATCCAGATCGCCGGCATTTTCCGCATGCTTTGCGAAGTTATCGATACTGTTTAGTACGAAAGGGTGATCCTCACCCAAGGCCAAACGGGCGCCATGCCACGCCTGCTCGGTGCCATCGTAGTCGCCGCTTTTCGCCAACGCGCCGCCGAGATTGATGTGTGCGATCCCAACGCGAAATGGATCGATTGGTACTTCGTTCTTGATCATCGCCAGTTGGCGCTCGCATTCGGACTTCGCGTCGACTCGATTATCGACATCGATCCCCTCGCTGTCTGCGGTTGGCGAGACTGACGACGCAGCTACCTCGATTCCGGCTTGCATGCAGAGCTTGCGAATGCGCTCAGTGGCGTAGGGGGCGGTGGCATCCAACGCATCCAGGAATGGGACGTAAGCGCAAAGGATCTGCGAAGCGCGCTCGTCGCTGGGACGATAGTTGATCAAGAACTCCGCAAAGTCCAGCCTGTGATAGTCCGGTGGGATGAAAAATCCCATGCGAAGCAGATTCATGTTGAGCGGAGCGGCGGCCGCCGCCGCGGCGAAAGAATCGGAGGCTTCGTCTAAAAGACCCGAGCGCAACGCATGTGTGGCAAGTCCGAGTAAATATTGGACATTGTCCGGCTGCAGATATACCGCCATGCGGCTATGCTTTAACCCGCCTTCGAAATCAAATCGCTCAATGGCCAGCGTGGCAGCACGGTACGCCTGCATCGCGTGCGTCTCCGCAAGTTGCGCGAGGGATTGCTTGAGGTAGACTTCCGCCAGCGCGGTATCGTTTATCGAGCGTGCCTGCTGATAGGCCTGGATCTTGTCACCGCCCAAATCGACGAGGGTTTGCTGCAGATCCTTAATCTGGGATGTGAATTGGGCGCTTGAATTGGCCATGGAGGATTTGGTCTGCGCTAGCGACTGCTCCAAACGTTGACATTCTTGAGCGGTTAGCCGCTCACGCGCCTCATACAATTTGCTGAGATCCTGCTCGCGCACCCGCAGCAGCTCCTCAAAGTCGGCCTTGGACAGGCCAATTTCCTGGCTGATGGTGACAGTGCCATTTTGACCGACGTAGACATCTCCGGTGATGATTTTCTGATCGGACGAGGTATCCAACTCAAACCGCCCAGTGTTTTGCGATCAATTCAGCAACGCGAATGGTCGCGGGCGCCAGGGTTTCGACCCCGCTGAGGATCTGCTTAAGCCACGAGACAGCTTTGTCTACCTTCGACAGGTCCGGCTCCGGCGCCTTGAGCTGTTTGTCCGCTTCATCAATTGCAGCCTTGACGGCTCCCTTGTCAATCTCGTCCAGATCAGTGGAGGCAAGCGCCATTTTCCGCAGTTCCGCCAACGCCATCGAAACGTCACGTACTTCGAGCGGGACATTCTGATTGGCGTTCTGCACCAGATTGACTGTGCCGTCATTGACGATGATATTGCCGGTTGTAATCTCTTGTGACGTCGACATGAAGTTCCCTTTCTTCGTTGATTCTTGCTGTGGCGAACAACACTAGTTTCACCCAATTGTGCCATAGAAATAATCGGTGAAATATCGTCTGACCGCGCCAATCAGCGACTAGAGCGCGGCGGCGTATTCTCCTCCGCTGTCGCCGCCGGCAACAGGTAGTTGCGGCGAATAATGGCCACGTCGCGCTAGGCCGCCGAGTTATCAATCTCGACGGTGCCGTCGTCGCAGTAGCGAAGCATCGCTGGCTGCGCCGGCGCCACCGTCGGCCTCATGTTCCTATCTGCAGCAGCCGTAGACAGCCATGCTGCTGCTGCGACTGCCTGGTCGACGCAAAAATTTTTGAGACGGGCTTCCAGGACACTACACCGTATTCCTACCACGACCCCGGCTGTCTTCCTTTGAGGACGCCGGGCTCTTGATATGAGGTGTCAAGGGGGAGTGGAGGCCGAAACAGAGAATTAGCTGTCGCTGGGTAAAGCCGCGGCTAAGTTTCGCGCCTCAAGCTCCTTGCGGATTGCCTGCACAGCCTGCGTTGCCAGCTTGCGACACAGCAAGCCACCAAAAACGGGCGAGAGGACGCTGTATAGCGCCTTGAGCAGCCACGGGGCCTTGTTCGTCACAAGCCGGTCCAGCACTGCCTTGACGCGCCCGGCAATAGGGGTAATGAGGGTTTCGGGCAGGAAGGCCTGTGTTGGCCAGCGAGGGAGTGGCTCCTCCTCAGCCAGGCTCCCGAACAGGGGGATCAACGGCATGTGTATCTTGCCATCGCGCTCTACCAGCCATGCCGACTTTTCCAGCAGTGCCGGGTTGATCGCAGTCGTGATTTGGTTGTTCGTCACAGGCACGGCGAAATGTGTGCGCAGGAACTGCTGGCAATTGCGACGCCCCAGGAGATAGTCATGCTGCCGGAAGGATTGCGCCAAAAAGCCGGAAAACCCTCCTAGGGCACCGCAGGCCAGGTCAAACTTCGCGCTCTCTGGCGACTTGTCCCGGTCGGGTGCGATGAGAAAGCGGCTGTAGACGGATGACGCTTCAGCCAGCGCCAGGTCGCCCGAGGCAAAGCGGGCCTGGCTTTTCCATCCACCGACGAGACCGGCCAGGGCGGAAAAGAGATCCGCACTTTGCCCACGCTTGGGGTCGTCCACCTGCGCAGCATAGTCGGGGAAAGGGTCAATCAGGATGGTCGCCCGATCTGCGTCGTCGCCCGCCCGAGGACAGCGCCCCGCAATGCCGGCAAGTTCCGAACGCGCCCATTCCAGCGGCTCATTGTTGATAGTGCCACCGTCAACGAGCATTGCGGTGTAGGGTGCTGGAACCACGTCATCGATCCACTTGGGCTGGACCTGCACGGCGCACACTTTGTCGGGCGTATCGGCCGGAGCCAGCACAAAGCGGTAGACATAGCGCGTTCCTGGCACGCTCAATGGACGAGGCGCCAGGAATGCCGGAAAGGCGCCCGAGGCCAGCGCAGCGCCGGTAAACCCTGACCAGGAGGAAACGCTGTTGGGAAACGCGAGGCCTACATCGTCCAGCTTGGCCGCTCTTGGCTTGCCAGCGCCATAGTCCACGGCGAAACCGATGTAGTCGCCATGTTTCACCATCCCGAAACCGGCGTCGATGTTGGAGTTCATGGGAACGAAGTACGGAACGCCCCGCAAGTTGTTAATGCTAAAGACGTAGCGCACCGGCGAGCTGAGATAGGGGCGATTGGCTCGCGGCACCTCGCCCTGTCCCGCCGCAGTGCCGTAACCGAGCAGCGTATCGCCGATCGACTGCAGGCTGGTGGAATCCAGTAGTGAGGTGACAGGATCCTTGTTGCCCTGCAGGTCCTTGGCCTGGAGCAGGTTGCTGATATCTATGTCTGAGACCCAGGCGCGGTAAAACGGATTGGCCGACGGGTTGGTGGTGCTGCTCTTCACGTGAGGAAACTGGTATCGCAATGCAACCGCAGCAACGGCTGAAACAATGCTGCCAGCCGAAGCGCCGGACATGATGCGCAAGCGCACGTCATGGCCTGGAACGTCCCAGGTAAGCGGGTCGCGGGACGCCAGGCGGCGCTTGGCCTTCTCGGTCTCGAAGGCATCCATAGCCTCGATCAGGAAGTCGAGCACACCAGCAGTATACGCACCAGCGGAGATAGCGCCGGCCATGACTAAACCAAGGTCAAACGTGCCCTTGGGCACCGTTGGCGCCACACTATAATACCCGCCAGCCAGGTCCGGCAACACGGTGACAGGCGTAACGGCATCTGCATTCGCAACTGCTAGCATTTCCAGTGGCATGGCACTTCCCCAGTTGGTTGTTGTTGTTGTTGTTGTTGTTGTTGTTGTT
>NZ_FRCX01000015.1:0-161938 GCF_900143065.1 Duganella sacchari | reverse complement strand
GTTGTTGTTGTTGTTGTTGTTGTTGTTGTTGTTCCTTCTTTGGTATTTTGTTTCACTACTGTAAGCGAAAAGACTTCAACAATTCTCTCGGATTGTCACGGCTCTGTGTAAATGCCTGGTAACCGGCGATCCGTGAGGATGCTACCTTCTGCGCGAACAGCCACGTATGCACTGGCATGATTCCAGAGCAGGCTGGAGATTCAAGAAGCAACTCCGATCACACACACCAGCGCCATCTGCGCACCCGAGTTACGGCAACACATCTGGTAACGGCAGCGGTCTGAGTTGCTGGACGCTAGGACTGGAACGCCCGTATACTTGCGCCATGAAAACATCCATGCTCCCGCGCCACCTAGCGACAGGGCGAACCTTATTCGCCAGATGCCTACGCAAACACCGAGTAAAACAGCGGGCAAAGATTTTGACCCCGCAAATTGCAATCGGCATCTCGGCATTGCTCCTGATGTGGTTTGGCCCGGGTGAAGAGGCGCTTTCACAGGTGATGAAAATTGCTTATGCAGTAGCGGCGTATATTGGCTACTCGGCGATATTTGTCCAAAGCGTGGGTTCATTGATCAATGAGCATTCAAGACACCCCCATCCCAAGGCAATACTGATCCCCATTTTTACGGGTATAGAACGTTGCCTTTGGCTGTATGTCGGATTAAAACTAATCTGTGCCTTCCATGCTCCTCTGGAGGATGCGAAGGCCTGGGTCAAGAACAATCCAGAGCACGTGATTGCTGCTGCATTTGGCTTACTGACTCTGGTGTTCCTGGATTGCGTGTGGCGCTTTGTCAATCGCTCGCCCTATGCCGAGGTTATTGGGCGAGAGCCGATTGACCGGGAATCTCAAGACCGCTCAGCGATCCATGAAGCCGGCCATGCTCTTTTTTATGCTGCACTCGACCCGCTCCCACCTAATCTTAGGGCCTGCGTCGCGCAGACCATGGGAGCCGATGACACGATGGCAGGCTTCGTCGCCGCTGACCGTAAAAAGTCCAGCAACCACACCGCCAACTACTTGGAGTGGCGCATGCTAATGGCACTGGCCGGCGTGGAAGCTGAATATGTCGTATACGACGATCCGGGACAAGGAGGAGCGGGGGACTATGAGAACTGGCAAGAAGCGGCCAAAACCTGGCTGAAAAAAGGGCATGGCGAAAGTTATTACCTGAACCCAAAATCCAATGCGGAAGCGGCTTCCAACCGTGACGTCCTAACCCGGCTGAGGTTTGCACAGATTGCCACGGTCAGAGCATTTCTTAGGGACCATGAGCAACTGCTTCAGTCAATGGCAGACGAGATCCGCAAACGCGAATGTAGTGAACTAGAAGCACTCCGGCCATATCTCGTGCAGGTCGACTTCACAAGCCATGCCGGCATTCCGCAGCTGAAGATTGCCTAGCAAAGTGTTTAACGATAAGGCCGCGACAGGCACGCTCGAGCACGGCCGAAGGTCGGCCGCTTTATCACGAAGTATTTGATGACAATACCGTCGAGAGGACGCTCAAGCCAACCATCGAAAAAATCATCGCCCGCTTTCCCGTCAAACGCGTCCTTGCTGTTGCCGACCGTGGGCTGCTGTCATCCGATCCGCTTTATTGAGCGCGCGTGAGCGCGAGCGCTCGCCAGCGTTGCCGACTCATGAAAGTATCCCTGTCAGGGAATTCAGAATGGTAATTGACGAGTCTCGCCGCATGTGGATGAGGAAAATTATTAGTGAACTGTCCAAGTTGATTCCTTTGACCTAAAAATGAGCTGTGAATGGTATTCGAGCAGCTTGCTTGAGGATTCTCATCACTGCGGCCACCAATTCTCATAAGTCGCCGCCACTTCTCATACATTGCTGCCACTCAGGAGTGTGAGATTTCGCGTATTTTTCAGATGAGCAAGATGTTATTCTCCATGGTCAAGATAGACCTTGGCCAAATTGACATATGTAACAGAGTTGCTCGGTAGCTAGGCGCCGTTGCGCCATAGTAAGGTGATATGCTTAATGCCACTCTATTCGAATGGCAAAGGTAAGGTGATGGTATGACTAAAGGATTTTTAATTGATACTGAACTGGAGATGCTGCGACATGGAAAGCAGACCGCCACAAGTATTCCCGATTTATCCACTGCACTAAAATCCGCAACTGGAGAAGAAGCGTTTCATAAATCGTTATGCCGTCATTCGGAGTATCTACACCTTCCCTTTGTGAAACATCATGGGATCTGGTTCAACTGGGTTCTGACAAAGTATCCTCTCCCTAGTGGTAATGTTACTGATTTTGCTTACCTGGTGACTACGTCTGCGAGTAATACAATCGTACTGGTTGAGATCGAAGACCCTGCCAAGAAAATGTGGGTAGGAACACCAATTAAGCCCGAAAAATCGGACGCTTTTGTTAAGGCTTTCGAACAAGTACAGCGATGGCGAGCTGATCTGCGGGAACCAGAGAATTACTCTAAACTAATATCTGACTTTAGAGCTATGATGGGGTTATCTGGCATGGCGTTGAATAGCTGGGACGTAAAATATGCTCTGATCTACGGACGTAGTAGTGAAAATAACACCGGTGCCAGAAAGAAAATGTATGCCGACCTGCAACGAGAAGGGATTGAGCTAATGACATTTGATAACTTGGTTAGCGCAAAAAACAGCGGCATTACTACTCGACGAAATATCGTTAAAGTATCGCATCCTGGCCCAACATTCTCTTACGCCTACTTGAACACTGAACCAAAAAGTGAATTGGCGTACCTCAATTATGGAAAATTTATAATGGCAAAAGACGCGCGAGAATTATTAATTGGACTTGGATATGATATTGAGGCGTGGGAAGAGGGGAAACTACTCACAGCGAACTGGGGTAAAGATTTACCATCAATCTATGACGATGTTTAGGTTCTGACTAGTATGAGGGAATATATTTATTTTGACTGGAACGTCATTAAATACGCTCTGCAGCCGCGCATAGGGAAATACGATGATGCCATATTACCAATAGCTACCCGTTTAGCTAGGCGATATGATATTCCGTACTCCGAAGCCCATCTGCGGGACTTGGCTTCTGGACACTCAGAAGAAAAAAAACATTACTCGGAGAGAGACGTCGAGTTCCTTAAGAAATTGACGGGATCCAAAGCTGTCGTATTTGCTCGCGATGAAAGTACGGGGAGAGAATTTCTGGAAATTCAGGTTCGCAATATTGAAGTTGACTTTTCGTTTATTGTCCAAGCAGTAAGCAACGAAAATGGGGCGACAATGAGCTTTCGCGCCGACAGCAAGGGAGGAGTTCCAATCGAACTCTCGCTATTGGAAAAGGATGATATCTTTTTTGCTGCACTCAAAGACAACGATGGGAAATTTGATTCATCCGTGATGCAACGCATTCTTGTGATGCTTTGGGAAAATAAAAACGACCCCGGATTTTATAAAATATTTCGCCGTCAAGCGCAGAAAATTGTTATGAATATCGAGAAAAGGCCGACCTCCATAATCAAAGATTTTCCAGCGCTACATACAGAAATTTTGCCATTTTTAAAATATTTGTCAGCGGAAAAAATTGACGATGTTCAAGCAATATTTATAGAAGCAGTCTCTGCATTTGCGAAATTTTCCGGGCGAAATTTTAAAAATCTCACTTTTGGAGCTAAGCTTGAACTTGCTTATGAATTGCTAGATTTTCAACCTCTGTTCGCTGAAAAGGTTACTAACAAGAACCGTCCTTCGAATCAGTTGCGTGACATGAAGCATTTATATTCAGCATCTGATGCAAAATTTTTCGTGACTGCAGACATCGATTCTTTGGCAAAATCTCGATTTATCATCAAAGTACTAGGAATGAAAGTTAGGGTATTGGATGTTAGCGAATTCATCTCACGCTTTTCCTGATAAATTATACGTTGTAGATACTACAGTGGTGAGCAGCTCGACATTGAAAGGTGTGCCAGTAATGCCCCCATTGGCGAGTGACGTCCGGCGACGGCAAGATAAAGACATGTGTGTGGCGACACTTAGTCAAATAGCCAGTGCTTCGCCAGTTGATAGCGGTTGTGTTAAGTAAATTCAAAAATATCATGAGTGGCTCCCGCTATGGGAAGAATACTCACTTGCCGCCTTTTGAGCTCCGAAGGCTAGCATAAACAGGCTGATGCTCATTTGCCATGTTCCGAGATTCGTTCTTGGCGGGCCATCTCTCACCTTTCCGTAAAAGGCGCTCAAGTTGACGTATCCGGACCACACTTAGGGGGATCGATCAATTTCCGAATGCGCCGTTCAAGTGCGCGGAGTTCATTGACCGTCGATTCGACGATTGCTGTCTTCGTCATGTGGGCCGTTTTGCCGGCGGCCTTGCCTAATGTTCGAATGTAACCGGCGCTTTCGTTCAGCAGACTGACAAGTTCTCTGGCACCATCTATGGGTCTGAATGCTCCTAGATACTCCCACGCCAGATCGATATAGGGAAGGAGACTCTCAGGGTTACTGTGGCCTGTGATTGCGGCCACTCGGGTCAGGATGCTAATTTTATCTAAGATGAGGATTTGATTTGTCGTCGTAACGTTATGGCTAGCTAGATAGTCTTGTAGATGCAAAGCGACTTGGATAGTAATAAAACGATGGCGAAACATGCTCATGCACGCGCGCTGAGTGATGCCCGCCCGTTTTACCATTCGTGTAAAGTCCTTGTTCATGGCGGAAGGCGATATGGGCAATCCCTTGTCTGCGGTCAAGAACACGTAGCGATCATTCGGAGTATGTCCGTCAAATTTGAGCTCTGCAATTAGATCAGCTCTTTCAACCATTAAGTATCGCTCTAGTGTAATGCAAACTTCCAGCGAAACAGGAATTCTACGCAAAGGGTCGATTTTTCTGCGGCGCTTTTCAGTACGTAAGAAAACGGCACCCATCTTTACCGGTTGCGGGTTTTCATCAATTGCCATCATTGCAAGTTCGCCTGGACGACACCCGGTTGCCTCGAGAAGAGAAAGGATTTGTTCTCGACGCGCTTGAAGGTAGCATTCCCGGAACGTATGATTACGACTCTCCAAAGCGATGTCCCACAGTTTGTTCCTTATTGTACCTGGCATAGGACCTTTGGGCTCCGGTGTATCTGGCGACGGAGCATAGGGATATTCAAGTATGGTCTTTTTTTCTAATCCGCGCCCCCGCTTTTCTTTTTTAATTAGTCTTATCTGCGGCGACAATTCTCGCGATCCAACAATAACCCGATCAATGAATAACGTTGTTTGCAACCATTGAAGAAATGAAATACAAGACCTAATTACAGCGCGATTTGTATTATTGGACCTGCTGGGAAAGCCGAACTTCGATATTTCCTGGTTTCCCAAGTGATATATTGCAAAGTTTTTAAATGAATTATCATCTAAATCTTGGAATTGAATTGAATTGTTAAAGCAATATCTCGCCAAGTGACTAAGATGAGATGCCCAAACTTTCAGAGAACCTCCATCGTAAGATCGAACCGTTACCTCATAGCTCTTTTCAAGTAGGAAAAGTTCAATTGGCACGCAGGGAGACCCGTCTGGCCATAGAAATGCCAGTAAAGTTTTTATATCTTTGGTTATTGTTTTGGTATGTGGGTTGAGATGACTTGGTAATTCTACGTCATTTATAACCCTAAAGAGTTGGTGGTTATTTTTCATTGTCTGAACGAACTATGTGAAAACCAATTTCGATTAAAAACAATTCTTTGTGCTGAAGCAATTTTTCCTGAAATGAACTATCTGTACGCGAATGTGCTTCAGCTAATGCTAAAAGGTCAGAGTAAGCCCTGTAGAGGAAAGATCGAACACGAAAAGATTCATCAATTTCGTTTTGCAGTGAGTGTTTTACTACGGACGCACGGTTGGCTTTACTAATACTATTTTTTCTTTCGCTATTTTTTAGCAGCACCTTCTTTCTCAGATCGTCCAAATTTTCCCACCCCGATTGAGAGCTTCTCTGAGCAGCGGATTTTAACGTGTTAAGGCTCATGGGGTTAATATTTTTTTCCGGTAGATTTAGCTTCGCAAGTGCTGATTGACTTACGCACGCGGCAGCAATTCTATCGCTGGTGACTTTCCCGGCCAAAATAGCCGTGAGTGCTGCCAGGCGCATTTGGAATCCAATATCGTGCTCCCTCATTCGACTATCTTGTACTGCCTTTACGCGAGGCATTTGGCTTTCCCTTTTTAATTTTAAATGCAACTTCTACGGAATTTGCAGCTTCGGAATTTTGGATAATTATAGGAGTGATGGAATAAATTTTTTCCTCAAACGCTTTTTTTAACCAATATCTCAAATCATTTTCTGGTATTAGATTAACTTGAGTAACGTTAAAATGGTCACAAATTGACAGGTAAAGTTGTCGGGTGTTTGAGGCTTCACTATTGCCATATTTTTCTAATTGCCATAGCTGTTCTGCAGCATACTGCGCCTCGAATTCAGGTAGTTCGTCTCCGGGAAAGCTAGACGTTATGTAGGTAAGTGTCTCCTTCCAACTTCCGTGTCCAGCCATCCAGCTTGCTGCACCAAGGCTGGCATACTTGAAACACCAAAAGAACGTAATCAAAAAAGACTTCCTGCCCTCGTGAACACGGTAATACCATCTTCTGCCATACTCGTCGGGATCTGTATTTACCCAATCGCAAAATCGGTCGATACAAGAAATTAGGTATTTTTTAGACATGACGGACGGTTGAATCGTGGCGTTTTTGTTTACGCCACAAAAATACATTAGCATCTCACATGAATATGGATCGGCCTCAGAAGTTACTAATTTCAACGCGTCACTAATATCTACAAGCAAACTCAACGCATCCGCGACAACGCGAGGTACTGGGCGGATAATTTCCGTAAAAACATCCCGTGTATTTCTCTTTTCTTGCACGTGCTTTAAATAATAGCCGTCGTTAGATTTGTAGAGTATGCAATCTTTTTTTAATAAACAAACTTCACCCATGCGCATAGGCTTTAGAGTTGTCGTTAAAACCAAAGTTGCACCAATTAATGTCGTGATAAGATCAGATAAGCTCGGCGTTTGCCTAAAGGAATTCCAGGAGCTTTCTGTGTTTGGATGGAAGTTTGTGGTCCATCCATTGATGTTAAGTGTCTGCAAATCTTGCGGAATATTATCCTGCACCCACTTGTTTCTCTCATTTCTCTTTCTTGCCATTTCGAATGTACTTTCTTCATCGACGTTGAATAGTCCATTCTTGAAGAAAAAGCAGACCGCTTTAATGTAGAAATCTTTTAATGCCGGTCCGAAATTTAATACCATCCTTAATGATTCGTTTGTATATTTTAGAGCGATTGGTAGCGGAATCCAAGGCGTTTTGCTATTCGGAGTCGAAGATTCGATCATCATTTTTCTAGTCGCAGAGAACTTAACGTGGTCCGACGTGGGCAGATAATCAGGGATGTGGCGATGAAGAGTAAAAATTCGTTCCCATGCACTCAAGGTCGCTGAGTTTGCAGTATAAGTTATGGGGGCGTTAATGACTTCGGAAATTGTACGAACGTTATGTGAAATATATTCAGTGGAGGAAGACGCAACCGGTAATAATAGGAGTGAATGCTGTGAAACCAAATCGGGTTCAAATTGACGAAAAAATGCCGTGATCTTTTCGGATGTTAATACTTTGGCTTCGGTGCCAATGAGTTTTGCGATCTTTTTGCGAGATAGCGTGAGAGAATTATCATATTTTCTGATTCCTCTTTTTATATAAAACTCATTTATTTCAAACCATTTTATAATATGTCTAACATCTTCGGCTGGTAGGTGATATGGATCTTCCATTAATGTGGGGCTGAATGATATTTCAGGAATCGTGTCATACAGATATTTGATTAGTATGCCATGATAATTTAGTACTCCGAGATTTCCTTCCTTTATGAAAATTGTCATAAAGCTTTCTAATGCCTGCCTATCCAGTAATGCGAAACCAAATTTTTCTGGATGATATTTCGTTTTGTGGATATACATCCATTTCACGATTACAGTAAGATCTAAAAAAAATGTCAGTAACGGCCCACTCATTTTAATGCCGTCTGGTTCTGTTGTAGCCAAAACGAGGACCTTTTTCATCGTCGTCAGCATTACGGTATTTGTTATGTCAGTTAGATGGCTTCCGTCAGGCAAAAGTACTTTCCACCGGACGAAGATAACTCCCGCCCAAGAACCATCCTGACACCGCCTGGTTGCGGGAGTCTGTAGGATCCACACTTCCGAATCAAAGCTAGTTAAATTCCATGATGCGTCGAAGGAGCCCGCGTAAGGCCGAGCCTGTGCTCTAGCGTGTTCAATGAGTCGAGCGACGGTATGCGAGCGCGGCATTGGTTCATTCTGGGAGTTGCTCATAATTGTTTCCCCATCTGGCAAATAAGTGCTGCCAATTCGTGCGCGCCATGATTTCAGGAAGTTCTTTGACCGCATTTTCATGAGCTTGGCGTACTTTCGGATTGCGATCTTCAATAGCCCGACTTCTGACCAAATCAGAAAGCGTAATGATGTCGTTAGGGCATATTCCAGTTGATATGTCGATGGTTCGCAGGGCAGAAGGGGAAATGCCGGCGAGGGCGGCTGCTTCTTTATAAAGGTACAGCGCTAAAAGGCAATTTTTTGAAGCCGGAATTGATAGTGCTCCCTCAGGCAGTTGAGTCGAACTCTGACCCGAAATTGATCGTTGCAACCGTTCATGCAATTCATTGGCTAACGGTGAAGAGCCGTTTGGTAATATCTCTATGGCTCTCAATAGAAACGAGTTAAGAGCCGAGAGATCGCTGAAGTCGGTCGCGGTCACCTGATAGCTTTCATTGGCGGCAGCCACGGACAGCCAAATATTTTGAAACCTGCGCAACTGACGCGTGTTCCAAGCGTTAAGCAGAGCTCTAGGTAAGTAATTTTCCACGCTTACGGCAGCTGTGTTTCCCAACGTTCGGGCCATCGATTCCGCTGAGCCAGAAGAAAACCAGGCCAAAACGCCTTGCGTTGCCCTGACCCTTCTTAACGTTAACGTACCCTGAGAAATCCCTGCTTTCTCCAATTGCGGAAAATAGCTACCGAGCCATCTTCTCTCCGCCCTGCTATTCATCCACGGCCAGCCAGACAAAAAACTTGTTGCATGTGTGGGGTCTAGCGGCATAATTTGGGATCGATTTCCGATTAAAAAAAGGCTGTTGGCGAATGGGGATTGGATGCGGCTAAGCTCGTCCCGCCGGTGGGATGTCATCTCAATTATCAAATTTAGGATCGACTCGCAATGGACTGACAAAGTTTCGCTCTTGATGGTGTTAGCTCGATGTTTGTCGATCCGAAATGAAGTTCCAAAATCATCGACCTCAACATAAGGATGCCCATTCTTGTCTTTCAACTTTGCCTTTAGTAGACTACTTGTTGTAAATTTTGGATGATTCATTGTTAGCAGTACCATGGCACAGGAATAATCCGTCGCACATAGGTTTCCAAGCATCCAATTCAAGCGTTGCCTTAAGGTGACGAGCGGCGAAACTGTTTCAGGTGCAGAATTCGGAATCCGAATACAGCTATAACATGGTAGAGAGGCAGTCTTCTCAATCAAAGCTTTATTGGTATTTCTTCCATGAAGCTTGGCTAATATAGAAAGCAGGTTGCCAAGGGACTCTTTACTTCGCCCGTTAGCAAAGTGAAAGCGGGCGCCACCGCGTCGTCCAAATTGCGGATCTAGATATTTGCCGCTCATTAAACGCTCAAGTAGTCCCTGCCAATTTGTCCCCGCAATCAGGTCCGCCCCATACCTATAGTGCTGCTCGACTTGTTCCCACCACGCAAGACAGCATTGCTCAAGAATGCTTGACCGGTGCACGAGTTCATCGCGAAGCTCGTCTAAGTACTCCGCGTCGCTGCGTTCAAGGTCGATAGTTACGACAAGTTGATCTGTTCGAGATACTTCCTCCGGATTGACGTTGCCAATTAATGAATCTTCGGAAGAAATGTCATCTGTGACGGCTTGCGACGCATCAGGTACTATTACTCCTAGCGGTATCAAATCCGCCACATCTCTGAGTAACTGTAAGAATGGTCGAATGATAGAGTCCCAAACGCCAGCGTTGGAGCTTATCGTCGCCTTACAGGCTCTCGTCATCCAGATGGTAAAAGCATCGAAAATGAACGTCTGCCAAGCCTCCTCGCCTTCAGGCAACGCATTAACGCCAAGGCGGCGCATTTCCTTGCCGAACAGCCGTAGCTTTGACATATAGTTTTTCTGCGTGCTAACACGTCGCCCGTTGTAGAAGTCGATAGCAGGCTGCAAAAATGCGATCACGTCGTTTGCGTTAAGCCAGGAAAATTCATCCAGCTCGAACATTGTGGCGGCGCCGTCTTCATCTGTGAGCCAAAGACAGGCCCGCTCTGCGGAGATTTTTCGGAGGAGAAGCATGTCAGTCCGCCCCAAAGAAAATTGTCAATAAAGATTGTCAATATTCGCGGCGAAACGGCGTAGGGATGCAGAGTGAAAATTTAGGGTTGTCCGGTTCGCTTGACAACCACTATAGTCTATAAAAACCGCCTGATGCGCTGGGCGGGAAATTCAAAACCGCCATTCTGGATGGCGGCGCGGACGCGGTCTTTGGCTTCTTTGACTTCGGTATCGGCCAGGCCGACGATGGTGAAAGCGGGCAGGCCGTTGGCCAGATGCACTTCTACGCTGACTTCCTGCGCTTCCATGCCAGCCAGAGCGCGGCTCTTGAGTACGGCGAGGATGGACATGGCTGGGCGGATGGACAAGAAGAACCAGCCGCCAGCGTAGCCCAAGGCCGCCGCGTCACGTTTGCGCTAACCCAAACGGGCGAGCGCATCGCAAGACTTACTGATTGATCTTGCCTTCCAGCTCAGCCAGGCGGGTTTCCAGCGCTTCCAGCTTGGCGCGGGTCTTGGCCAGCACCTGGGTCTGGATGTCGAATTCCTCGCGCGTCACCAGGTCCAGTTTGGCGAAACCTTGCGTCATCATGGACTTGACGTTCTTCTCAATGTCCTTTGCTGGTGAGTTTTCGATGGCTTGGCTGATCTTGTTTTGCAAGTCGTTAAAAAAAGTGTTCATATCCATATTATTCCTTGCTCTGGTTGGTCCTTCACTGCACCATCATGGTGCGATCCGGCGTTAATCTGGTGCGGATTCTCACGCTCATCCTGGCTGGCCCGTTATCAACGATGATACGGCACCAAACTCCTAGACAAAATTAGCTGGCACACATTCTGCTAAAGAAGCCATTGAATGCTTTCACTGCTTCATTAATAAGGATTTTAAACCGCATCTGCTAATCAAGTTCAACTCACTAGGAAAACAACTATGAAAATGGCCCAGAACTTAACCCTGATTGCTGCGTTGACCTTAGCATTCGCGTCCCTGGCGCACGCTGAAGAGGCGGCACCCGCCCCAGAAGCCAAACCCGACAACGAAGTCAGCTTTAACGCTGCCGTTGTCAGCGACTACCGCTACCGCGGCGTATCGCAAACCCGCCTGAAGCCTGCCCTGCAAGGTGGCGCGGATTACGTCAATAACCCTACCGGCTTCTATGCCGGCACCTGGCTGTCGACCATCAAGTGGGTCAAGGACGGCGGTGGCGACGGCAGCGTCGAATGGGACCTGTATGCCGGCAAGCGCGGCAATATCACTGACACCATCAGCTATGACGTCGGCGGCCTGTATTACTACTATCCGTCGAACAAGCTGAACCCGAGCGCGAATACCTTTGAACTGTACGGCCAGATCTCGGCCGGTCCATTCTCGCTGAAGTATTCGCAGTCGACCACCAATCTGTTCGGCTTTGCCGATTCCAAGAACTCCGGCTATGTCGATGGCCAGCTCAATCAGGAAGTGTATGACGGTTACACCCTGAACCTGCACATCGGCCGTCAGAACGTGAAGAACAACAGCGCCTCCAGCTACACGGATTACAAAATCGGCGTGACCAAAGATTTCGGCGTAGTGACGGTGGCATTGGCGGCGGTCTATGCCGACACGGACGCCTACGTCGGACAGGGAAAGAACCTGGGTAAAACCGGTGCTGTCCTGACCATCTCCAAAACCTTCTAAGCGAGGCCAGTATGAAAATGATTACCGCCATTATCAAGCCGTTCAAGCTTGACGAGGTGCGTGAAGCCCTGTCGGCAATTAACGTGCAGGGCATTACCGTGACCGAAGTAAAAGGCTTCGGCCGCCAGAAAGGTCACACCGAGCTGTATCGCGGCGCGGAGTACGTGGTGGACTTCCTGCCGAAGACCAAGATCGAGGCGGCGGTGGACGATTCCGTCGTCGAACAGGCCATCGAAGCGATTGAAGGCGCTGCCCGTACCGGCAAGATCGGTGACGGCAAGATCTTCGTGTACAACCTGGAACAAGTGATCCGCATTCGTACCGGCGAGACCGGCAACGAAGCTCTTTAAGGGGAAGACTGATGAAAAAAACTATAACAAGCGTGCTGGCTGGGGTATCTATCCTGTTCGCGCTGGCCGCACCCGTGTACGCGCAGGACGCCAAGCCGGCCGCTGAAGCGCCTGCCGCTGCTGCCGCATCCGCACCTGCCGCCTCGGCGCCGGTTGCCGCGCCTGTTGCGGCAACTGCAGCTGCGCCAGCCGCCGCCGCGCCAGCTGCTCCGGCAGAGGCCGCACCAGCTGCGCCAGCGCCAGCGCCGCAAAAAGGCGACACCGCCTGGATGATGGTCTCCACCTTGCTCGTGATCCTGATGACCATTCCCGGCCTGGCCTTGTTCTACGGCGGCCTGGTGCGCTCGAAAAACATGCTGTCGATCCTGATGCAAGTGTTCATGATCTTCGCGCTCATCATCGTGCTGTGGGCCATCTACGGCTACTCGCTGGCGTTCACCGAAGGCAATGCGTTCTTCGGCAACCTGCATGACCGCACCTTCCTGAACGGTATCTGGGACCCGGCCAAAGGCGCGTTTGCCTACGCTGCCACCTTCAGCAAAGGCGTGGTGATTCCTGAGTTCATCTTCGTCGCCTTCCAAGGCACGTTTGCCGCGATTACCTGCGGCCTGATCATCGGCGCCTTCGCCGAGCGCGCCAAGTTCACCGCCGTGCTGGCTTTCGTGGTGATCTGGTTCACCTTTGCCTACCTGCCGATCGCGCACATGGTCTGGTTCTGGACCGGCCCTGACGCCATCAAGGACGCTGCAACGCTGGCGACGGAAACGGCCAAAGGCGGCTTCCTGTTCCAGAAAGGCGCGCTGGATACCGCTGGCGGTACCGTGGTGCACATCAACGCCGCTGTCGCTGGCCTGGTCGGCGCCTTCATGATGGGCAAACGCGTCGGCTACGGCCGCGAATCGATGGCGCCGCACTCGGTCACCATGACCATGATCGGCGCATCGCTGCTGTGGGTGGGCTGGTTCGGTTTCAACGCCGGCTCGGCACTGGAAGCGGGCGACATCGCTGCGCTGGCCTTCGTCAACACGCTGCTGGCAACTGCGGCGGCCACCGTGTCGTGGGTATTCGCTGAATGGCTCTTCAAAGGCAAGCCATCGATGCTGGGTGGTGCTTCGGGCGCGGTTGCTGGCCTGGTGGCGATTACCCCGGCGTGCGGCTTCGTCGGTCCGATGGGCGCGCTGATCATGGGCCTGCTGGCGGGCGTGATCTGCCTGTGGGGCGTGAATGGCCTGAAACGCCTGCTGGGCGCGGACGACTCGCTGGACGTGTTTGGCGTGCACGGCGTCGGCGGTATCCTGGGTGCCATCCTGACCGGTGTGTTTGCGGCCCCATCGCTGGGCGGCCAGGGCATCTTCGACTACGTTGCCAACAAGGCTTCGGCTGACTACTCGATCGGCTCGCAAGTGATTATTCAGGCAACCGGTGTGGGCACGACCATCGTCTGGTCCGGCATCGTCGCGCTGATCGCCTACAAGCTGGTTGACGTGGTCATCGGCCTGCGCGTACCGGAAGAGGAAGAGCGCGAAGGTCTGGACATCACCACCCACGGCGAATCCGCTTACCATGCTTAATTGATAATGTTTCATCCAAAAGCGCCCCGCGGGGCGCTTTTTTTATTTCCTGCCTTTAAAATAGGATTTTTGCCCTCATGTGGCATAGTCTGCACGGTAATAAGGATGTAAACATGGTTCCCCACCTCGTCACGGCCCTGAGCGGACCGCTGCTCGACTTAGAAGAAAAAATCCTGGCCGCCACTCCTGCGATTGAACGCTGGTTCCGCCTCGAATGGCAGGAGCACACACCGCCGTTTTATTGCTCGGTGGATATGCGTAACGCGGGCTACAAGCTGGCGCCGGTCGATACCAATCTGTTCCCGGGCGGCTTCAACATGCTGGCCACCGAGATGCTGCCGCTGTCGGTGCAGGCCGCCATGGCCGCGATCGACAAGTATTGTCCGGACGCGCGCAACTTGCTGCTGATCCCGGAAATTACCCAGCGCCATCCAACCTATTGGCAGAACGTCGCCCGTCTGATGCAGATTTTCCGCCAGACCGGCCTGCACGTGCGCCTGGGCTCGCTGTCGCCGGACGTGACCCAGCCGACCCCGATCGCTTTGCCAGACGGCAATATGCTGGTGGTCGAGCCGCTGGTGCGTTCGCCGAACGGCCGCCGCGTCGGCCTCAAAGACTTCGATCCGTGCACTATCCTGCTGAATAACGACCTGTCGGCGGGCATCCCGGACATCCTGCAGAATATCCACGAACAAAGCCTGCTGCCGCCGCTGCATGCAGGCTGGGCGCTGCGCCGCAAGAGCAACCACATGAACGCCTACGACGAGGTGGTCAAGAAGTTCGGCAAGCTGATCGGCGTTGATCCGTGGATGCTCAATCCCTTCCACGCCAAGTGCGATGCAGTCAACTTCCGCACTGGCGAGGGCTACGAATGCCTGGCCGCCAATGTTGATGCGCTGCTGGCCAAGATCAAGAAGAAATACAAGGAATACGGCATCAAGGACCAGAAGCCGTTCGTGATCGTCAAGCCGGATGCCGGCACTTACGGCACCAGCATCCTGACCATCAAGGATTCCAGCGAAATCAAGGACCTGACCCAGGCCCAGCGCGACAAGATGATCGTCATCAAGGATGGCAAGGAAGTCACCGACTTCATCATCCAGGAAGGCGTGCCGACGTTCGAGAGCATCGAAAGCGCCGTGGCCGAGCCGGTCGTCTACATGATCGACCGCTATGTGGTGGGCGGCTTCTACCGCATCCACGCGGAAAAGGGCATCGACCAGAACCTCAACGCACCGGGCTCGCAGTACGTGCCGCTGGCGTTCGCGCAGCAGCACGCGGTGCCGGACCTGAAGGCCAAGCCGGGGACGGCCGCGCCCAACCGCTTCTATGTCTATGGCGTGGTGGCGCGCCTGGCGCTGCTGGCGGCGTCGCTGGAAATGGAACGCACCGACCCGAATCCAGAGGTCTACTGAGCGCTTTGCCGATCTCGGCTAAAATCCATTATTACCTCTACTGGACGCCTCCATGAAAATCGCCTTCCTTGCCGATCCCCTGTCGACCTTTAAAACCTACAAGGACTCCACCTACGCCATGATGGTGGAAGCCGGCAAGCGCGGTCACGAGGTCTATGCGTTCCAGCAAAAGGACATGGCGGTGGAGCAGGGCGTGGTGACGGCCAGGGTGGCGCGCATCCATTTTACCGGCGACAGCCAGGACTGGTACCGCGCTGACGAACCGGCGGAAACCAATCTGGGCGAGTTCGACGCCATCCTGCAGCGCAAGGACCCGCCGTTCGACATGGAATACGTGTACGGCACCTATCTGCTGGAGCTGGCGGAAAAGCAGGGCGCCAAGGTGTTCAACAAGCCGTCGGCGATCCGCGATCACAACGAGAAGGTCGCCATCACCCAGTTCAGCGAATTCACCTCGCCGACGCTGGTGACGTCCGACGAAGCCCGCATCCGCGCCTTCCAGAAGCAGCACGGCGACGTCATCCTCAAGCCGCTGGACGGCATGGGCGGCGCCGGCATCTTCCGCGTGACCGCGGATGGCATGAACCTGGGCTCGATCATCGAAACGCTGACCGGCAACGGCAAGTACACCATCATGGTCCAGCGCTACATCCCGGACATCGTCAAGGGCGACAAGCGCATCCTGGTCATCGCCGGCAAGCCGGTGCCGTTCTCGCTGGCGCGCATTCCGCAGAACGGCGAAGTGCGCGGCAACCTGGCGGCCGGCGGCATTGGCGTGGCGCAGCCGCTGACCGAACGCGACTTCGAGATCGCCAATGCGCTGGGACCGATACTGGCTGCCCGCGGCCTGTTGCTGGTAGGATTAGACGTGATTGGCGACCATCTGACCGAAGTCAACGTCACCAGCCCGACCTGCTTCCAGGAGATTACCCAGCAAACCGGCTTCCCGGTGGCGGCGACTTTCATCGATGCGATCGAGGCGGCTGTTGCAGCGTCGGAATAATGTCTCCTATGACAAGAAATATTCATTACTTACTGGCGGTTTAACAATATGGTAGGCATACTGCTTATGACACACGCACCACTGGGCCAAGCCTTTCTTGCGGCTTGCGCGCATGTGTTTCGTGGTCCGACCGAGCATCTGGAAGCGATCGACGTGGTCGCCGACCAGGACCTCGGCGAAGTCCAGGCGCTGGCCTCGGCGGCCATCAAACGTCTCGACGATGGCGAAGGCGTGCTGGTCATCACCGATGTCAAAGGCGGCACGCCCGCCAACTGCTGCAACCGGCTGGCCGATGCGGGCCGGGTGGAGGTCATTGCAGGCATCAGCTTACCGATGCTGCTGCGGGCCATCACCTACCGCCGCGATACGCTGGATGTGGTGGTTGAAATGGCCCTGGCAGGCGCGCAAAGTGGAGCAGTGCGCGTCGACAACCGGATACGCGTCGGGGAAGCCTGACGTTTTTTAGCAATGCGCAATCTGATTGAGACAGAAGAAAAATGATTCAGCAAGAACTTGAAATTATCAACAAGCTTGGTTTGCATGCGCGTGCCTCCGCCAAATTCACCCAACTGGCAGCAAAATACAAAAGCGACGTCTGGCTCACGCGTAATGCGCGCCGCATCAACGCCAAATCCATCATGGGCGTGATGATGCTGGCCGCCGGCAAGGGCGCCAAAGTCATGCTGGAAGCCGACGGTGACGACGAAGGCGATTGCATCGCCGCCCTGACCGCGCTGGTTAACGACAAGTTCGGCGAAGGCGAGTAATGTCGCCGGAGCGCAGCCGACCCCGATTCCAGGTAGGCCCGCCGATGGCCTCGTTCACGCTGCATGGCATTCCGGTTTCGCGCGGCATCGCCATCGGCCGCGCGCACCTGATGGCGCCTGCGGCGCTCGACGTGCAGCACTATCTGGTGGCAGAAGAGCAGGTCGAGGCCGAAGTCACGCGCCTGCAGCAGGCGCTGGCCGCCGTGCACAAGGAACTGCAGACGCTGTGGAACGAGCTGCCCAAGGATGCACCGACCGAGCTGGGCGCGTTCATCGACGTGCATGCGCTGATCCTGTCCGACCCGATGATTTCGGAAGCGCCGCTGGACATCATCCGCACCCGCCACTACAACGCCGAATGGGCGCTGCTGACGCAGATCGATGAGCTGTCGGCGCAGTTCGACGAAATCGAAGACCCCTATCTGCGCGAGCGCAAGGCCGATATCCAGCAGGTCGCCGAGCGTGTGCTCAAGGTCCTCATGGGCACCGAGCGCCTGCTGCCGGACGCCGCGCCGGCCGGCGACGATGAATACCAGCCGCAAATGATTATCGTCGCCCACGATATCTCGCCGGCCGACATGCTGCAGTTCCGCGACCGTTCCTTCATCGGCTTCGTGACCGATGTCGGCGGCCAGAACTCGCATACGGCGATTGTGGCGCGTTCGCTCGACATTCCGGCGGCCGTCGGCATGTCCGGCGCTTCCTCGCTGATCGAGCAGGATGACTGGCTGATTATCGACGGCGATGCCGGCGTGGTCATCGCCAACCCCAGCGCGCTGGTGCTGGAGCAGTACCGCGAACGCCAGAACGCCGCCGCCCGCGCGCGCAAAAAACTCCAGAAGCTCAAGAAGACGCCCGCCATCACCAAGGATGGCACCGAGATCACGCTGCTGGCCAATATCGAACTGCCGGACGATTGCCCGGCCGCGATGGAGGCGGGCGCCAATGGCGTCGGCCTGTTCCGCTCCGAGTTCCTGTTCATGGGCCGTAACAACAAGATCCCGTCGGAAGACGAACAGTTCGAGCAGTACAAAAAAGCCGTGGTGGCGATGAAGGGCCGCCCGGTCACGATCCGCACACTGGACATCGGCGCCGACAAGCCGCTCGACCAGAGCGAGCAGACCGCGCTCAATCCGGCGCTGGGCCTGCGCGCGATCCGCTACTGCCTGGCGGAGCCGCAGATCTTCCTGGCCCAGCTGCGCGCCATCCTGCGCGCCTCGGCGTTCGGCAAGGTACGCATCCTGATACCGATGCTGGCGCATGCGTTCGAGATCGACCAGTCGCTGGCCATGGTGGCGCAGGCCAAGGCCGAGCTGCGTGAGCAGAACATCAAGTTTGACGACGATATCGATGTCGGCGCCATGATCGAGATACCGGCGGCCGCGCTGGCGCTGCCGATGTTCGTCAAGCGCATGGACTTCCTGTCCATCGGTACCAATGACCTGATCCAGTACACGCTGGCCATCGACCGGGTTGATTATGAAGTCGCACACCTTTACAATCCGCTCCATCCGGCTGTGCTGCAATTGATCTCGATGACGATTGCGGCCGGGCATAAAGCCGGGATCGACGTCGCCGTCTGCGGCGAAATGGCAGGGGATGTCAAACTGACACGCCTGCTGCTGGGCATGGGCCTGCGCGAATTCTCGATGCACCCTGCGCAGCTGCTGTCGGTCAAACAAGAAATCCTGAACAGCGACCTTGCACGCATCATGCCGCAGACACGCAAGATCATGCGCTCGATGGAACCCAACGTAATTGCAGACGCGGTCGAACAATTGCAGTTGATGTAGCACGTGGCGGAACCCACCCTCGCGGTTCCGCCTTGATAGATGGCCCGCGGGGCCGCCCCCATAAAAACTAGATCAACGATGTCTTCTCTGGGATACGTTAAGCCGCAAACCATGCATTTTGCCGAACCACTGGTTCTGCAAAGCGGCGCGTCGCTGCGCGACTATATGCTGATGTATGAAACCTACGGCACGCTGAACGCCGACAAATCCAATGCGGTGCTGGTCTGCCACGCACTCAACGCCTCACATCACGTCGCCGGCGAATATGAAGGCCAGCCGAAAAGCGCCGGCTGGTGGGACAATATGGTTGGTCCCGGCAAGCCGCTGGACACCAGCAAGTTCTTCGTCATCGGCATCAACAACCTCGGCTCGTGCTTCGGTTCGACGGGGCCGATGCACACCAACCCGGCGACGGGCAAGCCCTATGGCGCCGCCTTCCCGGTGGTCACGGTGGAAGACTGGGTAGCCGCGCAGGCGCGCCTGGCCGATGCGCTGGGCATCCAGCAGTTCGCCGCCGTCATGGGCGGTTCGCTGGGCGGCATGCAGGCGCTGGCCTGGTCCATCATGTACCCGCAGCGTTTGCGCCATTGCGTGGTGATCGCCTCGACCGCCAAGCTGTCGGCACAGAACATCGCGTTCAACGACGTTGCGCGCCAGGCCATCCTGTCGGACCCGGACTATCACGGCGGAGATTTCTACGCACATGGCGTGGTGCCGAAAAACGGCTTGCGCGTGGCACGCATGGTCGGCCACATCACCTATTTGTCGGACGACGACATGGCCGAGAAGTTCGGCCGCAAGCTGCGCGATATCGCCACCAGCGGCGACTACAAATTCGACTTTGGCGTCGATTTCGAAATCGAATCCTACCTGCGCTACCAGGGCGACAAGTTCAGCGAGTACTTCGACGCCAATACCTATCTGCTGATTACCAAGGCGCTCGACTATTTCGATCCCGCGCGCCACCATGGCGGCGATCTGGCCAGGACGCTGGCCGGCACGCAGGCCAAGTTCTTCCTGGCTTCCTTCACCACCGACTGGCGCTTCTCGCCGGAGCGCAGCCGTGAAATCGTGCAGGCGCTGGTCAGCAACCGCCGTCAGGTCACGTATGCGGAAATCGATGCGCCGCACGGCCACGATGCCTTTCTGCTGGAAGATCCGCGCTACATGAACATGGTGCGCGCGTATTACGGCCAGGTGTGGAACGAGATCGGGGACAAGGTATGAACTTCAATGATTTGAGCAGCGCGCGCCCGGACCTGGCGTTCATCGCGCACTGGGTGCAGAACAAGGCGCACGTGCTGGACCTCGGTTGCGGCGACGGCGTGATGATGGACTACCTGCAAAGCGACAAGCAGTGCAGCGGCTATGGCATCGAACTGGCCGACGACGAAGTGCTGGCCAGTACCCGGCGCGGCGTGCGCGTGATCCAGCAGGATATGGAAAACGGGCTGGCGCTGTTTGGCGATAACACCTTCGATACTGTGCTGTGCCTGTCCTCGCTGCAGATGATGAAGCATGTGGAAGCGCTGCTGCGCGATATCGTCCGCGTCGGCAAGGAAGCCATCGTCTCCTTCCCCAACTTCGCCTACTGGCCGCACCGCGTGGCCTTGCTGAAGGGGCGTATGCCGGTGTCGGAGTCGCTGCCGTACGAGTGGTACGACACGCCCAACCTGCGCTGCGCGACCATCAACGATTTTCGCGACCTGGCGGAAGAGTGTGGCTTGCAGGTGATGGAATGTGTAGCGCTGGCGGAGGGGAAGCGTGTATCCTTCCTGCCTAATCTGCGCGGCGATCTGGCCGTATTCCGACTACGTAAAAAATAACGACCGCTCAATGACCGACACCCGGCCCTGGTATAGCTACATCAACGGACGCACCGTTTCCATTCTGTTCCTGGGCTTCAGCTCCGGGCTGCCGCTCTACACGCTGATCTACCTGATGCAGGCGTGGCTGGCCAAGGCCGGGCTGGACGTGAAGGCGCTGGGCCTGTTCGGCCTGGCGATGTTCCCGTACACGTTCAAGTTCCTGTGGGCGCCGTTGATGGACCGCTACACCATCGGCCCGCTGGGCCGGCGGCGCGGCTGGATGGCGCTGACGCAGCTGGCGCTGTTCGTGTTTATCGGCGGCCTCGGTATGCTGGATCCGAAACTGGAATTGTCGCTGATTGCCGGCGTGGTGTTCCTGATCGCCTTCATGTCCGCCAGCCAGGACGTGGTGATCGACGCTTACCGCCGTGAGATCCTGGCGGAAGAAGAGCAGGGCCTGGGGGCGGCGATTATCGTCAACGCCTACAAGGCCGCGAGCCTGATTCCCAGCGCGCTGGGGCTGGTGATGGCGGACAGCCAGCCGTGGCAGGTGGTGTTCTGGACGGTGGCGGCCTTCATGCTGCCAGGCCTGGTCTGCACGCTGCTGACCAGGGAACCGTCGCTGTACGGCGAGCCGCCGAAGAATCTGCAAGAGGCGGTGGTGCTGCCGTTCCGTGAATTCATCAAGCGCGATGGCATCCGCCAGGCGCTGTTCATCATCGCCTTTGTGCTGCTGTATAAAATCGGCGATACGATGACCACCGCGCTGTCGACCAAGTTCTTCCTCGACCTCGGTTTTACCACCAAGCAGATCGGCCTGGCCGCCAATGCCACCGGCTGGTGGGCCAGCCTGGCTGGCGGTGCGGTGGGCGGCATCTGGATGATCAAGCTGGGCATCAACCGCGCGCTGTGGGTGTTTGGCGTGTTGCAGGCACTGGCGATCCTGGGCTTTGCCTGGCTGGCGAAAACCGGGCCTGATCCAGTGCTGCTCAGCGCTGTCTTCGGCTTTGAGGCGTTTGCCAGCCTGGGCCTCGGTTCGGCGGCGCTGGTGGCCTTCATGTCGCGCGCCACCGATCCACGCTATACCGCGACCCAGTACGCGCTGTTTTCCAGCCTGGCGGCGGTGCCGCGCACATTCATCAATTCTTCGGTAGGTTATATTGTTGCGGAAACCGGGTGGTTCTGGTTCTTTATCGTGTGCTTCATCCTCGCTTTCCCTGCAATGATGATGCTGCCGAAAATCGCTCCGTGGAATAGTAGACATGAAAAAGTTTAAATTGAAGAGCGTCGCACTGGCGCTGGTGCTGTGTACCGGCGCCCTGTCGCTGCACGCACAGAATGATGGTATTCCCGTTGATAAGCTGTCGCGCATGCGCGGCCTGGGCGGCGATGCCACGCAGTTCGATCAGCAATCGAAACTGCAATACAACCAGATGCTGGCCGAAGCGCACAAGAAGGATGCGGTGGCCACCGACACCAATCCGCAGCTGATACGGTTGCGCGCCATCGCCAAGCGCATCATCCCGTTCACTACACGCTGGAATCCGGATGCCGCCAAATGGGACTGGCAGGTCAACCTGCTGAATTCTCCCACCGTGAATGCCTTCTGCATGCCGGGCGGCCGTATCGCCTTCTACAACGGCATCCTGACCAAGCTGAATCTGACCGATGACGAAGTGGCGATGGTGATGGGGCATGAGATCGCCCACGCACTGCGCGAACACGCGCGCGAGCAGGCTGGCAAGAACAACGTCGCTTCGCTGTTCGGCCGTATCGCTGGCGCCGCTGGCGCTGCCTACTTCGGTGTTGATCCGCGTGTTGGCGATGCGTTGGGCAATGGCGCGGCAAAGATGGCGTCGCTGAGCTTCTCGCGCAGCGATGAAAGCGAGGCGGATATGGTGGGCATGGACCTGGCCGCGCGTGCCGGCTTTGACCCGCGTGCCGGTATCGCGCTGTGGCAGAAAATGGGCGCGGTGAACAAGAACCAGCCATTGCCTTTCCTGTCCACCCACCCGAGCGGCAATCAGCGCATCGAGGACATGAACAAGAATATGAACCTGGTGCTGCCGGTATTCGCGCGCGCCAAAGGGCTGGATGCCAACAACCTGCCGCCATACCGCTCGATCGCCTTGCCCAAGTCCTGATATGCCGCGCCATCCGCTGCCCATGCGCGACGGTGTCGCGCCCAGCTATCTGTATCTGCCGGAAGGAAGCTGGCCGAATCTGCTCAGCTTCCTGATCGAGCGCTTTCCCGATGTGCCGGAAAGCGCGTGGCGCGAACGCATGGCGCGCAACGACGTGGTGGATGGCGACGGCAATCCCTTGAATCCCGACAGCCGCTTCAAGCGCGGCTTACGCATCTTCTACTACCGCGAGCTGGATGCGCCGGAAACGCCGATCCCGTTCAAGGAGGAGATACTGTATATCGACGATCACCTGGTGGTGGTCGACAAGCCGCACTTCCTGCCGATGATACCCACCGGCCGCTTCCTGCACGAGACCCTGCTGGTGCGGCTGAAAAAAACGCTGGGCGAAGCGGACCTGACGCCGATTCACCGTCTGGACCGCGAGACGGCCGGCGTGGTGATCTTTTCGCGCAACGCGGCAAGCCGCGGCAAGTATCAGTCCATGTTCCAGAAGCGCGTGATCGAGAAGGAGTACGAGGCGCTGGCGCCGCGCCTGCACGGCGTCGATTTTCCGTTCACTTACCGCAGCCGCATGGTGGATGGCGACAAGTTCTTCATCATGAAGCAAGAGCAGGGCGAGCCGAATTCCGAAACGCTCATCGACGTCATCGAACATCGCGGCGACTTCACGCTGTATCGCCTGTTCCCGCATACGGGCCGTAAGCACCAGCTGCGCCTGCACCTGGCTTCACTGGGCATCCCGATTGTGAATGATGCGTTTTATCCGGTGGCGCTGCCGTGCAAGCAGGACGACGTCTCGCAGCCCTTGCAGCTGCTGGCGCGGTGCATCAGCTTCGTCGATCCGCTCAGCGGCGAGTGGCGCGAGTTCCGCTCGCGCCGCACGCTGCAGGGTTAGGCCGAGGTCAGGCTTGTATCGATGGTGATGTTGGCGCCGATCAGCAGGATCTCGTTGCCGACGGTGTGATACTGCTGGTAACCGTTCTGCGTGCCGCCGGAAGACCATAGGGAACCGTTCAGGTGGATGGTCGAGCCGGTGGCGTCCGCGCTGATGGACAGCGTGCCGCTGTCACTGAAGGTGCGGACAGCGCTGCCTGTGAGGATGGTCAGGCTGTTGGCTCCCTGGAAGCCGAAGTGGAGTTCTTCGATACCTTGCACATCCAGGTTCGCACCGCCCATCGTGCCCGAGAACTGGGTGTTGGCCGTGAGCTTGTCGCTGCCCAGGCCGCCGCGAATCACTACACCGTCGATGGTGCTGCAATAAATCACGTCATTGCCGGTGCCGGTGGTGACATGGGCGCCGAAACCTGTGCTGACCGTGTTGGCGCCATTGCCGGTGGTGACATAGCTATCGTTGCCGACAATGACCGTCGAATTGTCACCGGTGTTGATGGTGTCGCCATACCCGCCGCCGCCATTGACCCAGGCGTTGGCGCCGACGGTAATGTTGTCGATACCGCCGCCCGCGTACAGCGTAATGCCGGTGTACTCCTGATGGTGATACGTTGTCTCGCGCGCGCTCAGGTAGTAGGCGGTGGCGGTGACGTTGCCGGCGGTGTCGGAGATGCGTACGCCATATTCCTGCGCCGTCGACAGGTCGGTGGCCAGGCTCCAGCCGGCATGGGTGGCATCCGTTTGCGTCAGCGTCGCGGCCTGCCAGCTGACGCCGTGGTTCATGGTCACCTGAACCACCTGGTCGGTAATGGCCGAAGCGGTGGTCAGCGTGCCGGTGACACTGGTTTGCGTCTCGATGAAGTGGTTGCCGCTCAGCGTGTCGTTGGGGAATCCTTGCGTATCGACGGTGATGGCGGCGCCGCTGCTGGTGCTGCCGGTATTGCCTGCGACATCCACAATGCGCGCGGCCAGACCGTGGCTGCCGTCACTGAGGCCGCTCAGGCTGATATCGACCGTGTTGCGCGCGGCTGGGTTGTATTGATTGATGGTGAAGTAGTCATCACCGTAATACAGGTCGGCGGCCTGGATCACGTAGCTGCCCACCACGGCCGAGCTGTGATTGGTGTCGATAATCTCGATGGTGTCGCCGGCATGGAAGCCGTGCAGGCCAGCCACGTTCAGCGTGACCTTCTGCGGATTGTTGGTGATGCCATCGCTGGACGATACGCCGGTGTCGCTGCCCGTGGCCAGCGCCAGTGCGTGGCCCGCGAGCGCCACCGTGCTGGTGAGCAGCTTGTAATCGACGGAGGTGGTGCTGCTGGTATTGCCTGCAATGTCGCTTACGCGTGCAAGGATGGTGTGGCTGCCGGCCGTCAGCGTGACATTCGCCTGCCAGCTGTGGTTGTCCGCCGCGACATTGACCCAGCTGGCGCCACCGTCCAGCGAGATTTGCAGTGTCTGGTCGTTCTCTATCTTGCCGCTATACGTGCCGCTGACCGTTTGCGCCGCAGTCTGGGTAATCAGATCGGTGCTGCTGCCGCCGGTGTCGCTGGAGAAGGTCATCGTGCTGCTGACGTTGGCCTCGATCGGGTGATGGCTGTACGTGTAGCTGTGGCTGGCCGTACCGCTGTTGCCACCAGCGCTGTTGCTGACGCGAGCCAGCAGGGTGCCGTTAAAACCGCTGAAGGTGCTGCCCGTCAGGTTGCCGGTATCGATCACGCCGATGTAGTTCCAGGCATGGGTATCGGCATTCGCGGTGCCCTGATGCCAGCTGGCGCCGTTGTCGAGCGAGACCTGGATGAATTCGTTGACGCCCAGCGTACCGGTGTACGTGCCGCTCAGGGTTTGTTCCTGCGCGGAGGTAATGTAATCCGCGCTGCTGGTGCCGGTATCGGTGAAATGGATGCTGGCGCCGATCACCGCCGCCGGCGTTGCCGGTGCGCTGCTGCCACTGGCGGTAAAGCCAAACAGCCGGGTCGAGCTGATGCTGGAAGAGGCGTCATTGGTGCTGTTGTCGAGTAGCGCGGCCGACTGCATGGTGACGCTGTAGTGCAGGCCCGCTTTGAGTGCAGCGCTGAGCTGGATGATGACATCCTGGCCGCTGTAGCTGATTTGCGTGTCGTTGTGGACCAGCGTGCGGGTATCGGTCGCGCCGATGATGCGGCTGGACAGGCCGCCAGCGCCCATATAGGACTGGCTGTTGCCATCGCTGATCACAATATTGCCCGTACCGGCCTTGATGGCGCGGTCGAAGTGCAGGGTAATGGTAGTGCTACTGGAGGCGGTTACGGACAGCAGGACAGGCGTGGTCATGGCAGTTCAAGGAAATCCTAAGCGAAGTGCCAATGATAACAACGAAACACAGTCCTTTCTAATTAGTAAATTTCATAAACGACAGTTTGTGCGGCTAAACAACGCCTTATAGCGCGACAGTTTGAAACCTGCTCACGGCAGCACGCCGCCACGGTACCCGATATGCCCCATCGCTGACCTGTACCGAATGGGTGATGATTTGCGGCCACCATTTAACCAGACGTTCGGCTTGTACCCAGTAGCGCTGCCGGGACCATTGGCTGTCCAGGATAAAAATGATATGCCCTGCACGGCGAATTGCTGCACGTTCTGCATTGTGCTGCTTTTTGAATCGATCAATGGAAATGATGCACCAGGGACCATCGTGTTGCAGTTCACCTATCCAGGTCAGATCGGGAGCATTGCGGGCGAACCGTTCGGTCAGATGAATGACTTGTTCGACAGCGGGATCCACGGCCGACAGAGCCTGAATCCCGTGTGCCAGGTGAGGCGACAGGCTGTTGTCGAAGAAATATTTCAAGCCGCGAGTCTTTCTTCAAACTCTACCGCGTCATCGACCATGGAAGGAGAAAGATTGAAGATGCGCGCCACCATTGCGGTGTCGCGCAACTCTGCCAGGTAGGACGCATAAATCGTGTCAGTAGGGATGCCGCTGTCCGTAATGATGGGCGTTCCAAATTGGCGGCCAGGGTCGAGGACGACGGTTTTCTTGTCTTCTAATGGATACCAGCGCGTTGCGCCATCGATGCCATATTCAATGCCCGCATACAGGGAGGGTTTGATGATGTCGGAAAAAACAAACTGTTTTTTCAGTACGTCGATGATCTTTTCTTCGCCCGTGGCTGTCTCTACAGCATTGAGAAATATCCGTTTTCCGTCAGTGAGGAACGCTCGCTGGGTGAGTGGGAAGTCAGTGCCGTATTGTTGGGACGCTGCTTCAATGGTGGCACGGATGACTTTAAGATTGACTCCGTGCTGCAGGAAGGCCAGGACCATGCGCGCTTCCAGCAAATCCCGGAAGCCAATGACTTCCCCAGGAAGCCCTTGGCCTTCATGTTGTGTGGTCCAGAGCGGTAATGATCTAACGTGTTTGCCGTGGTATTTACGGGCGTATCCATACAGCCAGCGGCGTAGCGCGCGCGGCTCTGTGCCAAGCAGCTTGGCGGCTTGGCTGAGTGGATAAATACCAGTCCCGAGAACGCTCATATGTGGCCGCAAGTGGAAAAGGAAGCCCTTGCGGCCAACGTTATCAGATCAGCGGCCGTGGAGCAACGCTGAATCGCTTACAGCGCGCCGTATTCGATGGTCAGCGGTGCGTGGTCGGAGAATTTCTCTTCTTTGTAGATGGCGACCGTGGTGGCCTTGGCGGCGATGCCCGGGGTGGCCACGTGGTAGTCGATGCGCCAGCCGACGTTCTTGGCGTAGGCCTGGCCGCGGTTGCTCCACCAGGTGTATTGCTCTTCACGCGGATCGAGGCCGCGGTGGACGTCGACAAAGCCCACTTCGTCAAAGATGCGGGTCATCCATTCGCGTTCCTCGGGCAGGAAGCCGGAATTCTTTTTATTGCCTTTCCAGTTCTTCAGGTCGATTTCCTTGTGGGCGATGTTCCAGTCGCCGCAGATGACCACTTCACGGCCTTCGGCATGCAACTGCTGCAGGTGGGGCAGGAACAGGTCCATGAAGCGGAATTTGGCTTCCTGGCGCTCCGGGCCGGACGAGCCGGACGGGCAGTAGACGGAAATTACGGTCAGATTGCCGAAATCACAACGCACGTAGCGGCCTTCCGCATCGAACTCTGGCGCGCCGAAGCCGATGACCACGCGGTCCGGTTCAATCTTGCTATACACGCCGGTGCCGGAATAGCCTTTTTTCTCGGCGTAGTGGAAGTGGCCGTGGTAGCCGCCCGGGTTGAGGAATTCCGGCGTCATGTCCGGCGCTTGCGCCTTGAGTTCCTGCACGCAGACGAAGTCGGCGTCCTGTTTGGCCATCCAGTTGAAGAAGCCTTTGGACGAGGCGGAACGGATGCCGTTCAGATTGGCGGAGATGATTTTTGGCATAGATGAATCGCTGCGGAAATGTCGGAATGCGCTAGTGTAGCGGTAAAATACGGGCACTTTAAAGAAATGAGGCATCATGAACAATCTTCGTCAGGAATTTATCGCGTTTTCGGTCCAGAGCGGCGTACTGCGCTTCGGCGAGTTCACCACCAAGGCCGGACGCCAGTCCCCTTACTTCTTCAACGCCGGCCTGTTCCATGACGGCGCCACGCTGGCCCAGGTTGCGCAGTTCTACGCGCAGACGCTGCTCGATTCCGGCGTACAGTTCGACATGCTGTTTGGCCCGGCCTACAAAGGCATCACGCTGGCCTCGGCCACTGCCGTGGCGCTGGCCGGCAAAGGCCGCAACACCTCATTTGCCTTCAACCGCAAGGAAGCCAAGGACCACGGCGAAGGCGGCACCATCGTGGGCGCCAAGCTGCAAGGCAAAGTGGTGATCATCGATGACGTGATTTCGGCCGGTACCTCGGTGCGCGAATCGGTGGAAATGATACGCGCCGCCGGCGCCGAGCCATGCGCCGTGCTGATCGCGCTGGACCGCATGGAACGCGGCGGCAAGGATGGCCAGATCTCCGACCTGTCGGCGGTGCAGGAAGTGACCCAGAAGTACGGCATCCCGGTCATCTCGATCGGCAACCTGGACGACCTGTTCGCTTACCTGAACGGCGCTGGCGCTGATCCGCAGCTGAGCCAGTACAAGGACGCAGTGGCCGCCTACCGCAGCCAATACGGCATTGTTTAATTAGCTATATTGCTAGACATTGATATTTCTATGGTGTAACCTTATTTTGGTAGGAGACCAAAATAAGGCACATCCATGAACATCGCAACACTCAAAGTACACGGCGACCCGGAAGGCCTGGCAGACGTCCGCGACGGCCTGCCAACTGAACCGCATGGCGACTGGCAAAAAGGCGACGTCAAGCCGGACGGCCGTGTGCGTATCGATTCCGGTTTTTATGTGGCGATCGGTACGGAGCAGAATCCGGTGGAGCTGCTCAAGCAGATCCGTTTCTACCTTGGTGAATGCAAGGCGCGCGGCATCCATTTTGAGCGTTCCGATGTCGCAGCCGAGCTGCGCATCTCCTTCCCGAGCGACGAAGGCGCGGCAACGCCGACGCTGGATCTGTCGCTGGCCGACATGACTACCCTGGTCGAGATGGGCATTAACCTGAGCATCACCGCCTGATGCGCTTCGCCGAAGACCGCCTCACCACCTTCACCGCGGGGCAGGGTGTGCAGCGCCGTGTCCACGTATGGGAACCTGCCGCACCGCGCGCGGTGATCCTGGCCATCCACGGCGGCATGGCCCATGGCGGCGACTATGTCACGCCGGCCCTGTATTTCCGCCAGCATGGCATCGCCACCGTGGCCTACGACTTGTGCGGCCACCAGGATGCACGGCGCGTGGATATCCCCGGCTTCCACATCTTCCTCGATGACAGTGCGCTGTTCCTGAAATGGGTGAAGCAGCAGTATCCTGGCTTGCCGGTGTATGTGATGGGCCACTCGATGGGGGCGCTGATCGCCACCCACCTGGGCCTCGGCCATTTCGCCGGAGACGCCGCCGTTAAAGGCTTTATCCTGTCTTCGCCGTATTACGTGAACGCGATCAAGGTATCGCCGGTGCTGCTGGCGCTGTCCGGTGTGCTCGGTGCGCTGGCGCCGCGCATGAAGGTGCCGCTGGCATCGCTGACGCACCAGCTCACGCACGACAGCAGCATCACCGCGCGCCATTACGACGATGAGCGCGACAACATCCGCGCCAGCGAAATCACGGTCCGCTTTGGCAATGCGCTGACGGCGGCCCAGCAAGGGCTGGCGGCACGCATGCCGGGATGGACGCAGCCGCTGTTCGCGGTGGTGGCCGGTGACGACAAGCTGGCCGATGCCGATGCCGGGGAGGCGATACTGAAGGCCGTGCCGGCGCATCTGCTGAGCTATCACCGCTATCCGCAGAACTTCCACGAGAACTTCAACGAACTCAATCGCGAACAGATCTTTGCTGACATCCTTAAATGGATGCAGTAAAACGGGCGCCACCCAGCGGTGACTCGTCGATGGTGATGGCGCCGCCATGCAGCTGGATGGCGCGCGCAGCGATTGCCAGTCCTAAGCCATAACCTCCCGCCGCGTGGTCGGCGTCACGCGACAGCCGGTAGAACGGCTCGAAAACCTGGGTGCGCGCTTGTGGCGGAATGCCTGGGCCATCATCTTCAATCACGATGTGCAGCTGCTCGCCACGCGTTGCCGTCAGCGTGATGCGCGACTGCGCGTACTTGGCCGCATTCCCCAGCAAGTTGTTGATGGCGCGCGCCAGCAGGCGCGCATCGCCGTGCAGTTCGCCCAGATCGTCCGCGATGCTGGCGCTGAAGTGCTGGGTGCCCGGCTGCGGCACGCAGGCGCGCAGCAGCGGCGTGACTGCAAACGGTTGCTGCTGCATGGCTTGCGTTTGATCCAGCTGATTCAGGCTCAGTAACTCGTTGACCAGCGCTTTCAGTTCACCGACATCGGTTTCCATGGCCTCCAGGCGGCGCAGCAGCGCTTCGTCGTCGCCGGCATGACGTTCGCGCAGCAGCTCCATGCCGAATTCCAGCCGCGCGATGGGCGTGCGCAGCTCGTGCGATACCGAGTGCAGCAGATGGCGGCGGGCCTCCAGCAGCGCGGCGATGCGCTCCGCCATGTCGTTGATGTGGCCTGCCAGCGGCGCAATGCTGGCGCTGCGCTCGACGCTGGCGCGTGCAGTCAGGTTACCGCGGCCGAAGGCATCCGCCATCTGCGACAGCGACTGCAAACCGCGCCAGTGACGGCGCGACCACCAGCCGATGGGCACCAGCAGGAACAGCGCAATCAGGCCGAAACGTATCGCCTCCATGTTCAATGCCTCGCCGATGTCGATGGGCAGGTGCTGGGCGTGGATCACGTCGTCGTCGCTGCCGATGTAGCGCATGCCTCTGAGGTCGACGCGGCGGTAGTAGGCCTTGTCTGTCACATCCATCACCACCTCGCCACGCAGCAGCGCGGCGTGCTGGCGTGCGGGCAGGGCGGCCAGTGCGGTTGCCAGCGGTTGCAGTTCCAGTGTGACTTCGGAGACTTCGCGCACCTTGTTCAGGCGCGGCAGCCATTCATCGGCAGGCGCCTGGTCGATGTACTGCTCCAGCAGGAAGATCTGGCCGGCCGCCTGGCGGCGTGCGATCTGTTCCAGCGGGTCGCCAAACAACAGGCGGAAGGTGAGGTAGATCACGGCGCTGGCCAGCGTCATCGCCAGCAGCACCAGGAGTGCGAAGCGCCGGAAGAGGCGATTCATTCCCAGGCCGAAGGGCTGAACAGGTATCCCTCGCCCCAGACGGTCTTGATGCGGTCCGTGCCGCTGTCGCCGAATTTGCGGCGCAGGCGCGAAACGCAGTTGTCGATGCTGCGGTCCAGGCCATCAAACTCGATGCCGCGCATCTTGACCAGAATGTCGTTGCGGGACATGACCTTGCCCGACGCATCGGCCAGTATCAGGAACAGCTTGAACTCGGCGCTGTTCATCGGCACTTCCTGTGCGCGCCAGTGTACGGTGCGGTTCTCGCGCGAGATGCGCAGCTGGCCAAACACGATATCGCTGCCGGCGATGCTGGCGCCACGCCGTTGCAGTGCGCGCAGGCGCGCCAGCAGCACGCGCGGCTGGACCGGTTTGTTGACGTAGTCGTCGGCGCCCTGTTCGAGGCCGGAGACTTCGTCGAAGCTGTCTTCGCGTGCGGTGAGGATCAGGATGGGAACGGCGCTGAGCTGGCGCAGCTGGCGGCACACCACCAGGCCATCAATGCCAGGCAGCGTCAGGTCGAGGATCACGAGGTCGGGCTGCGTATCGCGGAAGCGGTCGAGTGCAAGGTCGCCACGGCCGACCACATCGACCTGGTAGTCGTAGCCGTCGAGGTATTCCTTTACCAGCGCGGCCAGCCGCGCATCGTCTTCCACAAGCATTACACGCTGCATCGCATCTCCTGTTTGGAGCACCATTGTAGTAGAGCGCGCGGCCAAATTGGCATTTTCGACAATCAGGTACAACTGTGTACACTTTTTATACAAATGCGCCCTACAAATTGAGGACAATTCTGCGACAGATCGCGGCGGATTCCGTCCGGATGCTTCCCTACCATGGAGGCTCTTACTTCACACGGAATCTGACATGAACAAATTTTTGTGCACCACCCTGATCGTTCTCGCGGCAAGTTCGGCGGCGCATGCCGAGGATCTGTACCTCGGCGCCAACGTCAGTCCAGGCAAGGGCAAGCTCAAATTATCCGATGGCACTGGCCAGGCTGATCGCGACGCCAACAAGAACTCGGTGTATGCGGGCGTGTTTGCCGGCTACGTGCTGTCGCCGTCTTGGGCGCTGGAGGCTGGATATCGTGGCCTGGGTAATGAGTACACGTTTGATTTTCCGGACAGTTATCGCCTCAAGCTCAAGCCCAGCGTAGCCTATCTGGCCGCGCGGAACACGTGGCAGCTGAGCGATGACTGGTCGCTGTACGGTAAGGTGGGCGTTGCGCAAGGACGCATGAAGGTGGATCTGTCGGACAAGAGCGGATCAGGCAGTAGCTCGGTGCATAAAACCGGCCTGTATCTGGGGCTCGGCGTGGCCTATATGGTCACCAGGGATGTGGCGCTGCAGCTGGAACTGGAACATACGGATAAACTCAAACAGCCAGGCCTGAGCGTGTCGATGGATAAGTTTTCATTGGGCGTGAAGGTCGGTTTTTAAGGAAGACATGAACAAGCTATTCCCATTGATGCTCTTGCCGCTGTGCGGCGTGGTGTGCGCAGAAGACAGCATGTCGATGATGCCGGACGGTAGCCGGGACATGTATGTGGGGATAGCAGTCGTGACAGGCAACGCAGCAGCAGCCGGGGAGAAACGCCCGGTGCTACTGCGCCCGCTGCTGCAGGCGGAATGGAGTAATGGCATCTTCGTATCGTCTGGCGGCATCGCCGGATGGCATCTGTCGCAAACGGCTGGCGTGGAATATGGCCCGCTGCTGGCATCCACCAACTCGCGCGAACCGCGCGACGACCGGCGTTTGCGCGGTTCGCATGCCATTCGCGGTTCGCTGGATGCGGGCGGATTCTTCAATTACTACCTGGGCGAGGATGCGCGGCTGCGCTCCAGCATCCTGTACGACACCAGCGCACACGGCTTCCGTGGCGATGTAGGTGTGCAGCGGAGCTGGACCGGATTGGCGCCGCATCACACACTGTCGCTGTCTGCGGGCGTATCGCTGGCCAGCGACCCGGTCATGCGCGAGCGCTATGAGGTGCGCCGCGATGCTGGCGGTGTGCGGGATTACACGCCGTCCGGCGGCGTGGCTTCGGTCAATGCAGGCGCCAACTGGAACTGGTCATTGAACAGCCGGTGGCTGCTGAGCAGTGCCGTGACGGTGACGCGCCTGGGCAGCGAGCCTGCCGCCAGCCCGATTGTCGAACGCCGCACGTTCACCGTGTTGTCCACTGGCCTGGCGTACCGGTTCTGACCATGCGTGCGGTGATCCTGCTCCTCCTCTGCCTGTTGACGGCGTTCGCCTGCGCGCAGGAGGACAGCGACTGGATCGCCTACCGCGATGCCTACCGCCAGATGATCTGGTTTGAAAAATACGGTAAACCCAAGCAGTTCCTGCAGAATCATTACCGCCTGCGGCCGCGTGACAAAAGCATCTCGATGGATGGCGTGCGGCTGACGTTGAACAGCAAAGCCGCGCAGGTATCGCTCGCGCTGGATGCATTGGGCCGTGCGGTGTTCCCGTTTTCCAAAGCGGCGTATGACGACAACGCGGAACTGGTGGTCAACCGCAAGGCGAGCCAGTTCAAGGCCGGGCCGTGGGTGTCTATCGTCACGCGGCCGGATGGCGTCTACACGGCGGCGGACTTGCGTACCGCGTGCGAACAGCAGCTGGCGTATTTGCGCTACTCGGGCGTCAACGCCGGCAAAGGCTGCGTGGGTGTGCAATTCACTTATGGGCGCAGTGATACGGCGCAGGTGCAGTTCCATGCGACTGGCGCTGCGCCGGTCACGCTGGCCGTCAAGGACGGACCGGCGTTTGCGGACGATGTGGTGCAGAACCTGCGCGTGGTGGTTTACCGCTTTGCTTCCTTGCCGGAGGCCGGGCAGCTTGTTACGGGCAGCACACCGCTGGCCATTGCCGGACTGTTTGAATAGCCGTTGATACAATACGAAACAAAACGGACGCCAGTTATTAATTTGTTGTCATGCGTACGTAACAAAAGAATCACATCATTCCGGCTCCCATCATCTCAGGTAGCCATCAATGAAAAAAATTATTAGCGCAGCCCTCCTGTTGGCGGCGTTTGCATCCGCACACGCTGAAACGTTTAACTTCTCCTACACCTTCGCTGACGGTCCGGCCGTTACCGGTTCCCTGACCGGCCACCTGGTTGGCGACCTGGTGGAAGGCGTCTCCAATGTCCACATCAATTTCAACGGCACGGATTTCGCAGGCGCCCTGAGTGGCGCTTCGTGGAGCGCGGTCACGCATGACTGGAGTAGCGCCGCAGGTGCGGTGGTGTCGACCAACGCCGCCAAAAACAATTTCATCTTCGCCGACGCCGACCCGCAGCACAACGCGGCGGATGTCAGTACCCAATTCTACTTCGTCAACAGCAGGGACGCCCTGATTGGCAATCAAGCCTACGCGGTGAACTGGAACAACGGCGACATCGCTTTCGATCAGCCGACCCGCAATGCGACCTGGTCGCTGGTTGCCGCGCCGGTGCCTGAACCAGCCAGCACCGCCATGCTGCTCGCCGGCCTGGGCCTGGTGGGCACGTTTGCGCTTCGCCGTCGCCAGGCTTGATCTGGTCCCATCACTGACGAAACGGAATCTCCATGTTGAAAATCTCCCTGATCTCGGGCGCCGTTGCGGGCGCCGTATTGTCGCTGGCTGCGCCGGCATTTGCTGCCGCCACGCCGGTCGCCATTCGTGGCGTAGTATCCGGTACTGAATTCACGCCGCCGGTCATCGCCAACTCGCCAGGCGCCAGTGCTGCTTCGCGCGTCGCCGCGTCGCTGTACCAGTCGGCCAAGGTATGCCTGGACGCCAACGACAACGGTGTATGCGATGCTGGTGAAACCAGTGTGCTGACCAAAGCCGATGGCAGCTTCCTGCTGGCCGCGCGCTCGACCGGTCCGCTGCTCGCCGAAATTTCCACCACGTCGCTGAACAACGGCAAGGCTGTCACGCAGCGCATGGTGTTGCGCGCGCCAGCCGACCAGGTATCGGCTGCGCTGATCAATCCACTGGTGCCGGCCCGTGTCGCCATCTCGCCGCTGACCACGGAAGTCGCCCGCATCATGGACGATGACCGCATCAGCTTCGAGTCGGCAAAAAACAATCTGGCCACGCGCCTTAATGTCAGCGCCGATACGATCTTGAGCGACACCACCGGCGCCAGCGCCGAGGTACTGAAAGAGTCTGTGCTGCTGAGCAGCCGCTTCGCCTTCGCTGCCAAAATGGTGGACCGTCATGATGTATCGCCGGCTGCACTGGCGGTTGATCCCAACGCCACCGGCCCTGCGATCACGATGAAGGAAGCGCAGCTGACGGCCATGAACCTGGAAGGTATTCCACGTTACGACCACGTGTTCCTGATCGTGTTGGAGAACAAGGCCACGTCGTCGATCAAAGGTTCGAAGTACGCACCGCGCATCAATGCCTACCTGAACGCGGGCAACCAGTTCACCAGCTACTACTCGACCGGCAATCCATCCGAGCCTAACCGCCTGGCGATTGCTTCCGCCGACGACTTTGGCATCACCGACGACAGTGCGTTCAACTGCTACCCAAGCGGCACCACCGCCGCCAACGCGATTGAGGATTTGCCGCTGCCGCCAGGCGTGAACGCATGCAGCAACACCACCAACCACAATATCAAGGGCAAGCAGAATCTGTTCACCGCACTGACCAGCAAAGGCATGAGCTGGCGTGTGTACAGCGAGTCCAAGAACCCTGGCGCTGACTGGCGCAAGGACGGCACGGCGGACAGCACCATCGTCGCGCCGGACTATCTGTACACGGCCGACGAGCCAGTGGGTGCGATCGGCACGCCAGGCCTGCAAGTGCGTCTGGCGAGCGCGCTGTACGCCGCCAAGCATAATGGCAGCGTATTCTTCCAGAATGTCCGTAGCTCGCCGGAGTTTTTGGCGAATAACCGCACCATGGGCGGCGGCCAGTGGGACGAGGCCTTGAAAGCTATCGCGCCGGCCGGCTGGAACGCAGACCAGTTCGGCGACGACCTGGCCAGCGGCGATGTGGGCCAGCTGAATATCCTGGAACCTGACCAGTGCGACGACATGCATGGCGTGACGCTGGTGGGGACTATGCCGGGCAGCAGCGCGACCAAGGCGGCCAGCGATTGCTCGGGCAATGCGTTGATCTATCGTGGCGACAAGTACACGGATTATCTGATCAAGAAAATCCAGGCCTCGCCGCTGTGGAACAATCCACACAAGCGTGTCGCCATCGTGATGATGTTTGACGAAGGCACGGCGACCAGCGGCTTCAATTCCTGCTGCGGCTGGAATACGAACGGCAGTCCGCTGGCGCTGGGTCCACTGGTGAAGAATGCCGATGGCACGGTGTCCAATGAAGTCATCACCAACTACAAGCAGGGCAACAAGGGCCATGGCACCTCGACCTTCGGGGTGTTGAACAACCAGTCTGCCGCACCTAAAGGCGTGGTGGACAGCGATGCCTACAGCCATATCTCGCTGGTACGCACCTTGCAGGATATGTTCCAGCTGGCCGATCCTTCGGATGACTGGTCGTATATGAACCGCTCGAAGTATTCGCAGAAGTTCATCGCCGCGAACATCCTGAATCTGCCGGAATACGCCGGCAGCGCCGATGCACACTTCGACGCGGTGCGTCCGATGAATCACACTTACGTGATCCCGGCGGGCTATGTGCAAAAGAACGGCTACCCAACCATCAAGCAGGTCGGTCCGGATGTCGACCAGCGTAACGGATGGGCGCTCAAGTAAGATGAAATCAGCACTGATGATGGTGCTGATTGCGGCGACGGCGCAAGCCGTTGCCGTCCCGGTGGCGGCGCCATTGAGCGCCGCCGCTGAAATCGGCAAGCAGATGTTTTTCGATAAAAGCCTGTCCGGGTCCGGCAAGCTGGCGTGCGCCAACTGCCACGACCCTGCGTTTGCGCATGCGCCACCGAATAACCTGGCGGTGCAGCTGGGTGGTCCGAAGATGCGTACCGCAGGCGTGCGCGCCGTGCCATCGCTGCGCTATCAGGAATACACGCCGCCTTATGCGGACATGCTGGACAACCCGGACGGCATCAGCACGCCGGGGCCGGGCGGCGGCCACACACAGGATGGCCGCGCCGCCACGCTGGCGGACCAGGCACGCATTCCGCTGCTGGCAAAACACGAAATGGCCAACAAGAGCGTGGCGGATGTAGTCCGCAAGATCAAGGCGTCGGCTTATGCTGACCAGTTCCGCAATACCTTTGGTGCGGAAGTCTTCGCCAACAACAAGCAAGCTTTCCAGCATGCGCTGGACGCGCTGCAGGCATATCAGCTGGAAGACAATAGCTTCCACCCATACAGCAGCAAATATGATCTCTACTCCAGCAACAAGATAGGCGGCGATCTGACTGCCGCCGAAATGCGCGGCTTTGCCGTCTATAGCGATCCGAACAAGGGCAACTGCTTCGCATGCCACTACAACGGTGCGGGGATGAATGGCAGCGTCAAGCTGTTTACCGACTTTACCTATGCGGCGATTGGCGTCCCGCGCAACAAGGATATTCCGGCCAACCGCAATGCCGGTTACAACGATCTGGGTATCTGCGACCGTCCTGACCATCCGCGTCCGGCCAGCGCACAGTACTGCGGCATGTTCAAGACGCCGACCCTGCGCAACGTCGCCACGCGTTCAGCCTTCTTCCACAACGGTTCGATCAAATCGCTGAGCGAGGTTATCCGCTTCTACAACACGCGCGATACGGAGCCGGAGCGCTGGTACCCGAAGGTCAAGGGCGTGGTCCAGAAATTCAACGACCTGCCGGTCCGCTATCGCGATAATCTCGACAAGCAGATGCCGCTTGACGGCCGTCCGCGCGGCAGTACGCCGCCGATGACGGAGCAGGAGATGGCGGACCTGGAAGCTTTCCTCAAGACGCTGACGGACGCGGACCTGGCGCAGCAGCCCAGCGCCGCAATGGCGGCAGGACTGGATAATTATCTGTCGCAGCATGGCGATGTCTGTGTTGGCAAATTCGATTGGCCGATCGACGTTGCAGCGGGTGATGCGGAAGCGGGCAGCCGCGATGCGATACAGCTGCCGGTGCTGGCGAAACTGGGACTGGTGCACGCGGAAAGAGGCATGACCAGGCGCGGTGATGCGCAAGTGCCGGTCGAACGCTATGCGCTGACGGCGGCGGGCAGAAAGTTCTACCTCAAGCGAGCGACGACGACCATATCGCCTAGCGGTGAAAAGATCGCGCGTAGCGGTGATTTTTGCGTCGGTAAGCTCAGTGTGGCCAAGTTGACGTCGTGGGATGAAGCCAGCGGCACCGCAAGCTATACCTACAAGTTTGCTGCCGCGCCGTGGATGAAAGAAGCTTCGGCGCAGCAGGTCTTCCCGATGATCGCCTACATCATGAAAGGCGAAGGACAGCTGCAAATGAAACAGCGCCTGCGCCTTGATAATGGCCGCTGGGTAGGCGTGAAGGATTAAGTCCTATTGCCGGAGCACGAAGCGGAACTGCGCATCCGGCAGCATCAGCTTGGGCAGCGGCTTGCCCGGCGTGATTTGCACAATGTCAGCCGGGACGGCATCTTTCGGCTGGTTTTTGGGATAAGCGTAGACGAAGTATGGCTTGGCCGGCCGGCGCATTTTCTGCGGTATCTCCACCGACGGCGGCTGCATACAAAGGGTATTCAGCTGCCTGATCGACGTGTTCCATCATGATGGTCTGGTCGATCGTGAGCGGCTCCAGGCCGGTCATGTGGCTCAGCTGCGCGGCCATCCAGGCGCCGCCGCCGCTGTCGCCGACGCGCGGTACTTTCTGCGCGTGGCTATAGCCGACATAAATGAATGCCTTGGCGTTGGGGTCTTGGTCAAAGATGCGCTTTACCAGATTGCGCGCTTCGCCACTGTCACGCTGATCGATCTGCTGGGCGGCGGTTTCACCGGTTATTTCATCAAACGGCTCATACTGCACTAGCTTCCAGCCATCCGCTGCGGCGTCGCGCAGGAAGTTGCCGAAGGCGGGTTCACGTGAGTAGTAGCCGTCCGACAGCGCCAGGTAGCCTTTTTTCAGTGGCGTGTTCTCGAAGGTTTCGCAGGCAAGCCAGGTGTAGCCCAGCTTGCGCAGTTCGCGCGCCAGCCGCATGGCGAATGCCCGGTGCAAGGGAACATGGTGTGCTTCATTGAGAATGACGATGCGGTGGTTGGCGGCCTCGCGGACGATGGCGCTGATCGCGTCTTCCGCTTTGGCGGCTTCCAGCCGCGCCGATTCGCCGGCATCGGCTCCGGCATTGCGGCGCGCATGAAGCGTCTCCGTCTCGTCAAACGCAGCCATGGCGCCGTCGCTGTCTCCCACGAAAGAGCGTTGATTGCCGAGTTGTTGCAGCTTGCTGTTGAGCGTAATTTTTACCTTGTCCGAGGCCAGCGCCGGATTGCGCAGTTGGGTACGCAGGCGCTGTGCCTCCCGCTCCGCCTTGGCCAGGTTAACTTCGGGATCGAAACTGGCGGCATTGGCGATGCTGGACAATAAGGCGGTGAGGAGGAATGCGCTTTTTATCATTCGAGTATCCACACATATTGCAGGTGCGTCCAGGACTCGACAGGCTTACCTGCTCTGGTCGCCGGTTTGAACGTGCATTTTTCGATGCCGATGCGCGACGCTTCGTCCAGGTCGCTGTGGCCGCTGCTCTTGTCGATGCGGGAATTTTTCACCTTGCCGTGACGATCAACCAGGAAGCCCAGTTGCACGGTGCCAGTGCGTGATTCCTTGAGCGCGGCCTGCGGCCAGCGCGGCTTGGCGCAGGTGCTGAAGTTAACTAGCGCTGTGGTTTTATTCGAGACGTTTTTATCTGCCGCTGTCGCTTCCGCGTAGATCGACAGACAGGCTATCGCCACGCCGATCATGGCAATAGCGGCTTTCCAGTTCAGGGCCTGCGGTGCAGGGCGCAGCAGATGTTGAATACGCATTATCAGATTTCCTCCATTGGCCGCCTGGGCCAGTTGGTGCGGCGAGAAATGGTGTTTTTCCAGTTCGGATAGCGCAATGGCAAGGCGCCGAGGTTCGCCGAGCTGTCTTGCTGCGACATCGTCCGCAATCAGTTCGCGCTCGATACGGATGCGGTTGGAAATCCACCAGACGGCGGGGTGATAGAACAGCAGTGTTTCAATCACGTTCTGCAGCAGGTTAATCAGGTAGTCATGGCGTTTGATGTGCGCCATCTCGTGTGCCAGCAGGGCGTATAACAGCTCGGCCGGCATGCCGGATACCAGCGTCGCCGGCACCAGCACTATCGGACGCCACCAGCCCGCGGTGACCGGGCTGGCTAGCGTATCAACCACACGTAAACGCACCTCGCGGCGGATGCCAAAGCGCTCTGCCAGCCGTGCCAGCTCGGCTTCCCAATGCAGCTGTTCATGGCGCTGGCAATTACTCGGCTGACGCGAGGTACGGTCTATCCACAGCAATCCTGCGATCATGCGCAAGGCCAGTATGGCGGCGCACAGCGCCCATACGCCGACGATACCGCGCAATGAGTTGAGCAGGGTGAACCAGGTTTCTTCGTCGCCGATGGTGGCCGCTATCCATTCAAAGTTACGCAGGCTGGCGTTGGCGCTTTCCGTATCCATGGTGAGGCGCTGCACGAGGTCAAACAGAGGCCAGCACAGGCAGGCCAGCAGGGCGGAGCAGGCGATCAGGTAGCGGTATTCGGCGCGGCTGTTGCGCAGCAGGGTGAGGGCGGCGGCGGTGACGCAACCAAGCAGCAGGCCTTGCCACAGGAAGTGCATCAGCGTCATGCCAAGTGCGAAGATGAAGGCGCTCATTTCTTTTCTTCCTTCAGCAGCTTTTCGATTTCTTCGCGCTCTTTTTTCGAAATGCCAGAGCGCAGCGCGGCCAGTACCAGCGCCTTGGCCGAGCCGGCGAAGGCTTTGTGCATCAGGTCTTTGAGCAGGCTCGATTGCAGCGTGTCCTGCGCCTGTGCCGGCGCGTAGATGTGAGAGCGCTGGCTTTCGTCGCGGATGAGGATGCCCTTGGTATGCATAATCTGCATCAGGCGCAGTACAGTGCCGTAGGCGAGGTCAGGTTTTTCGGCCAGCATGGCTTCGTGCACCTGCTTTGCGGTTGCCGAGCCAAGTGGCCAAAGGGTTTGCAGCAGCTCCAGTTCTGCCGCGGTTGGTTTGGGAATGCTCATGGCAGCTCCTCTGTTGCGGTAGAACTAGATTAGTATGTCTAGACAAGAATGTATACTTTAATTTTTGTCTATTTCCCCTATGTTGCCCGATGTAGACAATTATGTATAGTCAAAAACTTCCCTGGCGGCGGCCAGGCCGTTGAGGGCCGCCGGGAAACCGGCGTAGACGGCCATCTGCATGATGGTTTCAACGATCTCGGTACGGGTGACGCCGACGTTCAGCGCCGCGTGGATGTGGACCTTGAGCTGAGGTGCGGCGTTGCCCAGTGCTGTAAGCGCAGCGACGGTCGCGATCTCGCGGCTTTTCAGGTCCAGGCCGGGGCGCGAGTAGATGTCGCCGAACGGGAATTCGATCAGGTAGCGCGCGAAGTCCGGTGCGATGTCTTCAAGGCTGGCGACGACACGCTCCCCGGCTTCACCGTCGATTTCCTGCAGTTTTGCCAGTCCGCGCTGGTAGCGATTTTCGTTTTCCATGAGTGAGTCCTTCCTTTTCAAGTGCACGATAGTGTTTGATTTTGTCCTGCAACGCGTGGACGGACTGCTGCATCGTCTCGATGTGTGCCAGGACATCCGCCAGATGCAGTTCCAGCATCTGGCGACGGTCCGTCACGGTTGCATCACCGGCGCTGCGCAGTTGAGCGAATGCCTGCATCTTCGCGATGGGCATATTGGTCGTTCGCAGGCGCAGCAGGAATTCGATCCAGGCCATGTCGGCCGCCGCATAACGACGCTGCCCGCCCGGTGCGCGGGGAACCGGCGCGATCAGGCCGACACGCTCGTAATAGCGTAGCGTGTGCGCCGTCAGGCCGGTACGTTGTGCGGCTTCTTCAATGCTGAGATGCGATTCCATAAGCAGATCCTAAAAGTTAGAGTGCACTTCAAGTCAAGCACTTTATGTTTGCTTTGCGTGAGATGCAAGCCGGGGCTTGACCTGTTCGATACTGTTTGCCGTAGACTGTGCCCACGTACCTGATAGAAAGGACTACCGTGGTTCAAACACATGTTGGCGAGGCTTCCTCGCCCGTTGATGCATTGAAGGCGTTGACTGTTGCGTGTCGCTGTGGAAGTGTGCGATATGCGTTGAACGGTGCACCGGCGGCACGGGCTCACTGCCATTGTGATACCTGCCGAGATTTCTATGGCGTGACGTTGTTGTCCGCTACGGCCTGGCCGCCGGAGGCATTGACCTTGCTGTCGGGGGAAGTGAGGCGCTATGCACATCCGCACAAACAGCTGTCGAAGGCGTTTTGCGCTCAGTGTGGCGAGACCTTGTTTGGCACTAACCGGCTTGGGATGCGCGTGGTCCCGAACAGCATCGTGGCGCGCGCGGCGGGCGGCACGCTGCCGGCCGATTGGCAGCCGGCCATGCACCTGTTCTATCGCTATCGCTTAATCGATGTGGTGGATACGCTGACCAAGTACCTGGAGGGTTGGGACGGTCCGGAGCACCAATAAAAAAAGGACGCCGAGGCGTCCTTTGTCGTGTTAGCCGGCCAGCTTGGCTTTTAGCAGCTCGGTCAGCTGCGCCGGGTTGGCTTTGCCGCGCGAGGCTTTCATCGCCTGGCCGATCAGCGCGTTGATCGCTGCTTCCTTGCCGGCGCGGTACTGTTCTACCGACTTCTCGTTGTTGGCGATGACTTCGTTGACAATGGCTTCCAGCGCGCCGGTGTCGGAGATCTGTTTCAGGCCTTTCGACTCGATCAGCGCATCCACCAGATTGTCGTCGTCCGACTTGGCGGCCCACATGTCGCCGAACAGTTCCTTGGCGGTCTTGTTGTTGATGGTGCCATCAGCGATACGCTTCAGCATCAGCGCCAGCTGCGCAGGCTTGACCGGTGCGTCGGCGATGTCCACGCCTTCACGGTTCAGGGTCGAGGAGACGTCGCCCATCAGCCAGTTGGCGGCGACCTTGGCGTTTTCCTTGCCGGCGGCATCCACCACGGCGACGAAGTAGTTGGCCATGGCTTTGGACTGGGTCAGCACCAGCGAGTCATAGTCCGGCAGCGCGTATTCGCTGATGAAGCGCGCGCGCATCGCGGCTGGCAGTTCAGGCATGGTGCCTTTTACCTGCTCGATCCAGGCGTTGGAGATGACCAGCGGCGGCAGGTCCGGGTCCGGGAAGTAGCGGTAGTCCTGCGCGTCTTCCTTGCTGCGCATTTCGCGGGTTTCCTTGCGGTCCGGATCGTACAGGCGGGTCGCCTGCACGACTTTGCCGCCGTCTTCAATCAGTTCGATCTGGCGGCGCACTTCCACGTGCACGGCTTCTTCGATGAAGCGGAACGAGTTCAGGTTTTTGATCTCGCAGCGGGTGCCGTATTCTTGCTGGCCTTTCGGACGCACCGAGACGTTGATGTCGCAGCGGAACGAGCCTTCCTGCATGTTGCCGTCGCAGACGCCCAGCCACATCACCAGCGAGTGCAGGGCCTTGCAGTAGGCGACTGCTTCCGCAGCGCTGCGCAGTTCCGGCTCGGAGACGATTTCCAGCAGCGGCGTGCCGGCGCGATTGAGGTCGATGCCCGACATGCCGGCATAGTCTTCGTGCAGCGATTTGCCGGCGTCTTCTTCCAGGTGGGCGCGGGTCAGGTTGATGGTCCTGGTGACGAACTCGCCATCCTTCTCGTAGCCGAAGGTGATGGTGCCGCCCTGTACCACCGGATCTTCGAACTGGCTGATCTGGTAGCCTTTCGGCAGGTCAGGGTAGAAGTAGTTTTTACGCGCGAAGATCGACGCCGGCGCGATTTTGGCGCCGACCGCCAGGCCAAAGCGGATCGCGCGGTCGACGGCCTGCTTGTTCATGACTGGCAGTACGCCCGGCAGCGCCAGGTCAACCGGGCTGGCCTGGGTGTTGGCTTCGGCGCCGAAGGTGGTCGGCGAGCCGCTGAAGATTTTAGATGCGGTAGTGAGCTGTACGTGGTTCTCAATACCGATGACGACTTCCCATTCCATATTGTTCTCGCTTATGTTTCCGTTTGTCGTCCCCGCGCAGGCGGGAATGACGGTTGTTCTTAGATGCCGGCCGGAGCGCGGGTGTGCCAGTCGGTGGCTTGCTGATAGGCGTGCGCCACGTTCAGCAGCCTGGCTTCGCCGAAGTGCTTGCCGATGATCTGCAGGCCCACAGGGCGGTTCTTGGCGCCGAAGCCGACCGGGATCGACATGCCAGGCAGGCCGGCCAGGCTGGTCGACAACGTGTAGATGTCGGCCAGGTAGGCGGCCACCGGATCATCCGACTTGTCGCCCAGGTCCCAGGCCACGGTCGGCGCGACCGGTCCCATGATGACATCGCACACGGCGTCCGGACCATTCAGCACTTTCTCGAAGTCCTGCGCGATCAGGCGGCGGATCTTTTGCGCCTTCAGGTAGTAGGCGTCGTAGTAGCCGTGGCACAGCACATAGGTACCGACCATGATGCGGCGCTTCACTTCATTGCCGAAGCCCTGGTCGCGGGTCTTGCGGTACATGTCCTGCAGGTCCTTGTAGCCTTCTGCGCGGAAGCCGTAACGCACGCCGTCAAAGCGCGACAGGTTGGACGACGCTTCCGCCGGCGCGATCATGTAGTAGGCAGGGATCGACAGCTTGGTGTTCGGCAGCGAGATGTCGACCAGGGTCGCGCCCAGTTCAACATACTTGGCCAGCGCGGCGCGCACGGCGTCTTCCACGTCTTTCGCCAGGCCTTCGCCGAAGTACTCTTTTGGCACGCCGATGCGCAGGCCGGTCAGCGGCTGGCCCAGTTCGCGCGTGAAGTCTTCTTCCACGCCGCCCAGTTCCGGCGTCAGCGAGGTCGAATCACGTTCATCGAAGCCGGCCATGGCGTTCAGCAGCAGCGCGCAGTCTTCCGCGGTCTGCGCCATCGGGCCGCCCTGGTCCAGCGACGAGGCAAACGCGATCATGCCGAAGCGCGATACGCGGCCATAGGTTGGCTTGATGCCGGTAATGCCGCAGAACGATGCCGGCTGGCGGATCGAACCGCCGGTGTCGGTGCCGGTGACGGCGGGCGCCAGGCGCGCGGCAACTGCCGCAGCGGAACCGCCCGAGGAGCCGCCTGGTACGGCGGTTTTATCCCACGGATTTTTCACCGCGCCGAAGGCCGAGTTTTCATTGGCCGAACCCATGGCGAATTCGTCGCAATTCAGCTTGCCCAGCGTGACCATGCCGGCCTTGTTGAACTTCTCAACGACAGTGGCGTCAAACGGACTGACGTAGTTGCCCAGCATTTTCGAGCCGGCGGTGGAGCGCCAGCCTTTGGTGACGAAGATGTCTTTGTGCGCGATCGGCACGCCGGTCAGCGGCGTGGCGGTGCCGTCCGCGATGCGGGCGTCCGCTTCGGCGGCTTGCGCCAGGGTCAGCTCACGGTCCACGTGCAGGAAGGCATTCAGGTCACTTTGCTCGATACGGTCGAGGAAGTGCTTGGCCAGGTCGGTGGCGGAAATCGCTTTGCTTTGCAGGAGTGCGGACAGCTCTTTAATGGTTTTGGTATGCATGGCGTTTCAATTCAGATTCGTGATCGGTGCGAAGGGCAGGGCGCAGTGAGCGCGGTTGCATCTATTGCATCTATTGCGTCAATTAATCGATCACTTTCGGCACCAGGTACAGGCCGTCCTGGGTCTTTGGTGCAACGGTTTGATAGTCTTCGCGGCGATTCGGTTCGCTGGCCACGTCTTCGCGCAGGCGCAGGGCGATGTTATTCATGTGCGCCGCCAGCGGGTGGCTCAGCGGGGCGACGCCTTCGGTGTCGACCGCCTGCATCTGTTCGGCCAGCGCAAAGATGCCATTCAGCTGTTCCAGCGCCGTGGCGCTCTGCTGCTCGCTCATCTCAAGTTGGGCCAGTTTGGCAATGCGGGTTACGTCGGATAAGGTCAGGGACATGGCGTATGGCGCGGACGGGCCGCGCAGGTTTAATTGTGATATTGATAAAAAACTTGAATTTCTGCCTATTCGTCTACAAATCCCGACGAATGCCGCTTAAATCGCGGCCTCAGGCTATACACTTTTGGGTGGATTTTCGATAAATCGCAGCCAAATTATAAGGTAGAATGGCGGGTTGATGCGTTGTCGGCGCTGAATCATTGCTGCCGCCGCATTCGGACAGACGCATTCGGACAGAATTTTTCACTCAACGGTTTACGCGCACACCTAGTAGCGCCACGGGACACTTTAATGTTTGGTTTTTTACGTCGTTACATTTCCTCTGATCTGGCCATCGACCTGGGCACGGCCAACACCCTGATCTATGTTCGCGGCCAAGGCATCGTCCTTGATGAACCGTCGGTCGTCGCCATCCGCCAGGAAGGCGGCCCAAATGGCAAGAAGACGATTCAGGCAGTTGGTAAGGAAGCAAAGCAGATGCTGGGTAAAGTACCTGGCAATATCGAAGCGATTCGCCCGATGAAAGACGGCGTGATCGCCGACTTCACCGTCACCGAGCAGATGCTGAAGCAGTTCATCCGCATGGTGCACGACTCCAAATTCTTCCGTCCTTCGCCACGCATCATCATTTGCGTCCCTTGCGGCTCGACCCAGGTGGAACGCCGTGCGATCCGTGAATCGGCACTGGGCGCCGGCGCGTCGCAGGTGTACCTGATCGAAGAACCGATGGCAGCAGCCATCGGCGCCGGCCTGCCAGTGTCGGATGCAACCGGCTCGATGGTGGTGGACATCGGCGGCGGTACCACCGAGGTGGGCATCATCTCGCTGGGCGGCATGGTGTACAAAGGTTCGGTACGCGTGGGTGGCGACAAGTTCGATGAAGCGATCGTCAACTACATCCGCCGCAACTACGGCATGCTGATCGGCGAACAGACCGCTGAAGCCATCAAGAAAGCCATCGGCTCCGCCTTCCCTGGCTCCGAAGTCAAGGAAATGGAAGTCAAGGGCCGCAACCTGTCGGAAGGTATTCCGCGTTCGTTCACCATCTCCTCGAACGAAATCCTGGAAGCGCTGACCGACCCGCTCAACAACATCGTCTCGGCCGTGAAGAACGCGCTGGAACAGACCCCGCCAGAGCTGGGCGCCGACATCGCCGAAAAAGGCATGATGCTGACCGGCGGTGGCGCACTGCTGCGCGACCTGGATCGTCTGCTGATGGAAGAAACCGGCCTGCCGGTGCTGGTGGCGGAAGATCCGCTGACCTGCGTGGTACGTGGCTCCGGCATGGCGCTGGAGCGGATGGACCAACTGGGTTCGATCTTCTCCTACGAGTGATCTGACAAAAACGGGGCCGCCAAATAGCGGCCCCGGTGCTTTAGGGTGAGTTGACAGTCTCGATGGCGCGCGAGCGCCGGATTATTGGAAGTCATGGAATACAGTCCTCCGCCACTTTTCAAGCAAGGCGCTTCGGCCCGGGTCAAGATGATGGTGTTCGCGTGCATATCGATCGTGCTGCTGCTGGTCGACTCGCACATGCGTATCCTGCCATTGGTGCGTACGGCGGCTGCCACCGTACTGTACCCGCTGCAAATGGCGGCCTTGCTGCCGCGCGACGCCATTTATGGCGCCGGTGATTATTTCTCCACGTTGTCGTCGCTGGAAAAGCAGGTGCGGGAGTTGAAGCGTCAGCAGATACTCAATTCGCAGGCTTTGCAGCAGGCGCAGCTCCAGTCCGCAGAAAATGCGCAGCTGCGCCGCCTGTTCGACGCGCGCCAGCAATTGCCGGTCAAGTCCATGCTGGCCGAGGTGCTGTATGACGCCCGCGATTTCAACAGCCGTAAAATCATTCTCGACCGCGGCACCCGCAATGACGTGGCGCTGGGTTTGCCGGTGATCGACAACCAGGGCGTGGTCGGTCAGGTCACGCGCGTGTTCCCGTTCACCTCCGAGGTGACGCTGCTGTCCGACAAGGAGCAGGCGATTCCGGTGCAGCTGCTGCGCAATGGCTTGCGCAGCGTGGCGTATGGCCGCGGCAAGTCCGGTAATCTGGAACTGCGCTTTACAGCGCCGAATGCGGATATCCAGGTGGGCGATATTGTGGTCACCTCTGGCCTGGACGGCGTGTATCCGGCCGGCCTGGCGGTGGCGCGCGTCAGCCAGGTGGAAAACAGTGCCGGTGGTTCGTTCGGCGGTGTGATCTGCCAGCCGCTGGCCGGCATCACCAACAACACGCAGCTGCTGATTCTGATGTCGACGCCGGAGATGCCGGCACGTCCGCCGGAGGAAGAACCGCGCGCGCTGCGCAAGCACAATAACAAGATGGCGCCGATCAAGGACGTGCCGAAAGAGGGCGCGGAAGGCCAGCCTGCCGCTGCGCCAACCGGTGCGCCGGGACTGATACCAGTGATGCCCAAGCCGGCGCCGGCTGCCGCCGCAACGGCCGCCACGCCGGGCACGACGCCGGCCGCCACGCCGAATGCAGCCGCCACGCCAGCGGTACCCGCCGCCCAGGCGCCGGCCGCCAACAAACCCAAGGAGCCGGCCCGATGAACCGTCCTCACTATATTCTGCTGCCGGTCAGCCCGCTGTTCATCGCATTCAGCCTGCTGTGCGCCTTCCTGTTTAATCTTCTGCCCTGGGGCCACTTCATCGGCGTGCCGGATTTTGTCGCGCTGCTGCTGGTATTCTGGGGTGTGCACCAGCCGCGCAAGGTCGGCATCGGCACTGCCTTTGTTCTGGGCCTGCTCATGGATGTTCACGATTCCACGCTGCTGGGCGAGAATGCGCTGGCATACACCCTGCTGTCGTACTTCGCCATCATGCTGCATCGCCGGATGCTGTGGTTCCCGATCTGGACCCAGGCCATGCACGTCTTCCCGCTGCTGTTGATGGCGCAGTCGGCGCAGTTTATCGTGCGCTTTTTCGTGTCCGGCAAATTCCCCGGCTGGTTCTACTTTATTGAGAGCGTGGCTGCCGCGTTACTGTGGCCGCTGATCACCTGGCTGTTGCTGGCGCCCCAGCGCCGCGCGGTGGACCGCGACCACACCCGACCGATCTGACGCCACTCCGCCAGCATGACTGAGATTAAGGACAACCAGCGCGAACTGCAGCAGTTCCGCCTGCGCCTGACGGTGCTGGGTGGGATGGTGTTTTTCTGTTTCGCCTTGCTGCTGCTGCGTTTCATCTGGCTGCAGGTGATGAAGTACAGTGACTTCGCGGTGAAGGCGGAAGAGAACCGCATCGCCGTGGTTCCCATCGTGCCGAACCGCGGCCTGATTCTGGACCGCAACGGCGTGGTCCTGGCGCGTAACTACTCGGCCTTTACGCTGGAAATCACACCATCCAAGCTGAATACCACGCTGGATGAGGCGATCGATGAGTTGTCCAAACTGATCAGCGTCGATATCAAAGACCGCAAGCGCTTCAAGAAACTGCTGGAAGAGTCCAAAGGATTTGAAAGCGTGCCGCTGCGTACGCGCCTGACCGATGAAGAGGTGGCGCGTTTCAGCGCGCAGCGTTTCCGCTTCCCTGGCGTAGAGGTGCAGGCGCGTTTGTTCCGCCAGTATCCGCTGGGCGAAACGGCGTCGCACGTGATCGGCTACATCGGCCGCATCAACCAGTCCGAAGTCAAGGCGATCGAGGCGACCGACGACGGCCCGAATTACAAAGGCACCGACCATGTCGGCAAGGAAGGCCTGGAGAAGAGCTACGAGAAGCAGCTGCATGGCCAGACCGGCTACGAGGAAGTGGAAGTGTCGGCCGGTGGCCGCGCCATCCGCACGCTGTCGCGTACCCCCGCCACACCAGGCAATAACCTGATCCTGTCAATCGACATCGAGCTGCAAAAGGTGGTGGAAGAAGCCTTTGGCGAATGGCGCGGCGCGTTTGTCGCGATCGAGCCGGAAACGGGCGACATCCTTGCCTACGTGTCGCGCCCAGGCTACGATCCCAACCTGTTCGTGGACGGCATCGATGCGCAAAGCTGGAGCGAACTGAATACCTCGCTGGACCGGCCGATGATTAACCGTCCGCTGTCCGGCACTTATGCGCCGGGTTCCACCTTCAAGCCCTTCATGGCACTGGCGGCGCTGGAACTGGGCAAGCGCAATCCGGCGACGGCGTATCCCGATCCGGGCTTCTTCTATTTGGGCGGCCACAAGTTCCGCGACGATAAAGTCGGTGGCCACGGCAACGTCGATCTGCGCCGTTCCATCATCGTGTCCTGCAATACCTACTACTACCAGCTTGGCAACGACATGGGGATCGACTCGATCACGGACTTCATGCGGCCTTTCGGCTTCGGTGAAAAAACCGGCATCGACCTGGATAATGAAAAGACCGGCGTGCTGCCGTCGAAAGAGTGGAAGCGCAAGCGCTTCAAAGGCAATGCCGGCAGGTGGGTCGGCGGCGATACCATCTCGGTGTCCAACGGCTCCGGCTACAACTCCTACACACCGCTGCAGATCGCCCACGCCATGGCCAACCTGGCCAACAACGGCGTGGTGATGAAGCCGCACCTGGTCAAGATCGTCGAAGACGGCGGCACGCGCGCGCGCAAGCTGACGGTGCCGAGTGAAAGCTACCGCATCGCCCTCAAGCAGGAAAACATCGACATCATCAAGAGCGCCATGGTGGGCGTGAACAGCGAGCCAGGCGGCACCGCTTACCGCGCCTTCGCCAATGCCGCCTACACCTCCGGCGGCAAGACCGGTACGGCGCAGGTGGTGGGCATCAAGGCCAACGAAAAGTACAACGCGTCGGCGCTGGCCGAGCGCCTGCGCGACAACGCGCTGTACACCGCGTTTGCGCCAGCCGACAAGCCGAAGATCGTGGTCGCCATGGTGGTGGAAAACGCCGGCTGGGGGGCGGAAATTGCCGCCCCTATCGCCCGCAAGGCACTGGACTTCTACCTGCTGGGCAAACGCCCGGCCGACAAGGAAACCACCAAGGTGCCGAAGGAAGATGCGGTGCAGCTGGTGCCGATTGAAGATCCGGACGCCGCCGAAGCGGCAGCGGAAGCGCGCCAGGGCGCACCTGCGCCGGCACCGGCGCCCGTGGCGCCAAACGTCCCCGCCGCGACGCCTGTGCCGCAGCAGGGCGCGCCGGCACGGAAGAAACAATAAGGATCACCCATCATGCGCATACATGAAAGACGTTCGCTGTGGCGTCGCATGCGACCCTATTTCACCGTCTTTGACGGCCCGCTGACCGCCATCATCATCATGCTGCTGACGGTGAGCTTGATTACGCTGTATTCGGCCAGCATCGGCATTCCAGGCAAGATGGAAGACCAGGTGCGCAATATCTTCCTGTCCTTCTTCATCATGTGGGTGGTGGCGAATATCTCGCCGCAGATGATGATGCGGATTGCCGTTCCGGCTTATGCAATCGGGGTGTTTCTGCTGGTGTGCGTAGCGCTGTTCGGCACCATCAAGCTGGGCGCGCGGCGCTGGCTGCACGTGGGGATCGACATACAGCCGTCGGAGTTCATGAAAATCGTCATGCCGCTGATGCTGGCTTGGTACTTCCAGAGCCGTTCCGGCCATCTGACCTGGCAGTCATACGCGATTGCGGTGCTGTTGCTGGTGGTGCCGGTCGGCCTGATCGTGCGCCAGCCCGACCTGGGAACGGCGCTGCTGGTGGTGGCTGCGGGCTTTTGCGTGATCTTCCTGGCGGGGCTGTCGTGGAAGGCGCTGGTGGGCTTGTTTGTCGCCGGCGCGGCGGCGCTGCCCATCATCTGGTCGGTGCTGCACGACTACCAGCGCGAACGCGTGATGACGCTGATCGATCCAACCACTGACCCGCTGGGCAAGGGCTTCCACATCATCCAGTCCACCATCGCGGTCGGTTCCGGCGGCGTGACAGGCAAGGGCTGGACGCATGGCACCCAGGCCCACCTGGAATTCATCCCTGAACGCACCACCGACTTTATCTTCGCCGTCTACTCGGAGGAATTTGGCCTGGTCGGCAATCTGATCCTGATGGTGCTGTACCTGATGCTGATTGGCCGTGGCCTGATGATCGCCGGGAATGCCCCTAACTTCTTCACCCGCCTGCTGGCTGGCGCCGTGACCATGATCTACTTCACCTACGCCTTCGTCAACATGGGCATGGTGAGCGGCATCCTGCCGGTGGTAGGCGTGCCGTTGCCGTTCATGAGCTATGGCGGCACGGCGCTGCTGACGCTGGGCCTGGGCGCCGGCATCCTGATGAGCATACAACGCCATCGCAAGCTGGTGCAGACCTGATGGGCCTTGCGCAAGGACGCACATGGTGGCAGCGGCTGCGCCCCCATGTGATGGTGTTTGACGCGCCGCTGGCGCTCATCATTGCAGCCCTGCTGTCGGTCGGCCTGGTCACGCTGTACTCGGCCGGCATCGCCATTCCCGGCAAGGTGTGGGACCAGATGCGTAACATCGCGGCGGCCGTGCTGGTGATGTGGTTTGTCGCGAATATCTCGCCCCAGACGATGATGCGGCTGGCGGTGCCGGTGTATATGGCGGGCGTGGCATTGCTGGTGGCGGTGGCGCTGTTCGGCATCATCAAGGGCGGCTCGCGCCGCTGGCTATATATCGGCACGCAGATCCAGCCATCCGAATTAATGAAGATTGCCATGCCGCTCATGCTGGCGTGGTTCTTCCAGCGCGAGCAGGGACATATCCGCTGGCAGTCGTATGCGATAGCGGCGGTGCTGCTGGCGATACCGGCCGGCCTGATCGCGCGCCAGCCGGACCTGGGCACCGCCATGCTGGTGACTGCGGCCGGCGCCTGTGTGATCTTCCTTGGCGGCCTGTCCTGGAAAGCGCTGGGCGCACTGGTGGCGACCGGCGCCGCTGGCCTGCCGGTGCTGTGGAGCTTCATGCACGACTACCAGCGCGACCGCGTGCTGACGCTGATCGATCCTTACCACGACCCGCTGGGTAAGGGCTTCCACATTATCCAGTCGATGATCGCCATTGGCTCTGGCGGCGTGACGGGCAAAGGCTGGACGCACGGCACACAGGCCCACCTGGAGTTCATCCCGGAGCGCACCACCGACTTTATCTTTGCCGTGTTCTCCGAGGAGTTTGGCCTGGCCGGCAACCTGGTGCTGATGGCGCTGTATCTGCTGCTGATCTGGCGTGGCCTGAGTATCACGCTGAATGCGCCGACACTGTTCACGCGCCTGCTGGCCGGCGCCATCACCATGATTTATTTTACCTACGCTTTCGTCAACATGGCCATGGTCAGCGGCATTGTGCCGGTGGTCGGTGTGCCGCTGCCATTCATGAGCTACGGCGGCACGGCGCTGATGACGCTGGGCCTGGGCGGCGGCATCCTGATGAGCATTCAGCGGCATAGCCGGGAACTACGCACCGGAGTGCGCGCATGACCGAAATTAAAGATACCGAAGTTGAAATGCGCGAGTTCCGTCTGCGCGTCACGGTGCTGGGCGGCCTGGTATTCCTTTGCTTCTTTCTGCTGCTGGTGCGCTTTGTCTGGCTGCAGATCATCAAGTACAGCGATTTTGCGGTGAAAGCGGAAGAGAACCGCATTTCCCTGGTGCCCATCGTGCCGAACCGCGGCCTGATTTTGGACCGCAATGGCGTGGTCCTGGCCCGCAACTACTCGGCATACACGCTGGAGATTACGCCGTCCAAGCTGACCTCCACGCTGGACGAAACCATCGACGAACTGGCCAAGCTGGTGGCGGTCGATATCAAGGACCGCAAGCGCTTCAAGAAAATGCTGGAAGAATCCAAAGGTTTCGAGAGCGTGCCGCTGCGCACCCGTCTCACCGACGAAGAAGTCGCGCGTTTCAGTGCCCAGCATTTCCGCTTTCCTGGCGTAGAGGTGCAGGCACGCCTGTTCCGCCAGTATCCGCTGGGCGAAACGGCCTCGCACGTGATCGGCTACATCGGCCGCGTCAACCGCGCCGAAGCCGATGCGCTGGAGGACGGCGACGACGCGGCCAATTACCGCGGCAGCAGCTATATCGGCAAGGAAGGGCTGGAGAAGAGCTACGAGAAGCAGCTGCACGGCCAGACCGGTTACGAAGAAGTGGAAGTCTCCGCCGGCGGCCGCGCGGTACGCACGTTGTCGCGCAAGCCGCCGGCGGCAGGCAGCAACCTGGTACTGTCGATCGACATTGAACTGCAAAAAATTGTCGAAGAAGCTTTCGGCGACCGGCGCGGCGCGATGGTGGCGATCAATCCTGAAACGGGCGACATTCTCGCCTACGTCTCGCGTCCCGGTTACGATCCCAACCTGTTCGTTGATGGCATCGATGCGCAAAGCTGGGATGAGCTGAATAACTCGGCGGCGCGGCCCATGTTCAACCGCCCGCTGGCCGGCACTTATGCGCCGGGTTCCACCTTCAAGCCCTTCATGGCACTGGCCGCGCTGGAACTGGGCAAGCGCACGCCAACGCAGGTGACGTATGACCCGGGCTACTACGTGCTGGGCAACCACCGCTTCAACGACGACCTGGCCGGCGGCCATGGCTCGGTGGACATGCGCAAGTCCATCATCGTCTCGTGTAATACCTATTACTACGCGCTGGGGCATGACCTGGGCATCGATGCGATTCACGATTTCATGCAGCCATTCGGCTTCGGCCAGAAGACCGGCATCGACCTGGAAAACGAAAAGACCGGCGCCTTGCCTTCGCCGGAATGGAAGCGCAACCGTTTCAAAGGTGCGGCAGGACGCTGGGTCGGTGGTGATACTATCTCGGTCAGCAATGGTTCCGGACTTAACGCCTACACCATTTTGCAGATCGCGCACGCTGTTGCCAATCTGGCCAATAACGGTGTGGTGATGAAGCCGCACCTGGTGAAAATTGTGGAGGATGGCGCCTCGCATGCGCGTAAGCTGACGGTGGCGCAGGAGAGTTACCGCATCCCTCTCAAGCAGGAGAACATCGACTTCATCAAGAACGCCATGGTCGGCGTGACCAGCGAGCCAGGCGGAACGGGCTACCGCGCCTTTGCTGGTGCAGGCTACACGGTGGGCGGCAAGACCGGCACCGCGCAGATCATCACGATCAAGAAGGGGGAGAAATACAACGCCGCCAGACTGGCCGAGCGCTTGCGCGACAATGCGCTGTTCACCGCATTTGCGCCGGTGGACAAGCCGCGCATCGTGCTGGCCATGGTGGTGGAAAACGCCGGCAAGGGCGGCGAGCAGGCCGCGCCAATTGCACGCAAGGCGCTCGACTATTACCTGCTTGGCAAACGCCCGGTGGAGAAGGACAAGAACAAAGTGGAAAAACAAGAAGCGGAGACCAGCGATGCGCCTGCAACGTAATCATCTCCTGAAGCTGCCGGCCATGGCGGCGGCGCTGGCGCTGGCCGGCTGCGGCACGGCGCCGGTGGCCAACCAGCCATCGCCACGTCCTGTGACGGCCACGGGACCGGTCATCAAAGCGCCTTCCACTGGCAAGGCCGATCCTTCGCTGCCGGTGCTGCCGCCCGCGAATTCGGGGCGTGGCGGCTATTACCAGGACGACGGCCCTGGCGAATCGCCACCACCCAATCTGATGGAAACGCCGGACGCCGATGTGCGCAATGATCCGCTGCTGCCACGCTCAAACCGCCCTTACGTCGTCTTCGGCAAAACCTATACGCCGATCACCGACGACCAGCCGTTCACGCAGATCGGCGTGGGCAGCTGGTACGGCAAAAAATTCCATGGCCAGCGCACCTCGTCCGGTGAGCTGTACGATATGTACAAGATGACGGCTGCGCATCCGGTGCTGCCAATTCCATCGTATGCACGCCTGACCAATATGCTGAGTGGCGCCGTCGTCATTGTGCGTATCAATGACCGCGGCCCATTCCACGCCAACCGCGCCATCGATGTGTCTTACACCGCGGCGCTGAAACTGGGCTTGCTGGGCAAGGGCAGTCATGAGCTCAAGATTGAACGTATCCTGCCGGAAGAGATAGACCGTATTCTCGCCACGCGTGAAGGCGTCTCCGGCACCACCAAAGCGCGTCTGACGCCGCAGCCCAAGGACCGTCTGACGCAGGCGTCCGGTGCACCGACACCTACCGTCACCGCGACCATGATCAATCAGCCGCTGGTGCTGACACCGTCCGCGCCAGCTAGCGCTGCTGGGACACCGAAAGATATCGAAACGCTCATGCTCGCTGATCGCGCGCCGTCGGATTATGCGGCGCCAGCACCGGCTGCGGCGGGCGGCTTCTATCTGCAACTGGGCGCCTACTCACGCGCGGAAAATGCGGAAGCGATACGCGCCAAGCTGACCAGCAAGCTGAATGGCCTGGAAGTGGTGCAGGGCGGTTCGGTGTTCCGCCTGTTCGGCGGTCCGTATGCGAGCCGCCAGGAAGCGCAGCAGGCGGCACAAGGGCTGCCTTCGTCGCTGGGCCTCAAACCCATCGTGGTTCAGCGCTGAATTTAAACCGATCTATTTGCAGCTGCGGATGTCCGCGTTCGGGAAGCCGGCGCGGATTTTTTCCAGTTTCGCTTTCAGTTCCGGATCGACGTCGCGGAACTGGAAGGCCAGCAGCTTGCTGCCGCTCATACGGGGTGCAATGCGCGCGGTCCGCACGCCTTGCTTCATGAGCGCCGCCAGCTGGTTCTGTGCTGCACCCTCGGTCTTGAACACGCCCAGCGAGATCCCCCAGCGCAGCGGCGAATTGTCGGACATGATGAAGTAGTTGGTCACTCCCAGCGCGCGCAGTTCGCCGGCCTTTTTGTCCGCGCCTTCCTTGCTGCCTTGCGGTGGAATATAAACGATATAGCTCGATACCTCGCTGCCAGGCAGGTTGTGGCGCGACTGCCGGTCGCCCAGTTTCAGCGCCTCCAGCTGGTTTTCAAAACGGCGCGCATCGGCCAGCACGAAGCTGGCGACTTCCACGCAAGCTTCCGGCTTGATCTCGGGCGCAGCCGGCGCGGTGGCGGCGACGCTGGCCGCATTGGCTTTGTCGGCCGGGATGATGGCCAGCTTGTCGGCGTTGAGCTGGTTGAGCAGGCGCTCCGGTTCGTGCTCGTTGCCGCTGAAGTGGCCCAGGTAGCCGCGTCCATACGCGAACAGCGCGGCGTTCACAGCGAGCAGGGACCAGAAAATAAACTTCAGCACAGGGCTTTCCTCTTATTCGGCGCTGCTGACGGCAGCGTGTAATCCGATCAGTACAATGTTTTCAACGATACGGTACGGCACTTTCAGCATGGGCGCAATGTAGGGCGCCGCGCCGCCGGAAATGATGCACTCGGTCGCGTGGTGCCGGGCGCAGGCATGTTCGATGGCGCCGCCTTGCGCGGCCAGAATGCCGCTCAGGATGGCGTCGTCGGTATTGTCGGCAAATCCATCTGGCAGCTTACCGTCTTGTGCGATCTGCGGCAACTGGGCGGTATTGCGCGCCAGCGAGCTGGCCATCAGGCCCAGGCCGGGCAAGATCATCCCGCCGAGGAAAACGCCGTCCGCCGTTACCGCATCGATGGTGGTGGCGGTGCCGCAGTTGACCACGATGACGGGCAGGTCCGGCGCCAGCATATGGCCGGCAATGGCGGCGGCAAAACGGTCGCAGCCCAACTGGCCGGGGTTGCGGTAGCCGTTGGTCAGGCCGGCCAGTGCGGGCAGCGAGGCAAACCACTCCAGCGGCAGATCGGGCAGGCAGCGTTGCAGCACATATTCCAGCTGCACGCGCAGTGCGTTGCCCGCCACGTTGGCGATCAGTACGCGCTCGACGCCATGGGTGGCGGCGGCTTCGCACCAGGCCAGTTCCAGTTGCGGCATGTCGGCGTGGGTGACGGCGCCGCTGTCGATCCATGCGCCCAGTGGCATGTCCGCCGTGGCCAGCGCCCATTTGACGCGGGTGTTGCCAGCATCGATTAGCAAGATCATGGTTGTGTTCCCGATAAACGCAGCGAGACGTCGCCAGAAAGGATTTCAACGCGGCCCTGGTCCGTATCCAGCAGCAGGCGGCCGATGGCGTCCACGCCGGCGGCGCGGCCTTGCTGCATCACGGCGCCGTTGTCCAGCAGGACCACGTCCTTGCCATGCCACGCATGCAGCGCGTTCCAGCGCTCCGTGAATGGGGCGAAGCCGGTATCGTCGAATTCGGCCAGCACGGCGGCCAGGCGGCCGAGCAGGGCCGCCATCAGCTGGTTGCGGTCCATCTGCGCCAGCCATGGCGCGCTTGCCACTTCGCGGCCGATCTGCGCTTCCAGTTCGTCCGGCATCAGCAGGTTGAGTCCACAGCCGATCACGGCCCAGATGGCGTCATCGGTCTTCTGCGTTTCGACCAAAATGCCGGCCAGCTTGGCGCCGTCGCGCAGCAGGTCGTTGGGCCATTTGATCTGTACCGGCACACCCAGCGAAACGATGGTTTCGGCCAGCGCCACGCCCACCGCCATCGGCAGGCCGGACATATTGTGCAGCGGGCCTTTGAAGCGCCAGGCCAGCGAGAACATCAGCGCGGCGCCAGGTCTGGACAGCCAGCTGCGGCCGGCGCGGCCACGGCCGGCGGTCTGGTTTTCCGCGATGCGCAGCACCGGGCCTGGCAGCGTGCCGATGCGCGCCAGCAGGTCGGCATTGGTGGAGCCGGTTTCGGCGACGGTTTCAATCGCGATATGGCTGGCGGAGGTGGCGCAATGGGCGCTGATCGCGGCGGCGGATAAATTATTCATGATGCTGTTTTACGGGGTTTGTGCGGCGCTTTGCTGAAGGCCAAATCGTAGACCACGTTCGGCAGCATGCGCAGCAGCTTGGCGACAATGCCCATTTGCCACGGGATGACGGCGTAGCTGCGGCCAGCGCTGATAACACCGGCGGCGACAGCGGCAAATTTTTCAGGCGCCATCAGGAACGGCATGGGGTAGGGATTCCCCTGCGTCATCGGTGTATCGATGTAGCCGGGGCAGATGGTCACGACGCGGATGCCATATGGCTTCATCTCCAGCCGCAGTGATTCGCAGTAGCTGATGACGGCAGCCTTGGAGGCGCTGTACGCTTCGGCGCCTGGCAGGCCACGGATGCCGGCCACACTGCCGATGCCCACCAGCCGGCCCGGCGTGCGCTGCGCGCGCATGGCAGCGATGAATGGCGAGAAGGTGGCTGCGGTGGCGATCACATTGGTGTTGATAATGTCGGCAAACACGGCGATGTCTTCCGCGTGTTCCGTGAGCGTGCCGGCTGACACGCCGGCATTGGCGATCACCACATCGACACCGCCCGCGTGCGCGAGGAAGGCCTGCGCAGCGGCGTTGATGGCGGCATGGTCGCGCACATCCACCGGATAGGCGCGGTGCTGCTGCGCGTTGGGCAGTGTGGCGATGAAATCGGCGAGGACTTCGCCACGCCGGGCCAGCAGGCCGAGGGTGGCGCCTTGCGCCGCATACTGGCGGGCCAGCGCGGCGCCCAGGCCGCTGGAAGCGCCGGTGATGAAGACGCGCAAAGGCGTCATGTCTACTTCTTCTCTGCCTTGGCTTTGGTGACCAGCGCGTCCAGCACCTGCGTCACTTCACCATGCAGCTGCGCTTCGGTGGTGGCGGACTGCTTTTCAGCGTCGGCCATGGTCGGGGAGGTCTGGTATTTGCCGTCCACGGTCAGCGTCGGCCAGGAGTCGATTTCGTAGGCATCCATCATCGATACCGACTTGCGCACGCGGCCCGCGACGCCGAAGCCACGGTAGGTGTCGATGAACTTCTGCTTGTCCACGCCTTGCTTGGCGATGAACTCGAATACCTGTTCGTCGCGGCGCAGCGGATTGTGGTTGACGTGGATTTCGTTGAAGGCTTTGGCGTGCAGTTCAGGCGTCAGCACGCCCATGGCTTCCAGCGTGAAGAACATTTTTTCCTGCGGCAGGTCGGTGCCCGGACGCGAGATGTGCATGCGCTTGAAGACAATGTTGTCGCCCTGTTTTTTCACCCAGGCGCCCAACGCGCTGTCGAAGGCGGCGCAATGCGGGCAGGCGTAGTCGAAGAACTCGATGATCTCGACTTTTTTGCCGGTGTCCACAGCTTGCGGCGCTTTCAGCGTTTTGTACTCCACGCCGTTCTTTGGATCGGCGGGAGAGGCCGAGGCAGTCAGTGCGACTGCGCTCAGCGCGAAAGCGGTCAGGGCGAATTTCAGGAAGCGCATCGTTACTCCTTGGGTTATTTCTGGTTGCGGACGACGGCAACGTCAATGCCGTTTTCAGACAGTTTGCCACGGACCTTGTTCATGGTTTCCACCTGGTTGTAAGGACCCAGGCGTACACGATGCAGCACGCCGGTGTCGGTGGAGCGGTCCGAAATATTGGCTTCAAAGCCCAGCAAGGCCAGCTTGGCACGGGCGTTTTCTGCATCGGCCACTTCACGGAAGGCGCCCGCTTGCAGGTAGTAGATGAATTTGTCGTCGCCGGCGGCTGCGTCGGCGGCCGGTGCGGCTTTGGCGGCCGGCTGCGGCGTGACGTTGGCCGCGTTAGGCGCGGCCGCAGGCGCCGGCTTTGCCGCCGGTGCTGGCGTGCCCTGGATCTTGTCGACCATCGCTTGCAGCTGGTCGGCTGCCGGCTTGGACGGCGCCGCCGGTACCGCAGGTGCGGTTGGCGCCGGCGTTACCGCGGTTGCTGGCTGCTGGTCCTTGTTGAAGTCCTTGGCCGCTTCGCGCGCCGCATCCTTGTTGCCGTACATCGGCTTGTTAGGATCGGCGACCTGTCCCGCAGTCGGTTCCGCTGCCTTGCTCGGATGGCCCTTGTCCGTGAACGGCGTCGAGCCTTTGGTAATCATCAGTGCGACGACGACAGCGATACTTAGGCCGATGACCAGACCGATAACGATGCCGACGAAAGTATTGCCCTGCTGTTGCGAACGTGGAGTAAAGCTGGAGCGGAAATTCATTGTGCGGGATGTCCTTCGCAATTACATTTTGTTGGGAGCCGAAACGCCGATCAGCGCCAGGCCGTTGCGCAGCACCTGGCGGGTCGCGACCATCAGGGCGATACGCGCGGCCTTCAGGGCTTCGTCGTCGACCAGCACGCGTTCGGCGAAGTAGAAACTGTGCAGGTTGGCGGCCAGGTCGCGCAGGTAGAACGCGATCTGGTGCGGACCCAGTTCCGCCTGCGCGCGCGCCAGCGTTTCCGGGTAGGCAGCCAGGGTGGCCAGCAGCGCCGCTTCGGTTGGCGCGGTCAGTGGCGACAGGTCGACGTTGGCCAGCGCGGCTTCATCGCCGGTCCACTGTTCCAGCATGCGGCAGATACGCGCGTGGGCGTACTGCACGTAATAAACCGGGTTTTCGTCCGAGGTCTTCAGTGCGACGTCAACGTCGAACACGAATTCGGTGTCGGCTTTACGCGAGATCAGGAAGAAGCGCACGGCGTCGCGGCCTTTCTCGATCTCGCCGCCGCCCGACCATTCGATCAGGTCGCGCAAGGTGACGTAGGAACCGGCACGCTTGGAGATCTTGACCTCTTCGCCGCCCTTCATCACGGTGACCATTTTGTGCAGCACGTAGTCCGGGTAGCCTTGCGGGATGCCGACGTTGACTGCCTGCAGGCCGGCGCGCACGCGGGCGATGGTGCCGTGGTGGTCGGAACCCTGAACGTTGATCGCTTGCGTGAAGCCGCGCTGGAATTTGACGATGTGGTAGGCCACGTCCGGCACGAAGTAGGTGTAGGTGCCGTCCTTCTTGCGCATCACGCGGTTCTTGTCGTCGCCGTAGTCTTCGGTGCGCAGCCACAGCGCGCCTTCTTCTTCGTAGGTCTTGCCGGATTTGTTCAGCATGTCGACGGCGGCGTCCACCTTGCCGTCTGCGTACAGCGAGGACTCGAGGTAGTAGTTGTCGAACTTGACGCCGAACGCTTGCAGGTCGATGTCCTGCTCGTTACGCAGATAGGTCACGGCAAAGGCGCGGATCGATTCGATGTCTTCCACGTCGCCCGAGGCGGTGGCTGGCGAACCGTCGGAGGCCGATACGGTTTTCTTCTGTTTGAAGTCTTCGGCGATGTCGGCGATGTAGTCGCCGTTGTAGGCCGACTCCGGCCATTGCGCGTCGCCCGGCTTGAAGCCGCGCAGGCGCGCCTGCACCGAGTTGGCCAGGGTCTGGATCTGTACGCCGGCGTCGTTGTAGTAGAACTCGCGGGTCACATCGTAGCCCTGCGAAACGAACAGCGACGACAACGCGTCGCCCAGCGCCGCCTGGCGGCCGTGGCCCACGTGCAGCGGACCGGTCGGGTTGGCCGAGACGAATTCAATGATGACTTTCTTGCCTGCACCGGCGCTGGCCTGGCCGTAGGCGGCGCCTTGCGCCAGCACGCTCTTGACCACTGCCTGCTTGGCGGCCGCGCTCACGCGCAGGTTGATGAAGCCTGGGCCGGCGATTTCCGCAGCGTCGATCAGGCCGTTGCGGGCCGGGTCGGCCAGCAGCGCATCCACCAGCCTGGTGGCCAGTTCGCGCGGATTCATTTTGAGCTGTTTGGCCAACTGCATCGCGATGTTGCACGCCACGTCGCCGTGGGACGGATCGCGTGGTCGCTCCAGCACGACGTTGGCAACCACTTCGGTGCCGGTCAGAATCGGGGCGAGGGCGGCCTGGAACAGGGCGGTGATATCTTGTTTTTGTTGGGCTAACATGCGCTTAAAAATTCATCAGATAGTGGAAACGGCGGGTGCGCTGGCACCGGCCAAACAGCGGTAATTATACTGTGTTGGCTGGGCAGAGGGGCGACTTGCGGGGAATGGGGCGGGCAGCTGGAGTTGCTTAATGAATAAATCTGGCAGCGAGAAACGCCTGGCTGCCTGACAGGCCAGCCAGGGTAATCGCGGTAGTGACAAACCATTTGAGCAGGGTGTTCTGTAATTTGGCGATATCTTCCCTTCTCGCGTGGTTCGACTTGATGACCGCCATGTCCATTTCTACGACGGCCAGCCGCTGGTTCGTATCGGCCAGCTGCGCCAGGATTTGGTCGGTAGCGGATCCGGGTGTGATTTGCGTCGCCATGGGCCGATAATACGCCTCAAAGTGTCTGCACTTTTGACATAAATTGATACAACCGTTTACTAACGCCGTAATCGCCATGTCATAGGCTCTCCTGTATACTGCGCGATCACGGCCGTTACCCACTGGAATTATCATATGAACAAGCGTTCAACGCTCACTTTGAAGTCGCCCGCCAAGCCGGCAGCGCCGAAACTGCGCTCTAGCCATGCGCGCGACCTGAAACCGGCGTTGCAGACCAGTTTCCAGACCGGCCTCAAAGCCGATTCGCTGGCCTATAGCCTGATCGGCGCCGCCAATGCCATCGCCCAGGTTAAAACCGGCACCAACCTGCCGCAGGCGCTGGCCCAGGTGTGGGCCAAACATGAAACCACGCCGCAGACGCGTGGCGCCATGCAGGACATCGCCTACCGTGCCATGCGCCAGCTGGGCCAGAGCGAGGTGCTGACTGCGCAAATGGCGCCCAAGGCACCCGAAGCGCTGGTGTCAGCCTTGCTGTCGTGTGCGCTGGCGCTGCTGACTGCGCCGGACGAGGTCAAGCCCTACGAAGATTTCACCGTGGTCGACCAGACCGTGACGGCGGCCGAATCACACCCGGACACGGCCCGCGCCAAGGGCATGATCAACGCCGTGCTGCGCCGTTTCCTGCGCGAGCGCAAGGTCTTGCTGGATGCGGCCCTGCTGCAGCCCGTTGCCAAATGGAATTATCCGCAGTGGTGGATCGATGCGGTCAAGACGGCCTGGCCGCAACGATGGCAGGAAATTCTAGCTTCTGGCAACAATACGCCACCGCTGACCCTGCGCATCAATGCCCGCAAGACCAGCATGGCAGACTACCTGGCCAAGCTGGAGCAGGCCGGCATGGCCGCCACCCAGATCGGGCCGTACGCCGTACGCCTGGCCAAGCCGGTCGGCGTGCAGCTGATTCCCGGCTTTGCCGAAGGCCTGGTCTCGGTGCAGGATGCCGGCGCCCAGCTGGCCGCGCCGCTGCTGGACGTCCAGGACGGCATGCGCGTGCTGGATGCCTGCGCAGCGCCGGGCGGTAAAACCTGCCATATCCTGGAGCTGGCCGAGGCCCAGGTTACAGCGCTGGACGCCGATCCAAAACGCCTGGCGCGCGTCGGCGAAAACCTTGAACGCCTGCACTTGCAGGCCACGCTGAAGCCGGCCGACGCCCAGTCCAATGGCTGGTGGGATGGCCAGCCGTTCGACCGCATCCTGGCCGATGTGCCGTGCACCGCCTCCGGCATCGTGCGCCGCCATCCGGATATCCGCTGGCTGCGCCGCAAGGGCGACACGCTCCAACTTGCAACACTTTCCGGCAAAATCCTGGACAACCTTTGGCAGATGCTGGCCCCGGGTGGTAAATTGCTATTCGTGACATGTTCCTTGTGGCCGCAGGAATCCGAGGCGCAGGCGGCCGCTTTTGCACTACGCAACCAGGCTGTCCGTCTGGATGCGCCCGGTCAATTGCTCCCCGTCGGTGGCTCCGGGCAGGATCACGATGGTTTGTTCTACGCGCTGTTCCAGAAAAATGCGTAAGCTCTTGAGTACCGGCCCACACGTGACGCTCCGATTTTTTCGACTTCTAACCGCCTCTCTGCTGCTGATGCTGGCATTGCTGCCACAGCCGTCCTATGCGGCCGAGGGTGTCGAAATCCGCCGCGCGCTGGTCGAAGCGACCGACGACGGCTACCGCCTGTCGGCCACGTATGGGTTTGAACTCAGCCATGAAATGGAAGAGGCGTTGCAGTACGGAAAAACGCTGTACTTCTACACCGAAATCGAATTCACGCGTCCGCGCTGGTACTGGTTCGATGAAAAAGCCATCACCAACCGCCAGACCATCAGCCTGTCCTACAACGTGCTGACGCGCCAGTACAACGTGGCCGTCAGCGGCAGCGTCCACCAGAGCTTTTCCTCGCTGGAAGACGCGCTGTTCCTGATCCGCCGCCCCAACCGCTGGCTGGTGGCGCAGCGCGGTGCGCTCAAGGTGGGCGAAACCTATAACGTCAAGCTGAGCATGGGGCTGGACCCCAATTTCGTGCCCAAGCCGCTCAAGGTCAATGCCCTGAACAACAATGAGTGGCGCCTGGCGTCCGACAAAAAATCCTTCCAGTACAGGGCCGAGTAAGTGAATACGGCCCTGCGGTATTTTTCAGTCGTTGGCGGCGCCATCGTCAGCATCCTGCTGTTCCTGCTGGCATCGGCATCCGACAATTCCGGCTTCTTTGACCGCTATTACGCCTGGCTGCTGGGCCTGAACGCCGCCGTGGCGGTGTCGCTGTCGCTGCTGGTGATCGTTTCGCTGTTCCGTCTGTACTCGCGCTATAAGGCTGGCAAATTCGGCTCCAAGCTGATGACGCGGCTGGTGCTGCTGTTTGCCGCCATTGGCGTGCTGCCGGGCCTGGTGATCTTCCTGGTCTCGGTGCAGTTCGTTTCCCATTCGATTGAATCCTGGTTCAACGTGCCGGTCGAGGAGGCGCTCGAGTCCGGCATCAACCTGAGCCGCGCCGGCCTCGACCGCGCGGTCGGCGAACTTACCGTCACCGCTACCCGCACCGTGCAGGAACTGGCCGACCGGCCGTTCGGCACCGAGCGCGCGACGCTGGCGGCCGTGGTCAAGAACGAGCCTGGCCTGCAGAACGCCATCATTGTCGACGCCGAAGGCGGGCTGGTGGTCAGTGCGCGCGCCAGCCGCGCCGGCAACCTGAGCGCCGACCTGCCGACGCGCGACATGATGGCCAAGGTCAAGAAGGACGAGGTGTACGGCGGGCCGGAGGGCGGCAATGAGCTGCACAGCGACCTGGTCAATGCGCCGGTGGCGCCCATGACGCCGGCCGAAGCCAGCAACCAGCTGCGTCTGCGCGTGCTGATGGCGATACCCGATCACATCCAGCCCAACGGCACGCATCTGGCGCCGCGCTATCTGCAGCTGATCCAGCTGGCGCCATCGCAGCTGGCGGCCGACGGCGAAACCATCCGCCGCGCCTATGCCGACTACAAGGAGCGTTTCGACGCCCGCGTCGGCCTGCGCAAAATGTACATCGTGACGCTGACGCTGACCTTGCTGCTGGCGGTGTTTGGCGCGATTGCCAGCGCTTTCCTGATCGCCAGCGACCTGGCGCAGCCGCTGCTGCTGCTGGCCGAGGGCACGCGCGCGGTGGCCGAGGGCGATCTGTCGCCGCGGCCGATTGTCGCCACTTCGGATGAACTGGGCACGCTGACCCAGTCCTTCAACACCATGACGCGCCAGCTGTCCGACGCCCGCAGCGCCGTGGAGCGCAACCGCACCGCGCTGCAAAACGCCAAGGCCCACCTGGAATCGGTGCTGGCCAATATGTCGGCCGGCGTGATGGTGCTGGACCATGAATTCCATCTGATCAGCTGCAATGACTCGGTCGAGCGCATCCTGCAGCAGGCCGGCGTCACCATGATCGGCCAGAAGCTCGACGAGATTGAAGGCTTGCAGGAATTCGGCGGCGCCATCGTGGCGGCGTTTGCAGCGCAGAGTGCGCAGTCGGCGGCCGGCCGCAATATCGCGCGCCTGCACTGGCAGCGCCAGATCGAGGTGCCGCGGCCGTCGAATGGCGTCGAGGGCAACGACCTGACGCTGCTGACACGCGGCTCGCGCTTGCCGATTGAAAGCGGCAGCGGCTTCCTGGTGGTGTTTGACGATATCTCCGACGTGATCTCGGCCCAGCGTTCGATCGCCTGGGGCGAGGTGGCGCGCCGCCTGGCGCACGAAATCAAGAACCCGCTGACGCCGATCCAGCTGTCCGCCGAACGCATGCAGATGAAACTCGAAGACAAGCTGATGCCGGCCGACGTCGAGCTGCTCAACAAGGGCACCGCCACCATCGTCAACCAGGTGGCGGCCATGAAGCGCATGGTCGACGACTTCCGCGACTACGCCAAAACGCCGCCGGCCGTGCTGCAGCCGCTGGACCTGAACGCGCTCATCGACGAGATCCTGCACCTGTACATCAGCGGCGAAGGCAACGACATTATTCACCCGCAGCTGGCGGCCGGACTGCCCTTCATCATGGGCGACGAGACCCAGCTGCGCCAGGTCATCCACAACCTGCTGCAGAATGCGCAGGACGCCATGGCCGAGTTGCCGGAAGGCGCACCGCAGGCACGCATTGACGTGACCACGGAAGCCATTCATTATCAGGGCGCGGACGGTAGCACGCGTACCGCGGTCCGCCTGGCGATCTCCGATAATGGGCCTGGTTTCGCGCCCAAAATCCTGGCGCGGGCGTTTGAACCCTATGTCACATCGAAGGCCCGGGGCACTGGCCTGGGCCTGCCGATGGTGAAGAAAATTATCGAAGAACATGGCGGACGAATCGATATTCAGAACCATGTCGATAGAAGTGGCGCGTCAGTGTTGATTTTGCTGTTAAAGTTAGCACCGGCGTCGCAAAATACCTAAGGTTCAAGGACTACAAAAATCATTGCTGTCCATGAGACGGCGAAATGAGGAAGGCAAGGGAAGATGGCAAACATTCTGGTAGTGGACGATGAAATGGGTATCCGTGAGTTGCTCTCGGAAATCTTGAGCGACGAGGGACATGCAATACAACTGGCGGAGAACGCCCAGCAGGCACGCGAAGCACGTGCCCAAGGCGCGCCGGACCTGGTGCTGCTCGATATCTGGATGCCGGATACTGACGGCGTAACGCTGCTCAAGGAATGGCAGCGCGACGGTCTGCTGACCATGCCGGTCATCATGATGTCGGGCCACGCAACCATCGATACGGCAGTGGAGGCTACCCGTATCGGTGCGCTCAATTTCCTGGAAAAACCGATCGCGCTGCAAAAACTGCTGAAGGCGGTGCAGGCCGGCCTGACCCGCGCGCAAGAGACGGTGCGTGCGCCGGCGCTGGCGCCACGTCCAGTGGTGGCCGCGCAGCCGGAAGAAACAGTGCAGCCGGGCTTTGTGCAGCAAAACCCGGCCTCGGCCATTTCGGTGCGTGGCGGCGCCACGGTGGCGGGCAGCGACAATCACATGTTCAACCTGTCGTTCGACCTGCCGCTGCGCGAAGCCCGCGACGCGTTTGAACGCATGTACTTCGAGCACCACCTGGGCCGCGAAGGCGGCAGCATGACGCGCGTGGCCGAGAAGACCGGCCTGGAACGGACCCACTTGTACCGCAAGCTCAAGCAGCTGGGCGTGGAGCCAGGCAAACTGGCCAAGAAAAACGCCTGAGTGTGAGCGCGTGACAGGCAAGATGGCCACCGGCGCCGACCATTCGCGGCCGCCGGTGCCAACCTGGCTGGTCACCGGCCCCCGCGCCAGCGCGCGCGAGGCGGCCATCGCAGCCCATCTGCCCAAGGATGGGCTCAGCGTCATCATTCTGGAGGGCTTGTCGGACGGTGGGTCGGCGCTGGCCTTTGACCCCGAAGACGGTCCTTTCCCCTTTGATTCCTTACCGCAAGTGTTGCGTATTGCCCCAGGCTGCCTGCATTGCAGCGGTAATCTGATTTTGCGAGTAACATTAAACCGTGTGCTGCGCCGTCCCCCCGCGCGGCTCTACATCAGCCTGGCCTCCGCCGAGCACCTGGAACAGCTGCGTTCCTGGTTGTCCGAGGCGCCCTACGGGGCTTTGCTGAATTTGCAAGACAACATCGCGGCCTCGCCCCAGCCCGCTGATTGGCCTTGAAATCGGCCGTTTTCACCCCCAATTCTGGGTTGAAGGCGGAAACGCAGGTGTTTCGCCCCCTTGTGAAAGGAAGCAAAATGAACCTCATCTACAACAGCGAGCAATACAGTGTTGTCGAGTTCGGCGCCGACCGTAATCTCGATGCCTTGCGTTTTGGCGGCTATGAAATCGTCGACAAGGGCGGCAAGCGGGAGATCTTCATTGCTGGCGTGCTGGCACAGAACTTCCGCCGCGACGTCAATGAGCTCATCGCGGGCGAACCAACGATGGCCGAGATTGATGAATTCTTGGGCAGCTACGATGCCATCATGAGCCAGCCCGTGCTGCTGCACTAAATTAGGCTGCGCTGCACATGGCGTGGGTATAATCACGCCATGTGCCAACTTCTAGGAATGAACTGCAATGTCCCGACCGACATTGTGTTCAGCTTTACCGGCTTTGCCATGCGTGGCGGCCAGACCGATACCCACCACGACGGCTGGGGCATCGCCTTCTTCGAGGGCGCCGGCGTGCGCCATTTTGTCGACCATCAGGCCGCGATCGCTTCGCCTATCGCCGAGCTCATCAAGCGTTATCCGATCAAGTCCACCAATGTGATTGCTCACATCCGCAAGGCGACGCAGGGTGTGGTGGCGCTGGAAAACTGCCATCCGTTTGTGCGCGAGCTGTGGGGACAATACTGGGTGTTTGCCCATAACGGCGACCTCAAGGAATTCGCGCCCGTGCTCAACGGCGCTTTCCGGCCGGTCGGCACGACCGACAGCGAGCGCGCCTTCTGCTACATCCTGCAGCAGCTGCGTGCGCGCTTTGGCGAACAGCGGCCGCCGCTGGACCAGCTGCGCTCCGTGCTGAGTTCGCTGGTGCACGAGATTGCCACCCATGGCACCTTCAATATGATGCTGTCCTCGGGCAGCGAGCTGTTTGCCCATTGCTCGACCAATCTGTTCTACCTGGTGCGCCAGCATCCGTTCGATACCGCCAAGCTGTCCGACGAGGACGTCAGCGTCGACTTTGCCCAGGTCACCACGCCCAACGACCGCGTGGCCATCATCGTCACCCAGCCCCTGACCACCAACGAACAATGGACTGCGTTCCAGCCCGGCGAACTCAAGCTGTTCATTGACGGTTGCCCGCAATAATCCTCCGGTACGCCACGCGGTATGTAAATCAGATAAGATTTCTCGGCTTTTCCTGAAGCGAAATATGAGGACATATGGCAGGAGAAATTATTCGTCAGGGCGACCCCACCAGCCACCATGGCAAGGTGCTGGAAGGCTCGCCAGCCGATATATGCCACGGCAAGCCCGTGGCCTACATCGGCCATAAAGTGTCGTGCCCCAAGTGCCCCGGCACCCACACCATTGTCGAAGGCGTGGTGAGCACTTCGCTGTATGGCAAGGGCGTGGCCGTGGCGGGCATGAAGACTTCGTGCGGCGCGGTGCTGATTGCCACCCAGTTCACCGACGTGGTGGAAAACGCCGGCTAGCTTTTTGCGACCCAGATTTTCCAAGACATTGCCGTCCAATGCTGGCAGAATTGCTAATGGGGCATTCCGCTCCTATTTGGACGAGCAATGATCGATCTCACCCTACATGACACCGGCCCCCGTAGTCTGCGCGTGCGCGAGTTCTACCTGGGACGCCAGCCCATCCTGGACCGCAACCAGGCCCTGTTCGGCTACGAGTTGCTATTCCGCAATGCTCCAGTGGGACCGGCCCATGTCACCAATGATCTGACAGCAACCGCGGCGGTGATCGCCCACGCGTCGCAGCTGGGCATGGAAAAAACCATCGGCGACGCGCTGGGCTTCGTCAACGTGGATGCCGATGTCATCATGAGCGACATCTTCCCCTTCCTGCCGCGCGAGAAGGTGGTGCTCGAGATCATCAATACCATGCAGGCCACGCCGCAGGTGCTGGCGCGCATCCGCGAACTGGTGGGCCACGGCTTCAGCTTTGCGCTGGATGATGTGACTGGAGAAAGTCCGGACGTGCTGGCGCTGCTGCCGCTGGTGGATTACGTCAAGATGGACATGCGCAATATCCCGCTGTCGTCGCTCATGAAGCTGGCGCCGCGCTTCCGCCAGGACAAGAAAAAACTGGTCGCGGAAAAAGTCGAGACACGCGAAGAATTCAAGAACTGCCTGGACCTGGGCTTTGACTATTTCCAGGGCTATTATTTCTCCCGGCCCGTCATCATGAGCGGCAAGAAGCTGTCGCCGTCGCAGCTGGCGGTGATGGAACTCATGACGCTGGTGACTTCCGATGCCGACAACCAGGAAATCGAACGCGCCATCAAGCGCGACGTGTCGCTGGCGCTGAACCTGCTGCGCCTGGTGAACACGCCGGCGGTGGGTGCGCGCCAGCGCATCGATTCGCTGAGCCAGGCCGTGACCGTCCTCGGCCGCCGCCAGTTGCAGCGCTGGCTGCAAATCATGCTGTACGCCGAGCCAAGCAAGCGCGGCCACAGCATGACGCCGCTGCTGATGCTGGCCACCACGCGCGGCCGCCTGCTGGAACTGCTGGCCGGCAAACTGCGCCCAAGCCAGCGTGAAGTGGCCGACATCGCGTTCACGGTCGGCATTATGTCGCTCATGGATACGCTGTTTGGTATTTCGATGACCGAGATCCTGGAACAGATCCCGGTCGGCAGCGACGTGCGTGAAGCGCTGCTGACCCGCAGCGGCTTCTATGGCGACCTGCTCAAGCTGGTCGAATGCATCGAGCGCATCGAAGAAATGGACAATCACATCGTGCCGACGCTGCGCGACCTGGCCATGTCCACCGACGATCTGGTGGAGCTGGAAATGGCCGCGTTTGAATGGAGCGACAATGTGGTGCGCTATGCGCTGTAGTAGCTTGCAAATTTGATATTGCCCCGCTATTCTGCTTCCCGTAGTCAACATTACGGAGGCAGCAGTGTTATTGAGTGTGGAGCAAATCGCCAAATCCTACGGGGCGCGCAAGGCAGTGGATGGCGTGTCGTTCCAGGTGCAGCGCGGCCAGACGGTCGGGCTGATCGGTCCCAACGGCGCGGGCAAGTCCACCACGGTGGGCATGATCTCCGGTTTATTACGTGCGGATAGTGGCCGCATCCTCATGGACGGCGAGCCCATGGGGCAGGGCGTCAGTGCGGCCAAAAGCAAGATCGGTTTCGTGCCGCAGGACCTGGCGCTGTATGAAGACCTGTCGGCGCTGGAAAACCTCAAGCTGTTCGGCGCGCTGTATGGCCTCAAGGGCGCGCATCTCAAGCTGCGCTGCGAACAGGCGCTGGCGCTGGTCAACCTGAGCGACCGCGCGCAGGACCATCCTTCCACTTTTTCCGGCGGCATGAAGCGGCGTCTGAATATCGCCGCCGCCCTGCTGCATGATCCGCTGCTGCTGATCCTCGACGAGCCCACCGTGGGCGTCGATCCGCAAAGCCGCAACGCCATCTTCGACACGCTGGAAGTGCTGCAGTCGCAAGGCCGCTCGCTGATCTACACCAGCCACTACATGGAAGAAGTGGAACGCCTGGCCGATCACATCGTCATCATCGATCACGGCAAGGTGCTGGCGGATGAAACCCCGGCCGCGCTCTACCAGCGCCTGCCGGCACAGGCCGCATTGCATGCCGAACTGGCGAGCGCGCCGTCCGCGCTGCTGCTCGATGGCGTCAAGGCGCAGCCTGGCGTCACCGGCGTGCAGCACGTCGGCAATGCGCTGGACATCGGCCTGGCCGATGCCGCCCATGCGCCGGCCGTGCTGTCCTGGCTGGCGGCACATGGCACGCCGCTGCTGCACTTCGCCACGGCCAAGACTTCGCTGGAAAACATCTTCCTCAACCTGACTGGCCGCAGCCTGCGCGACTGAGAGCACATCACATGACTGCATTGATAGCCCTGATCCGCAAGGATCTGATTCTGTATTTGAAAGACAAACGCGCGCTCATGCTGCACCTGCTGATGCCGGTGGTGCTGGCGGCGTTCTTTGGTTCGCTGTTTGGCGGCACGCCGTCCGAACGCACTAGCAAGATCGATATTGGCGTGGTGGCGCTGGACCAGTCCGGCATCGGCAAGAAAATCGTTGATGGCCTCAAAGCCGACAGCACGCTGCGCGTGACCGAGTTGAGCGAAGCGGAAGCGCAGGCCAAAGTCCGGACCGGCAAACTGCCGGTGGCGGTGGTGATTCCGGCCGGCTTTGGCGACCGTGCCGGCGATGCACTGTTCAGCGGCAAGGACAAGCCGGAGCTGCCGCTGTTCTACGACCCATCGCAATCGACCGTGCTGGCAATGGTCAAAGGCTTGCTGACTCAGCAAGTCATGCAGGCCACCAGCAGCGCCGTGATGGGCCGTCAAGGCAGCGCGTCCACCGACCGCTATCTGGCCGACCTGCCTGCCGCTGACAAGCGTAGTACCGACGAAGCGCAGCTGGGCGATTTTCTCACCAGCCTGAAGAAGTTCCAGGATCAGCGCGCCGCCACCGCAGCAGCAGCGCAGCCTGCCGCATCTGGCGCGGACGACGCGCCTGCCGGCGGCATGAGCGTGCCGTACACCACCAAAGATGCGGCACTGAGCAGTGGTCCGAAGTACAACGGCTACGCCCACTCGTTCGCCGGCATGGGCGTGCAGTTCATCCTGTTCATGGGCATCGACATGGGCATCGGCATTCTGCTGGCGCAGCGCATGGGCATCTGGAACCGCCTGCTGGCGGCGCCGGTGTCGATGACCACGGTGCTGGCCGGGCGTGCCATTTCCGGCGCGCTGATCGCGATGGGGCTGATGTGCGCGATGTTCCTGTGCGCCATGCTGATTTTCAAAGTCGAGATCAGCAGCCCGGCCGGCTTCCTAGTGATAGCGGCCAGCTTTTCCATGATGACGGCGGCCTTCGGCCTGCTGATTGCGGCGTTCGGCAAGACACCAGAAGCAGCGCGCGGCATTGCCACGTTTGCCACGCTGATCATGGTGATGCTGGGCGGCGCCTGGGTGCCGTCGTTCATCTTCCCTGAGTGGATGCAACAGGTGACGCTGCTGGTGCCGACGCGCTGGGCGGTGGACGGTTTTGATGCCGTCACCTGGCGTGGCCTGGGTCTGGCGGGCGTGTGGCCGGCCGCTGCAGTCCAACTCGGTTTTGCCGCCATATTTGGCGCGCTGGCGGTGTGGCGCTTCCGCCGTTAAAGTTTCCACGAAACAATCCGATACAATAGGATACAAACAGTTTCGTGAGCTTTTTACATGCCGTTATCCGTCCGGTCCCTGATTGCCGACTGCGTCAATCAGGTGATCCGCCAGCATTACCCGGAGCAGTATCAATCCTTGTGCCATGTGTACGCGATTGTCGGTTCCAACCTGATCAGCATTGTGCTGGACCGGGTCTACCGGCCGGTGGCGGGCCTTGCCGCGGTCGACTGCGGCAAGGGCCGGCTGATGTGCATGATGGACAACGCCGCTTTCACCAACCCGGCCGGCGGCGCGTATCACTGCTGGATCGAGTCCGCTGACGATCTGATCGCCGAGCGTGAGGTGGTGGATCTGACATTCCGCCACAATCACGAATACGCTGAAAAAAACGGCTTCGGCTGGCACCGCGAGCTGCCGCCCGATTACCTGTGGGGACCGCAAAGCAGCATCGTGGTGAAGGCGCCGCCCCAGGCCATCCCCAAGAGTTTCCCTGACGGCATGGTGTGGCTGTGCGAAACCGATGAAGGCTGGGCATGGATGATGCGCCAGCTGGCAATGCACCAGAATGCATTTGTCGCACTCACCGCGGAAGCCTATAAATTGTTCCAGCAAAGCCTGGCGCCAACATCCACGCTGCTGGCGCCAGCGGCACCCCATATCGCAACGCCAGCCACCGTGGTGATGGCGGCGCTCTGACTTGTTGAGTTACGACAGGTTAGGCGCCAGCCAGCGTTCCAGTTCGATCTTGTCGACGTTGCGGCGCTGGACCATATCGTTGACCTGATCGTCGCCGATCTTGCCGACCACGAAGTACTTCGACTCCGGGTGCGCAAAGTAGAAACCTGATACCGCCGCACCCGGATACATGGCGTAGGAATCGGTCAGTTCCATGCCGATGTCCTCGGCCTGCATGGTGTTGAACATCTCGCGCTTGACGGTGTGCTCGGGGCAGGCCGGGTAGCCTGGCGCCGGGCGGATGCCGATGTACTTCTCGGCGATCAGGTCTTCATTGCTCAGCGATTCGTTCGGCTGATAGCCCCACAGGTCGGTACGCACGCGCTCGTGCAGGTATTCGGCAAACGCTTCGGCCAGACGGTCGGCCAATGACTTGAGCATGATGGACGAGTAGTCGTCATGCGCGTCTTCAAAGCGCTTCTCGTGCTTCTCGATACCCAGGCCCGATGTCACGGCAAACATGCCGATATAGTCCTTGATGCCCGATGCCTTCGGCGCGATGAAGTCGGCCAGGCACTGGTTAGGGCGCTGCACGCCATCGACTACCGGCTTCACGCCTTGCTGGCGCAGGCCGTAGTAGGTGAAGTCCACGGTGCTGCGGTTGTCGTCGGTGTAGATCTCGATGTCGTCATCGTTGACCGTGTTGGCCGGCAGCAGCGAGATCACGCCGTTGGCGGTCAGCCAGCGGCCGTCGATGAGTTTCTTCAGCATGGCCTGGCCTTCTTCAAACACCTTGGTGGCCGCTTCGCCCACCACTTCATCGGTCAGGATGGCAGGGAAGGGGCCAGCCAGGTCCCAGGTCTGGAAGAACGGACCCCAGTCGATGTATTTGGCGATGGTGGCCAGATCGACGTTCTTGAATTCGCGGCGACCGATGAACTTCGGCTTCACCGGTGCGCTTGTGCCGTCAAACGCCAGCTTCATCTTGTTGGCGCGCGCGTCGGCCAGCGACAGCATCGGCAGCGCTTTCTTGTTGGCGTGCTGTTCGCGGATACGTTCGTAATCCTGCTCGATCTCGGCGATGTACTGCTCGCGCGATTCCGGCGTCAGCAGCGACTGCGCCACCGAGACGGAACGCGACGCATCCGGCACATACACCACCGGGCCTTCGTAGTTGTGGGCGATCTTGACGGCGGTGTGGGCGCGGCTGGTGGTGGCGCCGCCGATCAGCAGCGGAATCTTCAGCATGCGGAAGTGTTCATCGCGCTGCATTTCCTTGGCCACGTGGGCCATTTCTTCCAGCGACGGCGTAATCAGGCCGGACAGGCCGATGATGTCTGCGTTCTCCACCTTGGCGCGCGCCAGGATCTCGGAAGCCGGCACCATCACGCCCATGTTCACCACTTCAAAGTTATTACATTGCAGGACCACCGAAACGATGTTCTTGCCGATGTCGTGCACGTCGCCCTTGACCGTGGCGATCACGATTTTGCCTTTGGGCTTGGCGACGATGCCGGTGCGTTTTTCTTCCGCCAGCTTTTCTTCTTCGATGTACGGAATAAGGTGGGCCACGGCCTGCTTCATCACGCGCGCCGATTTCACCACCTGCGGCAGGAACATCTTGCCCTGGCCGAACAGGTCGCCGACGATGTTCATGCCATCCATAAGCGGGCCTTCGATCACGTGGATCGGACGGCCGTTGCTGGCGGCGACCTGCGCGCGCATTTCTTCGGTGTCTTCCGTGATCCACTGGGTGATGCCGTGCACCAGCGCGTGCGCCAGGCGCTTTTCCACCGGCGCGTTACGCCATTCCAGATTGGCGGCATCCTGCTTGCCGGCGCCGGCTTTCAAGGTACCGGCGAATTCGATCATGCGTTCGGTGGCGTCTTCGCGGCGGTTCAGCACCACGTCTTCCACGCGCTCGCGCAAGTCCGCTGGCAGGTCGTCGTAGACGCCCACCATGCCGGCGTTGACGATGCCCATGGTCATGCCGGCCTTGATGGCGTGGTACAGGAATACGGTGTGGATCGCTTCACGTGCCGGATCATTGCCGCGGAACGAGAACGAGACGTTGGAGACGCCGCCCGAAATTTTCGCGTGCGGCAGGTTCTCTTTGATCCAGCGCGTGGCGTTGATGAAGTCCACCGCGTAGTTGTTGTGTTCTTCGATACCGGTGGCGACGGCAAAGATGTTCGGGTCGAAGATGATGTCTTCCGGCGGGAAGCCGACCTTTTCGGTCAGCACCTTGTAGGCGCGGCCGCAGATTTCGACCTTGCGTTCGTAGGTATCGGCCTGGCCGGTTTCGTCGAAGGCCATGACGATGACGGCAGCGCCGTAGCTCAGGCACAGCTTGGCCTGGCGGATGAATTCTTCTTCGCCTTCCTTCATCGAGATGGAGTTGACGATGGACTTACCCTGCACGCATTTGAGGCCTGCTTCGATCACCGACCATTTGGACGAGTCGATCATGATGGGCACGCGCGAGATGTCCGGTTCGGAAGCGATCAGGTTCAGGAAGCGCGTCATGGCCGCCTGCGAGTCCAGCATCGCTTCGTCCATATTGATGTCGATGACCTGCGCACCGTTCTCCACCTGCTGGCGGGCGACGCTGAGCGCCTCGTCATACTGCTCGTTGAGGATCATGCGCGCAAAGGCTTTGGAACCCGTGACGTTGGTCCGTTCGCCGACGTTGACGAACAGCGAGCTGTCGTCGATGGTGAATGGCTCCAGACCGGACAGGCGCTGCGCCACCGGGACTTCCGGCACGGTGCGCGGCTGCACGGTCGACAGGATTTCGCCGATCGCCTGGATGTGGTCCGGCGTGGTGCCGCAGCAGCCACCGGCGACGTTGATGAAGCCCGCTTCGGCAAATTCCTTGAGCAGCGCCGAGGTGTCGGCTGGGAGTTCGTCAAAGCCGGTGTCGCTCATCGGGTTGGGCAGGCCGGCGTTCGGGTAGATACACACAAAGGTATCGGCGATCTGCGACAGCTCTTCAGCGTAAGGGCGCATCAGCGCCGCGCCCAGTGCGCAGTTCAGGCCAATCGTCAGCGGCTTGGCGTGGCGTACCGAGTTCCAGAACGCGGGCACGGTCTGGCCGGACAGGATACGGCCCGAGGCATCGGTCACGGTGCCCGAGATCATCAGCGGCAGGCGTGGCTGCGCTGGATGCTCTTCGTAGTATTTGTCGATGGCGAACAGCGCGGCCTTGCAGTTCAGCGTATCGAAGATGGTTTCCACCAGCAGCAGATCGACGCCACCTTCAATCAGGCCCTTGGTCTGCTGATAGTAGGCGTCGACCAGCTGGTCGAAGGTGATGTTACGCGCGGCCGGGTCGTTCACGTCCGGCGAGATCGAGGCCGTCTTTGGCGTCGGTCCCAGTGCGCCGGCGACGAAGCGCGGCTTGTCCGGCGTGCTGTACTTGGCGGTGGCGGCGCGCGCCAGCCTGGCCGCTTCCACGTTCATCTCATAGGCCAGCTCGCCCATGTAGTAATCGTCCTGCGCGATCCAGGTGGCGCCGAAGGTGTTGGTTTCGATGATGTCGGCGCCGCCGGCCAGATAGCGCTCATGGATTTCCTGGATCACGTGCGGCTGCGTCAGCGTCAGCAGCTCGTTATTCCCTTTGACGAACAGTTCGCGCGCGCCGGAACCGGCGGGCGCAGCGAAGTCGATGAACCTGCCGTTTGGGCCGCCGCGATAGGCGATTTCATCCAGTTTGTATTGCTGGATGATGGTGCCCATCGCGCCGTCAAGGATCATGATGCGGCGCGCGAGAATCTCGCGCAGCTGGGCATCGGTCGTGGACATGACGGGGCGGGATACGGAGTTGTTCATTTGCTATCTCTAAGGTCGTGGAAGGCGCGCCAACAGCAGAGGGCGGTCTGAGATTATACGGCATAGCTGAATAAGCTTCAGCCAGGCGCGGCATTGCAGCAACAATCTGCTTCTTTGCCAGGATTTACACGACGCAGCATGGGAAACAAAGCCGATACGCACCGCAACACGCCGCAATGTCGCAGCAATGTTCGGCTTTGACAATGTGTTCACTGCCACTCATTGCGCGCCACCATGAAAATAACTGTCATTATCTCGGCGCATCGGAAGGGACGCGAACTGGAATGCGTGCTGACCGGGTACGCACAGCAAACCCGCCGGCCGGACCAGATCATCATTGCACAGGACGGCGTTGATCCATCGATCGGCGCCGCAATTAATGCGCTGCGCTTGCGCGGCGTGCCGCTGCCGCCGCTGCTGCACCAGATGCAGGAGCAGCATGGCTTTGGCAAATTCCGCGCGCTGAACCGGGCGATCCTGGCGGCAAGTGGCGAACTGCTGCTGTTCACCGATGGCGACTGCATTCCGCGCGATGATTTTGTCGAACGCTATGTGCGGCTCATGCAGCCGGGGATGTTCCTGGCGGGCGGCAGTCATGTCAGCATTCCGGAGGCTTATCACGAGCGCCACGATCTGCTGGCGGCGATCGGCGACCAGCGCGTGTTCGACTATGCGTTTCTGAGCGCGATACCGGGCTTTCGCAAGAACGCCAACCGTCTCACGCGCAATCGCCGCCTGGCACGGCTGATGGACTGGCTGACGCCGCGTAACGCCTTCAGTGGTTCCAACAGCTGCGCGTGGCGTGAGGATGTGCTGGCGGTTGGGGGCTTTGATGAGGCGATGGCGTATGGCGGCGGCGATCTGAATATCGGTCTGCGGCTGAATCACATCGGCATTCGCGGCGTGCGCGCGCGCCACACGCTGGTCAGCCTGCACCTCGACCATGAGCGCAGCTACTACTGCGCTGAAAAAGAAAAAGCCAACCATGACTGGAACCGCCACGTGCGCCGCCACCGGCTGGTGCTGCCGCGCGTCTCGCAAATCCGCCAGATGGAAACCCCGCGCCTGTCCCTCGCGCAGCTGGTGCAGGTGCTGTAACTAGCGCGTCGCTTGAGCCAGAGCATCATCCAGGCGGTCGTTGCCCCAGTACATATCGGCGCCGGCGAAGAAGGTGGGGGCGCCGAAGATGTGGAGGGCGCGGGCTTCTTCGGTGCGGGCGCGAAGGCGGGCCTTGTTGTCGTCGGACTGGGCGGCAGTCAGTAGCGTGTCAGCATCCAGCCCGATGCTGGTGAGGATGCCGGCGATGACAGTCTCATTGCCAATGTCCTCATCGTGTTCAAAATTGGCCAGCATGGTGCGTGCGCAGAATTCGGCGATCCACGGTTGATGGTCACCGAGTAGCGCGACACGCGCCGCCAATATCGAGCGGCGCGGGAATTCGGATGGCTGGCGCCACGGCAGATCATACTTTGCACACTGGCGCGGCATGTCCATCCAGACGTAATCGCCTTTGTCCTTCTGGAGCACGAACGGCGAGTTGTTCCAGCCCAGTTCCTTGAAAATCGGCCCGAGTAAAAATGGCTTCCAGTGCACGATGACTTCTTTTTGCCGCGCCAACCGCAACACGCTCAGATAGCTGTAGTTGCTTGCAAAGTCGAACCAGCAGGTGATTTCGTTCATGGTCTACTCCTTACGCATAAACCAGCAGACAGCGGATCTCGATGCTAACACGCGGCGGCGCATCGGGCGGCGCCAGCGGATGTTCAAACGCTGCGTGTGGCGTGTAGCAGGCCGCTGCGGCGGAATCGAACTGCTTGAAGATCAGTACCTCGTCACGCGTCATGGCCGGGAAGTAGGACCATGCATGAGCGGGATTGTGGAGTAGCTGATAAATTTCCCCGGTACGCTCGGGGTAGATGATGTCGCTGGCGACCAGGTCCTCGGGTGCGACGCTGCGGGCGTCGCACATCGCCAGCGGCGCATCCAGTACCGGGTGCAGAACAGAACGCCATAGGTTGAAGATGGCGTAGCGCTGCACGTCCGCTGTGCGTGGGCCGAGTTCGAGCATCAGGCGGCGCTGTGCCGAGGCAGCGGTGAAGTCGCAATGCACGCGTCCCGCCGCACCGGGGCGCTGGCCCTGGACGCGGCCGAACGCTTGTGGCGTGCCGGGCTGGCGCTGGCGGACCAGGTGGTCAAATACAAACGCCTCGCTGGCGCCTGTGACGGAGAGAGCGAGTTCCGCCACCTCCGGGTAGTAGCGGCGCGCGACTTCTTCCTTGTCAAAGAAATCGGCCACCGCGCTTGGCGCATGGCGCAGCGTGTAGCCTTCCTGGTCCAGCAGCGTGGCGGCACTGCGCGCGTTGTGGATGGTGACGGGCTTGCGTGCGTAGTCAGCGTTGTCCGCAGGCTGGCCATCTGGGGCCGGATACATCCAGGTGTGCGGACGATGTGGCGTCGGGCAGAGGTATTCCAGCGAAGTGGCGAGGGCAGGTGTCATGGCGGGCTCCTTGGTTGATGTGCTTCATTGAACCGCATCGCCGCAGGCTGCTCAAACGGTATTCTGGATGCTTTCGCATTCGCTCCAGGCATGTGATACATTGGACCATGACCAAACGACTCCTTGATCTGCCGCCGCTGGATTTGCTGCGTAGCTTTGTCGCAGTCGGCCGCCGCATGAGTATCACGCTGGCGGCGCAGGACTTGTGCCTGACGCAATCTGCGCTGAGCCGTCAGGTGCAGGCGCTCGAGGCGACGCTTGGCTATCCGCTGCTGCTGCGCGGCTACCGTTCGATCGAGTTCACGGCGGAAGGCCGGCGCCTGTTCCGCAGTGCGGATTCCATGCTGGAGCAGATTGGTGAAGTGCTGGATACACTGCGGCCCGGCGAGACGCGCCAGCCAGTCACCATCAGCGCCAGTATCGGTGTGACCGCCTTATGGCTGCTGCCTCGCCTGAACGCGTTCCAGCACGCCGCGCCGGATGTCGATGTGCGTGTGGCGGCCAGCAACCGCTTTGCCGATCTTGAGCGCGAGCAGATCGACCTGGCCATCCGTTACTGCCGCGCGGAAGATGCGCCGGCAGGCGCGCTGCATTTGTTTGATGAAGCGCTGGTCGCCGTGGCGCATCCATCCCTGCAGGTCAGCGCAATCGAGGCGCAGCTGCGCCAGCACACGCTGCTGGAATTTGATGATGTTTCGCGTCCCTGGCTGCAATGGCCAGCGTGGCTGCAGGCCGCTGGCGCCGCGCGTGCCAAGCCGCGCAGCGTGCTGCGGTTTAATCAGTATGACCAGGTAGTGCAGGCGGCACTGGCGGGGCAGGGCGTGGCGCTTGGCCGCGTGCCGCTGGTGCGGGATCTGCTGGCGCAACGCAGGCTGGTGCTGGCGAGCGCACAGCCGCCGTCTGAATGTGGCTATGCCTATTGGCTGCATGTGAATGCCGGCGCCAGTGCGGATGCCGTTGTTGTCCGCGATTGGATCATCGAACAAGCTGCCGCAATTTAAGGTTGAAGCGATATACTGCCCTCTTTAGACAGGAAGGACGTGCAGATGAATGTCACTTTAACCATGCGCCTGATCTGCGCCGCCGGCGCGCTGGCCGTTTCCATGAACAGCTATGCGGAGAGCGTTGCCTCCTCGGCATCCAGCGCTGGCTCCGCGTCCAGCGGCAGCGTGTCCGACTCGTTCGCCGGCTCCAGCAATAGCTCGAACAATCACAAGCGCGTGGCAGATGCGGACTATCGCATCATCCAGATCGCGGCAACCCCGGGCCGCGCTGACCGCACGCGCGTGACCATGCAGGCGGACGATCCCGAACAGCGCATCGTGCTCGATCTGCCGCAAGTCACGTTCGACAAGCAGCAGCTGGCGGTTGGCGATGCGATGTATGCACATAACCGCGTCTACGGCATCGAGTTTGGCCGCACGGATAACCGTCAGCCGTTCTACCTGGTGCTGGCGGATGAATGGTATGGCGAACTCGCTTCGCGTCCGCTGAGCCTTTGAAACTGTTACGGTCACTGGCGCTGGGCTTGTGCATGGCCGCTGGCGCCGCCCATGCTTCGTCCGCGCGTTTCTGCGACCGTACGCATGAACTGACCGCTGCCGAACAGGATCGCCTGCTGCGCTTTGCCGCCGTGCTGCGCGAGGAACTGGCGGGCAGCGAGGAAAGCGTGGCGCTGGTCAGCCGCTCCGGCCTTGATCTGTCGCGCTTCAACATCCGCTATTCACATGCCGCGCTGGCTTGGCGTTCGGAAGAGGGTATCTGGTCTGCGCGCCAGCTGTACTACGCTTGCGACGAGGGCCGGCCACGCATTTACGATCAGGGCCTGGCCGGCTTTGCGATGGGGACGGACGATCCCGCACTGGGCTACCTGAGCATCGTACGCCTGCCGCCACAAGCCGTGCTGGCGCTCAAGCCCGCGCTGCTGGATACGCCGCGCGCCTTGCATCTGCTGGCCGCGCAGTACAGCGCGAATGCCTACGCCTACGGCCTGCGCTACCAGAACTGCAATCAATGGCTGATCGAAATGATGGCTGCCGGTTGGGGCGATCTGCAAGATGGTGAGGATGTGCGCGAACGCGCGCAGCGCTGGCTGCGCAATGAACACTACACGCCGGCGCCGGTGGAGGTGGGTTCGCGCTGGTGGATGCTGGCCTCGTACTTTGTGCCGCTGGTGCATCTGGACGATCATCCGGACGAGGACCGTGAAGCGCTACGGCTGCATATCAGCCTGCCCACCACGATTGAACACTTCGTGCGCGTCCGCTTTCCGCAAAGCGAACGCGTAGAGCTATGCCACGATGACAAACAGGTCGTCGTTCATCGAGGCTGGACGCCGGTCGCCGAAGGCTGCAAGCCTGCGGACGGCGACCGTGTCTTCTCGCTGACCGATTAAACCAGTTCGGTCACAAACTTGTCGCGTGGACGGCGTACCTTTTTCAGGTTCACCAGCCAGTCGCCATCTGCCTGGCGATGGCCCAGTGGCAGGATCACCACGCTGCGCAGATTGCGTTCCTTGAGCGACAGGATCTGATCCACAGCGGCTGGATCGAAGCCTTCCATCGGCGTTGCATCCACGCCTTCAAAGGCGGCGGCCACCAGTGCCGTGCCCAGTGCGATGTAAGCCTGGCGTGCAGCGGCGTCGAAGTTGGCCTGGTCGCCGCGTGCAGCGACGATGCCCAGCAGCTGTTTGCGGTAAGCTTCCCAGCCTTCGTTGATGAACCCACGCACTTCATTGGTCAGGTCGAACATCATGTTCACGCGCTCCGGCGTGATGTTGTCCCAGGCCGCGAAGACCAGCAGGTGCGACGCTTCGGTGATCTGCGACTGGTTCCAGCCCACTTCACGGATCTTCGCACGCAGGTCCGGGTTCTTCACCACGAACACTTCAAACGGCTGCAGGCCACTGGAGGTAGGCGCCAGACGCGCCGCTTCGATGATGCGCTCGACCACCGCTTCATCCAGCTTCTTGGCCGGGTCGAATTTTTTGGTGGCATAGCGCCAGTTCAGTTTATCGATCACTTGAGTCATATGCTTACTCCATTTTGTAATAAGGCCCTGTGCCAGGCAGGCCAGGGAGGACGGACCTATAATAAAGTTTCAAGTCAACTTGAGAGTCAAGAGATTACATGAAAATAGGCGAACTTTCGCGGAAGGCTGGCATTGCCACCTCCGCTATCCGTTATTACGAGGAGCAGGGCCTGCTGGCGCCGACATCGCGCACACCATCCGGCTATCGCGAGTACGCCGACAATGCGCCGGAGCGCCTGCAGCTGATACAGACAGCCAAGAAGCTGGGCTTTTCGCTGGAGGTGATACGCGACCTGCTGGATTTGAACGGCAAGTGCTCGATCGAGAAGACCATGCGGCAGACCAGCATCTTGCTACAGGAGGTGGAGCAGCAGCAGGCCGCGCTGGCCAGGCAGCGTGCGTCGTTGCTGGCCTTGCGTACGGTGTTGATGAATCACGGCGCAGGCCACCCGGTGGAGGGTGTCTGCGCCGAACACTTCACGGTGAATTAAGCGAAGCTCAGGCCTTCCAGCGGGAAGCCTTTAATGAACTCGGCGGCAGGCAGACGCTTGCCACCTGGTTTTTGCAGTTCGGTCAGGCGCAGCGAACCGGTACCGCAGGCGACCACGATGCCATGCTGCGCATCGGCTGCAAGCACGGTGCCTGCTGGCGATTTGCTGCCGCCATCCAGGACCTCTGCACCCCACAGTTTGATGACGGTGCCATTCACCGAGCCATGCGCGCCAGGGAAGGGATTGAAGGCGCGGATCTTGCGGCTGATCTCCACGGCCGATTGCGTGAAGTCCAGCGTGGCTTCTTCCTTGCTGATCTTGGCGGCGTAGTTGACGCCTTCTTCGGGCTGCACCACGGCCTCCAGCTGCTGGTGCTGCATCTTGCCCAGTGCTTCGACGATCATCTTGCCGCCCAGTGCGGCCAGCTTGTCGTGCAGGCTGCCGGTGGTGTCGCTGTCGTCGATGGCGATGCGTTCGATGAGCAGCATCGGGCCGGTGTCCAGGCCTTCTTCCATTTCCATGATGGTGATGCCGGTCTCGCTGTCGCCCGCCTCGATCGCGCGATGAATCGGCGCGGCGCCGCGCCAGCGCGGCAGCAGCGAACCGTGGATGTTGATGCACGGTTTGATGTCCAGCGTGCTGCGCGGCAGGATCAGGCCATAGGCTGCCACCACCATCACATCGTAGGGCGTGGACAGCAGGCGCTGATGCGCGGCCTTGGCTTCTTCCGCGCGCTGCGGATCCTTGCTGTCGGTGCGCAGCGACAGCGGCTGCAGCACTTTAATACCATGCTTGACCGCGTACTGCTTGACGGCAGATGGCTGCAGCTGCATGCCACGGCCGGCCGGGCGGTCAGGCTGGGTCAGGACCAGCGGGATCTCAAAGCCTGCCTCGTGCAGCGACTGCAAGGCGACAGCGGCAAATTCGGGCGTACCGGCGAAGATGACTTTCATGGCCTGGGTCATCGATTAAAAGCGGCGGCCCTGGGCGCGCAACTGGGCTTCACGCTGCATGCCGCGTTCTTCCTTTTGCAGCTTGGCCTTGATGCGGTTGCGCTTGAGCGGCGACAGGTACTCGACAAAGACTTTGCCTAGCAGGTGATCCATCTCGTGCTGGATGCAGACCGCCAGCAGGCCGTCGGCGTCCACTTCAAACGGCTGGCCCTTGACGTCGTAGGCGCGCACCTTGACTTTGGATGGGCGCTCAACGCCATCGTAGATGCCAGGCACGGACAGGCAGCCTTCGTCGTAGACCTGCTTGTCGTCGCTGCTCCACAGGATTTCCGGATTGATGTAGGCGACCAGCGCGCTCTTGTCTTCGGTGGTGTCGATGACCACCACTTGCTCGTGTACGTCCACCTGGGAAGCGGCCAGGCCGATGCCAGGCGCGTCGTACATGGTTTCGGCCATGTCGGCGACCAGTTTTTCCAGACGCTCGTCAAAGACAGTGACCGGTACGGCCACTTTGTGCAGACGTGGATCGGGGTAACGCAGAATATTTAGAATAGCCATGATAACGAAGTGAAAACTATGTGAATGCCTTGCTAATGCCTGGGTTAATGCCGGATAACCACGCCGTTTTGTGGTGCGCGGTTTCGCTTGCTAGTTCAGGGTTTTATGGGCAGAATTTGATTCAAATTGGCAAGCTTTACTGCTCAGCTGCCGTGTGCTTGCGGCGCACTTACTGGACCTATTAATGAAAAATTTTAGCACAGTCGGTACCCGCTTAGCACTGGCCGCCCTTTTTACCGCCGCCTCGGCCGCCTCGGCGGCGCCCCTCAGCTGCGAGTTTCGTGCCGATGCGCCGGACAGCCACACGGTCGTCAAAGGCGATACCCTGTGGGATATTTCCGCGACTTTCCTGCAAAAACCATGGTGCTGGCCCACTGTGTGGGGCATGAACCGTGAAGAAATTGCCAATCCCCATTGGATCTATCCGGGCCAGATCATCTGGTTTGACCGTGCAGCGGGCCGCCTGCGGTTGGGCAATCGGCTCGATGCTGATGGCGGCGCCGGCTCACTCAGCAATGACCGCCTGCAGCCACGCACCCGTACTCAGGGCTTGGGCAAGGATGCCGTGCCCTCCATTCCCGCCGGTGTGATCGAACCGTTCCTGACCCAGCCGCTGATTATTGAAGATGACGAGTTGAAAGGAGCGCCGCGCATCGTGGCCACGCAGGAAGGGCGCGTCTTCCTCGGCAAGGGCGACAAGGCCTATGTGCGCGGCGAGCTCAAGGACAACAGTTCGTTCCAGGTGTTCCGGCCAGGTGCGCCGTTGAAAGATCCGGTTACCAAACAAATCATCGGCTACGAGGCGTTTTATCTGGGCACGCTGAAATTGCAGGCGGAAGCCAGGCCGGGCGCCAGCGATGTGCACACTTTTACGGTGGCGACTGCCAATCAGGAAATGGGCAAGGGTGACCAGTTGCGCGCCGTGCCGCCGACGCCGATGCAAAACTACGTGCCGCATCCGCCGGAGCAGCAGGTGGCGGCGCACGTGGTGGCGGTCTACGGCGGCGTGACCCACGCGGGCCAGAATCAGATTGTCAGTATTAATCGCGGAAAGCTTGATGGGCTCGATATTGGCGCGGTTTTGCAGCTGTACCATGCGGGAAGAACTGTAAGCGATTCCACGGCCAAGAAAGGCTGGTTCGGGCGTGAGCAGCAGGTCAGGCTGCCGGATGAAGAAGTGGGCAGCCTGTTTATCTTCCGCACGTTCAAGCATATTTCCTACGGCTTGATCATGCAGGTGACAGCGCCGGTGGAAGTGGGCGATGTTGCCAAGTCGCCGGAGTAAGCCCTACCGTGCAAGCCACGGACACCCCAAACGAAGTGAGCAGGCCGGTGCTGGCGGACTGGCTGCGTCTGCAACAGACCGGCAGCATCGGCCTGTTGACAGCGCATCGCTTGCTGGAACGCTTCAAGACGCCAAGCGCCATCTTTGCGGCCAGCCGCGCGCAGTTGCTGGCCCTCGTCAAACCAGGTCAGGCCGACGCCATCCTGGGGCCGCGCGCCGCCGTGCCCGAGGCATGGCTGGATACCATGCAGGCCTGGCAGCAGCAGCCCGGCAACCGCTTGCTGCTATGGGGTGACCTTGGCTACCCTGAATGCTTGAGCAACATCGTTGCCGCGCCGCTGCTACTGTACGTGAAGGCCGTGCAGAGTTGTTGCTGGCGCGCTCGGTGGCGGTGGTCGGTTCGCGCAACGCCAGCCGCCAGGGCGTGGCGAATGCCGAACAGCTGGCGCAAAGCCTGTCCGAGGCGGGGGTGACGGTGGTGTCCGGGCTGGCGCTGGGCATTGACGCGGCTGCCCACACGGGCGGCCTGAACGGCCCTGGCAGCACCATCGCTGTGCTGGGCACGGGCGCCGACCGTATCTATCCCGCGCGCAATAGCGGACTGGCGCGCCGGATCGCCGAAGAGGGCTGTTTAATTAGTGAGTGTCCTTTGGGCACCGCGCCCAGCAAGGATACTTTCCCGCGTCGCAACCGCATCATCAGCGGCCTGTCGCGCGGCGTGCTGGTGGTGGAAGCGGCGCAGAAGTCCGGCTCGCTCATCACCGCGCGGCTGGCCGCCGGGCAAGGCCGCGATGTGTACGCCGTGCCGGGATCAATTCATGCGACACTGTCCAAAGGCTGTCACCAGCTGATACGCGAGGGCGCCAAACTGGTGGAAACTGCTGCGGATGTATTGCAAGCTTTGCAAATGGAAACGGACGGCGTGGCGGGCGGCAGGGCGGGATTCGATGACAGTTTTGTCGACCGCGTACTGGAGGCTGTCGGCTCAGACCCGGTACAGGCCGAAGTGCTGGCGCTGCATCTGGGACAATCCGCTGCCGAGCTGCAAGGACAGTTGCTGGCGCTGGAGCTGGCAGGTCTGCTGGAACGCTTGCCAGGCGGCATGTTCCAGCGCCTGCGGACCTGAACAGCACTTGTATCCAATCTGTTTTAACTGATAGAGTAGAGCCATGTTCGACGTCCTTGTTTATCTCTACGAGACTTATTACCGTCCCGATGCCTGTCCGGAACCGGCTGCATTGGCCAAGAAGCTTTCGGCCGTCGGTTTTGACGACGTCGAGATCTCCGAGGCCCTGGTGTGGCTGACTGACCTGACGGCCATGGCCGGTGTGGAACATTCGCTCACGGCAACCTCGACCGGCACCCGCTTCTATGTGGAAGAGGAAGTGGATGCGCTGGGGCCGGCCGCCATTGGCTTCATCCAGTTCCTGGAATCTGCCAAGGTATTGTCTCCATTGCAACGCGAAATCGTGGTGGAGCGCGCGCTGGCGCTGGACGAAATGCCGGTATCGCTGGGCAAGCTCAAGGTCATCGTGCTGATGTTGCTCTGGAGCCAGGGCAAAGAGCCGGATGCCCTGATGTTTGACGATCTGTTTGGCTCGGACGAAGACCAGGCGCCGCGCCTGTTGCATTAAGTCCAAAAACTTCCCTGTGCGCAATAAAAGCACGCCATAATCGGCGTCGCGTCTCAGTGCGCTTGCAGTGCCGCCGGCAATCCGCTTATTATTGGCGCTTTGACAAGACTGTGACAGAAACGTGCAGATTGCTGCGCTATGCATGTATCATGCGCATGCTGTCCCTCCAAAGTGTTACAAACGAGATATTAAAAATATGAGCAAAACCCTCATCATCGCCGAGAAGCCTTCTGTCGCGAACGATATCGCGAAGACGCTTGGCGGCTTTACCAAGCACGATGAGTACTTCGAATCCGACGAGTACGTGTTGTCCTCCGCCGTCGGTCACCTGCTGGAAATCGCCGTCCCGGAAGAACATGACGTCAAGCGCGGCAAATGGAGCTTTGCGCACCTGCCGATGATTCCGCCGTACTTTGCGCTCAATCCGATCGCCAAGACCGAAGCCCGCCTCAAGGTGCTCAACAAGCTGATCAAGCGTAAAGACGTGACCACCCTGATTAACGCATGTGACGCGGGCCGCGAAGGAGAACTGATCTTCCGCCTGATCGCGCAGAACGCCAAGGCCAAGCAGCCGGTCAAGCGTCTGTGGCTGCAGTCGATGACGCCGACCGCGATCCGCGACGGCTTCTCGCATCTGCGCACCGACGACGAGATGATGCCGCTGGCCGACGCCGCGCGCTGCCGCTCGGAAGCGGACTGGCTGATCGGCATTAACGGTACCCGCGCCATGACCGCCTTCAACTCGAAAGAGGGCGGCTTCTACCTGACCACCGTGGGCCGCGTGCAGACGCCGACCCTGTCGATCGTGGTCGAGCGTGAAGAGAAAATCAAGAAATTCATCCCGCGCGACTACTGGGAAGTGCGCGCCGAATTCGTCTGCGCCGCCGGCGTGTACGAAGGCCGCTGGCTGGACACCAAGTTCAAGAAAGACGAAAACGATCCCGAGAAGCGCGCCGAACGCCTGTGGAGCAAGGCTGCGGCCGACTCCATCGCGGTGGCGGTGCGCGGCAAGCAGGGTAACGTTACCGAAGAATCCAAGCCGACCACCTCGATGGCGCCTGGCCTGTTCGACCTGACCAGCCTGCAGCGTGAGGCCAACTCGCGCTTCGGCTTCTCGGCAAAAAATACCCTGGGCCTGGCGCAGGCGCTGTACGAAAAGCACAAGGTGCTGACGTACCCGCGTACCGATTCGCGCCATCTGCCGGAAGACTATCTGGACACCGTCAAGCTGACGCTGGACTCGGTGAAAGAGAACAATAACTATCACCAGTTCGCCAAGCAGATCCTGGACAAGGGCTGGGTCAAGCCGAACAAGCGCATCTTCGACAACACCAAGATCTCGGATCACTTTGCGATCATCCCAACGCCGATCGCACCGAAGAATTTGTCCGAGCCTGAGCAAAAACTGTACGACCTGGTGACGCGCCGCTTCATGGCCGTGTTCTTCCCGGTGGCGGAATTCCAGGTCACCACGCGCTACACCGAAGTGTCGGGCCACACCTTCAAGACTGAAGGCAAGGTCATGACCAATCCGGGCTGGCTGGCGATCTACGGCAAGGAAGCGGACGGCGACGACAAAGAGAAAGAAGGCAGCAACAAGAGCCTGGTGCCGGTGGCCAAAGGCGAGAAAGTCCTGACCGACAAGGTCGACGCCAACGGTCTGGTCACCAAGCCGCCTGCACGCTACACCGAGGCGACGCTGCTGTCCGCCATGGAAGGCGCCGGCAAGCTGGTGGAAGACGACGAACTGCGCGACGCCATGGCCGGCAAGGGCCTGGGCACGCCAGCCACGCGCGCCGCCACGATTGAAGGTCTGATCTCCGAGAAGTATCTGCTGCGCGAAGGCCGCGAGCTGATGCCGACCGCCAAAGCATTCCAGCTCATGACGCTGCTGCGTGGCCTGGGCGTCAACGAACTGACCGCGCCAGAGCTGACCGGCGAGTGGGAATACAAGCTGTCGCAAATGGAGAAGGGCAAAATCTCGCGTGATGAATTCATGCGTGAGATTGCGCAGATGACCCAGGTGATCGTCAAGCGCGCCAAGGAATACGACAACGATACGATTCCAGGCGAGTACCACACGCTGGTGGCGCCATGCCCGAACTGCGGTAGCGTGGTGAAGGAAAACTATCGCCGCTTCGCCTGCACCAAGTGCGAATTCTCGATGAGCAAAACCCCAGGTGGCCGCCAGTTTGAAATCGATGAAGTGGAACAGCTGCTGCGCGACCGTACCATCGGCCCGCTGCAAGGCTTCCGCTCCAAGATGGGCCGTCCGTTCGCCGCCATCCTGCGCATCGTGAAAGATGAAGAGATCAAGAACTTCAAGCTGGAGTTCGACTTCGGCCAGAACGATGATTCGGAAGATTCGGAACCCGTGGACTTCACCGGCCAGACCCCGCTGGGTCCGTGCCCGAAGTGCAATGGTGGCGTCTACGAAATGGGCCTGGCCTATGTGTGCGAACATAGCGTCGCCAAACCGAAGACCTGCGACTTCCGCAGCGGCCGCATCATCCTGCAGCAGGAGATCCTGCCAGAGCAGATGGCCAAGCTGCTCAACGACGGCAAGACCGATCTGCTGCCAGGCTTTGTTTCGCAGCGCACGCGCCGTCCGTTTAAGGCCTTCCTGGTGAAGGGCAAGGACGGCAAGATCAGCTTCGAGTTCGAAGAGCGCAAAGCCAAGGCGCCAGCCAAAGGCAAAGCTGCCGCAGCGACCGAAGAGGGCGCAGCGGAAGAGAAAAAAGCTGTGGTGAAAAAAGCCCCGGTCAAAAAAGCTGCAGCCGTCAAAAAGCCGGCAGCGAAAAAACCGGCAGCCAAGAAGGCCGTTGCTAAAAAAGCGGCTTAAAGAAACGGGACACGCAAGTGTCCCGTTTTTCATTGTGCGAGCGGTTAAAAAGTTAGATGCCGTCTCCGAGTCGCCAATTGAACCCAATTGCTGTTTCCATACCTCAGTAAGAAAAACTCTACAGCCTATGCCTCCCATTAAACTGTGCGCATTAGTCGTGGCGATTGTCCTGCCCAGGATCGTAGCTGCCCAAGGCTCCGCTGCTGTCGATGAATCATTTGTGCGCGGACGTGCAGCCTACTCACCTGCCATGACCCAATCGCTATTGAAGAAGGTGGAAGCATATTGTGCAAGCGCGGATAAATCTGCGCGGCACAAGGTGACCGCTGCCGTTGCAGCCTGGCAGAAACGCCATGCCGACCTCCTTCTGGAGAACATGCGGGTGCGAAGCGAACTGCTGGACGAGGTCAATGCTCCGGCGGCTAAGGCTGAACTTGATAACATGCTCAACAAGCAGGTGCCGCACCAGGTTGAAACCGATTATAAGAAGCTGATCCCGCAGGACGCATCTAAAGGCTGGGCTAGCAAGGCATTCGTTTGCGGTGTTAACGCCGGAATGATCGAACAAGGTCAATTTGATCTGAGCCAACTTGATCCACAAGTGTCAGACTACCTGCGCAAACGCATCTCGCAGCCTGGGAGCAACGGCGTGGCAACACCGTAAGCAATGCTGACGCTAGCTGGCTCATTTTAAATCGTCGGTATAAAAATAAATCGTGCCGCGGATGGTGTTGCGCTGCGCGTGCAGCGCAGCCGCCAGTTCGGCGGCGTTGGGTTGGCTCAGCCCGCGTTTGATGACGGTGATGTCTGTATGCGCTGCACCACGTGCCGCGCGGTAAGCGATGATGTGGTCGTAATCAGGACGGCTGTCGATTTGCTTCACGAGGTAGCGCTGCTGGCCATCGCCGATCTGCATATAGGTGCTGCTAACGCTGGCACGCTGTTCGGGCGAGAGCTTGTGGAAAAACAGCACCTTGTCCACAACGATAGTGGAGGCCGCGTATTGGGTTTTGCCGCCCTGTTCAAAATGGCCGAGCACCAGGTCTGCCTTGAACTGCCTGAGCGGCGTGGCGGCTTGTGGCGCCAGGCGCGAGAGCTCGAATTTTTCTGGCGCGATGGTCCACAAGGCCGTCTTGCCATCGAGGCGCTGGCGTAACGCGGCATCGGTGGCGGGATCGGCGACATGCACTTGCAGCACCACCTGATAATCGTGCGGCGCATGGAACATCGGCAGATGCGAGGCGTACAGGCCCTCCTTGCCACCGAAGAGCGCCATGCCATGTTCGCCGTAGGTGACGTCTGCCGCTGCTGCGCTACCGGCCAGCAGCATCAAAGCGGCGAAGGTTTTCATGCGCGCACCAGCAGCTTGCCGCGGTGGTCGCCGGTGAACAGCGAATTCAGTGCGGTGGGCAGTTGTTCAAAGCCGTCGATCACGGTTTCTTCAAAGACGATGTCGCCCGCCTTCACCCACGGCCCGACGATGCGGATCATTTCATCCATGCGGTGCAGGTAGTCGCGCGCCAGCATGCCTTGTATCGTGGCGCGCTGGTACAGCATGTGGTGCAGCAGACGTGGCCCCAGCTCTGGCGTCTCAAGACCGCCGCTGTATTGGCTGATCTGGCCGCAGATCACAATGCGCGCGCGGCGGTTGATCAGCGGGATGACCGCATCCGTCACCATGCCGCCAACGTTGTCGAAGTAGACGTCGACACCGCCCGTCAGGCGTTTGATCTCAGCGCCCAGTGTATCGGCATCGCGGTAGGATTTGTAGTCGATGGCCCAATCAGCGCCCAGCGTGTCGCGTACCCAGTCGCATTTGGCCGCGCCGCCAGCGATGCCCAGCACGCGCGCACCATGGCGCTTGGCGAACTGCACGACCAGCGATCCCACTGCACCGGCAGCGCCGGAGACCACCACCACTTCGCCTGCGTGCGGCTTGCCGGATTCCGTCAAGCCGAACCATGCGGTGCGGCCGGGCATGCCCAGCACGCCGAGCGCGGTCGTCACTGGTGCGGCATCGGGATCGATGCGCTTCACGGCGCTGGCGTGAATCCGCGCGTGCGTTTGCCAACCCGTGTAGCTCTGCACCCAATCGCCTTCCTGCAAGCCGGCGGCATTGGACGCCAATACCTGCGCGACTACGGTACCCTGCTGCACGGTGTTCAGCGGATGCGCTTCGGCGTCGTAAGTCGGCTTGCTCGACTGGCCAATCCGCATATAGGGATCGACGCTGAAGTAGCGTGCCGCGATGAGCACCTCGCCATCGGACAGTGTGCTGTCCAGCGTCTGCTCGACGAGTTCATAGTGTTCGGTCGTGATCTGGCCCGTCGGCTGGCGGCGGTAGATCCATTGTTTGGTCGTGGTCATAGTGCTGGAATGGTATGATGATGGGCGTATCCAGTAAAGCAACTTAAATTCACTCTTTGTGTCCCACTAGGAAACCATGAACCTCAGCGATTTACGCGTCTTCGTCAGCGCTGCGCGCCGCCCGTCGCTGGGGGCGGCTGCGCAGGAGCTGCATCTGACGCCATCGGCCGTGTCGAAGGCGCTCAAGCGGCTGGAAGAGGCACTGGGCAAGCCGCTGTTTGATCGCAGCAGCAAACAGCTGGTGCTCAACGACAGCGGCCAGCTCATGCTGAACCGCGCGCAGACCTTGCTGGCGCTGGCCGACCAGGCCAAGGCGGATCTGATGGGCGAGCAGGCCGCGATCGACAGCCGCATCGCCGGCCCGGCGATTCTGCTGTGGCGTCATGGCGAAATGCTGTCGCAGGCATTAAGCGCCTACCCGCAAGCGAGCCTGCGCATGCAAGCCATGTTTGAAGACGAAGCGCTGGCCGCACTGGCACGTGGCGACATCAACGCCGCTATCGTCACCAGCGATGTGATTGAGGGACGTGGCGAGCACTGGTCGGACGAATGGGAAGTGACACCACTTGGCAGCATCACACTGCACCTGATGGCGGGGAAAAATCATCCGCTAGTTAAAGCGCGTAAGCTCAAGGCGAAAACTGCCGAAGTATTGAAACACGATTTTGCCTGTCCATCGCGTTCGCTATTCTGCGGCATGCAGCGCGGCGCGCGCTCCGACGGCTGGCGGGACGACCAGCTGCCGCGCAAGATCCGTTACTGGGCTGACGACCTGCAACTGCTGCTCAGCCTGGTGAAAGCAGGGCAGGCCCTGGCCTATCTGCCCGACTTCGCGCTGGCCGATACGGCGCTACGCCGCATCCACGTCACCGACTGCGCGTTCGAGTGCGTCGAACAGGTGGCGCTGGTGTGGAACCGCGCGCAAGCCAGTGCCTGGCAACGCGACCTGGCGTCAGCGCTGGCCAGATACAACTCGTAACTTTTCTTACGGAAATGTGGTCTTCTCTGCTAGAGGCGGCCGCGTTGAATGCACAAGACGCTGATGAACAGCGGTCTGCAAACCTCAAGAAAAGGAACACCGTCATGAAAACCAAAACCCTGATGATGACCGGCCTGCTTTCGATGATCAGCGCTGCAGCGTTTGCGCAAAATCCAGTGGCCCAGGTCCACCAAGACAACACGCAGATACGCCAGGACAGCAAACAGATCCATCAGGACAACCGCGAGATCAAGCACGACAATGCCGTGATCGCCATGAAGAAAAATGAAGTCGCCGCCGGCCAACAGCAACTGCAAGCCGAACGTCAGCAGCGCACCACGCTGGCCCGCGCCGAGCAAGCCGACGTGAAAAAAGGCGACCTCGCCGGCGCCCAGCAACTGGACCAGGCACGTCGCGGCGAGCAGCAGGTAATCCGGCAGCAGAAGCAGGACATCAAGCATGACGAAAAAGTCATTGCCCATCGCCAGGCTGACAAACAGGAAACCAAAGTAGCGCGCCACGAAGAAAAAGTGCAGCGCCACGAAGACAAGGTCAAGCGCGACCACGACGCCGCCAAGATCTAAGCCCAATCCGGGGTCAGGTCCGTCATTTCTACACGGGCTCATGTAGAAATGACGGACCTGACCCCGGATTTTTTGCGCTTGCGCATGCTGCTGCCAGCTACTATATTGAAGGCATCATGACTGTCTCGCTCAACACTGTGACCTCCAATGCGGCTTATCAGCCGTATGTGCCTACTGCTGCGCCTGCGGCAGCGACGGCGGCTGCAGAGTTGTCGTCGCAGGCGGTGACGTTGTCGGCGCAATCGGCCGTGGTGGCGTCGCTGGGCGGCTCGACCGGGGCGACGGTGTATTCGCCTGCCGGTCTGTTGAATACTTTGCAGCAGGCGGGCCAGGCCGAGGAAACGATTGCTACGCCGAAAGAGGGCAGCAATGTGGATACGTCCAATACGGCGCAGCTGGCACAGGATCAGAACATCCTTTCTTCGCTGACGGAAAGTGCGACATCCTCGGGGGTGTATACGGGCACTGGCGCGATTAGCACGACACTGTCCGAACAGGCCGCGAGCAACTGGGCCGAGCTGCTGAAAACCAATCCCAATCTGGCCGGCACGGTCATCTCCAGTTCCTACGACATGGGCATCGTCAACCTGTTGTCCGTCACAGCCTAGTCACACGCCAGCATTAAATTAGTTGCTGTGCTAAACTGGTGATTCTGTAGGGCAACTCACTTCTTCTGCCCGAGTCGTAGTTTCAATAGTAGTAACGCTTCTTTATTTCCAATATTGCCTTCGCGGGCGCATTCATCATGAAAAATTTGAAAATTGGCACGCGCCTTGCGGCGGGCTTTGGTTTGGTATTGGCGTTGATGATTTTGATGACGGTGATCGGTATCAGTCACATGCAGTCGGTTGCCACCGCCACGCGCGACATGATGCAGCAGCCGCTGGCCAAGGAACGCATGATTGCGGACTGGTATCGTTTGATCCATACGAGCGTGCGCCGTACGTCGGCCATCTCGAAGAGTTCCGATCCGTCGCTGGGGCCGTTCTTTGCGGAGGAGACGGCATCGTCCACCGCTGAGGTGAACGGCCTGCAGAAGAAGGTGGAGCCGCTGCTGGAAAGCGAGGCGGAAAAAGCCCTGTTCACTGACATGATGGCCAACCGCAAACGTTACCTGGCTTCGCGCGACGCGATTGTCGCGCTGAAGAAGGACGGCAAGTTCGAGGAAGCGGCGGAGGTGCTGGACAAGCGTTTCACGCCGGACGGCAAGGCTTACCTGGGCTCGCTGAGCGGCTTGCTCGATTTGCAGCGCAAGAGCATCGATGCCAACGCGGCCCGCATTGAAGACCTGTATGAACGCAGCCGTACCTTCATGATCGTGCTGGGCCTGCTGGTGCTGGCGCTGGGCGTGGTCTGTGCATGGCGTCTCACGCGGGGCATTACGATACCGCTGGGGGTGGCGGTGGAAGTCGCCGAGGCGGTGGCGCGCAAGGACCTCACCAGCCATATCGAAGTCAATAGCACGGATGAAACGGGCCGCCTGCTGGACGCCTTGCAAAAAATGAATGCTGGCCTGATTGGCATTGTGACCGAAGTGCGCAACGGTACGGAAAGCATCTCGACTGCATCCAGCGAGATCGCGGCCGGTAATCTGGACCTGTCCGGCCGTACCGAAGAGCAGGCGTCCAGCCTGGAAGAGACGGCCTCCTCGATGGAGGAACTGACCTCGACCGTGAAGCAGAATGCCGACAACGCGCGCCAGGCCAATCAGCTGGCAGTGAAAGCGTCGGAAGTCGCGCAGCGTGGCGGCGGCGTGGTGTCGGAAGTGGTGAATACCATGGAAGCCATCAATGGTTCGTCGCGCAAGATCGCCGACATCATCAGCGTGATCGACGGCATCGCTTTCCAGACCAATATCCTGGCGCTCAACGCTGCGGTGGAAGCGGCACGTGCAGGCGAGCAGGGCCGTGGCTTTGCGGTGGTGGCGTCCGAGGTGCGCAATCTGGCGCAGCGTAGCGCTGCCGCTGCCAAAGAGATCAAGGGCCTCATCGACGACTCGCTGGACAAGGTCAATGCGGGCAGCATGCTGGTCACGCAAGCGGGCACCACGATGACGGAGGTGGTGGACAGCATCCAGCGCGTGACCGACATCATGGGTGAAATCACCTCGGCTTCACTGGAGCAGAGCAGCGGCATCGAGCAGGTCAACCAGGCCATCGGCCAGATGGACCAGGTGACGCAGCAGAACGCCGCGCTGGTGGAAGAAGCGGCCGCCGCAGCAGCCTCGCTGCACGATCAGGCCGATGCGCTGACTGCCATTGTCGCCGTCTTTAAACTGCACCCGGCACCCGTCGCAGGCAAGCAGCGCCTGCAGCTCGCCGCCTGAACACGGCGGGTTTATTGGGTTTGTAGTTCGACGTTAATCATATTGTCGTCGGGCTTGCGGTCGATGAGCTTGTTGTCGGGGTCGATGCCCGCTTTCGCTGGCCGGCCGCTGACGATCACGGTGTAGTTGCTGTCTTTCTTGTCGATGAGCTTGCGCTCGCGCAGCAGGCTGTTGCCGTCTTTGTCGTCGACGCCAATGTCGATCCAGTCCCGCATCGGCACGTCTTTTTCTTCGCCCTGTTCGCCGGCACGCACCTTGGCGGCGCTGACGGTGAAGCTGACTTCGTATTTGCCGTCGTTGAGCTTGCGCGCGGTCGCCAGTGTGGCGTGATTCTCGTACAGCACGATGTGGTTGAACAGGTCGTCGATGAGGTAGGCCTGGTCGGCCGGCGTGACCTTGCGCAGCGCGTCCACCAGCACGTTCACGCTCGGATAAGGACCGGACTGGTGACCATACTGGAGCAGCATGGCTTTCAGCGCGCCGTTGACTTTGTCTTCGCCGATGATGTCCTGTAGCTGGTACATCGCCAGGCTGCCCTTGCGGTACTGGATATAGTTCTGGTTTTCGTTTTCTGCCAGCGGCAGTTCTTTCTTGCGCTCCAGCGCGCGGCCCACCAGGTACATGTCCAGATCGTAGTGCAGGAAGCGGCGCATTTTGCCGGCGCCGAAATTCTTTTTCATCACCATCAGCGCGGAGTACTCGGCCAGCGTTTCGCTCAGCACGGTGCTGCCGCGCGTGTTGCCGCCCACCAGCTGATGGCCCCACCACTGGTGCGCTACTTCATGCGCGGTGATGTAGAACGGGTAGTCGATGTCTTTGGGATTCTTGTCGTTGACCTTGGCGATGAAGCCGATCGCTTCCGAATACGGGATGGTGTTCTGATACGACTGGGCAAACTGCGCGTAGCGCGGGAACTCGACGATGCGTACCAGTTTGTGCTGGTAGGGGCCGAAGTTTTTGCTGTAGTAGTCCAGCGATTCCTTGATGCCTTTGTCCATGCGGTCCAGGTTGTATTCATGGCCCGGATGGTAGTACAGCTCGATGCCGACGTCCTGCCACCAGTCGCGCTTGACCAGGTAGTGCGCCGACTGGAAGGCGTACATATTCAGCATCGGCTGGTCCATCTTGTAGTGGAAGTAGCGGCGGCCTTTGCTGGTCCAGTCCTTGACCAGCATGCCCGGCGCAATCGCGGTCTGGTTGGCGCTGGTGCCGACGGTGGCGTCGAAGGTGATCCAGTCGGCGTCGCTGCTGGCGAAGTTGTTGGCCAGGCCGGCCGGATCGTCACGCGGCAGCATGCGCTCGCGCGCCGGCAGTTGGTGTTTCTTGCGGTCGCGGGCGTCGTTCAGTTCCGCTTCCTGCTGGTAGCCGATGTGCGGCATGAAGCTGTTGTTGAAGAAGGTGCCGTTGGCGATCACGGGCGTATCGCGGCCCATGCCCAGGATGCCTTGCGGCGTATAGCTGACTTCGAATTCCATGGCCAGCTGGGCGCCCGGCGCCAGCGGCGTGGTCAGCTTGTAGGTGTAGAAGCCCAGCGCGCTGTCCTGCAGGCCATTGCGGACCTGCTGGCCGAAACGCACATGGTATTGGGCCACGGTGTTGTCTTGCGTGACGATGATGTCGGTGACGGCTTGCTTGCCCTTGTTCTGCAAGGTGTAGCTGCCTTTGACGATCAGCGTGCGCTGTTCCGGCCAGATGTCCACATTCAGTTTGACATCGGTAATGCGCGGCTGCGGCAGCACGGCGTATTGCTTGTATTTTCGTTCGTAGCTGGCTTTTTCTTCTTCCTTGTCGTAGGCCGATTTGTAGCAGTCGGCCACGTGCTGGTTGTAGAACAGTACGGCGCCGGCGCCGGCAAAAATCAGCACGCCGGCGGCTATCGTGGCCAGCACCGGCATGGTCAGCGCATGGCGTGCCAGTTGCAGGCGCTGGCGCCAGCCGTCGTTGGTGCCGCGTGCCCAGAACAGCAGCGACAGCACGGTCAGCAGCAGCGCCGCGCCGCCCCAGTAGGCTTCGTACCAGCGTTCGCGGATCAGGTAGTGGCCGTAGCCGTTCATGGCCGAGTAAATGATGGAAGGCGTGTTGCCATACACCAGCATCGGGTTGTCCAGCCCGGTGGTACCGGCGGTCAGGCTGACGATGTAGAAAATAATCATCGCAAAGTAGGCGATGTAGCGCTGGTTGATCATCACCTGCATGGCGATCGACAACACGGCGATCAGTACGTAGTAGGGCATATGCACCAGGAACAGCTGGTGCAGGTACAGGCCGGGCTCGAGCAGGAAGTAACCGTTGAAAATCTGGATCGCCATGCCGGTCAGCATGATGACCACCATGAGCAGCGCTTGCAGGCCGATCAGGGCAAACAGTTTGGACAGCAGCGGCAGCCAGCTGGGAATCGGCAGTGCGTCCAGCATCTGCCCCATGCGCGCCTCGCGTTCGCGCCACACCAGCTCGCCAGCGTAGAAGGTGGTAATCACCATCATGAACAGCGCGAAGGTTTCGGTGACGATGTCCAGCACCTGGTAGGTAACCGGATAGGTATTGGTGCCAAACATCGAGCCCATATCGAGCGAGGCGGCAAACATCATGAGCACGCCGGCCAGCACGATCACGAGGAAGTAGATGTTCTTGGTGGTTTCACGCAGGTTGAGCCAGCTGGATTTGAGCAGCAGCCAGGCCAGGCTGCGCGACTGGAAGTCTGGCGCTTCCTGGGTATTGGTCGAGACCTGCGACAGGTGCTGCGGTATTTCGCCTTCGCCGGTGCTGGTGCGCTTGCCGTGGCCGCTGTCGCTGGTGGCGATGAAGTGGAAGCGCCAGTAGCCGACCAGCAGGCCGACCAGTGCGGCAGAGCCCCAGATCACGCGGTTCAGCAGGTACACGCCTTCCGGCCACACCATGCGCGTATTGCGCTCGATGATGGGCCAGTATTCGGTCAGGCGGATCACGGCGGTGGTGCCGAACGGGTCGATCAGCGCGGCAAAGGTTTTGTAGTCGAGGTCGCGCGCCAGGCCCGGCGCCACCATGTAGCCGATCAGCATGACCACGCTGGAGATGTAGACCGGCAGCATGCGCCGCGTCAGCGCGGCAATGATGAAGAAGACGGCGCCAAAGATGAAGATATTGGGCAGAATGACAATCAGATAGGGGATCACGTAGGCGATCGCCTCGGCATGCGCCAGCCGTTCCGGATCGATGCCGGGCACAAAGCTGCCCAGCCACGCGCCGAGCAGGATGCTGGTGAAGATCACGGCCAGCGTGAAGTAGGCGCCGAGGAAGCGGCCGAACATGTACTGGTGCTTTTTGATCGGCGCGCTGAAGAAGAAGTGCTGCATGTCGTACTCGAAGTCCTGCTGGACTGAGCGCCCCATCATGGCGGCAATCACGATCACGCCAAGCGAGCCGAGGAAGCTGGTGGTGAACATCAGCGACCGCGGCGAGTCGATGAGCTGGCTGCCGAAGGTGACGGAAGCGCCTTTGAAGAAGCCGCCGGCGGCAGCCATCCACAGCATTGTGAGGGCCAGGAAACCCAGGAAGTAGACCCAGGTCGACATCAGCTTGAGGCGCTGGCGCGCTTCAAAGAAGGCGATGGCAAACATGATGCGCCCTTAATCGCAGGTGTTCGCGGCGCGGTGGCGGCCGGCGATGGTGGCGAAGTAGACATCCTCCAGATCGCCGATGGCTTCCTCGAAGCCATCGCCCGGATCGTTATCACTGTAGACGTGGATCAGCGTGCGGCCCGACAGCAGGCGCGACGAGATCACCGGATGGCGCAGCTGGAACGATTGCAGGTCGCGCTTGTCGATGAAGCGCGCCCAGATCTTGTCGCTGACTTCGTGAATCAGTTCCTGGGTCGGACCGCACAGCAGCAAATGCCCCTTGTTGATGATGGCCATGTTGGCGCACAGGTCGGCCACGTCGGACACGATGTGGGTGGACAGGATGACGGTCTTGTCTTCGCCGATGTCGGACAGCAGGTTGTGGAAGCGCACGCGTTCCTGCGGATCGAGGCCGGCGGTCGGTTCGTCAACGATGATAAGTTTCGGGTCGCCCAGCAGCGCCTGGGCGATGCCAAAGCGCTGGCGCATGCCGCCCGAGAAACCGCCCAGGCGCTGGTGGCGCACTTCGAATAAATTGGTTTGCTGCAACAACCCATCGACCACTTCGCGGCGGCGGTGGCGGTTGCTCAGGCCTTTGAGCACGGCAAAATGGTCCAGCAGTTCGTAAGCGGTCACCTTCGGGTAGACGCCGAAATCCTGCGGCAGATAGCCCAGCAGGCGGCGGATCTCGTCTTTTTCATCGAGCACATCAAGGTCGCCAAAGAACACCGAACCGGAGTCGCATTCCTGCAGGGTGGCAATGGTACGCATCAGCGTCGATTTGCCGGCGCCGTTAGGGCCGAGCAAGCCGAACATCCCGGTGGGGATGGTGAGCGAAATATTGTCCAACGCCACAACACCGTTGGCGTACGTCTTGGACAAATTGCTGATACTTAATTCCATGCTAACTCCTGATTCTGCGCGACAAACCACTTTTCACATGATGGCATTGTATTGAATTTGTTCCAGACTCGGGGCGCCATTGCGATGGGCGGCAAAAATGTGCGCCAGAGTGCAGAATTGGCGGAACAGGCTGTAAGGGCCGGTTACGTAGTTGAATAGACAACTTAGTCAATTCCTGAACAAAACCTGCTCCCGGTTGAACCACCAGCGGCACAGGGCCAGCAGCAGGCCGGCCGTGATGGTTGTTGACATTAATATCACGGATAACATCCGGTAGTCCATGGTTCCCTTGACCAGTTCCTTCATGGCCAGCGAGACATTGGTGAGCGGCACCATCGCCCATTTCCAGTTCAGCTCGACACCAGGCAGCAGGGCCACAAAAATCGGTATGATGGCAAGCAGGATCAGCGGCGAAATCAGCCCCGCAGCTTCCTTGTAGCTTTTGGCATAGACCGAGATCGATAGCAGGATGGCGGCAAAGATGGCGGCGGTGGGCACCAGCATCAGCGCCACCATGGCCAGGTCCAGCGGGCCGATGGCGCGCACCATGAGCACCAGGTCGCCGCCGATGTGCGGACCAAAGAAGTGCAGCAGCAGCCCCATGCTGAGGATCATCAGCAGCGCCGAACTCAGGCCGATGGTGAACAGCATCAGGAACTTGGCCAGCACGATGCCGGTGCGCGACACGGGCGCCAGCAGCAGGGTTTCCAGCGTGCCGCGCTCCTTTTCACCGGCGCCAGTATCGATGGCCGGATACATGGCTGCCATCAGGCACACCATCAACAGCACATACGGCAACATGCCGCCCACCATGGCGCCGATTTGTTCGCGCTTGTCGGCGGTGGAGTGGTCTTCCAGCGTGATGGGATCGAGCGCGAAAGCCAGCTGCTGCTGGTTGAGCTTGAGGGCAGACAGCGCATGTTCGCGCAGTACGCGGTTCTCGCCGCCGATCACGGACAGCACGCGCTTGCGCGTCAGGTCAATGGCGGCGGCGCTGTTGTAGTGCAGCTGGATCACGCCTTGCTGCTGCGCGCTGAGCTGGCTGTCGAGGCCGGGCGGGATCACTAGCGCAAACTTGATGCGCTCGGCAGCAATCGCGCCCTTGATGTCATCCGGGCTGGTCAACGCAATTTCGTGAAAGCCTTTTTCCCTGGCGAAGCGTGCCGCCAGCTGTGGCGCATGCTCCTTGCCAAACATCGCGTACGCCATGTCGGCCGTGCTGGCCTGCTTGAACATGCTGCTCGACAGCAGGCCAAAGCCGGCAAACAGCAGCGGCATGGCAAACACGGGAATGAACACGGTGAAGAAGAAGGTGCGGCGGTCGCGCGCCAGTTCCAGCAGTTCTTTCAGGTAGATGGTCCACATGGTTCAGGCTTCCTGGTTGACGACGCTGACAAAGGCGTCGTACAGATCGGCGCTGGCGCCCAGGTGGCGCAGCTCGTCCATGGTGCCGTGGAAGGCGGTCTTGCCGTGGTTGATAATGCAGACGCGGTCGCACAGCTTTTCCACTTCATGCAGGTGGTGTGTGGAAAAGATCAGCGGGATGCGCAGCGCTTTGTAGCTGGCGATAAAGTCCAGCAGGATTTTGGCGGACATCACGTCCAGGCCGGTGGTGGGCTCATCCAGAATGACGATCTGCGGCTCATGCACCACGGTGCGGGCGATCGCGCATTTCTGCTTCATGCCGGTGGACAGCTGGTCGGCGCGTTTGTTGCTGAACTCATGCATGTGCAGCAGGTCGAATAATTCGTCGCAGCGGCGTTTGAGGTAGGGCGGACTCATGCCGTGCAGGCGGCCGAAGTATTCGATGTTTTCGCGCGCGGTCAGGCGGCCATACAGGCCGGTGCTGCCGGATAAAAAGCCGATGTGCTTGCGCGCCGCCAGCGGATCGGCAAGCAGGTCGATGCCATTGGCGTGGATGCTGCCGGCGTCGGGTCTAAGCGCGCTGGAGAGCAGGCGCAGCGTGGTGGTTTTGCCGGCGCCGTTGGGGCCGAGCAGGCCCAGCACCTCGCCCGCGCCGCAGCGGAAGCTTACATCGCGCACCGCATGGAACCAGCCGTCATGATCGCGCGGATCGCGGGTGGTGGCGTTACCAGCGCCGCGCGCGGACCCGCGAAAGCGTTTGGCCAGGTTGCTTACCTCGATCATCGTGCCGTCCCCGATTGAAAAGTTTCAAGAATAGCATGCAAAAATTCCGGCACGCAAGCTACTGGATGTCGATGGCTTTGCCGTTATTCTTGCTATAGTCGCATACGGGAGCGTCGCGAAAAAATGAATCCTGAGCTGAAAGAAAAAATACTGGCGGTAATGCAGTTTGGCATAGACCGTGAAGAATCCACCGGCTTTTTCCGCGTGGCGCTGGGACTGTATTACCTGTCCAGCCTGATGACCAAGGAAACCCTGGATTTCGACAAGCTCGATAGCGAATTCAACCGCTTCATTTATCACACCATCGGCAAGGGCCACAGCATTACCAGCATCCTGCAATACATGAGCGGGGAGAAGGTGGTGCAGGTGGTGGAGTCCAGGCGCTTTCTGAAAGCATTTGGCGAGTACTGCACGGAAGTGCCGCTGGAGAACATTCCCTTCCTGCTGGGCCTGAACCTGGGCGTGGCCAAAGATATCTCCAGGATCGATGTGCGCGGGCCGGTGGCGGACTACATCGAACGCCAGCGTCAGCTACGTGAGGCGGCAGACGCAAAATAAGAGGGTGGTCCCTTATAATGGGACTTTCCATCTGACGACACGAGTTTGCTCATGGCTGCATATCTTCACCCCCCCCTGGACCGTTTCATTGCCGGCGCCGACAAGGCGCTGCGCGTGGTGACTGGCGTTGCATCGGCCTCGCGGCCGACGCCGGCGGCCCATGCGGCGGATGCGGAGATGAGCGAAGCAGAGCGCCGCCATGCCGCCGGCCTGATGCGCGTGAATCATGTGGGCGAAGTGTGCGCGCAGGCGCTGTACAACGCACAGGCGCGTTTTGCACGTACGGACGCCATCCGCGAGCAGTTCGAGCATTCCAGCCGGGAGGAAGAGGACCATCTGGCGTGGACCGCGCAGCGCTTGGGCGAACTCAATTCCCACATCAGCGTGCTCAATCCGCTGTTTTATGCCGGTGCGTATGCGCTCGGTACGGTGGCTGCCGTGCTGGGCGATGCCCGCAGCCTGGGCTTTGTGGTGGAGACCGAGCGCCAGGTCGAGGCGCATCTGGAAAGCCATCTGGACCGGCTGCCGCCGCAGGACGCCAAGTCGCGCGCGATTGTCGACCAGATGCGCATTGATGAAATTGAGCACGGCGCTGCCGCCCAGCGTCTGGGGGCGGCCAATGTGCCGGCGCCGGTGCAAGCCGTCATGTCCGCCATGGGCAAGGTCATGACCGGCACTGCCTACTACATCTGACGCTGGCTGCGTGGCAGCCTCACGCGGCCTCGATGATTTCGAACGAATGGGTGATTTCGGCGGTCTTGCCCAGCATGATGGACGCGGAGCAATATTTGTCGTGCGACAGCGTGATGGCGCGTTCGACCTGCTCCGGCTTCAGGCCGCTGCCGGTCACCACAAAGTGGAAGTTGATCTTGGTGAAGACTTTGGGCTCGGTATCGGCGCGCTCGGCTTTCAAGACGCACTCGCAGCCGCGGATGTCGGCGCGGCCTTTTTTCAGGATCAGCACGACGTCGTACGCGGTGCAGCCGCCGGTGCCCAGCAACACCATTTCCATCGGGCGCGGCGCCAGGTTGTGGCCGCCGCCTTCCGGTGCGCCATCCATGGTGACCAGATGGCCGGAACCGGTCTGGGCCAGGAAACTCATGCCCGACGGGCCATTCCAGCTAACTTTGCATTCCATTGCACTCTCCGTGTGAGAAAACTTTGTCCATATTGTAATGGAGCGCGCCAGCCCTGTGTTTCTGCGGCCTGCGCGCCAGATCGGGCTTGACTCGGAAGCCTACAAGCGGTTATGATTGTCGGCTTTCCATTCGCTCAGGAAAGAAAATAAAAAGGCCGAGTCCGCTGTTTCAGTAGCGGAACCACCATTTGAGCGTGTAATTTCTTAATACAGAAAGTCATCACATGAAAACTTTTTCCGCTAAAGGACATGAAGTCCAGCGCGACTGGTTCGTGATTGACGCGACGGACAAAGTCCTCGGACGTGTTGCCAGCGAAGTGGCACTCCGACTGCGCGGCAAACACAAGCCTGAGTTCACCCCTCACGTCGATACCGGCGATTTCATCGTCATCATCAACGCAGGCAAACTGCGCGTGACCGGTACCAAAGCAACCGAGAAGACCTACTACCGTCACTCGGGCTACCCAGGTGGCATCTACGAGACCAACTTCCTGAAAATGCAACAGCGTTTCCCAGGTCGCGCTCTGGAAAAAGCCGTCAAGGGCATGCTGCCAAAAGGCCCACTGGGCTACGCAATGATCAAGAAGCTGAAAGTGTACGCTGAAGGTTCGCACCCGCACGCTGCTCAGCAACCTAAAGCACTCGAAATCTAAGGAACTGACATGATCGGTAACTACAATTACGGCACCGGCCGTCGCAAGAGTGCAGTAGCTCGTGTGTTCATCAAAGTTGGCACTGGCCAAATCATCGTTAACGGCAAGCCAGCGTCGGAATACTTCTCGCGCGAAACCGGCCTGATGGTGATTCGCCAGCCTCTGGAACTGACCGGCAACGTTGAACGTTTTGACATCAAAGTCAACGTTCACGGCGGCGGCGAGTCCGGCCAGGCAGGTGCAGTTCGTCACGGCATCACCCGCGCTCTGATCGACTACGATTCGGGCCTGAAAGGTGACCTGGCACGCGCTGGCTTCGTAACCCGCGATGCACGTGAAGTTGAACGTAAAAAAGTTGGTCTGCGCAAAGCACGTCGCGCAAAACAATTCTCGAAGCGTTAATTTTTACGCTGTGGTGCGCTGCTTGCGGCGCATCTCCCAAAAAGCCGCCGGCTACATGCCGGGCGGCTTTTTTGCTATTTGCTACTGTCATGCAGCGGTAGCGCATGGCTGATAAAATGGCCCACTCTCCCACGCACTTTTAAGGAAAAAACAATGATCAAAGTTGGCATCGTCGGCGGTACCGGTTATACCGGGGTAGAACTGCTGCGTTTGTTGGCAGTCCACCCGAATGTGGAACTGACGGCAATCACCTCGCGCAAAGAGGACGGCTTGCCAGTCGCTGACATGTTCCCTTCGCTGCGTGGCCGCGTGAACCTGAAATTCTCGTCGCCGGAAAATGCCGACCTGAGCAAGTGCGACGTGGTGTTCTTTGCCACCCCGCACGGCGTCGCCATGGCCCAGGCGCCTGAGCTGCTGAAAGCCGGCGTCAAGGTCATCGACTTGGCGGCCGACTTCCGCATCAAGGAAAAAGCCGTCTTTGAAAAATGGTACAAGATCGAGCACACCTGCCCGGACCTGCTGGAACAGGCAGCCTACGGCCTGGCCGAACTGAACCGTGAAGACATTCAAAAAGCCAATCTGGTCGCCAATCCTGGCTGCTATCCAACTACCATGCAGCTGGGCTATTACCCGCTGCTCAAGGCTGGCTTGATCGATGCCGGCTCGCTTATCGCTGACTGCAAGTCGGGCGTATCGGGCGCTGGCCGCAAGGCGGAAATCGGCACCCTGTTCTCGGAAGCGTCGGACAACTTCAAGGCCTATGGCGTGGCAGGCCACCGCCACACGCCGGAAACCTCGGCCCAGCTGCAGAAGTTCACTGCCGACAAGGTCAGCCTGATCTTTACGCCGCACCTGGTGCCTATGATCCGCGGCATGCACTCGACGCTGTATGCGCGCCTGACCAAGGACATCAGCAACGAAGACTTGCAGAAGCTGTTTGAGGACCAATATAAGGACAGCGCTTTCGTGGACGTGATGCCGTTTGGCTCGCATCCGGAAACCCGCTCGACGCGTGGTTCGAACATGCTGCGCCTGGCGCTGCACCGTCCGGACAATGGCAATACCGTCATCGTGCTGGTGGTGCAGGACAACCTGGTCAAGGGCGCATCCGGCCAGGCGGTACAGTGCATGAACCTGATGTTTGGCCTGGAAGAAACCACCGGCCTGACCCAGATCGCGCTGCTGCCTTGATCTAGCGCCTTGATTTTGTGCGCTTTATCATCAAATTTAAAGCTGGGCGGAGCAGGAAAATCGCCCAAGGTCTATAATGGGCCCAATTGTTTTCTCGTAGGGAGTAAGAAATGAATGCTGTTGCTGAAATGCCAGCGCCTATCATCTTCACCGATAGCGCTGCTGAAAAAGTGGCCCAACTGATCGAGGAAGAAGGCAATCCAGACCTGAAACTGCGCGTGTTCGTGCAGGGCGGTGGCTGCTCCGGCTTCCAGTATGGTTTCACCTTCGACGAAATCGTCAACGAAGACGACACCACCATGGTCAAGAACGGCGTCCAGTTGCTGATCGATTCGATGAGCTACCAGTACCTGGTGGGCGCAGAAATCGACTACAAGGATGACCTGGAAGGCGCGCAATTCGTGATCAAGAATCCTAGCGCAACCTCCACCTGCGGCTGCGGTTCGTCGTTCTCGGTATAAGTTTCGGACTTGTCCGCCGAAAAGGCAGCCTGCGGGCTGCCTTTTTTATTCGCCGGTCGCCATCCACACCAGGTTCCACAGGTGGCCGTCTATGTCCTCGAAGCCCTGGTCGTACATGAAGCCATGGTCCTCGGGCGGATGCGGGATGCGCGCGCCGGCAGCAGCGGCCCTGGCGATCAGATGGTCGACTTCCTCGCGGCTCTCGCAGCTCAGGGCAATGATGACTTCATTGGCTTCCTTCGCCTGGGCGAGTGGCTTGTCGATGAAGGAGCGGAAGAAATCTTCGGTCATCAGCATGGCAAAAATGCCCTCCGTGATGACCATGAATGCCGCTTGCTCATTGCTGAATTGGGCATTGAAGCTGAAGCCCAGTGCGGAAAAGAAGGCCTTGGATTTATCCAGGTCCTTGACCGCCAGGTTGAAAATGATCTGCTTGTTCATGACGTCTCCTTAAATGGGGTTTCATGCTCACGACGAATGAGGGCGCAGCAGTTCGACAAGCCTCTTCTTATTGACTGAACATATTTACCAGACTGTGTGGCGAGTCGGCGCCGTACAGAACCTCATGGACCTCGGCCGCTTCGGCGGCGGCCTGGGCGCTGCGGGGGAAGAGTTCCTGTTCGTACGCCGCCAGCGCTGTCTCGATATCGTCAGGATGGGCGGCAATGGCTTTGGCCAATTCGGCGCCGTCATACATGGCAAGGTTGGCGCCTTCGCCGGACGGCGCCATCAGGTGGGCGGCATCGCCGAGCAGCGTGACACCGGGCACGCGATGCCAGTGATGTTTCTGGGGCAGTGCATGGATTGCGCGCAGTAGCGGCGCCGTATCGCTTGCAGTAATGAGTGCGGTAAGTATTGGCGACCAGTCGGCAAACTCGGCCGCTATGCGGGCTTTGGCCGCCGTGCCGTCACTGAAATCGATCTCCGCCAGCCATGCCTCCGGCTGGTTGAGTGCAATGTAGGCGTGCACCATGCCGCTGGGCTCGCGGTGGCTGAGGATGCCTTTGCCCGGCGCGATGGCGAACATGGCGCCGCTTCCGGCCGCCGCTGCAGTAGCCGGATAGCGGGTGTCCGCGTCGCGCAGCCAGGTTTCGATGAGCGCCATGCCGACATATGCCGGCATGGCATCGGACAACAGGGGGCGCACTTTGGACCAGGCCCCATCCGCACCGACCAGCAGGCCGCAAGTGGTGCTGGAACCGTGAGCGAAATGCAGCATATGACAGCCATCGCCGAGTGGCATGGCCTGCGTCAGCTTGTGCCCCCATTGCACCGTGCCCTCGGGCAGTGACTCCAGCAGTATGCGGCGCAGCTCGCCGCGCTGGACTTCCGGCCTGCCGCCAGTTCCATCGTCATGCTGCGCGAACAGCAGCTTGCCGTGCTTGTCGAGCACGCGTGTGGCTTGGCCGCCATGGTGAATCAGCGCAGTGAATTCCTTGAATAAGCCTGCATCCCGGAGGGCGAGCTGGCCGTTGAAATCGTGGATATCCAGCAGGCCACCTTGTGCGCGCGCCGTGGCCGAGGCTTCGGCTTCATACACCGTGGCGGCGATGCCGTGGACGTGCAGCACGCGGGCCAGGACCAGCCCGCCCAGGCCTGCACCGATGATTGCAATGGGCATATTTTTCATTGTTTAATCCAAATGGAACGTTGTTCCATTCGGATTTTGCTGCAACAGGCCAGGTATGTCAAGATAACGGCCATGCAGAAAAACACTCCGCGCCGGGAAGATGGGCTGTCCCGCGAGCGCATTATTGAAGAATCCATTGCCTTGCTGGATAGCCGTGGCGAAGCCGGCCTGACCTTTCGCGCTCTGGCGGAACGGCTGGCAACCGGGACCGGCGCCATCTACTGGCATATTTCCAATAAGAACGATTTGCTGACTTCGGCTTGCAATGAGATTGTTACACGCACGCTCAAGACAGCTGCGGCCGATGTGTCGCCGGAGCAAGCCATCCGCGCGCTCGCGCTGGCCCTGTTTGACGCCATCGACGCGCGGCCGTGGCTTGGTTCTGCGCTAACGCGCGCTCCTTTGCAATCCCCTATGGTAAACATTTTGGAGGGCTTGGGACAGCAGATCTGCCGCATGCGCGTGCCCATGCCGCAGCAGTTTGCGGCAGCGTCGGCATTGCTGAATTACATCCTTGGCGTGAGTGTGCAAAATGCGGCAAATGCCCAGTTGGGGCGGGCTCTGGGCGGCGACAGGGCGGCAATTCTTGGCCAGGTGGCGGCATCGTGGGCGCGGTTGGATGCGGACCAATTTCCGTTCACACGCAGTGTTGCTGAACAACTTCTGGTACATGATGACCGGGCTGATTTTCTCGTGGGGATAGACCTGATACTGCGGGGCATGTTTACCACGCAAAAGGCTCATGTTTAGTGTTGTTTTTATAAGTTATTTTAATATGTAAAGTTGTTTTTATTTACACAATAATTTAACAATCATGATATCTTGATTATGACGGCCTGGTGGCCGCCAACAACATAAATATTTCTTCCACTTCTACGATGGAGGTTTCAAGATGTCTGTATCCTTTAAATCAGCTCTCGCCTTAGCCGTAACGTTAGCTTTCAGTGGTGTCGCTTCCGCTGATGCGTTGACAGAAAATTTTGATAATGGCGTTCCCACCGGCTGGACCGTGAACAATCTGAGCCAGCCTGTGGGCGTGACTGATTGGTTCCAGGGTAATCCTGCGGTATTCAGCGCACATCAGGGCGCGGCCGACTCCTATCTGGGTGCCAATTTCAATAGTGGCTCAGGCACCGCCGACATCAGCACCTGGCTGATCCTGCCGACCTCCACCTATCACAACGGCGATACGCTGTCGTTCTATACCCGTACCGCAGATTTTTCGCTGTGGCCGGACAATCTGGAAGTCCGTTTCAGCAATGTTGGCGGCACGAATGTCGGCAACACCTCGAGCAGCGTGGGCACTTTTAGCAAACTGCTGCTGTCGGTGAATCCTGGCCAGGATCTGTTTGGTTATCCTGAGGAGTGGACCAAATACAGCGTCACGCTGAGCGGTCTGTCCGGCGCGACCAGCGGTGCATTTGCCTTCCGCTACGTGGTGCAGGATGGCGGCCCGGCCGGCGACAATTCCAACTTCATTGGCATTGACACCCTGCAAATCACCGCCGTTCCTGAGCCAAGCACTTATCTGATGCTGGGCGCCGGCCTGGGCCTGGTCGGCCTGATGCGCGGCCGTAAAAAACAGGCTGCTGCCTAAGCAGCGTTAGCGGGGGTAGAGGGCGCCCAGTATGCGGTCGCCCTTGGCTCCGGTTACCGACGGCAGATTGCCCGCCAGGCGCTCGCTGAAGCGATAGCCGAGCCAGGCAAATGCCAGTGCTTCCACGCGGTTAGGCGCAACGCCCAAGGCTTGCGTGGAAGCTACCATAACCTGCGTACCCAATTCCCTTCCCAACGCATCCATCAGCACGCTGTTATAGGCGCCGCCGCCGCAGATATAAGCTGCGTCCGCGCCATCGCCGTGGGCTTTGATGGCGTCTGCCAGTGTGACTGCCGTGTATTGTGTCAGCGTGCGCTGGACGTCTGCCGGGGTCGCCTGCATATGGGCGGGGAGACGGGCGTCGAGCCAATCCATATGGAACAGGTCGCGGCCGGTGCTTTTGGGCGCGGGCAGCGCGAGGTAGGGTTCTGTCAGCAACGCCGACAGCAGTTCGGGAATGAGCTTGCCGCTGGCGGCCCAGGCGCCGTCGGCATCATATTCCTGCTGGCGGTGGCGGTGTATCCAGCCGTCCATGAGGACGTTGCCGGGGCCGGTATCGAATCCGATCACGCTGCCGTCGCCGCGCAGCACGCTGATATTGGCGATGCCGCCTATATTGGCCACGACGCGCGTCTGTCCGGCCTTGCCAAACAGGGCCTGATGGAAGGCCGGCACCAGCGGCGCGCCCTGGCCGCCGGCAGCAATGTCGCGGCTGCGGAAGTCGGCAATCACGTCGATGCCGCACAGTTCGGCCAGCAGGGCCGGGTTGTTGGTCTGGCGCGTGAAACCCAGTTCCGGGCGGTGGCGTATGGTCTGGCCGTGCACGGCGACCGCGCGGACGTCTTGCGGCTGCTTGCCCGATTCGCGCAGCAGCTGCGCCACGCACTGGGCGTAGTATTGCGCCAGCTGGTTGGCCGCCAGGGCTTCACGTTCGATTTCGTTGGCGCCGCTGGCCTGCAAGGCCATCAGCTCGGCGCGCAGCGCTGGCGGGAAGGCGAGGTAGGTGGCTGCGATGGTGGTCAGGGCGTCGCCGTGGAATTGCGCCAGTGCGCCGTCAACGCCGTCCAGGCTGGTGCCGGACATTAAACCGATGTACAAAGTCATACGTGCCTCTGGATGTGTGTGTGCTTACGCACGGAAGGAACTGTCTCAGAAGCGCATGATAATAAAAAGCAGGCCGACTAGGCGGCCTGTTTTGTCAGATTACTTCGCCGCAGCGACGCGGGTCGGTATGCCGCCGCCGCCCACCGGACGTAGCAGCGCGAAGCGGTGCATCATGTCGTTCGCATAGACTTTGAAGCGGCCCATTTCCGCTGCGGTCAATGGTGCTTGTGCCTGTACATTCATCTTGCCTGGGTCTTTGGCTTCACCACCCACGCGGAATTCGTAGTGCAAGTGTGCGCCGGTCGACCAGCCGGTGGTGCCGACGTAGCCGATCACGTCACCCTGGCTGACCTTGGCGCCTTTTTTCATGCCATTGCCAAAGCGGCTCATGTGGGCGTAAGCCGTGGTGTAGTTGCTCCAGTGCTTGATGACGATGAAGTTGCCGTAGCCATTCATGGTGCCGGCAAAGTCGATCACGCCATCGCCCGCAGCGCGGATCGGCGTGCCGGTCGGCGCCGGGAAATCGATGCCCTTGTGGGCTTTCCACTGGCCGGAAATCGGATGCACGCGCATCGCGAAGCCGGACGAAATACGCGAAAACTCCACCGGCGATTTCAGGAACGCTTTCTTGAGCGATTTGCCGTCGAAGCTGTAGTAGCCGCCGCCCTGTTTGCTTTGCGGATCTTCAAACCACACCGATTGATAGGTCGTGCCACGGTTGGTCAGTTCGCCTGCCAGCACACGGCCCGCTCGCACGAACTCGCCATCCTGCCAGAAGGTTTCATACACCACGTTAAAGCTGTCGCCGCGCTTCAGGTCGCCCCGGAAGTCGACGTTGGTCGAGAACATTTCAATGATCTGCTTGACGATATTGTCGGGTAGCTTGGCGCCGTCTTCGCTGGAGTCGGTGGCCGCATACAATGTCGAGGTGATGTTCCGTGCGTGCATTTCCACGCGGCGTTCCAGCTTGGCTGGTTCGGCGGTCGCGACAAAGCCATCGGCCTTGCGGGTGATCTTGATATTGGTGACGGGATCGTCCTTGCCATCCACCACGGTGGCGCGCAGCCACTGCAGGTTGCCTTCGTCGTCGGTCTGGGCCTGTACACGCTTGCCGGTCTTCAGCTGCATGACGCCTTTCGCCACCTTATCTTTTTTGATAAAGTTCTCGGCCGCATCGTCATCCACGCCCAGGCGGGTCAACAGCGTCGCCAGGGTATCGCCAGCGCGGATCTTTTCTTCGTGCACAAAATGCTCGTTAGAAGACTGCTGTTCCAGCGCATTGATCTGCGCGCTCAGGTCTGGCGTGACCACAGCTTCCTGTACAGTTTTCACCGGCAGATCGGACGCGTCAGGGGCGAGCGGCGCTACGCCGGCGGCACCAAAAGCACATACTGCGAGAAACAATGCAGACGCGCTGATGATGCGCGCCTTGCGCGTAGAACCTAGCAGACTGAACAAGCGTGAGCTTGTGAATTTATGTATTTGGTTCATGCAATCAGTTAAAATTTGCCGCTTGAACTATTCAGGAACGTTTTATTTCTTCTAATTATATGTTTTGTTAGTTTTCGTGCGGCAAGATTGATGGATCGAGGATTATAACAAACTCCTGAAGCTGCCTACCTTTTTCTGAAAAATACGCTTAAAAAATTATGACTACTACTTCTTCGACACCTGCGGCTCCCTCTAAAGCGTTGCCGTTATCCGACAACGTACAAGAGGCACTTGCCATCACCAAACGCGGTGTCGACGAGTTGCTGATTGAAAGCGAGTTCGCGCAAAAGCTGGCGCGTTCAGAACAAAGCGGCGTGCCGCTGCGTATCAAGCTGGGCCTGGATCCAACCGCGCCCGACCTGCATCTGGGTCACACCGTGGTGCTCAATAAAATGCGCCAGTTGCAGGACCTGGGCCATCAGGTGATCTTCCTGATCGGCGACTTCACCTCCATGATCGGCGACCCATCGGGCCGTAACGCCACGCGTCCGCCGCTGACCAAAGAGCAGGTGGAACAAAATGCCATGACTTACTTCAAGCAGGCATCGCTGGTGCTGGATCCGGCCAAAACCGAAATCCGCTACAACTCCGAATGGTGCGACCCGCTGGGCGCGCGCGGCCTGATCCAGCTGGCTTCGCGCTACACCGTGGCGCGCATGATGGAGCGCGACGATTTCACCAAACGCTATAAAAACGGTACGCCAATTGCCGTGCATGAATTCCTGTACCCGCTGATGCAGGGTTACGACTCGGTGGCGCTGAAGTCGGACCTGGAGCTGGGCGGCACCGACCAGAAATTCAACCTGCTGGTGGGCCGCGAACTGCAAAAGGACTACGGCCAGGAGCCTCAATGTATTTTGACCATGCCGCTGCTGGAAGGTTTGGATGGCGTGGAAAAAATGTCGAAGTCGAAGAACAACTACATCGGCATCACCGAACCGGGCAACACCATGTTCGCCAAGATCATGAGCATTTCCGACGAAATGATGTGGAAATACTTCGATCTGCTGTCGTTCCGCTCGATCGCCGATGTCGCCGCGCTGAAAGCCGAAGTGGCAGGCGGCCGCAACCCGCGCGACGCCAAAGTGGCGATTGCGCAGGAAATCGTCACGCGCTTCCACTCGCAACAGGCAGCGGAAGATGCGCTGGCCGACTTCGTCAATCGCTCCAAGGGCGGCATCCCGGACGATATTCCGGAAGTGACGCTGGGCGGTGCGCCGCTGGGCGTGGCGCAATTGCTGAAGCAGGCCAACCTGTGCGCGTCCACCTCGGAAGCGATGCGGATGGTGGAGCAGGGCGGCGTGCGGGTTGACGGCACCGTCATCAGCGACAAGGGCTTGCAGCTGCAAGCCGGCACCTTCGTGCTGCAGGTGGGCAAGCGCAAGTTCGCACGTGTGACCCTGTCCGCATGATCGGCCTGCTGCAACGCGTCAGCAGCGCCAGTGTGGTGGTTGATGGCGCCACGATAGGCGCCATCGATGCCGGCCTCATGGTGCTGGTCTGCGCCGAACGCAACGACACAGAAAAGGACGCCGATGCGCTGCTGACCAAGCTGCTTGGCTACCGCGTGTTCGCCGACGAGGCGGGCAAGATGAACCGCAGCGTGACGGACACCAATGGCGGCCTGCTGCTGGTGCCCCAATTCACGCTGGCGGCCGACACCAAGTCCGGCACGCGGCCGTCGTTCACGCCGGCCGCCGCGCCGGCCGATGGTCTGCGCCTGTTTAACTATTTTGTTGAGCAGGCGCGCCTCAGGCATCCGACGGTGCAGACCGGCCAGTTCGGCGCCGACATGAAAGTCTCGCTGACCAACGACGGTCCCGTCACCTTCTGGCTGCAAACCAACGCTAAATAAGATGCAGCTCGCCAGCGACAGTTTCCGCGACCGCAGCGCCATGCCGGCGATCCACAGTCCGCAACTGCGCTGGAGCGGCGTGCCGTCGGGCGTGAGTTCGCTGGCACTGCTGTGCATGGATGCCGATGCGCCGCCTGGCGGCGCTGACATCTTTCACTGGAGCGTGGTGGATATCCCGCCGTCCATGACCTGCCTTAACGAGGCGGCAAGCTTGCCGCTGAGGCAGGGGCAAAACGATTTTGGTCAGGTCGGGTATCATGCTCCCTTGCCGCCGCTGCAGCAGACGCGCCATTACATTTTTCGCCTCTATGCGCTGGATGTCGCGCGCCTCGCGTTGCCGGCGCAGTTCACCGGCGCCGACGTTTTAAAGGCCATATACGGCCATATCGTCGACGAAGCGCAGCTGATCGGCACTTACACAAGAACTTGATATGAACGCCACCACTATTTTGCTGATCCGCCACGGCGAGACGGCCTGGAACGCCGTGCGCCGCCTGCAGGGCCACATCGATATCCCGCTCAACGAGGAGGGCGAGCGCCAGGCTGCTGCACTGGCGCGCGCGCTGGCCGGGGAAAAGCTGGACGCCATCATTGCCAGCGACCTGCAACGTGCCATGCAGACCGCGCAAGCGGTGGCCGGCCATCATCCGCATCTGCAACTGCATACCGACGCCCAGCTGCGCGAGCGCGCTTATGGCGTGTTTGAAGGCATGCTGTACCAGGATATTCAGCACCAGTACCCGGACGATTTCGCCAAATGGCAGGCGCGCGATATCGAGGCCGTGATGCCGGCCGGCGAGCGCAAGGCGGAAAGTTTCCACCAGTTCTACGACCGCACCATCGCCGCCCTGCAGGCAGTGGCCGAACGCCACACTGGCCAGACCGTGGCGGTGGTTGCCCACGGCGGTGTGCTCGAATGCGCCTACCGTGCCGCCCGCGGTATCCAGCTGGACAGTCCGCGCGACTTCCAGGTCAAAAACGCCAGCGTCAACCGTTTTACCGCGGGCGCCGGAAAACTGCTGCTGGACAGCTGGGGCGAGGTCGATCACCTCCATGTTTCCATGGATGACGTCATCTAACGACCGTGCTTAAAATTTATGCATGGAAACATCGTCTCATAACGGCAAACCTGCACATTTGCCGATTTCATAAAAAATAGTGCTTATTATTTGAGCAGGGCTTCGGTTAAAATAGAAGGTTCCTTCTCACCCCATTCAGGTATTGCCAGTGCAAATCGGCCCTCATTTACTGCGTAACAACGTTTTCGTCGCCCCGATGGCCGGGGTCACGGATCGTCCTTTCCGCCAGTTGTGCAAAGAGCTGGGCGCAGGGTATGCAGTTTCCGAAATGGCAGCCTCCAACCCGCGTTTGTGGGCCACGGAAAAGAGTTCGCGCCGTACCGATCATACGGGCGAGATGGAGCCGAAGGCCGTGCAGATCGCCGGCGCCGACCCGAAAGACCTGGCCGATTGCGCCCGTTTCAACGTCGAGCGCGGCGCCCAGATCATCGACATCAACATGGGCTGTCCCGTCAAAAAGGTGTGCAACGCCTGGTGCGGTTCGGCCCTGCTGCAGGACGAAGAACTGGTCAAGCGCATCGTCGATGCGGTGGTGGGCGCAGTGGATGTGCCCGTCACGCTGAAATTCCGCACCGGCTGGGACCGTGAGAACAAGAATGCGCTGAAGATCGCGCGGATCGCCGAAGACGCCGGTATCGCCATGCTGACCTTGCATGGCCGCACCCGCGCTGACGGTTACAAGGGTGACGCCGAGTACGACACCATTGCCGCCGTGAAGCAATCGGTGTCCATCCCGGTGGTGGCCAATGGCGACATCACCACGCCCGAGAAAGCCCGCTTTGTGCTGGATTACACGGGCGCCGATGCGGTCATGGTGGGCCGTGCCGCGCAAGGCCGGCCATGGATTTTCCGCGAGATCGACCATTACCTGCGCACCGGCAAGCATTTGCCGGCGCCCTACGTGGACGAAGTGCGCGCGCTCATGGATGAGCACCTGCGCGCCCACCACGCGTTTTATGGCGATTACCTGGGCGTACGCACTGCCCGCAAGCATATCGGCTGGTATGTGCGCGAACTCGAAGGCGGTGAGGCGTTCCGGCAGAAAATGAACCTGCTGGAGTCCGTCGAAGAACAACTACTTGCTGTAGACCAATTCTTCGAATCGCAGTGGCGGTACGGCGAGCGGTTACAATACCGCCTCGCTGAAGATTTGCAGGCTGCATAAGCGGTCGAAATAATTACTAAAAAAGTCATATCATCAGAAGGGCAAACGTTTCCAATGGAATGATTTGCCAGCGTCAACAGATTAATTAGCCGAACGATAAGAAAATGAGCAAAGAAAGTATCCAGGAAGTAGTCCAGAAAAGTCTCGAAGAATACTTCGCCGACCTGGGCGAGCAACAGGCCTCGAACATCTATGACATGGTTGTGCTGACCGTTGAGAAACCGATACTGGAAGTGGTCATGACCCGCGCCGACGGCAACCAGTCGCACGCGGCGCAGATGCTGGGCATCAACCGCAATACCCTGCGCAAGAAATTACAAGAGCACGGCCTGCTGTAATAGCGCCCGATCTATCCGGCATGAAGTGGCTGGGGACGGCCGCAATGCCGGACCGCCCGAATTATTTAACCACCTCCATCTAGTCATTCATCGCCATGATTAAACAAGCTCTCATCTCCGTATCCGACAAAACCGGTGTGCTGGACTTCGCGCGCGCGCTGTCCGCCATGGGCGTCAATATCCTGTCGACTGGCGGCACCGCCAAACTGCTGGCCGACAACGGCGTGCCGGTCACCGAAGTTGCCGATTACACCGGCTTCCCGGAGATGCTGGATGGCCGCGTGAAAACGCTGCATCCGAAAGTCCACGGCGGCATCCTGGCCCGCCGCGACTTCCCTGAGCATGTGGCTAAGCTGGAAGAGCACAGCATTCCGACCATCGACATGGTGGTGGTCAATTTGTATCCCTTCCAGGCCACAGTGGCCAAAGACACCTGCACGCTGGACGACGCCATCGAAAACATCGACATCGGCGGCCCGGCCATGCTGCGTTCCGCGGCCAAGAACCACAAGGACGTGGTGGTGATCTGCGACCCGGCCGACTACGGCGTGGTGCTGGCGGAAATGAAGACCACCGACAACGCCCCAGGCTATGTCAGCTACGACACCCGCTTCATGCTGGCCACCAAGGTCTACTCGCACACCGCGCAGTACGACGGCGCCATCGCCAACTACCTGACCAGCCTGGACGCCACGCGCGCCCACGGCAGCCGCAGCGCCTATCCAGCCAAGCTGAACGTGGCATTTGAAAAAGTGCAGGACATGCGCTACGGCGAAAACCCGCACCAGTCGGCCGCGTTCTACCGCGACGTGGCGACCACGCCTGGCGCGCTGGCCAACTACAAGCAGCTGCAGGGCAAGGAACTGTCGTTCAACAACATCGCTGACGCCGATGCGGCGTGGGAATGCGTGAAGAGCATGGGCGGCTTCGACCAGTCGGCTGCCTGCGTGATCGTCAAGCACGCTAACCCATGCGGCGTGGCACTCGGCGCCAACGCTGCCGACGCCTACAAGCGCGCGCTGCAAACCGATCCGACCTCGGCGTTCGGCGGCATCATCGCCTTCAACGTGGAAGTGGATGCGGCGGCGGCCACCGAGCTGGCCAAGCTGTTCGTGGAAGTGCTGATCGCGCCGTCGTTCACGGCCGAAGCCAAGCAGATCCTGTCGGCCAAGCAGAACGTGCGCCTGCTGGAAATCCCGCTCGGCGATGGCGTCAACGCGATGGACTTCAAGCGCGTGGGCGGCGGCCTGCTGGTGCAGTCGGCCGATGCCAAGAATGTCATGCTGGCCGACGTCCGCGTGGTGAGCAAAAAACAACCGACCCAGCAGGAACTGCAGGACATGATGTTCGCCTGGCGCGTGGCGAAATACGTCAAGTCGAACGCCATCGTCTTCTGCGGTAACAACATGACTCTGGGCGTGGGCGCTGGCCAGATGAGCCGTATCGACTCGGCCCGTATCGCGTCGATCAAGGCGCAAAATGCCGGGCTGTCGCTGGCGAACTCGGTGGTGGCGTCGGATGCCTTCTTCCCGTTCCGCGACGGTCTGGACGTGGTGGTGGATGCGGGCGCGACCTGCGTGATCCACCCGGGCGGTTCGATGCGCGACCAGGAAGTCATCGACGCAGCGGACGAGCGCGGCGTGGTCATGGTGTACACCGGTACCCGCCACTTCCGCCACTAATCCCCGCCGTTTAGCCCAATAGAAAGCCCGCAAGCTTGCGGGCTTTTTCTTTACTGCATACAATCGTTGAATGATTATTCTCGGCATCGACCCCGGCTTGCGCACCACCGGCTTTGGCGTCATACAAAAGCACGGTAGCAAGCTGCGCTACATCGCCTCCGGCACCATCAAGAGCGGCGAGGGCGACCTGCCGACACGGCTCAAGGTGATACTGGACGGCGTGGGCGAAGTCGCGCGCACCTACGGCCCGGACTGCGCGGCCATCGAACAAGTGTTCGTCAACGTCAATCCGCAATCGACGCTGCTGCTGGGCCAGGCGCGCGGCGCGGCGATCTGCGCGCTGGTGTCGGCCGACCTGAGCGTGGCCGAGTATTCGCCCACCCAAATCAAAAAAGCCATCGTCGGCACGGGCCGTGCGGTGAAAGCGCAGATGCAGGAAATGGTGGTTCGTTTGCTGTCGATGCCGGGCATGCCGGGCACGGACGCGGCCGACGCACTTGGCATCGCCATCTGCCACGCCCACAGCCGCGAAACACTGACGCTGATTGCCGGCGGCACCAATGCCATGGCCAACGGCCCACTGGCCGGCTTGCGTCTGCGCCGTGGCCGGCTGGTTGGCTAACATTTAAAGGTAAAACATGATCGGACGTCTCTCCGGCATTCTGCTGGAAAAAAATCCTCCTCAACTGCTGGTCGATGTGGGCGGCGTCGGCTACGAAGTCGATGTTTCCATGAGCACCTTCTACAACCTGCCCGGCGTGGGCGAGAAGGTGGTGCTATTCACGCACCAGGCCATCCGTGAAGACGCGCATCTGCTGTTCGGCTTTGGCCATGCCGAAGAACGCGCTGTGTTCCGTCAGCTGATCAAGATTACCGGGGTTGGCGCCCGTACCGCGTTGTCGATCTTGTCGGGCATGTCGATTGCCGACCTGGCGCAGGCCGTGACGCTGCAGGAAGCGGGGCGCCTGGTCAAGGTTCCCGGCATCGGCAAGAAGACGGCTGAACGCCTGCTGCTGGAACTCAAAGGCAAGCTGGGCGCGGACATCGGCGCGGGCGGCGTGCATGCCGCGCCGGATTCGCAATCCGACATTCTCAACGCGCTGCTGGCGCTGGGCTACTCCGACAAGGAAGCCTTGCTGGCCTTAAAAACCGTCCCGGCCGGCGCCAGCGTTTCGGACGGCATCAAACAGGCGCTCAAGGCCCTGTCCAAAGGGTAATCCAGGGCCAGGCAGGGTAAAATGGCGGCATGAGCATTCAGACCGACACTTTTACCGAGCAGCGCATTATTGACGCCGCCCCTTCCTCGCCCAACGAAGAGGCGATCGAACGCGCGCTGCGCCCCAAGCATCTCGATGAGTATGTCGGGCAGGCCAAGATCCGCGATCAGCTGGAGATCTTCATTTCTGCTGCACGCAAGCGCAAGGAAGCGCTGGATCATACGCTGCTGTTCGGTCCGCCTGGCCTCGGTAAAACCACGCTGGCCAACATCATTGCGCGTGAGATGGGCGTGAACATGCGCCAGACGTCCGGCCCGGTGCTGGAGCGTCCGGGCGACCTGGCGGCGATCCTGACCAATCTGGAAGCCAACGACGTCCTGTTCATTGACGAGATCCACCGGCTGTCGCCCGTGGTGGAAGAAATCCTGTATCCCGCGCTGGAAGACTACCAGATCGACATCATGATCGGCGAAGGCCCGGCGGCGCGTTCGGTCAAGCTGGACTTGCAGCCGTTCACGCTGGTGGGCGCCACCACGCGCGCCGGCATGCTGACCAATCCGCTGCGCGACCGTTTCGGCATCGTCGCGCGCCTGGAGTTCTATACCACCGAAGAGCTGACCAAGATCGTCATCCGCAGCGCCGCGCTGCTGAAGGCGCACATGGACGAAGAGGGCGCGCGCGAAATCGCCCGCCGTGCGCGTGGCACGCCGCGTATCGCCAATCGCCTGCTGCGCCGCGTGCGCGACTACGCCGAGGTGAAGAGCAATGGCGAGATCACCAAGGCCGTAGCCGACGCTGCGCTGGTGATGCTGGATGTGGACACGGTGGGCTTCGACGTCATGGACCGCAAGCTGCTCGAAGCGGTGCTGTACAAATTCGGTGGCGGTCCGGTCGGCATCGGCAATCTGGCGGCAGCGATTGGCGAAGCAGCCGATACGATAGAGGACGTGCTGGAACCCTACCTGATCCAGCAAGGCTATCTGCAACGCACGCCGCGCGGCCGCGTGGCCACGGCCGCTGCGTACAAGCACTTCGGCGTCAATCCGCCGCGCACCAATCCCACCGGCGAACTGTGGGATATGTGATGCAGATCTGGGTCGATGCAGACGCCTGTCCAGCCGTCATCAAGGAAATCCTCTACCGCGTCGCCGACCGTGTGCAGATGCAGGTCACGCTGGTCGCCAACCAGTTGCTGCGCGTGCCGCCATCGCGCTTTATCCGTTCAGTGCAAGTGCCGTCCGGCGCGGATGTGGCGGATCAGGAAATTGTGCGGCTGCTGGCGCCGGGCGACCTGGTCATCACTGGCGATATCCCGCTGGCGTCAGATGTGCTCAAGAAGGGCGGCTCTGCGCTCAATCCGCGTGGCGAGTTCTACACCAACGATAATATCGCCCAGATGCTGACCATGCGCGCCTTCATGGACGAGCTGCGTGGCAGCGGTGTGGATACCGGCGGCCCGGCGGCTTTCAGCCAATCAGACCGCCAGAACTTTGCCAACAGCCTGGACCGTCATCTGGCAAAACAGAAGCTTACTTCTTCACGCGCATCGTAGGCACAAAGCGGGTCAGGTAGATCGTCACGCAGGTGCCGGTCAGCACGATCAGCAGGCGCACCCACAAGTGATCCGTGCGCCAGATCGAATAGCTCATTGAACCCCACATAAAAATCAGGATCCAGATCTTGCCGCGCAAGGGAATGCCGTGACCGTTTTCATAGTCGCGCAGATATTTGCCGAACACGTGGTTGGTTTGCAGCCAGTTGTGCAGGCGCGGCGAGGCGCGCGCGAAACACGCCGAGGCGAGCAGCAAAAATGGCGTGGTCGGCAGCAGTGGCAGGAAGATGCCGAGCACACCCAGGATCACCGCCAGAATTCCGATGGAATTGAGAATTATTTTCATTTGGCCGAATCGTAACACTGAGTGTCCGGCCGTGACAATCGGTTCTGGCGGTCGTGACGATCAGGCGTTGATTGTCTTGCGGCGGCGCCAGCCGATCGCGGCCAAGCCGACCAGCAGCATGGCGTAGGACTCCGGTTCAGGCACGGCTTGAGTAAATTTCATGTCGGTGAAGTCGGCGGTGACATATACCCCTTCCGCATTGCCGTTGTTGAGCAGTTGATAGCGCAGCCAGTTACTGTCGAATCCAGCCGCTTCTGCGCCAGGCAGGGCGTCGCCAATCCTGGTGCCAGTGCTGTCGCCAAACTGGAATGACGCTGTTTCCTGCGTCATGCTGCCGCCGGGAATAAAATTATAGCGGTAAGTGCCTGCGCTGAATGAGTTGGTCAGCGCGGGATTGGTATGGCCGTAGAAGGTGTAGCCCCATTTGTAGCTGTTTGGTTCGAAATGAATGCCTGCAGCCGCAAAGTTGACGCTCAACTCCAGGCTGTCCAGGTAGCCATAGGAAATAGATACTGCGGAGCCGTTGACATGGCGCGTGGAGATGGGGGCGTTGGAATCATAACTGATGACACCGGTGATCCTGTCGCCTACCGAGATGGTGCCACCTGCAACGCTGCTGGAGTTGACCGAGGTACGCATGGTGTTGAGGCGGGTTTCCTCTTCGACTTTACTGACGCGCGCGGTGTATTCAAAGCTGTAGATCGCTGCATGCGAGGCATTGCTAAACGCTAAGCCGACTAGCGCAACCGTCAAGATTTTCTTCATCTGAATTCACATTGATTAATTAATAATTAATTATCCAATGTGAATTCCAAATAGTCAATTTATTGACGAAAAGAACTTATTCCTGGCGTACCCAGGTTTGCGAGCGGCCCAGCATCGGGACGCCGATGTAGCCACGCACGCTGAGTTTTTTGCCGCCGTCGGTCAGGTGCAGCTTGCTCTTGTAAGTCTTGCCGTTGTTCGGGTCGAGGATTTCGCCGCCGGCGTATTCATCGCCGTCTTTTTTCAGGTTGGACAGGATGGTCATGCCCACGATAGGCTGGTCCTTGCGGGCGCCGTCGCATTTCTCGCACTTGGGATTCTGTTCTTCGTTGGCTTCGCGGAACAGCTTTTCAATCTGGCCGGTCAGCACGCCATTGCTTTCGGTAATGCGGATCAGCGCTTTTGGCTTGCCGGTCTCGTCGTCGATGTTCTTCCACAGGCCCGCTGGCGAATTGCTCTGGGCGAAGGCCGGGGACATGGCCAGGGTTGCTGCGGCGATGAATGCCAGGAATTTCATATGTGTCTCCAAAGTTATCGTTGTCTGGCGATTATACGAATGCCTTGGCCTGCGAAATTAGAGGCTGGCGTCAAATTACACGAAAAGTCTAAAATGAGATAATATGTTTAGATGAAAAAAACATCTGAACACCAGAATCTGCTGGACCAGTTGCAGCAGGTGGCGGAAGGGCTGGGCAAGACGCTGGCGCCGTTCTGCGAGGTCGTGCTGCATGACCTGACCCAGCCGGAGCAGGCCATCCTGGCCATCCATAACAACCTGTCAGGCCGCAGCGTCGGCGCGCCCGCCACGGAGCTGGGGCTGGCGCGTGCGGCTGACCCGGAGTTTGAGCAGGTCATCGCCAACTATCCCAATACTTTTCCTGATGGCCGTCTGGCGAAGAGTACCTCCATCGGCATCAAGGACAGCAAGGGCCAGTATGTGGCCGCGCTGTGCATGAACGTGGACCTGACCGTGTTCCGCAGCCTGAACACCATGCTGATGCAGTTTGGCAGCGTGGACACGGCGGCGGCCGTCAGCGAAACCATGGCGCCCGCCGGTGCGGATGCGATCCGCCTGCGCATCGATCAATTTGCCGCGCGACTTGGCACTACGCCACGCGCGCTGAAAGCCGACGAACGCAAAGCCCTGATGCGCGAACTCAAGGACGCTGGTCTCAGCGATGTGCGCCGGGCCATGGACATCGTCGCCGCCTATCTCAACGTCTCCCGCGCCACCGTCTACAACGACGCGCGCTAAATCCACTACAGGAATCCATCATGAGTGAACTGAAACTCCCAACCTATGAAGATATCGTTGCCGCCTCCGAGCGTATCGCTGGCGTGGCGCATCGCACCCCGGTGCTGACCTCGTCAACCGCCAATGCCGAACTGGGCGCGGAAGTGTTCTTCAAGTGCGAGAACTTCCAGCGCATGGGCGCGTTCAAATTCCGTGGCGGCTATAACTCGCTGGCCAAGTTCACACCGGAGCAGCGCAAGGCGGGCGTGGTGGCTTTTTCGTCGGGTAATCACGCGCAGGCGGTTGCGCTGTCGGCTAAATTGCTGGGCATCCCAGCCACCATCGTGATGCCGCATGATGCGCCAGCGGCCAAGGTCGCCGCAACGCGCGGCTATGGGGCGCAGGTGGTGATCTATGACCGTTACAAGGAAGACCGCGAGCAGATCGGCCGTGACCTGGCAGCCAGGCATGGCCTGACCTTGATTCCGCCTTACGACCATGCGGACGTGATTGCAGGGCAGGGCACAGCGGCCAAGGAGCTGTTTGAAGAGGTGGGGCGCCTGGACTATGTATTCGCACCACTGGGCGGCGGCGGCCTGCTGAGCGGCACCGCGCTGTCCACGCGCGCATTGTCGCCGACGGCCACGGTGTATGGCGTGGAGCCGGCAGCGGGCAACGATGGCCAGCAGTCCTTCCGCAGCGGCAGCATCGTGCACATCGAGACGCCGAAGACGATTGCGGACGGTGCGCAGACCCAGCACCTGGGCAACCTGACTTTCCCGATTATTCAGCGTGATGTGAACGACATCCTGACCGCAACCGACGAGCAGCTGCGCGCCGAAATGCGTTTCTTTGCCGAGCGCATGAAGATGGTGGTGGAGCCGACGGGGTGTCTGGGCCTGGCGGCAGCACGTTCGATCAAGGAGCAGCTGCAAGGCAAGCGCGTGGGCATTATCATCAGCGGCGGCAATGTTGATATTGCCCGTTATGCAGAACTGCTGGCCTGAACCCGCAACTTAAGCGATACGCTTGCCGTACCACTTAGGGGTCTGACCCGAAGGGTCAGACCCCACCTGGCTGTGCGGGGTTAAGCCGCTGGCAGCTTGGCGATCTGCTCGCGCATCTTGTCCAGCGTGGCCGAGAAGTTGGCGACGCGTTCTTTCTCCTGTGCGACCACTTCCGCCGGCGCACGCGCCACGAAGCTTTCGTTCGACAGCTTGCCGTTGGCCTTGTTGATCTCGCCTTCCAGACGGGCGATCTCCTTGCTCAGGCGCTCACGCTCGGCCTTGACGTCGATTTCCACTTTCAGCATCAGCTTGGTGGTGCCGACGATGGCGACAGCGGCTGGCGAATCCGGCAGCACGTCCAGGATCTGCACTTCCGACAGCTTGGACAGCGACTGCACGTACGGTGCAAAGCCTTCCATCGCGGCCTTCTCGGCGGCATTGCCCGGTTCGACGATCAGCGGCACGCGCAGCGACGGCGCCAGCTGCATTTCGCCGCGCAGGTTACGCGTTGCATCGGTCAGTGCCTTGAGCTGCTGCATCCACGCTTCGGCCGATTCGTCGATGTTGGCGGTGTTGGCGATCGGGTACGGTTGCAGCATGATCGAATCACCAGTCTTGCCAGCCAGCGGCGCGATGGCTTGCCACAGCGCTTCGGTCACGAACGGAATCACCGGATGCGCCAGGCGCAGCACCACTTCCAGCACGCGCAGCAGGGTGTGGCGGGTGGCGCGCTGCTGGCCTTCGGTGCCGTTCTGCACCTGCACCTTGGCCACTTCCAGATACCAGTCGCAGTACTCGTCCCATACAAACTTGTAGATGGCCGAAGCGATGTTGTCGAAGCGGTAGTCTTCGAAGCCTTTGGCAATTTCCAGCTCGGCCTTCTGCAGCAGCGAGATGATCCACTTGTCGGCGTTCGACAGGTCGGCTTCATTGGCCGAGCAGTCCTTGCCTTCAGTGTTCATCATCACGAAGCGGGTGGCGTTCCACATCTTGTTGCAGAAGTTGCGGTAGCCTTCGCAGCGGCCCAGGTCGAAGTTGATGTTGCGGCCCAGCGAGGCGTAGGACGCCATGGTGAAGCGCACGGCGTCAGTGCCGTAGGCAGCGATCCCTTCCGGGAACTCCTTGCGGGTAGCCTTGGCGATCTTCTCGGCGGCTTTCGGGTTCATCAGGCCGGTGGTGCGTTTTTCCACCAGCGCGTCGATGCCGATACCGTCGATCAGGTCAATCGGATCCAGCGTGTTGCCCTTGGACTTGGACATCTTCTGGCCTTGCGAGTCGCGCACCAGGCCGTGCACGTACACGGTGTTGAACGGCACCTTGCCGGTGAAGTGCGCGGTCATCATGACCATGCGCGCGACCCAGAAGAAAATGATGTCAAAGCCGGTCACCAGTACCGACGATGGCAGGAAGGCTTTGATGTCAGGCGTTTCTTCCGGCCAGCCCAGCGTGGAGAACGGCACCAGCGCGGACGAGAACCAGGTATCCAGCACGTCGTTGTCGCGGCGCAGCGGCGCGGTGATGCCTTTGGCGGCAGCTTGCGCCAGGGCTTCTTCTTCAGTGCGGGCGACGAAGATATTGCCGGCGTCGTCGTACCATGCCGGGATCTGATGGCCCCACCACAGCTGGCGCGAGATGCACCAGTCCTGGATGTTGTTCAGCCACTGGTTGTAGGTGGTGGTCCAGTTCTCCGGCACGAATTTGATTTCGCCCGACGCGACTTTTTCCAGCGCCGTTTCAGCGATCGATTTGCCAGGGAAGAAAGTGCCTTCCGGTGCTGGCTTGCTCATGGCGACAAACCACTGGTCAGTCAGCATCGGCTCGATGACGACGCCGGTACGGTCGCCGCGCGGCACCATCAGCTTGTGCGGCTTGACCTGTTCCAGCAGGCCTTGCGCTTCCAGGTCGGCGACGATTTTCTTGCGCGCTTCAAAGCGGTCCAGGCCACGGTAGGCTTCCGGTGCATCGTCAACGATCTTGGCTTGCAGCGTCAGGATCGACGGCATGTCCAGGTTGTGGCGCTGGCCGACGGCGTAGTCGTTGAAGTCGTGCGCAGGCGTGATCTTCACGCAGCCGGTGCCGAAGGCTTTGTCGACATATTCGTCGGCGATGATCGGGATTTCGCGGCCGACCAGCGGCAGCTTGAGCATCTTGCCGACCAGCGGCTGATAGCGTTCATCCGTCGGGTCCACCGCCACGGCGACGTCGCCCAGCATGGTTTCCGGACGGGTGGTAGCGACGGTCAGGTGGCCGCTGCCATCGGCCAGCGGGTACTGGATGTACCACATCGAGCCATCTTCTTCTTCCGACACCACTTCCAGGTCGGAGACGGCGGTGCCCAGCACCGGGTCCCAGTTGACCAGGCGCTTGCCGCGGTAGATCAGGCCTTGCTCGTGCAGGCGCACGAACACTTCGGTCACCGATTTGGAGCGCTCGGCATCCATGGTGAAGTATTCGCGCTGCCAGTCTGGCGAGGCGCCCAGGCGGCGCATCTGGCCGGTGATGGTGGAGCCGGATTTCTCTTTCCACTCCCAGACTTTTTCAATGAATTTTTCGCGGCCCAGGTCATGGCGCGAGATTTTCTGCGCGTCCAGCTGGCGCTCCACCACGATCTGGGTGGCGATGCCGGCGTGGTCGGTACCAGGAATCCAGGCGGTGTTATGGCCCAGCATGCGGTGGTAGCGGGTCAGGCCATCCATGATGGTCTGGTTGAAGGCATGGCCCATGTGCAGGGTGCCGGTGACGTTCGGCGGCGGCAGCTGGATGCTGAAAGAAGGTTTGCCGGCGTCGAGGGTGGCGGTGTAGTAACCGCGCTGTTCCCACTCCGTACGCCAGAACTGTTCAATGTCGGCAGGCTCGAAAGACTTGGCTAATTCCATGATTTGATGGGTATATTTGATGAACGCGTGTGCGAAAACAGCCATTATAGATGACACGGCAGGCCATGCCCACTTGGGCACTTGTTAAACACTGGACATTTCAGGCCGGATTGTCGAATTTTGCAAGATTTTTGACTCATTTCCCTCAAAAGCATACCGTTTCCAGTCCCGATAAATTTTTAACAACACGGAGACGGACATGACCCCACGTATCATTGCTGTGCTGATCGCTGGCTTGCTGGCCGGCGCTTCGGCTGCCGCGCAAACCCAGTCCAACAAGGTCTGGATCAGCGTTGGCGACGCCGCATACGCCGAATTGCAAAAGGTGGCGCCACAGGCGCTGTCGCGCGAGAGCCGCGCCACCCTGGCCGCACCGCAGGCGCTGGTGGCGGGCCAGGAGCGGCTGCACCTGGTCGAGGTTGACGAACAGCAGATGCTGGCGCTGTCGGCCGCCGTGCACCGTAACCTGCGCCGCTGCGGCGGTTTCATGTTCCATACCAGCGAAGCGGAAGGCATCGCTGCCGTGAGCGCGCCGAAACAGCGTAGCGCGCTGCTGGCGCCGGCGCGGCCGTCGTATGTGATCGACCAGCAGAGCGTGGTCAATCCCATGCTGGCGCAAATGCAGGCCAGTAATATCGGCCAGACCATCATCGATATGTCCTCGTATGCCAACCGCTACTACACCACCAACAATGGCGTGAATGCCTCCAACTGGCTCAAGCAGCGCTGGACCACCATGGCGGCGGGCCGCAGCGACATCGCCGTCACCCAGTACACCCACAGCGGCTGGCCGCAGAAGTCGGTGATCCTGACCATCACCGGCACCGACAATCCGAACGAAGTGGTGGTGCTGGGCGGCCACCTGGATTCGATCAACCTGTCCGGCACCAGCGAAACCACGCGCGCACCGGGCGCTGACGATGACGCATCCGGCATCGCCAGTATGACCGAGGTGCTGCGCGTGATGGTGGCCAGCGGCTACAAGCCGCGCCGCACGATCAAGATGATCGGCTATTCGGCCGAGGAGGTAGGGCTGCGCGGCTCGCAGGACATCGCCCAGAACCACAAGACCAACAACGTCAACGTGGTCGGCGTCATGCAGCTGGACATGACCAACTACAAAGGCTCGGTCAACGACATCTACCTGTACACCGACTACACCGACAACGCGCAGAACACCTTTGTCGCCAACCTGATCACGACCTATCTACCCACGCTGAAAATCGGCTACGACAAGTGCGGTTACGCCTGCTCCGACCATGCCTCGTGGACCTCGGCCGGCTACTGGTCGTCGATGCCGTTTGAAGCGGCGATGGGCGAAGATGATCCCTACATCCACACCGCCAACGACACCTACGCCAACTCCGGCAACCAGGCCGACCACGCGCTGAAATTCGCGCGCATGGCGCTGGCCTATGCGGTGGAGCTGGGCAGCGACGGTCCCGGCGTCACGCCGCCAGCCGAACGTACCGAAACCGTCACCGGTAGCCTGACCAAAGGCCAGACCCGTGCCTACGGTCCCTACAAGGTGGCGGCCAATGGCAGCTTTAAGGCAGCGCTGAGCGGCAGCGGCGACACCGATCTGTACGTGCGCAAGGCCGGTACGCCAACCACCACCAGCTACGATTGCAAGTCCGATGGTCCGACCACCACCGAGAACTGCACGGTGTCGTACACCGCCAACGGCAACGCCTACGTGCTGCTGAATGGCTACGCAGCGTCGAGCTACACGCTGACCGTGACCTACCTGCCGCAGTAAGCGTCAAGGCGGCCGGTCACGCTGTGCCGGCCGCTGCTTCTGGGTTATCCTTGGGCGATAACTTACAGGAGACCTTGATGCCCAGCTTTGAAACCTTGACCCTCAGTGTAGAAGACCATATCGCCACCGTGCGCCTGAACCGCCCGGAAAAGCTGAACGCGATGAACCTGGCGATGTGGCACGACATCAGCAGCGCCTTCCAGTACATCGACGAAACGCCGGAGATCCGCGTGGCGATTCTGGAAGGCGAGGGCAAGGGCTTCACCGCCGGTATCGACCTGCAAATGATGATGGGCGTGGGCGCCCAGGTGCGCGATGATTGCGATGGCCGCACGCGTGAAAACCTGCGCCGCGTGATTCTGGATTTGCAGGACACGCTGACCAGCCTTGAACGCTGCCGCAAGCCGGTGCTGGCCGCCGTGCACGGCGCCTGCGTGGGCGGTGGCATTGATCTGATCTGCTGCGCCGACATGCGCTACTGCTCGTCGGATGCCTGGTTCACCATCAAGGAAATTGATATCGGCATGGTGGCCGACGTCGGCACCCTGCAGCGCTTGCCGCGCCTGATCGGCGAAGGCATCACGCGCGAACTGGCCTACACCGCGCGCAAGGTCGATGCTGCGGAAGCCAGGGACATCCGCCTGGTCAACCGCGTATTCGAATCGCCGGAAGCCTTGCGCGCAGGCGTGCGCGAGATCGCTGCTACCATCGCCGCCAAATCGCCGCTGTCGATACGCGGCGCCAAAGAGATGATTACCTACACGCGTGACCACTCGATCGCCGATGGCCTCAACTACGTCGCCACCTGGAACGCCGCCATGCTGATGTCGGCCGACCTGCAAGCCGCGATGATGGCCGCCATGAGCAAGTCCGCACCGCAGTTCAAAGACTGAGGTATGGACAACGGTTATCTCGATACGCAGTTTGATGCTGGCTTCCGTGACCTGCGGTGGCTGCCGTGGGTAGGCAGCGAATACCGGACTTCGGCCCAGCGCACCATCGTGCTGGGTGAGAGCATCTATGATTACAGCAAAGGCGTTGCGGCAAAGCGCGTACAGATCGAAGCAAGGTGCAGCTTGCGCGAGCGGCAACTGGTGCACGGCATTCATGAGACCTGCGTCAGCAAATATCTGCGCAACTTTGCCAAGGCGTTTTATTTGAAGCACGAGGTGAACAAGGCGGAGCGGGAGGCGATTTGGCGCCAGATGGTCTATTACAACCTCGTGCTGCGCATGATGAAGTCCGCAAAGCACCGGCCCGGCAAGCGGGACTATCTCGAAGGATGGCAGACCTTTCTGTCGCTGGCCCGGCAGCTGGAAGCGCGGCGTTGCGTGGTCTATGGACTGGACCCGCTGAAGCTGGCGGCACTCAAAGAGGCGCTGGCCCTGGATGCCGGGGTTACCGTTGTCGAGCGCAAGCGACTGTCTGAGATAGGCCGGAGCCGGCCGCTCAGGATGGTACTGGATCTCGGTGGCAGACCGCTGGACATGCTATTTATCCGCCACCCCAGCGCATATTTCAGCTGGGATGAATGGGGCGTGGTGCTGCGTCAGTTCTTGGGTGTACAATAATATACACTGTATATTAATTGGACTTCAACATGACCACCGCTCACGTTTTCATTGCCACCAGCCTGGATGGCTTCATCGCGCGCGCTGACGGCGATATCGACTGGCTGCTGCAACGCGATGACCCCACCGAAGATCACGGCTACCACGCCTTCATCGCCGACAAGGACATGATAGTGATGGGGCGCGGCTGCTATGAAAAAGTGCTGACTTTCGACAGCTGGGGCTATGCGCTGCCGGTGCTGGTGCTGTCCAGGCAGCTGGCCGGTACGCCGGTGCCGGCAGCCCTGCAGGGCAAGGTGCGCTTTGCCGACCTCACGCCGAAGGCCGCGATGGACGAGCTGGCGCGGCAGGGCGTGCAGCGGGTGTATCTGGACGGCGGCCAGCTGGTGCAGTCGTTCCTGCGCGCAGGGCTGGTCAGCGACATGGTGGTGTCCACGATGCCGGTGCTGATCGGCGCAGGGCGTCCGCTGTTTGGCGCGCTGGCAGACGACGTCAGTTTGCAGCTGGTGTCCAGCCGTGCGTTTGCGTCCGGCCTGGTACAGTCCACGTATCGGATTGCGCCGTGACGCGCCCGCGTGGACGGCCCGCGCAAGGCAGCGGCGTATCGCGCGATGACATTCTGGATGCGGCGCTGGCGCTGCTCGATGACGGTGGCGGCCAGGGCTTGACCATGCGCGCACTGGCCCAACGGCTGGGCGTGACCGCGATGAGCCTCTATCGCCATGTCGGCGATCACGACAGCCTGCTGCGCGCGCTGTCGGACCGCGTGTATGCGCAGGTGCTGGCGGCGCCGGTCCGCGCCGCCGGTTCGCCGGTACGGGATGATGTCCGCGCGCTGATGATCCGCTACTATCATGCCGTGGGCAGCCATCCGCAGCTGACCCTCGCCATCTTCGCCACGCCGGTCTCCTTTGCTGGCGTCACGCGCCATATCACCGACCATCTGACCGCGCTGCTGGCGCAGATGACGGATGACGCAGAACTATGGCGCGACATCGTCATCGATCATGCCCATGGCAGCGGCCTGGCGCTGGTGTCGGCGCGCAGCGAACCGCGGCAGATTCAAGTGATGAACGTACAGTACCAGCAAGCGCTGGACTGCCTGCTCGACCGCATGGGCCGCTGATACGGTCAGAAAGCGTCACGTTCGGAAGTCTCCCCGCCAGTAATCTGGATCGGTGCCGGATGCAGTTTTTGCGCCGGCGTCCGATGACCACTTTTTTCCGGGAGACCCCAACATGCGCCGTTCAATTCAGGGCTTTCTTGCCCTCGCCCTTGTATCTTTGCTGACCCACACCGCAAGCGCTGTACCGGTGGAGATTGACCGCACCAGGCGCACCGTCGATATTCCGGCCGAATGTCTGAATGTGCCGCTACCCCTCAATTTCAATGGTGGCGGACTGGTGTTGAATAATGTGGATACGCGGTTTACGTTTGTGCTGTCCACCACCCCGCGCCTTCAGCAGCGTGTCAACCAGGGCCTGGTTGCTGGTGAGCTGTCCTGGTTCCACTTTGTGCCGGGTGACCCCAACAACAATGCCGGCTTGAACGATGAGCAGCGACTGCGGCGAGCTGCGGTGCTGTTACGTTGCGGCCTTCCCACGGCACAAGGTGATAGCAACCTGTATCAGTACCCGGCAGATCCGAACGTCCGGGCTAACTTTCTTCGTTTCGCCATGGGCCAGGGCGGCAATGAGCCGCGCGTGGCGACCGGCTATACATTGATCGGTAACGGTGAGCGGGAAGCGATCCTCATGTATGCGGCCCAGCAAATCAAAATGGATCTGACACCAACGCTCGTCGGGCAAAACCTGGTCTGCGTCAAATACGCGCATCTTGAAAACGCATCAAACTGCCTGCAATCGCGTGCGCCGGCAGCCCCGCTGGATCCCGTCATCGGCTACCTGTATGAGGGCATGCAACGCATCAGCTATACCGGCCATGAGTTCTGGCTGATGTATTCCAATCCCATCTTCCGCGCCAAAGTGTATTTCACATCGGGTACCGTACTGGCCAATGGTGTGAATGTCGATAATTTCGTGGCCTGGAATCTCGGGCCAGCGTTCTGGAATGACGCTGGCGGTAACCGCACAACGCTGGCGCCCGCACCATATCGCTTCCAGAACCTGGTCGATGTGAACAACAACCGTGCTTTCTACCAGAACCTCATGCCGGCCTTCCAGGCACAGTACGACCAGCATGTGCTGATATACCGGCAGTGGTGAGCGGCTTACTGGAGCAGTGAAGTCGCCACCGCAGTCATCGCCTTCACACCGGCACGCAGGCCAGGCTCCGGAACGGGCTTGAAGCGGCTGGTGTGAGCGCCAGGGACAGGCTTGCCACCGGCCCTGGCTGCCGCCAGCTCCGCCGGATCGGCAATCCCGAGGCCGAACATCACGGTGGGGATCTGGCGCCCGGCAAGGCCAAACAGGCCGAAGTCTTCACTGTTCATGACCGCATCGTCTTCAAACACGTTGCTGGCGCCCAGTGCACTGGTCAGCGCTGTTTTGACCCTGGCGTTCAAGGCCGGATTGTTGTGCATGGATGGCAGCGTCTCTTTCTCCACCACGGTGACGATGGGCATGCGGTCTTCCGGGATGCCCGCTGAAATCGCCACGCCGCGCGCGATGCGCTTGACGCCATCGACAATGATCTGGTTGGCCTTGTCGCTGAAAGAGCGGGTGGTGAGTTCGAGTTTTACTTCGTAAGGAATCACGTTGCGTTTGGTGCCGCCATGGATGGAGCCGACCGTGACCACCGCCGGATCGCGCGGATCCTGTTCGCGGCTGACGATGGTTTGCAGCTGGACGATGAACTGGCCGGCCATCACCACCGGGTCTTTTGCATTCTGCGGTTCGGCACCGTGTGCGCCGACGCCACGCAACACCACATCGATGGAGGTGACGCCTGCCGTGGTGGGGCCGCTCGTCACCGCCACCTGGCCTGCCGCGCGGCCTGGCGTGTCGTGCAGGGCGATGGCGAAATCCGGTCTGCCGAAGCGTTCGTAGAGATTGTCCGCCAACAGCGCCTTGGCGCCGTCGGCGGTTTCCTCGGCTGGCTGGCCGACGATGACCAGCGTGCCTTTCCATTGCTGGCGCGTGGCCGCCATCAGGCGTGCGGTGCCGATCAGCGTGGTGGTGTGGATGTCGTGGCCGCAGGCATGCATCACCCCGACCTCCTGGCCGGCCGCATTCTTGGTGCGTACCTGGCTGGCGTATGGCACGCCGGTTTCCTCGATGATGGGCAGGGCGTCCATGTCGCCGCGTATCAGCAGGCGCGGGCCGGGGCCGTTTTCCAGCACGCCGATTACGCCGTAGGCCTGGCTGCCGTCTGCGAACTTGCCGACCCGCTCAGTCACTTTAAAACCGGCTTTGCGCAATTCGTCCGCCACCAGCGCCGAGGTTTTGGCTTCCTGGTGCGACAGTTCCGGGAACTGGTGAATCTGTTTGTAGATGCCGACCAGGGATGGCAGGTTGTCTTCGACCGGCTTGTCGAGATAGCTGGCGGCAAACGCGGAAGACAGGGACAGGCAGGAGACGGTTACAGCGCTGGTCAGTTTTTTCATTGGTCTTTCTTCTGAGTGGTTAAGTGGTCGCCATGACGACGGCGTTTTTGCCTGATCGTTTGGCCTGGTACATGGCGCGGTCGGCGCGCGCCAGCACGGTGTCAAGGCTGGCGCCATCATCCGGCAGGAACACGGCAATGCCGATGCTGGCGCTGAGCGACACGGTGGCGGTCTTCAGCGCGAACGGCTGGCGCAGCCGGGGCATGATTTTGTGGCCCATTTCCTCGGCCGCTGCCGGTGCGTGCAGGTGCTCGAGGATGATGACGAATTCGTCGCCGGCCAGCCGCGCCACAGTGTCGGTGCGGCGCACGGCATCCACCAGGCGCGCGCCGAACTGGCGCAGCAGCTCGTCGCCCTCTTCGTGGCCGTAGGTGTCGTTCACGCCCTTGAAACCGTCGAGGTCGAGGAACATCACCGCGCATGGCTGCTGCGTACGCGCGGCGCGGTACATGGCTTCGGGCAGGGTTTCCATGAGTGCGCGGCGGTTGGGCAGGCCGGTCAGCACATCGCGCATGACCAGGTCCTGCAGCTCGGCGGTGCGTTTGCGGACCGTGCTTTCCAGCTGTTCGTTCATGGTCTGCAGCTGCTGCATATGCTGCGCTTCGTTGCGCACCATGTCGCTCATCGCGGCCGACAGCACCTGCGCTTCACGGAAGCTGTCGATGGTGGGGATGGACGGTGACGGCATGCCAAGCAGCGCCGCCTGCGTGCGCGCCTCGATGGCGCTGCTCAGGTGATCGATCGGGGTGGCCAGCCGGTGCGCCACCCAGGCCGCGATGCCGGCCATCGCGGCGCCCACGGCGATGCTCAGCCACAGGATGCGTTGCTCCAGCGTGTGCAGCGCCGCCAGCGCCGCATCTTCCGGCTGGCGCACCAGCACCGACCATTGCAGGCTGGCGGGATCGCCGTCCTGGCCGGTGCGGCTGTAGCCGGTCAGATAGGTTTTGCCGTCGCTCCAGGTTTCGCGCAGCGCGCCGGTCTCGCCGGACTGCGCCAGCGGCAGGCTGGGGGCGTTGATTTTTTTCTCTTCCATGCCCGGCGGACCAAGCAGCACGGTGCCGTCGTTGCGTACCACGACAATCTCGGCGCCGTAGGCGCGCAGGGCGGGCGTGAGCAGATTGCCGGCCAGATGACGGGCCCAGGTCCAGCTCATGTGCACGCCCAGTACGCCCCATTTCTCGCCGCTGCTGCGCCGCACGGGTACCGCGACGTCGATGAAGCGCCATGGATCGGGCGCCTGCGGCAGCAGCTTGCCCAGCAGGACGGCCGGATGGTAGTCGATTGCATGCAGTCCGGCTTGCCCTTTCTGGAACCACGGCCGCGCGCTGACGTCGGCCTTTTCCAGCAGCCCGCGGGCGGCGGCATAGACCTTGCCGTCCATGTCGGCGACGCCGATCCAGGCGTAATCGGGGAAGGTGCTTTGCAGGCTGTCCAGTACGGCGCGGGCGGTGGCAGGATCGCGCGCTTCGCGTACTTGCGCCAGCGAGGCGACCAGCTGGACGTCACCGGCGGCTTTGCTGACGACCCGGTTCAGCGCATCGCGCATCTGCCACGACTGCTGCTGCAAGCGCAGCTCCGCTTCCCGGCTGGCGTAGTAGATGGTGAAGTGATCGACCAGCAGCAGCTGCAGGCCGGTGCTCACGGCTACCGTGACGCACACCCCGAGCGTGACCAGCGTGGCCAGTCGCAACCGCTTGCGCGGCTGTGCCGGATCATCGGAGGCAGCCTTTCCCGGGGGCTTAGTCATCTGTCTAGGCTAGCCTTGTCGTACGGAAAAATCAAGCAGGCCAGTATTTTTTGTGCAATGGCGAATCCGGGCGTATAATCGCCGCGTCACCGCAAGGTGGCAAACGCTAGGGGTCCTGCTTCGCATTGTGCGGCGCGGGTGAGAAATACCCTCCGAACCTGATCTGGATAATGCCAGCGAAGGGAAGCTTAGGATGACGCCGCGCCACCATTCCACCGTGCGCGGGCTGCCGTCCAACCTCCTTTGCTGGCTCCTGTAGCCAACCAAAGGAGCCAAATGAACGCCAACCCAAAATTCATGTCCGCCACCGCCACGGTGGATGAGGCAGCGATTCAGCCACTACCGAATTCCCGCAAGACCTATGTGCAGGGCAGCCGCGCCGACATCCGCGTGCCGATGCGCGAAGTCTCGCAGGCCGACACGCCGGCATCGTTCGGCTTTGAAGCCAATCCGCCAGTCTATATCTACGACACCTCCGGTCCGTACACCGACCCGGAAGCGCAAATCGATATCCGCTCCGGCCTGGCCGCCACGCCGCGCATGCCGTGGATACTGGAGCGTGAAGACACCGAAGAACTGGATGGCCCGACCTCGGTCTATGGCAAGGCGCGCCTGGCCGATCCTGCGCTGGAAGAGCTGCGCTTTGATCTGCACCGCAAGCCGCGCCGCGCGCGCGAAGGCAAGAACGTCACGCAGATGCACTACGCGCGCCAGGGTATCGTTACACCGGAAATGGAATACGTCGCCATCCGCGAAAACCTGCGCCGCAAGGAATACATCGAGAGCCTGAAGACGTCCGGCCCGACCGGCCAGCGCCTGGCGGAGATGATGGGCCGCCAGCATCCGGGGCAAGCGTATGGCGCCAGCATTCCGGCCGAGATCACGCCGGAATTCGTGCGCGATGAAATCGCCCGTGGCCGCGCCATCATCCCGGCCAATATCAACCACCCGGAAGTGGAGCCGATGATTATCGGCCGCAATTTCCTGGTGAAGATCAACGCCAACATCGGCAACTCGGCCGTGACCTCGTCGATCGGCGAGGAGGTGGAAAAAATGACCTGGTCGATCCGCTGGGGCGGCGACACGGTGATGGATCTTTCGACCGGCAAGCACATTCACGAAACGCGCGAATGGATCATCCGTAACAGCCCGGTCCCGATCGGCACCGTGCCGATTTACCAGGCGCTGGAAAAGGTCAACGGCAAGGCCGAAGACCTGACCTGGGAAATCTTCCGTGACACGCTGATCGAACAGGCGGAGCAGGGCGTGGACTACTTCACCATCCACGCCGGCGTGCTGCTGCGCTACGTGCCGCTGACGGCCAAGCGCATGACGGGCATCGTCTCGCGCGGCGGCTCCATCCTGGCCAAGTGGTGCCTGGCGCATCACAAGGAAAACTTCCTGTACACGCACTTCGAAGACATCTGCCAGATCATGAAGGCGTACGATGTGTCGTTCTCGCTGGGCGATGGCCTGCGTCCCGGCTCGATCTACGACGCCAACGATGAAGCGCAGCTGGGCGAACTGAAAACGCTGGGCGAACTCACGCAGATCGCCTGGAAGCATGATGTGCAGGTGATGATCGAAGGCCCGGGCCACGTGCCGATGCAGCTCATCAAGGAGAATATGGACCTGCAGCTGGAGCAGTGCCACGAAGCGCCGTTCTACACGCTCGGCCCGCTGACCACCGACATCGCGCCTGGCTACGATCACATCACCTCCGGCATCGGCGCCGCGCAGATCGGCTGGTACGGCACCGCCATGCTGTGCTATGTCACGCCGAAGGAGCATCTTGGGCTGCCGGACAAGAACGATGTCAAGGATGGCATCATCACCTACAAGATCGCTGCGCACGCGGCCGATCTGGCCAAGGGCCATCCGGGCGCGCAGATCCGTGACAACGCGCTGTCCAAGGCGCGCTTTGAATTCCGCTGGGAAGACCAGTTCAACCTGGGCCTGGACCCGGACAAGGCGCGCTCATTCCATGATGAGACGCTGCCCAAGGATTCGGCCAAGGTGGCGCACTTCTGCTCCATGTGCGGTCCGCATTTCTGCTCAATGAAGATCACGCAGGAAGTGCGCAAGTATGCGGAAGACGGCATGCAGGTGAAGGCGGTGGAGTTCATCAAGAACGGCGCGGAACTGTACAGCAAGGCGTAATCATGATTGAGATTGAATTGAACGGCGCCCCGCACCTGGTGCCGGCACAGCACTCGCTGCATCAACTGATCGACGCCTTGAACCTGACAGGGCAGGCGCTGGCGCTGGCGGTCAACCGCAACGTGGTGCCGCGCCAGCAGTGGCCGGAGCGCCTGCTGCAGGCGCAGGACAAAGTGGACATCGTACGCGCCATCGGTGGCGGTTAACTGGAGACGGAAATGAGTGACGTATTAACGATCGCTGGCAAGCAATACAAGTCGCGGCTGCTGGTCGGCAGCGGCAAGTACAAGGATTTGCAGCAGACCCGCGAAGCCACGGATGCGGCGGAAGCGGACATCATCACGGTGGCGATCCGCCGTGTGAATATCGGCCAGGACCCGAAGGCGCCCAGCCTGCTGGATGTGCTGCCGCCGTCGCAGTACACCATCCTGCCGAATACCGCCGGCTGCTACAACGCCAAGGATGCCATCTACACGCTGCAAATGGCGCGCGAGCTGCTCAACGGCCACAAGCTGGTGAAGCTGGAAGTGCTGGGTGACGAGAAGACGCTGTTCCCCAATATGCCGGAAACGCTGGTCGCCGCCGAAGCGCTGGTGAAGGACGGCTTCGACGTCATGGTGTACTGCAGCGACGACCCGATCCAGGCGCGTATGCTGGAGGAGATCGGCTGCGTGGCGGTGATGCCGTTGGCGTCGCTGATCGGCTCCGGCATGGGCATCCTGAATCCGTGGAACCTGTCGCTGATTATCGAGCAGGCCAAGGTGCCGGTGCTGGTGGATGCCGGTGTCGGCACGGCTTCCGATGCGGCGATCGCCATGGAACTGGGCTGCGACGGGGTGTTGATGAACACCGCCATCGCTGGCGCGCAGGACCCGGTGCGGATGGCGCGCGCCATGAAGCTGGGCGTACAGGCGGGCCGCGAGGCTTATCTGGCGGGGCGGATTGCGCGCAAGTTTGCGGCATCGCCATCGTCGCCGATGGCTGGCCGGCTGGCATGACCTCCAGCGGGCGGCCTTGCGTGCTGGTGTTTGCCGGACTCGATCCGTCCGGCGGCGCTGGCCTGATCGCGGATGCGCAGTCGGTGGCGGCGCAGGGCGCGCATGCGCTCACGGTCTGCACCGCGCTGACGGTGCAGGACAATGACCGCGTCTACGGCGTACAGCCGGTGGACGCGGACATGCTGCTGCGCCAGGCGCAGGTGCTGGCCGACAAATGCGTCATCAGCGCGGTCAAGATCGGCATTACCGGCAGCGCCGCCAACGCGCGCGCGATGGCGGCATTTATCCAGCAGTTGCGCGCGCGCCAGCCGGAACTGCCGGTGGTGCTGGACCCGGTGCTGGCCAGCGGCCATGGCGATCTGCTGTCGCGTGACGACGCAGTGCAGTCATTGGCGCCGTTGCTGCCGCTGACCACCGTGCTCACGCCCAACGGACCGGAAGCCCTGGCGCTCAGCGGCGCCACGCAGGCGGATGCGCAGGCACAGGCGCAGGCGCAGGCGTTACAGGCACGCGGCTGCCGCCATGTGCTCGTCACCGGTGGTCATGGCGACGGCGACGATGTGGTCAACCGCTGGTATGGCCCCGACGCCAGCGCCGGCCCGGTCAACACCTGGCGCTGGCTGCGGCTGGCCGGCGAGTTCCATGGCAGCGGCTGCACGCTGGCGGCCGCCATCGCCGCCCAGCTGGCGTTGGGCCTGCCGACCGCTGTCGCGCTGGAAAACGCCCAGCGCTATGTCTACCACGCATTGCGCGATGCGTATGCCATCGCCGATGGCCAGCGCATCCCGCTGCGCTAACTTTTGAACGAAAGCCCTCCATGCAAGGACTCTATCTCGTCACGCCCAACTGGGACGACACCAGCCGTATGCTGCAACTGAGCGAAGAGGCGATGAAGGCCGCGCCCATCGCCATGCTGCAATATCGCCACAAGGAAGCCGGCCCCGTGCTGCGTCACGAACAGGCCAGCGCGCTGCTGGCCCTGTGCCGCCGCCACCGCGTGCCCTTCATCGTCAACGACCATGTGGACCTGTGCACCGAGCTTGACGCCGACGGCGTGCACCTGGGCGGTACCGATGCCGAGGTGGCGCAGGTGCGCAAGCGCCTGGGCAAGGGCAAAATCATCGGCGCCTCGTGCTACGGCGACATGCTGCGCGCACTGAACGCGCAGGAGGCGAGCGCCAGTTATGTGGCGTTTGGCGGCTTTTACCCGTCGCGCGTGAAAAAATATGCGGTGACCACCTCGCCGGCCATCCTTGACCAGGCCCGTACCGTGATCCAGGTGCCGACCGTGGTCATCGGTGGCATGACGCCGCAGAACGCCGCGCCGCTGGTCGAACGCGGCGCCAATATGGTGGCGGCCATCAGCAGCGTCTATCAAGCCGAAAGTGTGGCGCAGGCAGTGGGTCAGTTTCAATCGCTTTTCGCTGGGCGATAAAAACGCTTGAAGTGTGGACGGATTTCGGTTTTATAATGGGGCGTTAGTATCACACTAAGGTTTCCGCCCCTATGACTGCATCCGTCCCTGCACCGAAACGTCTCGTTCTCATCGTTGACGACGATCCCCTGCTGCTCGACTTCCTTGGCGAAGTGCTGGGCCATGCCGGCTACGAAGTAGTCAAGGCATCCTCGGCGGAGCAAGCCCTGCAGTCGATTGCACAGCGCGAGCCGGACCTGGCCCTGCTGGACATCCACATGCCCGGCATGAATGGCCTGGAACTGGCCAAGCAGCTGCACGCCACCAGTTCGGTGCCATTCATGTTCCTGTCCGGCCGCGGCGACGCCGACGCCGGCAAGCAGGCCGCCTCGTATGGCGCGGTGGGCTTTTTGGTCAAACCTGTGGATGAAAAACATCTCATGCCAGCGTTTGCTGCCGGTCTGGCGCGGGCGGATGAGATCCGCCAGTTGCGCCGTACCGAGCTGAACCTGAACGCGGCACTGGCGGCGGGCCGTGAAACCAGCCTGGCGGTCGGCTTGCTGATGTGTAAATTCCAGACGGACCGCAACACCGCGTTTGAAGTGCTGCGCGACCATGCACGCTCCAACCGCCGTAAAGTGAATGAAGTTGCAGATCAGTTGCTGGCAGCAGAAGAAACGTTGAACAGCTTGCATGCCGCCTTCAGCAGCCGTCTGAAAAAGTAAACGTTCAGGACAATTTTTCTTGTCGTACGGCATTTTTGTTATACACTGTCGACTGAGCGGCGGATAAGCCTTATCCGCCCGCCTCAATCGCGGCAGCGCCTCAATTCGCACCTGCCGCTTCCATGGCCGCCTGTTCCCCGCGCCACGCCTCATTCCTTCGGCCCAACTCCGCCGAGCTTGTATTCAGCTTTCCAAGCGGAGACCGTCATGACCAATGATTTCCCTACGAGCAGCTATCGTCCCTTTACCGAAGAGAGCGGTGGCGCAATTGGTTTTTCCATTTTTGCCGCCGCGCCGCGTGTGCTGCATATCGATAGCGACCACGATGCCGCGCTGGTGCTGGCGGCCCTGCTGGTGCCGGAAACCCAGGTAACCCACGTGCCGACCATGGCCGCAGCGCAGGAACTGCTGCAGCGCGAAAAGTTTGCGCTGGTGGTGCTAGACCCGGACCTGCCGGACGGCGATGGCGTCGACCTGCTGCACGAAGTGCGCGCCATGCAGCGCGAAGCGCGGGTGCTGATGTACTCGGCCCGCCATCCCGAACAGCACTACGCCGGCAATGCCTTCCTGCCCAAGCCGTGGACCTCGCCGCGCCAGCTGTGGCGCACCGTGTCGGATTTGCTAGGCATCGGCCCGGCGATGCCGGTTGAACCCCAATAATCGCAACATTGATCATCTCTACACGCTGACGTCGACCAGCGCTTGTTTTACGCTGGGGTGAGGTGATAGGCTGCTGTTCGGCCTGATCCTCCTCACCCAAGAAGAACACCATGACGTCAGCTATCAAACTCGCCATCGTTGGCGTCGGCAAGATCGTGTACGACCAGCACGTGCCGGCGATTGCGGCGCGGGCCGATGATTTCTCCCTGGTCGCCACCGCCAGCCGCCACCACACCATCGACCACATTCCCGGCTTCACGAGTATTGAGGCGATGCTGGCGGCCCATCCCGATATCGACGCCGTTTCGCTGTGCATGCCGCCGCAGTACCGCTACGCCGCCGCGCGTCAGGCGCTGGCCGCCGGCAAGCATGTCCTGCTTGAAAAGCCGCCCGGCGCCACGCTGTCGGAAGTGGCCGACCTGGCGGCGTTTGCCGCTGAAAAAGGCGTCACCCTGTTCGCCAGCTGGCACTCGCGCCATGCGCCCGGCGTGCAGCCGGCCAAAGCCCATCTGGCGGCGCATGTGCCCACTGCCGTGCAGGTGCGCTGGAAAGAAGACGTGCGCCAGTGGCACCCGCACCAGGACTGGATCTGGCAGGTGGGCGGCCTGGGCGTGTTCGATCCCGGCATCAACGCGCTGTCCATCCTGACGGAGATCCTGCCGTCGGCCATGTTCCTGACCCAGGCCACGTTGTCATTCCCGGAAAACCGCGATGCGCCAATCGCCGCGGACCTGCATTTCCAGGATGCCGCAGATATCAAGGTGCATGCCGAATTCGACTGGCGCCCGACTGCCCAGCAAGGCTGGGACATCATCGTCACCACCGTCGGCGGCGAACTGCGCCTGACCGATGGCGGCGCGCGCCTCTGGATCAACGGCGCCGGGCAGGCACTGGCGCAGGAAGCCGAGTACCTGTCGCTGTACCGGCGCTTTGCCGCACTGATCCGCGCCGGCCAGTCGGACGTCGATGTCGCGCCATTGCGCCACGTGGCCGACGCCTTCATGCTTGGCCGGCGCAAAGCGGTCGCCGCTTTTTACGACTGATTTGCTATGATGGCGGATCACCGAAAGGAGCATCATGAAAACTAAAGCAGCCGTTGCATGGCAAGCGGGCAAACCCCTGACGATTGAAGAAGTCGAACTGGGCGGCCCACGCGAAGGCGAGGTACTGGTCGAAATCAAGGCCACCGGCATTTGCCACACCGATTACTACACGCTGTCGGGCGCCGATCCGGAAGGGATCTTCCCGGCCATCCTGGGCCATGAGGGCGCGGGCGTGGTGGTGGACGTGGGACCTGGCGTGAAATCGCTCAAGAAGGACGACCACGTCATTCCGCTGTACACGCCGGAATGCCGCCAGTGCAAATTCTGCCTGTCGCAAAAGACCAACCTGTGCCAGTCGATCCGCTCGACGCAGGGCAAGGGCCTGATGCCGGATGCGACCAGCCGCTTCTCGATCGACGGCAAGCCGATCTACCACTACATGGGCACCTCGACCTTCTCCAACTACATCGTGGTGCCGGAGATCGCGCTGGCCAAGATCCGCCCGGACGCGCCGTTCGATAAAGTTTGCTACATCGGTTGCGGCGTCACCACCGGCGTCGGCGCAGTGCTGTTCACCGCCAAGGTGGAAGCGGGCGCCAATGTGGTGGTGTTCGGCCTGGGCGGCATCGGCCTCAACGTGATCCAGGCGGCCAAGATGGTGGGCGCCGACAAGATCATCGGCGTTGACATCAATCCGGGCCGCGAAGCGATGGCGCGCAAGTTCGGTATGACCCACTTCATCAATCCCAACGACGTCGAGAACGTGGTTGACCACATCATCCAGCTCACCGACGGCGGCGCCGACTACAGCTTTGAGTGCGTGGGCAACACCACCTTGATGCGCCAGGCGCTGGAGTGCTGCCACAAGGGCTGGGGCAAGTCCATCATCATCGGCGTGGCGGCAGCGGGCCAGGAAATCTCGACCCGTCCGTTCCAGCTGGTGACGGGCCGCGAGTGGAAGGGCTCGGCGTTTGGCGGCGCGCGCGGCCGTACTGACGTGCCGAAGATCGTTGACTGGTACATGGAAGGCAAGCTCAACATTGATGATCTGATTACCCACCGCCTCAAGCTGGAAGACATCAACCAGGGCTTCGACCTCATGAAGAGCGGCGAATCGATCCGCTCGGTGGTGCTGTACTAAAATCCACCGCGATGGATGTAGAAAAAAAGTTCTAGACTTCACGATCTAGATAATTTATTCTACATCCATCGACTCGGAGGACGGCATGGATTTCACTTTCATTGTCGGCTGGGCGCTGCTGCATTTCCTGTGGCAGGGCTTGCTGATCGGCTGGAGCGTGGCGCTGGCCATGTTCTTGCTGCGCAAGGCACGTCCGCAGACGCGCTATGCCGTTGCCTGCGCTGGCCTGCTGCTGTGCGCGGCGTTGCCGCTGTCCAGCATCATCGTGCAGGCGCTGGATGCGCGCGCCGCTGGCGGCACCTCGGCCGTCACCACGCTGGTGCTGAGCGCCACCGGCCAGGGCGCCGATGGCGCTGCCGCCATCACATTCGTCACCGATTCCACACTGAACGCTGTACAGGAACTGCTGCGCCGGCAGCTGCCATGGATCGTCGGCCTGTGGCTGGCCGGGGCCGCGCTGATGGCGCTGCGTCTTGCGGTCGGCCTCAAATGGGTGGCCGACCGCACCCGTCCCGACGAATACAGCCGCAATCCGTACTGGCAGCGCCGCCTGTCCGAACTGGCGCGCCGCTTTGGCATCGAGCAGCATGTGCGGCTTGGTGTGGTCGACAGGCTGGACAGCCCGATCACGGCAGGCTGCTGGAAACCCATCGTACTGGTGCCGGCCGCGCTGGTCACCGGCATGCCGGCGGACTTGCTGGAAGCGCTGCTGGCGCACGAACTGGCGCACATCAAGCGCCATGATTACCTGGTCAATCTCGTGCAAAGCACGATCGAGATCATCCTCTTCTACCACCCTAGTGTTTGGGCTATATCGCGCAGGATCCGGAACGAGCGAGAACAAATCGCCGACGACCTGGCTGTCGAGATGCTCGGTCAGCCCCAAAAGCTGGCGCAAGCCCTGTCGCAACTGGACCAGTTCCAGTTCGATACAACACAATTAGCCCATGCGGCTCACGGAGGAAATCTCATGTCTCGTATTAAACGCCTGCTGCGTCCCGATGTTGAACCGGTCAGCTGGAAAATGGCCATCCCGCTGGCAGGCCTGTTGGCAGCCGGTACTGTGTTCTATGTCCAGGCCGCACCGCAACCGTCCGAACCGCCAGCGCCGCCCGCCGTGGTGGCGCCGACGGCACCGGCGGCCCCTCCAGCGCTGCCGGCCGTGCCCGCCGAACCAGCAAGCCCCGCTGTGCCGGCCCTGCCCGCGATTCCAGCCCTGCCGGCGGCGCCGCCCAAGCCACCCAAGCCAGCGAAAGTTCCGCGCGTTGCCAGCGGCGATGACAGCCGCAGCTACGTCATCGTCCGTGGCGGCAAGGACACCATGACCGTCTCCGCCAACACACGCGATATCCGCAACGTCTCGCGGCTGCGTGAGCGCGTGAAAGGCGACTTCCTGTGGTTCCGCGAAGGCGACAAGACCTACCTGATCCAGGACGCCGCCGTGCTGGCCAAGGTTGACGCCGCCTGGACGCCGGTCAACACCATCGGCGAGCAGATGAACGAGCAGGGCAAGAAAATGGAAGCGCAGGGCAAGATCATGGACGCGCTCGGCGAGCAAATGGACGCCGTGGCGCACAAGGCCGAAGCCGGGACGGAGCGCGACATGCAAGCCCAGCAGCGCAAGATGGAGCAGGTGGCCCGCGAACAGGACGCCATCGCGCGCCGCATCGAACGCGCCTCACGCGAACTGGCGCGCGACAGCAGCGAAGAAAAGGTGCGCGCATTCCAGAAACAACAAGCCAGCCTGCAGGCGGAAATGGCGCCATTGCAACAAAAGATGGCCGATTACCAGCGCGAGATGGCGCCGCAGATGGCAAAGCTGCAAGCCATGCAGGAACCGATGCGCGCGCTCAACCAGAAAATGGCTGAGGCTAGCCGTCCCATGGGCGAGCTCAACCAGCGGATGGGCGAGCTGAACGTAAAACATGCCGAAGCCGTACGCGAAGCAGAGCGCGCGCTGCGTGCGCTGATGCAGGAAAGCATGCAGAACGGCAAAGCCGTGCCCACGCCCGCCGCCTAAAAATCCGGGGTCAAAATCCGGGGTCAGTTCTTGCAATCCAACACGGGCTCTGCTTTAGCGGCCGCTAAAGCAGAGCCAGTGTTGGATTGCAAGAACTGACCCCGGATTGAGCGCGGGTCCCCGGTATAATCACGGGATGCAAAATCTTCTCCATAATCTCAACGATGAACAGCTCGCTGCTGTTACCTTGCCTTCGCAGAGCGCCCTGATCCTGGCGGGCGCCGGTTCCGGCAAAACCCGCGTCCTGACGACCCGTATCGCCTGGCTGATTCAAACCGGCCAGGTGTCGCCTTCCGGCATCCTGGCCGTGACCTTTACCAATAAGGCCGCCAAGGAGATGCTGACCCGTTTGTCGGCGATGTTGCCGATTAATACACGCGGCATGTGGATCGGTACTTTCCACGGCCTGTGCAACCGCCTGCTGCGCACCCATCACCGCGACGCCGCGCTGCCGCAGACGTTCCAGATCCTGGATACGCAAGACCAGCTGTCGGCCATCAAGCGCCTGCTCAAGGCCAATAATGTGGATGACGAGAAGTTCCCCGCCAAGGAGGTGATGTATTTCATCAACGGCGCCAAGGATCAGGGCCTGCGAGCGGACAAGATCGACCCGTACAACGCGGACGAGCGCAAGAAGGTCGAGCTGTACCAGCTTTACGACGACCAATGCCAGCGCGAAGGCGTGGTGGATTTTGCCGAGCTGCTGCTGCGCACCTACGAGCTGCTCAGCCGTAACCAGCCGCTGCGCGAACACTACCAGCAGCGCTTCCAGCACATCCTGGTCGATGAGTTCCAGGATACCAATGATCTGCAATACAAATGGCTGAAGCTGCTCTCGGGCCACGGTGGCCAGCAGGGCGGCGTGCTGTTTGCCGTCGGCGACGATGACCAGTCGATCTACGCTTTCCGCGGCGCCAACGTCGGCAATATGAGCGCGTTCGAGCGTGAGTTCAACGTCAGGAATCTGATCAAGCTGGAGCAGAACTACCGCTCGCATGGCCACATTCTGGACGCCGCCAACGTGCTGATCGCCAACAACAGCAAGCGCCTGGGCAAGAATCTGCGCACCGATGCCGGTCACGGCGAGCAGGTGCGCGTCTACGAAGCCAACTCCGACCTGTCCGAAGCGGCGTGGATTATCGAAGAAACCAAGAACCTGATCCATGACGGCGCTTCGCGCAGCGAGATCGCGGTGCTGTACCGTTCCAATGCGCAGTCGCGCGTGATCGAGCATGCGCTGTTCTCGGCTGGCATTCCGTATCATGTGTACGGTGGCCTGCGCTACTTCCAGCGCGCCGAGGTCAAGCACGCCATCGCCTACCTGCAGCTGATGGACAATCCGCACAACGATTCCGCCTTCATGCGCGTGGTGAATTTCCCGGCGCGCGGCATTGGCGTGCGTTCGATCGAGACGCTGCAGGCGGCGGCCGACCAGTACGGCATTTCGCTGTACGCGGCGGTACCCTATGTGACGGGCAAGGCGGGCACCTCGCTGGCCGGCTTCGTCAAGCTGGTCGAAGGCGCGCGTTTTGAAACCCAGCAGATGGCGCTGCCGGAACTGGTGCGCGTGGTGCTGGAACAGTCCACGCTGCTGGCCCACTACGCCACCGAAAAAGAAGGCGCCGACCGCATCGAAAACTTGGAGCAGATGGTCAGCGCCGCCACCCAGTTTGTGTCGGAAGAAGGCTATGGCCAGGGGGCGCCCGCGCATCTGGGGCCGCAGGCGCAGGCAGCGTCGGGCGACGCCATCCTGAATGCCGATGGCGTCGAGATTCTGGATGCGGATGCGCCGCTGTCCACCGTGATGTCGCCGCTGTCGGCCTTCCTGTCGCATGCCTCGCTGGAGGCAGGCGACAACCAGGCCACCGCAGGCCAGGAAGCGGTGCAGATGATGACGGTGCACTCGGCCAAGGGCCTGGAATTCAACAACGTCTTCATCACCGGTCTGGAAGAGGGCTTGTTCCCGCACGAGAGCAGCTCGCGCGAGCACGACGGCGTGGAAGAGGAGCGCCGCCTGATGTATGTGGCCATCACGCGCGCGCGCCAGCGTCTGTACCTGAGCTTTGCCCAGACCCGCATGCTGCACGGCCAGACCCGCTACAACATGAAGTCGCGCTTCTTTGATGAGTTGCCGGAAGATGCGCTGAAATGGCTGACGCCGAAAGTCCAGCCGAACTGGTTCGGCGGCCGCAAGTCGGCCTGGGATGAAGCGCCGCTGGTGGGCTCGGATAACGCGATTGCGCAGAAGTTCGCCAGCAAGGCCATCGCGGGCTCAGGCTGGCGCATCGGTGAATCGGTGGCCCACGCCAAGTTCGGCGAAGGCGTGATTGTGAACATCGAGGGCAGCGGCAATAACGCCCGCGCCCAGATCAATTTTGGTGCTGCCGGGATGAAGGTGCTGGACCTGAGCGTTGCCAAGCTGGATCGTCTGTAACCGCAGTCTCCACCACATGCAGCCGCCGGCCTGACAGCTGGCGGCGCATGGCGCGCATGGCCGGCGCTTCCACCAGATGCCAGCTCAGCATGGCCATCGGTATGGTCAGGCCGATGCCGGCCGCGATCATGGGCAGGGCGGTCATGGACGGAATGGCCGCTTTCAGCATGGTCATGATGGGCCAGTGATAGAGGTAGATGCCGTACGAGTAGTCGTGGCGGCGCAGATAGGCCCAGCGCTGCATGCGCGTGCTGCCTGCCCAGAGCGCCAGCGCGGTGCAGACCAGCGCCAGGCCGAACCAGGTGAAGCCGGTTGGTCCCATCGATGCGGTGCGGGTCCAGTTGATGGCGACAAACACGACGGCGCACGCGGCTTGCACCGGCCCCACGCGCAACTGCGCGGCCAGCGAGCAGCACAACATCCCCACCAGGAACATCGACCACAGCTGGGTTTCCCAGACATAGCCGCTGGCGACGTCGGGGAACAGCTGCGTCGCCAGCAGCAGGAAGGCGGCGCAGCCCATGAACCACTGGCGCAGCGGCAGCGCCGCAGCCATGCCCAGCAGCGCGACCATCACATACATGCGGCCTTCCCAGAACAGCGTCCACAGCGGCGCGTTGATGGCTTGTCCGCCCAGTACGCCGTTGATATGCCATTCGGTGTCGGGAATCACAAAGCGCAGGCCATGCAGGCCCACATTGGCGAGGATGTATTGCCAGGTGTCGCGGCTGAAGATGCCATGGGCTTCCGGTGCGGAAAAGAACAGCACGGCGCACAGCGTCATCAGCGGCACGCACACCGCCAGCGCCGGCAGCAGGCGCGCGGCGCGGCGTGCGGCAAAACGGCCCAGGTGCGGATCGTTGATCCAGCTGCGCGTGACAAAGAAGCCGCTGATGAGGAAGAACACGGCCAGCGCCAGGCGGCCGGTATCGGCGGCCGGGTAGAACAGCTTGCCCAGCGGCTCTAGCGACGGAATGGTGCCGGTGGTCATATAGGCGTGGAAATAGACCACCGTCAGCGCCGTTGCCAGCCGCACCAGGTTGAAGCCGTTATCGCTGGCGTCCGCGGCTTCCGCCAGCGTCCGCCGTGGCGTGCTCAAGGCGTCTCCTTGGACCGTGCCGGCGAGGCGTCCGGCGTGCCGAAGATCTGGCGGTAGCTGGCATACAGCGTGCAATGCATCAGCACTATCATCATCAGGAAGATGGTGAAGATGGCCGTCAATTCAATTTGCGCGGAACTGAACAGCAGTACCGGAATGGCCGTCAGGATCTGGAACATCAGGAACAGCGACACGGCCGTGGTCAGGAAGGCCTTGATGTCGCGGCTCACCGTGACCACGCTGAAGAACAGCGCTTTGCCAAGCGTCATTTTCTGCCAGTAGATCAGCGGCGCGGCCAGGCAGCTCAGCATCCAGCCGACCATGTACACCACCGACGAAATGAACAGCGCGCTGCGCGATTTTTCAATGAGCTCCTGGTCCATCGGAATCTGGCGCGTGGCCATTTTGAGCAGCACACCATCGTCGAGCAAGGTCAGCAGCATCATCGACAGCATCATCACCAGCAGGTAGATCACGCCCAGCAACAACAAGGGCTTGCGCACCGGCTTGCGGAAACCGGCCAGCGCCAGGTTCGGCAATGCGCGCTGGCCCTGGTCGATGTCGGCGCAGGCTTGCAGCAGCGCCACGCTGAACAGCGGCGCCAGCACCACAGGCGCCATGCCGCCCACCAGGGGAATGAACAGCGACAGCATGGCGATGAACATGCAGCTGAAGAACAGGGCCATCAACGCGCCCGGCTGCTTGCGGAATACGTCCAGACCTTGCTTCACCCAGAGCCAGCCGACGCGTGCGGGGAGTTTTTCCATCAGAACAGCTCCGGCGCCGGGGTGGCGATGCGTTCCCGCAGGATGCGCTCGAAATGGCCGGGATCGTGCGGTGTCAGGATTTCCGCTTCGCGCGGACGATAGTAGTCATACAGGCGCGACAGCCAGAAGCGCAGCGCGCCGGCGCGCAGCATGGTCTGCCAGGCGTGCTGTTCGGCTTCGGTGAACGGCCGCACGGCATGGTAGGCGTCCAGCATGGCGCGCACACGGGCCGCATCGAGTACGCCGGTGTCGAGGTCGATGCACCAGTCGTTGACGGTGACGGCCACATCGAACAGCCAGGTGTCGCAGCCGGCAAAGTAGAAATCGAAGAAGCCGGTCAGACGTTCGCCCTCAAACATCACGTTGTTGCGGAACAGGTCGGCGTGCACGGGACCGCGCTGCAACTGCTTATAGGTTTCGCAGGCGGCAAAGGTTTCCTGGTAGTGCACTTCGGCCTTGAGCAGCTGTGCCTTGTCGGCCGGAATATAGGGCAGGACCTCGGGCGTGGTTGCATGCCACCATTCCAGCCCGCGCAGGTTGGGCTGCTGGAGTGGGTAGTCGCGGCCGGCCAGATGCATTTTCGCCAGCATGGCGCCCACTGCGGCGCAATGCACCGGCTGCGGCGCCATTTGCGAGCGGCCGGCGAGCTTGGTGACGATGGACGCGGGCTTGCCGTGCAGTGCAACGATCAGCTCGCCTTGGTCGTTGGCGATCGGGGCCGGCACCAGCACACCGTGGGCGGCCAGGTGGTGCATCAGCTTGAGGTAAAACGGCAGCTGCTCAAACGACAGGTTTTCAAAGAGGGTGAGCACATACTCGCCACGTTCGGTGGTGAGGAAGAAATTGCTGTTCTCGATGCCGGAACTGATGCCTTTGAGCTCAAGCGCCTGGCCGAGCGGGAATTGGGTGATCCACTGGGAGACATCGTCCAGCGATACCGGGGTAAAGACTGCCATGTGCGAATAGGGTGGTTGGTGACGGCCTGCGGCGTGCAGGCCGGCGTAGGGTTATTTGGCGGCAGGCGGAGATGGCGGCGCGTTGGTTTCCGGCGCGCTGTCTTCGTCTGTGGTTTTCTTTTTCTTCTTGCCGATGTCAAATTCCATGATCGTCCATTGCGGGCCGCGGTTGCTGCTGCCCAGTGCATCACCGGGCAGGGCGGTGCCGGCCGGGTGGTTGGGACGTAGGGTGTAGGTGCTCGGGCCGCTTTTGACGGTCGCTTCGGTCACGTTGCCGCTGTTGTCGCGTTTTTCCGTGATTTTGCCTTCGGTGCCGGGTTTGGCGGTGACAGTGATGGGATCGTCGGCAATTTCTTCGATTTTTTCCAGCTTGGGCGGCGCCTGGCTCGGAGTCGACTGTGCAAACGCCGCATGGGCGACCAGTGTCAGGAGGAGAACGGAAATGCGCTTCATGATGGATCGCCTTTAGCAGAGAAAAAGCCGCAGAATTTTTATGTATGGTCCATTGTAACAAACAGACACGCATCGCTGGGCTTTCCCTCTGTGGTCGGGGCGGCTATTGTCGTTGTGAAAACATTGTGGCGCCGGCGGCGGGGGACCAAAACCTGCGATAATGTTGCATTCAAGGCCAAGCACCCTCATCTAGTTTCCCTATGCAAAATACCCTGTTGTTAGTAGACGGCTCCAGCTATCTTTACCGCGCGTTCCACGCGCTGCCAGACCTGCGCAGCCCGGACGGCCATCCGACCGGCGCCATGCACGGCATGGTCAATATGCTGCGCCGTCTGCGTGCGGACTTTCCGGCCGCCTACATCGCCTGCGTGTTCGACGCCAAGGGCAAGACTTTCCGTGACGAGATGTACCCGGAATACAAGGCCACGCGTGCGTCGATGCCGGACGACCTGCGCCTGCAGATCGAGCCCATCCACGAGGCGGTCAAAGCCATGGGCTGGCCGATCCTGATGGTGGAAGGCGTGGAGGCGGACGACGTGATCGGTACGCTGTCGGCCGATGCCGCCAAGGCCGGCATGAATGTGGTGGTGTCCACCGGCGACAAGGATCTGGCGCAGCTGGTCAATCCGCAAGTCATGCTGATCAACACCATGACCAACGAGAAGATGGACGAGGCGGGCGTGCTGGCCAAGTTTGGCGTGCCGCCCAACCGCATCATCGACTACCTGACCCTGATCGGCGACACCGTCGACAACGTGCCGGGCGTGACCAAGTGCGGTCCGAAAACGGCGCTCAAGTGGCTGACCCAGTACGACTCGCTGGACGGCGTAATGGCCAACGCCGCCAACATCACCGGTGCGGTCGGCCAGAACCTGCGCGACGCGCTGGAATGGCTGCCGAAAGGCCGCGAACTGATTACCGTCAAACTGGACTGCGACCTGTCCGGCCACATGGTATCGATCACCGAATCGCTGACCGCACGCGCTGAAGACAAGGAAGCGCTGCAGGCGTTCTTTGCCAAATACGGCTTCAAGACCTTGCTGCGTGAACTGAGCTCCGCTGCCGGCGCCGCCGCGCCCGCCGCCAAGGCTGCGCTGGACGCACCGGTCGGCGGCGCCGTGTCCGCCACCGGCGACCTGTTTGCCGAGCCGGTCGCCACCGAGTACGAAACCGTGCTGACCGAAGCGCAGCTGGACAGCTGGATCGCCAAAATCAATACCGCCGAGTTGACCGCCGTCGATACGGAAACCACCTCGCTGGAGCCGATGACGGCGCAGCTGGTCGGCATTTCGCTGTCGGTCAAGGCGGGCGAAGCGTGCTACATCCCGGTGGCGCACGCCTACCAGGGCGTGCCGGTGCAGCTCGAGCGCGAACACGTGCTGGCCCGGCTCAAGCCATGGCTGGAAGACGCCAGCAAGCTCAAGGTCGGCCAGAACCTCAAGTACGACAGCCATATCTTTGCCAACCACGGCGTGCGCCTGCAAGGCATCCATCACGATACGCTGCTGGAATCGTACGTGTTTGAATCGCACCGCACGCACGACATGGACAGCCTGGCGCTGCGCCACCTGAACCACACCACGATTCCGTTCTCGGATGTGTGCGGCAAGGGCGCCAGCATGATTACCTTCGACCAGGTGGCGCTCGACCGCGCCACCGCCTACGCGGCGGAAGATGCCGACATCACGCTACGCCTGCACCAGAACATGATTGGTGAAGTGGAGAAGGATGACAAGCTCAACTTCATCTACCGCCAGATCGAACTGCCGACCGCCGTGGTGCTGCAGAAGATCGAGCGCAACGGCGTGCAGATCGACGCTGCGCTGCTGGAGCAGCAGTCGGCTGAACTGGGCGCGCGCATCGTCGAGCTGGAAGCCAAGGCGCACGAGCTGGCGGAGCAGCCGTTCAATCTGGGCTCGCCCAAGCAGATCGGCGAGATCTTCTTTGAGAAGCTCAAGCTGCCGGTGGTGAAGAAGACCCCGAGCGGCGCCCCGTCCACCGACGAGGAAGTGCTGCAAAAGCTGGCGGAAGACTACCCGCTGCCGAAAGTGCTGCTGGAATACCGCAGCCTGTCCAAACTCAAGTCGACCTATACCGACAAGCTGCCGAAAGGGATCAACAAGGACACGGGGCGTGTGCACACCAACTACGCGCAGGCGGTAGCGGTAACGGGCCGTCTGGCGTCCAACGATCCCAATCTGCAGAACATCCCGATCCGCACCAAGGAAGGCCGCCGCATCCGTGAAGCGTTTGTGGCGCCGGCCGGTTCGCACATCGTCTCGGCCGACTATTCGCAGATCGAACTGCGCATCATGGCGCACATTTCGGAAGACGAGAACATGCTGCGCGCGTTTGCCGATGGCGTGGACATTCACCGCGCCACTGCCGCTGAAATCTTTGGCGTGGCGCCGGAATCGGTCGAGAGCGAGCAGCGCCGCTACGCCAAGGTGATTAACTTCGGCCTGATCTACGGCATGAGCGCCTTTGGCCTGGCGGGCAATCTGGGCATCGAGCGTGCCGCAGCGCAGAGCTATATCGAGCGTTACTTCGCGCGCTTCTCGGGCGTCAAGCAGTATATGGACGACACGCGCCTGCAAGCCAAGGCGCGCGGCTATGTGGAAACTGTGTTTGGCCGCCGCCTGTGGCTGCCGGAGATCAATTCGCCTAACGGCCCGCGCCGCCAGGGCGCCGAACGCGCCGCCATCAACGCGCCGATGCAAGGCACGGCGGCGGACCTGATCAAGCTGTCCATGATCGCAGTGCAGGACTGGCTGGAAACCGGACAGCTGCAGACCAAAATGATCATGCAGGTACACGACGAGCTGGTGCTGGAAGTGCCGGACGCGGAACTGGAACTCGTCAAGCAGAAGCTGCCGGAACTGATGGCCGGCGTGGCCAAGCTGAAAGTGCCGCTGATTGCCGAAGTGGGCGTCGGCAGCAATTGGGATCAGGCACACTAATCCGTCGTCCCCGCGCCTGCGGGAATGACGCTTCTTCTACAAACGGAGGGTAGGTATGGACGATTTGATGCGTGATGCGGAGAGTTTGCTGGATAAAACCAGTTTGTCGGATGGCCTTGACCGCCGTGACTTTCTCAAGGTCGCACTGGGTAGCGGCTTTGCCGCCGCGACCTTGCCGGTGATGGCGCAAAACGTCGTCAAGACCGACACGGCCGGCCTGACCGCTGGCACCATCACCGTCACCGTCCATGGCCAGAACGTGCCCGTCTACCGCGCGCAGCCGGAAGGCAAGACCAAGCTGCCGGTTATCCTGGTGGTGTCGGAAATCTTCGGCGTGCATGAACACATTGCCGACGTCGCACGGCGCTTTGCCAAGCAAGGCTATCTGGCGCTGGCGCCGGACCTGTTCGTGCGCCAGGGCGATGCCACCAAGGTGGCCTCCATCGCCGATCTGCAGCGCGACATCATTGCCAAAACCCCCGATGAGCAGGTGTTTGCCGACCTCGACGCGGTGGTGGATTGGGCCAGGACCAACGGCGGCAACGGCGACAAAATCGCCATCACCGGTTTCTGCTGGGGCGGCCGCATTACCTGGCTGTATGCGGCGCATAACCCTGCGATTAAAGCCGGCGTGGCGTGGTATGGACGGCTCAAGGGGGACGTCAACGCCAACTTTCCCAGGCACCCAATCGATGTTGCTGGCACTCTGAAAGTCCCGGTGCTGGGCCTGTACGGCGCCAAGGACACAGGTATTCCGCAGGACTCGGTTGCGGCCATGGAAACGGCGCTGGCGCTGGGACCGAGCAAATCGGCGTTTGTGATCTATCCCAACTCTGGCCATGCCTTCCATGCGGACTACCGACCCAGCTATGTGGAGGCGGATGCCAAAGATGGCTGGCAGCGTACACTAGCCTGGTTCAGGCAAAACGGCGTTAATTGACGGGTTTTTAAGCAGAAAAGCATGCCGGGCGGTAAAATAGCGCCCCGGCTTGCGCAGCAGCGTGCGCGGCTCCAGGTACCAGAGGCTATAACATCGATCCCGTACTCATTTCCATATTGTTAGCGACCACACTGGCTGGCGTAGTGAGCATCACTGCGGCAGCCGTGTTCTCGTTTACGCTGCTGTCCAAAGTCGTCGAGCGCATGGTCAGCCTGTCGGTTGGCATTATGCTATCGACTTCGCTGCTGCATGCCTTGCCGGAGGCGTTTGAATCGCAGGCCAGCGCGCGCAGCCTGTTTGCCACCCTGCTGGGCGGCCTGCTGGCGTTCTTCCTGCTTGAAAAGCTGGCCATCCTGCGCCATTCGCACCATCATGAGCATGACGGCCACCACCACCATCACGGCCATGACAAGAGCGAGGCCGGCAAGGCGGGCTGGATGATCCTGGTGGGCGATGGCATGCATAACTTCACCGACGGCATCCTGATTGCGGCAGCCTTCCTGGCCAACCCGGAACTGGGCCTGGTGACCGGCCTGGCCATCATCGCGCACGAGATCCCGCAGGAGATCGGCGATTTCATCGTGCTGCTGAATGCGGGCTTCTCGCGCACACGCGCCTATGTCTACAACCTGCTGTGCAGCCTGCTGGCGATTGCCGGCGGCCTGCTGGGCTACTACACGCTGGACCGCGCCAGCAGCCTGATTCCCTATGTGCTGGTGTTTGCCTCGTCCGGCTTCATCTATATCGCCGTCAGCGACCTGATGCCGCAGATGCAGCGCCGTGCGACGCTGCGCGAATCCGTGCCGCAGGTACTGCTGATCGCCACTGGCGTGGCCATTGTGGTGTTCCTGGTCGGCGGCCATCACTGATACACAAGCTCCGGGACAGCGCTGCTGATGCGTGCGCTGCCCCGAAGGCGATTCCACTACTTAGTCCACTAACGCATCCGCTGGCGTTGCACCGCCGGACAGTTTGAAGATCTTGTTTTCAAACAGGTCTTTGGGACCGCTGGCGTACGGCGTACCTGTCTTCCAGAAGTCGAGCAGCTTCATGCACTGGTCTATCGCATCGCGGCTGCCGGTTAATGGGTTGAAGGTCTCCAGCTTGCCGGTATCCAGTTTGCTGGCGTCGAAGTTGTCGTACTTGTCGTGATCGGCATGGTTCTGTCCTTTATAGCAGTGGAAGTTCTCGACGTCGCCATACTTGCCGTACGTGCCGGGCTTGAACTGGTCCGTTTTGCCGGCAAGCAGATCGCCCGGATTCAGCAAGGTGCGTTTGACATGGCCTTTGGCATACGAGTCCTGGATCAGGTGCAGCAGGGACCCAATCGCACGGCGGCCGTTGTTGACGGCGACGTAGCTGGTGCCGCGGTTGATCAGATAGCCGATGGTTTGCGTCTCGGACGGCGTGCTGGCAGCGGTGAAGAATGTATTCATCGAATAGGTGCTGGCGCCAAACGCGCTGGTGACCGGAATCGACTTCAGCGTATCGCCAGCGGAAATGCCTTCGCCGACCGCAAACTTGTACATGGTCTCGGCCCACAGCAGGATCTTGGCGCGCGTGTCCTTGGGATCTTCGCCGACGGCCGACGCCATGGCGTGCACAAACTGCAGGTCCCAGTAATGCGAGCGCCCCGTGAGGTTGTTGAGATCATTGCTGGCAGCTTTGGCGGCGGCATCAAAATGCTTCTTCCAGGTGATGCCGCTGGAGAAGTCCCAGTTGTCCCATTTGTTATCGTCGAACAGCAGTACTTCGGGATCGTCGTTCCAGAATACGCCGCGCAGGAATTCATTGACGTCCTGTGGCGAACCGACCTTGGTCCCGGCGGGAACGATCTTGCTGGTGCAGTTGATCAGCGCCGCCAGCGAAATGTTCTCGTGGATGGGCTGGTTGATATTCCACGGTCCTTGCACCTGGTAGCCTTCACCCGATGGCTGGATCGCCTGTTCAAAGTGGACGATTTGAACAAATAGCTGATCGTCGGCATTGTCGGTCACCATTTGTTCGAACACGTCGATGAAGTCGAGGAAGTTCTCCGTTTCTTCATTGCCCGTGGCGGGGTTGACGAAGATGAACTTGGTGCCCGTGCCATTTGGCGTGCCCGTGCCGGTGATCCTGGTCAGGATGCGCGCATGCGGCGAGAACGGCCCGGTGGTCACGGAGGAGTCGGTGGTCACCCACAGCGGTCCGTAGGTAGTGAGCCAGTCGATGTACTGCTGCAGCGTGTAGTTGGCGGGCGCCTCGCCGGTCATCTTCAAGGTCGAGATGAAATCGGCTTTCTCGCTGGAGACCAGGCCCTGGTTATTCAGGTACTTTTGCAGATACACATCGCCCGCCTCCGTCATGACGTCCTTGACGGCCATGACTTTGTTGCGCTTCCAGCCGACCATGATGGCGGCGGCTGTCGCCCAGCAGGTATTGCTGCTGTCCTGCTTAAGCCTGGGCACGATGCCATCGGCTTTGGCCAGCACATTGTCGCCATTGCCACCGCTGATATCGACGGATTCCGCATTGCCTTCGGCGTCGATTTTCTGCGCCTTGACGTCCTTGCCTTGCTCGACTGCCTTGACTGCCGCATCGGTGAGCGTGGGCTTGGTGGGCTTGGCTGCCTCCGCTTCTTTCTTGGCAGTTTCGCCGCCGTCGATCTGCTGCTGCAAATGTTCTTTGACCAGCTTGCCGTAGTCGTCCTGGTTGATGGCGCCGCTGGCTTTGGCCGACTTGAGCGAATCCATGATCTTGTCGGAGTTCTGCGTATTGTGGGCCTGCATCGCCATGTCCTTGGCCATCTGGGCGAAGGCCTTGGCGTTCTCCTGGTTCGACAAATAGGTCGCCATGACGTTTTTCTGGTTGCCGTCGAGCCCCGTGATGTCCTTGAACACATCGCTCTTGCCCAGCAGCTCCGACAGGCCAGCCAGGCCCGCGCCTGGTGCTGGTGTCGCTGGCGCGTTCTGGATGCTGACCAGCGGCGTGGTGAAGTCCTTGAATGCCGCCTTCCAGTCGGTGACCTGCGGGGTCGGCGTCTGCACCGGCAGGAACGCGGTGGGCTCGTCGGTGTTGGGCAAGCGGTTCCAGTCCTGCAGGCGATCGGTCTCGATTTTTTCGCAGGCATTGCAAGCGCCTTGCACCGCCTCGGCAAACACCCCGCGCGACGGTACGCTGATGCGGTAGGGCGGCACCGGCGTCAGCGGCTGGTAGTGGTCCATCAGGGAGATATCTTCCGGTTCGCCTTCCTCGTTGGTCTC
>NZ_FRCX01000001.1 GCF_900143065.1 Duganella sacchari | reverse complement strand
GGACCGGCGCCGTTGACGCCAGCACCACCGGCAATAGACCATCGTCGCGCATTAACGCCGCTGCACCGAGACGTCCTTGCTGATACAACCGACGCCAGCTGAACACCTGGTTGGCATTGACGCCATGGTCGCGCGCAATGCGCGCCACCGAAACACCTGGCTGCAGCGACAATGCCACCAAGGCACGTTTGAACTCCAGCGGATGCTGACGGTAGTGACCACGTGAATTGGTGGAAGTGACTGGTTGAAAATTTGTGTCCATAATCAAAATTTGTGGGCACAAATGCCGTGCCAAAATTAGATCATGGATGGTGCTGCGAGCAGAGTCTAGACGGCGCTGGCTTTACGCTTACTTTTCACCTCAAACAGGTGCGTCAGGTGTATAAAATTTCACGCAAGAACATTCTTGCAAAAAAAACATCTCGTTGGGTTAAATTTGTCCCTTCCTTTGAGCGGACTGCACCACTGAAGATAACTTGTGATGGTCTAGCCAAGCTAGCAGGTCGGCCTTTTGGTATAGACACTTCTGATTCGTGCTACTAACTCCTCTTACAGAGTGCTGGATATACAACGGCCCAGTGCCAAGTCTTCTGAGCGTCTCCAGTGCACTAACTGAGCTTCGCGGAAAGATAGCTGCTTCTTGCGTCGTCAATGGCGCACTGTCTGGCAAGTTGTGAAGTGCAGCAACCATTAACAGCTCTTCATTTTGAGGCATCGGGGACTTTGGACGGTCGATTTTGATACTCCGGCAACAACGATGGATGGACACTTTTAGCATAGTGACTCAACTTCGCGTCCGCTTACTTAGGCAAGTTTTAAAGTGCCATTGGTGGCGGGCCAAAGGTGATACACTTCGTGGCACGTCCTCTTGAACCCTGCACCCGCTAGCTCCTTGCCACGTTTCGCCTTTAGGTTCAATGGTTCTGCCCTACTTGACGCGTCTCTGGAGCAAGTCTCCTGTCCCCGCAACCAAATTCTAAAGCCGTTGATACCGTTAAGGTTCAACGGCTTTTTCGTTTTCGCCCGGGAAAAATTCTTCGTCGAGGATTTGCTCGACGGTGTAAGGATTTTCTGCCGGGAAGACAGTGCGAGAAAGTTTGGTCTCCCGTGCGGCGGCGCGTGCTGCCTTGGGATAGTAATACGCGACATATTCATCGATGTGCGGCCGCAGGCTGGGCATCTGGTTGAAGATGCCCAGAATAGCGATACGGTGTTGAATGATGGTGCTGACCCAGCTGCGCGAGCGCCGTTGAGTCTGGAATTGGTATTTCAGCAGGTGTGTCATCAGACCGCACAGCCGGCTGGCGACTTCGTTTTTGTCTTTTCGTACTTGGTACCCCAGCTCGGAAATGATGTTTTCCAGATCCAGCTGATCGAATTGTCCGGCGCGTAGCAAGGCGATCTGGGTTTCGGTCCAGATCAGCGCATCGGTTTCGTAAAGGCTGTTGAGGTGATCGTCCATGGGGCACCATCGTAGAACGGCAAGCGGACTTTCACTTTATGCGCGATCAAGCGGCGCTGCAAGCAGCCACGGCCTGGCGGATGTAGGCGATGATGGCTGGTGTGACCCAGGTTCCCCTCAGCAGTTCGGGCTCGTTGTCATGTGCATGGCGTATCCTGGCCTGCACTTGCGCACTGTCGCCCGCGCGGGCGCGGAACAGCGCCATCCATTCCTGTGCCAGGGCCTGTGACGACGGATGCTCTGGCGGCACACCTTGCTGCATGTGCTGATGCAGGCGCATGAACAGCTTGAGCCATTCATTGACCTGCTTGCGGCTGTTGGCGCGCAAGTGGCGCATCTCTTCTTCGTTGAGGTATTTCGCATATAGCGCCATCTTGTGGGCGTTGAAGGCCTCGCCGATATATTCCTTGACCCCCACCGGTACCACCGTGCGACGCCCTGCCAGTTCCTCATTTTCCAGCATGGCCGACATGCGCCACGCGAATTCAGGATTGGCGCCGGTATCGTGTTCGAGTGACTCCATCCAGCGCTGGGACAGCCGCCGCGCTTCCTCGGTGTCGGCCGCGACGCCGCGCGCCATCATGGCTTGCGCTTCTCCGACCATCGCGCGCCAGCGGGCGTTGCGGCGTGCCTCCTGCTGCCAGAAGGGCAGGCGGCGCAGTTCTTCCGGCGTGAAGTACTGCTCATACAGCTTCATCTGCTCCAGCGCGTCCAGCCAGTCTTCCAGCGTGGGATCGTCGTCGCCCGCCATTTGCTGTTGCAGGCGCGCGAGATGGCCACGCAGCGCGCTGGCCTGTTCGATCTGCTTGTCCAGCGCGTCGATCTGCTGGGCGACGATGTCGGCAAATGGCGCGTCTTCGCTATCGAGGAAGGTGGCGATGTCCGCCAGCGACATGCCGAATTTGCGCAGTGCCTGTATGCGGTGCAGGCGCGCGACATCGGCGCGGTTGTACAGGCGATAGCCGGCATCGGCGCGCGCGGATGGTGTCAGCAGGCCGATGCTGTCGTAATGGTGCAGGGCGCGCACGGTGAGGCCGGTGCGCGTCGCCAGTTCGCCGATTTTCAGTACATTCTTTTCCATGCCGGATAGTTTAAACCGTGGCACGCAGCAGGCGGAAAATGCCGCTCAGGCGCGTTCCGTAGCGCGTGCCGAGCGACTCCGCGTCGAAGTCGTCGAGATGCCGGAAGCCCTGCTGGCGCAGCACGTGCTCCAGCAGCGGTGGCTCAAAACTGCTTTGCAGATGTTCGCCTTGCGCGGCCAGCGCTGCGGCGATGAAGTCCAGACCTGTGCGTTCCTGTTCGCTCAGGTGCTTGCGGTGGACGCAGTAGTCGAACACGATGCTGCTGCCCGGCGCGCAATCGGCGATCTCGCGCAAGGTCCGCATGACTTCATCCGGCTTGAGGTACATGCTCACCCCCAGCCACGAGAAGCAGGCCGGCAGCGCGGCATCGAAGCCAGCTTGCAGCAGGTCTTCCATGAGCGCGGTGGTGGTGAAGTCGGTAGCGACATAGCGTACGTGCTCAGGTTCCGCGATGCCGGCGGCGCGCAGGCAATCGCGTTTCCATTGCAGCATGGCGTGCAGGTCGACTTCGTAAATGCGTGCTGCTGCTGCGTTACTGCGGTAGGCATAGGTATCCAGGCCGGCGCCGAGGATCACGTATTGCTGGACGCCGCGCTGCTGTGCATCGCTCCAGCTGTCTTCGGCAAGGCGGGCGCGGACGGCCATGGCGGCGCGCATGGCGGCGGCCAGGGGGTGCTGCTGGCGCTGGTCGTCTGCGCGCAACTCAGCTTCGCGTTCGCTGCCAAGTATGCGCAGGGCCAGTGGATCGCGCAGGATCAGCGGTGCGTCGTACAGCTGATGTGCGGCACGCGCAGTGGCGGTGACCCAGGCGCTGGGCTTCAGTGGGGATGGAAATGCCATATTGCTCTCCTTGTTGGTAGTAGAGAGAGCGTAGAGCCTGACGTAACGTCAGGCTCAAGCAAAATTTAGTCGCGCGGGTGCAGGCTGGCCCACAGGTGGGCGGCGGCCATGGTGCGGTGAGGGCTGTAGCGGGCGAGGATTTCCTCGGTGCGCTTGATGTCGGGTTTGGCCTCTTCGCCCAGCAGTGTTTGCAGCGCGGCGCGGATGGCGACATCGCCGTGCAGCGAACAGTCGGCATAGCCGTAGCCGCGCAGCAGGCCGTAGTTGACGGTCCACGGGCCGATGCCTTTGACGGCCAGCAGGTTGGCGGAGATTTGTTCGATGCTGTTATCTTCCGCGACGTCCAGACGCAGTTCGCCGCTGGTTACCAATGCGGCCAGCCGCAGCACGGTTTCCGCCTTGGCGCGCGAGAATTTGTGGCTGGTGAGGTCTTCCAGCGTCAGTTGGGCTGCGCTGGGCGCATCGGGATAACACCATAAGCCGCTGCTATGCTGACGGCCTGCTTGCAGCACAAATGCGCGGCGCAGCGAGATGGCAAACGCCAGGTTGATCTGCTGGCCGATGATGGCCCAGGTCAGCGCCTCGAATACGGTGGCCGATTGCACGATGCGCAGGCCGGGCTGCCGGCGCGCCAGTGCGGCAAACAGTTTGTCTTTTTTGACGAAGGTGCTGAATGGCGCGGGATCGATACGCAGGCCTAGGATGCTGAGCGCCGCTTCGCGCGCCTGCTGCTTGCCTGCTGCGCTGAGCGTGCCTTCTGCGTGGACGGTGCAGATGGCGTTTTCTCCATGTGGCAGCGCGATATCCAGCACGACTGGCACGCCGTCCAGCAACACGCCTTTGCGCAGCCGGTCCGCGCTGACTTCTTCTGCGACGCTTTCAATGTCGCGGCGGTGAAAGGCCAGGACGTCGTCCAGACGGTAATCTACCGGCAGCTCCAGCGTGAACGGCTTCATGCCGTCGCCTTGCGCAAGAAGCCCCAGCCTGGCCGGAAGCCCGTCACCAGCGCCGTGCCGGTGAGGACGATGGCTGCGCCGGCAAAGGTATACCAGCCCACCGTCTCGCCCAGGAATAGCACGCCCCACAGGATGCCAAACAGCGGGCTAAGGAAGGTCACCGTCAGGGCAGATGATGGACCAACGTCCTGAATCAGGCGGAAGTAAATCATGTAGGCGATGCCGCTGCAGAGCACACCCAAGGCAATCACCGCGCCCATGATGCCGACGGTGGGATCACCGGGAGCCGGGAAGAAGGGCAGCACTGGCAGTACCAGCAGCGTTGATGCCCACATGGAGCCATGTGCATTGGCAAACGGTTCGACAGCCTTGGCCTGCTTGGCGTAGTTGCTGGCGATGCCGTAGTTGAAGGAGGCGAACAGCACGGCGGCAATCGCAAGGCCTGCGCCGGGCTTGGAGCTGACGTGGTCAAAGCCCACCAGCAGCGCGACGCCGCAGGTGCCCAGCGCGAGGCCCAGCAATACTTTGCCGCTGACCATGGTGCGCGACCATACGGCGGCAATCAGCGTGCCCCACAGCGGCGTGGTGGCGTTCAGCACCGCCAGCAATGACGCGGACAGCGTGCGTGCGGCAAATCCAAACATCAGGAAGGGCAGGGCGGAGTTGAACAGGCCAAGGATGAGGAAATGCTTCCAGTGCTGTTTCAGGTCCAGCTTCTTCCTGAGGAATACGCCAACTGCTGCGAGGAAGAGGGAGGCAAACAGCACGCGGTATTCGATCAGCACGGCGGCGCCCAGTACGGGAGCGGCAATGCGCATGAACAGGAAGGAGCCGCCCCAGATGGCGGCAAGCAGGAAAAGGCGAAGTAGGTTGGCGGTGCTCATGCTGATTCCAGTTGTGTGTTGGCGCCGGTATTGTCGCCGGATGATGCGGCTTTACGCCAGCCGTTTCTTGCTTTTAAACTGCGCCGCTTTCAACCACGCACACGGCGTCGCCGGGTGTGGTCGGCGCGGCGGCATGCGGCACGATCATGTCGGTCGGGACGCCGTTTTTAATCGCGGTCATCTCCGCCAGGATGGAGATGGCAATTTCCGAGGGCGTCTTGCTGCCGATGTACAGGCCGATCGGCCCGTGCAGGCGCGCCAGCTGCTCCGGCGTCAGGTCGAATTCCAGCAGACGCTCGCGCCGCTTGGCGTTGTTCTTGCGCGAACCGATGGCGCCGACGTAAAAGGCCTCCGACTTCAGCGCTTCCATCAGCGCCAGGTCGTCCAGCTTGGGATCGTGCGTCAGCGCCACCACGGCGCTGCGCCGGTCCAGCTGCATGGCCAGCACGATATCGTCCGGCATATCGTGCACCAGCTCCACGCCGTCCACATGCCAGCCGGCGCGATACTCTTCACGCGGATCGCAGACGATGACGTGGTAATCCATGGCCGTGGCAATCTGCGCCAGGAAGCGCGACAGCTGCCCGGCGCCGATCACCAGCAGCCGCCAGCGCGGACCGTGGATGGTTACCATGGCCTGCTCGCTGACCTGCAACTGCGTGCCCGGAGCGGCCTTGGACAGCTCCACTTCGCCGGTGTGCAGATCGACGCGGCGCTGCACCAGCTCATGCCGCTCCAGCCGTGCCAGCAGTTCGTCGATGCGGCTGCGCGACGACAGAGGCTCGATCGACAGCTCAATGGTGCCGCCGCATGGCAGGCCGAAACGGTGGGCCTCGTCGGCGGTGATGCCGTAGCTGACGATTTCCGGCGTGGTGCGGTGTATGCCCTCGTTGCGTACACGGGCGATGAGGTCGTCCTCGATGCAGCCGCCGGAGACGGAACCAATCACCGTGCCATCTTCGCAGATGGCCAGCGTAGCGCCGATCGGGCGCGGACTGGAGCCCCACGTCTTGATGACGGTGATGAGCTCACAGCGCCGTCCGGCGGCGATCCATCCGGCGCTGGTTTTCAATACTTCGAGGTCGATAGAGTCCATGAATGGAATATACTACGGCTCTCTAAAGCTTGCAGGGAACTGAGATGCCACACAAGGAAGATGATGGTAGCCCTAAATTCGGCCGCCTGCTGATCGTGCTGATTTTCGCTGTGCTGGTCTGCGCCGGCCTGACCTGGCTGATGGCGACGGTGTTCCCCAACTTCCCCAATTAGATCTTGCAAGCCGCGGCCAGCGCGCTGTCAAACGGGCTGTCGGGCACGATGTCTTCCGGGTTGAATTTTTCGAACTTGTAGTTTTCGACCGGCTCACCCTTGCCCATGGTGTCCGGATAGTAGACCTGTGCGAGCAGGGTGGTGGTGTGCTCTTCGCACGCATACACGTGCAGCATCTTCACCGAGCGATACAGCTTGCCTTCGGGGGTTTTCTGCTGCCGTGCATAGTTTTGCATGGACCAGACTTTGCGCGTCTTGTCGATCTTGATGACGCTGGCTTTATCGATGTAGACGGTATTGCCGGCGCTGCCGCTGACTTTCATCCATTGCGCCGCCTGCGCCAGGCCGGCCACCAACATCAACATCACTGCGATCAGGCCGGACTTGTTCATGGCGCACTTCCGCAAGTTAAGGGATCAAAGGCCGCTTGGCAGCCTGCTTGTTCCTGATTTCCGTCACCGTCTTGTCGATCACGGTCAGGCGATGGGCGACGGCTGGGTGGTTTGCAGTATAACCGTTGAGCACCGAGGCCGGATATTGGGTGGCCAGCCGCTGCCAGAAGGCGCGTGCGCCATCCACCTTGTAGCCGGCGCGCGCCACCATGTACAGCGACAGGTAGTCGGCTGCCGCATCGAGGTCTTGCGGCATCGGCTTGACGCCAGCGGTGCCGATCAACATGGAGACATCGGGGCGCGCGGCCACCAGGTTGTCGATGATGCTGCCGATGGTATAAGCCTGTTTGGTGGTGGCCGCGTGACCCAGCACATTGTGGGCGATGTCCTTGGCCAGCACGTAGGCGATGGCCTCGTCGCTCTGCGCGAAGTTGACCATGCCGCGCGTGATCATCACCCGCTGGCCGTCGGAATAGGCATTGACGTTATCGGCGTTGCCGATATCGATCTTGAAGGCGCAGGCGCGCGTCACCGGCACTTTGAGCTGCTGGGTGGCGCCATTGCGCGACACGGTCAGGTCCAGCGACTGGCTGCTGCTGGCCAGCGGGCCAAGGATGCCGGCCGCCAGCGTTTCCGCATTGGCGCCCACCGGCAGCACCTTGCCGTTGGCGGCGATCAGGGCGTCGCCTTTGCGCAGGCCGCCGCGTGCGGCGCCGCTGCCGGACAGCACACTGGCCACTTCCAGGCGGTCGCCGTAGTTCAGCACCGCTTCGGCGGCATCGACAAATTCACCGGAGTAGGAGTATTTGTTCTTGGCGGTGAAGCCGAGCAGGTTGCGCGCCTGCGTGCGGCACAGGTCCGCGTTGTTGATGAGGAGGGGAGCGGCAATCCGGTACAGGCGGTCCTGCAGCGCCACCATCTGGCTCAGTTGCGCGCGCGCAGTGGCCATTTTGGCGGTAACGACGGGCGGCTCTTCGGTCACGCTGCTGACCACTGCGGGCGCAGGTTCCGGCGCTGCCGGCGTGGCCTGGAAGGTGGAGCAGGCGGATAGCAGCGCGCTTGCCGCCACAAGGGAGAATATACCAATGTTATGCGTCTTGTTCATCCCTGTGCTCCGTCTCCATTTTTTAGTGTTTGCCAGTGCTGCCGAAACCGCCGGCGCCGCGTTCGCTGGTGTCGAATTCCTCAACCACGTTAAAGCCGACCTGCACGACCGGTACGATAATCAGCTGCGCCAGGCGTTCCATCGGGTTCAGCGTAAAGGTGCTGTGGCCGCGGTTCCAGGTCGAGATCATCAACTGGCCCTGGTAGTCGGAGTCGATCAAGCCTACCAGATTGCCCAGCACGATGCCGTTCTTGTGGCCCATGCCGCTGCGCGGCAGGATCATGGCCGCATAGCCCGGATCGGCGACGTGGATCGCCAGGCCGGTCGGAATCAGCACGGTCTGACCCGCTTCAATCACCATCGGCGCGTCGATGCAGGCGCGCAGGTCCAGACCTGCCGAACCTGGCGTTGCGTACGCCGGCAGCTGGTCTTTCATGCGCGGGTCAAGGATTTTAACGTCTACGTTTTTCATTTATTTAGCAAATAAGGAGTGTTGCGAGATCCGTTTCGAGATCTCCGAAATCAGTTGGCGCGCCAGCGTCAGCTTGTCGGCGCGCGGCAGGATGGTGTGGCCGTTTTCATCGAACAGGATGATGGTGTTGTCGTCCTGGCCGAAGGTGTGGTGGCCGATATTCCCTACTAGCAGAGGGATGCCTTTTTTCTCGCGCTTGTCGGCGCCGAACTTCACCAGGTTTTCCGATTCGGCGGCAAAGCCGACGCAGTAGGGGTGGCCTGCCAGGTTGGTTCGGGCTGCCACCGTGGCGAGGATGTCCGGATTCTGCTCGAACTTCAGGTCGGGCGCGGTGCCGTCCGGATTCTTCTTCAGTTTCTGCTCGCTGGCGTTGGCGATGCGCCAGTCGGCCACCGCTGCCACCGCGATGAAGATGTGCTGGTGATCGACGTCGGCCATCACTGCATCAAACATCTGCTGCGCACTCTGCACATTGATGCGCTGGACGCCAAACGGCACCGGCAGCGTGACCGGGCCGGAGACCAGCGTCACTTCGGCGCCCGCTTCACGCGCGGCGCGTGCTACGGCGTAGCCCATCTTGCCCGAAGACAGATTGGTGATGCCGCGTACCGGGTCGATCGGTTCGAAGGTCGGGCCGGCGGTAATCATGATGCGTTTGCCCGCCAGGACTTTCTGCTGGAACGAGGCGATGACTTCTTCCAGCAGCTGTTCCGGCTCCAGCATGCGGCCCAGGCCTACTTCGCCGCAAGCCTGGTCGCCGGCCGCCGGACCGAAGATGGTGATGCCGTCGTCGCGCAGCTGCTGCACATTGCGCTGGGTGGCCGGGTTCTGCCACATTTCCACGTTCATGGCGGGTGCGATCAGCAGCGGCACGTGGCGCGGACGGGCTACGCACATGGTTGACAGCAGGTCGTCGCAGGCGCCGTGGGCCAGCTTGCGGATGAAGTCCGTCGAGCAGGGCGCGACGACGATGGCGTCCGCATCGCGCGTGACGTCGATGTGGGCCATATTGTTGCTGACGCGCGGGTCCCACTGGTCGGTGTACACCTGGCGGCCGGATAGGGCCTGCATGGTGACAGCCGTGATGAAGTGGGTGGCCGCTTCGGTCATCACCACTTGCACCGAGGCGCCGGCCTTGGTAAAGGCGCGGCACAGTTCTGCGGCTTTGTAGCAGGCGACGCCGCCCGACAGGCCGAGAACGATTTTCTTACCAGTCAATTCCATCATGATGGCTGCTCCGTGTTATTTGTTCACCCGGCGTAGTTCGTCCAGGATGAACAGGCCGGCGCCGACGCAGATCGCCGAATCGGCGACGTTGAAGGCCGGGAAGTGGCCCAGGCCGCGCCAGTAGAAATCCAGGAAGTCGACCACGTGGCCATACAGCAGGCGGTCGATGACGTTACCGAGTGCGCCACCCAGTATCAGCGACAGCGCCCAGGCAAACATGCGCTGGCTACCGTTTTTTTTCAGCAGATAGACGATGAAGATGGCGGCGACGATGCCGATGCCGGTGAAGAAGTAGCGCTGCCAGCCACCGCTGTTGCTCAGGAAGCTGAATGCCGCGCCCTTGTTATAGGCCAGTACCAGATTGAAGAACGAGGTGATGGCTTTCTCTTCACCGAGCTGGAAGGTCTTGGTGATGGTGATTTTGGTCAGCTGGTCGATCAGGATGACGAGAGCAGCGATGCACAGCCAGGGCGTCAGACTCGCCGAGGACTTGGTCGGGAAGATTTTTTTGGTGGCCATAAAAGTAGTCGTTTGTTTGTAGCGGCGTCGCCGCCGCGTTCTTTTAAAACGCAGCGGCCGTCATATTAAGCGAACTTGCGTTTTTCGCCCGCACCAAACAGGTTGCTGTAGCAGCGGCCGCACAGGGTCGGATGGTCCGCGTGGGCGCCGACGTCGGCGCGGTAGTGCCAGCAACGCTCGCACTTTTCCGCCGTCGATGCCGCCACGGCGACTGCTTCTTCCGACTCCGCCGCCACTTCGGTCACCGATGCCAGCGAGGTGATGAAGATGAACTTGAGGTCATCATCCAGGCTGGCCAGCGCCTTGAACTTGTCGCCGGCAGCCTTGATGCTCAGTTCCGCCTGCAGCGAGGAGCCGATCGCGCCCGAGGTACGCAGGTCTTCCAGCTGCTTGGTGACTTCGGTACGCACTGCGCGCAGCGTTGCGTACTTGGCCAGCAGGGCTTCGGCATCGGCCAGTTCCGGCAGCTGCCACCAGGTCTGGGTGAAGATGGTTTCGTCGCTGGCTTTCCAGCCTTCTGCACCGGCGAAGATTTCCCATGCTTCTTCGGCGGTGAAGGACAGCGCAGGCGCCATCAGACGCAGCAGGCTTTGGGTCAGGTGCCACAGCGCGGTCTGGGCCGAACGGCGCGACGACGAGGTCACGCCGGTGGTGTACAGACGGTCTTTCAGGATGTCCAGGTAGAAGCCGCCCAGGTCTTCCGAGCAGTAGTTCTGCAGCTTGGAGTAGACCGGCTGGAATTCGTACTGCATATAGTGCGCTTCGATTTCCTTCTGCAGCTGCGCCATGTTGGCGATGGCGTAGCGGTCGATTTCCAGCAGCTCGGCGACCGGCACGGCGTCTTTGGCGGCGTCGAAGTCGGACAGGTTGGCCAGCAGGAAGCGCAGCGTGTTGCGGATGCGGCGATACGATTCGGTCACGCGCTTGAGGATCTCGTCGGAGATCGACAGTTCACCGGTGTAGTCGGTCGAGGCGACCCACAGGCGCAGCATGTCGGCGCCCAGCTTGTTCCAGACGTCTTGCGGCGCCACGGTGTTGCCGATCGACTTGGACATCTTCTTGCCTTCGCCATCGACCACGAAGCCGTGGGTCAGCAGCGCCTTGTACGGCGGGGCGCCGTTCAGCATCGAGGAAGTCAGCAGCGACGAGTGGAACCAGCCGCGGTGCTGGTCCGAACCTTCCAGGTACAGGTCAGCCGGGAAGGCCGATTGCTCCTTGTGCGAGCCGCGCAGCACGGTCTGGTGGGTCGAACCGGAGTCGAACCAGACATCCAGCGTGTCCTTGTTCTTCTGGTAGTGGGCCGCTTCGTCGCCGATCAGATCTTTCAGGTCCAGCGCCTGCCAGGCATCGATGCCGCCTTGTTCGATCAGCTTGGCCACCTGTTCCAGCAGTTCCGGCGTGCGTGGATGCAGGGCGCCGGTTTCCTTGTGGACCACGAAGGCCATCGGTACGCCCCACTGGCGCTGACGCGACAGGGTCCAGTCGGGACGGTTGGCGATCATGCCGTGCAGGCGCGCCTTGCCCCAGTCCGGGAAGAATTCGGTCTGCTCGATGCCGGCCAGCGCGGCCTGGCGCAGCGTGGCGCCGCCGTCGTTTGGATGCACGTCCATGCCGGCGAACCACTGCGAGGTGGCGCGGTAGATGATCGGCGTTTTATGGCGCCAGCAGTGCATGTAGCTGTGGTCGAACATCTTGACTTCAAACAGCGCACCCGCATCCTTCAGCGCGGCGCAGACTGGCTTGGAGGCTTCCCAGATGGTCATGCCGCCGAACAGCGGCAGCGACTCGGCGTATTTGCCGTCGCCCAGCACCGGGGTCAGGATCTGTTCGTCCTTCAGGCCGTGCGCCTTGCACGAGATGAAGTCGTCCAGGCCGTAGGCTGGCGCCGAGTGGACCACGCCGGTGCCGCTGTCTGCGGTCACGTAGTCGGCCAGGTACATCGGCGACAGGCGGTCGTAGAAGGCGTCCGATGCGTGCAGCGGATGACGGAAGCTGATGCCGCTCAGCGCTGCGCCGTCGCAGGTGGCGATGGTGACGCCTTCCAGCTTGTAGCGCGCCAGGCAGGATTCCACCAGGTCCTGGGCCAGGATCAGCAGCAAAGGCTGGCCATCGCGCGAGGTCTCGACCAGCGCGTATTTCAGTTCCGGATGCACGTTCAGCGCCTGGTTGGACGGGATGGTCCATGGCGTGGTGGTCCAGATGACGATGAAGCCGTTCTCGGTTGGCAGCTTGTCCAGGCCGAAGGCGCTGGCCAGCTTGTCGAATTCGGCAAACTTGAAGCCGACGTCGATTGCCGGGTCGCGCTTGTCCTGGTATTCCACTTCCGCTTCGGCCAGTGCGGACTGGCAGTCGAAGCACCAGTTGACCGGCTTCAGGCCGCGATAGACATAGCCTTTTTCCAGCATCTTGCCGAGGGCGCGCAGTTCGTCGGCCTCGTTGGAGTAGTTCATGGTCAGGTAAGGATTCTGCCATTCGCCCAGTACGCCCAGGCGGATGAAGTCCTTGCGCTGGCGGTCGACCTGTTCCAGCGCGTAGGCGCGGGCCTTGGTCAGCACGTCGGCGGTCGGCAGGTTTTTGCCGTACTGTTTTTCGATCTGGATTTCGATTGGCATGCCGTGGCAATCCCAGCCCGGTACATAAGGCGCGTCGTAGCCGGCGAAGGTGCGGGCCTTGACCACCATGTCTTTCAGGATCTTGTTGACGGCATGGCCGATGTGGATGTCGCCGTTGGCGTACGGAGGACCGTCGTGCAGGATGAATTTAGGACGGCCAGCGGCAGCCTTGCGCACGCGCTCATAGATTTTCTTGGTTTGCCATTGCTGGACCCAGTTCGGCTCGCGCTTGGCCATATCGCCGCGCATCGGGAACGGGGTTTCGGTCATGTTGACCGGGTATTTACTTTCAGGCTTCTTTGCGGATTTGTTATCGGACATGGTGTGCGTTCAGTGATTTATTTGGGTGTTCTGTGTAGCCGGCGCTCGTAGCTGATCGCGCGGTCAAATTCGGTCGGTGGCGCGCTTGGCGAAGAAGTCGCGGGCGATGGCGGCGTCGCGGTCGATCGCGGCGGTCAGCGTCGGCAGGTCGATGTACTTTTCTTCGTCGCGGATTTTCTGCAGGAATTCGACGCGCACCTGTTTGCCGTAGCAGTTCTGGGCGAAGTCGAACACGTGCACTTCCAGCAGCACGCGGCCGCTGTCATCGACGGTCGGGCGCACGCCCAGGCTGGCCACGGCGGGCAGCGGCTGTTCGCTCAAACCATGCACCTGCACGATGAAGATGCCCGACAGCGCAGGGCGGTGCGGCACGCGCAGGTTCAGGGTCGGGAAGCCCAGCGTGCGGCCCAGTTTCTGGCCGTGGATCACATGGCCGGAGATGGCGTAGGGATGGCCCAGCAGTGCTTCGGCATGCGGAAAATCGCCTTCGCCCAGCGCGGCGCGCACGGCGGAGGAGGATATGCGGGTGCTGCCGTTCATCACGGTCGGCAGGGTCTCGACGTGGAAGCCGTATTTCTGGCCCGCTTCCAGCAGCATCTGCACATTGCCGGCGCGGCGGGCGCCATAGCAGAAGTCGTCGCCGACCATGAGCCATTTGACGTGCAGTCCTTCGACCAGCACTTTCTCGGTGAACTCCTGCGGCGTCAGCGCGGCAAAGGAATCGGAGAAGTGTTCGACGATGACGCGGTCGATGCCATTGTCGGACAGCGATTGCAGCTTGTCGCGCAGGTTGGCGATGCGGGCCGGGGCACGCGACAGGTCGCCAGCCTTGCGGGCGAAGAACTCACGCGGATGCGGTTCGAAGGTCATCACGGCCGCTTCCAGTTCCAGCCTGGAGGCGGCAGCGCGCACGCGGGCCAGCAATGCCTGGTGGCCCAGGTGGACACCGTCAAAGTTGCCGATCGTGAGCGCGCAGGGCGCACGCGCCGCTGCATTGGGAAGACCTCGAAATACCTTCATGGGAATCTTGGGGGAAACTTGTCGCAAATAGGGGATTATACGGGGAATCCCTCAAAGCGAAAAAAAAGCGCTGCCGGCGGGCCGGACAGCGCTTTGTGCATCAGCCTATCCGAATTACATCGGATGGTTAATGTTCATGGTCCAGTAGCGGGCCAGGTCGGCGGTGCCGTCCGTGCCTTTGACCGATTTCAGGGTGTTCAGCGCAGCCGCTTTCTTGCCAGCGATGTTCTGCGCCAGGCCCTGGTGCAGTTTGATGGCTTCCGGATTTTTACCGGTACCCAGTTTCACAGCTTCCTCCAGCAGTGGCAGACCTTTGTCAGCCTTGCCTTGCGAAACCAGGGCGAAGCCCAGGTTGGCCAGCGCGTCAGCATCCTTGGCCTTTTCAGCTTCCGCCTGGTTCGCAGCCAGTTTGGCGTCGAACTCGGTCTGGGTCTTGGCCGCCAGGTCTTTCAGACGCTGGTGACGGGCAGCATCTGCACCGGTGCCCAGTGCGCCTTTTTTGTAGCCCTGATCGATGATCTTGATGGCTTCAGCCGGGTTGCCGGCTTGCAGTGCCAGCTGGCTCATTTCCATGTAGTCGTTTGGCTTGGTCAGCAGGCCCAGCGACAGGCGCAGACGCAGCAGGTCCAGCGACAGCGTCGACGAGAAGCCTGGCTTGGTCTGGACGCGTTGCAGCAGGTCGGCCCAGGTCTGGGCTTTTGGATAGCTGGCAGCCATCTTTTCCAGGGTCTGCACGTAGCCGGCCTTGTCGTTCTGTTTGAGCTGGATGTTGGCCAGCATGCCCAGCTGGTTTTCGCTCAGGTTTTTGGTGGACTGCAGTTCTTTGGCAGCCTCAGCATATTTGCCCGAGGTGTACAGGATCTGGACGATGTATTCGTGTGCCGAGCTATTGTTTGGATTGTCTTTCAGCACGCGCTGGAACCAGGTCACAGCTTTGTTGTAGTCCTTGGCGCGGTAGTAGATACCAGCCAGGGCTTCCGAGAATTTGGCGGATTCGGCAGGCGACAGCTTGCCCGAATTGATGACCGACTCAAAGGCGCGGGCAGCGGCGTCGTTATCGCCAGCAGCCACAGCAGCCGAGGCACGGGTGCGCTCGATCAGATAGGTTTCATTGGCGGTTTTGCCGCCGACTGCGTCAGTTTCTTTCAGTTTGGCAAGTGCTTCCTTGTTCTTGCCGGCCGCGGCCAGTTTCTGTGCTTCTTGCAATGGTTTGCCGATTTCTGCGCGCACCGTTTCTGCTGCGTAGGCGACCGACGAGAAACCTGCGATGGGGGCTGCTGCAGTAAAACCAATAGCGGCCATTACCAGGCCGAGATGAGCGAGACGAAACTTGGTCATGGGTGAGTTTTCTTTCATCAAAAAACGAAAATAGGCAGGAAGGGTCCTGCCTATTATTTTACATGGGACGTATTACTGGAACTGTTCGTTACCGACCAGACCAATTTTGGTCACGCCCAGACGCTGGGCCGAAGCCATCACGCCTGCTACGACTTTGTACGACACCAGCTTGTTCGGACGCAGATGCACTTCCGGCTGATCAGCTTGCGCTGCGACATCGGTCAGTTTCGCTTCCAGGGTGCCGCGGTCAGGAACCACTGCGTTATCCCACAGAATCGTACCGTCGAAGTCGACGTCAATCGTAATGACCACTGGTTCCTTGGTTGGCGGTGGCGGGGTGCCGACCGGCATGTTCAGGTTGACCGAATGGTTGGCTTTAGGAATCGTAATGATCATCATGATAATCAGCACCAGCATCACGTCGATGAGGGGCGTCATATTCATTTCCATCATTGGTTCCGGATCCGCGCCTGCGGATGGGGAGCCGACATTCATACTCATGATGTTTCCTTTTAAGAAGGGCAGACCTGACGTATCAGGTCTGCGATGCACTGTCGGGTATTAACCCTTATCAGGCGGTTCGGTGATGAAGCCGACCTTCTGAATACCAGCACGCTGGGTAGTGTAAATAACCTTGCCGATTGCTTCGTAGCGGGTCTCTTGGTCACCGCGTACGTGGACTTCCGGCTGAGGCAATTTAACAGCTTCCACCTTCAGATTGTCGAACAGTTCGTTCGCATCGCGCATCTTACGTTGATTCCAGTAGATGTCGCCATCTTTGCTCACGACAATGTTCACGTCTTCCGGCTTGGTCTGAATAACCTGGTTGGTTTCTTCTGGCAGCTTGATCTTGATCAGCTTCAGAACAACCGGGCTCGTGATCAGGAAGATAATCAGCAGAACCAACATGATGTCCACGAGGGGCGTCGTGTTGATTTCCGACATGACTTGATCTTCGTCTCCGCTATCGGAGCCTACGGACATGGACATGGTTAATTACCCAACTTTTTTGGAGCCGGTTGCGGTCGACATTGCGCCCGAGATCAGCACCGAGTGAACGTCAGCCGAGAAAGCACGTACGTCTTCCATTGCCGACTTGTTACGACGTACCAGCCAGTTGTAACCCAGAACGGCTGGAACTGCCACGAACAGACCGAAAGCAGTCATGATCAGCGCTTCACCCACTGGACCTGCTACTTTGTCGATCGATGCGTTACCCGACATGCCGATGGCGATCAGTGCATTGTAAATACCCCAAACGGTACCGAACAGACCGATGAACGGTGCGGTCGAACCCACGGTTGCCAGGAACGACAGGCCGTCTTGCAGACGCGATTGAACTTTGTCAACAGCGCGTTGGATCGACATGGTCACCCAGGTCGACAGGTCGATTTGTTCCAGCAGGGCGCCGTCATGGTGCTGGGTAGCCTTGGTGCCGGTTTCAGCGATGAAGCGGAATGGCGAGCCTTCGGTCAGCGAAGCCGAACCAGCAGCGATCGACGAAGCTTTCCAGAACTTGGCCGAAGTTTCTTTCGACTGTTTGAAGATCTTGGTCTGGTCGATCAGTTTGGTGATGATGATGTACCACGAACCCATCGACATCAGCGACAGGATGATCAGGGTGCCGCGCGAAACGAAGCCTGCTTCCCACACAGCAGCGAAGCCGTATGGATTGTCTACTTCTTCTTTACCGTGAGCTGCTGGTGCTGCTGGAGCTTCTGCTGCTGGCGCAGGTGCTGCTGCCGCATCCGCTGGAGCGGCTGCTGGGGCCGAAGCGGCTGCCGAGGCTGGCGCGTCAGCGAACGCTGGGGCGCTTACCAGGGCGGTGGCTGCGGTCACCGAGAACAGCACAGCGGCCAGTACAGCGGACAAACGGGTATTCTTAAACATGCTTCCTCCAAATTGATAAAATAATCAGATCGCTGGCGTAGTGACAACGAAAATTACTAATTGAGACGGTGTTCTGCCTCGGTTTTACTCCAGCGTCCAGACGTATTGCATCTGCTGCCAGCCTTCTTTCGGTACGCCGTCTTCAGTAGCCGGTTTGAAACGGCACTTCGTAATACCAGCGACCGCAGCTTTATCCAGATCTCTAAAGCCGCTTGATTTCACAACCTTACCCTCGGCAACGTGACCGTCGGCAGCAATCAGGAACGACAGCTGGACAGTACCGGTTTCTTCGTTACGCAGGGACGACTTCGGCCATTCCGGCTTGGCGCAAGTGCTGAAGTCAACCACAGCAGCGGTACGCACGCCAGTCTTCGCTGGGCCTGGGGTAGGCGCTGGCTGGGCTGGTGGTGCTGGACGGATATCCGTCGTTGCCGGTTTCACGTTGGTCGCGTTAGCGATCACGTTCTGCGGTGGTGGGGGCTGCTGCACGTTCACCTCAACTGGCGGGATGAATGGCGGTGGTGGTGCCTTCATCTCTGGCGGAGGTGGCGGTGGTGGGAGTTCTTTCGGTGGAGGAGGTTTGACCTCCTCAATGATCTTGGTCTCCACTGGTGCGACCATTTTGGCCACCAGACGTTTTCCCAAGCCCGTCACGATCCCATAAGCAACCAGGAGGTGCAACAAAACGACAATAGTGATGCCTGTAAAGTTCTTCCCGGTGCTTTTCTCGTTGTGCGTGAAATTCATGCCTGCTTTCTCCAATACCAACTCTCTTTGGTGCTACTTAAACCCCAAAATGGCGACACAAAACAACAGCCGCATCCGGGACGTCGGCGAATTATACATACGAATTCTTGATTTTACATAGAATTTTCATCCCTAAAACCGGTTAAATTTCATAGGGTTTTCCTATGTGGTAGCGCTCACTTTGCACCGTTCTGGCCCAATCAACAAGATTGCCCAGCGCATTTTTGTGCGCTGACGCACCACGACGTTACTTAGTTTTCCCTTAAGGACAAAAACGGAATTTTATCCAGGTAATTTTACTACGAACAATTGATAATTTGGCTGCAAATGTTTCTTTTTTGAAATTCTTGCTCGGCTCGCCAGACCGTTCAAAGCAGAAAAATATTGACTTCCGGTTCGTGCCATGCCCTCAATGAAAAAACCGGGGCCGGCGCGCCCCCGCCGACCCCGGTTCAGACTCTTGCAAGAGCCGTGCCTGATAGCCACGGCGTACAAAAAGCCTTATATATATGTTGGGTCAGGGAATACGGCCGCGTTTCTCCCGTTTGACTTCGAGTGAACTGACAACGTCGCCATTGGGCGCCACGGTTTCCAGATGGACGTCGAAGCCCCATAAGCGTGCAACGTGCTTCAGGACCTCGCCGGCCTGCTGGTTCAGCGGACGGCGCTGGAACTGGGTATGGCGCAAGGTCAGCGCGCGGTCGTCCTGCGTATTGACCGACCAGACCTGGATGTTGGGTTCACGGTTACCGAGGTTATATTGTTCTGCAAGCTGTTGGCGCACGTATCGGTAGCCCAGGTTGTCGTGGATGGCGGACACGCTGAGCTTTTCATTGTTGTCGTCGTCCAGCACGGCAAAGAAGTGGAACTCGCGGATCAGCTTGGGCGAAAGGTATTGGGCAATGAAGCTTTCGTCTTTGAAATTGCGCATTGCGAAGTCCAGCGTCTTGCGCCAGTCGCTGCCGGCGATGTCGGGGAACCACTCGCGGTCCTCGTCGGTCGGGTGTTCGCAGATGCGGCGGATGTCGGTCATCATGGCAAAGCCCAGCGCATACGGATTGATGCCGCTGTAATACGGGCTGTTGACGGGCGGCTGGTAGACCACGTTGGTGTGGCTCTTTAAAAACTCCATCATGAAGCCATCGCTGACCACGCCCTCATCGTACAACTGGTTGAGGATGGTGTAGTGCCAGAACGTGGCCCAGCCTTCGTTCATGACCTGGGTCTGGCGCTGCGGGTAGAAGTACTGGGAAATCTTGCGCACGATGCGGACCATCTCGCGCTGCCATGGCTCCAGCAGCGGCGCGTACTTTTCGATAAAGTACAGCAGGTTTTCCTCAGGCTCCGGCGGGAAGCGCGGCGCGGCCTTGTTGACTTCCTCTTCCTCGCGCCTGGGCAGGGTGCGCCACAGTTCGTTGATCTGCGACTGCACGTAGGCCTCGCGTTCCTTCTGGCGTGCACGTTCCTGCGCCAGCGACAGCTTGGCGGGCCGCTTGTAGCGGTCGACGCCGTAGTTCTGGATGGCGTGGCAGGAATCCAGCAGCAGTTCGACCGCATCGATGCCGTGGCGCTGTTCGCACTCGGCGATGTAATTCTTGGCAAACACCATGTAGTCGACGATGGCGTCGGCGTCGGTCCAGGTGCGGAACAGGTAGTTCCCCTTGAAAAAGGAATTGTGACCATAGGCCGCATGCGCAATCACCAGCGACTGCATGGTCAGGCTGTTCTCCTCCATCAGATAGGCGATGCAGGGATTGGAGTTGATGACGATTTCGTAGGCCAGCCCCATCTGCCCGCGCTTGTAGCCTTTTTCGGTGCTGAGGAAGTGCTTGCCGAAGGACCAGTGGTTGTACGACACCGGCATGCCGACCGAGGTGTAGGCATCCATCATCTGCTCGGCAGTGATGATTTCCAGCTGGTTCGGGTAAGTATCCAGCCCGAAGCCCTCGGCCACGCGGCGGATTTCCTGGTGTATCTGCTCGATCAGCTCAAATGTCCATTCGGATTGCTCCGGCAGGGCGTTCGGATGCTTGGGCTTGGGCGTCATGTCGTTCATCAATGTGCTCCACTACTTCGGCTGTTTCTTGAACAGTTCACGGAATACCGGATAAATATCAGCCGGCGTCACAATTTTCTGCATGGCGAAGTGCGGATGGTGGTCCGGCACCTGTGAGTATTGCTCCCACAGGTTTTGCGGCGGGCCATCGGTGATCTCGACATAGGTGTAGTACTGCACCTTGGGCATGATGGTGTTGACCAGCAGCTGGCGGCACAGCACCGAATCGTTGTCCCAGTTGTCGCCGTCCGAGGCCTGGGCCACATAAGCGTTCCAGCTGCCGCCGCCAAAGCGCTCATCGATCACCTTGTCCAGCAGGTGCAGGGCAGAGGACACCACCGTGCCGCCCGACTCGCGCGAGTGGAAGAATTCCTCCTCATCCACCTCGGCCGCGGCCGTGTGGTGGCGGATGAACACGACTTCAATCTTGTCGTACACGCGCTTGAGGAACAGGTACAGCAGGATGAAGAAGCGCTTGGCCGTATCCTTGCGCGTTTCGTCCATCGAGCCGGAGACGTCCATGATGCAGAACATCACCGCCTGCGTCATCGGCTTGGGCACCTTGACGCGGTTGGTATAGCGCAGGTCGAACGGATCGATGAACGGGATGGCCAGCAGCCGCGTGTGCAGATGGTGGATCAGCTTTTTGAGCTCGACCACGCGCGGGTCCTGCAGCGGCACGCCTTCCAGCAGCAGCTCTTCCAGCTCGCGCTCGGCCTCGACGACGCGCTTGCGCGAGCTGCCGCCGACGGCAATGCGGCGGCCCAGGGCGCCGCGCAGCGAGCGCAGCACATGGATGTTCGACGGCGTGCCCGACATATTGTAGCCGGCGCGCTGGTTCTTGAAATCGGTGGAGGCGGTCAGCTGGGTCTTGACCATGTGCGGCAGTTCCAGGTCTTCGAAGAAGTAGTTCATGAACTCTTCGCGCGACAGCTCGAAGATGAAGTCGTCCTCGGTGAGCTGGTCGCTATTGCCGGCCTTGCCGCGGCCGGCGCCGCCACCGCCTTTGGGGCGGTTGATCTGGTCGCCTTTCTGGTATTCCTGGTTGCCGGGGTTGACCACTTCCCAGATGCCGCCGTGGGCATGGCCAAACGAGGGCTCGCTCACATCCTTGACCGGGATGGAGACTTTTTCGCCGTTCTCAACGTCGGTGATGGAACGGCCTTTGATGGCGCGTCCCACCGCGTCCTTGATCTGGGCCTTGTAACGTCGTAAGAAGCGTTCGCGGTTGACTGCGGACTTGTTCTTGCCCTGCAAACGTCGGTCGATGAGGTAAGTCAAAAGATGCCTCCTGCTGCTATTGGTCGGCGCCGCGCCTCCTGTGCACTGGAGGCGCGCAGTTGCTGCTTAGGACGACTTCCTCACACGCAGATACCATTCGCACAGCAAGCGTACCTGCTTGGCCGTGTAGCCTTTTTCCACCATGCGCGCGACAAAGTCGGCGTGCTTGTTGGCGTCTTCCGCGCTGGCCTTGGCGTTGAACGAAATCACCGGCAGCAATTCTTCCGTGTTGGAGAACATCTTCTTCTCGATCACGGTGCGGAATTTTTCATAACTGGTCCACGCCGGATTCTTGCCGCCGTTATTGGCGCGCGCACGCAGGCCGAAGTTGACGATCTCGTTACGGAAGTCTTTCGGATTCGAGATGCCGGCCGGTTTTTCGATTTTCTCCAGCTCGTTGTTGAGCGACTCGCGGTCAAAGCTTTCGCCGGTATCGGGATCGCGGTATTCCTGATCCTGGATCCAGAAGTCGGCAAAGGTCACGTAGCGGTCGAAGATGTTCTGGCCATATTCGGAATACGATTCCAGATACGCGGTCTGGATTTCCTTGCCGATGAATTCGACGTAGCGCTGGGCCAGGTGCTCCTTGATATACGAGAAGTACTTCTGTTCCAGTTCGGGCGGGAATTGCTCGCGCTCGACCTGCTGCTCCAGCACGTACAGCAGGTGTACCGGATTGGCCGCCACTTCCGTATTGTCGAAGTTGAAGACCTTGGACAGGATCTTGAATGCAAAGCGCGTCGACAAACCATTCATGCCCTCGTCGACGCCGGCATAGTCCACATACTCATGGAGCGACTTGGCTTTGGGGTCGGTGTCCTTGAGGTTTTCGCCATCGTAGACCAGCATCTTGCTGAACACGCTGGAATTCTCGGGATCTTTCAGGCGCGACAGGATGGCAAACTGCGCCATCATGCGCAAGGTGCCGGGTGCGCAGGGCGCGGCCGACAGCGAGGAATTGAACAGCAGCTTGTCGTAAATCTTGATCTCGTCGGTCACACGCAGGCAGTACGGCACTTTGACGATGTAGATACGGTCGAGGAAAGCCTCGTTGTTGCGGTTGTTCTTGAACGATTTCCACTCCGACTCGTTCGAGTGCGCCAGCACGATGCCGTCAAACGGGATCGCGCCAAAGCCTTCCGTGCCTTTGTAATTGCCTTCCTGCGTGGCAGTCAGCAGCGGGTGCAGCACCTTGATGGGGGCCTTGAACATCTCGACGAATTCCATCAGGCCCTGGTTGGCCAGGCACAGGCCGCCCGAGTAGCTGTAGGCATCGGGATCGTCCTGCGAATAATCTTCCAGCTTGCGGATATCGACCTTGCCGACCAGCGACGAGATGTCCTGGTTGTTTTCATCACCCGGCTCGGTCTTGGAGATGGCCACCTGCTTCAGCACGGAAGGGTAGCGCCGCACCACGCGGAACTGGTTGATGTCGCCGTTGAATTCGTGCAGGCGCTTCACCGCCCATGGCGACGGGATATTGCGCAGGTAGCGGCGCGGGATGCCGTAATCTTCTTCGAGGATGGTGCCATCCTCTTCCTCGTTGAACAGCCCCAGCGGCGATTCATTTACCGGCGACCCCTTCAGGCAATAGAAGGGGACATGCTCCATCAGTGACTTGAGTTTTTCCGCAATCGACGATTTACCGCCGCCCACCGGACCCAGCAGATAAAGGATCTGCTTGCGTTCTTCCAGGCCCTGCGCGGCGTGACGGAAGTAGGACACCACTTGCTCGATGACTTCTTCCGTACCGTAGAACTCGCGGAACGCCGGATAAATCTTGATGACCTTGTTCGCAAAGATACGCGACAGCCGGGTGTCATTGCGCGTGTCGACCAGGGTCGGTTCGCCAATGGCGGCCAGCATGCGCTCGGCAGCGCTGGCATAGGTCAGCCGGTCTTTCTTGCAAAGTTCGAGATACTCCTTCATGGACATCTCTTCTTCTTTGGTCCGTTCGTATCGTGCGGCGTAGTTGTCAAAAATGGTCATGTGAATGTCCTTTTATGATGGAAACCTGCTTGTCACGAGTCACCGGCAGTTCACCTGCCCTGGCTCTGGTTCGTATAATTCCTTTTGATCTTGTTTTTCTTCGTGGTCAGCTTCTTTGGGTGGCGCGGATTGCCCGCGCCGATGAGCTGGCTTTATGGCCGGATGTCGGCTTTTATGTGTTGGTCGTAACGCTTCTTACGTCTATGAAATTGATTATTGCGCTATTGGTGCAGGAAGTCAAAAGATATGTCGTAATATCGTTAATACTCTTTCGTAACTATTTGATTTTAAAAGTAAAAATCGCAATGCACACGTGTTTTTCATGGTGTTTTATGGTCCTTAAACACCACAGTATCATGCCTTTGAAAGATGTGCTGACACACTCTTGCGGCATGCGATAAGATGACTTGATTCAGTAACCCCAGTAACAGGAAAAAAACCAATGTTGAACGAACAATTACGCCGCGTGTTGCAGCAGATGCCGAAAGCCGAGCTGCATATTCACATCGAAGGCTCGCTGGAGCCGGAGCTGATCTTCGCGCTGGCCGAACGCAATGGCGTCAAGCTGGCGTACGGCTCGGTGGAAGAACTGCGCGCGGCGTATGCTTTCACCGACCTGCAATCCTTTCTTGACATCTATTACGCTGGCGCCAGCGTGCTGTTGAAGGAGCAGGACTTCTACGATATGACCGCCGCGTATCTGAAACGTGCGGAAGAAGATAATGTGCGGCATACGGAAATCTTCTTCGATCCGCAAACGCATACGCACCGTGGCGTGGCGATGGACGTCATCATTAACGGCATCTACCGCGCCTGCCAGGACAGCCCGGTCAGTGCCACGCTGATCCTGTGCTTCCTGCGCCATCTGTCGGAAGAGGATGCCATCGTCACGCTGGAGGCGGCGCTGCCGTACCGCGACAAGTTTATCGGCGTCGGCCTGGACTCGTCCGAAGTCGGCAATCCGCCGGAGAAGTTTGCACGCGTGTTTGCGCGCTGCCGCGAGCTGGGCCTGCACCTGGTGGCGCACGCGGGCGAGGAAGGTCCGCCGGCCTACATCTACACCGCACTGGACACCCTCAAGGTCGAGCGCATCGACCACGGTGTGCGCTGCCTCGAAGATCCGGCGCTGACCGAACGTCTGGCGCGTGAACAGATGGCGCTGACGGTGTGTCCGCTGTCCAACATCAAGCTGTGCGTGTTCGACAAGATGGAACAGCACAATATCCTTGACCTGCTGAACGCCAACATCGTGGCCACCGTCAATTCCGACGATCCGGCTTACTTCGGCGGCTATATGAACGATAACTTCATCGCCACGTTCGAGGCGCTGCCGCTGGGCCTGTCCCATGCGCAGCGCCTGGCGCGCAACAGCTTTGCGGCGGCCTTCCTGCCGGCGGCGCAGAAGCAGCAGTATCTGGATGAAGTCGACGCATTCTTTGCCAAGGTCTAAATGTTCAAACTCGCCCTGAAAATGACCGCGCGCGACTGGCGCGCAGGTCAGCTGCGCTTTCTGCTGATTGCGCTGACGGTAGCGGTGGCCGCCTTGTCGGCCACTGGCTTCTTTATCGATCGCCTGCGCAGCGGACTTGATCGCGACGCCCACCAGCTGCTGGGCGCCGACGTGGCCGTCAGCGCAGATCTGCCGGTGCGGGCCGAATGGCGTGCGCAGGCGGTACAGCGCGGGCTGGTGGTGACCGATACCATCAGCTTCCCGAGCATGGCGCAGGCGGGCGAGGGCGAGCAATCCAGTTCCATGCTGGCGGCGTTGAAGGCAGTCGGCCCTGGTTATCCGCTGCGCGGCAAGGTGAAAATTACCACCGATGCGGCGCAGGCGGAACAAAGTATCGGCGTGCCTGCCGCTACGGTGCCGGCGCCGGGCACGGTGTGGGTCGAGCCTGGCATGCTGGGCAGTCTGAAAACTGCCGTAGGCCAGCAGCTCAAGCTCGGCGACAAAAGTTTCACCATCACGCAGCTGATCGCTGCGGAGCCGGATCGCGGCGCCAACTTCCTGGCGTTTGCGCCGCGCGTGATGTTTGCGCTCGACGATCTGGCGGCGACCAATCTGATCCAGCCAGGTTCGCGTGTGAATTACCGCTTGCTGGCCAGCGCGCCGCCATCGCTGAAGAACGGCGCCGCCGTCGCCCGGGCTTATCAGACGTGGCTGGAAGCGGAAATCAAGCGCGGAAATATCAAGGGCGTGCGGGTCGAGTCGCTCGACAACCGCCCGGAAATGCAAAGCACGCTGGAACGCGCGGACCGCTTCCTGTCGCTGGTCGGCCTGCTGTCGGCGATGCTGGCGGCGGTGGCTGTGGCGATGGCGGCACGCCGCTTCATGCAGCGCCATCTCGACGCCTGCGCCATGCTGCGCTGCCTGGGCCTGACGCAAAACCAGGTGACGGCGATGTATCTGATCGAATTCCTGCTGGTGGGTTTACTCGGCAGCGCCGCCGGCGTGCTGGTTGGCTTTGCCGGCCACTATGTGCTGCTGGAGGTGCTGGGTGCGCTGGTGTCCAGCGAGTTGCCGGCGCCAACCATGTATCCGGCATTGCAGGGCATGGCCATCGGCATCCTGCTGCTGGCGGCATTTGCGCTGCCGCCGATACTGCAACTGCGCAAGGTACCGCATAACCGCGTGATCCGCCGCGAGCAGGACCCGCCGCAGGTGAGTGCGCTGGCCACCTACGGCATCGGCATGGCGGGTTTTGTCGCGCTGCTGCTGTGGCAGGCTGGCGATCCGATGATGGCGCTCTACACGGCGCTGGGCTTTATCGGCGCGTTTGCGGTGTTTGGCCTGGTGGGCTGGCTGGGACTGCGTTCGCTGCGCTCCCTGCGCGGCGCGATTGACCATCAGAGCTGGCGCTTTGCGATTACGTCCTTGCAGCGCCGCCCCGGCGCCACCATCGTGCAGATCGTCTCGCTGGCGCTGGGCATGATGGCGCTGCTGGTGCTGACCGTGGTGCGCGGCGACCTGATGACGGCCTGGCGCAATGCCACGCCGCCGGATGCACCGAACCGCTTCATCATCAACATCCAGCCGGAGCAGCAGGCGGACATCGCCGCGCGCCTCAAGGCGGCGGGTGTGAGCTATGCGCCGCAGTATCCGATGATACGCGGCCGCCTGACCACCGTGAATGGCGCTGCGGTGACGGCGGAAACCTACACCGATGAGCGCGCCAAAGGGCTGGCGGACCGTGAGTTCAACCTGTCCACCATGGCGCAGATGCAGGCCGAAAACAAGATCAAGGAAGGCAGGTGGTTCGAGGATAAGCCGGGCTTCCCGGAGGCGTCGGTGGAAGAGGGCATCGCCAAAAACCTGAACTGGAAACTGGGCGACAAGCTGCGCTTCGATATCGCGGGTACGCCGGTGGACGTCACCATCACCAGCATCCGCAAGCTCGATTGGGGCTCGATGCGCGTGAACTTCTTCGTCATCATCAATCCGGCAGCGATGACAGAAATCTCGCAGAGCTGGATCACGGCGTTCCACCTGCCGCAAGGCCAGGGCGCGGTGATGAACGGCCTGACGCGCGACTTCCCCAACCTGACCATCGTCGATGTCGGCGGCATTCTGCGCCAGGTGCAGGCGGTACTGGACCAGGTGATTACGGCGGTGGAGTTCCTGTTCGTCTTCACGCTGGCATCGGGCGTGCTGGTGCTGTATGCCGCCCTGATGGGATCGCAGGATGAACGCACGCGCGAAGCGGGCCTGTTGCGCGCGCTGGGCGCGACGCGCAAGCAGCTGTCGCAGGCGCAGCTGATCGAGTTCACGCTGGTAGGCGCCTTGTCCGGCCTACTGGCGGCGACCGGTGCGGCGGCCATGGGCTGGGCGCTGGCCACCTATCAGTTCAAGTTTGCCTGGAGCTTCAGCCCCGTGGTGTGGCTGGTTGGCCTGCTGGCTGGCGCGCTGTGCGCGATTGCCGGCGGCTGGCTGGGTCTGCGCAATGTGCTGCGCCAGCCGCCGCTGCAAACGCTGCGCGAGGCTTAAGCCGCAATGATTTGCGGCTGCAGCTCCTGCAGGAACTGCGCGTAGGTGTAGGGGCGCTGTCCGAAATAGTGGCCGGGCAGGTCGAACAGCGCCCAGTAGTAGGTCTCCTGTCCCACGCAGACCTGTGGCGCCGCCGTGTAGCGGTGCCAGTTCTCGCTCATGCTGTTGGTGTACATGCCGTCGCCGAATGGATCGCTGAAGAAGGCGAGCACGCGGCGTTCCAGCAGCGCGTTGAGGAGCGAGCGCGGCGCCTCGCTGTCGCGGGCGATTTCGTATTGCGCGCACATGCCCTGTTCGGTTTCTATCATCATCAGCGTGGCCTTGCCCTGCTGGTCGAGGAACAGGATGCCGGTGGGGGTAGGGAAGATGTAGTGCTCGACAAAGCCCATGGTGCGCTTGATCTCCCGCACCACGGCGGTCAGCGCCGGGTCGCACAGGAAGCGGAAGTCGTGCAGCGCGACCATCTCGCGCAGCGTGTCCGACTGGCTGTCGAAGTAGCGGTCCTGCAGCGCGGCGATTTCCAGCTCCAGGATGTCCAGCGCGTGGTCTTCGCTCTTCTTGATGTAGCGGTCGATGAGGCCGCGGTTGAAGGCGGCCACGGCGATCTTTTCATCGGCCGCTCCGGTGAACAGGATCTTCTTGCAGGGCAGATGCGCAACGGCGGCGCAGAATTCCAGGCCATTCATCTGCGGCATCGAGTAGTCCACCACCAGCACCGACGGCACGGCAAAGCGCTGGCGCTGCTCGCTGATCCGGTAGATGCGCTCCAGGTCCAGCGCCACATTGCATTGATCGGCCGGCAGGTTTTGCATGTCGAAGTTGACGTGCAGCGGCACGCTGGCATCCGGCGCGCTGTTGCGCAGCCAGTGCAGGGCCTCGGTCGTGTCATGGAAGGTTTTGTTGGCCAGCATGGGGTCGAGCTGGAATGACAGGCTGCTCAAAAAGGAGTCGCTGTCGTCAACCAGTACGGTCATGGTGGGGTGCGCGTAGACGGGAAGGTGCATGATTACCTCACTGGGAATTCCAGGATGAAGACGGCGTAGGCGCTCTCGCGCGATACGCAGCGGATGCTCGCACCCCAGGCTTCCATGATTTCCTGGCACAGCGCCAGACCGATGCCGGCGCCGTTGTGCGGCGGGTGGGAGTAAAAGCGGCGGAAGATCATCGGCATGTGCTGCATGGCGATGCCGCAACCAGTGTCGATGAAGAGCAGGCGCGGCATGCGCTGGCTGCCGTCGATGACGATACGTACGCGGCCCTTGCCGGCGCGCTGCACGGCGCGCAGGGCGTTGCGCATCAGGTTGAGCAGCACGACCACGGCCAGCTCGGTCTGGCCGGAGAAGTGGAAGTTGCGGCGCACCTCCAGCCGCACCATCTTCTGCTGTTTCTGGCTGGAGAAGGGATAGCGTTTCAGCACCGATTCCACCACCGACTCCATCGACACCATTTCCACCGGGCGCAGATTCTGCCGCACCGCCGTCGCACTCAGCAGGAACAGGTCGATCATGTGATTCATATGGCGGACTTCAAACTGGATGCGCGCGAGCGCGTCGACGATGGGAATGCGCTCGCTCCGCTGGTCCGCCATGAGCCGCAGCACGCCGCGCACATTGGCGTCGACGCTGGTGAGCGGGGTGCGCAATTCGTGCGCCACGGTAGCCAGGCCAGCGCCCATGCCGGTCAGTTTTTCCTGCGCCAGCACATGGCGGCTGATCTTGGCCGCCGACAGCACGGCGATGGTGAACCAGTGGATTGGCAGCTGCTGCAGGACTTGCCGGCTGAGCAGCGCGTCGCCCGCACCCTGCGATATGGCGGCGGTGCAGGCCAGCAGGGTGCCGATGGCGTACGCGCGCAGCGCCAGTCCGGTATCGAAGTGAAACAGCACCACCAGGCCGATCAGCAGCGACTCGCTCCATACGCCGGAACCGTGGTTCATCAAAAACATCAGCGTGAAGAAGAACGGAAAAATGTAGCTCAGTGTGACCAGCAGGTAGAGGTTGAGCACTTGCCGGCTGAACTGGCGCGCAAACAATCCCACCGCGCACAGCATTATGCCCAGTAGGCGCAGCGGCAGCGACTCGAAATCCTGCGGGAAGAAGTGATGCCAGATCACGTAGTACAGCGGCATGGCGACCGTGCCGATGCAGGCGAGCAGCAGGACGCGCACGGTCGCGTGGTCTTCACGGCCGTGATATAGGAGCAGGGACTGTACCAGTCCGTGCTGCCAGCGCTTCCAGCGTTCTTGCAGGGTGGATGTCATGGGAATCTTGATTTTCATCAAGTTCACATGATGGCCTTAAATTACAACGCGTTTTGCGACATTAAAACGCCAATTGATCCGTATCAATCTCGCTGAGTTTTTTTCGCCGCATGGTGGCACTGCGGTGCTTAGAAAAATAACCATCATTGTTCAAAACCCAAGGAGACGCGACATGAACTACGCCGTTGCCCAGACCCTGCTGCCTTCGCATCTGCCGGACTTTGTCACCCGGCGCATGGACCTGCACTACATCACCCGTATCGAGCAACTGCTGGGCGGCGAACATCCGCATGCCTGGCAGCCCACGCCGGCCAACGCGGTTTTCCTGGCTGGTAACGACTACCTGTGCCTGGCCGGCGAGCCGGCACTGGTCGGCGCGCAGATGTCGGCCTTGCAGCATCGCCATGGTGAATTGCTGATGTCTGCCGTCTATCTGCAGGAGGACAGTGCCCAGCACCGGCTGGAACTCAAGCTGGCGCAGTTCATGGGGGCGGAGGATGGGATACTGGCGCAATCCGGCTGGGCCGCCAACGTCGGGCTGGTGCAGACGCTCACGGGGCCGGGCATTCCCGTGTACCTGGACATGCAGGCGCATGCTTCGCTGTGGGAGGGCGTGCAGTCGTCGGGCGCGACGCCGGTCTCCTTCCTGCACAACGATATGGACCATTTGCGCAAACAGCTGCAGCGTCACGGCCGCGGCCTGATTGTGGTCGATGCGCTGTACAGCACCAACGGCAGCGTGGCGCCGCTGGTGGAACTGGTGGAGATCGCGGAGCGCGGCGGCTGCATGCTGCTGGTGGACGAGTCGCACTCGCTGGGTACGCACGGGCCGCGCGGCGCCGGACTGGTGGCGGCGCTGGGATTGAGCGAGCGGGTACATTTCCGCACGGCGTCGCTGGCCAAGGCATTTGCCGGGCGGGCCGGCTTCATTACCTGTTCCAGTCATTTCAAGGGCTACTTCCTGTCCGAGTCGCGCCCGGCCATATTTAGCTCCTGCCTGCTGGGACATGAGCTGGCGTGGTTTGACGCGGCCATCGATTTCATCGCCGCTGCCGACGACCGCCGCGCCGCGCTGCACGCGCACGCGCGCACATTGCGGGAAGAACTGGGCGCGCTGGGCTACAACGTCAGTGACGGCTGCGAGCAGATCATCGCGCTCGAGCCAGGGCCGGAGCCGAGAACACTGGCGCTGCGCAAGCTGCTCGAGCAGCGCGGCGTGTATGGCGCCATGTTCTGCGCACCGGCGACGCCCAAGAACCGGTCACTGGTGCGGCTGACGCTCAATTCCGGCCTCAATCGCGTGCAGCTGGCGCGCATTGTCCACGCCTGTGACGAGATCCGCCACCAGGTCGATCTGGAGAGCTGGTCGTCCACGCGCCGCCTGCGCAAGCTGGCCCTGGTATAAGCTATCATTGCGGGTATGACTGAAGAATCCCGCACCCTTTACGAAGTAATTGGCGGCGAATCGACCATCCGCGCGATGGTCGATCGCTTTTATGATCTGATGGAACTTGAACCTGAGTTCCAGCTGCTGCGTTCCGTGCACGGCCCCTCGCTGGAAAACGCCAACCAGCGTTTGTTCATGTTCCTGAGCGGCTGGATGGGCGGCCCGGACCTGTACCAGCAGGCGCATGGCCATCCGCGTTTGCGCATGCGCCATATGCCGTTCGCCATCGGCACGCAGGAACGCGACCAGTGGCTGCGCTGCATGGCGTGGGCAATGGAAGATGTCGGCATCGATACCGAACTGCGCGTGCGCCTCATGAACTCCTTCTTCCAGACCGCCGACTGGATGCGCAACAAGCCGGATTGACGCCATGACCCAGACTGCATTCCTTGTATTGCTGGCCGCACTCGCTGCGGTGATTGTGTTGCAGGTGCTGGTGCTGCTGCGTTCCCGCAGCGGCAGCCACGGTGATCTTGCGGAGCGCATCGAACGTGTCGAGCGCGAAGTCCGCATGCAGCTGCAAACCACGGCGCAGACCAGCAATTCCGCCGTCGTGCAGCAGTTCGACGCCGTGCGCCGCCAGCTCGACGAGCAAGGCCTGGCCGCGCGTCACGAGCAGGCGCGCAGCCTCAAGCTGTTCGCCGACAGCATGAACCAGCGCATGCTGGAAGTGCGCGTGATGTTGGAGACCAAGATCAAGGATCTGCAAGCCGACAACGGCGCGCGCCTGGAGGAGATGCGCAAGACAGTGGATGAAAAACTGCATGCGACGCTGGAGTCGCGCCTGACCGCCTCGTTCCAGCAAGTGTCCGAACGGCTGGAGCGCGTGCACCAGGGCCTGGGTGAGATGCAGCAGCTGGCCATGGGCGTCGGCGATCTGAAACGCGTGCTGACCAATGTGAAGACGCGCGGTACCTGGGGCGAGGTGCAGCTGGAGATGCTGCTGGAACAGGTGCTCACGCCGGACCAGTATGCAAAGAATGTCGAAACCATCGCCGGCAGCGGCGCGCGCGTGGAGTTTGCGCTCAAGCTGCCGGGCCAGAGCGACAACGCCACGCCGGTCTGGATGCCGATAGACGCCAAGTTCCCGAAAGAGCAGTACGAACGTCTGCTGGAAGCGGCCGACAGCGCGGACGCGGAAGGCGTGGCCCTCGCCGGGCGCGAACTGGAACGTGCAGTACGCACGGAAGCCAAAACCATCGCCGAGAAATACGTCTCGCCACCGCACACCACCGATTTTGCAATTCTGTTCCTGCCCACCGAAGGCTTGTATGCGGAAGTGATGCGCCGTCCTGGCCTGGCCGATGAGCTGCAGCGCGTGAGCCGCATCAGCATTGCCGGTCCGTCCACGCTGACAGCGCTGCTGAATAGTCTGCAAATGGGCTTCCGCACGCTGGCGCTGGAAAAGCGTTCGTCGGAAGTGTGGCAGGTGCTGGGCGCGGTGAAGACCGAATTTTCCAAGTTCGGCGACGTGCTGGCCGCCACCAAGCTGACGCTGGAGCGCGCCGCCAAGAATATCGAATCAGCGGAAACGCGCAGCCGCCAGATGGCGCGCAAGCTGAAAACCGTGGAGGCGTTGCCCGCCGACGCCGCGCAACTGCTGCTGGGAGCCGCTGACGCCGATACTGACGCGGAATAAATCCATGTTTATGCGTATTTGTGCGCGATATTGCGCACTTGTGTATAATCTCGTCCATGAAACGAGAAAATCTCCTGCTGCAAGAGCGGCACGCCTACATACTGGCGCAACTTAATACCGAGGGCCGCGTCATTGCGGCCACGCTGGCGCAAGAGCTCAACGTCACCGAAGATACGCTCCGGCGCGACCTGCGCGATCTCGCCGCCGCCGGTTTGTGCCAGAAGGTCTATGGCGGCGCGGTGCGTATGCCAAACGCGCCCGAGAGCGGCACGCTGGTGCAGCGCATGGAGCGGCAGCAGTCCGACAAATCGCGCCTGGCTGCGGCGGCAGTGACGCTGATTGCGCCGGGCAGCATACTGTTCCTGGACGCGGGTTCCAGCAACCTGGCCATCGCCTGCGCGTTGCCGGAGGTGCCGCTGACGGTGCTGACCAATGCTCCCTCCATCGCCGCACAACTGCTGGAGAAACCATATATCGATCTCATCATGATCGGTGGGCGTATCAAGCAAAGCCTTGGCGGCAGTGTCGGCAGCACCGCACTGCGTGAAGTGGAACTGATCCATCCTGACCTGTACTTCGTGGGCGCTTGCGGTGTCGACCTGGACGCGGGTGTCACCGCAGTCGACTACGAAGAAGCTGAATTCAAACGCCGCCTGTCGGCGCACAGCAAGGCGACCGCAGTGGTTGCCACCGCCAGCAAGATCGGCGCGGTGGCGTCCTATCGCGTGCTGCCGATTTCCCAATTAACCCATTTGATCGTCGAAGCCGAAACGAGCGAAGCAGCGGCGGAGGCCTATGCCGCCGCCGGTACCCGCTTGCTGCGCGCTGGCGCCTGACACTATGAACAACTACGGTTTGAAACAGCGCGTTTCCACGCGACTGGCTTTTCTTGCGGCCGGCATGGCCATGTCTTCGTGGGCGCCATTGGTGCCGTATGCGCAATCGCGCACCGGCGTCGAAGCGGCGCAACTGGGCTTGCTGCTGCTGTGCCTTGGCATCGGCTCGCTGCTGGCGATGCCGGTGACCGGTGTGCTGGCGGCGCGCTTTGGCTGCCGCCGCGTCATCATGTGGTCGGGCCTGGGTTGTTGTGCCGTGTTTCCCTTCCTGGCGATTGCGCCCAGCGCGCCCTTGCTGGCGCTGACCTTGTTCCTGTTCGGCGCCACCATCGGCACGCTGGATGTGGCGATGAACGTGCAGGCGGTGATCGTGGAGAAGGATTACGACGGCGCGCTGATGTCCGGCTTCCATGGCATGTTCAGCGTCGGCGGTATCGCCGGTGCTGGCAGCATGAGCGCGATGCTGTGGGCAGGGCTGGATATCGTCACCGCATCGGTCGTGATGACGCTTGCTGTGGCGCTGGTGCTGCTGGGCGCAGGCCCGCATCTGCTGCGCGAGGCGCCTGCTGCGGAACGTGATGCGCCGCTGCTGGTGGTGCCGCGCGGTGCGGTGGTGGTGATCGGCGTGCTGTGCATGTTCGTGTTCCTGGCCGAAGGCGCGGTGCTCGACTGGAGCGCAGTGATGCTGACCAATGGCGGCATGAGCGGTGCGCAGGGCGGCCTGGGCTACGCGGCATTTGCGGTGGCCATGACCGTTGGCCGTCTGAATGGCGACAAGATCGTGCAGCGCTGGGGCGGCCGCCGCATCCTGATGCTGGGTGGCCTGGCTTCTGCTGCGGGCTTCCTGCTTGTGGTGCTGGCGCCGTCGGCGTGGCTGGCGCTGCCGGGCTTTGTGCTGATTGGCTGCGGTGCGTCGAACATCGTGCCGGTACTGTTCACGGCAGCGGGCAGCCAGCGCGATATGCCGGCCAGCCTGGCGGTCAGCGCGATTTCCACCATCGGCTATGCAGGCATCCTCGCAGGCCCGGGCGTGATTGGCTTCGTGGCGCATGCCGTCGGTTTGCAGTGGGCCTTTGCGGCACTGGCTGGCGGCATGCTGCTGGTGGCGTTCAGCGGCTTGTCAAACGTTCCAGGCGCAGGCGGTGGCGCTCGTCCGTGATGCTGCGCGCGGCCAGATAGACGGCCAGCGTGACAGCAATGCCGCTGCCGCCGGCCAGCAGGAACATCAGCAGGATCTGATAGCGTACGGCGTCCATCGGATCCATGCCGGCGAGGATCTGGCCCGTCATGATGCCGGGCAGGGTGATGATGCCGGCCGCTGACATCTGGTTGATGATGGGGATGAGGCCTTTGCGGACCGAGTCGCGTATCAGCGGCGCCAGCGCTTCGTTGCGCGTGGCGCCCAGCACCAGTTTCGCTTCTATCGCGGCGCGCGCGTTGACCACGCCGCCGTAAAAAGTGTCCAGTCCCAGACTGGCGGAGTTGAGCACATTACCAAGGACGATGCCGATGAGCGGTATGGCGTAGCGGGGCTCGTACCATGGCGTGGGGTGCAGCACCGTCAGCAGTGCCAGCACCACTGTGGCGATGCTCGACAATCCCACGCTGGCTGTCGCCAGTCCGACGCCGGGCCAGCCGCGCAGGCCGTGCGCTGGCCGCATCGCCACTTCGCGCGCGGCAGCGACGATCATGAGCAAGGCTACGGCCAATGTGGCTGCGGGCGACGCCAGCGCGAATACCCAGCGCAGTACCAGGCCAACCAGCAGCAGCTGCACCACCATGCGGACGGCGGACCACAGCATCATGCGCTGCATGCGCAATCCCAGGTAGGCCGAAATGCCTGCGTTCAGCACCACCAGCGTCGAGGCGACGGCAAGGTCGATCGCGCCCGGCTGGATGGCATTCATGCTGCGGCCTCGCTGAGGACGCGGTTGTGCATGGCCATATGGCGCTGGCCCAGCGCCTGCGCCTGCGTTGCGGAGTGCGTAACCAGGATGATCGACAGGCCGTTCAGCAGTTCCTTGCGCAGCAGGGTTTCGGTGGCGGCTACCGATTCGGGGTCCAGTGCCGCTGTCGGCTCGTCGAGCAGGAGCACTTTGGGAGCACAGGCCAGCGAGCGTATCAACGCCATACGCTGGCGTTCTCCGGTCGAGAGCCGGCTGATTTCCTGATCGAGCAGCGACGGCGATAGATTCAGCTGCGGCAGCAGTTCCCGCACGCGCGGCATCTGGCCGGGTTTGAAATGCGCGCTGGCGGCAGGCAGCCACCATGCCGGTTCGGCAGGCTGGTAGACGACCTGCGAGCGCCATACGGGTGCTGCCATATTGGCGCGCGATACGCCGTCAAGCAGCACTTCGCCGCTGTTGGGATCAAGGTCGCACAGCATGCGCAGCAGCAGGCTTTTGCCGGAACCGGAGGGACCCGAGATGGTGATGCAGGCGCCAGCCGCCAGTTCGAATGTGTACGGCCCGGCCAGCGGAGACTGCACGTGGTGGACTTGCAGGCGCGCTGACATGATGCTCAGGTCAGACCGTCGAACAGGAGGATATCGACGATCTGGCCTGCCGCCACATCGCCTTGCGCATGGTGCAGTACGACGATGCAGTTCCCTTCGCTCATGGAACTCAGGATGCCCGAGCCTTGGGCGCCGGTCAGTCGAACCTGCGCCGTGCCGTCCGCCGCCGTGCTGACGATGCCGCGCTGGTATTCCGTGCGGCCCGGGCGTTTGCGGATGTTGCTGGCGGTGCGGGCCTGCACGGTTTGCAGTTTCGCTTCGCTGCCCATCATGCGGAGCAGGGCGGGGCGGGCGAACATATAGAACGACACCATCACGGCAACCGGATTACCCGGCAGGCCAAACAGCCAGGCGCTATCTGGCCCGCTCTGGACTTTGCCGAAAGCGAGTGGACGACCCGGGCGCATGGCCAGCTTCCAGAAGGCGACATCGCCGAGCAGCGCCATGATGTCGCGCGTGTAGTCAGCCGCGCCTTCAGAGACGCCGCCCGAGGTGATGATGGCGTCAGCCTGGTGCGCGGCGGTGCGTAGTGCTGCCTCCAGTGCCTGCGGATCATCGCGGACCACGCCCATGTCGATGACTTCACAGCCAAGCCGCGTGAGCATGCCGAACAAAGTGTAGCGGTTGCTGTCGTAGACGCAGCCTTGCTCAAGCTTTTCGCCGAGCGAGCGCAGTTCGTCGCCGGTGGAGAAGAAGGCGACTTTGAGCTTGCGCTTGACGACGACTTCACCAATGCCGAGCGAAGCGATCAGGCCCAGATCTGCTGGGCGCAGCAGTTTGCCGGCGCCGATGGCGATGCCGCCCGCTGGCAGATCCTCGCCCGCGCGGCGCAGGTTGGCGCCGGCGCGGATAACGTCGTGGGCGATGGTGACAGTGTCGCCGTCAATCGCAGCGGTCAGCTCCTGCGGCAGTACCGTGTCGCAGCCGGGCGGAATGGCGGCGCCGGTCATGATGCGGATGCATTCGCCTGGCTGGGGTGCCTGCGTGAATGGATGGCCGGCGTAGGCGACGCCGATGACGTTGAAGCTGCGCGCGCCTTCGCCAGGCAGGTCGGCGCCGCGCAGCGCATAGCCGTCCATGGCGGAGTTGTCGTAGGCCGGGACGTTGATGGGCGAGATGATGTCGGTGGCGAGTACGCGGTCCAGAGCGTTGAGCAGCGGGAGCGTTTCGCTGGCTTCGACCGGCGTGATGCGTTCGCAGATGAGGCGCTGCGCTTCCTCGACCGGCAGTGCAGCGGGATCGGCAGCCCGCCCGACAGATGGTGGTGCGACCGGTGCGGCGGGGACGTTGCGTTCGTGGTGCTGCAAGTCTTCCAGCGTGTTGATATTGCTGAAGGCGGCGGCATCGTCGAACAGCACTTCGGCCACTTTGAGCGTTTTGTAAAAGCCTTCCATGCGGCGCGCGCCGGTGTCGAGGTAGGCTTCCAGCGCTGGCAGTACGCTGGCCTTGAGCAGGCTGAAAACAGGATGCGCCTGACGGAACGGCGCGGCATCCGCTTGGGCGGGATCGCGCTCCATCGTGATTGCCATTGCCAGGTCGGCGTCCTCGGCTTGCAGGGCAGCGTATAAGCGCTCGGCCAGATCGGCGGGGAAAAACGGCGAATCGCACGGCGCGGTCAGCAGCAGTTCGGTCGGACAGAATTGCAGGCCGACTTGCAGGCCAGCCAGCGGTCCTGCAAAGCCGTCCAGGTAATCCGGCAGCACCGGCGATGCGCCAGCGACGGCCTGGTACTGGGGCAGGTTGCGGTTGGCGTTGATGGCGACTGTGGCCACCTGCGGCGCCAGCCGGGCCAGCACGTGCGACGCCAGCGTCGCGCCACGGAATGGCTGCAAGCCTTTGTCCACGCGGCCCATGCGCGTACCGCGACCGCCCGCCAGTATCAGTCCGGTGACCTTGCTCTTCAAAGACAAAACTAACCCCCGATGTATGACATTTCCACTTTGTTGGCACTGCGGCGCAGGGCCTCGGTCTGGCTGGTGCGCAGTTCCGAGTAGCGGTCTTCGCGCGCGCGCCACAGGTGCGCCAGCGCGGTGCTGATTTCGGCATCGCTGCGGCCTTCGCGCACCAGGGCGCGCAGATCGTGGCCGCTGGTGGCAAACAGACAGGTGTACAGTTTACCCTCTGTCGACAGGCGCGCACGGGTACAGTCCGAACAAAATGCGTGGGATACACTTGAGATCAGGCCGATTTCGCCGCTGCCGTCGGCGTAGCGGTAACGCGTTGCGGTTTCACCGGTGTAGTTGGCGGCGATCGGCGTCAGTGGCAGCTCGGCGCTGATGCGGCTGACTACTTCCGCCGATGGAATCACTTCGTTCATCTTCCAGCCATTGGACGCGCCGACGTCCATGTATTCGATAAAACGCAGGATGTAGGGCGTGCCGCGGAAGTAGCGCGCCATCGGCAAAATCTCCTGGTCATTCATGCCGCCTTTGACCACCATATTGATCTTGATCGGGCCAAGGCCGACCTGGTGGGCGATGTCGATGCCTTTTAATACGTCGTCCACGGAGAAGTCGACGTCGTTCATGCGCTGGAAGGTATGGTTGTCGAGCGCGTCCAGCGAGATGGTCACGCGTTGCAAGCCGGCGTCCTTGAGCGATTGCGCCTTGCGGGCCAGCAGCGAGGCGTTGGTGGTCAGCGTCAGGTCGAGTAGTTTGCCGCTGACGGTTTTCATCCCGGCCAGCATGGCGATCAGGCGTTCGATGTTTTTGCGCAGCAGCGGCTCGCCGCCCGTGAGGCGGATTTTCTCCACACCGTGCGCCACGAACAGTTGGGCGATGCGGGCGATTTCTTCAAACGACAGCAGGTCGTTGTGCGGCAGGTACTGGTAATCGCTGTTGAACACGGCCTTGGGCATGCAGTAGACGCAGCGGAAGTTGCAGCGGTCCGTGACGGAAATGCGCAGGTCGTGCAGTGGCCGCGCCAGGCGGTCGCTGAGCAGACCGGTCGGCGTTTCCAGTGTGGGGGGAATGGCCGGCGCGCGGTGAGTGTCCGCGCGCTGCTCGGCCATCATGATGATTTTTTCTGCCATATTGCTGTTTGTGAAATGCACTTGCTAGCTACCAAGACAGTTACGATAGCACGGATGAAAAAAAAGGGAGGCTAAGCCTCCCTTTTCTATACAGCCGGTGTGGCTTAACGGCGGGTGTCGACCTGGACCAACGGCTCGTCAACCTGCGGTGGCAGTGGCTTGCGCTCACGTGGCACGCGTGCTGGTTGCACCACTTGCGCAGCGGCTTCCTGCGCAGCACGCAGTTTGGCTGGGTCGGTAGCGGCCAGCGTCAGACCGGCGGAGTTGAGGACCGTTTGCAGATCGATTGGTGCGGATGGCGCCGGGGCCGGGGCCGCAGCAACTGGTTCCGCAACAACTGGCGCTGCAGCTTCGATTACTGGGGCCGGTGCTGGCGCTGGCGCAGGTACTGGTGCTGGTACGTCCGCGACTGCGGCAACCACAGGCTCAACCACCGGGGCGGCTGCCACGACGGGTGCTGGAGCAGCAACTGGCTCAGCAGCTGGGGCCGGAGCGGCTTCAACTACTGCTGCAGCTTCCACTACAGGCGCTGCTGCCGGTGCTGGTGCCGGTGCCGGTGCAGCTTCCACCACTGGCGCGGCTTCAGCAACCACGGCCGGTGCAGCGTGCTCAACTTGCTCGACTGGCGCAGGTACGGCCGGTGCAGCAACTGGCGCTGCTTCGACTGGTGCGGCTTCGACTGGAGCAGGAGCAGGAGCAGCTTCCACTGGTGCGGCAGCAGCCTCCGTCACTACGGCAGCTGGTGCAACAACGGCTTCTGCGGCAGGCGCTGCAGCGAAGCTCAGTTCAGCTTGTTCGCCAGCTTCCGCTGCGACTGCCGATTCCTGGCCTTCTGCACCCTCCACGCCTTCCACGCCTTCGCGTTCACGGCGATTGCGGTTGCGGCCACCGCGGCGGCGGCGGCGGCGTGGCTCTTCGCCATCCACTGCGCCGTCGTGCTCTTCACCCTCAGGACCGGCGTTTGGCGCCGATTTCAGGATGCTGGCAGCCTCGGTTGCCGGGCCATTTGCTGGCGTCAGGTTGTTGAGTGCCAATTCATCCACTTTGGCTTCCACTGGCGCTTTGTCTGCGCGTGGCTCACGTGGCGGACGTGGTGGACGCTCGCCGCGTTCCGGGCGCTCAGCACGCTCGGCACGTTCACCGCGCTCGCGCGGCTGGGCTTCTGCTGCCGGATTGTCACGCGGTTCACGTGGCTCGCGCGCTTCACGCGGCGGACGCGGCTGGCGTGGCGGACGGCCGTTGGTGTCAGCGGCCTTGCCTTCTTCCTGGCCTGGACGGCTGGCGCCGGCTTCCTTCTCTTCACGCTCGCCACGGCCACCTTTGGCGCCGCGGTTACGGCCGCGTGGGCCACGGGCGTTGCGGTCGCCGCGCTCACCGCCATTGGCCGGGGCCTTGACGACGATGGTTGGCTGCTGCGGCAGGGCCGGAGTGGCTGGCTTGCCGGTGAAGAAGCTGATCAGCTTGGCGAAGAAACCTTGCTCGGCTGGCGCAGGCGCTGGGGCCGGTGCCGGCTTGATGACGGTTTCGGTCGGCTTGCGGTCCACCAGCGGTGCTGGCTGCTCAGGGGTAATGGTCTTGACCATGGCTTCCTGGCGCGGCTTGGCTTCTTCTTTCTGGCGCTTGCTGTACGCCAGGTCGGTTTCAGCCTGTTCCGCCAGGGTGTAGCTGGCGCTGCTGTCTTCCAGACGTGGATCGTCGTGCTTGATGCGTTCCAGTTTGTAGTGCGGGGTTTCCAGGTGCTTGTTCGGCACCAGGATGACGTTGATGCGGTGACGCGTCTCGATCTTGAGCACCTCGCCGCGCTTTTCGTTGAGCAGGAAGGCGGCAACGTCCACGGGTACTTGTACGTGGATGGTGGCCGAGTTTTCCTTCATCGCTTCTTCCTGGATGATACGCAGGACTTGCAGCGCCGACGATTCGGTATCGCGGATGTGGCCGGTGCCCGAGCAGCGTGGGCAGGTCACGTGCGAACCTTCGGACAGCGACGGACGCAGACGCTGACGCGACAGTTCCATCAGGCCGAAACGGGAAATCTTGCCCATCTGAACGCGGGCACGGTCGTGGTGCAGCGCATCTTTCAGGCGCTGTTCCACTTCGCGCTGGTTCTTGGCGACTTCCATATCGATGAAGTCGATGACGATCAGGCCGCCCAGGTCACGCAGACGCAGCTGGCGGGCAACTTCTTCAGCCGCTTCGCAGTTGGTGTGGAAGGCGGTGGTTTCGATGTCGGAACCGCGGGTGGCGCGGGCCGAGTTGACGTCCACCGAAACCAAGGCTTCGGTATGGTCAATCACGATGGCGCCGCCGGATGGCAGCGGCACGGTACGCGAGTACGCGGTTTCAATCTGGTGTTCGATCTGGAAGCGCGAGAACAGCGGGACATCGTCGCTGTAGCGTTTGACGCGATGGACCATGTCTGGCATCACGTGGCTCATGAACTGGTGAGCCTGTTCGTAGATGTCGTCGGTATCGATCAGGATTTCGCCGATATCCGGCTGGAAGTAATCGCGGATGGCGCGGATTACCAGCGACGATTCCTGGTAGATCAGGAATGCGCCCGAGGCCGACTTGCCGGCGCCTTCAATTGCGCGCCACAGTTGCATCAGGTAGTTCAAGTCCCACTGCAGTTCTTCCACGCTGCGGCCGATGCCGGCGGTACGGGCAATCACCGACATGCCTGGCGGCAGGTCCAGCTTGTCCATGGTTTCGCGCAGTTCCTGGCGCTCTTCACCTTCCACACGGCGCGATACACCGCCGCCACGTGGGTTGTTCGGCATCAGCACCAGATAGCGGCCGGCCAGCGAGACGAAGGAGGTCAGGGCCGCGCCTTTGTTGCCGCGCTCTTCCTTTTCCACCTGGACCATGATTTCCTGGCCTTCGCGCAGTGCTTCCTTGACGGAAGCATTGCGCACGTCCACGCCTTCTTTGAAATACGTGCGGGCGACTTCTTTGAATGGGAGGAAACCGTGGCGATCTTCGCCGTAGCTGACGAAGCAGGCTTCGAGCGACGGTTCGATGCGGGTGATCACGCCTTTGTAGATGTTGGACTTGCGCTGTTCGCGTCCGGCGGTTTCGATGTCGATATCGATCAGTTTCTGACCGTCGACAATGGCTACGCGCAGCTCTTCTTGCTGCGTAGCATTAAACAACATACGTTTCATTTTTATTAACTCCGCGACCCTTGGGCCATCTATGCTGTCCGGTTTCTTAGGACCGGTGCAGCAAGGTACAGGGATATACGCGAGAATCAGATGGATTGCGGGGGTATGCCCATCCTGTGCGGCTGCACGAAGCGGCCGCAACTGGGCGCATGAGATTGATCGACATGCCGAGTACGCGCTCCCTCTGTAGTTCTCCATGCGGCCCCAACGGACGGCAGAAAAGAACAGACGGCGAGCAGCGTCTAAATGGCCAGATCTCGACCAGGCTTGATACTACAAGTGTTGCAACTTCGGTAACCAGGCTATTTCAGCCTTCCGTCGAGCTTGCAGTGAGCATGGGGTCTGGCGAAAACGGCAAGCGTTATCAACTACTCATCAACCGGCCAGCCTTAAAGTGAACAGGCTAACCGGACTTTATCCTTACTATCCAATCAATCTTCTTCAGCATCCCTGTCGTTATCCGATTACAACTACGGTGCAACCTTGATTCCGGCAGGGGTGGTGCGTATACATTTTTTCCTCTGAATTTGCAATTAGGCGAGGCCAGTGGAGACGCCCCTGTGTAAAATGTGCTTTTATTCTTACACGTGCCGCAGTGAGAACCGCAGCGAAACGATTATATATTCAAAATGAAGGACTTAGAGAGATTTCTGGGAAGACAGAGCAAATGAAGATGCAAAAAGATGTTGTTCCCGCTTCAACGTCCACCCCGCTGCAAGCACAATTCGTCACCATTACTGAAGAAGAGGCCGGTCAACGGATCGATAACTACCTGTTGCGCGTTTGCAAAGGCGTGCCGAAAAGTCACGTCTATCGCATCCTGCGCTCGGGTGAAGTCCGCGTCAACAAGGGCCGTATCGATCAATTGTACCGTCTGGTACAGGGTGATGTGGTGCGGATTCCGCCAATCCGCCTGGCGGAAAAGCCGGACAACCACGTCCCCGCCGCTGAATTCAAGATTATTTTCGAAGATACCCACTTGCTGGTGATCGACAAGCCGGCTGGTGTGGCCGTGCATGGCGGCTCCGGTGTGTCGTTTGGCGTCATCGAGCAGTTGCGCGCCTCGCGTCCGGATGCCAAGTTCCTGGAACTGGTGCACCGGCTGGACCGCGAAACCTCGGGTTTGTTGTTGTTGGCGAAGAAACGTACGGCCCTGACCAGCCTGCACGAGCAGATGCGCGATGGCAAAACCGACAAACGCTATCTGACCATGGTATCGGGCGACTGGAAAAACGCGCGCCAGCATATCAAGCTGCCGCTGCATAAATACACCACGGCCGATGGCGAACGCCGCGTGTCGGTTTCGGCCGACGGCATGGCGTCGCACACGGTCTTCACACTATTGAAGAAATTCGATGGCTTTGCCTTGCTGGAAGCCGAACTGAAGACGGGACGTACCCACCAGATCCGCGTTCATCTGTCATCGTCGGACTTCCCCATCCTGGGTGACGACAAATACGGCGATTTTCCGTTGAACAAGGCGCTGCAAAAAGCCACCGACACCCGTGGCGCACTGAAGCGCATGTTCCTGCACGCCCATCAAATTACGTTTACCCATCCTGAATCCGGCAAAAACATAACGCTGAATGCGCCATTGGCTGCCGAATGTGAGCGATTCTTGGTAAGCTTGGGAAAACCTCTTAACTAATCGCAAACACATGGCAAGAAAGCAATTTGATCTGATCGTCTTCGATTGGGATGGTACGTTGATGGATTCAACGCTGACCATCGTGAAATGCATCCAGGCGGCGGCGCGTGACCTGTCGCTGCCGGTGCCGCGCGACGACGCAGCCGCCCATGTCATCGGCCTGGGTTTGCATGAAGCCATGCAGGCGGTGTTGCCGGATATCGACCCGGCCTACTATCCGCGCATGGTGGAACGTTACCGCTATCACTTCCTGTCGCGCGATCACGAAATCAGCCTGTTCCCTGGCGTGCATGACATGCTGCAGGAGCTGTCGCAGAACGGCTATTTCCTGGCCGTGGCCACGGGCAAGAGCCGCGTGGGCCTGAACCGCGCCATGAATGACGTTAAAGTGCTGTCGCTGTTTGATGCCACTCGTTGCGCCGACGAAACCTTCTCCAAGCCGCATCCGGCGATGTTGCAGGAACTGACGCGGGAGTTGGGGCAGGATATGCGACGTACGCTGATGATCGGCGATACCACCCATGATCTGTTGATGGCCAACAATGCCGGTGCTGCCAGCGTGGCGGTGCAATATGGCGCCCATCCTGCCGATCAGCTGGCGGCTTGCAATCCCCTGTATTCGGCCCAGACCGTGGCTGAGCTGCACCAGTGGCTGAGTGAGCACGCCTGATGCCGGATGAAATCCTGATTTGTGCAGCGGACGCCGTGGTGGATGGCGGCAAAGGTGTGCGGTTTGCGCTCACGGCGGGCGGCGAAGACGCCACCGGCTTTGTGGTGCGCTACAACGGCAAACCGTACGCCTACCTCAACCGCTGCGCCCATGTGCCGATTGAACTGGACTGGAATCAGGGTGAATTTTTTGAGTCCAGCAAGTTGTACATCATGTGTTCGACCCACGGCGCGGTCTACACGCCGGAGAATGGGCATTGTGCTGGTGGCCCATGCCGCGGCGGCCGGCTGCGGCCGATCGCCGTGCTTGAGCATGACCAGCAGATTTATTGGCAGCCGGACGACTATGTGCGTCCCGCGCGCGCCTGATTAAAAACCGAAACCAAGCATTCCATGAGCGACGATATCGACACCAGCAGCACCCCGACTCCTGCACCACAGCCGGCCAAGCCGGCCACAGGCGCTTCCAACTGGGAGCGTGAAGTCCTGGAAAAACTGGTGTTTGCCACGCTGAAAGAGCAAAAAGCGTCGCGCCGCTGGGGCATTTTCTTCAAGGCGGCAACCCTGCTGGTAATTGTCTTTGGGCTCGGCGCCTACTTTGATTTCAGCTGGACCGGTTCGGATGGCGAAACGCTGGGCCGCCATACGGCGCTGATTGAGGTGGAGGGCGCCATCGAGTCGGAAGGCAGCGGTTCGGCAGCGGTGGTGATTCCCGCGCTGAACAAGGCGTTTTCCGACAGCGGCTCGGTGGCCGTGGTACTGCACATCAATAGTCCAGGCGGCAGCCCGGTCCAGGCCGGCATGATTGTGGATGAGATGATCCGCTTGCGCAAAGGCTATCCAGGCAAGCCGCTGTACGTGGTGGTGGATGAGATCTGCGCGTCGGGCTGCTATTACATTGCAGCTGGTGCAGACCGCATTTACGTTAATAAAGCCAGCATTATCGGCTCAATTGGCGTGTTGATGGACGGTTTTGGCTTCACCGGCATCATGGAGAAGGTGGGGGTCGAGCGCCGCTTGCTGACGGCGGGCGAGAACAAAGGCTTTATGGACCCATTCAGCCCGCTGACCGAAAAGCACAAGCAGCACGCCCAGGCCATGCTGAACGAAATTCATGCGCAATTTATCCAGGTCGTCCGCAACGGTCGTGGCAAACGTCTGAAAGAAACGCCGGATATGTTCTCGGGCCTGTTCTGGACCGGCGCCAAATCCATCGACATGGGACTGGCCGATGCCTACGGCACCGTCGACAGCGTGGCGCGCGACGTGGTGAAAGCGGAAGACATCGTCGACTATACCCAGCACGAAGGCCTGCCTGAGCGGGTGCTGAAGAAATTCGGCGCCGCCATGGGCGCCGGTGCGATGAAGTCGGCCGTAGAGACGGTGAAACCCAGCCTGCGTTAGTCTGGGGGCGTTAGTCTATGACATAGGATGACTGGTTGAGCGATTAACATTATCAATACAGTCTTCTTTTTACTTGCATATCGCTCATGGTGAACTATATTGGGGGTGTAGTTCTTTCCAAGGGGGGCATATAAACACTTTCTGGTTGTGCAGTATTGGTTAGACTTCACAGATGGAACTACTCAACCGCATCGTCGATGCGGAGCAGAGAGAATTTCGATTCCTCATTCGAGTCCCCTTGTGGGACTGAAAACAGCGGCGCAACGCCGCTGTTTTCTATTGCGGCATCGTGTTGCGCAAAGCCGCCCGCGTCCAGCCAGGCCAGAAAGGCAGCCTGTTGCCTGGCGTGCCACCGTGCTTGCACGGTGGTGGCAGGTGGCGGGTCGTGACGGCAGCGCTCCAGCAGCACGGCGCTGCGATGCTGGGCTGCGTGGAGAAAGGCGGAGGAGTGGCGAGTAGTCATGGTGAGTATTCCTAGGTGCCTTAGGCCGATTCCTAATGCAGTTTCAGTCTATCAATAGAATCCGGGCCGGGCTTGATATACGTCAACACTGGACACATCCTGTAAAATCGCGCCCATGAGCAAATTATCCTTGGACCGCATCCTGCAATCGCAGGGCTATGGCACCCGCAAGTACTGCCGCTCCCTCATCGAGGATGGCGAAGTGACAATCAACGGCGAAGTGCACGACAACTACAAAGCAGCCATCGAAACCGATGGGCTGGTATTCACCCTGTTCGACGAAGAGGTGGTGTACCGCGAACACGTCTATATCGCGCTGTTTAAACCGCAGAACTACGAGTGCTCGCGCAAGCCCAGCCACCATCCTGGCGTGCTGACCTTGCTGCCGGAAGAGTTCACCTGGCGTGAAGTGCAGCCGGTCGGCCGGCTTGACCATGATACGACCGGCATGCTGCTGATGTCCGACGATGGCGCCTTTATCCATGCACAATCGTCGCCAAAGCGCCATGTGCCGAAAATCTACCAGGCCACCACGGCAGAGCCGGTCACGGACGAACTGATCGCCAAATTGCTGTCGGGCGTGAAGCTGCATGACGAACCGGAACCGCTGGCGGCGCAGACCTGCATCAAGCGCGGCGAGCATCAGCTGGAGATCGTGCTGGAGCAGGGCAAGTATCACCAGGTCAAGCGCATGCTGGCGGCTGCCGACAATCATTGCAGTGCCTTGCACCGTTCGGCGATTGGCGGCCTGGAGCTGTCGGCATTGAATATCGAAGAAGGCGACTGGTGCTACCTCACGCCTGAACAACTGGCTTTGCTGGCGCCCGCATGAAACTCGCTACCCTGAAAGATGGCACCCGCGACGGTCAGCTCATGGTGGTGTCGCGCGACCTGAAAACCGCGCAGCTGGCCGATGGCATCGCCCGCACCCTGCAGCACGCGCTCGATGACTGGACTTTCATTGCGCCGCAACTGGATGCCATCTATCAGGAACTGAACCGGGGCGGCGGCCGCCGCAGCTTCGACTTCGAGCCCGGCAACTGCATGGCGCCGCTGCCGCGCGCCTACCAGTGGGCGGACGGCTCGGCCTATGTGAACCATGTCGAACTGGTGCGCAAGGCGCGCGGCGCGGACATGCCTGCGTCGTTCTGGGAAGACCCGCTCATGTACCAGGGCGGCAGCGACGATTTCCTTGGCCCGGCCGACGACATCAGGCTGATGCACGAAGAGTGGGGCATCGATTTCGAAGCAGAAGTGGCGGTCATCACCGACGACGTGCCCATGGGCGCGACCGCCGACCAGGCCCACCAGTGCATCCGCCTGCTGATGTTGGCCAACGACGTCTCGCTGCGCAATCTGATACCGGAAGAGCTGGCCAAGGGCTTCGGTTTCGTGCAATCCAAGCCGTCCACCAGCTTCTCGCCGGTGGCGGTCACGCCGGACGAGCTGGGCGACGCCTGGAAGGGCGGCAAAGTCCATCTGCCGCTGCTGTCGACCTGGAACGGCAAGCTGGTCGGCAAGCCGCAGGCGGGCGTGGACATGGTGTTCAACTTCCCGCAGCTGATTGCCCACCTGGCCAAGTCGCGCAATGTGCGTGCCGGATCCATCATCGGCTCGGGCACCGTGTCCAACAAGGACGCCAAACGTGGTTATTCCTGCATTGCCGAGCAGCGCTGCCTGGAGATGATCGCCGGCGGCGAGCCCGTCACGCCGTACATGGCGTTTGGCGACACCATCCGCATCGAAATGCTGGACGACGGCAAATCGGTGTTCGGCGCCATCGCCCAAACCGTCAAACAAGCCTGAGTTTCTCCATGGAATCGTGGATATGGCGGTGAAAACCCGCCGTATTCCACCGATGATCTGTTGCCGCTGCGCCCGATAATGGCACTGTTGAAGTTTAACCACGCAGCAGGCAGACCCCATGGCAGAAGATAGCGACGCCGAAAAGACCGAACCCGCGTCAGCGAAGCGCCTCGAGCAGGCGCGAGAAGAAGGCGACGTGCCCCGATCGCGGGAAGTGGCGACGTTTACCGTGCTGATGGCGGCTGGCGCCGGTCTGTGGATGACCAGCGATGGCTTGATACGCCAGTTGCAGGCTGTGCTGGTGTCCGGGCTCAAGCTCGACCAGGAGCAAATCTTCAATGCCGACGTGCTGTTCCACCGCATCGCCGTCGATGTGGTGCAGGTGCTGATCGCCTGCCTGCCGCTGGGGGTGGCGGTCATGGTGGTCGCGCTGGCCTCGCCCATGCTGGTCGGCGGCTGGCTGTTCAGCGCCAAGGCGTTTACCCCCAATTTCAACAAGCTCAATCCCATCAGCGGCATCAGCAATATGATTTCGACCAATGCGCTGGTCGAGCTGCTCAAGGCGCTGCTGAAAACCATCGTGGTCGGCTTTGTGGCCTGGCTGGTGGTGCTCAAGTACAAGGACGCCGTGATCGGCCTGTCGCTGGAACCGCTCAAGCTGGGCATCGGCCACACGCTGAACATGCTGGCGGCCGCGTTCATGTTCATCGTTGGCGCGCTGGGCCTGATTGCGGCCATCGACGGTCCGTACCAGATGTGGCACTACGCCAACAAGCTGAAGATGACGCGCCAGGAGCTGATCCAGGAATCCAAGGAATCGGACGGCAATCCTCAGATCAAGGGCAAGATCCGCCAGCTGCAGCGCGAGATGGCCAAGCGCCGCATGATGGCCGACGTGCCGACCGCCGACGTGGTGGTCACCAACCCGACCCACTACGCGGTGGCGCTGAAGTACAACGACAATATGCGCGGCGCACCAAAAGTGGTGGCCAAGGGGACCGACGAAGTGGCGGCCAAGATCCGCGAAATCGCCAAGGAGCACAAGGTCGCCATGCTGGAAGCGCCGGCGCTGGCGCGTGCGCTGCACAAGCACACCGAGATCGGCGACGAGATCCCGGAACAGCTGTACGCGGCGGTAGCCGAGGTGCTGGCGTACGTGTTCCAGCTGCGCGTGTTCAACCGCGGCGATGGCAACCGTCCCGACGTGCCGAAGAAACTCGACGTGCCGCCAACCATGGACCCATTGGACCCGGCCTTCATCCCCAAGCACGGCAAGCAACCAGATTTGAATAACGGAGCATCTGCATGAACGCCCTCAGCAACGTGAAGCTACCGCCATGGCTGCAAGGCCTGGCCTCGTCGCAGAACAAGGCCAGCCTGGCGGCGCCTATCCTGATCGTCATGCTGCTGGCCATGATGATCCTGCCGCTGCCCGCGTTCGTGCTGGATTTGTTCTTCAGCTTTAATATCGCGCTGTCGGTGATCGTGCTGCTGACTTCGCTATACACGGTGAAGCCGCTGGACTTCATGTCCTTCCCGACGATTCTGCTGGTGTCCACCATGCTGCGCCTGTCGCTGAACGTGGCGTCCACGCGCGTGGTGCTGACCGAAGGCCATACTGGCGCGGATGCGGCCGGTAAAGTGATCGAGGCGTTTGGCCACTTCCTGATCGGCGGTAACTACACCGTCGGTATCGTGGTGTTCGTGATTCTGACCATCATCAACTTCGTGGTCGTGACCAAGGGCGCGGGCCGTATTGCCGAGGTGGGCGCACGTTTCGCCCTGGATGCCATGCCGGGTAAGCAGATGGCGATTGACGCCGACCTCAACGCCGGCCTGATCGGCGAAGCGGAAGCGAAGAAGCGCCGTAGCGAAGTGTCGATGGAAGCGGAATTCTACGGCGCGATGGACGGTGCCAGCAAGTATGTGCGCGGTGACGCGGTCGCCGGTATTCTGGTGACGGTAATTAACGTGGTGGGTGGCCTGCTGGTCGGCGTGCTGCAGCACGATATGGCGTTTGGCGATGCGACCAAGAACTACACCATGCTGGCCATCGGTGACGGCCTGGTGGCCCAGATCCCGTCGCTGGTGATTTCGATTGCTGCCGGTATCGTGGTGTCGCGCGTGGCCAGCGACCAGGACATTGGTGCGCAGCTGGTGGGCGAGCTGTTTGCCAAGCCGGAAGTGCTGTACATCACGGCCGGTATCATCGGCGGCATGGGGCTGATCCCCGGCATGCCCAACCTGGTGTTTCTGCTGCTGGCCGCCAGCCTCGGCGGTTCGGCCTATCTGATGTCCAAGAAAAAAGTGCAGAAGGTTGCGGCTGAGACGGCTGCGGCGGAAGCGGCGGCGCCGGCAGCGGCGGCCGCTGCCGAGCAGGAGGAGGCCAGCTGGCAGGACGTGATGCCGGTCGATACGCTGGGCCTGGAAGTGGGCTATCGCCTGATTCCGCTGGTGGACAAAACCCAGGGCGGCGAACTGCTCAAGCGCATCAAGGGTATCCGCAAGAAATTCGCGCAGGAGGTCGGCTTCCTGGCGCCGCCGGTGCACATCCGCGACAATCTGGAATTGAAGCCATCGGCCTACCGCATCACGCTCAAGGGCGTGGAAGTCGGCACGGGCGAAGCCTACAACGGCCAGTTCCTGGCGATTAATCCGGGCATGGCGACCGGCACCTTGCAGGGCATGGTGACCATCGATCCGGCGTTTGGCCTGCCAGCGGTGTGGATCGACGCCAATCTGCGCGACCAGGCGCAAGGCCTGGGCTATACCGTGGTGGATGCGGGCACGGTGGTGGCGACGCACTTGAATCACCTGATTACCACGCACGCTGCCGAGCTGCTGGGCCGTGGCGAAGTGCAGCAACTGCTGGACCATCTGAGCAAGGAAGCGCCCAAGCTGGTGGAAGACCTGGTGCCCAAGATGGTGTCGATCTCGACCTTGCAGAAGGTCTTGCAGAACCTGCTCATGGAGGGCGTGCACATCCGCGACATGCGCTCGATTATCGAAACCCTGGCCGAACACGCGGTGCACACGCAGGATGCCAACGACCTCACCGCGCTGGTGCGTATCGCGCTGGGCCGGGCGATTGTGCAGCAGCTGTTCCCGGGCGCCGCGGAACTGTCGGTGATGACGCTGGATAACCGTCTGGAACGCTTGCTGATGCAGGCGCTGCAGGCTAGCGGTCCCGATGGCGCCGGTATCGAGCCGGGCCTGGCGGACACCATCGCACAGCAGGCTCAGCAGGCGGCCGCGCAGCAGGAGGCGCTGGGCCTGACGCCGGTGCTGCTGGTGCCGGGACCCTTGCGTGCTTTGCTGTCGCGCTTCCTGCGCCGTTCCCTGCCGCAGCTGAAGGTGCTGTCGCATGCGGAGATCCCGGAAAGCAAAACCATCCGCGTCACCGCGCTGGTGGGACAGCAACCGGCTTAAGCTTGATCTAGCCATAGTCGTGTCCATGCAGGCGGCCTAGACTGCCTGAATGGACGACGACGACACGCCGTGGAAGGAAGTGATCACGCAGCACTTTCCAGACTTCATGGCTTTTTATTTTCCCGACGCGCATGCCGCGATCGACTGGTCGCGGCCGCATGATTTTCTGGATCAGGAACTGGCGGCGCTGTCGCGCGACGCCGTGTATGGCAAGCGCCTGCTGGACAAGCTGGTGCGCGTATTTCTGCGCGGCGGCGTCGAGCAGTGGGTGCTGGTGCATCTGGAGATACAAGCGCAGCATGATGCGGGATTTGCCGAGCGGGTTTTTACGTATCACTATCGCGTGTTTGACCGCTACCCGCGGCCGGTCGCCAGCCTGGCGCTGCTGGCCGATGACAGCCCGCGCTGGCGGCCTTCCTTGTTCGCCTACGATTTGCTGGGCTGCGAAATGAGCCTGGTTTTCCCTATCGTGAAGTTGCAGGATTACGCCCACCGTCTCGCGCAGTTGCTGGAGCATGCCAACCCGTTTGCGCTGGTCACGGCGGCGCATGTGCTCACGCAGAACACCCGGCAGCAGATGCATCGCCGGCGCCAGCTCAAATGGCGGCTGACCAAGCTACTGTACCAGCGTAACTGGGACAGGCAGCGTGTCATCGATTTGTTCCGCGTGATCGACTGGATGATGCATCTGCCGCCAGCGCTGGACGCGCGGCTGCGCAACGCCGTGTTGCAACTGGAGAGGAGACGGACTATGCCTTACATCACTTCCATTGAGCGTATCGGTATGGAGATGGGCCGCCAGGAAGGACGGCAGGAAGGCCGGGCCGAGGGGCGTGCTGAAATATTGCTTGAAGTGCTGGCCGCGCGCTTTGGCGGGCTGGCCAATACCGTGCAGGCACGGGTCGCCGTGGGCAGTGCCGAGCAGTTGTCGGCATGGGCGCGGCGCGCGGCCAGCGCCACCACGCTGGACGAGGTTTTCGGCGACTGAAATACGGCCCATTTCCACCCCTGTTCATCAGATCGTTTCCAGAGTGCATCGTCAATAATGGCACCATAGGAGTTAAGGCGTCTTGCATGGTAAGGCGCGCTACTCACAATGGTTCCCTTGAGAGACGGTCATGAACGTTAAAAAATTTACCGCACCGACTTCCCGCGAAGCGCTGCGCAAAGTCCGCGAATCGCTCGGCCCCGATGCCGTCATCCTGTCCAACCGCCAGTCGGATGGCGTGGTTGAAATCCTGGCCCTGGCCAATGATGACGCCGCTTCGCTGGCCATGCCTGCGCCGCATTCGCCGATGGCCGAACCGGCACCGTCGCTGGACCTGAGCACGGCGGTACCGTCCGCCCGCATCGAACCACGCTTTGAAGAAGAGTTGCCGCATATGTCGCCGGCCATGGCCGCCAAGCCGGCCAGCCTGCCGCCACAGCCGCAACGCCGCGTGGTCGCCTCGCATTCCTCGCTGGCCACCAAGGTTGCCGCCGCCGCGCCTGCACCCTCCGCACCAGCCGCACCGCAGCCGAAAGCCGCGCCGGCCATCGACGCCAGCCAGATCGCGGCCATGGTCAGCGCCGCCGTCGCCAGCGCCAAGGAATCGGCCGCCGTGGAAATGAGCGGCATGATGAGTGAAATCCGCGCCATGCGCGGCATGATGGAAACCCAGCTGGCGGAATTGTCCTGGGGCGCCACGCAAGCGCGCGAACCGCACAAGACCGCGGTGCTGCGCTCCATGCTGGCGGCCGGCTTCTCGGCCAGCCTGGCGCGCTACCTGATTGAAAAACTGCCGGCGGGCCGCGATGCCGCCGACAGCCTGCGCTGGATTAAAACCGTCCTCACGCGCAACCTGCAAACCATGGCCAACGAAGATGCGTTGATCGACCAGGGCGGCGTGTTTGCGCTGGTCGGCCCGACCGGCGTCGGCAAGACCACCAGCACCGCCAAGCTGGCCGCGCGCTGCGTGATGCGCCACGGCCCGGACAAGCTGGCGCTGATTACCACCGACGCCTACCGGATCGGCGCCCACGAGCAACTGCGCATCTACGGCAAGATCCTGGGCGTGATGGTGCACTCGGTCAAGGACGAAGCCGACCTGCGCATCGCCCTCAAGGAACTGAAAAACAAGCACACCGTGCTGATCGACACGGTCGGCGTCAGCCAGCGCGACCAGATGGTGACCGAGCAGGTTTCCATGCTGCAAGGCGCGGGCGCCAACGTCAAACGCCTGCTGTGCCTGAACGCGACCGCCACCCAGGAAACCCTGAGCGAAGTGGTGCGCGCCTACCAGGGCAGTGGCCTGGCCGGCTGCATCATGACCAAGCTCGACGAAGCGGCCGCCATCGGCAACGTGCTGGACGTGGTGATCCGCCAGAAGCTCAACCTGTTCTATGTCTCCAACGGCCAGCGCGTGCCGGAAGACCTGCACCTGGCCGACCCGGCCTACCTGATCGACCGCGCCTTCAAGCTCAAGCGCGACGTCGTCTACACCCAATATCTGGATGCAGAGCTGCCTCTGCTGATGAGCAACGACCATGGCCTGCGCGAGGTCCACCTTGGCTAACTTCAATTTCGACCAGGCGGAGGGACTCCGCCGCATGCTGGCGGGGCCGCAGCCCCGCATCGTCACCTTCCTGTCGGCCGCGCCGCAGGATGACAAGGGCTCCATGCTGGTCAACCTGGGCGCATCGCTGTCGCGCGCCGGCAATGATGTGCTGATCGTCGATGCCTGCGCCAGCGTGCATGGCGTGGCCTCGCGGCTCGGCGTCGATGGCGGCCACAGCCTGCTCAACGTGGCGCGCCAGGAATGCGGCCTGAACCAGGTGATCCACCAGGTGCCGCAGGGATTTGCGGTGGCGTCCATGACACGCGGCGCAGCGCGCTCCGGCCCGGACGAAACCCGGCGCCTGGCCAAAGCCTTTGATGTGCTGGCCAAACAGACCGGCATGGTGCTGGTCGATGGCGAATTTGATGGCGACGCGTTCCCGGTGCCCATCATGGCCAGCTCGGACATCGTGGTACAAGTGTCCAATAGCGCTACCTCGATCAAGGCTGCCTACAGTATGATTAAGCGCTTGAACCAGGAACTGGGCCGCCGGCCGTTCGGAATCCTGGTCACGGGTGCTTCCGAAGCCGAAGCCAAGGTGGTTTACGATAATATGGCACAGGCGGCAAGCCGATATCTTGCTGTCAACCTGGTTTCCATGGGGTCCGTGCCTGCGGACGAGTATCTGCAACGCGCTGCGCGCTTGGGGCGCGCGGTGGTAGATGCGTTTCCGCTGGCTGGGGCCTCGGTCGCGTTTCGTCAACTGGCGGGGCGCTTTGCGCTGGGGAGTAGTGGGCAACTCAGCGCTTAATTCATAAAAATTATTCGAATGTACACGGTAAAAGGGAAAGCGGACAAGGATACTTTGCTGACGGAGCACATGCCGTTGGTCAAGCGCCTGGCCCACCACATGAAGGCGAAACTGCCACCCAGCGTCGAAGTCGACGATCTGGTGCAAGCTGGAATGATCGGCCTGCTAGACGCCATCAGCCGTTACGAAGAAACGCACGGCGCGCAATTTGAAACCTATGCGGTGCTGCGCATCCGCGGCGCCATGCTCGATGAGCTGCGCAATAGCGACTGGCTGCCGCGCTCGCTGCGGCAAAACATGCGCAAGGTCGAGGCCGCAATGTCCACCTTGCAGCAGCGTCTGGGCCGCCCGCCCAGCGAATCGGAAGTGGCCAAGTCGCTCAAGCTGTCGCTGGCCGACTACCAGGAAATGCTGGGCGATGGTGGCGGCCACCAGCTGGTTTATTACGAGGATTTTCACGACGACGACGGCAACGACAGCTTCCTCGACCGTTATGCGTCGGATGACGAGGCCGATCCGCTGCGGTCACTGCTGGACGGCGACTTCCGCCAGGCCGTGATCGATGCCATCGATGCGCTGCCGGACCGGGAGCGCATGCTGATGGGCCTGTATTACGAAGAGGAGCTTAACTTGAAAGAAATCGGCGCCGTCATGGGTGTGTCGGAATCGCGCGTATCGCAATTGCATACGCAAGCCGTGGCACGCCTGCGTGCCTCACTTCGGGAGCGGTCTTGGACTGGGCCAGCGTAGCCGGGGTCTTGCTGGCGCTGACCGGCATCATCATCGGCCAGACGCTGGAAGGCGGCAAGCTCGCTTCGCTGTTGCAACCGGCGGCGTTTGCCATCGTGGTCATCGGCACGGTGGGCGCGGTGCTGCTGCAAACCCGATTCAAAACCTTTGTGCGTGGCCTGCAGATGCTGCGGCTGGTGTTTACGCCGCCGCCGGATACGCGCGCCGCACTGGCACGCGACATCAACGCCTGGAACCTGGCGGCGCGCCGCGACGGCCTGCTGTCGCTGGAGCGCTACATGCTTGCCTCCAAGGACAAGTTCAACACCAAGGGCCTGCGCCTGATCGTCGATGGCATCGCGCCGGACAAGCTGCGCCAGCTGCTGGACACGGAAATTACCGCCTACGAAACGGAAGAGCGCCAGGCCGTGCGTATCTGGGAGTCGGCGGCTGGCTATTCGCCCACCATCGGCATCCTGGGCGCCGTGCTCGGGCTGGTGCATGTGATGGAAAACCTCACCGACCCGAACAAGCTGGGCGCCGGCATTGCGGTGGCGTTTGTCTCGACGATTTACGGCGTCGGCCTGGCCAACCTGCTGTTCTATCCCATTGCCAACAAGCTCAAGGCGATCGTCACGCAAGCCGTGCACCAGCAGGAGATCGCCGCTGCCGTGTTCTACGACATTGCCACGGGCGACCACACGCGTGTGATCGACGAGCGCATCGCCACGCTGATGCGGGAGCATTGAGATGCAATACCGTCGCGCCCGCAGGAAGTTCGACGATGAGCCGGAAAACCACGAACGCTGGCTGATTTCCTATTCCGACTTCATCACGCTGCTGTTTGCGTTCTTTGTGGTGATGTACGCGATTTCCGCAGTCAACATCGGCAAGTACAAGATTTTTTCGGATGCGCTGGGCGATGCGTTTGGCGGCAAGGGCGCGGCGCAGCCGACCAACACCGAAGTGCCCAACCTGCCGATTCCCAATCCCGCCCTCAAGCGCCGCAATGAATTGCTGCGCAAGGAAAAGGAGCAGATGACCAAGCTGGCGCAGGACCTGTTGTCCACCATGGCGCCGCTGGTCAAGGAGGGCAAGGTGCGGGTGACGCAGAACAGCCGTGGCGTCAGTGTCGAAATCAATGCCTCGGTGCTGTTTGATCCGGGCGATGCGCGCCTGATGCCGGAATCGGTGGAGGCGCTGCGCGCCGTCGCCGCGCTGCTCAAGATCGACAGCCATAAGGTGCAGGTGGAAGGCCATACGGACAATCAGCCGATCGCCAATACCCGCTTCCCGTCCAACTGGGAACTGTCGGCCGTGCGGGCCAGCAGCGTGGTGCGCCTGTTCATTGACGCAGGGGTGGCGCCGGAACGGCTCACCGCCGTGGGCTTCAGTGCCAATGAGCCGGTGGCCGCCAACGACACGCCTGTCAACCGGGCGCGCAACCGCCGCGTGGCGGTGACCATTCTCTCGGGCCTCCCCGACCCGGCTACTGAACTGCCCACCCAGTAAAGCAAAGGGTCGGACCCCGTGCGGGGTCCGACCCTGCTATGTGACGTGCGGGGGAATCAGCCAGCCAGGAAGCCGCGGCTGCGCGGCACAGCGGTGGAAATACCGCCTGGGCCATAGAAGCTGTTCGGGGTTTGGCCTTGCGGACGCAGCGCCTGCAGCGCGCTTTGCGCATGCCCCATCTGCTTGTTGATCAGCATGCCGTTGACGCGGTTGAGTTCCTTGGCTTCCCGCGTGTGCTGCAACAGCGCTGTCCACAGCGTGGCAGACTCTGGCTGCGCGTCGCCGCTGGCGGCAATCCACGCGTCCATGCCGGCTTCTTCAGCAGGAAAGCCGCATTTGCCCAGCGAGCGGTGACGTTGCGCCGACAACAGGGTCATCTGCGTGACCAGCGCGGTCTTGCGGGTGGTGACGGCCGACAGGCCATCAATTTCCGCCGTCACCAGCAGTTGCTGTTCCTGGCGCAGCACATCCAGCAGGGTGGACATGATGTGGGCTTCTTCGCGCAGGCTGTTCAGCGGGGTGACGGTGGTCATGATTATCCTATCGTTTTCTTGAGTGCAGCAGATCCTTGACGGTATCCAGCAAGCCATCCGCTACTTTTTCCGAGTTGACCTGGAACTGGCCATCGGCAATTGCCAATTTGATGCGTTCGACTTTTTTGGTGTCAAACACGGCATTGGCGCCGCTGGCAGAACTGGCCGCCATGGCCTGGCCTTGCGGCGACAGGCGTACATTGTCCGACGCGATATTGGCCGGTGCTGCTTCGGCTGCCTTGTCTGCGCCGCGCGCGGTGGAACCGGTCGCTGCAGGCGTGGATGGCAAGCCGGGCGTGCTCTTGAGTGTATCGTTAATTTTCACAGCATTTCCTTCTCAGCTAGGAGTGCGAAACTCCGGGATCTGAGTCGGTAACGGCGGCTAGTCCGGAAACTTTAGCTGGAACCAGGCGCCTGTTGCTCAAAATGCTACCTCGACCAGTCCGCCACTCTTGGCGATGCCGGTAATCTGCTGGCCGTTGCCGGTTTTCACCTGCACGACCTGGCCGTCACCGGCCGTGCTCATGGCGCGGCCTTCGGCCGAGACACTGAAACCATTGCCGCTGGATACTAACCGCACCAGCTGGCCGGATTGCACCACCGGCTTGCTGCGCAACGTATCCAGGCGCAGCGGCGTGCCGGGCGGCAGCGACACCATGGCGCTACGGCCCACCACCTGGCTGGCATCGGTGGCTATCCCCGGCGGCAACATTGTCAAATCACCCTTGAGGGTGGTGAGCTGGTTAGCGTCGATGGGCTGGCCTTGCACCAGCGGCGCGGCAGCGGCGAGATATTCGCCCACCACCATCACATTGGCTTGAATATAGACCGTCCAAGTGGAAGGTGTCGCACAGCGCACGCCCACCGTGGTTTTGCCCCAGGCGCGCGCGCCGGGCATAAAGAAAGCTTGTGGATCGGGGCAGGCGGCCAGGCTCATGCGTGGGTCGATGGCGCCCACGGTGACCGTGACTTCGCCCGGCAGGCCGCCAGCCTGCACCTGCAGGAACTGTTCGACGGTGCGCTTGATGACCGCCACATCCTGGCGTCCCGCCTGGGCGGCGGCGCCGGTGCTGAACGTGGCGGCCAGCAGTGTGGTAACAAGTAAGCGTGATTTCATGGCGTCGGTTTCCCCTTCAATATTGCCATCATAGTCGGGCGGACTAAACTCGAAGCGTGGAATAAGCCCCAAAACCGGGTGCTTATCGTTTGATGGTTGCGCCCGGCAACTCCGTATCATCGACTCTGTCATCAATGTGGAAGGGGAGCGCATCATGCTCGGCAGCAAGTTAGACGATTACCTGCGGTTCAACGAGACCTCGCTGAGTCTGCGCTCGCAGCGTCAGACCGTGCTCGCTTCCAATATGGCCAATGCGGACACGCCCAACTACAAGGCGCGCGATATCGACTTCAGCAGCGCGATGCAGGCCGCGCTGGACAAAGCCAATCCCGACGCCCAGCAAACGCTGCGCACCACCGCCAGCAAGCATTACCCCAACCCTCAGCAAGACGCCGGTACGCTGGCCGATGGCACGCCGCTGCTGTACCGCGGCGTGATCCAGGGCGCGGTGGACGGCAACACGGTGGACATGGATGTGGAACGCAACCAGTTCGCCGATAACGCCATCCGCTATGAAGCCGGCATTACCGCCATCAACGCCCAGATCAAGTCGATGATGGCGGCGATCCAGTCAGGGAGCTAATCATGTCGCTGTTTAATATTTTCAATGTTTCCGGTTCGGCCATGAGCGCGCAGGCGCAGCGCCTGAACGTGGTGGCCTCCAACCTGGCCAATGCCGACAGCGCCACCAGCGCCAGCGGCGAAGCCTACCGCGCGCGCCAGGTGGTGTTTGAGGCGCAGACGCCTACCGATGGCGGCACTGCCACCGGCGTGCGCGTCAAGCAGGTGGTGGAAGACCAGTCGCCGATGAAGATGATGTATGACCCCAAGCATCCTGCCGCCGACGAGAACGGCTACGTCACCATGCCCAACGTGAATGTGGTGGATGAGATGGTCAACATGCTGTCGGCCTCGCGTTCCTACCAGACCAACGTGGAAACCATGAACGCAGCCAAGACGCTGCTGTTGAAAACCCTGACCATCGGTCAATCCTAATTAAAAGCAAGAGGTCATCATGGCTATTACCGGCGGCATTATCGATACGCCCAAGGCGGCAACCACCAACAGCACCACCAGCACGTCCAGCAGCACCAGTTCGACCAGCACCAACAGCGTGCAGGCGGACCAGGACAAGTTCATGAAACTGCTGGTGACCCAGCTGCAAAACCAGGATCCGCTGAATCCGATGGACAACGCGGCCATGACCAGCCAGCTGGCCCAGCTGTCGACCGTGACCGGCATCAACAAGGTCAACGCCACGCTGGATTCGCTGCGCACCGACATGGCCAGCGCCAACTCGCAAAGCGCGATCAACCTGATCGGCAAGGGCGTGCTGGTGGCGGGCAAGGGCATCGACCTGTCGACCTCGACCGACGCGGCCGGCAAGACCACCAGCACCAGCGTGTTTGGCATCGACCTGGCCACTGCGGCCGCCAATGTCAGTATCGCGATCCAGGACAGCACCGGCAAGACCGTGCGCACCATGAGCCTGGCCAATGCGGACATCGGCACCTATCCGATCACCTGGGATGGCCTGATGGACGACAAGACCACCACGGCGCCAGCCGGCAAGTACACCTTTACTGTCACCGCCCAGAACGGCAGCACCACGCTGACCGATGCCACGCCATTGCAGTTGGCGGCCGTGGCCAGCGTGTCGACCGGCAGCGGCGGTGTCAAATTGAATACGTCACTCGGCCATTTCAGCATGAGCGATGTGAAAGAAGTTTTGTAAGCAGTCATTACCAATAGGGGAATACCATGTTCCAACAAGGACTGAGCGGCTTGAATGCTGCATCCAAATCGCTGGACGTCATTGGCAATAACATTGCCAATGCCAGCACGGTGGGCTTCAAAGCGTCGCAAGCGCAGTTTGCCGACCTGTATGCCAATTCGCTCAACGGCGTGTCCGGCAACAACCCGGGTATCGGTGTGACGGTTTCCAAGCTGGCGCAGCAGTTCAGCCAAGGGAATATTGAAACCTCCGCCAATCCGCTGGACGTGGCGATCAATGGTGGCGGCTTCTTCCGTGAAGTGGTGAATGGCGCGGTGCAGTACTCGCGTAACGGCCAGTTCCACGAAGACGCCACCCACACGCTGGTCAACGCCCAGGGCGCGCAGCTGACCGGCTACCTGTCCAACACGGCCGGCGTGATCCAGCTGGGTTCGCCAGTGCCGCTGACGCTGGACAAGTCCGACCTGACGCCGGTGCAAACCAGCGAAGCCAACTTCCAGATGAACTTGAGCTCGGCTGAAAAAGTGCCTGCTACCGTGCCGTTTGATGCGAACGATCCGACCAGCTACAACAAGCAAACCGTGCTGAACGTATACGATAGCCTGGGTACCGCGCATATCATGACGACCTACTACGTCAAAACCGATGCCAACACTTGGGACGTGTATGCTGCTGCGGATAACAAGGAAATTGTGTCTGCTAGCGTAGCTGCTGCCGTTAATGCTGACCCAGCAGCCAAGCAAGCGCGTTCAGACTACAATGATCGAGTCCGCGATACCCCGCCCGATCCAGCGTTGATTGCACAGGCGGCTTTTAACTACGCGAACGCTGCGTTTGGTGCCATGAATACGGCCGCCAGCACGCCGCCAGCTGCTGCTACTCAGGCTCAGCTTGACGCGCTGCAGGCCGCCTTCACCGCGCTCGACCCGACCTCCAGCGGCTCCATTACCGGCATGAACCCTGACCAGATCAGCGCCAAGCTGGCCGCTGCCATTACCGTGCCAGCAGTCAAGGCCGGTACACTGCTGTTCACCAAGAGCGGTGCGCTGGATCCGCAGGCCATGGCGCTGATGCAGCCAACCCCGCAAACCCTGCCATTCCAGATCCAGCTGCCGATTTTCCCGGACACCGGCGCACAGCAACCACTGACCGTGGCCACCACGTTTGACAAGACCACTCAGTACGGCAGCGTGACCAACGACCTGGGCTCGACCCAGAACGGCTACTCGGCCGGTTCCTGGCAGCGTTACTCGATCGATGCCAACGGCATCATCCTGGGCCAGTACAGCAACGGTAAATCGCGCGCCATGGGCCAGATCGCCATGGCCAACTTTGCCAGCGTCGATGGCCTGACCCCGCTCGGTAACAATGCGTGGGCGGAAAGCTCGGCATCGGGTCCACCAACCATCGGCGTACCGAATGCGGGTTCGATGGGCGGCTTGCGTTCGAATGCGGTGGAAAATTCCAACACCGACCTCACAGCCGAACTGGTTAACATGATCACTGCGCAGCGCGTCTACCAGGCCAATGCGCAAACCATCAAGACCGAGGATTCGATCCTGCAAACGCTGGTCAACCTGCGTTAATCGGGTAAGCCATGGACCGTCTCGTCTATACCGCGATGACCGGTGCGCGCCACGTGATGGAGCAGCAAGCCACCGTGTCGAACAACCTGGCCAACGCCACCACCACCGGCTTCCGCGCCCAGCTGGATTCCTTCCGCGCGGTACCGGTGGTGTCGGAGGGCTTGCCCACGCGCGCCTTTGTGGTCGATTCCACGGTCGGCTCGGACTTCCGTGCCGGCCCGATCGAAACCACGGGCCGCGCGCTGGACATCGCCATCCGCGACCAGGGCTGGATCGCGGTGCAGTCGGCGGACGGTTCGGAAGCCTACACCCGCAACGGCAGCCTCAAGATCAACGAAAACGGCATCCTGCAAACCACCAGCGGCCAGACCATCGTCGGTGACGGTGGTCCGATCGCGGTGCCGCCGGATACCAAGATCACGATTGCCAGCGATGGCACGGTCAGCGTCATCAACGGCAACTATGCGCCCGGCCCCAGCAACACGCTTGGCCGTATCAAGCTGGTCAATCCCGACACCAAGGGCTTGCTGCGCGGCGATGATGGACTGTTCCGCCAGGCCAGCGGCGCGGTGGCGGACAACGACCCCAATGTGCGCGTGGTCGACGGCGCAGTGGAGGGCAGCAACGTCAATCCCGTGGACTCCATGGTCAACATGATCAGTCTGGCAAGGCAGTTTGAAATGCAAATGAGCCTGATGAAGAACGCCGAGAATAACGCCGCAAAAGCCACTCAGATCCTCGCACTTAGTTAATTAAAAAGGCCCTGATAGCAATGCTATCAGGGCCTTTTTAAATCAATTAATTATTATAAGTTCACTGTAACAGGTACTGGACTGTAAGTCGTTGTGCCGGTTCCCAGTTGTCCCGAAGTCGCTTGACCGAAGCACTTGACAGTTCCACTTTCTAATAGAGCGCATGAATGACTACTTCCCATGGCGAGCGAAGTAATTTTTTCATTGAGCCCGATAACATCAGACGCGGACTCATAAGGTAGCGCTCGACCATTGCCTAATTGTCCAACGCCGTTTTTTCCCCAGCATTGAGCACCACCAACTGCGGTGATAACACACGAATGCATATACCCGGTAACTACGGATACAGCATCGCCACGAAGTCCTGGAACAACAGTCGGAGTCAGGAAAATTCCAGCATCGCTCCCGGTAGGGCTAAAACCTAAAGATCCGAAAAGATTGCTTCCCCAGCAGAGAGTGGTATGATCAGTTTTAACTGCACAGCTATGGTACATACTCGCGGATGTGGACAGAACATTATTCGACAGCCCTAATACATAATTAGGAGCACCGTAAGTAGCTCCATCTGTTGCATCTTTAAATCCTAAACCCAGTTGGCCGTTCTTATTGTAGCCAAAGCACTTGGCCCCTCCATTCGTGTCGCGGTAGCAGGTGCTATATCCGTCGCCTCGTAATGCGACAACATCATTCATGCCTGCAGAATAGAGTAATACACTACTTTTGGTTGTCAAAGTATTTCGGTTCAACTGAGCGCTCGTATTTAGGCCCCAGCAGTAAATATTACCGTAGACGTCCAATACGCAGGCGTGATACATCCCTACAGTGAGAGATTTGGCTGCTCCCGTAGGAATTTGCACTGGAATAGGGGTTGTGCTCAACGCGATTTTGTTATTCCCTAACTGCAAATAATTGTTTTGCCCCCAGCAATAGACTGTTCCTGTTGAAGTAAGTGCACAGGTAAAGGTTTGTCCTCCGCCAATTGCTACGATTTTTTCATTGGATAATCCTTGAACCGTAACAGGAACCAGGCTGGCAACAGTTGTTCCGTTACCCAGTTGACCAAAACCATTTGATCCCCAACACTTAACTCCACCTTCGGCCAGCGCTGCGCATGAGTGAATAGCGCCTGCGCCTACTGCAACTGCAACTGCTGCATTTGAATTCGATGATGCAAAAATGAAGAAGAATATAATGCTTATTCTAGAAAGAATTTTTGACACGAAGTCAATAATGTTGTTTGATATTGTCATGGTGCTCCTTTTGTTTGGAGGGTTAATGGGATAATTAAAGTCTACACTATGTTTTTAAATAACTATATTATTTTAATTTTTAATATTTTGTTAAAAATAAGGGTGTTTTATTGATTCGTGGGTCGTTTGGACTGAGAGTGCTGAGATGACGTGTGCTCAGAATAGAGTGGGAAAAGGTGCTTAAACCTTCGCTTTGAGTTGACGTTTCCTCCTTCATACTGCTTGTATGGGGTGAACTATCGTTAGTGTTCATCAGGCATTTGGGAGAAAGATCATGATACGTTCGTTATGGATTGCCAAGACTGGCATGGAAGCGCAGCAGACGCAGATGGACGTGACGTCCCATAATCTGGCCAACGTCAGCACCAACGGGTTCAAGAAATCGCGCGCTGTCTTTGAAGATCTGCTGTACCAGAACATCCGCCAGCCAGGCGCGCAGTCGTCGCAACAGACCAACCTGCCGTCGGGCATGCAGCTCGGTACCGGTGTCCGCACCGTCGCTGTCGAGCGCATCCACACGCAGGGCAATCCCCAGTCCACCGGCAACGATAAAGACATCATGGTCAACGGCAGCGGTTTCTTTACCGTGCTGCTGCCAGATGGCACCACTGCCTACACGCGCGACGGTTCGTTCCAGCGCGATAACAACGGCCAGATGGTGACGTCGGAAGGCTTTGTGCTGCAACCGGCCATCACCATTCCGATCACCGCGCAATCGATTACGGTGGCGCGCGACGGCACCGTGTCGGTGAATATTGCCAATGCCAACGGCGCGACCAGCACCCAGCAGCTCGGCAGCCTGCAACTGGCCACCTTCATCAATCCGACCGGCCTGGAATCCAAGGGCGAGAACCTGTACGTAGAAACCACGGCCTCGGGCGCGCCACAGCAAAACACCCCGGGCACCAATGGCACCGGCACCATCCTGCAGGGCTATGTGGAAACCTCCAATGTCAATGTGGTGGAGGAGATGGTCAATATGATCCAGACCCAGCGTGCTTACGAGATCAATTCCAAGGCCATCACCACTTCCGACCAGATGCTGCAAAAACTGTCGCAGATGTAAGGACACGATCATGAAACACGCCATCCCACTTCTTGCTGCCGTGCTGCTGAGCGCTTGCGCCGCCACGCCCACCTCCATCGTCAGTACGCCGATGACCGCGCGGCCGCTGACGACCGAGCAGATGCAGGCCGCGCCCAACAACGGCGCCATCTACCAGGCGGCCGCGTTCCGTCCGGTGTTCGAAGACCGCCGCGCGCGCCATGTGGGCGATATCCTGACCTTGGTGATTACCGAGCGCACCTCGGCCAACAAGAGCGGCACGGCGTCGGGCAACAAGTCGGGCAGCGTGAGCGCCAGCGTGCCGGGCAAGCTGCAGAGCACCTTTGGCAATCCGCTCTCGGCCAGCACCAAGAACAGCTACACCGATGGCGACAACCAGACCGCCAGCAATGCCTTCACCGGCACCATGGGCATCACGGTGGTGGAAGTGCTGAGCAACGGCAACCTGATCGTGGCCGGCGAAAAACAGATCGGCATGAACAAGGGCACCGAGTACATCCGCTTCTCCGGCATGATTAATCCGGACAGCATTGCCACCGGCAACACGGTGCAATCGACGGCCGTGGCGGACGCCCGCGTGGAATACCGTACGGCCAACCATATCGACCGCGCCGAGCTGTCCTCGATGGCGTCGCGCTTCTTCCAAAGCCTGCTGCCATTCTGACAACCATGAAAACTCCACTTAAAGCCGCATTGCTGGTGTGCCTGTCGCTGCTGGCGCCGCTGAGCCACGCCGAGCGCATCAAGGATCTGGCCAGCATTGCTGGCGTGCGTAACAACCAATTGCTGGGCTATGGCCTGGTGGTGGGCCTGGATGGCTCGGGCGACCAGACCACGCAAACCCCGTTCACCGTGCAGAGCGTGATCTCGATGCTGCAACAGCTGGGCGTCAATCTGCCGCAGGGCGGTTCGCAGCTGCAACTCAAGAACGTGGCCGCCGTAATGGTGACAGCCACGCTGCCGCCATTTGCGCAGCCAGGCCAGCAGCTCGACATCACGGTGTCGTCGATGGGTAACGCCAAGAGCCTGCGCGGCGGCACGCTGCTCATGACGCCGCTGAAGGGCGCGGACGGCCAGGTGTACGGCATGGCGCAAGGCAATGTGCTGGTGGGCGGTGTCGGCGTACAGGCCGGCGGCGGTGGTGGCGGCAGCTCGCTGACCGTCAACCACCTGAGCGTGGGCAAGATCTCCGGCGGCGCTACGGTAGAGCGCGCGGTGGCCACCAACCTGGGCGAGGGCAATATGATCAAGCTCGAGCTCAACAATGCCGACTTCGCGACGGCCAGCCGCGTGGTGGAAGCGATTAACGACAAATACGGCGCCGGCATTGCCTACGCGCTGGACAGCCGCGTGATCCGCGTACAGGCGCCGAGCAGCAGCGACCAGCGCGTGAGCTTCATCGGCACGTTGCAAGACATGAATATCAATCCTGCCGAGCAGCCTGCCAAGGTCATCATGAATGCGCGCACCGGCTCGGTGGTGATGAACCGCGCGGTCACGCTGGATACGTGCGCCATCTCGCACGGCAATCTGTCAGTATCGGTCAACAGCGACACCCAGGTCAGCCAGCCTAATCCGCTGTCGGGTGGCCGCACCGTGGTCACGCAGAATCCGCAAGTGGCCATCAAACAGGACGGCGGCAAGGTCATGATGGTGAAGGGCGGCGCCTCGCTGGCCGAGGTGGTCAAGGCGCTCAACGCCATTGGCGCCACGCCACAGGACCTGCTGTCAATTTTGCAGGCCATGAAGGCCGCCGGTTCGCTGCGCGCCGAACTGGAAATCATCTAAGAAGCAAGGTGATCTCATGACCAGCCCAACAGCCAATACCAAGGATCTCAGCAGCAAGTTCTCGCTGGACGTGCGGGATATGGGCAGCCTCAAGCAGTCTGCCCGTGCCGGCAGCCCGGACGCGCTGAAGACCGCCTCGACGCAATTTGAAGCCATGTTCGTCAACATGATGTTGAAGAGCATGCGCGAAGCCACGCCGCAGGACGGCATGATGGACAGCCAGCAGAGCAAGATGTTCACCACCATGCTGGACCAGCAGACCAGCCAGAACATCGCCAAGAAGGGCATCGGCCTGGCCGATATGCTGGTGCGCCAATTGTCGAGCAAGGCCAATGCGCAGGCGCAGGCACTGGCCATCGGTGGCGAGCCGGGCGATGCCAACAGCGGCGCCAACGCCGGCAGCTTCAGCGGCATGGCCAGCCTCATGGACGCCAAGCTGCAGCGCGCGATTGCCGCTGCGGGCGGCAACAACAGCACCACCGCAACCGCTACCACCACTGCCACCGCCACCGACAGCACCAACAAGGGTTCGCAAGCGCCGCATGTGCGCAGCTTCCAGGAAAAACTGTCGGCGCACGCGGAAGAGGCCAGCAAGGCCACCGGCATTCCGGCCAAGTTCATGCTGGGCCAGGCGGCGCTGGAGTCTGGCTGGGGCAAGCGCGAGATCAAGGGCCGCGACGGCACCAACAGCAACAACCTGTTCGGCATCAAGGCCACGCCTGACTGGAAAGGCAAGGTGGTTGAAGCCACCACCACTGAATACGTCAACGGCAAGGCGCACAGCAGGGTGGAGCGCTTCCGCGCCTACGACAGCTATGCCGACAGTTTCAAGGACTATGCCAAATTGCTGGCAAGTAACCCACGTTACGAGAAAGTATTGGCCAGCGCGGGCGACGCCACCAGTTTTGCCAAGGGCTTGCAGCAGGCCGGCTACGCTACCGATCCCAACTATGCGACCAAGCTGGCCAGCATCATCAAGCGTTCGCTGGCCGGGTAATAAAGTTTTGGCACGGTTTGCCGTTACCCATCACAGATAGAGTAAAAATATTATGTCCAGTCTTCTCAGCATCGGTAAAAGCGGTTTGTTGGCAGCCCAGGTCGGCCTTTCGACCACCGGCAACAACATCACCAACGCCAACACGCCCGGCTACAACCGTCAGGTGGCGATTCAGGGCGACACCGGCACCCAGTACCAGGGCTTCGGCTACGTCGGCACGGGTACCGAGGTGGAGGCTGTGCGCCGCTTCTACGACAACTTCCTGGCCACCTCGCTGCGCAATGCCGAAGCCAACCAGGCTTCGCTGGATGCGTACAGCGCGCAGATCGGCCAGATCGACAACCTGCTGGCCGACCCGACCGCCGGCCTGTCGCCGGCGCTGCAGGACTTCTTCAATGGTGTGCAGAACGCGACGGCCAGCCCGGCCTCGTCCGCTGCGCGCCAGTCGCTGCTGTCGAATGCGGAGTCGCTGGCATCCCGCTTCCAGGGCATGAGTGCGCGGCTCAACGAAGTGGCCGCGGGCGTCAACAACCAGATGGTGTCCAACGTCGGCGAGATCAACGCCTATGCCAAGAAGCTGGCCGACATCAACAACACCATTGCCGGCCTGACCACCAGTACGGCCGAGCCGAATGACTTGCTGGACAAGCGCGACCAGATGCTGACCGAGCTGAACAAGCTGGTCAAGGTGACGGTCACGCCGGGTGACAACAATATGCTCAACGTCCAGTTCGGCACGGGCCAGCCGCTGGTGGTGGGCAACAAGCCTTTCCAGCTGGGCACGTCCACCTCGCCCACTGATGCCAGCCGCATCACCATCGGCTACGCCACCGATTCGGGCGCCTTCACCGAGCTGCCGGATACCGTGTTCACCGGCGGCCAGCTGGGCGGCCTGATCGAGTTCCGCGATGGCGCCATGGACCGCGCGCAGAATTCGCTGGGCCAGGTGGCGGCCGGCCTGGCGACTGCCTTCAATGCCCAGCACGTGCTGGGCCAGGACCAGAATGGCGCGCTGGGTACCAACTTCTTCAATCCGATCAACGCTTATGTCGGCACCAACACCCGCAATTCGCCGCTGAGCACGGCGCAAGTGACGGCCGTGGTGACCGATGCCGGTGGATTGACCGCCAGCGACTACAGCGTGGATTACGACGGCACCAACTTCAACGTCACGCGCAAGAGCGACGGCAAGATCACACAGATCAATCCGTTTCCGCAGACCACGCCGCAGGTGATTGACGGCGTGTCGTACTCGATTACGGGCACGCCGCAACCCAAGGACAACTTCCTGGTACGGCCCACCTACAACGCCGCCAAGGACATCACGGTGGCCATCAAGGACCGCGACAAGATTGCGCTGGCCGCGCCGATCGCGACAGCGGCGCCGACCACCAATGTGGGCAATGGCAAGATCAGCGCCGGCAGCGTGGACAAGAATTACCTGACGCCAGGCAACGCAGTGACCGCGCCGATCACGCTGACCTACGACAAGGCCAGCGGCAGCTTCTCGGGCTTCCCGCCGAATCAGGATGTGACGGTGACGGTGAATGGCACCGCGACCGTGTATCCGGCCGGCACACCGGTGCCGTACACCGATGGCGCCAACATCAGCTTTGGCGGCGTCAATTTTGCCATCAGCGGTACGCCGGCGGACCTTGATACTTTCACGGTCGGCCCCAATACCAGTGGTGTCGGCGACAGCCGCAATGGCGCCCTGCTGGGCGCGCTGCAAACCAAAAACATCCTGGACAACGGCGCTGCCACGTTCCAGACCACGTACGCCCAGATGGTCAACTATGTGGGCACCAAGGCGCGCGAGGCGCAGATCAGCGGCACCGCCGCCGACGCTGCCGTCACGCAGGCCACCAAGGCGCAACAGGAAGTATCGGGTGTCAATCTGGACGAGGAGGCGGCCAACCTGTTGCGCTATCAGCAAGCGTACCAGGCCAGCGGCAAGGTGATGCAGGTGGCCAGCCAGTTATTTGATACAGTGCTCAGCATTGGCCGTTAAACAGATAGGGTAGCATCATGGTATCGCGCATCAGCACCAGAACGATTTATGACCTCGGCTCGTCGCAGATTACGTCGCTGCAGACGGCCTTGGCGCGTACGCAGCAACAGCTGTCGACCGGCCGCAAGAACCTGACTGCGGCCGACGATCCGATCGCCACGGCGCGCGCGCTGGAAGTGACGCAGTCGCAGTCGCTCAATACCCAGCTGGCGACCAACCGCTCCAACGCCAAGGGCGTGCTGTCGGCGGAAACCGTGGCGCTGTCCAGCACTACGGCCATCCTGCAAGACATCAAGGACCTCGCTGTCAAGGCTGGCAACCCGTCCTATTCGCCGTCCGACCTGGAGTCGGTGGCGACCGAGCTGGAAGGCCGCCTGGCCGACCTGATGGGGCAGGCCAATACTTCGGACGGCCTGGGCGGCTATGTGTTTGCCGGCTACCGCTCCACCACCTTGCCGTTCACCAAAACCGCGGGCGGCGCCGCTTACCAGGGCGACCAGGGCCAGCGCGAGCTGCAGGTGGGATCGACGCGTTCGATCCCGATTACCGACTCCGGCGCCTCGGTGTTTGAAAACAACGCCACCGGCAACGGTACTTTCGTGACCACGCCGGACCCCGCCAATTTCACGCGCGGCGGCACCGGCATCATCAGCGCGGGTTCGGTCAAGGACACGACCCAGCTGACCGGCCACAAATACCAGATCGACTTCCAGGTCGTGCCTGCGTCGCCAGGCATCCCCAAGCAGACCACCTATACCGTCACCGATCTGACCCTGAACCAGCCGGTGCCGGCGACGCCGGTGCCAGCCGTGCCGCAAGCCTATGTCAGCGGCCAGAACATTACCTTTGATGGCGTCCAGTTCGACGTCAAGGGCGATCCGGCCGATGGCGACAATTTCTCGGTACAGCCGTCGACCAAGCAATCGGTGTTCTCGACCGTGCAAGACTTCATCAACGCCTTGCGCGCGCCGGCGACCGGCAACGCCGGCAATGCCAGCCTCAACAACAAGCTCAACCAGCTGCAGGTGAATATCGACAACGCGGCCGACAATGTGCTGTCGGTGCAGGCGGCGGTGGGGGCGCGCCTCAAAGAGGTGGATTACCTCGACAGCTCCGGCGACGACCTGGGCCTGCAATACGCCACCACGCTGTCGAATCTGCAGGAGCTTGATTACACGGCCGCCATCTCGCTGTTCACGCAGCAGCAGACCACGCTGACGGCCGCGCAGAAGTCCTTCACCACCATGTCCGGCTTATCGCTGTTCAATTACATCAGCTGATTTTTTTGCGGCGATAAAAAAACGGCCAGCTTTTTTTAGCTGGCCGTTTTTGTTTGCAGCAGCTTACTTCGCTGCCAGGATGCCGTGGGTGGCGCTGGCCTGCTTGCGCAGCCAGTCGTCGTGCTGGGCCGTGGCCGCGCCGCTCAGTGCCGATGTGGCCTGATAGTGCTGCATCTGGCTGGCCAGGGCGGCCACGCTATTGCTCAGGCTGCTGCCTGAGGTCAGCGTGAGCTGGCCTGCCCCCGACACGGGCTGGTTGTCTGCCTGCTGCGCATAGCTGCCGATTGCTTGCGACAGTGCGCTGGCCTTGGCCGCGCGTTCGGCCAGGAACCAGACGTCGGCCACCGCGTGCGTGCTGCCGTCGGTGCTGGTGTAGCTTGACTGCAGGCCGATCCAGTTGCCCTGGTCGACTACGCTGGTTTGCTGCGCCTTGACCTGCAGGCTGGCGATGTTGAGCGAGGCCAGTGTCTTGAGCTCGTCGGCCTGGCTGATGCCATCGGCGTTGGCATCCACCCACACGCGCAGGTCCCCGTACTGCGCATCCTTGCTGTCGATGACGCCATCGTGGTTGCTGTCGAGATCAGCCAGTGCCGCAAAGCCGTCGCTGGCCTTGCCACCCTGGCTGCTGCTGGTGTAGGTGCCGAACAGCTCGCTGCCATCGTTGATGATGCCGTCGTGGTTGCGGTCCAGTGCCAGCAAGCCATCGCCCTTGCCAACCCAGCCGGTGTTGACCTTGCTGCCGTCAGCGCGGATGTCGAAGCGCACGCCGGCCGTGATGCCCAGCGTGGTGATGCCACTGCCATCCAGGTCCAGCACCAGCGGGCTGGCCGCTGGCAGCACGGCTTTCTGGTCGGTCGACAGCGACGAGATCTGAGCGGCGGTGAGGGCCGTCACCTGGGCCATGGTCAGGCCGGCAATCTGGTCGGTGCTCATGGCCTTGAGCAGCGTGGTGTTCATATTGCGCATCTGGGTGGTGCTCAGTGCAGCGACCTGATCCACGCTCAACATCTGGAATACCACCGCTTTGAGGCCGTTGACTTGCTGGGTCTTGAGCGCGGCGATATCGGTGGCGTCAAGTGCCGCCACCTGGTCGGAGTTGAGGGCGTTGAGGGCGGCCAGCGACAGCGCGCCCACGTCGGCCGTGCTCAGCGTACCGATCTGCGAGGTGGTCATGCCCAGAGCCTGGGTCGATGCCAGCGCGGCCAGCTGGCGCGTGGTCAGCGTGTCGAACAGCGTGTCTTGCAGCGTGGCGATCTGATCGGAGGTGAAGCCCGGAATCTGGCCCGTGGTGAACGCCCCCAGCGACGCCAGACCGTTGAGCTGGTCGGTGCTCAGGCCCTTGATCTGGCCGGCCGACAAGGCGCCCAGCGTTTTGGTTGACAGCGCGGCAAACTGGCCGGCGGTCAGCGCAGCAAGCTGGCTGGTTTTCAAGGTGCCGATCTGGGCGGTGGTGAAACTGCCTACCGAGCTCAGGCTCAGCAGCGGGATCTGGTCCGTGGTCAGGAAGGACAGCGTCAGGCCGCTCGCTTGCTGGGTGGTCAGGTTGCCGAGCTGGTCGGTCGACAGCTGCGCCACTTGCGTGACTTTCAGCGCGGCCATCTGGGCCGAACGCAGCGACTGGAAGCTGTCGTCATCCAGCGTGCTCAGCTGGTCGGAAGTCAGCGCGCCTACCTGTGTGGCGTTCAGCGTACCCAGCGTCGACAGCGCATTGAGCTGTTCGGTGCTGAGCGCCTTGATGTCGTTGGCCGTCAGGCCGCCGATCTGCGAAGTCTTGAACGCGGCCAGCTGGCTGTCTTTGAGTGCGCTAATCTGGCTCGTTGTCAGTGTGCCGATCTGTACACTGCTCAGCGCTGCCACGTCTTCATCTTCCATGGCATAGATCTGGTCGCTCGTGAGCCCCGACAGCGACAGCAGCGCCAGTGCGCGCACTTGTGCCGTGGTCAACGCCACGATCTGCTCCGTTGTGAGGTTGCCCAGTTGGGTCTTGTTCAGCGAAGCGATCTGCGCGGTCTTCAGCGTGGCGATGTGGGCCGCGTCCAGCGAGGCCAGCTGCATCGTAGTCAGCGCGCTGAACTGTACCGTGGTCAGCGGCGCCAGCGTGGCCAGGCCGGCCAGTTGCTCGGTACTCAATGTCTTGAGCTGTTGCTGCGTCATTGATGCGATCTCAGCGGTGCTCAACTGGCCCATCTGGTCGATGCTGAGCGACTGGATCTGTGCCGTGGTCAGCGCGGCAAACTGGTTGGTTTTCAGGCCCGCCAAGTCTTCTTGCTCCATTGCCGCGAGCTGGTCGCTGCCCAATGAACGGATCGCATCGGTATTCATTGCGCGCCACTGGATCACGCTCAGTGCCTGGATCTGGTGGGTGTTGAGCGAGGCAATCTGTTTGGACGACAACACTGACATCTGTGCCGTGGTGAGCGACGCCAGCTGGGTATCGTCGAACGAGCTCAGGTTGTCGGTGCTCAGGCCGGGTAACTGGCGTGTGCCCAGCCAGCCAACCGGGATCTGTGCCAGTTGCTGCGAGGTCAGGACGTTGACTTGGGTTGACGTCAGTGCGCGCACTTGCTGCGAGGTCAGCGCCTGCAGCTGGGCATCGGTGATGGCCTGAATGTCGGCTGTGGTCAAGACCACTATTTGCGCCGTGCTCAGCGCACTGATGTCGCTGGCCTCGATCGCAACGAACTGGTCGGTGGTCAGCGACGAGATCGCCTTGGTATTGAGTGCGCGCAGCTGGCTGCCCGTCATGGCGATGATTTGCTCGGAACTCAGGATGTGGACCTGGTTGACGGTCAGACCGGCAATCGCGCCCGTGCTCAGGAAGCCGAACTGGTCGGTCGTGAGTGCGGCAAACTGGTCGGTGGTCAGCGAGGACAGCTGGGCCGAGCGCAGCGCGGCAATATCGACGCCTTCAATCACGGCGATCTGGGCCGCGGTGAGCGCTTGCAGCGCGCGCGTGTTCATCGCGATCAGGTCGCCCGTTTCCAGCGCAATGATCTGGTCCGAGGTCAGGAACGGCGTTTGCGTATTGGTCAGCGCGGCAATCTGGCTGGTCTTCAATGCGGCGATCTGGGTCACTGACAGCAGCGGCAGCTGGTCCGAGGTCAGCGCGCGGATTTGCACGCTGCCCAGGCTGGTGATGGCGTTCAGCGCGTTCAGCTGTGCGCCGCTCAGTAGTGGGATCTGCGTGGCCTTGAAGCCGCTCGCGCCCTGGGTCGACAGCGCGGCAACCTGGTCGGTGGTCAGCGCGGTCAGCTGGTCGCTGCTCAGCGATTGCAGCTGCGCCGATTTGAACATGGCAAAGTCGTCCGCATCGATCATCGGCACCTGGGTCAGGCTCAGGCCCTTGAGACCGTTGGTGCTCAGCGAACCGACCTGGTCGCCGCTGAGGGCGGCCAGCTGGGCGGCGTTCATCACGGAAATCTGCAGCGAGGTGAGGGCGGCAATCTGCCGCGTGCTCAGCGAGTTGATGTCGCTCGCGGTCAGCGCGGCAATGCGGTCGGTCGACAGGCCGGCAATCTGGTTGGTCGGGTAGTCGGACAGATTACCCAGCGCCGCATATTGCGCCAGGCTCAGCGCACCGAGCTGGGTGGCGGTGAACGAGGCGATGCTGGCGGTGCTCAGCGCATGCAGCTGGTCGGTCAGCAGCGCAGCCATCTGGTCGGTGGTCAGCGAGCGCAGCTGGGCGGTGCTGAAGGCAGCAAAGTCCTCTATTTCCACTGCGGTAATCTGGCCTACGCTCAGGTGCGAGACCACGGCCGTGGACAGCGCGCGTGCCTGCTGGGTCGACAGCGCGATCAGCTGCGCATTGGTCAGGCCGGCGGCCTGGCTGCTGGTCATGACGGCCAGCTGGCTGGTCTTGAGCGCGGTCAGGGTGCCGACTGCAATTGCGGTCAGCTGGTCGGTGGTCAGCGCGCGTACCTGGTTGGAGGTCAGCGAACTCATGCCGTTCAGCGCGTCCAGCTGCGTATTGCTCAGGAAACCGATCTGCTTGGTGCTGAGCGCGGCGATTTCCTGCGTGCTCAGGATGCCGTACTGCGCCAGTGTCAGCGCGGCCAGCTGGTCGCTGGTCAGCGCCACCACTTGCGTGCTGCTCAGCGAGCGCAGGTCAACGTCTTCCATCGCATTGAGCTGGCTGCCGCTGAGCGCGGCAATCGCGGCCGACGACAGCGAGCGTACCTGCGCCGTGGTCAGTGCCGGGATCTGGTCGGTGGTCAGGTACTGGATCTGCGTGCTGCTCAGCGCGGCCAACTGGTTGGTTTTCAGGTTGGCGATCTGGGCGGGCGTGAGCGCGATGATCTGCGCCGACGACATGCCGGCGATCTGCTTGGTGCCGAGGCCGCCCAGGCTGCCCAGTGCGGCAAACTGGTCAGTGGTCAGCACACCCATTTGCAAGGTGCTCAGGGCCGCCACCTGTTGCGAGGTGAACGCGGACAGCTGGGCCAGCGTCAGCGACGATACCTGGTCGGTCCGCATGGCCGACACTTGCGTGGTCGACAGCGCGGTAATATCGGCCAGTTCAATCACCACCACCTGGTCGGTGCTGAGCATGGTCAGCATGCCGGTGCCCATGCCGCGCACCTGCGCGGTGGTCAGCGCGATGATCTGGTCGCTGGTCAGCGACTGCGCCTGGGTGCTGTCCAGCGCGCGCAGCTGGTTGCTGCGCAGCGTGGTGATCTGGCTCAGCAGCAGACTGCTGAGCTGGGTCGTGGTCAGCGCGCGTACTTGCGCCGTGGTCAGCGGCGACAGCGAGGAAATGCTGTCGAGCTGGTCGGTGCCCAGCGCGGCAATCTGCTTGGTGCTCAGTGCGGCAAGCACCTTGGTGCCAAACGCGCCAAACTGGCTGGCGGTCAGCGCGGCCAGCTGGTCGCTATTGAGCGCGATGATCTGGTTGGTGCCCAATGCGGCGATGTCCACTACTTCAATTGCCTGCACCTGTTCCGTGGTCAGCGCGCCCAGTGTGGCCGAGCTCAGGCTGCGCACCTGCGCGGTCGTCAGCGCGACAATCTGGTTGGTGGTCAGTGCGCCGATCTGGGCGCTCGTGAGGCCGGCGATCTGGCTGGTTTTCAGCGTGGCGATGCTGCTCAGGCTGGCCACCTGGTCGGTGGTCAGCGCGCCGATCTGGCGGCTGGTCAGCGGCGCCAGCGACACCAGCGCGGCGATCTGGCTGGTGGTCAGCGCATGCACCTGGTCAGTGGTCAGCGCGGCAATGATTTGCGTGCTCAGGCCCGCGACCTGGCTCAGCAGCAGATTGCTGACCTGGTCGGTCGTGAGGCCGGTCACCTGGCGGCTGGACAGCGCCTGCAGGTCCACCAGTTCCATATCCTGCAGCTGGTCGGTGCCGAGCACGCTCAGCTGCAGTGTGGTCAGCGCACGGGCCTGCTGGGTGGTCAGGGCGACGATTTCCGCGCTGGTCAGCACTTGCACCTGGTCGGTGGTCAGCGAGGCGATCTGCGCGGTGGTCAGACTGGCCAGCGTGGACAGCGGCAGCGAAATGATCTGGTCGGTGGTGAGTGCGGCAATCGCGGCGGTCGAGAAGCTGGCCAGTGTGGTCAGCGCAGCAATCTGGGCGCTGGTCAGCACGGCTTTTTGTGCGGTGGTCAGCGCGGCGATTTCCTGCGTGGTCAGCACGCGGATTTGCGTGGTGGTCAGCGCCTGCACCTGGTCGCTGGTCAGCGAGGCGATCTGGCGCGTGCTCAGGTTGATCAGTTCGTTAGGCGTGAAGGCAACGATCTGGTCGGTGTTCATGGCCTGCAGCGCTGCGGTGCCGATGGCGCGGACCTGTTCCGTGCCCATGCCGGCAATCTGGGTGGTGGTCAGCGCCGCGATCACGTCGCTGGACAGCGAGGCGATCTGGTTGGACTTGAGCGAGCGCAGGTCGGCCAGGTTCAGGTGCGATACCTGGTCGGTATTGAACGCCTGCAACTGGCGCGTCGACAGCGCGCTCAGCGTGAGCAGCGCGTCGATCTGGGTATCGTTGAGGTTGCCCAGCTGGCTCAGCGTCAGCGCGGCGATTTCCTGCGTGGTCAGTGCGCGCAGTTGCTGCGTGCTCAGTACCAGCAACTGGTCGCTGGTCAGCACCGCGATCTGGCGCGTGGACAGCGAGGCCAGGTCGCTATTGCTGAGCGCGGAGATGCGGTCGGTGGCCAGCGCGGCCAGCGCACTGGTGCTCAGCGCGCGCAGCTGGGTGGTATTCAGCGCCACCATCTGGTCACTGGTGATGGCGTTGGCCTGGGCCGAGGTCAGCGCGGCAATCTGGTTGGTTTGCAGCTTGGCGAAGTCGCTGCTGCTCATCTGGCTGATCTGGTCGCTGGTGAGGGCGACGATCTGCTTGGTGACCAGCGGTATCAGTTGCAGTGCCGCCAGCTGATCGCTGTTGAGCACCGACAGCTGGGCCGGCGTCAGCGCGCGCACTTCGGCCGTGGTGAAGGCGGCCATCTGGTCGCTGGTCATGGCCTTGATCTGGGCCGTGCTCAGGCTGGCGATCTGCGAGGTGCGCATGGCGCGCACGTCGGCGGTTTCAATTGCGGCAATCGCATCCGTGCTCAGCACCGACAGCGCGCTGGTGCTCAGCGCGGCGATCTGGCTGCTGCTGAGGGCGATGATCTGGTCGGTGCCCAGCGATTGCAGCTGGTCGCTGCTGAATGCGCCCAGCTGGCGCGTGGTCAGTGTGATCAGGTCGTCGGTGTTGATAACGGCGATCTGGTTGCTGGTCAGCGCGCGGATTTGCAGCGTGGTCAGCACGGCCATGGTGCGCAGCGCGTCGAGCTGGTCGCTGTTGAGGACCATGATCTGGTCGGTGGTCAGCGCGGTCTCGGCGCCGGTGGTCAGTGCGTGCACCTGGTCGCTGCTGAGGGCGACGATCTGGTCGGTGGTCAGCTTGTTGACCTGCTGCGTGTCGAGCACGGCGATGTCGCGCGTCTCGATCGCCTGGATCTGGTTGGTGGTCAGCGCGGCAATGCCGGTCGAGCTCAGGCCGCGGAACTGGCCGCCGCTCAGGACGACGATCTGGTCAGTGGTCAGCGACTGCACCTGGTCCGAGCTCAGCTGTCCCAGCTGGTTGCTGGCCAGCGAGGCCAGGTTGTGCGTGCTGAGGTTGGAAATCTGCAGCGTGGTAAATGCGCTGAGCTGGCGGCTCGAAACGCCGGCCAGCGTGCTCATGGCATTCAGCTGGTCGGTGGTCAGCACCACGATCTGGTCGGTGCTGAGCGCGCCCACGGCCGCGCTGGTGAACGCGGTGAACTGGTCGCTTTGCAGCGCCACCAGCTGGTCGGTGGACAGGCGCGCGACCTGGCCGGTGCGCAGCGCGGCAATGTCGCGCGTTTCGATCGCGCGCAACTGCTCGGTGGTCAGCGTGTTGAGCATATTGGTGCTCATGTCCGCGTACTGGCCGGTGGTCAGGTTGATGATCTGGTCGCTGGTGAGCACCTGGATCTGGTCGCTGGTGAGCGCCGCCAGCTGGGTGCTGGTGAGAGCAATCACGTCTTTGCTCTCGATGTTGACCAGTTGCAGCGTGGTCATGGCCTGGATTTGCGCGGTGGTCAGCGGTACCAGGGTTTTCAGCGCAACGATCTGGTCGGTCGTGAGGACGGCAATCTGGTCCGGGCGCAGCGCGCGCTCGGTATCGGTATTGATGGCGGTGAACTGGTCGCTGCTCATGGCCACCAGCTGGTCGCTGCTGAGGGCGCGGATCTGGTTGCTGCCGATCACGGCGACATCGCGCGTTTCCAGCTGGCCGATCTGGACCGTGGTCAGTTCGCTGAGCAGGGTGGTGGTCAGCGTCGACACTTGCGTGGTGGTCAGCGCGATGAGCTGGTCGCTGGTCAGCACCTGCACCTGGTCGATATTGAGCGAGGCCAGCTGTGCGGTGGTCAGCGCGGCGATGGTCTTGGTGTCCAGCGCGATGATCTGGTCGGTGGTCAGCGAGGCGATTTGCAGCGTGCTCAACGGCAGCAGCGTGCGGATCGCCACGATCTGGTCGGTGGTCATGGCCGCCAGCTGGTCCGGACGCAGCGCCTGCGCCTCGTCGGTGGTCATGGCGTAGATCTGGTCGGTGCTCAGCGCCACCAGCTGGTCGCTGCTCAGCGCGCGGATCTGGCCGGTGGTCAGCACGCGGATGTCGCGCGTTTCAATCGCCTGGATTTGCGTGGTGCTGAGCTGGCTGACCATGCTGGTGGTCAGCGCATTGATCTGGCCGGTGGTGAGCAGCACTACCTGGTCGGTGGTCAGCGCGGCGATCTGGTCCGGCGTGAAGGCAGCCAGCTGGCTGCTGGTCAGCGCCACCAGGTCCTTGGTGTCGAGCGCAATCACCTGGTCGGTGGTGAGGCCGGCGATCTGGCCCGTGGTCAGCGTCAGCAGCGACTTCATCGCGGAAATCTGGTCGGTGCTCAGCACGGCGATCTGGTCTGGCGTCAGCGATGGCAGCAGGCTGGTCGACAGCATCGCAACTTGCGTGGTGCTCAGGGCGTGCAGCTGGTCGCTGTTCAGGGTGCGCAGCTGGGCGCTGGTCAGCGCCGGGATGTCGCGCGTTTCAATCGCCTGGATCTGGTCGGTGGTCAGCTGGCTGATCGCGGCCGTGGTCAGCGCGGCGACCTGGGCCGTGCTGAGCGCAACGATTTGCGCGCTGTTGAGCGCGATCACCTGGTTGGCGTTGAAGGCGGCCAGCTGGGCGCTGGTCAGCGCGGCGATGGTCTTGGTGGCCAGCGAGGTGATGTGGTCGGTGGTGAGGCCGGCGATCTGGCCCGAGTTGAGCGGCGCCAGCGTGGTCAGCGAGACGATCTGGTCGGTGCTCAGCACGGCCAGCTGGTCGCTGCTCAGGGCGGCGATTTCATTGCTGCGCAATGCTTGCGCCTGCGCCGTGCTCAGGCCGTTCAACTGGTTGGCGTTGAGCGCGCGGATCTGCTGGCTGCTGAGCCAGACCAGGTCGCGGGTTTCCATCGCAGCAAACTGGTCGCTGGTCAGCGCCTGCAGGATGGCGGTCGACAGCGCGCTCACTTGCAGCGTGCTGAGCTGGGCGATCTGGTCGCTGGTGACGGTGGCCAGCTGGGCGGCGGTGAGGGCGTTGACCTGGCTGGTGGTCAGCAGTTGCAGCTGGTCGGACACCAGCGCGGCCACTTGCGCCGTGTTGAGCCCAGTGACGGCGCGCGTGTTGATGGCGCGCAGCTGCTGCGAGCTCATCGCGGTGAGCTGGTCGGTGCTCAGGTTGCCGATCTGGTCGGAACTCAGGCTGTTGACTTGCGCGGTTTGCAGCGCGCGCACGTCCTGGGTTTCCAGCGATGCGATCTGTGCTGCGGTCAGGGTGTTGAGCTGGCGCGTGGTCAGGCCCGGCATTTCCTGGGTGCTCAGGGCCACCAGCTGGTTGGTGCTCAGGGCCAGCAACTGGTCGCTGGTCAGCACGCTGATCTGTAGCGAATTGAGGGCCGGGATGGCGTCGGTGGTCAGACCCAGCACGCCGTTGACGCTCAGGTTGGACAGCTGCCGGGTCGACAGCGCGCGCACATTGGCGGTGGCCATCACGCTGATCTGGTCAGAGCTGAACGCCTGCATATCCTCGGTGGTCAGCGTGACGATCTGCTGCGTGCCCCAAAGGATGATGTCGTCGGTGGTCAGGGTTGGAACAATCGTGCTCATTACAGGCTTCTCCCGGCAAGCTACCATGATACCTGCAAAATTGCTTTGCAGAAACCAAAAATCACGTTACGGCTATTGAATTTTCCTATGGCTGCAGGCCCGGAGGTCGAACCGGCAAGCTTGCCGGTTGCGCCACGGGCGGCCGCTGCGACCAGGTGCGCGGCATCAGCCGCGCGCGTTCAATGCCATCCAAAAACAGGTTTTGTACTGGTGTCCCCAAATAAGGGAGGGTCATGGCGATCACCAGCAAACCTACACCCAAAGTAATTGGAAAACCGATGCCAAACAAATTCAACTGCGGCGCTGCGCGGGTCAAGATGCCCAGTGCAACGTTGGTAATCAATAAAGCCGCCACGATGGGCAGCGACAGCTGTACCCCGGTACTGAAGATCCTGCCGCCCCAGTCGGCCAGCTGCTTGAAGCCGCCGCCGTAGATGGGAATGCTGGACACGGGCAACGTGGAAAAACTCTCCACCAGCGTTGACAGCAGTACCAGGTGCGCGTTCACCGCCAGGAAGGCCATGGTCGCCACCAGCGACAGAAACTGGCTGATGGCGGACGAACGGCCTTGCGTGCTCGGGTCAAAAAACGTGGCAAAACCCAGGCCCATGGTCAGACTGGAAATCTCGCCGGCCATTTCCACGGCAGCAAAAATGATGCGGATGCTGAAGCCCATGGCCAGTCCAATCAGCATTTCTTGCAACACGATCAACATGCCAGCCATCGACAACGGGTCGGTGGCCGGCCAGGCCGGCACGGCCGGCGCCACAATCACGGCAATCCCCACGCCCAGACTGACCTTGATGCTGGCCGGAACCGCGCTATTGCCCAGCACCGGCGAGGCGGCAATCAGCGCCAGAATGCGTGTGAGCGGCCACAACAGGCCTGCCACCCACATATTGATATCGGCAGAAGAGACGGTCAGCATAAGGGTCTGTTACATTTCCGTCCGGCATCTTTTTTGTATTGTAGACGAACTATTTATAAAATCGAAAACTGTTACAACTTGATAAAACATTAGCCCACCAGCATCGGGATGCCGTTGAACACTTCGCGCATATAGTCCAGCATGACCGACAGCATCCACGGTCCGGCCACCACCAGCGCGACAAAAATGCCGACCAGCTTGGGGATGAAGGACAGTGTCTGTTCGTTGATCTGGGTGGCCGCCTGGAAAATACTGACGATCAAACCGATAATCAGCGCCACCAGCAGCATGGGCGCGGCGATCATCAGGGTCACCTCCATGGCGTGGCGGCCCATGGTCATCACGCTTTCGGGCGTCATTGCGGTCCTCCTAGTAGAAGCTCTGGGCCAAGGAGCCCAGCAGCAGCTGCCAGCCATCCACCAGCACGAACAGCATCAGCTTGAACGGCAGCGAAATCACGGCTGGCGACATCATCATCATGCCCATCGACATAAGTACAGAGGCGACCACCATGTCGATAATCAGAAATGGAATGAAGATGGCAAAGCCAATCTGGAACGCGGTTTTCAGTTCGCTGGTGACAAAAGCCGGCACCAGGATGCGCAGCGGCACGTCTTCCGGCCCTTGCAGCGCCGGGCTGTGCGACAGTTTGACGAACAGCGCCAGGTCGGCCTGGCGGGTTTGCTTCAACATGAAAGTTTTTAATGGCGCCGCGCCTTTATCGAGCGCTTGCTGCATGGTGAGCTTGTTTTCCTGCAGCGGCAGATAGGCCTCGTTGTAGATCTTGTCAAAGGTTGGGCCCATCACAAACAGCGTCAGGAACAGCGCCAGCCCGACCATCACCTGGTTGGGCGGCGCCGATTGCGTGCCCAGCGCCTGGCGCAGCAGCGACAGCACAATGATGATGCGGGTAAAGCCGGTCATCAGCAGCAGCGCGGCCGGGATGAAGGTCAGCGCCGTCATCAGCAGCATGGTCTGGACCGGCAGCGTGTAGTTGGTGCTGCCGGCCGGACCTGGCGTGGAGGTCAGCGCGGGGATGCCGATGTTGGAGTCGGCGCCGGCGGCCAGCGGCAGCGCCAGTATCGCCAGCAGGAACAGGGTTTTGGCGGCGGCCGGGGCTGCCTTTGCAACGCCTGCGGACAGCTTATTTGCCATGGCGTTTGTCGATAGTTTGTTTGATCCAGTCAGCGAAGTTGGCGGTTGGCAGGCTGGCCTGCGCTGGCGGTTCGCTGTGTTCCTGGCGCGGCATAGTGGCCAGCGCGTTCATGCGGCCGGGCGAGGCGCCCACCACAATCCATTGCTCGCCCACCTCGACCACCAGGATGCGCTCGCGCGTGCCCACGCTCAGCGAGCCGACCAGCTTGACGTTGCTGTTGCCGCCGCCGAAGTTCTTCGGGCCGAAACGCTTGGTCAGCCAGGCCAGGCCCAGCATCAGGCCGATCACAAACAGCAGGGCGACCGAGGTTTGCAGCAGGCTGCCTCCGGTCGAGGTGGTGGACTGCTGCGGTGTCGGGATGGTCATGGCCAGCGCGCTGGGCTGGGCCGGTGCGGGTGCAACGGCGGCGGGCGCGGCCACCGGGGCAGGGCTGTCCGCAGTAGCGGCTGGTGCGGGTGTTTCAGGAGCCGGGGATGGGGCGGCAGCGGCTTGCGCGGCGGCGGACACACCGCCGGCATGGGCGCCGCCAATGGTGCCCGACACAGTACGCTGGGCCATAGCAGGCGCGGCGGCCAAGGCCGCCGCGACGATAAGAGTAGAAATCAGTCCGTGCTTCATTTATTGAGTTTTCGAATACGTTCAGACGGCGTGATGATGTCGGTCAGACGGATACCGAATTTGTCATTCACCACCACCACCTCGCCCTGGGCGATCAGGCAGCCATTGACCAGCACGTCCATGGGCTCGCCGGCCAGGCCGTCCAGTTCGACCACCGAACCCTGCGCCAGTTGCAGCAGGTTCTTGATGGCGATTTTGGTCCGGCCCAGTTCCACCGTCAGCTGGACCGGGATATCGAGGATGAAGTCGATATCATTGTGGGTTTCGGTTTTGCTCGGGGTGCTGGAAAAGTCCTTGAACACGGCGGCGCTGGCCGCTTGCGAAGCCGCCTGCTGTTTTTCCAGCGCGGCGGCTTCCGCCTGCGCCTGCTCGGCGATCGCCGCACCCCATGGATCGTCTTCGTCCAGGGGTTGATCGTCTTGGTTATCCGACATGTTTCTCTCCGGTGTTATTTAAGGTTATCGGCATTGGCCAGCAGTTTCTCGACCTTGAGCGCGTATTGTCCGTTCATGACGCCATAGCTGCAATCCATGACGGGCACGCCGTCCACGGTGGCCGAGATGAATTCCGGGATCGACAGCGGGATGATGTCGCCCACCCGCATGTTCAGGATCTCGTCGAAATTGACCTTGGCCGTGCCCAGCGAGGCCACCACTTCGACCTCGGCAATCTGGATCTGCTGCGTCATCAGGCGGATCCAGCGCTTGTCCACTTCGAGCGCCTCGCCTTGCAGGCTGGAGGTCAGCGAATCGCGGATCGGCTCGATCATCGAGTACGGCATGCAGAAGTGGATCTGGCCCGACACCGAGCCCAGCTCCACGGTAAAGGTGGACGCCACCACCACCTCGTTGGGCGTGGCGATGTTGGCAAACTGCGTATTCATTTCCGAGCGGATGTACTCGAACTCGACCGGGTAGACCGGCTCCCACGACTTGGTGTAGGCCTCGAACACGATGTCGAGGATGCGCAGGATGATGCGCTGCTCGGTCTGGGTAAAGTCACGGCCCTCCACACGGGTGTGGAAACGGCCGTCGCCGCCAAACAGGTTGTCCACCAGCAGGAACACCAGGCCCGGGTCAAACACCATGAGCGCGGTGCCGCGCAGCGGCTTCATGTGCACCAGATTCAGGTTGGTCGGCACCACCAGGTTACGGATGAACTCGGAATACTTGGACACGCGCACCGACCCCACCGACACCTCGGCGCTGCGGCGCAGGAAGTTGAACAGGCCGACGCGCAGCAGACGGGCAAAGCGTTCGTTGATAATTTCCAGCGTCGGCATCCGCCCACGCACGATACGTTCCTGGGTCGCCAGGTTGTAGGTGCGTACTCCCGCGACATCTTCTGCCGCCGCGACGTCGTCCTGGTCGCCGTTGACGCCCTTCAGCAGGGCATCGACTTCTTCCTGGGAGAGAAAATTATCAGCCATGATTCCGCTTATTTTCTACGTGGTTACTGAATGATGAAGGACGTGAACAGCACGTCTTCGACTTCCTGCTGGGCGCCGCGGTCTTCGAACGGCTCCTTCAGGCTTGCAACGATTTCCTTGGCCAGCTGGACCTTGCCTTCTGGCGTGTTGATGTCGGCCGCGTGCTTGCTCGACAGCAGCAGCAACATGCGGCTGCGCACCTTGGCCATATTGTCCTTGATGACCGTGGTCTCTTCCTCGCTTGACACTTCCAGCGTGATGGCCAGTTGCAGATACTGGTCGGCACCGTTTTCGCCAGGCTGCAGATTGACGGTGAACGGTTCGATCGGCACATATTTGGGCGGACCCACGGGTTTCTTGGCCTTTTTCTTCTTGGCCGGCGCTTCGTCATGTTCTTCCGCGTCCGCTTTACCGTGCAGGAAGAACCAGGCCGCGCCGCCACCACCGGCGCCAAGTACCAGCACCAGGGCCAGGATGATGATGATCAGTTTCTTGCTGCCGCCACCGGATGGTGCTGCTTCAACTTTCTGATCGGCTTTCATTTTTGGGTTCGCTTTCAAAATAGCCCTTCATGCAACGGAATGGATCATGCCGTCATTATGTCATTATCGGTTCGCCCTGCGCAGTTGCATCCGCCGAAAAGAAGGGCGTTCACGCAGCTGCTTGACGTTTCCGTAGTGTAACAGACAACAAAACCGGGAGGGCAGGGTGCCGGTCCCGGTTTTGGCGATGAACCTGCCAGGATCAGGCGAAAGTATCAACCGCACCGGCCGGTAAGCGGCGCACGTGTGGCGCGCTGCGGGCGAGGTCGGCCTCATTGCTGGTGTTGCGGCCGTAGCTGCTGCCCGAACCGCTGCCGCCGCCATTGCCGTTGCCGCTGTGCGCGGTGCTGGCTTGCTGGTTGTAGGCACTGTTGTTCTGGTCCGACATGCCGGACGAGACGGTGGCGCTGCCCAGCTGGATACCGGCGTCGCTCATCATCTCTTTGAGCTTGGGCAGGGCCGATTCCAGCGCCTGGCGCACTTCCGGCGCGGCCGAGGTGAAGGTGGCGGTGGCCTGGTCCTTGTTCACGCTCAGCACGACTTGCAGCGGGCCGAGGTCGGGTGGATTCAGTTCCATGGTGGCGCTTTGTTCGCCGCCGGCCGCCATGAAGACGATTTTTTGCCCCAGTTGCTGGTCCCAGGCCTGGCTGCCGACGCGGCTGCTGAGCTTGTCGGTTGGCACGGCGGTGGCTGCTTTGGCGATTTCCTGCGCTGCATGCGAGGCGGTCGGCGCGATGGTGATGCTGGCCTGTTCTTTGAGCGCGGCAGTGGCTTCGGCGTTGGCGGTGCTGCCCGCTTTGGCCGTGGTGGCCAGCTGGGCGGGATCGGCGGCCTGCTGCTGTTGCTGCTGGGTTTGCGACACTTGCGGCTGCGCACTGGCGGCCGGCGCGGCCTTGGTGTCGATGTGGCTGATGGCGTCGGCGCCGGCTTTGGGCGCGGTATCTGCGACTGCCGTGGCGTCCGTGGCGGTATCGGCCACAGGCTGGGTTTCCACCTGGGTGCCGGCGGCTGGCGTAGCGACGGCGATGGCCGGTTTCAGGCTGGCATCGGTCTTGCCGTCGGCAGCGGCCTTGGCGGCAGCGGCTGCGGCCGCAGCGGCGGCATCCGCTGCGGTTTGTGCAGCCGAACCGGCTTTGCCCAGTGCGGTCTTGAAGTCGGCGGTGTCGGCGGCGGCGCTGTGTTGTGCGGCTTTGAGCGCGGCGTCGTCGGCGCCTGTGGTGTCAGCGGCAGCGGCCAGCGCGGCAGCGGCGGCGCTGGCGTCAGCGGTGGCCGAGGCGTCGGCGCCGGCAGCAGCGCTTGCGGCGGCCTGGGCGGCTGCGGCAGCAGCGTCAGCCGCAGCATTGGCGGCCAGTGCCGCAGCGCTGCTGGCGCCTGCAGCGACCGCGACGCCGGCATCAGCGCTGGTTGCGGCGGCAGTTGGCGCCGCTACAGGTGCGGCCGGTTGGTTGAAGGCGGCCACCAGGGCCAGCATGTCGGCTACCGGATCGGCAGCCTGCGCCGATTGTGCATCGCCATTGGCGCTGTCGCTGCTGTCCTTGCTGCTGTCGCTATCGTTGCTGGCGGTTTTGCTCTGGTTCTGTGGGGCTGCTGGCGCCGGAGCGGCTGCCGTGTCCGCTGGCTTGGCGGCGTCAGCCTGGTCGTTTTGCGATGTTGGCTGTTTGACGGGCGCCGCTTGCTGCGGCTTGGCGGCGGTGGCGCGCGAGGCGGTGGCGTTGTCAGCCGAGCGGGTCGGCTGGCTGCTGCGGCCGCGATTGTCCTGGCGCTGGTCCATTTCACGCGACAGCGCCTGCTTGAAGGCGTTGCTGTCGCCGCCGGCGCTGAGGTTCAGGTTGACTTTCGGCGCGGCCACTGCATTGGCGTTCAGGGTAGGAATCTGGAGGTTCGGGGTCTGCATTTTCGCGCCGTATCGGTTAGTTCATCGTTTGTAGTACGCCTGCCTTGCGGCGTGCTCATCCATGGCTTTCTGGTCACGCTTGTTTTCCAGCTTGAGCGCGGCGGCGTCCGCCCGGTCGTTCAGGGTGGAATAGGACATGCGCTTGCGCTCGCTGGTCTGCCAGGCGGTCTTTTCCTGGGTGCTGCGGTATTCGGCGTGCTTGATCATGTCCAGCTGGCCCTTGATCGCGGTTTCCAGCTTTTCAATGAAAGCTACGAAGTTGCGATAAGCCATGGGCGTGATCCCCGCCTGTTGTGCCGCTTCAAAACGCTTGATGTACTCCTCGCGGTAGCTGACCAGCATTTCATGCTTTTGCTTGGCCTCATCCACGGCTTTGAGGGCAACGCCCAGCCGTTTGGCGGCGTCATCCGTCTCGCGCCGCGCCAGGTCCATCAAGGTTTCTAATTGCGCTTTGGAAGCCATGGTGACAATTATAAGTAGCGCGCTAGCGCGTCAATCAGTCGAATAGAGAGGTAAGTTGCCCCAAGCTCTCGCCCATGGTCACCCTTTCGGTGATCTGTTGTTGCAAGAAATTCTCGATGCGGTCGTGCAGCTGGATGGCCTGGTCCAGCACCGGATCGGTGCCGGCGGCATAGGCGCCGACGCTGATCAGGTCGCGGCTGCGCTCGAAACGCGAGAACAGCTGCTTCAGCTGGCGCGCCTTGGTCTGGTGCTCGTGCGAGGTGATCGAGTGCATGGCGCGGCTGATCGATTGTTCAATATCGATGGCCGGGTAGTGGCCCGCTTCGGCCAGACGGCGGTTGAGCACGATGTGGCCGTCCAGAATCGCGCGGGCCGAGTCGGCAATCGGGTCTTGCTGGTCGTCGCCCTCGGTCAGCACGGTGTAGAACGCGGTGATGGAACCACCACCCAGCTCGCCATTGCCGGCGCGCTCGACCAGCACCGGCAGCTTGGCAAACACCGACGGCGGATAGCCCTTGGTGGCGGGCGGCTCGCCGATCGCCAGCGCGATTTCGCGTTGCGCCATGGCGTAGCGGGTCAGCGAGTCCATGATCAGCAGCACGTTCTGGCCCTGGTCGCGGAAGTGCTCGGCAATCGCGGTGCAGTAGGCCGCGCCCTGCAGGCGCATCAGCGGCGGCGTGTCGGCCGGCGCCGCCACCACCACCGAGCGCGCCAGGCCTTCCTCGCCTAAAATCTGCTCGATGAATTCCTTGACCTCGCGGCCCCGTTCGCCGATCAGGCCGACCACGATGACGTCAGCCTCGGTGTAGCGCGCCATCATGCCCAGCAGCACCGACTTGCCGACGCCGGAACCGGCGAACAGGCCCATGCGCTGGCCACGGCCCACGGTCAGCATGGCGTTAATGCAGCGCACGCCCACGTCCAGCGTTTCCACGATGGGCGCGCGGCCCAGCGGATTGGCGGGACGCACGTTGATCGGCGCGCTGTCGCCGGTGTTGAGCGGGCCCTTGCCATCCAGTGGGCGGCCGGCCGCATCCAGCACGCGGCCCAGCAGTTCGGGGCCCACCGGCAGGTGGCGCGCGCGGTCGCTGGGACGGCGGCGCGGATGGGTGACGCTGCCCGGCTTGGGGATCGCCGCCTCGACCGGAAAGACGCGCGTGCCGGGCACCACGCCTTCGACGTCCGACTGCGGCATCAGGAACAGCTTGTCGCCTTCAAAACCAACCACTTCCGCTTCGATCTTGCCGCCGGCCGGCAGCGGCACGGTGCAGGCGGCGCCCACCGCCAGGCGCAGGCCGACCGCTTCCATGACCAGCCCGGCCACCCGCGTGACGCGGCCCGAAACCTGCATGGGCTCGACAAAGCCGACCAGTTCGGCGCAATCGTTGAGATAGGATTTCCAGCGCCCGGCGTGCGGATTAGCGGCGGCGTCCATGATCAGGCCAGCCAGTCCACTTCTTTGCCCAGCGCATGGCTCAGGCGTTGCCAGCGCGCGGCGGCGGTGGCGTCGATCTGGTTGCTGGCGGTATCGACCTTGCAGCCGCCGCGCCCGACTGAGGGGTCTTCCACCACGCGCCAGCCGCCCTTGTCCAGCTCCTCGCCGATGCCGGCGCGCACGGTGGCGGCGTCGTCCGGATGCAGCACCAGCAGGGCCGGCTGCTGCAGCGCCGGCAGGTATTCGATGGCATCGCGCACGATGGGCAGGATCAGCTCCGGCTTGACCGGTAGCGCGTTTTTCAGCATGCCCTTGGCCAGTTGCAGGGCCAGCTCGAGCACATCGTTGGAGATCAACTGGTCGGCGTCCTGCAGCGCGCTGCTGAAGCTGTCGGCCAGCGCACGCACGTGTTGCAGCTCTTCCTTGGTGGCTTGCAGGCCGGCTTCGATGGCTTCGGCACGGCCCACTTCCAGTCCTTCCGCATAGCCGTCCTGGCGGGCGTCTTCGCGGATCTGCTCCAGCTCTTCAACGGTGGGGTAGGCGATGGGCGGCGGCAGTGGCGGCCCCATTTCCATCTGTTCCTGCTGCGCGGCCAGGGCGTCCTGCACGCGCTGTTCGGCTTCGATGCGCGCGTCTTCGGCATCGCGTTCGCGCTGTTCCGCTTCGCGCAGCGCCACCATGCTGGGTCGCTCGTCGCCAAACGAGGTCATTTCCCAGCGCTGGAATGCCGGCTGCTGCTCTTTTGTATGAATGACCATTAAACGAACGAATCCTCACCTTTGCCACCGAGCACGATCTGGCCTTCGTCGGCAAGACGGCGCACGATTTGCAGAATTTGTTTTTGCTGGGTTTCCACTTCCGACAGGCGCACCGGACCTTTGGACTCGAGGTCTTCGCGCATCATTTCCGAAGCACGCGCCGACATGTTCTTGAAGATCTTGTCGCGCAGCTCCTGCGAGGCGCCCTTGAGCGCGATAATCAGCATCTCCGACTGCACTTCGCGCAGCAGCAGCTGGATGCCGCGGTCGTCGATATCGATCAGGTTGTCGAACACGAACATCTCGTCCATGATCTTCTGCGCCATATCGTTGTCGTAGTTCTTGATGTTGTCCATCACCGAGCTTTCCTGCTCGCCGCTCATGAAGTTGAGGATCTCGGCCGCAGCACGCACGCCGCCCAGCGTGGATTTCTTGATGTTTTCGTTACCCGACAACAGCTTGGTCAGCACGTCGTTGAGTTCGCGCAGCGCGGCCGGCTGCACGCCATCCAGCGTGGCGATCCGCAGCACCACGTCGTTGCGCAGACGGTCGGTAAAGTTGCCGAGGATTTCGCAGGCCTGGTCGCGCTCCAGGTGGACCAGGATGGTGGCAATGATCTGCGGGTGTTCGTTGCGGATCAGCTCGGCCACGGATTGCGAATCCATCCACTTCAGCGATTCGATGCCGGACGCGTCCTTGCCGCCCAGAATCCGCGACAGCAGCACGGAGGCCTTGTCGTCGCCGAGCGCCTTGGTCAGCACCTGGCGGATGTATTCGTCGGAGTCGAGGCCCACGGTCGAGGCGGCCGCGACCATGTCGCGGAAATTGTCGAGCGTGCCGACGACTTCTTCGTGCGGCACGTTTTTCATGGTGGCCATGGCCGCGCCCAGCTTGAGCACTTCGCGCGGGCCGAGGAATTTCATGACCTCGGCAGCCTCGGTTTCGCCCATCGCCAGCATCAGGATGGCGGCTTTTTGCAGTCCGGTATTCTCAGTCATTTGCGCCTATCCAATCCTTGATCACGTTGGCCACAATGCGGGGGTCTTCGACTGCCAGTTTCTTGGCCATGGCCAGATTTTCGCGGTAGCCGCGGGCAGTATTTTCTTCCATTTTGCGCAAGGCCTCTTCGGCGATGAGCGCTTCGTCGGGTCCCTCTTCGATCTCTTCTTCCGGCACTTCCGGTTCCGGCTCCGGTGCATTGATCTCGTCGATTTTCTTGAACACCGGACGCATCATCGGACGCACGATGCGCAGCACGATGTAGAGCAGGATCAGGGCGGTAATCAGGAATTTTGCCAGATCCTTGGCCAATGGCAAGTTGGCAGGATCTTTCCACCATTCCGGCGGCGCCTCGTAGGGTTTGTCGACGCCATCGAATGGCGAGTTGGCCACGCTGATGGCGTCGCCACGGTCCTGGTTGTAGCCCATGGCCTGTTTGACCAGATCATTGATCTTGGCCATCTCTTCAGGAGTATAGGCTTTTACCGATACTTTGCCGTTCTTATCGATGATGCGCTTATAGTTGACCACCACTGCCACGGTCATGCGGCGCAGGCCGCCCATGCCGCGTTGCTCGTAACGCACAGTTTTATCGACTTCGTAATTGGTAGTCGATTCCTTGTGGCTAGGGCTGGCGCTGGCGCCGGTGGCCGGTACCGCGCCGGGCGGCGTGCCGGGCGCCGGGGCGTTGGGGCCGTTGGCCTGGGCGGTCTGGTTCAGCGGCGCAGTCGCGGTGCCGGGCGGCTGGTTGGACAGCGCGCCGGGTATCCCGCCCGGATTGGCGTTGCCGCCGCCACCACTGGTTTCGCTGCTCTGCTGGCTGCGGATGGCCGAGGCGGCCGGCGGCGAGTTGGGCTTGTAGTTTTCAGACGCCTGCTCGATCTGGGCAAAGTCCACATCGGCCACCGCTTCGGCGCGCACATTGCCTTCACCGACGATAGGGATGACGATGGATTCAACCTGCTTGATCACCTGCGCCTGCAGGTCTTTGACGTATTTGAGCTGCTGCTCGTCAAGCTTGGCGTTGACACCGTTGCCAGGCTTGTTCTGGTCGGAAATCAGATTGCCGGCCTGGTCCACCACGCTGACGTTGGACGGCAGCAATTCCGGCACAGCGGACGCCACCAGGTGCACGATGGCGCCGGTTTGCTGCTGGTCCAGCATGCGGTTGGGGTGCAGCGTGACAATCACCGAGGCGGTGGGTTTCTGCTGGTCGCGCACGAACACCGAGGGTTTTGGCAATGCCAGGTGGACGCGCGCGTTCTCGACCGGCGCCAGCGACATGATGGAACGGGCCAGCTCGCCTTCGAGCGCGCGCTGGTAGTTGACCTGCTCGGCAAACTGGGACACGCCGAGCTTCTGGTTTTCCATGAGCTCGAAGCCGACGTTGCCGCCTTTGGGCAGCCCTTGCGCAGCCAGCTTGAGGCGGATGTCATGCACCTGCTCGGCCGGCACCAGGATGGCGGTGCCATTGTCCGAGAACTTGTGCTTGACGTTCATCTTGTCCAGCTCAGCCGTGATGGCGCCGCCGTCGCGGTCGGTGTAGTTGGAGAACAGCACCGCGTATTCGGGCGGCTTGTTCCACAGGTACAGCCCCAGCAGAACGGCCACGATCGCGGCGGCGCCTGCGGCACGCAGGAAATTCCGCCCCATCGGCGTCTGGATGAAGGGCAGCTTCTCGGCGCCGTCGTCTGCTGCGCCGGCTGCTGTGTCGTTGTCGATTTCTTCCGCTACGGCCATGATGGTGAGGTCCCGAATGAGGGTTCTATAAGGAATACGGCCATTATTGCTTGTAATCTGGAAATTCAATACCCGGAACAGCGCGCTGTTTACGGTCCTGCTCCTGCCAGTCGGCTGGTGCCTGACTTGGTAATCTGTCAGCACTGATAAAGCCGTGCGTCATTGTAACGCCAGGCTAGCCTATGCCGTGGAAAATATTCCATGGCGGAAATAATAAGGGAGTAAGCAATGAGAACAGGTGGAATTGACAGCAGTCAGATCCAGGCCATGATCGCGCAGTTGAAAGCGCACGCCACAAAGCCCAGTCTGACGCCGCCGGTGATCCAGACCGAAGCGCCGGCCACGCCGAAGGCCGACTTTTCCGATGCCTTGAAGAAGTCGCTGGACGCGGTGAACGCCAGCCAGGTCGAGGCCGATACGCTGAACAAGAAATTTGCCATGGGCGACGACTCGGTCAGCCTGTCGGATGTGATGATTGCGCAGCAAAAAGCCAGCATCAACTTCCAGGGCACGATCCAGGTGCGCAACAAGCTGGTGTCGGCCTACCACGACATCATGAATATGCAGGTATAAAAAAGTTCGGGGTCAGTGCCGACATTCGGACATTTCGTTCGCGAAATGTCCGAATGTCGGCACTGACCCCGAACTTGTCTTAGCTGAGCCCGGCGATGCGGGCGTTGCGTTCGCGCTCCAGGCGTGTGATGAAGCGTTGCACGGCGGACAGTGCGCCGCGCGGAATGTTGACGAATTCGCAGCCCAGGCGGCGGTTGGTTTTGTTGTTCAGCAGCGTCAGGTCCAGCGAGTTGCGGACTTGCAGCGCGGTGGTGACCTGGCCGATTTCCGGCAAATCAATCCGGCAGTCCGCATAGTTCTTGCCGATGGCGTCGCCCAGGATCATTTTGTTGTCGAGGATGGCGATGCCGCCGCAGCTGATGTCGGCCAGCGGGAAGGTGGTCGGGCCGCCCAGTTCGGCTGGCAGCTGGATCTGTACGCGCACCGGGTTGGTGACCGGCGTGGCGATGCGGTAATACTCGCGGCGCTGCAAACGGATCAGCGTGGCAGGGAAGGGGATCTTGAACGCGGGATTGCCTTCAAACGTGGTTGCCTCGATCTGGTCGGCCGCAAACAGGATGCGTACCTTGTCCAGCGTGGTTTCAAACGACAGCCGGCGCGAGGCCAGGATGCGCTTGTTCTGCTCCTGGTCGATGGAACAGTCGAGGTAGACGATGTTGCTGGCGTCGTCCACTTCCAGGATCGAGGTCACGCACACATCCGCCTCGCCCTGGATCAGCATGCGTATCAACTGGTTTTTTTCGCCGATACCTCGCAACAGGGCAAAAATCTCCCGCCGTGATTCGACTTCAAAATCGTGCCAGTTTTCCAATTCCGCATCCTGAAAGTGTGGGTACATCTAAAGCCAATGAAGGTCAAATTTCGGTCAAGGGGATGCTGGTGTCCGGCGCCGGAGGTAACGGCGAACCAGATTTTTGCGCTGCTTCAATATGATATAGCCAGGCCAATAGTTCCGCAATTGTACGATAGAGTATCGGCGGAATTTGTTGGTCAAGATCAACTTCCATGAGCAGAGAAACAAGCTCCTTCGACTCGTGGATGGCCACGCCGGCCTCTTTGGCCACGTGGATGATCTGATCGGCGACCAGGCCGCGCCCCTTGGCCACGACCTTGGGCGCGGGTTTGCCGGTGTCGTAGGCCAGTGCGACGGCCTGCTGCATGGGCTTGCGTGGCGCCTCATCCGTCATGGTCGCTCTCCTGGCGGATGGTCAGCGAGGACAGCTGGGCGCCCGCCGCAGCCATGGCGTTCTCCAGCTGGCCGGCATAGGCGCGCAAGGTGGTGGCGCTGTTGTCGGTGTCGGTCTGGACCTGGATGTGGACCTGGTCGCCGATCAGCGTCACGGCGGCCGAGACGGCGCCCAGCGTCGGCAGGCGGAAACGCACGCCGCTGCGCCAGACCTGTTCCGGCTCGGCATCGCTGTCGCCGCCGCCCTGCTGGCCTTCGCGCTCGTCGCGCCGCACTTCCCACTGCATGTCCTGGCCCGGCCAGGCCTGGCCTTGCCACAGCACGCGATGTTGTTCCTGGGTGTGCAACTGCTGGTTGATCATCTGTGCGGCGCTGAGGTCGGGGCCGCTGGTGGCGGCGCGTGCAGCACTGTCATTGCCTTGCTGGAGCAGGCGCTGCATTTGCGGCTCGCGCATCAGGTCGGCCAGCGGACGCTCGCCCTTGGCCCATTCGGCCACATGCGATTCGTAGAACAGACCGCTTTTGGAGATGGTGTCGTGCAGTTTTTGCGCGAGTTCGGCGGTGTCCGGCGCGGCACTGCCAAACAGCGCGCTCTTGCCGATCAGCGCCACTTGCGCTGCCTGTCCGGCCTGCGCGGTGGTGCTGAGGATGGAGGTCAGCACGCGCGCGGCGTTGCTCAGTGTGGCTTGCGGCGTGTTGGGGCTGAGGTCGGGCAGTTCGTTGGCTGGCGTCAGCGGCGCTTTGCCCAGCAGTGTGGCGGCCAGGCTTTGCGGTTTGACGGCGTCGGCCGGCACGGCGGTGCCGGTGGCCAGTGCGGCGGCGGCCGATGCCTGTGCCTGGCCCGCTGGCGTCGCCAGCGCGGTCGCGGGATTCGGGGTGGCGGTGCCCGCACCAGCGGCGGGGCGGCCTGGCGTGGCCGGCGCGGCATCCGCCGCTTCACCACCTGCGGGCGCACCGGTCGGCAGGCCGGGGCGCGCATCGGTAGCGGGCGCTGGCGTGCCGCTGGCGCCGCCGGGCCGGGCCTGGCCGGGAATCGCTTCCCCTTCGGCCGCACCGTCCGTACCGGCGCCCGTGGCTGGCGTCCCCGGCTGCGCAGGCGTGCCGGGGGGGGCGCCGGTGGCGGGCTTGCCGCTGCCCGGCACGTACACGGCGCTGCCCTGAGACGGCAAGGTGGTGGCGTCGCCGCCCTCGGTGGCGCCGCCTTCGGTGTACAGCAGGGTCGGTGCGCTGCCCGGCGGCGTATTGCCGAGCTGGAAGGTGGGACGCGGCTGGGCGCTGAGCACGGTCAGCGGCACGTTGCTGCCCACTTGCGTATCGCCCGGCAGCATCATGCGTACGGCGTTGTCGGCCACCCGCACCAGATAGCTGCCATCCTTGAGTTTGGACAGTACTTCGGCCGGCACGGTCTGGCCGACCAGGTTTTGCAGCACGCGCTGCAGGGCCGCCTGGCGGCCATCGCCGATCGGCAGGCCGGCGCCAGCGCCATCAGCCGGATTGACCGGCGTGATGACTGCGGCGTCCAGGCGCGGCATCATGGCGCGCGCCTGCTTTAGACGCTACCGTAGGCGGTGACGATGCGCCGTTCAGTACCGGTGGCGTTGATCAGTTTGGACAGCTGGGCCATCCATGGCATGGTCAGGTCGCGGATCTGGCGATCGGCGTTCAGCATCTGACGGATGAGTTCAATCTTGCGCTCGCGGTCGGCGCCGCTCATGGTGTGCTGCGGTTCTTGCTCGCGCAGGGCTTGCACGTGGGCAGCGCAGCGCTGCTCCAGCAGGACCAGGGTATCCCAGTCGCTGTGGCTGGCGGCCTGCACCATTTGTTCGGTCAGGTCGGCCATCGCGGCGTACACGGATAAAACATCTTGAATCGTCATCATAAATCAGGCGCTCGCGAGGTTGTTGGTGGGGTTGACGCCGGTGGCGGCAGGGGTGTCGGCGATGGCGTTCCAGGCATCGCGCAACTCGATCAGCAAACGCTGCACTTCTTCAATGATCGTGGCATCGTTGTTGAGGTTGGCCGTGAGCAGGCGGCTGCTCATGTATTCGTACAGCGCATCGAGGCCTTCGGCGATTTCGCCGCCGGCTTTCTTGTCGAGCGCGGCGCGCAGGCCGCTGTCGATAATCATGATGGCCTTGGAGATCGATTTGCCCTTCTCGCCGATATTGCCACTGCGTAAACCGTTCAGTGCCGAACTCAGCGCCACCAGGGCGCCGTCAAACAGCATGACGATGAGCTTGTGGGGGCTGGCGGCAACGACGCCGGTTTCCATGCCGACTTTGGCATAGGCATTGACGCCAGTTTGTCGAGATCCGAACATACTTTATCTCCTAATAATGCGCTTGCGGTCAGGACTTGGCCAGGGCCGCAAATTGCTGCGTCAAGAATGACTGGGTGGTATTCATGCTGGCAATCGTGGTATCGAGTGCCGAGTACTGCTTGCGGTAACGCGCTTCGACATCGACCAGGCGGGCGCTGAACGCGTCGCGCTGCTTGGTGATGTCCTTGACGGAATTGTTCAAGCCGGTGGTGCGGCTGGCGATTGTGCCGCTGGTCCCGAGGAAGCCCGCGGCCAGCGTGTTGAGCTGGTAGGCGTAGCCTTGCGAGAAGCCAAAGCTGCCGCGCGAGCCGATACTGTCGCCGGTAATCGTGAGCTTGAGGCCATCAACCGGGGCGCCTGGCGAGCCGGTCAGTGTCTGGCCGTCGCCGGTGGCGGTGTAGCCGCCGATGGTGCCCGTCACGTCCACGCCATCCACCGAGGCGCCGCCGCCAAACACGGCCGATACCGCAGTGCCGGTGGCGCTGCTGACGTGGATGTTGGACTTGGAACCGTAGCGCGTCGAGGTCAGCGACAGCTTGCCATCATCGCCCACGGTGGCCGTCACGGTGGCGCCGGCGGTGGAGAATGCGCTCACGCCATTGACGGCCGATTGCAGCATGGTGGCCAGCTGGCTCGGGTTGTAGTTGCCGGCCGGCAGGGAAATCGAGGCGGTATTCGACAGCGTGGACGGCTTGGTGTCGTTCAGCGTCACGGTCCAGGTGGTATCGGGGTCGATGGTGGTTTCCGCTGGCAGCACCAGGTCGCCCGCGAGCGTGCCCTTGGTGGCCAGCTGGCTGATATCGACGTTGAAGTCGCCGGCCTGGGTTTTGCTGGTGGAGCTGACGAACTTGACATCGGGGTCAGTGCCACGGCCCACTGCCGCAAACAGGCCCGGTATGTCGTTGAACTTGGTGTTGATCGCATTTTGCAGCTTGCTGGTATCGAGCTGCAAAGTGCCGTCTTTTTGGAAGGAAATACCAAGCTGCGACAGATTGGTCAGCGAGGTGCCTTGCAGGCCGGTAATCGAACTCGACAGTTGGCGGCGGATCGACGATTGCAGATTGCGCAGCGTGGAATCACCCAGCAGCGGGCCGCCGGTCTTGGTATCAGCGTTGTAGCCACCGAGCTGGGTGATCTGGCCATTCAGGTCGTTATATGCCTTGACGAAGCCGTTCACCGCGCTGGTCAGCGAAGTGCTGTCGGTGGCCACGCTCAGCGAGGTCGCACCCGCCTTGAGGGCGCTGATGGTGACACCCGGAATCGCGCCGCTGATGCCGGCGCTGGGGCTGGTCACCGCAATGCCGTTGACGGTGGCCTTGGTGTCGGCTGCCGCGGCTTTTTGCGACAGGCTTTGGGTGCCGCCCGGATCATAGCCCAGCAGGGCCGACAGTGCCGGGTCCGCCGGATTGCCGCCGGTGCCCGACAGCGTGATTTTCATGGTCGAGGTGGCGCCGGTGGCGCTCGAGGTCAGGATCAGGTGGTTTGGGGTCGCGTTGGTGCCGGTGCTGCCGTCCGAAACAATGCTGGCGGTGACGCCGAAATTGCCTTTGTTGATCGCGGCCACGATGCCCTGCAGGGTATTGTTGGAGCTGTCGATCACGATGTTGCCGCTGGTGCGGCTGGAGTCGGCTGCAAAGCTGGCGTCCAGATAGGCGCCGCCGGTGCCGGCCGTGAGTCCGGCGCCGGCCGGATTGGTGCCGCCCACGGTGATCGGGCTGCCGTCGGCTGAAATCAGCGAGATCGAGCCGATGGCGGTGGTGTTGGAGCCGATGTTGGCGGTGCCGCTGTTGCCGATGCCGCCGTTGACGGCGCCCGTGACGGTTTCGGTGATGGCGATGTTGTTGCCGTCGGCATTCTTGAATTGCAGGTCGCCGCCGGCCACCGTACCGGACACCGTGATGTTGGCGTCCGCCAGCGCACGCTTGACAGCGGTGTCGCCGGTCAGCGCCGCATCCAGCGAGGCGGCGCTGACGCCGCTGCCGCCGGCCACGCCGGTTTGCTGGATGGCAATTTCCACGCCGCCCACCGACAGGCTGTAGGTGCCGCCGCCGCTGGTGTCCACATTGCCAAAGGTCGAGGCGCCGCCGCTGCCAAACAGGGTGGCGCTGGTGGCGGTGGTCGCGGCCTTGGCCGAGACGCCGGTGGTGGTGCTTTTGGCGTTGATGGCGTCCGCCAGCAGGCGTGCGCTGCGCGTGCTGCCGTCGGTGGCGATGGCCGTATTGTTGATCGACAGCGAACCCGGGGTCAGGCCGCTGGTGTTGAGGCTGGCGCCAAGCTGGGTGCCCGTGATGCCGAAAGTGCCGCCGCTGACCGTGCCGAGCGCGAAGTTAATCGTGGTCTTGGCGCCCAGGCCGATTGCGGCCGTGGTGCTCTTGTAACCGTTGGAAGCCAGCGTTTGCGCCTGGGCCACCTGGGTGACGTTGATGCGATAGTTGCCTGGCAAGGCGTCGCCGCCTGCCGTGGCGGTCAGGATGGAGGCGTCGCCAGGCGTGGCGGTGCGGGTCTGGAAACTAGACAGCGAGGTCAGGCCGGACAGCGAGGACTGGAAGCTGCCCAGGGCGCCGGACAGATTGCCAAAAGCGGAGACTTGCGCCAGATAGCTCGCCGACTTCTTGTCGAAGTCCGCCAGTGGGGCCGACTCCACTGCCATCAGCTTGCTGACGATGCTGTCGACCGGAATGTTTGAGCCGATACCGGGAGATGAGATGCCCACTTTGTGCTCCTGTGTAAAACAATAATATAAGACAATATCGGCAGAATCAAACCGGACTTGAGAGGGGATAAAACCCGCCAGTTCGCGCAAAGCTGAAAAAAACGGCAGTGCTTAACAAGTTGATATTGCAACGTTGATACTGCGCAGTAATCGGCAGCAAGGTGGCGGCGATGGAGGAGGGGACGCCTGGCGTCAGGATGCCATAGATGAGGAAAAGGCGGCGCGCGGCGGGCGCGCGCCGGCTTCAGGCGGTTTGCTGGATCAGCAGACCGGTATTGCTGGACTTGCTTTCAAGGGCCTTGGCGATTTCCAGCGCTTCTGGCGTGGGAATCTGACGCAGCACTTCCTTGGTGCTCTGGTCGATTACTTTCACCACGGTACGCTTGGTGTCGTTGTCGACCGAGAACTCCAGACCTTGCGACTTGGCCTGGGACGACTTGTTCAGTTGCGACACGGCTTCGTTGACCTGGTCCAGCGTCGGGACGGCCGTGCTGGCCTTGACAGCGTTGGCAGTCTCGACGGCGGTGGCCGGCGCGCGCGCTGCGCCCTGCGCTACTGCAGCGTCAGAGCTGACCGGGCTGCGGTCGGCGGTGCGGGCCGTGGTGGCCGAGCCTATGGTATCGATAGTCATGATGCTTCCTTTACGAAAAATCCCCGACTGATGAAATCAGCCGGGGAACCTGGTCAGAGCGATGTATTCCGAATCAGCTCATCCCCGGATTTTAACCACGCAGCAGCGACAGTACGCCGTTCGGCAGCGAGTTGGCTTGCGCCAGCATCGCGGTACCCGCTTGTTGCAGAATCTGGCCACGGGTCAGATTGGCCGTTTCCGCCGCGAAGTCGGTATCTTGAATCCGGCTACGCGAAGCCGACAAGTTCTCGGTCGTGGTGTTCAGATTCGAGATGGTCGAAGCAAAACGGTTCTGAATCGCACCCAGTGCAGCACGGTTGCTGTTGATCTGGTTCAGTGCAGCGTCGATGGTCTTCAGTGCAGCATTCGAGCCAGCCACGGTGCTCACGTCCAGCTTGGCAACCGATTGCAGCTGGCTGGCGGTGGTCGCAGCAGCTGCACCGGCGCCAACCGCGATGATGCTGTTATCGGTCAGCGTGGAGCTGGCCGAGAAACCGCCGTCCGACGAGAACTCAAGGTGGCCGCCAATGATGATGTTCGATGCCGCGCCGTCATACTGCACGGTGCCGGTCGCATCCACCTTGTCGCCACCGGTGCCGCCGCCGCCGAAGGTCTGATCGGTGGCCAGTACGGCAGGCTTCGAACCTTGTGCTGGCTGATCCGCACCGCGAATCTTGGCGCCGTTCAGTTTGTCGTCTGCAGCGGTGTTGGTGTTCTGGATGTTGATGTCATCGCCATTGCTGTTGACCAGAGCGATTTCCTTGCCCGTGCCAGCCGCGTTGGTCTTGATGGTAGCGCTGACGCCCGTGGTGCCCGATTGCGCATTGATGGCCTGTGCCAGTGCCGACAGATCGCCGCCCTTGACCTGGGCCGAGACGGTCACTGCTTTCGATTGCGAATCGTTGGCGATCGAGTTATTGCCACGCAGCGTGAACTGGTAGGAACCATCTTGCAGGTTCGACAGGGTTGCACTGGTGGTGGCCGATGCCGTCACGCCGCTGCTGCCGCTCTGGCCATTGACTGCCGCAGCAATCTTTTTGGCGCTGTCGCCGTCGCTCACCTGCACGCTGGTGCTGACGCCGGAACCCGAGTTGAAGGTCAGGGTCTGGGCCTTGACGTTGTTGGCGTTGGTGGCTGCGCCGCCGCCGAAGGAAGCGGCTTCGGACACGGCACCAGTGCCGTAGGCGGAGGTGGCGGTGTTGTTGCCGATGTCAGTCGCTTTGGCCGAGCCGACGCCGATGTTGATGGTCTGGCCCGAGTTGGCGCCGACCTGGAACTGGGCCGAGGTCAGCGAGCCGTCCAGCACGTTCTGGCCGTTGAACTGGGTGGTGTTTGCCACGCGGTCCAGCTCTTGTGACAGTGCGCCTACCTCGTTCTGGATCGATTTGCGGTCGGAATCGGAGTTGGTGCCGTTGGCCGATTGCACGGCCAGTTCGCGGATACGCTGCAGCAGGTCGCCGGCGGTGCTCAAGCCACCCTCGGCCGTTTGCGCCAGCGAGATACCGTCGTTGGCGTTACGCGCAGCCGTCGTATTGCCGCGAATCTGCGACGTAAAACGCTCCGAAATCGCCAGGCCAGCAGCGTCGTCCTTGGCGCTGTTGATGCGCAGGCCCGAGGACAGGCGTTGCAGCGAAGTCTGCAGGCTGGATTGCGAGGAGGTCAGGTTACGTTGCGAGTTCAGCGATGCAATATTACTGTTGATGACTTGTGCCATGATGTTTCTCCAAACTGGTATTTCATTGTGGGCGGGTTGCCTCAGTTCCCCTTGGTCTGTCCCTGTGCTGCCAAGACAATCAAACCGCAGTTATTCTCGGTAACGGGTTCCCATGTGGAAAGTTTAGGGAGAAAAAGCCGGAAAATTTTTCGCTGCAGGGCTAAAGTTCGCTCTGCATGAGCGTCTAAACGACGGTAAAAAAAGAAACTTTAGGGCAAAAAAAAATTTATTTCGTGCAAAAAAAATGCCCGGCGCGAGGCCGGGCACGGGGTGGTGGGTGGGAAAACGGCTCAGTCGGCCACCACCACGCGGTTTTTGCCGGTCTGTTTGGCCGTGTACATGGCCTTGTCGGCACGCTTGACCAGCTCGGTCTGCTCTTCGTTGGGGCGGCGCAGGGCCACGCCGGCCGAGAAAGTGATCAGCACCTTCTCGTTATCGTGCATGAAGAAATGCTTGGTCAGCTCGCGCTGCAAACGGGTCATGGTGCTGGCGGCCGCTTCCACCGTGGTTTCCGGCATCAGGATCAGGAATTCCTCGCCGCCGAAGCGGGCGATCACATCCATCGAGCGTAGCGTGTCCTTGACGATCTTGACCAGGTGCTTGAGCGCGGCGTCGCCGGCGATGTGGCCGTAGGTGTCGTTGAGCTTTTTGAAATCGTCCAGGTCCAGCACGGCAATGCACAGCGGCGTGCCGCGGCGGTCGGCGCGCGCGGTTTCGCGTTCGAACACATCGTCCAGGCCGCGGCGGTTGAGACTGCCCGTCAGCTGGTCTTCGCGCACCAGCTCGCTCAGGTGCTGCAGCTTGGCTTCCAGCGTGTGGATGCGCGCCTCGGCGTCCTGCACTTCTTGTTTGGCCAGCATCATCTTGTCGCGTGCCTTGAGCGCTTCGCTCTGGACGATGCGGGTTTCCTTGAGCACTTCGTCGAGGATGCTGTTGAGCTCGGCGATATTGTCGGCGCGGCTGATCTTTTCCGAATAGCCGCCGATCTTCTCGTGGAAGTCCCCCGTCGAGGCCGCCACCTGGCCCAGACGGTCGATAAAGGTCATCATCATGTTCTTGACGGTGAGCTTGACGTCCGCCAGGCTGTGCTTGAGCTGGCCCTGCTTGTAGATGACTTCCTTGAGGCTGCGTGTGGCTTCTTCCAGCGCGCGCACGTCCAGCGGGCCGGCGATGAGGTTTTGCACGGCGTCGATCTGGCCGCGCAGCCAGCTGTCATCGTCCAGCAGCTCGCTGACGTTTTCCAGCAGCAGCTTGAACAGGCGCAGCAGCAGTTCCTGCTGTTCACCGCTGTCGCCGCCGCGTAGTTCGATCTGGTAGCACAGCTGTTTGAGGCGCACCGCAATTTCCGCCAGCGCTTCCTCGCTGTGGGCCAGCTTGGTGGCGGCGCCCAGCGATTCGGCTTCCGCCGCCAGGACCGGCGCGCCGGCCAGCAGCGAGGCCACGGCAAAGGTCAGGGTGCGGCTCAGCAGGTCGCGCAGGCTGCGCGCCTGCTCGCTCTCTTCGCCGGCCAGTCCGGCCACTTCAATGCCTTTCTTGGCCGCGATAAAGTGCTTTTCCACCAGTTGCGACAAAGCACGCGCATAACTGTCCCAGTCGCGCGACTTGACGGCGCGGTTGAAGCGGCGGCCAAACTCGGCCAGGTCGCCGGTGTTTTCCGTGAGCTTGGTGGCAAACTGGCTCAACACCGATTCCGGACCGGGGTCGGCACTGCCCAGCGGCGCGGCAGGCGTGGCGGAGGCAGGTGCTGTGGCGGCGGGCTCGGGCGGCAGGCCGGCAATTTCGTTATAGATGTCGCGGTAAGCTTCCGGCGTCGGCGCAATGCGGCGCACTGCCAGGCGACGAAACGCCTCGCGCGCGATGTCGGCCGGATTCTGCTCGGGAGTAGGTGGTTTGCTGGACATAGTGACGCGCGGACCTCTTAATGGATTACCAATTACGGCAATGATAAGCGCGCTGTCCGCCCGGCAATGCTTTGATCAGGGACGGGAAGGTGGCTTTCATCCAAGTATTGCTATCTTACCCTCGCTTATTCAATGAGTTGGTTTTTAATCGCGTAGTGGGTCAGCTCGGCGCTGTTTTTCAGCTTCATTTTAACCAAAAGACGGGCCCGGTACTCGCTGACCGTCTTCACCGACAGCGACAGCTCCTTGGCAATCATGCCCACGGTTTTGCCGGAGGCAATCATGGTCAGGGTCTGGTATTCGCGGTCGGACAGGGTTTCGTGCAGCGGCGCCTCATGGTCATCGTTGACGTGGTTGGCCAGCTCCTGCGCGAGCGCCGCGCTGATGTACTTGAGGCCGCTGGCGACCTGGCGGATGGCGTTGACCAGCTCCTTGGGCGCGCTCTGCTTGGTCAGATAGCCGGCCGCCCCCGCCTTGAGCGAACGGATGGCGTACTGGTCCTCGCGGTGCATGGACAGCATCAGCACCGCCAGTTCCGGCTTTTCCTTCTTGATCTGTTTGAGGACCTCGATGCCGCTGCGGTCCGGCAGCGAAATATCGAGCAGCATCACCTGGCATTCGGACTTGCGGAACAGCTTGATGGCGTCCAGCCCGTTCTCGGCCTCGCCGGCAACCACAATGTCGCGCGTCTCGGCCAGGATTTGCTTCAAGCCTTCCCGCACGATGGCGTGGTCGTCGGCAATGAAGACCTTGATGGTGGCTTTTTCTGTCATGAATCGTTATACCCTGTTGTGTCCCGCTTGTGTGCGATAAGACACATTATTTCGTGGTGGAAATGTTTTCTTCCGCTATTGTAGCGCCAGCGGCCGCTGCAATGAGGTTGTCGCGCGCGGTATCGCGTTTAATTTTGATCGACACCACGGTGCCGCCGCCGTTCGCGTGGCTTAGCGTCAACGTGCCGCCCAGCGCGCGTGCGCGTTCCGCCATGCCGCGCAGGCCGAAGGAGTCAGCCTTGGTGCGGTCGGCCTGGCGGATGCCGCGGCCGTTGTCAGCGATTTTCAGGCTCACATGGTGGCGCAGCCGCGCCAGCTTGACCGTCACCTTGCTGGCGTGCGCGTGTTTGGCGATATTGGTCAGCGCCTCCTGGGCGATGCGGAACAGCGCGGTGGCCTGGTCGTTGTCCAGCCCGATGTCGCGCTGGTTGGCGCTGAAGCTGGTGTGGATGCCGGTCTGCTTGTCGAACTCCTTGACCTGCCATTCCAGCGCCGCCACCAGGCCCAGGTCCAGCAGGGCCGGGCGCAGGTCGAGCGAGATGCGGTGCACCGCGTCAATCGTGCGGTCGACCAGGGCATCGACGTAGTCGGTTTTTTCGCGCAGCACGGGATCGGCGCCGTCCAGCCGCGCGGCCAGCATGGCGACGGCCATCTTGATGGCGGTCAGGTTGCCGCCCAGCTCGTCATGGATTTCACGCGCAATGCGGGTGCGCTCCTGTTCCTTGACGCGGTCGGTATGCGCGCTCAGCTCGGCCAGGCGCGCGCGCGAGTGGCGTACTTCGAGCTGCTCTATCTTGCTTTCGGTGATGTTGGTCATGATGCCGTCCCAGCGCACCGCGCCGGCCGGCAGCGCGTGCGGTGTGCAGCGCAGGTTGATCCACTTGACGTCTTTCCAGGCATCGACCCAGATCCGGCCTTCCCAGTTCCAGCTCCACAGCGCAGTGGCAGAGGCGTGCATGGCATCCAGATAGGACGCGCGGTCGTCTTCCAGGATCAGCGCCAGAAAGCGCCCGGGATGGGCGTGCAGCTCGGCCGCCGTCAGGCCCAGCAGCGCCTGGCAGCCGTCGCTGAGGTAGGGAAAGCTGACCTGGCCATCGCCATGCAGGATGAACTGGTACACCAGACCCGGCGTATTGGAGACGATGGCGGCAAAACGCGCGCGGACTTGTTCCAGTTCGGCCACCAGGGCCTGGCTGTCGTTGGGATGTGGGGAAGCTGCGCTCATGTAGCCATTTTATCTTGTGTGCCGGAAGCGCTTCAACAGCCGGCGGAAGCGCGCGACCCAGCTGCGCGGTCGGGGCACCGCGTGCTGGCGCCAGTGGCGCAATGCCTTACGCAGCGCATCGACCTTGCGCCACGCGCGGGTGGCGCGCAAACGCGCGATCCAGCGTTCTTTCAAGGCCAGGAACCAGGCCAGCAGCGCGGCAAACCAGACGATGGTCAGCAGCACCGGCCGCGTCAGCAGATACAGCCGGGCGACGGCCGCCGCGCCGCCCAGCTTGGCCAGCACGATCACGGTCAGCCCCAGCACGGGGTGGCCGTGCGCCATCGCCCACAGCGCCAGCAGCTTGACGGGAAACAGCAGCGTGGCGGGCAGCACGAACAGCACCAGCGCCGCTTTCGGACCCAGACCGCAGATCCAGGCCTCAAGCCGGTGTAGCGGCGGCCATTGCGCCAGCCGGTTCATGATGCTGGCGCCGATATTCCACAACCAGTCTTCCAGTAACAGCAGCAGCGCGGCCAGATAAACCAGCGGCGCCAGCAGCCAGCGTTGGAGGCGATAGAGTAATCTCATGCTTGTTCCTTTGACAGCATGATACGTGAAAGCCGTTACAATAGCCTGTATGAATAAAGCATTTGTCAAAGAATCGGACGGCGATGATGATGACGAAGCCGCAGCACTGGCTTTGGCGATCCCGGCCGGCTCCAAGAATTACATCCGCCCGGAAGGCTACCAACGCATCAAGGATGAGCTGCTGCAGCTGATCGATGTCGACCGTCCCGAGGTGGTAAGGATCGTGCACTGGGCCGCTTCCAATGGCGACCGCTCGGAAAACGGCGACTACATCTACGGCAAGCGCCGCCTGCGCGAGATCGACCGCCGCATCCGCTTCCTGACCAAGCGCATGGATTCAGCGGCCATCGTTGATCCCAGCGCGCACTATGGCAGCGACCAGGTATTCTTCGGCGCCACCGTCACGTACAGCAATCAGCATGGCGAAGAACGCACCATCACCATCGTCGGTATTGATGAGCTGGACCCGCTGAACGGTAAGATCAGCTGGGTGGCGCCGGTGGCGCGGGCGCTGACCAAGGCGCGCGAAGGCGACACCATCACCTTCCAGGCGCCAAATGGCGTGGAAGAGCTGGACATCCTTGAGGTCCGTTATCCTGCGCCGGTAGCCGATTGAGTGGTATCAGCGAGTAGCTTCCCAAGTTTGCTGGCGTAGCAAAAACACTTGGGAGAGACGCCATGACCCGTCATGTACGTGTTGATGAGTAATCACGTGCATTTGCTGATGAGTGTGGACGATGCGCAGACAGAGGCGTATTTGCTGACTTGTCAGCAATAGCGGGATATTGGGGGATAAAGAGTTTGTCGCGGCCCATCAACGTCCTACCCCGCAATCTTAAGCGATACGCATGATTTATCACTTAGGGGGCAGACCCCGCGTGGCAGTGCGGGGTCAGCTGCGCTCGCGCAGGATGCGGTTGACGCCGGCCACGCGGCGCACGTTGCGCAGCAGGCCGGCCAGGTGTACGCGGTCCTTGACCTGCACCGTGAAGCGCAGCTGGTGCAGCACGTGTTCCTTGTCCTCGTCCATGCCGACGTAGGTGATGTTGGCGTCCGATTCGCCGATCTCCGCCGCCACGCGCGCAAGGATGCCTTTCTCGTTGTTGATCAGCAGCTTGATGCGGCTGTCGAAACGGCGGTTCAGCTCCGTGCCCCATTTGACGGCGATCCAGCGGTCCGGCTCCTTGGCCTTCTGGCGCTTGGCCAGGGTGCAGTCGGCGGTATGCACCAGCAGGCCCTGGTCGCGGCGCAGCTGGCCGATGATGGAGTCGCCCGGTATCGGCAGGCAGCACGGCGCCAGCTGCACCGATACGCCTTCGCTGCCGCAGATGGTGACCGGGTCCAGTTCCGATGCGCTGTTGTGGTCCACCGGTGCGCTGACCGATTCGCCACCGCGCAGGCCAAAGATATGGCGTGCCACCAGCGCCGCCATGCGCTTGCCGACGCCGATGTCGGCGTACAGTTCGTCCAGCGACTTGGCGCTCGACTCCTTGAGCAGGCGCTCGATCAGATGGTCTTCCAGCTCCGGGCTGATGCCCAGCGAGGTCAGCGCCTGCGACAGCAGCTGCGCGCCCAGCGCGATCGACTCGGGCAGGTTGATCGTCCGCAGGTGGTGGCGGATCGCCGACCGCGCCTTGCCGGTGCGGACGAACGACAGCCAGCTCGGGCTCGGGCGCGATTCCGTGTCCGTCACGATCTCGACGATGTCGCCATTGCGCAGCTCGGTGCGCAGCGACGCCGGCTCGTTGTTGATGGTGACCGATACCGTGTGATCGCCAATGCCGGTGTGGATCGCATACGCAAAGTCAATCGGCGTGGCGCCGCGCGGCAGCGCGATGATTTTCGATTTGGGCGTGAACACGTACACCGAATCTGGGAACAGGTCGACCTTGACGTGTTCGAGGAATTCGGCCGAGTCGCCGGTCTGCTGCTGGATGTCGAGCAGCGATTGCAGCCAGGCGTGGGTACGCTGCTGCAGGTCCGACATATTGGCGTCGCCGTTCTTGTACAGCCAGTGCGCCGCCACGCCCGATTCGGCGGTGCGGTGCATTTCCTGGGTGCGGATCTGGAACTCCACCGGCGTGCCGTACGGGCCAATCAGCGTGGTGTGCAGCGACTGGTAGCCGTTGAGCTTGCGGATTGCGATGTAGTCCTTGAACTTGCCCGGCATCGGCTTGTACAGCGAGTGCAGGGTGCCCAGCGCCACGTAGCAGTTGGGGAAGCTGTCAACCACCACGCGGAAGCCATACACGTCCAGCACCTGCGAGAACGACAGGTGCTTGCTGCGCATCTTCTTGTAGATGCCGAACAGGGTCTTTTCGCGGCCGTAGACTTCGGCCTCGATATTGGCCATGGTCAGCGTGTTCTTGACCGATTCCAGGATCTTCTTGACCACTTCGCGGCGGTTGCCGCGCGCCGCCTTGACCGCCTTGGCCAGCGTGCGGTAGCGCAGCGGGAACAGGTGCGAGAACGACAGGTCCTGCAGTTCGCGGTAGATGTTGTTCAGGCCGAGGCGGTGCGCAATCGGCACATACACTTCCATGGTCTCCTTGGAGATGCGCGCCTTTTTGGCGGGCGCCATCACGTCCATGGTCCGCATATTGTGCAGGCGGTCGGCCAGCTTGATCAGGATGACGCGCACGTCCGAGGCCATGGCCAGCAGCATCTTGCGGAAGTTTTCCGCCTGCGCTTCGATCTGGCTCTGGAACTCGATTTTCTCCAGCTTGGACAAGCCGTCCACCAGATTGGCCACGGGCGCGCCAAAGCGCTCGATGAGCTCTTCCTTCTTGACGTCCTGGTCTTCCATCACATCGTGCAGCAGCGCGGCCATGATGGCTTGCGCATCGAGCTTCCAGTCGGCGCAGATTTCCGCGACCGCGATCGGGTGTGAGATGTAAGGCTCGCCGGATTTACGCAATTGGCCGAGGTGCATTTCGTCCGAGAAGCGATACGCTTCCTTGACCTTTTTGAGGTCGGCGGCGTTCATGTACTCAGCCAGTTTTTCAGTCAGATGGGACACCGACGCAACACCGGCCGTCAGGGCAGGAGGCGTGGCCAGGGGCGACGAGGAGATCACAGAAGGTGCAGGGGGAGAGGCTGGTGGTGCGAGTGCGTTGGCGGTGCTATCCCCTGCATCATGACCAGACATGGCCGCGGCCGACGCTTTGGTCGGCCGTTTCGCCCGGGCGGGCTTGGCACTTAATGTCGGATCTGCAGGGATCAGATTCATACGGTTGCGTTCCGTCACGATGGGAATGTCCAATACTACTGCTAAACCGCATCATTCACATTGTTCGGGAACGCGGTCCCAACTTACATTGGGACTTTCTTCAACATTTCCAGACCGACTTTGCCGGCGGCGATTTCACGCAGGGCGACCACGGTCGGCTTGTCCTTGGCTTCCACTTTCGGGGTGTGGCCTTGCAGCAGCTGGCGTGCGCGGTAGGTCGCGGCCAGGGTCAGCTGGAAACGGTTAGGGACGTTTTTCAGACAATCTTCAATCGTAATGCGGGCCATCTATAACTCCTAAAAATCTTGTGTATTTATTTATTCAGCGTGGATGCCCAGCTGGGCAAAGAGCGAGGTGTTGCGTGCCGCTTGTTGCGCAAACCGGCAACGGGCTGCTCGGACGATCGCCGTCAGTTCCGACAGCGCTACGTCGAATTCTTCGTTGATAATAGCATACTCGAACTCGGGGGCGTGGGCGATTTCGCCGCCCGCCGCCAGCAGGCGTTTGGTGATCACGTGCGGCTCGTCGGTGGCGCGTTTGTACAGGCGTTCTTCCAGCGCGGCGATCGATGGCGGCAGGATGAAAATGCCGGCCGCCTGCGGGAACAGTTTCTTGACCTGGCGCGCGCCTTGCCAGTCGATTTCCAGCAGCACGTCGGTGCCGGTTTTCATCTGTTCTTCCACCATCAGGCGCGAAGTGCCGTAGTAATTGCCGTGCACTTCAGCCCACTCCAGGAATTCACCGTTCTTGGTGCGCGCGATGAAGTCGTCGGCGGTGGTGAAGTAGTATTCCTTGCCGTGGGTTTCGCCCGGACGCGGCGCGCGGGTGGTGGTGGAAATCGACAGCTTGATGGTCGGTTCCTTGGCCAGCAGCGCGTTGACCAGCGTGGACTTGCCGGCGCCAGACGGTGCGGCGACGACAAACAGGCTGCCCGAGAATGCGTTGGTTGAGCTCATGTTGATCTTTCAAAAACGTCAGCGGGCGACTTTTCCGTCGCCCAAAGATGTATTTTACCAAGAGCAACGGCGAGAGTTCAATTTACAGGAGGGAGAGGAAATGCTGCGCTGCGGCGGGCGCGCGTTCCTTGGCGCCGTTGATGAAGTAAACGTAGACCTGGCCGGACTTCGCCTGCGCCTGCCAGTGCGTGGCCTGGGTGGCCCATTTCTTCAATGCCGGCTTGGTGTAGCCGGTGCCGATGCCGCTTTGTGCGTCCATCAGGCGGGCGTAGGCAAACTCGCCGGTCAGCTCGGTAAAGTTGGGGAATTTGGGCGAGTCGGTGAGCACGGTCGCGATCTTGTATTTGCGCGCCAGCTTGAAATAGTCCTCGTTGAGGAAGCTGTCGTGGCGCGCGTCCAGCACGTGCTGCAGCTTGCGTTTGCCTAGCTTGGCAGGCAGCAGCTTGAAGAAGGCTTCGAGGTCGTCGGGATCGAACTGCTTGGTGTTGGCCAGCTGCCACAGGATGGGGCCAAGTTTGTCGCCGAGTTCCGTGAGGCCGCTGTCCATGAATCGCTGGATCGATTCGCCCGCTTCGGCCAGCACCTTGCGGTTGGTGGCGTAGCGCGTGGCCTTGACGGAGAAGACGAAATCGTCAGGCGTTTTCCCGGCCCAGCTGGCGAAATGTTCGGGCTTGGCGGTGCGGTAGAAGGTGCCGTTGATTTCAATGCTGGTGACTTGCGTGCTGGCGTATTCAAGCTGCTTCTTGATCGGCACATCTTTCGGATAGAAGGTCTCGCGCCACGGAGCGAAGTCCCAACCGCCGATGCCAGCCCTGATCTGCGCCATCTTCCGTCTCCTGATAGTATCGAGGTTTAAGTCTACACCGGGATATACCATGAAAGACCTGATCGTCGTCGCCACCATTACCGCCAAGGATGGCAACGCAGTACTGGTGCGCGAGGCGCTGGAGAAGATTGTGCCCCTGAGCCGCGCGGAAGCGGGCTGCATCCGCTACGACCTGCATGTGGACCTGGGCAACCACGCCAGCTTCGTCATGCTCGAAGCCTGGCGCGACGCCGCCGCGCTGGCCGAACATGAAGCCGCGCCGCACTTCCAGGAGCTGGTCAAGACCATCGGCGGCAAAGCTGATGTGCAGATCGTCAAGCTGAACCAGGTGTTGTAACTAGTCTGGCGAGAAGGCCTTGGCGGCGGCCAGGGTGTCAAGGGCTTCGCGCAGCAGCTGGATTTTGCCGTCTTTGGCGACCAGCCGCCCGGCGTAGGTTTGTTTGTAGAGCTTGCCGGTGGAGGGCACTTCAACCTCGACACTGTATTCGCCAAAAGCCTGGTCGCCGGTTTCAATGAATAGCTGCACGTCCTTGAAACGGAAGTCCGGCACTTTCTTCAGCAGGCCGCCGATAAACGCCTCGATGGCGGCCGGGCCGACCGCGCGGACGTTGGCGCCCAGTGTCGGCAGTTCCAGTACGCCGTCATCGGCAAACAGCGCCGCTGCAGCGGCAGGGTCCTGGATGTTGTCCAGATAGGCGTTGAGTAATTGGCTGGCGTTTTTCATGATGTTTCGCTTTCAGTGGAAGTTGGTATGGCTCCACTGTAGCGCTACATCATTGTTGGATAAATCCGCTAACGCCGAATGCTTTGTGCATATGGGTGAATAATCCGGGCGTTAAAAAAGGAGCCGGAGCTCCTTGGATTTATTCCAGGTTTTGCACCTGTTCGCGCATCTGCTCGATCAGCAGCTTGAGCTCCATCGAGGCATCGGCCAGTTCCTTGACCGAGGCTTTCGCGCCCAGCGTGTTGGCTTCGCGGTTCAGTTCCTGCATCATGAAGTCCAGGCGTTTGCCGACCTGGCCGCCTTTTTTCAGGATGTGACGGGTTTCGGTCAGGTGCGCCGACAGGCGGCCCAGCTCTTCGGCGACGTCGATACGGATGCCGTACAAGATCACTTCCTGGCGAATGCGCTCCAGCGCATCCTGGCGCGACAGCGCCGAATTCGACCCCTGGCAAGCCAGACCCAAGGCATCCTGCATGCGTTCCACCGCCTTCTGCTGGAACGCCGCCACCACTTGCGGAATCAGCGGCGTAATGCGCTTGACAATGGCTTCCATCGCCTCGATGCGCGAAATCAGCATGGCTTCCAGCGCCGCGCCTTCACGCTGGCGGCTCTGCACAAACGCTTCAATCGTGCGGCCGGCGAGGATGGCGACGTCCGCCTGCAGCGACTCCTGGCCGATCTGCGCCTCTTCAATCACACCCGGCCAGCGCAGCAGCTCAGCAACTGACATCGTTTGCACGCCCGGGAACAAGCCGCCGACTTCGCCCTGCAAGCGTTGTAATTCGGTCAAAAGCGGCAGATTCAGCGCCTGCGTGCCCGTTGTCGCGGCCTTGCGGCCGAAGCTCAGGCGCAGTTCGACCTTGCCACGGGTGATGGCGCCCATGATCGCTGAGCGTAAATCGGGTTCAAGCGCACGCAAATCGTCGTTTATTCGGAACTGTAAGTCCAAAAACCGCGAGTTCACACTCTTGATTTCAATAGTCAGTGTTCCCGCCGCACTTTCACTGGTGGCGACCGCGTAGCCCGTCATGCTGGAAATGCTCAATGGATATCCCCGATTTAATCTTTACAAAACAGTGATTTATCCACACAATCCGGTTGTTGAGGCGAGGAACCTTATGGCTGCACAAAACAACGCCCCCTTACCAGATGGTCTGGAAATTGCTGGATATCGCATTGTAAAGAAAATTGCGTCCGGTGGGTTCAGTATTGTTTACCTTGCGTACGATACTGACGGTGTCGCTGTCGCAATCAAGGAGTATTTGCCTAGTTCTTTGGCACTTCGGCAGGAGGGCGAGCTGGTTCCGTCGGTCTCCAAAGCCAATCTTGCCGTGTTCCGCATCGGCTTGAAGTGCTTTTTTGAGGAGGGCCGGGCGCTGGCCCGCATCTCCCACCCCAATGTGGTCAGCGTGCTCAATTTCTTCCGCGCGCACGAAACGGTTTATATGGTTATGGCCTACGAATCCGGCCACTCGCTGCAGGAGCACATCCAGCGGCAGCGCGGCAAGGGCGTTAAAGTAGGCGAACTTTTTATCCGCACCATTTTTACCCAGGTGGTCAAAGGCCTGCGCGAAGTCCACGCCAACAAGCTGCTGCACCTGGACCTGAAACCCGCCAATATCTATCTGCGCACCGACGGCACGCCCATGCTGCTGGACTTTGGTGCGGCGCGTCAAACCGTCAACACAGATATGCCGACGCTGACGCCGATGTACACGCCCGGCTTTGCGCCGCCCGAGCTGTACGCCAAGACCGGCATGGGACCGTGGACCGATATCTACAGCATCGGCGCGTCGATCTTTGCCTGCATGGTCGGTTCGCCGCCACAGCCGGCCGACCAGCGCAAGACCGAAGACAAAATGGCCAGCCATTTCGACAAGCTGGAAGGCCAGTATTCGCCGGCGCTGGTCAAGCTGGTGCGCTGGTGTCTGGAGGTCGAACCGCTGGATCGTCCTCAAAGCCTGTTCGCGGTGCAGAAGGCGCTGCAGGAAAAGGAGCCCGCAGCCGCACCGGCGCCGCCACCGGCCACCATGCTAGACCGGTTGCGCGGTCTGCTGGGGCGCCTGGGCGGCAGCAGTACAGCGCGGGCCAAGGCCGGTCCGGATACCCTGATCTGATTCCGCTTCGATAAGGACGTCGCCATGCAATTCTCCGTGTACCAGGAAAGTCACATCGGCGGCCGCAAGGTGAATCAGGACCGCATGGGCTACAGCTTCACGCGCGACGCGCTGCTGCTGGTGCTGGCCGACGGCATGGGCGGGCATTTGCGCGGCGAGGTGGCCGCCACGGTGGCGCTGCAAACCATCTCCACGCTGTTCCAGCAACAGGCGCAGCCCTATGTGAAAAAGCCGCAGCGCTTTCTGGAAGAGGCGTTTCAGGCCGCGCACCGCGACATCCACCAGTACCGCCACACGCACGAGTTGCCGGAGACGCCGCGCACCACCATCGTCGCCTGCCTGGTCCAGCACAATACTGCGACCTGGGCGCATTGCGGCGACTCGCGCCTGTACTGGATGCGCAGTGGTCAGATCCTTGCCCGCACGCGCGATCACTCGCATGTGGAAAACCTGATCGCCAAAGGCCTGGCGCTGCCGTCCGAACGCGCCACGCACCCGGACCGCAACAAGCTGTGGAACTGTCTCGGCGCCGACACGCCACCGCGCATCGAGGTAGGCGGTGGCGCCGGTCTGCTGCCGGGCGATCTGGTGCTGTTGTGTTCCGACGGTTTGTGGTCTATGCTGCCGGACGATGAGCTGGTGGCCCGCATGCACGCGCACACCGTGGTGCGCGCCGTGCCGGATGTACTGCAAGCCGCGCTGCGCGCTGCGGGCGATGCCAGCGACAATGTCACCGCGCTGGCCATCATGTGGCAGGGCAGTTCGGTGGTGGATGGCATGGACGACCCGGTAACGGCGACGGTGATTTCTACCGAGGCGCTGCCGGAAGGCCTGCACAGCACCACCATCCGCGACACGCCCGCGCCCGAAGCAGCATCGGCCGAAGCCGACGCCTTCGATGACGACGAAATAGAAAAAGCCATCGCGGAGATTCGCGGTGCGATCGAAAAATCTTCCCAAATCCTCAAATAAGGAAAACTGTATGACCGTTGTAACCCGCCCTAGCGGCCGCGCCGTCGATGCGCTGCGCACCCTGCGCATGACCCGTGACTACACCAAACACGCCGAAGGTTCGGTGCTGATCGAATGCGGCGACACCAAGGTGATTTGCACCGCCAGCATCGAAGAGAAAGTGCCAGGCTTCCTGAAAGGGAAAGGCCAGGGCTGGCTGACCGCCGAATACGGCATGCTGCCACGCTCGACCCACAGCCGCATGGACCGCGAAGCGGCCAAGGGCAAACAGTCCGGCCGCACACAAGAAATCCAGCGCCTGATCGGCCGCTCGCTGCGTGCGGCGTTCGACCTGGAAGCGTTTGGCGAACGTACGCTGCACCTGGACTGCGACGTGATCCAGGCCGATGGCGGCACCCGTACCGCATCGATCACCGGCGCCATGGTGGCGGCGTATGACGCGTTCTCCAAGCTGGTCGCGCGCGGCGCCATTCCTGCGATCCCGCTCAAGCATTTTGTCGCTGCGATTTCGGTCGGTGTGTATCAAGGCACGCCAGTGCTGGATCTGGACTACATCGAAGACTCGGGCTGCGATACCGACATGAACGTGGTGATGACCGATGCCGGCCACTTCATCGAAGTGCAGGGCACGGCGGAAGGCGCGGCCTTCGACCGTGAAGGCATGAACCGTCTGCTGGACCTGGCGCAGGCCGGTATTGCGGATCTCGTCAAACTGCAGAAGCAGACCCTGGGCCTGTAAGGCTTTCCAGCAGCCGCCAGCCTTCGGGCCAATCGCCCAAGCCGCTGGCGGCGTTGATGTGGCCTCGCTTGCCGATACGGTATAAACGGCTGCCCCAGGCTTGTGCGCAGCGCTGTGCGTAGTCAGCCTTGGCGTACGGATCATCGTCGCTGGCGACGATCAGCGAGGGGAAGGGCAGGCGCTGTGTTGGTAGCGGCGCGAATCCCCGGGCGGCGCCAGGGAAGACCGGGCCATCAGGGTCAGGCACTGCAACCAGCAGCGCACCGGCAATCCCGTTTGTGTCTGTAGCCGCGCCGCCGGTGACGCGACTGTGCGCCCAATGCGCGACGGCCAGGCATCCCAGGCTATGCGCGACAATCAGCGTTTGCGGGCCGCTGGCCTGCACCGCACGTTCAATTGCCGCGACCCAGTCGTCGCATTCCGGCGCATCCCAGCTTGCCGGCGCGATGCGGGTAATGTCCGCGTATTTTTCCTGCCAGCGCGTTTGCCAATGCTCCGCTCCCGAATTGCCGATTCCCGGCACGATCAATACAGACATGCACACTCCTTGGTGGTTGACCGCATCCAGTATGCCCGTTAATCTGCCCGCCATCCCATGGTGAAGCCGATGAATTGTGCGCGTGGCGGTGGCGGCCATGCATCAGCTGGAAGCCTGATTCATGCGCTCCTTGAGGAAGTCGATAAACACCGACGTCTTCAACGCCAGAAACTCACGCGCGGGATACACCGCGTAGGTTGCCGGGCCTTGCGGCAGCGGGCAATCGGCCAGCACCTGCACCAGCGAACCTTCCGCCAGCTCCTTGCGCGCCAGCGCGACGGGCACGCGCAATATGCCTGCTCCCGCCACGGCCGCGCCGACCAGCGAGCCGCCGTCATTGATCTGCAAAGGGCCATCGACACGCACGGCGTAGATGTTTTCCTTGCCGACGAAAGTCCATTCATCGAATACCCGGCCGCCATTCGTGTAGAGCAGGCAGGCGTGATCGCGCAAGTCTTCCGGGGTCTGCGGCGTACCGGCGCGGGCGAGATAGCTGGGCGCGGCGACGATGACGCTGCGGTTCTCGGCCAGCTTGCGTGCGACCAGCGAGGAGTCGACCAGACTGGAAGTGCGTATCGCCACATCGATCTGTTCATCGATGAGGTCCACGATGCGGTCTTCCAGTTGCAGCGAAATCTTCACTTCCGGGTAGCGCTGCGCAAACTCCGCCAGCAACGGTACCAGCGGCCGCCGCGCGGCGATGGAGCTGGAGACGCGCAGCAGGCCGCGCACCTGTTGCTGGTGCTGGTCGGTCAGCTGTTCGATATTGCCCAATGCCCGCTCGATCTGGCGGGCCTGTTGCAGCACCTGGTCGCCTATCTCGGTCAGCGCCAGCTTGCGCGTGGAGCGTTGAATCAGCCGCGCGCCCAGTTCCTCTTCCAGCCTGGCCAGCTGGCGCGAAACCACGGATTTGCCGATGCGGAGCTGGGCCGCCGCCGCGCTGATGCTGCCGACTTTGATGATGGTGGCGAAAATCGCCAGACGCTGTGGATTTAGCATAAATTGTCCCTGTCTGGTCAACAATGTATCGCCTCATTGATGACTAATCAAGCGCCGGAGTGCGGTCTATACTGGCTTCATTCCATCTTTAAGAGGTCCACCATGCTGAATCATCAATTCCGTCTCACCAGCCGCCCTGCAGGCGCCGTCAAACGCAGTGACTTCGCCTATGGCAGTGAGGAAGTGCGCGCCCTGGCCGATGGCGAAGTGCTGATCCAGACCGCCTACATTTCGCTCGACCCGGCCATGCGCGGCTGGATGAACGCCAGCGAAAACTCCTACATGCCGCCAGTCGCGCTGGGCGATGTGATGCGCGCGATTGCTGCCGGCCGCGTGATCGATTCGCGCAATGCAGCGTTTGCGGTGGGCGACCATGTTACCGGCCTGCTGGGCGTGCAGGAATACGCCATCTCCACCGGCCAGGGCCTGTTCAAGGTGGATCCTGCACTGGCGCCGCTGCCGCTGTTCCTTGGCACGCTGGGCATGACCGGCATGACCGCCTACTTTGGCCTGCTGGATGTCGGCCAGCCGAAGGCCGGTGAAACGGTGGTGGTTTCCGGCGCAGCTGGCGCGGTAGGCGCCACGGTGGGCCAGATCGCCAAGATCAAGGGCGCACGCGTGGTCGGCATCGCCGGCGGTGCAGACAAGTGCCGCTACCTGGTCCAAGAGCTGGGCTTTGACGCCGCTATCGACTACAAGTCCGAAAATGTGGCCAAGGCCCTCAGGCAGCACTGTCCACAAGGCGTGGACGTGTTCTTCGATAACGTCGGCGGCGAGATTCTGGATGCGGTGCTCGGCAACCTGGCCATGCACGCCCGCGTGGTGATCTGCGGCGCCATCTCGCAGTACAACAATCTGGAGCAGGCGCGCGGTCCGGCCAACTACCTGCAGATCATGGTCAAGCGCGCCACGCTGCGCGGCGTGATGGTGGCCGACTACTACCCGCGCGCGAAAGAAGCCATCACCGATATGGCGGGCTGGCTGCGCGCCGGCCAGCTGAAAACGCGTGAAGACGTGGTGACGGGCCTGGAGACCCTCCCTGAAACCTTCCAGAAGCTGTTCGATGGTTCCAATAACGGCAAACTGGTACTGAAGGTGGCGCAGGGCTAAAGGGTTTACAATGTCGGCTTCATCGAATTTATGTCGCCGACTCACCATGACCCAACGCCTGATCCTCGCCTCCAACAACGCCGGCAAACTCAAGGAATTCAACGAACTGCTGTCCACCGTGGGTTTCTCCGTCCACGCGCAGGGCGAATACGACGTGCCTGAAGCAGATGAACCTTTTCACACGTTTGTCGAAAATGCACTGCAAAAGGCCCGTCACGCCGCGCGTCTGACAGGCTTGCCTGCGCTGGCCGATGATTCTGGCGTGTGCATCAATGCGTTGGGCGGCGCCCCGGGGGTGTATTCGGCCCGCTTTGCCGGTGAACCGAAATCGGACGCCCGCAACAACGAAAAAATGATCGCCGAGCTGGCGAAGCATGAAGACAAGTCCGCGTACTACTACTGCGTGCTGGTGTTCGTGCGCCACGCCGATGACCCTCAGCCGGTGATCGCCGACGGCCGCTGGAACGGCGTCATGATCGATACGCCGCGCGGTAATGGCGGCTTTGGCTACGACCCGTACTTCTACATCCCGTCGCTGGACAAGTGCGCTGCCGAACTCAGTGCCGATGAAAAGAACGCCATGTCGCACCGCGGCCAGGCATTGCGCGCCCTGGTAGAAAAGCTGAAAAAATGATCCCGATTAAAGTCGTCGGCGCAAGCACCAAGCCAGCGCGCGACATCAGCGAGTCTGCGGGCGTCGCTGCGAAATACCTGCAAGGCGGTGCGCTGAACCTGACGGCGTTGCCGCCGCTGTCGCTGTACATCCATTTCCCGTGGTGCGTGCGCAAATGCCCGTACTGCGATTTCAATTCGCACGAAGCCAAGGATGGCGGCGCCTTCCCGGAACAGGAATACCTCGACGCCGTGCGCGCCGATCTGGAACAGGCCTTGCCGCTGATCTGGGGCCGCAAGATCTACACCATCTTCATTGGCGGCGGCACGCCCAGCCTGATGTCGGCCGCCGGGCTGGATCGCCTGCTGTCCGACGTCCGCACCTTGCTGCCGCTGGACAGCGATTGCGAGATCACGATGGAAGCCAACCCTGGCACCTTCGAAGCGGAAAAGTTCAAGTCCTACCGCGCGAGTGGCGTGAACCGCCTGTCGATCGGCATTCAGAGCTTTAACGAGCGCCACCTGAAAGCGCTGGGACGCATCCACGACGACAACGAAGCCAAACGCGCGGTGGAAATCGCCCTCGCCAACTTCGATAACTTCAACCTGGACCTGATGTACGCGCTGCCGTCGCAGACGCTGGAAGAAGCGCGCCAGGACGTGGAGACGGCCATGGCCTTCAATCCACCGCATCTGTCGCTGTACCATCTGACGATGGAGCCGAACACGCTGTTTGCCAAGTATCCGCCAACGCTGCCCGACGACGACGCCAGCGCTGACATGCAGGACATGATCGCCGAACTGACCAAGGCCAACGGCTACGAACAGTACGAGATTTCAGCGTACGCGAAGAAGGGCCACCGCGCGCGCCACAATCTGAACTACTGGGAGTTTGGCGATTACCTCGGCATCGGCGCGGGTGCGCACTCCAAGCTGTCGTTCCCGCACCGCATCCTGCGCCAGGCGCGCTACAAGCAGCCCAAGGCCTATATGGAGCAGGTGAAGCTGGGCGCACCGATCCAGGAAGAATACGAGATCGAGCGCGAGGACATGGGCTTTGAATTCATGCTCAACACGCTGCGCCTGCATGAGGGCTTTGATCCCAACCTGTTCAGCGAGCGTACCGGCATGAGCATCAACGCGATTGACAAGACCCTCAACGAAGCCGAAGCCAAGGGCCTGCTCTATCGCGACTACAAGATCATCAAGCCGACCGTGTTAGGCCAGCGCTTCCTCAATGATCTGCAAGAGATGTTCCTGAAGGGTTAAAACTCTTCCCATTCCTTGTCGCTGCCAACGGCAGCGGGCTTGCTGGCGCTGGCCAGCTGCGGTGCAGGGCGTTTGGCGGCAGCGCCTTTCGCCGCAACAACCGGCTGTGCTGCGGCCAGTTTGCGGGGGGCTGGCGCAGGTGCTGTCAATGCGCCATGCAAGCCTTCATTCCCCAGCTTGAACGAGGATGCCACGTCCGCCAGGCGTGTCGCCTGTTCCTGCATGCTGGCTGCGGCGGCAGCGGCTTGTTCGACCAGCGCGGCATTCTGCTGCGTCACCTGATCCATTTGCGTGATCGCCGTGTTGACCTGATCGATGCCGATGCTCTGCTCACTGCTGGCCGAGGTAATCTCGCCCATGATGTCGGTAACGCGGCGCACGCTGGCCACCACATCGTCCATGGTGCTGCCAGCCTGCTGCACCAGTTTGGAGCCGATGCCCACCTGTTCCACCGAATTACCGATCAATTCCTTGATCTCCTTGGCCGCACCGGCCGAGCGCTGCGCCAGATTGCGCACCTCTGACGCCACCACTGCAAAGCCGCGCCCCTGTTCACCGGCACGCGCGGCTTCCACCGCCGCGTTCAGGGCAAGGATGTTGGTCTGGAAGGCGATGCTGTCGATGACGCTGATGATGTCGTAAATCTTGCGCGAAGAGTCATTGATGGAACCCATGGTGTTCACCACCTGGCCGACGATGTCGCCGCCTTTCTCGGCCACGCTGGAAGCGGCTTGCGCCAGCTGGTTGGCCTGCTTGGCGTTTTCCGCATTCTGGCGCACGGTGGAAGTCAGTTCTTCCATCGACGACGCGGTCTCCTCCAGCGAGCTGGCTTGCTCCTCGGTGCGCTGCGACAGATCCATATTCCCCGCAGCGATCTGGTTGGAAGCGGTGGCGATGGTGTTGGTGCCAACCTGCACCTGGCTGACCACCTCGCGCAGCGCATCATTCATGCCGCGCAGGGCTTTCATCAGATCGCCGATTTCATCCTTGTTGTCTTGCGCATTGAACTGCGTGGTCAGATCACCGTTGGCCACCGTGGCCGCGATGTCCACTGCGGATTTTAGCGGCACCGTGATCGAACGCGAAATAATCCAGGCGGCGACAGAGCCTATGCTCACCATCAGCAAGGCCAATAGCATCAGCAAACTGTTGGCGCGGCTGTTGGCCGCATCGATGGCATGCGCGGTATCGTCGATCGCCTTGCGCTGCATGGCGAGGAAACTCTTCACGCGGTTCTGGTAAGCGTCGGCGGAAGGCGTAAAGGCATCCTTGAACAGCTGCTCGGCCTTGGCCGCGTCGCTGGCTTTGCGCGCGTTCATCACATCCGTTTTAGACTTTTGATACTTGCTGCGGAGTTCAGTGATCTCTTCGTACATCTTGCGTTCTTCATCCGTGGCCAGCAGCTCCTTGATCTGGCCCAGCAGCTCGCTGCCACGCTTGGTGCTGGCGCTGATGGTCTCGGCAAAGGTGTCGGAGAGCTTGTCGTCCGTGCTGCGGGCGATCAGCGCGGTGCGGGCGATAGCGGAATAAATCAGCACATACCAGTCGGACACCAGGCGTTCCTTGGCAAGCGGCTGCTCCATCATGGCGCGCGTGGCCTGGGCGTTGGCGCGGGCGTTGACCAGCGCGACCGAAGTGGCAAGGATCGCCAGCAGCAGTACCACGGCAAAGCCAAAAGCGAGGCGGGTACCGATACGCATTTGCGACAGAACGTTCATGATCTTCACTCCCTCCAGCATGCGGGATACAAGTATGCGCCTGTCCTGCGCCGAAACGGCGCTTTTGCTAACTTCTGTTGCTTTTTGAGAACAGTCAGAAACTGCTGGTCAGATGCAGGTCCGGTTTTTCGGCCCAGCGCGCAAAGGCCTCGGCCATGCGTTCGCTTTCGCCGACGGCTTGCAACCAGTCGCGGTTGCGGCGGTCGTGGTCCTGGCCATAGACATTGAAGTCCTTGCGGTCGGGCAGCTTGGCGTTGGGGAGTGTGGCGACAAATTGCGGCGACGGCGACACCAGAATCATATTCTCCAGCGCGTGATCGTTGGCGCGGCGCCAGGGCATGGATTTATCGAGCCAGCCCGGAACGATGTAATCGTTGAAGTGCGGGTACAGCACCAGGCCGGGATCGCGCTGGTAGGGCAGATGCAGGTGATAGTCGATCAAGCCGCCGTCCCAGTAAGCGCCATCGGGTGCGCCAGCGATGTTGGTGACCGCTTCCAGCACCAGCGGAATCGAACCCGAGGCCAGCAGCGCATCACGCAGATTGGCTTCAGACAGGCCGACGAAGTGGCTGGAGAAGGCATCGAAGCCATCACGCAGCCAGTGCGCATCGTCACGCTGGTGATGGAAGATCACCCGCTCCATCGACGCCGCCAGACGGTTGCGCGACATGGCGTTGCCGGCAGCGGCCATCAGGAAGCCGGCCATTTCGCGCCAACGCGTGCCCTGGGTATTGGCCAGCCTGCCGATACCGCGCACCGTCAACACCGAAAGGTGATGGTGGGGATGCTGCAGCGGCTCGGCGACACGGCCATCGAGCACCTCATCGAGCAGGGCGCGGCAAGTGCGGCTGACATAATCCGGCGTCACCTTGTCCGGATAGCGCTGGCCGGCATACAGCCGCGCCAGGCGCTTGTGCGCGGCGACCGGATCATCAAACGCCGACGCCGCCATGCGCCAGGCGCCAATCGACGCGCCGACGAGACGGCGCTGGCGTGGCGCGTGCCTGAAAAACTCACCAAACATCCAGCAATCCAGCCCATGCAGAATCAGCCCCTTGGGACCGCCGGCGGCGGCGGGGACGATCGCAATATCAGCAGCCTGCAAGCCTTCGGCCGCAATCCGCTGCCTGGCCCGCTGGCCCAGACGAATCGTGATAGGTGAGCTCATGCAATATTCCTAATCCGTGGTCAGGTCCGTCATTTCTACACGACCTCTGCTGTAGGGACAGCGCTACAGCAGAGGCCGTGTAGAAATGACGGACCTGACCCCGGAGGTTAACGAAGGCCGCCGCCGAGGGCGCGGTAGAGGTCGATGGCGGTGGTGGTGCGCAGCAGGCGGGCCTGCACCAGCGATTGCTGGGCGCTGAATAGTTCGCGCTGGGCGTCCAGCACGTCCAGTGTGCTGGCGACGCCGTTGTCGAAGCGCAGTTGCAGCAGTTTTAGCCGGTCGGCTTGCGCTTCCTGCACTGCGCGCTGGGCGTTGACCTGTTCGCCCAGGTAGTCGCGCGCGGCCAGTGCGTCCGCCACTTCGCGGAACGCGGTCTGGATGGTTTTTTCGTAGTCGGCGACGGCGATGTTTTTGCGTACTTCGGACAGTGTCAGGTTGGCGCTGTTGCGGCCGGCGTCGAAGATGGGCAGCGTCAGTTGTGGCGCGAAGGACCAGCTGCCGGAGCCGCTGTCAAACAGACCATGCAGTGATGGGCTGCTGCTGCCGATTGCTGCCGTCAGGCTGATGCGCGGGAAGAAGGCGGCACGCGCGGCGCCGATGTTGGCGCTGGCGGATTTCAGGCGCTGCTCGGCGCTGCGGATGTCGGGACGGCGTGTCAGCAGGTCGGATGGCAGGCCTTCCGGCAGCGCGTTCAGGGCGTCGAGTTGGGCGTCGGTCGGCATGGCGCCGCTGGCAGCGGATGCCGGTGGCTGGCCGACCAGCAGCGTGAGTGCGTTTTCGGCCTGTGCGCGCTGGCGGGCCAAGGTCAACGCGGATGCGCGTGCGGTTTCCATCAGCGTTTCGTTGGAGCGCAGGTCGAGGCGCGATGAGGCGCCGACTTCGGCGCGCTGCTGCGTGAGCTTGTAGGTGCGCGCGCGCGCTTCGTAGGTTTGCTGCGCCAGTGCGTACTGTTCGGCGTAGGCGCGTTCGGTGTAGTAGGCCTGGGCGACTTGCGACACCAGCGCGATCTGCGCCGCGCTGCGTGCTTCTTCGGTGGCCAGGTAGCTGGCCAGGGCGGCGTCGTTCAGGCTTTTTACGCGGCCGAAGAAGTCGAGTTCAAACGCGGAGACCGAGGCGCCGATGTCGTAGCGTTTGCCGATGGTGGTCTGGCCCGTGGACGACAGGAAGGCCGGTGTCTTGGCGCGCGTTTCGCCGAAGCTGGCATTGACGTTGGGCAGGCGGTCGGCCGACTGCACGTTGTACAGCGCGCGCGCTTCTTCGATGCGCAGCACGGCGGTGCGCAGGTCGCGGTTGTTTTCCAGCGAGGCGGCGATCAGCGATTGCAGGCGCTGATCGGTGAAGTAGTCGCGCCAGCCGGTATCGACGGCGGTCCTGGCGTTGGCAGCCAGCGGCAACGGTACGCTGGTGCGCGAGGCGGCGCCGGCGCTGTCGGACGGGAAGGCCGCTGCCACCGGCGCCGCAGGGCGTTCGTAGGTCGGCGCCATCGAGCATGCGGACAGCAGCGATGCGCCGAGCAGCGCAGCGGTCAGCAATGCGGCGCGCGGCGCGCCTGCGAAGGGAACGGGCTTAGTCATAGGTTTCATGGTGTTTGTCGTTCAGTTCATGTGCGGCCAGTTTGCGCTGGCGTTCGCTGCCCTTGAAGATTTTGCGGACCACCACGAAGAATACCGGCACCAGGAAGACGGCCAGCACGGTCGCGGTAATCATCCCGCCCATCACGCCCGTGCCGATGGCGCGCTGGCTGGCGGAGCCCGCGCCGGTGGCGATCACCAGCGGCAGCACGCCGAGGATGAACGCCAGCGAGGTCATGATGATGGGGCGGAAGCGCAGGTGCACGGCTTCCAGCGTCGCTTCGATCAGGCCTTTGCCCTGTGCCTGCAGGTCTTTGGCGAATTCGATAATCAGGATCGCGTTTTTGGCCGACAGGCCGATAATCGCGATCAGGCCGACTTTGAAGTAGACGTCGTTCGGCAGGCCGCGCAAGGAGGCGCCCAGCAGCGCACCCAGCACGCCAAGCGGCACGACCAGCAGCACGGCAATCGGGATCGATTCGCTTTCATACAGCGCGGCCAGCACCAGGAAGGCGGCCAGCAGCGACAGCGCAAACAGCATCGGCGCTTGCGAACCGGAGGTTTTTTCTTCCAGCGACTGGCCGGTCCATTCGATGCCGAAGCCCGGCGGCAACTGTTGCGCCAGGCGTTCCAGTTCCGCCATCGCTTCGCCGGTGGAGCGGCCTGGCGCGGCGTCGCCGGTCAGCTTGATGGCCGGGTAGCCGTTGTAGCGCACCAGCTGCACCGGACCTTGTATCCAGTGCGACGATGCGAACGAGGAGAACGGCACCATGGTGCCGCTGGCGCTGCGCACGTTGAGCTGCATGATGTCCTGCGGTTGCAGGCGGCGTGGCGCGTCGGCCTGCACGATCACGCGCTGCTGGCGGCCGGAGCTGGCGAAGTCGTTGACGTAGGAGGAGCCCAGCGCGGTGGACATCATGGCGTTGACGTCGGCAAACGAGACGCCCAGGGCATTGGCTTTTTCGCGGTCGATGTCCACCTGCAGCTGCGGCGCATCTTCCAGGCCTTCGGGACGCACGCCTTTGAGGATGTCGCTTTTGCCGGCAAGACCCAGCAGCTGGTTGCGCGCGGCGATCAGCGCATCGTGGCCCTGTGCGCTGCGGTCCTGCAGGCGCGCGGTGATGCCGGTGGCGTTACCGAGTTCGCGGATCGGCGGAGGGCTGAGCGGGAAGATGATGGCGTCCGGGATCGAGGACAGTGCGCCAAACGCGCGCTGTGCAATCGCCTGTGCCGATTCATCCGGTCCGCGCTCTTTCCAGTCTTTGAGCGGGATGAACACCAGGCCCGCGTTCTGGCCGTTGCCGGAGAACGAGAAGCCCGCCACGGCGATGGTGCGCGCCACGCCGGGCTGTTTGCGGAAGTAGGCGTCGGCCTGCGCCAGCACGGCTTGCGTGCGGCTGGTCGATGCGCCCGCCGGCAGCTGGACGTTGGCGATCAGGTAGCCCTGGTCTTCGTTGGGCAGGAACGACGATGGCAGGCGCGCATACAGCCAGCCCACCACGCCGCACAGCAGCGCGAAGATCATCAGGTAACGGCCGGTGCGCTTGAGGATGTTGGCAATCACGCCCTGGTAACCGGTCGCAGTGACGGCGAACTTGCGGTTGAACCAGCCGAAGAAGCCTTTCTTCTCGTGGTGGTGTCCCGCTTCCACCGGCTTGAGCATGGTGGCGCACAGCGCCGGCGTCAGCGTCAGCGCCATCAGCGCGGAGAACAGCATGGCCGACACCATCGCCAGCGAGAACTGGCGGTAGATGGCGCCTACGGCGCCGCCGAAGAAGGCCATGGGAATGAACACGGCCACCAGCACCAGCGTAATGCCGATGATTGCGCCGGTGATCTGGCCCATGGCCTTGCGCGTGGCGTCGCGCGGCGACAGGCCTTCTTCGCTCATGATGCGTTCGACGTTTTCCACCACCACGATGGCGTCGTCGACCAGAATGCCGATCGCCAGCACCATGCCGAACATGGTCAGCACGTTGATGGAGAAGCCAAACAGCTGCATGGCGGCGAAGGTACCCATCAGCGCCACCGGCACGACGATGGTCGGGATCAGCGTGTAGCGGATGTTTTGCAGGAACAGGTACATTACCAGGAACACCAGCACCACCGCTTCCAGCAGGGTCTTGACCACTTCTTCAATCGAGATCTTGACGAACAGCGAGGTGTCGTAAGGGATGGTGTACTTGACGCCAGGCGGGAAGTATCTGGACAGCTGCTCCATCTTGTCTTTGACGGCGGTGGCGGTTTGCAGCGCGTTACCGGTCAGCGACAGCTGCACGGCAATTGCCGAAAACGGTGCGCCATTCAGGCGTGCGCTGATGTTGAAGCTGGCGCCGCCCATTTCGATGCGGGCCACGTCTTTCAGCCGCACCAGCGAGCCGTTGGGATTGGCGCGCAGGACGATCTCGCCAAACTCGGTGGTGGACGACAGCTGGCCCGTCACCACGATCGGCGCCGAGAAGGTTTGCTGCGCAGGGCTGGGCAGGTCGCCCAGCGTGCCGGAGGTGACCTGCGCATTTTGCGCGCGGATGGCGGCGGTGACGTCGGCCATGGTCATTTTCAGGCCGAGCAGTTTTTGCGGATCGACCCAGATACGCATGGCGCGCTCGGTGCCGAACAACTGCGCCTGGCCGACGCCGGGAATGCGCTTGATTTCATTGACGACGTTGCGCGCCATGTAGTCGCCCAGGCCCGTTGGGTCGAGGCGGCCGTCGGTGGAGGTCAGGCCGACGAACATCAGGATGTTGGAACGGGCTTTGTTGACCTGCACACCTTGCTGCGTGACGGCGGCCGGCAGGCGCGATTCCACGCGCTTGATGCGGTTCTGGACGTCCACCGCCGCCAGGTCGGGATTGGTGCCGGGGACGAAGGTGACGGTGATGGTGACGGCGCCATTGGCTTCGCTTTGCGATTCGACGTATTGCAGGCCGTCGGCGCCGTTCATCTCCTGTTCGATGACGCTGGTGACGGCGTCGTCCAGCACTTGCGCGGTGGCGCCAGGGTAGGTTGCCGTCACCACGATGGATGGCGGGGCGATGGTGGGGTACTGTGCGACCGGCAGCACGGTAATCGCCAGCATCCCGCCCAGCAGGATGAACAGGGCGATGACCCATGCGAAGACCGGGCGGTCAATGAAGAACTTGGCCATGTGGGCTCCCGGTTATTTGGCGGCGCTGGCGGCGGGCGCGGCGGCACTGCCGGCCGGGCCTTTCCACGGCTGCGGATTCACGGTGGCGCCAGGCTTGGCTTTCTGGAAGCCTTCAACCACGATGCGCTCGCCACCTTTGAGGCCGGAGCTGACCACCCAGTTGTTGCCGTCATTGGCGTTGGCGACGACAGGCTGCGAAGCCACCTTGTTGTCGGCGCCGACGATCAGCACCGTCGAACCTTCATTGGTGCGCACGATCGCCTGCTGCGGCACAGTGATGGCGGCATCGCTGACGCCTTGCTCCAGCCGTGCACGCACATACATGCCCGGCAGCAGAATACGGTCCGGATTGGGGAATTCGGCGCGCATCGAGACCGAGCCGGTGCTCTCATCCACCGACACATCCGAGAACAGCAGCTTGCCCGCCTGCGGATAGACCTGGCCGTCTTCCGTCACCAGCGTCACGCGCGCCTGGTCCTTGCCGGCGCTTTTCAGCTTGCCGCTGGCCAGCGCGCTTTTCAATTTCAGCACCTCGGTGGAGGACTGGGTGATGGTGACGTAGATCGGGTCCAGCTGCTGCACGGTGGCCATCGGCGTTGCTTCGCCCTGGCCGACCAGCGCGCCCTCGGTCACCAGCGCGCGGCTGACGCGGCCGGCGATCGGCGAGGTGACGGTTGCATAGCCCAGTGTCAGCCCGGCATTGGTGCGGGCTGCTTTACTGGTGGCCAGGTCGGCCGCGGCCTGCTTCTGCGCGGTGACGGCGTCGTCGTATTCCTGCTGGCTGACGGCCTGCGCCGCCAACAATGGTTTATACCGTTTTACCTTGAGGTCCGCCTGCGCCAGGTTGGCTTCCGCCTTGGCCACGGCTGCCTGGGCGCTGTCGAAAGAGGCCTGGAACTGCGCCGGATCGATGCGGAACAGCACCTCGCCGGCCTTGACGTCGCCACCTTCCTTGTACATCCGTTGCAGCACGATGCCGGCGGTACGCGCGCGCACCTGCGCAATGCGCGAGGCTTCCGTGCGGCCCGGCAGTTCGCTGCTCAGCGTAACGGTGGCGGGATTGACGGTGATGACAGCAACGGTGGCGGGCGGTGGGGCGGCAGGCGGCGCCGCCTTGTCGCCGCAGGCGCTCAAAAGGGTGAGAACGGCGACGGCAACAGCGGTGCTACGAGGAACGGATCTCATGGACTGGTCTCGCGAGTGGGTTTTATAGTTGATGCAAGATTGTAATACAGTCAGAAAAACCACGTTGGGACCGGTCCCAAATGCAAAAAAGGCAGAAGAACGGCCTGCGCCGCGCTTCTGCCCTGTGCCGGCCGGCGCTAAGGATTAACGCATGCCGGAGATGATTTGCTTGAGTTTGCCGGTGTCGGCGACGAAGGCGCGGATGCCTTCGGCGGTTTTCTCGGTGGCCATTGCATCTTCGTTCATCATGAAGCGGAAGGTGGCTTCATCGACGGCGATCTTGCCGATGGCGGCGCTCTTGCCGCTGTCCGAACTCAGTTTGCGCTCGACCGGGGCGTTGGTGTCCGCCAGTTTTTGCAGCAGGTCGGGGCTGATGGTCAGCAGGTCGCAGCCCGCCAGTTCCAGGATCTGGCCGACGTTGCGGAAGCTGGCGCCCATCACTTCGGTGCTGTAGCCGAACTTGCGGTAGTAGTTGTAGATGCGCTTGACCGACTGCACGCCCGGGTCTTCCGCGCCTTCGTATTCGATGCCGGTGTTTTTCTTGTACCAGTCGTAGATGCGGCCGACGAAGGGCGAAATCAGCTTGGCGCCCGCTTCGGCGCAGGCGATTGCCTGTGGCAGCGAGAACAGCAGCGTCATATTGGTGTGGATGCCTTCCTTCTCCAGGATCTCGGCGGCGCGGATGCCTTCCCAGGTCGAGGCCATCTTGATCAGCACGCGCTCGCGCTCGATGCCGTTCTTTTCGTACAGCTTGATCAGTTCACGGCCTTTGGCCACCGAGGCGGTAGTGTTGAACGACAGGGCGGCGTCGATCTCGGTCGAGACGCGGCCAGGAATCACGCGCAGGATCTGCTTGCCGAAAGCGACCAGCAGGTGGTCGATCACTTCGCCGGTGCTGGCGTCGAGGTTGTCGCGTACGGCTTTTTCCAGCAGCGGTTTGTACTCGTCTTTTTGCACCGCTTTCAGGATCAGCGACGGGTTGGTGGTCGCGTCGCGCGGGGTGTATTGCTGGATGGCCTGGAAGTCGCCGGTATCGGCGACGACGGTGGTGTATTGCTTGAGTTGTTCGAGTTGGTTCATAAACGCTGCCAATCTGATAAGGGAGTTGTAGTCGCGCTTATTTTACTCCTACCAGCCCGTAACAGCCCAGTTCAACCGAGGCGCATGACAATTGCGCCACAGGCGATCAGGGTAATCGCCAGGATGCGGCCGGGCGCCAGCCGCTCGCGCAGGAACAGGGCGGCAATCGCGGCGGCAAACAGGATCGAGGTTTCGCGCAGCGCGGCGACGGCGGCCACCGGCGCCTGCGTCATCGCCCACAGCGCCAGGCCGTAGGACGCCAGCGTACCGACCCCGCCCAGCAGCATCACGCGCAGGTGCGTGCGGGCGTAGGCGGGCAGTTCGCGCCAGCGGTGGGTGGAACACAGCAGCAGCATCACGGCGGTCAACACGAACAGCCACATGGTGTAGGCGGCCGGCGCGCCGGAGCGGCGCACGCCGACGGCGTCGATCATGGTGTAGCCGGCGATGACGGCGGCGTTGAGCAGCGCGTAGCTGGTTGCCCGGCGGCGCGCGCCGCGGTTGGCGGCGGTGTCGGCGCCGGCGTTGGCGCCACGCAGGATGGTCAGCGTCAGTACGCCGCCGCAGATCAGCATGACGGCGATGTCCTGGCTCAGATGCAGGCGCTCGCCCAGCAGCGGCACGCTGGCCAGCGCCACCAGCAGCGGTGCGGCGCCGCGCATCAGCGGGTAGGCCTGGCTCATGTCGCCGTGGCGGTAGGTGGCGGCCAGCAAGCGGTAGTAAATCACCTGGCAGCAGGCGGAGGCGATCAGCCACGGCCAGCTGTCCTGTGCTGGCGTCGCGATGAACGGCAGCAGCGGCAACGAGACCAGGCCAGCGCCGCAGGCCACCAGCAGCGTGGTCAGGTATTTATCGGGGCCGGCTTTGACCAGGGCATTCCAGGTCGCATGCAGCAGCGCGGCAAACAGGACGACGGTGACGACGGAACTGTCCATCAGCTAGCCAGTGGTCCGGGCAGTGGCGCGCATCATTCCCCCTTTGGTGCGATCAGCCTCTCGATTTCGGCCAGCAGCACTTCAAAGCGCACCGGCTTTTTGAAAAAGCTATCATACGGCAGCGCGGGCTCTTTGATCATGCCGGCACTGGTCAGGATGAAAGGAATGTTGCGTAGTTGCGCATCGTCGCGCCAGGCCTTGCACAGCCGCCCACCGTCCATCACCGGCATCATGAGGTCGGATAACACCAGGTCCGGCCGCTCGATGGCCGCCGCCGCCAGCGCCTCGGCACCGTTGTTGGCCGTCAGCACGCGGTAGCCGTGGTATTCGAACAGCATGCTGTAGGCACTCAGCACGTCGAATTCATCATCGACCAGCAGCAGTAGCGGGCCGGCGGGGGAAGCGGGGGGCGAGTTCATGGGCGCCTTAAAACGGCTGTGCGCGCTGGAAGGATGCGGGTCCTTCTATGCTCATGCCCTGATTGGAAATCAGCAGGACATGATTGGCGGCGTCGTAAGTGCTTTCCCGCAGTTTTAGCACGCCGATCTGGCGCCGGTTGACGCCACCCACATCGACATAGCGCATCAGGATGATGTTCTCGAACAGCATCGACTCCGACGCCTCGGGCTTGGCGGTGCCATGGGCGAAGTAGGGCAGTTCCTGCGTAAAGAAGGTGGTCACATTGCGGCGCCGCAGCTCGTTTACCAGCGCCACCAGGAAGGAGCGGGTACGGTGTGCGTGCAGGATGATTTCGCGCAGCGCGTCGATGCCATCCACCATCAGCCGCACGACCTTGCGCTGTTCGATATTGTGCAGCACCTGCTGCGCCAGGCCGTCCACCAGCACTTCCAGGGGTGGGTTCCAGATCACTTGCAGCTTGCCGCTGTCAAGGTGCGGTTGCAGGTCGATGTCGACGCTGCGCGCCTTTTCCAGCAACCGTGTCGGCGATTCGTGAAAACCGACGATCAGGCAGGTTTCGCCGCGTTTGAGGCCATCGTAAATAAAGTGCAGCGCCATCAGCGTCTTGCCGACGCCGGGATTGCCCAGCAGGGCGGTGGTGGAGCCGCTGATGACGCCGCCATTGGTCAGCAGGTCCCAGCCGTCGATGCCGAAGCCGACCCGGGATGGCGTCTGCGGCGGCTCGGCGCCGGCCGCGCTGTTGATCGCTTCCAGGCGCGGGTAGATGGCGACGCCGTCGCTGCCCACTTCAAACACGTGTCGGCCCAGCATGTGCTTGGACCCGCGCAATTTGAAGACCTTGATTTCGCGGATCAGTTGCATGCCGCGTTCAAACTGGCTCAGTTCGATGAGGCCATCGACCAGCGTGTTTTCCGAGTCGGCCACATTGCCTTCGGTCGGCGACAGCAGGAAGGTGGTGCACTCCATGGTCGACACCAGCGAATTCAGCGACAGCATGAACTCGGACAGCGACATGTCCGATGGCGCGGCCTCGCGCACGGTACGGAAGCCGTCAATAATCATGATGTCGGGGCGCTGTTCGGCCAGTGTGGCGGCAATCAGCTTCTGCAGCGCGCGCAGGCCGCCACGCAGCAGCTCGCTGTAGGCGCCGAGAAACTTGATACGGTCGCCAACCAGGCTCTCGTCGAAGAAGGAGAAGTTGCTCAGGTGGTTGAGCATCTTGTTATGGGTCTCGGCGATCAGCGTGAGGATCAGCACCTTCTTGCCCTGGTGTGCGTGATGGAAGCCGATCTGGCACGCCAGGGTGGTCTTGCCGCTGCCGGCCAGGCCTTCGATCAGGTACAGGCTATGCGCAGGGAAGCCGCCACCGAGGATGTGGTCCAGCCCGGGTACGCCGGTGTGCAGCAGGGGGATGCGCGTCGTGTTCATGTCCAGGTCACAATATTACGGGTGATGCAACAGCGACACTGTAACGTACTGTGGACGATTATAGAAGTTATATCGAGTCCGGTGCGCTCGCTGGCGCACCGACCGGCACATTGACTTAGAGCGCGCCGTTAATACTGCTGACCTGGGTTTGCAGGCCCACCAGGTCCACCGTGCTGCCGCTGCCATGGGCGATTTCGGTGTAGACGCCATCGCCATTGCCATCGTGGTAGACCTCGTAATTGCTATGGCTGCCATGGGTCTGCACTTCCAGCACATAGCCGGCGGCCAGCTGGGTGTAGGTGGTGCTGCTGCCGATGGTGACGGACTTGGTGCTGCCGTCGGGCAGTACGCGGTCGACGGCGGTGACGGCGCCGCCAGTACTGATGGTGAACTTGGCGCGGTCGTAAGGCTCGACATCGAGGCGGGTGGTGGCCGTGCCTTGCGCAATGTAAGTATGGGTCTCGGACTGGATGGTGTACTGGCCGGCGGTACTGCCCGCAACGTAGACCGTGGTTTCCACCGCATTGCCGACCACCGAAGTTTCGGTGATCTTGCCGTCGGTGCCGACCGTGTAGCTGGTGGTGGGGCCGATATCGACGCTGTGCGTGCTGCTGCGGCTGCCGTGGGTTTCGGTGACGGCAACGGCGGTGATCGCGCCGCTGGTCAGCGTGAAACTGTAAGTGGCGTTGCCGCCGCCATTGAAGCCATTGCCGTGTGAACCGAAGCCGAAATGCTCATTGCTCATGATTGCCTCCTGTGGTGAGTCATCACAGGCTAGGCCAGAGCGTTCACTCAGGCAACAGCCGGGAGCGTAAATCCCGACCTGACAGATATTGCAAAATGTTACTGAGGGGCGTCAGCCGATGAAGGAGTCGAATTGCAAGTCGAATTCCTGCAACGCTTTTTGTGCGTTTTGCATCTTTTTACGGAACTCGGGGCCGCGCTGCAGCGCCAGGCCGACCGCCAGCACGTCAATCACCACCAGGTAGGCCAGGCGCGCGGAAATTGGCGTGTACGGGTCGATGTTGAAGATCAGGTCTATCGGTATCAGCACCGTGGCCAGTTCCGCCAGCGGCGTGCCCGACGGCGCCAGCACGATCACCTCGGCGCCACCGCGGCGCGCCAGCTTGACCGAGCGCACCAGCGACGGGCTGTTGCCGCGCTGGGAAATCGCTACCAGCGCATCGCCGGTGCGCAGCAGGGCAGCGGCGATACTGTGGATGTGCGGATCGGCATAGGCCACGGTCGGGACGCCGGAGCGGAAGAACTTGTGCTGCGCATCGGCTGCCACGATGCCGGACGTGCCCTGGCCGTAGAACTCGATCTTGTTGGCCTTGGACAGGATGTCCAGCGCCTTCTGGATCGCTTCCGGATCGAGGTTGTTGCGCAGGTCCAGCAGGGTGTTGATCGAACGGCTGCAGATCTTGTTGACCAGGTCTGCCGCCAGGTCGTCCTGGGTCGGCTGCTCGTTCAGGCCCGGCAGGGCCAGCGCCAGGCCCTGGGCCAGCTTGAGCTTGAACTCATGCCAGCCGTCATAGCCCAGCGTACGGCAAAAACGCACCACGGTCGGTTCGGACACCTGCGCGCTTTTGGCCAGCGCGGTGATATTCTGGTTGACCGTCTGCGTCGGGTGATCGAGCACGGCCAACGCGACCTTGCGCTCCGATTTGGAGAGCGAGTCGAGTTGGGTACGGATGGAGTCGAGTAGCATGCGTGATTAATCTTCCGGTAGCGCTTCTTCGCGCCATTGCAGGCCATCGCGGCCGATCAGGGCCGATGCCGCAGCAGGACCCCAGGTGCCGGCGGCGTAAGGGATAGGATAGCTGTCGTCCGACTCCCAGTTGTCGAGGATAGGTTCGACCCATTCCCATGCGGCTTCCAGCTCGTCGCCGCGCATGAACAGGGTCAGCTGGCCGCGCAGCACGTCGAGGAGCAGGCGCTCGTAGGCTTCCATGCGCGGCGTCTTGAACTGCTCGCGGAAGTCCAGTTCCAGCTCCGCCTGTTTCAAACGCATGCCGTCGCCCGGGGTTTTCGCCATCAGGTTCATGCGCAGGCCTTCGTCGGGCTGCAGGCGGATCACCAGCGAATTTGGCTGGAAGCTGTTGGTCGGCTGGGCAAAGATCGAGTGCGGAATCTGCTTGAAGCGCACCACGATTTCCGCCAGACCGTCCGCCATGCGCTTACCGGTGCGCAGGTAGAACGGCACGCCGGCCCAGCGCCAGGTGTCGATTTCCGCTTTCATGGCGACGAAGGTTTCGGTGCGCGAGTGTTCCGGCGCATCCGGCTCGTCGCGGTAGCTTGGCACGGCCTTGCCGTCGACATGGCCGGCGCGGTACTGGCCGCGCACGATGTTCTGCGCCAGCGTGGTCGGCGTGAATTTTTTCAGCGAGCGCAGCACCTGCAGCTTGGCGTCACGCACGGCATCCGGCGCGATCGAGGTCGGCGGTTCCATGGCGACGATACACAGCAGTTGCAGCAGGTGGTTCTGCAGCATGTCGCGCAGCGCGCCCGAGGTGTCGTAGTAGCCCATGCGGTTGCCCACGCCCAGCTTCTCGGCAATGGTGATCTGCACGTCGGAGATCCACTCGCGGCGCCACAGCGGCTCGAACAGGATGTTACCAAAGCGCAGGGCCAGCAGATTCTGTACGGTCTCCTTGCCCAGGTAATGGTCGATACGGTAGATCTGCGATTCCTCGAATACCTTGCCGACTTCGGCGTTGATCTGCTTGGCCGAGGCCAGGTCGCGGCCCAGCGGTTTTTCCAGTACCACGCGCGAGTTTGGCGTGACCAGGCCGTTCTCTTTCAGGTTCTCGCAAATCTGCGCGAAGATGGCTGGCGGCGTCGCCAGGTAGTAGACCTTGGTGATGTTCTCTTCCTTGCGCAGCGCGTCCACCAGCGACTTGTAGCTGCCGGAGTCGGTCGCGTTGAGCGACACGTAGACGATACGCGCGGTAAAGCGCGCCCACGCTGCCGGCGCCACGGCGGGCGACTTGATCAGCGGTTTGGACGTGGTCTCGACGGTTTGCAGGAATTCTTCCTGGCTGGCGTCTGCGCGGCCGACGCAGATAATGCGGGCAGTCGGCGGCAAGTCATTGGCGACGTCACGCGCGTACATCGCGGGCAGCAATTTGCGCATCGCCAGATCGCCGCTGCCGCCAAACAGAACCAGATCAAAATCGGAAAGAGCCATAGTATGAAAATCGTCGCAAGAAAGTGCAGAAGGAATCGCCGCGCGCAGGCGCGGCAGCCGGTGTAAATTTACTACTTATAAGGGTGGTTTGCAAGAAATTTTACTACATTGCCCTATGGGGTGATGTAGGTGGATTATAAGCTGGCCAGCCGTTGCTTGCTGCTTGCCGTAGTGCGGGTTAAGCGCTGCGGTAAGTGGGCTCGGCGCGGCCGGCGACATCCATCGGAATCGCCAGCAGCTTGCCGCTGAGCGGATACTGCGCCAGTTCCGGCGCCGGACGGGCGCCGGCGCTGGTCACATACAGGGTCTTGAGATCCGGACCACCAAACGCCGGCATGGTCGGACAGCGCACCGGCAGCGTGATTTCGCCCAGCAGCACGCCTTCCGGCGACAGCTTGGCAATACGCGCGCCTTCAAACATCGCCACCCAGTAGTTACCCTCGCTGTCCACGGCTGCGCCGTCGGGACGACCGCCGTAGTTGTTTTCCTTGTCCATCGAGAACTGGTGCAGCAGGCGCTGATTTGCGACGGTGCCGGTGGCGACGTCGTAGTCCAGCCTTGTCACGCGGTGCGCAGCGGTGTCGGCGTGGTACATGGTCTTCTGGTCCGGGCTGAAACCCGAACCATTCGAGTTGGTCATGCCGCCCGACCACACCTTGCGCAGCGCGCCTTTTTCCAGCACATACATTTCCGCCGCCGGCTTGTCGCGCGGCTCGTAAATCGTGCCGACCCAGAAGCGGCCCGCCGGATCGACATGGCCATCGTTGAAGCGCGTGATGGCCTGGTCGTACGGCGCCGCTGCGATCTCCGTCATTTTCACTTCATCGCTGCTGGTGTCCAGGTGTGCAAAGCCGCTGCGCAGGGCGACAATCAGGCCGCCCTGGTCGCTGATGCCCAGCGTGGCTGGCTCGCTGGCCAGCTTCCAGGCACGGTGTGCGCCGCTGGCCGGATCGAGGCGGTGTACGGTGAAGGCGGGAATATCCACCCAGTACAGCGCCTGTTCCTGTGGATGCCACAGCGGGCATTCGCCCGTTTGCATCACCGCGTCGTAAGCTACCTTGATGTCGGAAGTGCTCATATGTGTTGCGCCGCTTTCGCCATCATGATCAGGCCATTGGTCGAACTGTCGTGACGTTCCGGCTTGACCTCGCCAGTCAGCTCGGACTGGATGTTTTTGGCCAGGACCTTGCCCAGTTCAACGCCCCACTGGTCAAAGCTGTTCACGTCCCAGATCACGCCCTGTACAAAGGTCTTGTGTTCGTACAGTGCGATCAGTGCGCCCAGCGCAGCTGGCGTCAGCTGGTCCATCAGGATGGTGTTGGACGGACGGTTGCCCGGGAAGGTCTTGTGCGGTACCAGCGCTTCGATTTCTTCGGCGCTCAGTTGTGCGCCAGCCAGGTCGGCGCGCACTTCGTCGGCGGTCTTGCCGGTCATGAAGGCTTCCGACTGTGCGAAGCAGTTGGCCAGCAGTGCATCGTGATGGCCTGCCAGGTCGTGGGTGGCGCGCAGCGCGGCGATGAAGTCGATCGGCGTCACATCGGTACCCTGGTGCAGCAGCTGGAAGTACGCGTGCTGCGCATTGGTGCCGCACTCGCCCCACACCACCGGGCAGGTTGGCGTATCGACTGCCGCGCCGCCGCGTGTGATGCGCTTGCCGTTGGATTCCATGTCCAGCTGCTGCAAATAGGCCGGGAAGCGGTTCAGGTCCTGATGGTAAGGCGCGATCGACAGCGAGCTGGCGTCGAGGAACTGGCGGTTCCAGAAACCGACCATGGCCAGCAGCACCGGCATGTTCTGCTCCAGCGGCGCCTCGCGGAAGTGTTCATCCATGGCGTGGGCGCCAGCCAGGAAGTCGCTGAAGTAGCCAAAGCCCACCGCCAGCGCGACCGACAGACCGATTGCCGACCATACCGAGTAACGGCCGCCGACCCAGTCCCAGAACGGGAACATGTTGGCGGTATCGATGCCGAAGTCCGCGACCGCCTTGGTGTTGGTGGAGACGGCGACAAAGTGCCTGGCCAGGTTGTCCTGTGTGCCGCCGTTCTGCAGGAACCAGGTGCGTGCAGTGCCCGCATTCAGCATGGTTTCTGCCGTGGTGAAGGTCTTGGAGGCGATGATGAACAGCGTGGTTTCCGGATTCACCTGCGCCAGCGCGGCGTCCATATCGTGGCCGTCCACATTGGAGACGAAATGCATTTTCAGGCGCGGATGGGCGTACGAGCGCAGTGCCAGTACCGCCATTTTCGGTCCCAGGTCCGAACCGCCGATGCCGACATTGACCACATCCTTGATCGGCTTGCCGGTATAGCCCAGCCACTGGCCGTTGCGTACGCGGTCGGTGAAGTCCTTGATGTGGTCCAGCACCGCATGCACGTCGGCGTTGACGTCCTGGCCGTCCACTATCAGGGCTTTGCCGCGCGGCATACGCAACGCTGTGTGCAGTACGGCGCGATGTTCGGTAAGATTAATCTTCTCGCCGCCGAGCATGGCGTCGCGCTGACGTTCGACGCCGCGTTCGCGGGCCAGATCCAGCAGCAGGCCGACGGTGGTGGCATCCAGGCGATTCTTGGAATAGTCCAGGAACAGACCGGCCGCATCGACCGTCAACTCGGGAAAGCGTTGTGGGTTGGCGGCAAACAGCTGGCGCATTTGCCAGGTTTTGGCGTTGACAGCATGGGATGCGAGGGCTTGGAAACTGGCGGTCGAAGTAAGTGCAGGCTGGCGCATAATCTTGTCAGTAGGGAGGGGATGGCGAAATAATACAGGAAAATCAGGTAAATTCACTACGGTTTGATGACGTGCGCTGAATATTTCTGCGTTTCAGAGGGGTAGTGGGACCATGCGATGACCGCCAGCGTAGGCCAGCCCGTCCAATAAAAGCCGGTGCGATTTGTATTTTTGTAGTAAAATTTCACGGAATCCATACATAAGGAACGATCATGGCGTTGCATCCAGTCCTGGAAACTGTCACCAATCGCATTATTCAGCGCAGCAAACCATCGCGCGGCGCGTATCTGGCGCACCTCGAAGCGGCCCGCGTCAAAGGCCCGCAGCGCGGCACCCTGGCGTGTACCAACCTGGCGCACGGCTTTGCCGCCTTCCCGGTCAACGACAAGCTGGTGCTGAAGGAAATCAAAAAGCCATCGGTGGCGATTGTTTCGGCCTACAACGACATGCTGTCGGCGCACCAGCCGTTCGAGCGTTATCCTGAGATCATCAAGCAAGCCGTGCGCGAAGTGGGCGCGGTGGCGCAGTTTGCGGGCGGCACGCCGGCCATGTGTGACGGCGTTACCCAGGGCCAGCCGGGCATGGAACTGTCGCTGTTCTCGCGCGACGCGATTGCGATGTCGGCTGCAGTGGCGCTGTCGCACAATATGTTCGACGCCGCGCTGTACCTGGGCGTATGCGACAAGATCGTCCCTGGGCTGCTGATCGGCGCGCTGCACTTCGGTCACCTGCCAGCCGTGTTTGTGCCGGCCGGCCCGATGACCACCGGCCTGTCGAATTCGGAAAAAGCCAAGATCCGCCAGCTGTACGCACAAGGTAAAGTTGGCCGCGCCGAGCTGCTGGAAGGCGAATCGCAGTCCTACCACAGCGCCGGCACCTGTACTTTCTACGGCACCGCCAACTCCAACCAGATGCTGATGGAAGTCATGGGCCTGCACCTGCCGGGCGCCGCCTTCATTACGCCGAACACGCCGCTGCGCGATGAACTGACCAAGGCTGCCGCGCAACGCGCCGCAGTGATTACGGACCAGGGCAGCGAATACATCCCGGTCGGCCATGTGGTCGATGAAAAATCCATCGTCAACGCGATTGTCGCGCTGCTGACCACCGGTGGTTCCACCAATCACACGCTGCACCTGGTGGCGATTGCAAAAGCGGCCGGCATCGTAATCGACTGGAACGACTTCGACGAGCTGTCGAAAGTGGTGCCGCTGCTGTGCCGCATCTACCCGAACGGCGAAGCGGACGTGAACCACTTCCACGCCGCAGGCGGTACCGGTTTTGTCATCCGCGAGCTGCTGGATATCGGCCTGCTGCACGACGACGTTACCACCATCCTGGGCAAAGGTCTGCGCAAGCACTGCGCCGAGCCGTTCCTGGGCGAGGGCGACAAGGGCGTGGTGTTCAAGGATTCACCAGTTGAATCGGGCGACGACAAAGTGCTGCGCAAGGCGGATAACCCATTCTCACCGGACGGCGGCATGGTGCTGGTGCAGGGTAACCTGGGCCGCGCCGTGATGAAGGTGTCGGCCGTGAAGCCGCAGCACCGCACGGTGGAAGCGCCGGCGCTGGTGTTCAACTCGCAGGAAGACTTCATGGATGCGTACAAGGCCGGCCAGCTGGACCGCGACTTTGTCGCCGTGATCCGCTTCCAGGGTCCGCGTGCCAATGGCATGCCGGAACTGCACGCGTTGACGCCAGCGCTGGCCAACCTGCAGGACGCAGGCCGCAAGGTGGCGCTGGTGACCGATGGCCGCATGTCCGGCGCATCGGGCAAGGTGCCGGCGGCGATTCACGTGTCGCCGGAAATCCTGGCGGGCGGTCCGCTGGGCCTGGTGCGCGATGGCGACATCCTCAAGGTCTGCGCTGAAACCGGCACGCTGGAAGCGCTGGTGGATTCCGCCGTGTGGCATGCGCGTTCGATGGCGCATGCGGACATGTCGCCGAATCACGTGGGCATGGGCCGCGAGCTGTTCGCCATGTTCCGCGCCAGCGTCTGCGAAGCAGAGAAGGGCGCGACCACCTTCCCGCTGCCATCGCCGATTCCTACCACGGTAGGCCTGCATGACAAAGACCCGGTAGGCAATACCGTGCCGGGTTCCGATGAAGATTTCTCGACGAAGAAAGAAGTTTAAATCATGACCATGACTCTGCTCGACATTATGCGTACTTCGGCCGTGATCCCGGTGATCGCGATTGACGAACCTGAACACGCCGTACCGCTGGCGAAAGCGCTGGTGGCTGGCGGCATCCGCGTGCTGGAAGTAACCCTGCGCACCAAACACGGCCTGGGCGCGATCAAGGCCATGAGCGAAGTGGAAGGCGCCATCGTCGGCGTCGGCACCCTGACGCAGCCGGAAGAATTTGCCGCCGCACGTGATGCGGGCGCCGTGTTTGGCGTGTCGCCCGGCCTGACCCCGGCGCTGATCGCCGCCGCCAAGAGCAGCGGCCTGCCGCTGCTGCCAGGCGTGATGACGCCATCGGAAGTGATGGTGGCGCGCGAGCATGGCTTCAAGCAGCTGAAACTGTTCCCGGCCGTGCCGGCGGGCGGCGTTGGCATGTTGAACGGGATTGGCGGTCCGCTGCCGGACGTCACCTTCTGCCCGACCGGCGGCATTTCGCAAGAAACCGCGCCGCAGTTCCTGAAACTGAAGAACGTGGCCTGCGTCGGCGGTTCCTGGCTGACGCCGAAAGACCTGATCGCCGCTGGCGAGTGGGACAAGATCACCGAAATCGCCAGACTGGCGAGCAGCCTGCGGGCTTAAACGACAACGGCGCTTCGGCGCCGTTTTTCATAGGCTCGCGCCAATGTGCTCGCGCAGCCATTGGTGGGCGGGGTCGCGGTGGACGCGCTCGTGCCATAGCATGGCCATTTCGTAGCCGGGCAGCGCGACTGGCGCTTCCACGGTACGCAGCGCAGTGTTACCGCGTACCAGGCGCTCGGGCAGCATGGCCACCAGATCGGTGCTGGTCAGTGCCGAGATCACGAACAGGAAATGGGGCACGGAGAGCACGACGCGGCGCGTCAGGCCGGCCTGCGCCAGCACGGTGTCGGTGATGCCGCTGAAACCGCCGCCGTCCGGCGAGACGATGACGTGTTCCAGTTCGCACAACTGTTTGAGCGTCGGCTTGCGCTTCAAACGCGGATGGCCGGCGCGGCCCGCAAGCACATAGCGCTCTTCAAACAACAGCCGGTGACGCATGCCCGGCGGCGCCTCTTCGGTGATGTGGAAGGCGAGGTCGATGACGCCTTGCTCGGCCTGGCGTGCGATATGGTTCGGCGCCAGTTCCATCACAGCCAGCCGCGTGCCTGGCGCGGCGGCGCGCAGGCTGGCCATCGCGGGCAGTACGATGGTGGATTCGCCGTAGTCGGTGGCGGCGACGCGCCAGGTATTGTCCGCGCGCGCAGGATCAAATGCGGCGGCGGGCGAGACGGCGCGGCCCAGTGCTTCGAGTGCCTGCTTCAGCGGTTCGCGCAATGCTTCCGCACGCGCGGTGGGGCGCATGCCGCGCGGCCCTGGCAGCAGTAGTGGGTCGCCGAAAATATCGCGCAGCTTGGCCAGGTGAACGCTGATCGACGGCTGCGAAAAGTTCAGCCGCTCCGCCGCGCGCGTGACGTTGTGCTCGGCCAGCAGTACGTCGAGCGTCACCAGCAGGTTGAGGTCCAGTCGCCTGAGATTATTCATGTCTATAGCTGGGATATCGGGAATTCATTTCTACTATACCTGATGCCGCCGTAAGCTGAGGTTTTCTTACCGGAGCCAGATATGAATATCCTCATCGTTTATGCCCATCCCGATCCACAGTCGCTGAATGCCTCGCTCAAGGACTACGCCGTCCGCCACCTGCAAGCTGGCGGCCACACGGTACAAGTCTCTGACCTGTATGCCATGGAGTGGAACGCAATACTGCAGGCGGACGAAATCCCTGAGCGAGCCGATCACCGCGCTGACATCTTGCGCGAGCAGGAAAAACTGCGCTGGGCGAATACGGTGATCTTCCAGTTCCCATTGTGGTGGTTCTCCATGCCGGCGATCATGAAGGGCTGGGTGGAGCGCGTGTACACGCTGGGCTTTGGCTACGGCGTCGGTGAGCATTCGGATCAACGCTGGGGTGACCGCTACGGCGAAGGCACGCTGGCGGGCAAGCGCGCCATGCTGCTGGTGACGGCCGGCGGGTGGGAGTCGCATTACAGCCCGCGCGGCATCAACGGCGCGATCGATGAGCTGCTATTCCCCATCCATCATGGCATCCTGTTCTACCCTGGCATGGAAGTGCTGCCACCATTCCTGTTGTACCGCACGGGACGCATGAACGAGGCGCTTTTTGCCGAAGCATGCGCGCGACTGGGGCAGCGGCTGGACACGCTGGCGACCACAGCGCCGATTCCTTTCCGACGCCAGAATGACGGCGACTATGACATTCCCGCGATGACCTTAAAAGCGACACTGGCGCCCGGTGCGCAAGGCTTCAAGGCGCATCTGGCTCAGCCACCCAGCTTGTTGTAAAGCGTCCCGGGCCAGCGTGCGGTGATGCGGCTGCAGTGCATTTCAAACTCATCGCCATCCCTGGTCTTGGTGGCGTAGAAGTGATTGATGGCGATGCGCGTCGCATCCTGCAGGGCGCCGGCCTCGGTGATCTGCTTGGGCAGCGGCAGGTCGGTAATATGGAGCAGGTACTCGACCTTCTTCGGATCGGTATTCTGGTCGTACCAGATCTCGACCCGAATCGCATCGTCATCATGCTCGGTCTCCGCGAGACATCGTCCATGCCGCCTGGTTTCAAATTTAAACCGCATCGTGCCCCTCCATCGACAGATGGAATGAGCCTAGCACGGCCAACGCGCACGCGAAATATGCTTGCAAATCAGGAGTGTTGTAGCCGCATCTGCAAACCTATCGGCGACATGGTGAAGCCCATCAATTCCTCGGCGTCCTTGCCGTCCATGGTGGCGATGGACTGGATGTCGAAGCTGGATAGCAGCATGGCGCTGGCCAGTTTGATTTCCAGCAGGGCGAGATAGCGCCCCGGGCAGGTCCGCACGCCGGAGCCGAAGGGAATCGACAGATGCTTGTTGACGGCGGGTACACTGCCCGGCAACCAGCGCTCCGGCTTGAAATCGGCTGCATCGGGCACGTATTGGTCCGATACGCTGTTATTGCGCATCACGCACCACAGCAGGCCACCTTTGGGGACTTGCACATCGCCGACGACGTTATCGCGCAGCGATTCCATCGGCATAAACGGCGCTACCGGCTTGAGGCGCATGGCTTCCTGTGCGCACGCCTCCAGATAGTCCAGCCCATCCATCTGCTCGATGGTGAACGCGCCCGGGTCCGGCGCCACGCGCAGCACTTCCTCGCGCGCCTTGCGCAGGGTGTCAGGATTCTGCTGGAGCAGGTAGAGCATCCACGCCAGCGAATTGCTGGTGGTGTCTTCGCCCGCCAGCAGCATGGTGGTGACGTTGCCGGCCACCGCGACGTCGTCCACGCCGCTGCCGCCTTCGTCCGCAGCGCAGATCATGGCTTCCAGCAGATTGGCGGGATGTTCGCGGCGCGCTGGCTCGGCTTCCAGACGTGTGCGTGCATTGGCGATCAGTTCATCGACGGCCTTGTTCAATTCGGCCAGGCAGGCGTCCAGATGGCGGTCCCGCGGCAGCTTGAAATAGCGCCAGTAGGGGAACAGGGCAATCGAACGGCGCGCGATGGCGGGCAGCACGACGTCCATATGACGCTGGATCACATCCTCGCCGCCGTCGATGGTGTTCACGGCGGTGCCGAAGGCCAGGCCAGCGATGATGTCCACGCTATAGCGTTTCAGATCTTCCGCCAGGTCGATCTCCTTGCCCGTGCGCGCCGCTTGCTGCCAGTGCTTCTGCAAACGCAGCACCACCGACACCAGAGAGGGGAAGTAGGCCTTGACCGCATGCGGCGCCAGCGCCGTCATGACCATGCGCCGCTGATTGCGCCAGACCGCGCCCTCCGCCATGAAGACGCCAGTGCGGCCACCCATTTCCAGCGCCACGCTTTCGGTGAGGGCAGGGCGGCGGTAGCCATCCGGCCGGTCGCGCAACACGGTGTTGACCAGTTCATGGTCCGCTACCACCAGCAGCGGGGTTTTGCCGAAGCTGATCTTGAACAGCGGACCATATTGCCTGCTCCACGCTTCCACATCCTGATGGATGCGCAAAGGCCGCATCTGTGGGAGATTGCCCAGCAGTGGCCAGGGGCGTGGCCCCGGCAGCTCGTTCATCTGGCGTAGCGGCGTGGTAGCGGTCATCGTGGTCTGCATAGTGTTTTCCTTGTTTTCCTTGATTAGCGATGCCACATTGTGCGCGGCGCGGCGACGGCAGTATTGAACGTTTCCGACATCCGCGTTTGGTATAAACTATTCGGTATGGAGCCTCAGGTACAACCTACACGATTGGTTTTCCCGCGCAAGTCGCTGGCGTCTTGCGTGCGGGCGTACATCTTGCGCAGTACCATGGATGCGCCGTTGACCGACCCCCTTGACCGGTACAACCATTTCCCCGCCACGCCGCATTGTTCGATTTCGTTTTACATCGACGGCGAGGCGGAAGTGGTGGATCCGCCGGATGCACCGCAGGGCAATATCCGCGTGGTGTTCTGCGGTCCACAGAATCGGCCAATGACGACTTACAATCCTGGCCCGGTACGCATCCTGATGCTGATGCTGTATCCGCAGGTATTGCATGCACTATGCGGCGTCGATGTATCCGGATGGGTCAACCGCTGGGCGCCCATCGATGTGGCGCTGGGACCGGAGTGGCAAACGCTGGCCGATGCGGTGGTGGCGAACCCCGACGAGGCCATCGCAATCATTGAGGCCTTCCTTGAACCACGCTGGCAAGCTGCCCGTCCTGGCGGCGCCGGCGCCATGGCCAGCGACTGGGTACGGCACCTGGGTGCGCAGGTCGCCGACACCGCGCTGGGGCGGGGTGTGCGCAATATCGAACGCCGCATCAAGGCCCGCGCCGGACAGCCGATGCGCAAGCTGCTGCTCTTCCAGCGCGCCGAGCTCTCCTTCTTTGAAGCGCGTGACGAATACCTTGCCGGCAAAGCCGTCTGGTCCGATATTGCCGCACGCGGCGGCTATTCCGATCAGGCGCACTTCTGCCGCGTGGCGCGCGAGATCACCGGCCACAGTCCGGCGGAGCTGGCCCGCAGGCTGGGTTCCGATGAGGAAAGCTACTGGATTTACCGCGTCTGGACCTGATCCGCACAGGCGGTGCGGCGCATCGGGTAGTCAATCCGCTTGAGCGTGCCTTTGCGCATGCCTTCTATGCTGGCTTTTAATGTTGACGGCGCCTCGTAGCGGTAGATGATCCGCTGCGGGAAGTCGTGCTGCAGGTCTTCAAATACCACTTCGGTTGCGGTCAGCGTGATGGCGGTGAAGCTGGCGCCAGGCTGGCCGGAAGGCTGGGCATGGAACACCGCCTTGCCGTCATCGTTGATCGTAATGTGCATGAACTCATAGCTGGCCAGTCTGCCGTTCCGGATGGTGCGGCTCATGCCCATCATGGAGCCGGCGGCTTGCGTCGTCCATTGTTCGCCGGAGCCGGCGTCAGCGCCCGAGGTGTCTGCCCAGCAGCCGCTGAGCCATGACAGCTGGTCCAACGGGGCAGCGTAGGCGCTACCGGCGGCGATGGCCAGTGCTGCCGCAGCAAGCTGTGTGCGCAGTTTCATGACTGCAGGGCCGCCACGCGGTTGCGGCCATTGCGCTTGGCTTGGTAGAGCGCGCGGTCGGCGGCACCGATCAGGGCGTCGATCTCCACTGTCGCCTCGGCTTTTTGCGTGGCGATGCCGATGCTGACGGTGACCAGCTGTGAGGCGTCGGTGGTGCGTTCATGCGGTATCGCCAGCTCCTGCGTGCGGGCGCGGATCGCCTCCGCCATCAGCAGCGCCTGATTGACGTCGGTCTCCGGCAGTATCATCGCAAACTCTTCGCCGCCGTAGCGCGCCATCAGGTCGCAGGGACGTTTCAAGATGCCGGCCAGCGCGGCCGCCACCTGTATCAGGCACTGGTCGCCTTTCTGGTGGCCGTAATGGTCGTTGTAAGCCTTGAAGTGGTCAATGTCGATCATCAGCAGTGACAGCGGCGTGCCGCCGCGCTTGGCGCGCCGGTGTTCCTTCTCCATCGCCACGTCGAAATGGCGGCGGTTGGCGATGCCGGTCAGGCCGTCCGAGAAGGTTTGCGAACGCAGCACCATGGTCTGCTCGCGCAGCAGTCTTTCGCGGCCGACGGCGATGCTGACATCGCTAACCTGGATCAGGCAGTGGCGCGCGGTGCCTTCAATCGCAATCGGCGTGACCTCCACCGCCTGCTGCATGCGTTCATCGTGCGCTGCGGCCGCAGGGCTGAGGTAAAGCGCGAACGGCGCCTTGTTCAGCGTCTGCGACAGCAGGGACGGGAAGTTGTTGTACAGCGCGTGCTGGATGGCGGTGTCGACGCGGCCGCCGCGCAGTTCCGGACAGACGGCAAAGAAGTCCTGGCCCAGCACCTGCTCATGCTTCAAGCCTGAATGCTTGACCATCCACGAATTCCACAACACGATGCGGCGCTCGTTATCGAGCACGATGGCGCCCAGGCTCACCGCGCAGAACACACTCTCCAGCAGGGGAAGACGCAGTGAACTCATGGCCTCCTCAAACCTTGCCCATCGCGCGCGCGATGTAGAGATTGATCTGGTCCTTCAGATCGTGCAGCGCCGAGATATCCAGCACAAAGGCCACATAGCCGTGGATCTGGTGCTTCTCCAGCAGGAAGTCGATGTGCAGCATCAGCACCACGGAGTTGAACTGGCTGCCGGTGGCGGTGAGGATTTCGTCGCTGGTGCCGATGTGGTACTGCGGCAGCGAGCCTTGCAGTTCGCGCTGGAAGATATTGGCCAGCGTGCCGACGCAGGAGTTGAGCATGATGTTGCCGATCTCGCACATGGCTTCCTGCTCCATCTCGGTCAGCTCCTTGAGCGGCACCGCCTCGCCCACCATCAGGCGCACGATTTCCAGGCTTTTATCTTCCGGGAACATGAGGATGGCTTCGGTGTCGAAGGCGCCCCGGTAACGCTGGCTGACGCCGCAGATGCGTTCCGCCACGCCGTCCGCCTGGCCCAGCAGCCGCGCCGCCTCGGTGCGCGGAATGAAGGAGATCGACGGCACCGACATCCGCACCGCTTCCTTGACGATGGCGCTCATCGAGGATGCCGCCTGGCCGACGCCGATGTTGAAGATCTCGATCAGCGCATCATTTTCGAGTTCGGTCAGGTTGAACATGATTACACCGCTTCCAGCGTGGCCAGCAGCTGTGCGATGCGCGCTTCGGTGATGGGCTTTTCGACAAAGCCGATGCCCATGGCGCTGGCGCGCTCGCGCGTGGCGGTTTGCACATTGGCCGTCAGCAGCGAGATCGGTACCGCGGGGAATTCCTGGCGCAGCTGTTCGGCGGCGGCGATGCCGCCCATGCCGGGCATGTTGACGTCCATGAGGATCAGGTCCGGCGTGGTGTGGCGGGCTTTGATCAGCGACTCTTCACCGGTGCCGGCTTCCTCGACGATCCAGTCGGCGTGCAGGACGGCGATGTACTGCCGCGCCATCATGCGCGATACGCGGCTGTCATCGACAATCAGGACGGTTTTGGTAGTTGTCATGTCTTATCCCCCGCGATCATTTCGGCCTCTGTGTTGGACCATTCTCGCATATCCCATGGCATTACTGACCACAGGTGTTGCTTGCTTTGTACGCTAATTCAAGGGCATTGTCTGCACGCAACTTTTGGCGAAAAAGCGGGGTGGTAAAATAGCGCCATCCGATTTCCCCTCTCTTATGTATTTATCATGACCCAAGACGAACTGAAACAAGCCGTAGCCCGTGCCGCCATTGCCTATGTGGTGGAAAACGAGATTATCGGCGTGGGCACCGGCTCCACCGCCAACTTCTTTATTGACGAACTGGCCAAGATCAAGGACAAGATCAAAGGCACCGTGGCGTCGTCGGAAGCGACTGCGGCGCGCCTGCGCGGCCATGGCATCGACGTGCTGGACCTGAACGATGTGGCGGAAATCGCGGTGTATATCGACGGTGCTGATGAAATTGACAATTCCGGCGCCATGATCAAAGGCGGCGGCGCGGCGCTGACGCGCGAGAAGATTGTGGCGTCGGTGTCGAAGCAGTTTGTCTGCATCGCCGATGGTTCCAAGCTGGTGGACGTGATGGGCAAGTTCCCGCTGCCGGTGGAAGTGATCCCGATGGCACGCGCGTCGGTGGCGCGTGAACTGGCCAAGCTGGGCGGCACGCCCAAGCTGCGTCTGAAAGCGGGTACGGACGAAGCGTTCGTGACCGACAACGGCGGCAATATCCTGGATGTGGCGGGTCTGTCGATTACCGATCCGAAGGCGCTGGAAGCGCGTATCAATCAGATCGTCGGCGTGATTGCGGTGGGGCTGTTCGCCGTGAGTGGCGCCAATGTGTGCCTGCTGGGCACTGCGGAAGGCGTGAAAACGCTGAAGTTCTAACCCGTACTGCCAGGTGGGGTCGGACCCTGCGGGTCCGACCCCTAAGCAGCAAAGCGTGCTTTTCTGCTAAAGGATGCGGGGTAAAAGCTTACTCGGTGGGTGGCACGTAGCCTTGCGCCGCATCGGCGCCGTCGCCAAAGAAGTGTTTTTCCATCTGCGTCGCCAGGTACTTGCGGGCGCGCTGATCGGCCAGGTTCAGACGGTTTTCGTTGACCAGCATGGTCTGATGCTTGAGCCATGCCGCCCAGGCTTCCTTCGAAACCTGTTCGTAGATCTTCTTACCCAGTTCACCCGGATACGGCGGGAAGTCCAAGCCCTCGGCTTCCTTGTTGAGTTTAATGCATTGAACGGTGCGGGCCATATGGGTTGCTCCTAAAACTGTATCTAAAAAGAGTGATTATAAGGTCTTAATCAAAACCTGGGATTTGCGCTGCCAGTTATACATGCGCTGGCGATCCTTGGGCAGCGCATCGACGGTGACCGGCGCGAAGCCGCGCTTGATGAACCAGTGCGCAGTACGGGTGGTCAGCACGAACAGCTTTTGCACGCCCATGGCGCGCGCGCGGTTTTCCATGTGCTTGAGGATGCGGTCGCCGTCGCCCTGGCCTTGCACTTCCGGGTTGACAGTCAGGCATGCCATTTCGGCCATTTTCTGTTCCGGGAACGGGTACAGCGCGGCGCAACCGAAGATCACGCCATCGTGCTCGATGACCGAGAACATCTCGATTTCGCGCTCGATGAGTTCACGGCCGCGCTTGACCAGCGTGCCGTCGGCTTCCAGCGGTTCGATCAGCTTGATAATCCCGCCAACGTCCTCAATTGTGGCGGGACGCAGCGATTCCAGGTTCTCGTGCGAGATCATGGTGCCCACGCCATCGTGGGTGAACAGTTCCAGCAGCGCCGAGCCGTCCATGTCGAACGAGACGATGTGCGAGCGCTCCACGCCGTTGTCGCAGGCCTTGATGCAGTGCTTGAGGTAGAACGCGGTGGCGTCGGGCAGGAAGCCGGCCTGCAGCACGGCTTCGGCCTGGTGCGAGGACAGTTCGCGGATTTCGGCGCCGGCGGCGTCGGTCATCAGCGGGGTTTCGGTGATGAAGATGAGCTTATCCGCATGCAGCGCGATGGCGGTGCTGCAGGCCACGTCTTCCATGGTCAGGTTGAACGCCTCGCCGGTGGGCGAGAAGCCCAGCGGCGACAGCAGCACCAGGCCGTCGGAACCAAGGATGGAATGGATGGTTTCGGCGTCCACTTTACGGGTCACACCGGTCAGCTCGAGGTCAACGCCATCGATCACGCCGAGCGGACGGGCGGTGATGAAGTTGCCGGAAATGATACGGATGGCCGCATTCGACATCGGCGTGTTCGGCAAGCCCTGGCTGAACGCGGCCTCGATGTCGAGGCGCAGTTCGCCGGCGGCTTCCTTGGCGCATTCCATGGCGGCGATGTCGGTGATGCGCAAGCCGTTGTGGAAGCGGCCTTCGACGTTACGCAGGGCCAGTTGTTCCGCCACCTGTGGGCGCGAGCCGTAGATGACGGTGACGTTGATATCGAGCGCGTGCAGCAGCGAGAGGTCGTGCGCCAGCACCGGCAAAGCGCCGGCGGCAACCAGTTCACCTGGGAAGGCAACCACGAAGGTCTTGCCACGGAAGGCGTGGATGTACGGTGCGACGGAGCGCAGCCATTGGACGAATTGGGTAGGGTTTTCCATTAGCCGCATTATAATTCGGTGCGCGACGTCCGCGCCAAATACCTTTGTAAAAAACAATGTCAGAAGCCAGCAACAAGCCAAAAAGCCAGTCATCCAGCCCTAAACGTGCCGCTGCACCCCGAACCGAGGCGGGGTCTGACCCCGTACGGGGTCAGACCCCAGGGCCCGCAGTGCGGGGTGGCGGGCGCGGACCACGTACCTCGCCAGGCACCGAAAACCGCCGCGAGCCGAGGCCACGCCTGACGCCGGAGGAACTGGCAGCGCGCGAGGCTGAGCGCAATTTCCGCAACCCGCTGCCGCCGATCACCTTCCCGGAAGACCTGCCGGTATCGGGCCGCCGTCACGAAATCGCCGAGGCGCTGCAAAACAACCAGGTCATCATCGTCTCCGGTGAAACCGGTTCCGGTAAAACCACGCAGCTGCCGAAGATCTGCCTGGAGCTGGGCCGCGGCCAGAAAGGCCTGATCGGCCACACCCAGCCGCGCCGTATCGCGGCGTCGTCGACCGCCAAGCGCATCGCCGTGGAACTGGGTTCGCCGCTGGGCGAACACGTGGGCTTCAAGGTCCGCTTTGCCGATACCCTGCAAAAGGGCGCTTCGGTCAAGCTCATGACCGACGGTATCCTGCTGACCGAAACGCAAAGCGACCCGCTGCTCAAGGCCTACGACACCATCATCATCGACGAAGCCCACGAACGTAGTCTGAACATCGACTTTCTGCTCGGCTATCTGAAACAGCTGCTGCCGCGCCGCCCGGACCTGAAAATCATCATCACGTCCGCGACCATCGACGCCGACCGCTTCGCGCGCCACTTCGGCACGCCGGAGAAACCGGCGCCGGTGATCGAGGTCTCCGGCCGCCTGTACAAAGTCGAGGTGCGCTATCGCCCGATCGATACCGATGTGCCGAATGCGGCGGTCGCCAACGCCGAAGGCAAGGGCGCGCGCAGCGCCGCCGCGCGCGAAAAACGCGACCTGATGGATGCGGTGGTGGACGGCGTGGACGAAGTGGCCCGCATCGGCTCCGGCGACGTGCTGGTGTTCCTGCCCGGCGAACGCGAAATCCGCGACGCTGCCGAAGCCCTGCGCAAGCACCATCCGCCGCATGTGGAAATCCTGCCGCTGTTCGCCCGCCTGTCGGCCGAGGAGCAGGAACGTGTCTTCAAGCCGACCAACGCACGCCGCATCGTGCTGTCCACCAACGTCGCCGAGACCTCGCTGACCGTGCCCGGCATCCGCTACGTGGTGGACGCTGGCCTGGCGCGTGTGAAGCGCTACAGCTACCGCAACAAGGTCGAACAGCTGCAGATCGAACCGATCGCCCAGTCGGCCGCCAACCAGCGCGCCGGCCGTTGCGGCCGTGTGGCCGATGGCGTGTGTATCCGCCTGTACGACGAGCAGGAATTCCTGCAGCGCCCCAAATTTACCGAGCCTGAAATCCTGCGCTCCTCGCTGGCCTCCGTCATCCTGCGCATGAAAACGCTGCACCTGGCGGACGTCGAGAGCTTCCCGTTCATCGAACCGCCGCTGGCGCGCGCGATTGCAGACGGCTACCAGCTGCTGCAGGAACTGGGCGCGGTGGATGAATACAACCAGATCACGCCACTGGGTAAAAAGCTGGCCAAGCTGCCGCTGGACCCGCGCGTCGGCCGCATGATCCTGGCCGCGCTGGACAACGTCTGCCTCAACGAAGTGCTGATTATCGCGTCGGCCCTGTCGGTGCAAGACCCGCGTGACCGGCCGATGGAGCACCAGCAGGCGGCCGATGAAGCGCACAAGAAGTTCGCTGACGAGAAGTCCGAGTTCCTCAGCTATATCAAGATCTGGAAGTGGTTCGAAAACGCGATTGAGCACAAGAAGACCAACCGCCAGCTGCAAGACAATTGCCGCACCAACTTCCTGTCGCAACTGCGTCTGCGCGAGTGGCGCGACGTGCACTCGCAACTGCTGACCATCGTCAAAGAACAGGGCTGGCGCCTGAACGAAACGCCGGCCACCTACGAAAACCTGCACCTGGCGCTGCTGACTGGCCTGCTGGGTAACATCGGCTTCAAGATGGAAGACGATCCGGGCTTCCTTGGCGCGCGCGGCATCAAGTTCAATATCTGGCCGGGTTCCTCGTTGTCCAAGAAACCGGGCAAGTGGATCATGGCGGCGGAGCTGGTGGACACCACGCGCCTGTACGCCCGCTGCATCGCGCAGATCCAGCCGGAGTGGCTGGAGAAGGTTGGCGGCCACCTGCTGAAAAAATCGTGGGGCGAGCCGCGCTGGGAAAAACGCTCGGCGCAAGTCACCGCCTCCGAGCGCGCGACCTTGTACGGCCTGGTGGTCTACAGCCAGCGCCGCATCAACTATGGCCTGTTCAATCCGGCCGAAGCGCGCGAAATCTTCATCCGCGATGCGCTGGTGGGCGGCGATTACGAGACGCGTGCGCCGTTCTTTGCGCATAACCACAAGCTGGTCAAGGAGATCGAAAACCTTGAACACAAGTCGCGCCGCCAGGACGTGCTGGTGGATGATGAACTGATTGCCGCGTTCTACGACAAGCTGATTCCGGCGGACGTGGTCAACGGCGCGGGCTTTGAAAAGTGGCACAAGGACGCTACCGCCCAGGAGCCCAAGCTGCTGTACCTGAATCGTGATGAGCTGATGCGCCACGAGGCCGCAGGCGTTACCACGGACCTGTTCCCCAAGAAGATGAATGCGAGCGGCCTGGAACTGGCGCTGACCTATCACTTCGAGCCGGGCAGCGTGCGCGATGGCGTGACGCTGGCAGTACCGCTGTATGCGCTCAACCAGTTGTCGCGCGAACGTTGCGAGTGGCTGGTGCCGGGCATGCTGAAGGAGAAGGTGCATCTGCTGCTGAAATCCCTGCCTCAAAAACTGCGCCGCCACTGCGTGCCGCTGCCGGAATATGCTGTCAGGTTCTGCGAGCGCATCGAAGAGAAGCATGCCTTCGGCCGTGGTGAGCTGATTGATGCCATCATTGCCGACATCCGCGCGCAGATTACGGTCACGCCGCTGACCTCCGATTTCAAGCCGGAGACGCTGCCTGCTCACCACTTCATGAACTTCAAGGTGATCGACGAGCATGGCCGCCAGCTGGACATGGGCCGCAACCTCGCCACCTTGCAGGCGGAGTACGGCACGCAGGCACGCGAGAGCTTCCAGAAAATGGCAGAGGCTTCCGGCTCGCAGTCCACCGTCGCTGCGCGCGCCGTTGTGCCGTCAAAAAATACTGCCGCACCGGTACCGGCACCAGCGGGTACCCATGCTGCGCCTGCTGCAACCGGCACGTCGACCAACAACATCACGCTGACCAACCTGACTTCCTGGACCTTCGGCGAACTGCCGGAGCTACTGGAAATCGCCCAGGGCAAGCTGACGCTGATCGGCTTCCCGGCACTGGTGGACAAAGGCACGCACTGCGACCTGGAAGTGTTCGACGATCCAACCGTTGCGGCCCGCACGCACCGCGTTGGCCTGCGCCGCCTGTTCGCGTTGCAGATGAAGGACCAGATCAAGTTCATCGAAAAGAGCATCCCCAATTTGCAGCAGATGGGCATGCAGTTCATGAGCATGGGCACGCAGGAAGAACTGCGCGAACAGATCATCAACAAGGCGCTGGACATCGCGTGCCTGCAAGACCCGCTGCCGATCGACGCCGCCACCTTCGCCAAGCGCAAGGATGAAGGCAAATCGCGCCTGGTACTGCTGGTGAATGAGATCGCACGTCTGCTGTCGCAGGTGCTGACCGAGTTCCACGGCTTGCCGAAACGCCTGCAAGGCTTGCCGCAGCAGGCGGCGCAGGACATGCAGCAGCAACTGCAAGGACTGGTGCACAAGCGCTTCCTGCTGGAGAACGAATACAGCCAGCTGGCGCATTTCCCACGCTATCTGAAAGCGATGAACGTGCGTATCGAGAAGCTGCGTGGCGATCCATCCCGCGATACGAAATTGATGGCCGAATGGCAGCAGGCGTCAGCGCTGTATCTGCGTGCGAGCCGCGACAAATCGGCCGGCAAGAATACCGATCCGAAGATGGTGGAATTCCGCTGGATGCTGGAGGAATTGCGCGTCTCCCTGTTCGCACAGGAATTGCGTACGCCGATGCCGGTATCGACCAAGCGCCTGCAAAAAGTGTGGGAGTCCATGCAGCGTTAAGCGGCCTGCCGTACGCAGCACGCGGCAGCTTTCGGATAGACTATTTTGCAACATGAGGAGGTTGTGATGGTCAAATCCGGCAAGCTGCTGCGCAGTCTGATCCGTGCCGGTACACGGACGGCAAAGCTATTTGCCGATGCCACCGCGGCCAATACCAAAGCAGCCAATAAAGCCGCCAGGGCCGCAGCGAAGCCCAAGCCCACGCCTAAGCCTAAGCGCACCACAACGCAACAGCCACGCGCGAAGCCGCATCCGGCGCCCCTGCGGACGCCGGGCGTGTTCCCTGCCATGCCATCCGCCACCGAACCGCCCGCCGTCGCTCCGGGCAAATGGCTTACTTCTTATCTCCCCAACGCGGCGGGGCAGCGTATGAGCTACTGGCTATACCTGCCCAACAATCTGTCTGAACGCGCGGCCAGCAAAGGTTTGCCGCTGCTCGTGATGCTGCACGGCTGTCAACAGACCGCGACGCAATTCGCGCAAGGCTCGCGCATGAACCTGTGGGCGGAAAAGCTGGGCTACGCAGTCCTCTATCCACAGCAGCCAGTGAGCGCCCACCCACACCGCTGCTGGAAATGGTATGACCGCGCCACGCAGGAAGGCGGCGGCGATGTTGCCACCATCCTGGCGATGATCCATAAAGTGTCGACGCTGCACGCGATAGACCGTTCGCGTATTTACGCCGCCGGCATTTCGGCCGGCGCCGGCATGGCCAACATCCTGGCGCTGAACAACCCGCATCTTTTCGCTGCGGTTGGCTTGCACTCAGGGCCCGTTTTCGGCGCAGGCCATAATCCGCTGGGCGCGCTGAGCGTGATGAAGAATGGCGCGCTTGGCATGCGTGCAGATCTCGCCGCGCACGAAATCCTGAAGCGCCATCCGGGATTTCCGGGCATGCCTGCCATCCTGTTTCAGGGCGACAGCGACAACGTCGTCCGCTCAGTCAACCAGCTGCAGCTGGTCAGGCAAAGCATGCTGCTCAACCATTTATCCGGTCCTGCCAAGACCACGCGTAAACGCCACTACACGCTGCATGACTTCTTCGATGGCCGCAAATTGCTGCTGCGCGTCGCACAGGTCGACAAGCTGGAACATGCGTGGAGCGGTGGCGATCCTGCCTTCGCCTTCAATGACCGCGCCGGTCCGAATGCAAGCAAGATGATGCTGGAGTTTTTCGGCCGCCATCGGCGCGCTTGAGGACACCCGTCGTCAACGCCGTTCCCGCGACAATCAACGCCGCACCCAGCGCCATCTTTGCGCTGAATACCTCCCCCAGAAAGAGCACGCCCCACAACACGCCGAACGCCGGCACCAGGAACGGCACCGCCATGGTTCGTGCTGCACCCACGCGTGCAACCAGGTGGAAGAACAGCACATAGGCCAGCGCCGTGCTGGCAACCGTCAACGCCAGCAATGCCAGCCACGATGACGCGGAAGGCATTACGCTCGGCCGCCAGATCCATGCAGGCGCCGCCAGTACAATCGCAGAACTGAGCTGGCTGCCCGTAGCCACGACGAGCGGATCGATGTGCGCCAGGCGCTGCTTGCTGTAGTGCGCAGAAAACGCATATAGCATGGTCGCCGCCACGCAGGCCAGCACCGCCCATCCAGTCGCACCATCCTTGAATCCGGCGCCATCGCACACCAGCCATGCGACGCCGGCAAAACCCAGTACCAGGCTCGCGGCACGCGGCGGGTCAATGCGTTCCCTGATCCATAACCAGCCGATGATGGCCGCATACAACGGCGTGGCCGCATTGAAGATCGCGGACAGGCTGGCATTGATGCTCAGCGCCGCGTAGCCGAACAGCAGAAAGGGCAGGGCGCAATTGGTCATGCCCACCAGTGCGATACGCTGCCAGTGGCGGCGCAGCTCGGCCAGGCTGCCATCGCGCCGCGCAGCCAGTATCGGCAATAGCAGTAGAGACGCTCCCGCCGCCCGCGCACCGGCCATGGAGAGCGCGCCGAATTCGCCCGCGCCCACACGCATGAACAGGTATGACGCACCCCATAGCGCGGCAAGCGTCAGCAGGCAGGCGAGGTCGGACTTTTTCATGGCGCGATTATTTTGCTGACGCGTCCCTGCGCATCCAGCATCACGATGGTGGGGATATTCTGCACGCCGAAGGCGCGGAAGATTTCACCATCTTCGTCCAGGGTCAGTGGAATGCTGGTGTGATGCTGTTTGGCGTAGTCGGCCAGTTCGGCGCGCGAAGTCCACAACGGTGAGGAAATCGCCAGCCATTCCGTGCTGCGGTCTTTGGCCAGCTTTTCGCTTTCGATGCGTGTACGTTCGCAGGCGGCGGCAACGACAGGGCGCGTATCACGCAGATAGGACTCGCACCACGGCGAGAAGAACACCAGCGCGCGTGGCTTGCCGGCGTTGAACGATACCTTTTTGCCCGTCATGGTGGTAACGCTGATGCCGCCCACGCGGTCCCCCACTTTGAACGCTGCGGCTGTAGTGCCTTGCGGCGCCAGCGGAATCGTATTGGCAGCAGGCCTGGTTGTGGCGACGCGCTCCAGTGCATCGCGCAGCTCCTTGTCGTCCAGGTGGCCGACATGCACGATACGGCCGCTGGCATCGATAATCACGTGCTGCGGTGTGACGCGCAGATTCAGCTTGCCGGCCAGGCTGCCGTCATCGATTACCACCGGCATCTGCAGCTTGTACCTGGCGATGAAAGCGCGCACGTCGGCTTCCGTTTCGCTATAGCCGGTGTTGACGGCCACCACGGCAATGCGCTTGCCGTACTTCTCATAGATCTGCTCAAACGCGGGCGCCTGCTCGTTGCATGGCTTGCACCACGTCGCCCAGAATTTCAGATATACCGGCTGCTTGCCATATAGCGACGCCAGGTCGATGCGCTGGCCGTCAATCGACGTTACGCTGGCGGCAGGTCCCGGCTGGCCGATCAGCGTTTTGCCGGCCCGCTGCGCGCGCTGCGCACCGCTACCACCATCGCCATCCGCCGCCACAGCCACGCCAGCCAGTCCGCACAACAGCAAAAATACCGCACTCCATTTCATAAGACACCTTCAATGAGTTGAATATCAACCCATGCTACCCAGAGCTTGGTGTAATCAAAAGGTGCAAGAACTGTCTAAATGACTAGGCCATGAATGGATCAGAGCAGCAAGAAGGCGATAGCCGAGACGGCAGTGGGGGCGAGGGCGCCGGCCAGCAGGCCCAGGGCGCTGATCGATTGGTCCTGGAAGCCACGGCGCAGCAGCGAAACGCCGGCCGGATTGGGCGCATTGGCGATGACGGTCAGGCCGCCGCCGGTCACTGCGCCTGCCACCAGCATGTATTGCGCGTCTGCGGAAATGCCGTTGATGAGGGAGCCCAGGTAGGTCAGGGCGGCGTTATCGGTAATCGCAGTCAGGCTCATGGAACCGAAGAACAGGGCCAGCGGCGACAGGCTTTCCACAATCGGCTGCAACCACCATTGCTGCATCCCGCCCAGTACCACCAGTCCGGCCAGGAAGAACCCCACCAGCAGGCCTTCTTTGATAATCAGCGGGCTTTGGTAGCGCTGGTAGGCGGTGGTGAAGCCCAGGAACAGCATGAAGATGCCGAGGAACAGCACCGGATGGTGGCCCAGTATCACCACCGCAGCCAGGAAGACCAGATGAATGGCGGTGACAGCCAGCGGCACGGCTGGAGCATTGCTGGTGGCAGTCGTGTTATCGGTAGCGGTGTGCAGGTGCTTGCGCAGCACGAAGCAGATGGCAGTGGCGTTGACCAGCACTGCCAGCGTCGCCTTCCAGCCAAATTGCGAGGCCATGTAGGCGCTGTCCCAATCCCAGGTGGCGGCCACCATCAGCACTGGCGGCGCGGCGTAGGCGGTCAGCAGGCCGCCGATGGAAATGTTCACGAACAGCACGCCCAAGGCTGCATATTTGAGCCATTCCGGCATGCCGTCGCGGAAGATCAGCGGCGCCAGCATCAGCGCGGCCAGTGTCATGGCGGCCGGTTCGGTAATCAGCGAGCCGGTCAGCGGCACCAGCGCCAGGCCGAACCAGACCAGCGCCAGTTCGGTTTTTACCGGCATGCTGCGCGCCAGGGCCAGCAGCACGCGTTGCACGATGTCCAGCACAGGCCGCGATGCGGCCACCACCATCACCACAAACACAAACAGCGGCTCGGTGTACTGGCGCGATTCGGCATACGCAATCGCAGCCTCGCCCCCATTGAGGAAGGCGATTGCCAGCATCAGGATGAAGGCCCAGAAACCAAACACCACTTCCACTTCACCGAGCAGGTGAAACAGCCCGGCGTGACGGGGATGGCGATGCGACAGCACCTCGAAGGATTTGGCGGCGAAAGTATGCAGTAGCGCCAGGCCAAACAGGATGGCGCCGATCAGTTGTATCGTTTGCAAAGTGTGTCCTTTGGTAATTCTTCCAGGCACATGGTACAGCAAAGGCAGATAAACCTTGCCAAACAAGCGTGCGAGTAGTACTGTGTATTTATACAGTATTTGCGGTACAATGCCATGACACTCCCTGAAACCGTGCACCCGTCGCTATGGCGGGCGGACCAACTCGCACAAAGCGCCACGCGCTGTCTGGACACCGGTTTTGCCGCGCTGTCCGCGCAGTTGCCGGGCGGCGGTTGGCCGTTGGGGACGCTGGTGGATCTGCTGGTGCAGCAACACGGCATCGGCGAGTTGCGGCTGTTGCAGCCGGCGCTGGCCGCACTGGGCAAGCGTCCCATCGTGCTGCTGCAGCCGCCGCATGCACCGCAGGCGCTGGCGCTGGCCGCGTTGGGCATGGAGCCGTCACAACTGCTGTGGGTACGCAGTGGCGCCAAGGCCAGTGATGCGCTCTGGGCCGCCGAGCAAATCCTGCGCAGTGGCTGTTGTGGTGCGCTGCTGATGTGGCAAAAGCATGCGCGTGGCGAAACCTTGCGGCGCCTGCATCTGGCGGCGCAAAGTAGCGAGACGCTGTTTTGCATGCTGCGGCCGTTGACGGCTGCGCAGGAAGCCTCACCGGCGCCATTGCGGTTATCGCTGAAACCGGCGGCGGGCGGCATGGACATCGGCTTTGTCAAACGACGAGGACCGTTGCGTGACGCTCCTTTGTTCTTACCCCTAACTCCTGCTTTGCTCCAACGTCATGCGTCTCTGGATCGCCCTACATCTGCCGAGGCTCCCGCTCGAAGTATTCTGCCCGCGCTGGTCGGCGGATAACTGCACGATTGTGCTGGAGCAGGAACGGGTGGCCGCCATGTCGCCTGCGGCGCAGGATGCAGGCGTGAGCTTGCACATGCGGCGCGGTGGCGCGATGCTGCTGGCGCCGCAAGCGCAGTTTCAGGAACGCTCGCTGCCGCTGGAGGCCGAGGCATTGCAGGCGGTCGCGTTGGCGCTGCTGCAGTTCACGCCACAACTGGCAGAAGCGGAAGAGTCCACGCTGCTGCTGGATGTCGGGGCCAGCCTGCGTTTGTTTGGCGGCATACACGTGCTGTGCCGTAAGGTGGCAAGCAGCGTGCGTGCGCTTGGCTTCACCGGCAACCTCAGTTGCGCACCGACGGCGCGTGGCGCCTGGCTGCTGGCGCGCTGCCATGCCGGCCGCGCGCTGAAAATGTCCTCGCTCGAACGCAGGCTGGAAGGCTTGCTGGTCAGCGTGCTGCCGCCAGCGCGCCAGTACCTGAGCTGGATGGAAGGCATCGGTTGCCTGACGCTGGGGGATCTGTACCGTTTGCCGCGTCCCGGCTTGCAGCGCCGTTGCGGCCGTGCCTTGCTGGACATGCTCGATGACGCGCATGGCGGGCGTCCCGAGCTGCATGAGTGGCTGGAAGCACCGGCGAGCTTCCACGCCAAAATAGAATTGTTCGACCGCGTGGAGAATGCGGAAGCGCTGCTGTTCGGCGCGCACCGTTTGCTGTTGCAACTGACGGGGTGGCTGAGTGTGCATCAATTGGCGGTCGAACGCATTCGCCTGCTGCTCGAGCACGAGCGCGGCCGCACCGCAGGACCGCCCACCGTGATTGAAGTCGTGCTGGCCGAACCGACGTGGAAGGACGCCCATCTGGTGCGCCTGCTCAAGGAGCGCCTGGCCAAGCAGGAACTGGATGCACCCGTCATCGGCCTGTGTCTGGAAGCGCCGCAAGTGCAGCCGATGGCGCCGCTCAGTGACTCGCTGTTCCCCGAGCCGGGCGGCAGCAAGGAAGACTGGCAGCGCCTGCTGGAACTGCTGTCAGCCCGGCTGGGGCCGGAGAACGTGCTGCAAGCAGCGCCGAAAGCGGACTATCGCCCCGAACATGCCAACGCGTGGGTCAGCATTCAGGAAAAGATCCGTCCGGCCGAAGCCCGCGCGCAACTGCCGATGGACGTCACCAGCCTGCCGCGCCCCACCTGGCTGCTGGCCAAGCCGGTGCCGCTGCTGATACGCGACCACCGTCCCTACTATGGTTCGCCGCTACGTATCCGCTCCACAGGCGAACGCATCGAAGCTGGCTGGTGGAGCGATATGCAAACGCGCGACTACTTTATGGCCCAGGGCGAGGACCACGCGCATTACTGGCTTTACAAGGAGCGCGTGATCAAAGGGGCGGAACTGGAAACGCGCTGGTATTTGCACGGATTCTTTGGTTGAGAATATCGAGAGACTTGATAAACTTGAGAATCTTTGCTATGGTATAGCTAATGAATTCTCACACCGGAAGCGGTCATGATTGATTTTACAGAATGCGACGCAGGTCAAGAGACGCTCGAGCAGGAAGTGGAGCAATTCCGTCGTGCGCTGATGGAGGAGCTTCATTGTGTGCGCAGGATAACCGCAACCCACCCGTCCATAGCCCCACCACAAGTTGCCTGAGGATAGAAAGATGACACCAACTTCTAAATCAGCCTTGACCGAGAGTGATCTGTCTGCTGTCGAGCAGTTTTCCCGGCTGCTTGCTGGACGGCTTGATGCGCTTGCGAAAAAGCCTGAAGATGCTCGTCTGATTAAGCTGGTACGACAGGCAATACTGGAAGTGAAAGATGTGCTGACGACAGGCGCTATCAGCGAAGCTGATCGTCCAAGCCATCTACCGGTGTCGAAACTCAAGGCCTCGGAGGTTCTCGAGCAGGGACGGGTGCAGCTTTCGCAGGCATCGTTGTATCGTGCTGTGGAGCAGAAGCGGTTTTACTGCATCACCCCAACTGGACGAAGTATTGGCAAGGAGTTCCCGGCATGGCAATTTATCCAGCCGGTGCCCGAGCTGATCGCCCCGGTATTGACCGAGCTAGAGGATACGCCGAGCAGAGAAATCCATGCTTTCTGGGTCAGCGAATTTGACGAATTGAATGAGCTGTCTCCCGCAGAGGTACTGGCGGGGCTACCATTCGAGACGCGGATTGAAATGCATAACAGCCAACGAGCGATGCTGAAACTACCCGCGAATGAGCGCATGCGTAAGGTGGTTGAGCAGGCGAAGTGGCAACTCAGGAGCATGTCAGAACCCGTGAGCTAACGACATGTTGCAACAAGATGAAGCAATTCCAATTGAAGTAGCAAAACGGCTGCCAGCACCAGATCTTTTACGTAAAGTGCTGGCAGCTCAAATCATCGAACTATCGCCCAACCAGGCCATCATTCGTGCAGCACGTGACAAGCGTTTTATCTGGCCAACAAGGTCAGATCATCATGACCGGTTTGGAACGCCAGCTGTCATGCTGGATCGAGAGGGCGATGGGCCTTTCTGGATCTATGGCGCGGAAGACATTTTCACTGCCATCGTGGAAGGGCGCTTGCGCAACAAGATCGCCACTGCACCTGGCCACTTCAGGTTCAGTGCTGCTGCGGAAAACGCCGTCATCGCCCAGCTTGATTTCAGCGAACCATTGCGCCTTTTTGATTTGTCTGGAGAAGCTGTCAGTGTGCTGGGCATCTACGATGAACTGCGCGGTCCCGACTATGAGTGGTGCCAGTGGCTGGGCTGGGAGATCGGCAAAATCATCCGGGAGCACCAGGGCGCGGTACATGGCTTCGTGTATCCATCTCGTCGCAACCCGGGCAAGGTCGCCTATGCGATTTCTTCCTGTGTAAAAGATGTCCTGGAAACCAGGCTAACTGTCCGTACCCAGCGCCTGGTGGATACCGACGAGTACGCGAGGCTCGTCGCCAGTCCATGCTGCACCGACAGCGATTCGCTGTAAGCCCATGAAACTGGCGCGGTTCAACCGCGCCAGTTTCATTCTTCCATCGGCGTAAAGCGCTGCACCTGTTTGCCATCCACCTCGATCATTTCAAAGAACACCTCGCGCGGGCGGCACCAGATGGAACCATTGGCGGCACGATATACAATCATGGTGCTGAGGTCGGATTCCAGCGTGGCCTCGCAGACCAGCTCGTAGATACCGCCTTTGTAGTGTTGGAAACGCATAGCCTACTCCTTTATGAAATCACAACGACAAGAATTTATTGGTGCCCATGGCCACAAGCTGGCCGCGCGGCTGGACGGACCGGATGGCGAGGTCAAAGCCTATGCCTTGTTCGCGCACTGCTTCACCTGCGGCAAAGACGTGTTTGCCGCCAGCCGCGTCGCGCAGGCGCTGACCGAGCATGGCATCGCCGTGCTGCGCTTTGATTTTACCGGCCTGGGCGCCAGCGAAGGCGAGTTCGCCAATACCAACTTCTCGTCCAATCTGGCCGATCTGGTGGCCGCGGCGGATTTTATGCGAACCAGCTACCAGGCGCCAGGCCTGTTGATCGGCCACAGCCTCGGCGGCGCGGCGGTAATGGCTGCTGCTGCGGACATGCCGGAGGTGAAAGCGGTGGTGACCATCGCCGCGCCCAGCCATCCGTCTTATGTGACGGGGATGTTCAGCCAGCATCTGGACGAAATCGCGCGCGAGGGCGAGGCGCAGGTGCAACTGGCGGGGCGGCCTTTCCGCATCAAGCAACAGTTCGTTGAGGATGCGGGCGGGCACAATTTAAAGTTGAAGATTGCAGGCTTGCGGCGCGCGCTGCTGGTGATGCACGCGCCGGGTGACGATACGGTCGGCCTCAGCAACGCGATGGAGATTTTCACTGCGGCCAAGCATCCCAAGAGCTTTATCTCGCTGGACAGCGCCGACCACTTGCTCACGCGGCGCGAAGACGCGGTCTATGTCGCCAATCTGATTGCGACCTGGGCTGAACGTTATCTGTTTTAGAAGTCTTCCGACAGGTCTTTCCAACCCTTGCTGGCCGCGAAGGTGCTGAATTCGTCGGGCGCTTCCAGCACCAGCAGACGGCCTTCCTGCAGCACCGGATCGCCGGGCGTCAGATCCGGGCCTTTGTAGCCCACGCTGCGCAGTTGCGCGATCACGGCGGCGATCAGCGCCTTGTCCTTGTGCAGGCCGCTGATCGGCGCTTTGAAATCCACGTAGACGTCTATCGCACCGTAGCCTTCGTCGAAGATACGGATTGCTGTGGCGTCGTGGGCACGGCCGGAGCCGTCGGTGGCCTTGAAGGGGCCGCTGAGATGGATGTCGGTGTCTTGAGTCATGGACTCAGCATACACTAAATCCGGGGTAAGGCCATACCGCGCTGGACCGCGGGACGCTCGCCGATGCGCTTGAGCCAGCGTTGCAGATGCGGCTTGCTGTCCAGCTTGTCGCCCAGCGCTGGTTTCAGCTTGTCCAGCACACCTACCGCCCATGGATAGCAGGCGATGTCGGCAATGCTGTACGCAGCGCCGGCGATGTAGTCGTGCTGGGACAGCTGTTTGTCCATCACCGTCAACAAACGGTCGGCTTCATCGACGAAGTGCTTGATGGCCAGCCCGGATTTTTCTTCCGAGCGCGTGAAGAAGCCCACTTGACCCAGCATCGGCCCAAGGCCGCCGATCTGCCAGTGCAGCCACTCCAGCACCTTGTAGCGCTCAGGGCCGGAAATGGGCAGCAGCTTGCCGGTTTTCTCGGCCAGGTAGGTGAGGATGGCGCCGCTTTCGAAGATGCTGAAACGCTTGCCGTTTTCATCGGTGTCTTCAATTGCCGGGATCTTGTTGTTGGGAGAGAGCGCCAGGAAGGCCGGCTGGAATTGCTCGTTCTCTTTGAGATTGACGGTCTTGATGGTGTACGGCAGGCCCAGTTCTTCCAGCATGATGGGTACTTTGCGGCCGTTGGGCGTGGTCCAGGTGTGGAGTGTCAGCATGGGCATCCTTTAGCGCGATACCGTGTTTCGCCCCTTGTGCTTGGCACGATACAGCGCCTGATCGGCCAGGCGGTAGATTTCCTCCTGGCCATCTTGAGAATCTGGCGCGATAAACGCCAGGCCGAGCGACAAGGTTACATGGTTTGCCGGCGGATTGCCCGCATGCGGCAGCAACCGTGCGGCCATGCAGTTGCGCAGTTGTTCCGCCATCGCCATGCTTTCCCCGGGGCCGCTGCTGCTGAACAGGCAGGCGAATTCATCGCCGCCCATGCGGAAGCACAGGTCACCAGGACGATGCAAGGTCTGGCGCATGCATTGGGCCACGGCTTTTAGCACTTCATCGCCTTGCGGGTGGCCGTAGGTGTCGTTGTATTCCTTGAAGCGGTCAACGTCCGCCAGCAGCAAGGTTAGCGTACGCTGGTCGCGGCGCGCGCGTTTTTGTTCTTCGACGAAACGAATGTTGTAGTAGCGACGGTTGTTGAGGCCGGTGAGTTCATCCGTCACGCTATCGATGCGCGCGGCTTTGGCGTCGGTGATGTCGGTGGAGACGGCGCAGGTGGCATAGACTTCGCCGTGCTCATCGAGCAGCGGGAACTTTACCGTCATGTAGCTGTGCAAGGTTTTGTCGCGGTGGTAGACCTGTTCCTCTTCGTGCACGGCGCGCTTTTCCAGCGCGGCCTTGCGGTCGTTGCGCCACAGCCGTTCGGCGATATCGGCTGGGAACAGATCGAAGACATTGCCACCGACGAAGGTCGCGGCATCGTAGCCATCGAGGATTTCAAAATGGCGGTTGGCCATGGTGATCGTGCCGTGCAGATCCTTGGTGGAAATCAGCACGGGCGCATGGTCGAGCAGCGCGCGAAAGATGCGGTCAGACGCGCGCAGTTCATCCAACTCTGTGCGTGCGGGGGCAGGGGCGTCGTTCCGGTCTGGCATGAAACCAGTATAGCGCGAGCCCCCTTCAATCTTGCATGAAAATTATTTCATCGGTTGCAAAATCGCCTCAAGACGATCTGGCGTGCCATCGATGCGTTCCAGGCGTGGATATTTCAGGCCGCCGTGATAGTCCAGCGCGACCGTCTGATACAGGCTGCCTTTTTTAACCAGCAGATTGATTGCCTCCTTCGACGTCTTGGCGGCCGTCACCGCAGCCCGCAGCAGCTCCGGCTTGTAGGCGCGGCCATTGACTGCCAGCAGCTGGGTGCCGCCCGCCAGGCCCGCTTTAAAGCCGACGCCTTCCCATTGGAACGCTTCCAGCTTGCCATCCGCACCAACCGAGAAGCCCAGCGAGTACTGGAAGTTGGCGGACTTGCTCAAGTCTTCCTGCGCTTTCAGGAAATCGGTTGGCTTGTCGGTGTAGACCAGCTTCCAGCCCGCGCGCGCCAGACCGTCCAGCGGTGCGCCGGGGCCATGGCCATCCAGGCGGCTGCGCAGGAACGGCGCCCAGTCGTAAGGCTGCACGGCGTTGAGTGCTTTCACCACGTCGTCAAACGTGTAGTGCTTGGCGACGTTGACGCCGTCATCGACGCCAAAGAAGCTGCGGGCGAAATCGTTGAGCGATTTCTTTTCGCCCGACAGCTCGCGGATCTTGGTGTCGGCATCCAGCCAGATCAGTTCGCCTTCCGAATAGTAGTCTTCGGCGCGCTGCCAGTTGTTCCACCCCTGCGGACGGCGCGCGTTGACGATAGGATCGTTGACGGTGTCCTGCACGGCACGCCATTCGCGGCCTTTGACGTTGTCGTAGCGGGCAGCGGTGGCGGCAATCATGTCGCGCGTATGTTCAGGCTTGATCAGGCCCGAGCGTGCTGCCAGCACGGCGCCCCAGTACTGGGTCTGGCCCTCGTACACCCACAGCAGTTCGTTTTGCAGCGGCGTGTTGAAGTCCGGGACATTCTGGCCGGCCGGGCGGCGGAACTTGCCGTTCCACGAGTGCGTAAATTCGTGCGACAGCAGTTCGCGCCGCGCTTCGTATTTATTCCATTCGCTGAAGTAGCCCAGCTTGACGCCGTTCTCGCTCGACTGGTGATGTTCGCGGCCGATGCCGCCGAATTCATCGCTGATGGCGAACAGGAAATCGTAGTGCTTGTAGTGCTGCGAGTTGAACAGCTTGTAGGCCTGCTGCACCATCGCGCGGTGCGGGGCGATCTGTTCCGGCGTTGCTTCCAGCTGTTCGGCCGTATCGGCCACCACGTTCAGGTGCACGGGAATTTTTGCGCCCGGGTCGAGGTCGATGCGGCGGAAGTAGCGGCCCGCGAACAGCGGCGAATCGACCAGGGTTTCCAGGTCCAGCGGCTTGAAGGCGACCTCGTCGCCGTCGCGCGTCTGCTGTTCCAGCGCGCTGCCGTATTGCCAGCCGGCCGGCACTTTCAGGTTGGGCTGGACGGTGATCTTGTTGCTGCTATAACCGGCCGGGTACAGCGTCACCGATTGCCATTGCACGCCAAGGATGTCGTTGGTCATGGTGGTGCGGCCCTGGTTGGCTTCCACGGGCGACAGGTACTGGAATTCGATGTCCACACTGTTCGCGCCTTTGGGCACGGTGACGTGGAAGGCATACACGTTGACCATGTCGCGCTTCCATTCCAGCGGCTGGCCGTTGGCGCTGACCTTGAGGCCGGCGAACTGGCTCAGCGCGCCGCTGGGGCCGTGGTTACCAGGTATCCACTGGGGATACAGCAGCGTCAGTTTGCCGGGTTTGGCGGGAATGCTTTCGCGCACGCGGAAGATATTTTGCGCGGTGTCGGAAGCGTCGACTTTGAGTACGATGGTGCCAGGATAAGGCAGGTCGGATGCGGCCTGGGCGCTGAAGGCGGTAGCCAGCACGGCAGCAAGTACAGCACGGGTCAGTGACATGATCTAAGCGATAAAACGGTTGACAAGAGGACGAGTGTAGCACGCAAGCAACTTGCAAATCTTGTAAACCGATGACGCAGCGCAGCGTAAATTTTTTTGAAAAAAGACTCTTGAAAGCGTTGCGAGGCAACTTATATGGGACTCAGCGGTTGCCCAGATGGGGACCGCGAGCAGGGGAAACCCCCCGACTTTAACCATATCGCTTATTTTGACAAGGATATCTACCATGCGTACTTTTGACCTCGCCCCACTGTATCGTTCCGCGATTGGCTTTGACCGTCTGGCACAAATGCTCAACGACGCCCAGCGCAACGACACCCCAAGCTATCCTCCCTACAATATCGAACTGGTCTCCGATGACCAGTACCGCATCGTGATGGCGCTGGCCGGCTTCAGCCGCGCGGAAATCGACATCACCTTCGAACGTGATTCGCTGACCGTGGTAGGCCGCAAACAGAAGGACGCCAGCGAGCGCAACTATCTGCACCGTGGCATCGCAGCACGCGACTTCGAACAGCGCTTCCAGCTGGCCAACCACGTCAAGGTGACCGGCGCCAGCTTCGACAACGGCATGCTCACCATCGAGCTGGTGCGTGAGATTCCTGAAGCGCTGAAACCCCGCAAAATCGTCATCGACGGTGGCGACAACGTGACCGCGCTGGAGCAACGCGCAGCTGCTTAATTCCGCTTTAAGCAAGTCCTGACAACTGGCCGGTTTATCCGGCCAGTTTTGCGTTACGGCCCCGTTTTTGGTTAAGTAGGGCCTAAGTTTTTACCCTCATATTGGATACATCTAAAATCCTTATTGATTCAGGAGAACCGTTATGTCCACATCTACTCTCAAACGTGCCGCCGTCGCAGTCGCCGTACTGGGCGTGGTCGGTGTCGGCGGTGCAGTCGCAGTCAAACAGAATGCCGCCGTTGCCGCCGCCACCGTTCCCGCTGTCGCCGCCGCTCCTGCTGCCGCGCCTGCTCCGGTCGGCGCGCCTGCCATCGCGCTGCCGGACTTCAGTGTCATCGCCGCCCACAATGGCCCGGCCGTGGTCAACATCAACGTCACCGGCAGCACCAAGACCGCCTACGATGGCGACGGTCCGCAAGGCCGCAACGATCCGTTTGCCGACGATCCCTTCTATGAATTCTTCCGCCGCTTCCAGGGCCAGCAACGTGGCCAGCAGCGCCAGGCGCCTACCCACGGCCTGGGCTCGGGCTTCATCATCAGCCCGGACGGCATCATCCTGACCAATGCCCACGTGGTGCGCGACGCCAGCGAGGTGGTGGTCAAACTGACCGACCGCCGCGAATTCCGCGCCAAGGTGCTGGGCTCGGATCCGCAAAGCGACGTTGCCGTGCTCAAGATCGACGCCAAGAACCTGCCCGTGGTGCCGCTGGCCAAAGGCAATGACTTGAAAGTAGGCGAATGGGTACTGGCGATCGGCTCGCCATACGGCCTCGATAACACCGTCACCGCCGGCGTGGTCAGCGCCAAGGGCCGGTCGCTGCCGGATGGTAACGTGCCCTTCATCCAGACCGACGTCGCGGTCAATCCGGGTAACTCGGGCGGCCCGCTGTTCAACACGCGCGGCGAAGTGGTGGGCATCAACTCGCAGATTTACAGCCAGACCGGTGGTTATCAGGGCTTGTCGTTTGCGATTCCGATTGATGTCGCCACCAAGATCAAGAACATGATTGTCGCCACCGGCAAGGTGGTGCACGCCAAGCTGGGCGTGACAGTGCAGGAAGTGAACCAGGGCTTTGCCGATTCCTTCAACCTGGCGACGCCGGAAGGGGCGCTGGTGTCCAATGTCGAGCGCGGCGGTCCGGCCGATAAAGCCGGCCTCAAGGCGGGCGACGTGATCCTTGCGCTGAATGGCCAGAAGATCGTCAGCTCGGCCGACTTGCCTTCGACGGTAGGCCTGTCGACGCCCGGCGAGAAAATCACGCTGAACGTCTGGCGCCAGGGCAAGCCGATGCAGGTGACGGCCACCCTGGGTAACGCCAACGACAAGGTGGCGCGCGAAGACGCGGCGCCGGCCGATCAGGCCAGCGCCAAGCTGCGCCTGGGCCTGTCGCTGCGTCCGCTGGACCCGTCGGAACGCCGTGAATCCGGCATCGGCAGCGGCCTGCTGATCCAGGATGCAGGTGGAGCGGCCGCCAACGCCGGCGTGCAGCCGGGCGACGTGCTGCTATCGGTGAATGGCCGTCCGGTCAACAGCATCGACCAGGTGCGCGAGGTGGTGGGCAAGGCCGGCAAGTCGGTGGCATTGCTGATCCAGCGCGGCGACGATAAAATCTTCATACCGGTCCGTCTGGGATAAACTTCGGGCCGGCAGAACGCTGAACAAAAACAGAAAGGGAATAATATGCGACTTCTGCTGGTAGAAGACGACACGATGATAGGCGAAGTAGTGCTGGACCTCTTGCGGGCCGAGCACTACGCGGTCGACTGGGTCAAGGATGGCGACATGGCCGATACCGCGCTGCAGACCCAGACCTACGATCTGGTGCTGCTGGATCTGGGCCTGCCGCGCAAGGATGGCCTCGACGTGCTGCGCTCGATGCGCCTGCGCAAGGAGCTGACGCCGGTGCTGATCGCTACCGCGCGCGACGCCAAGGAACAGCGGATTGCCGGCCTCGATGCTGGCGCCGACGATTATGTGCTCAAACCCTACGACCTCGACGAGCTGCTGGCCCGTATCCGCGCGCTGCTGCGCCGTTCGGCAGGCCGCGCCGAACCGGTGTTCGAGCATGGCAACGTCACGGTCAATCCGCAAACCCGCGAAGTGATCGCGGACGGCAAGCCAGTCAGCCTGTCGGCGCGTGAATGGGCGGTGCTGGAAGCGCTGATTGCGCGCCCGGGCATCGTGCTGTCGCGCCATCAGCTGGAGGAAAAGCTGTACAGCTGGAAGGACGAAGTCAACAGTAACGCGGTGGAAGTCTACATCCACGGCCTGCGCAAGAAACTGGGCGCGGAGCTGATCCAGAACGTGCGTGGCCTGGGCTATATGGTGCCGAAACTATGAAGGTAAGGATGCCGCCGCTGCCGCGCGTGCCGGTTCCGACCCACTCGCTGCGCGGACGCCTGCTGTGGTTCCTGCTGGCGGCCATCACCATGGCCGCGCTGGCGCAGGCGATGATCGCCTACCGCAGCGCGCTCAGCGACGCTGACCAGATCTTCGACTACCACATGCAGCAGATGGCGATGTCGCTGCGCTCCAGCGCCACGCTGACCAACAAGGCCGCCGACACGGCAGCCGATCCCGAAAACGACGACCTCGTGGTGCAGGTATGGACGCCGGACGGCGCGCAGGTGTTCCGTTCGCTGTCGCGCGCGGCCCTGCCACAGCGCGCCGTGCTGGGCTTCTCCAACGTCCGCGTCAACAAGACCACCTACCGGGTGTTCTCGGTGCAGACTTCCAACCAGACCGTACAGATCGCACAGGACATGGCGGTGCGCCAGCGCATGGCCGGCACGCTGGCCTTGCGCACGGTGGGGCCGATTGCCGTCATGGCGCCGGTGCTGATGCTGGTGGTGTGGTGGGTGGTGTCCGGTTCGCTGGCGCCGGTCTCGCGCGTCAAGCGGCAGGTGGCGGCGCGCCAGGCCGAGGATTTGTCGCCCGTGTCGGAAAGCGATCTGCCCGATGAAGTACTGCCGCTGGTGCAGGAGCTGAACCTGCTGTTTGCGCGTGTTCGCACGGCGTTCGAGGCGCAGCAGCATTTTGTGGCCGACGCCGCGCACGAACTGCGCACGCCGTTGGCAGCGCTCAAATTGCAGGTGCTGAGCCTGGAGCGCGCACAGGATGAGGCGGCGCGCAAAGTGGCCGTGTCGCGCGTGACGGCCGGCATCGAACGCGCGACGCGCCTGGTCGAGCAGCTGCTGGTACTGGCGCGCCAGGAAGGCGGCAGCGAGGAAATCAAGCTGGAACCGGTCAGCCTGGGCGAACTGGTCAAGCGGGTGCTGGGCGATATGAACGGCCTGGCGCAAGCGCGCCAGATCGACCTGGGCGTTTATCACGCCGACGACGTGATGGTAGCCGGCCAGCAGGACGCCTTGCTGATCCTGCTGCGCAACCTGATCGACAACGCCATCAAATACACGCCGGCGGGCGGCACCGTCGATATTGAAGTGCGGCGTAGCGTCGCCGCCACAAAAAATGCCAAGCCGCGCATCCTGCTGAGCGTGGAAGATTCCGGCCCCGGCATCCCGGCCGACGAGCGTGAACGCGTGTTCAGCCGCTTCTACCGCGTGCCGGGCAGCCCTGCCGGCGGTAGCGGCCTGGGCATGGCGATTGTGCAGTCGATTGCCGAGCGCCATAACGCCGTGCTGTCGCTGGACCAGTCCGAGCGTCTGGGCGGCTTGAAGGTCAAAGTCGATTTTCCTGACACCATCAAGGCCACTCCAGCTTAAAATGCCGTTTTGACACGGTTTTGGAGTGGTGCATGAAGAAAATCGGCTTTTCGGGAACGCTGGACCCGATCACCAATGGACACATGTGGGTGATCAACGAAGCCCGTTCGCTGGCGGACGAGGTGGTGGTGTTCCTGTCCGAGAATCCGGCCAAGAAGCCCAAGTTCTCGGCCGAAGAGCGCAAAAGCATCATCGCGCTCAGCTGCGCCGAACAGGGCTGGGAAAATGTCTCGGTGGTGATCGTGCGCGGCGACTACACCGCGCGCGCGGCCAAGAAGCAGGGCGTCGAATGCCTGATCCGCGGCATCCGCACCACCGCCGACTTTGATTACGAAAACCTGATCCAGCAAACCAACGTCGACGTGCTGCAAGGCGCCAAGACCGTGTTCGTGATGCCGCCGCGCGACCTGGGCTCGGTCAGCTCATCATTTGTGAAAGCACTGGAAGGGCCGATCGGCTGGAACTGGATCATGAAGAAATTCGTGCCCGGCCCGGCCTATCACGCGTGGGTACTGAGCTGGCTGCGCAAGGAATGGGAAACGCTGTGGGACTACGAACACCGCGACGCCATCGCGATTGCCCATGCGGACGACTGGTTCGCCCAGCTGACCGGAGCGACCGCATACGGCGGCGCCGCGCGCTACTACCACAACCTCGACCACCTGGTGCATGGCCTGTGCGAAATCCGCGTATGGGCCGCCAACACGCGGCCCGATCCGGCCGACGTCGACATCATCAAGCAGGCGTTCTGGTTCCATGACGCCGAGTATGGCCACAATCCCGACCCGGCCGCGCTGACCAACGAAGAAGCCAGCGCACAACTGTGGCTGGGCAGCCATCTGGGGCAGGAAATGGGCGACGCGGCCGAGCTGATACGCGCCACCGACCACTTCCAGGAAGCCGCCATCACCCACCGGCTGAAAGACATCCTATTGTGCGTGGACCTGGCAATCCTGGGGCAGGATGACGAGGTCTACCAGAACTACGCGCGCGCCATCCGGCAAGAATACATCCACCTGCCGGATGCCACCTACCGCGCCCAGCGCGGCGGCGCGCTGGCGCACCTGAGCCGCAAAGCACAGGCCGGCGAGCTATTCCGCGACGCCTACTTCGCCGACCAGTACAACCAACGCGCGATCGACAACATGCAGCACGAAATGGAACGCCTCGCGGTCAAATAATCCGGGGTCAGTTCTTGCAATCCAACACGGGCTCTGCCGTAGCGCTTGCTACGGCAGAGCCCGTGTTGGATTGCAAGAACTGACCCCGGATTTTAATTAGTGCGGTGGCAGTTCGATGGTTTCTTTGCGGGCGGCCATGGCTTCGCCCAGTTCCATCAGGTCCAGCTTGGCTTTGCGGACTTTGGGGAACATGTCGTTTTCCTCTTCGCCGACGTGGTGGTCGATCATTTCCGACAGCACTTTGACTTTGGCGTCAAACAGGTCTTCGGTCGGCTCCATGCTCTGGATTTGCGCGATCAGGTCTTTGGCGGAGGCGTGCTCCACCACTGCTTCATCCATCAGGTCGTCTTCCTTGATGGCTTTGCGCACGGCCGGGTAGAAGATTTCTTCCTCGATCATGGTGTGCCGCGTCAGTTCATCGCAGATTTGCAATGCGAGCTTGTGTTTGCTCACATGAGCACGATCGCCCAGTTCTTCATATTGCTCGAACAGCGATTTCACATGCTCGTGATCTTCCGTCAGCAACGTGATGGCGTCTTGCGGATCGGTTTCGGTAGGGATGGGCTTGGTAACTTTACCAGGTGTGTGCGAAGTGGTTCTCATGTCGGCTCCTTGCGTGGCGAATGGGACTGCACATTCAGTCTAGGAGTGCGAAGAGCTTCGGTCTGTGCATTGCTTAACGTTGTTGCCGCTGGCTCTGTATGGTCAGCACAAATACGCAATCAATGTCCGCAAGGTAGCTGTACACAGCAACATATCCATGACGTCTTTGGCCGATGAGTAGCTCTCGCTTGTCATTGCTAATGGCATGGCCAATTCTGGGGCTTGTTTGCAGCACGCTGATCGCTTGCTGAATTTCCGCAATCTTCTTTGGGATATTGACGGCTTTGCTTTGAACCAGGTGGTTGACGATGCGGTCCAAGTCATCTAACGCCTCGGGCATCAGTTCGATGCGGGCCATCGTTAAGGGACAAACTGTTGAGGCTGCGGAAGAGAGGGGGTGTTGCCAGCAGCACGCTTGTCCAGATAGGCGCTTGCTTCGGCCCACGGGATGGTTTTTTGGGTGGCAAGGAAGTTCTTGAAACGTTGATCTGCCAAAACATGCAGATCGTTGTTGTCTGCTTCTTCCAAAATATGATCCGCCATGATTTTTCTCCCGCAGTGAGAATCGATTCTAGCACTGCGGGTCCTGCTGGCTTTGTGCTATTTAAAAGCGGTTCCAGTTGTTGCGGCGGTGTTCGCTGGCTTCTTTCATGAGGTGGCTGGCGCGTAGCTCATCTTTGGGACTCAGGGCGTCGCCGAGCTGGACGGTCATGGCCAGTTCCTGGATTGCTGGCGGGTATTCGTGCTCGGCTGCTTCTTCCAGCCAGTGGCGGGCCTGGGCCTGGTCTGGCGCGACGCCGGCGCCTTCGCGGTAGACGTTGGACAGCAGGAACATGGCGTGGGCGTTGCCCAGCTCTGCCGCTGCGGTGAGCCAGTGCGCTGCCTGGGCCGCGTCTTGCTTCACGCCTTCGCCGTTCTTGTAGAGCAGACCCAGCATCAACGATGCGCGCGCATGCTGGTGCTGGGCTGCTTGCGTGTACCACGGTGCGGCTGCCGCTGGTGCGGCGGCGACGCCCAACACGCCCACCCGCAGCATCTCGCCCAGCTGGAACGCGGCTTCCGTATCGCCGCCGCGTGCCGACTGCTCAAACAGCTTGAGCGCATCGGCGCGTTGTTCGGGGCGCGTCTGGTAGAGGATGGCCAGCTCGCGCTGCGCCACCGGCAGATTCTGCTCCGACCATGCCATGAGCTTGCGCTCGGCATGGGCGTCCGCTTCCTGCTTGGCTTTCATGCCAATCACTTCAATCTGCGCCGAGGTCGGTTTCTCCTGCTGCATCTGGCATCCCAGCAGGAACACCGACCCCAGCACTGCGAGCAAAGCCGCGCCGGGGTAGTGTTGGAGTCGCATGGTGATTACTTGCTCAGGTCGATGGTGTACTTGGCAAAGCCGCTGGCGTCCAGGCTGCCTTCGGCCGTGACGGCGGTGATGCCGTTGCTCTTCGCCAGCGCCAGGTGGCCAGGCGCCGAACGCAGGATTACCGGACCAGCGGTCGCTATCTTGACGAAGCTCCAGCTGCGCGCGCTGCCATTGCCGGTCAGCGTGACCTTGCCGGTGGCCGTGCCTTGCGCCGCCAGGTAGTTGCTGACCACGGTCTGGTTGGCATCCGGCGATTTGATGATGGTCTTGCTGCCATCAATGCCCGGCACCGCACCGCCGCCGCCCGCGCGATAGTCGTTGGTGGCGACGATGAAGTCGTCCGCATCCGCAATCGCTTTGCCGTTGTAAGTCAGGTTGACGATGCGGCTGCCAGCTGGCTTGGTGACGTCGATCTGATAGGTCAGCGCGTTGTTCTCGGCGTAGAACACGTCGTAGTTGTAGATGGTGCCGTACGACGGTACCAGGTCCTGCTCGGCGGTCTTGGCCGGATCGATCTGGCCGAACTGCTTGGCTGCCGTTTCCAGCCAGGCCTTGAGGTCGGAACCCTTGATCTTCACCGCTTGCAGGTTGTTGTTCGAATACAGATACAGGTCGCCCGGGTTGCGCACTTGCAGGCCAACCGGTACCGCCGCGCTGGCGCCTGGCGCCACGTCGGTGAAGTCGGATGGACCGTTGCGGCCGGCCTTGAACGGCGCGCTGCACGAAATCACCGGAATGTTCTTGTAGCTGGCCAGCGTGGCGTCGGTGCTGGTGGCGATGAAGTTTTTCACATACGCGAGCTGTGCCTGGTTCACGAGCTGGATCGCGGTCACATCGCCGGCCAGCGAGAAGTAGGACGACATCTCGAAGTCGGTGGTCACGCCCAGCGGCTGCTTGGCGAAGGCGATGGTGGCGGCGTGTTCGGTGGCGACCAGCGGAGCGACGCTGCTGTCGGCGGCGATGTTGGTGCTGCCGTCGGTGTATTTGAAGCCGCGCGATTCCACCGTGGTCTTGGTGGGCTGCACCACCCATTTGCCGCCGGTGTAGGCCAGCGTCAGCTTGATGATGCCCAGACGGCGGCCCCAGCTTTGCGCCATCACGGTCGGCACACCGTTGACGAAGCCGTTGACGGCGTCGATGTTGGCGCTGGCCGGGAAGGCGGCAAACGATGGGTCCAGCGCTGGCGCGTTGGCTTCTTTGCCTTTCGGGAAGATCAGGTGCGAGTGGCCGATCAGCAGCGCGTCAATGCCGGTGGTGGTCAGGTGGTAGGAACCGTTTTCCATTTTCGGGCTGTAGGCGCTTGGGTCCAGGCCGCCGTGCGACAGCGCGACCACCAGGTCGGCGCCCTTGGTGCGCATTTCAGGCACGTATTGCTTGGCGGCTTCCTGCACGCCGGTGACGGCGACTTTGCCGGCCAGGTTTTTCTGGTCCCATTCCAGGATCTGCGGCGGCACAAAGCTCATGATGCCGATGTTGATTTTCACGTCCAGCTTGCTGCCGTCGGGCTTGGTGGCCGAGAAGGTTTTTGGCAGCAGCGAGTAGGGCTGCACGATCGGCTTGCCGCTGGCCACGCCGGTGACGTTGCTCAGCACCAGCGGGAAGGTTGGCGCACCGCAGTTGCCGGTGGGCTTGGTGATGCCGGGGATGCCGAAGTCGGTGTTGGTGATCTGGCTCAGGAACGGCAGGCCGTAGTTGAATTCGTGGTTGCCGAAACCGCCGCCGTCGAACTTCATGGCGTTCATGACTTTGTGCACGGCCAGCGTGTCGCTGCAGGCGATCGGCCTGGTCACGGCTTGCAGGTCGCCCAGCAGCGTGCCCTGGATGACGTCGCCGTCGTCGAGCAGCACGTTGTTCGGGTTCTCGGTGCGCGCGGCCTTGACCAGCGACGAGGTGCGTTCCAGGCCCAGGCTGGTGTCCTCGGCCAGCGAGTAGTAGTTGTAGCTCATCACGTTGGTGTGGATGTCGGTGGTTTCCAACAGCGCCAGCGTAACGGTGGTGCCTTCCGGGATCGCCGGTGCCGGTGGAGTGGTTGCCACCGGGGCGCTGTCGCCGCCGCACGCTACAAGGCCGGCCGCAGTCATTGCCGCCAACATCACCAGATTCAGTTTCATTGCTACCCCAAGAGTGAGAAAAATTAAGGTTGTGACTCTAATCAAACAACATGACATACGCATGACAAAACGCAAATGTTTGCGCCGCGAGCCGCTAATAGCGGGCCGCACGAGCCTTGGCGTGATTTAGCAACTTTGTGGCACATTTAAACAATACCATTTAACCAACTTTTCCCTAGTCTTGTTGAGCGTGCCGGAGCCACAAGCGGCCGGGGCGCATAGAGATGCGTCATCCTTCGATCAACCACCATGGAGACAAGGCATGAAACTACGCAATAGATGGATCACTGGGGCGGCGATAGTGGCGGCGCTGACAGCAGCGCTGCCCGCATCCGCCGGCAATACGGGCGTGGCGTTTGTGCATGGCACGGGTCACCAGACCGATGCTGCCAATAATTATTGGACTTGGGACATGATTAATTCGGTGAAGCAAGGTTTGCCGAATCAGAATCTGTATGTGGTCATCAATTGCGACTTCGACCAGTACATGTGGAGTGCGGCAGCCGTCGGTTGCCTGGCCGATCAGCTGTATCCCTTCATCGTCAATAACAACATCACCGACCTGGTGGTGGAGACCCATTCCAACGGCGGTAATGTGCTGCGCTGGCTGATGTCCAACCCGACCGCCGACAGCCGTTACCCGGCCATCATCAAGGCGATACGCTGGGCCAATGCGCTGGCGCCGTCGTCGCTGGGCACGCCACTGGCGGACGCTGCCATCAGCGGCAATGTATTCGAGAGCGCTGTCGGCTGGCTGCTCGGCTACAAGAGCGACGCCGTGCGCATGCAGCAGACCAGCTGGATGGCCAACTACAACGCGTCCTGGCTGTATGGCACGGCGGGCCGGCCGGCGCTGCCCAAGCCGTTCTACAACATCGTCGGCACCGATGTCGACAGCTCGCCGTTCGACAGCGACAGCTATTGCGGCGGCTACACGCTGAACGTGGGACTGGAAATCACGCAGGGCTGGCTGGACAGCTGCTCGGACGGCTTCCTCAACTGCACCAGCCAGGCCGGCGCCGGCTCGCACTGGTTCAACGACAAGGACAAGACCAACGGCGCCGAGCCGCTGTCGCACAACCAGAGCCGCCGCCAGTGCTTTGGCCTGGACGTCATCCTGCGTAACGACATCTGAAAGGGACCATCATGCAAACACGTCTGAAATTACTGGTGGCCGCCACGCTGTCGTGCGCCAATTCCTTGTACGCGGCCAGCTTGCTGCCGCCACAGAGCGGCGATCTGGCCGCCAAGGCCGTGGTTGTGCCTGCGGCGCCGGCCGCGATGAAAGCGGAGGCTGCCGCACTGCCGGTGGTGGCACGCGAGCCGGTGTCGTTGAGCTGGGCCTCGCCGGAGATTGCCGCCGTCGCACCAGCGCCTTTCGTTGCGCGCAGCAAGGAATCCTATACCACGGTGACGGCCGATGAGCTGGCTGCTGGCGTGCCGCTGCATACCACGGCGCCGCGCGCGCTGGTGCGGGTGCAGGCGCTGAGTACGGTCGGTCCGCGCGAGCAGGCCGCCATCCATCCTCAGTCCATGACGGTGATTGATCCGAAAGGCCGCGCGATGAAAGCCGGCGAGGGTATGGAGGCCATGGTCACCGCCGACAAGCTGGCCAAGGCCGACATCCCGTTCGCAGAAGGCACCTCGGCCTTCCGGCTGCAATCCTCGCTGGGTGCGGGCGAATTCAAGCTGAAGGTGGAGGGCGCCAGCGGCAGTGATCGTTACCTGGTTAACGTGGTGGAGCCGGACAGTCCGTATGCACTGACCATGCAGACCGGCGCGCTGCACTATTTGCACGGCAACGAACTGGTACTGCAAGCCGCGCTGGAAACTGCGGTGGATGGCGCCAAGGTCAAGCTGAGCCAGCTGACGGGCGACGTGGTGTCGCCGGCCGGGCGCCACTTCCCGGTCAGCTTCAAGGCCGACAGCGGCGGGCGCATGCGCGCTACGTTGACACTGGACGCGGACGAAACGCCAACGCCGGGCTTGTGGGAGATCTCGGCCGAAGGTACGGCCAGCACAAAGGGCCAGACAGTCAAGCGCTCGATACGGCTGGCCTTCCCGGTCGCCATGCCCGTGGCACGCCTGACGCGCAGTGCTGAGCTGACTTCCGGCGCAGGCGTCAATCTGGCGGTGGGCGTGGAAGCGGCGACGGCCGGGCGCTATGAAGTACGCGGCGTTTTATACGGCACGGTGAAGGGGGCGCTGACGCCGCTGGGCGTGGCCGATTCGGCGCAGTGGCTGGAGCAGGGCACGGGCAGCATTGCGCTCAACTTCGCGCCGGAGTTGATCGCCAATGCTACCGGTCCGTTCGAGCTGCGCGAGCTGTTCCTGCTCGACCAGGGCCGGCTGGGCGTGCTGCACCATCAGCAGCGCGCCATGCTCATCAGCGAAGCCGAGGTGGTACGTGCAGCCGGCCGCGCTGCGGTGCCGGTTGCGCTCGGCGGACTCAAGGCCACGGCCGAGCCAGTACGCGTGAAGCAGGCGCCGAACGCGCAATCCTCACCGCGCTAGTAAGCCCAGTACGGTCCGGCCTTGCCCGCGACCGTATTGGCTTCCATCACCACAAACACGCGGCGGCCGTAGAAGAAGGGCAGGCCCCAGTCAAAGTAGTTGCCGGACGAGCTGCTACTGCCCACCGTGCCGCCGACTTGCGCCGCGCTGATGGTCGAGGCCAGGCCGACCATGTTGACCACATTGAAATTGACGGCGCCCGAAGCGCTGCCGTCCGCTGCCGTGTTGGTGGCGCTCAGCGACAGCGTGGACGATGGGCAGTAGAAGTCGCCACCCGAGCACTGGCGTATCGTGCTGTCGCTGAAGAAGTAGCCGTTGGAGCCGCTGTCGATAAAGCTGGCGCTGTAGGTCTTGCCTTTGTAGGTGGTGCTGAAATCGCCGCTGCTATTGGCTTTGTAGATGGTCTCGGTGTTGATGGTGTTGTTGCTCTGCGTGTTGACGCCAAAGATCAGCGTGCCGCTGACCGAGGTCAGGCCCGCCGTACCGACACTGGGCAGCGTGATCAGCAAGCCATTGTTGTTGACCGAGAACGAAGCCACCGGATTACTGATTTGCTTGGTCAGTGGCATGGCACTGGCCGTACAGCTGCCGCTGGCGCAAGCGTAGTACACGCCGCTGATGGCCGCGTTGGCGCAATTCGTGCCGCAGTCCTGCTTGAACATGCCCACGCCCAGGATGCCTTTCGCGCCCATGGCCGACAGCGACCCCAGGTTGGTCCCCGCGCTGCTGCAGCTGGAGGGCGTGGTGGCGTAAGCCGCGCCCGTATCGCCGATCACCTGGATCGAAATACCGGACGCCACTTCATCGGCCATCTTGACGTCAGCCTGGCGCACTGCGCCCCAGGTATAGCCGCTGATGAACTTGCCACATTCGCCCGCCGCCGCGCCTGACGCGGTGGTCACGGCCGGCAGCGATAGCGTCGAGCTGAGCTGGCTGGCCAGCAGGCGCAGGCCGTAGGAGCCGGTATCCAGCAGCACATGGTCAATAGTCTCGCAGGTGGTGGTGCCAGGACGGCACACCGTAACGCTCACATACGGGATATTGATTGCACCGTTGGCGCCGCTTGGTCCATTGTCGACCACGATTGCGGTGCTGTTGCTGAGCGCCGCCGTCACGCTGAGCGCGGCGCTGGCATTGGCCGTGCCGCCGTCGCCGGTGCAAGCCAGGCTGTAAGTGAAATTGCCTGCTGCGGTAGATGTCACGGTGATGCTGCCCGAGGTGGCCTTGCTGCCGCTCCAGGCGCCGCTGGCGGTGCAGCTGGTGGCATTGGCCGACGACCAGCTCAGTACCGTGCTTTGCGCGGTGGTGATATTGGCCGGCGCCAGCGTCAGGCCGACCGTCGGCGATGGTGGCGGCGTGCTGACCGTGACAGCGGCCGTGTTACTGACGCTGCCGCAAGTCAAGGTGTAATTGGCGGTACCCGCCGCACCGGCGGTCACGCTTTGCGTGCCGCTGCTGGCGACACTGCCGCTCCAGGCGCCGGACGCCGTACAGCCGCTGGACGGCGGATTGCTGACGTTCCAGGTCAGCGTAATCACCTGGCCGGTGGTGGTGGCCGTCGGCGAGGCGCTGATGCTGACTACTGGCGTGGCTGCCGCCATCGCTTCCGTCGTGGCGCCGTTGCTGGTGGTGGACGACTCGCCGCCACCGCCGCACGCAGCCAGAAACAGGCACAGCACCACGCTGGCCAGAGATAAAGATTTCATGGCGGCTTCCTTATTCGATGCTACTGGTGTCGAAGCCGGCCGGCAGTGCGCCGGGGATCCAGGCTTGCCCGGTGTAAGCGCGCATATGGCCGTTGGAGACGATCACTACATCGGACTGGTCCACCGCCAGCTGCGAATGGCCAGCCTTGGGCCGCTTGGCCGCGTTGCTGGTCATGACGGTGAATTTATCGCCAAGCAGCGTGCGCAGGTCGGGCAGCGTCGGGCCGTTCCAGCTGACGGCAAACACCACGCCGTTGCTATCCACGTACTCGCGCACGATGGTGCCGCTGTCCAGTGTGGACTGGCTGACGGTGTAGACCGATTCACTGGCGCTGGCAGCCAGGCTGCGTGCCGCCATGCGGGTCTGGGTCGGCGTGCCGCCGAAATTGGAAGGCGTGCTGCCCAACGCTGCCCAGGCGAGTGCGCCTTGCAGCAGGGACAGGAATAACATCAACGTGAACGCGCGGCGCATGGAACACCTCATTGCCGAAAATTAAGACAATCAGAGTGTAGGGCCGCCGCGAGTTGGATTAAGTTAGCGAGATGTAAGCAAACGTTACGGAATCAGCGAAAAGATGTGGGCCGCAACCGGGCCTTGGCTCAGGCGCACGCGATTGCGCGCCAGACATTCATAGGTGGCGCCGGATTTGCGGGCCACGCCCATGCTGGCTTCGTTGCCCTCAGCGACCACGATTTCCACGCGTGACAGCTGCAGGGTGTCAAATGCATGGCGTGCCAGCGCGGCAACAGCGGCCGTGGCTGCGCCCTGGCGGTAGGCCGAGCTGCGTATCCAGTAGCCGAGATTGCAGAAGCCATGAACGGAATTGAAGTGGTTCAGGCCCGCGCCGCCAACAAAGCGCAGGTCATCCTGGCGGAAGACGCCGAACTCGTAGGCACTGCCGCTGGCCTGGCCTGCCGCGCAAAAGGCAAACCAGTCCAGCGCATCCTGCTCGGTGTAGTCGCTGCGCGCCCACGGCATCCAGACGGCGAGCGTCTCGGTGGATTCGCGCACCGCTGCCGCAAAGGTGGCAGCGTCGGTTTCCACGAAGGGCCGCAGCAGGAAACCGTGGGCGCGCAGCTGGCTCATGCTTAGAACTTCAGGTACAGGCGGCCGAAATAGGACGCGCCGTTCAAGCCAAACTGCACCGACTCGTATTTGAAGCCGTTATCGGTTTCATCCGGATTCTGCGTGCTTGGGTGGACGTTGAAGATGTTATTGCCACCAAACGTGAACTTCATGTTCTTGTTGATGGTGTAGGTGAACGCCAGGTCCGCCGAGGTTTTGGACTCGTAGTGCTGGTTCGCCACGCCAGCCGCGGTGCCGCTGTAGGTCCCCAGCGTCTGTGGACCAAAGTGAATAATTTTCAGGTCGCTTTCCCAGGCGCCGTGCGTGTAGTCGAAGCCCAGCGTGGCCTTGGAGCGCGGTGCGCCCTGTTCGATGTACAGGCGTTCCTTCTCCGACAGCAGCACGTCTTCATAACCCTTCAGCGACGCTGGCGCGTGGATGCCGGTCACCTCGGTTTTGCTGACGTTCATGGCCAGGAAGGTGGTCAGCTTGTCGGCGCCAAACGTGGTTTTGTGCGACGCGGTCAGGTCCAGGCCCTTGGTCTTGGTATCGACCGAGTTGACGAAGAACTGCGCCTGACCGACGCCCAGCGTGGCCAGCTTGGCTGCCAGGTCCGGATAGTTGCTGTCGTCAAAACGGCCGGACAGCACGATGCGGTCCTTGATCTTGATCTGGTACAGGTCAGCGGTGACGGACACGGCTTGCGTCGGCGTCCAGGTCGAGCCCAGCGTGAAGCTGGTGGACTTTTCTTCCTTCAGCTTGGGAATGCCGGCCAGGTTGGTGACCGGGCTGTTGTTTGGCGCCAGCACCACGTCGGTCGGCACGCCGCCGATGAAGTCGGTGAAGGTGGACGAGAAGTACATCTGCTGCAGCGACGGTGCACGGAAGCCGGTCGAGGCCGAACCGCGCAGCAGCACGGTCGGGGCCACGCGCCAGCTGCCAGCCAGCTTGCCGGTGGTGGTCGAGCCGAAGTCGCTGTACTTTTCATGGCGCACCGCGCCCTGTGCCTTGACCGTGTCGCTCAGGTCGGCTTCCAGATCGAGGTAGACGGCCAGGCTATGGCGATTGGCGTTGACCTGGTCGCCAGGCTGGAAGCCCGGGAAGCCCTGGCTGCCAGCAGCGCCGCCAATCCCGACGCCATCGGCATCAATGTAGGAACCAGTTTCGCCAGCGTAGATCTTGTAGTTCTCGTGACGGTATTCGCCACCGAATGCCACGTTCAGGCCACCGCTGCCAAACACGCCATCGAAGTAGCGGTTGAAGTCGAGGTTGGTGGTCAGCTGTTCAAACGAGAAGCCGCCGGCGTTGAAGCTGCTCGGGCTGATGCCTTTGCCGCCGGCCAGCAGGTCCTTGTTGGCGATCGACGCATTCAGCGTGTTGCTGATGTCGTAGATCATCTTGTTGTAGCCATAGGTCTGCGACAGGTCCATATTCCAGTCGCCGATCTGGTTGCGGTGGCCGATGGTGCCGTAGCGGTCGTCGATCTTGGCGTTGATGAATGGCACGAAGCCGTTCGGGTACATGGCCGCCGAGTTGCGCGACGGGATATCGTCGCTGCCAATGCCGCCGCGCGCCCAAGCGCCGGACGAAGCATCGCGGCTTTGCGCGCCGGCCGTGAAGTACAGCTTGCCGGTGCCAGTGGTGGGCAGCTCGCCGTTCAGGTAGATGGTCTGGTTCTTGGTTTTGCTGTCGCCGATGGTGCGCGGATTGTCGGCGTCGGCGCGGTTGGAGCGGCCACGGTCCAGGTACTCGCCGGTCACGCCGAGCACGCCGCCATTGCCGATCTCAAAGCCGCAGTAGGCGGAAGCCATGTAGTTCTTGCCGTCGCGCTTGCTGTATTCGCTGAAACCGGTCACGGCTTCGCAGCCTTTGGATTTTTTGAGGCCGATGTCCATGACACCGGCAATCGCGTCGGAACCGTACTGGGCGGCAGCGCCGTCACGCAGGATTTGCACGTCCTTAATCGCCATCATCGGGATGGCGTTCATGTCGGTGCCGGTGTTGCCGCGGTTACGCGCGCCAAACAGGTTGACCAGCGCGGTGGTGTGGCGGCGTTTGCCGTTGACCAGCACCAGGGTCTGGTCCGAACCCAGGCCGCGCAGCGCGGCCGAGTCCACCAGGTCGGCGCCATCGGAGCCGGTCTGACGCGTGGAGTTGAACGATGGCGAAATATAGGTCAGCGTCTGCGCCAGATCGAACTGGCCGCCGGTCTCGCCGGCTTTGCTGAGTGGAATGATATCCACGGGTACGACGGTGTCGGTGGCCGAGCTGGCTGCGCGGCGCGACCCCACGATGCTGACCGACTGCACGGCGCCGTCAGCGGTTTGGGCGTAGGTCTCTGGCGTCAGTGCCAGCGCACTGGCGCCATACAGACTGAACAAGACGGCTTTACGTAAGGTTGTTGTTTTGAGCACGAGTCGTCTCCCATGAAAAATTTGATTTTATGCAAATTATTCATATGGATAGCTGATTTTCTGGCAATTTTGCGCTCAAACATTATTTTCTGTTGTATGGGCGCGCCAGTACAACGTTTCACTTACGTAGCACTACGCAAGTTCCGTGCGGCCGCCGATTAAAATTGTTTCATTTCGGAATTCCGTACGTAGTTTGCACGGCGTGCCCAGGTTGGCGCCCTGGTACAAGGTCACACCCGTTTGCAGGTGCACCGTGAGCGCGCCTGCCGCCACGCCGGTGGCGCCGTCTTCGCCCGCCGGGTCCAGATGGTTGATGTTGCGGCCTTCCAGCGCGCCGTCCGGACGACGGCACCAGACGTAGCAGCCGCTGACCTGGTGTGCCTTGCCCCATGCCGCAACGCGGGGCAGATCTGGCGTGAGGGCGTGCAGCGTGGCGCTGTCGGCCACTTCCAGCAGCAGCTTGGGGCTGCCGACCGAGGCGATCACGGGGGGCGAGCGCAGTGCGATGCCCGGCACGGCCAGCAGCTGGCCTGGCAGTTCCGGTGCCATCGCTACCTGCGGTACCGCTTGCGGGCTGAGTTCGATGAACACTTCACCGTCCTGCCATAACAAAGTCAGTTCCTGGCCGCGCAGGGCTGTGCGGACGGTGAGGCGAGGCTGCCCGGACGACAGCAGCACCCGTGCTGCCGCCAGCGTGGCGTGCAGGCAGAGTGGGCTGCGCGTGTGCGGATAGAAATAATCCAGCACCAGGCCGCCATCCACCTGGTCAATGAACACGCAGGCAGGCTGGTTGCGCTCCGCCGCAAACTGCTGGCGCTGCCCGGTGCTGGAACGGTCGTGTTGCACGACCAGCGCGGCGTTGCCGCTGCCTGGGGCGATGCCAAAGCACAGCAGCTCCTGTACTTGCGAATTTTGCATTCTGGTCCCTTGAATCTGCGTTTCATCGCATCCCTGCCGTCCGCGCGTCGGGCGCAGGCAAGAATGTGGTTTTCGTTAAGGATAGGCATTATGACAAAGCACGCCGCGTTTTGCTTGGCAGGGCTGATACTGGCCGCTCCCGTGCTGGCCGCCACGGCCACCACCCAGTTGATCGATGGCCGCAAGGTCGAGCTGGTGGCCATGAAAAATCCGGCGGCGCAGGCCACGGTCGTGTTTGAAAACGGCTCCCGCGCCACCGTGGATAAATGGGACAAGGTCATTGATGGCATCGCGCCGCAAGCGTCGGTGTTTGCCTACAACCGGCCGGGCTATGGCAAGAGCGCAGACACGGCAACACCACGCGACGGCCTGACCATCGTTGAAGAACTGCGCCGCATCCTTCAGCATGAAGGTCTGGCGCCGCCCTACATCCTGGTGGGGCATTCGCTGGGCGGGCTGTACATGCAGCTGTTCGCCAAGCGCCATCCAGAGGAAGTGGCCGGCATCGTGCTGGTCGATGCCCTGTATCCGCGCGTGATCAAGAAGCAGGAGGATTTTCCATTGCTGACGCGTGCGGGCGAATGGCTGTTCTTTTCCAGCATGGTACGCAAAGAAATCAGCGGCATCTACGAAACCGGCGAGCAGGTGATGGCCCAGGGCGACATCGACAGCAAGCCGATGGTACGCCTGGTCAATCAGCCCAAGGGCGCAACCGCGGTGCCCGTCGATTTTGGCGTCGTCAACAGCGACCCGCAAACCATTTCCTTCGTACGCGCCTTGTACCCCCACGCCAAAACCGTGGTAGTCGATTCTGACCACCAAATGCAGAGCGCCTCGCCAGAGGTGGTGGTGCAGGCTATTAAAGACGTAATGGAGGCCGGGCAACATCAATAGGCGGAGACGTGACGGTGGTGTAGAATACTGTATAAAAACACAGTATTCAATATGAACACGCCATCGACCGCCGTGGGACTGCCGGAATATGCCGAGCTGTTCTGCCTTTCTAATTTTTCCTTCCTGCAGGGGGCTTCCCATGCGCAGGAGCTGGTGGCGCGCGCGGTGCAGCTGGATTATGCGGCGCTGGCAATAACGGATGAGTGCTCGCTGGCTGGTGTGGTACGGGCGCATGCGGAGGCGAAGGCAGCCAAGTTCCCGCTCATCATCGGCAGCTATTTCCAGCTGACGCATCCGGATGGTACGCCGGCGCTGTCGTTTGTGGCGCTGGCGCAAAACCGTGAAGGCTACGGCAATCTGTGCGAGCTGATTACGATAGGACGCAACCGGGTGGCCAAGGGCAGTTATCTGCTCACGCCGGCCGATCTGGCGTCGCCGCCGGCGGAGTTCGCGCACCTGCAGGGCCTGCCGGATTGCCTGCTGATACTGCTGCCGCAATATCCTTCGCACACGGCCAGGGATGTCGACCGGCTGCACGCCCAGGCGGCGTGGATGGAGGCGACGTTTCCGGGCCGGGTGTGGATGGGCTTGAACCTGCTGCAGCGCGCATTCGATGAGGCGCACCGGCTGAGCATTGCGGAGGTGGCGTCGCAGCATCAGATGGCGGTGGCGGCGGTGGGCCATGTGTGCATGCACGTGCGCTCGCGCAAGCCCCTGCAGGATACGATGACGGCCATCAGTCTCGGCAAGGCAGTCGGGGATTGCGGCTACGCGCTGGCGCAGAATGCCGAGCAACACTTGCGCTCGCGGATGCGGCTGGCGAACATCTATCCGCGCGCCGCGCTGGCGGAAACGGTACGCATTGCCGGGCAGTGCAAATTCAATCTGGACGAGCTCAAGTACGAATATCCGAAAGAGCTGATCCCACCCGGCCATACGCCCGCCAGTTACTTGCGGCAGGAAGTGGAGAAGGGCGTCCTGGTTCGCTGGTTTGCCGGCGCATCGGAGAAAGTGCGCAAGCAAATTGAAACAGAGCTGGCGCTGATTGCCGACCTTGAATATGAAGCCTACTTTTTGACCGTGTATGACATCGTCAAGTTTGCGCGTGGCGAGGGCATCCTGTGCCAGGGCAGGGGATCGGCGGCCAACTCGGTGGTGTGCTATTGCCTGGGTATTACCGAGGTTGACCCGGAACGCAGCAAGATGTTGACAGGCCGTTTTATCTCCAAGGAACGCAACGAACCGCCGGACATCGACGTTGACTTCGAACACCAGCGGCGCGAGGAGGTGATTCAGTACATCTACAAGAAATACGGCCAAGACCGTGCTGCGCTGGCAGCGGTGGTCATCAGCTATCGTCCCAAGAGCGCGCTGCGCGACAGCGGCAAGGCGGTCGGCGTGGATCTGGCGATTGTGGAGAAGGTCTGCAAGTCGCAGCGTTGGTTCGATAGCCGCCATGACCTGCTGGGCCGGATGGCGGAATGCGGGCTTGATCCGGCATCGCAAATCGCCCAGCAGTGGGCGGCGCTGGCGTTTGCGCTGCTGGGCTTGCCCCGCCACTTGTCGCAGCATCCAGGCGGCTTCGTGATCTCGCACAGCAAGCTGACGCGGCTGGTGCCGATCGAGGCGGCCACCATGGAAAACCGCTACGTCATCCAGTGGGACAAGGACGATCTCGAAGAACTCGGCCTGATGAAGGTGGACGTGCTGGCGCTGGGCATGCTGTCTGCACTGCGACGCGCGCTGGACTTGCTGAGCAAGCAGCGCGGTGCACGTTTCCGCATGCAGGATATTCCCTCCGAGGACGCCGAGACTTACGGCATGATCTGCGAGGCTGACACCATCGGCGTATTCCAGATCGAGTCGCGCGCACAGATGAGCATGCTGCCGCGCCTGCGGCCCAAGACCTTCTACGATCTGGTGATCGAGGTGGCCATCGTGCGGCCGGGGCCGATCGAGGGTGGCATGGTCCATCCCTACCTGAAACGCCGCATGGGCAAGGAGCCGGTCAACTTTCCGCCGCGTCTGGAAGAGGCGCTGGGCCGCACGCTGGGCGTGCCCATCTTCCAGGAACAGGTGATGCAGATTGCCCAGATTGCCGCCGGCTTTACGGAGGGCGAATCCGATCAGCTGCGCCGCGCCATGGCCGCGTGGAAGCGCAAGGGCGGCGTCGACAAATACGAGCAGCGCATCAAGGATGGCATGCGCGAGCGCGGCTACGACGATGATTTCGCCGACGCGATTTGCCGGCAGATTCAGGGCTTTGGCGAATACGGTTTTCCCGAGTCGCATTCGGCCAGCTTTGCGCTGCTGAGCTATGCCAGTTCCTGGATCAAATGCCATGAGCCGGCAGCGTTCCTGTGTGCGCTGCTGAACAGTCAGCCGATGGGCTTTTACAGTCCCTCGCAGCTGGTGCAGGACGCCAGGCGGCACGGTGTGGTGGTGCGCGAAATTGATGTCACCATCAGCGGCTGGGATTCCTCATTGGAGGAACCCGCCGGCAAACGCGGCCAGCCGGCAGTGCGCCTGGGCTTGTCGCTGTTGAGCGGGATGAACGCCAAGGCTGCAGAGCGGATTGAACAGGCGCGGGCACAGCAGCCGTTTGCCAGTGTGGCCGATCTGGCGCGGCGCGCAGACCTGGACCGCCATGCCTTGCATGCGCTGGCGGGGGGCGATGCGCTGAGCCAGCTGGCCGGCCATCGCCGTACGGCGCTGTGGCAAGCGGTCGGGGCGGTGCCGGACAAGGATTTGCTGCGGCCGACCATGCCGGACGAGGAGACGCCTGCCTTGCAAGCGCCGAGCGAAGGCGAGGATATTCTGGGCGATTACCGCTCGCATGGTCTCAGCCTGCGCCGCCATCCGGTCGCGCTGCTGCGCGCCACCTTGCTCAAGCACCGCTTCATGCCGGCGGAAATCCTCAACACCTACACCAACAATATGGTGGCGCGCGCGTGCGGCATGGTGACGGTGCGGCAACGGCCGGGCACGGCCAAGGGTGTGATTTTCATGACACTGGAAGATGAAACCGGCAACGTCAACGTCATCATCTGGCCGGCGTTGCTGGAGCAGCAGCGGCGCGAGGTGCTGAGTGCGCCGCTGCTCGGGGTGTATGGGGTGTGGCAGCAGGAGGGCATGGTGCGCCACCTGGTTGCCAAGCGGCTGGTCGACATGTCCCACTTGCTGGGACGGCTGCCGACCGTCAGCCGGGATTTCTGTTAGCGCGGTCTGCGGCGCAAATGTACCGCCACCATCGATTCGTGCCCGTCAGTCCAACCGCTGAGCATGACGGGCATGCCTTCCTTTAGACGCTCAGGACGGCGCAGAAAGTTACGGTACAACCAATGAGTTGCCAGACCGGCTATGCCGACCAGCACGAGGATGGCGGCAAACATTATCGTGCTCCGAGGTCGCTGCGGACGCCGCCGCTGGTGCCGTAGTAGCTATGCACCTGGCTGGCCCAGGTCTGGTTGGCCATGTCCGGCCAGTGGTCCTTGTCGAAGCCTGGGGCGGCCTCGATGCGTTCCTTGTCGAGGTTCAGCGTGAAGCGTTTGTTGACGGTGTCCAGCGTCAACGCTTCCCATGGCACGGCAAACAGCTTTTCGCCGATGGTCAGCACGCCGCCCGATGCCATCACGGCGTAGGCGATTTTCCCGGTGTGCATGTCCAGCATGATCTCTTTGATCTCGCCCAGGTGCTCGTTTTTGAGGTTGTGGACGTGGTCGCCAATCAGGGTGTCGGCGCCCATCAGCTCGGGGCCGGGGCCTTTGTGGCCGTTGTCCACGTACATGCCATATTGATCACGATCTTCGTAGCTCATCACGGATCTCCTTTGATTAATGAGTTGTCATTTTGTTCTTTTATGCAAGCCGAGTCTGTACGCTGATGCACATGGAAGGTGAAGAATTGGCCGTTTTAGGGTATAATTTCAATTTCCCGCATGTGCCGTTCGGCACCTTCCGCAATGACCAAATTTGTCTTCGTCACCGGCGGCGTCGTGTCTTCCCTGGGTAAAGGGATCGCCGCTGCTTCCCTCGCTGCGATCCTTGAATCGCGCGGCCTCAAAGTCACCATGCTCAAGCTGGACCCGTACATCAACGTGGACCCTGGCACGATGTCCCCAATGCAACACGGTGAAGTGTTCGTCACTGACGACGGCGCTGAAACCGATCTGGACCTCGGCCACTACGAGCGCTTCATCAGCACCCGCATGAAGAAGGTGAACAACTTCACCACCGGCCAGATCTACGAATCGGTGATCCGCAAGGAGCGCCGTGGCGAATACCTGGGCAAAACCGTGCAGGTGATTCCGCACATCACCAACGAAATCCAGGACTACATCCGCCGTGGCGCGGAAGGTTATGACGTCGCCCTGTGCGAAATCGGCGGCACCGTGGGCGACATCGAATCGCTGCCGTTCCTGGAAGCGGCTCGTCAGCTGAGCCTGCGCGCTGGCCGCAAGAACGCCGCGTTCGTGCACCTGACGCTGGTGCCGTACATTGCTTCCGCTGGCGAACTGAAAACCAAGCCGACCCAGCACTCGGTACAGAAGCTGCGCGAAATCGGCATCTCGCCCAACGCGCTGCTGTGCCGCGCCGACCGCCCGATCCCTGACGACGAGCGCGCCAAGATCTCGCTGTTCTCCAACATCGAAGAGCAGGCCGTGATTTCGGTATGGGACGTCGACACCATCTACAAAGTGCCGCAGATGCTGCACGACCAGGGCCTGGACACCATCATCTGCGAAGCGCTGGACATCAACCCGGCCCCAGCCGACCTGTCGGTCTGGACCAAGCTGATCTACACGCAAGAGCATCCGAAGCAGGAAGTGTCGATCGGCATGGTCGGCAAGTATGTGGAACTGACCGAGTCGTACAAGTCGCTGACTGAAGCGCTGCGCCACGCCGGCATCCATACCGAATCCAAGGTCAACATCGAGTACATCGATTCGGAAGAGATCGAAACCATCGGCTGCGCCTCGCTGGCCAAGTACGATGCGATCCTGGTACCGGGCGGCTTCGGCAAGCGCGGCGTGGAAGGCAAGATCATGGCCGCGCGCTTCGCCCGTGAAAACAAGATCCCTTACCTGGGCATCTGCCTGGGCATGCAAGTGGCGCTGATCGAATACGCGCGCCACAAGGCCGGTCTGAGCGAAGCGAACTCGACCGAGTTCGACCTGGGCACGCCACAGCCAGTGGTCGCCCTGATCGACGAATGGCAAGGCCAGGACGGCAAGGTTGAAAAACGCGACGAGAATTCCGATCTGGGCGGCACCATGCGCCTGGGCGCGCAAACCTGCGCCATCAAGCCAGGCACGCTGGCCTCGGAAATCTACGGCGCGGTGGTGACCGAGCGTCACCGTCACCGCTACGAAGCCAACAACCACTACCTGCCACGCGTGGAAGCGGCCGGCCTGGTGGTGGCGGCCCGTACGCCGACCGAAGACCTGTGCGAAATCATGGAACTGCCGCGCAGCGGCGACAACGCGCACCCATGGTATATGGGCGTGCAGTACCACCCGGAATTCAAATCCACCCCGCGTGATGGCCACCCGCTGTTCACGTCTTACATCAAGGCAGCGCTGGCCCACAAGGCTGCGAGCGGTGCCCCTGAACTGCAAGGAGAGGCGGCATGAAACTGTGCGGATTCGACGTAGGCCTGGACCAACCGTTCTTTCTGATTTCCGGTAACTGTGTCGTCGAATCGCGCCAGATGGCGTTCGACACCGCCGGCACGCTGAAAGACATCACCACCGAGCTGGGCATTCCGTTCATCTTCAAGGCGTCGTTCGACAAGGCCAACCGTTCCTCGGGCAAGTCCTACCGTGGCCCTGGCCGCGAACAGGGCCTGGAGATCCTGGCCGCCGTCAAGCGCGAGTTGGGCGTGCCGGTGCTGACCGACGTGCACTCGATCGAAGACATCGAAGTCGCATCGAAAGTCGTCGACGTGCTGCAGACCCCGGCCTTCCTGTGCCGCCAGACTGATTTCATCATCGCCTGCGCACAGTCCGGCCTGCCGGTCAACATCAAGAAGGGCCAGTTCCTGGCGCCGCACGACATGAAGAACGTCATCGACAAAGCCCGCGCTGCCGCCAAGGAAGCCGGTCTCATCGAAGACAACTTCATGGCCTGTGAGCGTGGCGCCTCGTTCGGCTACAACAATCTGGTGTCCGACATGCGCTCGCTGGCCATCATGCGCGAAACCGGTGCGCCGGTCGTGTTTGATGCCACCCACTCGGTGCAGCTGCCAGGCGGTAATGGCACGTCGTCGGGCGGTATGCGTGAAATGGTGCCGGTGCTGTCGCGTGCGGCAGTGGCGGTCGGCGTCGACGGCCTGTTCATGGAAACCCATCCCAACCCTGCAGAAGCACTGTCGGACGGCCCCAACGCCGTTCCGCTGGGCAAAATGAAGGACTTGCTGTCCGTTCTGATCGAGCTGGACCGCATTACCAAAAAAGCTGGCTTCCTGGAGAACAGCTTCAACTAAAGCAGCCTACCCGGTGTAGAGAATTTAGCAATCTTGTCTGCACCGGGTACAATTCCCGTTATCCTTGTTCGCAACGCGCGTAAAGACGCGGCGCGACTCCGTATCGCCTAACTTTGGAGAATGACATGAGTGCTATTGTTGATATTATCGGCCGTGAAGTAATCGATTCGCGCGGCAATCCAACCGTCGAATGCGACGTGCTGCTGGAATCGGGCGTGATGGGCCGCGCTGCGGTACCGTCGGGCGCCTCGACCGGTTCGCGCGAAGCGATCGAACTGCGTGACGGCGATCCGAAGCGTTACTTCGGCAAGGGCGTACTGAAAGCCTGCGAAAACATCAACACCGAAATCTCGGAAGCCATCATGGGCCTGGACGCCAATGAGCAAGCGTTCCTGGACCGCACTCTGATCGACCTGGACGGTACCGAAAACAAGGCACGCCTGGGCGCCAACGCCATGCTGGCGGTATCGATGGCGGTGGCCAAAGCCGCTGCGGAAGAAGCCGGCCTGCCGCTGTACCGCTACTTCGGCGGTTCGGGCGCGATGCAGCTGCCAGTGCCGATGATGAACGTGATCAACGGCGGCGCACACGCCGACAACAACCTGGACATCCAGGAATTCATGATCATTCCCGTGGGCGCACCGTCGTTCAAGGAAGCCGTCCGTTACGGCGCGGAAGTGTTCCACACGCTGAAAAAGATCCTGCACAAGAAGGGCCTGAACACCAACGTCGGCGACGAAGGCGGTTTTGCTCCTTCGCTGGCCAACCACGAAGAAGCGATCAAGCTGATCATTGAAGCGATCGAGCAAGCCGGCTACGAGCCAGGCACCCAGATCGCGATTGGCCTGGACTGCGCCGCGTCGGAATTCTACAAAGACGGCAAATACGAACTGGAAGGCGAAGGCCTGTCGCTGACCGCGACCGAGTTCACCAACCTGCTGGCGACCTGGTGCGACAAGTACCCGATCATCTCGATCGAAGACGCGATGCACGAAGGCGACTGGGAAGGCTGGGCGATCCTGACCAAGGAACTAGGCAAGAAAGTGCAACTGGTCGGCGACGACCTGTACGTCACCAACACCAAGATCCTGAAAGAAGGCATCCAGAAGGGCATCGCCAACTCGATCCTGATCAAGATTAACCAGATCGGCACCCTGACCGAAACCTTCGCCGCCATCGAAATGGCCAAGCGCGCCGGCTACACCGCCGTGATCTCGCACCGTTCGGGCGAAACCGAAGATTCGACCATCGCCGATATCGCGGTTGGCCTGAACGCCCTGCAGATCAAGACCGGCTCGATGTCGCGTTCGGACCGCATGGCCAAGTACAACCAGCTGCTGCGCATCGAAGAAGATCTGGGCGACATCGCTTCCTACCCAGGCCGCGATGCGTTCTATAATCTGAAGTAACACCGCAAATGCGGCCGGAATCATCCGGCCGCTGTTTGATTTTTCTTGAGATATGCGTCTGATTACCCTCGCACTGGCATGCCTGCTGTTGCTGATCCAGTACCCGCTTTGGCTGGGGAAGGGCGGCTGGCTGCGCGTGGCGGACTTTGAAGCCCAGGTCAACGAGGCGCACCGGAAAAATGCGGAGCTGATCGCCCGCAACGCCAAGCTCGACTCCGAAGTGCGCGACCTCAAGGACGGCACCGGCGCGGTCGAGGAACGGGCTCGCTACGAGCTCAGCATGATCAAGCAGAACGAGATTTTCATTCAAATCGTCGGCAAGGGCCAGGCTGCTGCTCTTGCACCGCTGGCGCCCAAGCCAGCTGAATCTCCCGAACACTGAGTTCCATCATGAAGCGACGCGCTGGCATATTGCTGATGTTGGCCGTGGCCGTTGCCGCACCAGCAGTGCAGGCCGCCGGCTGCATCCCGGTGCGCGTGGGCTATATGGACCAGAACCGTCCGCCGTACTGGCTGGGCGAAGGTGACAAGGTGCCCGATCCGCCGGGCGCTGCCGTCGATCTCATCAGCGATGCCGTCAAGGGCGCAGGTTTTGGCTGTACGCCCGTGTGGGTGCGCCTGCCCGTCGCGCGCCTGAAAGTGGCGCTGGCCAACGGCGATATCGACCTGGCGCCGCTGGCGGAACTGAGCTACTACCCCGCCGAGATTGCACTGCCGCGCGACAAGGTCGGCAATATCGATCTGGAACGTGCGCTACATAACCAGGTGCTGGTGCTGGTTCGCACCCGTGACAAGCTGCCGGCCGCGACCAATCCCATGCAATACTTTCGCGGCAAGACGCTGGGTATCCCGCAAGGCAACGGCTATGCCGCGCGCCTGCGCGAAGCCGGCCTGACGCTCGATGACGGCGGCCGCGATCTGGACCGCAATATCGAAAAGCTCAAGCTGGGCCGCGTGGATGGCGTGGTGGTGGCGGCGGTGGCGCCGGCCCATCTCAAGGAAACACTGGCCAGGTATAAAGGCGAAATCGAACAACTGCCGCAGCCGCTACTCAACATCCGCGTCTGGCTGGCGTTCAACGACAGCTTTTACCGCGCCCACCCCAAACAGAGCGAAGCCCTGTGGACCTGGCTGGACAAAAACCGCGGCCGCCTCGGCTACGTGATGCAACGCTACCGCAAGGACTGAACCATGAAACACATCAGCGCCATCAGCCTGTTTGTTGAAGACCTGCCGGCGGCAAAGGCGTTTTATCTCGACGTGTTCGAGGTGCCGGTGGCCTACGAAGACGACAACTGCACGGTCGTCAAATTCGAGAACCTGCTCATCAACCTGCTGCAGATTGCCCATGCGCCGGAGATCATCGCGCCGGGTACGGTGGCGGCGCGTGACGTCGGTTCGCGCTTCCAGTTGAGCATCTGGGTGCCGGATGTGCAGGCAGTCTACGAACGCCTGAGGCAGCGCGGCATCGCCGTCAACGGCCCGCTGGACCGGCCATGGGGACTGCGCACGATTAACTTTGTCGATCCGGCTGGCCACAGCTGGGAAGTCGGCCAGCAACTGGAATCCTGATGCTGCATTTCTGATCGATCCAGAAGGTCATCGTATCGAAGCAGTCATCAACCGTCCTGTCAGCTAAAATAAGCTCCCTGGTTTTATCCGAGTCTGGTTTGAGAGCTTTATTCCTTGCCTTATTGCTGGCGGCGGGCAGCACGTACGCCGTGGAGCCGGCCCTGTCGGCAGCTGATACCTTGAGCGCGGTGCAGCGCGTGAAACCTGTCACGCCTCAGACGAGCGGCCCCAATGTCCTGCGCGCGCAGGTGCTGCTGGACCGCGCGCACTTTTCCCCTGGCGAGATGGATGCAGCTTACGGCAGCAATATGCGCCAGGCCATACGCGGTTTCCAGAAGCTGCGCCAGTTGCCGGTAAGCGGCAACATCGATGCCGCCACGTGGACCGAACTTGAGCGCGACGATGCGCCCGTGCTGGCGGTCTATACGCTGACGGCGCAGGATGTCGCCGGACCCTATGCGCCGGTGCCGCCGGATATGGCGGGCAAGGCCAAACTCGCCACGCTGGGCTATGCCAGCCTGGCCGAAGCCTTGGGCGAGCGCTTTCATTGCAGCCCGGAGCTGCTGCGCCGGCTCAATCCCGGCCGCAGCATGAAGCGCGCAGGCGAGCAATTGCTGGTGCCGAATGTGGCCATCATCAAGCCGCTGCCGAAAGCCGCCTCGCTGCTGGTCGATGCGAAAGAGGGCACGCTGACTCTGCTGGATGCGGGCGGCATGCCGTTTGCCCAGTTCCCGGCCAGCACCGGCAGTCAGCACGACCCGCTGCCGCAAGGGCGCTGGCAGGTGCGCGGCGTCGCCACCAATCCTGAATACCGCTACAACCCCAAGCTGTTCTGGGACGCCAAGGCGGGCGACACCAAGGCCCGTATCGCCGCCGGGCCCAACAACCCGGTGGGCCTGGCGTGGATCGATCTCAGCATCGAGCACTACGGCATCCATGGCACGCCCGAGCCGGGCAAAATCGGCAAGACCCAGTCCCATGGCTGCGTACGCCTGACCAACTGGGATGTCATGCAGGTGGTGCATGCGGTAAGCCGCGGCGCATCGGTTTTAATGCAAGCTTAGTGACATTTCAATAGATTTCCCTGTGGAAAAATTTCGTAGAATGCGGCGAATATTTTTTACCAAGGAAGTATCGTGAAATCTACTGAGCAGGAGGCCAGCGCTGTCATCTCGACGCTGGATGAGCGTTCGCCGGAATATGGCTGGAATGTGGCCAAGGCGCAGAAGTGGCTGCTGCTGGCCGTCCTGCTGGAACTGGCCAGCGTGGTGCCAGTGCTGGGATGGCCGTTCTATGTGGTTGGTGTCCTCATGTCCTACTGGGCTGTGTACAACATGGGCGATGCGCTGCAAGCCCATGAGGATGGTTTCGCGGTGAGTGGCGGCAGCAAGTGGCTGTTCTTCCTGTGGTTGCCCTACATCGGTTTCATCGCCCTGTTTGTACTCAACCACAAGGCCACCAAATTCCTTCGCGCGGCGGGATATTCGGTCGGTTTGTTTGGCGCGCGCCGCAAGAAAAACGCATGAAGCCAGCGCTACTCATCATATTGCTGCTGACCGCCACGGCGAGCCAGGCCCAGGTTTATAAATGGGTCGATGCCAAGGGTGTGGTGCATTACACCGACAACAAATTTGAAGCGGGCGATGCGCCCATCACCAAGCTCAAGCCGAACACGCCGCCTGCCAAACCGGTGCCTGAAGGCGTTACGTGGCAGGAGCGCGATGCGGAATTCAGCCGTCTGCAGCAGCACAAGCTGATGGCTCCTGCATACCGTCCTCGCCAGCTGCAAGCATCCAACTGTCTGCCGGACGCGCGCACCGTTTGCCGCTAGAATGCGCCGATGGGCCTGACGGCCGCCAGTGAAGGAGCGGATGTGAAAACCATAGGATTGATAGGTGGCATGAGCTGGGAATCCACCGTGCCTTACTACCGTGAGGTCAACCAGACCATCAAGCGTGAACTGGGTGGGCTGCATTCCGCGAAAGTGGTGCTGTACAGCGTCGACTTTCATGAGGTCGAGCGCCTGCAGCATGCCGGCGACTGGGACGCTGCCGGCGCCATGATGGCCGATGCGGCGCGCGCTTTGCAGGCGGCAGGTGCGGATTTCATCGTGCTGTGCACGAACACCATGCACAAGGTGGCGCCAGCCATCGAAGCCGCCGTGCAGATTCCACTGTTCCACATCGCCGATCCCACCGCGCAGGCAATCCAGCGCGCCGGCCTGAACAGGGTCGGTCTGCTGGGTACGCGTTTCACCATGGAGCAGGCGTTCTACAAGGAGCGCTTGCGCGAGCAGCATGGCCTGGAAGTCGTGGTGCCGGAACAGGCCGACCGCGACATTGTCCACCGCATCATTTACGACGAGCTGTGCCTGGGCCGCATTGTTGATGCCTCGCGTGATGAATACCGCCGCATCATCGCCAGCCTGGTTGCGCAGGGCGCGCAAGCCATCATCCTGGGCTGCACCGAAATCTCGTTGCTGGTCGCGCAGCAGGATGCTGCCGTCCCGCTATTTGACACCACTTCCATCCACGCACGCAGTGCCGCTCTACAGGCCTTATTATGATCATCCCTTCCTTAATCGCCGCCGCCCTGACCTTTGCCGCACCAGAGCAGATGGCGCAAGCCGGTCATGTCTACAAGCAGGCCTATCAGCAGAAGGCCAACAACGGCCGCGCAATCTATGAATACACGGACAATAACGAAAGCGTGCAGAACTGGACCAGGCTGGTCACGCTGAACTACACGCCGCAATTGCGCGTCGACGCGCAGACATGGGCGAACGCGACCAGGAAAGCACTCGACGCCAACCCGGCCAAGCCTGCTCATCAGCTTGATGTGAAAGGGGCAAACGCCTACGCGCAAATGGTGTTTGAACCGGATGCCGCCAATCCAGAGTACGAAGCCAATGTCCAAAAGAGTTTCCATGTGGCCGATTGCGGCACCGTCATTTTGCAGTACGCCGTCAAGTACCCGAAAGGCAGCGACCTGACGACCATTAAAGCCGAGAATGCCAGGATAGCTGTCCAGCTTGAGCAAGACACGTGGCAGCCAGCCTGCCAATAACGGGCGGCAGCATGCGGGTGTGCCGCCTAAATTGTCATTCAGGCAGCTTATAATGATGGCTTCGCTTCTGCATCCGGCATGCCATGTTACGCTGCACCTTTCTTGTTTCTGCTTTGCTTGCCGCCACCTGTGCCGAGGCGGCGTGCGTGCCGGTACGCATAGGCTATATGGACCAGGACCGTCCGCCTTACTGGCTGGGCAACGGCAACGAAGTGGCAGAGCCGCCCGGCGCGGGCGTGGAGTATCTGCGCGCAGCAACCGCTGCTGTACTGCCGTGCCCGGTGCAGTGGGTGCGTTTGCCGCTGGCGCGTATGCGCAGTGCGCTGCAAAGCGGCGAGATTGATTTCGCGCCACTGGGCGACCGCATGGACTATCCGCCCGAGTACGCGCTGCCGCGCGACAGGAGCGGCGCGCCGGACCGCAGCCGTGCGCTGGCGACCAATGTCATCATGCTGGTGCGCAGCGCCGATCATTTGCCGGCCGATACCGATACGCCACGCTATTTCCAGGACCGTCTGATCGGCGTGCCGACCGGTGCGCCGTATGCGCCGTCGCTGCGCGCGGCGGGCTATAAAATTGACGAGGGCGGCCGCGACCTGGACCGCAATATCGGCAAGCTCAGACTCAAGCGTATCGATGGCGTGGCGCTCACCGTGGCCGCGCCCGGCGATATGGATTACGCTGTCGCCAGCCGCTACGGCAGCGAAGTGGTGCGCCTGCGCGTGCCGCTGGTGACGGCCCACATCTGGCTGGTGGCCAACCAGAATTACTATGTGGCGCACCGCGAGCAGGTCGAAGCCCTGTGGAACTGGATGGCAACGCACCAGGGCGAGCTGGGTGCGCTGCTCGGTAAATATTCCCGTAAATAACTGCATAGGAAAGTGTATGCCTGTTTCTTCCTACCTCAACACCACGCCGCAACTGGGCGAAGGTCTGTACTTGCATCCCTCGGCGCAGGTGATTGGCGATGTCACCGTCGGCACTGACTGCTCGATCTGGTGCAACACCGTGCTGCGTGGCGACGTCAACCGCATCGTCATCGGCAACTGCACCAATGTGCAGGACTTCGCCATGGGCCACGTCTCGCACAAGAATGCTGCCAAGCCGGACGGTTCGCCGCTCATCATTGGCGACTATGTGACCATCGGCCACCAGGCCATGCTGCACGGCTGCACCATCGGCAATGAGGTGCTGATCGGCATGGCTGCCATCATCATGGACGACGTGGTGGTGCAGGATCAGGTGATGGTGGGGGCGGGCAGCCTGGTACCGCCGGGCAAGGTGCTGGAGAGCGGCCACCTGTACGTGGGCCGTCCCGCCGCCAAGGTACGGGCGCTGACGCCGGAAGAAATCGCCTATCTGAAGTACTCGGCGGAACACTATGTCCGCGTCAAGAACAACTACCTACAGCCGGTAGGCTGACAGCCATTGCGTCGCCGCTGCGGCGGCGGCCTGGCAGTCCACTGCGGATGGCATGGGCAGGGCTACGGTAGCGCCCTGCAGGGCGCCGCGTCCGGTCTGCACGATCAGGCGCGGCGTGCCGGCGCCGGTTTCCGCCGTCACGCTGCGGAGCTCGGTCCATTTGTAGTGCGACACCTGGCCCTCCGGCCCGGGCGCATGCACATAGCGCAAGCCATCTTCATCGGCGCAAAAATATTCCACATGCTGCACCAGCGGATGGCTATGCATCAGCCACGCAAACGCCAGCGCGGCGCAGGTGCTGACCGCCAGCGGCCATAGCGCCGGTAGCAGCAACGCCAGCAGCAGCCCGCCCAGCGAGCACAGGGCGGCCACATAGAACGCCAGCGTGCGCTGGCGGTCGCCGGCGGCGTAGGGCATGGTCAGGGAAGTGGGTTCCATCCAAAGATTGTAGCGGATTGACCAATATTGATACCATTATCCCTTGTAAATGAGAATCATTATTGTTAAGATGCGCTTTTGCCAGCAATCGTCGTTTGTCCGAGAGCCAGCCGTTGAACTACTCTTTCTTGGATAACTATGGTCGCTACCCCTACGGGCGCACGGCACAAGGCCGCGCCTTTGTCTCTTCACGTCCAATCCGCGCTGCTGGTGATGCTGGGCGCAATTGCGCTGCCGGCCTTCGCTCAGGAAGCCAAAATCAGCAACGAGCTGTCGGAAATCCTGGTCCAGGCCAAGCGTGACGACGCCAGCACCAGCCGCAATGGCACCACGACCGTACTGAACAGCCGTCAGCTCGAGCGCAACAGCGCCATCGACCTGGCCAACATCGCGCGTTACTCGCCGCTGGTCAGCGTGCCAGCCGCAGCCAGTGGCGGCGCCAACATCTGGGATGGCTCGGGCAACACCGGCGTCAATGTGCGCGGCGTCGAAGGCAACCGCGTCAGCATGGAGCTGGACGGCATTGCGCTGCCGGACGCCGCCCCCAAACCGGACGGCACCACGCTGAACGGCTTCGGCATCGGCCGCGACTATTTTGACCCCGAGACCTTCCGCGAAGTGCGTATCGGTTCCGGCTCCAGCCCTGCCGGTGCGGGGACGCCAGGCCTGGGCGGTTCGGTGTCCTTCGTCACCAAAGCGCCGGAAGACTACCTGGACGGCAAGCGCAAGCTCTACGCCGACTACAAGTTCGGCTACACCTCGGACCACGCGATGCGGATGCATGCGGTGACCGCCGCCAGCGAACTGGGCGAAAACCTCAAAGGCCTGATCGTCGGCGTGCACCGCAGCGGCGAGAAAGCCAAAAGCCTGAGCAATGTGCCGCTGAATCCGGACGACTGGGATTCGGACGCCGTGCTGGCCAAGCTGAGCTGGACCATCGCCAAGGACCAGAAGCTGGGCTTCACCATCGACAGCTACAAGGCGCACCACGACCGCGTCTACAGCAACAAAACCGGCGTCTCCTATCCGGATGGCGCGGCCCAGAATTCCAACACCCAGCGTGACCGCTACAGCATCGAACACCAGTGGGCACCCACCGGCGTGGCGCTGTTCGACACGCTGGAAACCAAGTTCTACACGCAGAATGCCTCGGTGGTGGACCTGACCCACGCCAACTACGTCACCGGCGGCCAGCCGTACGTGCGCGACATCAGCACCGGCTACTACAACAGCAGCAAGGGTGTGGCGATGGACGCCAGCAAGCAGCTCAATCCGGGCAGCATGCTGAACTACGGCTTCACCTACGAGCAGCAGCAGAGCCGCCGCCCGTGGCGTGAAGACCGCACCGTGACCAAGACCGGCGCGCACCAGATCACCCAGAAGAACCGCATGGCGGACATGGACACCGACAAGTATGCGGCCTATGTGCGCGGCGAGTTCGGCTTCAACCTGGGCGGCTACCAGGCCACGCTGACGCCAGGCCTGCGCGCCGAACAGCGCAAGCTGACGCCGCAGAACCTGCAGAACTACGTGATTGCCGTGCCAGCCGCCGCCAAGGAAATCAAGGCAGAAACCGATTCCTTCCTGACGCCGAGCCTGAACCTGTCGGTGGAACTGGCGCCCAACTTCAACGCCTATGCGCAGTACTCGCGCGGCACCCGCCTGCCAAGCGCGGCCGAACGTACCGGCACCTATGATTCGTTCAGCTACACCGCCGCCGGCAATGCCTACGCCGTGCTGGGCAATATGGGCCTGCAAAAGGAAACCAGCAACGCCTTCGAGCTGGGCCTGAAAGGGGCGCCGACGCCGGGTGTGGAACTCAGCACGTCGGTGTTCCACACCAAGTACAGCAACTTCATAGAATATGTTGCGCAGCCGGCCGACCCGGTCAATTACCCGACCATCACCCAAGGCCTGTTCCGTCCCGAGAACGTGGGCCAGGCCAAGATCTACGGCCTGGAATTCGCCTCGCGCTTCGCGCTGGGCCAGTGGGTCCAGCCGCTCAAAGGCTATAGCATCAACCTGGCGGGCGGCGTCTCGAAAGGCACGGCCGACAATACCCAGACCAGCAAGCGCGCCGACCTGGCGTCGGTGCAGCCGTACAAGGCCAACGCCACCTTCGCCTATGACGATGAGCGTGGCGGCGCGGCCTTCACCGCCAGCACCGTGCGCGGCAAACGTGCGGCGGGCGATGTCATCAGCGGCACCACCACCACCATGTTTGCCGTACCGGGTTCCACCGTGTTCGATCTGACCGCGTACTGGAACATCAACCAACACGTCAGCCTCAGCGGCGGTGTGTATAACCTGAGCGACAAGAAGTACTGGGACTACGCCTCGTCGCGCAGCCTCGCCGCCGCCACCAGTGCCGCCTCGCTGGCGGACATTGAACGTCAAGCTCGCCCAGGCCGTAACTATGCCTTCAACCTCAAAGTGATTTACTAAGGAGCTAGCCATGAAACCCCACCATCGATTTGCCCTGGCGCTGACCGGCGCCTTGCTGATCTCCGCTCTGCCGGCGGGTGCAGCCAGTCTGGCGGAGCGCTACGATGCGCTGCGCACCGAGCAACCCAAGCTGGCGCTGCGCGACGCCGCTGCCAAGCTGAACGTGTCGGAAGCGGAACTGCTGGCGTCCACCGGCATCGGCAAGACCGTGATCCGCCTGCAGGAAGGCGATAACGTGCCGCGCGAAATCATGCGCCGTGCGCTGGACCTGGGCAAGGTCATGGCGCTGACCCGCAACGAGAACGGCGTGATTGAACGCACCGGCGTGGCGATGCGCCTGAAACCGCAGGAAGAAATCACCGGCCTGGACGCGGACAAGGAAAAGGAACGCGAAGCGCGCATGCGTAACATCGCCGGCGGCTACCTGGGCGGCGAGATCGACCTGCGCTTCACCTTCAAGAACTGGAAGTATGCGTTTGCGGTAGCCCAGCCAGGCAAGGACGGCGTCGTCTCGCGCAGCCTGCAGTTCTTCGACCAGAGCGGCAATGCCGCGCACAAGCTGTACGTGAAGAGCGATGAAGGCGTGGCCGTGTTCGACAAGATCGTGGCCGACTTCCGCAACCCGGAGCAAAGCGCCGAGCTGAAAGTGGCGGCGGCGCCGGTCAGGCCGGCGGAAAAGCCGGACAGCACGATCGACGTCAAGGAATACCAGATGGCGTGGAATGAGCTCAACGATGTGCACCAGTTCAACCGCCTGGTGACGGAATTCGGCATGTCGCGCGAGCAGTCGCTGCGCCTGGGACCGCCGGACAAGGTGCAGCGCATCACGCCGCAAGCGGTGCGCCAGCTGCTGGAAGAGTCGGCCAAGCAGAAGCTCGACATCATGGCCTTCCTGGGCAATGACGCGACGATCCAGATCTACAGCGGCAAGGTCGGCAAGGTACAGGAAGCGGGCGGCTACTTCAACGTGCTGGACCCGGAGTTCAACCTGCACCTGCGCGACAAGGCCTTCCATAGCGGCTACGTCATCAAGCGCGCCGGTGTGACGTCGGTGGAGTTCTTCGACCACAACGGCGAACTGGTGGTGAGCTTCTTCGGCGTGCGCGAACGTAACAAGCCACAGCCTCAAAGCTGGAACGACATGACGGCAGCGCTGCCGAAAGCGGCAGACGCCAGCCGTCAAGCCAGCCGCTAAATCGTCAGGCTCCTCTCTGCTGGCCGCCGACGGGATCGCACAAATCGTGGGTCCAGTCGGCGGCCAGTGTCATGATGGCGTGCAGATGTTTCTGTCCTTGCAGACCGCTGCGCATGGTGTCGCAAAACGCCATGGCCATGGCATGACGCTGGCGGCCTTTGGCGGTAGCAGGCAAGTGGCCGTCACAAGGCAGCACGAAATTGCCGTCGCTGCGGCGTTGGGCGCCAAGCTCGCACCACAAGGCATCGTAGTCGGCGTGCACCTTGCCTTGCCGGATGGCGCTATGCACGGGGCGATTGCCATTACCGACCAGCAGCATGCTGCGGCAGCCATGGTCGCGTCCCCATTGTTCCACCAGCTTGACCATCAGGCTCTTGGGCCGCAAACCGTCCAGGTCGCGCGTGGCTGCGCGTACCCGTGCCTGGCGGTCGCCATAGTTGGGGCCTTGCACGCAGGCCAGACCGACCTGCATCTGCATGCCGTCGCGCAGGAAGCAGAACGCGGCGGAGTACAGCAGGCCTTCGTTGTCCAGCAGTTGCAGCACCAGTTCGCCTTCACGTTCGAGTGCGCTGATGGCGCATAGCTGCATCACATAGGCGGTGCCGGACTTTCCCTTGACGCTGCCCAGGTGCAGCGGCCCTCTTGCGGCACGCCGCACGATACTGCCCAGGCCTTGCGCGGCAATGAAACGGTAATGTGCCGTCAGCACATCGATGCGCTGCGCATGCGTCAGCGTGGTGCTGAAGTAGGGGCGGTAGATTTTGTGTACCAGCCGGGGCTGGGTGCGCAGCAGCTCCGTCAGCAGCGGCTGCGCCGACAGTTGCGTCAGCCACGCATGCGTGGCCGCGCGATGCCAATGTGCGCGGGCGTAGAGTTTGACCCACTCGCGCAACCAGACCAGACCGCTGTAACCAGACAGTCCGGCGCTCAGTGCAATCGGCTCAATAGAGGTAACTGACATAGAAGCCGCCGGCGGGGCTGGTTTTGCGCTTGGTCAGCGGACTCTTGGAGGCGTCGCGCAGCAGGGTGTTGGCGCCGGCCAGCGCGGTCACACTCCACTGGTTGCTGAATTTGTGCTGCCAGGTCAGCATGAGGTTGGCTTCGTACAGGCCGGACTTGGGCGTGAAGGCCTTGAAGTTGGAGGTGAGCGCCTGCTGGGCCGTGACACCGTGGTAGGTTTGCGCGTATTTGCTGTCGGCAAAGCCGGCGCCGGCCGACAGCGACAGCGTGTCATTGCGGCCATCCAGCAACTGCGCGGTGATGCCGGTGTGGATGGTCTTGCCATTTTCGCGCTGCGACAGCGGAACGTCGGCGCTGACGTTGAATTCCAGGATAGGCAGGGGCTTGATGCCGATGCTGACGATGGCGCTGGCGTTGCCCTTGACGTCGCCCATGCCTTTCAGTTCTTCACTGCCATTGTTGCCGAACAGGGCTTTTTCATTCTTTTCCTTGCGTTCGCCGCGATAGCCCAGCGCCGTGCTATAGGTAAAAGGACCAGCCTGGTAACCGTAGCCGACACCGCGCAGCGAGCTGGCGAAAAATCCGCTGGCGTGGGTGTAGTCCAGCACGATCACGGGCGAGACCACATTGCGGTCGGAGCCGGCGTAGCGCGGACCGGCGCCGATGCCGCCGCCAACGGCAAACTGGCCATCCGGTTCGGCGGCGCAGGCGCTGGCGGCACTCAGCAGGCAGACGGCGCCGAGCATCAGGGAAGGGTGCTTCTTCATAGTTTATCCATTTCAAGATAGAACCGGTGCCACATCGGCCCGGTTGACTGCGTGCAGTATTAACAACTGCCATGAAGACTCCCTGAGCTTTTGATGAAGAAAACATGAAGAGGGCGGCTTTAGCTGATCTTCAGATTGCCGTGCTTTAATAGCGCCATGAAAATTCTACTGATAGAAGACGACCTCGACCTGGGCAACGGCGTGCGGATCGCCTTGACCGAGCAGGGCATGGACGTGGTGTGGGTGCGGACGCTGGACGACGCCAGCCGCAGCCTGGACAGCGACGGCTGCGACCTGGTGCTGCTGGACCTGGGACTGCCGGACGGCGATGGCCTGCAACTGCTGGCCAGGCTGCGCCGCAACCGTGCGCAGGGCGACGCGGCGGTCGGGCTGCCGGTGCTGATCCTGAGCGCACGCGACTCCGTCAACGACCGCCTGAGCGGACTCGATGGCGGCGCGGACGACTATCTGGTCAAGCCGTTTGTGCTGGCCGAGCTGCTGTCGCGCGTGCGGGCTTTGGCGCGGCGTAGCTATGGCTTCGATGGCGAGACCATCGAAATACGCGGCCTGAGCCTGCATGCGCCAACGCGGCGCGTCAGCGTCGGCGGCCGTGCCACTGATCTCACCGCCAGCGAATACGCGCTGCTGAAAATGCTGATGATGCGCGCCGACCGCGTACTGACGCGGCGCGTGCTGGAAGAGCAGACGCTGCCGGGTAGCCAGACCAACGCCTCCAATTCGCTGGACGTGCACATGGCCAATCTGCGGCGCAAGATCGGCGACGGCTATATCCGCACCGTGCGCGGCGTCGGTTATGTGATTGATCTGCAGGTGCCGGGCGGCGCGCCATGAATGCCTTAAAGCGCTGCTGGCGCGTGCTGGTCGAGCCGACGCTGGTGCGCCGCATGATGGTGGCCCAGGTGCTGCTGGTGCTGCTGATGTGGAGCGGCGTCATTGCCATCATCCTGCATCAGGGCGGCGATACCTCATCCTATCTGAACGCGTCAAAGACCGGCGAGACGGTGCTGGCCGTGGCCGATAACCTGGCGGACCGCCCTGAGCAGCAGCATGCGACACTGTCGCTCATCGACAGCGCCCTGCGCGAGCAGTTCGACGACAGTGGCCTGCCGGATCTGGGACCGGTGCTGCTGGTCTGGGAGGGCGGGCGGCTGGTGTATGCGACACCGGGGGCGCCCACCAATTTGCAGCCCGATCCTGACCATGGCCTGGAAACCATGTATATCAAGGGCGAGCGGTTTCGCGGCCGGGCCTTTCGTGCGGCGAAGACCGGCACGGTGGTGATGTTTGCCGCGCCGGTGGCCTGGTTTAACTTATTCCTGACGATTAATTCACGTGGCTTTTTCCTGGCGCCGTTGCTGATCAGCTTGCCGCTACTGCCATTGCCGGCGTGGCTGTCGATCCGGCTGGCGATGCGGCCATGGCGGCAGGTGGCGCAGGAAGTCGCGGCGCGCGGGCCGGCGGACCTGACGCCGCTGACCTCCAAGACACCGCATCGCGAACTGGCGGCCATGGTGGACAGCATCAACGCCTTGCTGCAACGGGTCGGCCAGAGTGCGCAGCGCGAGCGCAGCTTCATTGCCGACGCCGCGCATGAATTGCGCACACCGTTGGCCGCCATGCGCGTGCATGCGGAAGCGCTGCAGGGGCAGACCGGCCATCCGGTGCAGCGCGAACTGTTAAAGGGCATCCTCAGCAGCGGCAACCGCGCCGGGCGCCTGGTCGGGCAATTGCTGCAACTGATGCGCAGCGACGCCACCGACAGCGAGCCGCACGCCGACGTCGCGCTGGACGCGCTGGTGCAGGACCGGCTGGCGATGCTGTCGATGCTGGCCTCGCGCAACAACGTCGAACTCGAGCTCACGGTGGCCGAGCCGGTGTGCATCATGGGGCAGCGCGAAAGCCTGGTGTCACTGATCGACAACCTGGTCGAGAACGCCATCAAATACAGCCCGAAAGACGGCGTGGTACGCGTCAGCGTGACCGGCACGGCAGGTGCGGCGACATTATCGGTGGAAGACCAGGGACCTGGCATAGCGCCCGAACTGCGTGAACGCGTATTCGACCGCTTCTTCCGCGATCCCCAGCAAACCCAGAGCGGCAGCGGCCTGGGCCTGGCCATCGCCGCCGCCGTCGCCGCCAGCCACAACGGCCAGATCCACCTCGACGATGCCGAAGGCGGCGGCCTGCGCGCCACGGTCCAACTCCGGGGTCAGGTCCGCCAATTGAACACGAGCCCAGCCGTAGCGTGACCTACAGATGGGCTCGTGTAGAAATGACGGACCTGACCCCGGAGTTCAGGCAAGGGCGGCGCGGCCCAGGGCGGGGTCGTCGGTGAAGAGGCCGTCGATGCCGGCGGCGATGTAGCGTTTGATTTCGGCGATGGAGCCCGCTTCGTTGCGGGCGGCGTCGCCTGCGCTGTTGCGGAAGTCGGCCGCCAGGAAGTGGTTCTCCGGACGGAAGGTCCACGGCTCGACGCGCAGGCCGGCTTGGTGGGCGTCTTGCACCAGCGACGACGGCTGGTCCAGCGTGCCGTCTTTTTTCAGCGGGATGATGCTGCGCGTTGGCGGTGCGACGACGTCGGCGTACTGGGCGATGTCGCGCAGGCCTGCTGGCGTGCACATCTGGGCAAACGTCAGTGTGCCGCCGGCGGCGGCCACGTCCATCGGCCGCACGTTCTCACCGATCACCAGCTGCATCAGGCGCAGGTTGGCACGGCGGCCCAGCTTGCCGCGCAGGTATTTCAGGTTGGCGATTTCGAACGACTGGATTTCCACCGGGTTGCGGCGGGTGTAGTCGTGCGCGCCCAGGATGGACAGGAAGCGGTCTTCCAGCGGCAGGCCGACGCTGGCAAAGTAGGTCGAGTGCTTGAGCTCGGGCACGATGCCGATGATGCGGCCGCGCGCGGCCGATTCCGCCGCCACGAAGTCGATGATTTCTTCAAACGTCAGCACCTGGAACATGCCGTTGTACTGCGCGCTGCCGGGACGGTATTGCGGAATGCGTTCGATGGCGCGCAGGGTTTTCAGTTCGGCCAGCGTGAAGTCGTCTACGAACCAGCCTTCGTGCGTTTCGCCGTCGATGGTTTTGCGCGTCTTGCGGCTGGCAAATTCGGGATGGCTGGCGATGTCGGTGGTTTCGCTCAGGAAGGCTTCGTGGCGCGCCACCAGCGCGCCGTCCTTGGTGCTGACCAGGTCGGGTTCGATATAGTCGGCGTCATCGGCAATCGCTTTGGCGTAGGAGGCCAGTGTGTGCTCGGGACGCAGCGCGCTGGCGCCACGGTGACCGAACACCAGCGGACGGCCATTGCCGGCGCCCACCGGTGCGATGCCCGGCAGGCCGGACAGGTCGGCGGGCGGCAGCGCTGGCGACATGCCCGCTGCCAGCACTGACGCTGCGGGCAGCAGCAGCGAGGCGCCGGCAGCCGCAGCTGCCGTCTGGATGAAGCCGCGGCGTGACAGCCGCGCAGGCAAGATCAGTTTGTTCATCAGAAGTCTGCCATCAAAGTCAGGAAGCCCTGGCGCGGTGCGATCGGGAAGGTGTTGTAGGTGCCGCTGGCAGCGCCTACCACCACGTTCAGGTCGCCCTTGCGGTCGGTCAGGTTGGTGATGTTCAGGCGGTAGCGTGCGTTCTTGAGCCAGCCACCGTTCAGGAACGGCAGTTTACCCGAAACGCTGAGGCTGGTCAGGAAGTAGCTCGATACTTCCAGGTCGTTGGTGTAGGTGGCGTAGCGCTTGCCGACGTAGTCGCCGATGAGCTGGAATTCGGTGTCGGCAACGTTGGCGGTGGCGACGAATTTGTCCATCCACTCCGGGCTGCCTGGTACTTTTTTGCCGGAGGTCAGCACGGTGTCTTTGCCACTCACGTAGTTGTTGTCATACTTGGACTGGTTGTACGACAGCGCGTTGTACAGCGAGAAGTTGCGGCCGAAGTGCACGGTGCCGGACAGGTCGACGCCATCGGTCTTGACGCTGCCGACGTTGGTCAGCACGGCCAGGTTGCCGCCGATAATCGACGAGATCACCGAGGTCGGGCTGATTTGCAGCAGGCGGTCTTTGAAGTCGACGTGGTAGACGTTGATCTGGCCATCAATCGCGGTCACGCCGCCCAGGTCCAGCTTGTGGCTGGTGCGTACGCCGGCTTCGTAGGTGATCGAGGTTTCCGGCTTGGCGGTGCTCTTGAACAGGTCAAACGCGCCCTGGCTCGACAAGCTCCATGGCGACGCGCCGCCACCACCGTAGGTGACGAACTGGCGCATGTTTTTCTGCACGTTGAAGAAGGCCTGGTCTTGCGCGGTGATGTCCCAACGGCCGCCGATCTGCGGCAGGAACCATTTCTTGGTGATGATCTCGCCCACTGGCAGCGCGGTCGAGTTGGCAATCGCGCCGTTCTTCGGCTGGACCGGGAACTGGCCATCGGCAAATTGCAGGCTGGATTTGAAGCCGGCCTGCAGTGCCAGGTCGGGACGCACGCGCCATTCATCCTGCAGGTGCAGCTGGGCGACCTTGTTGTCGATCTCGCTGCCGTACTGGGTAATCAGCGGATTGCCTGGACGGTCGTACGGCGAGCTTGGATTGTTGACGTCCAGCGCGTACCAGCGGCGGTAGGCCGACGAGCGGTTGTGCTCGAGCCACAGGCCGCCTTGCAGCTTGTGATCGCCGATTTCGGTGGTCAGCGTCGACAGCCAGCCGTTGCGGTTGATCGCATATTCGGTGGTGCGGGTGGCAAAGCCCGAGTTGCCGAACACCTGTTTCAGGTTCTGGCCCGGGAAGTAGACCGCGAACAGGGCCGGCAGGCCGGCCACGCCGATCGGACCGGCCACCACGCCGACGCCGTCATCATTGTGGTAGTAGATCTGGTTGGACCAGGTGGTGTTTTCGCCGAGGTTCATGTCGAACTTGGCGTAGGTCAGGTAGTCGGTACGCTGGGCGTCGCTGTAGTAGTTGCGGTAGTTGTTGCCGTCGGCTGCAGGCGTGCCGCCGGTGGCCGACAGGTAGGACAGTGCCTGCTGGAAGTTCGGGTACATGAACGGACGGGTGTACGGCTGGTATTTCTCGCTGGCCGAACGCACGGTGCTATCTTCATTCGGTTCGATCTTGTCCGAGTACGCGACGTACAGGGTCAGCTTGCCCAGGCTGCTGTTATTGATGAATTTGGCGTTGATCTGGTCGCCGCCCTGGCGGCCGGCGAAGTCCCAGGCTTTCTGTTCGTGGTGCACGCCGGAGATGTAGGCGCTGTTGCCGTCGCCGAAGTTACCGGTATCAAAGCGGACAAAAGTACGTGAGGTCTTGTAGCTGCCCACGGTCTGCTGCACGGCCACGTTGCGGTTTGGCAGCGGGTTGCTGGAGAAGGTCTCGATGGTGCCGCCCAGGTTGCTGGTCGAAGCGGTCGACAGGTCGCCGGCGCCCGAGGACAGGATCACGCTGCCGACGTTTTCGCTGGTGATGGCGCGCTGTGGCGACAGGCCGTTGTAGTTGCCGTATTGCTGGTCGCCCAGTGGTACGCCGTCCATGGTGTAGCCCAGCTGCTGGCCGCTGAAGCCGTGGATGAACAGTGACAGGTTTTGCTCGTTATTGCCCCATGGGTCGGCGGTCTGGAAGCTGACGCCGGGCAGGGTTTGCAGCGCCTTGAGCGGGTTGATGCCCGGCAGGATCTTCTGCATTTCCAGCTTCCCCAGCTCTACAGAGGAACGGGTCTTGCGGGTAGCGACTTCAACGGTCGCGATCGGCGCCGCAGCAGCTGCCTCGATTTCCGGCGCGGTTTCAACGGCTGGGGCATCGGCCATGTCGGCGACGGCGGCAGCAACGTTGGCGGCCATGGCCAGCATGGGGAGGCTCAGCGCGGCGAAGCACACGGCGGATAATTTCTTGTTCATGTTTTGTCCAGATGGTGGGATGAATAACGCTGCGCATCATAGGTCTCAAGTGTTACCGGATCATGACGCGGACATGCGTTAAACTGCTGTCTGGAAATAAGGAGACCGCGACAATGCAGAGATTTTTATTGGCAGCCTTGCCACTGATGTTGGCAGCTTGCTCAACAATCGATCAGTCCAAGCTGGGCCATTTCGTCAGTCAGACGGTGCAGCCCGGCATGCCGATGGAGCAGGCGCTGGTACGCATGCAGGCGGAGGGTTTCTATTGCAATACGGGTAGCGGCGGCGATGCCGTCATCAGCTGCACGCGCGCGTATGAGCGGCTGGTGCGCAAGGACTGTGTGGAGCGGGTCGACCTGGTGCGCAGCGCCACGGCCGCGAAAACCCTGGGCGCGGTCGATGTGCTGGAAGTGAAGTGTCCGAAATGATGCAGCGTCCGCGTTTTTTGCCCGATAACTTCACGCTGGCCATGATCGTGACGGTGATCGCGGCCAGCTTCTTCCCTTGTCATGGCCAGGGCGCCGTGATTTTCAATGATGTGACGCATGTGGCGGTGTCGCTGCTGTTCTTCCTGCACGGCGCCAAGCTGTCGCGCGAGGCGGTGATTGCAGGCGTCACGCACTGGCGCCTGCACTTGCTGGTGCTGCTGTGCACATTTGCCTTGTTCCCGCTGCTGGGCTTGCTGTTGAAGCCGGTGCTGACGCCGCTGGTGACGCCGGACCTGTATCTCGGCATCCTGTTCCTGTGCATGCTGCCGTCAACGGTGCAGTCGTCAATTGCGTTCACGGCGGCGGCGCGCGGCAATGTGCCGGCGGCGATCTGCAGCGCGTCGGCCTCCAACCTGCTGGGCATCTTTATCACGCCAGTGCTGGTCGGCCTGCTGACCTCGGCGCAGATGCAGGGCGGTTCGCCGATGGAGTCGGCCTTGCAGATTGCCTTGCAGCTGTTGCTGCCGTTTATTGCCGGCCAGGTGGCGCGGCGCTGGATCGGCGCCTGGGTGGAGCGGCACAAGCCGCTCACGCGCATGGTCGATCAGGGCTCGATTCTGCTGGTGGTGTACACGGCGTTTAGCGAGGCTGTGGGCGAAGGGCTGTGGCACCAGGTGTCATGGAGCACGCTGGCCGGCCTGATGCTGATTAACGTGCTGTTGCTGGCACTGGTGATGGGCGCGAGCGCGCAGCTGGCGCGGCGCCTGGGCTTCAATCGCGAGGACCGGATTGCGATTGTGTTTTGCGGTTCCAAGAAGAGCCTGGCCAGCGGCGTGCCGATGGCCAAGGTGCTGTTCGCGGGCGGCGCGCTGGGCGCCGTGGTGTTGCCGCTGATGCTGTTCCACCAATTGCAGCTGATGGTCTGCGCCGTGGTGGCGCAGAGGTACGCACAATCCGCTGATTAGTGCTTGGCTTCGCCGGCGGGCAGCAGTGTTTCGACCGGAGCGCTGCTGGCAAACAGCTGGGCGCAATCGACCTTGTCGTACTCGTAGTGCTTGCCGCAGAAGTCGCAGTTGACGCCGACGTGGCCCAGTTCGGCAATCACGCTGTCGATCTCTTCCTGGCCCAGCATCTTGAGCATATTGCCGACCTTCTCGCGCGTGCAGCTGCAATGGAATTGCGGATGCACGGGATCGAACACGCGGATGGTCTCTTCCCAGAACAGGCGCTGGATCAGCACGTCGATGCCGGTTTCCAGCAGTTCCTGCTCTTTCACCGTCGAGCCCAGGATCACGGCGCGGTTCCAGGTTTCCAGTGCATCTTCTTCGCTGACTGGCGTGGCTTCCGCTTTGCCGCCGTGGTAGGGCAGCTTTTGCAGCAGCAGGCCGCGCGAGACGTTGTCGTCCGCCGCCAGCCACAGCTTGGTATCCAGCTGTTCGGAGCGCAGCATATAGTTTTCAATGACGGTGCTGACATCGTCGCCGTCCAGCGGCACCACGCCCTGGTAGGGTTGCTGGCCAGGCACTTTTTCAGCCGGATCCAGCGTGATGATGAAGCGGCCTTTGCCTTGCGCGTTCAGCAGCGAGGTCAGCGTGGCGTCGTCGGCCACGTCCATATCCGGATTCAGCTTGGCGGTGGCGCGCAGGCGCAGCTCGGCGTCGCACTCGACTACCAGCAGGCGCACCGGGCCGTCGCCGTGGATCTGCATGATGATGGAGCCGTTGAACTTCAGGTTGGCCGACAGCAGCGCGGCGGCAGCCACCATCTGACCCAGCAGTTTTTTGACCGGGGCAGGGTAGTGGTGGCGTGACAGCACTTCACGCCAGGTGGCGGAAATGTCGATGAGTTCGCCGCGTACGGCGGCGTTCTCGAAGATGAATTTTTGCAGGGTGTCCTGGCCAGTGGTTGGGGTGGTGCTCATTGTTTATCCAATCTTGTTGAGTTGCGTCTTGAACAGTTGGCCGCGTTTGACATAGCTGTCGGCGCTGCCTTGCAGGGCGGCGACTTCCTCTTCCGTCAGCTGGCGCGCGACCTTGGCCGGCGCACCGATGATCAGCGAGTGGTCGGGGAAGGTCTTGCCTTCCGTGACCAGCGCGCCGGCGCCGACCAGGCAGCCATTGCCGATTTTGGCGCCATTCAGGATGACAGCCTGGATGCCGACCAGCGAACCGTCGCCAATGGTGCAGCCGTGCAGCATGACCTGGTGGCCGATGGTCACATTGCGGCCCACGGTGAGCGGGTAGCCCATGTCCGTGTGCATCACCGTGCCTTCCTGCACGTTGCTGTTTTCACCAATGGTGATACGCTCGTTGTCGCCGCGCAGGGTGGCGCCGAACCACACCGAGGTGTTGTCGTGGAGGCTGACCTTGCCTATCACAGTGGCGGTGTCAGCAACAAAGGACGATGCGGCAATCTCGGGCGTGTGATCGCCCAGTTGATATATTGACATTGGAACCTGGTTGAGTGCGGTGGGATGGCGCTATTTTACGCTTGCGCAGCTATCGAACGGTCGTGCTATTATTTTGCTTTGCGGCTGGCAAGGTTACGATATGGCGCTGGCCCGCGTATTTTCAAGGCAGACAGAGATGACGACCCACACCCCTTCCCGTTCCGAATTCCTGACCATCCGCGGCTTGCGCTGCCACGTCCGCCACTGGGGCAATGAGGGCGCCCCGAAGTTGTTCATGATGCATGGCTGGATGGATGTGGGCGCCTCGTTCCAGTTTGTGGTGGATGCCTTGCAGGGCGACTGGCATGTGATTGCGCCGGACTGGCGCGGTTTCGGCCTGTCGCAGCGCAGCGGGCTGGATACCTACTGGTTCCCGGACTACCTGGCCGACCTGGATGCGATCCTGCGCCACTATTCGCCGGACCAGGCGGTTTATCTGCTGGGGCATAGCATGGGCGGCAACATCGTCGGCCTGTATGCGGGCGCGCGGCCTGAACGCATCCGCAAGCTCATCAATCTGGAAGGCGCCGGCCTGCGCGCGGCCAAGCCGGAACAGACGCCAGGCCGTTACGCCAAGTGGATGGACAGCCTGCTGGAGCAGCCGGACATGCGTACGTATCCCACGCAGGCGGCGGTGGCGGCGCGGCTGCAGAAAACCAATCCCCGCCTCAGCGACGACAAGGCCGCTTTCCTGGCGCAGCACTGGTCGGCGCAGAACGATGCGGGCGCGTGGGAAATCCTCGGCGATCCGGTCCACAAGCAGGCCGGCCCGCTGCCCTACCATGTCGATGATGTGATGGCTTGCTGGCAGGCGATCACGGCGCCGGTGCTGTGGGTGGAGGCCGACCAGACCAATATGTGGGACTGGATGGGCAGCAAACCCGCCGGCCGCGTCGAACTGGAACGCCGCCTGGGCCACCTGCGCGACGTCACCCAGGAACTGGTTCACGACGCCGGCCACATGCTGCACCACGACCAGCCGGAAGCGCTGGCGCAGATGATTGAGGCATTCCTGGCGCGCTAGGAATCGCTTGCCATGCTGCATCTGCTCCGCAACGCCAAGCTGCTAGCGCGGCGCCCGTCTGCGCGAGGCCGCGTTTGCCGCACCCTTGCATCGGATGGCCCAAGGCAGCGTACAATGACAGTTATGAAAGTTGATCTGCATTGTCATTCCAACGTCTCCGATGGCGTTCTTGCTCCTGCTGCCGTGGCGGAAACTGCCCGCAAGGCGGGGGTTGATGTCTGGGCGCTGACCGACCACGATGAGGTCAGCGGCATTCCCGCCGCCCGCGCGGCGGCCACTGTGCAAGGCATGCGCTTTGTGACGGGCGTGGAAATTTCGATTACCTGGGCCAAGGAGACTGTCCACATCGTCGGCCTGCAGATCGACGAGAACCACCCGGCGCTGGTGGACGGCCTGGCCTGCACCCGTTCCGGCCGCGATAACCGTGGCCGCGAAATCGCCAAGCAGCTGGAGCTGATCGGCATTACCGGCGCTTACGAGGGCGCGCTTAAATATGTCGGCAATCCCGACCTGATGTCGCGCACCCACTTTGCCCGTTATCTGGTGGAGATCGGCGCCTGTGCCAGCACGGCCGAGGTGTTCAAGAAATATCTGTCCGAAGGCAAGCCGGGCTATGTGCCACATTGCTGGGCGACGCTGGAGCAGTCGGTCAGATGGATACGCGATGCGGGTGGTATCGCCGTGATCGCCCATCCGGGCCGCTATCGCTTCACCCAGCTGGCGCAGGGCGAGCTGTTCAGCGAATTCAAGCAGCTGGGCGGCGCGGCAATCGAGGTGGTCACCGGCAGCCATACGCCGGACCAGTATCCGGTGTATGCGCAGTTGGCAAATCATTACGGCTTCCTGGCCTCGCGCGGTTCCGACTTCCATGCGCCGGGCGAATCCCGCGTCGATTTTGCAGCCTTGCCGCCGCTGCCTGCCAATGTGACACCGGTCTGGCACGACTGGTTCTAAGCTACCGGTAATTTTGCCTGTCGATTACCGTCGGCATGTAAGTAGCTGTATCTTGATTTTGCGTTAGCCCGGTCTTACCTTATGATTTCGGCAAATTGTCGTACCGGAGACCCTGATATGAAACGCATTTTCCTGTTTATCGCCACCAATCTGGCCGTGATGCTGGTGCTGTCCATCGTCCTGTCGCTGCTGGGCATCGGCCGTCCGGGCGCGGGCGGTACGCTGCAACTGGGCAGCCTGCTGGCGTTTTCGCTGGTGGTCGGCTTTACCGGCGCGATCTTCTCGCTGCTGATCAGCAAGCCCATGGCCAAGTGGTCGACGGGCGCGCGCGTGATCGACAACCCGACGTCCTCGACCGAGCTGTGGCTGGTGAACACCGTCAAGGCGCTGTCCGAGCGCGCCGGCATCGGCATGCCGGAAGTGGCGATCTACCAGGGTGAACCGAACGCATTTGCGACCGGCGCATTCAAGAACTCGGCGCTGGTGGCGGTATCGACCGGCCTGCTGGAAAGCATGAACCGCGATGAGGTCGAAGCCGTGCTGGGCCACGAGGTGGCGCACATCGCCAACGGCGACATGGTGACCATGACCCTGATCCAGGGCGTGACCAATACTTTTGTGGTGTTCCTGGCGCGCGTGGTCGGCTTTTTTGTCGACAGCATGCTCAACAAGAATGAAGAGCGTCGTGGTCCGGGCATCGGCTACATGATTACCGTGTTTGTATGCGAAATCGTGTTCGGCCTGCTGGCTTCGCTGATCGTGGCCTGGTTCTCGCGTCAGCGCGAATTCCGTGCGGACGCCGGTTCGGCCAAGCTGCTGGGCAGCACGGTGCCGATGCAGCACGCGTTGGCACGCCTGAACGGTGTGGAACCTGGCGCGCTGCCGCAGTCGTTTGCTGCGTCGGGCATCAGCGCTGGCCGTGGCGGCTGGGGCGCGCTGTTCTCGACCCACCCGCCTTTTGAAGAGCGTATTGCGGCGCTGCGTAGCGTACAATCTTAAGCATGAGCCAATTCTTCCAGGTCCACCCCGTCAATCCGCAGCCCCGCCTGATAAAACAGGCGGCGCAGATCATCCATGGCGGCGGCATCGTCGCCGTGCCGACGGATTCCTGCTATGCGCTGGTGTGTCACCTGGACGATAAAGGCGCCGTCGAGCGCCTGCGCCGCATTCGCGGCATCGACGAAAAACACCACCTGACCCTGTTGTGCCGCGACTTGAGCGAGCTGGGTGTCTACGCCCGCGTCGACAACCGCCAGTTCCGCCTGCTGAAGGCGGCGACGCCGGGACCCTTCACCTTTATCCTCGAAGCGACCAAGTGCGTGCCGCGCCGGCTCAGCCATCCTTCGCGCAAGACCATCGGGCTGCGGGTGCCGGAAGATGCCATCATGCATGCGCTGCTGGAAGAGTTGCAACAGCCTTTGCTGGGCACGACGCTGATTATGCCCGATGAAGACGAGCCGCTGAATGATGCGGACATCATCTGCGAGCGTCTCGGCAAGCAGCTGGAGCTGATTATCGACGGCGGCGCCTGCAGCATGGAACCCACCACCGTGATCGACCTGACCGGCGACGACGCCGAACTGGTGCGCCAGGGCCGTGGCGACGCCTCCATGTTCGGACTCTGATTCTCCTTTCTTATTCAGGCAAGCGGCCCGGCCTCCGACGGCGCCGCAAAGCAGGCAAGCCGCCTCTGGTAAAATCCCGTCCATGAACGAAACCGACAGTATTATCCAGACCATCACGGTCTATCTGATCCCTGTTCTTTTTGCAATTTCCCTGCACGAAGCCGCACACGGATATGTCGCCCGCTATTTCGGCGACCCCACCGCCGCCGAACTCGGCCGCCTCACCGCCAACCCGCTGAAACACATCGACCCATTTGGCACCATTCTGCTGCCTTTGGTGCTCAGCCTGCTGAGTCTGCCGGCGCTGGGCTTTGCCAAGCCGGTCCCGGTGGATTTCGGCCGTCTGCGCAATCCGAAAAAGCAAATGGCTTTCGTGGCCGCAGCAGGCCCGGCTGCCAATTTTGTGATGGGCCTGGGCTGGATGGTGCTGTGGGTAATCTTTAGCTATGTGTTTGCCATGGACCAGCATGATTTCTTCGTGCAGATGACCAAGGCCGGCATTGGCGTGAACTCCGCCATGTGCGTGTTCAACCTGATTCCAATTCCGCCGCTGGATGGCGGCCGCATTGTCACCGGTTTGCTGCCGATGCCGCTGGCCCGCCGTTTTGCCAGCATCGAGCGTTTCGGCGTCTATATTTTCATTGGCTTGATATTGTTGATGCAATTCGGTTTGCTGACCGGTTTCCTGATTGGCGGCATGCATCTTCTGCAAAGTGTGTTCCATCTGCTGGTCACCCCGTTGATTCTCCTTTTTAGCTGAGCCCGTCTATGTATCCCGATCGCGTAGTATCCGGCATGCGTCCGACCGGTTCCATGCACCTGGGCCACTACCATGGCGCCTTGAAAAACTGGATCAAGATGCAGACCGAGCTGCCATGCCTGTTCTTCGTGGCCGACTGGCATGCGCTGACGACGCACTACGACGATCCCACCGTCATCGAGCGCAGCACCTGGGACATGCTGATCGACTGGCTGGCCGCCGGCATCGATCCCTCGCAATCCACGCTGTTCATCCAGTCGCGCGTGCCGGAACACGCCGAGTTGCACTTGCTGCTGTCCATGGCCACGCCGCTGGGCTGGCTGGAGCGCGTGCCGACCTACAAGGACCAGATCGAGAATCTGGCCAATAAAGACCTCGCAACCTACGGCTTCCTCGGCTATCCACTGCTGCAGGCCGCTGACGTGCTGATCTACCGCGCCAGCCAGGTGCCAGTGGGTGAAGACCAGGTGCCGCACATCGAGATGATGCGCGAGATTGCACGCCGTTTTAATCACTTGTACGGCAAAGAAAAAGGTTTCGAGGAAAAGGCGCAGGATGCCGTAAAAAAGCTGGGCAGCAAACGCGCCAAGCTCTACAACGAGCTGCGCACCGAATACCAGCAGGACGGCAAGGATGAAGCGCTGGAGCAGGCCAAGGCCATGCTCGATGATGCGCAAAGCCTGTCGATGGGCGACCGCGAACGCCTGTTTGGCTACCTCGAAGGCAGCCGCAAGCTGATCCTGGTCGAACCGCAGTCCCGCTTGACCGAGGCCGCGCGCCTGCCTGGCCTGGATGGCCGCAAAATGTCCAAGAGCTACGGCAATTCGATTGCCCTGCGCGAGGACAAGGACTCGGTCACCAAAAAAATCAAGACCATGCCGACCGACCCGGCGCGCGTGCGCCGCAGCGATGCTGGCGATCCAGCCCGTTGCCCGGTCTGGCAGTTCCACCAGGTGTATAGCGACCAGCCGACCCGGGAATGGGTGGTCAATGGCTGCAAGTCGGCCGGGATCGGCTGCATTGAATGCAAACAGCCCGTAATTGACGCCATCATCAAGGAACAAGAGCCCATGCACGAGCGTGCGCAGCCGTATCTGGACGATCCGTCGCTGGTACGCGCCATTGTGGCCGACGGCAACGACGCGGCCCGCCGTCTCGCGCTGGAAACCATGCGCGATGTCCGCGAGGCCATGGGCTTGGCTTATAGTTAAGTAAAACCGGGTAAAAATCATGAGCGATCAAATCTCTCCTTGGGTGCAGCGTTACGCACCGCTGGTTCCCGGCGGCGCGGTGCTGGACCTGGCTTGCGGCAGCGGCCGCCACTCGCGCCATATGGCCGCACTGGGCCATGAAGTGGTGGCGGTGGACCGCGATCCCGCCGCGCTTGCGGCCGCTTGCGGCCTCGGCATTACCACGTCGGCCATCGATCTGGAAGAGGAGGACGCCGCCTGGCCTTTCGGTCCGCAGCGTTTTGCCGGCATCGTGGTCACAAACTACCTGCATCGTCCCTTATTTGCCGGGATGGTGGGCAGTCTGGCGCCGAACGGTGTGTTGATCTACGAAACCTTCGCGGATGGCAATGCGCAGTTCGGCAAACCATCGAATCCGGCGTTCTTGCTGCAACCTGGCGAGCTGCTGGCGCTGGCCAGCGAGCATGGCTTGCGTGTGGTGGCGTTTGAAGATGGCGTGATTACCGAGCCAAAAGCTGCCATGGTGCAACGACTATGCGCCGTCAAGCCCGATTTTCCCCGAGAGGCGGCTCTATTACCGCCATTTTGAGCGTCGATTTGTGCCCCCGGATGCACCACGGGCGCAACCTATCGACTACAATCGTTGTTTTAATACTTTTTGCAGTGGTTTCCTATGATTAAGGGCAGCATCGTAGCAATCGTCACCCCGATGCACGCAGACGGCAGTCTGGACTTTGAGGGTTTGAATCAGCTGATCGACTGGCACATTGCCGAAGGTACGGACAGCATCGTCATTGCCGGCACCACCGGTGAATCCGCCACCGTGAGCGTGGAAGAGCACTGCGCCTTGATCAAGGCGACGGTTGCGCACGCCAAGGGCCGCATCCCGATCATCGCCGGCGCCGGCGCCAACTCGACCGCTGAAGCGATCAAGCTGACCCGCTTTGCCAAGGAAGCCGGTGCGGACGCCACCCTGCAAGTTGTCCCTTACTATAACCGTCCTACCCAGGAAGGCATGTACCAGCACTTCAAGGCCATCGCTGAGGCGGTTGACCTGCCAGTGATCCTGTACAACGTGCCCGGCCGTACCGTTGCCGACATGAGCAACGAGACCATCCTGCGTCTGGCGGAAATCCCGAACATCGTGGGCGTCAAAGATGCCACCGGCAACATCGGCCGTGGCTACGACCTGCTGCGCCTGGCGCCAAAATCGTTTGCTGTCTACTCGGGCGACGATCCGACTGCGATGGCGCTGATGCTGGGCGGCGGCGCCGGCAATATCTCGGTCACCGCCAACGTGGCGCCACGCATCATGGCCGACATGTGCCGGGCAGCGATTGCCGGCGAACTTGCCAAAGCCATCGAGCTGAACAACAAAGTCTTCCCGCTGCACCAGAAACTGTTTGTTGAACCGAATCCGGTGCCGGTCAAGTGGGCGCTGGCGGCAATGGGCAAGATGCCAAGCGGCATCCGCCTGCCGCTGGTCCAGCTTGGCGATGCTTATCACGAGACCGTACGTTCGGCCTTGCGCGAAGCCGGTCTGCTGTGATCCCGTCTGTAAAAAACTAGCCCCGACTTGGGTCGGATCATATTTTGCTGCACCTCAGCTTCTTAAACAGTAACGACATGACTATTCGCAAGACAGCTTTTATTTCCTCGCAGCGCGCGCTGGTAGTTGGCGCCATGGTAGCCAGCGTGACCAGCCTGACCGGCTGCGGCATGATCAGCTCGGTGGTTGGCAACGACAAGGTCGATTACAAATCGGCCAAGAAGGCCAGCACCCTGGACGTGCCGCCGGATCTGACCCAGCTGCAGAAAGACAACCGCTACTCGCTGCCGGATTCGAGCAACGGTGTGGCAACCGCGTCCAGCTACAACGCCTCCAAGGCGGCCCAGTCGGGCGCCCTGAACCCAACCGCCGTCATCGTGCCAGGCCAGCCGGCTGCGGGCACGGTGGTGCCGCAAGCCCTGAACGACATCAAGGTTGAGCGTGATGGCAACCAGCGCTGGCTGATTATCAAGCAGACGCCAGAGCAACTGTGGCCGCAGCTGAAGCAGTTCTGGGAAGATTCGGGCTTCACGCTGTCGCAGGAACTGCCTTCGGCCGGCATCATGGAAACCGAATGGAATGAAAACCGCGCCAAGATTCCGCAGGACTTCATCCGCAATACGCTGGGCAAGGTGTTCGACTCGATGTATTCGAGCGGCGAGCGCGACAAGTTCCGCACCCGTATCGAGCGCCGTGCCGACGGTTCCAGCGAAATCTACATCAGCCACCGCGGCGTGCAGGAAATCGCCACCGGCAGCGACAAGGAAACCACCAAGTGGATGCCGCGTCCTAACGACCCAGGCCTGGAAGCCGAATTCCTGGCCCGCCTGCTGAACAAGCTGGGCAATGGCGGCGAGCAGCTGGCGCAAGCCAAGACCGCCGTGGACGGCGCCATCGTCCAGCCGCAGCACGCTTCGCTGACTGGCGCCGGTGCAGACCGCGCTGTCCAGGTGGATGAGGGCTTCGACCGCGCCTGGCGCCGTGTAGGCCTGGCGCTGGACCGCGCCGGCTTCACCGTGGAAGACCGCGACCGTACCCAGGGTATTTACTTCGTGCGTTATATCAATGATGCAGCGGAATCCAAAGGCTTCTTCAGCAAGCTGTTTAGCTGGGGCTCGTCGGATGAGGCGGATAAGGAAGCGCAACGCTACCGTATTTCGGTAAAAGCCGCAGAAGGCAATACCAGTGTGGTCAAGGTATTGAGCAATGCCGGTCAGCCGGAAAGCAGCCCGGTCGGCGAAAAGATCATTACCCTGCTGCACGAGCAATTGAAGTAATTGAATATAACTCGCCGCTAATCGCGGCGTTTTAAAAACCGCCAGCCTGAACGCGCTTTACATCGCGCTTAGTGCTGGCGGTTTTTTTATGCTCAAGTTTTAAGCAATATAAAACTCGGGACGAAAAAAAACCGACCCGCAGGCCGGTTTTTTTTCTCAAGCTGATATTACTTCGAAGCAGCAGGAGCAGCGGCAGCCGAAGCAGCTTGCGAAGCAGCAGCAGCAGCGTCAGCAGCAGCCGAAGCAGCTTGCGAAGCAGCAGCAGCAGCGTCAGCAGCTGGAGCTGGTGCTGGAGCAGCAGCTGGAGCAGCGGCTTCTGGAGCAGCTACTGGAGCTGGAGCAGCAGGAGCTTCTTCTTTTTTCGAGCAAGCAGCCAGAGCAACAGCCAGCAGGGAGGCGATCAGCAGGGATTTTTTCATGGGTTTTCCTTAGTTAATTCAAAAATTAAACACAGTCTTGCGATTAATAATTACCGGTAATTATCGCTCATTAGGTCGTCTTCGAAGGCCTTTCGTACCTTTAAAAGGTGCCTACTAGACAACGGAAACTTCCTAGCCGAATATTATAGCGATTTTTAGTGCATCGCAATAGGACAACGAGCCAAACCCATAACTATTTTGCGATATCGCAACATTTCGTTTTCGATCTAGCTTGCTACTTTGTCCCGTCAACTACCGTGCTGCCCGCATTTTACTCCTAACTGGCTGATAATCCAGTTGAGTTTGCGTACAATCCGGGCTGGGATTCTATCCAAATTGTAAGAAAACGTTCCAAGCTCGTCTGGACATCTTGCGGACCATTAAAAACCGCTTCGCCACGGAAATGATCGGCGTGAAAACGGCGCACGATATCGCGCTGATCGGCGATGCAGAAGGAGTCCGTCAGCTGGCGCAATTGCTGGCTGGTACGGCGTACTTCGATCAAATGGCCGTAATCCTTGAGCAGGCGCAGGAAGCGGGGCGCATCGCGTTCCATCTGGCGGCCATCATGCGCCACCAGCTGCAAGCGGCCGCCGCCTTGCAGGAAGCGGCGCAGCTGGCCGTCGGTGGCGCTGCTGCCCATTTCCCAGATGCGGTAGTCCGGGTCGAACATTTGCAGCGTCTGCTGGGCGCGCGACAGGCAACTGGCCAGGTGCTGCTGAAATTCCGCCCGCGTGGTGAAGGGAATAACCAGTCTGTCCACATTGCCTCCCAAATGAAATTAGCCGAGTTCGACCCAGCCGTCCTGGTACCAGGTGTACAGCGCTTCCAGCACGTCGTCCGAGGCGGCCGCGAATGTCTCGGCGTCGAGGCGGCGGTTGTTGGCCAGCAGCTCCAGCGTGGCCTTGTCGGCCTTGCCTACGCCGAACGATTCGCCGTTGATGAAGACGTGCTTGCCACGGTACAGCATTTGCGTCTTGGCCGATAGCGACAGGCCTTTTTTCATCACGGCTTCGCCGAATTTGCCCACGGTGAGCGGCTTGGCCGGGCCAGTGAAGAACACATTGTGCTTGGGCTCGGACATATACTCGCCAAAGAAGATGGTGATGTCTTCTTCGGTGAAGCGTACCTTGTTCAGTTCTTCGGTCAGCGCGGTCAGCATCTGGCGCGGAATCTCGGCCGGCTTGCTGGTTGGCTCCAGTTCCGGATCGGCATAGCGGCCCGGCAGGTCGATGGAATCAGCCATGAACTGCAGGAAGTTTTCGCCGAGTTCCTGATACGACGGCGAGCGGAAGCCGATCGAATAGGTCTGGCAATCGCCGATGGCGACGCCGTCGTGCGCGTAGTGCGGCGGCAGGTACAGCATGTCGCCCGGGTTCAGCACGAATTCTTCTTCCGGCTGGAAGTTGGCCAGAATCTTGAGTGGCAAGCCGTCGATCAGCGACAGGTCTTTCTGCGCGCCGATGCGCCAGTGGCGCTGGCCCTGTGCCTGCAGCAGGAAGACGTCATAGGAATCGAAGTGCGGACCGACGCCGCCGCCATCGGTGGCAAAGCTGACCATCAGGTCGTCCAGGCGCGCGTCCGGCAGGAAGCGGAACTGGCGCAGCAGCGCATCAGCCCTGGCGTCGAACAGGTTGACGCCCTGTACCAGCATGGTCCACTCACGCTTGTCGCGCGCCGGCAGGCTTTCCAGCGGGCCGTGCTGCATCGACCACTCGCCATCGAAGCCGGTCACCAGGCGCGATTCCGCGTGGTTGGTGGCGGCCAGCTTGGCCAGGGCGTCAAAACTGAGCAGCGGCTTGAAGCCGGGGACGGCGTTGCGGATCAGGAGTGGCTTTTTATGCCAGTAGTCGCGCAGGAACTGCGCTGGCGTGATGTCGCCGAGGAGAGGTAATTTTTTCATACGCCATTATAACCTCCACCCCGGCCGGCTAATGGGTGTGCAGCCAGCGCGCATGGGCGGCGCGTGCCAGCCAGTCCAGCGCAAAGCCCAGTATCCCGATCAGCACAATCGCTGCCATCAACTCGTTGTAGGCCAGCCGGTCGCGCGCGTCGAGGATGAAATATCCCAGGCCGGCCGATACGCCCAGCATCTCGGCCGGCACCAGCACGATCCAGATGATGCCGATGGCCAGCCGCACGCCGGTCAGGATGTCGGCCGTAATGCCCGGCAGGACCACCTTGAGTACCGTCTCCGTGCGTGTGGCCGACAGGCTGCGCGCCAGCAGCAGCCAGTTCGGATCGAGCCGCGCCACGCCGGTGGCGGTGTTGAGCAGGATCGGCCAGACGGCAGCAAACGCCAGCAGGAAGTACACCGGCGCGTCGCCCACGCCCAGCGTCATTACCGCCAGCGGCATCCACGACAGCGGCGACACCATGCGCAGCAGCTGAAACAGCGGCATGGCGGCCGCCGCGAAACGGCGCGAGCTGCCGACCAGCACACCGAGCGGAATGCCGATCAGCGCCGCAGCCGCCAGGCCGTAGGCGACGCGGCGCAGACTGAGGCCGATATCGCGCCAGATGTCCGGACCTTCCACCATGTGCAGCAGGGCGCGCGCAGCTTCCAGTGGCGCGAACGCGGCGGCAATCGGCGTATCCTTTTCCAGCGCGGTGACGCCGGCTTGCCACAGCAGCAGCGCAGCCGCAAAGCCCAGCAACGGCAGGCCGTAACGCGCGGACCAGTGAGCAGGTGCGGTCATGCGTCAGATCGCCAGCGTTTCGCTGCGCATCAGATTGGCCGGCAGGCCAAACGCGGCCGGACCGCCGACAGCGGCAATCGCCTTGCGCACGAAGCGGTCGTCCACCAGGTCTTTGGCGACAAAGGCCGGGTCCAGCTTGTGCAGGAAGCTGGTGTCGCCTTCCACGCGCACCTGCTGCAAGGCGCGCACCATCTGCTCCGTGTACGAAGGGAAGGGGAAGGGCTGGAAGTCGATGCGGCGCTGGTTCCAGTCCTTGTGCACGATGACGCCGCTCTTTTCGTATTCGGCGTAGTCGGTCACCGTCAATACTTTCGACAGCACTTGCAGCGCGTGCGGCGTGTAGCGGTGGCTATCGCTGCTGGACAGCAGGCGCGCGGTGTCGATCTGGTTGGAGCGCGTCCACAGCTGCGCCTTGACGATGGCGTTGGTCACGCGCTGCGCCCATTCCGGGCGGGTGCTGATGTCGCGCTCCGACAGGAAGGTGACGCAGCAGGCATGGTTCTTCCACGCGTCGCCCGAGAAGCGCAGGATTTTGCCGACGCCATTGGTTTCCGCCAGCGCGTTGAACGGCTCGGCGACGATAAAGCCGGCGATCGATTTGCTGGCCAGCGCCGACACCATCTCGGCCGGCGCCAGCACCACCAGGTTGACCTCTTTCGGCCCGATGGCCGTCTCGCGGCCTTTGCTGACCACCGTCAGGCCATTCCTGGTCAGGATCTGCTGCAGCAGCACGTTGTGGATCGAGTACCAGAACGGAATCGCCACGCTGCGGCCGCCCAGGTCTGTCACCTTGTTGATGTCCTTGGCGACGGTGAGCGCGGAACCGTTGATGTGGTTCCAGGCCACCACCTTGGCCGGGAATTTGGCGCCGTAGCGCACCGACATGGTGGCTGGCGACAGCAGGTGGATCACATTGACCTGGCCGGAAACAAAGGCCTCGATGATTTGCGCCCAGCTGCGGAACAGGCGTGGCGCTTCGGCTTGCAGGCCTTCCGCCTCAAACAGCTTGCGGCCATGGGCCACCAGCAGCGGCGTGGCATCGGTAATTGGCAGGTAGCCGATCTTGACTGGCTGGTCGTCGCCTTTCGGGCCTTGCTGGGCCATGGCGTCGCCGGCGAACAGCAGCGGGGCGGCGATGCTGGCCGTGCTCAAGGCGGACACGCGCAGGAAGTCGCGGCGGCTCATGCCGCAGTCGCAATCGGAAGCGGCGCAGATGTGGACTTTATCGTTCATATGGTGCTTTCTACAGGAGTGGATGCGGCGCTGCGCACGCCTTGCAGGGTGCTCAGGATGTCATTGCGTAGCTGGCTGACGGCGGCGCTGTCGGCCAGGCGTGGACGTGGCAGGTCGACCTGCCATTCCCTGATGATGCCGCCGGGACTACCGCCCATCAGCAGGATGCGGTCCGCCACCAGTATGGCTTCATCGATATCGTGCGTGACCAGCAGCGCCGCCGTGTGCCAGCGATGGACCACATCGACCAGCAAGGTTTGCATGCCGGCGCGGGTGATGGCGTCCAGCGCGGAAAAGGGTTCGTCGGCGAACAGCAGTTCCGGCTGGCGTGCCAGCGCGCGCGCCAGTGCGGCGCGCTGCGCCATGCCGCCCGACAGCGCGGACGGATAGTGCTTTTCGCTGCCGGCCAGGCCAACGGCGTCAATCGCCTGCTGCACGCGTTGGGCGTGCTCGCTGCGGGAGATCCTGGGCTGATGGCTGAAATCCAGTCCAAAGCCGACATTGGCGGTGACGTTCAGCCATGGCAGCAGGCTGGCTTGCTGGAACACCAGCGCGCTGCGCGGATTCGGCTCTGTCAACGGCGCGCCGAGAAACTGCACCGTGCCCGCGCTCGGCGGCTGCAGGCCGGCCAGCACGCGCAGCAAGGTGGACTTGCCGCAGCCGCTGCCGCCCAGCAGGGCGACGATTTCCCTGGGACGCACGCCCAGGGAGACGTCCTTGAAAACGGCGGCGCCGCCAGCGTAGGCGTAAGCCAGGCTGCCGGCGTGCAGCGCCCAGCCGGCGCCGCTCATTGCGTGGCGGCGGCATGTTTGGCCAGCGCCGCCTGGAGTTGCGTGATACTCGGCGTGATCACCGGGATGAACGCCGACTCGCGCCAGCGGCGTGCAAAGCCATCTTCTTCCTGCATCAGGTAAGCGTGACCGCCCTTGGCTTGCAGCTCCAGGCTGACAGCTTGCTGCACCAGGTCTGCCATGGCGATGCGCAGTTTGAACATGGCCGGGGCGGCGGTGACGAAACGTCCATCCGCTACGCCGTCCAGCAGTTGCTGCGTCAGCGCCGCCAGTGCATGCTGGGCGCTGGCGATGTTGTCGCTGAGCTGACCGCGTCCGCTGGCCGCCACCTGGGCTGCCTTGTCCAGCGCTGCCGAGGCCAGGCCGATCGACATTCCACATTGCATGCCGAGGAAGGCAGGGCGCACGCGCGCCAGCCATTCCGGGGCTTGCGGCGCGATGATGTCCTGGGGACTGGCCCGCACCGCGTCCAGTTGCACCGCTGCGGTATTACTGCCGCGCAGGGCGATGAGTTGCAGGTTGCCGCTGCGCTGTACGCCGGCCCCCTCGCTGCTGAACATGGCCACGAATGGTGCTTCGCCATTCACTGGCGCGACGGCCGCTGCGGCGACGAAATGCGGTGGGCGCAGATTGGTAATCCAGGCCAGCTTGCCTTTCAATGTCCAGCCGTCTTGCGCTGGCGTGGCGTGGACCGACAGCGGCTCCATCCCCGACAGGAATTTCATCGCGTTGGACAAGCCGGTGGCGCCCGCCAGCGTGCCGTCCAGCAGTGCCGGCAGCAGGCGCTCGCGCAGCGCCGTGTTGGGACTTTGCAGCAGATACTCGATAAAGCTGCGCTGGCCCCAGTACACAAACGCCGCCGTCACCGAATGACGCGCGATGTCGGCGATGCCAAGGATGGCGTCGCGCACATCGCCATATTGGCCAGCAGCGCCGCCGGAAGCGAGCGGCACGCCGCTGCGGAAACAGCCATGCGCGGCCAGCGCCGGCAATACCTCATTTGCCAGCGCTTCCGATTGATCGAGCGCTTCCGCGTGCCTGGCCAGCCAGTCGTACAGGGCGGCCATGCTTACACAGCTCCGGGCAGGTAAGGTTGCAGCTGTGGATTGACGGGCGTGCCCGCCAGGCTGTTGGCGAAGTTGCACAGCGTGGCCAGGCTGATGCCCAGCACCACTTCCAGCGCCTGCTGCTGGTGGTAGCCGGCCGCCAGGAAGGCTTGCAGGTCGGCGTCATCGACGGCGCCGCGGCGGGCGATGACGGCGCTGGCAAATGCCGCGACCGCGTCCAGCTTGGCGTCGCCGGTGGCCGCGCCTTCATGCAGCGCGCGCACGGCTTCGGCGGACTGGCCGGCTTTCTTGAGCCAGATGGCGGTGTGGCCGGCCACGCAAAAATCGCAGCCGTGAATGCGCGCGGCGGTAATCTGCACCACTTCGCGTTCCGCCAGCGACAGGCTGGCGCGCGCGTTGATGCCGGAGACGGTCATATAAGTCTCCAGCGCCACTGGCGCGTTGGCCAGGACGCCGATCAGATTGGGCAGGTAGCCGTTGTTGGCAATCGCCTTCTCAACGAAGGGGCGGCTGTCTTCGGGCGCGGTCTCCAGGGTTTGCAGCGGCAGACGGGACATGTTGGGCTTTCATAAACAGTGACAGCATATTATCAGTGTCCCGCCGTTTCGCCACCATATCCAAAAGTCGCGGTTTTGTGTTCAAACGTCTTTTTATGCGGCGCGCAGCTGGCGGCGGTAGGCGCCCGGCTGTTCGCCGACGATGCGCTTGAAGGCGCGCGTGAACGCCGCATGCGACTGGTAGCCGACGTGGCTGGCCGCCTGCTCCACCGAGTCGCCCGCGTTCAGGCGCTGCGCCGCCAGCCGCATGCGCAGCCGCAGCAGGAACTGCGCTGGCGGCACGCCGCCAATATCGGTGAAGTGTTTGCAGAAGGCCGCGCGCGACATATGGGCGGCCGATGCCATGCGGGCGATCGACCAGTCCTCGCCGGGGCTGGCCAGCATCTGGTCCAGCAGCGACATGAATTCCGCGCGCTGGGCCAGTGCCAGCAGTCCGGCGCTCAGCGCTTCGCGCTGGCTGGCATGGCGGATCAGGTAAAAGAACAGCAGCTCTACCAGCCGCGCGATGAGCGGTGTCGGGCGTTCCGGCCCACCGCCGCCTTCCGCCAGGATCATGTCGAACAGCGCGGCCGTATGTCCCAGCGCCGCATCGCCATTGCGGCACACCAGCACTGCGGGGAAGGAGTTGATGACCAGGGGACTCAGCGCGCCGCTGAAACTGAAGATGCCGCACGCGATGCCGATGCTGTCCGGCGCTGGCGGCACGCCGAGCGCGCGCATGGTCTGCGGCTGCGCCGGTGCATGCGGATCGCTCGATGGGCTCAGAAAGTGGGGCAGGTCGCTCATCAGGAACACGCCGTCGCGCGCACGCAGATGCAGCGGCGGCTGGTCTTCCCGATGCAGCCAGCATTCTCCTTCCAGCACCAGATGGAAGCTGGCCTGGGCTTGGCCGCTGGTCGATGCCCGCCATGGGCCGCAGTAGCGGCCGACATGGAGTGCGGCGGCGTCCAGCTCTATGCTGCTGAGCAGCCATTGGGCGAGTTTGTCGGAGGTGGCGGCTTGCATGCCATGATTGTAGAACGGCTGGCGCACGGCTGCCAGAACGGATTCGGCATATCCTTATGCGGCTGGCGCAGGAGCGGCCGGTTTGCGATCCAAGGTATAATCCGGGGCTATATTAACGAAAGGATGTGCAACATGAAGATTGCCAAGAATACAGTCGTGACTGTGAATTACAAACTGTCCGATGCCCAGGACAATCTGATCGAAGACGGCAGTCAACCGATGGTCTATCTGCACGGTGGCTACGAGAACACCCTGCCAAAAATCGAAGAAGAACTGGATGGCAAAGAAGTCGGCTACGCGTCGATTATCCAGATCGAACCGGAAGACGCATTCGGCGACTACGACGCCTCGCTGGTGAAGGTGGAAGAGCGTAAGCGCCTGCCAGAGCCGCTGGAAGTCGGCATGCAGTTCGAAGGCATGCCGGACGGCGACGCTGGCGAAGAAGAAGCCATGATCTTCACTGTCACCGATATCGCTGACGACAAGGTAGTCCTGGACGGTAACCACCCGCTGGCCGGCATGGCGCTTCGTTTCTCGCTGAACGTGGTCGATGTGCGTGAAGCCACCGACGAAGAAATCGCCCATGGCCACGTGCACGGCGCTCACGGTCATCACCACGATGACGAAGATGATGAAGGCGACGAAGGCGATCACGTCGCCATCCACCCGATTCACTAAGCTTTACTGCGCTTCGGCGTTGCTGCCCTTGACAGAAAACAGGGCGCCGGCGCCGGGCGTTACCTGGACTTCGGCCCAATCGGCGGCCATGTTCAGATGTCCCACATTGCCGCGCCATTGAATGGCAGGCTCGCCACCAGCGCCTTTCTGGGCGTCGATCAGCAGCACCTTCCCTTTGTATTTTTCAGCCAGTGTGCGAATCTGCTTGCGCATTTCGGCAAAGCCATCCTGTTTGCTCTGAAAACTCGGCAGCAGCGAGAAGCCTTCTTCTGCCGTCACGCCGGGATCGCCGTCCGAGAACAGCACCAGGCCCTGCATCTTTTGTCGTTCGGCCAGCGTGAACAGGCGGTGCAGCCAGGCGCGGTTGGCAACCAGACGGTCTTCAAACTCGCTGTTGCGGCCCGCTTCCGGGAGATAGTGGTTGTTGTTGGCGGGGAGGTTGATGGTGGCGAACAGCACCTTGCTGTATTCCCAGTGCGCGTTTTCCGCATAGCTGCGGAACTTGGCCGTGGACGACAATCGCGTGACCGTCAAATGGTGTGCGCCCAGCGATTCGCCGTCAACGTAGAACAGCTCACGCAGGCGGTTCAGGCGTTCAATCGCATTCGAGCGGCCGGCGGAATTGATACACGCGCTCCAGTCGCTGCCGGCCAGCGAGACGATCATCGGCTGCAGAGACTCATTCAGTACCGCATGGCGCTGTGCATACAGCTTGTCGCTGCAAGGCTCGTTGCGGGCCTTGATGCCGGTGGCGACCACAAACGCGGTATCGCTTTGCGCCGCCTCGGCAATCGCGCGTTTGAGCGCCGCTTCGTCACGGCCATGCTGCAAAGGATGGCCGATGACGCTGAACTGGAATCCGCGCGCGGCCTGCGGTGCGGCATGCGCTGTCGTCGCGGCTGTAGCGGCGAGGGCGATGCACAGCAGGCGGCGCGCGCGCGGGATCATGCTTGCGCCGATTCCGTCAGGCGTTTGATCTGATACAGGCGGTCCAGCGCTTCGCGCGGCGTCAACGCATCCGGGTCGAGATCGTCGAGGGCGTCCAGCAGCTCGCGCATGGCCGGGTTGACGGCAGGTGCGGCGGGTTCGATTTCTTCGTCGTTGGCGTCGGCGATTGGCGCGGCAAACAGGTCCAGCTGCGGCTTGGCGTCCAGCGCCTGCGCTTCCAGGCGCGCCAGGTGCTTGCGCGCGGCCTTGATGACCGGCTGCGGCACGCCGGCCAGCTGCGCCACTTGCAGACCGTAGCTTTGCGAAGCAGGACCGTCTTGAACAGCGTGCAGGAAGACGATGGTGTCCTTGTGCTCCACTGCCGACAGGTGCACATTGCTGGCGGTCGGGTGGCTTTCCGGCAGCTGCGTCAGCTCGAAGTAGTGGGTGGCGAACAGCGAGAAGCTGCGGCTGGTTTCGATCAGGTGGCGTGCAATCGCCCACGCCAGCGCCAGGCCGTCGAAGGTCGAGGTGCCACGGCCGATTTCATCCATCAGTACCAGCGAGTGTTCGGTGGCGCCGTTCAGGATCGCCGCTGCTTCGGTCATCTCCACCATGAAGGTCGAGCGGCCGCCGGCCAGATCGTCGGTAGCGCCGATACGGGTGAAGATGCGGTCGATCGGTCCGATCACGGCACTCTGCGCTGGCACGTAGCTGCCCATGTAGGCCAGCAGCGTAATCAGCGCCACCTGGCGCATGAAGGTCGATTTACCGCCCATGTTAGGACCGGTAATCAGCAGCAGGCGGCGCTCATCGACAAAGCGGCAATCATTGGCGATGAAGCGCTCGATCTGGTTTTCCACCACCGGATGGCGGCCTTCCTTGATGTTGATGCAAGGAGTGTCCACCAGCTGCGGCGCGCACCAGTTGTGGCGCAGCGCGTGGTCGGTGAGGGCGGTCAGCGTGTCCAGCTGCGCCAGCGCCTTGGCGATGGTTTGCAGCGTGCCAATAAACGGCGCCAGGTCGCCCAGCAGCTGGTCATACAGCATCTTCTCGCGCGCCAGTGCGCGGTCCTGTGCCGACAGGGCCTTGTCTTCAAAAGCCTTCAGCTCCGGCGTGATGTAGCGTTCGCAGTTCTTCAGCGTCTGGCGGCGGCGGTAATCGTCCGGCACCTTGGTGGCCTGGCCGTTGGTGACTTCGATGTAGAAGCCGTGGACCTTGTTGTACTCGACGCGCAGATTGGTGATGCCGGTACGCGCGCGTTCGCGCGTCTCCAGGTCAACCAGGTACTGGCCGGCGTTTTCCGACAGCCCGCGCAGTTCATCCAGCTCGGCGTCGAAGCCGCGCGCAATGACGCCGCCGTCACGCACCATCACCGCCGGTTCCGGCATGACGGCGCGTTGCAGCAGATCGAGGCAGGCTTCTGGTGTGGCCAGGTCGGCGTGGATGGCCGCCAGCAGGCCATTGGCGTCGCTCAGCGTGCGCTGCATGCAGTGGCGCAGTGACGGCAGCTGCGTCAGGCCATCACGCAGGCTGGCCAGATCGCGCGGGCGGGCCGACAGCAGCGCGATACGGGTGGTGATGCGTTCGATATCCGGCACTTGCGCCAGCGTGTGCGACAGCGAACCCGTGGCATCCGCCTGTGCCAGCGCGGCGATGGCTTCGTGGCGCGAACGGGCGATGTTCTGGTCGCGGCGCGCGTGGTGTAGCCAGTGACGCAGCAGGCGCGAACCCATCGCCGTGCGGCAGTGGTCCAGCAGCGAGAACAGCGTCGGCGATTCCTGGCCGCGGATGGTTTCGGTCAGCTCCAGGTTGCGGCGCGTGGCGGCATCCAGACCGATGAATTCATTTTCTGTTTCCGTGGTCAGTGTACGCACGTGTTGCAGGCCGCGGCCTTGCGTCGACTGCGCGTAACGCAGCAGCGCGCCCGCTGCGCCGAACGCAGCGCCCAGGCCATCAGCGCCAAAGCCGGTCAGCGTCGAAACGGACAGCTGCTCCAGCAGCGCCTTGTGGCCGCTGACCACATCGAAGTGCCACTCCGGCACGCGGTTGACGTGGCAAGCCGTGTATTCCTCGAACAGTTCACCGTTATCGCCGCGCAGGATCTCGGCTGGCGAGATGCGTTCCAGTTCCTGCTGAATGCGGGCGCTGACCGTGTGGCTGTCGCCCGAGAATTCCATCAGGCGCAACGCGCCGCTGGCCAGCGACAGCCATGCCAGGCCAGCCGTCGCCACCTTGCGCTGGCTGATGATGCACAGCGAGAGCAGTGGGCGTTCAGCTTTTTCCGGCAGCAGGTCGGCATCGGTCAGCGTACCTGGCGTGACCACGCGCATCACCTTGCGTTCAACCGGCCCTTTGCTGGTGGCCGGATCGCCGATCTGTTCGCAGATGGCGCAGGATTCGCCGATCTTGACCAGCTTGGCCAGATAGCCTTCCAGCGAATGGAAAGGCACGCCGCACATCTTGATCGGCTGACCACCGGACGAGCCGCGCGCCGTCAGCGTAATGCCGAGGATACGCGCCGCCTTCTCCGCGTCCTCGTGGAACAGCTCATAGAAATCGCCCATGCGGTAGAACACCAGCATATCCGGATGCTGGCTCTTGATGCCCATATATTGCTGCATCATTGGGGTCAATTTTTCGGTCGGGCTGTTCTTGACGGCTGCGGCGTTGATTTCGTTCGGGACGGTGGTCATTGGTTCTTCAAATGATGGTGCGAGATAACCCATCATTTTACCGCTTTCAGCGCCGCCGCTGGTGAATTCGCCGTGCGCTGCAGCCAGAGAGGGCACTGGGCTAAGCCAAACCACGTAAATCAGTGAGTTGCAGCGAGTATTTGAGGTAGTGCTGGAACGATATGCCTGCGGCACATCGTTCCAGTAAATATCCCTAGTTAATAAACGCCACCAACGCCGGGACGACCTGTTCAGGCGCTTCGTCGATCAGCCAGTGACCGGAGCCTTTGATGATGACGCTCTGTACGTTGTTTGCGTACAGTTGGGCTTGCGTGCCGAGGAAGGCGCCTGCTGATTTTTCGCCGGCGATGGTGAGCACCGGCATGGTCAGCTTGGTTTTGCTCATCGGGCCGAAGTCGGCGGCGTCCTGTTCAAAGTTGCTGAAATAGGCGAAGCCGGCGCGCATGCCGCCTGGTTGTGCATAGGCGTTGGTGTACAGCTTGCGGTCTGCTTCTTTGATGGACTTGCCGCCGTTGGCCGAGAAGTCATTCCAGAAGTGTTCGAAGTAGATGCGTTCGCGGCCTTTGACCAGTGCCAGTGGCGTCTCGCCGTAGAAGTGGAAGTGCCACACGGCGCCCGGTGGGAAAGCATTGCGCCAGTCGCCAACGCCGGGAACGAAGGCGTCCATGACCACCAGGCGGCTGGTGTCAGCCGGGAACTGCGCGGCGTAGCCATAGGCCACCATCATGCCGATGTCGTGGCCGACCACGGCTGCCGGTTCGCTGCTGATGGTTTTCACCAGTTCGTGGATGTCGATCGCCAGGTTTTTCTTTTCATAGCCTTGCTCCGCTTTCTCGGAGCCGCCCGCACCGCGCAGGTCCGGTACGATGACGGTGTGATTTTTGACCAGTTCGCGCATTGCGGGTATCCACATATGGCCGGTCTGGCCGTAGCCGTGCAGCAGTACCACTGGCGTACCTTGGCCGCCCACCTTGTAGTGCAGGCGCACGCCGTTGACCTGTGCGTACTTGTCGGTAAAGCCGTCGACTTTGACGTCAATCGGCGCAGCCGCATGGGCGCCCAGGGCGGACAACGACAGGGCGGACGCCGCGATCAGACGCAGACCAAGGCGGCGGGCAGAGCTAAAAGCGTTAAACATATTCTTCTCCAGAGAGTGAGATCATTGATATCAGGCGGAAGGCATGAAACCTCAGGCTAATTCTTCGTAGGTGTCGTTTCCAATACCCTAAAGAGTTACCTGCGGCGGTTTTCCTGCCTTCCGGTCAGGAATTACAGCTGGCTCATGCCGCCGTCGATAATCAGTTCGGTGCCGACCACGAAGGCTGCTTCAGGCGACGACAGGTAGAGCACGGCGCCAGCGACTTCATCCGGCGTGCCGAAGCGTTTCAGCGGGATCTGTTGCTGTATGCCTGCGGCCATTGCACTCAGTTGCGCTTCCGGCAGGCCCAGGCGGCCATACAGTGGAGTGGCGACCGGGCCAGGGCTGACCACGTTCACGCGCACACCAACGCCCACCAGCTCCGAGGACAGGGTTTTGGCAAGCGAGATCAATGCCGCTTTGCTGGCTGCGTACACCGAAGATGTTGGCATGCCGATGTGGGCGTTGATGGAGCCGTTCAGGACCACGGCCGCGCCACGGTTGAACAACGGCGTCAGCGCCTGGATGGTGAAGTAAGCGCCTTTGACGTTGACGTCAAAGGTGTTGTCCCACAGCGCCTGGTCGACGTCGCTGAACGGGGCGAATTTCGCAACACCGGCATTGATAAACAGTGCATCGATGTGGATGCCTTGTGCCTTCAGTTCGGTGGCCAGCTGTTTGGCATCGCTGATATTGCCCTGGTCGTATTGCAGTGCGATCGCATCGCTGCCCAGTTGTTCCCGGGCTTCTTCCAGTGTTGCCAGGTCGCGGCCGGTGATGATGACGCGGGCGCCTTCGTTGGCAAACTGGGTTGCGGTAGCCAGACCGATGCCGCTGTTGCCACCGGTGACGAGGACGGTTTTGTTTTCAAAGCGTTTCATGTTGATGCTCCAGAGTGAAGTTAGTTTTGCGTGCGGCTTGGATAGGCGCGCAGTTCGGTCAGGAAGGTGATGGTGCGTTCGCCGGCCAGCAGCTCAGGCAGGGCCGCTTCGTAAGCCTGGCGATAAGGCTTGTTCAGGTGCCGGGCCAGGAAGGCTTCGCGGCTGCAGGCCCAGGTTTCGTACAGGACGATGGTGTCCGGCTCGGCCTGGTCTTCATGCACCCAGGTGTTGATGAAGTCCGGCTCTTTCGCCATGTTGTCGACCACGTCGAACAGCATGGCGCGCATTTGTTCGCGTTTCTCCGGGCGCGCCGGTAGGCGTACGACGAAGGCGACGGTTTCACTGGCAGGGTGGGTCAAGGTAGTCATTGCTGGCTCTCAGATGAGTTGGTGTGAGATCACTATATTCATTCCTTGGTTGTGAATCGATGGTCTATATATGTATGACTAATTCATATTTTGTGAATCAAATAAACAGCCGTTTACGATAAAAATACTGCGGCGAGGCAGATCTTTATAAAACCTTTAGACGCTCCACGCTAATCTCCTGGCAGGCTAACGATGAGGAGGGCCGCCATGTATGACGAGACTTTCGATCCAAGACGCAGCGACGACGGATGTGAAGAATCTATTGCTACGCAAAGGCTGTTACGGGCGCAGCGCAAATCCCTGCGGGCCGGGTATCTGGTATTTGCCGTGATCGCGCTGAGCGCCGGCATGCAATTGCTGATCGAATGTCTCTACGGCCGATGAGTTTCGCGCAGCCGGCCAACGCCAGCCTGTGGTGCGTGTTAGAATTTTCACTCTTCCACTTCGCCGGAGCATGACGACATGAACAAGTAATGCGCTGATGCCCTTGCATCTATCTGACTATCGCTGCCCAATGCGACCTGTCAGCCGCATACTGACGTTCATCTTCAGCATCGCTTCCGCGCGCCTGCATCTGCAGGCCACGCCAGCGCTTTGTGCCATTCTGCGGCGGCAGTATCGCGGGCAGTTTTCCCCTCGTTTTTAAGGAAAACCTTATGCCGCATACTGATCAAATTGATGTGTATAACCACAACCGTACTTCCTGGGATCGTCAGGCTGCGCAGAACTGCGAATGGTCGCAGCCCGTCACTGCGGAGGAAATCGCTGCTGCCCGCAATGGCAGCTGGCAGGTCCGGCTGACGCCTGGTGCATTGCCGGCCGGCTGGCTGGATGATGTGCGCGGCCTGCGCATCTTGTGCCTGGCTTCGGGCGGAGGCCAGCAGGCGCCTGTGCTGGCGGCGGCCGGTGCGGACGTCACCGTGTTCGATGCTTCTGACCTGCAGCTACAGCAAGACCGCATGGTGGCGCAGCGCGATGGCCTGACGCTCAAGGTCGTACAGGGCGACATGCGCGATCTGTCGGCCTTCGCCGATGACGCATTCGATGTGGTGTTTCACCCGATCTCCAACCTGTACGTGCCGGATGTGCTCCCGGTCTGGCGCGAGTGCTTCCGTGTATTGCGTCGTGGCGGCAGGCTGCTGAGCAGTTTTTACAACCCGGTGGTGTTTGTAGGCGACCGCGATCCCGCCTATGCGGAGCAGGGACTGATACGTCCGCGTTTTTCAATCCCTTATTCCGATGTCGACGACTTGGAGGCGGAGGCGTTGGCTGCCAGGCAGCAGCGCGGCGAAGCGCTGGTGTTCGGCCATAGCCTGGGCGATCAGATCAACGGTCAACTGGCGGCGGGCTTTGTGCTGACGGGTTTTTACGAAGACCATCAGCCACGCCCGCGCTTTGTGATCGACCGCTATCTGCCGACCTTCCTGGCGACGCGCGCGATGAAGCCGTAACACCTCAATCGTGCTGCTCCAGCGCCGTGCCGCAGCCCTTGCAGAAGCGGGCGTCTGCATCATGGCCTGTGGTGAAGCAGTTGGGGCAGGCACGGGACGAGGAGCGTGGCTGGCCGCGCTGGTAGGTGATTTCCGAGCTGATGATGCCGGTCGGGACGGCCAGAATGCCCCAGCCGAGCAGCATCATGAAGGAGGCGATGGTGCGGCCGGTGTCGGTTTTGGGGACCAGGTCGCCAAAGCCGACGGTAGTCATGGTCGAGATGGCCCAGTAGACGGCGGTGGGAATGCTGGTGTAGCCGTTCTCTGGGCCTTCGACCACATACATTACGGTGCCCAGCAAGAACACAATCAGGAACACGACCGACAGGAAGATGAAGATCTTGCGGCGGCTGGCCATGAGCGCCTCGCCCAGCATGCTGTATTCCTGGATGTAGAGCGTCAGTTTCAGAATCCGGAAGATGCGCAGAAGGCGCAGTATGCGCAAGCCCAGCACCACGTGCGCGCCGGGGAAGAATAGCGATACATAGTTCGGCAATATCGACAGCAGGTCGATCACGCCGAAGAAGCTGCGCGCATACACGGCCGGACGCTTCACGCAGACGCAGCGCGCCACGTACTCGATGGTGAACAGCACGGTGAAGAACCATTCCGCCGCCTCCAGCCAGTCGCCGTGCTGCGCCGCGAACGGCCGCACGCTGGCCATCACCACCACCAGTACACTGAGCAGAATGGCACCGATCAGCGCCAGATCGAATGCGCGGCCCGTGGGGGTGTCCGATTCAAAGATGACCGCATATAGCGACGCCCGCCAGCCACCATCAGGCTTGCCGAGGCGCTGATTTGGATCAGATGACCGCGCGGCAGGCGCAGGGGTTTGATGTTTGTTCTCGTTAGCCATAGTGCCCCATCTTACCGGCAAAATCAGCAGGACAGCGCCGTCATTGCCCCGTTGCTGAGGTGTTGAGCGAAATCATCACTATTCGCGGCCTCACAGCATACGGTGGGTAGCCCCAGTTTCGCTGGAATGGAACTGCCGTAACAATGAGGATAATATGAAACCATCTAAAATAGTTTTGCTTGCGGTCCTCTGGAACTGCGTGAGCTTGCGAGCTGCGGCTGCCGATAGTACTTCGGCGATGAACTTGGATATCTACGGGCGTTGGCGTATCTCTAAAGTTCTTGGCGCTTCTGATATTGCTGCAATGTCCGATAAAGAGGCGCAGGGTTTCGTCGGGAAGACAGTGACGATCACTAAGAACGCTTTCTTATTCAACGGCGAGACTTGCGATGCGCCTTCTTACGAGCGATCGCAGGACGACCTGGTCTAATCATTCAGGGAGTTGGGGAACATGCGTGTTGCGGCTCTGGGTTTGCCCGATCCCGTGACCTCTATTGATGCTCGCTGCACGCACCTGTTTCTCAAAAAATCAGGCGTCATCGTCGTTCACTGGAACGGCTTTTATTTTGATGCGATAAAGCGGCGATGATCGTCGTGTGCCAGTCTCGCATATCGAATTTGCATGAATCATCTCAATCTTCTTATGCCTGCGATGTCCGGCCTTACGCTAGCATGGGTGCATGAAAAAAATTCTGATCTTGATGTTGATGGCGGCATCCTTCGCTGCCCATGCTGACTCTTTCGTCAAAGGCGCCGATGTCGGCTGGCTGCCGCAGATGGAAGCCACTGGCTACAAATTCCGCAATGCCCAGGGCAAGGAGGAGGACTGCCTGCAGATCCTGAAGGATCTCGGCATCAATACCATCCGCCTGCGCACGTGGGTGAATCCGTCTGACGACAGCGCCAGCGGCCACAATAGCAAGGACGAAACCGTGGCCATGGCGGTGCGTGCGCAGAAGATGGGCATGCGCGTCATGCTCAACTTCCATTACAGCGACAGCTGGGCCGACCCGCAGCAGCAGCGCAAGCCTGCGGCGTGGGCCAATCACGATTTCCCGCAGCTGCTGAAGGATGTCTACAGTTACACCTACGATGTCATGCAAGCCATGAAGCAGGCCGGCGTGACGCCCGAGTGGGTACAGGTGGGTAATGAGACGCGCACCGGCATGATCTACCCGGAAGGCCACACGGACAACTGGCCGCAACTGGCGCAGTTGATTAACCAGGGCTATGACGCCATCAAGGCTGTCAGCCCGGCCTCCAAGGTGGTGCTGCATCTGGACCGCGGCCATGACAACAAGTGGTTCCGCACCTGGTTCGATAACGCGAAAGCGCATGGCGCCAGGTACGATGTGATTGGCCTGTCCTACTATCCCTACTGGCTGGATGGCCGCCCGGACTACACCTTGTCGATCAACGACCTGGCTGCCAATATGAACGACATGGCAGCGCGTTACGGCAAGGAGGTCATGGTGGTGGAGGTGGGCGGCGAGGACAGTCAGCCGCAAAATACCTATGACATGCTGATGGCGGTGCAGCAGAAGGTGAGGGCGGTGCCGGACCACAAAGGGCTGGGCGTGATTTACTGGGAACCGCAGGGTGCGCGCAGCTGGAGCCACTACGAATTGAGCGCCTGGGGCGCCGATGGCCGTCCAACCAAGGCCATGGAAGCCTTCCGCGCCCGATAGCGGAAGAAATTATTATAAGGAAGATCGTTTATTTTCGTTTTCAGCAGATCAAGGCTTGTCTATACTTTTTCGCAAAGTAAAACAACCAAGGACTGCTGATGAGTAAAGCTTTGATGGCCGTGGTGTCGGCCGGTGCGTTCGCCGCCGTGCATGCGCAGGATGTTTCCGACAAAATTGAGAAGGTCGAAGTGACCGCAACCCGCACCGGCGCGGTCGATGTGCAGCAGGTGCCTGCTGCGATCACGGTGCTGAAGCCGGAGAGCCTGACCAAGTATGGCCAGGGTAATCTGACCGATATCGCCAACCTGGTGCCGGCCATGTCGGTGCAGGAGCAGGGGCCTGGCGTCAACAACATCACCATGCGCGGCCTGGTAGTACGCGGCATTGTGCCGTCCGAAGTGCAGGATGCATCGCTGGTGGCGGTGTATATCGATGAAATGCCGGTGACGCTGAAGTCGTCCAACCCGGACCTGAAAGTGCTGGACCTGGAACGCGTGGAAGTGCTGCAAGGTCCGCAAGGTACGCTGTTCGGTGCAGGCGCCATGGCGGGCACGGTGCGCCAGATTACGCAAAAGCCCGAGTTTAATGACTTCTTTGGTTCGGTGGAAGCAGTCGGTTCGCGCACCTCCAAATTTGGCGGTACCAATCACAATCTGCGCGCCACGGTCAACGTGCCGGTCAAGGATGATGTGCTGGCACTGCGTTTGACAGGCTATACTGGAAACGATTCCGGCTATGTGCGCAACGAGCAGACCGGTGGCACCACGAACGCCGTGTCGACCAATCAGGCCCGCGTGGCCGCACGCCTGCGCGCGACGCCGGATCTGCTGATCGATGCCAGCATCATCGCCTCCAACATCAAGGGCGGCATCAATGACGCTTATTCCGGCCTGGCGCCATACACCACCACTTCGCTGACGCCGCAGACCAGCAACGACAATCTGCAGCTGTACAACCTGACGCTGAATTACGATGCGGGTGTGGCGCAGCTGGTGTCGTCCAGCTCTTATCTGCAACGCGATACGCTGTACGTCAACTCGGGCCAGTACAAGGCCACGGCCTTCATCTTTGGCGGCCAGTCGCCGCTGATCGGATCGTCGTACGTGATCGGCAACGCGCTCAAGGATTTCGCGCAGGAGTTCCGCCTGCAGTCGAAACCGGGCGGCCCGCTCAAGTGGACCGCAGGCGCCTTCTACACCCAAGGCAAGCGCGATCTGCGCCAGGATCAGCCTACGCCAGGCTTTGATGCACGCTTCGCCACCGCCCACAACTTCCCTGGCTATAACTCGCAGCAGAACGATAATGCGTTCACGCCCGACGACTACTTCTCCGGCACGCAGAACATCAAGTCGCGCGAAGCGGCAGTGTTTGCGGAAGCGACTTACACCGTGTGGGATAAGCTGGACCTGACGGCCGGCCTGCGTCTGTTCCGCGGCACGCAGGACTTCGACCTGAAGTTCACTGGCCTGTTCGGCAATCTGGTCAACTCCACGCCAGCCGCACCGCATAGCGCGCAGCCGGAAGTGAGCACCAGCAGCGAAACGTCCAAGGGCGCCAATCCGCGCTTCGCCGCAGCGTATCGCCTGGATGAAGACCACACGCTGTACACGTCGGTGGGCAAGGGCTTCCGCTATGGCGGTAACAATCAGCCCGTGCCGTTCAACTTCTGCGGCGTGAATGCGCCGTCGACCTTCTCGCCGGACAGCCTGTGGAACTTTGAAGCCGGTTCCAAGAACACGCTGTTTGATCGCCGCGTGACCTTCAACGCCAGTGCTTACCTGATCAAGTGGAAGGACGTGCAGGTCTTCGACAAGCTGCCATGCACCTACTACTTCACGCAGAACGCCGGCAAGATCCGTAGCGAAGGTGTGGAACTGGAGAGCTTCTTCAAGGTGTCCCGCCAGGCCTCGGTTGGCCTGAGCGCGACCTTCAACCATGCTTACGCCACTGAGACGGTAGTCACCGGCATCCCGGCGCAGAACATCCCGGCCGATGCACGCGTGCCATATGCACCGAAGTTTGCCGCTATCGCGACTGCCAACTACACGATCCCGCTGGCAGGCAAGGAAGAGATTGCGCTGTCGGCCAACTATGCGCACCGTGGCGAGGCGTACACCAACTTCGCCTCGTCGCAGGGCAGCTATTCGCGTATCCCTTCGTCGAATACCTTGAATGCGACGGCGGTCTACAAAACCGGGCCATATGAATTCGGCCTGTTTGGCACCAACTTGACCAATGGCGCCAAGATTAGCGACGTGACCACCAACACCATCGCGATTCAGCCGGGCGATAACCTGTACATGATTCGTCCGCGTACGGTGGGCTTGCGCGTCAAGGCGCGCTTCTGATGTACCAGTGGCTGACAACACGGCTTGCAGCATCGGTGCTGCTGTTGTCGGCCCCGGCATGGGCTGCCAGCGGAGACGCCATCGTGATCGGCTCCAAGATCGATACGGAGGGTGCGCTGCTGTGCCCTCTGGTGGGATTGACATTGAAAGCCCATGGCATCAAGGTGATTGAAAAGTGCGGCACCGGCGCCACGCAGGTGGTGCGCAAGGCTTTGCTGGCGGGAGAGATTGATGTTTATCCCGAATACACCGGCAATGCGCCTTACCTGATCAAGAACGTCCGTTTTACACCGGGCACGTTCCGCGATGCCGCCAGTGGCCACGCGGCCGGCGCGGCGGCGGACCTGGCGCAGAACGGCATTGTGTGGCTCAAGCCTGCACCCGCCAACGTGACCTACGGTTTTGCAATGCCGGCCAAGCTGGCGGCTGCGCAGGGCATCACGTCGCTGACGCAGCTGGCTGCGTACATCAATGCTGGCAAGCCGTTCAAGGTGGTCGTCAGCCAGGAATTTGTTGACCGTGCCGATGGATTGAAGGCGTTTGAACACGCTTACGGTTTCAAGCTGGCGCCGTCGCAGTTGATCATTCTGCCGGGGGGGAATACGGCGCAGACCGAGTCCGCTGCCGCACGCGGCACCAGCGGCGCCAATGCGGCCATGGCCTACAGCACCGATGGCCAGCTGGCGGCGATGGGACTGGTGGGGCTGAATGACACCGGCGCCGCTGCCGATATCTACCAGCCTTTGCTCACCATCCGCAGCGAGGCCTTGAAAAAATATCCGGCCATTCCGGCCATCATCGAGCCTGTTTTTGCCACGCTGGATACCGCCACGCTATCGCGCCTCAACGCCCGCATTGTGGTTGGCGGCGAACCTGGCACCAAGGTGGCGGAGAAATACCTGCGTGAGAAAGGATTCCTGAAATGAGCGCAGCACTTCCTTTACCTCTATCCCGCAAGACAGGCTTGAACTGGCCGCTGGCGGCAGCGCGGCCGAACGCCATTGCACTGACTGCGGTGGTCATCGGTTTGCTGTCTTTGCAGTGGCCATTTGTCGTGCTGCATCCAAACCGCGTAGCGCCGGATGGCGATGAGTTGACCGTCTTTGGTCTGGGCGGCATGTGGGCGGCGCTGATTGTGAGTGGCTGGCTGCTGCAAGCTTTAGCCGTCTGGCTTGCGCGTGGACGTGTGCGCGCACCGGCATTGGCGCTGTCGCTGGCCTGGGCAGCATCGGCCAGCTATGCAGCGTTGACATGGGGCGCTGTGGCGCTGTCGGGCGATCAGGAATGGGCGCGTGTCGCCATTGCTGGTGGGGCATGGGGCACATTGGCGGCGGTGTACATCGGCGCCTTTGCCCTGTACGCGGAAGCGCCACGCTGGCTGGCGTTGCCGGTGCTGGCGTTGGCGGCATTGGCATTCGCCGCGCCGTACCAGCATTTGGGCGTGGTGATGGAATATCAGATGGCGGCAGACGTCTTCCGTGATGAGCTGCTGCAGCATTTGCTGCTGGTAGCGGTTTCGCTGCCACCGGCGATGTTGCTGGGCGCCGCCATCGGTTTGCTGGCTGCGCGCAAAAGGGCGCTGGAGAGCGTGCTGCTGGGCGCTGCCGGTCTGCTGCAAACCATTCCGTCGATTGCCTTGTTTGGACTGCTGTTGCCGATCGTGGGCTTGGGAGCCAAGCCGGCCATATTGGCAATGGTGCTATATGGTCTGTGGCCTGTGGTCGTCAACACGCACACGGGTCTGGGCGCCGTGCCGCCCGCCATGCTGGATGCGGCGCGCGGTGTCGGCATGAGTGCATGGCAGATGTTCTGGCGGGTGGAGCTGCCGCTGGCGGCGCCGTTCTTTGTGGAAGGCGTACGCGGCGCGATGCTGATGCTGATTGGCCTGGCGACGGTGGCGGTACTCATCAACGCTGGAGGCCTGGGCTATTTTCTGCTGCGCGGCACGGAGCAGGCGGTGCCGGATCTGGTGCTGCTGGGGTCTTTGCCGGTTGTGGCGCTGGCCTTTGCTGCCGATGCCGTCATGCGTTTGCTGGCATGGCGCCTGGCGCCGAAGGGGAGAGTGGCATGATCAGCCTGCGTAACATCGAAAAACAATATGACGGCGTGCAAGCGCTCAGGCACGTCAATCTGGATATCGCCGATGGCGAACTGGTGGTGCTGATTGGCCCGTCCGGCTGCGGCAAATCGACGCTGCTGCGCACGGTGAACCGCATGACGGAACCGAGTGCAGGGCAGATCATCATAGACGGCCGCAATGCGCTGGAAAGCGATCCGGTACTGCTGCGCCGCTCCATCGGCTATGTGATTCAGAACGTGGGGCTGTTCCCGCACATGACCGTGCGCGAGAATGTGGCCGTGGTGCCGCAGTTGCTGGGATGGGATAAAGCCAAACGCCTGCGCCGCGCCGATGAAATGCTGGAGCTGGTGCGCCTGGATCCGGAGCGGTTTGGCAGCCGCTATCCTGGCCTGCTGTCCGGCGGACAGCAGCAGCGCGTGGGAATCGCACGCGCGCTGGCGGCCGATCCCGCAGTGCTGCTCATGGACGAACCTTTCAGCGCGGTCGATCCGATCACCCGCGAGCAGCTGCAGGAAGAACTGCTGCGCATTCAGCGCGATGTGCGCAAAACCATCCTCTTCGTCACCCACGATATCGATGAAGCGATACGCCTTGGCGATAAAATCTGCCTGATGCGCGACGGCGCGGTGGTGCAATACGCCGACCCGGATACCATGCTGCGACAACCAGCCGATGCGTTTGTGGCGCAGTTCTTTGGCCAGGAGCCTGCACTGCGCCGCCTGGCGCGGCATAGCGTCGCGGACTTCGTACGCACCGATGCGGCCAGCCTTGCCGCTGCTGCCAAAGCGTTGAACGAGGGAGCCGCAAGCGTCACGCTCACCACTGGCGCGCGCACGGCGCTGAGCAAACTGCTGGATGGCCAACCTTTGCTGCCGGTCGTGGACCACGCGGGAGCCGTGGCCGGCCTGGTGGCATTGGCAGATCTGACGCTGGCGCAGACACCCGCTGCCGCATCGCACGTCAATCGTGTGCTGGCAGCATGACACGCTCGCGCATCGAAGCGGCGCTGGCGCTGCTATGCTGGCCGGCGTTATGGCTGGTCTATCGTCAAGAAGACTGGTGGCGCGCGGTACTGGCGCCATTGGCCGGACCAGACCAGCCGGTGCTGTATGAACGCATCCAACTACTCGATGCCGCACAAAGCCATGTGCTGATTGTGCTGACAGCCATGGCCTTTGTCGTTGTGCTGGGGGTACCGCTGGCGATACTGGCCACGCGTACCGCTGGCAAACCTTTGCTGCCGCTGATCGCCAACACCGCCACCATCGGTCAGACGCTGCCGCCCATTGCCGTGCTGTTTCTCGTCACGCCGGTCGTCGGTTTCGGACCGCAGGCCATGATGTTCGCGCTGTTCACCTATGGCCTGATGCCGACCGTGCAAGCTACGCTGACCGGCTGGCGCGAGATCGACGCCGACGTGCGCCGTGCCGCCGAAGGCATGGGCATGGGACCATGGCGTCAATTGCTGACGGTGGAGCTGCCATTGGCGCTGCCTGGCATGCTGGCCGGCATCCGCACCAGTTTGATCTTGTCGGTAGCGACAGCGTCGCTGGCGCCGATCACGGGCGGTGTTAGCCTGGGTACGCCCATCGTTTCGGGCCTGGCGGTGGACAATGCTTCGCAGGTGATGGAAGGTGCGCTGGCCGTGGCGTTGCTGGCGCTGTGCAGCGACTATTCCATGCGGGTGCTGCAGCGCCGCCTTACACCGTGGCGGGCATGATTAGGCTTGATGATCGCCCGCTCGACTGGCGAGAAGTGGCACAGGTTGCACGCGGCGCGAAGCTGGCGCTGGGCGATGCTGCGCTACAGCGTCTGCATGACGCGCGGCGCATTGTCGACCGCATTGTTGATGATGGCACGCGCGCCTATGGCATCAATACCGGCCTTGGCGCGCTGTGCGAACAGATACTGGCCCCGCAGGCACTGGCCGCGCTATCACTCAATACCTTGAAGAGCCACGCTTGCGGTGTTGGTGCTCCGCTGGACGATGAACTGGTACGCGCCATCATGTGCACGCAGGTGGCCAATTACAGCCATGGCAAATCCGGCATCACCCCAGCTTTGGTGGAAGGCCTGACGGCGCTGCTGAACCAGAACCTGATACCCGTCGTGCCAGCGCGCGGTTCGGTGGGCTACCTGACGCATATGGCGCATATCGGCTTGCCGTTGACTGGCTTGTGGCAGCTGCGCTCCGGCGGCATCGTGCAGGACGCACGTCAGGCACTGATGGATGCAGGACTGGCGCCGCTGTCGCTGGCGGCCAAGGATGGCCTCAGCCTCGTCAACGGCACGCCCTGCATGACTGGTCTGCTGTGTGTAGCGCTGGCGCGTGCCGAGCGTTTGCAGAAGTGGGCCGACATCGTTGCTGCCATGAGTTTCGAGGCCTTGCGTGGGCAGCTTGCGGCATTCGATAGCGATGCGCTCGCACTCAAGCCACACGCTGGCGCGCAGGCCGTTGGTCGCAACTTGCGCGCACTGCTGGACGGCGGCGCGCTGCTGCAAGCCTCGCAAGGATTGCGCTTGCAGGATGCATTGAGCCTGCGCGCGATTCCACAAGTGCATGGCGCCACCCGCGACCAGCTTGCGCATGTGGCCAGGCAGGTCAACATCGAACTGGCTTCCGCTACCGACAACCCGCTGGTAACGGGAACGCCGGACAATTACCGCGTGATGTCGCAAGCGAATCCGCATGGCCAGTCGCTGGCGTTTGCAGCAGACCTGTTGACGATCGCGCTGGCGGAACTGGGCGGCATCGCCGAGCGCCGCATCGACCGTCTGGTGAATCCGCTGGTCAGCGGCCTGCCAGCCTTCCTGGTCGAGGACAGCGGCGTCAATTCCGGCCTGATGATCGTGCAGTATGTCGCTGCATCGCTGGTGGCGGAAAACAAGGTGCTGTCGCAGCCGATGGTGGTCGATAACTATGTCACGTCGGCGCTGCAGGAGGACCATCTGAGCCTGGCCACGCCAGCCGCGCTGAAGGCCTTGCAAGTCATCGAAAACAGCGAGCGCATACTGGCATTGGAATATCTGACAGCAGGGCAGGCATTGTCGTTTCATGCGCCGGAATCGCTGGCCTGTGGCACCCGTGCCGCATTGGCGCTGTTGCGCGAGCATGTGGACGTGTACACGGAGGACCGCATCCTGGCGCCGGATATTGCCGCCGTCACTGCCATCATCCAGGGCGAAGAGGGCATAGGCCGCGTCGAAGCCCAGCTCACCGCACCCGGACAATCCGCTCCGCACCGACTGGATTGATGGCGTAGCCGTTGCGACCAGCGGCCTTCACGCCGTACAAGGCCTGGTCGGCGGCGCGCATCAGGTCTTCGCTGGTCGCCATCGAATTGCCGCAGATGGCAATGCCGATGCTGGCGCGTACCTCGCGCTGTAAGGTGCTGATGAAGAACGGCGGCTGCATGGCGTCGATGATGCGCTTGCCCAGTACATCCATTTCCAGGGTTGAAGACAGCTGTTCAAACACGATCACGAATTCGTCGCCGGCCAGCCGTGCCACCGTATCCGTGGTGCGTACGGTGGCTGTCAGGCGCCGCGCGAACTCGATCAGCACCTGGTCGCCGCCGGCATGGCCCAGCGTGTCGTTGATGTCCTTGAACTGGTCAATGTCCAGCATCGCCAGTGCCACCGGCTGGCCCGAGCGCGCAGCGCGTGCCAGCGCCTGCGGCAGAAACGCATCGAACATGCGGCGGTTATTCAAGCCGGTCAGCACGTCGGTAGTCGCCAGCCGGTGCAATTCCTGCTCCGCCTCCGCGCGCCGTTGCGACAAGCCATAGAACGCCCGGCTCAAATGGCCGAATTCATCGCGGCGCGCGACGTCAAATACGGCGATATCGGCACGGCCGGCGCTGATGTCTTCCACATGGCGGTGCAGCCGCCGCAATGGACGCAGCAGCCCTTTGGTGATCGCCCAGCCGAACAGGCCTGCAATGGCGGTCAGCATGGCAGCGCCCATCAGTGCGCGCAGACGCACGCTGAGCATGGACGAAAACGCGCTGCGTACCGGATAAGACAAACCGATGACCCAGTCCACCTCGCGCAAGCGCTTGTGCACCAGCAGTACCGGCACTCCTTCATCCAGCACGCCGTCTTCCCAGCCTTCGTCGTTGCGTAGCACGGCTTCCAGCAGCGAGCCTGGCGCATCGTCGCTGGTTTCGAGTATGCGTGCCTTGTCCGGGTGGTGCACCATGACGCCTTTGCTGGTGACGATGAACAGATAGCCATCCGCACCGGCGCGCAGTGCATCCAGCTGTGCGGAAAATGAAGGACGCAGCAGATCGATGGCGCCCAGGATGATGCCGATGACCTTACCGTCCGCGTCATGCAGCGGCTGCGTCAGTACCACTACCGGCTGTCCGGAAAGCGTGCTTTTGAAGGGCGCCGAAATCACGCCTTCATGCAGCTTGAGAGTGTCGCGAAAATATTCGCGTTCGGCGATGTTGATTTGCCGCGTCTGGCGATTGCGCAGGCTGGCGACCAGGTTGCCAGCGAGGTCGAAGGCGGTGACGTTGAAGAAGGCATCGCGCAGCGTCTCATGCGCTTCCAGCAGCGGCTGGAGTTGATCCACCGGCAGGCCGCGCGCGTCGATCTCCTCGCTGATGGCCTTGAGCAGCTCGTGTTTATCCTGCAGGTCGTTGTCGATGAACGCGGCGGCCCCGGTCAGCAGGGATAGCTCCTGGCGGCCTATTACCTGCCGCAGTTCGGATTCGGCAATCAGCAGCGAGACGCCGCCAGCGCCTATGCCGGCAAACAACACCAGCGCAATCACCAAGGCGCTGATCTTGAATTTGAAGCTGTAAAAGAAACCGGGAATAGGCCGCATGCTCGCTCCTGACTTGCACGTCTATGGCTGGTAAAAACCAGTATATCGCTTTGCCGCGCCACCTAGCGCCGTGCTGGGTGCGGCGTTGCCCACAAATCTTCAACTAGTTTATTGATCTTGTTATATGGAAATTATTGGTTTAAGCTGGTTAAATGTTACACAACGCTTAAAACGATAGGAAACAATTATGTTTGCCAATTTGACCATTCGCACCCGCTTGATCGCCACCATGGCTTTGCTGGGAATTCTGATCATTTTCATTGGCACCCGTGGCGTGCTGGCGCTGCACACGTCGAACAATGTTCTGAAAGACGTGTATGCCAATTCCATGGTGTCGATGAAAGCCATTTACGAAGCGCAGATCCAGATTGACCGCGCCCGCTTGTCGCTGGACCGCGTGGCGCTGAAGCCGGATGCGGCCAACGCGCAGGAAACGCTGAAGCGCGCGCAGGACTTCATCGACGGGAATGAAAAATTCTGGAAGAGCTATCTGGCCCTGCCGTTCGGCGATGGCGAGAAGGCGCTGGCCGACCAGGTCGAGTCCACGCGCCAGGCCTTGCTCAAGGATGGCCTGCAGGCTGCCATCAAGGCGCTCGGCGACAAGAACCAGGCCGAGATCGACCGCCTGATGCTGGGCGAGGTGACGCGCCTGTTCCGCCTGTATACCGATGCCTCGGAAAAGCTGACGACCTACCAGCTCAAGTCCACCGCCGAGCAGTACGACGAAAGCCAGGCGTCCTACGACCGCAATATGATGCTGGCGGTAGCCGCCATCGTAGTCGGCATCGTGCTGGCGGCGGTGTCCGGCGTGCTGCTGCTGCGCGCGGTAATGGGACCACTGGACCAGGTGCGGACGCACTTCCATGCGATGGCCGGCGGTAATCTCTCCAACCATATCGAGCAAGGCCGCAAGGATGAAATGGGCGAGATGATGGAAGGGCTGTCGCAGATGCAGGAGCGCCTGGCCGGTACGGTGCGCAGCGTGCGCGAAGGCAGCGATGCAATTGCGACTGCCAGCAGCGAGATCGCCGCCGGTAACCTCGACCTGTCGCGCCGCACCGAACAGCAGGCCGCCAATCTGGAAGAGACGGCGTCGTCGCTGGAAGAACTGACCTCCACCGTGCGCCAGAATTCCGAGAATGCGCGCCAGGCCAATGCGCTGGCGGTATCGGCGTCCGACATCGCCGTCAAAGGCGGTGAACTGGTGACGCGCGTGATTGACACCATGGGGTCCATCACCCAATCGTCCGACAAGATTGCCGACATTATTGGCGTGATTGACGGTATCGCCTTCCAGACCAACATCCTGGCGCTGAATGCCGCGGTGGAAGCAGCGCGCGCCGGTGAGCAGGGCCGTGGCTTCGCCGTGGTGGCAACCGAGGTGCGCAACCTGGCGCAGCGTTCGGCCGCAGCGGCCAAGGACATCAAGGCGCTGATTACGGATTCGGTGGAGAAGGTGGGCAGCGGCAGTGCGCTGGTCAACGAGGCTGGCGAAACCATGCAAGACATCGTCACCAGCGTGCGCCGTGTGACCGATATCATCAGCGAGATCAGCCAGGCCGGCCTGGAGCAGGAAACCGGCATTGAACAGATCAATATTGCGGTGGCCGAGATGGATACGGTCACGCAGCAGAATGCCGCACTGGTGGAAGAAGCAGCTGCCGCATCGCAGGCCATGCAGGAGCAGGCCGTCAAGCTGGCGGAGATGGTGGCGGTATTCCAGGTGGCGGGCAGCAGCGCGGTGGCACGCCGTCAACCGGCAGCGGTACGTTCTACTGCGGTTGCCACCACCCAGCCGCTGCGCCGTCCTGCACCGAAGGCCGCAAAGCCTGCATCCAAAGCGGCGGCAGCGGATGAGTGGGAAGAGTTCTGATGCTTACAGCAGCGGCAGGCGCAGCATGTCCACCGTTTTACGGATGATGAAGTTGCGCTTGCTGGTGTAGGGCGGGAAGAACAGTTTGATCGTCATGATTGGCGACGACTTCAACACCGCCCGTTCGTGCGAGAACGCCTTGAAGCCATACTCGCCGTGGGCATTGCCGATGCCCGAGTTATTCACCCCGCCAAACGGCAGGTTCCCGTGCGCGAAATGCGCCACGCAGTGGTTGACGCAGGCGCCACCTGAGCTAGTGCGCTGCAGTACCCGGCCGATATTGCCCTGGTCGCGGCTCCAGATGTATAAGGCCAGCGGCTTCGGTGCGGCGTTGATGGTGGCGATGACCTGATCCAGATCGTTGTACGGTATGATCGGCAGCAGTGGGCCAAAAATCTCTTCCGACATGATTTCCGCATCGGCGGGTACATGCTCCAGCAGGGTTGGCGCCACATAGTGCGCGGCTTCATCGACCACGCCACCGCAGCTGACTTTCGCACCGCGCTGCACCGCATCCTGAAGCAGGCCCGCTACGCGCTGCGTGTGGCGCAGGTTGACCACGCGTGCCAGGTCCGGGCTTTGCTTCTGCTGCGCGTCCGTTTCGCCGTAGCGCGCTTGCAGCACTGCGCGGCAGGCGCTGACGAAAGCGTCTTTCACGGCTTCGTGCACATACACATGGTCGGGCGCCACGCAGGTCTGGCCGTTGTTGATGAACTTACCCCACATGACGGTTTCCGCCGCCAGTTTGAGGTTGGCCGTCTGGTCAACGATGGTGGGCGACTTGCCGCCCAGTTCCAGCGTCACGCTGGTCAGGTGTCTGGCAGCGGCAGCCATCACCAGTTTACCGACGGCGGGCGATCCGGTGAAGAAGATGTGATCGAAGGGCAGGGCCAGCAGCGCCTGCGAGGTCTCCGCCGCGCCTTCAAAGATGGCGACTTCGTTTGGCGGAAACACGTCCGCCATCAGCTCCACCAGCAAGGCCGATACGGCCGGCGTCATTTCGGAAGGTTTGATGATGGCCGTATTCCCCGCCGCGATGGCAGAGACCAGTGGGCCAAGGCAAAGGCTGAACGGGTAATTCCACGGTGCGACGATCAGTACGCGGCCGCGCGGCTGGTACTGCACCTTGGCCGAGGTGCCCAGCATGGTGCTGGTCGGCCAGACCTTGTGCGGTTTCATCCAGCGTTTGAGGCGGCCCAGCACGTGGCGGATTTCATCCAGCACCGGCAGCAGTTCGGACGCTTCCACCTCGGCGGGCGGCTTGCGGAAGTCTTTTTCAAAGGCGGTGTAGATCGCCTCGCGGCGGGCGAGGATGGCGTCGCGCAGGCGCTTGACGCGGGCCAGGCGTTCGGCCGCGGTGGACTCGCGCCAGCGTAATGCGGTAGCGAGTTGCGCGTCGAACGCGGTGGTGATGGTCTCCAGATTGGCGTTGGCCGTTGCAGCAAACGAGTCGCGTGGCTGGTTCATGCAAGCTCTCCTTATTATTGGAAGAGCAAGCGTAGCATGATTGCCACGCGCCAGACTGGCAGAAACCCTCTAAATTACTCTTCGAGCAGGCTACGCAACATCCACGCGGTTTTCTCGTGGACGTCCAGGCGCTGAGTCAGCAGGTCAGCGGTCGGCTGGTCGTCAGCCTTGCCGACGACCGGCAGCAGCTTGCGCGCGGTGCGGGCCGTGGCTTCCTGCGCGGCGACCAGGTGGCGCACCATGTCCAGCGCAGCCGGCACGCCTTCCACTTCCTTGATCGTGGCCAGCTTGGCGAATTGGGCGTAGGTGCCCGGCGCCGGGTAGCCCAGTGCGCGGATGCGTTCCGCGATCTGGTCCAGCGCTGCCCATTGTTCGGTGTACTGCGTCATGAACATCTGGTGCAGGGAGTTGAACATCGGACCCTTCACGTTCCAGTGGAAGTTGTGGGTCATCAGGTACAGCGTGTAGCTGTCGGCCAGCAGGCCAGACAGACCATCGGCGATGGTGGCGCGGCTTTTCTCGGAAAGGCCAATATCAATCTTGATCGCTTTAACACCCATCATGTAGCTCCTTGGTTGGTTACTGACCCAGCCATTGTAGCGCTATGCCGCCTTGTCTGCCTGTCCCGCTGGTCATAGCCTTCTCAGGCTGACCAGCCGCCGCCGACGGCCTTCACCAACTGCACGCCGGCCTGGCGGTAGCGCGTGGTCAGATCCAGTTCGCTGCGGCGCGCCTGCAGGTACGCCGTTTGTGCCGTCACCACTTCCAGGTAGCTGGCAGCGCCCTGGTCGTAGCGTTTCTTGGCCAGGTCCAGCGCGCGGCGCGCGGCATCGGCTGCCGAGTGGTCAAACCTGGCGGCTTCGTCGTAGTTGTTGAGCAGCGCGAGCTGGTCTTCCACTTGCTGGAAGGCGGTCAGCACGACAGCGCGGTAACGCTGGCCCGCTTCGTCCAGTACCGCTTCGGCGCTGGCGATTTGCGCTTTGCGGCGGCCGCCGTCCAGCAGGCTGACAGCGATGGTCGGGCCGACTGCCCAGAACAGGTTGGAGACGCGCGCGAACTGGTCGAAGTTGCTCGACTGCAGGCCGGCCTGCACGCCCAGCGTCAACGACGGGAACAGCGCAGTGCGCGCCACGCCTACCTGGTCGCTGGCGGCCGCCACGCGCAGTGCGGCGGCGGCGATGTCGGCGCGGCGCTGCAGCAGTTGCGATGGCAGGCCTACCGGCACCACAGGCGCGGTGAAGCTGGCGTCCGGCGCCGGCGCTACCGTAAAGCTGGCCGCATTGGCGCCCACCAGCGCGGCAACCGCATGTTCCTGTACGCTGCGCTGCGCCTGGCGCTGGCGCAGCAGGGAGCGGGTGGATTCGAGCTGCGTTTCTGCGCGCGCCAGATCGAGGCCGGAGGCAGTACCGCCGTCATGCCGCTGGGTCATCAGGTCGGCCTGGCGCTTGTAGGCGGCTTCGGTTTCGCGCAGCAGCTTGATGTCGGCATCGGCGCCGCGCAGTGCCAGCAGCGCATCGGCCAGCTGGATCTGCAGCGACAGGCGCGCCGCCGCGAGGTCCGCATTGGCAGCACGTTCCTGCGCCTCGCCAGCGCTGACTTGCTTGCTGATGCGGCCCCACAGATCGACTTCGTAGCCGAAGTCCAGCGTCAGCGTGCCGCTGTTGTATTCAGCAGGCGAGGTGGCGCCGCGCAGCGGCTTGAGATCGGACTGGCGGATGCGCTGGCCATTCAGCGAGGCGCCCAGTTGCGGCGATTCGGCCGAACGCAGTACGCCCGTTGCGGCCTGCGCCTGCTTGTAGCGCGCCAAGGCGCTGGCCAGGTCCGGGCTGTTGGCGATGAGCTGCTGCTCCAGCGCATCCAGCTGCGGGTCCTGATACATGGTCCACCAGTCGGCTGGCATCAATGGCGTTTTGGCGTTGGCATCGGCCCAGCCTGCGGGAATGTCGCGGAAGCTGTCGGCCATCGGTACGGCAGGCGGCTGCTGCACCGGCGCTTGCGCACAGGCGGCCAGCGCCAGGGCTAAGGTAGTAGCGTAAATAATCTTCACAGCTTGGCCTTCGTCGTCGTGGCGGCGGCAGCTACGCGGACAGCGTCGCCGGTGGACACGCCATCTGGCGGATTGGCGATGACACGGTCATTGCGGTCGATGCCGGAAGCGATTTCCAGCGCGCTGCCCAGGTCACGGCCGACCGTGATCTGCTTCATCACCACGCGGTTGTCGTTGCCTACCGTCGCCACCTGCGTGCCGGCCTTGTTGAAGATCAGCGCACTTGGCGGGATGCTCAGGGCACTGCCGGCCACCGGCGCGTCGAAGTGGATGGAGGCGTAACCGCCTGGCAGCAGCTCGCGGTTGTCGTTCTGCACGGTCAGCTGCACTAGCATGGCGCCGGAGCTGGCGTTGATCGATTGCGACAGCGACTGCACGGTCGCGGTGAAGACTTTGCCCGCGCGTTCAGGCACGCTCAGTTCCGCCTTGTCGCCGACCTTGATCGCAGCGACCTGGCGCTGCGGCACGTTGACGTACACGCGCAGGCGGCTGATGTCGGACACCACGAATAATTCGCTACCCGGTACGCCGCCGACGCTGATCAGCGCGCCCACATCGGTATTGCGTGCGGTGACCACGCCATCGAATGGCGCCACCAGGCGGGTGTAGCGCTGCAAGGCCTGCACGCGGTCCACGTTGGCCTGCATGGCGTTGACGGCGGACTGCTTGGCCGCCAGGTCGCCAGCTTTTTCATCGGCTTCCTGATGCGAGACGGCGTCCGCCGCCAGCAGGCCTTGCCAGCGCTTGGCGGTGCTGGTGGCCAGCGTCAGGTTGCTGCGTGCGGTTGCCAGTTCAGCTTTGGCTTGCAGCAGTTGCTGGTCGAGGTCCGGCGTTTCGATGTCGGCCAGCGTCTGGCCCGATTTGACGGGCGCGCCGATGTCGACGTTCCAGTTTTTCAGATAGCCGCTGACGCGGGCGTAGATCGGTGCACGCGCCCACGGCTCAATACGCGCCGACAGTTCCAGCGGCGCGCCGGTGACCTGGCCCACGGTCAGGATGCTGACGGTAGGGATCACCGGGGCATTGGCTTCCTTGACCTGCTCCGCTTGCGAACGGCGGCTCAGGATGCCGGCCGAAACCAGCGCGGCAGCGAGGACGATCAGACCCAGGGCCAGCGGCTTGTGACCCATACGAGAAGTTTTAGTTTGCATGGACAGGTGCTCCGGAAATAGGTTGGTCGTTGGATTTGGTATCAGGTGCCGTACCCGGTGCGGCTTTTTTCTTGTGCACGATGCTGAACAGTACAGGCACGAACAGCAGCGTCGCTGTGGTGGCGAAAATCAGGCCGCCGATCACGGCGCGGCCCAGTGGTGCATTCTGCTCGCCGCCGTCGCCCAGGCCCAGCGCCATCGGCAGCATGCCGATGATCATGGACAGGGCGGTCATCAGCACGGGACGGAAGCGCACCGAGCCCGCTTCCAGCGCGGCGGCGGTAGCGTCACCCAGTTCGTCCAGGCGTTCACGCGCAAACGAGATCACCAGCACCGAGTTGGCGGTGGCTACACCCATGCACATGATGGCGCCCGTCAGGGCAGGCACGGACAGCGTGGTATTCGTTGCGAACAGCATCCAGACGATGCCGGCCAGCGCGGCAGGCAGCGCCGAGACGATCACCGCCGGGTCCAGCCACGACTGGAAGTTCACCACGATCAGGAAGTAGATCAGCACCACGGCGCCCAGCAGGCCAAACAGCAGGCCGGCAAACGCGCGATCCATGGTCTTGACCTGGCCCAGCATCTGCACGGTGGTGCCTTTTGGCAGATCGGCCCTGGTATCTTCCAGCACCTTGTTGATGTCCTTGGCGACAGAGCCAAGGTCGCGGTCCTGGGTGGTCGCGTAGATCTGCACCATCGGCGCGATATCGTACTGGCTCACGATCGCCGGTGCGGTACCGCGTTCGAAGCGTGCCACGCCGCCCAGCGTTGCGTTGCCCGTATTGGCGCCGTTACCGACCGGCAGATTGGCCAGCGACGACAGCGAATCCAGCTGCGGCTGCGGGGTCTGCATGACAATCGGGTAGCTCACGCCGTTGGCCGGGTTCAGCCAGAAGGTTGGTGCAACCTGCGAGGAACCGGCCAGGTTGACCACCATGCTGTTGGTGATGTCGCGGGTGGTCAGGCCCAGTTGCTGCGCCTGCGTGCGGTCGACATCGACCTTGAACACCGGCGCTTTGTTGGACTGCTGGATGCGCGCGTCCGCCACGCCAGGGATGGCGCGGATGCGCTTGAGCAGCTTGTCGGCGTAGACGTAGTTGTCGTCGATCTTGGCGCCACGGATCTGGATATCAATCGGCGCTGGCGAGCCAAAGTTCAGAATCTGGCTGACGATGTCCGCTGGCGGGAACGAGAAGGTGGTGTCCGGGAATTCTTCCGGCAGCACGCGGCGTAGCTTGCGCACATATTCCGCCGTCGGCGCGTGTTCTTCGCCGAGGGCGATCTGGAAGTCGCCGTCCTGCGTGCCCATCATGCCGGTGTTGTTGTACACGGTGTTGATCGAGCTGGCCGGCATGCCGATGTTGTCGGTCATGGTGACGATTTCCTTGGCCGGGATCACGCGGCGGATGGCCTGCTCGATTTTGGCGAAGCGCGCTGCGGTTTCTTCGATACGGGTACCGACCGGCACGCGCACGTGGATCAGCACCTGGCCCGAGTCGACCGACGGGAAGAAATTACTGCCCAGGAAAGGCACCATCGAGAACGACGCCACCACTACCACCAGGAAGCCGATGATGAATTTCGGACGGTGGGCGATGGCGTATTGCAGGATGCCCATATAGCCTGTGCGTACGCGTTCGAAGCGGGCTTCAAACGCGCGCTGGAAGCGTACCAGCGGATTGCTTGACGGCGCAGGCTTGCCATGGCCGCCGTGGCCGTGGGCGTGGCCTTCGCCCGTGTCGTGCGGCTTGAGCAGGTAGTTGGCCATGGTCGGCACCAGGGTGCGCGACAGGATGAAGGAGCAGACCATGGCGAAGATCACCGCTTCCGCCATCGGTACGAACAGGAAGCGCGAGACGCCGTCCAGGAAGAACATCGGCACAAACACGATACAGATACACAGCAGTGACACGAAGGCCGGGGTGGTGATCTGCGCCGCGCCGTCAAGGATGGCGGCTTCCACCGGCTTGCCGTGTTCAAGGTGCCAGTTGATGTTTTCAATGGTGACGGTTGCATCGTCCACCAGGATGCCCACGGCCAGCGCCAGGCCGCCCAGCGTCATCAGGTTGAGCGATTCGCCGATGGCGGACAAGGCGATGATGGAACCCAGGATGGACAGCGGAATCGAGACCGCGATGATGATGGTCGAGCGCCAGCTGCCCAGGAACAGCAGGATCATGAGGCTGGTCAGCACGGCGGCGATCACGCCTTCCGATGCCACGCCTTTGATGGCGGCGCGTACGAATACGGATTGGTCATTGATCGGCGTGGCGTTCAATGCTTCCGGCCAGCCCGGTTTGAGCGCCTCGATCTTGGCGCGGATGCCGTCCACAATCGCCAGCGTGGAGGCGGAGCCGTTCTTCAGCACCGACATCAGCACCGAACGGCTGCCATCGACGTGCACGATGTTGGTCTGCGGCGCGTTACCGTCGTGGACATTGGCGATGTCGCCCAGGTAGATGGTGGCGCCGTTGACCACCTTCACCGGCAGGCGGGCCAGGTCGGCGATGGCCGATGGCGCGCTATTGAGCTGGATGGTGTATTCCAGGCTGTCGATTTTCTGCGTACCCACCGGGGTCAGCACGTTCTGTGCGGCCAGTGCGTTGGCGATATCCTGCGCCGACAGGCCGCGCGCCTGCAGCAGCGCAGGATCGACGTCAATCTGCACCTGGCGTTGTTTGCCGCCGTACGGCAGCGGGATCGCGGCGCCAGGCACGCTGACCAGCGGCGTCCGCACGGTGTTGGTACCCAGGTCGGACAGCTGCTGTTCGGACAGGCCTTTGCCAGATAGCGCTACCTGCAGAATCGGCACCGTCGCAGCGTTGTAGTTGATGATCAGCGGCGGCGTAATCCCGGCGGGCATCTGCTTCAGCAAGGCTTGCGAGATTGCTGTCACCTGGGCATTGGCCACGGCCACGTTGACGCCAGGCTGGAAGAAGATCTTGACGATACTGACGCCGGTGAAGGTGTTGGCTTCAATGTGTTCGATGTCGTTGACAGTGGTGGTCAGCGCGCGCTGGAACAGCGTGGAAATGCGGCCGGCCATCTGGTCGGGCGGTTGGCCGGTGTACTGCCATGCCACCGCAATCACCGGGATTTTGATGTCGGGGAAGATGTCGGTCGGCGTGCGCAAGGCGGCCAACGGACCAGCGATCAGCAGCAGCAAAGCCATGACCACAAATGTATAGGGGCGCCGAAGCGCCACGCGGACGATATCAATTAACACAAGGTTTCCCCCAGGGACGGACTAACCGCGCAACATGGCGCAGTACTCTTTTTGATTAATGCGGCGGCATCGCATGACCTTATGAGCCAGGCTAATGAATGCGATATTGCAGTAAAGTAAGTTACTACATTGCTGAAATTTTAGCTGCTTAATGGTTACGGCTGACTTAAGAATTGTTTCTGTAATGTATCGTTGTGTATCTGCTGGAATGTAATCTGTTTGTAATGCGGGCGTCATCTTGTGGTCAGAGGGGGATTTTTATACTGGACTCGCTCTCAACCAACAAGGAACATACATGAAAAAGCTGATATTTGCTGGCGCCCTCTCGGCGCTGCTTTCCGGCGGCGCGACAGCGGCCGTCAACAACATCGTGCTGGTGCATGGCGCCTATGCGGACGGCTCGTGCTGGAACGATGTGATCGCGCGTTTGCAGAAGGCCGGCAAGCATGTGACGTCGGTGCAGAATCCCCTGACGTCGCTGGCTGACGATGCTGACGCGACCCGTCGTGCGCTGGCGCAGCAGGATGGTCCGGTGATTCTGGTCGGCCACTCGTGGGCGGGGACCGTGATCAGCGAAGCGGGCACGGATGCCAAGGTGGCGGCGCTGGTGTATGTGGCAGCGCGCGCTCCGGATGCGGGCGAGGACTATGCGGCCCTGGCGTCGACCTTCCCGGCGGCGCCGGCGAGCAAGGGTCTGGTCAAGACGCCGGACGGCTTTGCGCAACTGAGCGAGGAGGCGTTTGTGCGCGACTTCGCGGGGGACCTGGAGCCGGCGCGCGCCCGCGTGCTGTATGCAGGGCAGGGGCGGATTTCGCAGACGCTGTTTGCTTCGCGCACCACGGCGGCGGCGTGGAAGGTCAAGCCGACGTACTACGCGGTGTCGGCCAATGACCGTACCACCTCGCCGGAACTGGAGCGCTTCCTGGCCAGGCGCATGGGCGCCAAGACCATCGAGCTGCAATCCAGCCATCTCTCGATGATCTCGCACGCCGACGAGATTGCGAACCTTATCCTGGGCGCGGCCAAATAACCCCGCAACCTTAAGCGATACGCCAGCCTTACCACTTAAGGGTTCAGCGCACGCTAACCAGCACCGCCGCGCCGCCGGCCTCCTTCACCGTGATGGTGGAGGGGGTATCGCTGGCGGCAGCTGAACGCACCGGACCGATCATGGTGCCGTTGGCCATGCCCATGGCATTCGTGCGGAAGCTGCCGATCGGTGCGGCCTGGCCGCTGATGTAGACGTCGTATTGCGCGTCCGGCTTCAGCTTGTACAGGAAAGCTTCGATGGCGTCCACCACGCCCAGGTTGCGCACGACGATAAAGCCTTTGCCAGCATCGCCGGTCGGCTTGAGCTGGATGTTGTGCGCGTCCTGATTCACACGCGGCACCAGGTTGGCGCGGTCGTCGGCGCTGGCCGCAACGTTGGACAGGTAGACCAGCGCTTGCGGCGCCTGCCCACCGCCCATCGTAGCGATGATCTGGTTGGTGGCAGTGTCGATGACCTGCACGCCATCGCCGTTTTCCAGTCCGACGTAGACGCGGGTGTTGTCGTCCGAGGTCCAGGCGCCATGCGGCAGGGCGCCGGTGGCAATGGTCGCCAGCAGCCTGGCTTCCTTGCCAGTGCTGTAGACCTTGACCGCGTTCTCGCCACCCACCGTGACATAGGCGCGCACCTCGCCGCCCACTTTGGCAAACGCCAGGTGGTTGGTAATAAATCCGGTGTCGATCACGCCGGTGACTTCCAGTGTCGTAGTGCTGATGCGCGTGACCTTGCCGACGTCCTTGTGCGTCATCCAGATCTCGCTGTAGTCCGGCGTAAATTGCAGGAAGGGCGAAAACGGGCTGGCCACGCTGATGCGCTTGATGACGGCATGCGAGGCCACATCGATGATATCCACTGTCGGCGTAAAGCTGGATACCACAAACGCCAGCTTGCCGTCCGGATGGAACTGCACCATGCCCGGTCCCAGGTCGGTCTGGATGCGGCGCGTCTCCTTGAGTGTGACGGGATCGATGACGGAGATGTAGTCCTCGCCGCGCACCACCACCCATACCTCCTTGCCATCGGCGGTGAAGAAGCCTTCATGCGGCGAGCGGCCTACATAGGTTTTGCCTTTGACCTTGTTGGTGGCGGTGTCGATGAAGGTCACCGAGTTGGAGCCATTGGCAATTGCGATCAGGGTTTTGTGATCGGGCGAAAAGCCCAGGCCATGGACATTGATTTCGCCACGGTACAACGGCGACAGCACGTCTGGCCGCGCGTTGCCCAGTTTGATCTGGCCAAGCAGCATATTGCTGGCGGGGTTGAACACCGAGATGGTGTTGGTATTCTGGTCGGCGGTGTAGAAGCGGTCCAGCGGCGAAGGCGCTGCGGCGGCACAGGTACAACATAGCGCGGCAGCTGCGGCAAGTGCGAGTTGCTTCATTGGGTAGTCTCCTTGTGACGTTGCAGCCAGGCCTGCATGACATTGATCTCGTTCTGCTGCTCGGCGATGATGCCGAGCGCCAGATTGCGGATTTCCGGGTCCTGGGTGTGTAGCAGCACGGCTTTGGCCATATCGACGGCGCCCTGGTGATGCGGCATCATCATGGTGACGAAGTCGTGCTCCGCCACGCCGTTCATGGGCGCCTGCTGCATGCCGGCGTCCATCACGGCCATGGCGTCGTCCATCAGCGCGCTGAATGACTTGGCGCTGCTGGCAACGAAGGCGGCGGGTGGCGCTGCCTCGGCGGCGGCGCTGCCGTGATGGTGGTGTTCCTGCGCTTGCGCTCCGGCCGCCACCAGCGGCAGGAGGACTGCGGTGATTGCGGCGCGCACGGGATCAGCCGCGGTACAAGGGATTGCTGCCGACGTACACCGTCACCACGCCGGCCGGGATGGCGTCGGGCGCGATTTTCGACAGGTCGAACGCTTCTTCGCTGTGCAGCGTGTCAAAATGCCAGGTGACGCTTTTGCCGTTGATGTCGAAGGTGACGGTGTCGCCGTTGTTCACGTTGACCCATTTGGTGGAAGGATTGATAGTGATGCGCTGATCCGCGTTGGCAGCGGCGGTGCGCATGCCGAATTCCGGATGCGGGTTGACGGTGGCGTGGGCGGCGCCGGTGCTGGCGGCGATGGCAGCGGCGATCAAGGTGGTGCGCAGTGCGTTGAACATGGTGCTTCCTTTCGTGGTTGAGTGAAGATGGAGGCCAGTCTAAGGAGCGGGTGCTGACAGGAAGATGACGTCCAAATGACAGATTTGTAATCCCTGCGGCCCTGTAAAAGGCCGACAATGAGGGCATCATGAAGATACTGATTGTTGAAGACGAACCGAAGGCGGGCGACTATCTGGTCAAGGGCCTGCACGAATCCGGCTATGTGGCGGACCTGGCGCGCAATGGCGTCGATGGGCTGGCGCTGGCGCTCGAGCATGACTATGAACTGATCGTGCTGGACGTGATGCTGCCGCAGATGGACGGCTGGACGGTGCTCGGCAAGCTGCGCGAGCGGAAGGAAACGCCGGTGCTGTTCCTCACCGCGCGCGATGATGTAGTGGACCGCGTCAAGGGCCTTGAACTGGGCGCGGACGATTACCTGGTCAAGCCGTTCGCATTTGCCGAACTGCTGGCCCGCATCAAGACGCTGATGCGGCGCGGGCCGGTGCGCGAAGCGGAAGTGATACGCGTGGCCGATCTGGAAATCGATGTGCTGCGCCGCCGTGTGATGCGCGGCGGCCAGCGCATCGAGCTCACGGCCAAGGAATTCGCCCTGCTGCACCTGCTGGCCAAGCGCCAGGGCGAGGTGCTGTCGCGCACGCAGATCGCCTCCATGGTGTGGGACATGAACTTTGATTCCGACACCAATGTGGTCGATGTGGCGATCCGCCGCCTGCGCGCCAAGGTGGACGATCCGTTCCCGCGCAAGCTGGTGCAGACGGTGCGCGGCATGGGCTATCTGCTGGAGGAGCGTGCCTGATGCGCCGGCCGATGTCGTTGACGCTGCGCGTGGCCATGCTGCTGTCAGCGGTGGTGGTGACCAGCTTTGTGGCGGTGGGCGCGTATCTGTATCTGACCTTGCAGCAGCAGATGGCCAACCGCGACGACGCCGAGCTTATTGCCAAGGCCGGACAGCTGCGCCGCATCGTCGCCAGCCTGCCGTCGGCGGACGCCATCGCGCGGGATGGCAAGCCGCTTACCGATGCGCTGTTTGGCCATCATGACTTCATGCTCAGGGTGAATGCCGCCGATGGCCGCCAACTGCTGCAAACCTCGGTGACTTCGCGCCCGCTGCCGCAGGTGGACAGCGTGCCGGCCCAGCGCGTGCTGACGCTGGCGGACATCCATGACTGGCAGCCCGCCACGGGCATCGGCCGCATGGTGCGCGCGGCGGGCGTGGCGGGCGCCGATCCGGTACAGATTACGCTGGCGCGCGAGCGCTCCGACCGGCTCAAGCTGCTCAGCACTTATGCCATCGATCTGCTGGTGGCGCTGTGCGGCGGTGCACTGCTGGCCACGCTGCTGGGTTATGTGGCGGTGCGCCATAGCATGCGGCGGCTGCGTTCCGTGGTCGCCAAGGCCAACGATATCAGCACCAGCCGCATGAATACGCGGCTGTCGGTCAAGGACGCGCCGGTCGAGCTGCGCGAACTGGGTGAGGCCTATAACGCCATGCTGAACCGGCTCGAGGATGGCGTGCAGCGCCTGTCCGGCTTTGCCGCCGACCTGGCGCATGACATGCGTACGCCGGTCAACACGCTGATGCTGGAAACGCAGGTGGCGCTGTCGCGCCCGCGCACGCCGGAAGAGTACCAGCAACTGCTGGCGTCCAATCTGGAAGAGTACGAGCGGCTGGCGCGCATGATCGAGAACACGCTGTTCCTCGCGCGCGTCGATAACGCCCAGCTGGCGCTGCAGCGCGAAACGCTGGACCTGCAGGTGGAGCTGCGGCGCATCCACGACTATTTTGAGATCCTCGCGGACGATGTGGGCGTGCGCCTGAGCGTCGATGCCGCGCCGCTGCGGGCGGAGGTCGATCCGGTGCTGCTGCGCCGCGCCGTAAATAACCTGGTGTCGAACGCCATCCGCTACACGCCGGCCGGCGGCACGGTGACGCTGGCGGCGCGCGCCGTCGCGGATGGCGTCGCGCTGACGGTGAGCAATTCCGGCCCCGGCATCGCGCCCGAACATCTGCCCCATGTATTCGACCGCTATTACCGCGCTGACCAGGCGCGTTCCGACCAGTCCCATTCCGCCGGCCTTGGCCTGTCCATCGTGCGCGCCATCATGGAATTGCATGGTGGAAAGATCTCGGTGGACAGCCAGCCGGGCGAGTGCACAGTATTTACGCTGTTCTTCAAAAAAAACTAAAAAAGCGTGTCGAATTCTGCGATGCTGCTTCGTCGTAGGGATAGAAGCACCGATCGACTCAACCAAGGAGACTGACATGAATGCGAAAGTAAATCCTATTCCTCAGGGTATGTACACCATCACGCCGCACCTGGCGTGCGAAGGCGCGGCCAACGCGATTGAATTCTATAAAAAGGCGTTCAACGCGGTGGAAATCATGCGGATGCCCGGCCCCAACGGCAAGCTGATGCACGCTGCGCTCAAGATCGGCGATTCCACCGTCATGCTGGCGGATGACTTTCCGGAGTACGAAGGCGGCAAGGGGCCGAAAGCGCTGGGCGGCAGCCCGGTCACGCTGCATATGTACGTGGCCGATACCGACGCCGCGTTCCAGCAGGCGGTGCAGGCCGGCGCCACGGTGCGGATGCCGCCCACGGACATGTTCTGGGGCGACCGCTACAGCCAGGTGACTGACCCGTTCGGCCACCACTGGGCGATTGCCACCCACATCAAGGACATGACGCCGGAAGAAATGGCGGCTGCGATGAAACAGCAAATGCCACCGTGCTAAGAAGGGGACAGCCATGCGTTTCATGATTATTGTAAAGGCGACCGCGGATTCGGAAGCCGGCAAGCTGCCCAGTACCGAGCTGTTGACGGCCATGGGCAAGTTCAACGAGGAATTGGTCAATGCCGGCGTGCTGCTGGCGGGCGAAGGCCTGCATCCGAGCGCGAAAGGCGCGCGCATCCACTACGATGGCAAGACCCGCACCGTGACCGATGGACCGTTCACCGAAGTCAAGGAGCTGATTGCGGGCTTCTGGCTGATCCAGGTGAAGTCGAAGGAAGAGGCGATTGAATGGATGAAGCGCTGCCCGAATCCGTTCGATGGCCCGTCCGACATTGAAATCCGCCAGGTGTTTGAGATGAGTGATTTCGGTGAGGCTGTGACGCCGGAACTGGCAGCGCAGGAAGAAGCTTTACGCGCTCGCCTGTGATACCTTAATACCTGAGTCTAGTCAGGAGTTTGCAATGGAATTCATGGTATTGCGCCGTGCAAATCAGAGCACGGAACGAGGGATACAGCCGCCGGCGCTGGAGCCGGGCACGTTTCTTCGCCCCAGTGCGGAAGCCGTGCGGCTGTTGCGCCGCGATGGCGAGTGGAGCGAGGTTCACGGCCCATTCCCGCCGAGGGAGCTGGTGGCCGGCTTCGTGCAGCTGGAAGCAGAATCGCGCGAAGATATTGTGGAACAGGTGCGCTGGTGGCCCCTGTTCGACAGCGGCGCAGTCTATGAAATCCGCGATGCGGGCTGCCCCGGCGCCTGCCTCGGCTTTGATGAACGGGGCACGGCGGCCGGCACCATCCCGGACCGCAAACAGGAGCTGACGCGCTACGTGGTGTTCCTGCGTTCGGATGCGGAGCTGGAGTCCGATCTGGCGCCGCCGCCCGAAGTCATCGATGTGATGAACGCGGCCAATGAGGCGGGCGTGCAGCAGGGCGTGCTGCTGGCGGGCGAGGGCCTGATGGGCAGCAGCTCCGCAGTGCGGGTCCACTATGCCAACTCGAAAACCTCGGTGGTCGATGGCCCGTTCACGGAAATCAAGGAACTCATCGCGGGCTACTGGATGCTGCAGGCGGCTTCGCGCGAGGCGGCGATTGCCTGGGCCAAGGCCTATCCCTATCCGATGCCGGGCGACCTGACCCTGGAAATCCGTGAAGCCTGCGAGCGCAAGTCGCACGCGGAGTTCACGCCGGAGATGGTGGCGGCGGAAGAACGCCTGCGCGCCGAATTGCTGGAGGCCGGCCTGCGCAACGCTTTCAGCAAAGCAGCCCGTGGCGGCTGACGTTCATAAAATCATCGAGGCGGTGTGGCGCATGGAGTCGGCCAAGATCATCGCCGTGCTGGCGCGCATGCTGCGCGATGTCGGGCCGGCCGAAGAACTTGCGCAAGATGCGCTGGTGCAGGCACTGGAACGCTGGCCGGATACCGGCGTGCCCGACCAGCCGGCCGCCTGGCTCATGGCGGTGGCCAAAAACCGTGCGCTGGACCTGCTGCGCCATCGCCAGATGCATCAGGAAAAAGAATCCCAGATCAGTTACGAGATTGACCTGCAATTGCAGGCCGCCGCACCGGACCTGGAGGCGGCGGTGGAAAACGCGCTGGACAACGATATTGGCGACGATCTGCTGCGGCTGGTGTTTGTGGCCTGCCATCCGGTGCTGCCCACCGATGGCCGCGTGGCGCTGACCTTACGCCTGCTGGGCGGCCTCAGCACCGACGAAATCGCGCGTGCCTTCCTGGTGCCGGAAAAGACGGTGGCGCAGCGCATCGTGCGCGCCAAGCGCACCCTGTCCGAGGCCAAGGTGCCGTTTGAGGCGCCGCGCACGCACGAGCTGGGCGAGCGCCTGGCCTCGGTGCTGCAAGTAATCTACCTGATTTACAACGAAGGCTATTCCGCCAGCGCTGGCGCCGACTGGATGCGTCCGGCGCTGTGCGAGGAGGCGCTGCGGCTGGGGCGTATCCTGGCCGAGCTGACGCCGGACGAACCGGAGGTGCATGGCCTGGTGGCGCTGATGGAAATTCAGTCCTCGCGCGCCCGCGCCCGGGTCGGCCCGAAAGGCGAGCCGATACTGCTGATGGAACAGGACCGTACGCGCTGGGACCAGCTGCTGATACGGCGCGGCCTGGCGGCGCTGGCGCGTGCCGAACGCACCGGCCGGGGCCTGGGGCCATACGGTCTGCAAGCCGCGATCGCCGCCTGCCATGCGCGGGCGCGCCGTGGCGCCGATACCGACTGGCAGCGCATCGCCGCGCTGTATGACGCGCTGGCGCAGCTGTCGCCGTCGCCGATTGTCGAGTTGAACCGTGCCGTGGCGTTATCCATGGCGTATGGACCGCAGGCGGGACTGGAGGTGGTGGATGGCTTGATGGATGCGCCCGCATTGAAGAGCTACCATCTGCTGCCCAGCGTGCGTGGCGACCTGCTGGCCAGGCTGGGGAGAACAGCGGAGGCGCGCCTCGAATTCGAGCGCGCCGCCGCACTGACACACAACGAACGCGAACGCCAGCTGCTGCTGGCGCGCGCACAAAACGGGGTCAGTTCTTGAATTCATACACGGCCCCAGCTGTAGCAGCTACTACAGCTGGGGCCGTGTTGGATTGCAAGAACTGACCCCGGATGGTTACATCTTGGCGCGCAGACCGAGGTAGAACGTGCGGCCGTTCGAGTAGAACGCACGTGGCTGGTCGGTGTTTTCTGCGTACATCTTGATGGTGGTGTTGGTCAGGTTCAGGGCATCGAACGTGACGGTCAGCTGTTCGTTGATCTTGTAGTTCAACGATGCCGCCAGGTTGCCTGCGCCTTTCACGTGCTGGCTGGCGCCACGGTCCACGCCGGCCTTGTAGGCCGAACGGTAGTTCCACGCCAGACGCGCGCTGAACTTGTCGTCTTCGTAGTAGCCGGTGACGTTGTAGGTGCTCTTCGACGAGTTGACCAGCTCGCTGCCGTCGGCCTGTTTGCCGTCAGCATAGGTGTAGTTGATCAGGCTGCCGAAGTTGCCGAACAGCGGCTGCTGGTAGCTCAGCTCCACGCCCTTGTTCTTGCCCGTGGTGTTGTACGGCTGGGTGATCTGGTACACGGCCTGCTTGCCCAGCTTGTTGTTGTAGTAGGTGCCGGTGAAGGTACCCAGTGCAACCACCGAGGTCAGGTCCATGTAGAACAGGCCCGCAGTCAGCGAGGATTTCGGCGCGAAGTACCACTCGGTGCTGATTTCCGCGTTGTTGGAACGGATCGGGTCCAGCTGGGCGTTGCCGCCGTTGCCGCTCAGCGCGTCGTCGTTCAGCGATACCGAACCACCGAGCGCGCTGTAGTCAGGGCGCGAAATGGCGCGGGCAATCGCCGCGCGCACCACCAGGTCCTTGTTCACGTCGAACTTGACGTTGGCGCTAGGCAGCACGTCGTTGTAGGTACGTTCGAAGGTGGTCTGGGTGTATGGGCCCCAGTCGGAACCGGTGATCGGCGTGACACCGCCCGACTGGTTGACGATCGAGGTCTGCTTGGTGCGGACGCCGCGCACACCGAAGTTGCCGCTCCAGCTGTCGCCGGTCAGGTTGGCCATGCCGTAGACGGCGCTGGTTTTCTCGTTGACCTTGAATTCGTCGGTCCAGTTGTGGCGACGCACATAGTCAAACAGGCGGTTGCCGGCGGCCGCACCCCATGCGCCCAGCGCTGCACCATCGTACTTGAAGTAGTTGGTGGACAGGTTGCCGCCCAGGTTGGAGGCGAAGTCGCTCGGATACATCTCGCCGTTCCAGGCCGGGCCTGGGTTGCTGAAGCCCAGCGCGCCCGGACGGGTTTCAAACGGGTGCTCGGCACTGCGTTTGTGGTCGGTGAAGCGGGCGCCGAATTTGACCGAATCCCAGATGCCTTCGCTGATGCGCAGGTCGCCGTCCAGCTGGACGTAGCGTTCCTTGTCCACCGATTGCGATTCGCCGCCGCCGGCCCAGGCAGTGCTGCCCGGCTTGTTGGTGATGCCGCCCGGATAGGAGACGTCGGCGGGCGACAGGCCGTTGAGCTTGTAGGTCATGCCGCCGCTGACGTTGTTCTGGTAGTAGACGTCGTCACGGTCCCAGCCCACGCCGTAGGTACGGCCGGCCTTGCCGGAGAAGGTCAGGTCCGAGGTGGCGCGCCATTTGAAGTTGAAGTCCAGGTACCAGGACTTGCCGCCCGCGTCAGGACGGTAGATGTTGTCCACTTCGCCCGAGTTGGTGGCAAAGCTGGCCGAGGTCACGGTGCCGTTGCTGATGTTGTAGGCGGTCGGGATGGTGCCGTCGCGGTTGATCTGGTTGCCAGGCGCGGCCAGCCAGTTGGTGTTCTGGTGCGGTGCGCTCAGTTTGGAGTAGAAGCCGTTGAGGTCCAACGTCAGCTCTTTGGACGGCTTGAATTCGACGTCGAAAGCGCCGCCTTCACGTTTTTTCTTTTGTTCGAACAGCGTGGCGCCGATGAAGGTCGGGATGCGCAGGCCGGCCAACGCGGGAATCGCTTTGGCGGCCTTGCTGTCGGCGGCGATGGTCGAGTAGCCCAGGACTTCCTGGCCGTCACGGCGCACCGTGGTTTTTTCCGAGAACGCTTGCAGCAGCACGCCAGCGGTGTTGGTGTCGTTCTTCCAGCCGAGCAGGGCGGAGAACTGGGGTTCGGTCTTGCCGGCCAGGTCGTTGTAGGCGCCCTGGACCGAAGCTTCCAGCGTCAGCTGTTTTTTGAAGTCCAGCGGACGGCGGGTGATGACGTTGATGGCGCCGGAAACGCCGCCTTCCACCAGGTCGGCGGTCTGCGATTTCTGCACCACGATGGAGCCCACCAGTTCCGACGGCAGCAGGGAGAAGCTGCTGGAACGGCCGACGCTGCCGCCAACCTGGTTCAGCACGAACCAGTCGCCGGTCGAGATGGCGTGGCCGTTGAACAGGGTTTGCTGCAGCGATGGGCTGGTGCCGCGCAGGCTGACGCGGTCGTTTTCGCCAAAGCCGCCTTCACCACCGGCCGACGATTGAATGTTCACGCCCGGCAGACGCTGGATGGCGTCGGCGACGTTTTTGTCCGGCATCTTGCCGATGTCTTCGGCGGTCACCACTTCGACCACGGCATCGGCATTGCGTTTTTGCTTCAGCGACTGCTCCAGCGCGGCGCGGACGCCGGAGACGGTCACGATCGCAGCGGTGTCAACAGGCTGCGTATCCTGTTGCGCGAAGGCTGGGCTGGCGGCCAGGACGATCATCATGCCGACTGCGGCAGCAATCGGTGTCAGGCCGGTGGGCTTGTTACTTCCGTACTGTTCAGACATTTATTTCAATCTCCATATTCACTTCTTGTCATGAATCCCTCGCGAGACTCCCCTTGTAAACCTCGTCGTAGAACCAATTTGAGGCCAATATACGGTAAAACCTCATACCAAACTACTACCAGTTTATAGAAAATTTTGCAGTTGTGGTGTTTTATGAACAAAAAATAGCCTAATATTCACCAATACAGTGCAATTAATTATAAATAAATCAAGACAACTGGGGATATTCGGTACTAAATTGGTACTAATATGAGGGAATTATGCTGACGTTGGCAAATATCATAAAAGTAGTGGGGGAGGGCGGCAGCCTGCCCCTGTATCAGCAATTGCAGCGGACGCTGCGGGAGGCAATCGCCCAGCGCCTGCTGCAGCCGGACGATGCCTTGCCGCCCGAGCGCAAGCTGGCGGCGGACCTGAGCGTGTCGCGGCTGACGGTGCGCAAGGCGCTCGATGGCCTGGTGGCGGAAGGGCTGCTGGTGCGGCGTCCCGGTTCCGGCAATTTCATCAACCACACCCGCATCGAGCAGAATTTTTCCCGGCTGAGCTCGTTTTCCGAGGACATGCACGCGCGCGGCCGGCGTCCGCACAGCGCATGGCTGCACCGCAGCGCGGGCACGGCGACGCCGGATGAGGCGCTGCGTTTGCGCCTGCGTCCGGGCGAAACCGTGTACCGCTTCAACCGCGTGCGCTTTGCCGATGAGCGGCCGATGTGCCTGGAATATGCGACCGTGGCCGGCCATTGCCTGCCGTCGCTGGAGGCGGTCGATAAATCCATGTATGAAGCCTTGCAGCGCAGCGGCAACCGGCCGGTGCGGGCCTTGCAGCGGCTGTCGGCGCTGCTGCTGAACGCGGAGCAGGCGCGCTTGCTGGACGCAAAGGAGGGCGATGCGGGGCTGGCCGTCGAACGGCTGGGCTTTCTGTCCGACGGCCGGGTGGTGGAGTTTTGCCGCTCCTACTTCCGCGGCGATGCCTACGATTTCGTGGCCGAGCTGAGCGCGGTTTAGGCCAGCGTGGCTTCCAGCAGTGTGACCAGCGACTCGATGCCGTCGGCGTCGGTCTGGTCAAAACGGTTGGGCAGCGGGCTGTCGAGGTCGAACACGCCGGCGATGGCGCCGTCCGGGCCGCGTACCGGCACCACCAGTTCGGAGCGCGAGTTGACGTCGCACGCGATGTGACCCGGAAACGCATGTACATCGGGCACGACGATGGATTTGCCTTCCACTACGGTGGTGCCGCACACGCCGCGGCCTTTTTTGATGCGGATGCAGGCTGGCTTGCCCTGGAACGGCCCCAGCACCAGCTCATCGCCCTTGAGGAAGTAGAAGCCGGCCCAGTTCAGGCCGGGCATGCTGTTGAAAACCAGCGCGCTGAAGTTGGCGGTATTGGCGATCAGGTCGGTTTCGCCATGCAGCAGACCTTGCAGTTGCGGGCGCAGGTCGTTGTACATGGCGTTTTTGGCATCGGCGCTGTCGGTGCCGTAGGTGGTGTCGCTGAGAGTGAAAGTCATGATCTGGTCAGGGATTAAAAAAGCAGGGCTATATCCTACCCCATTTGTAGGCAGTATCCGATAGCGCAAGCGGGAGCCAGCGATTATCCTGTTTGGCAGCATGCCATCTACGTGCCATCCACAGGGAGCAGCCATGTCTTCCAAAAAGAAAAAAGCCAAACCGCCCGAGCCCCGGCCCGAGCTTCCCCCGCCACGTATCGACCTCGATGCCTTGCTCATGATCGGCGACGAACGCATCGTCATTGATCGCGAAGAAAACGATAACGTCGGCTTTATGGCGGAGCTGATCGATAGCATGTGACGGACATCGGTGCGCTGACTGACAGACGGCAGCGCGCGCGGACGCAAGAATCAGCCATCGTTCATCAGAAAGCTGCTTTATGCCCGCAGACATGGTAGTCGTGCGCAAGGAAGGGTTGTACTGCGTACCCGGTCAGTTTTACATCGACCCGTGGCGGCCGGTGGAGCGCGCCGTCATCACCCACGCCCACGGCGACCACGCACGCGGCGGCCACCAGCACTACCTGGCGGCGACCCCGGGCGTGAACGTGATGAAGTCGCGGCTGGGGCAGATCAACGTCACCGGCCTGGCGTATGGCGAAAAGCTGGTGCATAACGGCGTCAGCATTTCACTGCACCCGGCCGGCCATGTGCTGGGCTCGGCCCAGGTACGCATGGAGCACCGCGGCGAAGTGTGGGTGGCATCCGGCGACTACAAGGTGGAAGCCGACGCCACCTGCACGCCGTTCGAACCGGTGCGCTGCGATACCTTCATCACCGAATCGACCTTTGGCCTGCCGATTTACCGCTGGCAGCCGCAGCAGGAAATCTTCGACGACATCAACCGCTGGTGGCGCGCCAACGCGGCGCAGGGCCGCGCCAGCGTCCTGCTGGGCTACAGCTTCGGCAAGGCGCAGCGCATCCTCAGCGGGCTGGACCCGACGGTCGGCCCCATCATCTGCCACGGCGCGGTGCAGACGCTCAACCAGGTGTATCGCGATGGCGGCGTGCGCCTGCCGCCGACCATGATGGTGGGCGATGTGGCCAAGCCGGACATCGGCCGCTCGCTGGCGATTGCGCCGCCGTCGGCGGCTGGCTCGCCATGGATCAAGCGCTTTGGCGATTTCAGCGATGCGTTTGCCAGCGGCTGGATGCAGCTGCGTGGTGCGCGCCGGCGGCGTGGCGTGGACCGGGGGTTCGTGCTGTCCGACCATGCGGACTGGCCGGGGCTGCTGGAGGCGATCTCGGCCACCGGTGCGCAGCGCGTGATCGTCACGCATGGTTCGATTGCCGTGCTGGTGCGCTGGTTGCAGCAGCATGGCTTGCAGGCCAGCGGCTTCGATACCGAATACGGCGATGACGAAGCGGAAGATGCGGGAGCCGCCCATGCGTGACTTCGCCCATCTCTACGCCGAACTGGACGAAACCACCTCCACCAGCCGCAAGCTGGCGGCGCTGCAAGCGTATTTCAGCAGCGCGCCGGCGTCCGATGCGGCCTGGGCGGTGTACTTCCTCGCCGGCGGCAAGCCGCGCCAGGCGGTGCCGACCAAGCTGCTGCGCCAGTACGCGATGGAGTATGCGGGCCTGGAGGAGTGGCTGTTTGACGAGTGCTATCACGCCGTGGGCGACCTGGCGGAAACCATCGCGCATATTTTGCCGCCGCCGCGGCATGCGGTGGAAACCAGTCTGGCCGACTGGGTGGAACTGGGTATTGCCCCGTTGCGCGGCGCCGCACCGGAAGCGGTGCGCGCCGCGCTGTTTTCTTTCTGGGACCAGATCGACACGCGCGAGCGTTTTTTGCTCATCAAGCTGATCGGCGGCGGCTTTCGGGTCGGCGTCTCGCGTTTGCTGGTCACGCGCGCGCTGAGCGCCGTGGCCGGCCTCGACAGCAAACTCATTGCGCAGCGGCTCATGGGCTGGACCGATGGCAGTGTCAGCCCGACGGCCAGCGGCTTTGCGCAGCTGATTGCGGAGCATGCCCCGGAGGAGCGGGCGCAGCGCGGCGGCCAGCCGTATCCGTTTTTCCTCGCGCATCCGCTCGAACGCGATCCGGCCACGCTGGGCGAGCTGGAAGACTGGCAGGTCGAATGGAAGTACGACGGTATGCGCGCCCAGCTGGTGCGGCGCGAGGGCAAGAACTGGCTGTGGTCGCGCGGCGAGGATTTGATTACCGAACGCTTTCCGGAACTCGCGGCCTTGCGCCTGCCGGACGGCGTGGTGCTGGATGGCGAAATCCTGATCTGGTCCGGTGGCGCGGCGCCGGCGCCGTTTGCCGCGCTGCAAAAGCGCATGGGCCGCAAGCAGGTCTCGGCGCGCTTGCTGGGTGAACTGCCGGCCGTGATGGTGGCTTACGACCTGCTGGAACTGGACGGGCGCGACCTGCGCGACCTGCCGCAGTCCGAGCGGCGCATGCTGCTGGAGGAATTGATCGGCAGCCTGCAAGGTGCGCCGCAGCTGCGCCTGTCGCCGCTGATTGTGGCGGACAGCTGGGCGCAGCTGGCCGTGATCCGCCACGAATCGCGTGAACGCGGCGTGGAAGGCATGATGCTGAAGGCGGTGGATGCGCGCTACGGTGTGGGCCGCACCAAGAATGCCGGCACGTGGTGGAAGTGGAAGATCGATCCGTTCAGCGTGGACGCGGTGCTGATTTACGCGCAGGCCGGCCACGGCCGCCGCGCCTCGCTGTACACGGACTACACCTTTGCAGTGTGGGATGACGAGCGCAGGCTGGTGCCGTTTGCCAAGGCTTATTCTGGTCTGACCGATGCGGAAATCGCGCAGGTCGACCAGGCCATCCGCAAAACCACGATTGAGAAATTCGGCCCGGTGCGCAGCGTCACGCCCAGCATGGTGTTTGAAATTGGCTTTGAGGGCATCGCCAGTTCGCCGCGCCACAAGTCCGGCATCGCGGTGCGCTTTCCGCGCATCCTGCGGCGGCGCGAGGACAAATCCATCGATGAGGCGGATACGCTGGAATCGCTGAAGAATTTATTGCTGACACCATGAACGCTGAAGCCTGGTTTGATGCGCGCGGCTGGACGGCATTTCCGTTTCAGCGCGCGGTGTGGGACGCTGCCGCCGCCGGCCGCTCGGGGCTGCTGCACGCCACCACCGGTGCCGGCAAGACCTATGCCGTGTGGTTCGCGGCGATGGAACGCGCAGCAGCGGCGCCTGCCGGGCGCGGCTTGCGCGTGCTGTGGATTACGCCGATGCGCGCCCTGGCGGCCGACACCTTGCGCGCGCTGCAGGACGCCGCGCCACAGTGGCAGGTCGAGGCCCGCACCGGCGATACCAGCTCGGCCCAGCGCGCGCGCCAGAACAAGCGTCTGCCCGATGCACTCATTACCACGCCGGAAAGCCTGACCTTGATGCTGAGCCATCCCGACGCGGCCAGCCGCATGGCGCAGCTGGTGATGGTGGTCATCGACGAATGGCATGAGTTGATGGGCAATAAGCGCGGCGTGCAGACCCAGCTGGCGCTGGCCCGCTTGCGGCGCTGGAACCCGGCGCTGCTGGTGTGGGGATTGTCGGCCACGCTGGGCAATCTGGCGCAGGCGCGCGATGTGCTCGCGCCGGACGGCGTCATTGTCGAGGGCCATGTGGCCAAGGACATCGTGGTGGATACCTTGATTCCCGAGCATCCGTCGCGCTTTCCATGGGGCGGGCATCTGGGCATGCAGATGCTGCTGCCGGTGGTGGCCGAAATCGAGCGGCATGCCACCACGCTGGTGTTCACCAACACGCGTTCGCAGGCGGAGCTGTGGTATCAGCACCTGCTGGATGCGCGGCCGGAATGGGCCGGCCTGATTGCCTTGCACCACGGTTCGCTGGACAAGGAAGTGCGCGAGTGGGTGGAGCAGGGCCTCAAGCAGGGCCAGCTGAAAGCGGTGGTGTGCACGTCCAGCCTGGACCTGGGCGTGGACTTTCTGCCGGTCGAGCGCGTGCTGCAGATCGGCAGCGCCAAAGGCATTGCGCGCCTGCTGCAACGCGCGGGGCGCAGTGGCCACGCGCCGGGACGCGTGTCGCGGTTGACGCTGGTGCCGACGCAAAGCCTGGAGTTGCTGGAGGCGGCCGGCGCGATCCAGGCGGTGGCGGCGCGCGATATCGAGGCGCGGCCGGTGCCGGAGAAGCCGCTGGACGTGCTGGTCCAGCATCTGGTGACGATCGCGCTGGGCGGCGGTTTCCGCGCCGGGGAGTTGCTGGCCGAGGTGCGCAGCGCCTGGTCCTATCGCCTGCTCAATGACGAGGAGTGGCAATGGGCGCTGGATTTTGTCGCGCGCGGCGGGCAGTCGCTGACCGCCTATCCCGAATATCGCCGCGTGCTGCCGGACGAGCAGGGCGTGTACCGCGTGCCGGATGCGGCGCTGGGGCGGCGCCACCGCATGGGCATTGGCACCATCGTGTCCGACGCGTCGTTGCAGGTGAAGTACGTCAGCGGCGGACGGCTGGGCAGCGTGGAGGAATCGTTCATCTCGCGCCTGCGCAAGGGCGATCATTTTCTGTTCGCGGGGCGGATTCTGGAGTTTGTGCGGCTGCATGAGATGACGGCCTATGTGCGCCGCGCCACCGGTGCGCGTGGCGCCGTGCCGCGCTGGCAGGGCGGGCGCATGCCAATGTCGTCGGAACTCGCGCACGCGTCGCTGGCGCAATTGCAGCTGGCCACGCAGGGCCGTTATGACGGGCCGGAAATGCAGGCGATCCGGCCGCTGCTGGAGATCCAGCAGCGCTGGTCGTCGCTGCCCACTGAAGCCAGCACTGTGGTCGAAACCATGCACAGCCGCGAAGGGCGGCATGTGTTCCTGTTTCCGTTTGCCGGGCGCTCGGTGCACGTCGGGCTGGCGTCATTGCTGGCTTACCGTGTCGGACGCGTGATGCCGGTGACGTTTTCGATTGCCGTCAACGATTATGGTTTTGAGCTGCTGTCGGCGCAGGAGGTCGACTGGGGCGCGCTGCTGGACCAGCAGCACGGCGCCGCGGTCGGCCTGTTCAGCACCGACCGTCTGCTGGAAGATGTGCTGGCCAGTCTGAATGCGACCGAGCTGTCGCAACGGCGTTTCCGCGAGATCGCGCGCATTGCCGGACTGGTGTTTCAGGGCTATCCGGGACAGCACAAGAGCGCGCGCCAGTTGCAGGCCTCGTCCTCGCTGTTCTTTGCCGTGTTCAGCCAGCACGATGCCAGCAATCTGCTGCTGACGCAGGCGCAACGTGAGGTGCTGGAGCAGGAGCTGGAACTGGGGCGCCTGCGCGCAACGCTGCTGGCGTTGCAGGCGCGCAGCGTGCGCTTCCATGCGATCCGCCGGGCGACGCCGTTTGGCTTTGCGCTGATGGTGGAGCGCTTCCGCGAAAAACTCAGCACCGAGAAGCTGTCAGACCGCGTAGCGCGCCTGGTGCGCGAACTGGACAAGGCGGCCGGACCATGAGCCTGATGCTGACCATCGCCAATGAACGCTTGCTGCTGTTGCCGCAAAAAGCGGTGTATTGGCCGCGTGAAGACATGCTGATCGTGGCCGACATCCACTTCGGCAAGGCGGCCTCGTTCCGCGCGCTGGGCGTGCCGGTGCCGGCCGGCACTACCACGGCCAATCTGCGCGCGTTGGACGTCTTGCTGGAACAATATGGCGCCCGCCACGTGCTGTTCCTGGGCGACTTTCTGCATGCGCGCGCAGCCCATGCGCCCGCCACGCTGGCGGCCATGCAGGCGTGGCGCGAGCGCCATCACGGTGTGCGTTTGACGGTGGTGCGCGGCAACCACGACGCGCACGCGGGCGATCCGCCTGCCCAGCTCGGCATCCACATGGTGGACGAACCGCATGCGGTGGGGCCGTTCGCGTTCTGCCATCACCCGGATGTGCTGGTACCAGCGTTTGTGATGGCTGGTCACGTGCATCCGGTCTACCGTTTGCGTTCTGGCTGGGAATCCTTGTTGCTGCCGTGCTTTCTGATGGCGCAACAGCAGCTGGTGCTGCCCTCGTTTGGCGCTTTTACTGGTGGGCATCCAGTGATGCCGCAGGCGCAAGAACGGGTGTTTGTGACCAGTGGCGAGGCGGTACTGGAAGTACCACTATCTTGACTTACCGTTAGCCGGAGAGTTCCTACATGGCTTGCTGCGCCAGTCCTATATTGTGTGGCTGAACAGTGAACTAGGATGGGTGCTCCTGTGATGCAAACAGGGGCAACTACTATCAGGAGATCATCATGGCAAGCAACGACCAGAATAAACAGGGCGGCAAATCAGGCAGCCAGCAGAGCGATACCAGCAAACGCGGTTTCGCATCCATGGATCCGGCCCAGCAGCGCGAGATCGCTGCCGAAGGTGGCCGGGCGGCGCATGCCAAGGGCACGGCGCATGAATTCACGTCGGAAGAAGCACGCCGCGCCGGCGCCATGAGCCACAAGAATGATGCTGGCCGTAGCCGTCAGAGCGCCGCATCGCCGGGCAACGCAGCGCGCACGAATGCGGGCAACAGTAGCGCGGGCAACAGCAGCGCGGGCGCCAACGCTGCCAAGGCCGAAGATCTCGCGCTGGGTAACCGCGACAGCCCTGCCGGCGCCGGTGGTGGTAGCCGCTCTGGCGGTTCGTCCTCCGATACCTGAGCCGCTTGATACTCGATAAAACCGCAGGCCTGTGCCTGCGGTTTTTTGGGTTTACAGGCAGATGGTGGTGTGCTTGCCCATGTCCACCGCCGCGCGGCCCGTGATGGCGGCCGTGGCCAGCTGCACCAGCTGTTTCATCTTGCTGGCGTTGGCGTCCCAGTATTCGGCGGACTGGATGCGTACCCGTATCATGGCCAGGTGCGGGTCGTCCAGACCGCCAGGGAACCAGGCGCGCACCAGCGGATTCCACAGCTCGCGCGCCTTGGCGCGGTCCTTGAGCAGGTAGGCCTGGCCGGTGACGGACAGGTAGAGGTGGTCGTCGGGATTGGAAAAGCTGACGTTCACATCCGGATGGTGTTCCAGATGGTGCGTGAACGGCGCTTCGTCCGAGGTAAAGAACCACATATTCCCTTCGTTATCGATTTGCTGGCTGGTCAGCGGGCGGCTGGTCAGCACATTGTCGTCGTCCACCGTGGTGAACATGCCGAAGCGCACGTCTTTAATCTTGGCGGCGATGGTGTGGATCTGGTCTTGCGAGTACAGCGGCATGGTGCGCCTCCATGATAAAAAGTGGGGGATGGCTCCACCTTAGCGCCCGCGCCCAGCTTTCACTGTGCGTAACTTTACATAATAGATACACAAAGTTGGATTGACTCATCAAATGATAATCATTATCATTTGTCTTTTTCACCGAAGGACATATCAGTGAGCGTACAAAGCGCCAGCTCCATCCGCAATGCCAGCCGCGCAGTCTGGCTGAAGCATTTGCACCAGTGGCATTGGATCAGCTCGGCGATGTGCTTGCTTGGGATGTTTCTGTTCGCGATTACCGGCATCACGCTGAACCACGCGTCGCAGATCGAAGCCAAGCCCAGCATCGTGCGCAAGCAGGCGCAGCTGCCGGCAGCGCTGACCACCGAGCTGCGCGCCTACGCCGAGCAGCATGACGGCGCCAAGGAGCCGCTGCCGGTCAAGGTCGAGCAGTGGCTGGCTAGCACGTTTAACGTCCAGCCGGGCGGCCGGATTGCCGAGTGGGCGGCCGATGAGGTCTATTTGCCCCTGCCCAAGGCCGGCGGCGATGCCTGGGTACGCATCGGCCTGGAAGATGGCGCGACCGAATTCGAAAATACCGACCGCGGCTGGATTTCCTGGCTCAACGACGTGCACAAGGGCCGCAATACCGGCCCCGCATGGAACTGGTTCATCGATATTTTTGCCGTCACCTGCCTGGTGTTTTGCATCACCGGCCTGCTGATCCTGAAATTCCACGCGGCGAACCGCCCGTTCACCTGGCCGATGGTGGGCCTCGGTGTGCTGATTCCCGTTGTGATTGCACTGCTGTTCATCCATTAATCTCACCACAGGTATTCCATGAAATTACGCTACTCCATCGCGCTTAGTCTGCCACTTGCCAGTGCTTCGGCCATGGCCGCCGATCTGGCGCTCAAACTCGACGTGCCGCAGCTGAACGTGGCTGAATACCATCGTCCTTACATCGCTGCCTGGCTGGAAAATGCCGACCAGCAGGTGGTGGCCAACCTGGCGGTGCTGTACGACACCAAGAAAAAGGACAATGCGGGCACCAAGTGGCTCAAGGACATGCGTCAGTGGTGGCGCAAGAGCGGCCGTGAGCTGACCATGCCGGTGGATGGCGTGTCCGGCGCCACCAAGGCCCCCGGCGAGCTGACGCTGAATGCCCCGAAAGGCGCGCTCGACAAGCTGCCGGCCGGCCAGTACACGGTGCTGGTGGAAGCGGCGCGTGAAGCGGGGGGCCGCGAAGTGGTCAAGGTGCCGCTGGTATGGCCGCAAAAATCCGCCGTGACCGTGACCGGTCAGGGCAAAGAGGAGCTGGGTACCGTCGTCGTGCAAGTCAAACCATAAGGCTGAGAGATGAACCTGCAAAAAACGTTGATCGCGCTGGCGCTGACCGGCATGTCCCTGGTGTCGCTGAGCGCGCAGGCGCACAAGCCGTGGCTGCTGCCGTCGTCGACCCAGGTGGAAGCGGGCCGTGACGGCAACGCCTGGGTGACCGTGGATGCGGCCATTTCCGAAGGCCTGTTTGACATCGACCACCAGCCGCTCAAGCTGGACGGCATCGACATCACCGGCCCGGATGGCGCCAAGCTGGCGCCCGAGAACGTCAACAACGGCAAGCTGCGCAATACCTTCGATCTGAAGCTGGTGAAGACCGGCACCTACAAGATTGCGCTGGTATCGCAAAGCGTGTTTGGCAGCTACAAGGACAAGGAAGGCAACGTCAAGCGCTTCCGCGGCACTGAAGAATCGCTGGCCAAGGATGTGCCGGCCGATGCGAGCGAGGTGAAGCTGTCGCGCACCGAAAGCCGTCTGGAGACGTTCGTGTCGAATGGCGACGCCAGCAAGGAAGTGCTGAAGCCCACGGGCAAGGGCCTGGAACTGGTGGCGGTCACCCATCCGACCGAGCTGCGCGCTGGCGAAAAGGCCACCTTCCGCTTCCTGCTGGACGGCAAGCCAGCGGCAAACCAGGGCGTCAGCCTGATCCCGGGCGGCGTGAAGTACCGTGGCACGCTGGGCGAGATCCGCAAGACCACCGATGCCAACGGCGAACTGACGTTGGTGCTGCCGGCGGCGGGTGCGTACATGGTCAGCAGCAGCTGGCCGGCAGCGGCGCCGCAAGCGCCGGGCCAGCCGCCGCAGATGCCACCGCGCCGCGCGACCTACGCGGCGATCGTGGACATCCTGCCGGAATAAGGCTGGCATGCGCCGGGTTTTACTGCCTCACGCAATTGCCGACGACCCGGCGCCAGCAGGCGGCGTGCTCCGCGAGTATGCGGGGCACAGCATGGGCACCAGCTGGTCGGTGCGGCTGGTGGCTGCACCAGCGGCTGCCTGCGGCCATCTGCAAGACGGCTTGCAGCAACAGCTCGACAGCATTGTGGCGCAGATGAGCCACTGGGAAGCCGAATCCGACCTGGGCCGCTTCAACCGCGCGCCGGCCGAGAGCTGGCAACTGCTGCCGCCGGCGTTTTTTGACGTGCTGTCGTATGCGATGGGCGTGGCGCGCGACTCGGGCGGCGCTTACGATCCGTGCGCCGGTTCGCTGGTCAACCTGTGGGGCTTCGGGCCGTATGGGCGCTTTGACCAGCCGGATTTTGTGCCGCCATCCGCGGACGAAGTGACGGTGGCGCGTGCGCAACTGGCGGCGCGTCCCGTGCAACTGGAGCGCAATGGCCGCCGCGCCTTGCAGCCGGGCGGCGTGCAGCTGGATCTGTCGGCCGTGGCCAAGGGCTATAGCGTCGACCGCTTGTCCTGGTATCTGAAAACGCAGGGCTTTGCGCATCACCTGGTCGAAGTCGGCGGTGAACTGCGCGGCGCTGGCGTCAAGCCGGACGGCCAGCCGTGGTGGGTGATGCTGGAGCAGGTGACTGACATTGCGCCTGGCGTGGCCGCGCCGGACGAACTGGTGCTGGCGCTGCATGGCCTGGCGGTCGCCACCTCGGGCGACTACCGGCGCTATTTTGAAATCCATGGCCAGCGCTATTCCCACACCATCGACCCGCGCAGCGGCATGCCGATTGCCAACGACCTGGCTTCGGTCACCGTGGTGCACGCGCAGTGCATGGCGGCCGATGCATGGTCAACCGCGCTGACCGTGCTCGGCAGCCGCGACGGCCTGCAACTGGCCGAACTGCAAGGCCTGGCCGCGCGCTTCGTCGTACGCCAGGCGGACGGCAGTTTCACCGAATACCTGAGTTCCCATTTACGCAGCATGTTAGACGAATGATCTGGACCAACGACCCCACACGATGGATGCTGGTGGCAGGCATGGGCGTGGGCTACGCGCTGGTGTGCCTGGCGCCTTACCTGCGCACGCGCCGCAAGCGGCTAGCAGCTGCGCGCGCCAAAGCGGCAGCGGCGGCAGCGCCCGGCTGGATCATCGCGTACGCCAGCCAGACCGGCAATGCCGAAGAGCTGGCGCAGCAAACGCTGGCCACACTGAAGCTGGCCGGCATTCCCGCGCAACTGAGCGAGCTGTCCGACCTGAGCGCCGCCGACCTGCAGCAGGCCGAACGCATCCTGTTCCTGGTCAGCACCTACGGCGAAGGCGATGCGCCCGATGCGGCGGCCGCCTTTGCGGGCCGCCTGATGACCACCACCTTGCCGCTGCCGCAGCTGCACTACGCCGTGCTGGCGCTGGGCGACAGCGCCTATGTGCACTACTGCGGCTTCGGCCGTGCGCTGGACCAGTGGCTGCAGGCGCAGGGCGCGCAAAGCCTGTTCCCGCGCGTCGAAGTCAACCGCAGTTCCGCCGAAGCGATCGCACAATGGCGCCAGCACCTGAGCCACCTGGCCGGCACCAGCGACGCGCCGGACTGGAGCGCGCCAGCGTTTGACGCCTGGCGCCTGATCGAGCGCGTGCAACTGAATGCGGGCAGCGCAGGCGCGCCCATCTACCACCTCGCACTCACGCCCGAGCAAGGCGCCTTGCCGGCGTGGCAGTCGGGCGACCTGGTGCAGATTGCCGCACCGGCCGATCCCGCCAACGCGCGCGACTACTCGATCGCCTCGATTCCGGCCGACGGCAGCGTGCAGTTGCTGGTACGTCTGCACACGCATGAAGATGGCAGCCACGGCATCGCCTCCGGCTGGCTGACGCAGCAAGCGCCGCTGGGCGCGGCCGTACAGCTGCGGCTACGCCAGCACAAGCGCTTCCGCCTGGAAGCGAATGCCGAACGGCCGCTGATCCTGATTGGCAACGGCAGTGGCATCGCCGGCCTGCGTGGCCATCTGAAAGCGCGCGCAATGGCGGGGCAGGGCCGCAACTGGCTGCTGTTCGGCGAACGCAACGCCGCCCACGACTACCACTACCGCGCCGAGCTGGACGGCTGGCAGCATGACGGCATGCTGGAAAAACTGGACATGGTGTTCTCGCGCGACCAGGCAGAGCGCCTGTACGTCCAGGACCGCCTGGCGGCCCAGGCCGCCGACGTGCGCGCCTGGATAGAGCAAGGCGCCGCCATCTACATCTGCGGCAGCCTGGACGGCATGGCCGGCGGCGTCGACGCCGCACTCGAAGCCGCGCTAGGCCGTGAAGCGCTGGACCAGCTCACCGCGACCGGCCGCTACCGCCGCGACGTCTACTAAAACAATCCGGGGTCAGGTCCGTCATTTCTACACGACCTCTGCCGTAGCGTGCGCTACGGCAGAGGTCGTGTAGAAATGACGGACCTGACCCCGGAGTTATTCGGCGCCGGCTTGTTCCAGGCCGCGCGCCAGGCTGGAGATGGAGGGGTTGTCGATGAAGACGCAGCGCTTGCCGTTGCGCTTGCAGTAGTCTTTGACGCGCCAATACGCGCTATGGCTGATGCAGCCGGTCTGGCAGATGACGAGGTCGGCTGCGGCCAGGCTCGCTTCCAGGCGGTTGGCGTTGTCTTCGAGGCCGCCGTCGTGGTGCGCAAATTGCGCGCCTTCGCGCTCGATGAGTTCGCGATAGCTGGCGACGTTGCCGTTGCGCCCGCCCACGCACAGTACGGCGCGGTCGCTCAGGCGCAAGGGCATTTTCATGACGTGCTCGACGACCTGGCGCGCTGCTTCCTGTAACGGCGCCGGCGCTGCCGGCTGTTCGGCGGCACGCGCCAGTTCCAGCTTCAGTTCGGCAATCTGGTTGCGCATCGCGCGTTCGCGTTCTTCCATCTGGCCCAGACGCTCGGCCAGCTTGGCGCGCGATTCCAGACCGGGGATCGATTCTCTTAGCTGCTCCAGTTCGACCTTGAGCGAGTCGACCATGCTGTCTTTGCCGACCACTTGCGCGCGCATCTGCATGAGCTGGGCGGCGTGTTTTTCGGCCTCGGCGGCTTTTTCGGCCATCAGCGCGGTGTTGCGTTGCTGTGCTTTGTTGAGGTCGTGCGTGAGGCGCTTGTTTTCTTCGAGCGAGGCGTTGAATTTGGTGATGTCGGCACGCACGCAAGCGCCGGCCTGGTGCTGCACCATGTGCAGGTCGCGGCACATCTGCTCTTCCAGTTCGGCTGTGCAGCGCGGATGCGTGAGGCCGGCCCAGAAGGCGCCCGCCACATCGCCATTGGCGACGGCGCTACGCCACAGCTCAGCGACCTGGTCGGTTGTCTTGGCGTTGCGGAAGCGCAGCAGCACGGGCGCGTAGCGGCGCTCCAGTTCTTTTTGCAGCGCTTCGGACAAACGGTTGCGCGTTGAGCATTCGGTCACGGCGCCAACGTGGACTTCGTAGTCATCGGCCACCACTTTGCCATTGGTGACTTTGTTGACCAGCTTGCGCAGCACGCCCAGCGGGAAGCCGACGCCCACCAGCGGGCAGTGGCAGGCGTGGCCCAGTTCCCACAGCCGGCGGCGGCGCGAGGCCTGCGCTTCCGGCTCTTTGGCCAGCACGCTCATGATGTTGTTGATGGCGGGTTTGATGACTTGCTGCTTGCTGACCTGTTCGGTGGGGCGCGCGGCGCCGACCGGTCCCGCCACCTGTGGCATGGCGGCGGCTATGATGGCCGCCAGTGGATCGTGTTTCTCGCACATAAGGCCAGGTCCTCTCAGGCCACCGATGGCGCCGTGCGTGCGCGGGCCATGATGCGACTCAGGAAGTTGGTTTTTTCCTGTTCGTGCATGTTGCGCTCGACCTCGCTTGCCCACTGTTCGGAGAGTTGCTGGCAAGTCGCGCTCAGCACCGGCGCCAGGTCTGGCAGGCTGGCCAGCGCTTTCAGATGGCGCTCGATCACCGAGGCCAGCTTGACGCAGCCGCCAGCCGCTTCGCTGCCGGCCGTGTAGTGCGACATCAGATGCAGCACGGCGGACAGCATGAGTTCGGGATTGTTGCCGCCATGCGATGGGGCGAGGAAAATCGGGTTGCTATGTTCGATGGCCATCAGACGCTCCTGGTCGGGAAACAGAGTGTGGCTGGCAGGAGGGCTGGCTACTCAAGGGGGAGAGTGGGCGCGGCGGCGCCCTTTAACGCACAGTTAATCGGGGCGGTTATGCGGTCAGGATCAGCTTGTTCAGCTGGGTGATGCGCAGGCGGTAGACGCGGCCGCCATGTTCGATTTCCATTTCGCGGCCGCCATCCATGAGGCTGGCGCTGCTGACGCGCTTGACCGGCTTGATTGCCTGGGCAGCGGCGGTGGCCACTGGGTGGGCAGCGATGGCGGGTGGCATTGCAGGGGTAGTGGTAATCATCGTCTGGTTCTCCATAAATAAGAATGATTCGTATTTGCATTCATTATTGTGGAAGCCGGGACGGAATGCAAGCCTTTTTCTGTGCTTTGAGTTATAAAATCGTTAAAAAAAGGGCCCGGTCAGCGACCGGGCCCAAGGCTGGGTAAAACGGGAGGTTTGTTGCGAAGTACTGCAGGGTGCTACAAAGCCGCCAGCAACTGGCCGGACGGTACGGTTTCGCCGTTCTTGCCGCGCGCGGCGGGCTTGCCGCGGGAGCGCGAGGGGGGCAGGCGGCGCAAAGTCTTGAGGGCTTCCGGGTCTTTGATGCCGATGGTGCGCTGGTCGACGCTAATCAGGCCGATTTCATTGAAGGCCGATAGCGTGCGGCTCACGGTTTCCAGCGTCAGGCCCAGGTAGCTGCCGATTTCATGGCGTGTCATGCGCAGGTTGAACAGCTTGCTCGAGTAGCCCATCTGGGCGAAGCGGTCGGCCAGCGCGACCAGGAAGCGGGCCACGCGCGCTTCGGCGCTCAACGCGCCCAGCATGCCGATCATGGCTTGCTCGCGCACCAGTTCGCGGCTCATGACACCGTACATCATGTTTTCCAGCTCCAGGTGCACGCGCCCCAGCGCGGTCAGCTTTTTGAACGGCAGCAGGATCAGGTCGCAATCGGACAGCGCCACCGCTTCGGACGAGTACTGGCGGGCGTGGATGCCGTCCACGCCCAGCAGGTCGCCTTTCATGGGAAAGCTCAGCACCTGTTCGTTGCCGTATTCATCGATGAGGACGGTTTTGAGGAAGCCGGAGTTGACGATGTAGAGCGTGTCGAAGGTCTGGCCGATGGTGTGGATGCGTTGCCCGGTTTTGAACTGCACGTGCTGGAACAGCAGTTCTTCGGTGGCCATGGAGTTGGCTGAGGGAATGTGCAGGATGTCGCACACTTCCTTGAGATTGGACCAGAGCCGTCCCTGACGCTGGCGGCCAGCTTCCATCGACGACGATTGCAGCGTCGTCGCGGCTGGGCGTATATCAGACGTTTGCGTAGACAGCATGGTAGGTTCTCCTGTGGGCTAGGGTGCTGTGCGGTATGGTTTCAGTATGCCAACACAGGCGTAGCTTAGATATCAGCAATGGCTGAATCTGACCGTAGGAGCTCGGCCCTGCTTTGTAGGAGCATTCCTACTCGGCAGCGTGAAATCAGGTCTTGAACGGCGACAGCAGGCGATGGGCGACGGCGTACTGCACCATCTCCGACAGCGAGGCCATGCCCATCTTCTGCATGATGCGGGTCTTGTGGGTGCTGACGGTTTTAACGCTCAGGTGCAGGCTGTTGGCGATTTCGGTGATCGAGCGGCCGGCCACCAGCAGCGAAAATACTTCGAATTCGCGGTCCGAGAGCTGTTTATGCAACAGCGATTCGTGCGGCATCATGATGTTGAGCGCCAGTTGCTCGGCCACCTCAGTGCTGATGTAGGGCCGGCCGGAAGCCACCTTGCGGATCGCGCCCACCAGCTGGGTGCCGGCGCTTTCCTTGGTCAGATAGCCCTGGGCGCCGGCGCGGATTGCGCGCACCGCATATTGTTCCTCTTCGTGCATGGTGAGGATCAGGATGGCCAGCTTGGGCGCCTCGGCCTTGATCTGGCGGATCAGGTCGACGCCGCTGCGGCCGGGCATGGACAAGTCCAGCAGCAGCAGGTCGAAGCCGCCCTGACGCACGTGGCCCAGTACCTCAAAGCCATCGATGGCCTCACCGACGATGTCGATATCCGGCGCGCCGTCGAGGATGCGCTTGAGACCCTCGCGCATGATGGTGTGGTCGTCTGCAATGACTATCCGAATCATGTAGGGGCCGTTTAAAGTGAATAGTTATTATGATTAAAACAAGCTTGCAAGCTTACTATAAAAGGCGGCCCCGCACCGGCTATTTGCTACCGGGCTCCTTAATCAGCCGGTGTACCAGCACCGGTATCCTGGAATGCTGCAACACCTTGTTGGTCACGCTGCCCAGCAAGAGCTGGCCCCAGCCGCTGCGGCCATGCGAGCCCATGAAAATCAGGTCGCAGCCGTGCTGTTGCGCGACATCGACGATTTTCGCCGCGGCGCTTTCGTGGAACGCGGCCATGGCTTCGCAGCGCACGCCCCGTTTGGCGCAGGAATCGACCACATCCTGCGTGTGCTCGCGGCCCGCGCGCTGCATGGCGGCGCGGTATTCGTCTTCGCTGGGGTAGCTGGGCGGAATGATTTCCACGTAAATCGGGTATTGGTACTCGGGCGCCACAAACAGTACCAGCACTTCCGCGCCCAGCTGTTCGGCAAACTGCACGCCGGCGCAGGCGGTCTTGCTGGAGACGGCCGAACCGTCGGTGGTGATCAGGATTTTGCGGTACATGATGGACCTCCTTGCTGAATCAACGCACTACTTTATTGTAGTCCCGATTTACATTATTGATACTATGGAAAGACTTGATGTTTATCAAATAAAAGCGCTTTAGCTGGGGACACAGGTGTGGGCTTTTATCCTTTTTACAGGATTTTTTTGCACCAAAGCACTACTTTTGTGTCGCGCGGCTTACTTCCTTGTTCTATCCAATGTTAGTATCTCCAAATACAGCTAGTTTAGGGCAGCAAATTTACCAAATATGGAGAAGCAGGGATTATGACTAACGCCGCTGACGATTTCGACGCATTATTTGAAGAAGTGTCCGCTCAGAGCAAAGCAGCTGCGCCCGCTCCAGCGCCAGCACCCGCGCCGGCCGCCGCTGCGGAAGATGATCTGGAAAGTCTGTTTGAAGAAGTCGCTGCGGCCCGCCCGCCCGATGCGGCCGCCGCCGAGCCTGCGCCGGCGCCCGCCGCTGCCGCCGAAGCCGGTGGCGAGGAAGAGGATGGCAATGTCGACAAGGGCCAGATGTTCGAACGTCTGGGCGGGATTGTGCGCCTGCTGCACGATTCGTTGCGTGAACTGGGCTACGACAAGGCGCTGACCGAAGCCGCCACCCAGATCAGCGACGCCCAGGACCGCCTCGAATACGTGGCCTCGCTGACCGAACAGGCCGCCAACAAGGTGCTCAACACCCTGGACGAAGGCATGCCGGAACAGGACGTGCTGTCGAAACAATCCAAAGACATGGAAAACCGCTGGGCCGACCTGTTCGCCGGCAAGCTGAGCCTGGAACAGTTCAAGCAGCTGGCCGGCGATTCGCAAAAGTTCGCGGTGGCCGTCTCGGCGGCCACGGAAGCGGAAAAAGCCCGCCTGCTGGACATCATGATGGCGCAGGACTTCCAGGACATCACGGGCCAGCTGATCAAGAAAGTGGTGCACATCACCAAAACGGTGGAATCCGAACTGGCGCAGCTGCTGAAAGACAATGCGCCGCCTAGCGTCAAGGAAAAAATTGCGCAAAAAGAAGTATCTCTGATGCAGGGCCCCTCGGCGCCGACCGTTGCGCTGAGCCAGGATAGTGTTGACGACCTTCTTGCCGATCTGGGGTTCTAATGGACGATATGCTGAGGGATTTCGTCGTCGAGGCGATGGATCTGGCGGTCAATGTAGAAGAGCATCTGCTGCGGCTCGAACGTGACCCGGACAATAAAGAGACACTCAATGCAGTGTTCCGTTCGTTCCACACCATCAAGGGCGGCGCCGGTTTCATGGGCCTGCCAGCGATGGTGACGGCTTGTCACCTGACCGAAAACCTGTTTGATGCGCTGCGCACCGGAGCCGCACCGGTGACGCCGCTGTCGATCGAGGCCGCGCTGCAAGCATCGGGCTTTGTCGCCGACCAGCTGGCTGAACTGAACAACGGCGCCGAGCCGGACAGCCTGCCCGCGCTGCCGAAAGACCTGGAAACCCTGCTCAACGACGCCATCGCCGGCAAGACCGACACCGCGCCAGCCAAGGCCGCCGCACCAGCGCCGGCCCCGGCAGCTGCTGCACCGGCGCCGGCGCCAGCTGCTGCGGCAACGCCGGCCGCCGTTTCCTCGCCGGATGGCCTGGACTGGGAAGGCATGTACGAAGTCGTGATGCCGGCGGGCAGCTATACCCGTTCCGCGCCAGCACCGGTTGCCGCTGCGCCGGCACAGGTCGCCGCCGCTGCACCGGCAACGGTTGCGCCGAGCTCGGCCGAGATTGCCGCCGTCGCTGCGGAAGTCAAAGTAGCGCCGTCTGCCAAGCGCGAAGTGGCCGAGAAAAGGGAAGAACGTCCACAATCCGCACCCGCCAAGGAAGAATCGATCCGTATCGACGCCGTCAAGCTCGATGCGCTGCTGGAAGTGGCGGGCGAATCCGTGCAGGCCGCCAACCAGGCTGCCGTGCTGCTGGAACGCCTGATGCAGTTCAAGTTTGAAGGCCAGGCGCAGACGCTGATGTCGACGCTGGCGGAAACGCTGGAACGCGCCTCGCGCTACTCGACCGAACTGCAACGCGCCACGCTGGCGACCCGCATGCAGCCAGTTGGCCGCCTGTTCCAGAAGTTCCCACGCCTGGTGCGCGAACTGGCCAAGGATCTGGGCAAGGAAGTCGATCTGAACATCGAAGGTGCGGAGACCGAAGTCGACCGCGTGGTGGTCGATTCGCTGTACGATCCGCTGGTGCACATGCTGCGCAATTCGCTGGACCACGGCGTCGAAACGCCGGAAGAGCGCGCGATTGCCGGCAAGCCGATCAAGTCCTTCATCCAGCTCAAGGCATGGCAGGAAGCCAACAGCGTCATGATCGTGCTGCAGGATGACGGCAAGGGCATGGACCCGGTCAAGCTGCGCGCGAAGGCGCTGCAGAAAGGCCTGATCTCCGAATCGGCGCAGTTATCCACCGACGACTGCCTGCAGCTGGTATTCTTGCCAGGGTTCTCGACCAAGGAAGTGGCGTCCAGCGTGTCCGGCCGCGGTGTCGGCATGGACGTGGTGAAGACCGCCGTGGAGAAAAACCGTGGCGCCATCCAGATCGAGTCCGAGCTGGGCAAGGGCACCAAGTTCTCCATCCGCCTGCCGATCGAGCTGTCGATCGTGCCGACCATGCTGGTCTCGACCTCGGGCGCTGCACTGGCGCTGCCGATGGCCGTGGTACAGCGCGTGGTCGAGCTGCCGGAAGTGTTCATGGAAGTTGGCGGCGCACCGGTGCTGAAAGATCAGGGCCGTCCGCTGCCAGTGCGTTCGCTGGCCGATTCGCTGGGCTACGAGAGCTGCCGCGAGAAGGTGGGCATTGTTGTCTCGGCACCACAGCCGTACATCCTGGCCGTGGAAGCGGTGGATGGCACTGCTGACCTGGTGATTAAACCGATGACCGCGATTACCGTCGAGGGCATTACCGGCACGGCGCGCTCTGCAGAGGGCGAGCTGGTGCTAGTGGTAGGCCTATCGTTCCTAATGGACGGTTGTCGAGGTAGTGTACGCATGGCGGCCTGAGTCGGTAGACTCGGGTCAGAAGACCAAAAAGCCTGCGTTCACGCAGGCTTTTTTTTCGCAGTAAAGAACAAGGGGTCATACCAAGTGAATCGGTATGCAGAAGGCGTCGGGCTCATGAGGCTGGACCGCGGTGGCTGCTATTGCATTGCACAATATGGCATAATCAAGTTGGATAATAGTAGCAGTACGTAAAAAACATCATGAAGACGCTTTACGACAAACTCTGGGAATCCCACGTGGTCCGTACCGAAGAAGACGGCACGACCATCCTCTACATTGATCGCCACCTGGTGCATGAAGTGACCAGCCCGCAGGCATTTGACGGCCTGCGCGCCGCCAATCGCCAGCCATGGCGGCTGTCCGCCAACCTGGCGGTGGCCGACCACAACGTGCCAACCACCTCGCGCGCCGAAGGCATTGCCGATCCGGTTTCGCGCCTGCAGGTTGAAACGCTGGACAAGAACGCCAAGTCCTACGGCCTGACCTATTTCAACATGAACGACAAGCGCCAGGGGATCGTCCATGTGATCGGCCCTGAGCAGGGCGCGACCTTGCCGGGCATGACCGTGGTCTGCGGCGACTCGCACACTTCGACCCACGGCGCGTTTGGCGCGTTGGCGCATGGCATCGGCACCTCGGAAGTGGAGCATGTGCTGGCGACCCAGACCCTGCTGCAAAAGAAATCCAAGGCCATGCTGGTGCAGGTTGACGGCGTGCTGCCGGACGGCGTCACCGCGAAAGACATCGTGCTGGCCATCATCGGCAGGATCGGCACCGCAGGCGGCACCGGCTACTGTATTGAATTCGGCGGTTCGGCCATCCGTGCGCTGTCGATGGAAGGCCGTATGACGGTCTGCAATATGGCGATTGAAGCGGGCGCCCGCGCCGGCATCATCGGCGTCGACGACACCACCATCAACTACGTCAAAGGCCGTCCGTTCTCGCCGGCCGGTCCGCACTGGGATCTGGCCGTCAACTACTGGCGCACGCTGCACACCGACGCGGGCGCCAAGTTCGACCTCGTCGTCACGCTCAACGCTGCCGACATCAAGCCGCAGGTCACCTGGGGCACGTCGCCTGAAATGGTGCTGCCGGTCGACGGCCGCGTGCCGGACCCGGACCACGAAAAAGACAGCGTCAAGCGCAGCGCCATCGAGAAGGCACTGGTGTATATGGACCTGAAGCCCAACACCGCCATCGAAGACATCCGCATCGACAAGGTGTTCATCGGTTCCTGCACCAACTCGCGCATTGAAGACTTGCGTGCCGCCGCCGCCGTGGTGCGTGGCAAGCAGCGCGCCTCCAACGTCAAGCTGGCGCTGGTGGTCCCGGGCTCGGGCCTGGTCAAAGAGCAGGCGGAACGCGAAGGGCTGGACCAGATCTTCAAGGCCGCCGGCTTCGAATGGCGCGAGCCGGGCTGCTCGATGTGCCTGGCCATGAACGCCGACCGTCTGGAACCGGGCGAGCGCTGCGCGTCGACCTCCAACCGTAACTTCGAAGGCCGTCAAGGCCAGGGCGGCCGCACCCATCTGGTGTCGCCGGCCATGGCAGCGGCAGCCGGGATCGCCGGCCACTTCGTCGACGTCCGCACACTGCACTGAATTTTAAAAGCGGCTGAGGCGCCGCACTGAAACTAGGAAAACATCATGAAAAAGATCTTCGCACTGACCATTATCGCTACCTTCATCCTGACCGGCTGCAACACCATTTCCGGCATGGGCAAGGACATCCAAAAAGCGGGGCAGGCAGTGCAGGGCGCCTCAGGCCATTAAAGAACCGGCGGGCCAGGCGCCCGTCCACAAAATACGATCATGGAAAAATTTACCATTTACGAAGGTTTGGTTGCGCCGCTGGATCGCGCGAATGTCGACACCGACGCCATCATCCCGAAGCAGTTCCTGAAGTCCATCCACCGCACCGGCTTTGGCCCCAACCTGTTTGACGAGTGGCGCTATCTCGATCACGGCGAACCGGGCATGGACAACAGCAATCGTCCACTGAATCCAGACTTCGTGCTGAACGAGCCGCGCTATCAGGGCGCCTCGATCCTGCTGACCCGCAAGAACTTCGGCTGCGGCTCCTCGCGCGAGCATGCGCCCTGGGCACTGGACCAGTACGGCTTCCGCGCCATCGTTGCGCCATCGTTTGCCGACATCTTCTTCAACAACTGTTTCAAGAGCGGCTTGCTGCCCATCGTATTAACTGAAGCGCAGATCGATCATCTGTTCAATGAAGTCAAGGCCTTCCCCGGATACAAGCTGGTGGTGGATCTTGAGCAGCAGCGCATTTCCACCAGCAACGGCAGTCTCTCCTACCCATTCGAGATCGACGCCTTCCGCAAATACTGCCTGATGAACGGGCTTGACGATATCGGCCTGACGCTGCGCCACGCCGACACCATCCGTGGATTCGAAGAGCGCCATCTGGCAAACCAACCCTGGTTGGCTAACGTCATCTAAAGAAAACAACTCATGAAAATTGCAATCCTCCCGGGCGATGGCATCGGTCCGGAAATCGTCACCCAAGCGGTCAAGGTACTGAACGCGCTGGGCGAAAAATTTGAGATGGAAACCGCCCCGGTCGGCGGCGCTGGCTACGAAGCCAGCGGCCATCCGCTGCCGGACGCCACGCTCAAGCTGGCCAAGGACGCGGACGCCGTGCTGTTTGGCGCCGTCGGCGACTGGAAGTACGACACGCTGGATCGTCCGCTGCGTCCTGAGCAGGCGATCCTGGGCCTGCGCAAGAACCTGGGCCTGTTCGGCAATCTGCGTCCGGCCATCCTGTACCCGGAACTGGCGGGCGCCTCGACGCTGAAGCCGGAAGTGGTGTCGGGCCTGGACATCCTGATCGTGCGCGAACTGACCGGCGATATTTACTTCGGCCAGCCGCGCGGCGTGCGCGAGTGCCCCGACGGTCCGTTCAAGGGCCAGCGCGAAGGCTTCGACACCATGCGCTATGCGGAAGGCGAAATCCGCCGCATCGCCCACGTGGCGTTCCAGGCAGCGCAAAAACGCGGCAAGCGCCTGACCTCGGTGGACAAGGCCAATGTGCTGGAGACCTTCCAGTTCTGGAAAGACATCGTCACCGACGTCCACAAGGAATACCCGGACGTGGCGCTGGACCATATGTACGTGGATAACGCCGCGATGCAGCTGGTGCGCGCGCCGAAGAAGTTTGACGTCATCGTCACCGGCAATATGTTTGGCGACATCCTGTCGGACGCGGCGGCCATGCTGACCGGTTCGATCGGCATGCTGCCATCGGCATCGCTGGATGCCAACAACAAGGGCCTGTACGAACCATCGCACGGCTCGGCGCCGGACATCGCCGGCAAAGGCATCGCCAATCCGCTGGCCACCATCCTGTCGGCCGCCATGATGCTGCGCTTCTCGCTGAACAAGGTTGAGCAGGCCGACCGCATCGAAAGCGCCGTCAAGAAAGTGCTGGCCCAAGGCCTGCGCACCGCCGACATCTATGAAGCGGGCACCACCAAGGTCGGTACCGAAGAGATGGGCAACGCGGTCGTCGCGGCACTGTAACGCATTACACACAAAGGAAGAAAAATGAAACTCGTAGGTCTGGTAGGTTGGCGCGGCATGGTGGGGTCGGTCCTGATGCAACGCATGCAGGAAGAGGGCGATTTCGCTCACATCGAACCAGTGTTCTTCACCACTTCTAATCCGGGCGGCAATGCGCCAGCCATGGCCAAGAATGAAACCAAGCTGAAAAGCGCCACCGATATCGACGAACTCAAGAAATGCGAAATCATCATTTCGTGCCAGGGCGGCGACTACACCACCGAAGTGTTCCCGAAACTGCGCGCGGCCGGCTGGAACGGCTACTGGATCGATGCGGCGTCGACGCTGCGCATGGAAAAAGACGCGGTCATCGTGCTGGATCCGGTCAATATGCACGTCATCAAGGACGCGCTGGGCAAGGGCGTGAAGAACTTCATCGGTGGTAACTGCACCGTGTCGTGCATGCTGATCGGCCTGGGCGGCCTGTTCCAGCAAGGCCTGGTCGAGTGGATGACCTCGATGACCTACCAGGCAGCTTCGGGCGGCGGCGCGCAGCATATGCGGGAACTGCTGACCCAGTTCGGCACCATCAACGGCGCCGTCAAGCCGCTGCTGGACGATCCTGCTTCAGCCATCCTGGAAATCGACCGTCAGGTGCTGGCGACCCAGCATGGCCTGTCGGCGGAAGAGATCAAGCAGTTCGGCGCGCCGCTGGCTGGCAACCTGATCCCCTGGATCGACAAGGATCTGGGCAATGGCCAGTCGAAGGAAGAGTGGAAAGCTGGCGCCGAGACCAACAAGATCCTGGGCCTGGGCGCCGACTTCGGCTCGAAATCGATTCCGGTCGATGGCCTGTGCGTGCGTATCGGCGCCATGCGCTGCCACTCGCAAGCGCTGACCATCAAGCTGACCAAGGATGTGCCGCTGGATGAAATCACCGACATCATTGCATCGGCCAATCAATGGTCGAAAGTGGTGCCGAATACGCGTGAAGCATCGGTCAAGGATCTGTCGCCAGCGGCCGTGACCGGCAGCCTGACGATCCCGGTGGGCCGTCTGCGCAAGATGAGCATGGGTCCGGATTACCTGTCGGCGTTCACGGTGGGCGACCAGCTGCTGTGGGGCGCGGCCGAACCGCTGCGCCGCATGCTGCGCATCGTGCTGGACCAGTAAACCCGCAAAACGTGGCACGGCCGTTCAGGCTGCTCCATCGTGGTAAGAGAAGGGGTTTTTCCTATGTGTTCTCATAGGGGAAACCCCTTTTGTTGGTTTACAGTGGTGCAAAGCTTGCATGCTCCTAAGCATGATGTTATGTTGGTATATCCGGGAAAGTAACATTTTCTCTCTGACAATCATAAAAACACCCACTATGCCTGTACAAAATCGCCCCATTGTTTCGTTCGCGCTGAAGACACTCACCAGCGCGGTTGCCAGCGCCGTGTTGTTGGCCGCGTCAGCAAATGCGGCGGGACTGGGCAAGCTGACTGTCCTGTCGTCGCTGGGCCAGCCACTGCGGGCGGAAATCGAACTGACTGCAGTGACCCCGGAGGAAGCCAGCGCGCTGGTCGCCAGGCTGGCGCCGGCCGATGCCTTCCGCTCGGCCAATATCGATTTCAACCCGGCGCTGATGTCGCTGCGTTTTGAAGTCGAGCCGCGCAACGGCAAACAGGTCATCAAAGTCAGCTCCAGCCAGCCGATCAACGAACCGTTCGTTGACATGCTGCTGGAACTGAACTGGAACGGCGGCCGCATGGTCCGCGAATACACCTTCCTGCTGGACCCGCCAGACCTGCGCGCCACGCAAGCGCCACAAGTGACGGCGCCGGTCGATGTCGCCAACCGTGCCGCAGCGCCCGCTGCTGGAGCATCGGCTGCAAACCCGGCAGCGCCACAGGCACAAGCGCCGGCTGCCGCGCCATCACGCAAGCCAGCGGCGCCGGTCAAGCAGGCGGCTAGCGAGTACACCGTCAAGCAGGGCGATAATCTGACCCGCATCGCCAACCAGGTCAAGCCGGTCGATGTGTCGCTGGACATGATGCTGGTGGCGCTGTACCGCGCCAATCCGGAAGCCTTCAGCGGCAACAATATGAACCGCCTGAAATCGGGCCAGATCCTTGCCGTGCCGGACGCTGACGCCATCCGCGCTGTGGGCGGTGACGAAGCGCGCGGCGTGGTCGTCGCGCATGCTACCGATTTCAACGCCTACCGCGCCAAGCTGGCCGGCCAGGTCGCTGCCAGCACGCCGGCCAAGGAAGCGGATGCGTCGCAGAACGTCTCAGGCAAAATTACCGCCAAGGTAGAAGAGAAGCCGAATGCCGCCAACACCGCCAAGGACAAGCTGACGCTGTCCAAGGCCACCACCGCCGCGCCTCAGCAAGGCAAGACCGGCCAGGCAGCGGAAGAGGACAAGATCGCCAAGCAGAAGCAGGTGGATGAAGCGGCCGCCCGCGTCAAGGAGCTGGAAAAGAACGTCAGCGACCTTGAGAAGCTGATGACCGTCAAGAACAAGGCCGCTACCGAGGTCAAGCCGCCGCCAGCTTCGGCATCGGCATCAGCTTCGGCTTCGATGGCGGCGGAAGCGCCGCCTGCCGAACACAAGCCCAAGCGCACGCTGGTGCTGCCGCCGAAGAAACTGGCCGAGCCGAGCTTCTTTGAAGTCCTGATGGACAACATCAACTACGTGGGCGCGGCCGCTGCGGCCTTGCTGCTGGGCGCGGTGGGTATCATGGCATCGCGCCGTCGCAAGAAATTCATCGTGCCGCCTGATGAGGCGTCGATTCTCGGCGATACCGCGTTGCCGCCACCACAGCCGCTGATCGCTGATGCCGGTGGCCAGAGCGTGGACACCAACAACAGCGTATTCAATTCCAATTTCGCACCATCGGCCAGCCAGCTGGACACCAATGAGGTGGATCCTGTGGCGGAAGCCGACGTCTACATCGCCTACGGCCGCGATGCGCAGGCGGAAGAAATTCTCAAAGAAGCACTGCGCACCCATCCGGAGCGCCATGCTGTGCGCCTGAAACTGCTGGAAATCTACGTCGCCCGCAAGGACGCGCGCGCGTTTGAAACCCAGGCCTCCGAACTATACTCGCTGACCCGTGGCCAGGGCGACGAGTGGGCGCAGGTCGCCGCCATGGGGCAGGCGCTGGATCCTGCCAACCCTCTCTACACCGAGGGCAAAGACGGCGGCAATACGGCGTTTGATACGGCCCCGGTCACCACGGCAGCCGTGGCGGGTGCTGCTGCGGCCGCCGCCGCGTCGGACTTCGGCAGTGATTTCAATACCTACACGCCAGCTGAAGCCGCTGCACCGTCGGCACTGGATCTGGACCTGAGCCAGGATGCTGCTCCAGCTCCAGCTGCGGAGCCGCTGGACTTTGGCGCCGATCTGGACACCGCGCTGCCGCAGGCGGCCGATGCTTCGGTATCGCCTGCCTCGGTGGCGGCGGAGTCGGACAACCTGATGGACTTTGACCTGGGCGGTTTGAACTTCGAACCGGTCGAAGCGCCCGCGCCTGCGATTGAAATGCCAGCCCCACCGGCGCCGATCAATGATATGGACCTGGATTTCGGCCTGGATCTGCCGGCAAGGCCGGCCGTGGAAACCGCCAAGCCTGCGGAAGTATCCGATCCGCTGGATCTGGACCTGGCCGGCTTTGACATCCCGGAAGTGCCTGCCTTCACCGAGCCACCTAAAGTGGACACGCCGGCGATGGACTTCGACACCGCGCTGGATCTGCCGGGCGAGGTGGAGCACATCACGCCAGCGCCTGCCCCGGCGGCGCCGGACTTTGACCTGTCCAGCATCGATCTGGACCTCAGCGACGCGCTGGGCGGCGATACCGCTGCGGCGCTGGAAGCGCCCGCCGCACCGGCCCCCGCCAACAACGAGCCGCTGTCCGCCCATCACATGGAAATGGATACCAAGCTGGACCTGGCCATCGCCTATCAGGAAATCGGCGACAAGGAAGGTGCGCGCGAGCTGCTCGATGAAGTGCTGCGCGGCGGCAATCCCGACCAGGTGGTCAAGGCCAACGATATGAAGGCCAAGCTGGGCTGAAAGCGTGCCGTTATATAATGGCTGACTCAGACATTATAAGATTGGGCAGTAGTGAAACGGATCGCAATAGGGCTCCAGTACGACGGCCAGGCCTGGCACGGCTACCAGAAGCAGGAACACGGCCTCACCGTACAAGATAAACTGGAGCAGGCACTGCTGGAGTTCGCGACAGTGCCGCTGGCCACCACGTGCGCCGGCCGTACGGACGCCGGCGTCCACGCTGCCGAGCAGGTGGTGCATTTCGATACCGACTTGAACCGCATGCCGCATGCCTGGGTACGCGGCGTGAATGCCTTCCTGCCGCCGTCAATCGGGGTGCGCTGGGCCAAGGTGCTGGACGGTGACCCGGCCGTCGAGAACTTCTTCCATGCCCGCTTCAGCGCCCAGGCGCGTACCTATCACTACGTCCTGCACAACCACCAGGTGCGCTCTGCGCTGCTCAATGGCCGTGCCGGTTTCTACCACCACCCGCTGGATGTGGAGCGCATGCAGGAGGCGGTCAAGCCGCTGATCGGCACGCATGACTTCACCAGCTTCCGCGCGGCGTACTGCCAGGCCAAGTCGCCGGTCAAGCTGATGCACGACATTCAGATCCGCCGCCAGGGCGACCTGATCATCTTTACGCTGAAAGCCAATGCCTTCCTGCACCACATGGTGCGCAACCTGGTGGGCTCGCTGGTCTACATCGGCCAGGGGCGTGAGGATGTCCACTGGATGGGCGAGCTGCTGGCCGCGAAAAACCGCCAGGTGGCCGCGCCGACCTTCATGCCGGACGGCCTCTACCTGGCCAAAATTGACTACGATGAAAAATGGGGCCTGCCGCAGGAAGCGGTGAGCCAGATGCCCTGGTTCTAAAGGATAGACGATGCCACGCACCCGTATCAAAATCTGCGGCCTGACCCGTGAGGAAGACATCCAGGCCGTGGTGGCCGCAGGCGCCGATGCGATCGGTTTCGTGTTCTATCCCAAAAGCCCGCGCTATGTGACGCCACAGCGCGCCGCCGAGCTGATGCGCGTGGTGCCGCCATTCATCAGCACGGTGGGCCTGTTTGTGAATGCCTCGCCGGAAGAAGTGGCGGCTGCCGTGCGCATCGCGCCCTTGTCTTTGCTGCAACTGCACGGCGATGAAACCGTGGAGCAGGCTGCGGCCATTGGCGCGGCGGCCGGACGACAGTTCATGAAGGTGTTCCGCGTCAAACCTGACACGCGCCCGGATGAACTGCTAGAATACGAGCAGGCAAACCGCGCCGCCAGTCCATTCTTTACCAGCCTGTTGCTGGATACTTATGTGGACGCCTACGGTGGCGCAGGAAAGGGTTTTGATTGGTCTCTCGTTCCAAAAGATCTCGCGCCTCGGGTCGTTTTAAGTGGTGGCTTGAGCGTACACAACGCGACTGACGCGGTGGTCGATGTACGTCCCTACGCGGTAGACATCAGCTCTGGTGTTGAAGCGTCCAAGGGAATCAAGGATGCGCGCAAGATCGCCGACTTTGTCGCGGCGGTGCGCGCAGGAGATACCATTTTAGAAAGCGAAACCCATCATGAAAGCGCTGTTCCACGCTAAAGATTACGCATTACCTGACGCCAAAGGTCACTTTGGCCCTTACGGCGGCAGCTTTGTCGCCGAGACCCTCACGTACGCGCTGGCCGAGCTCAACGAAGCTTATGCGCGCTACAGCAAAGATCCCGAATTCCTTGACGAGTTCCGTTACGAGCTCAAGCACTTCGTCGGCCGGCCGTCGCCGATTTATCACGCCAAGCGCTGGTCCGAGCTGGCCGGCGGCGCGCAGATTTACTTCAAGCGCGAAGACCTGAACCATACGGGCGCGCACAAGATCAACAACGTGATCGGCCAGGCCTTGCTGGCCAAGCGCATGGGCAAGCCGCGCATCATCGCCGAGACGGGCGCTGGCCAGCACGGCGTCGCGACCGCGACCATCTGCGCGCGCTTTGGCCTGGAATGCGTGGTCTACATGGGCAGCGAAGACGTCAAGCGCCAGGCGCAGAACGTCTACCGCATGAAGCTGCTGGGCGCCACGGTGGTGCCGGTGGAGTCCGGTTCCAAGACGCTGAAAGATGCTTTGAACGAAGCGATGCGCGATTGGGTGACCAATATCGAAAACACCTTTTACATCATCGGCACGGTGGCCGGTCCGCATCCTTACCCAATGCTGGTGCGCGACTTCCAGTCGGTGATCGGTGAAGAGTGCCTGGTGCAGATGCCGGAAATGACCGGCCGCCAGCCGGATTACGTGGTGGCCTGTATCGGTGGCGGTTCCAACGCCATGGGCATTTTCTATCCCTACATTGACGAGACCGGCACGCGCCTGGTTGGTGTGGAAGCGGCGGGCGAGGGGCTGGATGGCGACAAGCATGCCGCGTCGCTGACCAAGGGCTACCCGGGTGTTTTGCATGGCAACCGCACCTATCTGCTGCAGGACGAAAATGGCCAGATCATCGAGACGCATTCGGTCTCGGCGGGCCTGGATTATCCGGGTGTCGGCCCGGAGCACGCCTACCTGAAGGATAGTGGCCGTGCCGAGTACGTCTCGATCACGGATGAAGAAGCGCTGCAAGCCTTCCACGATTGCTGCCATATCGAGGGCATCATTCCTGCGCTGGAGTCGTCGCACGCGCTGGCCTACGCGGCCAAGCTGGCGGCCACGCTGCCGAAGGATAAAATTGTGTTGGCCAACCTGTCGGGCCGGGGTGACAAGGACATGCATACGGTCGCAGAGCGTATGGGTCTGAACTTCAACTAAGGAAACCGACATGTCCAAAATCGCAGCAACCTTCAGCGCCTTGAAAGCGCAAAACAAAACCGCGCTCGTCACCTTTATCACGGCCGGTGATCCTGCGCCTGAGCTGACCGTGCCGCTGATGCATGCACTGGTCGCTGGCGGCGCCGATATCCTGGAACTGGGCGTGCCGTTTTCCGATCCGATGGCGGAAGGCCCGGTGATCCAGCGCGCGTGCGAGCGGGCGCTGGCCCATGGCGTCGGCATCAAGCACGTGTTTGGCTACGTGGCCGAGTTCCGCAAGACCAACCAGATTACGCCGGTGGTACTGATGGGCTATGCCAATCCGATCGAACGTATCGGCCCGGAAGCCTTCATCGAGCAGTCGAAGGCGGCGGGCGCGGATGGCGCCATCGTGGTCGACTATCCGCCGGAAGAGTGCGAGGCGTTTGCCGCCGCCATGCGTGCGGCCGAGCTTGACCTGATCTTCCTGCTGGCGCCGACCTCGACCGAGCAGCGCATCGCGCAGGTCGCCAAGGTTGGGGGCGGCTTCAGCTACTATGTCTCGCTGAAGGGCGTGACGGGGGCGGGCAATATCGACACCGTCGACGTGGCCAACCGCCTGCAGGCGATCCGCAAGCATGTGAAGCTGCCGATCGGCGTTGGCTTTGGCATCCGCGACGGCGCCACCGCGCGCGCCGTGGCCGAAGTGGCCGATGCGGTCGTGATCGGCAGCCGCATCATCCAGGAAATTGAAACCGCCGGCAAAGACCACGCCGTCGCTGCCGTTCAAGCCTTCACCACCACCATCCGCACCGCCCTCGACGCCTGACGTCACGCAAATCCCGACTGCTCACCTTGATACATAGTCAAGTACTCGCTATGTTGAAAGGGAGCGGTCGTGTGCTTCGAATGGGATCCCCGTAAAGCTAGACTCAACTTGCGCACTCATGGCGTAAGCTTTGAAGAAGCTTCAACGGTCTTTGATGACCCGCGTGGCGGATTGCGTTTCGACCTGAGTCACTCTGATTTGGAAGATCGGTTCCTTCAACTTGGCCGCAGCAGTCAGGACCGTTTGCTTCTGGTCAGTCATTGCTATCGGAATGGCAAGGTGCGCATTATCTCGGCACCTAAGGTCTTGCCCATTGAGGAAATTGAATATTTTAGAGGTGACTAAAATGCGTAAAGAGGAGCAGCACGGCGGATGGATGCCGAATCCATATTTTGAGCAGTTGAGTGAGGAAATTACTTTCAGGCTTGATTTCCGCTCCATCGAGTATTTTGAAGCGCTGGGTCGGCCGTACGGCTTGCCGGCGCAAGATATGATAGGCATGTATCTACGGCACATGGCTGGATCTGGCTATAAAGCCAACCTTGGTATTCTGACCCTGAAAGAACGCGAAGAGCTCAGGAAAACGCTGGAGGCTGAGGGCACGCTCCCTCGGACGGCGTAGTGGTTTCCCTCTAAACGCCCCGGTTGGTCATGACGAATGCTCAAAATTATTGTAAGGCAATGTTCGACAGGGCGGCGGGAAACGGCTACACTTCGGCCCACGAGATAGCTGCAAGGAGAATTTATGAGTTGGTTGGAAAAACTGCTGCCCCCACGTATCCAGCGTTCCGACGCCGGCGCCCGCAAGACCATGCCAGAAGGCCTGTGGGTCAAATGCCCGTCGTGCGAAGCCGTGCTGTACCGCACCGACCTGGAGTCGAACCTGCACGTTTGCCCTAAATGCGACCACCACATGCGCATCCGCGCCCGCGAGCGCCTCGACAGCCTGTTCGATGCCGGCGGCCGTTATGAAATTGGCATGGATACCCTGCCAGTCGATACGCTGAAGTTCAAAGACAGCAAAAAATACCCAGACCGCCTCAAGCAAGCGATGGAAGCCACCGGCGAGACCGATGCGCTGATCGTCATGGGCGGCTCCATCATGAGCCTGCCGGCTGTGGTGGCGTGCTTCGAATTCGAATTCATGGGCGGCTCCATGGGCTCCGTGGTGGGCGAGCGCTTCGTGCGCGGCGCCCAGGTCGCTCTGGAACAGAAAGTACCGTTCATTTGCATTACCGCCACTGGCGGCGCCCGTATGCAAGAAGGTCTGCTGTCGCTGATGCAGATGGCCAAGACCACCGCCATGCTGACCAAGCTGTCGGACAAGAAGCTGCCATTCATCAGCGTGCTGACCGACCCGACCATGGGTGGTGTGTCCGCCTCGTTCGCGTTCATGGGCGACGTCGTGATCGCTGAACCGAAAGCGCTGATCGGCTTCGCCGGTCCGCGCGTGATCGAGAACACCGTGCGTGAAAAGCTGCCGGAAGGCTTCCAGCGCGCCGAGTTCCTGGTGCAGAAGGGCGCTGTCGACATGATCGTTGACCGCCGCAAGATGCGCGAAGAAATCGCCCGCCTGCTGGCATTGCTGCAAAATCAACCTGTGGAAGTGCTTGCCTAAAAACGGCTAACCCTCTCACGCGACGGCGCGCAATCGGATATCATCCGGCCTGCGCGCCGTTTTCATTTCAGAGTCACCATCATGTCGAACCTCCCAACTACTTTGCCCGCCTGGCTTGCGCTGCTTGAATCGCGCCACGCCGAAACCGTCATCAACATGGGCCTGGACCGTGTTCTCGCCGTCAAGGAACGCTTGCAGCTGAGCTTTAGCTGCCCCGTCATCATGGTGGCTGGCACCAATGGCAAGGGGTCGACCTGCTCCATGCTGGAATCGGTGCTGATGCGCGCCGGCTACAAGGTGGGCCTGTACATCAAGCCGCACTTCCTCGACTTTAACGAGCGTGCCCGCGTGAATGGCGACATGGCCAGCGACGACACGCTGGTAACGGCCTTCAATGCGGTCGAGGCCGCGCGCGGCGATACCACGCTGACGTATTTCGAGTTCACCACGCTGGCCATCATGAAGCTGCTGTCGGCAGCGGGCATGGATGTGGTGATCCTGGAAGTGGGCCTGGGCGGTCGCCTGGACGCCGTCAACATCGTCGATGCCGACGTTTCCATCGTGACCAGCGTGGACATCGACCACACCGACTACCTGGGCGATACCCGCGAGAAGATCGGCTTCGAGAAGGCCGGCATTTTCCGCGCCGGTAAAACCGCGATCTGCTCCGACCCCGTGCCGCCGCAATCGCTGATCGACCATGCCGAAGCCATCGGCGCCGACCTGTGGCTCATGGGCCGCGATTTCAATTACTCGGGCGACAAGCAGCAGTGGAGCTATGGCGGCCGCGGCCAGCGCCGCAATTCGCTGGCCTATCCGAGCCTGCGTGGCGCCAACCAGATCCTCAACGCCTGCGCCGCACTGGCTGCGCTGGAAGCGTTGAAGCTGGAGCTGCCAGTCGGCGCGCAGGAAGTGCGTACCGGCCTGGTGACGGTGGAATTGCCGGGCCGCTTCCAGGTGTTGCCTGGCCGCCCGACCACCATCCTCGACGTGGCGCACAACCCGCACGCTGCCGCAGCGCTGAACCAGAACCTGGGCAATATGGGTTTCCACCGCTACACCTACGCCGTGTTCGGTTCCATGCACGACAAGGATATCGATGGCGTGATCGCTGCCATGTCCGAGCACGTGGACCACTGGTGCCTGGCGACGCTGCCATCGCCACGCTCGGCGACCGCCTCGGAACTGGCCGCCAAGGTGCTGGCCGTGCAGCCTGAGCGTGATGAACGCACCATCAATGTGTTCGATGATCCGGGCGCAGCATACGCAAATGCCGTCAGCCGAGCCGGTGAGGATGATAGAATTGTGGTCTTTGGATCTTTCCTGACCGTCGCCGGTGTCATGGCGGCGCGAAAATCCTCACTCCATTGAACGCACAGGACTGAAATCACGCATGGGCTTGTTCTCGAAACTCGGTAAAAACAAGCAAGACTCAGCTGGCGCTGGTCAAGACAGCGGCTATTACACCAGCCCAGATGATCGCGCAGCAACGGAGCGTGCCCGCGCCAAGCGCGCCTCATCTGCCGACGGCGGTGGCGCCACCAGGCGCCGCACGCGCGAGCGTGAAGAAGATGACGCCGTGTTGCCGGAAAAGAAACGCGCACGCCGCCGTCTGGTTGGCGCGATTGCGCTGGCATTGACGGTTGCCGTGGTGCTGCCGATGGTGCTCGACTCCGAGCCCAAGCCGCTGTCGTCCGACATCGATATCAAAATTCCGTCCAAAGAGAAAACGGTAGACGCCGTGCCCGCACCGGCGCCGGTCGCGGCATCGGCCTCGCTGGACAGCAAGGAAGAAATCGTCGAGGACGTGAAGCCTGCCGCCAAACCAGCCGCCGCTGCCGCTCCGACGCCGGCCCCGGCCCCGGCCCCTGCCGTGGCTGCCGTCGATACCACCAAACAGGAAGCCGACGCCAAAGCCAAGGCGCAGGCCAAAGCGGAAGCTCAGGCCAAGCTGCTGGCAGATGCCAAAGCCGAGCGCGAACTGAAAGCCCGCCAGGAGGCGGACGCCAAAGCCGAAGCCAAACTGAAGGCGGAAAAGGACGCCGAACGCAAACTCGCCGAAGCCAAAGCCAAGGCGGCAGAAAAGCCAGCCGCAGCGCCGGTCAAGACTGAAGATGCACGCGCACTGGCCATCCTGGAAGGCAAGCCAGCGGCCGCACCATCGTCTGAAAAATTCGTACTGCAAGTTGCGGCACTGAGCGACCAGGCCAAGGTTGATGAACTGCGCGCCAAACTGAAAAGCGCCGGCATCAGCTCTTTCACGCAAAAGACGCCATCGGGCGACATCACCCGTGTGCGCGTGGGCCCGTTCAGCAGCAAGGAAGAAGCAGAAAAGGTGAAAGCCAAGCTGAGCAGCATGGGCCTGAACGGCCGCCTGGAAACTGTCTGAGCTAGCGCCGCGCCGTGACGATTTTTGATTACCTGGTGATCTTCGTGCTGGCGGCGTCGGTCATCATTGGCGTGGTGCGCGGCCTGGTGAAGGAAGTGCTGTCGCTGCTGAGCTGGGTGATTGCGTTTGTTGCCGCCAACGCCTATGCGGCGCCGCTGGCGCAGATGCTGCCACCGGCGGTGCCGGGTGATGTGCTGCGGCTCATCATTGCCTTTCTCGCACTGTTTATCGGTGCCCGGATTTTAATGGGCCTGTTGTCGCTGGCGCTGGACGCCTTGATCGACGCAGGCGGCCTGAGCCTGATCGACCGTACGCTGGGTATGGTGTTCGGTGCGGCGCGCGGGCTTGTAATTGTGTTGGCAGCCGTCATCTTGTGTGAGATGACCTCATTGCCCAAGCAGGATTTTTGGAAGCATGCAGTCTTGAGTCCATACGCCGAAACCGGCGCGCGCATGGTCCTGCCGTATCTTCCCGCTGCGATGACGCAGCATATGAATTTTTGAAAATTCTTTAAATCTGTAGTACCAGTCCAGGAGCACCATCATGTGTGGCATTGTCGGCGTCGTTTCCCATCAACCTGTCAACCAAATGCTGTATGACGCCTTGCTGCTGTTGCAGCACCGCGGCCAGGATGCGGCAGGTATCGCGACCAATCACAGCAGCATGTTCGCCATGCACAAGGCCAACGGCCTGGTGCGCGACGTTTTCCGTACCCGTAATATGCGTACGCTGCAAGGCAACTCCGGTATCGGCCACTGCCGCTACCCAACTGCCGGCTCGTCGAGCGAGGAAGAAGCGCAGCCGTTCTACGTCAACGCGCCGTTCGGCATCACGCTGGCCCACAACGGCAACCTGACCAACTGGGAACAGCTCAAGCTCGAGATGTTCAAGAACGACCGTCGCCACATCAACACCGACTCCGATTCGGAAGTGCTGCTGAACGTGCTGGCGCACGAAATCGAGAAAGCCACGGTTGGCATCTCGATTGACGCCGACACCATCTTCAAGGCCGTGGCCGTGCTGCACCGCCGTGTGCGGGGTGGCTACGCTGCTGTGGCGCAGATCGCCGGCGTCGGCCTGCTGGCGTTCCGCGATCCGTTCGGCATCCGTCCGCTGTGCCTGGGCATCAATGAAAGCCCGGACGGCGTGGAATACCTGATCGCTTCCGAGTCGGTGGCGCTGGAAGGCATGGGCTTCCGTTTCGTGCGCGACATCGCGCCGGGCGAAGCCATCTTCATCGACAACGACAAGCAGCTGCATTCGCGCCAGTGCGCCGACAATCCATCGCTGAATCCGTGCGTGTTCGAGTATGTGTACCTGGCCCGTCCTGACTCGGTCATCGACGGTGCTTCGGTCTATAACACCCGCCTGAAAATGGGCGAATACCTGGCCGAGAAAATCAAGCGCGAAGGTCTGGCCGAGGATATCGATGTGGTGATGCCGATTCCGGATTCCTCGCGTCCTGCCGCGATCCAGCTGGCGCTGGCGCTGAAGAAGGAATACCGCGAAGGCTTCATCAAGAACCGCTACATTGGCCGTACCTTCATCATGCCGGGCCAGGCAGCGCGTAAGAAATCCGTGCGCCAGAAGCTGAACGCGATTCCGGACGAATTCAAGGACAAGGTCGTGCTGCTGGTGGATGACTCCATCGTGCGCGGCACCACCAGCCGCGAGATCGTGCAGATGGCGCGCGATTCCGGCGCCAAGAAAGTGATCTTCGCCTCGGCGGCGCCACCAGTGATCTACCCGAACGTGTACGGCATCGACATGCCAACCCGCGACGAACTGATCGCCCACGGCCGCACCGTGGAAGAAGTCTGCCGCGAGATCACTGCGGACGCACTGGTGTACCAGGATCTGGACGCACTCAAGCGCGCCATCTCGGACGTCAATCCGGCGCTGACCAATTTCGAGGCCTCGTGCTTTGACGGCGTGTATGTGACCGGCGACGTGACGCGCGAGTATCTGGATAAACTGGAATACGAGCGTCATCATCCAAGCAAGGCCGCCGTACCGGAAGACGCAGGCCGTTCGCAGCTGAACCTGAATCTGGCGGCGACCGAAGCGTAACCATGGGCGACAAGAAGAACTACGGTTTCACCACCACCATTCTGCACGGCGACCGTCAGAAGGGCATCGAGCACGGTTCGCTGCACAAGCCTATCCACACCTCGGTGGCCTTCGGCTATGCCGATGTGCGCCAGCTGGCGTCGGTGTTCCAGGGCAAAGAGCCGGGCTTCCGCTACGGCCGCCAGGGCAACCCGACCATCTCGGCGCTGGAAGAGAAGGTCAACAAGATGGAGCAGGGCGTCGGTACGATCTGCTTCGCCACCGGCATGGGCGCGATCGGCGCCGTGGTGCAGGCGCTGCTACGCACGGGCGATCACGTGGTGTCGTCGTCCTTCTTGTTCGGTAACACCAACAGCCTGTGGCAGACCGCCATGAGCCAGGGCATCAGCGTGTCCTTCGTGGATGCGACCGAGGTGGCCAATGTGGAAGCGGCCATCACCGAGAACACCCGCGTGGTGTTCGTGGAAACCATCGCCAATCCGCGCACGCAAGTGGCGGACCTCAAGCGCATCGGCGAACTGTGCAAGGCACGCGGGATTCTGTACGTGGTGGACAACACCATGACCACGCCTTACCTGTTCCAGCCGAAGTCGGTGCATGCGGGCCTGGTGGTCAACGCGCTGACCAAATCGATCGGCGGCCACGGCAATGCGCTGGGCGGCAGCCTGACCGATACCGGCGCCTACGACTGGACCCGCTTCCCGAACATCTACGAGAACTACAAGAAAGCTGCGCCGCTGCAGTGGGGCCTGGCGCAGATCCGCGCCAAGGCACTGCGTGACTTCGGTTCCTCGCTGGCGCCGGACGCCGCGCACCATATTGCGGTCGGCGCCGAAACGCTGGCCTTGCGCATGCAGCGCACCACCACCAACGCGCTGGCGCTGGCGGAAATGCTGGAGAAGGATGAGCGCGTTGCCGCAGTCTACTATCCGGGCCTAAAGTCGCACCCGCAGCACGGCATCAGCGCCGAGCTGTTCCGCGCGCACGGTTCGCTGCTGAGCTTTGAGCTCAAGGATGGCCTGGACTGCTTCGACTTCCTGAACCGCCTGAAGCTGGCGATTCCGGCATCGAACCTGGGCGACAACCGCACGCTGATTATCCCGGTGGCGCACACCATTTTTTACGAGATGGGCGCCGAGCGCCGCGCCTCAATGGGGATTGCGGAATCGCTGATCCGCGTCTCGGTTGGTATCGAGGATACCGACGATCTGCTGGACGACTTCTGCACGGCGCTGGAAGGCTGCTGACGATGAGGGCGCTGATCGCAACCGGCCTGATCGTGGCAGCTGCCACGGCCCGGGCGGGCGATCACCGCGCTGAGATTGACTACTACATGCATCACTACGATGGCGCCGACGTCGCGCTGTCGCGCTTTCAGTGCGGCGAGCCGGGCGCCATGCTCACGCGCGCTGACCGCAGCGCCTGGCTGATCTGCTATGGCCGCTTTGCCGCCAACTACCAGGCTGCGCTGCCAGTCGGGCGCAACATTCCCGCCGAGGTGGCCGACGCCATGAATGAAGCCGAAATGGCGGCTGCGCAGCAATTGATGAACCAGGTATTTGTGCAGATCGCACAAGAGGCACGCCAGCAAGCCGATCTGGTCTTGCTGGCGCAGGGGGAATGGCTTAGTGCCAGGTCCGCATCAGGCCTACTGCCAGACCTTCCAGTGCAAACTCATCGGCTTCCGGATCGACCGTAATCACGTTGAAGTCCGGGTTTTCCGGCAGCAGCTCGATGGTCGAGCCGGTCTTGCGGTAACGCTTGACGGTGACTTCGCTGCCAATGCGGGCCACGACGATCTGGCCATTCTTGGCGCTGTCCACTTTTTTCACGGCCAGCAGATCGCCGTCCATGATGCCGGCATCGCGCATCGACTCGCCGCGCACTTTCAGCAGGTAGTCCGGGCGCGCCGCAAACATGGCGGGATCGACGCTGTAGCTGGTTTCCAGGTTTTCCTGCGCCAGGATAGGCGAGCCGGCGGCCACGCGGCCGATCAACGGCAGCGACATCATGAGCGCAGCAGGCACTTTTGAGGATGGCGTTTCAGCGTGTACACCCAGCAGGCGGATGCCGCGCGAGGTGCCGGCGGCGATTTCGATGGCGCCCTTGCGGGCCAGCGCCTGCAGATGTTCCTCGGCGGCATTGGCGGATTTAAAGCCCAGTTCATTGGCGATTTCGGCGCGGGTCGGCGGGAAGCCGGTGTTTTCAATCGCGTCCTTGATCAGATTCAGGATTTGTTCCTGGCGTGCGGTGAGCTTAAGCATGGAGTACGGTAGCCTGTTTATATAGACAGTCTGTATTTTTGTACAGTATGGCTGCTAATGCAAGGGAAATTCTTGCTTTCAGCGAAATAAAGTGAAAAAACTTCACTTCTGTACAAGGAAGCGGACCCCGATGGAGCGTTGCGCGCCGGGCGCCAGTGTGAAGCCGTCCGTGACCCAGGCGGAAAACTCCTGATCGCTTGCGGTCAGCGACGCCCAGTGGGTCAGCGGCGTCTTGGCGTCCGGCTCCAGGCGCAGCGCGGGCGGCTGCTGGTCCTGGCGCGTCACCATCACCGAGCTGTTATCGCCGACGCGCGGGCGCACGGCCACCATGCTGCCGTCAAACACCATGGGCATGCCCGGTTCGGTCACCTCGACCGGCTGCTTGCTGCGGTTGGTCAGCGTGAAACGCAGCACCAGCGCGCCGCGCTCGTACAGCCAGCGGCGTTCGATCTTCAACGGCAGTCCGGCGCCCATGGTGGGCGTGATGTCAGCCGCCGCCAGGGTGCGCGTGATGAGTGCCGGCTTGACCGGTTTGCGGGCGGCGTAGGACGACCAGCTTTGCCAGTCGCCGCCGGCCACGCGGGTTTTCAGCGACAGGTCGCCCAGGTGGCTGTAGCCGTCGGCTTGCCGTTCCTCCTCGCGCGGACCCGGCATGAAATCGAAGCTGGGGTCGAGCACCGGCACCATGCGCGCCAGCGTTTGCGTGTCGGTGCGCAGCGCGAACAGCAGCTGGGGCGTGCTGTAAGCCTTGGTCCTGATCGGCGCTGCGCCGGCCGGCAAGGCGAGGGCGGCCAGCAGGGGCAGGGCAAGCAGTGATTTCATGGCAATCCTGTTGTAAAGGCAATTGTGCCACTGTAGCAGCTGCCACGCCATGCTGGCGTTCCGCTGGAAAAGCTGATATAGTCGCGGGCTTACCTCTTCCCACACCTGTCTTGACGCCAGGGTGGGCTATATCATCAAGTCCTTAAGGGAGTTATACATGCGTCACTACGAAATCGTATTTATCGTCCACCCGGACCAGAGCGAGCAAGTGCCCGCCATGATCGAGCGTTACAAAACCACCGTAACGACCCGCGGCGGCAACGTTCACCGTGTTGAAGATTGGGGCCGCCGTCAAATGGCTTACTCGATCCAGAAACTGGCTAAAGCTCACTACATCTGCCTGAACATCGAAGCAGACAACGAGACCCTGGTTGAGCTGGAAACCGCATTCAAATTCAATGATGCCGTTCTGCGTCACCTGACCGTCAAGATGAAGAAAGCGGAAACCGCTCCTTCGCCGATGATGAAGTCGGTACAACGCGAAGATGCAGCGAAATCGCATCGCGCAGAAGCTGCCGCTGCTGCTCCAGCTGCTTAATTGTTCTGAGAAGGAACCGCGCTGAACCAGCTCCAGTTCATCGCCCTCATCGCCGAACGGGATGCAATCCGTTACACCCCGGCAGGCATGCCGATCGTGAATGCTGTACTCCAGCACCGGTCGCAGCAGATGGAGGCGGGCATCGCCCGATTGTCCGAGTTTGAAGTCCACGCAGTTGCTGCGGGCGAGATTTCAGGCCGTTTCAGTCAGACGCCGCTGGGAGGCTTGTACCAGTTTTCCGGTTTCCTCAACAAGAAAAGCCGCAATAGCAAAAGCCTGGTGTTTCACATCATTGATTTTAGTGCTGTCCCTGACAGCTCAATTTAAATACAGGAGCCTAAAATGGCATTCGGTAAAAAGTTCGACAAAAACAAGCTCAAGCTGAAAGAAAAGCGTAAGCAACAAAACCCACTGTTCAAGCGCAAGAAGTTCTGCCGCTTCACCGCCGCTGGCGTAGAACAAGTGGACTACAAAGACGTAGACACCCTGAAAGACTTCATCCAGGAAAACGGCAAAATCATGCCAGCACGTCTGACCGGCACCAAAGCTCACTACCAGCGTCAAGTTGACACCGCGATCAAACGCGCACGTTACCTGGCCCTGCTGCCGTACACCGATCTGCACAACGCTTAATCGCGGCAGAGTAACTGGAGAAGAACTATGCAAATCATTCTGTTGGAAAAAGTTGTCAACCTGGGCAACCTGGGTGAAGTCGTTAAAGTTAAAGACGGCTACGCACGTAACTTCCTGATCCCGCAAAAAATGGCCCGCCGCGCTACCGCATCGGCCATCGCGGAATTCGAAGCCAAACGCGCTGAACTGGAAAAAGCTGCTGCTGCCAAGCTGGCTGTGGCTCAAGGCCAAGGCGAGAAACTGAACGGCATGACCGTGACCGTTTCGCAAAAAGCCGGCGTTGATGGCCGTCTGTTCGGTTCGGTAACCAACTTCGACATCGCTGAAGCCCTGTCGAAAGTCGGTTTCGCTGTTGAAAAATCGGCTGTTCGTCTGCCAACCGGTCCGCTGAAGACCACTGGCGAGTTCCCAGTAGCCGTTGCTCTGCACACCGACGTGGTGGTAGAAGTGACCGTTGCTGTAGTGGGCGAAGCTGCCTAAGATTCGACCGGGCGGCAACGCCTGTCGAATATGCAACACCTTGAAAAAGCCGGGCTTAGCCCCGGCTTTTTTATCGTCATAATTTTGTAATTTGGCACAAGCAAGCAGGTATAATTCGCGCCATGAACGCCCCCTCCGATCCGCAAGTCGATTCGCTTCGCGTCCCGCCACACTCTATCGAGGCAGAACAGTCCGTCATCGGCGGCCTGCTGCGCGATAACTCGGCGTTCGACCGTATTGCCGACATGATGCAGCCGGAAGACTTCTACCGCTATGATCACCGCATCATCTTCGAGCAGATCGTGCGGATGATTAACGCCTCCAAGCCGGCCGACGTGATCACCGTTTTCGAGAACCTGACCCAGCTGGGCAAGGCCGACGACGTCGGTGGCCTGACGTACCTGAACGCCATGGCGCAGAACACGCCATCGGCCGCCAACATCCGCCGCTATGCCGAGATCGTGCGCGACCGCTCGGTGCTGCGCCAGCTGATTACCGTGGCCGACGATATCTCGGGCCAGGCGTTCAGCCCGCAGGGCAAGGAAACCAAAGAGATCCTCGACGAAGCCGAATCGCGCATCTTTGCGATTGCCGAGCAGGGCGCCCGTGGCGCCGCTGGCTGGCTGGCGGTGCAGCCGCTGCTGACCCAGGTGGTCGAACGTATCGATGAACTGTACTCGCGCGACAACCAGTCCGAAATTACCGGCGTGCCGACCGGCTTCATCGACCTCGACCGCATGACCTCGGGCCTGCAAGGCGGCGACCTGGTGATTGTGGCCGGCCGTCCGTCCATGGGTAAAACCGCATTCTCGGTCAACATCGGCGAAAACGTCGCGATTGAAGCCGGTTTGCCGGTGGCGATCTTCTCGATGGAGATGGGCGGCGCCCAGCTGGCGATGCGTATGCTGGGTTCGGTTGGCCAGCTGGACCAGCACCGTCTGCGCACCGGCCGCCTCAACGACGAAGACTGGCCGCGCCTGACGCACGCAATCCAGAAGATGAACGACGCCCAGGTCTTCATCGATGAAACGCCGGCACTGAATCCGATCGAGATGCGCGCACGCGCACGCCGCCTGGCGCGCCAGTGCGGCAAGCTGGGCCTGATCATTGTCGACTACCTGCAGCTGATGCAGGGTTCCAAGGCCGGCGACAACCGCGCCTCCGAGATTTCGGAGATCTCGCGTTCGCTGAAAGGCCTGGCCAAAGAGCTGGGCTGCCCGGTGATCGCGCTGTCGCAGTTGAACCGCTCGCTGGAACAACGCCCCAATAAACGTCCCGTCATGTCCGACTTGCGCGAATCCGGCGCTATCGAGCAGGATGCGGACGTCATCATCTTCCTTTACCGCGACGAGGTGTACAACGCCGACTCGCCGGACAAGGGCACCGCTGAAATCATTATCGGTAAACAGCGTAACGGTCCAATCGGCGCAGTGCGTCTGACCTGGATCGGCGCTTATACCAAGTTTGGCAATTACTCTGGTAGTTTGGGTATTTACCAGGGCGACTAATCTTAACGCCGACCCGGCACAACCGGTCGGCGATCTGCAGTAGTAATGAACGGAGAAAAATATGTTTGGACGTTTGATGCCCACCGAGGGCAAATTCTTTGACCTGTTTAATCAGCACGCCGAGCTGTGCGTCAAAGGCGCAAAAGAAATGGTGGGCCTGATGTCGAATTTCGATGACCTGGAAAACCGCGTGCACGCGATTGAAAGCATCGAGAAGCAAGCGGACAAGATCACTTACCAGACCGTCGACCTGCTGCACAAAACCTTCATCACGCCGATCGACCGTGATGACATCCACAAGCTGATCACGCGCCAGGACGACATCCTCGACTTGCTGGAAGATGCTGCGCAAACCGTGTCGCTGTACGACCTGCACTCGGTCACGCCGGAAGCCAAGCGCCTGGCCGAACTGGTGCTGGCTTGCACCGAAAAGGTCAAGGAAGCCGTTAGCATGCTGCATAACATGGACAACTCGCGCCAGATCGTCGCCGTGTGCGAAGAGATCGACCGCCTGGAATCGGACGCCGACCATGTGATGCGCGCCGCCATGTCCAAGCTGTTCCGCGATGAACCGGACGTGCGCAACCTGATCAAGCTGAAAGCCATCTACGAAATCCTGGAAACCGTGACCGACCGTTGCGAAGATGTGGCCAACATCATCGAAGGCATCATCGTCGAAAACGCCTGATTACAAGAAGAATAATCCAACATGCATACCCTACAAATCAGTATCTACGTCCTGGTGCTGCTGATCGGCCTGGCGTTGATATTTGACTTCATGAATGGCTTCCATGACGCCGCCAATGCGATCGCGACCGTGGTCTCGACCGGCGTGCTGAAACCGCAAACTGCGGTGGCCATGGCGGCGCTGTTCAACTTCGTGGCAATCTTTGTGGTCGGCCTGCACGTGGCCGGCACGGTGGGCAAGGGCACCATCGATCCCGGCATTGTTGACCAGTACGTCATCTTTGGCGCGCTGACCGGCGCCATCGTGTGGAACCTGTTCACCTGGTACTACGGCATCCCGTCGTCGTCCTCGCACGCGCTGATCGGCGGCCTGGTCGGTGCAGCAGTGGCCAAGTCCGGCACCAGCGCGCTGGTCGGCGGCGGCCTGTGGAAGACGGTCCAGTGGATCCTGATTTCGCCGCTGATGGGCTTTGTGTTCGGCTCCATCATCATGCTGATCGTGTCATGGATTTTCGTGCGCTCGACGCCGCGCCGCGTCGACAAATGGTTCCGCCGCCTGCAACTGGTATCGGCTGCTTCGTACAGCCTGGGCCACGGCGGCAATGACGCGCAAAAAACCATCGGCATCATCTGGATGCTGCTGATCGCGGTCGGCCAGGTGCCGGCTGGCGGCGCCGAGCCACCGCTGTGGGTGATCGTGTCATGCTATGGCGCGATCTCGTTCGGCACGCTGTTTGGCGGCTGGCGCATCGTCAAGACCATGGGCCAGAAAATCACCAAGCTGAAACCGGTGGGTGGCTTCTGCGCCGAGAGCGGCGGCGCCATCACGCTGCTGATCGCCTCGCACTTCGGCGTACCGGTCTCGACCACGCACACCATCACCGGCGCGATCGTCGGTGTCGGCTCGGCGCAGAAAATGTCGGCAGTGCGCTGGGGCGTGGCCGGCAATATCGTCTGGGCCTGGGTCTTCACGATTCCAGCGTCCGCCTTCGTGGCGGCGATCGCCTGGTGGGTGGGACACCACATCATGTAAAACAAAGGGAGCTTCGGCTCCCTTTTTTATTGCACTGGCTGCCGGGGGCGAATGCGCAATTCGTCGCCGACGCGTTGGATGTCCAGTTCGATATCTGGGCGCGTATAGGCGATTTCAGAAGGAATGGCGATCGCTTGCGCGTTGTCGCTTTGAACGAGACGGGTAGTGTGGCGGCGCATCTTCCATAAACTTGCGCTGTCATCTGGCATTGGGACTGCGTAATGAGATTGTGGCGGCAGGCTCAGTTGCGAATAGGCTCTCCGCATCAGCTCCTGTTGCTCTGTCTCGGGCATATCCGGCGGCATGACGACGATGGTTTTTTTGCCATCCCGGGCTTGAATAAGATACGTGTAGTCACTCTCTGGCTTGTGCGGGAAAAAATGGTCGCGAATGGCCGGTAATGCAATACTTAGCACTACAGTGACAAGCAGGCCGGCAGCCAGCATGCCGAGAGCCTGCCCTAATATCTGCCAGCTCATAGTTTTCCTCCGCGTAGAAAATCGACACTAACCGCGCATAGCCAAAGTATAAGTCCAATCAAAATGGATGTCCGCACGCCATCTACTTGAGGAAAATACAGGCTGCCGTGATTGATGCCCAAGTACAGGCTGACAGCCCATGCGGCAAGCCCTATCCACAATAGAATATTAATGCTTTGTGCCCAATGATGATCGCTGATATGGACTTTCCCAATATCTGCATGAGGATTTTTGACTCTGGACTCAACTGAAATTGTGGTACGTGTAAGTGGTAAAAGCATCCCTAGTGCTGCGCCGCCAATTGTCGGTCCGATGAACTCCCATGGATCTTCACCATTTGCACTGGCGCGTAGCAAGAATTCGAGTACTGCCATCAGCAGTGGAAATAACCTGGTCAGGATGCGTAGTTCCATTTGCTTGACGCCGAGTGATTTGCCGTCAATGTAGTCTCTTCTGCCGACAACGGATTGATTTGGATTGCAGTAAAATCAAAAACCTTCTTGAAGAGTGAATGTGATGGCGATTGATTTTGCGGAACTGAAACAACTGGCGGCGGTATCGGAGGCTGTGGCCGTACCTTGCAGTTGCCATGATGCGGCACTTTTTGCGTGGCAGACGGTGCCGTATTCTCTGACGCTGGAACAGTTTGAAGAAGTGGCGACACTGGTTGAAGATCCGTATGCGGAGCCGACCTTTGCCGAATACCACCCCAACGGCACACGCTACGACAGCGCCGACGCGCCCATCGCGCCACGCTATTATCCCGCCAACCTGAGCCAGGTACTGCGCTGCGTAAAATGCAACCGCCACTACCTGCGCTACACCGAAGGTGGCGGCTACTTCACCGAACAGCGCATCCGCGCACTTCGTCCTCAGATACTTGCGGACGTCCAGATTTAGTCATCACATACTTCCACGCTACGACCTGCGGTGGCTGCGAGTGCATCAGATAGATGCAGATATTTGTGTCCAGCATATAGCGAGGTATCAGAATCTCTCGCGATCTTTTTGTTCTTGCTGGCCGCGGTTTGATCCGGATGCACTATCATGCGGGTTTTTATTTCTCGAATCCCATGCCTTCTCCCCGCAGCAAACGTTACTCCCGCATTCATCACGGCCTGGAGTCCTTGCTGGATTTGGCGACGCTCGGCGGGCTGGTGAGTGCGCTGAGCTATCACTGCGGCCTGCACGGTCGTCTTGGCGTCACGCGCTATAGTGTCGCGCTGCCGGCGGAACGGCGCTTGCACCGGCCGTTGAAGATTGCGTTTGCGTCGGACTTTCATGCAGGGCGGCCTACCCACAAAACGATTTTTGATGATCTGTTTTCCGCCATCGCTGCCGAGCAGCCGGACGTGCTGCTGCTGGGCGGCGACTATGTGACCGGGCCTGCGCGCCATGCTGCCGTGCTGTGCCCCGGCCTGGCGGCGTGCAAACCCCCTCTGGGCAAGTTTGCCGTGTTCGGTAATCACGACCTGTCCACCGACGATCAGCACATCGCGCAGTTGTTTGAAGGCGCTGGCGTGACCATGCTGGTCAACCGCGCGATGACGCTGGCTGCGCCGTTCGATACGGTGTCGGTCTGCGGCATGGACGATCCCTGGACCGGCGAGGCGGACGGCAACGCCGGGTTTGCCGGCGCCGCAGCGACCCGCATCCTGCTGGTCCACGCGCCTGACGGTTTGCTGATGTTGCAAGGCCAGCGCTACGACATCGGCTTCGCTGGTCACACGCATGGCGGCCAGATCGCCATGCCCGACGGCACGCCGCTGGTGATGCCGCAAGGGCCGCTGTCGCGGCCGTTTTACTATGGCCGCTTTCCAGTGCGCGATAATGGAGATCTGATTGTGAGTCGCGGCGTTGGTTGTAGCGGCATTCCCGTGCGCATCAACGCCGATCCGGAGCTGGTCATTTGCACTGTGCAATAATCTACCCACCATGAACACTATCCACCTGAGTGAAGAAGATCCGACTGCGCCTGAGTCCGTTCTGCTGATGGCGGAATTGTCGACCGCGCTGGAAGCCATCACCGGCGACAGCGGCAAGGCGTCGTTTGATGTCGAGGACGTGCGCGGGCCGATGGCGTGCTTTGTCGTCGCCCGCAATGACGACGGTACCGCGCTCGGCTGTGGCGCCTTTCGGCCGATCGAGCCGGGCGTGGCGGAGATCAAGCGCATGTATGCGCGGCATGGCACCAGCGGGGTCGGCAGCGCTGTGCTGCGCTTTCTGGAGGACGAGGCGCTGGCGTTGGGCTACCAGGCGCTCTGGCTCGAGACGCGGCTGGTCAATCGCCGCGCGATGGATTTCTACGAGGCACGTGGCTATACACGGATTGCCAACTACGGCAAATACATCGGCAACCCGCTGGCGGTGTGTTTCGAGAAGCAGCTATAACCCAAGGCTCTGCTTGTAGGTCTGATCCCACAGCAGGTCGCGGCGGGCACTGCTTACGTGCACGTGAGGTACGCGGCACAATGCTCGGCATGAAAATCATTGATCAACGTTACCTGGACAGCGACAACCGCTATTCCACCCAGCCATGTCTCCTGAGTATCCTGGAGCTGGACCCTGTCACACCTGAAGCAACTGAAAAACTGCAAGAGCGCCTGTACGCCGCCTTGCCGGGACTGAGCCGTTTCCGTGGCCTGGTCGGCAAGCGTGCCGATGAAGTGCCGGCGATTGTGGAGCTGGTCCAGCAGGCCGCCATCGAATTGCGCCGTCTGGCGCTGAATGAAGTGACGATCGGTTTTGTCGGCGTGGTGCCGCGCATGCAGGGACGCTATCGCCTGGTGTTGCCGTACACCGTACAAACCGCCGCCGCGCCGGCGCTGGCGATGGCCACGCAAATGGTCAGCGCGCTGCTGGCAGGCCGTTCGTTCAACGTCAAGGCTGGCCTTGCACGCCTGCGCGCACTGGCGGACCGCCGCCGTACGCCACGCGGCTATTTGATGCAGACCGCGCGCACCATCTTGATGTCGGTAATCCCGAGAAGGACTTTCTCGATGCCGTCCATCTTCAGGGTCAGCATGCCGTCTTCCAGCGCGGCCGCCAGCAGCTGAGCAACGCGCGCATGCTCCTGTAGCAGTTTCTTGACCTTGTCGGAACCGGTCATCAGCTCGTGCAGGCCGATACGGCCTTTGTAACCCTTGTTGCAATCATCGCAGCCCACCGCGCGGTAGAGCGTGAACTTGCCGTCCTTGGCATAGCGCTGGCGCAGGCCCGTCACCGCCGCAGCGCGGGCGCCGTCCGGCAGCTCCTCGCAGTATTCGTTCAGCAGCGCCTGCAGCTCGGACTCGGGCGGCTCATACGCCTGCTTGCATTTGCCGCACAGGCGTTTGGCCAGGCGTTGCGCCAGTATGCCCAGCAGCGCATCGGAGAAATTGAACGGGTCCATGCCCATGTCCAGCAGGCGCACGATGGATTCCGGCGCGCTGTTGGTGTGCAGCGTGGAGAACACCAGGTGGCCGGTCAGCGAGGCTTCTATGCCCATGGCGACGGTTTCCTTGTCGCGCATCTCGCCCACCATGATGATGTCGGGATCGGCGCGCAGGAAGGCGCGCATCACGGTGGCGAAGTCCAGGCCCGCTTTGCGGTTGACCTGCACCTGGCGCAAGCCTTTCTGGGTGATCTCGACCGGATCTTCTGCGGTCCAGATCTTGGTGTCTGGGGTGTTGAGGTAATTCAGCACCGAGTGCAGCGTGGTGGTCTTGCCGGAGCCGGTCGGGCCGCAGACAAAGAACAGGCCATAGGGTTTTTCAATCGTCGCGCGCAGGCGCTCCAGATTAAACGGCAGCACGCCCAGCTTGTCGAGCGGTATCGGCTCGCCTGCCGCCAGTATCCGCATCACGATGTCTTCCACGCCGCCAGCGGACGGGATGGTGGCCACGCGCAGTTCGATGTCCAGCGGGCCGTATTTCTTGAATTTGATCTTGCCGTCCTGCGGCTTGCGACGCTCGGAGATATCGAGGTCGCACATGATCTTCACGCGCGCCACCAGGGCGCTGCGGTAGCTGGCGGGAATTTCGATATACGGCACCAGCGTGCCATCCTTGCGGAAGCGGATGCCGGTCTTGCCCTTGCCCGGCAGCGGTTCGATATGGATGTCCGACACGCCCTGGCGGTACGCATCGATGATGATTTTGTTGAGCAGCTTGACCAGCTCATTTTCCACCGCCTCGGAGACTTCGCCTGACGCTTCGCCATCCTCGTCGTAGGCGTCGTCCATGCCGGACAGCAGATCGCCCACGCTGCCGCTGTCGCCATGGCCGAAGAACAGCTCCACCATTTGCCGGAATTCGCGGTGCGAGGTGACGCGGTACACCGGTTTGGCGCGCGGGAAGATCTGGTTGACGATGTGGGTGTGCGCCACCCGCTCGGGATCCAGCGCTGCCACCAGCAAGCCGTCCTTGTTTTCTTCCAGCGGTATCCAGCCGGATTCCTCCACATACTGGCGCTTGAGATTTTTCAGCAGGTCGACCGGCTTGATGCGGTCGGCGCGAAAGTGCTCGTAGGGTACGGCAAAGTGTTTTTCCAGCGACACGCCAATGGCGGCCGGCTTGATCTCATACTCGTCGATGAGCACATCTTCGATATCCACTTCCCGTGCGCGCGCGGTGCGCGTGGCCTGTTCCAGTTCCTGCGCCGAAATCATCGCCTCCGTCACCAGACCGTCATATTTGGTGCGTACCATTTGCGGAGGTTTGAGGCGCTGCGAAAACGCCACCGACAAGGTCTCGCACAGCTCCTTGACGCCGTCTTCGGCGATGCTGGAGAAGGGCACGCGGTCACGGTTGTTGATGAACTGGACCACGCCCAGCAGCTCGCGCGATTGCACCGCGATCAGCGGCGCCACCAGCATCTGCTTGGTGCGGTAGCCGGTACGCTGGTCCACGCCCTGCTGGAAGCGCAGCTCGGGCGAGTAGCGTTCCAGCTCCGCCTGGTCGTAGACGTCGGCGAGGTTGACGGTCTTGCGCGTCAGCGCCACATAGCCGGCAATGCTGGCCGGCGTGATCGCCAGTTTGAGGTCGCGAAACGAGGTCAGGCCGGTCTTGACCTTGGAGACGATGTAGTCCTTCTGGTGGTCCATCGCGTACAGCGTGAAGCGGTCGCAGTTGAACAGGTCGCAGAACTCCATGCCCAGGTCGAGCATGATCTCATCGAGATTGCTGGTGGCGTGGATTTTGGTGGTGACGGCTTGCAGCTTCTGGAAAAAGGCCAGCCGCAGATCGACATCGCTAGGTCGTGCACTGGGCTGGCCGGCATTCATGAGCGCTCCGCTATGTCAGATTAACTTCCATGCCTTCGTATGCGAGCAGCACCTTGAGATCGCCCAGCAGCGGGGCGTGGCGCGCCATGACTTCGGCGAACACGGCTTCCAGCTCGTCGTCGCTGCGCGTTGGTTCGTGGTGGGTGCAGTATAGCGCTTTGGCGCCGGTGCGCAGCGCCAGTGCGAACGCCGAGTCAAACGTGCCGTGGCCCCAGCCCTGTTTGGCCGGGTATTCTTCGCGCGTGTACGAGCAGTCGACGATGAGCGCATCGACGCCGCGCACGGTGGCGTCGATCGCCGCGTTGCGCTCTTCCATCCAGCGCGCATAGGTGTCGTGTTCGGGATGGCCGGGCGGATGGATGTTGTAGTGCGGTTCGTGGTCGCCGGTGAAGAACAGCGAACGGCCATTGCAGTCGATGCGGTAACCGAGATCGATGACGGGATGGTTCATCACCACATTGCTGACGCTGGCGTCGCCGACCAGGGTTGGCTGACCGACCTCCAGCGTCTGGTATTCGATGGTGGCGTCCATCTGCGTTTCGCTGACGGGGAAGTAGCTGTTCTGCAGCTGCACGCCCATCACGTGTTCGATGCCGTTGCCGGTGTCGGGATCGGTCACGCCATGCAGCCGTACGCGGCTGTCGTGGATGAACAGCGGCGTAAAGAACGGCAGGCCGTGGATGTGGTCCCAATGGCTGTGGGTGATGAAGATGTTGGCGTGGATGGGCTTGGTTTTATTCTGGATCAGCGACTGCGCGAGGGCGAACAGGCCGGTGCCGCCATCGAGAATAATCAGGGTGTCGTTGTCGGTACGTACTTCAATACAAGTGGTATTGCCGCCATAACGCGCTGTACGCGGACCGGGGGAGGGGATAGAGCCACGCACTCCCCAAAATGTGAATTTCATACGCAATCCCTGGTAATCGCTGTTTTTGTTGTGTGTTGTTGCCTCATTGCCTGCGGTCGATAATAGCTTTTTTTTCCAGCCATAGGGAAACCCGATGCAAATTCGTCGCATCGATGATTTCCCGATGTACAACAGCTTGCGCTAGAGCTACACTCCCACACTGCGCTTGCAACTTGGGCGTCGCCGCGCCTTGTCTAAACGGGTATAAAAAAGAGCAACCATGCAAGAGTTGAATCAAACGCAAATCGCCGAACGCCTGGATCAGCTGACCGAACTCAGCGTCCAGCTGGGCAGCAATCACGATACCGACTCTTTACTGGAGCGTATACTCATTGTCGCCAAAAGCATGACCAATGCTGACGGTGGCACGCTGTACCGTCCCAGCGAGGACAAGCAGTTCCTGAATTTCCACATCCTCATCAACGACACGCTCAAGACTCACCAGGGCGGCTCCAGCGGCCAGCCTGTGACGGCGGGCAGCGTGCCGCTGTACGATGGCAGCGGCGAGAAAAACCTGTCGGCCGTGGCCGCCTATGCGGCGCACTTCGGCCTGTCGGTCAACATCGAGGATGTGTACAAGGCCGACGTGTTCAACTTCTCCGGCATGGTGAAGTTCGACCAGATGCGCAACTATCATTCGAAATCCTTCCTCACGGTGCCGATGAGCGACCATGAAGGCGAACTGGTAGGCGTGCTGCAGCTGATTAACGCCAAGGACAGCGAGACGGGCGAGATCCGCGCGTTCACCCAGACCGACCAGCGCTTCATCGAGGCGCTGGCCGCGCAGGCGGCCGTGGCGCTGACCCACCAGCGCCTGATCGCCCAGTTGGAAGAACTGCTGGAATCCCTGGTCAACCTCATCAATATCGGCATCGACGAGAAATCGCCGTACACGGGCCGTCATTGCCAGTTCGTGCCTGAACTGACGATGATGCTGGCCGAGGCCGTGCACAACACGGAAAGCGGCCCGCTGGCCGATTTCCACATGAACGATGCCGACCGCAAGGAGCTGTGGCTGGCTGGCCTGCTGCACGACTGCGGCAAGATCACCACGCCAGTGCACGTGGTTGACAAGGCCACCAAGCTGGAGACGATTTTCGACCGTATCGGCATGATCGATACGCGCTTTGAAGTGCTGCTGCGCGACGCCGAAATCGCCGCGCTCAAACACCAGCGGGCGCCCGGTGCCGACGTTGCCGCCATCGACGCCGAACTGGCCGCACAGCAGGCCGCGCTGCGCGCCGACCGCGACTTCATCCGCTTTGCCAACGTCGGCGGCGAGGGCATGAAGCCGGAAGACCAGGAGCGCGTGCGCGAGATCGGCAAACGTCGCTGGGTTGGCCCGGATGGCGTCGAGCGCGACTTCTTCGACGACAATGAACTGATGAACCTGACCATCAAGTTCGGCACGCTGACCGAGGGCGAGCGCAAGGAAATCAACAACCACATCGTCATGACCATCAAGATGCTGGAGGCGCTGCCATGGCCCAAGCATCTCAAGAACGTGCCGGAATACGCGGGCGGCCACCACGAGCGCATGGACGGCAAAGGCTATCCGCGCGGCCTGACCAAGGAGCAGATGTCGGTGCAGGCGCGCGTGATGGCGATTGCCGATATCTTTGAAGCGCTGACCGCCAAGGACCGCCCCTACAAGAAGGGCAAGATGCTGTCGGAGTCGCTGCGCATCCTGGGCAATTTCTCGCTCAATGGCCACATCGACCCGGACCTGTTCGACATCTTCATCCGCAACAGGATCTACCTGGAATTCGCCCATAAAAACATGGACGCCAAGCAGATCGACGACATCGACGAATCCAGGATTCCCGGCTACACCCCGTAAGGACAGCGCGTGCGCCTGCTTCCCGCCAAATTTTCCAAGACACTGACCAAGTACGGCCCGCGCTGGCTGCTGGGCATCCTCATCACCATGGCGGGGGTGTTTTACGCGCTGGGCTGGTACAGCAACGACACCGTGGCGCGGCTGGACAATCTGTGGTCCGGCGAGCGCATGAAGCTGGAAAAACCGGTGCTGGACAAGCGCATCGTGATTGTCGATATCGACGGCAAGTCGCTCACCGAATTCGGCCGCTTCCCGTGGAGCCGCAATGTCCAGGGCACGCTGATCTCGCAGCTGGTGAATCATTACCAGGCCAAGGCGGTCGGCTACGATATTTCCTTCCCCGAGCCGGACACTTCGTCCGGCTACAGCGTGCTGGAAAAGCTGTCCAGGACTGAGCTCAAGGATGTGCCGGTGCTGCGCCAGCGCCTGGAAGAACTGAAGCCGATGATGGACTACGACGGCGTGTTTGCCTCCGCACTCAAAGAGAAACCCGTCATCCTCGGCTTCAACCTGTCGCCCGACCAGATCAAGGGCACGCTGCCCAAGCCATTGTTCACCGAGGCGGACCTGAACGGCCGCGAACTGACCGCGTATAACGCCCCCGGCTTCGAGGCCAACGTGCCGGTGCTGACGCAGGCGGCCGCCGGCGCCGGCAGCTTCTCGGTGGTGACCGACCCGGATGGTATTGTCCGCACGGCCTACCTGATCCAGCAGGTGGGCGACAGCTATTACCCGTCACTGTCGCTGGCCACGGCGTCGCTGTATCTGAATGCGCTGGCGGTCAAGCCGCTGCTGGACCAGAACGTGGACAAGATGTCGGACCTGCAGCGCGAAAGCGGCGGCTACGACTACCTGACCATCATCATGCCCGGCGGCGTGCAGCGCCTGATACCGGTCGGCGACGGCATGAGCACCGTGGTGCAGTACCGCGGCGTTGGCGGTCCGCGCGGCGGCTCGTTCCGCTATGTGTCGGCGGCAGATGTACTGACGGGCCGCGCGCCGGTCGAGCTGCTGAAAGGCACGGTGGTGCTGATCGGTACCACGGCGCCGGGGCTGGTCGACTTGCGGGCCACGCCGGTCAATCCCGAATATCCCGGCGTGGAAATTCACGCCAACCTGATCCGCTCCATGCTGGACAACCGTTTCAAGCAGCGGCCGTATTACTCGTTCATCGCGGAAGCCGCCTCGGTACTGATGGTCGGCCTGGCCTTGAGCTTCGGCCTGGCGGCGCTGTCGCCGCTGCGCGCGATCCTGTCCGGCGTGCTGGTGCTGGCGGCCTCCCTGGCGGCCAACTATTATCTGTACCGCGAGATGGACCTGATCTTCGATCTGGCCATGCTGGTGATTGTGATTGTCAGTGTGTTCGTGATGAACGTCGCCTGGGGCTACTTCTTCGAGGTGCGCAAAGGGGCGGCGCTGGTGTCGCGCTTTGGCGAGTACGTGGCGCCCGAGCTGGTGGCCGAGATGGCGGAAGATCCGGAAAAATACAATATGGATGGCGAGAGCCGCGAGCTGACCGTGATGTTTGTCGACGTGCGCGGCTTCACCACCATCTCCGAAGGGCTGACGCCCAAGCAGCTGCGCGAATACATCAACCTGTACCTGACGGCGATGTCGGAAGACATCCGCAGCGCCCATCAGGGCACGCTGGACAAATACATCGGTGACGCGGTGATGGCGTTCTGGGGCGCGCCGGTAGCGTTCAGCGACCACGCCAGCCGTGGCGTTGCTACCTCGCTGCTGATGCAGGCCAGCGCCAAACGCCTCAACCAGGACTTCATTGCGCGCGGCTGGCCGGAACTGAAAATCGGCATCGGCCTCAACTCCGGTCTGATGCACGTGGGCGACATGGGCTCCAACATCCGCCGCGCCTATACGGTGATGGGCGATGCCGTGAACCTGGGCTCGCGCCTGGAGGGCATCACCAAGGTGTATGGCGTCGGCATCACGGTGGGCGAGGCCACGCGCGCGGCCGCGACAGAATTCACCTATCGCGAGCTGGACCTGGTGCGCGTCAAAGGCAAGAACGAACCGGTGGCCATCTTTGAACCGATTGCGCTGGAGAAGGATACAGACGATGCCACCCGGCATGAAGTCGCGCGCTGGCATGAAGCGCTGGCCGCCGTGCGCGCCCAGCGCTGGGATGACGCCAGCGCCATCATTGCGGAGCTGCAGGCGCTGTCGCCAGACCGCGGCCTGTACCATTTGTACGTGGAGCGGATCGCCTATTACCGCGCCCATCCGCCCGGCGCGGACTGGGACGGCGTGACCACCTTCGAGACCAAATAATAGAAAATCGTCAATGATGTTGGGGCATTAATGCAGCCACAGTTTTCCAACAAAATCCAGCCGCAGCGCACAAAAAAGGGTGGCGAACTCGGCAAACGGGATTAGACTTTAAAAAACATAAGTTTCCTACTGGCTAAATTCAGCCCCTCGGCACCCCGCCCCTGTGCCCGCACCTTACAAATCAGAACTCACAGCCGCTTGTGGCGACTATTCGGACACGGGCGGAACCGAAATCCGCCCCTGCTAGAGGATGTCGTCATGAAAGCTAGTGTCCCTTCCCACAAGCTGCGCCGCAAGGCCATTGCGGTGCTGGTGGCTGCCTGCTATGGCAGCGCGTATGCCGCGCCGGTGAATCCTACCGTCATCGCCGGGCAGGCCAGCTTCAATCAGCAAGGCAAGACCTACACGGTCACCAACACGCCAAATGCCATCATCAACTGGCAGGGGTTTTCGATCGGCGCCGATGAGGTGGCGCGCTTTGTGCAGCAGAACACGGATAGCAAGGTGCTTAACCGCATCACCGGGCAAGACCCCAGCGTGATTCTCGGTTCGCTGCAATCGAACGGCAAGGTGTTCCTGATTAATCCCAACGGCGTGGTGTTTGGCGCGGGCTCGCGGGTGGATGTGGCAGGGCTGGTGGCCTCCAGCCTGAATCTCTCGAATGCCGATTTCCTGGCCGGTAAAAACAACTTCAACGGCGCCGCCAATGCGGGCAAGGTCAGCAACCAGGGCACGATTACCACGCCGTCCGGCGGGCAGATCTTCCTGATCGCACCGGCTGTCGAAAACAGCGGCATCCTCTCCACGCAGAACGGCGAGGTGGTGCTGGCGGCCGGCCATAGCGTACAGCTATTTGATTCCAGCGATCCCAATGTGCAGGTGGTGGTGTCGTCATCGTCCGACCAGGCGCTGAATCTGGGCAGCATCGTGGCGCAGGGAGGGCGTGTGGGCGTGTATGGCGCGCTGGTCAGTCAGCGCGGCGTCATCAACGCCAACAGTGCAGTGCGCGGCGAGAATGGCAAGATCGTGCTCAAGGCCAGTGGCACCACGCTGGTGGAAGCGGGCAGCACGACCACGGCCGTGGGCAGCAACCTGAACACGGGTGGCGACATCCAGCTGCTGGGCGAGAAAGTCGGTGTGACCGGCAACGCGGTGTTGGATGCCAGCGGCGCAGCGGGCGGCGGCACGGTGCTGGTGGGCGGCGATTATCAAGGCAAAAATGCGGCCGTGATGAATGCGCAGCAGTCATACGTGGGCAAGGACGCCGTGTTGCGCGCCGATGCGACTGCGCAGGGCAATGGCGGCAAGGTTGTCGTGTGGGGCGACAAGACCACGCAGATGTATGGCGCGATTTCCGCGCGCGGCGGTGCGCAGGGCGGCAATGGGGGCATGGTGGAAACCTCGGGCCACTATCTGGACATGCAGGGCACGGTGGATACCCGTGCGTCCCGAGGCGCCTATGGTTCGCTGCTGCTGGACCCGAGTGATGTCTATATCGCGGCCGACCTGAGTACCGCGATGACGGCTGGCCTCAGTGGCAGCAACACCTTGAGCGGCACCGGCCTGTTTGTTGAAAGCTCGGCTGTCGCCGGTTCGCTGCTGCAGACCGGTGTGCTGACGACCGCGCTGCTGACCAATGATGTCACCGTTAGCACCAGCAATGCCAGCGGTACCGGTATCGGTCAGATCAAGGTGGTCAGCCCTCTGTCGTGGAGTTCGACCCATAGCCTGACACTGCAGGCAGACAGCGATATCCGCCTCAATGCTCCCATCACCGCGCTGAGTGGCGCGCTGCATATGAGTTCGGTCGGCGCCATCGTGCAGGACACCAGCCCGATCAGCGCGCTGGCCGTCAGCAGCATCGATGCCATCGCGGCCGGCGCCATCCTGCTGGATAACAACGCCAATACCATCGGCGGCACCGCCACGCTCACCTCGCAAGGCAGCAATGTCACCTTGACTGCAGTGAATGTGCACCTGGACGCCAGCTCAGCATTTGGCTCGCTGACGGCGACTGCCTTTAACGGCGACATCACGGTGAGCGGCAATGTCAACGCCGGGGGCAACCTCCAGCTCCAGTCCAGCAAGGCCGGCGGCACGCTGATCATCGACAGCGGCAACACCGTATCCACCACCGCCGGCAATATCGCGCTGGTAGCGGACAAGATGAATTTGAATGGCGTTATTCAAGGCGTCACCCAGCACCAGGTGAGTCTGACGCCCTACCAGGATGCGATCAATGTGCTGGTCGGCGGCAGTTCGGCCGATAGCAGTGGCACACTGGGCCTGAGCGAGAGCGAACTGCAGAACATCAGCGTGCCGGTCAACGGTCTGCTGTCGATTGGCCCATCGCTGACCAATACGGCCGCCACCGGCATGCTGACTGTGGATGGCAGCCTCAACCTGTCCAGCTCGCTGGGCGGTGGCGGCGTGCTGCTGCAAGGACAGGCCAACGGGCTGACCATCAATAGCGGCGCGGTGCTGTCCGTGCCTGGCGTGCTGAGTCTGCAGACCGTGCCGCAAGGCGATCACCGCGTGACGAATGCAGGGACGGTGAGCTCCAGTTCCGGTATCAACATCTTTGCCGGCAAGATGACGCTGGCTGGCGGTACGCTGAACGCGCCGAGCATCAGCCTGAGCACCGGCAACCAGGTGGACCTGGGCGCAACGGGCAACCCGACTGATACGCTGGCACTGACCAATGCTGACCTGAACAGCGCAACGGCCGCCAGCCTCAATGTGTCGATCAATTCAGTCCACACCGGTACGGGCGATATTGTCGTCAGCGCGCCAATGACGATAGGCAGCAGCCTGGCGTTGACGGCGCAGCGCAATATCGACATGCAGTCTGCGATGACCACGACCGGTGGTCTGTCGCTGAGTACAGTCGGCACCATCTCTGCCGATGCGGTGTCGGTGGGCGGGCGATTTGAAATGCTGGGCGGCCAGTGGATACAGAACAGTGTCACCTTGCCCGGCTTTAGCGCGGCGGATTTCAAGCTGACGGGCGGCAGCTTTGTGCGCGTGCTTGGCGGCCTGGGCACGCTGCAATCACCGTACCAGCTGGCCGACGTCTATGGCTTGCAGGGCGCGGCAACGTTGAGCAATTCGCGCTCCTACGTGCTGGCCAACGATATCGATGCAAGCGCCACGGCAGGCTGGTCCGCCAACTTCAAGCCGATCGCGAGTGCGGGCGTGTTCACGGGGGTATTTGATGGCGCCAATCACAGCATCTCGAATCTGAAAATTAACCGGCCTGGCGAGGATGCGGTAGGGATGTTCTCGGCGCTGGCGAGCGGCACGATTAAAAATCTCACGCTAAGCAACGTGAATGTCACTGGCAGTAGCAATGTCGGCGGTCTGGTGGGCTTTGTTACCGACGGTATCGGCTTCATGGACAACCTCGCGGTGAGTGGCACGGTGACCGGCATCAGCAATGTGGGCGGGCTGCTCGGTACCAATGGCGGCCTGCTGAGCAATGCCACCAGCAGCGGTACAGTGACGGGCCAGGCTGGCGCCAACGCCTCCAATATCGGCGGCCTGATCGGCCGTAACGTCGGCCAGGTCAGTACTTCGTCGTCCAGTGCCAATGTGAGCAGTACCGGCTTTGGCTACACAGGTGGCCTGATCGGCAGCAATGCCAAGGAAGGCAACTTCGTTGGCAGTGTGACGCAGTCGTTTGCGACCGGCACGGTGTACAGCTTGGGCGAAATTGTCGGCGGCCTCATCGGCGATAACAACGGCGGCGCGCTGACCTTGTCCTACGCAACCGGCAATGTGAATGGCGGCCGCAATGTTGGCGGCCTGGTGGGACGCAACACCAACAACAGCAGCATCAATAACGCCTATGCTTCTGGCAATGTCAGCGGCAATAGCGCTGACAACACGGTCAGCCACGGCAATATTGGCGGACTGGCGGGTGACCTGTTCGCAGGCAGCATCAGCAATGTGTTCAGCAGCGGTACGGTGAGTTCGTCCGGCTTCTATGGCTATAACGGTCTGGTCGGTTCGTATGAGGGCGGCACGCTGACCCATGGCTACTTCAACCAGGTGACTGCTGGCACGCCTTCGGACGCAGCTGGTGGCGTGGGCCTGACGACGGCGCAGATGAAGCAGCAAGGCAGTTTCAGCGGCATGGACTTCAGCGATACGTGGCGTATCTATGAAGGCCATACGGTGCCGCTGCTGAAAACCTTCCTCACGCCCTATACGGTGAATGTGACGGGCGGCAGCAGCGTCAGCAAAGTCTACGATGGACAATCAGCGGCCTTCGCCGGCACGGCGGACCCGGTCCCGACCGGCATTGCTGGCGCACTGGGTTTTGACGGTGCGTCCAACGCCGGCACTTACGCGGTCGGCGGCTTTTATTCCACCAAATACGATATCAGCTATAGCGGTACAAGCGCCCAGCTGGAGATCACGCCGCGTCCGGTGACGGCGGTGTTCACGGCTGAAAAAGTCTATGACGGTGGTACCGGTTTCTTCAGTGGCACGCTGAACTCGGTAGTGAACAATCTGGTCGGCTCGGATACGGTGGGGGTGACCGGCGGTGTGCACTTTAGCGACAAGAATGTCGGCACCAACAAGCCGGTCAGCCTGATCGATGCCGTGCTGACCGGCAACTCCCACGGCAATTACACCCTCACGGGCGTCAGCGGCACCGGCACCGTGACGCCCGCCAGCCTGAGCGTGGATGGCCTCAGCGCCCAGACCCGCAGCTACAACGGCCAGGTGGACGCGACGCTGAACGGCACGCCTGGCGTGAGCGCTTTAGGCAACGACGTGGTGTCCATCAGCGGCACGGGCACGGCGACGTTTGATAACAAGAACGTCGGCAGCGGCAAGCTGGTCACGGTCAACACCAATGGCTATACCTTGTCCGGCGCCGACGCGGGCAATTATGTGCTGGTGGCGCCAAGCGGCCTGACCGGCGAAATCACGCCCGCCGTGCTGACGATTAATGGCATGACTGCCAACAGCCGCGTCTACAACGTCGATTACGATGCGGTATCCGACAGCTATGGCCGCAAGGCCGCAGTGACGGGCGGTATGCTTGCAGGCGTGTTTGGCAACGACCAGGTCAGCATCGCCGCTACCAATGCGACGTTTGCCGATAAAAACGTCGGCGTTGCCAAGAGTGTGACCGTCAACGGCGTGACGCTGGCCGGCAGCGATGCCGGCAACTATGTTGTGATGAACTATCCCGCCGGTCTGTTGGCGGACATTACCCCGGCCATGCTGGCGGTATCGCTGGCCAGCCGCGAGTACAACAACACAACTACTGGCACCTTCGGCGGCGCGACATTGAGTGGCGTGCTGGGGAATGACGATGTGTCGCTCATGAGCAGCGGCGCAACTGCCACCTATGCCGACAAGAATGTGGGCCTGGCCAAGACGGTCACGGTGGGCGGCTCGGCGCTGAGCCTGGGTGGCTACGATGGCGGCAACTATGTGATTTCCGGCGTCAGCGGCGACATCACGGCTCGCGCACTGGCCACCTGGACCGCGACCGGCGCCGGCCTGTGGAGCGCATCCGGCAACTGGGCTGACGGCATTGCACCGGATGCCGCCAATGTGCTGGCGGCCTCGCTGGGCAATAGCGCCGGCCTGGTCACCTACGATGCGTCGGCTGGCAATACCACGCTGGTCACGCTGTCGTCCAATGGCACGGCGCTGACGTTGACGGGCGGCAAGCTGACGCTGACCGGCAGCGGCAGCGATACTTCCAATTTCTATGGCGCACTGACGCAGAGCGGCGGCGCGCTTGAATTGCAGGGAAGGCTGAGTGCCAGCAACCTGGTGCTGAGCAGCGGCGCGCTGAATGCCGTGGGCAGCAATAGCCGGCTGGATGTGAACAGCCTGACGCAGACCGGCGGCCTGATCAACAGCGATGGCACGGTCAACGTCAGCAGTGGCAGCAACATCGCGGTGGGCAATATCCGCGCGCACTCGCTGACGCTGAACGCGGGCGAGGGCGGCGTGGTCACGCAGAACAGCGGCACCCAGCTGGTGGCTGACATGTTGAATGCAAGCGCCAACGGCGGCATTACGCTGACCAATGCCAGCAACCATGTGGGCGCGTTTTCCGCCACCGTGTATGGCCAGGGCAATATCGCGCTGACCAATATCGTGACCAGCGGCGAGCTGGCGCTGGGGCCATTGACCACGCATGGCAACATCATCATCGACAACCATGGCGGGATTCATACGGCAGGCACGATTACGGCCTACAACAGTGGCGCTGGCACGGGGCAGGTATCGATTACCGCGCACAGCCCGGTGACCATCAACAACAGCATCAGCGGCACCGATATCACGCTGGCCGCCAGCACTGACATCACCTTGGGGAGCGGTTCCGCGCTGAGTTCCACCCACAGCATTGGCCTGACGGCCGGCACCAACATTGTGCTGGGCGGGACCTTGTCGGTGCCGTCCGGCGGCAGTATTTCTGCAGTGGCCACCAATGGCAGCATCTCTGCCAGCAGCGGCACCATGATCAGCAGCGGCGGCTCGCCCGTGACGCTGTCGGCGCCCAATGGCTCGGTCAGTACCACGGGCAGCACGTTGGGCAGTGGTACGGTGCCGGCGATTAATGATGGCTCGGCGCAGGCAGCAGCAGCGGCTGCCGCCAAGGCAGCTGCAGACGCCGCCGCAGCCAAAGCCGCCGCCGATGCCGCCGCCAAGGCCGCGTCGGACGCGGCGGCCAAGGCGGCTGCCGATGCCGCTGCCAAAGCTGCCGCGGATGCCGCCAGCAAGGCCGCTGCGGACGCCGCCGCCAAAGCCGCCGCCGATGCAGCGGCCAAGGCTGCCGCCGACGCGGCTGCGGCCGCTGCAGCATCCGATGCGGCCGCGAAAGCCGCCGCCGATGCCGCCGCCAAAGCTGCAGCGGAAACTGCCGCCAAGGCGGCCGCCGACGCCGCTGCCGAAGCTGCTGCCAAAGCGGCCGCCGATGCCGCCGCCAAGGCTGCTGCGGATGCGGCCGCCAAAGCCACTGCGGATGCGCAAAACCAGAATAGCCAGCCGGTGACGCAGGCGATCAATTCGACGGTGAACATCATCAACAGTTCCATCGTCAGCGGCGGCACCACGAGCAGTACGCCATCGGTACCGGATACCAAGGTTGCCAGTTCCAGCGGCTCCAGCGGTGGCACCAGTGCCCCTGACGACAAAGTACCTGGCGATAAGAAAGGCGACGCAAACGCCAAGACCAGCGTGGCGTCGATGAAAGAGCAAACCAAGAAAATGTATTGCAACTAAATCTAGGCGGGAATCCAACACTTGGGGCGGCTCGGGGAAAATCGCCGCGCAGCGTGGGATGGCTATGCTAGCATCGAGGAAAGATTGTTATTGCAAAATATCAAAAAGACAAAATTGACAGTTTCAACTGCCAGATAACACCACGAGTCCACAACATGAGATATAGCCTAACGCGCCTGCTTGCAGGGTCCTTACTTGCTGCCGCCGTTGCCTCGGCATGGGCGGCCGATACGGCAGACGACAGCGCCATCCGGTTTGAGATTTCCCGTTTTGAAGTCAAAGGCAATACCTTGTTGCCGCCTGCCGAAATCGATGCCCTGCTGAGCAAGTACAGCGGCAAGCAGCGCGACTTCGGCGACGTGCAGCGCGCGCTGGAGGCACTGGAGGCGGTCTACCATGAGCGCGGCTTCAATGTGGTCACCATCGAGTTGCCGGAGCAGGAACTGAATGGCGGCGTGGTGGTGCTGCGTGTGGTGGAAACCAAAATAGGCCGGGTCTCGGTCAAGAATAACCAGTACTTTGACGAAGCCAATATCCGCCGCAGCCTGCCGGCGCTGCAGGAGGGGCGTTCGCCGAATCTGAAGACCATATCGGCCAACCTGAAGCAGGGTAACGAGAGCCCGTCCAAGCAGGTGACGATGAAGCTGCAGAGCGGCGAGAAGGATGATGAAGTCGATGCCGTGCTGGACGTCAAAGACGAATCGCCGTGGAAGGTGATGGCCAATGCCGACAACACCGGCACCGAAGCCACCGGCAAGACCCACCTGGGCGTGATCCTGCAAAACGCCAATCTGTTTGGCCGCGACCATCTGGCGTCGCTGCAGTACACCACCTCGGCCGAAGAGCCGGGCCGCGTCAAGGTGTATGGCGCGGGCTACCATATTCCGCTGTACGGCCTGGGCGACTCGCTGGATTTCTTTGCCAGCTATTCCAACGTCGATTCCGGCACCGTTAGCGCGGGCGCATTGAACCTGGCGGTCAGCGGCAAGGGCGCCGTGTATGGCGCGCGCTACAACCAGGCGCTGGCCAAGCGCGGTGAGATCGAGTCGCGCCTGTCCTATGGCGTGGACGTGAAGGCCTTCAAGAACAGCGTGCAGTACCAGGGGACTGAGCTGGGCAACAATGTGACGGTGCACCCGCTCAGCATCAGCTACCAGGCCAATGCGCCCATCGCGCTGGGCGAGGTCGGCGGCCAGATCACTTTGCTGCGCAATATTTCCGGTGGATCGAATGGCGGCCCGGCTTCCTTCAACCTGGCGCGCGTCAATTCCAAGCCTGATTACACCCTGCTGCGTTTTGGCGGCAGCATCACCCGCGCGCTGGAGAACCAGTGGCAGTTGCGTGCCATTGTCAACGGCCAGTACACCAGCGACGCGCTGATCCCGGGCGAGCAGTTCGGTATCGGCGGCGCGACGTCGGTGCGTGGTTTCATCGAGCGCGAAATCGCCAACGATACCGGCGCCAGCCTCAACTTGGAAGCGTACACGCCCAACCTGTGCTCGCGCGCAGGCTGGAACTGCCGCCTGCTGGGCTTCTACGACAGCGCCTACGTGCACCGCAACAAGGCCCAGCCAGGCGAGATTGTTAGCACCTCGATCGCCAGTGCCGGTATCGGTGCGCGCTTTGTGCTGTCGACCTATGTGAACCTGCAACTCGATTACGGCCATGTACTGCGTGCTGGCGCCACCACCCGCGCCGACGCCAACCGCTTGCACCTGCGTCTAGGCCTGGCCTACTGATTCAAGATAAATACGATGAAACCGCATACTCCATTCAATTTGCGCCGCAAGGCGCTGGCCATGGTGGTGGCCGCTGCCTTCAGTACCGCGCAGGCCAATCCGGTGGCGCCAACCGTGGTGCACGGCATGGCCACCTTCAACCAGCAAGGCAGCCTGTATTCGATCACCAATACGCCCAACACCATCATCGACTGGCGCAGCTTCTCGATCGCACCGGGCGAGATCACCCGCTTTATCCAGCAGAGCAGCGACAGCAAGGTGCTGAACCGCGTCAGCGGCGTGGACCCGAGCCAGATTCTCGGTTCGCTGCAGTCGAACGGCAAGGTGTTCCTGATTAATCCCAACGGCGTGGTGTTTGGCGCCGGTTCGCGCGTGGATGTTGCGGGACTGGTGGCTTCCAGTCTGAACCTCTCGAACACGGATTTCCTGGCGGGTAAAAACAACTTCAACGGTGATGCCAGCGCGGGCAAGGTCAGCAATCAGGGCACGATCACCACGCCGTCCGGCGGCCAGATTTTCCTGGTCGCGCCAGCAGTGGAAAACAGTGGCGTGATCTCGTCGCACAATGGCGATGTGGTGCTGGCGGCGGGCAAGAGCGTGCAGCTGTTCGACTCCAGCGATCCGAATGTGCAGGTGGTGGTGTCGGCGCCGTCTGACCAGGCGATTAACCTGGGCAGCATTGTGGCGCAGGGTGGCCGCGTGGGCGTGTTTGGTGCGCTGGTCAACCAGCGCGGCGTGATCAATGCAAACAGCGCGGTGCGCGGCGAGAACGGCCAGATCGTGCTCAAGGCCAGCGGCACCACGCTGGTGGAAGCGGGCAGTACCACGACTGCCACCGGCAGCAATCTGAACACGGGCGGCGACATCATGCTGCTGGGGCAGCGAGTGGGCGTGACCGGCAATGCCGTGGTCGATGCCAGCGGCGCGGCAGGCGGCGGCAAGGTGCTGGTGGGCGGCGACTACCAGGGCAAGAATGCCGCAGTGATGAACGCCGATGCCACCTATGTGGGCAAGGATGCGGTCATCAGCGCGGATGCGACCCAGCGTGGCAATGGCGGCACGGTGGTGGTGTGGAGCCAGGAGGCGACGCGCATGCATGGCATGCTGTCGGCCCGTGGCGGCGCCAGCGGCGGCAATGGCGGGCAGATAGAAACTTCGGCCAATTATCTCGATGTGGCGGGCGCGCGCGTGAGCACCCGCGCTGCCAAAGGCGCGACCGGCACCTGGCTGCTGGACCCGTACGATATTGAAGTGGTCAGCGGCCGGCCTGGGAGCCTGACGGACGTCGCCACGTTTGGCGCTGGCCCGTCCACGGGGACCACCTCGATTGGCGCTGACCTGATTTCGGAGTCCACCGCCAATGTGGTGCTGCAAGCGAAACATGACATCACGTTCAGCAGCGCCATCACCAATACGTCCAGCGCAACGCTGACAGCGCAGGCCGGCAATGACATCAAGGTCAATGCACCGCTGTACATGAACGGCGGTGTCACGCTGAGCGCCAATGATGCCGCCAGCGGCAGCGCTTCCGGCATGGGCGGCGTCACGCTGGCGGACAATAGCGGCACCGACATCCTGCGCACCTATGGCGCGGACGCGACGCTCAAAGGCAGTTATGTGACCATTAATGGCACGGTCGACCTGGCTGGCGGCAGCCTGGACGCGCGCGCCACGGTGGCCGATGGCTATATCACGCTGGGCAGCAATAGCGCGGTGCGTACCGGCAGCAGCGGCTCGCCGTTGTTATCGTTTGTCGCCGATAACATCAACCTCAATGGCGCTGCAGGCACCATCGGCGGTGGCGCCAGCGACGGCTCCGATACGGTATCGTTGTCCACCTACACTGCCAACCGCGAGACGGTGCTGGGCGGTTCGGCCAGCGGCAAGCTGGGCCTGAGCGCTGCGGGTCTCGGGTCGATCTCCGGCGGCAACCTGGCGATCGGCCATAGCGCGGCCGGCAATATCACGACCAGCGGCGATGTCGTCCTGAGTGGCGTCGGCACCTTGCTGCTGGAGAGCGGCGGCGACATCACGCTGAGCAAGGCGCTGAGCGGCGCCCGCAACTTACGCGTCAGCGTGGATGGCAGCGGCACGCTGACCACGACCAGTAGCGCCAATGTATCCGCGACCACGACGGTAGCGCTGGTCGGCGATAGCATGACGCTTGGTGGCGTCAATGGCAGCGTCAGTGCGCAAAGCATCTCGGTGGACACGTATGGCAGCGCCACCAATATCAGCCTGGGCGCGGTGGCCAGCGGCAAGCTGAGTCTGAGCGAAGCGGAACTGAAAACGCTGAGTTCGGGCACGCTGGAAATCGGCCGGGCCGACGGTTTTGCCGGTACCGTCACGATTGACGGCGGCATCGATCTGAGCAGCGGCACGACTGCTGTGTCCCAGCTGTACCTGAAAGGCGGTGCGATCGCTGCGACTGGTACGCTCAAGACGCAAGGCCAGTTGAGCCTGGACGCCGGCACCGGTACGATCAGCGGCGCCGGTGCGCTCACGGCAGGCCAGTTGACAGCCTATGGCAGCTCAGTATCGCTGACCGGCGCCAACCAGGTGACGGACCTGAGCGGCCACGCCAACAGCGGCAGTTTTGTGTTCAATGCCGCAGGCGGTTTCAACATCAATAGCAATCTCAGCGGCAGCACGGGCATTACCTTGTCGGCTGGCGGCAATATCGAGCAGGATAACTATGCGGTGCTGAGTACACCGACCGTGAGCGTGACCACACCGCAGGCGGCCCGCCTGGATGGCATGTCCAACCAGATCGGCGCGCTGAGTGCGAGCAATATCGGTTCACTGGTGGTCAAGAATAATGGTGCGCTGACGCTGAACGCGATTTCCCTCTCCGGCACGTTTGGCGACGGGGTGGTCAACGCCAATGCGGTGGGCAACCTGACGGTGTCAGGCGCCTTGAATGCGGGAACGCAGAGCGTGACGCTGCAAGGCAGCAACGTGACCGGTACGGGCGTGATCACTGCGGCCAACCTGACCGCTATCGCCAGTAACGCAGTCTCGCTGACCGGCGCCAACCTGGCGGCCAATGTCGGCGGCTCGGCAAGCGGTGGCAGTTTTACCTACAACTCGGCAGCGGCCAATGTCAGCCTGAATAACACCTCGGCCACCGGAGGCATTGTGCTGAGCAGCACCGGCAATATCAGCGAGGGAGTCTCCAGCACGCTGCTGTCGCCATCACTGAGCGTGACGACGCCGGGTACGGTTGATTTGTCCGGTACGGACAACCAGATCGGCGCGCTGAGCGCGAGCAGTGTCGGGTCGCTTGATTTCAAAGGCAAGAATGATCTGACGCTCAATGGCCTTACGCTGACCGGCGCCCAGACTGGGGGGCAGCTTGCAATCGAGGCGCCCACCGTGACTGTGGCGGGGGCCATCGACGGCAAGACGCAGAAGGTAACACTGGAAGGCAACACGGTCACCGTCAATACGGCCAGCTCGGCGGGCCTGTTTGACATCGGCGCCAATACGCTGACGCTGGCGGCGGATGTGACGGCCTCGGTAGCCAGCGTGCGGCCGTATAGTGCCGGCTACAGCATGAAGATCGGTGCTGTGACCTGCGGCACCGGCAGCTGTGTGGCGGTGAATGACTTCTCGCACCTGGTGGCGCCTACGCTGGGACTGGGTTCCAGTGACAGTGCGCTGAACGTGGGCGATATCGCTGTGGTGAGCCTGTCGCCGGCGAACTACAACGCCATGACCAACCGCATCGGCTTACTGAGCTACAGCGGCAATATCACGCAGACTGGCGTCATCAATGTCCGCGACCTGGGCATCGAAACCGGTGGCACAGGCAATATCACGCTGACCAATGCTGGCAATACCATCACCAATCTGGCGGTGTCGCAGAGCGGCACCGGCAACCTGAGTTTCGCCAATACCGGCACGCTGGCGATTAGCCGCCTGCAGGGCGGCACTGGGACTTATACCCAGCTGTATGACATCAATGGTGTCAGCAGCGACGGCACTGTAACGCTGGATGTGCTGAGCGGCGGCATTGTGACTGGCAGCGGTACGGCGACTGGCGGTACGCTGAGCGCCAATGCGCTGGCCATGACAGCCAGTGGTGGCATCGGCGGCATCGGCAGCAGCAATGCGCTGGTAACGCATGTGTCTTCGCTCAACGCGCTCAATACGGCGGGTAGCGGCAGCACGGCCGCCATCAATATCGCCAACACCAATAACACCTTGCATAGCTCGGTGCTGACGGTGCACAAGGTCCAGCAGGTCGATGCGGGCGGGGGTAACGGCGGCGCCATCATCATCGATAACCAGGGCGGCATGACGATTGCCGATCTGTCGCCGAATGGTGTGCAGACGACTTCCGGCTCGATCACGCTGCAAACGCATAGTCCACTGGTGATTAATGGTTCGGTGACGTCGACCTCGGGCTCGATCACGCTGGCTGCGGGCACGGGCTACGATCCAAGCAATACCATCACCATCGGCAGTAACGGCACGGTGACGTCGACCAATGGCACGGTATCGATCACGGCGACCCAGTACCAGGTTAATAATACGAATCCGAACAGCGTGCACGACAAGAACGGCAGCGTGACGCCGAACTACCAGCAGCCGCCAACTCCGACGCCGACGCCGACGCCAACGCCAACGCCAGTGCCGACGCCGGTGCCGACTCCAACACCCGTACCAACGCCGGTGCCGACTCCAACACCCGTACCAACGCCGGTGCCGACTCCGACGCCAGTGCCGACGCCGGTACCGACCCCAGTGCCAACGCCTGTGCCAACGCCAGTTCCTACACCAGTGCCGACGCCTACGCCGGTACCGACACCGGTGCCAACGCCAGTGCCGACGCCGACGCCAGTGCCTACACCGGTACCGACGCCAACGCCGACACCGCCGCCATCGGCAGACATCTGCACCATCGCGCCGAATTCAGCACTGTGCCAGGTGCTGTCGCCACCGACGGCCAGTGAACCCGTCAAGCCGATACAGCAGGCAAGCAACCAGGTCATCACCATGCTGGCATCGGCGGCGTCAACGGGCAGCACTACCTCGAGCAGCGGCAGTGCATCCGGCGGCGCCACGTCGGGCGGCACCTCGCCAACGCCGACGCCAGACGACAAGAAGGATAAGGCGACTGACAAATCGGCCGATGACGCATCCAAAGACAAGAGCGGGATTAAAAATGAATCAGTTAAAAAAATGTACTGCAATTAAAGCGCTGATGCTGCTGGTGCTGTTCTGGATGGCCGGCGCCAGTTGGGCCGCTCAGGTGGCAGGCACCGTGGTGCAACTGAGCGGCCCGCTGATGGCAAAGAAAGCCGATGGGGCCGTGCGTATCCTCTCGATGAAATCAGAAGTGGAGAGCGGCGACACGCTGGTGACGGAGAAGAATACCTACGCCATGGTGAAATTCATCGACAACAGCGAGATCACACTCAAGCCATCGACCACGTTCAAGGTGGAGAACTTCAGCTTTGAGGCGGGCAACCCCAATGCCGACAGCGCTTCCTTCAATCTGGTCAAGGGCGGCCTGCGTTCGGTGACGGGCCTGCTGGGCAAGCGTAACAAGGAAAAGTTCGCGATGAAGACGCCGACCGCCACCATCGGTATTCGCGGCACCACCTTTATTGCCGAGTGGGTGGAGCCATCAGCGGAGGCCGTCGCCGCGCGTGAAGCCTATATGCTGGCCAGCACTGCTGCGCTGGACCCGCTCGCCGCGCCGGTGCAGCCGCTGATGCTGGCGCAGGGGCCTGTACCGAATATGCCTCCTACCATTAAACCGGGCCTGTATGTGCAGGTCATCGATGGCATTATCAATCTGAGCAACTCGGGCGGCTCGCAGACGTTTAACGCAGGCCAGTTTGGCTTTACGCCCAACGTTACGACGCAGGCGGTCGTGATTCCGCAGAATCCGGGCCTGAGGTTCTCGCCACCGCCCGTATTTAACCCTACCTCGTCCCAGCCGGGCGCCAATACGGCCGCACCGCCCAAGTCCAACTCCGTGGATTGCGAAGTCCGCTAAAAAAACCTTGACCTTCCAATCGTGGGATACTTGATGCTGTAGGTGTACAAACAGCATCGGGTGTCCCATGAATCAGCAAGCGATCAAAATTGACGGCATGAGCTGCGCCTCCTGCGTGGGCAGGGTGGAGCGCGTACTGGCTGCCGTGCCAGGCGTCGACAAGGTCAGTGTCAACCTGGCCACCGAAATGGCGAGGGTGGAATCGGCACAGCCACTGGATTTTTCGGTACTCAAGCAGGCGGTGGACAAGGCCGGCTATGAAGCATCGCTGCCGGCCGATGCAGCGCCCGCAACGGCTGCTGATGCTGATGCCCAGACCCCGGCCGCAGCACTTTCCGCCCATCGCCGTTATGCGCCCACGGGCGGCCTTGCCGTCGTGCTGGCCGCGCTGTTCTCCTTGCCGCTGGTGCTGCCCATGGTGCTGGAAATGGCCGGCATTGAGTGGATGCTGGATGGCCGCATTCAATGGCTGCTCGCCACGCCGGTGCAGTTCTGGCTGGGCGCGCGCTTTTATCGCGCCGGCTGGCTGGCCGCCCGCGCCCGCAGCGGCAATATGGATTTGCTGGTCGCACTGGGTACCAGCGCGGCGTATGGCCTGAGCATCTACCAGCTGCTGGCGGGCGGCGACATGCCGCATCTGTACTTTGAAGCGTCGGCCGTGGTCATCACGCTGGTCTTGCTGGGCAAGTGGCTGGAGGCGCGCGCCAAGCGCCAGACCGCCGCCGCCATCCGCGCGCTGCAAACGCTGCGCCCGGAGTCCGCGCGCGTACGCCGTGGCGGGCAGGATGTGGATGTCGCCATTCATGAAGTGCGTGTGGACGACATCATCGTGGTGCGTCCCGGCGAACGGATTGCCGCCGATGGCGTGGTCATGGAAGGCGCCAGCCATGTTGACGAAGCGCTCATCACGGGGGAGAGCCTGCCCGTTGCGCGTCATGCGGGCGAACGTGTCACGGGTGGCGCCATCAATGGCGAAGGCCTGCTGCTGGTGAGGGTTAGCGCGATTGGCGCGGAGAGCACGCTGTCGCGCATTATCCGTCTGGTGGAGGATGCGCAGGCGGCCAAGGCGCCGGTGCAGCATCTGGTGGACCGCGTCAGTGCGGTGTTTGTGCCGGTGGTGCTGGTGCTGGCGCTGCTGACCTTTGCCGGCTGGTGGCTGTATGTCGGCGATGCCGGGCAGGCCATCATCAACGCCGTGGCGGTGCTGGTGATTGCGTGTCCGTGTGCTTTAGGCCTGGCGACGCCTGCCGCGATCATGGCCGGCACCGGCGTCGCGGCGCGCCATGGCATCCTGATTAAAGATGCCGAGGCGCTGGAACTGGCCCACCGCATCACTACCGTGGCTTTCGACAAGACCGGCACGCTGACCGAAGGCCGTCCATCGCTGGCGGTGCTGGCGCCGGCGCCGGGCGTCGACGAGACACGCTTGCTGTCGCTGGCTGCGGCTGTCCAGCGCGGCAGCGAACATGCGCTGGCCCGCGCCGTACAGCAGGCTGCTGAAGCCCGCGCCGTGCCAGCGCCAGTGGCGACCGGCATCAGCGCCTTGCCCGGCCGCGGTGTCGCAGCGACGGTGGATGGCGTGCAGCTCATCCTCGGCAGCACGCGTCTGATGCGTGAGCAGGCCATCTCGCTGCAGGCACTGTCTGCCCGCGCTGAAGAACTGGAGCGCCAGGGGCATACCGTCTCGTGGCTTGCGGCGCCCGGCGCTGACGGCTTGCTTGGCCTGCTGGCTTTCGGCGACCGCATCAAGCCGCAGGCGCAGGCTGCCGTGCAGGCGCTGCATGCCATGCAGATCCAGACTATCCTGCTGACCGGCGATAACCAGGGCAGCGCCGATGCCGTCGGCAAGCAGCTCGGTGTGAAGCGCGTGATCGCCAACATGCTGCCAGCCGACAAAGCCGCCACCATCGGCACGCTGAAGACGGATGGCGCCACCATCGCCATGGTTGGTGACGGCATCAACGACGCACCGGCGCTGGCGGCGGCCGATGTCGGCATCGCCATGTCCAGCGGCACGGACGTTGCCATGCACGCTGCCGGCATCACCCTGATGCGCGGCGATCCGGCACTGGTGGCGGCCGCCATCTCGATCTCGCGCCGCAGCTACAGCAAGATCCGCCAGAACCTGTTCTGGGCCTTTATCTACAATCTGATCGGCATACCGCTGGCGGCCTTCGGCCTGCTCAACCCGATGGTAGCAGGCGGCGCGATGGCGCTGAGTTCCGTCAGTGTCATCAGCAATGCGCTGCTGCTGCGCCGCTGGAAACCGGAGAATCAAGCATGAACATTGGACAAGCCGCCACCGCCAGCGGGGTCTCCGCCAAAATGATCCGCTACTACGAGAGCATCAACCTGATCCCGGCCGGCAAGCGCACCGATGCCGGCTACCGCATCTACGGCGACAACGATGTGCACACGCTGCGCTTCGTCAAGCGTGCGCGCTCGCTGGGCTTTTCGCTGGAGCAGATCGCCGGCCTGCTGTCGCTATGGCAGGACAAGGCGCGCGCCAGCGCCGATGTGAAAGCCATCGCGCTGGGGCATGTCAATGCGCTCAATCAGCGCATCGCCGAACTGACCGAAATGCGTGACACGCTGCAATCGCTGGCCAGCTGCTGCCACGGCGACGACCGCGCCGATTGCCCGATCCTGCAAAGCCTGGCGCAGTGAAACGCCGTCTGCTGTGCTGTAAATGGTTTGAGAAGCGTCAGGCGCTTCGCGTATAATCTCGCCACGTTTTGGTGCTCGCGCCTCTGTCCAGAGGTGCAGTTAAACGGGAAACAGGGAGCCCTCCAGGGCCAACCTGTGCTGCCCCCGCAACGGTAAACAAGCGTCGTCCCCGCGTCGACTATCCGCCTCGTATATGCCACTGTGCCTCGTGCATGGGAAGGCCGGGCGGATTCGCTTGCCAGCCCGGATACCGGCCAAACAGGGGGATGCGCCATCGGCGCTTCTATTCAATCCGCTCACGGGGAGGTGAGCTGATTGCATCTGTAGTCCATTCATTTTTATGCATTTATACAGCGCGCCTCGGCAGTGCCGGCTGGTGGCCATGCCTTGCGCATGCGTCGCCGGCGTATCTTTGCGCGCTGCTTTTTCGGGACACCTCCATGTTTACTCTGCCTGTTGACGCGGCGATCCATGCGATCGAGACGCTGCTGTACTCCATCTCCAACGTGCTTTACCTCCCCGTTTTGCTCGGCATTGCCGCGCTGGTGCTGCATATGCTGTTCTGCTTCGGCAGCTTTGGCGCCGAATGGCTGGAACGCCGCCGTGGCGTGCGGATGCTGGTCGCCACTGCGAAGCAGGAGATGTCTGCCGTGTTGACTGCGCAGGAAGGCGATCCTGCACTGGATGTGCGCCTGGAACGCATCGTGCAGCGCGCCGATGCCAGTGGCGTGCGCCGTCTGGATGGCGTGCGCTTCGTGGTACGCGTCGGCCCCGCGCTGGGCCTGATGGGCACCCTGATCCCGATGGGGATTTCGCTGGCCGGTCTGGCACAAGGCAATCTGCCGAAGATGGCGGAATCGATGACCACCGCGTTCACCGCCACCGTGGTCGGCCTGGCCTGCAGCGTGGGCGCCTACGTGCTGACGCTGGTGCGCGAGCACTGGCTGCGCAGCGATCTGACTGAGATTGCGTTTGCCGCCGAAGCGCTGCTGGCATCGCACGGCGCCAAGCCGCACCTGGTCCGCGCGGAGGCCTGATATGCGCTATCTGAACAAGCACCGCTACAGTAAGCTGGGTGAGCATGGCGAAGATCCCTTGTCCGGCGTGGCCAATCTGTTTGACGCCAGTATCGTGTTCATCGTGGCGATGATGCTGGCGCTGTTCTCCGCCTGGAACATGATGGATTTGCTGGACCCGAACTCCGAAGTCACCATCGCCAAAAAATCGGCGGACGGCCATGTCGAGGTGCTGACCAAGAAGGGCGCCGAAATCAAGGTCAGCAAAGTGAGCGACAAACCGCTGTCGGGTTCCGGCAAGCGTCTGGGTACGGCCTATCAGCTGCCGGACGGGAAGGTGATCTATGTGCCGGAATAAGCTTTGGACACTGGCCCTGTCGTTGCTGTTGTTGCTGTCGCTGGCCGTTGGCGGCTATGTTCATTCGGCACAGTCGCCGCGCACGCTGGCGCTGATGCTGGGCGATATCGAGTCGCGTCCCGCCGTGCTGGCGGTGCGCGGTTTGCAGGCAGAGTTGAAAGAGCTGAACGTCGCCGTACGCATCATCCCCGTCAACAGCCTGACGCCGGCCGACCGCAGTGCGCTGGCTACCGCAGATGTGGCGGTCATCAACGTCAAAGGCCGCCAGGCGATAGCGGGTCTGAGTGGCGAATTGCAGGCATTGCAGAAAGCGCGCAAGCCGGTGTATGCGGTCGGCGGCGCACTGGATGACAGCCTGCGCGAACTGGGTGTGCGTGACGATAAGCATATCCAGTCATATCAGAGTGAAGGCGGCGTGGAAAACGTCGGCAATATGCTGCGCTACATACTGCGCAGTGACTTCGGCTCCGGAGTCAGCGCCGCGCCGGTGCATGCGATGCCGGAAGCCGGTTTGTACGACGTGGCCGCGAATCGCACCGTAGGCAGCCACGAAGAATACGTGCGTGGTTATAGCCATTACAAACCGGGGGCGCCGTGGATTGCCGTACCGTTCTATCGCGCCAGCCTGGTGGCCGGACAAACGCTGCCGCTGGCGGCCATCGCCGCGCGACTGGAAAGCAGCGGCTACAACGTGGTGCCGGTATTCGGCTACCCCTACGAAGTCCCACTCAAGCTGCTGCTGGACGAAAACGGCAAGAGCCGCGTTGACCTGATCGTCGCACTGGGCATGAAGGTGGGCGGTACTTCCAGCGTCGGCGCCATCCTCGACAAGATCGGCGTGCCGGCGATTAATGCGATCACGCTGAGCCAGCAGACGTTGGCGCAATGGCAGGAATCCAAAGTCGGCCTGGATATCATCGAGCGTACCTGGCAACTGGCTGGCGCCGAAGCGGCGGGGCTGATCCAGCCGACCGTGGTTGCCAGCCGTGAGCGCATCAGCGATGCGCAGACCGGCCTGGCCTATGTGGAAGAGACGCCGATCGCCGAACGCATAGAGCGCCTCAACGAACGCGTGGCGGCGTGGCTGACGCTGCGCCAGAAGGCCAATAGCGACAAGCGCATCGCCATGATCTACTTTAACTACCCGCATGGTTCGGAGACCATCGGTGCCGCGTATCTGAACGTGCTGCCGGAAAGCCTGTGGCAGATCGTGCAGCGCCTGAAGCATGACGGCTACCGCACCGGCGAAGCGCTGCCTCGCAACGAAGCGGAACTGCAAGGCGAAATCCAGAAGTGGGGCAACTATCCCGGCAAGTCCAAAAGCGACTACAGCGCGGGCCTGAAGCATCTGGCGGAAAGCGGCCAGGCCTTGCTGGTGCCGCTGTCGGATTACCAGCAGTGGTTTGCCGCGCTGCCAGCGCCGCTGCGGGCAGCGATAGAGCAGTCGTGGGGCAAGCCGGAAAAGGCGCCGGTCCTGTGGCGTAATGCGAAAGGCGAGGCATTCTTCGTTTATCCGGCGCGCCGCTTTGGCAATGTGCTCATGGCGCCGCAGCCGGGACGTGCGTGGGAGCAGAACCTGGAGAAGCTGCACAATGAAGTCAGCATGCCGCCATCGCATGAATACATCGCGTTTTATCTGTGGCTGCAAAAAGACTTTCGGGCCCACGCCGTCATGCACATCGGCACCCACGGTACACAGGAGTGGCTGAGCGGTAAAGAGGCCGGCCTGTCGGAGAGCGACCCGACCGAAGCGCTGATTGGCGCCATGCCCAACATCTACCCCTATGTGATGGATGACGTGGGCGAGGGCATCCAGGCCAAACGTCGCGGCATGGCGACCATCATCGACCATATGACACCGCCGTTTGATGTGGCGGGCCTGAATCCTGATCTGCGCGAATTGGGCGCGCTGCTGAACGACTACCGTGTCGCCGAGCAGAAAAGCCCGCTGCTGGCGGCCAGCCATCTGAAAGCCATCAACCGTCTCGCTGCAAAAAGTGGTGTGTTGAAGGACATGAAAAAGACCGGGCTGAAGTCGGAAGCGGATATGGAAGGCCTGGAGGAATATCTCGACGACATCGGCAGCAAGCTGACGCCATTTGGCCTGCATACCTTTGGCGTTGCGCCGAATCCTGAACAGCGCAATGCCATGGCGCGGGCTGTCGTTAGTCTCGATGACAAGGCCAGCGCCGAGCCGAAGGCCACGCGCATCGCGCGGCTGGAAGCGGATATCGAGCAAAGCGCGCAGCTGGAACTGGACCGTCTGATGCAGGCGCTGTCCGGCCGCTATATTCCAACGGGTCCCAGCGCGGACCTGTTACGCAATCCGAATGCGCTGCCGACGGGGCGCAACTTCTTCGGGCTTGATCCGTCGCGTATTCCGGGCAAGACCACCTACGAGGCGGGCGCCAAACTGGCGCAGCAGCTGGTGGAGGATTACCGCAAGCGGCACGGCGCCTATCCGGAAAAGCTCAGCATGAATTTGTGGGGTGTCGAGACCTCGCGCCATGAAGGCGTGATGGAGGCACAGGCGATGGCGCTGATGGGCGTGCGGCCCAGCTGGGATGAGCGCGGCCGCGTGACCGGTGTCCAGGCAATCTCGCGCAAGCAGCTGGGACGCCCGCGCGTGGACGTGACGCTGGTGTCGTCCGGCCTGTTCCGCGACCTGTTCCCGAATCTGCTGGCGCTCCTGGATCAAGCCGCGCAGCTGGCGCAGAAGCAGGAGGATGAAGGCGGCAATGTGCTGCAACAACATAGCGCCAAGGTCGCCGCAGCGCTGGCCAGGCGTGGTATCACGGCCGAGGAGGCGCAGCGTATGGCCTCGGTACGCATTTTTGGCCTGCCGAGCGGCGCGTATGGCACGCAGATCGAAAAGCTGATCCCGCTCACCAACGCCTGGCAGAACGAGAAGGACGTGGCGGATATGTTCATCAACCGCATGAGCCATCCGTTCGGCGCCGGTTACTGGGGCAATGACAAGGCCAGCCCTGAGCAGCGCCGCGAGTTGTTCACGCAGGCGCTGTCCGGCAGCCAGATCGCGCTGCACAGCCGTTCCAGCAATCTGTTCGCGACGCTGGATAACGATGATTTCTTCCAGTATCTGGGCGGTACCGCGATGGCGATTCGCAGTGTGGATGGCAGGACGCCGGAGGTGGTGGTCAGCGACCTGGCCAATCCGCGCCGCGCCACACACAAAACGCTGGAGCAGTACATGGGCCAGGAAATGCAGGCGCGTTACCTGAATCCGCGCTGGGCTGACAATATGCTCAAGGAAGGCTACTCCGGTGCGCGTTATCTCAACCGTGTGGTGGACTACCTGTGGGCCTGGCAGGTGACGGTGCCCGAGGTAGTTGACAGCGGCAAGTGGCAGCGCATGTACGACACCTATGTCGAAGACCGCCATGGCCTCAAGGTGCGCGAGCGCATCGCCAATGCTGGCAACCTGCGTGCATTCCAGGCGATCACCGACCGTATGCTGAGCGCGATCGAACGCGGTTACTGGAAGCCGGGCGACGCAGTGCGCAACAGGCTGACGCAGATGAATGCGCAGGCCATCAGGGAAGCTGGCGTGTCGTGCAGCGCGGATTCGTGCAGCAAGGCCACGCTGAAGGTGGCGCCGCAGTTCAATCCGGATTTCGTGCCCAACGTCGGTTCCAATATGGCCATCGCACGCGGTGCGGCAGCGGCGGCACGTCCCGGTGGCGCCGCGCCGTCGCCGCAGGTGGCGATGCAGAACGCCGCCGCCGATCTGCAGGCGCTGCAGGCGAAGGCCGAGGCGCAGCAACCAGCTCCATCGCCGCCGGCCAAGGCCAGGCCTGCGCCGCAACCGAAGCCGACGCCAGAAGCTGCCGACGCCAAAGTCAGCGGCTTTGAGATGCAGACCCTGACCAATCTGACGCCGGTGCAGAAGACGGTCGGCACCCTGGTGCTGCTGGCATTGGCCGCCGCGCTGGTCGGTGTGGGCTATGTCAGCCGGCGTAACAAACTCCGGAAATTGAAAGGCTTCTTATGATGCACAAATCCCTCGTCGCGCTGGCGGTGGTTTTACCGCTGGCCGCTTACGCTGATCCTGTGGATACCAGCACCGTGGAAGTGCGCGGCCACTACGATAACGGCGTTGGCACCTCCAATGCCGCCAGCCAGGGCGCGGTGACGGCGGAACTGATCGCCAATCGTCCCGCGCTACGGCCCGGTGAGCTGCTGGAGTTTGTGCCGGGCGTGATCGTGACGCAGCACTCCGGTGACGGCAAGGCCAACCAGTACTTCCTGCGCGGTTTCAATCTGGACCACGGCACGGACTTTGCGACGTTTGTCGACGGCATGCCGGTCAACATGCGCAGCCATGCCCACGGCCAGGGTTACACGGATCTGAACTTCCTGATCCCCGAGCTGGTGGACCGCATCAATTACAAGAAAGGTCCGTATTACGGGGATGAAGGCGACTTCGCTTCCGCTGGCGCCGCGCACATGACGCTGGCGAACAGGCTCAGAGAAAACACCGCCAGCGTGACGCTCGGCGAGAACCGCTACGTGCGCTCGGTGGTGACGGGTTCGGCGCCGCTGGGCGCGGGCAATCTGGTGTACGGCGCCGAACTGGGACATAACAATGGTCCGTGGGTGGAGCCGGAAGCGTTCCACAAAAGCCTGGGCGTGCTGCGCTATGCGCAAGGCGCCAGCGATGACCAGTTCAGCGTGACCGGCATGTTCTACAAGGGCGCCTGGCGCGCCAGCAATCAGATTCCGCTGCGTGCGGTGCAGAGCGGCGCGCTCGATCCGTATGGCGCCATCGATTCCAGCGACGGTGGCAGGACCTCGCGCTACAGTGTGTCGGCGACGATGCGCAAGCGCAGCAGCGATGCGCTGTTCCAGGCGAACGCTTATCTGGTGCAATCGAGTCTGACGCTGTTCAACAACTTCACGTATTTCCTCGACGATCCTGAAAATGGCGATCAGTCGCGGCAGACGGAGAAACGCCGCATGGGTGGTTTTGACGTGGCGCAGACGTGGTTCAGCCACTGGGGTGGCGTTGATGTCAGCAACAAGGTTGGCGTGCAGGGACGCTACGATTATCTGTCGCCGCTGGCGCTATATGCGACGCACAACCAGCAGACGCTGCGCACCATCACGGAATCGAGGGTGAAGGAGGGCAGCCTGGCTGCCTATCTGGAAAGCACCGTGCAGTGGCGTGACTGGCTGCGCACCACGGCGGGCTTGCGCTATGACCGCTATCGCTTTGATGTGAACAGCAATATCGCTGAAAACTCGGGCAAGGTCAGTGCCGGCACCACCTCGCCGAAATTCAGCGTGGTGCTGGGGCCATGGGCCAGGACCGAATTCTTCGTCAACTACGGCGAAGGCTTTCACAGCAACGATGCGCGCGGCACCACGGTGCATCTGACGCCGAAGGAGCGCGAACCTATCGATCCGGTCACGCCGCTGGTCAAGACGCGCGGCGCGGAGATTGGTGCGCGCACCGAGTTCCTGCCTGGCTTGCAAAGCTCGGTCGCGGTGTGGAAGCTGCGCTCGGAGTCGGAGCTGGTGTTTTCCGGCGATGCTGGCGATACCTCGCCGAGCCGTGGCAGCTACCGTTCCGGCATCGAGTGGAATAACCACTACATCGCCAATGCGTGGCTGCTGTTCGATCTGGACCTGGCCTACTCGCGCGGCCGCTACACGGAGCATGACGAGGTGGGCGACTACATCCCGGGCGCGATCGGCAAGGTGGCGTCGCTTGGTGCGACGGTGATCGATCTGGGACCGTGGTCGGCGGCGTTCCAGATGCGCTACTTCGGTCCGCGTCCGCTGGTTGAAGATAACAGCCAGCGTTCAGCAACGACGGCGATTGCGTATGCGCGGGTCGGCTACAAATTCAACCGCCGCTGGACGGCGCAGCTGGATGCCTTCAACCTGTTTGACCGCCAGGTCAGCGATGTGGACTACTACTACGCTTCGCGCCTGCCGGGCGAACCGGCGGAGGGCGTGAACGACATCCACTACCATCCGGCCGAACGTCGTTCGTTCCGCCTGACGCTGAAAGCGGTGTTTTAACGGGCGCCGCCTCGGCCGGGGCGGTGCTAGCATGGTCTGATGACGACTCCATACCAACTTTACTACTGGGACGGCCTGCAAGGCCGCGGTGAATTTGTCCGGCTGGCGCTGGAGGAAGCAGGCGTGCCGTACGTCGATGTGGCGCGGCAGAAGAAGGGCATGCCTGCATTGATGGCCAGCCTGAATGGCGACAAGGTCGCGCATCCATCGTTCGCACCGCCCGTGCTGCAGGCGGGCGAACTGCTGATCGGGCAGACCACCAACATCCTGCTGTTCCTCGGCGCAAAGCACAAGCTGGCGCCGCGCGCGGAAGCAGGGCGGCTGTGGGCCAACCAGCTGCAGCTGACCATCGCGGATATCGTCGCGGAGGCGCATGATACGCACCACCCGATCTCCACCAGCAAATATTATGAAGACCAGAAAAAGGAAGCCAGGGCGCGCGCCAGGGATTTCCGGGAGCAGCGCATACCCAAGTTCCTGGATTATTTTGAAGGCGTGATACAGCACAATCCTGGCCGTGGCGGCTACGCCGTCGGCGCGCGTCTAAGCTATGTGGATTTGTCGCTGTTCCAGCTGATTGAAGGACTGAGCTATGCGTTCCCGAAAACGATGGCCAAGCTGGCGCCATCGTATCAAGGCCTGTTCGCCTTGCGCGACAAGGTGGCGCAGCGGCCCAATATCGCCGCCTATCTGCGCTCGAAGCGGCGGATACCGTTTAACGAAAGCGGCATCTTCCGCTATTATCCCGAGCTGGAAAAATAATCAGCTTGCGCTGGTGACCGGATAGCCGGCATCGGCGATGGCCGATTTCAGCGGCGCCAGTGGCGTGGCGCTGTCGATCCTGACCGACTTGGTGGCCAAATCAATTTCCACTTTGGCGCTGGCATCGATGGCCTGCACCGCCTTGGTCACCGCACCAACGCAGTGGCCGCAGCTCATGTTTTCGACGTGAAGCTGATACATTGCATACTCCTTGAAACGGTTACGATAACCACACTGTAAACTTTCCTGCGATGGGAAGGTCAAGCACTTTATGAAAATCAGATTATCCCAGGCCAGTGATGGCGAACGCGCTGTCGATATCTGGCGCCGCGCGGTGGACGCCACCCATGACTTCCTGAGCGCGCCGGACCGCGCCGCTATTGAGGCAGAGGTGCGCGGCTTCCTGCCGCACGCGCCCTTGTGGCTGGCGGTGGACCAGCACGATGTCGTGCAGGGCTTTATGCTGCTGGATGGCGACAGGATGGAGGCGCTGTTTGTCGATCCCGCCTGCCATGGCCGCGGTGTCGGAAGGGCGCTGGTGGAGCATGCGCTGGCGTTGCAGCCGGCGCTGGCGACCGACGTCAATGAACAGAATCCCGGCGCCGCAGCGTTTTACGAACGGATGGGCTTTGCGCGCACCGGCAGGTCAGCGCTGGATGGACAAGGGCGTCCGTATCCCTTGATCCATCTGCGTAGCGGCCGGTAGGGCCGGTCAGGATTGCTGCTTGCGGCGGGCCGCGAAGGCCAGCAGGCCCAGACCTGCGCCAAGCATGGCGTAAGTGGTTGGCTCGGGTACGGAGGCGATCGCATGCAGGCCTGTGTAAGGGCCATTGCTGATCCGCGCGCCGTCGAGGCGCCAGTTATTCGACGACACCGCGCTGCCACTGCAATACGCCGAAGAACCATCCATGCACCAGTAATTGTGGCCGGAGCCCACAGTGGGGTTCTGAATCAGCGCGATATGGTTGGATGAATAGTTGAACGACAAATCGTGGCTGGAGGCGACAAAGGCGGAGTAGGCGTACACCGCGGAGTTGCCGTGGGTCAGGGTGAAGCTGGACGTACCGTCGTTGAGCGAGAGATTCCAGTCCAGCAAATTGGCTGCACCAATGTCGCCCAGCGTGCCATCGGTGGTGATGGACCCGGTAATCGAGGCCGCGCCTTGGGTAATGTTGACGAAATACTGGATATTGCTTGCCTGAGCGGTACCGGCTAATGCCAGCACGGCAACAGCGCCCAGCAGGGCGCGCGAAACGGCGATACGAATGGTCATGATTTATCCCCTTTGTTTTAGATTTTTTAAAATGCAAATACAGCAATAATGTTGTCATTATTTCAGTGCTTGCATTTTAAAAGGTTGCAACAAGGAGACATGCTAAAAAATTAATTTCAATCGTCGGGCGGATCGTCCAGGCGCGCCAGGTCCAGGCTGACCAGCGCCCAGATGCCACCCGCATAATCGGGTTCCTGCGACAGGGTTTCGACCTCGGAAGGGCGGATTTCGAATGGTTTGCCCTGCTCAACCAGCTGGCCGACGTGGCCGTAGATGGCCTTGGTCGCATTGCTCATGGCCTTGTCCACTGTGTCACCGGTTGTCACACAGCCAGGAATGTCCGGTACCGTCACGCCGTATTTCTTGGCGCCCACCGTCTTCTGGATCAGGATAGGGATGTCCATGATGTCTAACCTCTGCTGAGAGCAAACACGGGCAAAATCAACGACTTGGAAGTCTAGTGTCATACAGGTTGCCGCCGGTTTCAAGCACTTTCGTACGCACGGAAACACCCCGCTGTTTGAGGTTTTGAGTGATTGACATGGATTATTGCCTCAGATAATATTCTAACCATGCTCAATTGCATTTAAAGTATCTTTAAAGAAAGATACTCAAGCTAGGTCCCCCATCCCCGTACCTGGTCAAGCGCAACGCTTTATTTACCTAACCTCCACGGGGATCAATATGAAATTCGTCAAACTCGCCGCACTGGCCGTTGCTATGGTTTATGGCAGCTCGGAAGCTGCCGTCATCACTTTCCAGACTGGTTACTCGAACGCGGGCGTGCAAGCCACCGCCAACGATTACCGTGACGTCGTCAACGCGGCTGTTGCCAGTTCGCCATACGGCTCGACCGTGCTGAGCAGCTACGACAATGTGTCGAACAATGCCATCTTTGGCGCTGGCTCGACCAATATTGCGTTCAAGTCCACGATCAATTTCGGTGTTGGTTCCGGCGGCACGTATTCGTTCCGCGCCGGTGTTGACTTCGGCAATGGCGGCGCCGTGTTCCTCGACGGCCAGTCGGTCGCGCTGACTACCAGCGATATGTGGTGGGCTGGCAGCTACAGCAACACTGGCGGCATCTTCGCGGTCAATAACCAGGCCCTGTCGGCCGGCAATCACACGCTGACCATCTACGGCCTGGAAGGCTGCTGCGACGGCGGCCAGCAGGTGCAGTACGCGGTGAATGGCGGTGCATTCCAGAGCTTCAACAATAGCTCGCTGCAGCTGGCTGCCGCCGTGCCTGAGCCGGAAACCTATGCCATGTTGCTGGGTGGCCTGGGCGTGGTTGGCGCGGTTGCGCGTCGTCGCCGCAAACAGCAGGCTTAAGCGGGCTCCAAAAAAACAGCCCCGCCGGCATTGCTGCGGGCGGGGCTGAAAACTATCTAAACGATTTACGTCATTACAGCACTTCGCTGGCGTGGTCCGCCAGGCGCGAGCGTTCGCCGCGCGCCAGCGTCACATGGCCGCTGTGCGACCAGCCTTTGAAGCGGTCCACCACATAGGTCAGGCCGCTCGAACCTTCGGTCAGGTACGGCGTATCGATCTGCGCGATGTTACCCAGGCAGATGATCTTGGTACCCGGACCGGCACGCGTCACCAGCGTCTTGACCTGTTTGGGCGTCAGATTTTGCGCTTCGTCGATAATCAGGAACTTGTTGACGAAGGTACGGCCGCGCATGAAGTTGAGCGACTTGATCTTGATGCGCGAACGGATCAGGTCCTGCGTTGCCGCACGGCCCCATTCGCCGCCATCCGAGTCGGACTTGTTCAGCACTTCCAGGTTGTCGTCAAACGCGCCCATCCACGGCGACATTTTCTCTTCTTCCGTGCCCGGCAGGAAACCGATGTCTTCACCGACCGGCACCGTCACGCGGGTGACGATGATTTCGTTGTAGAGCTTGGTTTCCAGCACTTGCGCCAGGCCGGCCGCCAGGGCCAGCAGGGTTTTACCCGTGCCCGCCTGGCCCAGCAGCGTGACGAAGTCGCATTCCGGATTCATGAGCAGGTTCAGGGCAAAGTTCTGCTCGCGGTTGCGCGCGGTGACGCCCCAGACGTTGTTCTTGTTGTGGCTGAAATCGCGCAGGGTCTGGATCACGGCGGTCTTGCCGTTGATTTGCTTGACCTGGCCATAGAACGGCGCTTCGCCATTTTTCGGCTCCAGGAAAACGAACTGGTTGACCAGCATCGACGGCACGAAGGGCCCGGTGACGCGGTAGAACGTGGCGCTCTGGCCGTTCTTGTTTTCCTGCCAGGACTCCAGATCCTTGCCGTGCTTGGTCCAGAAGTCGTCCGGCAGCTGGACGATGCCCGAGTACAGCAGGTCGGTGTCTTCCAGCACGTGGTCGTTGAAGTAGTCTTCCGCCGGCAGGCCCAGCGCGCGCGCCTTGATACGCATGTTGATGTCTTTCGACACCAGCACGATGGCGCGGCCTTCCTGCTCCGCTTCCAGCGACCGCACCACGGACAGGATCTGGTTGTCGGCCTTGCCGGAAGGCAGACCCACTGGCAGCTCCGCCGTTTGCAGGCGGGTCTGGAAGTACAGACGGCCCTTGGCGTCCTTGTTGCCCAGCTTGGACAGCGGAATGCCGTTTTCGATGGCGTCGTCATCGGTATTGGACACCAGCGCGTCGAGCGTGCGCGACACCTGGCGGGCGTTGCGCGCCACTTCGGTCATGCCCTTCTTGTGGTTGTCCAGCTCTTCCAGCGTCATCATCGGCAGGTAGACATCGTGCTCCTCAAAGCGGAACAGCGACGATGGATCGTGCATGAGCACGTTGGTGTCCAGCACAAACATCTTGGTGGTGCCGGTCTTGTCCGCATGGCGGCTGGTGGACGACTTGATCGCCACTTCGTTCGCCTTGTGCTTGGCGGGATGTGGCGCCTCGGCCGTAATCGGCGTGACTTTGCCACGCGGCGACGATTTGCCTTTGGCTTCGATGGTGTCGGCAGCGGCTTGCAGCACCGCTGGTGCGGCTTTCAGTACAGCGGCCACAGCTTTGCCTTTGAGCGGGGCAGGGGCTTTGGCAACGACGGGTTTCTTTGCTGCGGGAACGGCTTTAACGGTTGCCGCCTTCTTCGGCGCTGGTGCAGGCTCAGGCGCGATGTCGGCGACTGCCGCGAGGGCAGGAGACGGACGTGGGCCGCTGGCCTTAGGGTAATCTTTTGCCAGCAGTATAGTCGCTGGCTTACTTGGTAATTTTGGCAGTGGCATCAGGATCTCAATCGAAAATTAACTGGAGGAATCCGCCCATAGGCGCGCGCCGCCAAGCGTACAGCTGCGCGGAAACCGGATGGGGTGGATGCTTTAGGGGAAAACAGGTGAAAGACTGCCGATGGGCATAGTTGCAGCCCGGTGAGTACCGCAGGGTGGCCGGATGGCCACCGAGGAGGGTAAGAGGTACAGTGCTGACTCAAAATGTGGTTACGTTCCTGCTGGTTGAGTAAACCGGAAGCTGCAACGCTACAACTCAAGCCTGATGCGCTACAAATTCCAGCACTTCATCGACGTGACCTGCTACCTTCACGCCTCTCCATTCTTTCACCAATTGGCCTTGAGCGTCAATCACAAACGTACTGCGCTCAATGCCGCGTACAGTCTTACCATACATTTGCTTCATCTTCATGACACCGAACTGCTGGCACAGCGCTTCTTCCGGATCGGAGATGAGTTCGAACGGCAGGCCCAGCTTGGCCTTGAAGCCCTCGTGCGAGCGGATCGAATCGCGGCTGATGCCGTAGATTTCGGTGCCGGCCGCCTGGAACTGCTCGTGCAGGTCGCGGAACGCCATGTTTTCGGTGGTGCAGCCAGGGGTGTTGTCCTTCGGGTAGAAGAACAGCACGGTGTAACGTGCCGGCCGGCCGGACAGCTCGAAGGTCTGGCCGCTGGTCATCGGTGCGGAAAAATTGCTTATTGCGTCAGCCACTGGCGTCTCCTGGAGGGGTTATTAAGCTTGGGCTGCGCCCTGGGTAATCAACTGGCCAGAACGTCCCGGCAGCTCGCCCCAGGTGATGGGGCAAACCGGCATCGGCAGATGCTGGATCTTCTGATAGTAGTCGGACATGGACGCCAACTGGTATCCCTGTGCTTGCCAACCTGCCAATAACTGCCCGAATATGGGGGCAAGTTTCTGTCCTTCAAGCTCTGCGTGCAAAGTATAAACATGGTCGCGCGTGGCGCCTTCGGTCAGCTTGAGCAGGAAGGCGGCGATATTGCCGGTGCCGATAGTGACGCCATCGATTTCGCAACCGAGCAGCTCGTCCAGCGTCGGCAGCGTGGTCGGCATCTGGATGTGCTGCAGCACCTGGCCGCCGTCGGACAGGCGGTGCGGGCCATCGGCCGGATTGGCCAGCGTGCCATTGGCGTTCAGCACGCAGCGGCCGTCGGAGGCGTAGCCATAGCCGGCCGTGTCATGCTCATGGAAGGCGCCGTTGTTCATCTGCCAGCCGGCCGCGCCATGGGTACGCGGCGCCACGCCAAACACTTGCGTGAAACGGGCGGCGGCCTTGCGCATCATGCTGGTCGACCAGGCGGCGTCGCGGTTGGCGACGTTGTCCTGCCACAGCACGTGGTCCCAGGTGTGGATGCCGCATTCAAAGCCGGCGTCCTGCACCGCGCGCATCTCGGCCGCGCATTGCTTGCCGATGTCCGGGCCGGGCAGCAGGGTGCCGTACATCAGGGTCTTGAAACCGTAATGTTCAACCACCGAGGTGCGCGAGACTTTGCTGAAGAAACCTGGACGCAGCGCGCGGCGCAGCGCCCAGCCGGTGTGATCCGGACCCAGCGAGAACAAAAAGGTGGCGCCAGCGTGGTGCGCCTTGAGCATGCGTACCAGGTTGGGTACGCCTTCGCGGGTGCCGCGGTAGGTGTCGACATCAATCTTCAACACCATCAGCGGCTTGTGAGTTGCGTTAGCGGTCAATGCTTAGTCCATCAGTTTCTGTGCTTCGGCGACCTGGCTGCGGTAGGCGTCGAAGATTTTCTTGAGCGCGTCAGCCATGGTGGTGGTTGGTTTCCAGCCCAGCTCTTCACAGGTGTTGGTGATCTTTGGCACGCGGTTCTGCACGTCCTGGTAGCCCGCACCGTAGTAGGCGCCCGAGGTGGTTTCGACGATCTGCACCTTGGCGGCGCCATCGGCGTACTCAGGGTATTTCGGCGCCAGTTCCAGCATCATGTTGGCCAGTTCGCGGATCGAGTAGTTGTTGACCGGATTGCCGATATTGTAGATCTTGCCGGTGGCGGCGCCGTTCTTGTTGTCGATGATCTTCATCAGCGCATCGATACCGTCGTCGATGTCGGTGAACGCACGCTTCTGGTGGCCGCCGTCGACCAGCGAAATGTTCTCGCCACGGACGATGTGGCCGAAGAACTGGGTCACCACGCGCGACGAACCTTCTTTAGGCGTGTGGATCGAATCCAGGCCGGCGCCGATCCAGTTGAATGGACGGAACAGGGTGAAGTTCAGGCCTTCCATGCCGTAGCCCCAGATCACGCGGTCCATCAGCTGCTTGGCGTTGGAGTAGATCCAGCGCGGCTTGTTGATCGGGCCGCAGATCAGTTCCGAGTTCTCCGGATCGAACTCTTCGTCGTGGCACATGCCATACACTTCCGAGGTCGACGGGAACACCAGGTGCTTGCCGTACTTGGCAGCCGAACGCACGATCGGCAGGTTGGCTTCGAAGTCCAGTTCAAACACGCGCAGCGGCGCCTTGACGTAGGTCGATGGCGTGGCAATCGCCACCAGCGGCAGGATCACGTCGCACTTTTTGACGTGGTACTCGACCCATTCCTTGTTGATGGTGATGTCGCCTTCGAAGAAGTGCATGCGCGACTTGTAGGACTCATTCTCCAGCAGGTCGGTGATACGGTCGGTGTTCATGTCCATGCCGTACACGTGCCAGTCGGTGGTTTCCAGAATGCGCTTCGACAGGTGATGGCCGATGAAGCCATTGACGCCGAGGATGAGTACTTTTTTCATGTTGATTGTCCAGGTAATGTTCTAGGTCCGCTGGCGCCGCTTTATACGCGGGCGGCCAGGCGGGTTTGCAACTGCTCGGCCGTGATGGGTTCGCCATCGGCCGTCAAAGCGGAAATCGTCAGCATGCGGCCATCGCCGCACACGCCAAAGATGCAATTATCTACTACTGTCAAGCCAGGTGGCAAACTGAGGGAAACAACATTGCCAAAATTGCCATTCAGGCGGGCGCGCTGGATCACGTAGCGCACCCCGTCGATATCGGTAAAGGCGCCCGGGTAGGGCGGCGCCACTGCGCGGTGCAGATTGTAGACTTCCTGGGCCGGCATCAGCCAGTCGATGCGGCCGTCTTCTGGCTTGCGGCCGCTGAAATAGCCGCCCTTGCTGAGGTCGTTGTGCAGGCGCGGCGCGCTGCCATCCAGCAGCGACGGCAGCACGCGCCACAGCGCCTGCTCGGCCGCCACCTGCACCTTGCCGAACACTTCATGCGCGGTATCGTCGGGCAGGATCGGCACGTCCATCTGCGAGACGATGGCGCCGGCGTCGGGCTTGACGGTCATCTCGTGCAGCGTGGCGCCGGTGACGCTGGCGCCATGCAGCACGGCCCAGTTGACGGGCGCGCGGCCGCGGTATTCCGGCAGCAGCGAGCCGTGCATATTGAAGGCGGGCGCCACGGCCAGCAGTTCAGCCGGCAGCATGTGGCGGTAGTAGAAGCTGAACATCAGGTCCGGCTGGAGCGCCTGGACCTGCGCCAGCAGTTCCGGCGATTTGGCGTTGGCCGGCGTGATGTAGGGGATGCCTTCCGCCTCGCACAGCGAGATCACGGATTCAAACCAGATGTTCTCGCTGGCGCTGTCTTCGTGCGTGACCACCAGCGCGACCTCCACGCCGCCGGCCAGCAGCACCTTGAGGCAGCGGACGCCGACATTGTGGTAGCCGAAGACAACGGCGCGCTTGCGGGACTCGAAATCACTCATGAGGACGGCCTACAGTACGTTTTTCGGCGCTGACCGGCACGCTGTCCAGTGCCTCGCCCGGTTTTTGCTGCAACACGGTCTGCACCACATAGCGCGGCCGCGCGCGCACCTGCTGGAAGATGCGGCCCACGTATTCGCCCAGCAGACCGATGCCGAACAAGATTACGCCCATGAAGAAGAACGCAATCGCAAACAGCGTGAACAGACCTTCCGCTTCCGCGCCCAGGAACAGGCGGCGCACCACCAGCACCAGCACCAGCAGGCCGGAGATGATCGACATCAGCATGCCCATCATCGAATAGAACTGCAGCGGCACCAGCGAGAAGCCGGTGACCAGGTCGAAGTTCAGGCGGATCAGGCTGTACAGCGAGTATTTCGATTCGCCGGCCGCGCGCTCTTCGTGCTCGACCGTGATCTCGGTCGGGTTGCGTGCAAAGCGGTAGGCCAGCGCCGGCACGAAGGTATTCACCTCGGCGCACTGGTTGACCAGGTCGATGACGTTGCGGCCGTAGGCGCGCAGCATATTGCCCTGGTCGGTGATCTTGATGTTGGTGATGCGCTCGCGCAGGTGGTTCATGGCCTTGGACGCGTAGGTGCGCCATGCCGAATCCTGGCGCTTGCGGCGGATCGAGCCGACGTAGTCATAGCCTTCGCGGATCTTGGCCACCAGGTTGCCGATTTCCTCGGGCGGGTTTTGCAGGTCGGCGTCCAGCGTAATCATGATGTCGCCGCGCGCCTGTTCGAAGCCGGCCAGAATCGCCATGTGTTGGCCGTAGTTACCGTTGAACAGCACCACGCGCGTGACGTCCGGGCGCGCGCGGAACTGCTCGGCCAGGATCGACACCGAGTTGTCGCGGCTGCCGTCGTTGACGAACACGATCTCGTAGGTGGTGCCAAGCTGGTCCAGCGCCGGGTATAGGCGCGCAAACAGCGCGGCCAGGCCGGCCTGCTCGTTGTAGATCGGGATGACGACCGAGACTTCCGGTTTGATCTGGGCGATGGTCATGTCGGTCATTTGATCAGGATCGCTTTCACAGCGGCGACCGTGCGGTCGACATCGGCGCTGGTCATGGCGTAGAACATCGGCAGGGTGACGGTCAGGCGGCCGATTTTTTCCGCGACCGGGAACATGCCTTCCTTGAAGCCGCGCTCGCGGTACATGGTGAACAGGTGGATCGGCGCGTAGTGGTAGCCGGTGCCGACGTTGAAGCGGTCCTTGAGCGCGTTCATGAAGTCGGCGCGCGTGGTCGGGCCGTTATCCGGCAGGATGATCTGAAACAGGTGGTAGTTGCTGCTATCAAAAGCCTGCAGCGGCAACTGGGCGCCCGATTGCGCCTCAAAGTCCGGGCCGAACGCTTCGTAGTAGCGGCGTGCCAGTGCGCGGCGATGCGCGGTGATCTTTTCAATATTGGCGAACTGGCCCAGGCCGATGGCGGCCATGATGTCGCTCATATTGTATTTGCCGCCGAGGACGTCAACGTCGATGCCATCGACGCCGCTGCGGGTCACGCCTTGCAGGCGGTATTTCTCCGCCAGTCGGGCTTCTTCCAGGTTGTTCAGCACCAGCGCGCCGCCTTCGCCCGTGGTGATGTTTTTGTTGGCCTGGAAGCTGAACGAGATGAAGTCGCCAAAGGCGCCGATGCGTTGACCTTTCCATTCCGAGCCGAACGCTTGCGCAGCGTCTTCCACCACGCGCAGATTGTGCTTTTTGGCGATGGCGTACAGACGGTCCATATCGACCGGCAGGCCGGACAGGTAGACCGGGATGATGGCCTTGGTGCGCGGCGTGATCGCAGCTTCCACCTTGTCGAGGTCGAGGTTGCGCGTGACCGGGTCGATGTCGGCAAACACCGGCGTGGCGCCCACTTCAATGATGACGTTGGCCGTGGCCACCCACGAGATCGGCGTGGTGATGACTTCATCACCCGGGCCGATGCCGGCGATGCGCAGCGCGATCTCCATGGTGCAGGTGCCGGAGTTGAAGGTACGCACCGGACGGCCGCCGAAGTACTCGGACATCTGGGCTTCAAACGCCGCCACTTTCGGGCCGCTGGTGATCCAGCCCGAGCGCAGGACTTCGCCAACGGCGGTAATGGTGGCCTCGTCTATCGTGGGACGGGAGAAGGGCAGGAATGGCAGATCAGCGCTCATGAGGTGGTTGTACTCTCGTTATTCGTATTATTTGTTTAAGACGTATTGCGGCATTCTAAATTGTTCGTCAGGTACGCGCCAGCCAGGCCACGCCCACCAGAATGACAAAAATGGCAAGCAGGCGCTGCACGGACAGTGCTTCACCGAACAGATACCAGGCGCCGAAGGCCGTGACCACATAGCCCAGCGACAGCATAGGATAGGCCACGGAAACATCGACGCGCGACAGCGCGATAATCCACAGTACCACCGACAATACGTAACAGGTCAGCCCGCCAATAATGGGCAGCTGGGTGGCGACGCGCCAGCCGACGCTGAACAGATTGCTCAGCGTCAGGTGGATTTCGCCGACGTTGCGGGCGCCCGCCTTGAGCAGTAGCTGGGCGACGGCGTTGAGCAGGACGCCCACAACGATAAAACTAAAAGTTGCAATATTCATTTAACGATTTAACCATTACAGATTGGTAATGACCAGGCGGCGCGTATCTTCCGCAATCACGCGCATGGTCACGCCCTTGGCCTTGAGTTTTTCATAAGCGTCGTCGCTGACGATGGCCAGGGCCTTGACGTTGGCGGCGCTGTGTTCTTCCCACTTCTCGATAAAGCCTTCGACGGTCGGGATCGACAGCTCCGGCTGCTGGCGCAGGCCAAACGTGAACTCATCCCAGTAATCGACCAGCGTGACCGTGCGTTGCAGGTAGAAGGTCATCGACTGCTCATAGGTGTTGACCGAGTAGATCTTGGTATCCGCCTGCAGTTCCGGCAGCATCTTCATGGCCAGCTCCTTACCGGCGCGCATTTTGCCATAAGGCTCGAAACCGGTGAGGATAAGCTGTACCGAAACGAAGCCGGCAATTGCCAGCGTCAGCACGGCCAGGTCGCGGCGCAGATGGCGCGCATGCAGCATGGCGATGGCGCCACCGGCGGCAGCCACGATGGCGGCGGTCAGCACCCACGGCTGATAGGCTTCCAGCAAGATGCGCTCGTCCGGATGGCGCACTGCCATCTGGGCCATTTGCGGCACGGCAGCCAGGCCGGCCACGCCGACCAGGATCAGCAGGCCGGCCGCGATCATGCGGTTCAGGCGCGAGGCGCCTTCCAGGTAGGTAGCGATGAGCAGCGCCAGCGCCGGATAAATCGGCAGGATGTAGCCCGGCAGCTTGGAGCTGGAGTAGCTGAAGAAGAAGGTGATGAACACGGCCCAGATCAGCAGCAGCAGCTTGGGCTGGAAGGCGACGCCCGGTTCGCGCCGGATGCCATGGAACATCGCCTGCGGCAGCACGCCCAGCCACGGCATGATGCCGGGGATCAGCAGCACCAGGAAGTAGTACCACGCGCCTTCGCGATGGTGGGTCTTGAGGAAGAAGCGTTCCCAGTGTTCGTGGATGAAGAAGAAGTGCGGCTGCTCGGGGTTTTTCAGGCCCACCAGCACAAACCATGGCGTGGCGATGGCAAAGAACAGCAGCAGGCCTTTGACCAGATGCAGGCGCTTCCAGATCGCCAGGTCGCGCGACAGGGCGGTGTACAGCACCAGTACGGCGCCCGGCAGCACCAGGCCGATCAGGCCCTTGGCCAGCACCGCCAGTGCCATGCCGGCCCAGCAGACCAGCATCCAGTTACGGCGCTCGCGCTCGGTGGCGCCATCGTGCTGGGCAATCAGCACCGCGCACAGCACGATGGTGGTCATGCCCGACAGGCCCATGTCCAGCGAATCGATCTGGCCGCAAGCCACCCAGAACAGGCTCGAGCCCAGCGCCAGCGCAGCGTAAAAGCCGGCGCGCGCGCCAAATACGCGGTGGCCGGCATAACCGGTGAGGAACACGCCGCCGAGGCCGCACAGGCCGGTCCACAGGCGCGCCTGCCACTCACCGAGGCCGAAGGCGGCGAAGGAGAGTGCGTTCATCCAGGTTTGCAGCGGTGGTTTTTCAAAGTATTTGATGCCGTTGAGGCGGGTGGTGATCCAGTCGCCGCTGGCCCACATTTCGCGCGCCATCTCGGCGTAGCGGCCCTCATCGGGCGGCACCAGCGTGCGTACGCCCAGCACATACAGCCAGACGAGGACAAACGCCGCCAGCAGCGACCAGATGAGTTTTTTGGAGTTATACAGGTCGTTCATCAGGCGCTTTTGCCCTTGTTGGCGTCAATCACCAGGGCCAGCGTGACCTTGCGGCCCTCGCCCATCAGGATGTTGTAGGTGCGGCAGGCGGCCTGGCTGTCCATGCATTCCACGCCGATGCGGCGCATGGTCAGCGCGGCTGTCAGCTTGGGGTGGATGAAGCGCTGGCGGTCGCCGGTGCCGAGGATGACCACGTCCGGATGGTCTTCGCCGATGAGGTCGAAGTGCTCCTTGGTCAGCGAATCAAAGCTGGGCGCATTCCAGGCGCGTGGCGGGGTTTCGGGCAGGACGATGAGGCTGTAGTTGTAGCGCTCGGCGTTGATTTCAACGCCGCTGTCATCGTAACCGGTGACGGTCTGGTATTTTTGGGTATCGCTTTGGTGGAGCTTCATGACGGAATCGCGGATTTGGTCGGCAAAAGAAGCATTATTGTATCGTTTTCAAGGGGGCCACGGCCTGAAAGGTTGCTTAAATCAGTGCCTTTCGGCAGAATGGTTATTTTCGCATTGCAGCAAAGGCCGGCGCCGGTGTTTTGGCAGGTCAGAGAAGTTTGCCTCACATACACAGGATTTTATTTTGCGACCGATTCAAAAATCGAACAAACTGGCGGAAGTCTGCTACGAGATCCGCGGTCCGGTGCCAGAAAAAGCCCGGCAAATGGAGGAAGAGGGCCACAAGATCACGAAGTTGAATATTGGCAACTTGGCAGTGTTCGGCTTTGATCCTCCGGACGAGATCGTTCAGGACATGAAAATCAACCTGTCCAACGCGGCCGGCTACACCGATTCCAAGGGCATGTTTGCGCCGCGCAAGGCGGTGATGCACTACACCCAGGGCAAGAATATCCGTGGCGTCAGCATCGACGACATTTACCTGGGCAATGGCGCCTCCGAACTGATCGTGATGTCGATGAACGCGCTGCTCAACAATGGCGACGAGGTGCTGGTGCCGGCGCCCGACTATCCGCTGTGGACGGCGGCCGTGTCGCTGTCGGGCGGCAAGCCGGTACACTACATCTGCGACGAGCAGCAGGACTGGTATCCCGACATTGAGGACATGCGCCGCAAGATCACGCCGAACACGCGCGCGATCGTGGTCATCAACCCCAACAATCCGACCGGCGCGCTGTACCCGGTCGAGCTGCTGCTGCAAATCATCGAGCTGGCACGCCAGCACGACCTCATCATCTACGCCGATGAAATCTACGACAAGGTGCTGTATGACGGCGCCGAGCACGTGTCGATCGCCTCGCTGGCCGACGATATCCTGTTCGTGACCTTCAACGGCCTGTCGAAAAATTACCGCGCCTGCGGCTACCGTTCCGGCTGGATGGTGGTGTCGGGCGAGAAATCGCACGCCAAAGACTATATCGAAGGCCTGAATATGCTGGCCTCGATGCGCTTGTGCGCCAACGCACCGGGGCAGTTTGCGATCCAGACTGCGCTCGGCGGCTACCAGTCCATCGACGACCTGGTAGGACCGGGCGGGCGCCTGTTGAAGCAACGTGATCTGGCTTACCAGCTGCTGTCCGAGATTCCGGGCGTCAGCGTGGTCAAGCCGAAAGCGGCGCTGTACATGTTCCCGCGCCTCGATCCGAAGATCTATCCGATCGCGGATGACCAGCAGTTCGCGTACGAGCTGCTGGCCGAAACCAAAGTGCTGATCGTTCAGGGCAGCGGCTTCAACTGGATCGCGCCGGATCACTTCCGCGTCGTGTTCCTGCCGAACTCGGACGATATGGTGGAAGCTTTCGGCCGCATGGCCAAGTTCATGGAAAGCTACCGCAAGCGCCACGGCGCCAGCTTCTAATTCAGATCTACGGAAACACATTATGAAACCAATCAAAGTAGGCTTGTTGGGCGTCGGTAATGTCGGCGGTGGGACGTTTGACGTGCTGGAGCGCAACCAGGAAGAAATTCGCCGCCGCGCCGGCCGCAGCATCGAAGTGGTGGCCGTCTCGGCCCGCAACCTGGAACGCGCCAAGGCGCGCACCGGTGGCAAGGTGGCCGTGGTGGCCAACCCAATGGACATCGTCAACGACCCGGATATCGATATCGTCGTCGAACTGATCGGCGGCTACGAGCAGGCGCGCGAGCTGGTGTTGAAAGCGATTGCGAACGGCAAGCACGTGGTCACCGCCAACAAGGCGCTGCTGGCCGTGCATGGCAACGAGATTTTCGCTGCGGCCCAAGCCAAGGGCGTGATGGTGGCGTTTGAAGCGGCCGTGGCCGGCGGCATCCCGATCATCAAGGCGCTGCGTGAAGGCTTGACTGCCAACCGCATCGACTGGCTGGCCGGCATCATCAACGGCACCACCAACTTCATCCTGTCCGAAATGCGTGACAAGGGCCTGGACTTCGCCACCGTACTCAAGCAGGCGCAGGAACTGGGCTATGCGGAAGCCGACCCGACCTTCGACATCGAAGGCGTGGACGCGGCGCACAAGGCCACCATCATGTCGGCGATTGCGTTCGGCATTCCGGTGCAGTTCGACAAGGCGCATGTGGAAGGCATTTCCAAGCTCAACGCGGTGGACATCCGCTACGCCGAGCAGCTGGGCTACCGCATCAAGCTGCTGGGCATCGCCAAGCGCGCCAAGGTCAACGGCAAGGAAGGCGTGGAGCTGCGCGTGCACCCGACGCTGATACCATCCAAGCGTCTGATCGCCAATGTGGAAGGCGCAATGAATGCCGTGCTGGTGCAGGGTGACGCTGTCGGCGCGACGCTGTACTACGGCAAGGGCGCCGGTTCGGAACCGACCGCGTCGGCGGTGATTGCCGACCTGGTGGACATCACGCGCCTGGCCACAGCCGACCCGGAGCACCGTGTGCCGCACCTGGCGTTCCAGCCGAATGCCATGACCAACATCGAGATCCTGCCGATGTCGGAAGTGACCACCAGCTATTATCTGCGCATGAACGTGAGCGACCAGCCAGGCGTGCTGGCGGACCTGACGCGCATCCTGGCCGATGCGGGCATCTCGATCGACGCCATGCTGCAGAAAGAACCGGCGGACGGCGAAACCCGTACCGACATCATCTTCCTGACGCACCAGACGCAGGAGAAGCACGTCACCGCCGCCATCGCCAAGATGGAAGGCCTGCCGACCGTGTGCGGCAGCGTGACCAAGATCCGTCTCGAAAACCTGAGCTGATAAAAAAAAATCCGGACGGTGTCTACGCACACCGTCCGGCAAAGGGTTGGGGCAGCTACTCCTATTTAGTGCCCTTACTGCTACTGCTCGGAACTACCAAATACTGACGAAATTACTTCGAAGCGACGGTCAGTTCGCTTTTAACTTCCTTCACGCCAGGCACAGCCGATGCCACCTGGATGGCTTTGGTGCCGACGTCGGTGTTCGCTACACTACCGCTCAAGGTCACCACGCCGTCCTGGGTGGTCACACCGATTTGCTTTTGATCTGCCAGGGAAGCTTTGATCTTGCTGGTGATGGCGTCATCATTGCTGGCGGTGCCGGTTTTGGCGGCGCCAGCCATTGCACCTTCCTGTTGCGCGAATGCGGTACCGGTTGCTGCAACAGCGGTCAGGGCGGTGGCAACCATCAGGCGGGCGATCAGTTTAGTGGTCATCATGATTTGCTTCCTTTATCGAGTTTGAGGATAAAACGTCTGTGACGTTACCCACTCCTTTGCAAACCCCGTGCCAGCTCTGATTTTTCTTTCTAATTCAATGACTTAGATATGAATTTCTAATGGGAAATCACAACCTTGTGGATTTTTCGGCCAGATTGCCGGGTTTTTGTCGGGAAACGGCGACACGGGCGTGCCGCGATTTGCCAAGTCATTGATTTTTAACGGACTCTTCTTGTCGCTCGATGGCGACATCGCCACGGAACAGGCTGGCGTCCAGCTCATGCTTTTGCAGCAGACGGTAGAACTCCGTGCGGTTGCGCTCGGCCAGACGGGCAGCGTCGGCCACGTTGCCATCCGTGAGTTTCAGCAGCTGAACCAGGTAATTGCGCTCGAAACGCTGGCGCGCTTCCGTGTAGCTCAGCACTTCCAGCGACGGCACGCGCAGCGCGCGTTGCACCAGCGACAAGGGCACCAGCGGCGCGGTGGCCAGCGCACACACGTGTTCGATGACGTTGTACAGCTGGCGTACATTGCCTGGCCAGGCCGAGGTGGTGAGCGCCTCCAGCGCATCGGGGGCGAAGCCGCGCACGGTCTTGTCGTACTTGGCCGCCAGCGTCTGCAGGAATTGCGTGGCCATGGGGGCGATGTCCTCGCGCCGCTGCGCCAGCGGCGGCAAGGTCAGCGTGATGACGTTGAGGCGGTAGTACAAGTCTTCACGGAACTGGCCTTCCAGCATGGCGGCGTCGAGATCGCGGTGGGTGGCTGACAGCACGCGGATATCCACCGGTCTGGCGATATCCGACCCCAGCTGGCGTACCACGCGCTCCTGCAGCACGCGCAGCAGTTTGACTTGCAGCAGCAGCGGCATGTCGCCAATCTCGTCAAGAAACAGCGTGCCGCCATCCGCCGCCTGCAGCAAACCCTCGCGGCTGCTCACGGCGCCGGTGTAGGCGCCTTTGACGTGGCCGAACAGTTCGGACTCCAGCAGCGCTTCCGGGATCGCGCCGCAATTGACCGCAATGAAGGGCGCCTTGGCGCGGCGGCTGGCCTTGTGGATGGCTTGCGCCAGCAGCTCCTTGCCGGTGCCGCTTTCGCCACGGATCAGGATGCTGGCGTCGGAGGCGGCCACCAGCCGCGCCTCCGCCAGCAGCTCGTCCATGCCCTGGCTGCGGCTGATGATGGCCGAGCGCCATTCCTCGTTGCCTTCGGCTGCGTGCGCGGCTGGCGCTGCCAGGCTCAGGGCCTGGCTGATGCGTTCCAGCAGCAGCTTGGCGTCAAACGGCTTGGTCAGATAGGCGTAGGCGCCCAGCGTGGTGGCTTCCACCGCGTCCGGTATGGTGCCGTGCGCGGTCAGCAGGATCACTGGCAGCGCCGGATAGCTGCGGCGGATTTCCTGGAACAGCCACATGCCGTCGCGGTCGGGCAGGCGGATGTCGCTGATGACCAGGCGCGGCAGTTCGATCGACAGCCGCGCCAGCGCAGCCTCGGCGCTGCCGACCGCCGTGACGCGGTAGCCATTGGCGTTGAGCCGCATCGACAGCAGCCGCAGCAGGTCATCGTCGTCATCGACGATCAGGAGGTGGGCGCCTTGCCCTTGGGTTGTGCTCATTTGGTCACCTGTGATCCGGACGCCGGGCGGGCCGGCAAGGTACGTTCGATGGCTTTCAGGCCTTCCAGCATGTCATTGAGCTGGTCGATGCGGCGCTGGCTTTCTTTCTGCTGCGCGGTGAGGCGGTCGGTGTGGTCGTACAGCCGGCGCATTTCAGCGCAGTTGGCGGACAGCAGCTGCGCCAGCGCGCGGAACGGCGCCGCCTCCACATCGGCCGAAGTGGCGACGCTGTCGAGCAGCGCCTGCGCGCGCGCCAGGTCGCCGCTGCCGCGCGTGAGCATCAGCGCCATGCCCATCTGGAGGGCGACGCGCGGACTGCGCTGTTGCAGGCCGAGGCCGCTCAGCTCCTTGACCAGCTCGCCCTGGCTCATGCGCCGCAGGCTCTGGTGATAGCTGAGCAGCGGCCCCACCTCATCGGGCGGCGGTGGCGGCGGCGTTACCACTTCTACCACCTGTGGTGGGGGCGGCAGCGGCGCCGGTTCGGCCGGCATCGGCGAATTTAAGGTGCAAGCTGCCAGTGGCAGGCAGGCCAGCAGCACGAGACAGGAGTTAGCTTTCATAAGGCAGTTCAAGATGGAAGTGGGCGCCCCGTTCAGACGGCAGCAGTTTCAGGACGCCGCCATGCGCGGCCACGTATTCATGCACGATGGACAGGCCGATGCCATTGCCCCGGCGCGCGCCGGGCGGCTGGCGCTGTCCCTGGTAAAACGGTTCAAAGATGCGCGCCGCGTCTTCCGGCGCCACGCCTGGTCCCTGGTCAACGCAATCGAGCAGCAGCTTGTCGTTGAGTTCGCCGAGGCGGAAGCTGATCAGGCCGCCGGCAGGACTGAAGCGCACCGCGTTCGATAGCAGGTTGCCCAGCACGATGGCCATTTTGTCGGCATCGGCCGTGATCGGACTGGCCCGCCCTTCAGCAATGACGGTCAGCCGCGCTGCCTGCCACTGCAGGCGCTGGCTGTCGATGGCCTGGGTCAGCAGATTGTTCATGTCAACGCGCTGGCGCTGCACATGCTGGGCGTCGAAGGTGGCGGCGTTGTAGCGCAGCAGCGCTTCGATCTGCGATTGCAGCGCGACCGTGTTCTGGTTGAGGATGCCGGCGATCTCGCGCTGGTTGGGCGACAGCGCGCCAGCCACGCCGTCTTCCAGCAAGGCCACGCCCTCACGCAAGGCCGCCAGCGGCGTCTTGAGTTCGTGCGAGATATGGCGCAGGAAGCGCGCCTTGTCCGCCTCCAGATCGCCCAGGCGCTGGCGTAGCCAATTCAGCTGCTGGCCCACGCGGTGCAGATCGCTTGGGCCGCGCACGTCGATGGCCTGGTCGTAGCGGTTCTCGCCCAGCGTGTCGATGGCCTGCTCGATCTGCTCCAGCGGACGCGACAGCCACAAGCCGAAGCCGCCGGCCAGCAGCGCCGCCAGCACAATGGAGCCTATCACTTGCGCCTTGAGCACGGCGCGCCGCTGATCCAGTTCGGCCAGCAGCAGGCTGTTGCGGCGTTCCACCTCCTGTTTGGCCTCTTCGGCGAGCTGGTCGTTGACGCCGGGCAGCGGCGCCAGCACGCGTTCCAGCGCCTGCTGGCGGGCGCTGGAACGCGGACGCGAGGGCGTTTGCAGGATATTCCAGGCCTGCTCGCCCGAAGCGCGCCATTGTTCGAACACGGGCGGCGGCGTGTAGGGCAGGGCGGTGGCGACCGCATCCAGCAGCAGCTGGGCGTCGCGCCAGGCGTCGGCATAGCGCTTGCGGAAGGCCGGATCGTCCAGCACCAGATACTGGCGCGCGCTGCGCGTCATGGCGACGCTGCGTTCCGCCAGTTGCTGGATGTTTTCGGTGAGGGCCAGTGCGTGGCGTCCGCTATCGCGGCTGTGCGCCGCCAGGCGGTCCAGCGTCCACAGCGCGTGCAGCGAGGCGGCGCTCAGCAGCACGGCGATCAGCAAAAAGACGCCCAATAGCAGCTGGCGAAACGAGAGTTTCGAGAGCATCGTGGGTTATAAAAAGGCCATATTGACGAAATCATATGGCCAAACGGGCGCAACAGCCCGTTCGATTGAACACCAGCTTTTGCTTGCGCAGAGTGGCTTGTTTCGATACGCTCATTTCACTACTGAAGCTGCCCGGGAGCCCTACATGCCTGACTTCTTGCGCCGTCTGTCTATCCGTAACAAGCTGATGCTCAGCATGGCCTGTTGCCTGCTGCTGTTTCTGGTAGTGTCCGCCACGCTGAGCGTGGTCATGACGGGCAACGGCATCCGCGAACGGGTGGTGACGCAGGAGCTGCCGGCGGAGATCGGCGAGATCCGCAACGACATCCAGCGCCAGATCGGCGAGCCGCTGGCGGCCGCATTGTCGATTTCAGCCAACACATTTTTGCTGGACTGGGAAAAAGCCGGTTTGCCCGATAGCGGCCAGGATGCGTGGAAGGCCTACGCGACCAGCATGCGCCGCAGCACGGGGGCGGCAGCGGTGTCGTGGGTGTCGGCGTCGACCGGCAAATACTACGACGACAAGGGCTATAACCGCACGCTGGACAAAAACGCGGCGGCTGACCACTGGTTTTACGATTTCATGGCCAGTGGCAAGCGCTACTCGCTGAATCTGGACAAGGAACCGGGCGCCAGCAGCTACAACGTCTTCATCAACACGCGCTTTGACGCGGGCGACGGCAAGACCGGCATCACCAGCCTGGGCCTGGCAGTCGACAAGCTGGCCGAAACCATCCGCAGCTACAAGGTGGGCAAGTCGGGCTTTGTGTACCTGGCGCGGCCGAACGGCATGCTGATCGTGCACCGCGATTCTGCGCTGGCCGACGGCAAGCACTTCATGAAGGACCTGCCGGGCTTTAGCGACAAGTTGAGCGGTGAACTGTTGAAAGGCGAACGTTACGCCAGCGCTGCGTATTCCGCGCCGGACGGCAAGCGCCTGGTGGCGTCGTCGTTTTTGCCTGAGCTGAATATGTATGTGATCGCGGAGGTGCCGGAAGCCGAAGTGCTGGGCCAGGTGACGCGTTCAGTGACGATTTCCGCGCTGGTAGGTGGCCTGGTGGGCGGAGGCATCGGCATGTTTGTGATTTATCTGGTGAGCATGGCGATTGCCGCACCGGTGGCGCGCGCGGCGCAGCTGCTTAGCGAGATCGCTGACGGCAATGGCGACCTGAGCCGCCGCATGCCGGTGGAGAGCCAGGATGAAGTCGGCGCGCTGGCGGATGGCTTTAACCGTTTCGTGTCGTCGCTGAACGGCACCATCCGCCAGGTGCGCGACAGCACCGAGACGATCGCCACCGCATCGAGCGAAATCGCCAGCGGCAATCTGGACTTGTCCTCGCGCACGGAAGCGCAGGCCTCCAGCCTGGAAGAAACCGCATCGGCAATGGAGCAGCTGACGGCCACCGTGACGCAGAATGCCGACAGCGCGCGCGAGGCCAATCAGCTGGTGCAGTCGGCTGCCGGCATCGCGGCGGAAGGTGGCGCGGTGGTGGGGCGCGTGGTGCAGACCATGGAGTCGATCAAGGACAGCTCGCGCAAGATCGTCGACATCATTGCCGTCATTGACGGCATCGCGTTCCAGACCAATATCCTGGCCTTGAATGCGGCGGTGGAAGCGGCGCGCGCGGGTGAGCAGGGACGTGGCTTTGCCGTGGTGGCGTCGGAAGTCCGCACGCTGGCGCAGCGCTCGGCTGCTGCGGCCAAGGAGATCAAGGAACTGATTAACGATTCGGTGGTGAAGGTGGATGCCGGCAGCGTGCTGGTGGACGAGGCGGGCGACACCATGAGCCGTATCGTGACCTCGGTTGAACAGGTGACCAGCATCATGGGCGAAATCGTCTCGGCCAGCCACGAGCAGAGCGAAGGCATCGCGCAGGTGAATCTGGCGGTGACGGAGATCGACAGTTCGACGCAGCAGAACGCCGCGCTGGTGGAACAAGCCGCGGCGGCGGCCGGCTCGCTGCAGGAGCAAGCCGCCAACCTGGCGAAGGTGGTGAGCGTCTTTAAACTGGAAGAGGAAGCGCGCGGCAGTGCGCGCGCGCTGGTCAGGACTACTTGATCCGGCCGATCACACTGGCGACCTTGGTGGTAATCATGTCCACCGCCGGGCCATTGGCGCCATGCGGAATAATCAGGTCGGCGTGGCGCTTGGTCGGCTCGATGAATTGCTTGTGCATCGGGCGTACGGTGTCCAGGTACTGGCCGACCACGCTTTCCACTGAGCGGCCGCGCTCCGTGATATCCCGCTGCATGCGGCGGATGAAGCGGATGTCCGAGGCGGTGTCGACAAAGATCTTCAGCGACATCATGTCGCGCAAGGCCTCGTCATAGAGGGCAAACAGGCCTTCGATGACGATGACCGGCGCTGGTTTGACGGGAATGGTGCGGTTGGAGCGGTTGTCGAGCGTGAAGTCGTACTCCGGCATCTCGATGGCTTCACCGTTGCGCAGGGACTGGACATGCTGTACCAGCAGCGGCCAGTCGAAAGCCTGGGGATGGTCGTAGTTCTGCTGGCGGCGGACTTCAGGCGTGAGATGGGTCTGGTCGCAGTAGTAGTCGTCCTGCATCACGACTGAGACCATCTCAGCGCCAAATGACGCCAGCACTTGCTGGGACACTGTTGACTTGCCACTGCCGCTACCGCCAGCGACACCAATAATAAACGGTTGGAAAGAAATCGTATTCATACCGAATGATACCGGAAGCGCGCTTCCGCTGGCACGACGGCAATCGCGATTTTCCCTTGCAGGCCATTGTTGGCGCTTTCCAGCCGGGCATGGGCGAGCGGGATGTCGGCCAGCGGGTAGACGGCGCCCACGTGCGGGCGCAGCTGGCCGCGTTCTACCAGCGCGCTCAGTTCATCCAGCTTGCCGCGGTTTTGCCGGGTGAAGACCATGTGGTAGCTGGCGTTCTTGCCCCAGGCCTGGATCAGGTTTTGCGGCTGCGCGATGTCCACGATGGAGACCACCCTGCCCAGCTGTGCCAGTGCGTCCGGGCTGCGTGACAAAGTGTTGCCGCCGATGGTGTCGAGCACCACGTCAACGCCGTGGCCGTGTGTTTCCCGCAGGACGGCATCGACATAGTCTTCCTGTTCATAGTCGATGACCACATCGGCGCCCAACCCGCGCACAAAGCTGGCGTTTGCTGCGCGCACCGTGGTGAACACCCGTGCGCCCATGGCCTTGGCCAGCTGGATCGCCACATGGCCGACGCCGCCCGCGCCACCGTGTATGAGCACGCTTTCACCTACCCGCAGCGCGGCGCGCACCACCAGGGCTTCCCACGCCGTCCCGCCCACCAGGGTCAGGCTGGCCGCCTCCAGATGGCTCAGCGAGGGCGGTTTCTTGCCGACGATGCTTTCGGCGGCCACGTGGTACTCGGCGTAGCTTCCCGCGCCATCAAAGATTTGCGGGGTGTACCAGACGGCGTCGCCGGGAGCGAAGGCCGTCACGCACGGCCCTACCGCCTCGACCACGCCGGAAACGTCGTGCCCGGTGATGGCCGGCAGTGGCACCAGGCCGGGATAGTCGCCACGGCGCACCTGGTAATCCAGCGGATTGATGGAGGTGGCATGGACCCGGACCAGCACTTGCCCCGCCTGCGGCACGGGCTTTGCCACTTCGCACAGCTGGAACGCTTCGGGGCCGCCAAACGAGTTGAGTACGATTGCTTGCATGGTAAATCCTTATTTCGTTAAAAAGGGATATCGGGAATTATCGATATATAATGGTAAAAAATTTTACAGCTCTTTGCCGATGATCTCGGCCAGGGCACTGATGGTTGCTTCGTTGCGTTTGTAGTAGGTCCACTGGCCGATGCGCCTGGCCTCGACCAGCCCCGCGCGTTGCAGTGTGGCCAGGTAGTCGGACACCGTGGACTGCGACAGCCCCACGCCTTCCTGGATGCTGCTGACGCAGACGCCTACCGTGAGAACGTCGCCCTCATCCTGCGGCGGAAAACTCTTCGCAGGATCTTTCAAGCCTTTCAAGATGTCAAGGCGAGTCCGGTTTGAGAGGGCTTTGAATATGTCGAGCAATTCCATGCGACGATTATATCGGAATTTACCGATATGTGAATATGGCCGTCGCGAAAATTCTAGTTTGCCGGACCCACATCCATGCCGTCATAGGATTCAAGCTGGTGTTCGTCGGCAAACTTGTAGAACTCCTGGTTGCGGGCGTGCAGCGTGTCGACCGTGTGTTTCTCGACTTTCTCGATGTGCAGCCACCACAGGGCCGGGGTTTCCGCTTCCGGTTTGGAATCGTAGATGCCGACCACCTGGTAGCCTTTGGCTTTCAGCTCCTCTGCAGCCTTTTCCAGCTTGGCCTTGTCCGCGTCGGCGAAAAAGTAACCCCACAGCAGCGGTTTGCTGATATCCCAGGGGGCGTTGGCTTTCATGTCCGCGAACAGCGTGACCATATCTTCTTTGCTAATCATGAGTCTTCCTTAAATGCAGACGCGTATTTTACCGCGTCGCGAAGATAATCCTGATCTTCAGTCCCTGGCCGCCGGCCGCGTCGTCGAGTTGGAGGGTGGCGCCGTGCAGCGTGGCGATGTCGCGCACGATGGCGAGGCCGAGGCCATGGCCGCCGGGATTGCGTTCCAGCGTGGCGGCGGCGCGGTAGAAGGGCGCGAAGACGCGTTCGCGTTCGGCAGCGGCGATACCGGGGCCGCTGTCCTCGACTTCCAGCGTGACGCTGTCCGCGCCTTCGTTCACGCGCAAGATGACGGTGCCGCCTTGCGGCGTGTAGCGCAGCGCGTTGTCCACCAGATTGGCCAGCATCTCGTGCAGCAGCAAGGCCTGGCCGTGGACGGTGCCTTCCTGCTCGGCCTCCAGCGACAGGTCGATGTTTCTGGCGACAGCGGCAATCGCCAGTTCCAGGCCGACCTGGCGGGCGAGGTCGTGCAGTGAAACCGGCGCGGTGCTGTCCTCGCCGCGATGTTCAATGCGGGCCAGCGTCAGCAGGCGGTTGGCCAGGTTGACGGTGGAGTCGGTGGTGGCCGCCATGCTGTAGACGATCTCGCGCAGCGCGGCCGGATCGGCGCCTGCCTTGTCGAATTCGCGCAGCGCCAGTTCGGCCTGGGTTTTCAATACGGTCAGCGGTGTGCGCAGCTGGTGCGAGGCGTCGGCGATGAAGCGGCGCTGGCTGTTGATCAGCATGTGCATGCGCGAGCGGGAGCTGTTCAATGCGGCCACCAGCGGGCGCACCTCCTTGTGCACCAGCGTCGGATCAACGTCGGATGCGTCATTCAGACCGCGCGTTTCGACAGCGCTCTTCAGCTGCATCAGCGGCTGCAGCACGAGGCGCACCGCAAACCACACCAGCAGCGCCACGGCGGCCAGCAGCAAGGCTTGCCATGTCAGCGTATCGAACAGGATCTGGTTGGACAGCACACGCCGCGCTTCCAGTGTTTCGCCCACCTGGATCAGTGCGATGCCGCGCATGGAATCGTCATACACGGGCTGCAGCAGCGCGGCGATGCGGACCGGCTGGCCGTTGTAGTTGGCGTGGTAAAAGCGCACCAGCGCCGGATAGGCTTCCGAGCGCGGCACGTTGGCTGGCACCGGCGGCAGGTCGCTGTAGCCGGACACGGTTTCGCCGGCAATCCCGGTGACCTTGTAGTAGATGCGGCCCAGCGTGTCGGTTTCGAAGCTGTCCAGCGCGACGTAGGGCACATCGGCCACGACTTTGCCGTCCACCACCGAGACGCGCTCCGCCAGTGCGCGCGTGGACGCCAGCAGCGAGCGGTCATACGCCACATCGGCGGCATCCAGCGCATTGCGGTAGACCGAGATGGTGTTCAGCGCCACCAATACCAGCAAAGGCCCCAGCAGCCAGCGCAATAGCTGGCCGCGCAGGCTGCCGGGACCGACGCGGCGTGACGGGGCGCGCAGCCAGGCCATGGCGGCTAGCCGGCTCCGCCCGGGCCGCCGACTGCGGAACGCGGCTGCAGCAGATAGCCGATGCCGCGCAGCGTGGTGATGACGGCGGCATCGGGACCTTCCACGTCCAGCTTTTTGCGCACGCGGTGGATGTATAAATCGATGGCGTCGAGATTGGCGTCGTCGCCCAGCGAGAACACTTCATCGAACAGCTTTTCCTTGGCGACGGCGCGGCCGGTGCGGGTAATCAGTGTCTCCAGCACGGCGTGTTCGCGCGGCGTCAGCGCCAGTGCGTTGCCGGCATAGCTGAACATGCGGGTCACGGTGTCGAAACTCAGCGCGCCGCAATTGTGCACCAGCGTCTCGTTGCCGACGCTGCGGCGCAGCAGCGCCTTGACGCGCGCCTCCAGTTCTGCGAGTTCGAACGGCTTGGCCAGGTAATCGTCTGCACCCAGGTTCAGGCCCTGCACGCGGTCTTCCAGGCCGCCGCGCGCGGTCAGGATCAGCACCGGCGTCTTGCCGCGCGGGCCGCCACGCGCGCGCAGGCGCTTGAGCACATCCAGGCCATCCATGCGCGGCAAGGTCAGGTCGAGGATGACCAGCGAATAGTCCTGCGTGTGCAAGAGCGCGTCCGCATCGGCGCCATTGTCGGCGCATTCCACCGTCAGATGGGCGTCGCGCAGGGCTTTGGCCAGCCAATGCTGTAATTCGGTGTGGTCTTCAACTAACAGTATGCGCATGGGGTCTTGCCAGTTCGGTCAAATAAGTGCAGGGTAAGGCCAGCATCATGGGCTGCTGGCGGATAAAAAGGAAGTCCCCGCCGGGTTTGTGGTGAGCAGGAGACACTGAAAGGCAATTGAAAGATTGACGCTCCTATAGTGGACGCCTGATTGCAAAAATCAGAACACATAAAACTATATCTGGAGACAATTCATGAAGAAATCCCCGTTGACCCTCGCGGTCCTGGCGATGCTTGCTGCCGCCGGCAGCGCCCACGCACAGTCCAATGTCCAAGTCTACGGCCTGCTGGATGTGGGCGTGGAGAGCGCCAATAACCAGACGCCTACCGGTGGCAACATGACCCGCGTGATCTCGGGCGGAATGAACACGTCGCGCTGGGGCCTGCGCGGCAGCGAAGACCTGGGCGGCGGCCTGAAAGCCGTGTTCAATCTGGAAGGCGGCATCCTGATGGATACCGGTGCGCAGGACGGCGCGCTGTTCAAGCGCCAGGCCAACGTTGGGCTGGAGGGCGCGTTTGGCCGCGTGGTGATAGGCCGCTCGTTCACGACCGTGTATGACACCGTGATCGCTTTCGACCCGATGGGCTTTGCGCCGTTCTACTCCTGGGCGACTTCCGGTCCCGCCACCGGCCCAAGTAAATACGGCTTCACCACCCAGTACGACAACATCATCAAATACGCGGGCAGCTTTGGCGACTGGAAGATCGGCGCCAACTACGCGGCCGGCGAGCAGACTACCGGTGCGCAGGACAGCGCCAAGGTGGGCTTCAGCACCGTCTACAAACTCGGCGGCGCAAACCTGATGGCGACCTGGGAACGCAACAACGGCAACACGGTGCCAGCCACTGGTAACCGCGACAAGAACACGGTGTGGCACATCGGCGCCAATTACGAAACCGGCCCAGTCAAGGTGTGGGCAGTGCTGCGCGACTACAAGCTGGTGGCGGGCAAGGCACTCACCGACGATGTCGACGCCACCACCACCTGGGCCGGTGTCGCCTACAAGACCAACGAAGTGACCACGCTGACTGGCGCCATCTACCACGTGAACGTCAAGAACGTCGCTGCCGGCAAGGACGCCGATCCGACCATGTATGTGGCGCGCTACCGCTACGCGCTGTCCAAGCGCACCGACCTGCACGTGACGGCCGCTTATGCCAAAGCGAAGAATGGCCAGCTCACCGGCCTGTCGCGCGATGATGCCGGCTATGGCACCAGCCAGCGCGGCCTGACGGTCGGCATGCAGCACCGCTTCTGATGAAAAACCTGCTGGCACTCATCTGCGCACTGCTGTTTGGTGTGGCGGCCCAGGCGGCAGGGCTGGAGTGCATCGTGCCGTCCAAACCGGGCGGCGCGATGGACCTGACCTGCAAGCTGGCGCAAAAGGGCTTGTACGGCCTGCGCGACACGCCCAAGCCGCCGCCATCCGATATGCATATCACCTATCTGCCGGGCGGGATTGGTGCGGTGGCGTGGCACTCGCTGGTGTCGCGCCGCCGTACCGAGCCGAATACGCTGGTGGCGTTTTCCGGCGGCTCGCTGCTGAATCTCGCACAGGGCAAGTTCGGCAAGGTGAATGCGTCGGATGTGCGCTGGGTGGCGGCATTGGGTGCGGACTACGGCATGATCGCGGTGCGCGCCGATTCACCCTACAAGACGCTGCATGACCTGATCGGCGCGCTCAAGGCCAATCCGCAGAAGGTGCTGATTGGCGTCTCCGGCACCATCGGCAGCCAGGACTGGCTGAAGATGGCGCTGGTGTCCAGGAGCGCCGGCATTGATCCGAAAGCGCTGCGTTTCGTGGCGCTGGAGGGCGGCGGCGAAGCCTTCACCGCGATGCATGCGAACTATGTGCAGGTGGTGTCGGGCGATGCCAGCGAAGCGTCGCTGTATGCGGCCAGCGGCAATACCCGTGTGCTGGCGGTGCTGTCCGAGCAGCGTTTGCCCGGCGTGCTGGCCAATGTGCCGACTGCGCGTGAGCAGGGTGTGGATGTGGTGTGGCCGATTATCCGTGGCGTGTGGATGAGTCCTCACGCGCCGGATGCCAACTATCGCCAGTGGGTGTCGGCGTTCGACCGTGTGCTGGCCAATCCGCAGTTTGCGCAGATGCGCGCAGCTTCGGGCTTGTATCCCTTTGGGCTGACCGGCGATGCGCTGGCGGTCTATGTCAAGAAAGCCGTGGATGACTACGGTAAGCGTGCAGCCGAATTAGGCCTGATGCGCTGAAACAAAAACCTATGGAGATTACGATGATGTTGAAAACAACTGTGGCCGCTGCATGCGCGTTTTTTGCCGGTTCGGCGCTGGCGCAAGTCCCGGCGGGCTATCCGGCCGACTATCAGAAGATCATCGACGCCGCCAAGAAAGAGGGCAAGCTGGTGATCTACGGCGCCACCGACAGCAAGGCCACGCAGCCGCTGATCAAGGATTTCAGCGCGCTGTATCCGGGCATTACGGTCGAATACAACGACATGAATTCCACCGAAGTGTATAACCGCTTCATCTCCGAAGTGGCGGCGGGCGGCAACACTGCCGATGCCATGTGGTCGTCGGCCATGGACCTGCAAATGCGCCTGGCGTCGGACGGCTACGCGCTGCAGTACAAATCGGTGGAAGCGGCCAAGATTCCTGGCTGGGCGGTGTGGGACGACAAGGCTTACGGCACCACCTTCGAGCCGGCCGCCATCGTCTACAACAAGCGCCTGGTGGATGCCAAGGAAGTGCCGCAAACGCACGCCGACTTCACCAAGCTGATACAGCAGCCCAAATTCAAAGACAAGGTCACCACCTACGATATCGAAAAATCCGGCGTGGGCTTCATGTTCATGACGCAGGATGCGCGTGAAAATCCCAAGTTCCTTGAGATGGAAAATGCGTTTGGCGTGGCCAAGGTGCGCGTGCAATCGTCCACCGGCACCATGATGGAGCGGATTTCGTCCGGCGAGAACCTGATCGGCTACAACGTACTGGGCTCCTATGCGCTGGTGCGCGCCAAGACCGATCCGTCGATAGGCGTGGTGCTGCCGAAGGATTACACGCTGGTGATGTCGCGCGTGTTCTTCATCAATAAATCGGCCAAGAACGTCAACGCCGCCAAGCTGTGGCTGGATTACATGCTGTCGCACCGTGGCCAGACCATCATCGCCAACGACTCCAAACTGTTCGCGATCCGCGCCGATGTGACTGGCGAGACCACCTCCGCCGAGCTGATTAAACAGATCGGCAAGGACAATATCAAGCCGGTGCCGGTGCATCCTATCCTGCTGCAATTCCTGGGGCCAGCCAAGCGCATGGCCTTCCTGAAGCAGTGGAAAGAAACCGCTGGCAAGAAGTAAGGACTCAACATCATGCAAATTCTCGCTCACTCCGGCCGGCCAGGCTTGAACTGGCCGCGCGGTGTGGTGGTGACGCTGGCTGCCGGCGTCATTTTCCTGCCGCTGTTCCTGATTTTCTATCAAAGCTTTTTGAACGCGCCATTCTTCATGCCGGCCAAGGAGCTGGGCCTGGATGCCTACCGCTTCATCTTTGAAGACCCCGATTTTGCGGTCGCCTTCAAGAACGCCTTCTGGCTGGCTTCCGGTCTGGCCATCATCGCCGTGCCGCTGGGCGGCATGCTGGCCTTCCTCATGATCCGCACCGATTTGCCGGGCAAGGGCTTCATCGCACCGCTGCTGCTGGTGCCGATCTTCGTCTCGCCGATGGTGATGGGCTTTGGCTACGTGGTGGCGATGGGGCCGGTGGGCTTCTATTCGCTGTGGGCCAAGGACATCCTCGGCTTCATCCCATGGAATATCTACTCCTTCACCAGCATCGTGGTGATCGCTGGTCTGACGCACGTGCCGCACGTTTATCTGTACGCTTCGTCGGCGCTGAAAAGCCTGGGCTCTGATGTGGAAGAGGCGGCGCGCGTGACGGGCGCCTCACCGCTGCAGGTGATGTTCAATGTGTCGCTGCCGATGATTACGCCGGCACTGGCCTACGCTGGCGTGCTGGTGTTCTTCCTGGGCTTTGAAGTGTTTGGCCTGGTGCTGGTGCTGGGCGATCCGGAAGGTCATATGGTGCTGGCCACCTATCTGTACAAGCTGACCAACAAGCTGGGAACGCCGTCGTACCACCTGATGGCGGCTGTCGCGGTGTGCCTGGTGATGGTGACCATGCCGCTGGTGATGGTACAGCGCTGGCTGCTCAAGTCGTCCAATAAGTTCGTATCGATCAAAGGCAAGGGCGCGCGTTCCAAGGCCATGCCGCTGGGCCGCTGGAAATGGCTGGCCTTCGCGCTGATTTTCGGCTGGCTGATGTTCACCATCATCATGCCGATGTCCGGCATCGTGCTGCGCTCTTTCGTGCAGTACTGGGGCGAGGGCGTGAAGCTGGCGGATGTACTGACCTTGCAGCACTTCCGCGAAATCCTGGAGCAGCCGGCGCTGATGCGCGGCATCTTCAACACGGTGCTGATCGGCGTGATCGGCGGCGCCGCTGCGGTGATCTGCTACTGCGCGATTGCGCTGGCCATGCACCGTAAGCCGGACATGATTACCCGCTTCCTCGACTACAGCGTGCTGGTGCCGCGTGCCGTACCTGGCCTGCTGGCCGGCCTGTCCTTCCTGTGGGTGTTCCTGTTTGTTCCGAGCTGGCTGGATGGCATGTTGAAGGGCATAGACAACGGCGTGGCGCTTTGGCTCAGCGAGCAGGCGATACCGGTACTGCGTTCGCTGCGTTCTACCATCTTTGCCTTGTGGCTGGCGTATTCGGTGGTGTGGCTGGCTTACGGCATGCGGCTGATTTCGACCGCGCTGCTGCAAGTGGGGCCGGAGCTGGAAGAGGCGGCACGCGCTGTCGGCGCCACGCGCGGCAAGGTCACGCGTGACGTCACTGTCCCGCTGATCAAGTACGGCCTGCTGGGCGCCTGGCTGATGGTGTTCCTGATTTTTGAACGCGAATATTCGACCGGCGTGTACCTGCTGTCGCCGGGCACCGAGGTGATCGGCGCAATGCTGGTGTCGCTGTGGGCGACCGGTTCCACTGACCTGGTGGCGGCGCTGTCATTCATCAATATCTCGCTGGTGGCGATCGGCCTGGGTGTCGCGCTGCGCTTTGGCGTCAAACTCCACAACTGAGTGAATCAACATGAAACGAGACATCATGACTAACGAACTGACCGTCAACGAGCTGCACCTGGACTACGGCACCGGCGCGCATGCCAATCCGATTCTGAAGGGCGTGTCCATGCACCTGCAAAAGGGCGAAGTGGTGGCGCTGCTTGGTCCTTCGGGCAGCGGCAAGACTACGCTGCTGCGCGCCGTGGCGGGTCTGGAAAGTCCGAAGGCGGGCACCATCGCCATCGGCGAGCGCAATGTGTTCGACGGCGCCAGGGGCTTTGAAATGCCGGCCGAGAACCGCAACCTGGGCCTGGTGTTCCAGTCCTATGCACTGTGGCCGCACAAGACCGTGTTCGACAACGTGGCCTATGGCCTCAAGCTGCGCAAGCTAGGCGCCAGCGAAATCAAGGACAAGGTCAGCGACGTGCTGAAAAACCTGGGCCTGGGCCATCTGGGCGAACGCTTTCCGCACCAGCTGTCCGGTGGCCAGCAGCAGCGCGTGGCGATTGCGCGCGCGCTGGTCTATAACCCGCCGGTGATACTGCTGGACGAGCCGCTGTCCAACCTGGACGCCAAGCTGCGTGAAGAAGCGCGCGCCTTCTTGCGCGAACTGATTGTGCGTATGGGGCTGTCCGCGTTGATGGTCACGCACGACCAGGCGGAGGCAATGGCGATTTCAGACCGCATCCTGCTGCTCAATAACGGCAAGATCGAACAGCAAGGCACGCCGCAAAGCATGTACGAAACGCCCGACACCTTGTTCACGGCGGAATTCATGGGCAGTAACAACCGCTTGCCGGCGCGTGTGATTCAGCGCGAAAGCAAGCAGGTGCAGCTGGAAATCAACGGCGCCCGCCTGCAAGCCAGTGCGCGCGGCGCTGGTGCGGGCAGCGGCGACGGCACGACCATCATTCGCGTGGAAGAGGTCAAGGTCAGCGCCACGCCGGTGGATAACGCCATCGAGCTGCCGCTGTTGACCTGCATGTATCTGGGCGACCGCTTCGAGTGCCTGTTCAAGGGCGAAGGAGGCGTGGAGCTCAGCCTGCGGGCATATTCCAAGTACCGCCTGGAGCCTGGGCGTTACTGGCTACAGCTGCCGGCCGATAAGCTCTGGGTGTTCTGAAACCGCCGCAATTTATTGTTAGCGCTGGTCGCTGGTTTATAATTCGCTGGTTTTTATACCCTGGCAGACGACCATGCAGCAATTGATTTGCACGTTAGGCGGTAGCGCCTCATGACAGTACTTGCTTCGCTTTGGATGGTGGATGCCGATGCTGTCACGGAAGCGGACCTGCAACGCTATCGCGGCTGGTTGACGCCGGGCGAGATGGCGCGGCACCAGCGCTTTGTCCGCGCGCAGCGTCAGCGCCAGTTCATTGTCGGCCGCATTCTGGCGCGGGCGGCACTGGCCCGTGTCCTCAACGTGGCGCCGCAAGATGTGCGTCTGGAAGAGCAGGTGGGCAAGGCGCCCAAGCTGGTCGCACCGGTGGCCAAAGGCATGGCGCCCGGTTTCAGCATCGCCCACAGCGGGCGTTGGGCCGCTTGCGCGGTCAGTGCGCAGACCGCGCTGGGACTGGATATCGAGATGCGCGATGTCACGCGCGACTTGGCGGCATTGGCGGCGCAGGCTTTCGATGTGGATGAGATGGCGCAGTGGGCGCGTATCCAGGCGCTGTCCGGCGATGAGCGCGTGGATGGGTTTTACCGTTTGTGGAGCGAGAAGGAAGCGCGCTTCAAACTGAACGACATCAGTGGCGGCCATTGTGTGACGCTGCCCCACCCGGAGCTGTCGGTGGCGCTATGCAGTGCCCAGCCTTTGGCGCGGCCACCGCAAATCGAGATGGTGATGCTACCCTGAAGACGAAAAAAAACCGGCTTAACGCCGGTTTTTTTATGCTTGTATAAAGCTTAGAAGGCGTAGCGCACGCCAACCGACAGGAAGTCAGCTTTGATGTTGTCTTTGCCGTCTTTAGCTACTTTGCCGAAGTTTTCGTATTCTGCAACGAAGCTGACGTTTTTGTTCAGGGCGTACGAAGCGCCTACGCCGATGAATGGCGCGGTGCGGTTTTCCGAACCGCTGTAGTTGTAGCCCAGGCCCGAACCAGCCAGCTTGACGTGGTTACGTGCTACGCCTACTTTGGCGAACAGTGCGAACTGCTCGTCCAGTGGCAGGGTGCCGGTAGCCGCTACGTACAGGCTCTGTGGCTTGGACGACACGCGTGCGCCGTTGCCCGATTTTTCTGCTTCACGCAGGTCGACAAAGCCAACTTCCGCGCCGAAGTTCTTGGTGTAGTTGTAGCCGCCGTACAGTTTGTATGCGGTGGTGCTTTCTTTTACCGAGAAGCCATCGATGTGAGCTTTTTGCTCTGCACGGCCGATGTTGCCACCAACGTATGCGCCTTCAGCGTGGGCTGCCAGTGGAGCTGCCAGAGCAGCGATCAGTGCGATAACGATTTTGTTCATTTGTTTTCCCTAAAGTGTGACAAAAGCGAAACGGCGCATCCTGCTTCATGCGGGTGCTCCGTTTCGCGCGGGCAATATTATAGAGGAGAGTAGCAAATCCTGCAAGTGAACTTCGTGTAGTGCTAGCTAATCCAGGCTCCAGACGTACTGCATCCGTGTCCAGGACTGCTGGGCGACGCCGTCCACCGTGCCCGGTTTGAAGTGACACAGGCTCAGGCCGGCCTGTGCGGCGCGGTCCAGATCGCGGAAACCGCTGGACTTTTCGATGCGCGAATCTGCCACCTTGCCGTCCGTGCCAATCAGGAAGGCCAGCATTACGGTGCCGGTGTCGCCGTTGCGCAGCGCGTTCTTGGGATAGTCCGGCTTGCTGCACGCCTGGGCGTCCACTACGGCTGGCGTCACCGCAGGCGCCAGTCTGGCTGGCGTCACGCCGCCACCGCCGCCATCGACGATACGAGGGGGCGGCAGCGATGTATCCGGCGCGGTCTCCGTGCGGCGCGCAATGGTGGGCGGCGACTCGGTGGGAATCGCCACCACGGGCACCGGCACGAAGACATCAGGCTCCTTCATACGCGGCTCCTGCACCTGCAGGTCGCGCGGCTTGGGTGCGGGCGGCTCCAGATTCGGCACCAGATCGATCGTCTGGGGAGCCGGTTTGAACACGCTCAGTTTGGACCCATGCAGGAAAGCGGCCAACAAAACCACATGCAGCGCTACGACGGTCGTCATACCGGTGAGGTTCTTTCTTTGGTTCATGGATGCTCCTTTGTGGTGTGAAATATTACTATGTATTAGAAGTATATTATTCCACTGAATGGTAAATTCAAAGCATTTTTTGCGTATCGTGAGTGTGATATGCTTCTACCATCTGGAAAACCCGAGTTCTTAGAGGTAGCAAAATGAAGAAAATACGTGTGATGCTGGCAGACGATCACCCGATCGTGATGACGGGATTCGCCATGTCCCTTGAAGGGCAGGGGCTGGAAGTGGTGGCGCAGGCGCGTACGCCGGAAGAGGCGCTGGCCCAGTTCGCGCAGCTCAAGCCCGACGTCATCGTGCTGGATATGCGCTTTGGCGAGCAGCTCACCGGGCTGGATGTGGCCAGGCAGATCCTGGCGCAGACGCCGGAGGCGGCCATCGTCTTCCTCAGCCAGTTCGACCAGGATGCGCTCATCAAGGAAACCTATCGCCTGGGCGCGCGCGCCTTCATGACCAAGGACTGCGATCCGGCCGACCTGGCTGCGGCGGTGCGGCGCGCGCAGGCGGGGCAGCTGTACTTCCTGCCCCATATCGCTGAACGCCTGGCGAATCTGTCGGTGCGTGGCGACGCCTCGCCGCAGTCGCAACTCGATGAGCGCGCGCTGGAAATCTTCACGCTGATGGCCGAGGGCCTGACCAACGCGGAGATTGCCGAGAAGCTGGATGTCTCCACCAAGACCATCAGCAATATCAGCCAGGCCGTGAAGGAAAAGCTGGGCGTGCACCGTCCGGCATATATCACCAGGCTGGCGGTCAAGCATGGCCTGATCGAGCCCTGATGCGCTGGCACGTATGGCGCCACTGGAGTGTGCGTACGCGCCTGCTGGCGATGACGGCCATTCCGTTGGCATACCTGTTCTGCACCTTCGTCTGGTACGCCTATCAATCGCGCCTGTCGGAAGTGCGCGAGGAGATGGCGGAGCGTGGGCCGCTGGTGGCCAAGGTGCTGGCGGACAGCAGCGAATTCAGTCTGGCCTCGCGCCGCTATGATGATCTCAGGCTGACCATCAACGGTTTGCTGCGCGCAGATCCCAGCATCGACCGCATCGAAGTCGTGGATGCACAGCGGCGGGAGCTGGTGCATGCGGCCGCGCGCGCCTCGGGCGTCGGGCAGGAATTGCGCTACTTTGAAGCGCCGGTCCTGAAGCGGCTGATGTGGGTGGCGATGCTGGGGCCGGACGGCAAGCCGTATCAGAAGGATCGGCCATTCGGCGCCTCCGGGACAACGGTGGAGACCATGGGCTATGTGCGCGTGACGATGTCGCCGTCGGCGCTGTTGCTGAAGCAGACGCACAGCTTTTATGTGGAGCTGCTGGTCGGTAGTCTGGGTCTGTTGGCATGCGTGCTGCTGGCGTGGCAACTGGCCAAAGGGCTGGATGCTTCGCTGCATGCGAGCATGCAGGCCTTGCGTGAAGCCGATGCGGAGAAGCGGCGCCTGATCCGCAAGGTCAACTCGGCGGTGGAGGATGAGCGCAAGAGCATCGCGCTGGAGATACATGATGAGCTGAATGCGACGCTGATCGCGGCGCGGCTGGAGGCGCAGCGCATTGCCGACGCCAGTGCGGACGGGGAAGTGCGCGAGCGTGCCCAGTCCATCATCAAGCTGACACTGGGTTTGTACAACAGCGGCCGCTCGCTGGTGCGTCGTTTGCGGCCGGAAGTGCTGGACATGCTGGGTCTTGATGGGGCAGTGGAGGAGATGGTGCGGCACTATGACAGTGCGCGCAGCGGTTGCCGTTTCGCCATGGCCGGCCATGGGGACTTCTCGCGCATGGAAGGTGGAATTGCTATCTCCGCGTATCGTATCGTTCAGGAGGCGTTGTCCAACGTCGTCAAACATGCACGCGCCAGCCAGGCCTCGGTCACGCTGGCGCTGGCCGATGGCGAGCTGCGCATGGAAATCGCCGATAATGGCAAAGGATTTGATGCGACTCAGGTTTGCACCGGCATCGGCCTGGTCGGCATGCGTGAGCGCGTGTATGCGTGCAATGGCCGCATCACCATCGATACCGCGCTGGCGGCAGGCACGCATATCCAAATTGTAATGCCAATTCATTAAAAATCCATTTTGAATGTAAACGATTCTCATTTAATATCCTTGTTTGGTAATAATTCTCATTCAATAAAAACAGGGGAAGTAGAGAATGCGCGTCAAAGTGATGGTGATGGCGTTGGCCGGGATAACGGCCAGCTGGCAGGCGACTGCGGATGAGGTGGCGACGGCCGATCCGGCGGCGCCGGTGGAGCAGGTGGTGATCACCGGCGATAAGCTGAAGCGTACGGAGATCGACAGCAGCGCCAGTGTGGGCGCGCGCAATCGCCGCCAGATCGCGGAATCGGGCATGACGGCGCTGAGCGAGGTGGTATCGCAGATGGCCAACGTGGGCACGGCTGAAAACCTGTCCATCCGCGGCGTGCAGGCTTATGGTCCGACGGGTGGCGCCAGCAAGACCATCACCATGGTGGTGGACGGCGTGCCGCAGGATGGCTTTGGCCAGGATATCGCCAGCCTGAGCGTGTGGGATGCCGACCGCGTGGAAGTGCTGCGCGGACCGCAATCGACCAACCAGGGCCGCAATTCGCTGGCCGGCGCGGTGGTGCTGAAAACCCGCGATCCTTCCGATGCACGCGACTTTGCTTACCGCGTCAGCGCCGGCAACCAGAACGCCTGGCGCGTGGCGATGGCCGGCGGCGGGGCGATTGTCGACCAGGTGCTGGCTGGCCGCTTGTCGCTGGAGCAGCGCAAGCGCGATGGCGATATCTACAACCCAACCCGCGACGACAAGCGCGCCAACAAGGATGATGGCCACACGCTGCGCGGCAAGCTGCGCATCACGCCGTGGGGCGATGCCTACCAGGCGCTGGTGACGCTGGTCGATGACAAGCAGCTGCTGGGCTACAGCACAGTGGAGGCGGTGGCGGTGCCCGCAGCGGCGCGCCAGAATCTGGCCAACGAGTTGAGTGGCGTCAGCAACCATACGCGCTCCGCCGCGCTGGAGCAGACCTTCCGCGCCGGTGGCGCCGACGTGACGCTGCTGACCACCTATTCGCACAACCGCTATCAGCGGGTGCAGGACTACGATGGCACGGAACTCCGGCAGGGCTACCGTCACGGCGAGAACATCGACCGTCAATGGGTGCAGGAGGCGCGCGCCAACTTTGATACCGCGCTGTTTGGTCATCAGCTGAAAGGCGTGGCAGGACTGTACTACTCGCAGCAGTACTACAACGGCGACGACAGCTTCATCGTGCCGGTGTCCTACGTATTGAGCCTGGTCGGCCAGTGTCCGTCGCCTGCCGCGTGCGATGCCTTGTTTGGCAAGGACTTCATCAGCCGCCGCCAGTTGCAGGACAATGTCAGCAAGACGCGCGCCGCGTACGGCGAGTTCGACTACGTGATCGACAAGCTGACGCTGACTGCGGGCATGCGCTATGAGAGTGAACGCCAGGACCGCGTGGTGGGTTCGGAAACCGACGGCACATCGCCGATGGCGCGCCAGGTTTACACCCAGCTGATCGCCGCCGGCGCCTTTGCGCCAGACGGCTTGCAGCCCATGGGCACCAGCAACTCGGTGTGGTTGCCGAAGTTCGGCATCCGCTATGCGCTGGCGCCGGAGTGGGTGGCCGGTCTGACCGCGCAGCGCGGCTACCGCAACGGCGGTGTCGATTACAGCTACCAGCGCGGCTCGCATCCATTTGGTCCCGAGTTCACCAAGAACTATGAAGCTTCGCTGAAAGGTGTGCTGGACAACGGCTTGATGGTGTCGCTGAACGCCTACCGCGTCGACTGGAACGACCAGCAGGTGGACATCGGCCGCAATTCGATCGATACCTATTTCGTGAATGCCGGCCGTTCGCGCCTGCAAGGGCTGGAGACGGAAGCGCGTGGCCATGTCACGCGTGAGCTGGAACTGTTTGGCGCACTGGGCATCGCCCACACCAGGTTCCTGGAATTTGTCACGCCAACGGCGGATTACAGCGGTCATGAGTTTTCTCGTTCGCCGCGCCAGACGCAGTCGGTCGGCTTCAGCTGGACGCCGGGCAGCTGGATGCTGAACATGAACCTGCAGCATTCGGCCAGCACCTACACCGCGCCGGAGAACCTCGACCGCAACGATGGCCATACCACGTTGGGCGGCAAGGCCACCTACGCGCTGAGCAAGGGCCTGACCCTGTTCGCTTATGGCAGCAACCTGACCAACCGCACCTACATCACGGCCAACCGGCTGGAGACGGTGACTGGCCGCTATGCAGTGACCCTGGGGCCGGCGCGTCAATTCGGCTTTGGCCTGCAAGGCAGCATCTGACGGAGGTTTGAAATGAACTGGATCTGCATAGGCGTGGCGGCGCTTGCCGCGCTGTGCCTTTACCTGGCGTCGCCGCACCAGTCCCTGTGGCCGGCGGCGTTGCGTCGCCAGGCCTTCCTGCGCTGGCTGGCCGTGCCGCTGCTGGCGGGTTCCGTGGCCAGCGCGGTGGATGCGTATGGCGCCTGGTGCGGCGTGTGCATCGGACTGGCCGGCTTTATGAGCACGCTGGTGGCGCTGCCGTATCTGGACGCGTGGCGTCGCAGGGGAGGCCGCCATGTTGGGTAAATCGACTGCCGCTGCGTTTCTCGGCTTGCCGCTGGCGGTGCTGATGGTGGGCTTTGCCGCGTTGCTGAGCCACGACCAGGTCAACACCACGCTGCCCTGGCTGCTGCTGTTTTTCCTGGTGTGGATCGCGACGATGACGGCGGCTTTCCTGTTCAAGACCGGCCTGCGCGCCTGGCTGTGGATGGGCGGCATGACCATTGCCGGCTACGCCGCGCTGCATTTTCTCAAGGCCAGTGGCCTGATAAGGATCGCCGCATGAAGTCCTCGACGTTGCGCACCTTTATTTCGGTGCATACCTGGGTGGGTCTGGTGGCTGGCTTTTGCCTGTTCATCGCGTTTTATGCTGGTGCGGTGACGCTGTTCCATGAAGAACTGCACGCATGGGAAACGCCGTTGCCCGCGGTGGCGGTGCCAAGGCAGGAGCCGCAGGCGCTGATCGACGCCGTACTGCAAGCGCATCCCAAGGCGAAAGAAGATTTTTACCTGCGCATGCCATCCGAATACGAGCCGCGCCTGGTGCTGGAGTTCGACGATCGTCACTTCCGTCTGGACGCCAACGGCAAGCTGGAAGAATTCAAGGAACGCTCGCAACTGGTGGACTTCGTCTACCGCCTGCACTACACGGCCGGGCTGCCGCGCAGCTGGGGCATTTATGTGCTGGGCGTGATCTGCATTCTGTACGGTCTGGCGCTGGCGACCGGCGTGGTGATCTACGCGCCCACCTTCTTCAAGGACTTGTTCGCGCTGCGGGTAGGGAAGAACATCAAGCGCATGTGGCAGGACGCGCATAACGCCATTGGCGTCCTGTCGCTGCCGTTTCACCTGATGTATGCGTGGAGTGGCGCGGTGCTGGCGCTGGGTGTGATTTTGCTGGCGCCATTCCAGTATCTGATTTTTGACGGCAAGCTGCTGCAACTGGTGGGACAGGATATCAGCGTGGTGGCGCCGGCCAAGGCGGCTGGCGTGGCAGCGCCGTTGCTGCCGGTTTCGCGGCTGCTGGCCGAAGTGCAGCGCCAGGCGCCGGGCATCGAGCTAGAGACGCTGGTCTATCACAATGCCGGTGACGCCAATGGGCAGCTGCAGGCCTATGGACATCTGCACCAGAAGACGGTGGCCAGCATGGCTGCGGTGGCGCTGAACACCAGCACTGGCAAGATCGAGCGGGTGGTGATGCCGCAGAACTTCAGTGCCGGCACACGCTTCCTGCGCAGTTTGCAAAGCCTGCACTTTGGCAGTTTCGGCGATGCGGCGGTGCAGTGGACGTACTTCATCCTGGGCATGGGCGGCGCCTTCCTGTTCTATAGCGGCAACCTGCTGTGGATCGAGGCGCGCCGCAAACGCCAGAAGCTGGTGCAGCCGCGCAGCGGCAAGCTGATGGCGCAGGCCACGCTGGGTGTGTGCCTGGGCTGTGTGGCGGGTGTATCGGCGGTCTTTGTGGCGAACAAGCTGGGGCCGGCCGGACAGCTGCCGTGGTGGGAAGAGCGCAGCTACTACGCGGTGTTCTTTGGCTGCGTGCTGTGGGCTTTTGCCCGTCCGCCGGCGCGTGCAGCGCATGAGCTGCTGACATTGTGTGCGCTGCTGGCGCTGGCCGTGCCAGCAGCGCACTGGTGGAGCACCGGTGTCAATCCTTTGCTGGCGCTGCTGCAAGGGGATGGCGTCGTGGTGGGCGTGGCGCTGGTATCGCTGCTGTTTGCAGCGCTGTACTGGAAGATGGCGCGCGCTGTACTGCATCGCGGCCAGCACGGTGATCCGCACAGCGTATGGTCACTGCGTATGGCACCGCCAGTACAAGCCCCAGTACAGCAGCGGGCTGCCTGAGCAGACGCATGCCGGCTGTGTGCGGCATGCGGTTATAATCCGCTCAATCTTACCGAAATGGAACGGATATGAGCCAGCCCAATCAGTTTTCCCTGCTGAAGCAACGCCGCTTCGCGCCTTTTTTCTGGACCCAGTTTTTAGGCGCGTTCAACGACAATCTGTTCAAGACCGCACTGGTGGTCATCATCACGTTCGATGCGCTGAGCTGGACCACGCTGGCGCCATCGACCATCACCAACCTGATTCCCGGCCTGTTCATTCTGCCGTACGTGCTGTTCTCCGCCACGGCAGGACAGCTGGCCGACAAGTTTGAAAAATCGCGCTTGACGCGCTTCGTCAAATGGCTCGAAGTCGGCATCATGTGCCTGGCCGGCATTGGCTGGGTCACGCATCATCTGTGGCTGCTGATTGCTGCGGTGGTGGGTATGGGTGTGCACTCGACGCTGTTTGGTCCCGTCAAATATGCTTACTTGCCGCAGCAGCTCAAGCCGGAAGAACTCATCGGCGGCAACGGCGTGACCGAGATGGGGACTTTTGTCGGCATCCTGATGGGCGAGGTGCTGGGTGCGGTGCTGGTGGTGCAGCAGCCGCATGGCCTGATGCTGGAAGCGGCTGCCACGATTCTGGTCGCCGGCCTGGGCGTGGCTGCGGCGTACCGGATTCCCAATTCGCCCGCACCGGCACCGGATCTCAAGATCAGCTGGAACTTCATCGGTGAATCCATCCGCAACATCAACTTCTCCCGTAAGAACCGCTCGGTGTTCCTGTCCATGCTGGGCAACTCGTGGTTCTGGTTCTACGGCGCGCTGGTGCTGGCGCAGTTCCCCGTGTACGCCAAGGATTATCTGCATGGCGATCATGGCGCTTTCGTGCTGTTGTTGACGATCTTCTCGCTGGGCGTGGGCAGCGGTTCGCTGCTGTGTGAGCGCCTGTCCGGCCACAAGGTGGAAATTGGCCTGGTGCCGTTTGGCTCGATCGGCCTGACGGTGTTTGGCGTGGATTTGTATTTCGCCAGCCTGGCCTTCCATGAAAGCGCGATGGCGCTGGCGGCTGGGCCGCATCTGGATGCGCTGGCCCTGCTGGCGCATCATGGCATGTGGCGCATCCTGTTTGACGTGCTGATGATCGGCATGTTCGGTGGCTTCTTCATCGTGCCACTATTTGCGCTGATCCAGCTGCGCTGCGATCCGGCCCACATCTCGCGCACCATCGCCGGCATGAATATCCTGAACGCGCTGTTCATGGTGGCGGCAGCCGGCCTGGCGATTGTGCTGCTGGGTCAGGGCCTGTCGATCCCGCAGCTGTTCCTGGTGACGGCCGTGCTGAATGCCGTTGTGGCGCTCTACATCTTCTCGCTGGTGCCGGAATTCCTGATGCGCTTCCTGGCCTGGCTGCTGATTCACACCATCCACCGCGTGCACACGGTGGATGCGCAGCGTATTCCTGCGGAAGGCGCGGCGGTACTGGTGTGTAACCACGTGAGCTATGTCGATGCGATCGTGATTGGCGCTGCGTCGCCGCGGCCTATCCGTTTTGTGATGGACCACCGCATCTTCAAGCTGCCGCTGCTAGGCTGGATCTTCCGCACGGCGCGCGCGATTCCGATTGCACCAGCCAAGGAAGACCCGTGGCTGATGGAGAAGGCCTACATCGATATCGCCCAGGCACTGCACGAAGGCGACCTGGTTTGCATCTTCCCGGAAGGGCAGCTCACGCGCACCGGCGACATCAACGAATTCAAGGGCGGCATCGCCAAGATCGTCGAACGCACCAAGGTGCCGGTGATTCCAATGGCGCTGCGCGGCCTGTGGGGCCATATGCTGAGCCGTAACAAGGAAAACGTCTTCGAACGCGCTTTCCGCAGCGGCCTGCGTTCGCGCCTGTCGCTTGCCGTCGGCGTGCCGGTGGCGCCGCAGGACGTCACGCCGGAGGACCTGAAACAGCGCGTCGCAGCGCTGCGCGGGGACTGGAAATAACGCTGGAAATAATGTCGCTTTTACCAAATCTGCCATGTCATAGACGTTAAAAATTGTAACTTACCACCGGTTACAAATTACTTTTTTGTCTTTACAAGTTTTCCGTAGACTTCGCTTCGGCGCTTCACGAGAGCGTCGCGAAAATCACCAGGGGAAAACAATATGCAGAAATACACCAGCATCTCCGCGCTGGCGTTGGCGCTCGCGCTGACCGCTTGCGGCGGGTCCGACAACACCTCCACCAAGCAGCCGGTTGGCTCGCCGGCTCCAGCGCCAGCGCCGACGCCAACCGCGTCCACCATCACCATCGATTTCAACAAGGGCATCGATGGCTGGACCGCCGGCGTCGCCGATTACCACGATGGCACTGAGCCAACTGAAACCGGCGCTGGCTGGTCCAAGCTGCCGGTGCCATTCACGGGCATGGGCTACTATATGCGATCGCATAACAACAGCGATGACGTGTTCACCTACGCCAAGCGCCAATTCAGCGGCTTTGTGCCGAATGCGAAGTACAACCTGACCATTGAAATGAGCTATGTCACCAGCGCGTCCAACGGCTGCATGGGTGTTGGCGGTGCGCGGGGCGAGGCCGTCTTCATGGTGGGCGCGGCGATTGATTTCGAGCCCAAGCTGGTCAAGGGCAGCGACGGCCGCTATGTGCTGAACTTCGATCACGGCGACCAGGGCAACTCGGGCAAACAAGGCAAGGTGCTGGGCCGCCAGGGTATCGATGGACTGGAGTGCGATGGCACCGCTTACGGCAAGGCCACCCGCAAGTCGGACGAGGTGATCCCTGTGCAGGCCGACATGGACGGCAAGTTCTGGATCGTGCTGGGCACCGACTCGGCATTCGAAGGCACCAACGATCTGTATCTGACTGGCGCGGTCGTCAACGTCAAGCCGCAGTAACTAGCGCGCCGCCTGGACCTGGTCGCGGTTGTGCCGCGCGCCAGCCAGGCGGACGATTTGTTCCAGTTCGACGGGCTTGACCAGATGATGGTCGAAGCCCGCCTCCATGGTGCGCCGGCGTGCATCGCCCTGGCCCCAGCCGGTCAGGGCCAATAGCAGGATGCGTTCGGCGCCCGGCATCTGGCGGATGGCGCGCGCGGTTTCATAGCCGTCCATGCCGGGCATGCCGAGGTCCATGATGACCATGTCGGGCGCCTGCTTTTCAACGGCGATGATGGCGGCGGCGCCGTCATACACGGCATACGCGTCAAAGCCGTCGATCTCCAGCAGGGCTGTCAATGAATCGGCGGCGTCCTGGTTGTCGTCGACCACCAGCACCTGCATTTTATGGCCGTCCGTACCTGCTTCCTGCGTTAGCGGAACGGGCTGGCGGCTATCGCCGCTATCCAGCACCGGTAAGCGAATCACGAACTCACTGCCTTTTCCCGGGCCTTCACTGTAGGCTTCGACGGTCCCGCCGTGCATTTCAGCGAACTCGCGCGAAAGACTCAGACCGATGCCCAGGCCACTGGAGAACTGGCCATTGACGGTTTTGCTTTGCTCGAACATGCGGAAGATGCGCGGGATGGTTTCGGCATCGAGACCAATACCGTTGTCGCGGATGTTGACCAGCAGCTCATGACCGTCAATACCCGCGCGTACCACCACATGCCCGCCTTGTGGCGTGAACTTCACGGCGTTGGACAGGATGTTGGCGTAGATCTGCACCACGCGTGCATAGTCGATATTCAGCATCACTTCGTTCGGCGGTAGTTGCCAGGCAATGTGGATGCGCTTGTCATCCGCCGCCTGCAGGCACAATTCACTGACGTGGCTCATCACCGATGCCAGCGACACCAGCTGCTTTTGCAATCTGATCTTGCCGCTGGTGATACGCGCCACGTCAAGCAGGTCGTCCACCAGGCGCGTGAGCAGGCGTACCTGGCGTTCGACCATATCGCGGATGCGCGTTACCGGTGCGGCGTTTGGATACAGGTGCGCCAGCAGCGAGACCGACGTGCGTATCGGTGCCAGCGGATTGCGCAGCTCATGTCCCAGGCTGGCGAGGAATTCGTCCTTGCGCCGTGCTGCTTCACGCGCCTGGTACTGTTTGTTGCGGGCGCGTAGCGTGGCGTGCAGCGCGGTGATCAATGTCAGGGTGCGTACCGGACGCTCCATCAGGCTCAGATTGCCCAATCCGGTCACCGCTTGCCGCACGCTGGGCGAGTCGGCGCCGTTATGGGTCAATAAAATGATGGGCAAGTCGGACCAATCGGGCTGGCTTGCAACGCAACTTTGTAACAATTGATAAGCGCCCGGCGCCAGGGCTTCCTCCACTGTGAGTACCGCACCAGCGCCCAGCGCCAGTTGCTGTTCCAGGTCCTTCAGCGTCACGCAGACATGGCTGTCGATGGCGGCCATGGCCAGCACCTTGGCGGCCAGCGGTGCATCCTGGCCGGTGGGCGCATAAATCAGGATGCGCGCTTCCATGCTTATTTGCCAGTAAATGCGCTATCACCAGCGGCGCCATGATAAGTGGGCACGCCGGTCAGGACGCCGTGGAAGTCTTTGAGCACCGGCCCCACGCGCAGGCCGTCTTTGCCAATTTCAAAACGGCGGATAGTGCGTTCGTGCGAACTGCCACGTTTTTTGAAGACGGAGATGGCCTGACGGACTTCGCCATCAGCTTCAAAGTAGCGCAGCATGATGACGTTGTCGGCCAGGTAGCTGGCGTCGACGGCGTTGGTCATGCCGACTCCCAGCATGCCTTGCTGTACGCCGACGATGATACTGACCACGCCACGCTGGCCCAGATAGGTCAGCAGCTCGTGGAGGTAGATGACGAGGAAGCGTTCATCCGGCACGGCATTCAGATAGCCATTCAAGCTGTCGATGACGACGACACGCGCGCCGTCATCCACCGACTGCATGACGGCCGTGGAAAATTCTCCGGGCGACAGTTCGGCCGGGTCGATCTGCTGGATGCTGAGCAGGCCTTTATCGATGGCATCCGACAGATGCAGCCCCAGGTTGGCGCAGCGGTTCAGCAGATTGTTGCGTGCTTCTTCAAACAGGAACATGGCACAGCGTTCGCCGCGCTGGGTGGCCGCATACACAAACTGGGCGGCCAGCGAAGACTTGCCGGTGCCGGATGGACCGGTGATCAAGGTGCTCATGCCTTCTTCCAGTCCGCCACCGACCAGGGCATCGAGTGCCGGCATGCCGCTGGAGAGTTGCCGACGCTGGCTGTCTGAGCGGGTATGGGCAGCCACCAGGCGTGGGTGGACATGCAGGCCGCCCTTGACGATCTTGTAGTCATGGGCACCGCCACGGAATTGCACGCCGCGGTATTTGACCACGCGCAGCCGGCGGCGCTCGGCGCCATAGGCCTGATCCACCAGCTCCAGCGTGAGCACCGCGTGGGCGACGCTGCGCACTTGCAGGTCGGTGCTGAGGGCAGTGCGGTCATCAAGGAAAATGGTGGTGCAGTTACGGCTGCTCAGATACTGTTTGAGTGCGAGTACCTGGCGGCGATAGCGCAGCGGACTTTCCGCCAGCAGCTGGAGTTCGGACAGTGAATCAAGCACCACGCGGCGTGGCTGGTATTTGTCGATGGCGGCCAGCAGGCGCTGGGTAGTGCTGCCCAGTTCAATTTCCGATGGATGGAAGATGGTGTACTGCTGTTGCGGGTCGAGTATTTTTTCGTCGGGGATGATTTCCTCGATGTGGATGTGATCCATCCTCCAGCCATGCGATTGCGCTACGCTGCGCAATTCCACGACGGTTTCGGCCAGTGTGATGTACAGCGTGGACTCGCCGTGCCGCACGCCTTCGTTCAGGAACTGCAGCGCCAGGGTGGTCTTGCCGGTGCCTGGTTCGCCTTCCACCAGATACAGCCGGTCCCGTGTCAGGCCGCCGCCCAGTACGGCGTCCAGGCCCGGCACGCCGGTGGCGAGAAAATCGGTAGTCAGGCTGTTTTGCTCTTCCATGGGTAGCATCCAAAACGAAACAAAAGTTATTCTGGATACTACTGGAGTTGGCAGATTGGAGGTGTACGATAGCGTACATATTGCTGTGTAATGTCGCGTATCAGCGGCGTGCGCGCTGTTGTATGCCTTGCTGTTTGTGGCGGTACATGGCGCGGTCGGCGCGGCCCAGTAGCATCTCGATATCCTGTGGATCATCGGGGTGGTGGATGGCGATGCCGATGCTGGCGCTGAGGGTTACCGTTGCGGTCTTGAGCACAAACGGCTGCTGCAATATCGGCAGTAATTTGTCGGCGGCTTCCTGGGCATCGGCGTCACTGTGCAGCATCTCGAGGATAACGACAAACTCATCGCCCGCGAGTCGGCCTACAGTGTCGGTCTTGCGCACTGCGCCGCCGACACGTTCGGCGAACTGGCGCAGCAGTTCGTCGCCTTCGTCGTGACCGTAACGGTCGTTGACCTGTTTGAAGCGGTCCAGGTCGAGGAAGAATACGGCGCAGCTCTGGCGCGAGCGGTTGGCGCGGCGCAGGGCTTCGGGCAGGGCCTGCATCAGCGCGCGGCGATTGGGCAGGCCAGTCAGCGTATCGCGCAGCGCCATGGCTTCCATCGACGCGAACAGCGATTTGCGTTCGCTGATGTCGTGCAGGAAGGCGATGAACAGGTGGCCGCTGCTGCGTGGCACGTAGGCCAGCGAGACTTCCACCGGCAGCTCCTTGCCGTCGCGGTTGTGCAGGGCGAGTTCGACGCGCCGGCTCAGGACCGAGGCCGCGCTGTCGCCACTCTCGGCCAGCAGACGCATATCGCGTTCGTAGGCGCGGCGCAGCAGCGGCGGCAGCATCATCGCGGCCAGCGGCTGGCCGATGACTTCCCTGCGCTGCCAACCCAGCAGTTTTTCCGCTTGCAGATTCCACTCGCGCACCACACCGCCCGGATCGAGCGCGATGAAGGCGTCGTGGGCGTTGTCCAGAATCGCCCGCAGTTCGGCGGCGCGTTCCTGCAGCAGCTGCTGCGTGCTTTGTTCCTGCGCCAGCGCGCGCTCCAGCTGCAAGGCCTTGCGGGCGATTTCACGCGTGCGTTCGGCCACGGTGGATTCCAGCTTCTCGTTCAGCTTGTGCAGCTCGTCGACATGCAGCTGTTCGTTGCGCAGCATTTCGGCCAGGCCGCGCGACAGCACCTGCACTTCGTGATAACTGTCGCTGGGCCGGATCTCGGGCAGCGTGGCGCCGCCCGGCGTGGCCAGGCCGCCTTCAATCGCGCGGCTCAGTGCATTGAGTGGCCGGGTCAGGCGGCGTGCCGCAATCGCGGAGGCAATCGCCATCGCCGAGCCCAGGATCGCGCCCAGCAGCAGGATCTGGCGCTCCAGCGCGCGGGCGCCGGCCAGCGCCAGTTCTTCCGGCTGGCGCACCAGTATCGACCAGGTCAGCGTGGCCGCGTCTTCAGGATTGCCGCTACGCGCGTAGCCGGTCAGGTAGGTTTTGCCATCGGCCCAGGTTTCCTGCAAGGCGCCGGAAGCGCCACTGCGCGCCAGCGTCAGGCTGTCGCTGGTGATCTTCTGTTCTTCCATGCCGCGCGGGCCGAGCATGACGGTGCCGTCGCCGCGCACCACGAAAATGTCGGCTGAATACTGGCGGTCCGCCGGCGCGAAGATGGTCTGCACCATGCGGCGTGCCCAGCCCCAGCTCATGTGCACGCACAGCACGCCGCGGTAGGTGCCGTCCGGGCTGTACACCGGGCCGGCCGCATCGACAAAGCGCCATGGGTCGGCGCTGGCCGGCAGTTTTTTGCCCAGCAGCGTGGCGGGGTGGAAGTCGCCCGCATACAGCTTGTCCTGGCCACCCTTGAACCAGTCACGCTCGCTGACGTTGACGCCCTCCAGCAGGCTCTGGGTGGCGGCGTACACGGTGCCGTCTGGATTGGCCAGGCCGATCCAGGCGTAATCGGGAAAGGTTTTTTGCAGATTTTCCAGCACCTTGCGCACTTCGTCCGGCGAGCGTGTCTGCCGCACCTGCTGCAACTCGGACAATAGCTGCACGTCGCCGACGGCCTTGCGCACCACGCCGTTGAGCGAATCGCGCATTTGCCATGAGAGCTGCTGCAAACGTTGCTCGGCCTCGCGGCGCGCGTAGTTGATGGCGAAATGATCGACCAGCACCAGCAAGGCAAGCACGGTGAGCAGCACCGTGGCGCTGACACCGATGGTGACCAGGGTGGTGAGGCGGGGGCGGGACGTACTGGTGGAAGACGGCAAAGGCATGCGCTGGTGGGCCGAAATGATGTCACACAGAAATTATCTGATTGTAGCACCGGGCCTTGGGCGTACAGCGGTGTCATAGACAAAATCGTCAGCTTAAACCACGCTTAACTTTGCCGCGTTGCACAAGAAAGTTGCTTGACTTAATTAGAATGATCGTTCATTCTATCGTCTGTGCTTAATTTTTATACAGAAAGCTCACTCCATGGAAGCCTTTTTCTGCAAAAAAACTCTGCTGCGGACCGCTGGCGCCGCAGCAATACTCTCCGCAATCGCCGTCCTGGCCGGTTGCTCCAAATCCACGACCGAAGCACCTCACAAGCAGCAGGTGGCGGAAGTGGGCGTTTTCAAAGTGGCGCAGGAAGCGCTGCAAATCACGACCGAACTGCCGGGCCGCACCGCCGCTTATCAGGTGGCTGAAGTGCGCCCGCAGGTCAACGGTCTGATTCAGAAACGCCTGTTTGTTGAAGGCGCCGACGTCAAGGCCGGCGTGGCGCTGTACCAGATCGACCCGGCCATCTATCAGGCGGCCTACAACTCGGCCAAGGCGGCACTGGCCAAGGCCAAGGCCAACCTGATGACCGCCGCGCCGAAAGTGGCGCGTTACAAGGATCTGGTAGCGATTGAAGGCGTGAGCAAGCAAGAGTACGACGACGCCGTCGCCGCGCACGAGCAGGCCAAGGCCGATGTGGAATCGGCCACCGCCGCGCTGGAACAGGCCAAGATCAACCTGGACTACACCCATGTGGACGCGCCAATCAGTGGCCGCATCAGCCGTTCGGCTGTCACGCCGGGTGCGCTGGTGACGGCCAACCAGACCACTGCGCTGACCACCGTGCAGCAACTGGACCCGATCTACGTTGACGTCACCCAGAGCAGCGAAGACATGCTGCGCCTGAAGCGCGAAATCGAATCTGGCGGCCTGAAAAAAGATGGCGGCCAGGCCAAGGTGACGCTGCTGCTGTCCGATGGCACCAAATATGCGGAAGCCGGCAAGCTGCAATTCTCCGACGTGACGGTTGATCCGGGCACCGGCAACGTCACGCTGCGCGCGCTGTTCCCGAATCCTAAGCACGATCTGCTGCCTGGCATGTTTGTGCGTGCAGTGATCGACAGCGGCGTCAATGAACACGCCATCGCCGTGCCGCAGCAGGGCGTGACCCGCAATCCTAAAGGCGAAGCTACTGCGCTGGTGCTGAACAAGGAAGGCAAGGTCGAGCAGCGCATCCTGGTCACCGGCGGTACGCTGGGCGCCAAGTGGCTGGTCAAGTCCGGCCTGAATGACGGCGATCTGCTGATCGTGGAAGGCGTGCAGAAAGTGAAGCCGGGCGCACCGGCCAACGCCGCCAAGCCGGCGTCCAACGTAGCCACCGCCGGCGGCGCAACGCCAGCAAACGCCAAGAGCGCGCAATAAGGAGATAGCACATGTCCCGTTTCTTTATTGATCGCCCGATTTTTGCGTGGGTGGTCGCTATCGTCATTATGCTCGCGGGCGTGATTGCGATTCTCGGCCTGCCGATATCGCAGTATCCAAGCATTGCGCCGCCATCCATCTCGATTAGCGGCTCGTATCCAGGCGCTTCGGCCAAGACGGTGGAAGACGCCGTTACCCAGATCATCGAACAGAAGATGAAGGGTATCGACGGCCTGCGCTATATGTCCTCGTCGTCCGATTCGACCGGTGGCGTCAGCATCACGCTGACCTTCAAGAGCGGCACCAATCCTGACATCGCGCAGGTGCAGGTGCAGAACAAGCTGCAGCTGGCAACGCCGTTGCTGCCAGCCGCCGTTCAGCAGCAAGGTCTGGTGGTTGCCAAGGCCACCAAGAACTTCCTGATGGTGCTGGGCTTCGTATCCGAAGACGGCTCCATGAAGCAGGCCGACATTGGCGACTATGTGGCCGCCAGCGTGATCGATCCGATCTCGCGCGTGGAAGGTGTGGGCGACGTGACCAACTTCGGTTCGCAATACGCCATGCGTATCTGGCTGGACGCGGCCAAGCTGCAAAGCTACCAGCTGACGCCTGCTGACGTCTCCAACGCCATCACCGCGCAGAATACGGAAGTCTCCGCCGGCGAACTGGGCGGCCTGCCTGCCGTCGCCGGCCAGCAGCTGAATGCGACCGTGACCGCGCAAAGCCGTCTGCAAACTGCAGAACAATTCGGCGCGATCCTGCTCAAGACGTCCACCAACGGCGCCACCGTGCACCTGCGCGATGTCGCCCGCATGGAGCTGGGCAGCGAGACCTACAACATCCTGGCCCGTTACAACGGCAAGGCGGCATCCGGTATGGCGATCAAGCTGGCCACCGGCGCCAACGCGCTGGAAACCGCAAACGCCGTCAAAGCTAAAGTCGCCCAGCTGGAGAAGAACTTCCCGCACGGCCTGAAAGCCGTAGTGGCCTTCGACACCACCCCATTCGTCAAACTGTCGATTGAAGAAGTGGTGAAGACGCTGGTGGAAGCCATCATCCTGGTGTTCCTGGTGATGTATCTGTTCCTGCAAAACTTCCGCGCCACGCTGATCCCAACCATGGCGGTGCCGGTGGTGCTGCTGGGTACCTTCGCGATCCTGTCGGCGCTGGGCTACTCGATCAACACGCTGACCATGTTTGCCGTGGTGCTGGCGATTGGCCTGCTGGTCGATGATGCGATCGTGGTAGTGGAAAACGTTGAGCGCGTGATGACGGAAGAGGGCTTGTCGCCGCTGGAAGCGACCCGCAAGTCCATGAGCCAGATCAGTGGTGCGCTGGTGGGTATTGCGATGGTGCTGTCCGCCGTGTTCGTGCCGATGGCCTTCTTCAGTGGTTCGACCGGTGTGATTTACCGCCAGTTCTCGATCACGATTGTGTCGGCGATGGTGCTGTCCGTACTGGTGGCGATGATCTTCACGCCAGCGCTGTGCGCAACCATCCTGAAGCCGGTGGAAAAAGGTCACCACATGACCAACAAAGGTTTCTTCGGTTGGTTCAACCGTACCTTTGACCGCAGCAGCACCAAATACCAGGGCATCGTGGGTTCGATCCTGAACCGCGGCGGCCGTTCGCTGGCCGTGTATGGCCTGATCGTTGCCGTGCTGGCGGTCGTGTTCATGCGCCTGCCGACTTCCTTCCTGCCGGAAGAAGACCAGGGCGTGCTGTTCTCGCAGATTCAGCTGCCGACCGGCGCAACGCAACAGCGTACGCTGAAGGTCATCGAGAAAGTCGAAAACCACTTCCTGACCGAAGAGAAGGATGCCGTGGCTTCCGTGTTCGCCGTGGCTGGTTTCAGCTTCAGCGGCAATGGCCAGAACAGCGGTATCGCCTTCGTGCGGATGAAGGACTGGGCTGAGCGTCCGGGCGCTGCCAACCGCGTCAACGCGATTGTGGGCCGTGCGATGGGCACCTTCTCGCAGATCAAGGATGCGATGGTGTTTGCGTTTGCACCGCCTGCGGTGCTGGAACTGGGTAACGCCAGCGGCTTCGACTTGCAGCTGCAGGATATCGGCGGCGTCGGTCACGAAGCGCTGATGGCTGCGCGTAACCAGATGCTGGGCATGGCGTCGAAGAGCCCTGTGCTGGTCGGCGTGCGTCCTAACGGCCAGGAAGATACACCGCAGTACAAGATCACCGTTGACCAGCAGAAGGCGATTGCCCTCGGCCTGGCGGTGGCGGACGTGAACAAGGTGCTGAGCACCGCCTGGGGGAGCGCTTACGTCAACGACTTCGTGGACCGCGGCCGCGTGAAGAAGGTGTACCTGCAAGGTGCGGCCGAATCGCGCATGACGCCGGAAGATCTGAACAAGTGGTTTGTGCGGAATGCCGATGGCCAGATGGTGCCTTTCTCCGCCTTCACCACCGGTCAGTGGATTTATGCGTCGCCACGCCTGGAGCGTTACAACGGCCTGCCATCGACCGAGATCCTCGGTATGCCGGCACCGGGCCAGAGCTCGGGCACGGCGATGAAGGAAATCGAAAAGCTGGCGGAGCAACTGCCGCCGGGTATCGGCTACGAGTGGACTGGCCTGTCCACCGAGGAACGCGACTCCGGTTCGCAAACCACGCAGTTGTATGCAATCTCGATCCTGATTGTGTTCCTGTGTCTGGCCGCGCTGTATGAAAGCTGGTCGGTGCCGTTCTCGGTGTTGCTGGTGGTGCCGCTGGGTGTGGTCGGTACCGTGCTGGCAACCTGGGGCTTCAAACTGTCGAACGACGTCTACTTCCAGGTCGGCCTGCTGACCGTGATTGGCCTGTCGGCGAAGAACGCGATCCTGATTGTGGAATTCGCCAAAGAGCTGCAAGAGCAGGGCATCGAGTTGAAAGAAGCGACGCTGCAGGCAGTCAAGCTGCGTCTGCGTCCGATCCTGATGACCTCCATCGCGTTTGGCCTGGGCGTGCTGCCGCTGGCGATCAGCAGTGGCGCCGGTTCCGGCAGCCAGAACGCGATCGGCGTGGGCGTGCTGGGTGGGATGCTGTCGGCGACCTTCCTGGGCATCTTCTTCGTGCCGCTGTTCTTTGTGCTGGTGCGCGGCTACTTCGCGCCGAAGAAGGCTGCTCCTGCAACTGTAGAGGTGCATTAATATGAAAAAGTCTTTATTCACGATGGCGGCGCTGGCGATGTTGGCCGGCTGCAGCCTGGCGCCGGTGTATGAACGTCCGGCGCAACCGGTGGCGCAGGCCTGGCCTGCGGGGGATGCCTACAAGGGCGTGCCTGCAGCAGCGGCCGATGCCAAGCCGGTATCGCAAATCCTGTGGCGCGAATACTTCGCCGATGACAAGCTGCGCCAGGTGATTGAGCTGGCGCTGGCCAACAACCGCGATCTGCGCGTCTCGGTGCTCAATATCGAGAAGGCCAAGGCGCAGTACAACATCGACACAGCAGCGCTGCTGCCCAAGCTGTCGGCCAATGTGAACCAGAGCGCATCGCGCACGCCATCAACCATGACCGGCACCGGCGAAGCGGCGATCAACCGCCAGTACAGCGGCGGCCTGACGATGGCGTCGTATGAGCTGGACTTCTTCGGCAAGGTGCGCAACCTGTCGGAAGCCGGTCTGCAAACCTATCTCGGCACCGAAGAGGCGCGCCGCGCGCAGCAGATTACGCTGGTGTCGGAAGTGGCGAATGCCTACATGACGCTGATCGCTGACCAGCAGCGTTTGAAGCTGGCGCAGGAAACCCTGAAGTCGCAGCAGACCACGTATGAACTGAGCCAGAAGCGCTTTGCTTCCGGCGTCGTAGCTGGCACCGATATGTACGATGCGCAGACCAGCGTGGAAACCGCACGTAACGATGCTGCGGTCTACACGGCACAAGTGGCGCTGGACCAGAACGCGCTGGCGCTGCTGGTCGGCAGCGCCGTGCCTGAGAACTTGCTGCCGACGGGTGATTTGAGCGAAGTATCGCAGCTGGCCGCGATTCCGGCCGGCCTGCCATCGGACCTGCTGCAATCACGTCCGGACGTACAGGAAGCGGAACGTTCGCTGCGCGCGGCCAACGCCAATATCGGCGTAGCGCGTGCTGCCTTCTTCCCGAGCATCTCGCTGACGGCATCGGGCGGTAGCGCCAGCCGCACCTTGTCCGGCTTGTTCAAGGCGGGTTCGTCGACCTGGAGCTTTGCGCCGCAAATCAACCTGCCGATCTTTGACGGTGGCGTCAACCGCGCCAACCTGACGATCGCCAAGGCGGACCGCGACATCTCGGTGGCGCAGTACGAGAAAGCGGTACAGACCGCGTTCCGCGAAGTGGCCGATGCACTGGCCACGCGCGGCACGCTGGATGATCGCCTGACGTCGCAGCAGGCGCTGGTGCAGGCTGCTGAGAAAAGCTACACCATCAACGAGGCACGCTATCGCAAAGGTGCGGACTCGTACCTGAACGCGCTGGTGTCGCAACGCGCGCTGTATTCGGCCCAGCAGGGCCTGATTACCACGCGCCTGGCCAAGTCCAGCAACGCCGTCAGCCTGTACAAGGTGCTGGGCGGCGGCTGGCAGCCGGAACTTCCACAGCCAAAAGGCTGACCTTTGGCGGCGGGTGTGGTATCTTGCGCCCGCCGCTAAATTCTCATGTTAAATTGACCATCCCAGGCAAGAATCGACCAAGGACCGCCCATGAACGCCCCCGCCAAACGACGCACAGACCCTGAACGCGCGCAAAGCCGCCGCAATCAGGTATTGCAGGCGGCAGCGGTGTGCTTCGCGCGCAGCGGCTTCCATGGCGCCAGCATGTCCGAAATCTCGAAAGAGGCGGGCATGAGCGCGGGCCACATCTACAACTACTTCGACAGCAAGGAAGCCATCATCATGGCGTTTGTCGATCTGGAAGCGGAGCATGTGACCACGCAGTTGCGTGAACTGGAGAGCAAGGACGATCCGCTGCAATCGATGATTGATGAGGCGCCACGCCATATCGACGAAAACCTGGACCCGCATTTCTTCCAGCTGCCGATGGAGATGTTTGCCGAGGCGGCGCGCAATCCCAAGATCGCCGAGGCGATGCGTGCGGCGGATGTGTCGGCGATGGAGCGCTTCCGTCCCCTCATCAAGCGCGAGCGCGAGCGGCGCGGCCTGGCGGTGGACGATGCGCTGCTCGAAGGCCGCATTGACACGCTGGTGTCGCTGTTCCATGGCTTGCCGATCCGGGCGCTGCATCGCCCGCACCTGAACCGTGACTCGCTGATCGAAGGCTACCGCGTGGCCCTGAAGGCGCTGCTGCTGACCTGATTTGTCTCGTATTGTTTCGCGTGCCTGCATGCTGGCCGCTGCTGTTGTACCATGCCTGATGTCTCTTATCTGACTATTGGAGCATCATGACTTCCTACGTAATTCCCGCCCATGACATCGTTGGCCTGCCGGTGGCCGGCACGTCCGACCTGTTCCCTGTCCGCCGCGTCTACTGCGTTGGCCGCAACTACGCCGGCCATGCGCGTGAAATGGGCTCGGACCCGGACCGCGAGCCGCCATTCTTCTTCTGCAAACCAGGCGACGCGCAAGCTGTGGTGCCGGCGGCGCCTAACCGCGTGCTGGAGCTGCCATATCCGCCAGCGACCAGCAATCTGCATTATGAATGTGAGCTGGTGGTGGCGATTGGCAAAGGTGGTGCGAATATTTCGGTGGAAGACGCTGCATCGCACATCTTTGGCTACGCCGTGGGCTTCGACATGACGCGCCGCGACCTGCAATTCAAGATGCGCGATGCGGGCCGTCCGTGGGAAATCGGCAAGGCGTTCGACTTCTCCGCGCCAATCGGCCTGATTCACCGCGCGGCGGAGGCGGGCGATATCAACAACGCCGCAATTCAGCTCGATGTGGATGGCGTGACCAAACAGTCCTCCGCCATCTCGCATCTGATCTGGTCCATCAGCGAAACCATGGCCAACCTGTCGACGCTGTTCACGCTGGCGCCGGGTGACCTGATTTTCAGCGGCACGCCGGAAGGTGTGGGCGCGGTGGTGCGTGGCCAGGTATTGGAAGGCAAGGTCGAAGGCCTGTCGCCGATCACTGTCAAATTGGTATAAATCGTTTATAGCAGCGCGTCTATCGCGGCCAGTGCCGCGAGGGCGCCTGCTGCCAGCCCGACATCCTTGGTGCTGGCCACCTGTGGTTCGCGTGGATTGATGCGGACCATGCGGCCATTGCGGTGCTGGAGCACCGTCTGGCCGAAATGGCGTACCGATGGTATCGCCACGCCTGCGCCCAGTTCAATCACCAGCGGACGCTGCGCCTTGTGCAGCAGCGCGTGCAGACGTCGTTCCTGTTGTGCGGAGCGTCCTTCGTTCCATCCCCAATCCCCAAACATCAGAATATTTGGCCGCGCCATATTGCCGCAATGAGGGCAGGTCGGCGCTGCGCTAAGCAAGCGGCACGCATCATTGTCGACTTGTGGTGCATAGTCCTGGGCACTCCAGATATGCCCGCCGCACGGTTCAAGGCATTGCAGATGATGGATAGAGCCATGGCATTCATAAATGCGTTGCCCGTCAAAACCGGCCGCCTGAAAATGGCCATCCACATTGCTGGTAAAGACGCCATACCCATGCGCCATCCGCTCGCCCCATTTTTTCAGCAGGCCGAAGCCCGCGTGCGGGATGGTGGCGCGATACAAATTGAGCCGGTGCCCATAAAATCCCCAGGCCAGCGTTGGGGCGTCTTGGAAAGTGGCGGGCGACGCCGCGCTGGTGAACTCCATTCCCGCCCGGCCTAATGCCGGATAGGCTTTCCAGAAACCCTGGTTGCCGCGAAAATCCGGCAAGCCAGAATCCACGCCCATGCCCGCTCCGGCCGCTACGATCAGCAAATCAGCCTGATGGAGGAGGGCGGCGGCGTGGGCAAGATCAGCAGGATTCATGACGGCTATGGTAGCTGCACAAAGCAAACATGACAAATACTTAAACCCGCTGCTATAATTAGCTGTTCGTCGGGGCGTAGCGCAGCCTGGTAGCGTACGTGCATGGGGTGCACGGGGTCGGAGGTTCGAATCCTCTCGCCCCGACCAACACTAAAGAAATCAAAGACTTAGGCCAATCACATGATTGGCCTTTTTCTTTTGTGCTGCGCTTCGAATCGACGATTGGGTATAAGATTTTTGACAAAACCAGTCATTCCGCCCCGCCTGCAGCCCCACGGAAGAAATCATCATGGAAGACTTTGCTCACAACCTGGATGCTGAATATTTGTGGAATCGCCGCGCAGCGATCCAATTGCGTGCGCTGATGAATCGTATTTATTATCAGGAGCGGCAGCGTATTTTCGAACTGAGAGAGGGGCTGGTTAAAGTGATTGCCATTTTGTGTGGCTCGCTTGCGTTTGCCAGAATCGCAGATCCTGGCTTGGTGCAATGGTGTGCCGCAGTCATCACAATTAGTAGTGCCAGCCTCGCTGGTGTTCGGGTTTGGTACAAAGGCGAGAGATAGTGCCCGGCGAAGTTCTGAATGGGCGGCGCGGTGTAATGAAATTGAGGCTGATGAGCCTGCCACCCATGCTGGCCTGATGGAGCGCTGTTATCAGCGAGCCTGTGCTTCTTTGGGGCAGATACCCGAAGGTCAATCAGCATTGCCCTTTTGGCAGCGATATTTCCCTGCCGTGCTTATTCAATAAATCAAGATGCGGGCCACCCGGTGTCGCCTGGGCCGTTTGCTGATTCACTCTATCGCCCCGTCACAGGCCGAATTTCTTCAGCAGAAGGGGGAGTAACTGCGCCAGTATCACGGTGGTGGCTACCCACACAATGATGCTGTTTTTAGCTTCGGCCAAGTCCGCTTTGGTGACGTAGTTCGACTTGATGACGGTCAGATCAATCTTTATTGCCGCCACGTCGGCTTCAAGTTTTTCAATCAACGCTTCCATTTTTTGATAATAGGCCGGCATCTCTTCATCGTCAAATTTCACGGGCATAACGTGTTCCCGGGCTGGTAGCCAAGGGACTCGGCTTTGCTGATGGTGGTGGCGGTGGGCAGGGCGTGGCTAAGGCCGGTGAGCGGGAAGAAGGGCCTGTAGCGGACTTCATCGCAGTCGGTGCCGGGCGCGCACAGGCGGGCTCGGACGAAGCGGATACAACTGCTGCCATTGGGGTTGGCGATGCAGTTGATGTGTACGCGTGCCGGGCAGGCGGGCAGACTGGCGGTGGGGATGGGCGTCATGGCCAGGCTACCGTTGGCGTTGCGGGTGAGGGCCAGGTAGTCGATGCGGATGTGGGCGTCGGTGACGGGGTCGCCTAGTGGCAGCAGGCCGCTGCTGTCGCGCAGAATGGCGGCCTGGCGGACGCTGTCCATCACTGCGGGATTGCTGAAGTCGCTGACTGCTGCAGCATAGGCGGCGCGGCGCGTGACTTCCTGCAGGGTGTTCCAGACGTACACCACGCGCGCGAGCTCTATCACGAAGAACAGCACGGTGAAGAAGATCACTGCGCTGAGCGCGAATTCGGCCGTGGTGGCGCCGCGTTGATGGTGTTTAGTAGCCGACATAGCGCATGGTGTGGCTGATATATAGCCGCTGAGTGGGCAGGTCTGGCGCATAGCCGGGCAATATATTGGGTATCTGTACAACGATGGTCACGGTGACCTGTGCAGGCAAGGCGCCGGTGAGTCCGGGGCAAGGCGTGCCATCACAAGTCAGAAATACCAATGCATCGCCCGCCATCGCATCCAGTTCAGTCAGCACCATGTTCTGGGTCAGGTTGAGCTCATGGCCAAGCATGGTGGTGTTTCTGATGTTGGCGGCGGCAACGCTGGCCAGATAACGCGCGCCATCGCGAGCGGCTTTTTGCGCGACGTCGTAGTTGTAGGTGATGCGCCCGTAGAACAAGACGATGGTCAACATGGTCAGCAGTACAGGTAGCACTAATGCCAGCTCCAGTACGACGGCGCCACGTTGCCGCTTCATCGCTGTAGCTCCACTGCGCCCGGCAGCGATGATGGCGCCGCCACACCGGCAAACTCGGCGGGGAGGCTGGTCGCCGTCGCGGGCACGGTCATGAAAAAGCGTCCCACGCCCAGCACGCTGGCCTGCGTAGTTGCCCCGGCCGGCACAGGGCACGACAGCAGCGCAACGTTGAGTACACGCCGTCTGGACAGGCCGGGCTGGTGCGCAGCCGATGGCGCCAGGTAGTTGCCGCCGCTGGTGGTGCTATACGGCGTAGAGCTCGCCTGTGCAGATGGATAGCCCACCGCTGCTGGCGGCCCCGGCGTGTACAGGGTCGACCACGCGCTGGTGCTGAAGCTGTTGTAGCCATTGGCTGGTTCTACTGGCGATGCGGTGTAGGTGGAATAGGGCACGGCCTTGGCGAAAGCCCACAGCGGCCCATACAGCGGCGCGGTGTTGCTGGGATCGCCGGGAAGCGGGTCGGCGCGTGTCCACAGCCGGGTGCCGGCATTGGTCCAGCTCGCGGCGGTTTGTGTCGTGGCCGCTGTACTCATCCAGGTGATGCTGGGGTAGCTGTAAGTGCGGATGTTGCTGTCGGGCGGCGCGCCTTCCGGTGTGCAGTTGCCGCCGCTGTAGTTGTCGAAGCGCGAATTCAGATGCGTGTACAACGCGGCCAGCGGAAAGCCGCGCTGCACGTGCAGGGCGCCACCCATCACGCTGCTCATGAGCATACTGCCGGCGCAGACAAACGGCCCGACTGTCGCTGTACCAAAGTTGGCCGACGATCCCGCCATGCCCGGTGGTGACAGGGGATCGATGAGGAAATTCGCCGGCGTAGTGCCGTTGGGATTCAGGTTCATCAGGTCATAAGCGACGCCACGGCGAAAGCCAAACTCCACCAGCTCGTTGTACGTGCTGCTGCCGCTGTTGGCGCGTGAAGCGGCCGCAGTTGGCGCTTGCGCGCAGATGGCCAGCGGCGTGACCTGGATGCTCAGCCTTCCCGCCACCGCGCGCGCCGGCGCCTGGATCACCGATGGCGCGTTGCCGCTAAAACGCATGAAGATGGTGGCCACGCTGCTCACCGTCGCGTCCAGTGCGGCGGTATCGACTTTCGCAAACAACATGCTGGTCGGCGCGGACTGCGCGCCCGCCGCATCGACCCATCCCACATCCGGCGTGCTGGATGCGGCGGCAAAGCGCAGCGCTGCACTGGACCATGGAACGGACTGCTTGTTGTACTGGTAGGGATAATTCTGCGCGGCGCTGGCAGCCGCCGCGACGGCGTTGTTGATGCCGGCCACCGTCCCGTTGAGTTCGCGGGCGGCAGCTAGCGCAGCAGTGTCCGCCAGCGCCTGCAATTCGGCCTTGCGGTTGTAGACCAGCGCCAGGTCCAGCGCCAGTCCGGCCATGCTCAGCAAGGCCATCACCATCAGCGTGAACAGGATGGCGATGACGCCGCGTTGGCGTGCCGGGCGGGGATAGGGGAGAGGGCGCATGCGTCCGATTCTATCCAGCAGGAAACATCAGCATTTGATGCGGCACAAGGGGCAACGCTCCTGACAGAAACTGTCACGCCCCTCTCGTAACATAGTTTCATTGCCAACCTTGATCGGAGAATAAAAATGAGCCCAGACTATGTCCTGTTGTATGTTGATAATCCTGCCGCCAGCGGCGAGTTCTATGCAGACCTGCTGAACGTGCAGCCGGTGGAAACCTCGCCGACCTTTGTGCTGTTCGTGCTGCCGTCCGGCCTCAAGCTGGGCCTGTGGTCGCGCCACACGGCGGAACCGACCGTGCAAGCCTTCGCCGGCGGCAGCGAGCTGGCATTTGCGGTGCCGGACCGTAGCGTGGTCAACGATATGTACGCCGACTGGTCGGCGCGCGGCCTGGCGATTGCCCAGCGGCCAGTCGCCATGGACTTCGGCTTCACTTTCGTGGCGCTGGACCGCGATGGCCACCGCCTGCGCGTGCTGGCGCTGGAAAACTGAAACCAGGCGTATGAAATCCGGTGAAAGGGGGCTACGGCCCCCTTTTCCGTTGACACTCAAAATCATTGGGTGCTATATTTTGAACCGTGATTGGGAACGTTTCCAATCTGTTGGGCGCTCACCCTCGTCTCTTCGCCCCGCGAAGTTGCCGGCGCCTTGGGCGGCGCCGGTTTTTTTCCCGGCAGGAAGACGGTAGTATCTGGCATCACCATAAAAAATACGGAGACTGGATGACCAAGCAGAGTACGGGCGCATCGCGCATCGCATGGACCTTGCTCGCTTCGCTGGCGCTGTGCGCCACCGGCAAGGCTAGCGCGGCAGCCGCCGCAGCCGCCCCCAAGGCGGAGGTGATGCACTGGTGGACCTCCAGCAGCGAATCGGCCGCCGTGCGCAAGTTTGCCGACGCCTTCCGCGCCGCCGGCGGCGTGTGGGGCGATACCGCGATTGCGGGCGCGGACCAGGCCAAGGCTGTGGCCATCAACCGCATCGTCGGCGGCAATCCACCGACCGCCGCGCAGTTCAACACCACCAAACAATTCCGCGATCTCATCGATCAGGGCTCGCTCAACAACGTCGATGATATCGCCGCGCGGGATCGCTGGGATCAGCTGATGCCGCAGCCGGTGCTGGATGTTATCAAGGTCAAGGGCCATTTCTATGCGGTGCCGGTGGACATCCATATGTCGACCTGGATCTGGTATTCGAAAGCGGCGTTCAAAAAAGCCGGCATCACGAAAGAACCGGCTACGCCGGACGAGCTGTTTGCCGCGCTGGACAAGCTCAAGGCGGCCGGCCTGGTTGGCCTGGCGCATGGCGGCCAGCCATGGCAGGAGAACATCCTGTTCCAGGCCATGCTGGCCAATGTCGGCGGCAAGGACTTGTATTTGCAGGTGCTGCGCGACCGCAATCCCAAGGCTATCAATTCGGAAGCCTTTAAAAAAGTGCTGCTGGCCTTCAAGCGTTTGCAAAGCTATGTCGATGCCGGTTCGCCTAACCGCAACTGGAATGACGCTACCGCCATGCTGATTAGCGGCCGCGCCGGTGTGCAGATCATGGGCGACTGGGCCAAGGGCGAATTCGCCGCCGCCAAACAGACGGCGGGCAAAGACTTCGGCTGTATTCCCGGTCTCGGCGCGAACGTCCCCTATCTGATTCAGGGCGACGCGTTCGTCTTCCCGAAAACCAGCAATGCCGATGCGGTGCGTGCGCAGAAGCTGCTGGCAACCACCATGCTGGCGCCGGGCGCGCAGCTGGAGTTCAACAAGATCAAGGGTTCCCTGCCGATTCTGAGCAACGTCGATACCTCGACCATGGACGTCTGCGCGCAGGCTGGCATGGCCATCCTCAAGGATAAATCCCGTGCGGTCGGCATGATCGAGGTGTTCCTCACGCCCGACCAGAATGGCGCCTTGCAGGACGTGCTGACCACGTTCTGGAACACACGCATGCCGGTGGAAAGAGCGCAGAAGGGGATTGCATCTGCGCTGCAGGACTAATTGGGCTAAAGTGGTCTGCTTGTCATGTTTTGGGGCGTGGGTTATCCTTGCCGCCGCATAGACAGAACAGATAAGGGAACTCGTGGCAACCATCAAAGACGTAGCCCGGCTGGCGGGCGTGGGATTGGGCACCGCCTCGCGCGTTATCAGCGGCAAGGGATCGGTGTCGCAATCCACCACGGACAAAGTGCGCAAGGCGATCGAGGAGCTGGAATTCCGACCATCGCACGCGGCGCGCTCGCTGCTGTCGGGGAGCTCGCAGATGGTGGGCGTGTACATTCCGTATCTGAGCGGGACGTTTTATACGCCGATTCTGCAGTCGATCTACACGGCCCTGCGTGCAGCAGGCTTGAACATGGTGGTGGCGTTCGGCGTCGGTGACGGCGATGCGCGCAACCAGGCGATCGAGGGCGTCAACTTCCTGATCGAGCGTGGCAGCGATGGCCTGATCGTGATGAGCAATGCGATGGAAGAAGAAGACTTCTTGGCACTGGGGCCGTTCCAGTCGAAGGTGGTGGTGATTAACCAGGACTTCGCGAGTATCACGGACCAGTGCTTCACGGTGAACCACGATGCCGGTGGACGGCTGGCGGCGCGTACCTTGCTGGACCTGGGGCACCGCAAGATCGCTGTGATTGCCGGCCGCGCTGCGGCGCCCGATAACCAGCAGCGTATCGCTGGCTTCAAGGATGAACTGGAAAAGGCGGGCATCGACACCAGCAAGATGTGGATGGCGGACGGCGAATTCACGCCGGAAGGCGGGCTGGCGTGCGCGGAGCAGCTGCTGCAATCGGGCGAGGAATTTACCGCGGTATTTTGCGCCAATGATGAAATGGCGGTCGGTGCGCTGTCGATGTTCCAGAAGGCTGGTGTGCAGGTGCCGCAGCAGGTGTCGGTACTGGGTTACGACGACACGCACAGCGCGGAATTCACCGCGCCGCAGCTCACCACCGTGCACATTCCGTGGAGCGAGATGACCCTGAACGGGCTGAATTATCTGCTCAATCAGTGCTACGAATTAAAGCGTCCGGTGGTGCGCGAGTACCAGATCCATGTGGCGGAACGTGCTTCGCTGGCGCGGCCGCCGCAGTAGGCAGTAAAAAGACGTAAAAAAAGAGGGCAGGCGCTGGTCGCATGCTCTTTTTTTGAGGTATATTGGAAACGATTCCACTGAATGGAACGGGGAGACTGATGTTTACACAACGATTGCTCAGAACAGCAGGCCTGGCGGCCGCGCTGCTGGCCGCGCAGTTGGCCATTGCAGCGCAGGCGCAGACCGCCTTGCCCATGCTGCATACAGAAGGCACGAAATGGCTGACGGCTGACGGCAGACAGCCGGCACTGCGCGGCGTCAATCTGGGTAATTACCTGATCCAGGAATTCTGGATGATGGGGCAGGAGAACAAGTCTGTCGGCGACCAGTGCACGCTGGAGGCGGTCCTCGACAAGCGCTTCGGCTACCAGGAGCGCCAGCGCCTGTACACGCTGTTCCGCGATAACTGGATCCAGCAGCGCGACTGGGACATGCTGCCGAAGATGAATCTGAATCTGGTGCGCCTGCCGTTCATCTACAGCGTGATCGAGGATGAGAAAAATCCGCGCCACCTGCGCGCCGACGCCTGGAAGTATCTGGACAACGCCATCGACGAAGCCGAGAAGCGCGGCATCTATGTGATCCTTGACCTGCATGGCGCCGTGGGCAGCCAGGGCTGGGAACATCACAGCGGCTGCGCCGGCAAGAACAAATACTGGGACACGCCGGAATACCCGGAACGTACCATCTGGCTGTGGCAGCAGATCGCCGCGCGCTACAAGGACCGTGGCGCGGTGGCCGGCTACAGCATCCTGAATGAACCGTGGGGCACAACGCCGGAGAATCTGGCCGTGGTCATGGGCACGCTGTACACGGCGATCCGCGAAGTGGACCAGAACCACGTCATCATCCTGCCGGGCCATAGCAAGGGCATCGATGCGTATGGCAAACCGTCCGAGCACGGCATGCGCAACGTCGCCTTCGAAATGCATCCATACCCCGGCCATTTCGGCTGGGGCAAACCGGGACTGGCCGTACATAAAGGCTGGCTGCAATGCGTGGGCGAAGGCGACAACGTGTGCAAATGGAAGGCCAAGCTGGAAGGCCTGAACACCGCCTTCTTCGTCGGCGAGTTCCAGCCCTGGGCCTTCATGGGCGCTGAAAACGGCGGCCAGGTCATGCGCGTGACGTACGACACCTATGTCGCCAATGGCTGGGCCTCGACCGCATGGGCTTACAAACGGCTGACCAACCAGGGCGGGCAGGGCACCGGCACCTGGGGCCTGGTCACCAACGCGCCCGGCGTCAAGATTGCTCAACTCGACTTCAACAAGGCCTCGCTGGCCGATATCGAAAACCTTTTCCGCCTGTTTGGCAGCGTGCCGTACGAGCCGCAGCAAACCGCCATCAAGTGGATGAATTCACCTACACCGCCAACTCCATTCGCCAAATAAAAACTATGACCATGATTCTTACTGACCTGCCTACGGCGATTAAACGTTCTGACTTTGCCAGCGATTTTCTGTGGGGTGTATCGACATCTGCCTATCAGATTGAAGGCGCCGTTGCTGAAGATGGCCGCGTGCCGTCGATCTGGGACACCTTTGCCGACACGCCGGGCAAGATCCGCGACGGTTCGACCGGCGCGGTCGCCTGCGACCACTATCACCGCTGGGAAGAGGACCTGGACCTGGCGCAGTCGATGGGATTGAACTCGTACCGTTTTTCGATTGCGTGGACGCGCATCTTCAACGGCGTGGATGCGACGCCGAATCCGAAGGGACTGGAGTTCTATTCGAAGCTGGTGGACGGCATGCTGGCACGCGGCCTGCAACCGTGGTGCACGCTGTACCACTGGGATCTGCCGCAGTACCTGGAAGACCAGGGCGGCTGGAACAACCGCGCCACCATCGACGCCTACCTGCAGTACGTGGACGTCATTACCAAACATCTGGGTGGCCGCATCAAGCACTGGATCACCCACAACGAGCCGTGGTGCACGGCCATGCACGGCAACTGGGACGGCATGCACGCACCGGGCAACAAGTCGCTGCCACTGGCCCTGCAGATCTGCCATAACGTGCTGGTGTCGCATGGCCGCGCGGTGCAGCTGATCCGCGCCAATGTGCCAGGCGCCAAAGTGGGCATCGCCCTGAGCCTGCATCCGGTGAAAGCCGCCAGCGACAGCGCTGCCGATATCGCCGCCGTGTCGCGTCACGACGCACTGCGCAACCGCTGGTTCCTGGACGTGCTGTATGGCCGCGGCTATCCGGCGGAAGCGCTGGCGCTGGTCGGCAACGACGCGCCGAAGATCGAAGCAGGCGATATCGAGGCGATTGCTGCACCATGCGACTTCCTTGGCGTGAACTACTACTTCCCGGAGATTGTGCAGGACGCGCCGGACGAATATCCGCTGCGTACCAAAATCGTGTATCCGCAAGACCGCCAGCGTACCGACTTTGGCTGGGAAGTCTCGCCGGAAGGCTTGATTACGCTGCTGGAGCGTGTCGCGCGCGACTATCCAACCGGTGACCTGTACGTCACTGAAAACGGTTCGTCCTACGACGACCACCTCGGCGCAGATGGAGCGGTGACCGACACCGCACGCCGCGACTACCTGATCCGCCACCTGGCAGCGATGCGCGATGCCATCGCCGCCGGCGGCAAGATCAAAGGCTATTTCGCCTGGAGCCTGCTGGACAACTTTGAATGGGCAGAAGGCTACCTGCGCCGCTTCGGCCTGACCTACATCGACTACGCAACGCAGCGCCGCATCGTCAAACAGAGCGGCGAGTGGTACAGCGCCTTCGTGCGCGGCAAAAACTGATAACTACAAACGGAGAGAGACTGAATGAATTCGCATAACCACATCCTGCGCCGCGCCGTGCTGGCCGCCACTGCCACGCTGGCACTGGGCATCAACGCCGTCGCCGCACCGGCCGCCAAACCGCTGACCGACTGGCCGCATATCACCAGCGCCGTCAAGCAGGACAAGGCCATGGAAGCGCGCATCAAGCAGATCGTGGCAGGCATGACGCTGGCGCAGAAAATCGGTCAGATGACCCAGCCGGAAATCAAATTCAGCACGCCTGAAGACATCCGCAAGTACTACATCGGCTCCGTGCTGAATGGCGGCGGCAGCTGGCCGCAAGGGAACAAGCATGCCAGCGCTGCGGACTGGGTCAAGCTGGCCGACGCTTACTACGACGCGTCCATGAGCACCGACATGAAGGTGCAAGTGCCGGTCATCTGGGGCATCGACGCCATGCACGGCAACTCGAATATGTACGGCGCCACGCTGTTCCCGCATAACATTGGCCTCGGTGCCGCGCATGACGCCAAGCTGATAGGCGAGATGGCCAAGTCGGTGGCCAAGGCGGTGCGTGCCACCGGTATCGACTGGGTGTTTGCGCCAACGCTGGCGGTGGTGCGTGACGATCGCTGGGGCCGCACCTACGAAAGCTTCTCGGAAGATGCGGCGATCGTTAAAGAATACTCGGGCGTCTACGTCAAAGGTCTGCAGGGCGATCTGAAATCGGACAACACCGTCGTCGCAACTGCCAAGCACTTCGTCGGCGATGGCGGCACGGCCGAAGGCAAGGACCGCGGCGTCAACCAGTCCACCATGTCGGAGATGATTAACATTCACGCGCAGGGCTACTACCCCGCGCTGGAAGCAGGCGTGCAGACCGTGATGGCGTCGTTCAATAGCTGGAACGACGTCAAGGGCGGCAAGGACCACGGCAAAATGCACGGCAGTAAAGAGCTGCTGACCGTCGCACTGAAAGAGAAGATGGGCTTTGATGGCCTGGTGGTCAGCGACTGGAACGCCATCACCGAAGTGCCAGGCTGCGCCGAAGACAGCTGCGCCGCCGCCATCAATGCCGGTGTGGACATGGTGATGGTGCCGGAGAAGTGGAAGCCCTTCATCGCCAACACCATCGCGCAGGTAGAGAAGGGCGAGATTCCGATGTCGCGTATCGATGATGCGGTAACCCGCATCCTGCGCGTCAAGCTGCGCGCCGGTCTGTTCGATGGCAAGAAGCCGTCGCAGAACATCTACGCCGGCAAGCAGGAAGTGCTGCAAGACCGCGCGCTGGCGCGCCAGGCCGTGCGTGAATCGCTGGTCCTGCTGAAGAATAATGGCGGCGTGCTGCCACTTGCGCGCGGCAAGAAAATCCTCGTGGTCGGCAAGAGCGCTGACAACATGGCCAACCAGTCGGGCGGCTGGTCGCTGACCTGGCAGGGCACCGACAACAAGAACAGCGACTATCCGGTCAGCGACACCATCCTGGCAGGTATCCAGGATGCTGCCGGCAAGGACAACGTCACCTATAGCGAAAACGCCGCTGGGGTTGATGTCAGCAAGTTTGATGCGGTGATCGCGGTCATCGGCGAGACCCCGTATGCGGAAGGCGATGGCGACATCGGTCCCGCTGGCACGCTGCGCCTGTCGGGACGCCATCCGGAAGACCTGGCGGTGCTGCAGGCCGTATCAGGCAAGGGCAAACCAGTGGTGACGGTGGCGATCACCGGTCGTCCGCTGTACACCAATGACCTGCTGAATTTGTCGGACAGCTTTGTGGCCGCATGGCTGCCTGGCACGGAAGGCAAGGGTGTGTCCGATGTCTTGTTCCGCAAGGCCGACGGCAAGATCAACGCCGACTTCCGCGGCAAGCTGTCCTTCTCGTGGCCGAAGTCTGCGTGCCAGTCGCCGCTGAACGTGGGTGACGCCAACTACGATCCACTGTTCAAATACGGCTATGGCCTGAACTACAGCAGCAAGACCACGGTGGCGGCGCTGGACACCAGCTATCCGGAAGGCGGCTGCGGCAAATCGCTGGCGGTGCCGATCTATAACCCGACTGACCGTTCGACCTACGCCCTGTACGTCACCAGCGGCGACAAGCGCGTCGCACTGGGCGCCGACCTGAACGCGGTACACAACCTGCCCACCGTGAAAGTGGAAACTGCACAGATCAACACCCAGCAGGACGCCAAGCGCCTCACCTGGACCGGTCCGGCCAAGCTGGAAGCACAATCCAGCAAGGCTATCAAGGTGCCTGCCTACGCATTGGCTGACGGTGCACTGCAGTTTGATGCTATCGTGTCGGCTGCGCCGCAAGGCAAGGTTTCCATTGGCATGGAGACAGTGGCGCTGGACGCCAGCACGGTATTCCAGAAGCTGGCCGGCAAAGGCAAGCAGACGGTCAAGATTCCATTGGCCTGCTTCGGCGCCAAAGGACTGCCGCTGGCGGCACTGAGCACGCCATTCAGCGTGGCCGCCGACGCACCGTTTGCGGCGACGTTTGCCAACATCCAGGTGGTTGGCGGCGCTGCCAAGGACAAGGATGCGCTGGCATGTGGGGACTTCAAATAAATAAAGAAGCGTATAACGAGGAGAAAGTAAGAGTATGGAACACTATTCGCAAGCTGCACCGGTAGCATCCGGGCAGTCGCAGGCGGGCGGCAATACCGGCCCGCTGGTCATCGTCACTATCCTGTTTTTCATGTGGGGTTTGCTGACGTCCCTGAATGACGTGCTGATTCCCCACCTGAAGGCGGTGTACACGCTGACCTATGTGCAGGCGATGCTGGTGCAGTTCTGCTTCTTCGGCGCGTACTTCATTGTTTCGCTGCCGGCCGGTATGCTCATCAAGAAGATCGGTTACCAGAACGGCGCCGTGGCAGGCCTGACGATTGCGGCGGCCGGTTGCGCGCTGTTCTACCCAGCGGCAACCAGCGGCTATACGCTGTTCCTGATTGCTTTCTTCGTGCTGGCTGGTGGCATCACCATCCTGCAGGTGGCCGCCAATCCTTACGTGGCGATATTGGGCGACGCGCGTACGGCATCCAGCCGTCTGACGCTGACCCAGGCCTTCAACTCGCTGGGCACCACCGTTGCGCCAACGCTGGGCGGCATGCTGATCCTGGCCGGTGGCGTTCTGAGCTCGGCCGACCTGGCCAAGCTGACCACCGAACAGCTGGCAGCCTATCACCACGCACAAGCGGCCAGCGTGCAAGGTCCTTACCTGGCGCTGGCTGGCGCACTGCTGGTGCTGGCGATCCTGTTCTCGCTGGCGCGTCTGCCGAAGATCATCGATACGGCAACGGGCGGCGCACAAGGCGGCTTCACCGAGGTGCTCAAGCACCGCCACCTGGCGCTGGGCGTGGTTGCCATCTTCCTGTACGTGGGTGGGGAAGTCAGCATCGGCAGCTTCCTGATTAACTTCATGGGTGATGCACACGTTGCCGGCCTTTCTGCAGCGGATGCCGCGCCTTACGTCAGCTATTACTGGGGTGGCGCCATGGTCGGCCGCTTCATCGGCTTCGCAGTGATGCGCACTATCAGCCCAGGCAAGGCGCTGGCCTTCAACGCCGCCGCCGTGATTGTTCTGGTACTGGTGGCCATCTTTAGCGGCGGCGCGCTGGCGATGTGGTCGCTGCTGGCGGTAGGCTTGTTCAACTCGATCATGTTCCCGACCATCTTCTCGATGGCGCTGAACAAGCTGGGTCCATTGACTGGCCAGGGCTCGGGCCTGCTGTGCATGGCGATTGTGGGCGGCGCGCTGGTGCCGTTCGCGCAAGGCCTGCTGGCCGATAACATCAGCCTGCAGCTGTCCTTCCTGGTGCCGGCGGCCTGCTATCTGTTCATCCTGTACTTTGGCGTGAAATACGCGAATATGTACACGGAGGAATAAGCTTTTCCGAAGCGCCTTTTAGAAGCTCCCCTCAGCTTGGGGAGCTTTTTTATTTTCTTTGATCTATCGCACAGACCTCGCATATTTTCGCCGCCTAAAATCATTGACATATCAATGAAAAGGAGTAGGCGCATGAATCATCCCATCAAAGCTTATCTGATCGGCGGCGGCATCGGCTCGCTGGCTGCGGCGGCATTCATGATCCGCGACGGTGGCGTGGCCGGCAGCGACATCACCATCTTTGAGGCGATGCCATTGGCAGGCGGCAGCCTGGATGGTGGCGGCAACCCGGACAGCGGCTACACGCTACGCGGCGGCCGCATGCTCACCACCGACAACTACGAATGCACCTGGGATCTCTTCAAGAGCATCCCATCGCTGGAGCATCCTGGGCGCACAGTGTATGAGGAGACGGTGGCCTTCAATGAAGCCAACAAGTCCCACTCGCGCGCGCGGCTGGTGGATCGCAACCGCTTCAAGGTTGATGTCACATCCATGGGCTTCTCCATGCAGGACCGGCTGGAGCTGGTCAAGCTCACCGAAGCGGATGAAGCAACGCTGGGTAACAGCGCCATTACCGACTGGCTGTCGCCGGAATTCTTCGACACCAAATTCTGGTACATGTGGGCGACCACGTTTGCGTTCCAGCCGTGGCATAGCGCGGTGGAGTTCAAGCGCTACCTGCATCGCTTCATGATGGAGTTCTCGCGCATCGAGACGCTGGAAGGCGTGAAGCGTACGGTCTACAACCAGTACGATTCCTTCGTACGTCCTTTGCAGCACTGGCTGCATCAGCAGGGCGTGCAGATTGCCTTCAACAGCACGGTGCATGATCTGGAATTGACCGATGACGCCTCGACGGTCACCGCCATCCATTACACGCAGGATGGCGAAGCCAGGATCCTCCGCGTGCGCCCGGAAGACCTGGTGTTCTTCCAGAATGCCTCGATGACGGATGCCTCCAGCTACGGCAGCATGTTCAGCGCACCGCCCAAGCTGGATAAAGACGACAGCCAGGGCTGGGCTTTGTGGGAAAAGCTGGCGCAAGGACGTCCGCAGTTCGGCAATCCGGCCGCATTCAATTCCAGCATTCCCGAATCGTGGTGGGAGTCCTTCACCGTGACGCTGAAACAGCCGGCGTTCTTTGACCGCATGGAGAAGTTCACTGGCAACCGCGCGGGCACCGGGGGGCTGGTGACGTTCAAGGATTCCAACTGGTTCATGTCCGTGGTGCTGGCGCACCAGCCGCACTTTGTAGGCCAGCCGGAAGGTGTGCAGGTGTTCTGGGGCTATGGCCTGCATCCAGACCGCGTCGGTAACTTCGTCGCCAAGCCGATGGCGGAGTGCAGTGGTGAAGAGATACTGCGCGAACTGTGCGGCCATCTGAACTTCGATTATGAAGAAGTGATGGCGACGGCGAACTGCATCCCATGCCGCATGCCTTACATCACCAGCATGTTCATGCCGCGCCAGTACAGCGACCGTCCATTGCCGGTGCCGAAAGGCTCGCGCAACCTGGCCTTCGTCAGCCAGTTCGTCGAGGTGCCGGATGATGTGGTGTTCACGGTAGAGTACTCGGTGCGCGCGGCGCAGATGGCGGTCTACCAGCTGCTGGAAATCCAGCGCGAAGTGCCACCCATTACGCCGCATGACGAGTCGCTGAAAGTGAAGTTCGACGCGCTGATCAAGGCCTTTAAATAAGGTCGCCAGCAAAGTCTTTTGTGGAGAGATATACTCTTGATGTTGTCCCTCCACAGGAGCCGTCATGACAGGCAGGATGAGTAAAAAACACTGGTTCTCTCTGATCGTATTGACTGTCATCTTCGCGCATTACTGTTACTTCCGTATCCCGTTTGTCGCCAATGACTACGGCCGCAACATGGCTGAGTGGCCCTTGCTGGGTGACGTGCTGTTCTCCATTCCTCTGCTGTACTACTTCCTGTTTCGCCCGCCGTTAAAGCGCTTCCTGATGGCATGGCTGGGCATTGTCGCTGCGGGTTTGCTGGTGGGCCGCGCGGTGATACCCGATGAAAGCAAACATCTGTGGCGCGGTATCGAAAGCTACTGGCTGCTGCTGGTGCTGGCCGAGTGTGCGCTGGAAATCTATTTGCTGGTGCTGGTCGCACGTCGCGTAAAGGGTTTGCTGCAATTGAGCGGAAATGCCGACGAGGCGCTGGCGACGGCCGTTCGTGGCCGCTTTGGACACAGTGGCTTCGCGCCGTTTGCCTTGTTTGAAATGCGGATCTGGTACTACGCACTGTTCATGCGCAACGGCGAGCAACTGCGCTTTCGCGGCGAGCAGCACTTCAGCTATGACAAGAACGACGGCAATGTGTCCAACCAGTTCGCCTTCATCATGGTGATGCTGTTTGAAATGCCGTTGTCGCACTTCATGCTGCACCTGATGTCAGTGAGACCATGGGCGGCGTGGCTGGTGGACATCCTGAGCTTGTGGTCGATGCTGTATCTGGTGGCGGAATACCGCGCCAGCCAGTGGCGGCCCATCTCGCTCGATAGCGACGCACTGCTGATCCGGAATGGCGTGTTTGCCGACGACCGCGAAGTGCCTTACGCGATGATCGAATCAGTGGTCCGCTGCAGCAACGACATCCGCCGCCAGCGTGGTATCCTGCGCTTCCGGCAGTTTGGCAGCCTGAATGTCGAGATTCAGCTGCAGCAAAACAGCAAGCTGGCGAACGGTTTTGGCCGCGTGCGGCCTGTCTCCAGAATCTACCTCAGCCTCGACAAACCCGACGCTTTCGTCGACGCCCTGCGCGTCAGAATCCCGCCGGTGCACCCACCGGTTTCTGCATAGGACCGAGCACACCAGGCGCTGTTCGTTGCCTGCACTTCCTCCGCATCGTCATGCACACCCGTGCAGTAGGGCGCGCTCACTATCCACCTGAAGACCAGCAGTTACAGCGGCTCTGCCAGCATTTGGCGTGGCGAACGGCCATGCAACAATTTGAAAGATTCTTCTTGCGTTGACGGAATACTGAATCCATAATCAATAAAAAAATGAACAATCATTCATTATGGAGACAAAGATGCGTGGACGTATACCTGGTCCCGGCTGGACCTTTCATGGCCGATCCCTGCCTCTTGCGGTACTTGCCGCATGTGGCGCTTTCCCTTTCACCGTAGCGGCACAAAATGCCCGCCCAGATGCCGCAGCGGCGTCCGAGGCGATTGAAACCGTGGTCGTCACGGCACAGCGCCGCCGCGAGCCGGCGCGCGAAGTGCCGCTCACCGCAGATGTGGTACGGGGCGAGGCTCTGGAGCGGTCCGGCTATCAATCGCTGGCCGATCTGGCCGCGCTGCTGCCAGGCGTGAACTACAACGAAGCCGGCAGTGGTACGGGACAAAGCCAGGTCACCATGCGCGGCATCTCGACCGGTTCGCAGGTTGGCGCCACGGTCAGCATGTATATCGATGATGTCCCCTTCGGCTCCAGTTCCGGCTATGCGGGTGGCGGTTCCAGTGCGTTGGATCTGGGCCTGTTCGATCTGGCGGCGGCCGAGGTCTTGCGCGGTCCTCAGGGAACACTCTATGGCGCTGGCGCGATGGGCGGCTTGATCAAGTATGTCGCGGTCGAACCGGACACGCATGAGCGTGTGACCAACGTCACCACGGAACTGTCCAACGCCCGGCACGGTGAATTGAGCCACGTGGCGCGCGGCGTGTTCAATCTGCCGCTGAGTGATGGCGTTGCCGCGCTGCGCGCCACGCTGTATCAGCGCAAGGAGGGCGGTTTCGTGCACGACCGTAACCATAGCGATCAGGTAGTTGATGGCTCGCTGACCAACGGCGCACGCGTGGCGCTGCTGCTGACACCGAGCAAGGATCTGTCGCTGCGGCTTACCGCGCTGACCCAGTCCCAGCAGCGTGACGGCTCGTCCACCGAAGATGTCCAGATTGCGACCGGGCAGCCAGTGGATGGACGGCAAACCAAACGGCTGTTCGTCAACGAACCGGTCAAAGTGCATAACGACCTGTTGTCGCTGGCGATCAAGGCCGACCTGCACTGGGCGACGCTGGATGCGATTACCGGCTGGCAGCGTTCACGCAATGACGGCCGCGCCGATCCGTCCGCACTGTACGTGCCTTATCTGGCGCCGCTAGGCATCAGCGCACCGGGTTATGCGCTGGACTACAGCTTCTACAACCGCAAGGTAAGCCAGGAGATCCGGCTGACGTCACCACGTAGCCGGGTATTCGAATGGCTGGCGGGAGCGTTCTATACCAATGAGGTTGGCGCCAAGTCGCAGCACTTGCAGCCACTGAATGCGGCATTCGAACCGGTCCAGCCCTTGCTGGCGGATGCACAATTTCCCTCCACCTTCCGCGAAGCGGCCGTGTTTGGCACCGGCACGTATTTCCTCAACGAGCGCACCGACGTGACCCTGGGTGTACGCCGTAGCCATAACACCCAGCATCTCGATCAGCGCTTCGCCGGCCTGTTCGCGCCAGCCCCGCAGCCGACAGCCGAGTCGTCTGAAGATGTGACGACCTGGATGGCGACAGCACGCTGGCGGCCGGCGCCACGCCACGCATTGTACGTACGCGCCGCCAGCGGCTACCGTCCCGGCGGACCGCTGCCGGTGATCCGCAACCCGCTCACGGGCGAGCCGCTCAACAAACCATCGTTTGCGTCCGATACCCTGTGGAGCTACGAAGCCGGCTGGAAGGGCGACCTGGTACCAGGCAAAGTATCGGCCGAACTGGCCGTGTACCAGATCGACTGGAAAGACATGCAAGTGTTCACCGCGAACGCCGGGTTTTCCGGCATCGGCAATGCAGGACGCGCCCGCTCACGGGGGATCGAAGCAACCTTGCGCGCCAAGCCGGCCGAGGATGTGCGCGTGGCGGCCGCGCTCAGTCTGATCGATGCGAAACTCCGTGACGACAGCCCAGACCTCGGCGGCAAAGCCGGCGAGCGCCTGCCCGACGCGGCGCGGGTGGCTGGCGCGGTGCAGGTGGACCGCGATTTTTCGGTAGACGGCAACCATGCCTACCTGGGCGCATCCCTGCGCTACACGGGTGAGCGCTTCAATGCCTTCGTGCGGCCGCCGGCTAACCCTTTGTACCGGTTGCCCGCCTACACCATGATCGACCTGCGTGGTGGCATCGAACTGGGGCGCGCCAGCATCGGCTTTTTTGTGCGCAACCTGCTGGACCACCGCGCGCAGACCTCCGCCGATACCACGCTGAGCGCCATGGGCGGGCCGGCCCGCATCAACCTGGCCGCGCCGCGCACGCTGGGCGTGCAGTTTTCCTATGCCTTCTTTTGAGAGCGTCCCATGCTGATTTCAACCTTCATTGAACACGTCTCTTTCAAGCAGCCCTTGTCGATTGCCGGCCGCACCCTGGCTGGCCAGCAGGTGCTGCGGATCTCGGCCCGTTACCAGGGCTGGGCAGCCGAAGCGGAAGCGGCCGGTGTGTTTTACCGCGGCGAGTCCGGCGCCACCATGCAACAGCAGGTGCATGACTGGCTGGCGGATCTGCCGTGCGACCTGCCGGGCATGTGGCGCCGGATACAGCAGATGCCAGCAGGCGGCGCCCGCAATGCGCTGGACTGGATCGTCTGGCAACTGGAAGCAGCGCAGCGCGGCATCCCGGCTTACCAGCTGGCTCATTTGCCAGGTCTGCGGGCCAAGCCCACCATGGTCACGCTGGGCGTTGCCGCCGCCGGGCAGATGGCAGCCATGGCGCAGACCTATCCTGGCGCCCGCGCGCTCAAGCTCAAACTCGATGGCAGCGCCGAAGATGCCGAACGCGTCGCCGCCGTTCGGCACGCGCGGCCGGACGTCAGCCTGTCTGTCGATGCCAACGAAGGATGGACGGTGGAGCACCTGGACCGCATCATGGGCTGCCTGCTGGAACACCGGGTGGAGCTCATCGAGCAGCCGTTGCCGGCCAACGCTGATGCCGTGCTGGACCACTTCCACTCGCCGATTCCGCTGGCGGCCGACGAATCGCTGCAGACAGTGCACGACCTGGAGCAGGTGGCGCGCCGCTACCAGGTGGCCAACATCAAGCTGGACAAATGTGGCGGACTGTCCGCAGCACTGCCGCTCGTCGCCAGTGCGCGGCGCCTCGGCCTTGGCGTCATGGTGGGATGCATGGGCGGCCGTTCACGGGCCTTGCTGCCGGCCTTTATCGCGGCCCAGGACGCCGACCTGGTGGACCTCGACGCGCCGCTGTTGATGAGTACGGACAGCGTGCCGTCCGCCCGCTACGAGGACGGCTGCATCAGTTTCGACCCGGCGGCCTATGCGCCTGCAGCCTCGGCGGCAACTGCCGCTAGCGTTTCTTCCGCACAGGCGTGGCATGCAGCCGGCTAATCAGCATGCGTGCCGCCGCGATCTTGGTATCGATGGTGGTCGGCACGCCGATCAACATTTGCGACTGTGCGGCAATCAGCAGCGACAGCAGGCTCTCGCCAACAGCCAGCGCGTCGGCCGCATCCAGTCCGGCGGCGTCTGCGTTGACCCTGGCGACAGCATCCAGCACCGCGCTGCGCAACTGTTCGTAGTTCCTGATCACCACGGCCTGCACTTCGGGACTGCGGCGCGCAATCGCCGCCACTTCCAGCGCAGTCCGGGCCGCCTGTCCCGCTGTATCCGGCGCTTCCTGGCGGTGCAGGATGGTTTCCACCAGTTCCAGCAAAGCGGCAGCGCTGCCGCAGGCGGCAAATGGTGCACCACTCAGTTCGGCGGTTTCGATGAGTGCCACCAGGATGGCTTCCTTGGAACGGAAATGCACATACAGCGAACCGACCGACAGGCCGGCCTCCTTGCTGACGTCGCTCATGGAAGCGTCATACAGCCCCTTGCGTTCGAACACGGCGCGCGCGGCGCTGAGGATTTGCTGGCGTACGGCGGCCATATGGCCAGGATCGCGTTTAGGCATGGAAATAAAAAGAATGATTGTTTATTCATTTTAAATGGAAAGAGATAGCAATGACCAGTAATGACATGGAAAAACTTGATGCGGTACTGTCCGGCCTGGCAACCGACGGCGGTCCCGGTGTGATTGTGAGCGTGCAGCGGGCGGGCGTGCCGCTGGTGCGGCGTGGCTACGGCCTGGCCAGCCTGGACTCGGGGCTGGTGAACACGCCAGCGACCAAGATGCGGATAGGCTCCACGACCAAACACTTCTGCTGCGTGCTGGCGCTATTGCTGCGCAACGAGGGCAAGCTGTCGATTGACGAACCCATCGCGCGCTGGCTGCCTGAGCTGCCGGCGTCGCAGGGCGCGCGCACGGTACGCCAGCTGATGAACCATACCGGCGGCATGCGCGACTACCTGGACCTGTCGCTGCTGTCCAATGGCCTGACCATCGTGCCGGAAGAGGCGGCGTTTGATTACCAGTGCCGCCAGCAGGAAGAAAATTTCAGCACCAGCGAGCAGTTCATGTACAACAACGGCGGCTATCGCCTGTTGTCGCTGGTGATCGAGCGTGTACTCGGCAAGCCGCTGGCGCAGGCCATGCGCGAACGGCTGTTCGAACCGCTGTCGATGTATGACACCGTACTGTGGAGTACCGACCTTGATCCGCTGCCGGGCAGCGCAACCACGCATCTGGTCCATCCGGACGGCCATTTCACAAAGAGCCTGTTCCCATCGGTGATACTGGGCGAGGGCGGTGTGGCGTCGACGCTGGATGATATGCAGCGCTGGCTGAGCCATCTGGTCAATCCGGCGTTGTGGCCGCATACCTTGTCGGATGAACTCATGGCGCCGACCACGCTATCCAATGGGTACATCAACCCCTACGGTTTCGGACTGATACACGAAAACTGGCGCGGAGTGACGGTGCTGCACCATGCCGGCGGCGTGGTTGGGGGAACCTGCCAGATGCTGGCCGCGCCGGAACAGGACATCCAGATCATCGTCATGAGCAACCGCAGCGACGTCACCGCCGCCGACATTGCCCAGAAATTGCTGACTGCGCTGCTGGAACCGCAATTGACGCCGGAAGACGAGCCGGCCGATCCGCAGCTCGGCGCAGCATTGGGCGGCGACTATTACTGCGACCAGAGCGGCCGGCACTTTGCGATTGAAGCGCGTGAGGGCAAGTTGTACCTGGTGAGCTTTGGCATGCCGTTGCCGTTGCTGAGGGATGGCGAATCCGGGCTCAAGGTGAACCTGCTGTCGATCATCGTGTTCGGCATCGTCGCGGTGCGCGACAGCGGTGGCGCCGTGACCGCGATTCACGTAACGGAGCAGGGCAAGACCCACCGCTGCGAACGCGTCAGCCAACCGGTCCAGGCGGCCAGCAGTGTCGCACCGTTTTCCGGCAACTGGCGCAGCGACGAGCTGGGCGCCGACATTGTGGTCGAAACGGGCGAGCGCGATGTGCTGCGCATCGTGGGTTTATATGGACGCAACGTGTTCAAGCTCCAGCCGCTGCGTGGCGATGTCTGTCTGCTCTCCAGCCTGGACCCGCATGTGCCCCTGCATGGCACCTTGCGGCTGCGGCAGGGCGCAACGGGAGGCCGTGAACTGATGCTCGATACCTCGCGTACCCGCCGCTTGCGTCTGCAGGAGCGCGCCGACCATGGCTGACACCTCCGCACCATCGCGCGTGCTGAGCGCCGGCTTTGGCGCGGGCACGCTGGGTTCAACGCTGAGTTCCGGCGTGGTGCCCTTGCTGTTCCTGTTCTACCTGACCGAGTTCGCCCATGTGCCGCCCGCGCTGGCGGGCCTGCTGCTGGCGATTCCCAAGGTGGCCGATATGCTGCTGGACCCGTGGATCGGCCGCTGCACGGATGGCTGGGCACGCAAGGCCGGCAACCGTGGCGCGCTGCTGGCGGTCACTGCACTGGTGCTGCCTGCCGTGCTGGTGCTGCTGTTCGTGCCGACCGACAGCCTGGCGCTGCCATTGCGCGTGTCGTTGATCGGTGTGCTGCTGGTGCTCCAGTCGCTGGTGTTGACGGTGTTTTCCGTGGCGCATACCGCGCTTGCCGGCGACATCACGGACACCATTACTGGCCGCAGCACGCTGATGTCGGCACGTGCGCTGGGGCAGACCTTCGCCGGACTGGCGGTGTCCGTGCTGGCGCCGCAACTGGTGGCGGCTTTCGGCTCAGGCAGTGGCGGCTATCTGTGCATGGCCGCCGTGCTGGCGGCTGCGTCAGCGCTGGCGCTGGTGCTGTGCTGGCTGGCCGTGCGCCGCACGCCGTTGCGGGCTGGCGTGGAAAGCCACGCCACCGCGCCACTGCTGGCGGCACTGCGCGCCACCTTGCGCAACCGGGAGTTCTATCGCGTGGTGCTGATCCTGGTGTTGCTGGGGACCAGTTCTACCGCCCTGTTTGCAGCGCTGCCCTATGCCAACCAGCATTTGCTGCGGGCCGGCCCGGAAAACCTGTCAGCACTGCTGACGCCCATCTTCGTGTCGCTGCTGCTTGGTGTCGCGATAGCGCCGGTGCTGGCACGCCTGCTGCGTCCCAACGCGGTGCTGGGCGCGGCCTTGCTGGCCGCGTTCGCCGGCGTGCTGTGGTTTGCCGCCGGCCCGCGTGAAAACCTGTCGATGATGGCCGGTGGCGCGCTGTTCGGGCTGTCCTGCGGCACGCTGACCGTGCTCATCTCGACGCTGGCAATGGAAGCCGCAACGAATTCATCGAGCCGTGGCGAAAGCCTGGGCCTGTACCTGGGCATCCTGTTTTCAGCCGAAAAGCTGGGCCAGTCGCTGGGCGGCATCGTGGTCGGCTTTGGTCTGGAGTGGGTCGGTACGTTACAAGGCACACCCGCGCCGGCGGCGCTGCACCGTCTGGCAACGCTGTTTGTTGCGGTGCCGGCGGCGGCGCTGCTGTCAGCGTTGCTGCTCGTGCTGCCATTAATTGCGCGGAGCAGCGCACAAGCGATAAAGGACAACAACGCATGAGAATCTTCACTTCCGCGCTGGTCACGGAAACCAATACTTTTTCGACCTTTCCCACCACGTTGCGCTCGTTCGAGGAACTCGGCATCGTGCGCGGCCCCATCGCAGACGACGTGCTTAGCGACGTCGGGCCGATCGTCAAGAACTGGCGCCGCCTGGCCGCACAATACGGAGATACGGTGCATGAAGGCGTGTATGCGATTGCCCAGCCTGCAGGCGTGGTGGCCGCTGCTGCCTACCGCCAATTGCGCGGCGAAATACTGGCCGCGCTTGAGCGTGCCATGCCGGTCGACATGGTACTGCTGTTCCTGCATGGCGCCATGGTGGCCGAGGGCGTGGACGATTGCGAGGGCGAGCTGATCGCCGCAGTGCGCGCCTTCGCCGGGCCAAACTGCGTGATCGGCGTTGAACTCGATCCCCATTGCCACATGAGCCCTGCCATGGCAAAGGAGGCGGATGTCATCATCCTGATGCGCGAATATCCGCACGTTGACTATGAACCACGCGCCGTGGAATTGTTCGAACAGTGCCGCGCAGCCGCCACCGGCGCCACCCGCCCGGTGATGGCCGTGGCCGACTGCGCCATGGTGGGTTTTTATCCGACCACCGCACAGCCGATGCGCGGCCTGGTGGACTTGCTGGGCGAGGTTGAACGCCGTCCCGGTATCCTGTCCGCCAGCTATGTGCACGGCTTCCCGTGGGGCGATGTGCAGGACGCGGGAACCAAGGTGCTGGTGGTGGCGGACCATGACCGCGAACTGGCGGCGCGCACCGCGCATGAACTGGCGCAGACGCTGTACCGGCTGCGTCACGACCTGCTGCCGCGCCTGGAAAGTGTCGAGCAGGTACTCGACCCGGCGCCTGCCGGTCCCTATCCGGTGATCCTGGCCGATGCCGGCGACAATCCCGGCGGCGGTGCGCCGTGCGACCACACCGCGTTGCTGGCCGCCCTGTTGCGCCGTCCGACGCTGCGCTGCGCGTTCGGCATGCTGTGGGACCCGGAGGCGGTCGACGCCTGCCACCAGGCGGGACTGGGGGCGGTCATCAATCTGAGCATCGGCGGCAAGGCCGGACCGGTGTCCGGTACGCCGCTGCAGCTGGATCTGACTGTGCTTGGTCTGGCCGAGCAGCATAGCCAGCAAGTGGGGCCGATGGTTGATCCGCTGGGGCGGGCGGCCTGGGTGCGCTGCGGCGCGGTGGACATTGTGCTGATCAGCCGTCGCCAGCAAACTCTGTCGCCTACCGCCTTCACCGGCCTTGGCGTACCGCTGCACGAGGCGCGCGTGATTGCCGTGAAATCCAGCCACCACTATTACGCCGAGTTTTCCGCGCTCTCCAGCAATTGCCACGTGATTGAGACCGGCGCGGCGCTGTCGATGGACTTTGCGCACTTGCCTTACCGCCGGCGCAGCAAACTGTTTTACCCCGCGGTGGCCAACCCGGCGCCGGAGCTGGCATGAGCGCAGTAGCGAAGACGATAGCCCCGCTGCGCCGCGTGGGATCGCCCAGCTGCGCCTGGGTCGAAGTCGATGGCCGCCATCTGCTGAGTTTTGGCGGATCGGGCTACCTCGGCCTCGGTGACCAGCCAGACCTGATCGAAGCCGGAGTCGCTGCGCTGCGCCGCTTTGGTGTGCATTCGCAGCTGGGCCGGCACTATGGTTATGCGCTGGGTGCGAATCTCGAAGCAGAGCAGGCCGCACGGGCATTTTTCGACGTCGATGGCGCGATGTACTTCGGCAGCGGCTATCTGTTTGGCCTGATTGCGATGCCGGCCCTGGCCGATTTCTGCGACGCGATTTTCATTGACGAAGCGGCGCACTACAGCTTGCGCGATGGCGCCCGCGCCTCCGGCCGTCCCGTGCATACCTTTCTGCACTGCGACGCGGCGGATCTGGGACGGCAACTGGCGCGCAAACTGCCGCAGGGCGGGCGGCCCATGGTCGCCACGGATGGCATGTTCGCCACGCGCGGCACGATTGCGCCGCTGGACGCCTACGCCGCGCTGCTGAAGCGCCACGCGGGCTGGCTGGTCGTGGACGAGTCGCATGCGTTTGGCGTGCTGGGTGCGCAAGGACGCGGTGCGGTGGAGGCGTGCGGCATTGCGCGGGACCGGGTGGTGGCCGGCGGTTCGATGGCCAAGGCGTTTGGCGCGCACGGCGGTATTGCGCTGGGCGCAGCCGCCGTCATCGAGCGTCTATGGCGGACGCCGGCCGCACGCGGCGCCGCGCTGGGCTGCTCCGCTGGTGCGGCCATGACAGCGCGCAGTTTGCAGCTGGTACGCCTGCGTCCCGAACTGCGCGCACGCCTGCACACCAATGCGCAGCTGCTCAAACGCAGCCTGCGCCACCTCGGCTTGGCCATTGACGACAACGGCAGCCCGATTGCTGCATTCATCGTTGACGATGCGCAGCGCATGCGCAACATACAGGAAGCTCTCATGAAAGAAGATATTTTCATCGCGTATTCAAATTATGTCGGCGCCGGCCCGGAAGGCATCTTGCGTGTCGCCGCGTTTGCCGATCACCTGGAGTCGGACATCAGCCGCCTGCAGGTGGCGCTGGGGCGCATCCTGCTGGGCGCACCGGCGCGCATGGGTTTGCAGACCGGGGGCCGGTCATGATCGCGTCGCGCCAGGAGGCGCTGGCGCTGGACCGTGACGATCCGCTGGCGCACCTGCGCGAGCGCTTCGAACTGCCCGACGGTGTGGTCTACCTGGACGGCAATTCGCTGGGCGCCTTGCCGCGCGCAACGCCGGCATGTCTGGAGGAGGTCGTCAAACGCGAATGGGGACAGGGCTTGATCGGTAGCTGGAACGAGGCGGGCTGGGCGCAGTTGCCTGCGCGGATCGGCGACAAGATCGCCACCCTGGTCGGCGCCAATCCGGGCGAACTGGTGGTGGCGGATTCCACCTCGGTCAACGTCTACAAGGCGCTCAGCGCCGCACTGGTAATGGCGCTGGCCAAACGCCCGCAACGGCGCCGCATCCTGTCCGAGCGCCACAACTTTCCCACGGATCTGTACATTGCAGAGAGCCTGGCGCGTCAATATGGTTGTGAACTGGTGCTGGCTGACGTACCGGAGCAGATTCCAGAAATGCTGGAGCAGGGCGGAATCGCGGTCATGATGCTGACGCATGTGAATTACCGCACCGGCCGCCTGCACGACATGGCCGCATTGAACCGGCAAGCGCGCCGGGAGGGCGTGCTGACGCTGTGGGATCTGGCCCACTCCGCAGGGGCGGTTCCCGTCGACCTGAATGGCGACGACGCCGACTTCGCCGTGGGTTGCGGCTACAAATACCTCAACGGCGGCCCCGGTGCACCGGCGTTCGTATGGGTCCACGGCCGGCATGCTGACACTTGCCGGCAGCCGTTAAGCGGCTGGTTCGGCCATGCTGAGCCGTTTGCCTTCACGCCCAGCTATGCGCCCGCGCCTGGCAGCAGCCGTTTCCTCTGCGGCACGCCGGCCGTGCTGGCCATGGCGGCGCTGGAATGCGGCGTCGATACCGTGCTGGCCGCAGGCGGCATGCATGGGCTGCGGCGCAAATCGCTGGCATTGACGCGGCTGTTCATCGAGCTCGTCGAGGCGCATTGTGGTGAACACGGACTGGAGCTCGTCACGCCGCGTGACGAGGCGCTGCGCGGCAGCCAGGTCTGTCTGGCGTATGCCGACAACGCCTATCCCGTCATGCAGGCGCTGATTGCCCATGGCGTGGTCGGCGACTTCCGTGCGCCGGATATCCTGCGCTTTGGTTTTACGCCGCTGTACACGCGCTACGTCGACGTCTGGGACGCGGTGCAGGAGCTGGCCCGGGTGCTCGACTCGGGTAGTTGGCGGCAGGCCCGCTACCACCGTAAAGGAGCTGTCACATGAGCGCCGCCAGTGTCCACGAAGATGGCGCCAAACTCGATTTTTCCCGCGACATGAGTTATGGCGACTACCTGCACCTGGACGACATCCTCAACGCCCAGCATCCGCTGTCAGCAGACCGCAATGAAATGCTGTTCATTGTCCAGCATCAGGCCAGTGAACTGTGGATGAAGCTGATGCTGCATGAACTGCGTGATGCGGTGGCCTGCATTGCAGATGACCAGTGCGCGCCAGCCTTGAAGATGCTGGCGCGCGTCTCGCACATCATGGCGCAGCTGGTACAGGCCTGGGACGTGCTGTCCACCATGACGCCGCCGGAATATGCCGCCATTCGTCCCTCGCTGTCCAACAGCTCGGGCTTCCAGAGCTGGCAATACCGGTCGATTGAATTTTTGATGGGGAATAAAAATGCCGCCATGCTGGAGCCGCACGCGCACCACGCCGCAAGGCGGCAACAGCTTGAAGCGGCCTATGCCCAGCCATCGCTGTATGACGAAACCTTGCGCCTGCTGGCGCGGCGCGGCATCCCTGTGCCGGCGTCGCACACGCAGCGCAACTGGCGCGCGCCATACGAGCCAAGTCCAGAAGTCGAGGCCGCATGGCTTGCCGTATATCAGGCGCCGCATTTGCATTGGGATCTGTACCAGCTGGCCGAAAAGCTGACTGACATCGAGCAGGCATTACGGCTGTGGCGCTTCCGCCACGTCAGCACGGTCGAGCGCGTTATTGGTTTCAAACGCGGCACGGGCGGCACGTCTGGCGTCAGCTATCTGCGGCGCATGCTGGACCAGGTGATGTTCCCCGAATTGTGGACCCTGCGCACGGCGCTGTAACCCGTTTCTTTTCAACCTCCGAGGCAATGTATGAGCAATAACAATCTTCCCTTTTCCAAATGGCGCCGCGCTGGCGGCCTGGTTTTCCTGTCGGGCGAGCTGCCGCTTGGGCCGGATGGCGCCATGCCATCCGCTATCGAAGCCCAGACCCGGTTGACGCTGCAGCGCATAGCTGCAACGCTGGACGGCGCCGGTCTGGCTCTGCGTGACGTCGTGCAGGTCACTGTCTACCTGACGCACCCGGAGGACTTCGCGGCTTTTAACGCTGTCTACCAGCAGCATTTCACTGCGCCGTACCCGGTCCGCACCACCGTCGTCGCACCGCTGGTGCTGCCCGGCGCGCGCGTGGAGATCACCGTGATTGCCGCAGACAGCGCCGACGCGCAGCCGCACTCCGAGGTGGCAAGCCGATGAAGCGACCGATACTGGTGATCGGCGCCGGCATGGTGGGAACCTGTACTGCGCTCGAGCTGGTGTTACGCGGGCACGCCGTGACCTTGCTGGACCGCCGCATGCCGGGGCAGGAAACGTCTTACGGCAATGCCGGCGTGATTCAGCGGGAAGCGGTGGAGCCGTATCCGATGCCGCGCAGCGCCGGTGCGCTGCTGGCGGCGGCGCTGGGCCTGGCGCCCAGCGTCAACTACCATCCGCTGTTCACGCTGGCGGTGCTGCCCAGGTTGTGGCAATACTGGCGCGCCTCGGCGCCCAGCCCTCACGCGGCAATCAGCCGCCACTACGCTGCATTGATCGCCCATGCGACCAGCGAACATGAGCGCCTGCTGCGCCTGGCCGATGCGGATGATCTGGTGCGGCGCACGGGGCTGCGTCTGGCTTTTCGCAGTGGTAAGTCGTTTGCGGCGGCGTTGGCGGAGGCTGAACGTCTGCAGCGCATGTACGGCATCGATTCCCGCGCGCTGGACGGTGCGGAGCTGGCACGCGCCGAGCCGGGATTTCGCACGACGCTGGCCGGCGCGGTGCATTGGTCTGATTCGTGGAGTGTGACCGACCCCGGCAAATTGGTGGAGCGCTATGCCGCGCTGTTCCGGCAAAGCGGTGGGCATTTTGTGCGTGGTGATGGATTGACGCTGCGGCAGCGCGGCGCGGCATGGCAGGCCGACAGCATGGACGGCCCCATCGACGCCGCACAGGTCGTGATCGCGCTGGGACCTTGGTCTGACAATCTCATTCGCCGATTCGGCTATCGGCTGCCGCTATTCGTCAAACGCGGCTACCACCGTCACTACACAGGCGGCGCCATGCCGTCGGTTCCCACGCTGGATGCGGAACGGGGGTATGTGATGTCGCCGCAGAGCCGCGGTTTGCGCATCACAACCGGCGCTGAAATCGCCGGCGTTGATGCGCGTCCCACGCCGCGCCAGCTGGCCCAGGCCGAAGCCTCCGCGCGCCAATTGCTTGATCTGGGCACGCCCGTTGAATCAGCTCCGTGGATGGGTAGCCGCCCCTGCGTGGCCGACATGCTGCCCGTCATTGGGCCGGCAGGCCGTCATCCCGGCCTGTGGTTCAACTTCGGCCACGGCCATCAGGGGTTCACATTGGGGCCGGCAAGCGCGCGCCTGCTGGCCGACTTGATCGAGGGCGGCACGCCGTTCATCAGTGCGGACGGTTATGCTCCGCAGCGGTTTGGAGGATAGCAGTAGATGCCCAGCGCTGTGCCTGAGCGCTCATGCTTTTTACAGGAAGCGGTCGATGATTTTCTTGCTGTGCTTGTCCAGGTCGCGGATGTCGCGGATCAGATAGTGGATGCCGTGGATGTCGGAGATCAGCAGTGTGTCGACCGTCAGACGGCGGATGTCTTCTTCGCCGCGCAGCACGAACTCGGTGTCGCCACGGTCGGTTGCGACGTTCCAGGTGCATGGCGTCGCAAAGCTGGTCACGCTGTTGATGCGCGAGATCTCCGGCATGAATTCGCGGCCGCCCAGTTCTTCGCTGACCAGCGCGCCAATGGCAGCTGGCAGGTCGCCGATACGGTCGATCCACGCCACTTCCTTGCCATCGCTGTTGAGCATCGAGATGCCGTCGTCCGGCGCCTGCACGGGAAAGGCGCGCACGGGCGATACCCCTTCATGCACCACGCCTGCCGTGGTGGTCAGGACCAGGCGGCCAAAGGGATTGCGGGTCAGTTCAAATGTCGTCGTCATATGCTTATTCCTTGATGCCGTCGTTCAGATCGGCGTCGACATTGCGCGCCTGCGCCTGATACAGGCGGTAGTAGGCGCCTTTCTGTTCCATCAGCTCATCGTGCGGGCCATCCTCCACGACCACGCCGCGATCCAGTACGACCAGGCGGTCGGCTTTCTGCAAGGTGGACAGGCGGTGCGCAATCGCGATGGTGGTGCGGCCTTGGACCAAATTGTCCAGCGCTTTCTGGATTTCTTTTTCAGTCTCCGAGTCCACCGAGGCAGTGGCTTCGTCGAGAATCAGGATTTTCGGATCGATGAGCAGTGCACGTGCAATCGAGATGCGCTGACGCTCGCCGCCCGACAGGCCTTGCCCACGCTCGCCGACCATGGAGTCATAACCTTGTGGCAGGCGCAGAATGAACTCGTGCGCGTGCGCGGCACGGGCGGCGGCAATGATCTCTTCACGCGTCGCCTCCGGTTTGCCGTAGGCCAGATTCTCGGCAATGGTGCCAAAGAACAGGAACGGCTCCTGCAGCACCAGGCCGATATTGCGGCGATAGTCCGACACGGCAAACGAGCGGATGTCCACGCCATCGAGCATGATGGCGCCTTCCGCCACATCGTAGAAGCGGCAGATCAGGTTGACCAGCGTCGATTTGCCGGAACCCGAATGGCCTACCAGGCCCACCATCTGGCCTGCCTTGATTTCCAGGTCGATGCCACGGTTGACCGCGCGGTTCCCGTAACGGAAGCCCACTTCGCGCAGCGTGATATTGCCCTCGACCTTATCCAGCTTGACGGGCCTGGCCGGTTCCGGCACTGACGACACGTGGTCCAGGATGTCGAAGATACGCTTGGCAGCCGATGCCGATTTCTGCGTCACCGAGACGATACGGCTCATCGAGTCCAGACGGCCGTAGAAGCGGCTCGAATATGCGATGAACGAGGACAGCACACCCACCGTGATATGACCCTTGGATACCTGGTAGATACCGAACACCCAGATCACCAGCAGGCCCAGCTCCGTCAGGAAGGACACGGTTGGCGAGAACAGCGACCACACGCGGTTCAGCTTATCGTTCACCGCCAGATTGTGCTTGTTGGCGGTGCGGAAGCGCGTCGCTTCGCGCGCCTCTTGCGCGAAGGCTTTCACTACGCGGATGCCGGGAATGGTATCGGCCAGCACGTTGGTCACTTCGCCCCATACGCGGTCGATCTTTTCGAAGCCGGTGCGCAGGCGGTCGCGCACAATGTGGATCATCCAGGCGATAAACGGCAGCGGCAGCAGCGTGAAGATGGCCAGCCAAGGATCGATCGAGAACAGGATCACGCCGGTCATGACGATCATCAGGCAGTCCGACAGGAAGTCCAGCAGGTGCAGCGACAGGAACACGCAGATACGGTCGCTTTCGGAGCCGATACGCGACATCAGGTCGCCGGTACGCTTGCCGCCGAAATACTCCAGCGACAGACGCAGCAAGTGCTCATAGGTGGTGGTGCGCAGGTCGGCGCCGATGCGCTCCGAGGCCAGCGCCAGTACATAGGTTTTGCCCCAGCCGAAAATCCACGCCATCACGGCCGCGCCCACCAGGCCGGACATGTACAGCGCCACCAGCGACGGATCAACTTCCTTGCCGTTCTGGTAGGGGATCAGGACCTCGTCCATCAATGGGATGGTCAGGTAGGGCGGGATCATGTGCGCGCCAGTGGACAGCAGCATCAGCGCAAAGCCCAGCCCCAACTGGAGTTTGTAAGGCCGGGCGAAACGCCACAGGCGGAACAGCGTCCACGTCGATGGCGGCGTGTACACCACCTTGGTGCAGACCGGGCATTCTTCCTGGTCCGGCTCCAGCGGCGCCTTGCAGCTTGGGCAGATATTTTTTTCTTCCTGCACCACCGGCTGGCCGGTCGAGTGGCTGTCGAGGTGGGCATCAAACTGTTCGATCAGGCGGATCGCCGCCAGGTTCTGGCCCAGCGTGAAACGCCAGGCGGCCAGGCGGCCTTGCTTATTCATTAACTCCAGATGGCCGACGCCAGCATGATCGTGGTGCTTGAGCATCAGATCCGGCGTAAATGGCCACGATTGCCACGTGTTTGCACCTGGTGCGCGCGCCAGAACACGGCGGGCCGTGACCAGCACAACACCCTTCGCGAAACGAAGTTGCTGATCCAGGTCAACCTCCAAGGCACTTACAACGTTTTCCCCTTGGGAAAGTTGTGCCTGTATCTCGGAACGCCAGCGTTCAGGGAGATCGCCAGAGCTGGATACGGTGGGAAGTTGTTCTGTTGTCATCGTGCGGCGTACTCCTGAGGGGAAAAGGGCTGATACATCGGCGCATTTACGGTATTCTGTCAGTGATTAAACATTTGACAGAAAACAATAAAACCAGATGTTTTGCAGTAGCGGCAAGTATACCGCACAGCGGCAGGCCAAGGGTACAGGGTTTACAATACGGCGCGGGCTGGACAGGCCGATAACAAAGTTACAAGAATCAATACATGACTAAGAAGAAAGACATTGAAGTTCTCCGCGTAACCCATTTGCGCGGACCCAACATCTGGACCTATCGCCCAGTGATCGAGGCGTGGCTGGATATTGGCGAGCTGGAGAACTTCCCCTCGAATTTGTTGCCCGGTCTGTTCGAACGACTGACGGCGCTCCTGCCGGGCCTGATCGTCCACCGCTGCGGCGTGGGCGAGCATGGCGGCTTCCTGGAGCGTCTGCGCGACGGCACTTATGCCGGCCATATCCTGGAACACGTGGTACTGGAACTGCAAAACCTGGCCGGCATGAAAACCGGCTTCGGCAAGACCCGCGAAATCATCCCTGACAGTGGCCTGTACAAAATGGCCTTCCGCACCCGCCAGGAAGAAGTCGGCCGCGCCGCGCTGGCCGCTGGCCGCGACCTGCTGATGGCCATGATCGAAGATCAGCCTTATGACCTCGACGCCACCGTTGCCAAGCTGACCGACATGGTCGAGAGCCTGTGCCTCGGCCCAAGCACCGGCAACATCGTTGACGCCGCTGGCGTGCGCAAGATTCCCTTCATCCGCCTGACCGATGGCAACCTGGTGCAGCTGGGTCATGGCGCGGCACAGCGCCGCATCTGGACTGCGGAAACCGAACATACCAGCGCGATTGCGGAAGGCATCGCCAGCGACAAGGACCTGACCAAGACCCTGCTGTCGTCCTGTGGCGTGCCAGTACCGGAAGGCGAGCTGGTGACCAGCGCTGAGCAGGCCTGGGAAGCGGCGCAGGACATCGGCCTGCCAGTCGTGCTGAAACCCTACGACGGCAACCATGGCCGTGGCGTTTCGCTGAACCTGAGCAACGAAGCTGACATCGCCGCCGCCTACCATCTGGCCGCGGAAGAGGGCGACAGCAGCAGCGTGATCGTGGAGCGTTTCATCGTCGGCGACGAGCACCGCCTGTTGGTGGTGGGCCGCCGCATGGTGGCTGCCGCGTCCGGTGAATCGCTGTGGGTGCATGGCGATGGCAAGTCCACCGTCGTGGAACTGTGCGATACGCAAATCAATACGGACCCGCGCCGTGGCGACACCGAAGAATTCCCACTGGGTCTGGTGACGCCGCGTACCTCCGGCGAGATCGTGCTGGAACTGCAGCGCCAGGGACTGACGCCGGATTCGGTTCCGGCCGATGGCTATAAAGTGCTGATCCAGCCGAACGGCAACGTGGCCGTGGATGTCACCGACAAGGTGCATCCGGAAGTGGCGGCCATGGCATCGTTGGCGGCGCGCATCGTTGGCCTGGACATCGCCGGCATCGACCTGGTGACGTCGGACATCACCCGTCCGCTGCACGAGACGGGCGGCGCCATCATCGAAGTCAATGCCAGCCCCGGTCTGCTTGCGCACCTCAAGCCTGCCGTGGGCGAACCACGCAATGTCGGCGAGGCGATTGTCGACCACCTGTTTGGCGAAGAGACGGGCCGCATGCCGATCGTCGGCATCACCGGCAAGCATGGCACCACCGTGGCCTCGCGCCTGATCGCCTGGCTGCTGCAAATCAGTGGCAAGAAAACCGGCCTGACGTGCGCCGACGGCCTGTTCGTCAATGGCCGCGAACTGTCGCGCGATAGTCTGGGCGACTGGGAAACCGGCGAGCGCCTGCTGCTCAACAAGAGTGTCCAGGCAGGCGTATTTGAATCGAGCGCGCGCATGATCCTGAGCGAAGGCCTGGCCTACGACAAATGCGCCGTGGGTGTGGTCACCGACGTCAGCGATTTTGAAGAGCTGAGCGAATTCCACATCGACAGTGCCGACAAGCTGTACAGCGTGCTGCGTTCGCAAGTGGACGTGGTGCTGCCGAGCGGTGTAGCGGTGCTGAACGCCGCCGATCCGCAAGTGGTGGAGATGGCGGACCTGTGCGACGGCGACGTGATTTTCTACGGCGTTGATGAACAGCTGGCCGCCATCGCCGCGCATCGCCAGGAAAACAAGCGCGTGGTGTTCCTGCGTGCCGACTGCATCGTCATGGCCGAAGGCAGCACCGAGGTGGCCAGCCTGCCGTTGTCGCCGCTGGTGCCGCCGGAAGCTGTGCTGGCTGCGATTGCCGCCGGCTGGGCGCTGGGCCTGACGCCTGAACTGATCGGCGCCGGTCTGCGCACCTTTGAGGCAGCCCCGAAGAAAACGCATCACTGATCACTGAAAGAACAAGAAGAATGGAAGTTATACGCACCCGCGCCCTTCGCGGCCCGAATCTTTGGAGCCACCACACTGCGGTGGAAGTCATCGTCTCGTGCCCGCCGGAAGAACAATCGATCGCCACGCTGGCCGGTTTCGAACAGCGCCTGCGCGCACGCTTCCCGGCCATCGGCGCCCTGCATCCAACCGGCACCTCCGACGCTGTGCCGCTGGCACGCGTGCTGGAAAAGGCTGCACTGAGCCTGCAAGCGCAAGCCGGCTGCCCGGTCACGTTCAGCCGCACCACGGCCACGCTGGAAGACGGCATCTACCAAACCGTGGTCGAATACACCGAAGAAGCGGTCGGCCGCCGCGCCACCGAGCAGGCGGAAGCCCTGATCAACGCGGCGCTGAACGACACGCCATTCGACCTGGCTGCCGTGCTGGAAGAACTGCGCGACCTGGATGAAGACGTGCGTCTCGGCCCAAGCACTGGCGCCATCGTCAACGCTGCGGTGGCACGCGACATTCCCTTCCGCCGTCTGACCGAAGGTTCGATGGTGATGTTTGGCTGGGGCTCGAAACAGCGCCGCATCCAGGCTGCTGAAATGGACACCACCGGCGCGATTGGCGAGACCATCGCACAGGACAAGGAGCTGACCAAGAAGCTGCTGCATGCCGCCGGCGTGCCAGTGCCTATCGGCCGCTCGGTGGAAGACGAAGCCGATGCCTGGAAAGCCGCACAGGAAATCGGCCTGCCTGTCGTGGTGAAGCCGAAGGACGGCAACCAGGGCAAGGGTGTTACGGTCAACATCATGACCAGGGAGCATCTGGAAGCTGCCTTCCGCACCGCCAAAGAATTCCGTGACGACGTCATGGTTGAGCGCTATCTGCCAGGCCACGATTACCGCCTGCTCGTGATCGGCAACAAGCTGGTGGCCGCAGCGCGCCGCGATCCACCGCATGTGGTGGGCGATGGCAAGCACACCGTGCGTGAGCTGGTCAACATCGTCAATGCCGACCCGCGCCGCGGCTCCGGCCATTCGACCTCGCTGACCAAGATCCGTTTCGACGATATCGCGATTGCGCGCCTGGCGCTGCAAGGCCTGGAAGCGGATTCGGTACCATCGCACGGTCAGCGCGTCATCCTGCGCAACAACGCCAACCTGTCGACCGGCGGCACCGCCACCGACGTCACCGATGACGTGCACCCGGAAGTGGCGGCACGCGCGGTGGAAGCAGCGCAAATGATCGGCCTCGATCTGTGCGGTGTCGATGTGGTGTGCGACAACGTGCTGGAACCGATTGAAAATCAGCGTGGCGGCGTGGTGGAAGTGAACGCCGCACCTGGCCTGCGCATGCACATCGCGCCATCGTTCGGCAAAGGCCGCGCGGTGGGCGAGGCCATCGTCAACACCATGTTTGCGCCGGGCGAGAACGGCCGCATCCCGGTGGTGGCGGTGACCGGCACCAACGGCAAGACCACCACTGTGCGCCTGATCGCGCACCTGCTGACCGCTAGCGGCCTGCGCACCGGCATGACCAATACCGACGGCGTCTACATCGAGGGCCGCCAGACCGACAGCGGCGATTGCAGCGGTCCACGCAGCGCGCGCAACGTGCTGCTGCATCCGGACGTGGATGCCGCCGTGTTTGAAACTGCGCGTGGCGGCATCCTGCGCGAAGGCCTGGCCTTCGACCGCTGCCAGGTCGCCGTGGTGACCAACATCGGCATGGGCGACCACCTGGGCCTTAACTACATCACCACCGTGGAAGACCTGGCGGTACTCAAGCGCGTGATCGTGCAGAACGTCTCGGAGCACGGCTTTGCGGTACTGAACGCAGTGGACCCGATCGTGGCCGGCATGGCGGCGAACTGCCGTGGCAAGGTGATCTTCTTTGGCGCGGACCGTACGCACCCGGTGATCGCCACGCACCTGGCGCAAGGCTGCCGCACCGTGTACGTGGAAGATGGCCACATCGTGGCGGCGGAAGGGCGCGAGCAGCACACCATCCCGCTGTCGCAAGTACCGATCACGCGCAATGGCGCGATCGGCTTCCAGGTCGAGAACGTGATGGCATCGGTGGCGGCCGCGTGGGGCGTGGGCATCAGCTGGGACGCGATTCGCCTGGGCCTGAAAACCTTCGCCAATGATTCCGACAATGCGCCTGGTCGCTTCAATGTGTTCGATTACAAAGGCGCCACGCTGATCGCCGACTACGGCCATAACCCGGACGCGATTCTGGCGCTGGTAAAGGCTGTCGAAACCATTCCGGCCAAGCGCCGCGTGGTGGTGATTTCCGGCGCCGGCGACCGCCGCGACCAGGACATCACGCAGCAGACCGAAATCCTTGGCCGCGCGTTTGACGACGTGCTGCTGTACGAAGACGCCTGCCAGCGTGGCCGCGTGGATGGTGAAGTCGTCGCGCTGCTGCGCTCCGGTCTGAACGGCGCACCGCGCACGTCGCACATCGAAGAGATCTACGGCGAGTTCAAAGCCATCGACACCGCCTTGTCGCGCCTGCAGGACGGCGACTTGTGCCTGATCCTGATCGACCAGGTGGAAGACGCACTGGCCCACATCGCCAAGCGCATCAAGGAAGTCTGAGGATTTCAGCTTCCTTCAAAAGCCGGCCTGCGGGTCGGCTTTTTTACGTCCGTGCTAGATAATCAGGAAAGAGAAAATGAAGCGACATGCATATTTACTCCCATTGGCCGTTGTTTTAGTTTTGGCATTTACCGGATGTACGGCCGGCAAACCGCTGCAGCAAGCCATCGACAGGGCCCCCGCGCAGGTCGGGATTGTCAACCATACCGGCAATTACATCTACTCTGCTTCGGTTGACGGCGCGGGCGGGGGGGATGGATCGCTGGGGCGCTGGCGTGGCTAACATTTGCTGTGCTTCTATCCCACGCGTTTGGTATCCGGGAATGAAAGTACTGGTGAGATGGAATATGCCTGTGGGGATTCAGGACATTGTGAAAGAAAAAATAGTGGAGGTCGAAAAATATAGTCAGACAGGCAGTATCTACATCCACTTTTTTCCAAATGATGAAGTGCGTGTCATCGTCACGTCTATCGTCCCATATAACGCAGCCCATCCGATTCCCTTTGTCGGAAAACCAAACGATGAGCCATGATTGCAGCCACACGCGTCATTTGCTGTGATTTTTGGTGAGATTGCAATTGAACGCGGGAATTTCTTTTCCCGAGGGATAATGTTAAAAAAGTAACTTGGTATCCCGTGTTTTAATATGCAAATCACAGCAATAACAGATCAGCTTGGCGCCGCGCTGGCCGCCTTTTCCAGTGTCAGTCGCCTCTACGCGTTATCCATCGACGGTGACGATCCAACTTGATGGTAGAAGCTTTCCTGGCTGACGATATGCTACAGGAGACGGGCCAGCGCGACATCATCGCGCTATCGACCAACGCCGGACTTCAATATAGCTGGAAGCATTTCGATAGAAATTATCTATAAATATCATAGATATATATAGATTTTATTTATTGACCCCACTGGGTAAAATAGCTCCACGCTATCAAATAACGAGGAGCTATAGTATGAGCCAACCACCTATCACGACCGCCTCCGGCATCCCTGTCGCCGATAACCAGAATTCCCTGACCGCCGGCCCGCGTGGCCCGGTGCTGCTGCAGGACTTCCATCTGATTGAAAAACTCCAGCATTTCAACCGCGAGCGCATTCCTGAGCGTGTCGTGCACGCCAAGGGTTCGGGGGCGTATGGTACGTTCACTGTCACCGGCGATATCACCAAGTACTCCAAGGCCAGGCTGTTTGCGGAAGTGGGCAAGCAGACCGACACCTTCCTGCGCTTTTCGACCGTGGGCGGTGAGAAGGGCAGCGCTGATACGGAGCGTGATCCACGCGGCTTTGCATTGCGCTTCTATACCGAAGAAGGCAACTGGGATCTGGTGGGGAACAACACGCCGGTGTTCTTCCTGAAGGACGGCATCAAGTTCCCGGACTTCATCCACACGCAAAAGCGCGATCCGCAAACCAATCTGAAATCGCCAACCGCGATGTTTGATTTCTGGAGCCGCACGCCCGAGAGCCTGCACCAGGTGACGACGCTGTTTTCCAGCCGTGGCACGCCGGATGGCTACCGTCACATGCACGGCTTCGGCAGCCACACCTACAGCCTGATTAACGCCGCCGGTGAACGTGTGTATGTAAAGTGGCATTTCCTGACGCAGCAAGGGATCAAGAACCTGAGCGCCGACGAAGCGGTACGCATTGCCGGCACCGATCCAGACTACTCGCAGCGTGATCTGTTCAACGCGATTGCACGCGGTGACTTCCCGCGCTGGGACGTCAAGGTGCAGGTGGCTACCGAGGCTGAGCTGGCGGCATGGGAAGCGCGCACTGGCTGGAATCCGTTTGATCTGACCAAGGTCTGGCCGCATGCGGATTTCCCGCTGCTGCAAGTGGGTGTACTGGAGCTGAACCGCAATCCGGTCAACTACCACGCGGAAGTGGAACAGGCTGCGTTGTCGCCGTCGAACGTGGTGCCGGGCCTGGGCTACTCGCCGGACAAGATGCTGCAGGCGCGTTTGTTCGCTTACCACGATGCACAGCTGTACCGCGTCGGCACCAACCACCAGCATCTGCCGGTGAACGCACCGCGCTGCCCGTTCCACAACCAGCAGCGCGATGGCGCGATGGCGACGTTCAACGGTGGCGCCTCGCAGAACTATGATCCGGTGCAGGCCAATGGCAGCAATCCACACGGCATGGGCCATGGCGAACCACCGCTGGCGCTGGAATGCGCGGCGGGGCGCTACGATGGCCGTGGCAAGGAGGACGATTACACGCAAGCCGGTGATCTGTTCCGCCTGATGCCAGCGGACGAGCAGCAAAACCTGTTCGCCAACATCGCAGGTCCGCTGAGCCAGGTCAGTGCCGAGATCATCAACCGGCAACTGGCGCATTTCGACCAGGCCGATCCAGCCTACGGTGCGGGCGTGCGCGCAGCACTTAAAGCACGCGGCGTCAACGTGGCCTAAAGGTGACGGCAGCCGGCCACGAAGTGCACTACAATCGTGATGTTGCAGTGCACCGTGGAGGTCTGATTTGAGCCGCAAACCCGCTTGCCCGCCGTCGATCGCCTTGCCGGGCCAGATTGTTCTGGTCCTGCAGGGCGGCGGCGCATTGGGCGCCTATCAACTGGGTGTCTACCAGGCCTTGCACGAAGCCGGCATCGAGCCGGACTGGGTGATCGGCACGTCCATCGGCGCGATCAATGGCGCCATCATCGCCGGTAATCCGCCGGAGCGCCGGCTGGACCAGTTGCGCGAATTCTGGCATCGCATGGAGCGCAACTCGTTTGGCTTTTCCACCATGCCGCGTGCGATCGCCAACGCGATTACGGTGGGGCAGGGCATACCGGCGTTCTTTGAGCCTAACCTGGCGTCGTGGTGGAATCCGGAAGCGCGGGTCGGCATCGAGCATGCATCGTTTTATCAGACCACGCCTTTGCGCAGCACGCTGGAAGCGCTGGTGGACTTTGATTATCTCAATGCGAAGCATATGCGCCTGACGGTGGGCGCGGTGAATGCGCGCAGCGGCGCGATGCGCTATTTCGATACGCGCAGGGAGCCGCTGTGCGTCGAGCATGTGATGGCGTCTGGTGCGCTGCCGCCGGCATTCCCTGCGGTGCGCATCGACGGTGAGCCTTACTGGGACGGCGGCATCTATTCCAATACGCCGATTGAGGCGGTGCTCGATGATGAGCCGCGCCGCAGCTCGGTGATCTTCTCCGTGCAGGTGTGGAACCCGGATGGCAGCGAGCCGCAAAGCGTGATGGATGTGCTGGACAAGCACAAGGAGATCCAGTACGCGAGCCGCGCCAGCAATATCGAGCAGCAGCGCAAGCTGCACCGGCTGCGCCATGTGATCCGCGAGCTGACCAAGCATCTGCCGCAGCAGGAACTGGCGCAGGCGGATGTGCGTGAGCTGGCGTCATGGGGCTGCGGCACGGATATGCATATAGTCTCGCTGCGCGCGCCGCGCATCGGCAATGAGGATCACACCAAGGATATCGACTTCAGCGCGTCCGGCATCCGCGCGCGCTGGCAGGCGGGCTATGACGATACGCAGCGCTTCATCACGCTACGCCCGTGGGATCAGCCGATTGATCCTATCGAAGGCATTGCCATCCACGAGCTGCCGGAGCACTAGGCGCCCAGCACGTCGTGGCACACGTCCAGCCATGCCCGTGCTGCGTGTGACAGATAGCTGCCGCGCCAGACGTGGGCTGGTTGCCACGGCAGCTCAGGATCCACCAGCTTGACTGCATCCAGGCGGCCGATGGCCAGGCGATGGATAAAAGGCTCGGGCAGCAGCGCGACGCCCATGCCGGCCGATGCCATGGCCACCAGCCAGTCCCACTGGCCGCTTTGCGCTGCGATGACGGGCTCGAAGCCGGCGTCGGAAAAGGCTGCGCGCAGCGCGCGTGTCATGGCGAAATCGTCTTTCAACAGCACCAGCGGCGTCTTCGCCAGCGACTTCAGTTTGATCGTGTTGCGGCCTTTCTGGAAGGTGCCGCGCGCCGCCAGCGCCCAGACCGGATAGCTGGCGATGGGCGCGGACTGCAGGCCGAGTAGCGGATCGGCAGGCAGCACCGTCATGCCGATTTCCAGATCGCCTTGCGCCACCTGGCGTTCTATCGCCTGGCCGGCATCCTCCTGCAGCGTCAGCGTGATGTTGGGATGGCGCTGGCGGAAGGCTTTCAGTACGGGCGTGAACAACAGGTTGATCATGGGCGGGATGCCGACGGTCAGGTGGCCGCGTTCCAGCGACTGCGTGTCGCGCACTTCGGCCGCTAGCTGGCGCATGGTGGCCAGCATCTCCACGCCGCGCGCGTAGACCACATTGCCGGTGTCGGTCAGCGTCAGCTTGCGGCCTTCGCGTAGCAGCAGCTGCGCGCCGACTTCCTCTTCCAGTTGCCGCACCATTTTGCTGATAGTCGACTGGGTAACGTGCAGCGACTCCGCTGCCTGCGTAAAACTGTTCAGGCGGATGGTTTCGACGAAGTAGCGGAGCGAGCGCAGGTCCATGAATTTTGCGACTGGAAATGGAGAATTTTAGTCATGATACGACTTTTTCCTGATTCTATACTGAAACAAAGAATGAGGAGAACCCATGTACGAAGATCGCATTCGCCGCTCGGCGCTCATGAACAAATTGATGAGCGCTGAACAAGCTGCCCTGTTATTCAAAGACGGCATGACCGTCGGCATGAGCGGTTTTACCCGCGCCGGAGACGCCAAGGCGCTGCCGGCCGCACTGGTCGAACGTGCGCGCCAGTCGCCGCTGCACCTGACGCTGCTGACCGGCGCGTCGCTGGGCAATGACAGCGATGGTTTGATGGCCAATGCAGGCGTGGTCGCGCGCCGCATGCCGTTCCAGGCCGATGCGGCGCTGCGCCGCAAGATCAATTCCGGTGAGGTCATGTTCATTGACCAGCACTTGTCCGAGACCGCAGAACAGCTGCGCTCTGGCGACCTGAAAGCGGTGGACATCGCGGTGATCGAGGCGGTGGCGATTACGCCGGATGGCGGCATCATTCCCACCATGTCAGTCGGGAACACGGCCAACTTCGTGCAGCAGGCGGACAAGGTGATTGTCGAGATCAATCTGAGCGCGCCGCTGGCGCTGGAAGGCTTCCACGATATTTATGTGCCGGGCAATCGTCCGCACCGGGGCGCGATTCCGCTGCTGACGCCCTGGCAGCGCATGGGCTGGACCTCGATTCCGGTTCATCCGGACCGCATTGCCGCCGTTGTCATTACCGATAGTCCGGACAGCCCGTCGAATGCGCTGCCGCCGGATGAAGAGACGGATGCCATTGCGCGCCACGTCATCCGCTTCCTGGAAGGCGAGGTGAAGGCAGGGCGCATGGACCCGTCGCTGCGTCCACTGCAGGCGGGCATTGGCACCATCGCCAACGCCGTGCTGCATGGCCTGATCGATTCGCCATTCCGCGACATGACGATGTACTCCGAGGTGCTGCAGGACAGCGCGATTGAGCTGCTGGACTCCGGCCAGCTGTCGATGGCATCGGCGTCGTCGATCACGCTGTCGGCGGCCATGCATGAGAAGTTCATCCACAATCTGGAGAAGTACCGCGAGCGCATCGTGCTGCGCCCGCAGGAAATCAGCAATCATCCCGAGGTGGTGCGCCGGCTCGGCATCATCGCGCTGAATACGGCGCTGGAGTTTGATATTTACGGCAATGTGAATTCGACCCACGTCGGCGGCACGCACATGATGAACGGTATCGGCGGCTCGGGCGACTTTGCGCGCAACGGCCAGCTGTCCATCTTTGTCAGCAAATCGGTGGCCAAGGATGGCGCAATTTCCAGCGTGGTGCCGTTTGCGGCGCACGTCGATCATACCGAACACGATGTCGATGTGCTGGTGACGGAGCACGGCCTGGCGGACCTGCGTGGCCTGGCGCCGCGTGAGCGTGCGCCGCTGATCATCGAAAATTGCGCCCATCCGGATTACCGCCCGCAGTTGCGCACCTATCTCGAGGAAGCGCTGCAAGGCGGCGGCCAGACGCCGCACGTTCTGGAGAAGGCCTTGTCGTGGCACGCCCGCTATAAACGGGAAGGGAGCATGCTGGTAAAATAATGGTCATCAGTATTCACTTAATATTGGATCAACATGACCATTAAAATCAGCCAGAACTTCGACTCCGGCGCCATTGAAGTGCTGCGCGCCGATAGTGCCGCCAACATCGAACTGAATCTGCGCAAGGATTCGCACGCGGACATCCACCAGTGGTTCCACTTCCGCGTGCAGGGCGCGCGTGGCCAGAAGCTCACTATGCGCTTCCTGAATGCCGGCAGCGCCACCTACGCCAAGGGCTACGAGGACTATCAGGCCGTGGCCAGCTACGACACGGAAAACTGGTTCCGCGTGCCGACCAGCTTTGATGGCGAGGTCATGACGATCAACCACGCGCCGGATACGGACAGCATCTACTACGCGTACTTCGAGCCGTATTCGTTCGAGCGCCATCTGCGCCTGCTGGGCGAAGTGGGTGAGCATCCGCTGGCCCGCGTGCATGACCTGGGCAGCACCGTGGATGGCCGCGACATGAATCTGGTGGTCATCGGCAAGCCGGAAGCGGAAAAGAAAATCTGGTTTATCGCGCGCCAGCACCCTGGCGAGTCGATGGCGGAATGGTTCATCGAAGGCCTGATCGATTCGCTGCTGGACGATGCGAACCCGATCGCGCGCAAGCTGCTGCAAAGCTGCGTGTTCTACATCGTGCCGAACATGAATCCGGACGGCTCGGTGCGCGGCAACCTGCGTACCAACGCAGCTGGCGCCAACCTGAACCGCGAATGGATGACGCCATCCGTTGAGCGTAGCCCGGAAGTACTGTACGTGAAGCAGAAGATGCACGAAACCGGCATCGATATGTTCTTCGACATCCACGGTGATGAAGCGCTGCCGTACAACTTCGTGGCGGGTAACGAGATGCTGGAGAACTTCAGCGACGAGCGCCGCGCCAAGCAGCAGGCTTTCATTGACCGCTACAAGAACGCCTCGCCGGACTTCCAGGACAAGTATGGCTATGCCGCCAGCAAGTACAAGGAAGACATGCTGACGCTGGCCTCGAAGTACGTCGGCCACCACTTCGGCTGCCTGGCGCTGACGCTGGAAATGCCGTTCAAGGACAACGCGGATCTGCCGGATGCGCACGTGGGCTGGAATGGCGCGCGCAGTGCGGCGCTGGGCGCGGCGATCCTGCAGCCTATCCTGCTGTCGCTGGGCGACTACTGATCGTGGGCGTCGAGATCGAACGCAAGTTCCTGTTGTCCGGCGATGGCTGGATGCGTCTTGGCGAGCCGGTGCATTTTCGCCAGGGCTATCTGTCGTCGAACAAGGAGCGCGTGGTGCGCGTACGCATCGAGGGCGAGCGTGCGGTGCTGACGATCAAGGGCGCCAACAAGGGAGCCACGCGCGGCGAATGGGAGTACGAGATTCCCGTCGCCGAAGCGGCTGAGCTGCTGGATGGCTTGTGCGAGCAGCCGTTGATCGAGAAGTATCGGCGCCGCATCGCGTTTGGCGGCAATGTGTGGGAAGTGGATGAGTTCCTCGGCGTGAATGCCGGCCTGGTGGTGGCGGAAATTGAATTGCAGTCGGAAGACCAGCAGTTCGACAAGCCGGACTGGATCGGCGAGGAAGTCACCAGCGATCTGCGCTACCTCAACTCCAACCTGATCAAGCACCCATACTCCGCTTGGTAAAGCAGCCGGTTTGTCCTAAGCTGTGTGGATGGACAGCGAACGACAAACCGCGCTGGAAGCGCGCTTCGATACGATACTGCCGACCTTGGCAACCAAGGCGGACGTGGAGGCGCTGCGTGCGGATATCCATAAGTGGATGGTAGGCAGCATGATCGGCCTGTTCATCGGCTTTGGCGGTTTGGCGGCCGCGATGGGGCAGTTACTCAAGCCCGTAGCTCCGGCAACGCCAGTCGTGGTACAGACTCAACCGATTCAGGCACAAGCTGTACCGCAAGCCAATCAACCGATCGTCATTTACTTGTCGCCGCCAAAATGAAAAAAGCCCCTGAAGATCAGGGGCTTTTGTTTTAGTGGAAGTGTTCCGTGCCGGCCGGTGTATCTTCCGGCATTTCGGCATGCGCCAGTTCACCGACCGGGTCGGCAAACAGGGGCGCACCGCAGTCATCGCAGAACTCCACCACATAGCGTTCGCTATGCTTTTTCACCTGCGTGACGCCAGCCGCGTTCAGGTGGGAAATGATGTCTTCCACCGGCGTCATCGGCTTTTGCACCGCGCTGAGCGCGCCAGGGCCTTCGGGCGGCATGCCTTCCTCGTCTTCCTGGCCGTACAACGGCCACACCACGCCGTAGATCACATCGGACGACGAACGCTGCGTGAAGGCCACGCGGTATTCATCGATCTGGCCGTCGGCGCTTTCCTCGCCAAAGCCGGCGATCACGGCGCGCAGTTCGGATGGCTCGACCGACAAGGTGTGCGTCAGGTAGTGCACCGCAGCGCGGATCGATACCGGGCGGATCAGCTTGTCCGCCTCGCGGCAGGCCATGTAATACGCTTCCGGCAGCAGCAGCTCGACACCGCAGCCCGGCAGCAGGCGGTTGACGGTCGGCGTTGCCTGTAAGCGCCATTGCTCCAGCGCGGCGCTGCGCTCGGCGGCAAAGCTGGCCTGGTGTTCGGGCATCTGCCAGCGGAACAGCGGTGCGCCCGCTGGCGCCACCACGGCCGCCAGCAGATAGCGCGTGTCGGCCAGGAACGGCGCCGTTTCAGGGACTTTGGTATCCGCCTTCAGTACCGTGCCTTTGACGGCGGCCTGCGCCAGCTTGTGCACCTTGCCATAGGTTTCAACGTGGCTGCGCGGCAGCTGGTCGATCGAGAACAGGGTAGGCGACATCGCCATCTGCGTGCCGTCGGCCAGCAGGTGGGCGGAGAAGTGCGCCGACAGCGTTTGCAGGATGTCCGCCGGGATCGCGCCGGAGGCAATCGCGAAGCGGGTCCAGGCCAGCAGAGGCGCGGCCACCAGCAGCACGTCAAACGGCTTGCTGACGCCGTCGGCGGTGTCGATCGAGAAGGTGCCCGATTCGCTGACCGCTTCCACGCTGTCCATCAGCACGTCATACGCGTTCAGGTCTTCCTTGAACAGCGCGTTGAGGGTGGCATCAACGGTTTCCTGGTGGCCGGTCTTCAGGAGTTTCTGGAGCTGTGCATCGAGAGAGTGTTCCCAGGCCCGCTCTTCGATACGGCTGGCCGCCTGCCCGACAGCCTGGGCGTAGGTGGCGAGGCGCTGGCTCTCGGCAGACAATTTTTGGGATGAAGCTTTTTTTAAACGACGCATCGCGCAAAGAGTCTCATTAAAAGTGAATAGAACGGATCAGTCATGCAGATGATAACCCTTATGGACCCTATTGTAGTTGATTCGGCAAACGTGCATAAAAAAACGCCCCGTGAGCGTGCGGCGGCCTGGGCCGTCGCAGCACACGGGGCGCCTTGTCTGCTGGAAGATTAAGCAGCCAGCAGCTGACGCAGCACGAATGGCAGGATACCGCCGTGCTTGTAGTAGTCCACTTCGATCGGGGTATCGATACGCAGCAGCACTTTGACTTCCTGGCTTGAACCGTCTGCACGGTTGATGACCAGGGTCGCCAGCTGTTGCGGCTTGATCTCGCCGTCCAGGCCTTTCAGGTCGTAGGTTTCCTTGCCGGTGATGTTCAGCGATTCGACCGAGTCGTTGCCGATGAATTGCAGCGGCAGCACGCCCATGCCGACCAGGTTGGAGCGGTGGATGCGTTCAAACGAGCGCACGATCACGGCTTTCACGCCCAGCAGCTGGGTGCCCTTGGCCGCCCAGTCGCGCGACGAGCCGGTGCCGTACTCTTCACCGCCGAACACCATGGTCGGGGTGCCGGCTGCCACATATTTCATGGCGGCGTCGTAGATCGACAGCTGTTCGCCCGATGGCTGGTGAATGGTGATGCCGCCTTCGACTGCGGAACCGTCGGCTTTTGGCGGGATCATCTTGTTCTTGATACGCACGTTGGCAAACGTACCGCGCATCATGATCTCGTGGTTGCCGCGGCGCGAGCCGTAGGAGTTGAAATCGGCTTTCTGCACGCCGTTTTCCTTGAGCCATTTACCGGCCGGGCCGTCTTCCTTGATCGAGCCGGCTGGCGAGATGTGGTCGGTGGTGATCGAGTCGCCAAACACGCCCAGCGCGCGCGCGCCGGTGATGTTGGGATCGGTCTCTTTCGGGGTCATCTCGAAGCCATCGAAGAACGGTGGTTCGGCGATGTAGGTCGAGGCTGGCCAGTTGTAGACCTGGCCTTCGGTCGACGATACGTTTTCCCACAGCTTGCCTGGGTTGCCCTTGACGTCGGCGTAGTTCGACTTGAACACTTTCGAGTTCATCGCAAACTTCATGAGCTTGGCGATCTCTTGCGAGGTCGGCCAGATGTCGCCCAGGTACACGTCCTTGCCGTCCTTGCCCTTGCCAACTGGCTGGGTCATCAGGTCAACCGTCATGTTGCCGGCAATCGCGTAAGCGACCACCAGCGGTGGCGAAGCCAGGAAGTTCGAACGGATGTTCGGGTGGATACGCGCTTCAAAGTTACGGTTACCCGACAGCACAGCCGACGCCACGATGTCGTTCGAGGTGATGGTCGCGTTCAGTTCCGGGGTCAGGTCACCAGCGTTGCCGATGCAGGTGGTGCAGCCGTAAGCGGTGACGCCGAAGCCCAGTTTTTCCAGGTAAGGCAGCAGGCCGGCAGCGGTCAGGTACTCGGTCACCACGCGCGAGCCAGGGGCCAGCGAGGTCTTGATATGCGGCGCCACGGTCAGGCCGGCTTCCACGGCTTTCTTGGCCAGCAGGCCGGCGGCCAGCAGCACGCTCGGGTTCGAGGTGTTGGTGCACGAGGTGATCGCGGCGATCAGCACGTCGCCGTTTTTCACGTGCACGCCATTGGTGGTGGTGTAGGTCTGGCTCAGGTCTTCCGCTTTTTTGTTGAAGCCGTTGTCCGAGGTCGGTTTCGAGAACAGTTCGATGAAGTTGTTCTTCACATTGCCGATTTCGATACGGTCTTGCGGACGTTTAGGACCGGCCAGCGATGGCGTCACGGTCGACAGGTCCAGCTGCAGTTCGCGGGTGAAGTCCAGTTCGCCAGCCTTGGCGACGCCATACATGCCTTGCGCCTTGAAGTAGGCGGCAAACGCGGCGATTTCTTCCTTGGTGCGGCCGGTGCCTTCGAAGTACTCGATGGTGGCATCGTCCACCGGGAAGAAGCCCATGGTGGCGCCGTATTCCGGCGCCATGTTGGCGATGGTGGCGCGGTCGGTCACGGACAGGGTCTGGGTGCCTTCGCCGAAGAACTCGACGAATTTGCCCACGACCTTGGCTTTACGCAGCATCTCGGTGATGGTCAGTACCAGGTCGGTCGCGGTGCAGCCTTCGCGCAGCACGCCGGTCAGGTTAACGCCGATCACGTCCGGGGTCAGGAAGTAGACTGGCTGGCCCAGCATGCCGGCTTCCGCCTCGATGCCGCCCACGCCCCAGCCGACCACGCCGATGCCGTTGATCATGGTGGTGTGCGAGTCGGTGCCGACCAGCGAATCCGGGTAGTACACGCCGTTGGCGTCCTTGTGGACGCCGCGTGCCAGGTATTCCAGGTTGACCTGGTGGACGATGCCGAAGCCTGGTGGCACCACGCCGAAGGTGTCGAAGGCTTGCATGCCCCATTTCATGAACTGGTAGCGCTCGTTGTTGCGCGAGAATTCCAGCTTCATGTTCAGGTCCAGCGCTTTCGGCTCGCGGAAGTGGTCGATGGTGACCGAGTGGTCAACCACCAGATCGACTGGCACCAGTGGCTCGATTTTCTTGGCGTTCACGCCCATTTTGTAGGCGACGTTACGCATCGCGGCCAGGTCGGCCAGCAGCGGTACGCCGGTGAAGTCTTGCAGTACAACGCGGGCGACGACGAACGGGATCTCGTCGGTACGCTCACCGGTCGCGGACCAGTTGGCGACTTGCTTGACGTGTTCTTCGGTGACTTTCTTGCCGTCGACGTTACGCAGAACGGACTCCAGCACCACGCGGATCGAGACCGGCAGGCGGGAGATTTTGACGCCCAGGCTCTTTTCCAGGGCTGGCAGCGAATAGAACTTCGCTTTCTTGCCCGAGATATTGAATTCCTTCAGCGTGTTAAGCGTGTTGTGGGACATGACCTCTCCTTCGGGTGAGTATTGTCTATTATTAAAGAAGCGTAAGCGCTGGCGCCCGTGCCGGCGCGCCGCTATCGGCACTGCGTTTATTGAATCGTGATCTTGGCGCTGGTCGGCTCATTGGCCGCCGTGGCGGCCGGGGCCGGCTTCAGCTGCTCAGCGTTGCGGCATTCATTGGCCAGCTGGCGGTTTTGTTTGGAGTCCAGCAGCATGCCTTTGGCGGGAATGCCGATCCAGATCAGGCCATACAGCTTGTTTTCAAAGCGGTTGGCGCCGGTGGTGGTGCCCACGCGCGTCAGGCGGTGCAGGCGCTTCTTCCAGCGCAGCGCGATGTGCGATTCGTCGCTGGCATTCTGATAAATGGTGATCTTGTTGCCCAGTTCGCAGTCGAAATCGACCACGGAGGAGTCGGTAATGGCAGGTTCGTCGGCTTCTTCGTCCGGCGCTTTGGCCTCGGCGGTTTTGGCGGCAGCGGCTTTCTTGGTGCTCTTGGCTGCCGCTTTCTTGACGGTTTTCTTGGCTGGGGCGTCGCCTTCCGCGTGGGCGGTGGCGGCCATGGTCAGCGAGGCCAGCGCGAGGCTGCAGGCCATGAATAATTTGGAGATCGACATCAGTTTGCTTCCTGTGGGTGTGCGGTGGAGGTGCCGTTGAACAGCGGGGCCACGGATTCGGGCAAGGTCAGCCCGGCCAGTCTGGCGCGCTGTAAAACGGTCCAATAGTATCTGTAGCTGGCGCGGTCATGCAAGCGGCCATGCTGGGAAATCGGCCCCCATTGCGCGGCGGCTGCTTCATGCAGGATGGCCGCGGCCTCGCCGACCTCGGACAGGCGCGGCGTAAAGGTCTTGATGATGGGTTTGATCTGGTTGGGATGGATGCTCCACATGCGCGTGTAGCCGAATTCGGCGGCGGCGCGCTGGGCATCGTTGGCGGCCACCGCGGTGTCCTTGATCTCGGTGGTGACGTTATGCGACGGCACCTTGCCGTGCGCGTGGCAGGCGGCGGCGATTTCCAGCTTGGCGCGCACCACCAGCGGGTGCGTGAACTGGCCCGGCGTACGCATTGCGCTGCCCGGGATGGCGCCATAGTGCGAGGAGACGAAATCCATGATGCCGAACGACAGGCACTCCACCTGGGGCAGGGCGGCAATCGCGTAGGCGTCGCGCAGGGCGCCGTGGGTTTCAATCAGCACGTGGACCGGCAGGTCCTTGCGGCCGGCCCTGGCGGCATGGGTATGAATCAGCTTGATGGCGCGCGCCACCTCGTCCACGCTGTTAACCTTGGGCAGGGCGATGTAGGCCAGGCGCTGGGCGGCGGCGCAGATGATTTCCACATCCCTGGCAAACCACGGGCTGGCAACATCGTGCACGCGGGCGCCGATGCGGTTGAATTTGTTGTCGTCGGAATTGAGCAGTTCGACGATGAGGCGGGCATGCGCCTCCTCGTTGCCGGCGCTGGCGCCGTCTTCGCAATCGAGGGTGATGTCGAACAGGGGACCAAGTTCTTGTTGCAAGGCCATCGATTTGCGCATCAGCTTTTCGGAGCCGGCGTAGTGGTCGCAAGCCGGTAGCAGCGTCGGCTGGAGATTGCCCTGGAATAAAACCTCGGATGGGTGCATGCGTGACTGGTCAGAGGGTGAAACAACCGCCGCGCTGCTCTCGGCAGCGCGGCGGGTACGGCGGATCGGTGCTTTGACCGGTTCCACTGACGGAACGAAGATTATGGCAGCAGGTGCTTGACGCCTTCGCGCTCTTCGGTCAGTTCTTTCAGGGTCAGGTTGATGCGCTCTTGCGAGAAGGCATCGATTTCCAGGCCTTGAACGATGGTGTATTCGCCGTTTTCGGTGGTGACCGGGAAGCCGAACATGGTGCCTTCAGGGATGCCGTACGAACCATCCGAAGGAACGCCCATGGTGGTCCACTTGCCGTTGGTGCCCAGTACCCAGTCGCGTACGTGGTCGATGGCAGCGTTGGCAGCCGAAGCAGCCGACGACAGGCCGCGCGCTTCGATGATCGCTGCGCCGCGTTTGCCGACGGTCGGCAGGAAGGTGTTGGCGTTCCATTCCTGGTCGTTGATCAGCTCTTTCACCGATTTGCCGTTGACGGTGGCGAAGCGGTAGTCAGCGTACATGGTAGGCGAGTGGTTGCCCCAGACGGTCAGCTTTTCGATGTCTTTCACCTGGGTGCCGGTTTTGGCAGCCACTTGCGACAGCGCGCGGTTGTGGTCCAGACGCAGCATGGCGGTGAAGTTCTTGGCTGGCAGCGATGGCGCCGATTTCATGGCGATGTAGGCGTTGGTGTTGGCTGGGTTGCCGACCACCAGGACTTTGACGTTGCGCGAAGCGACGGCATCCAGTGCCTTGCCTTGTACGGTGAAGATCTGGGCGTTGGCTTCCAGCAGGTCTTTACGCTCCATGCCTGGGCCGCGTGGACGGGCGCCTACCAGCACGGCAACGTCAACATCCTTGAAGGCGGTCATCGGGTCGGAGTGGGCGGTCATCTCGGTCAGCAGCGGGAACGCGCAATCGTCGATTTCCATCATCACGCCCTTCAGCGCCTTCTGTGCTTTCTCATCGGCGATTTCCAGCAGTTGCAGGATGACTGGTTGATCTTTGCCCAGCATGTCGCCGTTGGCGATGCGGAACAGCAGTGCGTAACCGATTTGGCCGGCGGCGCCGGTAACAGCAACACGCATTGGGGTTTTAGCCATGATGAATCTCCAAAGTGGGAAGTAAAACGTTCTTGAAGCTGGACCGGCGGCCGGTCCGGGAAACCGTAATCATACTGCAAAATTCAACGCTTATAATTATGTTCGATAAGCGTTGGCTCGGGAGTGTAGGCCTGCCACCACTATCTGTCAATCCTATCTTATGTCTTATATAAGACAGATAAGTTTGTACTGTTTTTTCTGGACGGCACTGTGTATTTGTGGTGAAATCTTGGCCTATGAGTTCCGCGCCCCCCAATCCGAATAATAATCCCACCGCTGCCAGCGCCGGTGGTGCGGGTGGCTCGTCCCCAACTTTCTCCCCTTTGTACCAGCAAATCAAGGCCCTGATCACCCAGAGTCTGCAGTCCGGCGAATGGAAACCGGGCGAACTGATCCCCAGCGAAGTCGAACTGGCCAACCGTTTCAAGGTCAGCCAGGGCACCGTCCGCAAGGCGATTGACGAGCTGGCTGCCGAGAACCTGGTGATGCGCAAGCAGGGCAAGGGCACGTTCGTGTCGACCCACCATGAGGCGCGCGCCCATTTCCGCTTCCTGCGGCTGATGCCCGACGAAGGCGTGCCGCACTACCCCGAGAGCAAGTTCATTGAAGTCAAGCGCACCCGCGCGCCGGCTGATGTGGCGCGCCTGCTGGACCTGAAGTCCGGCGATGCCGTCATCTTCATCAAGCGCGTGCAGTCGTTTGACGCGGTGCCGACCATTGTCGAAGAGCTGTGGCTGCCGGGATTGACCTTCAAGGGCCTGACCGCCGAGCGCCTGGAAGAATACAAGGGGCCGATGTATGGCCTGTTTGAATCCGAATTCGGCACGCGCATGATACGTGCCACCGAAAAAATCCGCGCAGTGTGTGCCTCCGATGGCGACGCGGCGCTACTGCATATTGCCGCCAACACGCCCTTGCTGGCGTCGGAGCGGGTCTCGTTTACGTACGGCGACAAGCCGGTTGAGCTGCGCCGCGGCTTGTATCTGACTGAAAGTCATCACTATCATAACGAGTTGAACTAAGCGAGTTGAACTAAGCGCGTTGAATTAAGCACGTTGAATTGAAGGAGACGCAGCGCAGAAAGAGGCGTGGTCACACGCCCGTAGCATTGTTGCGCTGATAATACGTTGAGCTACGGAAAGGTAGCCGGGGCCGATGTTGCCAACCACTATTTTTGTTATGTGTAACAATAGATATTGGTTATAAGAGTGGAAATCGGCGAAAATCGCAGTCTCACCAAATTTTTGTATAAGCCTGAGGAGGTCTTGTTATGTCAGAAGCCGTAAGGGAAGCCCCTAAAAAAGAACGGCCGGAGTTCCGTAACATTCATGTTACCGAGCTGTCCAACTACCGCATGCCATTGGCTGCCACCGTGTCGATCCTGCACCGTATTTCCGGTGTCGGCATGTTCGTGCTGCTGCCATTCGTGCTCTATCTCTTGCAGAACAGCCTGCGCTCCGAGATCTCTTTCGCGTACTACGAAGGTTTCGTCACCTACCCGCTGGTCAAAGTGATCATCCTGGGTCTGTCGTGGAGCTTCCTGCACCATATGTGCGCCGGCATCCGTCACCTGGTGATGGACCTGCACATCGGTCTGGATAAGCATTCGGCGCGCAAGTCGTCCGCCACGGTGCTGGTTATCAGCCTGGTGCTGACCGCACTGATCGCCCTGAAACTGTTTGGAGTATTCTGAAATGTCCATCAACGATAACGGTATCGGCCCTAAGCGCCGCGTGGTTGGCGCGTCCTACGGCATGCGCGACTGGCTGGCGCAACGCGTCACCGCAGTCATCATGGTGCTGTACACCGCCACCCTGGTCCTGGCCTTCCTGACCGGCCAGAACTTTACCTATGAAGGCTGGGCCGGCCTGTTCGCCCAGCAGTGGTTCAAACTGGTCACGGCCGTGACCCTGATCGGCCTGTTCTACCACGCCTGGGTAGGCATGCGTGACGTCTGGATGGACTACGTGAAAGCCGTTGGCCTCCGCCTCACCCTGCAAATCGCCACCATGGCCTGGCTGATCGGCTGCGCCGTCTGGTCGATTCAAATTATCTGGAGTGTGTAATCGTGGCAGCTATTAAATCTGCAATCCCTACCCGCCGCTTTGACGCGGTAATCGTCGGCGCCGGCGGCTCCGGCATGCGCGCATCGCTGCAACTGGCCGAAGCCGGCCTGAACGTGGCCGTGCTGTCGAAAGTGTTCCCGACCCGTTCCCACACCGTGGCAGCGCAGGGCGGCATCGGCGCCTCGCTGGGCAATATGGCCGAAGACAACTGGTTCTGGCATATGTTCGACACCGTCAAAGGTGGCGACTACCTGGGCGACCAGGATGCGATCGAATTCATGTGCCGCGAAGCACCGAAGGTCGTGTACGAGCTGGAACACTTCGGCATGCCGTTCGACCGTAATCCGGATGGCACCATCTACCAGCGTCCGTTCGGCGGCCACACTGCCAACTTCGGTGAGAAGGCTGTGCAGCGCGCTTGCGCCGCAGCCGACCGTACCGGCCACGCGCTGCTCCATACGCTCTATCAACGGAATGTGCGCGCCCGTACCCACTTCTTCGTGGAGTGGATGGCGCTGGACCTGATCCGCGACGCCGACGGCGACGTGGTGGGCGTGGTGGCACTGGAAATGGAAACCGGCGAAGTCATGATGCTGGAAGCGAAAACCACCATCTTCGCTACCGGTGGCGCTGGCCGTATCTTCGCTGCCTCGACCAATGCCTTCATCAACACCGGCGACGGCATGGGCATGGCGGCACGCGCCGGCCTGCCGCTGCAAGACATGGAATTCTGGCAGTTCCACCCGACCGGCGTGGCCGGCGCGGGCGTGCTGATCACCGAAGGTGTACGCGGTGAAGGCGGTATCCTGATCAACTCGGAAGGCGAGCGCTTCATGGAGCGTTATGCGCCGACGCTGAAAGACCTGGCGCCGCGCGACTTCGTGTCCCGCTCGATGGACCAGGAGATCAAGGAAGGCCGCGGCTGCGGTCCGAACAAAGACCACGTCATGCTGGACCTGCGCCACATCGGCAAGGACACCATCGAGAAGCGTCTGCCGTCGATTCTGGAAATCGGCCACAAGTTCGCCAACGTCGATGCGACCAAGGAACCAATCCCGGTCGTACCAACCATCCACTACCAGATGGGCGGTATCCCGACCAATATCCACGGTCAAGTGGTCACGCCGAACGGCGACGGCACCCAGAAAGTGGTCAACGGCCTGTACGCAATCGGCGAATGCGCCTGCGTCTCGGTGCACGGCGCCAACCGCCTGGGCACCAACTCGCTGCTGGACCTGGTGGTGTTCGGCCGCGCAGCCGGCAACCACGTGGTGGCATCGAACCTGAAGCAGAAGGAAAACAAGCCGCTGCCGAAAGACGCGGCCGACTTCGCGCTGAACCGTCTGAACAAGCTGGAAACCTCGACCGGCGGCGAAAAAGTGCAGGGCGTCGCCAACGACATCCGCGCTTCGATGCAGAAGTACTGCGGCGTGTTCCGTACCGACGACATGCTGCAAAAAGGCGTCGAAGAGATCATGAAGCTGGACGAGCGCCGCAAGCACGTCTCGTTCAAGGACAAGTCGAAAGTGTTCAACACCGCCCGCGTGGAAGCGCTGGAACTGGACAACCTGATCGAAACCGCGAAAGCCACCATCGTGTCGGCTGCAGCGCGTAAGGAATCGCGCGGCGCCCACGCCCACGATGACTACCCGCACCGCGACGACGACAACTGGATGAAGCACACGCTGTGGTACTCGGAAGGCAACCGCCTGGATTACAAGGCAGTCGTTACCAAGCCGCTGACGGTTGATACCTTCAAACCGAAACCACGTACTTTCTAAGGCTATATAACATGGCACGCACTCTCAAACTCAAGATTTACCGTTACGATCCGGACCAGGACGCCAAGCCGTACATGCAGGACGTCACTGTCGAGCTGAAAGACACCGACAAGATGCTGCTCGATGCCCTGCAGCGCATCAAGTCCGACGTCGATGACTCGCTGGCCCTGCGCCGCTCGTGCCGCGAAGGCGTGTGCGGTTCGGACGCCATGAACATCAACGGCAAGAACGGTCTGGCCTGCACCACCAACCTGAACGAGCTGACCGAGCCTATCGTGCTGCGTCCGCTGCCAGGCCTGCCGGTGATCCGCGACCTGATCGTCGACATGACCCAGTTCTTCAAGCAGTACGATTCGATCAAGCCTTACCTGATCAACGATTCGATCCGTCCTGAAAAAGAACGCCTGCAATCGCCAGCAGAACGCGAAGAGCTGGACGGCCTGTACGAGTGCATCCTGTGCGCGTGCTGCTCGACCTCGTGCCCGTCGTTCTGGTGGAATCCGGACAAGTTCGTCGGTCCTGCCGGCCTGCTGCAAGCCTACCGCTTCATCGCCGACTCGCGCGACGAAGCCACCGGCCAGCGTCTGGACAACCTGGAAGATCCGTACCGCCTGTTCCGCTGCCACTCGATCATGAACTGCGTCGATGTCTGCCCTAAGGGTCTGAACCCGAACAAGGCGATCGGCAAGATCAAGGAATTGATGGTCCGTCGCGCAATCTAAGGCGCACACGGGCGGTGGCGACTGCGCCGCCCGTTTTTGTGTAAAGTAGCATGACTATGACTGAAACAAATCACTCTGCGCATCAGTCCGACCCAGCCAACCGCGCCCGCCTGCGCTGGCGCTCCCGCCGGGGTCTGCTGGAAAACGACATCATCCTCACCCGTTTTCTCGATGCGCATGAAACCGAATTGACCGACGACGAAGTGGACGCGTTCACGCGGCTCCTCGACTTGTCGGACAATGCCCTGATGGATCTGGTACTGGCCCGTAAAGAGCCGGAAGGCGACGTCGATCTGCCGCACGTTCACGCGTTGCTGCAGCGCTTGCGCCTAGCGTAAGACACACCCAGAATTTTTGCTTTTTTTACTCGCATCATCTCTCCAAGAAGGAAGAGTCCATGAATATCTCTGATAACAAAGCCACTCTGTCGTTCTCCGATGGCAGCCCATCGGTCGAATTCCCGATCTACAAAGGCACCGTTGGTCCTGACGTCGTCGACATCCGTAAGCTGTACGGCGCGACCGGCAAGTTCACCTACGATCCAGGCTTTATGTCGACCGCAGCGTGCAACTCGTCGATCACCTACATCGACGGCGACAAAGGCGAACTGCAATACCGCGGCTACCCAATCGAACAGCTGGCCGTGAACGCCGATTTCATGGAATCGTGCTACCTGCTGCTGAATGGCGAACTGCCAAACGCGGCGCAGAAAAAAGAATTCGTCGAGACCGTCGGCAAGCACACCATGGTGCACGAGCAGATGCAATTCTTCTTCCGCGGCTTCCGCCGCGACGCGCACCCGATGTCGGTGCTGGTCGGTACCGTTGGCGCGCTGGCCTCGTTCTACCACGACTCGCTGGACATCAACGATGCCAAGCAGCGTGAAATCTCGGCCATCCGCCTGATCGCCAAGATGCCTACCCTGGTCGCCATGGCGTACAAGTACTCGATCGGCCAGCCGTTCATGTACCCACGTAACGACCTGTCGTACTCGGCCAACTTCATGCGCATGATGTTCGGTAACCCATGCGAAGAATACAAAGTCAACGACGTGCTGGTGCGCGCGCTGGACCGTATCCTGATCCTGCACGCTGACCACGAACAGAATGCTTCGACTTCGACCGTGCGTCTGGCCGGTTCGTCGGGCGCCAATCCGTTCGCCTGTATCGCTGCTGGTATCGCCTGCCTGTGGGGCCCTGCTCACGGCGGCGCCAATGAAGCGGCCTTGAACATGCTGAAAGAAATCGGCTCGGTCGAGAACATCCCGGCCTTCATCGCCCAGGTCAAAGACAAGAACTCCGGCGTCAAGCTGATGGGCTTCGGTCACCGCGTCTACAAAAACTTCGACCCACGTGCGAAGCTGATGCGCGAAACCTGCTACGAAGTGCTGAACGAACTGGGCTTGCAAGACGACCCACTGTTCAAACTGGCGATGGAGCTGGAAAAGATTGCACTGAACGACGAATACTTCGTGTCGCGCAAACTGTACCCGAACGTCGACTTCTACTCGGGCATCGTGCAGTCGGCACTGGGCATCCCGGTCTCGCTGTTCACCGGCATCTTCGCGATGGCACGTACCATCGGCTGGATCGCCCAGTGGAACGAAATGATCGCCGACCCGGAACAGAAAATCGGCCGTCCACGCCAGCTGTTCGTTGGCGCGACCACCCGCGACGTACCACCGCTGGACAAGCGTTAATCCACGGTTGTATGCAGCACAAAAAAACGGGCTTCGGCCCGTTTTTTTTCGTCCTTACGGCGAGCAATCGCTGATGGATGCGCTAACGCTGCGCCGAGACCAGCACCAGCATCGGCCGCTGCGCTTCTTCCGCCAGTGCCGGCGTGGCCGCGATCTGCTGCGCGCCCGGTCCCCATTCCTCGACATGGCGAAGTGTGAAGCCGGCGGCCATGAGCGCGTTCAAGGTGGTGCCCAAGGTCCGGTGGTACTTGCGTACGCCGTCGGCCAGCCAGTTGCTGATACGCGGGCCTTCGTTTTGATAATTGTTGACGGCCCAGGAGCGCTGGCCCTCGTCATCCGTGAGCCAGGCCTGGCGTGTCGGGCAGGTGTAAATCGGGTGTTCGGTGGAGAACACCAGCCATCCGCCCGGCTGCAGCGCATGATGGATGGCGGCCAGCAGCGGTGCGAGGTCGGGCAGGTAGTGCAGCGTTAGCGAGCTGTAGACCAGATCGAACGTTTGTGCGGGCAGTGCGAGCTGTTCGAGGTCGTCGAGCCGGTAGCTGATGCCGGCATCGTCGGTCAGCTCCCGTGCACGGGCCAGCATTTTCTCGGACAGGTCGACGCCAACGACTTCCGCTGCACCAGCGGCGCGGGCGCTGCGGCAAAACCAGCCGTAACCGCAGCCAAGGTCGATCACCCGTTTTCCTGACAGGTCCGGGAGCATGGCCTGGATTGCGGCCCATTCGGGCGCGCCATCGAGACCTCGCTGCGAGCGTGGCAGTTGCGCGTAGCCATCGAAGAAGGCTTGGTTGTCGTAGATATTCTGGGACATGATGGGTTCCTGAAGACAGCAGATGCGGCTAGGCTGTCGGCCGCGTGTTGAACGCCTGTTGATCGGCAAAGGCGCGTTGATAGGCAGGGCGGGCTTCGCCACGGGCGACGTAGGCGGCAAGGTGGGGGAATTCGTCCAGGATGCCGGATGGTCTTAGCCGGAGCAGCACCGAAACCATCATCAAGTCACCCGCGCTGAACGCGCCATCCAGCCAGTCGGCATCACCGAGACGTGCGGAAAGCTGATTGAGACGTTGGCGGATGCGGTCTGCAATCAACGGCATACGCTCTTTGCTCCACGGCTTGTCGCCTTCCTGGAACTTGGCGGTGACGATTTCCAGAATCGGCGGCTCCACGGTGTTGAGGGCGGCAAAAATCCAGGTGACCGCGCGGGCGCGGGCATTGGTGTCATCCGGCAGCAAGCCTGGATGGTGCGAGGCGATGTGAAAAATGATGGCGCCGGACTCGAACAGCGCCAGCTCGCCTTCCTCGTAGGTCGGGATCTGGCCAAAAGGGTGGAGATGCAGATGCGCCGGCTCCTTCATCGCAGCAAACGACACGGGCCGTACTTCGTAGGCCAGACCGGCTTCTTCCAGCGCCCACCGTACGCGCGTGTCGCGCGCCAGTCCCTTGCCGCCATCGGGCGAGCGTTCAAATGCAGTAATCGTGATCGTCATGCTGGTCTCCTGGTGCGATGGCACGCCGCCATCCTGACATGACGACGTATGACTTAGCGCGAAATCGACACGGCGCTATCAAAGTGCAGCATGTGTTCGACGTGGACCTTGATTTCGTTGTTGAGGCTGGCAAACGCCTTGCGCAACGCGCGCGCGGACGCCTCGCCGATGCCGCCCACAGTAATGCTGTGCTCGTAACAGCCGCCACGACGCAGGATAAGCCATTTGTCGACGCGCGCGTGTGAACTTTTCAAGGTCGATTCCAGCTGGCCGGCGACCGGTTCGCTGGCGCCCAGCAGCAGATGAAAGGTGTGGGTCATGCGGAACTGGTTGTGCAGTGCGCTGACGTTGTCGTGGGAGTGGGCGGTAAGAGTCGTCATGGTTTCTCCAGAAAGCTTGGCTCGATTCGGAGCAAACCATGTGCGCCCGCTTCGTTGCCGTTAATAGGCCGCATCGCCGTAAAGGCTTCCACCTTGCCCGGGTAGGCAGGTTGGCGTCGGATAACCGACTCTTGATGCTAAATAATTTACAACAGATTAGCTCGAACAAAATCCGCTATAAAGAACTGGTGTTCAATATAGCGGAAATTTCCTGATGAGGCAATAGGCCGGTGCGCGCTACGCCGGTATCTGCAGCGAGGCGTCTATGCAAAGCCGCACAAACGCCTGGTAGCGGTTTGCCGCTTTGCCAACAACAGGCGTCTGGCGCTGGCGTTGATATTCCTGATAGAAGAAGGCCGCCAGGTCGGATCTGGATTCCAGGAAGATTTTAATGAGGCCTTCGGCCGCCTGCTTGTTGCCAACCCAGAGTGCAATGTCGAGCGCCCAGTCCGGAAACCGGGTGATCTCCGGACGCGCAAGCAGATGGGTGCTGAGGCTTTCCATGGACGAGCAGGCATCGAACGCGGGAAGCACGATACCGCGCACAGTCTCGATCATGCTCTGGATTTCGTCGGCGCGGGTGTGTGCATCCACCAGCTGCCATTTCAGATAAGTGTGCGCCGGGCCCAGATAGCCGGCTTGCGTGGTCCAGACGGTGGCGCTGTCCGTCACGCCATGGTTTATTTGACGCCACTTTTCCAGCGCAGCGGACTTCACCTGGGCGTGCATGGCAACGGCAACATGATGGCCGGAGGTGTTGGCGCTGTCGGCCTGAAACGACACGATCTGGGTGAATGGGCCGGCCTTGCGTGAAAACCGCAGTCCGCTTTTTGCCCACTTGAAGCCGTCGGCGGCAAATGCTGCGGCAACGGCGCTGCAGCTGTCGAGCACCACGTCACCCACCAGTTCGGTTCCTTCAGGCACGGCCTGGAATCGCCCCGCGTGGCTGCGGCCGCGTGACTCGGTGATATCTTGAACGTGGTCGTCCAGTGAGGCTAGTTTCTTTGGCATGGCTGTCACGACTCCCGGTGGCGGCGGTCCGGGCGCAGCACCAGCAGCCACCAGCCCAGCACGCCCAGCGTCAGCTGAGGCAGGTTGTACAGGAATTTATCCAGCGTCACATCGCGCCGCTGCGGCCAGGCGCTGCTGGCGGTTTCGGCGATGATATTGGTGTGGTAGAAGCAGGCCGCCAGCAGGAACAGCGCGGCGATGCCCCAGATGGACGGCAGGCTGGTGATGCGGTGGCGCAGCAGCGCCGCAAACGGGTACACGAGCACGCAGCAGAACGTATAGGCAAACAGATTGGCGGGCAGGTTTGCCAGATCGGCGTGCGGCAGCACGACAGGCACGGCGCATATCGCCACGCCCAGCATGACAGCCAGGACAGGATGCGCCCGTTCGGGCCAGGAAGAGAAGCGAGTAGTCATCTGATGGTGCGCAGTGGAAGGAGCACCATTGTAGTGCTACTTTTCCTGGTCGAGCAGGGCCTGGATTTCTTCACGTTCTTTTTTGCTGACGTGACCGCCGCGCAGGGCGGCCAGCACCAGCGCTTTGCCTGAGCCGGCAAAGGCTTTCTGGATCAGGTCCTTGAGCAGGTTGGTCTGGACGGAGTCCTGCTCCTGTACCGGCGCGTAGACGTGGGCGCGCTGGCTTTCATCGCGCGCCAGCAAGCCCTTGGTGTGCATCACTTGCAGCACGCGCAGCACGGTGGCGTAGTTCATGTCTGGACGCGTTTCCAGAGCGGCTTCGTGCACTTGCCGCGCGGTGGCGGGGCCGAGCGCGAACAGCAGGCGCAGCATCTCCAGTTCGGAGGCGGTCGGTTTGGGCAGGTTAGCGGTACTCATGGATGTAGAATAAAATATCTAGAATGGATTGTCTAGCTGTTCTTGGATGCGGGCGAAGCGTGGCTGGCCTTGCTGGCAGGCGGCTTGCAGTTCACGCAGCGCGGCTGGCGCGGCGTCGCAGCGGTCCAGCAGTTCTTCCAGCAGCTTGCCGAAGGCGCGCACTTCCAATGTCTGCATGGCGTCGGCCTGCGGGCCGGCGGCGTCGTAGAAGGAGGCGGCGCCAAAGTCGCCCAGCAGCGTGTGGCCGTGGTCGTCGTGCAGGATGTTGTGGGCGTACAGGTCGCCGTGCATGATGCCGTGGCGGTGCAGTTGCGCGGCGGCGGAGGCGATGGCGCGCGCGATCGCCAGCGCCGCCGGCAGGCCGAAGCGCTTGCCGGCGGCGTAGATGTCGCGCGTGCAGCTGTCCAGGCTTGGCGGGCCGGCCAGATTGTGGAAGGCGGGATCGATGAGCGCCATCACCAGGCCGTGGGTGGCGTCGGGATGGTCTGCAACGTGGCCGAGCACCGGGATCAGGTTCGGATGCGCACCGGCGCCGAGACAGGCCGCCATTTCGCTGAGCGGCGAGCCGTCGCTGGTCATGGCGGCGCGGAACAGCTTGACGGCGACTGGCTGGGCGGCGCCGGCGCCACGCTGCCAGTCGGCGCGGTGGATGATGCCGGAGGCGCCTTCGCCCAGCTTGTCGCGCAGCGTCAGCGCGGACCACGGGATGGCGGCGGACGGCGTGTGCACCAGTGTGTCTTCCAGCTGGTCGCACAGCGGATTGCCGGCATAGGCCAGCCAGGTCAGGCGCGGCAGCGACAGCAGCCAGTCCGGCAGCGCGTTCAACTGGTTGCTGGCGATGCGCAGCAGTTCCAGCTTGTGCAACTGGGCCATGGACGCGGGCAGCGCACGCAGGCGATTCCCGGCCAGCATGAGCTTTTGCAGCAGCGGGCGTTCGCCCAGGGCCGCAGGCAGTTCTTCAATCGCGTTATCGGTCAGCACCAGCCAGCGCAACGCAGCGGGCAGGGCGGCGGCGGGCACGTGGCGGATGCGGTTGGCCTTGAAGCCGACCATGGTCAGCGCCGGGCACTTGCCCAGCACTGCGGGCAGTTCTTCAAACAGATTGTCCGAGCAGAAAATGATGCGCAGCTTGTGCAGCCGGTGCAGATCGTCCGGCAGCGCGCCCAGGGCATTGCCGGAGAGGTCGAGAATTTCCAGGCTGTCGGCCAGCGCGTAGATCTCGCGCGGGAATTCGGTGAGGCCGCAACGCAAGGTCAGGCGCGTGATGCCTGCCAGCGCGCCGCTGCGCAACTGCTCAAGGGTGTGCATGGGAAGAGGGGATAAACAACGACGGCGCAGTGTATCACTTCACCGCCGCTGTCGCCGCCTCGTCTCAGCGCATTACCACTTCACCACTTCATTTCGCCCTTGGCGACCTTGGCGCCGATTTCCAGCGCAACTGGCAGGCCAGCGTTGGGATACAGCTGCTGCATGCGCGCGATCAGCGCGGATGAATCGGCGGCCTTGGCCGTTTCGCCTTCAAACTTGATCAGGTAGTCGCGGGTGTAGCTGATGCTGTCTGGCGTCAGCGGTACGCCTGGCGTGAAATGGCCCGGTACCACGGTCACCGGCTTCAGCGCGGCGATGCGGTCCAGCGTCGACAGCCACTGCTTGCGCGATTCCGGCGTCTGACTATCGGCAGTCCATACGTGTAGGCCGTTGAATACATCGACGCCGCCGACCACGGCCTTGATCGATGGAATCCAGACGTATTCGCGGGTGATGTCCAGTTTCTGGCCTTCCAGCGTGATGCTGTTGCCTTTGAGTGGCTGCGGCACGATGACTTCGTGCGGTGCGTTCTCTTTCAGGATCGGACCCCAGTGGGCGACTTTGGCGACTTTCTTGCGTTCGATGCCGGCGATGACGTCTGGCAGGGCGACGATTTTCGCGTCCGGGAAGGCGGCGTGGATCACGTCCAGGCCGAAGTAGTAGTCCGGGTCGTCGTTGCTGATGTAGACGGTGGTCAGGTGCTTGCCGCCGGCCTTGATCTTCTCCACCAGCTTGACCGCCTCGCCGCGCGAGAACTGGGCGTCAATCAGCACGGCGTCCTTGGCGCCACTGACGATCACCGAGGCGACCGGCATGATTGCAGCTTCACCGGGATTGAAGACGTCCAGGTGCAGCGGCGCGGCGTGAGCGCTGATGGCGGTGGCGAGGGCGGCGGTCAGTATCACTTGTTTGAACATGGTTCACTCCAGAAAAGTAAGAATGGCGTTATCTTAAATTTCTTATTCCGACAGAAAAATACGCTATTCTGCGCTTGTTAATTGCTTAAAACGGACGAATCATGGATCGGATTAGCGCCGCACGCGTATTTGTCACGATTGCCGAACGCGGCAGCATGATTGCCGCTGCGGAGGCGCTGGAGATGTCACGCGCCATGGTCACGCGCTATCTGGCAGAGATGGAAGAATGGGCCGGCGCCCGTCTGTTGCACCGCAGCACGCGCCGCCTGAGCCTGACCAATGCCGGCGACCTTACGTTGGCGCGCTGCCGCCGCATGCTGGAAGTGGCCGATGATATGGCAGTGGCCGCCGGTAGTGACGCTGACCTACCGCGCGGCCTGTTGCGCATCACGTGCTCGCAGTCGCTGGCGCAGGCCTTGCTTGTGGGCGCCGTAGGCCAGTATCTGCGGCGCTATCCGCTGACTTCGGTGGACTTGCAAATCAGCAACCGTGCGGTCAATCTGATTGAGGAGCGCATCGACCTGGCGCTCCGCGTGACCAACACGCTGGAGCCCAATCTGATCGCGCGCCAGCTGGGCCACTCGGACTCGGTGGTCTGCGCCGCGCCGTCTTATCTGCAACAGCGCGGTACGCCGCAGCACCCGCAGGATCTGGCTGGCCATAACTGCCTGACTTACAACTACTTTGGCAAGAGCCTGTGGCAGTTCACGCGGGAGCAAAGTGGCGAGGCGCTATCGGTACCGGTGAGCGGCAACCTGTCCGCCGATGAGGATCTGGTCCTGCTCAAGGCGGCCAGCCAGGGCGCCGGCATTGCACTGCAACCGCTGTATAGCGCCGGCCCGTTGATCGCCGAGGGGCGCCTGGTGGCGTTGCTCCCTGGATACACTCCCCAGCGTATGGGGATCTATGGCATCTATACCTCGCGCCAGCACATGCCACCGGCCTTGCGTACCATGCTGGACTTTCTGCTGGACTGGTTCGCTGCGTAAACGCCGTTGAAAATATGAAAACATTACGCTTCCGGCCAGTATCCATGCGGCTTAAATTAAAATTAATGCTGAAAGATTCATCCGGATTTTGTCGCGCCAATGGTTGTTGGGATACAATACCGGTGCTATGCTGAAGGACCCGTTTTAGGTATAACCCAAACAAATAGCCCTTCCCCACAACTTGATGTGCAATCCGCTAACCGGTCAGGCCGTGTCGCGGAAGGTTAGATTAACCCGCTAATTCCTCGCGAAGCGCGAAGAAAGGTGAGCAAGAATGATGCAACAATACACGTCCAACTCCTACCTGTTTGGTGGGAACGCCCCGTACGTTGAGGAACTGTACGAAGCGTACCTCGACAATCCAGGCTCCGTCCCAGACAACTGGCGCGCTTACTTCGACGCCATGCAGCACGTCCCGGCAGTCGATGGTTCCAACAAACCCGACGTGGCCCACGCCTCCGTCATCGCCTCCTTCGCCGAGCGCGCCAAAGCAGGTCCCATCCGCACCGTAACCGCCTCCGCCGACGCCGAAATGGGCCGCAAGCGCGTTGCCGTGACTCAGCTGGTCGCAGCCTACCGTTACCTGGGCTCCCGCTGGGCCAACCTGGACCCGCTGCAACGTCAGGAGCGTCCAAGCATTCCTGAACTGGAGCCAAGCTTCTACGGCTTCTCGGATGCGGACATGGACACCGTATTCAACATCAGCAACACCTACTTCGGCCCAGAGACCGCGACCCTGCGCGACCTGCTGAACTACCTGCGCGACACCTATACCCGTTCGATCGGCGCAGAGTATATGTACATCTCCGACCCGACCGAAAAGCGCTGGCTGCAAGAGCGTCTGGAGTCGATCCGCTCGACCCCGAACTTCACCCCGGAAAAGAAAAAGCATATCCTGGAGCGTCTGACTGCGGCCGAAGGCCTGGAGCGCTACCTGCACACCAAGTACGTCGGCCAGAAGCGCTTCTCGCTGGAAGGCGGCGAAACCTTCATCGCCTCGATCGATGAAATCATCCAGCGCGCCGGCGAAAAAGGCGTGCAAGAAATCGTCATCGGCATGGCCCACCGCGGCCGTCTGAACGTGCTGGTCAACACCCTGGGCAAAGCACCAAAAGACCTGTTCGAAGAATTCGAAGGCAAGCACGGTGACGACCTGCCAGCGGGCGACGTGAAATACCACCAGGGCTTCTCGTCGGACATCTCGACCGTTGGCGGTCCGGTCCACCTGTCGCTGGCGTTCAACCCGTCGCACCTGGAAATCGTCAACCCAGTGGTTGAAGGTTCGGTCAAAGCCCGTATGGATCGCCGTGGCGACCATGGCGGCAAACAGGTCCTGCCTATCCTGGTCCACGGCGACGCTGCATTCGCTGGCCAGGGCGTGGTCATGGAAACCCTGAATCTGGCGCAGACCCGTGGTTACGGCACCGGCGGTACCGTGCACATCGTGATCAACAACCAGATCGGTTTCACCACCTCCGACCCGCGCGATGCCCGTTCGACCATCTACTGCTCGGACGTCGTCAAGATGATCGAAGCACCAGTGCTGCACGTGAACGCCGATGATCCGGAAGCCACCGTGCTGGCGTCGCAGATCGCCATGGACTACCGCACCGAGTTCGGTAAGGACATCGTGGTCGACATCATCTGCTACCGCAAACTGGGCCACAACGAGCAAGACACGCCAGCGCTGACCCAGCCGCTGATGTACAAGAAAATCGGCAAGCACCCAGGCACCCGCAAGCTGTATGCTGACAAGCTGGCTACCCAGAACGTGATCCCGGCCGACGGCGGCGAACAGATGCAAACCGCCTACCGCGATGCGATGGACGCCGGCAAGCACACCGTCGATCCAGTGATCTCCAACTTCAAGAACAAGTACGCCGTTGACTGGCTGCCGTTCCTGAACAAGAAATGGACCGACGCTGCCGACACCGCCGTGCCGATGACCGAACTGAAACGCCTGGCCACCCGCATCACCACCGTGCCGGAAAACTTCAAAGTCCACTCGCTGGTCGAAAAAGTGCTGGCTGACCGCGCTGCCATGGGCCGCGGTGAAGTCAACCTGGACTGGGGCATGGGCGAACACCTGGGCTTCGCGTCGCTGGTATCGTCGGGCTACGCAGTGCGCCTGACCGGCCAGGATGCTGGCCGCGGCACCTTCGTGCACCGTCACGCTGTGCTGCACGACCAGAACCGTGAACGCTGGGATGCTGGCACCTACGTGCCGCTGCAGAACATCGCTGAAGGCCAGGCGCCATTTACCGTGATCGACTCGGTGCTGTCGGAAGAGGCAGTGCTGGGCTTTGAATACGGCTACTCGACCGCTGAACCCAACACCCTGACCATCTGGGAAGCCCAGTTCGGCGACTTCGTCAACGGCGCCCAGGTGGTGATCGACCAGTTCATCAGCTCCGGCGAAGTGAAATGGGGCCGCGCTTCGGGCCTGGTCATGATGCTGCCGCACGGCTATGAAGGCCAGGGTCCAGAGCACTCGTCGGCGCGCCCAGAGCGCTTCCTGCAGCTGTGCGCGGACAACAATATGCAAGTGGTGCAGCCAACCACCGCATCGCAGATCTTCCACGTGCTGCGTCGCCAGATGGTGCGCCAGTTCCGCAAGCCGCTGGTCATCATGACCCCGAAATCGCTGCTGCGTAACAAGGACGCCGGCTCGCCGCTGACCGACCTGGCCAAAGGCGCGTTCCAGACCGTGATCGGTGAGGTGGACGAGAAGATCGACGCCAAGAAGGTCAAACGCGTGATCGCCTGCTCGGGCAAGGTCTACTACGACTTGGTCAACGCACGCAAAACCCGCGGCCAGACCGATACCGCCATCGTCCGCATTGAGCAGCTGTATCCGTTCCCGCACAAGGCCTTCGCTGCCGAACTGAAAAAGTTCCCAGGCCTGACCGAAGTGGTGTGGGCGCAGGACGAGCCGCAGAATCAGGGCCCATGGTTCCAGATTCAGCACAACATCTTCGAGAGCATGGACGCTGGCCAGCGCCTGGCTTACGCTGGTCGCCCTGCATCGGCATCGCCAGCGGTCGGTTACTACGACAAGCACTACGCTCAACAGAAAGAGCTGCTGGAAACCGCCTTCTCGAAGCTCAAAGGCTTCATCCTCACCAAATAAGCGTCACTACACATTGAACGGAGCGCCGCCTTGCTACGCGGGGCGGTGCCGCAAAAACAAAATATACGGAGTTTTACATGGCAAAAATCGAAGTCAAAGTTCCCCAACTGTCGGAATCCGTCGCTGAAGCGACCATGCTGACCTGGCATAAAAAAGTCGGCGACACCGTTGCGCGCGACGAAAACCTGATCGATATCGAAACCGATAAAGTGGTTCTGGAACTGCCAGCACCGGCGGCCGGCACCCTGGTGCAAATCATCAAGGGCGACGGCAGCACCGTGGTTGCTGACGAACTGATCGCCATTATCGACACCGAAGGCGGCGCTGCTGTTGCCGCACCTGCTGCCGCTGCGGCTCCAGCACCTGCCGCTGCGCCTGCCGCCGCTGCACCAGCTGCTGCAACCGGTGGTTCGAAAGGCGACGTGGCGATGCCTGCCGCTGCCAAGATCCTGTCGGAAAAAGGCCTGTCGGCGTCCGACGTTGCCGGTTCGGGCAAAGATGGCCGCGTGACCAAGGGCGACGCCCTGGCCGCATCGGCGCCTGCTACCCCGGCCGTTGCGCCACTGGCCGCACCAGCTGCCAAACCGGCACTGGCACAAGTTGCTGCACCAGCCGCTGCCAGCCTGGGCGACCGTCCAGAAGAGCGCGTGCCGATGAGCCGTCTGCGTGCGCGTATCGCTGAGCGCCTGATCCAGTCGCAATCGACCAACGCCATCCTGACCACCTTCAACGAAGTGAACATGGCGCCAGTCATGGAACTGCGCAACAAGTACAAAGACAAGTTCGAGAAAGAGCATGGCGTCAAGCTGGGCTTCATGTCGTTCTTCGTCAAGGCTGCAGTTGCCGCGCTGAAGAAATACCCGATCATCAATGCATCGGTGGACGGCAATGACATCGTCTACCACGGCTACTTCGACATCGGTATCGCAGTGGGTTCGCCACGCGGCCTGGTGGTGCCTATCCTGCGCAATGCTGACCAAATGTCGATCGCTGACATCGAGAAGAAAATCGGTGAATTCGGCGCCAAAGCCAAGGACGGCAAGCTGACCCTGGACGACCTGACCGGCGGTACCTTCTCGATCTCGAACGGCGGCACCTTCGGTTCGATGCTGTCGACCCCGATCATCAACCCGCCACAATCGGCGATCCTGGGCGTGCACGCGACCAAAGACCGCGCCGTGGTTGAAAACGGCCAGATCGTTGTTCGTCCGATGAACTACCTGGCGATGTCCTATGACCACCGCATCATCGACGGCCGCGAAGCCGTGCTGGGCCTGGTGGCCATGAAGGAAGCGCTGGAAGATCCTGCACGTCTGCTGCTGGACCTGTAATTTGTCCGGCGACCCCGGCACACCAGGGTCTGACCCCGTACGGGGTCAGACCCTGACGATTGCAGGGTTTAACTAAGAGGATCGTGGAATGAGCGTTGCTGAAGAAATCAAGCGTTTGCACGAACTGCATCAGGCGGGTGCGCTGTCGGACGAAGAGTTCGCGGCTGCCAAGGCCCGTTTGCTGAACAAGGAAGAAAGCCCGGGCGCCAGCAGCGATTTTTCGCGCTTGCGCCGTTCGCGCACCGACCGCTGGCTCGGTGGCGTCTGCGGTGGTCTGGCCCGCATCAGCGGTGTCGAATCGTGGATCTGGCGTTTGCTGTTTGTACTGTTTGTGCTGACCTTTGGTTTCGGTCTGGCGATATACATTCTCTTGTGGATCTTCGTCCCAGAAGACGAACTGATTGGAAATTAAAAAATGAGTAAACAATTTGACGTAGTAGTCATCGGCGCCGGTCCTGGCGGTTACATCGCCGCTATCCGTGCTGCACAACTGGGCTTCTCGGTTGCTTGCGTGGACGCGTGGGAAAACGAAAAGGGCGGCCCGGCACCTGGCGGCACCTGCACCAACGTCGGCTGCATCCCATCGAAAGCACTGCTGCAATCGTCGGAACACTACGAGCACGCCGGCCATGCGTTCAAGGACCACGGCATCGACGTCGCCGGCCTGTCGCTGAACCTGCCGCAAATGATCAAGCGCAAAGACACCGTTGTGAAGCAAAACAACGACGGCATCCTGTTCCTGTTCAAGAAAAACAAAGTGACCTTCTTCCACGGCCGCGCTGCCTTCGCTGGCGCCGCTACCGCTGAAGGCTACCCGCTGGCCATCTCGGCGCCTGCCAACGAGACCATCACCGGCAAGCAAGTGATCATCGCCACCGGCTCCAACGCCCGTGCGCTGCCAGGCGCAGACTTCGATGAAAAACTGATCCTGTCGAACACCGGCGCGCTGACCATCGGCGAAGTGCCGAAGAAGCTGGGCGTGATCGGCGCCGGCGTAATCGGCCTGGAAATGGGCTCGGTATGGCGTCGTCTGGGTTCGGAAGTGACCGTGCTGGAAGGCCTGCCAGTGTTCCTGGGCGCCGTGGACGAGCAGATCGCCAAGGAAGCCAACAAGCTGTTCACCAAACAGGGCCTGAGCATCAACCTGGGCTGCAAGATCGGCAAGATCACCAAGGGCGACAACAACGTCACCGTGGAATACGAAAATGCCAAGGGCGAAGCCACCACCACCGTGTTCGACAAGCTGATCGTATCGATCGGCCGTACCCCGAACACCAATGGCCTGGCGGCGGACAAAGTTGGCCTGGCGCTGGACGAGCGTGGTTTCGTGGCGGTCGACGACGACTGCAAAACCAACCTGCCAGGCGTATGGGCAGTGGGTGACGTGGTGCGCGGCCCGATGCTGGCGCACAAGGCGGAAGAAGAAGGCGTGGCAGTGGCCGAGCGTATCGCTGGCCAGCATGGCCACACCAACTTCAACACCATCCCTTGGGTCATCTACACCTCGCCGGAAATCGCCTGGGTTGGCCGCACCGAGCAGCAACTGAAGGCCGACGGCGTCGCTTACAAAGCCGGCACCTTCCCGTTCCTGGCCAATGGCCGCGCACGCGCGCTGGGCGATACCTCGGGCATGGTCAAGTTCCTGGCCGACGCCACCACCGACGAAATCCTGGGTGTGCACATCATCGGTCCTATGGCTTCGGAACTGATTTCGGAAGCGGTAGTGGCGATGGAGTTCAAAGCTTCGGCTGAGGACATCGCACGTATCTGCCACGCGCACCCTTCGCTGTCGGAAGCGACCAAGGAAGCAGCGCTGGCAATCGATAAACGTACGCTCAACTTCTAAGTTGATGACGTAGCCGTTGTAAGGCGGGCCGCCATGGCCCGCCGTTTTTGTTTGTGCCGAATGAACACGATGAACGTCCAAGAGTACTACCACAATGCGCTCTCGCAGCGCGGCTACAAGCCCGATGACGCGCAACTGCGCGCGATCAACCGTCTGCAGCAATGCTATGACGAGTGGGTGGAATACAAGTCGCAGCGCTCCAGCACCTTCAAGCGCCTGATTAACCGCCCGGCCGTGCCGAAAGGCGTGTACATGTGGGGCGGCGTGGGACGTGGTAAGTCCTTCCTGATGGACAGCTTCTTCTCGGTGGTGCCGCTGGTGCGCAAGACGCGCCTGCACTTCCATGAATTCATGCGCGATGTGCACCGGCAGCTCGATGATCTGCGCGGTGTCGCCGATCCGCTGGATGAAGTGGCCAAGCGCGTGGCCAAGAAATACCGTCTGATCTGCTTCGATGAATTCCACATCTCCGATGTGGCCGACGCCATGATCATGTACAACCTGCTGAAGGCGCTGTTTGATAACGGCGTGTCCTTCATCATGACCTCCAACTACGATCCGCAGCTGCTGTATCCGGACGGCCTGCACCGCGACCGCATCCTGCCCACCATCGATCTGCTGTACGAAAAGCTGGACGTCATGAATATCGACGCCGGCATCGACTACCGTGGCCGCGCGCTGGAGCAGGTCGAGGCCTACTACACGCCGCTCAACGCGCAGACCGACCAGGCGCTGCGCGACGCCTACGCCAGCGTCGCCGAGACGGCCGACGAAGATCCGGTGATCCGGATTGAGGCGCGCGAGATCCGCGCGCTGCGCCGCGCCGGCACCATCATCTGGTTCGATTTCAATACGCTGTGCGGCGGGCCGCGCTCGCAGAACGATTACCTGGAAATCGCCAGCCGTTTCCATACCGTGATATTGTCCGGGGTGCCGATGATGTCGGCATCGATGTCGTCGGAAGCGCGCCGCTTCACCTGGCTGATCGACGTGTTCTACGATCAGGGCGTGAAGCTGCTGATGTCGGCCGAAGTCGAGCCGGAAGAGCTGTACACGACGGGCGCCATGGCCAACGAATTCCATCGCACCGTGTCGCGCATCGTCGAGATGCAGTCGCAGGAATACATGAACCGCCAGCAGCGCGGCGCTGCAGCGTCGCTGGCGTAATCGGATCAGGATATGAAAGCACTTATCGCATTGCTGGGCGCCGCCGTCATCACCATGGCGGCACAGGCCCAGAACGTTACTTCGGTGGCGCAGGCCGATGCCGCGCTGGTGCAGGTGGCCAACGACCGCGCCGCCGTCAACGAGGAATTTGCCGCCAGCGAGCGCGAATGCTCGGCCAAGTTCTTCGTCAATAACTGCCTCGACAAGGCCAAGGAAAAACGCCGCGTGGCGCTGTCCGCGATCCGTGCGCGGGAAGTCGATGCGCAGCACTTCAAGCGTGCCGACTCTGTCGCCAGGCGCGATGGCGACCTGGCCGAACGCGCACGCAAGGATGCGGACGAAGCGGCGCTGCGTGCCGCCCAGCCGCCCAAGCCGGCCAAGGAAGAGAAGGCGCCTGCGCCGGCGCCAAGCGGCCTGCGCGTCGCCGACCGTGAGGCCGAACACGCCGCCAAGATCCAGCGTCTGGAACAGCAGGACGCTGCCGAGGCTGCCAAGCGCGCCGCCAATGTCCAGGCCTACGAGAAGAAGAAAGCCGAGTCCGAACGTCGCCAGACCCAGGTCGAGCGCAAGAAAGCGGAAAACGCCGAGAAAGCGAAGGCAGCTGCCGAGCGCGCCGAAGCGGACAAGAAAAAAGCGGAAGCACAAGCCGCCGCAGCCTCCAAGAAGTAATCACACGGCGCGGCGCATCTGCTGCACCGTGTAAGCGGGCGCCTGCGGCAGTGGCGCCACCAGCTTGATGATGGCCATGGAGCAGTTGTCGCCTTTGCCTTGCGCCCGCTCGCCGGCCTTGCCGATCAGGCGTTCGGCCGCCTGGCGCGGCGTGTTGCGGGCCACCGCTGCGGCCAGCTCCTCGGGCCGGAACAGCTGCCATAAACCATCGGAGCACAGCATCAGCGCATCGCCGGCCTGCAAGCCCTGGTGGCAGCCGACGGTGACAAACGGCTCTTTCATGCTGTTGCCGATCACGTTATGCAGCAGGCGCGAACTGCGGTGCTTCTTTGCCGCGTCCGCCGGCAGCTGCTCGACATTGACCAGATGCTCAAGATAGGCGCTGTCGTTGGTGCGCATGGCGCAGGTCTCGCCGGCAAAACGGTAGATGCGTGCATCGCCCACATGCGCCCACACGGCTTGCGCCTGCGGCGTCAGCACCAGCAGGGCAAGCGCGCTTTGCGGCTCGGCCACGGCGGCGATCGGGTTCATCTTGATGACCTGGTGGACTTCCAGCGCGATACTGCGCAGCAGCTCCTGCAGGCGGGGCAGGTTGGCGCTGTTGCCGACGCGGAATTCATCAAACAGGTGCTTGCTGGTGAGTAAAGCCTGATCGGCGGCGATGGGGCTGTGGTTGCCATCCGCCAGCACCGCCATGACATAGCCGGGCGCCTGGGCTGCCGTGTACAGCGCGACCCGGTCGTTTTGCTGGGGGCGTTGGCCGATGTGCTGGGCGGTCCCGGCTTCGATTTTGTAGGCGCTCATGGCTGACACGGTATCCTGCGCGATCATTCTGTTGGCGGCAGCGCCGCCGTAGATTAAACTATGCACCGTGTCCCAGTTTGTTTGCAATGTGTAGTCGCGCCCCTGTTGTTCCAGTGAAACTATTTGGCTGAGAAATATGACTGATGTACAAGATATCCAACGTCGTTTGATCGAACTCGACGTCGAACACCGCGATCTGGACGCGGTCATCGATATGCTCACGCTGGACGGACACCACGATCAACTGCAGTTGCGCCGTCTCAAAAAGCGCAAGCTGCAACTGAAAGACCATATCACTCTGCTTAAAATGCAGCTGGTACCTGACGTCCCGGCGTAAATAACGCCACAAGCCGATTTATTTTGACCGAACACCTCCCACCGTCCGCAGACGCCACGCCCGCCATCATCGGCGCCACCCCTGAACAGCCTCCCGGCAAGTACGATTCCGAGGTCGAGCGCCTGTTTGGCGCTGGCGGCCCGCTGGGACCGGCCGTGGGCGACTTCCGCCCGCGCCGATCGCAGACCGAGATGGCCAAGGCAATTGCGTCGGCGATTGCCAACCAGACCACGCTGATTGCCGAGGCGGGCACGGGCACGGGCAAAACTTTTGCCTATCTGGTGCCGGCGCTGCTGTGGGGCGGCAAGACCATTGTTTCGACCGGAACCAAGAACTTGCAGGATCAGCTGTTCCTGCGCGATATCCCTTCAGTGCGCAGCGCGCTGCAGGCGCCGGTGTCGGTGGCGCTGCTGAAGGGGCGTTCGAACTACCTGTGCCACTATCATCTGGAGCGCACGCTGCAGAATGGCCGCATGACCTCGCGCGATGACGTCGGCTACCTGCGCGAAATCTCGCGTTTCCTCAAGATGACCAAGACCGGCGACAAGGCCGAGCTGGCGCGAGTGCCGGAAAACGCCCTGATCTGGAACCTGGTGACCTCCACGCGCGACAACTGCATGGGCGCGGAGTGCCAGTATTACCAGGATTGCTTCATCATGAAGGCGCGCAAGGAAGCGCAGCAGGCGGATGTGGTGGTGGTCAACCACCACCTGTTCTTCGCCGACGTGGCGCTGAAGGACTCGGGCGTCGCCGAACTGCTGCCGTCCGCCAACACGATTATCTTCGACGAGGCGCACCAACTGCCGGATACCGCCACCCTGTTCTTCGGCGACACGTTTTCCACGTCCCAGGTGCTGGAACTGTGCCGCGATGTGCTGGCCGAAGGCCTGTCCAACGCGCGCGACGGCGCCGACTGGGGCAAGGTCGTGACCGTGGTGGAAAAGGCAGCGCGCGACCTGCGCCTGACCTTCCCGCAGGACATCGTGCGCCTGTCGCTGCCGCAGATCGCGCCGTCGAGCGACTTCTTCCCGGCGCTGGAAACCTTGAAGGACGAGCTGGACGGCATGATGGCCGTGCTGGAAAAGCAGGCCGAACGCGCGGAAACGCTGGAGCAATGCCGCCAGCGCGGCGTGGAACTGGTGGCGCGCCTGGCGGCATGGAAATTTGATCCCAAGGCCAGGGTCGCCAAAGGCGAAGAGGCCGTGTTCTGGGTCGAAGCGTTCGCCTCATCCTTGCAGCTGCACAAGACACCGCTGTCGATCGCGCCGATCTTCAACGGCCAGCGCGAAGGCGTGCCGCGCAGCTGGATTTTCACCTCCGCAACCTTGGCGGTGAAAAACGACTTCAGCCATTTCTCCGAGCAAATGGGCCTGGACAAGGAGCCGTCGATGTCGTGGCCCAGCCCGTTTAACTACGAAGAGCAGGGCATTTTGTACGTGCCCACCGGCCTGCCGGACCCGAATTCCTTCGGTTATACAGACGCTGTGCTGGATCTGGCCTTGCCGGTTATCGAGGCGGCAGGCGGAAAAACCTTCCTTTTGTGCACGACTTTGCGCGCGGTAAAGCGTGCCGCCGAGCGCCTGCGCGACGAATTCGAGAAACGCGGTCTGCCATTCCCGCTGTTTGTGCAAGGCGACAAAGGCCGTACCGAGCTGCTGGATCAGTTCCGGAAAGCAGGAAATGGCGTGCTGATCGGCTCCCAGAGTTTCTGGGAAGGCGTGGACGTGCGGGGTGATGCGCTGTCGTTGGTGATTATCGACAAGCTTCCATTCGCGCCGCCGGATGATCCGGTGTTGGCCGCGCGCATCGAAGTGATGGAAAAACAGGGCAAAAACGGCTTCATGCACCACACTCTGCCGGAAGCCATCATCAACCTGAAGCAGGGCGCTGGCCGTCTGATCCGTGATGAAAAAGACCAGGGCGTGCTGATGTTGTGCGATCCGCGCGTGATTTCCAAGCCTTACGGCAAGCGCATCTGGCAGAGTTTACCGTCCTTCAAACGCACGCGCGAACAAGACGTCGTCCTCGAATTCTTCAAAAACAAGAATTCTGATCAGTAACTTCCAGTATCAAAATCCGGGGTCAGTTCTTGCAATCCAACACGAGCTCAACTATTGAATAGCTGAGCTCGTGTTGGATTGCAAGAACTGACCCCGGATTGGGTTTTATGATTGTGGCAACACAATCACCTTGCCAGTGACCTGGCGGGCGGCCATGTCTTTGAGCGCTTGCGCGGCGTCTTCGAGTTTATAGCGTCCGGAAATATGGGGTTTGATTTTGCCTTCGTGTAACCATTGCAGCAGTTGGCGCATATTGCTGGTGTTGCCTTTTGGATCACGTTTGGTGAATTCACCCCAGAACACGCCGACCAGTGATGCACCTTTGAGCAAGGTCAGGTTCAGCGGCAATTTCGGAATTTCGCCGTTGGCGAAGCCGATCACCAGGTAGCGTCCTCCCCACCCGATCGAACGGAATGCCGGTTCGGCATACTCGCCGCCGACCGGGTCATAAATCACGTCCGGGCCTTTGCCGCCGGTCGCGGCCTTTACCGCTTCGCGTAAATCTTCCTTGCTGTAGTTAATCAGGACGTCGGCGCCGTGCTGGCGGCAGACTTCCAGCTTCTCATCGGTGGAGGCGCAAGCAATAATGCGGGCGCCAAGGGCTTTTCCTATCTCTATCGCAGCCAGGCCCACCCCTCCAGCTGCGCCAAGAATTAGCATGTTCTCACCATTTTTTAGCATGGCGCGGTCGACTATCGCGTGATAGGAGGTGCCGTAGGTGAGGGTGATGGCGGCTGCGGTGTCGAAATCCATGCCGGGCGGCATTGGAATCAGCGATTGCACTGGCGCTAATAGTTGTTGTCCAAAACCACCGGTAGGGGCGAAGGCGATGACCTTGTCGCCGGCTTTAAAGGTGGTCACATCACTACCGGTTGAGCGGACGATGCCGGCCACTTCGCTGCCCGGAACGAATGGCAGCTCTGGGTTGAATTGATACTTTCCTTGCACGATCAATACGTCTGGGAAATTCACACCGGCTGCTTGCACGTCGATGACTACCTGTCCGGGACCCGCTTGCGGATCTTGCAATTCTTGTACTTTCAGGGTGTCTGGCGCTCCCCAGTTTTCGCACACCACAGCTTTCATTCTGGTCTCCTTGTTTTTAAAAAAAGAGCGAAAAAAGAACGCTCGTTATATTTTTATCTTACCCCAAACTGCCAGCCGCTTGCGCAAAGTTATGGCTGGCACACGTTTGTGTTGGCGCAAAGTGTCTGCATTCTGGCTTGTTAGAGTTGGTTAAACGCAGGGAGGATGTCATGACTATCCGTCACGGCTGCTTTTTCAGTTATGCCCATGGCCAGCATGCCTACATGAGCAAATTCAAGGACGATCTGGTCGATGCCTTGAAATGCTATCTGGAACCGCATTTTGATAACGAAGACGAGTTATTCGTAGACAGTGAGCAACTCGGCGGCGGAGATGATCTGGATGAAAAAATCGCGCGCGCTTTGTGTGAGAGTGTTTGCATGATTGCCATTTATACACCGAAATACGAAGCCCACGGCTATACCCGCCGGGAGTTTGCAGCCATGCAACTTATCGAATATGAGCGCAAACAGTGGTACACGCTGCCCAGCCATTTGATTATCCCCGTCATCATGACCCGCCATCCGGTCGGCTTGCCGCCGCAAATTGCCGGGCCGGGCATGTATGTGGATTTTTCCCGCTACACGCTGGCCAGCGGCGACTTGAAAACCAATCCAGATTTCATCCCGGACATTGAAAAAATCGTCCACCGCATTGCCGAGCATTACCACTGTCTAAAACGAAGCACGCCGCCGGGGCATGACTGCAGTCGTTTTGTGTTGCCGGAAATCCCGCCGGAATGGCGTGTCATTCCTCCTCCACACTTCCCTCGCTAAAGGTTTGCCATGGAATCCATCCCCTTGTCGCTGCCGCCGCTCAGCACCAACGGCGAAGTCATTACTTTCTATTCTTATAAGGGCGGCACCGGTCGCACCATGGCACTCTCCAATATAGCGGTGTTGCTGGCGCGTCAGCAGAACGCCACCACGCCCGTGCTCATGATCGACTGGGACCTGGAGGCGCCGGGCTTGCACCATTATTTTGACCACCATCCCGAGCCCAGGCCGGGGGTGCTGGAGTTGTTTGAGGCTTGCCGCGAGCAGTTGCAGCGTCGCCGCAACGGCGCCGTGGCGCTCGACGATGAAGAACTCGCCCATGAAGTATTGGCGGCTGTTGGTTGGGAGCAATATATCAGCCGTGTTGACCAGAGCAGTCAGCTTTACCTGATGCGCGCCGGCCGGTTTGACGACAGTTATGGCGAGCGGCTCGCTGCCCTGCACTGGGAGGAGCTGTTTAATAGTTGCCCGGCGCTGTTCCGCTGCTTTGCCGAGCGGCTGACCCGGCATTTCAGTTACGTGCTGGTGGATTCGCGTACTGGCCGCAGCGATAGCGCCGGCATCTGCACCACCTTGCTTCCTCGTAAGCTCGTCGTGGTGTTTACGCCCAACCGTCAGAGTCTGGAAGGCGTGCAGGCGCTGGTGATACGCGCCACCACTTATCGGCGCAGTCACGAAGACGAGCAGCGGCCATTGCTGGTTTACCCCTTGCCGTCGCGTATGGAAATGGCCGATAGCGCCCAGCGTGCCCAGTGGCGGCGCGGCGACGAGCGTCGGCGCATTTTGGGTTACCAGCCTGGCTTTGAGGAGCTGATCGGCGAGTGCTATGGCATGCAGGATGTGTCGCTGGAGAGCTATTTTGACGAAGTCCAGCTACAGCAGACCCGTACTTTTGCCTATGGCGAGCAGCTTGCGGTGCGGCTGGATCAGGGCGGCGACCGTTTTTCGCTGACGCGTACTTTCGAAGCGTTTCTTGCTTGGCTGGCGCCGGGCTATTTTCCGTGGCAGTGCAGCCGTGAAATTCATCTGCTGGGCTCGATCAATCAGGCGCGCAAGGCGCTGGAGGAGGGCGGCGTCGCATCGCGCGCTGTTGCCCAGTCACTTGCGCATAATCTCAATCTGCTGGGGGAGTTGTACCGGCGCGACGGCAGCTTGCGGCAAGCGCTGGCTTGTTTCGAGGAAAGCCTCGGTTTGCGCCAGCGCGTTCTGGGCGAAGACCATCCCGATACGCTGTCCAGCAAAGCCTATCTGGCGGCCGGTTTGCGCCAGCAGGGGCGGCTGGATGAAGCGCAGTTCCTCGATGAGTGCGTGGTGGAAGCGCGTGAGCGGCAACTGGGGAATGAACATTTTGACACCTTGTCCGCCCGTACCAGTCTGGCCACCACGCTGGGGCAGCAGGGGCATGTCGCCGAGGCGCTGGCCATGCAGGACGCGGTGATCGATATTTATATGCGTCTGCTGGGGTCTGAACATCTGCTGACCTTGTCCGCCAAGGCGGTGCGCGCGGAACTGCTGCTGCGGCGCGGCGAAACCGAGCATGCGCGCAGCCTGCAGGAGCATGTGCTGGCGGCGCGCAAGCGCATGCTGGGTGCCGAGCATGTCGATACGCTGCACAGCAAGACGGCGCTGGCGCAAACGCTGGTGCAGATGCAGGAGCTGGATGCAGCCCGCAGTCTGCTGGAAGCCGTGCTGCATGCCCATTTGCTCCGTCTGGGACCGGATCACCGGGATACCCTCAAGGCGCGCGAGCAGCTCATGGAGGTCCAATTGCAACTGGGGATGCCATCCGCCGACCTGCCCATGGTGACCGAACTGCACCAGAATGCCGCCATGGACGACTACGGCGATGCGCTGGTCCGGCCGCTGCGGCCGCGCAACCCGCTGCCAGCCCATAGTTTGTGGTCACACGCCCCGGATGAATTGCTGGCGCTGGACGGCCATCTGGCCGGCATGCGCAGTCCGCCGCGTTGATAGAAATTTATATGTTTTCCGGGCCTCTGCCATGCGCAGTGCGGCCATTGCTTCGGGTAAAATCCCCTGTATGAGAATCCTGATAAGCAATGACGACGGCTACCTGGCGCCCGGTATCAATGCGCTGGCCAGTGCGCTCGCCCCCATCGCCGACATCGTGGTGGTGGCGCCGGACAGCAACCGCTCGGGCGCATCGAACTCCCTGTCGCTGGACCGGCCTTTGTCGGTACAGCAGGCCGCCAATGGCTTTTACTTTGTCAACGGCACGCCCAGCGATTGCGTGCACGTGGCGTTGACGGCGCTGCTCGATTACAAGCCCGACCTGGTGGTTTCCGGCATCAACAACGGTCCCAATATGGGGGACGACACGCTGTATTCCGGCACGGTCGCCGCCGCCACCGAGGGCTTTTTGTTTGGCATTCCCGCCATCGCCTTTTCCCAGGGCGCATACGGCTGGGAGCATATCGATGACGCCGCACGTCATGCGCGCGACATTATCCAGCGGTATTATGAAACGTTGCCGCGCCCCTGTTTGTGGAACGTGAACATCCCGAATCGTCCTTACGAGCAGCTGAATGTGCTGGCCGCCACCCGTCTGGGCCGGCGCCACCAGTCCGAGCCGGTGATCAAGGCCAAGGACCCGCGCGGCAGGGATATCTACTGGATCGGCCCACCGGGTGCATGCAAGGATGCCGGGGAGGGCACGGATTTCCATGCTGTCGCCCATGGCCGCACATCGATCACGCCGCTGCAAGTCGATCTGACGCACACCACCCAACTCGATGCATTGGCAAAGGCCTTGGCATGACCGAAAAAAACCGTACCTTTCCCTTGCCGCTGTCCTCAGTAGTCGACAAGGGGGCCAAGAAGGCAACGGTATTCGCGCCGGTGGCAACACCGCAAACCGCCACCCAAAATGCTGCGCGCCATGCGCCGCCGCTGTATCCCGCTCCCCGCCCGGTCGCCACGCCGTCCAAGTCGCACAGCTATGCGATGGAGCGGGCGCAGGCCGCGCCGGTGCAGGTGCCGCGCCAGAATCCGCTGGTATCCGATGCGGTGCGCCGTGCGATGGTGCAGCGCATCGCCAAGCAGGGCGTCAAGGACCAGGTCGTGCTGGGCGCCATGGAAACCGTGCCGCGCCATCTGTTCATGGATGAAGGCCTGGCGCCGCAAGCTTATATCGACGCATCGCTGCCGATTGGCCATCACCAGACCATTTCCCAGCCCTACATTGTCGCCCGCATGATCGAGGTTATGCGCAACGGTGGCCAGCTCCGGCGCGTGCTCGAGATCGGCACCGGCTGCGGCTACCAGGCGGCCGTGCTGTCCTGCGTGGCGCAAGAGGTGTATTCCATCGAGCGCATCAAGCCGTTGCACGAGCTGGCCAAGGCCAATTTGCGTCCGCTGCGCGTGCCGAACCTGCGTCTGCATTACGGAGATGGTATGCTTGGGCTGCCGCAAGCCGCTCCATTTGACGGTATCATTCTGGCCGCGGCCGGTTTGGAAGTGCCGCAAGCCCTGCTGGAACAACTGGCCATCGGCGGTCGCCTGGTCGCGCCAGTGGGGTCCCGCTCACAGCATTTGGAACTGATTACCCGCATCGGCAAGACGGAGTGGACCAGCGAAACGCTGGAAGATTGCCACTTTGTGCCTTTGCGTCCGGGCGTGGTTTAGCGCCCGCACCACTAGACAATACGATGAGAATGACGAATAAAAGTAATTTGCTCGCAATGAGCTTTGCGCTTGCCTTATTAAGCGCGTGTACTACTCCTCCTAATCAGGCCCCGGTCGTAGACCGCACGATCCCGCCGGCCGTCAAACCCGCCACCCCAAGCGAAACGGCGCAGGTGGCGCGCGACGAGCGCGGCCTGTACACCGTGAAAAAGGGCGATACCCTGATCCGCATTGCGCTGGAGTTCGGCCAGAACTACCGCGACCTGGTGGCCTGGAACAATCTGTCCAACCCCAACGACATCAAGGTTGACCAGGTGCTGCGCGTACTGCCTCCCGAAAATGTGAGCGGCGTCGAAACCGCTGCTGTCGTCATGCCGCCATCCGACAAGACGCCGCCGCCACCGCCGGTGGTCAAGAAGACCAGCCCGAAAGGCGACAAGAAGCCTTATTCCGAAGCCAATCTGGCCGAGCTGCAACGCGCCGATACCGGCAAGGATGTCGCGGCAACGCCTGCGCCAGCGCCGGCCGCGACGCGTCCAGCGGCGCCGGTGCCGGCCGCGCCAGCCGCACCGGCCATGGCGGCCGACGACGCCAGCCTGACCTGGATCTGGCCGGCGGAAGGCAAGGTGATCGCCACGTTTGACGAAGGCAAGAACAAGGGCGTGGACATCGCCGGCAAGGCCGGTCAGCAGGTCGTGGCTGCCGGGGCAGGAAAAGTGATGTATGCCGGTAGCGGCATCCGCGGATATGGTAATCTCGTTATTGTGAAGCACAGTAATAATTTGCTGTCGGCCTACGCGCACAACCGGACCATCCTGGTCAAGGAAGGGCAAAGCGTCAACAAGGGGCAAATGATTGCGGAAATGGGTGATTCCGATACCGACTCCGTCAAGCTGCACTTTGAAATACGACAGCAAGGCAAACCGGTGGACCCGTCCAGATTCCTGCCTAACCGCTAGCTGAACCATGACACATACGCCGCACGATCAAATGGATGACGACGCTCTCCCGGACGATTTCCGGGACGAAGCGAATGAGGATGTCGCAATTGATGGTGCGGACGAAGCCGATCTGCCTGAAGGCAGCACGGTGCTGGAAACCGTCGACGAGCTGAAGAAAGTGCTGGCCGCCGAACTGTCCACCGACACCACCCAGCACTATCTGAACCAGATCGGCACCCGCCCGCTGCTGACCGCGCCGCAGGAAGTCCATTACGCCACGCTGGCCAAGGCCGGCGACTTCAGCGCGCGCCAGACCATGATCGAGCACAATCTGCGGCTGGTGGTGTCGATTGCCAAGCACTACATCAACCGCGGCGTGGTACTGCTGGACATGATCGAAGAAGGCAACATCGGCCTGATGCGCGCCATCGACAAGTTCGAGCCCGAGCGCGGCTTCCGTTTTTCGACCTACGCCACCTGGTGGATACGCCAGAGCATCGAGCGCGCCATCATGAACCAGGCCCGCACCGTGCGCCTGCCGGTGCACATGGTGCGTGAGCTGAACCAGATCCTGCGCGGCAAATACCATCTCGAAGCCCAGCACCACAACGGCAAGGACGCCACCGCCGAAGACATCGCCGAACTGGTGGGCCGGCCGGTGGAGGAGGTGCAGGACATTCTGGCGCTGTCCGAGCATGCCACCTCGCTCGATGCGCCGCTCGACAACGATCCCCAGTCCTCGCTCATGGACATGCTGCCCGGCGACAGCGATGACAGTCCCGACGCCCGCGCCGAACATCATGAAATGACGGTGCTGGTGCGCGACTGGCTGACCAAGCTGCCGGACAAGCAGCGCATCGTCATCATGCGCCGTTTCGGCCTCGATAATGACGACCCGGCCACGCTGGAAACCCTGGCCGAAGAGATGGGTGTTACGCGTGAGCGCGTGCGCCAGATCCAGCAGGAAGCGCTGGTCAAACTCAAGCGGGCGATGGCCGCGCGCGGCGTGGTCCGCGATTCCCTGCTGTAGTCCCTTCCTGTTCTGCTATCATATTGCCCCTGCACGCGGGCCGGCCGCGCCATTCTTTTTCCAATATTGAACGCTATGCAAGAAAATACCATCGACATCAAATCGCTCGACATGGACGCCCGTGGCGTCGGCCACCTGCAGGACAATGAAGACGGCTCGCCGGGCAAAGTGGTGTTCGTGGAAGGCGCGCTGCCAGGCGAGCGCGTGAGCTTCGAGACCTTCAAGAAGAAGAAAAACTGGGAAGCGGCCAGGATGACCGCGCTGCACCGCGAATCGTCGATGCGCGTGAAGCCGAAGTGCGAGCACTTCGACTATTGCGGCGGCTGCTCGATGCAGCACATCGAGCCGAGCGCCCAGGTGGCCATCAAGCAGCGCGTGCTGGAAGATAATCTGTGGCACATCGGTAAAGTCACGTCCGAAACCATCATGCGGCCGATGTACGGCCCGACCTGGGGCTACCGCTACCGCGCGCGCCTGTCGGTGCGCTGGGTCGAGAAGAAGGGCACGGTGCTGGTCGGCTTCAAGGAAAAGCGCTCGGTCTACGTGGCCGACATCAAGAGCTGCCAGATCCTGCCGCCGCACGTGTCGGATATGCTGATGCCGCTGCGCGCGCTGATTGGCTCGCTGACCCTGTACAGCCAGGTCCCGCAGATCGAACTGGCGATCGGCCAGGACGTGACGGTGCTGGTACTGCGCATCATGGACGCGCTGACCGCCGACGACGAAGCCAAGATCAAGGCCTTCGCCGATGAATACAAAGTGCAGTTCTGGCTGCAGACCAAAGGCCCGGAAACCGCCGCGCCGTTTTATCCGCTCGAGCCGGAGCTGCATTACCTGCTGCCGGAATTTGGCGTACGCATGCCGTTCAAACCGGTCGACTTCACGCAGGTGAACCACCACATCAACCGCGTGCTGGTGCACAAGGCCTTGCGCCTGCTGGACGTGCAGCCCGAAGACCGCGTGGCCGACCTGTTCTGCGGCCTGGGCAACTTCACGCTGCCACTGGCCACGCTGGCGCGTGAAGTGGTCGGCATCGAAGGCAGCCAGGCGCTGACCGACCGTTCCCTGAGCAATGCCAAGGCCAATGGCCTGGATGCCAAGACCACGTTCTACAACCGCAACCTGTTTGAAGTGACGCCGGAAGACTTGATCGCGCTGGGCAAATTCGACCGCATGTTGATCGACCCGCCACGTGATGGCGCCATGGCGCTGGTGGCGGCGCTGGGCGAACTGCGCAACACCCATCCTGAGTTCCTGCCCAAGCGTATCGTCTACGTTTCGTGCAGCCCGTCGACGCTGGCGCGCGACGCCAATACGCTGGTCCACCTGGCGGGCTACAAGCTGGATAAGGCCGGCGTGGTCAATATGTTCCCGCACACCTCGCACGTCGAGTCGATGGCGGTGTTCGATCTGGTCTAATGTTTTTCTTCTAATATTATTGACTTTGCAGGAGGCGTGCGCAACACTGAGCTGATTCACTTTCAGCATCTGGAGTTGGTATGCGCCTCCTGTCCCGCCTTATCGCGCTCGCTGCGCTCTGTAGTCCGCTGGCCGTCCTGGCCGACACCTCAGTCACCTCGTTTTCACCATCGGGCACCGTCAAGGGCGTACGCCAGGTAGCCGCGCGCTTCAATGGGCAAATGGTCCCCTTGGGCGATATGCGCCTGGGCGATCCGTTCACGGTCGATTGTCCGGAAGAGGGCAAGGGACGCTGGATCGATGGCCAGAACTGGAGCTACGACTTTGTCCGCGACCTGCCCGCCGGCGTCGCCTGCCGCTTCACACTGAAAGACGGCATCAAGGATTTGAGCGGCAAGGCGCTGACCGGCGAGCGCCAGTTCGCCTTTGATACCGGCGGTCCTGCGATTGTGGAGGCCGTGCCGCGCGAAGGCTCCAGCTATATCGACGAACAGCAGATCTTTTTGCTGGGCCTTGACGCACCGGCCAGCGATGAAACGGTGGCGGCGCATGCCTGGTGCCGCGCCGATGGCATCAACGAGAAAATCGGCGTACGCGTGCTGCAGGGCGCGGAACGCCAGCAGGTGCTGAACTTGCGCAAGTCCTTCACTGAACGCTATCTGTCGGTGTACTTCAAGGCGCGTGGCGTGCTATGGCGCGCCACGGCATCCGTCAACAACAAGAAGCTGGACAAGCTGCCGCTGACGGTCCTGCAGTGCCGGCGCAATCTGCCACCGGGCACCGGGGTGTCGCTGGTGTGGGGCGCGGGCATCAGCGCCGATAGCGGGATTAGCACCTCCCAGGATCAGACGCTGGCATACAAAACGCGCGAGGATTTTACTGCGCGCTTCAGCTGCGACAGGTCGAGTGCCGATGCAGGCTGCGTGCCTTTCCTGCCGATGCGCTTGCAGTTTACGGCGCCGGTCAGGCGCGCGGATGCGCTGGCGGTCAAGGTCACCGGTCCGGGTGGGCAAGTCTTCAAGCCTGCGCTGGAAAAGGATGACGAAAAGAGCGAGTACCTGACGTGGCTGAATATCAAAGGCCCGTTCCCGGAGAAGGCCAAACTCACGCTGTCGCTGCCGGCAAATCTGAAAGACGATGCTGGCCGCGCACTGGTCAACCAGGCGCGCTTCCCGATGGCGATACGCACCGATGCGCAGCCGCCGCTGGTCAAGTTCCCCGCGCGCTTCGGCATCATCGAAGCCAAGGGCGACAAGCTGCTGCCGGTTACCGTGCGCAATGTGGAGGCCAGCCTGGCAGGCAGCAAGGTGGACGGCGCCGCATTGCGCGTCAATGATGGCGATGCATCGTCCGACCAGCAGGTGATTTCCTGGCTCAAGCGCATGTCCGGTTACGGCTGGGAGCCGCAGGAACTGTATGTCGACAAAATGACCAAGCCGCTGCTGGACGCCAATGCCGGCAAGGTCGAACGCTTCACCATGCCCAAGCCGGGTGGCGGCAAGGCGTTTGAAGTGGTTGGCATCCCGCTGCGCAAGCCGGGCTTTTATGTGGTGGAGCTGGCCAGCCCCAGGCTGGGCGCCGGGCTGGCGCTGGGCCGTAAACCTGCCTATGTCAGCGCAGCGGCGCTGGTGACCAATATGGTGGCGCACTTCAAGCATGGCGCCGAGTCGTCGCTGGTGTGGGTGACGTCGCTGGATAACGGCAAACCGGTGGCGCAGGCACAAGTCGTGGTGCGCGACTACACGGGCAAGCAGCTGTGGCAGGGCATGACGGATAGCGGCGGGCTGGCCCACATCCGCCAGGACCTGCCGAGCGCCAAGGACGATGGCAATGGCCGCTACTTCATCAGCGCGCGGCTGGGTGGCGACATGACGTTCACCCTGTCCGACTGGGATCGCGGCATTGAGATGTGGCGCTTCAACCTGCCAACCGGCGACTTCGGCGCAGACAATGTGATTGCCTCGACGGTGTTTGACCGCATGCTGCTGCGTGCCGGCGAGACGGTGCACATGAAGCACTTCATGCGCCGCCATGTGGAGCAGGGCCTGGTGCGTGTAGCCAGGGAGCAGGCTGCCAATATGTTCATCATCCACGAAGGCAGTGGCCAGCAGTACGAGCTGCCGCTGAAATGGAGTGCGAACGGTTCGGCGGAAAACACCTGGACCATCCCCGCCGATGCCAAGCAAGGCTGGTATGAGCTGATGATAGGCGGCCGCGCGTCGGGCCGCTTCCGCGTGGAGCAGTTCCGCGTGCCGACCATGAAAGCGCTGCTGCAAGGACCGAAGTCGCCAGCGGTGCAGGTGTCTTCTGTCGATCTGGATGTGCAACTGAGCTATTTGTCCGGCGGTGGTGCTGGCGATGCGCCGGTGCAGTTGCGCACCGTGGTGCAGGACAAGGGCGTAAGCTTTGAAGACTATCCCGACTTCAGCTTCAGTAACGGCGATGTGAAGGTGGGCCTTGAACGCAGTGGCGGCAGCTTCGACGACGACGAAGGCATGTATGAAGGTGACGAGAACGCAGTCGCCACCCCTGGCGCAATCAAGACCCGCAGCCTGGTGCTGGACAAGGCGGGCGGTGCGCGCGTCAAGCTGGATCAACTGCCCGAGGTGAAAATCCCACGGGAGTTGATGGCGGAGATGACCTACCAGGACGCCAACGGCGAAACCCTGTCCTCGGCGACGCGTATTCCGCTGTGGCCCTCCAGCTATGTCATCGGCATCCAGCCCGATGGCTGGGTGGTGAGCAAGGAGGCGCTCAAGTTCACCGTAGTGGTACTGGATTTGCAAGGCAAGCCGGTGGTGGATGCGCCGGTATCGGTGGACTTCTTCCAGCGCCAGTCCTACTCGCATCGCCGCCGCTTGATTGGCGGTTTCTACGCCTACGAGAACAGCAGTGAGATCAAGGCGCTGGGCGCCGCTTGCGAGGGCAAGACCGACAACAAGGGCCTGCTGATCTGCCAGGTCAAGGCCCCCGCATCGGGCAACCTGATATTGCGCGCCAAAACACAGGATGCGCAGCAGCGCGTGGCGGTCGCCAATCGCGAGACCTGGGTCGCCGACGGTGCTGACTGGTGGTTCTCCGCGAGCGATAACGACCGCATCGATCTGCTGCCGGAGAAAAAGCGCTACGAACCTGGCGATACCGCCACCTTCCAGGTACGCATGCCGTTCCGCGAGGCGACCGCGCTCATCACGGTGGAGCGCGAAGGCGTGATCGATACCTATGTGCGCCCGCTGTCGGGCAGCGAGCCGGTATTTTCGATCCCGGTGAAGAAGCAGTATGCGCCGAACGTCTACGTGTCTGCGCTGGTGGTGCGTGGCCGCGTGAACGGCGTGCAGCCAACTGCGCTGGTCGACCTGGGCAAGCCTGCTTACAAACTGGGTATCGCGCCGCTGCGTGTGGGCTGGTCGGCCAATGAGCTGAAGGTGCAGGTGACGGCGGACAAACCTGTCTACAAGGTACGCGAGAAGGCGACGGTGAAGGTCAAGGTGGCGCGGCCGGATGGTTCCGTGCCGCCTGCTGGCGCCGAGGTGGCGCTGGCGGCTGTGGATGTGGGGCTGCTGGAGCTGATGCCGAACACCAGCTGGGATTTGCTGGAAGCGATGATGGAGCAGCGTAATCTGCAGGTCACCACCTCCACCGCGCAGATGCAGGTGGTTGGCAAGCGCCACTTCGGCCGCAAAGCCGTGCCGGCCGGCGGTGGCGGCGGCAAGGGCGCTGGCCGTGAGCTGTTCGATACGCTGCTGTTCTGGAAAGCGCGCGTGACCCTGGATGCCAATGGCGAGGCCAGCGTGCAGGTTCCCATCAACGATTCGCTGACGGCCTTCCGCATCGTCGCTATCGCCAGTGCGGATGCAGACCTGTTTGGTACTGGTCGCACGGAGGTGCGCAGCTCGCAGGACCTGATCCTGCTGTCTGGCCTGCCGGCGCTGGTGCGCGAGGGTGACCGCTTCCGCGCTACCTTCACCTTGCGCAATACGACCGACGCCGCCGTCAAGACCACGCTGAACGCCAGCGCCGGCGGCAAGGCCTTGTCGCCGCAGCAGGTGGCGCTGGAGCCGGGGCAGGCGCGCGAAGTAGCGTGGGACGTGCAGGTTCCGCAAGGCGCAACCACGCTGGCATGGGACGTGAGCGCGGCCGTGGAAGGCGGCGGCCCGGCATCCTCCGACCGGCTCAAGGTGAAACAGAAGGTGGTGCCGGCGGTACCCGTGACCACCATGCAGGCGACGTTGCTGCAACTGGACCGCAAGCAGAACATACAGGTCAAGTCGCCGGACGACGCCTTGCCTGGCCGTGGCGGCGTGCAGGTGCAGTTCAGCCCCAAGCTGGGCGGCGACCTGCCTGGCGTGCGTGACTACATGCTGGCCTATCCCTACCGCTGCTTTGAACAGGTGACCTCGCGTTCCATCGCGCTGCATGATGAGGCGATGTGGAAGGCGGCGCTGGAAACCCTGCCGGCGCATCTGGATGCCGATGGCCTGGTCAAATACTTCTCCGGCATGTACCGGGGCAGCGATACGCTGACCGCGTATGTGCTGTCCGCCGCGAATGAAGCAGGTTATGAGATTCCCGATACGCTGAAAGGACGCATGGAGTCGGCGCTGCTGGGCTTTGTGCAAGGGAAGGTGATGCGCAACTCGGCGTTGCCAACCGCTGATCTGGCGGTGCGCAAGATCGCCGCGCTGGCGGCACTGTCACGCTCCAGAGCCGTCAACGCCAGTGAGCTGGAGTCGTTCAGCATTCAGCCGAATCTGTGGCCGACATCGGCGGTCATCGACTGGTACCAGATCCTGCAACGCTCGCCGAAGCTGCCGCAGCATGCGCAACGCCTGAAAGAGGCCGACCAGATTCTGCGTTCGCGCCTCAATCTGCAGGGCACCACCATGACCTTCTCTACCGAACGCACGGATGACTGGTGGTGGCTCATGTCTTCGGCGGACGCCAATGCCAACCGCCTGCTGCTGCTCATGGCGGACAATCCGGCGTGGAAGGATGATATCGGCCGTCTGGCGCGCGGTGCGCTGGGCCGTCAGCACAAGGGCCGCTGGGGGACGACCGTGGCCAACGCCTGGGGCGTGCTGGCCATCGACAAGTTCTCGCGCGTGTTCGAGAAAGACAAGGTGGCTGGCACCTCCGGCGCAACGCTGGGCAATGCCAGCAAGAGCATCGCGTACGGCGGCGAGCCGGCCGGCGGCACGGCGATGCTGCCGTGGCCGCGCGGCGGCGCGGGTCCGCTGGAATTGGAGCACACCGGCACGGGCAAGCCGTGGGTGACGGTGCAGACCTTGTCGGCATTGCCGCTCAAGGCGCCGCTGTCCAGTGGCTACAAGGTCGCCAAGACCGTCACGCCGGTGGAGCAGAAGGTGCGTGGTGCGTGGTCGCGTGGCGATGTCTACCGCGTGCATCTGGACCTGGAAGCGCAGTCGGACATGACCTGGGTGGTGGTCGATGATCCGATTCCGGCCAGCGCCACTGTGCTGGGCTCCGGTCTGGGTGGCGACTCCCAGATCATGAGTGCGGACGAGCAGGACACCGGCTGGGCCTATCCGGCCTTCCAGGAACGCACCTTTGAAGGTTATCGCGCGTTTTACCAGTTTGTCCCGAAAGGCAAATGGAGCGTGGAGTACACGGTGCGCCTGAACAATCCGGGTCAGTTCAACCTGCCGCCGACGCGCGTGGAGGCCATGTATAGCCCCGAGATGTTTGGCGCGCTGCCGAATGCGGCAATGAGTGTGAAATGAAGCTGAGGACTGGCTCCCTGATGGTGGCGCTGGCGCTGGCCAGTGCCGCTGCCTATGCGGTACCGACCTTTGACCAGGTGCGCGCCGCGTATCGCTCGTCGGATGCCGAGCTGCTGGACCGGCATGGGGAAGTGATCCAGTCGCTGCGTATCGATATGGCGGTACGCCGCCTGCCGTGGGTGGCGTTGAACGACATCTCGCCGGCATTGCCTGCAGCGGTGCTGCAAGCGGAAGACCAGCGCTTCTACGAACACAATGGCGTGGACTGGAGCGCCGCCGCCAAGGCGGCCTGGGACAATCTGTTCCGCAAGCGTCCGCGAGGCGCGTCAACCATCACCATGCAGCTGGCGGCGCTGCTGGACCCGGCGCTGCAGTCTACCTCGCAAGGCCGCAACTGGTCGCAGAAGTGGGATCAGGTGAAAGCTGCGCGCGAGCTCGATGACGGCTGGAGCAAGCAGCAGATCATCGAGGCTTATCTGAACCTGGTGTCGTACCGCGGCGAGCTGCAAGGCGTCGGCGCGGCCTCGCGCGGCCTGTTCGGTAAGGCGCCGTCCGGGCTGGACCTGAGCGAATCGGTGATCCTGGCCGGTCTGCTGCGCGGGCCGGCGGCGGCGCAGAAAGTCGTGGCGCAGCGCGCGTGCGGCCTGGCGCATGAACTGCACCTGCCAGCGACCTGCAGCGAGATCCAGCTGCGCGTCATCATTGCGATGAGCCGCCCGCAGCTGGCCGCCAATCTGCCGCCGGCGCCGCAAGTGGCGCAGCAACTGCTGATGCGCAGTGGACAGGCGGTGCGCAGCACGCTGGATGCCAACTTGCAGCGCCACGCGCAAAACGTGCTGCGCCAGCAGCTGACGGCGCTCAATGGCCGCAATGTCAATGACGGCGCGGTGATCGTGCTGGATAACGCGAGCGGCGAAATTCTCGCCTATGTCGGCAATGCCGGCGGCCGCGAGGTGGACGGCGTGGCGGCGCTGCGCCAGGCCGGTTCCACGCTCAAGCCCTTCCTGTATGAGCTGGCGCTGGAGCGCAGGCAGCTGACGGCGGCATCGTTGATGGATGATGCGCCGATTGATATTTCTACGGCATCCGGCATGTACGCGCCGCAGAATTACGACAAGGGTTTTAAAGGCTATGTCAGCGCGCGCACCAGCCTTGCCAGTTCGCTCAACGTGCCGGCCGTCCGCACGCTGATGATGACAGGGCTGGAGCGCTTCCATGAGCGCTTGCGCGACGTGGGGCTGGGCAGTCTGACGCAGCCGGCGGAATACTATGGCTATTCGCTCGCACTGGGTTCGGCCGAAGTGTCGCTGCTGGAACTGACCAACGCCTACCGCACCCTGGCCAATGGCGGTTTGTATGGCGAGGCGACGCTGCTGCCCAGGGCCGCCGCCGCGCCGCGCCGCGTGCTCGATGCGCGGGCCAGTTTTATCGTCAGCGATATCCTGGCCGACCGCGCGGCCCGCAGCCTGACCTTCGGTCTGAAGAATGAGTTGGCGACCACCTTCTGGGCCGCGGTCAAAACCGGCACCAGCAAAGACATGCGCGACAACTGGTGCGTCGGCTACTCGGACCGCTATACAGTCGGCGTCTGGGTCGGCAACTTCGACGGCCAGTCGATGTGGGACGTTTCCGGCGTCAGCGGCGCGGCGCCGGTGTGGCGTGACGTGATGGATTACCTGCACCGCAGCCAGGGCAGCCGTGCGCCCAAAGCGCCGGCCGGCGTGGTGCGCCAGCAGATCACCTATCATCCGGCGGTGGAGGCGTCGCGCAACGAGTGGTTCATTGCCGGCACCGAAAGTCCGCTCATCGCGCTGGTGCAGGACGGCCAGCGCGGGCCCAAGATACTGTATCCCGGCGATGCCAGCATCATCGCGCTCGATCCCGATATTCCCGACGCCACCCAGCGCGTGTTCTTCCAGGCGCAGGCAGGGCAGGGCTTGAGCTGGCAGCTGGATGGCGAGCCGCTCGGCCAGGCCAGCGTCAGCTACAGCTGGCGGCCGACACCGGGCGCACACCAGTTGGCCCTCATTGACGCCAACGCCAAGCCTGTCGCCACCACCAGCTTCCAGGTGCGTGGAACGGATCGGCAATAAAAAAGCCGGCGCAGAGGCCGGCTTTTTGAGTGGGCGGTAAGCGCTTAGTCGCGGTCGCCGCCAAAGATGCCCAGCAGAGACAGCAGGTTGGTGAAGATGTTGTACACGTCCAGGTACAGTGCCAGGGTGGCGCGGATGTAGTTGGTTTCACCGCCGTTGATGATCTGCTGAACGTCATACAGGATGTAGGCCGAGAAGATCGCAATGGCCACCACCGAGATCACAATTGCCAGCGCCGGGATGTGCAGGAAGATGTTGGCGATCGATGCCAGCAGCAGAATGATCACGCCGGCGAACAGCCAGGTGCCCATGCCCGAGAAGTCACGCTTGGAGACGGTGGCGACCGATGCCAGCGTCGCAAACACGGCTGCCGTGCCGCCAAACGCGGTCATGATCAGGAAGCCGCCATTCGAGTAACCGAGGATGCGTGACAGCAGCGGCGTCAGCATCAGACCCATGAAGAAGGTGAAGCCCAGCAGCAGGGCCACGCCCACGCCGGAATCCTTGTTCTTCTCAATGCCCCAGATGAAGCCAAACGCCACTGCCAGGAACAGCAGTGCCATCATGCCGCCACCGAGTGGCAGATGCAGCGAGACGCCGAGGGCCGCGCCGAATACGGTCGGAACCATCGACAGGGCCAGCAGCCAGTAGGTGTTGCGCAGCACGTTATGCTGCACCAATCGGCGGCTTCCCGCCAGATCGTAGGTGTTTTGCACGTTGTTCATATATTGCCTCCAGTAAAGGATTTCAGGTAAAGCTTTGATAAAAGCATAGCATGTCATGGTGAGAATACGCAAAAACATGCCAAAAATGCACTTAATCCGGACTTAAACCGCCTTCATACCCGCGCCAAATCGGCTTTATAGCCTTAATGCAAGCTTATCGACGGCCCTTTATTCGGAATGTGGGGTGTTCTATGGTAAAATCAAAGGTTGATTGGATTATCAATTATTGTTTTAAACCTTTCTTTTTATTGGAGTTTTTCAAATGGCAATCGAACGCACCCTGTCGATCATCAAACCAGACGCAGTTGCAAAAAACGTGATCGGCAAAATCTACACCCGCTTCGAAGAAGCCGGCCTGAAGATTGTTGCTGCGCAAATGAAGCAACTGTCGCGTGAAGAAGCCGAAGGTTTCTACGCTGCGCACAAAGAGCGCGGTTTCTTCAAAGACCTGGTGGACTTCATGGTCTCCGGTCCAGTCATGATCCAGGCGCTGGAAGGCGAAAACGCAGTACTGAAAAACCGCGAACTGATGGGCGCTACCGATCCTAAGAAGGCAGACAAAGGCACCATCCGTGCTGATTTCGCTGACTCGATCGACGCTAACGCTGTTCACGGCTCGGACGCTGTTGAAGCCGCTGCTGTTGAAATCGCTTACTTCTTCGGTAAGTAATTTGTAAGGATTCCGTTTCCGCGCTGCGGTGCGGAAACGGGATAAATGATTAGTACTGTTTTGAGCCCCACTATGAACGCTCCTCTGACCAACTTGCTGGACTTCGATCCCGCGCAACTCACCGCGTATTGCGCCGAGTTGGGGGAGAAGCCGTTCCGCGCCAAGCAACTGCAACGCTGGATCCACCAATTCGGTGCGTCGGATTTCGACAGCATGACGGATCTGGCCAAGTCGCTGCGCGACAAACTGAAAACCCGCGCCTTCGTGGCGGCGCCGGCCATCATCAGCGACCACACGTCGACCGACGGCACCCGCAAATGGCTGGTGGATGTCGGCAATGGCAACGCCGTGGAAACCGTGTTCATTCCGGAAGAGAACCGCGGCACGCTGTGCATCTCGACCCAGGCCGGTTGCGCCGTCAACTGCCGTTTCTGCTCGACCGGCAAGCAAGGCTTCAGCCGCAACCTGAGCGTGGGCGAAATCATCGGCCAGCTGTGGATGGCGGAATTTGAACTGCGCCGCACCAAGGGCATCGAGCCCGGTCCGAAAGGCGAACGCCAGATCACCAACGTGGTGATGATGGGCATGGGCGAGCCGCTGCTCAACTTCGAGCCGACCGCCACCGCGCTGAAGCTGATGCTGGACGATAACGCGTATGGCCTGTCGCGCCGCCGCGTTACGCTGTCCACCTCGGGCGTGGTGCCGATGATCGACAAGCTGTCGCAGGAAGTGCCGGTGGCGCTGGCGGTCTCGCTGCACGCGTCCAACGACGAGCTGCGCAACGGCCTGATCCCGCTGAACAAAAAATACCCGCTCAAGGAGCTGATGGCCGCCTGCAAACGCTACATCGAGTTTGCCCCACGCGACTTCATCACCTTTGAGTACTGCATGCTGGATGGCGTCAATGACACCGACCAGCACGCACGTGAGCTGGTGGCGCTGGTACAGCATCCCGAGTACGGCGTGAACTGCAAGTTCAACCTGATTCCGTTCAACCCCTTCCCGGAATCGGGCCTGCTGCGCTCGAAGAACCCGCGCATTGCCGCCTTCGCGCAAATCCTGCTCGATGCCGGCATCGTCACCACCATCCGCAAAACCCGTGGCGACGATATCGACGCCGCCTGCGGCCAGTTGGCCGGCGAGGTGCAGGACCGCACCAAGGTCCAGCAGCGGATGGAAAAAATGGCCGAGTATCAAAATAAATTCGGCGCCAACTTCGGCAAGATCGTGGAGATCCGTTCCTGATGATCCTCCTGGCGCAGCCTAGCCGCTTCCATCTTGTCGCGCTGTGCGCGGCAGGGGTGCTGGCCGGTTGCGCTTCGCCAGGAACCCAGCCGGGCAACAGCGGCAAGGCCGAACTGCAAACGGCGTCCGACCAGACTGCAGCGCAGCGCAAGGTCGACATCCGCATGCAGCTGGCAATTGGCTATTTTGAGCAAGGCCAGTATGCTGTGGCGCTGGATGAAGTCAAACGGGCCTTGGCAGCGGATCCGAACAACGCTGAAGCCTTTGGCATGCGCGGCCTGATTTACCAGCAGATGGGCGAGAACGGCCTGGCCGAAGACAACTTCGTGCGTGCCCGCAAACTGGCGCCGAACAGCCCTGAGCTGGACAACAACTATGGTTCCTTCCTGTGCCAGACCGGCCGCGTGAAGGAAGCCATGCCGCTGTTTGATGCGGCCCTGAATAACCGGAGTTACCGTTCGCCGGCCAGTGCCGCGAACAATGCCGGTTCTTGCGCATTGAAGATCAAGGATTACGCCAGCGCGGAGCGTTATCTGCTGCAAGCCTTGCAGTTGACGCCTGATCTGCCGGCCACCAACGCCAATCTGGCGCGGGTCTATGTTGAAAAAGGCGATTATGTGCGCGCCAATTTCTTCATCACCCGTTTGAACAAGGTGGCAAAGATGGAGAGCCTGACGGCCGATGTGCTGTGGCTCGCGATTAAGGTGCAGCATAAGCTGGGCGATACGGGTGCGGAATCTGGTTGGGCGACGCAATTGCGCCGTCACCACCCTGGCTCGCCTGAGTATGCTGCTTATCAACGTGGGGCGTTTGATGAGTGAAACAGGGGTACCAATGAATTCTGAGTGGGCAGAACCGCCGCAGGAGCAGGGCAACACTGGCAAGGCTACGCCCGGCGCATTGCTGGCGGCCCAGCGCGAAGCGATGGGTTGGACGGTTGAACAGATTGCAGACCAGCTGAAACTGGCCGTGCGCCAGGTGAAGGCATTGGAGTCCGGCGATTATGCTGCGCTACCTAATTCGGCGGTGACGCGCGGCTTTGTACGCGCGTACGCCAAGGTATTGAAGATGGATGCGGCGCCCTTGGTCGCAATGATTGAAGCAGCGCAGCCGACCAGCCCCGAGGTCGTGGTTGCGCCGCGCAAGGATCTGGCGCAGTCGTTCTCGGAATCGCGCTTCCCGTCGATGACGGGGCGCTCCTCCGGTCCGGCTGGCTGGCTGGTGGGCCTGGCCGCCGTGGTGGTGGTAGGCGGCGCGGCTGCTTATGCCTACCAGAGCGGCATGATTCCAGCCTCGCTGTTTGAGCGCAAGGAAGAAGAAGCCAAGCCGGCGGAAGCCACGACGGCGCCGATTGATACCACGCTGGTGAAGCCAGGCCAGGAAACTACCGTGCTGCAGACGCAGAACGTGCCGCTGATTTCGGTGCCGCCGCAAGGTAGCGAACAAGCGGCAACGCCTGCCGCTGCCGAAGCTGCGCCCGTGGCTGCCGCGCCTGCGCCGACGCCAGTTCCGGCTGCGGTTGCACCAGCGCCAGTGGCCGCTGCGCCGGCGCCTGCTCCAGCCCCGGCGCCAGCAGCACCTGCCGTGGCAGGCGCTGGGCATCAGCTGGTGCTGAAGGTGAACGAAGATTCGTGGGTAGAAATCCGCCGTCCAGGCACCACCTCGCTGATTTCGCGCGTGGTGAAGGCCGGCAGCACCGAGACCTTTGATATCAAGGATCCAGCGCTGCTGATCGTCGGTAAGCCAGGCGGCGTGGAAGCCACGCTGAGTGGTGCGCCACTGTCGCTGCCGCTAATCCCGGGCGGCACGATTTCGCGTGTGAACATTAAGTAAAAACAGAGTTAGAACCATGACGCAAACTGCTATTCCATCGGGACCAACCGACCGCCGCGCCAGCCGCCGCGTGTTGATCTCGCACGGCGAGCGCAAAATCTGGGTGGGCGGCGACGCCCCGGTAGTGGTGCAGTCGATGACCAACACCGACACCGCCAACGCCATCGAAACGGCGATCCAGATCCGCGACCTGGCGCGTGCCGGTTCGGAGCTGGTGCGCCTGACCGTGGACCGTCCGGAAGCCGCCGAAGCGGTGCCGTATATCCGCGAACAGCTGGATAAAATGGAAGTCGACGTACCGCTGGTCGGCGACTTCCACTACAACGGCCATACGCTGCTGAACGACTATCCGGAATGCGCCAAGGCCCTGTCCAAGTACCGCATCAACCCGGGCAACGTCGGCAAGGGCGCCAAGCGCGACACGCAGTTTGCGCAGATGATTGAAGTGGCCGCGCGCTACGACAAGCCAGTGCGGATCGGCGTCAACTGGGGTAGCCTGGATCAAGCGCTGCTGGCGCGCATCATGGACGAAAACGCCGGCCGCGCCAACCCATGGACCGCGCAGCAGGTGATGTATGAGGCGCTGATTACCTCGGCCATCGAAAACGCCGTGCGCGCGGAAGAACTGGGCCTGGGCCGCGACAAGATTATCCTGTCGTGCAAGGTCTCGGGCGTGCAGGACCTGATCGCCGTTTACCGCGAGCTGGCCAAGCGCTGCGATTATCCGCTGCATCTGGGCCTGACCGAGGCGGGCATGGGCAGCAAGGGCATCGTCGCGTCGACGGCCGCGCTGTCGGTGCTGCTGCAGGAAGGCATCGGCGACACCATCCGCATTTCGCTGACACCGGAACCGGGCGGCGACCGCACCAAGGAAGTGGTGGTTGGCCAGGAGATCCTGCAAACCATGGGCCTGCGCAAATTCACGCCGATGGTGATTGCCTGTCCGGGTTGCGGCCGCACCACTTCGACCACCTTCCAGGAACTGGCGGACAACATCCAGACCTTCCTGCGCGACCAGATGCCGGAATGGAAAAAAACCTATCCGGGCGTGGAGGCGATGAACGTGGCCGTGATGGGCTGCATCGTCAACGGTCCGGGCGAATCCAAACACGCCAACATCGGCATCAGCCTGCCGGGCACGGGCGAATCGCCGGCCGCGCCAGTGTTTGTCGATGGCGCCAAAGTGGCAACTCTGCGCGGTGAACGCATCGTCGAAGAGTTCCAGGAAATCGTACTGAATTACGTCAAGAAGAACTACAGCAAAGAATATGTCTAAGACCGAAAAAATCGTCGCCGTAAAAGGCATGAACGACATCCTGCCTACCGACTCGCATCTGTGGCAGCTGTTTGAAAATACCGCGCAGTCGGTGGTGCAGAGCTATGGCTTCCAGCAGATCCGCACACCGATTGTGGAAGATACCGCGCTGTTCAAGCGCGCCATCGGCGCTGTGACCGACATCGTGGAAAAAGAGATGTACTCTTTCGAAGACTCGATGAACGGCGACCAGCTGACGCTGCGCCCCGAGGGCACGGCCGGCGCGGTGCGCTCGGTGATCGAACACAATCTGGTCTACGAAGGTCCAAAGCGCCTGTGGTACACCGGCCCGATGTTCCGCCATGAGAAACCACAGCGTGGCCGCTATCGCCAGTTCTACCAGTTCGGCTGCGAAGCGGTTGGCTTTACCGGCCCGGACGTGGATGCGGAACTGATCATCATGTGCCGCCGCCTGTGGGACGATCTGGGCCTGCCGGAGATCCGTCTGGAGATCAACTCGATTGGCGACGCCGAAGAGCGCGCGCGTCACCGCGTTGACCTGATCGCCTATCTGGAAAAGCACGAAGACCTGCTGGATGCGGAAGCCAAGCGCCGCCTGCACAGCAACCCGCTGCGCATCCTGGACACCAAGAACCCGGCGCTGCAGGACGTGGTCAATGCCGCGCCGAAGCTGATGGACTACCTGGGCGAAGAGTCGCTGGCCCACTTCAACGGTGTGCGCAAGATCCTCGACCACAACAACATCCAATACGTGATCAATACCCGCCTGGTGCGCGGTCTGGATTACTACAACCGCACCGTGTTTGAATGGGTGACCGACTCGCTGGGTTCGCAGGGCACCGTGTGCGCCGGCGGCCGTTACGATCCGCTCATCGCCTCGTTCGGCGGCAAGCCGACGCCTGCTGTCGGTTTCGCCATGGGCATCGAGCGCCTGCTGGAGCTGATGAAAGAAGCGGGCGAGCCGGAAGCGCCTAACCAGTGCGACGTCTACCTGGTGCACCAGGGCGAAGCGGCGCAGCTGCAAGCCTTCGTGCTGGGCGAGCGCCTGCGCGACGCCGGGCTGGACGTCATCATGCACGGCGCCACGCTGGCCGGTGCAGGCAGCTTCAAGTCGCAGATGAAGAAGGCCGACGGCGCTGGCGCCGCCTATGCCATCATCATCGGCGAAGATGAAGTGGCCAACAATACTGCTGCGGTGAAGTCGATGCGCGCTGCGGAAGGCGAGCAGCAGCAAACCACGGTGCCGTTCGACCAGGTAGTAGACTTCGTGGTGGACCAGATCACCGACAGCGGCGATCATCACCACCACGTGCACGACGAACACTGCAACCATTAATCATCAACTCATAACAACGGCAGACGAATACCATGGCATACGATCTTGAAGAACAAGAACAACTCGCGTCCCTCAAAGCATGGTGGGACAAGTACGGCAATGCAGCGACCTGGGTGCTGATCGCCGCTCTGGCCTCGTACTCTGGCTATACCTACTGGAAGTATCACCAGCGCGACCAGTCTGCCCAGGCCTCGGCACTGTACGGCGAACTGCAAGCTGCTGTGGAAGCCAAGGACAACGCCAAGGCGCTGCGCGCCGCCAGCGACATGGAAAGCAAATTTGGCGGCACCGCCTACGCGCCGATGGCCGCACTGGTAGCAGCGAAAAGCGCGTTCGATGCCAACGACCTGAAATCGGCCAAGGCCCAGCTGCAATGGGCGGCCGATAATGGCGCCGCTGAGTTCAAGGCGATTGCCAAGATTCGCCTGGCTGGCGTGCTGCTGGATGAAAAAGCCTACCCTGACGCGCTGAAAACGCTGGAAGGCGACCTGCCTGCACAATTCGCAAGCGCCGTGGCCGACCGCAAGGGCGACATCCTGGCTGCGCAAAACAAGCTGGTTGAAGCCCGCGCTGCCTACAAGGCAGCCCTGGATGCTGCCGACAAGAAGAACCCTGGCCGCCAGCTGATCCAGATGAAACTGGAAGCCGTCGGCGGCGCTGCGTAAGCGCGTCCGTTCCCACGCCAAGTCACGATCAAGGTTGAATAAATTTATGCGTATGACCAAAACAGTAGTTGCAGCAAGCGTGTTTGCGATGTTGGCCGGTTGTTCCTTGTTCTCGTCCAAAGATACCAAGAACCAGCCGGCGCCACTGGTGGAGCTGAAAAATCCATCGCTGTCGCCGAAGGTGGTGTGGAAGTATTCGACCGGCAAGGCCGGCACCGCAGTGTTCTCGCCGGCGCTGGCTGGCGACAGCGTGTACGTGGCGGATGCCGACGGCGCGCTGGTGCGCCTGAACGCGGCCAGCGGCAAGGAGCAGTGGCGCGTCAAGACCGGCACCGACCTGACCGCAGGCGTGGGCAGTGACGGCGAGGTAATCGTGGTCGGCGGCGTCAAAGGCCAGATCCTGGCGTATGACGCCAGCGGCAAGCAGCTGTGGAAAGCACAGGCCAGCAGCGAAGTGCTGTCGTCGCCGGTGGTGGGCGGCGGCCTGGTGGTGGTGCGCAGCGTCGACAACATGATTAACGGCTACGACGCCAAGACCGGCGCGAAGAAGTGGAGCATGCCGCGCACCACGCCGGCACTGACGCTGCGTAACGCACCCGGCATGGTCATCAACGGCCCTAACGTCTACATCGCCCAGCCAGGCGGCAAGCTGCTGGCGCTGACGCTGGCCACCGGGATCCAGCGTTTTGAAGTGGTGGTCGGTGAGCCACGCGGCGCGACGGAACTGGAACGCGTGACCGACATCGCTGGCGCGCCAGTGATTTTTGAAAAAGACGTCTGTGCCGTGTCGTATCAGGGCCGTGTCGCCTGCTTCGACGCCGCCACCGGCGCACCGCACTGGAGCAAACCGACGTCGTCCGACAAGGGCGTGGCGGTGGACCAGCGTTTTGTATTCGTCTCTGACGACAAAGGCGAAGTTGGCGCCTATAGCCGTGAAAACGGCGCCAACGCCTGGAAGAACGACAAACTGTCGTATCGCAACCTGTCGACCCCTGTGTCGTATGGCCGCGCGGTGGCAGTAGGCGACTACCAGGGTTATATCCACTTCCTGTCGCGGGAAGATGGCGCATTTATAGGTCGTGTGGCGACCGACGGCAGCGCAATCAACGCTGATCCTGTCATCGCCGGCACGAATTTGATTTTCCAAACCCAATCAGGGACAGTGACCGCTCTCGCGGTCGAGTAATAAAATGAAGCCGGTAATCGCACTAGTGGGTCGACCCAATGTAGGGAAATCGACCTTGTTCAATCGTCTGACCCGCTCGCGCGATGCGCTGGTGGCGGACTTGCCTGGGTTGACGCGAGATCGTCACTATGGCGAGGGCCGTGTCGGCGAACGTCCCTTCCTCGTTATTGACACCGGCGGCTTTGAGCCGGTGGCCAAGGAAGGCATCCTCCATCAGATGGCCAAGCAGACCAAGCAGGCCGTGGCCGAAGCCGACGTTGTCGTCTTCCTGGTCGACGGCCGCCAGGGCCTGACGCCGCACGACAAGACCATCACTGACTTCCTGCGCAAGAGCGGACGTCCGGTGCTGCTGGTCGTGAACAAGTCTGAAGGCATGCGCTACACCTCGGTGGTGGCGGACTTCTATGAACTGGGCATGGGCGAACCGGCCGTCATTTCGTCGGCGCACGGCGACGGCGTGCACGATCTGGTGGAACTGGCGCTGGACACCGCTTTCGAGCAGCGTCCGGAAGATCCGCAGGAGCTGGAGAAGACCGACCGTGGCGTCAAGATCGCACTGGTGGGCCGTCCCAACGTCGGCAAGTCGACGCTGATCAACACCCTGGTCGGCGAAGAGCGCGTGATCGCGTTCGACATGCCGGGCACCACCCGCGACTCGATCGAGATTCCGTTCGAGCGCGATGGCAAGCAGTACACGCTGATCGACACGGCCGGTATCCGCCGCCGCGGCAAGGTGTTTGAAGCGATCGAGAAGTTCTCGGTGGTGAAAACGCTGCAATCGATCTCGGAAGCCAACGTGGTAGTGCTGATGCTGGATGCCCAGCAGGACATCTCCGAGCAGGACGCCCACATCGCCGGCTTCGTGCTGGAGACGGGCCGCGCGCTGGTCATCGCCGTCAACAAGTGGGACGGTCTGGAATCGTGGCAGCGCGACGAGATCAAAATTGATATCGACCGCAAGCTGGACTTCCTCGGCTTCGCCAAGATGCACTTCATCTCGGCGCTGAAGGCGCAGGGCATTGGTCCGCTGATGAAGTCGCTGGACCAGGCTTACGCCGCAGCGTTTGCCGACCTGTCGACGCCGAAGCTGACGCGCGCGCTGATCGAGGCAGTGGAGAAGCAGGAGCCGAAGCGTAAAGGTTCGATCCGTCCGAAGATGCGCTACGCGCACCAAGGCGGCATGAATCCGCCGGTGATCGTGATTCACGGTAATGCGCTGGATGCGATTGCCGAGCCATACAAACGCTATCTGGAAAAGCACTTCCGTGAGACGTTTAACCTGGTCGGCACACCGCTGCGCATCGAGCTGCGCACCGGTAAAAACCCATTCGCGAAAAATCAGGACAAATAAGGCGTTTTTTTGCAGGAACACCCTGCAAAAAATGCAAAAACAGGGTACAGTGGCTTAGAAGCACCACTTTTGACGTGGCGAGCGGTGTTTCAGCGAAAATAGTTTGACTTTTTGATGACTTTTCGCTGAGCCACGACCTTGAAACCAAGCGTTTCGCCTCCACTTCCAACACAACAACATAAAATGGAGCTGTTATGAGCAACAAAGGGCAACTGTTACAAGACCCATTCCTGAATGCACTGCGTAAAGAGCACGTTCCTGTCTCGATCTATCTGGTCAACGGCATCAAGCTGCAAGGCCATATCGAATCGTTCGACCAATACGTCGTCCTGCTGCGTAACACCGTGACCCAGATGGTCTACAAGCACGCCATCTCCACCGTGGTGCCGGCCCGTGCCGTCAATCTCAATATTGAAAACGAAGCGGAATAAGCATTTGCAGCATCGCTTCTTTTTATCTAGCCTGACCGTCGTATGCGTGCAGCTCTAGTCGGTATCGATTTCGGCCAGGGCGACTTTGCCGCCAGCATCGAGGAATTGCAGCTGCTGGCCCGTTCAGCCGGTGCAGATCCGGTGACGACGATCACGGCAAAGCGCTCCTCGCCGGATGCAGCTTATTTTGTCGGCAGCGGCAAGGCCGACGAAATCGGCCAGGCCGTGCTGGCTGACCGCGTCGAAATCGTCATCTTCAATCACGCGCTGTCGCCGGCGCAGCAACGCAATCTGGAAAAGCGCCTCAACATCCGGGTGCTGGACCGGACCAGCTTAATCCTTGATATCTTCGCCCAGCGTGCCAAGAGCCACGAGGGCAAGCTGCAGGTCGAGCTGGCGCAGTTGCAGCATCTGGCCACACGGCTTATCCGCGGCTGGACTCACCTTGAGCGCCAGAAGGGCGGTATCGGTCTGCGCGGCCCCGGTGAAACGCAGCTGGAGACTGACCGCCGGCTCATCGGCGAGCGTGTCAAAGCCTTGCGCGCGCGCCTGGCCAAGCTGCGCAAGCAGCATGAGACCCAGCGCCGTTCACGCAACCGCACCCAGACGTTCTCGATCTCGCTGGTGGGTTACACCAATGCCGGCAAATCGACCCTGTTCAACGCGGTGACCAAGGCCGGCGTGTACGCTGCCGACCAGCTGTTCGCCACGCTGGACACGACTTCGCGCCGTGTCTACATGAACGAGGAAGTAGGGCACGTGGTGCTGTCCGACACCGTTGGCTTTGTGCGCGAGCTGCCGCACCAGCTGGTGGCCGCCTTCCGCGCCACGCTGGAAGAGACCATCCACGCTGATTTGCTGCTGCACGTTGTCGACGCCGCGTCGCCGGTGCGGATGGAGCAGATCGAGCAGGTCAACCTGGTGCTGCGCGAAATCGGCGCCGATCACATTCCGCAGATTCTGGTGTGGAACAAGATCGACGCGGCCGGCCTGGAACCTTCGGTCGAGCGAGATGAATATGATAAGATTTCCAGGGTCTTCCTCAGTGCGCGCACCGGACAAGGACTGGATCTGCTGCGCGGCGCCATCACTGAATGGGCCAAGGCTGCGCCAGGCGCGCGCCTGCAGCAGCCGTATGTGTTCGACCAGGACCCGCCGGAAGAATTAGAAGCCGAAGAAGCAGAAGAACCAGAGAGCAGTCCCACCCACACTCACGTTGGATCACACTAATGCGTGTCTCCTCACTTATGAAACGACTTGGCCTGAAGCTGTCGCTGAACGACCCTCGCTGGGGGAAGGACAACAAGCCGCAGGCCAATGAAGGCAAGAAGCCCGGCGAAGGTCCGCCCGATATGGAACAGCTGTGGCGCGACTTCAATCAAAAGCTGAACAACCTGTTCGGCCAAAAACGTCCTGGCAATAACAATGGCGATAACAACGGCGGTGGTGACGGCGGCGGCAATCGTCCCGACATGGCTGGCGGCGTGCGCGCCACGGCTGGTGCGATTGGCGCAGTGGTGGCGCTGATCTGGCTCGCCAGCGGTTCGTTCATCGTGCAGGAAGGCCAGACCGGCGTGGTCTACACCTTCGGTAAAGTCAGCCACACGACCGGCTCCGGCTTCAACTGGCGCTGGCCGTATCCGTTCCAGAGCGACGAGACGGTGAAAGTGTCGCAGATGCGCATGGTGGAAATTGGCTACCGTGGCAATATCAAGAACAAGCAGACGCGCGAATCGCTGATGCTGACCGATGATGAGAACATCATCGACATCCAGTTTGCCGTGCAGTTCAAACTGAAAGATCCGGTTGCCTGGCTGATGAACAACCGCGACGAGGAGGACACCGTACGCCAGGTGGCTGAGACCTCGATCCGCGAAATCGTCGGCAAGAACAAGATGGACTTCGTGCTGTATGAAGGCCGCGACAAGGTGGCGTTTGAAACCCAGCAGCTGATGCAGCAGATCCTGGACCGCTACGCTTCGGGCGTGATGATCTCCAGCGTGACCCTGCAGGCCGTGCAGCCGCCGGAGCAAGTGCAGATCGCCTTTGACGATGCGGTGAAAGCAGGGCAGGACCGCGAACGCCAGAAGAACGAAGGCCAGGCGTATGCCAACGACGTGATTCCAAAGGCGCGCGGTACCGCATCGCGCCTGATGCAGGAAGCGGAAGGCTACCGTTCGATGGTGGTGGAAAACGCCACCGGTAATGCCTCGCGCTTCAAACAGGTGCTGGTCGAGTACCAGAAGGCGCCGGCCGTGACGCGTGACCGCATGTATCTGGACACCATGCAGCAGATCTTCTCCAGCTCCTCCAAAGTGATGGTGGATGCGAAGAGCGGCAGCAACCTGCTGTATCTGCCGCTGGACAAGCTGATCGCCCAGGCGGCGGCAGGCGATGCGCAGGCAAGCGCTGCACGCATCGCGGCGCAGAATGCCAATACGCCAGCAGCCACCACGACGCTGCCGTCGGAGCTGATGCCGTCGGTGGAAGTGAATCGCACGCGTGACCAGCGTTCGCGCGACGCCAGCTTACGTGACCGGGAGAGCCGTTAATGAATCGCATAGCTAGTACCGTTGTCCTGGCCTTCATCGCTTTGATGCTGCTGTCGTCGACCGTGTTCGTGGTCGACCAGCGCAAATATGCGATCGTGTTCGCGCTGGGCCAGATCAAGGAAGTGATCCGCGAGCCGGGCCTGCACTTCAAACTGCCACCGCCATTCCAGAATGTGCTGTTGCTGGATAACCGCATCATGACCATCGAGTCGCCGGACGCCGAACGTTTCATCACCGCTGAGAAGATGAACATTCTGGTGGACAGCTTCGTCAAGTGGCGTATCGGCCGCGGCGAGAATCAGCCGAAGCTGTACTACGTCACCTTTGGCGGCGACGAAAGCCGCGCGCGTGACCGCATGTCGCAAATCATCAAGGCAGCACTGAACGAAGAAATCACCAAGCGCACCGTCGCCGAAGTGATCTCCGGCCAGCGCGGCAAGGTGATGGAAGGCATCCGCGCCAAGGTGGTGCAGGAAGCCGCGCAGATCGGCGTCGAGATCATCGACGTGCGCCTGAAGCGTGTGGAATATGTCGAGCAGATCAATAACTCGGTGTACGAGCGCATGAAGGCTGAACGTACCCGCGTCGCCAACGAACTGCGTTCGACCGGTTCGGCGGAGTCGGAGAAGATCCGTGCCGATGCTGAGCGCCAGCGCTCGGTGATCTTGGCGGAAGCCTATCGCGATGCGGAGCAGATCCGTGGTGAAGGCGATGCGAAAGCGTCGGCCATCTACGCGGAAGCCTTTGGCCGCAATCCTGAGTTCTACAAGTTCTACCGCAGCCTGGAAGCCTATCGCGCCACCTTCAAAAATCACGGCGACGTGATGGTGCTCGACGCCAGCTCCGACTTCTTCAAATACTTCAAAGGCGCCGGCGCCGGCGGTGCAGCCGCCCCGGCCCCGGCCAAGAAGTAACGCCGCACATGATCCAGCGGGCCTGTGGCTCGCTGGATCGCATCTTTTTCCCCTCGTTAAGCGCATTTTCGCGTAAAATATCAGGTTCGGCCATTCGCTTATGTGGCCAAGGCCTGCGCGCCGCATTGTTCATTTCTTAATTAATAGACCCATGCCAAATTGGCTGCTGCCCGAGAATATCGCCGACGTATTGCCGTCGGAAGCACGCAAGATTGAAGAGTTGCGTCGTCTGATGCTGGATAACTTCCGTCTGTACGGCTACGAACTGGTGATGCCGCCGCTGCTGGAATACCTGGAGTCGCTGCTGACCGGCGCCGGTGAAGACACCGACCTGCGCACCTTCAAGCTGGTGGACCAGCTGTCGGGCCGTATGCTGGGCCTGCGTCCGGACATGACGACGCAGGTGGCGCGCATCGACGCCCACTTGCTGAACCGCGCCTCGGTGACGCGCCTGTGCTACGCCGGCAGCGTGCTGCATACCCGTCCATCGGGCCTGCACGCCACCCGCGAGCCGCTGCAGATCGGCGCCGAGATGTATGGCCATGCCGGCCTGGAAGCCGATGCGGAAATCCAGGAGCTGGCATTGGCGTCGCTGGCCCTGGCCGGTTTCACCGATGTGCGTCTGGACCTGACCCACGTCGGCGTGCTGCGCGCGCTGCTGGAAAACTGTCCTGCAGCGAAAAAAGATGAGGCTAAACTGTATGCAGCGCTGCGTGCCAAAGACGTGCCGGATCTGCAGGCCCTGACCGCGGACTACGCGCCACTGGTGCGCGACGCCTTGCTGGCGCTGCCGAATCTGTACGGCGACATCGACGTGCTGAAAAAAGCCCGCGAAGTGCTGCCGGACCTGCCGGGCATCGCCAGGGCGCTGGCCGAACTGGCGGCGCTGGCGGCATCGGCGATCGGCCGTGCGCAAGTGGCCATCGACCTGGCCGACCTGCGCGGCTACCAATACGAAAGCGGCGCGATGTTCGCGCTGTATGTACCCGGCCTGCCGAACGCAGTGGTGCGCGGCGGCCGTTACGATCACGTAGGCGAGGCCTTCGGCCGGGCACGTCCCGCCACCGGTTTCTCGCTCGACCTGCGCGAACTGGCGCGCCTGCTGCCAACCGCGGAACGTAAGCATTCGATCCGCGCGCCATGGGGCAATGCGCCGGAATTGAAGGAAAAAATCGCCGAGCTGCGCAAGTCCGGCGAAGTGGTGATCCAGAGTATGCCGGGTCACAGCCACGAACTGGACGAGTTCGAGTGCGATCGCGCGCTGGTCCTCGACGAGCATGGTAGTAACTGGATTCTTAAAAACTTAGGTTAATGTGATGTCAAACAAAAACGCAAAAAACGTCGTCGTCATCGGTACCCAATGGGGCGATGAAGGTAAAGGCAAAATTGTCGACTGGCTGACCGACCACGCCCAAGGCGTGGTGCGCTTCCAGGGCGGCCACAACGCCGGCCACACGCTGGTCATCGGCGGCGTGAAAACTGCACTGCAGCTGATCCCTTCGGGCATCATGCGTCCAGGCGTGGCCTGCTACATCGGTAACGGTGTGGTGGTGTCGGTGCCGGACGTGCTGCGCGAAATCGACAAGCTGGAAGCCGTAGGCGTAGAAGTCGCCTCGCGCCTGAAAGTGTCGGACGCAGCGCCGGTCATCCTGCCATACCACTCGGCACTCGACCTGGCCCGTGAAGCCGCCCGTGGCGAAGCCAAGATCGGCACCACCGGCAAAGGTATCGGCCCAGCGTACGAAGACAAAGTGGCGCGCCGCGCTATCCGTGTCGCCGACCTGCTGAACGAAACCCGCTTCGCAGAAAAGCTGAAAGAAAACCTGGACTACCATAACTTCGTGCTGGAACACTATCTGAAAGCACCGAAGATCGATTACCAGAAAACCCTGGACGACGCGCTGGCCTACGTGCCGCGCCTGCGCCCGATGGTGACCGACGTCTCGAGCGCGCTGTACAAGGCGCACAAGGCCGGCGCCAACCTGCTGTTCGAAGGCGCGCAAGGCTCGCTGCTGGACGTGGACCACGGCACCTATCCATTCGTCACCTCGTCGAACTGCGTGGCCGGCAATGCCGCCGCCGGTGCTGGCGTGGGCCCAAGCATGCTGCACTATGTGATGGGCATTACCAAGGCTTACACCACCCGCGTGGGTTCCGGTCCGTTCCCCTCGGAACTGCCAACCGATGCTGGCGTCGGCCATCACCTGGCGCAAGTTGGCCACGAGTTCGGTACCGTGACGGGCCGTGCCCGCCGCTGCGGCTGGTTCGACGCTGCGCTGCTGCGCCGCTCGGTCCAGATCAATGGTGTGACCGGCATGTGCCTGACCAAGCTGGACGTGCTGGACGGCCTGGAATCGCTGAAGTTGTGCACCGGCTATACCATTGACGGTGAAGCCGTGGACATCTTCCCATCGGGCGCTGAAGAAGCTGCCCGCTGCGTGCCAGTGTACGAAGAAATGCCAGGCTGGAAAGACAGCACCGTGGGCGCCAAGTCCATGGACGCTCTGCCAGTGGCTGCCCGCAACTACATCAAGCGTATCGAAGAACTGGTCGGCGTGCCGATCGACATGGTATCGACCGGCCCGGATCGTGAAGAAACGATCGTGCTGCGTCATCCGTTCGCGTAATTTAGGAACAAGTAACAATGAACACCCCACAATCGAACGAAAAACACCTCTGGGTCTCCTGGGACGAATACCACCGCCTGATCGAGCGCCTGGCGCTCAAGGTGCATGAGTCGGGCTGGAAATTTGACATGGTGCTGTGCCTGGCGCGCGGCGGCGTGCGTCCTGGCGACGTATTCTCGCGCATCTTCGACGTGCCGCTGGCGATCCTGTCGACCAGCTCGTACCGCGCAGACAAGGGCACCGTGCAAGGTGACCTGGACATCGCCAAATACATGACCATGACCAAAGGTCCGCTGTCGGGCAAGATCCTGCTGCTGGACGACCTGGCCGATTCCGGCGTGACCCTGATGAAGGTGGTAGACCACCTGAAGCAGAACTTCACCGGCGTGACCGAAGTGAAGACCGCAGTGATCTGGACCAAGGGCAGCTCGGCATTCCGTCCGGACTACCAGATGGAAGAACTGCCGCACAACCCATGGATTCATCAGCCGTTTGAGGACTACGACGCGCTGCGCCCGCATCAGCTGGCGGCCTGGATCAAAAAAGGTGAGGCAAGCGCGTAAGGGTTACTTAGCGTTTTACGTCCACCCAAGCGGCCTGCGGGCCGCTTTTTTTATCGCTGTCTGTCCTGAACAACACAAAGTTTATGTTGGGAAATAATAATTACTTTTTTGACTTTAAAAATGTAAAAAAGAAATGACTCTTGGATATTTTGTGTTAAGATAGCTTTAAGTTTGGAAGTAAGTGAATTACAGCTTAAATACATGCCGACGGCACTTGCAGAAGTAAGTTGGCAAACAGAATATATAATTTCTAGTGGGAAAGAAAAAATCCATGAAACTGAAACAACTTTCGCAAGCGCTGCTGGTTGCTACTTTTTTTGCAGCCGCATCTGCCTCGGCAGCTACCGTGACGGTATCGAATAACAGCAATGTGATCCTGAGCAAGGATACCAACTGGACCGATTTCCTGAACTTCGCCAAGTTCAACACCTCGCTGGGCACCCTGACTTCGGTCAAGTTTGACCTGTATTCGGACATCACCGGCAATGTCAGCCTGACCAACTACAACGACGACGTCACCAGCGTGCCATTCAGCCTGGGCGCCACCGTGACCCTGAAGCGTCCTGACGCCACCAACCTGGTGCTGATCAACGCGCCAGTGTTCTCGACCACCGTCGACGTTGCAGCGGGCGATACCTACACCAACAGCAAAACCGTTCAGGCGCACAACAGCGCGGTCTATTCCGACGTGTCGGACCTGGCGCTGTTCAGCGGCACCGGCAGCATCGCAACCCAGATCCTGGCCAAAGGCTGGTCGTCGGTTCAAGGCGATGGCATCGATGCGCAATTCGCCACCAAGGCTGGCGGCTACGGCACCATCACCTACACTTACACCTCGGCAGTACCTGAGCCGGAAACCTACGGCATGCTGCTGCTGGGCCTGGGCGTACTGGGCGTTGCTGCAAAACGCAAACGCGCTGCCAAGGCGTAATTCAGACGGCACCATCACAAGGGAATAACATGAAAAAACTGACTCAAATCGCGCTGGCCGTCGCCGCCCTGAGCGCCGCTGTTGACGCATCGGCAGCTGTGCAGAGCTATACCGTTAATTCGAATGTCATCGCCAATGCCAAGGGCACGACCGCAGGCCTGGACTTCGCCAAGTTCAACGCCAGCCTGGGCTCCCTGCAATCGGTGGATGTTCAGCTGTTCAGCGATCTGAAAACCACCGTGCGTGTAGAAAACCTGAGCACCAGCTCGGCTTCCGACATTACCGCCAAAGCGGGCGCCGTGCTGACCTTCACGCTGACGGGTGTGACCCAGACGCTGAACCAGAGCGCTACCAAGGTCTTTAACATGACCGCGTTTGACACCGTTAGTGACTTCGCCGGTACTTCGGGCGCGGTGTACTCTTTCAACGCACCGCTGACCAGCAGCGCAAGCTACAGCACCGCGCCGGTACTGTCGCTGTTCACCGGCACCGGTAATCTGCACGCTGGCCTGGCTGGCGCGCCGACCATTGCGTTCTCGGATACTGCTGGCAACACCCGTACGGTACCGACTGCGGCATTCAATGGCTACGCCAAAGTGACCTACAACTATGTCACTACCGCAGTACCTGAACCAGAAACCTACGCCATGCTGCTGGCCGGCCTGGGCCTGGTAGGTGTGGTAGCACGTCGCCGTAAATCGGCTTAAGCTGAATCTGGTGGTACACTTAAACGGGAGCTTCGGCTCCCGTTTTTATTTTGCCTAAGAGACTACATGACCCAGGACTTCTTTCAGACCTTCATCCTGCTGCTGCTGGTGACTGACCCCTTCGGCAACGTGCCGCTGTTTGCCAGCGTGCTCAATCCCGTGCCCATCTCACGCCGGCCGCGCATCGTGATCCGCGAATGCGCGATTGCGTTTGTGCTGCTGCTGATCTTCATGTTCTTCGGCCGCCACTTCCTGACGGCGCTGCACCTGTCCGAAGTGGCGCTGCGCATCGGCGGCGCGGTGATCCTGTTGCTGATCTCGATTCGCATGATCTTCCCGCATCCCGACGGCGTGCTGGGCCGCACGGACGGCGCCGAGCCGTTCATCGTGCCACTGGCGATACCGGCGCTGGCCGGGCCGTCCGCGCTGGCGACGGTGCTGCTGTTCTCGCGCGAGAGCACGGGCGAGGTGCTGGTGCACGTGGCGGCGCTGGCTTCGGTCGGCGTGATCTGGCTGCTGGTGTTCCTGAGTGCCGAGCGCTTGCAGAAGGTGCTCGGCCCGCAGGTCATGACGGCCTTCGAGCGCCTGATGGGCCTGATCCTGACGGCGATGTCGGTCGAGATGCTGCTGGGCGGCATCCGCGAGTTCGTTAAAACCCTGTAATCCGAAGGCAGGCGCTTGACGCCTGCTTTTTTTACATCTATAGTTAGATAACCGTCTAATTAGATATTCGCCTAATGAACGCCTCCAACAGCGCCTTCAAAGCCATCGCCGATCCCGCCCGCCGCGAGATCCTGCGCCTGCTGCGTCAGGGCGAGATGACGGCTGGCGACCTGGCGCAACACTTCGACATGAGCAAGCCCACCATGTCGCACCACTTTGCGGTGCTGGCCGACGCGGATCTGATTACGCGTCGGCGCGAAGGCCAGACCATCTGGTATGGCCTCAACACCACCGTGCTGCAGGACGTGCTGGCCTGGATGATGGATCTGACCAGCGCTGAAAATCAAGGAGAAAAGAAATGAAGCCGCGTGCCTTATTGCTGTGCATCCTGATGATCCTGGCCATGGCGGCCATCACCGGGTACTACTATTCCGCGCTGCCCGAGAAGATGCCCATGCACTGGAACTTTGCCGGCCAGGTGGATGGCTACGGGCCGCGCTGGCAACTGTGGCTGCTCGGTCCCGGGACAATGACGGGCATGCTGGCTCTGGGCGTGGTTTTGCCCTTCCTGTCACCGAAGCAGTACGCGCTGGAGGCCTCCGGCGACACCTACAGTTACCTCATGATGCTGCCGGTTGCACTGTTTGGCGCGATCGAGCTGCTTGTGCTGTGCAATGCGCTGGGCATGCAGTTCGGCGTGGTGCATCTGCTGCAGGGGATATTGTTTGTGGTGCTGGTCCTGATGGGGAATCCGATGGGCAAGGTGCGCAGCAATTTCTTTGTCGGTATCCGCACGCCGTGGACGCTGGCCAGTGAGCGCGTCTGGTACGTCACGCATCGCCTGGCGGGCAAGCTGATGGTGGGTAGTGGTCTGCTGGGACTGTGCGCAATGGCGCTCGGTGCACCGCAATGGCTGCTGCTGGTGTTGATGCTGGCCTGGACGCCGGCGGTGATCGGTTACTCGTTCGTGATGTACAAACGTCTTCCTCAATGAATGGAGAAAAGTATGCGTCGTAAGTTACTGCTGTCTTTGATGATGTTGTCCGCGTCGGTGCCGGCGTTCGCCGCGCAGCGCCCGGTGTCGCTGGATGTGGGCGGCGGCACAGTCTACGGCACCGAGCTCACGCCGGATGGCGTCAGTGGCAAGGTGCCAGTGGTGCTGCTGCATGCCGGCTCCGGCCCGACCGACCGCGACGGCAACAACACGCTGCTGCCTGGCCCGAACGATGCGCTGCGCATGGTGGCGGAAGGCCTGGCCAGGCAAGGCATCGCATCCGTACGCTACGACAAGCGCGGTATCGGCGCCAGCGCGCTGCCGGTGTGGAAGGAAGAGAACCTGCGCCTGGATGACTATGTTGGCGACGCCGCCGCATGGCTGCGCAAGCTGCACGCCGACCCGCGCTTCTCGCGCGTGGTGATGGCGGGGCATAGCGAAGGCGCACAGATCGCATCGGAAGCCTGTGCGCAGGGCGGCGCCGATGCTTGCGTGCTGATCGCCGGTCCGGCGCATGCGCTGGATGAAGTCCTGCGCGAGCAGTTGAAGGACAAGCTGCCGCCGCCGCTGATGGACGAAAGCGACCGCATACTGGCCGCGCTCAAGGAGGGTAAAACGGTGGACAAGGTACCGCCGCCGTTGATGGTGCTGTATCGCCCGGAAGTGCAGCCGTATCTGATTTCATCGCTGCAGCACGATCCGCGCAAGGCCATCGCAGCGTTGAAGATGCCGGTGCTGATCCTGCAAGGCACGTCCGACATTCAGGTGCCGGAAACGGAGGCGAAGGAGCTGTCCGCAGCCGCGCCCAAGGCCAGGCTGGTGATCGTCGAAGGCATGAACCATCTGCTGAAAATGGTCGGCAAGGACGAGGCCTTGCAGCAGAAATCTTACGGCAGCCCTGACATGCCTGTGGCGCCGCAACTGATCGACGCCTTGAGCAGTTTCGTCAAGGCGCCGTAAGCGCAGATTTAAGACAGTGTGTCGGCGCCTGGCGCGCCGAACAGCTGCTGCTTGAGGTGATGGAGCTGGTCGCGCACCTGCGCGGCCTTCTCGAACTCCAGGTTCTTCGCGTGATCGAGCATGGCCTTCTCGAGACGCTTGATCTCCTTGCTGATCTGCTTCTCGCTCATGGCCTCGTACTTGGCAGTTTCCTGCGCCACCTCCAGCTCTACCTTGGCTTCCTTCTCGCTGTAGACGCCGTCGATCATGTCCTTGATGATCTTCTTCACGCCACGCGGCGTAATGCCGTTTGCTTCGTTGTAGGCGATCTGCTTGGCGCGGCGGCGTTCCGTTTCGCCGATGGCGCGCTCCATCGAGTCGGTCATGCGGTCAGCGTACAGCAGGGCCACGCCGTTCAGGTTACGCGCGGCGCGGCCGATGGTCTGGATCAGCGAGCGTTCGGAACGCAGGAAGCCTTCCTTGTCGGCGTCCAGAATCGCCACCAGCGACACTTCCGGCAAGTCCAGGCCTTCGCGCAGCAGGTTAATCCCGACCAGCACATCGAACGTGCCGATACGCAGGTCGCGCAGCAGTTCCACGCGCTCCACGGTTTCGATATCGCTGTGCAGGTAGCGCACTTTGATGCCGTGGTCGGCCAGGTATTCCGTCAGCTGTTCCGACATGCGCTTGGTCAGCGTGGTTACCAGCACGCGCTCGTTCTTGGCGACGCGGTCGGTGATCTCGGACATCAGGTCGTCCACCTGCGACAGCGCAGGGCGCACGATGACTTGCGGGTCCACCAGGCCGGTCGGGCGCACCACCTGTTCCACCACCTGGTCGGCACGGGTTTTTTCGTAGTCGGCCGGCGTCGCCGAGACGAAAATCGTCTGCCGCATTTTCTGCTCGAACTCTTCGAATTTCAGCGGGCGATTGTCCAGCGCGGACGGCAGGCGGAAGCCGTAGTCCACCAGATTGGTCTTGCGCGAACGGTCGCCGTTGTACATGGCGCTGAGCTGGCCGATCAGCACGTGCGATTCGTCGAGGAACATCAGCGCGTCTTTCGGCAGATAGTCCACCAGCGTTGGCGGCGGTTCGCCCGCCTTGGCGCCGCTCAGGTGGCGCGAGTAGTTCTCGATGCCTTTGGTGAAGCCGATTTCCGCCATCATCTCGAGGTCGAAGCGGGTGCGCTGTTCCAGGCGCTGCTCTTCAATCAGCTTGTTCTCCTTGCGGAAGAACTCCAGGCGCTCGCGCAGCTCGGCCTTGATGGTTTCCACCGCGCGCAGCACGGTGGAGCGTGGCGTCACGTAGTGCGAGCCAGGGTAGACGGTGAAACGCGGGATCTTCTGTTTGACGCGGCCAGTCAACGGATCGAACAGCTGGATCGATTCCAGCTCGTCGTCCCACAGTTCCAGGCGCACGGCGAGGTCCGCATTCTCGGCCGGGAAGATGTCCAGCGTATCGCCACGCACGCGGAAGGTGCCGCGGCCGAAGTCCACTTCGTTGCGCGTGTACTGCATCTGGATCAGGCGCGCGATGATGTCGCGCTGCGAGACGCGGTCCTTCTGGCGCAAGGTCAGGATCATCTGGTGGTATTCGTTGGGATTGCCGATACCGTAGATGGCCGACACGGTAGCGACGATGACCACATCACGGCGCTCCATCAGCGACTTGGTGCACGACAGGCGCATCTGCTCGATGTGCTCATTGATGGACGAATCCTTTTCAATGAACAGGTCGCGCTGCGGTACGTAAGCTTCCGGCTGGTAGTAATCGTAGTAGGACACGAAGTACTCGACTGCGTTCTCCGGGAAGAATTCGCGGAACTCCGAATACAGCTGTGCTGCCAGGGTTTTGTTGGGCGCGAACACGATGGCCGGGCGGCCCAGACGGGCGATGGTGTTGGCCATCGTATAGGTCTTACCGGAGCCCGTGACGCCCAGCAGCGTCTGGAAAAACAGGCCGTCGTTGACGCCTTCGCACAGCTGGTCAATTGCCGTCGGCTGGTCGCCGGAAGGCGGGAAGGGCTGGTGCAATTTAAAGGGCGAATCGGGGAACGTCACCACGGTTGCCTTGGGGGTATCAGCTACAGGTAAATCAGCCATCTTGTCAGACCTTTGTTAGAATAATGGCCTGCCAGCGGCCTGAAGTCGTTATTTTAAAGGGCGCTGTCTATACATCTCTGCTGCGAACCGCTTCCAATCGAATCCAATCTTATCATGACGAATCCTAGCTTGTTCAGCGCCATCGACATGGCACCACGCGACCCTATCCTGGGTATTACCGAAGCCTTTAACGCCGACCAGAATCCAAACAAAATCAATCTGGGCGTCGGTGTTTATTATGACGACAACGGTAAAGTGCCGCTGCTATCGTGCGTGCAGAAAGCGGAAGAAATCCTGATCGCAGCACCAGCCCCGCGCACCTACCTGCCGATCGAAGGTCTGGCGGCCTACGACAAAGCGGTGCAAGAGCTGGTATTTCGTGCCGACAGCGCGGTAATTCAAGAGAAGCGTGCGGTCACGGTGCAAGCCATCGGTGGCACTGGCGCACTGAAAATCGGCGCCGACTTCCTCAAGCGTTTCGCACCGGATGCCGAAGTCTACATCAGCGACCCAAGCTGGGAAAACCACCGCGCGCTGTTTGAAAGCGCCGGCTTCAAAGTCAACAACTACGCCTACTTCGATGCGGCCACCCACGGCGTGAACTTCGCCGGCATGCTGGCTGACCTCAAAGCCATGCCGCGCGGCGCCATTGTGCTGCTGCACGCGTGCTGCCACAACCCGACCGGCGCTGACCTGACCTCGGACCAGTGGACCGAAGTCATTGCGGCGATTACCGCCGGCGGCCTGGTGCCGTTCCTGGACATGGCTTACCAGGGCTTCGGCGCGGGCATCGCGGAAGATGGCGCGGTGGTGCGCCGCTTTGCGGAAGCGGGCGGCCCGCTGCTGGTATCGAATTCGTTCTCGAAGTCGTTCTCGCTGTACGGCGAGCGCGTGGGCGCGCTGAGCGTGGTGGCGTCGAGCGGCGAAGAAGCGGCGCGCCTGATGTCGCAACTGAAGCGCGTGGTGCGTACCAACTACTCCAACCCGCCGGTCCATGGTGGCAAGGTGGTGGCCACCGTGCTGACCACGCCGGAACTGCGCCAACTGTGGGAAGACGAACTGGCCGGCATGCGCGTGCGTATCAAGGAAATGCGCGAAGCGTTCGTGACCAAACTGGCTGCCAAGGGCCACGATTTTGCCTTCGTACGTGACCAGATCGGCATGTTCTCGTACTCGGGCCTGAGCAAGGCGCAAGTGGAGCAGTTGCGCGCGCAGTCGATCTACGCTGTGGACACGGGCCGGATTTGCGTGGCTGCATTGAATTCGCGCAATATTGATGTCGTTATTGACGCCATCGCCAAAGTGCTCTAAACTCTTGTTTCTTCGCATTGCGCTGCAAAGCATGAGGCGAAGAAATGGCAACATGGAATACCTGCAGTAGCGCATCTTGCTGATGTGAACTAAACAGTATAAAATGTTGTCTCTAATCCCTGATAGCTCAGTCGGTAGAGCGACGGACTGTTAATCCGCAGGTCCCTGGTTCGAGTCCAGGTCGGGGAGCCAGAATACTGAAAACCGCATATTTTCTTATGGAAATATGCGGTTTTTGCATTTTGGGCTGGCTTGATGCATCGCAGATTATTTTTACAAATATTCCGCAAATCGGCCTACCATTGACTATCGGCACGTTTTCCGAGGGCCGACTGACCAAGGAGCCGGCTTATGATGCAGCATCACGTCGTTTCTGATGATTTCCTGGGAAAGTGGCAGCAGACCACCAATGTCATGGCCGGCATTTTTGATGTGCCGGCTGGTCTGATCATGCGCGTCTGGCCGGAGCAGATCGAAGTGCTGGTGTCCAGCCATACGCCGGGCAATCCCTACGAAGCGCACGAGAAGGCCAACCTGAGCACCGGCTTGTACTGTGAAACCGTGATGGCCACGCGTGACGTGCTCCAGGTGCCCCACGCGCTGGAAGACGAGCACTGGCAAGACAATCCCGATGTCGCGTTGAACATGATTTCCTACCTGGGTGTGCCCTTGCTGTGGCCGGATCAGGAGGTGTTTGGCACCATCTGCGTGCTCGATAGCAAAAAGCGCCTATATCAGGAGCGCTATGTGGCGTTGCTGTGGGAGATCAAGCGGGCAATCGAGGCGGATTTCAAGGTCATGGCGCAGCAGCAGGAACTCATCGCCGGCAATGCGCAACTGCGTGATGCCAACCAGGCGCTGGCGCGCAGCAACGAGGAGCTCAAGGCGGCGCTGGAGAAAATCAACACGATGCAGGTCGATTTGCTGCGCGCGGAAAAGATGTCGGCGCTGGGCAAGCTGGTGGCTGGCATTGCGCACGAACTCAACACGCCGATCGGCAACGGACTCATGCTGGCCAGTACGCTCAAGAGCAATGCCGTGGATATCACGCGGGAACTCGAAGCAGGCGTGACGCGCAAGCGCATGCAGGATTTCATTGACGGGGTCAATCAGGGCGCGGATATCCTGCTGCACAGTCTGGGGCGGGCAGGGGAGCTGGTCACCAGTTTCAAGCAGGTGGCGGTCGACCAGTCCAGCATGCGCCGGCGCGAGTTCGGGCTGGAAAAAACCTGCGGCGAAATTCTGGTGGCGCTGGGGCCGACCATACGCAAGAGCGGCCATGAGGTGGTGTGTGAGGTGCCGGATGACATCGTCATGGACAGCTATCCGGGAGCGCTGGAGCAGGTGCTGATTAACCTGGTCAACAATGCGCTGCTGCACGCCTACCCCAGCGGGCTGGCGGGACGGATTCGTATTACAGCGCGCAGCGATGCCGACGACTGGGTGGAGATCGGCGTGATCGACGATGGCGTCGGCATCTCGCCCGCCAATCTGGCGCGCGTGTTCGATCCATTCTTTACCACGCGCCTGGGGCAGGGCGGCAGCGGGCTGGGGCTGAGCGTGGTCTACAACCAGATCACATCGGCGCTGGGCGGCAGTGTGCGGGTGGACAGTGAGCTGGGCCATGGCGCCCGTTTCACGCTGCGCCTGCCGCGCATCGCGCCGAAAGAAGTTGCCTAATTCGACAAAGGACGGCTATAATTCCGGCCTCAATTCCCTGATAGCTCAGTCGGTAGAGCGACGGACTGTTAATCCGCAGGTCCCTGGTTCGAGTCCAGGTCGGGGAGCCAGAATATTAAACGGCCCAGCGCGAAATCGCTGGGCCGTTTTCGTTTGTGGCAGCGTCAGCAATGGTCAGACCGCAGCGTGTCACCAACAATAATATTTCTCCTGAACCTCTGTGTGGTTCATCAACTTATTTTCAGGAGAGCATCATGACAATCACGATCGGCGACAAGAACCAGCAGCTTAACACCACTGAGCAGATTCGCACTGCGCTGGCCAATGGACTCAATGTCCGCATTTCCACCGACAATATCTGGACCTTCCCGATTGGCGGCGCGGATGGTTGCGTTGGCAAACTGATGGTGTCGCGCATGCGCCGCGTGCCCGTGGCCGGTGCCAACCAGGACTTGGCCGCCCACGTCACGTTCACGATCAACCAGATTTTTGTCCCGACGACGAAGGTGCCGAGTCCGGAAGTCCGGGTCGAGGTGACCAATGTGCACTTTACCGCGCGCCCGGTCAATGTTCAGCTCAAGATCGGCGCCGACACGGCGGTCGCCAGCACGCCCAAGGGCATCGAGGTGTCGATTCACCGCGGCATCAATGCCTGGGATTATGGGAAGGACAATGTCAAGGTGATCGGCCTGGCTGCCGAACTGAATCTCCCCACTGCGACTGCACAAGCCACGATCAATGCGGCACTGGCGCATTTCGACGCCGCTGCCACGGCTGCCGTCCGCGATCAGGTGGCGGCAAGTCTGCGTGCTGAAATCGGCGATTCCCTGTTACCGGCGAATCAACGTGGCGCCGTGCGCGTGACCGTCGCCTTTGTCTGAGCTAGGCTGTAAAAAATCATAAAGACTAGCCAAGCCCAATTTCGGCAGCTATAATTCTGGCCTCAATTCCCTGATAGCTCAGTCGGTAGAGCGACGGACTGTTAATCCGCAGGTCCCTGGTTCGAGTCCAGGTCGGGGAGCCAGAATACAGAAAAGCCCAACCTTCACCGGTTGGGCTTTTTGCGTTTCAGCTGCCGCGCAGAGGGTTTGCGCCGACCATGGCGCTCAGCCGCCCAGCGTATGACCGCCCCAGGCGTGCAGTTGGCCCAGATTCGGCACCTAGGCGCGGCACTGCCGAGCACACCGGCGACGCCGCCACTGACATCGCTGAAACGTGCCGCTTCGCTGACCGCCACGTTCACGCGTGCCAGGCTGTCGAGCAAGGCGGCGTTCAGCTCGCCGCCGTTATAGCCGGACAGGGCCGCAACAGCGTTGCTGAGCGTGGCGTCCGTGATGTTGGGCAGCGGCGGATGGGCATAGCCGAGCGCCAGCGCGCCGTTGGACTGATAGGCCAGATTCACGAACACGGTAAGGTTGGCGGCGGGCTGCAATGGATGGCTGACTGGAATCGCCTGGATATGGGCAACGGCGCCGTTGGCGCGGATAGTGTTACGCAGCGCACCGATATCGGCGCTGTAAGTGCCGCCGTGTTGAGAGCCTGGCGCACGCGGGACATGCCGCTTTTTGCATTTTGGCACGCAAAATTCACAAAATACACGATACAAGTGGACGAGAATCTTGCGCGTCGGTATTCTGAATCTTATTTCCGGCCCGAAGGGGAAGTCATGGTCATGAGCGTTGAGGCGCGCGCGAGCGTGCGGCGTGTCCGGGACCTGGAACTTGAAGTCGAGATCTTGCGCCGAACCCTGGCTGCCACGCCGGCCGCCGCGCTGCAGGATCAGCAATGGAAAGATGAGGTAGTCCGCTTGCTCGCCGAGGTGGCCTTGTTTCGTCTCGCGTTGGACCGGGAAACGGTACTTTCATCTTTAAAAAATAAGTAGAGGTAGTGATATGAGCGACGAAAACGATGCAATTGTCTACGGTACGGAAGACTTGTTGATGAGTCTGTGCAACTCGGTGAGCCGGGTGCTGAACGTCGCCACACAAAGCAAGGTCAACTATTCCGGCATGGTGCAGCGGATTACCAAGGTCGGGCTGAAGCCGGACATCGGCTGCTTCGTGCTGTTCGATGGCGGCTTCACCGGCCTGGTGGTGCTGAACTTCTCCGCCGATACCGCCATGGAAATCTACGAGCGCTACATGCTGCACATGGGCATGCCAAAGTCGGAACTGGCCAGCTCGCACACCTCGGATGAAGTGGCCAACATCATGGGCGAGCTCATGAACCAGATCGTCGGCGACTTTACGGGCAAGATCCGCCGTGAACTGCAAACCAATATCACCCAGAATCAGCCGAAGATGCTGGTGCTGAACAAGCAGATCGTGCTCAGCGTCGATACCCCGCTGGACCGCCCGGAAATGCGCCGCGTCAGCTTCTACACGGAGAAGGGCAATATCTTCTACCTGGAACTGGCCATCGACCGCACCGAGTTCATCCGCCTGCACGACTTTGACTCCAGCGAAATCGACGATCCGGATGCCTTGCTCGACGAGCAACGCGTGGCCCACCAGTCCACACCGTCGTCGTCCACCGCATCGTCCGATCCTGACGCTGACGAATTGCTGAAATCGCTCGGCATGTAATCCTCCCTCCCACACGGCCAGCGTCGCGCTGGCCGTGCTGTTTTTGTGGCGAAATTCCTACACGCGCCCATCTTCTCCCAGGTTCATGTTTCGACAGCAAGCTTGCTGTTCCTGCCATTGTGTGGCTGTACTGTCACGCCTAAGCCACTGAATATTCAGTTATTGCATATCTTTAGCCGAATTTCTAACCGTTAATTGGCTGGTTGTTATATTCGACTTGCAATACATGGTATGCATCAAAGAGAATATCGCCTTTCAAAAAAGTCAGTGCATTATTGAAAGCCACCGCGGGCGGATTCAGGGCTGCCACGCGCTACCACGATCACGACAGATGAACGGGTAGTGACCAGAAAAGAGAGAACAGGGGACACTGTTTTTAACTCTTTGCACTACATTTAAATCGGGAAATTGAATGATCAAACTGTCGAAGATGCACAAGCGCCTGCTGGCGCTGAGCGCCCTTATGCCTATTGGCACCGCCCTGGCACAAAGCACCGAGCCGCAACTGGAAACCGTGACTGTGACCGCACAGCGCCGTGCCGAGAACATCAAGGATGTGCCGGTTTCCGTCACCCTGCTGAAAGATGAAAAACTCGATGTGCTGCTGTCCGGCGGCCAGGACATCCGCTTCCTGGCAGGCAAAGTGCCGTCGCTGAACGTGGAATCGTCGAACGGCCGTACCTTCCCGCGCTTCTACATCCGCGGCTATGGCAACACCGACTTCAGCACCTTCGCCTCGCAGCCAGTGTCGCTGATCTATGACGACGTGGTGCAAGAGAACGGCATCCTGAAAGGCTACCCGGTCTTTGACGTGGCGGGCGTGGAAGTGCTGCGCGGCCCGCAGGGCACCCTGTTCGGCCGTAACACCCCGGCTGGCGTGGTCAAGTTTGAATCGGCCAAGCCGAACCTGGACAAGATCGAAGGCTACTACAGCGCCTCGATCGCCACCCACAACACCGCTGCGCTGGAAGCGGCCGCCAACATTCCGCTGTCGAGCGAATGGGCGATGCGCGTGTCGACGCTGCGCCAGCACCGCGACAACTTCGTCGACAACACCTTCACCAAGCAGAACGATGCGCTGGAAGGCTACAACGAACACGCCGAGCGCGTGCAGTTCCTGTACAAGCCGAGCACCACCTTCAACGCGCTGTTCAATGTGCACTCGCGTACCACCGACGGTAGCGCGCGCCTGTTCCGCGCCAACCTGATCAAGAAGGGCACCAACGACTTCGCTGACGGTTACGACTTCACCAAGATCAACACCAACGGCCAGAACTTCCAGAACCTGAGCACCAACGGCGCCAATGCCCGCCTGACCTGGGACCTGGGCGCCGTCAAGCTGTTCTCGATCACCGGCTACGAAGCCGTGGACAACTACTACAGCCGTGGCGACATCGACGGCGGCACCCCAACCGGCCCTGGCTTCATTCCATTCCAGGTACAAACCGGTGGCGGGCTGACCGGCCTGAAGCAGTACAGCCAGGAATTCCGCGTCGAGTCGAAAAACGCTGGCCCGCTGAACTGGCAGACCGGCGTCTACTACTTCAAGGAAAGCGGCGACGGCTTCAGCGACAACTTCGACAGCAACACCCAGGTGCAGACCTCGCACCTGGCCAGCCACCAGAACAACACCGCGTACGCAGCGTTCGGTTCGGTGACCTATGACGTGTCGAGCGACTTCACCGTACGCGGCGGCCTGCGTTACACCCACGACCAGAAAGACTTCCGCACCGTGGAATCGTGGAACGTGACCCAGATCGGTCCAAAGTCGGTTGAAGAGAGCAAGAACAAGGCGAACTGGGACCTGAGCGGCACCTACAAGATCAACAAGGATGTCAGCACCTACGCCCGCGTAGCGACCGGCTTCCGCGCACCATCGATCGCCGCTGCTTCGGCGTCGGTGCCGATCACCGTGGCCGATGCGGAAACCATCACCTCGTACGAAGCCGGCATCAAGGCCGACCTGTTCAACCGCCGCGCCCGCGCGTCGCTGAGCGTGTTTGACTACGAAGTCAAGAACCAGCAGCTGACCGTGGTGGGTGGTAACTCCAACGTGACCAAGCTGATCAACGCAGCCAAGACTGTTGGCCGTGGCCTGGAAGGCGAGATCGAAGGTTTCGTGACCCCGGACTTCAAAGTCAGCCTGAGCGGTTCGTACAACTTCACCAAGATCGAAGATCCTAACCTGTACGTGGCCAAGTGCGCCCAGTGCACCATCACCGATCCGATCGGTGCCAACGGCCTGGTGTCGATCAACGGCAATCCGCTGCCACAAGCTGCCAAGGTCATCGTGAACGCCACCGCGCGTTACAACTGGCCACTGGCGGACGGCAACCTGTTCGTGCTGACCGACTGGTCGTACCGCAGCAAGATCAACTTCTTCCTGTACGAGTCGAAAGAGTTCACCGGCAAGTCGATGGTGGAAGGCGGTCTGCGCGTGGGTTACAACTGGGCCGGCGGCAAGTATGAAGTTGCTGGTTTCGCGCGTAACATCACCAACACCGAGCGCATCATCGGCGGCATCGACTTCAACAACCTGACCGGCTTCGTCAACGAGCCACGTCAGTTTGGCGTGCAGTTCCGCGGCGGCTTTTAATTAAATCCGCCTCAGCCTAGACAGCTGAAAAATGGCCGTATATAATGCGGCCTCTTTTCCCTGATAGCTCAGTCGGTAGAGCGACGGACTGTTAATCCGCAGGTCCCTGGTTCGAGTCCAGGTCGGGGAGCCAGAATATTAGTAGTACAGATTAAGGGGTTACATGCTTCGGGATGTAACCCCTTTTTTGTCATTTGGGGCTCGGTACTGGGACTAGATTGCCGGTGGGGGGGGCTGGTCTTTTGGCTTCGGCGAGACGTACAGCTTAGCACCCACCTGATGAGGTCACTTGGCTGGAGGAGAAATTAATCGTACTATGTTACCAGCACCCATGGATAGCGTAGCTGTCGTTTGCCAACTATCGACATACGCAGCTTCCTAGCGCCCGAATAGGGACATGCATGGACAAGAACCTCGAGCAGCTAATCAACGAATACCAAACACGCGTGAGAGACGCTGTAGCGTTGATGTACAGGTCCGGTATAAAAATGCCGTACAGCTCTTTTGCATGGCTGGAAATACGATATTCCGGGTAGTGGCGTTCTTGCCTGCGGAATTAAATATCACAAGCATGGCGCCGGTTGCGAGGTGCAACTGGATACCGGAAAAGTTGACTTCGATTTTGGCGAAAACGGCGAGATCGACGGATTTGACTTGTGGCGGTTAGCTCACTTCACAAGGGACCGATTGCCCTGTTTCGGTTTCGACAGTGCGGAGCAAATCGAAAAATCTTTCGACGCAGCGATAGCATCCGGTGAACTGGAGCATTCGAGGTCCGGCCTGCTATATTTCGCCGATGCCACGCGGGTTCTTGCCATAGATATCGATTCCACTCAACCCGGTGACATGCTCCCAAGCCGGAATCGCGACATGGTTATGACCTTGTATTCCCACTACTTCGAAGCGGCCGATCTGATGCGGGAGAATTATGAAAAGCTCAAAACGAAAAGGAAGAAAGCTAGAAAATTGAGTCGCAATGACGAAGTCCAGAGTAGGATTTACTTCTTCTCTTGGCTTGGATTCCTTGCTGTCACATGTGAGGGATTCAAGGGTGTAAATATGCGCCGACTGCTCATGGATGAACGGCCTGGGGAATTTAAGGAATTGCTCCCCCTGTCCAACGCGTTGGGGAAATTGATTAACACCCACTGGCATCCGCTTAGGGACTTCAGAAACAATGTGTTCCACCTCCGCGATAGCCCGGAGAAGATTCGCAAATTCTTTTCGAAAGACGCAGACCGTCTTACTTGGGCTCGAGAGCTGCACGATGCATTGGAGGGCTTCTTCTCGAGTTATCGGATTCTCTGCGAAGTCCACTACTTCATGAACAACCGAAAAGGCGAGTTGGATATTGGAGGAGACCTTTTCCGCCACTCCTTAAGATCTTAGTGGACATACCGGGCGCTTAGTTCTCCTATTGTCTTGACCCTTGGTTCGAGTCCAGGTCGGGGAGCCAGAATTCTAAAGCCATCTGTGTGCTTGCAACGTTAAGTTCGTTGCAAGGTCACAGATGGCTTTTTTCTTTTGGGCATCTTCTGTTAGTATTGCGTATCTACTAACGATGTGGAAATGTTATGCAACAGCTTGGCGAGCGCGTCATTGAGGTCAGTAAAACCAAGATCTGGATCGCCGTAGTCGGCGCGCTGGTATTTGTTTGGCTGGGATATTGGCTACTGCAGCTGGATGCTGCCGAGATCGAGCAAAATCGGCGTCTCGATAGTCCGGTGTTAGTCCACGGCCTTGGTGTCGTGACCATGGTGTTCTTCGGACTGTGTGGTGTCGTGGGCTTATGCAAGTTGTTTTCAACGAAGCCTGGCCTGGTGCTGAACCGGGACGGTTTGCTGCTTGGCGCTGGCGGGTTGGTGCCCTGGTCCGAGATCGAGGGCTTTGCGGTGTTTGCGGTGAATCGGCAGCGTAGCCTGGTGGTTCGTTTGAGTGATCCGCAAAAGTACGTGGAGTCTGGCGGCGCCATCAAGCGCGTCTTCAACCGCATGAACTATAAGCTGGTCGGCAGTCCGATTGCGCTGGCCTCGAATGCGCTGGCAATCAGCTTCGACGAACTGCATGCACTGTGCATCGCCTATCATCAGCAGTACCTGGAGCATGCGCGCTGAGCTGACCGCATGAAGCTCCTCAGACGCTCCGTGCTTGGTGGCCTGCTGGCCATGAGTTTGCCGTCGGTGCGCGCTGCGGCGACGGTGGTGCGCTTTCCCCGTTCCGATGGACCGGAGCCCAAGGCCGAGCATTATCCGGTGCGGCTGCTGCGCATGGCGCTGGCGCGTTCCTCCGGCGATTACGCGCTGCAGGCTGCGGGACCGCTGATGCGCCAGAGCCGCGCGCTGCTGGAGCTGCAACATGCCCGCACCATCGATGTGATGTGGACCATGACTTCGCAGCAGCGCGAAAAGGATTTGCTGCCGATCCGCATACCGCTGGACCGTGGCCTGATCGGCTGGCGTCTGCTGCTGATACGCGCGCACGATCTGCCGCGTTTCAAGACGCTGCGGCGGGTGGCCGATCTGCGCGCGCTCGAAGCGCTGCAAGGCCATGACTGGCCAGATACCGACATCCTGCGCGCGAACGGCTTCCGCGTGCAGACCGCCTCCGCCTACAACGGCATGTTCCAGATGCTGGCTTCAGGCCGCGTCGATTACTTCCCGCGCGCGACGTTTGAGATCTGGGATGAAGCCGCGCAGCACGCGCGCAACGGCCTGGTGGTGGCGCCGGGCCTGGCCTTGCACTATCCCAGCGCGTTCTACTACTTCGTCAACAAGGCGAATGTGGCGCTGGCGGCGGATATCGAGTCCGGCATGAAACGCATGCTGGCCGATGGCAGTTACGATCAGCTGTTTGAGGCCTACTACGGCAAGCTAGTCAGCCGCGCGGCGCTGCCGGGGCGCCGGGTGTTCAATCTGGAGAATCCGCTGCTGCCGTCCGCCACGCCGCTGGCACGGCATGAGCTCTGGTATCACCCCAACGAAAAATAGGGCTGTTCAGCAGGATTGCCGGGCTTCGTGGATAATCAGTCCATCTTTGACTTGAAGAGTAGGTTCACCATGTCTGACTTGACCGCCTTTCCTATCGCCGCCAAGTGGCCGGCCCAGCATCCGGAACGCCTCCAGCTGTATTCGCTGCCGACGCCGAATGGTGTGAAAATCTCCATCGCGCTGGAGGAAACCGGCCTGGCGTATGAGCCGCACCTGGTCAGCTTCGACACCAATGACCAGCTGTCGCCGGAATTCCTGTCGCTGAATCCGAATAACAAAATCCCCGCCATCATTGACCCCAATGGCCCGGATGGCAAACCGCTGCCGCTGTTTGAGTCGGGCGCGATCCTGCTGTATCTCGCCGAGAAAACTGGCCAGTTGCTGCCGAAGGACGCGGCCGGCCGTTACGAAACCATCCAGTGGGTGATGTTCCAGATGGGCGGGATCGGGCCGATGTTTGGCCAGGTTGGCTTCTTCCACAAGTTCGCCGGCAAGGAGTATGAGGACAAGCGTCCGCGTGACCGCTACATCAACGAGTCCCGCCGCTTGCTGGCGGTGCTGGAGCAGCGTCTGGCAGGCCGCCAGTGGATCATGGGCGATGAATACACCATCGCCGATATCGCCATCTTCCCGTGGGTGCGTAATCTGGTTGGCTTCTACGGCGCCGGGGAGCTGGTGGAGTTCGACAAATTCACCAACGTCCAGCGCGTGCTGGCGGCGTTTGTGGCACGGCCGGCTGTGGCCAAAGGGCTGGAGATTCCCAAGCGTGGTTGATTAGCGGCTCGGCGTGCGGCAGGCCGCATCCGCTTCCCAACGGCCGGAGCAGATGCGCGAACGGCATAGCATGCCTTCGATGAGCCCCAGCTGTTTGCAGCGCGCCAGCAGTTGCGCAGTGGTGTCGCCGTCCTGGCGTTCGACCACGTCGCGGTTGCGTTCAGGCGTCACCTTGCTCGGTTTGCCGGCGTGCGCCACCAGCGCCGTGAGCAGCGTGACGTCGCTGTCTGCCGGCTGTGCGGCAGCACGGGGTACCGCCGCTACCCGCGCCACTGGCTGAACGGGTTTTGCTGGCGTTGCTGGTGCACGCGCTGGTGTGGCTGCCGTTGTTGGGACGTCGCTTGTGTCTGTGGAGGCGACGTTGATGATGGTGGCTGCCTGCTCGGGCTGCGGTTCGCCATCGGCCGGCGCCAGTGCTGGCGTGACGCCGCGTACCTGCGTGCTGTAACTGTGTTTATTCCGCTGCGGCGTCACGCTCCCATCATGCATGAGCCACGCCACGCCGCACATCGACAGCAGCAAGACAAACAAGGCGACGGTCCAGCCATCCACCGTCCAGCCGGTGTGATGTGTTTGTGTGCCGTGCTCCAGTTGCGCCAGGATGCGCTTGCTCTCGGTCGGCCGGGATACTGCCTCCAGCAATACGGGCTTTGATTTCGACGTCTCCACAATATCCCCTTCGCATTTGATCTGGCCCGGGTCGCGGTGCTGCGAACGGCCTACGATGCAGTGTCTGGTTTGTGGCATAGGCCCGTTTTGATGGAGCGCACCATGTTTCTCTTTTTCATGCTGCTGTTCTTCCTGCTGACGTGTCTGGGCGCCTGGCTGTTGCTGTTTCCCGGCGGGCGCGAGGTGGTGATGCAGTCGATCGATGTGGCTGGCCGCAGCATCGGGCGGCGCGTGCTGCACCGGCGCTCACTGTTTGTCTTGGCGGCTGCGGTGTTGTTGACAGTGCCGCCGTTGCTGGCGCTGCTGCTCAGTGGCCGCATCGCGCTGTCGGGTTACGACAGCGATACCCGCGCCATCAATGACCACATTGCGGGCTTGCTGCAAGGTGAGCAGCTCAGTGCACCCGCGCCCTTGCCGCCGGTGGCCTTTTCCACTGCCGAAGTCACGTTGCTGCGCCCCATGCTGGAGAGCGCAAACCGCAACTGGCAGCAGCTCGATCCCGCGTTCGCGCAGCGGCTGCTGGTGGTCTTCAACATCATGAAAGAGCGCCATGGTTATGACATGGCGATACTGGAGGGATATCGCAGCCCGGAGCGGCAAAACACGCTGGCGGCGGCAGGTCCGGGCGTGACCAACGCCAAAGCGTTCCAGAGCTATCACCAGTTTGGCCTTGCGGCGGACTGTGGATTTTTACGCGATGGCCGGCTGGTGATATCGGAAAAAGATCCATGGGCGATGCGCGGTTATCAGCTCTATGGCCAGACAGCGGAAGCGCTCGGCCTGCATTGGGGCGGGCGCTGGACAATGATGGATTTCGGCCACACCGAATTGCGTGTGGCAGGTGTCGTCAAGCATTAAACGCTATTGTTCTTGCGCAAGAATTCCCGGCTTTATTGATGGCAACATCGATCTGGTCCGCCCGTCACCTGGGCGTTGCGGTCTTCGCCGGACATTCTCTATGCTGCGCAGAACCTGGGATTTTCTGACTGACAGCCGCCACCTCACTGTGCTGGGCATGCTAGCGATGGCGGCGTTCTTTTATCTCGGCGCCCAAGTGCTGGAGCTGGCGCTGATATGGGCGCTGGCCGCGATGGCGTTGATGCTGGCGCTGGCCGGCGCGGTGTGGGGCTGGCGCCGCTGGCGCGCACGGCGCGAGTCGGCCCGGCTGGGCGAAGCCATTGTGGATGCTTCCGTCGCGGAGGTGAAAGCGATCCGCGATAATCTGCTGAAGGCGATCGACACCATCAAAGGCTCCCGGCTCGGTATCGTCTCCGGCGCGCAGGCCTTGTACGAACTGCCGTGGTATATGCTGATCGGGAATCCGGCGGCGGGCAAGAGCACGGCGGTCGGCAACTCTGGTTTGCAGTTTCCTTTCGCGGACGGCAAAGTGCTGCAAGGCGTAGGCGGTACGCGCAACTGCGACTGGTTCTTCACGACCGAGGGCATTCTGCTGGATACCGCAGGCCGCTACGCAGTGCAGGAGGAACACCGCGCCGAGTGGTTTGGTTTTCTGGGGCTGCTGAAAAAGTACCGCCGCCGTGCGCCGATCAACGGCATCATCATCGCGGTGAGCATTGCCGAGCTGCGGGGCGATGACCCCGAACTTGGGATTCAGCTGGCCCGTAGCCTGCGCAAGCGGGTGCAGGATCTGATCGAACGCCTGGAAGTCTACGCGCCAGTGTATGTGGTCTTCACCAAGGCGGACCTGATTGCGGGCTTCGGCGACTTCTTCGCCCAGGCCGACCGCAATGAGCGTGAGCGCGTGTGGGGCGCGACCATGCCGTATCAGCACAAGACCACCAGCCAGCAGGTGATGGCATTCTTCGATCACACTTTCGATGAGCTGTGCGATGGCTTGAAAGCACTCAGCCTGGCGAACATGGGCCAGCAGCGGCGTGGACGTATCGAGCCGGGTGTGTTCACCTTCCCGCAGGAGTTCTCGACCATACGCGCACCGTTGCGCGCGTTTCTTGTCACGCTGTTTGAAGAAAATCCGTTCCAGTTCAAACCGGTGTTTCGCGGCTTTTATTTCACCAGCGCGCTACAGGAAGGCATGCCGCGCTGCGAACAGGCGCAACGCGTGGCCAAGCGGTTTTCCTTGACTGCGCCGGATGCTCCGGTGACGGCGGGAGATGGGCACGCGGGCTTCTTCCTGCTGCAGCTATTCCGCAAAGTGATTTTTGCGGACAAGGACCTGGTTTCGCAGTATGCCAGCAAGACCCGGTTGCGCTTGAAGTACGCCGCCTTCTTTGCGGCTGTGCTGTTGCTGGGCGCATCGCTGGGTGGATGGAGCTGGTCGTACATGGCGAACCGCCAGTTGGTTAGCAATGTGCAGGCGGATCTCGACAAGGTCACCAAACTGCAGGCCAGGCGGATCGATCTGCAATCACGGCTGGAAGCGCTGGAGATTATGCAGGACCGTATCGCGCAGCTTGAAAAATATCGCGCAGCGCGTCCGTGGTCGCTGCGCATGGGGCTTTATCAGGGCGAACTGCTGGAGCGTAAACTGCGGGAAGAGTACTTCGCTGGCGTGAAGAACGTCATGCTGATGCCAGTCGTCGCGAATCTTGAGATGCTGCTCTCCGAATTCAAGCCTGGCTCGCAAAATGTCGATGAGGCGTATAACGCGCTTAAGAGCTATCTGATGCTGGCCGATAAATCGCATGCTGAAGCGACGCACCTGAACGACCAGCTGCCACGCCACTGGCGCGCATGGCTGGAAAACAATCGCGGAACGATGCCGCGCGAGCTGATGATACACAGCGCGGAGCGGTTGATGAGTTTTTATCTCGGCCAGATTCCCGACCCAGCCTGGCCGCGTATCGAACCACGGCTGGTACTGGTGGACCAGGCGCGTGAAAGCCTGCGTCGCGTGGTGCGCGGCATGCCGGCGCGTGAACGCGTGTATGTCGAAATCCGCACCCGTGCCAATACGCGCTTCGCTGCGATGACGGTAGCGCGCGCGGTTGGTGAACAGGATCAGGCGCTGGTCACGGGCAGCTATGCCGTGCCGGGCGCGTACACGCGCGAGGCCTGGGAGAAGTTCGTGAAGGACGCGATCCGCGAAGCGGCCAACCATGAGCTGCAAAGCGTGGACTGGGTGCTAAAGACTGCCGCGCGTGATGATCTGACGCTGGAAGGCAGCCCCGAACAGATCCAGAAAAATCTGACTGAACTCTACAAGGCTGACTATGCACGCGAGTGGCAGAAGTTCCTGCAAGGCGTGAATGTCGCCAATCTGAACGGACTCGATGCCGCTGTCGCAGCCATGAACCGGCTGGGTGATCCGCAGTCTTCGCCCATATCGCGCGTGCTGACGGCGATTCATGAGCAAACCGCGTGGGATAGCCAAGGTGTTGTAGCTGCACAGGTGCAGACAGGCTTGATCCACTGGATCAAATACAGCTTGTTGCGACAGACGCCGGCATCGTTCACCGTGCAGCTGGATGCCAAGGCGCCAGCTGGGCAGGACCTTACTGGCCTGGGCCGGCTGCTGGCCGCAAAAGAACCGTCACTGATGCGCGGCTATCTGGATGCGCTGTCCAAACTGCGCAGCCGTTTGAATCAGCTCAAAAACCAGGGAGATGCCGGACCTGGCGCACGGCAGCTAATGCAGCAGACATTGGAAGGCAATGGCTCCGAGCTAAGCGATGCACTGCGCTATGTCGATGAGCAGATGCTGGCCGGGATGACCGATGCGCAGAAACAGGGCCTGCGCCCTGTTCTTGTCCGGCCGCTGATGCAGACGTTTGCCGTGCTGATTCCCTCGGTGGAGGCGGAATTGAACAAGACCTGGTCAGCGCAGGTGTATCGGCCTTTCCAGCAATCGCTGGCGGATAAATATCCATTCGCGCCGACGGCGCGGATAGAAGCGGCCAATTCCGAGATCGCGCAGTTCTTTGGCCCCGATGGCGCCATCGCCAAATTCGCCAATAGCGCAATGGGGCCGCTGGTGCTGCGGCGCGGCGATGCGCTGGCGCCGCGCACCTGGGCTGATATGGGCATTGCCTTGTCACCGCAGACGATCGCGCGCTTTGCGTCATGGATCGCGCCCATGGGGGCGAGCGCCAATGCGCAGACCATTTTCCAGATCCAGCCCATGCCGGCACCCGGAACGCAGGAATACACGGTGGAGATAGACGGCCAGCAGCTCCGTTACCGCAACACGCCAGCCCAGTGGGCCAGTATGGTGCACCCCAGTGCTCAGGGAATACCCGGCGCACGCATCACGGTGACGATGCTGGATGGGCGCAATGTGGATGTCGTCAATGAAGCAGGGCAGTTTGGCCTCAAGCGCATGATCGACTCGGCGGCGAAGCAGCGGCGCGACAGCGGCGAGTTTGAACTGCGCTGGACCAGCGGGGCGATTACCGTGGCGATGGGCCTCAAGATCGTCAGCAGTCCTGAAAGCGGCGGCGCGCAAGGACAAGGACAGGGCTATCGCGGCATGCAGTTGCCCGAGGTGGTTGTGGGATCGCCCGGTGCGCAAATGGGAGGTGCGCAATGAAGCGCGGCATGCAGATGGCCCGCATCGGCTATTTCGGTAAACTGGCTGCGCGTAGCGATTTTGTGAAAGCGGTGGATAACCTGGCGCTGGCCAGCCTGCTGGATGACTGGCTGGCTGATGTCATGAATCTGTTGAGCACCGATCCCCGCTGGAAGCTGAATTACGATGCCACGCGGCCCTTGCATTTCGCCTTCGTCGGCACGCGCAGCCGGTGCGCCGTAGCGGGGCATCTGGTCGCCAGTGCAGACAGCTCCCAGCGGCGCTATCCATTTCTCGGCATGAGCGCTATCGAGGTTGACGATCCCTCCCTCTTCATTTCGCGCTGTCCGCTGATATTTTCGCCGTTGTGGGATACGCTGGAAGAACTGACGCGCGAAGTGCTGGCAGCGCAGCAGCCTGCCGCTGCACTACATACACTTGCTGGAACGCTGATTGAAGTCCTCTCTGCCGATCAACCGTCTTTCGGCGATTTCCTTGATGGCTATACCGTCGCGGCGATGGAAGCCATACTGCCAGGAGTCTGTGTACGCCGCGTCATTCTGGCCATCGCATTACTACTGGAGCCGGTAAAACGTGCCACGGCAGGCCGGCTGGAAAAAAGTCTGGTACTACCGTTGCCGTCGTCACCGCAGCTACGCTATCTGGTCGCGGCTTTCTGGCTGGACCTGATCGTCCCGTTTCTCCGGCAAGCGGATTATGAACTCAGCCTGTTTCTGACCCAGCTGCCATCGCTGGTTGTCGGCTTTAGTGGCGCTGCGCCGGAAGTGTTGGCCGCCATCATGGATCCGCAAAGCGCAACCGAACATCAAATCAATCTGAATGACACCGGCTGGGTCGATGAGGCGATGGGTAACGCACAGGTACAAAAGCTGTCGGCGTACCTGGAGCAGGGCCAGTTATCGCTGCGCTCTGCGCAGGCGCTGTTCCACGAAACCTTTTTTTGAGAGGTGTTTCATGCTCAAGATCTTGACGTTACTGACGCTGCTGACATCCGTCGCCGCCGCGCAAACACCCGGCCAGATTGTCGCCACCGGCGCCGTGCCGGATGAAGCCAGCAAGGCGGGCGTGCTGGCGCAGTTGCGGGCGCTGTATGGCGCAGACCGCGTGGTGGACCAGCTGACCATCGCACAGGTATCGTTACCGCCAAACTGGAACGCTTATGTGCAAAAGCTGATTAGTCCCAACCTCAAACTGGTCAGCAAGGGGGAATTGAAAATCGATGGCACCAACGTTACGCTGCGCGGCGAGGTGGCAAACGAGGTGCAGCGGCAGCAGATCGCCAGCGACATCGCCACCGTGCTCAATCCCAGCTACACAGTGAACAATGGCCTGCGTGTTAGCGCGGCCGAGCAGAATCTGCTGGATACGACGCTGGCCCGGCGCATCATCGAATTCGAGAGCGGCAGGGCGACACTGACTTCATCCGGGAAAACCATACTTGACGAGATGGCATTGGCGATGCAAAAAGTCAAAGGCAAGAGGGTGGAGGTTATCGGTCATACGGACAACGTCGGCCTGCGGGACAGCAACCTTGCGCTCAGCCAGGCGCGCGCGGAAGCGGTGAGGACCTATTTGTCTGGACGGGGCATCAGTCCGGAGATGGTGCTGGTGTCAGGCCAGGGGCCAGATCGCCCCGTGGCGGACAACACCAGCGCGGAAGGCCGTGCGCGCAACCGGCGGATTGAATTCCGCGTAGCGCAGTAGCTAGGGTAAAGTGATGGTCACGTAAGCTGGACGTGGCGCCAGCTTCACCAGGTCTGAATATGCCGCCAGCGTGGTTTGCGTGCTGCTGGACAGCGATGCATCCAGCGCGATATAGACGCTCAATCCTATCGCCCCAAACACGGCGGCCATCGCCCACAGCGGCGTATTGGAACGCAGCTTGTGCACGATCTGGTCCGGCCGTTCCGCCTGTGGCGCAAAGCCTTTGCTTTTGCCTTGCATGTGTGCGATCTCTTCGCCCAGACGCGCGGTCAGGTAAGCCAGCTTGTCGCTCGCATCCAGCGTGTACTTGCCACGGAAGCCGATCAGCAAACACATATGGAACACCTGCAGCGCTGCGAGTCTGTTGCTGCCTGCGCTGCGTAGCGCTTCCAGGCGATCAAAGAAATGCTCGCCTGCGAGTTGATCGCCAAAGATCACCAGTTGCAGCGGCCTGCGCTCCCACGCAAAGCGCATGGAGAATTGCGACGACAGGATGATTTCATCCAGCGCCGCGCAAAATGCGTACTTGGCGTCGTCGATATCCTGGCCGCCTGCGCGCAGCTTGCGCGCCTCGCCATCGAAGTCCGCCAGGTACGCTGTGATGGTGTCGAGGAGCGCGCTTTCTGATGGCGGCTCACTGCCGTTCCTGAGCATGAACAGCAGATAGAAGCCTTCCTGCAGCAGATCAACCATCGTGCTTACATGGCCGTAGCCTGGCTGCACCTGTTTGCGCTGACCGCCCATCAGCGTAGGAATCGCACGGCGTTCGACTGGCCGCGTCATGCTGTCACCGCGATCAGGCTGAGACGCAAGTCGCGTATGCCGGCAGGTACGTAAATCGAAATCGACTGTGCCTTGAGCATTTGCTCGTACAGCATGCCTTTGCCCTCCAATGCGAAGTAATAGGTGTCGGGCTGGATCGGTATCGCCGCCGGGACCTGCGGCGCGTGCGTGAGTTTGACACCGGGCATGGCCGAGAGTACGCATTTCTCGACGTCGTCCGGTGCGCCAACCTTGACGCGCAGCGGAACGACTTCCACCAGTTCCAGTGCGGGAAGCGCGGCGCTCACCGCGAGATACAGCGTCGTGCGCTGGTCGATCTTTCCCGAATCAAGCTTGCCGAAGTGGTAGCTCGGTTTGTCTTCGCTGAGCGCGATGGCGAAGTATTTGGTGGAGATTACGGTATCCAGCAAGTCGCGAATGATGTCGCTCAGCGCGTAGAAGCAGGTGGCGGGGTCTTCGTGGCGGTAGCTGGGCAGGTCGATCAACGCATACTGTTTGGAGTAAGTCATCATGGCGCCTGCCAGTGACAGCAGCGCTTCAAACAGACGCTCTGGATGCAGTTCTGGATTGCGGGCATAGTGCAGCAGCGTTGCCGCGGACGTGCTCACAGTGTGCAGCAGCCAGAACGACGACACGTCACCCGAACGGAACTCAATCACATTGCGGCTGGGTTCACGCATATGGCCTTGCAGCGACTGCACCTTGGCCTGCAGCGCATCCAGCAGCCGGTCCAGCACGGCCTTGAGCGCCGGTGCGCTATCGATCGAGAGGGCGGGAGGAATGAATGCGGGATCTGCTTCAAAGCCGCCCGTGACTGTACGCCGCAACCGTATCACCGGCACGCATTCAAATGCGCCCAGCGGTTCCAGGTCCGACAGCAGCCTCACTGCGCTGTTGAGGAAACTGACCTCCGTGCTGACGGCTTGCGTGTACAGGTCGGCCATGTTCCGGCTGGCCTGCCGATAGCGCCCACCTTGGGCATCCGCGTTGCTGGCGCCTGCCACCAGCAACGGCAGCGCCGCGTACCAGCTGACTTCCATGACATTGGCCGGAATGCGCGCCAAATCGACTGGTTCGGGCAGAGGAACGCTGGACGGCGCATCGATGATTTCGCCATCGCGGAAGATCAGCGACAGCGTCTCCAGCCGCAGTTTTCCCGCCCTGAGTGCATCGTTATCCCAGGCGATTTCACGTACACCCCACAGACAGGGATGCAGCGTTTGCACCGTATGGCGCAGGCGCGCTTCGTGGTACTGATCCTGCTGCTGGAAGTGCTGCGGCCGCAAAAACAGGCCCTCTCCCCACAAGACTTTGGATGGAATGCTCATGCTGTCTCCCATGGTTGATCGTGCAGACGATCCGTCCATTAGAGCGAAACCTTCAGGCTGAATATTTGCGTCTGCGCAAGCAAAAAGGAAACCAACCAGTACTTGCGTAAGCGCAATTGTTCCTCACGGCATTCCTGAATAATGACCATCTTCCTGCCCGCTTATGCAAAAGGAGAAAGCGATGAGAACCCAGAGTTTGCCGTACATCGTCAGCCTGTTATTGCTATCGGCTTGCGCGACAGACGGTGCTGCCATCCGCGTCGACAAGCCGCAGCCCGCCACGCTGGACCGCGCGCTGGCGGAGGCCGACACTGCGCTCAGTGGCGGCCATACCGACAAGGCGCAGACCATACTGAAAGCTGCTGCGGCCAGCTACCCATCCGACAAGACACCATGGCTGCACATGGCGCAAATGAAGTTCGACCGCGCCAGCTACGGTGAAGCCATCATCAACGCGCAGGAGGCCTTGCTGCGCGACCCCAACGACAAGCTTGGCCACAGCATCGTCGCGGTGAGCGGTTTGCGTCTGTCGACCAAAGCGTTGGCAGACCTGAGTCAGCAAAACAATCTCAATGGCTCCTTGCGCTCCGAAGCGCAGGACCTGGCCAAGCTGCTGCGTACCAGCCTTGGTGAGGATGTGCTGGTGCCGGGGGCGAATTCCGCCGCGCGCAAGCCGGCGCCGCAAACGCCTGCGAAGAAAAGCACGGCTCCCGCTTCCGGCGTGACGCCAAAAACCGGCAATCAATCTAACAGCAGCGATCCCTTTGGTGGACTGAAATAAGGAGCTTGTATGGCTAACGGTGACAGCATTCAAAAGCGTCTGGGCAGGCTTCGTCCGCCGCGCGTGCAGATGACCTACGACGTCGAGATTGGCGACGCGATGGAGAACAAGGAACTGCCGTTTGTGGTGGGCGTGGTCGGCGACTTTGGCGGCAATTCGGAGGTCGAGAAGAAGCGCCTCAAGGACCGCAAGTTCGTCAGCATCGACAGCGACAATTTCGACGAGGTGCTGAGCGGCGTCGAACCCGTCGCACGGTTCCAGGTGCCGAATCAGCTCAAGGATGACGACAGCAGCTTTAACGTCGAACTGCGGTTTAAAAGCATGGCTGACTTTCGCCCCGAGTCGATTGTACGGCAGGTCGAACCGCTGGCGCAGTTGCTGGAGGCGCGCGGCAAACTGGCCGACCTTCGCAACAAGATCGCCGGCAATGACAAGCTGGAAGACATCCTCAACGAAGTACTGGGTAATACCGACAAGCTGGCCAGCTTGAAGAAGGGAGGCTGATATGTCCGCACAACTGAATCAGGTACAAGCCGCTGCAGCCGCCACGGAAAGCGCCGATCTGCTGGACCAGATCGTCGAGCAAAGCAAGGTCGCCAAGTCCAGCGTGGAGCATGAGCGGGCCAGGGACATCATCACGGAGCTGGTCACGCAGGTGATGGCGGGAACGGTCACTGTCTCTAACAACCTGTCGGCGACGCTGGACGCGCGCATCGCCGAGCTGGATCAGCTGATTTCCGGCCAGCTCAGCGCCATCATGCATGCACCATCCTTTCAAAAGCTGGAGCAGAGCTGGACCGGCTTGCATTATCTGGTCAGGAGTTCAGCCACCGGCCCCGGTCTGAAAATCCGCATGCTCAACGCGACCAAGCGTGAACTGGTGAAGGACTTTCAGTCGGCACTGGACTTCGACCAGAGCGTCATGTTCAAGAAAGTCTATGAAGAAGAATTCGGCACCTTCGGCGGTGCGCCATATGCAGCGCTGCTGGGCGACTTTGAAATCTCGCGCCAGCCGGAGGATATGTACTTTATCGAGCAGATGTCGCATGTGGCGGCAGCGTCGCACGCGCCGTTCATTACCGCCGCTGCCCCGGAACTGTTTGGCCTTGAAAGTTATGGCGACCTGGCCAGGCCGCGCGATCTGTCCAAGGTATTCGACACCGTGGAATATGCCAAATGGAAGGCCTTCCGCGAATCCGAGGACTCACGCTATGTGGGCCTGACGCTGCCACGCTTTCTTGGCCGCCTGCCATTCAATCCCGTCGATGGCACGACGGTGGAAGGCTTTAACTTTGTCGAGGAAGTGGATGGGACCGACCATCAGAAATACCTGTGGTGTAACGCGACCTACGCTTTCGGCGCCAAGCTGACCAAGGCCTTCGAGGACTACGGCTGGTGCGCGGCGATACGCGGCGTCGAAGGCGGTGGCCTGGTGGATGACCTGCCGACGCATACCTTCAAAACCGGCGAGGGCGAAATCGCACTCAAATGCCCGACCGAAGTTGCCATCACCGACCGCCGGGAGAAGGAACTCAGCGATCTCGGTTTCATCTCGCTGGTGCACTGCAAGAACACAGCCTATGCAGCCTTCTTTGGCGCACAGTCCGCGCAAAAGGCGCGCAAATACAGCTCGGACGCGGCAAACGCCAACGCCGTGCTGTCGTCGCAATTGCAGTACATCTTTGCGGTGTCGCGCATCGCTCACTACATGAAGGCGATGATGCGCGACAAAGTGGGCAGCTTTGCTTCCGCCTCCAACGTCGAAGACTTCCTCAATCGCTGGCTCATGAAATACGTGCTGTTGGACGACAACGCCAGCCAGGAGCAGAAAGCCCAGTTTCCGCTGCGCGAGGCATCGGTGCAGGTGCAGGAAGTCGCTGGCCGGCCGGGCGTGTTCCGTGCCGTGTCCTTCCTGCGTCCGCACTTCCAGCTGGACGAGCTCTCCGTTTCACTCCGTTTGGTCGCGGAGTTGCCGCAATCGACCAACCACTAAACCCAACAAATCAGAGGAGCATGCAATGGCAATCGACGTTTATCTGTACATTGACGGCATCAAGGGCGAATCCAGCGATGATCGTCACAAGGACTGGATCGAGTGCAAATCGGTCAGCTTCGGCGTGGAACAGCCAAAGTCCGCCACCGCCTCCACCAGTGGCGGCCATACGGCGGAACGCTGCGAACACCGCGACATCGTCATCTCCAAGCTGACCGACCTGTCGTCGCCGGTGCTGCTGCAAACCTGCTCGGCCGGCCGCACCATCCCCAAAGCCAAGTTCGAGTTCATGCGCGCGGACGCACAGGGCGAACGTGTGAAGTACTACGAAATCGAAATTGAGAACGTGCTGATTGGCGCTGTATCGCCAGCGGTCGAGGAGGGCGACATCCTGACCGAAGACGTCGCGTTCAAATTCTCCAAGATCAAGTGGAAGTACACGCAGCAAAAAATCAGCGGCGGCGCTGGCGGCAACACGTCCGGCGGCTGGGACCTGGCCAGCAATCGCATCGTCTGAACTTCCCCAGCGCCTGCGGCGGCATCGTGGCGACCGTCGCTGTGCGCCTTTGGCCAGGCCATTCCGGCCTGGCCCTTTTTCGAAAGCATACGATGAACGGCTTTACTCCCGGCCTGCTTGACCGTTTGTTCGGCGCAGAGCGCAACATGACGCTGGAGCAGTTCAAGGACAGTGTCGCACGCGACCTGGAAGACTTGCTGAACACCCGCTGCGCGCTGCCGGAGGAAATGATGCGCGCCTATCCCGAATGTTCCCGCTCCATTGCCAACTACGGCCTGATGGATTTCGCCGGCATGTGCCTGAACAGTAGCGATGACCGCGCCCGCATCTGCGCCGCGCTGAAGAAGACCATTGAACGCCATGAGCCACGCCTGCGCAACGTGCAGACAAGGTTGGAACATCATCCCGGCACCATCAACCGCGTCAGCTTTGTTATCTACGGCACGCTGGCCGGGGTGCCACATACAGAGGCCGTCAGCTTTGACGCTGTGCTGCAACCGTCATCGCTGCATTACTCCATCAACCGCAGCGCGCGCGGAGGCCGGAAATGAATACGAATCTGAAAACGCTCATCAGTAAACTCAATGACAGCTGCCGCCTGGCGGCCACGCGGGCAGCCAACATCTGTGTCGCGCTGGGGCAGCATGAGGTGGAGGTCGAGCATCTGCTTTTGGCGCTGCTGGAGCAGGAGCGGTGCGACTTCACGCTGATCGTCAGACAGTGCGGCGTTGATCTTGACACGCTGGCGGCAGAGCTGCATCGCGAAGTCAGTCAATTTAAAGCGGGCAGCACGCGCACGCCGGTGTTCTCGCGCCATCTGCCGTTGTTGCTAGAGCACGCGTGGTTGATCGCGTCGCTGGCGGCGCCGGCGCAAATCCGCAGCGCACACCTGATGATCGCTTTACTGTCCGAGCCGGAGCTCAGTCAGTTGGCGCTGCGCGCCTCCGCGCAATTCGCCCGTATCCCCATCGGCGAAATCAAACATCAACTGGAGAAATATACGCATGACTCACAGGAGGAAGCAGTCGCCGATGCACCGCTTGCCCGTTGCGCGCACACGCCAGCACTGGACTTGTACACGACGAGCCTCACGCAACAGGCGCGTGGCGGCAAGCTCGATCCGGTCATCGGTCGTGAGGGTGAAATCCGGCAAATGGTGGACATTCTGCTGCGCAGGCGCCAGAACAACCCGATACTGACTGGTGAAGCCGGCGTTGGCAAAACTGCTGTCGTGGAAGGGCTGGCGCTGCGCGTGGCTACCGGGGATGTGCCGTCAACGCTGAAGAATGTGGATATCCGCACGCTGGACATGGGCTTGTTGCAGGCTGGCGCCAGCGTCAAAGGCGAGTTTGAGAACCGGCTGAAAAGCGTTATCGACGAAGTCAAACAGAGCCCACACCCCATCATCCTGTTCATCGACGAGGCGCACACCATGATAGGCGCCGGCGGCACGGCAGGCCAGAACGATGCCGCCAACCTGCTGAAACCGGCACTGGCGCGCGGCGAGCTGCGCACCATTGCCGCCACGACGTGGAGCGAGTACAAACAGTATTTTGAAAAGGATGCAGCGCTGGCGCGGCGCTTCCAGGTTATCAAGGTGGAAGAACCGTGCGAAGAAATCGCCTCCGCCATGCTGCGCGCAATGGCGCCACTGATGGAGGCGCACTTCGGCGTGCGTATCCGCGACGAAGCGGTGACCGAAGCGGTTCGGCTTTCCCACCGCTATATCAGCGGCCGGCAGCTTCCCGACAAGGCAGTCAGCGTGCTGGATACCGCGTGCGCCCGCGTCGCGCTGGCACAGAGTGGTACGCCAGCCTTGATGGAAGATGCAGCGCGGCAGATGGAGCGCATCGCACAGGAGATAACGGCATTGCAGCGGGAAGAGGGCACGGCTATGCGGCAGCGTCTCCTGCAACTGCAAGCCGAACATGCAACGCTGGCTGAAGAGCATACGCGGCATACCCTGCGCTGGCAGCGCGAGCAGGCCATCGTCGCCGCGATTATCCGTCTGCGGACCGATGGCGTTGACGAGCAGGAGGCACGTTCGATGAAACAGGAGCTGGCGGCACTGCAAGGCGAAACGCCGATGGTGCCGCTGGACGTGGATGCTGCCTCAGTGGCCGCCATCGTCTCCGGTTGGACCGGCATCCCGCTGGGTAAAATGGTGAAGGATGAAATCAGCATGGTGCTGTCCTTGCAGGCCGCATTGCAAGCCCGGATACTCGGCCAGCAGCATGCAATTGCCGCCGTTGCGCAACGTGTGCAGACAGCGCGCGCGAATCTGGATGACCCCAATAAGCCGAAAGGTGCTTTCCTGTTCGTCGGCCCTTCCGGCGTAGGCAAGACGGAGACGGCGCTGGCATTGGCGGAGCTGTTGTATGGCGGTGAGCACAAGCTCATCACCATCAACATGAGCGAATACCAGGAAGCGCACAGCGTTTCCGGTCTCAAAGGTTCGCCGCCTGGCTACGTCGGCTACGGCCAAGGCGGCGTGCTGACAGAAGCCGTGCACCGCAATCCCTACAGCGTGGTGCTGCTGGATGAAATTGAAAAGGCCCATGCAGATGTGACGGAACTGTTCTTCCAGGTGCTGGACAAAGGTGTCATGGACGATGCGGAAGGCCGCGAGATCGACTTCCGCAACACCGTCATCATTGCCACGGCCAATACCGGCTCCGCAGCCATCATGCAAGCCTGCCTGAATACGACCCGACCTGAACCTGAGGAACTGGAGCAGCTGCTGCGCCCCCAGCTTCATCGGCATTTCAAGCCCGCCTTCCTGGGGCGGATGAAAGTGGTTCCCTACTATCCGATTGCGGATGAGGTGCTGGCGCAGATCATCGCGCTAAAGCTGAACCGCATCGGGCAGCGCATACGCGAGCACCATCACGCGGAGTTCAGCTACGAACCATCGCTGGTTGACGCCGTACTGGCGCGCTGCACGGAAGTCGATTCAGGCGCCCGCAATGTAGACCATATCCTGAATGGCACGCTGCTGCCGCAACTGGCCCAGGCGGTACTGGAGCGGATGGCGCAGGAAGAAAAAATCCTCAGCATCCAGGTCGGCGCCAGCGATCAGGGCGAATTCAATTACGTCATCCAATAGGAGGCGCTTATGTTGAGCATCGAGCAGCTGCTACAGCCTGTCAGTGTCGGACAGCGTTGTGGCGAAGACCTGTCCTTCAGTAGCGAAGTAGACGAAATCGCCCAGGCACGCCAATACGACGATCCTACGCTGGACCAGGGCGAATGGCAGACCGCACTCAAGGAGGCTAACTGGCCGTTCGTGGCCACTCGCTGCGCGACCCTGATCGCCACCCGCAGCAAAGACCTGCGCCTGGCCGTCTGGTTCGCGGAGGCGCAGGCCAGAACCCACGGCCTGCGCGGACTGGGCGAGGGCTATCAACTGCTGGCCGGCCTGTGCCAACAATACTGGGATGACTTGTATCCCTTGGCCAATGGCGATGACTGCGACCAGCGCGTCGGGAATCTGTTTTGGCTGCTCACGCGCACGCCCGTGCTGGTGCGCGAGTGCGCGTCACCTGCGGTGCAGGATGCCGAGTTTTGCCTGTCCGCGTTGATCCAGCTGGAGCGCGTGGTAGATACGCAACTGGGTGTCGAAGGCCCCGGTTTTACGCCGGCCAAAGATGCCTTGCAAACTGTGATTCGAAGTCTCGCGCCGCACAGCCAGTTCGTGGCGATAATGAGCGATGATGACGGGATCGCGCCCGTGACGACGCTGCAGGACCGCGTGCAGGCGCTGCAACAATTACGGCTGATTGCTGACTTTTTCCGCCGTACCGAACCGCATAGCCCGGTGGCCTACCTTGCCGAACGCGCGGCCAGTTGGGGCGAGATGCCGCTGCATGTCTGGCTGCGCGCGGTGATTAAAGACCCCGCCGCTATCGCCGGCGTGGAGGAGTTATTGGGCGCCGCGCCGCTGCGCGTTTAATTTGATGCGCTGCAGCGGAAAATATTTCTTTTGAAACTATAGATTGTGGACAAATAGTGCTAGCATGGTCTGGAAAATCCAGACTTTAGCTAGGGAGTCCTCCATGAACAACCTGAAGATCGGTACACGCCTCGGCTTCGGTTTCTCGCTGATTTTGCTACTGCTGGTTGCGATGACCGCCATCGGCATACTGCGTCTGAGCGGCGCCAGTGCCACCACCGATGAAATGATCAACGTGAAGATCCGCGATGAGCGCCTGATCTCGGAGTGGGGCAAGATCATCGAAGTGAACGCGGCGCGCACCACCGGCGCTTTCATGGTGAGTAATGCCGCCGACCAGAAAAGGCTCGAAGCGCTGATGGCGGAATCCTCCGGCCGCGCCACGCAGATTCAGGACATGATCGGCGCCAGCCTGGATGAGGAGGAACTCAAGCCACTGTTCAAACAGGTGCTGGATACGCGCAAGACTTACACCGAGCTGCGCAAGTCCGTGTTCGCCGCCAAGAACAAAGGCGATATCGACAGCGCCACCAAAATCTACGAAGGCGACATGACCCAGAGCCGCATCCGTTATCTGGCGGCGCTGAAGAGCTTCGCGGATAAACAGGCAGCCCTGCTGGATGCCTCTGCGGTCGATATCCAGCAGCAGTACAAGAGCGGCCGCACGCTGCTCATCATGCTTGGCCTGGCGGCGATTGTGATGGGCGTGTTTGCCGCATGGTGGATCACACGCACCATCACGGCGCCGATCAATGAGGCGGTGAAGGTCGCGGAGACTGTCTCCTCGGGCGATCTGACCAGCGATATCCAGGTCAACAGCAATGACGAAACCGGTCAGCTGATGAACGCCTTGAAGACCATGAACAACAACCTGGTGAGCATCGTTGGCCAGGTGCGCAACGGCACCGAGCTGATTGCGACTGCATCCACGCAAATCGCCGCCGGCAATCAGGATCTGTCCTCGCGCACCGAGGAGCAAGCCAGCTCGCTGGAAGAAACCGCGTCGTCGATGGAGGAGCTGACCTCCACCGTGCGCTTCAACGCAGAGAACGCGCGGCAGGCAAATGCGCTGGCGATCAGTGCGTCGGAAATTGCCAGCCGTGGCGGTTCCGTGGTGGGCGAGGTGGTGAATACCATGGGCTCGATCAACGATTCCTCCCGCAAGATTGTGGACATTATTTCGGTCATCGACGGCATCGCTTTCCAGACCAATATCCTTGCGCTTAATGCGGCGGTGGAGGCGGCGCGCGCCGGTGAACAGGGGCGCGGTTTTGCGGTGGTGGCGTCCGAGGTGCGTAACCTGGCGCAGCGTTCCGCATCGGCTGCCAAGGACATCAAGGGCCTGATCGATGACTCGGTGCAGAAAGTGCAGATAGGCTCCGACCTGGTGGACAAGGCTGGCCAGACGATGGATGAAATCGTCCAAAGCATCGGCCGCGTCACCCAGATCATGACGCAGATTAGCCATGCCAGCGAAGAGCAGAGCCAGGGCATTGCGCAGGTCAACGACGCCATCACGCAGATGGATCAGGTGACGCAGCAGAATGCCGCCCTGGTTGAGCAAGCTGCAGCCGCGGCGGAGTCGATGCAGGAGCAATCGGCCAAGCTGGCGGATGTGGTCAGCGTATTCAAGATCGATGCGTCTTATGCGCCGCCTGCCTTGCCGCGTCCGGCGCCACGCAAGGCCGCATTGCCGCGCCGGACGGCGGTGGTGGCTGCGGCCAAGCCAGCGCCTGCACCGACTCCTGCGTCCGCACCTGCGGCCAAGCGCAAACCCGTCGCCGCCAACGAATCGGACGGCTGGGAAGAGTTCTAAGCCACGGTACAATGGCGGGCTATGAATACCGCCAGTACCGAACGTCCCGCGCGGCGCGCATTGTGTGCCGCGTGCCTGCGCCCACAGCAGACCTGCATCTGCCGCTGGGTGACAGCGCTTCCCAATCAGGTCGAAGTCCTGATCCTTCAGCATCCGATGGAAGTCAGCAATGCCAAGGGCAGCGCGCGCCTGCTGCATTTGAGCCTGGCCAACAGCCGTCTCGAAGTCGGCGAGACGTTCGCGCCTTCGCAACTGCAAACATGGCTGTCGCCGCAGCGGCGCAGCGTGCTGCTATATCCGGATACGGAAGATATGGCCCTCGGCCTGGCGGCGCCGCAGACGTTTGATGCGGCCTGGCTGAGCGAACCTTTGCGGCTGGTGGTGCTGGATGGGACCTGGCGCAAAAGCCGCAAGATGCTGTATCTGAATCCGCTGCTGCAAGCGCTGCCGCGCATGCCGCTGCGCGATACGCCACCGTCGCACTACCTGATCCGCAAGGCGCATTTGCCGGACCAGCTGTCAACACTGGAAGCTACGGTGTACGCGCTGGCGCAGCTGGAAAACGACCACAATAAATTCGATCCGCTGATTGCGGCCTTTGACGGCTTTGTCGCGCAGCAGGCCAGTTACGTCAGGCGATCAGTTTGAGGCCAGGCGGCAGGGCGTCGCCCAGCATGCGCTTTTCATCGGCCTGATCGAGCTGCATCACCTCGCGCACCATCGCGCTCCAGTTGGCCGGGGCGCTGACGGCGTGCAAGCGGCGCAGCACTTCGGCGCGCAGGGTGTCGTTGATATCGCGCGAACGGTCGCCCGTCATGCGCGCAAGGTGCGAGGCGGCGAAGCCTGCCGGCTCGACCTTTTTCCAGTCCAGCGACAGCACATCATTCAGCCAAGTCTCCACGGTGGCGGTGTCCACCACATCATGCGCGCTGCCGTGGAACGGCTGGCGTGCGCCGACGCGGCTCAGGCCCCACAGGAAGCGGCCTTGTGCCGCCTCGGCTTTCGCCAGGTCGGCGGCACCGCTGCGGGTCTTGTTGGAGGCGGCTTTGACGGCAGCCTTGGTCGCGGCATGCAACTGGCCCAGCATCCATGCGCCGATTTCGGCTTTGTAGTTGCCGGGAATGCGTTCCAGCGAGGCGCCAAGGCGTAGCATGTCTTCTTCGCTGCCGTTGACCAGCGTGACGGGACGGCGCCCGCGCTCGGCCGCATCGGCCTGCACGTTGAAGGCGAAATCGTCCAGCACCCGCAACTGCGCCGTCACGCTCAAGCCACCGGCGACACGGCGCCACAGCGTCCACCATTCTGCGCAAACCTGGCTGTCCTTGTGATGCTGTACGCCAGCGTCGTACGCGCCCCATAGCTGTTCGATGCGCCACGCATCAAGCGCATGGCCGAAGCCGGGCCGCAGGCAGTAACCGCTCAGGTTAAGCCAGGCGCGTTCATGTTCCGACGAACGGCGGCGGCCTTTGGCGCGCTCCATGAGCGCATCGAACAGGCGGCGCAGCACCGGCGTCGTCCAGCTTTCGCGGCTGCCCAGCAGCTGCTCAAGCTGGGTGCGCAGCTGCTTGACTTCCTTGATGTCCACCTGCTGCGCGCGGCTGCCGAAGATACGTTCGATTTTTTCAATCGCAGCGCTCAGGCCTGCCGGCATCGGCGTGTCCTCCGCTGCTGCGGGTTCTGGCGTGCTGTCGCCGCGCAGCTGGAATTCAAGCAGCCAGCGTTGCGTGTCTTCCTTGGCGACGCAGTGTACTTCCAGCGTGCCAACCTCGCTCAGCATGGCCGCCAGTTGCACGGGGATTTCCTTGCGCGCGTCGCTGGCGCTGCTATCGCGCAGGACGGTGGCGATGGGGGGCAACTCTACATACTCCTCCGGCTGCAGCTGGACGATATCACCTGCCTGTGGCGCGTCGGAGGTGGAGGAAGCCAGGTGAAAGCGTACCGGCCGGCCAAGGCGCAAGGCAAACGTGCGGTCGGCCAGCAGGATCTCGCGGCCTTCACCGGCGCCGCGCGGCAGGATGCAGACAGCGCGGCGTGGCTTGTCTGCTGGACCTGCATCGTCCAGCAGCAGGAAGTAGCTGCGCGCCGAGCCGCCGCCAATGACGGGAGCTTGCCCCGCCTGTCCCAGCGCATAGGCAACGCCGCCACGCGCGACGGCGACGTCCGGATTGTCGTTGTGCAGAACGCGCAACGGCTGCTGGCGCCAGCCTGCAAGCGTGGCCTCCAGGCGTCGCGCCAGGGCGTCCGCACGGAATACGCCGCCGTTGAGCAGCAGCGTATCGGGGATGGGAACGGCGCTGCTATCTGCGGGCAAGCCGAGTGCTTCGCGCATGGCGGCGGCGTGCTGGCGCAGGAAGTCGGCGAGGTGATGCGTGATGGCCGCGTCGCTGGCGTAGGGCAGGCCGAATTCAATGATCGCGCCACGGCCACGCTTGGCGCCAGTCTGCGTTTCATTGAGCGGGAAGAAGCCGTCGACAACGAGGGCCGAGACTTCATCGCGCGTCAGATCGGCCGAGCGTGAACCGCCGATCAGGCGGGAGCCGGAACCCAGCAGCGTGACGGTGGTGCGTTCCGGTGCGTCAGCCGCCAGCAGCTGTTCTTTCGCTGCGCGGCAGCGTTCCGCGAGTTGCGACAGGCGGCTGGCGGACAGGCGTGCCTGCGCTTCGCTACCCGCAAGGCGCGATTCGACCAGATGGGCGAGGGCGAGGTCCATATTGTCGCCGCCCAGGATCAGGTGATTGCCAACACCGATGCGGCTGATGACTGGCTGGCCATCGCCGGATTCCACCTTCATCAGGCTGAAGTCCGTGGTGCCGCCACCAACGTCGCACACCAGTACCAGCCGTGTGTCCGCAAGCTGCCCGGCAAGCGCGGCGCGCTCGCGGAACAGCCAGTCGTAGAAGGCCGCTTGTGGCTCTTCCAGTAAACGCAATGACGGCAAGCCTGCCATGCGTGCCGCTTCCAGCGTCAGCGCGCGTGCGCCTTCGTCAAAGGATGCGGGGATGGTTAACACAATCTGCTGCTTTTCCAGAGGATGTGCGGGGAAGCGTGCATTCCAGGCGCCACGCAAGTGCGCAAGATAAGAGGCGCTGGCGGCGACCGGCGATACCTTGGCCACATCGGCCTCTGCGCCCCACGGCAGTATCGGCGCCATGCGGTCAACCTGGGGATGCGACAGCCAGCTCTTGGCGCTGGCAACCAGACGTCCAGGCACCTGCGCACCGCGTTGCCGTGCCAGCCGGCCAACCACCACTTGCGGCAGGCCAGCCACGTCGTCCGCACGCCATGGCAGTTGCAGCTCACCGTCAGCCAACTCGCCGTCGGCTGGGTGGTAGCGCAAAGAAGGCAGTAACGCCGCAGCACCTACTTCACCGGGCGCGGTCAGTTGCTCGATCTCGAACAACTGAATCTGCGTGCTACCGGTTTCCGCGTAGGCCATCACCGTGTTGGTGGTTCCCAGGTCGATGCTGACGACGTATTGACTCATGCTCAGGCGCTGGTACGGACGTCGAACTCCACGTTCCAGCGCTGGCTATCGTTGGCGACAGCAGCCAGTTCAAGCGTGCCGGATTCCGTGGCCAGTGCGTGCAGACGCACTTGCACTACATCGCCAGCCTGACGGCCTTCCGGCGACAGGTTGGCCTGAATCTCGTTCATCTCGATCAGCTCATCCGGCCCCCAGAAGTCCAGCAGGTCGCCGATCTGGTCTTGACGGCGCACCGACGAACCGAAAAAGCGGAACTGTACCGGCTCGCCCACCACCAGGCCAAATTCCTGGTTCGGCAATTCGATCTCGCTGCCTTCTTCCATGCCGAACGGCGCCACGCACAGCGCCTGAATCGGCGGCTCCATGCCGGGAATCGCCGGCATGGCCGACTCGATCGCCACGTAGTACGAGCGCGCCGTGCCGCCACGGATACGTACGCCGGTACCACGGCGCACGTAGCTGTAGTAGGCCGCACCGCGTGCCACGGCCAGGTCCAGGTCCGCACCGCCCAGCATGCGTGCCGGCTCCGCGCCTTCCATGTACAGCCAGTCGTTGATGGTGCCCATGATGCGCTGCGCCAGCAGGTCCGACTTGAACACGCCGCCGTTGAACAGCACTGCGGTTGGATGCAGGAAGGTGGCGTCCGCGCTTTGCTTGCCGGCGTAGCCTTCCAGTTCCGCCGTCGCGCCAACCTGGCGTGCCAGGAAGGCGGCCAGATGGCGTGTGACGCCAGCGTCCTGCGCGTATGGCAGGCCAAGCTGCGTCAGGCCCGCGCGCGTACGCACGGCCGGACGCGCCGATGCTTCCACCTGCGGGAAGAAGCCGTCGAGGATGAAGGTTGATACTTCTTCGCGCGTCAGCTCGGTGCGGATCGAACCGCCAATCAGCTTGGAGCCGCGGCTCGGCACCACGATAGGCCAGGTGGCGACAGTGGCATCGGCCAGCAGTTTTTCCTTGGCGGTACGGCAGCCGTACGTCAGTGCGCGCATCTGCCACGCATCCAGCTGCGTGCCGTTGGTGGCCAGCTTGCGGGCCACCAGGTGGGCCAGCGCCAGGTCCATATTGTCGCCGCCAAGCAGGATGTGGTCGCCCACGGCGATGCGGTGCGGTTCCAGCACGCCATCGCGTTCCAGCACGGCGATCAGCGAGAAGTCACTGGTGCCGCCGCCGACGTCGACTACCAGGATGATGTCGCCGGGTTTGACTTCCTTGCGCCAGCGGCCTTCGCTGCCCTGGATCCAGCTATACAGCGCTGCCTGCGGTTCTTCCAGCAGCGTGAGGCTGGTGTAGCCGGCTGCGCGTGCTGCTTCTGCGGTCAGTTCGCGCGCGCCCGGATCGAAGGAGGCAGGAATGGTCACGGTCACTGCCTGTTCGCCGAACGGCGCTTCAGGGTGTGCCTGTTCCCACGCCTTGCGCAGGTGCGCCAGGTAGCGGGTCGAGGCTTCCAGCGGCGATACGCGCGTAACTTCTTCCGGCGCGTCGTTGGGCAGCAGCGCGGAGCGGCGATCCACGCCAGGGTGGCTCAGCCAGCTCTTGGCGCTGGAGACCAGGCGGATCGGCGTGGTGGCGCCACGGCTGCGCGCCATTTCGCCGGCGACGCCGGTTTGCTCTTCGGCGCTTTGATGCCATGGCAGGTTGTTCTCGCCGGGCGCCAGTTCTTCCGCGTGCGGCAGGTACAGGAAGGACGGCAGCAGCGGCAGGTCTTCAATCGTGCCTGGTGCGGTCAGCTGTGGAATCGGCAGCACACCGTGCTTGGTTTTCTCGCCATCGCTGGCTTGCAGGTCGACATACGACAGCGCGCTGTGCGTGGTGCCGAGGTCAATGCCGATGGCGTAACGTGGCGTGCTCACAGTTCCACCTCCGCTGGCGCCAGGATGGCGGCGTCGTGCGCTTCCGCCAGTTTAGGCAGACGCACGTCGGCCGAACGCCAGCCACGATGGCTCAGCGTGCCGCGGAACGGCGCTTTGCCGACCACATTGCCGGTCAGGCGTACGGAGGCAGCGTCAAAGCCTTCCGGCAGTTCGATGCGGCTGCCTTCCACTTCGCTGCGGACTGGCTGGATGGTGAAGTGTTCTTTCAGGACCTTGGCGCAGCCTTCGTGCACCACGCGCGCAGCGGCGCCGATGTCGGCGTCGGAATAGGCGCTCAGGTTTTCCTGGGTGAAGTCGATCAGGCGCGCTTCGCGCTGGAACAGCGACAGCAGTTGCAGGGCGGCGTCTGGCGTGGCGACGCGCAGCGTGACCAGTGCAGGTGCAGGTGCTGGGGCCGGCGCCGGTGCTGGTGCGGCCACCGGTGCGGCGGCTGGCTGAGGCGTGTCGTCGATGCGTGTCAGGCGGGCAGCGTATTCAGCATCGGACAGGGCGCGCAAGAAGGCGCCGATGGCAATAGAAATCCGGCTAAAGAAAGACGGCAAAGGTTGGCTCGGTTGGTTCATGTTTTTACTCACTGTGAGGTTGCCGAACGCTGCGCTGGGCGCACGATATGGCGAAGCCCGGCATGATACCAGCTTGACCAAGCGCTCCCCAAGGACGCAGGCGGATATTTCGCTTGAAATGGCGGTGGGTAAAGCCTAGAATACTGGATATATATACAGTATTTTGATTTCCGCCATGTCTTACGATGAAAACAATCAGGAACACGTGATGCTACCGCCGCCGTCGCTCAAGGCGCAGAAGGGGCGTGGCGCGGTATCGAATATACAGGGTCGGTACGAAGTCAACGCACGCGAGGCCTACGATGACGGCTGGGAGCGGGAAGAGGACGAAACCCGGCCGATTAAAACACAGGTCACGGAAGAAATCTGCAAATCCATCCTGAGCCGGAATGCCTCGCCGGATTTGCCGTTCAGCGTTTCGCTCAATCCCTATCGGGGCTGCGAGCATGGCTGCATTTATTGCTTTGCACGGCCCACCCACAGCTATCTTGGGCTGTCGCCAGGCATGGAGTTCGAGAGCAAGATCTTCGCCAAGGTCAACGCGCCCGAGGTATTGCGGCGCGAGCTGGCCAAGCCCGGCTATGAACCCTTGTCGATCGCATTGGGTGTCAACACGGATGCTTACCAGCCTTGCGAGCGCGAACTCAAGCTGACGCGCCGCGTGCTGGAAGTGCTGCAGGAATGCCAGCATCCGGTCGGCCTGATTACCAAGTCCTCGCTGATCGAGCGTGATATCGACATCCTTGCGCCCATGGCAGCCAGGCAGCAGGCCGGCGTGGCCATCACCTTGACCACGCTCGACCCGGCCATCTCGCGCACACTGGAGCCACGCGCTGCGGCGCCGGCACGCCGCCTGCGCACCATCCGCACGCTGACGGATGCGGGCATTCCGGTGGCGGTCAGCATCGCCCCCATCATCCCCTTCATTACCGAGCCGGACATCGAACGGATACTCGAGGCGGTGAAGGAAGCGGGCGCGGTCAGTGCTCACTACACCGTGCTGCGTTTGCCGTGGGAAGTGGCGCCGCTGTTCAAGGAGTGGCTGCAAGCGCACTTCCCGGAGCGGGCGCAGCGCGTGATGAACCGCGTGCGCGAAATGCGCGGCGGCAAAGATTACGACAGTGATTTCAGCTCACGCATGAAAGGCGAGGGCGTGTGGGCCGAGCTGATACGCCAGCGCTTCAAGATTGCCAGCGAGCGGCTGGGGCTGACGGGGCAGGGCAGCCGCTTTCACCGCATGGATGCGTCCCAGTTCACCCGTCCGCTCGTGGTGCCGCCGTTGGGCGCGCGCGCCAAAGCGGCGGCGGATGCCGGACAAATGGATTTATTTTGATTGTAGCGCGGCGAGGTGGCGCTCAATCTCAAAAACATGCTGATCGTGCCGGCCCAGTTCGCGTAATGCTGTCGCGAGATGGTTGAGATAGTCGCTGTTCGGGCCGCTGGGGCCGACGGAGCGGGCGATGTGGGCCGCGATGTCCTGTTCGGAGGCAGCGCCGAGGAAGGCAGTGTTGTCTGGCGTGGCGATGTACACCAGGCCCTCCACTTCGTCGCGGTCTTCAAACGTGATGGGCATTGCCAGCCGCAGGTAGCCATTCTTTTCGCGGTGGTCCAGATGCGCAAATACTTCCGGCGTGATGAGATAGGCCATGCCATGGCAGATGGCGCCGGCTTCCTCGATCAGGGTCACCACGCGCCCCGGCGCTTCCGGCGTGCCACGGTGGTCGTGCGAGCCCTGCCAGAAACGCCGCGTCCAGCCGGCGATGCTGGCGGGGCGGCGTTGCAGGTAGGGGAAGTCCGCCTTGTAGATCAAGGAGCCGTAGCCAAACAGCCAGACGCTGTGGCGGCCGTCAAACTTGTCCATCATTTGATTGATGGCGATGGTATTCGCTGTCATGGCATCCATTATAAGACAGCGATAGCGCTATCATCAGGCCGCGCTACGCAAGCGGAGCGCCTGCGGCACGTCGGCCAGGCCACGCACCACGTTCACCCGGCTGACGCCCAGGAACTGGAAGGCGGCTTTGAGCTGGTTTTCGTGGTTGTTCATGAGCTCATCAACGGACGCCAGGCCCATGACGCCGCAGCCCGAGGTTACCAGCAGCAAGTGCAAATCATCGCGCGGCTTGCTACTGGTGGTCTGTAGTTCGAGCAAGCGGTCCATCCAGGCCTTGAGCGTGGATGGCACGGAAAAATTGTGCAGTGGCGCGCCCAGCACCACCACGTCGGCATCCTGAAACTCTTGTGCCAGCGAGGCGCTTTGCAGGGCTTCCGCGCGCAGTTCGGCGTTCATCGGGATGTCGGCATCCCAGCGCTGGCTGATGACCTGCAATAACGGACCGCTCGCGTGGGACAGCGGCGAGGCTGCCAGATCGCGGTAGAGCACGGTCGCTTGTGCGTTTGCTTCGGTTAAAGCCGCCACGGTTGCCGAAGTAACCTGGCGGGAAACGGAATTGTCGCCTAGGGCGCAGGAGTCGATGTGCAAAATGTTCATAAATAAAGCATACACAATCGGAAACCGCTTCCACAATGGATTAATGGCAACAATCTTTTCCAAATTGAAATAAATAGTAAGGCTGTTGATTATGCGGACTAGGATGCCGAACGATTCCATTCGTGCGAGGCAATAAACTGGTGCAAATACGCTACAAGACTCTCGGCCGCCGGGGAGAGCGCACGGGCGCTGCGCGTGTAGATGAAGAAACGCCGCGTTAACGCCGGCGCTTCCAGCGGACGCATCTTCAGCCCGTACAACTCGACCATTTTCTCGGCATATGGCAGGCACACCGTAATGCCCTGGCCGGCATGCACCATGGCCAGCGCGGTGGTCATGAACGTGACCTCGTTATACGGACTCAGCGACAATTCGCGGAACGAGACGTGCACATCGCGCAGCAGGCGCTCGGTGAACTGGCCTTGCAGCGAAATAAACGGGAACTGGTTGACGTCGCCCCAGGTGATGCGCTTGCGCCTGGCCAGCGGGTGGTCGGGTGGATAGACCACCACAAACGGCATCTCGAACAGTGGCTGGGATTCAATTTCCGCCGTCGCATCGCGCTCCGGGCCGATGCCAAAATCCACCTCGCCGCTGAACACGCGTGCGGTGACCTGCTCCAGCGGGCAGTCGGTCAGGCGCACCTGCACTTCCTTGTGCTGGGTACGGTAGCCGGCGATCACTTCCGGCACCATCGTACAGGACAGCATCTGCGGCGCCGCCACGCGCACCGAACCCTGCTTGAGCGCCTTGCGGCTGGCGATGTCGGCCATGGCGCGGTCGAGGTCGTGCAGCATCTTGTCGAACAGGGGATACAGTTCCCGCCCGAGTTCGGATAACTGGGTCTTGCGCGTGGTACGCTCGACCACACGTATGCCCAGTAGCTGTTCCAGCTCCTTGATCTGGCCGCTGAGCGCGGATTGCGTCACGTTCAAATGGTCGGCCGCCAGCGTAAAGCTGCCGGTCTTGGCCAGCGCCACCAGTGCGCGCATCTGCTTCAGGCTAGGATTCATTGGGAAAAATGATAAATGAAGAGAAAAATACGATTTGTATGATATCTGAATCCAGCGTCTAATGCTGGCATCACGTTGGAGACCTCCCATGAAAATCAAGCAAATTCACCACGTCGCCTATCGCTGCAAAGACGCGAAAGAAACCGTCGAGTGGTATGTCAAACACCTCAATATGGACTTCGTCCTGGCCATCGCCGAAAACGAAGTGCCATCCACCAAAGCGCCGGACCCGTATATGCACGTGTTCCTGGACGCCGGCAACGGCAACGTCCTGGCCTTCTTCGAACTGCCTACCCAGCCGGACATGGGCCGTGACCAGAACACCCCGGCCTGGGTGCAGCACCTGGCGATGGAAGTCGGCAGCATGGAAGAACTGCTGGCCGCCAAAGAACGCCTGGTGGCGGCGGGCATTGATGTCATCGGCCCGGTCAACCACACCATCTTCAAGTCGATCTACTTCTTCGACCCGAACGGCCATCGCCTGGAGCTGGCCTGCAATATCGGTACGCCGGAAATGATGAAGAAGCTGGACGACGTGAAGTGGGAGATGCTGGAAGAATGGTCGCAGACTAAGAAGGCGCCGAGCCACGCTGCATGGATGCATGCACCGGAAGGAGAGCACGCATGAAGCTCGCGACCCTGAAAGACGGCAGCCGCGATGGCCGCCTGGTGGTGGTCAGCCGCGACCTGTCGCGCTACCAGCACGTGCCAAAAATCTCGGCCACCCTGCAGCACGCACTGGACAACTGGGACCTGGTGGCGCCGCGCCTGGAGCAGGTGTATGCCGCGCTGAACGCGGGCGATGCGGTCGATGCCCAGCCTTTCGACCAGCAGTACTGCCACTCGCCGCTGCCGCGCGCCTATCAGTGGGCGGACGGTTCGGCCTACATCAACCACGTGGAGCTGGTGCGCAAGGCGCGCAATGCCGAAGTGCCGGCATCGTTCTACACCGATCCGCTGATGTATCAGGGCGGTTCGGACAGCTTCGTCGGCCCGCGTGATCCGGTCTACGTGCTGTCGGAAGAGTGGGGCGTGGACCTGGAAGCGGAAGTCGCCGTCATCACGGGCGACGTGCGGATGGGCGCGACACCGGAAGACGCGGCCAAGGCGATCCGCCTGGTCATGCTGGTCAACGACGTCTCGCTGCGCAACCTGATTCCGAACGAACTGGCGAAAGGCTTCGGCTTCTTCCAGTCCAAGCCGGCCAGCGCGTTCTCGCCAGTGGCGGTGACGCCGGATGAACTGGGCGCCGACTGGGTCGACAACAAGCTGCACCTGCCGCTGCTGGTCCATCTGAACAGCCAGCCTTTCGGCAAGCCGAATGCGGGCGAGGACATGACCTTCAACTTCGCACAGCTGGTGGCGCATGCCGCGTCCACGCGCGAACTGGGCGCCGGCGCCATCATCGGCTCGGGCACCGTATCGAACAAGCAGGGCAACCTGCATGGTTCCAGCATCGCCAATGGCGGCGTGGGCTACTGCTGCCTGGCCGAGGTGCGGATGTACGAAACCATCGAGACCGGCAAGCCGCAAACCCCGTTCCTGAAGTTTGGCGACACGGTGCGCATCGAGATGCAGGATGCCCAGGGCGCCAGCATCTTCGGCGTGATCGATCAGACCGTCACGCACTACAAGGAGCGTGGCTGATGAAGCTGTACACCTACTTCCGCAGCTCGGCCGCTTACCGCGTGCGTATCGCGCTCAACCTGAAAGGGTTGGCTTACGATGCGGCGCCGGTGCATCTGCTGCGTAACGGTGGCGAGCAGCTCAGCGACGCGTACCGCGCGGTCAATCCAGCCATGCTGGTGCCGGCGCTGGAAGACGACGGCAACGTGATTGGCCAGTCGCTGGCCATCATCGAGTATCTGGAAGAGACGCATGCGGCGACGCCGTTGCTGCCATCCGACGCCCTCGGCCGCGCCCGCGTGCGCGCGCTGGCGTTGACGGTGGCGGCGGATACCCACCCGCTGGGCAATCTGCGCGTGCTGAAATACCTGACCGGGCAACTGGGCGTGACGGAAGAGGTCAAGCTGGGCTGGCAGCAGCACTGGCTGCGCACGGGCCTGGCCACGCTGGAAGCCTTGCTGGCCAATGATGCGCGCACCGGCCGTTTCAGCCACGGCGACACGCCTACCCTGGCGGATTGCTGCCTGGCGCCGCAAGTGTTTGGCGCGCAGCGTTTTGGTGTCGATATGTCGCCGTATCCGACCGTCATGCGTATTCACGCCGCATGCGGAGAACTGCCGGCATTCCAGCAAGCCCACCCATCGCAGCAGCCGGACGCCGAGTGATCAGCAACTGACGACGCGGTCACGGCCTTCGTGCTTGGCCTGATACAGCGCCTTGTCCGCTCGCGAGAGCAGCGACGAGGCGCTGTCCATGGTGCCGCTGGGATCGGACGAGGCCACGCCGATGCTGATGGTCAGGCGGATTTCCTCGCTGTTGTCGCCGGCGATGCGCAATGCCGCAATATCGCTGCGCAGGCGTTCGGCGGCCGCGCCGGCGACATCGATTTCCGTTTCCGGCATCAGCAGCACAAACTCCTCGCCACCAAAACGCGACGCCATGTCGATGCTGCGCATGCCGCTGGCCAGCGCGTGCGAGATCGCAACGATGGCGCGGTCGCCCGCCTCATGGCCGTAGATGTCGTTGACGTTCTTGAAGTGGTCGATATCCACCATCAGCAGCGACAGCGGATGCTTGAAGCGGCGGCTGCGCTCCAGTTCCTTGTTGATCTGCTCCGTCATGCGGCGGCGGTTGCCGATGCCGGTCAACGGGTCGGTGGTGGCCTGCTGTTCCAGCTTGGTGTTGGCCGCCATGAGTTCCAGCGTGCGCTGCGCAACCCGGGCCTCCAGCTGGTCGCGCTCTTCGTTGAGTGCGCGCAGTGTCTGGCGGCGGCTGCGTAGCGAGAACACCAGCGCGGAGATCAGCAGTCCTTGCAGCACAATCAGCGTGAGTCCCGTCAGGATCTGCCACCAGTACTGTTCCAGCACGCTTTGCGGGCGATACAGGTATTGTGCGGTCGGCGGGATGTTTTGCAGATGGAAGCGCTGGATGGCGCCGTAGTCAAACAGGTAGCCGGGAATGCCGGCGATGTCCGGCTGGTGCTGCATCAGGAGGTCGGCAATGGCGTGGCCGATACGTTCGCCGCTGACCACATAGCCGCCCACCACGCCGGGGACGACGATGGCCTCCCAGTTGGTGAAGATGGGCGCCTGCGTGGTGGCGACCAGCTGGCGCGCAATGTCCACGGGGCGGCGCCGCTCGCCCGTGCGGTCGTGGTAAATCGGCATCAGGAAGATGGCGCTGTCGGACGGCAACCGCGCCGCCTGGTGGAACATCTCGGCGTAGGTGAGGTTGTCCCAGTATTCAAACGCCAGCCTGTGCTGATGGGCGCTGGCGGCATCGCGCACCGCGCGTACCGATTCCTGCATGCGCTCGGTGCTGTCGCCGATGACGATGACACGCTTTACCTGCGGCGCCACTTGCGGAATGATGCCGATGGTACGCGTGAAATCCGCCTGCACCTGGTAGCCGATGCCATCCCTGGGTTTCCAGCCGATGCGGCCATGGTTGATGTAGTGGCGTGGCACGCCAGGGAACAGGTCGGGGTGCTCGTTGAGGAAGCGCCCGGCCACATAATTTTCCGCGATGATGGCGTCGAACTTGATGCCCGCGTATTTGGCGCGCAGGTAGGGCGCCATGCTGGACAGCGCCTGTTCGTCGCCCACGCGCACGGCGTCGAAGCGTTCTTCGAAAATGGCAGGGATCGAGGCGGGACTGTGCTGCGACAGTTCGGCAGTCATCCCTTTGCGCAGCAGGCTTTGCCAGGCGGAGGACGCGTCCGACCCCAGCGAATACAGCACCAGCACCTTGCGCTCGGACGCCTGTGCCGCTGCCTGCATCAGCACGAGCGCTGCGCACAGCAGCAGGCCGCGCCATAACTGGCGCAGCGCGGCGACGGCGAATCTGTCATCCCTGAGCAGCATGGTCGGCACCATGAACAGCAAAAAACAGCGGTTGGCGAAATTTGCACTAAGGCAAGTCTAGCACGCTTTTTCGCGTAATCTGTTGGTGCCCGGGTACAGCTTATCTTTTCGGTTTGAGGCTGGCCTGGGCCATGGCGATGGCGGCGTTCAGCGCGTCGGCGGCCGTCACCACGCGGTTCGGCTGGACGCCCGTGCCTTCCCAGTTGCCACGGGTGCTCAGGTTGACGGCCTGGGTGGCGGCGATCACCGTTTGCAGTTGGCGTGACACGCGCTGCTTCGCGGCGACGCGGGCGTCGCCCATGGTTGGCATCCCCACGATGACGGCGCGCTGGTAGTACTGCTGCAAATCGTAGGCGAAGGCTTCGGCGGCGCTGCTGGTGCGTTCGTTGACGAGCAGGTAGAGCGGCTTGTAGCCGCCGAAGTGTTTGCCGGGAGCGTCGGCCGTGGTCCAGTACTCGGCCATGACCTTGCCTTCGCGGTCGACCTGGTCGTGCAGGTGGATCTGCTTGTCCTTGAAAATGTAGCTGCGCCGGTCGACCAGCAGATAGCTGGACAGCAGGGCGGCCATCGCCTCGCTGTCGCCACCGGCATCGCGCAGGTCGATGATGAGGGCGGCGCAGTCGCCAGCCTGCGACATGAAGCGGGCGGCGGCATTGGCGGAGGCCCGGTCCACCGGGGCGAAGCGGCTGATGTGCAGGTAGCCGATGTTGTCGCCCAGGGTTTCGAATTTGCGCAGGCCGAAGTTGTCGGCCGACTGCACGGGTGGCGGCGGACGCTGGCGCTCGTCGCCCAGGTCGTAAGGCACGTATTCAAGGTAGGTCTGGCGGTCCGCATACATGGCCGCGACGTCGCGGCTGACGCGCGCGGCCAGCAGGCGCGCCGTGGTCTGGTCATTGTATTCGCCGTTGTTCAGGCGCTGGCGCAGGTTGTCGGCGACGGCCTTGGCGCGGCCTGGATCGACATGCTGGGCGGTCAGGCGGCGCGCATATTCGTTGACCACATGGGCGCGGGTGGGCGCGTCGAGTGCTTCGTCAAGCGCGGGCATCGGCGCCTGGGCGCCAGCGCCATTCGACAAGCACATCAGCACAGCCACGGTAATCCAGCGCGTACGACCCATTTATTCCCCACAGTTAGACATTTATTTGAAAATTATATTATCACTTTCCCATCAGAAAGTGCCGTTGCGGGGCCGGGCACGTTACAATCTCACCTTTCCCCGAAAGCATTTTTCCCTGATGACGATCCCGACCACCATTCTGGCGGCGCTCGAGCGCGCCGATATTTCCTGGCGCCCGCTGCTGATCGAGGGGCTGGAAGCCATGATGGCGGCCACGCCGGATTACCTGCCGCAACTGGCGCAGGACCAGTACCTGCCGACCGAACAGCGGCTGTTTGCCGCGTTCGCCCTGCCGATGCAGCAAGTGAAGTATGTACTGGTGGGCGAGGGGCCATATCCCCGAGCAGAGAGTGCCACGGGCGTCTGTTTCATGGATGGGGCAGTTGGCCGCCTGTGGTCGGACGAGGCCGGCGGTGGACTGTCCAAGCCAGTCAACAAGGCCACCTCGCTGCGCAACTTCATGAAGATGCTGCTGGTGGCGGATGGTCAATTGCAGCTGGAAAATACGGCTGGCGAAGCCATGGCGGCGGTGTCGGCCCGTGCCCGCAGCGGCGCCGGCACCCACATCCAGACCCTGGCCGACATGCAGCACAAGTTGACGCAGCAGGGTTTTCTGCTGCTCAACGCTTCTCTGGTGTTCCGCAGCCATGTGGCCCCGGCCAAGGACGCCAAAGCCTGGCTGCCGTTCTTTGAAACGGTGATGCGGGGACTGGCCGCGCAGGCGCGGACCGTGCCTACCATGGTGCTGTGGGGAAAAATCGCCGAATTGCTGAGTAAGTTGCCTGTAATGAAAGATTTCCCGCAAATCGTCGCGGAACATCCTTACAACCTGAGTTTTATCGGCAACAAGGACATGCACCAGCTGTTCCAGCCGATGCAGTTGCTTAAGGGCTAACCGGGGCTGACCGGGCTGACCGAGGGGGCGCCAGCAAGCTTTATTAAAGTTTGGTATACTTGACTAAATCGTTCAACTAATCGGGCTTTACGATTAGCAACAAGGGCGATATTTTAACCCAACCGAGGTAGTGATGCGTCTGACCACCAAAGGCCGTTTTGCTGTGACTGCGATGATCGATCTGGCTTTGCGCCAAGGCAAAGGTCCAGTGACGCTGTCCGGCATCAGCCAGCGTCAGGCGATTTCGCTGTCTTACCTGGAGCAGCTGTTCGGCAAGCTGCGCCGCCACGAGATCGTTGAATCGATCCGCGGTCCGGGCGGTGGCTACAGTCTGGCGCGACGCGCCGACAAGGTCACGGTCGCCGACATCATCATTGCCGTGGATGAGCCGCTTGATGCGACCCAGTGCGGCGGCAAGGAGAATTGCCATGGCGCCGACGCTGCCAGTGGCGCGCGCTGCATGACCCACGAACTGTGGGCCACGCTGAATGAAAAGATGGTTGATTATCTGGATTCCGTTTCGCTGCAGGATCTGGTCGATCAACAAAAGCAAAAGAATGCTGAGCAGAACGTGGTTGTAATGCATCTCAACGGCAACCACGCCCCGCTGTAAGCCCTAACGGAGTAACCAGATGAACGCCCCAGAAAAAAACATCGCTGACGTGAAGTTCCAGACCGCGCCGCATTTCCCGATCTATATGGACTATTCGGCTACCACGCCAATCGATCCACGCGTTGCCGATGCGATGATTCCGTACCTGCGCGAGCAGTTCGGCAATCCGGCTTCGCGCAGCCATATGTACGGCTGGACCGCGGAAAAGGCGGTGGAAGAGGCGCGTGCCAACGTTGCGGCGCTGGTCAATGCCGACCCGCGCGAAATCATCTGGACCTCGGGCGCCACCGAATCGAACAACCTGGCCATCAAGGGCGCGGCGCAGTTCTACAAGACCAAGGGCAAGCACATCATCACCGTCAAGACCGAGCACAAAGCGGTACTGGACACGGTGCGTGAACTGGAGCGCCAGGGCTTTGAAGCGACCTACCTGGAACCGCAGGACAATGGCCTGGTCACCGTCGAGCAGATCGCTGCCGCCGTGCGCCCGGACACCATCCTGATCTCGGTCATGTACGTCAACAACGAGATCGGCGTGATCCAGCCGATCGCGGAAATCGGCGAATTCTGCCGTTCGAAAGGCATCATCTTCCACTGCGACGCCGCGCAAGCGACCGGCAAGGTGGTGATCGACCTGCAAAAGACCAAGGTTGACCTGATGACCTTCACCGCGCACAAAACCTATGGCCCGAAAGGCGTGGGCGCGCTGTACGTGTGCCGCAAACCGCGCGTGCGGATCGAAGCCCAGATGCACGGTGGCGGCCATGAGCGCGGCCTGCGTTCCGGCACGCTGCCAACCCACCAGATCGTCGGCATGGGCGAAGCCTTCCGCCTGGCGAAGGTGGAAATGGACAGCGAAATCGCCCGCATCAAGGCGCTGCGCGACCGTCTGGCCAAAGGCCTGCAAGAGATCGAAGAAACCTACATCAACGGCGACATGGAACACCGCGTGCCGCACAACCTCAACGTCAGCTTCAACTACGTCGAGGGCGAGTCGCTGATCATGGCGGTGAAAGACCTGGCCGTGTCGTCGGGTTCCGCTTGTACTTCGGCCTCGCTGGAACCATCTTATGTATTGCGCGCGCTGGGCCGTAGCGACGAACTGGCGCACAGCTCGATCCGTTTCACCATCGGCCGCTTCACTACTGAAGCCGATATCGACTTCGCGATTGAACTGATGAAGTCCAAGGTACACAAACTGCGTGAACTGTCGCCGCTGTGGGATATGTTCAAAGAAGGTATCGACATCAGCTCGATCCAATGGGCAGCCCACTAATTTTACAGATACAGGAGCATCAAAATGGCTTACTCGGAACAAGTACTGGACCACTACGAAAACCCACGTAACGTTGGCGCCTTCGAAAAAGGCGACGACAGTGTAGGCACCGGCATGGTGGGCGCGCCTGCTTGCGGCGACGTGATGAAGCTGCAAATCAAAGTGGGCGCCGATGGCGTGATCGAAGACGCCAAGTTCAAGACCTATGGCTGTGGTTCGGCCATCGCTTCCAGCTCGCTGGTGACGGAATGGGTCAAGGGCAAAACCCTGGATCAGGCACTGGCCATCAAGAACACCCAGATCGCCGAAGAGCTGGCGCTGCCGCCAGTGAAGATCCATTGCTCGATCCTGGCGGAAGACGCCATCAAGGCAGCGGTGCTGGACTACCAGAACAAGCACGCAACCGTAGCAGCGTAATTACGACACGTCGCCCCAGTCAACGCTGGGGCGCGGGAGAATCAAATGGCAATCACCCTGACCGAAAAAGCAGCGAAACACATCAACCGCTACATCGAGCGCCGCGGCAAGGGCATCGGTTTGCGCTTTGGCGTGCGTACCACCGGCTGCTCGGGCATGGCCTACAAGCTCGAATACGTGGACGAAGTGACGGCCGAAGACAGCATCTTCGAATCGCACGGCGTGAAAGTGTTCGTCGATCCGAAAAGCCTGCCGTACATCGACGGCACGGAGCTGGACTTCGCACGTGAAGGCCTCAACGAAGGCTTCAAGTTCAACAACCCGAACGAGAAAGACGCTTGCGGTTGCGGTGAAAGCTTCCGCGTCTGACACGTCATGCAGAATCACTTTGAGCTCTTTCATCTGCCACAGCAGTTTGCCGTCGACGCGGATGCGCTGAACAGCGCCTACCGCGACGTGCAAAGCCGCGTCCATCCCGACAAGTTCGTCAATGCCACCGACGCTGAAAAGCGCGTGGCGATGCAGTGGGCCACCCGCGCCAACGAAGCCTATCAGACCCTGAAAAATCCGCAGAAGCGCGCGCAGTATATGTGCGAGCTGCATGGCGTTGATTTGCAGACCGAGTCGAATACGGCCATGCCGATGGCGTTCCTGATGCAGCAGATGGAGTGGCGTGAAGAGCTGGGCGATGCCCGCGCCGCCAGGGACAGCGATGCGCTGGAGTCGCTGGACGGTCAGCTGCGCGCAGCGCGCAAGCAGCAGCTGGCGCAGATCGAACAGCAGATCAACGCAGGTGATTTCGCCGCCGCCGCCCAAGGCGTGCGCGCGCTGATGTTCCTCGAAAAATTCGGCGAAGAAGTCCGCTTCGCCTTTGAAGCAATCGAAGCTTGATGCGCTGGCGCCTGTCTGGCGCCGCTTCAAGTACTACAAAAAATACAGGTCCCGTCTCATGGCACTTCTGCAAATTTCCGAACCAGGCATGTCCACTGCACCGCACCAGCACCGGCTGGCGGTCGGGATCGACCTGGGCACCACCAACTCGCTGGTGGCGACTGTGCGCAACAGCATTCCAGAAGTGCTCAACGATGAAGATGGCCGTGCGCTGCTGCCATCCGTGGTGCGCTATCTGCCGAACGGCCATGCCAACATCGGCTACAAGGCGCAGGCGGCGCAGACCACTGACCCCAAGAACACCATCGTGTCGGTGAAGCGCTTCATGGGCCGTGGCCTGGCGGATATCGCTTACGCAGAGAACCTGCCGTATCAGTTTGTTGATGCTCCGGGCATGGTGCAGCTGAAAACCGTTGCTGGCGTCAAGAGCCCGGTGGAGGTGTCGGCGCAGATTCTGGCCACACTGCGTCAGCGCGCGGAAGACTCGCTGGGCGACGATCTGGTGGGCGCGGTCATCACCGTGCCGGCCTACTTCGATGACGCGCAGCGCCAGGCGACCAAGGATGCAGCGCAGCTGGCCGGCCTGAACGTGCTGCGCCTGCTGAGCGAGCCGACGGCCGCCGCGATCGCCTATGGCCTGGATAACGGCTCGGAGGGCGTCTACGCGGTCTACGATCTGGGCGGCGGCACCTTCGATATCTCGATTCTGAAATTGAGCAAGGGCGTGTTTGAAGTGCTGGCCACCGGCGGCGATTCAGCGCTGGGTGGCGACGACTTCGACCATCGCCTGTTCTGCTACATTCACCAGGAAGAAAAGCTGGCGCCGCTATCGGACGAAGACACCGCGCTGCTGATGGTGAAAGCGCGTGAAGCCAAGGAACTGCTGTCCACCAAGGCCGAAGTGACGGTGGATGCCGCACTGAAGTCGGGCGAGCAGGTACACCTGACCATCACCGCCGAGAAGTTCCAGGAGATCACCAAACACCTGATCGAAAAGACCATGAAAGCCATCAAGAAAGCGCTGCGCGACGCCAATGTCGATGCGGACGATGTCGATGGCGTGGTCATGGTCGGCGGTGCGACGCGCATGCCGCATGTGCACCGCGCGGTCAGCGAGCATTTCCACACCACGCCGCACGCGAATATCGATCCTGACAAGGTGGTAGCGCTGGGCGCCGCCGTACAAGCGAATCTGCTGGCCGGCAACCGCGCGGCGGGCGATGACTGGCTGCTGCTGGATGTGATTCCACTGTCGCTGGGTATTGAAACCATGGGCGGCCTGGTTGAGAAGATCATCCCGCGCAACTCGACGATTCCTTGCGCGCGCGCGCAGGAGTTCACCACGTTCAAGGATGGCCAGACCGCGCTGGCTGTGCATGTGCTGCAGGGCGAGCGTGAACTGGTGGCCGATTGCCGCTCGCTGGCACGCTTTGAACTGCGCGGTATCCCGCCGATGGCGGCTGGTGCGGCGCGTATCCGCATCACGTATCAGGTGGACGCGGATGGTCTGCTGTCGGTGTCGGCACGTGAACTGCGCTCGGGTGTGGAAGCGTCCATCACCGTCAAGCCGTCGTATGGCCTGGGTGACGATGACGTCGCGCGCATGCTGCAGGACTCGCACGCATCGGCCGAAGGCGACATGAAGGCGCGTGCGCTGCGGGAAGAGCAGGTCGAGGCGGAGCGCATCCTGCTGGCGACGCAATCGGCGCTGGATGAAGATGGCGCGCTGCTGTCCGATGATGAGCGCGTGGCGGTCGATGCACTGATGGTGCGTACCCGCGAGATCGTCGCCCAGTCGCTGACCGGTGCGGTGGATCACCAGGCGGTGAAGGCGGCGGTTGAAGCGCTGGCTCACGGCACCGAAGAATTTGCATCGCGCCGCATGGACCGCAGTGTGCGTAGCGCGCTGGCCGGCAAAGCGCTGGATCAAGTAGTCTGATATTTAGAAAAGAGTTCTCATGCCACAAATCGTATTCCTGCCCCACGCAAAGCTGTGCCCAGATGGCGCGGTCGTTGAAGCCCCAGCCGGCAAAACCCTGTGCGACGTCATGCTGGAAAATGACATCCACATCGAGCACGCCTGCGAGAAGTCGTGCGCCTGCACCACCTGCCACGTGCTGGTGCGTGAAGGCTTCGACTCGCTCAACGAAGCCAGCGAAACCGAAGAAGACCTGCTGGACAAGGCCTGGGGCCTGGAAGCCGTGTCGCGCCTGTCGTGCCAGGCTGTGGTGGCGGACGAAGACCTGGTAGTTGAAATTCCGAAGTACACCATCAATCACGCAAGCGAAGGCGGGCACTGATATGAAGTGGACTGACATCACCGCGATTGCGGAAGCGCTGTACGACAAGTATCCGGACGTCGATCCGGCCACCATCCGCTTTACCGATCTGCACAACAAAATCATCGCGCTCGACGAGTTTGATGATGACACGTCGCGCGGTGGTGAAAAGGTCCTCGAAGCAGTTCAGCAGGCGTGGATCGATGAAGCAGCCTAAGAACACCGCGGCAAAGATCGGCGCCACCGTCACCAGCGCCGACAACATGCCGGAAATCCGTGAAGGCCAGACCGTGGCGCTGCTGCAGGAACTGCACATCCTCACGCGCGATGGCAAGATGAACCAGGACAGCCGCCGCAAGCTGAAGCAGGTCTATCACCTGTACCAGTTCATCGAGCCGCTGCTCAAGGAAGTGCTGGCCGAAAAGGACAGCGTGTCGCTGGTCGATCACGGTGCGGGCAAGTCCTACCTGGGCTTCATCATCTACGACCTGTTCTTCAAGGCGCTGCAGGGAGACGCACATCGCGGCTCGCACATCTACGGCATCGAGACGCGCGAAGAGCTGGTGGCGCGCTCGCAGGAGCTGGCCAAGCAGTTCAACTTCCCCGGCATGTCGTTCCTGCCGCTGTCGGTGGCCGAGTCCACCGAGTCCAAACTGCTGCCGGAACAGATCGACATCATCACCGCGCTCCACGCCTGCAATACGGCGACCGATGACGCCATCCAGTTTGCATTGAAGAAGAAGGCCAGGCACATCGTGCTGGTGCCGTGCTGCCAGGCCGAAGTGGCTTCGGTCCTCAAGAAGAACAAGGGCCAGTCGCTGGGCAAATCCGCGCTGACCGAAATCTGGCGCCATCCGATTCACACCCGTGAATTCGGCAGCCAGATCACCAACGTGCTGCGCTGCCTGCAACTGGAAGCGCACGGCTACAGCGTTACCGTGACGGAGCTGGTGGGCTGGGAGCACTCGATGAAGAATGAACTCATCATCGCGACCTACAAAAACCTGCCGCGCAAGCGCCCGGCGGAACGTCTGAAAGAAGTGCTGGAGACTGTCGGTCTTCAGGAAATGGGCAACCGGTTCTTTACCGAAGAGGCAGCGTAATGGAGCAATGGCTGGATCTGCGCAGCGACACTGTGACCCAACCATGTGCCGCGATGCGCTCGGCCATGAATGTTGCGCCGGTTGGCGATGACGTCTACGGCGACGACCCGACCGTCAATCGCCTGCAGGAATATGCTGCCGATTTGTTCGGTTTTGAAGATGCGCTGTTTGCGCCATCCGGCACGCAGAGCAATCTGCTGGCGCTGCTGGCCCACTGCGGCCGTGGCGACGAATACCTGGTTGGTCAGGAAGCGCACACCTACCGCTATGAAGGCGGCGGCGCTGCGGTGCTGGGCAGCATCCAGCCGCAGCCCATCATCAATCAGCCTGACGGCAGCATCGCGCTGGCCGACATCGAGTCTTACATCAAGCCGGACGATTTCCATTTTGCGCGCACCAAACTGCTGGCGCTGGAAAACACCATCAACGGCCGCTTGCTGCCGATGGCGTACGTGCAGCAGGCGACCGCGCTGGCGCACGGCAAAGGCCTGTCCACGCACCTCGACGGCGCGCGCGTGTGCAATGCAGCGGTCAAGCTGGGTGTGAGCCCGCGCGACATCGCCCAAGGCTTCGACTCCGTCTCGGTGTGCCTGTCCAAAGGTCTGGGCGCGCCGGTCGGTTCGGTGCTGCTAGGCAGCCGTCCGTTCATCAAGGAAGCCAGGCGCTGGCGCAAGATGCTGGGCGGCGGCATGCGCCAGGCCGGCATCCTGGCGGCTGGTGGCCTGTACGCGCTGGAACACAACATCCAGCGCCTGGCCGAAGACCATGACAATGCCACTTACTTCGCTACCGAACTGGCGAAGATGAAGAACATCAAGGTCAGCACGCCGCAGACCAATATTTTCTACGTCGATGTGCCGTCGTTTGTCTGCAAGGGCCTCAACGACGTGCTGGAGCTGACGCGCATCCGTGTGTCGATGTCGCCGCGTTTGCGCATCGTCACCCACATGGACACCAGGCGCGAAGACATCGAGCGCGCCATCACCGTATTTGGAGACTTCTTTGGATAACAGCGTACGCCTCTCCAAACGTGTGGCGGAAGACCGCCCATGCTCACGCCGCGAAGCGGAAATTTATATCGAAGGCGGTTTCGTCAGCATTGATGGCGTCGTCGTCGAAGAACCGGGCGCGCGCGTCAGGCCCGAGCAGGAAGTCACCGTCGCCGAAGACGCGACGCTGCTGGAGATCGTGCCCGTCACACTGCTGCTGCATAAACCGGCGGACGCCGCTCAGCCGCAGCACCTGCTGCGTGCCGATACGTTGACCCGCACCGCGCCAGGCCAACGCTTCCTCAAGCGCCATGTAGCGAACCTCACCGAACACCTGCCACTGGACGCCAAGGCCAGCGGCCTGACCGTGTTCACGCAAGACTTCCGCGTCAACCGCAAATTCAGCGACGACATGGTGGAGCAGGAGATCATCGTTGAAGTTGCCGGCACCATTATCGAAGGCGGTTTGCAGCAGCTGAACCAGATCAACGGCAAGGTGAGCTGGCAGAACGAGACGCGCATGCGCTGGGCCGTCAAAGGCCTCAAGTTCGGCACCATCGAAAAGCTGTGCAAGGAAGTCGGTCTGAAGGTCGTGGCCATGAAGCGCATCCGCATCGGACGCATCTCCATGGCCAGCCTGCCGGCAGGCGAGTGGCGCTACCTGCAGGAATACGAAAGGTTCTGATTACCGCGCGGCGGCGCCCGCAGTCTGCGACAGGATGAAGGCGTAAGTATCTGCCGCCTCCGCATCCTGTTGCGCACGCGTCGAGCCCATGCCGTGGCCGGCGTCAAAATCCACACGCAACAGCACAGGCTTGCCGCTGGCGGTCGCGGTTTGCAGGCGCGCCGCCATCTTCGCCGGATGGAACGGCGCGACGCGCGGATCGGTGACGCCAGTGGTCAGCAGGATCGCAGGATACCTGGCGCCGTCCACCACCTGCTGGTAGCTGTCGATGCTCTTCAATGCCTTGAAGCCGGCAGGATCGGCAATCGCACCCCATTCAGGTTCTTCACCATAGCCGTTTTGTTCCGCCACGTAGCGCAGTGGGTTGTGCCAGCCGACGCCGGACACCACGGCCGCAAACAGGTCCGGACGTTCTTCCAGCGCGCGGCCCATGGTGATGCCACCCGCCGAACGTCCGCCGATCGCCTGATACGCCGGCGAAGTGTAACCCTTGGCCTGCATGTCTTCGCACACGGCGATCAGGTCGCGCCAGGTGTTCGGCTTGTTTTCCAGTTGTCCTGCACGGTGCCATTCGCGGCCAAACTCGCCGCCGCCGCGGACGTTGGCGTAGCCGACAACTGCTCCCTGATCGACCAATGCCAGCGTGCGGCCCGCAAAGGCAGGCGAATACGCGGCCGCGCCGTAGCTGCCGTAAGCGGAGATGAAGGCAGGGTTTTTACCGTCCAGCTTCAGGCCTTTTTTGTAGATCACACTGTACGGTATCTGCGTGCCGTCCTTGGCGGTCGCGAAACGGCGCTCGGTGGTATAGGCGCTGACGTCGATGGCCGGTTTGGGCGTGATGCCGGTATCGGCCAGTTTGCCATCCGCATTGACGGACCAGATGCCGGTCGGCTGCAACCAGCCGGACAGAATCGCCAGTGCGCCCGGTGCATCCTGATCGGCGTCGATGGCGCCCAGCGTGCCGTCGAAGGGCAGGGCGATGCTGGTGACTTTGCCGTCGTTGTTCAGGCGTTGCAGGCGTCCCAGGCCGCCATCGATGGAGCGGATGTACAAGCCTTCCCTGGCGCGCGCCATGCTTTGCAATACCAGCGTGGATTCCGGCACCACTTCGGTGGCGGCTGCAAACGATGGCGCTTTGGCGGACGTCTTCACGATGCGTCCGCGCGGATGGCTGCGCGTGGACAGCAGGTACAGATTGTCGCCAGTCAGATCGAACTCGCTGACTTCATCGGCAAAGTCGGCGGCCAGCTGCCATTTGGCCTTGCGGGCCAGGACGTCTTTCAACGGTGCGGTGTAGATGCGCTTTTCCTGGCGCACGTCGGCCAGCATCAGGATCGCGGTGGCCGAGTGCGACGAGGCGAAGATCAGCGGCATCTGGATGTTTTCGTACTGGACGGCTGGATCCAGGCCGCGCTTCATCAGGATCGGATCTTTGCCCGCGTCGCTGCCGACTTTGTGGAAGCGTACTTGCGAGTCGAGGAACCGTTCCGGCGTGTTGACCTTGCCGGTCAGCTGGTTGTAGAAGAAGCCGGAGCTGTCGGCCAGCCAGCTAGGGCTGGCGCCTTGCGTGTCGGCGATGCGTTCTTTGAGCACGGTGCCGCTGCGGACGTCCATGATGTGCAGCACCGAGTCTTCGCTGCCGTCTTTCGACAGGCCGTAAGCCAGCTTGCTGCCGTCCGGCGAGGCTTGCCACCAGTCCAGCGAGATGTGGCTGTCTTTGGTATCGAGCTTGGGTGGATCGACCAGCACACGGTCCTTGCCGTTCTCGCGCACGAACAGTTTGAAGTTGTTGGAGCCGGCCGGGCGCTGCTGGTAGAACAGGCGCGTGGCGGTCTTCTGCATATGCGCGGGCGCGGCGATGTCGCCGGACAGCTGCTGGATGCGCTTGAGCAGTTCATCGCGCCGGGGCAGCGTGTCGAGGATGGCGCGGGTGTGGGCGTTTTGCTGCTTGAGGAAGGGCAGCCACTCGGGATCTTTGTCGTTCTCCATCCAGCGGTAGCGGTCGACGATGGCTTCGCCGAAGTAGGTATCGCTGACGGGCTCCACGCGCGCGACGGGGGCGGGTGGAATGTCGGCGGCAGTGGCTGCGGATGCCGCCAGGGCGAGCAGCGCAGCGTAGATGGCAGGTTTCATTTCGGTCCTCGTGGCAGAAAAGCTTATTCTGCCACGAAAGATTGCGAAAATTACACGGCGGCTGCGGTCTTCTTTTTCTTTTCCAGCGGCGGCAGCTGGACCAGGCGGGTGCCGGCCAGTTTATCGTGCAGGAATTGACGGTCTTTGTCGAGGAAGGCGGTGAGCGACCACAGTAGGATGCCGGCCAGGACGGCGCCCAGGGCCTGCCAGCGATGCAGGTCCAGTGCCAACGCGGCGATCAGTGCGGGCAGTACCCACATCCAGCTCAGCAGGTAGCGCATGGCGGCCACGCGCGGCGACACGAGGCCGCCGTCGGCGCCGACCAGCTTCATGCGCCAGGTCTTCATGGCCAGCGTCTGGCCGTCGCGATGCCATTGGTGGATGAAGTAGAAACCCAGCACGATAAAGGCCAGGGCCTGGCGCATGTGTTCGATCAGCGGTGCGTGGCTGGCCTGGGTGACGACCTCAAAAATCAGGAAAGGCAGGAACAGCACGGCAAAGCCGAGCAGGGATTCGTACACCATCGAAATCAGACGGCGTTTGACGGTCGGATTATTTGACATCGGCAGGGGCAGGGGCAGGTTGGGGCGTGAGGGCGGCTGGCGCCGGGCCGGTCGGCACCGGTGTCACATTCGATGCGTTGGGCAACGGAGCGCTTGCGTCCGCTGGCGGCACCACGGGCGGCACCACCGGCGTGGCCACGCCCGGCGAAGCGCTCGGCGTGGCAGGCTTGATCGGCGCCACCGTGTGCGCCTTGGCTTGCGTTGGCGTTGGCAGGTTGGCGACCTGCTTCTTGGTCGCCGCCTTGGCCGCCAGTTCTTTCTTTTGTTCGTCCGTCAGCTGCTGATAGGATTCCCACGACGTCGATTTCTGCGTCGGGTTCAGCTTTTGCGCGCGCGCGTAATTCTGGCGCACCTGGCGCCGTTCTTCCGGCGTCATGCGAACCCACTCGCGCATGCGTTCCTGTACGCGTACCTGCTCGTCCGGCTTCATCTTGGCGTAACGGTTGGCGATGCCCAGCCACTTTTGCTTGCGCACAGCGTCCATCTGGTCCCACTCGCCAGCGAGCGGCTCCAGCGCCTGCTGCTGGGCAGGCGAGAGATTTTTCCACAGGATTTTTTCCGGCGCATTGGCGGCGTTCTTGCCCTGGATGGCGGCCACTGGCGCCTTCACCAACTCCGGCGCGTCAGGCTGATTGCCGACCCAGACCGCGCCCGCTGCTGCTACCGCTAACACCGCTACTGTTCCTGCGCCCCATTTGGCGCGACCGCTCCATGCCATCCCGTTACTCGCTTTGCGACAGATAAGCGTTAAAGCCGTGGTCCAGATAGGCGTTCAGCGGCAGCTCGTCCGACAGCACGGCCGCATCGATTTCCGCCAGGTCCGCGATGCGTTCCTGCTGTTCGTACTGGTAGATGCCCACCATGCCGATCACCAGCGCCAGCGCCGGCACCACCATGCTTACGCGGCCCAGCCAGCTGAATTGCGAGAAGAAACCGCTGATGCCGCCGCCGGCGGCAGCCAGTTCGGTTTTAGCAACACGCACGGAAAGCGGCACTTCCACGTGGGCTTTCTTGCGGGCGAGCGCCATCTTGCGCGCCTGCGCCAGGCGGTCTGTGGTCGAAGCAGGCAGCTCGTCCAGCTTGTCATTGAGCGCGTGGCGCACCTTGTAAGCGAAGTTCAGATCGTCGGTGTTCATAATTTAATTCCCTTGGCTGCCAGCGCCTCGGCGAGCGCGTGTGTTGCACGTGAGCAATGCGTTTTGACGCTGCCTTCCGAGCAGCCCATGGCTGCGGCGGTTTCGGCGACGTCCATATCCTGCCAATAACGCATCAGGAAGGCTTCGCGTTGACGTGCCGGAAGTTTTTGTACCTCGGCATCGATGATGGCCAGCGTTTGCTGGCGTTCGACCTGGTCGGCACTCGATTCGCCGCCGCCATCCTCGCCGGCATACGATTCGAGTATATCAAAGTCCTCATGCTCGTCGCCCGCCGGGGCCATGCCGGAAAACAGGCTGACCCAGGAGTTGCGCACTTTCTCGCGCCGGAAATAGTCGAGGATAGTTGTTTGTAAGATACGTTGAAACAGCATCGGCAGCTCGGCTGCCGGCTTGTCACCGTATTTTTCGGCAAGCTTGATCATCGCGTCCTGGACAATGTCCAGCGCGGATTCGTCCTTGCGTACTGCGTAGACGGCTTGCTTGAAGGCCCGGCGTTCGACGTTTTCGAGGAAGTCGGATAATTCTTTGTCTGTGGCCATGCGTCGGGAAAGGGGGCTGCCGGGTGTTTTGAACTGAGGCGCATGCTAGCAAAAAACGTCAGGTTTTGCATGGTTTTGCGTCAAATACAATCAATTTCCGAATTAGCTCTTGCTCAAAGCCGATATGCGGTGGTACCGTATGGGACGCTTTGAACAACCCCGAAGCTCTATGGTCTGGTCGCAGCAGGCACACAACGCCGCAAACGACACGACGCGCTTTCATTTAGTAGGCAGTTTGCTCTCGCCCACGCCACAAGCGTGAGAGGTACGCAACACCAACTACAGAAAACCCGGCCAAACGAGAGTTTGCGCTAGCACCGCTTTGCACGCCACTACGGTTGGCGGAAGAGGCAGTGCGACCGCATAAATAAAGGGAAGCAGGGCAGAGCTGTAGCGGTGGGCATACTTCGTTAGGACAGAGCATCCAATCAATCTCCTATGGACCTTGAAAGGAATGTTTCATGAATACCGAAGCATCATCACAATTCACAGGCGCAGAAATACTGGTGCGCTGTCTGGCGGAAGAAGGCGTTGAACACGTCTTTGGCTACCCAGGCGGAGCCGTACTGTATATCTACGACGCCATCTTCAAGCAAGACAAATTCCAACACGTTCTGGTACGCCATGAGCAGGCTGCAATCCATGCTGCCGATGCCTATTCGCGCTCGTCGAACAAGGTTGGCGTTGCGCTGGTGACGTCGGGTCCGGGTGTGACCAATGCCGTGACCGGCCTCTCTACCGCCTACATGGATTCCATTCCCATGGTCGTGATCTCGGGCCAGGTGCCTAGCCACGCCATCGGCCAGGATGCGTTCCAGGAATGCGACACCGTCGGGATTACCCGTCCGGTGGTCAAGCACAATTTCCTCGTCAAAGACGTCAAGGATTTGGCGGAAACCGTCAAGAAAGCCTTCTTCATCGCCCGCACCGGCCGTCCTGGCCCTGTGCTGGTCGATATTCCGAAGGATATCTCGATGCACAAAACCAGCTTCTCGTACCCGAAAGAGGTCGAGATGCGCTCGTACAAACCGGTAGACAAAGGCCATTCCGGCCAGATCCGCAAGGCAGTCCAGCTGCTGCTGCAAGCTGAACGCCCGATGATTTACACGGGCGGCGGCGTGATCCTGGCCAATGCCTCGCCGGAACTGAACAAGCTGGTCGACAAGCTCGGCTTCCCGGTCACCAACACGCTGATGGGCCTGGGCGCCTACCCGGCCAGCAACGAGAAATTCGTTGGCATGCCGGGCATGCACGGCACCTACGAAGCCAATATGGCGATGCAGAACTGCGACGTGCTGATCGCGATTGGCGCGCGCTTCGATGACCGCGTGATCGGCAATCCGAAACACTTTGCCTCCAACCCGCGCAAGATCATCCACGTGGACATCGATCCATCGTCGATCTCCAAGCGCGTCAAGGTCGACATTCCGATCGTCGGCAACGTCAAGGACGTGCTGATCGAGTTCCTGGCCCAGCTCGATGCCAGCGATGCCAAGCCCAACCAGCCGGCACTCAAGGACTGGTGGAAGCAGATCACCGAATGGCGCGGCCGCGACTGTCTGAAATACCCTAGCTCGGACCTGGTGATCAAGCCGCAAGCCGTGGTGCAAAGCCTGTGGGAAGTGACCAAGGGCGACGCCTTCATCACCTCCGACGTCGGCCAGCACCAGATGTGGGCCGCGCAGTACTACGGCTTCGACAAGCCTAAGCGCTGGGTCAATTCCGGCGGCCTGGGCACCATGGGTGTGGGCCTGCCGTACGCCATGGGCGTGCAGATGGCCAATCCAGGCGCCACCGTGGCCTGCGTCACGGGCGAAGGCTCGATCCAGATGTGCATTCAGGAGCTGGCGACCTGCAAGCAGTACCACCTGACGCCCAAGATCATCATGCTGAACAACCGCTTCCTCGGCATGGTCCGTCAGTGGCAGCAGATTGATTACGGTTCGCGCTACTCCGAGTCCTACATGGATTCGCTGCCGAACTTCGAGAAGCTGGCAGAGGCCTATGGCCACGTCGGCATGCGCATTGAAAAACCGGGTGATGTGGATGGCGCGCTGCGTGACGCCTTCGCCATGAAGGACAAGCTGGTCTTCATGAACTTCATTACGGATCAAGGAGAAAACGTCTGGCCAATGGTGAAAGCCGGCAAAGGTCTCTCTGAAATGCTGCTGGGCTCGGAGGACCTCTAATATGCGACACATTATTTCTGTTTTGCTGGAAAACGAAGCCGGCGCGCTGTCTCGCGTAGTGGGCCTGTTCTCGGCACGCGGCTACAACATCGAAACGCTGACCGTGGCGCCGACCGAAGATCCCACCTTGTCGCGCATGACCATTGTGACCACCGGTTCGGATGACATCATCGAGCAGATCACCAAGCACCTGAACCGCCTGATCGAGGTGGTGAAGGTGGTGGACCTGACCGAAGGCCAGCACATCGAACGCGAACTGATGCTGATTAAAGTGCGCGCCGTAGGCAAGGAACGCGAAGAGATGAAACGCACGGCGGACATCTTCCGCGGCCGCATCATCGACGTCACCGAGAAGAGCTACACGATTGAACTGACCGGCGCCAAGACCAAGCTCGACGCGTTCATCGATTCGATCGACCGCGCCTCGATCCTGGAAACGGTACGTACCGGCGGCTCCGGCATTGGACGCGGCGAACGCATCCTCAAAGTTTAAGCACAGCCTACCCGGCTTTATGCACTAGCACCTCACACTCAAAATACATAGGAATGAACATGAAAGTTTTCTACGACAAAGACGCTGACCTCTCCCTGATCAAAGGCAAAAACGTCGCCATCATCGGCTACGGTTCGCAAGGCCATGCACACGCACAAAACCTGAGCGACTCCGGCGTCAACGTGACCGTCGGCCTGCGCAAAGGCGGCGCTTCGTGGCAGAAGGTGGAGAAGGCTGGCCTGAAGGTCGCTGAAGTGAACGAAGCAGTCAAAGCTGCCGACGTCATCATGATCCTGCTGCCGGACGAGAACATCGCCCAGGTCTACAACGAAAACGTCGCGCCGAACGCCAAGCAAGGCGCGGTACTGGCCTTCGCCCACGGTTTCAACGTGCACTATGGCCAGGTTGTGCCACGTGCCGACCTGGACGTCATCATGGTGGCGCCGAAAGCCCCGGGCCACACCGTGCGCGCGACCTACACCCAGGGTGGCGGCGTGCCACACCTGATCGCTGTGTACCAGGACAAGTCCGGTGTCGCCCGTGACATCGCGCTGTCGTACGCATCGGCCAACGGCGGCGGCAAGGCCGGCATCATCGAAACCAACTTCCGCGAAGAGACCGAGACCGACCTGTTCGGCGAACAGGCCGTGCTGTGCGGTGGTGCGGTTGAACTGATCAAGGCTGGCTTTGAGACCCTGACCGAAGCGGGCTACGCGCCGGAAATGGCTTACTTCGAGTGCCTGCACGAACTGAAACTGATCGTTGACCTGATCTATGAAGGCGGCATCGCCAACATGAACTACTCGATCTCGAACAACGCGGAGTACGGCGAGTACGTGACCGGTCCTAAGGTCGTGACCTCGGCCACCAAGGACGCGATGCGCCAGTGCCTGAAAGACATCCAGACCGGTGAATACGCCAAGTCCTTCATCCTGGAAAACAAGGCCGGTGCACCGACCCTGATCTCGCGCCGCCGCCTGACCGCTGAGCACCAGATCGAAGAAGTCGGCGCCAAGCTGCGCGCCATGATGCCTTGGATCGCCAAGAACAAGATGGTTGACCAGTCGAAGAACTAAGCAGTTCCTTCTCACGCAAAAGCCGGCTTCGCGCCGGCTTTTTTATTTGCTCATGTAGTGATAGAGGATGGCCAGCAGGATCAGAAAGGCCAGGCCGATGAGGGATGTGGCCGGTTCGGAAAAGCTGACTTTACCGTCACGACGCGAGTAAACAAACGTGCGGTCGTCGAATACTTCCCGGACGTTTTCTGCACGGGCGTGGCCCAGCGACAGCACGGGAATGATGAGGCGCCCGATGCTATAGAACACGACGTTGAATAGCAGCGATATCAGGCACTCTGCGATGAAAGCCATGGCGATCCCCTTGGTGAAATCGCATCATAGCAAACGTCATGCGGCGACCGATTAGTCAGGGCTTAAGCTGCCTGCGCCGCCGCCACGCGCGGGCGCCGACCAGGCCGAGTCCGGCAGCGAACATCGCATAGCTTGCCGGCTCCGGAACCGGATTGGCCAGCAATGCAACTTCGTTGCCACTCAGGGCGCCGCTGTAAATGCGGACATCGTCGATGGTGCCGTTGAAGTATTCGCCGTAGGGGGCGAACTGGGCGCCGAAGCGGGTGGCGGTGCCGCTGGTGCCGCTGCCATAGGCATAGCCGACCGAAGCGGCCAGCGTGCCGTTCACATACAGGCTGGAGGTGTTGCTGCCGGCATCAACTGTGAGTGCATAGTGCGTCATTACGCCAGGCGCGGCGAAGGCGACACCGGTCGCACCCCAGGCATCGCTGGCGCGCATATTGCCGCCCGGGTCGGTGCCGATGTAGAAGCCGGCCCCGCTGTAGGCTTGCGAAATCACTTCGGTGTAACTGCCCTGGCTGGCAGCGCGCGTAGCGAAAAAGCTGACGGAATAGCTGCCGCTGGTCGGCACCAGGAACGAGGAAAACTGCACGTAGTCACCATCGCCATCGAGCGTCAGGACGCCGCCCGCAGTGCTGGCATCGCCGACCAGCGTACCGTTCGCGCTACCTGCGCTGTCGATGACGCCCGAGCTGAAGTCATAGTGGTGAATCAAGGTTGCCGCCTGAGCGAGTGGTGCGCCAGTCAGCATACAGAATGCAACCACGGAAAGCGCTTTGTTAGCGTTCATTTTTGTCTCCTCGCGGCAGGTGTGCATTTTATGATAGTACTCATCCCCGCAGCCTTCCAGCTACTTCTGCGAATTTGTTCGCGTTAAACCACGCAAGTTTCTGAGATCAAACTTTGCTGGCTGCCATCGTTTTGGACATGGACAGCATTTTCTTCATGCCCAATTGGACCAGCAGCGCGCAGATGAAGGCGCAACTGAAGGCAAGCACTGGCGGCTGCTGGCGCAGCAGCATCGACAGGCTGACACAGAATACCGCGAAGGCCACGGCGCAGAGCATGGCGCCGGCCATGGCATAGCGTTGCGCCGCCCACGCGTAGGCGACGCTGAATACGAGGATGGCAACCACCGCCAGCAAGGTGTCTTCCGCTGCGGTCGCTGCAAATGCCGGTCCTTGCTCCAGCGTGATGGTGAGCAGGATGGGACCGGAAACAATGGGAAATGCCGATAGCCAGCCCGCGACCCCCAGCCCCCATTTGCGGCCCACCAGCGTAACGGAGTAGATCAGACACGGCACCAGAAACAGTTTGAGCAGCAGTATGGAAAACATCCTTCGCACGTGGCCAGTGAAAGATGGCGCATCCTAGCAGAGTTTCAGGACGATTCCACAATGTGAGAATGTGCGTATATTGCAATGTTTCAACAAGGTATGATGGCCGGTCTATCAACTTTCTGTTTGCGATCATGAAGCGACCTACCTCTGTCAGCGTTATTGCCTGGATCATCCTGGCCACCTCGGTGTTTTCGCTGGTGGTCAATTACAAGAATATGGACAATCCGTTGGTGGTGGAATTGATGGCCAAGAGCCTGCTGCCGATGTCGCTGCAATACGCCATGATGTATCTGGGCCTGGTGATTGCCGGCGTGGCCGCAGTGGCGATGCTGAAAGGCCTGGACTGGGGCCGCAAGCTGTATTTCGGCTGGAGTCTCTTTGGCATGATCGTCGCCCTGGCGACTTCGCCGCTGAAAGTGGCGTTGATCCCGGGCGCAGTGGTGCTGGCGATCATGGCGTATTTCCTGTATCGCCCGAAAGCCAATGCCTATTTTGTTCCGCAGGGCGCCCCGGGCAATGCGTAAGGTCCTGAGCGTTATTTTCCTGAGTCTGTCCGGCCTGCAGTTTTTTATCGTGAACGTGCTGGCCTTCCTTTCTGGCTTGCCGCTCGTCGGCAAGCTGAGTTCGCTGGCGATCTTCACGGGCGCGGCGCTGGTTCCGCATCTGATTGGTCTGGCGTTTGGCGGCTTTCGTTACTGGAAGCGGGATACCGGCTTGGTGTTGTTGTCGGTGGCGGGCGTGACGGCGTTTATGATGCTGAGCATCGTCTGCCTGTTCAAGAGCGAAGAGTTTGTCCGCTTGACGGGCGAGAACGCCTTCAACGCGTTCTCCAGCTTCTACACGGGTGGCGCATTGCTGGCATTGAATGCGGGCCTGGGCTGGCTGCTGGTGAAGACCGGGCCAAGGCGCGTGGCAATTGAGTAAATGTTACAAACAGTCACTATGTCTTACAGGTTTCGTTTGTAAATTCATGTAAAGTGCGGCTTGTCGTAACCTTAACTATGGAGCCTGTATGACCATCATGAAAAACTTCGCCGCCGTCGCTGCAATCACTACCATCGCGCTGGCTGCGCATGCCGCTCCTACGGATTCCGTGCCAACCGCAGGCACGCTGGTCGTGGTGCCAGCCTTCGGTGAAGTCAAGCACGTCAACGACCAGGTGGTCGTGACGCTGGCGATTGAAGAGCAGGACAAGGACAAGGCCGCTGCCGCTTCGCGCGTCAATACCAAGATGAAGCAGGGCCTGGAGATCGTCAAGAAAGAAGATCCGCAAGCCAGCCTGAAAACGCAGGGCTATTACACCTACCCGGTGTATCCGGAAGAGCGCATGCTGCCGAACGGCCAGCCGGTCAAGCAGCGCATGCCGACCGCATGGCGTGTGGGCCAGTATCTGGAAGTGACCACCACCAATCTGGATAAACTGCCCAAGACGGTCGCCGCTGCGCAGAAAATCCTGACCCTGAACAGCATCAACTTCGGCCTGACGCCGGAGACCACCAAAAAGCTGGACGATCAGCGCATTGCCGCCACCTACAAGAACCTCAACGAGCGTATCACCTCGATCGCCAACGCCATGGGCCGCAAGGTCGGCGATGCCGTGCTGGACACGGTGGACTTCGAAGGTTCGGGCAATTACGCCCAGCGTGAGCAGGCCTACGCACCTGCACCGATGGCGATGCGTATGAAAGCTGCCGATGCGGTGGAAGTGGCCGAGCCGAGCTTTGAACCTGGCGAAACCACGCTGCAGATGCAGGTCGTGGGCAAGGTCCGCTTCAAATAAGGCGATAGCGGCGGCAGCGTTTGCAGTACAGTGTGGTTTTTTTCAACACTGGGAGTTTGCAATGAAATATATCGCTGCCGCCGTCCTGATGGCGTGCGCCGTTTCCGCGCACGCCGCACCACTGGAGCCTTTGCCGACCAACGGCGCCTTGATTGTGGTGCCGGCGTTTGGAGAAGTAAAGCACGTCAATGACCAGGCCACGATCACACTGTCGGTCGAAGAGGTGGACAAGGACAAGGCGCTGGCTGCCTCCCGCGTCAATCAGAAAATGAAGCAGGGCCTGGAGATCGTCAAGAAGGCTGATCCGCAGGCCAGCCTGCAAACGCAAGGCTATTACACCTATCCCGTTTATCCGGAAGAAGTGGCGCCGCCGCCAGGCCAGCCGCGCAAGCAGCGCGTGCCGACCGCATGGCGCGTGGGCCAGTCGCTGCAGGTAGTCACCACCAGCCTGGGCACCTTGCCGAAAACCGTGGCTGCTGCGCAGTCCATCCTGAGTCTGAATAATCTGCACTTCGGCCTGACGCCGGAAACCACCCGTCTGCTCGATGACCAGCGCATTGCCGCGACTTACTTGAATCTGAATGAGCGTGTCCAATCCATCGCCAGGGCCATGGGCCGTAAGGTTGGCGACGCCGTGCTCGATACGGTGGACTTCGAAGGCTCAGGCAATTACACCGAACGCGTAAGCATTGCCGGATCGCGCGTCATGGCCATGGCGCCCGCCGCCGCAGGTGCGCCGGCAGTGGAAGAACCAAGTTTCGAGCCGGGCGAAACCACACTGACCATGCGCATGGTCGGCAAGGTACGCTTCAAATGATTCACTGCTGGACGCCGCGCGCCAGCAACGTGTCCAGCTGCGCGAACAGTGCGCCAAACTGCGCATTGGCGGTGCGGCAGTAGCTGCAGATTTGCAGGTGCGCCGCGAGCGCATCCAGCTGGTCGCGCCGCAGCGGCTCGTCCCGTGCGCTGATGACCAGGTAGGTCGTCTCGCGGCAAGTCAGTGGCTTGTTCATTCCAGTTCTCCCCAGCCGCGCACGGCGCATTCACGCAAGCGCATGCGCGCGCGGTACAGCACCACGCGCAGATTGCCCGCACTCACGGTGCAGCTGTCTCCAATTTCCTTGAGCTCCATGCCGAGGTATTCGCGCATCAGGAATAGCCGCGCAGTCTCCTGCGGCAAACGGTTCATGCAGATTTCGATAATGTCGAGCAGCTGCCTTTCCGCCGTCCTGGTGGCGCCGCAGACGGTATCGATAAACACTTCCGGATGCCAGGCGTCGTCGTTCGTGAACAGCGCGTCGAACTCGCGCAGGTCGGCATCGATGCCATCCGGTGAGGGCGGGGCAAAGCGGCGCGCGCGGATCGCGTCGACGATCTTGTGGCGCAGGATGGCGGTCAGCCAGCTGCGCAGACTGGCGCGTGCCCTGGTAACTGTCCCAGGCCTTGATGGCGCCCAGCAGCGCTTCCTGCACCGCGTCTTCCGCATCGGCTGGCAGCGTGACGGGCATGAAGACGATGCCATCGCAGGCGTCGGCGCCGGCCAGGCTGGTCACGCGCAGGGTGCCCAGTGTCACGCGGTCAGTGCCTTGCCACTGCTGGGACGAATCGTTCAGCGCGTCGCCTGGCGCCGGCAGCTGCGCGTAAAAGGTGAATGCCACCGGCTCGGAAATCAGCAGCAGGTCGTAAGTCTCGCCGCCGCCCGTCAGGCGCATCGACAGCCCACGCACGGAGCGGCTTTTGTCGGAGACGCCAGGATTGCCGCCGCCGATGGAAAAGCGCAGCAGCGCGTCCACCTTGGACTGCGCGAAAAAGGGGCTGTGGGCGAATTGTGCAGCCTTGGCGGCCGGGATGAAGTCGCCGCGTGCGCAGAAGCCTTTGGCGTGCGAGGCGCGCTTGCCCGCATGCTTGCCGAACGTGCCGTTGAGCGCATCGACCAGTGCGGCGGGGCCGGGGGCATCGGTCTGGGCGACGGCGGGCAGCTGGTTCAGCATCAGGGTACAGGCGGCGAGGACGGCTGGTTTCACGTTGTTCTCCAAAAAGGGTTCAGATAACGTTAAGTCGCAGCATCCAGCGGTTTGTTACAGCTATTTTCGATGACCCATGGTAACAGATCCATTTTTATGGTCGCCTCCTCTATAATGACGGAGCAACCTTAATAAAGAGAAAACGGACTCCTATGCCCAACTTCCCCCGCCGCCGCGCCAAATCCGCGGCCCAGGCCAAGCTGCCTAAAACGTCACGCTTCAGCCGTTTTGCGCGCCGCGCCCGCGGAGAGGATCTCGACCGGCCGCGCCACCGTGGCATCTACCTGTTGCCGAATGCATTCACGACGGCCGCGCTGTTCTGCGGTTTCTACGCCATCGTGATGGCGATGAACCAGAAGTTCGAGCATGCCGCGTGGGCCATTTTCATCGCCATGGTGCTCGACGGCCTGGATGGCCGCGTCGCACGCCTGACCAATACGCAGAGCGAATTCGGCGCGCAGTATGACTCGCTGTCGGACATGGTGTCGTTTGGCGCGGCGCCGGCGCTGGTGGTGTACGAATGGTCGCTACGCGGCCTGGGCAAGCTGGGTTGGATCGCGGCCTTTGTCTACTGCGCCGGCGCTGCGCTGCGGCTGGCGCGCTTCAATACCAATATCGAAGTGGTGGACAAGCGCTACTTCCAGGGCATGCCGTCGCCATCGGCGGCTGCGCTCATGGCCGGCATCGTGCTGATGATGGTGGAGCTGGAGGTGTCCGGCCTGGAAATGGCCTGGGCCTCGTGGGGCATCGCCGTGTTTGCGGGCCTGACCATGGTCAGCAACGTGCCGTTCTACAGCTTCAAGGACATCAACTTCCGCAAGTCGGTACCGTTTATTGCGGTGTTCCTGATTGCGCTGGCTCTGGCGCTGATCGCGATCAAGCCTGCGGTGACGCTGTTCCCGCTGTTTGCGGTGTACGGCCTGTCCGGCTACGTGGTAGCCGCCTGGCGCGCCGCCAAGGGCAAGAAGGTAAGCCTGATCCAGACCGAGATGGACAGCGACGATCCGAGCGAACGGCGCTAAACCCGGGCGGTAGGCCCTGAGATTCAAGCAACGCAGCACCAGCCACGGAGCTATCATGAGCAACTCATCCAACCGCCTGATTATTTTCGACACCACGCTGCGCGACGGCGAGCAATCGCCGGGCGCGTCGATGACCCGCGACGAGAAGGTCCGCATCGCCAGGCAGCTCGAGCGCTTGCGCGTGGATGTCATCGAGGCTGGCTTTGCGGCGGCATCGCCCGGCGATTTCGAGTCCATCAAGGCCATCGCCACGGCGGTGCGCGAATCCACCATCTGCTCGCTGTCGCGCGCCAATGACCGCGACATTGCCCGCGCCGCCGAAGCGCTGGCGCCCGCCGAGCGCAAACGCATCCACACTTTTATCGCCACTTCCAAACTGCACATGGAGGCCAAGCTGCGCATGCTGCCGGAACAGGTGCTGGTACAGGCGCGCAATGCGGTGCGCTTCGCGCGCCAGCATACGGACGATGTTGAGTTCAGCCCGGAAGACGGCAGCCGTTCGGACGAGGACTTCCTGTGCCGCGTGCTGGAAGGCGTGATCGAGGAGGGCGCGACCACCATCAATTTCCCGGACACCGTGGGCTATGCCGTGCCGGAGCTGTTTGGCGAAACCATCCGCCGCCTGCGCGAGCGGATTCCCAATTCCGACAAGGCCGTATGGTCGGTGCACTGCCATAACGACCTGGGACTGGCGGTGGCCAATTCGCTGGCTGGCGTGATGATCGGCGGCGCGCGGCAGATCGAGTGCACCATCAATGGCCTCGGCGAGCGGGCCGGGAATACAGCGCTGGAAGAAGTGGTGATGGCGCTGCGCACACGCGGCGGCTACTACAACCTGGAGTGCGGCATCGATACCACGCAGATCGTGGCGGCCTCCAAGATGGTGTCGCAGATTACCGGCTTTGCGGTGCAGCCGAATAAAGCGGTGGTGGGCGCGAATGCGTTTGCCCATGCTTCCGGCATCCACCAGGATGGCATGCTGAAATCGCGCGAGACCTACGAGATCATGCGCGCGGAAGATGTGGGCTGGACCGCGACCAAGATCGTGCTGGGCAAGCTGTCGGGCCGCAACGCCTTCAAGCAGCGCTTGCAGGAGCTGGGCATCGACCTGGCGTCCGAGGCCGAGGTCAATGCGGCGTTTGCGCGCTTCAAGGAGCTGGCGGACCGCAAGGCTGACATCTTTGATGAAGATATCCTGGCGCTGGTGTCGGACGAACAGCAATCGCAGGAGCGCGAGTTTTATCGCTTTGTCGCGCTGGAGCAGCGTTCTGCCAGCGGCGAGATGCCGACCGCCAAAGTAGTGTTCAGCATCGACGGCGAGGAGCATGTGAGCGAAGGCCGCGGCGACGGGCCGGTGGACGCGACGGTGAATGCCATCGAGGGCGAAGTGGGCAGCGGCGCTGAGCTGGTGCTGTTCTCGGTGAATGCGATCAGCACCGGCACCCAGTCGCAGGGCGAGGTGACGATGCGCCTATCCAGGGATGGCCGCATCGTCAACGGTGTGGGCGCGGACCCGGACATTATCGTGGCATCGGCCAAGGCCTACCTGTCGGCGCTGAACAAGCTGCATTCGAAGATAGAGCGTGTCAATCCGCAGCCATGAATACTTCGTTCCAGGCCTAAGCATTGGCGGTTTTCAAAAGCTATTCTGGTGTTTTCAACAGGAGGCTTAGATGGCTATCACTTGCTTTATCCGTTACGAAATCGATCCATTCCAGCGCGAGGCGTTCCGCCGCTATGCGGAGAACTGGGGCCGCATCATCCCGCGCCTGGGCGGCCAGTTGATCGGCTACTTCCTGCCGCTCGAAGGCACCAACTACGAAGCGTGGGGGCTGGTGGGCTTTGCCTCGCTGGCTGACTACGAAGCTTACCGTGCACGGCTGCGCGCCGATGCGGAGGCCAAAGATAATTTTGCGTTCGCCCAGCAGCAGCGCTTCATCCTGCGCGAAGAGCGTACTTTTACGGAGGCCGTGTCATGATTGCCGTGATCTTTGAGGTGCAGCCCAGTGGCGATGGGCGCGCGGAATATATGGAACGCGCCGCGCAACTGGGGACTATGCTGGCCCATGTCGATGGCTTTATTTCGGTGGAGCGCTTCACCAGCATCACCACGCCGGGCAAGCTGCTGTCCCTGTCGTTCTGGCGCGATGAAGCGTCGGTCAGATCCTGGCGTGAGATGGAAGAGCATCGCGCAGCGCAGCGGGCAGGGCGCGGCGGTTTGTTTGAAGACTACCGCCTGCGCGTGGCTTCGGTAACCCGCGACTACGGCATGAACGACCGGGTACAGGTACCCGCATCGTGAACACCACCGCGCAACCACGTTTTGCGCGGGTGGCCGCCGCGATCGGCGACCCGACGCGGGCGCTGATGCTTTCGCGTCTGCTGGATGGCCGTTTCTACACTGCCACCGATCTGGCGCAGCATGCGGGCGTATCGGCGCCGACGGCGTCGCAGCATCTCAAGCTGCTGGTGGAAGAAGGGCTGGCGCGCGTGCGGGCTCAGGGGCGGCACCGCTACTACATGCTTGCGGATGGCAATGTCGCACATGCGCTGGAGGCGCTGCTGCGCGTGGCGGATGGTTCCCTGCCGGAGACCACGCGCTGGCAGGCGCCGGCCATGCGCAAGCTGCGGCATGCGCGCAGCTGTTACGGCCATCTGGCGGGCGTGCTCGGTGTAGACCTGTGCCGCTGCTTTATCGACAAGGGCTGGGTGCACGCAGGCGAGGGCGACGGCCATGCTTATCCGCTGACGGCGGTCGGCGCGGCGCAATTGCGTGAGCTGGGCATCGTCGTCAACGAAGGCCCGCGCCAGCTATACGGCTGCGTCGACTGGTCGGAGCGGCGCGATCACTTTGCCGGGCCATTGGCCGTGGCGCTGCTGGATAACTTCGTCGAACGCGGCTGGCTGCGGCGCAGCGACGATAGCCGCGCGCTCGACGTGACAGCGCCAGGCCGCAAGGCGCTGGCGCACTGGCTGGACGTGCCGCTTGCTTAGAAGCGGAACTTGACGTAAGCCGCCGGGCCGTTCAGGCGGACATTGAGGTCGGCGCCGTCGCGGTTGCGGTTCAGGCTGATCTTGCTGGCGCTGTATTCCGCCACCACGCCAATCGCCTTGGTCGGATACCATTCAACGCCAAGGGCGCCGCCGTAGATGTGGCCGCGGATGTTGCCACCGTTTTTCTTGATGCCGGAAGCGTCCGCGTACACGCGCACGTTTTCCGACACAGCGTGGCGCCAGCCCAGTTCCAGCAGCGGCGCGTAAGCGTGCTCGCTTTCTTCATACGAGGAGTTGCCGGATACGCCGTTCAGCACGCCGCTGGCCGTGCCTTTCAGGCTGGCGCTATAGTAGGCCGCGCCCACGCCGATGCCAAACACGTCATTGCCGCTGCCCAGCCACCATTTATAGGCGACGTTGGCCAGGTCCAGCTTGAGCTTGGCATCGAGCTTGCCGTTGCCGCTCAGTGGCAGGCCGTTGTAGTTGGTGCTGCCGCTCAGGGTTGGGCTATAGGTTTTGTCGTAGCGGTAGTAATCGAAGTCCAGGCCCTGCGAGTCGCCCAGCAGCAGCTGCGCTTTTACGCGCGGCAGCGTGACGTGGTCGGTTTTGTAGGTGCCAGTGTCGATACGGCCGTAGTTGGTGTCGCCTTCGTAGCTGATGCGCGGTTCGGTGTAGAAAGCGCCGACCGACACGCCGGCGCGGTCCAGCGCCGGCGAAGGATCGGCCCAGGCGATGGCGCTGACAGTGCTGAGTGCTAGCAAGGTCGCGGTGTAAATGGCGTGGCGGGCTGGGGGCGTACGTAAGGACATGAGAACTCCGTTTGGTTGCAATGTTAATGAAATAATCATAGCAACCGCGCGCGCCAATTTGCGTCGGCGCACGTCCATAGTGCACGTGGGAATTTTCCTACCTGCTGAGCTAACGCCGCCGTACCTCGCGTTCCTCGTCGGGGCCGTTGACCATGGCTTGCACGATGCCGGCGCGGTTGAATTCCACCGACATCATGGAATTCCATACATCCTGCTCCTTGTAGCGGTATAGCCAGACGTCGCCGTCGACGCTGGCGTAGTGCGTCACCTGGGTTGGACGGCCCAGGATGCGCAGGATGGTGTCCTTGTTGTCCTTGCCCGGTTTGATGGTGGCGAATTTGGCGCTGGTCAGCACCTGTTCGTAGGAAACCAGGCGGCCGTCGGAGCCGAGGCGCGCCATCCAGGTGTACTGGCCCCACGGTCCCCAGGCGTATTCCAGCAAGGTGTCGGCACCGTCGGCGTAGGTATTGGTGGGGCGGCCAAGGCGGGCGCGCACGGCGTCGGCGCTGTCGCCGGGCTGGGGCGGCGGTGCGAATAAATGGGCGCAGCCCGCCAATGCAGCGGAAAAAATGGTTAAAACAATCAGTTTTTTCATGAAGCTCCCCTGAAAAGCGCGGAAAACAGATACACGCGCAGGTTTTTCCGCTATACTTCCGGGTCTGGTCTTTTCAGACCGGGTTTTATTGTAAATCACGGTGGGCAGGGTTACGACTCCGCGCACCGCATGTTAAAGGTAAATATCATGACCGTAGAAAACATCAACAAAGCAGCGATCATCGCTGACAACGCACGTGGCCAAAAAGATACCGGCTCGCCAGAAGTTCAAGTTGCTCTGCTGACCGCACGCATCAACGAACTGAACGGCCACTTCAAAGCCCACAGCAAAGATCACCACTCGCGTCGTGGTCTGATTATGATGGTTAACCGTCGTAAGAGCCTGCTGTCCTACCTGAAGAACAAGGATGCAACCCGTTACCGCGATCTGATCGCCAAACTGGGTCTGCGTAAGTAATTTTTGCGCCGTCCGGCTTAAAACGAAATGCCTGCGCCAGTTTGCTGTCGCGGGCATTTTGTCTTTATGCGCATTAAAAAAATGCTAAGTGGTATGTAGTAAAGGTGGCTTCCGGGCTGCCTGTGGTGAGGTGAACGACAGCCCCTGAAAATCTGTCGGCAAATAGAAAGGGATTACCCATGTTTAATAAAGTTACGAAAACCTTCCAGTACGGTCAACACACTGTCACCCTGGAAACTGGCGAAATCGCTCGCCAGGCCTCCGGCGCAGTGATGGTGTCGATTGAAGACACCGTCATTCTGGCCACCGTGGTAGCGCGCAAAGACGCCAAGCCAGGCCAGGACTTCTTCCCACTGACCGTGGACTATCTGGAGAAAACCTATGCTGCGGGTAAAATCCCTGGCGGTTTCTTCAAACGTGAAGGTCGCCCTTCGGAAAAAGAAACGCTGACTTCCCGCCTGATCGACCGTCCTATCCGTCCTCTGTTCCCAGAGGGCTACCTGAATGAAGTGCAAGTCGTCATTCACGTGCTGTCGGTCAACCCGGAAATCGATCCAGACATCGCTTCGATGATCGGTGCTTCGGCCGCGCTGTGCGTGTCGGGCGTACCGTTCAATGGTCCGATCGGCGCCGCCCGCGTGGGTTACGCCAACGGCCAGTACATCCTGAATCCTACCGTTGAGCAACTGAAAACCTCGCAGATGGATCTGGTGGTTGCCGGTACCGAAACCGCCGTGCTGATGGTGGAATCGGAAGCGCAGCAGCTGTCGGAAGAAATCATGCTGGGCGCCGTGGTCTTCGGCCACACCGAAATGAAAGCCGTCATCGACGCCATCCACGACCTGGTACGCGACGGCGGCAAGCCTGAACAAGTCTGGACCGCACCGGCCAAGGACGAAGCACTGATCGGCCGCGTGGCCCATTTCGCCGAAGCGAAAATCCGCGATGCCTACCAGACCCGCGACAAGCAAGCCCGTACCGACAAGCTGCGCGCGATGTCGGCTGAAGTCATCGCCGACCTGGGCGCCGAAGCTGCCGCCGCTGGCGCCGCTGCCCCGGACAGCGTTGACGTTGGCAACATCCTGTTCGAAATGGAATCGAAAGTCGTCCGTTCGCAGATCCTCGAAGGCGAGCCACGTATCGACGGCCGCGACACCCGCACCGTGCGTCCAATCTCGATCCGTACCTCGGTGCTGCCACGTACCCACGGCTCGGCACTGTTCACCCGCGGCGAAACCCAGGCACTGGTCGTTGCAACCCTGGGCACCGCCCGTGATTCGCAGAAGATCGACGCGCTGATGGGCGAGTTCACCGACCCGTTCATGCTGCACTACAACATGCCACCGTTCGCCACCGGCGAAACCGGCCGCGTTGGTACGCCTAAGCGCCGCGAAATCGGCCACGGCCGTCTGGCCAAGCGCGCGCTGATCGCTGCACTGCCTTCGCAGGAAGAGTTCAGCTACTCGGTGCGTCTGGTATCGGAAATCACCGAATCGAACGGTTCGTCGTCGATGGCTTCGGTCTGCGGCGGCTGCCTGGCGCTGATGGATGCCGGCGTGCCAATGAAAGAGCATGTGGCGGGTATCGCCATGGGCCTGATCAAGGAAGGCGGCAAGTTCGCCGTGCTGTCCGACATTCTGGGTGACGAAGACCACCTGGGCGACATGGACTTCAAAGTAGCCGGTACCCGCAACGGTATCACCGCGCTGCAGATGGACATCAAGATTCAGGGCATCACCAAGGAAATCATGCAAGTGGCGCTGGCGCAAGCCAAAGAAGGCCGCGAGCACATCCTGGGCGAAATGCAAAAGGCCGTGCCAACCGTGAAGACCGAACTGTCGGACTTCGCACCACGCCTGATCACCATCAAGATCAACCCGGAGAAGATCCGTGACGTGATCGGCAAGGGCGGCGCCGTGATCCGCGCGCTGACCGAAGAGACCGGCACCCAGATCGACATCAGCGACGAAGGCGTGGTCACCATCGCTTCGGTGGACGCTGCTGCCGGTCAGGAAGCCAAGCGCCGCATCGAAGAGCTGACCGCATCGGTTGAAGTAGGCAAGTCCTACGACGGCGTTGTGCTGAAACTGCTGGACTTCGGCGCCATCGTTCAGGTCATGCCAGGCAAAGACGGCCTGCTGCACATCTCGCAGATCGCCAACGAGCGTGTGAACGCCGTGGCCGACTATCTGAAAGAAGGCCAGCAAGTACGCGTCAAGGTTCTGGAAACCGACGACCGCGGCCGCCTGAAACTGTCGATGAAAGCTGCTGCTGAAGAAGCTGCCGCTGCTGCTGCCAACGCACAGTAATCGCTGAGTAGTCCGTTAGAAGCCGCCGGCGCGCAAGCCCGGCGGTTTTTTTTGGTTCATCGCGGAAGTCCGGGATGACCTGCAGTCAACGCAAGAGAGCAGTAAGGAAGAGTTATTGCGTTTGTGCGACCAAACATCGCATTCGGCAGAGTATCCGACCAATGGTGCCTTTTATGGAGGAGTGGACGCTACATGGTGGTGAATGAAATCAGCAGCGAATTTTCTGGTCCCTAGCAGTTGCTGTACAGCAGCATTGCCGAAATCTAGTCGTGACAATATGTGAGTTTTCTAAAAGAGCAAGATGCTATCTTGTCTCATTGGTCGAGATCGGCCAGAAGCTGCCTGTTGAGTTTCGTTTTTTTTAGCACGAATTCAAAACTTGTGGTTCTGAAGAAAAAATGCCGAGCTGATAAAGCCATTATGGAAAGCTTACCGAACTTCAGTCCAAGATTGAACCTGATGACAAAGGGGGCGACCCAACGCTTTTGTCGCGGTCTTAAAAAGCCACAGTCACTGAATGAGGTCCAATAATGGCCAGGAGCAGACGTTCGAAGTGAAACTATCTGTGAGTTTTCTTGTCAACTCTCGCTGCTATAGTTAAGCGTTAAATTCATAGGGCCTTACGAACTTGACGACGAGGTCGATTACTTGTCTTGACGTCTAACGGTCAAAAGCCTCAGTTGTAGGTCGCAAATGATTTTCTAAACTAGCAGCGAAGATGATACTACCCTTATTACTTGGTACCGGAGTCGGAATAGGAACAGCACTCGCAGTTGCCCTGCACAATTCGAATTTGGGATTTGCGCTCGGCATCGGAATAGGCATTGCGACAGCATTTACGTTCGCTGTCGTCATAAGAAAAAAGCCTAGAGTCTAACCGGCTTCGGCCACAATCGGAAGGTCGGCACAATTTATTTGCAATGGACAAAATGAAGATTACATTCAATGTAGTTCTGTTGGCTCTTGTAACAATGTTAGTCTCATGCGGTCATCGACAAGAAATTTCGCGGCTTAGTATCGAAGTTCGTCCAAATAGTTTCATAGTCGATGGCCGTGAATTCCACACATCGGCAGAGTTGACGGCTGCTTTGGCCAAGTACCCGCCACTACAAAACATATATCTAAAAAATCAGCCGGGCGTTACGCGGGCACGAATCGATGAGACTCTCGCTGCAATGCACGATGCAAAAATTGAAGGTTCAATTGGATTGGTTGGAAACGAGATTTTTAATTAAATAAATTTTTTTCGTAACTGCATTTTGAGCGTCAATAACCGGCCAGCAGCAGACAGTCACTAGACAGATTTAAATGACAGCTTATTTTCCTGAGTATCCTCAATTATTTCGCCTTGGACTTGGCTTATGAAGCCGTCTTGCCCGAAATGTCACGCTCGCGTTTCAATGGAAACGCAAGGCGGATTGTTTTTAATTAAATGCTATTCTTGTGGCTGGTCTGAAGAGGGCACGTGTAGTCAGCCACTATTTTCTTCAATACACACGAAATTTCTCGTTGCTAAGGCAGCACCTCCAGTGTCTGCAAATGCGCTGAAGGTTATTCGTGCGGAGCATCTTCCTGCAAGGGTTATGTCCCTGGGAGCTTTACGCAACGAGCTGATATCGGACGGCGGTCTAATGGTCAGCAACATTCCGCTACATCGTGAGCAGGAGCTCACAGCCAAGTTGTCGGCAGTGGGTGTGAGACTGGAAATTCTAAAGCATGAAGAAGACTAGGCGCATTCATTTTTATTTCAACTTCCGCTAAGGGGCGGGTCTTGCCGGTCAAGACAGGCAGGAGCCAAAAGCCTATGTTTAACAGGGGGGCGAAGGATAGAGATGACGATGGAAAATGAAGAACTTCGGGAATATCAAATAATTTGGTGGACTGACGATTCTGCGCGCCCTCGTGAACGTCTCACAGTCCTCGCCTTGAGCCTCGACGATGCGAACAAGCAGATCACGGATAAGTACGGATCGAATGTCAAAAGTAGTATTTGGAATGAAGAGGACGCTGCAAAGCCGCGTTGATTCAAGATCTTACCTTGGCCGCTGCTGGCTGCGATCGGCCAAAAACCGACGCTTTTTTAGGATAACTGATGAGAAAAATATTTTCACTTATTGTCCAATGTATTGGACTGTTCATTCTCACGCACCACATGGCTTTTGCAGAAGACATCTCAACTAGCAAGAAAATGGTTGAGAAAATCGTCGATCAGTTTCAAACTGCGATAAAAAATAAAGATGTCGACGGCTTCATGCAGCTTTTTGTTCATGAGGGCATTACATGGACTGCGGTGTACACGGATTCAAGCGTTGAGCGGTATAACGTTGAGCAAAGGGCTGCGCAGGAGCCTTTAGCAAAAAGAGTTCAAACGGGTGGAACTCCCCGGAAATTCATTGAGGGCATAGTAAAGGCTAAGACCCAGCAGTCTGAGTTGTTTTCTAATGTCCGTATTGATACTGACGGTGACATCGCACAAGTATGGTTTGACTACATCTTCATCGTTGGGGAATATAAAAGTGCTTGGGGAAAGGAAAGCTGGCAGCTCGCTCGAACCGAGAACGGATGGAAGATTGCATCAGTCGTTTGGTCAGCCGAGGAGAATACTTCGCAGCATTGACTATCTGACTTACTGTATGAATTTAGCGGGATTCGGCCAATAGCTGCCTGCGGCGAGGGCATAAATTTTTGGAGCTTTCATGGGGCCGCATAGGGTCAACATCATTAATTTTTTAAACCTTATCGCATCACGCAGCGAGCAGCTTGAGTACCAAGAATCAGCGCCAGTGAACGTAGCGAATGAATTGGTTAATCAATGGTTCGACGACTTCTACCATCCTGCGGATGCACAGCTTGCGAGCCAGTTTTCTGCCGATGAGCTGGTACTGCTGAAACAGTTCGATGCCTATTACAATGAGCGGCTAGCGCTGTTGCCTGATTCCTTGGATGGGCTTCTTAAGACCCACGCCTGGGACGAAGTAATGGCTTATGCTGGCGGTGTGCTTGATGCTTGCAAATGGCGCGGCATTGAGGCGCGTTATGAATCACCGGAAGGCTAGTTTCGGCCACAACCGGACATACAAAATTTGTGAGGTTAGCCGACGCTCAAGCATCGAGCCGGAAGTGTCCCGTTTTTTCATACTGGGAAGTAGGATATATTGATTTCCTCTTTTTGAAAGGATAATCAATGGCTACTTTTCTTCGCGCAGTGCTAACCCTACTGTTTTGGAGTGCAGGGATATTCGGGGTGTTCAACTTTCCCCAAGTGGTATCAGAAGTTCGAGAGATTGGGTTGCCGAATGAAACACTGACTGCATCTGCAGCGATACTCTTGCAATTAGGTGGCTCTCTTCTTGTCATTAGCAACTTTGCAAAGCTCGGCTGGCTGGGCGCGCTTGCGTTAGCATTATTCACAGTACTAACCATCCCATTTGGCCACGCGTTCTGGAGCTTTGCTGAACCACGAAGGACAGCTGAATTGCACATTGCGATGGAGCATCTTACTGTGGTCGGAGGGCTATTGCTATGCGCTTACTATCTGAGACAGCAATGAACGTCATGAAGCGTGGCCGGGGACGGCCGAGAAAACTCGCTGCCATAGACGCTCTGCTGAGCGCCGGCCAGGAATTGCTGCTGGCCTACGGGCTACGCGTAACTGTGGACATGATCGTTGCCAAAGCCCAAGTGGCGAAGACAACCTTTTATACCTATTTCAAGGATAAGGAGGCGTTCGTCGAAGCAGTCATGTTGCGAGAGTCCACTAGGACAATTACCGACGAGGAGTTCCTTTCTGCGCATGAGGGCGAACTGCGGGAGACCTTAGTCAGGTTTGGCATTCAATACCTTACGTTTGCTAACGAGCTACGGCTGGCCGCTTGGGATAGGTTGATCGCGTCAGCCAACGACTTCTATCCTGAACTGGCCTTGCGCTTTTATGACGCGGGGCCCGGTCGAGCGTATCGACTGCTGGCAGAAATCCTCCGAGAAGCGCACAACAAAGGGAATCTCAACATTCCCGATCCAGCCGCCGCTGCCGAGGAGCTGACGGGCCTATGGTATGGCTACACGATACTAAAGGTGAATTTAAAGGTGTTGCCACCAATGACCCCGGCCCAAATCAGATTGAGGGCCGAGAGGGGCGTGGATTTGCTGTACCACATATACAGCTGACTCCGATAATTACGGCGAATCGGAAATCTAAGGGAATCAGTGCGAATGTCCGAGAAGGGGCGGTAACGGACTGTCATGTAAAACACACTTTGTGATCTTCAAAAAGTGAAACCTGGTCTGTTGCGCTATGCTTGTTAGGGAACTGATTTTAGGCGTATCTACGATTCGATTAGTGGTGTTGATCGGTCCGCTAAAGAGCACTGAACAATCCGTGCGGAACGTTTTATTCCTGCTCCGTTATACTTGGCTGTTGCCAATTTCTTAAGCGGATGTGCGGATGCCTCCCTTTAATCTGTTCCAGCGCATTTCCAAAGCGCCCACCAATCCCAAGGCGCCACCGAAGCCGCGCCAGTTTGATGTCGCGGATCTTTACCAAGGTCCGCTCAACGTCACGCAGCAGGGCGACGCCGGCGCGCAGCCGCTGGACGAGAAGCTGCGGCAGGCTTACTTCTGGATCGTCAATAACGCGATCATCAGCTCGCACTACGACATCGAGTACAACCACGGTCCGGCGCAATCGTATTCGGTTGGCGACAGCAAGCGGCCGCTGAATCTGCCGTCGGCGCAGAGCTATTCCAGCTTTGTGCTGCTGCCGCTGCTGACCTTTGCCACGCGCCGCAAATGCCTGTTCGTTGGCGGCCCGGGACGCGGCAAAACGGCCAGCGCCATCTTGATGGGCGTGCTGTCCGGCGCAAGTGTCAAGCAGGTGAAGCGCGCGATGCAGCACGGCCACCCGCAGATGACCATTGCTGATTTACTCGGTAATCCTTTGCCCGCAGATCTGGTCAATGCGCAGAACATGGACGATATCCGTATCGCCTGGCGCACCTGGCTGGGCATGCGCGTCAAGATCATCGATGAATACAACCGCATCCCGCCACGCACGCAGAGTGCGCTGCTGACGCTGATGGGCGATAACTATGCGGAAGTCCTGAACCATATCTACGAATGCCCGGAGTCGGCGTGGTACCTGACGGCCAATGACGATCAGGGTGGCGGCACGTATGAGGTGATCGAAGCGCTGCGCGACCGCATTGATGTCATCGTGCAGGCGCTGGCTTTCAATCCGCGCTTCCTGGGCGAGCTGCTGGTGCGCATCGAGGAAAACCTCAAGCCGGAGGAGCTGGTCCCGGCAGAAATCATCTTCACGCCGGAAGAGGTGGACCGCATGGGTGAAGAAGTCCGTGCAGTCGTCGTGCCGGAACCGATACGCCGCCGACTGGAGTTCTTCACCAGCCAGTTCGAACTGCTGGAGACGGCTGGCGGGCAGTTTGAGTACATGACCAAGGATACGGCACGCCTGTCGGGCTTCGACTGGGGCCAGGTCATTGCTGCGGACAGCGGGCGGGATCGCTTGAAAGACCTGGGCTGCCAGACGCTGAATGGCATCTCGGTGCGTAATTTGATGACGCTGCTGATCTACGCGAAAGCGCTGGCTTACTTCCGTGGTAATGGCGAAATCGATCTGGATGACGTACGCCAGGTGCTGCCGTTCGTCCTGCACGACAAGCTGCAGCCGGATCTGGATGCGCCGTTCTTCGGGCTGCCGGAAAACGCCGCCTACCGGACCGACCGTATCAGCTGGCTGCGCCGCCTGTTCGATTTGTCGAACGCCGACTACGACCGTCTGGATCTGGACCAGCGCGATCCTGTGGGCGAGCTGGCAGCGCAGTTTGCAGAAGGCCTGGATGGCTTGAGCGAACGCGATGTGCTGGCGCGCCTGAACAAGATCGAGCGCCATGTGAATGAGCAGATCAAAGGCCGCAAGCTGTATGGCCATCTGTACGACGATCTGCTCAAGCTGAAGTACCTGCACCAGCGCTACACCAACTATCTGGTCTGGGTGCGCTCGCAAGCATGATCTCCGCTCAATTCGCTCAATTGCTGATGGCGGGCCGCACGGAATTCAACCGGCGCGTGGCCGAAGCGCGTCGCCGCCATCAGGGCTTTGATACTGACGCATTCAGCGCCTTCCTGTCGTCGGCGGCAGATGCTGTCGTCTGCGCGGTGTCAGAGCGTGCGCCTGATCGTGCTGGTGCGGCAGCCGTCGCTGTCTATGACCTGGCGCTGGAGCTGACGGCGCACGGACACACCGGCGCACTGGTGCGGCGCGTCTGGAGCGAACTGGCGCCTTGCTATGCGGGGCTGCTGGCGGAACGGCCGTCAGCAGTTCTGGGCATGCTGACTAACGCCGCGCTGCATCTGCAGAAGAGGCAGGGTGTACGCGTTGAGGAGTGGCTGGATTTGATGCAGCAACTGGCGCTGCAGGTCAGTGACCTGCAGCAGCTTGGCGCCGTGGGCCAGATCTGTGCCTGGCGTGCCGGCATGGCGCATTACCGCGCTGGTGCGATTGCCGCTGCTGACAATTTGCCGGCAACGCTGGCGCTGGCCGCTTTTGGTGCTAACGGCGGCACCGATTGGCCAGCCTTGCGCGAGGTCTTGTTGCGCGACCCGTGGTGGACGCCGAATGAGGCTGCGCGCCAGCGCCTTGCTGCGGGCATCGAGATCGGCAGCTTTGCCGGCTTTGGCGGCGAATTCAGTGAACCACCTGAAGTGCGCCCGGCCGATCTGGGATTCTGGGTGCGTAGTGGTGAGCGGTATTTTCTATTGATGGCCGATGCCTGCGGCGCGATACTGCATCCCGCCACCGAAGACGAATACGCCCATCCGCAGCCGCCAGCAACCGCATCGCACATCAGTATCTCTGGCCAGCGGTTGACGCTTAACGGCCGCCTGGTAGAGCTGGACCTGCCAGGAGCGCAAGTGAAGGTCGTGTGTAACGCCAGCGCTGCGGCCATCGTTTCCCCGTTCAGCCACGCCGTCCGCGTGCTGCCGCTGCGATGAATACGCCGCTGCTGGAGCAATGGCGCGCAGGCTGGGAGCCAGCATTGGCGACCTGGAGCCGCTTCACGCGTCTGCGCGATGCGCGTTTGTGCCAGACCTCGATGGAAGCTGCGCAAGAAGGCTTGAGTGGCAGCTTTGCGGTGATACGGCTAGTGGACCAGAGCGTGGTGGTGGACCTTGAAAGCGTCGAGCAGCTAGGCCTGCAAGATTACGCGGTCGAGATCCTGGCCCATGAAATTGGCCATCACGTTCTGGCGCCTGCCAGCGCCGCGGATCAATTCCGTTTGCTGGCCCGTCTGCGCCGCTCCTTGCCGACACTGGAGGCGCATGCGCCGCTGGTCGCCAATCTGTACACGGATCTTTACATCAACGACAGGCTGCAGCGCCAGGCGGGCTTGCGGATGGATGATATTTACCGCCGTCTGGAAGGACATCGTAAAAAGCCCGCCAGCAGCAAAATATGGCTGTTATACATGCGCATCTATGAGCAGCTGTGGAAGCTGCCGAAGGGCGATCTTGGTGGCGGCGCCGCGACGGAAGCGATGGATACCGATGCCTGGCTGGGCGCGCGCCTGATCCGCGTCTATGCGAAGGACTGGATGGACGGCACGACCCGCTTCGCTACGCTGCTGCTGCCATATCTGGTGGAAGGGCAGGAGACATCGGCCGAGTTTCAGCGCATGTTCGATACGCGTGACGCTGCGGAAGGCTGTGAGCCATCCGGAGGACAGCAGATCGAACCGGGGGAACTGGAGGAACCCATCCATCCTGTGCACGACCGGCGCATTTCAGGACTGGACGAAACACCGCCTGCGGAAAAGCCCGCAGACCAGCAGACCGGCCAGACACGCGAGCCTTATGAGTATGGCGAAATCCTCAAGGCCAGCGGTGTAAAACTGAGCGAAGAAGAAATCGCCATACGTTACTATCGAGAGCGCGCCTTGCCGCATCTGATCTCCTTTCCCTAGGTGCCGCAGCCTGAGTCGGCCGAACTGCATCCGGAAGGATGGGAGCCGTGGCAGATTGGCGAGCCACTGGAGCAGATCGACTGGCTGCAAAGCGTGATCCAGAGCCCGCGTGTGATTTCGGGCCTGACCACCGTGCAGCGCAGCTACGGCCCCGGTGCTGGCCGTCCAACCAAGCCGGTGCCGGTAGACCTGGACATGTATGTGGACAGTTCCGGTTCCATGCCCGACCCGCGCCAGCGCATTTCGTACCTTGCGCTGGCGGGCGCCATCATCGCCTTGTCTGCCTTGCGTGCTGGTTCCAGTGTCCAGGTTACGCTGTGGAGCGGCAAGGGCCACACGCTGGCAACCAAGGGCTTTGTGCGCAACGAGCATGAGGTGCTGGCCGTGCTGACTGGTTTCTTTGGCGGTGGCACCAGCTTTCCCATACATCTGTTGCGTGAGACGTTTAAAACCAGGCGCGCACACAATACGCACATCCTGATGATTTCGGATGACGGCATCACCACCATGTTTGACCAGGACGAACAAGGCAACGATGGCTGGGACATCTCCGCCAGGGCGCTGGACAACGGTGGTGCTGGCGGCACCATGGCGCTGAATATGCCGGCCGACTGGGATAACACCAAGGCTTCGAAATGGTACCAGGATGCGTATAAGGCCTTAAAGCGCGCACGCGACCAGCAGGGCTGGAACATTAACGCGATCGCCCGGTTTGAAGACTTGGTAGAATTCGCACAAGCCTTCAGCCGGCGCCACTATGGACCGCTCAAGACGCCAAAGAAAAAGCACGCATGATGGAAAAATCCGGTCCTACCCTTGAAACGCTGGTGCACCGCCTGGCCGAAACGCCTACCGAGTTCCTCGACGAACCGCGCGTCGGCACGTCCGGAAAAGTGCATGTGGCGGCGCTGGTCAACGACGTGCTGGCGCTGCATGGACAACGCGCGCCCTTGTCTGCGCTGGAGTACTTTGTGAGCAGTGATGCGCGGCGCGACCGTAATCGTCTGGCATTGGTAATGATCGCTTGCTGGCTGCTTGCGGAAGAGTGGTTCGCCAGTGTCACGCCGCCGCAGAATATGGTCCTGAATCTGTTGGGAGCAACAGTCGCCGAGATGGCGCAAGCCAACGCTGCCCACAAGTTTGTCCACGATCCTGACCGCCGGGAGGAACTGGTGCGCGTGGTGCTGGCGCGGCTGGATTACCGCCCTGCCGGGGAATCGGTCGCCGAAGCGACGGACAGGCTGTCTGGCATCAGTGGCGTTGAGCGCAAGCGCTTGCTGGAAGCCAGCCGCGCAGCGGAACAGCGCGCCGCCGATATTCGCGCTGCACTGGCACGCAAGGCAGCCGAAGAATCGGCAGACAAGTGGTCGCGCGAATGAATGGCACCAATGCCGTTGAAGACCGCGAGCGCTTTCCTACACTGACTGCTGCTGGCCGCGCGATGCTGGCCTTCATGCGTGAACATCCTGCTGCACCGGTGTACCGCAATCACAGTGGCAACAAGCTGCTGGCACATGAGGTGGAAGAGGTCCGCCAGTTCGAGAGGGATATCGCTACCGCCGCCGTAGGCTGGCCAGCCGATGCCAAGCCTGCGTGGCTGAATGAGTTTATCAGGACGGCTTTTGCCAGTGTGCCGTACTACCGCCAACTGGGTTCGCCATTCCGCGAGCTGGAGGAAATACCGGTGGTCAGCCGTGCGGATTTTGCCACCGACATCGCGGCCTTTGTGCCGGATAGTGCCGACGTCGCGCGCATGATCAATTTCCGCACCACTGGCACCACGGGCCATCCGCTGCTGATCGCATCGCATCCTGTGGTGGCGGCACGCTACCTGGCGTTTCACAAGCGCGCACTGCGCCGTTTTGGCGTCGAGCTGACGCACGGACAAGGGCAGGTAGGCGTGGTGCTGCTCGGCTATCAGCAGCGCTGCTTTACCTATGTGTCGGTGACGCCGGCCATGGGGGAATCGGGGCTGGCCAAGATTAACCTGTATCCCGATGAGTGGCGTGTGCCGGAGGACCGGGCCGTGTATCTGGATGCGCTGGCGCCGGAAGTGCTGGCCGGTGATCCCATCTCGTTCGCTGAACTGTTAAAGCTGCCGCTGACGATGCGGCCACGCGCCTTGCTGTCGGTATCCATGCTGTTGCTGCCTGCCTTGCGCGCCCAGCTGGAGCAGCGCTTTTCCTGCCCGGTACTGGACATCTATTCGCTCAACGAGGTTGGCCCGGTTGCGGTGTACGATGCGCGCGTGGGTGGTCACGTACTGCTGCAGCCACAGCTCTATGTCGAGATACTGGACCCGGCGGGACAGCCGGTGGCAGCAGGGCAGCGCGGTGAAATTACGCTGACGGGTGGATTCAATTTCTGCCTGCCGCTGCTGCGCTACCGCACTGGCGATTTCGCCTCAATGGCGGTGAGCGGCGACGGCGAGCCTGTGCTGGTCGGACTGTCCGGGCGTTCACCGGTACGTTATTGCGCGCTTGGCGGCTGGATCAACAATATCGACGTGACGCACGCTTTACAGCATTTGGCGATACCGCATTTCAGAGTGCACCAGCATGCGGATGGCAGCGTGGTCTTGCGCCTGACGCAGGCAATGACGCCACTGGGCGAACAGGCGCGCGCCGCACTCGAGCATCTGTTTGGCCCCGGCGCCGTGACACTGGAACAGTTGACTGCGGAAGACAAGACTGTGCAATACACGTCGGACATGGAAGGCGCGCGTGCATGAAGCAATTCCGCACCGGTTTAGTGGTGGGTAAATTCAGTCCCCTGCATCTTGGGCACGAGCTGTTGATACGCCGTGCCATGACAGCGTGCGAGGAAACCGTCATCATCAGCTACTCGGAATCTGAGCTGCCAGGTTGCGACTCGCGCAGGCGCGAGCAATGGCTGCGGGCGCGCTTTCCAGAGGCGATCCTGCTGGTGCTGCACAACGACCAACACGCACTGCCGCATAACGACGCCGATGAACTGATCCATCGACGTTTGATGGGATGGGCGTGCACACATTTCCTGAACCGTAGTGTCGATGCCGTGTTCACGAGCGAAGACTATGGCGACGGCTTTGCCGCTGAACTGACACGCTACTTTGGCGGGCATCCCGTGCAGCATGTGCAGGTGGACCAGGCGCGCAAGGCGGTGCCGATCTCCGGCACGCGCATACGCAACGATCCGCACGCGCACCGGTCTTTCCTGTCGGCCGAGGTGTACGCAAGTTTTGTGCAGACCGTGTGCTTCCTGGGCGGCGAATCAAGCGGCAAGTCCACGGTGGCGGAGGCGATTGCCGCGCGCATGGAAACGGCCTGGGTGGCCGAATACGGGCGTGAACTGTGGATAGAAAAAGACGGCCATCTGGAATACGAAGATATGCGTCAGATCGCCGTGGTGCAGCAGCAGCGCGAAGATGCATTGCGCCTGAAGGCTTTCCGCTATTTGTTCTGCGATACTTCCGCGCTGACCACCTTGTTCTATTCGCGCGAGATGTTCGGCAAGGCTGACGCTGAACTCGAACAGCGCGCTGAGCGCCGCTATGACCATGTCTTCCTGTGCGCGCCGGACATCGACTTTATCCAGGACGGCACGCGCCGCGAAGCCAGTTTCCGACTGCAGCAGCACGCGTGGTATCTTGCCGAACTCCAGCGCCGCCGTATCCCCTATATCCTGCTCTCCGGCTCGGTAGAGCAGCGCATCGCAACCCTGTTGTCCCATCTGGGCTGAACTTATTTAACGCCCGGCTGTCCAAGTAACAGAGGAGGACGCCATGGACAATCTCTATGACGAAGACGTCATCGCCTGGGCTGAACAGCAAGCTCATCTACTGCGCACGGGCCAGTGGTCGCAGCTTGATATTGGCAACCTCGCAGAGGAGATCGATGATGTGGGCAAGAGCGAAAAACGCGAGCTGCAAAGCCGCTTGTACGTGCTGATCGCTCATGCCCGAACCAGTACCTTCGTTGAAACCGGCTTGCCAGACTTGCCAGCCTGTATGCCGTGGTCTATTGAGATGGTGCTGTCTCAGGAATTTTTGCCGGGGTGAAAAATGACTAACCCATACGAGCGTGACGTTGTTGCATGGGCGCAGGAGCAGGCTTTCTGGTTGCGGTCAGGCGATTACACCTTGATTGATGCGCAGCACGTCGCCGAAGAAATCGACGGCGTGAATACACGCTGGCAGCATATGCTGTGTGACCGGTGTGCCGAATTGCTGGCGCACCTCGCGCGATGGCGCGGGCAGGAAGGTAACCGCTGCCAACTCTGGCAACGTTTGAATGAATTGCAGCGTCAGCGCATCCATCGCATGCTGATGCGCATGCCCAGTTTGCGGGAGTCGTTGTACGGCCGCGAACTGCTGGAAGATGCCTGGCTGGACGCGCTGCTCAAGGTGGCCGGTGAACACAATTGCTTTGACTTGCCTGATGCCAGCCTCTGACCGATGGCGCAGGCGCTGGATCAGGATTTCTTCCCAGACCAATTACTTGCCGTCGTAAGTCACGCGGAAGACGCGGCCGCCGTAGTCGTCGGAGACGAGCAGGGAGCCGTCGGCCAGCGTGACGACATCCACCGGACGGCCAACCACTTCGTCGCCGCGCAGGAAGCCGTCGATGAAGGCGGTGTCGCTGACGACCTTGCTGTTATACAGCGTGATCAGATGGACCGTATAACCGATCTTGTTCTCGCGGTTCCACGAGCCGTGCTCGGCGACGAAGATGTTGTTGCGGTAAATTTCAGGGAATTGCTTGCCGGTGTAGAAGCTCATGCCCAGCGGTGCTACGTGGGGTCCCAGCTTAGCCACTGGCGGTTCGAATTCCTCGCAGGTACGGCCCTTGCCAAACTGCGGATCCGGCACCACGCCGCCGTGGCAGTACGGGAAGCCGAAGTGCTGATTGGGTTTGGTGACCACATTCAGCTCGCAGGACGGTGTGTTGTCGCCCAGCTCATCGCGGCCATTGTCCGTGAACCACAGCTGTTTGGTGGCTGGATGGAAGTCAAAGCCCACGGTGTTGCGCACACCGCGCGCGACTTCCTCGAGCTGGCTGCCATCTGCATTCATCTTGTAGATCTTGGCGCTGCGGGTGCTGTCCGTATCGCAGATATTGCACGGTGCGCCCACCGGAATATACAGCTTGCCATCCGGCCCCGCGCGCATGACTTTCTCGCCGTGCCATTTGTCATTGGGCAGGCTGACCTTGACAACTTCATACGAAGGCTTCTGCGCGTAGCGCTTATCGATATCGTCAAAGCGGATCACGCGGCTGATTTCACCCACGTACAACGCGCCATTGAGCAAGGTGACGCCGATGGGATTTTCCAGGCCATCGGCGATGGTCACCACCTCGGCGCTCTGCTTGTCCGCGCGCGGCACCAGCGCATACACCTTGCCGGCCTTGCGCGAACCGACATATACGATGCCGCTATCGGACACCGCCATGCTGCGCGCTGTCGCCGCACCATCCGCGTAGACGCTGATGCGGAAGCCTTTCGGCAGCTTGAATCCGCTCAGCAGATCAGTCGCCGCCGGCTTGGCTGCCGCCGTCGTCGTAGCCGTAGCAGCAGGCGCCGCCGCCAGTTTTTTGTTCGCATTGGCGGCAATGTAATCGGCCAGCATGCCGATCTGTGCAGCGCTGAGTGCAGGCGACCAGGCCGGCATATTCTTCTGCGGCACGCCCTGGCTGATAATCCTGATCAGATTGTCCCTGGTCGGTGCGCCGTGTAGCCAGGCGTGCTCGCCCAGCGTCGGACCCACCGCGCCTTCCAGTTTGCTGCCGTGGCAGGCAGCGCAATTGGCTTGATAGAGTTGTGCGGCGGTTTGTGCCGGCGCCGCAGTTGCGGCAAAGGAGGCGAACGCCATGCCGATAGCGGCGGCTTGCAGAGCGATCTTTTTCATTGCTTGTTTTCCCCGGATGAGTGATATGGCCATTGTACAATCTGCGTCCCAGACCAACTCATCAACTTGCTTCATGACTCCTTAACTCGCACGTGCATGGCGATCACGCCGGCGGCATTGCGGAGTTGCAGCGCCTGAGTGGCGCAATTGTGGTTGCCAGTCCGGCATCGGTGCAGGCTTTGCGCCAGGGAATGGCCGGGGAGGATGATCCGCAATTCAAGAACTTGTCGCCGTTCCCGCAGATTGGCGCCGCCCAGGCGGTGGCGGATGGCGAAGCGGTGCGGGTAGGGCCGCTGGCGGTGACGGCGGTCTACACGCCGGGCTATACCATCAGCGGCGTCAGCTGGACATGGACCGCGTGCCAGCAAGGGCGCTGCGCGTCGATGGTGTTTGCCGACAGCCTCAATCCCCTGGCCAGCGAAGGCTACCGTTTCAGCGCCCACAGCAGCATCGTGCAGAACTACGGCGCCAGCTATACCGCACTAAGCCGTCTGCCCTGCGATGTGATGGTGGCGTCCCACCCGGACGCCGCTGCCCTGCGCGAGCAGGCCGCGCGCGGCACGCTGATTAGCGACGGCGGCGCCTGCAAGCGCTACGTTGCCGCCTCGCGCGACGGGCTCAAAGCCCGTCTCAACCAGCGAACGCAACGCGGCGCAGTAAGCCCGCGTTAGCCGGCGCGCAGGCGTGGCAGGGCCGGCGCGGATGCCGCAGCCGTACCGCTACGCGCTGCGGCAATGGGCGTTACGCTGGCGCTGCCCGGCCGCCGCGCGGCGTCCACCTTGAACACGCTGACCAGCTCGGCCAGATTGCCGGCCTGACCCTGCAGCGATTCGGCCGCTGCCGCCGCTTGCTCGACCAGCGCGGCATTCTGCTGCGTCACGCCATCCATTTCCATGATGGCCTGGTTGATCTGCTCAATGCCGGCTTCCTGCTCACCGCTGGCGGCCGTGATCTGCTCCATGATCTCGCTGACATTGCGGATGCTGTGGACGATCTCTTCCATGGTCTTGCCCGCCTCGTCGACCAGCATGCCGCCGTTGGCGATCTTTTCCACCGATTCGCCGATGAGCTGTTTGATGTCCTTGGCCGCGCTGGCGGAGCGCTGCGCCAGGTTGCGTACCTCCGTTGCGACCACGGCAAAGCCACGGCCCTGTTCGCCAGCGCGCGCCGCTTCCACTGCCGCATTCAGTGCCAGAATATTGGTCTGGAACGCTATGCCGTCAATCACGCCAATGATGTCCACGATCTGGCGCGACGAGGCGCTGATGGCTTCCATGGTCGATACCACGCCGCCCACCACTTCACCGCCGCGCACCGCCACGCCCGAGGCGCTGGCTGCCAGCTGATTGGCCTGGCGCGCAAACTCGGTATTCTGTTTGACGGTGGCTGTCAGCTCTTCCATCGCGGACGCGGTTTCCTCGAGCGAACCGGCCTGCTGCTCGGTGCGCGAAGACAGGTCCTGATTGCCGCTGGCGATTTCATCGGAAGCCGTCGCCACTGCATCCGTACTGTGGCGGACTTCGCTGACGATAGCCGCCAGGCGATCACGCATCGCTGCAATGCTGAACAGCAGGCTGGTGCGGTCGTTGGCCGCCAGGTCCACATGCACGGTCAGGTCGCCTGCTGCGATACGGTCCGTGATGCCGGCCGCATAGCCCGGCTCACCACCCAGCTGCCGCAGCAGCGAGCGGCTGATGAGCCAGCCCAGCAGCACGGCCAGCACGACCGAAGCCGTACTCAGAATAAAAATCATCCACGCCGAGCCCGCGCTGCGGTCATGGATGGTCACGCCGATTTCATCAATCACGGCCTTCTGGCGATCGACCAGCGCGCCCATGGCCGCCACGTAGGTGTCGCCGGCAGGGATGAACTGCTGCTCGATGATCTGGTTGGCCTGGTCCACATTGCCTGCCGCCTTCTCTGCAAAGGCTTGCTTGCGGACGGCCTGATAGGCCTTGCGTTTTTCCTGCGCGGTGGCGAACAGCGCCTTGGCTTGCGCGTCATCGAGCAGCTCGACGATCTGGCGCTGGTTGTCCTCGGCGCGCCGGGAACTGGTGGCGATGCCGTCTTCAAACATCTTCTGCGCAGCAGGATCGCTGGTTTTGGACGCCGCCAGCGCGCGCTGGACATTGGTTTCCACGATGCCGCGCCACGCAGTGACCAGGCGTTCGGTCCTGAGCTGCTGGGCGAGCAGGGCGTCGGTATCGGCGGCGGTCTGGCGTATGCTCATCCAGCTGGCGATGGCGACTGCCAGCAGCAGGCATAAAGTGGCGCCGAAGCCTATGGCCAGCCGGTTGCTGACCTTCATATCGGATAATCTCATGGCAGCTCCGCGTTAAAATGTTATATAAAAGAAATATTCGTTTCTAAAATACATTTTATCACTGAAGAAAAAATGCTGCAAAGCAACTAGCGATTCCTTACCTGGATTTACAAAACTGTCGCGTTTGGGTAGGCTGCGGGCCATGTCTACCATTGTTCAATTTGAAGTGTCGTTTGACGGCATGGCGCTGAAAGCCGACCACTATGTGGGCCGCGACAGCAATCGCATCCTCTATGTGCATGGCGCGGGCCAGAGCAACCGTCACGGGCATCGCCTGGTGCGCGCCACGCTGCAGCAGCGTGGCTTGGGCAGCGTGTGTTTTGATTGCATCGGCCATGGCGAGACAGGCGGCACGCTGGCGCAGTCGTCGGTGGCCAGCCGTACGCGCCAGGCTGCGGCGGTCGCTGCGGCGCACGCGCTGCCGCAGCCGCTGGCCGTGTTTGGCGCCAGCATGGGCGCGTACAACGCCATCCGGCTGACGCAAAGCCAGCAGGTGGATGCGCTGGTGCTCATGGTCCCCGGCGTCTACACGCCATCCGCCTATGAAGTGCCGTTTGGCCCTGATTTTTCAGCCGTGATCCGCCGTGAGCGCAGCTGGTGCGACAGCGATGCCTGGGAGATCCTGTCGCACTTTGAAGGCCGTCTGCTGGTGATCGCCGCCGAGCACGACGCCACCATCCCGCTGGAGATTCCCGAGCGCCTGGTCGATGCCGCGCGCCGTGCCGAATCGCGGGTGCTGCATGTGGTGAAAGGCGCCGAACATAACCGAATGTGGTCCCTGCTGCAGGAAACCCCGGCGGACTTCGATGCGGCGATCGACATGGTCGTGGCTACGGTGAATGGCGGAAGGCAGTAGGAGTCGAACTTACGAGGGAGCGGCTGACGCCCCCCACCGGGTTTGAAGCCCGGCCCCATCACCGGATGAGTATGCCTTCCGTAGGTGCTGCTTAAACGCTGTACGACCACACGGCGTTGGGCCGTATCAGGTGCACATTGCCGACCCGCCGAGTATAGCCGACGCGGTCAAAGAACTCCAATATCTGTATGGCGCGCTTGCGTCCGAGGCCGGTCGCGTCGCGGAACGATGAAGCCTGTACTTCGTCCAGCGTGGCGACCAGCTGCGCCAGTTCATCCAGCCGCTGCGGATGATAAAACAGATCCGGCACCACCTGGTTCAGCTCTCCCGTCTTGGCGAGTTTGAGTAGCAGGCGCCTTACCTCCGCTTCCGGCATCGCATGCTCGAGCGTCAGATCGCGTACCCATGGCGGATCGAAGCCGCCCGCCAGCAAGGACGCCATCAGCGGTGCGGCCAGCGCCTGTTCTTCGGCGCTCAGTTCCACGCTATGGGTTGGCAGGTGCAAGCTGCGGCCGCGTTGTTTGATCTCGCCGCTGGCCAACAGGGTTTCAATTAGGCGGCTCCACAGACGGTCTTCCATGTCCGGTGCGACGATGCGCTTCAATCGCCAAAGCTCCGGCCCGGCATCGTCCGGTGCGCGTGCGTGGAATTCGGCCAGCGCTGCCAGAATGCGTGTCTGCAGCGCCTGCACTTCGGCGGTAGCGATCAACAGTTTGTCGCCGCCTTGCAGCGCGACTTCCAGCGTGCCGGCGGGCGCGCTGATTTGCAGCGCCGGCAGTTGTGACAGGCGCACTAGCGTGGACATGCGCAAACCCAGCGGACCACGCGCGAGCAGGGCGCCGATGTCGCCATTGGCGATGTAAGCCGCCAGCGCATCCAGCCACGCCGTGCGCGCCGCACTGCGCCGTTTGCGCGCCGGTCCGAAGGGATCAAGCACCATGCCGCCACCGATGGTGGCAGTGGCTTGTGCATTGCGGATCACGAAGCGGTCTCCGGGCACGGCATGCACGGGCGCGTCCAGCACCAGCTGCACGCGGCTGGTATGGCCGGGCGCCAGCACGTCGCCCTCCAGCATCACCACATTGGCCGTGTGATGGGCCGCGCCCAAATGCACATGCACTGGCGACCATGGCTTGAGTGTGAGGCCGCAGTCTGGCGTCAAGGTCAGTTCGACATCGATGCGCTCCGAACACTCGCCCAGCGCAGGCGCGACCACCCATGTGCCGCGCGTGATGTCTTCTTTTGCCGCACCGCTCAGATTCAGTGCCAGACGCTGGCCGGCCCGCCCCACCTCCGCCGCACGGTTCTGCGCATGAATGCTGCGCACGCGCACCTGCTGGCCGCCAGGCGCCAGTTGCAGCGTGTCGCCCACGCGCACACTGCCTGCCAGCGCGGTGCCGGTGACGATGGTGCCCTGGCCGGCCAGGGTGAATACGCGGTCGACGCCAAGGCGGAACAGGCGGCGCTCATCGTTGGCCGGCAGTGTCGCGGACATCTGCGCCAGATGTTGCAGCAGCGCCTTGACGCCGACGTCGCCTTCGGCCGTGGCGTTGGTGCGGAAGATGTGCGCGCCGGCGAAATCGGTTGGCGCCAGCAGCGCGTGGATCTCGGCTTCCAGCTGCTCCAGCCGGTCGGCATCCACGCGGTCGATCTTGGTCACGGCCACGGCGCCGCGCTTCACGCCCAGCAGGCGCAGGATGGCCAGGTGCTCCAGCGTCTGCGGCATGATGCCATCGTCAGCGGCAATCACCAGCAGGGCGGCGTCGATCCCGGTGACGCCTGCCGCCATGGTGCGGATGAACTTTTCGTGGCCGGGCACGTCGATCACGCCCAGCACGTCGTCGCCGAGCGGCGTGTAGGCGTAGCCCAGTTCAATCGATATGCCGCGCGCCTTCTCTTCTTTCAGGCGGTCGGTATCGACGCCGGTGAGGGCGCGCGTCAGCGTGGTTTTGCCATGGTCGATATGGCCAGCGGTGCCGACGATCATGCTGCGAGCTGGCCCAGTTGTTCAATGAAGCGCTGCTGCTGGTGGTCCTGCAGGCAGCGCAGGTCGAGCCACAGCGCGTCTTGCGCGACGCGGCCGATGACGGGCAGTGGCAGCGCGCGCAGGCGTTGTTCCAGCACGCCCAATGCGTTGCTGATGCGGCCCTCGGCGGCAGGCCGTACCACCAGGCCGTAGCTGGGCAACTGGTCGACGGGCAGGGCGCCGCTGCCGATCTGGCTCATCATCGCTTCATCAGTGACGACATAGCCAGCGCCCAGCGCGGCTTGCAGCAACGGCAGGATGGCCTGCGCCTGCGCGCGCATGTCGGCGGCGGGACGCGTCAGCAGCTTGAGTGTGGTCAGGCGTTCCGGCAGCAGGTCCGGTGCACGATAGAGCGCAAGCACCGGTTCCAGTGCGGCTAGCGTCAGTTTGCCGACGCGCAGGGCGCGCTTGAGCGGATTCTTTTTGATCTGCGCGATCAGGTCTTTGCGGCCGACGATGATGCCGCATTGCGGCCCGCCCAGCAGCTTGTCGCCGCTGAATGTGACCAGGTCGGCGCCGCCTTCGATGGTCTCGCGTACGGTGGTTTCGTGCGGCAGGCCGTATTGTTCCAGGTCGACCAGCGTGCCGCTGCCAAGGTCCACGGCCAGCGGGATGTTGTGCTTCTTGGCTAGCGGGGCCAGTTCATCCAGCTCGATGCTCTTGGTGAAGCCGGTGATGGCGTAGTTGCTGGTGTGGACCTTCATCATCAGCGCGGTTTGCGGACCGGCGGCTTCGTCGTAGTCTTTGAGATGGGTGCGGTTGGTGGCGCCCACTTCGCGCAGCACAGCGCCGGCGCGGGTCATCACGTCGGGGATGCGGAAGGCGCCGCCGATTTCCACCAGCTCGCCGCGCGAGACGATGACTTCCTTGTTCAGTGCGACCGTGTTCAGCATCAGCAGCACGGCGGCGGCGTTGTTGTTGACGATGGTCGCGGCTTCGGCGCCCGTCAGTTCCAGCAGCAGGTCTTCAATGAGGTTGTCGCGGTCGCCGCGTTTGCCGGTGTCGATGTCCCATTCGAGGTTCATCGGCCAGCGCAGGGCGTCAACCACGGCTTGCACTGCGCTGTCGGGCAGCAGCGCGCGGCCCAGATTGGTGTGCAGCACCGTGCCGGTCAGGTTGAAGACCGGACGTAGCGGCGATGCATTTTGCTCGCGCAGGCGGGCAGACAGCATGGCGAGCAAAGCCGGAATGCTGGTGTCGCCGCCATCGCGGTCAGCCAGCAGCTTGGCGCGCAGCTCGGCCAGCAGCGCGCGGGCGCCTTCCAGCGTCTGCACGCGGCCATATTCGGCAATCAGCGCCTCGCAGCCCGCGTCCGACAGGATCAGGTGGACGGCGGGGAGGCGGATTGCGCCTGCCGGCGCGGTGGCGGACGACGTGTTCATTCCGCGTTGAACCACAACAGCGGGTTGCCGCTGGCACGCGCGTAGCCGGCCTCGCCGACCAGCAGGTCCAGCGCCAGGCTGGCCAGATCGTCAGCCAGTGGATCGACGTAGAAGTCATGCTCCTGGTTGAAGATCTTGCGATACGTATGACAGTCATCGCAGGTCTCGGCGCGCGCTACCTTGCTTGGATCGTTGGCTTTGTTGACTGGCTCCGCCGGCGCTGGCAGGCCGCCTTCCGGCTCGATGCTCTGGTAAGCGATGTTCGACGTGCTTTCGCAGCACGAACACTTCACGCGCACCATATGCCACTCGCTGGAGCAGCACGCGCATTGCAGGTAGCGATAGCCCTGCGACTGCCCGCCGATGCGGATTACGCTGGCCACCGGATGCGAGCCGCACACCGGGCACAAGGTATTGGTCACCAGCGGCTGCACGCGCGGCGCCTCCAGCTGGCTGGCGCGCATGGTCCACATCACTTGCAGGGCCGCCGCCACAAACGGCGCATGCAGCGGATGCACGCCCTCCGTCAGCTCGGCCAGCACCGCATCAGCACAGCCTTCCAGTTGCGCGGTGTCGAGCGAGCGCAATTCCGCCAGCACCACCGCCAATTGCGGCTGGCTTGCTGCTAGCGAGTCCAGTTGATCGAGGATGGCGTCAAACACACGGCGCCACGTCGGCGGGCGCTGGCCGCTGACGGGTAGCGGCGGCATGTGATGATCGATCGCCATCTGGATGCCCGCCGCATCGGGCAGGGCAAACGTCTCCGGCGGCAGCGTACGGATCACTGCTGCCTGTGCATCCACCAGGGCTGCCATCATGTTCAGGTAGCCGCTTAGCGTTTCGCCAACGGGAATGCCTTTGATTTGATTATTTGCCAACTGGCGCAGCCGTGTGGCGCGTGCTGTAAACAGACTGCGTGCTTCGGGGAGCAGCAGACGAGGTATGGCGGTGTGATCGAGGGTTTCGATCTCGCCTGGTTCTAACAAGCGTTGTACCAAAAAAATCTCCCGTATTGCCGGTGGCGAGTGGCTGCCGGCTCAGGGAGTATTCTAATCCTAAAACGACAGCCACCACCGCAGGCTTAGTCCTGGCTCTTGCGAACCACTTCTTCAAACCAGCGCGGATGGTGCTTGCGCGCCCACCCGTAGGTGACCGTGCCGCGCACCATGGCGCCGATGGAACCTTTGACCCAGAACGCCGCGTAGATGTGCACGATGATGGAGCAGATCAGCACAAACGCGCTGAACGCATGCAGCAGCGCCGCAAAGCGCACCACTTCGATCGGGAAGTAGAACGCAAAGTAGGCGCGCCAGATCACGATGCCCGACAACAGCAGGCCGCACATCGAAGCGATGAGCACGAAGAACAGCAGCTTCTGGCCGGCGTTGTACATGCCGATCTTGGGCAGCTTGTCTTCACGGTTGTTGAGCACATCATCCATCTGCCTGAGCCACTGCTTGTCGGCTGCGTCGATGTGGTTGTGGTGCCAGAAGCGCACCACCAGCAACGCAAACGACACAAACATCACCAGCCCGATAAACGGATGCAGGATGCGCGTCCACTGGCCGCCGCCGAGGAATACCGCCAGCCACGACGTCGCCGGGTGGAACATGGCGAGACCGGAGACCGCCAGCAGAACGAAGCAGATCGCCGTGACCCAGTGATTGCTACGGTCATTCTTTGTGTAGCGCTGGATCAGCGGATTGCCGTCTTTATCACGGTTGGGCGAGCTCATTTTGCTTCCTCCCTGATACGTTGTGCTTCCTCGACTGCTTCGGCTTCCTCTTCCTTGCTGACTTCATTCGGACCAATGCGCGAGTAGTGGAACCAGCCCGCCAGCGCAGTGATGGCCATGCCGGCCAATGCCAACGGCTTGGTCAGGCCCTTCCACAAGCCCACGGTGGCGCTGATGCTGGGGTTCTCGCGCAAGCCGTGGTACAAGGTCGGCTGGTCTGCGTGGTGCAGCACGTACATCACGTGCGTGCCGCCGACACCGGCCGGGTCGTACAGGCCGGCGTTGGCGAAACCGCGCGACTTCAGGTCCTCGATGCGTTCCTCCGCGTGTTCCTTCATGTCCTCCTTGGTGCCAAAGGTGATGGCGCCGGTAGGGCAGGTTTTGACACACGCAGGTTCCTGGCCGACGGCCACGCGGTCCGAGCACAGGGTGCACTTGTACGCACGGCTATCGTGCTTGGAAATGCGCGGCACGTCGAACGGACAGCCGGCCACACAGTAGCCGCAGCCGATACAGTTCTCCTGATGGAAGTCGACAATGCCGTTGGTGTACTGGACGATCGCGCCCGGCGAAGGACAGGCCTTCAGGCAGCCCGGATCTTCGCAGTGCATGCAGCCGTCCTTGCGGATCAGCCATTCCAGGTCGCCCTTGGTGTTCTCGTATTCCGAGAAGCGCATGACGGTCCAGGATTGCGGCGTCAGGTCCAGCGGATTGTCGTACACGCCGGTGGTTTCACCCACCTCGTCGCGCAGGTCGTTCCACTCCATGCAGGCCGTCTGGCAAGCCTTGCAGCCGATGCACTTGGAGACGTCGATCAGCTTGGCGACAGTGCCGGTCACCGGTGTACGGGCCATCGGTGTCTGCACCGTCGTTGCCGACATGCGTTTGATATCAAGTGATTGTAATGCCATGTTTATCTCCTCCGGCCGTTAAGCTTTTTCCACTTTCACCAGGAACGACTTCGATTCCGGTGTCTGTGAATTGCCGTCGCCCACAACAGGCGTTAGCGTGTTAACCAGGTAGCCCGGTTTAGTGAGCCCCTTGAAGCCAAAGTTGATCGGCAGGCCGACGTGGTGCATCGGTTTGCCATCGATGGTCAACTGCTTGATACGCTTGGTCACCACGGCTTTCGCGATGATGTAGCCGCGTCCCGACGTCACCTTGACACGGTCGCCATGCACCACGCCGACTTCCTTGGCCAGCGCTTCGCCGATTTCGACGAATTGCTCCGGCTGGATAATGGAATTCAAGCGCGCATGCTTGGTCCAGAAGTGGAAGTGCTCGGTGAGGCGATAGCTGGTCGCCGCATGCGGGAACTGCTCCTTTTTGCCCAGCTTCTTGCGGTCGTTCGGGAACATCCGGCCGGCCGGGTTGTTGAAGGCTTTCGGGTTGTTCGGGTGCAGCGGGTTATGGCCGATCGGCGATTCGAACGGTTCATAGTGCTCAGGGAACGGACCCTCCGCCATCGCATCACGCGCGAAGAAGCGCGCCACACCTTCGGCCAGCATGATGAATGGGCCCATGCCGTTTTCCGGCGGCTCATCCACCTTGTAGTCCGGCACATCGACGCCACCCCACGCGGTACCGTTCCACGCAATCAGCTTGCGGGTTGGATCCCATGGCTTGCCTTTCGGGTCGCACGATGCGCGGTTGTACAGCACGCGGCGGTTGGCCGGCCAGGCCCACGCCCAGTTCAGCGTCTGGCCGATGCCGGACGGATCGCTGTTGTCGCGGCGGCCCATCTGGTTGCCGGCCGCAGTCCACGAACCGGCAAAGATCCAGCAACCGCAGGCAGTGCTGCCGTCGTCCTTGAGTTGCGCGAAGCCTGCCAGCTGCTCGTTCTTCTTGAGGATAACCTTGGTCGCATCTTTCGGATCGGTGATCTCTTTCAGCGCCTTGCCGTTGTATTCCATCGCCAGTTCTTCCGGTGTCGGCGAGGCTGGGTTGGCATAGTTCCAGGTCAGGTTCAGGATCGGATCCGGGAACTTGCCGCCGTCGGTCTGGTACGCCTTCTTCATGCGCAGGAAGATGCCTGACATGATTTCCAGATCGCTCTTCGACTGGCCAGGACCTTCAGCGCCTTGCCAGTGCCACTGCAGCACGCGCGAGGAGCTGACCAGCGAGCCGCGTTCTTCCGCGAAGCAGGTGGTCGGCAGGCTGAATACCTCGGTCTGGATCTGCGTTGGATCGACTTTGTGGAAGTCGCCATGCGGTTTCCAGAACTCGGACGTCTCGGTCTGCAGAGGGTCCATGATGGCCAGCCATTTCAGCTTGGACAAGGCATCGGTGGTCTTCTGCTTGTCCGGCGCCGACGCCAGGATGTTGAAGCCCTGGCAGATATAGCCGGTCATCTTCCCCTGGATCATGAGCTCGAAGGCCTGCATCATGTCGTACGGCTTATCCAGCTTGGGCAGGTAGTCGAAGGCCCAGTTATTTTCCTCGGTCGCCGCATCGCCCCACCAGGCCTTCATGAAGGAGACCAGGAATTTCTTGGAGTTGCTGTAGTAGCTGAGCTGATTTGGACGCAGCGGTTTCAACGCGCGCTTGGCCACATACGCATCCCAGTCCTGTTCCGCCTCGCCTGGCAGGGTCAGATAACCCGGCAGCATATTGGTCAGCAGGCCCAGGTCAGTCAGGCCCTGGATGTTGGAGTGGCCACGCAGCGCATTCATGCCGCCGCCAGCAATGCCCATATTCCCCAGCAGGAGCTGGATCATGGCGCCGGTACGCAGGGTTTCCGCACCGGTGGAGTGCTGGGTCCAGCCCAGTGCATACAGGATGGTCGCGGCACGTCCCGGTACTGCGGTCGAGGCCAGCGCTTCCGCCACGTGATGGAATTTCTCCGGCGGCACGCCGCAGGCCCGCTCCACCATCTCCGGCGTGTAGCGTGCATAGTGCTTCTTCATCAGCTGGTACACGCAGCGCGGGTGCTCGAGCGTCGGATCGACCTTGGCATAGCCGTCGTCGCCCATCTCGTAGTTCCAGCTGCTCTTGTCGGTGTACTTGTTCTTGCTGTCGTCCCAGCCCGAATAGAGGCCGTCGTTAAAGGCGAAATCTTCGCGCACGATAAACGGCATGTCCGTGTAATTGCGGACGTAGTCGTGCTGGATTTTGTCGTTGGTGAGCAGGTAGTTGATGATACCGCCCAGGAAAACGATGTCCGCACCGGTACGGGTAGGGACGTAATAGTCCGCCACCGAAGCGGTTCGGGTAAAGCGCGGATCGACCACAATCAGCTTGGCGCCGCGATGCGCTTTCGCTTCCGTGACCCATTTAAACCCGCAAGGGTGTGCTTCTGCTGCGTTGCCGCCCATGACCAGGATGACATCGGCATTCTTGATGTCTACCCAGTGATTCGTCATCGCACCACGTCCAAATGTCGAGGCAAGACCTGCCACCGTTGGACCGTGTCATACGCGTGCTTGATTGTCGAATGGGAGCATGCCAGTGGCACGCATGGTTTTATGGGTCAAGTAGCCGACTTCATTGGTACTGGCCGATGCACACAGCATGCCAGTGGTGGTCCATCGGTTGACGGTTTTGCCGTCTTCGGTTTTTTCGACGAAGTTGGCGTCACGGTCCGCCTTCATCAGTTTGGCGATGCGGTTGAGCGCTTCATCCCACGACATCGGCGACCAGTCGCTCGCACCGGGTGCGCGGTACTTCGGCGCCAGCAGGCGGTTGGGGGAGTGAATGAAGTCGATCAGGCTCGCGCCTTTCGGACACAGGGTGCCGCGGTTGACCGGGTGGTCGGCATCGCCTTCGATGTGGATGATGCTGGCCGAGGCGTTCTTGGCGCCGTCGCCCAGACCGTACATCAGCAAGCCGCAACCGACGGAGCAGTAGGGGCAGGTGTTGCGGGTTTCGGTGCTGCGCGCCAGCTTGTATTGGCGGACTTCGGCCAAAGCCGTCGCCGGTGCAAAGCCAAGCAGCGCGATACTCGAACCCGCGATGGTCGCGCCAGTCACCCGAAGGAACTGGCGTCTCGACATCTGGTTCATGGTGTCCTCTCTTAGTCTAGTGACCGCTTGAGTTTACACCGAGCACAATAGAAACGTGCGTTCCGATTTGTATTAATTGTTGCTATTCGGCCAGAAGTACCTTTTGGTATAGCGCATTTGATAATCTTGATGCTACTTATAGCAACGTTTCAGCTTGCTGTAATCATAAAAATGGCTGGCGGGGGCGATTCTGGCGTCGTTGCAGGCGCTTTTGAAGTCCATCTCTTTTTCGTTGTACAGCATGCGTACCAGCATGCGGCCGGCTGCATTTTTATACACATCCCACTGGATATTGGCGGCCATCGGCGCCACTTGCGCGCCGCGCCACGGACTGGTTTCGTAACTATAGGTTGTGGCGCGCGGCAGTTGCCCGGACATGCCGGGCAGGCCCAGGGCGCTGGCAAACGGGATGACGATTTCCGCATGGGCGAAACGCAGCTTGGCGGCGTGCGACAGGTCGCCGTTGGCGATGGTGTCTGTCTCGGCGAAGAAATCGTCGAGCAGCGCACCGGCCATGCGCCAGGTGACGTCGCCGTTTTCCGCGATGCCCGGTCCCTTTTCGTAGAAGGCGATGGCGTCTTCCGCCTCTGCATAGACGCGTGCCTGTTCGGCCGGGACGTAGCGCGTGAAGTCGGCTTTGAGTTCGGTCTGCATGTCGGCCGCCGCCGCATACAGCTCGTACAGCGCGAGTGCCGCGTCAGTAACGCTGGCGATTTTCATTTCGCCATCGCCGGTCAGGTCGCTGGTGAATTTGCCATCGGCGCTGGTGTAGCTGCGTGTGCCCGTGTTGGCCGCGCTGCGCTGGCCCCGGTCCAGCGCCTCAATGAAGGCGGGCGTGAACAGGCGTTCCAGCGTGGCGCGCGCCGCTGCTTGCAGGCGTGGTTGCGCGTGGACGGCTGCCTCGCGTGCTTTCAGCTCATCGCTTTTGGCCCAGCGCTGGTAGGCCAGGCTGGACTCCGTCACCAGCGTGTCCTGTTTGGTATTCAGCTTATGGAAGTAGAGCTGGAAGCGGTCGATGCTGGCGTCGATGAGCGGTTCCAGCGTAGGCTGCTGCTTTACCAGCGAGCGGCCGAAGAAATAACCGCTGTCCACGGCGCGGTCCTTGCCGGAGGTGACGATCAGCACGCGCCGCTTGGCCGCTGGTGCATCGCGGAACAGCTCCGGCAGGCGCGCACGCAGGCGCTGGGCCAGTTGCGTGTGTTCGGCCACGCCCTGTGCGGTCTCGTTGCCATAGCCAGCCTTGGTAATGCCCGCCACGCCGTAGCCCAGCAGCGCATTGGCCTGCATCATCTGCTCCAGGTCCGGACCCAGCGCGCGGCCCAGCGGCGTCAGCGCGTCCTCATTGGCGGCCAGCTGCCACAGGTTGTACAGCGCCAGGTCGGTCTTGAAGCTGCTTAGCCCGCGCGAGCCATGGCGGGCCAGCATCTGTGTGTACACCGCCTTGTAGCCGGACGGCGCCGCCTCGTAGCTGGCGCTGGCCTGCTGCGGCGCATACGGCGTCTTGGTTTGATAAAACTGCTCGCCGTAAGCGTTCAACAGCAACAAGGATAGCGCGGCGCCAGCCGCAAGGCGGTATGGTTTCATACCTTAGAAGTCTACGCGAACATTGACGCTAGCGGTGCGCGGTGCGCCGATGTTCAGGTAATTCTCCTGGTAGTAGGTCCAGTATTTGCGGTTGGCGATGTTGGAGATGTTGGCGCGTACGCTGAGCATCTTGCCAAAATAGCGGTGACGGTAGTTGAAGCCCGCGTCAAACAGCGTGTAGGCCGGCAGCGTGTTCACATTGGCGGCGTCCATCGGCAGCTCGCCCAGATATTGGCTACCCACATGCAGCGCCAGGCCTGGCAGCACTTCGCGCCAGGTTGCCTGCACCGACGCCTGACGGCGCGGGGCGCCAACAGCGCGCTTGCCGCTGTAGCCTTGCGCAGCATTTTCCAGCGTTGCATCCAGCAGCATGATGCCGCCTTCGATCGACACATTTTTCGCCGCCTGCACCACGGTGTTGAATTCCGCGCCCTGGTATTTGGTTTCGCCATCCATCACGAACACATTGGCTGCATTGGTGTACTGCGCGCCGCGCTTGATGCTGAACAGCGAAGCGGTGGCGTTCCACCAGCTACGTTCCGTTTTCACACCCACTTCCGACTGCTTGCTCTTGATCGGCGCAAAAGTCTGGTTGGCGTTGAGCGTGGACGTCGGCGCGCTGGCCGACTGTTCCAGCGCTTCCACGTAACTGGCGTACAGCGTGGTATCGGCGGCTGGCTGGTACATCAGGGCCACGGTTGGCGTGGTCTTGTTGGCCGGGTAGCTGGCGGTGACCGCACCCTTGGTCGAGTAGGCGACGTCGCTGTAGCGCGTGTAGCGTGCACCGGCGACGACCGACCAGCTGTCGTTCAGCTTGAGCGTATCGCTGGCAAACACGGCTTCCTGGCGCGTGGCTTCGTCCTTGTAGGTGCCGCCGCTGTAGTTGATGTTCGCGACGCTCATGATGTTGGGCGCGTACAGGTTGCCGGTGCCGATATAGGTTTTTGGCGTGACGACCGAGGACGTCGACACCAGGTTCTGCGACATCACGCCAAATACCACCTCGTGCACCAGGCCTGCGGTGTTGAACTTGCCGTTGATGGTGGCCTGCACTTGGTCAAAATGGTAGCCGTGCAGCTCCGAGGTGACGCGGTCCTTGTAGTCGCCGTTGTTGGCGGTGATGTAGTACTGGTCCTTCTTGTACACGCGCGTCGAATCCGAGGTGCGGTAGGAGGCGTTGAGTACCCAGTCCGGCGCCAGAACATATTCGATGCCGGTGGTGGCCAGCGTGTATTCCACATCGCTGCCGGCGCCGATGCTATTCAGCTTGCTCTCGCCGTCGATCGGCGATGGCACCTTGAACGATGGCGCGATGATGATGTCGGTACCGCCCACGCTACGGCGGCGCTGGTAGATCGCATCATAGGTCAGCGCCAGATCCTTGGTCACGCGCCACTCCAGGTTCACGCCGGCGGCGTTACGCTTGATCGAACCGCTTTCCTGTTTCAGGTCGCCGTCTTCATGCAGCAGGTTGAGGCGGTAGCCGAAATCGCCTTCTTCGCCCAGGCGGCCGCCCATGTCGATATGTTCCTTGATTGCGCCGCCTTCCTGATAGCCCATCGCCGCGCTGAAGCTCTGGCTGGTGGTCGGGCGTTTGCTCACGTAGTTGACGATGCCGCCCGGCGAACCGAAGCCGTACATATAGCCGGTCAGGCCTTTCAGCGCTTCCACGCTTTCAAACATCTCCAGCGGCATTTCGGTGCCGCGGTTGATGTTGGCCAGGCCATTGATCTTGTAGCCGTTCAGGTCATCCAGGCGCAGGCCGCGCATCTGGATGGTGGCAGGGTGGGTGGAGATCGGTGGCGAAATTGCCGTCACCGAAGCGTCGTACTTGAGCACTTCGGAAATGCTGGTGGCCAGGCGGTCTTCGATTTCCTCGCTGGAGACAGCCTTGGTGGAGAAAGGCGTATCCAGTTCCGACTTGCGGCCCAGTGCACCGCTGCTGACGCTGTCGCCCAGCCGTTTCTTTTCAACCGTGGCTTTCACTTCCACCGTGGACAGCGCGCCGCCCACATCCTCCGCCGCGACAGCGGAAATATGGAGCACACACAGGCCAGCGGCGGCCAGCGCCAATTGTAGACGGGATGGAGCGAAAGGATTTTTCGAGGACATGGGAACCTGAAGAAGTTGGACGAACGATAAAGCCCAACATCCTAGAGGCTTTATATGACGACCGTATGACGCAGCGATCGTCGCTTCTTCAGGTGGTTGAAGTTTACAGCAGTTTTTCGATATCGCTCAGCGATGGTGGTGACGCGCCCGCGCCAAGGCAGGCGGCAGCGCCGGCCGCTACCGAGAACTGCAGATGCTGCAAGGGCGCAGCGTCCGCACGGTGCATCATGCTCCACGCCAGCGCTGCGATGCTGGCATCGCCCGCGCCCACGGTGTCGACCACGTCGATCTTCGGCGCGGGCAATGACCATGACTGTTTGCCGATGTGCAGCTCGGCGCCGTTGCCGCCTTTGGTGTACAGGTAGGTGGCAGCAGGGTTCCAGCTGCGCAGCGTCTGGAATGCGGACGCGATATCCTTGGTGCGGAACAGGCCTTCGAGATCTTCTTCAGATACTTTAATCACGTCGGCCAGCTCCGTCATGTGGCGCAGCGTGGCGTCGTACCTGGCGTCCATGAGCAGGCGGAAGTTCGGATCGTAGCTGATGCGTACACCCTTCAGCTTGAGCTGCTCGGCCAGCGCCACCAGCTTGCCGGCCAGCGGCTGGCGCGCCAGGCTGATACCGCCGAAGTGGATCCACTGGCATCGCGTGATCCAGCCGTCCGGCAGCTGCGCCGCGTCGAAGTGCAGGTCGGCGCTGTCGTCACCGATGAAGAAATAGCTGGGAGGATCGGTGCGGTGCACGATGGCCAGCAAGGGCGCGCGGTCGTAACGCTGCAGGAAGCGCAGGTCCAGCTGCGCTGCTTCACTGGCTTGCCACAGCGCGTCGCCAAACACATCGCGGCTGATGGCCCCCGCAAACGCGGACGGTTCATCCAGCCTGGCCATGGCGCGCGCCACGTTCCAGGTGGAGCCGCCGGTCTGGCTCAGCCACTGGGTTTGCGCGCCATCCTGCACAATCATGTCGGTCAGCGCTTCGCCCGCTGCTACAAATGACGGAAACATCTTAATCCTTCTTCAATACGTTGAGCACTTCATAGCAGGCGCCCATGGTGTGATAGTCGACTTTGCCGGCCGGGCTTTTCTCGTCGGTCAGCTTGCTGTTGTCGGTGCCGAGGATGCGGTACCAGGCGCCGTACTGGTGATCGACAAAATGCTCCCAGCTGTAGTTCCAGATTTTGTCATACCAGGTCCAGTAGCGCGACTCGCCCGTGCGTGCCGCCAGCAGTGCTGCCGTGGCCAGGCTCTCTGCCTGCACCCAGAAGTATTTGAGATCGTCGCAGATGCTGCCGTCCGGCGCGAAGCCGTAGTAGATGCCGCCGTGCTGATGGTCCCACGCCTTGGCCAGCGCCGCATCAAACAGCTCCACCGCGCGCGGCAGCAGCCAGTTGGGATTGTTGGCCAGGTGCGCGCCATGGCGCTCCAGCAGCAGCAACAGCTTGGCCCATTCGGTCAGGTGACCCGGCTGGTAGCCCCATGGACGGAAGATATTGCTCTTGTCATGGCGGTTGTACTCCGTATCCACCGACCAGTCGGCGTGATAGTGTTCCCACACCATATTGTCGGCCAGCGCGGCCTGGCGCACCGTGATGTTGTGTGCCAGCGTCTCGGCACGCAGCAGGTAGGCGCGGTCGTTGGTTGCTTCAAACGCGGCGATCAGCGCTTCGCACGCGTGCATATTGGCGTTCTGGCCGCGGTAGCCGTCGAGGTGCGACCAGTCGGCGCTGGCCTCGTCGGCGTACAGGCCATATTTCGGGTCCCAGAAACGCTGCTCCATGAGCTCAAAGGTTTCGTTGATCCATGGGCCGGCCTGGGTTTCGCCCGCCATCAGTGCGTGACTGTAAGCCAGCAGCACGAAGGCCAGGCCGTAGCAGTGGTTGGTGCCATCGGTGACGTGGCGCTCGCGATTGTTCCAGTCCAGTTGCCAGGCGTAGCCGCCGGTGGCCGGATTGCGATGTGCATTGCGCAGGAAGGACAAGGCATGGCGCAGACGCTGACGATCCTCGACGTCGCCGAACTGCCGCCATGCCATCGCATAGTTAAACACGAAGCGCGTGCTGCTGACCAGATGGCGCGTATGTGCATCGTAGACCGTGCCGTCGTCCTTGTAGAAGTGATACAGGCCGCCGCTGGCGTCGATGCAGCGGCTGTCATAGAACTGCTTGGTGTGGCGGATGTGGTTGAGCAGGGTGGTGCGGGATCGGAAATCAGGGGCCATCTTCAGGTCCGTTTGAAAGTTACCAGGTTCTTGGGGCGCCAGCTGTCGATAACAGTGCTGGCGCGGATGATCAACTCCACCGGTGAGATCTTCTCCACCGGTACGTCGTGCGGGCCATTGAGCAGAAGTTCTACGCCCAATGCGCCCAAAGCTTTTTTGTCGATACGCAGCGTGGTCAGGGGGCGGTGTCCCAGCATGGCATTCGAGATGTCGTCAAAGCCGACGATTGCAATATCGTGCGGCACCTTGAGTCCACGCGCCAGGCAGCAGCGCATGGCGACCAGCGCCGCGCTGTCGTTGTAGCAGAACACCGCATCCGGCGGCTCGGGCAGGTCGAGCAACTGCTCCATCGCCTCCCATGCGCCGGTTTCCAGGTCCACGCCATCCGGCATGCAGGCCTCCAGCGCCGGATCGGCAAGGATGCCTTCCCTGAACAGCGCCTGCCGGTAGCCAAAGGCGCGCTTGCAGATGCTGTAGTGCGACATCGGGCCTGAGATGAAGCCCACGCGCGTGCGGCCGGTGTCGATCAGGTGTTTGGTGGCCAGGTAGCCGCCCATCATATTGTCCGGATTGACCGAGCTGTAGCCGCGCAGTTGCATGTCGATGAGCACCAGCGGCTTGCCGGTCGCGCGCAGGGCGCCCAGCATCTCAGGCTCGAAGAAGCCGGCGCAGACAATGCCGTCGGTGGCGTGCAAAGGAATCTGGTCGATCAGGCCATCGGCCGGACGCACCGCGAGGGAGGACAGTACGATGCCCTGCTTGCGGCAGGCTTCCTCGGCGCCGTGCAGCACGGGCGAATAGAAAGGACTGGCGGCTGCGGTGTCGTGCTGGCGATGCAGCAGAAAGGTCAGGCGGCGCACCCGTTTGGTACGCAGCTTGCAAAAATCGTAACCCAGATTGCGTGCGGTTTCCACCACCATCTGGCGCGTCACTTCGGTCAGGCCGGGTTCATTTTTCAGTGCGCGTGAAATCGTCCCTGCCGATACTCCTGCGACGCGGGCGATGTCTCTGATCGTTATATTGGTGCCCACTTTTGTCTCCTCGCTGTGCAATCAGTCTTGCATAGCCGTCTATGGGCGGTCAAACGATCTGACGATTTTGTCCAGCAGTTTAGCGATGTTTTACTAAACAGGAAGAATCGGGCGCGATGGAAGGGGTTCCGTAGCAGCCTGCAAGGCTTGCCGGGTGTTTAGCGAAAAGCTGCTTACAGCAGTGGAAGATGGCCCAGCGCGGGCGCTAGCAGCACCATGAGCACGCCGCTGAAAATCATGGTCAGGCTGGCGACCGCCCCTTCCTGCGGCCCGATGGCGCGCGCCTTGCTCAAGCCGAAGCCGTGGGCTGCCGCGCCATACGGGGCGCCGCGCGCAATCCGCATGCGCAGCGGCAGGCGCGCCAGCAGCACCTGGCCAAGCAGCAGACCAAACAAGCCGGTGATGATGACAAACACGCCGGTCAGCTGCGCCGAGCCGCCAAGGTGGCGCGTGGCCTCCAGCGCGAACGGCGTCGAAACGGAGCGTGCCAGCAGGCTGTGCGCCATGCTGCCGTCCAGCCCAAGCAAGCGGTCCAGCAGCAGCGTGCTGGCCAGCGAGGCAATGATGCCGGCTATGCTGCCCAAGGTGAGCGCCAGCCAGTGCTTTTTCACGAGATCGCGATACTGATAAATCGGCAGCGCAAACGCCACGGTTGCGGGACCGAGCAGCCATGACAGCCAGCGCGTATCGCCAAAGTAGACAGGGAAGGGTGTGGACGAAAGCTGCACCACTGCGATGAGTACGGCGGATGTGGCAATGGCCGGTGTCAGCCAGACGCGCGGATAGCGTTTGTGCAAAGCCTGGTTGGCGTGGAACAGGCCCAGTGTCAGCAGCAGGAACAGCAGCGGCTTCATTGTGATGCTCCGCGTTGTGCGCGCAGGCGGCGCAGACGGCGGCCGCGTTCAAAGCGGCAAACCCATTCCACGGTGAAGGCGGTAGCCAGCAGCACGCACACAAAGCCCAGGCCAATCGCCGCAAACAGGCGCAGGCCCTCGGCTTCCAGCAGGCCGGTGAACTGCACCACGGACACCACCAGCGGAATAAAGAACAGCAGCATATTGGACAGCAGCCAGTCGGCGCCGTGCTCGATGGCGGCAGGCCGCAGCACGCCGCTTTGCAGCAGCGCCACCATCACAATCAGGCCCACCACGCCGCCGGAAAAGGGCAGTCCGAGCCACGCGGAGGCACAGTCGGCGGCATACCACGCCGCGATCAGTCCCACCACCTGCATCAATGTACAACCTATGCGTTTCATGATGCCATTCTAGGTGCGCAAGGATTAAAGATAAAATGAATTAAATTTATAAAAATCATTCTGAATTGGAATAGATCATGGATATCCGCGCGCTGCGCTATTTTGTCGCCGTCGTCGAGCAGCAGAGCTTTAGCCGCGCGGCGGAGCATCTGCACGTCACCCAGCCTACTGTCAGCAAGATGATCCAGCAGCTGGAGCAGTCGCTGGAGCTCACGCTGCTGGAGCGTAGCGGCAAGCGCTTCACCTTGACCGATGCCGGCCAGGTGGTGCTGCAACGGGGCCGCGCGCTATTGGCCATGCACGAAGAAATGGGCGTGGAGCTGGAAGATTTGCAGCAGCTGCGGCGTGGCGATCTGCGACTGGGCGTGACCCAGCAATCGCATGCTTCGCTGGCGCCACTGCTGGCGGCCTATCACCGCCGCCATCCGCACATCGAACTTAAACTGTTTGAAGGCGGCTCACACGGCATCGAGGCCGATTTGCGCAGCGGGGTGCTGGAGATGGGCACCTTGCTCGACCATCCATCCAACCAGCAGCTCTGGCAGGAATTTGACTCCTTCCCGCTGGTGCGCTCGCCCATGTGTTTGTTGGCGCCGAAGGACTCTGCCTGGCGCAGCCGCAAGCGCGTGGCCTTGCGCGAGCTGGCCGATAGTCCCTTCATCTTCTACGGCGAAGGCTTCGCGCTGAACGAGATCATCGCCGACGCCTGCCTGCGTGCAGGCTTCAAGCCCCGCATTACCGGCCGCAGTGGTCAATGGGATTTCGTCGCCTCGCTGGTGCGGCTGGGTGTGGGCATCACGCTGCTGCCCAAGGTCTTTTGCGACACGCTGACACCGGGCCAGTTCACCATCGCCAAACTGGAAGAACCGGCGCTGGACTGGAATCTGATGCTGGCGTGGCGCCGTGGCGGCCACCTGTCGTTCGCCGCGCGGGCGTGGCTGGACCTGGTGCGCAGCAAACCAACAACAGGTCGCTGACCTTTTTGTTAAGTTTTGTAAGTTTTTCTTACGTAGCGTTGCAGTTGAAAGTTTGTCTATACCCATCGTTGTTAGGAAATGTAATACCAGCTGCATACCAGATTGAGTGAAATCAAGGACTTAGCATTCAACCGGTCGCAAGTGCTGTTACGCAAAATGCAAGCTAGTATGGTCCCATCGTTGTAACGAAAGGGACACAAACATGCATTTCCGCCGGTTGGTTCGACACACACTGCTGCTCGCCATGCTCTCCGCAACGGCTGCCCGCGCTGGCACGCTGGTGATTGAAAGCTGGCGTGTGGACGACAAAACGCTGTGGGAAAAGGTCTTGATCCCGGCGTTTGAAAAAAACCATCCGGGCATCGAAGTCAAGTTCGCACCCACCGCACCAACCGAATACGATTCCAGCCTGGCCGCGCGCCTGGCCGGCGGCACGGCGGGCGACCTGATCGCCTGCCGTCCGTTCGACGTCTCGCTGTCGCTGTACAAAAAAGGTCACCTCGAAAAGCTGGATGGCAAACCGGGCATGCAGAATTTTTCGCCGACCGCCACCGTGGCCTGGCAGACCGATGACGGTAAAGACACGTTCTGCATGCCGGTCGCCTCGGTGATCCACGGTTTTTTGTACAACAAGAAGATCTTCAAAAAACTGAACCTGCAACCGCCTAAAACGGTGGACGAATTCTTTACGGTGCTGGAGACGCTGAAAAAGAGTGGCGTCACGCCGCTGGCGCTGGGCACGGCCGACCAATGGGAATCGAGCCAAATGGTTTATACCAATATCGGTCCCAATTTCTGGCGCGGTGAGGAAGGGCGCAAGGCGCTCATCGCCGGCAAGGCCAGGCTGACCGACGCGCCGTTTGTCGAAGCGCTGACGTTTGAACAGCGCATGGGCGCCTACCTGGGACGCGGCGCCAGCGCACAGACCTATGGCGATAGCCAGAACCAGTTTGCCTTGGGCCGTGCGGCGATCTATCCCACCGGCTCGTGGGATATCTCGTACTTCAGCCAGACGCCGGGACTGGAACTGGGCGCGTTTGCGCCACCGGTACGCAAGGCGGGCGATGCCTGCTTTATCTCCGACCATATGGATATCGGCATAGGCGTCAACAAGAAAGCCAGGAACAAGGAAGACGCTTACAGGTTTCTGGCATGGGTGGGCTCGCAGGAGTTTGCCGACATCTACACCAACCGCGTGACCGGCTTCTTCTCACTGTCGAATCATCTGATCTCCGTGCGCGACCCGGTGGCCAAGCAGATGGCGGAGTGGCGCAATAGCTGCGCCTCCACCATCCGCTTCAATGCGCAGGTGCTGAACCGCGGCCAGCCCAGCATGGAGAGCGAACTTTGGAATATCAATTCACAGGTGTTGAACGGCAAGCTGGCGCCGAAGGATGCAGCGGCGCGGCTGCAAAACGGTTTTGCCAAGTGGTACAAACCACAGCAAAAGTAGCATCACACGGAAATCCCTCCCCTTGATGAAGTGTGATTCATTGCCGGCGCCGGGCGCGGCGCCGGCCTTTTTTTAATCGAATTCTGGAGGCAGTCTTGAAGCATGTGGTGAATACGGTGCGGCCCTGGCAGTTGCTGCTGTTTCTGGCGCCGGCGTTGATCGTCTACGGTGTGTTCAGCGCGCTGCCGCTGGTGCAGACGCTGGGACAGGGATTCTTCAGCGCCGATGATGGTGGCAGCGCGTCCTTTGTCGGCCTGGAGAATTTCCGCACGGTGCTGCTGGACCCCGACTGGTCGGCCGGTTTCTGGAACGCGATAGCCAACAACGCCAAATTCTTCTGCGTCCACATGCTGCTGCAAAATCCGGTCGGCCTGCTGCTGGCGACCTTATTCAGCCTCAAAGGGCTGCGTGGTGCGCGCACTTACCGCACGCTGATCTTTTTGCCGACGCTGCTGTCGGTGGTCATCATCGGCTTCATCTGGCAACTTATCCTGTCGCCGCTGTGGGGTGTGGGTGAAAAGCTGATGGGCTTTGCCGGCCTGGCCGATTTCTTCGTGCCGTGGCTGGGCGAAGAGGAGACTGCGCTGACGGCGATTTCCATGGTCTCCGTGTGGCAGTACATCGGCATGCCGATGATGCTGATTTACGCGGCGCTGCTGGCCGTACCGGATGAAATCGTCGAAGCTGCCCACGTGGAAGGCGCCAGTGCCATGCGTATTTTCTGGCAGATCAAGCTGCCGCTGATCTACCCGACGCTGGGCCTCGTCACCATCCTCACCTTTGTCGCAAACTTCAATGCGTTTGACCTGATTTACTCGATCAAGGGCGCGCTGGCCGGGCCGAATTATTCCACCGATATTCTGGGTACGCTGTTCTACCGCACGTTCTTTGGCTATCAGGCGCAGGTAGGCAATGCCTATCTGGGTTCTGCGGTGGCGACGCTGATGTTCCTTGTGATACTGGCCGGTGTCGGCGTGTACTTTGTCGGCGTACAGCGCCGTCTGACGAGGTTTGCGCTATGAAGAACCGTCTGATGGTGCATGGCGCCCTGATGGCGTACACGGTGCTGGCGCTGTTCCCGATTGCGCTGATCCTGATTAATTCGGTCAAGACGCTTGAAGCGATTTTTGACGATCCGCTGGCGCTGCCGACCATGGAGTCGCTGACCTTCATCGGCTTCCAGAAGGTCCTGGCCAGCACCAACTTCCTGCTTTACTTCGGCAACAGCCTGTTGGTGACGCTGGCTGCGCTGTTCTGCATCCTGCTGTTTGGCGCCATGGCGGCGTGGGCGCTGTCGGAGTACCGCTTCATGGGCAACCGCGTGCTGACGCTGTTCCTGGCGCTGGGCATCATGATCCCGATTCGCCTCGGCACCGTGTCGATACTGGAGCTGATGGTCAAGCTGGATCTGGTCAATACGCTGACGGCGCTGGTGCTGGTGTACACGGCGCAGGGACTGCCGCTGGCGGTGATGATCTTGTCCGAGTTCATGCGGCAAGTACCGACGGAGCTCAAGGATGCTGCGCGTTGCGATGGCGTCGGTGAGGTCAGCATCTTCTTCAAGGTGGTGCTGCCGCTGATCCGTCCGGCGATGGCCACGGTGGCGGTGTTCACCATGATCCCGGCCTGGAATGACCTGTGGTTCCCGCTGATCCTGGCGCCGTCCGACCGCACCAAGACGGTGACGCTGGGCGTGCAGCAGTTTATCGGCCAGTACGTCACGGACTGGAACTCGGTACTGGCTGCGCTGTCGCTGGCGGTGATTCCGATGCTGATTCTGTATGCGCTGTTCTCGCGCCAATTGATACGCGGCCTGACGGCTGGCGCTGTGAAATAAGGAGAGGCCTCAATGGCAGGTGTAAGTTTACAAGAGCTGCGCAAATCGTATGATGGCAAGACCGACGTCCTGGCCGGCATCGACCTGGAGATTGCGCATGGCGAGTTCGTGGTGCTGGTCGGCCCTTCCGGCTGTGGCAAATCCACGCTGCTGCGCATGTTGTGTGGACTGGAGAACATCACCAGCGGCACCATGAAGATCGGCGACCGTGTCGTCAATCAACTGCCGCCCGCAGAGCGCGGCATCGCCATGGTGTTTCAGAGCTACGCGCTGTATCCGCACATGACGGTGTACCAGAACATGGCCTTTGGACTCAAGGTGGCCGGCAAGGACAAGGCAGCCATCAAGCAGCGTATCGGTGAAGCGGCGGCGATCCTCAAGATCGACCATCTGCTGGAGCGCCTGCCGCGCGAGCTGTCCGGTGGCCAGCGTCAGCGTGTCGCCATCGGCCGGGCCATCGTGCGAGAACCGCAGCTGTTCCTGTTTGATGAACCGCTGTCCAACCTGGATGCCGCACTGCGCGTGCAAACGCGCCTGGAGATCGCCAAGCTGCATCGTCAGCTGGATGCCACCATTGTCTACGTCACGCACGACCAGGTGGAAGCCATGACCTTGGGCGACAAGATCGTCGTCATGCATGAAGGGCATATCCAGCAGGCCGGCACGCCGCTGGACCTGTACCAGCAGCCGCGCAACCTGTTTGTGGCGGGCTTCATCGGTTCGCCCAGGATGAACTTCCTGGCCGCTACCGTCGTTGACGCCCATGCCCACGGTGTCACGGCACTGCTGAACAGCGGCGAAACCATACGCGCCGCAGTGGACGGCAGCGGTTTGCGCGCCGGGGACAGCATCACGCTGGGCCTGCGCGCGGAGCACATCAGCGAATCGCGCAGCGGTTCGGAAGTTTTCACCGGCGAGGTCAGTGTGGTCGAACACCTGGGCGAAGCCAATTACCTCTACGTCAGCCACGAGGGCAGGGAGGACGTAGTAATACGCGGGGATGGCGAACGCCATGTCGCGCCGGGACAGTGCATTACCTTCTCGGCCGAAAGTACTGCCTTCCACGTGTTTGACGAAAAGGGCCAGGCGCGGCGGCGCCTGCGCCCCGGAAATATGGTATCGGCGCCGCGCGGCTTGGTGCGCAGCGCCTGATATCACAGGAGCTTTTTTACTTTTTAATAAAAACAGGGAGAAGTTGATGAACAAGCCGGTACTCAAGAAAAAAATACTACCTCACGTAATCGCGTTGGCCATGAGCGGTGGCTTTGCCGCATACGGCCACGCGGCAGAACCTGTCGCGGTTGACGCGCAAGCGCAAGCCAGCGACGCCGTACCGGCTGCAGACGCCAATACCGTGGAAGTGCGCGGCATCCGCGAACGCCTGAAGCGCAACCTGGCCGAGAAGCGCGACTCCGGCAATGTGATCGACACCGTCACGGCGGAAGAAGTGGGCAAGTTCCCGGACAAGAACGTGGCCGATTCGCTGCAACGCGTGCCGGGCATTTCGGTGGACCGCACCTGGGGTGAAGGCCGCGACATTTTCGTGCGCGGTACCGACAAGAACCTCAACCTCACGCAGCTGAACGGCCAGGCCGTGGCCTCCGGTTACTGGTGGAAGAACGACTCGCAAAGCCGCGGCTTCAACTACGACATCCTGGCGTCGGAACTGGTGGGCAGCATTGACGTCTACAAGAGCCCATCGGCGGACCTGGACGAAGGTTCGATCGGTGGCCTGGTCAACGTGAAGACCCGCAAGCCATTCCAGCTCAAGTCCTTTGTAGCGCAGGCATCGGTGGAAGCGACCTACAGCGAACTGCCGAAGAAAACCGACCCGCAGCTGTCTGGCCTGATCAGCTGGACCAATGACGAGAAAACCTTCGGCGCGCTGCTGGCCATCAGCAAACAGAAACGCACCATGCGCCGCGACGGCCTGGAAAACTTCACCGACTCGACCAAGTACAACATCGTTGACCAGAATGGCGCAGTCACGCCGGGCGCCTACGCCTCGTGGGGCGGCGGCTCGGCCATCTTCCGCCAGGACCGCGAGCGCACCACCGGCAACCTGACCTTGCAGGCGCGCCCGAACGTCAATACCGACATCACGCTGAACTACATGAACTCGGACATGAGCATGGACAACAGCAACCAGAACTACCTGTGGGAAGCAGGTGGCCTGGCCGATGCCAAGGGCAATATCCAGGTCACCAATCCGAAGTTCATCACCACCTCGGACGGTACCAAGGCGCTGGTGGGCGGCACCGTCGGCCCGACCGGCGGCGTATCGTTCGAGCCTATCTTCCGCCAGTCCTACATCAAGTCGGAAGTGCTGGACCTGGAAGGCACCTACGATGGCGACAACTGGAAATTCCACGGCCAGGCCGGCACCACCAAAGGCTCCGGCGGCAGCGACCATGACCGCAACTTCTGGTTCGTCGGTAACACCCGCACCACCTTCAACATCGCGCCGGACACCTACGAAGTCAAATACCTCGATATGAGCCCGCTGGACCCGACCAAGCTCACGCTGCAAAGCGCGCGTGACTGGGTGCGCCGCATGGAGACCAAGGAGAACTACGCACAGGGTGATCTGACGCTGGACCTGAACGGTGATTTCTTCAAGTCGATCAAGGTTGGCGCCAAGTTCCGCGATACCACGGTGCAGAATCACCGCATCATCGGCACCGCTGGTCCGGGCAGCCCTGGCTGGCAGTCGTTCTCGCTGGCCGACTTGTCCAAAGGTCCATCGCCGCTCCTGAGCCAGGAAGCGGCCAACGCCGGTTCGCTGACGCAGTACGCATGGGTGGATGATGGCCTGGCCTATTCCAAAGGTTTCCCGATGTATGACAAGGCCATGGTGTATGCGGAAGCCAAGGGCGAGTACTACAAGATCAAGGAAAAAATCTACGCCACCTATGTGCGTGCGGACTTCGCTACCGGCCAATGGCGCGGCGACTTTGGCGCCCGCGTTGTCAAGACCGACCAGACTTCCGAGGCCTACCAGGACCTGACCGGCAATGGCAATTACGCACTGGGTAGCGTGTCGCGCAGCTATACCGACGTGCTGCCTAACCTGAACGCGGTCTACAACGTCAGCAAGGACCTGCTGATACGCGGCGCCGTGGCACGGGTGATGGCGCGTAACACCTACAGCGATCTGAGCGCCAGTACGGAAGTCAGCGGCACCACCAACGCGGCCACCGCCGGCAATCCGCTGCTCAAGCCTTTCCACGCCAACCAGGCGGAGATCGGCACCGAGTGGTACTACGCCGATGCGTCGCTGCTGTCCGCCACGCTGTTTGCCAAAAAGCTGGACACCTTCATCTACACGCAGACCGCGACCGAGAATGTGGCCGGTGTATCGCGGTCGGTGACGCGTCCTTACAACGCCGGCAACGGCGCCACCGTCAACGGCCTGGAAATCCAGTGGCAGCAGGCCTTCAGCAGTGGCTTCGGCGCCATCGTCAACTACACCTTCACCGATGCGAAAACCGGCGCCAACGCTGCCGGCCGCAAACTGAATGTGATCGGCAACTCGCGCAACCAGGCCAATATCACCGGCTTCTGGGAGAAGAACGGCTACAGCGCACGCCTGTCCTACAACTACCGCTCCAAGTCGTACGGCGCGCTGGATGAAGGTGGCCAGGACGTCACCAGCGCCTATGGCCAGTGGGATGCGTCGGCCAGCTGGGACATCACGCCGAAACTGTCGCTGTACCTGACGGCGGTGAACATCGGTAATGAAGTCATCCGCACCAATACCACCGACGGTCTGCCAGTCGGCGTGTATGAAAATGGTGCACGTTACAGCCTTGGTCTGAAAGCCAAGTTCTGATAACGCTTTCGTTTTGACACAAGCCCGATTGCCTGTTTGGCGTCGGGCTTTTTTCTATTACAATCGTGTCATTATTTCCGTTTGGGATGCTGTGTGATCCGGTTACATCTTCGTTCCATCTGCGGCCTGCTGGCCGCCTGCTTGTTGGCGCAGTCTGCGCAGGCGGCGGCGACTTTGCAGGTACTGCACTGGTGGACGTCGCCGTCGGAGCGCAAGGCAGCCAACGCGCTGGCCGCGCGTGCGGCCGACGAGGGCATCGAATGGAAGGATGCCGCCATCCCCGGCGGCGCCGGGCTGGGCGCCGGCAAGGTGCTCAAGAGCCGCGTGCTGGCGGGCGATGCGCCCGAAGTGTCGCAGATGATCGGCGTCTCCATCGCTGAGTGGGCGGACCTCGGCCTGCTGCTGGAAATCGACAATGTGGCCAGCAGCGGCAACTGGAATACCACGCTGTTCCCGACCATACAGACACTGATTACGCACCGCAAGCACGTGGTGGCGGCGCCAGTGGGCATCCATCGCGTCAATACCCTGTTCTACAATCGCCAGCTATTCGCCCAGTTGAAGATCGCGCCGCCGCAAAGCTGGGAGGAGTTTGAGGCGGCGGCACAGAAGCTCAAGGCCGCAGGTGTTGTGCCATTGGCACAAAGTAGCGAGGCCTGGCAGGTGGCGGCGCTGTTCGAAAACCTGGTGCTGGCCGAGAGCGGGCCGGAATTCTATCGCCAGCTGTTCGTCAGGCGCGACCCAGCCGCTGCTGCGGACAAGCGTACCGCCGAAGCCTTGCAGCGCTTGCGCACCATCAAGGGCTGGGCCAATGGCCAGATCGATGAGCGTTCGTGGCCGGATGTGGCCCGCCAGTTCGCCAGGCGCGAAGCGGCCATGATGATGATGGGCGACTGGGCCAAACCCGAGCTGCGCGACCTGGGCATGACGCTGGACGAGGACTTCGCCTGCGGCGTGGCGCCGGGGACAGCGAAGTATCACCTGTACAGCGTTGACAGCTTCACCATGTTTGCGGGCGATTACCGCCACATGGCCGCGCAGGAAAAAATGGCGCGGCTGCTGGTATCGCCGCCGGTGCAGGTGGAATACAACACGCTCAAGGGATCGGTGCCGGTACGGCGTGACGCCGATCCGGCACGCATGGACAGCTGCGCGCGCGCCTCGTGGACCACGTTCGCGCTGGGCGCGGCGGTGCAGGCGCCCAGCCTGGTGCACCGCATGGCGACCGATGAAGCCAGCCGCGACGCCATCATCGCCGAAATCCAGCGCTATTTTCTGGACGACCGGACCACACCGGCCGAGGCGCAACGCCGCCTGGGCGTGTTATTCCGCTTGTTTAACCTGAGAAGCCAAGGAGCATACGGTGCGCAAGATACTGATCGTAGACGATGACCAAAAAACCCGTGTCCTGCTCAAAACCTATCTGGAGAAGAACCAGTACGAGGTGGTGCTGTCGCATAACGGCGAAAGCTTCCTGGCCGAGCTGCAGACGCACGTGGACCAGCTGTCGCTGGTGATCCTGGATGTGATGCTGCCGGATACGGACGGCTTCGCGCTGTGCAAGCAGGTGCGCCAGCGCTCCAACGTCCCCATCATCATGCTGACGGCCAGCTCCGACGAGACGGACCGTATCGTCGGCCTGGAACTGGGCGCGGACGACTACATCGCCAAGCCATACAGCCCGCGCGAACTGCTGGCCCGCATCAAGGCCATCCTGCGCCGCACGGCCGTGGAGACGCCGGCCATCCGCTACTACCGCTTTGTCGGTTTTACGCTGGACCTCAAGGAACGCAAGGTCACCGATAGCGCCGGCACGCCACTGGCGTTGACGGGCCTGGACTTCCAGCTGCTGAAGTATTTTGTCGAACACGCAGGCGTGATCCTCGACCGCAGCGTGCTGTGCGAGGAGACGCGCGGCCGCGACTCCGGCCCGCTGGACCGTTCGCTGGATGTGCAGATCAGCCGCCTGCGTGTGCGCCTCAACGACGATGGCAAGCAGCCGGCATTAATCAAGACGGTGCGCGGCGCGGGCTATGTGTTCTCGGCCGAAGTGAACGTCTCTCATGCTTGAACGGCTCAAGCGCCTGTGGCCCGCATCGCTGCTGGGCCGTTTGACGCTGGTGATGGTGGCCGGCCTGCTGGTGACGCAGCTGGCGGCCAACGCCATCTGGGCCGGGCAGCTGCGCGCCAAATCGCAGGTGGAGGCGCAATCCGCCGCTCAGTATGTGGCGCATAGCGCCGCTGCCGCGATCCGTTTTTACCGCAGCCTGCCGCTCAGCTACCGCGTGCTGATTATCCAGCAGATGCGCGAAATGGGGGGCACGCGCTTCTTCGTCAACCTCAATCACGAATATGTGCCGGTGAAGGAGATGGCGCCGCAGTCGCTGGCGGACAGCGTCAAGGCCACCGTCGGCGCCACGCTCAAACGCGACCTGCCGCATTCGCCGGGTTTTCATCTGGCGTTTGCCTGGCCGGAGGAACTGGAAGTGTCGGAAGGCGTGCACCTCAACGACCTGCCGGATGCGTGGGTGCAGCACATCCTTCTGGTGCAGCCCGCACCGGCGCCGATCCTGGTGATCCAGACCGAACTTGAACCGGGCAACTGGCTGTACATGGCGGCGCTGATGCCGAATCCTTATTTCCTGAGCGCGAATGATCCATGGGCCTGGGACCGCCTGGCGCTGCAAGGCCTGTCGCTGGCGGCGGTGCTGCTGCTGTGCCTATTGGTGGTGCGCTGGATTACCCGGCCGCTGGCTGCGCTGTCCGATGCCGCCGGCGCTTTCGGCCAGGGTGAGCACGCGCCACCGCTGCCGGAGACGGGCAGCCGCGAATTCATCAACACCGCGCGCGCGTTCAGTGCCATGCGCGAGCGCATACAGCGCTACATCGAGGACCGCGAGCGCCTGTTCATCTCCATCTCGCACGACCTGCGTACGCCGATCACGCGCCTCAAGCTGCGCTCGGAACTGCTGGACGATGAGGCCTTGCGTAATGAGTTTGAAGAAGACCTCGACGAATTGGATATGATGGTGAAAGGCGCGCTGCAATGCGTGAAGGACAGCGATATCCACGAGAACCCGGCCGAAGTGAAACTGGATGCACTGCTGGGCCGCCTGGTGCGCAGTGCACGGCTGGCGGGGCATGAGGTGGGCTATGAGGAAGCGGGACTGTCGGTGCGCGCCAAGCCGCTGGCGCTGAAACGCGCGATCGGCAACCTGCTGGACAATGCGCTGTACTATGGCAAGCGCGCCGAAATCCGCATCCGCGCAGAAACGGACGCCGTGACCATCGCGGTGCGCGACCATGGACCGGGCGTGCCGGAAGATGCGCTGGCCAGCCTGTTCGACCCTTACGTGCGGCTGGAGCATGGCCGCGAACAGAATGACAATGGCATGGGCCTGGGCCTCGGCATCGCGCGCGGTGTGATCGAGGCGCATGGCGGCCAACTGATATTGGAGAATCACCCGGAGGGCGGCTTGAACGCCACCATCCGTTTGCCCGTATGAGAGAGACAATGAAACTGATGACAAAAACCGTTGCTGCCTGCGCGCTGGCGCTGGCTTTTGGTGCGCAAGCCGCGCCAGCGACGGAGCCGCTGAAGATGCGCTGGGAAGTGCTGCGCAATGAATTCCCCACCGCGGATGGCCGCGGCCGTACCAAGGCACGCCTGAGCATGACGGCCACGCGCGGCCAGCCGCTGCCGGCCAAGGGCTGGTCGCTGTACTTCAACTGCATGGATGGCGTGGTCACCGGGCCGCTGGCTGGCAATCTGCAACTGGAGCAGGTGGTCGGCGGCAGCTTGTTCCGTGTGCGCCCCACGGCTGGCTTCAAGGGCCTGCCGGCAGGCCGCACGCTGAATGTGGACTACTACTATCCGAGCATGTTGACCACCATGTCGCGCGCGCCGGTCGGGCCGTACCTGGTGTTTGATGCGGCGCCGGACGTCGCTTACGCCATCACGGACTTCCAGCAGCAGCTGCCGACGCGCCCGGAGCAGCTGAAACGGCCCGCTGGCCGGCATGACCTGGTGACGGTGCAGGAAACCTACCGCCGCAACGCGCGCGCGGAGGTGCTGCCGTTCAGCGCACTGCCACCGGTGTTTCCGACGCCGCTGGAGCTGAAAGCGGGCAGCGGCCGCGTGCAGCTGGCGCGTGCGCCGCAAGTGATTTCCGGTCCCGGCCTGCAATACGAAACAGCCTATGCGCGCGAGCTGTTTGCGCGCTATCTGCCGCAGGGCGATGCTTCGCGCACACCGGTGCCGCTGCGTCTGCGCATCGGCATGGTGGACGGACAGTCGTCGCCGGAAGCCTATGAGCTGACGGTGAGCAGCGATGATGGCATCAACATCGTCGGCAACACCGCTGCTGGCGTGGCGCGTGGTCTGCAGTCGCTGCACGACCTGCTGCCGCTGCCGTCGAATGCGGCGCAAATCGATTTGCCTGAGCTGGATGTCATCGATGCGCCACGTTTCGCCTATCGCGGCTTCCAGCTGGACGTGGCGCGTAACTTCCAGCCCAAGGCGGTAGTGCTGAAGACGCTGGACCTGATGGCGGCCTATAAACTCAACAAGCTGCACTTCCACCTGACCGACGACGAAGGCTGGCGTCTGGAGATTGCCGGCCTGCCGGAACTGACCTCAATCGGCGCGGTGCGCGGCCATAGCACCAAAGAAGGCCAGCGCCTACCGCCGACCTATGGCTCCGGCCCGCGCGCCGATGATCTGCATGGCAGCGGCTATTACACGCGTGCCGACTACGTCGAAATCCTGCGCTATGCCGCCGCGCGCCACATCGAGGTGATACCGGAAATCGAAATGCCGGGCCATGCGCGTGCCGCCGTCAAGGCCATGGAAGCGCGCTATCACCGCATGCAGGCAGCGGGCGAGGAGGGCGCGGACAAGTATCTGCTGAACGACTTCGACGACCGCTCGGTGTACCGCTCGCCGCAGGAATACACCGACCATGTGCTCAACCCCGGCCTGGAGTCGAGCTACGCGTTTGTCGAGCAGGTGGTGGCGCAGGTCGCCGCGCTGCACCGCGAGGCGGGCGTGCCGCTGAAGACCATGCATATGGGCGGCGACGAGCTGCCGCATGGCGCGTGGGAGCGTTCGCCCGTGAGCCAGGCGCTGATGCAGCGCGAAAAGCTGGCCAGCACCGCCGACTTGTGGGACTACTTCTACAACCGCGTGGACGGCATCCTGCGCAAGCATGGCATGTTCGCCTCCGGCTGGGAAGAGATGGGCGCGCGCCGCTCGGCGCAGGACGGCGCGCAGCAGTTGCCGAATCCGCGCTTCACCCAGCGTGGTTTCAGCCTGTATGTGTGGAATAACACGCCGGGCAACGAGGACTTCGCCTACCGCCTGGCCAATGCCGGCTACGACATCGTGCTGGCGCCGGTGACCAATATGTATCTGGACATGGCGACCAACCCCAATCCCGAGGAGCCGGGCGTCAACTGGGGCGCTTATGTGGACCTGGACACGGTGTTTGATTTCCAGCCCTACGGCCCGGCACTGACCGATGCCGGCCGCCGTCATATACGCGGCATCGAGGCGACGCTGTTCTCGGAAACCATCCGCGATGTCGGCCGTCTCGACTACCTCATGATGCCGCGCCTGCTGGCGGTGGCGGAGCGGGCCTGGGCGCCGGATCCGGCGCTGGCGGCCGCCTCGCACCGGGCGGCATGGTCCGGTTTTGTGAATGTGCTGGGGCAGCGGGTGTTGCCGCGCCTGGACCTGGAGCGCGGCGACGTCCAGTACCGCATTGCGCCGCCAGGCATGGTGGTGGAGGGCGGCAAGGTGCTGGTCAACCACATCCTGCCGGGCCTGACCCTGCGTTATACCACCGACGGCAGCGTGCCGACGGTGCAGAGCAAGGCCGTCACCGGGCCGATCAGCGCCAGGGGCGTGATCCAGGCCGCCGCCTTTGACCGCAACGGCCGCTCCGGCCTGGTCGCCCGCATCGTCAACCGATAGCCGCCGCTCCCGCTTTCGCGGGAGTGACGGGTTTGACTTCCGTTCCTGCCTTTTTGTCGTCCAGTCGCCGTTTTGTGCAGTTCGTCGCAATCCCGGGCTGGCCGGCGACTGGCTTTAGGTATGATTGCTGTAACAACATCCGAGGATTTCCCCCATGAAGAAGCTTTTCCAATTTGGCCTGCTGTTTGCCGCTTTCTGTGCCCTGTTTGGCCGCGCCGACGCCGCCGACGACACTGAAACGCGCGTGGTCACCATTGACGCCCGCGTGGTCCGCGTCAAGCTGGACGGCGTCGTCGACCTGAAGTTGCGGCAAGGCGATGTGCCCTCGCTGCGCCTGATCGGCGAAAAGCGCTACCTGGACAAGCTGATGGCGTCGCAAAGCGGCGACACCTTGCATCTCGAAACCGAAGGGCGCGGCATCAAGATCGGCCGTGGCGCCACGCGCGCCGAACTGGTGCTGCCGATGCTGCGCGAGGTGGTGTCGGAAGGCGTGGGCTCGACCGAGATCAATGGCTTCAGCGGCGAGGAACTGGAGTTGACGATGGATGGCGCCGGCAGCATGAAGGTGGTGTGCGATTACCGCGTGGTCAAGGCCAATCTGGGCGGCGTGGGCAGCATGAATCTGTGGGTCAGCGAAAACGACCGTACTGACCTGGATTTGCGTGGCGCCGGCTACATCACGCTGGGCGGGCGCAGCAAGTTGCTCAAGGCGGATCTGGGCGGGGTCGGTGGTCTCAATGCGCAGCAGTTTCAGGCGGACTCCGTCAATGTCGAGCTGAGCGGCCTGGGCAACGCCACCGTCAACGCCAAAACGAATGCAACGCTGAACCTGAGCGGCCTGGGATCGGTCATTGTCTATGGCAAGCCATTGAACCGCAACGTCAGCGTCGACGGTTTGGGCAAGGTCAGCTGGAAATAAACATACCTACAAAATATAACGCGATATGAAAAAATTCATACTAGCGATCGCCATGGCGCTGGGCCTGCAACAGGCCGCCATGGCTGGATTCGCCGAAGGGGCGACTGCGTACAACAGCAAGAACTACGCGGTGGCATTAAAAGAGATACGGCCGCTGGCGCAAGCCGGCAACGCCGATGCCGAGCATCTGCTGGGCCTGATGTATTACATGGGCCGCGGCGTGCCGCAGGACTACAAGACGGCGCTGGAGTGGCACCGCAAGGCGGCGCTCAAGGGCAAGGCGGACGCGCAGTATGTGGTGGGCGCCATGTATTACACGGGCAATGCGGTGATCCAGGATCACAAGCAGGCCGTGGCGTGGTTCCGCAAGGCGGCCGAGCAGGGCCACCCGGACGCGCAGCAGGCGCTCGGCCTCATGTACCGCTATCACATCGGCGGCATGCCGCAGGATAATGTGATTGCCTACATGCTGTGGAATCTGGCGGCCGCCAATGGTTCGATGAACGCGGCCGAGCAGCGTACGGCCGTGGTACGCATCATGACGCCGGAGCAGATCGAGGAAGGGCAGGCCCTGTCGTCGGCCTGGAAGCCGAACACACCGCTGCCGCAGAAGTCGCGGACGGGCGGCGGCTAATTCGCGCCTGGCGTAAAATCGCCCTTTCTTTGTAAAGGGCGAGACATGCGTGCAATTGAAATTACCCAACCTGGCCCGGCCGATGTCCTGAAACTGTGCGAACGCCCCATGCCTGTCGTCAAGGCGGGCGAGGTGCTGATCAAGGTGCATGCGGCCGGCGTCAACCGCCCCGACGTGTTCCAGCGCATGGGCAATTACGCGCCGCCGCCGGGCGCATCCGACATCCCGGGCCTGGAAGTGGCCGGCGAAATTGTCGACGGCGATCTCGACTATACCACCCTCGATATTGGCGACCATGTCTGCGCTTTGGTGCAAGGCGGCGGTTATGCCGAGTATGTTGTTGCGCCCGTACAGCAAGTGTTACCGGTACCAAAAGGGTGGTCGATGCTGGAAGCGGCCTCCATTCCGGAAAATTACTTCACAGTCTGGAGCAATGTGTTTGACCGTGCCCATTTGAGTGCCGGCGAGACCTTATTGGTACAGGGCGGCAGCTCCGGCATTGGCGTCACGGCGATCCAGCTGGCCTCGGTCATGGGGCACCGCGTGTTCGCCACGGCGGGCAGTGACGACAAGGTCGCGGCGTGCATGAAACTGGGTGCCGAACGCGGCATCAACTACAAGACCGAGGACTTCGCGGCCGTGGTCAAATCGCTCACCAATGACCGTGGCGTGGACGTCATCCTGGACATGGTGGCAGGGGACTATTTGCCCCGGGAGATCGCATGTCTGGCCGATGACGGCCGTATTTCCATCATCGCCACGCTGGGCGGCGGCAAGGCCACGCTGGACATGGGCCAGGTGCTGCGCCGGCGCCTCACCGTGACCGGTTCCACGCTGCGTCCGCGCTCGGCGGAATTCAAGGGCGCGATCGCGCGCAAGCTCAAGGAAAAGGTGTGGCCGATGATGGCCGAGCGCAAGGTCAAGCCCATCATCCACACCGTCTTCCCGCTGGAACAGGCCGCCGCCGCGCATGCGCTCATGGAGAGCAGTTCGCACGTCGGAAAAATCATGTTGCAGGTGATTTGAGAGGCAATTCGTTGTAAAATGCGTAGTAAATTTACGGTTTTCGCTAGCCGGGGATTCGCTTTGCCTGTTTGACCCTGCCTTTTTGGGCGCGGTAAAATGGCGGGCTTATTAACCTTTAGGTCAGCTATGCGTCGCAAACTCGTAATCGGTAACTGGAAAATGAACGGCAACCGCGCCGGCAATACGGCATTGTTGTCCGGCATAGTCGCCGGTCTGAACGATTTCGGCGCGGACTGCGCGGTGTGCGTGCCGGCGCCATATCTGGCGCAGTGCCAGGCGGCGCTGGAAGGGACGGCGGTGGCGTGGGGTGCGCAGGATGTGTCCACCCACGCCAGCGGCGCCTACACGGGGGAAGTGTCAGCTGATATGCTGCTGGACTTTGGCGCCACCTATGTGTTGTGCGGCCATTCCGAGCGCCGCGCGTATCATGGCGAGAGCAGTGAGCTGGTGGCGCAGAAGGCCGTGGCGGCATTGGAGGCTGGCCTGACGCCAGTGGTGTGCGTGGGCGAGACGCTGGAGCAGCGCGAAGCCGGGCAGACGGAACAGGTGATCTGCGCCCAGCTGCAGGCTGTGCTGGACGCGGTCCAGCCGGAGCAGGTGGCCAAGCTGGTGCTGGCGTATGAACCGGTATGGGCGATTGGCACCGGCAAGACGGCAACGCCGCAGATTGCCCAGGACGCCCATCGCTTCCTGCGCGACTGTGTGGCGAACAAGCATGCCGAGGCGGCAACCGCCGTGCAGATCCTGTACGGCGGCAGCATGAAGCCGGAAAATGCAACAGAATTGATGGCGCAGCCGGATATCGACGGCGGCCTGATCGGCGGTGCGGCATTAAAGGCGACTGATTTTCTCGGGATTATTCAGTCGGTTTAAAGCACTGTTTATGTGGTAGAAACAAAACGATACAAAACTTTTATTTTGGAATGGAATAACATGGGCAGCTTGTTCAATCTGGTTATCGTAGTACAGGTCGTTTCGGCCATCAGCATTATCGGCCTGGTGCTGCTGCAGCACGGCAAGGGCGCCGACATGGGCGCAGCGTTTGGTTCCGGCGCCTCCGGCAGCCTGTTCGGCGCTACCGGTTCGTCGAACTTCATGTCGAAATCGACGGGCGTGGCGGCAGCGATCTTCTTCAGCGCCACGCTGGCACTGTCGTACATCACCACCCACCAAAGCAGCAGCGTCAGCGGTGGTGTGATGGATAAAGCAGCGCCTGCCGCACCGGCTGCCAACCCTGCGGCTGCCCCTGCCGCACCGGCCGCGCCAGCCGCTTCGACCCCGGCGCCTGCAAACTCGATTCCAAAGTAATATAATCTCGCTGTAGTAATTTGTGCTGTTGATAATTTTTTAAGTTGTTTGCTCAATGTTTTAGCAGTATCTTGGCGAAACAGTTTTGAACGCAAAAATAATTAAGGATTTATCGTTTTTCTTCTTGTTTTGACGCAATACGGGATTAACAACCGCGTAAAAACGAAGTAAAATAACGGCCTTATGCCGACGTGGTGAAATTGGTAGACACGCTATCTTGAGGGGGTAGTGGCGCAAGCTGTACGAGTTCGAGTCTCGTCGTCGGCACCAGAATATAGGCCAGCAAGGGTGGTACCAAGCTGGCTTTTTTACGAGGATGTGTCGTTCGATCCTGGTCTAAGTAGTCATACGATTGGGGCGAACGTTAAGCGCACCGCATAGCACCGCGATGTGTCCTTTCAACTGACCGTTCAACATAAGCTCATCAATCGTGAACCTCGAAAATTATCTCCCCGTTCTCCTGTTCATCCTCGTCGGTCTCGGCGTAGGTATCGCTCCCCAAGTGCTTGGCCACATTCTTGGCCCGAAAAAGCCTGACGCAGCAAAACTGTCCCCGTATGAATGCGGCTTCGAAGCGTTCGAAGACGCGCGCATGAAATTCGACGTGCGTTACTACCTCGTCGCAATTCTCTTTATTTTGTTCGATCTGGAAACGGCATTCTTCTTCCCTTGGGGCGTATCCATGCGCGAACTGGGCTGGCAAGGCTTCGTTACGATGATGGTGTTCATCGCCGAATTCGTGGTCGGTTTTTGGTATATCTGGAAGAAAGGTGCCCTTGATTGGGAATAAGCCATGGCTATTGAAGGCGTATTAAACGAAGGTTTCATCACCACCTCGGCCGACAAGCTGATCAACTGGGCGCGTACGGGTTCGATGTTCCCGATGACGTTCGGTCTGGCCTGCTGCGCGGTTGAAATGATGCACGTGGGCGCAGCCCGTTACGACATGGACCGCTTCGGCGTGGTGTTCCGTCCATCGCCACGTCAGTCCGACGTGATGATCGTGGCCGGCACGCTGTGCAACAAGATGGCCCCGGCACTGCGCAAGGTCTATGACCAGATGCCAGAGCCACGCTGGGTCATCTCGATGGGTTCCTGCGCCAATGGCGGCGGCTACTATCACTACTCCTACTCCGTGGTTCGCGGCTGCGACCGGATTGTGCCGGTCGACGTGTACGTGCCAGGCTGTCCTCCAACTGCTGAAGCCCTGTTGTACGGCATCATGCAGCTGCAGAACAAGATCAAGCGCACCAACACCATCGCACGCTAACGGGGGCGCTACAAGAAATGACTACTCATCTGGAAAAACTCCAAACCGCCCTCGGCACTGCCCTGGGCGATCGCGTTACTACCCTCGTTGCGCTGGGCGAAATCACGCTGGAAGTGAAGGGCGCCGACTACTACGGCGTCATGCAGACGCTGCGCGATGATGCAACGCTGGGTTTCGATCAGGCGATCGACCTGTGCGGCGTGGACTACCTGAACTACGGCGACGGCGCCTGGGACGGCCAGCGTTTTGCTGTGGTCGTCCATTTGCTGTCGGTAAAGCACAACTGGCGGGTGCGCGTGCGCGCATTCTGCGCCGACGACGACATGCCTTTGCTGCCGTCGGTGACGCCGCTGTGGCGTGCCGTCAACTGGTACGAGCGCGAAGCGTTCGACATGTACGGCATCCTGTTCGAGAACCACAACGACCTGCGCCGCATCCTGACCGACTATGGTTTCATCGGCCATCCGTTCCGCAAAGACTTCCCGGTATCGGGCTATGTCGAAATGCGCTACGACCCCGAGCAGAAGCGCGTGGTCTACCAGCCGGTCACGATCGAGCCACGTGAAAACGTGCCACGTGTGATCCGCGAAGAAAACTACGGGAAGTAAGAACATGGCAGAAATTAAGAACTACACCCTGAACTTCGGTCCACAACACCCGGCCGCGCACGGCGTGCTGCGCCTGGTGCTGGAGCTGGACGGCGAGGTGATCCAGCGTGCTGACCCGCACATCGGCCTGCTGCACCGCGGCACCGAAAAGCTCGCGGAACAAAAGACCTACCTGCAGTCCGTGCCGTATATGGACCGCCTGGATTACGTGTCGATGATGTGCAACGAGCACGCCTACGTCATGGCCATCGAAAAAATGCTGGGTATCGACGTGCCGCTGCGTGCGCAATACATCCGCGTGATGTTCGATGAAATCACCCGTATCCTGAACCACCTGATGTGGCTGGGTGCACACGCGCTGGACGTTGGCGCCATGGGCCCGTTCCTGTACTGCTTCCGCGACCGCGAAGACCTGTTCGACTGCTATGAAGCAGTGTCGGGCGCGCGCATGCACGCAGCCTACTACCGTCCGGGCGGCGTCTACCGCGACCTGCCGGACAGCATGCCGCAGCACAAGCCATCGATCATCCGTTCGGCCAAGGCCATCGATAACCTGAACAAGGACCGCCAGGGTTCGATGCTGGACTTCATCGAAGCCTTCACCAACCGTTTCCCGACCTATGTCGACGAATACGAAACCCTGCTGACCGACAACCGTATCTGGAAACAGCGGACCGTCGGCATCGGCGTGGTGGCGCCGGAAGATGCACTGGCCATGGGCTTTACCGGCGCCATGCTGCGTGGTTCGGGCATCCAGTGGGACTTGCGCAAGCACCAGCCGTACGAAGTGTACGACCTGATGGACTTCGATATCCCGATCGGCACCAACGGCGACTGCTACGACCGCTACCTGGTGCGCGTGGAAGAGCTGCGCCAGTCGAACAAGATCATCAAGCAGTGCGTTGAATGGCTGCGCAACAATCCAGGTCCGGTCATGACCAGCAACCGCAAGGTGGCGCCGCCATCGCGCGTGGACATGAAGACCAATATGGAATCGCTGATCCACCACTTCAAGCTGTTCACCGAGGGCTTCCACGTGCCGCCGGGCGAGGCTTATGCGGCGGTGGAGCATCCGAAGGGCGAATTCGGCGTCTACCTGATGTCCGATGGCGCCAACAAGCCATACCGCGTGAAACTGCGCGCTCCAGACTACGCACACTTGCAGTCGCTGGATGAAATGGCGCGTGGCCACATGATTGCCGACGCTGTGACCATCATTGGCACGCAAGACATCGTGTTCGGCAGTATTGACCGCTAAGTCCGAGAGGCAAAAGAATGTTGTTATCTGAGCAGTGCTACAAAAAAATCGATCGCGAGCTGGCCAAGTACCCAGACGATCAGCGCCAATCGGCCGTGATGGCCGCGCTGGCGCACGCCCAGGTTGAACTGGGCTGGGTCTCGCCTGAAACCATGCAGGAACTGGCTGACTACATCCGCATGCCGGCCATCGCCGTGCAGGAAGTCGCGACCTTCTACAATATGTACAACCTGAAGCCAGTTGGTAAGCACAAGATCACCGTGTGCACCAACCTGCCTTGCGCCCTGTCGGGTGGCGAGCGCGCGGCGCACCACCTGAAACAGAAGCTGGGCATCGACTACCGTGACACCACGGCAGACGGCGAGTTCACGCTGATGGAAGGCGAGTGCATGGGCGCCTGCGGCGACGCACCGGTGCTGCTGGTGAACAATCACCGCATGTGCAGCTTCATGTCCAACGACAAAATTGACTCCCTCGTGGAGGAACTCAAGAAATGACGTCACTCCACGACCGACACATTGATCCCGTCATCCTGGCCGGCCTGAATGGCGATAACTGGCATCTGGAAGACTACGTCAAACGCGGTGGCTACAGCGCGCTGCGCCGTATCATCGAAGAAAAAATCACCCCGGAACAGATCATCGCCGACCTCAAGGCGTCGTCGCTGCGCGGCCGTGGTGGTGCAGGTTTCCCTACCGGCCTGAAGTGGAGCTTCATGCCGCGCCAGTTCCCGGGCCAGAAGTACCTGGTCTGCAATACAGATGAGGGCGAGCCGGGCACTTTCAAGGACCGCGATATCATCCGCTACAACCCGCATGCGCTGATCGAAGGCATGGCCATCGGTGCGTACGCGATGGGCATTACGGTGGGCTACAACTACATCCACGGCGAGATCTTCCAGGAATACCTGCGCTTTGAAGAAGCGCTGGAAGAGGCGCGTGCCGCCGGCTTCCTGGGCGACAAGATCCTCGGCAGCGAGTTCAGCTTCCAGCTGCACGCGCACCATGGTTATGGCGCTTACATCTGCGGCGAGGAAACTGCGCTACTGGAATCGCTGGAAGGCAAAAAAGGCCAGCCGCGCTTCAAGCCGCCGTTCCCGGCGTCGTTCGGCCTGTACGGCAAGCCGACCACCATCAACAACACGGAAACCTTCGCGGCGGTACCGTTCATCCTGAACATGGGGCCGGAGAAGTACCTGGCGATTGGCCGTCCGAACAACGGCGGCTCGAAGATCTTCTCGATCTCGGGCGACGTTGAGCGTCCGGGCAACTACGAGGTGCCACTGGGCACGCCGTTCGCCAAACTGCTGGAACTGGCAGGCGGCATGCGCGGCGGCAAAAAGATCAAGGCAGTGATCCCGGGCGGTTCGTCCGCGCCGGTGATCCGCGGCGAGGTCATGATGCAAACCGACCTCGACTACGATTCGATCGCCAAGGCGGGTTCGATGCTGGGTTCGGGCGCGGTCATCGTCATGGACGAAACCCGCTGCATGGTCAAGGCCATGGAACGTCTGGCGTACTTCTACTTTGAAGAGTCGTGCGGTCAGTGCACTCCGTGCCGTGAAGGTACGGGCTGGATGTACCGCATGATCCACCGTATCGAAAACGGTCAGGGCCGCAAGTCGGACCTGGACGTGTTGAACTCGATCTGCGACAACATCCAGGGCCGCACGATTTGCGCGCTGGGCGACGCGGCAGCAATGCCTATGCGTGCGTTCATCAAGCAATTCCGCGAAGAATTTGAACACCACATCGAGCACAAGCAATGCTGCGTGCCCGCTTACATCTAAGCGTCACAGGTAACGATCACCATGGTTGAAATCGAAATAGACGGCAAAAAAGTCGAAGTCCCTGCTGGTAGCATGGTGATGGACGCCGCCAACAAATTGGGAACCTACATTCCGCACTTCTGCTATCACAAGAAATTGTCGATCGCAGCAAACTGCCGTATGTGCCTCGTCGAAGTGGAAAAGGCGCCTAAGCCTTTGCCAGCATGCGCAACGCCGGTCTCGGCCGGCATGATTGTGCGCTCCGCTTCCGACAAGGCCGTGCAGGCACAGAAGTCGGTCATGGAATTCCTGCTGATTAACCACCCACTGGACTGCCCGATCTGCGATCAGGGCGGCGAGTGCCAGCTGCAGGATCTGGCAGTCGGCTACGGCAAGGGCGAGTCGCGCTACGAAGAAGACAAGCGCGTCGTGGCGCCGAAAGACGCCGGCCCGCTGGTCTCCATGCAGGAGATGGCGCGCTGCATCCAGTGCACCCGTTGCGTACGTTTCGGCCAGGAAGTGGCTGGCGTGATGGAACTGGGCATGATCGGCCGCGGCGAACATTCCGAAATTACCGCGTTTGTCGGCCAGACCGTCAACTCGGAAATGTCCGGCAATATGATCGACCTGTGCCCGGTTGGCGCACTGACCTCGAAGCCATTCCGTTACAGCGCCCGTTCGTGGGAACTGTCGCGCCGCAAATCGGTCTCGCCGCACGACGGCCTGGGCGCCAACCTGATCGTTCAGGTCAAGGGCGGCAAGGTCAAGCGCGTGCTGCCGCTGGAAAACGATGCGGTCAACGAATGCTGGATTTCCGACAAGGACCGCTTCTCGTACGAAGGCCTGGACACCGCTGACCGTCTGACCCAGCCGATGCTGAAGCAGGGCGGCGAATGGAAAGAAGTCGACTGGCAAACCGCGCTGGAATACGTCGCGCACGGCCTGAAAAACATCAAGCACGAACACGGCGCCAACGCGCTGGCGTCGATCGCGACCCCGCACTCGACGCTGGAAGAACTGCACCTGCTGCAAAAGCTGACCCGCGCCATGGGCTCGGACAGCGTGGACACCCGCCTGCGTCAAAGCGATTTCGCGCTGGACGTGACCCCATGGCTGGGCATGTCGATCACCGAATTCGGCGCGCTGAACCGCGCCTTCGTGATCGGCTCGTTCCTGCGCAAGGATCACCCGCTGCTGGCCACCCGTCTGCGTACCGCGGTCAAGGGCGGCGCCAAGCTGTCGCTGCTGAGCGCAACCGACGACGACCTGCTGATGAATGTCGCGAACAAACTGATCGTTGCGCCGTCGGAGTGGCTGTCGGCGCTGTCGCAAGTGGTGGTGGCTATCGCCAAGGCCAAGGAAATCGCCGCACCGGCCGGCTTCGAAGGCGTACAAGCCAACGACGCTGCTGCTGCCATCGCTGCTTCGCTGCTGTCGGGCGAAAACAAGGCCGTGTTGCTGGGTAACGCCGCTGCGCAGCACCCGCAAGCCAGCGCGCTGCACGCCGCTGCACAGTGGATCGCTGAACAGACCGGCGCCAAGCTGGGCTACCTGACCGAAGCGGCCAACACCGTGGGCGCGTACATCGCCAAGGCCAACGGCGGCAAGGCGCCAGTGTTCACCGAACCGAAGTCGGCCTATCTGCTGCTGAACGCCGAGCCGGAACTGGATGCGTACAACCCGCAAGCTGCTACCGCCGCGCTGAAAAAAGCCGAGATGGTGGTGGTGATGTCCGCGTACAAACATGGTCTGGACTACGCTGACGTGCTGCTGCCGGTCTCGCCATTCAGCGAAACCTCGGGCACCTTCATCAACGCCGAAGGCCGTGCACAGAGCTTCAACGGCACCGTCAAGCCGCTGCTGGAAACCCGTCCTGCGTGGAAAGTGCTGCGCGTACTGGGCAACATCCTGGGTCTGCCGGGCTTCGACTACGACACCTCGGAAGCGATCCGCGACGAAGTACTGGGCGCTGGCGTGACCGATGTTTCGGCCAAGCTGAACAACGTGACCAAGGTCGCGCTGACCGCGGCGACCGCCGTGTCGACCGGCACCGAGCGTATCGCCGACGTGCCAATCTACTTTGCCGACGCCGTCGTGCGCCGTGCCGAGTCGCTGCAAAAGATGGCCGATGCGGCTGCGCCAAAAGCGCACCTGTCGAGCGCGCTGGCACAGCAACTGGGTGTGGCCGCTGGCGACAACGTCAAGGTCAGCCAAGGTTCCGGCAGTGCGATCCTGGTCGCCGCTATCGATGCCAAACTGCCAGCCAACGCCGTGCGCGTGGCCGCTGCTCACGCATCGACCGCTGCACTGGGCGGCATGTTCGGCTCCATCACCGTTGAAAAAGCAGGAGAGGTGAAATAATGGCGCTGCCTGAATTCGTCACTACCATCAATACCCTGGGCGCCAACAGCGTGCTCGGCCCTGTGTGGCCGGTCGTCTGGGCCCTGATCCGCATTATCGTGGTGCTGCTGCCACTGATGGGTCTGGTTGCTTACCTGACCCTGTGGGAACGTAAGTTCATCGGCTGGATCCAGATTCGTGTGGGTCCGAACCGCGTCGGTCCGATGGGCCTGCTGCAGCCGATCGCTGACGCGCTGAAACTGCTGTTCAAAGAGATCATTACCCCGGCCAAGGCCAACCCTGGCCTGTTCGTGATCGGTCCGATCATGACCATCATGCCAGCGCTGGCATGCTGGGCCGTGGTGCCGTTTGGTCCGGAAGCCGTGCTGGCCAACGTCAATGCCGGCCTGCTGCTGCTGATGGCGATTACCTCGATGGAAGTCTACGGCATCATCATCGCCGGCTGGGCGTCGAACTCGAAGTACTCGTTCATGGGCGCGATGCGTGCCTCGGCGCAGATGATTTCCTACGAAATCCCGATGGGCTTCGTACTGGTGGTCGTGCTGATGGTGTCCGGTTCGCTGAACTTCGGCGACATCGTGGCTTCCCAGCAAAAGGGCATGATGGTTGAGCATGGTCTCAACTTCCTGTCGTGGAACTGGCTGCCGCTGCTGCCGCTGTTCGTGGTGTACCTGACCTCCGGCCTGGCCGAGTGCAACCGTCACCCGTTCGACGTGGTGGAAGGCGAGTCCGAGATCGTGGCCGGTCACATGGTGGAATACTCGGGTATGGCCTACGCCATGTTCATGCTGGCCGAATACGCCAACATGATCCTGATTGCGACCCTGGCATCGATTATGTTCCTGGGCGGCTGGTCGGCGCCATTTGCCTTCCTGGAATTCTGGGGCGGTTTCGGCGGCTTCTTCTGGTTGTTCGTGAAAGCGTTCTTCCTGGTCTCCGTGTTCATCTGGGTGCGTGGTACTTTCCCGCGCTACCGTTACGACCAGATCATGCGTCTGGGCTGGAAAGTGTTCATCCCGCTGACCCTGGTGTGGCTGGTGCTGGTTGCTGGCTGGATGCAGACCTCCTGGAATATCTGGAAGTAAGGACTAAAGAAAATGGAACGATTAAAAGATTTCGTCAGCAGCTTCATGCTGACCGAGCTGGTCAAAGGGATGGCGCTGACGGGCAAGTACATGTTCTCGCGCAAGATCACGGTGCAGTACCCGGAAGAGAAGACGCCTATGTCGCCGCGCTTCCGCGGTCTGCATGCGCTGCGCCGCTATCCGAATGGCGAAGAGCGCTGCATCGCCTGCAAACTGTGCGAAGCAGTGTGCCCGGCGATGGCAATTACCATCGAATCGGAACAGCGTGACGACGGTTCGCGCCGTACCACGCGTTACGACATCGACCTGACCAAGTGCATCTTCTGCGGTTTCTGCGAAGAGTCGTGCCCGGTGGATTCGATCGTGGAAACGCATGTGCTGGAATACCACGGCGAAAAACGCGGCGATCTGTACTACACGAAAGAGATGCTGCTGGCCGTAGGCGATCGTTATGAAAACCAGATCGCTGAAGCCCGCGCAGCCGACGCTCCTTATCGGTGATATGCGGTGTGCCCTAGGCTCGCCTTGGCGAGGTTGGGGACCAGCCGCAACCGGTGATCAATAAACTGTACGTCTCTTGGGTTAGTTATGGAATTTAAAACTGCTTTGTTCTACGTCTTCGCGGCCATCATGGTATTGGCCTCGACGCGCGTAATTACGGCCCGCAATCCGGTGCACGCAGCACTGTTCCTGGTGCTGGCGTTCTTCAACGCCGCCGGCATCTGGATGCTGCTGGAGGCCGAGTTCCTGGCCATCGTGCTGGTGCTGGTCTATGTCGGCGCCGTGATGGTGCTGTTCCTGTTCGTGGTGATGATGCTGGACATCGACACCGAGAAACTGCGCGAAGGCTTCTGGAGCTACCTGCCGGTCGCTTCGCTGGTCGGCGTGGTGATCGTGCTGGAAATGGCCGCCGTGCTGTGGCGCTCGTTCCTGTCGTTCGACCAGCAGGCTGTTGCAGCCGGCAATATCGGCGGCACCAAGGAACTGGGCATGCTGATCTACACCAAATACATCTACGGCTTTGAGATCGCCGCCGCCATTCTGCTGGTCGCGATCATTGCAGCCGTAGCGCTGACCCTGCGCAAGCGCAAGGACACCAAACACTTCGACCCAGCCGACGCCGTGCGCGTCAAGCGCAATGACCGCCTGAAGATCGTCAAGATCGATCCGGTCACCACGCGCGGCCAGGCCGAAACTGAAGTTAAGGAGGCACCATGACTTTATCCCTGGCTCACTACCTCGTTCTGGGCGCGATCCTGTTCGCGATCTCGATCGTGGGTATTTTCCTGAACCGCAAGAACATCATCATCCTGCTGATGGCCATCGAACTGATGCTGCTGGCAGTGAATATGAACTTCATCGCGTTCTCGCATTACCTCGGTGATGCGGCAGGGCAGATCTTTGTCTTCTTCATTCTGACCGTGGCGGCCGCCGAATCGGCAATCGGCCTCGCGATCCTGGTGGTGCTGTTCCGTAATCTGGACACCATCAACGTAGAAGACCTGGACAGCCTGAAGGGCTAATTTAAAACCTCTCGAAAAATAACGATTAAGGTTCATCATGGCGGTTACACTTAACCCTAATCTCCTGCTAGTCGTACCACTGGCGCCCTTGGCGGGCGCCGCTGTGGCAGGCTTGTTAGGAACTAAATTCTTCGGCAACGTAGTCGGTCGCAAGACCTCGACTGCGGCGACCATCCTGGGCGTGCTGGTAGCATTCATCATTTCGGCAATGACGCTGAATGATGTGATCAACGGCGCAAGCTTCAACGGCACCATCTATAACTGGATGACCGTGGCTGGCATGAAGATGGAAGTCGGTTTCCAGATCGATGCACTGTCGGCGATGATGATGTGCGTGGTGACCTTTGTGTCGCTGATGGTGCACATCTACACCATCGGCTACATGGCGGAAGACGAAGGCTACAACCGCTTCTTCTCGTACATCTCGCTGTTCACCTTCTCCATGCTGATGCTGGTGATGTCGAACAACTTCCTGCAACTGTTCTTCGGCTGGGAAGCCGTGGGCCTGGTGTCCTACCTGCTGATCGGTTTCTGGTACACCCGTCCAACCGCGATCTTCGCCAACATGAAGGCCTTCCTGGTCAACCGTGTGGGTGACTTCGGCTTCATCCTGGGGATCGGCCTGCTGCTGGCTTACGCCGGTTCGATGAACTACCAGGACGTGTTTGCCAAGCGCGAAGCGCTGGCCGCACTGACCCTGCCAGGCACCGACTGGATGCTGCTGACCGTGGCCTGTATCTGCCTGTTCATCGGCGCGATGGGTAAATCGGCGCAGTTCCCGCTGCACGTATGGCTGCCGGACTCGATGGAAGGTCCGACCCCGATCTCCGCACTGATCCACGCGGCCACCATGGTGACTGCAGGTATCTTCATGGTGTCGCGCATGTCGCCGCTGTTCGAACTGTCGGACACCGCGCTGAGCTTCATCCTGGTGATCGGTTCGATTACCGCGCTGTTCATGGGCTTCCTGGGCATCATCCAGAACGACATCAAACGCGTGGTGGCTTACTCGACGCTGTCGCAGCTGGGCTACATGACCGTGGCGCTGGGTTCGTCGGCCTATTCGGTGGCCGTGTTCCACCTGATGACCCACGCCTTCTTCAAGGCGCTGCTGTTCCTGGGCGCCGGTTCGGTCATCATTGGCATGCACCACGACCAGGACATCCGCAACATGGGGGGTCTGCGTAAATACATGCCGATTACCTGGATCACTTCGCTGCTGGGTTCGCTGGCGCTGATCGGTACGCCGTTCTTCTCGGGCTTCTACTCGAAAGACTCGATCATCGAAGCCGTGGCCGAGACCCATATCTGGGGCGCCGGCTTTGCCAACTTCGCCGTCCTGGCAGGTGTGTTCGTGACCGCGTTCTACTCGTTCCGTATGTACTTCCTGGTGTTCCACGGTAAAGAGCGTTTCGGCCAGGCGCATGCTCACGGCCATGACGACCATCACGCTCCGGCTGCCGCCCATGGCGCGCACGACGACCACGCCCACGATGACCACGGTCATGACGAGGAAGACGATCACGGCCACCATGGCCTGGCCCCAGGCCAGAAGCCGCACGAGTCGCCATTCGTGGTCTGGTTCCCGCTGGTGATGCTGGCCATCCCATCGGTGATCATCGGTGCGCTGACGATCGGTCCTATGCTGTTCGGCGACTTCTTCAAAGGCGTCATCTTCATCGGCGAAAACCACAAGGCGATGGAACTGCTGGCAGAGGAATACCACGGTCCGGTGGCAATGGCGATTCACTCGCTGACGTCGGTGCCACTGTGGCTGGCGATTGCGGGTGTTGCGTTCTCGTACTACTGCTACATGATCAATCCACGTGTACCGGCATGGTTCTACGCCAAGTTCAAGGCGATCCATACCCTGCTGGACAACAAGTACTACATGGACAAGTTCAACGAGATCGTGTTCGCAGGCGGCGCCCGCCTGCTGGGCAACGGCTTGTGGAATGTCGGCGACAAGACCCTGATCGACGGCCTGCTGGTCAACGGCAGCGCCAAAGTAGTCGGCTGGTTCTCGACGCTGACCCGCCTGGCGCAGACTGGTTACATCTACCACTATGCGTTTGTCATGATCCTCGGCATTCTGGGGTTCCTGGTCTACTTCCTGCCGTTTTGGCACGCTTAATTAGCTGATACGCAAAGAGATAACGATAACCATGATGTCAACAATATCTTCATTACCTCCGTACCTGAGCCTCTCGATCTGGCTCCCGATCCTGTTCGGCCTGATCGTGCTGGCCACAGGCCGCGACAGCAACGCCGGCTTTAGCCGCGTGCTGGCGTTGATCGGCTCGATCGTCAGCTTCGGCGCAACGATTCCGCTGATTACCAACTTCAGCAATGCCGCCCACGGCATGCAGTTTGTGGAAAAAGCGCCGTGGATCGAGCGCTTCAACATCTTCTATTCGCTGGGCATTGACGGCCTGTCGCTGTGGTTCGTGCCGCTGACCGCGTTCATCACCATCATCGTGGTGATCTCGGCCTGGCAAGTGATCCAGAAACGCGTGGCCCAGTACATGGGCGCGTTCCTGATCCTGTCCGGCCTGATGGTGGGCGTGTTCTGCGCCATGGACGGCCTGCTGTTCTACTTCTTCTTTGAAGCGACCCTGATCCCGATGTACATCATCATCGGTATCTGGGGCGGCGACAACCGCGTGTATGCGTCGTTCAAGTTCTTCCTGTACACCTTCTTCGGCTCGCTGCTGACGCTGGTGGCGATCGTCTACCTGTACAACCAGACCGGTAGCTGGGACATCCTGCAATGGCACAAAACGCCGCTGACGATGAAAGAGCAGATCTTCATCTTCATCGCCTTCTTCATGGCGTTTGCCGTCAAAGTACCAATGTTCCCGGTCCACACCTGGCTGCCGGACGTCCACGTGGAAGCGCCAACCGGCGGTTCCGCCGTGCTGGCCGCCATCATGCTGAAACTGGGCGCGTACGGTTTCATCCGTTTCTCGCTGCCGATCACGCCGGATGCATCGCACTACCTGTCGGGCTTTGTGATTACCCTGTCGCTGATCGCCGTGATTTACATCGGCCTGGTGGCACTGGTACAGAAAGACATGAAAAAGCTGGTCGCCTACTCGTCGATCGCGCACATGGGCTTTGTGACCCTGGGCTTCTTCGTCTTCAACGCCATGGCAGTGCAGGGCGCCATCATGCAGATGATCTCGCACGGTTTCGTGTCGGGCGCGATGTTCCTGTGCATCGGCGTGCTGTACGACCAGGCCCACTCGCGTCAGATCGCTGACTACGGTGGTGTGGTCAACAAGATGCCGCGTTTCGCTGCCTTCTTCATCCTGTTCTCGATGGCTAACTGCGGTCTGCCAGCTACCTCCGGCTTCGTCGGCGAGTTCATGGTGATCCTGGGCGCCACCCAGTTCAACTTCTGGATCGGCCTGCTGGCAGCGACCGCACTGATCTTTGGCGCAGCGTACTCGCTGTGGATGGCCAAGCGCGTCATCTTCGGCAAAGTGACCAACCACCATGTGGCTGAACTGGTTGACCTGAACGGCCGTGAATTCTTCATGCTGGGCATTCTGGCAGTCGCCACGCTGTACATGGGCCTGTACCCAGCACCATTCACCGACACGATGCAAACCTCGGTCGCTGACCTGCTGGCACACGTCGCACACAGCAAGCTGCCTTAAGAAGAACGGAAACACATAAATGACTACACCTATGATACAAGAGGCCGTCAACCTGGTCCCGGTCTACGCCGAGATCGCAGTGCTGATCGGCGCCTCGGCCATCCTGCTGATCGACATGTTCCTGTCCAAGGCACAGCGTTCGATCACTTACGTGCTGTCGCTGCTGACGCTGGTGCTGTGCGCCGGCCTCAGCTACTGCGACTTCGCTTCGGGCGCGACGACCTATACCTTCCACGGTATGTTCGTCTCCGATCCGATGGCCAACCTGCTGAAACTGTTCACCTACCTGACCGTGGGCATGACGCTGGTGTATTCGCGCCAGTACGCGGATGACCGTGGCATGCTGAGCGGTAACCTGGGCGGCGAGTTCTACGTGCTGGCGCTGTTCGCCATGCTGGGCCAGCTCATCATGATCTCGGGCTCGAACTTCCTGTCGATCTACCTGGGCGTGGAACTGATGTCGCTGTCGCTGTATGCACTGGTGGCGATGCGCCGCGATAACGTGCGTGCCACCGAAGCAGCGATGAAATACTTCATCCTGGGCGCGCTGGCTTCCGGCTTCCTGCTGTACGGTATGTCGATGCTGTACGGCGCGACCGGCACGCTGGACATCCGTGGCATCTCGGCAGCGATCGATGCCGGCACCATCAACAAGACCATCCTGGTATTCGGTATCGTATTCCTGGTGGCGGGCCTGGCCTTCAAACTGGGCGCCGTGCCATTCCATATGTGGGTACCGGACGTCTACGACGGTTCGCCGACGGCAGTGACCCTGCTGCTGGGCGGCGCACCGAAGATCGCCACCTTTGCCATCTGCATCCGCCTGCTGGTGGAAGGCCTGCTGCCCATGGCATTCGACTGGCAGCAGATGCTGCTGGTGCTGGCCGTGCTGTCGCTGGCCATCGGTAACATCACCGCGATCGCCCAGACCAATATCAAGCGTATGCTGGCGTACTCGACCATCGCGCAAATCGGCTTCGTGCTGCTGGGCCTGCTGTCGGGCGTGGCGGGCACCACCGACCGCAGCGGTATTGCCGCAGCTTACAGCGGCGCCATGTACTACGTCATCACCTACGTGCTGACCACCGTTGGCACCTTCGGTACGCTGATGCTGCTGTCGCGCGCCGGTTTCGACGCCGACAACATTGCCGACTTCAAGGGCCTGAGCAAGCGCAGCGGTTGGTTCGCTGTGGTCATGACCATCCTGCTGTTCTCGCTGGCCGGCGTGCCACCGATGATGGGCTTTGCCGCCAAGTTCGCGGTACTGAACTCGGTGCTGGGCACCGGCCAGATCTGGCTGACCGTGTTTGCCGTGATGTTCTCGCTGATCGGCGCGTTCTACTACCTGCGCGTGATCAAGGCCATCTGGTTTGATGAGCCGGCCGACAACACCCCAATCGCCGCTTACGGCGACGTCAAGCTGGTGCTGAGCCTGAACGGCCTGGCCATCGTGGCACTGGGCATCCTGCCTGGCCCGCTGCTGGCAGCCTGCCTGACCGCCATCAAAGTGACCCTGGCCACCTGATGGATACCGCCACCGCCGGCTGGTTGGTGATCGCAATTGCTATTGCGGCCGCCAACCTGCCGTTCTTCAACGACAGGATCTTCGCCATCGTCGGCGGCAAATGGCAGCGCAAGCCACTCGCCATTCGCCTGCTGGAAATGACGGCGCTGTATCTTGTTGTTGGTGCGCTTGGCTTCACGCTCGAAGCCAACATCGGCACCCGCTTCCCGCAGACCTGGGAGTTCTACGCGATCTCCGCCTGCATGTTCCTGGTACTCGGCTTTCCCGGTTTCACCGTTCGTTACCTGCGCAAGCCTCACGGCTGATACACTATCGTTCTTCAACGATGTGGAGCAGGAATGGACAATCTCAAAGAAACCCGTGTAGACGGTGAGCTGGCCTACCAGGGCCGCTTCCTCAAAGTCCAGCGCGACACCATACAACTCCCGGACGGCAAACGCACTACGCGTGAATACATCCTGCACCCCGGTGCAGTGGTGATCTTGCCGCTGCTCGATGACGGCACCGTGCTGATGGAACGCCAGTACCGCTATCCGCTGCATGACGTGTTCATTGAATTCCCGGCCGGTAAAATCGACCAGGGCGAAGACCCGCTGCTCGCCGCCAAGCGCGAGCTGGAAGAAGAAACCGGCTACACCGGCGGCGAATGGCAATTCGTCACCAAGATCCATAACGCGATTGCGTATTCGGACGAGCACCTCGACCTGTACCTGGCGCGCGGCCTCAAGGCCGGCGCAGCCAAACTGGATGAGGGCGAGTTCCTCGAAACCTTCACCGCCACCATCGACGAGCTGCTGCAGTGGGTACGCGAAGGCAAAATCACCGACGTCAAAACCGTCATCGGCATCTTCTGGCTGGATAAACTGCGCGCGGGTGACTGGAAGCTATGAGACTCTGGCTGGCGTTCGTCTGCCTGCTTGCCGCTGCCGGTGCGCAGGCGGCGGAGCGCACGCCATTCCAGGTCCGCTGTGAAGATACGATACGCAAATCGGTGTCGGTGCTGTCGGCCAGGCAGGAAGGCTACACCATCAACAACCAGCTACCATACCGCGCACTGACTGCGCGCACCGGCAGCATGGACCGCCGCATGGAGACACTGGGCCTGACCGTCACGCAGGGGCAGCACCGGGCCAAGGTCGGTGGGGTGGTGCTGCAGGACCCGGCCAGCGGCTATGAGTGCATCGCACCGCAGGTCGAGATCGAGCTGTATTATTCGCCGGTGCGGATTTACGTCGGCAACGAGTTTGCGCCGGGCACCTGTGCGTACAAGGAGATCCTTGACCACGAGATGCGCCACCTGAAAGCGCACACCGACAATCTGGCGCGCGTGGAAGCATTGGTGCGCGATGCGCTCAACAAGCGTTTCGGCGGACAGCCGATGTACGCGCCTTCCGGCACCGCGCGTTCGGCGCTGGAGCATGAAGTGAACAGCACCTGGTTCAATTTCATCCGCGATGAATTTGAGAAGGGCAAGGCCGAGCAGGAAAAGATCGACTCGCCCGCTGAATACGCCCGCCTGGGCAAAGCATGCAATGGCGAGATCGCCGCGATCCTCGCGCGCCGCCGCAGATAAAGAGAGTTATGACTACGCATCAACCACCGCAACAACGACGCTATTTTGCGCTGCTGCCGGCCGCCGGCGTCGGCGCGCGCATGGCCGCCAACGGGCCGAAACAATATCTGACGGTCGGCGGCAAACCGATGCTGCGGCACGCGGTAGACGCGTTCCGCGCCAGCCCGCTGGTTGCCCACACCTACGTGGTGGTCAGCCCTGACGACGGCGTGATCGACTCCGTGCTGCCTGCTGATCTGGAGGGCGTCACCGTCCTGCGCTGCGGCGGCGCCACGCGCATGGACTCCGTGCTGAATGGCCTGCGTGAACTGGCCGGCGCCGTGGCCGGGCATGATCTCATCATGGTCCACGATGCCGCACGTCCCGGCCTGACGCCAGCCCTGATCGGAAAACTCATCGACGGTGTGGGCGACGACCCGGCGGGCGGTCTGCTGGCACTGCCGGTGGTGGACACCATGAAACGCAGCGCCCCCGGCGCCGACGGCATCAGCGTCAGCGCCGCGACCGTGCCGCGCAACGGCCTGTGGTCCGCGCAGACGCCGCAGATGTTCAGCTACGCGCTGCTGCTGCGTGCCTTGGGCAGCGCGCCGGACGCCAACGCCATCACCGATGACGCCAGCGCCATCGAAATGCTGGGCTATGCACCGCGCCTGATCGAGGGCCATCCACGCAATCTGAAAGTAACGCTGCCAGCGGACATCCGCATCGCCGAGATGTACCTGGCCAGCAATGAGGACGAAGGAAGACTGATATGAGCAAACTCCCATTCCGCATCGGCCAAGGCTACGACTGCCACGCGCTGGTGGAAGGCCGCAAACTGATTATCGGCGGCGTCGACATTCCGCATCATCTGGGCCTGCTGGGCCACTCGGATGCCGACGTGCTGCTGCACGCGATTACCGACTCCATCCTGGGCGCCGCCGCGCTGGGCGACATCGGCAAGCACTTCCCGGACACCGACCCTGAATTCAAAGGCGCGGATTCGCGCAAGCTGCTCAAGGAAGCCGCCAAACGCGTGGTCGCCACCGGCTACAGCATCGGCAATATCGACTGCACCATCATCGCCCAGCGCCCGAAGATGGCGCCGCACATCATGACCATGCGCGCCAACATCGCCGAAGACCTGGGTGTGGACATCAGCCAGGTCAACGTCAAAGCCAAGACCAATGAAAAACTGGGCTATCTGGGACGCGAAGAGGGCATCGCGGCCGAATCGGTCGCCTTGCTGATCGCCGCGTAAACAGCGAGCCGTCCTTGATCGACAGCCTGCCCATACGTTCGCTACGCGCCGCGCTGCACCGGCGCATGGAGGCGCTCGGGCGGGGCGATCAAGGCTTGCAGGGCTGGCGCAACCGGTTGCTGGATGGCTTGTGCGCGGTGGCGTTCTGGCTTGGCCTGTTCGCCATGCTGCCCAGCATGTGGGCCAGCGCGCGTCAGGGGCATTGGACGCTGGTGGCGACCGACGTCGTCTCGGTTGCCGGGATGGCGGTGCTGAACTACCGGCGCGATATCCCTTACCGTTTGCGGGCTTCCGCGATTCTGGGCATCGCCTATCTGATTGCGGTGGTGCTGCTGTTTTCGATTGGGCCGCTATCGCAGATCTATCTGTTGGCGGTGCCGGTACTGTGTACGGTATTAATCGGCACCGTGGCTGCGATGGCGGCGCTGCTGTGGTGTAGTGCGACGCTGTTCGTGGTTGGTTATTTCGGCGGCATCGAGCCCGGTCTGGCGGTGGTGGTGGTGAGCCAGGCCGCGCACTGGGCCATCCTCAGTGTGAACTTCCTGCTGATCTCCACGGTGCTGACCGTGTCCTGCACCTATCTGCTGCATGGACTGGACCGCGCACTGGCGCGTCAACGCGCGATCCATGCGCGCAGCCTGGATAATGAGGTGCGTTACCGGCAAACGCTGGAAGCGCAAATTCTTACGCTGCATGCACGTGAAGCGGATTTGCTCGCATCGCAGGCGCGCTATGCGGAATCGCTGGCGGCGCAGCGGGCGGCTGAAGTGTCGAATCAGCTCAAGAGCGATTTCCTGGCGATGATCAGCCATGAAGTGCGTACACCGCTGGGCGGCGTGATCGGCATGCTGCGCTCGTCGCTGAAGGATACCCAGCTTGTCTCCAACACGCGCGACAAGCTGCGCCTCAGCCTGAGCAACGCGGAAGTGCTGCTACAGATCATCAACGACATTCTTGATTTCTCGCGTCTGGAAGCGGGCAAGATGCCGCTGGAGACGCTGGACTTCGACCTCCACACGCTGCTGCATGACGTCGTCGGCTTGCTGGCCGACCGTGCGGAAGCCAAGGGCATCTCGCTGATCGCCGAAATCGGACCGGCACTGCCGGCCTGGTGGCGCGGCGACCCGACAAGACTGCGGCAGATCATCGTCAACCTGGTCGGCAATGGCATCAAGTTCACCGAGCATGGCGAAGTGCGCGTAAGCGCGGCCGAGCACAGTGGCGGCATTGTCCTGACCATCAGCGACAGTGGTATCGGCATTGAAGCGGAGGCCCTGGGCCGGCTGTTCCAGAAATTCGAACAGGCCGATGCCGCCACCTCGCGCAAATACGGCGGTACCGGCCTGGGACTCGCGATCTGTAAAAACATCGCTGTTGCGATGGGCGGACGCATCGAGGCCAGCAGCGAACCAGGCGTCGGCAGCGTGTTCCGCGTGTACCTGCCGCTCGAACGTGGCACGCCAGCGACGGCGCGCGCGGAAGAGCAGCGACGTCCCCATTCGGCGCGTCTGGCCGTGCTGTGTGCCGAGGATGGGACCACCAATCAAATTATCCTGCGCGAACTGCTGGGCGATATGGGCCACATGGTCACCATCGCCGAAGACGGGCAGACGGCACTGGAACAGCTGGCGGCGCACGATTACGACCTGGTCATCATGGACGGCCGCATGCCGCGCATGGACGGTATCGCCGCCTTGCAGCGCCTGCGCGCGGGACGGGATGGCGTGCGCAATCCGGCGTTGCCGGTGATTGCGCTGACAGCCAATGCAACCATCGAGGACCGTCAGCGCTTTCTGGCTGCGGGCGCCAGCGGCTTCCTGGCCAAACCGATAGACGAACACGATTTGCATGCGGAGGTCGCACGCCAGCTGGAAGCCTTGCTGGCACAGGGCGAAGCTCTGGTGGGTGAGCAGCGCGCCATGGCTGCAGGGGCGCCGGCACTGGCGGAGCTGGACGCCATGTTTGGCGTAACCGGGCTGCCTGCGGATGGCACTGACAAATTATTCAGCGCGATCCAGGCCGCATTCCTGATTGAAGGCCCGCGCCTGTTGGCCGCGGCGGAGCAGGCCGCCAACGATGACGATGCCAAGGCAGTCGCACTGGCAGCGCATAGCCTGATGGGCGCTGCCGCCTATCTGGGGGCGGACACGCTGTACGCGCGCTGCGCGCAAATCGAAAAGCTGGCCGATGCCGGCGAGCTTGACGCAGTGATTCCGCAGTTGGTGAGACTTGTACAGGAGCTGGCGCAGACATTGGCCGAAATGAGGTCATAAAAGTAGAATTGTAATAACAATAATGTTTTATAATCTGTTTTATGTTTTGATGATTATTTAATATGACGATTACTCTTCTACGATAAGGCTAGCCATGCATCTGATACCAACCCGTCCGACCGCCTGCGCGGCAGCATTGCTGTTACTCAGCGCACCACTGGCGCATGCCAGCATCGTCGCCTATGACTTCACCGCGACGGTCACTGACATGACCTATTACGCGCACACCTCGCCGACCGGCCCTGGCCCCGGCGTGGTTGTTGGTTCGTCCAGCTATGCGGGTAGCCTGATTACCAAGGGCGATCAGGTGCATGGTCACTTCTTTTATGACACCACGCTGGGTCAGTTCCTGGCGATACCGCCAGCCTTGCCCGACGCCCAGTCGGCGCTGTACGGCGGCCCGGGTTATGCCAACACGCTGGCCGGCGTCAACTACACGGTGGGCAACAACGGCGTGAAATTTGCGTCGGTGGATACGCCGGTGATCTCGGTCGTCAACAACCCCTACGTCGATGCGGTGCACATCGTCGCACTGGCGGCCAATGGCCAGACCGGCCTGCAGCAGGAAGTCGGCATCGACTTCATCGATAGCCGTCACCTGGCACTGAATTCCTATGCGCTGCCCGGAGAGATCAAGCCTGTCGACTACACCCTGATGGGCATCTACAACAGCTTTACCTACGCCTCACGTGACGATGCGCTGAACGTGACAATGGCCATCAATACGCTGACGGCATCGACATACGGCCCCGGACCAGGCCCGACGCCCCCTGTACCCGAGCCGGAAACCTACGCCATGCTGCTGGCTGGCCTGGGCGTATTGGCGCTGCTGGCGCGGCGCAAGGCATAAGCCATCTGGCCGTGGTTCTTACATCCTCTTGTAGACGTACAATGGAATGATGACCGGGATGGTGTCGCTTGCTGCATCAGAAGCGATGACCACCCGGTTTGAGTCCCATCTTGTCCACCTGGCGCTTTTGTACGTGAAGATTTTTTGCACCTCGGAGTCAGCCGACAACCGAAATCCCTGATTGATGATCTGCGTCTTGAATTTGACGAAATCATCTTTGGCGATCCAACCGTGTACCGGCAGGCACATCACCATCGCAGGCAGGCTGCCGACGAAAGCGCCGATCAGGATGGACGGAATTGCCGCAGCGTTTAAATGCAACGCGCTGATGATGAGATAAGCAACGACAGGCGTGGACAGGTAAATGGCGAGAAAAATACCCCAATCCCGCATGCCAAGAAACGGGTTGTATCCAACGCGGGTTTTGTGAAACATTCGTGACCTTTACGTGCGGTTAAACTGGGCGCGCCCAGCATAACATCTTGCCCGTCTGCAAAATCCTCGGATTCTCACCTTGCGTTGCGCAGCGCCGCCTGGCTCAATCGTGCGGTTTGCATTTCGATGCTTTGGATGCGGGCGCCAGATCGACTTGAGACTCTTTGCCCGCACTGACACCGACCTCGCGCGCGGCATGGTGAGGGCCGCCCTCGATGATCTGGTAGCGGCCGGGCTTCAGGCCTTCCGCACGGTAGCTGCCGTCGCACTTGGCCATGATGCCGGTGATTTCGCCAGTCTCCAGATTGGTGACGACGATCTGTGCGCCGGCATCGGCAGCGCCGGCAATGCTGCCGGTGTTGTCTGCGGCCAGGGCGAAATTGGTGAGCGCGAACAGCGCAGCAAAGATCAGTTTTTTCATGATTCAGTGTGATGGAGTTAAAAGAAGTTGTAAGCGATCCTTTGCGCCAGGAATCAGCTCCAGTTGCGGATAGCGCAGTGAATCAAAATAGGGAATGCTGACGGTGTGGGATGCACCATCCGCTTCAAAGCTCAATTCGATCGGCCGCTTGAGCGCAGCCGCATCGCGGATGGCCTGTTTCATCAAGTCGTCGGTGTATGGCTGACCACCCACAGCGACCAGTTTCGCGCCCAGGCTGATGCCCGCCTTGAATGCCGGCCCCTCCCACGCCACGCTTTTCACCGCGCCTTTCCTGCCAACGAATAGCCCGATTGAAGTCGACAGGTCCATGCCGCCCAGGTCCGCCTCGTACTGCGTGAAGAACGCGGTAGGCTGATCGCTGTACACCAGGCGATAGCCAGCGCGTTTGAGGCCATCCAGCACATACCTGTCGTCGTGCGCGTTCAGGCGCGTGTTGAAGTAGGCAGGCCAATCGTAAGGCGCAATCCGGTTCAGCGTGTTGCAGACATCTTCGATGGTGTAGGTGCTGATCGTGCGCGTGTTCTGGCCGGCGCCGAAAAATACAGCCGCGAAGTCTTCCATGCTCTTGCGCCCGTCCGTCAGTTCGCGCAGCAGCATATCGACATCCAGCCATAACATGACGCCCTCCGGGTAGTAGTCCTCGCGCCGCTGCCAGTCGCGCCAGTGCACAGGTTTGGCTGGCATGTACAGCGCGTCAACCGTGCTGTCTTGCAGCGACTTCCAGGCGCGGCCAGACCGGTGCGTCATCAGCGATGCGTCTACGGCCAGCGCGTCCAGACTTTGCTGGACGGAGCGCATGCCGAGGCGCGGCGTCATCACGTGCGCCCAGAATTCCGTCTGGCCCTCGTAGACCCATAGCAGGCTGCCGCGCATCGGCAGATTCAAATTGGGTGTCCACAGATCGGCGGGCTGGCGCGTGCGGCCGTTCCAGGAGTGAATGAATTCATGCGCCACCAGATTCGCCAGGAACATCTGCTCCGCCGGATCATGCGCGTAATTGGCCGAGACGTTGATCTCGGTCGATTCCTGATGCTCGAAGCCGCCGCCGGCCGGCAGCACATCCGACAGCGACATCAGGAAATCAAAATGCCGGTAATGCTGCGAGCGGAAGAGTTGCGGCACAGCCGACGCCATCGCGCTGAATTTGCTGACCAACTCTGGCGGCAGATCCAGCGCCGTCGCCGTGTCGCCGAACAGGTTGAGGTGGACGGCTGGTGCGAGATCGACGCGCTTGTAATAACGGCCAGCGTAGACCGGCGCGTCCACCAGTTCTTCAAAGCTGGTGGGCTTGAATGCGACGCGGTTGGCCTGTGCGTTGGCGGTTTCAAGCGACGTCGCAAACTGGAAGCCGTCGGGTAGCGTCAATGCCGCCTGCACGGCGATATTGCGGGTGAACCAGCCGGCAGGGTAGAGCGCGACCTTCTGCCACGGCAGCATCAGCATGTCGCGCGACATGAGCTGCGGGCCGGTGGCCGCAGGCAGGTACTGGAAGCTGATCTCCAGCTCACGCACGCCTGCCGGCACGTCCACATGAAACGCAAATGGATTGACGACGTCGCGCTGCCACGCCAACGGCCGTGTTCCAGCCTGGATGATGAGGCCCGCCAGCGGCGCGGCTTCCTGCGTGGCGGAGTGGCTGCCCGTTTCCCATTGCGGATACAGCAGCACGAGCTTGCCCGCTGTCTGCACCGGGATGGTTTCACGCACGCGGAAGATCTTGTGAACGCTGTCGGTCGCATCGACCTGCAGTTTGATCGTGCCTTTGAACGGGATATCGCGCGGCGCCTGGATTGCAGGTGCTGGCGGCGCAGGCTGAGGGCCGACGCTGGCAAGCGCCGGTGCGAGGCACGCCGTGACGAGTAGGGGGAGAATGGTTTTTTTGATCATGCAGCCTGACTTGCAATATGTATGCCACGTGATAAGCCCTTGATGCCAGGGCGATGGTGCTGTCCGCGCGGCCTGAAAGCGTCCGCGCGGACGTCCGCTTAGACCAGCAACGCGCCGCCGTCGACCACGTGGGTCTGGCCGGTGGCAAAGCCGCTGGTCATCAGGAATAGATAGGCAGCGGCGATGTCCTCGGCCGAGCCGACGCGACCCACCGGCAGCATGTCGCCTGCATCGGCAAACATGCGTTGGCGATCGGTGTCAGTCATGTCGGTCCACAGCTTGGTGGCCACCAGTCCCGGCGAGACAGCGTTGACGCGGATTGGCGCCAGTTCCACCGCCAGCGCGCGCGTCAACGCTTCCACCGCGCCGCAGACGCTGGCCGCCAGCGCCCAGCCAGCGCGTGGGCGCTGCGCGGCGATACCCGTCGTGAACGTGATGGAGCCGCCAGCCCGCATGTTGCGCACACCATGCCGGGCCGTCGCCAGCGCACCCCAGTAGCGCAGGTCGAACGCTGGACGTGCGGCGGCGACACCGGTATCCCGCAAGGCACCCAACTGCAGCGCATCGCCAGCCGTGTACACCAGATGATCGAATTCTCCGATGCCGTTGAAGAAGCGCTCGATGGCCCTCTCATCGCGCAAGTCCAGCGTGCAGCCCTGCGCCTTGTGGCCCAGCACCGCCAGCGCTTGCTCGACGCGCGCCATCTGGCTGGAGACGATCATCACTTCCGCATCCTCGCGCAAGGCCTCGCGCGCCACTGCGAGGCCGATGCCGGATGAGCCGCCGAGCACCAGCACACGTTGGCCGGGCAGGCGGCCGCTCATGCAGGCACCCGTGCCAGCAGGCCGGCGATGGCGGTGTCCAGCGTGACCGAGCCCTTGCGCGAAATACCTTCAAATTCAATCCAGCCTTGATTGAACCCATCCAGCATCTGCATGCGTGGCGTCGGATTTTTCATGCCCTGCGATGCGAACAGCTCCTGCCATGCGCTGCGTTGCACGGCGTGTGCCTGCACGCTGCGGCCCAGCAGGCGGCTGAAGCTGGCCGCGATGTCGTTCGGGCTGATACGCGCCGATCCTTCCAGTTCGACCACGCGCACGCCGTGCCAGTGTTGTTGCAGCAGTTCCGCCGCGAGGGCCGAGATATCGGCGCATGCCACCATCGGCACGGCGCGGTCCAGTGGTTGCAGGAAGCTCTGAATGCTGCCGGTCGCACGTGCCGACGACACATCCCACAAGCTGTTCTCGATAAACCAGCCAGCACGCAGGAAAGTGACAGGTAGATCCAGCGTACTCAATTCGCGCTCCATGATGCCCAGCTGATTCAGCAGATTCGGCTGCGTAGCCTGCGCACCAATGGTTGACAGCACCACCACGCGTGACGGCCGCGCAGCAGCTAGCGCCTGGCGAAGCGCTGCGATGGTGCGGCGCGCTTCCGGAAAGCCTTCGGAGGGATCGAAAGTTGGCGGCAGCAGCACAAATGCCGCCTCGGCGCCGGTGAAGGCTTGCGTCAAGGCGGCAGCATCGCTGATGTCGGCCAGTGCGACATCGGCTCCGCGTGCAGCCCACAGCTCGCCCTTGGCTGCATCGCGCACGACTGCGCGTACTGGCAGACCTGCTACCAACAACTGTTTACCCAGCGCCGAACCTACCTGGCCAGTGATACCGGTAATTGCATACATCTTCTTCTCCTTGATAGTCGATGGAGAGGATTTTGATGCAAAACCGCCCATACTCCGATAGCATGGGACTCATATCATTAATGACGAATTGGCATATATGGCATTCGACGAACGGGTAGTGAACGGCATGCGGGTACTGGCCGCGATTGTGGACAGTGGCAGTTTTGTGCGTGCTGGCGAGGCGCTGGAGATGTCGCAGTCCGGTGTGAGCCGCGCCATCGCCAGGCTGGAGTCGCGGCTCAATATCAGGCTGTTTGACCGTACCACGCGCAAGGTCGCGCTGACGGATGAGGGCCGGCGCTTCTATGCGCAGGTGAGCCCTTTGCTGGCGGGGCTGGAAGACGCGGTGGCCACGGCGGGCGAGGGTGCGGTCAAGGTGCGTGGAAAGCTGCGCGTGAATACCGATCCGCTGTGCGCGCGGCTGTTGTTCGGCGCCAAGCTGGGCGGCTTCCTGAAACGCTATCCGGAGCTGGAACTTGATCTGATGGCGCGCGACCATCTGGGCGATCTGGTGGGCGATGGTTTCGATCTGGCCATCCGCCTGGGGCAGCCGCAAAGCTCGTCGCTGATCGCGCGCAAGCTGATGGACACGCGCGTGCTGACTGTCGCCACGCCTGCCTATCTGCGCAAGCACGGTACGCCGAAGAAGCCGGCGGATCTGGAAAGCCCGGATCACGTGTGCATCCACTTCCGCAATCCGGCCACGGGGCGGCCGTTTGACTGGGAGTTTCATCGCGGCGGCAAAGTCACGATTGTCAATCCGCGCAGCCAGATCACGCTCAACGATGGCGGCACCATGGAGACCGTGCTGCTGTCGGGCTATGGTCTGGCGCAGGTGATCGATATTGCGGTGGAACCCATGCTGCGTTCCGGCGCGCTGATACCGGTATTGACGGCATGGCCGGATGAGCGCTTCCCGCTGTATGCGCTGTATCCGTCGCGTCATCATCAGCCAGCCAAGACGCAGGCCTTCCTGACATTCGTCCAGTCTCTGCTACCATGACGGCTTTCAAGGAGAGATGATGGCGCGTGATACTTACGCCTACCGGCAAGTCGCCGTGGAATCGGTGGAATGGAATGGCCGGGTAGAGATCCATCCGGTGTCCGGCCAGGCCTATGCGACGGAGCTGAATGTACAATGCTCGCGCCGCATGAGCGACACCAGCATCTACCCGCTCGGCACCATTTTCCTGGTCAGCGCCAAGCTGACTGACCGCCTGGGTGGACCGCAGTACCTGTATGTCTGGCACGGCGACGAGATCAAGGTCATGGCGGAGCAGGACGCCGAAGTATTCCTCGGCGCCTATCGCCGCGTGCGGCTTTAATGGACGGCGTGCAGTTTCACTGAAGACTTGCCGTCTTCGCGTGCCCGCAGCGCCGTCACCAAGGCCATTGCCAGGGCCAGTACGCCGCCGACCAGCATGGCGCTCGATACGCCGAAGTGGTCGACTGCCATGCCGCCCACCAGCGCGCCGCTGGCCAGCGCCACCTGCGCCGTGGCGACAAACACGGCGCCGCCGCTTTCCATTGCATGCGGTGCGGCCTGGAAGATCCAGGTCTGCACCGAAATCGGCATCATGCCAAACGCGATACCCCAGATCACCACCAGCGCGGTCGCGCCCCACAGGCCATGGCCCAGCAACGGCATCGCTGCAGTCGACAAGCCCATGATGAGGCCCGTGGCGATCAGCGAGGTACGCACGCTGCGCGCCACCACTGCGCCGCCAATCAGATTGCCGGCAAAGCCTGCCGCGCCATACGCCAGCAACAGCATGCTGATGGTCTTGGCGCTGAGCGCTGCCTCCTGCACCAGGAACGGCGTGATGTAGGTGTAGGCGGCAAACTGGCCGACGAAAATCAGCAGCGTAATCATCATGCCCAGGCGCGCTTTCTGCACACGCAGCAGCTCCGGCAACTGGCGGAAGGTGATCGCCTGTTTGGCCGGCAGTTTAGGCAGCAGCCACATTTGCGCCAGCAGCACCAGCAGCGCGACAGCGGCGCCGGCATGGAAGGCGACGCGCCAGCCGAACAGCTCACCGACCAGCGCACCGGCCGGTACACCCGCCACTGTGCCGACCGACACGCCGGCAAACACCAGCGAGGTGGCGCGCGTTTCCGAACCGGCCGGCACCAGGCGCGTCGCCAGCGCCGGGCCGATGGCCCAGAATCCGCCCACGCCGATGCCGAGCAGCGCGCGGCTGGCCAGTACCACCGGGAAGGATTGCGAGAGCGCCACCAGCACGTTCGACAGCAGCAGCATGCCGGTCAGGCTCCAGATGACGTAGCGGCGATCAGCCTTGCCGATGCCGACCGTGACCAGAATCGCGGCCAGCGCGGCCACCAGTCCGGGCACGGTGACCATCATGCCGGCCACACCTTCCGTCACGCCGAGTTCCGCGGCAATCGCAGGTAGCAGGCCGACGGGCAGGAATTCGGTGGTGACCAGCGCAAAGGCGCCGATGGAGACGGACAGCACGGCCAGCCATGGCGAGCCGTGTGTGTGAATGGGGGAGGGCGCGGGCGTCTCCTCCGGGAGTGCGGCCTGGGTATTGGTTCGATTTTGCATGGAAAGTCCTTGAGCGGTAAAAATACTTGAATTTTTTACTGGTCGGTTCATAATGTGCGTAACAGAGAACTTTGTCAATGAATTTTTAACCGATCGGTATGAAAGAGCGAAAACTAGGCCGTCCACGCACCTTTGATGCGGACAATGCGCTGGAAAAGGCCATGAAAGTGTTCTGGGAGAAGGGCTACGAAGGCAGCTCGCTGCCGGAACTGACCGAAGCCATGGGCATGAACCGGCCCAGCCTGTACGCCGTGTTTGGCAACAAGGAGAACCTGTTCCGCATGGCGCTGGAGCGGTACGGCGCCGCCCACGATCCTTTGTTTGAGGCGGCGCTGGAGCTGCACTCCGCACGCGAAGTGGTGGAGCATTTCCTGCGTGGGAATGCCGATGCCCAGACCGAGGAGGAGAATCCGCACGGCTGCCTGGTCATCAACGGCGCGCTCGCGTGCAGCGACGACGCGCTACCGATCCGCAATTCCCTGATCGAACGCCGGGCCGCCGCCGAGGTGCGTCTGCGCGACCGCTTTGACCGCGCCAAGCGGGAAGGCGACCTGCCGGCCGACTTTTGCGCCAGCCAGATGGCGCGTTATGTGATGACGGTGTCCAACGGCATGGCGGTGCAGGCCGCCGCTGGCGCTACGCGCAAGCAGTTACAGGAGGTGGTGGACCAGGTTCTGCGTGGCTGGCCGGGCTGACAGCTGATGTGAAGAGTGTTGCTTAAATTTCACAAATTTTGTCAAATTGAAATTTATGTTGTAATTCTGAAATTGCCGAGTACAATGCTGATATCGTACTTTCCAACGTCAGGAACCCCCATCATGAAAACCGCCCGTCTGATTCAAGCCGCTGCCATTGCAGCCCTGTTTGCTTCCGGTGCTGCTTCGGCCGCCGCCACCAACATCATCGTCAATGGCGACTTCGAGTCCTACACGGGCTATGTGCCTAACGGCGGCTATACCCTGATTGCTGCGGGTTCGAACGCGATTAGTGGCTGGACTGTGGGCGGCGTATCGGTTGACCTGATCAAGAACAGCTATGGCTCGGTGAGTGGCACCAGCGTAGACATGCTGGGCACGCCAGGTCCAGGCGTGTTGTCGCAGGCGTTCAATTACGCCGCCAACACCACCTATACCCTGTCGTTTGATGTGAGCCGCAATCCGAACGGCAGCTACACCGCCGTGCAAGTGGATGTGAACGGCATTCAGAACCTGTACGTTGGCACCGGCACCCCGACCAACCACAGCTTCACCTTCACCACCGGTAACAGCGCAGGTTCGCAACTGCTGACCTTCAGCAGTGTCGGCGGCGACGGCTACTCGGGCGCGGTGCTGGACAACGTCAGCCTGACCGCCGCCGTGCCAGAACCGGAAACCTATGCCATGCTGGTTGCCGGTCTGGGTCTGCTGGGCTTTGTGGCCCGCCGCCGCAAGCAGGCTTAATCGGCGCTGCTGTCCTCTTCGTCGTCCTCGGTTTCGGGGGCGCCATTCTTCACAGACTGCATGCGGGCTTCGTCCAGTGCGGTCTTCAGCTTGGCAGCGTTGGCCATGAACTGGTCGACGCTGCGATCCTGGCTATGCCGCACTTCCGGCGGCAACAATACCGACATATAGAGCTCGTCCGAAGCGCGGCCCGTGCTTTGCAGGTTGGTCATCACCACCAGTCCTGATCCCGCCAGCAGCATCACGGTCGCCGTGATCAGGAAGCGGCGTGGATGGTGCGGCTTGATGGTGATGAGGTGGAAGAACACCATGCCGCACGCGATACCCAGCGTGACCAGGTTGCCGTAGCGCGTCAGCGATTCGGCCGACCAGGCGTAAGCCAGCAGCGAGCTGCCCGCACGCCACAAGCCCACCGTCGCCAAGGCGCTGCCAAGGATGAACAGATGGCGTCCCATGCGCGCGTGACTGCCGAACAGGCGGTTGGCCAAGCCCCACACACCCGCCCACAGCAGGCCCGCCGCCAGGCTGGACGCCAGCACCAGCAGATAACGGATCAGCGCAAACGGCTCGACGTCGGACAGCCACGTTTCCAGGCAGGAGAACACGGCGATCAGCACCAGGCCAATGGTGGCGGGCGTCGTGCCTTCCCAGCCGTGCATGGTGGTGTCGGCGATTTCCGCGGCGACCGGGAAGTCGGCGCCGCGCACGCGCAGACGTGTGTGGCCCAGGCGGACCACGGTGTCGCCATCCAGCGTCACGCTGGTCTGGCGGCGGCCCTTGTAGACCGTGCCGTTCTTGCTGCCGAGGTCGCGCAGCACCACCTGGTTGTGGTCGTCCGTTTCGACGATGGCGTGGCTGGCGGCGCTGTGCGCGTCGTCGAGGATGATCTCGTTGTCGTAGCCGCGTCCGATGCGGATGGGCAGCTGCGTGATTTTATGACGGTGCAGCACGTCGCCATTGCGCGCCAGGATTTCGATGAAGTAGGGGGCTTTCATTTCGCACCGCCTTTCTTCGGCGCCAGTGACAGCGAATCAAGGAAGACCTTGGACAGGCGCATGCCGTTTTCATACGAGACGCCGCGTGCATCGAGGCGGCTTTGCAGGCTCATCAAGCCCTGGTCGGTGCTGGCGGTCAGCAGCGCGAAGTCGTACAGGCCGGAGAATTTGCGGTAGGCGCGCACGCACAGCACGGCGCGCAGCGGCAGGTCTTTGTTCTTGACGAAGTCTTCGGTGCAGTTGGGGCCGGTCAGGCGCGCATCCTTGTTGCTGCCGAAGTGTTCGTTCTTGAACGAGGCGCTGGCCAGCTGGGCGAAACGCAGCTTGTCGAGGCCGGTACTGCGCAGGAACTGGTGGCGGATGCTGATTTGTCCCGTCTGCAGCGAGCCGCTGACGAAGATGGCCGCTTCCATGGCGCAGCTGGCATCGTCCACCGTGAACGGCTTGTCGGCCTTGACGTTGGAGCGCCCCCAGCAGCGCATCTGTTCCGACTCGCGCACCGGCACCTGATACGGTCCCATCGGTTTTAAACTGAGCGGGCTGGCCAGCAGCTGGTTGACCATGGCGGTCTGATGATTGAGCAACTGGCCGGCCACCACGGCGGTGAAGTCGGTTGGCGCCTTCTGCTGCGCCTCCACTTTTTTCAGCAGCGCCTGCGCGTAGCGCGCCGGCACCAGGAAGCTCACCAGTTCGCCGTCGAGGCGCTTGGAGACGTTGACGCCAGCCACCGAGCCGTCGGCGGTCACGCTGGGGCCACCGCTCATGCCGGAGTTGATCGGACCGGTGAACATGAGCTGGTCATAGAAGCTGCGCGTGATGACGCCGTTGTAGGCGCCTTCCGAAATCGCAAACCCCAGGTCAAGCGGATTGCCCATCGAATACAGGTACTGGCCTTGCGTCAGGCGCGCCAGCTGCTCGGGCATTTTGAAGAAGCCGGTGCCGTTGCGGTTCACGCGCAGCACGGCCAGGTCGTGCAGCACATCGACTGCCAGCAGTTCGACATTGCCGCGCTGGCCGCCGGTGTCCACCCATTCGCCCACATAGGTGTCGGGATCGAGCGCAAACTGCGACACCACGTGGTAGTTGGTCAGCACCAGGTTGCTGGTGCCGATCAAAAAGCCGGAGCCGACCGAGGATTGCGTGCGGCCGCTTTTCAGCAGCGAGCGTACTTGCAGGATGTCGTTCTTGGCGGCGGCGTACAGATGCTGGGCCGCGCTGGATGGCGGCGGCAGCGGCGCGGCGTCCGCATTGGCATCGGGATCGGCGGCCGGCGCGGCCTGTGGCGCAGTGGGCGCTGGCGCCTGGCGGGCGCCGTGGGGCGCCGTTGCGGCTGGCGTGGCTGCCGGTGCGGCGGCGGGATTAGCTGTCGAGGCTGCCTGGGCGGCGCTGGCAGCGGCCCAGGTGAACAATAAAACGTGAGCGAGCTTGGTGACTTTCATGCAGTCCTTAAATCGTTACTACCTTACAGCGCGCCATCCTCCACTTGCGCCGGCGTCAGCGGCGTCATCATGTGGCCCAGCTTGGCGGCCTTGGTATCCAGATAATACTGGTTGAAGGCATTGCGGTTGACCAGCAGCGGAACGCGCTCGGCCACCTCAACACCCAGTTTGGTCATGGCATCGATCTTACGCGGATTATTGGTCATCAGGCGCAGGCTTTTCACGCCAAATTGCGCCAGCATCGGCTGCACCAGACCGTAAGTGCGCTGGTCGGCCTTAAAGCCCAGCTGTTCATTGGCTTGCACCGTGTCGGCGCCGGCCTCCTGCAAGCGGTAGGCGCGGATCTTGTTGACCAGGCCAATGCCGCGGCCTTCCTGGCGCAGATACAGCAGCACGCCGCGGCCTTCGTCGGCGATCTTCTTGAGCGCGCCCTCGAGCTGGGCGCCGCAGTCGCAGCGCTGCGAGAACAGCACGTCGCCAGTCAGGCACTCGGAATGCACGCGCGCCAGCACCGGGGCGCCATCGCCGATATCGCCCAGCACCATGGCCAGATGCTCTTTGCCGGTGGCTTTTTCAACAAAGGCATGCAGCGTGAATTGTGCCCAAGGGGTGGGCAGGGCGCAGGAAGTGACGTAGTTCAGTTCGTCTGGGGAAAGGATTTCTGCGCTCTGCGACATGGTTTTGCTCTTTATATTCGGTGATGACTAGGTAAAAAAGGCGCGCCGGGCTGTTCCAACAGACCCGGCGCGCCCCTCATGATACCAAAACTGGCGGAAACTTATTTAAGGCCTCCCTCTACCCTTTGCAAGACTTATTTCGGCAGGTCAAATACTAAAATCTCGGCTGCCTTGGCGTTATCCAGCGTCACCAGTGTTTCATCGGTGATTTTGGCCGCATCGCCGCCTTGCAGGGCGGTGCCGTTGACGGTCACTTCGCCACGGATCACGTGGACGTAGGACTGGCGGCCCGCTTTCAGCTCATGCTTCAGGCTGTCGCCCGAGGTCATGATGGTGGCGTAGATTTCCGCATCCTGGTGGATCAGCACCGAGCCGTTGCGGCCGTCATTGGAGGCAATCAGGGCCAGCTTGCCGAGTTTGCTTTCCGGCGTGAAGTGCTTTTCCTCGTAGCTGGGCGGAATGCCAAGCTGGTTAGGCTGGATCCAGATTTGCAGGAAATGCACCAGTTCGCTACGGTCGCCGTTGAACTCGCTGTGACGCACACCAGTACCGGCGCTCATGCGCTGCACATCGCCGTAGTGCAGCACCGAGCCGGTGCCCATGCTGTCCTTGTGTTCCAGTGCGCCGCTCAGCACGTAGGAGATAATCTCCATGTCGCGGTGGCCGTGGGTGCCGAAGCCCTGGCCGCCGTGCACCTGGTCTTCGTTGATGACCAGCAGCGGGCCAAAGCCCACGTGTTCCGGGTCATGATAGTGGCCGAAGGAGAAGCTGTGTTTGGAATCCAGCCAGCCGTGGTTAGCTTTGCCGCGCGATTCAGATTGACGTACTTGCAACATGGTGAGCTCCTTTGATATGCGATAATTTTGAAAGCGATGGACACATTGTAGGCCGCCGTTTCGGAATCAAAAAACGGAAAATTTACCCCTCTACTATCGAAAATTTCGAATGCTCAGATTAAGCCTGGAAGCCCTGCAAATTGTGGACGCCATCGACCGCCGGGGATCGTTCTCCGCTGCGGGCAAGGAGTTGCACCGCGTGCCATCGACGATTTCCTACACCGTCAGCAAGCTCGAAGATGACCTGGGCGTCCAGGTGTTCGATCGCAACGGCCCGCGGGTCGAGCTGACGGCTGCCGGCGCGGAGCTGCTCAAGGAGGGACGCTACCTGCTGAAGGCCGCGCTGGATCTGGAACACCGCGTGCGCCGCGTCGCGTCCGGCTGGGAGACGGAGCTTGCGGTGGCAATGGACTCGATGTTCTCGGCCTGCGTGTTCCATGAAGACATACCGGCGTTTTACGCGGTGGCGCAGCAGACCCGCTTGCGCATCGTGCAGGAAGCCCTGTCCGGCACCTGGGAGGCGCTGCTGGATCGCCGTGCCGACCTGCTGGTGGGCGCAGCGGGCGATGGTCCCGCAGGCGGCGGCTACGTATCGGAACCGATCGGCAAGGTGGATTTTGTGTTTGCCGTCGCCCCGACGCATCCGCTGGCCGCGGTCGAGGAACGGCTGGGACGCACCCATTTGCAACACTATCGCGCCATCAGCGTGGCCGATTCGGCGCGCCAGCTGGCGCCGCGCACCGTCGGCCTGTTGCTGGGCCAGGACGTGCTGACCGTGGCCGACATGCACACCAAATTCCAGTACCAGCTGGCCGGCGTCGGCTTCGGCTTCCTGCCCGAGCCCTGCGCGCGCGCTGCCATCAGCGCCGGCCTGCTGGTGGAAAAGCAGGTGGACGAGCCCAAGCCGGCCGAAACGTTCTACCTGGCCTGGCGTAGCGGCGAAAACGGTGCGGCATTGAACTGGTGGCTGAACCGGATGCGCAAGCCGGGATTGTTCGAGCGCTTGCTGCGCCATCTGCCCCATCATAATGTTGACCAACGTTAATAATTTCGGAGTACCATAGCGGGATAATTGCCTGTCCATTTGCTGGAACGTGTTCATGACTGTTTTGACTGCCATGCCGCCCGTGTTTTTGCATCCGCTGGCCGACCGCAACGGCAGCCCGGCGGCTTTGTTATTTGACGCCGCGCGCCGCCCCGCTGTGGACGGCGAGCTGCCGGTCAACCTGCTCGAAGAGCTGGCCAACGCCAGCATGAATTGCTTTTACCGCCCCGGCGCCAGCCAGGCACTGAACCAGATGCTGGGCACTGCCGGCTGGAAGGTGCTGGCCGCCGATAAAGTGCTGCGTGCCGACAGCGCGCTGCCCAAGGACTTGCCGGCGTCGGTGCAATGGGTGGAAGGCGACTGGTTCCTGGCGCCGCCACCGAAAGCCGTGGGCACGCAAGCCGCCTCGCGCGCGCTGGCGCTGCAACTGGTGCAACTGGTGTCCGCCGATGCCGATACCCATGAAATCGAAGCGCTGCTGCGCCAGGACCCGACGCTGTCCTACCACCTGCTGCGGCTGGTGAATTCGCTGGGCATGGGCACCGGCCGCCGCGTGACGAGTTTTTCGCAAGCCATCCTGATACTGGGCCGCTCGCAGCTGCGCCGCTGGCTGAACCTGATGCTGTTCTCGTCGCGTGAAGGCGATCCGCGTTCGGCCATGCTGCTGTCGCGCGTGGCGGTGCGGGCGCGCTCGATGGAGCTGCTGTCCAAAGCCTGTGGCGAAGACAAGCCGCACCAGGAGCAGGCTTTCATGGTCGGCATGTTCTCGCTGCTGGGCGCGTTGTTCGGCATGCCGCTTGAAGAGGTGCTGAAACCGCTCACGGTCAGCGAATCGGTGCAGCAGGCCTTGCTGTCGCATGAGGGCGACATGGGGCAGCTGCTGTGCGTGGTCGAATCGGCCGAGCGCGAAGACTTCGATGCGTTCAATGGCTGCCTGCAGGCGCTGCAGCTGGACAACGCCACCTACAACCGCATCATCATCGACGCCTATCTGTGGATGCAGAGCGTGGCGGCGGGCAAAACCGGTAGCCCCCATGCGTGACGCGATCGAGCGTTGTCTTGCCCTGAGCCGCCAAGCCCGGAGTGAGCAAGGCGAGGCGCTGGCGCAGACATTGGCCGCACTGGATGCGGCGCTCAACGAGGCCCGCGAGGCGATCAAGCCGGCCGATATGCCGGCGCTGGATGCGTCGCTGGCGCTGGACCTGACCGGTTACGTGACGTCCTGGAGTCCGGGCGCGGAGCTGATGTTCGGCTACGCGGCGCACGAGGTGGTGGGCCAGCACGTGCTGTTCCTGTACGCGGAAGACGATGACGATGGCAATATCGCCGAACTGTTCTTCGACCACAGTCCCGGCGAGACGGCGGCGCGCACCGAAGTCCGGCGCCGCAAGAAAAACGGTGAAATCATCTGGGTCCATCTGGATATCGAACTGCGCCACGAGGACGGCGAGCCGATGGGCATGCTGGTGCGGCTGTCGCAAGCCAACCAGACCCTGTCGGACATGGACAAGGTCAACCTGCACGCGCGCATCATCGAGGACAGCGAGCAGGGCGTGCTGATTACCGATGCCCATGAGCGCATCGTCTCCATCAATTCCTCCTTCACGCGCATCACCGGCTACACGCCGGCCGAATCGATCGGCAAGACGCCGGACCTGCTGCGCTCCGGCGTGCACGATGCCGACTTCCGCGCCAAGGTGCGCGCGGCCATGCAGGGCGGCGGTCCGTGGCGTGGCGAGATTGTCGGCAAGCGCAAGAACGGCGAGCTGTTCCCGCAGTCGGTGACCATCAGCGCGGTGCGCGACCAGAACGGCAGGATCAGCCACACCTTCTCGCTGTTCTCCGACATCAGTGTGCACAAGGATGCGGAAGCGCGCATGCAGCGCATGGCCAATTACGACCCGCTCACCGGCTTGCCGAACCTGTGCCTGCTCACGCAGCTGGTGGGCCAGGCGCTGACCGAAACCAAGCGCACCGGCGAACATGGCGCGGTGATGGTGATTGAGATTTCGCGCGTGGGCGCCATCAGCGATACGCTGGGCCATGAAATCGGCAATGAGCTGCTGTGCGAAATCGGCCGCATGTTCCGTACTTCGCTGCGCGAGGGCGACGTGCTGGCGCGGCTGGATGGCCACCGGTTTGCCATCGCGCTGCTGCACATCGAAAAGCGCGAGCACGCGGCCATCGTCGCCAAGAAGCTGCTGGCGGCGTTGTCCTCGCCGATTGCGCTGGCCTCGCATAGCCTGCAGGTGGGCGCGCATATCGGCATTACTGTCTACAGCGAGGATGGCGTCGATGTGCCGACGCTGATCCGCTGCGCCGACGTGGCTGTGGCCAAGGCGGCGCAGAGCATCGAGTCCAACTTCCTGTTCTACAGCGAAGAGATGAACCAGCGCGCCAAGGAGCATCTGCGCATCGAGAGCGAATTGCGGCAGGCCTTGCAGAACAACGAGCTGCAGCTGTATTACCAGCCCAAGGTGAGCTTGCGCAGCGGCCGCATCGTCGGTGCGGAAGCGCTGCTGCGCTGGCGCCATCCGATGCGCGGGCTGGTGTCGCCGGGCGTGTTCATTCCGGTGGCGGAAGAGACGGGCCTGATACTGGACCTGGGCGCGTGGGTGCTGGAAGAAGCCTGCCGCCAGGTGCGCGAATGGCGCGACGCCAACCTGATTATGCCGCCGATTGCCGTCAACTTGTCGGCACGCCAGTTCGACAACGAGCTGCCGAAGCGGATTGCCGCAGTGCTGGAGCGGCATTGCGTGCAGCCCGACCAGATCAATCTGGAGATCACCGAAAGCCTGCTGGTGCGCGGTACCGACAAGGTCATCGCCATCATGAACCAGCTGGTGGCGATGGGCATGGCGCTGGCGCTGGACGACTTTGGCACGGGCTATTCCAGCCTGGCCTATCTGAAAAAATTCCCGATCAGTACACTCAAGATCGACCGCTCCTTTGTGATCGGTTTGCCGTACGAAGAAAACGATTGCGCCATCGCGCGCGCCATCGTCACCATGGCGCAGCAGCTGCGCCAGGAGATCGTGGCGGAAGGCGTGGAGACGGCCGAGCAAATGGCTTTCCTGCGCGAGCTCGGCTGCGACCAGCTGCAGGGCTATCTGTTCAGCCAGCCCGTCCCCGCAGCGGAATTCGCGGCCATGCTCAGGGAAGGCAAGCGGCTGGCGTTCGGCCGCTAAGCTGGCATAGCGCCATACCGCTAACGGGGGATGGCGCCGGCACGGAATACCTGGCCGCCTTGCTGACGGCTTTATCCCTGACTGCGGCCCATGCGGCGGTTCCCGCTTTCCCTGACAACTTCAAGACCATGAAGGTGGCCACGGCCGATGGCGTCATCCACGTGCGCGTGGGCGGCGCCGGCCCGGCCGTGCTGCTGATCCATGGCTTTGGCGACACCGGCGATATGTGGGCGCCGCTGGCAGCTGCGCTGGCCGTTGACCACACCGTCGTGGTGCCGGACCTGCGTGGCATGGGTTTGTCCTCGCGTCCCGCCGGTGGCTACGACAAGCGCACGCAGGCTGGCGACATGCGCGCGGTGCTGGAAAAACTGCGCATCGACCATGCCGATGTGGTCGGCCATGACATCGGCACCATGGTGGCTTACGCCTATGCCACCCGCTATCCCGACAAGACCGATCGCCTGATTGTGATGGATGCGCCGGTGCCCGGCATTCCGCCGTGGGAGCAGATTGTGCGCAGCCCGCTGCTGTGGCATTTCTCGTTTGGCGGCCCGGATGCGGAGCGCCTGGTGGCGGGCCGCGAACGTATTTATCTCGACCGCTTCTGGAACGAATTTGCCGGCACGCCGTCCAAAATTGACGAGGAAACGCGCCGCCATTACGCCAAGCTCTATGCGCTGCCAGGTGCGATGCATGCCGCTTTCGCGCAATTCCTGTCGATCCCGAAGGACGCCGAGGATAACCTCAAGTCCATGGCGACCAAACTGACCATGCCGGTGCTGGCTGTCGGCGGCGCCAAGTCCTTTGGCGTCAACGAAGCGATCGTGATGCGCAACGCCGCCACCAACGTCACCGAACTGGTGGTGCCGGACGCCGGCCACTGGCTCATGGAGGAGCAGCCAGCCGCCACGGTGGCGGCGGTCAAGTCCTTCCTCAAGCGCAATCAATAAGGAGCTGACATGAAGCTATTGACCATACTGGCGGCGGCCTTGCTGGCCGCCGCGCAGGCTGCTGCTGCACCGATCCAGTCCGCTTCCCGGCTGACTTTTGGCGATGCCCACACCTTGTTTGTCGCCGACTGGAAGGGCGCGCGCATTCATGCGCTGGAGGTGCCGGTGGCGGCCAATGCTGCGGGCCGGCCATTCAATCTGCAGGATGTGCAGGGCACAATCGCCAAGGCACTGGGCGTGACGCCAGCTGCGCTGCGTTTCGAGGATCTGGCGGTGCAGCCTGGCAGCGAGTGGGCGTTTGTGGCGCTGACGGTGCAGGGCGCCAAGGGCAAGGCGACGCCAGCCATCGTCAGCATCGACGCGGCCGGCAAGGTGACGCGGCTGGACCTGGGCAAGGCAGGCAGTTCTGCGGCGATTGGCGATGTGCCGGCGGCTGACGTGGCGTTCTGGCGCGACGTGCCGGCGCAAACGCTGACCGTGACCGACATGCGCTTTTACCAGAACAAGCTGTATGTGGCGGGCTTGTCCAACCGCAGTTTTGCCTCGACGCTGCGGGTGTACGACTATCCGTTCCAGGGCCAGGCCCGGACCACCACGGTGGAAATGTACCATCCGGTGCATAACCAGATCGAAACCCGCGCGCCGATCCGCAGCATGGCGGTAATGACGATCAATGGCGAGCCGTCGCTGCTGGCGGCATACACGTGCACGCCGCTGGTGGTGATCCCGCTCAAGGACCTCAAGGATGGCGCGCACATCGCCGCCAAGACGATTGGGGAAATGGGCTGGGGCAGCATGCCGAATGGCCTGGTCACGTTCACGCAAGGGGAGTCGGAATACGCCTTGCTGCTCAACTCCAGCCGCTCGGCGGACCTGCTCAGCGCGGCGGATCTGGCCGCTGGCGCCGCCGCGCCGGGCCTGAAGACGCCGATTGAGTGGCCAACCCAGCCTTATCTTGGCGTGAAGGGCACGATGACGCCTATGGCAGCCACCATGCGCGTCGATAACCTGAATCCGCAGCTGTTGCTGGTGTTGCGGCGCGAGGATGCGAGCGGCCGGATGCAGCTGGTGTCGATTCCCAAGGGCGCCTATCTGCGGCTCAGCGACTTTGTGAACGAGTACGACTTCCCGGATTACCGTTATCCGGAAGGCGACAAGTTCCGTGACTTCCATAAGTATGCCTGTGGTCTTGAAGGCTATTCCGATCTGGCGCGCTAGTGCGCTGGCGCTGGTGGCCGCTGCAGCGCCGGCGGCTACGCTGGTGACGCCGTCCGGGCCGGCGGTGCCGGCCAATCTGCTGCGCATCGGGCTGCATCTGGATCGCCCGCTGTCCGCACCGCTGGACATGCGCCAGGTGGTCCTGCTCGACAGCGAGGGCGCGCTCATCAAGGACGCTTTTCTTGACCTGCCGCTGGCGGGCCGGGATGGGCGCTCGGTCACGTTGCTGCTTGATCCGGGGCGCATCAAGACCGGCGTCGGCCCGAATCTGGCACACGGCCTGGCCCTGCAGGCGGGGCAAACGGTGCTGTTGCGGATCACCGATCCCCGGCTGGGGCGGCCCGTGGAAAAGCGTTGGCTGATTGAACCTGCGCTGCGGCAAGCCATTTTGCCGCAGCAGTGGCGTTTGACGACGCCGGCACGGGGCAGCCGCCAGCCGCTGCGCGTCGATTTCCCCACGTCGCTGGACGGCGACGCCGCTCCGTTGCTGGCACTGCAAGGTCCCGACGGCCGGCGCGTGGCAGGCAAGGTGCAACTGGCGGACGGCGAGCGGCAATGGCGCTTCATCCCGGCGCAAGCGTGGCGCGCCGGCGCCTATCTGCTGCGTGTGCATCCGCGGCTGGAAGATCCGCAGGGGAACCGCTTGTGCTCGGCATTTGAACAGGCGCAGCAGAGTGCTCAACAGTGCGACGAAGAAGGGCGGCGTGCGTTTATCATTGATTAACAAACTTTTTTGGGAGATTGTCATGCAAAAACGTACTTTCCTGACGCGCAGTGTGGCCGCTGTCGCTTTCGCAGGCCTGGGCCTGGCAATGAGTGGTTGCACCACGACCACCGGCGCCGCCAAACCGAGCAGCGCTGCCGTCAAGACCGAAATCGAACAAGGTGCTTACACCACGCTGGAGCGCCTGTACAAGGAAGTCAAAGGTTCGCGTGAACTGGTGCACAAGGCTAATGGCGTGCTGGTATTCCCGAACGTGGTGGCGGCCGGCCTGGTGGTGGGCGGCGAATACGGCAAGGGCGTGCTGCGCACCGGTGGCCAGACTGCGGATTACTACAGCGTCGCTTCGGTATCGGTCGGCTTCCAGGCTGGCGCCCAGTCCAAGGCGGTGGTGCTGCTGTTCATGAGCCGCGAGGCGCTGGACAAATTCCGCAACGGCAAAGGCTGGACTGCTGGCGTGGATGGTTCGGTGGCGCTGATCAAGGTTGGCGCGAATGGCGAGGTCGATACCAACACTGCCAACAATCCGGTCCAGGCGTTTGTGCTGACCAATGCCGGCCTGATGGCCAACCTGAACCTGGAAGGCACGAAGATTTCCAAGCTGGACCTGTAATGCTACTCTACGGTCATCCTACCAACATGGAGTAATGATGACCCGTAATATCCTGGACCAGGCCCATATTCATCCTGCCGCCTTGGCGCAGATCGAGAGCAATCACCCGCATCTGATCGCCGAGGTAAAAGCCGCCATTGCCGCCCACAAGGTGGTGGTGGTCGGCATGGGCTTGAATCCTTTCCCTGCCAAGGCGCGCAAGATTCTGGCTGCGCAGGGCACGCCCTACACCTACCTCAGCTACGGCAACTATTTCTCCCAATGGCGGCCACGCCTGGCGCTCAAGCTGTGGAGCGGCTGGTCGACGTTCCCGATGATTTTTGTGAACGGCACGCTGATCGGCGGCGCCAACGATCTGCAAAAGCTCATCGATAGCGGCGAATTCGCGCGCCTGGTGGGCTGAGTCATGCAGGCCTTGCCGCTGCGCCTGAATCCCGGGGACGACCTACGGGCGTCGGTGGTGGCGGCCTTGGCGGCCAGCGGCCATGCGGCTGGTTTTGTGCTACAGGGCATCGGCAGCCTGAGTGTGGCCCAGCTGCGCTTTGCCGGGGTGCCGCACCCCTCCGAGCTGCGCGGCGATCTGGAAATTTTAACGCTGGCCGGCTCGATTTCGCCGGATGGCGCGCATCTGCACATGACGGTGTCGGATGCGCAGGGCCGCGTCATGGGGGGACACTTGGGGGCCGGCTGCATCGTGCGCACCACGGCGGAATTGTTGCTGGCGCTGCTGCCCGGTCAGCGGTTCACACGCGAGCATGATCCGCTGACCGGCTATGCCGAGCTGAAAATCAGTTAGTCCGGCTCGACCTCATCGTTGATCTTTTCGGTGAGCGCCTTGAGCGCGGCCGGCGCCTGGTCCAAATGGTAGCTGATGCAGTGGCTTTGCTGGCCATCGTCTACCGTCAGGTTGTATTGGAAATCCCAGGATTTGGGCGCTTCCTTGACCAGTTGCGGATGCAGCGCGAAGAAATCGCTGGCCTGCACCAGTTGCCGGAGCTGGCTGGCCTGGTCTTGCGGCAACTGGGCCAGATCCACGGTGCGCGTCTGCGCGCCCGCCGGTCCGGTAAAGCCGCCCTTGCATGTCAATGTCAAGCGCATCATGGTTCCTCAGGTGACGCCGACGACTTTCCACGCGGCTTGCACCGCGTGCTCTTCGGCTGAATCGGCGCCGTACAGCAGCACGGCCGCTTGTGCAGTGGCCTTGGCCATGTCGGCAAAGGTGGCATTGGAGGTCAGCAGCGACAGCGCCTTGTACCAGATCGGCCCGGCCTTGTCCCAGGCGTTGCCCTTGAGCGCAATGGCGGCCGCGTAGAACGCGTGGTTGGGAATGCCGGAGTTGGTGTGGACGTCGCCGTTTTCCACATAGCCCTTCATGTGTTTGGGCTGGTCGTCGCCCGACCAGGTGAGTTCCTTGTTGCCCGGATCGGCCATCGAGCGCAGCGCCTTGCCGACAGCGGGCGCCATGATGCCGGGGCCAATCAGCCAGTCGGCCTGCTCGACGCTTTGCTTGAGCGTCCATTGCTTGACCACGCTGCCGAACACATCTGAAATTGATTCATTGAGTGCGCCGCTCTGGTCCTGGTAGACCAGGCCGCCCGGTACCGAGTACTGGGTCACGCCGTGCGTGAGTTCGTGCGCAATCACATCGATGGCGCTGGTGAAGCCCAGGAACAGTTTGCCGTCGCCATCGCCATACACCATCTGCTGGCCATTCCAGAACGCATTGTTGAAGCGGTTCTGGTAGTGGACCGTGGAATCCAGGCGCATGCCCTTGTTGTCGATGGAATTGCGTTTCAGGACTTCGCGGTAGAAGTCGTACGTGGCGCCAGCGCCATCGTAGGCCTGGTTGACGGCGGTATCGGTGGACGGTTTGCTGTCCTCCGCGCGCACCAGTTTGCCGGGCAGCGCGGACTTGTTCTGGCCGTCGTAGACGGTGCGGCGTTTTTCGCCGGTGGCGGTCGCAACCAGACCCAGGGCGATAGGCGCAACCGACCGCTGGCCACGCAGATGTGCGGACATTTCGGCCTGGTCGAGCAGGCAGTGACGCTCAGCGGTGTCTGGCGTTTCCTCGGCAAGCTGGCGCAGCATCTTCGGTGGAATGATGAAGCAAGTGCAGCCGGGTGAATGCTCAGCCATGACGTTCTCCTAAACAATGCAATAGTGTATTTATACACGGATTTTGAAGGCCGGGATGTCACGGTTGACGACGCAGGGGATCGAGCAGGGAGCGCAGATTATTGTGGTCGATTTCGTACATCAGCGCGATCAGCGCACCCAGTTCGCCAGACGGAAAACCTTCGCGTGCGAACCAGCCGAGGTAGTGGCCGGGCAGGTCGGCAATCTTGCGGCCTTTGTACTTCCCGTAAGGCATTTCGCGCGTGAGCAGCAGGGCGAGTTTTTCAGAATTCATGGGCGGGCTTGCGTCAGAACGTATTGCCGGATCGCGTACAGGCCGACGATGTCGGCCGAGGCATGGATCGTCATGGCCGCGACCAGGCCGATATGCAACAGCAATCGCCGACAGCAGCGCGCAGGTTGCCAATTGCCGGCGCAAAGGAATTTTTGGGGTTTCGGACGTCATGGCTGGAACCAGTTGAGAATGCGCTGATATTCGGGCCACAGCGCGTCACCCGACGCGCCCGCTGGCTGCAAGGTGTGGCCCACGTCGGGAAGCCGGCGCACGGTGACATCGTGGCCGGCCGCGCGCAGGTCGGCGGCCATGGCTTCGGCGGACAGGATCGGCGTGCTGCTGTCCTGCATGCCGCTGACGACGTAGACCTTGCTCCGGCTCTTCAGCAGGCTGGTGGTATTGGAGGCGCGAAAGAAGCTGCTCCAGCGTTTGTAAGGATGGCCCCAGGCGAAGTCCGTGGCGCTGTCCGGCGCGGCAAAGATGCGCTGGCGGGTGGCGTCCAGTTCATCGAGCTTTTGTTTGACCTCGCTATCATTGGCGCCGCTGCGGTAGGCGTTGACGATGAAGTCGTAGTACTGCGTCGCGCCGCTGCCGCTGACCATGGCGAGGTTGGTGATGGCGGCATCGCGCGCAGCCAGCGCGGCCGCAGCGGTCGCACCTTCCGACACGCCAATCACCAGCAGCGGGCCTTGCGCCACCCAGGGCAGGTTGCGCGCGTGCTGCACGGCGCGCGCCAGATCGCGTGTCCAGTTCTCCAGCGTGAAGTACTGGTTGAATTGCTCGGGACAGGCGGTTGCGGTGCCGTCGGGTTGCGGCGTGGCTGGCGAGTAGGGCTTGTTGACCGTCATGACGGCGTACTTGCCGGTCCACGCTGTATCGAGAAAGCCGAAGATATTGGCCGAACGCCGTGGCGTGCCCAGGCCGCTGAATCCCGGTGTGCAGCCCGAGCCTTGAATCAACAGCACCAGCGGCGCTGGCGCCGTGGTCCGCGAGATGTAGTATTCAACTGGTGGCGCGTCGCCAGCCGGCGGTACCTGATACTCGATGAAGCCGGTACCGCGCGCCTCGAAACGCGTGATCTCCTGCGCTTGCACCGTCCCCGCCAGTGCGAGCGCTGTCAATACTCCAGATGCTTTCACCACTGGGTCTCCTGTTCAGTGAGTGGCGGTGAGCCAGTTGCCGATGGCATCCAATGCCATCGGATTCGACGGAATGAAAGCATGGCTGGCCGAAACTGCAATGGCGGGCCATGGGGCTGGCGGCGCGGCTTCTTGCGCGGCGACCATGCCGTCGTGCGCAAAGCCAAAGCCGAACAATATGCCCAGCGCTCCGAGCCATGGCCAGGTTCCGTAGACGCATGCGGTGGGCACGGTGGGCATGGTGAGCGTGGCCATCTGCGCGCGGTCGGCGGCGAACTGGCCGCATTCGCCGCACAGCAGGCGATAGATGCGCCAGTCACGTAGCCGGGCGCCCAGCCGCATCGCGCCTATCGGCGAAGCCAGCAGCACGACCTTGGACGGCTGGATAGCGGCGCTGCTTATTTCGTTCCACAGCATGCGCAGCAGTACGCCGCCAAATGAATAGCCGATCACGCTGTATTCACCACGCTGTGCAGCTTGCGACAGCGCGTGCATCAGGTTTTGTTTGATGGCGTCCAGCGATTGGCGCGAGGCCAGGTAGTCGAAGCAGTGGACGGTATAACCATGGCGCTCGAAATAACGCACCAGCGCGCCGCGCATATACCGTTTTCCGCCTACGCCATCGATGAATAAGATCTGCCGCGCCATATGAATAGTCCTGATGTCCGGCTGGAACTGTAACCGATTTGCCAACTACTGTCATTGCTGCTCGTGGGTCAAATATATTTTTGATTGATCGCTCTTTTTCTCATTAAAAGAAATCCTGATACTGCATGACATTAACTTTTCAGGAGTGAAGCCATGCCAATTGCCCTACTTGCGCTGACCATCAGCGCGTTTGCCATCGGGACTACCGAGTTTGTGATTGTCGGCCTGTTGCCGACCATCGCCGCCGATCTGGGCGTGAATCTGCCATCGGCCGGCTTGCTGGTCAGCCTGTATGCCTTGGGCGTCGCGGTTGGCGCGCCGGTGTTGACCGCGCTGACCGGCAAGGTGCCGCGCAAACTGCTGCTGGTGTCGCTGATGGTGCTGTTCACACTGGGTAATCTGCTGGCCTGGAAGGCGCCCGGCTATACGTCGCTGGTGATTGCCCGGATTCTCACGGGGCTGGCGCATGGTGTGTTCTTTTCGATCGGCTCGACCATCGCCACCTCGCTGGTGCCGAAGGAGAAGGCGGCCAGTGCGATTGCCATCATGTTCACCGGCCTGACCGTGGCGCTGGTGACCGGCGTGCCGCTGGGGACCTTCATCGGCCAGCATTTCGGCTGGCGTGAAACCTTCCTGGCCGTGGCGGCGCTGGGTGTACTGGCGATTGCCGGCAGCGCCATCTTCGTGCCCTCGACGGTTCAGCACAACCAGCCCGCCTCGCTCATGCAACAGGTGAGGGTGCTGGCGGAGCCGCGTCTGCTGCTGGTGTATGCGATCACGGCGGTCGGTTATGGCGGGTCCTTCATCGCCTTCACTTTCCTGGCGCCTATCCTGACGCAGATTAGCGGCTTCAGCGCCAATGCGGTCAGTCTGGTGATGCTGGTGTACGGTGTATCGGTCGCTGTCGGCAACCTCTGGGGCGGCAAGCTGGCGGACCAGCGCGGCCCGATCGGCGCGCTGAAGATCATCTTCCTGGGCCTGGCAACTGTACTGCTGGCGCTGAGCTTCACTGCACCGAGCAAACCCCTGGTGCTGGCAACTGTACTGGTGTGGGGCGCGGTGGCGTTTGGTAACGTGGCGGGCCTGCAGGTGTATGTGGTGCAGCAGGCGGAACACTTCACGCCGCGTGCGGTGGACGTGGCGTCGGGCCTGAACATTGCTGCCTTCAACCTGGGCATCGCTGGCGGCGCTTGGGGCGGTGGGCTGATTGTCGAGCATCTGGGGCTGATTCATACCGGCTGGATTGGCGCGCTGGTGGTACTGGGCGCCCTTGGCCTGACGGCGCTGAGCGGCCGGCTGGATCGGTTGAATCCAAGTTTCGCCAGCACCGGCGCCAGCAAATCCATCCACGCTGTGGGCCATTAAGGACAGCAACGACTGTGGCCGGTGTATAGTGGCGGCGATTTGAACTCAGCCGCCACACCATGTCCGCAGTCTCGCTATTTTGTCTCGTCTTCGCCTATTTTGCCTTGCTGCTGGTTGTCGCCTGGCGCACCTCGCGCAACGCCAATAACGACAGCTTCTTCATCGGTAACAAGAGCAGCAACTGGGTGCTGGTGGCGTTTGGCATGGTCGGCACCACCATGAGCGGCGTGACCTTCATCAGCGTGCCCGGCGCGGTGGGGCGGGACGGCTTCGCCTATCTGCAAGTGATACTGGGCTATGTGCTCGGTTACATCGCCGTGGTGTGCGTGCTGCTGCCGCTGTATTACCGGCTCAAGCTCACCTCGATCTACACTTATCTGGAGCAGCGGCTTGGTCCGCGCTCGTATCAGAGCGGCGCCGCCTTCTTCATCCTGTCGCGCACCATGAGCGCCTCCGCGCGGCTCTATCTGGTCGTCAACATCCTGCAGATCACCATACTGGACAGCATGGGCGTGCCGTTCTGGCTCAGCACCGTCGTCATCCTCGCCATGATCCTGCTGTACACCTTTGAGGGCGGGGTTAAAACCATCGTCTGGACCGATACGCTGCAAACGCTGGGCATGGTGCTAGGACTGGTGATCTGCACCGGCTGGCTGCTGCACGAAATGCACCTCAGCCCGCTCGAGAGCATCGCGCAGATGCAGCAGCGCGGCCTGACCAGGATCGTCAATCATACGGTCGACAGCCCTGGCTATTTCTGGAAGCAGGTGCTGGCCGGCTTCTTCATCGTGCTGGGCATGACCGGCATGGACCAGGAAACCATGCAGAAGAATATCTCCGTCAAGACCCTGCGCGATTCGCAAAAGAATATGGTGCTCATGACGGTTGTACTGACCGCTGTACTGGTACTGTTCATGTACCTTGGCGCGCTGCTGTACCTGTACGCGCCGACGGTAGGTGTATCGGCCACGGGCGACAAACTCTTCCCTGCTGTGGTGATGGGTCATATGCCGGCTGTACTGCAACTGATTTTCTTCATCGGCCTGATCTCGGCACTGTTCCCCAGCGCGGATGGCGCCATGACAGCGCTGACTTCCTCGTTCAGTATCGACATCCTCGGCGTGCAGCGCCGCACCGGCATGACGGAACAGGCCAGGAAACGCTTGCGCCACCGCGTGCACCTGGCGTTCTGCGCCATCTTCCTGATCCTGGTGCTCATGTTCAAATGGGGGGACAACGCCAGCATGGTGGGGCTGGTGTTGAAACTGACCGGCTATACCTATGGCCCCTTGCTTGGCCTGTTCGCGTTTGGCATCCTGACCCGCCGCACCTTGCGCGACCGCTGGGTACCGCTGGTGGCGCTGGCCGGTCCCGCGCTGTGCTACCTCATCGACACCAACCAGGAAATCCTGTTCGGCACCTATCGCATAGGGCTGGAATTGCTTATCCTGAATGGATTGCTGGTCTTTGCCGGCCTGCTGCTCATTTCAAAAAAAGGCACGTAAGGGCTGGCATACAGTATTATCATTGCCAATAACGCAATCACTGGAGTGTAGATGAGCCAATCGCCGTTTTCTTATATCCGTCATGGTTTCGCCTTTTTCTGGCGCGCGCTGGATGCCGGCCGCCGTACGCTGCTGAACCTGATTTTCCTGATTATCTTGCTGGTGCTGCTGTATGGGATCTTCGGCGGCGGCGCCAAACCGCTGCAGCCCAAGACCACGCTGGTACTGGAACTCAAAGGCCAACTGGTCGAGCAATCGAGCATCAATGCGCGCGATGCGCTGCTGACCAATGTGCGCGGTGGTGACGTGCACAAGATGATCCAGCTGCGCGACGTGCTGGCCGTGCTGGAGCAGGCCGCCAAAGACCCGGACGTGGGTGCGGCGGTGCTGCTGACCGATGAATTGCAAGGCGCCGGCCAGGCTTCGCTGCGTGAAGTGGCGGCCGCCATCGACCGCTTCAAGGCCTCCGGCAAGCCGGTGATTGCCTGGGGTTCCAGCTATGACCAGCGCCAGTACCTGCTGGCGGCGCATGCCAGCGAGGTGTACATGCACCCGATGGGCATGGTGCTGATCGAAGGCTTTGGCCGCTATCGCAACTACTACCGCGATGCGCTGGACAAGCTGGGCGTGACTGTCAACCTGCTGCGCGTCGGCACCTACAAGAGCTTCGGCGAACCGTTCATCGCCAACGGCCCGTCGCCGGCGGCCAGCGAAGCGGAGGCTTATCTGAACAACGCCTTGTGGGCGTCCTATACCGACAACGTGGAAAAGGCGCGCAAGCTGCCGCAAGGCCAGATCATGAAGGTCATCAACGACCTGCCGGCGCAAGTGGCAGCGGTGAATGGCGACCTTGGCAAGCTGTCGCTGTCGTCCAAGCTGGTCGATGGCCTGAAGACCAAGGATGAAATCCGCAAGCTGATGATGGACCGCGGCGTGCGCGATGCCGATGGCAAGAGCTTCCGCCAGATCGCCTTTGACGACTACCTGGCACGCGTGCCGCGCAAGGCGACCGGCGCTGCCGTGGGCGTGATCGTGGCGCAGGGTGAGATCAGCGACGGCAGCGCCGGTCCTGGTTCCATCGGCGGCGATTCGACGTCGAAACTGATCCGCATGGCGCGGGAAGACGACAACATCAAAGCCGTCGTGCTGCGGATCGATTCGCCTGGCGGCAGCGCCTTCGCTTCGGAACTGATCCGCCGCGAACTGGAGCTGACCCGGTCGGCCGGCAAGCCGGTCGTGGTCTCGATGGGCAACGTGGCCGCGTCGGGCGGTTACTGGATTTCGATGTCGTCCGACGAGGTGATCGCAGAGCCGACCACCATCACGGGTTCGATCGGCGTATTTGCGATCCTGCCGACCGCCGACAAGGTGATCGACAAGCTGGGCATCCACACCGGCGGCCAGCCAACCACCTGGCTGGGTGACGCCGGCAATCCGCTGCGCCCACTGGACCCGCGCTTTGGCCAGGTGATCCAGGGCAGCATCAATCATATCTACGAAGAGTTCACCACCAAGGCCGCCAAGGCACGTAAAACCACGCCGGAGAAAATCGACGCCGTGGCCCAGGGCCGCGTGTGGACCGGCGCGCAGGCCAAGGACCGTGGCCTGGTTGATCGCCTGGGCAGCTATAACGATGCGCTGAAATCCGCGGCTGCCCGCGCCAAGCTGCCAGCCGACTACCGCGTGGTCTACGTTGAGCGTGAAATCAGCAAGTTCGATCGCCTGGTTGAAATGATCGGCGGCGGCACGGCGCAGGTGATTGCGCAGGCGGTATCGACGCAGCTGAAACTGGGCGCGGCCGCTACCACCGGCCTGCCGCCAAGCGCCGCCAGCAGCATTGCCAATGACCTGGGCTGGCTGTCGGAGATCACGGCGCAGCGCAAGCCGTTCACTGCGATCACGCACTGCCTGTGCGAATCGCCATGAGCGATATCCTGATCCGCGCCGCCGCGCGCGGTGACGAGGAAGCCTTGTCCGCAGTGGGCAAGGCCAGCTTCCTTGAAGCCTTTGCCGGCATCCTGGACGGCGGTGACATCATCGCCCATTGCGAGAAGCAGCACGCCGCCGCGGTCTACCGCGACTGGCTGGTCGATGGCGACATGCGGATCTGGCTGGCGGAGGTGAACCCGGGCCGGGCGCCGATCGGCTACCTGGTGCTAGCGCCGGCCACGCTGCCCATCGCCGAACCGCGTGCTGATGATCTGGAGATCAAACGCATCTACCTGCTGCACCGTTTTCACGGGCAGCGTGTGGGCAAGCGTTTGATGGATGCAGCGGTGGCCGATGCGCGCGCACGTGGCGTGGGCCGTGTGCTGCTGGGCGTGTATGCGGAGAACCATGATGCGCTGGCGTTTTACCAGCGCTGCGGGTTCCGGCAAATCGGCAGCCGTACCTTCCGGGTCGGCGATACCGATTATGCCGATACTATTTTGGCGCTGGAGCTGACAGCGGCAGCGTAACTTCAAAGCAGCTGCGTCCATCTTTCATGAGGGCGCAGCGCGCTTCACCGCCGTGACGGCGGGCGATCTGGCGCACCAGGGCCAGTCCCAGTCCGGCGCCGGTATTATCCAGCGTGCCCCGACGGCGGAAGAAGGGCTCGAAGACGCGCTCAAATTCCGGGTCCGGCACGCCTGGTCCCTGATCCCACACCCTGAGCGTCGTCACCTGGCCGGCGCAGGTGATTTGCACACTGGCCGGCGGTATGCCGTGACGGTGTGCGTTCTCCAGCAGATTGCGCAGCAGGCGGCGCAGCAGGCGCGGATCGCCTTGCATGATGGCGGATTCGCCATCCAGCGTGGCATCGTCGTAATGCGCGCATTCTTCGGCGGCCAGGGCCAGCAGATCCAGTTCTTCCGTGTCGGTGTTTTGCGGGATGGCCCCCAGGCGGCTGGCCAGCAGGATTTCGTCCAGCAGGTGATTCAACTCGGCGATGTCCTGTTCCAGTCCTGCGCGGCGTTTTGGATCGATGCCTTCCTGGATCAGTTCCAGCGCCAGGCGGATGCGTGCCAGCGGCGTGCGCAGTTCGTGCGAGGCATTCGCCAGCAGCGTTTTATGGGCGCTCACCAGTTGCTCGATCTGGTCGGCGGCGCGGTTGAAGCTCTGTGCCAGACGCGCCACTTCATCCTTGCCCTCGACCGGCACGCGCGCCGTCAGGTCGCCTGCGCCGAGTTTTTCCACGCCCATCTGCAAACGTTCCAGCCGCTTGGTCAGGTGGCGCACCAGCGGGAAGGCGGCGATGCCGATACCCAGTGCCAGCAGCAGCAGGGCGTTGTGCAGCATGGCTTTGGGACGCGTGAAACCCAGCGGCTCGCTGGACAGCAGGCGGCGGCCATCGGGCAGGCGCACGTAGGATTCAGGCGGCGGACCGGTCATGCCCTGGCGGCGCCAGTGACGGGCCGGAATCTGCTCGCCGACCACGGCCAGCGGACGCCAGTCGCGCGTATACAGCGTCATGTGCGCGTTGAGGCCTTGCGCCACGCGCGCCAATGCAGCCTGCTGGACGTCGGGCGGTGCGTCGGCGGGCGCCAGCACGTTCTGCATCACTTGCGCCAGCGTGGCGTTGGAGCGTTCCAGCGGACTGCCGGTGCGGTTCCAGATCATCACTACCGCCATCGCGAACAGCACGAGGATGAACAGCAGCGCGACATAAAAACGGAAGTACAGGCGCGGCAGGCCCATGCTGATGCGCGCCATCAGTCCTGTGCCTTCGCGAACAGGTAGCCGGCGCCACGTACGGTGATGATGCGGCGCGGTTTTTTGGGATCGTCTTCGACAGCGGCGCGGATGCGCGACATATGGACGTCGATGGAGCGGTCGAAGGCTTCCAGCGGCTCGCCCTTGAGCAGATCCATCAGCGCGTCGCGCGACAGTACGCGGCCGGCGTGCTTGGCCAGTACCAGCAGCAGGTCGAACTGGTAGGCGGTGAGCTCGCACGACACGCCGTCCAGTCGCGCCGCGTGTGCGGCGGGATCGATTTCCAGGCGGCCGAAGCGCAGGAATTCTTCGCTGGCGCTGGCGCCGGCGCTGCCGCGTGCCGTATCCAGGTGGCGCACGTCAACGCGGCGGCGCAGGATGGCGCGCAGGCGTGCCAGCAGCTCGCGTGGCTCGAACGGCTTGGGCAGGTAGTCGTCGGCGCCGATTTCCAGGCCGACGATGCGGTCGATGGCGTCGCCGCGCGCGGTCAGCATCAGCACCGGGACATCGGACGTGGCGCGCAGCTGGCGGCACACGTCCAGGCCATCCATATCGGGCAGCATCAGGTCCAGGATCACCGCGTCGATTTCGGCGCTGTGAATATGGTCCATGGCGGCACGGCCGGTGGGGGCGTGGGTAACGCGAAAGCCCGACTGGCCCAGATACTCGGTGAGCATCTCAGCCAGGCGGGGATCGTCTTCTACTAACAGAATGCGGTCTACAGGGTTCATGCGGTCAATTCTTACATGCCTCGGAAGCGGCGTCCATGGCTCAGGTGTTCGGCCAGTTTCTTGCGCTGTTCCGGCGTCAGATTATCACCGACGTCGGCCACCAGCTGGAGCACGCGGCTGGAGGCCTTGTCGGCCAGCGCCAGGCCTTGCTGACGCGTGGCTTCCATGGCGGCACGGTCGATGGTGGGCGCGCTTGCCTGTTCGAGTAGTTTTTTATGCAAGTCATGCAGCTGCTCGTGCAGTGGCTTGAGATCGGCCATGGCGGCCTTGAGCAGTGGATCGATCTTGGCTTTTTGTGCGTCAGTGGCTTGCACTTCGGCGTACAGTCGGCCGATATGTGCGTGCGGCCCGCCCGCATGGCGCTCGACGGCGTAGGCGCCCACGCCCACAGCCAGTGCGGAACCCAGCACAAATGCGGCAACGGTCTGACGGTTGAAGATACTCATGACAATCTCCTGGTTGAGTGACAGTGAAGCCAGTATGCGGACCGTACGTTTAGGCGCCATGTCGCGCCGGTAAAGATATGTAAAGGCAGTTTAACGATTGATGCTGAAGTCCTTGTTTTGTAGCGAGTTTGTAACCCATGACCGTCGCTGACAGGCACTTATGCTAGAGTCCTCGCATTGATGCCGTGGCGTGTTTGCCATGGGTACGCACGTCTACAAAAAGGAAAAAGATGGATTCGCAAGCCAAGCCGAATTTGAATGCCAACCCTCCTAAACGCAGCCGTAAATTGCTAGGCAGCGTGATTGCCGTTGCCGCCATGGCGGGCCTGGGCGGACTGGCGTGGCACTTGACCCATCAGCCGGCCGGCAATGCCGCCGGTGCACAAGGCCAGGGCGGTCCTGGCCCCGGCGGCCCAGGTGGTCCCGGCGGTCCGGGCGGCGCAGGCGGTGGACGGCGCGCACCAGCGACCACGGTCGGCGTCGCGGCTGCGGAAAAGGCTGATATTCCCGTGACGCTGGAAGCGCTGGGCACGGTCACGGCAGCTGCCACCGTCACAGTGCGTCCGCAGGTATCGGGCATCCTGCAAAACGTCCTGTTCAAGGAAGGCCAGATGGTGAAGGCGGGGCAGGTGCTGGCGCAGATCGATCCGCGCCAGTTCGAGATGTCGCTGATGCAAGCGACCGGCCAACGCCAGCGCGATGAAGCGCAGCTGGAAAACGCCAGGCTGACGCTGAACCGCTACCGCACGCTGCTGGGCCAGGACTCGATCGCGCGCCAGGACGTGGACACCCAGGCCGCGTTAGTGAAGCAGCTCGAAGGCACGGTCATGACCGACAAGGCGGCCGAAGGCACGGCCAAGCTGAATCTGGGCTACACCAAGGTGGTGGCGCCGATCTCTGGCCGCGTAGGCTTGCGCGCGGTTGATATCGGCAACCTGGTCGGCTCCAGCGATGCCAATGGCATTGCCACGATTACCCAGCTGTCGCCGATTGATGTGGAGTTCTCGATTCCGCAGGATAGCGTACCCGCAGTGGCGCAGCGCGTGAACGAAGGCGCGAGCCTGCCGTCGCTGGCGTTGGACCGCACGCGCACCAATACGCTGGACAGCGGCAAGTTCTATGCAATGGATAACCAGATCGATACGCAGACCGGCACCGTGAAAGCCAAGGCGCGCTTCGCCAACAACAAGATGGCGCTGTTCCCCAGCCAGTTTGTGAACGTGCGCCTGGAACTGCGCACTATCAAGGATGCCATCATGGTGCCGGTGACCGCGCTGCGCCACGGTACCAACGGCGATTTCGTGTATGTGCTCAAGGCCGACAAAACGGTGACCGTGCGTGCGGTCAAACGCGGCGCGGCGACCGTGGACAAAATCCAGATCACCGAAGGCCTGCAACTGGGCGAACAGGTCATCACCGAAGGTGCGGACCGCCTCAAGGAAGGCGCGAAAGTGACGCTGCCAGGGCAGGGCGGTGGCCAGGGCGGCCAGGGTAAGGGCGGCAAGGGTGAACACGGCGGCTGGAAAGGCAAGCGTGACGGCGCCGCTGCTGCGGATGGCGCCAGCGCCGCCGCAGCTTCCGCACCGGCCGGCGAAGCCCCATCCGGCGAGCATCGCCGCCGCAACAAGGAAGGCGCAGCACAACAATGAGTCCATCCGCACCATTCATCCGGCGTCCGGTAGCGACTTCGCTGCTGATGCTGGCGATCATCCTGGCGGGTATTGTGGGCTTCAGGTTCCTGCCGCTGTCGGCATTGCCGCAGGTGGACTTCCCGACCATCCAGGTACAGACGCTGTATCCGGGCGGTAGTCCGGAAGTGATGGGCCAGACCGTGACGGCGCCGCTGGAGCGCCAGTTCGGCCAGATGGCCGGCCTGCAGCGCATGAGCTCCACCAGCGCCGCCGGCGTTTCCATCATTACCCTGCAATTCAGCCTGGGCCAGTCGCTCGACGTGGCCGAGCAGGAAGTGCAGGCCGCGATCAATGCCGGCGCTTCGCTGCTGCCGACCGATTTGCCGGCGCCGCCGGTCTACGCCAAGGTCAACCCGGCCGATGCGCCGGTGCTGACGCTGGCGATTACGTCGGACACGATGCCGCTGACCGAAGTGCAGAACATCGTCAACACGCGCCTGGCGCTGAAAATCAGCCAGGTCTCCGGCGTGGGCCTGGTGACGCTGAGCGGTGGCCAGCGGCCTGCGGTCCGCATCCAGGCGGACACCAATGCGCTGGCGTCGTATGGCCTCGGCCTCGATACGCTGCGCACCGCCATCACGGCGGCCAATGCCAATGGCGCCAAGGGCAGCTTTGACGGTCCGACGCGCGCCTACAGCATCAACGCCAACGACCAGCTGGTTACGGCCAAGGACTATCAGGAGCTGATCCTGGCCTACAAGAACGGCGCACCGGTGCGCCTGACCGATGTCGCGCAGGTGGTGGACAGCGCCGAGAACGTGGAGCTGGGCGCGTGGTCCGGCACCAGGCAAGCCATCATCCTCAATGTGCAGCGCCAGCCGGGCGCCAACGTCATCGCCACGGTGGACGCCATCAAGGCGCGTCTGCCGGAGCTGCAGGCTGGCCTGCCGGGCGCCATGCACGTAGAAGTGCTGAGCGACCGTACCACCGGTATCCGCGCCTCCGTCGAACACGTGGAGACAGAGCTGGTGCTGGCGGTGGTGCTGGTGGTGCTGGTGATCTTCGCCTTCCTGCATAGCCTGCGCGCGACCGTGATTGCCAGCCTGTCGGTGCCGATTTCGCTGATCGGCACCTGCGGTGTGATGTATTTGCTGGGCTATAGCCTCAACAACCTGTCGCTGATGGCGCTGACCATCGCCACCGGTTTCGTGGTCGATGACGCCATCGTCATGATCGAAAATATCTCGCGCTACATCGAAGAGGGCGAGACGCCGATGGCCGCTGCGCTCAAGGGCGCCAAGCAGATCGGCTTTACCATCATCTCGCTGACGGTGTCGCTGATTGCGGTGCTGATTCCGCTGCTGTTCATGGGCGATGTGGTGGGGCGCCTGTTCCGCGAGTTTGCGATTTCGCTGGCCATCACCATTCTGATTTCCGCCGTGGTGTCGCTGACACTGGTGCCGATGATGTCGGCGCGCTGGCTGAAGAATCACGCCGAGGAAAAACCATCCCGCTTTGCGCAACGCTTCCAGCAGTTCTTTGACTGGGTGATTGGCCATTACGACAAATCGCTGACCTGGGTCATCGATCACAGCGGCCTGACGCTGCTGGTGGCGCTGGGGACGCTGCTGCTCACGGTGCTGCTGTATGTGGTGATTCCGAAAGGCCTGTTCCCGACGCAGGACACGGGGCAGCTGCAGGCGCGCCTGGAAACCGGCAAGGCGGTCTCGTATGACAAGATGGCCGCCCTGCAGCAGCAGGCCGCCAAGGCGATCCTTGATGACCCTGACGTGAACAACCTCAGTTCCGTGGTGGGCGTGGATGCAGCCAACAACACCATGCTGCACACCGGCAGCATGCTGATTAACCTGAAGCACAAGCGCATCGGCAGCCAGCAGGAAACCATGGACCGTCTGCGCGCCAGGATTGCCGAGATCCCTGGTCTGACGCTGTACCTGCAGCCGACGCAGGATCTGACCATCGATGCAGAAACCGGCCCGACCCAGTTCCGCGTGTCGATTGAAGGCGCCGACAACGCCACTGTCAACGAATGGGCCACCAGGCTGGCGGCGCAGATGCGTACCAAACATGAATTGCGCAACGTGGTGTCCGATGTCGGCGCCAGCGCCAATGCGGCCTACGTTACCGTTGACCGGGATACGGCGTCGCGCCTGTCCGTTACCGCGGCCTCTATCGATGATGCGCTGTATAGCGCGTTTGGCCAGCGTATCGTCTCGACCATTTTCACGGAGACCAACCAGTACCGCGTGATCCTGGAAGCACGCCGCGACGATATCACCACGCCGGCCGACCTGGCCAACCTGCAGCTGCGCACCGGCTCCGGCAAGGCGACGCCGCTGTCGGCGGTGGCCACCGTAAGCGAACGCGCGGCGCCGCTGCAGATCACCCACGTGGCGCAGTATCCGGCCACCACGCTGGGCTTTGACACCGCCTCCGGCGTCTCGCTGGGGACGGCCGTGGAAAGCATCCGCCAGGCCGCGGCCGAGATCAAGTTCCCGGCTTCGGTGACCATGACCTTCCTCGGTGCGTCCGGCGCGTATCAGAATTCGCTGTCGAACCAACTGTGGCTGATCCTGGCCGCCGTGATCTGCGTGTACATCGTGCTCGGCGTGCTGTATGAAAGCTATATCCATCCGCTGACCATTCTGTCGACGCTGCCCTCGGCTGGTGTCGGCGCCTTGCTGGCGCTGCTGGTGACTGGCCAGGATCTAGGCGTTATCGGCATCATCGGCATCATTCTGCTGATCGGCATTGTGAAGAAAAACGCCATCATGATGATCGACTTCGCGATCGAGGCGGAACGTGATGAAGGCAAGGCGCCGCGCGATGCCATTCACCAGGCCGCGCTGCTGCGTTTCCGTCCCATCCTGATGACGACCTTGGCCGCGCTGTTTGCCGCCGTGCCGCTGATGTTCGGCTGGGGCGAGGGCGCGGAGCTGCGCCGTCCACTGGGTCTGGCCATCTTTGGTGGCCTGATCGTCAGCCAGATGCTGACGCTGTTCACCACGCCGGTGATCTACCTGGGTTTTGACAGCCTGGCCAGCCGCTTCCGCCGCAAGCCAGCGACTCATGCCGAAGGTGGTGCGCTGTGAATCTGTCCTCGCCATTCGTCAAGCGCCCGATCGCTACCGTCCTGCTGACGATAGGCGTGGCGCTGGCCGGCATCGGTGCGTTCTTCGTGCTGCCGGTGGCGCCGCTGCCGCAGGTGGATTTCCCCATCATCTCGGTGAACGCCACGCTGCCGGGCGCCAGTCCGTCCACCATGGCGACCAGCGTGTCGACGCCGCTGGAGCGGCATCTGGGCACGATTGCCGGGGTTAACGAAATGACCTCGCAGTCCAGCACCAGCACGTCCAACGTCACCTTGCAGTTCGACCTGAACCGCAACGTGGACGCGGTGGCGCGCGAGGTGCAGGCGGCGATCAATGCCAGCCGCGTGGATTTGCCGGCTTCGCTGCGCAGCAATCCAACCTACCGCAAGGCGAATACTTCCGGTGCGCCCATCATCATTCTGGCGCTGACCTCCAAGACGCGTACGCCGGGCCAGATCTTTGATTCGGTCTCCAACATCGTGCTGCAACGCCTGTCGCAGGTGACCGGCGTGGGTGACGTGGAGCTGGGCGGCAGCTCGCTGCCTGCGGTGCGGGTGGAGCTCAATCCCTATGCGTTGAACCGCCAGGGCTTGTCGATGGAGGATGTGCGCGCGGCCCTGCAGGCCACGAACGCCAACCGTCCACGCGGTGCGATCCAGGGCAACGGCCGCCGCTTGCAGATCTATTCCGAGGCGGCCAACGCGATTGGCGGCCGCAGTGCTTCTGATTACCGCAATCTGGTCGTCGGCTGGCGCAATGGCACGGCGATCCGCCTGCAGGACGTGGCGGAAGTGGTGGACGGCGTCGAAGACCAGAATAACCTTGGCCTGTTCAATGGCCAGCCGGCGATTATCGTGCTGCTGCGCTCCCAGGCTGGCGCCAACGTGATTGAAACCGTGGACAGCGTGCGCGCACAGCTGCCGACCCTGCAGGCGCAACTGCCGCCGGATGTGAAGATCGAGGTGGCCAGCGACAGCACCAACTCGATCCGCTCGTCGCTGCACGAAATTGAGGTCACGCTCATCATCTCCATCCTGCTGGTGGTGCTGGTGGTGAGCGTCTTCCTGCGCAATGTGCGGGCGACGATTGTGCCGACGGTGGCCACGGTGGTGTCGCTGCTGGGTACCTTCGGCGTCATGTATCTGCTGGGTTTCAGCCTGAATAACCTGTCGCTGATGGCGCTGACCGTGGCCACCGGCTTTGTGGTGGATGACGCCATCGTGGTGCTGGAAAATACCACGCGCCATATCGAGGCCGGCATGGACCGCTTCAAGGCGGCGCTGCTGGGCGCGCGCGAGGTGGGCTTTACCGTGCTGTCGATCAGCCTTTCGCTGATTGCCGTATTCATTCCGCTGCTGTTCATGGGCGGCCAGTTCGGCGCGCTGTTCAAGGAATTTGCCGTCACGCTGTCGGCTGCGGTGATGATTTCGCTGGTGATCTCGCTGACCACCACGCCCATGATGTGCGCCTGGCTGCTGACGCCGGGCGGCCATGAGGCCAAGCCGCCGGGCCGCGTCGCGCGTTTCTTTGAGCGCGGTTTCGACGCTGTTCTCAAGGGCTATGAGCATAGCCTGGACTGGGCGCTGCACAGCGTCTGGCTGGTGATGCTCAGCCTTGTGTTTGTGATCGGCCTGAATGTCTATCTGTTTGCGGCGATTCCCAAAGGCGGCTTCCCGCAGCAGGATACGGGCCAGATCAGCGGCGGCATCCGCGCCGACCAGAGCATCTCCTTCCAGGCCATGCAGGGCAAGCTGCGCCAGCTGGTCAACATCATCAAGGATGATCCCGATGTCGCCACGGTGGTGGGCTTTACCGGCGGCCGCCGCGCAGGCGGTGGTTTCATGTTCATCAATCTGAAACCGGCCAGCGAGCGCAAGGCGGCAGGGCAAGCGGTGATTGCGCGCCTGCGGCCCAAGCTGGCCAGGGTGACTGGCGTGAGCCTGTTCCTGAGTCCAGTGCAGGATCTGCGCTCGGGTGGACGCTCGGCCAACGCCAACTTCCAGTACACGCTGAAATCGGACAATCAGGCCGACCTGAAAAAATGGGCGGCGCGTCTGGCGGAAGCGATGAAGGCGCAAAAAGGCCTGACTGATGTGGACTCCGACCAGGCGGATAACGGCGTCGAGACGTTTGTCACCATCGACAAGCAGAGCGCGGCGCGGCTCGGCGTCTCCACGCGCGATATCGACAATGCGCTGTACAACAGCTTCGGCCAGCGCCAGGTGGCGACCATTTACAGTGAGCTCAATCAGTATCACGTCATCATGGAGGTGCCGCGCTGGTACGCCAAGTCGCCGGAGGCGCTGAACGACGTGTATGTGCCGTCCAAGGGACTGCCGACGCCGTCGGCTTCCAATCCGACCGGTGCGCCGGTTGCGACCACGACGTCGGCGACCGGCAATGCCACTGCAGCCAATGTCGCGGCGCCGGCGGTGAAAGATGCGTCATCCGGTTCGGCGCTGAGCACGATGGCAACCAAGATGGTGCCGCTGACCACATTGGCGTCGTTTGCCGAAAGCTCGGCCGCCACCTCGATCAACCACCAGGACGGCGAACTGGCCACCACCATCGCGTTCAACCTGGCCGAAGGCTACAGCCTGTCCGACGCTGCAGAGCAGATCAAGGCGGCGGAAGCGGACATCGCCATGCCGAACAATGTGCGCGGCAGCTTCCAGGGTTCGGCCAAGGCGGCGCAAGACAGCAACAAGTCCCTGCCGTTGCTGATCCTCGCGGCGATTGTGGTGATCTATATTGTGCTGGGCATCCTGTACGAGAGCCTGGTACATCCGGTCACGGTGCTGACCACCTTGCCGTCGGCGGGTGTGGGCGCGGTGCTGGCGCTGCTGGTGTTCAAGATGGAGTTCTCGACGATTGCGCTGATCGGCATCTTCCTGCTGATTGGTATCGTCAAGAAGAACGCCATCCTGATTATCGATTTTGCGCTGGAAGCCGAGCGTGCACGAGGCCTGTCGCCGATGGAAGCGGTGCGCGAGGCTTGCCTGCTGCGCTTCCGTCCTATCCTCATGACCACGGTGGCTGCTGCGCTGGGCGCCTTGCCGCTGGCGATCGGTTTCGGCGAAGGCTCGGAACTGCGCCAGCCGCTGGGCGTCGCCATCATCGGTGGCCTGATTGCCAGCCAGTGTCTGACGCTGCTGACGACACCCGTGGTCTACATCCTGATGGACAAGCTGCGCCGCCGCAGCCCGTCCGAACAACAACTGAGCCGCATCCATAGCGACCAATCGCCGATTACACCATGAGCAAATACGCACCAACTCCCCGTTATTCATTGATTGCGCTGGCCGTGGCGGCTGCGTTGCTGTCCGCGTGCTCGGTTACGCCAAGCTACAAGGTGCCGGAGACGCCGCAGCCAGCGGCTTTCAAGGAAACCGCCACCGATGCGGACAAGGCGGCCGCCGGCTGGACCGCCGCCGCACCGGCCGATATGCTGGAGCGCGGCCCGTGGTGGCAGCTGTTCGGTGACCAGCAGCTGAACCAGATGACCGAGAGTATCGAGGTCAATAACCAGAACGTGGCTGCCGCCGTGGCGGCCTATGCGCAGGCGAGGGCGCTGGTGGCGCAGCAGCGCGCCACGCTGTTCCCCAGCGTAGACCTGAACGGCAGCGCGACGCGCACCGGCGGTGGCGGCGACACCAAGACCGGTAACCAGTACCGCGCCAATATCGGCGCCAGCTGGGAGCCGGATGTGTGGGGCAAGCTGCGCGCCGGTGTCGGCAGCGCCAACGCCAGTTTGCAGGTGAGCGCGGCCGAGCTGGCGGCGGCACGCCTGTCGGCACAGGGCGAACTGGCCACCAACTACTTCTCGCTGCGCCAGGCCGATGCCGAAAAGGCGCTGCTTGACGCCACGGTGGAAGGTTATGAGCGCGTGCTGCAAATTACCCAGAACCGCTTTGACGCTGGCATCGCCGCCAAGTCCGATCTGCTGCAGGCGCAAACGCAGCTGGCCAGCGCCCGCATTGACCAGATCACGCTGGTGCGCCAGCGCGCCAACCTGGAGCATGCGATTGCCGTTTTGCTGGGCAAGGCCGCCAGCGACTTCACGCTGGCGCCGGCGTCGTGGACAGTCGTGGTGCCGGATGTGCCGGCCGGCGTGCCATCGACACTGCTGCAGCGCCGTCCGGATATCGCTGCCGCCGAACGCCGGGTGGCGGCGGCCAATGAGCAGATCGGCATTGCGCGCAGCGCCTACTTCCCCAGCCTGAACCTGACCGGTTCCTTTGGCTATGGCGCGGCCTCCACCGGTGGCCTGTTCAACGCCTCGAATAATCTGTGGTCGCTGGGGCTGACGGCGGCACAGACCTTGTTTGACGCCGGCGCCACCAAAGCCCGCGTCAGTGGGGCGGAAGCGGCGCGTGACCAGGCAATTGCCAGTTACCGCCAGACGGTGCTCGCGGCGTTTGCCGATGTCGAGAACCAGCTGGCAGCCACCCGCACGCTGGCGCAGCAGCAGGACTTGCGCAAGGCGGCGTCCGAAGCGGCGGACCAGGTCGAGGTGCAGATGCTGAACCGTTATCGCGCCGGCCAGGTCAGCTACAGCGATGTGGTCACCGCGCAGAATACCGCCCTGACCGCGCGCCGCGCGCTGGTGCAGTCGCAGGCCGACCGCCAGACCACGGCCATCGCGCTGATCCAGTCGCTCGGCGGTGGCTGGCATGCGGCAGGCAACTAAGCCGAAACAGACCCTTTAACGGCGTAGCCTTGCTGTATAATCATCTGGCAAGATGTACATAAAAACACGCCTCGATGAACAAAACAAGCGCTACCGCCGTTCCCGCCGCTGAGACGCTACTGCCCATCGTAGGTATCGGTGCATCGGCCGGCGGCCTCGATCCCATTTGCGAGTTTCTCGTCAGCGTGCCGGCTGACAGCCGGTTTGCCTATGTGGTCGTGCAGCACCTGGACCCGCTGCATAAAGGCATGCTGCCAGAACTGCTGCAGCGCATGACCAGCATGAGGGTGTGCGAGATCGAGGACGGTATGGCGGTGCAAGCCAATCATGTCTACGTCATCCCGCCTGGTCACGACATCGGCATCGAACACTATCATTTCACATTGCAAGCGGTTGCGGCGCGGCGCGGCCACCATCTGCCGATCGACAGTTTTTTCAAGTCGCTGGCTTTGCACAGCCGCGATGTCGCGATTGGCGTGCTGTTTTCCGGCATGGGAGCGGATGGCTCGGCGGGCCTGAAAGCGATCCGCGACAGCGGCGGCCTGACGCTGGCGCAGCTGCCGTCGTCGGCCCGCTTCGATCCCATGCCCTCCAATGCGATTTCCAAACGCGCCGTGGATATGGTGGAACTGCCCGGGCAGATGGCCATGCGGATTGCCGAATGGTGGGCGACGCAGGAATCCGGCCTGCCGGAACAGGCGATGATCCAGCGTGAAGGCTTGCAGCAGCTGTTCCAGCAGCTGCTCAAACAGACCGGCGCCAACTTCTCCGACTATAAACTGAGCACGGTGCTGCGCCGGATTGACCGGCGCATGAAGCTGCGCCAGTGCAGCTCGCTGGCCGACTATGTGAAGTTCATGCGCGCCAATCCGGCCGAGGTGGAGCTGCTGTTCAAGGAGCTGCTGATCGGCGTCACCAACTTCTTCCGCGATGCCAAGGTGTGGGAGTACCTCATGAACACGGCGCTGCCGCAGCTGATTGCGGAGCATCCGGAAGGCGCGGCGTTCAAGGCCTGGGTCGCCGCCTGCTCGACAGGCGAGGAAGCCTATTCGCTGGCCATCGCCTTTAACGAAGTGCTGGAGCGCCTGCGGCCCACGGCGCACTACACGCTGCAGATCTTCGCGACCGACCTTGATGACGACGCGGTCGATCAGGCCCGCCAGGGCGTGTTTGGCGCCGATATCGAGGCGGATGTGTCGGTCGAGCTGCTGCAGCGTTACTTTATGCCGGCCGAGAAAAATGGCTATCGTATCCGCAAAGATGTGCGTAATATGATTATCTTCGCGCGCCAGAACGTGATCTCCGATCCGCCATTCACCAAGCTGGACATCCTGTGCTGCCGCAATTTGCTGATTTATTTTACGGCCAAGCTGCAGGAGCGGCTGATCCCCTTGTTTCATTATGCCTTGCGCACCGGCGGCCTGCTGATGCTGGGCAGCGCCGACACACCGGGGCACTTCAACGAATTATTCACCCTGATGCCCGGCGCCGGCCGTATTTACCGGCGATTGGATGCATCGATCCATCGCGTAGCGAATTATTTCCCGACCCGCGTCAGTAGCGTCGTGGCGCCCACAGTGATTGAACCAAGCAACCTTAACATGAACGGTAACCTTCAAATTCAGGTTGAGCAGATGCTGCTCAAGAAGCATGCGCCAGCTGCGGTGCTGCTGAACGCCCATGGCGACATCCTTTACATTCACGGGCGCACCGGCGCCTATCTAGAGCCGGCGGCGGGTAAAGCCAACTGGAATATCCATGCCATGGCGCGCGATAGCCTGCGCCATGAGATGGCGGAGCTGCTCAAGCGCTCGACCCAGGAAAGCGGCTTGATTGCGGTGCGTGGCCTGATTCAGCGCGACGAAGCAGGCAAGCCTTCACAGGCGCTGGACCTGACCGCAGAAGCCATGCCGGACAGCGGGCCGTTGCCAGGCACGGTGCTGCTGACGTTTTCCAGCGCGCCGCTGCCGCCCAAGAAGCGCCGTACGCGCTCGAGCAATCCCTATGTGCTGGAGCTGGAACAGCAGCTGGCGCAGGCGCGGCTGGAGATCCAGGCCGTGCGCGACGAGATGCAGGCCTCACGCGAGGAACTCAAGTCGGCCAACGAGGAACTGCAATCGACCAATGAGGAACTGCAGTCCACCAATGAAGAGCTGACCACCTCCAAAGAGGAGATGCAGTCGCTCAATGAAGAGCTGTACACCGTCAACGCCGAGCTGCAATCCAAGGTGGATGACCTGTCGCTGGTGAATGGCGACATGAAGAATCTGCTCAACAGCACGGACGTGGCCACCATCTTCCTGGATGGCGAACTGCGTATCCGCCGCTTTACCGACCAGACTACGCAGATCTACAAGCTGATCCCCAGCGACGTGAATCGCCCGTTGAGCGATATCGTCAACGATCTGCTGTACACGGACCTGGAGCAGGATGCCCAGCACGTGCTGCGCACGCTGGTGTTTTGCGAAAAGCAGATCGAAACCCGCAGCGGTGGCTGGTACACCATGCGTATCCGTCCTTACCGCACAGTGGACAATGTGATTGATGGCGTGGTGGTCACCTTCATCAATATCACGGAGCTCAAGCAGATGGAAGCGCGCCTGCTGCCGCTGTTGCGGGATAGAAGAGATGCGAGCCGGCCATGACCAAGCCCTCGCGCGCTGAGCTGGACGCCCATCTGCTGCGCGAGAACGCCGAGCGTGCCGCCGCCTCGCTGCCGCCGCAGCCACCGGCGGATACGCCCAGCGACCAGCTGAAACAGTGGCATGAGTTGCAGGTCACCCAGATCGAACTGGATATGCAGAACCAGGCGCTGGCCGAACTGCAGACCGAGCGCGATCTGGCCGATGAGCAGCGCGAGCGCTATACGGACTTGTACGACCAGGCGCCGGCCGGCTACCTGTCAGTGGACGACGAAGGCTACATCACCCGCGCCAATCTGGCGGCGGGCGAACTGCTGCGCAGCGGCCGCGATGAACTCATCGCCAAACGTTTCGAGCAGTTTGTGGCGCCGCAGGCGCAGGCAGGCTGGCGGCGCTTCCTGCAAGGCCTGTTTGCCAGCGGCGAGCGCGGTGTCATGGAAGTGCCCTTGTTTGATCCGGCGGACGCCGCCGGCACGCCATCGCGGCAGGTACGCATGGAAGCCAACCTGGAGGCGGGCGCGCGCAAGTGCCGCATCATCCTTACTGACGTTGGCACGGCGCCGGTGCGCGATGCCGTGCGTCTGCGCGCGCTGCAGGTACTGGACAGCATCAAGGAAGGGGTGCTGGTGTGTGACGCCGACTACCAGATTGTCTCGGTCAATCCGGCGTTCACGGAAATCACCGGCTATCCGGTGGAGGAGGCGCTGGGCCGCAATCCGCGCTTCCTGGGCCGTCAGACGGAACACCCGCCGGGGTATCATGCCGAGGCTATGCAGCAGCTGCGCAGCGAGGGACGCTGGCAAGGCGACGTTTTCAACTGCCGCCGCGACGGCACGCTTTACGTGGCGCATATGTCGCTGACGGTGATACGCGACGAGCATGGCGCGATCAGCTACCACATCGGCGTGTTCTCGGACGTGACGGCGCAGCGTCAGGCGGATGCGGAACTGCTGCGCTGGTCGCACGAGCTGGATGAACGGGTGGAGGCCCGCACCGCGGAACTCAGCGAATCGCGCGAACAGCTGCGCAAGCTGGCGGCACATCTGGAAACCATCAAGGAAGAAGAGCGCAAGCGCATTGCGCGCGATATCCACGATGAGCTGGGACAGAACCTGCTGGCGCTGCGCATCGATATTTCCATGCTGGGAACACGGACCAGCGAGCGCCACGCGCGCCTGCACCAGCGCGTCAACGCGGCGCTGGACAATGTGGACGCCACCATCCGCAGTGTGCGCGGCATCATGAATGAACTGCGGCCGGCGGTGCTGGACCTGGGCTTGCCGGCAGCGCTGGAGTGGCAGGCAGCCGAATTCCGCAAGCGTAGCGGCCTGGCGTGCACGCTGACGCTGCCGGACGATGCGGATAGCCTGGTGGTGGCGCCGGACATGGCGATTGTGCTGTTCCGTGGCCTGCAGGAAGCGTTGAGCAATGTGCGCCGCCATGCGCAGGCCAGCAAGGTGGCGATTGCATTGGCGCTGCGCGGGCGCCGTCTGTCGCTGACCATTGTTGATGACGGCATCGGCCTGGAGCCGGCGCCGGCCGGCACCGGCCAGCGCGATTCCTTTGGACTGATCGGCATGTCGCAGCGCGTGGCCGCACTGGGCGGCGCAATGGAGATTGGCACCCCGGCTACGGGCCATGGCTGTAGGCTGATGGTGAGCTTCGATCTATAATATCGGCGCCGTAATCAATCAGGGGCCATATCTTGTTAAAAAAATTAGTTATTCCAGCCGCGCTGCTGTGCGTCACAAGTGTACAAGCGGACGAAGGTCAATGGCAGCCGTACCAGCTGCCGCAATTGAAATCCGAACTGAAACGCGTCGGCATCGCCATTCCGGCGCAGAAGCTGGCGGATCTGTCCAAACATCCGATGAGCGCCATCGTGTCGCTGGGCGGCTGTTCGGCTTCGTTTGTGTCGGACGCCGGCCTGGTGGTGACCAATCACCATTGCGCGTATGGCGCCATTCAGCGCAACTCGACCCCTGAACACAATTACATCGCCAACGGCTTCCTGGCCAAGACCCGCGCAGCAGAACTGCCGGGCGGCCCGAACACGCTGGTGTACGTGACCGACAAGGTGGAAAACGTCACCAGCCGCGTGCTGAAGGACATTACGCCGGCCATGAGCGGCAAGCAGCGCAACGAAGCGGTCGAGAAAAACATCAAGTCGCTGATCGCCGAATGCGAAAGCGACAAGTTCTACCGCTGCTCGGTGCCGGCCTTCCACCGTGGCCTGGAGTACTACCGCATCCGGCAGATGATGATACGCGACGTGCGCCTGGTCTATGCGCCAGCCAACTCGCTGGGCGACTTTGGCGGCGATATCGATAACTACGAATGGCCGCGCCATGTCGGCGACTATTCCTTCCTGCGCGCTTACGTGGGCAAGGACGGCCGCCCGGCCGATCCGTCGCCGGACAACGTGCCGTACAAATCCAAGGACTTCCTGGTAGTGTCGGCTGAAGGCCTGAAGAATGGCGATCCGGTGCTGCTGGCCGGCTACCCTGGGCGCACCAGCCGCTACAAGCTGCCGTCGGAAATCCGCTACGCGCGCGACGCTGCCTATCCGGCCAAGGCTGGCGAGATCCAGTCGGACCTGGACGTGATTGCTGCGTCGACCAGGGACAACGAAGCCAACTCCGTGCGTTACGCCAGCGTGGTCAAGAGCCTCAACAACGTGATGAAGAAAACGCGCGGCCTGATGGACGGCTTTGCGCGCAAGGACATCGCCGCCATCAAGGATGTGCAGGACGCCGAGTTCCGCGCCTGGTACGCAAAACAGTCTGGCGGTAACAAGAATCTGCTGACGGAGCTGGATGCGCTGATCGCCGCCGACATCGCCCTGAGCGATGAGGAGTTCGGCCACAGCGTCGCCACCACCAGCGACTTGCTGAAATCCGGCACCACCCTGTACCGCCTGGCGCAGGAAAGCGCCAAGCCGGATGCGGAGCGTGAAAGCGGCTACCAGCAGCGCGACCTGGCCTTCATCAAGGCCCGCCTGAACCGCCTGGAGCAGTCGTATGTGGGCAGCGTGGATCAGGCGCGTTTTATCGCAGCCCTGCAGCGCTATGCCAAACTGCCGAAATCCATGCACATGACCGGCCTGGATGCCTTGCTTCCGCCGGTGGACAGCGTGCCGGCGCTGTACGCGCAATCGCAACTGGGCGACACCGCCCAGCGCCTGTCGTGGGTGGGCAAGGATGGCGCTGCGGTCGCCGCGTCGGATGATGCCTTCCTCAAGCTGGCGGTGAAGATCGACGGCGTGTCGCAAGCGCTGAAGGAGCGCCGCAAGGAACTGGACGGCAATCTGGAACGCGTGATCCCGCAATATATGGCGGCGGTTATCGCATGGAAGAAATCGCAGGGCAAGCCAGTGTATCCGGATGCGAATTCGACGCTGCGCGTGACCTATGGCACTGTATCGCCGTACTCGCCGAAGGACGGCATCACCAAAGGCCCGTTCACCACCGTCGAAGGCATCGTCGAGAAGAATACTGGCAAGGCACCATTCGACGCACCGGCCAATCTGCTGGAAGCCATCAAGGCCAAGCGCTATGGCAAGTTCAAGGATCCTGTGCTGGGCACCGTACCGGTGGACTTCCTGACCAGTACTGACACCACCGGCGGCAACTCCGGTTCGGCGGTCATGAACAGGAATGGCGAGCTGATTGGCCTAAACTTCGATTCGACCTACGAGTCCATCACCAAGGACTGGTACTTCGACCGCGATATCACCCGCGCCATTCATCTGGATATTCGTTATATGCTGTGGGTGATGGCGGAAGTGGATCACGCCGATAATCTCCTCAAAGAGATGACGATCAAGTACCCTAAAAAATGAACGCACTGACGCTCCTGCTTAGTTACGCCAATATGCCATTGCACCTGGCCGTATTCGCCACGACCCCGCTGGAGCTGCTGTCGTTCCTGCTGTCGGTGGCGACGGTGTGGTTGAACATACGCCAGAGCCACTGGGGCTGGCTGTTTGCCATCATTTCGTCCGCCACCTATGGTCTGGTGTTCTACGGTTCGCGGCTGTATGGCGACATGGGCTTGCAACTGGTGTTCATCACTGTCTCCATCTTCGGCTGGTATCAATGGCTGCATGGGGACGACCGCCATGAGAAGCTGCCCGTTACCGCGCTGGACGCGCGCGGCCGCTGGATCGCCGGTGCTGCGTGGCTGGCGGGCTTCGGCGTGCTGGCCTGGTTCCTCAAAACCTACACTGATACCGATGTACCCAGTTCGGATGGCTTCCTGACCGCAGGTTCGCTGATCGGTCAGCTGCTGCTGTCGCGTAAAAAGATCGAGAACTGGCATGTCTGGATCATCGTCGATATCCTGTATGTGGCGCTGTACCTGCACAAGCATCTGATCCTGACGGCCATTCTGTACGGCGTATTTGTCGGTATGGCGATTATCGGTCTGCGCGCGTGGAGCGGCGACGCCGGCACGGGTGGCCGCCGGCTGGCGATGGAATGAGGCCGCAGCGCATTGCCATTCTGGGGACAGCGTCGTCCGGCAAGACCACGCTGGCGGCCGCGTTGGCCAAGCGCTATGGCACGCTGTGGGTGCCTGAATATCTGCGCGAGTTTGTCGACGCCGCCGGCCGTGTGCCGGTGGACGCGGACCAGTTCCATATCGCCCGCGTGCAGCGCGAACGCGAGAACATGGCCGCGCTGGCAGCGCAGCGCTATCTGTTTTGCGACACCACGCCGTTGATGACGGCGGTGTACAGCCGCCATTATTTTGGCGGGATTGATGCGCAGCTGGCGCCGCTGGCGGATGCGCATCTGCAGGATTACGACCTCACGCTGGTGACGGCCGCCGACATCCCATGGCAAGCGGATGGCCTGATGCGCGAGAATGAAGAGGTCAGCATTATCATCAACCGCATGCTGAACCAAGAGTTGACGGCACGCGGTATTCCCTACGTGCCGGTAAGCGGCAGCATCGAGCAGCGCGTCGCGCAGGTTGCGGACGCGCTGTCGCGGCTTTAAAGGTCGAACTGCGCCGAGACGCGGAAGGTGCGCGAGGCGCCCGGCATCAGATAACCACCCAGATCCGGCGTCACATCGCGCCAGTAGAACTTGTCGAAGGCGTTGTCGACGTTGGCGCGCAGCGTGGTGGCCACATCGCCGATGCGGGTCGCATATGAAGCGCTCAGGTTCATCACGTGATAGCTTGGCACGAACACGGTGTTGGCGGCGTCAAAGGCTTTCTTGCTGCTGTAGACCCAGTTGGCCGCCACATCCAGGCCACGCACCTGCGGCACCGCATACTTCGCGTACAGGGAAGATTTGAACGCTGCCACATCGGTGACGCGCTTGCCGTCCAGCGTAGCCGAACCGGTGCCGCTTTGCTGGGTGTTCAGCGCGGTGGCTGATACGCCGACCAGCAGTTCAGGCGTGACACGGCCGGCCAGCGCCATCTCCAGGCCACGGTTCTGCGCTTCGCCATTGCGCACGAAGGTGTTGGCGGCGTCCGTGTACTCCAGGCCCTTGCGGATCTGGAACAGCGATACGCTGGCGCTCAGGTCCGGGCGAATGTCCGCCTTCACACCCACTTCCACCTGCTTCGATTTGCCCGGCTCCAGTGCGCGGCGCTGGTTCGCCGTGCCCATCGGCGCGACGCCGCCATGCTCCAGTCCCTGGGCGTACGACACATAGGTCGCTACGTTGGGACGCACGTTGTACACCAGCGCGAGGTTTGGCAGCCAGAAGCCGACGTCGGTGTGGGCATAGGGCAGTACCTTGCCGGCATCGACGCCCACGTATTCGTCGCGCTTGACCTGCGCGTAACGTGCGCCCGCATGCAGCTTGAGTTGCTGGTTGAGGCTCAGGATGTCCTGGGCGAACAGGCCGCGTTCATTGTCGCTGCGGCGTTCGGTGACCGGGCCGCTATCGCCTGGCGCCGGCGTCACCACCACCGGGCGATAGATGTTGCTGGTGCCCGAGTAGTCGTACAGGTAGTCGCCCCATTTTTCGCTGTTCTTGAAGAACGATGCGCCGGCGGTCAGTTCATGCTGCAGCGCGCCGGTGGCAAAGCGGCCCTGCAGCAGCGCCTGCGCGGTCAGCGGCGATTTCTTTTCGCCTTTGCTGATGTAGTTGTAGACGTCATAGTCGCCATTGCCGCAGAAACCGGGATACAGGTCCTGTGCGCCGCAGCCGTAAGGGAAGGCCGTGTAGTCGTCGCGCTTGAAGTTGTGCTGGTTGGCGCTGATGGTGGCGGCCCAATCCGGCGAGAACTTGTAGTCGAAGCGGACGCCGACGTTGCTGCTGGTGGTTTCCACGGGACGGGTCCATGGCTGGTCGTTCAGCAGCTGGTCAGCAGGGACGTTGGGCAGCGTGGCATTGTTGAGCAACTGGTAGCCCGGCGCGGTGATCTGCGATTTGCGCTGGTAGTCGGCATCCACCTGCAGCAGCGCTTGCGGCGAGATGCGCCAGTCGAAAGCGGCCGAGACGAATTTGCGGTTGCCGTCGGCGCCCTTGATGTAGGAACGCAGGCGCTCGGCGGCAGCGTTGATGCGGTAGCCGAAGCGGCTGTCCTCAAAGCGTCCGCCCAGATCGACCGCGCCATACAGCGTGCCGCGTTCGCGGGTTTCCAATACCACGGTGCGCAGCGGCGTATCGGTCGGGCGCTTGGTGACAAAGTTGATGACGCCACCGGGCGCGGAGACGCCGGACTGCAGGCCGGACAAGCCTTTCAGCACTTCCAGCTGTTCCTTGTTTTCCAGCGGGATCTGGGTGTCGCCGGCAATCGCCATGCCGTCCTTGCGGTAGCTCGAGGCGTTGTCCAGTTTAAAGCCGCGGATGGAGAACTGTTCAGCGTAGCCGACGGCGTTGTAGGCGTCGCTCAGGCTGGCGTCGAATTTGGCGGCATCGGTGGTGGAGCGGATTTGCAGGTCCAGCATCTGCTGCGCGTTCAGCACGCTGACCGACGCTGGCGTTTCCAGCAGCGGCGCGTTGGAGAAGCCGGCCACGCTGGCCGAGCTGGCGCGGACCTTGACGCCGCTGACGACGACTTCCGGCATGGTTTGGTCTGGGGCTGCGGCCGGGGCAACGGCTTCAGCGCGCGCGGCGCCGGACATAGCCTGTAAAACCGCCAATGCGATGGCGGACACTGCAAAGTTTGGTGTGGACATATCTGCTCTCTACTTGTTCGGCTGGAGGCCGGCGAAGAGAGCCATCAAAGGAGGGGAGAACCACTTTTGCGCTTTCCTTCGCTGGCATTATCCAGATCAGGTACGAAGGGTATCTCTCACCCGGAAATGCGTTTCCAGGACCCCTAGCGAGGCGCCAGTGTAACACAGTTGTCATCAAGGCTCGCCGCAGCAGTGCCGTGCGCCGTGTTTTGCGCGGCGCCGCTACACTGCGGACTTGCACCGCCCGGTGCTGATGAAAGGGTTGGAATGAAGCAGTCGTATCAAGAGGGGAGCTGGTTTGCCGTGCCATTGCTGGACGGCGGCTATGGTTGGGGCCTGGTCGCGCGCATGACGCCTGGCAGCAAAATCCTGCTCGCCTATCTGTTCGGTCCCAAACTGACGCGCTTGCCGTCGGTGGAAGAGCTGAATACCCTGCAGCCGCAGGATGCGGTCAAGGTGCTGCGTTGCGGCGACATGGCGCTGGCCAGCGGCCACTGGCGCGTGCTTGGCGATATCGCCGTGTGGGACCCGGCCATGTGGCCGGTGCCGCAATTCCTGCGCCGCGCCGATGCGCTCAAGCGCGCCTGGCGCGTGACGTATTCGGACAGCGATCCGGGCCGCTCGGAGCGCGAAGAGTCCGTGCCCTACGATACCCCCGGGCTGGAAGCGGACTCGCTGTACGGCTATGGTTCCACCGAGCTGCTGCTGACCAAGCTGCTGGAAGCGCCTGACCATCCCATCAACCTGCAGCACCCTCAGCACAGTTGACATTCCACGCGGCGTATTCGCCGCGGTGCTTGCGGACGGCGACGTGTACCCGCGTGTCACGGTCGCTCTCGAATACCATGCCGACCATGGCGGGAGCGCCGTTGGCGGGCGGCGCCGGCGCCATTGCGGCAAAGCGGAAGGTCAGCGAGCGCTGGCGCGCGCAGCCGGAATTCCCCGCAAACAGCAGGCGTGCGCGCTGCAGCAGTTCGCGATGCTGGCGCAGCAGCGCGGTGGCGTCCTCGTTCGATACGGCTGGGTCCATACGCACCGTGTATTGCGCTGCGGTGCAGATGACCTTGGGTGTCGCCAGCCACACATACCATTCCGGCGCTGCTGCCGACGGCGACCAGCGCTGTCCCTTGGGCGCCTTGGCGTCATAGATGTAGCTGGTGCGGACCTGGCGGCACAGCTCCGGCGTGTAGTGGCGCGGCGACGAATCCACACGCGCAATCACCTGCCATGGCTGGCCGCGCCGGCGCTGGATGTCGAAGACGGGGGCAAACAGCGATGGTCCGCCGCTGACGCGTGGCGGTACTTGTTCTCGATAGTACTCGTCAAAGGCATTGCGTTCATCGGCGGTCGGCTCGCGCTGCTGCACGGCTGGCGGCGCAGGGCGCGCGGCATGGACGATGGTGGCCACGCCGAGCAGCGCGGCGCAAACGAGGGTACGGCGCATTACAGGCCTTTCATGACAATCTGGATCAGCAGGCCGCCGCCTTCGCGGTTGCGCACATGCAGTTCGGCGCCATGGCGCGTGATGACGCGGTCGACAATCGCCAGTCCCAGGCCTGCGCCGTTGGCCTGGCTGCGCGCCTCGTCGAGCCGGGTGAAGGGCTTGAGCAGCTGCTCGATGTGCTCCGGCGGCACGCCGCTGCCATGGTCCTGGACTTCGATGGTCACGCGTTTGGCAGCATGCATGCCTTTGACGCTGCACTTGATGTCGATTTCGGTGTAGTCCGCGCCTGGCGTTTTGCCGTAGCGGCGGGCGTTCTCGATCAGGTTGTTGATGACGCGCTTGATGTCGGTGGCATTGCCCATGGCGTGCGCGCCTGGCGCGATGTCGGTGCCGATCCGCACATCGGGCAAGCGCGCGGCTTCGTGCGCCGTATCCGTCAGCAGTTCGCTGATGTCGACATTGATAAAGCTGGCCGCCTCGGTCGGTTTGGCGTAGTCGAGGAACTGGCCGATGATGGCGTCCATCTGGCCGATGTCCGACTGCATGCCCTCGCGCGCTTCCTGCGACAGATTGGCCATCTCTACCTCCAGCTGCATGCGCGCCAGCGGTGTGCGCAGGTCATGCGAGATGCCGGCCAGGATTACGGCGCGGTCGGACTCCACCTGCTGCAGGTCGTCCACCATCTGGTTGAAGCTGCGATTGGCTTCGAGGATTTCAAGCGGGCCTTTTTCCGGCAGCGGCGCCGGGCGCTTGCCCTGGGCGAAGTCGCGCGTGGCCTGTGTCAGGCGGCGCAGCGGCAGGTTAATCAGGCTGGAAATGAAGGCGGCGCCCAGCAGCGATACCACCGACACCACGCTGGCCCAGCCCAGCCACTGGATGCCGGTCAGGCCGCGGATGCGTTCGCGCTCGAGCATCAGCCAGTACTGGTCGTCGTCGATATTGAAGCTGACCCAGAAGCCGGCCACGCCATTCACCTTGGACGAGAAGCGCGTGTCCGCCCCCAGCTTGGCCTTGACCAGCTTTTCGATGTCCGGCATCAGCGCGTTGTCGGCCGGCGGTTCGACCTTGTCGTCGTCCTCGAGCGGGAACACGCGGATACCCTCGTTCGACACCAGCTCGAACAGCAGCTCGCGCCGCAGTTCGGGCGCGGAGTGGGTGAGGGCGGCGTGGGTGATGGTGACCACCGAGATCACCTGCGAGGAAATCTGCTGCACCTGCGGCTCGTGCTGCACCACGCTGATCATGCCGACCCAGGCCGTCATACTGGTGGTGGTCAGCGCCCCGAGCAGGAAGAAGGTGCGCCAGAATAATCCGCTTTTGAGGCTGGCGATGCGGAGGCCAAAGGGTAGCTTCGACGGCAACTTCATGAACGCGCCCGCGCCTTAGCGCGGCTGGCCCTCCGGAATGAAGACGTAACCCAGGCCCCATACGGTCTGGATGTACAGCGGGCTGGATGGATCGGGTTCGATGAGCTTGCGCAGGCGCGAGATCTGCACGTCCAGGCTGCGGTCGAATACTTCGTACTCGCGGCCGCGCGCCAGTTCCATGAGCTTCTCGCGCGACAGCGGCTGGCGCGCGTGGCGCGCGAACACTTTGAGCACCGAGAATTCGCCGGTGGTCAGCGGTACGGTCTCGCCGTTCTTCTTCAGCGTGCGCGTGCCCAGGTCCAGCACGAACTGGCCGAACTCGAAGGTTTGCGGGGTTTCCGATGGCGCGCCCGGGATTTCATCCGGACCACGGCGGCGCAGCACGGCGCCGATGCGGGCCACCAGCTCGCGCGGGTTGAAGGGCTTGGGCAGGTAGTCATCCGCGCCCATTTCCAGGCCGACGATGCGGTCCACGTCCTCGCCTTTGGCGGTCAGCATGATGATCGGCGTCTGGTCGCCGGCGCCGCGCAGGCGGCGGCAGATCGACAGGCCGTCTTCGCCAGGCAGCATCAGGTCCAGCACCAGCAGGTCGTAGCGCTCGCGCAGCCACAGCTTGTTCATGGCCGTGGCGCTTTCTGCGGTGAAGACGTTGAAGCCTTGTTCGGTGAGGTAGCGGCGCAGCAGATCGCGCAGGCGGACGTCGTCGTCCACTACCATAATCTTGGCCGCGTGGCCTTGCGCGTTGGCGTTGTTGTTGCCGGATTCAGTCGTTGTGCTAGTCATTTGGCTGCCAGAATTGTCTTATTCATGTTGCTATGGTAACGTCATATTCGTCCTGCGAATACGAACGCAAGATAACCCATTACAAAGTGTTACAAACTTTACCCATTTAGCCTTACCCCCTCAGGCAAAGCATCATACACTGCGGGCATAGAATCAGTTTTTTAGGAACGCCATGTTCATCGATCACAAAAAAAAATCCGCGGCAGCTAGCGCATCTTTTTGCGTTCGATCCTCCCTGGCTTCCGCGCTTTTATGCTGCGGTTTGATCAGCACCGGCATCGCCCGCGCTGAAGGCCCTGACGGCTCGCGCCGCGAGGTGCCGCAGCATCAGCAAGGCGGTCAGCGCACCGAGCAGCGTCCAAGCAGCGAACAGCGTCAGATCGATACGCGCACCTACGAAGCGCGCGCCGAGGAACAGCGCCGCGCCATGCAGGAAGCCAGCCGCAATGCGGAAATGAGCCGCCGCGTCGGCCGCATGACGCCGGACGAACGCCGTGATCTGCGCCGCCAGATCAACGAAGTGGGCCAGGACCTGTACGCCAATCCCCCCCGTCGTTAATTGCCTGGCAATTAACCATAATAAAACGGCACCATTATTATTTGATTAGTATTGGTTTGTATCAATATTTTCACAGTTGTGCCGTTTTAGTCACAGAATTTCCTTCTTTTTCTATGGTCTGCGTGTAAGATTAATTAATCACACGCAACGCCTTCCGGCCCGAGCGTGCCGTTTGGAGGAAGACCGTGGTTCAAGACGTTGCATCCGCAGCGCCAGCCGCAGGCGAGGGGCCAGAAGCCTCCGGCCCGGCATTGCCTATTGGTTTGGGTAAGCTGGCGGACGGAATTTACATTGATCTTGGGATGAGCAAACCGGCGCTGGTGGCTGCGGTCACGCACGTCTTTCAGTCGGGCTGGTATTTCATCGGCCTCGATTACCCGGTCCTGATCAAGGCGCTGTACGGGGTGGGGCCGGACACCGGCAGCCAGCAGGCATTGCGCCTGGCCGACGATGTGCGGGTGTTCGACGCCGGCCGCCTGTCGCTGTACAAAAATCCGAAAGTGAGCCTGTCCTACGCCGAGTACTACTTCCAGCAGCTTTACCTGGAAGAGGTGACGCTGCCCGACGGCACCGTGATTCCCGAGCGCCCCGTGGCGCTCGATATCGACGAGTTCATCGCCGATATGTGGAACAAGGGCATCCACTTCGGCATCGATGTGGCGGCGGTGAAGGCGGCGATGGCGTCGACCAAGGCCGACCGCATTACCTTTGCCAGCGACCTGGAACCGGAGCCGGGCCAGGATGCCACGGTGGTGGAAGTGTCGTCCGAACTGCACCGCAGCGATGCGCCCAAGGCGCGGCCGGATGGCCGCATCGACCTGCAAAGCTTCCAGAACCGCTTCCCGCAAATCAAGGCGCATATGCGGCTGCTGAAAAAGCTGCCGCCGGTGCCCGGCCTGCCGGGCTTTGACCTGGCAGGGCGCAAGACCGACCCGGAGCCGCCCAAGGATCTGACGCTGCGCTTCCTGTCTGGAGAAGGCACCGAGGCCAAGCTGTTCGAGGACGGCGAATACCTGGTCTCGACGCGCGAAGGTTTTCTCAGCGTGGACGCCAAGTCCAACCGCATCTCCATCACCGACAAGATCATCAGCCTGGAAGGCGTGAGCGGCCGTACCACGGGCAATCTGCAACTGGCCGGCGCGTATGAGGAATATGGCGATGTGCAGGAGCAGCGCGACCTCACGGGCAGCGATATCACGGTGCATGGCAACGTCTATGGGAATATCCATTCGCGTGGCGGCACGGTGGTACTGGACAAGAACCTGGTCAGCGGCAGCGTGCATAACGCCGCCGGGAATATCAACATCGCTGGCGTGGCGTCCAACTCGGTGATCTATGCGGCCAACGGCGCCATCACCATCAGCCGCGCCGAGAACTGCGTGATCTCGGGCAGCCGCGTCAAGGTGGAGGAGGCCTCCAACTGCGAGATCATCGGCGACGAGGTGATCGTGGAAGTGGCGGAGGGCTGCGCCATCGCCGGCCGTAACGTCGAAGTGGAAAGCGCCGGCCCGCGCCGCCGCACCGAGATGATGATTTATGTGCTGGTCAAGGACGTGACCCAGTTCGATCAGGAGATCGCTGAACTGGACATGCGTATCGCCGCCTTTGTCCAGGCCAACCAGGCCAGCGAGCAGGAATTGAACCGCATCTCGGCGCTGCCGGACGTGCGCCGCTACCTGGCGCTGGCCGCCAAGCTGCGTACGCAGGAACTGGTGCTGACGCCGGAACAGGGCCAGCATCTGCGCAAGATCGCCGGTGCCGTGGCAGAGGAAATGAAATCCATACAGAAGCTGCAACAGGAGCTGCAGGTCGGCCAGACCCAGATCAAGCTGCTGCAGGACCGGCTGGCGCGCGTGATCGAGCAGAAGGTGGAAGCGGCCGGCATTTCGCGCTGCGGTCTGCACATGGTCAGCGGCGACACCATGGTCCGCACCATGCCGTTTGCCGCCGACACCACGGCACTGCGCCAACTGCAGCCCAAGGATATCAAGGCGCGCCTGCGCGGCACGCCGACCGGCGGCGAGTTGTTGTTTGCCGATAGCCAGGGTTCACTGGACTGGCACCTGAACCCGCACTTGCGGCCTGCGTCCCCTTGAAGCGGCTGGCGCAAGCCCGGCTTAACATGCTAATCTTGGGCTAACATCAAAAAGTGAAGGGCGCTTGCTACGGCGGGCTTCCGACGTACATCTTCCTGGGGATAGCACTGTGTCAGACGACGCTACGGCGCTGGAACAAACTGCGGAAGGCGATCTGCCTGCAGCGATCGTCAGGCGGGCCGACGGCATCTTTTTCGCTGCGGATGCGGCGGCGGTGTCCTGCCTGTCCGCCGTCAGCCAGATTTTCCTCAGCAGCTCCTACTTCACCGGCCTGGATTACGCGGTGTTCAGCAAGATGCTGTACAACGTCGGCCCCGATCTGCCGGACACCTTGAAGAACAAGCCTTTGCTGCGCTTTGCCGACAGCATAGAGCCGTTCCACGCGCCACGCCGCGCCTTGTACAAAAACGTCAAGATCATCAACGGCGAGGCGGAGTATTACTTCGAGCCGGTGTTCTTTGAAGTGCCGGACATGCCGCCGCAGCCAGCGCGCCTGAACTTCGACGAATTCGTTTCCGACATGTGGGTCAAGGGCATCCGCTTCGGCATCGATGCGCCGGCAGTGCGCGATGTGATCCTGAGCGGGCGGCTGGCGCGCATGATTGTGGCGCGGCGCCTGAATGCGACGCCAGGCAAGGACGCTACCATCGTGGAAGTGTCGCAGGATATCCACCGCAGCAATGCGCCCAAGGAGAAGGGTGATGGCCGGCTGGATTGGCAGACGTTCCAGAACCGCTTCCCGCAGGTGAAACCGCACGTCAAGCTGCTGCGCAAGGTGCCGCGTGCACCGGGCGTGCGCGGCTACGAGCTGTCCGGACTGGTGCTGGAGCCGCCTGTGCCCAAGGATATCGAGCTGACTTCGGTGTCCGGTGAAGGCACGCTGATCGAAACGGTCAAAGGCGTGGAATACCTGGTCTCCGCAGTCGAAGGCTTTTTGAGCGTGGACCCCGGCAGCAAGCGTTTGTCGATCGGCCCCAAGATCATCAGCCGCGAGGGCGTGAGCGCGCGCACCACGGGCAATCTGCAACTCACCGGCGAGTACGAGGAGTTTGGCGACGTGCAGGAACAGCGCGTGGTCGAAGGCGGCAACATCACCATCCACGGCGATGTGTTCGGGAATATCGTGTCGCGCGGCGGCGATATCGTGCTGAGTAAAAATCTGATGGGCGGTACCGCCACCAATGCCGATGGCGCGATACGCGTGCAGGGCGTGGCTTCCGGCGCGGTGCTGCAAACCAAACGCGGCGAGATCGCGCTGACGCGTGCGGAGAGCTGCATCATCTCGGGTACGCGTGTGGTGATCGGCGAGGCGAGCAACTGCGAGATCATGGCCGAGGAAGTGGTCATCAAGGTGGCCGAGGGCTGCGCCATCGCGGCGCGCAAGATCGAGATTCTTCACGCCGGCCCGCGCAAACAGAACGAGATGCTGCTGTATCCGCTGGTGCCGGATACTGCCAAATTCGACAAGAAGATCGCCGAGCTGCAGCCCAAGGTGCAGCACGCGGCGCGCGAGGCCGACAAGCGCAAGGCCGAGATGGATGCGATCACCAGCCAGACCGAGGTCCGTAATTATCTGACGCTGGCGACGCGCGTGCGCAAGCGCGAAGTCACGCTGACGCCAGAGCAGGAGCCGCTGTTCCACAAGATGGCGGAAGCGGTCGGCCCGTCGCTGCGCCAGGTGGCGAAGATATCGCTGGCCATGAAGGCGGCGCAGGTACAGCAGGAACAGGCGCAGGAAGAGGTCAACCAGGTCATCCGCCAAAAGAAGGCGATACAGCGTGGCTCGCGCTGCGTGGTGGAGCTGCTGACTGGCGATGTACTGGTGCGTACCATGAGTTTTGTGCCGGGCGACCCGGCGCCATACGACCGTCCCGCCAAAGAGGTCAAGGCCAAGGTGCGTACCGCCACGCCTGGCATGACGTTGCTGCACTCGGGGCACATCGGCCCGATCAACTGGGCGCCGGACGTGGATTAGCTAGCGGTGATTTTCTGTCAGCGCGCCAACCAGCTCGCGGGCATAGCCGGGCAGGGTGCTGGCGTCGCGGACGCAGATCAGGAGTTTGCGGTCGGCCCATTCGTCGGTGAGCTTGACCATGCGCAGACCATTGCCGCTGCGGCGCGCGGCCGCTTCCGGCAACAGGGCGACGCCGGCGCCGCTGGCAGCCATGCGGCACACGGCTTCAAAGCTGAGCAGACGGATCTTGCAGTGAATGCGCCGGCCCAGCCGTGCCGCCTGTTCGTTGGCGTTCTGCTGGAAAGCGCTGTCGCCGGCCAGGCCGATGAAGTCATGATCCAGCGCATCGGCAAACGCCATGTGGCGCTTGTGGCCAAGCGCGTGCGCCAGCGGATGGCCGCGCGCCATGACCAGCACCAGTGGATCGTCGCGGAAGGGAAAGGTCTGCAGCGCGCCAGGGTCCACGGCGTCCGAGATGATGCCGATGTCGGCAGCGCCGTCCGCCACGGCACGCGTGATTTCGCGGCTCAGGCGTTCTTCCAGATTGATACTCAGTTGCGGATGCGCCTTGAGGAAGCTGGCCAGTGCATCCGGCAGGAATTCGGTCATGGCCGAGGTATTGCACAGCAGGCGCACCTGGCCTTTGAGGCCGGTGGCAAACTGCGCGAGATCGGCCTGCATATCGCTGACCTGGCGCAGGATGTTACGGGCATGCTGCAACAGCGTGCGGCCCGCTTCGGTGGGCTCGGCGCCGCGGCGGCCGCGTTCCAGCAGCGGCACGTTGAGCGCTTCTTCCATGCCGCGTATGCGCGCGCTGGCCGATGGCAGCGCCAGATGCGACAGCTGCGCACCAGCCGTGATGCTGCCGCTTTCGGCGACATGGATAAATAGCTGCAAGTCAGTCAGGTCGAAGCGCATCGCTTTGTGCCTATGGAAATTCCGAAGTCTGGCTCAGTATATTCCAGATTTTCAAGTGCCGCGCCAGCGCGCAGAATGGCTGGCATGGACATCTTCTTCATTACCCTGGTTTTCATCCTGGCTGGCATGGTTAAAGGCGTGACGGGCATGGGCTTGCCGACGGTGGCAATCGCGCTGCTTTCCCTGCGCATGCCGCCGCTGGAAGCCGCTGCGTTGCTGATTGTGCCTTCGGCTGTTACGAATGTATGGCAGCTGGCTGCCGGGCCTGCGCTATATCCGCTATGGCAGCGTTTCAAGTGGGTGATGCTGGCGGTGTGCGCCGGCGTCACGCTGGCCTTCCTGCTAGGCGCCGCATCGTGGAGTGGCGCGGTGCTCGGGCTGGCGCTGGCCGGCTATGGCTTGCTGGGCCTGACGGGCTGGCGCCTGCACGTGGCGCCGCACAACGAGCGCTGGGCCGGGCCGCTGGCCGGGGCCGCCACCGGCGTCATGGCTGGCGTTACTGGTGTATTCGTGATGCCGGTAGCGCCTTATCTGCAAGCGCTCAACCTCGACAAGGATGACCTGGTGCAGGCGCTGGGCATGGCATTTACCGTCGGTACGCTGGCACTGGCCGTGATGCTGTCGTTGCGCGGCCAGTGGCATGTCACGGCGGCGGGGAGTTCTTTGCTGGCGCTGGTCCCATCCGGCATCGGCATGATGCTGGGCCAATGGCTGCGTGACCGCATGCAACCCGCCGTGTTCCGCCGCTGCTTCTTCGTTGCGTTGCTGGCGCTGGGCGTACATCAGCTGGCGCGTCTCGTTACAGGATAACTTTGCCGCGCAGCTGTTTGCGTTCGCCGTCCTTGGCTTTGCCGTCCAGGCGGCGGCGCTGTGAGCTGCGGGTCGGTTTGGTCGGCCGGCGTACGGTCGGCAGGACGGCGACGCTATCGACCACCTCCTGCAGGCGGCGCAGCGCATCTTCCTTGTTTGCTTCCAGGCTGCGCGACTGCTGCGCTTTCAGCACCACCACGCCCTCCCGCGTGATACGGGTGTCGCGCAATGCCAACAGGCGTTCCTTGATATGTTCGGGCAGCGACGAAGCCGTGATGTCGAAGCGCGCATGCACGGCGTTGGACACCTTGTTCACATTCTGCCCGCCCGGCCCCTGGGCGCGGATGGCGCTGAATTCCACTTCGTTCGGATCGATGTTCATGCGCGGATTGTAGCAAACGTGCATAGCTGCCGGAGCAGGTTGACGCTAGTCAACGCCTGACAGTGGGGTCACGGTTAGGATGATACTTGCTGTTCTCCGAACGAAAGGATCATCATGTCTTCCTCGACCACGCAGACAAATGAGTCATGCCAGTACCTGGTTTTCCGGCTCGGCGGACTCGATTACGCGCTCGACTTCAGTAAAGTCCAGGAGCTGCGTCCCTTAAAGGCGCTGGAGCGCTTTTCCTCGGATGGTGAAATCGTCAGTGGCGTGGTGGTATCGCGCGGCGTCATCATGCCGATTGTGGATATGCGGATTGCCTTCGGCCCGCGTCCACCGCAGCATGATCCGTTGACGGATGTGATTATCCTCAAGCTGTCCAGCTGCGTGATGGGGATGGTGGTGGATGGCGTGACGGATATCGTCGCCTTGAAACCGGCCCAGATCCAGCCGATTGCCGGTGCCGGCGCGGTTGATTATCTGGTCGGTCTGGGGGAAGCGGAAGGGCGCCGGCTGATTGTGGTGGACATCGACAAGCTCATGTCCATCCGCAAAGTGCAGTTCGGCGCCCGGCAGGCGGCTTAGCGGCCGTGAGCCTTTAAGCCAGGGCCTCCAGCTGCTCATTCAAGGCCAGCCACTGTTCTTCCAGTTCGCCCAGGTCCTTGGTGAAGAACGCCTGATCGGCCAACAACTGCTTCAGCTTGGCCTTGTTGGCCGCGTCGTAGATTGACTCCTCGCCCAGTTGGGCATCGACTTCTGCTTTCTGTGCCGTGCGTTTGGCGATCTGCTCGTCCAGACGCTTGACCTTCTGCTCGATCGGCTTGCGCAGCGCGGACAGGCGCTGGCGGTCTTCCGCCTCCTTGCGCTTCTGTTCCTTGGTGTTGACGACCGGCGCTTCAGCTTCGGCTTTTGACGGCGCCACTGGCGACTGCACCGGGAAGGCAGTCTTGTTGTCCTTGCCCGCAGCCGGCAGCACATCGGTGCCTTTACCCAGCTTGGTCTGGAACAGCCAGTCCTTGTAATCATCCAGGTCGCCGTCGAACGGTTGCAGCTTGCCGTCGGCGACGATGATGAACTGGTCGGTGGTGGCGCGCAGCAGGTGGCGATCGTGCGATACCACTACCAGCGTGCCTTCAAACTGCGCCAGCGCTTCGGTCAGCGCTTCGCGGGTTTCCAGGTCCAGGTGATTGGTTGGTTCATCCAGCAGCAGCAGGTTAGGGCGCTGCCATACGATCAGTGCCAGCGCGAGACGCGCCTTTTCGCCGCCAGAGAAAGGCGCGATCGAGCTGGTGACCATGGTGCCCGGGAAGTTGAAGCCGCCCAGGAAGTTACGCAGCTCCTGCTCGCGCGTGGTCGGCGCAATCTTCGCCAAATGCCACAGCGGCGATTCGTCGTGACGCAGCATCTCCACCTGGTGCTGGGCGAAGTAGCCGATGTTCAGGCCCTTGCCGGTGGTGGATTCGCCGGTCAGCGGCGCCAGTTCGCCTGCGATGGTTTTGATCAGCGTGGATTTACCTGCGCCGTTCACACCCAGCAGACCGATACGCTGGCCGATCTGCAGCGAGAAGTTGATGCCGTGAACGATGGTTTTTTCGGAGATCTCGCCGGTCTTCTGGTCTTCGCTGCGGTAGCCGGCGTCGACGTCTTCCATCACCAGCAGCGGATTCGGCGCGTTCAGCGGCTCGCGGAATTCAAACGAGAATTCGGCGGCGGCACGCAATGGCGCCAGTTCTTCCATCTTGGCCAGCGCCTTCATGCGGCTCTGCGCCTGGCGGGCCTTGGAAGCCTTGGCCTTGAAGCGTTCGATGAACGACTCCAGGTGCGCGCGTTTGCGCTGCTGCTTCTCGAGCGCACCGGCGGCCAGCGCCATCTGCGCTGCGCGCTGGCGCTCGAAGGCCGAGTAGTTGCCCGAGTAGCGTTTCAGCTTGCGTTCGTCGATGTGCACGATGACGTTGACGATTTCGTCGAGGAAGTCGCGATCGTGGGAGATGATGAGCAGCGTGCCGGTATAGCGTTTGAGCCAGTCTTCCAGCCAGATGATGGCATCCAGATCCAGGTGATTGGTTGGTTCATCCAGCAGCAGCAGGTCGGAAGGGCACATCAGCGCTTGCGCCAGATTCAGGCGCATACGCCAGCCACCCGAGAAGCTGGCCACGGGGCGCTGCATCTGGTCGAGCGAGAAGCCAAGGCCCAGCAGCAGCTGTTCGCCGCGCGACTGCACGGTGTAGGCGTCGGCGTCGGCCAGGGCGCTGTAGATCTCGCCCATGGCGATGCCGTTTTCGGTGGACTCAGGTTCGGTTTCCAGACGCTCCAGTTCCGCTTGCAGTTTGCGCAGGTTGACGTCGCCGTCGATGGCGTAGTCCAGTGCGGCGCGTTCCAGCGGCGGGGTTTCCTGCGCCACGTAAGCGACGCGCCATTTGGCCGGGAAGTCGATGTCGCCCTGGTCCGGGTGCAGCTCGCCGCGCATCATCGCGAACAGGCTGGATTTACCGGCGCCATTCGCGCCGATCAAACCGATCTTGTCGCCCGGATTGAGGGTGACGTCTACTTGTTCCAGCAGCGGCTTTACGCCGCGCATCAGGCTTACTTGATTGAAGCGAATCATTCGTGGTTCTTCTTAGAGTTTCAGTTGGTCTGCCGTCAGCAGGAAGACCATGTCGTCGCCATTGCTGGTGGTGAGCCAGGTCAGGCCCAGCTCACCGAATGCGGCTTCAGCGAATTCCTTTTCATTGCCGATTTCAACGATCAGCAGGCCATCATCGGTCAGACGTTCGGCGGCGCCGGCGACAATGCGGCGCACGATGTCCATGCCGTCCTTGCCGCCATCCAGCGCCAGTTCAGGCTCCGCGCGGTATTCCATCGGCAGCTTGCTCATCGAGGACGAGTTCACATACGGTGGATTGGTGATGATCAGGTCATACTTCTTGGCCGGTACATTGGCGTACAGGTCGGACTGGATCAGCGTCAGGCGGTCTTCCAGCTCATAGGTCGCCACGTTGCGTTTAGCGACTTCCAGTGCATCGGCCGAAATGTCGACGGCATCCACGTGCGCGTCGGGGAAGGCATCGGCCATCATGATGGCCAGGCAGCCGGAGCCCGTGCACAGTTCCAGGATGTTGGACACATTCTCAGGCTCGTTGACCCATGGTGCAAAGTATTCTGGAATCAGCTCGGCGATGAAGGAGCGCGGCACGATGGTGCGCTCGTCAACATAGAACTTGTAAGTACCCAGGAAGGCTTCGTTGGTGATGTAGGCCGCCGGCACGCGATCGTTGACGCGGCGGTCGATCACGGCCATCACCGCCGCGATTTCTTCCGGCAGCAGCTTGGCGTCCAGGAATGGATCGAGCAGGTCCAGCGGCAGCTTCAGCGTGTGCAGGATCAGATAGGCTGCTTCGTCATACGCTTCCGTGCTGCCATGGCCGAAGAACAGCTGGGCGGTATTGAAGCGGGTGACGGCATAGCGCAGCAGGTCGCGCGGCGTGGTGAATGGAGTCGTGTTCATGGCTATCTCGGTAAAACGGTCATCGGAGCCCACGCCGCACTGCTGTTACGTCAGCAGGTTTTCCAGCGTGCGGCGATAGATATTCTTCAGCGGATCGACAAATCGCAGCTCGATATGCTCATCGATCTTGTGGATACTTGCGTTGGGAGGACCGAATTCTATCACCTGAGGGCAGATCTGAGCGATAAAGCGGCCGTCCGACGTGCCACCGGTGGTCGACAGTTCGGTGTCCACGCCGGTTTCCGACTTGATCGCCGATGACAGCGCATCGCTCAGGGTGCCGCGCGGGGTCAGGAACGGCAGGCCGCTCAGCGCCCACTTGATGTCGTAGTGCAGATTGTGCTTGTCCAGGATGGCGTGAACGCGGCGTTTCAGTTCCTCGTGCGTGCTGGCGGTCGAGAAGCGGAAGTTGAAGTCGATGATCATTTCGCCGGGGATCACGTTGTTGGCGCCCGTGCCGGCGTTAATGTTGGACATCTGCCAGGAGGTCGGCAGGTAGTACTCATTACCGTGGTCCCAGACTTCGGCCGCCAGTTCGGCCAGCGCAGGTGCGCCCAGGTGAATCGGGTTCTTTGCCAGCTGCGGGTAGGCGATGTGGCCTTGCACGCCCTTGACCGTCAGCTTGCCGGACAGCGAGCCACGGCGGCCGTTCTTGATCATGTCGCCCAGGGTTTCGTCCGAGGTTGGCTCGCCGACGATGCAGTAGTCCAGCGTTTCGCCGCGCTCTTTCAAGATGTTACAGACGATGACGGTGCCGTCGGTGGCCGGGCCTTCTTCATCGCTGGTAATCAGGAAGGCAATCGAGCCTTTGTGATCGGCGTGCTTGGCGATGAACTCTTCACAGGCGACGACGAAGGCGGCGATGGAGGTCTTCATGTCCGCTGCGCCACGGCCATACAGCTTGCCGTCGCGATGGGTCGGGGTGAAAGGCTGCGAGCGCCATTGCTCGACCGGGCCGGTAGGCACCACGTCGGTGTGACCGGCGAATACCATCACTGGCGAGGTTGTGCCACGGCGCGCCCACAGATTGGTCACGCCATTCGATTCGATGGTTTCGCAGACGAAGCCCAGTGGGGTCAGCAGGTCGATCAGGTGCTGCTGGCAGCCCTTGTCGTCCGGCGTGACGGAGGACAGGGAGATCAGCTTTTCGGTCAGCGCCAGGGTCTTGGATGGAGTCATATCAGCTATTGAAGATTTGTTGATACTGCGCGTCGGAGAAGCCGACGGAGAAAGTGCCATTCTTGTCCAGCACCGGGCGCTTGATGACGGATGGATTTTCCAGCATCAGCGCGATGGCTGCTTCATCGTCAACGATGGACGCCTTGCGTTCATCGGACAGCGCGCGCCAGGTGGTGCCCTTGCGGTTCACCAGCACATCGCGCGACAGGTGTTTGAGCCAGCCGGCGACGATGTCGCGGGTCAGGCCCTGTTTTTTGAAATCGTGGAAAACAAAATCCTGCTGCTGGTCGGCCAGCCAGGTGCGTGCTTTTTTGACGGTATCGCAGTTAGGGATGCCGTAGACGGTAATGGTCATGATCGTTCGGGAAAGTTGGACCCGGTAGGATACCACGCCATGCAGGCCCGCTCATAGCGGCGGTCCATGCGGTAAAAACTGGTTTCACCAATTATCAAATCGTTATTTACCATGATGATAGCTATACTTGCGAGATTATTTTGATAACAATGAGGGAACGGCATGAAAATCAAACCAATCATCTTCGCGACGATCGCCGCCTTGGCGATGGGCGCATCCGCCGCCCAGGCAACGGTGCTGGACTTCGACACTTTGGGTGCTTGCAGTAGCGCTTCCAATGGCAGTGGTAGCGTCGTTGCCTGCGGCGACTGGAGCGCCATCTCGCAGGCCTACGGCGATGTGGCCGGCGTGGTCGACGTGCAGTACTCGGCGCCGCGTATTCCAGGCAGCTCGCTGCAGTGGTGGTCTACCAGCTACAACACGCTGCATGGCAGCGTGTTTGCGCCAGGTGGCAATGACAACTCGAAAGCGCGTATTGATCTGGTGTCGCTGAACGGCCAGGCTGTCACGCTGTCGCATTTCGATCTGGGCGCCTATTCCAACACGACCCGCAACACCAAGATCACCATTTCGGACCTGAGCGGCCATGTGCTGATGAACTATGCCGGCACCGTGGGCAACGACCATCCTAATGGCCCAAGTAGCTTTAATGGCAGCTGGACTGGTGCGAGCGGCATCCGTATCGAGTGGGAAGACAACGCCTACAACGTCGGCATCGACAACATCACCTACAGCATGGCGCCCGTCCCTGAGCCAGAAACCTACGCCATGCTGATCGCGGGCCTGGCTGCGTTGGGTGTGGTGGCGCGCCGCCGCAAGGCCTAAGCGGTAGGGAAGCCGATAAACGACGCGGGCACGGCCTCCGTCAGCCAGACGCCGTTCTCAGACACGTAGAACTGGTGGCCTTGCTGATGCATGGCCTGCGCCCGGACAGGATGGTGGCCAGTGTCCCAGGTGGCAGCGCCAGATCGACACTCGCAACCGAATGGCCTTGATTAGCGCGTATCGACAGGCCGTCTTCGCTCAAGGCGAAGCGCTTTTTATCGCTGGTGGCGACCACTTCCTCAAGTTTTGGGCGCGTGCCGCAGAATCAGCGACAGGAACTTGCTGGTACTTTCCAATTTATTCTTGTTCATGGCTGAAAATTATACAAGAACCGTTTGCCAATTCGCTACTGCGTGGCGCCGAGCCGTTCCAGGATAGGCTTGCGATAGCGTCGGCTCATTCGCAGGCGTTTGGCATCGTGCAGTACGACCTCGTATTCGCCGTCCTCGCGGATCTCCAACGCGCTGACGCGGTCGAGATTGACGATGGCAGAGCGGTGGATGCGCGAGAAGCCATGCGTTGCCAGCAGCGCGTCCAGATCCGACAGGCTGCGGCGTAGCATAAAGGTCTTGCTGCCGGCATGCAGTGTCGAGTAGTAGTCGCTGGCTTCAATCCAGTCGATGTCGGTGAATTTCACTACGTCCAGTGCGCTGCCGTTCTTGATGATGAAGCGCCTGGTGTCGCTGCTGGTCTGCAGGCGCTCCTTTGCGCGCGTCAGCACACGTGCAAAGCGCTGGTCGTCGAAGGGCTTCAGCAGGTAGTCCAGCGCGCCCACTTCAAACGCGCGCAGTGCGAACTGGTGGTGAGCGGTGACGAACACAATCGCGAACGCCGGCGCCGGGCCGATGCGCTCAAGCAGCTCGAAACCGTCGCACTCCGGCATTTCTATGTCGAGAAATACCAGGTCGGGCGTCAGGTTTGCTATCGCTTCGACGGCTTCCTCGGCCGAACCGCATTGACCTGCAATGACGACTCCCGCGTCGCGCGCCAGCAGTGCGGCGACATTGCTGCGTGCCAGAGGCTCGTCGTCGACGATCAGGGCGCGTAATAAATTCCTGCTGTTGTCCATTAATGCTCGCGGTAGGGCAGGGTGATGGTGGCCATCACACCGGTACTGGCGTGGTTTTGCAGCGTCAGGTCCGAAGCGTTACCGTACAAGGCAAGCAGGCGCTGACGCGTATTGCTGATGCCTACCCGTTCCTCAAGACGCTCTGGCAGCGGCGGGCCGTCATTGGAAACACACAGTGCGAGCGTGTCGCCATCGCGGCTGGCGGCTACCTTCAGTTCCCCACCCCTGGCGCGTTTGGCGATACCGTGCTTGATCGCGTTTTCCACCAGCGCCTGTACGACGAAGTCCGGTACCTGCGCCTTCATGAGGTCATCGGGAATATCGATCTGGTAGCGCAGCCGTTCGGCAAAGCGCATCTGCTGTATCGCCAGATATTTATGCAGAAATTCGATCTCTTCTTCCATGCTCACGAATTGACGCTCCGATTGGTCGGTGACACGGCGCAGCAAGTCTCCCAGCGCCGCGATCATCGCAATCGCCTCGTTATCCTTTTTCTCGCGTATCAACCCGGTGACGGCATTGAGTGAATTGAAAATGAAATGCGGTTCGATTTGTAGTTTGAGCGCAGAGAGCTGCGCCTGCGCGAGCAGTTCGGCAAGCTGCGCGCTCGCCGTTCGCTGGTGCAAAAGGCGGTTATGCGCATCCAGCATCAATGCCAGCGTGACGACGGCGCCATACAGCAGAACATCAATCACCAGGGTGCCGAGGAACTTTGACTTCCAGAGTAGCTCGAAAGAGCCAGGACCGGCCGCATAGGCAAACGGATTGGTCTGGTGCTCCAGCATCGCCGCCCATGTCGCCCACACCCAACCAATTGCCAGGCAGGCTGCGATATGCGCTCCCCATGGCGCGGCGTCGCGGGACGGAAGGTGGAAACGCTGCAGCAGCGCCAGTATGGCGGGAGTCAGCACCGCCCACGGCGCCCAGGAGGCGGCGGTTACGATAAATAAGGTAAGCCAGGCGTGGTGCATGCCCATCGCGCGCATTGAGACCACCGTCTGGATGGCGTCGAACAGGGCGATCGCCAGCCAGGCGCCAGCCACATAGCGCCATGAACTGACCAAAGAATGGGAGCTTGATTTCATGGCGCAATCATAGGGGAAAAGAAGCCCGGCAGCGACGTTTTGCAGCGAATTCACGAAAGCGTGCAGGCAAGCGCCTCGTGTCGCCGTGCTCGCGATGGGACACTCCACAGCTTCTAACTCGGAGGATAAATAATGAATCGACGCGATCTTTTCCGTTTGCCGGCGGCCATGGGGCTGGCAGCGGCAATTCCCAATATCGGGAACGCCAGGCCGCAGCAGGCGTTGTCTAACCCGCTGCAGCCGCCAGCGGAAGGCAGCATCCCCGTGGCCGTCCTGCTGTCGGATGGCGCGGTCGTCATCGATTTCGCGGGGCCGTGGGAAGTATTCCAGAACGTCAGCGTCCCCGGACGCGCCACGGAGCCGGTGTTCCAGCTTTATACGGTGGCGGAAACCACCGCGCCGGTCAAGGCTGGCGGCAGCATGACCATCGTGCCGGAATACACCTTTGCCACAGCGCCTGCGCCCAAGATCATTGTTATCCCCGCCCAAGGCGAACCCACTGAAGCCATGCTGGCCTGGATACGCGAGGCGGCGCGCACTGCGGACCTGACCATGTCGGTCTGCACCGGCGCCTTTGTACTGGCCAAAACGAGCCTGTTGTCCGGCAAAGCCGCAACCACACACCACAGCGCCTATGCGCAATTCGTGATGGCGTTCCCTGATATAGCGCTCAAACGTGGCGCGCGTTTTGTCGAATCAGGCCGTTTCGCCAGCTCCGGCGGCCTGTCGTCCGGTATCGATCTGACGCTGCGCGTTGTGGAACGCTACTTTGGGCGCGCTGTGGCGCTCAATACGGCGAACACCCTGGAATACCAGGGGCAGGGCTGGCTGGATCCCGCCTCCAATATGGTGTATGCCAAGCGCCGGAAATCGACTGCGCAGCACCCGCTGTGTCCTGTCTGCGAAATGGATGTCGATAAGGCGACCGCGCCGTCGTCGGTCTATCAAGGCCGGACCTACTACTTTTGCATGGCTTCTCACCAGAAGATTTTCGACGCCAGTCCGGCCAGATTTTTAGGCTGAGTTTTTGCTGGCGGGGGCCAGATAGGGGCCGGGGTGGTTTAGCCGCCACGGCCACTGAGCTTTTGCTCCACAACAGGAGACTTTAAGCTTACAATTCCAAAAAAGATTCTTGTCGGAAATACCATTTTGGCCCCTACATGAGCAATTCCGGAGTTATTTCGCCCGCTCCCGCTGATTCTCTGGTCCAGCGGCTAACGCGCATGAACCTGCAGCTGCTGACCATCACCATGCTGCTGACGTTTGTCTTGTTGGCCACCGCGACCTGGTATGTCGCGCGCGCTCACCAGCTGCATGCTGCCGAGCTCAGCGCGCGCCAGCTGGCCAACAGCGTGTCGCCGATGATGGTGTTTGCCGACCGTGCTGCCGCGCGCGGCGAGCTGGAAGCCTTCTCCCGCCGCAGCGACCTGCTGCTGGTGCAGGTGCAGACACCGGCCGGTGAGGTGTTTGCGCAGTGGCAGGCCGTTGATAACACGCCGCTGCCGCGTGTGATGCCACCGGCTGCTGCCAGCCAGCAGGTGGGTGCGGCGTCAGCGACCCTGCGCGGCCTGGAAGTGTGGACACCGATACAGTTGAAAGGCGAGACAGTCGGTGTACTGGTGCTGCGCGAAAGCCTGGATGGCTTGCGCACGTCTGTACTGGTGCTGAGCGCAGTGGCAATGGCCTTGATTACAGTGGCCATCCTGGTGGCCTGGCGCGGGCTGCTTCTGGTGCAGCGCCGCGCACTGGCGCCGCTGGTCGAACTGTCCAACCTGGCCGAACACATTGCCCGCGAACGGGATTACAGCAAGCGTGCCAACGTCTACCGTCCCGACGAGGTAGGGCGCCTGACCGAGCGTTTCAACGATATGCTCAAGCGGATCGAAGTCTGGCAGGCAGACCTGCACCAGAAACTCGAACAGGAGCAAGAGGCCGGCCAGCAGTTCCAGCAACTGGCGCACAAGGACAGCCTGACTGGCCTGCCCAACCGCCTGTACTTCCAGGGCGCGTTGCAGCGCTACATTGGCGCCAGCGTTGAGCGGCATGAGCTCATGGCGCTGATGTTCATCGATCTGGATAACTTCAAGACCGTCAACGATAAACATGGCCACGACGCTGGCGACGAGGTGCTGTGCGAAGTTGCGCGCCGCATGACCAGCGTGGTCCGCTCGCGTGATGTGCTGTGCCGCCTGGGCGGCGATGAGTTTGCGCTGATCCTGCCGGAACTGCCAGATGAAGCAGCCGCCGAGCAAATGGCGCAACGCCTCATCGATGCGGTACGCGTCACCATGACCATACGCGGCCAAATCATGCCGATCGGCGCCACGGTGGGACTGGCGTTTGCGCCTGTCGATGCTAATGATCCGGCCGCGCTGCTCAATGCCTCGGACCAGGCCATGTACGAGGCCAAGCGGGCTGGCAAGAACTGCTACCGGAGGGCGCTGCGTGCGGCCGCGTAGCGCCTTGCTGCTATGGGCTGCCTGCCTGTCGACGGCAGCGCTGGCGCAGCAGCAGCCGGCCAGCCTGGAGGACCTGCTGCGGCAGACGCCGACCGATGTCACGCGTGACGTCGAAGAGTCCACCTCGTCGCGCTTTGCGCAGAGCAGTTCGCAGGCGCCGTCCGTCACCTATGTGGTCACGGATACGGATATCGCACGCTATGGCATGCGCAATATGGCCGATATCCTGCGTAGCATGCCGGGGCTGTATGTCACTGCCGACGGCAACTTCACTTACGTGGGCGCCCGCGGCCTGGGACGCCCTGGCGATTTCAATGCGCGCCTGCTGTTCCTGATCGACGGCATGCGCGTCAACGAGAACATTTACGATGCGGGTCTGCTGGGCAGCGAGTTCTTTGTCGACGTCGATTTGATCGACCATGTCGAATACGCGCCTGGTCCCGGCTCTGCGCTGTACGGTAACAATGCCTTCTTCGGCGTGGTCAACATCATCACCAAGGGTACCGACAAGCTGCATGGCTTGCAGGTGCGGGCCAGCGCGGATTCGGACCGTACGCGCGAAGTGCGCGCCAGCGTCGGCCATCGCTCGGAGCAAGGCTGGGAAGCCACGCTCGGACTAAGCGCCTTTGAACAGAGCGATATCGACCCACCCTATGACTTACGGCCACAGGATGCCGAGGCTGTCAAACCGCTCAGCTGGGACCGTGGGCGGCGCCTGCTGGCCATGGCCAGGTATGGCGGTCTCACGCTGCGCGCAGGCGCCAGCCATCGCGAACATGGTATCCCGGCGTATATGGGGCCGGATGCGCCGATCCGCTTCCTGCAGGACCGCCGTGTCTTCAACAACAACTTCATCTCGGCTGAATATCAGCGCGACCTGGGCGACTGGAACCTGTATGGTGCGGTCTCTTCGAAGCGCAGCGACTACCTGGGCGCCTACGCCTTTCTGCGCGAAGACCTGACACCGATGGTCTTCGATAATCACTCGCTGGGACGCTGGTATAACCTGGACCTGCGCATCGGCACGCGGCGCTGGCATGACCATGAAGTGATGGCGGGCTTTGAGTACCAGTATGACCGCACGCAGCAAATCATCGAGGGCCCGGCGGGCGAAGAGCCGGATGACTACTTCTTTGGCGAAAACCGGCGGCGCGGCCTGTTCGTGCAGGATACGTGGCAGGTCAGCGATCATCACCGCCTGACGCTCGGCCTGCGCCATGACAGCGCGATGATAGGCGGCTCCACGGTCAATCCGCGTTTCGCCTGGATCTGGAGCGGCGTGCCGGATGCATCGCTGAAGCTGATGTACGGCAGCGCCTTCCGCGAAGCCAATCTGTACGAGTACCGCGCCAACGCGCCGATAGACGCGCCGCTGCCCAGGCCCGAGCGCATACGCACGCTGGAGCTGGCGTGGGATCACGCGCTGGGGCGTAATTTCCAGTATCGCGCATCGGTGTACCTGTCGCGGATACGGGATCTGATCAGCCTGAGGATGGACTATCCGGTATTTGAGAACAGCGGCCCGATACGCAACCTGGGCGCGGAACTGGGACTGGAGCAGCGCTGGACTGGCGGCCAGCAATTGCAGGCCTCAGTGTCGTTGCAGCGCACCACCGACGACACAGGCCGCCGGCTCGATAATTCTCCGCGCGCGCTGGTCAAGCTGCTGTACACGCAGCCGCTGCAAGGTGATCGCCTGCGGCTGTCGTGGCAAGTGCTGGGTGAAAGCCGCCGCACCAGCGGCCCGCAGGCGCTGCCAGGCTACGCGCTCTTGAACACGACCTTGTTATGGCGTCCGGCCAACGACACCGATGTGGCGCTGTCTTTGTACAACGTCGGGGATGTGCGCTACTACGACCAGCCCATTGCCGTCGGCGCGCCATTACGGCAGCCAAGTCGCGTAGTGCGCCTGAGTTTAACGCGGCAGTTCGGACCATGAGTGCCTTGCGCCGATTGCTTGCCTGGATGTTGTTGGCGATACTGCCATTGCCGCAGGCGTGCCTGGCACAGGACCAGTTGCAGCTGAAAGCAGCTTTCATCTACCGCTTCGCGCAGCTGACAGAATGGCCACCACCACCGGCGCGTGAATTCACGTACTGCGTAGCCGGCGATGCCCGGTTGCAGGAAGCCTTGCGCGCGCTGATGCAGACCACGTCATCCAATGCTTCAACACACACGTTGCTGCTGAACGAACCGCAGCGCGTGCCGCAGTGCCAGTTGCTGGTGCTCGGAACCGGTGCGCGCGGCGATCTGCGGCGCTGGCATGAGGTGCTGGCGGATGATCCCGTACTGGTGATTGGGGACAGCGCCGATGCCTTCCGCAGCGGCGCCAGTATCGGCCTGGTGATCGAGCCGAATGGCCTGGCCTTCCGCATTAATCAGACGGAGGCCAGGCGGCGCGGACTCACACTCAGCTATCAGATGCTGAAGCTGGCACGTGAGGTGAAGTAGGGCGTCAGGTATTGAGGGTGAACTCGGTGAAGGAGGCTTCGCTGGCTGGGGCCTTGGTTTCTTCTTCCTTGGTGGCCGCGCTGTCCGGGCCATTGTTCAGGAGCCACAGCAGGTTGGTGGCGGAATCGGCGTTGGCCAGGGCTTCGTCCTGGCTGACCAGGCCATCGTGCACCAGCTTGAGCAAGGACTGCTCGAATGATTGCGAGCCAGGCGACATGCTCTTTTCCATCGCTTCCTTGATCTGGCCGATTTCGCCTTTCTCAATCAGGTCCGAGATGTAGCGGGTGTTGACCATCACTTCCACCGCTGCCGAACGTGTGCCGCCGTTGAGGGAGCGGATCAAGCGCTGCGAGACGATGGCCTTGACGGTGCTCGACAAATCCTGCAGCAGCGCTGCGCGGTTTTCGATCGGGTAGAAGCTGATGATGCGGTTTAGCGCGTTGTAGCTGTTATTCGCATGCAGCGTCGCCAGTACCAGGTGGCCTGACTGCGCGTAGGCCAGCGCTGCAGCCATGGTTTCCTTGTCGCGGATTTCGCCGATCAGGATGCAGTCCGGCGCTTGGCGCATGGAGTTGCGCAGGGCGGTGTAGAAGTCCTTGGCATCGCTGCCGATCTCGCGCTGGTTGACGATGGATTTCTTGTTCCGGAACAGGTACTCGATCGGATCTTCCAGCGTCAGGATATGGCCGGAGCGCAGTTCGTTGCGGTGATCCAGCATGGACGCGATGGTGGTCGATTTGCCCGAACCGGTGGAGCCCACCAGCAGCAGCAGGCCGCGCTTTTCCATGATGAGGTCCGCCAGCACGGGCGGCAGCTGCAAATCTGCCAGCACGGGGATGGTGGCCGGCACAAAGCGGAATACGGCGGAGATGGTGCCGCGCTGCTTGAACGCGGACAGGCGGAAGCGCCCCAGGTTGGGCACGGACACGCCCATGTTCAATTCATTGGTGGCTGCCAGTTCCTCCATCTGCTCCGGCGAGGCGATTTCCGCCAGCAGGGCATGGATGTTTTCAGGCTCCAGCTTTTGCTGGTTGATGGGAATCAGGTTGCCGTTGATTTTGATGTGCACCGGGGAGTTCACGGCAAAGAACATGTCCGACGCGTTCTTTTCCTTCATTAGCTGGAACAAACGATCCATGGCCATGATGATCTCCCCGGTTGGTTTACAGCTTATACAGCTTAGATACCGCGCAGCAGTTCGTTGATGCCGGTTTTCGATCGGGTCTGTGCATCGACGCGCTTGACGATCACCGCGCAGTACAGCGAGTACTTGCCGTCATCCGATGGCAGCGAGCCCGATACCACCACCGAGCCCGAAGGTACGCGGCCGTAGGTGATTTCGCCGGTGGTGCGGTCGTAGATCTTGGTCGACTGGCCAATGTACACGCCCATCGAGATCACCGAGTTCTCTTCCACGATCACGCCTTCAACGATTTCCGAACGGGCGCCGATGAAGCAGTTGTCTTCGATGATGGTTGGATTGGCTTGCATCGGTTCCAGCACGCCGCCGATGCCGACGCCGCCCGACAGGTGGACGTTCTTGCCGATCTGCGCGCACGAACCCACGGTGGCCCAGGTGTCTACCATTGCGCCTTCATCGACGTAGGCGCCGATGTTGACGTAGGAAGGCATCAGCACCACGTTCTTGGCGATGAAGGAACCACGGCGCGCCACTGCTGGCGGCACCACGCGGAAGCCGCCCTTGGCGAAATCGTCGGCGGTGTAGTTGGCGAACTTGGTTGGTACCTTGTCGTAGAACTGCATGGTGCCATCCGATGGCAGGACCACGTTGTTCTCCAGGCGGAACGACAGCAGCACGGCTTTCTTGACCCACTGGTTCACTACCCAGGTGCCGGTGGCTTTGTCGGCCACGCGGATGGTGCCTGCGTCCAGGCCGGCCAGCACGTGGTTGACGGCGTCACGCAGTTCGGCGGAACCGTTGGCTGGGTTGATGTTGGCGCGGTCTTCCCATGCCTGGTCGATGATGTTCTGGAGTTGTTGGGTCATGATATTCAACTTATTTGTTAAGGGACTTGCAGAATTGGACGATGCGCTGCGCGGCTTCCAGGCCTTCCGCCGTTTCGGCGACCAGCGCCATGCGGATGCGGTTGCGGCCCGGATTGACGCCATGCGCTTCGCGCGCCAGGTAGCTACCCGGCAGTACAGTGACATTATATTCGGCGTACAGGCGCTGGGCGAATTCGGTGTCCGACAGGCCGGTGCGGCTGACGTCAGCCCACAGGTAGAAGCCGGCGTCCGGCAGTTCGACATCCAGCACGTCCTTGAGCAGCGGCGTGATGGCGTTGAACTTGGCGCGGTATTGTTCGCGATTCTGTTCGACGTGGGTTTCGTCGTTCCAGGCCGCGATGGACGCAGCTTGCACGGCGGTGCTCATGGCGCCGCCGTGATAGGTGCGGTACAGCAGGAATTTTTTGAGGACATCGGCGTCGCCGGCCACAAAGCCGGAGCGCATGCCCGGCACGTTGGAGCGCTTGGACAGGCTGCTGAACACCACCAGGCGCGCGTATGGCTTGTCGATGGTGGCCAGGCCCAGTTGATGGGCGGCTTCCATCGCGCCCAGCGGCGCCTGCTCGCCGTGGTAGATCTCCGAGTAGCACTCGTCGGCGGCGATGACAAAGTTGTAGCGCTCCGACAGAGCGAACAGGTGTTCCCAGTCGGTCAGCGAGAGTACGGCGCCGGTTGGGTTGCCCGGCGAGCAGACGAACAGCAATGCCACGCGCTGCCACACTTCGACCGGAATGCTGTCATAGTCGCAGCCGAAGTTGCGGGCCGGGTCGGAGTTGACGAAGTAAGGCTCGGCGCCGGCCAGGTAGGCCGCGCCTTCGTAAATCTGGTAGAACGGATTCGGACTGACCACAATCGACTTGGCATCCTTGTCGATGACCGCCTGGGCCAGCGCAAACAGCGCCTCGCGCGAGCCGTTCACCGGCAGCACCTGCGTGGCGGGATTCAGCTTGGGCAGGTTGTAGCGGCGCTCCAGCCACGTGGCAATCGCAGCGCGCATGTCGGGCGTGCCAATGGTGGTGGGATAGACGGCCAGGCCGTCGACATTGTCGATCAGCGCCTGCTGGATGAATTTGGGCGTAGGATGCTTGGGTTCACCCATGCCCAGACTGATCGCCTTGTACTGCGGATTGGCGGTGACTTGCTCAAACAGCAAACGAAGTTTTTCGAACGGGTAGGGATGCAGCTTGTCGAGAAGTGGGTTCATAGTCTTTGATTATAGCGCCTCAGCGCCTGTCGGGTCATCCATGCTAAATTATTAAAATATACGAATTACCAATCACGGACGGAGACAATGGAGCAACACGAGATTGCATTGGAGACGCAGGTCAGCCGCAAGGTCATGCTGGCACGGCTGGGTACAGGGCTGGTGCAGGGATTACTGTTGTACTGGTTATACGCCGCTGGCCGCGATGGCGTCTGGCCTGCCACGGAGCCGTATCTGATGGTGCCGCTGCTGACGGCGCTGGTGATTATGCCGGTACTGCTGATCTCCAGCCTGGGCCATCTGCAGCCGCGCCAAATCGTCATCTGGCTGCTGGCGGTGCTGGCCGTGCTGCTGGCGTTTTCGGCGCATGATGTGTGGCGTGGCCTGAATTCGCATCCGTTCATGATGGGCTGGGACCACAGGCCTTCGCATACGCCGTCGTTCCTGATGATGTTTTTCAGCGTGGTGTTTTTCTTCATTGCGCACACCCTGGTGCGGGCAGGCGCACATGATGGACGGCGCATCGCGCGCTACGGCACCTATTTCGAGACCGCGTGGAAGCATGCGATCCAATTGCTGTTCTCGGGCTTTTTTGTAGGAGCGCTGTTCTTTGTGCTGTATCTGGGCGCGGAACTGTTCATGCTCGTCAAGCTGAAGTTCCTGCACCAGATGCTACAAGAGTCGTGGTTCAATGTGCCGGTGATTTGCACGGCCTTCTCTTGCGGCATGCACGTGACCGATGTACGGCCGTCGATCGTGCGCGGCATCCGTACCTTGCTGCTGGTGCTGATGTCATGGATCTTGCCGGTGGCCGTGGTGCTGGTCACCGGCTTCCTGTGCTCCCTGCCATTCACGGGCCTGAAAGCCCTGTGGGAAACGCGCCATGCGACGTCGGTATTGCTGGGCGTAGCTGCTGTGCTGCTGGTGCTGATTAATGCGGCGTTCCAGAATGGCGATGCCAAGGTAACGCTGGCGCTGCGCGTCAGCGCGCGCACGGCGGCGATACTGATACTGCCGGTGGTCATGGTCGGCGTCTATGCGCTGGGCCTGCGCGTTCATCAATACGGATGGACGTCGGATCGCGTGGTGGCTGCGGCGTGTCTGCTGGTGGCGGCGTTCTACGCGGCGGGCTACCTGTGGGCGGCATATCAGTACGAGACCTGGCTCAATCCCGTCACCATCGTGAATGTGCTGGCGGCGTTTCTGGTGCTGGCCGTGCTGCTGGCTTTATTTACGCCGATAGCCGATCCCGCACGCATCGGCGTCGACAGCCAGATGGCGCGTCTGGCCAAGGGCAAGACCAAGGCCGCCGATTTCGATTTCCGCTATCTGCGGTTTGAGGGCGGGCGCTATGGCCGCGCCGCGCTGGAGGCGTTAAAGCTGCGCAGCACAGGGCCGGACGCCGCCGCATTGCAACGCGGCGCTGCCGAAGCATTGGCGTGGACAGATACGGACCGCTGGAAGGCGGCGTCACTTTCTACGACGCCAGTCGCCGTGGCGGACAACCTGACTGTCTGGCCGGCCAAAGCCACGCTGCCAGCCAGCTTCCTGGCGCAGAAATGGGATGCCATTCCGGATAATCAAAAGCCCGATTGCCTGAGCACGAAAGAGGGGAAGTGCGATGCGATCCTGATTGACGCCGATGGCGATGGCAAACCGGAGGTGTTGTTGGTGGAGCAGCATAGTCCCGGGGGCGGGCAACTGTTTGCAGAGGGACGTGACGGCCAGTGGACGGTGGTCGCCTCCATCAGCTACCGCCACATCACCTGCAAACCGCTCATGGAAAAGCTGCGCAAGGGAGAGTACACGCTGGAGGCGCCGCGCTACAAGGAGTTAAATGTCGGCGGCCGGCAGGTGCAACTGGACCAGGCGTATGAACTGGATCTGGATTGCAACAAGCTGCAATAGCAGGGACTTCATCGCCGGGTGAATGAATTGCTATTCAGGGATGGGTTGCAATGGGCAGTTCTGCATATTGTCGCCTATGCGCCGCGCCAGTTCCCCGCGCAGCATTTGCAGACCGGAGATGCGCTGGTCGATGTCAGCGAGTTTGCGTTGCAGCGCGGCGCGCAACTGAGGTGCGGCGGCATCCGGTTCGGCCAGCAGCGGCAGGTCGGCTTCGATTTCATTCAGTGTGAAGCCGAGTGTCTGCGCCAGGCGAATGTAGCGTAGCCAGTCCACGGCTTCCGGCGGATAGTCGCGATAGCCATTGGCGCTGCGGCGAGCGCGCAGCAAGCCGCGCTTTTCGTAAAAACGCAGGGTGTCGCGGCTTAGGCCAGTGGCGTCGGCCATCTCTCCGATTTGCATACAGGTCTCCAGATTATGCTTGACCCTGGAGTGTACTCCAGCCTTTAGCATGCCTCATCACTTTGAGGAGATCACATGCTTGCAGCCGCAACCTTCCGCAAAATCGTCCTGGGCAGCGCCATCTACGATCTGATTGTCACCGCGCCGTTTGCCACGCCGTGGACCTTCGCCGCCGCGCACACGCAACTGAATGCCATCAACCAGCAGCTGGGTGGTACGGCGCTGCCCGAGTTCACGCCATTTCACGTGCTGTTCGCGTGCCTGCTGGGCAGCGTGGTGCTGGTGTGGGCCGCCTTGCGCATCAGCGATCCACAAGTACGCTACGGCCGCTTCGACGGTGTCGCCCGGCTGCTGTTCACCACCTGGATGATGTGGGCGCTGAACGTCACCGGTGCACCGCTGTTGTGGCTATTTATCGTCCCGGAGTTGTCCTGGGGCGTGGCCCAGTGGCTGCCGGCACGCTCTCTACCAGGAAGTCGATAAAGGCCCGCGCCCGGGCGGGTTGCTGCTGACGGCTGGGGTAATAGGCGTACAAGTCCGCCGAGGGCAGGGTGTAGTCGGGCAGGATGACTTGCAGGCGGCCGCTGTCCAGATACTTGGCCGCATCCCATTCGGAGCGCAGCAGGATGCCATGGCCGTCGAGCGCCCAGCCCAGCACCACATCACCGTCATTGCTGGACAGGCTGCCGTGGACTTTCACGGTTTCGTGCTTGCGGCCCTTTTGCAGTTTCCAGGTGCTGTAGGTATCGTCGTTCTGGCGGTGCAGGATGCAGCGGTGCTGCGTCAGCTCCTGTGGTGTCTGCGGTATGCCATTGCGTTTCAGGTAGGCCGGCGAGGCGCACAGGTAGCGCTGGTTGGAGAGGATTTTGCGCGCGCCCAGGCGCGTATCCGGCAGCTCGCCAAAGCGGATGCCCAGGTCGTACGCGTCTTCCACCAGATTGATGGCGCGGTCGGTGAGCTGGAGCTGCACTTCAATGTCGGGATAGCGCTTGGCGAACGCCGACACCAGCGGGGCAATCGTCGTGCGCCCGAATCCCAGCGTCGCATTCACGCGCAACAGGCCTTTGGGTGCGGCGCGGCTGCTGGATACGGATTCCTCCATGTCGCGGATGTCCGCCAGGATGCGTGCAGCTTGTGTCAGATAAGTCTCCCCCTCGCTGGTCAGGCTGACGCGCCGCGTGGTGCGGTTCAGCAAGCGGACGCCAAGACGCTGCTCCATCTGCAGCAGTCGTTTGGTGATGGCTGGCGGCGTCAGACCCAGCTCGCGGGCAGTGGCGGCCAGGCTGCCCAGCCTGGCCAGCTGCACAAAGAATGCCATTTCCGAGACGATGTCGTTATTCACTTGAAGTTAATAAAGGAATCAATGTCAGTAAATTATACGACTATCTTTCAAGAGTAAGCTGTCACCATTCTTCCACGGAGACCACAACATGAAAATTGTCGAGATACGCGAAAAGACCATCCCGATCAGCTCCCCAATCCGCAACGCCTACATCGATTTCAGCAAAATGACCTTGAGCCTGGTGGCGGTCATTACCGATGTGATCCGCGATGGCAAGCCGGTCGTGGGTTACGGGTTCAACTCCAACGGCCGCTATGGCCAGGGCAAGTTGATGCGCGAGCGTTTCATCCCCCGCATACTGGAAGCCGATCCGCTATCGCTGCTGAACGATGAGGGCACCAATCTGGACGCGCACAAGGTGTGGGACTGCATGTTCAAGAACGAGAAGCCGGGCGGCCATGGCGAGCGTTCGGTTGCCATCGGCACCATCGACATGGCGATCTGGGACGCCGTCGCCAAGATCGAACGCAAGCCGCTATTCCAGCTGCTGGCGGAGCGCTACGGCGCCGGCGCCCCGGACCGCAAGGTATTCGTCTATGCTGCCGGCGGCTACTACTATCCGGGCCAGAGTCACGAGGCGCTGAAAGACGAAATGCGCAGCTATATCGACCGTGGCTACAACGTGGTCAAGAAAAAAATCGGTGGCGCTTCGTTGGACGAGGACCTGCGCCGCATCGACTCCATCCTCAGCGTGCTGGGGGATGGCCAGAAGCTGGCGGTCGACGCCAACGGCCGCTTTGATCTGGACACGGCCGTCAAATACGCCAAAGCGCTGTCGCAATATGATCTGTTCTGGTACGAAGAGGCAGGCGACCCGCTGGACTTCGAACTGCAAGCCACGCTGCGCAACTATTACGACAAACCCATGGCGACAGGCGAGAACCTGTTCTCCATGCAGGATGCGCGTAACCTGATCCGCTACGGTGGGATGCGCGCGGACCGCGACTGGCTGCAGTTCGACTGTGCCCTGAGCTATGGTCTGGTGGAGTATTTGCGCACGCTGGATATGCTGCACCAGCATGGCTGGTCGCGCAACCGCTGCATCCCGCACGGAGGCCACCAGATGTCGCTGAACATCGCCGCTGGCCTGGGCCTGGGGGGCAATGAATCCTACCCAGACCTGTTCCAGCCCTTCGGCGGCTTCCCGGATGGCGTGCAGGTCGATAACGGCTACATCACCATGCCGGACCTGGTGGGCATCGGCTTTGAAGGCAAGGCTAATCTGTACAGCGAAATGCAGGATCTCAGTGCTTGATTACTGCGTATTTAACAGGTCTGCTGTGCTGCGGACCTGACCGATGAAGGGGAATATGCTTTGCACCGCAAACTCGTGCATTTCCTTTTTGATGCTGGACATGGCGTCATGCGCAAATACCAGCGCATAGCCATGATCGAAAGCTGCACGCGCGGTCGATTCAACACCAAAGTTAGTGGCAATGCCACCCATGATGACGGTGCGGATGCCACGGCGTCGCAACTGCTGGTCCAGTGCAGTCCTATGGAACGCACCCCATTGTCGTTTCTCGATAACGATGTCGTCCGGCTGGAAACCTGCCTGTGGCACCAGTTCTGACGCCTGTGGTGGTGGAGGCGGCGCGGATGGATCGCGTGCCAGAGAAATATCGGCAGGGAGTTGCAACATCTCGTTGACCAGCACGCGGACGTAGACGACTGTGCCGCCCTTGCTGCGTATTGTGTTTGCCAGACGGCTGCAATTGTCCACCACCTGCTGCGATGAATACGGTGCCAGCGAGCGCGCCACATTGCTGTGTTGAAGATCGATCAATACCAGTGCAGTACTTGTGAATTCCATGGTGCCGTCCTAAATGTGAGGTTGTCCTCATGTATTGTACTCTATAATATGAGGATGTCCTCAGATACCATGAAAACACCAAGACGCAAGCCGCAGCAGTTGCGGGGCGAATTACGCATGGCTGCCATGCTGGATGCGGCTGGCGCCGTGTTTGCCGAATCCGGTTTTGATGCGGCCACGATGACGGCAATCGCTGAACGATCCGGTTCATCGATTGGCGCGCTTTATCAGTATTTTCCGAACAAGTTGACGCTGGCCCGCGCCTTGCGGGAGCAATATGGCGAGGAGATGGCGCTGCGCTGGAGTGGCCTGATCGCCGAAGCGGCGCAGCTTGGCGTATCTGCGCTGGCGGACCGGATATTTGATCTGATGATCGGCTTCTTTGACGAGCGGCCAGCTTATTTCACATTATTGAATGCCACGCTCGGTTATCAGCGCAGTGCCGATGCACGCCAGCGACTAAGAGCGCAGTTTGGCGCCGCGCTCCGGGAAAAGCGGCCGGAAATGCCTGTGGAAGAAGCGCAGCGCACTGCCACCGTGGCGCTACAGATCGTGAAGGGACTTAATCCCTTGTATGCGCAGGCGACGGCGGCTGAGCGCCGTGAGCTGGTGGCGGAATTCAAGCTGGCACTGACGGCGTACCTGAGAAGCCGGTTGCACAGATAATCAGGCGGCTTTGGCGAGTGGCTGTGGCGCGTTCCAGACTTGTTGTGCCACGCGCATCATATTGCGGCCCAGGACCAGTTCCGCTTCGCTGTCGCTCATGCCAACCCTGCGCAGCGCGAGCGGCAGCTCGCGCCATACTTCCGGCGGCGTGAAGGTGGGCGGCTGCTCCATGCTGTAGCCGGCGGAGGCAGGCCACCAGTGCGATGGATCGAATGCGCCCGGTGGCGTGTCATCCAGTCCAGGCTCGGTGAAGCAGATGTCCAGCCCTATGCCGGCGTGGCGTACGCCCACCAGGTCGGCCACGTAGGCCGCGTGGCGTGCCACGTCGTCGGCGGTTGGCTGCGCGCTGCCGATAAAGAAGGAGAGGCCGGAGACGCACACCACGCCGCCAGTCGCCGCGCAGGCGCGAATCTGTTCGTCCGTCACGTTGCGGCCATGCTGCACCAGCGTGTACGGATTGGCGTGGCTGAAGATGACTGGCCGGGATGAGGTGTTCATGATATCCAGGCTGCACAGACGGCCCGTATGCGAGCAGTCCATCAGGATGCCATTTTCGTTGACGGCTTCCACCATGCGGTGGCCCAGGGACGTCAGGCCGCGTGGCACATCATGGCAGCCATCCGCGACACTGTTGTTGCGGTTGTAGGCGAAGTGAATCTGGCGCACGCCCAGTTGCGCATACAGCGCAACCATTTCCGGCTGCTCCATCAATGGCATGGCGCCTTCCAGATCGAAGGTGATGGCCATGCGGCCGTCGGCTGCGGCCTGAATGATGTCGTCCACGCTGGACACCAGCACATAACGCTCTGGGTCGGCGGCGATGGTGGCGCGGTAGCCCGCGATCACGGACATTACCTGCGACACAGGGTTCATGTCCGCGCCCACGTTCAGCGAGACATAATTCACGCCTGCGGCGTGCAGCTTGCGCACCGGCGTGAAGTCGGCCAGTGGATGTTGCGGCAGACAAGCGTGGGCGTCCCAGTTAATCATGATCTTTTGCGTGGTCAAAAAGGCTATATTCCCACGAATGGCCGGGAAGGGCAAATTTGCCGCATGCTTTATACTGTTGGCTTTTCACCGTATTCACCTACCCAAAGGCCGACATGTCTTTCTCTACGCTGGGCCTTGCACCCTCATTGCTTAACGCCGTTACCGAAATCGGCTTTCAGGAACCGACCGCCATCCAGCGCGCCGCCATTCCCGCCATCCTGCGCGGAGAGGATGTGCTGGGCGCTGCGCAAACCGGTTCCGGCAAGACTGCCGCATTTGCGCTGCCGCTGCTGCAATCGATGGTGGAGAAGCGTAAATGGCCACGCAAGCTGCATGGCCTGGTGCTGGTGCCGACGCGCGAGCTGGCGGCGCAGGTAGGGGAGTCCATCAGCAAGCTGGCGGAGCATCTGAATGAACCGGTCAAGCTGGCGGTGGTATTCGGTGGTGTGTCGATTAACCCACAGATGATGGCGCTGCGGGGTAGCGCGGACATTGTGGTGGCGACGCCGGGCCGTCTGCTGGATCTGATTGACCACAACGCACTGGATATCTCGCATACCCGCATGCTGGTGCTGGACGAGGCAGACCGCTTGCTGGATCTGGGCTTTAGCGAAGAACTGAACCGCATCCTGGAGCTGCTGCCCAAGCAGCGTCAGAGCCTGTTCTTTTCCGCGACGTTCCCGCCTGCTGTACAGGCGCTGGCGGACAGCATGCTGCATCAGCCGTCGCGGATTGAAGTCCTGGCGGAGCCGGAGAGCCAGCCGGACATCCAGCAGCGCGCGATCACGGTGGATGTGCCGCGCCGTACCATGCTGCTCAAGCATCTGATCCTGGAAAATCAATGGCGCGGTGTGATGGTGTTTGTCGCTACCAAATATGCGTCCGACCATGTGGCCGAGAAGTTGAACCGCAATGGCATCCGCGCCGCGTCCTTCCATGGCGAATTGAGCCAGGGTGCGCGTACCGACGCGCTGAAGGACTTTAAAGAGGGCCGCCTGCAAGTGCTGGTGGCGACTGACGTGGCGGCACGCGGCATTGATGTGGCGCGCTTGCCCGCTGTGGTCAATTACGATCTGCCGCGCTCCGCGGTCGACTACACCCACCGCATAGGCCGCACCGGCCGCGCCGGTTTGAGCGGCGTGGCGATCAGCTTTGTGACCGCCGAAACGGAACAGCATTTCCGCCTGATCGAGAGCCGCCAGGGCGGCCGCGTCGAGCGTGAAGTGATTGCCGGCTTTGAACCGACCGAGGTGGCGCCGGCGCCGGCCAATGGTGTGACTGACATCGTCAACGGTGGCATCAAGGGCAAGCGCAAGAGCAAGAAGGACAAGCTGCGCGAAGCCGCTGCGCTTGAAGCGGCCGGAAAATAATCAGGCCGCAGTATCGCGGAACTGACGCCGGTATTCGGACGGCGATGTATGCAGCGTGGCGCGGAAGTGCTGGCGCAGCGATAGCGCCGAACCGAAGCCGGCTTCCTGCGCCACCACTTCTATCGATACATCACTGGTCTCCAGCAAGCCCTGGGCGTGCGCTACGCGCTGGTTCAGCAGCCATTGCTTGAACGAGGTGCCGGTGGCGTCACGGAAGTGGCGCGTAAAATTGCGGCGGCTCATGGCCGCGCGGCCGGCCAGTGCGTCGATGCTGTGATCGTGGGCCAGATGCTGGTTCACCCATTCCAATACTTGCGTAAAGCGGTCATCGCTGCCGCTGACGGGAATCGGACGCTCGATGAACTGGGCCTGTCCGCCCTGACGATGCGGCGCCACCACCAGTTGGCGCGCCACGCGGTTGGCCACTTCGGCGCCGCATAGTTCGCGCAGCAGGTGCAGGCAGCAATCCAGTCCCGCCGCCACGCCGGCTGACGTCAGAATCTCATCATCCACGTAAAGCACTTCACGGTCCACGGTGACGGCCGGGAAGCGCTCGGCCAAGATGTGCGCAAACGACCAGTGGGTGGTGGCGGTGCGGCCATTCAGCAGCCCCGCTTCCGCCAGCGGAAACGCGCCCAGACACAGGCCGACAATCCGGGCGCCACGGCGGTGGGCGCGGCGCAGCGCATCCAGCAGCGTCGCAGGCGCTGGCCGGCAGTCATCATGCCAGGTCGGTACGATGACGATATCGGCGCGGCTCATTGTCTGCAAGCCGTAAGGAACGGAGATGTCGAAACCGCCGGTGGTGCGCAATGGCGAAGGATCGGGCGAACAGATCCTGATGTCGAACGCCTCCACATGCCGGAATACCATGCCTGGAACGGACAGATGGAAGGGCGTGATGTCGTCGAAGGCGACGACGGCAATTTTATATTGGGCGCGCATGGCCCGATTGTATCGTATGTATGCCTACGGGCCACTGTTTTGGCAGCCGCTGAACGCGCACAATGTCTCTCATCGCAACCCACCAAGGAGAACTAAAATGCGTCGTGCCCTGCTTGTCATTGATGTACAAAACGAATACTTCAGCGGTCAATTGCCGATTGAATACCCACCAGTGGCTGTCTCCCTGCCGAATATCACCCGCGCCATGGATGCTGCGCGCGTGGCTGAAATTCCGGTCGTCGTCGTGCAGCACGACGCCCCGGAACAGTCGCCTATCTTTGCCCAAGGTTCGGAGGGCTGGAAACTGCACCCGGAAGTGGCCAGGCGCCAGGCCAGCCACCAGATCAACAAGGCTTACGCCAGCGTGTTCACGGATACGGATCTGGACAAATGGATCGCCGCCAACAGCATCGATACGCTGACGGTGGTCGGCTATATGACGCACAACTGCAATGCTTCAACGATCTTCGAAGCGGCGCACAAGGGGCTGACGGTGGAGTTTCTGGCGGATGCCGGCGGCTCGCCATCGTATGAAAATGCGGCCGGCAAAGCGAGTGCGGAAGAGATACACCGGGTTTTCAGCACGGTGTTCCATTCGAGCTTTGCGGCCGTGGCCAACACCGATGAATGGATTGCGGCCGTACGTGACGGGCGTGCGCTGGAGCGTGACAACATCTATCAGTCCTACCAGCGCACCCGTAAATAAGGCTTAGCCGCCCACGCGCTTGGGCTTGTGGCCGAGTTGTGTCAGCTCGGCCATCACGCGTTCGCAATGGTCACCCTGGATTTCGAGGACGCCATCCTTGACGGTACCGCCGGAACCGCAGGCGCTGCGCAATTGCTTGCCCAGCGCTGCCAGTGCGTCGGCATCCAGCGGCAGGCCACGCACCAGCGTGACGGTTTTGCCGCCGCGTCCTTTGGATTCACGCGAGACTTTGACGTTGCCGTCGCCAATCGGCCTGGCCTTGGCGGCGGCTTTGCATGTGCAGTCGCTGAGCGGCTTGCGGCAGTCCGGGCAGATACGCCCGGTTTCGGTGGAGTAGACGAGGGCCATGGTTTAGTCCTTCAATAAACGCGGCATCAGAATCTCAAAGAAGCGCTTCTGGTCAGAGGCCAGGCATACCTGGGCGTTGGGGGTGCCAGCCTGTTCGCGCGTGTAGCCTTCGTGATCGACCGCGATGCGCAACGGGATGGTGGGGCAAACCGATGGATCGATCACCCATGCGACCGGCACCACGTCAAACAGCGACGGCATATTGCTGGACCATGGCTGATAGGCGTTTATCCACTGGTGGTAGAGCAGGGCCAATGCGTCGGTGACGGCCGATCCGTGGCCGAGCAGGGCGTTGCGTTCCACTTCGTCGAGTCGGATTTGCGTGGAATCGACGGGCATCATCACAATCGGCACGCCGGAGGTGAACAGCTTTTGTGCGCTGGCGATGTCGGAGACGATGTTGTACTCCCTGTCAGCCGGACGCGCTGGCACGTAGTGCGATTTGCGGTAACCGCTGCGTACCGAGCCACCCATCATTGCGACCTGTCTGAGCTTGCCGAAGGTGGCGGCATCGCGCTCGATGGCGGCGCCGATATTGGTCAGCGGACCAAGGGCCAGCAAGGTAATCTGGTCGGGCTGGCGCCTGATCTGGTCCAGCATGAAACCGACCGCGTCGATCTTTGGCGGCAGTTTGCCGCGCTGGGCATAGCGGGCTTGCGTAAATGGCTGCGGGTTGCCGGTGGTACGGATACCCTGGGCTATCGGAATTTGACCGTGGCCGGTTTCACGCAGCATGCGCTCCAGCAGTTGCGCGCGCAGTGCGGTGTCGCCCCAGGCGGTAGTGATGCCGACAATCTCGATCTCGGGGCTTTGCAGCAGCAGGCCCAATGCGAAGGCGTCATCGATGTCGTCGCCGATGTCCATGTCGACGATGACTTTCTGCGGTGCGGCCTGCGCCAGCATCGCGCAGGACAGTGCAAGTACGGAAAACAGCCCGCGTACAGTGCGGGCGAGGGTGGAGGCCATGTAAATCCCTGATGCGTTGGAAGCAGGATTTTACAGCAAGCGGGCTTTCCTCAACGTGGCGGGAACGATGCGGCGATGGGCCGGCGCCACAAAGAACATATAGATGCGTCCCAGCGTATTGTTGATGTGGACCACGGTGCTGACCGAAACCTGCTGCTGCGTCTTGCAGACGGAGAGTTCGACTTTGAGGTGCTTGTCGTTGTCGCCGAGGATGACTTCCCGCTCGCTGAGGTAGCGGATGCGGAAGATGCCGATACGGTCGCCCACCTTGTAAGCACTGGCAGGTTTGTCTGGATCGATGTCGGTCAGCAGGCCAAGGTCTTGCAGGCCGACCAGCTGGACGATGCGGTTGCGGAGCCCCATGGCGGTGTTGATCCAGCGTGGCGTGGTGGCGATCACCTTCAGATAGGTCTCCAGCGCGGACGGCGTGTTTGGCGTGGTATCCACGCTAAAGCAGTCGTGAAAATAGGCGTCGGGCAGGCGCTGGGCGATTTCGCTCTGCTGCGGGATGGCGGTTTCGAGAACGGTCATGGCGGTTCCTGGTTTAGCGCGTGATGAGGGCGATGCGGCGTTTGATGCGCTGGGCTTCGGCCGTGTCGCCAGCCTGCTCGGCGCGCATGGCCTGCACGCCAAGCCAGGCAAGCAGTGGCCGGCGCCAGCCTTGGGCGGAGGCGGTGTCCACGGCGTTGGACAGCACTTGTGGGCTGGCGCGGCTGGTGCGCAGCAGGACACCGCTGGCCACCAGCCGGGACAAAGGATCGGCGATGGCCTGGACGGCGCTTGCTGCTGCCTGGTCGCTTGCGGCGGCTGCCACCGCCTGGTGCTGCGCAGGTAGCAGGGCTGCGTCGGCGACGGTGGCCTGGCCGGCCAGATAGGCGGCGTAGGCGCGGTCCGCCGGGCTGGCGTCCTGTGCGAGTTTTTGATAGCCGGCGCAATCTTCGAAGACCAGCGACGCGACCCGGGCCGCACATTGGATCAGTTCCGCACGTATCATCAAATCCACTTTGCCGGTACTGGCCAGCGCGCTGTGGGCGCGCTGGCGTTCTGCTGCTTCAACGCGGGCGTTGCCTTCCATGTAGGCTGCCGTGGCGCGTTCGATGCCGTTTTGCGCGTTCATCTGCCAGTCTGGCACAGGAGGATTGTTGCCGCAGCCAGCGAGCAGCAGGGCGGACATCGCGATGATTTTTTTCATGGCAGCTTGATCTCCGTATCGCGCTTGAATGGCCATTTGCGGTTGATTTCGTTGACCAGCTGTTCGACGCGGCGCAAGCTGCTTTCCACTTCACCGCGCAAGGTGCCCAGATCTGCCGTGGCTTCCTTGGTGTTGGAGGCGACGGCCTGCGCTTCAACCAGCACGGCATCCATTTTTTTCAGGCTGTTGCGCGCATCCGCCAGCAATCCATTCAACTGGACGATGGTGGCTTGCGCATCCGTCATCACGCCTTGCTGGCCGAAGACGCGTTCGTCGGCGTGGCCGATCAGGCTATCTGCCTTTACCGCCAGCGCATTGACGGTGACCAGCAGCTTGTTGGCGCGTTCCACAAGCTGCTGTGCGTTTTTGTCGTCGCCGGCGATCACGCCCATGGCGCCGTACGGGCCATTGAGCTTGCCGGTAACGCCCTGCACATTGGCGAGGCTGGCGGCCAGTGCGGAATTTTCCGCTGTGAGGTCGTTCAGGTTTTGCAGCAGTCCCCGTGCCGACGCCAGCAGGCGAGGGATTTCGGCGGCTGCATCGCCAACCAGCAGCGAACGTGTGGCGCCGTCTTCCAATGGCGGGTCGGTGGGGATGCCGCTGAACGCGCGCAGCTTGGCGCCGCCGACGATCGCCCGTTCAAGCGTGAAGATGCTGGAGCTGCGCAGCCAGTGCGCGTCCTTGCGCGGGACGTCGACCAGCACGTGGGCTTTGCCTTCTTTGCTTAATTCAATGCGCCGCACGCGACCGATGGGGAAGCCGGCAAAGGTGACGTCCATGCCGACCACTACGCCTTCGGAATCATCGGCCTGTAGCACCAGCGTCTGGGTGGACTCGAAGGCGCCGCGCGCGTACATGAGGTAGAGGGCGGATCCAAGTACCAGCACCACCATCAGCACCAGCAGCATGGCGGCCTTGAATTCGGCATTCCGCACCGGGGCGGTTTCGTTGGTTTGTTCTGTCATATCAGTAGTAGTTCCCCATGAGCGACGCGATTTCGATGAAGAGCATCACGGCAAACAGGCGCACCATGTCCGACAGGCCGTGCGTGACCTTGTTGCGGTAGCTGGCGCCAAAATAAAAGGAGGAGGCCATCGGAATCAGTCCGACGGCAAAGCTGAAGAACACGATTTTCAGCACCAGGATCAGTGTCACGGCCGGGTTGAACACCTGTCCCACCACGCGCGTGTAGCCAGCCATTGCCCACGGCGTAAAGCCATACAGCGACAGGTAGGCCAGTATCAGCGTGAGTACGCAGCTGACCGCCGCCAGCATCCACACGGCGAAGATGCCTGCCGCCACGCGCGGGAAGAACTCGGTGTGCAGCTCGGCCAGCGTCACCGTGCCGGCGCTGCGGCGCTGGGCGAATTCCAACCCTGCCGGCAGTGTGGTGCGCAAGGCAACGAAGGCTGCCGCCGTCAGCGGGACCAGTTCCAGCACCAGTACCCGCACCACCATCTCCAGCGCAAAGCGCGACAGGCCGTAGCTTTGCGAGGTCACCACCACAATCCGTATCAGCACCAGACTGACCAGCGCGGACAGCACGCCATACCAGGCCAGGTTGGGCGCCGTATCGGCAACCAGGTGACGGGCGAGCAGGGGACGCTTGTCGTGTCCATAGGTGGACGGCAGCAGGGCCAGCGTGAACATCACCACCGCAAAGTGCAGCAGCCGCCACCAGCTATGCAGCCAGTCGACTGTGCCTTGATGCAGCCGTTGCAGGACGGTAGGGATCGATGCTTGTGTGCTCATATTGGCATATTAGCACCGCAGGCGCCCAGACAGGCGTCCGCTACTTTTCCGGGAAGCTGGCGATGATGGCGTCCGCTGCTGCGCGTACGCGCGCGCTGCGGCTCAAATCGCTGTGCATCACCAGCCAGACGTCATAGTGATCGACGCGTTCCGGCCAGATGCGAACCAGCCGCTTGTCGCCGTCGGCCATGTGGCAGGGCAGTTCGGTGACGCCCATGCCCTGGCGCGCCGCTTCGATCAGCGCCAGGCCGCTGTTGACCTCCATGGCGACGCGTGCGTTGTGCACGGGCTCCAGGCATATTTTCTCGCGATGGCGGGGAGCCACTGTGGCCTGATAGATCACGATGTCGTGGCCGGCCAGCCCATTGCCCTGGACCGGCATGCCGCGCGCCTTCAGGTAGCCTGGCGTAGCGTACAGGCCCATGCTGCGCCTGACCAGGTGGCGCGAGATCAGGTCGGGACTGGTGGGTTTGAGGGTACGTACCGCAAGGTCGGCCTCGCGCCGCGTCAGGCTGGTGATATCGGTGCTGGTGCTCAGCACAATGCGGATATCGGGATGCTGCACGTGCAGCCGCTGCATGGCGTTGATGACAAAGTGGATGGCCATGGTGTCGGACGTGGTCACGCGCACACTGCCCGACAGGCGGTTGTCGATGCCCTGCATCTCGCGTTGGAACTGCAGGGCCGCCTGCTCCATCTTCTCGGCGGCGCTGAGCGCCAGTTCGCCGGCCGGCGTGGCCATATAGCCCGATGGCGTGCGTAAGAACAGCCGCGCGTTCAGCGAACTTTCCAGCGCGTTGAGGCGCCGGCCGACGGTGGCCTGGTCGATATCCAGCATGGCGGCGGCAGAGCGCAGCGTGCCTTTGCGGTAAATCGCGAGGAAGATGCGGGCGTTGTCCCAGTCCATGGCAGCCATTTCACATGATGCATTTTTGCATCGGAGTGCTGATGTTATGCGTATTTACTGCATCGCGCAAGCGGCCTACCATGCGCGCATGAACACGACAACCACAACGGCGGCGCCAGCCCGCCAGATTCCCCCGCTGCTGATGCTGATGACGCTTGCCATCGGCTTTGTGATGGCGATGATCGATGTCACCGCCGTCAATACGGCGTTGTCCGATATCTCGGCCAGCCTGTCGGTGCCGCTCACGGGCCTGGTGTGGGTGGTGGATGGCTACACGCTGACTTTTGCCGCGTTGCTGATGGCGGGCGGCGCGCTGGCCGACCGCTACGGCCCCAAAGCCGTGTATCAGGGCGGGTTGAGCGTGTTTATCCTTGGCTCGGTACTATGCGCGATCGCGCCGAGTGGCAACGCGCTGATCGCCGCGCGCCTGCTGCAAGGCGCCGGCGCCGCGCTGTTCATGCCCAGTTCCCTGAGCCTGCTGACGCATGCCTATGAAGACCAGGCCACGCGTGCCCGCATGCTGGGCACATGGTCGGCCATTGTTGGCTGCTCGTCGGCCGCCGGCCCGCTGGTGGGCGGCCTGCTGGTGCACGAATTTGGCTGGCGTAGCGTGTTTTGGGTGAACGTGCCTATCGGCCTGCTGGGCATCGCGCTGACGCAGGTGCTGGCGCCTGCCACGCCGCGCCACGAGCGTGATCTGTCGATGCTGAGCCACGCGCTGGGCGTGGCGATGCTGGCGGCGCTGAGCTTTGTGCTGATTGAAGGCGCGGTGCTGGGCTGGACGTCCGCTGCGGTGTTGTCAGCGGCGGCTGCAGCGATGGCCGTGGCGACGCTGCTAGTGCGGCGCGAACGCAATGGCGCCCATCCGCTGCTGCCCAAGGCGCTATTTGAAACGCCGGCATTCGCGGCGGCCAACGGCGTCGGCTTCATGATTAATTTTGCAGTGTTTGGCCAGCTGTTCCTGCTTAGCCTCTTTATCCAGCAGGGCGGGGCGGACGCGCTGCAAACGGGCCTGAAACTGATTCCCATGATGACAGCTTTCGCCATCGGCAATCTGACCTCGGGCCGCATTACCGCCCGCACAGGTACGCGGCCGCCGATGCTGTATGGCCTGATGGTTGGCCTGCTCATGGCGGTACTGATGCTGCTTGGCCTGCGTCCCGAAACGCCTTACTCGCTGCTGGTAGCGGCGGCGGTGGTGATGAACGTTGCGATCGGTATTGCGATCCCTGGCATGACTGCCACCGTGATGCTGGTGGCCGGCAAGGCGCACGCCAACAGCGCCGCCGCCGCACTCAACGCCAACCGGCAGATCGGCGCGCTGGTGGGCGTGGCGATGATGGGCACGGTGATGCACATGGCGCAGAACTGGTCGCTGCGCCTGCCGCTGGCGTTCACGCTGATCGCAGCGGCATACGCAGGCGCGCTATGCCTGGTCTACCGCTACGTCAAGCCGGGAAAACCGGTTTAAATACCGTGTCTGGTGCGCCATTCGATCATCTCGGCGATGGTCAGAATGGGCATCTGGTGCAGTTCGGCGAAACGTTCGATGTCGGCGCCGCGCATCATGGTGCCGTCCGGGTTCATCAACTCGCACAGCACGGCCGATGGATTCAGGCCCGCCATGGTGGACAGGTCGACCGAGCCTTCGGTATGGCCTTTGCGGGCCAGCACACCGCCTGGGGTGGCGCGCAGCGGGAAGACGTGGCCTGGATGTACCAGGTCGGATGGCCTGGCGTTTGCCGCCGTCGCCGCGCGGATGGTGGTGACGCGGTCGGCAGCGGAGACGCCGGTGGTCACGCCTTCGCGCGCTTCGATCGATACCGTGAACGGCGTGCCGTAACGGCTGCCGTTATTGGCCGCCATCATCGGCAGTTCCAGTTCGCGCACCTTGTCGGCGCTCAGGCACAGGCAAACGATGCCACTGCATTCGCGGATCATCATGGCCATGGTTTCCACGGTCATCTTTTCGGCGGAGACGATCAGGTCCGCTTCGTTCTCGCGGTCGAAATCATCGAGCAAAATGACAGGCACACCGGCGCGCATGGCTTCCAGCGCCGCGTGGATGCGGCCTTCCAGGTCATCGGATACGAGGGAGTAAGGGGATACTGCGGTTTGGTCCAGCATAGGTGAAACGCTCCTTGTAAAAATCAGGAACGCGACAGGGCAAGCGAATACGCGCAGCCAGCTACGCCGATCGCTCGGGCAGCAGGATACGTAATAAGCGCACATCTTCTTTCATCCGGACTTTAACCGTCGGCCCTGGAGTTACACCAGATCTGCGCCGAAGCGCTCGCGGGCTTTACCGCCGGTGGGGAATTGCACCCCGCCCCGAAGACGTCGTTGTTGTTACCCGCCGGGTGGCAGGCAAGCGAGGATTCTAGCCTAAATTAAGAATTTCGGTGTATGGTAGCTGTTCTCTAAAATTTTCAAGCACTGCGGAATGAAGCTGAATAACCTGCGTATCCTGTCCGGCGCTGCACTGGTGGCGTGTACTTTTCTGGCGCAAGCCGACGATCTCCCACCACTTAAGCTAAGTGACAAGATTCCAGTTGGACCGCAGGTCAAGGTTGGCAAACTTGCCAATGGCCTGACTTACTACATTCAAAAAAACAGCCGCCCGGAGAAGAAGCTGGAGCTGCGGCTGGTGGTGAAGGCCGGCTCCATCCTGGAAGACGAAGACCAGCAAGGCCTGGCGCACTTTACGGAGCACATGGCGTTCAACGGTTCGACGCACTTCAAGCGCAACGAGCTGGTATCGTATCTGCAGTCGATTGGCGTGAAGTTCGGTGCGGACCTCAACGCCTACACCAGCTTCGACGAGACGGTTTATATCCTGCCTATCCCGACGGACAATAAGGAAGTTGTGGAGAAGGGCTTCCAGGTGCTGGAAGACTGGGCGCATGGCCTGTCGTTCAACGATGCCGATATCGATAGCGAGCGTGGCATCGTGCTGGAAGAACTGCGCCTCGGTAAAGGTGTGGACGACCGCATGAACAAGATCGTGCTGCCCAAGGTGCTGAACGGCTCACGCTATGCGCAGCGTATGCCGATCGGTAAGGAGGACATCCTCAAGAGCTTCAAGTACGACGCGATCAAGCGCTTTTACCGCGACTGGTATCGTCCGGACCTGATGGCGGTGGTGGCTGTTGGCGACATTGATCCTGCCGAGGCGCAGCGTCTGATTGAACAGCATTTCGGCAAGCTGAAAAATCCCGCCACGCCGCGTCCACGCGAATATGCCAAAATCCCTGAGCGCCAGGATTCCGAAGGCATCGTCTTCACCGACAAGGAAGTCAGCGCCAACACCGTCTACATCCGTTATCCGATCCAGTCCTGGCCGGCCGGCGAGACGATTGCCGATTACCGCCAGAAGCTGATCGACAGCATGTACAGCTTCATCCTCAGCCAGCGCATGTACGAGTTGACGCAGCAAGCGAATCCGCCATTCCTGCAAGGCGGCAGCGGCATGAACAAGATCGTGCGCGGTTACCGCTCGTTTGGCGCGGGCGCGGTGCTGGGCAAGGGCGGTGCGACGCCGGCCATCAATGCGCTGGTGGAGGAAGATCAGCGCGCGCGCCAGTACGGCTTTACCGCTTCTGAAGTGGAGCGTGCCAAGAAAGGACTGCTGCGGAATTACGAGCGCATGTACAACGAGCGTGACAAGTCCGACTCGGGTGGCTACGCGGCGGAATACATCCGTAACTTCCTGGAGCAGGAGACGATTCCTGGCACCGCTGCGGAGTACCGTTACGCGACGGAGCTGATCCCCGGTATCACGGTGCAGGAGGTGAATGCTGCCGTGCGTGCCGCGATTCCGCTCAATCAGAGCAAACTGGTGATCTATTCCGGCGTCGACAAGCCGGGCGTGGTGCAGCCGAAAGCCGATGAACTGGTGGCGACTGCGAGCGCAGCGGAAAAGAATGCCGTCAAGCCGCTGGAAGAGAAGGTCTACGCCAGCCAGCTGATGCCGGCGCTGCCGAAAGCCGGCAGCATTGTCAGCGAAAAGGTCAACGCCAACATCGGCACCACGGAACTCACGCTGAGCAACGGCGTCAAGGTCGTGCTCAAGCCGACGGATTTCAATAACGACCAGGTGATTCTGGGCGGCTTGCGCTACGGCGGCTGGTCGCTGCTGCCGGACAGCGATGTCTTTGCCGCGCACTACGCCAGCAGCATCGTCGGCCAGATGGGCGTGCTGAATTACACGCCCAACGATCTGGTGAAAGTCCTGGCAGGGAAGAGCGTGAGCTCCAGTGCCAATGTCAGCTCGCTCAATGAATCGGTGGGCGGCAGCTCGGGCAGTTCGGATGTGGAGGCCATGCTGCAGCTGGTGTATCTGCAAATGACGCAGCCACGCAAGGACGCTGCAATCTACACCGCCTACGTGGATCGCCAGCGCGAACTGGCACAGAACAATCTGGCGCGGCCGGAGTCGGTGTTCTACGACACGGTGACGTCCACCCTGTATAACAACAACCCGCGTGTGCTGCGCGCCGCCAAGCCGGCCGACTTTGACCAGCTGGCGCTGGACCGCGTGCTGGATATCTATAACAGCCGCATGTCCAGCGCGCGCGGCTTCACCTTCTTCATTGTCGGCAGCTTCGATGTGGCGAAGATCAAGCCGCTGATCGCGACTTACCTGGCCAGTCTGCCGGTGGGCGAGATTCCTGTGGCGTTCAAGGACGAAGGCGTCCGTCCGATCAAGGGCGTGGTGAAGAAGGAGGTGCATGCCGGCTCTGAGCCGAAGAGCACGATCTCGCTGTCCTTCACCGGCGAAGTGGTTTACTCGCGCGCCGAACGCATGCGCCTGCAGGCGCTGGTGGAAGTCATGAATCTCAAGCTGATTGAAACGCTGCGCGAGAAGATGGGCGCCATGTACAGCGGCGGCATGAACGGCTCCATGAGCCGTATCCCGTACGGTAACTACACCATCAACGCCAGCCTGCCATGCGCGCCGGAGAACGTGGACAAGGTACTGGCCGCGACCTTTGCTGAAATCGACAAGATCAAGCAGGGCGGCGCGGAAGAGGCGGACCTGAACAAGGTCAAGGCCTCGTGGATCAAGAATTACCGCAAAGGCATGCGTGAAAACGGCTACTGGATGGCGTCCCTGCAAAATGCCTTCTTCAACAATAACAATCCAGAGGATATACTGGCCTATGAGTCACGCGTGAACGCGCTGACGGCTGCGGACTTGAAAGAGGCCGCGCAACGCTACTTCGATACCGACAACTATCTGCAAGTAGTGCTGTACCCCGAGAAGTAAGGAGCAATCATGGCAAAGAAAAAAGAAGAGCTGGACCCGGAAACCCTGGAACTGATTAACTGGTGTATTGAAGTGGAGGGCTTCCTGGTCAAGGGCGGCGCCACGCAGGAGCAGGCGCAGGAACATATTGAAGAGCAGGTGGAATGGTTCACCGACCAGTTCTACGAAGGCTTGACGCCTGAGGAAGCGGCCAAGGAAGCCCTGGCCTAAGTCTTAATCCGGCACGGCGTCGTGACAGGCGACGCCACATTTATTCCCCTCCGGGTCGCGGAAGTAGGCGCCATAGTAGTTGGCGTGATACTGCGGACGCAGACCCGGCGCACCTTCGCAAGTGCCGCCATGCTCACGCGCGGCTGCATAGACGCGATCCACGATCTCCCGTGAATTTGCCAGCAAGGCAACCATCTGGCCATTGCCGGCGACAGCCGGCTGGCCATTGTTGGGCGCGCCGATGACAAACAACGGCCGCCCGCCTTCCGCCGGTTGCCATGCCGCCCACGGCTTGCTGGCATCGGCGAAGCGCAGCTTGGCGCCCAATGCCTCCATCACCGCGCTGTAAAACGTCAGCGCCGGTTCAAAGTTGTTAATTCCCACATAAACGTGCGACAGCATTTGCTTCCTCCGGCGAGTGAGTATATCGTCAACATTTGGAGACCCAAGTGTACGCGGAGACGGACGGGAATGGGAAAAAACATCATGGAACTTACACGGGGCATGGCGCCGCAGCGCCAGATTACCGATCTGCCAGGGCCAAGGGCGCGGCCGCTGATGGGCAATATACGCGAGATTCGCGCCCAGCCTTTCCACCGTGTTCTGGAGGGCTGGGCACGCGAACATGGTCCGCTCTACCGCTTCCGCATCATGCGCAAGCAGATGCTGGCCACGGCCGACCGCGATCTGATCGCCTCGCTGCTGCGCGACCGGCCGGACGTGATGCGCCGTTCCAGCCGCACGGCGGAAATGCTCAATGAGGTGGGCACGCGTGGCCTGTTCACGGCCGAAGGCGAGGAATGGCGCCGCCAGCGCAAGCTGGTGATGCGCGCGCTGACGCCGGAAGTGATCCATAACTTTTTCCCGACCTTGTCGGCGATGACGGAACGCCTGCGGCTGCGCTGGGAGCGCGCCATTGCCGATGGCCGCCCCGTTGATTTGCTGCGCGACCTGAAGGCGTACACGCTGGATGTGACCATTGGCCTGGCCATGGGGCAGGACATCAACACGCTGGAACTGGAGGAGCATCCGCTGCAGCGCGATATCGAGTTCCTGTTCAAACTGGTGGCCAAGCGCCTGACCACGCCGTTTGCCTACTGGCGCGTGCCGATGCTCAAGCGCGAGCAGGATCATGAAGCGATTGCCGCCGCAGCGCGCATTCAACAGGCCATCTTCGGTTTCATCGCCGGCGCGCGCAAGCGGTTGGTGGAGAATCCGGCATTGCGCCAGAAACCCGCGAATATGCTGGAGGCCCTGATTGTGGCGCGCGACGAGCCGGATTCCGGCTTTACCGATGAGGGCGTGGTGGGCAACGCCATCACCATGGTGTTTGCGGGCGAAGACACAACGTCGAACACTGCCGCGTGGCTGCTGGAGTTCCTGGCCGATCACCCGCAGGCTGCGGCGCACATGGCGGCGGAATCGCAGCAGGTGCTGGGCGCGCGCACCGTGCTCGATGATTACCATTTGCTGGACAAGCTCAAATACATCGACGCCGCAACGCGCGAAGCCATGCGCCTCAAGCCGGTGGCGCCGTTTATGGCGGCGGAGCCGAATCAGGATGTGGTGCTGGGCGATCTGGCCGTGCCGGCGGGTACCGTGATTTTCCTGCTGCTGCGCCATGCATCGGAGCGCGAATGCGAGTTGTCCGAGCCCGAGCGCTTCATGCCGGAACGCTGGCTGGACGGCGCCATCGGGCAGGGCGACGATCCTGGCCGCAAGCTGTTTCCGTTTGGCGGCGGGCCGCGTTTCTGCCCGGGGCGTTACCTCGCCATGGCGGAAATCAAGATGGTGATGTCCATGTTGACGCGGAATTTTGCGCTGGCGCGCGTGCCCGGTGCGCCGTCGGCGCGCGAGTGCTTTACCTTCACCATGACGCCGGATGTGTTGCCGGTCCGGCTGGTGCATAATTAATCCAGAAAAGGGGAAACCATGTTCAAGAAGATTGTCATTGGCCTGTCGGTGCTGATCCTGATTGTGCTGGCCGTGGCTGCCCTGCAGCCGGGCACCTACAGCGTGACGCGCTCCATCGCCATCAAGGCGCCGCCGGAAAAAATCCAGCCGCTCATTAGCGACTTCCATCAGTGGCCGCAGTGGTCGCCGTGGGAGAAGCTGGACCCCGGGATGACACGCACCTTCAGTGGTGCGCCCAAGGATCTCGGCGCGGTCTATGCTTGGGAAGGGAATAAAAACGTGGGCAGCGGCCGCATGGAAATCGTTGGCCTGACGCCACCGGCCAAGGTTAACATCAAGCTGGACTTCTTCCAGCCGATGGCGTCAAGCGCCGTGACGGATTTTGTGCTGGAGCCAAAAGGCGATACCACTGTCGTCAGCTGGACCATGTCAGGCAAGACGGATTTTATGGCCAAGCTGATGACGATCTTCGTCAGCATGGACAGCATGATCGGTCCGGCGTTTGAAAGCGGCCTGTCGCAAATGAAGAAGGTGGCGGAAAAATAAACGGAGGTGTGCGATGCGGATGCGAGTTTGGATGTTGATGGCACTGGCGCTGCTGCCTGCGGTGGCATCGGCCGCTGCCGGCGCCAAGTCTGGTGCGCCATTGCGCGCGGATCATCCCGTCGTCGGCACCTGGCGCATCACGCTGCCCGATGGTTCCTGCACCGAGACCTATCGTATCCGCGCGGACGGCACCACGCTGGTGTTCAGCAATGAGGAGGTGGCCGAATCCACCTTCACCATCAGCGACCAGCCCGACAAAGAGGGCTTTTACAAAGAAACCGATACCATCTTCAAAGACAACGGCAAGCGCGATTGCAGTGGCGAGGTCACCAAACCAGGCAAGGCCGTTACCAGCTACTTGCAATTTCACCCCAACGGCAACCTGTTTGTAATGTGCGTCGAGCGTGACCTGGAGCGCTGCATCGGCCCGTTCGTCCGGGTGCGCGGCGATACCATTTAACTGCTGCGGTACGCGCCGGGATTGACGCCGGCCCACTCCTTGAAAGCGTGATTGAAAGCGCTTTGCTCCTGATATCCAAGCAGGAAGGCAATATCCACCAGGCTTAATTCCGGCCGCCGCAAATAATCCCGGGCCAGGGCGAAGCGCGCCTGGTCCAGCACCTGCTGGAAGCTGCTTCCCGCATCGCTGAGTTTGCGCTGCAGGGTACGCGGCGACAGTTTCAGCTCCTGCGCAATCGATGCCAGCCGCACCTGCCCATGCGAGAGATTGGCGACGATGGCGGCATGGACCTGCTGCGTAATCGAGGGCTGCAAGGTGGTGCGCTGTTGCAGCAGCTGCTCGGCGTGCTGCTGCAGCACCGGATAGAGACTGACGTCCGCGTTCGGCACAGGCCAGGACAGCATGGCGGAGGTGAAGCTGGCGGTATTGGTTTGCGCGCCGAAGACGGGCATCTCGCCCAGCACCCGCACGTATTCCTCGCGCAGTTCGGCCGGGCCGCCGTCATGCGTCAAGGTCAGTTGGTTGGCGGGCAGCTTCATCCCGGCCAGCCAGTTGCTGAAGACGCGTATGCCCGAAAACACGCTGTCGGCCAGATGGCGGTGAGCGCTGCCATAGTTGCTATGCCAGGTGTAGCGGGCCATCTCGTCGTCGATCGTCATGGAGGAACGGCCCAGATCATGGGCCAGCTGCTCGTAACGCATGGTCTGTTCGAAGACCTGGCCGAAATCGCGGCAGCTCAGAAGTATCAGGCCGTAGACAGTGTAGGTGCCCAGTTTGACGCACTGGCCCACATGCAGGCCGAAATGCGGATCGTTGGCCAGCCCGGCGCCGATATCCAGCAGGCGCACGTAGACATCGGCCGGCAGCGACTCCGGCAGCGGATCGAGGGCGCCAGGCGCCAGACCGGCCGCGTTTTCCAGCGCCTGCGCGTCGACGCCGCGCTGGGCGGCAGCCTCCAGCAGCGGTTGCAGATAAGAGCCAGCGACGCGCTTGGCATGATCGAACAAGGCGGATGTCATGAATGCGCAATACCGGCAGAAGGCATTGTTTTAACCTTATTTGGTGAATAATCGGTGCGCGTCAGTATAGCAAGCGCTCCGCCAGGGAGACAGAAAAACAATGAGACGCTGGAACGGTTGGGGTGATGATGCAGTTGAATTTGCGCTCAATGAGGAGGCCTTGGCCTTTCTCGTGCAGCGCGTGGGCGCTGGCAAGCCGGTGAAGGATGCGGCGTTTGAGCAGGCATGCGCGCAGGTGCGTGAATCGCGCCTGCCGCCGCATCGCCTGATTGATGCCGCACCGGAGGTCAGGCTGCGCAATGCGCTGGGCCAGAGCCTGCCGGACTGGCTGCGGCTACGCTATGGCGTGATCGGCACGACGCCGGATGGCGTGGCCTATCCGGAAAGCGCGCAGGACGTACGCGACCTGCTGGACTATGCGCAGCAGCATGGCGTGGCGCTGATACCGCAGGGCGGTGGCACCAGCGTGGCCGGCCATCTGACGGCGCCCGCTGAAATGCCGGCGCTGGCGGTGAACATGACGCGTATGCGGCAGCTGCTGTACCTGGATACGGAGTCGCAGCTGGCGACCTTTGGCGCCGGCGTGTTCGGGCCGGACCTGGAGGCGCAGCTGCGTGCGCGTGGCTATACGCTGGGACATTTTCCGCAATCGTTCGAGTATTCGACGCTGGGCGGCTGGGTTGCGACGCGTTCGTCGGGGCAGCAGTCCTTGCGCTATGGGCGGATCGAGCAGATGTTCCGTGGCGGCTCGATGGAGACGCCATCCGGCACGCTGCATCTGCCGACATTCCCCGCATCCGCAGCGGGGCCAGACTTGCGCGAGATGGTGCTGGGCTCCGAAGGCCGTATGGGTATCCTGACCGAGGCGACGGTGCGCGTGACGGCTGCGCCAGCATATGAGTCCTTCCATGCGGTGTTCTTCCCCAGCTGGTCGGCAGCCGAGACGGCGGTGCGTCAGATCGTGCAGGCGGGGTTGTCGCTCTCCATGCTGCGGCTGTCAAATGCGCTGGAGACGGTGACCATGCTGGCGCTGGCGGGCCACAAGAAGCTGATCTCGCTGCTCGAAGGGTATCTGTCGCTGCGCGGCTGCAAGGAAGGCAAGTGCATGCTGATGATCGGCGTCAGTGGCCGTAAATCCCTGGCGCGCGCGGCCCTGCGTGAGGCATTGTCGCTGACCACTCCGCACGGCGGTGTGCACATGGGGCGCTATATGGGCGACAAGTGGAAGCAGAACCGCTTCCGCAACGTCTACCTGCGCAACGCAGCATGGCAGCACGGCTTTGCCATCGATACCGTGGAGACGGCGGTCGACTGGCCACGCGTGGAAGTCATGATGCGCGCGATAGAAACGGCGGCGACGGCGGCGCTGGAACAGCACGGCGAACAGGTGCATACCTATACCCACCTGTCGCACCTGTATGCGCAGGGCGCCAGTGTGTACACGACCTTTGTGTACCGTCTGGCGGGCGATTATGAGTCGGATCTGGCGCGCTGGAAGTCGCTGAAGAAGGCCGTCAGCATGGCGATTGTGGAGAATGGCGGCACCATCAGCCACCAGCATGGCGTGGGTACGGACCACGCGCCGTATCTGGCGGCGGAGAAGGGGCGCCTGGGGATGTCGTCGCTGCGGGCGATGTTTGACCATCTGGACCCGCAGCAGATCATGAATCCAGGGAAGCTGTTGCCATGAGCAGGCAAAATGCGTTGGCGGGAGCGTGGGATGCCGTCGTCATCGGTGGCGGCATCACAGGCGCCGGCATACTGTTGGAGGCTTCGCGACGTGGCTTGAAGGTCCTGCTGGTCGAGCAGCGCGATTTCGCGTGGGGCACGTCCAGCCGTTCCTCCAAGCTGGTGCACGGCGGCCTACGGTATCTTAAAGAGGGGCAGTTTGGACTCACGCGTGAATCCGTGCACGAGCGCGAACACCTGCTGCAACAGGCCGCAGGCCTGGTCGAGCCGCAAAGCTTTGCGTTCGGCGACTATGCCGGGCGCAAGCCGGGCAAGCGCGCGTTCCTGGTCGGACTGGCGATCTACGACCGCATGGCAGGACAAAGCGGACGTCATTATTTTGACCGTGCCGAGTTTGCCGCGCTGGCGCCAAACGTGGCAACGGACGGTCTGCAAGGCGGCATGGTCTACACCGATGCCAAGACCGACGATGCGCGGCTGGTGCTGCGCGTGTTGCAGGAAGCGCGCCAGCACGGTGGTGTGGCGCTCAACTACATGGCGGTTGAATCCCTCGTGCGCAATGACGATGGCGAAGCAGCCGGCGTATGGCTGCGGGACGGCTTGAGTGGCGAACAGCACGAAGTGCGCGCACGGCTGGTTATCAGTGCGACAGGTGCTTGGGCAGATCGCTTGCGCCAGCCTCCCTTGGCCGGTGACGGCGGCGCGGGGCACAGGCTACGGCCTTTGCGCGGCAGCCATCTGGTGCTGCCGGCCTGGCGCCTGCCGCTGGCGCAGGCGATTAGCCTGATGCATCCGGCAGATGGCCGCCCGGTATTTGCCTATCCGTGGGAAGGCGTGACGTTGGTCGGCACCACCGACGTCGATCATAAACAGGATTTGTCGATAGAAGCGGCCATCACGCGCGAGGAGTGCGACTACCTCATGGCTGCGCTGCATGCCCAGTTCCCGCAACTGGAGCTGACCGACGAAGATATCATCGCCACCTATGCAGGCGTTCGGCCCGTGATCGACAGCGGCAAAGCCGATCCGTCCAAAGAGACACGCGACCATGCGCTGTGGCTGGAGAATGGCCTGTTGACCGTCACCGGCGGCAAGCTGACCACCTTCCGTGTCATCGCGCTGGATGTGCTCAAGCTGGCCGCCGCGCGCCTGCCCCAACTACAAGGCAAGCTGACGCCGCAGCCCGTGTTTGCGCCATCGCCACTGCTGCGCTACATGCCGGACCTGCCGCCAGGGCAGGCGCAGCGTCTGCAGGGACGCTACGGCGCCTCGGCACAGGCGCTGCTCGATGCCGCGCAGCCTGGCGAACTGGCATGCATCCCCGGCACGGAAACCATCTGGGCGCAGCTGCGCTGGGCCGCGCGCCGCGAAGACGTCTGCAAGCTGGAAGACCTGATGCTGCGCCGTAGCCGCATCGGCATCCAGTTGCGCGGCGGCGGCGTGGATATCCTGCCGCGCATCCGCACCATCTGCCAGCCGGAGCTTGGCTGGGGTGACCAGCGCTGGGAAAGCGAGCAAGCCGATTATCTGACGCTGTGGTCCAGGCATTACAATCTACCAAAACTAAAACCATAACGAGACACCATGGCAGACCAATACCTGCTCTCCATCGACAATGGCACGCAGAGCGTACGCGCGTTGCTGTTTGATTTAAACGGCAACCTCGCCGCCAAATCGCAAATCCACTTGCAGGCATATTTCTCCGAGCATCCCGGCTGGGCCGAGCATGACGCGGATGGTTACTGGGATGCCGTGGCAGCCGCGTGCCAGCAACTGTGGCGCACCACCGACATTCCACGCAGCGCCGTCAAAGGCGTGGCGGTGACCACCCAGCGCGGTACCGTCGTCAACGTGGACCGCGACGGTAAAGTCCTGCGGCCGGCGATTACCTGGCTGGACCAGCGCCGCGTAGGCAAGCAAAAGCCATTGAGCCTGCTGTGGCGCACCGCCTTCAAGCTGGCGCGCGTGGAAGACACCATCGAATACTTCCGGCGCGAAGCGGAGATCAACTGGATCGCCGAGCAGCAGCCGGAAATCTGGGAACGGACCCACAAATATCTGCTGCTGTCAGGCTTCCTCAACTACCGCCTGTGCGGACGCCATGTCGATTCGATCGGTTCGCAGGTCGCCTATCTGCCGTTCGATTACAAACGCCACAAATGGGCCGGGCCGCGCGACTGGAAGTGGGAAGCCTTGCGCGTGAAGCCCGGGATGCTGCCCGAGCTGGTGAAGCCAGGCGCCATCATCGGCGCCATCACGGCGGAAGCAGCAGCGGTCACCGGCATCCCGGAAGGCACACCGCTGGTGGCGGCGGCGGCCGACAAAGCCTGCGAAGTGATCGGCGCCGGCAGCCTGGAGCCGCACATCGCCTGCCTGAGTTACGGCACCACTGCCACCATCAACACCACCAGCAAAAAATACGTGGAAGTGACGCCATTCATTCCACCGTATCCGGCGGCGGTACCGGGCGCATATAGCACCGAGGTGCAGATATTCCGCGGTTACTGGATGGTCAACTGGTTCAAGGAGCAGTTCGGGCATCTGGAGCAGATCGCGGGAGCGGAGCAGGGCATGGCGCCGGAAGCCATGTTCGATCAGCTGGTAAACGAGGTGCCGCCGGGTTCCATGGGACTGATGCTGCAGCCGTACTGGAGTCCCGGCATCCGGATTCCGGGGCCGGAAGCCAAGGGCGCGATGATCGGCTTTGGCGACGTCCACACGCGGGCCCATATGTACCGCGCCATCCTCGAAGGCCTGGCCTATGCGCTACGCGAGGGCAAGGAACGCATCGAAAAGCGCAGCGGCGTGCCGGTGACAGAACTGCGCATCGCCGGCGGCGGTTCGCAAAGCGACGCCGCCATGCAGCTCACCGCCGACATCTTCGGCCTGCCCGCAGCGCGGGCACACGTCTACGAAACTTCCGGACTTGGCGCCGCGATAGCGATTGCGGCCGGCCTGGGGCTGCACAAAGACTTTGACACCGCCACGCGTGCGATGACGCGCCCGGGGCGCGTGTTCCACCCCATCGCCGCCAACCAGAAAATCTACGACCAGCTTTACCGCCGCGTGTACCTCAATATGTACAGGCAGTTGCAGCCGATGTACCAGCAAATCGCCGACATCACCGGCTACCCCGAGCAGTTATAACCCGGAATTAGCGCATGACCATGGCCTTGACGGCGGCCAGCGAGGCGCCGCCGGTTTTGGTGGCCTGGACCTGGTTGCGGCCACCCTCCTTGGCCACGTACATGGCGCGGTCGGCGGCCACGAACAGGGATTCGGTGTTGTCCAGCTGGTGCGGGTGGATGGTGGCTACGCCGATGCTGACGGTCAGCCATGCCGATGTCGTCGAGCGCGGGTGCGGGATCTGCAGCGATTCGATGTGGTTGCGGATCGATTCGCCCAGCAGATAGGCTGCGTCGCCATCGGTCTCCGCAAACAGCAGCACGAATTCTTCGCCGCCGTAGCGCGCCGCCAGGTCGGTCGGCCGTAGCGCGTGCGAGGCGATCGCCTGCGCCACCTGCTGCAGGCAGGCGTCGCCCGCCGCATGCCCCAGGGTGTCGTTGTACAGTTTGAAGTGGTCGACGTCCAGCACCACCAGTGACAAGGGCTGGCCGCTGCGCATCGCGCGCTGCCATTCTTTTTCCAGGAAGGTGTCGAAGTGGCGGCGGTTGGCGATTTTGGTCAGCGGATCGACCATGGCGGCGCGCTGCAAGGCGTCTTCCGATTGTTTGTGGTGCGTGATGTCGTGCAGCAGGCCGATAAACAGCGGCTGGCGCAAATACATCGGCGTCAGCGTCAGGTCCATGCACACGGAGCTGCCGTTGCGGTGGCGGATGATGACTTCGCGCGTGCCGTGGTTGTGCGCGGTCTGCGGCGCGGCGGCGTAGCGCGCGAAGTAGTCCAGGTATTCCTGCGCCACCAGTGGGTTCAGCAGGTCGGTGATGCTGCGCCCCGCCAGCTCCTCCACCTGGTAGCCCAGGTACTTGTCGCAGGCGGGATTGGTGAACTGGATGCGGCCATCCGCTTCAATAATCAGCAGGCCCTCGGCCATGTTGTTGACAATGGTGCGCAGGCGTTCGGCCTGTTCTTCGTGTGTTTCGCTCCTGCTGCGGATTTGCAGCTGCGTACGCACGCGCGCACACACTTCGGGCATGCGCAGCGGCTTGCTGATGTAGTCGACGGCGCCGATATCAAAGCCGGCCACCACATCGTCGGTGCCGGTGCGTGCGCTCATGAAGATGACGGGAATGCGCTGGGTCGCGGCATGGCTCTTGAGCTGGCGGCAGGTTTCGTAGCCGTCCATCCCGGGCATCATGATGTCGAGCAGGATCAGGTCCGGATGCACGCGGCGGGCGATTTTCAGCGCGCGTTCGCCGGAGGTGGCGACGAAGGTTTGATAGCCTTGTTCGACCATCAGCTTGCGCAGCGCGCCCAGATTTTCGGGCGCATCATCAACAATCAGTATCGCGGCATCCCGCCGCGTTGCAAAACTCAGACTTCCAGAACTCATCGGGATTCGCCTTTAACCTGGTGGGTTGCATTGGCGTGGCAGTGCGGTTGCGCGGATGGGCAACGGTGGGGGAAAGCGGGGGTGATTGGTGCGCGTTTCAACAAAGGCTGGCCTGATTTGAAAGTGACTATCCGTTCAAATCATACCGCTTTGCAACGATTGCTGGTGAAAAAAAACCGATGATTTTGGAGGATGTCCTCGAAAGCATGATACCGCAGCCAGACTAGCGCCAAATGGTATAAGTAATGTTGGCGGCTTGCTATTGGTTTAGCGCTTTTTGGTGACTTTTAGTGATAAAGATTGCGCGGCTGGTGTTGTATTTTTGCGGGCGGCGAGCGCCGCCCACGGAGGTCTGACTTGCGACGACTTAGATCTTGGAGGCGATCAGCTTACCCAGGATCTCAATGCCGGTGCGGATGCGCTCTGGCGACACGGTCACGAACGACAGACGCAGGGTATTGGTCTCTGGCTCGTTGGCGTAGAACGGCGAACCTGGTACGAACGCCACTTTCTGTGCGATGGCTTCGTCCAGCAACTGCATGGCGTTGATGTGCTTTGGCAGCGTCACCCAGATGAACATGCCGCCTTCCGGCTTGGTCCACTCGACACCGGCCGGGAAGTGCTGCGCCATGGCGTCCAGCATGACTTGGCACTGGTTGCCGTACAGGGTGCGGATTTTTGGAATGTGCTGCTCCAGGAAACCGTCCTTGATCACTTCGTGCACGACCATCTGGGTCAGCTGCGAAGTATGCAGGTCGGCCGCCTGCTTGGCCAGTTCCAGGCGGCGCGCCAGTGGCAGTGGGGCGACAACATAGCCCAGGCGGATGCCAGGGGTCAGCACCTTCGAGAAGGAGCCCATGTAGATCACGCCGTCCGGGTTCATCGCCACCATCTTCGGTGCCGGGTCGCCTTTGTAGCTCAGGGCGCCGTATGGATCATCTTCGATCAGCGGCAAGCCAAGGCGGGCGCAGGTTTCTACCAGTTCCAGGCGGCGCTCAACCGACAGCGAACGGCCGGTCGGGTTCTGGAAGTTTGGCAGGGAGTACAGCAGGCGCGCGCCTTCTGCCACTTTGTCGATCGACGATGGCACCAGGCCATGGTCGTCGGTCGCCACCGATTTGAATTCCGGACGGTAGACCGAGAACGCTTGCAGTGCGCCCAGATAGGACGGGGTTTCGACCAGCACGCGGCTGCCTTCGTCGATGAGCACTTTGCCCAGCAGGTCCAGCGCTTGCTGCGAACCGGAGGTCATCAGGACTTGTTCCGGCAGGATCTTGGCGCCACCGGTCGACAGCGAGTCGGCGATCCATTGGCGCAGCGGGGTGTAGCCGTCGGTCGGGCCGTATTGCAGCGCTACCTTGCCGTTGTCGCGCAGGACTTTGTCAAACGCGGCCTGCATTTCTTCGACCGGGAAGGTGGCTGGCGATGGCAGGCCGCCGGCGAAGGAAATGATCTCCGGCTGCTGCGTGATCTTCAGGATCTCGCGGATGAAGGATGCCTGCAGCTGCTCGGCGCGTTCAGCGAAGCGCCATTCGATCGGATTCTGGTTTTCGATTTTCATACATGTCTCACTAGAGGAACCGGCGTGGCCGGTCATTCATTCAGCGCGCTTGTGGCGTGCTCTTATCAAAGGAACGGCAGCGGGTAAGCTGCCGCCCGCTTACGCGACTTCCGCGATCAGTTCGATTTCGACGCAGGCGCCAAGCGGGATTTGTGCGACACCAAAGGCCGAGCGGGCGTGCTTGCCGGCGTCGCCGAAGACTTCGCCCAGCAGCTCGGAGGCGCCGTTGGTGACCAGGTGCTGTTCAGTAAAGTCAGGGGTCGAATTCACGAGGCTCATGACTTTGACGATGCGCTTGACGCGGGTCAGGTCGCCGCCCACTGCCGCTTGCAGGGTGCCGATCAGGTCGATGGCGATGGCGCGCGCGGCTGCCTTGCCTTCTGCGGTGTCGATGTTCTTGCCCAGTTGGCCTACCCATACGCTGCCGTCGGCGCGCTTGGCGATGTGACCGGACAGGAATACCAGATTGCCGGTTTGGGCGTACATGACGTAGGCGGCTGCTGGAGTGGCCGGTGCAGCCAGGGTGATATCAAGCGCTTTCAGTTTTTCGTAAACAGACATGTGGTTATCCAAGTGTTATGTGTATCAAGACCGTTATTGTACCCTTGCCGCCGGGGATGCTCACAATTGAGGCAAAATCAGAATCCTGTATGGCATCAGCTGCGTTTTACCTGCATTTTGCGGCCCGCACCCACCACGGCGATCACGGCAATTGCGAAGATCAGGGTTTGCCATTCCAGCGTTTCCCCGAGCACCACGGTGGCGCCCAGTACAGACAGAAACGGCTGCACCAGCTGTACTTGTCCGACCCGCGCCACCCCGCCCAGGGCCATGCCGCGGTACCAGAACACGAAGCCGATGAACATGGAGAACACGGAAACATAGGCGAAACCGGTCCAGGCGGCCGTGCTGGCGCTGGCGATTTGCGCCTGTTCCTGCCAGGACTGCCAGCCGACGAGGGGCAGCAGCAGTGGCGCCGACAGCACCAGCGCCCAGCAAATGGTCTGCTGTCCGCCCAGCGTCTGCGACAGGCGGCCCCCGGCGGCATAGCCCATGGCGGCCAGCACCACGGCCAGGAAAATGGCCAGGTCCGCCAGATGCAGACTGCCGCCGCTCTGGCGCAGCGCAAAGCCGACCACCAGCACCGAGCCTAAGATCGCCATGATCCAGAAGCCTCTGGACGGCTTTTCACCTCCCAGCAAGGCCGCAAACACGGCGGTGGCCAGCGGCAGGATGCCGACCAGTACAGCACCATGGGCAGCAGGCAGGCTGCGCATGGCGACGGAGGTCAGCCACGGGAAGCCGATCACGCAGCCGATGGAGACCATGGCAAGTGCGGGCAGGGCGGATTTGGGCGGCAGTGGCACGCGTTTCCAGTACAGCCAACTGCCGGCCAGTACAGCCGCCGCCAGCGCACGGGCGAGGGCGACGAACATCGGCGACAAGCCACCGCCATCTGCACCGCCGCTGACTGCCAGGCGCGTGAAGGGCAGTGTCAGGCTGAAAATGGCAACGCCGATCAAACCCAGCAGCATGCCGGTGGTTTCTTCGCTCAGGCGGCTGTGTGTGGGCAGGGTCGGTGTAATGGGCGATGTATTTTCTGTCATGGGTTTATGCTACGTGACAAAACCAGTACAGTGCCAGTACACTTGATAACATAATTCCTCATACTGTGACGGTAAAATGACCAATACACGATCACGCACTTCGATGTTAGGCGCCGCCGCAGCTGCCGCGGCGCAGGCAGTCAACGAAGCGCTGGCCGCAGCGCAGGCCCGCGCCATGACGGCGCCGGCGCCCGGACCGTCGGTGACGTCGGTGCCGGTGCAGGTGTCGGCCACCGCGGCCGCACAGCGGCGGCCGACCCGCCTGCCGGGGCGGGGCGCTAGCGGGCCGATGGTGGGCTTGCTGTCGCGCGAGTCCGGTGAGACGCTGATCGACCAGATCGTGCGGTCGGTGGCGGCGCGCATTGATGACCGCCTGCTGCGGGGCGGCGCCCGCATGCCGTCCATCCGCGCCTTTGCGGCCTCGCACGGCGTATCGGCGTTTACCGTGGTGGCCGCGTATGACAAGCTGGTGGCGACCGGTTATCTGGAATCGCGCCGCGGCGCCGGCTTCTTTGTGCGCGAACGGCCGGCCATGGCGGTGCACGCGGGCGACAGCGCGCCATTGCTCTCGCCAGTCCGCAGTCAGCACGCCGGCTTTGAATCCAAGCCGATCGACATTGTCTGGCTGGTGCGGAATATGTTCCGCCAGATGCCGCACCAGCAGATGCCGGGCACCGGCGTGCTGCCGTCCGAATGGCTGGACGGTCCGGCCATCGCCAATGCGCTGCGCGCCGTCAGCCGCCAGAATCCCAATTTGCTGCTCAGTTATGGCGTGCCACAAGGCTTCCTGCCGCTGCGCCAGCAGCTGCAGCACAAACTGGCCGAGCTGGAGATCGCCGCCGAGCCGGAACAATTCGTCACCACGGCAGGCGTAACGCAGGCGCTGGATCTGGTGGCGCGCGAGTTCACGCGCCCCGGCGATGTGATTTTTGTCGATGATCCGGCCTGGTTCCTGATGTTTGGTTCGTTTGCGGCGCTGGGCGCGCAGGTGATCGGCATTCCGCGCCTGGCCGACGGCCCGGATATCGCCCGCCTCACGGAGCTGGCGGCCATCCACAAGCCCAAGCTGTACATCATCAACTCCGTGCTGCACAACCCGAGTTCCACCTCGCTGTCGGCGGCCAAGGCGTTTCAGGTGCTGCGGCTGTCGGAGGAGCATGGCTTCCTCATCGTGGAAGACGACATCTACTGCGACCTGCATCCGGGCAGCGCGGTGCAACCGGCCACCCGGCTGGCCGCACTGGACCAGCTGCAGCGGGTGATTTATCTGGGCGGCTTTTCGAAGACCATGGCGGCGAACCTGCGCGTGGGCTTTATCGCCACTTCGATGGAACGCGCCGAACGGCTCGCGGATCGCAAAATGCTATCGACGCTGACCACCAGCGATATCGGCGAGCGGGTGGTCTACAAAGTGCTGTCCGAAGGCTCCTACCGCAAGCATGCCGACCGTTTGCGCGGACGGCTGGACAGCGTGCGCGCCAAGGCGCTGCGCCAGATGGAGCGCATCGGCCTGCGCGTGGAAAGTTCGCCGCTGGCCGGCATGTTTGTGTGGGCCGACGCCGGCTGCGACACCAATGCCCTGACCGAGCGCGCTATGGCCCACAACCTGCTGCTGGCGCCGGGCAGCCTGTTCTCGCCCAAGCAGCTGCCTTCCACGCGTATGCGCCTGAACGTGGCGGCGATGCAGGAGCCGGCCGTGTGGCGTTTTCTTGAACGAGAGTTAGGCGGCTCTTGAAAAGCCTTTTATAATCCCCACCTTCCGGAAATCTTAACCAAAAGACTATTCAAAAATGGCTGATACTACTGAAAAACAGACCCTTGGATTCCAGGCCGAAGTGAAACAGCTGCTGCAGCTGATGATTCACTCCCTGTACTCGAACAAAGAAATCTTCCTGCGCGAGCTGATCTCCAACGCGTCCGATGCCTCGGACAAGCTGCGGTTTGAAGCCATCAACAACGACGCCCTGTACGGCAACGACCACGAACTCAAGATCAAGGTCTCGTTCGACAAGGCGGCGCGCACCATCACCATTTCCGACAACGGCATCGGCATGAGCCGTGACGAGGCGATCTCGCACCTCGGCACCATCGCCAAATCGGGCACCAAGGAATTCTTCGGCAAACTGTCGGGCGACCAGCAGCAGGACGCGGCGCTGATCGGCCAGTTTGGCGTGGGCTTCTACTCGGGCTTCATCATCGCCGACAAGATCACCGTGGAATCGCGCCGTGCCGGCCTGCCGGCGTCGGAAGGCGTGCGCTGGGAATCGGGCGGCGAGGGCGACTACTCGGTCGAGCAGATCGAGAAAACCAGCCGCGGCACCGACATCATCCTGCATCTGCGCGAAGGCGAGGACGAGCTACTGTCGTCGTGGAAGCTGAAATCCATCATCCGCAAATACTCCGACCATATCTCGCTGCCTATCGTGATGCAGAAAGAGGAATGGGACGACGAGAAGAAGGAAACCGTCGTCAAGGACGACCTGGAAACCGTCAACCAGGCCAGCGCGCTGTGGGCACGTAACAAGTCCGACATCACGCCGGAGCAGTACGACGAATTCTACAAGCACGTGTCGCACGACTTCCAGTCGCCGCTGACCCACACCCACAACCGCGTGGAAGGCCGCAGCGAATACACCCAGCTGCTGTACATCCCGGCCAAGGCGCCGTTCGACCTGTGGGACCGCAACAAGCGTGGCGGCATCAAGCTGTACGTCAAGCGCGTATTCATCATGGACGATGCCGAACAGCTGATGCCGACCTATCTGCGCTTCGTCAAAGGCGTGATCGATTCGGCGGACCTGCCGCTGAACGTCTCGCGCGAAATCCTGCAAGAGTCGCGCGATGTGAAAGTGATCCGCGACGGTTCGACCAAGCGCGTGATCGGCATGCTCGAAGAGCTGGCGAATGCGGACGAACAGGAAAAGAAAGACAAGTACCAGACCTTCTGGACCGAATTCGGTCAGGTGCTGAAAGAAGGCATCGGCGAAGACGCGGCCAACAAGGACCGCCTGGCCAAGCTGCTGCGTTTTGCCTCGACCGCCAACGACAACCACGAACAGATTACGTCGCTGGAGCAGTACATCGCACGCGCCAAGGAAGGTCAGGACAAGATCTACTACGTCACGGCCGATAACTACATCGCTGCGAAAAACAGCCCGCACCTGGAAATCTTCCGCAAAAAAGGCGTGGAAGTGCTGCTGCTGACCGACCGCGTGGACGAGTGGATGCTGTCCTTCCTGACCGAGTTCGAAGGCAAGGAACTGGTCTCGGTGGCGAAAGGCGGCCTGGATCTAGGCGCGCTGGAAGACGAAGCCGAGAAGAAGGAACACGAAGAGACCGAAACCGCCTACAAGGATCTGGTCGAGAAGATGAAAGAAGCGCTGACCGACAAAGCCAAGGATGTGCGCGTGACCTTCCGTCTGACCGATTCGCCGGCCTGCCTGGTGGCGGACGAGAACGAACTGTCGGGCAATCTGCTGCGCATGTTGAAAGCGGCTGGCCAGGCCGCGCCCGAGTCCAAGCCTATCCTGGAAATCAATCCGGAGCACCCGCTGGTGCAGCGCTTGAAGGCCGAAAATGTGGCCAGCTCGTTTAGCGACTGGTCGCACCTCCTGTTCGACCAGGCCCTGCTGGCCGAAGGCGGCGCGCTGAGCGACCCCGCCACCTTCGTCAAACGCCTCAACGAACTGCTGCTGGCGAAATAAACGCCTTCCGGGGTCAGGTCCGTCATTTCTACACGAGCTCTGCGCTAACGCGTTTAGTGCTGAGGCCGTGTAGAATTGGCGGACCTGACCCCGGAGTTCTCATGAAGAAATCTGTTCTTGCGCTGGCTGTTCTGGCCAGCGTGCTGCTGTCTGCGCATGCGCAGAATCCTTTGCCGAGCGAAACGCCGGACGAATTCAAAGCCCCTGTCGATAGCTTCGACTACATCAAGCGCGCGGTCATGATACCGATGCGCGACGGCGTCAAACTCAACACGGTGATTGTCATTCCACGCAAGGCGCGCAGTGCGCCGATGCTGCTCACGCGTACGCCGTATAACGCGGCGGACATGGTCAATCATGCGGAAAATTCGCAGATGGAGTCGGTGTTGACGGGCTATGACAATATGGCGGATGTCATCACCCAGGGCGGCTATATCCGGGTGGTGCAGGATGTGCGCGGCAAGTATGGCTCGGAAGGCGATTATGTGATGACGCGGCCGATGGCCGGCACGCCGTTCAATCCGACCGTGATCGATCATTCCACCGATGCCTGGGATACCATCGAGTGGCTGTCCAAAAATGTGCCGGAGTCGAACGGTAAAGTAGGCATCATCGGCGGCTCATATGATGGTTTTCTGCCGCTGATCGCGCTGGTGAATCCGCATCCGGCGCTGAAGGTGGCGGTGCCGATGAATCCGATGGTGGATGGCTGGCGCGGCGATGACTGGTTCCATCACGGCGCTTTCCGCCAGATTAATATGTCGTACATCCTGGAGCAGGTGGTTACGCGCCGCAATGATGCGCACTGGTTCACCAGCCATTACGATGACTACGATACCTTTATCCGCGCCGGCTCGGCTGGTGCGCTGGCGCGGCAGCGCGGCGTGGAGCAGAGCGGTTTCTGGCGTAAGATCGCCGCCCATCCGTCGTATGACGAGTTCTGGCAAAGTCAGGCGGTCGACAGGATACTCGCCAGGCAGCCGGTGACGGTGCCGACGCTGCTGGTCCACAGCTTGTGGGATGCGGAGGATATTTATGGCGCGGTCGCGGTCTATAAGGCGATCAAGCCCAACGATAAGGATAATCAGGTGTTCATGGTGCTGGGGCCGTGGAATCACGGCGGACAGGATGGCGACGGCAGCAAGCTGGGGCCGATTAAATTCAACAGTGACACGGGTCTGTACTTCCGCCAGGAGATATTGCGCCCTTTCCTTGACCGTTATCTGAAGGATGACCCGTCGCCGGAAGCGCTGGCAGCGAAGATCGCACCCGTCACGGCGTTTGAGACGGGGACCAATAAATGGCGGGCGCTGGACAGCTGGCCTGCCGGCTGCGTCAGTGCTTGTGTAATCGCTCCTGCCACGCTGCGTCTGGCCGCCGGCGCGCGGCTGAACCTGACCAATACGGCGCCGGTGCCGCCGGCCAGGCCCGCGCAGAAAGACGCGTACGATGAATACGTCTCCGACCCGGCCAAGCCGGTGCCTTACCGCCAGCGTCCCATCGCACCTTATGGCTACGATGAAGCCAAGGGCCAGACCTGGCCGCGCTGGCTGGTGGATGACCAGCGCGAGGCGTCGGGCCGCACCGACGTGCTGACGTACACCACGGGTGTGCTGTCCGCGCCCGTCAAGATCAGCGGCGAGCCGGTCGCGCACCTGCTGGCCGCCACCAGCGGCACGGATGCGGACTGGGTGGTGAAGCTGATTGATGTCTACCCGGACCAGGTGGCGTCGCAGCCGGAGATGGGCGGTTATCAGCTGATGATTTCCGCCGATATCTTCCGTGGCCGTTATCGCGAAAGCGCTGCCACGGCCAAGCCGATCGCTGCCAATACGCCGCTGCCGTACCGCTTTGCGATGCCGACGGCGAACCATGTGTTCCTGCCGGGGCACCGCATCATGGTGCAGATCCAGTCCAGCTGGTTCCCGCTATACGACCGTAATCCGCAGACCTTTGTGCAGAATATCTTCTACGCGCAGCCGGCGGATTACAAGAAGGCGACCCAGCGCATTTATCACGACAGCTATATCGAGCTGCCGCTGGTGAGCGCTACGGTCAGGTAGACCTGCGGCGGCGCCTTGCCAGCATCAGCACTGCGGGCAGGCCCAGCCCGAACATGGCGTAAGTGCCAGGCTCGGGCACCGGCGAGACATTGACCAGGAAGCCGCGGATTTCACCGTTCGGATAAACGCTGCTATGGATGTTGAGGTAGGCGCTGCCGGAGTTAAGCCCGGTCAGGAACGCGGCCTCGGCGCCGGCGGCAGTGCCGCCATTGGCGCTCAGGAAGGCCGGATTCCAGCTGCTGGCCAGTGCGGTGTCAAACGTGTGCTGATAGGCGCCGGTATGCAGGTCCAATGGGAAGTTGGTGAAAGAGGGCAGTTCGGTGGCGACGCCCGCTGTGCCGCTGCCTGCCGTCGTGGTGCAGCAGTGGATGTGCGCGGCGGTGCTTTCGCCGAGCAGCCCGCTGAAGGCGACGCCGATGTCCAGCACATGCGTAGTGGCGTCAAATTTGACGAGGGCGGCGCCGATGCCGCCTGAAGTATTGGCCGGCGATTCCTGCGGGCCGGTCAGGATGGTGGTGTAGGTGGCGGCGGACGCCACGGTGGCAAACAGCAGGCCTGCTGCTGCCACCGCATTGCGGATATGCTTCATGATGTGATCCCTCCTTGTTATGACGTATAAGTTAGAGGGGGCATCGGCGCCGGAGTTCCCGGCTTCTTTACAATGCGGTGCGCAGGGCGAACAGTTCGGGGAACAGCACCACGTCCAGCATCTTGCGCAGGTAGCTGACGCCGGCCGTGCCGCCGGTGCCGGTCTTGAAGCCGATGATGCGTTCGACCGTGGTCACGTGACGGAAGCGCCAGAAGCGGAACGCAGTTTCCATGTCCACCAGCTTTTCGGCCAGCTCGTACAGCGCCCAGTAACGGGTCGGGTCGCGGTAGACTTCCAGCCAGGCTTGCTGCACCGAGTCGTCGGCCACGGTGGGCTGGCTCGGATCGGCATTCAGGCGTTCGGCGGAAATCGGCAGGCCGTTACGCGCCAGCAGCTTGATCGCTTCGTCGTAGATCGATGGCGTGCGCAGCGACTCTTCCAGCAGCGGGAATTCCGGCGTGGTGGCGTGGACGTTGAGCAGGGCGGCGTTCTTGTTGCCGAGGATGAATTCGATTTCGCGGTACTGGTAGGACTGGAAGCCCGACGATGCGCCCAGGTAGGGACGGATGGCGGTGTATTCAGGTGGCGTCATGGTGGCCAGCACGTCCCAGGCGTGTACCAGCTGGTCCATGATGCGGGCCACACGGGCCAGCATCTTGAACGCCGGCGGCAGGTCGTCGGCCTGCAGATGCGTGCGGACGGCGCGCATTTCATGCAGCATCAGCTTCATCCACAGTTCGCTGGTCTGGTGCTGGATGATGAACAACATTTCGTTATGGTTGGGCGACAGCGGGTGCTGGGCGTGCAGGATTTTTTCCAAGCCCAGGTAGTCGCCATAGCTCATGTCATTGCTGAAGTCCATTTGCGCGCCGTGCCACTGGGCCGCGTCGGCGCTGGCGCCGTGCATGGGACATTTGTTATCGCTCATATTGTTTATCTCGTTTTCAGGTGACGGCGTCGCGCTTGGCGTCAACGTTGTAGTCTTGGCGGTCCAGGATGTCGCGCAGGATTTCCACGGCGTCCCATACCTCAGCATAACTCGTGTACAGCGGCGTGAAGCCGAAACGCATGATGGCCGGCTCGCGGTAGTCGCCAATCACGCCGCGCGCGATCAGCGCTTGCATCACGGCGTAGCCGTGCGGATGGGTGAAGCTGACATGGCTGCCACGGTGTGGGTGTTCGCGCGGCGTCACCAGGCCCAGCGGATGCGCGCCGCAGCGCGCTTCCACCAGTTCGATGAACAGATCGGTCAGCGCCAGCGATTTTTCGCGGATCGCGGCCATGCTGGTCTGGGCGAACACGTCCAGGCCGCATTCGACCATGGCCAGCGAGACGATGGGCTGGGTGCCGCACAGGGCGCGGCCGATGCCGTCGGCGGGCGCAAAGTGCGGCGCCATCGCAAATGGCGTGGCGTGGCCCCACCAGCCGGACAGCGGCTGCTGGAATTGGCCCTGGTGTTTTTTCGGCACCCAGATGAAGGCGGGCGCGCCCGGTCCGCCATTCAGGTATTTATAGGTGCAGCCTACGGCCAGGTCGGCGCCGTTGGCGTGCAGGTCGACCGGCACCGCGCCCGCCGAGTGGGCCAGGTCCCAGAGGATCAGGGCGCCGGCGGCATGGGCGAGGGCGCTGGTGGCCTGCATATCGTACTGGTAACCGCTGCGGTAGTTCACGTGGGTCAGCATGACGACGGCGGTGTCGGCGCCGATCGCGGCCGGCAGTTCATCCGGGCTGTCGATGAGTTTGATGCTGTAACCACGGTCCAGCCATTTGCTCAGGCCTTCCGCCATATAGATGTCGGTCGGGAAGTTGGAGCGTTCGGTAACGATCACGCGGCGGGCGGCATCGCAGCTTTGCATCTGCAGGGCAGCGGCCAGGGCCTTGAACAGGTTGACCGAAGTTGTGTCAGTGACAACCACTTCGCCATCCACGCCACCGATCAGCGGCGCCAGGCGATTGCCAAGATGCTTGGGCAGGTCAAACCAGCCGGCGGTATTCCAGCTGCGGATCAGGTCGTGGCCCCATTCCTGGGTAATCACGTGCTGGGCGCGGGAGAGGGAGGCCTTCGGACGGGCGCCCAAAGAGTTGCCATCCAGATAAATAACGCCGTCTGGGAGGTCAAACTGGCTGCGGAAAGCGGCGAGCGGATCTTGCGCGTCGCGCTCCAGACAGTGGTTGCGAGTTGTCATTTTGATCGTTGCTTGAGGTCTAAAGTAGTAAGTTTAACCTGAAAAATTGCGTGCGACGCCGTTTTTTCACTGGCAGGATCACCCGCTAACCCGCATGAATGCTGGACTTGGACGCTTTTTTAAAAATTTTTCGGTTTTTTTCAAAAAAACCCTAAAGTTCCTTAAACCGCTGCCGTTACCGTTCTTGGATGCGCAGGAATCCGTTACTGGATGACTTTTGAAAGAAGCGAAAAATATTTTAAAAATTTTTCGTCAAAACCCTAAAGTTCTCCAAAACCCTGCCGTTACCAGTTTAGATGTCGCAAAAAAGAGTCGTTTTATCGTCTTATTTTTCGATTCAAAGCAGGATATTTTTGAAGATTCATCACCTCCCCAAGCCCGCATCCACAGCGGGTTCCAGAGTGATCTGCGTGTGTTTGTAAGACAAACACCGACAGGTCCTGCCCGCCATTTCCCGACCTAAAATACGGAGTGTCACCTCTTCTCGGCCATTTGTTGCTCGAGCAGAATGTATCTCAACGGAAACGCAAATGCGTTCTGACAGAGAGAAAACTGCAAGGAGTGGAAAAATGACCGCAAACGATATGATGGCTGAAATTCGCGACGCCAACCTGAGCTACCTGATGCTGGCTCAGCAGATGATCCGCGCCGACAAAGTCACCGCGATCTTCCGCCTCGGCATCTCCGCCGACATTGCCGACCTGATCGAAGGCATGAGCAATGCGCAAATCCTGAAACTGGCAGGCGGCAATATGATGCTGGCCCGTTTCCGCTTCGACGACAGCGCCATCCTGTCGATGCTGACCAACTACAACAAAGACCGCGTACTGGCCCAGTCGCACGCCGCCATCCTGATGGCCGGCCAGCCAGTCGAAGAGATTGCTTAATTTACCAGCGTCGTTGGAGTAGAGATCATGGCCGCCAAGAAAAGCGTAGTGTCGGAAGCCCAGGAAATTCAGCTGGCAATCGAATTGATCCAGCTGGGCGCCCGCCTGCAGCTGCTGGAATCGGAAGTGTCGCTGTCGCGTGAGCGCCTGCTCAAGCTGTACAAGGAGCTCAAGGGCGTGTCGCCACCGAAAGGCATGCTGCCGTTCTCGACCGACTGGTTCCTGACCTGGCAGCCGAACATTCACTCCTCGCTGTTCATCAACATCCACGGCTTCCTGGTGACCCACGCCGGCGCCACCGGGGTGGAAGCGGTGATGAAAGCTTACAAGCTGTACCTCGAACAAATGCCGCCGGAACCAGGCGAAGAGCCGCTGCTGTCGCTGACCCGCGCCTGGACGCTGGTGCGCTTCTTTAGCAGCAGAATGCTGGAGACGGCCCCTTGCACCAAATGCCAGGGCAAATACGTGGTCAACGCCATGGATCTGAACGGCAGCTATGTCTGCGGCCTGTGCCACATGCCTTCGCGTGCCGGCAAGACCAAGAAAATTCGCGAAGTGGAAGTATTGGCGGCATAATGCCCGCGTGACCCTCTCTTATCTCCACCGTATCGCTCGCGCGCCCGCCGTGCGGGCCATGCTGATCCAAGCCGGCGCCTTGCCGCTGACACTGGCCCTCATTTATGTGATGGCCAGTTTTCATTTCTCCGTTGATTATCTGACTGTGGCCGTGGTGCAGGGGCTGATTGCGGCCGGCATTACCTGGAAGCTGGCGTTGGCAGCCTGGTGGCGCGCGATCCAGCTGCTGTTTCCGCTGGCGGTGCTGACGGCGCTGGCGCTGCAGCTGCCGTCCTGGCTGTTTGGCCTGGTGTTTTTGCTGCTGCTGGGCTGGTACTGGTCGACATTCCGCACCCAGGTGCCGTACTACCCGTCCGGCGCGGCCGTGTGGGATGCGGTGCGGCAGCAGCTGTCTGATCGCCAGGCGCCGCGCATTATCGATATCGGCAGTGGCCTGGGCGGCTTTGTACTGTATATGAGCCGGGTCAGGGCGGATGCCGAGGTGGTGGGGATTGAACTGGCGCCGTTTCCCTTCTTATATAGCTGGCTGCGCGCCAAACTGGGCGGCAGCCGCGCCCGTTTTCTGCTCGGCGACTACGAAAAACTTGATTTCAGTCAGTTTGACGTGGTCTTTGCCTACCTGTCGCCGGCCGCCATGTCCGGATTGTGGCGCAAGGCGGCGGCGGAAATGCGCCCCGGATCCATGCTTGCAAGCTACGAATTTGTTATTTTGGAAAGATCGCCGGATGAGGTCATTCCTGCCACAGAGCTAGGATCTTCACTCTACATTTGGTACTTTTAAGCATCATTTGACGTTATTCTCTTGCCCGTCTACCCCTACTCAGGCTATTGTAGTTCTACATGTAAATTTATAGAAAATCGGCTATTGATTTGACATATTTCAACCGGTTTTCGCTCTGGGGAGTCTGGACACTTGTTAGTCATCATTGGATATGTAGTGGTCTGTGTCGGCGTGTTCGGCGGTTTTGCCATGAACGGCGGGCATCTGGCCGCGCTGATGCAGCCGCTGGAGGTGGTCATGATCGGCGGCGGCGCGATGGGTGCTTTCCTGGTTGGCAACAACGCCAAGACGCTCAAAGCCACGATCGCCGCACTGCCGACCCTGTTCAAAGGCTCGCGCTACACCAAAGACCTGTACATGGAAATGATGTCGCTGCTGTTCGACGTGCTGTCCAAGGTGCGTAAGGAAGGCCTGATGTCGATTGAAGGCGATATCGACAGCCCGGAGCAGAGCCCGCTGTTCAGCAAGTATCCGACGGTGCTGGAAGATCACCACATCGTGGAATTCATGACCGATTACCTGCGCCTCATGGTGTCGGGCAATATGGATGCGTTCCAGATCGAAAACCTGATGGACATCGAAATTGAAACCCACCACCACGAGGGTGCCGCACCGGCCCACGCGATCGCCAAGCTCGGCGACGGCATGCCGGCCTTCGGTATCGTGGCGGCGGTGATGGGCGTGGTGCACACCATGGAATCGGTGGGCCTGCCGCCGGCCGAGCTGGGCATCCTGATCGCGCACGCGCTGGTCGGTACCTTCCTCGGTATTTTGCTGGCCTATGGTTTCGTTGGCCCGCTGTCCAGCCTGCTGGAGCAGAAGCTGGAAGAATCAACCAAGATGTATCAGTGCGTCAAAGTCACGCTGCTGGCCAGCCTGAATGGCTATGCGCCGGCGCTGGCAGTGGAATTTGGCCGCAAGGTGCTGTACTCGACCGAGCGTCCGACCTTCAACGAGCTGGAAGATCACATCAAGAAATCGAAGTCGAAGTAAGCCATGCTGGTCACTGTTTATATGTTAAGGAAGAATCATGGCTGAAGAGGGCTTACGGCCTATTATCGTCAAGCGCGTCAAGAAGGGCGGCGGTGGTCACCACGGCGGCGCCTGGAAGATTGCGTACGCCGACTTCGTGACCGCGATGATGGCCTTCTTCCTGCTGATGTGGCTGCTGGGCTCCACCACCAAGGGCGACCTCAACGGGATTTCCGAATACTTCAAGACGCCGCTGAAGGTGGCGATGGAAGGCGGTTCTGGCAGTGGCGACAGCTCGTCCATCCTCAAGGGCGGCGGCAAGGACCTGACCCGCAGTGAAGGCCAGGTCAAGGCCAGCGATGACCCGGCCGTGAAAAAGACCTTTAACCTGACCGCCGCCAAGGCCGCGCTCGAGGCCGAGGAAAACCAGCGCCTGAAAGCGCTCAAGGAAAAGATCGAGAACAAGATCGACGCCAATCCGCTGCTGAAAAAGTACAAGGAACAGCTGCTGCTGGACATCACCAATGATGGCTTGCGGATCCAGATCGTGGACGAGCAGAACCGTCCGATGTTCGCGCTGGCCAAGGCCGAGCTGCAGTCCTATACCAAGGACATCCTGCATGAAATCGGCTTTGTGCTCAATGACGTGCCGAACCGCATCGGCCTGTCCGGCCACACCGATTCGACGCCGTACATGAGCGAAACCGGCTACAGCAACTGGGAGTTGTCGGCCGACCGCGCCAACGCGTCGCGCCGCGAACTGATTGCCGGCGGCATGAACGATGCCAAGGTGCTGCGCGTGGTGGGCCTGGCGTCGGCCGTGAATTTGGACCGGGCTGACCCGTTCAACCCGATCAACCGCCGCATCAGCATCGTCGTGATGAACAAGCGCGCCGAAGAGAGCGTGCTGCGCGACGGCCGCAAACTGGAAGTGGGCGACGTGGAAGAGGCGGCCGGTGTGGCTGCGGCTGCCGGCGCCGCGCCCGCGCCCGCGAAGTCGGGGCCGCCGGTACGCAAATAAGAGATGTAAAGAACGAGACTGTTATGACGAGAAAAAAAATTCTGGGTTCCCACGTCAAGCGCCTGTTGTCCGGCGTGTCTGACCACGGTCGCCGTCATTTGACCGAAGTCGAGACTGACCTGATCCAGACCGGCCTGCTGCTGGAGGAAGCGATAGAAAAGCTGTCCTTCAACTTCATGGCCATCCATCAAACGGTGGAGGCCGAACAGGCCACCATCCAGTTGCTGCTGGACGGCGGGACGGTGACGCCCGAGCAGCGCGCCCAGCTGGAGGCGCTGCAAGGCCAGGTGGGCAGCTATGTCAATGCTGCCATCACCAGCCTGCAATTCCAGGACATGACCAGCCAGCTGCTGGATCGCACGCTGAAACGCGTGACCGGTTTGCGCGAGTTCCTCGGCACACTGGGCGCGCATGGCGCAGAGATGCTGCCGGAAAGCGACAACGAGCAGATCGTCGAGCTGCTGGGCAAGGTCAGCATGGCGCTGGCAATTCAAAGCCTGGAACTGCGCAGCGTGCTGCGCAAGGCGGTCAGTCAGCAACACCTGGAGAGCGGCGACATCGAGCTGTTCTAACGACTAATAAATGATTTACTGAGTGAGATAAAAAGATGGCTAAGACTATACTTGCGGTTGATGATTCCAGTTCCCTGCGCCAGATGGTGGCGTTCAGCCTGAAAGCGGCTGGCTACCAGGTGGTGGAAGCCGTGGACGGCCAGGACGGCCTGGAAAAAGCCAAGCTGCAGAACGTCGATCTGGTGCTGACCGACCAGAACATGCCGCGCATGGACGGCCTGCAACTCATCAAACTGCTGCGTGAGCTGCCCAGCTACGCCAAGACCCCTATCCTGATGCTGACCACCGAATCGTCCGACGAGATGAAAGCCAAGGGCCGCGCCGCCGGCGCCAATGGCTGGCTGGTCAAGCCTTTCGATCCACAGCGGCTTATCGAGGTAGTCAAAAAGGTCATCGGCTGATAAGGCGTGCAATGATGCTGAGCGAACGTAACGGAGTATCACCATGACCATCGATATAAGCCAGTTCTACCAGGTCTTTTTCGATGAGGCCGAGGAACTGCTGGCTGAAATGGAACGGCTGCTGCTGGCCGTCAATGTGGAGTCGCCTGATGCGGAAGACCTGAATGCGATCTTCCGCACCGCCCACTCGGTCAAGGGCGGCGCGTCCACGTTCGGCGTGACCGACATGAGCGAAGTCACGCACGTGCTGGAAACCCTGCTGGACCGCATCCGCAAGGGCGAGATGGCGCTGACTTCCGAGCACGTCGATGCCTTCCTGGCCGCCAAGGACATCCTCAAGATGCAACTGGATGGCCACCGCAACGGCAGCGAAGTGGACCAGGACGCCGTCGCCGACGTGCGCATGATGCTGCAATCGCTGGCGCAGGATGTGCCCGTGGTGGCGCTGGCGCCCGTGGCGCCGGCCTTCAATGCGCCGGAAGCCAAGGTGGTCGATCACAGCGGCGGCCGCCGCTACCGGCTGGAATTGCCGGCCATGGCGCACCGTGAAGTGCAGGCGCTCGGCGACGAGCTGGGCCTGATGGGCCACGTCTCGATCACGCCGCTGGACAAGGACCGCAATGCGATGGTGATGACCACGCATGAAAGCCTGGACGACATCATTGCAATCTGCTCGTTCGTGCTGAACCCGGACGAGATGCAAGTCACCGAGCTGCCCAGGCTGGACGACGCCCAGGCGCAAAAGGAAAAAGCCGAGCGCGACCAGGTCGAGAACGACCTCGGCTACGGCTTCTTCGACACCACCGAACTGAAACCGGCCGCCGCCGCGGGCGAGGGCTATGGCTTCTTCCAGCCGCTCGACGAGATCCGCGCCAATGCGGCCGCCGGCAGCGAGGATGCGCAGGGTTACGGCTTCTTCCAGCCGGTGGAGCAGATCCGCGCGGCGGCCGGCATCGTGATCGAGACGCCGCCCGAGGAAGAAAAGAAAGTCGTCAAAAAAGAAGAGAAGGAAAAGGAAAAATCGCCGGCGCCGGGCGCCGAGTCTTCCTCGATCCGGGTATCGATTGAGAAGGTTGACCAGCTGATTAACCTGGTCGGCGAGCTGGTCATCACGCAAGCGATGATCGAGCAGCGCGTCGATACGCTGGACCCGATGGTGCACCAGCGCCTGCTCAACAGCGTCAGCCAGCTGACCCGCAACACGCGTGACTTGCAGGAAGCGGTCATGTCGATCCGCATGATGCCGATGGACTTCGTGTTCTCGCGCTTCCCGCGCATGGTGCGCGATCTCGCCACCAAGCTGGGCAAGAAGGTCGACTTTATCACGAATGGCGCAGCCACCGAGCTGGACAAGGGCCTCATCGAACGCATCGTTGATCCGCTGACCCACCTGGTGCGCAATTCGATCGACCACGGCATTGAAATGCCGGACGTGCGCCGCGCCGCCGGCAAGAGCGACGCCGGCCGCCTGTTCCTGTCGGCCTCGCACCAGGGCGGCAACATCATCATCGAGGTGTCGGACGACGGCGGCGGCCTGAATCGTGAGAAGATTCTTGCCAAGGCCCAGCAGAACGGCTTGCCGCTGAGCGACAACATGAGCGATGCGGACGTCTGGCAACTGATCTTTGCGCCGGGCTTCTCCACCGCCGAAACCGTGACGGACGTGTCCGGCCGCGGCGTCGGCATGGACGTGGTCAAGCGTAACATCACGGCCATGGGCGGCGTGGTGGACATCCGTTCGGCCAAGGGTTTTGGCACCACCATCTCGATTTCGCTGCCGCTGACGCTGGCGATCCTGGATGGCATGTCGATCCGCGTCGGCGAGGAAATCTACATCCTGCCGCTGGGCTTTGTGATCGAGTCGCTGCAGCCGGTGCCGGAAGACGTCAAGGAAATCAGTGGCAAGGGCCGCGTCATCAAGGTGCGCGGCGAGTACCTGCCGCTGGTGCCGCTGTACCAGATGTTCGACATCACGCCGCGCTTCAATGACCCGTGCAAGGGCATCGTGATCATTGTCGAAACCGATGGCCGCAAGGCCGGCCTGTTTGTCGATGATCTGGTGGGCCAGCAGCAGGTGGTGGTCAAGAACCTGGAGTCCAACTACCGCAAGGTGGCGGGCATTTCCGGCGCAACGATTTTGGGCGACGGCGGCGTGTCGCTGATTCTGGATGTCGCCGCGCTGATACGCTCGTCGCGTCAGCTTGCTGACGAATCGATTTTTTCTTCATAGGGGGCCATCATGGCAGAGATTCAATCCAACGCGGCACATGCCAGCGACATCGCCGGCCACGAATACCTGGCATTCAAGCTGGGTTCGGAAGAGTACGGCATCGACATTCTGAAAGTGCAGGAAATCCGTGGCTACGAAGCCGTGACCCGGATTGCCAATGCACCGGAGTTCATCAAGGGCGTGATCAATCTGCGCGGCATCATCATTCCGGTGGTGGACATGCGCATCAAGTTCAACCTGGGCGAGCCGGTGTACGACCAGTTCACCGTGGTCATCATCCTCAACATCAATGGCCGCATCGTCGGCATGGTGGTGGACTCGGTATCGGACGTGACCACGCTGAGTCCGGAGCAGGTCAAACCGGCGCCGGAAATGGGCACCGCGTTCAGCAGCGATTACATGATCGGCCTGGGCACCATTGATGAGCGTATGCTGATCCTGGTGAACATCGACAAGCTGATGTCCAGCCCGGAAATGGGCTTGATGGAACAACTGGCGGCCTGATCCAGGCCGACTGCCGGCGCCACAGCCCCGCGCCGGCCACGCAAGACTACGGACGCACTCCAAAAAGAAGAGCGCGCCGCCACATCATATAGAGCACAGACATGAGGGGAGAATCACAATGAATTTACGCGACTTCAAAATCGGCGCACGGCTGCGGATCGGGTTCGGCATTATTTTGCTGATCCTGGTGGCGATCGTCCTGATGACCAATTACCTTAATTACAGCAACAAGAGCAAGCTGACCAAGGGGTTGGAAACCGCGACGGCCAAGAATCTCGATGCCGGCACCATGAAGAGTGCGATGCTGGAAACCGGTATCGCCATGCGCAATATCGGCCTGCAGTCCGACGTCAGCCTGATGCAGAAGGAAGAGCAGAAGGTGAAGGACCAGCGTGCGCGCTATGACAAGGCGCTCAACGAACTGAAGGCGCAGGGCCTGAATGACGCCGAGAAGAAGGTGCTGGGCGAGCTTGCCGCGCTGGATGCCGACACCGATGCGGCGTTCAAGGAAGCCATCGGCCAGATCCTGGCGTTTAACAGCGAAGGCGGCGCCAAGGTGATTTCGGGCCGCATCGACCCGCTCAACACGCAGACGCTGGCCCTGATCAACAAGCTGGTTGACATGCAGCAGGCCAACGCCAAGGAAGTGATGGACGGTTCCGTCACCGCCGACCGCGGCCTGATGGTGGTGCTGTTCGTGCTGGGCGGTATCGCCGTGGCGCTGGGCGTGATCTGCGCCACCGTGATTACCCGTTCGATTACCGGTCCGTTGTCGGGCGCGGTGGGCGTGGCGCAGAAAGTGGCTGCTGGCGAACTGACCTCGCATGTGCATGTGGAAGGCCAGGACGAAACCAGCGAACTGCTGCAGGCGCTCAAGGACATGAACGAGAGCCTGGCCAAGACCGTGGGCGATGTGCGTACCGGTACCGAGCTGATTTCGACCGCGTCGCAGGAAATCGCTTCCGGCAATGCCGACCTGTCGGCCCGTACCGAATCGCAGGCCAGCTCGCTGGAAGAAACCGCGTCCTCGATGGAAGAACTGACCAGCACCGTGAAGCAGAATGCCGACAACGCGCGCCAGGCGAACCAGCTCGCAGTGACGGCGTCGTCGGTGGCGGAGAAGGGCGGCACCGTGGTGTCGCAGGTGGTGCAGACCATGGGCTCGATCACCGAATCCTCGCGCAAGATTGCCGACATTATTTCGGTCATCGATGGCATCGCGTTCCAGACCAACATCCTGGCGCTGAATGCGGCGGTGGAAGCGGCGCGCGCCGGTGAACAGGGCCGCGGCTTTGCCGTGGTGGCCTCGGAAGTGCGTAACCTGGCCCAGCGTTCCGCTGGCGCCGCCAAGGAAATCAAGGAACTCATCAGCGACTCGGTGGAAAAAGTCGACGCCGGCAGCAAGCTGGTGGATGAAGCCGGCCAGACCATGGACCTGATCGTGACCTCGATCCGCCAGGTGGCTGACATCATGGGCGAGATCACCGCCGCGACCCAGGAACAGAGCAACGGCATCGAGGAAGTCAACCAGGCCATCTCGCAGATGGACGAAATGACGCAGCAGAATGCCGCGCTGGTGGAAGAAGCCGCCGCAGCGGCGGAAAGCATGCAGGAGCAGGCCGAGCTGCTGTCGCAGGCGGTCAGCATCTTCAAGCTGTCGCATGACGAGTCGGTGCGCCGTCCGGCGCCACGTCCGGCGCCGCCGCCCGTGGTGGCCGCCGCAGCGCCAGCACGCGCGCCGGCAATTGCCGCACCGCGTCCGAAACCGGCCGCCGCCAAGCCTGCCGCACCGAAGAAGGCGCCTGCCGCGCCATCCGGTGGTGACGAGTGGGAAGAGTTTTAAGTTAGCGTATCACGCCCGCGCCAGCGGGCGTGATACGGGGCATAGTTAGCACAGCCAAAAAGGATTTAACATATGCCGCAATCAAAAGATACGGTCAAAGAATTTGACTTCAACGCCCGCGATTTCGAGCGGGTTCGCGGCCTGATTTACAAGCGCGCCGGCATTTCGCTGGCCGACAGCAAGCAGGAGATGGTCTACAGCCGCCTGGCACGGCGCCTGCGCGCCACCGGCATCGACTCGTTTGCCAAATACCTCGACGACCTGGAAGCCGGTCGGCTCGGGGAAGAGTGGGAGTCATTCACCAACGCGCTGACCACCAACCTGACCTCCTTCTTCCGTGAAGCCCACCACTTCCCGCTGCTGGCCGACCACATCAAGGGCAAGCGCGAACCGCTGACCATCTGGTGTTCCGCCAGTTCCACCGGCGAGGAGCCCTATTCGATTGCCATGACGGTGTGCGAAGCGTTCAACACGCTGACGCCGAACTGCCAGATCGTTGCCACCGACATTGACACCAATGTGCTGGCCCATGCCGCCAACGGCGTCTACACCATGGACCGGCTGGACAAGATGGCGCCGGAACGCCAGCGCCGCTTCTTCCTGAAAGGTAAAGGCGACCGCGAGGGTATGGCGCGCGTGCGTCCGGAATTGCGTAATATGATTACGTTCAAGCAGTTGAATCTGCTGGCGGACGGTTGGCCGATCAGCGGCCAGTTCGACGCGATTTTTTGCCGGAACGTCATGATTTACTTCGACAAGGCGACCCAGCGCAAGATCCTGGCGCGCTTTGTGCCGTTAATGAAACCGGATGCCTTGCTGTTTGCAGGCCATTCGGAGAACTTCCTGTATGTCTCGGAGTCGTTGAAACTGCGCGGCAAGACCGTCTACGAATTGGACGACAACGCTGCGGCCCGCAAAACACCGCAACGCACATGAGAATAAAACATGGACCTCGAACAATTTGCCACGAACGTGTATTACGACAGGACGTTCGACTGCCAGGCCGCCAAGATTCTGCCGGGCGAGTACTACCACACCAACAAGGACATGTTGATTGTGACGGTGCTGGGCTCCTGCGTCTCCGCCTGCATCCGTGATCGGACCACCGGCCTGGGCGGCATGAACCACTTCATGCTGCCCGACGGCGGCGGCGATGCCGGCAGCCCCGTCTCGGCCTCGGCGCGCTACGGCACGTATGCCATGGAAATTCTCATCAACGATCTGCTCAAGGCGGGCGCCAAGCGTGAGAACATGGAGGCCAAGGTGTTTGGCGGCGGCGCCGTGCTCAAGGGCTTCACCGCCATCAACGTTGGCGAGCGCAATGCGGCTTTTGTGCTGAATTTCCTCAAGGTGGAAAAAATCCGCGTGGTGGCGGAAGACCTCAACGACATTTATCCGCGCAAGGTGTACTTCTTCCCGCGCACCGGCAAGGTGCTGGTCAAGAAGCTGATGCAAAGCCATAACGATACACTGGTCAAACGCGAAATCGAATACGCCAGCCGCCTCAAAGTGGCGCCGGTGGGTGGTGAGATTGACCTGTTTTAAATAATAAAAGGTAGTACATATGAAGATCAAAGTCCTGGTGTGCGACGACTCCGCACTGATCCGCAGCGTCATGAGCGAGATCATCAACTCCCAACCGGATATGGAAGTGGTGGGCGTGGCGCCCGACCCGCTGGTCGCGCGCGAACTCATCAAGCAGACCAATCCCGATGTGCTGACGCTGGACGTCGAGATGCCGAAAATGGACGGCCTCGACTTCCTGGAAAAACTCATGCGTCTGCGGCCGATGCCGGTGGTGATGGTGTCTTCGCTGACCGAACGCGGTTCGGAAATCACCATGCGCGCGCTGGAGCTGGGCGCGGTCGATTTCGTGACCAAGCCGAAAATCTCGATCCAGGCCGGCATGCGCGAGTATACCGAGCTGATTACCGACAAGATCCGCGCCGCCTCCAAGGCCCGCATCCAGGCACGCCGCCTGCCGCAGCCAGGCGCGGAGGGCCACACCGCAACACCGCTGTCGGCGCTGCGCAACCCGCTGCTGTCGTCGGAAAAACTGATTATCGTCGGCGCCTCCACCGGTGGCACGGAAGCGATCCGCGAATTCCTGATGCAGATGCCGTCCGACTGCCCGGGCATCCTGATTACCCAGCACATGCCGGAAGGCTTCACGCGCTCGTTTGCCAAGCGCCTGGACTCGCTGTGCAAGATCTCGGTGCAGGAAGCGCAGGGCAATGAACGTGTACTGCCGGGCCACGCCTACATCGCGCCTGGCCACTCGCACCTGTACCTGACCCGTAGCGGCGCCAACTACATGACCCGCATTGACCAGGCCGAGCCGGTCAACCGCCATCGTCCGTCGGTCGATGTGCTGTTCCGTTCCGCCGCACAGTGCGCGGGTAAGAATGCGGTTGGGGTTATCCTGACCGGCATGGGGAAAGATGGTGCAGCGGGCATGCTGGAGATGCGCAACGCCGGGGCGTATAATTTTGCTCAGGACGAGGCGAGTTGCGTGGTATTCGGCATGCCGCGTGAAGCGATCGCAGTGGGGGCAGCGCACGAAGTGGGCGCCTTGCAGGCATTGCCGGGCATGGTGCTGGGTTATCTGGCGCAACACGGGATGCGCGCATTGCGTGTTTAATTGTGCAACTGTGACGTTTTACTGCGACTTTGTTCGCCTTAAAGCAACGAAAATGCTATCCTACAACTTGCTGCCAATTGTAGGCACTATTAACAACCGCGTAGAGAAACAACGGAGCAATTCATGGCTGATCCAAAGATGAAATTTTTAGTTGTTGACGATTTTTCGACGATGCGCCGCATCGTCCGGAATCTGTTAAAAGAACTGGGTTATGCCAATGTCGACGAGGCAGAAGACGGCGTGATGGCGCTGGCCAAGCTGCGTGCTGAGCAGTTCGACTTCGTCGTGTCCGACTGGAACATGCCGAACATGGACGGCCTGACCATGCTGCAAAACATCCGTGCCGATCCGGCGCTGGCCAAACTGCCAGTGTTGATGGTCACTGCTGAAGCGAAAAAGGAAAACATCATTGCGGCAGCCCAGGCTGGCGCAAACGGCTATGTGGTGAAGCCATTCACCGCGGCCACGCTGGATGAAAAACTCAACAAGATCTTCGAGAAACTCGGAGCTTGATGATGTCTGAGCAATACAGCGGCGCCATCGCAGCAGCAGCGGTGGAGCCGAGTGAGGAGTTTTTGTCGCGTATCGGTCACATGACCCGGGCCTTGCATGAAAGCTTACGCGGTCTCGGCCTGGATAAACTGATTGAAAAAGCCGCGTCGGACATCCCCGACGCGCGCGACCGCCTCGATTATGTGGCGCGTCTGAGCGAAGACGCGGCCCAGAAAGTGTTAAACGCCACCGACGCCGCCGGTCCCTTGCAAGACCAGATCAGCGGCGACGCCCGGGAGCTCAGTGCTTCCTGGAACAGCCTGTTGGCGGCAGGCGGCGCAGATGAGTCCTGGCGTGCCCTGGCGCAGCAAACCGTCGCCGCGCTGGATGGCGCCGCTGCCGGTTCCTCGCAGACCAAGTCGCATCTGATGGACATTATGATGGCGCAGGATTTCCAGGATCTGACGGGCCAGGTGATCAAACGGGTCACCTCGATTGCCCAGAATCTGGAACAGCAGCTGGTACAGATGCTGATTGATTTTGCGCCTGAACAATTGAAGAAAGACAGTGACAACGGCTTGCTGAACGGACCGCAAATCGATGCCGGACGCGAAGGCGTGGTGGCTGACCAGGAGCAGGTCGACGACTTGCTGGACAGCCTGGGTTTCTGATTCCTACGGCCCGCTTGTGCGGGCCTTTTTCATGCGACAGCCATGCACCAGACTAATTATCTCGTTCGTGAGCCTTTGCTGGACCCCAGGCAGCGGGTGGTCGGCTACGAGCTGAGCTGGCAGCAGCAGAGCGGCGGCGCGACCTCGACGCTGGACGCACTGGAGTCGCTGGTCGGCTTTGTCGCCGGCCAGGTGCTTGATGACGACGGCGACTGGCGCCTGCGCGACAAGATCCTTTTCCTCGAAGCCGTCCCCGCCATGCTGTCGACCGATGCGCTGCACGAACTGCCGCCGGAGCACACGGTGCTGTCGATCCGCGCTGCCGAGCTGGCCAATCCCGATACCATGGGGGCGGTTCAGGGCTTGCGTGCAGGCGGCGTCGGCGTCCTGTTGCGCGAAGCCGACCTGACCCGCATCGGCACGCGTTTGCCGACCATGGCTTCTTACGTGGAAGTGCGTTTTTCCGGCGCCGACGTGGGCGCGCAGGCCCGCACTTACGCTGCCTTGAAACAATCTACGGTAGGGATGATCGCGCGCCCGGTCAGCAACTGGGCCGATTTTGACGCCTGTGCGGCGCTGGGCCTGAATGCCTTCGTCGGCAAGCTGCACCTGACGCCGCGCCCATCGACCGATAGCAAGGGCCTCAATCCGGCCCAGACCATCATCATGCAACTGATGCAGATGGTGCGGCAGAATGCCGACATTGCCCAGCTGGAAGCCGTGCTCAAGCGCGATGCGACGCTGTCATACAAGCTGCTGCGTTTCATCAACTCGGCAGGCTTTGGTGCGGGCAGGGAAGTGCAGTCACTGCGCCAGGCGCTCACGCTGCTGGGCTACACGCCGCTGTACCGTTGGCTGACCCTGCTGCTGGCCACGGCCAGCACGTCGGGCTATTCGCCGGTACTGCTGGAGACCGCCGTAGTACGTGGCCGCCTGGCCGAGTTGCTGGGGCAATCGGCGCTGGGCAAGAGCGAGGCGGAGAATGTGTTCGTGGCCGGCATGTTCTCGCTGCTGGATCGCCTGCTGGGCATACCGATGGCCGAGGTGCTGGCCAACATCCAGCTGTCAGAAGAAGTGGTCGCTGCGCTGCTGAGCCGCAGCGGCAAATATGGACCGTACCTGGCGCTGGCCGAGGCCTGCGAACTGAATTCCGACCTGGTCGCCTCGCTGGCCGCGAGCCTGAAATTGACGCCATTGGAAGTCAACCAGGCCCATCTCTCAGCACTCGCCTGGGCACAAAACGTCGCTGCTTGATCTTGCTCAAGCACGATATGCGTGCGTGTTGACGCTCCCGATTGCGCGGCGCATCATGGCCGCATGAATGCGAATTCCGACAGCGAGTATATCGACAACAAGGTGGGCGATATCCTCACCTCCCTCGACGACTTGCGCACCACAATGAACGAGCGCTTTGACGCCTTGCGCACCACCATGGATGAGCGCTTCAAAGCGGCCGACGCCAAGCTTGAAGCCATGGCGGCAAAAATCATTGCTGATGTGATCAAGTGGGTTGTCGGATTGTTCGTGACGATGATTGCGCTTACCGTCGGACTGGTCAGCATTGCGCTGAACCTTATTTTGCGGATGCCTCTGCCAGCGGCCGCACCAGTGGCGCCCGTGCCAGTCGTCAGCACGCCATCCGTCATCATCCAGCTGACACCGCAAGGCGCGACCGTATTGCCGGCCGCGCCTGCGGGAGAACGAAAACCTTAAATTTCCAGATTGTCGATCAGGCGGGTAGTGCCAAGCTTGGCGGCTGCCAGCACGACCAATGGCGTGCCTTGCGCCAGATCGCCAGCGTTCGGTGGTTGCAGATCGTTGCGTTTGCGGATGGAGATGTAATCCGGCTTCCAGCCGCGCTGGGCCAGATCGTCCATGGCCTTGTGCTCGAGCTGGAACACATCCAGATGGCCGGAACGCACTTCATTGGCGACGGCATTCAGCGTCTGGTACAGCGCCGGCGCTTCCGCGCGTTCGCTTGCCGACAGATACATATTGCGCGACGACAGCGCCAGGCCGTCGTCGGCACGCCAGGTTTCCGCTGCGATGATCTCGGTCGGCATGGCAAACTGGCGGCTCATGTTACGGATGATCATGAGCTGCTGGTAATCCTTCTTGCCGAACACGGCCACACGCGGCTGCACGCACGAGAACAGCTTGGTCACCACGGTGCACACGCCGTTGAAGAAGCCCGGACGGAACTCGCCTTCCAGCGTATTGCCCAAACCGTCAGGCGGCTGCACGCGGTATTCCTGCGGTTCCGGATACAGGTCCTTCTCGGTCGGCGCGAACAGCACGTAGACGCCTTCCTTTTCCAGCTTCTCGACGTCAGCCTGGAAGGTGCGCGGATATTTGTCGAAGTCTTCGTTGGGGCCGAACTGCAGGCGGTTGACGAAGATCGAAGCCACTACCGGGTCGCCATGCTTGCGCGCCAGGCGCATCAGCGACAGGTGGCCTTCGTGCAGATTGCCCATGGTCGGGACAAACGCGGTACGCAGCTGACCGCTCAGTTGGTCGCGCAGTTCTTCAATGGAGGTGATGATTTTCATGGTGTAGGCTCATTCTTATTGCCGGCTTACGCCGGTGAGTAGGCAAGCCGCACGTAAATAGGTGCGAATGGCTCGGCCTGGGTAATTTCAATCAGGGTTTCTTTGGCCAGCTCCAGCAGCGCGACAAAATTGACGACCACTACCGGCACGCCGCCGGCGACGTCGAACAGGTCGGCAAACTCCACGAAGCGGGTCGATTGCAGACGGCGCAGGATGCCGGTCATGTGCTCGCGCACCGACAGCTCCTCGCGGCTGATTTTGTGATGCTGGGTCAGCTTGGCACGCTTCATCACGTCCAGCCAGGCTTGCTGCAGGTCGCTGGCGACAACCTCGGGCCAACTTGGCACCAGGCTTTGCTCGATGAAGATCTGGGTACGCACGAAATCGCGGTCCAGTTGCGGGATCGTGTTGAGGTCGTAGGCGGCCAGCTTGATTTGCTCGTATTCCAGCAGGCGGCGCACCAGCTCGGCACGCGGGTCATCCGCTTCCACATCCAGGTCCACCTGGCGCTGCGGCAGCAGCATGCGTGATTTAATCTCGATCAGCATGGCCGCCATGAGCAGATACTCGGCCGCCAGCTCCAGATTGGACAGGCGGATCTGGTCGACATACTTCAGGTATTGCAGCGTCAGCTGCGCCATCGGGATGTCGAGGATGTTGAAGTTCTGCTTGCGGATCAGGTAGAGCAGCAGGTCCAGCGGACCTTCAAACGCATCGAGGAAGATTTCCAGCGCGTCTGGCGGGATGTAGAGGTCAGTCGGCAGCTTGAGCAGCGGCTCGCCGTACAGGCGGGCAAGGGAGCCGACTTCGGCGGTGACCGCCGCGGCTTCGTCCGCCGCAGCCTGCGCTGCGGCGTCGTTTGCTGCCTCGCCGGCTTCTGCGGCAACCGCATCCACCGCGTCGGTCGTGACCACAGCACCGGCTGCCGGTGCGCCGTGCTCGGCTTCCGGCACCGGCGGCTGCTGGTCAGCCGTTTCGTCTGGCAACATCCTTGCCGTCCGCGTACTTAAACTTTGTTCTGGTAGACGTAAGCTTGTTGCTTGACGGCCGATTCCAGCTGACGCTGTTGTTCATCCAGCGAGACCGGTGGACGATCCCACAGCAGAGCACGGCCTTGTTGCTGGCCTTCCTCGATGCCAGGATTCTTTTCCTTCAACGCCTTGATGAACAGGGTGTGGTCGGATTCGTACATCGAATGTTGTTTAGAGAGTTTCATATTATCTAAGAGGGTGGATCAGCAGCGGTTATTTTACCGCGCCCCGGCGCTTCAACGCTATTTCTATCGCTCGTAGGGCGGAAGGATGGGGTATGCTTTTGCGGATAATGTTGCATGAATATTAAAAATGAACCATCGCCTCACTCCCCGGACCATCTTCCTGCTGACCTTGCCGCCGCTGCTGTGGGCCGGGAATGCCATCGTCGGCCGCCTGGTGCACGACATGCTGCCGCCGGTATTGCTGAATTTTCTACGCTGGTCGATCGCCTTTGTCATTCTGCTGCCGCTGGCCGGGCCGGTGTTCCGGCGCGAAATTGGATTGTGGCGCCATTGGAAGACGTACGCCGTGCTGGGCCTGCTGGGCATCGGCATGTACAACGCGCTGCAATACATGGCGCTGCAAAGCTCGACGCCGATCAACGTCACGCTGGTCGCCTCTGGCATGCCGGTGTGGATGATGCTCACCGGCTGGCTGTTCTTTGACGTTCCCGTCAGCCGCAAGCAGGTGGTGGGCGCCGTGCTGTCGATTGCCGGCGTGCTGCTGGTGCTGGCGCGCGGCGAATGGCAGCGTGTGCTGGAGTTGCGGCTGGTGGCGGGCGATCTGTTCATGATACTGGCGACGATCGCCTGGTCGCTGTACAGCTGGCTGCTGCTGCGCGTGAAGGAGCCGGCGGCGGTGCGCGCCAACTGGGCCAGTTTCCTGCTGGCGCAGGTGGCGTTTGGCGTGGTCTGGTCGGGCGGTTTTGCGCTCGGTGAGCAGGCGCTGGGCGCGATTGCCGTGCAATGGAGTTGGCCGCTGGCCGCAGCGCTGCTGTATGTCGCCACCGGCCCGGCGATTGTCGCCTTCGGCTGCTGGGGCGCCGGCGTGCGCGAGGCTGGGCCATCGGTCGGCGCGTTCTTTGTGAACCTGACGCCGCTGTTCACTGCGCTGCTGTCGTCGGCGTTTCTGGGCGAGGCGCCGCATGGTTATCATGCGGCGGCATTTGCGCTGATTGTGGGCGGAATCGTGGTATCCGCGCGCCGGGGTTAGCCGCCGGTCGCGGCTTTCAGCGCATCGATAAAGACCCGCACCTTCTGCGGCAGGTGCGAGGTGGCGGGATAGACGGCGTGAATCTCGCTTTCCGGCAGCGTCCACTCTGGCAATACCCGCACCAGCCGTCCTGCCGCCACATCCTCCCTGACTGAGAACACGGTCGCGCGCAGCACGCCGTCGCCTGCCAGCGCCGCTGCGCGCGTGGCATAGGCCGTGTTGGAAGAGAACACGGTGTTCTGCATGCGTACCTCGGTCTGGCTGCCGTCGCTGCCGATCAGCGTGAACTGATTCGGCTGCGCCAGCACGGACAGCGACACATAAGGCAGTTGCGGCAGATCGTCCGGTGTGGCTGGCGTGCCGTGGCGCGCAAGGAAGTCCGGGCTGGCCACCAGCCAGCGCGTGAGCTTGTCGATCCGCGTGGCCATATGGCCGGAGTCCGCCAGTTTGCCCAGCCGCACGGTAACATCGATGCCTTCTGCGATCAGATCGATGATGTGGTCGTGGCAGGTCAGGTCGATCTTCAGCGCCGGATAGCGCGCGCGCAGCTGCGCCAGCACGGGCGACACCACAATAATCCCGTAGTCGATGGGCGAGGCCACGCGCAGCGTGCCTTGCGGCGTATCGCGGCCACTGCGCGCCTGCTCGATGGCCTGCTCGGCTGCCTGCAATAGCTGGCGGCTGGATTCGTAAAAGCTGCGGCCGGCTTCGGTCAGGCTCAGCTTGCGCGTGGAGCGCACCAGCAGACCCACGCCAATTTCCTGTTCCAGCAACTGCATATGCTTGCTGACCATGGATTTGGCGAGCCCCAGCCGCTCGGCGGCAGCGGTCAGCGAGCCGGCCTCGACCACGGCAACAAAGGTGGTCAGGCGGTTGAGGTTGATGGTGCTGAGATCGATCATGCGGCGATTGTACACTTATAGTGGACAGAGATTCCGGTTTTGTCCGGCTTATCAGCACGACCGGCGCTCCCTATACTGGCTTCATCGTTCACTTACCAAGGAGTAATCATGAAACTGTATGGCATCCCACTGTCCGGCCACACCCACCGCGTCCATTTGTTCCTGAACCTGCTGAACCTGCCACATGACTACGTGACGGTCGACCTGCGCAATGGCGAACACAAAAAAGCACCGTTCACGGACATGAACGCGTTTGGCGAAATCCCGGTGCTGCAGGACGGCGACGTCACGCTGGCCGATTCCAACGCCATCCTGGTCTACCTGGCGTCGAAATACGATGACAGTGGCCGCTGGCTGCCGCGTGATCCGGTTGCTGCCGCCAATGTGCAGCGCTGGCTCTCCATCGCCGCCGGCAAGGTCGCCTACGGCCCGGCCGCTGCGCGCCTGGTGACCGTGTTCGGCGCACCGCGCGACCATGAAGCTGCCAAGACCATCGCCGTCAACCTGTTCGACGTGATGGAGCGCGAGCTGCAAGGGCGCCGCTGGCTGGTGGGCGATCACGCCAGCATCGCCGATATCGCCGGCTATAGCTACATCGCGCATGCACCGGAAGGTGGCGTGTCGCTGAAACCGTACCCGAACATCCGCGCCTGGCTGGACCATGTGCGCGCGCTGCCAGGCTTCGTCGCCATGCCGGCCAGCCAGGCCGGACTCGCACCGGAAGAGGTGTAATCATGACTGCCGCCGTAGTGTCCCCATTCCATGCCCAGGAGCTGGAGATTCAGCAGCGCGTAGGCGTGCGTGAACAGATGGCGGGTGCGGCGGCATTCATCCGGGATTACATGCCGGAACAGCACCGCGAGTTTTTCGCCGAGCTGCCGTTCTTCTTCCTCGGTGCGCTGGATGCGTCGGGCCAGCCGTGGGCGACCATGCTGGCTGCCGATCCGGGCTTCGTCTCGACGCCAGATGCGCGCACGCTGTACATCAGCAGCGGTATGCTGCCGGGCGATCCGCTTACGGGGCATCTGCATGCGGGCGACCACGTGGGCGGCCTGGGACTGGCCCCAACCACGCGCCGTCGCAACCGCGTCAACGGTGAAATCGTGGCGGCCCATGACGGTGAGCTGCACATCGCCGTTACGCAGAGCTTCGGCAACTGTCCGCAGTACATCCAGCATCGCCAGCACACGCCGGTTGCGCCGGGGACGCATGCAGTGCAGGTATTGCGCAGTGCATCGCTGACGGCGGCGGACCGCGAACTGATCGCGCGTGCCGACACCTTCTTCATCGCCAGCGCCAATCTGGCGGCCGACGCGGGCCGTGGGCGCGGCGTGGATGTATCGCACCGCGGCGGCCGTCCGGGCTTCGTGCGCGTGGACGACGAGTACACGTTGACGGCGCCCGAATTTGTCGGCAACTTCTTCTTCAATACCATGGGCAATCTGCTGGCGCATCCGCGTGCGGGCCTGCTGTTCATCGACTTCAAACGCGGCGACATGCTGCATCTGGCCGTGGAGGGCGAGATCATCTGGGACGGTCCACAACTGCAAGCCTTTGCCGGTGCGGAGCGCCTGCTGCGCTTCCATGTGCGCGAAGTGGTGCGCAATGTCGGCGCGTTGCCGTTCCGCTGGACCGATCCGCAACCCGCCATGCAGCTGGCGCGCACCGGCAACTGGAGCGAAGCAGATCGCACGCAGGCTGCCGCCTCCCTGACCACCAGCTGGCGGCCGTTCAATGTCGTCGACGTGGTTCAGGAAAGCAGCGACGTACGCTCCTTCTACTTTGAACCAGCGGATGGACTGGGCGTTGCGGCCCATGTGCCGGGACAGTTCGTATCCCTGCGCGTGCCCGACTGGGCGGGCGATGGCGCGGCGTCGCAGATACGCAGCTATACCATTTCCGATGCACCTGATGGCCGCCGTTACCGCATCAGCGTCAAGCGCCAGGGCGTAGTGTCGTCATGGCTGCACGCACACCTCGAACCTGGCGCGCAGATTGAACTGATGGGACCTGGCGGTGACTTTACGTTTGAGGAGGGCACGCAACGGCCCGTGGTGATGCTGTCGGCCGGCATTGGCATCACCCCCATGATCGCCATGTTGAACGGCTTGCTGGTCAACGGCAGCCGCACGCGGCACAAGCATCCGATCTATTTCGTGCACGGCGCGCGCGAGGTTGCGCATCCGTTTGCGGTGCATCTGCAAACGCTGGCGGCGGGGCACAACAACCTGGCGGTGCACGTGCAGCAGAAACGCATCGACATCAAGGTGCTCAAGGAACTGCTGCCATTTGATGACTACGATTTCTACCTGTGCGGTCCGGCCGGATTCATGCAGGATATGTACCAGGGGCTACGCCAGCTGAATGTCGCCGAAGAGCGCATCCGCTTTGAAGCATTCGGTCCGGCCAGTGTACGCCGCAGCGGTGCAGCCAATGCGCCGGCCGTGTCAACGGCGACCGGACCGGTGCCGGTGCGTTTCGTGCGTTCGGGTATTGAGGCCACATGGGATGGCTCGCACGGCAGCCTGCTGGAACTGGCCGAAGCCAATGGCGTCGACGCGCCCTCAGGCTGCCGCTCAGGTTTGTGCGGCTCGTGCGCGGTAGGACTGGAAGCGGGCGATGTGGCTTACACCCGCACCTGCGGCTCTCAGCCGGCAGCAGGGCAGGTACTGCTGTGTTCTACCGCCCCGCGTGCAGGCGCCAGCGAGATTGCGCTGGCGCTGTAAGGCTTAACGCTGCGTTTTGGTGGTGTTATCGCAGTCCGCCCGGACCGTGTCGGCTGGCGTGGTCGAGTTGCCATCGGTATGGGCCTGGTTGCAGTCCATCTTGGTGCGGTCACTCTTCTTCATCTTCGAGTGTTTCGCGTTCTTGGCCGGCGCGGTGTTCTGCATATTGCTGTTGTTTTGCATGGTGGTGGCGTTTTGCTCGCCGCTGTTAGCCATACTCTGGCCCTTGGTTGGCGTGCCGGTATTGCTGGTGCCGGAAGGTTGCGTCTGCGCGATGGCGGCGCTGCTCAGACATAGCGTTGCGATACATGCAATGGCTTTGATATTCATGGCGGTCTCCTGGTTAAAGTAGGGCCATTTTTTCATGACCGGTCCATGCGCCGCGTAGGAGCACGCCTTGCGTGGCGGTCGGACGTCAACCCAGTGACTTGATGTAGCGCGGATCGACCTGCGCGCAATAGCTGGCGCACGACTGGCGCGCGGCGTTGGCGGCCGCATGCACCAGCATCTCGGCATTGGAGTGGAAGCACATGGAGACGATAATCGACGGCGGCTCGGGCTGCACCGGCAGCTCGACAAATTCGCCACTGTCGAGCAGACCCGCGACGAACAGGCTGGGGATCGCCGCCACGCCATAGCCGTCTTTCATGAGCTGCACAATCGCCGCCACCGACGGCGAGCAGGTGATGCGCGTCTGCTCCAGCGGCATCATGGCCAGATTCGCCATCTTGCTGACGATTTCCTCCAGCATGCGGTGCGGCGCCGTGCCGCGCCCGAAGGTGAGGATAGGCAGTTGCAACAGGCGCTGGTTCAAGCCCTCCTTGCGCGGATCGAGCAGGCCTTTGCGGGCGATCCAGTGCAGCGGATAGACCGCCAGCGCTTCGGAAACGATGTCGCTGCTCTCCACGCCTTCCACCTGAATCACCAGGTCCAGCTCACGCGCGCGCAGGCGGCGCTCCAGCACATTGCTCATATCGACCGCCAGATCGACTTCCATCTCCGGATACACGGCATTCAGTTCGCGGATGTACTGCGCCAGCCAGCTGTGCACCACCGATTCAATCACGCCGACCCGCAAACGGCCGCGCACTGCGCTGTCCTTGTGCGCCGCAGCCTGCAGGCGCCGTGTCGCGTCCACCACGGCCTTGGCGTGGCCCAGCAGGTATTCGGCATTGGCAGTGAGGCGAAAGTCCTTGCTGCTACGGTCGATGAGTTCCGTCTGCAGCTCCTCCTCCAGCGTCTTGATACGCAGGGAGATGGCAGCGGGCGTGGCGTGCAGTGCCTGCGCGGTAGCACGAAAGCTGCGCAGTTGGGCCAGGATGACAAAAGTCTCCAGAAAGCGGGTATTCATGCAACAAGAATACCTTAACCTCATGCACCAGGATAGCGCAGAGTGGTAAGAAAAACTAAACAACAACATCAACAATAACTAGATAGCCTGTGTGGTTATTCGAGATTATTCTTGTCTCATGCAGTTTTAATATGATTGAGCGAGCCAGCCATGACACCACTTGAATTGCGCCAGCAGGTCCGTAGTGGCGCCTTCCGCCAGCCCACCGCAGGTTATTGCGGTCCATACGCCCAGGCTAACCTGGTGATCCTGCCGCAGCAGCATGCCAACGACTTCCTGCTGTTCAGCCAGCGCAACCAGCGCGCATGTCCGCTGCTGGCGGTGGGGGAGCCGGGTCAATGGCATCTGCCGCGTCTGGGCGAGGACCTCGACATCCGCTGCGACACGCCGGGTTACAACATCTACCGCGAAGGCATACTGGCCGAACAAACCTATACGCTGCACGAGGTCTGGCGCAATGACATGGTGGTGTTTGCGATTGGCTGCTCGTTCTCGTTCGAGCACATGCTGCAGGAAGCGGGCATTCGCCTGCGGCATGTCGAGCAGCGCCGCAATGTCGCCATGTTCCGCACCAATATCCGTAACCAGCCTGCCGGGCCGTTTGGCGGCGAGATGGTGGTATCGATGCGGCCGATGAAAGCCGCCGACGCCATCCGCGCGATTCAGATTACCAGCCGTTATCCCGCAGTCCACGGCGCGCCGGTCCATCTGGGCGACCCAGGTTTGATCGGCATTGCCGACATCATGCGGCCGGATTACGGCGATGCGGTCGAGATCATGCCTGACGAAATCCCGGTGTTCTGGGCTTGCGGCGTCACGCCGCAGGAAGCCATACGCCACGCGCGCCTGCCGCTGGTGATTACCCACCAGCCGGGCTACATGTTGGTGACCGACATACCCAATTCTTCACTCGCAGCTTTTTAATCTAAAAAAACCGCGCAGTACCACAACGTGCCAGCACCGCTGGCCCGAACGGGGACGGCTGCGCCTTCAACAAGGGAGACAACCATGAATACACGAGCACTCAGCACGGACCAGCGGGAAGGATTCTTTTCCTGGTTCTTCGCCTTGACGGGCAAGGAGCGGCGTACCTTCTGGAGCTGCAAAATCGGCTACGCGCTGGATGCGATGGACACGCAGTTCCTCAGCTTCGTGATTCCAACACTGATCGCCACCTGGGGCCTGTCCAAGGGCGACGCGGGTTTGATCGGCACGGTGACGCTGCTGACGTCCGCAGCGGGCGGCTGGATCGCCGGCATCCTGTCGGACCGCATCGGCCGCGTGAAAGCGCTGCAAATCACGATTCTGTGGTTTGCCTTCTTCACCGTGCTATGCGGCCTGGCACAGAACTTTACGCAGCTGTTGTGGGCGCGCGGCCTGATGGGCTTTGGCATGGGCGGCGAATGGACCGCAGGCGCCATTCTCATCGGCGAAGTAATCCGCGCCAAGGATCGCGGCAAGGCGGTCGGCATGGTGCAGGCGGGATGGGCGATTGGCTGGGGCGTATCCGCACTGCTGTATGCGCTGATGTTCTCGCTGCTGCCGCCGGAATGGGCATGGCGCTCGCTATTCCTGCTGGGGATCTTGCCTGCGCTGTTCGTCATCTTCATTCGCCGCTTTGTCGATGAGCCGGAAGTGTTTGTGGCCGAGAAGAAGAAAGCGGCGCGTGCCGAAGGCCAGCCATCGTTCTGGCAGATCTTCTCGCCCAAGATGTTGAGTGTAACCCTGCGCGCCGTGCTGTTGACCACTGGCGCCCAGGGCGGCTACTACGCCATCACCACCTGGCTGCCCACCTTCCTCAAGACCGAGCGTCATCTGACGGTGCTGGGCACCGGTGGCTACCTGGCCATGGTGATTGTCGGCTCCTATGTCGGCTACATCGTCAGCGCCTTCCTGACCGATTACCTGGGCCGCAAAAAGAACTTCATCCTGTTCGCTACCGGTTCAATGTGCATCGCGCTGGCTTACACCCGTTTGCCGGTGACCGACGGCGTGATGCTGTTCCTCGGCTTCCCGCTGGGCTTCTGCGTGTCCGGTGTGTTCAGCGGCATGGGCGCGTTCTTGACGGAGCTGTTCCCGACCGCCATCCGTGGCTCGGGCCAGGGCTTCAGCTACAACATGGGCCGCGCAGTCGGTTCGCTGTTTCCGCTCATGATCGGCATGAGCAGCCAGTCGATGGCGCTGGGTGAAGCCATCGGCATCTTCGCCGGTACGGCATACGCCGTCATGATCCTTGCGGCGCTGACCCTGCCGGAAACCGCCGGCAAACAACTCGAATCCTGATTACAGACTTAAAGGCATCATCATGAAAAACGACATCCCCGCTCAACAACTGCGCTGGCAATTCTGGGTTGACCGTGGCGGCACCTTCACGGACATCGTCGCGCGCCGTCCCGACGGCAAGCTGGTAACGCACAAGCTGCTGTCGGAGTGCCCGGAGCGCTACGACGACGCCGTTACCCAGGGCATGCGCGAGATGCTGGGGCTGAAGGCTGGCGATCCACTACCAACCGGGCAGATTGAGGTCATCAAGATGGGCACCACGGTGGCGACCAATGCGCTGCTGGAGCGCAAAGGCGCGCGTACCGCACTGGCGATTACCCGTGGCTTCGCCGACCAGCTGCGCATCGGCTACCAGGACCGTCCGGATATCTTCGCCATGCACATCGCACTGCCGGATCTGCTCTATGAAGACGTGATCGAGATTGATGAACGTATCGGTGCACGTGGCGAAGTGCTGCAAGCGCCGGACGAAGCGCTGCTGCGGCGCCAGTTCCAGTCATTGCGCGAACGCGGCATCGATGCGATTGCGATTGTGCTCATGCACGCATACCGCTACCCGCAGCACGAACGGCGTCTGCGCGTGCTGGCCGAAGAGGCAGGCTTCAGGCAAATCTCGGTCAGCCATCAAGTCAGCCCGCTGATGAAAATTGTCGGCCGCGGCGATACGACGGTGGTGGATGCCTACCTGTCGCCTGTGCTGCGCGATTATGTGTCGCGCGTTTCGGCGGATACCGGCGATGTGCGCCTGATGTTCATGCAATCCAATGGCGGCCTGACGGACGCCAGCCGTTTCCAGGGCAAGGATGCGATTCTGTCCGGGCCTGCTGGCGGCATCGTCGGCGCGGTCAAGAGCTGTGAGGCGATCGGACTGAAACAGGTGATCGGCTTTGACATGGGCGGCACCTCGACCGACGTCGCGCATTACGATGGCGCTTATGAGCGGGTGTTCGAGACCGTCGTTGCTGGCGTGCGTGTGCGCGCACCGATGATGCACATTCACACCGTGGCAGCTGGTGGCGGCTCGATTTGCAGCTTCGAGAATGGCCGCTTCAAGGTTGGCCCGGAATCGGCGGGCGCCAATCCGGGGCCGGCCAGCTACCGCAAAGGCGGGCCGCTGACCGTCACCGACTGCAACGTGATGCTGGGCCGGATTCAGCCCGAGCACTTCCCGCACGTGTTTGGCCCCAGCGGCGACCAGCCGCTGGACCGTGACGTGGTGGTGCGCCGCTTCAGCAAACTGGCCGAGCAGATCGAAGCCGAAACCGGTACGCGCTTGTCGCCATCGGCGGTGGCGGATGGCTTCCTGGCGGTCGCTGTCGACAATATGGCGCAGGCGATCAAATCGATTTCGGTGGAGCGCGGCTATGACGTTAGCCGCTACGCCATGTGCTGCTTTGGCGGCGCCGGTGGTCAGCACGCCTGCCGCGTGGCCGATGTCCTGGGCATGAGCAAGATCGCGATTCATCCGTTTGCTGGCGTGTTGTCGGCATTCGGCATGGGACTGGCGGACATTCGTGCAATGCGCGAAGCCGCCGTCGAGCAGCCGCTGAATGCCGCCACGCTCGCCGCGCTGGCGCCGCAACTGGCGACGTTGACGCAGCAGGCGGCCGACGAACTGCTGGCGCAGCAGGTCGCATTGGACGACATCAGCGTTGAACTGTGCGCGCGGGTGAAATATCAGGACAGCGACTCTGCTTTCGTCGTCGCGTTGGACAGCGAGGTCGCCATGGCCGAAGCCTTCGCCACGCTGTACCGCAGCCGCTTCGGCTTCGTGATGGAAGGCCAGCCGTTGGTGATTGAGTCCGTGTCCGCCGAGGCGATAGGCGCCGGCGATGGCGCCGACTTTGAAATCTCCGTGCCGTCCGGCGGCGGGAATGTGGTGGATGGCCGCGTCTACAGCTACGTTGATGGCCAGACGGTGCCGATCCCGCTGTATGTACGCGCCGAGCTGCCAGCGGGTAGCCGCGTCGCCGGCCCGGCGTTGATCCGCGAAGCCATCGCCACCACGGTGGTGGATGCCGGCTGGAGCGCACGCGTGCTGCCGGACCATACGCTGCTGCTGGAGCGCGTGGTCGCCGCCGGCGCCGCGCACAAGATGACCACTGCCGTGCATCCGATTCACCTGGAGATCTTCAACAACCTGTTCATGGCGATCGCGCGCCAGATGGGCACCACCCTGGAGAACACCGCGTATTCGGTCAATATGAAGGAGCGCCTGGACTTTTCCTGCGCCGTGTTCGACCGCCATGGCAATCTGATCGCCAATGCGCCGCACATTCCGGTGCACCTTGGCTCGATGAGTGACAGCGTGCAGTGCGTCATCCGCCAGCATGCCGCCACCATGGCGCCGGGCGATGCGTATGTGCTTAACGTGCCATACAACGGCGGCACCCACCTGCCGGACATCACCGTGGTTTGCCCGGTGTATGGCAATGCCGATCAGCCGCTGTTCTACGTCGCCGCGCGCGGCCACCATGGCGATGTGGGCGGCATCACGCCAGGTTCCATGCCACCGAATAGCACCAGCATCCTGGAAGAGGGTGTCCTGCTGGATAACCTGAAGATCGTCGACCGTGGTGTCTTCCTCGAACAGGAAGTGCGGGCGCTGTTTGCCGCCGGCCCCTGGCCGAGCCGTAACATCGACCAGAACATCGCTGACCTCATCGCGCAACTGGGAGCATGCGAAACCGGCGCCAATGAATTGCTGAAGGCCGTAGCGACGTACGGTGACGAGGTGGTGCTGGCTTACATGCAGCACGTGCAGGACAACGCCGAGCAGGCCGTACGCAAGGCCATCCGCCAGCTGCGCGATGCCAGCTTCGCTTACGAAATGGATGACGGCGCGCTGCTGCAGGTGAAGCTGACCATCGACCGTGATAGCGGCAGCGCCATCGTTGACTTCACCGGCACCAGCGAGCAGCGTCCGACCAACTTCAACGCGCCGCTGTCGGTGTGCAAGGCGGCGGTGCTGTACGTATTCCGCACGTTGATCGACAGTGATATTCCGATGAACGAAGGCGTACTCAAACCACTGCACCTCATCGTGCCGGAAGGCTCGATGCTGAACCCGCGCTATCCGGCAGCGGTGGTCGCTGGGAACGTGGAAGTATCGCAGTACGTCACGGACGCCCTGTATGGCGCGCTGGGCGTGATGTCCGCCTCGCAGGGCACGATGAACAACTTCACCTTCGGTAACGACGAACACCAGTACTACGAGACGATTGCTGGCGGCTCTGGCGCCGGTCCCGGATTTGACGGTACAGCCGCTGTGCAGACCCACATGACCAACTCGCGCATGACCGATCCGGAAGTGCTGGAGTGGCGCTTCCCGGTGCTGGTAGAGACGCATGCCATCCGTCGCGGCAGCGGCGGCGCGGGGCTGCATCGTGGCGGTGATGGTGCGCTGCGCCGCATCCGCTTCCTGGAAGCGATGACCGCCAACATCCTGGCCGGCCACCGCCGCATCGCACCGTTTGGCCTGCAGGGCGCGGAGGCGGGCGCATTGGGACGCAACTGGGTGGAGCGCGGCGATGGCACGGTCGAGGAATTTGGTGCGACCCATACCGCGGAGATGCAGGCAGGCGATGTGTTTGCGATTGAAACGCCGGGCGGTGGTGGCTTCGGCGCTTAACTAAAACAAGGGAGATGACAATGAAAAAAACAATGATGGCACTCGCATTGAGTGCAGTGGCAGGCATGGCGGCGGCGCAGTCCAACGTCACCGTGTACGGCATATTCGACATGGCGCTGGTGCACGAGAGTGGCGGCACGGCTTCCAGCACCAAGGTGACGAGCGGTGTGGAATCAGGCTCGCGCATCGGTTTCAAAGGCACGGAGGATCTGGGCGGCGGCATGTCGGCGATCTTCCTGGTGGAGAACGGCTTCCAGGGCGATACCGGCGCGATGGGGCAGGGCGGTCTGCTGTTCGGCCGTCAGGCTTACGTCGGCCTGCAAGGCAGCGCCGGTACAGTGGCGATAGGCCGCCAGTACACGCCGCAGTATCTGGCCGTGGCGGCGGTTGATCCCTTCGGTTCCGGTACTGCGGGCGATACCAAGAACCTCATGGCATCGACCGGCAATAGTGCGAGCCGCATGGACAATGCCGTCAAATACATCTCGCCGATGGTGCATGGCTTCAGCACGGAGGTGGTGTACGGCGCCGGCGAGGTGGCTGGTGACAATAGTGCCAGCCGCCAGTTCGGCGGCACCCTGGCATACGTCGGCGGTCCGTTGACATTGCGGCTCTCCACGCACTATCGCAACAACGAAACTGCCACCGTGAAGAACGTCAGCAGTGCGCGTAACTCCGTGATTACAGCGCTGTACGACTTCGGCGTGGCCAAGGCGCATTTCGCCTATGGGGTGGACAAAGGCGTCAACAGCGCCTTGCCGCGCAACCTGGCCAATCCGTTTGGCGCGGCGGTGGCGCCGACACCGTCTACCGACAGCGACGTCATTCTGCTGGGCGTGACCGTGCCTGCTGGCCTGGGCACTTGGCTGGGCTCCTACATTCGCAAGAACGACAAGACCGGCTTCAATCAGGATGCGGAGCAGTTTGCGGCGGGGTATCGCTACTACCTGTCCAAACGTACCGACCTATATGGCGTGTACGGTTACATCCGCAACAAGAACGGCGCCGGCTACACGGTCGGCAGCGCGATTGAAGGCGGTACCGGCAACCGCGCGCTCAACCTCGGCATCCGCCATATTTTTTAAGGAGTGGTTATGTTCAAGCGTATATTGATGGTGCTGTTGATGGTGTGGATGGGTGTCGCCGGCGCGGCAGAAAAGGGCACGGCGGATGAAGCGGTGGCCATGGTGAAAAAAGCCGGCGACTTCCTCAAGAAGAATGGCAAAGAAAAGGCCTACGCCGAGTTCAATAATCCGAAAGGACAGTTCATCCAGAAGGACCTGTATATTTTCACCTTCTCCGCCAATGGCGACGGCATCGAAACGTCCAATGGCGCCAACCAGAAGCTGGTCGGCAAAAACGTCAAGGAGATGAAGGATGCGGACGGCAAGTTCCTCATCAAGGACATACTCGCCGTCGGCATGGGCAAAGAAGGCAAAGGCTGGGTCGATTACAAATGGCCTAACCCGAGCACTGGCACCATTGACGCCAAACGCACTTACGTTGAGCGTGTGGACGATGTGGTGATCGGCTGCGGTATCTACAAATAGCCGTCAGCTGATGGTATCGACCACGCCGCCGTCCACGCGCAGTGCCGCGCCGGTGGTGGCCGATGCCTGTGGCGAGCAGACATAGACCACCATGTTGGCGACTTCCTCCGGCGTCGCCACCCGCTGGATGATGGAGGTGCTGCGATGCTCTTTCACAAAGGCGTTGGCCTCGCGCTCCGCAGCCGCATAGTCGGCATCCGGCGCCACCAGGTGCTGCACCCCCTCCGATAGCGTAGGTCCGGGCAGCACCGCATTCACCGTGATGCCGGTGCCGGCCAGACTCTTGGCCAGGCCGCGCGAGATCGCCAGATAACCGGTCTTGGTGAACCCGTAGTGAATCATATCGGCTGGAATATTCAGTCCCGATTCCGACGAAATGAACACGATACGTCCCCAGTTCTTCTGCTGCATGCCGGGCAGGTAAGCGCGACTGGCGCGCACGCCCGACATGATGTTGATTTCAAAGAAGCGCATCCACTCTTCATCGGGAATCTCGGCGAATGGCTGCAAATTGAAGATACCGAGGTTGTTGACCAGGATGTCCGCCACCGGCTCGGCCTTTTGCAGGATAGCGAAACCTGCCGCATTCCCCAGATCCGCCGCCACACCGCGCACCTGCGCTCCCTGCACCTGATCGCGCAGCTTGTTGAGCGCCTGATCTACGTCCGTCTGCTTGCGGCCCGTGATAACAACCGTCGCTCCAGCGCCGGCCAGGCCCAGTGCAATGGCGTAACCGATGCCACGCGTGGAACCAGTAACGATAGCTGTCTTACCCTTCAGATCAATCTGCATGACATGTCCTTTCGAGTTAGGTGATGTGCCGCTCCATCCTAGTCGAAAAGCGAGGGAAGGCAATCTACCTTAAAGAGTTATTTCGATCGCAGTTTCCTCAGTGGCATTTCGCTAGATTTTCGGCAAGGCTTATATGGTAAATTGCCATCGTCTTGTGTACTGTGAGGGTACCTGAATGTGATTGGCTGGCTGTTGGCTAAAAATGACGAATTGATTTCGAAAATGGATTTCGTACACTTGAGAGTAGTCTATGACGGTAAAGGACCGTTAATTTGGGGGCGCAAACCCGGAACTTTCGGTGTGCAAGACAAAGGCGGGCGCCTGCAAATCGGAACTATTGGCGCCGCTGGTGAAACTACATTTGAACTATCTCTCCAAGTAAAATCTGGGAAATCCGGTGAGCCCGTGTTGCTCGGCTCTTTCGCTCACGGCCCACCTGCCGCGCGTTTTTTATACCTCTCGTGGGCCGAAGGAGATGGAACATTAGCTCAGCGCTTGAGGTTACCGCTTGCTGGTATCGAATGGAGCGACATACGCGAGTCCGTTAAACAGCAGAAGCCGTTAGTTGGGGTTCTAGTCGATCATGAGCCACGCGTTACCTCGACTGGCGCCAATATTGGCGGCAGCAGGCCAGTTTGCTGGAAATTATTCTAGGTTGCCAACGGCCAAGAACAGACTCTGACACACGCCTTTGATTGGTCTTATTTGCGTAGGCAAGGCAGCCACGGACTATGAAAAAAATCGCCAAAAAACTATCGTTGCTGGCCGGCCATTTGCTAAACGTGGTGATTGCGCTCGTCGCCGTTGTTTACCTTTTCGGAGCGGTAGTTTGGATGCATGCGCCTCCGATTCCTGCATTACTTCTTACTCTGGCGATGACATTGCCACTTTTGGGGATTGCATGGGTTTTCTTAAAGCTGGGAAAGGTGGTTAAGGAATGATGAACCCGATTAGGAGGGAGTGGTCGGCCTTTTCCGGGCATTGGTTGCTAGACTGTTACTGAGAAGGAGAAGTTTTATATGATGAGCTCTATACTCGGCAACGCATTGGTCATAAGTATCTTTCTCCCGGTAGCTCAAGTCGCAGGATTTTGGTACTTTTGGAGAGATAAGATAACTAGTCCATGGTGGTTTGCCTCGATAGGCTTGGTCGCAGCGTACGTAATAATGGCCGTTTGTTTCACTTCAACTTTTTCCAACATTGGTTTATCGGGAAACGTTTCTGGGGCTTCCGACAATGGAATAGATTCGCTGACCGTACGCTACATTTGTATCACTTTGGTTGGCATCATCTGTTCTGCTGTCTTGTTGTGGGGGCTTCGAAAATTTTTTGGAAAATGACTGGGCTTGTATGGGCAGAGTTAGACGCAACCGGCCATGAACCGTCATTCCTGTGAAACCGATCTTTGAAATTAAATTTATTAATAATTAAAAAAATGAGTTTTCTCACCGATATATCGCCGCTGCTGATTCCGATAATTGCTCTTCTGACGCCGATTGTAGGAATTGTTGCTTGGGCCGTAGTAAAAACTACCCGAATGAACTTACTGCATGAGACGATACGTCATTTGAGTTCAAATGGACAAAAAATTCCCCCAGAGTTACTAGCCCAGATAACGGACGACAAGCGGCGCTAATTGATAGGTCGGCGCTACTGCAACCGGCCAATAGCAGCCGTTTGGTGTTTGCAACTGTTGTGAAAAATCAAAATGGAAAAAACAATTATTGGCCGTGTAGAGGTTGCGGAGCAATTCGTTAGGCTTGGGTACGGTGATTTAATAGATGATGATGCAAAATTTCGCTCACTCGATTTTCTGACCGAGCGACTGACGACAGATGAGATTAAGTTGGTGATTTCGGTTGTTCCGTCGCATGATGCATTTGATGCGAAGACAATTTGCAGTGCGCTTGATCAGTTTCGTGGTCGCGTCGCTGGTTGGCGGTTTGGTCGTGCGGGCTCACCATTATTGATGGTCGACTTCGCACATTGGACGCATCAGCTTGAAGACACTCCATCTCGCCCCAGTGGCACTCGTATTTCTGAGCAAGACCGTGATTCATTAATTTCCGAACTCAGGAATTTGTTCCTTCATCAACTAGGCGCAGATAAGTTCGAATCCGATGATGTTGAACTTAGTTGCGGCGCGTGGTGGGACTAAATGAAAAAATTCAGCTACCAGTCAGAAACAGCCGCTGAGAACAAGAGAAGTTGATTATGTATAGAAGTGCTTTAGCTTGGGCACCGTTGGTGCTGTTATTTGCTGGCCTGTGTATCCCAGAGTCATATTGGTGCTCTTCGATTAATCAGGGAGGCCGGGAACTAGTGTGCGGATTTGATTATGCCCGAACTGAAGTAAAAACGACTTTCGCTCTGTTGCAGCTTTGCGGTGCTTGCGCCTTCATTGTAACTGCTTGGCATGCTACTCAACGAAGGCTATCTGCATTGGGTCTGACCGGGTTGGCTATATCGACCATACTGATTGAGTTGATGGTACTAATAAAACTTCGATACTTCTTCAATGATGCACCATGACACGCCGATATCGGCCAATTGCGGTCGCTCAGAAGAATGGAACTTGTTCATGTATCGTAGTGTGTTAGCTTGGGCGCCGTTGTTGCTTTTAATAGCCGGCCTCTGTATTCCGGAGGCATATTGGTGTTCGTCAATAAATCAAGGTGGCAAAGAACTGGGCTGTGGATATGATTACGCTGGACCGTTAGTTAAAACCACTGTAGTTTTATTGTACCTTGAGGGTGCTTGCACTTTTATTGCAACTGCTTGGCATGCTACTCAAAGAAGACTATCAACGTGGGGGGCTCGTAGGGTTAGCAGTATCGTCCATACTGATTGGATTGATGGTCCTGGTAAAGCTTCGATACGGCTTCAACGACGCACCATGATTCGCCGATAACGCCCAAAAACGGTCATCTATGTATCGTTGAATTAGCGGAGACTTCTTGGAACCAAATCGCGTCAACATCATTAATTTACTGAACTTGATTGCTTCTCGCTGTGACCAGATTGAGTACCAAAGGGCAGCTCCGGTCAACGTGGCAAACGAGTTAGTCAATCAGTGGTTCGATGACTTTTATCATCCGACTGATGCACAGTTTGCTCGTGAGTTCTCAGCCGATGAAATGGTCCAGCTAGTCAAGTTTGACGCCTTCTACGACGAGCGAGTGGCTTCACTGCCGGACTCGCTGGAGAAACTCTTGATTACTCCGGCTTGGGGCGAAGTGATGGCTTGTGCCGGAGCTGTTCTCGATGCGTGTGGTTGGCGTGGCGTTGAGACGCGCTATGAACATTGAGATGTCTTAATCCGGCCATGAGCCGACGGGCAGAGACAGAGAATTATGAGAGAAAACTTGGAATGTAACTTTACGATTGCTGCGGCAGATGATGTTAGTTCGGCCGAGGTGCAAGGCGATGACCGTCACCGCCTGGTAGCAAAGATTGATGCCGATAATGGCGATATCAATTTGAACTTTTCAAGCAGGAGGGCCATGTATGACTTTGCCAAGTCACTTCTGCAGGAGGCAATCTACGGGGATAGTGGGCAGCAAGAATTTCAGCCACTGATTGCTGACGGAGGCCCGTTGGTCGTAAACGGCGTGAGGATGCCCTCGGGAAGTTCTCGAATCCTTGTTTTCTATCCAAACGAATAGCCCGACCACGGCCAACAGCAGTCGTTCAAATACAGAATTATTTTCTTTTATGATTTCAGGTACTTCTTATAGCCCATCGAAGGCATTTATCGAATTTGCCAGAGATTTCTTCGAATCATTGGCAAAAAACGACTATGGCGCAGCGCTCGGCGGGCTAGATGCTAGAGGAAAACAATGGAATCGGCAGAAGCTGGCAAGCTCCATTGGTGCTGCTACAGCGGGACAGAGGCTTTCTACCTGCATAGGAATCACCCAGTCGGCTTCTCCGATACTCACGGAAATTGGGCAAGGTGTCTATTCATTACAGCATCGTCTTCCAGTGGCCGGAAGGTGGGCTAAGCCCTACGCGGTATTTTTATTCACTCAAAAATTGCGAAGCGGCTATTTTTATGTCACGCTGGAAGAAATCTGCTATTAAATCTCAAATCGGCAGATAGTACGGATTCGGCCAGTTCCGGACACTCATTTTAAAGATCGGACAAGTCGTTCTGTAACCTGCGTTCGATTGCCAAAATCTAAGGGAAGCATGAAGATTCTAAGCGTATTTGTCTGGTCAACGGCAATGTTTTCTATTGCGAGCTATGCCGCGCCATCGAATGATTTGACTCTAGCTGAAAAAGAGTTAACGCCTATTTTTGTGAAAGAAGCAGGAGCAAAAATTACGACGGAGCAAGGAGAGGAAAAAGAATGGCGATACCCGTACTTTGTTGGAAATACATCGTCGAGGCTAAAACAATTCAACTCTTGGTTACGTGAAACGTCTATTCACGGATTGTTTCCACAGGATGATGTCCTTGCTGAGAAAGTGCTAAAAAGCAAAGACAGCCAAGTGATTGCAATGTTGAAAACCGACAAAGCAGTGCAAGATATCGCCGCAGAAGTTGCTACTGTCAGTCTAGATAAGCGGTTCGGTACTTTATTTTTTTTGACAACACAGAGCACATATCGAGGAGTTGGCTATTTCATCAACGTTGATAGTGTTGTCTACGATTATGCAGCAGGTAAAGAAATCAATATTGCGAACCTGTTCGTTGGAGAGGCGGAGCAAAAATTAAGTGATCTTCTGGCAGATTCTATCCGTAAGACGCTTGAAAAAGCTAAACGGGAATCTAGAGCATGTTTGATGAAAAATAAAAAAAATCCTGGTTACTCCTGTCCCGAATTGAACATTGATGCCGACCAGTGTATAAATAGCGCTTTATTTCATTGGGGTTGGTTGTATATTAAAGATAGTCGACACTTACAATATTATGTGCCGTACAGGCCAAATGTCGCTGCTGATTGCGGTTATGAGGATAGTTTTGAAATTCATGGGCCCAACGTCGAGGCACTCTTTCTTGAGCCAGCGAGGTTTAAAAAAGCGGTTCGCTTTACAGTATTGCCAAATGTTGAGTCTCAGGCGAAAGAGTGATGTTAGGGGAGAAGGAATGCGACAGTGCGTAAATCATTTCTCGCGATTTTAATACTCGCTTTATAACTTCGGCTGCAGTTCGAATCATTTTCTATAATAAGTTCGAAGGTCTGCGTTGGGGCGGAAGCCGCCTGTCATGTACTGCAATTATTTAAGTACCGGATCTTTTTGTTCTGGATTAGGTGTTGTCGGCGCGGCGCTGGGAGAATCGGCTTTGCGATTATCTTTGCCGCATGCTTTGCTATTCGCGGCGGTGGCTTTGTCCGATTTGGCGTGCATTTCGACGCTTTCGCCTCCGCTGGCATCGACGCCGCCTTGCATACCGGCGCATTTCGATTGGCTGGTCGATTTGGCATGCGCAGCCTTGCCGTTGGCGGTTTTAACCGCCGGGTCAGGATTGGTTTGCTGGGCGTAAGCTGCTGAACTCAGGCAGATAGCCAGCAGTGGGATGGCAAGCTTCATGATGTGTCCTCAGGTGAGGTAACTGTGAACAGCTATTTTTTCACCTTGTCGCCCAACAGCAGGTAGGACGCACCCTCGTGATTACGTCGGACAAGCGATTCAGTGCCGCAGCGAGCGTCGCATCACCAGCGGCGCGGGCTCCAGTGGATTGGCGTGCGAGTATTCCAGCTCTTCCGCAAGCTCAAATTCATACGCGGTGTAGAAGTCGATGAGTTTGGGCTGGTCGGCGCGCACCGCCAGGCGTACTTCTTCCACGCCCACGGCCAGGCCGTGGTGGATCACGGCTTCCAGCAGATGCTGCGACAGATTGCTGCCGCGATGTTCCGGTAGCACGCCCATGCGGCACACTTCCCACACGTCCTGCTCCGCATCCAGCGGCAGCCAGCGTACCGAGCCTACCGGTTGCTGATCGATCTCCAAAACAAAACCGCCGCCATCGCGCAGGTGTTCTGATACGAGGACGGCGGTTTCGCGGTGGCCGCTGGAGGTAACACTGACCTTGCCGGCCCACGCTGCACGCGTGAGCTCGGCGATCAGTTTGGCATCTTCCTTTGTCGCTTCGCGCACCACAAGGTTCATGCCGGCTTCCTTAGCTGATGCGCATGCCCGGTTCAGCGCCCGGCCATGGGTTCAGGATGTAGATGCCTGGGTTGGCTTTCTCGTCGACTGCCGATGCCGCCATGACCATGCCTTCCGACACGCCAAACTTCATCTTGCGCGGCGCCAGGTTGGCCACCAGCACGGTCAGCTTGCCGATCAGGTCTTCCGGCTGGTACATCGATTTGATTCCGGAGAAGACGTTGCGGTGACGGCCTTCGCCAGCGTCCAGCGTCAGGCGCAGCAGCTTGTCGGAGCCTTCCACGTGTTCGCAGTTGACGATCCTGGCGATGCGCAGGTCGACCTTGAAGAAGTCGTCTACCGAGATTTCCGGTGCGATCACTTCAATGCCAGTCTCGGTCACGGCCACCGCTGGGGCGGCCTTCGCTTTGGCTGGCTTCTCAGCCTTGGCGGCAGGTGCGGCCGCTGGTGCGGCGCCAGCGGCTGGCGCATCGAACAGGTCTTCGATCATCTTCGGATCAACGCGGGTCATCAGGTGCGTGTAGGCGCCGATGGTACGGCCCAGCATGGCATTGGCGACCACGCCGCTGGCCACATTGGTTTGCGTCCAGTCGAACTGCTCGTCGTTGAGGAACTTGGCGACATTGGCGGCCACACCTGGCAGCACTGGCGACAGCAGGATGGACAGCTGGCGGAACAGGATCAGCGCGGTGGTGCAGACGTCGTGCAGTTCGGCGAGCTTGCTTTCATCCTTGGCCAGGATCCACGGCTTGTTCTCGTCCACGTACTGGTTGGCGAAGTCGGCGATCTCCATGATCTCGCGCAGCGCTTTGCCGAACTCGCGCGATTCGAAGTTGGCAGCGATGCTGGCCTGGCGTTCCACGCCTTCCGGCGTCACCAGTGCGCGCTTGATCCACTCCTGCGCGTTGGCGGACAGGCTGGTGGCCAGCTTACCGTCAAATTTCTTGGCGATGAAGCCGGCGCAGCGCGACGCGATGTTGACGTATTTGCCGATCAGGTCCGAGTTCACGCGGGCCACGAAGTCGTCGCCGGTGAAGTCCAGGTCTTCGACCTTGGAGTTCAGCTTGAAGGCGATGTAGTAGCGCAGCCATTCCGGGTTCATGCCCAGGTTCAGGTAGCGCAGCGGCGAGATGCCGGTGCCGCGCGACTTGGACATTTTTTCGTTGTTGACGGTCAGGTGGCCGTGCACCGCGACGCGCATGCGGTCGATGGTCGGGTGGTCGGCAAACTTCAGCATCGCTGGCCAGAACAGCAGGTGGAAGGAGACGATGTCCTTGCCGATGAAGTGGATCTGTTCCGCGTTCGGGTCTTGCAGGAAGGCGTCGTAGTCGATGCCTTTCTTGCCGAAGTAGTTTTTCAGCGAAGCCAGGTAGCCCACTGGCGCGTCCAGCCAGACGTAGAAGTATTTGCCCGGTGCGTCAGGAATCGGGATGCCGAAGTAAGGCGCATCGCGCGAGATATCCCAGTCGGCCAGTTTTTCACCGGCTTCGCCCAGCCATTCGGACACCTTGTTGACCATCTCCGGCTGCAGGCGGCCAGGGGTGTTCAGCCAGTCGCGCAGGAATTCGTAGCAGCGCTTGTCGGACAGTTTGAAGAAGTACTGTTCCGATGGTTTCAGCACCGGCGTGGCGTTGGTGAACACGGAGAACGGGTTCACCAGGTCGGTCGGCTGGTAAGCCGCGCCGCATACTTCGCAGTTGTCGCCGTATTGATCTTTGGCGCCGCATTTCGGGCATTCGCCCTTGATGTTGCGGTCGGCCAGGAACATGCCTTTGACCGGGTCAAAGAAGCGGTCCACGGTTTTGGTCTGGATCAGGCCCGCATCGCGCAGCTTGCGGTAGATGCCTTGCGACAGTTCGACGTTTTCCGGTGAGTCGGTCGAGTACCAGTTATCAAACGCGATATGGAAGCCGTCCAGGTACTGGGCGCGGCCAGCCGCGATCTTGGCAACGAACTCCTGGGGAGTGATGCCTTCCTTTTCCGCCGCAATCATGATCGGCGTGCCGTGGGTGTCGTCGGCGCCGACAAAGTGCACCTCGCGCGGTGCATCGCCGTCACGCTGCATTCGCTGGAACCGGACCCAGATGTCAGCCTGGATGTACTCCATCATGTGGCCAATATGGAAAGCGGCGTTCGCGTAGGGCAGGGCAGTGGTGACAAACAGCTTACGAGTCATGGTTAATGCACTTTTTGGGTGGAAAAGGAGCATTTTAACAGCGGATGCGGCGCTTGCGCAGGTTGCGCTAGAATGGCAGCATATTTAACGGAGAGTTACATGAGCATTGCAGTAGAAGACGTCAAGGCCGCCCTGTCCCAAATTGTTGATCCAAATACAACGAAAGATTACGTCAGCGGCAAGTCCGTGAAGAATTTGAAGGTCGATGGCAGCGATATTTCGCTCGACATCGAACTGGGCTATCCAGCCAACAGCCAGATCGACGCCATCCGCAGCAGTGTGATTGCCGGTTTGAAGGCACTGCCGGGCGTGGGCAATATCAGCGTGAGCGTGTCCAGCAAGATCCTTGCGCACACCGTGCAGCGCGGTCTGAAGCCGATGGTTAATGTGAAAAACATCATTGCCGTGGCCTCGGGCAAGGGTGGCGTGGGCAAGTCGACCACCGCCGTCAACCTGGCGCTGGCGCTGGCCGCGGAAGGCGCTTCGGTTGGCCTGCTGGATGCCGACATCTACGGCCCGTCGCAGCCGATGATGCTGGGCGTATCGGGCCGTCCGCAGACCAAGGATGGCAAGTCGATGGAGCCGCTGGAGAATTATGGCGTGCAAGTGTCGTCAATCGGCTTCCTGATCGATCCGGATGAGCCGATGGTGTGGCGCGGCCCGATGGTCACGCAGGCGCTGCAGCAGCTGCTGGAACAGACCAACTGGCGCGACCTGGACTATCTGATTGTCGACATGCCGCCAGGTACCGGCGACATCCAGCTGACGCTGTCGCAAAAAGTGCCGGTCACCGGCGCAGTCATCGTTACCACGCCGCAGGACATCGCGCTGCTGGACGCGCGCAAGGGCCTGAAGATGTTCGAGAAAGTCGGCATCCCGATCCTGGGCGTGGTGGAAAACATGAGCGTGCACATCTGCACCAACTGCGGCCACGCGGAAGAGATCTTCGGCCACGGCGGTGGCGAGAAGATGTGCAAGGACTTCGGCGTGGACTTCCTTGGCGCGCTGCCGCTGACCATGGCGATCCGCGAGCAGGCGGATGCCGGCAAGCCGACCGTGGTCGCGGACCCGGATGGCAAAGTTGCTTCCATCTATAAGGAAATCGCGCGTAAAGTAGCGGTGCAGGTGGCAGAAAAAGCCAAGGACATGACCAGCAAGTTCCCTACCATCGTCGTCAAGAACGACTAACAGGAGAGCATCATGATGAAAGCGGTATTGGCGGCAGCGCTGCTGACCCTGAGCGCGGGCGCGTTTGCGCAGCAATCGGTATGGTTTGTCGAGCCGGCCAACGGCGCGACGGTGACCAGCCCGTTCAAGGTCAAGTTTGCGGTGGCCGGCATGGACATCAAGCCGGCCGGCGACATGACCTCCAATACCGGCCACCATCATTTGCTGGTCAACGCCATGCCGGTCAAGGCCGGCGAGGTGATTCCTGCCGACGAGAAGCACATCCACTTCGGCAAGGGCCAGACCGAAACGGAACTGACCCTGCCGCCGGGGAGCTACACCTTGACCATGCAGTTTGCCAACGGCCTGCACCAGGCCTACGGCCCGGGCATGAACAAGGAAATCAAAATCACCGTCAAGTAATCACTTGTGCAGCGTGATGCCGATGGTCTTGCCATCGGCGGGCAGCGAGAAGCGGGCCGCTTCGTATTTGGGCGGGCCGAAGCTGCCTTCTGCGTCATTGCTGAAGCCCGTGGGTTCGGAGGGAATGCCGAAGATCATGGTGTCCAGCTTGCCGTTGTTGTTCACGTCCTGAAACAGCGCGACAGCGTAGTCGCCAGGCGCCAGATCTTCCAGCTTTACCTGCATGGCAGCCTCGCCGGCGGGGACGATCTTTTTCTTCATGCCCTTGTGCAGGAAACTCTCGCTGCTGTCGTACACCACAATGGCCACACTGCCTTTGCCAGGGATGACGCCTTTGAGATCCAATGTCAGTGTGCTGGCTTGCGCCGTGGTGGCCAATGCGGCCAGCGCGATGGCCGCCGCCGCGCCGCGCGCCGTCCGGCCCCAGAAGTAGGAGAGGATCATCAGGAACACCACGATGGTCAGACCCTGCGACAGGCCGAGCATGGCCTGCTGGCCAATCAGTGATGGCACGCGCGAGAACAGTTCGTTAATCAGGCCGCCGATCAGCTGGTAGTAGCTGAAGACGATGGCGGTCAGGTGGACGCGCAGCCACTGCCGTCCCGGCGTTTGCCAGCGCGCGCTGGCAAACGCAATCGCCAGGCTGGCCAGCGTGCACAGCGCCAGTACGTGGAAGATGTTGAAGCCGCCGATCTGGTAGATGCCCAGCGCGCTCAGATTCACAAACACCATCGCATAAATGTAGCGCCGGCCATCGCGCTGGTGCGCCGTGCCGCCCTTGGCTGCCCACAGCAGTTTGGCGCCGATGATGAGCGAGTAACAGCAAGCCAGCGTGTGCAGCCAGCCAATCAAAGTCAGATGCATGGTATTCCTTTCAGGTCGGATTACATGTCCAGCAGCGAGCGTAGTTGCGCCACGTGGTGGCGGTAGGCGGCGCGGCCGGCGGTGGTGGTGCGGATGCGGGTCAGCGGTTTTTTGCCGACGATTTGTTTGTCGATTTCCACATAGCCGGCGCGCGCCAGCGTTTCCAGGTGCGCGCCCAGGTTGCCGTCGCTGGCGTTGATGAGCGATTTGAGGCGCACGAACTCTATCCACTCATCTTTCTTGAGCGCGTGCAGCGCCGTCATCATGCGCAGGCGTGTGCTTTGGTGGATCACTTCATCGAGGCCGTTCATGTGGATGGCCTCAGCGTGCGTGGCGCATCCAGGTGCCACCCAGCAGCAGGCCGCCGCCGGCCGCAGCGGCCATGATGAGTTCATACCATGAGCTGTGCGAGAAGTAGGCCAGCAGGCTGACGGCGATCACCAGCGCGCCCAGCACGGTCCAGCGCAAGCCAAACCACAGGCCATGCAGCATGTACGCGCTCATGAACAGGCAAGTCCAGAATACTTCAATCGCGCGGCCGCGAGGGCCGATCAGCATGGACGCGATGGCGCCAAACGCCAGCAGGATGCAGCCGGCCCACATCAGGCGGCGGTCGGTCTGCCGCTGGCTGCTGTCATCTGCGCTATGGCGCAGGCGGAGCAGGGCGGTGCCGGCGAAGCCGATGGCGTCGCAGACCAGCCAGATCGGGCCGGCGCTGGCGGGCAGGAAGTAGCCGGCGATATGGGCGATGATCCATACCAGGCCCCACAGCTGAACCGTGGGGCCTTGACGCCAATAGCCGAGATACTGCGCGCTACGTTGCTGGGTTTGCTCAATCTCCGCGAGCATGTCGCGCGCCATTTGCTGATTCATGATGATCCATAGAGTACTCTGTAATGCAGAGTATACTGCTTGGGGATTATCCTGATGTCAACAACAATTTAGGCTGCGTCGCGGTGCGCTGCTTCGCCGACTTTCCAGTAACCTTTGGCGCTGACGCGTTTGGCGTCCAGCCACGGCGTTTGCAGGTAGCGGTTGCGCAGGCTGCGGATGCTGGCCGATTCGCCGGCGATCCAGATATAGCCGGGACCGGGCGGCAACGGGCGATTCAGCAGCGACAGGCACAGTGCGCTGCCTGGCATGGCGCCAGCGGGCAGCCAGTGCACATTCAGCGAGGCCGTGCTGTCGATGACCTGGCGGTCGTCTGGCGATGCCAGTTCGACGTGGATCTCGGCCGGCAGGCCTGGCGGTAGCGTCGCCGCGATGCGCTGGATGGCCGGCATCGCGGTCAGGTCGCCGGCCAGCAGCAACCAGTTTGCGCCATCCGGCAGCGCGTAGCCGCCGTCGCGCGGACCGGCGATGACGACCTGTTCGCCGGGTTGGGCTTGTGCAGCCCAGGTTGCGGCGGGACCGGATGCGCCATGCGCCGTATGCAGCACGAATTCAATGTCCATCGTGCCTGCGCTGTGATCGACACTGCGGATGGTGTAGGCACGGCTTTCACCCGATCGCAGAAAGATCTTGACCCAGGCGGCTGGCGTGTCGATGCCATCCGTTTGCAGGAAGGCCGCCAGTTCCGGCCCGCCGAAGGTAATCCGCTGCAGGTGCGGCGACGTCAGACGTGTCGCCAGCACCTGCGCGTGGACTTGCAGGCGTTTGGGGCGCAGAAATTCAAGCATGGCGGACTCCTTGCGACTGGCGTCCCAGCAGCATCAATGCGACCACGAAGGACAGCGATACCGACGCCGCACCCGCCAGATATACCGCGCTGATGCCGCAGTTCGCGGCCAGCATGCCGGCCAGTGGGCTGGTGATGCCGAGCGAGATGTCGAGGAAAGCCACATATGCGCCCATGGCGAGTGCACGCGTTTGCGGCGGCGCGCGGCGCATGGCTTCCACACCAAAGCCAGGGAAGGCCAGCGAGTAGCCGAAACCGGTCAGCGCGGCGCCCATATACGCCAGCGGCGCTGTATCCGCACCCCAGATCAGCAACTGGCCAATCGCTTCGATCACCACGCACACCAGCGCCACGCGGGCGCCGCCCAGTTTGTCCGGCAGGTGGCCGAACAGCAGGCGGGCGCCGATGAAGGCTGCGCCAAACGCGGAGAAGGCCAGTGCCGAGTTGCCCCAGGATTTGGCGGCAAACAGCAGCGCAATGAACGCCGTGATGACACCAAAGCCGACGCTGGACAAAGCCAGTCCCACACCCGGCGCCCACACTGCGCCCAGCACCTTGTAGAACGGCGTGCGGCGCGTGGCGCTGGGCGGCGTGGCGCGTACGCCCAGTACGATGATGGCGGCCAGCAGTGGCGTCACGATGGTGGCAATCGCGATGCCGTTAAAGCCTGCAACGCTGTTGAACGCCACGCCTACCGGCGCACCGAGTGCGTAAGCGGCATACATGGCAATGCCCAGCCAGGCCATGACCTTGCCGCCGTTCTGCGGTCCGACCAGGCCGATGCCCCAGCCCATGGTGCCGGTGACGATCAGGCTTTCGCCCAATGCCAGCAGCACGCGGCCTGCAACCAGCACCCACACCGACGACACGGGAGCATCAACAAAAGCCAGCGAGGCCAGGTAGATCAGGCCGGAGGCGGAAGCCGTCAGTGCGCCGGTGATGACGGCACGCTTGGCGCCGCGCATATCGGCAAAGTTGCCGGCCCAGGCGCGCGACAGCAGGGCGGCGGCAAACTGCGCGCCGACCACCAGGCCCACCACACCTGGCCCCATGCCCAGTGTGTCGTGCAGGTGCAGCGGCAGCACGGGCAGCTGGATGCCGATAGTCAGAAAAGCGATAAATACTGCCAGCGTGATAGGCGCCAGCGTCAGGAATACATTGGCGCCGCCTGGCGCCGGAGAAGTAGATTGCATGATTTGCTCACTTGAGACGGAGGGAAAGTTCGATGCCGCCATCCAGTGGCATCGACAGATAGCTGTGCGTGGACGAACGGATGTAGTCCAGGTATTCCGGGCTGTAGGCCGCGTCGTCGGCAATGATGAGGGCGCCGCGCGCCAGACGGTGCTCGACCAGCTGCAGCACTTCTGGATACAGGCCCTTGGCGCCGTCCAGCAACAGTAGGTCGATGCGGTCTGGCAGGTCGGTGGCCAGGGTTTGCAGGGCGTCGCCCTGGCGGATTTCGACCAGGTCGAGCAGGCCAGCCGAGGCCAGGTTGGCGCGGGCGCGTTCCACCTTGGATGGCTCAAACTCGGTGGTGAGCAGGTGGCCGCCACCGTTATCCTTCAGCGCGGCGGCCAGGTACAGGGCGGACACGCCGAATGAGGTGCCGAATTCGACGATCGACAGCGCCTGGTTGGCGCGCACCAGCATATACAGCAGCATGCCGCTCTCGCGCGAGACGGCCAGCGGCATGTCTTTCAGGCTGCGGTAGAAGTCGAGGTATTCAGTTTTGCTGGCCATCAGCTTGTCCTGTTCCGCTTCGCTGAGCTGGAAGAACGGATGGCTGCGGTCCGGCATGGCGGCCTTGGATTCGGCAAACAGCTGGTCAATCAAGGCATTGAATTGTGGTGTGGCGATAGTGGTCATGATGGTGTCCTGTAGGTTGAGCGCGATGCCGCGCTGGCGTAAAATGCGACTAATTCGTCACATCGAAGTATGCGACGAATTCGTCACATTTTCTATTCGCATTCCTCAACCCACTTTTTCGCTGCCATGACAGACCGCCCGCGCCCGCAGATCTCCTCGAGAAAACAGCCGAAACAGGCCCGTTCCGCCGAACTGGTGGCGGCCATATTGCAGGCCGCTATTCAGGTTTTGGCCAAAGAGGGCGCACAGCGTTTCACCACCGCGAGGGTGGCGGAGAAGGCTGGCGTGAGCGTTGGATCGGTGTATCAATACTTTCCAAACAAGGCGTCTATCCTGTTCCGGCTGCAAACCGATGAGTGGAAACAGACCACGGACATGATGCGTGGCGCGCTGGAGGCGCCGGGCAAGCCGCCGCTTGAGCGCTTGCGCAATCTGGTGCATGTTTTTGTGCAGTCCGAGTGCGAGGAAGTGGAAATGCGCGGTGCGCTGGACGATGCGGCGCCGCTGTACCGCAATGCGCCGGAAGCGCAAGAAGCGCGCGCTGCGGTACAGGAGACGATCGACAAGTTCATGCTGGAGGTCTGGCCGAAGGCCAACGCCGATGCGCGTACGATGGCGGGAGACATGATCCTCACCACGCTCAGCACCATGGGCAAGCATGTGTCCAATACTGCGCGCACGCCAGCCGAGGCCCGGACCTATGGCGACGCCATCGCAGATATGTTCTGCGCCTACCTCGAGCAAGGGTTATGAATTTCATCTAAAATTGGATGAAATGTTTAATTTTAAGGAGTCACGGATGCAAACTGTTCTGGAAACGCCGGCGTTGTTGCTGGATGAGGCGCGCATGCAGCGCAATATTCAACGCATGCAGCAGCGCATGGATCAGTTGGGCGTCGCGTTTCGTCCGCACGTAAAGACCAGCAAGTGCCTGGAGGTGGCGCGTCGCCAGCTGGCGGAGGGCGCGCGCGGGATCACGGTATCGACGCTGAAAGAGGCGGAAGAATTTTTCCGCGCCGGTGTGAACGACATTCTGTATGCGGTGGCGATTGTGCCCAACAAGCTGGATCATGCCCTCAGGCTGATCCGCGAAGGCTTGCGTCTGACGTTGCTGCTGGAGTCTGTGGCGATGGCGCAGCAGGTGGCCCGGCACGGTACGGAACATGGCGTTTGCTACGACGTGATGATCGAGATAGACACGGACGGCCATCGCTCCGGCGTCAAACCAGACGACCCTGTGCTGCTGGCGATCGCCGCCGCGCTGCAGGGCGGAGCGCGGCTCAAGGGCGTGATGACCCATGCAGGTGCATCCTACGACCTGAATACGCCGGAAGCGCTGGCGGCCATGGCCGAGCAGGAGCGTTCGCGCTGCGTCGCGGCGGCGCAGTTGCTGCGTCATGGCGGCCATGCTTGCGAAGTGGTCAGCGTCGGCTCGACGCCGACCGCGCTCAGCGCGCGTCATCTGGAAGGCGTGACGGAGGTGAGGGCGGGCGTCTACGTGTTCTTTGATATGGTGATGGTCGATGTGGGTGTATGCAGCACCGACGATGTTGCCATCAGCGTGCTGTGCACCGTGATCGGCCACCAGCCCGCGCAAGGCTGGGTCATCACCGACGGTGGCTGGATGGCGATGAGCCGCGACCTTGGCCACAACCATCACGGCTACGGCCTGGTGTGCGATAGCGAGGGGAGGCCGGTGCAGGAGCTGGTTTTGGCAAGGCCAACCAGGAACACGGCGTGCTGCAATGGCGTGGCGAGACGGGTGCGGACATCACCCAGCGCTTCCCGGTCGGCAGCAGCCTGCGCGTCCTGCCGAACCACGCTTGCGCCACGGCGGCGCAACACGGCCAGTATCACGTGATCCCGCAAAACGGCGGCGACTGGCCGGTCTGGCCGCGCTTTAGCGGCTGGTAAGGTGCGTGATCCGGCGGTTGTTGGCGCCAAGCCCACGCTGACGCGGTAAAATAGCGCTTTTATATCTCAGCTTTTTACTTCGATGACGAACGTACCAACACCGGCACCAGCCAAGCCAGTCCGCACCCGTTTTGCCCCTAGCCCGACCGGCTACCTCCACCTCGGCGGCGCCCGCACGGCGCTGTATTCGTGGGCCTTCGCCCGTCACTTCGGCGGCACCTTCGTGCTGCGGATCGAAGATACCGACCTGGAACGTTCGACGCCGGAAGCCGTGCAGGCGATTATCGAAGGCATGGAATGGCTGGGCCTGAACCACGACGAAGGTCCGTTCTATCAGATGCAGCGCATGGACCGCTACCGTGAAGTGGTGGGCCAGATGCTGGAAGCGGGCACTGCTTACCACTGCTACTCGTCGCAGGAAGAAGTGCAAGCCATGCGCGACCGCGCAACGGCCGCTGGCGAAAAGCCACGCTACGACGGCACCTGGCGCCCAGAACCAGGCAAGGTACTGCCGGCGATTCCGGAAGGCCGCAAGCCGGTAGTGCGCTTCAAGAACCCACTGGATGGCGAAGTGAGCTGGGACGACTTCGTCAAAGGCACCATCACCATCGGTAATAAAGAGCTGGACGATCTGGTGATCGCGCGCCCGGACGGCACGCCAACTTATAACTTCTGCGTGGCGATCGACGACCTGGATATGGAAATCAGCCACGTGCTGCGCGGCGACGACCACGTCAACAACACGCCGCGCCAGATCAATATCCTGCGCGCGATTGGCGCACCGCTGCCGCTGTACGGCCACCTGCCGATGATCCTGGGTTCGGACGGCGCCAAAATGTCCAAGCGCAAGGATGCCGTCAACGTCATGCAATATCCGGCCGAAGGCTATCTGCCGGAAGCCATCCTGAACTACCTGGCGCGCCTGGGCTGGAGCCACGGCGATGATGAAGTGTTCTCGATGGAGCAGGTGTGCGCGTGGTTCGACGGCACCCACCTGTCGAATTCGGCAGCACAGTTCAACATCGAAAAACTGAACTGGCTGAACAACCACTATATTAAGCAGGCCGACAATGAGCGTCTGGCTGAACTGGCCAAGCCGCGCATGCTGGCCGGCGGCGCCGTGTTCGAAGGCGCACCGGCGCTGCCAGTCGTACTGGGTCTGCTGAAAGAGCGTACCAATACTGTTAACGAACTGGCCGACGCCGCCATGCTGTTCTACCGCGAGCCGCAACCGGACGCGGCGCTGCTGACCCAGCACGTCACCGATGCCGTCAAGCCGGCGCTGGCCGACTTTGCCGAGCGTTGCAAAACGGTGGAGTGGAACAAGGCGGCGCTGGCCGCCATGATTAAAGAAGTGCTGGCCGCACATGGCTTGAAGATGCCGCAGATCGCCATGCCGCTGCGCCTGTTCATTACGGGCCAGCTGCAAACACCGGCGATTGACGCGGTGCTGGAAATCTTCGGCCGCGACACCGTTGTGGCGCGCCTGGCAAAGTTCCTGTGATTTAATCGTTGAAGCAGGGGCAAAGTTGCAAAAGGGTATTTGCATAATACGACGCCTCTGCTATACTCTTGTCTCTCGCGCAAACGGGGGTATAGCTCAGCTGGGAGAGCGCTTGCATGGCATGCAAGAGGTCAGCGGTTCGATCCCGCTTACCTCCACCAAGTTTGCAGAGAAAGTAGTACGGTAGTTCCAAGGTCCCCATCGTCTAGAGGCCTAGGACATCACCCTTTCACGGTGAGTACCGGGGTTCGAATCCCCGTGGGGACGCCAGCTTTGCCAGAGCTGGTCGGTAGTAGTAAATGTTTTCTGCGCCCGGGGGGTATAGCTCAGCTGGGAGAGCGCTTGCATGGCATGCAAGAGGTCAGCGGTTCGATCCCGCTTACCTCCACCAACAGCGTAGAATGCATCTTGAGAAGTTCCTTGGTCCCCATCGTCTAGAGGCCTAGGACATCACCCTTTCACGGTGAGTACCGGGGTTCGAATCCCCGTGGGGACGCCAAAGCGTAATGATCAAGCCGCCATGAGCGGCTTTTTGTTTTTTTGCGCATTCAAAAATCCTCCCTTTTTATACTATCGCACCGCAGATGTTTGATTCAGCGGTGAGCGTCGTGCTGCGCCGGATAACTTCACCTTATCTGCCGATCTTCATCTCGGAAAGCGCTTGTTGTGACAAAATGTGAAATTTCACTATGGCAAAAATGCTATGCTTGTCTGCGTTGAATGATTGAATCCACAGCCTAGAGCGGCGGCTCACCAAAACTAGAATGAAATTGCTATATGAAATATGACCCACTATCCGAAGTTATTGATGAGCCAATCGAGGTTGATGACACAACAGTCATGAAGTTACACATCCTTAAAGCGGTAGAAAAATTTGGCTCGCTGCCTGGCGAAAACACAGCAGAAGAAAAAAAACGTCTGTCAACGATTCTCAATGACTTACTACTTCGATTGATAAGTGGAGTTCAAGCCAACCCCACAAAGCTTTGGGTTCTGGCGGAGTTTCAGCTGTCTTTAGCCTTGGTTGAGAAAGAGGATACAGAAGCGCGTGAACATTTTGGTACCGAACTGGAGTCGATAATGGACGTTCTCGGAATTGAAAGTTCAGATGGTCTGCTTGCCGCCTATTTGGGCGGAATTTGACGGAGTTCGGCCAGAAGCAGCCTATCACCATGACGTCTCAGGGACGCTGAGCTTGACGACAAGGTCGATTACTTGTCTTGACGTTTAACGGTCAAAAGCCGCAGTTGTAGTCGCAATGATTTCTAAATCAGGGGCGAAAATGATACTACCCTTATTACTTGGTACTGGGGTTGGAGCGGGAGCAGGAACGGCACTCGCAGTTGCCCTGCACAGTTCGACTTTGGGATTTGCGCTCGGCATCGGAATAGGCATTGCGACCGCATTTACGTTCGCTGTCGTCGTCACAAAAAAGCCGAGAGTCTGACCGGCTTCGGCTGCCAATACCGGACTTTCCAATGCATGAGCAAAAGTCCAGTCAGATCTGGACGGCATTATTGAATTCTGGATGGAGACACTCCGTTTGGACCCGATACGGTATTCGGTACAAAGTGAGAATCATTGCGTAAGTCCCGAGCAGGACGTTGGCAACTACGCTGCCCTTTAGCTGCGGTATCAATCACGCGCACAGCTGACACGTTTCCATTTGGGTACTGAGCGAATTCAAGTCTTACTTGCCCAGATTTAGCCACGAATGCCGCAGCGCCGATCGCCACAATCTCGGCTTCTGGTTGATTTTCCAACTGCATAAAAAGCCGATGACCACGTTGCATGATATTCAGCAAGCAGCCGTCGACCAGGTCGTATTGACCTGGAAAATCTTGTAAGTCGGTAGCAAGAATTTGCCGGTCCCCCGTTGGCCACTTCAAATTCCCCCACCCTTGGCCGGGTCAAATTCCCCCAGGCAGGACAGTCGGATTGTAGTTTAATCGACCGCAGCCGGGTCATTTTTTGACTCGCCCTGCTTGACCAAGCCGGTCAGACGGCTGGCGGCCTCCTTCAAGCGGTAGCTCTTCCCCTCGAACTCCAGCAGGTGCGCGCGGTGCATCAGACGGTCCAGGATGGTGGTCGCCATGGTGTTGTCGCCGAGGTACTTCCCCCAGTCCTGCACCACCCGGTTGGAGGTCACCACGATGCTGCGCTTAAGCTTGTAGCGCTGGTGCACCAGCGACTGGAGCAGTTCGCCGCCGGCGTCGCT
>NZ_FRCX01000021.1 GCF_900143065.1 Duganella sacchari | reverse complement strand
ATCGGCAGCGGCTTGCCGGCCTGCGCATTGGCGATAATCAGCGGGATCAGTTTTTCCGGGAAGTGGTACGGGCCGTAGTTGTTGGAGCAGTTGGTGGTCAGCACCGGCAGGCCGTAGGTGTGGAAGTAGGAACGCACCAGGTGGTCGGACGCCGCCTTGGACGCCGAGTACGGGCTGTTCGGGGCAAACGCGGTGGTTTCGCTGAACGGCGCGTCGTCCGGCCCCAGCGTGCCATACACTTCGTCGGTGGACACATGCAGGAAGCGGAAGGCGGCCTTGTCGTCGTCTGGCAGCGCCGACCAGTAGGCGCGCGCTGCTTCAAGCAGACTGAAGGTGCCGTTGATGTTGGTGTTGATGAATTCGCCCGGTCCCAGGATCGAGCGGTCCACATGGCTTTCCGCCGCGAAGTGCACCACGGCGCGCGGTTGGTGCTGCTGGAACAGCGCCAGCACCTGGGCCTGGTCGCAGATATCGCCACGCACAAAGGTGTGGCGCGCATCGTTTTTCAGCGACGCCAGGTTGTTGAGATTACCGGCGTAGGTCAGCTTGTCGTAGTTAAGAACAGGCTCATCCGACTGAGCCAGCCAGTCGAGGACGAAATTCGAACCGATAAAACCAGCACCACCCGTTACAAAAATCATGTGTCATTCCTGCATAAAAGTTGAATTAGTTGTAAGTGTGATTTTACGTCAAAACAATCTTGCACTGCACAAAAACTCCGTCTAACGTGCGCGTCGGTAACGACGCCGGCAGCCGGGCAAACGTCGGCGTTCTACAACACTATTTACTCGCCTCCGTTTCTTGCAGGCGAAAAAAAACCCCGCCAGGCGGGGTTTTTTACATCGTTGGCTTAAAGAATTAAGCGGACTGGATGTTGGAAGCTTGCTTGCCTTTAGGGCCTTGCGTGACTTCGAATTGAACTTTTTGACCTTCTTTGAGGGTCTTAAAACCGTTCATGTTGATTGCGGAGAAGTGAGCGAACAAATCTTCGCCGCCGTCATCAGGAGTGATGAAGCCAAAACCTTTGGAATCATTGAACCACTTAACAGTACCTGTTGCCATAAAAAGAACTTTCAAATATTAACTGATCACACGAGCCATAAAAGCAAGAAGCTTCTTGCCCCTCTCCTCACGCCCACTTCTTATCAACATGTACATTTCTGCACTTAGCCGATAACGCATTGTTAGCGGACCAAATTTGAAAGTCAAGCAGATTTGTGGGCATTTTGCTACTTTTAAGACGATTGGCGAAAAAGCAACTCTTGATTTTGCGGAATAGGGCGCCATCTGCGTCAAGTTCAGAAAGCGCGTAAGATGGAAAACAATTGGATCTGTGCAGCGAAATGCACATTGCAACAACCTCGAAAGCATTAGAATATAAGCGTATGGCAACCAAGCATGACACTGAAACCCTCTTGGAGCGGCAAACGCTGAAGCCGCCACCTCTTTACCAGGTGGCGTTGCTGAATGACGACTACACGCCGATGGAATTTGTGGTCGCGATTATCCAGGAGTATTTCAATAAGGACCGGGAGACGGCCACGCAAATAATGCTGAGTGTTCACCGCTATGGCAAAGGAGTGTGCGGCGTGTTCTCGAAAGATATAGCCTGTACCAAAGTGGAATTCGTTTTAACGCATGCGCGCAAGGCAGGGCACCCCCTGCAGTGCGTGATGGAGGAAGTATGATTGCGCAGGAATTGGAAGTAAGTTTGCACATGGCGTTTGTCGAAGCCCGACAAGCGCGCCACGAATTCATCACGGTGGAGCACTTGCTGCTGGCCTTGCTGGACAACCCTTCGGCTGCCGAAGTGTTGCGCGCATGCGCCGTCAACATTGAAGATCTGCGCAAAACCCTGACCAATTTTATTGGCGATAACACCCCAACCGTGCCCGGCACCGGCGAGGTGGATACCCAGCCTACGCTCGGCTTCCAGCGCGTGATACAGCGCGCCATCATGCACGTGCAGTCCGCATCGAATGGCAAGAAAGAAGTCACGGGCGCCAATGTGCTGGTGGCCATCTTCGGCGAGAAGGATTCGCACGCGGTGTACTACCTGCACCAGCAGGGCGTGACGCGCCTGGACGTGGTCAACTTCATCTCGCACGGCGTGCGCAAGGACCAGCAGTCCGATACGGCGAAAGCCTCGGAAGGCGTGGAAGAGGGCGCACCGGGCGGCGAAGGCCAGACCAAGGAAAGCCCGCTGGACCAGTTCACCCAGAATCTCAACAAGTCGGCCGCCGAGGGCAAGATCGATCCGCTGATCGGCCGCGAGGACGAGGTCGACCGTGTGATCCAGATCCTGTGCCGCCGCCGCAAGAACAACCCGCTGCTGGTGGGCGAGGCCGGCGTGGGCAAGACCGCGATTGCGGAAGGCCTGGCCTACCGCATCACCCAGGGCGATGTACCGGAAATCCTGTCGACTGCCGTGGTGTATTCGCTGGACATGGGCGCGCTGCTGGCCGGCACCAAATACCGCGGCGACTTCGAGCAGCGCCTCAAGGCCGTGCTCAAGCAGCTCAAGGACAATCCCAACGGCATCCTGTTCATTGACGAGATCCACACCATCATTGGCGCCGGCTCGGCCTCGGGCGGTACGCTGGATGCGTCCAACCTGCTCAAACCGGCCTTGGCCAATGGTCAGCTGAAATGCGTCGGTGCGACCACTTACACCGAGTTCCGTGGTGTGTTCGAGAAAGACCACGCGCTGAGCCGCCGCTTCCAGAAAGTGGACGTCAACGAGCCGACCGTCGAGCAGACCGTGCAGATCCTGCGTGGCCTGAAGTCGCGCTTCGAAGAGCACCATGGCGTGAAATACTCGTCGTCGGCGCTGTCGACCGCCGCTGAACTGGCCGCGCGCTTCATCAACGACCGCCACCTGCCGGACAAGGCGATTGACGTGATCGACGAGGCCGGTGCAGCGCAGCGCATCCTGCCAAAATCGAAGCAGAAGAAAACCATCGGCAAGACCGAGATCGAGGACATCATCTCCAAGATCGCGCGCATCCCGCCGCAGACCGTCAACCAGGACGACCGCAGCAAGCTGCAAACCATCGACCGCGACCTGCGCAACGTGGTGTTCGGCCAGGATCCGGCGATCGAAGCGCTGGCGTCGGCCATCAAGATGGCACGTGCCGGCCTGGGCAAGACCGACAAGCCGATCGGCTCCTTCCTGTTCTCCGGTCCGACCGGCGTCGGCAAGACCGAGGTGGCGAAACAGCTGGCCTTCATCCTCGGCATCGAGCTGGTGCGCTTCGACATGTCGGAGTACATGGAGCGTCACGCCGTGTCGCGCCTGATCGGTGCGCCACCTGGCTACGTTGGTTTCGACCAGGGCGGCCTGCTGACCGAAGCCATCACCAAGAAACCGCACACGGTGCTGCTGCTGGACGAGATTGAAAAAGCCCATCCGGACATCTTCAACATCCTGCTGCAGGTGATGGACCATGGCACGCTGACCGACAACAACGGCCGCAAGGCGGACTTCCGCAACGTCATCATCATCATGACCACCAATGCGGGCGCCGAGAGCTTGCAGAAGTCGACCATCGGTTTCACCACCAGCAAGCAGGCTGGCGACGAAATGGGCGACATCAAGCGCATGTTTACGCCGGAGTTCCGCAACCGCCTGGATGCGATCATCAGCTTCCGCGCGCTGGACGAGGAAATCATCCTGCGCGTGGTCGACAAGTTCCTGATGCAGCTGGAAGAGCAGCTGCACGAGAAAAAAGTCGAGGCCGTGTTCACCGAGAAGCTGCGTACCTTCCTGGGCAAGAAAGGTTTCGACCCGCTCATGGGCGCGCGGCCGATGTCGCGCCTGATCCAGGACATGATCCGCAAGGCGCTGGCCGACGAACTGCTGTTTGGCCGCCTGGTCACCGGCGGCAAGGTGGTGGTCGACCTGGACGACAAGGACGTGGTCAAACTGGACTTCCCGGAACCGCCGGACGCGGCGCCGAGCCAGCCGCCAGAGACGGTCGAAGTCGACTAAGCTGCACTGTTTCCCCCAAGCCCGCTTACCCAGCGGGCTTTTTTTATCTGATCCAGATCAACACCTCTGTATCGTGCGCGGCGCAAGCTAGTTGGAATTGGCGCGCTGTCAACACGGTGGGGGAGGATGTGATGATCGATTATTTCGGCCATATGGCCGTGGTGGATGAGTTGCACGGCCTGTTGCGGAGCACAAGTTACAGCAATGCCGACGAGCAGAAAGCCCAGGCCCGCACGCTGGCAGCCCTGGCCCAGGATGGCGACCTGGCCTGCCTGGGCGCGCTCACCGATCATCTGCTGGCCCATGCGGCCAGTGATGGCGCCGAACTGGATATGCTGCAACAGGCCGCTGACCTGTGGCGCGATGGCCTGGACGTCTATGCGGACGTCGGCAAGGTGCGGGCCGCGCTGGAGTCCGCGCTGACCGATCCTGCCGCACCGGATGCGCTGGACAAATTCAACCAGGCCCAGGCGTTGATCGGCGGGCTGGAGCAGCGTGCCACCCAGGTCATCACTGCCGCCATGGCCTTGCCGGCACAAATGTCGCCACCACGCTACCTGGCGCGCCATCCGCGTCAGGACGACCGCAAGACGCCGGAGTGGAACTGGGGCGACCTGTTCCTGGCCCGCCGCACGGACGCCTTTGTGCGCAGCGTCGCCGCACAGGCAGGGAAGGACAGCGGCGCGCGCGCGTTTGCGTTTGGCGTGCTGGCGAGCTATGGCGGCAACGTTGCCGGCAGTGCCTACCTGGGGCGCACCGTCGGCGGCCCGCGCCGTAGCCACCCCTATCGCGACCGCCTGTCGCGTTATGCGAGCGGTAGCTGGCTGCGCCAGCACCGCAGCGGCCTGCCGCCAATCAAGAAACTGGCCCAGATGCTGCGCTGGGGTGTGCCTGGCTTGCCAGCGCAACTGCCCGCCAACATCGCGCAGCTGCTGCAGGACAGCCTGACCGCAAGCTATGATCTGCGCATCACGGCGCCGCTACCCGACCTCCATATCGGCTACCAGCGCCTGCTGCGGCATCTTGAACTGCTGGCCAGCTTTGACATGCCGGCAGCGCCCGCACCGCTGGCACTGGCGCTGGAAACGCGCAAGGACGCCAACCCTGCAGCGTTTCCACCACTGGAGGCCAACCTCAAGCCCACCAGCGGCAGTGGCGGCTCGCCGCCGGGCGGCGGGACGTCCAACGCCGATAGTGAGGAGACCAAAAGCAAGACCTGCTGGGCCGGTCTGCTGTCCGTGCTGCTGGTCATCGGCATCGTCTTCGTGTGCATCATCACGGGTGGCGCAGCGTGTGGCGCCGGATCACCGCCCAAAGACCCCAGCCATCCTGATCCGCAACCCGGCACCAATAGCCAGGCATTGACGGCGTTTGCCAGTACCGACCAGGCCGTTCATATCTGCGATGTGCTGGAGCAGCTGCAGCAGTATTTGTGGCAGGGCTTTTCCAATGCGGCCGACTATCTGGCCGTGTTCGGCATCATCTATCCCAATGCGCTGCAACTGCTGCAACCTGCGCACGCGCAGTTCACCGCCTCGCCACCGCCCGCAGCTTACCCGCACCGCGCCAGTGCCCAGCCCAATGTGGGCTATGAAAGCATGCCGGCCACGCCAGTCGAGCATGCGGCAGGCGGCCCGCCAGCGCACCCGCCACTGTCGACGCCTGATCGTTACGTCACCGCTGCTGCGCGCCTCGCGCACCAGCTCTGGCAGCAACTGGCGCGTGGCGACGCCGACAGCCCCAACCTCGACATGGATGCCGACCGCGATGCCGGGCGCCAATGCTGGGACATTGCCACCGGCTCCATCAAAGACGATCCGGTGCCGGAAGTGGCGCTGGCCTACGCGCAAACCGCCTTGTAAGGAACCATCATGGACCATGATCCCGCGCCCGATGACGCCATCGATACGTCCCATCCATGGCTGGTGATTCCCTACTTCACCGGCGATGAGGGCCGTGCTTCGCAGCGGCCGCTGAGTAAAATCACACCGCCCGTGATCAGCTGGTTGTGCCCGTCTATCCACGTGCAAGGCCTTCACTACGCCACACCGGCAGGCACCTATCTGCCCGACGAACCGCTGGAAATCAGCGTCAAGGTCGACAACCGCGGCGTGCCCAATGCCTACGTCAAGCTGCGCATCTACTGGTCGGACCCGGCCACCGGCTTTGCCAACCCGCAGCTGATACTGTCCGACAGCCAACCGGTAGCAGGGCGCTCGGTGCTCGGGCCGACGGCGTTTCCGCCTATGGTGTGGACACCGGAGCACGTCAGTATTCCCGCGCACTTCTGCCTGCTTGCCCATGTCAGTTGCACGCCGCAGGAGCTGGATCCCGGCCCATCGGCGTCAGCGCCCATGAGCAACCGCCATTGGGCGCAGTACAACCTGCAATCGGCCGTGCTGAATGGCGCCGGAAGCAATACTTTCGTGTTCTGGGCCGGCAACCCGGGGCTGGAGGCCGGCGCTTATACCGTCACGGCGCAAGCGCTGGCCGAACCCGCGTTGCAGCGCCTGGCGCGCACCGCGCGCGCTGAGCCGGTTGCGGTGCGGTCGCAGCAATTTGCGCTGCATCGCGCGCTGGATGCACGTGCCAGCGGCAGGAGCAGCAAAAGCCATGAAGCCAGCGTGGTGCTGGAACTGCGTGGCGGGGAACGGCAGGCACTGGTGCTGAGCACGCAGGACTTGCAGCTCGGGCCGCAGCAATTCACGGCCGTGGAAGTGCTGCAAACCCGCGTCGGCCAGGAGCATGAGGGCGATGCCACCGGCAGTCTGGGGGTGGTGCTGTTTGGCTATGCGGAGCAGGGCTGCCAAAAACGACGACGATAGTCTATCTGTACCGGGCAAGCTGTGCCAAAATTGCCGTTCCATTAGACAACCTTTGACACTGTCCCATGAACCTGTCTCGTCCGCTTGCCCTGATGTTGATGTCCGCCGGTCTGCTGTCCACTGCCACTGCCGCCGACGCTTATTACCGTTTTCCTGCTGTCCGTGGCGACAGCGTGGTGTTCACCGCCGAGGGCGATCTGTGGCGCACCAGCGCGCACGGCGGCCAGGCGCAGCGCCTGACGACGCACCCATCCGCCGAAACCAATGCCGCGATTTCGCAGGACGGTCGCTGGGTGGCGTTTTCTGCGTCCTACGAGGGCGCGCAGGAAGCCTATGTGATGCCGCTGGCCGGCGGCCTGCCCAAGCGCATCACGTTTGAAAACGGCGCCGTGTCGGTGCTGGGCTGGAGCGCGCAGGGCGAGGTGCTGGTCAGCATGGCGGACGGCAAAGGTCCTGGCCGCGCGCTGGTGATTGCCGCCGTCAAGCCGGACGATCTGCAACGCCGCATCTTCCCGCTGGCCGATGCCAACGACGCGGTGCTGGATGACGCCGGCAAGACGCTGTATTTCACGCGCAACGGCCTGGCCATGACCAACGATAACGTCAAACACTATCGTGGTGGCGCCTACGCGCAGCTGTGGCGTTACGAGCTGGGCGGCAATGCGGAAGCCACCCAGCTGCTGGCTGCCGATACGGGCAACAACAAGCGGCCGATGTGGTGGCAGGGCCGGCTTTACTTCATCAGCGACCGCGGCGGCTCGGACAATCTGTGGACCATGGCCGCCGACGGCAGCGAGCCACGCCAGCTGACCAACTACACCGACTGGGATGTGCGCAACGCCAGCATGGGCGATGGCCGCATCGCCTACCAGCTGGGCGCAGATGTTCACGTATTGGACCTGGCCACCAACAAGGATGAGCAACTGGCCATCAACCTGGTGTCGGACTTTGACCAGCAACGCTCGCGCCAGATCCGTTCTCCGCTTGAGAACCTGACCAATGTGCAGATCGCCGGCAAGTTCGAACGCATCGTGCTGACCGCGCGCGGCCGCGTCAGCGTGGCAGGTACGGGCGCGCAACGCCGCGTGGAAATCGCCATCCCGGAAGGCGCGCGTGCACGCCAGGCCGTGTTCAGCCATGACGACAAATTCATCTACGCGATTGTCGATACCACCGGCGAAAACGAAATCTGGAGATTCGCCGCCGACGGTTCCGGCAAGGGCGAGCAGCTGACCAAGGATGGCAACAATCACCGCTGGCAACTGTACCCATCGCCGGACGGCCGCTGGCTGGGTCACACCGACAAGAAGGGCCGCTTCTGGCTGCTGGACCTGGCCACCAGGGCCAACACGGTGATCGATGATGCGGGCAAATCCGGCATCGGCGAGTACGAGGAAATCCTGTGGTCGCCGGACAGCAAAAATCTGGCGCTGGTGCGTGCCGCCAGCACCGAGCAGCGCGACCAGATCGGTTTGTACAACATCGAATCGAAACAGCTGGCCTTCGTGACCAGCGATCGCTACACCTCGCGTTCGCCGGTGTTCTCGCCGGACGGCAAATGGTTGTACTTCCTCTCCGCCCGCAACTTCCAGCTGGCGAACGGCTCGCCTTGGGGCGACCGCAATATGGGGCCCGTGTTCGACAAGCGCACAGGCATCTACGCGCTGGCGCTGCAGGCAGAGAACCGCTTCCCGTTCAAGCCGGATGATGAGCTGAACAAACCTAGCGACAAGCCGGCCGAAGGCGCGACCGAGCAGGCGGCAGAAAAAGCCGCGGAAAAAGCCGTCGCCAAGACTGCACCGAAGGCCAGCGGCAAATCCCTGCCGGCGATTGCCTACGCGGGCCTGGCGGAGCGTCTGTATGAAGTGCCTGTCCCGGCGGGCAATTACCGCAACCTGCAGATCGACGACAAGCGGCTGTACTTCATCGACGCCGACGGCAGCGATGGCAAGGCCGCACTCAAGACGTTGGCGATTGCCAACAACGAGCCGAAGCCGGAAGTGTTTGCGGCCGGCGTGCGCGAGTTCGATCTGTCGACCGACAGGAAGCACGTCTATTACCGCACGGCGGGCGCCGGCGCGGGCGATATGCTGATCGTTGAAGCGGGCGCTAAAGCGCCGACTGACACCAGCAAGGCCAAGGTCAAGGTGGATGACTGGACCTTCACCTCCAATCCGCGCCTGGAGTGGAAGCAGATGTTCAACGACGCCTGGCGCATGCATCGCGACTTCCTGTACGACGCGAAGATGCGCGGCGCCGACTGGCCGGTGGTGCGTACCAAGTACGCGCCGCTGGTGGACCGCGTGACCGACCGCGCAGAGCTGGACGATGTGCTGGGTATGATGATTAGCGAAGTAGGCGCGCTGCACTCGCAGATCCGCCCTGGCGATATCCGCCGTTCGGCGCCGGAAGGCACGCCCGCCGGCCTGGGCGCGCTGCTGTCGCGTACCGCCGACGGCTACCGCGTTGACCATATCTACGCCAGCGAACCTGAGCTGCCGGCACAACGCGGCCCGCTGGCGCAGGCTGGCGTGGATGTGAAAGAGGGCGACATCATCACCGCCGTCAACGGCAAGTCCGTACTGGAGGCGCGTGACATCGCCGACCTGCTGCTGAACCAGGCCGACAAACAGGTGCTGCTGCAAGTGAAGCGCAAGGCGGAAACGCGCGCGGTGATTGTGCTGCCGGTGACGATGGCCAAACAGAGTGTGCTGCGCTACAGCGATTGGGAGCAATCGCGCGCGCGCCAGGTGGAAGCTGCATCCAAGGGGCGTATCGGCTATCTGCACCTGCGCGCGATGGGACCGAATGATATCGCCTCGTTTGCCCGCGACTTTTACGCCAACGTGAATCGCGAAGGGCTCATCATCGACGTCCGCCGCAACAACGGCGGCAATATCGATAGCTGGATCATCGAGAAGCTGCTGCGCAAGGCGTGGGCGTTCTGGGCGCCGCCGGGCGTGCAGCCGTCGCCGAATATGCAGAATACTTTCCGCGGCCATCTGGCGGTGCTCGTGGATGAATACACGTATTCGGACGGCGAGACCTTCGCCGCCGGCATCAAGGCGCTGGGCCTCGGTCCGCTGGTCGGCAAACGCACCGCTGGCGCCGGGGTCTGGCTCAGCGATAACAATCGCCTGAGCGATAACGGCATGGCGCGCGTGGCGGAGATGGGGCAGTTCAATTCCGAAGACGGCCAATGGCTGATTGAAGGCGTTGGCGTTGCGCCGGACGTGGTGGTGGACAATCCGCCGCACGTCACCTACCAAGGCCAGGACCGCCAGCTGGAAGTGGCGCTGCAGCTGCTGTCCAAAAAAATGACGGAGCAGCCGGTCAAGCCCTATCAGCCTCAGGTGATCCCGGGACTGAATCAGCAAGCTGTCCGGAAGTGAACAGCGCAAGCGTCCACTTTTGAACACATCGATGCGAAATCCGCGTGGCATGGATGTTGCAGTCTGTCGTGACAACTTCACTACGGACTGAAACCTATGGATTTTCGCATCGCCTGGCGCACGCTGATACAGGAACCGGCTTATACGCTGGCCGTCATGCTCGGATTGAGCGCCGGCCTGGCCGCGTGCCTGCTGTTGCTGGGCTTTGTGCGCTACTCGCTGGAATACGATGCACAGGTGCCTGACGCGGATAACATCTACGTCGTTCGTCACCGTTTCAATGTCGATCCTTCCGAACCGGTGTACGATCTGGCGCCGATGTTCCTGCGGGCGGCGGCGCTCCAACTGCCAGGCGTGGTGGATGCGACCTGCTACATCCCGGCACGCCAGGAGGTGCTGCCGCTGGCGGTACGCATCGATCGTAAAATCCTGCGGGTGCGGGCGCTGACCGTCATCCCGGGATTCCAACAGGTACTGGGGCTGCGCACCTTGTATGGCGATATTGCCGTGGCACTGGAGCGGCCGGACCAGATCGTCCTGACGGCGGCTGCGGCACACCGCCTGTTTGCCACGGCGGACGTCGTGGGACGCGTACTGCATGCGGAAGGCAAGCCGCTGCGGGTCGGCGCCGTCGTCGCCACGCCGCCATCCAATACCACCATCCCGTTTGAGCTGCTGTTTGGCGTGAACTCCACGTTTGCCGACGAGGTGCGGCATGAGATGCTCACCGGCGAACATGGCTGGATGGGCAAGCTGCTGATACGCGTCCGTCCCGGCGCCTCGGTTGCGGCGTTGACGGACAGCCTGCAGCAGGTAGTCGACCGCACGCCGAGCGTACAAAGCTTCCCGCCCGACGTCATGGCGCGCCTCGGCAAGCGCAAGACGCTGGAGCTTTCCATGTCGCCGTTGCGCAGCGCCTATTTCGCCACCCAGGTGCGCGACAACCCGATTGCCGTGGCAGGCGACCGTGGCGACCCCATGCTGATCGGCGGCCTGGCCGCCATCGCTGTGCTGATACTGGCGCTGGCGGCGATCAACTATGTCAATCTGGCGACGGTGCGCGTGTTGCGGCGCCAGCGCGAGGTGGCGATGCGCAAGGTGTTGGGCGCCAGCGTGCCGCAGATCGTCATGCACTTCATGCTGGAGTCGCTGCTGATGTCGATGCTGGCCACGGCGCTGGGATTGCTGCTGGCCTGGCTGGCGCTGCCGGCCTTTTCGCAGCTGGTCGCGCGCCAGCTCGATGATGTGTTCAATCTGCAGAATATCGCCATGGCAGTGACGCTGGGTGGGCTGCTGGGCGTGGTCAGCGCCGTGTACCCGGCACTGATCGCGCTGCGTGTGCATCCCACGCGGGTGCTGGCCGGGCGTCCAGGTACGGAGTCGGGAGCCAGCATGCGCTTGCGCCGTGTGCTGACGGTAGTGCAGATCGCCGCCGCCATGGGCCTGGCCGGCGTCACGATTGCGATTGCGTGGCAGACGCACTATGCGATGACGTCTTCGCCCGGCTTTGAACCATCGCCGTTGCTGGTGGTCGAAATGCCGGAACGTGTACGCGACAACGCTGCTGCACGCGGCCTGTACACGGCGCTGTCAGCGCAGCCAGGTGTGGAAGGCGTGGCGATTTCGGAAGATCCGGTCGGTCGTCTCGACTGGCTGTGGACGCGGGAGTTGAAACGTCCCGGTGGCCAGGCAGCGGCCATGGAAATGAAATCGGTCAGCGCGAATTTCTTCGAACAGCTGCGTCTCAAACCGGTGGCGGGGCGCCTGTTCAGGAGTGGCTTTGACAGGGATGACGACAAAATCCCGGTGATCATCAATGCCATCGCCGCGCGCGAGCTGGGCTTCGCGACGCCGGAGGCGGCCATCGGTGAAACGGTACTGTTCACCGGATTCGATAATGTCACGATAAACAAGACTATCGTCGGTATCGCGCCGGAATTGCGCTTCCGTTCATTGCATGAGGCGCCACGCGCCACCGCTTACGAGCTGTGGACTGCCGGTGGCGCGTTGACGATACGTGTGCATGGATCGATGGCGCAGGTAGAAAACAGCGTGCGGGAACTCTGGCCGCGCTACTTCCCCGAATCGCTGCTGCGCATGCACCGCGCTGGCGAGATCCTGACACAGAACTATGCGGAAGACGCACGCATGGCCAAGCTGCTGGCTGTGGCGACAGGCATTGCCCTTATCATCGCTGGTGTAGGCACCTACGTTTTGTCGGCCAACACGGTGCAGCGGCGCGCGCCGGAGATCGTCATGCGCAAACTGCACGGCGCGCGCGCTGGTGACGTCGGCCTGCTGGTCATCCGCGAGATCGGCTTGCTGGTGCTGGCCGGCGCGGCCATCGGCTTACCGGCAGCGGCCATCGCGACCCACCGCTATCTGTCGGGCTATGTGGAGCATGCGCCTGTGGGCTACTGGACCTTGTTGATCGCACTGTGCCTGACGCTTGCCATCGCGCTTGGCGCGATCAGCCGCCACACCTGGCTGGCGATGCGCTTGTCACCGGCAGAGGCATTGCGCAGTTAGAGCATCGTCAGGGCCTTGAACTGCGGGGCGCGGCGGCGGGACACTTCGACGGCAAGCTGGTCGCGCAATGTCAGATCGAGGCCGCCGGCATCATTGGGTTCTGCCTGCTCGACGAAATCGAGGTTGACGATGTGGCGGCGGCTGGCGCGGAAGAAGCGTTGCGGGTCCAGCTTCTCTTCCAGCTGGTTCAGGGAACGCAGCATCAACGGCTGCTGATCGTCGAAATAGACGCGCGTGTAATTGCCGTCCGATTCAAACAGGCGGATATCCTGGACCGCGACGAACCAGCATCGCTCGCCATCCTTGATGAACAGCTTTCGTGCCGCCGACGGCATGGCCGAAGCGATGCGCAGTCGGCGTGCGGCGCAGCGTTGCAGCGCGCTTGCCATGCGCGCCGCCTGTATCGGCTTTTGCAGATAGTCCAGCGCATTCACTTCAAACGCCTGCAAGGCATAGTGATCGAACGCGGTGGTGAAGATGACTTCTGGCGCTTCCTCCAGTGCTTCCAGCATGTCGAAGCCGCTGCCGCCGGGCATTTGCACGTCGAGGAAAACCAGATCTGGCTTGAGCGCATTGATCTGCTGTACACCATCGGCGGCATTGACTGCTTCGCCCACAATTTCCACATCAGGATGCGCCGCCAGCAGGCGACGCAGTTCGGCGCGCGCCAGGCGCTCGTCGTCTATCAGTAATGCCCGCATCAGGCGGCCTCCGGCAAGGTAAGCGTGGCGCGTACCCAGCCACTGTTTTCAGACAGATCCAGCTGCGCGTTGGCGCCCAGCGCCAGCGCCAGGCGTTTGCGCGTGTTGACCAGGCCAACTTTGGTGGAATTCGCAAACGGCACAATCGCGCCCAGATTGGCGATCTCGATATGCACCGCACCGTTGTCCAGACGCTGCGCGCGGATGCGGATGTCACTGCCAGTAGGGCTGGTTTCGACGCCATATTTAACGGCGTTTTCGACCAGCGTCTGCAAGGCCATGGGCGGAATGCGTACCCGCTCCAGGCCTATGCCGATATCTACGCTGACGCGCATGCGTTCTTCAAAGCGGATTTTTTCAATCGCGAGATAAGCCTGAACAGCCTCGATCTCCGCCGCCAGCGGCACGGTGTCGTGGTGGCCGGACTGCAGTGCATAGCGCATCACGCTGGCCAGCTGGTCGATCATCTGCGCGGCGGCATTCTGGTCTTCATAAATCAGCGCGCGCACGCTGTTCATGCTGTTGAAGAAAAAATGTGGGTTGACCTGTGCCTGCAGGGCGCGCAGTTCCGCATCCTTGGCGGCGACTTCCAGCCGCAGTGTTTCGGCTTCCGCGCGGTTGGCACGGCGCAGCGACAGCACCGCCATGTAGCAGATGTTCCAGACCATGTGCGCCGCCCACCAGAACAGCAGCGCGCCTGGCAGCCAGGCGACGCCATGCCATTCGCCGAATGGTTTAATCAGCGCATAGCCCAGCGTTTGCGTGCCGGTGTTGATGACGCCCAGTACCAGTACCGCGCGCAGCATCATCGCCCAGTTCACCGCAATGCCGTAGTGGATGCGGCGCTTGAGGATGCGGTGCCAGATGTCTGAAAGGATGATGCCGGACAGCGCACCCCAGCTGGCGATGATCAAGCCGTTGAGGCGCACCTCGGCCGGCATGGACGCGGTCATCATCAGCGGCAGGAAGCTCCAGCCGGCGAGTTGAAATATCCAGTACCAGTTCAAACGCGGAAGCAGGGGATGGTCGTTGTTCATGATTAGTTGAGGAAGTTATCAATACGATCATACATCCATGCAGGATCGTCGTACATGATGAAATGGCGGGCGTTGTCAGCCAGCTCCACTTTGACGTTGGGCAGTTGCTGGTACTGGGATTTGTACAGCTGCGTGAAGCTGTCCTTGTTGCCGTAGTTTTTGTAGGCGATCCAGCTGCCCAGTACCAGCGTCGGCGCGGTGATGTGGTTCAGGCCAGGGCGCAGGTCGTCGGCCGTCATCTCTGCCAAGGTATTAATCACTGTCATGCGGTCGGATTGCTTTGCCCAGGCCATGGCGCGGTCAATGTCTTCCTGCTTGCTGATCATGCTGCGCAGCGATTCGAGCGTGCTGGCGCTGGCTGCCTGGGCATCCTGGCCCAGCATGCGGGTTCGCATGTCTTCGGCGATCAGTTTCAGCTGTTCTGGCGTGGTGCCGGGAATGCGTGCGGCCATCAGTGCCGGCAGGGTATCGACAATGACCAGGCGCCCGACCTGCGCGGGGTGATCGGACGCCAGCTTCATACCGATAAAACCGCCCAGGCTATGGCCGATGACAACTGGATGTTCGAGCTGGTGTTCCCGGATGTAGTCGCTGAGCTGCTGTTCGACCGTGGCGATCAGCGGCGTGCCGATGGCTGGCTGGCCCGCAAAACCGGCCAGCGATAGCACGTGGCACTGGCGCTTGCCGCAGTAGTGCGCCACCGTGCCCGACCATACTTCACCGGGCGAACCCAGGCCGGGAATCAGGATGACAGGTGCGCCCTGGCCGGTCACATCGACCTTGAACGAAGGATGGTCGGCCGCTGCGGCGTGGCCCAGGACCAGGCTGGCAGCGATAGTGATGGCGGTTTTGAGCAGCGAACGTGGCATCTGTTTCTCCGTGAGTGAGGTTGGAGATCACATGCTATCGGCGCGCCACGCCGGCCGCGACGGTTTTGGGATGAGTGGTTGTTCAGCTGGATGAACGGTTGTCAGTTCTCTGCTTTGAGTTTGCGCCACAGCGTGGTGCGGCTGATGCCCAGGTAATCGGCCGCAGCGTCACGCCGGCCGCCAAAGCGGGCCAGCACCGCGTGGACGCTTTCGCCGGTCTGCGGCAGCGCGGTCGGCGCAGGTGGTGGCGGGCCAGCCGGCGCGGCGGTGCGGGTAGCCAGTTCCGGTGCGACGCTGAGCATGAAGGCGGGCGTTAGCGCCTGCAGCGGTTCGGCGGCGAGGAAGAGCGCCAGGCGCTCGGTGAGGTTGCGCAGTTCGCGCACATTGCCAGGCCAGTCGTAGCGTTGCAGCAGCGGCGCGCAGGCAGTCATCTCGGCGTGCAGATTGGGATGCGGCCGTGCGCTCAGCGATGCCAGCGCGTTTTTCAGCGACCATTCGGCCAGCGCTACCACGTCGTCCAGACGCGCACGCAGCGGTGGCAACGTCAGGCGCAACACCGCCAGCCGGTAGAAAAGATCCGCGCGGAAGCGGCCTTCGCGCACGCGCTGTTCCAGGTCGCAGTGCGTGGCGCTGATGATGCGGACGTTGACTGGTATCGGCCGTGTGCCGCCGACGCGCACGACCTCACGTTCTTCCAGCACGCGCAGCAAACGGGTTTGCAGCGTCAGCGGCATTTCGCCGATCTCGTCGAGGAACAGGGTGCCGTGGTTGGCCGCCTCAAACAAGCCTGCATGGCCGCCGCGACGGGCGCCAGTGAACGCCCCTTCCTCGTGGCCAAACAGTTCCGACTCCAGCAGCGACTCGGCGATGGCGCCGCAGTTGACGGCGACGAAGGGACGGTTCTGGCCCAGCGTGCGCGGCGCTTCGCGGTGAATGGCTTGCGCCACCAGTTCCTTCCCGCAGCCGGTCTCTCCTTGTATCAGCACGGTGGCGGGCGATTTCGCATACAGCACCACGGACTGGCGCACGTTCTCCATCGCCGCCGAGTCGCCGCGCAGGTCATTGATGCCATGTTTGGCGCGCAGCGTGTCCGTCACCACCGCGTTGCGCGAGCGGCTGCGATTGGATTCCAGCTGCGTCAGGCGCGCCATTTCCAGTGCATCGTCAAATGCGTGGCGGATCGAGGTGGCCGAGTACACGAACACGCCCGTGAGGCCGGCTTCCTCGGCCAGGTCGGTAATCAGGCCGGCGCCGACAATGGCCTTGATGCCCGCCGCTTTGAGGTCGTTGATCTGCGCGCGCGCATCCTCTTCAGTGACATAGGTGCGCTGTTCGACGTCGAAACCAAAGGTCGCCGAGAACTCCGCCAGCTCCGCCAGCCGGTCCTGATACGTGATGATGCCGATGCGCTCGGACACGCGCCGCGCGCGCGCCAGCGCCTGCATCACATCCAGCCCGCTGAATTTGGCGATCACCACCGGCACGGACAAACGGCCTTTCAGGTAGGCGGCGTTGGAGCCTGCCGAAATCACCGCATCGCAGCGCTCCGTCGCCAGCCGTTCGCGGATATGCCTGGCCGCTTCGTCGAAGCCCAGGTTGATCGGTTCTATGGTCGCCAGGCTGTCGTATTCGAGTGTGATGTCACGGAACAGATCAGACAGGCGCGATACCGAAACCGTCCAGATAACCGGCTTGTCGTTGGCGTCGAAGGGCAGGGGCGTGGAATGTCGCATGTTTCAATTATAGTTCAAATTTGTTTCAATGTTTCATATTGAAACGATGCGCCCGCCGTAAGTTGTTGATTTATATGGCTTGACGCTCTGGCATAGCCCTTGCACTACAAAGCGCAACTTCAACGCAATATCGAAAGGTCACAACATGAGTCACTACTCCGCAGGCGCCGCGTTCCGCAAAGCCGTCCAGGAAGAATCCCCGTTGCAGGTGGTCGGCGCCATCAACGCCAATCATGCATTGCTGGCCAAGCGTGCCGGCTTCAAGGCGATCTACCTGTCGGGTGGCGGTGTGGCTGCGGGTTCGCTCGGCCTGCCGGACCTGGGTATCTCGAATCTGGATGATGTGCTGACCGACGTGCGCCGTATCACCGACGTTTGCGACCTGCCGCTGCTGGTCGATTCGGACACCGGTTTTGGCGCCTCCGCCTTCAACGTCGCACGCACCGTGAAATCGCTGATCAAGTTTGGCGCCGCTGCCACCCATATCGAAGACCAGGTAGGCGCCAAGCGCTGCGGCCACCGTCCGGGCAAGGAAATCGTCAGCAAGGAAGAGATGGTTGACCGCATCAAGGCCGCCGTGGACGCACGTACCGACGACCAGTTTGTCATCATGGCCCGAACCGATGCGCTGGCCGTTGAGGGCCTGGACGCTGCCATCGACCGCGCAGTCGCTTGCGTGGAAGCGGGCGCCGACATGATCTTCCCGGAAGCGATGATCACGCTGGACATGTACAAGAAATTCGCTGCCGCCGTCAAAGTACCGGTGCTTGCCAATATCACTGAATTCGGTTCGACCCCGTTGTTCACCGTCGACGAGTTGCGCAGTGCAGACGTGGGCCTGGTGCTGTATCCGCTGTCCGCCTTCCGCGCCATGAACAAGGCGGCGGAAAACGTCTACGGCGCGATCCGCCGCGATGGTACGCAGCAAAACGTGGTCGATACTATGCAGACCCGCGCTGAACTCTATGAGCGCATCAACTATCACGATTTCGAACAGAAGCTGGACGCACTGTTCGCCGCACAGAAGAAATAAGAGGAGATACCGACATGACCGAAACCACCACTTTCAAGCCTAAAAAATCCGTCGCCCTGTCGGGTGTCGCTGCTGGTAACACTGCACTGTGCTCCGTCGGCAAAACCGGCAATGACCTGCACTATCGCGGCTACGACATTCTGGACGTTGCCAACACCTGCGAGTTCGAGGAAATCGCCTACCTGCTGGTGCACGGCAAACTGCCGACCACCGCTGAACTGAAAGGCTACAAGGCCAAGCTGAAATCGCTGCGCGGCTTGCCGCAAGCGGTGAAAGCCGCACTGGAAGCCCTGCCAGCATCGGCCCACCCGATGGACGTGATGCGTACCGGCGTCTCTGTGCTGGGCTGCGTGCTGCCGGAGAAAGATGACCACAACACCCCAGGCGCGCGCGATATCGCCGACCGTCTGATGGCATCGTTCGGTTCCATGCTGCTGTACTGGTACCACTTCAGCCACAATGGCAAACGCATCGAAGTGGAAACCGACGACGACTCCATCGGCGGCCACTTCCTGCACCTGCTGCATGGCGAGAAGCCACAGGAATCGTGGGTACGCGCGATGCATACGTCGCTGATCCTGTACGCGGAACACGAGTTCAATGCCTCGACCTTCACCAGCCGCGTGATCTCGGGCACCGGCTCCGATATCCACTCGGCCATCACCGGCGCGATCGGCGCGCTGCGTGGCCCCAAGCACGGCGGCGCCAACGAAGTCGCTTTTGAAATCCAGAAGCGCTACGAGAATCCGGATGAAGCGGAAGCGGATATCCGCAATCGCGTCGCCAACAAGGAAGTGGTGATCGGCTTTGGCCACCCGGTGTACACCGTATCCGATCCGCGCAACGTCGTCATCAAGGAAGTCGCACGCCAGCTGTCCGAGGAAGCCGGTTCGACCAAGATGTTCGACATCGCTGAACGTCTGGAATCGACGATGTGGGAAATCAAAAAGATGTTCCCGAACCTGGACTGGTTCTCGGCTGTGTCCTACCACATGATGGGCGTGCCGACGGCGATGTTCACGCCGCTGTTCGTCATCTCGCGTACCTCCGGCTGGTCGGCGCACATTATCGAACAGCGCATCGACAACAAGATCATTCGTCCAAGCGCCAACTACGTTGGCCCTGAAGACCTGAAATTCGTTCCGATCAAGGACCGTCAATAATCATGAACACTGCATTCCGCAAGAATTTACCCGGCACCCAGCTAGACTATTTCGACGCGCGTGAAGCCGTTGATGCGATCCAGCCAGGCGCCTGGGCCAAACTGCCATACACCTCGCGCGTACTGGCAGAAAACCTCGTACGCCGCTGCGACCCGGCGATGCTCACTGCCTCGCTGTCGCAGCTCATCGAGCGCAAGCGTGATCTGGACTTCCCATGGTTCCCGGCGCGCGTGGTGTGTCACGACATTCTGGGCCAGACCGCGCTGGTCGATCTGGCCGGCCTGCGCGATGCAATCGCAGAGCAGGGCGGCGATCCGTCGCTGGTGAATCCTGTCGTGCCAACCCAGCTGGTGGTGGACCACTCGCTGGCCGTAGAGTGCGGCGGTTTCGATCCCGATGCCTTCAACAAGAACCGCGCGATTGAAGACCGCCGCAACGAAGACCGTTTCCACTTCATCGACTGGACCAAGAAGGCCTTCCTGAATGTGGACGTGATCCCGCCAGGTAACGGCATCCTGCACCAGATCAATCTGGAGCGCATGTCGCCGGTGATCCAGGTGACGGATGGTGTGGCTTATCCAGATACGCTGGTCGGCACCGACTCGCATACGCCGATGGTCGATGCGCTCGGCGTGATCGCGATTGGCGTTGGCGGCCTGGAAGCGGAAACCGTGATGCTGGGCCGCGCATCGTGGATGCGTTTGCCCGACATCGTCGGCGTTGAGCTGAGCGGCAAGCCGCAGCCGGGCATCACCGCCACCGACACGGTGCTGGCGCTGACGGAATTCCTGCGCAAGGAAAAAGTGGTGTCGGCCTACCTGGAGTTCTACGGCGAAGGCGCGACCGTGCTGACGCTGGGCGACCGCGCCACCATCGCCAACATGGCGCCGGAGTTTGGCGCCACTGCCGCGATGTTCTCCATCGACGAGCAGACCATCAAATACCTCAAGCTGACCGGCCGCGATGATGCACTGGTGGTGCTGGTCGAACAGTACGCGAAGCACACCGGCCTGTGGTCGGACAGCCTGAAGACGGCCGAATACGAGCGCGTGTTGAAATTCGACCTGTCGACCGTGGTGCGTAACATCGCCGGCCCATCGAACCCGCACAAGCGCGTGCCCACCAGCGAACTGGCGGCACGCGGCATTTCGGGCGTGGTGGAGAACGAACCAGGCAAGATGCCGGACGGCGCGGTCATCATCGCCGCCATCACCAGCTGCACCAACACCAACAATCCGCGCAACATGATTGCCGCCGGCCTGTTGGCGCGTAATGCCAACAAGGCCGGCCTGCTGCGCAAGCCTTGGGTCAAGTCCTCGCTGGCGCCAGGCTCGAAAGCGGTCACGCTGTACCTGGAAGAGGCGGGCCTGATGCCTGAACTGGAAAAGCTGGGCTTCGGTGTGGTGGCGTATGCCTGCACCTCGTGCAACGGCATGTCCGGCGCGCTGGACCCGTTGATCCAGAAAGAAGTGGTGGACCGCGGCCTGTATGCCACCGCTGTCCTGTCGGGCAACCGCAACTTTGACGGCCGTATCCACCCTTATGCCAAGCAGGCCTTCCTGGCCTCGCCACCGCTGGTGGTGGCGTACGCAATTGCCGGCACCATCCGCTTCGACATCGAGAAGGATGTGCTGGGCCATGACGCCGAAGGCAAGCCGGTCACGCTCAAAGACCTGTGGCCAAGCGACGAAGAGATCGACGCCATCGTGGAGGCCAGCGTCAAGCCGGATCACTTCCGCAAAGTCTACATCCCGATGTTTGCGCGCAGCGAAGAGGCAAGCGAACTGGCCGCGCCTTTGTACGACTGGCGCGCGCAATCGACCTACATCCGCCGTCCGCCATACTGGGAAGGTGCGCTGGCAGGCGTGCGCACGCTGAAAGGCATGCGTCCACTGGCGGTCCTCGGCGATAACATCACCACCGACCACCTGTCGCCATCGAACGCGATCATGATGGATTCCGCTGCGGGCGAATACCTGCACAAAATGGGCCTGCCGGAAGAGGATTTTAATTCCTACGCCACCCACCGTGGCGACCACCTGACCGCGCAACGCGCTACGTTTGCGAATCCTACGCTGAAGAACGAGATGGTGCGCGATGCCGACGGCAATGTGAAAGCCGGCTCGCTGGCGCGCGTGGAGCCGGAAGGCAAAGTGCTGCGCATGTGGGAAGCGATTGAAACCTATATGGACCGCAAGCAGCCGCTGATTATCGTCGCTGGCGCGGACTACGGCCAAGGTTCGTCACGTGACTGGGCCGCCAAGGGTGTGCGCCTGGCTGGCGTGGAGGCGATTGTGGCGGAAGGTTTCGAGCGTATCCACCGCACCAATCTGGTGGGCATGGGCGTGCTGCCGCTGGAGTTCAAGCCGGGCGTGAACCGCCTGACGCTGGCGCTGGACGGCACCGAGAGCTATGACGTCATCGGCAAGCGCGAACCGCGCGCGACGCTGACGCTAGTGATCCACCGCCGCAATGGCGAGCAGGTCGAGGTGCCGGTCACCTGCCGTCTCGACACTGCGGAAGAAGTCTCCATCTACGAAGCCGGTGGCGTGCTGCAGCGCTTCGCACAGGACTTCCTTGAATCGGCAAAGGCAGCTTAAATGAGCCACAAACCGCAAATCAAAATTCCCGCCACGTATATGCGTGGCGGTACCAGCAAGGGCGTGTTCTTCCGCCTGCAGGATCTGCCGGAAGCGGCGCAGCAGCCGGGCGCCGCGCGCGACCAGCTGCTGCTGCGCGTAATCGGCAGCCCGGACCCCTACGGCAAGCAGATCGACGGCATGGGCGGCGCGACATCGAGCACCAGCAAGACGGTGATCCTGTCCCGCAGCGAGCGCCCGGACCACGACGTCGATTACCTGTTCGGCCAGGTATCCATCGATAAAGCCTTTGTGGACTGGAGCGGCAACTGCGGCAACCTGTCGGCGGCAGTCGGCGCTTTCGCCATCAGCGGCAGTCTGGTTGATCCAGCCCGCTTGCCGCGCGATGGCGTGGCCGTGGTGCGCGTGTGGCAAGCCAATATCGGCAAGACCATCATCGCCCACATCCCGATGACCAACGGCGAAGTGCAGGAAACCGGTGACTTCGAGCTGGATGGCGTCACGTTCCCGGCGGCGGAAGTGCAGCTGGAGTTCATGGACCCGGCAGCGGAAGAAGAGGGCGCAGGCGGCTCGATGTTCCCGACCGGCCAACTGATCGACGATCTGGAAGTCCCTGGCGTCGGCACGTTGAAGGCGACCATGATTAATGCCGGCATCCCGACCATCTTCATCAATGCCGATGCTGTCGGCTACACCGGCGCCGAGCTGCAGGACGCCATCAACAGCGACAGCAAGGCGCTGGCGATGTTTGAAACCATCCGCGCCCATGGCGCGCTGCGCATGGGCCTCATCAAGGACCTGAGCGAAGCGGCCACGCGCCAGCACACGCCGAAGGTGGCGTTTGTGGCGCCGCCCAAACCGTACACGTCGTCCAGCGGCAAGGCTGTCGCGGCGGGCGATGTGGACCTGCTGGTGCGCGCGCTCTCGATGGGCAAGCTGCATCACGCCATGATGGGCACGGCGGCCGTCGCGATCGGTACGGCCGCGGCGATTCCCGGCACGCTGGTGAACCTGGCGGCGGGCGGCGGCGAACGCGGTGCGGTGCGTTTCGGCCACCCATCTGGCACCTTGCGGGTCGGCGCCGAAGCGGTGCAGCAGAACGGAGAATGGAGCGTGAAAAAAGCGGTAATGAGCCGCAGCGCGCGGGTATTGATGGAAGGCTGGGTACGCGTACCCGCTTAACGCTTTACACAAAACACCGGAGGAGACATGAAGTACGCTGAGTTCTATCAGCGCTCTATCGTCACGCCTGAACAATTCTGGCAGGACGAGGCAGCGCTCATCGACTGGAACACGCCTTTCACGCAAGTCCTGGATTACGCCAAGCCGCCGTTCGCCCGCTGGTTCGTGGGCGGACATACGAACCTGTGCCACAACGCGGTGGACCGCTGGTGTGCAACGCAGGGCGACCAGCCCGCGCTCATCGCCATCTCCACCGAAACCAACACGGAGCGCTGCTATTCCTTTAACGAGCTGCGCGCGGAAGTGGAGCGCTGGGCGGCGATGATGCAGTCGCTGGGCGTGCGCAAGGGGGACCGCGTCCTCATTTACATGCCGATGATCGCCGAAGCGGCTTTCGCCATGCTGGCCTGCGCCCGTATCGGCGCGGTGCACTCGGTGGTGTTCGGCGGCTTTGCTGCCAACAGCCTGGCCAGCCGTATCGACGACGCCAAGCCGGTGCTGATTGTCTCTGCCGATGCCGGTTCACGCAACGGCAAGGCGATTCCGTACAAGCCGCTGCTGGACGAGGCCATCGCGCTGTCGTCGGCCAAGCCGTCGCGCGTGCTGCTGGTGGATCGCGGCCTGGCGCCGATGGCAATGGTTGAAGGCCGCGACGTGGACTATGCGGCGTTGCGTGCCGCGCATCTGGCAGCCCATGTGCCGGTGACATGGCTGGAATCGAACGAACCTTCATACATTCTCTATACCTCCGGCACCACTGGCAAGCCGAAAGGCGTGCAGCGCGATGTCGGTGGTTACGCTGTCGCGCTGGCGGCGTCGATGAAGTACAACTTCTGCGGCAAGGCCGGCGAAACCTTCTTTGCGACGTCCGATATTGGCTGGGTGGTGGGGCACTCGTACATCGTCTACGGCCCGCTCATCGCCGGCATGGCGACCATCATGTACGAGGGGCTGCCGATTTGTCCGGACCCTGGCATCTGGTGGAGCATCGTCGAGAAGTACAAGGTAACGCGCATGTTCTCGGCGCCGACCGCAATCCGCGTGCTGCGCAAGCAGGCGCCGGAATTCATGCGCAAGTACGACAAGTCTTCGTTGAAGGCCTTGTACCTGGCTGGGGAGCCGCTCGATGAAACCACATCAAGCTGGATTGCTGACGAACTGAATGTGCCCATCATCGACAATTACTGGCAGACCGAAACCGGCTGGCCGATCCTGTCTATCGCCAAAGGGATAGAAGACACCCCGACACGGCTGGGCAGTCCCGGCCTTGCCATGTACGGCTACAAGGTCAGGCTGATTAACGAAATTAACGGCCAGGAATGCGGCGCCAATGAAAAAGGCGTGGTGATGGTGGAAGGCCCGCTGCCGCCTGGCTGCATGCAGACGGTGTACGGCGACGATCAGCGCTTTGTCGATACCTACTGGTCCGAACATGATGGCAAGATGGTTTACTCCACCTTTGACTGGGGCTTGCGCGATGCGGATGGCTACTACTTCATCCTCGGCCGCACCGACGACGTGATTAACGTTGCAGGTCACAGGCTGGGTACGCGCGAGATCGAGGAGTCCATCACCAGTCACCCCAACGTGTCGGAAGTGGCGGTGGTGGGTGTCGAGGACAAGCTCAAAGGGCAGGTGGCTGTGGCGTTCGCGATTCTGAAAGATGCCAATGCCGCGACCAGCGAGCAGGATGTGATGTCGGTAGTGGACCGCCAGCTTGGCGCCGTGGCGCGGCCAGCGCGCGTGTACTTCGTCACGCAGCTGCCGAAGACGCGTTCGGGCAAGCTGCTGCGCCGTTCGATACAGGCCATCTGCGAAGGCCGCAACCCCGGCGACCTCACTGCCATCGAAGATCCGGCATCGCTACAACAGATACAACGCGCGTTGCGGTTGTAAGGCCCCGGTAAGGCTGCTCTTCTATTCTGCGTATAAGCTCGAATAGAAGAGCATCAATAACGGAGACTCACCATGCAACAAGATCTGGTTCAAAAGATCAAACAAGATCCCAATTATCACCAGCTGGTCCGCCAGCGCTCGCGGTTCGGTTGGCTGCTGACCGCACTCATGATGGTGGTCTATTACGGCTACATTCTCCTCATCGCCTTCGACAAGGAATTCCTGGCAGCGAAAACCGGCACCGGTGTCATGACCTGGGGCATGCCGATCGGCTTGTTCGTCATTGTGTTCACGGTGCTGGTCACCGGTATTTATGTACGCCGTGCGAACAGCAAGTACGACGCGCTGACCCAGGCCATCCAGGCGAAGGTGCAAGCATGAGTGCCGCTAAGCGTCTGATTCCGGCAGCGCTGCTGCTGGCCGGTGGCGCGGCGATAGCCGCTGGTGGCGATCTCGGTCAGGCCGAGCGCCAGCCGACCAACTGGGTGGCGATCACCATGTTCGCCGTGTTCGTGGTGTTCACGCTGTTTGTGACCAAATGGGCTGCGGCCAAGACCCGCTCCGCGTCGGACTTCTACACCGCTGGCGGCGGCATTACCGGCTTCCAGAATGGCCTGGCGATTGCGGGCGACTTCATGTCGGCAGCATCCTTCCTCGGCATTTCCGCTTCCGTGTTCCTGAACGGTTACGATGGCCTGATCTACGCAATTGGCTTCCTGGTTGGCTGGCCTATCATCACCTTCCTGATGGCGGAGCGCTTGCGTAACCTGGGCCGCTTCACGTTTGCCGACGTTGCGGCTTACCGTTTCAAGCAGGCGCCTATCCGCATCTTCTCCGCTTCCGGCACGCTGGTGGTGGTGGCGTTCTACCTGATCGCGCAGATGGTTGGTGCGGGCCAGTTGATCAAGCTGCTGTTCGGCCTGGAGTACTGGGTCGCGGTGGTGCTGGTCGGTACGCTGATGATGATTTACGTGCTGTTCGGCGGCATGACCGCGACCACCTGGGTGCAGATCATCAAGGCCGTGATGCTGCTGGGCGGCGCAAGCTTCATGGCCATCGCCGTGCTGGCGCAGTTCAACTTCAGCCCGGAGGCGCTGTTTGCCAAATCGGTCGAGCTGCACGCGAAAAAAGACGCCATCATGGGACCTGGGACCTTCATCAAGGATCCGGTGTCCGCGATCTCGTTCGGCATGGCGCTGATGTTCGGTACCGCCGGCCTGCCGCACATCCTGATGCGCTTCTTTACCGTACCTAGCGCGAAGGAAGCGCGCAAGTCGGTGTTCTGGGCGACCACCTGGATCGCTTACTTCTACATCCTGACCTTCATCATTGGTTTCGGCGCCATTGTTTTGGTGAGCACCAATCCGGAGTTCAAGGACGCCGCCGGCAAACTCCTGGGCGGTAACAACATGGCAGCGGTCCACCTGGCGAAAGCGGTGGGCGGCAATGTGTTCCTCGGCTTTATTTCGGCCGTGGCTTTCGCTACCATCCTCGCGGTGGTGGCTGGCCTGACGCTGTCCGGTGCATCGGCCGTATCGCACGACCTGTACGCCACCGTGATCGCCAAAGGCCAGGCCAGCGGCGCTAGCGAACTTAAAGTATCGAAGATCACCACCATCGCACTGGGCATCGTTGCTGTGGTGCTGGGCATCGCGTTCGAGAAGCAGAACATCGCCTTCATGGTATCGCTGGCGTTTGCGATTGCTGCATCGGCCAACTTCCCTGTGCTGTTCATGTCCGTGTTGTGGAAGGACTGCACCACGCGCGGCGCCACCATCGGCGGCTTTGTGGGCCTGACCATGGCGCTGGTGATGACGGTGCTCTCCAAATCGGTGTGGGTGGACGTGCTGGGGAATGCACATGAAGTATTCCCGTATGCTTCGCCCGCCATCTTCTCGATGCCGGCGGCCTTTGTCTGCATCTTTGTGTTCTCGCTGCTGGACCGCAGCAACCGCGCACGCATCGATCGCGCAGGCTTTGAAGCGCAGCAGATGCGCTCCGAAACCGGCATCGGCGCAGCAGGCGCCAGCGCGCACTAATATTTTGACAAGATGTGCGTAAGACGATGCCCGGTTCGCCGGGCATTGTCGTTTTTAGGCCCGCGCACGATGCACCAAAATGGCATCATCAGGCAATTGTGGTTTATGATCTGCCAACTATGCTGCCAAGGTTTCGAGTGTCGACCAATCCGGATTTCGTAGCCGACGCGCTGGCGCTGATCGGCGTACCTGCCTGCGCCTGCGCTGCGGACGGCACGGTGTTGGCTGCGAACAGGGAACTGGTGGCACTGCTCGGCGTTGATCCGGGAGGGCGTCCGATCAGCGACCTGTTTGCCCGTCACGTGCGTGCCGCCAGTCTGGCCAGCCTGCGTGGCGAAGGGCGCTGGGACAGCTGCCTGACCTGCGCCGACGGACAGTACCTGTCGGTGCAAGCGTGGTCCAAACCGCTGCCCGCCAGCGCCGATACCGGTGGCGTGACCATCGTCTTCCACGACATCACCGACGTCCAGCGCGACCAGCGTGCGCTGCGCAAAACACTGCTGGAGCAGCAGGCCATCCTGGAAAATGCCGCTGTCGGTATTTTGTTCAGCAAGGATGGTGTTATCCAGGAGTGCAATATCCGCTGCGCCGAAATGCTCGGTTACAGCCGCGATGAGCTGGAGGGCGCGTCGAGCGTCGTGGTGCATCCCAGCGAGTCGGCCTTCGTTCAGCTGGGCGTGGATGCGGGACCATTGCTGTCGCAAGGACAGTCCTTCATTTCGGAGATTCAGCTGCGCCGCAAGGACGGCACACTGTTCTGGGCGCGCCTGTATGGCCGCGCCATCGATCCCATGCACACCACCGAAGGCACGGTGTGGATCATGGAAGACATCAACGAGCATAAGCTGGATGAAGAGATCATGCGCCGCATGCTGCTGGAGCAGAATGCGATTCTGGATAACGCATCGGTCGGCATCCTGTTCAGCAAATCGCAAATCATGATGCGCTGTAATGCGCGCATGGCGGAGATGTTCGGCTATGTGGCTGGCGAGATGGAAGGGCTGCACTCGTCCATCGTGTTCCAGTCGCCTGAACATTACGAGGAATTTGGCCGGGAGGCCGCGCCGCAGTTGGGCGTCGGCCAGCCATTTGAAAAGAAGGCGTATCAGTTCAAACGCAAGGACGGCAGCTTGTTCTGGTGCCGCGTACGCGCACGGGCGGTCGATGCGGAGCAGCGCGGCGGCGGCACCATCTGGATTCTGGAAGACGTCACGCACTCGCTGCAAACGCAGATGGAGGTCGAGGCGATCATGACCAACGCCTCAATGAGCATCCTGTTCACCAAGAACCGGCTGATTACCCGCTACAACCGTGGTTTCGCCGAGATGTTCCGTTACGACGAGACGTCCGGACTTGGCCTGCCGGGCCGCGCGCTGTATCCATCGCAGGAAGCCTACGACAAGCTGGGCGCGGAAGCCTTCCCCTTCCTGTCGATTGGCCGGCCGTTCCAGACCGAGATCGAAATGCGCCGCGCCGACGATAGCACCTTGTGGGCGCAGCTGATCGGCTATGTGGTGAATCCGGACGATCCGACGCAGGGCACCATCTGGGTGATCGAAGACCGTACCGAGCAAAAGCGCGCGGAAGAAGCGCTGCGTAATGCGCTGCTGGAGAACCAGGCGATACTGGACAGCGCGGTGCTGGGCATCTCGGTGGTGGAGAATGGCCGTAACCTGCGCTGCAACCGCAAGATGGAAGAGCTGTTCGGCTATAGGCCGGGTGAAATGAATCACCTCAGCGTGCAGGCCTTCTACGCCGACAAGGAAGCATGGGAGCATGCGCGTTCCGAGACCGTGCGCGATTTTCGCGCAGCGCAGGTCAATGTGTCGGAATATGAGCTGGTGCGCAAGGACGGCACGACTTTCTGGGCGCGCCTGTCCGGCCGCCCATTCGACCTGGCGCACAACAGTGGCCGTTCGGTGTGGCTGGTGGATGACATCACGGCGCGGCGCGAAGCCGCAGAAGCCGTCGCCCGCGCGCGCGATGAGCTGGAGCTGCGGGTGCAGGAACGCACTGCCGAACTGGCCGGCGCCAACGCGCAGCTGCAAGGCGAGATTGTGGAGCGCCGCCAGGCCGAGGCGCGCGTGCATCACATGGCTTATCACGACAGCCTGACCGGCCTGCCGAACCGCGCGCTGCTGTCAGACCGGCTGGACCGCGCCATGCTGGCCGCGCAGCGTACCGAGCGCAAACTGGCGGTCATGTTCATCGATCTTGACCGCTTCAAAACCATCAACGATTCGCTGGGCCACATGACGGGCGACCAGTTGCTCAAGGAAGTCTCCGGCCGCCTGTGCCGCGCGGTGCGCGCCAGCGATACCGTGGCCCGCCTGGGCGGCGATGAATTCGTGGTGCTGGTGCCGGGCATCCGCACGGTGGAAGAGGCCAGCCAGGTGGCAGAGAAAATGATCGAGGCCTTGTCGGACAGCTTCCCGCTCGAAGGGCGCAACCTGCACATCACGCCATCGATCGGCATTAGCGTGTACCCCGATGATGGCGAGGACGTCGAAACGCTCATGCGCAATGCCGACAGTGCCATGTACCACGCCAAGGCCAACGGCCGTAACAACTACCAGTTCTTCAAGGAGGCGATGAATCTGACGGCAGCGCGCCACTTTGAACTGGAGTCCAGCCTGCGCGGTGCGTTGGCGGCCAACGAATTTGAGCTCTACTTCCAGCCGATCATGGACATCGGCACGCGCCGCCTGCACGCGATGGAAGTGCTGCTGCGCTGGCGCCGGGGCGGCGCCAGCGGCGAGCTGGTGACGCCGGACCAGTTCATCCCCATCATCGAGGAAAACGGCATGATCGTGCCGATCGGCGAATGGGTGATACGCGAGGCCTGCAGGCAAAGCAAGGTGTGGCAAAGCCAGGGCATGACGCCGGTGCCGCTGGCGGTCAACCTGTCGCCACGCCAGTTCATGCATCGGGGACTGGTGGAATCCATCCGCGCCATCCTCGACGAAACCGGCATCGATCCGGCGCTGATTGAATTCGAGATTACGGAGACGGCGCTGATGCAGCACGGCGAGCAGACGCTGGAGATCCTTGGCCACATCAACGCCATGGGCATCCGCCTGTCGATCGACGACTTCGGCACCGGCTATTCATCGCTGGCCTATCTGAAGCGTTTCCCCGTCAAGAAGATCAAGATTGACCGTGCTTTCATCAAGGACCTGGAGCAGAGCGCGGAAGACCGCGCGATTGTGGCGGCGATTATCGCCTTGTCGGACAGCTTGCAGCTGTCCGTTGTGGCGGAGGGCGTGGAGACGGAAGGGCAGTATGCGCTGCTGCAGCAGCACGGCTGCCAGTACGCGCAAGGCTATCTGTTCTCGCAGCCGGTGCCGCACATCACGGCCCAGCTGCTGCTGCCGCGTACTTAAGAGAAGGTGGCGATCACCGGGGTGTGATCGGACGGCTGCTCCCACTTGCGTGGTACGCGGTCGATCACGCAGGCAGTGCAACGTTGTTTGAGCGCGTCGGACAGCAGGATGTGGTCGATGCGCAGGCCTTTATTCAGGCGGAAGCCCAGACCGCGGTAATCCCACCAGCTATACGATTTGTCGGCCTGCTCAAACAGGCGGAAGGCGTCGACCAGGCCGATGTCCAGCAGGCGGGTCAGCGCAGCGCGCTCCTTGGGCGAGACGTGCACCATGCCTTCCCACGCGGCCGGATCATGGACGTCGCGGTCTTCCGGCGCAATATTGTAGTCGCCGACGACCGCCAACTGCGGGTGCTGCGCGGCTTCTTCCTTGATCCAGTCATGGAAGGCCGACAGCCAGGCCATTTTGTATTCGTATTTGTCCGAATCGACGGCTTGACCGTTCGGTACATACGCGCACACCACACGCACGCCATCGATTGTTGCGGCAAGGATACGCTGCTGAAGATCTTCGAACTTTGGATTATTTTTAACAACATCCGTAATCGGCAGCTTGGAGAGGATGGCGACACCGTTATAGGTCTTCTGACCGGTGTAGACCACATGGTAGCCAGCGGCCTCAATAGTGCCTGCAGGAAACTTGTCGTCAGTTAATTTTGTTTCTTGAATACATAGCACATCAGTGGGGTTCTCCTCTAGCCACTTCATAACGTGCGGCAGTCTTACGTTCAAAGAGTTAACATTCCAGGTGGCTAATTTCATGAGACAGTGATTCCTAGCGGGGTTCAAGGGGGGCGATTGCCCTGAGTGACTTGCATCTTACCGTATCCAGATTTAACACATGTAATTATCAAACTTAAAAGTTGTATGAAAAAACATGAAAAACCCTTTCCTGAGTCGTGGTCGAGGGCCTAAAATGTTGCAAAATGTGTGAAATCAAAAAAAAATTGCCAATACTGTCTCGTTGTTGTCAAAATAGAACGGAAAGGCAAGACAAAGTAAGCAGAATAGAAATATACTAATATAAATTGAGTGGAAAACTTGTGTTTCCGTTTAGCAACTAAAACAGTTAAGCCTGCGTATATTTTTGTGTTGTGGTGACGCAATAAATGATACTATACGGAAATTACTTGTGGTTTTTTACAGTGAATGGCGCTTAGCGCATTTGCAAAGGAATAAAAATGCGATCTGCATTTGAGGCATGGGCACAGCGCGACGGACATATCGTTCGCCGCCGTGAAGACAAACCAGACGAATATCTGGTCTTCGAAACGCAACGCCGCTGGGTCATCTGGCAAGCGGCGCTGGAACATGGTAAACCGCCAGGCGGCCGCAAGACCGCCGCGCAGAAGGAAGCCGCTGCCGCTGACAAGCGCGCCGCTGCCGCCGCTCTGCAGCGACCACAGGAAATCAACCCCGATGAAGCCGCAGTGCGTAATCAGGTGCTGAACGAGGTGCTGGATGCCTTTTCCTCGCTGGGGGGTGAGCGCGGCATGGATGATATCCTGAAAGTCGTGCAGGGCCTGAAGAAGAAACAGCAGGAACAAGCGGCAGAGCCAGTGGTCGCCAAGACCACCGAACGCCAGAACGCGTAAAGTGCAAGGCTTTACGCCGCTTGATTAAGCAAATAAAGCCCGCGGCGGGCTGATACACTGCCTCTATCTTTATTCCAGAGGCAGACCATGTATCTCCGCCCCACCGCAGCGGCTTCGGTGCTGCTGGCCTTGCTGGCCGGCTGCGCTTCCCTCACTGAATCCACTGAACAAAGCGTATTGGTGCAAACCGTGCTCGATCATCGCGAGATCGCTGGCGTGGGCTGTGTGCTATATAACGATACGGGCAAATGGTTTGTCACGACCCCGGGCCGCGTGACCTTGCGCAAGAGCGCCGGACCGCTGCGCATCGACTGCCAGAAGGCGGGCAAGGGCTGGGCCTATGAAAAGGTCGAATCCAAGGTGGACGCCAACCTGTGGGGGAACCTGGCGCTGACGGCCGGTGTCGGCTACTTCGTCGACAAGAATACCGGCGCGGGCTATGACTATCCGTCGACGCTGACCGTGGTCATGCATCCCGCGCAGGAAAAAGAAGAAGGGCCAGCGCCGGCGCCCGGCGTGACCCTGTTCTAACGTCGCTCCCGCGTACGCGGGAGTCCATACTGATTAAGCTGATCGCTTAATTTGCACGCTCAGTTTGCGCGATTAATCAGGAAGTTCGACAGCAGCGGTACCGGACGGCCGGTCGCGCCTTTTGCACCGCCCGATTTCCATGCGGTGCCGGCGATATCCAGGTGCGCCCAGGTGTACTTGCGGGTGAAGTTTTCCAGGAACGCCGCTGCGGTGCACGACGCGCCGCCCGGAGTGCCGATGTTGGCCAGGTCGGCGAAGTTGGACTTCAGCTGCTCGTTGTACTCCTCGCCGATCGGCAGGCGCCATGCGGTGTCGCTGGCGTTCTGGCCTGCCGCCATGATCTCGTCAGCCAGCTTGTTGTGGGCTGCGTCGTCGCGCGTGAACAGGCCGCTCTTATGGTGGCCCAGGGCCACGATGCAGGCGCCGGTCAGGGTGGCGATGTCGATAACGGCGGCCGGGTTGAAGCGCTCGGCGTAAGCCAGCGCGTCGCACAGCACCAGACGGCCTTCGGCGTCGGTGTTCAGGATCTCGATGGTCAGACCGTTCATCGAGGTGACGATGTCACCTGGTTTGGTGGCGCGGCCCGATGGCATGTTCTCGCACGCAGCGATAATGCCAATCACGTTCAGCTTCAGGTCCATTTCGCCGATGGCGCGGAAGGTACCCAGTACCGAAGCGGCGCCGCCCATGTCGTACTTCATCTCGTCCATGCCTGGACCGGCTTTCAGCGAAATGCCGCCGGTGTCGAAGGTGATGCCTTTACCGACCAGTACCACCGGCGCATCCTTGGACTTGCCGCCCATGTGCTTGATGACGATGAACTTCGGCGGCTGCTCGCTGCCGTTGGTCACGGACAGGAAGCTGTTCATTTTCAGCGCTTCCAGCTGTTTGCGGTCCAGCACTTCCACTTCAAACTTGAAGTCCTTGCCCAATTTTTTGGCAACGTTGGCCAGGTGGGTCGGCGTGCAGACGTTGGCCGAGGTGTTGCCCAGCTCTTTGGTCAGGTCCATGCCGTTGGCGATCGCCACCGCCTGGGCCAGCGCCAGCTTGGTTGCCGCATTATTAGGCACGGCCAGGGCGATTTTCTTCACGCCGGCAGCGGCCGGGTCTTTCTTGCTCTTCTGCGCATCGGTGCGGAACACGGCTTCGTGGCCGCTCTGGACCACGCAGCGGATCGCCCAATTGACGTCGCGGTCTTTCACTTCGGTCATCGGCAGTGCGATAATAGCGTCGCTCGTGCCCAGGGTGGAGAATGCCTTCAGGGCTGCGGAGACGCCGCCGGCAAAGCTTTTTTCGCTGACGGCTTCGTCGCTGCCCAGGCCAACCAGCAGCACGCGCTCGGCCGCCGCACCTTTGGCGCCGCGCAGCAGCAGGGTGGTGCCGGCTTTGCCGGTGATGTCGCCGGACTTGAGCGCAGCCGTGATTTCACCAGCGCCGTCCAGCGCCTTGGCGGCTTGCGACAGCTTCTTGTTCTCGAAGACCGCAACGGCGATAACGCCTGCTTTGGCGGTAGCGATGGTGTTTTTTGTGTCGAATGCTTTTATGCTAAAGTCCATTTGATTCTCCGTGTCGTGTACGTGTGCCAGCCCTGCGTGGCCCGATAAGGCCGGGCTGTTATTTTAAAACTTGTGGCCCCGTCTGAAAGTATGACGGGCCAAACTACCGAATTATAATCTTCAATGATCTTTCAACGCGCCCTACGACGTGAAATGGCCAGTGCCGCCGGGGCTACCTTTACTGTGCTGTTCAGCGTCAGTGTCGTCTTCGTACTGATTGGTGTGCTGGGCAAGGCTGCCGGCGGCAAGGTCGCATCCAGTGACGTCATCGCGCTGATCGCTTTCGCAGTGCTGAATTATCTGCCAACTCTCGTTATCCTCACCAGCTTTATTTCCGTGCTGATGGTGGTGACCCGGACCTATCGCGATTCCGAAATGGTGGTGTGGTTTGCCTCCGGCCTTAGCCTGGTGCGCTGGATCCGTCCGGTGCTGACGTTTGGCTTGCCGCTGGTGCTGCTGACCGCAGGCCTGAGCTTTATCGCCACGCCATGGGCCAAGCAGAAAAGCTCCGAGTATGTGGAGCGCTTTGAAAAGCGCGAAGACCTGCAGAAGGTGTCGCCAGGCCAGTTCAAGGAATCGGCATCGGCCAACCGCATCTTCTTTGTAGAAGGCGTGGCCGGCAAATCGGCCGTGGTGCAGAACGTGTTTGTGAATACCGTCGATGAACATGGCACCGCCGTGATCGTGGCGCGCGAAGGTGTGGTCAGCAACGGCCCGAAAGGCGAACGTTATCTGGTACTGAAGAACGGCCGCCGCTACCAGGGCACGCCGGGCCAGGCGGACTTCCAGACCATGGAGTTCGACAGCTACAGCATGCGCGTGACGCAGCGGGCACAGGATCTGGAAGCCGAGCATGAAGCCGTCGCCATGACCACCATGGAACTGCTGGCGGCGAATACCAACATCGCGCGCTCGGAACTGTTGTGGCGTATCGCCCAGCCGTTGACCTGCCTGGTGCTGATCCTGCTGGCGATCCCGCTGGGCTTTGTAAATCCGCGTGCCGGCAGTTCTGCCAACCTGATTATCGCGTTACTGGTGTTCTTCAGCTATAGCAATCTGGTGAAGCTGGTGGAAGCCAGCGTCAAGCAAGGCAAATCGGCGTTTGCGCTGTCGTGGTGGCCGCTGCACCTGGCCCTCGCGCTGGTGGTGCTTGGCCTGTTCGCATGGCGCCTGAACCTGAACCACCGCTACCATCCGCTGGCGCTGCTGGCCGCGTACAAACGCTCGCGTAACAAGAAAGATTGATCGTAATGAAAATCCTGCAACGCTATTTCGCGGTCTCGATACTGCAAGCGGTGGCCTTTGTGCTGGTGGCCTTCCTGGCGCTGCAAGCCTTTATGGACCTGACCGGCGAATTGCCGTCGGTGGGCAAGAACGGCTATGCGATTCAGTATGCCTTCCTGTATGTGCTGGTGCAGCTGCCGGGCCACGTGTATGAAGTGATGCCGCTGGCGGCGCTGATCGGCACCATCTATACGATGGCGCAGTTTGCGGCGACGTCGGAATTCACCATCATGCGCGCGTCCAGCATGTCGACCGGCATGGTGGCACGCATGCTGGCCAAGGTTGGCCTGGTGCTGGTGATTGTGACGTTTATCTTCGGTGAGCTGATTGCGCCGCGTACGGCGCCGCTGGCGGAGAAAATCAAACTGAGCGCGCGTGGCGCGGCGATTTCGTCGGAGTTCCGTTCCGGCCTGTGGACCAAGGACATCGTCAAGTCGGAAGGCATGAATGGTACCGTGACCGGTTCGCGGTTCTTCAACGTGCGCGAAGTACGTCCAGACGGCACGCTGATTGGTGTGAAGCTGTATGAATTCGATACCAATTTCCGTCTGCGGTCGATCACGCTGGCGACAACCGGCACCTTCCAGGGCAGCAACCGCTGGCGTCTGGAGGATGTGACGGAAAACCTGTTCACCAATCCCGAACTGCTGAAACCGGGCGCGGAAGCCAATCTGGAAAATAACTTTGCGCAGGAATCGAGCCTGATCGAAACGCGCCATAGCCCGAGCAAGGATTTGCTGTCCGAGATTACGCCGAAGATTCTGTCGGTGGCAGGTTCCGATCCTGAGCGCATGTCGGCCAACGAACTGGCGGTCTACACCCGCCACCTGCAGGAGAACAAGCAGGAGACGGAGCGTTTCAAGATCGCGTTCTGGAAAAAGCTGTTCGACCCGCTGGCCATTTTTGTCATGATGGCACTGGCGCTGCCGTTCGGTTATCTGCATACGCGTAGCGGAGGCGTGAGCCTGAAGATTTTCGTCGGCATCATGATCGGCGTGAGCTTCCTGCTGGTGAATACGCTGTTCTCGCACCTGGGCATGCTTAGTACCTGGCCGGCGGTCATGACGGCGATTGCGCCGAGTCTGTTATTCCTGCTGCTGGCGCTATGGGCCTTGTGGTGGGTGGAGCGGCACTGATGGCGACACAACGTGCACTGATCCTGTTTGCGCACGGCGCGCGTGCGGCGTCCTGGGCGGCGCCGTTTGAGCGTTTGCGCGATCTGACGCAGGCGCGCGAGCCGGCGGTGCGCGTGTCGCTGGCGTTTCTGGAACTGATGTCGCCGCGCCTGCCGGAGCAGGTGGCAGCGCTGGTGGCAGATGGCGTGCTTGATATCACCGTGGTGCCGGTCTTCCTGGGCCAGGGCGGCCATGTGCTGCGCGACCTGCCGTTGATGCTGGACGACCTGCGCGTGGCATACCCGCAAGCCGCGCTCAAGGTGGTTGAGGCGGCCGGCGAGAATGCTGCCGTACTCCAGGCACTGTCCGACTACTGTGTCGCTTCATTAGCGCACCCGTCGCCACACTGATACGGGTATCTGGCCATCCGGCCGCACGGGGACGCGGTAGCTTAATTCATCTCCTTTCAGTTCATAGCGGCGCTCCTGCCGTGTGCCTTCCCAGTTTGAGAATGCTGCGCTGGCGATATTGAAGCTCAGCGTGTGCGCCGTCTCGTTCATCGAGAGCGTGCCCATATGCGTGCTGGCGCCTAGCACAGCCGCTTCGAATTCCTGTCTGGTGCCGGTCTTCTTTTCGCCGCCGGTAAAGTGCGGGCGGCCTTGCTGGTAGATTTGCAGCATGTAGCGACCATCCGTGTCGATCATCAGCAGGCCGGATGGCGCTTCGCCGTAGTCGTGCTGCCGGCTGCCGTCCGGCATGATCTTGTCGGCAGCCACCAGCGACCAGGTGCCGGCCAACGGGAAGGGCTGGGCGGCCATTGCAGCTTGCTGTGCGGGCATGCACATGGCGAGGCAAAACAATCGGGTCAACATTTTCATCGCATCTCCTCAAATAAAAACACGATAGCCGTGTTGGCGGCTGCTTGAAATTAGCAAAACCTGCGCATTTTGTGTGCATAATTGCACAATGAGCCAACCTGACTGGGATGACCTGCGCTACTTCCTTGCCTTGCACGATGCAGGTACGCTGTCCGCTGCTGCGCGCACGGCAGGTGTCGAACATACCACCGTGGCGCGGCGTATCGATGCGTTGGAGGCGGCGCTTGGCGTCCGACTCTTTGACCGCTTTCCGAAAGGCTGGTCGCTGACAGCCGCAGGCAAGGCGCTGGCGCCGCATGTCCGCAAGATGGAAGACGGCCTGCATGGCGTGCTGCGTGCGGCAACCGGCGCGGCCGAACTGCACGGCAAGGTGCGCGTCTCTGCGCCTCCGGCGCTCGCAGCCTGGTTGCTGGCGCCGCGCTTGCGGCCAGCGCTGCATCGCCTGCCGGGCATCGAGCTTGACCTGCGTGGGGAGGCGCGTGAGACGGATCTGATGCGGCGCGAGTCCGACATCGCCATACGCTACAACCGCCCGACGGCGCCGGGGCTGGCCGTGCGCAGCGTGGCGACAGTGCACTACCGCCTGTGCGCCAGTGACGGGTATCTGGCGTCGCGCGGCCCGGAGGAGTGGGAATTTCTCGGCTACGATGAACAACTCCAGCATACGCCGCAGCATCAGTGGCTGGAGAAAATACGTGGCGAGCGCCGTTACTGCCTGCGTTCCAACGACCTGGGCGCGCTCTATCAGGCGGCACTTGCCGGCTGTGGCGTGGCAGTGTTACCCGACTACTTGCCACTGGCTGGCTTATTGGCCGTTATTGCGCCAGCGCCGGCTTGTCCGGTCAAACGCAAACTCTGGATCGTCATGCACGAAGACGTCCGCCGTGCCGCCCCGGTTCGCGCGGTGGCCGATGAGATCATCGCGTTGCTGGCGCCGCAAGGGTGATATTCTAGGCTGCATGAGCATTCGCACCCTTACCCCCTCTGATGACCGGAAGCGTCCCACGTCGGCGCCGTTGCGCGAGCGCGATGTGGTGGGACTGATCGCATCGTTCAATGCAGGCCGCGATGCCGAACGCGTGACGCAGAAATATCGTCTGCTCGCGGACAATCCCTTCGCTTTTCTGCGCGGTACCTGCCATCTGTTCTACCAGGATTTTCCAGGTCTCGGACAGTCGCCGCTGGCGTGGATCTGTGGCGATCTTCACCTCGAAAACTTCGGCAGCTACAAAGGCGACAACCGCCTGACCTATTTTGACATGAACGACTTCGACGAAGCCGTGCTGGCGCCAGCCAGCTGGGAGCTGGTCCGCTTCCTCGTCAGTGTGCTGGTGGCTGCCGACGCACTGACAGTGCCGCCGGCACAAGCGATCGCCCTGTGCCACAGTTTTCTGGATGCGTACGTCGGCAATCTGGTCGAAGGTAAAGCACGCTGGGTGGAGCGGGCGACTGCCGACGGCATGGTGCGCGACCTGCTGCGGGACTTGCGCCTGCGCGAACGTCCCGCCTTCCTCGACCGTCGCACCGATATCCGCAAAGGCAAACGCAAGCTGCGGCTGGACGGCATCAAAGCGCTGCCGGTCAACGAAGCGGAGCGCGAAAAGGTCACGCAGTTCATGGCCTCCTATGCGGAGACTCGGCAGACACCGGCGTTCTTCCGTGTGCTTGATGTGGCTCGCCGCATCGCTGGCACGGGTAGCCTCGGACAAGAGCGCTATGCGGTTCTGGTGCGCGGACGCGGTGGATTGGACGGCAACTTCCTGCTCGACCTGAAACTGGCTTCCAGTTCCGCACTGTCGCCCTATCTGCCGGTGGTGCAACCACCGTGGCAAACCGAAGCCGAGCGCATCGTCGCGGTACAGAAAAGAATGCAGGCCATATCACCAGCCTTCCTGTCAGCGGTGAGCATCGGCGACCAATCGTATGTGCTCAAAGAACTGCTGCCACAGCAGGATCGTCTTTCGCTGGAGCGGTGGGGCGGCAAACTGCGCCGCCTCGAAAGCGTCATGCGGACCATGGGCAGTATCGTCGCCTGGTCGCACCTGCGCTCCGGCGGTCGCCAGGGCTCCGCCATTGCCGATGAATGGATCGCTTATGGCCACAACGGCAAGCAATGGCGCCCCGCGCTGATCGACTACGCCCAGACCTGCCATCAGCAAGTGCTGGCCGACTGGAAGCAGTATGCCAACGCATACCGCGCAGCGTTGCAGACGCGCTGATGCCGGCTAATTGGCTGGCGTCGGCAGCGGCGGCAGGCCCATGGTTTTTCTGCGCTGGTTCAGGTTTTTTGGGTCGTCGATCGGCGGCATCTTGTTACTGCCATATTCCTGCTGCGTGCCGTAGAGCTGTCCCTTGCCTTGTCTCAGCCTAACCCTGTCGACAAACATGGCGTAGATCTTGTTCGGAATTTCGCCTCGCTTGTTTGCGGCGGCAAGCAAATCAGCGTGTTTGAGCTGATAGTCCAGGTCCGCATGCTGAATAATGAGGAACGCTGCATCTGCCGCGCGGTTGGCGTCAAGCTTGCCGGGCCAGCCGCACTGCTCAATCAATTTGTCCAGGTTGCGCTGATTACTTTCGTCGATGTCCGAGATGGTGTATTCCAGCTGATCTTTTTCCTTGGGATCGAACTTCTCCTTGCGGTGCTCCATCTCCAGGATGTGGATGTAGCGGCCGCGCAGTGACTGGTCGTCGCTACGCATCTTTGCGTACTGTTGGGCCAGCGCGGTTTTCTCGCACGGCTCCGCAGCTGCCAATAAAGGCAGGAATGCCAGTGCAAGAACAGCACGAGATAAATTCGACGTTTTCATTGATTGAATGTTCGCATGGTTGGTCGCCTCCGCAGTGTACGAGTTTTATTAATCTCTTGGTAAGTTGCGTTCAGCTTTCGTCGCGGGTGAGAAGCACGTGGTCGATCAGGCCATAGTCTTTGGCGTCTGCGGATGACATATAGTTGTCGCGGTCGGAGTCTTTTTCGATCCGGGCCAGCGTTTGCCTGGTGCGCTCGGCCATGATGGAGTTAAGGCGGTGGCGCTGGTAGAGCACCTCGCGTGCCTGGATTTCAATGTCGGAGGCGACGCCTTGCGAGCCGCCATGCGGCTGGTGGATCATGATGCGCGCGTTGGGCAGGGCATAGCGCTTGCCGATTGCGCCAGCGGCGAGCAGGAAGGAGCCCATGCTGGCGGCAAAGCCGGTGCACAAGGTGGAAACCTCTGGTTTGATGAATTGCATGGTGTCGTAGATCGCCATGCCGGCATACACCGAGCCGCCCGGAGAATTGATGTACAGTGAGATGTCTTTGTGCGGATCAGCCGATTCCAGGAACAGCAACTGCGCCACGATCAGGTTTGCCGATTGTTCGGTCACTTCGCCCACCAGGAAGATCACGCGCTCTTTCAGCAGGCAGGAATAAATATCGAAGGCGCGTTCGCCACGGCTGGTCTGTTCGATGACGGTGGGGATGAGGCCCAGGGAATTGGTCAGCATGATGTTCCTTTCGCGGTCAGGTCGGTTCACTGCCCGCTTGACGCCTGCGCCGGTGCGCAGTGTGACGGCAAAAAAATAGATAGTTGATGTGTCACGTTTGGCGGGTGCCCAGCGTCAAGTAGTGTCCCCATCATGAGAGGAGAATCACCATGTCACGTACTACCGATACCGATGGCGCCCTGTTTGAGCAGCTGCGCCCGCGCCTGAGGGCGATCAGTTCACGCATCCTGGGCAGCGAGGCGGAAGCGGAAGAAGTGGTACAGGACTGTTTTTTGAAGTGGCACAGCGCTGAAAAGGACGCGCTGGTGACGCCTGCCGCCTGGCTGACCACCGTTGTGCAGCATCAGTCGATCGACCATTTGCGCAAACGCGCGCGCGATGCGGTGGCCGCCCAGGTTGCAAAGGAATTGGCGCCCGATGTGCAGCCGCTATCACCAGAGGAAGAGCTGCTGCGGTGTGCCGACGTGGAAGCCGCATTTGCGCGGATGCTGGCGCGTCTGTCGTTTTCCGAGCGGCTGGCGCTGGTCCTGCATGAGGTGTTTGAATGCGGACACGCTGATATTGCTGCAGTACTCGGGACCAAAGCAGAAAACGCGCGCCAGTACCTGGCACGCGCGCGCAAGCGGTTGAAGCAAGCGGCTGATGACATGCCGCCCGAGGAGAAGCTGTCGCGCGAGCTGATACGCAGGTTTCAACTGGCGATCAACACCCGTGATGTGCCGGCCGTGGTGACCCTGCTGACGGATGGGCAGCCCCTGGCCGTCTGCCTTCAACAACAGCGGCTGCGCGTGCGCGGCTTTAGCGCATGCGCCAATGATGCGTCGTATGCGCTGGCGGCCTAGATGCAGTGTGTGACAGCTTATGGCCGGCGCGTGACTTTCACTTCGTAGATCTTGGGCCACAGTTTGCCGGTGACGAACAGGCGTTTTTTATCGGCGTCGTAGGCGATGCCGTTCATGACGTTTTCGCCGTTCGGTCCTTTGCCGGCATCGGGATAAAGTTTGCTGAAATCGATCCAGCCAACGATCTTGCCGGTGGCAGGATCGATGCGGGCGATGGTGTTGGTGTGCCAGATATTGGCGTAGATTTCGCCTTCCACCACTTCCAGTTCATTGAGCTGGTCGACTGCAATGCCGTCCGCCGTTACTTTCACGCGGCGTACTTCGAGGAAGGTCTTGGGATCGAGGAAGCGCAGCGTGGCGCTGCCATCGCTCATGATGAGTTCTTTGCCGTTCTGCGTCAGGCCCCAGCCTTCGCCCGGGTAGGCAAACTGGCTTTTGAATTCAAAGGTCTTCAGATCGAAGACAAAACCGGTCTGGGTTTGCCAGGTCAGGCCGACCAGCGTATCGCCCCAGGCAGTCAGGCCTTCGCCGAAGTACTGGGGCGGGATGTCTTTGCTTTGCAGGACCTTGCCGGTCTCCAGGTTTACTTTGCGGATCGAAGATTTGCCGTTCAGGCCCGTGCTCTCGTACAGGAAGCCATCGCGGTACAGCAGGCCTTCGGTGAAGGCCTGCGTGTCATGCGGATAGCTGCGCACCACCTTGAAATCGTAGGTGGGGAGTGCAGCCGATGCAGCAGCGGGCAGGAAAGTGGAGAGGAGGAGGGCTTGAGCGTAAATCTTTTTCACTATGCAGTCACCGAATTTTGTAGTTCAACCATGGCGTCCAGCGTGGTGCCGGGAGCATTGAGCTCCGCTTCCACGCAGGCGCGGGCTTCCGGCGTTTGCACCAGCGAGACAGCTTGCTGGCGCGCGATCGCCGCCGCAGCAGTATCGCCGCAGCCGTTCAGCAAGTCCAGTACCAATGCAACTTCGGTAGTGTAGTTGAATACATCGGCCAGCAGTTCTGCCATGCCTTCGGAGGTGAGGACGTTAATCTGGTTCTTTTGCTGGTTCAGCTTCATGGCCGCCTGCGCCAGATGTTCTTCCGGCTGCTGCAGATAACGGCGCGCCAGCTGATAGTCGCCACAGGCCATCAGTGAGGGCAGGGCGATGCGGGCTGTCTGCTGTTTCAGCGCGTCGGGCAGCCGCTGGAACAGGTGGTAAGTATTCTGCAAGTCGCCCAGCTTGTCGTTGACCACGCGGATGTCATTGAACAGCGCGGTATCGGCCGGTTCGCTCAGCAGCTGCTCAGCCATGTGGTTGCGCAGATCGACCAGCGCGTGGTGGGCGGGCAGGTATTCTTCCGCAAGCTTGGCCCATGCGGCCAGCACGTAGGACAGGCGCAGCGATGCGGTGTCCGCGTCCTTGGCGGTAGCCTCAAATAGCCAGATGTATTCCTGCAGGGCTTCTTCAAACTTGCCCTCGGCGTGGATACTCCAGGCGTTTTCCAGTCTTTGAACGATATCCATTACTACCTCGAATGGTAAGAATGGACATTTTAATACCGAAAAATAAAACTCAGGCGCGGAGTTGGATGGCTATTGTGCTGCTAATCTCGTTGATGGGGGCGGGCACGCATGGCTTCACCGATCATGACCAGCACCGGGCCATGCGGTGTGCCCAGACCCTGGCTCAAGGTGGTGATGTCCATACGGTGGGTTTGCTGGTCGGCGCGGCTGACGTTTTCGATGACGACCACCGGCGTATCCGGTTTGTGGCCGTGTGCGAGCAGGCGCTCTGCGGTGGCGATGGCTTCGCGGCCGCCCATGTACTGCACCAGCGTGTCGGTTTCGGGAATGGCGTCGTGGTCCGCGTGTTCAGCTGCGGTGGACGAGGTGAAAAAACCGACGCTGCGCGCCACGCCGCGCTTGGTCAGCGGCTGCTTGGTGGTCGCCGCTGCCGCCAGCGCGGTGGTGATGCCGGGGACGACTTCCACCTCGATGCCAGCTTCTTCCAGCGCCCGCAGCTCTTCATCGGCGCGGCCGAAGATCATGGGGTCGCCGCCTTTCAGGCGCACCACCAGCGTGGCGCGCTGCGCGCATTCGACCAACTGCCGGTTGATGATCTGCTGGGCGACCGAACGCTGGCCGCTGCGCTTGCCGACCGAGATTTTCTCGGCCTGCGGACACAGGTCCAGCATTTCGGATGTCACCAGTGCGTCGTGCAGCACGATGTCGGCTTGCGCCAGCAGGCGCGCACCACGCAAGGTAATCAAGTCCTGGGCGCCGGGACCGGCGCCGATCAAATACACTTTTCCGAGAGCTGGCATGAAAAATCCTTGGCTCCCCGCAGGCGCGGGGATGACGCTGGCTAGGTTTATTGGTCCAGGCGGATCATACCAGCGGCCACGGTCTGATGGGTCACCTCATCGATCAGAATGAAAGCACCAGTGGCGCGGATGTCACTGTAGGCGTCGGCTGCCAACGGCTGCTGCACTGCCAGCTCGATGGTGGCGATGTCGTTGAGCTTCAGGCCTTCGGCGCTGTGGCGCTGCTGGGTGTTGATGTCCAGCAGAGATGCAATCGCTTTCACTTTCGCCGAGGTCTGCTTGGTGCCGTGCTTGATCCAGTACTTGCGGCGCACGTCCAGCGGCTCGTCGGACATCCAGCATACGTCGGCCTTCAGCTGTTTCAGCTGCGTGGCCGGCTGTGCGGCATTGGCCAGCAGGTCGCCACGCGAAATGTCCAGGTATTCGTTCAGCAGCAGCGTGATCGACTGGCCGGCGACGGCCGACTGGTGCGAACCTTCCAGCGTGACGATGTCTTTCACGGTCGCAGCCTGGCCGGATGGCTGCACCACCAGCGTGTCGCCCACCGAGACCTTGCCCGACTCGATACGGCCCATGTAGCCGCGGAAGTCATTGGCTTCGTGGCCGTTGTGGCGCGCCACCAGCTGCACCGGGAAGCGGAATGGTGCGTCGTGCGACTCGTCGTAGACGGACAGCGATTCCAGCAGCTCGATCAGCGTCGGGCCTTGGTACCAGTCCAGCTTCTCGCTCTTTTCCACCACGTTGTCGCCGCTCAGGGCGGACAGCGGAATCGGCGTGATGTCTTTCAGGCCCAGCGAGGCGGCGAATTCGCCATAGGCTTTGACGATGCGGTTGTAGATGTCCTGATCGTAGTTCACCAGGTCCATCTTGTTGACGGCCACGATGACGTGCTCGATTTGCAGCAGGTGGGCGATGGTGGAGTGGCGTTTGGTCTGGATCAGCAGATCCACGCCGCCGTCTTCGCGCAGCTTCACTTTCGATACGTCCACCAGGATGATGACGGCATCGGCGGTCGACGCGCCGGTCACCATGTTGCGGGTGTACTGCTCGTGGCCTGGCGTGTCGGCGATGATGAATTTGCGTTTCGGCGTGGCGAAGTAGCGGTAGGCGACGTCGATGGTGATGCCTTGTTCGCGTTCGGCTTCCAGGCCGTCGGTCAGCAGCGACAGGTCGACGGTGTCGCCGACGGTGCGCTTGTGCTTGGAGCGCGACATGGCGTCCAGCTGGTCGGCGAAGATGCCTTTGCTGTCGAACAGCAGGCGGCCGATCAGGGTGGACTTGCCGTCATCGACGGAACCGGCGGTGATAAAACGCAGGAGGCCGCGTTCGTTCGAAGTAGTCGTAGTCATTAGAAGTATCCTGCTTTTTTACGTTTTTCCATCGATGCTTCGGAGGTCTGGTCGTCCATGCGGGTGGCGCCGCGCTCCGTCACCTGGGTGATCGCGGTTTCAGCGATGATCTGCTCCACGGTGGCCGCGTCCGAGGACACCGGGCAGGTGCAGGAGATGTCGCCGACGGTACGGAAGCGCACCACTTGCGTTTCGACGGTTTCGCCTTCGCGGGCCGGAGTCAGATCCGTCAGCGGCACCAGCAGGCCATTGCGCGGAATCACCTGGCGCTCATGGGCGAAGTAGATCGGTGGCAGTTCCAGTTTTTCACGGGCGATGTACTGCCACACATCCAGCTCGGTCCAGTTCGAGATCGGGAACACACGCATGTTCTCGCCGGGATGGACGCGGGTGTTATACAGGTCCCACAGTTCCGGGCGCTGCGACTTCGGGTCCCACTGGCCGAATTCATCGCGGAACGAGAAGATGCGCTCCTTGGCGCGGGCTTTCTCTTCGTCGCGGCGAGCGCCGCCGATGCAGGCGTCGAAGCCATGTTCGGCGATGGTTTCCAGCAGCGTCACCGCCTGTGCGGCGTTGCGCGAATCGGTTTGCGGATTGCGCAGGCGTACCGTTCCTTTTTTGATCGAGTCTTCGACCGAGCCGACGATCAGGCGTTCGCCCAGTTCGGCCACGCGCTTGTCGCGGAAGGTAATCACTTCCTGGAAGTTGTGGCCGGTGTCGACGTGCACCAGCGGGAACGGGAATTTACCAGGACGGAAAGCCTTCTCCGCGATGCGCAGCAGGACCACCGAGTCTTTACCGCCCGAGAACAGCAGGGCAGGGTTGCTGCACTCGGCAGCGACTTCGCGCATGATGTGGATGGCTTCCGATTCCAGGGCATCGAGGTGGCGCGAGTTCACTTGCGCGTTTTGTTCAACTAAAGCGTTCATTGGACTAGCCTATTCTTTGAAGCCGCTTATGCAGCGACAGATTTAATGCGTATCAGTTTGCCGTCGACGACGTGGAGGCCGCATTCTTTCGATTCCGGGTTCTCCCACCACCAGCGTCCGGCGCGGACATCTTCACCTGGCTGTATGGCTCGGGTACACGGTTCGCAGCCGATCGATGGATAACCCTGGTCGTGCAGCGCGTTGTACGGCACGCCGTTGTCGCGGATGTAGTTCCAGATGTCGTCCTCGGACCAATCGGCCAGCGGATTGAACTTGGTCATGAAGTGCGCCGGATCGTCCTCTTCCACCAGCAGCGAGGTGCGGGTTGCCGCTTGCGCGCGGCGCTGGCCCGTGACCCAGGCCTTGTTGCCGGACAGTGCGCGGTTCAGCGGCTCGACCTTGCGGATGCGGCAGCATTCCTTGCGCATCTCGACGCTGTCGTAGAAGGCGTTCAGGCCATGCTGTGCGACGTAGCTATCGACCGCATCCTGCTGCGGCTTGTAGACAGCGATGTCGTAGCCGTAGTGCTGCTTCACCTTGTCCAGCATGGCCAGCGTTTCTTGGTGCAGGCGGCCGGTTTCAAGCGAGAAAATGCCGATGCTGTGCTTGGCCTTCAGGATCATATCGGTCAGCACCATGTCTTCGGCCGCCAGCGAGGAGGCGAAAACGGCGGGGCTGAAATCGCTGGCGATGCGGGACAGCGTGGCGTGCGTGTCCGCAATCAGCTTGCTCAGGTCACTCATTGCAGCTCCAATCAAATACCGGCGCCGTCGTTGTTGGCCGTAGCCGGCACCGGGCGTGCGTGGCGGCGGAACAGCGGCACTTTCTGATCGACCGAAGCCTGATAGGTTTCGGAGAAATCGGACAGGCCTTTCAGCGCATCATGCACATCGCGGTCGGCGCGGATGGCGTAGGCGTCAAAGCCCACGCGCTGCATCGAGAACAGCTGGTCGCGCAGCACATCGCCGACGGCGCGCAGTTCGCCGGTCCAGCCCAGGCGGGTGCGCAGGTTGTAGGCGATCGAGTAGCCGCGGCCATCGGTAAATTTGGGGAAGTCGACGGCGATCAGCGGGAACTGGTCCAGCAGGCCTTTCAGCGTTTCAGGGCGCTCGTCCGATGCGATCCACACGGCGATCTCGCCGGCGGCGGTGCGTGCCGCCAGCACCTCGCGCTGCACCAGCCACAGGCTCAGTGGCACGATGAATTTGCCCTCCGGGACCGCCACGGTGGCGGGATCGACAGCGGGTGCGCCTTCGACCGGCTCGGCCAGGCGCAGCACTTGCCAGTCGTCGGCGACAACTTCACGGCCCTTGATGATCAGGTTTTTTACTGCTTCAGACATATTCATCCTCTCCAACCAGACGGCCGCCTTTTTCAGCGATCGGCGTGGCGTACACAAATTCCTTGAATGGTGCGACGCCCAGGCGATGCACACAGGCGGCAAACGATTCATCTTCAAAACGCTCGCGCAGATAAACCTGCAGCAGGCGGTCGATCACTTCCGGCATTTGCAGCGCGGAGAACGATGGGCCGATGATCTTGCCGATGGCGGCGTTGTTGCCTTGCGCGCCGCCGATCGACACCTGATACCATTCGCTGCCGTCCTTGTCCACGCCCAGCACGCCGATGCTGCCGACGTGGTGGTGGCCGCAGGCGTTGATGCAGCCGGAGATATTCAGTTCGATCTCGCCGATGTCATGCTGGTAGTCGAGGTTATCGAAACGCTCCGAGATGGCCGCCGCAATCGGCAGCGACTTGGCGTTGGCCAGCGAGCAGAAGTCGCCGCCCGGGCAGCAGATCATGTCGGTCAGCAGGCCGATGTTCGGTGTGGCCAGGCCATGGGCTTTGGCTTCCTGCCACAGCGCGAACAGCTGCGATTGTTCGACGTCGGCCAGCACGATGTTCTGTTCGTGGGTGACGCGCAGTTCGTTAAAGCTGTAGCGGTCTGCCAGGTCGGCCATGAAGTCCATCTGTTCAGCGGTGGCGTCGCCCGGCGGCACGCCGGTCTTTTTCAGCGACAGCACCACGGCGGCGTAGCCCGGCACCTTGTGCGGCTTGACGTTGCGCTTCAACCAGTTGGCGAAGGCCTTGTGCTCAGCGGCTTGCGCCTGCAGGGCGGCGTCGCTGTCTTCCGGCGCTTTGTAGGCTGGCGGCTGGAAGTAGTCGATCACGCGCTGCATCTCGTCGACGGTCAGGGTTTCCGGACCGTCCTTGAGATCGACCCATTCTTCTTCCACCTGGCGCGTGAATTCTTCCACGCCCACGGCTTTCAGCAGGATCTTGATACGGGCTTTGTACTTGTTGTCGCGGCGGCCGTACTGGTTATACACGCGCATCACGGCTTCGGTGTAGGTCAGCAGGTGCTGCCACGGCAGGAATTCGCGGATCACGCTGCCGATGATGGGCGTACGGCCCATGCCGCCGCCGGCCATGAACTTGAAGCCGATTTCACCGGCGTCGTTGCGCACCACGGTCAGGCCGATGTCGTGAATCGCGATCGCGGCGCGGTCTTCCACGGCGCCGTTGATGGCGACCTTGAATTTACGCGGCAGGGCGATGAACTCCGGGTGGAAGGTCGACCATTGACGCAGCACTTCGGCATACGGACGTGGATCGATGATCTCGTCGGCGGCCACGCCGGCATACGGGTCGGAGGTGGTGTTGCGGATGCAGTTGCCTGAAGTCTGGATGGCGTGCATCTCCACCGAGGCCAGGTCGCTCAGGATATCCGGTGTCTGTTCCAGTTCAACCCAGTTAAACTGGATGTTTTGGCGGGTGGTGAAGTGGCCATAGCCGCGGTCGTACTTGCGGGCGATATGGGCGAACATACGCATTTGCTTGGATGCCAACAGACCGTACGGCACGGCAATGCGCAGCATGTAGGCGTGACGCTGCATGTACAAGCCGTTCTGCAAGCGCAGCGGCAGGAATTCGGCTTCGGTCAGCTCATCAGCCAGGCGGCGGCGTACCTGGTCGCGGTACTGGGCGATGCGCTCGCGGACGATGAGGTGGTCGTACTGGTCGTATTGATACATGTATATTCTTCCTGGATAGTCGCTGATTCCCCAAACTGGTGCTAATAGTAATAAACTTCGTCTTTATTCCATACGACTTAGTCTTTATTTGCTTATATAAGGATTGGGCATAAGCATGGACGCTAATAATTTTAAGATGGGCCAAGACCTGCAATGAACCTTCATCAATTGCGCTTTGTGCGCGAAGCAGTACGCCAGAACTACAACCTGACCGACGCCGCCAAGGCGCTGTTTACCTCGCAGCCGGGCGTGTCCAAGGCGATTATCGAACTGGAGGAGGAGCTGGGGGTCGATATCTTCACCCGCCACGGCAAGCGTATCCGCGGCCTGACCGAGCCGGGGCGGCTGGTGCTGGAGTCGGTGGAATTGATTATGCAGGAGATCGACAGCCTCAAGCGCATCGGCAAGGAATATGCGGCCCAGGACAGCGGCAGTTTTACCATCGCCACCACACATACCCAGGCGCGCTACACGCTGCCGAAGGTGGTGCAGGCCTTCATGGTCAAATTCCCCAAGGTGCGCTTATCTTTATTGCAAGGCAATCCGCAGCAGATCGCCGAGATGGTCCAGCGTGATCAGGCCGACCTGGCGATTGCCACCGAATCGATTGCTGGCGTGAATGGCTTGGTAACATTGCCATGCTATCAATGGGAGCACGTGGTGGTGGTGCCGCCCGACCATGCGCTGCTGCGCACCAAGCAGCCGACGCTGGAAGAGATCGCCGCTTTCCCGATCATCACGTATGATGGCGCCTTTGCCGGCCGCAGCAAGATCGACCATGCGTTTGCCCTGCGCGGCCTGAAGCTGGACGTGCTGCTGGAAGCCATCGACGCCGATGTCATCAAGACTTATGTGGAGCTGGGCATGGGGATTGGTATCATAGCGGGGATGGCCTTTGACGCCGAGCGCGACAAAAACCTGCGCGCCATCCCGGTGGGCCACCTGTTCGGCATGAATGTGTCGCGGGTGGCGGTCAAGCAGGGCGCCTATCTGCGCAGCTATATCTACACCTTTATCGAACTGCTGGCCCCGACGCTCAACCGCAAGTTGATCGAACAGGCCATGAGCGGCGAAAAAGAGAACTACGAACTATAAAGAAGAAAGCATCATCATGATTACCAACCAGTTGACCCAATATTACGCCGTCAACGCGGATAACTATGACCAGGTCTACGCCAATGAAGAGCGTTTCGACGATCTGGACGATTTGCAGGAAATGGTGGCAGAACTGTTCACCGGCCATAAAGTGCTGGAACTGGGCTGTGGCACCGCGTACTGGACCGACCTGATCGCGGAAACGGCGGAGTCGGTCTATGCGACGGATATTCTGCAGGAAATGATCGACCTGGCCGAAACCCGTGGCCTTGACGAGGACATCGTGACGTTTGGCGTCATGGATGCGTTTGACCTGCCGGAGGGCCTGCAAGGCCAGTACACGGCGGTGTTTATTGGCAATCTGTGGCGCCACGTGCGCCGTGAGCAGCAGGAAAAATACCTGAAAACCCTGCGCGCCAAGCTGGGCAAGGATATCCTGCTGGTGGTGCTGGACGAGTCGCAGATCGACGGCGAGGTGGTCATCGCCCGCACCGATGCGGACGGCAATACGTATCAGATCGTCACCGCCGATGATGGCGAACGCTATGAAATCATGACCAACTATTTGACCGATAGTACCTTGCGCAAGCGCTTTGCCGACCGTGCGCGCCAGATCAAGATCGAGCGCATGGAGCACTATTTCCTGCTGAGCTGCCGCCTGAAATAACGCGGTTCAGTAAGCCGGTTCATCAAAAGCCGCTGCCAGCGGCTTTTTTTTCACTTGTGATGTTGATTTACAACAAATGGTGATTGTCACATTGTTGAAGTAATTGATAGGCATGATCTCGGCCGTGGAATTCAATACTGCAGTTTTTCTTTCAACCTCAAGTAGAGAACATCAAGTGAAAAAACTTACTCTGGCAGCAATGATCATCGGCGGCTTCGCTGCACAAGCTCAAGCTCAATCGAACGTGACGATCTACGGCCTGGTGGATGCCGGTATCGTTGGCGAGCGCGGCGGTGCTGCCGGTTCCGTCACCAAAGTGACCAGCGGTATCGGCGGCCAGTCCCGTCTGGGCTTCCGCGGTACCGAAGACCTGGGCAATGGCCTGTCGGCGATCTTCCAGCTGGAAGCCGGCTTCAAAGCGGACGACGGCACCATCGACAGCGCCGGCACCCTGTTCAACCGTCAGGCCTTCGTTGGCCTGAAGAGCAAAGAAGCCGGTCAGCTGACCATCGGCCGTCAGTACACCCCGCTGTACCTGGCACAAAGCCAGGTGGCTGACCCGTTCGGCGCCGGCTACGCTGGTTCGATCAAAAATCTGTTCCCATCGGCTGGCGCCAACACCCGCGCGAGCAACGCGCTGGTGTACTCGACCCCAACCGTGGAAGGCTTCAGCGGCGACGTGCTGTACTCGCTGGGCGAGCAGGCTGGCAGCGCCACCGCCGGCCGTCAATTCGGTCTGGGCCTGAACTACGCCCAAGGCCCGCTGAACGCGCGCCTGGTGTACAACAACAAGAACAACGACACCGCTGCTGTCGGCGCCACCCCAGCCAAGCTGCAGGATACCGGCCGCAACACCATGTTCGCGATCAACTACGACTTCCAGGTTGTGAAAGCCTTCTTCGCTTTCAGCGCAGACAAAGGCGTGAACAGCGCCCAGATCCCGGTCGCCAACGCCTACGGCTACACCGTAGCGCCGAAGCCTAGCCTGGACAGTAATGACGTGCTGATCGGCGCCACCGTACCAGTTGGCAACGGTTCGATCATGGCTTCGTACATCCGCAAGAACGACAAGACCGTCAACAACCAGGACGCCGATCAGTGGGCACTGGGCTACCTGTACTCGCTGTCGAAGCGTACTGGTGTGTACCTGGCCTACGCCAAGATCAAGAACAAGAACGGCGCTGGCTACACCGTTGGTAACAACAACGAAGCTGGTAGCGGCGACAAAGCCTTCAACGTCGGCTTCCGTCACGCGTTCTAAGCTGTATCTGGCGGCAGCGGCAGGCGTATCATGATGCGCGTGCCGCCGTCGTTGACGATGGCGATATCGCCATGCAGTGCCCAGACGCGCTCGCGCATCCCGATCAGGCCGAAGGACGAGGCTTTGTCCATGTCCTTTTCGGCGATGCCGCGACCGTCGTCATGGATCGAGATGTGCAGGGCGTCGTCCTTGCGGTACAGCGACAGCCTCACCGTGCGCGCTTCAGCGTGGCGTGTGATGTTGGTCAGCGCTTCCTGCACGATGCGGAAGATGGCCGTGCTGTAGGCATCATCGAGTATCAAATCCCCTTCGTTGGCGCTGAGCGTGCAGCTGATGCCGTGGCGCGCGACAAATTCATGGCGCAGGCTGTGCAGCGCAAAATACAACCCTCCCTCATCCAGCGCCCGTGGTCGCAAGTTGCTGGCAATGCGCCGCAGCGAGGTGATGGCGGACATCAATAGCTCATCCATGCCGGCCTGCAGCTTGCGCGTGGCCGCGTGATTATTGCCCTGGCGTTGCAGCAGGGCCAGATCACCGCGCAGGGTGGCCAGCAGCTGGCCCAGATCGTCGTGCAGTTCGCGTGCGATGTGCTTGCGTTCTTCTTCGCGGATGGTTTGCAGCGCGGCGGATAGCTCGCGCAGCTCGGCATAGGATTGTTCGGTAGCGGGGGAGGCGCGCTCGTGGCCGAGGCGCCAGCACAGGCGGCCGGTTGCCGCGATGGCGGCGAGCAACAACAGGGCACGGGTAGGGCGCATGTGGATCTCCCTGCGGCCGGAAATCGGCCGCGAGGAGTCACACTAAATCAGGCTGGGTGGAGCAGGTTTGATGTGCCGCAGTTACATCTGCTTGAACAGATGCAGGAAGCTGCGGCTCACTTCCAGCTTTTCCGGGCGGCCTTTGATCATCACCAGGTGACGGCCGCGGATGTCGCGCGTCACGCCTTCAATGGCGTTGACGTTGACCAGCGTGGCGCGGTGGATTTGCCAGAACAGCGCCGGGTCCAGCTCGTCGGCGAGGTCGCGCACGGGCTTGCGGATCAGCGCCTCGTATTTCTCGGTCTGGACGCAGGTGTACTTTTCGTCCGAGCGGAAGAACAGGATCTCCTCGACCGGAATCATGCGCAGGTCCTGGCCGATGCTGGCCTGTATCCATTGCAGGTGCGCCGGTTTTGGCGCGGCGATTTTCTCGGTCAGCTGCGCCAGCATGGCGGTGACGCTGGCGTTGATGTCGGCGCCTGCGGCCGGTTTGTTCATGCGGCCTTTGAGGCGGTCCACCGTCACCTGCAGGCGCTCCTGCTCGGGCGGTTTCAACACGTAGTCGACTGCGCCCCGTTCGAAGGCTTCCACCGCGTAGGCATCGTAGGCGGTGACGAACACGATCTGGCTCTTGTTGCCGATGATGGCGGCCGCTTCCATGCCGGTCTTGCCGGGCATGCGGATATCGAGGAAGGTGAAGTCGGGCTTGAGCTCGTCGACCAGGTCGATGGCTTCGTCGCCGTTTTTGGCTTCGCCAATAATGTCCAGCTCAGGCCATACCTGGCCCAGGCGCATGCGCAACTGGTCGCGCATTAAACGTTCGTCATCTGCAATGATTGCTGTAGGCATCGGTCTCGGGTGTGCGTATTAATTATTCAATCAGTTATTCAATCAATTATTCAACGAATCGTCGTAATAATCAATTGCTGTTATTGGCCTTGGCCAGCTGGTACGGTACTTCAATGGTGACGATCACGCCGCTCGGGCTGTTGGCGGCGATCAGCAACTGCGCCTGGTCGCCGTGCAGCAGCTTCAGGCGTTCGCGGATATTGGTCAGACCCAGGCCGGTGCCGTCGCTGGGCTTGGCGCCGAAGCCGAGGCCGGTATCACTGACAATCACACGCAGCTTGTTGTGGGCGACGTCGGCGCGCACTTTCAGCGTGCCGCCTTCCGGTTTGCCCTCGAGGCCGTGCTTGATGGCGTTTTCCACCATGGACTGCAGCATCATGGGCGGGAAGGCGGCGGTGCGCAGGCCATCGGAGACGTCAAAGTCCACGGTGAGGCGTTCTTCCATCCGCATTTTCAGCAGGTTGAGGTAGGCCAGCACCATATCGGCTTCGCGCCCAAGGTTGGTGATCAGCGAGCTGTCGCGCATTTGCGGCAGCACTGCACGCAGGTATTTGATCAGGCTACGCTGCATAGCGGAGGCGCGCGGCGGGTCGGTTTCGATCAGATGCTCGACCGACGCCAGCGTGTTGAACAGGAAATGGGGCTCGACCTGGGCTTGCATCATTTGCATCTTGGCTTCACTGAGCTGGCGCTGCATGGATTCGCGCTCGGCGGCGGCGTTGGCGGACTGGGTCTCGGCCTCGGCGCGTTTTTTGCCACCCATCAACGCCTTGGTGCCGAACAGGGCCAGCACCAGCAGGGTGATGAAGCTCTTGAACCAGGTGGAAGCCTGGCCGTGGTAGCGGGCCACCTTCTGTTCGGCGGCATCATCCACCGCTTCCTCAATGGCGTTGGACAGCTCTTCGCCAATTTGCGGCGGCAGGTCAATGTGGACTTCCTCGCCAGGCAAGGTGGGCAGGGCTGGCACCGAGGCCGCACCGCTCTTGCCGGCTTTTGCCGATGGGGCGGCTGGTGCGGCAGGGGCTGCCGGTGCTGCCGGTGCCTCCGGCGTGGCGGGCGCTTCCGGCGCTTCCGGCGGAGCAGCGGTGCTGTGCTCGTTGTTATCCTCGGTATTCTTGTTGCGGATCTTGCCGCGCGGGTTGAAGTGAATGCCGCTGTCGTCAATCAGGATATTGGTGTCAGCGCCTTTGCGCTTGGCTTTGACCATGCGATCGCCACGATCGATGTCATCCTGGGCTGGATTGGACGAAAACAGCTCATCTTGCAGGATGGAGCCGGCAATCAGCATCAGAACGGCAAACACCAGGAACTTCCACCAGGACAGCTGGGTAACCCAGGTGGCGGTAGCGTCAAAACCCCGGTGCAGCCAGCCGCCGGCGGTTTTTAAGGTGTCTTGCACTTTTGGCGTGGGAAACATGTGAGCCTTCAATCTTAATATGAGGCAAGTGTAGCGATCATCGCCTGGTGACGCCATGCGATTGCGACAGTCTGCAAAAAACGGGGATTGGACGGCAAAGTAAAAGGAAGCACTTGCCAAACTGCGGAGGGGTTGCTATAGTTCGGTCCCTCGCGAAACGAAGCATGCAAATGCAGAGTGAAGCGAAGAAAAAGAAGAGCTTGACGAGATGTACGAAACGCCTCATAATCTTGCCTCTTCGCTGATGAACAAAACGCTTTATCAGCAACGCAGTACAGAATGATCTTTAAAAAATTACAGTCGATAAATGTGGGCGTTTGATGCTGCAACAAAAAGCATTAAATGCTCAACAAGAAATAAGCAGTAGTAATACTGTCAGTATTTTGAGTGAGCGAACCATTTTTGTCAATGGTGATAAAACAGAGATTAAACTAAAGAGTTTGATCCTGGCTCAGATTGAACGCTGGCGGCATGCCTTACACATGCAAGTCGAACGGCAGCACGGAGCTTGCTCTGGTGGCGAGTGGCGAACGGGTGAGTAAAATATCGGAACGTACCCAGGAGTGGGGGATAAC
>NZ_FRCX01000020.1 GCF_900143065.1 Duganella sacchari | reverse complement strand
GGTGGCCACCCCGGGGGAATTTGAAACTCCCCTAATCGTGCGCTGGGCAAGGCTGCGGATGGTCTTGCGGTCGACGCTGGTGATGCGGGCGATCTCGCGCTGGCTCTTGCCCGCTGCCAGCAGGGTCAGGATGGTGGTTTGCAGATGCGGTTTCAAGACGTTCACTCCGAACTCCCTCGACGATCGAAGGAGAAAGATAACGTCCTGCCAACGGGATGCTCCCGGTGGTCGCTGCTGGCGCTTCTACAGCGCCGCTATACGGTCAGAGGGTGGGGGAATTTGGGGTGGCCAGAGGTGGGGGAATTTGACCGGCCAACGGGGCCGTGAAGAGCGGGCGGGGGTCTTCTCCTCGCGCAACTCGCGCCCGATTGCGCTTTCTCATGGTTGCTTTCGCTAGGTGCACACCCCGCGTGAGCCGATCCGAGTATCTAGCGAGAGAGGCTGAACGAAGGTAAATTCGCTCACCGTCAAAGAGAAAACCTAGATACTGAAGAGGCTTATCCGTCACCAAGCGGCCTCCTCGTGTCACAAAATCACGGCGCTCTGTCTTCGCATCCTGAATCTCCAGCTTACACTTTGAGATAGCATCCTTAATAACTGCCTCGCAGGTAGGTTTCGCGGCCAGTGGCAATACAAACAACATATCGTCACAATATCTAAAATATTTCCCTCCTAATCCCGCAACATACTCATTGATGAAACAATCAAACTCTAGCATATAGATATTTGATAGCAGTGCGCTGATTGACGAGCCTTGCGGGATTCCTTTTCCGGTACTATTTGCCCGAATCATGCCTGAGGGGCGGACTTTATCCCTAAAGTCTTCAGGGGTGCACAGGCGATTACGACCTTTTCTTGGATTATTCTTCGATACACCAAGCAGTTCCAACACCGAATCGAGATTCACCATCGAAAATCGAGTGATGGCTTTATATACCGCGTAGTGATCAGGAGAAAGCTGCGCCACACCAAGGACGGACATCCAGGCCGACTTTAGTATTTTGTGATCCAGTGTATCGAAGAAACCGCGAATATCTAGGCCAAGGACAAAGCAATTGCTACGTCGCGAGACCTCTGCGAACCCTTCCGCAGCAAAGTGGATATTACTTTTCCCTAGCGAGCGAAAGGCTAAAACGCAATCCCCTAGTCCGCGCCGAGTCAATTCTTGCTCGTATCGAGCAGACAGCAATTGGCAATAATAAGAGTAGATGTGACTATCGATATGCGATGCATAAGCGACCTTTCGCTCCTTGCGTTTTCGCACAAGCTGCTTCAGATCGTCATCCCACTTTACTTTGGTACTGAGAATATCGAAGTCAAGGAAAGGAAAAAAACTACGCTGAGCGACGCGAACAGGATCACTAACGATAGTTAGTGCCGCCGCTTGGCCTACGGGACGATCAAAGTGAAGATACCCTCTTCTACGGAACCAAGGCTCTCTAGTCGTCTGCATCTGCGAAACGCCTTAAGCTAGCAAACCGGAAGGGCTAAGATGGCGGCATTCTACTAACCGCCCCCCCGGATAAACCAAGTAATCTTCTTACCATCTCACCCCGAGAGGGGCCGAGCCGCATATGTTAGGAATGACGTACAATGTTCACATGCTACTGGAGGTATCCTTGCGGAATCCTGTCATCGCGCTGCTATCAATCGTCCTGGCGATCACGCTGCCGGGCGGAATTGACAACTTGTAACACACCTCCACGTCTTTACGTGGAGCATTCTTACTATAGCATCATTCCCAAGTCTGGATGGCAATTTTCTTAACTTGCAATATTGTAGGCGCAACAAACCGTTGGATGGTTATCCGACTACCTTCAAATGCCCTGTTCTCTTAGCAGTGTTTTCCCCAAGGCCATCAATACTTTGCATATTAGTCAGCCTGAACACCAAATTCTCAATTTCGAAAACAGGCAAAGCTAAGTCATTCGCAATAGTAGTCTTACTAATACCCTCCGTTCGGAGCTCACCCAACACCTTTTCCCAAACTGTAGAGGTCTCTCGACTGATCCCTTGAGGCTCAACCTGACGGTATCTTTCTGCAATTTGAATACAGAAATTCCGATACTGCCAATCAGTGGTAATGCCCAGCTTATGCAGCCTGTAATTCAGCGCAGCCACCGATACTTTCCAATATTGCTTCCCACTCACAATATTGGCCAAACTATCAACTCTAGGCATCTTCGCCTTAACTTGGGATTCGGGCATTAAAAAGGCAGAGGCAAACTGATTTGCTTGATCCTCCACAATTCGCCCGCCCTGCGGCCCACCGTGTTTATGGAGGACAAGATGCCCCAGCTCATGCGCAGCGTCAAAGCGACTTCTTTCTGCGGTTTTCGTAGTATTCAGAAAAACGTAGGGAACGTCATTACGCCACATAGAAAAAGCATCGACTGTTTTCGTGTTTTCCGCTAACGAAAACACACGAATACCCTTCGACTCAAGGAGATGAACCATATTGCGTATAGGACGCTCCCCTATACCCCACTTCTCCCGCAATATTCTTGCAGCAGCTTCTGGATCAGTATCTTCCTTGCAATCAAACAAATCACACTCAGGCAAATGGAATCGAGAATCCACCCAATCACTAAACATGAACGCAAATGCACCAGCCGCGAGAGCCGCATCGCGGTCTCGTGCGGGCATAGTACTTAGCGAACGGAAACTAGCAGCCTCCGCGCTTGGCTCGTCCACGTCGGTCCCGAAAAAAAACAATGGCGGAAACTGAAGAACAGCGGCTAACGCAGCCACACTTTCCGCAGGCGGATCTACCTCACCACTTTCGTATCTAATAATGGTCTTCTGCTCAAAGCCTGCTGCCTCCGCTAAGGCTTTCTTCGTTAACTTTTTGCGACGCCGCGCCAAACTCAATCTCAAAGGATTAAACATTAAAACTTATTTCCTAACCACACGAACCTCGGGCTCAGGTGAATCATCATCAGGTTCGCTAAACTCAATCGCTTTCCACTCGCCAGGTCCAACAACGATAATCTTTTCAATGAACCCGGTATAGTATCCACCCTCAATATCTGACAACAAAGTGAGCTCAGCCGTTACCTCGTCCATTCCAACGTTAACGCACAGATGCCAAGTTGCAAAATCCTCAATGGATTCTACCGGCTTACCTGCAGGAATCGGCCAATCTTCTGCCCCAGGCATCATTTCCCTGTTGACCTGTGTCGCTCGCTCCGAGTTAGGCCCTTTTCTCGACCGATTTTGAGGCACAGAATCCTTCGATCCCGTTCCCTCGTCCGCGTTCAAAATAGCTAATCGCATCTTGAGGGACCGGCTGAAGACCGTAGAGATGCCGGAATCACTTTTCTCCCAGCCCAATGGCAATAGGACCTCTCTAGCACGCCGCACTCCTGCGCGCCACGACAACCAGCCGGGAGCACCGGGAGGATCGTTATCCGTCGCACTAGTGAATCCCGCGACGAAAGCCCTCACCACGTCTAGCAATTGCTCACGGGTCAAGCCTAGTTCAGCTAAACGTGCATGCACGTCACCAGAATCCTGTCGAACGATCGCATCCATAGAAGCTCCCAATGTCCATTTTTCCCGACACAATTGTAATGGAAAAAATGGACATTGGGTAACTTTCGATTGTGCAGCACATCAAAGAGCCCGGCTAAGCCTGTACAGCCTTTGAGCCCGCCCTGAGCCAGCTTTCCGGCAAGACCAGAAATTGACCGGAGCGCACCGGACGATTTCGCAGCCCACAAGGCCCCCCTTGATGTGACCTGCGCTCACACACGCCATTTCCTTTTCGACAAAAGAATCTTGCCAGTGCCACGGATTCGAACTCCGTGTCTCGTAATCACGTGACCAAGTTGCGTTCGCGCAAGCCGCAGGATTTTGGCGCGGCTTACCCTGCATCACATGCCTAACTTGAAGAGGACAGCCCTATGGAACCGAACAAAACAGATAAAGATGAAGCGATTTTTAACAGCACAATGAAATCGTTGGAGGCACAGATTACCAATGTGGGCGCGCATCTGAGCATCGACACCAGGGCACGCCTGCTCTATATCCAAGAGATAAAAAATATGTCCGACAAGCTGCGAGCCGACGCAATCTCTCACAGGATCAGTTGGGCTGCGGCTGCACGTCAAGCTCAGGAAACGCGAAATCTCATCATGGGAATAATTCGTGCGCGTAGTACACCTGTTGGGCGGGCGTTTGCCGAAAGTATGAAGCAGAAAGGCTATTCGCTTAATCAACTTATCGCTCTCAAAACCGTGCAATTGAACGGCGAGCAAGCACTTTTCTCACGCCTATCGATCACAAAACAAAACGCTGTTTATGCCAGCATCGTCACATCAGCAGGTAGATCGAATGCTTACGTGAGCCGTGCAATGGCGGGCGCCGCTTATGCGGGGCGGGGTTTGCTGTTTGTGGCGATAGCACTATCGACCTATAAGATTGCGACCTCATCGAACAAAGCTGCGACCTTTCAAAAGGAGCTCGCCGTAAATGGTGTCAGCGTCGCCGGTGGAATTGCAGGCGGTGCACTCGCTGGATTAGCGTGTGGGCCGGCCGCGCCAATTTGCGTTACAGTGGGGGCGTTTGTCGGTGGAGCGCTTGCGGCGTTCGCTACTGCTAATTATTGGTAGGGCTTTTATGAAGCTGACACATGCTCCAGGCTACTCTATTCGGGTTATCACTCCGCCGACGTCTGAGGTGGCGCCGACCAGTGAGCTCATCATCGAAGGGAAGCCGACTGGAAGGATCCTGGGCGGCGCGGTGTTTGAAGCCGCGCTGAACTGGAATGATTATGTGCTGTTATTCCTGACCGACGATGTGCCTTTTGAAGACACACTCAACATTTATGTGCTGGACGAAAATCTTGAGGTCGTCGACTCCGCGCGCATGTTCTACATCTACTCAACCGGCGTATTTTCGGCTTTGGATTTGACGGAACCGGATACGGTGCGCTTCCGATTCTTCGGCGGCACACTCTGGACGCTCAAGCTCTTCCCTGAAAAAAGATTTGCACTGCCCATCGTCTCCGGCACATTGGGTGTTAGCCGACCTTTCACTTTCTTCCGCCTGTTCCAGTTGCACAGTCGCCCTCTTCCCGAGCCATCACAAAGCGAAAATTACGACTACACAGGAATCAGTTCGTAACATCAAAGCCGCTTATGCCTTCAGCAGGTGCCAGGCCCACACCATTCGCTCATGCGAATACCAAAAACGTTTCCCTGTGACAATGTGTGCAAATTCGACCGGATGTGCTCTGTTACACTCCGCCGCCAAAATCAAAACACACGAAACGGGAAAATATGCTGTTCATCTGGGGTAAGCGCACTTACGGCGCGGCGGACAAAGTGGGGAATGTCTCGGTCAAAACCATGTTTGGTCATTTCTGGTATCTGCCGTTATTTCCAAAGACCAGTTATTACGTCGAGGCCAAGAGCGGTAAAGCCTTTGAATTGAACGGCTTGCGCTGGCGCTCTGTCCTGTTCGGCTATCTTCGCGTCTGGGGTGCCGTTTGTGCTGTCATGGCATTTCTGCATGCGAGAAGCGAGGAAGGTACGGCAGCCCTGCCGGCCTACCTGCTATGCGCCTTGGCCACGGCGGCCGTCATTGGCTCTTATTTCTATGACCGCAAGACGCAGCGTGAGGAAGTGCGCCAACTGCGCTTGTCCATGGAAAAGAACTTCGGTGTCGCATTAGATCCTTACGAATGCCTGGAGAGTTTGCAGCAAGAGATTACTGCCAAAGCGCAGGCCAACAGCATCGCTCAGCTTGATGAAGACTGGCACAAGCAGATCATCCGCGATCCATTTTCAGACCAGCACCAGCTGGAGCTGGCCCTGCTCCGGGCGCGCTGCGATCGCCAGGACCAAGTCTTGCAGCAAGAGGTGTTAAAAAAGGTGGCGAGCCGCCGCGCGTAGCGGACTATTCACTCATACGGATGCCGCGCGCGTCGATGCGCAAACGGTCCGGATCCAGGCCCACCGTCCGCAGATTTTCACGCGCCGCATCGCGCAGGTGAGCTTGCTGGGCCGGCGGTTGCGGCTTGGTTTGCTGCGACTTCCAGGCCAGCGCCATGAAGGTGCCGGTCATTGCGCTTTGTTCGTACAGATTGCGCAACGCGGACGGACTTTGCGCGCCCAGCGTCGCGCGCAATGAGGGCTGGCGCCGCAGCTGCTCAACCACCACGGCAAAGTCTTCATCGGACACTTCCTTCCCCGTCATCACCATGTAGTTCCCCACCAGGAAAGCAGCCAGGGCGCCGCCGACATCGTTGCGCGGCAAGTGCAGCTTGCTCTCCAGCTGATACCAGACGTCCATGCTGTCGCTGAATGCCTTGCTCATCACGGCACGGTGCTGCGGCGGGAAATGCTGCGCGAGTTCGGCCGCATTGCGTGACACGGCCGGCGGTGCATCGGCGCGCAGCGTCGAAGCCGGCTCGCGCTGGCCCGACTTCTTCTGCGCTGCGGGGTCCGCCGCCTGGATCATCAGCGAATTATTGACGATCGAACTATGCATGAAGCTGCTGAGCGGCGCTCCGTAAGTGGCGTAGTCTGCGCCCAGCCATTGGGCCTGCGCCGGTAGCGCTGCGGCGCTCACCAGCGCCAGCACCATGCGCACTGCCCCCCATCCATATCGCGTGTGCCTCATTGTCATCCCTCCCCAAAACGCGGTTCAGGTTAGCAAAAAGTCATGTAGGACGCCGCACGATTCCATCATGGGAGCCTATCGGTATCCGTAGCGCCATAACAACGAGTCTATGTGCGCTAGCTAACTTATGGTCAGCAAACAGCGCCCTGCCGGGCATTCAGCAACAAACGGAGAGATTTTGCCCCATAGCAGTGCGCTAGGATTTGACATGGCTTTGATAACCAATAGCAATAAATGTTGCTTGCGTATGAAAAGCCTATCGACCTCCGGCCCGCCTTATCCCTGCGCTCCGGACGGCTTACGAATGCATATAGGAGACTGGCATGAAACCATCCCGACGCATGACTCGACTCAAAACCACTGGCGCCGCCCTGCTGCTCAGTGCGCTGCCGTTTGCCGCGCAAGCGTGCAATGCGGAGCCGTATATCGGCACCGTCTGCACCTTCACTTTTGACTGGTGCCCGTCCGGCTATCTGCCTGCCGACGGCCGCACGCTGAACATCCGCGACTACACGGCGCTCTTCGGTCTGATCGGTTTCAGCTACGGTGGCGACAAGCAAAACACTTTCGGCCTGCCCGATCTGCGCGGCCGCACCACGATCGGCAAGGGCCAAGGCACGGGGCTGCCTATCAATATCGCGATGGGGCAAAGCGTCGGGCAGCAGCAGCTCACGCTGAGCACCGCGCAAACACCGCTGCCCGCCCACACCCACGCGGCAACATTTTCCGCCACGTCTTCCACCACCAAAGTGACCATTCCTGGCAGCAGCGGCAACCTGGCCGTGACGGCTGCGCTGCAGGTGGTGCCGGGCACAGGCAATATCAGCGGCAACAATGTGACGCTGGGCGCCAATCAGACCGGCTACCTGGCAGGCATGAATGGCGCGACCTCGGCTGATCCGGTCAGCTTCAACGGGCCGTACACGACGGCCACGCCACCCGCCAATGCGGGACGCCTGCCGGCGCAGGTGCAGATCACCGGCACCGCCTCCACCGCTGCGGTCGATGTCCAGGTGCCCACGATCAGCGGTGGCGCCGTGGTTGTGGCGCCGGCCGCTGCACCGGCTGCGGCAGTGGTGTCGACTCAGTCGCCGGCGATCGGCATGAGCACGTGCATCGCCGTCACCGGCCTGTACCCCAACCGCCCCTGAGCATTAGCAGCAATCCCGCAATCCCATTGTCACACTAAGAGAACCAAGATGAGCAACCGCGACCTTCCCCTCTTCCACCTCACCCCACGCACGCCATTTCTGGGCGGAAGCGGAGACGGCGCGGCTTGCGTGCGCGCTGCGGCGCCGGCCGCCAATGCCGGCCGTAAGGAGGCGCTTCTGATCGACACGGCACTTGAAGACCGCCACGTGCTGGCAGCCGGCGCACGCCCCGGCATGGCCATCGTGGAATTTGACGGCCAACAGGACGGACTGGCCCAGCTGGTGCGCTGGGCTGCCGGTACGCAAGATTACGATGCGCTGCATCTGGTCTGCCACGGCGCGCCCGCGCGCCTGCAACTGGGCGCACGCACGCTCGACAGCGCGGCGCTGAACGATGTGGAGGTCCAGGCCATGCTGGCATCGCTCGGCATGACGCTGCGCCAGGGCGCCAGCCTGATGCTGTATGCCTGCCAGGTTGCCGAAGGCGCACAGGGCGTCGCGTTTGTTGCGGCACTGTCGCAGGCGCTGGGTGTGCCCGTGGCGGCGGCCAGCGGCATATTGGGCGCGGGCGCGTGGACGCTTGATCATGCACCAGGCGTGGGCCAAGGCATACGCGCCGCGCTGGCCTGGCCCGAGTACGCACATACATTGACGGTGGCCAGTACCGAGACCACGTTTAACGCGCCGGAGATTGCAGGCAATCAGAACTACAACTACAGCCAGGTGTCCGCAGGCTATGCCACACCTTATGTGCTGAGCGCATCGAATGTGGGCAGCAGCGGCTGGGACGTGGTGGCGCAGTCGAGCAGCAATATCGCCCTGTTTGCGATCCGTGGCATCGGCTTCGGCACCAACGGCTACGGCACCGCCGGCGAAGGCGACAGTAGCGCGATCCGCGTGCAGGCCGACGACGTCGACTACGTCACGTTCAAGGCCAATGCCAGCAGCTACTGCTTCGACCTCAACGAATTCTATCTGCGTAACAACGTCGCGCCCGCCATCACGGTGCAGGCGGTCAACAGCAGCGGCGCCACGGTAGGGAGCGCAGTGACCTTCAGCGGCTTGCTGGCCAACTCCTACAACCGCATCGACCTGTCCGCCAACACCGATTTCCGCGGCATCTACGGCTTCAAGGTGACGTTCGGCCCGGAGCAGGACGCGCCCTACTTCGACACCATCCGCATCACCAACATCACGACGGCGCCAGTGACGCTGGTGAGCAGCGCCGCGCTGTCCGCCGATACCGGTTCCAGCACCAGCGACTTTGTCACCAAGACCGCCGCCCAGACCATCAGCGGCAGCCTGAGCGCGAACCTGGGCGCCACCGAACGGGTTGAAGTGTCATTCGACGGCGGCGCCAGCTGGCAGAACGCGACCACTTACGCCAGCGGCTCCAGCAGCTGGTCGACCACCACCACGCTGGTCGGTAGCGGCACCTTCCAGGCCCGCGTCACCAACAGTTTTGGCAGCACCAGCGCCTACAGCCACAGCTACACGCTGGACACGGTGGCGCCCACCACCACCGTCAGCGGCCTGAGCCTGTCGGCCGATACCGGCACCAGCAGCAGCGACTTCATCACCCAGACCGCCGCGCAGAACATCAGCGCCACGCTCAGCGCCGGCCTGGGCGCCGGCGACGTGCTGTATGCCTCCAAAGACAACGGCGCCACCTGGACCGACATCAGCAGCAGTGTGTCCGGCACGGCCGTCAGCTGGAGCACCTCGCTGTCCGGCAGCAGCACGCTCAAGTTCAAGGTGACCGACCTGGCGGGCAACGACGGCGCCATCGCCAGCCAGGCCTACCAGATCGACACGGTGGCGCCTACCATCACCGTCGGCAGCCTGTCCCTGTCGGCCGACACCGGCGCCAGCAGCAGCGACTTCATCACCCAGACCGCCGCCCAGACCATCAGCGCCACGCTCAGCACCAGCCTGGGCGCCGGCGACATACTGTACGCCTCGAAGGACAACGGCGCCACCTGGACCAACATCAGCAGCAGCGTCTCGGGTACCGCCGTCAGCTGGAGCACGTCGCTGACGGGCAGCAGCACGCTCAAATTCAAGGTGACCGATGTGGCCGGCAATGACGGCACCGTCGCCAGCCAGACCTACACCATCGACACCACCGCACCGGCGGCGCCGTCCACGCCGGACCTGGCAGCTGGCAGCGATAGCGGCAGCTCCAATACCGACAACCTCACCAACAACACCACGCCCACCATCACCGGCACGGCGGAGAGCGGCAGCACCGTCACGCTGTACGACAGCGACGGCAGCACGGTGCTGGGCACCGCCACGGCCACCGGCGGCAACTGGTCGGTCACCGCCAGCACGCTTACGCCCGGTACGCACAACCTGAGCGCCAAGGCCACCGATGCGGCGGGCAATGTGTCGAGCGCGTCGTCAACCCTGGCGGTGACCATCGATACCAGCGCGCCCAGCGCACTGGCGCTGAGCAGCGCCAGCATCGTCAGCACCAGCGCCACCAGTGGCGCCAGCATCGGCACGCTGTCCGCCAGCGACAGCAATACCATCACCTACGCACTGGCGACCGGCAACGGCACCAACGACGCGGACAACGGCAGTTTCACGATGACCGGCAGCACGCTCAGTGTCGGCGGTGCGACGCTGACTGCGGGCAGCTACCACGTTTATCTGTCGGCCACCGATGCGGCCGGCAATGTCAGCCATCTGGCGCAGACGGTCACGGTGCTCAGCGTGCCGACCGTCAGCAGCATTGTGCGCGCCGGCGGCGCCAGCACAACCGTGGCGGCCAGCGCGAGTTCGGCTACCTACACCGTCACGTTCAGCGAAAGCGTCACCGGCGTTGACGCCAGCGACTTCGTGCTGACGGCCAGCGGCAATGCAGCGGGTACGATTGCGTCCGTCACCGGCAGTGGCAGCATCTACACGGTCACCGTCAACAGCCTGGGCGGCGACGGCAGCCTGCGCCTGGACCTGAAAAGCAGCGGCACCGGCATCCAGAGCGGCGCCAGCGTGGCCATTGGCAGCGGCTACACCGCCGGCCAGACGTACACGCTGGACCATACGGCGCCAGCGGCGCCATCCACGCCCGACCTCGCCGCCGGCAGCGACAGCGGCATTTCCAGCACCGACAACATCACCAGCAACACCACGCCCACCATCACTGGCACGGCGGAAAGCGGCAGCACGGTCACGCTGTACGACAGCGACGGCACCACGGTGCTGGGCACGGCCACCGCGACCGGCGGCAACTGGTCGATCACGAGTTCGGCGCTGACGGCGGGCTTACACAACCTGACCACCAAGGCCACCGATGCGGCAGGCAATGTGTCGGCCGCAACCTCCGCGCTGGCCGTGACCATCGATACCGCCGCGCCAGCCAGCGTCGCGCTGAGCAGCACCACGGCCGCGGTGATTTCGTCCACCTCCGGCGCTGCACTGGCCACCTTGTCCGCCACGGACAGCACGACGGTCAGCTACGCGCTGGCGACCGGCAACGGCACCAACGATGCGGATAACGCCAGCTTTGCCATTTCCGGCACCAGCCTGAACGTCGGCGGCGCGGCGCTGTCGGCGGGGACTTACCACATCTACCTGTCGGCCACCGACGCGGCCGGCAACGTCAGCTATCTCGCGCAAACCATCCTCGTGCAAAACGCGCCCGCTGTGCTCAGCATCGTGCGCGCGGGCGGCGCCAGCGCGGGCGTGGCCGCCAGCGCCACCACGGTCAGCTACACCGTCACCTTCAGCGAGAGCGTGACCGGCGTCGATGCCAGCGACTTCACGCTGACCTCCACCGGCAACGCCAGCGGCACCATCGCCTCGGTCACCGGCAGCGGCGCTACTTACACGGTCACCATCAACACGCTAGGCGGCGACGGCAACCTGCGGCTGGACCTGAACGGCAGCGGCACCGGCATTCAGAACGGCGGCAGTGTCGCCATCAGCGGCGGCTACATTTCCGGCCAGACCTATGCACTCGACCACAGCGCGCCAGCCGCACCCACCGCCCTGGCCATGACGGCGGGCACCGACACCGGCATCTCGCACAGCGACGCCATCACCAACAACACCACGCCAACCTTCACCGGCGTCGGTGAAGCCAATGCCGTGGTCCATCTGTACGACACCGATGGCACCACCTTGCTGGGCACGGCCACCGCCGATGGCGCCGGCAACTGGACCATCACCAGCAGCACGCTGAGCGCCGGCAATCACACGCTGAGCGTCAAGCAGACCGACGCCGCCGGCAATGTCTCCACCGCCGGCACCGGCCTGGCCGTCGTCATCGACACCAGCGCCGCCGCGCCAGCCACACCGGCGCTGGCCAGCGCCAGCGATGGCGGCATCGTCGGCGACGGCATCACCAATGTCGCCACGCCCACCATCACCGGCGCCGCCGAAGCCAATGCCGCCATCACGCTGTACGATACGGACGGCGTCACGGTGCTTGGAACTGCGACGGCGGATGGCTCTGGTCACTGGAGCATCGTCTCCAGCATGCTCAGCGACGGCAACCACACGCTGACCGTGCAGCAGACTGACCGCGCGGGCAATGTCTCCACGGCCAGCGCAGGGCTGTCGCTGCTCATCGATACCGCCGCCCCGTCGGCGCCATCCGCACCTACCCTGGCGCCAGCCAGCGACAGCGGCACGCAGGGCGACAACCTCACCAATATCGCCACGCCGGTGCTGACCGGGACCGCGGCGGCCAACGCCACCGTCAAGCTCTACGACAGTAACGGCACCACCGTGCTGGGCACGGCCACCGCCGACGGCGCCGGCAACTGGAGCATTACCAGCAGCGCACTGTCAGTCGGCGCGCACAACCTGAGCGCCAAACAGTTCGACCTGGCCGGCAATGCCTCGCCCGCCGGTGGCACCCTGAGCCTGACCATCGAAGCGCCGCCCACGCAGCCAGCCACCACCATCGATGGCGTGCCGGTGACGCAGCAACCGGTCAGCCTGCCAGGCGGCGGCAGCGGCATGCAGATCGTCGTCCCGATTGTCAGCACGACGCGCAGCGACAACACGGGCAGCGCCAATGTCGCCGATATTCCGCTGGTCACCAGCGGCGCCAGCAACCTGCTGATGGCGCAAGTCGCGCCGGGCCTGGGACTGACCGCCACCGGCGGCGCCAGCGCGCCGGCCGGCAGCTCCACCGAGCACCTGATCCAGGCCATCCTGGCCGCCACGCCCGACCATCCCGCCAGCGACCAGGGCCACCTGACCGGCAATGGCGTCACCTTCCTCAACCAACTGGCCAGCAGCGCGCCACTGCTGGTGCAGACCATCGTCCCCAGCAGCGGCGCAGGCGTGACCGGCGCCATGCTGACGCTCACCGGCGCCAGCAGCGACCAGCAGCACACGGCGCTGGTGATCGACGCCTCCCACATTGGCGCCGGCAACACGCTGCAGCTCAACACGGTGAATTTCGCCGCCATCATCGGCGCGGCCAACGTGAGCGGCAACACCAACGGCCAGATTCTGACCGGCGACCAGGCCAGTCAGCAGTTCACAGTGGCCGCCAGCAACAGCAGCTCGGTGTTTGCCGGCGGCGGCAGCGACCTGCTGCGGTTTTCCACGCCAACGGCCGCAGCGGCAGCGCAAAGCGGCGGCGCCTTGCATGCGGGCACGGCCGCCACCAGCAGCATCCTGCATGGCGGCCTGGACACCGATACCGCCCAGTTCAGCGGCGCCAGCACGGACTATGTGCTGGTCCAGCATCACGCCTATCTGACCGTGAGTTCCAAAAGCCAGCCCCAGCAGCAGGCCGTGCTCATCAACGTTGAACGCCTGCAGTTTGCCGACACCACACTGACAGTCGGGCACGACGACGCGCTGACGGCCGTTGCCGGCCTGTACAAGGACGTCCTGGGGCGTCAGGCGGATTATCTGGGGATCGAGTCCTGGGCCAACGCCATGCAGGCTGGCGCAACGCTGGGACAGGTGGCGCTTGGCATCATGACGTCGCAGGAGGGGCAGCAGCGCAACGCCACGGTCTTCAATGGCGACAGCGCGCACGACCTTGAACTGCTTTACCAGGCCATTCTCGGCCGCCACAGCGACGCCGCTGGCCTGGCGGCCTGGCAGCGCGTGTGGAATAACGGTGTGTCACTGGAAACCATCGCAGACGGCTTCATGCACTCGCAGGAAATCGTCCAGCACCAGATCGCGGTGACCGGCTGGGATTTCCTGGTGTAGTGTTAACGGCGACTGCGCGGCGGTGTCGGTACCGCCCGCGCAGGGCTGACTTAGCGTGGAGCTTTCGGCTTGTCGCCGTGGGCTGCCGCGTAGATGGCCTGGGCGTCCTTATGCGCCTGATCGATATTGCGCAACTGTTTATCCTTGTCGTGTTTGACAAAGAATTCCTTGTCCTGCGCGGCCACCACCAGCTTGACGGCGGCGGCCTCGGGCAGGCCATATTTTTCGAAGATCAGCGTCGTGACTTCATCCAGATATTCTTCGTAGGTCATGGGACCGTCCTCTCAAATCGTATAAGAGGCGCATTATAAATTATCGCAGCGACACACCGCTGGTCCGTACCTGCGCCGGCATATGCACATCCTGTACGACAAGCTGGTCGGTGACGTGCTGGATGAGGCGCCCGAGCGGCTCTTCGACCCAGCGGTGGAACGCCTCCCCGGCCAGCAGGCTGGAGGCCCAGGCCGTCAGCATGCCCAGTCCCTGCCAGGCCGGTTCCACTGGCGCAAAGTGCGTGAACGCGGCGTTCACCAGCAGGCAGACGGGGAAGTGAATCAAAAATACCGAATACGAAATCTTGCCCATATGATGCACCGCCGACCAGGCACGGCCATCCGAAGTGGTCTTGACGCGGCCAAACAGGAACAGCACGCAGGCCACCACGGCCGCCAGCGCGATACGGCTACGAAATTCCAGCGTCAGGCCGATCAGCGCCGGCAGCAGCGCCATGGCCAGCAACAGCATGGCGGCGCCCGGCTTGCGGCGCGGATCGCTGGCCCACCAGGCCATCATGCCCAGGCCATAGCTGCCGAAGAAATACGGCGCCCAGTTATCCCATTCCGCATCCAGATTAAAATGCAGCAGCGACAGCGTAATGCCGGCCGCCACCGTCAGCGGCATCAGCCATTTCATGGGGCGCTTGCCTTCGGCGATGCCGGCAAACCACAGCATCATCACCAGCAGGGCATACAGCTGGAAGTCGATCGCCACATACCAGGCGCCGGCCGACAGCGAGGCATAGCCCAGTACGCCATGCAGCAGCAAGGCGTGGGCACTCAGCTGGCTCAGCGTGGCAGGCGCCGAAATGGAGTCATGCGTCATCCATGCGCCGGCCTGCAGCGACGCGGCGGCGGCAATCAGTGTGGCAACAAAAAATGGCGGCGCCAGCTTGACGTAGCGGCGCCAGATGGCGCGCAGCGGCTGCGCGTAGCCCGCCTCCGCGCCGGGCGCCAGCGATTTGGCCGCAAGGAAGCCGCCGATCACCAGGAATACTTGCACGGCAATGCGCGCACTGCTGCTCAGCCAGTCGATCACGGCAGGGGCGATGATGCGTGCGTGGTCCGCCATCGGGCCGTAAAACGCCAGATGGTGCCAGACGATGAACTGCGCCGCGCCCGCCTTCAACAGATTAATCAGTCCGAATTGCGCCGGCAGCGGCTTGCGCGTGCCCTGGGCAATTCCCTCAACTACTTTCATTAATATTCCTTGCTAAGCAACTTATGTACAGCAAATTGCTGCTTTTAATGGCAGGGCGATATGATAGCTGAGGTTGCTTGTTTAGTGTCGCGCGGATGAATTTTTTTCATGCCCACGCCCATCGAGCCCCTTGTACTTTCCAGCACGGGATCGTATAATTCCGGCCCTTGGGTCGTTAGCTCAGCTGGTAGAGCAGCGGACTTTTAATCCGTTGGTCGCAGGTTCGAATCCCGCACGGCCTACCAAGATTCAACAAAAAAGCCATCTTCGGATGGCTTTTTTGTTTTCAGCGCCGGAATTTGCGCGGCTGCCGTTTGCGTGCTGCCGAATTCTGATCCTGCAGGATCGCATCCACGCGCTCCGACGCCTCACGCGACAGGCGCTGCGCCAGTTCGGTGTCCGGGAAATATTCAGGCTGGCGATAGGCCAGCCATGCATATGCCGAATACAGGCGGCAGGCATCTTCCACTTCCTGCAGATTCATATAGTGCAGCGGCGTCTCGCCCGACTTCAGTGGCGTGATCTTCTTCTGCGCCAGCGACCTGGCCCAGTTCTCCCACGCGTGCTGCAGTGACGGCACCTTGGACGAAATCGGCACCAGCGACAGCGCGAACTTTTCCGCCACCGTCAGTTCCAGCGTATCCAGCCAGGCCGCGCGCTCGAACTGGTCTTCGGTAATGCGCGGATAGAAGAAACCATCCGGCACATCGATATTGTGCACAAAGCGCTTGAGCAACTTGGCCAGCGCATGCTCGTGCGTGACCGAGGAAATACGGTGCAGATGCTCCAGCGTCGGCGCCACGGCAAAGCCGGTGGTTTTCAGCGGCACCGGCTTTTCGCGCAACAGCGAGCGCATCACATTATGGGTCTCGTTGTCGTAGCCCGCCACCAGGCCTTCCTCATGCACGCCAAAGCGCCCTGCCCGGCCGGCAATCTGGCGCGCCAGCGCGGCTGGAATCTCTTCCTCTTCATAACCGTTGTATTTGACGGTGGTGGTCATCACCACGCGCGCGATCGGCATGTTCAGGCCCATGGCGATGGCATCCGTACCGACCACCACGTCAGCCGCACCGTCGCGGAAACGCTGGGCCTGCGCGCGCCGCACCTCGGGCGACAGATTGCCATACACGGTGGCCACCGACAGGCCCATCTCGGTCACCATGTCACGCCACATCAGCACTTCGCGGCGCGAGAAGCAGATCACCGCATCGCCGCGGCGCAGACTGCTGAGCTTGCGCACAGCGGCCGGTTCGACGGTCAACGGTCCCTTGCGCTTGAGCAGGTGGACTTCCAGCTCGCACTCCAGGCGCGCAGCCAGCACCTCGATGGCGCGCCGCGCTTCCGGCGCACCCACCAGATAGACCACCTTGGCCGGCGCGCCGCAAACGGCGGCGGTCCAGGCGGCGCCGCGATCGCGGTCAGCTAACATCTGGATCTCGTCGATCACCGCCACATCGACCGGCGTCTGGGTATCCAGCATCTCCACGGTGCTGGCGACGTGGGTGGCGCCGGGCATGAGCCGGCGCTCCTCGCCCGTGACCAGGCTGACTTTCAAGGGCTTGCCATGCTGTTGCATTTCCTGCAAGCGCTCATAGTTCTCCAGCGCCAGCAAGCGCAGCGGCGCCAGGTAGACGCCGCTCGGCGCCTTGCCCAGGGCTTCCATGGCCTGGTGGGTCTTGCCGGAATTGGTCGGCCCCAGCACGGCAATCAGCTTGCGCTTCATGCGGCGCGCGACGTCAAACGAGGCGGGATATTCCGCCAGATTGATGCTCTGGCGCGTGCGCTCGGCGTGCTGTTCCTCCATGTCGCGCTCGACCGCGTGCTCCAGACGCATGCGGATGCGGTCGAACACCATGCCGGCCGGCTCGGAAATCTGCATATCGCTGAGCGCCTGCAGGAAGGGCTCGGCGTCCATATCACAGTCATCGCAGGCCTCAACCAGCTCCTGGACGAAGGTCGTGGTGTCCGCATGCAGGGTGTCGATGACCTCGTCGCTGGCCCGTTCGCGCAGCAATGCGCCGCGCGCCTCGGCATCCATTTTTCGCCACTTGGACGGCTTGGCCAGCACGCCTTGCGTCGGCACCAGATCGTAGGCGATGCGGCGGCCACCGTAGCTGACTTCGCCAGTGATGCGCAGGAAAACGCGGCCCTCCATCCGGGACAGCGAAATGCCTTTGTCCGCCAGTCCGAGCTGACGGATCAGCTCATCATCCTCTGCTGGATCGCCCTCGAGGGCGGTAATTTTCGGCGCGGAGGATGGGTGGGTCATGACGGTATACTCGGTAAAGACTGGCCCCGGATTATACCGTGCCAGCCTGCGCCCTCGTCTTCCCAAGTATTTTCTGGCACCATATCGCCCCATGCCTCAAACCATATATACGGCCGTTCACCATGAACTGCTCATTAAAAAAAGCCGCTTTATCGCCTGCGTTCAACCCATGGCAGATCGCGCCAGCGCGCAGAAAGTCGTTGCCGAATTATGGCAACAACATCCGGGTGCGGCTCACGTATGCTGGGCATTATTAGCCGGCGGCCAATCTGCTGCGGTGGATGATGGTGAGCCTAGCGGCACCGCAGGCCGCCCCATGCTCGATGTTTTACGTCACCAGGATCTGGAAGGAGTATTGGCGACCGTCGTGCGTTATTTTGGCGGTGTTAAATTGGGCGCTGGCGGACTGGTGCGCGCTTATACCGACAGCGTCGCCCAGGCATTATTACAAGCCGAGAAAATCGCCATTATCAAACAGCGTTGTTTGATTTGCACCGTACCTTATGCCATGGAAGGCCTGGTACGCCGTGAAATTGAAATCGCCGGCGCTACACTGATTAATGTCCAGCATGGCAGCGACGTCCAGTTTGAATTCAATTTGCCAGATACCACTGCTGATGCATTCATTATCCGCCTGAATGAAGCTGGCCATGGCCGCATCAGCTGGATAACTCCCGAAGACGAATAAACCGTCCTGGCCGACATTCCCGCCGGCCGCCCTTTACAAGCTGATTTTTGGCGTATTTATGCCAATTTTTAGCATGCGTGAGGGGCTACACGCCGCAAACTCCATTGTGTGCCACGGTGTTTCAAGCGCTTGCAGGGCGCAGCGAACCAATAACTACCCTAATTAAATAATCAAAATGCCTGGCGCCCTAAAACTTATTTTAATTGCCATATAAGAGCAATAGGTGTATATTGCCTGAAATCAACTATCGCTAATCGCCCAACACCCGCGATCGGCAATTATTTCCTCACTGGCCTTATTCCCGCCAACGTTCCGCCGGAACGCGAGTCATCTTCCCGATCACCGGAATATCACGATGAAATTCACTAATCTGAAGGTAGCCGCCCGGCTGGGTCTGGGCTTTGGCGCTGTATTGCTTATGCTGGCGATTACGCTTGCCCTGAGTATTTACAGCCAACATCAACTCAATGAAAACACGGACGATATCGTCACGGAGACTTATCCCAAGGTATTACACGCCCAAGCCGTCATGAATCACAGCAATCAAATTGCCCGCTCGGTGCGCAATGCCCTGCTGATTCATGACGAAGCCCGGGCGGAAAAAGAAGTTGCGGTGATTACTGCCAAGCTCAAGGATGCCGATGAATCCATGGCCAAACTGGATAGCCTGGTCAAATCCGATAAAGGCCGCGCGCTATTCAACGCCATGCAGGCTGCGCGCAAACCCTATGAAGCGACGCTGGCGCAGGTACTGCGTTTGCGTCTCGACAACAATATCGACGGCGCAGTCGAGTTAATGCTGGGCACCATGCGTGAGCAGCAAACCGCCTATATGGCCGCGATCGACGCGCTGATTGCCCACCAAAGCGCCGCCATGGAACTCGCGCGCGCCAAGGCTGAAGATACTTACAAGCAATCGCGCAGCCTGGCGCTGGGCTTGGGCCTGATGTCGCTGGTCACCGGCGCAGCCGTGGCTTGGCTGATTTCGCGCCAGCTGTTGCGCCAGCTAGGCGGCGAGCCTGGCGAGGTGGCGAATATCGCCCAGCAGATTGCCGGTGGCGACCTGTCCGTGCCGATCGCACTGCGCGACGGCGATCAGCGCAGTCTGCTGTTTGCGATTCAAAACATGCGCGACAGCCTGGCGGACATCGTCGGCCAGGTGCGCAGCGGCGCCGACTCCATTGTCACAGCTGCAACAGAAATCGCTTCCGGCAATATGGACCTGTCGTCGCGCACCGAACAGCAAGCCGGCTCGCTGGAAGAAACCGCCTCGTCGATGGAAGAGCTGACCGCCACCGTCAAGCAAAACACCGAAAACGCGCGCCAGGCCAACACGCTGGCGCAATCGGCGTCGCAGATCGCGGTGGAAGGCGGCGCGGTGGTGGCCAACGTGGTGCAGACCATGGATGGCATCAATGCGTCGGCCAGAAAGATCGTTGACATCATCAGCGTCATCGACGGCATCGCATTCCAGACCAATATCCTGGCGCTGAATGCGGCGGTGGAAGCCGCACGCGCTGGCGAACAGGGGCGCGGCTTTGCCGTGGTGGCGTCGGAAGTGCGGACGCTGGCGCAGCGTTCCAGCGAAGCGGCCAAGCAGATCAAGTCGCTGATCGATGATTCGGTCAGCAAGGTCGGCGTAGGCACCGAGCTGGTCGGCACCGCGGGCGCCACCATGGAAAAGATCGTGGCCGCCGTCAAATCCGTGACCGACATCATGAGCGAGATCAGCATTGCCAGCCACGAGCAGGAAGCAGGCATCGAGCAGATCAACCATGCCATTACCGAGATGGACACGGTAACGCAGCAGAACGCCGCGCTGGTCGAAGAAGCTGCCGCTGCGGCGGAAGCGCAGCAGGACCAGGCCCATCATCTGGTAGAACTGGTCGGCGTGTTCAAGCTGTCGGCGGATCAGCGCCGTCAGGCCGGGGTGAGCGCAATCGGCATGGGCCAGCGCAAGCCGCAGCTTGCTCTTACCGCCTCCCACGCCAGTGGCCGCCGCGCCGCTTAAAACTTGATCGACAGCCCGACGGTCCAGCTCCAGTCGGGCGTGTTGCGGTTCAAGCCGCGCGACAGCGCCGTATCCACCTGCACCATATCGGTCAGCAGGTAGGAGCCGCCGATATCAACTGTGGTGAGCGAGCCGCCATCGCGGCCGCGCGCGATGCGTGGCGCCGAGTACTCCACAAAAGTGCGGCAGCGCTCGCTCCACTCCTTGCCCAGCACGATGCCGAAGATGCCGCTGGTGTAGCGTTCGCCATTGTCGTTGTGCTGCCAGGCCAGGCCCGGCATCACGCCCAGGCCGAAGTCATCGGGCAGTTCCCACTCGGCCGCCAGGCGCAGCGAACCGCCTTTGCCGGTGGCGCGGAACGGGCCGGAGCCGCTGTCCAGATCCACATGCCCCAGTACTGCCATGGACGGCCGCGCGCCTTGCGCATCCGCGACATGCCATTTCACGCCCAGCGACACATCAGCATAGCCGTTCTGCGTCTGCCGGCTGCCGCTCTGCAAGTCTTCCGTCACGCTGCGCATGCGGCCATCGGTTTCGATGCGCGCTTCCATCGTGTCGCTGATGCCGAAACGCAGCAAGGTCGGCGTCGAGTAGGTGCGCTGCCGGATGCCATTGGCCTGGTCACGTTCCAGCGCAATGCTGGTTTCGAGCTGAAAGCGGCCCTTGCCGACGACGTTGCTGGATTCAACAAAGTCCGGCCGGTCCGTCACGATCTGATCTTTTTCATCGGCCGCCTGGGCCAGTGTGGGCAGAACCAGCAGTAAAGCTGCCATCTTCAGCACACGCATGTGACCTCCACAATCAACGAACTGTGGACATTACCCTATCACATTGGTATAAATTCATCGTTGGAAAATTCCCACAACGAAAGATGAAGATAGAAAAACTCGAACTGGCAGGCTTTGAGGACTTCCTGGACTACCTCAACGATCACTTGTCGGACAACGGCCGCAATGGCACGGCCTACTTCCAGCCGCTGCCGCGCGCCGAATCGCGCTTTCCGGCGGAGAAGGCGGAAGCGTTCAAAAACGGCATGCAGGTTCCGGTGGGTGAGCCGGGATGGCGGCGGGTCTGGATCGCGCGTGCGGCGGAGGGCGGCATCGCCGGCCACATCGACCTGCGCGCGCTGGCGGAACGCCATACGGCCCACCGCTGTCTGCTCGGCATGGGCGTTGATCGCGGCCATCGTCAACGGGGACTAGGCGGCCAGCTGATCGCGCATGCGGAAGACTGGGCACTGACGGCGGGCCTGCAATGGATCGACCTGCAGGTGCTGTCCGTGAACGCTCCCGCGATTGCGCTCTACCAACGCCAGGGCTTCCGTCAGACCGGCGAAATCCCCAATATGTTCCACATCGATGGCCAGCACTTCAACTACACCAGCATGAGCAAGCGCCTGCGCTAGGGTGTCCGTTTCCGGGCAACGGTGAGCGGAGGCGGGCAAACGCGCTAGCCGCATGCCAGGCCAAGCTATTGATTTATATGGTTTTCCACACTGGCACGGGGCTTGCACTAGAACGGGCATGGACACCATCATCGCCCCCGACATCATCGCCCGCCGCAAGCGCAAGAGTTTGCTGGCAGTGGCCGCCCTGCTTGCGACCCTGAGTGTGACCGCCTGGGCCATCAACCGCGCGGTCAGCCCCAGCGTGGATGCCAGCAACGTCAGCATCGCCACCGTGCGCAGCGGCAGTATCGCCAACACCATCAATGCTTCCGGCATCGTGATACCGGTGCATGAGGAACTTGTCTCCAGCCCGATCCAGACCCGCGTGGCCAAGGTGCACGCCAAGCTGGGCCAGCAAGTGCAGGCCGGCGAGCTGCTGCTGGACCTGGACAACCGCACCATCCAGCTGGCCATCGATTCGCTCAAGGAGCAGCTGGCGCAGCAGGAAAACCGCATCCTGGCGCTGACGCTGGAAATGGACCAGAAACGCAAGCAGCTCACCAGCGCCATCGAACTGCTGCAGCTGGATCTGGAAGCCACGCGCGTGCGGCTGGGCCGCTTCCAGACGCTGCGCAAGGCGGGCGGCGTGTCGGCGGAAGACCTGCTCACCGCCGAACTCAACGTCAAGCGCAACGAGATCCAGCTGCGCCAGCATCATGAGCAACTGGAGGACAACAAGCGCGTCACCAACAGCAATATCGAAGGCGCGCGACTGCAAAAAAGCATCCTGCAAAAGCAGTTGCAGGAACAGCAGCAGCTGCTGGCGCAAACTCAGGTGCGCGCGCCGTTCGCCGGCATGCTGACCTGGCTGCTGGCCGATGAAGGCGCCAGCGTGAATACCGGCCAGCTGGTCGCCAAAGTCTCCGAGCTGAACAACTACAAGGTCGAGGCCTCGCTGTCCGACTTCCACGCGCGCGTGCTCAACGCCGGCCAGAAAGTCCTGGTCGAACAGGGCAACACCAGGCTGCAAGGCGAAGTACAAACCGTACTGCCGGAAATCCAGAACGGCACCGTCAAGCTGCTGGTCACGCTGGCCGAGCCGCATCACACCATCCTGCGCAACAAGCTGCGGGTGGAGGTCAACATCATCACCGAACAGAAACAGCACACGCTGCTGGCCGACAGCGGCCCGGCCTTCAACGGCCGTGGTCCGCAGGAGCTCTTCGTGGTGCGCGACGGCATTGCGCACAAGACCACGCTCAACATCGGCGCCAGCGATGGCAAGGCTGTCGAAATCCTGTCCGGCGCGCGCGCCGGCGATCAACTCATCATCTCAGACACCAGCCGCTACAAGGACCGCGACAGCGTCCGCGTCGCGCGATAACCAAGGAGCCCAGCATGATACGCCTGAACAAAGTCAGCAAAACCTACCAGACCGACAAGGTCGAAACCCTGGCCTTGAAAGACATCGACCTGCACGTGGCGAAATCCGAATTCGTCAGCATCATGGGTCCCAGCGGCTGCGGCAAGAGCACGCTGCTGAACCTGATCGGCCTGCTGGACGAACCCGGCAGCGGTGCGATCCACGTGGGCGGCACGCCGGTGGCGTCGTACAAGGACAAGTATGTGGCCCGGCTGCGCAACAACACCTTTGGCTTCATCTTCCAGAGCTTCCACCTGATTAACGACCTGCGCGTGATCGACAACGTCGAGCTGCCGCTGCTGTACCGCAATCTCTCCAGCAAGAAGCGCCAGCGCCTGGCGCGCGAGGCGCTGGAAAAAGTCGGCCTCGGTGCACGCATGGACCACTACCCGAATCAGCTGTCCGGCGGCCAGCAGCAGCGCGTCGCCATTGCGCGCGCGATTGTCGGCCAGCCGCAGGTGCTGCTGGCCGACGAACCCACCGGCAACCTGGACAGCAAGATGGGCCAGGAAGTCATGGACATCCTGCTCAGGCTGCACAACGAAGGCACCACCATCGTCATGGTCACCCACAACGAGCAGGAGGCCAGGCAGGCGACCCGCATCGTGCGCGTGTTCGACGGCCAGCTGGTGGCATAGGGAGCGCATATGTTCAGAAATTATCTGCTGACGGCATGGAAAGTCTTCATGCGCCGCAAGCTGTTCACCGCCATCAACCTGCTGTGCATCGTGCTGACGCTGGTGGTGCTGATGGTGGTCACGGCGCTGCTGCAAAACACCTTCGCGCCCAGTGGCGTGGAAGGCAAAAGCGACCGCTTTGTGCAAATGCTCATGGTGAGGTCGGTGCACACCGAACGCGCCGGCATGCGCAGCGGCACGCTTGGCTACAAGCTCATTGACCAATACCTGAAACCGCTCAAGCACGCCGAACTGGTGTCGGCCACCAGCTTTCCGCAAACCGTCTCGGTGTACCAGCAAAACCAGGTCAGCGAGCTGTTCATGCGCCTGACCGATGCGGAATACTGGAAGATCCTCGATTTCACCGTGCTGCAGGGCCGCGTGCTCAATGCCGACGATGTCGAGCAGGGCCGCATGGTAGCCGTCATCAACGAATCAACTGCGCGCAAACTCTTCCCCGGCCAGACCTATCTGGGCCAGAAATTCAGCGCGGGCGGCCAGATCTTTAGCGTGATCGGCGTAGTGAAGGATGAGCTGCACCTCAACGCGTTCTCGGACATCTGGGCGCCCATCACCTCACAGCCATCGAGCGACTACAAGAACACCCTCTTTGGCGGCTACACCGCAATGATGATGGCGCGCACGCCGCAAGAGATCCCAGCCTTGAAACAGGAAATCATCCACGCCGCCACCACCGTGCAATACGATGATCCCAACAGCTTCAACAAGACCATGTTCTGGGGCGACTCCAAGCTGGAACTGTTTTCCCGCACGCTGCTCGTCGACCAGTCGGAAGACGGCGGCGTCCCCAAGCTGCTGGCGGGCCTGGTGCTGCTGATGCTGCTGTTCATGACCCTGCCCGCGCTGAACCTGATTAACCTGAACGTGGGCCGCATCATGGAACGCAGCAGCGAAATCGGCGTGCGCAAAGCGTTTGGCGCCACCAGCCGCCAACTGGTGGCGCAGCTGGTCATGGAGAACGTGCTGCTGTGCCTGGCCGGCGGCGTGGTCGGCCTGGTGGGCGCGGCCGGCGTGCTGTGGTGGCTGGAAGGCTCGGGCCTGATCCCCTACCTGCAAGTCCACCTCAACCTGGCCGTGTTCGGCTATGGCCTGCTGATTACCCTGGTGTTTGGCGTGCTGTCGGGCGTGATCCCGGCCTGGAAAATGTCCCGCCTCGCCCCGGTCCACGCCTTGAAAGGAGCTGCATAATGCTGCGCCATATGCTGAAACTGATCTGGAAACGCAAGTCCCGCAACATGATGCTGAGCCTGGAAATCCTGCTGGCCTTCCTGGTGGTGTTTGCGATTGCCGCGTTTGGCCTGCGCTACTGGCAGTTGTACCAGCTGCCGACCGGTCACGCCTATCAGCACCAGTGGTCGGTCACCATCCGCAGCGCGCAGGACCTGCCCAACGATGGCGCCCTGTTCGACAACCTCAAGCGCAGCCTGCTCGCGCTGCCAGAGGTGGAGTCGGTCGCCTTCAGCTCGTTTGGCACCTACGAAATGTCGCGCTGGACCGAGAACTATGCGCTGCCCGACGGCAGCAACCGGCTGCAGGTCGACAGCCTCAACGTCAGCGACGACTACTTCGCCACGATGGAAATGACACCCGCGGCCGGCCGCTTCTTTTCCAGGGCGGACGATGGCGCCGACGCCATTCCGGTGGTCATCAACCGCCGCCTGGCGGACCAATGGTTCCCCGGCAAGCCGGCAGTGGGCCAGATCGTCGTGCTCAAGGTGGATGGCAAGCAGGAGGTGTCGCGCCGCCGCATCGTCGGCGTGGTGGAGGATTTCCGTTCCCATGGCGAGTTCATGGACCCGGTCTACTTCATGCTGCTGCGCTGGGTGCCGGGCACCGGCAAGGATGCGGTCAACAACATCATGCTCAAGCTGAAGCCCGGCACGCCGCGCATCTTTGAATCCCGGCTCAACGCCAAGCTCAAGCAGGTCCGCAGCGACTGGTCCTATGTGGTGACGCCGCAGACCGAAGCCCGTTCGTCGATGCTCAACACGCAGTTGGTGCCGCTCAAGATACTGGGCGTGATTGCCGCCTTCCTGCTGGTGATGGTGGCGTTTGGCCTGTTCGGCGTGCTGTGGCAAAACACCACGCAACGCATTCCGGAAATCGGCCTGCGCCGCGCGCTGGGCGCCGATGCGGGCAGCATCTACCGCCAGATCGTTTCCGAGCAAATGCTGCTCAGCACGGTCGCCATGCTGGTGGCGCTGGTGCTGGTCATCCAGCTGCCGCTGACCGGCGTGTTTGGCGACAGCCTGAACTGGACCGTGTTTATCGCGGCCGTGGTGCTTTCGGCCAGTGTGATCTATCTGCTATCCTTGCTGTGTTCACTCTATCCCGGCTGGCGCGCCGCGCGCCTGAGTCCGACGCAAGCGCTGCACTATGAATAAGACATGGAATCCACCCGTAAGCAACGCATCTTAATTGTCGATGACGACAGCGCGGTGCAGGTGTCGCTGGCCCTGCTGCTCAAGCAGTCCGGCTACGACGCCGTGTGCGCCGACGATCCGCAACAGGCGCTGGCCGTGCTGGCGCTGCAGCCGGTCGACCTGGTTTTGCAGGACATGAACTTCTCGCTGCAAACCAGCGGCGAGGAAGGCTTGCAGCTATTGGCCGGCATCCGTGCCGCGCAGCCGGCCCTGCCGGTGCTGCTGATGACGGCCTGGGGCTCGATTGCGCTGGCGGTGCGCGGCATGCAGGCCGGCGCCGCCAACTTCTTCACCAAGCCCTGGGATAACACCCAGCTGGCCGAACTGATCCGCACCACGCTGGAGGCCGCCACGCCGGCCGGCCGCGCCTCGCGCCAGGCGCTGGACGCGCAGTTTGATTTCAGCGGCATCGTCGGCGAACATCCGCGCCTGCTGAAAGTGCTGAGCACCATCGGCCAGGTCGCCAACACGCGCGCGCCGGTACTGATCCTGGGCGAAAGCGGCTGCGGCAAGGAACTGATAGCCGACGCGCTCCACCGCAACAGTTCGCGGGCGGGCAAGGCCATCGTCAAGATCAACATGGGCGCGATCACGCCGTCGCTGTTTGAAAGCGAAATGTTTGGCCATGTGCGCGGCGCCTTCACCGATGCCAAGGCGGACCGCAAGGGCCACGTCGCCAGCGCGCACGAGGGCACGCTGTTCCTCGATGAAATCGGCGAGCTCAATCGTTCGGACCAGGTCAAGCTGCTGCGCGTGCTGCAGGACCAGACCTACCAGCCGGTCGGCGCCAGCCGCACCGAGCGCGCCGACGTGCGCGTGGTGTCGGCCACCAACCGCGAACTGGCGGAACTCGTGGCCAGCGGCGAGTTTCGCGAAGACCTGTTCTATCGCCTCAACCTGATTACGATACGCCTGCCGCCCTTGCGCGAGCGGCGCAGCGATATTCCGCTGCTGGCGCGCCACATCCTGGGCGAGGTGGCGGCCAGCTATGGCCTGCCGGCGGCAAGCATTGCGCCGCAGGCGCTGGAGTGGCTCAGCGCGCAGCCATGGCCCGGCAATATCCGCCAGCTCAAGCAGACGCTGGAGCGCACGCTGCTGCTGGTCGGCCGTAGCGAGCTGCGCCAGGCCGACTTTGTCGCCGCCGAGCAGCATGAACACGGCGGCCCGCTCAACGCGGCCGGCGCCCGTCTCGGCGTGGATGGCATGACGCTGGAACAGGTCGAGCGGCACATGATTGCGCACGCGCTGGAACAGCATCAGGGCAATATCTCGCGCGTCGCCAAGGCGCTCGGCCTCAGCCGCACCGCGCTCTACCGCCGTCTGGAACGTCACGGCCTCGGCAGCGCACCGGAAAGCGAAGCGCTGCCATGACCTTGCGGTGGCGCCTGTATGGCTATCTGATGGCCGCCCACCTGCTGTTCCTGGCGATCACCGTGCTGCTGTTCCGCACCCAGCCGCTGCTGATGCTGGGGCTGGAGGCAGCCGTGCTGCTCAGCCTGGTGCTGGGCATCCGCCTGATCCGCCGCGCGCTGGAGCCGCTGGGCTACACGCGCCACTTCCACGACCTGCTGCAAGACCAGCACTACGCGGCCCGCCTGCAACACAGCGACGACAAGGAACTCAATGAACTGGTCCAGCTGTTCAACACCATGCTGGGCGCGCTGTATCAGGAGCGCTTGCAGATCGGCGAGCAGCAAGGTTTCCTCGACCGCCTGCTGGAAGCCACGCCCAGCGCGGTCATCGTGTTTGACTTTGATGGGTGCATCAGCCTGCTGAACGCCAGCGCCCTCGCCCTGCCTGGCCTGGCCCAGGCGCATGGTCAGCCACTCTCGGCCTTTGCTGGCGACCACAGCCTGCTGGCCCAGCTGGACGCGCTGCCGCTCGGCGATTCCCAGCTGCTGACCGGCGCCGATGGCCGCCGCTACCGTGGCCAGCGCGGCCAGTTCTATGACCGCGGCTTCGCCCGCCATTTCCTGCTGGTGGAAGAGCTGACCGAAGAGCTGGAAAGCTCGGAAAAAGCCACGTATGAAAAGCTGATCCGCGTGCTGGCCCACGAGGTCAACAACACCGTCGCCGCCACCGGCTCGGTGCTGGACTCGCTGCTCTACTACCGCCGCCAGCTGGCCGAGCGCGATAGCGAAGACTTCAGCACGGCCATCCACGCCGTCCAGCGCCGCAACGCCAGCCTGGGCGAATTCATCGAACGCTTCACGCGCGTGGTGAAAATGCCGGCGCCGGAACTGCGGCCGAATGCCGTGCGCGATGTCATGGACGACATCCTGTATCTGTACCGCGAACAATGCCGCAGCCGGGGCATCAGCATCGCGTGGCAGCGCTGTGACGAGGTGCCGGCCATCGCCATGGACCGCCAGCTCATGGAACAGGCGCTGCTCAATATCGTCAAGAACGCGATGGAGGCGGTGGAGATGGGCGCAGGCGCGGACCGCCACATCCGCCTGGTGCTGGCGCAGGAGACAGGCGCGGTCCGGCTGTCCGTGATCGACAGCGGCAACCTGCTGGGAGAAGTCCCCGCGCATCAGCTGTTCACGCCCTTTTTCACCACCAAAAAAGGCGGCCAGGGCATCGGCCTGCTATTTGTGCGCGAGGTGTTGAACCGCCACGGCTTCCGCTATCGGCTGGCCGCAACGGCGGAGGGCGCAACCAGCTTCGATATCTGGCTGCTTACTGTACCCGCTGCACCTTAGGATTGCGGTGTGCGCCCTCAATATCGAGGAAGATCGCCCCCAGCAGGCCGCGTTTCACGGTGACCTTCGGGTTCATCAATTCCACCACGTCTTCCGTATCGTCCACCACTTTCCACACCTGGCCGTTCGCCAGGCGGATGCGTTGGCCGCGTACCCAGCCATCGAACGGCCCGGCGATCGATGTCTCCAGCGTTTGCAGGCGGACCGATTTCAGCATTTCTGGCTCAACACCAAACATGGCCGCCATCTCGGCCGGCGTCGGCTGTGGGACGGTGGTGTAGGCGGCCGCGCCGGCAGGCCGTGCAGCCGTCGCCGCTGCCGCGACCGGCGTGGCCGGCGCCATAGGGTTTGCCGGGATAGCGTTATAGCAGGCCAGGCGCACCGGGCCGTCTTCCAGCTGGCGGCATTTCAGCAGCGCCGCATCATCGGCCAAAGCGGCCGTCGAAACCAACATCAGGGCAAACAAAGCTTTCATCGCGACTCATCCATAAAGGTCAACACTGCCGCGATTATAGTCAGATTCAGAATTCTTCCCAACCATCGCCGCTGGCAGCGCGTGTCAGCTGTGGCGGCGGCGTGGCGGGCGCGCTGCTCAGCGGCGGCCGTTTCGCCGCCGGCTTGAACGGCACTGGCTTGGGCGCAGCCGGCCGTGCCGCGACGGGCTGCTGGCCGTCGATGCGGAAGATGCTGACCACACGCTCGAGGTTGGCAGCCTGGTTCTGCATGGCTTCGGCCGCAGCGGCAGCCTCTTCCACCAACGCCGCATTCTGCTGCGTCACCACATCCATCTCGCTGACGGCCTGGTTGATCTGCTCGATACCGGCGCTCTGTTCGTCGCCGGCACTGGAAATGTCGGCCATGATGTCCGTCACGCGCTGCACGCTGGTCACCACCTGCGCCATGGTCTGGCCAGCCTGCTGCACCAGCTTGCTGCCGATCTCGACCTTTTCCACCGAGGTGCCGATCAAGGTCTTGATTTCTTTCGCGGCAGTGGCCGAGCGCTGCGCCAGCGTACGCACTTCGGACGCCACCACGGCAAAGCCGCGGCCCTGCTCGCCCGCGCGCGCCGCCTCCACTGCGGCGTTGAGCGCCAGGATATTGGTCTGGAAAGCGATGCTGTCGATCACGGCAATGATGTCGACGATCTGGCGCGACGATGCGTTGATGGCGCCCATGGTATCGACCACCTGCGACACCACCGCCCCGCCCTGCTGCGCCACCGCCGATGCCGACTGCGCCAGCTGGTTGGCCTGGCGCGCATTGTCGTTGTTGGCGCGCACTGCGCTGGTCAGCTCCTCCATCGAGGATGCCGTCTCTTCCAGCGAGCTGGCCTGCTGCTCGGTACGCGCCGACAAATCCTGGTTGCCACTGGCGATCTCGGTCGATGCCGCAGCAATCGTCTGCGTACCCACCCGCACCTCGCTCACAATTTGGGCCAGGGCATCGCGCATCAGTTTCATCGCGTGCAGCATGCTGTGCTCATCATTGCTGCGCGTATCAACCTGGACGCTCAGGTCGCCTGCCGCGATACGGCCGGCAATCGCTGCCGCATAGTCCGGCTCGCCGCCCAGCTGGCGCAGCAGGCCACGCGCGATCAGCGCTGCGGCCACCGCGCCAACCAGGATCGCCAGCCCGCTCAAGGTCAGCATCAGCACCCGGGCGCGGTGATAGGCCGCCGTGGCTGCGGCTGCATCGGCCTGATTGGTTTCCTTTTGCAGCGCGGCATAGTCATCCATCGCATCCTGCCACTGCTGGGTGGCGGGACCAGCCTGCTTCATCAGCAGCTCGGTCGCCACCTCATCCTGGTTGGCCAGCGCCAGCGCAAACACCTGGTCATTGAGCGGCCGGGTTACCTGTGCCTGAGCGGCAATGCGCTCGCGGATCGCCAGCCCCTTGGCCGTGGCGGGCAGCCTGGCCAGCGACTCCACCGCATGGTTGTAGGCAGCGCGCGCCTTGGTGACCTTGTCCAGTTCCGCCCGGATGGCCGCTTCATCACTGAGCAGCACCACGCTGCGCGTCACCCGCGCGACGATATGCACCGATTCCGACATCTCAGTCACCAGCTCGGTCTTGACGGCATTTTCATTGACGATGCGGTCGAGCTTGGCATGAATCGTGCTCATGTTGAATACGCCAAGCATGGCTACCAGCAACAACAGCACCAGCACCAGGCCAAAGCCCAGCCCCAGGCGGGTACCGACTTTCATGTTTGCGATAACCATGCGCTGCTCCTATAGAAATCGATGCAGGAAATTGTACGCCTGCTCATCCATATAGTTTCAATAAATTAATTAATTGCAAGATGCTATATACGTTTTTCTCATAGGCATATAGCCAGAAATTCGCATAAACGCATTTAAACCAACGCTGGTCGCATATAAAATGCACGATCGGTGACAAAACAAGTAGCAAGGGGCAAGAAATGGCGACAAATGTAATCCTCAACCTGCTGGCGGCGCTGGCGTTGCTGGGCCTGTTGTATGCACAACAACGCAAACATGCATCGTTTTCGGTGCGCGTATTCACCGGCATGGGGCTGGGCGTGCTGCTGGGTGCGGCATTGCAAGCCCTCTACGGCGCCGGTGCGGCCGAAGTGAAAATCACCGGTGACTACCTGGACATCGTCGGCAGCGGCTACGTCAAATTGCTGCAAATGATCGTGATGCCGCTGATTATGGTGTCCATCATTTCCGCCATCCTCAAGCTCAAGGGTATCAACTCATTAGGCAAAATCAGTGCGCTAACTATCGGAACGCTGATGGTCACCACGCTGGTGGCTGCCAGCATCGGCATCGTGATGGCCAAACTGTTCAGCCTGAGCGCGGTGGGCCTGACCGCGTCTGCGGCTGACATCGCGCGCGGCGTTTATCTGCAAGGCAAGGTGGAGACGGCGCAGGCGATTTCGCTGCCAAGCATGCTGCTGAGCTTTATCCCGGCCAATCCCTTCCTGGACATGACGGGCGGCCGCAAGACGTCCACCATTGCAGTGGTGATCTTCTCGGTGTTCATCGGCATCGCCGCCACCGGCATCCATGACAAGAAGCCGGACATCTTCGCCTCGTTCGAGCGTTTTATCCAGGTGGCGCACGCCATCGTCATGCGTATCGTCACGCTGGTGCTGCGCCTGACACCGTACGGCGTGTTTGCGTTGATGGCGCAGGTGGTGTCCAGCTCCAGCTATACCGACATCCTGCACCTGATCGATTTCGTGCTGGCCTCGTACAGCGCGCTGCTGCTGATGTTCGTGGTGCACCTGGCCATCGTCTCGGGCCTGGGCCTGAATCCGCTACGCTGGAGCAAAAAAATCCTGCCGCTGCTAACCTTTGCGTTCACCTCGCGCAGCAGCGCTGGCGCGATCCCCATGAGCGTGCAGACCCAGACCACGCGCCTGGGCACGCCGGAAGGCATCGCCAACTTTGCCGCCTCGTTTGGCGCCACCATCGGCCAGAACGGCTGCGCCGGCATCTATCCGGCCATGCTGGCGGTGATGATTGCGCCGACAGTCGGCATTGATCCGTTCACGCTGGGATTTATCGCGCCGCTGCTGGCCATCATCACCATCGGCTCGGTAGGCGTGGCGGGCGTCGGCGGCGGCGCCACATTTGCCGCGCTGATCGTGCTGTCGTCGATGAACCTGCCGGTGGCGCTGGCCGGCCTGCTGATTTCGATTGAGCCGCTGATCGACATGGGCCGTACCGCCCTCAACGTCAGCGGTTCGGTGACGGCAGGCGCCGTCGCCAGCCGCGTGCTGGGCGAGACCGACATGGCCGTCTTCAACAGCGACGCTGAACCACCCGTCGACAGCGAGCGCAAGGCCGCCTGACGAAATGGGCTGCACCCCGCTGCGGCCTTCACTCTTCCTGGGCACCCAAGCAGTGCACGCGATAAAAAAAAGGGCCCGCAGGCCCTTTTTTTCTACGCCGTTCCGTATCAGAACTTGTAGTTGTAGGCAAAGCCCAGCAGCGACAGATGGGTCTTGTAGGTGCCGCGCGTGGTTTCGCCGTTACCCGTGCAGGTGGTCATCAGCGGGTTGCAGTTGTTGGTGTAGTTGATCTTCGCATCCTTGAAGTCCAGGAAGCTGTAGGCGAGATCGATCGACGAACGTGGGCTCAGCTTCCAGTTGGCGCCGACCGAATACTGCATACGGTCGCTGTCCGGCAGTGCCGGGTGGGTCAGCTCGGCGTTTTTCACTGGCGACTCATCGTAAGCGACACCGGCGCGCAGGGTCAGGTTCTCGTTGTACGCATAGTTGCCGCCCAGCGAAACGCGCACGGTGTTTTTCCACTGTTGACGGATCACTTCCGCGCCTTCGGTGGTGCCCGGGAACTGGATGTCCAGGTCGCCCATGCGGTTGTTGCGGGTGAAGGTCACGTCCGCCATGCCGGCCCATTTCGAATCGAACTGGTGGAACACGTTGGCCGACAGGGTTTCCGGCGTGCGCAGCGCCACCAGTGCCGCCGAGTTCACTTTATGCGAAGCCGCTTGCAGCACCTGGTTGACGATCGGATCGGTGGTCACTTTCGAGAAGTCCCACACGGTGCTGCCTTTCAGCTGGTGCGAGATCGACGAGCGGTATGCCAGGCCGAAGCGGGTGTTCTGGTCCAGCGTGAACATATAGCCCAGGTTGAAGCCCCAGCCCCAGTCCTTGCCGTCGTTCGACGCATGGCCGTCGTTGACAGCGCGCAGCAGTGCCGGATTGCCGCCCAGTGCCGCGATCTGCTTGATCAGCAGCGCGCCTTGTGCAGCACCCGGGCCGCTCGACAGTGCGGCCACCGAGCCTGGCACGTCCACGGCCTGGGCCAGTTCGGCTTTCATGTATTCCGCATCGATACCGAAACCGAACGCGTGGTGCTCATTGAGCTTCCACGATACCGACGGGTTCAGGTTGATGGCTTCCAGCTTGATGTTGGACAGTGCGTAACGGCCGGTCCAGGTGTCGCCGTAGTTCAGCTTGGCGCCGTAAGGCACGAACAGGCCCAGGCCCACGGCCCACTGGTCGTTGAGCTTTTTGCTGACGTACAGCGATGGCGCGGTCACGGAGTCCGGTGCGTAGTCCTTGGCCGCGGTGCCGCCAGCTGGCTGGCCGGTGAAGTGGGTCGAACCGGCATCCGAGAAGGTCGAATGCGGCACCACGACGGTGGCGCCGGCGCTGATCTGCGTGCCGTCCAGACGGGACAGGCCGGCCGGGTTGTAGAAGATGGTCGAAGCATCAGCGGCTTCAGCGCCGTTGGCGTCCGCCGTGCCCTGGCCGGACACGCTTTGCGAACCAAAACGGTAGCCCGACGCCTGGGCGCTGACGGAAATCGCGCTGAACGCGGCGGCAATAATCAGGGGGAGATATTTGTGCTGCATGACAGTCTCGCTTTATAAATGGTTTTGTGGTCCGGTAACCAATTTTTAGTACCGGAAGGCCAGCAGCATACTACACAAGTAAAACATTGCAAAAGGCAAGCCGTTAGAGGAGGAATACTAATTAAGACCTTGAAACCGAGCAGATGCTCTGCACATCAGCCACAAAAAAAGGGCCCGAAGGCCCTTTCCCGTACTTAATTAAAAATACTATTACGCAATTTTTCGCTCTTCTTCCACCGGGGCGGCGGCAGGCGTTTGCGGGCCGCCACGGCCGGTCAGCTTGCGCACCGCCTTGACGATCATGCGGTACACAAAGCGCACCAGCAGCAGCGTCAGCAGTGCTTCCAGCAGCGTCACCACGGCCGCCAGGGCCACCGGCTGGCGGGCGGCACGGTGGCGGAACTTGGCGCCCATGCTGTCCTTGGCAATCTCGATGCTGTCGTAGAAGGTGGGCACCATCAGCAAGGTCAGCAGCGTGGAGGTGATGGTGCCGCCAATAATCGCGATCGCCATTGGACGATAGAACTCACCGCCCTCGCCCAGTCCCAGCGCTACCGGGAACATGCCGGCGATCAGCGCGAAAGTGGTCATCAGGATAGGACGCAGGCGCATGCGGCCGGCGTACATCAGCGAATCCTCACGGCTGAAGCCTTCCTCCTGGCGCTTGCGGGCAGCGTCCAGCAGCAGGATCGCATTCTTCGCCACCAGGCCCATCAGCATAATCACGCCGATCAAGCTCATCAGATTAATCGTGCTGTTGGTCAGCAGCAGACCGATCACCACACCGATCAGCGACAGTGGCAGCGACAGCATCACCCCGATCGGCGCCGTGAACGAGCCGAACTGCATGACCAGAATCAGGTACATCAGGCCGATGCCGGCAATCAGCGCGATGCCCATGGCGCCAAACACTTCCTGCATGTCCTTGCCGGCGCCGCCCAGGGCCAGGCCGTAGCCTGGCGGGAAGTCGATGTCTTTCACCAGCTTCATGGCGTCCGTGGTCACCTCGCCTGGCGAACGGCCTTCGACGTTGGCGCTGACCGCGATCACCCGTTTGCCATCCTTGTGCTTGATGGTCGATGGGCCCTTGCCCATGGTGACGCTGGCGATCTGGTCCAGCGGCACCATCTGGTTGGTGCCCGCCACCGCGATCGGCAGGCGCTCGATGTTCTCGGCGCTGGTACGGTCTTCCGGCGCCAGGCGCACTGCCACATCGCGCGACTCGCCGGTCGGATCGACCCAGTCGCCCACTTCGATACCGGCAAACGCCACACGCAGGGCCTGCGCCGCATCGCCCGCCGCAATCCCCATGGAATTGGCCAGGCCGCGGTTCAGCTCAATCTGCAGCTCGTCCTTCGGATCCATTTCCGACAGGCCCACATCAACCGCGCCCGGCACCTTGCGCAGACGGTCCATGAAGGCATTGGTAATTTCCATCAGCTTGCGCGAATCGGTGCCGGTAAATTCAATCTGCACCGGTTTGCGGGCGCCGTTGCTGAGGTCGTCCAGCACCGTGTACTCGGCGCCAACCAGGCCTGCCAGCTTCTCGCGCAGTTCCTTGGCAACCTCAATCGCACCGCGCTTGCGCTCGGTCTTCTTGCCGATATCGACGTAGATACGGCCACCGCTCAGGTTGACGTAGCTATTGGTTTCCTTGGTTTCCTTGATGGTGCGGGCAATCACGGCCGCCTTTTCCAGCTTGAGGCGCGAGTACTCCAGCGACGACGACGATGGCGTCCGCACATCAATTGCAATCGTGCCCCAGTCGGAGGCCGGCACAAAGCTGGCGCCGCCGAATTTGGCTTGCAGCATGATCGCGCCCACAAAGGTGGCCATCGCAATCACGGCCATCGAGCGGCGGTGATGCAGCGCCCATTCGATCACATTGCCGTAGCGGTTGGCCTGATGGTCAAACCAGTGGTTGAACTTGGCGAAATACTTCTCGATGCCCTTGCGCGGCGCGTTATGGTGATCCGGCGGATCGCCCCAGAACGCCGACAGCATCGGGTCCAGCGTGAACGAGATCAGCAGCGACACGGCCACCGAGCAGGTCACCGTCAGCGCGAACGGACGGAACCATTCACCCGTGATGCCCGGCATGAAGGCCACCGGAATAAACACCGCCATGATGGAGAACGTGGTGGCGGCTACCGCCATGCCGATCTCGGCCGTGCCGCGCAGCGCGGCGGTGCGGCGGTCGGCGCCAAGCTGCATATGGCGCACAATGTTTTCCCGTACCACGATGGCATCGTCAATCAGCACGCCGATCGCCAGCGACAGGCCCAGCAGCGTCATGAAGTTCAGCGTAAAGCCGCACAGCCAGACGCCGATGAAGGCCGCCAGTACCGAGGTCGGCAGCGACAGCGCGGTAATCAGCGTCGAGCGCCACGAATTCAGGAAGGCGTACACCACAAAGATGGTCAGGCCGGCGCCAAACACCAGCGCCTCGATCACGTTGTTGAGGCTGGACTCGGCGTTTTCGCCATCATCCTGCGTGACTTCCAGCTTGGTGCCGGTCGGCATTTCCTTCTGCATTTCCTTGACCATGTCACGGATCTTCGCAGCCACGGTCACGGTCGAGGCATCGCGCGAGCGGGTCACGGAGATACCGACGTTGGGTTTGCCGGAGCGCACGCTGAGGCTATTGACTTCCGCGAAGCCATCTTCAATCGTCGCCACTTGCGCCAGGCGCACCAGCTCATCGCCATTGCGCTTGACCACCACTTGCTGGAACTCTTCCGGACGCTCGATACGGCCGACCAGGCGGATGCTCTTCTCATCCAGGTCGCCGCGCACCTTGCCGACTGGCGCATTGGTGTTCTGGTTGCGCAGCGCATTGACCACATCGCCTACCGAGACGTTGTACTCGCGCAGCTTCTCGGCTTTGAGCAGCACGCTCAGCTCACGCTTGAGCGAACCGTCGATGTTGACCGAAGCCACGCCGTCGATACTGCGGAAGCGGTCGGCCAGCTTGTCCTCGGCCAGGCGCGAAATTTCCGCGTGGGTTTGGGTGCTCGACGACAGCGCCATCTGCATCACCGGCTGCGCCGCCGGATCGATGCGCTGCAGGATGGGCTCGCGCATCTCGGTGGGCAGCTTGTAGCGCACGGCCGCAATCGCGTTGCGGATTTCGTCCGACGCTTCAATCAGGTTTTTGGTAAAGGTGAACTTGATGAAGATGCTGGCCGAGCTTTCCGACGCCGTACTATTAATCTCGGTCACGCCGGTAATCGAGTTGAGCGACTTTTCCAGGCGGTTGATGATCTCGCGCTCCACCGTCTCCGGCGAGGCGCCAGGGTATGGAATGTTGACCACGATGAACGGCACTTCCACGTCCGGGTTCTGGTTGACGCGCAGCTTGTTCAGCGCCATCAAGCCCAGGCACATCATGGCGACGATCAGCACGATCGTGGCGATGGGCCGTTTAACACTAAAATCCGATAAGAACATGGCTGATATCCCTTTTATTTAGCCGAAGCCACTGCCTTAGGCGCAGCGATTTCCACTTTCTGGCCATCCTTGAAACCGGAAGCCGGCACACGCACCACCATATCGCCCGCCTGCAGGCCGGTCAGCACCTGCCAGCGGCCGCTGCGTTCGTCGCGCGTGCCAATGGTCAGCGGCACCTTGGTCAGCGCGCCGCCCTTGACGCGCCACACATAATTGCTGTCGCCCGCCTGCACCAGCGCCGACGGCGGGATCATCAGCGACGACGCGGTCTGCGATTCAACGCGGCCTTCGGCGTACAGGCCGGCCACGCCGGGACGGCTGGCGTCGGCAAACTCCACCAGCACTTCCACCTGGCGCGTCACCGCGTTGGCAGCCGGGTCAACCCGCTTGACCTTGCCGTTAAAGCCCTGGCCGGGATAACCGTTCACGCGGAACAGCACCGGCTGTCCCACCTTGACCACGCCGATCTTGTCGGCCGAGACCATGCCTTCAAAGCGCATGCTGTTGGGATCGATCACTTTCACGAGTTCCTTGCCGACCGCAGCGGTATCGCCGTTGGACACCTTGCGGTCGCTGACGATGCCGTCAAACGGCGCGCGCACCACGGTGCGGGTCAGCTGCTGGCGCGCGGCCACCGAGCGCGAACGGGCGGCGGCCAGATCGCTCTGGGCATTGTTGCGGCGCACTTCCGCGTCTTCCATCGCGGTGGTCGAGACCATGCCCGAGGCCAGCAGGGTTTTCTGGCGCTCATACATGCGCTGGGTCTGGGCCAGCGTCTGCTCGGCGGCGCGGGTGGCTTCATCGGCCGAAGTCAGGCTGTCGCGGATCGAGGTTTCGTCCAGCTTCAGCAGCACATCGCCTTTTTTCACCGGCTCGCCATTTTCTTTGAGTACCTGAACTACAACCGCACTCACCTCCGCGCGCAGATCGGCGCGGCGCTCGGGCTGGATCGAACCGGTGATGACCGGGCCGGACGCCAGCGCATTGGATTCAACCGTCAAGGTATCTTCGGGCGACATCTGCAAGGTGACTTTCTTGTCGTCTTTACCTGCGGAAGCAGAGGCCGAAGCAGACGCTCCAGCTTTTTCAGGCTCCTTGGCTGACTTGCCGCATGCAACCAGGGCGGAGGCAATGGCGAGAGCGAGAAGGGTTTTGCGCAACATAAAGTTCTCCGAGAAAGTGGCACCTGGGGTGCTTTTAGAATGATCCAGACTACAGGGCGCAGAGTATCCGTGACCCACCTTTTCAGGTCAATCATAGTGCGACGGACGGTAGAATTTGTGGCTGAAACGCCAAATAGGAGGATAAACGGTAAACCGGCAGGCTGGCGCGGACGTCCAGCCGGACAGCGGTGCGGACAGCCCGCCCCGCCCAGGCAGCCTAGCCGCGGCCGAACACGGCGTGGATGATGTGGCCCATGATAATACCGGTGGTCAAGCCACCGGCGATTTCCACCAGCGTATGGCCCATGCGCTCGCGCAGCCACTGGTGGCCGCCATCCTCTTTGGCAAGCCGGTTGATGGCGGCGGCCTGCTTGCCGACGTGCTGGCGCAGGCTGTTGGCATCGATAATCACGATAAAGCACAACGTCACGGCAACGCCGAACGCCGGATGGCCGATGCCTTCGCGCAACGCGATCAAGGTCGCCATGCTGGACACCACCGCACTGTGGTTGCTTGGGAAACCGCCGTTACCGACCAGATTAAACGCCCATTTGCGCGCTTTGGCGCTATTAATCAGAAACTTGATCGGGCCCACCGTGATCCAGGTCAGCAGCGGGGTAACGAGGTAAGCGATGTCCATGATTGAATCCTTTGCATTTTTTGTGGCGACATTATGGCAGACGGTGCCCCAGCGGCGGAAGCAAGTAATATAAAATTCACCCCATCCTCAAAATTTCAATAAAGACAACGATGCAGCACTTCCGAATCTCCTTTGCCGTCACCTTCATCCTCATGGCCCTGGCGGGCTGGTGGGGCTACAACCACGGTGGCGTCAGCGCCATGGTGCAAGCGCTGTGGATCACCGCCGTCCTTGGCATCATGGAAGTGTCGCTGTCGTTTGACAACGCGGTCGTCAACGCCTCCGTGCTGCGCCACTGGAACGAATTCTGGCGCAAGCTGTTCCTCACCGTCGGCATCCTGGTTGCAGTATTTGGCATGCGCCTGCTGTTCCCGCTGCTGATCGTCTCGCTGGCCACCGGCCTCGGCCTGCTGGACGTGTGGCACATGGCCACCAACGCGCCGCAGGAATACTCGCGCTACCTGACTGGCGCCCATGCCCAGGTGGCGGCCTTCGGCGGCGCCTTCCTGCTGCTGGTGTTCCTGAATTTCCTGTTCGACGACCAGAAAGAACTGCACTGGCTGGGCTGGATCGAAGAAAAACTGGGCCAGCACGGCACCGAAAGCCTGGCCGTGCTGCTGACCCTGGCCGCAGTGTTTGCCTGCGTCTCGCTGGTTGCGGCCGAAGCGCAATACACCGTGCTGACCGCCGGCGTGGTCGGCGTCATCATCTACCTGGCCGTGGGCTGGATCAGCAGCCTGCTGGAAGAAGACGAGCCGGACGAGGACGACGACACCACCGAAGCCGGCGTCGCGCCGGTGGTGGCCGCCGTCGCCAAAGGCAGCATCGGCGGCTTCCTGTACCTGGAAGTGCTGGACGCCTCGTTCAGCTTTGACGGCGTGATCGGCGCCTTCGCGATTACCACCGACGTCGTGGTCATCATGCTGGGGCTGGCGATTGGCGCCATGTTCGTGCGCTCGCTGACCGTATTCCTGGTCCACAAGGGCACGCTGGACGAATACGTCTACCTTGAGCACGGCGCGCACTACGCGATCGGCATTCTGGCCGTCATCATGCTGGCCAGCGTCAAATACCACATTCCCGAATGGTTCACCGGCCTGTCCGGCGTGGCGTTTATTGCCGTCTCGCTGTGGTCATCGGTGCGCCACAAACGCCGGAACGCCGCGTGATAATATTCAAAACATTGCCTAACTCAGAACCACTATGACCACTTCCAAACGCATCCTGCTGTCCTTCATCGGCCTGCTCGCCGCCGCCGTGCTGCTGATGGCGGCCTACACCTGGGCCATGCTGCACGTCTCCTATTCCGAAGGCGAGCGCGCCGGCTACCTGCAAAAGTTCTCCACCCGCGGCTGGGTGTGCAAAACCTGGGAAGGCGAAATCCTGCTGACCTCGATGCCGGGCGCGATTCCCGAGAAATTCGAATTCAGCGTGCGCGACGAACAGGTGGCCAAAGACCTCACTGCCGCCACCGGCAAGCGCGTGATCCTGAGCTACGCCCAGCACAAAGGCGTGCCCACCCAGTGCTTTGGCGAGACGGAATACTACGTCACCAAAGTCGTGACCCAGCAGTAACCCCTACGCAAAACACGTACTGAAAAACAGCAAATATTGATTTCCAGTAGACTTGTTCTTTTGCTGGAAATCAAGTTATATGAAACACATCATTTGCGGCCTGCTGGCGCTGGCAGCGGGCGCCGTGTCCGCTCAGGAAGTGACTGGCTATGCCGGCGCGCTGCACGTCAACCAAGCGCAGGAGAACAGCTTCAGCGCCGGCGTCTCCTACTCCCACCCGGTCGGCCAGCACTTCGCGCTGAGCCTGAGCTACCTCAACGAAGGCCACCCGACCGACCACCACCGCGATGGTGTCGCCGGGCAGATCTGGGTGCGCACCGGCTACAACCAGCCCGGCTGGACCTTCGGCGCAGGGGCCGGCCAGTACTACTACTTCGACACCACCGAGCTGCACAATGCGGTCGGCACCCAGTACACCAACGACCACGGCTGGGCCGCCATTTACAGCCTGCAGGCGACCTACCACTATCCCGACAGCCGCTGGTACAACCAGGTACAGCTCAACCGCATCTCACCGACCGGCAAAGACGCGACCACCGCGCTGATGCTGGGCGTGGGCTACCAGTTCAACGGCGTCAAAGGCGACAAACTGCATGTGCAAGGTGCGAGCACCGACGAAGCAGTGACCGTCATGGCGGGCCAGGGCATCAACAACAGCCTGGACTCGGAGCGCGCCACGATCGCGGCGATAGAATACCGGCGCGCAGTGAGCCGCTATATCGACTGGACCGTCACCGCCATCAACGAAGGCAACACCGCGCAAAGCAAGCGCAACGGCATCGCCACACAGCTGTGGCTGATCCGATCACTGAATGAGAAAGTCGAGCTGGGGATGGGCGCAGGTCCCTACTTCACGGCCAAGGTGCCGGACGCGGAAGGCCAGCGCTCCCACAAAGCCGGCCTGGTGAGCATCGCCGGCCGCTACCACCTGGCCAAGCGCGTAGTGGCGGAAGCCGCCTGGAACCGCGTGGTCACTGACTACCACCGCGACGCCGACCTGCTCCTCATCGGCCTCGGCTACAGCTTCTAAACTCCGGGGTCAGGTCCGTCATTTCTACACGAGCTCTGCCGTAGTCACGTGACTACGGCAGAGCTCGTGTAGAAATGACGGACCTGACCCCGGATTGTTAGCGGGCGCGCCAGACGGCTTGGGTGGCGTCGGCTGCCGGCGATTGGCGGGCGGCTTCTTTGCGGGCGCGGGCGTCGTCCAGCGTGGCGATCACTGGGCTGTTGTCGGCGGCCAGGGCGGCTTCGGCGGCGACTTTGGCTTCGACGGCGGCCAGTACTTTCTGGGCGGCAGCCAGGCGGCGGGTTTCCAGTGCCAGCAGCTGTTGCTTGGTGGCGGTCATCGCGGCGGTGGTGTCGGCGACCTTGCGTTGCATCGCGGCGTGGGCTTGTGCCGCTTCCAGCAAGGCTTTCTGCGCGGCGACTTTGTCGGCGGCGGCTTGGGCGGCGGCCTGCTCTGCTTGCGCGCGTTCTTGCATCAGTGCGGTTTCGGCCTGCTCATCGTCGGCGCGCTGGCGGGCGCTGGCGGCGAGGTTTTTCTCGGCTTCCAACCGGCCGGCAATCGCTTGCGATGCGCGCGCTTCCGACGCCGTGGTGATGCGCTGCTGGGTCAGCTTCTGGTCGATCAGCGCCAGCGATTTGCGTTCGGCTTCGACGAATTCACGTTCAGCTTGCAGCAGCTCTGCTGCCTTGGCGGCTTTTTCCTGCTCGGTACGGGCGCGCTCGGCGTGCACCACGCCCAGTTCGACCGCCAGGCTCGCTTGCACCGCCAAGGCTTGCGCAGCGATGGCTTTCTGTTCGGCTTCCGCCGATACCTGCTGCGCCATCACGCGCGCGGCTTCGGTTTCACGCTCGGCCGCTGCGGTGAGACGTTGCTCGGCTTCCTGTTGCTGACGGAACGCCGCAGTCTGGGCACGCTCGGCGGCGACGCGCTGCTGCGCGGCTTCGGTGGCGCGCTGTTCGGCGTCCAGTTTCTCTTTCAGCGAGATGATGGCTGACTGCTCGGCGGCCGCGCGCTCCTGCTCGGCCTTGAGCAGTGCAGCAGCCTGTTCTGCACGCTGTGCAGCAACGGTATTGGCGGCGTTCTGCGCTTCGACGTGCTGGGCCAGCGTGGCGACGGCTTGTTGTTCGGCGGCGTTCTGGCTGGCGGCCAGTTCGGCAGCGGCCTGCGACAGTGCGGCACGCTCGCTGGCCAGCATGGCAGCGCGTTGCTGCTCCAGGCTGTCCACGCGTGCAGCTTCGGCGGCGATGTCATCGGCGGCCTTGCGCAGCTTGGCCTGTTGCAACGCAGCGGATTCGGCCTCGACTTTGGCATGGGTGGCGATCTCGGCCTCTTCTTCCGCTTGGACCCGCGCCTGGGCGACGGCGCGCAGCTGGTTGTCGACTTCGATACGCGCTTCGGTCGCGGCCAGGATGCGCGCGTCGGCTTCGCGGCGCGCTTGCGCGCTGGCGGCGGCAACGGCTTCCAGGCGTTCGCGGTGGATGGCCGCGTCGCGGATTTCTTTTTCGGTTTGCAGGCGCAGGCGCAGCGATTGCGCGGCGCTGTGTTCGGATTCGGCCTTGGCCAGCGCGATCTGTTCACGCTCCTGCTCCAGGTGCGCCAGCGCACGCGCTTCTTCCAGTGCGCGCACTTCGGCCGCGGAACGGTTGAACGCCGATTCCAGCGCGATCTGATCCGCACGTTCGCGCTGCTTGGTCAGTTCCAGCGCTTCCGCTTCCGCTTCGGCCAGCTGCTGCGCGGTCTGGCGTGCAGCATGGGCGTGACGTTCACGTTCGCGCGCCAGCGTGGCGACACGCGCATCGGCCGAGGCGATCCCCACCACTTCATCCTTGGCGGCCTGGACGGCAGCGACGCGCTCCGCGGCCTGCAGGCGCGCTTGCTCAGTCTGGACTTGCAGTTCTTCTGCTGCGCGCGAGGCTTGCAGTGCCAGCTCGGCTTCGGTGGCCATGTGTTCTTGCGCGCGCTTGCGGTTTTCGCCTTCAGCTTTGGCGCGTTCTTCGGCAGCCTGGCGGATCTGATTGTCCGCCTCGGCGCGGGCGCGCAGTTCGGCAGTTTCCTGTTTGACGGCATCCAGACGCGCGACGCTGGCCTGCGCCGCCGCGCGCAGCGATTCCAGCCGCTCTTTGTTGGCAATGATCGCCTCTTCCGACGCCTGGGCATTTTGCAGCGCGACCGCCGCCGCTGCCGCATCCATGGCTGCGCGGTCATCCGCCAGCGCCCGGGCGCGTGCTTCGGCATGCGCCCGGCTTTCGGCAGCGCAGGCGGCCTTGGCTTCCGCTTCAACGCGCGCGATGGCCTCCTGGATGGCTTTCATTTCCATTGCCGCACGCGGCAGCTGGGCCGGGCCGGCGTCCTCGGTCTCATGCAGTGACAGCATGGGCAGCGGCAGCAAGTCGTGGTCGGTTGCGCGGTCTTGTTTGTCCAGTTGTGCTTGCATGAGAACTCTCGCTAGAAAAGGATTTCTGAGCACTCATTATCATGTAGCAACCAGACAAGCCTAGCCGCAAGCAGACACGGAAAAACCCGCTATTTCTTAGATTGGCAGCGGCGGCTCGTCCATGAGCGCGACCTGCTCGCGCAGCTCCAGGATGCGGTCCTGCCAGTAGCGCTGGGTGTTAAACCATGGGAAAGCCGCCGGGAAGGCCGGGTCGTCCCAGCGGCGCGCCAGCCAGGCCGAATAGTGAATCAGCCGCAGCGTCCGCAAGGCCTCGACCAGATGCATCTGGCGCGGATTGAATTCGCAGAAGTCCTCGTAGCCGGCCAGGATGTCGCCCATCTGGCGCACCTGTTCGGCGCGCTCGCCGGACAGCATCATCCACAAGTCCTGGATGGCCGGCCCCATGCGGGCATCGTCAAAGTCGACAAAATGGGGGCCGGCATCGGTCCACAAAACATTGCCACCATGGCAATCGCCGTGCAGACGCAGCTGCGGCAACGCGCCCGCCCGGTCATAGCTGCGGCGCACGCCATCCAGCGCCTGCTGGGCGATGGCGGCATAGGAGGCTTTCAGGTCCAGCGGAATAAAGTCGTTCGCCTGCAGGAATTCGCACGGCTCGGTGCCAAAGGTATCGATATCGAGCGCCGGACGATGTTGAAAAGCCCGCGCCGCGCCCACCGCATGGATGCGGCCGATGTAGCGCCCGGTCCATTCCAGCACGGACGGATCGCTCAATTCCGGCGCCCGGCCGCCATGGCGCGTGAATACGGCAAACCGGAAGCCGTTGAACTGGTGCAGCGTGCTGCCATGCAGCGCCAGCGCCGGCACGACGGGGATCTCGGCCGCCACCAGCTCCTGCGTGAACGCATGCTCTTCGAGGATGGCCTCGTCGCTCCAGCGGCCGGGACGATAGAACTTCACCACCAGCGGTTTGTCGTCTTCAATGCCGACCTGGTAGACACGGTTTTCATAGCTATTCAGCGCCAGCAGGCGGCCATCGCCGCGCAGCCCGATGCTGTCGAGGGCGTCGAGCACACAATCGGGGCTCAACGCGGAATAGGGGTGTTGGACTGTCATAAGCGCCATTGTACGGGGCGCGGCGTGTATACTGTCGGCTTCCACCAAATAAAAAGAGCACGCTATGCAACTCGATCAGCCCTTGAGCGAAAAAGAATTCGACGAACTGGACAGCTTCCTGCTGTCCGACCGCACGCCAGAAGATGCGATGACCATGGACATGCTGCATGGCTATCTGACGGCCATCGCCATCGGCCCGGAATCCATCATGCCATCCGAATGGCTGAAGAAAGTCTGGGGCAAGGAAGACACCGACATCCCGTCCTTCAAGCACGAGAAGGAAGAGCAGCGCATCATCCACCTCATCATGCGCTTCATGAACGAAGTGCTGGTGACGTTTGAAGTGGCGCCGAAAGAATTCGAGCCGCTGTTCGTCGAGCACGAGCACGAAGGCCAGACCCTGATCAACGCCGAAGCCTGGTGCTGGGGCTTCTATGAAGGCATGGACCTGCGTCCAGGCTCGTGGCAGCCGATCTGGGATTCGGAAGTGGCCGACCTCATGCGTCCTGTGTATCTGCTGGGCGCGGATGAAATCGAAGAAGAGGAACTGGCGCTGGTAGAAGATCCGGTCAAGGCCCACAAGCTGGCGCTGGAACTGGAAGCCAACCTGCCCAACATCTACAAGTTCTGGCTGCCACGCCGCAAGGCCGCCGTGGAAACCGTCAAGCGCGAAGAACCAAAGGTTGGCCGCAATGACGATTGCCCATGCGGCAGCGGCAAGAAGTACAAGAAGTGCCACGGCGCCGAATCGGCAGAGTAAGCGGCACAATGACAGAGGCAGCCGCCTCGCATCTAAAGTAGAATTTAGGCATCATTTTCAGGATGCCTATGTTCTCGTTCAAGCTGCCCACCACCGCGACTGCGCCGTTCTGCCCTTCTGAAGTCGCGGGCACCGTCGCGGTGCCGGAAAGCGATCCCTTCTGGAAGAAAGTCCTGCGCTTTGCCGGCCCCGGCCTGCTGGTGTCGGTCGGCTATATGGACCCGGGCAACTGGGCCACGGCGATCCAGGGCGGTTCGCAGTTCGGTTATCAGCTGCTGTTTGTGGTCGTGCTGTCCAGCCTGGCGGCGATTGTGCTGCAGTGTTTGAGCATGCGGCTGGGTATCGTCACCGGCAAGGATCTGGCGGTGCATTGCCGCGAGCAGTACCCGCCCGCAGTCGGCAAGGCGCTGTGGGGCTTCGCTGAAATTTCCATCATTGCCTGCGATCTGGCCGAAGTGCTGGGCTGTGCGCTCGCGTTCAAACTGTTGCTGGGCGTGTCGCTGCCGGTCGGCGTGGCGCTGACCGCGCTGGATACGCTGATTGTGCTCGGCCTCAAAGGCAAAGGCTTCCGCCAGGTCGAGGCCATCGTGCTGGGCCTGATCCTGACGGTCGCCATCTGCCTGTTGGCCGAACTGGTTTTCGTGCAGCCGGACTGGCACGCGGTGGCCGCCGGCCTGGTCCCTTCCCTCACCACACTGTCGCAGCGCGAGCCGCTGTACCTGGCCATCGGCATCCTGGGCGCCACCGTGATGCCGCATAACCTCTACCTGCATTCGTCGGTGGTGCAGACGCGCGTGGTCGCAAAACATGACAGCGCCAAACGCCAGGCCATCAACCTGTCGCGCATCGATACGATTGTGTCGCTGCTACTGGCCTTGCTGATCAACGGCGCCATCCTGGTGCTGGCGGCGGCCGCGTTCTATCAGCCGGGCAACGACCGCATGCTCGACATCGACGATGCCTACCGCCTGCTGGAGCCGGTCGCCGGCACGGCGTTGGCCGCCATCCTGTTTGGCCTGGCCTTGCTGGCGTCGGGCCAAAGCTCCACCTTCACCGGCACCATTGCAGGGCAAGTCATCATGGAAGGCTTCCTGAAAATGAAGATCCCCTGCTGGCAGCGGCGTGCCATCACGCGCGGACTGGCCTTGGTGCCGGCCATGATCGGCGTGCTGGTGCTGGGCGAGCATTCGGTCGGCAAGCTGCTGGTGCTGAGCCAGGTAGTGTTGAGCATGCAGCTGCCGTTTGCCATGTATCCGCTGGTGAGCCTGACCTCGCAGCAACGCATCATGGGCAACTTCGTCAACGCCTGGTGGACCATGGCGCTGTCGTGGTGCCTGTTTGCGATCATCTCCGCCGCCAATGCCTGGCTGGTGTGGCAGGCGTTGGCCTGATGCGCCCGGCCATCAGATTGCAGCCGCCGCCGGCCAGCGCCGGCACGCTACCGGCGAATATCGGCGCCGGGCTGTTGTCCTCGGTCGTGATGCTGTGCTACGCGCTCAGCTATGCGGCGCTGATCTTCAGCGGCGACCTGGCGCAGTACCAGCATGCGGGTGTGCTGGTCACGCTCATGAGCTGCGTGGTGGCGGCGTCGGTGATTGCACTGTGCAGCTCGATCAAGTTTTCCATCGGCGGACCGGATGGCAACTCGGCCGCCATCCTGGCCGGCATGGCCAGCGGCATGGCGGCGGACATGACTGTGCCGGGCGGCGGGCATGACCTGCTGATGACACTGCTGGCGGCTTTGGCGCTGAGCTCACTGGTCAGCGGCGCGCTGCTGTATGGGCTGGGCGCGGCCAGAGGCAGCACGCTGATTCAGTTCCTGCCGTATCCGGTGATGGGCGGCTACTTGGCGGGTACGGGCTATCTGCTGCTGGCGGGCTCGTTCCGTGTGCTGACCGGCGAGAATCTGCACTGGTCGCACCTGGGCGCGCTGGGTGAACTGTCGTGGCTGGCCTGGCTGCCCGCTGTGGTGGTGTGCGCCGTGCTGCTGACCGGCGCGCGCTACATCAGGCGCTTCACGCTGGTGGTCCCCATCGGCATCGGCTCGGGCTTGCTGGTGTTCTTTGCGGGACTGGCCCTGACCGGCATGACGCCCGAACGGGCACGCCATCTGGGCCTGCTGTTTGAAAGCGTGCCGCTGTCGGCGCTGCAATTGCCGATGTCGCTGCCGCCAGGGCAGATCGACTGGGCCGTCATCGCCCACCACCTGCCGGAATTTTTTGTGGTGGCAGCCGTCTCCGCGCTGACCATCCTGCTCAACGCCACGGGCGCCGGCCTGGCTTGCCAGCAGGACCCCGACCTGAACCAGGAGATGCGCGCGGCCGGCCTGGCGAATCTGCTGTGCGGCGCGCTGGGCGGGATCGTCGGCTACCAGTCGCTGAGCCGCACGCTGCTCAACCGCCGCGCGGGCGCCTCCGGCCGCAGCAGTGGCCTGGCGGCTGCGGCGGGCTGTCTCATCGTCATCGCCCTCTTTCCCGGCCTGATCGGCTGGATGCCCAAATCCGTGCTGGTCGGCCTGCAACTGTATATCGGCATCGGCCTGATCCGCGAATGGCTGGTCAATTCCTACCGCAAGCTGGGGCGCGCTGAATACCTGCTGATTCCGCTGATCGTGGTGGTGATCGCCGTGTATGGCGTGGTGTCCGGCGTCGGACTGGGCATCATTGCCGCCTGCGTGCTGTTTGTGGTCAAGTATGGCCGCATCAGCGTGATCCGCAGCGAGTTTGACGGCCGCACATTCAGCTCCAACGTCGAGCGCTCGATGGCGGATACGGCGCTGCTGCGCGCGCATGGCGACCAGGTCGTTGGCGCCAGCCTGCACGGATTCCTGTTCTTCGCCACCGCCAATTCGATCTTGCAGCATGTGCGCGCCCGGCTGACGGCAGGCCTGGCGCCGCGCTTCGTCGTGCTGGACTTCCGCCGCATCGACGGCCTGGACGCCTCTACCTCCGTGAGCTTCATGAAGCTGCGGCAGATCTGCGATACCGCAGGCGTCACGCTGGTGCTGACCGCCCTGCCGGCCGATGCGCGTCAGTTGCTTGCCCGCGCAGGCATGTTCAGCAAGACCGTGCAGGACTTCGGCAGCCTGGACGCGGGCATGGAATGGATCGAGGAACAGATCCTGGCGACTTTCCCGCATCAGCAAGGCACGGCGGCCGGACTGCAGACCCACTTCACGCGCGCTGCGCTGGCGCGGCTCAATGCGCAGCTGGTGCCGCGCCAGCTGGCGGCCGGCGAACTGCTGTTCACGCGTGGCGATCCTGGCGATGCCGTCTACATTGTCGAATACGGCCGTGTCACCGTCTCGCTGCCGATGACCAACGGCGACGCCCTGCGCCTACGTTCCTTCGGCGTGGGCACCATCGTTGGCGAGATGGCGCTGTACACCCAGAATCCCCGCAGCGCCGACGTCCGCGCCGATGTGCCGACCCTGGTGCGCAGCCTGTCGCTGGCAGCCCTGCAACGCATGGAAGCGGAAGACGGCGACACCGCCCAGCAATTCCACCGCTACGTCGTCAACACGCTGGCCTCACGCCTCGCCATCACCAACGAAACCATCCGCGCCGCTTACTGAGTTCGGCAAATCAAAGACGTCACATGCCGCCCTTACGTGGTAAAACTACTCAAAGATATGAAGACAGAAAAAGACGCCATCAAAATGCAGGACTACGAAGTTCTGTGCGACTATCTAACAAAAAATTTTGAAGCACTACAGCATTCAAGCAGTAGCGGGACGGATCTCGAGTTTCCTGATTTTGATTTGATGCCTTTTGATTATCTTGAATTTGCCGAACAAGAGCTCACTCATGGGACAACTGCTGCTCGCATTAATTGCGTTTCGAACCTGAAACGCGCCACGGAGTGTGAAATGGATACCTTCATCCATATTCTGGGGCTGTCCAACATTCTTAAAAGTTTTCCCAGAAAACTGGATTTTTTCTCCAAAACCGGCCTGCTCTCATCCCGCTCCCTCGAAAAACTAAACAGAATCCGCAACAAAATGGAGCATGAGTACGCGGATCCGAACCTGGCAGAGATCGACGCGTATTTCGACTTGGCGAGTGGATTTATTCATTCGCTAGAGGGGTATATCTTCATGCTAGGTTCTCACAAGGAGCAGGAGTGGGAGCGGAAAGATATACCCGACAAGGTAGCCCTCAGAATAAAACTAAACCAGACACCCCCTCAGATTACATTCCAGATAGCAGGTGGCCGTACGATCACATTTGATGCCAAGCACTTCGACACATACTTACAAGGTCTTGAAATCTATTTCCTCATATGCAGAGCAACAGCACTTCTTAGCGCAGACTATGTCATCTACAAGTTAAACAGAAATAAGTCTCCCAATACTGGTGGCCGATATTCGCGATAAAGATCAGCGGCATGACTTGGACTATCGCGTAAAATAGATGCCCCATCAAGGAAGGGCTTATGTCGAAAGAAGTATCAAACAAGCTGCCGCCGCGTATTGTGCTATCGCCGGAGGAAGCGGCGGCCAAGAAGCTGGCGCTGGAGGCGCGCGATGCGCAAGTGCGCGGGGTGGCGTCGATTCACGCCATGCGCGAGCAGATCAAGCAGGCTTCGCGTAGCCTGGCAACCATCCAGGAAGTGCCACGCGTGCGGGCCATGAATGCGGCGGCGTTCCGCGAGCGCGCCGCGCAAGGTTTGCCGTTTCTGATCGAGGGCATCGTCGGCCGCTGGTCACTGACCGCGCAAGCGCCCGGCATTCTGCGCGAGCAGTACAGCCATCTGCACGTGCGCGCCCGCGTTGGCGACTACATCGGCACCGCGTTTGCCGCCGACCGCGCGATGGCGGACATGACGATGGCCGAATATCTTGACCTGGCCGCTGCCACGGAAGGCTTGCCGCCCTACCTCGGCAACCTGGAACTGCGCGAGCTGAACCGCATGTGCCACTGGCCCACGTATTTCGACAAGATGGGACCGCCCCGCTTCTGGATCGGCCCGGCCGGCACGGTGACGCCGCTGCACTGCGATTACGACGACAATATCTTCGCCCAGATCTGGGGCACCAAGCGCATCTTCCTGTCGCCGCCGCATCACGACGAATTCATCTATCCGCGTGAAGCGAACCCGATCCTGTTTGGCTCGCCGTTCGATCCGGAGGCGCCGGACTACACTCAGTTTCCGCTGGCCCGCCAGGCCACGATGATCGAAGTCATCGTGCATCCTGGCGACATGCTGTACGTGCCGGCCGGCTGGTACCACCAGGTGCGCGCGCTGACGTTCTCGCTGTCGTCCAACCGCTGGGCCAGAGGCGTGCCCTTCGTGTTGCGTGGACTTTAATCCGGGATCAACTCCGCCGGCACGTTGTACACAAAGGCCTTGCTGTCGAACATGACCTTCCAGGTCTTGCCCTCCACCGGCACGCCGTACTGCGATCCTTTGACGGAAACAGTGAGCGGACCTGGTTGCGCACTCACCACGGGCGCGGTAGTGTAGCTCCAGCGCACGCGCTCACAGCGGCGCGGCTCGTTGTCCGAGAGCGCCTCGGCACTCATGACGTCTTCATCCGACGCGTTCTCGGGCAGGTTCTCGTATTGCTTCATCTGCTTTTGCCACGATTCATGCTCGGCATTGGCCTGCGCACAATCCCCCGGATCAGATTCCGCCGACGCCTTGAAATTGGCCAGCACTGCAATCGTGTCGCCATGCGGCGCCAGCATGACGTTGTTGACGCTCACCCGGTCCTGCTTGGGATTGGTCGCATCCTGGGTCTTGATCACCCAGGCCCAGGTATTTTCCGACAAGGCCTCAAAGCGCACTCTTTCGGGCGTCACCGGCACCGGACTGTCGTAGCGGTGCGGATCGCTGATTTCCACCAGGCCGTCGCCGCCCTTGCCGTCCGAACGGATCTGGAACACGCCATAAAAACTGCTCTGGCTGGCGCCGAGGCCGGTGCCGCTGACGGCAAAGTACAGCTCGTCGCTGGCGCCCACCGCTTCAATGCGCGCCTGCTGGATCACACGGACCAGGAAGGGCTGGTTGTTTTCATCCACATACACCCAGCCTTTTTTCTCGGGCGAGTACTTGCCGTAGTTGCGGGTCATGGACTCATCGATGGAAGCGGTCTCGTCAATCTTGACCAGCACCGGCCCTTTATTGGCCTTGTAGAAGGCCGCCACGACCAGCAGTATCGCCAGCACGCCAAGCGTTGCCAGCGCGTACAGCACGTAGCGTCCCCAGCGAGATTTCTTTTTGACCGGCGGCGGCTCGGTAGGCAGGACGGGCGGAGAGGGTTCCAGGATATCGGACATGGTTTTCGCAAATAAATATTGGTAAGTTGATATTTGCGAAATGATAATTCCAAAAAGAAAATCGCGGCGCGCGATTCAGGGCCGCTGTACAAACGCCGCCACGTCCTCCAGGGCCGGCGATAGCCAGCGTAGCGGCGTGGCAAAGGTCGCGATCAGCGTGGTGTGGCTGACCTTGTCGTAGTACAGCTCCTGCACCGGTACGTGCTGCGCGCGCAGCGCAGCCGCCAGATGGGCCGTGTTACGCGTGGGATTGACCAGCTTGTCGCTACGCGCCGCGATCAGCAACGCCGACGGGCTGGCCGCAGTGACGTGATGGATGGGCTGCGACTCAGGCGGCGTAGCAGGAAAGTGAAACACCGGTTTGGTGGTCGGATTTTCGATCGGCAGGAAATCATACGGCCCGGCCAGGCCGATCCAGCCGCGCAGTGCGGAGGGCGTCATGCCCTGCTCCGCCAGCCAGCGGCCATCCAGTGCGATCATGGCAGCGTTGTAGGCGCCAGCGCTGTGGCCCATGACGAACAGGCGTTGCGGATCGCCGCCATAGTGCCCGGCCTCGCGGTACGCCCATGCCACCGCTTGCGCCGCATCTTTTAGAAAGTCGGGATAGCTCACTTCGGGATACAGCCGGTAATCGGCAATCACGGTGACGATGCCACGCAAAGCCAGCGCACGGCCGACAAACGCATAGTCTTCGCGCTCGCCCGCGACCCAGTTACCGCCGTAGAAAAACACCACCACCGGCGCCGCGCCATGCGCATCACGGGGCTGGTAGACGTCCAGCTTGCGGCGCGGGCCGTCGCCGTACGCCAGATTGGCCGTGCGTTCGGAGGCCGTGCCAGGCGTGAGGGCATTCAGCGCGGTAAGCGGCGAACAGGCAGCCAGTACCGCCAGCAACAGCGGCACTGCAGCCAGCAGCAGGATGGAAGACCGTGTCATGGCGGCGAGGGAGGCAGTTTAAGATGCCCTACTGTAGACCTGCACCTGCCGCTTCACCGTGCGCCACAGCACCACCAGGGCGCTACCGGCCTCAGTGTTTCGCAGTCCAGCGCCGCAGCATGAAGCCGCCGCCGGGCATGCCACGGCATATCGGCCCTTCCGACGACTCCAGCAGTTTGAAGCCGTCGGCAGTCCACAGCCATTGATCGAAGCTGCCGCAATCGGCCAGCCCGCGCCCCTTGGCAAAGGAGCTCAATACGCCTTTGTCGAACGACGGCTCGATCAGCATGTCGTCGGGCTGGCCGCCGCTGACGGTCGGCAGCACGACGCGCACCGCCTTGTACGGCGACTTGTCGCTCACACGCCAGATGCCATACGACGCCTGATAAGCGCCACGTGTGCATTCACGGAACACCAGCACTTCGCTGGCGGAGAGCCGGTAGATTTCGCTGTTGCGGCGTTCGTCCGCGTTGGGCGCATCGGCATCGCAGTCCGCATCGCGCAGCACTTTCAGGATCGCCGGCAGCAGCTTCTGGTCGCTGTCGCGCGACGCCAGCACAGGCGCCGCACGTAGCACGGGCGCAGGCAGCGCAGCAGGTACGGCGCTGGCCGGCTTGAGGCCCGGACGCGCCAGCGCGGTCACGGTCAGCACCCGCCCCTGCAGATCATCGATCTTGAGCAGCGCCGCCTTCATGCCGGCCAGCGACAGTTCCCACTGATGTTTGGTATCGGTGACGATAGCGCTGTCCGCCTCCTTCATGGCCGGCAGCAGGCGCGCGATCTGTTCCGCGCTCAGCGTCCCATCCTGCTTGATGCCACTCACGGCCACCTTGCCGACACGGATGCTGTACGGGCCAGTGCCGTCCTGCTCCGACTGCGCATCGATACGCACGGTGACCGGTGCATTGCCGCCGGCATCGCGCGCCAGCCACATGGTCACCGGCAGCTCGGCGTCTTCACGCTGATAGCCGACCGCCTCGCAGTGCCGCGTGTTGTCGCACGAGACAGCCCAGTCGCCATAGGAAAACTGCTGCGCCGACGCGCCAAGAGAGGTCAAGGCGCCCAGCGCCAGCAGTAGCGCCTTCATCACAGCTTGATGAAGTGCTCGCGGTAATACTTCAGTTCTTCGATCGACTCGACGATGTCGGCCAGCGCGGTGTGCTTCTGCGCTTTCTTGAAGCCGCTGACCATCTCCGGCTTCCAGCGCTTGCCCAGCTCCTTGAGCGTCGATACGTCGATATTCCGGTAGTGGAAGAAGGCTTCCAGCTTCGGCATGTAGCGCACCATGAAGCGGCGGTCCTGGCCGATGGTGTTGCCGCACATTGGCGCTTTGCCTTTTGGCACCCACAGCTTCATGAACTTGATCAGCTCTTCTTCTGCATGGGCTTCGGTCACGGTCGACGCTTTGACGCGGTCTACCAGGCCCGAGCGGCCGTGCGTGCCCTTGTTCCAGGCATCCATTTTGTCCAGGGTTTCATCCGACTGGTGAATGGCAAACACCGGACCTTCGGCCAGCACGTTCAGGTGCATATCGGTGATGACCATGGCCACTTCGATAATCCGGTCGGTGTCCGGCTCCAGGCCGGTCATTTCCATATCAACCCACACCAGATTGAACTCGTTCTGGCGCGGCGTCGCAGGAACAGCGGCGGAACCCTCTGGCAAATCAGTAGCTTGTGACATAATTCTCTTCTCTTGGCTAAATTAATCCGAATCTGCCATTTTCTCACAGGCACAGAATGTATTCACTCGCGTTTTCGATTTTGTTCGTATCTTTCATCATTTTGACGCTGCTGGTCCGCTTTTGGCTGGCCTCGCGCCATATCCGCCATGTGCTGGCCCATCGCAGCGCCGTCCCCGCGGAATTTGCAGAAAAGATACCGCTCGCCGCCCACCAGAAGGCCGCGGACTACACCATCGCGCGCACCAAGTACGGCCTGCTGACGCTGATGGTCAACACCTTGCTGCTGATCGGCTTTACGCTGCTGGGCGGCCTGCAGTGGCTGTCGGTACAGATCTTCAACCTCACCGGCCCCGGCATGGGCTACCAGTTGGCGCTGCTGGCAGCATTTGCCGCCATCTCGGGCCTGATCGACCTGCCGTTCGACTATTACAAGCAGTTCGGTCTGGAGCAGCATTTCGGTTTTAACAAGATGGGCAAAGGCCTGTTCTTCAAGGACCTGGCGATCTCGACCGCCATCGGCGCTGCGCTGGGCCTGCCGCTGGCGTGGGTGATTCTGACCCTGATGGCGCAAGCGGGCGACCTGTGGTGGATCTACGCCTGGCTGGTCTGGACCGGCTTCCAGCTGCTGATGATGGCGCTGGCGCCCAATCTGATCCTGCCGCTGTTTAACAAATTCACGCCGCTGGAAGACGAGGCGCTCAAAAGCCGCATTGAAGGCCTGGTGGCGCGCGTGGGCTTTGCCTCGCGCGGCCTGTTTGTGATGGACGGCTCCAAGCGCAGCGCGCATGGCAATGCCTACTTCTCCGGTTTTGGCGCAACCAAGCGCATCGTGTTCTTCGACACCCTGCTGGCGCGCCTGCAACCGCAGGAAATCGAAGCAGTGCTGGCGCACGAGCTGGGCCACTTCAAGCTCAAGCACATCATCAAGCGTCTGGCGATGATCTTTGCGCTGTCGCTGGCGTTCATGGCCATGCTGGGCTACCTCAAGGTGCAGCCCTGGTTTTACGACGGCCTCGGCATCAATCCGCTGACCCTGCCAGGCCAGGCCAACGACGCCATGGCGCTGCTGCTGTTCATGCTGGTGCTGCCGGTATTCACCTTCCTGTTCGCGCCGCTGGCGTCGATCGGCTCGCGCAAGCACGAGTTTGAAGCGGACGCCTTCGCCGCCAAATACACCGACGCGCGCGACCTGGTGTCGGCGCTGGTCAAAATGTACGAAGACAATGCCTCGACGCTGACGCCCGACCCGCTGCATTCGGCGTTTTATGACTCGCACCCGCCGGCCAGCGTCCGCATCCGTCAACTGAATCTGGCGGCACAATGAGCGAGAAACGTACCGCCACCATCATCGCCGCCCATGGCCGCCACTACCTGGCCGAGTCGGACGGTCTCAAGCTGCAATGCGTCACGCGTGGCAAAAAGACCAATGTTGCCGTGGGCGACATCGTCCACATCACACTGACCTCGGCCGACCAGGGCGTGATCGACAAGATCGAAGAGCGCAAAACCCTGCTGTACCGCTCCGACCAGTACAAGTCCAAGCTGCTGGCCGCCAATTTGACGCAGCTGTTCATCGTGGTCGCCACCGAACCCGGCTTTACCGACGACCTGGTGTCGCGCGCGCTGGTGGCGGCGGAAGCGGCCGGCATCAAGGCCCACCTGATCCTCAACAAGACTGACGTCGTCGCCGCGCTGCCACGCACGCGCGAACGCGTGGCGCCGTACGCGGCGCTGGGCTATCCGGTGCACGAAGTGTCGGCCACCGCCCAGCCGGAAGACACGATTGCCACGCTGCGCCCGCTGCTGGCGGGCCAGTCGTCGATCCTGATTGGCCAGTCGGGCATGGGCAAGTCCTCGCTGATCAACCTGCTGGTGCCGGAAGCGGATATCGCCACGCGCGAAATTTCCGCTGCGCTCGACACTGGCAAGCACACCACCACCTTCACCCGGCTGTACACGCTGCCGGACCTGGGACCGGAATCGGCCATCATCGATTCGCCGGGCTTCCAGGAGTTTGGTCTCTACCACCTGAGCGAGGGCATGCTGGAACGCGCCTTTGTCGAGTTTGAACCCTACCTCGGCCATTGCAAGTTCTACAACTGCCGTCACCTGATCGAACCGCAGTGCGCGGTACTGGCGGCCGTCGAGGAAGGCAAGATCGCCAAAATGCGCCACACTTTGTATGCACAGCTCTTGCATGAATCATCACAGACACTGTATTAAAAATAAGTTTTAGGGCTATAATGCCCTGAGGCAATTTCCGTGCGTTTCCATCAGCAGCCCAGCCCCAGCTGCGGCGCGCGGTACAAGGAAGGTATGTGATGGACATGTTTGCGCTGGATGACGCGTTGGCCGATTGGGAGGCAGCCCTGCCACCCTTGCGTGGTGCTGCGCGGCTGCCGATGCTACTGCCGCTGGCATGGCATCTGCGCCAGCGCGACACGCCGCGCGCGCTGGAGCTGGCCAGCGAAGGCATGGCGATGCTGCCCGCCGCCGGCCTTCCCGACGCCGATGCGCAGGCGATCGCCGCGCGCTTCCTGCTGGTGCAGGCGGAAGGCAACTGGCTGGCCGGCAAACTGGACGCCGCCGACGAACAGGCGGCTGATGCCTGTGCCACTTTCACCACACTCAACAACGCCATCGGCCGCGCCGACGCCCACTGGCTGCGCGCCTGGGTCGCCATCGACGGCGGCAACCATCTGCGCGCGGAAACCGAACTCGAATCCATGGCCGCCGCCTCGCGCGAAGCCGGCGACACCCAACGCTGCGCCATTGCCGATGCCGTCAACGCGCGCTGGAGCGTGCTGCATGACCTGCCCAGCGCGCAGCAGCGCTGGGCGCAACGCTTCAGCAAGGACGACGAAGCGCTGCAGACTGTCGCCAGCTGGGTCTACGATTACTACGGTCTGGCCGCCAGCCAGGCCAGCGATTTCGGCGGCGCCGCCGCGCACTACCTGCGCTGCTACGAAGCCGCGCTGGAAACCGGCCAGCTGCGCATGGCCATCACCGCCGCCATCAATATCGGCCTGGATTTCACGCTGCTCAACGACCACCACGCAGCGCTGGAATGGATGGAAAGCGCACTCGATCTGGCACGGCCTACCGGTTGGCCGCGCAGCATCGGCGCCTGTCTGATGCACACGGCCGACACCATGCGCCGCCTGGGCCGCCTGGAGGCGACCGGTGAGCTGCTGCAGGAAGCCTTGCAGATACTGACGCCGTTGTCGGGCGCGCGCAGCTACGCCACCGCCCTGCACTATCTCGGCGACCTGTCGCTCGACAAAGGCGACTACACCGCCGCGCTGGACGCCTTCCGCAAGCTGGAAGCACGCGGCGAGGCGCTGCGCCACGCCGACTTCCAGAGCGTGGCCCGGCGCGGCCAGGCGCACGCACTGTGCTTCCTCGACCGTCCACAGGAAGCGATGGCGATGGCCGAACAGGCGGCCTACCTCGCGCAGCAGCAGGCCGACCGCTACAACCAGGTGGCGGCACTGCGCGTGATGTCGCTGATCCATCTGCGCCACCAGTTGCCGACACCGCTCGGCATGACCGAACCTAACGCCACTCTGCACTTCCTGCACAAGGCGCTCGCGGTGGCGGGCCACATCAGCGGCTACACCTTGCCCGCCGATCTGCATGAAGCGCTGGCGCGCGAGTACGCGCAGATCGGCGACTACCAGAAAGCCTACGCATCGGCGCAGCAGGCGGCAGCGGCACGCGAGAAGACCCACAGCCAGGATGCCACCAACCGCGCCATCGCCATGCAGGTGCAGCACCAGACTGAAAACGCCCGTGCCGAAGGCCACCATCATCGCGAACTGGCGGCGTCGGAAGCGCGCCGCGTGCAGGTGCTGCAGCAGACCACGTCCACGCTGGAGCGCCTGTCGGCGATTGGCCAGGAGATCACCACCCACCTCGATGCCGACGCCGTGTTCAAGGCGCTGGACCGCCACGTGCAGGCGCTGTTGCCGGCCAATTCAATGGCGGTCTACATCTGCGACCCGGGCTGCGACACCATCAGCCGCGTGTTCGGCATGGAGAACGGCCAGCCGCTGGCCAACAACACCATTGAAATCGCCAACCCGCGCGCCAACGCCGCCCGCAGCCTGCGCGAACGCCAAGAGATTTACGTCGCTGATGCCGGCCCGGAAGACATCTTCCTCGCACCGGGCACGCAGCTCATGACCAGCGCCCTGTACGTGCCGCTGCTGGTGGGCGAACGAACGCTGGGCGTGATGACCGTGCAAAGCAGGCAGCGCAACGCCTACGGCGAACGCGAACGCTTGATCTTCCGTACACTGTGCGCTTACGGCGCCATCGCTTTGGATAATGCCGAAGCCTATCGCCAGTTGAAAGACGCGCAAACCCAGCTGGTCTCGCAGGAAAAGCTGGCCGCGCTGGGCGCGCTGATGGCGGGCGTGGCGCACGAACTCAATACGCCGATCGGCAACAGCCTGCTGATCGCCTCCACGCTCAAGCAAAAGACCGAGGAGCTGGAAGCGCAGATGAATGGTCCCGGCCTGAAACGTTCATCGCTGGCCACCTATCTGGAAGACGCGCGCAAGGCCCACGAGCTGGTGATGCGTGGCCTGAACAGCGCCGCCAACCTGGTCAACAGCTTCAAGCAGGTGGCGGTCGACCGCACCACGGAGCAGCGCCGCATGTTCAATCTGGCGCAGGTATCGCATGAAGTCATCGCGACCATGATGAACCGCATCCGCGGCTCGAATCACCGCATCGAGATCGAGGTGCCGGAAGCGATTTCGCTGGACAGCTATCCGGGGCCGTATGGCCAGGTCATCGCCAACTTCATCAACAACGCGTTGCTGCATGCGTTCACGCGTGAACGCAGCGGCAGCATGTGGCTGCGCGCGCAATCGCCGGTGGATGGCCGCGTAGTCGTGACCTTCCGCGACAATGGCGGCGGCATCGCGCCGGAACATATGTCGCGCATCTTCGACCCGTTCTTCACCACCAAGCTGGGGCAAGGCGGCAGCGGCCTGGGACTGTCGATCAGCTACAACATCATCACCTCGCTGATGGGCGGCCTGATTACGGTGCACAGTTCGCGCGACGGCACCACGTTCACGCTGGACTTGCCGCTGACCGCACCGGAACACAAGCAGTCCGCCACCACGCAGATCTACCACTGACCCATGCAGATACTGTGCATCCTGCCCGCCGGTGCGCCCGGCCACGCCGACCGCCGCCTGACCGACATCGGTTTCGGCCTGCTGAATTACTTTCTGATGACACGTAAGCCGGCGCTGGCGCGCTATCGCGCCATGGCCGCTTCGCCCGCCTTCAACGCGCCGCTGCCTTACGTACCGCACCTACCAAGAAACCGTGCGCGCAGAAGTGCGCCGCGCCCTGCACTGCCCTGAGGATTTCGACGACGGCCCGCTGCTCTCCAGGCGCGACAGCGAAGCACATCCCGAGCATGGTTTCATTGTCAAGGATGGCAACTACCTGCCCGGCCGCTGTCCCGGCGACCGCCACCGTCTCGCCAGCGTGTTTGTGCAGCACCTGCAGCGCACCGTGGCACCTGTATAGACAGCATAATCTGCGGCGATTAGCCCTATTCGCCGAATTGCCTTTATAATTGATCGGCTAAGCTTCAGCCATCTGTCAGTTGTCATTATGCCCATGCAAAAACCGATCAAGCATTACCTGCAGTTTTCCGACCTCTCGCTGGAAGAGTATGAATACGTGATTGAACGCGCGCATATCATCAAGCGCAAGTTCAAGAATTACGAGATCTACCACCCGATGATCGACCGCACCCTGGTCATGGTGTTCGACAAGAACTCGACCCGTACCCGCCTGTCCTTCGAGGCCGGCATGCACCAGTTGGGCGGCGCTGCTATCTATCTCAACACCCGCGACTCGCAACTGGGGCGCGGCGAACCGGTCGAAGACGCCGGCCAGGTCATGTCGCGCATGTGCGACATCATCATGGTGCGTACCTTTGGCCAGGACATTATCGAGCGTTTCGCCGCCAATTCGCGCGTGCCGGTGATTAATGGCCTGACCAATGAACATCACCCATGCCAGGTATTCGCCGACATCTTCACCTACATCGAACACCGTGGCTCGATCAGCGGCAAGACGGTGGCGTGGGTAGGTGACGCCAACAACATGCTGTACTCCTGGCTGCAGGCGGCCGAGGTATTCGGCTTCCACGTCAACGTCTCCACGCCGCACGGCTACGAGATGGACATGTCGCTGGTCTCCACCGACCGTTTCACCTTGTTCGCCAACCCATCGGACGCCTGCGAGGGCGCGCACCTGGTCAACACCGACGTCTGGACCAGCATGGGCTACGAAGAGGAAAACGCCGCCCGCCTGAAAGCCTTCGACGGCTGGATCGTGGACAGCACCAAGATGGCGCGCGCCGCGCCGGACGCCCTGTTCATGCACTGCCTGCCCGCGCACCGCGGCGAGGAAGTCTCGGCGGACGTCATCGACGGTCCGCAATCGGTGGTCTGGGACGAGGCGGAAAACCGCCTGCACATCCAGAAGGCGCTGATCGAATACCTGCTGCTCGGCCGTCTGGACGGCAAATAAAGAACACTTCACACACACTTTGGAACTAGCATGAGCGACATTAAAAAAGTAGTCCTCGCCTACTCGGGCGGCCTCGATACCTCGGTCATTCTCAAATGGCTGCAGGATAACTACCAATGCGAAATCGTCACCTTCACCGCCGACCTGGGTCAGGGTGAAGAGCTGGAACCTGCACGCGCCAAGGCGCTGAAGTTCGGCATCAAGCCAGAGAACATCTACATCGATGACGTGCGTGAAGAATTCGTCCGCGACTTCGTCTTCCCGATGTTCCGCGCCAACACCGTGTACGAAGGCGAATACCTGCTGGGCACCTCGATCGCGCGTCCGCTGATCGCCAAGCGCCTGATCGAAATTGCCAACCAAACCGGCGCCGACGCCATCTCGCACGGCGCCACCGGCAAGGGCAATGACCAGGTGCGTTTCGAACTGGGCGCCTACGCGCTGAAACCGGGCGTGAAAGTGATCGCGCCATGGCGTGAATGGGATCTGCTGTCGCGTGAAAAACTGCTCAAGTACGCGGAAGACGCCGGCATCGCCATCGACATGAAACACAAGAACGGCGGCGCGCCGTACTCGATGGACGCCAACCTGCTGCACATCTCGTTCGAAGGCCGTCACCTGGAAAACCCAAGCGCCGAAGCCGAAGAATCGATGTGGCGCTGGACCGTCAGCCCTGAGCAGGCGCCCAACGAAGCCGAATACCTGGACATCGAATACGAAAAAGGCGACATCGTTGCGCTGAACGGCGTGCGCCTGTCGCCAGCCGCGGTGCTGACCGAACTGAATCGCCTGGGCGGCAAGCATGGCATCGGCCGTCTGGACCTGGTGGAAAACCGCTACGTCGGCATGAAGTCGCGCGGCTGCTACGAAACCCCGGGCGGCACCATCATGCTGCGCGCGCACCGCGCCATCGAATCGATCACGCTGGACCGCGAAGTCGCCCACCTCAAGGACGACCTGATGCCACGCTACGCTTCGCTGATCTACAACGGCTACTGGTGGGCGCCAGAGCGCGTCGCGCTGCAAACCCTGATCGACCACACCCAGGCCACCGTCAACGGCTGGGTGCGCGTCAAGCTGTACAAGGGCAATGTGATCGTGGTGTCGCGCGACTCCAAGACCGACTCCCTGTTTGATATGAACATCGCCACCTTCGATGAAGACGGCGGCGCCTACAACCAGGCCGACGCCGGCGGCTTCATCAAACTGAATGCGCTGCGCATGCGGATCGCCGCCAACGCACGCCTGAAGCGCGGCCAGTAATCCACGCTCCGCTTCACCGCATCAATGGCCGCTCGCTGAGCGGCCATTTTTTTGATACATTGCTTCCACGCCCTGATCGAGAGTGGAGCAACCATGCTTAAGAACCTCAGTATCAAGAAAAAACTCGCCACGGGATTTGGCGCCATCGTTGCCATCATCGTCATCCTGCTGGCCATGGCTTACAACAACTTCACCAGGCTTTCCACCGCCAGCGGGTGGGACCGGCATACGCTGGAAGTGCTGCTGGAGGCGAACCAGATCGAAACCGCCATCGTCCAGATCCAGAGCTCCACGCGCGGCTTCCTGCTGACCGGCGATGAAAACATCGCCAGCCAGATCGCCGCAGAAGAGGAGACCATGCGCCACCATCTGGCCGAAGTCACGCGGCTCACGTCGGACAACCCCAACCAGCAAGCGCGCCTCAAGCGCCTGACGCCCTTCCTCAACAACTGGCTCGACAAGGTCGTCAATCCGCAGCTGGAAAAACGCCGTGCCGGTGCGGCGCAAGGCGCCACCGCTGCCGATGTGCTGAACGGCACCCGCACCATCAGCGAAGCGCGGCGCATAATCAAGGAAATCACCGACGAGGAGGACCGCCTGCTGGCGGAACGCAGCCGTACCTCCACCAACCTGTCGGACGCCATGCTGCTGCTGCTGGTGCTGGGCGGCGGCGTCTGCATCGTGCTGGCGCTCATCATTGGCGCCATCCTGCTGCAGGCGCTGGGCGGACCAATTAGCCAGCTGGCCGCAGTGGTCGAGCGCATCGCGCACGGCGAGCAAGGCGCACGCGTGGAAGTCAGTTCGCGCGATGAACTGGGCCAGGTGTCCATCGCCTTCAATCAGATGGCGCAATCGATCCAGGACAGCCTGGAGAAGGAACTGGCCGTCTCCGGTCTGCTCAAGTCCAAGGTCGATTCGCTGCTGGGGGTGGTCAGCAGGGCCGCATCTGGCGACCTGACCGGCAAGATCGAAGTGCGCGGCGACGATGCGATTGGCCAGCTGGCCGATGGGCTGGAACGCATGTTCGACAATCTGCGCACCCTGCTCAACGCGGTACAGCAGGCTGGCATCCAGGTCACCACCTCCGCCACGGAAATCGCGGCGTCGGCCAAGCAGCAGGAGGCCACCGGCGTTGAGCAAGCCCAGACCAGCGTTGAAATCCTCAGCACCACCAAGGAAATCTCGGCCAACATCACGGAGCTGGTCAGGACCATGGAGGAAGCCACCTCGGTGGCCGACTACACCACCCACGCCACTGCCGATGCCCAGGGCAACCTCAAACGCATGGACGGCACCATGCAGACCATGGTCACCGCCACCGACTCGATTAACGCCAAACTGGCGGCCTTGTCGGAAAAAGCTAGCAACATCAACAGCGTTCTGATTACAATTACCAAAGTGGCCGACCAGACCAACATCCTGTCGCTGAATGCCGCCATCGAAGCCGAGAAGGCTGGCGAGGCGGGACGCGGCTTCTCCGTCGTCGCCACAGAAATCCGCAGGCTGGCAGACCAAACCTCCGTCTCCACCTGGGACATCGAACAGATGCTCAAGGAAATGCAGTCCGCCGTCTCCGCCAGCGTGATGGGCATGGACAAATTCTCCGAAGAGATACGCCGCAGCGTCGGCGAAGTGCGCCAGGTGACCAATCAACTGTCCGGCGTCATGGACCAGGTGCAGAAACTGGCCCCACAGTTCGATCTCGTCCTGCAGGGCATGCAGTCCCAAGCCATCGGCGCTGCCCAGATCAATGAAACCATGATGCAGTTGAACGACGCCACCCAGCAAACCGTGGAATCGCTGAAATCGACCAGTGAAGCGGTTCACCAGTTGCAGTATGCGGCGGGCGGGCTACAAAGCAGCGTTGCCACCTTTGCGGTAGCTAGCTGAAAACCATAAAAATGGCCGGTATGGGACAATGCCGCGTGCAAGCGCGCCCCCGCCAGTCCTGGAGAAAAAATGTTTAACGACTTGAGCATCAAAAAGAAGCTGTACCTGAGTTTTAGCGCCATTCTCGCCATCATCCTGGTGTTACTAGCGATCGCCTACAACCGCTTTATGAGCCTGTCGGAGGCGAATGCGTGGGACCGCCACACCATGGATGTGATCCAGGCCATCGACGTGCTGCGCAACGATCTGCTACAAGTGCAGGTGGAAGCACGCGGCTACTACCTGACCGGGAACGCGGCGCGCCTGGAACGCACCCGCAAGGAGATGACCGATCTGCCTGCCTCCATCAGCGCGCTGCAAAAACTGACGGCCGATAATCCGGCCCAGGTCACGCGCTTCAAGAAACTGGACGAGATGATCCAGACCTGGAGTGCGGAAGTCATCGAGACGCAAATCAAGATGCGCCAGGAACTGGGCGACAAGCCCGGCGCCGCTGACGCCATGGGCCGCACGCCGCAACTGTCGGGGGCCACGTCATCCGTCATCGGCGCCATCTACAAATACATGGACGACGCGGCGGCCGAAGAACAGCGCCTGCTGGCCGACCGCAGCAAGGCTTCTGAGCGTCTGCAGGAGACCATGCGGATGATACTCACCGGCGGTGGAATGGTGTGCGTGGCGCTGTCGCTGGGGATCGCCTGGCTGCTGGTGCGTTCGCTGCTGGCGCCACTCAACAATCTGACGCACGCCGTGCATAAAATCGCCGCTGGCGACCAGTCGGCGCGCGCGCTAGTGCTGTCGGGCGATGAGCTGGGGGATGTCACGACCGAATTCAATCGCATGGCGCAGTCGATCCAGGACAGCCTGGCCAATGAACTGGCCGCCACCAACCTGCTCAAGTCCAAGGTGGACTCCTTGCTGGGCGTGGTCTCCAAGGCGGCGTCGGGCGACTTGACCGGCAAGATCGAAGTGCAAGGCGACGACGCCATCGGCAAGCTGGCCAATGGCCTGGACCGCATGTTTGAAAACCTGCGCGCGCTGCTGAACAATGTGCAGAAGGCCGGGATTCAGGTGACCACCTCGGCCACCGAAATCGCCGCCTCCGCCAAGCAGCAGGAAGCCACCGGCATCGAGCAGGCGCAGACCAGCGTCGAGATCCTCAGCACCACCAAGGAAATCTCGGCCAACACCTCGCAGCTGCTCAAGACCATGGAAGAAGCCACCGCTGTCGCCGACTACACCACCAGCGCCACGGCCGACGCCCAGAACAATCTGCGCCGCATGGACAGCACCATGCAGCATATGGTGTCCGCTACCGATTCGATCAACGCCAAGCTGGCGGCGCTGTCGGAGAAAGCATCCAACATCAATAGCGTGCTGACCACCATCACCAAGGTGGCCGACCAGACCAACATCCTGTCGCTGAATGCCGCCATCGAAGCCGAGAAGGCTGGCGAGGCGGGACGCGGCTTTTCGGTGGTGGCGACGGAAATCCGCCGCCTGGCCGACCAGACCTCGGTCTCCACCTGGGACATCGAGCAGATGCTGAAAGAGATGCAGTCCGCCGTTTCCGCCAGCGTGATGGGCATGGACAAATTCTCCGAAGAGATACGCCGCAGCGTCGGCGAAGTACGCCAGGTGACGGACCAGCTGTCCGGCGTGATGGACCAGGTGCAGAAACTGGCGCCACAGTTCGACGTGGTCCTGCAAGGCATGCAGTCGCAGGCGGTCGGTGCGGAGCAGATCACCGCCACCATGATGCAACTGAACGACGCCACCCAGCAGACGGTGGAATCGCTCAAGGCCACCAGCGAAGCGGTGCACCAGCTGCAATACGCGGCGGGCGACCTGCAAACCAGCGTCGCCAACTTCGCGGTGGCGGTGTAAGGCGGAGCGGCCATGAAACTACTCGTCTTCCACATCGGCGCCGATCGTTATGGCTTGCGCCTGCGGGATGTGGTGCGCGTGCTGCCGCTGCTGGAACTCAAGCAGCTGCCGCTGGCGCCCGATCCCGTGGCGGGACTGATGGACCTGCACGGCGCCTCGGTGCCGGTGATCGACCTGTGTCGCGCGGCGGGCATGCCCAGCGGCGAAGACCACTTCGACACGCGCATCATCGTCACGGACTATGTGACACCGGAAGGTACGCACCATCCACTGGGCCTGCGCGCCGAACGCGTCCTGGGCGTACAGGACGTGCGCGACGACCAGCTGGCCGACAGCGGCGTGCAAGCCGCGTCCTTCCTCGGCAAGGTGGCCAGCGACCAGCAAGGCATGCTGCAACTGGTCGAACTGGAACAGCTGCTGCCAGCCGGACTGCGCGCCCTGCTGTTCCAGACGGCGGACAGCGCATCATGACGCCGGCCCAAACCATGCTGCGCGCCGCGACGGGACTGAATCTGTCCAAGTCGATCGTCGAGCGCGCGATCAAGAACCGCATGGAGCAGACTGCCGCCAAGGACCACGACGACTATCTCAGGCAGATGACGCCGGAGGAGATGACCGCGCTGGTGGAACTGGTGGTGGTGCCGGAGTCGTGGTTTTACCGCGACCCGCAAGCCTTCGTCGCCATGACGGACTTCGCGCGCGCGCGCCTGGCCGCCAATAACGACCGCCTGGTCCGCATCCTGTCGATTCCTTGCGCAGGCGGCGAAGAACCCTACACCATCGCCATGGTGCTGACGGACGCCGGCATCCCGCCGGAGAACTTCATGGTGGACGCGTTCGACATCAGTCCCACCTGCGTGGCGCGTGCCAAGAGCGGCATTTACGGACGCAACGCCTTCCGCGCGCAGGACCTGGCATTCCGCGACCTGCACTTCACCAGCGCCGGCGACGGCGACTACCGCGTCAACGACGAGATCCGCAAGCAGGTGCGCTTCAAGCAGGGCAATCTGCTGGAGTTCGACCTGAGTACGCGCGCCGGCTATTACGACGTAGTCTTCTGCCGCAACCTGCTGATCTACTTCGATAAGCCGACCACCAAGGCTGCGATCGAAAAACTGTCGGCGCTGCTGATGGACGACGGCCAGCTGTTTGCCGGCTACGCCGAGGTGCCCTCCTTCTGCCAGCACGGCTTTTCGCCGCTGTCGCACAATCAGGCTTTTGGCCTGCAAAAGGAAACCGCCGCACCACGCAAATCGCTGCACACCACGCGCACGCCCGCCAAGCCGCCAGCGCCCAAGGCCACCCGCAGCATCGCATCGCCGCCCTCACTGCCGCCGTCCGCGCCAGCGCCGCGTCCACGCGTTGCCGCGCCTGCGGCGGTCAAGCCGGCTACCGCACCGCCCGCAGTTGCCGCCAACCTGCTGGCCGAGGCGCGCCGTCTGGCCGACCTGGGCGACATCAAGGCGGCGGAGACGCGCTGCCGCGACCATCTCGCGCTCCATCCGGAATCGGCCGAGGCCTACTTCATCCTCGGCCTGCTGAATGAGCTGACCAACAAGCCCAAGATGGCGGAAGACTACTGGAAGCGCTGCATCTACCTGCAGCCCGACCACTACGAAGCGCTGTGCCATCTGGCCTTGCTGGCCGAAGCCAATAACGACGCCAGCGGCGCCGCTGCGCTCAAGGCGCGCGCCGCCCGCATCTACAAACGCCAGCAGGCATCCTAAAGGCGATCCGACATGAGCACCATCATCTCCCCCATTCCCATCGGCGTCCAGGACTGCTGGAACCGCATCGGCGTCAATGGCGACCAGAGTTGCGAACGGCTGGCGCAGCACGTCCACTGCCGCAACTGCGACGTCTATGCGGCCGCCGCGCAGCAAAACCTGCAACGCACCGTCAGCGACGACTACAAAAAAGAATGGGCCGCCCACTTCCGCCAGGTGGCGACGGACAACCAGCAGCAGGATGCGTCCTGCCTGGTGTTCCGTGTTGGCCGTGAATGGCTGTCGCTGCCGACCCGCATGTTCGTCTCGGTCGCGCCCATCGCCAAGCCGCACCGCCTGCCGCACCGCAGCTCGCGCGGCTTAAGCGGCATCGTCAACGTCGGCGGCACGCTGTATCCCTGCATGTCGCTGGCCGATCTGCTGGGCATCGATGACAGCGAGGGCGAAGCGGCAACCCATCGCCATACCTTCGCCAGGCTATTGCTGACGCAATGGGAGGATCAGGCGTACGCGCTGCCGGTCGCCGATCTGCATGGCCTGCTGCGCTACGCCAGCAGCCAAATGCAGGCTCCTGCGGCCACCATCAACAAAGGCCTGTCGCGCTTCCTGACTGGCGTGATTACGCATGACGACATGCGTATCGGCGTGCTGGACGAAACGCTGATCGGCTACCAACTCGCGAGAACCTTACGATGAGCCAGGATAACAACGGAGACCTGAGCCAGTTCTCCATGCTGGACCTGTTCCGCATGGAGGCCGACAGCCAGACGCAAATCCTGACCGATGGCCTGCTGGCTATGGAGCGCCTGAAGGATGACGCCAGCGCCGTCGAGTCGATGATGCGCGCCGCGCACTCGATCAAGGGCGCCGCCGCCATCGTCGGGCTGGAAGTGGTGGTGCAGCTCGCGCACGGCATGGAAGATGCATTCATCGCCGCGCAAAACGGCAAGCTGGCGCTGACGCCAAACCGCGTCGACGTCCTGCTGGCGGGCGTGGATCTGATCCTGCAGCTCTCGCGCCTGCAGGACAGCCAGGTCGACGCCTGGCTGGGCGCCAACGGGGAGCAGATCAAGCGCACCATGCATGCAATCACCACCATCGCTTTCCTGCCGGAGCCGGTGCCGCTGGTCCCGCCACCGCCGCCGCCCGCCGTGGCGCAGCCACCCGCTGCAAAGGCCGCGCCCGAATTCCCGATAGGCGAACTGCCGATCGCACCACCGCCGCCCGCGCCTGCCGCCGGCGCCGCCGAAGAAGCACCCGCCGCTGCTGCGCGCCATCCCGCGCCGATGAAGCACGCGCAGAACTTCGACAAGCTGCTGTCGCTGGCCAGCGAGTCGCGCATCAACGCACACCAGATGCATCCGTTCATCCAGAACCTGCAGCGCTTCAAGCGCAATCAAAGCAGCCTGTTTGCGGTGATCGAACAACTGCACGAAGCCATCTCCAACAGCACCGACGCCAGCCTCAAGGAAAAGTCGCTGCTGGCGCTGCAAAAGACCCACCCGCTCAAACAGTTCGTGCTGGAGCACATCGCCGATATCGAAGCCTACGAACGCCGCCTGCTCGGCGTCTCGCAAAGCATGGTGGACGAAGTGCTGACCATGCGTATGCGCCAGTTCCGCGACGGCGTGCAGCACTTCCCGCGCATGGTGCGCGATCTGGCGCGTAGTCTCGGCAAGGACGTGCAGCTGCAAATCATCGGCGAGGACACGCTGGTCGACCGTGACATCCTGGCCAAGATCGAAAGCCCGCTGAACCACATGCTGCGCAACGCCATCGACCATGGCATGGACCCGGCGGCCGACCGCATCGCCGTCGGCAAACCTGGCACCGGCACCATCGTGCTCGAAGCCAAGCACCGCGCCGGCATGCTGAGTATCGAAATCAGCGACGACGGCAAAGGCGTGAATCTTGAAAAAATCCGCGCCCGCGTTATCGAGCGCAAGATGGCGCCGGCGCAGATGGCCAGTTCCATGTCCGGCGCGGAGCTGTTGGAGTTCCTGTTCCTGCCGGCGTTCAGCCTGAAGGAAGGCATCACCGAGATTTCCGGCCGCGGCGTCGGCCTGGACATCGTCCACGAAACCATCCGCTCGCAAAACGGCACGGTGCGCATCGAGTCGGAACTGGGCGTCGGCTTCCACACCTACATCACGCTGCCGCTGACGCAATCCATCGTGCGCGCGCTGGTGGTGGACGTCAAGGGCGAGGCCTACGCTGTGCCTATCGTGCAGGTGGAGCGCGTACTCAAGGTGCCGCAATCGACCATCCACACGCTGGAGAACAAACAGTTCTTCGATTTCGGCGGCGAGCATCTGGGGCTGGTCTCGGCGGCGCAGGTGCTGGAGCTGGGCGCCACCGAAGCAGGCAGCGCCGAACTGGCCGTGGTGGTCATCGGCACCGGCGCGCGCCGCTATGCGCTGGTGGTCGATGCCATCAGCGGGGAACAAAGCCTGGCGGTGCAAGCCATCGATCCGGTGTTCGGCAAGATGCGCGACATCTCGGCAGCGGCGCTGCTGGACGATGGCGAGCCCGTGCTGATCCTCGATGTGCCGGACCTGCTGCTGTCCATCGACAAACTGCTGCACGAAGGCGGCCTGCATCAACTGGCCAAGTCCGACGCCGCCGAACGCCGCAAGACCAAGCGCGTGCTGGTGGTGGACGATTCGCTCACGGTGCGCGAGATGGAGCGCAAGCTGCTGCTCGCTCGCGGCTATCTTGTCGACATTGCCATTGACGGCATCGACGGCTGGAATGTGGTGCGCAGCGGCGACTATGACTTGGTCATCACCGACGTCGATATGCCACGCATGGACGGTATCGAATTGGTTACATTAATTAAAAAAGATATACACCTGCACAAGCTGCCAGTCATGATAGTCTCTTACAAAGATCGGCCTGAAGACCGGGCACGCGGCCTGTCGGCCGGCGCCGATTACTACCTGACCAAGGGCAGCTTCCACGACGAGACGCTGCTGGATGCGGTCAATGACCTGATTGGAGACGCCCACCGATGAAAATTGCCATCGCCAACGATGTCGCCATGGCAGCCGAAGCGCTGCGGCGCGTGGTCGCCAGCACCGCCGAACACCAGGTGCTATGGATCGCCCGCACCGGCGCCGAGGCGGTACGCATGTCGGCCGAAAAGCGCCCCGACCTGATCCTGATGGATCTGAACATGCCGGAGCTGGATGGCGTGGAAGCCACGCGCCAGATCATGGAGCAAAGCCCGTGCGCCATCCTGGTGGTGACGGGGCGGCCGCAGGATAACGTCAACCAGGTATTCCGCGCACTGGGCGCCGGCGCGCTGGACGTCACGGCCACGCCGGTGCTGCAAGGCCAGCCAGGCGGTGATGCCGAGCTGCTCGCAAAAATACGCACCATGGACAAGCTGATACGCCACAGTGGCGGCAGCCAGGCCATGCTGCCGCGCAGCGCGATCGGCAATGGCAATGGCGGGCATGCCGAGCATGAAGCCGAAAAGGTCACGGCGCTGCTGGCGATAGGCGCGTCCACCGGCGGCCCGGTGGCGGTCTCCAAAATGCTGGCCGGCTGGAAGCCGCCGCGCGGTTGCGCCATCGTGGTGGTGCAGCATATCGACGAACATTTTGCCGACAACTTCGCGCGCTGGCTGGGCGAACAGCTGGATATGCCGGTGCGCGCTGCCGAGGAAGGCGACGAACTGGTGGCCGGCACGGTGCTTATCGCCAAGAGCAACGATCATCTCACGCTGGATCAAAACCTACGCTTGCGTTACGATAGTCACCCAAAGGACTACGCCTACCGGCCGTCGGTGGACGTGTTCTTTCACTGCGTAGCGCAACACTGGAAGGGCGAGGCGATCGGCGTGCTGTTGACCGGCATGGGCCGCGATGGCGCAGAAGGCTTGCTGTCCATGCGCCGTGCCGGCCAGACCACCATCGCCCAGGACCAGGCCAGCAGCGCAGTGTATGGCATGCCGCGTGCAGCCGCGGAGCTGGATGCGGCGCAGATGGTTTTACCGCTGGCGAAGATAGGCCCGGTCTTGCGTGGCACCTTGGGCAGTCGTAGCCAATAACCGAAGAGAATCCTGATGTCCGAAGCATTAGTATCAGCAGCAGATCAAGAACCGGTCCTCACGACCTTTAAAGTGCGCGTGCTGCTGGTAGACGACCAGCTCATCATCGTCGAAGCCGTGCGGCGCATGCTAAGCGACCAGCCGGATATCGAATTCCATTACGTGACCGACGCCACCAAATCGCTGGAGACGGCGCTGCAATTGCAGCCGACCGTGATCCTGCAGGATCTGGTGATGCCGACCATCGACGGCTTTGGCCAGATCGTTCAATACCGCGCGGAAGAAGGCCTGCGCCATGTGCCGGTGATCGTCCTCTCGGCCAAGGAAGATCCGAAACTCAAGGCGCACAGCTTTTCCACCGGCGCCAACGACTACATGGTCAAGCTGCCGGACAAGCTGGAACTGCTGGCGCGCGTGCGTTATCACTCGGGCGCGCACATCAGCCGCCTGCAGCGCGACCAGGCCTTCCGCTTCCTGCGCGAGAGCCAGAAGCAGCTGGCCGACGCCAACATCGAACTGCAAAAACTGGCCGCACTCGATGGCCTGACCGGCATCGCCAACCGCCGCCGCTTCGACGACACCATGCACATCGAATGGCAGCGCGGCCAGCGCGACAAGAAGCCGTTGACGCTGCTGCTGTGCGACGTCGATTTCTTCAAACTGTATAACGACAGCTTTGGCCATCTGGCAGGTGACTTGTGCCTGAAGAAGGTCGCCGCTGTCCTCACTGAACACCTGAAGCGCCCGGCCGACCTGGCCGCGCGCTACGGCGGCGAGGAATTCGCCATTATCCTGCCGGAGACACCACTGACTGGGGCCATGATCGTGGCCGAGTCGTGCCGCCGCCACCTGGAGCAGCTCGCGATTGAAAATCCGCAGGCAAGCACCGAGTTTTCATGCGTGACCATGTCGATCGGCGTGGCCAGCGTGGTGCCCTCGCCTGCGTCCAGCATCGACGAGCTGATCCAGCAAGCCGACCGGGCCTTGTATGCGGCCAAGAACGCCGGCCGTAACCGCGTCGTGCACGCGGACGAGCCGCCCGGCCCCACTCCATCGAACCAAGGAAACGCAGCAGCATGAGTACTCAAATCGATCAAGTCAGCGTCGTCAAAAAATCCAATATCTACTTTGACGGCAAGTGCGTGTCGCACACGGTCATCCTCGCCGATGGCAGCAAGAAAACCGTCGGCGTCATCTTCCCCTCCAGCCTGACCTTCAATACCGGCGCGCCGGAAATCATGGAAGTGGTGGGCGGCGTCTGCAAGGTGCGCCTGGATGGCGCCAGCGACTGGCACACTTATTCCGCGGGACAGGAGTTCAAGGTAGCGGGCAACAGCAAATTCGATATCGAAACGGTGGAAACCCTCGATTACGTTTGCCACTTCGGCTGAACAAGGACTACACTAAAAGCAGACCAGGGTCTGCTTTTTTTACGACTATGACTACCATACCTGCAAACAAACTGTTGGCCATCATCGAAGCCCAGGTGCACCTGGTCGGCCTGGGGAATGACCTCAGCGCGGTCATGGACACGGCGTCCGCCAAGGCGGTTGAGCTGACCGATGCCGATGGCGCCGTGGTGGAGCTGCTGGAAGAGGATTCCATCGTCTACCGTTCCGCCAGCGGCCTCGCCGAAGCGCAGCTGGGGTTGCGCATGCCGGTGGCGAACAGCCTGTCCGGCCGCGTGCTCACCAGCCGCACGGCCGCGCTGTGCACCGACAGCGAAATCGATGACCGCGTCAACCGCGACGCCTGCCGCAAGGTCGGCCTGCGCGCCATGGTCATCGTGCCCCTGATCGCCGATGATGAAGCGGTCGCCGTCATGAAGCTGGTGTGGAAGGAGCCGCGCGAATTCAATCAGAACGAGGCGGAGATCGCCCAGCTGCTGGCGAATATGACGGCCATGCTGATGCAGCGCGCCACCCGCGAAGGCCCGAATGTGCTCAAGCAGCGGATGACGCTGGACGAAGCCACCGGCACCGCCAACCGCTCCTTCTTCTACGAGCAGCTGCAGGCCAAGCTGACCAGTGCGCAAAACGGCCATGCCCATCTGGGCGTGGCGGTGGTCCGCATCGACGGCATCGAGAAACTGCCGGATGCACTGGCCGATATCTCGCGCCGCATCGAGCGCGAATGCCGTCCGGGCGATCTGGTGGCGCGCATCGGCCACGATGAATTCGGCGTGATCCTCAACATGGCTTCGCGCCGCTCGATCGTCACCAGCCAGCTGCATCGCATCAGTCTTTCGGTGACAGGCGAGTCCCTGCCCGGCCTCAGCGACGCCGCACTGCGCCAGGCCTGCCACACCGGCAGTTCGCTGTATCCGGAAGATGCCCGCACTGCGATTGAGCTGGTACAGGCGGCGCGGCCTTAAATAAACACCGGCTCCGGCTCCAGCAGCACGCCGTAGCGGGCCTGCACGTCGGCCTGAATCGCCCTGGCCAGCGCCACCACCTCGGCGCCGGTGGCGCCGCCGTTATTCACCAGCACCAGCGCCTGCTTTGGATAGACGCCTGCCGCACCGAGGTGCTTGCCCTTCCAACCGCATTGATCGATAAGCCAGCCGGCGGCCAGCTTCTCCGTGCCATCCGCTTGCGCGTGGTGCACCAGGTTCGGGAAGCGCTCCAGCAGCGCGGCGCACTGCGCGCCCGGCACCACGGGATTCTTGAAGAAGCTGCCGGCGTTGCCGATCACGGCCGGATCGGGCAGCTTGCGGCGGCGTATCGCGATCACCGCATCGGCCACCTGCTGCGGCGTCGGCGCAGCGCCCAGGCCCGGCTCGTTGGCCAGTTCCGCATAGCGCAGATTCGGCTGCCACTGCCTGGGTAACGCAAACGTCACATCCAGGATAATCAGCGTGCGGCCTTCGTGCTTGAACACGCTGTCGCGGTAGCCGAAGCGGCATGTGGCCGCGTCCATCACACGCGTTTCCGCCGTGGCTGGATCGAATACGGTCACGCTGTGGAATACGTCTTTAATTTCCAGTCCATACGCGCCGATATTTTGAATCGGCGCCGCGCCCACCGTGCCGGGAATCAGCGACAGATTTTCTAATCCACCCATGCCTTGCGCCAATGTCCATTGCACAAACTGGTGCCAGTTTTCACCGGCCGCTGCGCGCACAAAATGATATTGCGCATCGCCGCCAATAATCTCTTTCCCTTCCAGCGCAATGTGCAACACCAGGCCATCAAAATCACGCGTCAATAGTACATTGCTGCCGCCGCCTAAAATCAGCTTCGGCAAAGAAACCCAGGCGCCATCAGCATAAACGCCGAGCAGTTGCTCTTTTTTTGTGACACGCAAATAGGCGTGGGCAGCGGCGGCAATGCCAAAGGTATTCAGAAATTGCAGGGGAAACTGATATTGAATGGAAGATGATGCGGACATATGGGAAATAACCAATAAATTTAGTCGATTATAGAGCGAAACAAGCAAAAAACCAGTGCCGATATGGGCGCGAAATGCAGGTTGTCCGTTAAAATGGCAGTCTTTGATGCAGCAAGATAAAGGAAATAGTTATGCCGTCGTTTGATGTAGTTTTGGAAGCCGATATGATCGAAGTAAAGAATGCCGTTGAGCAATCTCAAAAAGAGATCGCCACGCGCTTTGACTTCAAGGGTACCGGCGCCGCCGTCGAACAAAAGGACCGCGAGCTGACTGTCACCGCTGATTCCGACTTCCAGTTGCAGCAGGTGCGTGACGTGCTGACCAACAAACTGGCCAAGCGCAAAGTGGACGTGCGCTTCCTCGAAGATGGCGACATCAAGAAAATCGGCGGCGACAAGGTGCGCCAGGTCATCAAGGTCAAGAACGGCATCGAGTCCGAAGACGCCAAGAAGATCGTGCGCGTCATCAAGGACAGCAAGATGAAGGTGCAGGCAGCCATCCAGGGCGAATCGGTGCGCGTCACCGGCGCCAAGCGCGACGATCTGCAGGCCGCCATGGCGCTGCTGCGCAAGGATGTGACCGACCTGCCGCTGGAATTCAATAACTTCCGCGACTGATCCCCCGCCTGCGCGCGCGGCAGGCCACGCGCTGTCGCGCCGTCACAAAGCTGTAGTACACATGGAGTAGAATGAATCGGAGCCTCCGTGTATGCGTACTACCGCGCGACCGCATTTAACCTCGGTAGTCTAAGGATAGCAATGAAACGTGTTGATGATTTCCGCCTGCGATTTGGCAATGAAGAGTACGTGCCCATCATGATCGGCGGAATGGGTGTCGATATTTCGACCTCTGAACTGGCGCTGGAAGCAGCCCGCCTGGGCGGTATCGGCCACATTTCCGATGCCATGGTGGAAGACGTGTCCGACCGCAAGTTCGACACCAGCTTCGTGAAAGACAAAACCAAGCTCTACAAGCACAACATCAACAACATGGACAAGTCCATGGTGCAGTTCGACCTGGAGCGCCTGGCACAGGCGCAGCGCCTGCACATCGGCAAGACCATGGAGCAGAAGCAGGGCCCGGGCCTGATCTTCGTGAACTGCATGGAAAAGCTGACCATGAACGGCCCGCGTGAAACCCTGCGCACGCGCCTGAACGCGGCGCTGGATGCCGGCATTGACGGCATCACGCTGTCGGCCGGCCTGCACTTTGGTTCGTTCGCGCTGATGGCCGACCATCCACGCTTCCGCGAAGCCAAGCTGGGCATCATCGTGTCGTCGGTGCGCGCGCTGCAGATCTTCCTGCGCAAGAACGCCAAGCTGAACCGTCTGCCGGACTACATCATTGTCGAAGGTCCGCTGGCCGGCGGCCACCTGGGCTTTGGCCTCGAGGACTGGAAAGACTACGACCTGATGACGATTACCAAGGAACTGCTGGCGTATCTGAAGCAAGAGAAGCTGGAGATTCCACTCATCGCTGCGGGCGGCATCTTCACCGGTTCCGACGCCGTGAACTTCCTGGAAGCGGGCGCGGCTGGCGTGCAGGTGGCGACACGCTTTACCGTCACCAAGGAATGCGGCCTGCCGGACAAGGTCAAGCAGGAATACTTCAAGGCACAGGAAGACGACATCATCGTCAATGGCGTGTCGCCGACCGGCTACCCGATGCGTATGCTGAAGAACACGCCGGCGATCGGCGCCGGCATCCGTCCAGGCTGCGAATCGTACGGCTATCTGCTGGATGCAACCGGCAACTGCGCCTACATCAACTCGTACAACCGTGAAGTGGCGGCCCATCCGAATGACAAGAACATCTCGGTGATGGACAAGACCTGCCTGTGCACCCACATGCGCAACTTCAACTGCTGGACCTGCGGCCACTACACCTACAAGCTCAAGGACACCACGTTCAGGAAACCAGACGGCGAGTACCAGCTGCTGAGCGCGGAACACGTGTTCAAGGACTACCAGTTCAGCACGGACAATCAGATAGCTATGCCTGAAAAAGAGTTCTAATCAGTCTTGACAGCATAAAAAAAACGGCGCCCTGGGCGCCGTTGTTCATTTATCCGTCTTTGTTGATCCGGTGGATCAAGGCGCCAAGCACATCTTCCGCCATCTCGTTCTCCACCTGGCAGGTGCCCGCATTCTCGTGGCCGCCGCCGCCATACTCCAGCATCAATGCGCCGATATTGGTCTTCGAGGTCCGGTTCAGAATCGACTTGCCGGTCGCGAACACCGTGTTCTGGTTCTTCAGCCCCCACAGCACGTGGATCGAGATATTCGTCTGCGGGAACAGCGCATAGACCACGAAACGGTTGCCGGCAAAGATGATCTCTTCATTGCGCAAGTCCAGCACCAGCAGGTTCTGGTGCACCGTGGCGCAGCGCCGGATCTGGTCCTTGCATTTCTCGGCGTGCTCGAAGTACAGGTCCTTGCGTTCACGTACGTCCGGCAGCTCCATGATCTGTGCGATCGTGTGGTTCTTGCAGTAATCGATCAGGTCCATCATGAGGTTGTAGTTCGAGATGCGGAACTCGCGGAAGCGCCCCAGGCCGGTGCGCGCGTCCATCAGGAAGTTCAGCAAATCCCAGCCCTCCGGATGCAGCACTTCCTGCTCGTTGAAGCGGGCCGCATCGCCCTTGTCCACCGCAGCCATCATGTCATCCCACGACGCCGGGAAGGCTTTCAGGCCACCATAGTAGTCATACACCACGCGCGCTGCGGACGGCGCCTCAGGGTGAATAATGTGATTCTGGCGCTCACCCGTGTTACGGATGGTCTCGGAGAGGTGATGGTCGAAAGCGATATGCGCCCCCGCGACATAAGGCAGATTGGTCGTGATATCACGGCCGGTAATCGTAATTTTCCCATCCTGCATGTCCTTGGGATGAACGAACAGGATTTCGTCGATGAGATCCAGATGTTTTAACAGTACTGCGCAAACCAGGCCATCAAAGTCGCTACGGGTCACCAGGCGATATTTCTTCTCTTCCGACATGAATGCACCTCTAGGAGTTGGTCACTTCGAGCACTAATAATACAACCCATTTTTGCAATTGACCAAAAAAAGTCCGCTCGCCCGACTCGGCGTCGCGCGAACGGCACTCAGAACGGCAACAAACCCGTTCGCCCCTGGCTTATTCAGCAGGTTCGGAAGACCATAGTCCAAGCGTTCCCGCATGCTGTGTGACAAACACATAAACCATCGTGCTGGTATTCACTTTTGGCAGCCGGTATGCGCGCAGCATCAGCCCTTTCCCATCACTTGGGTCGGTAAGGTTTTTGCCCGCCAACGCGGCGCTGACCTGAGCAGCGGTGTAGCTGGTTCTGCCATCGGCTCCATACAGGAACAGGTTGCCGGCACCGTCAAACTCCAGACGCTGCTGCGATCCTTGCTGCGTGCAATTTTCAAAGTGGGAACCGGTGACAATACCGGCCAGATCTATTGCACTGATGACCGGCGTCGCCTGGCTAGGTATCAGCACATCGCTGGCCGGCTTGTCTGCCGTGCCTTGACACAACATTGCAATGTCCGGTATCGCATAACCGACAAATTTAGGTGAGTCATGAAAACGCGCCGCCATGATGATCATCGCCACACTGTTGCTCACCGGCGCCGTGTAGTTCCAGATATCCGTGCTGAGATTGCGAGTCCAGCTAACGCTCTGAGGCGTAGCACCAAAAACCACGGTGCCTGCAGACGGCGTGATCGGCACCGCACGTTCCGAGTAGAGATACTTGGCGCCATAGGCAATTGAATCTTCCTGATTGCTGTATCCATAGTAGCGACGAACAGCAGTGACAGCGCCGCCAATCAAACCGAGAGAATCTACATAATTGCGCACCTTGTCCTGGTAACTGGCGATATCGGTGTGGGCGTCAACTGCATCGATAAGCTGTACCGCCCGCTCGTCGTTGCCCCAGTATGAGGACTGCAGAATCAGACCGCCTTCATCCAGCAAAGTATACAGTTTGTGAAGTACCGCCAGCTTGTTGGTAGCAGCCAGCGCATCATCGTTCTGACCACACAAACTCAGCAATAATGCAAGTTGAGGCCGGGTTAGCTGGCCACTCTTCAGAAAGCCGGCCCAGTAGGCAGCGCCTGCGGCCTCAGCGTTACGGCCAAAAACACGGCGGTAGACGGAGTTAACAAAAGTATTGTCATTACCCAGGAAGTTCAGTTGCACGTCTTGCCGGTTGAATATCTCATCCAGCGCTTGCTTGACCGCGTCATTGTGGGGATAGGCGGTCAGCCACTCCAGTGCAGACACGGGCAAACCTTGTTTCTGAAATGCCTGCGACAATCTTTCCATGTCCGCCACCGCAGGCGGGAGACCGGAATAAACGAGGAAAATCTGTTCAATCAGAGGGCGATACTCGCTTGCATCATGTTGCGCGGGAACTGGCGCATGCATTGCCATCCTCTGTGCCGATGGCGCACTACTGTTTTCGCCGCCACAGGAGGCCAGCAATAAAGGGAGCAGAGCTACTGCCACGGTATTCAGGGTAATTTTCATGCCAAATAGAAATTAAAAATAAAATAATTATATATTTAATGCAATTCTTTGAACATAAAAACTATCGCGTAAACGCAAAAAAGCCCCAACCAGTTTTTAACCGGAAGGGGCTTTTTCTATATAACTAGCTTGACGATAACCTACTTTCACACTGGTTGCAGCACTATCATCGGCGCAGAGTCATTTCACGGTCCTGTTCGGGATGGGAAGGGGTGGGACTGACTTGCTATGGTCATCAAGCTTTGACTTGTATGCTCTGCAGCCACGTGGTGGGCTGCACAGCGAATCTGGGAGAAGTAAAGTTTTGGGGTAGCACTCACCATCTTAGTAAATGCGTATAACCGGCAAGGTTATAGGGACAAGCCGTACGGGCAATTAGTATCAGTTAGCTTAATGCATTACTGCACTTCCACACCTGACCTATCAACGTCCTGGTCTCGAACGACCCTTCAAAGAGCTC
>NZ_FRCX01000018.1 GCF_900143065.1 Duganella sacchari | reverse complement strand
AACGCCGCCAACTTGCGCTCCAAGGCTTGTCGGTGAATTTGATGAATCGTGCCCCAGTGAAGGCCGGTCAATTCGCACACATGCGCAATCGGCAGCTTCTCGCTCCAGTGCGCTACAAACTGCGCCAGGCGGCGCGACACACGGGCATGGCGATCAAGCCAGCTAATCCTCTGGGTGCAGCAACGGCAGCAACTCGGACACTTTAGCCGGTGAACCGCTATGCTCAGAAATACGCTCAATCCCCCCATCGGCAGGTCGCGCACTGTCCGCAAGACAGTGTCGTGCACGCCCGGCGCGGGCGTGCCGCAATGGGAACAGATCAGCGGACACCCTGGATCGGCTGCCAAGCGCGCATGCAGGCAGTTATCGACGACTTCGACAGAGGACACAATAAAGCCTTCCAAGAACGGGAGGCTAAGAATATGATTTGCCATGAGAGCGGTAGGTTGAGAAATATGTTTGGTCGCACAAACACAATAACTCTTCCTTACTGCTCTGCGTTTACTGCAGGTTCATCCCGGACTTCCGCGATGAACCTTTTTTTTGCCATGTGACGATTGCCTTGTTGCAAGGAAATCAGGTACGATGGCAAATCAGCAATTTAAGATTATAGGCATGGAAAAAATCGATGACGCCTGGAGTAACATCATCGAACTGCTGCAGGTCCCCAACCAAGCTGGCTTGTTTATCCTGGGCTGCTTTGCGCGGCGGGTAACAATCTACTCGCAACAGGTACGTGCCATTAATCTGATTGATGCACTTGCAGGACAAGGCTATTTAACGCCTGCCAGCAAAGTAGCAGTAGTGGGCGCCGGATTCTCAGGCCTGACTGCCGCCGCTGCCCTTACCAAGCTAGGTATTCGGCCCACGCTGTATGACACGCAGACAGCGTCCATGCATCTTCAGCGCAGCTGCGTTACCCGTTATATCCATCCGCATATTTATGATTGGCCATCGGAGGACATCAACAAGATACAGGCATCCTTGCCCGTATTGGATTGGAGCGCCAACGGATCCAAAAATGTTGTGCTCGAGGTGCAGCGTGATTGGGATCAACACTACAAAGGCAAAGTCAGCGAACGCTTGGGCAAAAAAGTGCGCGACATCCTTGTCCAAGGCCAGCAATGGCAAGTAGTGATTGAAGACGGGACGAGCGATACCTTTGACATTATCATTCTTGCAGTTGGCTTTGGCGCAGAGGCAGAAGCCAAATTCTCCACGACTTATTGGGGCGATTTGCCCTTGGAGGCAGCGCAGGTACAAGAACAAACTTGGATGGTATCCGGTGCCGGTGATGGTGCGCTTACCGATGTAATCCGCCTATGCATGCGCCATACGGATCACAAAGAGGCATTGCACAGTGTGGTAGAAGAACTGCGCAAGCTGGATGAAAAAAAACTCAACGACTTGTGCCAGCAAGCCAGTGTAGGCATATATGGAACTAAGCTATTCGACACGATCGATTACGATGCCCTGACACAGCACCTGGATCTACGCCCCACCAAAATTATATTGAATGCGACTCAGGACGAATTATTTGGTACGGAAGACGAAGGGCCGCGTGCCTCGCTACTCAACCGGCTGGTTGTGTGGCTGCTGTGTAAAAAGGAGCGGGTAGAGTTACTTGGTGGCCGCTTAGACGCGACGTCGATTAAGGAAATCGGCAACGGCGACAGCTATGAGGTCACCGTCTCAGGGAGCAGCGATCCTATTTCATGCCATCGCATTTTATTGCGGCACGGCCCGGTGGCGCCGATCCAAACGCGGAAGTCAGGTCACTCCAGCATTAATATCAATTGCCCACCATCCGATCTCACCTCGTTACACAATAAATGGAAAGTCCTTTATAAAAACCGGCAGAGCGATCCGACATTGATTATCGATTGGCCCAGCGACATGCTGTCGTCAGCCAGGATCACTCCCGATTTCAATAGTTTTCCTGCCTTATGGTTGTACTCCAAGACAAAGTTCCCAAATCGCAGTGATGTCAATCCACCACTGCGAGCGTTCAAGGCTATGTTCAAGGATGAAGGCATCCAGCTGCATCTGAAGACTTTCTGCGGACGTCAGGTGCAAATTGCAGGTTCCATGCCAACCCTGGCTTTCGAGGACGCCGTGGCAACGCCGCGCATGCTGAGCCATGCAGTGCAGGCGATTTGCCGCGCACCAGTCGTGATCGTAGATGGCAGTCCTATCGCGCCAGCCCTAGCGTTCCTGCTTGGGATACGCGCAGTAGTTCGACGCGGGATCACGCTGGTGTACCATCAGGGAACGATGGGCGAAGTTGCTTGGAAGAGCATGCCGTTCAATTTGCGAGAAGCTCGAATTGTCGAGATCGGCAATAACTACAGCGTGGTTGATTTTCAACAACCGCTGACAGCAGTGCTGGAAGAGGGCCTGCGCCGTTTTAGCATTCATCCCCAGCTATATAGTGATCTACCTGGTTTCGATACGCTGCGCAGCTTGGGCGGTGACACCAAAGACATCTCGGCACGCTCTGGTACTACGGAAATTCTGGTGCTCTGCCCGTTCGATGGTAAATACAAACAGAATTGCTGGGTAGAGCTGCAACGTGTTGTCCAGGAATATTTCCCGAATTCGAAATTTCCAGATGGCCCCGCGAAACGCGTCATCGATCTGGATGCACCGGAGATGCTGGTTCGTCGACTGTTTGAGTCCATCCGTCTGGACGAAGTCTGTATTGCTGACCTGACAAATAATCGTGCCAACGTATATTTCGAACTTGGAGTACGACTGGCGGCGCACCCGAATGGCGCCTACACTATACACTGCTGCGACACTGAATTTTCCCAGGATGGCTCCACAGAAGAAGCGCTCAGGCAACTGCTGGGCAGCAGGCCGTACAGTGTAGATGCCGATAGTTCAGCGGGCATTAATGAAGCCTTGACGTCGATTACGTCAAGGCCAGCGCATCCAAACGGCGCACCGAAGGTAGGACTTGTGTTTAGTATAGTGGTTCGAAATATTGAAATACAGCAGGAAGCGGGCGGGACTAGCATACTGGATATGCTCTGGAATAACGTCAGCAGTGCAGGCGGGACCGACATGTCCAAATGGACAGTGCTGCCAGTGATGTATCAGCAGAATACGCAAATCAATAGCAATACATTGCGCTTCATCGCGGATGGACTGATTGCCTATGCATTGCTGGCCCGGCATAACGGCCTCACGCAGGCGACTGATGAGCGTCTGGCCAGTGCGATATACTGTCTCGACAACTTGAAAGAAGAGCGGGCATTGTCGGCCGAGACGAAACAAAAAATTGTAGAATTGCTAGCCCTGATACCATCATGATCACGACAGATACATTAGGCAATGTCAGATTAAAAGCTCAGCAGGCACGCAGACAGGCAAGCAGAGCTCGCTCCATTGGATATGAGCGCGGATATGAAACCGATGCGTACCATCACGCGTGGGACTCACTACATGCAATACGTAGAGAGCTAGGCCGCTACCTGCAGCAAGCTACTCCACACTCTGCCACCGAACGTGGTCTGCAATTGGAGCTCGGTGACTGCTTGGCCGCACTTGGCAGCTTGAATCGTGACGCCGGCAGATATAAAGAGGCGAGGGAATATTACTTCACCGGCCATCGCTGCGAACTGCGGGTGAAAGAGCTGGGCGGCACCTCCAATTCTTATTGCCTCGTACAAGAACAGGTCGTTCAGATTTTAGAACTCCCTTGGCTATTGAACGATTACCGATATAGAGAATCACTAAGCCCGGTGATCAGGAAAGTAATAGAGCAAATCAATGATGACCGTTACCGCGATCCATGGGCTTATGCCGACCTAGCCTTGCTTACCATGTTGATGGAGCCGCGTCGTGCTACGAAGTACTGGGATGATTTAGATTCGTTCCGTCCACTCAAACTGGTCTACGATTCCGTTTATCACGTCCTGAGACTGCTTTATGACCGACTACAGGGCAACTTGGTACAAGATGAGCAAAAACAATGGGATCTTCTCATGATGCGATTTGACTATCCTCCTCGCTTGGTACATTTCTAACATCTTCATCGTTTTACTGCTCCCGCTACAGGCATTCCACCAGATGCCTGCCCTCACCTGAAAAATTTTTAAATACTGCAATAAACGCGGCAGGCATACGTCTATCCATAGGTCAGTCTCTTTGGACTTAAATTAAACAATCGATTTAGTTATATCATTTGTTTAAATTATGTGATGTAATGCCGGCCATGAACGCTAAACCCACCATCCACGAATCCAGCCAGCCAGCCGACGATGCGCGCAAGCCCCGTTCGGACGGCGAGCAGTCGCGCGAACGCCTGCTGCAGGCAGCCATGCGCCTGTTCGGTGAACAGGGCTTTTCGAAAACCTCGACGCGCGAGATTGCCCAGGCAGCCAACGCCAACGTCGCCGCCATCAGCTACTACTTTGGCGACAAGGCCGGCTTGTACCAGGCCTGCTTTACCGCCATCTGCACGCCGGCCGAGGATAATATCGCCCAGTTCAACCAGCCGCACTTCACGCTGCGCGAAGCGCTGCACGGCTTCTACCGGCAGATGGTGGCGCCGCTCATGGCAGGCGACGATGCCGACGTGCTGCTGCGTCTCTTCTACCGCGAAATGCTGGAACCGACCGGCATCTGGCAACGTGAAATCGAGACCAACATCATGCCCGAGCACCTGGCGCTGGTGGCTGTGCTGTGCCGCCACCTGGGACTCAAAAAGCCCACTGACAGCGTGCACCGCCTGGCCTACGCCATCGCCGCCATGTGCGTGCAGATGATGATAGGCCGCGACATCATCGCGCAGATTACGCCGCACATGATGGCCACGCCGGAAGCGATTGCCGACTGGGCTGACCATTTGACCGGTTTTGCCGAGGTGCTGGTCAAGGCAGAAAAAACCAAACTTCAACAAGGGAAAGCATGAGTATCTTTTTACGCGCGACAGTATTGGCTGTCGCCGCGACGCTGAGCGCCTGCGCCGTGCAAGGCCCGGCGAAGCAGGTAGACGCACAGGCGCCGCAGCAGTGGCAAGCGCCGCTGCCGCACCACGGCAGCCAGACCGACCTCGCCAACTGGTGGCGCGGACAGGCCGATGACCTGCTGGTGCAGCTGATTGAATCGGCGCAGGCAGTCAGCCCGAGCGTGACTTCGGCAGCGTCGCGCATTGCGCAGTCGCGTGCGGAACGCGTGGCGGCGGGTGCGGCGCTGGCGCCGAATCTCGATGCAACAGCTAGCGTCAACCGGTCGAACCAGCAGTCGGCGCTGCCGATGGGGACCACCTCGCAGGCGGCATTGCAAGCCTCGTGGGAGATCGATGTATTCGGCGCCAACCGCGCGGCGCGCGATGCGGCGCAGGCGCGCCTGGAAAGCGCCCACGCCGGCTGGCACGACGCGCGCGTCTCGGTGGCCGCCGAAGTGGCGAACCAGTACTACGGCTTGCGCGCCTGCGAACAGCTGCTGGCCGTCGCCAGCCAGGACGCCACTTCGCGCGCCGACACCGCCAGGCTGACGGAACTCAGCACCAAGGCAGGCTTCCAGTCGCCGGCCAGCCTGGCGCTGGCACGTGCCAGCGCGGCCGACGGCAACAGCCGCTACATCGCCCAGCGCGCCGCGTGCGACATCGATGTGAAAGTGCTGTCGGCGCTGACCGCGATCGCCGAGCCGGCGCTGCGCCAGAAGCTGGCGGCCGCCACACCAGGCGCGGTGTTCAATGCCCCATCCATCGCCATCGCCGAGCTGCCGGCCAATACGCTGAGCCAGCGCCCGGACGTCTTCACTGCCGAACGCGAAGTGGCGGCCGCCAGCGCCGATGTCGGCAACGCGCAAGCGCAGCGCTATCCGCGCCTGGCCTTGTCGGGCTCAATCGGCGTCGCCAACTTCCGCGCCAATGGCGACAACACAAAAACCGACACCTGGACCATCGGCCCGCTGTCCTTGTCGCTGCCCATCTTTGACGCCGGCCGCCGCCACGCCAATGTCGATGCCGCCGGCGCACGCTACGACGCCGCCGTCAGCAGCTACCGCGCCACCGTGCGCAATGCCGTGAGCGAAGTCGAACAGTCGCTGGTCAACCTGGACGCCACCGGCGCCCGCGCAGGCGATGCGCAAACCGCGCTGGAAGGCTATCGCGCCAACTACAGCGCAGTCGAAGACCGCTACAAGAACGGCATGGCCAGCCTGTTCGAACTGGAAGACGCGCGCCGCACGCGCCTGAGCGCCGAGCAAACCGTCATCAACCTGCAACGCGAACGCAGCGCGGCGTGGGTCGCCCTGTACCGCGCCGCTGGCGGTGGCTTCACCGCGCCAGCCACTGTCGCCGCCAACTAACCCGAACTGATTACCATGAAAACCAAACTCAAACCTGTCGCCTACATTCTGGCCGCCGCCTTTGCAGTTGCCGCTGCCGCCATCGCCACCTTTGTTCCGGCCGAAGCCGCCGACGAAAAAAAGGTCGATGCGCCCAAGCCGGCACTGACCGTGACCGCCACCAGGCCGACCTCCACCAGCCTGCCGATCAGGCTGACCGCAAACGGCAACGTCGCCGCATGGCAGGAAGCCAGCGTATCGAGCGAAACTACCGGCCTGCGCCTGACCGAAGTACGCGTCAACGTCGGCGATGTGGTCAAGGCAGGCGATGTGCTGGCGGTGTTCTCGTCCGACACCGTCAACGCCGACCTGGCGCAGGCGCAGGCCACGGTGCGTGAAGCGGAAGCCAATGCCGCCGATGCCGCCGCCAACGCCGCCCGCGCACGCACGCTGCAAAATTCCGGCGCGCTGAGCGCACAGCAGATCAGCCAGTACAACACGGCCGAGCAAACCGCCAATGCCCGCATCGCCTCCACCAAGGCCGCGCTGGCGATCCAGCAGCTGCGCCTGAAATACACCAGGGTGGTGGCGCCGGACAGCGGCGTGATCTCGGCGCGCAGCGCCACCGTGGGCGCCGTCGTCAATCCGGGCGTGGAACTGTTCCGCATGATCCGCCAGGGCCGCCTGGAATGGCGCGCCGAAGTGGTGTCGACCGACCTGCGCAACCTGAAGCCAGGCGTCAGCGCCGTCGTCAAAGCCGCCAACGGCAGCGAAGTCACCGGCAAGGTACGCATGATCGCGCCGACGGTCGATCCGCAAACCCGTTCCGCGCTGGTCTATGTCGACCTGCCGCTCAACGCCGGCAGCAAGGATGCACCGTTCAAGGCCGGCATGTTCGCCAGCGGCCAGTTTGAGCTGGGCGCCTCGTCGGCGATGACCGTGCCGCAGCAGTCCATCGTGGTGCGCGACGGCTTCAGCTTCGTATTCCGTCTCAACGCCGACAAGCATGTCAGCCAGATCAAGGTGCAACCGGGCCGCCGCCTGGGCGACCGCATCGAAGTGCTGGGTGGCCTGAACGCCGACACGCAAATCGTGGTGCGTGGCGCCGGTTTCCTCAACGACGGTGACCTGGTCAACATCGTGGCAGAAACGCTCGCGGCCAAATAAGGAAGCACCATGAACTTCTCCGCCCTCTCCATCAAAAACCCGATTCCGGCGATCATGCTGTTTGTACTGCTGTCGCTGGCCGGCTTCATGGCGTACAAAGCCAATCCGGTGCAGGACTTCCCGGATATCGAACTGCCGATTGTCACCGTCACCGCCGCGCTGGACGGCAGCGCACCGGCGCAGCTGGAAACCGAAGTCTCGCGCAAGATCGAGGATTCGGTCGCCACGCTGCAAGGCGTCAAAAACATCTACACCACGGTGCTCGATGGCGTCTCCACCACCACTGTCGAATTCATCCTGGAGAAAAATATCTCCGATGCGGTGAACGACGTGCGTGACGCCGTGGCCCGCGTCCAGGCCGACATGCCGGCCGAACTGCGCGACCCCAGCGTCACCAAGGCCACCACCGCAGGCCGTGTGGTGCAAACCTTCACCGCGCAGGCCGCGCAAGGCCCGGGCGAAAAACTCGACACCCAGGAACTGAGCTGGTTCGTCGACAACACCGTCGCCAAACGGCTGCTCAACGTGCACGGCGTGGGCTCCGTCAAACGCGTCGGCGGCGTGTACCGCGAGATCCGGGTGGAGCTGGACGACGCCCGCATGGCCGCGCTGCGCGTCTCCGCGCTGGACGTCTCGCGCCAGCTGCGCCTGGTGCAGAAGGAGGCGCCGGGCGGACGGGGTGACATCAGCGGCGCCGAGCAATCGGTACGCACCATCGCCACCGTGAAGACCGCCGCCGAACTGGCCACCATCGACCTGCCGCTGCCGGACGGCCGCCGCGTGCGCCTCGACCAGGTGGCAACCATTACCGATACCGTTTCCGAACCACGCGCCATCGCCATGCAGGACGGCAAGCCGGTGGTCGGCTTTGAAATCTTCCGTACCAAGGGCGCCAGCGAAACCGAGGTCGCCAAAGGTGTGCGCGCGGCCATCGCCGAGCTGCAACAGAACAATCCCAAAGTCGTGCTGACGCAGGTCATCGACAACGCCTTCCCGGTGGAAGAAAACTTTGAAGGCTCGATGGAGCTGCTGTACGAAGGCGCCATCCTCGCCGTGCTGGTGGTGTGGTGGTTCCTGCGCGACTGGCGCGCCACCCTGGTCGCCGCCGCCGCGTTGCCCTTGTCGGTGCTGCCGGCCTTCCTCGGCATCTACCTGTTCGGCTACACGCTGAACATGGTGACGCTGCTGTCGCTGGCCCTGGTGGTCGGCGTGCTGGTGGACGACGCCATCGTCGAGATCGAAAACATCGAACGCCACCTGCGCATGGGTAAAACCCCGATGGAAGCGGCACTGGAAGCGGCCGACGAAATCGGCATGGCGGTGATTGCCACCACCTTCGCGCTGGTCGCTGTGTTCCTGCCGACCGCCTTCATGAGCGGCATTCCCGGCCTGTTCTTCAAGCAGTTCGGCTGGACCGCCGTGATTGCGGTGTTGGCATCGCTGGTGGTGGCGCGTCTGCTGACGCCGATGATGGCCGCCTACCTGCTCAAGCCAGCCATCCACAAGGAAGAACAGGACGGCTGGCTGATGACGCGCTACATGCGTGTGATGAAGTGGTGCCTGAGCCACCGCCTGGTCACCGCATGCGCAGCGGGCGCATTCTTCGTCTCGTCCATCATGCTGACCGGCCTGCTGCCTACCGGCTTTGTGCCGGCGGCGGACCGCGCGCAAACCCAGATCAACCTGGAGCTGCCGCCTGGTTCCACGCTGGCAGAAACCAGCGTGGTGGCCGAACGCGCACGCGCCGCCGCCATGGAGGTCAAAGGCATCAAGTCGGTATTCAGTTCCATCGGTGGCGGTTCCAGCGGCGACTCGTTCGCGCCGGGCGCCGCTGCAGAAGCCCGCAGCGCCGTGCTGACCTTGTCCACCGTGCACCGCACCAAACGCAAGGAATCCATGCCGGATCTGGAAGCCGAAATCCGCCAGAAACTGAACGCCATCCCGGGCGCCCGCTTCAAGGTCGGCCCACCGGACAACGGCGTCAAGATGCAGCTGGTGCTGCGCTCCGAAGATCCCGTCGCCCTCAAAGAGGCGGCACAAAAGGCTGAGCGTGAACTGCGTACGCTGAAAGGCGTGGGCAACGTGCGCTCGACCGCATCGCTGGTGCGGCCTGAGATCATCGTCAAACCCGATTTCGCCAAAGCGGCGGACCTGGGTGTGACCGCCGCCGCCATCGGCCAGACCGTGCGCGTGGCCACCGCCGGCGATTACGACACCGACCTGACCAAGATGAACCTGCCGGAACGCCAGGTACCGATCCGCGTCAAGCTGCCGGACGCCGTGCGCGCCGACCTGGACGCCATCGGCCGCCTGACTGTGCCAGGCAAGAACGGCCCGGTACTGCTGGCCACCGTGGCCGAGATCACCATGGAAAGCGGCCCGGCGCAAATCAATCGCCTGAACCGCAGCCGCAACGTCACGCTGGAAGTGGAACTGGGCAAACGCTCGCTGGGTGAAGTCAACACCGAAGCACGCGCCCTGCCGTCGCTGAAAAACCTGCCGCCATCGGTCAAGATCGCAGAACTCGGCGACACGCAGGAAATGGCGTCACTGTTCGCCAGTTTCGGCCTCGCCATGCTGATCGGGGTGCTGTGCATCTACTGCGTGCTGGTGCTGCTGTTCAAGGACTTCATGCAGCCGGCGACGATTCTGGCGGCGCTGCCGCTGTCGATCGGTGGCGCGTTTGTGGCGCTGCTGATCACGCACAGCGCCCTGTCCATGCCGTCCATGATCGGCCTGATTATGCTCATGGGGATCGTCACCAAGAACTCGATCCTGCTGGTCGACTATGCTATTCTGGCGCGCCAGGCGGGCATGGGGCGGTTTGAAGCGCTGGTCGATGCGTGCCACAAACGTAGCCGTCCGATTCTGATGACCACCATCGCCATGGGCGCGGGCATGATGCCGCTGGCCCTGGGCTGGGGTGCAGATCCGAGCTTCCGCTCGCCGATGGCGATTACCGTCATCGGTGGCCTGATTACCTCGACCTTACTGAGCCTGCTGGTGGTACCTGCGGTGTTCACCTATGTCGATGACCTGGAACACTGGATGAAACGCATGCTGGGCAAGCTGCGCCGCGAGCCGGCTGCCGCCCCTGACCGTCAAGGAGAATTACATGCAGTACGAGATAAAAGAACTGCCTGAAGTCCGCGTTGCCTACCTGCGCTACAAAGGCCCGTTCGGCGCCGCCATCGGCGACTTCTGGCACCAGGTCGTCACGCCATGGCAGAATGCCTATGGCCTGGCCGACAAAGTCACCTATGGCGTAGCGCAGGACGACCCGAACACCACGCCGGCCAGCGAATGCCGCTATGACGCCTGCGTGGAAGTAGCGGCCGGCTACGAGATCAAGCCGCCAGCCAAGGAAGCCCATATTCCGGCGGGCCGCTACGCCGTCGCCAGGTTCCGTGGCACCGGCGCCGACGTGCCGGCGGCATGGGGTGCGTTCTTCGGCCAGCTGCACGCCGAAGGCAAGGCCGATGCGGGTGTGTGCTTTGAACGCTACGCCGCCGACTATCTGCTGGACCAGGAAACCGGCGTCTTCGAAGCGGAACTCTGCGTTCCGGTCAAGGCCTAGTCCAGCCGCCGCCCATGGCGCGGTACAGGTCCACTGAAGCGACCAGTATCCGCGTCTTCAACTGCAAGCGCCCAACGTCGGCTGTGAACAGCGTGCGTTGGGCGTCCAGCTCCTCCAGATACGAAGCGTAGCCGTTGTTATAGCGGTTGTGCGCAATGCGCAGGGTTTCTGCCGCCGTGGCGCGGCGCGCGTCGTTCTGCACCGCCTGCTCTTTCAGTCGCACGATGGCGCCCAGACTGTTATCGGTTTCGGAAAATGCCGTGCGGACGCTGTTCTCGTAAGCGTAGATGGCCTGGTCGCGCTGCGCCGCCACCGAATCGGTTTGATACTGCACGCGGTCACCTTCAAACACCGGCGCGGCCACAGCGCCCGTCAGCCGCCACAACGCGGTTGGCGCGTTGACGAAATCATGCCACTTCAGGTTCTGCACACCGCCCACTGCCGTCAGCTTGAACGACGGCAGCAGCTGGTCGCGGGTCGCCTGCAGATTGGCGTTGATGGCGACCAGATTCCGTTCTGCGCGGGCAATGTCCGGGCGACGGCGCAGCAGTTCGGATGGCAGGCCCGCAGGCACGGCCGGCGGCTGCAGGGCCTCCAGCTCCACACCACGCGCGATGGGACCGGGGTTGCCGCCGGTGAGGATGGACAAGGCATTTTCCTGTTCAAAGATGGCGCGTTTCAGCTGCGGCACCTGCTCGGCGGTGGTCTGGTACTCGGCTTGCGCCTGCAGCCATTCCAGCCGCGAGCTATAGCCGACATCAAACTGCTTCTTTGCCAGATCGCGCGATTGCTCGCGCAGCTTGAGCGTGGCCTCGGTCAGCGCCAGCTGGGCATCCAGGCCACGCAGGTTCAGGTAGCCAGAGGCCACCGTTGCGGCGATCGACAGGGCTGCCGCATCCGCATTGGCCTGCTCCGCCTGATAGGTCGCCGTGGCCGCATCCGTCAGCGCGGCCAGGCGGCCCCACACATCGACTTCGTAATTGGCCTGGAACTCGGCCTGATAGACATTGGTCACATACGGCACGCCGTTGTAGGCCAGCTGGCGCGTCCGCGTTGGCGCCGTATCGACGATCACATTGGCTTTCTGGCCCGCCGCGGCAACGCCCATCAGGGACCGGTACTGTTCCACACGCGCGCGAGCGATGCGCAAATCGCCATTGCCTTGCAACGCCCGGTTGACCAGTGCCGTCAACGCCGGATCGCCGAAGCCTTGCCACCATTCCTGCGCCACCGGCCCGCTGCCCTGCCCTTCCACCGCAGTGCGCCACGCGGACGGCATCTGCAACGACGACGCTGGCGGCGCCTTCACCGAAGCCGCGCAGCCGGCCAGCGCCAGCACCACGGCCACACTGGCGCTGGCGCGAGGCAGGCAGCGGCTCATTGCTTCGCTCCCACCGACGTATCGATGCTGACAATCACCGACATCCCCGGCGCCAGGCGGCGCGCCTTGGCCTGGCCCGGATCGATGCGGATACGCACCGGTATGCGCTGCGCGATCTTCACGTAATTGCCGGTCGCATTATCGGCCGGCAGCACGCTGAATTCGGAACCCGTGGCAGGTGAAATGCGCTCCACCACACCGGTCAGCTGCGCGCCATCCAGCGCATCGACCTTGAACGTGGCAGGCTGGCCGACCTGCACATTGTTCATCTGCGTCTCTTTCAGGTTGGCGATCACCCACAGCTGCCTCGGCACCAATCCCATCAACTGCGCGCCGGTGTTCACATACGCGCCCTTGCGCACCGTGACCTGCCCCAGCTGGCCGTCTTCCGGCGCCGTGATGTGGGTATTATCCAGATCCACCTTGGCCGCTTTCAACGCCGCTTCGGCGTTCGCCACCGCAGCTTCCAGCGACTGCTTGTTGACGGCCACCGTGCGTACCTGCTGTTTCGCGATCTCCAGGCTGGCGCGCGCCTGCGCCACCGCAGCCGCCGTCTGCGCCCGCGCCGCCTTCGAAGAATCCTGCTCCCGCAAGGACAAAGAACCATCGGCAGCCAGCGCATCGACACGCTTGAGATCCGCCACCGACCTGGCAGCCTGCGCCTCCGCATTGGCCAGCGTGGCCTGATTCAGCACCACCCCCGCTTCCGCCGTCTTGTGCGCCTGTACCCAGTTATCCATCGCCGCCTTCTGCGCCGCCAGCTGCGCCTGCGCCTGCTCGTAGCGCTGCTGATAGATACGGTCATCGATCTGCGCCAGCAGCTCGCCCTTGGTCACGTTCTGGAAGTCCTGCACCTTCACATCCACCACATAACCCGGCAGCTGCGTGCCGATCAGGGTTACCTGCCCACGCACCAGCGCATTCTCGGTCGAGACGATGGCGCTGCTGAACGGCGGCAGGCGCCACGCATACAGCACGATCAGCACACCCACCAGCGCCACCAGCGAGAAAAGAATCGCCGAGATGATCTGCGCCCGCCGGTCCGGCGCCGGCGCCGTTGGCGCGGCGGCGGCGACTGCTGCTGCCGCTGCTGCAGCAGCCACCGCAGCGACGCGGGTTTCGGACGAGGATTCGTTGTCTGGAGTATTGTTATTGGCCATGGATTTCAACGGGCTCCGGAGTTATTGAGAGAGACATTGGCCATGCCGGTCTGCGCATTGTGCGCAGGCGCCGGCTGGCAGACGACACAGATCGACCACAGATACCGCGCCAGCAGCCACGCCATGGTAATCAGCGCCAGCACCGTCACGGCCAGGAAGACATCGTTATAGGCAAGGATATTGGCTTCACGCGTGGCCACGCCGCCCAGCGACGCCAGCCCGCCGGACTGGATGCGCGCCGCCACCTGCGGATCAAGCAGCGTCAGATGGTCCACCAATATGCTGGAGTGGTACTTCTCGCGCCAGACCTGGAATGTCCCGGTCAGCGCGGTGCCGAGCAGACTGCCCAGCGTCTGCGTAATGCTGAACATGACCGAGAAGCTGACCAGGTTATTCGGCGCCGCAATCACTGCACCAAAGCCGGAGACAAACGTCGGCCCGACAAACATGGCGCCGCCAAAGCCCAGCAGGAACTGGCTCACATACAGGTCGGCAGGCCGGGTCAGATTGGTCGCATCGGAATCCATGTACGCACCCAGCGCCATCACCGCCACGGAAAAGATCAGCTGCCCCTGGATGCGCGCCGGCGTGATCGTCAACGCGCTGACCACCATGCCGGCTACCGCGCCAAGCATCGTGATCCACCACAGTTCCAGCATCTGGTCATTATTCAGGCCCAGCGCCTGCAAAAAGCCCACCGTGCCGCTGGCCTCCGACTGCACCACGCGGATCAGCAACACCGACAAGGCCAGCCGCGCCATATTGCCGTTACTGAGCCAGCGCGTGTTAATCAGCGGCCGCGCGCGGTTATGCTCGATCGCCAGTGCGGCTGCAATCAGCACAATCGAGCCGGCCAGCGCATACCCGAGCCAGCGCGACTCCAGCCACCACACCGTCCGGCCCAGTGCCAGCACGGCCGACAGCAAAGCCACGCCCGGTGCAAACAGGCCGAAGGTGACAAAGTCCATTTTCTCAAACGCCTTGATGCGGTCACCGGGCGGCAGTTTGAGGAACAGCACGCAGCCCAGCGACAGCAGCGCCAGCCCCAGTTCGAAGAAGTACAGGCCGCGCCATTCGGCAATCTCCATCAGCTCGGACGAAAACAGCCGCGCCATCGGCACCGCCAGTTGCGAGAAGCCGATGCCCAGCACCACACCCTTGAGCCGATGCTGCGCAGGGAAGGCTTGCAGCGTGTAGTACAGGCCCAGTGTCGTCAGCGCCGCACCGCTCATGCCGTGCGCTGCGCGTACCGCGATGGCCGAGGCCAGACCGTGCACAAACAAGTGCGCCACCGTGGCAACCGCATACAGCAGCAGGAACAATTCAGTGAACAGGCGCAGGCCATACTGCTGGCGGAATTTGACCAGCAACAGGTTCATGGACACATTGGCCATCACATACGCCGCCGGCAGCCACTGGATCTCGGCCGAATACACGCCCAGCGAACCTTGCAGGTACGGCAGGTTGACCGACACCAGCGCATTTCCGAGGCCGCCGGTAATCGCCACGATGAAGCCAACCACCAGGAATGCAATGCGTTTTTCGACAGCGTGATGTGGAGTGGACGGCGACCCAGGCAAGGTGGGACGCTCGTGCGGTTGCCAGACTTGAGGGGCGTATACGTCCATGCAGTGGTCAGGAATAGACGAAAAGATATGACGAGCATATCACTATGCCCGTCAGAGTTGAATACTTCAATGGTGATAGGGATTACAGCGGTGCTGCGTCCATCTCGCGCTGGAAGTTGCGGTGCCCCGCCAGCGCATGCTTGAAGTGCTCCAGCTCAGGCCCCACCGCGTCGCCCGCCGCCATCCACAGCGCGGGGTCCGGCGCACCGTCCTGCAGTGCCGCCGGTATGCCGGCCGCTTGCAGCAGCTCCTTGCCTGCGCCTATCGCCAATATGGGTTTGCAATGACGGAACTGCTGGCGCACGAAGTCGCGGGCATCGGCATCGCTGGCCAGCATGGCGGCGCTGGCGACGCCGTCGGCGATGATCACCGCGTCATACAGCACGGCGGGGCCGGCTTCGATCGAGATCTCGATGTCCAATCGCGAACCATCGGCGGCGGCCAGTTGTCCCAGTTGCGGCGCCACCACACGCGGTACGGCGCCTGCCGCCAGCAAGTCGGCATACACCGTCTTCAGGCTGTCCGCTTCCACGCCATGGGCGGCCAGTATCGCCACCTTGCGGGTCTTGATGCCGGTGCTGCCGGGCCGCGTCAACAGCGACAGTGACGGCGACGGTTCGTACTGCGGCGCAGGCGCATGGGAAGCCAGCGGCATCGGGTCCGGCACCTCCAGCCCCAGGCCCTGCGCCACGCCTTCAGCCAGGATAGGATCGACGTTCGCCAGCATGGACAGCAGCCGCACGCGGATGGCCGGCACCTGCACCCGGCTCAACTCGAAGCGGTAGGCATTGACAATGTGCGCCTGCTCGGCCGGCGTCTGGCTGATCCAGAACAGGCGTGCCTGCGAATAGTGATCGGCAAACAGCTCCGGCTTACCGCGCACCTTGTCTTCCAGCGGCTGCGGCATGCGGCTGAACGCTGTCGTAAAGCCGGCCATGCCCGCCTGGAACGGACAGCCGCCGCCCAGTGAATTCGGCTCATACGCCACGCGGCCGCGATGCACGGCCTGGCGATGCATGCCGTCGCGCTGGTTGTTGTGGACTGGCGCCAGCGGCGCATTGATCGGGATCTCGTGGAAGTTGGCGCCGCCCAGGCGGCTGATCTGCGTATCCAGATACGAGTGGATGCGCCCCTGCAGCAGCGGGTCGTTGGTAAAGTCGATGCCCGGCACGATGTGCGCCGTGCAGAAAGCCACCTGCTCGGTCTCGGCAAAGAAGTTATCCGGGTTGCGGTTCAGCGTCATTTTGCCGACCGGCTGCACTGGCACCAGTTCTTCCGGCACGATCTTGGTCGGATCCAGCACATCGAACGGGAATTGCTCCGCCTGTTCTTCGGTGAACAGTTGCAGGCCCAGTTCCCATTCCGGATATGCACCCGCTTCAATCGCCTCCCACAGGTCGCGGCGGTGGTAGTCAGGATCGGCGCCGATGATCTTGGCCGCTTCGTCCCACACCAGCGAGTGCGTGCCGCCCACCGGCGTCCAGTGGAATTTGCAGAATACCGATGCGCCGTCGGCATTCACCAGACGGAAGGTATGCACGCCGAAGCCCTGCATGGTGCGGTAGCTGCGCGGAATGGCACGGTCGGACAAGTGCCACATCAGCATGTGCGTCGATTCCGGCATCAGCGTGACGAAGTCCCAGAAGGTGTCGTGCGCGCTGGCCGCCTGCGGGATGCCGTTATGCGGCTCCGGTTTCACGGAATGAATCAGGTCCGGGAACTTCATCGCATCCTGGATGAAGAACACGGGGATGTTATTACCCACCAGGTCCCAGTTGCCTTCGTCCGTGTAGAACTTGACGGCAAAGCCGCGCACATCGCGCACGGTGTCGGCCGAGCCGCGTTCGCCGGCCACCGTGGAAAAGCGCACAAACACTGGCGTGCGCTTGCCTGCTTCTGCAAAGGGCGCGGCGCGGGTGATGGCGCTGAGATCCTGATAGCTCTCGAAATAACCATGCGCTGCGGAACCACGCGCATGCACCACGCGCTCCGGAATACGCTCATGGTCGAAATGGGTGATTTTTTCGCGCAGGATGAAGTCTTCCATCGCGGTCGGTCCGCGCAGGCCGACCTTGAGCGAATTCTGGTTGTCGGCTACCGGCACGCCCTGATTGGTGGTGAGGGGCTGCTCGCCGCCATCGGCGCGCACGCGGTCCAGATGGCCGGCCGGGCAAACGCCGGACGGCGGCACGCCGCTGCCGGTCTTGGGCGAGGCGCTGGTTTCGCCGGCCGTGCTTGAAGTGGAAACGGGATGTGGAACAGGACAGGTCCGTCCCGGCTGAGGCTCACGTGCGGCTTCGCCATGTTCGCCTTCCTTGTTGGCGTTGAATGGCATAGCGTGCGCCATTTGCTGGCCGCCTTCCGCCTTGTCCAGCAAGGCCTGGTCCTGGGTACTGGCGCCGCCCAGATTGGCGGGCAGCGTTGCTGATGATGGTCCTGACACGGTGCTCAATACAGTACCGGCCCCCATGACGGAGGCCGGCGAATTTTTAATGGTAGCCATGGATATCCTTAAACGAGACGACAACGCCCGCTCCGGATGAGCTGCCATTGGTCCCGGCAGCGCTACCGGCCGGGCTGGAAAAGATTATTTGCTATTGCGGGAGCCCAGCAGTTTCGAAATGCCATAGCCTGCGGCAGCTGCGACCAGTACCGACACCATCGGTGCGGCACGCACGCGGGTGCGGCTGGTTTCGCAGATGTTTTTGTAGCCTTCGACCACTTGCTTGCCGCGTGCGGCCCAGCGTTCCGAGGCGTTTTCCACGGTGTCGGCAACTTTGTCGACGCCGTCATGCGCCTGGCTGGCCAGACGGTCGGTTGCTGGCGGCACTTTATCGGCAAGCTTGTCGATGGTGGCATGCGCGTCCGAACGCAGGTCTTTGCCGATCTGGGTGACGCCTTCGCGGGCATTGCTGATTTTGCTGTCGATGCTGTTATTGCTGTTATCCATGATGAGATCCTCTCGTTGTGTTTGCAGTGTAGGAACTGACAAGATAGTCCCATCAACCACGCTTGACCGTGCGGAAGCTAACAATGTGAAAAATGGCTTCCTATGTGAATTAACACACGGACGGGAACGCCTATAAGGAGGATGCTAAAAACGACGCACACTATGTTGAAGGAGAGCGGCATGTTTCCCATCTCATCATTAAGCACGTCCGGCGCTGCTGAGCTGCAGCCGGTGGCGCGGACCGCGGAAACCTCGGCGGTCAACAATGCCGGCATCAATGCGGTCGGCACGGCGACGGAGGCTCCACCAGCCGCTTCGGTGACGGTGGACCTGTCGCCGGTGGCCAGCTTCCTGCTGACCGTGTCGAATTCACAGGAACAGTTAGCTCAGCTGCAGAACAGCGCGCCAGATGCGGCGCAGCGCGCGGATGTGCTCAACAGTGCGGTGCAGAATGTGGTGGACGCGTTCAACCTGCTGCCCTCGGTGAATTTCGATCAGGCGCAGCCGCAGCAAGCCTCACTGCTCAACAGTCTGGTCAATAACCTGACCCAGCAGACGCAGGCGAATGCCAATACACAGGCGCAGAATCTGGCGCGCGTGGGCCTGACCTTGCAGCCGCCGCTGCTGTCAGACCTGACTGGCGGCCTTTCGCTGGACCAGGAAGTACTACGCGCTTCATTCAATGCCAACAATCAGCAGACCACATCCACTTTGCAGAATACGCTGGACAGTTTCCGCCGCCTGGCAACCGATTTCGCTGAACGCGTGGCGGGGACAGGCAGCGCTCAGTTGCCAGCACTGGCGTCGGCACAGCAGCCAGCGCTGACGCCGGAAGATCTGGCGGCCAATGCGCGGCTGGACCTGGCGCGCGCGGAGCTGGACAACCTGACCAGCAATCCACTACGCGAAACTGCAGCAGACCGCCTGGCCGCACAGCGCGCGCAGCAGGACCAGTTGGGAAATCTGCAGCAGCAAGCTGAGACGCGGTCGCCCATCATCAATCAGCAGCTGGCGGCACAGAATGGCCTGACGCCGGAGCAGGCCCAAGCCAACCTGACCGCCGGCGCCCAGATCGCGCAGGCCGACCAGGCGGCCGATGCACAACGCGCGCAGCTGCTGCAATCGGCAACGCAGACAGCAAATGCCCAGCAGGCACAGGCTGCGCAAAACGCCGCCCAGGCAGCAAACAATCAGCAAACCGCAAACGCCCAACTGGCGCAGACGCAAGCAGCGCAAAATGCGGCGCAGGCGGCCAACAATCAGCCGGCACAGACAGCCGCCGCCCAACAGGCGCAGGCCACGCAGAACGCTGTGCAGGCAGCAAACAATCAGCAAACGCTGGCGGCGCAGAATGCGGCACAGGCCTTGCAGGGCCAGAATGCGCAACAGACGCAGATCACGCAGGCAGCTCAGGCACAACAGGCGCAGCTCGCACAGACACAGGCAGCGCAGCGGGCAGAGATTTCGCAGACGGCCCAGCAGTTGCAAGCAGCCCAGCAGGCACAGGCGCCGCAGGCTGCGGCCCTGTTGCAGACGCAGGCGGCCAACCAGGCCGCAACCGAACAAGCCGCACAGCAGGCCGCGAACCAGCAGGCGCAGCAGACGCAGCAAGAGGCCAGCACGCAGCAGTCGGCGACGCAGTCCGCTGCCGAAGCCGCACGCGCGTCCGCACAAGCCCAGACCACCCGCCAGCAGTCCGGCACGTCGCTGAACGCCGTCACCACCGCCAGCCAGCAAGCTGGCCAGCAGGCGATTGCGGCGCAGAATGCGGCACAGGCGGCAGCCAACATCAGCAGCAACGCCCAGCAGGCCAACGCCGCGCAGAACGCCGCATCACAAGTGGCGCTGGCCAACGCCGCCGCCAATGCCGCCGCCGTGCAAGCGCAGGCGGCACAAAATGCAGCCGACGCGATGGCTGCGCAGAACGCCGCTGCTACTGCCGCCGTGGCACAGGCCCGCGCAGCACAAGCCAATGCCAGCACGCCGGAAGCGGCAGCCACGGCGGCCAGCGTGGCGGCCCAGCAAGCCGCTGCCGCGCAGGAAGCAGCTTCCAACATGGCTGCGGCCAACGCCGCCGCGGCCGATGCCGCACAACAGTCGGCAGCTGCCGCCAGCGCCGCACAGCAAGCCGCTGCGGCGCAGATAGCCGCCGAGCAGGCGAATGTCGCGCAGTCCGCAGCACAGCAGGCAGCGGCACAAGCGCCTGGCGATCTGCGATCGAATCCGGCACTGGCAGCCGCGATTGCAGCTTATAACGTCAACGATGTCGCCGGCACCAACGCGCGTGCAGCGCAAGCCAACAACGCCACCATTCCACGGGTGGGGGCGGTGAACGCAACCACACCTTCGCGCGCGATCGGCACTGCGCCTTAGCGGCTACCGGCTTTACCCCTCAACCGGTGCGCTGGGGCCGGGGGTTGACCCCGTACGGGGTCAGCCCCCTTTGTGGTCCTGCGGGTTTTTTCAGTGCGCGCCGGGTTTTCTGTAATAATCTGGCGCATGCCATCCACCACGCCGCCACCGCGCCTTGCAATGACGGGCCTCCTGCTGGCGCTGCTGCTATGGTGCGTGCTGGCGCCGCGCGCCATCGCAGCGCCCACCGTCCCGCTGCTGATCGGCGACACGCTCGACGAACAGGGCAAGCCCAAACCTCTCAACCCGCTCAAACGCAAGCTGCTGGACGCGCTGGAAAAAGAACTCAACGTCACCTTCGAACTGCACATGTACCCATGGGCGCGTGCCGAGCGCTATGCGCTTGACGGCGCAGGCCTGATCTTCGGCCTGCCCATCAACGCCGACCGCCTGCACACCCTGCGCTACTCCAATGTCGCCGCCTACAACAACCTGTGGATCGTCACCCGCAGCGACGCCAGCTTCTCCTTCAACACCATTGACGACCTGCGCGGCAAAGCCATCGGCATTGTCCGCGGCTACCATTACGGCGATGAATTCGACAATGCCCGCCACAGCCACCAGTTCCGCACCGATGAAGACATCGCCTCGCGCGGCACCCGCCTCACGCGCCTGATGCTCAAGCGCGTCGATGCGGTGCTGCTGTTCCAGCCCAGCACCCAGAGCGCACATGAGGTCGAGACGGAAATCAACGCCTACATGGCGCCACGCCTGCGGGCCATCGGCCCGGCTGCCAACGCCAGCTTCAGCGTGCTGCCCAAGCCATTGAGCACTGACAGCGGCGTATTTTTCGCCATCGCCCGCGACAAGGACGACGGCATCATCGACCGCATCAACGCCGCGCTGGCACGCATCCGCCAGCGCACACCGAATTAAATTCTGAACCGCTGCTGTTTGAGGCCCCAACTCGGACGATAATATTTTGTGTTTTTGGCGATAATCGTCAGACCGCACTACCCATCATTATCAGGAGATCACATGAAGTTGAAGCTTACCGCCGCCGCCCTGGCGCTGATGACCGCCTTTGGCGCCCACGCCCAGGACACCGTCGTGAAAATCGGCCATAGCGGCCCGCTGTCCGGCTCCCAGGCCTTCTCGGGCAAGGACAATGAAAGCGGCGCGCGCCTGGCAGTGGAAGAGCTCAACGCCAAACCGATCACCGTGGCCGGTAAAAAACTGAAATTCGAACTGCTGTCGGAAGACGACCAGGGCGACCCGAAAGCCGGCATGGCCGCCGCCCAGAAGCTGATTGACGCCGGCGTGCGCTACGTCGTCGGTCCCTACAACTCCGGCGTCGCCATCCCGACTTCGCGCGCCTACAACGACGCCGGCGCACTGGTCGCCACCGTCGCCACCAACCCCAAGCTCACGCAGCAAGGCTATAAAGGCCTGTACCGCGTGAACGCTAGCGACACCCAGCTGGGGTCCAAAATGGCGCTGTATGCTGCCAATGAACTGAAACTGAAAAACGTTGCCGTGATCGACGACCGTACTGCCTTCGGCCAGGGCGTGGCGGAAGAATTCAAGAAGCAGGCCAAGGCCGCCGGCATGACCGTGGCCGGCCACGAGTTCACCAACGACAAGGCGTTCGACTTCACTTCCATCCTGACCAAGCTGAAGACCAAGAAGGTCGAAGCGATCTTCTTCGGCGGCTATGCACCGCAAGGCGCGCCGATGGCACGCCAGATGAAACAGCTGGGCATCAACGCCAAGCTGCTGGGCGGCGACACCATCTGCACTGCGGAGATGGGCAAACTGGGTGGCGATGCTGTCGGCGACAACGTGCTGTGCTCACAGGGCGGCGCGATCCTGGACAAGGCCTCGGCCGGTCCGGCCTTCAAGGCCAAGTTCAAGGCCCGCTTCAAGCAGGAGCCGGACGTGTATGCGGCAGCCTACTACGACGCCGTGATGATGTACGCCCAAGGCATGCAGAAGGCGAACAGCATCGACGCGCAAAAGGTACAGGCCATCATCAGCGGCGCTTCGTATCAGGGCGTGGCCGGTGTGTACGCATTTGATGCCAAGGGCGACATGAAGCAGTCGCCAGTGACCATCTTCACCTTCAAGGGCGGCCAGCCGTCTCCTCTGACGAGCTATTAAGCAGCGCGATCAGGCTGTCGAATGCCTGCCGGGCGCCCCGGCAGGCGTCTTCGATCTGCGGCGCCGTCACCACGGCGCCACGCAAGGCAGTCAAAAACTGCTGCCAGCGCGGACCGGGGTTACCCCCGCCGCGCAGATATTCCAACGGGTGCGGCGCCAGCCGCTCTCGCAGGTGCTTGTACAGCACCGCGCCGCCCAGCTGCGATCCCTCGATCACATACGCCACGCCCCAGCGGTATGCCTCGCTCTCCTGCTGCGGCCAGGGTTCCGCGTCCGCCAGAGCCGGCGCCGCCGCTACGCCCTGCAACGCCGGGTGCGCAAGGTCGGACTGGATCAGGCTCAGATAATCGCGCCGTTGCAGGTGCGGCAGCGGCGCTGCCAGCAGCCACGCGTGGATCGGCGCCAGCCACGCTTCCAGCAATTGCAAGTGGTTGCGGTAGGCGCGCAGATCCGGCTCCGGCGCGGCCAGCGGCGTGCGCGTGTCCAGTTCTGCGTGGCGCTGCGCGGTCGCTGCGCGCAAGGCGGTCAATACATCCAACGTCATTCCCCTGATTAACTGAGTCTGGCAATTTAACATAACCGTACCGCGCGCGCCCTTGAGGCGTGCTCAGGTAGAATCGGTATATCTATACTTGCGCTCCCCATGAACGATACGCTCTCCCTTCATTGCTCCGTATTGCTGATAGACGACGAGGCCATGGCCGAGGATTTGATCGGCTACCATCTGTCACACCAGCCCGGGATACGCCTGCGCTACCACCACGATGCGTCACAGGCGGTCGCGCTGTGCCGTGAAATCCAGGCGACGGTGGTGCTGGTCGACCTGCGCATGCCCGGTGCGGACGGCTTTGACGTGATCCGCATGCTGCGCGCGCAGCCGGACACCGAACATGTGCCCATCATCCTACTGTCCTCCGAGGATAACGCCGATATCAAGGCCCGCGCCTTTACGCTGGGCGCCAACGACTACCTGGTCAAATGGCCGGACGCGCGCGAGCTGGAGGCACGCATCCGCTATCACAGCACCGCTTACCAGGCCCGCCTGCAGCGTGATGCCGCCTTCCTCGAACTGCGCCAGCGCGAAGAGGAACTGCGCGCCAGCCAGGCCGCCCTGCACCAGTCGCAGAAAATGGAAGCCATCGGCCAGCTGACCGGGGGCGTGGCACATGACTTCAACAATGTCCTGCAAATCATCGCCGGCAATCTGCACCTGCTGCAGATGACGGGCGGCGTCAATGCGCGCGGCATGGAACGCATCCGCAACGCGCAGAACGGCGTCGAGCGCGGCGCCCAGCTGGCAGCGCACCTGCTGGCTTTCGCGCGCCGCCAGCCGCTGCAAAACACGGTGGCCGCACTGTCACCGCTGCTGGCGGACATCCAGGACATGCTGCGCCGCGTGCTGGGGCCGCGCGCCGTGGTGCAGACCGACATCGCGCCACAGTTGTGGAATACCGAGGTTGACGTCGGCCAGCTCAATAACGTCATCCTCAATCTCGCCATCAACGCGCGCGACGCCATGGACGGCGAAGGCACACTGACCATCCGCGCCCGCAATCTGCCGGCCGGCTCACAGCTGCCCGGCTCGGAGGGCAACCGCGACAAGGATTATGTGCTGATTGAGATTGCCGACACCGGCTGCGGCATGTCGGCAGAAGTGATGCAGCGCGCTTTCGAGCCCTTCTTCACCACCAAGCCCACCGGCCAGGGCACGGGCCTGGGGCTGAGCATGGCGTATGGCTTCGTCAAGCAGTCCGGTGGCGAGATCGCGCTGCAAAGCGTGGTGAAGCAAGGCACCTGCGTGCAAATCTGCCTGCCGCGCAGCCACGGCGCGCTGGCGACGGACACTCACCCCGCGCCGCCGCCGTTGACCAGCGGCGTGGAAACCATCCTGGTGGTGGAAGATGAGGAAGACGTGCGCACCGCCACCGTCGACCTGCTATCGGCGCTGGGCTATGAGGTGCTCAGCGCTGCCGATGCGGAGCAAGCGGCACAGATGCTGGAAAGCGGTACGCGCATTGACCTGCTGTTCACCGACGTCATCATGCCAGGCCGTATCAGCAGCCTGCAATTGAGCGAACTGGTACGCCGCCTGCAGCCGCAGGCGCAAGTGCTGTTCACCTCCGGCTATGCGGAAGGCGTACTGGCGCACGACGGCAAGCTGCCGCCAGGCGTGCACCTGCTGCAAAAGCCCTACAACGCCGAGACGATGAGCGCGCGCATCCGCCACCTGCTGCGGCGCCGCTCCACTACTGCGGCTTGATGTAACGGTGCGATCCTGGCGGTGGCTCATTGAGCACCGCCCAGAAGATGCCCAGGTCCGCGATGGCGCGTACAAACTCCGAAAAGTCGACGGGCTTGACCACGTAAGCATTCACGCCCAGTTCATAGCTGCGCACCAGATCCTGCTCCTCCTTGGAAGAAGTCAGCATCACCACCGGCATGCTTTTCAATGAACCGGTGCCGCGGATCTGCGCCAGCACTTCCAGGCCGTCCACTTTGGGCAGCTTCAGGTCCAGCAGCACCACGGCCGGATTGCCCTGTTCGCGGCTGGCGTAGGCGCCGCGCGAATGCAGGTAATCGAGCGCTTCGGCGCCATCGCGCACCACGATCACTTCGTTGGCCAGCTGGCTGCGCTCCAACGCGATCAATGTCAGTTCAAGGTCGTGCGGGTTATCTTCGACCAGCAAGATAGGTTTCAACATAGGCGTTTCTGTTTCTTAGTCAGGATTAGGCAAGGCGAAGGAGAACGTCGCTCCCTCGCCCGGCACGGAGTTGGCCCAGACACGGCCGCCATGGCGCTCGACGATGCGGCGCACATTGGCCAGGCCGATGCCGGTGCCCTGGAAATCTTCCATGCGATGCAGGCGCTGGAAGACGCCAAACAGCTTATGGACATACTCCATGTTGAAGCCGACACCATTGTCGGCCACATGAAATACCGTCTCGCCCGGCAGTTGCTCGCTGCTGATGCGGATGACGGCAGGATTTGCGTTGCCCGTAAATTTCACGGCGTTGGACAGCAGGTTAAGCAACGCCAACTGGAGGAAGGCAGGGTCGCCCATGACCTCCGGCAGCGGTTCAATTTCCCAGTTGATGCGGTGCGGCGGCAGATCGGGCGCCAGTTTGTCGATGCAGCCCTGGACCATGTCGCGCATGCTGAAACGGATGGGGTGCAGCGCCGCGCGGCCCATCTGCGAAAAACTCAGCAGATCGTCCACCAGCTTGCCGGCCAGGCGCGCCGCGTCCTTGATGTTGGCCAGGAAGCGCTGGCGCCGTTCCGGGTTATCGCTGCCGGCCGTCTCCATGAGCAGGTCGGAGAAGCCGACGATGTGACGCAAGGGCGCGCGCAAATCGTGCGATACCGAATACGAGAACGCCTCCAGCTCCTTGTTGGCGCGGCCCAGTTCTTCGGCCAGGTCGGCCATCTGCTCGGCGCGTTCCAGCGCAATGCCCAGCAGCGCGCCCCGGAACTCCAGTGCCAGCTCCAGTTCCGCCTCGCGCCACGGCGCGCTGGTGCCGTGTATGGTCTGGCGCCACAGCTGGAAGCTGGTGCGCGGCGACAGCTGGGCGGCGCCCCCCTGCTTGCTGTCCGGGCGGCCAGCCCAGTCGATATTGTACACGTGCTCGGGACGGAACCACAGCAGATAGTGCTGGTGGATGCGCGAAATCGGCATCGCCATCAGGCCGCTGGCACTGTCGCTGAATTCCGCCGCCGGCGCATAACGTTCGCTCAGGTGCGCGCTGTGAAAGATGTCGTCCTGCACATTGGCCGCCAGCCATTGTGTGAGCGCGCGTATCTGGTCATCGGTGGGCGTGTCGCCAAAGGTGACGAGCCGGTCCTCGACCACCACGGCGACGCCGCCCGCGCGGGCAAAGTGCAACAGCTCGGGCAGCACGCTGCGCAGGTTGTCGATGAAATCCGTGCCCTGCGTCAGGCCGCCCAGCACGCGCACCATGGCGCGCCGCACTTCAAGGCGGAACTGCAGCTCATCGGCATCGCTGCGGTTGCGGATGTGGAGCGAAAGAATTTGTCCCAGCTGTTCGCACACGCTACGCTGATGGAAACTCAGCGGGCGCGGTTCGGCGTGGTGGCAGGAGATCAATCCCCACAAATGCCCCTTGATCACGATTGACACCGACATCGAGGCCAGGGTGCCCATATTGCGCATGTATTGCAGGTGGACCGGCGACACGCTGCGCAAGGCGGCAAACGACAGGTCGCTGACCTTGCCGCTCACCGGATTATCGGCGGGCGTCAACCGCGAAGGCGTGTAGTTGGCGTCCTGGATCATGCGGATGCGGTTGGCCACATACAGCTCGCGCGCCTGGCGCGGAATATCGCCGGCCGGGAAGCGCTGGCCCAGATAGCTTTCATAGCCATCGGCCAGGCATTCGGCGAGCACGTTGCCATGGCCCTCTTCGTCAAAGCTGTACACCAGCACCCGGCCGTAACCGGTCAAGGCACGGATTTCGGCGGCGGCAAGGCGGCACAGCGCCACGATGGAATCGGCTTCGCTGATCTTGTTGAGGAAGTCGCCCACCAGCGGGTATAAATGCTGGAGACCCGCGCCGGCCCCCGGCTCAAACTCCAGTATCGCCAGCTGGTCGCCCGCATGGGCCAGCACCTCATAGGGCTGTTCGCCAAGGCGCACGGTCGCCAGGTAGCTAGGCCGTTCGCGCAGCGGCTCCTCCAGCTGCAGCGCCAGCATATTGGCGGCGGGGCCGATCACCTCGGCCAGGGGACGCCCCAGCGCCTGTTCTGGCGCCACGCCGGTGAACTGCGCCAGATTATCGCTGGCCTGCACCACGACGCCCTGCGCATCCAGCGCCAGCAAAAAGCCGTGCGGCTGGATCGCTCCCGGCGTGCGGATAGGCTCCTGCTCGCAGCTGGTGATGTCGATTGCAGTGGTGGCGATGGCCTGTGACATAGCGTAGAGTCGGAATTAGCCGAAGTTAGCAGGCACCAATGATATCAATTCCCATTCCGGTATGGCGCACAGATGAGCAAGACCACATCAGTTATCCTGAGCTGTCTTTAACGTGGCGAAGACGGGAGACGACACCGGGCCGATCTCCGGCAGCGGCATACAGGCGATGCGCCGGGCTTCTTCCGTCGCCAGTCCGATGCCGCGCAGTACGGTGAACAGCATGTCTTCGATATGCTGGCTGCTGCCACCTTCGGTCAGCAAGGTCTCGATGCCGAAGAAAACTGAACCCAGTATCATGTCCCGCACCACCAGCGCGCTGCCGGCGGCAAAGCGGCCATTGGCGATGCCCAGCTCCAGGTCGCGCGTGAGGAAGCGGTCCAGCCGGCGGCCGCGCACCGCATGGGCAGGACCGATGCGCGTCAGGAAGGCGCCCCACACCGGATAGCGCAGCGCGAAATGTACGTACAAACGCGTACCGATGCAGAAGCGTTCGGCCGGATCGTCGTAGCGCAGCACGTGCGGATCGACCATGCCCAGCACCTCTTCGTTGAGCTCCGCCGTGACGGCCGCCAGCAGCTCGTGGGTGGTCTTGAAATAATTGTAAAAAGTGCCACGCGCGACACCGGCGGCGGCGATGAAGTCGTCAATCACGGGTGCATCCGGGCCTAGCTGGGCAAACACGCCGATGGCGCTGCGGATCATGAGTGCCCTGGTACGTTCGCGCCGTTCGATACCGGCGCGCTTCTGGTGATTGTCTACGGGGATGGTAGCGGTTTCAGTCATCCGCCAAGTATAGACCACTTATCGGTTGGCACGCACGTCGTCAAACAGCGGCACGATCGCCAACAGTAGCAACACCAACGCCAGTGGCACAGTGGCGATAAAGCCCAGGTATTTAAAGCCGAAAGCGCCGGCTATGCCGCCGCACAGGAACATCGCCAGCAGGGAGCTCAGTAGCGCCAGACGCTGACGGTCGGCTGTGACGCGGCCGGCGATGCTATCGCGATTCCAGTAAGCCAGCTTGCCCAGTTCGATGCCGATATCGGTCACGAGGCCCGTCACGTGCGTGGTGCGGATCTCCGCACGCGACGCCTTGGTGACGATGGCGTTCTGCAAACCCATCACGTAGCACAGCAAAGCGACAGTGCCGGCGATATGTCCCTGCGATGCGAGTTGGGCGCCCATGAGCCCGAACACCAGCAGCAGCGTTGCCTCCAGCAGCAAGGGCAAGGCGTAACGGCTGTGGGCGTCGTGCCGGCGTCCCCAGTTAATCAGGATGGCCGACGTGGCGGCGCCCATGAAGAATGCCGCCAGCGACGCCAGTCCCGCCCACAACAGGGCCAGTTGGCCCAGCGCCAGGTTGTCCGCCAACGCCGACACGATCCCGGACATATGCGACGTGTACTGTCCCACAGCGAAAAAACCGCCTGCGTTGACCGCGCCAGCCACGAAGGCAAGCGAACGGCCAAGGCGGCGGTTGCTGATGTCGGTACGGTGCGGACCGGCGTAGGTCCGCAGATAGTGCATGGGCATGACTGGCCTCCGTGAGCAATGTCGGCCAGTCGATTGTACAACCTTACTTCAGCGTGACGTTCCAGTTCTTCTCAACGCACTTGGTGTAGTTGCCGGCGATGAGGGCGCTGTACGGCGTCTGGTAGCTCACGAGCTGGCACTGGTAATCGCCGCCAGTGTTCCAGTTCTTCTCCCAGTAGATGTTGTAGGCCGCCGAACTGCTTGAGTTGAAACGCTGCATGCTGGCGCACGACAGCTGTTCACTCCCCACATTCCATCCCAGATCCGCCGCGAACTGCTTGTAGTAGTCGATGCGGTTCTGCGCTGCCGGCTTCTCCGTGCCCGTACCGCATTCGGCGTTGATAATCATGATGGTGGTGGCGAAGTTGTTACCCGCTCCCGCTGCATTATCCGCCGCATTCGGCACCCAGGTCCCATCCAGCACATGCAGCATCGATGGCTTGGGTGGTTGTGGATAGACGAAGAAGAACGTCGCCGAGGCCAGGTTCAGCCACGTGGACGCCACCAGGTCGGGATTCTTCAGCAGCACCGACTGGTCGCCGTTGTACATCACCTGCGAGAACGGCCCGTAGTTGTAGTTGTACGAGAGCTGCTTGGCGCCGCGCCCGTAATACTTCTTGTAGCTGCCGTCGGCGTTCTTCCCGCAAGTCCAGACGGCATTGAATACCGGATCGGCGCACTCGGTGTTGTAGCCGCAGCCCGTACCGTTTTCATCGCAGCCCAGTTCCCGCAAATACTTCAGGCCCTGGCGCCACTGCGGAATCGGCAGGCTGGCATTGTGCTCGCCCGTCTCCTGTGCGAAGTGGGCGAACATGGTTGCCAGCGAGTGGCGGCAGATGGCATCCGCATCGCGGCCATCCGTGTAGTCTCCGCACACTGCCGGGAACTTGGCGACCGCCTGCAGGAAGCGGGTGTAGGTGTAGCTTGGCTCGCGGATGCCGAAGTAGTAGTCCCACTTGGCGGAGCTCAGCAACCGTTCCACACGCTTGACGTTGGCCGGGTTGCCCGACGCGCCGGGTGCGACAGCGTCCACCAGTGCGTTGTCCAGCGTGCGGATCGAGGCTTTGACCTTGCGGAAGAAGTCATTGTTGGTGAGATCCGCCTCCCGCGCTTCCGCCTGCGCCTTGGTCGGCACGCCACCTGGCGTGGTCGGTGTGGTCGGATCGGTTGGCGGGTTGGTGGCGTCGCCAACGTACTTCCATGGCCCCCACTGGTCACCTGCATTCGGCACGGTGCCTTGCACCCACCACTTGGCTTCGTACTGCTTGCCCTGGTAGATGGCGCAGCTGCCAGCGGTATAGACCGCAGTAGCGCTCCATGCCGGGCAAGATGCCGCCGCCACGCCAGCCACGCCGCCCATCAGCAGGCGTGGCGACGCGCTGCTCGCCTGATCGCTGCTGCTACCGCCACAGGCGGTGAGCAGTACAGCGGTCAGCGAGGCGAGTATGAAATGGTTCTTCATCTCGCCCTCCCCTTACTTCAGCAAGACCGGCAGGTCAGGATACTCTTCGCTCAGCGCGTAGCGCGTGCCGTTCACCGTGATCACGTAGGCGGATGGCCCGGAGATCGGCAGCGAATAGTTCAGCGTCAGCGACACCGAGGCGCCAGGGGCCAGCGACTGCCACGTCGGAATGGTGAACTTGGCGTGATTGAAGTTGGCCTTGAAGCCGCCGATGTTGTTCGGCCCCGAGTAACCGGCCTTGGTCACGGTCAGCCCATAACCCGACTGGTCGCTCATGTTGGCAGGCGCCGACACGGGATAGTCAAACTCCACCACCGAGCCGCCCGGTATGGTGACCGTCGTGTTGTTGGTGACGGTCATGACAGGGTTGATCGGATAGTTGCTGTCGCCCAGCTTCCAGCCACCGAGCGCGATGCTGACTTTGGCGCTGCTGGCCGGGATCACCGACTCGGCCCGTACCGCACCATAGGCACTGGCGGTCTTGAAGGCGTTGTAGATGTTGGTGGTCAGCGTGTAACCCATGAAGTACTCGCCTTTGCCGGCGTTCTTGCCTGCGTCCCAGCCATAGTCGCCAGCCAGCTCCCAGATCATGATGCCGCCGATGCCGTTGTCGATGATGTACTGCGTTTTGGCAGCAATCGACTGTGCGGTTTCAACCGACAGGAACACCTTGCGCGTCGCGTTCCAGAGCCACGGTGCAGCCATGGTGGAACTGTAGTTCGGCGTGTAGGTGCCGGTGATGGTCTTCTCGGTAACGCCGTAGGCATCCAGGTAGTCAGGCACAATGGCGTTTTGCAGGTTCAGCGCATGCCACAGCGGATTGCCACCGCCCGGTACCGGCTTGCCGGTCGTATCCAGGTCATACCAGACGTTGTCGATGCCGACCGCACCGGTGCCGCAGGTTTTTACGCCAGCGCAGGTGACGGTGCTGGTGACGATTGGCGAGGTGCCCCACAGGCCATTGGTGCCGCCAGTGACATCCTTCCAGCCACGCGTGTAGTACGGCACGCCGATGTTGATGCGTCCCGCCTGCAGTGCGCCGCGGTAGTAGCGGTAAGCCCAGTCGACGTTGAGGTAGCCGATGCCGCCGTAGCTGTAGGCGTTGCCGGCGCGGAGTTCAGCGTCGTTGCCATCATCGAACAGTGGTGCGTTCGGGCCGACGTACTGGTTCCAGCCACCGTGCAGATCGTAGGACATCAGGCTGGCGTAGTCGAGGTACTTGAGGCCGGAGAGGTTTTCTTCTCCGCGCAAGATCCAGCCCGAGGCCGAACCGGCGATGGTCAGCATGTAGTACTTGTGGTCCGCGACAGCGGCGTTGTCGAGCTTTTCACGCACGGTTTTCAGCAGCGCGTTATAGCCTTTCATCAGACCGGCGAGGCGCGGTTTGCTGGTCGGGAAGTCGAGCGGATTGCCTGCTTCATCGTTGGTGGTCGGATGCTCGTAGTCGATGTCGATACCATCGAAGAAGGTGTACTGGCGCAGCACCGCGACCATGGAATCGGCCAGGGTGTTGATGCCTGCGGTGTTCACCGAGCCATCCGTGTTGGTGGTAGCGCCATAGAAGCCGCCGCTGCCTGCCCAGCCACCTACCGACAGCATCACTTTCACGCCAGGGTAGCGCTTCTTGTATTGCGACAGCAGGTTGAAGTGGCCCTTGTACGGCAAGGACGGATCCATGGCGGCGGCCGGAATGTTAGGCCAGGTCAGGCCCGTGTCCGGGTTGTTGGCGCCACTGGCCAGTTGCACCTTGGCGTCGGTGCCGACCGAGGCAAAGGCGTAGTTGATGTGGGTGACTTTGTCCCATGGGATGTTCGGCACCAGATAGGACGGCGTATTGCCCGCGCCGGTGCGCCAGCTGGTGAAGTAGCCGACGATGCGGCGGTTCAGGCCATTGGCCAGCTTCTCGCGGCCATTGGTGTCGTAGACGCCGCAGTAGTTCACGTTCGGCACCGGCGTGGTCAGGCCATCCGGACGGCACGCGACTGGTGTCGGCGTCGGCGTCGGCGTAGGTGTCGGAGTTGGTGTAGGTGTAGGCGTCGGAGTTGGCGTTGGTGTAGGCGTTGGTGTAGGCGTTGGCGTTGGAGTCGGCGTTGGAGTCGGCGTCGGGGTTGGCGTGGTTTGCAGCGCCCATGGCCCCCATTCTTCCGAGCCCGGCACGTTATTCTGCGTCCACCATTTGGCGCTATAGGTCTTGCCGTTGTAGGTCACGCACATGCCGGCGGTGTAGACGGCCGTTGAGCTCCAGGCATCGCAAGTCGCGGCAGCGGCGCCCATGCGTACGCCGCCGAGCGTCTTGCCGGCGGGTGCGTCGGTGGTGCCATTGCCGCCACCACAGGCGGCCAGAGTGCTGCCGACTAGCGTCAGCATCAAAAGATTTTGCTTCATTTTTGTCCCCTTTTAGAAGTCTTGATTTCTCGGGTAATGCGTATAGAAGTCGTTATCCCACTTGAAGTGGGTAGTCGAGACCGTGATGGTTACATCGAGTGCTTCTACAAAATGCCACCAGCCCACTGGCAGGAACAGGATCTCGCCCGGTTCCAGCACGCAGTCGATGACTGGCACGTCTGCCATCATCGGAAAGCGCTGCAGGTCGATGTTGCGTCCATCGACCGGCGAAAAACAGTGACGCTGGTTGTACACCTTGGGCGTGTCGCAAGGCGCGATGAGCCGCACCTTTTTACGCCCTGCTATCTGGATCATGAAGTTGTTGGTCAGGTCGTGGTGGAACGGCGTGATCGTTCCAGCAGGGCCAAACCAGAAAAAGCCGTTGCTGCCTTCCTGCAGATACTCGGTCAGCGGCGGCAGATCGCTCATCAGCTCACGCAAGGCATCGCGATTGTGACCGTCGTTATTGGCGGTCATGTAGAAATCGTTGGTGACGCCTGCGTCGCGCACCATCGCAACGTACTCGCCAAAAGGCATGCGGCGCTTGTGCGACATGCTGTTTAATTCGTAGTCGGGATCGGCGTTGCGGCCAAACTGCACTTCCACCTCCCGGTCGCCCAGCTGGGCGGCCAGGTAGTCGAAAGTCCAGCGGCTGCGGGCCGCGCAATCATCCAGCATGCCGGTGATGATGACCGGCTGATTGCGCCGATAGTGCTCGTTGAGGAACACCTCGCCGGACAGCCGCTCCCTGCGCGGCACCTCGTACTGCGCCAGCTGGTTCAGGCGCGACTGGATGCCGAGCACCCAGTCACGCTTGGCCAGCCGGTTGTGCAGACGCGATACGCCCCGCAGGTAAGGGCTGCGCAGCGCGGCATCGACCTCCGCGCGCGCCGACGATTCAACAATGCCCGATTGGACCATGATGCCGACCAGCGTCTCCGGATGGCCGCCGAGTATCAGGTTCTCGGCGATCCAGCCACGCCATGAGTCATTGACGTCGGTCTGCGGTACGGCACCATGACGGTTCATCGTTTATCGTCCTTTCCACACTTCGCTAGTCAAAGCGCCGCTGGCGTCGCCATCGAGCTCCCAGGAGAAGGCGCCGCGCAGGCCTTGATCGCGCATGTACTGCATCTTGGTCGCGATGACAGTCGGATCATCGTAGCTCCACCATTCTCCCGTGCCAGTGTACAGGAACAGTTGTTTGGTGACGGGGTGGTACCAGCGCGAACCGGACTTGTTGACCAGGACCTTGTAGTCATCGATGCCCCCCTCGTAGGTACCCGCGGCCGGTCCGGTGGTGCTCTGATACAGGCCGTTGGCATTAGGGCCAGCCGCTACGCCTTTCCAGCCACGCCCGTAGAACGGTACGCCCAGCAGGATCTTGTTCTTCGGCATACCGGCCGCCACCAGCGCCGTGATGGCGTCGTTGGTGTTGTACTTGGCCAGCACGCCGGTCGATGGATCAGCCGGATCGTGGTACAGCGGTGCGTGGAAGTTGGTGGTGGTTTCCCAGCCGCCGTGGAAGTCATAGGTCATCAGATTGACCCAGTCCATGTATTGCGAGTACAGGGCTGGTTCGGTCTGCGCGATCTTCTCGGTGCCGGCGCCGATGGCGGCGGTGAGCAGATAGCGCTTGCCGTCAGTCGCACCTTGCGCATCCAGCTGCGCGCGGAACTCCTGCATCAGCAGCGTGAAGTTGTGCTTGTCGTTGACCGCGTCCGCCGTGTTGTATGGCTGGCCGCCACCGCCCGGGTATTCCCAGTCGATGTCGATACCGTCAAACACGCCTTTGGCTGAGCCAGCGCCGCCGCGTCCATCCTGTACCGGCAGGTCGCCGGCGATGAACAGCTTCACGCAGGACTTGGCCAGCTGCTTGCGCAGCGCGTCAGTCTTGGCTGCGGCCGAGAAGTTTTTCGACCAGCTCCAGCCGCCCAGCGAGATGAACACTTTCAGGTTCGGGTGCGCGGCTTTCAGCAGCTTCAGTTGCAGGAAATTGCCGCTGAGCGGAGCGTCCCACGGTACCGCCTGACCATTGACCGTACGGCCCGGCGAGCGCTGGTAGTCGGCATACGCGTCGCCGCCGGTACCCGCTGCAGGCGAGGTCGGATTGTCGTTGCCGACTTCGGTACGCGTGACCATATCGCACTCGTAGCCGCCGTTTTTGGCGTAGGTATTGCCGAAGGCGTAGTTGATGAACGTGAGCTGGTCGGCAACGCTGGTCTGCACGCCGTTGACCGGCGTCTTGGTGGTGTGGATGTCAGCCACTTCGTAGCTGCGGCCGTACACGCCCCATTGCGCGAAGTATGAACCGATCTCACGGCCGCCGGTTGGCGTTGGCGTTGGCGTTGGCGTTGGCGTCGGCGTCGGCGTTGGCGTTGGCGTCGGTGTAGGCGTTGGCGTCGGAGTAGGTGTCGGCGTCGGAGTGGGTGTCGGCGTTGGCGGCGTGGCGCTCACCGCCCATGGTCCCCATTCTTCCGTGCCTGGCACGTTATTCTGCGTCCACCACTTGGCGGTGTAGGTCTTGCCGTTGTAGGTCACGCACATGCCGACCGTATAGATCGCTGTGGATGACCAGGCTGGACACGCCGCCGCCGCGGTGGTTTCTGCGCCCTGTACTGCGGCGCCCAGCAATTTCATTTTTGAACTGGAGGTGTCGGCATCGCCGCCCCCTCCGCAAGCTGCCAGCATGCTGGCAATCAGGCCCATAACGGCCGCGTTCCCCTTAACTGCATGTTTCATCGTCTCTCCTTCCGGTGGGTGTGAACTGCATTTTTTGTTATTTTTTCAGAATCCACCTTGGGAAAGTGGTAGTCAAGTGGTTTTGTAAATTGCGTGCACTCAAATACCAGTTTCGTTGAGAGAACAGTTTTTCTGGAAAGATTGCTTATAGATTAGGTCACGAAATGTGAGTGCTCACTAACAGCTTTACCAAGCTTGTATAGAAAAGATTGGTACCCACCATGAAATGCGATACGTTACGCATTCCACAACAAAAGTGAGTACCAATTTGAAGGGAGACAAAAGTGGTATCTACAAACGTCAGTACGCTGCTTCCGGTAAAACAGCGCGGGCGATGCCATCGCGGATATCGACGATACGAGGGTAAAGCTTTCCAATACTCATTTTGAAACAGGCCTGGCCATTTTTCCAGGCAGTCGGCAATACCATGAGTAGCTGGAAGGAGGTCGGTTCTTCGTCAAGCACGGCAAATACCGGTGGCGTACCGGCCAGCACAATCGCCTCCAGCGGCGCATCGCCTTCGATTTCCATGAGGTGGCCGCGTACCGACATTTCATGCACATCGCCGGTGACGCTTTCCAGCGTGGCGGTGCCCACCACGCTGGCATTGTCGCGATTAACGACCAGGTTCAGACGCAACATCGGACGGCCGATGGTAGCGCTTTGGATTTCATAAACGGCAGCAAATAACTGACTCATGGCATTTCCTAACGTGAAGAGGTGAAACATGGCTCTCACTGTAGGTCTGCCGCCAGAAACTTTCCTTCCGAATACCTTCTGAATCCTAAGTCCTTGTTTACACGCCGTTTTTAACGCTTGGGAAGTACCCAGTCGGGACGTACATAATGGCAGGTGTAGCCATTCGGAATGCGTTCCAGATAGTCCTGATGCTCAGGCTCGGCCTGCCAGAACGGCCCTGCCGGCGCCAGTTCCGTCACCACCTTGCCAGGCCACAAGCCGGATGCATTGACGTCGGCAATGGTATCTTCCGCCACGGCCTTCTGTTGCTCATTGGAATAAAAAATTGCAGAGCGATAGCTCGAACCGATGTCATTGCCCTGCCGGTTGCGGGTGCTCGGATCGTGAATCTGGAAGAAAAATTCCAGGATCTTGCGGTAGCTGAGCACCGCCGGATCAAACACAATTTCAATCGCCTCGGCATGGGTGCCATGATTGCGGTAGGTCGCGTTCGGCACGTCGCCGCCGCTGTAGCCGACCCGGGTTGTCAGTACGCCAGGCATCTTGCGGACCAGGTCCTGCACGCCCCAGAAGCAGCCGCCGGCCAGGATGGCCGTTTCCGTTGTTGTCGTCATATTCGATTCCTTTTCCATGAGGTCTGTGGACAATTTGGAGACAGATACATATTTCTTCAAGCAAACGGCGAAAATCCAACTATAATTAACGACAGGAAAGCCAATATGGCCCCTCCCCTGCGTGCCCCCTACCCGCGCGCCATCTCTCCCCCGGCCTGGACCCAGCCGAACGTCATGTTACTTTTCGTTCATTATCATGGACCAGACCACTTCCAAACGTATTTTAGTCGTAGACGACAACACCGAAGCCGCAGACATTTCGGCGGAACTGCTTGAACTGCACGGTTACCAGACCGCCGTCGCCTATGGCGGCCTGCCCGGCCTGGACGCGGCGCGCACCTTCGAGCCGCATGCCATTCTGCTCGATCTGGGCATGCCCGGCATGGACGGCTACCAGGTAGCCGCCGCGCTGCGTGCGGTGCCGGACTTCGACCAGGTCGCGCTGATCGCCTTCACTGCCTGGGGCGATGTGGTGACGCGCCAGAGGGTGATTGATACCGGCTTTGACGAGCATGTGATCAAGCCAGCCAATCTGGAACGCATCCTGGCGGCCGTCCACAATGCCATGGAAAAGCGCGAGCAAACCAGTACCGTCAGCGCATCGTAATTGCATTTGTGATACTGTCTTGGCTCAGACAGGAGGTATCACCATGATCGAACGACGCTCACGCCCCGACCGCACCAAGGCGGTCGCGGTCAATGCAGGGATTGCCATGGCTGAGAAGCAAGGCCGCGAAATGGCGGCCGAATTTCTGGAAGACGCAGGTGTGCCCTTGCCGGTCATCGCCCGCGTGCTGAGCGAACCTGAGAAACGCCGGGCCGAAGACTTGCGCTGATTATTGCAGCTGCACCCGGCCATAGGCCGTGTCGGTGCGCGGCCCCGTTACGCCTGCGTCGTGGGCGAAGCGGCAGCCTTGCAGATATTGAACCGCCGCGTCGGCGACTTCCTGCTGCGCGCCGGGTTCGGCAACGATGCGCTGCGGCGTACCTTCGGCATTCACGATGAAGCGCAGCAGCACGCCATCGCCCCCGCTAGCGCGGCGGTCTGACTGGCTGAAACGCGCAAAGCGCGTCGATGGCTGGCAGCTGTCCGCCACCAGCAGCGGCCGCGCGGCCGGCGCGTCGCTGAACGACCAGACAAATTTCAACGGCAGTTGCTGGCCGCTTTTCGCTTCGTCCAGATTGGCCTGGAACAGGCATTGCGACAAGCCATGCACAGCGGCGTCATCCAGTATCTTCCAGCCGCTGCTTTGGGCTACCGCCGGGTGGATCACTTTGCCGTCCAGACCGATTTCAAAACGCACGATGGTGGTGCCATCGATCTCGTAGCGCAGCGCTTCCCTGGGCCATTGCGGCTGCATGCAGGTGGGCGAGCTGACCAGCGATTTGTAGTAAGGCTGAGGCGACTGTCCTGACTGTGCCCGGCTCGCAAAATTGATCGCGCCAAACACAGCCGCCACACCAGCCACGGCAAGCATTTTTCTGTTCATGCCGTGATGATAGCCTGCTTACTGGTCGCCGACCAGTTGCACCGCGTCGACCTCTTTGTACTCGCGCTGGAGATTGTTCGCCAGCGTGATCTTGACGCCCTTGACCTTGTACGCGGTCTTGTCAAAGGTGCGGACAAACCAGGTACGGCTGCCGCGCTGATCGCGCTTCACTTCGCTCATGCCTTCCCAGACCGTGTTCCATTTGCCGTCGGTGTCTTGCAGCTCGACCTTGTTGATGGCCTCCGCGCCTTTACCGCCCGGCAGCACCACGCGCACTTCGGTAGCATTGACCGGCTTGGCATAGCTCAGCTCCAGCCAGTCGAAACCTTTATCGATATTGTTGTTGGTCCAGCTGTGATCGTCCGCGGCGCCGGTGGCGCGGACGGGCAGATTGCTTTCGCTCGGCTTGCGGCCGTTGTCGTCACCGAAGACCGAGCTGGCTTTGGCGTCCGTCGCCCATTGGCCGCGCGGATCGTTGAGGTATTTGTCTTCCATCACACCGTATTCAAGCAGGGACTTTTTCTTCGCCAGCTCCTGCTGTTCGGGTGTCGGGTCGGCGGCAGGCGCCGGCGCCGGCGCCGCTGGTGCGGCCGCTGGCGCCGGGGCAGGCGTGGCAGCGGCCGGCGGCTCTTCGGTCTTCTCTTTTTTGTGGCAAGCGGAAAGCAGCGCGGCCAGCATCATGGCCGCGACGGTGGCGGTATATTTCATCGGGACATCCTTCTAGAATGATGTTATAAAAACAATGTACATCATTTAAAGAAATAGCCGCGCACTACTCATCAGTAAGCCGCCAGCGCGTCAGGCAGCCAGCTCACGGATCGCGCCGACCAGTTTGTCGAGATCGGCGGTGCGCGTGAAGAGCCCGGGCGTAACGCGGATGACGCTGCCACCCACGGGTCCCTTGCGCGCCACGGTGAAGATGCCGTACTGCTCCATCAGGCGGTCCACCAGCGCATTGTTCGCTTCAAACGTTGTGTGTCCGCGCACGCGGAAGGATGTCAGCGCGCCATAACTGCCCGCTTCATCCGGCGTGAGAATCTCCACATTCGGCACATCGCGTACCTGATGCACCCAGTAGTCACGCAGCTCGCACAAACGGCGCCCCCGATTCGCCACACCGATTTCATCATGCAGCTTGAGTGCCGCCGGTATCGTCATCAGCGCGGCCGCATTTACCGTCCCCGAATGCACGCGTGACAGGATGTCGGTCGCCGGGTGATCTTCGTCGCCCCGCTCCACGCCGATATCCGCCAGCCGTTCCTTGCAAATGTACAGAAAGCCCGTACCTAAAGGCGCGCCCACCCACTTGTGCAAATTCGTGCCCACGAAGTCTGCGCCCAGGTCCGGCAGCTTGTAATCCAGCTGCCCCCAGGACTGCGCCACATCCACAATCACATCAACACCGCGCGACTTGGCCAGCTTGACGATCTCCGCCACCGGCAACACCAAACCGGTGCGGTGATTGAGGTGAGTGAGCAGCAGCAAGCGGGTGCGCGGATGCTGGCGCAGTGCCTTCTCATACACATCGATGGCCAGCTGGCGCGACACCGGTTCCGGTATCTGCACCACCGCCACCTTGGCGTTATGCCGTTGCGCCAGATCGTTCATCGCGTACTGCATGGCGTCGTAATCCAGATTGGCGTACATGACCGTGTCGCCCTGTTTGAGCAGGCGGTAATTGCAGATCAGGTTTTGCAGCGACTCCGTCGCACCACGCGTGAGCGCCAGTTCCTCCATCGCGACACCGGTACGCGCCGCCAGCTCGGTACGAATCTGGTCGACGCCGGCCCGGTCAAACTTGCGGCGCAGATGATAGGAGCTGTAACGCGTCAGATAATCGATATTGCGCTTGAACTCCTCCGCCACCGGGCGCGCCATGATGCCGAAGTAGCCGTTTTCCAGATTGATGAAATCGCTGGCGACGTCGTAACTCTGTGCGATCCGCTCCCAGTCCGGCGCCAACAGTTTGTGCCGGTCCGCTTGATGTTCGTTCATGCCCGCCTCTTCCAGAGATTGATTGATTGATTGATGCGACAAGTATAAAGAAGCACAAGGTCCGTGCATCGGCTATTATTTATCATTCCATAAATTTTAGTTATGCACATGCTGAGCCGGGAAATCGAGATCTTCCGCGTTGTGATGACCACAGGGTCCGCCACCAAGGCCGCCAGGCTCATGAACATGAGCCAGCCGGCCATCAGCCAATCGTTGCGCCGGCTGGAGCAGTCCGCCGGACTCGCGCTGTTTCAGCGCAGCGCCGGCAAACTGCTGCCCACACAGGAGGCGCAGGCGCTGCTGAAAGAAGTGGACCGCCACTTCGTCGGCATGGAGGTGATTGAACAACGCCTGCGCGCGCTGCGCCAGTTCGGCGTCGGCCGCGTACGCATCGCCAGCTTCCCCGGCGTTGGCGTCGGCTTCCTGCCGCGCGTGCTGGCCGACCTGTCGCGCGAGCGCGAACGCACGCTGGTATCACTACAGATTATGGGATCGGCCGACGTCCGCAAATGCCTGCTCAGCAACGAGGCCGAATTAGGCGTGGTGGCGGACGATGTCTCCACCAACGGCATCGAAGCTACCCTGTTCGCCCATTACTTCGGCGTGGTGGCGCTGCCGCAAGGCCACGCACTGGCACGGCACAAGCGCATTACGCCCGCCATGCTGGGCAAGCATCCCTTTATCGCCCTGAATCCCGAGGATAGCGTCAGCCTGCGGCTGGACCGCATCTGCCGCAACCACGGCGTCGAGCTGCGCACGGTGGTGGAATGTCCGTTCACCATCAGCCAGTGCGAACTGGTACGCAACAAGGTAGGCGTGGCCATCGTCAACCCCGTGACCGCGTATGATTACCTGCATGCAGGGCTGGTGTTCCGGCCCTTCTCTGAACAGCTGACCTATACTTCGCTGACCGTGCAGCCGGCCGGACAACCGGCGTCCTCGTTCGTCGGCATGATGCTGGGCGCCATGCGCAAGCGGCTGGAGGTCGATATGCATACGCTGTCGCACAGCATGGCGGGTGGCGACATCGGTCCGTTGCACAGCCTGACCAAAATAAGCGGATGAGCTTCGACTGCCAATCCTGCGGCGCCTGCTGCGCGGTGTTCCGCGTCAGCTTCTACTGGAGCGAGACCACCGCCCATCCGGAAGGCACGGTGCCCGAGCAGCTGGTCACGCCCGTATCGCCGTATCACGTTGCGATGAAAGGCACGCTGCAATCGCCGGTGCGCTGCGTTGCGCTCGAGGGCGAGGTTGGCGAGTGCGTCAGCTGCAATATCTACCCGGCGCGCTCCAGCACCTGCCGCAGTGTGGAAGCGGGCGACCAGCAATGCCTGCGCGCACGCGAACTGGTGGGGCTGATGCTGGTCTAGTGCAACCGGCTACGCTTTTCAGCGTACATTTGCTCATCCGCCTGCAACACATAATCCGACAAAGCCTGCTTGCCGCCAGGCTCACACCGCACGATACCGGCACTGATCGCCACGGCATACGGCCGCTCCTGCATCAGGTTAAAGGCATGCAGGTTGTCGCGGATACGCTGCAGGATGATTTCGGGCCGCGCATCGTCCAGGGTATAGGCGACGAACTCGTCGCCGCCCAGACGGGATACCACGTCCGCTTCACGGAACGACTGGCGGAAGACCGACGCCGCATCCCGTATCAGGGCGTCACCGGTATCGTGCCCGAGCTCATCATTAACGTGCTTGAGGCCATCGATGTCCGCGAAAATGACCGCGCTGTCGGCACGCTTGCGCTGTGCCACCTTGAAGATCTGCTCCGCCTGCATGAAGAAGCCGCGGCGATTGTACAGCCCCGTCAGGACGTCGGTCAGCGCCAGCACGCGTAGGTCGGTAACCGCCTGCTCACGGCGCTCCAGCTCGGCGGCATGCGCCATGGAAGAACTGGCGATTTGCTCGCGCTGCTGCCACAGCAACTGCTCGAGCGAACTGCGCGCCGCAATCTTGCCCAGCGCCGCCGCTGCCAACTCCAGGATATACGTCAGAAGCGGGCCGCATTTTTCTGGCGCCGTGGACGCCAGGTCGTTTGTCCAGGAAACCGCAAGTACCGCCACCGCCGCATGGGCCGGCACCGCCACCGCCAGTGTGCCCGGTCCGATGTGTACCGGCGACGCCTGATCGCGCATGTCCGCTGCGGCATGACGCGTGCCCGACAACAAGGCCGCAGCCGTCGGGTACAGCATATGATCCTGTCCTGCAGGATGGGCTACGCCACGCCGGTCAAAGCAGACCACATCGAGTCGCTCGTCCTGCAGCAGCAGCAAGGCCGAGTCCGGCGACATCACTTCCACCAGCACGCGCCCGACCAGGCCCAGCGAACTGCTGACGTCATCCGTCTGCAGCAGTTCACGTGACAGCGTCAGCAGGATGCGCAACTGCACCGGGCTCAGTTGTCGCACTTTCACAGGTTTATTCGTCATGGCTGCCTCCCAAATTGCCGTCGCGCAGGCCGATCATTGTTCTGCTATGCGTTCTTATCACTCGCCGGCAAGGGGATAAGCGCTTCGGAAACCGCCTGCTCAGCGCTGGCGGTGCGTCGGGGCAATGTGGGATCGAGTACGCGCGCGATCACTGCTGCGGGAACCCGTTTGTATTGCATGTAGTTGTGTGCCAGTGTGCGGTTGCGTACGGCCAGGATATTGATGCCGCGCTCGACTGCATTTGCCATACATTCATCAGACCGCTTTTGACGCTCATTCATTTTCTTGCCGCAAGTAGTACACCAGTCACGATTGGCGAACGTCATCCAATTCAAAGCAGACAATACACCCATGTCAGCTTCCTACCTAGCACTTCTTGCAAAGCGCCGCACGCCAATAGCAGTAACGATTCCACATATGTGTGTTACTGTGTTTCACCGCCCTCACGGAGGTCTCGATGGACAAGTTTGATTTACTGCTGGCTGACAGGGTGCGCGACATTGCGCATGACTTCAGGCATATCGCGATGGTCGATTACATCGTCGGGATCGAGTCGTCCTTCACTTGCGATCCGGCGCGCCGGCTGGAGATTATCGAACACTGGCGGCTTGACCATCCCATTGATGAGTATGTCCTTCCCGCCATCAGCGAACTGTATCGCATCTCCGCCATCATCAACACTCATCCGCTGGCGCGCTTGCCGCGCTTTGAACCCGCCGCTAATAACACCTGATCCGCCAGGTGAACGTAGAAAACGTCAGGTGTGTGCGTACCTTGCCTGTGCCACAGCAGATTCAGCGTTTGTATCAAGCTCGCATCCAGCACCGCGATAAAATCGCCGACGATGTGCAGCGAGGTGTAGAGACTTACAGTACTGCCGGCGACTAACAACTGGTTGTAGTCTGCCGACCGATTCTATATGCGCTGTAGCGAGCACTATATGCATTAGCTAACAGATTGACTGCGCGTCACCTCTTAAAGTGGGCTCATTACCAGGAATAAAAGGGGATGCGGATGACTTTCTTTGAGCGACGCGAGCGCGCTGACGCCGCCATGGTGGTGGAGAACGCTATTTGGCTGGCCAGACAGTCAGGCATGGGCGCGGCACTTTACTATATGCACCGTCGAGGGATATCACGCGACGTGTCAGAACGCGTCTTGATCGGGCCAACTTATCGGCGCAGCTATTTCAGAACCGGATGAAGCCGGTGTGAGAAGGCGCTTATCGGCGCGAGCTCAGCTCGCCCGGCCACGCTTTTTCGCAGAAATCTGATCCAGAACCGTGCCGATGGTTTGCATGTCTGGCTGCCGGTGATATAGCGGGCCAGCCAGGACGCGTAGCGCTGTCGCGTGAGGAATACCGTTGGTGGACATGTAATCCAGAGCGGGTCCGACGCCATCAACTGACGCCAGCACCACCGCTGCATCGATCGTTTCAACCGGACCATCGTGACGCCGATCGGGTTCGCCTGCGTTCCGCTCAGGGATGAGGTTCGCATTCATAGGCTGCCCCGCTGTATAAACCCTTATTATCGGCGGGCTGCGGGCATTCCTCAGTACGTCAGTTCACACATGGTGGAAAGAATTTATTTTATATCGGAGCAAGGCCCTCGCTGGTGGAGTGGTACGACTGGCTTGTGATGTACACTATCGCGTTGCCTCCCATGGCCGCACCATGCCCCCCACTCCCAGAAGCCTGGACACTACTTGGGGTAACCCAACGGCAGAAAGAATCCGATGACCCTGTCACTTGAAAAAGATATTGCTGCAGTCGAAAAGATCGCTGCTGTGCCGACCATTCTCGAGGCTGTTTCAGAAATCACCGGCCTGGGTTTTGTGTGCGTGGCCCGAGTCACCGCTAACTCCTGGCATACGTGTGCCGTGTTAGACAAACTCGGCTTCGGACTCAAAGTGGGCGATGCGCTGGACGTCACCACCACGCTGTGCGAAGAAGTCCGGGATACCAATGCCGCCATCATTATCGATTCGGTGCGGGATAGCGCGCAATACTGCGACCATAAGACACCACGGATTTACGGATTCCAGAGTTATTTTTCGATTCCACTCCACAGGCCCAGCGGCGAGTACTTCGGTACCTTATGCGGGCTCGACCCGAACAAGGCAGAGCTGACGCAAAGCTCGACGACCAAGACCTTATCCTTGTTCGCCGAACTCATCAGCCGCCAACTCGCCGCAGAGAGCGCCATGCGAACGACACAGACTGCCCTGAGCGATGAGAAGGAAACCTCAAAACTGCGTGAGCAATTCATCGCCATGCTGGGGCACGACATCCGCACCCCGCTCAGCACCATCAGCAATGGCACCGAGATTTTGAAGCAGCAAGCACCGCCAGCGATTGCCCCATTGTTAGCGATCATGCAGCGCAGTGTACAGCGCATTGCCGCGCTCATCGACGATGTCACCGACTTTACCCGCGGAAGGATGGGCGGCGGCATCTCCCTCAATATCCGCCATGAAAAAAGCGTGGCGGAGTTCCTCTACCAGGCGGTCGAGGAATTGCGCGGGGTCTATCCTGGCCACGAAATCGTCTCAGACATCCCTGCCGACATCAGCCTGCTGTGTGACGGCCAACGCATGGTGCAACTGTTATCCAATCTGTTGAAAAATGCGATTGTTCACGGCAACCAGGCTGCGCCGGTGTATGTGAACGCAAAGATAGCGAACGGTATTTTCGAACTGGCCATTACCAATAGCGGAACAGCGATACCAGAAGACATACAAGCTAAACTATTTAAACCGTTTTGGAAGTCCACTACGGCCAACGTCAGCGAAGGACTGGGACTGGGCCTGTTCATCGCATCAGAAATCGCCGTGTCGCACGGCGGCACACTTGAAGTGGCCTCCTCTGCCACAGCAACCACCTTCACCTATCGTTGCCGGACAGCCGATTTTGTCGAACGGCGCATCGAAGCGCGGCCGTTCTGACCTGTCTCGCTTTCGCAGTAAGCGAAGTGCCGCACAGTCTGTCGGCAGGAAACGAAGAAAGATGACTGCACATTAAAGCCTTGCCGTTAATGTGCAGTTTTTATTTCTTACGGCTATTCCTGCTCACACTGGAGAACCTCATGCACCGCACTCGCCTATACGCCATTCTGGCCACCAGCTTCGCCATCGCCAATGTCGCGTCCGCACAAACCACCATCGCCAAAGCCGATGCCGACCGCCTGGTCGCAATCGCCCAGGCAAACATCGCCGAAGTCGCCGCCGGTAAGATCGCACTCGATAAAAGCAGCAATGCCGACGTCAAAGCATTTGCCCAGATGATGATTGACGACCACAGCAAAGGTCTGGATGAAACCAAAAAAGTCGCGGCCGCAAAGAACATCACGCTACCATCCGACACGGATGCCGAGCACAAGAAGATGGCGGACGAGTTACAAAAACTGTCCGGCGCAGCATTCGACAAGCAATATGTCAGCAAAGCAGGCGTAGCCGATCACACCAAAGTGCACGCCGCGCTGAAAAAGGATATCGCGAATGCGAAAGATGCGGACGTGAAGGCGCTGGCAAGCAAGCTGGAGCCCACCGTTGGCCACCATGAAGAGATGGCCAAGAAGCTCAACGCCAAGCTTCAATAATTGGATACGTTGGCCCGGCCATCGTCTGATGGACGGGCCAACGTAACACCTGAGCGCCATTATTTTTTTACGATACCGCGCGCTTAATGATCTATTTTTGTACCTTGGCCGGCCCGATTCCAGTTACCGATCCTTGGGATAAAGAGAACCAATGTTTCCGGTCGCGTAGAAGAGAGCTCTCTGCCGATGTTCGCTGCCAAGCGGCATCAAGTACGCGCTTCTGTTCGTCTGAAAACTTCCGCTTTGGCCCAAAACACCAAAAGGAAAGCTGACGCAAAGATAGCGAAGGCCGGCATCGGTGACTATCCCCCACTGTGCTGAAAAGGGATCCAGTTCCGTAGGCCTTATCTCAAATCCAGGAAGCGCCTGAGCCAACTTGATCGGATAAATGTTGCGATCATAAAGAATGGCTTTTGACTCTCCTTTCTCCGCATAGCCAAACTCCTTTCCTTCAAAGACGATGTAATAGGTCGCGTCATACCCATTTTTATAACGATCTTCCGAATTGATTTCCTTGGTCGGCAAATCCCGCCATTTAACTGGAGGGAAGCCTAATTCATTTGGGGCATGGTGAAGGCCAAGGCGGTGGGAAGCGATTTAGCCAAGGCATTCGCGATATCTCATCCTTCTTAGGGCGGACATTCATACGCTTTTCGACTTGGGCTTGTTGTCGATTTGCCCGGAAACACTTACTGTCGTCTTAGCCCCACCGCTACGCCAGTCAAGCTATGCAAACCTGCATGGCAAAGCACTTACCATGCCCACTGACCCGACCAATTGGCCAAGTATTGAAGCCCTTGAACGGCGCTGGAAAGTTGCTCTAACAAATGGCAGAGTTTGATGAAGCTTGACGTCAGTCTGAGCTATATTTCTCTAACAACACACTTCCAATTCGCAGCATTGAGCAGGTCAACCTGACGCCAATTTTGTCCTCATTTGTCGGAGATTTCATGGTACGCCGACGGATATAGAAGATAAAAAAACCCGCTTCCCTATGACAGGAGCGGGTTTTCCGACTTCTTGAAGCATTTTACTGCTGTGTTCTGGTGCCGCTTGCCGGAATCGAACTGGCGACCTTTTCATTACGAATGAACTGCTCTACCAACTGAGCTAAAGCGGCGACGACCCGCATTCTAACAAAGCCCATCCTCGCACGCTAGTCCCAAAACCATTATTTTCAGTCTAGCGTGCAAAAATGGCATTGCTTTCTGCGGTTTTTAAGCTTTTCAGCCCTCTTGATGGTAGCTGGTGACCACGGCTACCTCATCACGCGAGCCCAGGAACACCGGCACGCGCTGGTGCAGTTTGGTCGGCTGGATGTCCATGATGCGCTGTTTGCCGTCGGTGGCCGCGCCGCCTGCCTGTTCGACGATGAAGGCCATCGGGTTGGCTTCGTACATCAGGCGCAGTTTGCCTGGCACGGAGGTGTCGCGCAGGTCGGCCGGGTACATGAAGATGCCGCCGCGGTTCAGGATGCGGTGCACGTCGGCGACCATCGAGGCGATCCAGCGCATGTTGAAGTTGGTGGCGCGTGGGCCGGTGTCGCCGGCCAGCAGTTCGCTGATGTAGCGCTGCACCGGTGGGTGCCAGTGGCGCTGGTTGGACATGTTGATGGCGAATTCCTTGGTCTTCGCCGGGATCTGCATGTCGCGCTGGGTGAGTACCCACGAACCCATCTCGCGGTCCAGCGTGAAGCAGTTGACGCCATTGCCGGTGGTGAGCACCAGCATGGTCTGCGGGCCGTACACGGCGTAGCCGGCGGCGACCTGTTTGGAGCCTGCCTGCATGAAGTCTGCTTCGGTCGGCTGATCCATGCCTTCCGGTGCTTTCAGCACGGAGAAGATGGTGCCGATGGAGACGTTGACGTCGATGTTGGAGGAGCCGTCCAGTGGGTCGAACAGCAGCATGTATTCGCCTTTTGGATAGCGGTTTGGAATCGGGTGGATGGATTCCATTTCTTCCGATGCCATCGCTGCCAGGTGGCCGCCCCACTCGTTGGCCTCGAGCAGAATTTCGTTGGAGATGATGTCCAGTTTCTTCTGCACTTCGCCCTGGATGTTTTCGGTGTCGGCGGAGCCGAGCACTTCGCCCAGCGCGCCTTTGCCGACCGAGTGACTGATGGTTTTGCAGGCGCGTGCCACCACTTCGATCAGCAGGCGCAGTTCGGCCGGGATCGAGTTGTGGAGGCGCTGCTCTTCCACCAGATATTGTGTGAGGCTGACTCGTTTCATGTGTACCCTTGGTTGATTGTAATTAGTTGGCCAGTGCCTTGGTGATCACTTCCGACACGTCGTTCGACAGCTTGCGGGCGGCGACTTTTTCCAAGGCCTGTTTCATCTTGGCCTGCAGCGCCGGCGCGTAACGGCGCCAGCGGTCCATGGCGCGCGCCAGGCGGGCTGCCACTTGCGGGTTGATCGCATCGAGCTTGATCACGTATTCGGCCCAGAATTCATATGCGCTACCATCGGCCGCATGGAATTGCGACGGGTTGGCGCCGGTGAAGTTGAAGATCAGCGAACGTGCGCGGTTCGGCGTTTTCAGCGTGAAGGCTGGGTGCTCCATCAGCTTACGGATCGCAGCCACGTTGGTGGTGGGGGCGGATGCCTGCATGGCGAACCATTTGTCGATGACCAGTGCTTCGTTGTCGAAGTCGTTGTAGAACGCCTTCAGGTACGGGCCTGCTTCGGCGCCGCTGTGGATCATGGCGACCAGTGCGGCCGAGCGGTCGGTCATGTTGGTGGCGTTTTCAAACTGCTGCTGGGCGAGTTTGAGTTCGGCCAGTTCCGGCGCCACCATCAGGTAGGACAGGCACAGGTTTTTCAGCGCGCGCTTGCCGGCCGACAGGGCATCCGGGCTGTAGTCGCCTGGCGTCTGGTTGGCGTGGTATTGCGCCAGCAGTTCGGTCTTCAAGGCGGCGCCGATGGTGCGGCGCATGAACTGGCGCGCGGTGTGGATGGCTTGCGGATCCACCACGTCCATCTGCTCGGCGATGATGGTTTCTGATGGCAGGATCAGCGCCAGTTCGCGGAAGGCCGGGTCCAGCGTGTCGTCGGTCAGCACGGCGCGCATGGCGTTGATGAAGGTGTTGTCCAGTTTCAGGTGGGCGTCGCCATGGGCTGCCACTTGCGCGGTCAGCTTGAGCAGGCGTTCCATCGCCAGGCGCTGGCCGGCTTCCCAGCGGTTGACCGGGTCGCTGTCATGGCTGAACAGGTGCAGCAGTTCGTCGTCGGTGTAATCGTATTCGAGTATCACCGGCGCCGAGAAGTCGCGCAGGATGGATGGCGTTGGACGGTCGTCGACGTTACGGAAGCGGAAGATCTGCTCTTGCTCGGTCAGTTCCAGCACCACGGTGGTGGCGCCTTTGGCATGCTTGCCGTTTTCCAGTGTCAGTGGCAGGTCCTTGCCGTTGGCGTCCAGCAGGCCGACGGCAACGGGAATGTGGAACGGCTGCTGGTCGGCCTGCACGCGCTGCGACAGGATGATGTCGAAGTTGCGTTTGACGGCATCGTAGCGCGTGCGCGCGCTGACGACTGGCGTGCCGGCTTGCGAGTACCAGCGTTCGAACTGGGTCAGGTCGCGCTGGTTGGCGTCAGCCATGGCGGCGCGGAAGTCGTCGCATTCAACGGCCTGGCCGTCGTGGCGTTCGAAGTACAGGTCCATGCCTTTGCGGAAGCCGTCGCGGCCCAGCAGGGTCTGGTACATGCGTACGACTTCAGCGCCTTTTTCGTACACGGTGACGGTGTAGAAGTTGTTGATCTCGACGAAGGAGTCCGGGCGTACCGGATGCGACATCGGGCCGGCGTCTTCCGGGAACTGGGCCTGGCGCAGCGTGCGTACCTGGTCGATGCGGGTGACGGCGCGGCCGCTGTCGGTGCCGATCATGTCGGCGCTGAATTCCTGGTCGCGGAATACGGTCAGGCCTTCTTTGAGCGACAGCTGGAACCAGTCGCGGCAGGTCACGCGGTTGCCGGTCCAGTTGTGGAAGTATTCGTGGCCGACCACGGCTTCAATGCCGGCGTAGTCGATGTCGGTGGCGGTACGCGGATTGGCCAGCACGAACTTGGTGTTGAAGATGTTCAGACCCTTGTTTTCCATCGCGCCCATGTTGAAGTCGCCCACGGCAACGATCATGAAGCGGTCCAGGTCCAGCTCCAGGCCGAAGCGTTCTTCGTCCCAGCGGATGGAGTTCTTCAGCGACTGCATGGCGTAGTCGGTCTTGTCGAGGTTGCCCTCTTCCACCCACACTTGCAGCAGCACTTCGCGGCCATCGGCCAGCGTGAACTGCTCTTCCTGGCAGACCAGCCTGGCCGCGACCAACGCGAACAGGTAGGACGGCTTTTTGAACGGGTCTTCCCACTTGGCGTAGTGGCGGCCATCGTCCAGATCGCCTTCTTCGATGAGGTTACCGTTGGACAGCAGCACCGGATAGGCAGCCTTGTCGGCGCGCAGCATCACGGTGTACTTGGCCATCACGTCCGGGCGGTCCGGGAAGAAGGTGATGCGGCGGAAGCCTTCGGCCTCGCACTGGGTGAAGAAATTGCCGTTCGAGACGTACAGGCCGGACAGCGTGGTGTTCTCGACCGGGGCGCACAGGGTTTCAATCTCCAGCACCACGTCGGCGGGCGCATCGGGGATGGTCAGCGTGGAGGCGCTCAGGTCGTAGTCGGCATTGCCCAGCAGTTTGCCGTTGAGGCGCACTTGGACCAGTTCGATTTCTTCGCCGTGCAGCACGATGTCATGGCTCTTCGACGCCGGGTTCTGGCGCAGGGTAATGCGGTTGGCGACGATGGTGCGCGCCGGCGCCAGGTCGAAACCCAGTTCTACGGTGTCCACCAGGTAGGCCGGAGGGGTGTAATCTTTGCGGAAAATCGTCGTTGGGCTGCTGTCTGTGCGCATTGGAGGCTCGGTAAGGACGGAGGCAAAGGCTTATTTTACCAATACCAGTGCGGGCTGATGCGCAAATTGTCATTCTTGCCAAAGCTTACATAGCTGTAAGTTGCTGCTTTCCACGATGCGGTAACATTCTGTAATAATCGAGCAAGCACCAGACGTGCGTCATACACTTAGTTCTGGAAATACCGTCTTACCTGAGAGGGCATCATCATGAAATATCTCGCCACTTTGGCGACTGCCGCCGTCATGCTGTTGAGCGGCTGCGCCACCACCATCCATAGCAATGTGACCGCGTTCAACGACTGGCCGGCCGACATCCAGGATAAAGCCTATGCGTTTGAAGCGCCACAGGGCGCCGACGATACGCTGGAATTCCGCAATTACCAGGTGCTGGTCGCCAATGAGCTGGGCAAGCTGGGCTTCCACCAGGTTAGCGATAACCAGCAGCCGAAGTTGCTCGTTGGCATGAAGTTCTTCACGATCGACCATCCGGTACGCGTGCTGCAGGCGGATGATCCGTTCATGGGGCCGTACTGGGGTCCCGGCTTTGGCCGGCCTTACTATGGCTGGGGTTATTCGCGCTGGGCCTATCGTCCGTTCTACTACGACCCATGGCGTTTCGGCCCGACCTATGTGGAAGAGCGCGTCAAGCACCAGTATCAGCGCCAGCTGCGCGTGACCATCAACAACACCTCGGGCCGCAAGCTGTATGACGTTACGGTGCAAAACACCAGCACCGTGCAAGCGACGCCGCACGTGATGCCGGCGCTGGTGCAAAGCGCGTTCACCGGCTTCCCTGGCCAGAACGGCGTGCCGCGTAACATCGACATCACCATCGAGCCGAAGACCGAGACGGTCGAGACCAAGGCTGCGCCTAAAGCGGGCTGAAATCCCGAAATCCGGGGTCAGTTCTTGCAATCCAACACGGGCTCTGCCGTAGCGTCGCTACGGCAGAGCCCGTGTTGGATTGCAAGAACTGACCCCGGATGGTTTTAGAATCTGCGCTTGAGGTACAGTGGCAGCAGCCACCAGGCGCAGAGGATCAAGCTTGCCATCAGCGCTGCCATGATCAGTCCGACGGTGGCGCCAAACACTTCCGATATCACCAGTTCCGTTCCCAGCACCAGTGCGATGGCCAGCGTGAAAGCGCCTGCCACCACCTGGCGTGTGGCGACATGCTTGAAGCGGGCACGGTCTTTTAACGGCCGCAGCAGCCTGTGCTGGATCGCCGGGGCGCTCAGTAGCACCAGGCTGGTCAGCGAAAAAAAGAAGGTGGCCAGGAACAGCAGCTTTTCGGTATGGTCGATCTGGGCGAAGCCGCCGTTGAATGGCAGGATGATGAGGAAGGCCGACAGCATCTGCGCACCCGGCAGCAGGATCCGGGTTTCGCTCAGCAGGTCGGTCAGGTCGCCGTTTTCGCTTTCGTCTTCCGCCACGCGCTCGCTCATGGCAGCAGGATGGTGGAGCCGGTGGTCTTGCGCGCTTCCAGGTCGCGGTGGGCTTGCTGGACGTCGGCAAGGGCGTAGCGCTGGCGGATGTCGATTTTGACTTCGCCGCTGCTGACCACGCCGAACAGCGAACGGGCCGAGGCTTCCAGGTCTTCACGTTTGGCGGTGTAAGCCATCAGCGATGGGCGGGTGACGAACAGCGAGCCGCGGCTGGCCAGTTCATTCAAGCCAAACGGCAGCACGGGGCCGGATGCATTGCCAAAGCTGACCATCATGCCCAGCGGCTGCAAACAGTCCAGCGAGCCGATGAAGGTGTCTTTGCCGATCGAGTCGTACACCACGCTCACGCCTTTGCCGTCGGTGAGTTCCTTCACGCGCTCGGTGAAATTTTCCTGGTTGTAGTTGATGACGTGGCTGGCGCCGTTTTCGATGGCCAGCGCGGCTTTCTCTTCCGAGCCGACGGTGCCGATCAGGTTCACGCCCATCACGCGCGCCCATTGACAGGCGATCAGGCCGACGCCGCCCGCTGCCGCGTGGAACAGGATAGTGTCGCCCGCTTTCAGCGGCACGGTGCGGTGGAACAGGTACTGCACCGTCAGTCCTTGCAGCATCATCGCGGCGGCGGTGTCAAATTCAATTTGCTTGGGCAGCACCAGCAGCTGCGCGGCGGGGATGTTGCGCGCTTGCGAGTAGGCGCCCAGCGGGCGGCCACCATAGGCCACGCGGTCGCCGACCTTGAGGTGGGTAACGCCCTCGCCCACTTCTTCCACCACGCCAGCGCCCTCCACGCCCAGCGCGCCGGGCATCGGTTGCGGATAGAGGCCGGTGCGGTGGTAGACGTCGATGTAGTTGAGGCCGATGGCTTCATGGCGCATCCGCACTTCGCCGGGGCCGGGTGGCGGCAGGTCGACGTCCACCAGTTCCATCACTTCCGGACCGCCCACGCGCTGCATGCGGATTGCCTTGACCATGATTGCCTCCGTTTATTTGGCCGCTTGTTGCTGAAGCTGAGACAGTACCAGATGTGCGGACGACACGTTGGTCGCGCACGGCGTATTGTGCACGTCGCAGGCGCGCACCAGGGCGTTGATGTCGGGCTCGTGCGGCTGCGGCGTCATCGGGTCGCGCAGGAAGATCACCGCATCGATCATGCCCTCGACCAGCAGGGAGCCGATCTGCAAGTCGCCGCCGAACGGGCCGGAATGCTTGCGGTCGACCTCCAGGCCCAGCTCGTTGGCCAGGCGGCCGCCCGTGGTGCCGGTGGCGACCAGCGCGCAGGTCGAGAGGAAGGCCTTGTATTCACCGGCCAGGGCGATCATGTCGTCTTTTTTCTTATCGTGGGCGATGAGCGCGATACGGAATTTCATGTAGATCCCTTATTTTTTAGACAGCAGATAGATCCCGGCCAACACCAGGGCGGTGCCGCCCAGCTGCCAGGAGGTGACGGGCTCGCCCAGCAGCAGCGCGCCCAGGAACAGCGTGGAAACCGGGCCGATCATACCAGCCTGCGAGGCGGTGCCCGCGCCGATGCGTTCGACGGCGATCATGGTCATGAACACGGGCGCGACGGTGCACAGCAGGCCGTTGGTCAGCGACAGGGCATACACGGGCAGCGGTTGCAGCAGCAGTTCCGCTGGGCGCAGCAGGAAGAACTGGCCCACGCAGGCGACGGTGGACACGCACATGGCATAGGACACCAGCCGTAATGATCCTAATCGTTTTACCATTTCGCCCGACAGCAGCAGATAGGCAGCGTAAGCGGCGGCCGAGCCGGTAACAAGCGCGGCACCCAGCACGACGTTGCGGCCGCCTTGCAGGTCGTGCAGAAATACCAGCACGATGCCGCAGTAGGACGTCAGCAGCGCCATCCACTGCTTGCGGCTGATGTGCTGCTTGAGGAAGGTGGAGCTGATGAGCAGCACAAAGGTCGGCGTCAGGAACAGGATCAGCCGCTCAAGACCGACCGAGATGTATTGCAGGCCGAGGAAATCAAGAAAGCTGGAGAGATAGTAGCCGACCAGGCCGAGGCCGAGGATGCGCCAGCGGTCGCTGGTGCTGAGCGGGGCCCCGGTCCGCATCTTCCAGAGCGCGACCGCGGCAAACACCGGCAGCGAGAACAACATGCGGAAGGCAATCAGCGTTACCGCATCGATGTGATAGCGGTATAGCAGCTTGGCGACGATGGCCTTGGTAGAAAACAGAACCGAACCGCCTACCGCGATCCCCAACCCGCTCAGAAAAGCCGCCCGCGTCAACCCGCCGTGTGTGATGCTTTTGTCCATACGCAAGATTGTACGGGCAAACGGGAATGGTTGCTGACGGCCACCCCGGCAAGGCGGGGTCAGCTCCGTGGACGCGCTGCCGGCATGCCAGCAGCGCGTCCGGGGTAGCAGTTAGCTGATCGCTACAGAAGGCGAACCCGCCGTCACCGTCGCGGTAGTGGTGCGGGCAACGATGGTGCCTGGCGCGGTGGTGCCGACCAGCTTGTTCACCTGGCGGAACTGGGCGGTCATCTTGCCCGGGGTCAGCGTCACCAGCGTGTAGCCCTGGGCGTCCGTGTTCAGGTGCTTGAGCCACGGGTTATTGCCCAGCGATGCCAGTTGCTGCGCCAGTCCCAGCAGGCTGGTGTTGAAGTCGCTGTTGGCTTGCAGACCGGTCAGCACGGCGCCGACCGTGGCATCCAGTTGCGCTTCAGGCACACCTTTGACCGCCAGCGCACCGCGCAGCTGCACGCGGGTCTGTTCGGCCAGCGAGGCCGCCGTCGGTACTGCCTTGCCCATGGTATAGTCGAGCAGGTTGAAGCTCAGGTTGACCGTGCCCAGGCCCGGCACCGGTACGGCCAGCGGGTAGGACACTAGCGTGCTGATGTCGCCCAGCGTCGAGGCCGCATCGCGCAGGTAGCTGAAGAACGAATCCGAGCTGATGCCGGCCGATACCAGGTCCACCATCACAGGCGTGCCGCCATTGGCTGCATCGAAATCATCGTTGACGGTGCCGGCGAAGAAGGAGTGGATGTCGCCGGTAATCGCCACGACGTTGCCGACGTTGTTGGTTTTCAGGTGCGACATCAGCGCCTTGCGTTCGCTGTTATAGCCGTCCCACTGGTCGCAGTTGAACAGGAATTTGGTGAAGAACGCCGACAGCGCGTCTTTCTTGCCCGATGCGGCCACGAACACCGAATCCGCTTTCTTGGCCTGCACGTCCGGTTTGATGTAGCCAAACGCGATGGTCTGGCCAGCAACGGCCGCCAGCGCCGCGCCGGTCTGGCCGGCCGAGGCAGCGGCCGCCACTTTGGCAAAGGTGCCCACCGCAATCGTCGCCTGGGCGGTGCTCAGGCCGGCTTTTACGCCAGCGGCAGCTTGCGCATCGGCTGCGCCGCCAGTCGCGGCAGCAGTAGCAATCGCCACCGCGCCTGCTTGCGCCACTGCGGCGGAAGCACCAGCGGTCACCGCAGCAACGATGGCGCCAGCCACTGCAAAATTGCCGCCAGCCGCAGCAGCAGTGGTGCCCACCGACGTAGCCAGCGTGGTCACCGCGTTCAGGGCCAGCAACGTGGCAATTGCGTCCACACCATTCAGGCCCATGCGCAGCAGCGACACTTCGTTGCCCCACACTTTCCAGGTCGAGGTAGCGGCCTTCATCTTGTCCATCCACCACTGGCGCTGGGTATTGCCCAGCATGGTGGCGGTGGTCAGCGGGTCCAGGCCGATGGTTTCGGCGCCGGCCATCTTCTGCGCTTCCACCGAGTTGAACAGGTCTTGCGGCACCAGGTAGCGCGAGCCGATGCGGCCCAGCGGTTTGCCGGTGGCAGGATTGATCGCCGATTCCGGAATGATGTGGTCGGCGCGATACAGGCGCTCGTCGGTCATCACCAGCTGCATCAGCTTGCCGAACTGGAAGTCGCGGTAGATCTTGATGTTCTGGAAGGTGGTGTTGGCCGCATCCAGCGAGACATCGGCCGGCATGAATTCAAACCAGGCCTGGTTGGCGTTGCGGCGACGCGAAGGCTGGTGCAGGTCCGAGCCGTCCGCGTTGAAGCTGTTGTCGTAGGTCTGCGCATCTTGCCACGCATCGTCGGAGAACTCGTGGTCGTCCCAGATGGCGATAAAGGCGAAGCGCTCGTGCAGCGCCTGCAGGCGCGTATCGGTGCGGTATTTCTTGTACAGGTAGCGGTAGTCGGCCAGCGAGTTGGCGTACTTGGCGCCCGCGTTGCCGCTCTTGTAAAGGCCGTCCGGCAGCACCAGCGTGTCGTGGCGGCTTTCCACCGCGCCCAGCTGGAAGTCGTCGCCGACGGTCTCGTAGATATAGTCGCCCAGGTGGACGATGAAGTCCAGGTTCTCGGCAGCGATGGACGACATCGCGCCCCAGTGGTTGACGCTCCAGTCCTGGCAGGTCATGTAGACGAACTGCAGCTGCGAGACGTCCGCATCCACGGCTGGCGCGGTCTTGAAGCGGCCGACGTTGGAGCGGTTGTCGCCCGCGATGAACTGGTAGTAGTAGGTGGTGCCGGCGGTCAGGCCGGTCAGCTTGTGGCGGATGGTGTTGTCGTACTGGACTTGCAGCGGCAGGCTCACATCGGCCACCGTGGCGCCGCTTAACTCTTTGTTACTGCCCAGCGCAGCACTGTTGTCGACAGACGTCACAATCAGGCGGATGGAGGCGTCGCTGCCCGTGGCGACGGCCACCGCGTCGGCCGAGGCTTGCACGGCGCGCGTCCACAGCAGGATGCTGTCCGGACGCGGATCTCCCGAAGCCACACTCTGTGGGAATTTCCAGGCGCCGCTGGCTGGCGGCAAGCCGCTAGCGGGCGCGCTGTCGCTGCCACCGCAGGCCGTCAGGCCCATCCCCGATGCTGCCGATACCGTGATAAAGCTGCCGAACTTCAGAAACTGCCGTCGATCCATGTCTGCTCCCGTACTACGATGATGTCAAAAGGTAAACCGTAGCAGGAGGATATGACAGCTTCTCTACAAAAAGTGGAGGAGCTCCTCTATAAGCAACTTTAAGTCATTCTTAACACACTTTAACTTGTTTCCCAGTATGCAATAATCTCAAATGCTGGCAAGCTCGACGCGATTTCGCTTTACGACTTATTGAAAATGAAACAATTAATTTCTGCACCGCAGCTCGCGCAAGCGAAAAAAATCCTGGTGATCACCCACATGGCCATCGGCGATTTCACCTACATGCAAATGTGTTTTCGCGCACTGAAGCGCGCGTATCCGCATCTGGCGATCGACCTGTGGGTGGACGAGCGGCGGCGCACGGATAACCCGGCCGAGTGGCCGCATCTGAAAAACTACTCACTGTTTGACTGGCTTGCCGCCAGCCCCTACATCGACAAGACCTATACCGAGACCTACAGCCCGGCGCTGTATGCGCAATCCATCGCCGCTGCGCAGCGCGAGGACTATCCGCTGGTGGTGTCGTTCACCCACATGGCCTGCCACCGCTACGCGCGGCTGGCGCGCGAGATCAGCCCGCGCGGTTATATCGTCGGCCTGAAAAAACACAAGTACCGTTTCTTCGAGCTGTCCAAGATCCTCAGCATCCTCAAGTTCAACGCCACCATTCCGCTGTATGAATCGCAGGAAGCCAACGTGCCGCATGTAAGCGACATCTACGCGCAGTGGTTCACCAGCGCCTTTGGCCTCAGCATCCCGCCGCAGGACCGCTACCCCGACATCCACATTCCGGACCAGTGGATGGATTACGCGCGCCAGCAATTGGCGGACTGGAAGCTGGGTGCCAAGGTAGTCTTCGTCAACGCCTATTCCAAAGGCGAGGAACGCTGCTGGCCGCTGGAACGCGTGTTCGCGCTGATCGAGGAAATGCGCAGCCACGCGTCATGGCAGGATGCTGGCTTTATTATCAACGTTGTGCCGGAAGAACTGCCGGCCGCCCAGGCGCTGTACGACAAGATGGCCATGCCAGGCACCCATTTGTTCTCTGCCGTCGACAACTTCTTCCAGCTGCCGGCCATCCTGAGCCTGTGCAGCCTGATCGTGACGGTGGAAACTGCCGTGATGCACCTGGCGAATGCGGTGCACGTGCCGGTGATTGCCCTGATGCGCCAGAACAACCCGGAATGGGTGCCGATCGACCGCGAAAACAGCACCGTTATCCATGTCAGGCAATTCGGCGACTGGGTCGACAAAATCGGCCTGCCAGAGGTGATGGAAAAAGTTTTGGCCCGGCCCCTATGCTAGAATACCGCCCTCACCGCAGCACCAACGATTATCAACGCTTAACGAGCGAAACACCGTCGAAGGAAGACCGAACATGGCTGGACACAGCAAATGGGCCAACATCAAGCACAAAAAAGCAGCAACTGACGCGAAACGCGGCAAGATCTGGACTCGCCTGATCAAGGAAATTACCGTTGCTGCACGCATGGGTGGCGGCGACATCACCTCCAACCCGCGCCTGCGTCTGGCCATCGACAAGGCGGCCGACGCCAATATGCCGAAGGATAACGTGCAACGCGCGATCACGCGCGGCACCGGCGGCGAAGACGGCGCCTCGTATGAAGAGGTGCGCTACGAAGGCTACGGCATCGGCGGCGCCGCCATCATCGTCGACTGCATGACCGACAACCGCGTACGTACCGTGGCTGAAGTCCGCAACGCCTTCAACAAGAACGGCGGCAATATGGGCAATGAAGGCTCGGTGGCCTTCATGTTCAAGCACTGCGGCCAGTTCCTGTTCGCGCCGGGCACCAATGAAGACGCGCTGATGGAAGCCGCGCTGGAAGCTGGCGCCGAAGACATCGTCACCGATGAAGAAGGCGGCATTGAAGTGCTGTGCGGTCCGCACGATTTCGCTGGCGTCAAAGATGCGCTGGAAGCCAAGGGCTTCAAGGCTGAAGTGGCCGAGATCATCATGAAGCCGGATGCCGTTACCAGCGTCACCGGCGACAACGCGGTCAAGATGCAGAAGCTGCTGGACGCGCTGGAAGCCCTGGACGATGTGCAGGAAGTGTATTCCAACGTTGAAATCGAAGACTGAGGACTTATGAAAATTTTGGTAGTCGGCTCCGGCGGCCGTGAACATGCACTGGCCTGGAAACTGGCGCAGTCCGAGCGCATTCAGATGGTGTACGTGGCCCCGGGTAACGGCGGCACCGCGCGCGACGCGCGCCTGGTCAACGTCAACATCACCGACCTGCTCGAACTGGCCAACTTCGTGGAAAGCGAAGGCATCAGCCTGACCGTGGTCGGTCCGGAGACCCCGCTGGCTGGCGGCATCGTCAACCTGTTCCGCGCGCGCGGCCTGAAAGTATTCGGCCCGACCAGGGAAGCGGCGCAGCTGGAGTCGTCGAAAGACTTCGCCAAGGCCTTCATGCACCGTCACGGCATTCCGACTGCCAAATACCAGACCTTCTCGGACGTGGCGCAAGCACACGCCTACATCGACGCCAACGGCGCACCTATCGTCATCAAGGCCGACGGCCTGGCTGCCGGCAAAGGCGTAGTGGTGGCATTGTCGCTGGAAGAAGCCCACCGCGCGGTGGACGATATGCTGGCCGACAACCGCTTCGGCGACGCCGGCGCGCGTATCGTGATTGAAGAATTCCTGGCTGGCGAAGAAGCCAGCTTCATCGTCATGTGCGATGGCAAAAACATTCTGCCGCTGGCCACCAGCCAGGATCACAAGCGCCTCAAGGACAACGACGAAGGCCCGAACACGGGCGGCATGGGCGCCTACTCCCCTGCCCCGATCGTGACGCCGGCGATGCATGCACGCGTGATGCGCGAGATCATCAACCCGACCATCGCCGGCATGGCGAAGGACGGCATCGTCTTTACCGGCTTCCTGTACGCCGGCCTGATGATCGACGCTGCCGGCAATCCGCGCACGCTGGAATTCAACTGCCGCATGGGCGATCCGGAAACCCAGCCTATCATGTCGCGTCTGAAGACCGACCTGGTGGCGGTGATGGAACATGCCGTCAACGGCACGCTGGACCAGATCGAACTGGAATGGGACCGCCGCACCGCCGTTGGCGTGGTGCTGGCTGCTGAAGGCTATCCGGACACGCCGCAAAAAGGCGCTGTGATCGAAGGCATCCCGGCCGAAACGCCGGAATCGGTGACCTTCCACGCTGGCACCGCCGACGTGAACGGCCAGCTGCAAGTGACCGGTGGCCGCGTGCTGTGCGTGGTCGGCCTGGGCGACAGCGTCAAGCTGGCGCAGAAACAGGCTTACGAAGCGGTCGACCAGATCAGCTTTGCAGGCATGCAGTGCCGCCGCGATATCGGCTGGCGCGGTCTGAAACACTGAGATGTCTTCCGCCCCGGACACCGCAGCAGTCAAAGCCTGGCTGCTCGATCTGCAACACCGCATCGTGCAAGCGCTGGAAGCCGTCGACGGCAAATCCTTCCTGCGCGATGAGTGGCAGCGCGCCGAAGGCGGCGGCGGGATTTCACGTCTGGTCGAAGAAGGCAATGTGATTGAGCGCGGCGGGGTGAATTTCTCGCACGTGCTGGGCGCCAAGCTGCCGCCATCGGCCGCAGCGCACCGCCCGGATATCGGCGGCAATCCATGGGAAGCCATGGGCGTGTCGCTGGTGATCCACCCGCGCAATCCGTACGCGCCGACGGTGCATATGAATGTGCGCTTCTTCAGCACCACCAATGCTGCAGGCGAGCCGGTGTGGTGGTTTGGCGGCGGCATGGACCTGACGCCCTATTACGGCAACCAGGAAGACGTCAAACACTTCCATCAAACCTGCCGTGACGCGTTGGCGCCGTTTGGCGAAGACCTGCATGACCGGTTCAAGAAATGGTGCGACGGGTATTTCTACCTGAAGCACCGCCAGGAAGCCCGCGGCGTAGGCGGCATCTTCTTTGATGACTACAACGACGCAGGCTTCGAGCAAAGCTACGCCATGACGCAAAGCGTCGGCGATGCCTTCCTCAAGGCTTACCTGCCCATCCTGACGTCGCGCAAGGACACGCCTTACGGCGAGCGCGAACGCGACTTCCAGGCTTACCGGCGCGGCCGCTATGTCGAATTCAACCTGGTATTCGACCGTGGCACGCTGTTTGGCCTGCAATCAGGCGGCCGTACCGAAGCCATCCTGATGTCGATGCCGCCGATCGTGAAATGGCGCTATCGCTGGGAACCTGAAGACGGCTCGCCGGAAGCGGCGCTGTACACCGACTTCCTGCCGCACCGCGACTGGCTCGCTGCATAACGATGGCATACCGCATCGCACTGCTGGGAGGCAGCTACGATCCGGTGCATCTAGGTCACGTCGCGTTGGGCGGGTATTTCGCCAATCTGCTGCAGGTCGACCAGTTGCGCGTGATCCCTACCGGACTGCCGTGGCAGAAAGCCACGCTGAAAGCCTCGTCGCAGCAACGCGCCGACATGGTGGCGCTGGCGTTTGCCGGCCAGCCGTTCAGCGTGGCGGTGGACATGCAGGAAATCGCGCGTGGCGCCCAGGGGCTGGCCACCTACACCATCGATACGCTGCGCAATGTGCGCGACGAATTGGGGCCGCAGGCATCCATCGCCTTCCTGATGGGCGCCGACCAGTTGCAGCGGCTCGACACCTGGCACGAATGGCAGGCGTTGTTCAGCTACGCGCATATCTGCGTGGCTGCGCGCCCCGGCTATAACCTTGCGACTGCTGGCTTGCCGCCAGCGGTGGCAGAGGCGTTTTCCAAGCGATTGGCGACGCCTGAACAAATCCGTAACACGCCGCATGGTCTGACTTATCTGGCACAAGACTTCGCGGTGGATATCTCCGCTACCCAGATACGTGCGGCATTACAACGGGGGGAACAGGCAAACTCGCTTATCCCGCCGCTAGTGCTAGACTATATTGAACAACACCATCTATACAAAAGCTAATGGACATCAAAAAACTGCAAACCCTGGTCGTTGACGCTCTCGAAGACGTTAAAGCCCAAGACATCGCCCTGTTCGACACCACCCACCTGACCAGCCTGTTCGACCGCATCGCGATCGCTTCCGGTACCTCGAACCGCCAGACCAAGGCGCTGGCCGCCTCGGTACGCGACAAGGTCAAAGCCGCCGGCGGCGAAGTCTACGGCATGGAAGGCGAGGACACCGGTGAATGGGTGCTGGTCGACCTGGGTGACATCATCGTCCACATCATGCAAGCGCCAATCCGCGCCTACTACCGCCTGGAAGAAATCTGGGGCGACAAGCCGGTCAAACTGGGCGCCGCCAAGCGCAAGTCGACCAAGGAAGGCGAAGAAGCCGACGCACCGAAGAAGATCAGCAGCCACCTGGCCGCTGGTAAAAAGGCGGTTGCCGCTGAAGCCGTGATCGAAAAGAAGACCACCGCGCGCAAGCCGGCTGCTGCAAAAGCCACCACCACCGCCAAGAAAGCCGCTGCCAAACCGGCCGCCGTCCCAGCTGGCAAGAAGATCAAGGTCGGTGCGCCAAAGGCCACCGTCGCAGCCGTCAAAGCACTGAAAGCAGCACCAAAGCCACGCGCAGCCAAGCCGAAGGCGGAAGAAGCGCCGGCCAAGACCGTCATCAAGCGTATCAAAAAAGCGGCTGAGTAAATCTGTATGCAGCTGATCATCGCTGCGGTCGGCCATAAAATGCCGGCCTGGATCGAAACCGGCTACGCCGAGTATGTAAAGCGCATGCCGCCGGAACTGAAGATCGTGCTCAAGGAAATCAAGCCGGTCGAACGTTCGGGCAGCAAGACTGCGGCTACCGCCATGGCGCTGGAGCGTGAGCGCATCGAAGCGGCCTTGCCGAAATCGGTGCGCATCATTGCGCTCGATGAACGCGGCAAGGACCTCACCTCGGTGGGCCTGTCGCAGCAGCTGGAAGCCTGGCAGCAGGACGGCCGCGACACGGCCTTCCTGATCGGCGGCGCCGACGGTCTCGATCCTGCGCTGAAGGCGCGCGCGGAAGGTTTGATACGGATTTCCAGTATGACGCTGCCGCATGGTATGGTGCGCGTGATGCTGGCAGAGCAGCTGTACCGTGCCTGGACCATTACGCAGAACCACCCTTATCACCGCGTTTAAAACATAACGACATGAAGCCGGTCGAAAAGAAGATCTATCTCGCCTCAAAAAGTCCGCGGCGCCGCGAGCTGCTGCGCCAGGTCGGCATCGACTTTGAATTGCTGCTGCTGCGCAGCGACGGCCCGCGTGGCGCCGACGTCACCGAAGAAGTGCATGCCGGCGAAGCGCCGCTCGATTATGTCGCCCGCGTGGCGCGTGAGAAGGCGGCGTTTGCCGCAGACCTGGTGGTGAAACGCCGCATGGCGCCGCGCGCCGTGCTGTCGGCCGACACCACCGTCACCATCGATGGCGCGATTCTCGGCAAGCCGGCCAATCCGGCCGAAGCCAGCGCCATGCTGCAGCAGCTGTCGGGCCGCACGCACCAGGTGCTGACGTCGATTGCGGTGGCGTCGCCCTCGTTCTCGGGCCAGATCACGCAGGTGTCGGAGGTGCGCTTTGGCGTGCTGTCACCGGCGGCCATAGCGGCCTACTGCGCCTCCTCGGAGCCATACGACAAAGCCGGCGGCTACGGCATTCAAGGCCCGGCGGCGCAATTCATCGAACACATCGCCGGCAGCCATTCCGGCATCATGGGCCTGCCCATCTACGAAACCGTGCAACTGCTGCGTCAGGCGGGTTTGCCCCTGCCCTGAGGCCCGTGTATGATCGGGGCATGAATGAAGATATCCTGATCAATATCACTCCGCAGGAAACCCGCGTCGCCCTCATCGTGCAGGGCGCCGTGCAGGAACTCCACATCGAGCGTACCCTCACCCGAGGCCTGGCTGGCAACGTCTACTCCGGCAAGGTCGTGCGGGTACTGCCCGGCATGCAATCGGCCTTTATCGACATCGGCCTGGAGCGCGCGGCGTTCCTGCACGTGGCGGATATCTGGGAAGCGCGGTCGCACGACGGCGCCAGCAACACGCCGCCCACACCGATTGAAAAAACCCTGTTCGACGGCCAGGTGCTGACAGTCCAGGTCATCAAAGACCCGATCGGCACCAAGGGCGCGCGCCTGTCGACGCAGATCTCGATCGCCGGCCGCATGCTGGTCTACCTGCCGCAGGATGGCCACATCGGCATCTCGCAGAAAATTGAAAAGGAAGCGGACCGCGAAGCGCTGCGCACGCGCCTGCAAAACCTGCTGCCGAAGGAAGAAAAAGGCGGCTACATCGTACGTACGCAGGCGGAAGATGCGTCGGACTCCGACATCGCCGCCGACGTCGAATACCTGCGCAAGACCTGGGCCGCCATCACCCACGGCGCACGCACCAGGCCTGCCACCACCTTGCTGCATCAGGACTTGAGCCTGGCGCAGCGCGTGCTGCGCGACTTCGTGCACGACGAAACGGCCACCATCCAGGTCGACTCGCGCGAAAACTATGTGAACCTGCAGGAGTTCGGCCAGGCTTACACGCCGGGCGTGCTGCCACGGCTGCACCACTACACGGGCGAACGTCCGCTGTTTGACCTGTACGGCGTGGAAGAGGAAATCCTGCGCGCGCTGGGCCGCCGCGTGGACCTGAAATCCGGCGGCTACCTGATCGTCGATCAGACCGAGGCCATGACCACCATCGACGTCAACACGGGCGGTTTTGTCGGAGGCCGCAATTTCGCGGACACGATTTTCAAGACCAACCTGGAAGCGGCGCACGCGATTGCGCGCCAGCTGCGTCTGCGCAATCTGGGCGGCATCATCATCCTCGACTTCATCGACATGGAAAACACCGAGCATCGCAACGCGGTGCTGGCGGAGTTGAAGAAAGCCCTGTCGCGCGACCGCACCAAGGTGTCGGTGAGCGGCTTCTCGGCACTGGGCCTGGTGGAAATGACGCGCAAGCGCACGCGCGAATCGCTGGCGCACATCCTGTGCGAGCCCTGCCCCGCATGCAATGGCCGTGGCCAGGTCAAAACCTCGCGCACCATCTGCTACGAAATCCTGCGCGAGCTGCTGCGTGAAGCCAAGCAGTTCAACCCACGCGAATTCCGCATCCTCGCCTCGCAGGAAGTGGTGGACATGTTCCTGGAAGAGGAATCCCAGCACCTTGCGATGCTGGGTGACTTCATCGGCAAGAAGATCTCGCTACAAGTCGAAAACAGCTACCATCAGGAGCAGTACGACGTGATTTTGATGTGACATACTACCCTTAGATTTAGACCCCACCATTGAACTAGCGGGACAACATATAACGGGGATAAAGCAGAACAGCGACGGGACCTGCGGCACGATTTGGTGTAGCTGCTTGGGTCCCTCCTTCCCTTCCGAATCTACCGAAATTCGCACACAGTGGCGATTCGTGGTTCTTCCCACTTAAACGCCCCGTATTGGAAGTCCACCGTCGAAAAGAAGTAAGCTCAGTGCCCTACGCGCGTACTTGGGCGCCGTACTCGCCAAAGACCCTACTACTCATTGTTACGCATTTACCCCCATGAGTCTCTATCTCGCTGTTAGCGCAAACTTTCGGACTGGCACCAGTCTTCCATCAATCGACGACCAGTACAATGATCTGTGGAAGCTCGCCAAATCTCTGGAAACAGTGGGCCAACCGATCAACGGTTGGTTCCCGCCAGCGGACACGGAGGCAAACTCCTTGTTAAACCAGGCATTTTTTCCCAGTGGGGTCAGCCCTGCTGCACTCGCGCTAGCGAAGATTGACAAGGGCAGTCGCGCATCCGATCTTCGTACACTGGGGGTCTGGAATGGTAAGGATGACGAGGGTGCAATAGCATACACGGCGACCTATAATACCAGCCGCATTCCATCAGATCTGGATTTTAGCGCCGATGCGGTTACCGAATTTATCGACTATAGGAATGTGGTCACGCTCGTTAAAGCTGTGATCACCATATGGAATCCTATGTTAGTAAAAGTGGCACCCAGCGGGTACAGCAAGCACCGAATATTCCCTGATCGCCCGCCGGTGGGATGGATGATTTATCTCCCGTTTGAGGTAAGCGCAAAACAAGTGCCGGAAGCAGCACAGATCGTTCCAATCATGGCTGCCGATGGTAAGAAGCACCAAGGCACCTTGATCATTACGACCACGGACACATTCGATGTCGATAATTCAGACCACGTAAAAAAAGCAAACGCTATCGAAACCCGGCTTGTGGACCAGGACCTGCTTCCAACGTTGAGGGAGTTTGTGACGAAGTTTTAGTGCGCTATCCGTTCAAATTCGCTTAGCGCTGACTATCGATAATGGCGGCTTTTCGTTAGTCAGCTGTTAGCCCTTGAGCCATTCTTACTTCAGCAAGAGATTCGAGGCTCAATTCCTCCCATCACTACGTTTTTAACGCCATGAGCCAATATCTGACAATTAGCGCGAACTTTCGAGCAGGTGCCAGCTTACCCACCATCGAGGAACACTATGAAAGCCTTTGGAGGCTTGCCAAGTTTCTTGAGACTATAAACGTGCCACTCGACGAATGGTTCCCCCCTGCCGACACAGAGGCAAACTCGCGCCTGAACAAAGCATTCAGCGACGGAGGTCCGAGCACTGCGGCAATTGCCATGGCGAAGGCGGACAAAGCCAATCTTGCTTCAGACCTCAGAAATCTGGGCGTCTGGAACGGAACAGAGGGCGAAGGTGGAATGGCCTTCACCACAACTCTGGACACCGGCTACATCCCTTCCAATCTGGACTTCAGCAGCAAGGGTATCGCCGCACTAAAAGACTACCGCAATGTCGTGAAGCTGGTACAAACAATTATCGCTATCTGGAGGCCCATGCTTGTACAGGTTGACCCAGATGACTATAGCGACAAAAAAATATTCCCAGATCGCCCATCGGCAGGCTGGATGATTTACCTGCCCTACACGGTCATGGCAGCACAGGTGCCGGAAGCGGCCCATGTAATTCCCATCATGGACGACAAAGGGAAAAAGCAACAAGGAACCTTAATCGTAACGGTCGCTGACACGTTCGATGTGAATGCCCCAGAACACGTGAAGAAGGCAAACGCCATAGAAACCCGGCTTGTGGACCAGGACCTGCTTCCAACGCTGAGGGAGTTTGTGACGAAGTTTTAGTGCGCTATCCGTTCAAATTCGCTTGCCGCCATTATCGATAGTAAGCGAACTAGTCACTACCTGCGTCGCCATATACGCGCCTAGGCGGGACTCTATGCGAATCAGGTTGCGGCCATAGCCCTTTTGCGTACTCACTACCAGGCCAACCATGATCTAGTCGCGGTAGTCGTCAATCAGCTCACGCATGATCCAGTCCTTCACCGCCAGTGCTTTTGCGCGCCGCTTTTCAATGGCGGGGTCGCTTGCCTTGTCGCTGCCCGTATCCAGTGTTGCAGCTGGAGGGTTTGCAAACCCTCCGCCGCATTAGTTTCCCCTATCTTAACGTGACGGCTTTTTGAAGCGCAGTACAAAGCGGTCGGTCTTGCCGCGTACTGCGGGATCGAACACTTTGAGCAGGTGGTCATCGCCAGGGATGGCCAGCACGCTGGATTCGCCGTCCAGCACAAAGCCTGCCTTCTGCACTTCCGCCTTGACGGTCGCCAGATCGATACGGTGCAGATCTTCCGTGTGCTTCAAGCCCGTGCCTGCAACCGCAGCATGGTCGACGATGATGTAGTAGCCGCCCGGTTTCAGGCGCTTGAAGACAGCCTGGTTGAAGGCGTTGACGTCGGCGCCTTTCATGAAGCTGTCGTACAGGTCATGGTAGTTCTCAAACGTCCAGACCACATCCACCTTGTTGAACATATCGGACTGCGGCTGCTCGGCGGCCGGGTAGGAAATCGCTTCCACATTGCCGTGGCCTGGCTCGGCGGGAATCGCTTTCGCCAATGCCAGCGGGTCGGACTTGAAGCCGGTGATTTCAGCCGGCACGTACGCGTACACCTTGCCTTTCGGTCCGACCAGCGTGGAGAACACACGCGACCAGTAACCGCCGCCCGGCCACACATCCATCACCACATCGCCCGGCTTGATGTTGGCGAAGGCGATCAGCTCCGCCGGACGGCGAATCGCATCCTGCTGGGTGTCTTTTTCCGGCCGCGTTTTGTCGGCAACCGCCGCGGCGACAGCGGGCGAAGGCGCTTGCGCCTGCGCGGGCATGGACAACAGCAAGGGCGCGACCGCCAGCGTGGCGAGCGCAGACTTCAAGAACAATACAGTTTTCATGGATCTGACCTTTCCTGATTTTCCGCGCACATTACGCGGCTGCGCTATCTTACTCCTGCCGTCCATTTCAGGCCGGCGATGCAAGCGATAATTGTCGCGATCAACAACAGCCGCAGCGGGCTGGCGCTGTCGCCGAACGTGACCATGCCGATCAAGGCAATACCCGCCGCGCCCACGCCGGTGAAGATCGCAAACGCCGTCCCGACTGGCAGCTGCCGGAGCGCGATCGTCAGCAATACGATGGCGCCGTTGGCAAAGACCAGGCCGGCGACGCTGGGCCAGAAGCGCGTCCAGCCTTCCGCATATTTCAGCGCCACCGCCATGGCGATATCCACCAGCGCAGCGGCCAGCAGGATCAGCCAGGCCATCTCAGTCTCCTTTCGCGATCGCCATGCCGCGTACCGTCGCCGGGCGCTGCGCGATCCGCGCCAGCCATGCCGAGATGGCGGGATAGGCCGTCATGTCCAGCCCCAGCTCCGTGTGCGACGCCAGCCACGGCCAGGTAGCGATATCGGCGATGCTGTAATCGTCACCCGCAAGATAGGCGCTGCTGGCCAGGCGCTGTTCGTACACGCCGTACAGGCGGCGCACTTCGTTACCGTAGCGGTCCAGCGCCTGTTCATTACGCTCGGTGCACGCATGGCGGAACCACCACAACTGGCCCAGCATCGGCCCCACGCTCGCCACCTGCAGGAACAGCCATTGCAGCACCGTGCTGCGTGCCGCGCCATCTTTCGGCAGCAGGCGGCCTGCCTTGTCAGCCAGATGAATCAGGATGGCGCCGGATTCAAAGATCGCCTGGCCATCGTCTACCAGCAGCGGAATTTTGTGATTGGGGCTCATCGCCACAAACTCGGGCGCGTGCTGCTGGCCGGCGCCGAGATTCAGCAGACGCACCTCGCAGGCCAGTTCCAGCTCTTGCAAGGCAATCGTGGCCTTCTGGCCGTTGGGCGTGTTGGCGGTGTACAGGGTCATCATGGTCAAGCTCCTTCGTGATTGGATGAAGCCAGTATGCCCCGTGTGAAAACGCATTAAAATTAGCGAAATTCACCAAATCATTCCGCAAAAATGCATAACCTGGATTGGGAAGATCTACGCTGTTTCGTGGCCATGACACGGGCGGGCAGCGTGTCCGCAGCCGCGCGTGCGCTGGACGTCAATCACTCCACCGTACTGCGCCGGCTGGACAGCCTGGAGCGCGCGCTCGGCACGCGCCTGTTCGAACGCTTCCAGTCCGGCTACGTCATGACAGCCGCGGGCGAGACATTACAGGCGCGTCTGGCAGGCGTGGATGAACAGATCGCGGCAGCACACAGCGCGGTCGGCGGACACGATCAGGAATTGAGCGGAGAAATCCGCATCACCACCACCGATACGCTGGCGCGCAGCATGCTGATGCCGGCCCTGGCGCGCTTCCAGCAGCTGCATCCCGGCGTGCGTCTGCAACTGGTGATGAACAATGCCTTCCTGAATCTGAACCGGCGCGAAGCCGACGTCGCACTGCGGCCGTCCAATACACCGCCCGACACGCTGGTCGGCCGCAAGCTGGGCAAACTCTCCAGCGCCATCTACGCCTCGCGCAGCTATCTGAAAGCGTCCGTCAAACGCGGCATCGCCACAGACGACTGGGCCGCGCATGAATGGATAGGACTGGACGACACGCTGGCGCACCTGGAGCAGGCGCGCTGGCTGGCGCAGACAGTGCCGCCCGAACGCGTCCGCATGCGCGTCGACAGCCTGCTGGCGATGGCCGACGCCACGCGCGAAGGCCTCGGCATGGCGCCACTCCTGTGTCACCTCGCCGACAATGACCGCCGTCTGCAACGCATCACCGAACCAGACCCGCGTTTTGATACCGGCCTGTGGCTACTTACCCATCGCGACCTCAAAGACACCGCCCGCATCAAGGCGCTGACCAGCTTCCTCTACGAAGAACTCACGAGCATCCTCGCCCCCACCGATCAGCCGGTGGTCGTTTCGGCGAGATAGCCCAGCACGGCGCCTTCAATGCTGTTGGCCAGTTTTGCCGCATCCATTGTCCCCCTGCGGCCAGCGCTGTCGGTCAGAGCGCTCATGATCGCCATCAGGTCAGATGCGGCGACTTGCGGCTGGCGGGCGCTGGCGCCTGGCCAGCCGTTCAGGAAGTCGACCAGCGCGGTGTGCAGGGTAGCGACGTTGCCGGAGGTTGGCAGCAGGGGCGCCAGCCGGTCCTGTTCAAAGTCCAGCAGCTTTGCCAGTCTGGGACGGCGCAGCTGGTAGCGCACGGCAATCTCGATCAGCTGGCGCAGGGCGCTGCGCCGGTCGTCGCCGAGCAAGGCTGCCTTGGCTTCCCGCACCAGTTCGGACGACTCGCGCTCGATCAGCGCGATGGTGACAGCATCCTTGCTGGGGAAGTACTGATACAGCGAGCCGATGCTGACGCCCGCCTTGGCCGCGATGGCATTGGTGGTGTAGCCTTCCAGCCCGAGCTGCTCCAAAATGTGAGCTGCCCCCTCCAATATCGTCTCCACCGTCTGCGCGGAACGGGACTGGGATGGCGCCTTTCTTGGCGCCAGGCCGCGCGCGGCAGCCTTGCGGGATTGCGAGTTGTTCATATGAGCTTATGCTCATATTATTTCCTGACCACGTCAAGAGCTAATTCCAGTCTCTGGACGCATTCAGGAGTCCACTTATGCATCAGCTCAATCAAGTCGTCGCCGCAGTCCAGGCCGCAGGTGACGCCATCAAATCCCGTTTCACCATCACCTCCCGTCCGCAAGACCGTCAAGACATTGTCGGCCTGATCCAGGCCAACGACGACATCTCCATGCGGATTCTGCGCGCGCAGCTATCGCCAGTCTTCCCTGCTGCCCGCTGGGACGAAGACGAAAGCGGCAGCGGCGCCTTGCCCGGCGGCGAATGGTGGGTGGTCGATCCTGTCGAAGGCGCGATCAACCATATCCACGGACTCGGCGAATGGAGTGTCACCGCCACACTGGTGCGCGACAATGCGCCAGTGCTGACAGCCGTCTATCTGCCGATGACAGGCGACGTCTACACCGCCAGCGCAGGCGGCGGCGCCCATCTCAACGGCAGGCGCCTGCAGGCGTCGCAGAAAACCGAATTGCGGGCCGCCATGGTGGGCACGGGCCAAGCCACCCCGGACGAAGGCGCGGCAACCTATCAGCGCATCGGATCGGCCGTGAGCGCCATGCTGCAAGCGGCGCTGGTGGTACGCGTGTCCGTGCCGGCCACGCTACAGCTGATCCATGTGGCGTCCGGCAGCCAGGACGTGTTCTGGCAACACAGCCAGGTCCGTTCAGGACTCATGGCAGGCGCCTTGCTGGTCGCCGAAGCTGGCGGCAGCATCACCGATCTGCACGGCGCACCGTGGCATACCAGCAGCAGCGCCTTCCTGGCCAGCGCGCCGGGACTGACCGCCGCCGCCGTTGCCGTCCTGGGAGAAGCGCAATGAAACTGGCTATCTTCGGCGCCACCGGCGCAACAGGCCGCCATCTGGTTGAGCAGGCTGTGCAAGCCGGGCATGAAGTCACGGCCCTGGCGAGGACTGCGAGCAGCTTGCCGGGAGCGCATATCGTCATCGGCAATCTGAACCAAGCGGAAGCGATGCAATCCGTGGTGCAAGGAGCGGATGTGGTCATCAGCGTGCTCGGCATGCGCAGCGGTGATCCAGCGCCGGTTTGCAGCAACGGCATGCAAAGCATCCTGCAGGCGATGAACGCGACAGGCACGCAGCGGCTGATTGCCCTCAGCGCGTATGGCGCACTGGAGAGCGCGCAGGACTCCACCTTCATTCGCCTGATCCGCAAAGTCATCGCCCGCAAAATGCGCGACAAGGACGCGATGGAAGTATTGGTCCGTCACAGCGGCATGCGCTGGACACTGGTGCGGCCACCGATGCTGAGCAATGGCGCGCAGACGGGCCGCTATCGCGTCGGCACAGATTTGCAGCCGGGCTGCACCAGCAAATTATCGCGCGCCGATCTCGCTGCCTTTATTTTGCAGGAAGCAGTCAGCGGACAATTCACCGGCCAGGCGCCTGTAGTGTCCGCATAAACAAGGAATCCGGGGTCAGGTCCGTCATTTCTACACGCCCTCAGCCGTAGCGCCGCGTTAGTGTCGAGCTCGTGTAGCAATGACGGACCTGACCCCGGAGTTATTATAAAAAAAGCCCGCCGAAGTGGCGGGCCTGGTTGGGGCGGAACCGGATTAGTGGAACTGGTTCATGGTGTTGTCTTTGCCGGCGGCTTTCAGCGCTGCATCGCCGCTGAAGTAGTCTTTGTGGTCGTCGCCGATGTCCGAACCGGACATGTTCTGGTGCTTGACGCAGGCGATGCCTTGACGGATCTCTTTGCGTTGGACGCCAGCCACGTAGCCCAGCATGCCCTGGTCGCCGAAGTAGTCCTTGGCCAAGTTGTCGGTCGACAGCGCGGCGGTGTGGTAGGTCGGCAGCGTGATCAGGTGGTGGAAGATGCCGGCTTCACGGGCGGCGTCCGCCTGGAAGGTGCGGATTTTTTCGTCCGCTGCAATCGCCAGTTCGGTGGTGTCGTACTCCACGCTCATCAGCTGGGCGCGCTCGTAGGCCGACACGTCTTTGCCTTCGGCTTTGAAGGCATCGTAGACTTGCTGGCGGAAGTTCAGGGTCCAGTTGAACGATGGGCTGTTGTTGTACACCAGCTTGGCGTTCGGGATCACTTTGCGGATTTCGCTGACCATGCCGCCGATCTGGGCGATGTGTGGTTTTTCGGTTTCGATCCACAGCAGGTCGGCGCCGTTTTGCAGCGAGGTGATGCAGTCCAGTACGCAGCGTGCTTCGCCGGTACCCGAACGGAACTGGAACAGGTTGCTTGGCAGGCGTTTAGGACGCAGCAGTTTGCCTTCGCGTTTGATGATGACGTCGCCATTGCCCAGTGCATCGGCCGACACTTCGTCGCAATCGAGGAAGGCGTTGTATTGGTCGCCCAGGTCGCCTGGCTCCTTGGTCACGGCGATCTGCTTGGTCAGGCCGGCGCCCAGCGAGTCGGTACGGGCGACGATGATGCCGTCGTCCACGCCCAGTTCCAGGAAGGCGTAGCGGATCGCGCGGATCTTGGCCAGGAAGTCTTCGTGCGGCACGGTGACTTTGCCGTCCTGGTGGCCGCACTGCTTCTCGTCCGATACCTGGTTTTCGATCTGGATGCAGCAGGCGCCTGCTTCGATGAATTGCTTGGCCAGCAGGTAGGTCGCTTCGGCGTTGCCGAAACCGGCGTCGATGTCGGCGATGATCGGCACCACGTGGGTCACGTGGTTGTCGATCTTGTCCTGGATCGCGGCTTTGGCGCTGCCTTCAGCGGCGTCCAGCTGGCGGAACAGGCCGCCCAGTTCGCGCGCATCGGCCTGGCGCAGGAAGGTGTACAGCTCTTTGATCAGTGCCGATACGGCGGTCTTTTCGTGCATCGACTGGTCTGGCAGCGGGCCGAATTCCGAACGCAGCGCGGCCACCATCCAGCCCGACAGGTAGAGGTAGCGGCGGTCGGTGCTGTTGAAGTGTTTTTTAATCGAGATCATTTTTTGCTGGCCGATGAAACCGTGCCAGCAGCCCAGCGACTGGGTGTATTTCGATGGGTCTTTATCGTAGGCAGCCATGTCGGCGCGCATGATCTTGGCGGTGTACTTGGCGATGTCCAGACCGGTCTTGAATTTGTTCTGGGCGCGCATGCGGGCGGCGGACTCGGGATTGATGGCGTTCCAGGCAGAACCTTGTTGCTCTTTCAAACCAGCAACTGCCTTGATGTCGTCTTGGTACTGGGACATGGTGTATCTCCTAAAAGAAAAAAGCGGAATTAGTAAGTCTTCGAGTGCCGAACTGCATGACTAAATAGTAGGCCATTCTGATGCGTTGCACCAAGTCTTATATAAGACATATAACTTAATTTAATTCCTTATTTTTCAATTAGATAGATATGGTTTTTTGCTATACGAAACGCCTTTTCAAAAAATGAGAAAAAAGATGCGGCAGTCCACCATGCCGCATCCCGTATTATGAAACGACTTTTCTTATACTGAGGTAATCACACTATTTAGCTTGCTCACGGCCTCCGGTGGCAGTACCAGCTCGGCGGCGGCCAGGTTCTGGCGCAAATGGGTACGCGACGAGGTGCCGGGGATCAGCAGCAGATTCGGCGAACGTTGCAGCAGCCAGGCCAGCGCCGTCTGCATCGGCGTCGCGTCCAGCTCAGCGGCCACCTCGGCCAGGATCGTCGATTGCAGCGGCGAGAAGCCACCCAGCGGGAAGAACGGCGTGTAGGCGATGCCCGCCTTGGCCAGTTCATCGATCAGGGCGTCGTCGTGACGATGGACCAGGTTGTAGTGGTTTTGCACGCAGACGATGTTGGCGATGCCGCGTGCCTGCCTGACCTGCTGCGCGGTCGCGTTGCTGAGGCCGATGTGGCGGATCAGGCCGCGCTGCTGCAGTTCCGCCAGCGTGGTGATGTGCGCTTCGATATCGCCTTCAGCCGGGTTCATCACATCAAACATCAGGCGCATGTTCACCACGTCCAGCACGTCCAGGCCCAGGTTGCGCAGGTTGTCGTGCACGGCCGATTCCAGTTGCTGCGGCGACTGCGCCGGCAGCCACGCCGCATCCGCGCCGCGCAGTGCGCCCAGCTTGGTGACGATGACCAGGTCGTCGGCATACGGATGCAGCGCTTCGCGGATCAGCTGGTTGGTGATGTGGGGACCGTAAAAATCGCTGGTGTCGATGTGGTTGACGCCGCTCTCGACCGCTTCGCGCAGCACCGCCAGTGCTTCCTCGCGGTTTTGCGGCGCGCCAAACGCGTGCGGGCCAGCCAGTTGCATGGCGCCGTAGCCCATGCGCTTGACAGTCAGGTCACCAAGTTGGAAAGTACGCATTGTGTTTCTCCTTTAGACGGGTTGATGGACACAGTCTAGGAGCGTTTGCGCTGTGCGACAATACAGCACAATCGCACAGCTTGTGCGAAAAACAGGACAATCACCCATGGCGGATTTACAGGATGTCGGCGCGTTTGTCGCCGTCGCGAGAAACGGCGGCTTTCGCGAGGCGGCGCGCAAGACCGGCAACAGCCCGTCGCAATTGAGCGAAGCGGTACGCCGGCTGGAAGCGGGCCTCGGTGTCCGTCTGCTGCACCGGACCACGCGCAGCGTGGCTGCCACCGATGCCGGGCAGCGCCTGCTGGAGCAGCTCACGCCCGCGCTGGATGCGGTGACCACGGCCATGGATGTGGTCAACGGCTTCCGCGACCGCCCCGCCGGACGGCTGCGCCTGAATGTGCCGACCAGTGCCTCCAAGCTGGTGCTGCCGCGCATCCTGCCGCCGTTTCACAAGGCCTACCCCGACATCACGCTGGAGGTGATTGTGGACGACAGCTTTGTCGATCTGCTGCGCACCGGCTGCGATGCCGGCATCCGCTACGGTGAACGCATGGAGCAGGACATGGTGGCCATGCCGATCGGCCCGCGCGAGCAGCGCTTTGCCCTGGCCGCCGCGCCCGCCTACCTGCAGGAACACGGCACGCCGAAAAAGCCGGAAGACCTACTGCACCACATCTGCCTGCGCGGCCGTTTCAACAGCGGCACCATGCCGCCGTGGGAGTTCGAGCACAAGGGCAAGAAGGTGGTGATCGAGCCCAGCGGCCCGCTCATCGTCAACCTCGGCGCGGCGGCCGATCTGAAAGTCGATGTGGCGGTGGGCGGCGCAGGACTGGTCTACCTGTTTGAAGACTGGCTGCAGCCCTACTTCGACCGCGGCGAGCTGGTGCCGGTGCTGGAACGCTGGTGGCCAGCCTTCCAGGGACCGATGCTGTACTATCCGGGCCGCCGCTACCTGCCCGCACCGCTGCGGGCGTTTGTCGACTTCATCCAGACCATGCGCTGGTGATTACTGGTTGACCTTGCCCGGCAGGCTGAGCTTGCCGGAAGCAACCTTGAAGACATCGACCACGCACAGCAAGGGATTGTGCACGCTGGCATTGACGCGCAATGCCGCCGTCACGCCGTCAAAGCCGGACGCATGCACCACGCCGATGTCGTCAAACGGCACTTTCACTTCCACCGTCTGGCCCTTGAACACGGGCGTGTAGCCGGGGCTGTCGATGAGCAGCGGCAGGCCGGGCCAGGTGCGCGGCAGTTTCGGCTTGCTGCCTTCGGGGATGTCGACCACCTTGAGTGCGCCCTTGCCGCAGCTGTCGTCCGGTTTCAGCACCACCCAGTGCGAGTGCCACACATCGCCGTCGTTGCCGAGGATGCCGTCGCCGTTTTCATCGTACAGCGGGGTGTCGTCGAAATCCGGGTGCGAGGTCACGGCAAAGGCCAGGATGCCGGCGCCCTTATCGAAGCCCACCACGGACGGGTCGATGGTGGTCGGCCACACATAGGAAAACACGCTGCTGCCCGCCAGCTTGCCGGTTTTGCCCGGTTTGGACTGGCCGGCCTTGCCCGAGACGGCCATGTGGAAGATGGCCAGGTTGCCTTCGGTCGTGATCTTGGTGTGGACGATGTCAAACGGCGCCTTGACCGCCGGCGCCGAGGTGGTGGCGATGCCCCCCTTGTGCTCGTCATGGGCCTGTGCCGCCAGTGCCCAAACACTCAAAACTGTTGCTGCGATGAGCGGAATAATTTTCATACCATGCCTTTATTGATTAGGATTCCTAAATATATTACATCTGAAAAACGGCGCTGCATGCGCCGTTGCCGAGAGCGAAGCATATCACTTCGGCATAATTAATCAAGACTCCTAATCATTATTTTTTGCTGCACTGCTACTAGCACTCTTTCAATGTTGGCGATATAGTCAATAAACAAATCACAACAAAGGAGACAGCATGACCATCAAACGTTCGTTTGCAGTGCTCTGTTTCATCCTGCCGTGCGCCCTGGCGCAGGCGGGCAGCCGCGAATCGGTATCGTCCCCGGCCCCTGCCGTCGGTGATTCGTGGACCTACCAGTACACCGATGTCTGGAAGGGTGTGAAAGGCAACACCAATCGGATGGAAGTGACGGCCGTGGATGAGAATGGCATCCACGTTGACGTCAAGCGCGCTGCCAGCGGCGCCCTGATCAGCACCCAGCTGTTCAGTCCGGAAATGAATCCGGTCGACCGCGGCGCCATGCACTTTGCGCCGTCGTTTGCGCGCTACGCTTTCCCGCTGGCGCCGGGCAAGGAATGGAACAGCGATGTCACCGGCAACAACCCCAAGCAGGGCAAGAACTGGCGCTACCAGATCAAGGGCAAGGTGCTGGACTGGGAAAAGGTCAAAGTGCCGGCCGGCGAATTTGATGCGCTGAAAATCGTGGTGGAAGCCACCTACAGCGCCCAGGACACGTTCACCAAGAACGGCAGCGGCCAGCTCACGGAAACCGTGTGGTTCGTGCCGGAGCTGAACAACTTCGTCAAGCTCGATTACCGCGACACCGACTGGCAAGGCCGCATCTACAACCGCGACAGCTGGGAGCTGACCTCCTACGTGCGCAAGTAAGGCCCCCCTCCCAGTTCGGGGTCAGTGCCGACATTCGGACACGGGCTCGACCGTAGCGGCTGCTACGGCCGAGCCCGTGTCCGAATGTCGGCACTGACCCCGAACTATTTGGAGATGCGCAGGATGGCGGACGCCAGCTTTGAGAAGCATGGCGTCAGGTCGGCCTGGGTGGCGGCAAAGCAGTACACGCCGACCGGCTTGGCGGCGTTGAAGCAGCGCGCCGGCGCATCGACGGTGTTGGCCATGCATTTGAGGGTGTCCTCGCCTTTTTCGCCATCATAGCCGGTGGCGATTTTGAGGCTGGACCCCAGCCCCAGCGTAAACACATAAATCCCTTCGTCGCGCGATTTCGACGCCATCGCTTCCACCAGGTTGCGCGCGGCGCGGTTGACATTGGCGTAGGTCAGCGCATTGGTCACCACCCGCGGTGAGGTGGTGACGATGGGGAACTCGCGCAGCGTGGGATCGTTGGGCGACGTCGCCGGGTTGCGTGCGTTGTACCAGTCCGGCAACGAGGTCACCTTGCTGGGCAAGTCGGACGGTGTGCAGTTGCCGCCGATGTCGTCATATTGCTGGTCCAGCTTGAACAGGCCGGCCGGGGCACCCGAGCCGTCGTCGTCGGTGTAGACCACGCCGGGCTGGGTGCAGGTGCCGGCCGTCTTCCAGTTCAGGTAAGCGCCGATGGAGTTGGGCGCCCCGTCCGAGAAGAATACGATCACGCGCAGGTTCGAGCGGTTGAGGTTGGCCGTCGGCACGCTGTTGATCTGCTGGCGCGCGGTGTACATACCCTCCGCCGACGCGGTGGCGCCGCTGAACGAGAAGGCCTTGATGTGGTTGGTCATGGTGGTGCGGTCGAAGCCGCGCGCAATCGGCCGGATGGCGTCGTCAACGATGGAGCCAAACGCAAAGTGCACCAGGCCCACGCGGTCGCGGTCGCTGTTGAACTGGCCCAGGAAGGTGACTGCCGAGCTGCGCACATTGGCCGCCGAGCCGGCCAGCGAGCCGGAGGTGTCCATGACCAGGATCATGTCCAGGTCCTTGCGCTTGGTTTCCGTGAGCACGCCGGGCGACATGGGCCCGGTATTGAAGCCGCCAAACAGCGCGGTCGGCATGGTGGCCGAGGCGCTGACGGTAATCGTCACTTCGCTGCCGCTGAAGGAGACGCCGACATCGTTCAGCGTGGCGCTGGACATCAGGTAGTTGGCCGGGAAGTTGGCGTAGAAGAAGCGCTGGGCGGCGGCCTTGGCGTTGGCGGTCTGCTCGCTCTGGTTGGCGCCGTTGCTGATGGCGCGCGCGGCGGCCAGGCCGGCGGCGTCGGTGGCGGCGTTGAGCTTGGCCTTGACGATATAGCTCATGCCGGCGCTGAACGCCAGGCCGACCACGGCCAGCAAGGTGGTCAGCGAGATAATGACCATCACGGTGATGCCGCCGCGCTGGCGTTGCAGGGTAGTAGCCATGTCAGAACACCGTCATCGAGTAGAACTCCGGCCCCAGCGTGGGCGTGCTGAAGCTGCCGAAGGTAAAGGTCTGGAACAGCATGTTGAACTTGTAGTAGACCTCGACCACATAAATCACTTCGCCATCGAGCAGCTGGCCGCTCATCATGGACACCACGGGCGCGTTGCTGCCGCTCGGCACCACGCAGGTGCCGGCCGTGCCGCTGGCCCAGTTGGCGCATGACCATATCTTGCTGGCCGGGGCATAGCTGCTGACGCGGTAGCCGCGGTTGTTGACGCTGTCGTCCCAGCGGTACTGCTCCAGCACGATGCTTTTGGTGGTGCCGCCCGAGGTCGATCCCATGATGCGGGTAATGTAGATCATGCCCAGCTTGTTCATGTCCAGCGGCGGCGCCGAGGCCGCGACCTGGCCGATGATGGTCTGGGCGTTGTCCGACAGCTGCAGCTTGCCGCGCGAGGCCAGGTTGGCGCCTTCGCGGCTCAGGTTAACCAGGATCATATTGGCCTGCAGCCCGCGCGCCATGTCCAGCAGCGCAATCAGCAGCACCAGCAGGATCGGCAGCAGCAGCGCGAACTCGACGGCGGCGATGCCCTGGCGGCGCTGGCGGGGCGGCAGGCGTGGCATCAGAAGGCCTCGTTCTGCATGGTGGCGGCCACGGTGAACTTGTATTCGCCATTCGGGAAAAAGGCCGCGACGATCGGCGTCGCCAGCTTCCAGGTGCAGTCCAGGCGCAGCACCACGATGTCGCCGGCGTTGCCGAACATGGTGGCGGAATACGCGCTGCTGCTGGCGTAGCTGGTGCCGTTGACCGAGATCACCGGATTGACGCTGTCGTACATGCCCATCGAATTGCTCTTGATGGCCTGGATCACGGCCAGGTAGCGTTGCTGGTTGCTGGTGGCCGGGTCCTTGTCGGTGCGGCCGGTGATGGCGTAGCGTGCACCTTCGCGCACCGCGTACTGCATCGCCAGCGTGGTGTAGAACAGGATGCTGTACTCGATCACGCCGATCAGCAGCAGGAAGGCGACCGGCGCAACAATGGCCATCTCGACGACAGCCGAGCCACGTTGGCGGCGCAGGAAGGCAGGCACATTCATGATGTTGCGTCCGTGAGACGGTCGGGTTGCAAAACAGGGAAACACAGGCGGAAGCGCAGATGGCGCGGCACTGTCGTCGGGCTGTCCGGCGCGCAATGGGCCGGCGGCAGCGCCACAGGAATGAGGTGACGGTAAGTGATTCTAACGCGATTCATTTTCTTTCGCCTAGTTATTTAATGTTCTTTAAAGGCATCAAAAACATGGCGCCCGCCAGGGACGGGCGTGAATCCTAGGTGCAGCGTACCATGCTCCGGCTAGACATTGCAGCGACGACTGCGTAGACTCGATTGTGTTCGCAACAACTATCGAATCGCTACTTCGTTTAGTTTGCTTGTATGCAGGAGACACCGCAGTGATAGCAGACAGCAGCAGGGCCAACGCTACACGCACGGGCGGCGACGCCGTCGGCGCGTCCATGGTGTTTGTCATGCGGCTGGTGCTGGCGTTGACGGCGATCCTGACGCTGTTTGTGGCGCCGGGCGAGCTGGGCAACCGCTACGGCGAGCGTACCTTGCTGAGCTCCCTGATCTTTGGCGCCTATCTGCTGCACAGCCTGACGCTGCTGCTGGCCGCGCGGCGCCACCGCAATCCGTTCTGGCATGGCAAGGCGGTGTACTGGATCGACCTCGGCTGGTATGCGCTCATGGTGTACTGCACCGGCGGCGGCAACAGCTTCTTCTTTCCGTTCTTCTTTTTTGTAATCCTGACCGCCTCGTTCCAGTGGGGCTTTGACGAAGGCGCGCGCATCACGCTGGGCGCCACGCTGGCCCTGGCGTTTGCCACCTGGCTGTCCGACAGCAATATCAACGAAGGCCACCTGCTGCTGCGCACCGCGTTTGTGCTGGCGCTCGGCTACATGATCGCCTACTGGGGCGGCACGGGCGTGGCCCAGCGGCGCCGGCTGCGCCTGCTGCGCGATGTGAGCCGGCTGTCGAATCCGCGCTTCGGCGTCGACCAGACCATTGCCACCATGCTGATCCAGACGCGCGACTTCTACCACGCCAGCAATTGCGTGCTGCTCATGCGCGACGGGCCGGATGAGCTGTGGCAGCTGCATTCGTCCGGTGCGCCGGACGGCCGCACCTCGCTGGCGCGCCTGCCGGAAGGCGCGGCCGCGCCGCTGCTGGTGTTTGCGCCGCAGGCGCTGGTGCAGTATGCGGCCGCGCTGCATCCGCGCTTGCCTGGCTCGCTGGAGTCGCGCCAGCGCGCGCCGGACGCCACGCGCTGGCAGCCGTTGCCGCCGGAGCAGGTGGAACAGCTCATCGACTTGCTCGATGCCAGTTCCTTCGTCAGCGCGCCGCTGCCCTTGCGCAAGGGGGAAGGACGGATTTACGTGGTGTCGGACCAGCACCGCTTCAGCCGCGCCGATGCGGTATTTTTGCAACAGTTGGCCGCGCAGGTGTTTCCCGTCATCGAGAACATCGTGCTGCTCGACCGGCTGGCCTCGGACGCCGCCTTCCGCGAGCGGCAGAAGATCGCGCGCGACCTGCACGACACCACCATCCAGCCGTATATCGGACTGCGGCATGGCATCAGCGCGGTGCGGCAATCTTTGCAGGCGGACCACCCGGTGTCTGCGGAACTTGATAAACTGCTCGACATGACCACCCAGGTCATCGGTGATATGCGGCAGTTTGCGCGCAATGTGCGGCAAGGCGCGGCCACCACCGATGCGGAACTGCTGGTGGCCTTGCGCCGGCAGGCGCAGCAGGTGCAAGAGTTCTACGATATCCAGATTACGATACAGGCCGAGGATGGCCTGACCATCAGCGACCGGCTGGCGGCGGAAGTGTTCCAGATCGTGAATGAAGGCATGCACAATATACGTAAACATACCCGTGCCCGCACGGGGCTGATCAGCCTGAGCAACGCTGACGGCCAGCTGCGGATACGCATCGAAAACGAAAGCCCTGAAGGTCCATCGGCCCCATTCCTGCCTGGATCGCTGGCCGAGCGCACTGCTGCGCTGGGCGGGACCATTGCGATTGACTGTTCGGCTTCTGGCTACACTGCCGTCAGCATCGCCATCCCGGTATAACTGACCGAGGCACACTATGACGACTCCTATCCGCATCATGCTGGTAGACGACCACAAGACCATGCTGTGGGGCCTGGAAAAGCTCATCGAGGGCGGCGGCGACGATCTGCAACTGGTCGGCACTGCCCACAACAACGACACCGCGCTGCAGGAGGGCGGCGCCTTGAAGCCCGATGTGATCGTGCTCGACCTCGACCTGGAGGGCCGCAGCTCGATCGAGATTCTGCCGCAGTTGCTGCAAGCGAGCGGCGCCAAGGTCATGATCCTCAGCGGCAACCGCGACCAGGGCTTGCTGACGCAGGCGGTCAAGCTGGGCGCGCGCGGCGTGGTCAGCAAGGAAGCGCCGGCCGATGTGGTGCTGAATAGTATCCGCGCCGTGTCGCGCGGCGAGACTTGCCTCGATCCGGTACTCATGAACGCGCTGCTGGGCCAGCTGTCGGCGCCGCCCAAGGCGGATCCGGAAGCGGCGCGCATCGCCTCGCTGACGCCCAAGGAACGCAAGATCGTCGCCGTGGTGGTGGAAGGCAATGGCGCGCCCAACAAGGAGCTGGCCTCCAAGCTGTTCATTGCCGAACCCACGCTGCGCAACAACCTGACCACGATTTACCAGAAGCTCGGCGTGGCCAACCGGCTGGAGCTGTATGTGTATGCCACCAAGCACGGCATGACGGCTTAACCGTCGCCAGGCTCCCATGCCATCCGGACCGTGTCCGGATTTTTTTTGCCTGCAGAGTGTGAGAATTGGTGACAAATGTCACCGCAGATCAGGACGTTTGTCCGCTGTGCCGTGACAGTGTGGTGCGTAGAATGTCTTACATCGGCAGCACAAACGTAGCAATGAAACCCGGACCCCGTTTTAGATAAAGCCGCTGCCACCCAGTCTTCTCACACCAATTACTTAAACGAGGTCCATCATGAACGCAGTCAAAAATTTCATCCACGACGACGCTGGCATCACCGCGATTGAGTATGCCCTGATGGCCGCCGCCATCGCCGCCGCGATCACCGCCGGCCTGGCCATCCTGGGGCCGAAGATCACCGCCTCGCTGACCTATATTTCCGGCCTGATCAAATCGTCGTAATTCAAACACACTGACCACACAGAGGGAGACGCATCATGAACGCAATCAAACACTTCATCCGCGACGAAGACGGCATCACCGCCATCGAATACGCCCTGATGGCAGCCGCCATCGCCGCCGCAGTCACCGCTGGTGTAGCGGTGCTGGGTCCCAAGCTGACCGCCTCGCTGACCTACATTTCGGGCCTGATCAAGTCGTCGTAATCACCGCCCTGCCCCCCTGCTTGAATCCGGACCTGGTCCGGATTTTTTTTGGTGCTACTTCTCCCTGAAAATATTGGTGAGTTTTCCATCTTATTATTCATACTATGATGGGGCTCGCCAGTAAAAACAAATCCATAATAAATCGGGAGAATAATCATGGGGTACCTGGTGCGTCTCATCTTGGCAGTCAGTACGACCGTGCTTGCCGGCTGCAGCACGCTCGGCACACGCGAAATCTCCAGCGCCGAATTAGCCTCCCTCACGCCCCCGGCAACCGTATCCGCCGAAGAGACCAAGGAAGACCGTCAATATCCGGTGTTGTATGGCACCACCAGAGCGCCCTCAGGCGACGGTACTTATTCGGATCAGCGCGATGTACAGGTTCACTATGGCAAAGTGATGGTCAAGATTCCCAAAGGTCATGTCACGGGCTCGCTTGGAAAGAAAGCCATCTGGCCGTGGCGCAGCGATACCCATCTGTCCGTGCAAGAGATCACCCCCTTACGCAGTCAGGACGACTTCGTAGGGCTGATGCAACGCAGCCTGAGCAACATCCGCCAGACCCAATCTGACTATGTTGTGGTTTTTATCCATGGCTTTAATAACTCTTTCAATGATGCGGCGATTCGCGCGGCGCAAATCGGCGCGGACCTGGATGTCCCGGAAAACAATATGATATTTTTTTCGTGGGCCGCGCGGAGTTCAATTGATCAGTACACCGTCGATGAGGCCACTGTCGACGCCAGCGAAATCTATCTTCGGACTTTTCTGCAAAGCGTGATACAAGGTGCAGGTACGCGCCAAGTCCATGTGATCGCTCACAGCATGGGAAACCGCGCCTTACTGCGCACCATCGTGGCCAGCCTGGAAAATGCCTCGGCAGCACAGCACATGCAATTCGGTCAGATTATTCTGGCCGCCGCAGACGTTGACCGTGACCTGTTCGCGCAACTCGGTCCCAACTATCTCAAAGTGGCGCAGCGGACCACAGTGTATTTGTCGCCCTATGACTATGCGGTACACGCCTCAGGGCTGGTGCACGCCTATCCGCGCGTGGGTTGCGGCGATGTGCCACAGGTCATGATTAAAGGGATCGACAACGTCGTGTCGTTTATTCCAGACGATATCCCGGCCCATGCCTATTTTGCGGAAGCCTTGCCGCTACTGGTTGACATTAAAAACCTGATACGCAGGAATACACCGGAAAGGCCGGCGCCCCTCTGGAACTACAACAATGGTTTCTGGACCATTGGCGAAGCCGTTCCAGGGGCACTGGCTAACCGGATGAGGTGCAAGACACAGACTACGCTGCACGTAAATGCAGGGTGACAAATGTCACTGCAAATCGTGACGTTTGTCCGATGTCTCTTGGCGTTGGGGTGCGTAGAATGTCTTTCATCGGCAGCACACAAGTAGCACCGAGTCGTACACGCAGTACCTAAAACCTGAACCCCGTTTTAGTTGAAGCCACCCTCTCTCTCAACTAATTTACGGAGTTCATCATGAATGCAGTCAAACAGTTCATCAACGACGAAGCTGGCATCACCGCTATCGAGTACGCCCTGATGGCAGCCGCCATCGCCGCCGCGATCACCGCCGGCCTGGCGATCCTGGGACCAAAGATCACCGCCTCGCTGACCTACATCTCCGGTCTGATCAAATCGTCGTAATCCCCGCACAACATTGACTATCTCTCAAGGAGACGCATCATGAACGCAATCAAACATTTCATCCGCGACGAAGACGGCATCACCGCCATCGAATACGCCCTGATGGCCGCCGCCATCGCCGCTGCGATTACCGCTGGCCTGGCGATCCTGGGACCAAAGCTGACCGCTTCGCTGACCTACATTTCGGGCCTCATCAAGTCCTCCTGATTCACAGTCTCCTCGTAGTAAGCTCCTTAGTATTTGTCCGGGCTTCGGCCCGGATTTTTTTTGCATGTCAGGCGTGACAAATGTCATCGAACAAAGTGACGTTTGTCGGATGTTTGCTGGCGACGGCACGCGTAGAATGTCTTTCATCGGCAGTACAGAAACAACGCAGTACCTAAAACCTGAACCCCGTTTTAGTTGAAGTCATCCACTCTCTCAACTAACTTACGGAGTTCATCATGAATGCAGTCAAACAGTT
>NZ_FRCX01000014.1 GCF_900143065.1 Duganella sacchari | reverse complement strand
CAACGCAGTACCTAAAACCTGAACCCCGTTTTAGTTGAAGTCATCCACTCTCTCAACTAACTTACGGAGTTCATCATGAATGCAGTCAAACAGTTCATCAACGACGAAGCTGGCATCACCGCTATCGAGTACGCCCTGATGGCAGCAGCCATCGCCGCCGCGATTACCGCCGGCCTGGCGATCCTGGGACCAAAGATCACCGCCTCCCTGACCTACATCTCCGGTCTGATCAAATCGTCGTAATCCCCGTACAACATTGACTATCTCTCAAGGAGACGCATCATGAACGCAATCAAACATTTCATCCACGACGAAGACGGCATCACTGCGATCGAATACGCCCTGATGGCCGCTGCCATCGCCGCCGCGATCACCGCTGGCCTGGCGATCCTCGGGCCAAAGATCACCGCTTCGCTGACCTATATTTCGGGCCTCATCAAGTCCTCCTGATTCACAGTCTCCTCGTTGTAAGCTCCTAGTATTTGTCCGGGCCTCGGCCCGGATTTTTTTTACCTGCAACGTAGACAAAAAATAATGACAAATGTCACGCCACGCCATGACGTTTGTCCGATGTGAAAACGCTCCCGCCCCGCCACAATGAGACTTTGAATCACTCGCCCAGCCAGGAGTCTGTAATGCGCCGCACGTCCCTCATTCACCGCAGTCTTGCCCGCTTCGTCCGCAACGACGACGGCGCCACGCTGCTGGAATACGCGCTGATCGCAGCCCTGGCGTCGGTCATCATCCTCATTGCGGTACTGGCCGTGCTGGGCTCCAAGACCTGAATCACCGTGACAAATGTCACGACACAAAGTGACGTTTGTCCGCTGCGCACCAGCAGCAAGCTGCATAGAATGACTTACATCAGCAGTACCTAAAACCTGAACCCCGTTTTAGTTGAAGCAGAAAACACTCTCACTCAACCAACTTTAACGAGGCTCATCATGAACGCAATCAAACACTTCATCCGCGACGAAGACGGCATCACCGCCATCGAATACGCCCTGATGGCAGCTGCCATCGCCGCCGCCATCACCGCCGGCCTGGCCATCCTGGGTCCCAAGCTGACCGCCTCGCTGACCTACATTTCCGGCCTGATCAAATCGTCCTGAGCAATTAGCCCCTTGGGCCAGCCAGTCCTGCCTGTCGTCGAACGACAGCGGCAGCGGCGGCAATCCTCCTGAGATGCAAGTTGCAAAAAATTTCCGGAACGGTGTACGCCGTTCCGGAAATTTTCTATACACTCAATTGTCTGCTCCCTTTTCATAAGGCGAACTCATGACCTTTTTGCCGCTGGTTATCCTGTGTGTACTGCTGGCACTCGCTGTGTGGAACGATTTACGGACGCGCCGCATTCCCAATGCCCTGGTCTTCGGCGGCGCCGTGCTGGGCCTGATCCTGAACACGGCGTTGCCACCTGGCGACGGTCTGTTCATACAAGTCTTTGGCGGCATCGGTTTTCTCAAGGCGCTGGCTGGCCTGGCTGTAGGCCTGCTGCTGCTGCTTCCCATGTACGCGATGCGCGCGCTGGGCGCGGGCGACGTCAAGCTGCTGGCCATGATCGGCGCGTTTGTCGGCCCCGGCGCGGTAACCGGCATCTGGCTGTTGACGCTGCTCGCGGGCGGCGTGCTGGCGCTGGTGGTGGCTGGCTTTAACGGCCGCCTCAAGCCCATGGTGTACAACACCTGGCACCTGCTCAAATACAGCATGCTGCGCTCGCTCGCGGGCGAAGTGCCCAAGATGGACGCGCCGGCCACGCCCAGCGGCCGCCTGCCCTACGCCGTAGCGATTGCCGCCGGCGCCGCGCCCTACCTGATCTTCGGCGCCAGCACCGGACGCAGCCTGTTCTTCTAAGGGGAACCATGCACACCCAGCAGGCTACAGACTCTCCCACGCTGCCGCCTCCCGCCGAGGCGCGCGCGCCCCGGACCACGGACGAAACGGGCTTGCCCTTTCTGTTCCTGGTCGAGCTGCTGTGCAAGGTGCTGTTCCAGCGCGGCCAGGTCCGATTGCCGGAACTGGCTGGCCATTTAAAACTCAGTGTCAGCGTCATCACGCCGCTGGTGACGCATTTACGCAACGAAAAACTGTGCGAGGTCACGCGCAGCGGCAGCAGCGGCACCGATGCCGACCTCACCTACCACCTGACCGACGCCGGCATGCAGCGCGCCATCGCCTGCCTCAACCGCAACTCCTACGCCGGTCCCGCGCCTGTCACGCTGGCCGCCTATGTGGCGCAGATGGAATCGCAAAGCGTGCGCCATCTGCACGTCACGCGTGCAGCGGTGCAAGCGTCTTTCCACGATGTCGTCGCCAGCCCGCAGGTGCTGGACCAGCTTGGCGCTGCCATGAACTCGGGCCGCGCCATGTTCATCTACGGCCTGGCCGGCAGCGGCAAGACCTATCTGGCGGAACGCCTGTGCGGCCTGCTGCATGGCGCCATCGCCGTCCCCTACGCCATCATGATCGATGGCGAAGTCGTGCCCTTCTACGATCCGGTGCAGCACCGTCCGCTCAATGGCGCGACGCCAGCCGACGACAGCGGCGACCTGCTGCGCACGCTCGATGCGCGCTGGGTGCGCGGCCTGCAACGGCCCACCGCATTGACCGGCGGCGAGCTCACGCTGGAAATGCTGGACCTGCGCTTTGACGCCAACACGCGGCTGTATCAGGCGCCTCCTCATCTGAAAGCCAACAACGGCATCTTCATCATCGACGACCTGGGCCGCCAGCGCTGTTCGCCGCTGGAACTCATGAACCGCTGGATCGTGCCGATGGACCGTGGCGTCGATTATCTTTCCTTGCACACCGGACTGGTTTTTCAAGTGCCTTTCGATGTGGTCGTGGTATTCTCGTCTAACTTTCTGCCGGAACGTTTATCGGATGGCGCCTTCCTCCGCCGGCTGGGATACAAGATCGAAGTACCGCCGCAATCGCCCGCGGAATATGAGCTGCTGTTCCGCCAGGCCTGCGCGCAGTACGGCATTGCATTTGACACCGCCGCCTTCGACTATCTGCTGAGCGGTCTGCATGCCAAGGATGAGACGCCGTTGCTGGCCTGCTATCCGCGCGACCTGATACGCCAGGTGCGCGACCTGGCCCGCTACGAAAGCACGCCGCCCACGTTAAGCCAGCGCTCGCTGGACTGGGCCTGGCACAACTACTTTGCCGGCGCCGGCGCGCGACGCGTCGCCGCCGAACAGCAGAAGAAGGAACGCGAACGACGCGAACAACAATCCAATCCGCTTAATCAAGGAAGGTCGGGATGAGAAATACTCGGGCTTTGGTCATGATCGGTGTGGCGCTGTTTCTGGCGCTGGCAGCCGTGGTGGTGGCAGCGCAATGGATCGCCGGGCAGTCGGCCAGCAACAGCAACCGGGTCGCGGTCGCCATGCTGGACATCAGCATGGGCGCGCGCCTCACGCCGGAACTGGTGCACATGGTGGACTGGCCCGCCAGCTCGGTACCGCCCGGCGCGATGACCGATGCCAAGTCGCTCGAAGGGCGCATCACGCGCTCCAACATCCAGCGCGGCGAGCCCATCACCGAAGGCAAGCTGGCGCCGGCCGGCACCGCAGGCGGCCTGTCGTCCGTGGTGGCGGAAGGCAAGCGCGCCATGACCGTGCGCGTCAACGATGTGGTGGGCGTGGCCGGCTTTGCGCTGCCCGGCAACTATGTCGACATCCTCGTCAATACCTCGAGCGACAACCGCGGCGACAACCTGACGCGCGAACAGGCGATCTCCAAGATCGTGCTGGAGCGCATCCTGGTGCTGGCGATTGCGCAGGAATCCAACCGCGACGATACCAAGCCGAAAGTCGTCAACGCCGTCACGCTGGAACTTACGCCGGAGCAGGTCGAGAAGCTGGACCTGGCGCGCAGCGTGGGCACGCTGTCGCTGGTGCTGCGCAACCAGATCGATCCGAATTCCGCCAACACCGGCGGCGCCACCAAGAGCAGCCTGCTGGAAGGCGTGCCGGTCAGCACCGCACCGGTACGCGAGGTGCCCGCGCCTGTGGCGCCGCCACCGGTGGCCGCCGCGCCAGCTGCTGCGCGTGCCCTGCCCAAGGTGCAGCGCGACGGCGACAAGGTGGAAGTCATCAAGGGTCTGGAACGCAGTTCACAACAATTTTAAGCCACCGGAGAACGCGACTTGAGCAACGTATCTTCTGCGCCTTTCCCCACGACGCCGCTGCGGGCCTCGGCCCTCGTGGCCCAAGTCGCCCTCGCCGCCCTGCTGGGCGCCGCAGCGCCGGCCGCGTTAGGCGCGGCCGGCGCTGCCCCACCCGCCGCCACCGCCGCCCCCGGCATGGAACTGGCCAAGGAGATCACGCTCTCGGCCGGCAAGTCTACGTTGATGCGCCTGCCCTCGCCCGCCGCGCGCGTGGCCGTCGGCGACGCCAAGATTGCCGACGTCATCCTGCTCAATCCCAGCGAAATCTACATGCTGGGCAAGACCACCGGCGCCACCAACCTCATCGTCTGGAACCGCGCCAACCAGGCCAGCGTCATCGACATCACCGTCGGCCTCGACACCGCCGCGCTGCGCCAGCAGTTCACCGAGCTGTTCCCGAATGAGCGCGACATCCGCATCACCGTCTCCGGCAATTCGCTGATCCTGTCCGGCACCGTGGCCGATGCGGTGCGGGCGTCGCAGATCGTCACCGTGGCCAGCGCCTATTTGCAGCGCAACGCGCGCAGCGGCAACCAGGGCAATGCCGCCACGCCCGACGCGGCCGCGCAGGCAGCCCAGGCGGCAGCAGGCGGCGGCGCGCCTACCGCCGCTTCCGGCGCAGCGGCCGGCGCCGCCTTCCAGGCCGCCATGGACCCGATGTCCGGCCTGTCGCAGGGCGGCAGCAGCAGCAGCAGCAGCGGCCGCGTGGTCAATATGCTGGCCATCGCCGCGCCGCAGCAGGTGATGCTGGAAGTGAAAATTGCCGAGGTGTCCAAAACCCTGGTCGACCAGCTCGGCGCCAGCGTCGGCCTCAACGGCACGCGCGGCAGCTGGACCTACACCATGCTGTCCAATCTGCTCAGCGGCAATCCCAGCAAGATCGACGCCTTCAACAACAAGAGCGGCAAGTTCGTTACGCTGGACGCGCAAAAGAACGACGGCCTGGTCAAGGTGCTGGCCGAACCCACCGTGATGGCGATTAGCGGCCAGGAGGCCAGCTTCCTCGCGGGCGGCAAGATCTTCATTCCCGTGTCGCAGAACAATACGGCTGGCACGCCGCAAGTCACGCTGGAAGAAAAAGAGTATGGCATCGCCGTCAAGTTCACCCCCACCGTGCTCGACAACGGCCGCATCAATCTGCGCGTGACGCCCGAAGTGTCTGAACTCAACCGCGAAGGCATCGGCATCAGCGCCACCGGCAGCACCGCCACCGCCGTGCTGCCCTCGTTCACCACGCGCCGCGCCAGCACCACCGTGCAGCTGTTTGACGGCCAGAGCTTTGCCATCGGCGGCCTGATCAAGAACAACGTCACCAGCAGCATCAAGGCCTTCCCCGGCCTCGGTGAAATTCCGATCCTGGGCGCACTGTTCCGCAGCAGCGACTTCCAGAACGACCGCACCGAACTCGTGTTCATCGTCACGCCGCACCTGGCGCAGCCGCTGCCGCCCGACCACAAGCTGCCCACCGACGACTATGTGCCGCCCAACCGCTTTGACTTCTTCCTCAACGGTAAGCTGGAAGGCCGCGCACCCGCTGCACCGGCAAGCGCACCGGCGCCCGCACCGGCAGCGCCAGCGGCCCCGGCCACCACGCCATCCGGCGGCGACCACTAGGAGGCGCCATGCGATATCCCCTACTCCTGCTCGCCATGCTGCTGACCGCCTGCGGCACCTCGCCGCGTCTGGACCGCCAGTTCGGCGACAGCCTGCGGCTGATGCGCGCACAGCAGACGATCAACCCGCAGGCAGGCCAGGACCGCCGCCCCGTCAACGGCCTCGATGCGCCGGCGGCAGCGGCGGCCTACCAGAACTACCAGCAGTCTTTCATCAACCGGGAAGACCAGGGCAACGGCTTTACCATCGGCGTCGGCAGCAAGCGCTGAAGCAGCAACGCAAGGAGCGCCTCACTTGAAGATCACCGTCATATCCCGCGATGAACGCCACCTGGCCGAGCTCATGCGCCTGCTGCGCGCGCGCTCGGCGTCCGATGAAATCGACCAGCTGGCCGGCGCGGTCGGCCGCACCGCCGCGCTGAACGACGAGCAGTTGCCCGACGTGCTCATCGTCGACCGCCCGCAAGCCGGCGAGGACGACATGGAACAGCTGGAACGCTTCTCGGCCCAGCATCCCAACATCGCCTGCGTGGTGCTGACGCCGGACCAGGACCCGCAATTCCTGCTGCAAGCCATGCGCGCCGGCGTGCGCGAAGTGCTGCCCTCGCCCGTCACCAGTTCGGCGCTGTACCCGGCCATGGAACGCATCGCCGAAAAACTCGAGCGGCGCGGCCAGACGCAGGGCAAGGTGCTGGCCTTCATCTCGTGCAAGGGCGGCAGCGGCGCCACCTTCCTGGCCACCAACCTCGGCTACGCGCTGGCCGCCAGCGGCAAGCAGAAGGTCGCGCTCATCGACATGAACCTGCAATTCGGCGACGCCTCGCTGTTCGTCTCCGACCACAAGCCGCTGGCCACGCTCAGCGATGTGGCGCAGCAAATCCACCGGCTCGACCCGTCGTTCCTGACGTCGTCCATGCTCAGCATCACGTCCAACTATGGCGTGCTGGCGGCGCCGTCCGACCCGGCGCACGCCAACGACGTCAAGCCCGACCACATTGACGCCATCCTCAAGCTGGCCCGCCGCCAGTACGACTTCGTGCTGCTCGACGTCGGCCGCAGCCTGGACGCGGTCAGCATCCGCGCGCTCGACCATGCCGACATGATCTTCCCCATCCTGCAAACCACGCTGCCCTACATCCGCGACAGCAAGCGCCTGCTCAATGTGTTCCGCTCGCTGGAATACGGCAAGGAGAAGATCCAGCTCATCGTCAACCGCCACGACAAGAACAGCGAGATCCGCCTGAAAGACCTGGAGAGCGCGTTTGACGCCGAGATTTCCTTCACCATGCCCAACAACTACGACGCCGCCGCCGCTTCGGTCAACCAGGGCGTGCCGGTGCTGCAGCTGTCGCCCAACGCGCCGCTGAGCCAGTCGCTGGCCGAACTCGCGCGCAAGCTCAGCGGCGAAGCGGCGCCGCCCCAGCAAGGCGGCGGCTGGCTGGGCAAGCTGGGCCTGCGTAAATGAGTAAGCAAAGGAACGCATCATGAGCACCACACCTGTCTCCCTGCGCGAACGGCTGGAAAATACCGACATCCGCGGTTCCGGCCAGCGCGTGCAGGGCGGCATCGACAACCGCGCCTACCAGAAGCTCAAGCAGCGCCTGCATGCGGCGCTGCTCGACCGCGTGGACCTGGAAAGCCTGCAACGGCTGACCCAGGACCAGATCCGCTCCGAGCTGCGCAACCTGGTCGAGAAACTGCTGGAAGAAGACGCGGTGGTCATCAACGATGCCGAGCGCAAAAACCTGACGCGCGACATCCAGAACGAGATGCTGGGCTTCGGCCCGCTCGAGCCACTGCTGGAAGACCCCACCGTGTCCGACATCCTGGTCAACACCTACCGCCAGATCTATGTCGAGCGGCGCGGCAAGCTGGAACTCACCGACGTCACCTTCAGCGACGACGCCCACCTGATGAAGATTATCGACAAGATCGTCTCGCGCGTGGGCCGCCGCATCGACGAATCGAGCCCCATGGTGGACGCGCGCCTGCCGGACGGCTCGCGCGTCAACGCCATCATCCCGCCGCTGGCGATCGATGGCCCGATCATGTCGATCCGCCGCTTTTCCGCCGACCCGCTGCGCCTGGCCGACCTGGTGGCCTACGGCAGCATGACGGCCGACATGGCCGAAGTGCTGCAAGGCCTGGGCAAGGCCAAGGTCAACATCGTGATCTCGGGCGGCACCGGTTCCGGCAAGACCACCATGCTCAATGTGATCTCCGGCTTCATCAGCCAGAACGAACGGATTGTCACGATCGAAGACGCGGCCGAGCTGCAGCTGCAGCAGCCGCACGTGGTGCGGCTGGAAACCCGCCCGCCCAACATCGAGGGCAAGGGCGAAGTCACGCAGCGCGCGCTGGTGCGCAATGCGCTGCGCATGCGGCCCGACCGCATCATCCTGGGCGAGGTGCGCGGCGCCGAAGCGCTGGACATGCTGGGCGCCATGAACACCGGCCACGAAGGCTCGATGGCCACCATCCACGCCAACACCCCGCGCGACGGCCTCACGCGGCTCGAGAACATGGTGTCGATGGCCGCCTCCAACCTGCCCACCAAGGCCATGCGCCAGCAGATCAGCTCTGCGGTCGGCGTGGTGATCCAGGTCTCGCGCCTCACCGACGGCAAGCGCAAGGTCATGTCGATCCAGGAAGTGACGGGCATGGAGGGCGAAATCATCACCATGCAGGAAATCTTCGCCTTCAAGCAGACCGGCCTGGCCGACGACGGCAAGGTGCTGGGCCACCACACGGCCACCGGCATCCGCCCGCGCTTCATCGAACGGCTGCGCAACTTCGGCGTCAACATCGCCTCCACCGCGTTCGATCCGTCGGGGTATTGACCATGGACCTGCGGCTGCTGCTGTTCATCATCCTGATCTTTGCCGCCGTGGCGCTGCTGGTGTGGGGCGCTTACGTCGGCTGGAACAGCACGCGCGGCCCGGAGGCGGAACGCATCGCGCGCCGCCTGCGCAATGCGATCGGTGACAGCGGCAGCGAACTGGCGGTCTCCATCACCAAGGAGCGCACGCTGTCGCACGATCCCGGCGTCCAGCAGCTGCTGACACGCATCCCCGGCATCCAGAAGCTGGACCGGCTGCTGCTGCAAACCGGCCGCAGCATGAGCACCGCCCAGCTCAGCGCGCTCATGACCGGCTGCTTCCTGGTCGGCTTTATCCTGGCCGTCTCGCTGCGGTTGCCGTGGTTCGGCATGCTGGCGCTGGGCGGCGTGGTGGCTGCGCTGCCGGTGCTGGAAGCCATGCGCGCCAAGCGCAAGCGCATCCTGCGGATAGAATCGCTGCTGCCCGACGCGCTTGACATGATGGGCCGCGCGATGCGCGCCGGCCACGCCTTCCCCACCGCGCTCAAGATGGTGGGCGAGGAAATCCCGGACCCGCTGGGCGCCGAATTCCGCATCGTGTTTGATGAGGTGAACTTCGGCGTGTCGATGCCGGACGCGCTCATGAACCTGGCGCTGCGCGTGCCCAGCACCGACCTGCGCTACTTCGTCATCGCCGTGCTGATCCAGCGCGAGACGGGCGGCAACCTGACCGACCTGCTGGCCTCGATCAGCGCCATCATCCGCGACCGCCTCAAGCTGCTGGGCCAGGTGAAGGTGATGTCGGCCGAAGGCCGCATGTCGGCCTGGGTGCTGGGCCTGATGCCGTTTGCAGTGGGCGGCCTGGTGTCGGTGGTCAATCCCGGTTCGCTCGAAGTGCTGTTCACCGATCCAGGCGGGCGCAAGATGCTGGGCGTGGCCGCCACGCTGATGGTGATTGGCATGCTGGCGATCCGCAAGATCACCACCATCCGGATCTGAGAGGCGGCCATGACCATCGTCCAGCTCATGTTCCTGCTCGTGGTGTTCATTGCCGTGTTTGGCGGCGTGGTGCTGGCGGTGCGCCTGTTCACCGCCAATCCCGTCAAGGACCGGCTGGAAGCGCTGCGCGAACAAAGCCAGGTCACGCGCAAGAGCGCCGTGTGGATCGACGCCATCGTCAACCTGGCGGCGCCGCTGGCGCGCCTGTCGCTGCCGACCGAGGGCTGGGAAAACTCGCCGGTGCGCATGCGCTTCATCAACGCCGGCTGGCGCACGCCGTCCACGCCGGCGCTGTTCTTTGCCGGTAAAACCGGGCTGGCCGTGCTGCTGCCGCTGATCGTATTCCTTTACCTGAGCAGCAAGGCGGTGGCCACCGACGGCAACGTCAAGATGCTGTGGATGGTGGTCGCGGGCGGCCTCGGCTACTACCTGCCCAACGTCGTGCTCAACCACGTGGTCAAGACCCGCCAGCGCGACATCTTTGAAAGCTTCCCCGACGCGCTCGACCTCATGACCGTGTGCGTGGAAGCGGGCCTGGCAATGGATGCGGCGCTGGCGCGCGTGGCCAACGAGATCGGCCTCAAAAGCGTGGTGCTGGCCGAGGAAATGCAGCTGGTGACGCTGGAGCTGCGCGCCGGCAGCGCCAAGGACAAAGCCTTGCGCAACCTGGCGCTGCGCACCGGCGTCGAAGACGTCGATGCGCTGGTCACCATGCTGATCCAGGCCGACCGCTTCGGCACCAGTATTGCCGACTCGCTGCGCGTGCAGTCCGAACAGCTGCGCACCAAGCGCCGCCAGCGCGCCGAGGAACACGCGGCCAAGATTTCGCTCAAGCTGCTGTTCCCGCTGATCTTCTTCATCTTCCCGAGCCTGCTGGTGGTGCTGCTGGGGCCGGCGATGCTGAACCTGTACCGCAACCTGCTGCCCGCCATGGCCGGCACCAATTGACCGATAGACCCGATAGACCACATCAGGAGTAACCATGACTTTGCGCTGGATCGACTGCCTCCCACGTTATCTGCTGGCCCTGATGTACACGCTGCTGCTGGCCGCCTGCGGCGGCGGTGGCGGCAGCAACGGCGGCTGCAGCGTCATCGATCCCAACCGCGACCCCAAGCTGCCGGGCTGCGGCACCAGCAATCCCACCACGCCGGCCGGCAAGCCGACGCTGACCATGACCGCGCTGGACGCCAGCGGCGCTACGCTCACCACGCTGGCGCCGGGCGGCAGCGCCACGCTGACGGCCGTGCTCCAGGACGCCAACGCGGCCGCCGTGCCCAATACCACCGTCACCTTCACCAGCACCGACAAGAACGCCGTGTTCTCCTCGGCCGGCGGCGCCACCGTCACCGACGGCAGCGGCAAGGCCACCATCAAGCTCAGCCCCGGCGCCGCCAGCGCGGCCGGCGGCTATGTGGTCACCGCCAGCGCCAGCGTGGCGTCGACGCCGCTCACGGTCAGCGCCAACTACAGCATCAGCGCGGCGCCGGCCGCCAGCGCCAGCCAGCTGGTGTTCGTCTCGGCGCTGCCGCAGAACATCGCACTCAAGGGCACGGGCGGCGCCGGACGCCAGGAAACCGCGACCGTCACCTTCAAGGTCATGGACACCAGCAGCAATGTGGTGGGCGGCCAGCAGGTCAACTTCGCGCTCAACACCACGGTCGGCGGCCTGACGCTGACCCCGGCCAGCGCGGTCAGCAGCCCGGCCGGCCTGGTCACCACCAGCATCGCTTCCGGCACCATCAACACGCCGGTGCGCGTGACGGCGACACTGAGCGGCAGCACCATCAGCACCGTGTCCGACCAGCTGGTGGTCTCCACTGGCGTGGCTGAACAGAACAGCTTCTCGCTGAGCGCCGCCATCCTGAATGTGGAAGGCGGCCAGTTCAACGGCTGCACCGCCCCCACCGGCACCAACATCACTGCGCGCCTGGCGGACCACTTCCACAATCCGGTGCCCGACGGCACCGCAGTCAGCTTCACGGCCGAAGGCGGCAGCATAGACGCCTCCTGCCTGACCGGCCTCACGCAAACCACGCTGACCGACGGCACCGTCATCACGCAGAAAGGCACGCCGGGCGAATGCACGGTGCGCTTCTGCGCCGGCAATCCGCGCCCGGCCGATGGCCGCGTCACCGTACTGGCCTACGCGCTCGGCGAAGAGAGCTTTGTAGACGCCAACGGCAACAACCGCTACGACGCCGGCGAAGCCTACACCGACCTCGGCGAACCGTTCCGCAACGACCGCGCCGTCACCGACGCCAATGCCAACGGCATCGACGACGCTTTCGTCACCGGCAACACCACGCGCGCCAGCGGCGAGCAGTACATCGACACCAATGGCAACGGCAGCTGGGACCTGAGCGGCGATGGCCGCTACAATGGCGTGCTGCAAACCGCCCCCGCCAGCGGCGCGGCCAACAGCGTGCATGTGCGGCAGTCGCTGGTGATGGTGCTGTCCAACAGCACGCCCGCCATCACGCTGCTCAATGGCGGCGGCAGCGGCAGCAACACGCTGGCGCTCGACCATTGCACCGACGGTACCGCCTTCACCAACAACACGCATTCCTTCTACTTCGCCATCCGTGACAACAACCCGACCGTGTTTGCCACCAACCGCAGAGCGCAGCATGCTGGCGATGCGCTGTGGCAGGCCGATCGTCCCGGCAATCCGCTGCCGGCCGGGACACGCATTGCGTTCACCGCCTCCAATGGCCTGCTGCAAAGCCCGTCCAACGTGGTGGTGGCCAACGGCAACGGCGCCGATTCCAGCAACTGGGTCTACACCGTGGCCATGATCAGCGATGCCTCGCAAACCACCGCACTCACCTGCGGCAACATCAACACCAGCGGTGTACTGAATATCACCATCACCACGCCTAACGGCACCGTCACCCAAGCGAGCTTCCCCGTGACGGATTAACGATTCACTGGAGGTATCACCATGCGATTCTCCGACTTTGGCATCACCCGCAAGCTCTACCTGGGCTTTGGCGCGGTGGTCGTGATTCTGGCGGTGCTGCTGGGCAGCGCCTATACCAACTTCGAGCGCCTGGTCCAGGCCAATGGCTGGAACAACCATACGCACGAAGTGATGGCGGAAACCCAGTCCATCCTGGCCAGTCTGATCAATATGGAAACCGGTGAACGCGGTTACGCGCTCACGGGCGAACAGGCGTCGCTGGCGCCGCTCAACGCCGGCAAGAGCGCGTTTGAGGCCCACCTGCAGCAGGCGCGCAAGCTGACCGCCGACAATCCCACCCAGCAGGAGCGCCTGCAAAAGCTGGCACAGGCGCAGCAGGCCTGGTATGCCAGCGCCATCGAACCGGCGCTGGCCATGCGCGCCAAGGCCAACGATGGCGCCAGCATCGATCCGCTGCTGAACTTTGAACGCGAAGGCCGCGGCCGCGCCGGCATGGACAGCATGCGCGCGCTGCTCGACGAGATCAGCGGTGCGGAAGCGGCGCTGCTGGGCAAGCGCGCCGCCGACGCCGCCTCGCTGCAAAGCCTGACCGCCAACACCATCATCATTGGCGGCCTGCTGACCATTGTGCTGGCCACCGCGCTGGCATGGATACTGAGCCGCAGCATCGTCGGCCCGCTCAGCGATGCCGTCCGCATCGCACGCACCGTGGCCAGCGGTGACCTCCGCAGCCACATCGAGGCGCGCTCGCAAGACGAGACCGGCCAGATGCTGCAGGCGCTCGGCGATATGAACCAGAGCCTGCTCAACATCGTGGGCGAAGTACGGCGCGGCACCGACACGATTGCCACTGCCACCAGCGAAATCGCACGCGGCAACCAGGACCTGTCGACGCGCACCGAGCAGCAGGCCAGCTCGCTCGAGGAAACCGCATCGTCCATGGAAGAGCTGACCGGCACCGTCAAGCAGAACGCCGACAATGCGCGCCAGGCCAACCAGCTTGCGGCGTCCGCCTCGGAAGTGGCCAGCAAGGGCGGCGCGGTGGTGGCGCAGGTGGTGGAAACCATGCAGTCGATCAGCGCCTCGTCGCAGAACATCGTCGAGATTATTTCGGTCATCGACGGCATCGCGTTCCAGACCAATATCCTGGCGCTCAACGCGGCCGTGGAGGCGGCGCGCGCCGGCGAACAGGGACGCGGCTTTGCGGTGGTGGCCTCCGAGGTCCGCACGCTGGCGCAGCGTTCCGCGGCCGCGGCCAGGGAGATCAAGGCGCTGATTGTGGATTCGGTCGACAAGGTGGATGCCGGCAGCAAGCTGGTCGAACAGGCCGGTATCACGATGGAAGAAATCGTCGGCAGCGTGCAACGCGTCACCACCATCATGCAGGACATTGCCTCGGCCAGCGAAGAGCAGATCGCCGGCATCGAGCAGATCAACCAGGCCATCAGCCAGATGGACAATGTGACGCAGCAGAACGCCGCCCTGGTCGAACAGGCCGCCGCTGCAGCCGCCGCGCTGCAGGAGCAGGCGGCCAGCCAGGCCCATGTGGTCAGCGTGTTCAAGCTCGATACGCGCTATGCGGCGGCGGTCAGCGCGCCGCCGGCCAGCCCGGCCGCGCCGCGCCTGGCGCCAGCCCAGCCGGCACGCGCCAAGGCTGCCGCATTGTCCGCGCCTGCCGCACCTACAGCGCCGGCCGCTGCATCGGCACCGGCAGCACGTGCGCCCCGTAGCACCACCAAAGCCGGCGGCGACGAGTGGGAGGAATTCTGAACCAGCCAGCGCCCTATGCCGACGGTTGCCTGCATGCGCGGCCCGATATCCTGCGGCAGATCGCCCACCAGCGCCAGCCGCCGCTGGAAACCGGCACGCACCAGCTGTCGTTTGCCGACGGCCGCAGCGCCATCCTGCACGTGCCGCCGCACGCCGACGGCCAGTTGCTGCCGCTGCTCGTGCTGCTGCACGGCGCCGGTGGCCAGCACGGCGGCGCCGACCACATCGCGCTGGCGTATGCGGTCCGCCACGGCGGGCTGCTGCTGATGCCCGCGTCGGCCGGGACCAGCTGGGACTTCCTGCGCGGCGGCTACGGCCCTGACCTGGCCTTCCTCGACCGCACGCTGCTGTGGACCATGCAGCGCTACGAGGTGGATCAACAGGCCATGGCCATCGCCGGCTTTTCCGACGGCGCCTCCTACGCACTGTCCGTGGGACTCATGAACGGCGATCTGTTCAGCGACATCCTGGCGTTCTCGCCGGGCTTCATGTCGCCGCTGCGGCGCCAGGGGCAGCCGCGCATCTTTGTCGCCCACGGCAAGGATGATCCGGTGCTGCCGGTACAGCGCGGCCAGGCGATCGCCCAGCGGCTGGCGCAGGAAGGCTATGCGGTCGAGTACCAGGAATTCGACGGCGCCCACATCGTGTCGCCGCCGGTTGCGCGCGCCGCGCTGCAGCAGCTGGCGACGCGCTAGTCGTCGACCGGCGGCGCCAGGCAGACGCGGTTGCGCCCGGCCGACTTGGCCACATACAGCGCCTTGTCGGCTGCCTCCACCAGCATCGACGCCGCGTGCACGCCACGCTTGGGCGACATGGTGGCCACGCCGGAACTCAGCGTCACCTGGCCCAGCGGACTGCCGCTGTGCGGCATCTGCAACTGCTCGACAGCGAGACGGATGCGCTCGGCCACCGCCTGCGCGCCCTCAATGTCGGTATTCGGCAGCAGGATGCCGATTTCCTCGCCGCCGTAGCGCGCGGTCAGGTCGCCGGGGCGCTTGGGCGTCAGCGCGCGTATCAGCTTGCTCACGGCGCGCAGCACTTCGTCGCCGGCGCTGTGGCCATAGACATCGTTGTACTGCTTGAAGTAATCGACATCGATCATGATGAAGGCCAGCGTATCCGCATGGCGCGTGGCGCGGCTGAATTCATTGCCCAGCGTGACATCGAACTGGCGCCGGTTGGCCAGCCCGGTCAGGCCGTCCTGCATGGCCTGCCGCTCCAGCGTGCGGTTGGCGCTTTCCAGCGCGTCGCGCGCCTCGCGCAATGCCGCCTCGGTCTGCGCGCGCAGGCGGATCTGGTCCACCAGCCGCTTGCCAAAGAAACCGATCAGCGCGGCCAGCACCACCACGCCGACCGAGCGCGTGAAGGTGTCGCGCCGCCAGCGCTCCAGCATCTCTTCACGCGACAACGCCGCCGAGACGAACAGCGGATAGTGCTCCAGCGGGCGATAGCTGTTGAGGCGCACCTCGCCATCGTGGAAAGAGTGCAAGAAGGCGCTGCCGGTGCGCGCGGCGCCGCTCAGCACCGCATAGTGGCGGAACAATTCGCTGTCGCGCATGCTGCCGCCCACCCGTTCACTGTCAAACGGCTGGCGCAGCATCAGCACACCCGTGTTGGCCACCAGCGCCACTGCGCCGCGCGCGCCGACGTCAAAGCTCTGGTAGAAACGGCGGAAGTAATCGATGTCCAGCGTGGCCAGCACCACGCCGCCAAAACTGCCGTCGGCCCGGTTCAGGCGGCGCGACACCGGCATGATCCACTTGCCGGTGGAGCGGCTGATGACCGGGTTGCCCACATGCGGGCCGCGGTCGGCATGGTTGCGGTGATAAATGAAATATTCGCGGTCGGCGTTGTTGTAGGCCTGGTTCAGCACCCCACGCGAATTGACCACCCAGCGGCCGCGCTCATCGTAGACAAACAGGCCCACCAGCTGCGGCAGATTCTCGACCTGCACCGCCATCTGCTTTTGCACGCGCGCCAGCACCTTGCCATCCTGGCCTTCGGTCTCGATGCGTTCGACAATGTCGGCCAGCGAGGTATCGGCCGCCTTGATGGTGTCGTCGGCCTGCTGCGCCATGGCGCGCGCCACGTTGGCGCTCAGGCGTTCCATCTCCTGCAGCTGGCCGCTGCGCGCGTCGATGCTGCGCCACACATCGAGGGCGACCAGTGACAGGCAAACCACCGTGACAAACACAGTGGCCCAGAAGGTGATGGAATAGCGCTTGAACATATTGAAACGCAGAGCGTTGCTATCTCTGCTTTATACCGCAAATCGGGTGGCTGTGCCGCTCAAGCTGCTGCCAGCATGGGCCGCAGACTCTGCCAGGCCAGTTCCGGCGTCAGTTTCACCATACAGTCCTGGTGGCCCAGCGGGCACTCACGCTGCTTGCATGGGGCGCACGCGAGCCGCAGCGACAGCGACGCCGCCAGATCGGAAAACGGCGGCGCATGGCCGGGATCGGTGGGGCCATACAGCGCCAGCACCGGCCGGTTCAGCGCCGAGGCGATGTGCAGCAGGCCGGAATCGTTGGCCACCACGGCCGCCGTGCGCGCCAGCAGCGCAATCGCTTCGCCCAGGCTGGTGACGCCGGCCAGGTTGAACACGACCGCAGCGGGCAGCGCGGCGGCCACTTCGGCGCAAGCCTCGTGGTCCTTGGGTGAACCCAGCAGCGCAATCTGCGTGGCCGGTTCACGCGCCAGCACCGCTTGCGCCAGGCTGGCGAAATGGCGCGCCGGCCAGCGCTTGGCGCCGCCAAACTCGGCGCCGGGCGCCATCGCCACTACCGGACGCGCCGGATCGAGGCCGGTGCGCTCGAATACCGCCGCTATCTGGGCGTCGCTGGCCACCAGGCGCGGCCGCGGCAGCGCGGCGCGCAAGCCCGGTCCCTGCACCGTCACGGGCGGCCTGGCCAGTGCCGCATAAAACGGCACCATCGGGCGCGGCGGCAGTTCGTCGTGGTGCATCACATTAATCATGCCGTAGCGGCTTTCGCCCTTGTAGCCGACGCGCTGGCGGATGCCGGCCAGCCACGGGATCAGCGCGTACTTGATGGTATTGGGCAGCACGTAAGCATCGGCGTAGCCGCGCTGGCGCAGCAGGCGCGCGAACTTCCAGCGCTGGCGCAATTGCAGCGCGCCATGGCGGAACGGCGTTTCCAGCACCTCATCGACTTCGGCCACCTGGCGCCATACGGGCGACACGGCCGGCGGCGCCAGCACATCGATCGGCCGCTCCGGATGGGCGGCACGCAGCAGCTGCAACAGCGGTTGCGCCATGACGGCGTCGCCTATCCAGTTGGGGGAAATGATCAGCGTGCGCGGCGTAACGCCGGCACTGGCGGTTTTTTCGGGTGACACGCGTTCTCTCGTCGTCAGGGCTGCAGCCCGGATCGGCCGATTATCGCCCATCGCCGCCCCCGCCACAAGCCATCGCCGCCCCGGGCGCCACTGTTATAATCATTTTATTTATCATCGTCGTCGATCACCCTAACGCGCACCAATGAATACTGTCAGCTCTTCGCGGCCGCTCACCGAAAGTGGCAGCCCGGCCTCCTCGACGCTCCTGTTTGCCCTGCCGGCCCTCGCGCTGAGCAGTAAATCCGGCCTCGGCGCCGTGCAACTGGTGATCCTGCTGATCTTTATCCGCCACTTCACCCCGGTCTTGCGCGGCTACCTGCGCCACTGGGGCGAGCTGTCGGGCGTGACGCTGGCATTCCTGCTCTACTTCCTGGTCTCGCTGGTGCGCATGGTGGTCGACCACCAGCCGCTGCACACGCTGGACGGGCCGTCACGGCTGCTGTTTGGCCTGTCCTGCATCGGCGTCATGTACTACCTGCGCCCGCGCATCCGCTACTTCTGGCTGGGCCTGTGCATCACCACCTTGCTGGCGGCGGCGGTGGCGGCCTACCAGGTGCTGAGCGGCCAGATGGAACGCGCGATCGGCTTCACCCACCACGCGATCACCTTTGGCGACCTGGCGCTGGCGTCCGGTTTGATGTCGGCCTGCGGCCTGGCGGCGTTCCGCGATCCGCGCCTGGTGCGCCTGAACTGGCTGCCGGGCCTGGCGCTGGTGGCCGGCCTGCTGGCCTCGGTGCTGTCCGGCTCGCGCGGCGGCTGGCTGGCGCTGCCGCTGGTGCTGATCCCGCTGCTCACCTATGGCAAGCGCATGTACGGCAACAAGCTGCCGCTGCTGTGCGCCCTGATGCTGGGCCTGCTGGCGCTGGCGTTTGCCATTCCCGCCACCGGCGTTGCCGACCGCGTCTGGCTAGCGCTCATGGAAGTGCGCCGCTACCTCGACACGGGCGACGCCACCACATCGGTCGGCATCCGCCTGGAACTGTGGCGCGCCTCGGTCATGATGTTCATGGAACACCCGCTGCTGGGCGTGGGCCGCGACGGCTTTGACAACGCGCTGCACGCGCTGGCCGCCAGCGGCCGCCTGCAGCAGTCGCCGGCGCTTGAATACAGCAGCAGCCACAACGACCTGCTGCACCACCTGGCCACCGGCGGCATCCTCGACGCCAGCCTGCTGCTCATGATGTATGTCGCGCCGCTGCGCTACTTCAGGGCCGAACTGCGCCGCCAGGACCAGGGCCAGCATCCGCTGGCGCTGGCTGGGGTGGTGCTGGTGGCCGCCTTCATCGGCTTTGGCCTGACCGACGTGATGTTCTGGCTGATGATGCCAAAAGTGTTTTATGTCATGATGGTGTGCAGCCTGATCGGCATGTGCCTGGCGGTGCGCCACAGCGCGCCGACGCCGCGCCGCATCCTCATCACACGCACCGACAATATCGGCGACGTGGTGCTGACGCTGCCGCTGGCCGGCTACCTGAAACAGCTGTACCCGCAGGCCGAAATCGTGTTCCTGTGCCGCCGCTACGCCGCCGCCGTCGTGGCCCAGTGCCGTCACGTCGACCGCGTGCTGACGCTGGAAGAGCTCGGACCGGACCTGGCGCGCGGACTGAAACAGACCGGCTGCGACACCGTGCTGTTTGCATTCCCGCGCCGCGAACTGGCCTGGGCCGCGCGCCGCGCCGGCATTGCGCGCCGCATCGGCAGCACCCGCCGCATTTATCACTGGCTCAGCTGCAACCGCCTGGTCAACCTGACCAGCCCGCTGGGGGTGCGCCTGCACGAAGCCCAGCTCAGCTTCAAGCTGCTGCTGCCACTGGGCATCGACTACGTGCCCGAACGCGAGCAGATCTGGACACTGTATGGCCTCGACATCCCGCGCCATCCGGACGCCGACGCCGTGCTGGCCGGCCCCGGCTTCAAGGTGATCCTGCATCCGAAATCGAACGGCAATGGCCGCGAATGGCCGCTGGCCCATTACACCGAACTGGCGCGCCTGCTGGGCAAGGTGGATGGTGTGCGCGTGCTGGTCACGGGCAGCCCGGCCGAGGGCGAACTGCTGGCGCAGCAGGCGCCGGAGCTGCTGGCCCTGCCGAATGTGGAAAATCTGTGCGGCCGTCTGGACCTGGCGGCATTTACCGCGCTGGTCGGCGGCTGCGATGGCCTGGTGGCCAGCGGCACCGGGCCGCTGCACCTGGCTGCCGCACTGGGGCGCCCGGTGGTGGGCCTGTTCCCGCCGCTCAAGCCGATCGACCCGGTGCGCTGGGCCGCGCTGGGCCAGCGCGCCCACAATCTGGTCAATGAGCCGTCCTGCGGCCACTGCGCCGATCCGGCCCAGTGCAGCTGCATGCTGGCCATCACGCCACAGCAGGTGCTGGCCGTGATCCAGGGCTGGCGCGCCGAACAGCTGGCGCCAGCGGCCTGAGGCGTTTTACTCGTCCTGTTCGAGCATGCTGATACGGACCAGGTCGGCGACGTTGTCGACCCCCAGCTTGCTCATGAGGCGGGCCTTGTGCACCTCGACCGTCCGCACGCTGATGCCCAGCGCCGGGCCGATATCGCGGTTATGCCGGCCCAGCACCACCAGTTGCATCACTTCGCGCTCGCGCGGCGTCAGCTCGCTGAGCAGGTTGACGCTGCGGCTGCGGCGCTGCTGCTCGCTGTGATTGGTGCGTGCACGCTCCAGCGCTTCATCAATCGCGGCAATCAGCTTGGCGTCGTCAAACGGCTTTTCCAGGAAATCCACGGCATCGGCCTTGAACGCGGCGCGCGCCGTGCTGACATCGCCATGGCCGCTCATGATGACCACCGGCATGCGGCAGCCACGATTGATCAGCTCGCGCTGCAAGGTCAGCCCGTCCATGCCGGACATGCGGATATCCACCAGCAGGCAGCCGTTCCAGGCCGCCTGCCAGCCCTGTAGAAACGCTTCGGCGCTGGAAAATACCGCGGTCCGGTAGCCGCGCACCCCCAGCAGCAGGCCCAGCGCATCGCGCACGGCAGGGTCGTCATCGACGATGAATACGGTTAAATCATGCTGCAACATAGTTCTCCTGCCCTTCAACTACACGGCGCGCCAACGGCAGCGCCAATCTGAAAATACCGTGATCGCCCACTTCGGCCCAGAGCGAGCCGCCGTGCGCTTCCATGATGGCCCGGCTCAGCACTAGGCCCAGTCCCAGGCCACTGGCCTTGGACGATACAAAAGGTTCAAACAGGCGCGCCGCCAGATCGGTCGACACGCCCTTGCCGCTATCCTCCACCGTCAGCTGCAGGCAGCTGCCCTTGCCCAGACGCTTGCTGTCGAGCTGCTGCGCCGAGACCCGGATGCTGCGCGCGCCGTCGGGCTGCTCGCGCACCGCGTCCAGCGCGTTGTCCAGCAGGTTGCGCAGCACCAGCTCGATCTGCAGGCGGTCGGCCAGCATCGACAGCGCCGGCATCTCGTCCACCTGCAGCGTCACGCCGTGCTCGCGCAGCAGCGCGAAAAACTGCTGGCTGACGTTGGACACCAGCTGCGCCGCATCGACCGGCTCCAGCTTCATGGCGCCGGTGCGGAAGAAGTCGCGCAGACGGCGCACCACATCGGCCGCGCGCGAAGACTCGGCCATCATGCGCTGGATCGCGCTTTTCAGCATGTCGCCGCCCTCGCCGCGTTCGACCAGGTATTCACAGGCCTTGCCGTAGGCGCCAAGTGCGGTCAGCGGCTGGTTCAGCTCATGCGCCAGCGCGGCGGCCATCTCGCCTGCCGCCGCCAGCCGCAGCGACTGCTTCAAGTCGTTGGACACCTGGCGCAGCTCATCGACCACGATCCCCAGCGAAAACCCCACCAGCGCCAGCATCGCATCCAGCATCTGCAACTCCGGCACCTCGATGTTGACGGCGTTATTCCACTTCACCAGGCCGCCGATCCCGAGCTGCAGCACAAACACCATGAGCGCCGTGCCGTACAGGCCCTGCCGCGACGCCGCCCAGATCACGGGCAGGAACAGGAAGTAAAAATGCTTGAACTCCGACGTCTCGATGGTGCCAAACACCAGGAACAGCACGCAGATGGCCAGCGTCAGGTAGCCCAGCGTTTCATACCGCCACACCGTATCACGCAAACGCTGCCGTCCTGGTGCGCTGGACAACATCCACACCAGCGGCATCGACACCACCACGCCGACGATGTCGCCTATGCCAAAGCGCAACACCACGGCCGCCCACTGCCCCGGCGGGATCAGCCCGGCCAGCGACAGCAGCGACATGTACACCACATCATTGAGCAGGCAGCCGCCCACCACGATGAGCAGCCACTGGAACAGCTTGTTGCGGCTGTCAAACACCCCGCTATTGCCGAATTGGCGTTTTAACACGACGCCAATCAGGCCATAGCCCAGTACCAGCCACAACGATAACAGCAAGGTTAGCACCAGCCCGGCAGGCATGCCGCGCACCAGCACTTCGCCCAGCACCAGCGCCAGCCACCACGGCAGCGCCGAACGCCAGCCGTAAATCAGCCAGAACACCAGGCCCAGCGCCGGGTCAGGATTCCAGGGCGTGATATTCAGTCCATACAGCGGATCAATATAAGTTGCCCAGTCGAATAGCAGGTATAAGGCGATGAACGCCGGGAATACCAGATAGCGGGTCGGAGAGCTTGCGGTCATACGGGCGGGTGTGTATCGCAATGTATCATTATGCGTTGCCAATCTTCATCTTGCATTGCTTTTTGCAACTACGGGCAACCCTTAGCATTCCAACATCTCCTCTATACAACACTTCAACTATCTAAGTAGCAATTATTAAGGGAAAACCGTAGTTCTTTACCCCAATTTACAATACGTTACACAGGATTTACACTCGCGACTCGCCTATGGCTTTTCTAGAAGAGTTCACGATGTCGCAGTCCATTACCATCCTCTCAGGTGTTGCCGGCTTTGTCGGTTTGACCCAGTGGCGCGAAGCGCTGAAGCTGTCGACCCGCGCTGCCCTGCAGCGCCGCGCGACCTTTGGCTGGCTGGAACTGCTGAACTCCCATCCCTTGTTTGTCGATCTGGTCAAAGCCCGTCCACGTCTGATCTACAAAATCTATCGCCCTTACCTCACCGATACCATGAACTGCGTGCAGCGCCTGGAGCTGCTGCGCACGCATTATCGCCATCTGTTCCGCCTTGGCCTCGGCCCGCTGGCGGTGCAGGCGGCGCGTGGCCCGGTGACGCTGGCCAACATCGAAGGCAAAGGCGGCCTGCACTACCAGCTGCACCTGCGCGCGATCGAACCGATGGAACGCGAAGGCGAACTGGTGCTGCAACTGATGCAGGACGGCGGCCTAGTCTACAGCTGCGCGTTCTCCTTCATGCAGGGGGAAACCGGCATGATGCTGGGCATCGGCTGCATGCAGGGGCCCAAGGACGAACGCGGCCTGCAGCGCATCAAGGACGCCACGCGCGAGCTGCACGGCATGCGCCCGAAAAACATGATGATCAAGCTGCTGAGCCAGTTCGCGGCTGACCACGGCTGCGTCGCGCTGCGCCTGGTGGGCAATGACAACCGTACCGTGCGCAGCGCCACGCGCCAGGGCAAGGTGCACGCCGACTACGACACGCTGTGGCAGGAACTGGGCGCGGTGCAACGTGCCGATGGCGACTACCAGCTGGTCAGCGAAACCATCTGCGCGCCGGACCTGGCAGCCATCCCGTCGAAGAAACGTTCGGAAGCGCGCAAGCGCCATGAAACCCTGTGCGAACTGGCGCAGGCCATGGCGATCAGCCTGCACGCACCGCGCATCGAAGCGGTACCGACGCCACTGGGCCAGCAGTACGTGACGCTGGCGCCTGGCGCGCGCGATGGAGATGAGTACGCACTAGCGTAAGAAAATCCGGTACCATGGGCTTTTCGTCCGAGGAGAAATACCATGCGTGTGGATATTTATTGCCGAGATGAAGCACAAGGCAAGCATAGCTATCTGGCGGTTCCTGAGGGTAAACCGATCCCACAGGAAGCCACCAACACCGACTGGCACCCCGAAGCCCAGCATGTGGAAGTCGACGACGACCACGACCAACTCCCCCACTACCATATCGAGCATCCCCTGGCCCAGATCGGCGCCAAGGGCTACGCCATTACCGGCGTCAGCCAGCAGTTCTAAGCGTCATTCCCGCGCAGGCGGGAGTGACGCTTAATATTCGACCGCGACGTCGCGCGCGCCCAGCACCTGCTGCAGCGCCAGTTGCAGCTCGTCCGACGGCGCCACGCGCCACGCCTCACCCAGCTGCAGCACGCAGCTGACGCCTTGCGGCTGGATGCGCGCAGAGATCGGCAAGCCATCGGCCTGGCGGTACGGCGCCAGCACTTCCGCCACCTTTTTCGCATCGACCGTGGTCGGCAGCGCCATGCCCAGCTGCTTGCCGTGCTTGACGCGCGAGCTGATGATGTCGAACACCTTCTCGGCCGAGATGCGCAGGCCGCCATTGAAGCGGTCTTCCGACACCTTGCCGATCACGGCCAGGAATTCGTCTTCCTTGAACATGTGCTTGTGTTCTTCAAACACCTCGGCATACACGGTAACTTCCACCACCGCGCTCTTGTCGTCGAGCGTGACGATGAGCAGCTTGCCGCGCTGGGTCATCTGCGGACGGATGCCGGTGATCACGCCGCACAGCATGCGCGGATCGCGCGACGGCTCCAGGTCCGCCAGCTTGGTGCGCGCAAAACGGCGCGCCTCGCCGGCGAACGAATCGAACATGTGGCCGGACAGGTAGAAGCCTAGCGCGATCTTCTCTTCGGCCAGCTTCTGGCGGTCGGTGAACGGCGCGGCCTTGACGTAGTCCGGCGGCGGCTCGAGGTCGCTGTCGTCGCCGCCAAACAGGCTGACCTGGTTGGCCGACTTGGCCTGCTGGTCGGCATACTCCATTGCAAAGCCGACCGAGGCCAGCAGCACGGCGCGGTCGACGCCAAAGCTGTCAAAGGCGCCGGCGCGGATCAGCGACTCGATGGTACGGCGGTTGATCTGCTTCTTGTCCACGCGCTTGCAGAAATCGAACAGGCTGGTGAACGGACCGTCGGCATTGCGCGCGGCAATGATGGCCTCGATGGCGTTCTGGCCGGCGCCCTTGCACGCGCCCAGGCCGTAGCGGATCTGTGTGACTTTCTTGCCGCTCACCGAAGGCGGCGGGCCGTCCGGCACAAAGCGGAAGTCGGACTTGTTGATATCCGGCGGCAGGATGGTCAGGCCGCAGATATCGATCGCATCCTCGACCAGGATCTTGACCTTCTCGGTATCCTCCATCGCCAGCGACATATTGGCTGCCATGAACGCGGCCGGATGGTGGGCCTTCAGGTAGGCCGTGTGGTAGGACAGCAGCGCGTAGGCGGCAGCGTGCGACTTGTTGAAGCCGTAGCCCGCGAACTTTTCCATCAAGTCGAAGATCTCGTCGGCCTTGGCTTCGGTCAGGCCGTCCTTGGCCGCACCGGCGCGGAAGATGGCGCGGTGTTCGGCCATCTCCTCGGCTTTTTTCTTACCCATCGCGCGGCGCAACATGTCGGCGCCGCCTAGCGAGTAGCCGCCGACAATCTGCGCCATCTGCATCACCTGCTCCTGATACACCATGATGCCGTAGGTTTCGGACAGAATCGATTCGGTGCGCGGATCGGGATAGTCGAACTTCTCGCCGTGCTTACGTTTGCAGAAGTCCGGGATCAGGTCCATCGGCCCCGGACGATACAACGCCACCAGCGCGATAATGTCTTCGAAGCGGTCGGGACGCGCATCTTTCAGCATGCCCTGCATGCCGCGCGACTCCAGCTGGAACACGGCGACCGTTTTCGCCTTGGTCAGCAGATCGTAGGAAGGACGGTCGTTCAGCGGCAGCTTGGCCAGGTCGAAGTCTTTCTCTTCCGGATCGAGCGCCTTGATGTAGCGGACCGCGCGGTCCAGGATGGTCAGCGTGGTCAGCCCCAGAAAGTCGAACTTCACCAGGCCGACGGCTTCAACGTCGTCCTTGTCGTACTGCGACACCACGCCGCCATCGCCGCCCTGCGTGTACAGCGGGCAGAAGTCGGTCAGCTTGCCCGGCGCGATCAGCACACCACCGGCGTGCATGCCGATGTTACGCGTGATGCCTTCCACCTGCTGCGCCAGGTCCAGCAGCTGCGCCACTTCTTCCTCGTTCTGCTGGCGCTCCTTGAGCATCGGCTCTTCTTCGATCGCCTCGGCAATCGACACCGGCTTGCCCGGCTTGAACGGAATCAGCTTGGAGACGCCGTCGCAGAAGTTGTAGCCGAAGTCCATCACGCGGCCGACGTCGCGGATCGCGCCCTTGGCCGCCATGGTACCGAAGGTGGCGATCTGCGACACCGCATCGCGGCCGTACAGATCCTTCACGTGCTGGATCACCAGCTCGCGCTTCTCCTGGCAGAAGTCAATATCGAAGTCGGGCATCGAGACCCGCTCAGGGTTCAGGAAACGTTCGAACAGCAGGTTGTATTTGAGCGGATCAAGGTCGGTGATTTTCAGCGCATAGGCCACCAGCGAACCCGCGCCCGAACCCCGGCCCGGACCAATTGGCACATCATTGTTCTTGCCCCACTGGATAAACTCCGCCACGATCAGGAAGTAGCCCGGGAACTTCATGTTGATGATGGTGTTGTTCTCGAACTCCAGGCGCTCCTCGTAGCGGGCGCGGTTCTGCTCGCGCTTGACCGGGTCCGGATACAGCTGCTCCAGGCGCTCTTCCAGGCCCTTGCGGGTTTCCGCGCGCAGGAACTCGTCGATCGTCATGCCCGGGGTTGGGAAGTTCGGCAGTTGCGGCTTACCCAAGGTCAGCGTCAGGTTGCAGCGCTTGGCGATTTCTACCGAGTTCTGCAGCGCGGCTGGCAGGTCGCGGAACAGCTGGCCCATCTCAGCCTGCGTCAGGAATCGCATCTGCTCGTTGAACTTGCGCACGCGCTTGGCGTTGGCCAGCATCTCGCCTTCGGCGATACAGACCCGCGCTTCATGTGCGATGAATTCGTCCTGCGACAGGAACTGCACCGGATGGGTGGCCACCACCGGCAGGCCCAGCTTGGACGCCAGCGCCACCGAGTGGCGCACCTGCATCTCCTGGTTGGCCTGGCCGGCGCGCTGGATCTCGATGTAGAAATGGCCCGGGAAAATGCCGGCCCACTTTTGCGCATTGGCTTCGGCCAGCGCCGGGTTGCCGTTTTCAATCGCCATGCCGATGTCGCCAAAGTGGGCGCCGGACAGGGCGATCAGGCCGTTGGCCGGGGAATCGTCCGGCAGCAGCGCGTAGGTCTTCGACGTCAGCGCTTGCAGCCATTCGGTGCGGATCTCCGCGCGGCCCTTGTACTGGTTGGTCAGCCAGGCTTGCGACAGCAGTTCGCACAGCTGCAGATAACCCATGCGGTTCTTGGCAAACAGCATCAGGCGCGACGGCTTCTCGCGGTTTTCATCGTTGGTGATCCAGCAGTCGACGCCAACCACCGGCTTGATGCCCTTGCCGCGTGCGGACTTGTAGAACTTGACCATGCCGAACATATTGGCCAGGTCGGTGACCGCCAGCGCGCCCTGCTGATCCTTGGCCGCCTGCTTGACCAGATCATCGATCCGCACCAGACCATCGACGATGGAATACTCGGAGTGCACCCGCAAATGGACGAAGGACGGTCCCGCCGGCACCACGGCGGTGCCAGCCATTGCTTGTTCGTTTGCTACCATGTTCATAGGCGGGTTCAATACAGGTTCAATAACCCCCTATTTTACCGCGCATGAGCCCACAGGACCATGCAAAGAGGCTTGACTGCATTGGGTTAACTCCGTGGGCAAACGAACAACAACAATAAAATTCGTTAACGCTGCTCCTTATGCGGCGACCTGCTGACTGCGCCAGATTTTCATACGATGCAGAATATTGTGCACCTTAGATTCAAGATCACGCTCATTCAAATAAAAAGCAGGGTCTTCAGCGAGCAATACAGCGTCGCTTGTAAAAGCGTCTGCATCGCCAAAAAGCTCATCCAGCAGCAGAAAGATTGACTCCTCCATGGGTCCCGTTTCATTCTTGAACAGGGTGATAAAACTGTCGCTAAATGCCTGAGATGACAGCTCTCGATTTAAGAATGACTCGATTAAATTGGAGTATCGTTCAAATACCGTGTTCATGATTTCGCCCCGCCAAGCCTGCCCGTTTCAAGCACGCACTGCAACTGCTCTTCGTTCAATGCCCAACCCGAGAGATAGTATCCATCGAATCGCCGCATGACAGTGCGCGCCGCAGCAATATGCGTCAACAAAGCACAACGAAATGCTGCAAGCGTTTTTTTTGTTCGACATGCCAGCCACACCGAAGTTCCGAGCAAGACGAAAAGTGTGTTGCAGTTGGCGTGTCTGGAGACGCATGGAGCGATCAACAATATCCATTTAACATCACGCGTGACGGTCCAAACTGATATCGTGAGGCCCGGCATCCGTTGCTACCCTGCGAAGCAGCAAAGAGATGCTCATTTTTTGGGCAGATCTCAGCTTTGCCGGGTAATCACGCGTATAATGTCGCCTTTCCCTTTTTTGTTCCCACACCATCATGCAAGCTAATACTGCTTTACAAGCTGAAGCGCATGCTGGCGCTGCTCAGCACGTCAACATCGCCGCCTACAAATTCGTCACCTTCGATAACACCGAAGCGATGCGCCCTCAGTACCAGGACATCTGCAGCCGCCTGGACCTGAAAGGCACCATCCTGCTGACCCCGGAAGGCATCAATATGTTCCTGTCTGGTCCACGCGGAAACATCGACGAATTCCTGCGCTGGGTGCGCAGCGACGCCCGCTTTGCCGATCTGGAAGTCAAGGAAAGCCTGTCGGCCGAACAGTCGCACAAGCGCATGCTGGTCAAGATCAAAAAAGAAATCATCACCATGCGGATGCCGCTGATTAAGCCGGAAGAAGGCCGCGCGCCATTCGTCGAAGCGCACACGCTCAAGCGCTGGCTCGACAACGGCGTCGACGACCACGGCAAGCCGGTGGTCATGGTCGATACCCGCAACGACTTTGAAGTGGACGTGGGCACCTTCGACAACACGGTGGACTACCGCATCAAGAAATTCACCGAGTTCCCGGACGTGATCGCCGCCCACAAGGATGACTTTGAAGGCAAGACCGTGGTGACCTTCTGCACCGGCGGCATCCGCTGCGAAAAAGCCGCGATCCACATGCAGAACATCGGCTACGACAACGTCTACCAGCTCGAAGGCGGCATCCTCAAGTACTTCGAGGAAGTCGGCGGCGCGCACTACACGGGCGACTGCTTCGTGTTCGACTACCGCACCGCGCTCAATCCGAAACTGGAACCGACCGAGACCGTGCAATGCTTCAACTGCCGCGCCGTGGTCACGCCACGCCAGCAGCTGGCGCCGGAATACGTCTACGAAAAATCCTGCCCGCACTGCTACGGCAAGCAGTAAGCGTAAGCAGTAAGCAGCAGCTTATTGGCGCGCGCGCGGCACCAGCTGCTGCAGCGCCGCCTGATAGGCGTTACGCGCGGTCTGATACACGGCCAGTTGCGAAGTCAGCTGCGCCATCTGGGCATCGACAAACTGCAGATTGGCCACCTGCTCCTGCGCTTCCTGGCTCAGCTCACTCACCTTGTAGCTGATGCCATCGACCGTCACTTCCAATTCATCATCCATGCCTGCCCTCCTGAAAACCGTGAGGCAGAATTATAAGCGCACCGCACCATAGCTTCCCCGCAAACGCAGGAACGGTTCTTCGATGGTGTGATAGCTCAGCGTGGCCACCGCCCACACCAGACCGTACACCGTCCCCAGCACCAGCCCCGCGTCCAGCCAGGCAATGCCGGTCCAGTGCGGCAGGCCGAATTTCTGCGCCAGCATCTGGATCACGCCCATGTGCAGCAGGTAAAACGAAAAACTGATCTTGCCGCCATGCGCCAGTCCACGTTCCAGCCATCCGGGCAAACGGCCCTGCCAGCTGACCCAGCTCAGGATCACACCCGCCCACACCAGGCTTTCCATCATTGACCAGCTGATCCAGAACGGCGCGTGCGGCGCCACGTTGTACGGCGCCACGTGCGCCTGCAAGGCGCTGGCACCGGCCGCCAGCAACAGCGCCGGCAACAGCAACCAGCCAGCCCAGCGCTGCAGCCACAGCTGGTAACGCTGGTACAGCATGGCCGCCAGCATGCCCATCACAAACTGGTCAAAGCGGCCGACAAAGGTGCTGAAGTACATCAGCGAACTGTGCACGCTCTCGCGATAGGCCATGAGCTTGAAGACCAGCATCATGGCCAGCAGTTGCAGCAAATAGCGCATGCCGCGCTCCATGGCAAAACGGCTCAGCCACGGGAACAGCAGGTAAAACATGAATTCCAGCGGAATGCACCAGGCCGCGCCGGTAATCAGGTTGCGCGAGGTGGGCGAGTCGCCAAGGTTGGCCGTGAACAGGTAAAACAGGTCTTGTGGCTGGAAGCTGTCGCGGTTAAGCGACAGCGCCAGCACGAAGATGGTCAGATAGAGCGGCGCGATCCGCAGCACGCGGTTGCGCACGAACGGCGCGTAAGCGATCTGCCGCTGGAACTGGGCGATCCGCATGAACAGGAAACCGGACAAGGTGAAGAACAACGCCACACCGGTGTGGCCTTCAATGATGAGCCCGGCCCATTTGCTGTCGATACCGCCACCGCCGAGGTTGCGCCACTTCAGCTCGAAGTGAAACAGGAACACCAGCGTGGCGGCAAACCAGCGCAACTGGTCGATCCGTACGCTATAAGGCAGGTTCAGTGACTTCATCTGCTGGCCATCTCCCGTTTCAAAGAAGAACTTGCACACTATAATAGCGCGCAACAATCTGAAACCCCGTTCAACTGTATTGCGGTTCGCCATGAAAAAATTCATCTTCGCCAACCAGTTGCGTGGCATCGCCGCCATGCTGGTGGTCATGACCCACTACTTCGGCACCTTCTTTGCCGAACAGGATCTGCTGGCGGCCCGCACCTTCTCGCCCAATCTGCACCTGTTCAAGGGCGGCTGGGTGCATTTTTTTGAACTGGAATACCAGGGACCGTTTGGCGTGGGGCTGTTCTTTTTAATCAGCGGTTTCGTCATCCCGTTCAGCCTGCGCAAGACCAGCCTGCCCGGCTTCCTGGTCAACCGTGCGCTGCGCATTTTCCCGACCTATGCCTGCTGCCTCGCGCTGGGCACGCTGGCGGTCTACCTGAGCGCGCGCTACTGGGGCCAGGCGTTCACCTATGACGCCAAGGTGCTCGCGGCCAACGCCCTGCTGGTGCACAACCTGCTGGGCTTCCCGTCGATGGACGCGGTCAACTGGACGCTGGCAATTGAAATCAAATTCTATCTGCTCATGGCAGTGGGCGCGGCAGCGCTGTTCCGGCCGTCCCCGGTATGGCTGCTGGGCTTTCTGGCGGCAGCACTGGCGCTGACGTGGAACGGCGAACATGGCGTTGCCATCGCCACGCCGCTGCTGATGGAATTGAACTATATCGTTTTCATGATGACCGGCTGCCTGTTCTACCAGCATGCCACGCAACTGATCTCCACGCGCGCGCTGGTGTGGCGCTCGCTGCTGACGGTGGCCGCCTTCAGCTGGAGCTGGTCGATGGGCCCGCAACAGGGCCAGTTCCCGGCGGTGACCGTGTGGTACTACTGTGCGTATCTGGTGTTTGGCGTGTGCTACGCGCTGCGCGACCGTTTCCGCCCCGTGCGCGTGCTGGACTTCCTGGCCGCGATCAGCTATCCGCTGTACTGCGTGCACGCCCTGTTCGGCTACTGCGCGCTGAAGATCCTGATCGACCAGGGCTGCCGCTATGGCGTGGCGATGCTGATTACCCTGCCCTGCACACTGGCGCTGGCGTACGCGGTACACCGTACAATAGAAAACGGCAGCCACATACTGGGCCGCCGTTGGGGTGATGCGTTATCGCGTCGTCAGGCTACTTGAAGTAAGCGCCAATTTCGCGGACATCGTCAGCGCTGACGACACCAGCTGCTGTGCGCAGTTTCAATAACGCCACCAGATAAGTGTAGCGTGCCTGCGCCAGATCGCGCTGGCTGGTGTACAGCTGCTGGCGTGCATTCAGCAAGTCGAGATTGATACGCACGCCACCTTTGATGCTTTGCTCAGTTGCGGTGATCAGCAAGTCCGCCGAGCTCACCGCTTTTTCCAATGCACGGATACGGGTAACGCTGCTGAGCACTGATGCGTACTGCTTGCGCAGCTCAACCATCACCTTATCAGTGCGTAGCTGCAGTTCAGCCTTGGCTTTCTCCAGCCCCGCTACCGACTGCCGGGCCGTTGCCGATACGGCACCGCCCGAGTACAGCGGCACAGTCAGCTGAATACCGATGGTGCGGTTGGTCGAGTCCTGGTTATTGGTGTTAAGTGTCTCTGCAGTAGCCTTGCTATAGCTGGCAACAAAGTCCAGGCGCGGCTTGTGACCTGCCTGGCTCTTGGCCACCTCCTGGCGTGCCGCTTCGATACCAAAACCCTGTGCCTTGATATCTGGATTGTTTTCCAGGGCAATCTTACGCCAGGTCTCAAAACTCTCTGGGGACTGACCAATACGGAACTCTGGCATCAGACGGTCCAACGATTTGACTTCTTCACCCACCATGGTCGACAGCATGGCCAACTGGGTTTGCTGGTTATCCAGCGCCTCGATCAACTGGGCTTCCGCCAAGTCCAGCCGTGACTGGGTTTCCAGCATATCGGTCTTGGTACCCTCACCTTTTTCAAACAGGCGGTCGTTGACAGCTTTCTGCTCTTTGTACATGTCACGCTGCGCGGTGTTAATGCGTACCTGCTCGTCCGCAAACAACGCATCGATATAAGCACCCACAACACGACCGATCAGTTCTTGCGCACGCCCTTCGAAATTTTCGGCGGCATAAGCCGTTTGCGCCTGGCCTTGCTTATAGCGCGCCCACCCATCAGGGTTGTAGATCGACTGGCGCAGATTCAGGCTGCTCGAACGACTTACATATTCAGGGTGGTCAGTTCGTTTGTTAAGCGGCGGACCGTAATCCGTCGTCTGGTCAGCGCGGTTATGGCTAAACGAGTAGTTAGCCTGCACATTTGGCAAAAGATTGGAGCGGCCTATCGTCTTGAATTCCTTACCCGCTTCGGCATCCTGCAATGCCTGCTGGTAGGTCGCATCGTTGGCCAGCGCTGCCTGGTAAGCCTGCATCAGCGACATCGCTTGCGCGCTACCCATCTGCATGAGCGCACTGGCCAGTGCCGCCGTCAGTGCCAGACGGCGCGGCTTGAAATGAGCGTTCATGCTTAGTCCTCCGACAGCGACGTCTTGGCGCGGTCAAACACTGGCTTCAACAGATAGCTCATCAGCGTACGTTCGCCCGTCTTGACGAACATTTCCACTGGCATGCCAGGCTGGATATCCAGTTTCATCTGGGCGATCATCTTGGCGCCTTCCGGCGTCACGCGGGCTCGCACTTTATAGTACGGGGTGCCGGAGCGCTCATCCACCGTGCGGTCAGCCGATACCTGAATCACTTCGCCTGGAATGTGCGGCGTACGGTTAACGTTGAAAGCCGAGAACATCAGTTCAGCAGGCATGCCGTTATGCACACGGTCGATCAAGTTCACTGGCAATTGACCTTCCACCACCAGCGCATCGCCGCTCGGTACAATTTCCATCAGTTTCATGCCGGCTCCGACCACGCCACCAGTGGTGAACACAGCCTGCCCCACTACGGTACCATCCACTGGCGCACGCACGTCGGTCTGAGCCAGATCGTAGTTCTGGCCAATGACACGGCTGGACAATGCTTCAGCTTCGCGCTGCGTATCCGACAGCTGCGAACGGACTTCCTTCTGATAGTCCTGCTGGCGCTGCATACGGCGCAACTGCAGCTCCGAGATCTGGCGCTGACCACGGCCCAGGTTGCCGATATCCTGCGACAGATCGCCGCTCAGTTGCGCGTAAATACGCTCAGAGTCCAGCAGTTTGGAACGCGCCACGTAGCCATCCTTGGCCAGGTCACGCAGGTTTTCCGTCTGTTCTTTCATGATCGCGATTTGCGCTTTTTTGCTGTCGCGCGCTTCCGCCAGACCGGCATTTTGCAGCTTCAGGCCAGCGATACTTTCCTCGATGCCGCCCAGTTCGTTTTCCAGCGACATACGGCGCGAGGAGAACAGTTGCTGTTGCAGGGCAAAGCCTTCGACAACACGCGGATCGTTTTTGAATTCCTGCAACGACGCCGGGAAAGCCATCGACTTGGCGCCGTCACGTTCAGCAGTCAGGCGCGCTTCCGTCAGACGGGCGGTGAAATATTGGGCGCGGGTGGTTTCCAGCTGCGACTTCGCAGCAGTGCTGTTGATACGCACTAGCACTTGGCCGGCTTTCACCACATCGCCATCCTTGACCAGAATTTCCTGCACGGTGCCGCCGGTCAAATGCTGCACCGACTTGCGATTGCCTTCCTTGGTCACGGTGCCTGGCATCGGCACCCCTTTATTCAGCGGTGCAAACGAGGCCCAGATGATAAAGCCAAGCACACCGACCAGCACGATGATCCAGCCGATACGGGCATAGGCCGAGGCATCGGTATTCACAGTCAAAGGCGTAACGTCATGCGAGATGACATCCGCGACATCTTTTTTCTTCGAGATCAGATTACTCATGATTATTCCTGTTCAGTAGCAGCGTTGGCTTGTGCCTGCGCGGCAGCTTGGGCGGCGGCAGCCTGCGCAGCTTGTGCTTGCGCCTGGGCCTGTTGCTGCGCCTGAATTTGCTTCTGGTTCGCTTCGTTCAACGCGTTGAGCACATCCTGGGTTGGACCAAACATTGCCAACTGGCCTTCGCGTAACAGCAACAATTTATTGGTCACGCCGATGATATTGGTGCGGTGGGTAATCAACACCACCGTCTTGCCTTGCTGGCGCAGCGCGGCAACAGCTTGCACCAAAGCCTGTTCACCGATATCGTCCAGATTGGAGTTGGGTTCGTCCAGCACCAGCAGCGACGGATCACCGTACATGGCGCGGGCCAGACCCAGACGCTGTTTCTGGCCGCCCGACAAACCGGCGCCACCTTCGCCCAGCACCGTGTCATAGCCTTGCGGCAGGTGCAAAATCATATCGTGCACGCCGGCGCGCTTGGCAGCGGCCACTACACGTTCAGGGTCCACATCGCCGAAGCGGGCAATGTTTTCATTCACGGTACCGCTGAACAGTTCGATATCCTGCGGCAGATAGCCAATGTTCGGACCGAGTTCGCCCTTGTTCCACTGGTAGATATCCGCACCATCCAGGCGTACCTTGCCGACCATGGCCGGCCAGACGCCGACCAGCAGCCGCGCCAGCGTTGACTTGCCGCTGCCGCTAGGGCCGATCACGCCCACCACATCGCCGGCATTGACGGCAAAACTCAGGCTCTTCAGCACAGGCGCATTGCTGCCGGGCGGCGCTGCGGTAACGCCTTCAACAGCTACCGCTCCCGTTGGCTTAGGCAATTCCATGCCGACGGGACGCACTGGATTGGATTCCAGCAACGCGACCAGGCGCTCATAAGCACTACGGGTGCTGGCAAAACTCTTCCACACACCAATCACCTGTTGCACTGGCTGCAGTGCACGGCCAACCAGAATAGAAGCGGCAATCATCATGCCGGAAGAGATTTTGCCCTCCAACACCAGCAAAGCACCATAGCCCAGTACCAGCGACTGCAGCGACACCTGCACAAACTTCGTGACTGACTGCACCATGCCAGCTTTCTGGCTGGCCGAGGCTTGCAGGTGCAGGAAGCGGCCATGCACCTTGAACCAGCGGTTCATCAGGTTCGGCAGCATGCCCATCGACTCAATCACTTCGGCGTTGCGCAGATTATTGCTGGCCATGGCGCTGGAGGCGACTGCCATGCTGTTGGCTTCCGCCAGTGGCTGATGCGAGACGCGCTCATTGACGTAAGCCAGCACTACCAGCACCAAGGTGCCGCACAGCGCAAAGATCCCCAGACCCGGCTCAAAAATGAAGATAACGATCAGGTAGACCGGGAACCATGGCGCATCGAAGAAAGCAAACAGGGCGTTACCGGTCAGGAACTGGCGCAGGTTGGTCAGATCCTGCAGAGCCTGGCCCGCATTACCGCCTACACGGCGCAGGTTCTGCTCAAATGCAGCCGTATAGACCCGACGGTTCAACTCCATGTCGAAGCGTGCGCCCAAGCGTACCAGCACAAAAGTGCGTATCAGCTCCAGTGCCGACATGAACAGGTAGGCGCCCAGCATCATCAGCGTCAGCATCAGCAGCGTGTATTCGCTGCGGCTCGGGATGACGCGGTCGTAGACCTGCAACATATACAGCGACGGTACCAGCATCAGCAGATTGCTAACGGCGCTGAAGGTACCGACGGTCCAGAAGCTTTGCTTAAAGGAGAGCAAGACCTTTTGGATCTCGTTGAGTTTTTTATCAGATGTTTTCATTGATGAATCACTGTGCAATGTTGGTCTGCGGGGCGGCGCAGAAAAAGGGATTTCTGCCAAAAATAGGCGAACCGCGACATTATCGCTCAATTCATTCAGAAAATGTGATCCTCGTCACATTTTTTACAGTTTGTTGCTCCGCAGGGTACGGAAACTGTCAGGTAGGACCATCATACACTTGCACCGCAACGGCTTTTCAAGTGTTGTAAATAAAAAAAGAGCCAGGCTTACGCCCAGCTCTTTTACTCCCGAGACCGGCACTGGAGTGCCGGTCATGCTACCGAATCGATTAAACGATCTGGAAGGCAGCGGCGGTGATGGTGGTCACGCCGGTCAGGTGGATGTAGAAGTCAGCAACGCCGTCGCCGGTGTTGTCAACGTACAGGTTGTTGTTGGTCGAGTCCAGAGCAGCAACTACACCGTTGGCATCTTTGTTGTTTGCCAGGTAGGTGGTAGCGTCAGCTGCCGAGGTCAGGATGTCAACTTTGAACGCGGTCGCGCCGGTGCCAGCGTGAGCGAACGACAGAACGTCGCCGGTCCACTTGGCGGTTGCAGCATTGGCGCCGGTACCAGCACCGCCGGTGTCCACGCCGCCCGACTGGGCATTGCCGTAGGTGTTAGCTACGAAGTCGGTGATGGTATCGAACTTGCCGGTACCGATCGACGACGAACCAGCGCCGAACTTGAACAGATCGTTGCCGCCACCGCCGGTGATGGTGTCACCTTGGGTGCCGCTGGTGATAACGTCGGCCTTCGCGGTACCTTTGATGGTCACAGCGATGGTGTCAGCAGCAGCGTTGATGGTTGCGCCAGCAGTATTAGCCGATGCGTCGATGGTTGCCAGCTTGGTCTGACCAGCAGCTGCGGTGAACGAGAACAGTTGGTCGCCCGAAACTTTCAGGGTTACCAGTTGGTTGTCGGTCAGCGACAGAACGTTGGTCAGGGTGTCAGCTTTGCTACCGGCCGACAGATCTGCAGTTGCTACGGTTGGGGTACCGGTGCTAACTACGTTCAGGGTCTCGATGTTAGCAGCGATGATGGTGGTCGTAGCGTTGGTGTTGGTTACGGTTGCATCATCGTTGGTGGTCCAGCCGTGGTTCAGGGTCAGGTTGACAACGTCAGCGGCGGTGTCGGTTTTCAGAGCGATGCTCAGGGAACCGTCATTGGCGATAGCGCCCAGAACGCTTACGTTAGCATTAGCGCCCAGGCCAGTTGCCGAAGCAGCCAGACCGGTACCAACACCAGCACCAGCAACGAAGTTCACCAGACCGGCGATTTGCGAAACGTCGAAGGTCGAAGCGGTCAGTGCATCGGTAACTTTGTAGGTTTCGAAGTTGACCAGGTTAGCAGCGTCAGCACCCGAGATGGCCGACATTACAGCAGCGGCACCAGCGATGGTGTCGTTACCTGCGCCGCCGTCCACTTTACCATTGGTGCCCAGGGCGCCGGTCAGGGTGACGGTGTCATCACCAGCGCCCAGGTTGATCGACTTGGTGGTTGCGCCGATGGTGATGCTGTCTTTACCTGCGCCACCGATGAAGTTCTGGCCAGCAGCCAGAGTTGGGGTTACGGTCACGCCGCCGGTGCTAGCCGATGCGTCGATCACAGCAGCTGCGTCCAGGGTTGCGCCAGCGATGGTCACTTTGCCTGCGCCCGACACTGCAACGCTGGTAGCAGCGGCAGCGGTAACGGTAGCCGACAGGTCAACAGCAGCAGCCACATTCACTTTGGTTGCAGCAGCAGCCGAGAACGTTACGCCCGAGCTCTTGGTGCCGGAAGTAATTACGTTCAGGGTGGTAGCAGCTGCATCTTGAATGGTGCCGCCGGTCACTTTGTTCAGGGTCACGCTTTCGGTGTGCGAAGCGGTGCCGTTGGTGATGGTAACGTTCTGATTGGTGTTAGCCACACTAACCGAGGTCAGGGCCTTGCCGCTCAGAGCCGCAGCACCAGCATTGCCATCCAGCGATACCGATTTCAGTTGGTCGCTGTTGGTCGAACCGTCGGTGATAGTCACAGTCGAACCACCTTTGATAGCAGCGCTAGCCAGGGCGCCATTCGAGGTCGCGGTTACTGCGTTGGTGGTAGCAACGGTGCCCAGGTAGCCAGTGATCAGAGCTTGACCAGCGGTGACTTCAGCACCGGTTGGGTTAGCAGCGCCGCCGCCGAAGCCGTAAGCGGTTTCCAGTGCGGTACGCTGACCGGCGGTGATTGCGTTAGCAGCAATAGCAGCGTTCAGAGCAGTGGTGATATCTGCATCGGTGCTAGCAGCGGTGATGGCAGCCGACAGAGTGTTCAGAGCGGTGGTAACCGAAGCGCCGGTACCAGCGGTAACGGTGATTGCCGAGCCGCCTTTAACGGTAACACCAGCCGTGTTCGATACGGTTACAGCGGTGGTATCAGCAGCGGTGATGCTTTGTACGGCAGCAGATTTCAGGCTGAAGTTAGCATTGGTCAGACCAGCCCAAGCCGAAACGTCAGCAGCATTGTTAGCCAGCGAGCCAGTCGAGGTAACGGTGGTAACTTCAACGTTTTTCACCGATGCCAGCAGGGACAGGTCCACGCCGCCAGCGACGTCGGAGATGACCAGGGTGTCTTTACCTGCGCCACCGTCGATCGAATCCAAACCGGTCAGGGTGCTGGTTGCGCCGCTGTTCGAAGCGGTGATGGTGTCGTTACCTGCGCCGCCAACGATGGTGTCAACGCCGGTGGTCAGAACCAGGTTCAGTGGGTTGTTGACGGTGCCAGCGTGTGCGTCAGCAGCAGCTTGAGCAACAGCTTGCAGAGCAGCTGGGGTGGTGGCGGTTGCCAGGCTTGCATCGGTGGTGATGGTAGCCAGCCACTGTTTAGCAACAGCGTTAGCAGCAGCGCCATCGTAGCCGCGGATTTCATCAGCGGTGTCCAGCGAGGTGGTGAAGGTAGCAGCAGCCGATACCTTGTTGTTGATCGCGGTCAGGTCGTCGTTTTGAGCAGCGCCAGCGATGGTCAGAACGATGCTAGCGAAAGTTTCGGTGCCAGCTTGCAGCTTGCCTGCCCAGTACAGCAGACCAGCAGCTTCAGCGTGACGGCCGAACAGGTTCATGTAGATCGAATCAACCAGATCCAGCGGGGTTTTGCCGCCGTAGGTGTCTTTGTATTCTTGCGAAGCCGAGAAACCAGCAGCGATGGTAGCCATCGATGCGCCGGTGTTCAGCCAAGCTTGCAAGCCCAGTGGATCTGCTGGACGGTTGAAGTACGCTACGTACAGGGTTTGGATATCAGTCGCGGATGCGGCGGTAACGGTAGCCATTGAATAACTCCTAAGGATTAATAAATTTTCTGCTTCGCAGCAATGAGCTTGCAGTACTACGGCAGCCATAATGGCAGAAGCTCGCACAGCTTTATGTGACAGCCATCACACGAAACTGCGGAATCTTCTTATTTTTATAGGTTTTTTCTATAAAAAAGTGCGAGATGCATTATGGGAGAAGCTTATGGGGAAATCAATAGTGCTGGCTGCTTAATGCTTTAGCACATACAACATTCATTCCCACCGGGTTAATGAGGGTTTTAGTATATTTAAAAAAGGAATATCGGCGCGCTCAAATGAAGCGTGCAAAAAAAATGCCGCAAACCGCGGCATTTTTCTGTTCACTGACTAACTCACTTGGTCCAGTAAGTTACCCCGTTGGCGACACGCTTTTCGTCCAGACGCGAGGAGAATATATAAGCAGCGTTATTGGCCGCACCTAATGCACCGCTGACTGACATATTAGTGCCGCCGACGTACTGTATATTGCCACTTAATTCACCCGTACCACCGACGAAACCAGTAGATTGGAGCTTATACGTCTGACCGGCGTTCAGCAGGTCAAACCCAGTACTGAAAGTGCGCTTGCCAAAATCTACCTGCAACTGGCCATTCTGCAATGTGGCCGGGGTCGCTGTCTGGGTGGCACTATCCATCACAAATGCATCGCTGGCGCGCAGCGCAAAGCCCATTGAACCTTGTTGGGGTACTTCCCAGTCCGCGCCCTTGGTCCGAATAATAGTGTAGTACGAGTTATATGCCACACGTTTGCCGCCAGCAGCCAGCAAGGCCGCAGAATCTATCAGTGGCGCCTGATCAGCCACTGCAGCCCATCGCCCCCAAACTAACTGACTTGGCGGTTCGGTAGGTACAACAACCGTTGGCGGCGTCACCACTTCCGGTGGAGGCACTGTTACGGTCGGCTGCTCACTGGTGTTATTAGAGTTCTTGGTGATGCTATTACGCACTTGCTGCAACACCAGTGCAGCTTTCTGTGCATCCAGGCTAGGCTCGCTAAGCGCCTGGCCATTACCGCTCTTGCCAGAGGGTTCGTCGGTACGGGGTGGCGAAACTGCATCGGGGGCCGAGCTACTATTATTCAGCAACTGCGGCGCGGTTTCACCACGCTTCACCTTCAGCATCTGGCCAGTCTGACCAGCCGCCAGCTCCCGGCTGGCCGTGTGTTCGCATGGGCCGCCGCCGGTTGGCAGGCAGGCGCCGCCAAAGCCGCTGACCACGATCGCGCCCGACAGCACGGTCACGCTGGAGCTTTCCTGGTCGGTAAACACGGTAAAGTCGGTGCCGCGCACGCCGATGGCAGCCACTGGCGTATTGAAACGGAAATTCTGGCGCGCCTGCTTGACGGCAGTGCCGGAAACGCTGCGCGCCACGCCAGACAGCAATTCCAGCTTGACGTGGGTGTTGGACGGCACTTGACGGTCCACATGGTAGGCCACGATGCGCGCACGGCTGGCCGGGCGCAGGATCAGCAGGCCATCGTCCGCCGTTTTCAGGTAGACATAGCCATCCTTGCCGGTGCTCAGCTCCTGGCCTTCCTGGACCGCGTCGTTGAGCGCGGCACGGCGGCTGTCGGCATAGACTTCACCAGTAACGAAAACAATGCGGCCCGCCTCGCCCGCATACGCGTTGGCGCCCACCAGCATGGCAGCGCCCAGCGCAAAGCCTTGCCAATGGCGCAGCAGATTATTCGGCGAAAGTTGAGACCACATATTCATTACTCCTTTTGGGCACATTTTGCGGCCAGCGTGAAAAAAATCCTGTGATGCCCGTCACATTCGCACGCAGACCCTTTACTCTAAGCTACACTGTAGCCTGTCAGTAAGCCCCCAGCTACCGCTGTTACTGTTTTTCACTATTTGTTACACATTTGTGGCCACTCGCATTTCTTAGCAACAAGTTATACTTGCTGACTAGCCAATAAGTCCAACACCCTACCCTGCCCCGAATGACCTGTTTGCATCGATGAAGTTGCCTTTTTTGCCACCCTTTATTTCAGCCGCCAATCTGCGCCGGCTGATCGCGCTGGCGGCCCTGTTGCTGGCCGTCGGTGGGCAATGGCAGCATAGCGGGCTGGCATGGACCAGCGCCGACGAGTGGCTGCGCGACCAGTTGATCCTGCGTCAGGCCTCCACGCAGAAAGAGCAGCGCATCGCGGTTATTGATATCGACGAGACCAGTCTGGCGGCGGCCGGCCCCTGGCCCTGGCCGCGCGAGCGCATTGCCAGCATGATCGAGCAGCTGCTGGGCGCCTATGGCGCGCGCGGCGTCGCCCTCGACTTGGTGATGCCGGAGCCGGCCGACGCCGGCGGCGACACGCGGCTGGCCATGCTGAGCCAGCACGGTCCGCTGGTGCTGCCCCAGGCATTTGACTACAACGGCAATATGCCGCTGCGCGTCGGCCAGCTGGCTGGCGGCACGCCCGCCCCCAAGACAGGCGACGCCGTGCCGGCCAGCGGCTACATCGCCAATCATGCCGGTCTGGCGCAAGCTGCCCATATCGGCAATATCGGCTTTTTGCCCGACCCGGACGGCGTGATCCGCCGCCTGCCCATGCAGACCTGGTTTGATGGCCGCACCTACCCTACGCTGTCGCTGGCCCTGCTGGGCTGCTGCAGCGCGACCAGGCTGGCGACCTCCGGCCCCACGGGCGGCATGCAGCAGGGCGACGGCTTGCGCCGCCTGCCCTACCGGCTCAAATGGGACGCCTACGTGGTGATCCCGGCCAGCATGATCCTCGACCTGAGCGCGCCTGCGGACTTGCTGAAGGACAAGCTGGTGCTGATCGGCTCCTCGTCGCTGGGCCTGGCTGACCGCGTGGCAACGCCCTTGTCGGCCTCGACCAGCGGATTGCTGGTCCACGCGGCCGCGCTCACCGCCCAGCTCGACGTGCGCGCCGGCCAGGCGCCCGCCTCCTGGCCGGGGCGCCTGATTGCGGTCCTGTTTGCCGGCGCCACGATTGTGCTGTGCGTCTGGGCGCTGCCGCGCAAGTCGGCACTGGTGAATGTCGCCGTGCTGGCCGGCGCGTCGGCGCTGTGGCTGGTGCTGTGCTGGTACATGGCGCCGCATGACGCTGTGTTTGGCATCAGCGGCCCGCTGCTCGGCAATCTGTTCCTGCTGGCCGTGGGCGTGCCATTTGCATGGCAGCAATCCCAGGGCCAGTCGCGCCGCCTGCTCGATACCTTGCGCCAGTACGTGGCCGACGCCGTGGTCGATGAATTACTGCGTAACAATCTGCTGGACCCGCTCAAACCCAGCCACTGCGACGTCACCACGCTGATTGCCGACATGCAAGGCTATACCAGCCACGTGGCCGCATTGCCGCTGGAACAGGCCGCGGAACTGACGCGCGCCTTCCTCGATTGCCTGACCGGCCCGGTACTGGCCGCGCGCGGTACGCTGGACAAGTTCACCGGTGACGGCCTGGTGGCGTTCTGGGGCGCGCCGCTGCCGGTGCCGGATCACGCCGACCAGGCGCTGGACGCCGCCGAAGCCATCCAGGCCGGCATGGCCAAGTTTAACGCTGCGCGCCTACGGCAAGGTCTGGCGCCGGTGCGGGTCCGCATCGGCATTGAAAGCGGGCGCGCCATGGCCGGCGATTTCGGCTCGGCCGCACGCAGCATTTATACTGCGGTCGGCGACAGCGTCAACGTGGCATCGCGGCTGGAGACGGCCGCGCGCGACCTGCCACACGACGTGATTATCGGCCCTGGCACTGCGGCGTTGTGCCAGCGCCACCGGCTGCGCCATATCGGTGAGCTCACTTTGCGCGGCAAGGAGCATCCGACTACTCTGTATACCCTGGCAGCGCCAGCGCTGCAACAAGGAGTTTTGTGAAGAAATACCTGCCTGCCCTGCTGGGTGGATTACTGTTCGCCGCCATTGCCTGCGCTGAGGAAACGCCGGTGGAGGAGGACTTGTACCTGTCAGCCATGCAGTCGATTGCCGACGGCCGCCGCGCCGACGCCAGCCTGATCCTGGAGCGGCTGATTGCGCGCGGTCCGCAGCATGCCGGCGAATGGCTGGACCTGGCAATGATTCAGTGCGCGCTGGGCCACGACGCCGACGCCGAAGCGCTGTTCGCGCGCATCGAGCGCGATTTCCAGCCGCCGCCCGGCATCCGCGACATCATCGCCCAGCAACGCGAACAGGGCTGCTACCGCTGGAAAGCGCAGACGCTGTGGAACGTCACGGGCGCGCGTGGCTACGACAGCAATGTCAATCAGGGCGCCAGCACGCCTTACTTCACCGACAGCAACGGCATTCCACTGGAACTCTTGCCGGAATACAAGCCGCACAGCGACCATTACAGCGTGGCGTCGGGCGACTACCTGCGCGAGATCACGCCCGACGGCGACCTGGCGTTTGCCCAGGCACACCTGCGCCAGTACGACCGGCAGTCCAGCTATAATACGGCGTCGCTGTTTGTCGGCGCCGAGCATCCATGGCAGGCGGGCCGCTGGCAGCTGCGCAGCACCGGCCTGTTAGGCGCGCTGACCCTGGGCGGCGTGCTGTACCAGGAACAGGCGCAAGTGCAGTTGCGTGCCGCGCCGCCGTGGAAACTGCCGAAGGGTTATGATTTCAGCCTGCTGGGCAGCGTGTCGCGCACCAGTTATAAAACCCTGGCCCATTTCGACGCCACCACCGTCGAGCTGCGCAATATGCTGGGCTACCGGAATGACACCACCCAGGCCCAGCTCGCATTGGGCTACCAGCGTGACCTCGGCAGCGACCTGCGTCCTGGCGGCGACCGCAGTGGCTGGTCGGCACGGCTGTACGGCCGGCGCGTCGTCACGGATGCCTTGCAGGCGGAGCTGGAACTGAGCGGCCAGCGCTGGACCGGCGCCAGCGTGTATTCGCCCACGGTGATTGACGTGATACGCAAACAGAACAATGTCGTACTGCGCGGTGTGCTGAGCTATTCGCTGCAACGTAACCAGACCCTGCAGCTGGAATGGCGCGAGGTCCGGAACCGGGAGAACATTCCGATCTTCCAGTACGATGCCCATCAGATCCAGTTGAGCTGGCGCTGGTCCAACCTGTGACAGCTGCAACAAACTGCAACAATTCGCCGCTTCTTCGGCGAAATTGTGTATAAGTAACGTTTTAGGCGTACGGCTTGCCAGTCGCCGCCACGAGTTCAACACTGATGACAAAAGCAATCGACACCGAACAGCTGGCCGCGGCCCCCGCCGAAGGCAACGAAGCGACGACGCAGAATGTGCAAGTGCACCTGCGCCGGATTCCGCTGCTGGCCGGGCTCAGCGATGAGGAAGTGCAGCGTCTCAAGCCCGAGCTGCGCTTCCGCCAGTACAACAAGCGCGACATCGTGCTGCAGAAAGGCGCGGCCGGCGACGGCCTGCTGTTCCTGCTGTCGGGCCAGCTGCAAGTCATCGACGTCACCGAAGACGGCCGCGCGATCGGCCTGCGCATGCTGGCGCCGGGCGACTTCTTTGGCGAGATCGCCGTCATCAACGGTTCCCAGCGCACCGCCTCGGTGGTGGCCATGAGTTCGGTGCTGGTGGCGTTCCTGCCGGCGCCGGCGGCGTTGCACCTGTTTTCGCACTCGCCTTCGGTGGCCAACCTGATGCTGCGCCACCTGGCGGCCAAGATTCAGCGCGATTCGGAATTCCGCTCGCTGCTCAGCATCAACAATACCTCGCGCCGCATCTACACCTACCTGGTGCAGATGAAAACCGCGCCCGAACAGCCCGGCGATCCGGAGGTGGTGAAGAACCTGCCGACCCACCAGGACATCGCCAATATGATTAACACCAGCCGCGAAACCGTGACCCGTGCCCTGGCTGCGCTGGTCCAGCAAGGCATCATCCAGAAGGTTAATCAGGAACTGCGCATCGTCGATCCGCAAGGCCTGCAAAAGCTGGTCGAAGGCCCCTGAAGCGCAATGTATAATTGCGCGCTTTTTTGCCGACGCAGTCCGCGCGGCGCCCCACTGTCCCCAACCATGACACCACACACCCATTTCCACCGCGCCCCGGGAGTCCGAGCATGATCGTTCTCGGCCGCCTGCGCAACATCGCCAGCTACCGCGGCTTCATCCTCGGCAGCGTGCAGCGCGAATTCCAGTCCAAATACCGCAACTCGATCCTCGGCGCCGCCTGGACCGTGCTCAATCCGCTGGCGATGATCGTGGTCTACACCGTGATCTTCTCGCAGGTGATGCACAACCGCCTGGCCGGCAGCACCTCCGCGTTCGGCTACAGCATCTACCTGTGCGCCGGCGTGCTGACCTGGAACCTGTTTGCCGAAATCACCAGCAAGGCGCAGAACGTCTTCATTGAAAACGCCGGCCTCATCAAGAAGATCAACTTCCCGCGCATCTGCCTGCCCATCATCGTGGTCAGCAATGCGCTGCTGAACTTTGCCATCATCTTCACGCTGTTCACGCTGTTCCTGGTGTTCTCGGGCGACTTCCCGGGCTGGCCGTATGCCGCCATGCTGCCGGTGCTGCTGCTGGAAATCCTGCTGGCGATTGGCCTGGGCATGATACTGGCCGTGCTCAACGTGTTCTTCCGCGACGTCGGCCAGTTCTTCTCGATCGCGCTGCAGTTCTGGTTCTGGTTCACGCCAGTGGTCTACCCGGCCAACGTGCTACCGGAAGGCGTGCGCGCCTGGCTGGCCTGGAACCCGATGGTGCCGGTCATCGCCGCATTCCAGGACATCCTGGTACACCAGCGCGCGCCTGACTGGGCCAGCCTGCTGCAACCGGCCGCCGTGGCGGTCATCCTGTGCCTGCTGGGCATGCAACTGTTCCGCAAGCGCGCGGGAGAAATGGTAGACGAACTGTGAACGGCAGCATCCGCGTAAATCATCTGGGCAAGGCTTACCGCCGCTACCACAGCCACCGCGCCCGCCTGCTCGAATGGCTGATGCCGTCGCGGCCGCGCCACGAAACCATCTGGGTCCTCAAGGACATCAGCTTTGCAGTCGCACCCGGCCAGGCGCTGGGCATCATCGGCATCAACGGCGCCGGCAAGAGCACGCTGCTCAAGCTGATCACGGGCACCGTGGCGCCCAGCACCGGCAGCGTCACCATCAATGGCCGCGTGGCCGCCATGCTGGAACTGGGCATGGGCTTTCACCCCGACTTCACGGGCCGCCAGAACTGCTACATGGCCGGCCAGCTGCTGGGCCTGACTGTGGACGAACTGGACCGCCTGATGCCCGAGATCGAAGCGTTTGCCGAAATCGGCGAATACATCGATCAGCCGGTGCGCGTGTATTCGAGCGGCATGCAGATGCGCCTGGCGTTCAGCGTGGCCACCGCGCGCCGTCCCGACGTGCTCATCGTCGATGAGGCGCTGTCGGTGGGCGACGCCTACTTCCAGCACAAGAGCTTTGAGCGCATCCGCGGCTTCCGCGCCGAAGGCACCACCTTGCTGATCGTCTCGCACGACAAAGGCGCGATCCAGTCGGTATGCGACCGCGCCATCCTGCTCGACCGCGGCCGCGTCAGCAAGGAAGGCACGCCCGAAGAAATCATGGACCTGTACAACGCCATGCTGGCCGAACGCGAAGGCGACAACGTGCGCCAGGAAACGCTCGACAGCGGCAAGGTGCAGACCATTTCCGGCACCGGCCAGGCCACGGTGGAACACGTCGCCCTGCTCAAGGACGACGGCGAACCAGCCGAGGTGCACGGCACCGGCACCAACGTCACGCTGGAAATGCGCGTGGCGATCCACGACGACCTGCCGGAAATGACGCTGGGCTACCGCATCAAGGACCGCCTGGGACAGAACATCTTTGGCACCAACACCTTCCACAAGCTCAAGCCGCTGACCAACCTGCGCGCCGGCCAGCGCCTGACGGTGCGCGCCAGCTTCCCGCTCAACCTGGGGCCAGGCAGCTACTCGGTGGCCACCGCGCTGCACAGTAGCGACAACCACCTGACCGCCAACTACGAGTGGCGCGACCTGGCGCTGGTGTTTGAAGTGATGAACCTGAAACACAGCTATTTCGAGGGCTGCACCTGGCTCGATCCGGAAATAGCGATCGACCACGGAGACGCGCCATGCGCCTGATATCCTACGCCGCCCATTTCGAAGACCTGATGCTGTGGCGCGCGCTGCGCCAGATCGCGCACGGCCAGTACCTCGACGTCGGCGCCGGCGACCCGCTGGCCGGTTCGGCCACGCAGCTGTTCTATGAACGCGGCTGGCACGGCATCAATCTGGAACCGGCCTACACGCCGCTGCGCCAGTTGCGCATCGCGCGCCCGGCCGACATCAACCTGCAACTGGCCGCCGCTGCGGCCGAAGGCACGGCCGATTTCTACGAAGTGCCCAACACGCCGCTGTCGACGCTGGACGCCGTGCAGGCCGAGGCATACCGCGCGCAGGGCCAGGACGTGGTGCTGCGCCAGGCCGCGCTGCGCACGCTGGACCAGGTATGCGCCGAGCACCTGCAAGGCCCGCTGCATTTCGTCCACCTGGGCATGGCCGATCCGGCCGCCGCGCTGGCCGGCTTTGACCTGCAGCGCTGGCAGCCATGGCTGGTGGTGCTGCGCGCGCGCGCCGGCGCCACCCAGCCGGCACTGCAGGCAGCCGGCTACACGCTGGCCTATCAGGACGGCTGGAAGCAGTACTATGTTGCGCCGCAACAGGCGGCGCTGGCCGCCGCGCTGCAACTGCCGCCAAATCCGGACGACGGTTACATCCTGGCCGAAGGCCACCCCCACAGCTTCCCGCTGACCGTGTGGCAGCAACGCACTGCGGCGGCCGAAGCGGAAGCCGCTACCTCGCGCACCTGGGCCCAGGCCCACGTGGCCGAGTGGAAGCACAAATACGGCCAGCTGGAACAGCAGCGCGCGCGCGCCGACGAGCTGTCCCGCGAACTGAACCAGGTACGCGGCATGGTCGAGGAACAGGCCGGCCGTCTTGAACACGACCGCCAGCACTACCTGGAACAGCGCGCCATCATGGACCAGCGGCTCGTCAACGAACAGGCGCTGGTGCAAGCGGTCGAAGCGCGCGAGGCAGCGCTGCTGGCCAGCCTGTCGTGGCGCATCACGCGTCCGCTGCGCCAGGGCAGCATGATGCTGAGCAGCGCCCCGGGCTGGCTGCGGCGCCTGCCGCGCCGTCTGGTCAATGGCGTGCTGCGCCGGATCAAGCGGCTGCTGGGCGCCATGGTGCGTTATGTGCTCGCGCGTCCGCGCCTGTCGTTCTTCCTGCGCCGCGCGCTGATGCGCGTGCCGTTCCTGCGTGCGCTGGCCATCAAGCTGTACCTGCGCGCCAAGACCGCGCCGGCGGAAGACGTCGCCCTGCCGCCTGACCTCAACCAGCTTCCGGACGCCGCGCGCCGCATGTTTGCCGACCTGCGCCGCGCCGCGCCTCACTCCTGATCTTCGCGAGTCCCTCCCATGCGTATCGTAATTGACCTGCAAGCCTGCCAGGGTTCCAGCACACACCGCGGCATCGGCCGCTATTCCATGGCGCTGCTGCAAGCCATGCTCAAGCGCGCCGGCGGCCACGACCTGCACATCGTGCTCAACAACCGCTTCCCGGACAGCGTGACGCGCCTGCGCCAGACCCTGGGCGAACTCATGCCGCAAGAGCAGATCCACGCCTACGAACTGCCGGGGCCGATCTATGAGCACCAGGCGCAGAACCACTGGCGCCTGCACGCCGCCGAGCAGCTGCGTGAACACTTTCTGGCCAGCCTGAAGCCGGACGTGGTGCACATCTCCAGCCTGTTTGAAGGCGTGGGCGAAGACATCTGCGTCTCGGTCATGCACAGCCGCAACCGCTTCGATACCGCCGTCACGCTGTACGACCTGATTCCGCTGATCCGCAAAGGCCCTTACCTGGCCGACCCGCAGGTGGCCAGCTGGTACTACCGCAAGCTGCAAAGCCTGAAGAACGCCGAACTGCTGCTGGCCATTTCCGGCCACTCCAAGCAGGAAGCCATGGACGCGCTGCAGCTGCCCGACCACCAGGTGGCGAATATCTCGTCGGCGGTGGACGACATCTTCGTCCCGCGCCGCCTGTCGGCCGAAGCCGAACTGGCGCTGCGCGAGCGCTACGGCCTCAAGCGCAAATACATCATGTACACGGGCGGCATCGACTACCGCAAGAATATCGAGGGCCTGATCGAGGCCTACTCGCTGCTGCCGGGACCGGTGCGCGCGGCGCACCAGCTGGCCGTGGTGTGTAATGTGCCCGACCACGACCGTCTGCGCCTGCAGGCGCTGGCGTCCAGCTTCCGCCTGGCACCGGACGAACTGGTGCTGACCGGCTTTGTGCCGGACGACGACCTGGTGTCGCTGTACAACCTGACCGACCTGTTCGTGTTCCCGTCGCTGCAGGAAGGCTTCGGCCTGCCGGTGCTGGAAGCCATGTCCTGCGGCGTGCCCGTGATCGGCTCCAACAACAGCAGCATTCCCGAAGTGCTGGGCCGCGCCGACGCCATGTTCGACCCGACCAAGGTCACCGCAATCCGCGACAAGATGCTGCAGGTGATCCAGCAGCCGGACTTTGCCAACGTGCTGCGCGCGCACGGCCTGGAGCAATGCAAGCAATTCTCGTGGGACGCCAGCGCACAGAAAACCCTGGCCGCATTTGAACAGCAGCACGCGCGCCGCCAGGACGCCGCCCGCGTGCAAGTGCCGGCGGTGCCGGTCTCGGCGCCACGGCCGCGCCTGGCCTATGTGTCGCCGCTGCCGCCCGAGCGCACCGGCGTGGCCGACCAGAGCGCCGAACTGCTGCCGGAACTGGCGCGCTACTACGACATCGAAGTGGTGGTGCAGCAGCAGGAAGTGGAAGCCGGCTGGCTGTTGTCCAACTTCCCGGTGCGCAGCGTCGACTGGTTCGAGGCCAATGCCAGCCGCTATGACCGCGTGCTGTACCACTTTGGCAATTCCGGTTTCCACGCCCACATGTTCGGCCTGCTGCAACGCCACCCAGGCGTGGTGGTGCTGCACGATTTCTACCTGAGCGGTGCGGCGCACTACCTGTCCTCGCTCAAGCACGAGCTCAACGCCTACGCGCGCATGCTGTACGAGTCGCACGGCTACCAGGCGCTGATCGAGGAACTCGAACAGGGCCGCGAAGCGTCGTTCTACCACTATCCGTGCAACCGTGCGGTGCTCGATCACGCCCGCGGCATCATCACCCACTCGCGCTATTCGCAGCAACTGGCGGCGCGCTGGTATGGCGCCGATGCGGCGGCCGACTGGCGCTACATCCCGCTGCTGCGCGCCCTGCCCGGTCCGCTCGACCGCGCCGCCGCGCGCGCCCAGCTGGGCCTGAGCGACGACGACTTCCTCGTGTGTTCCTTCGGCCTCATCGCCATCACCAAGTGCAACGAGAAAATCCTCGAAGCCTGGCTCAACTCGACGCTGGCGCAGGACGTCAACAGCCGCCTGGTGTTCGTCGGCGAAAACAATGTCGGTCCGTTCGGCGACGCGCTGGCCGCGCGCATGGCGGGCCAGCACAATGTGCAGATCACCGGCTTTGTCTCAATGGAGATGTTCCGCACCTACCTGGCGGCGGCCGACTGCGCGGTGCAGCTGCGCAGCCGCTCGCGCGGCGAGACGTCCGGCACCATCCTTGACAGCATGGCCTACCGCCTGCCGACCATCATCAACGCCCACGGTTCGGCCGCCGAAATGCCGGACCACGTGGTGGTCAAGCTGCCCGACGAATTCAGCGACGAGGAACTCAGCGCCGCCATCATCCAGCTGCGCGATGCGCCGGAGCGCACCCGCGCACTGGTCGAGCGCGCGGCCGAGTACATGCAGCGTGTGCACCACCCGGCCGCAATTGGCGCCGCCTACCACGACGCCATCGAACACTTTGCCCGCCACAGCCCGCGTACCCAGTACGACACGCTGATGCGCCGCCTGGGCGAGATCAGCGTCAGCGCCACCCCGACCGAGCACGACTTCGTCAAGGTGGTGACCGCGCTGGCCGCCAACACGCCAACCGCCGGCGTGCCGCAGCTGCTGGTGGACATCAGCGATATCGACCACGACAGCGCCGCCCAGGCTGTGCTGCTGGCCCTGCTGCAGGCGGCGCCGGCCGGCTACCGCGTGGAACCGGTGCTGCGCATCGACGAGTACTACCAGTACGCGCGCAGCAAGACGCTGGCGCTGATCGGCCGCAGCGACATGGTGCTGGATGACGCCGTCGCCGACATCAAGCAGCGTGACAGCCTGCTGGTGCTGGCCGGCGCGACACCGCCGCAATGGCTGCACAACCGTGGCGTCACCGTGCTGGCGCAAGCCGACCTGGCGGCGCTGCTGCCGCCGGAGCACGCCGCACTGACCGCCGCGACCGCCGTCAGCACCGCCGCCGAAGGGACTGCCGATGCACACTGAGGCAATGCCGCAATTGCTGGTCGACCTGTCGGAGCTGGTGCGGCATGACGCCCGCTCCGGCATCCAGCGCGTGGTGCGCGGCATGCTGCAAACCCTGCTGGCCGCGCCGCCGGCCGGCTACCAGGTGCGGGCGGTGTACGACGCCGGCGGCTACTATGCCTACGCCGGCACCGAAACCGATGACGCCGGCCAGGCGCGCTATGTGGCGGCCGCCGCCGGTGCGGACACCCCGCTGCAGGTGCGCCCAGGCGACCTGTTCGTCGGTATCGACCTCAGCATCGAAAGCGTGGTGCGCAACCAGGCCGTGCTGGCCAGCTTGCGCCAGCATGGGGTACGCCTGTACTTCATGGTCTACGACCTGCTGCCGGTGCGCCAGCCGGCGTGGTTTGTCGACGGCCTGGCGATCGCCTTCGGCCACTGGCTGCACGCGGTGGCCGCGCTGGCCGATGGCCTGATCTGCAATTCCTACGCCACCGCCGACGACCTGCTGGCGTGGCTGGACGAGCATCCGCCGCAGCGCGCGCAAGCGCTGCAGATCGGCTGCGCCGCACTGGGCGCCGACCTGGCTGCCACGCTGCCCAGTAGCGGCATCAGCACCAGCGAGGCGGCACTGCTGCCGTTGCTGGCGCAGCGGCCGACGCTGCTCATGGTCGGCACGCTGGAACCGCGCAAGATGCAGGGCCAGGTGCTGGAGGCGTTCGAACAGCTGTGGCAGCAGGAACAGGATCTGAACCTGGTCATCGTCGGCAAGCCCGGCTGGCGCATGGAAGCGCTGGCGGAGCGCCTGCGCGCGCACCCGGAACAAGGTCGCCGCCTGTTCTGGCTGGAGCGCGCCAGCGACGAATTGCTGCTGCATTTGTACCAGCACAGCAGCGCCCTGCTGGCCGCCTCGCAGGGCGAGGGTTATGGCTTGCCGCTGATCGAAGCGGCCCAGCACGGCCTGCCCGTGGTGGCGCGCGACCTGGCCGTGTTCCGCGAAGTGGGCGGCCAGCACGCCTGGTATTTCCACGCCGACGACGGCGCACAACTGGCCACCGCGCTCACCGACTGGCTGGCGCTGCACGCGCAGGGCCAGGCGCCCGCTTCGGGCGGCATGCCGCGCCTGGACTGGGCCGCCAGCACGGCGCAGTTGCTGGCTTGCGTGGTGGATGGCCGGTGGTATCGCCGCGCTCCGGTGAAATTGCCTTAGGCTTACAAATTATCACAATTTAAGCGCCCGGCCCGCAACCGGGCTGCGCCGCGCAAAGCCAGCAACCATGCGGGTTTGCGCGGTTTTCCCCGCGCTCCGCAGAGACACCGTCAAATTGCCGATTTCGCAATGGTGCTTTATACTGGCGGATACTTTTACCTATTTTTACCTCACGCCTATGCTCCCACGCCTGGTTCAATCTGGGATGCTGACCAGACGCTGGTTACCATTACTGCTCGGCCTCAATCTGCTGCTGCTGGTGTTTTATCTGCTGGTGGACTATCAGTTGGTCTACCACTCCGACTCCGCCGTCAAGAATTTGCTGGCGCAGGAAATCTACGAGACCGGCCAATACTTCCCGCTCGAATGGAACTACGTCAACCACGACCTGTGGGTGTTCTATACCCAGACCTTCATCATCCCGCTGCTGCCGTTCTTCCATAACGGCTATCTGCTGCACGTGGCGTCCGATCTGGTGTCGGCCGCGTTCATCCTGTGCGGCAGCTGGCTGCTGACCGGCCTGCTGGAGCAAAGCCGTCTGGCGCGCCTGCTGGGCATGCTGGTGGTGTCGGGCGGCATGTCGCTGATCATGGCCGAGCACATTTACGGCCAGGCCGCTTACGGCTCGATGTACTACATGGCCTGCTTCCTGATCTATGCCTACTGGTCGTTCAGCCAGGCCAGCGGCGGCAAGCGCCTGTGGTGGGCCGGCGCCACCGCAGTGCTGACGCTGCTGGTGTTCTGGGCCAATCCGCAACGTGCGCTGCTGTTCTATGGCCTGCCGCTGCTGGCCGGCGGCGCCGTGCAACAGGCGCTGGAGTGGCGCGCCGCGCGCGACGAGCGCCGCGCGGTGGCATGGCGCCAGGCGCAAGCCATGGGCGTGGTGCTGCTGGGACTGGTGGCGGGTACGCTGCTGAGCGCCTACACACTGAGCCGCGTCAACAGCAGCCAGGGCCTGACCGACATGCACTGGCTGAATTTCGACGGCATGGCGCACAACCTGTTGGGCGTGGTGAACGGCATTGTCAGCCTGTTCGACGGCATCCCGCGCACCGACGGCAAGGTGGCGTCGCTGAAGGGCGCCTATGCGGCACTGCGCCTGGTCGGCGCACTGCTGCTGGTGTGCCTGCTGCCGTGGGGCCTGTGCAAGGCGCTGCAGCCACGCCGTGGCCCGCGCCAGCTGGTGGTGGTGTTTGCCGCCGTGTCGTTTGCCGCCAATCTGTTCGTGATGGTGGCCACCTCGGTAGCGGACATGAGCTCGCCGGACGCCTCGGTGCGCTACCTGGTGCCGTCGCTGCTGTACATGCTGCTGATCTTCGTCGGCCTGATGGTGGACCGCCGCGCCGTACAACCGATGACGCGCGCGGCCGGCCTGGCCGCCATCGCGCTGCTGGCCACCAGCGCGCCAAGCTCCTACCTGTACCCGTTCAACGAATTCAGCCACCTGCCGCGCCGCGGCCTGATCCTGAAGACGCCGGATCTGGAGCTGACCGACTTCCTCAAGCAGCAAGGCCTGCAATACGGCTACGGCACGTTCTGGATCGCCGGCAAGAGCACGGTACTGAGCAGCGGCGCGGTACGCATGCGCCCGGTCTCGCTGGAGCGTGGCCTGCCACTGCCGACCCGCAAGCTGAGCTCGAACCGCTGGTACACGCCGGCAGCCTGGCAGGGCCCGACCTTCCTCGTGGTGCGCGACCACGAACTGCAGTATCTGAACCAGCCCCTGCTGGCCAGCTATGCCGGCCAGCCGCGCGTGCTGCACTACCAGGACGCCACCATCCTGATCTACCCGCGCAACCTGGCTGCAGTATTGCCGAACTGGGACAACACCGTGCGCCAGCCGGTGCACTACCGCATGGACGCCAACACGCTGCACGAGCGCGGCACCATTGCCGACGGCGTCATCACCGCCCAGCCCGGCGAAGCGGGCGCGCTGCATTTCGGCCCGATGCGCATGCTGGCGGCCGGCAGCTATGCCGTCAGCTTCGATCTCGACGCCAGCGGCGACGGCCAGGGCGATTTCGGCATGGTGGACGTGGTCACCCAGACCGGTCACCAAGTCCATGCACGCCAGCCGGTGGCAGCCGCCGGCAAACAACGCATCACGCTGCAGTTCACCACCCCCAACACGCTGGATATGGTGGAGTTCCGCGCCTTCAGCAGCGGCCGTGGCCGCTTTGCGCTGAGCGGCATTGATGTCGTGCGCATCCCTCAAGCCCAGGAGAAACCGTAATGCAAGCAGTCCCCCTGATCTCGGTCGTGGTTCCGGTCTACAAGGCCGAGAAAATGCTCGACGAGTTATACACGCGCTTGCGCGATGCAATCGAAACCATCAGCCCGAACTTTGAAATCGTGCTGGTGGAAGACTGCGGCGGCGACCGCTCGTGGGACGTCATCGAGCGCCTGTCCAAAGCCGACCCGCGCGTGGTGGGCCTGCAGTTCTCGCGCAACTTCGGCCAGCACTACGGCATCACGGCCGGCATGGACCAGTGCCGCGGCGACTGGGTGGTGGTGATGGACTGCGACCTGCAGGACGCGCCGGAAGAAATCCCGCGCCTGTACGCCAAGGCCCAGGAAGGCTACGACGTGGTGCTGGCGCTGCGCGGCGAGCGCCAGCACCCGCCGCTCAAGCGCCTGACCTCGTGGCTGTTCTACCGCATCTTCAGCTACCTGGCCGATATCGATTTCGACGGCGACAGCGGCAACTTCCGCATCATGTCGCGCGCCGTGGTCAACAACTTCAACCGCATGCGCGAGCAGCTGCGCTTCTTTGGCGGTCACGTGCAGTGGATGGGGTTCCCCACCACCGGCATCCGCGTGCAGCACGCCGAACGCGCCGAAGGCAAGTCCACCTACACCTTTGCCAAGCTGTGGAAACTGGCGGCCGATACCATCATCGCCTACTCCGACAAGCCACTGCGCATGGCTGCGCGGCTGGGCATGAGCATGGCCGCCGTGTCGCTGGCGTTTGGCCTGTACCTGCTGGTTTCCTCGATCATCCAGCGCTCGCCGATTGCCGGCTGGTCGAGCCTGATCGTCTCGCTGTACTTCATTGGCGGCCTGATTATCGGCATCCTCGGCATCATGGGCGTGTACCTGGGCAAGGCCTTTGACGAAACCAAGAAGCGGCCGCTGTACATCGTGCGCCGCATGACCCCCAACGCTGCGGAGATGCCCGATGACTGACGCCGTTTCCCCGTTCCTGAAAAGTGCGCCATGGGATGTGGCGGCGCTGGGCTATCCGGCCTGGGAACTCACTGAATACTCGGCAGCGGCGCTGGCTGCAGCAGACGCGGTGGCCGGCCACCAGACCGTCAAGCTCGACCCGCTGGCCGACAAGGGCCTGCTGCATCAGCATGGCTTTTACTACGCCGACACGCTGCTGGAAACCGTGGCCACGCGCGAGCAGCTGCGCGCGCTGAAACCGCTGGACGGCCACAATATGTCGGTGGCGGCCAAGATCGTCAGCATCCGCCGCGACTTTGACCTGGACGCCATGCTGGCCATCTGCCACGGCGCGTTTGCCCATGGCCGCTTCCACCGCGACTTCCAGGTCGATCCGGCCGCCGCCGCGCTGCGCTACGACAACTGGCTGCGCCAGCTGGCGGCAGCGGACCAGGTGGTGGCGCTGTACGCGCAAGACCAGCTGGCCGGCTTCATCGGCTACCACGGCAATGCGCTGGTGCTGCACGCCGTGGCGGCCGAGTTCCGTGGCCGCGGCCTGGCCAAGTACTGGTGGCGCCAGGTCATCGTCGAACTGCTCAACGCCGGCCACGACACCGTCACCAGCTCCATCTCGGCCAGCAATCTGGCGGTGCTGAACCTGTATGCCACGCAGGGCTTCTCGTTCCGCCATCCGCAAGACATCTACCACCGTATCGTCAAGTGAGCACCCCATGAATTATCTGTACATCGTCATGACCATCGTGCTGACCGTATTTGGCCAGCTCGCCATCAAAATGCAAGTCTCCAAGGCCGGCGCGCTGCCGGCCGATGCCGGCGACAAGCTGTGGTTCCTCATCAAGCTGCTGCTGAACCCGTGGATCATCGCCGCGTTTGCCGCCGCCTTCCTGGCCTCGGTCTCGTGGATGGGCGCCATGACCAAGTTCCAGCTCAGCCACGCCTACCCGTTCATGGCACTGAATTTCGTCATCGTGCTGCTGCTCAGCGCATGGATGTTTAACGAACCCCTGTCCGTGACCCGCATTGCCGGCGTCGCGTTAATCTGCATTGGCACCGTCGTTGCGGCCCAAGGCTAAGGAGCTAGCATGAACCCGATCCCGTTCAACAAACCCTTCATGACCGGCCGCGAGCTGTGGTACATCGCCCAGGCCCACACCAATGGCCACCTGTCCGGCGACGGCCAGTTCACCAAGAAGTGCCACGGCTGGCTGGAGCAGCGCACCGGCGCCAAGCGCGCGCTGCTGACCCACTCGTGCACGGCGGCGCTGGAAATGGCGGCGCTGCTGGCCGACCTGCAGCCCGGCGATGAAGTCATCATGCCGTCCTACACCTTTGTCTCGACCGCCAACGCGTTTGTGATGCGCGGCGCGGTGCCGGTGTTTGTCGACATCCGTCCCGACACGCTGAACATCGACGAGACCAAGATCGAGGCCGCGATTACGCCGCGCACCAAGGTCATCGCGCCGGTGCACTACGCCGGCGTGGCCTGCGAGATGGACACCATCATGGACATCGCCCAGCGCCATAATCTGATCGTGATCGAAGACGCGGCCCAGGGCATCATGTCAACCTACAAGGGCAAGCCGCTGGGCACCATCGGCCACATGGGCGCCTATTCCTTCCACGAAACCAAGAACATCATTGCCGGCGAAGGCGGCGCGCTGCTGGTCAGCGATCCGCAACTGGCCGAGCGCGCGGAAATCATCCGCGAAAAAGGCACCAACCGCAGCCAGTTCTTCCGTGGCCAGGTGGACAAATACACCTGGGTCGATATCGGCTCGTCCTACCTGCCGGGCGAAGTGATTGCCGCCTTCCTGTGGGCCCAGATGGAAGAAGCCGACAGCATCACCGCGCGCCGGCTGGCGCTGTGGGACAAGTACCACGAAGCGCTGGCGCCGCTGGAAGCGCAAGGCCGCCTGCGCCGTCCCGTGGTGCCCGAAGGCTGCACCCACAACGCCCATATGTACTACATCCTGCTCGACTCGCTGGAGCAGCGCACCAGGGTGCTGGCCAATATGAAGAGCCAGGGCGTCAGCTGCGTGTTCCACTATGTGCCGCTGCACAGCGCGCCCTACGGCGTCAAGAACAGCCGCCACCACGGCGACATGCAGCACACCAACCAGCAGTCCGACAACCTGCTGCGCCTGCCGCTGTGGGTGGGACTGGAAGAGGAACAGGAGCGCGTGATCCGCGCGCTGCGCGAAGCGCTGTAACGTAAAAAAACCGCCGGAAGGCGGTTTTTTTATGGACGGCTGTTACTGCTGCGTCGGCTGCTTGGGCGCACCGCCCAGCAGGAAGGCCAGCTTAGGCTTGGCCTTGGTGATGGCGCTGCCACCGGCTGGCGCGGCAGCCACCGGCGCGGCGGCCTTGGCTGGTTCGTAGGGTTTGAGGAACCATGGATCAACCTTGTCGCGGCGCGGCGCGGCGCCCATGGTACGCGGCGCGCGGTCGGCCGAGCGGCCTGCCGGGCCACGGCCCAGGTCTTCGCTGCGGCGTGGACGGCGTTCACCGCGCTCGTCGGCAAAGCCGCCCGGCACGAAACCTTCCGGCTCGGCGCGCTTGATGGTTTGCTTGATGAGCTTTTCAATGTCGACCAGCAGGCGCTCGTCCTTGTCCGAATAAATCGAAATTGCGTCGCCCGAGGCGCCCGCGCGGCCGGTACGGCCAATACGGTGCACATAGTCTTCGGCGTTGTACGGCAGGTCGTAGTTGATCACGCACGGCAGGTCGGAGATGTCGAGGCCGCGGGCCGCAACGTCGGTGGCGACCAGAATGTCGATCTCGTTTTTCTTGAACGCGTCCAGCGCGGCCATGCGTTCCTGCTGGGTCTTGTCGCCGTGGATGGCAACCGCCTTCATGCCTTCACGTTCCAGCTCGCGCGCCAGGCGCGAGGCGCCGATCTTGGTATTGGAGAAGATGATGACCTGCTTCAGCTCGCGCTGGCGCAGCAGGTGCGCGGTCAGCGCGTGCTTCTGGTTCTCGGCGATCTTGTAGACCACCTGCGTGACTTTGTCGGCAGTCTGGTTGCTGCGCGCCACCTCGATCGTGATCGGGTTGCTCAGGAAGGTATTGGCCAGCTTCTTGATCTCAGGCGAGAACGTGGCCGAGAACATCAGGTTCTGGCGCTGCTTCGGCAGCAGGTTGATGATGCGCTGCAGATCCGGCAGGAAGCCCATGTCCAGCATGCGGTCAGCTTCGTCCATGACCAGCATCTGCACCTGGCTCAGGCTGATGTTCTTTTGTTCGATATGGTCCAGCAGACGGCCCGGGGTGGCGATGACGATTTCCACGCCGCCCTTGAGGATGGCGGTCTGCGGCTTCATGTCCATGCCGCCGAACACCACGGTCGAACGCACTGCCGTATGTTTGGCGTAGGCCTTGACGTTCTCTGCCACCTGCACGGCCAGTTCGCGGGTTGGCGCCAGGATCAGCGCGCGCACCGGGTGACGCGCCGGCGAGGTGCTGGTATTGGCGTGCGCCAGCAGCATCTGGATGATCGGCAGCGAGAAGCTGGCGGTCTTGCCGGTACCGGTCTGGGCGGCGCCCATGACGTCACGGCCTTGCAGCAATACCGGGATGGCTTGCGCCTGGATCGGCGTGGGATGCTCATAGCCCTGCTCGTCCAGTGCGCGCTGGATATCCGGCGACAGGCCGAAGTCGGCAAAACGGACTGGGGCTGGGGCGGCGGCGGCCTGCTCGGGGGCGGAAGGGATGGTGATCTCGGTATCGGACATAATGTGGGCGGATGGTGAAGCGCCGTAAACTATACCCTAATTTCTGGCAACTGCGCTAAAAACCAGCAGCTTTTATCACGAAACCATTGCATCAATGGCATGTATAATACCCTTCCTGATCAGAAACCAGGTTAACTTCCGCCCCCCCATGCAAGCCCCCCTATCGGCCCTGCGCCGCGTCATTTCCCTCTGCTTATTGCTCGCCCAACTGCTGTTACTGAGCCAGGCCCACGCCGCACCGGCCCCCTCCTTGCGCTTTAAAAAGCTGGGGCCGCTGGGCGGGGACGAACCGTCAATGTTATCGCTATTGCAAGATAAAAAGGGCTTTATCTGGGTCGGCACGCATACCAACGGTTTGTATCGTTACAACGGCTATCAGGCGGTTAAATACATCAATAACCCGGGCGACCCGGCCAGCCTGCCGCACGACCGCGTGTCGTCGATTTTCGAAGACAAGCAGGGCCGGATCTGGGCCGCCACGCAAAACGGTCTGGCGCGTTTCAATCCCGAAACCAACAACTTCACCACCTTTGCCGCCGGCGACAAGGCGCCCAAGAACCACCGCATCGTCAAGAACATCATTGCCGACGGCAAGGACGGCCTGTGGATCGGCACCTGGGGCGGTTTGCAGCATTTCGACCCGAATACGGGCAAGTTCGATGCCATTTACGCCCATGACGACAATAATCCGGACAGCCTGGCCAGCAACGACCTGAATGCGCTGGCGCTGGACGCCAAGGGCGGCCTGTGGATCGGCACCTGGCCCGGCGGCATGGACTACCTGGCGCCAGGTACCAAGGTGTTCAAGCATCACCAGGTCGATCCTGCCGCCAAGCCGGATGCGCGCGTCAACATCGTGCGGGCGCTGCAGTTCGACAACCATGGCGCACTGTGGATCGGCACCGAGTCCGGCATCATCCGCTGGGACGGCAAGAACGACTGGGATACGCGCAAGGCAATCACCTCGCCGTACAGCCGCATCACCAACTTCGGCATCGACAACAAGGGCGTGCTGTGGGCCACCACGCTGTCGGCCGGCCTGTTGCGCTGGAACGAGTCCAACGACGAGTTCGACCAGTTCGTGCACGCGGCCGACGATCCCTACAGCCTGCCCGGCGACAATCTGCGCGCGGTGATGCAGGACCGCGGCGGCATGCTGTGGATCGCCTCGTTCACCGACGGCATCTCGCTGGCCAACCTGAGCAGCGAAGGCTTTACGCGCCACGTGCCGTTCCGCATCGACAGCCGCTCGGCGCCCGCCAGCAATGCGCTGCTGAGTCTGGCCCGGGCGCCGGGCGGCAAGATCTGGCTCGGCGGTAACGTCGGCATGAGCTTGTACGATCCGGCCACCAGCACCGTGGTGCGCAGCTACCGCGCCGACGACAAGACGCCCGGCAAGCTGTCGCATTCCATCGTCTACAGCATGTACCAGGATGACGACGGCAAAGGCCCGCTGTGGCTGGGCACCTCCAACGGCCTGAACCGTCTCGACACGCCGGACAGCCCGTTCCAGGCGATCCACTTCGGCAATACCGCGAGCGACTACATCAACGCCATTGCGCCAGGCGCGGGCGGCGTACTGTGGCTGGCCACCGGTAACAGCCTGATCCGTTACGAGATCAAGACCGACGCCCGCAAGATTTACTACAGCGATCCGCAAGACCCGCATTCGCGCAGCGTCAACGGCACCTCGGCCGTACTGGAAGACCGCCAGGGCCGCGTGTGGGCCGGCTCGGAATGGAATGGCGGCGGCCTCGACCTGCTGGACCAGGCCAGCGGCAAGTTCCGCCACTTCCGCCATTCGGCCAAGGACACCAGCAGCCTCAGCGACGACAACATCGCCAGCCTGCATGAGGACGCGCAGGGCCGCATCTGGGTCGGCACCAGCAAGGGCCTGGACCTGGTGGTGTTCAAGCCCAATGGCAGCATCAGTTTCAAATCCTATGCGGTGGGTATGCGCGCGGCCAAGATCCTGTCGATCGAGCACGACAACGACGGCAAGATCTGGTGCAGCACCATCGCCGGCCTGTACCGGCTCGATCCCGACAACGGCAAGATCACGCTGTTCACCGCGTCCGACGGCCTGACCGAAGGCTTTACCGTCAACTCGGCCGCGTTTGGCGCCGACGGCACCTTGTACTTTGGCGGCGTGCACGGCATGACCGCCGTGGTGCCGGGCAAGGTGAAGACCAGCTCGGTGCCGCCGCAAGTGGCCATTACCGACATCACCGTGTTCAACCACTCGCTGCAAAACGGCCAGCCGGCCGAGAACGTCAAGGCGGAAGGCCCGGTGACGGCGCCCACCGCGCTGACCTTGTCCTCGCAGGCTTCAGTGTTTGCACTGGAGTTCGCCGCGCTGCACTACACCGAACCATCGGGCAACCGCTATTCCTACCAGTTGCAAGGCTTTGACCGCGACTGGGTGGAAACCGACGCCGCGCACCGCACGGCCAGCTATACCAATCTGAACCCAGGCAAGTATGTGTTCCGCGTCAAGGCCGCCAACCACCTGGGCGTGTGGAACGAAGAGCCGGCCACGCTCGACATCACCATCACGCCGCCGTTCTGGCAGCGCTGGTGGTTCCGTTCCGGCTTTGCCGCGCTGGTGGTCGGCACGCTGGTGCTGGCGTATAAGACCCGCATCAACCGCCTGACACGCCACCAGACCGAGCTGGAACAAACGGTGGCCGCGCGCACCGCCGAACTGGAAGAATCCAACCGCAAGCTGGCCGCGCTGAGCACCACCGATGGCCTGACCGGCGTCAGCAACCGCCGTGGCTTCGACCTGGCGCTGGAAGCCGAATGGCGCCGCGCCGCGCGCACCGGCCAGACGCTGGCGCTGTCGATGCTGGACGTCGATTACTTCAAGAAGTACAACGACCACTACGGCCACCTGGCCGGCGACGCCGTATTGCGCACGGTGGCGGACCTCATCACCACCCACGGCCGCCGCACCAGCGATATCGTGGCGCGCTACGGCGGCGAAGAGTTCGCGCTGCTGGCCGCCGCCACCGATGCGACCGATGCGTTTGGCGTGGCGGAAGAGATCTGCGCCGAGCTGGTACGCCGGCAATTGCCACACGAACAGTCGCCATTCGGTATCATGACCATCAGTATCGGCGTGGCCGTCATGGTGCCGACCGAAGACACCTCGCCGCAAGACCTGGTGCATGCCGCCGACCAGGCGCTGTACCGTGCAAAAGAAAAAGGCCGCAACATGGCGCTATTGGCCATGCCGCCGATGTGAGTAAAGTAATGAACGATCAGAACGACCCGAAACCTGAACCACCGGTATCGCCCGCCCCGGGCGACTGCTGCCACAGCGGCTGCACCTACTGCGTGGAAGACCTGTACCAGGAAGCGCTGGACAAATACCGCGAAGACCTCAAGGCGTGGCAGCAACGCCACCCCGACATCCCCCAAAACGAAAGGGTCTGACCCCGACGGGGTCAGACCCTGGCCGCAGCGGTGTGCGGGTTGCGCAAATGCCGCTGGTGTTAAAACGCTTCCCACTCATCGCCGCCCACCACTTCCTTGACGGGCTTTTTGATGGCCGGTTTGGGCGCCGCCACCGCAGGCGCCTTGACGCTGGCCACCACGGCTGCGGGCACCGAGCGCTTGAGCGGCGCGGCCGCACGTGGCGGCGGTGTCTGCGAGGCCAGCAGCTTGAACACGCTGACCACTTCGCTCAGGCGCGCGGCCTGCTCCTGCATGGATTCCGCCGCTGCCGCTGCTTCCTCCACCAGCGCCGCATTCTGCTGCGTCACCTGGTCCATCTGCACGATGGCGGTGTTGACCTGCTCGATGCCGGCGCTCTGCTCCACGCTGGCCGAGGTGATCTCGCTCATGATGTCGGTCACGCGCGTGATGCTGGTGACGATCTCGCTCATGGTCTCGCCGGCCTGGTTGACCAGCGCTGACCCGGCTTCCACCTTTTCCACCGAATCACTGATCAGCAGCTTGATGTCCTTGGCGGCTGCGGCCGAACGGTGCGCCAGGTTGCGCACCTCGCTGGCCACCACCGCAAAGCCGCGGCCCTGCTCACCTGCGCGCGCCGCTTCCACCGCCGCGTTGAGCGCCAGGATATTGGTCTGGAACGCAATGCCGTCAATCACCGAAATGATGTCGACAATCTTGCGCGAGGATTCATTGATCGAGGCCATGGTGCCCACCACCTGCCCCACCACATCGCCGCCCTTGAGTGCGATGCCCGAAGCCGACTGCGCCAGCTGGTTGGCCTGCCGCGCGTTGTCGGCGTTCTGTTTGACGGTGCTGGTCAGCTCTTCCATGGACGAGGCAGTTTCTTCCAGCGAGCTGGCCTGCTCCTCGGTGCGCGAGGACAGGTCCTGGTTGCCGCTGGCGATTTCCGACGAGGCCGTCGCAATCGTATCCGTGCCATGGCGCACCTGGCTGACCAGGGTTTGCAGATTACCGGTCATGTCCTTGAGCGCTTGCATCAGTTGCCCGGTTTCGCAGGCACTCGTCACATCGATGGAGCGGGTCAGGTCGCCGCCCGCCACATCGCGCGCCAGCGACACCGCCTGTTGCAACGGCGCCGAGACGATGCGCGCGACCCACAGCGCCAGCACCATGCCAATGCCGATATTCGCCGCCAGCAGCACGATGGAAGTCATGCGTGCATTCTGAAACGTAGCGGTGGCGTCGTCGCTGGCCTTGTCACCGCCATCGACATTAATCTTGACCAGCTTGTTGACGTTATCGGTCAGCAGTCCCAGCGACTTGGCCGAGGTACTGGCCGCCAGCTCGCGCGCTTCCAGCTTTTTGCCGTCGCGCGACAGGGCGATCATTTTGTCGTGGTCAATCAGGAAGGCCGCCAGGTTGCTGTCGAATTCCGTGGCAGTGGCTTTTTCTTCCGGGCTGGAGATGAGTTTTTCGTAGTCCTGCCGGTGCTGTTTGATGGTGGCGATCGATTCCTCGAGCCGCTTCTCATACATGCTCACCTGTTCAGGTTTGTCGTTGAGCATGTGGGACAGTTCCCAGCGCCGCAGCTCGCCCAGGTCGATGCGCAACTGCATCACCGCGCGCACACTGGGCATCCAGTTTTCCGCCAGGTCGTTGGAGGCCTGGTTGACGTGGTTCATCGAGAAGATGTTGCTGAGGCCGAGCACCAGCGTCAACAACAGCACGGCACCAAACGACACGATCAGTTTTGTGGCTATTTTCAGATCGTAAAACCATTTCATGGCGGTCTCCTCATAGCTGCTGGCGGGCCATCCAGTATGCAACTATGTTCAGCGCCATGCCAGCGTAACGCTGTTGCTGTGTATCCTAAGCAACAGCGTTACGCTTTGATACTTACAGCTTGCCGCTCAGGGTGATAAATACCTGGCGTGGCGCGCCGGTCAGCAGGGTCTGTGCAGTCCCGTTCGGGTCGGTAGCCTGGAAGCCGTTCGAACCGATGGTGCTCACGTACTGCTTGTCAAACAGGTTGGTGACGTTGACTTGCAGCGTCAGATCCTTGACGAAGTCCAGCGATTTCATCTTGTAGCCGGCCGACAGGTTGGCCAGCCAGAACGATGGCACGCCAGCGTCGTTCATGTAGGTGTAGTAGCGCTTGCCGGTGTACTTGCCGCCTGCACGCGCGAACCACGCGCCGGTTTCATACGACACTTCGGTGTTGAATAGCTGGCGCGGTGCATCGGCCACGGTCTTGCCGCTGACGGCCACCAGGTTGGTGCCGTCCATGTAGTTCGACTTGTACTTGGAATCGTTGAAGGTGTACGAGTTGAACCAGCTGATTTCGCGGTTGAACTTCCACACGGCGATCGCTTCCACACCTTTGGTGTCCACTTTACCCACGTTGACCAGGGTCGACGGGCAGCCGACGATACCGGCGCAGGTCGCCACGCTCAGCTGGCGGTCGTCAAAGCGCGCGTTGTACACGGCCAGCGAGCCTTGCAGGTTGTCGCGCTTGAAGCGGTAGCCGAGGTCGATATTGACCGAGGTTTCCGGTTTCAGGGTGCCGACGCCAGCGTTGTACGCGGCCTGGGTCTGCGAGAACGGACCGGTGACGCCCGGCTGGAAGGCACGCATGTTTTTCGATGCCGAACCGAACACTTCATCATCGCTGGACAGCGCGTAGTTGAAGCCGGCTTGCGGCAGGAACTTCTTCTCGGCATTCAGGGTGCCGGCGGCGCGGGTGCCGACCAGGTTGGTGGCCTTGATGTCCACGTCCAGCGATTTGAAGCCGGCGTTGATCTTCAGCTTGCCATCCATGAGCGCCAGCGTGTCTTGCACATAGTACTGCGAGGTGGTGGTGATGAAGTTCTGCTTCCAGTCGGTGGCGAACGGGTTGCTCAGGTAGTACATGGTGTCGCCCGGACCGGTCACGCCGTAGTAGTTGCGGCTGGCGGTGTGGTTGTTACGCTCGCCCCACAGGCCGGCGCTCAGCGTGTTGTTGCCCATTTCCCAGGTCACGTCGCTGATGACGCCGTCACGGCCGATGCTGTACTCGGTGGTGCGCAGCGAGATCGGGTTGTTGGCATCGGTCTTGACGTACGGCGTGTACCAGTGGCCCTGGCCTTTGTTGTCGTGGTGGTAGACGGTGGTTTTCAGGTTCAGGCTGGAAGTCAGCTGCAGGTCCAGCGTCAGGCCGCCCAGGGTGTCCTTGCGCAGGCCGCCGGCCGAGTAGTAGGCATCGTCCAGGCTGTTGACGCCGCCGGTGAAGATGCCTTTGGCGGCGTTCACGGCGCGGTTCCAGTCAGGCTGGTAGTTGTCCCAGTTGTAGCCCAGGCGCTTGATCATTTCCAGCGACATATCCTGGTAGTCGATTTCCTTGCGGTCCGAGTAGTTCAGGAAACCGGTCAGGCTGTTTTCGCCGAAGTTGAACACGAAGCGCGAGTTCCATTGATCCTGGTCCTGGCCGCCCGACCCCTTGGTCTTGTCGGTGCGCTGGCGAGTGCCGCTCAGCGAAGCCTTGAACACGCCGTTGATCAGGCCGGTGTCGACGCGGGCAAAGGTGCGCGAGGTGGAATCGCTGCCGAAGGTCTGCGAGAAGGTCAGGCCGCGCGTATCGCTCGGCGCCAGCGTGAAGAACTGCACGGTACCGCCCAGGTTGCTAGAGGACGCGGTACCCAGCGCGCCCGCGCCTTGCGACACCGAGACGTTGCCGATGTTTTCCGACGAAATCGCGCGGCTGATGTGCAGGCCGTTGTTGTTACCATAGGTCATATCGCCGAGCGGAATGCCGTCCAGCGTGAAGCCCAGCTGGTTCTGGTTGAAGCCGCGGATGCTGAAGCGGGTCGACCATTCGTAGGCGCCAAACGGATCGGACGACTGGAAGTTCACGCCTGGCAGTTTTTCCAGGACTTTCAGCGGGCTGGTGCCTGGCAGCGCTTCGGCCAGGTCGGCTTTGTTGATGTTCTGTACCTGGCGCGACTGGCCGCGGCCGGTGATTTCCACCGTTTGCACCGGACCGGCCATGGCGGCGACAGCTGCGCTGTCATCGGCAGCAGCGTCAACAGGATCAGCCGCGTAAGCGTGGCAAGCCAGTGCTTGCAGGACCAGCAGGCACATAGGTTTCAGAGGGAAGCGCTGTGACATGGTTGTTGTTCTTTCTTGCTAGGTTGGTGATAAATTAACTGGCAAGATTGTAGGAAGCCCATATGACGCGGGGATGACCACTGTGTGACATATTGATGACAGAGCAACATTTATTCACGTAGTCTCAGTATCGGTCTGAGTACGTCTGCGCACGGAAGTGTCGCACTGGCCGCCCTAGCATGGGCCAGACAGGAGACACCATGGACACAGAAACCGTTACACCGCCAGCGCCTCCGGTCGCCGGGCAGGCCCGCGCCAGCACCAATACCAGTTGGCTCAGCAAACTCGGCCCCGGCCTGATCACCGGCGCCGCCGACGACGACCCCAGCGGTATCGCCACCTATTCGCAAGCTGGCGCGCAATTCGGCTACGGCATGCTGTGGACGCTGCTGCTGACCTATCCGCTCATGGTGGGCATCCAGGCGATCAGCGCGCGCATCGGCCGCGTCAGCGGACACGGCCTGGCGACCAATATCCGCCGCCACTTCCCGGCCTGGCTGCTGTACAGCATCGTCGCGCTGCTGCTGGCCGCCAACACCATCAACATCGCGGCCGACATTGCGGCCATGGGCCAGGCCGCCAGCCTGGTGGTAGGCGGCGGCGCGCACTGGTATGCGGCAGCGGCCGGCGTGCTGTCGGCCGTGCTGCAAGTGATGCTGCCCTACCAGCGCTACGTGCGCGTGCTCAAATGGCTGACGCTGGCGCTGCTGGCGTATGTGGCCACGGCGCTCACGCTCAAGCTGCCGTGGCTGGAGATTGTGCGCTCGGCAGTGCTGCCCTCGATCAGCTGGAGCAAGGATTACATCACCACCGTGGTGGCGATTTTCGGCACCACCATCAGCCCGTATCTGTTCTTCTGGCAGGCCTCGCAGGAAGTGGAAGACTTGCGCGCCGATCCCAACGCGCAGCCACTCAAGCACGCCACCGAACAGGCCTGCGACCAGCTCAAACGCATCAACATCGACACCATGACCGGCATGGGTTTCTCCAACCTGGTGGCCATGTTCATCATGCTCACCACGGCGGCCACGCTGGGCGCGCATGGCATCACGCATATCGAATCCTCGGCCCAGGCGGCAGAAGCGCTGCGGCCGATTGCGGGCGACTTTGCGTTTGCGCTGTTCAGCATGGGCATCATCGGCACCGGCCTGCTGGCGGTGCCGGTGCTGGCTGGCTCGGCTGCGTATGCCATCGCAGGCGCCATGCGCTGGAAAAACAGCCTGGAGCTGCAACTGTCTGGCGCCAGGAAGTTCTATGCCATCATCATTGGCGCCACACTGGTCGGCACCGCCATGTGCTTCACCTCGATCGATCCGATCCAGGCGCTGTACTGGAGCGCCGTGGTCAATGGCGTGATTGCGGTGCCGGTGATGGTGGTGGTCATGCTGCTGGCCGTGCGGCCTGCGGTCATGGGCGCGTTCGTGATTTCACGCCGCCTGCGCGTGCTGGGCTGGCTGTGCACGGGCGTGATGGCGCTGGCGGTGCTGGCGATGTTTGCCACACTGGGGTAAGCTGGCATTTTCCACAGGAGGGCCGATGCGACGCTTGATAGCACTGCTGCTGGCCGTGCTGGTCACCGTGCCAGCGCTGGCCATCGACCGGCCCTTCCCTTCCAACATCCTGCGCGGCAAATTCACGCCGGGCTACTTCCCCGACATCACGCTGGATGGCAAGGCGCGCCAGCTGTCGCCCGCCGCGCGCATCTTCAACCAGGACAACAGGATCGAGATGCCTGCAGCCTTGCGTGGCAAGGACCTGGTGGTCAACTACACGGTGGATGGCATGGGCAATATCGACCGCATCTGGATACTGACGCCGGAAGAAGCGGCGCAGAAAGTGCTCACTGCGGCCGAAGCCGCAGCGGCTACTAAATAGCAAAGTTCGAATAAGGCTGCGGCGCGGCGCTGACGCGGTTGCCGGCAAAGCGCAGCAGCTCATCCGGCGGCACCGGCCGCGAGATGTGATAGCCCTGCAGATAGTGGCAGCCCATCTTTTCGAGGATCTCCGCCTGGCCCGCTGTCTCCACGCCTTCCGCCACCAGTTGCAGCCCCAGGCTGTGGCCCATGGCGATGATGGCATGCACCAGGCTGTTGCTGCGTTCGCTATGCTCAATATCCATCACAAACGCGCGGTCGATCTTTAGCGTGTTGAGGTGGAACTGGGTCAGGTAGCTCAGCGAGGAATAGCCGGTGCCAAAATCATCCAGCGACACGCTCACGCCCAGCGCCCGCAGCTGGGCCAGCACGGCCTGCACATTGGCCGCGTCCTCAATCAGCACGCGCTCGGTGAGTTCCAGTTCCAGCTGGTGCGGCGACAGGCCATTGCGCATCAGCGCCTGCGATACCAGCGTGACAAATTGCGGGTCAGCCAGCTGCCAGGCCGAGACATTGATGCTGATGGTCACCTCGCGCAGCGCACTTTGCTTCCAGCTCCCCATCTGGCGGCACGCTTCCTCCAGCACCCAGGTGCCAAGCTCGATAATCATGCCGCTGTCTTCCGCGACCGGGATGAAGCGGTCTGGCGGCACCGGCCCCAGCAGCGAGCTGTTCCAGCGCAGCAGCGCCTCTACTTTGGTCATCTTGCCTGTATTGGCATTGGTAATGGCCTGATAAACCAGGTAAAACTCGTTGGCGGCGATGGCGCCGCGCAACGCGCCGTCGATCACCAGGCCGTCCTTGGCCACGGCGGTCATGGCATCGTTGAAAATCAGCAGCTCGCCACGGCCCGCTTTTTTTGCCTCGTACATGGCAATGTCGGCATTCCGTATCAGGGTTTCACTATCGCTACCGTGAGTCGGATAGCATGCGATGCCTATGCTGGCCGTGACGCTGATCGCGTGGTAAGACACTTCAAAGCCTTTGCCCATGGCGGCGATAATTTCGGTCGCGCAATCGATGGCCATTTGTTCGGCGCGGCCCGGCATCAGATCCGGGATGATGACAATAAATTCATCTCCACCAAAACGGGACAGCACATCCACCGGACGCAGCAGCCGATGCAGCCGGTGGGCGGCGGTAAGCAACAATTGGTCGCCCGCCGCGTGGCCAAAGGAATCATTAACGCGCTTGAATTTGTCCAGGTCAATAAACAGCACCGCACATTCGCGGCCCGCGCTGGCGGCTTTCTCCAAGGCAAGCGTCAACTCGGACGACAAAGCGTGGCGGTTGAAATAGCCGGTGACGGGATCGATGCGGGCCGCCTGGTACAGCAAATCGTCCTTCTTTTTGCGTTCACTGATATCCAGCAATTGCACCAGGCAATACAACCGGCCGCGCTCGAAGTATGGCGAACCCAGCAATTCGACGGGCAGCCTGGTGCCATTCCGCAAATTCAATGTTGCGGTATTGGTAACTGGATACGGCACGCCGTCGGTTTCAAACAGACGGAAATACTGATCCGCCATGTCGCGCGTCAGGTTGGGCAGCAGGTCGCAAACGTGCAAACCGATGAGTTCCTGCGCGCTATTGAATCCCAGCAACTTTGCACAACGTTCATTGGCAACGTGGATGTAGCCGCGCCGGTCGCGTATCAAAAAACCATGGCTGAGGCTGTCGATGGTGCGCGCGTAACGTTGCTGGATTTCATCTTGCACGGCATAGATCAGGCCCAGCATGACGACCAGTTTGAGCAGGCTGGTGACCACAAACCACACCACATACAAATCGGGGTTCAGGCTGGCCGCGCTCAGCAGATTAAATCCGCCGCGCAATATCAAGGCCAGGCCCAATAAACGATAGCGGTGATGAATATTGAGTAATTGTGCACCGGCCCACAGCATGACCAGGCCTAATGCCGCAGCGCTACCAGGCGCTAGCCAGCCGGTATTTGAACTCCACAGGAAATAAAAAGCACCACTTAGCACCAATATGCCGGGCGCCATCCAGCGCACATGTGGTGCGCGTAATTTACCGATAAAGAATAAGGTGCCGCTCCAATAACCGGCCATGGCCAGCGTTAAAAACAGCCCACATAAATATATACGCCAGGGCAGCGATATTATATTCGTTCCGGAAAACCATAACACGCCGCCGGCCATGATGGCCAATTGCCCTATACCCCAGCATAGCGCATGTTTTTCCTTGCGCTGCATGAGCCAAAGGAAAATCAGTAATGCACTTAATATGGTATCGGCGGAAAATTCCACCACCATCGCTGTGAGATAGCCAGGGTCTGCGCTCATTGGCATGCGGCGCCGCACGGCGCTGTTTCAAGGTGACTAGCGCCATTGTAAGCCGAACTCAGCTGCAAGCGGCATCTTGGCAACACAAGTGTTGCCGATTGGCACAACTGCGTTTTTCAGGGTATTTTATGCTAAAAATTAGCATGTACTTGCCAGTTTTGAGCTTGAAGCCTAGAGAAACAGCGATACGGCAAGCACCCACATCACCAGCGCGATAATGCCGTCCAAAACCCGCCAGGCACCGGGCCTGGAAAATATCGGCGTCAAATATCGGGCGCCAAGTCCCAGACTGCTAAACCATATGGTCGATGCCAACATTGCGCCCAGAGCAAAATATAGCCGTCCGTTGCCTGCCTGCTGCCCGCCTATCGAACCTAATAAGACTACTGTATCCAGATAAACATGGGGATTTAACAGGCTGAATGCCAGCATGGCGGCAATGACCGTACGGCGATCTGGCGCTGTATTATTTTCCGTTGCCGACATCGCAGAAGGATTTAAAGCAGAACGTGCTGCACGCAAGCCATACCAGAATAAAAACGCGGCGCCGGCTATTTTTATCCAGAATAATAACGATGGCGCCTCGGTTATCAGCTGCCCCATGCCGGCAACACCTGCTGCAATTAACACCACGTCGCAGACAATACAAATGGCGATGCAAGTAAATACAAATTCACGCTTCAACGCCTGCCTGAGTAAATAAGCGTTTTGTGAACCAATGGCAACGATCAAACTCCCGCCCAAACCGATGCCTTTTAAAAAAGCAGTGACTTCCATGGCCTTCCCCGGCTGTAAAAAGACGCCAGATTACGGTTCTTCAGAAGATAAGTATAATTAATATTATTTGCCAAATATTAGGTGAGCTAATGAGCCGGATAGACTACCGCGGACTGGCCGCGCTGGATGCCGTGATCGATTATGGTAGCTTTGACAAGGCCGCTGCCGCGCTGTCGATCACCCAATCGGCGGTTTCCCAGCGCATCCGCATGCTGGAAAATAGTGCTGGCGAGTTGCTGATTGTGCGCAGCCAACCGCCCTCGCCGACCGAAGCCGGACAACGTTTGATCGCCCATTACCGCCAGGTGCGGCTGCTGGAATCGGCACTGGCCAGGCGCCCCGGTGACGCCGAATCCCGGCCGGAAATTGCCATTGCGGTCAACGCCGACAGTGCCGCAACCTGGCTGCAGGAAGCCGCCACCCCGCTCATGGCCAATGGCGACTGCATGCTGCAAATCCGGCTGGACGATCAGGACCACACTTTGACCATGCTGCGCGAAGGCCGCGTCTTCGGCTGCGTGACCAGTGAAACCGCCCAGGTCGCTGGCACCACCGTCACCGCGCTGGGCGTGATGCGTTATTTTTGCGTCGCCAACCCGGCATTCGCCGCCCGCTGGTTCCCGCATGGCATGACGGCGGAAGCGGTCCAGCATGCGCCGGTCATGAATTTCGACCGTAAGGACATGCTGCAAACCCGCTTTATTGCCCAGCACACGGGCTACACGGGCCGCTACCCGCACCATACCTTGTCCAGTTCAGACGGTTTTGTGCGCTTTGTGGAGGCAGGATTCGGCTATGGTATGTTGCCTATCCAGCAATGCGGACGGCAGCTCAAGCAAGGCACGCTGATTGACCTGGCGCCCGGCAAGTGGCTGGACGTGCCGCTGGTCTGGCATATGTGGGATATCCAGACCCCGTTCACTCGGGCCTTGTCGGATAGCCTGATCGCTACCGCGCGTAAGTGGCTGATGCAGATTTGACCGATAGCGCGATCAGGTACAGGGCTACATAATAGGTGCCCAGTACCAGCAAGGCAGAGGCGGGCAAAGGCGCATAAAACTTGTTGTACGCCAGCGTGGTGTCGGAAATCAGGAAAGCCACACCGCCGCAGGCTGCCAGACGGCCGTTGGCGGTACCCAGGCTGAGTCCGCGCGACACGGCCTGCGCCGTCATCGCCACCAGACACAGCATGTAAGCCACGACCGGAATCTGCAAGCCCTTGCCCACGCCCGGCCACAGCACCAGCAGATTTGCCAGACTCAGGCATAAGAGCAGTATCAGCGGCAAACGCTTGCCGAACAGGGGCACATCGCGCGTGAACGCGCGCAAAAAGAACAGATGCGCAACCAGAAAACTGGCCAGTCCCAGCTCAAAGCCCAGCTTCATCGGCAACATCAGGAAGACATCGCCACATAGCGACAGTAGCAGCGCCACCAGAATCGCCTTGCGGTACAGCGGATCCGCAGTTGCGGTCGCACGCCACACCATGGCCCACACCAGCAAGGTTGTGAGCGGTTTGAAAATATAGTGTAACCACAGCGCATCTCCGCCCAACGTGGAGCCAAGTATCGCCAGCAGCGCGGATATCAGAATTGCCAGCGGCATCACACGCCCCCCGTCATGGCGACCAGCTCTTCGCGCACGCGGGCCTCCCAGGCGTCGATGTCCGGCTGGTGCAAATAGCGTGCTTCGGAAGCCGGCTGCGCCATTTGCGGCCCCACGCGCTGATAAATCATGACGCTAGTCCAGGACAAGGTGCCCGGAGCATACGTTTGCAGCAACCGGAATGCCGGATGCTTGATCGGATAGGTGGTGGTGCTGACCAGCGCGCCTTCGGGCAACTCGCGCGCCAGTTTGTTGCTAATGGCGTCCATGAGCGGGCCAAAGCAGGTGCTGTACAAGAACACCAGGCTGGCGCCACGCACATCCACCTTGAACATATCGTTTTCGATAAACGCAATGCGCGCGCCCAGCTCCAGCAGGTGCTGGCCCGTGGTCATGACGCCCGATGGCAGTTTCAGCGGCGTATCCAGCGTCAGGCGTTCTGGCAAGGCATCCAGTCCCTGGCGCGCCAGCGTCAGCAGCCTGACCAGGCGTTCCTGCGCCAAACGGTGGCGATAATTCAGCAACTCCACGCCAACGCAGCGGATAAACGGCAACGTCAGCGCGGCTGTCATCACCACCTTGCCCAGACCGCTACCGAGATCCACCATCACACCACCGGGCGGCAGAAACGGTTTGACGGCATCAAAGTAGTTTTCCAGCTCAAAACGCTGCATTTCGCCGTAGATGAGCCCTCCCTCCTGGATCAGCCAGTCGTGGATTTCGTCATCGCCGATGTCTTCCAGCCTGCGGAAGCCGGGCAGTGGCGCCAGCTTGGGCAACATGCCCATGGGCAGAATGCTGGCCGGCAGCGAGCCGATCATGACACTCAGATGCGGACGCAGGCGTTGCAGCAGGTAGTCGTGACGCGCCGGCTTTTCCAGGCAGGCACGCAGCGCATAACCAATCTCAAGGAAGGGCAGGAAGGGAGAGTCCGGCGTCAAGTCCAGTGTGGGGCGGGCGTGCGTTTCGCCGCCCTGGATGCTCTGGAACAGCGCCTCAAAAATATCGGCCGGCTGGCGAAAGCGCTGTACCGCAGTCGTGGGGCGATTCTCAGTGCGGAAAATGGGCTGCAGGGTCGTGCTGTTCATCAGGCGAGGATTGCATTTCCCGCCTGTTTTGTAAATAGAACACTACGCTGCCCGCAACACCTTTAGCATCTTCGCAACATCGTCATACGCCGCCTGCCAGCCGGAACTGGCCAGCTTGGGCGCGCAGACCGGGCACACCTCGAACGGATCGCAGTCGTGCTGGAGGTCGGTATAGTGGCGGCCGATGACCGGCTTGCCGGCATACGAGTCGGTCATTACCGGGCGCGACTTCAGCGATGGCGCGGCAATCGCCGGCACAAAGTCGGCGCCGCCCGGCGGCAGCCAGCGCGCAAACGCCGCCGCATCTTTCCCTTCCGGCACATACCAGGATTTGCGCTCATTGTTCCAGCGCGCGCCCAGCGCCTTGGCTTCTTCTTTTTCCGCGAACGGTACTTTTAAATACATCATCGTCAAATACTCCGATACAGCAACACCAGCATTTTACTGTCTGCCGCTTTATCGCAGTGCATCGGCGTGCGAGAATGGCGGCATGCCTACAATAGAACCTCTTACTCTTACGCTGGACGAACTGGCCCAGCGCTGGAACATGACGCCACAACAGGTGCTGGAAACCCCGCACACGCTGCCCATGTATTTTTACTTTGACGGCCTGGTGTTCGACTTCAACGACAAATGGCATCGCGCAAATGGCGATGCGGCCGTTCAGCAGACGCTGGAAGCCCACAAGACCCGCTACTCGACGCTGGAAATCGACCTGCAGCGCCAGGCCATGCACAAGCGCGGCCTGCTGAAGCTGACGCAGTGGGAAGAAGCGCTGAGCGACGATGAAATCCACGCCCAGCAGGCCGAGTCCGACCGCCTCACCGAAGAAATCGCCCAACTGTCCGAACAGCTGAAACAGCGCGCCGAAGAACGCCAGCGCCGCGTCCGCAACGGCCTGCTGCGCGCGGCACCGCGCACCTTGCATGACATCGCCGAGCGCGGCCAGACCCGCTTCCCGCAATTCGCCTACATGCCGCATACGCCCAACAAGGCGGACAGCAGCATTGCCGATGGCGCCGTGGTCGCGCTGGAAGACGGCTTTCCGCTCAAGGAAACGCTCACCCTGACCGACCTGGTGGCTGCCATGCAGGACGTGCGCGCCATCGAAGACAGTGCTGCATTTTAGTAGATGGTTAATGTTGCCGATTTGATTGCGGCGTAAACCTCACGGAAATGAAACAACTGTCGTATTGACGGCAATGTCAGCTGCTCAAATGCAAGGACGTATGGGATACTGGGCTTGTGGAGGCAGTCTCATGACAGAATCAGAAGAGCAAACCCAGGTCGCCGCGCGCGCTGCCGCCGATGCAGAGGCGCAGTTGCAAATACTGCGCGAATGCCTGATGGCGCACGAGCTCACGCATTTCCGCACCACGCTGCTGGAGCTAAGCAGCCTCAAGCTGAACGCCTCGCAGGCGCTGGAGCTGCAAGCCTTCGAATTGCTGGCTAAGGCGGCTGACCTGCACCACTCCGCCGACGCCATCCTCATCGCTGCCAAAGAACTACAACTGCAGGCGCAGACGGCGCAATATCCACTGGCCCAGGCCGCCGCGCTGCGCGCCCTGCATTGGGTGCAGATGCGCCTGCGCCTGCATCATGCGGCGCTGGACAGCCTGGCCAAGGCCGCCGAACTCTACGAACGCTGCGCCCTGCCGGCACTGGCGGTGCAAACGCGCGCGGCGCGCTGTCGCGTCATGCTCAGCGCTGAAATGCACGAGGAGCTGCATGCGTTCTGCGACGACATGCTGTCGCGGCCGGAAACGCTGACGCCGGCCATCCACACCATGCTGCTCGATTACTCGGCCTCGTCGTCCTACTATCTGGCGCTGGAGAATATCGATCGGCCCGAAGCGGAGCCGCACTGGCAGGCCTGTTCCGCGCGCCGCGAGCAGGTCCTCAAGATGTCGCGCGAACACAAGCTGCGCTCGCAGGAATGCCTGGCGCTGCTCAATCTCTCCATCGTCTGCGCCACACGCGAAATGCCGGACGCCTGCCGCCACTATCTGCGCCAGCTGCATGCGCAATTCGGCTACGACGGCTACTGGGAACCCTGGCTGCATCTGTGCGAGCTGCTGAACCAATGCGTGGAAGGCGCACCGGCTGTCGCGTGGCAGGCCTTGCTGGACTATGACGGCTGGATCAAAAGCGATCCGCTCAACACCTCGCGCCTGCGCGAAATCAGCCTGATGGCGATACGCCGCTACGGCCGCCGCTGGGGTCATCTGGAGCAGGCGCTGGAAGCCTGCATGACGCAGGTGACCAATGAGCGCGAGCACAAACGCGAGCTGACCAATTCGCTCGGCGCGACACTGAGCGCCGTGATGGAGCGCCCGCAGCTGCTGTACCAGAACGCGCTGCTGGCGCAGCACGGTACGGTGCTGGAAAACTCGCTCATGCAGCGCAATCAGGAACTGAGTCGTGAAGTGGAAGTCCGCCAGGCCGCAGAAGCCGCGCTGCAAAAAGCCCACGATGAGCTGGAGCAGAAAGTGCGCGAGCGCAGCGCCGAACTGGCGCGGGCGCTGCAATCGCTGATGCAGCAGGAAAAGCAGCTGGGCTTATCGCGCCTGGTGGTCGGCATGGCGCATGAACTCAACACGCCACTTGGCAATGCGCGCGTGGCCGCCAGCGCGATCACTGAACGCGCCGCTGAACTGCATCAAAGCCTGAAGGATGGCGCGCTGCGCCGCAGCCAGCTGGACGGACTGCTGGACAGCGTCACCCAGGGCGGCACGCTGGTCGAACGCGCCATGTCGCAAATCGGCGAGCTGGTTGAGCGCTTCAAAGGCCTGTCCGTGAATGCCGCGCAGGAAAGCGGCGGCCGCTTTGACCTCAGCGAACGCCTGCACTTCTTCCGCACGCACTGGGAACACACGATGCGCGCACGTGCCGTCACCATGACCGTGACGGCGCCTGACGCGCTGTGGATGTATGGCTATCCGGGCACCTGCCAGATCGTGTTCCAGCACCTGCTGGACAACTGCCTGCTGCACGCATTTGCCGGCCGCAGCCAGGGCCTCATCAGCGTCACCGCCGAGCTGGTGGAAGACGCGGTGCTGATACGCTGGCAGGACGACGGCTGCGGCATCGCCGAGGAACACGTCGCCAGCGTGTTCGATCCGTTCTACACCACCCAGCTTGGCCAGACGGGCATGGGCCTCGGGCTGGCGAGTGTGCATGGCATGGTGGTCAATCTGATGAAAGGCCAGGTGTCGCTGGAGAGCACGCCGGGCCAGGGTACGTGCATCCTGTTGCGCCTGCCCTTACATGGAGACGAGACAGGATGCGCGTAACAAGACGGCGCGTGTTGGCGCTAGGCTGCGCGTTGCTGCCGCTGGCGGCCATCGCAGCCGATCCGGCGCCGCCGCTCAAACTGGTGGTGGGCGAAATGGCGCCGTATGCGATGTCAGCCGGCGGGCCGGGACCGGGTGCGCTGGTGGAGCTCACGCAAGAGCTGGGCAAACATATGGGCGTACCGATGGACGTGGAGTTCTATCCCTGGTCGCGCGCGCTGGCCACCGCGTCACTCAAGCCGCGCACCCTGATCCTGCCCGTGACCCGCAACGACGAGCGCGAGACGCGCTATCGCTGGCTGGTGAAGCTGGTCAGGCAGCGCTTTGTGTTCGTGGGCCTGCACGGCAGCCATGACCTCGCCGATACCGCCGCACTCAAGCGCGCGCGCCTGACGGTGCTGCGCGGCACACCCTACAAACGCCTACTGCTGGAGGCTGGCTTCACCGATGTTTCCGAATGCACCACCGTCCGCGAATGCCTGCGCATGGTCAAGAAAGGCATTGCCGACGCCAGCTACGGCGCCGAAGATACCCAGCGCAGCGCCACCCATCTCGATGGCAACAAAGAAAACGAATTCGACTTCAGTCCCGTGTTCCAGCAAAACGAAGTGTGGCTGGCCGGCTCGCTCGACTTCACCGAAGAAGACGGCCGCAAATGGCGCGCCGCCATGGAAGTCTTGCGCGCCGACGGCAGCGCTGCGCGCATCTTGCGCAAGTACGGCGTGAATGCGAATTGATGTAATATCGCCAGCGCTATTCAATTCTTATACACCATGATCAAGTTTACGCTCTCGGCTTTGGCCTTGTTGCTGGCCAGCGCCAGCGTTTACGCAGCACCACCGGCAGGACAGGACGCCCTGGCCGGCCCCCAAATCAAAGTCGATGTCGGCGGCCGCAAGCTCAATCTGTACTGCACCGGCAAAGGCGCCCCGACCGTGGTGTTTGAAGCGGACCTGGGACGCGCGGGATGGGACTGGTCGGCGGTATTGCCGGAAGTCGGCAAACGCACGCGCGCCTGCGTGTACGACCGTGGCGGCATGGGTTCCAGCGATCCCATCATCCGTGCCTCGACGGTAGCCAACGCCAGCAAGGACCTCAACTTCCTGCTCAAGAATGGCCATGTGGACGGACCGTTCGTGGTGGTTGGCACGGGCTACGGCGCCATGATCGCCCAGCACTTTGCGTTGCGCGGCCGCGGTAACAACGTCACCGGCCTGGTGCTGGTCAACGCCATGCACGAAGACGCCCTGCCCGCCGACCGCAGCGCCAGACTCGACGCCGCCCTGGCCTGCCTGAGCGCCGCCGAACAAGGCAAGAAAGATCCCGTCTGCGCTTATCCAGCAACCGGCATCAACGGCGAAATCGGCCCGGCCCTTGCCGCCGCCCAGGCCAACCAGGTATTAAAGCCCACCTACTGGCGCGCTCACGCGTCCGAACTGGACAGCCTGGAAACCAGCGCCAATCAGCTCCGCACCGCGCGCAAACCGTTCGGCGACATCAAGGTCATCGAAGTGCCGCAGACAGAACCCGCCGCCATTGTCGCGGCAGTGATGCAGGTGCTGGACAAGTAATCCCTAGCTGTTGATGTAGGAAGCCAGTTCCTCCGGCGCGCCATCGGGAAAGGCTTGCTTCAAAAAATCCAGGAAGGCCGATACGCGCGTGCTCAGCAGCCTGCGTGAGGGATAGAGCGCCCATAGCGCCGTTGGCGGGGCGTCCAGATCGCCCCAGCTGACCAGCCGTCCGTCGGTCAGATCATGGCTGACCAGCGACAACGGCAGGCGTGCTGCCCCGACGCCCGCGCGCACCGCATCGCGCACCATGAACAGCGACGACAGGTAAAGCACTGGCTCAACGGCGATGCTGGTTTTTCCGCTGCTGTCTGTCATCTTCCAGACGGTGGGCTGGCCGCTGTCCCCGCGCACGACAGCGGGCACGGCTGTGTTGTCGGCCGGCCGCGCCAGGTCCGGACTTGCCACGACCACCAGGCGGTCGTGTAAAAAAATACGCCCGATCAGACTTTCATCAGGATCGGGATTCACACGGATCACCAGGTCATACCCCTCCTCGACCATATCAACGGGTCGGTCCTCGGTTGTCACCTCCAGCCGGATCTCCGGATATTTGAGCGCGAAACCGGCAGCCAGCTTGCCCATCGCCGCCTGCGAGAACAGCATCGGCGCACTGATCCGCAAGCGGCCACGCGGCTTGTCGCCGCCGGAGGCGATGGCCGTAGCGGTTTGCTCTATCTCATTGAGCAAACCGCTGGTTCGCTCATGCAGCGCCTTGCCCTCCTGCGTGAGCTTCAGCATGCGTGCGCCGCGCTCGAACAGCCGCAAGCCCAGGCTGCTTTCCAGTTCGGCCACGCGGCGCGACAACGTCGCCTTGGGACGACCGGTGGCGCGCGCGGCGCGTCCGAACCCGCCATGCCGGGCAACCAGGTTGAAATCAACCAGTGCAAGTAAATCCATATGTTCCACTATTGAGACAGTCTGTCTAAATATACCGTCTTTCGGACCACGCGTGGAATACCTAATATGGGAAGCATCTACCAACCACTGAGGAGCACAACATGACCATCTTAGTTACCGGCGCAAACGGCAATATCGGCCGCAACGTAATCAACCAACTGATCCAGCGCGGCGCCAACGTCCGCGCCCTGGTTCGCGACCCAGCCAAAGCCGATTTCCCGGCTAGCGTGAGCGTCGTGCAGGGTGACCTGCTTGATCCCGACTCTCTGCGCAGCGCCTTCCACGGTGTCTCTACGCTATTCCTGCTGAATGCCGTGGTGCCCGATGAATTCACCCAGGCCCTGATCGCGCTGAATGTTGCCAAAGAAGCGGGTGTCAAGCACGTCGTCTACCTGTCCGTCATCCACAGCGACCGCTATGTCAACGTGCCGCACTTTGCCGGCAAATTCGGCGTCGAGCGCATGATTGAACAGATGGGCTTTAGCGCCACCATCCTGCGCCCGGCCTACTTCATGAACAACGAGCTGACCATCAAGGATGCAGTGCAGGGATACGGCGTCTACCCGATGCCGATTGGCAGCCAAGGCCTGGCCATGATTGATGCGCGCGACATCGGGGAAATCGCCGCCATCGAGCTGCTTGAGCGTCACAACGCCAGCGGCGCCCTGCCGCTCAAACGCATCAACCTCGTCGGTCCCGACACCCTGACCGGCACGGATGCGGCCGCCATCTGGTCCGCAGTGCTGGGCCGCGCGATTGGCTACGCCGGTGACGACACCGCAGCCTTCGAACACAAGCTGCGCAACTTCATACCCGGCTGGATGGCTTACGACATGCGCCTGATGACCGACCGTTTCATCAGCGACGGCATGGTGCCGGAAGCGGGCGATGTCGAACGCCTCACCGCCATGCTGGGCCGTCCACTGCGTACCTACCGCGACTACGTCGCCGAAATCGTCCAGGGAGCAACAGCATGATCTATGCGACTGCCACGGTGCCAGTGAACCCGGAAGGAGAAACGCCGCTGACGCGCGCACAAGTATGGGATGGTCTGGTACTCAAGGCGCGCGATGCGCGCCAGTTCCTGCCGCCTGGCCTGTGCACGCGCTGCGATGTTGTGGAACAAAGCGCGACCCACATCGTCCGTGTCGCCACGATTGCAGGCGATGACCTGCGCGAGATCATCAGCTTTGAGGAAGGCACAAAAGTATCCTTCTTCCAGGCCAGCGGGCCGCGTGAAGGCGTCATCATCAACGAGCTGTTTGAAGATGCCAGCGGCGCATTGCAGTTGCGCTTCTACTGCTACCTCGGCCTGCGCGGCAAGCAAGCTGGCGGCCCGGAAGAGCAGGCGGAACAGGCCTGGATGAGTGGCGACGGCGGCTATAAAACCGCGCTGCTCTCAACGCTGAAACGGACGCGTGCGCTGGTGGCCGAGCGCACGAGACCGTAACAGATGGCGGATTACACGACGCGCGGTGTCGAACGGCACCGCTCGATGGTGAATCCGGATGGCGTATCACTTCTGCGGCGCATCGATGCGGTCGACAGCACGCGCAAAATCGTCTCGCGCGGAACATGATGCGCCTCCAGAAAAGCCCAGGCGGTTGCAGCGCCACTCAGCGCATCAATCACGACGGCCTGCTCTAGCGTGTCCGCCAGCTTGTGGTTCATTCGGGGTTGCATTACTTCTCACCTCTATCAGCAGATATTCGCTCACGGGGCGGGGTGAGAAGTTCAAGTCACCGGAAAGCGCGAAGACGGGGCGCGTGGCGACAAAGATTAGGCTTGTGAGTATATCAACCTTGAAAAGCTCCACAATTTATTGTGCCAATCGTGCCGAGGCTATTGATTGCATATCGAATGCCTCTTGAGCCTGCTGTGAGCTCAGGAATACGCCGGTGATACAAGCTAGGCTAGGGCAAGCAGCATGATCTGCCAGCCCGGTGCTAGATTCCCCGCCGGACCTGATAGGCGAGCTGAGTCGAATATTCCCATGGCACCGCGCATGCACTACCAGACCGCGCCTATTTCGAGGGCCACTTCCAGTCGGTCAGAAGTTTGCCAGCGCAATGTGCTGGATCGGCAAATTGCCCGGTTTGCACACCTCGACAAGCCCATACCAGGTTTCTATACTGGTTGTAAAACTGATCCCATTCCCAGTCATAGTCATAAGTGCTGCTGCCGTAGCCAGCGCTTCCACCGACGACGGCGCCACTCGCACCACTCCCACCTTTTGCGGCAGCCAACGCGGCTAAGCCGATTAGAATGCCTGCGCCAATGGCAATGTCTTGGTCGGTTTCCAGCTTCTGTCACTTTTCCTTGTTAAGGCCACGTCGGCTTACTTCATCCCACGCTACTCCCAAAAAAGCAGCATCCCCTGAGTTGGAAGCACCCCGCCAAGTCTTGCACACGCGAATGTCGCTGATTTCATATCGCTTGGCACTAAACTCTGCGGGCGTAAGCGCGCATCCGCTCAGCAGTGAGCCAATAACGCCCGCTACGATGATTTTTGAAACGCTGTGCATATCGTTTCCGCTGAAATCATAGAAGTGATAGGAGGCAAGAATAGCAATGGAAGTATCAAAATACCATTACTATTTTTCTATGAGGAAAATTCGCCACAGCACCTGTTTTCGCCGCGCTGCTCAGTCAGATCCGAAATGGAGACATTCTAGTGCGAAGCTAGACCGCCTGGGCCGCGACGCGCCGGGCGTCGGCGCCACAGTCAAGCTGCTGGCCATCCTCAAGATTGCAGTCATCGTGCTTCAACTAGGCAAACTGGACCTGACCTCACCAGTTGGCAAGAAAATGCTGACCATGCTGGCCGCCGTGGCGGAGATGGAGGGTGACTTGCTGGTGGAGCGCACGCAAGCAGGCTTGGCCCGTGCAAAGAACGAAGGCAAGACGCTGGGCCGCCCTTCGAAGACCACGGCCGAACAGCGCGCGGAAATCATCGCCAAGTACGCCGCCGGTTAAAGTGTTAGTGCGTTAGCCCGGGTGAAATTTCACGCGCCAACATTCTTGGAATAGTGAAACCGATTTAATTGATATCCTGGTCGATACGGAAGAGTCCGTATTTAACTAGATGAGTTGCAGTTTCTAAGAACTGTTCATGGCCCACCCATTCATACGAGACCACAACTGAGGTATCGTCCTCGCTCACGACTTCCGCATGGATTACTCCTGGAATTGCGGTAAGCGCATGTACGGCTTGAGTGCCCATTGAGTTAGAGAAAAAGCTGCCTGACACTTACCCGATTGCAATAGTCTGTTTTGCCATAATTTTCTTATTTAAAGTAAATTCGGTCCAAATCCACGAACACGTCAGGTAAGTTTGGCAGGACATGACTGCGCCCGCTTGATAGGGATGCGACATACACACGCTTACCGGCGCGCATTACAGCCTCAATTAAAGGACGATAATCAACGTCCCCCGAGATCAAGTAGACCGCATCAAGCGCATTGTTTTTTACCAATTCCAGCACATCGACGCAGAGACTGATATCCACTGACTTAGTCTTCGTGCCTTTTTGCGTTTTCTTGAAAACACGCGGAATTAGTCGAACCTCGGGAAGGTTCCCGGCCGATATTTTCACGGTGGCTTCCGCCGCGCACGCGCCGACCTGAGCGCTGAATGCATCGAGCTCATCATGCGCGCCCACAAAGGTAGTGTAGTAGTAAGCGCGAGTAAGATTATCACCCAGCGCGAAGTCGCGAATTGAGTGCCTAGACCAAGCAAACTTTCCCGGAATGTGAGTCACTGCTTCGCGGATTTGCCACTCGCTTACGTCCGGCAAGCGTGGCTCCCTTGTCTTGAGCATTTCCTCATATCGGGTCGTTAAGTTCTCCCCGTCTATGAAAGCCATAACATTTGCCATCAAAATCTCCGTAAAACCTACACAGTGCCTACACGAAAATTCAAGGTAAGAAAAAAGGACTTAAGTTTGCACCTAAGTCCTTTTTTGTATTGGTAGGCCCTCCCAGAGTCGAACTGGGCACCAACGGATTATGAGTCCGCTGCTCTAACCAAGCATGAGCTAAGGGCCCTAAGGGATGTTGCTGCGCTGGAGCTTGCCTAGCCTCTGTGACGCGCGTTCGTTAGAAAAACGAACACGCGAGCATAAGGGTTAGCACCGGCCCCAGTCAAGTCTTAGTTACCTTCCAGGAAGCTCTTGAGCTTGTCGGAACGGCTTGGGTGACGCAGCTTGCGCAAGGCTTTGGCTTCGATCTGGCGGATGCGCTCGCGCGTCACGTCAAACTGTTTGCCCACCTCTTCCAGCGTGTGGTCGGTCGACATTTCGATACCGAAACGCATGCGCAGCACTTTGGCTTCGCGTGGGGTCAGCGAATCGAGCACGTCCTTGACCACGCCACGCATCGACGCATGCAGCGCTGCATCCGATGGCGCCAGGGTGTTGTTGTCCTCGATGAAGTCGCCCAGGTGCGAATCGTCGTCGTCGCCAATAGGCGTCTCCATCGAAATCGGCTCTTTGGCGATCTTCATGATCTTGCGGATTTTATCCTCGGGCATCTCCATCTTGATGGCCAGCGTTGCCGGGTCGGGCTCGGCGCCCGTCTCTTGCAGGATCTGGCGCGAGATACGGTTCATCTTGTTGATGGTTTCGATCATGTGCACCGGAATCCGGATGGTGCGCGCCTGGTCGGCGATCGAACGCGTGATGGCCTGACGGATCCACCACGTGGCATAGGTCGAGAACTTGTAACCCCGGCGGTATTCAAACTTGTCCACCGCCTTCATCAGGCCGATATTGCCTTCCTGGATCAGGTCGAGGAACTGCAGGCCGCGGTTGGTGTATTTCTTCGCAATCGAAATCACCAGACGCAGGTTGGCCTCGGTCATTTCGCGCTTGGCCTTGCGCGCCTTCATTTCACCGGCCGCCATCTGGCGGTTGATGTTGCGCAGGTCCGGCAGCGGCAGCACCACGCGCGCTTGCAGGTCGATCAGGCGCTGCTGCAGCTCTTTGATGGTCGGAATATTGCGCCCCAGGATCGCGCTGTAGGCGTGACCGGCAGCCACTTCGCCATCCACCCAGTCCAGATTGGTTTCATTGCCCGGGAAGACTTTGATGAAGTGGGCGCGCGGCATGCCGCACTTGTTCACCGCCACATCCAGAATCTGTTTCTCGATGTGACGCACTTCGTCGACCTGGCCGCGCAGCGTGTCGCACAGCTTCTCGACCACCTTGGCGGTAAAGCGGATGCCCAGCAGTTCTGCCGAGATCGCTTCCTGCGCTTTCACGTAGGCCTTGGAGTTGTAGCCTTCCTTCTCGAAGGCGCGGCGCATCTTGTCAAATTGCAGGGAGATGACGTCGAATTTTTCCAGCGAAGCGGCTTTCAACGCTTCCAGCTGTTCGGCCGAGTAGCCCGCCGCCGCACCGGAGGCACTGGCTTCTTCCTCTTCCTCTTCTTCCTCTTCTTCCTCGTCCTCTTCTTCCTCGTCCTCGTCGGAAGCGGCCGCCGGTGCAGGTGCAGGCGCCGCCTGGTCGGTGCTTTCGTCGACCAGGCCGTCGACGATTTCATCGATCTTGATTTCGTCAGCGCGGATGCGGTCGGACGCGGCAATGATCTCGGCGATCGTGACCGGGCAGGCCGAAATCGCCTGGATCATGTCTTTGAGGCCGTCTTCGATGCGCTTGGCGATTTCAATTTCGCCTTCGCGGGTCAACAGCTCGACCGAGCCCATTTCGCGCATATACATGCGAACCGGGTCGGTGGTGCGGCCAAAGTCGGAATCGACCGTGGACAGCGCCGCTTCGGCCGCCGCTTCCGCCTCGTCGTCGCTGGTGACGGTGGCGACATTGTCGGACAGCAGCAGCGTCTCGGCATCCGGCGCGTGCTCGTACACGGCAATGCCCATGTCGTTGAAGGTACCGATAATGCCTTCAATGGCTTCCGGATCGACGATGTTGTCGGGCAGATGGTCGTTGATCTCGGCATAGGTCAGGAAACCGCGTTCCTTGCCGAACTTGATCAGGGTCTTGAGTTTCTGGCGGCGGCGCTCGAGTTCTTCCTCGGTCGCTTCCGTATCCGACGAGAAGGCGTCCTTGAGCAGGGCCTTTTCCTTGGCCTTGCGGTCCTTGGCCTTGGCCTTGTCGACCGCCTTGAGCTCGGCGCGCTCGACCGCATTCAGTGCGGCGACTTCGTCGTTTTCAGGCTGGAATTCTTTCGGTTTGCGCCCGCGCCGGCCCGGCACTTTGACCGAAGGCAGCACGTAACCCGAGGTATCAATCGCGGCCAAGGCTGCCGCGTCCGTGGTCTGGCTGACCGCAGGCGGTTGACTGGCTACGCGCGTCTCCGGCTTGTCCGCCGTCTTAGCGGATTTTGCGCTCACTTTAGTCGGCTTTTCAGCCGCTTTGGATTCAGGTTTCTTGATTGGCACAGGCGCTTTCGATTACGGATAAAGTTTCGATCCTTTTGGGACCCCTACGTCTTCGGACTTGCGAACCACTCAAGTCCGACAATACTACGACTTACTTACACCTGGGTCAGGCCGACCGGTATCTAAATAGAACTCGCAAGAATTCTACTGCATCAGATACGTGCGTGGGGGCAAGAAACCTTGACTCGGTTAGATAGCAAACAGACTATTTGCTGAACCGTAGCTGGCTCTGGCCGCCGACACCCGTCCATCCGCATCGATCAAGAGCCTAACTCACTGAAAACAAACACACTCTGAACAGAAAAACGATGCCAAAAATTACAACACTTAGCGTTTTATTATAGCACGTCACTTTTCAATTTCCAGAGGGAAGACCGGTAGCCTGCCCTGCTGGAATAATGACAGAAATATTACAACACAAAACCCACGACAAGCTCAGCGATTCGCCAGCTCTGCCTGCGCCTCGCGCAACAGCTGGTCTTGCTGCGCAGTCAACTCGCGGTAGCGCAGGCCGAGCTGGTCGGCCGACAGTCCGGCCGCAAACAGCTGGCTCAACTCCTGCTTGAGCGCATCGTGCTTGACCTGGCGGATCGCCGCCCGCAGCACCAGGCGCTCGGTATCGCGCTCCGACTCCGGCTCCTTGACGATGTCGCCAATCAGGCCATCAAACTCGTCGCCCTGCGACTTCAGATGCTGGGCAAAGGCGGCAAAATTGCCGCTCTCGCCCAGCGACTGCGCCGCACTCACCAGCTGCGCCAGGCGTTCCGCCGGCTCGGCGCCGAAGTACTGGAACGCGTTCAGCGCCGCCTCGTCAATCTCCAGCCCCAGCGCCGGATGCGCCACCAGCACGCGCATGATCTGCAACTCCAGGCCCATCGGCTGGGTACGCTGACTGCGCGGCGGCGCGATCCTGGCCGGCGCCACCGGCTTGGACAGTTCATACAGCGATTCAATCTCGTAAGTCGACGTCATCGTCACCTGCGCCAGCGCATGGACGATCTGCAGGCGCAGCGCGGTCGGCGTCATCGCCTGCAGCATGGGCTTGGCGTCGAACTGCGCGCGCGCGCGGCCTTCCGGGCTGCTCATATCATGCTCGCCCACCGCCTCCTTGATGAGGAACTGCGACAGCGGCATGGCTTCCTGTATTTCCTGCTCAAACCCTTCCTTGCCGTAGGCGCGGACGTAGCTGTCCGGATCATGCTCGGTAGGCAGGAACAGGAACTTGATGGTCTTGTTGTCGGTGACGTGCGGCAGGCAGGCTTCCAGCGCGCGCCGCGCGGCGCGGCGGCCGGCCTTGTCGCCGTCGAAACTGAAGATCACCGTATCGGTCTGACGCAGCAGTTTCTGCACATGGTTGCTGGTACACGCGGTGCCCAGGGTGGCCACGGCTTGCGGGAAACCCATCTGCGCCAGCGCCACCACATCCATATACCCTTCCGTCACCAGCACATAACCCGCATCGCGGATCGCCTGGCGCGCCTCAAACAAGCCATACAGCTCATGACCCTTTGAAAATAAAGGCGTTTCGGGGGAATTCAAGTACTTCGGTTCACCGTGATCGAGCACGCGGCCGCCAAACGCGATGACCTGGCCTTTGGTGTTTCTGATCGGGAACATCACGCGCTCGCGGAAGCGGTCGTAGCGTTTTTTGTTGCCGCCATCCTCGTCCACCCGGTCGATGACCAGGCCGGATTCGGCCAGCACCACCGCCTCATAGTCCGGAAACACGGAACGCAGATTGTCCCAGCCGGGCGGCGCATAGCCGAGGCCGAAGCGGGCCGCGATCTCGCCGGTCAGGCCGCGGTTTTTCAGATAGGCAATCGCCGTCGGCGCGCTGCGCAGTTGCAGCTTGAAGAAGTCGCTGGCGCGCGTCATGGCGTCGGTCAGCGCCATGGTCTGCGCCTGCATTTGCGCGCGCTGGGCCGGCGGAATCTTGTCATCCTGCTCAGGCACCACCATGCCGACGCTTTGCGCCAGCTCCTTGACGGCATCGACAAAGCCCATGCCGGAATACTCGATCATGAAGCCGATCGAGGTGCCGTGGGCGCCGCAGCCAAAGCAGTGGTAGAACTGCTTGGTCGGGCTGACCGTAAAACTGGGCGATTTTTCGTTGTGAAACGGGCATAAGCCCATGTAGTTCGCGCCGCCTTTTTTCAGCTGCACATAACGTCCGACAACGTCGACGATATCAACGCGGTTCAGCAAATCGGCGATAAAAGTTTGTGGAATCACTGGGCTGAGCGGTCTTGTGGTAAATCAGGCTATACCGCAGCCGCCGGCTCCGCTTTGACGCGGATCAAACGGCTACGGCGGTCTTGCTTAGGCTGCTGGAGACAGCGCTTTTTTCACCAGGGCGGACACCACGGTCATGTCGGCACGGCCGGCCAGCTTGGGCTTGACGATGCCCATGACCTTGCCCATGTCCTGCGGACCGGCGGCGCCCGAGGCGGCCACGGCGGCAGCCACTTCGGCGGCGATCTCCTCGTCCGACAGGCCGGCTGGCATGTAGGCGCTGAGCACGGCCAGTTCGGCTTTTTCGATGTCGGCCAGGTCGGCGCGGCCGCCGGCTTCAAACTGGGTGATCGAATCCTTGCGCTGCTTGATCATTTTTTCAACGATGGCCACAGTCTGCTCATCGCTGACTTCGATCTGCTCGTCCACTTCCTTGCGCTTGATGTCCGCCAGGATCAGGCGGATGGTGGCCAGACGGCCAGCTTCTTTGGCGCGCATGGCGGTTTTCATGTCTTCGGTAATCTGTGCTTTCAAGCCCATGGCGTTTCTCTCGGAAAATAGTGGAGTAAAAATGCGAAAACCCGCTGCAGCTAAAAAGCCGGAGCGGGTGTTCTCTTAGATGCCGCTAAACACAACCGGCAAGGCCAGGTTGCTCTGCGTAGCGATCTTAGAAGAGTTTTTTCGGCAGCTGTTGGCTGCGGATACGCTTGTAGTGACGCTTAACAGCAGCGGCCAGCTTGCGCTTACGCTCTGCGGTTGGCTTTTCGTAGAACTCGCGTGCGCGCAGTTCGGTCAGCAGACCGGTTTTTTCGATGGTGCGTTTGAAGCGACGCATTGCGACTTCGAACGGCTCGTTTTCTTTAAGGCGAATAGTGGTCATGTAAAAATTCAAACCGTTGGAGGTTATAGGGAGACAGAGACTATAGCAGCTTTTTCCGGAAAATGGAAGCCATGGGCTGTCGGGAACAGCCTGTCATGCGGCTTTCATGGGAAAAACAACAACGTGCAGACCGCCAGTATATCAGACCGCCTGCCCTGCCGCTACACCTGATGCCCAGGCCCACTGGAAGTTGTAGCCGCCCAGCCACCCGGTGACGTCCACGGTTTCACCGATGAAGTACAGGCCAGGCACCTGGTTGGCCATCATGGTCTGCTGCGACAGCTCGCGCGTGTCGATGCCGCCGCGCGTCACTTCGGCTTTTTTGTAGCCTTCGGAGCCGTTCGGCGTCAGCGTCCACTGGTTGATGGCGGCGCCCAGCTTGCGCAGCTGCGCGTCCGGCATGTCGGCCAGGCGCGCGTCCGGCGCAAAGCCGTGCGCCTGCAGCAAGCCGTCCGCCAGACGGGCCGGCAGCCACTGGGCCAGCACATTGCCCAGCTGTTTCTTGATGGTGTTTTTGCCTTCGATCAGCGTCTGCGCCAGGTCCAGTTCCGGCAGCAGATTGATGACGATAGGCGTACCCGGCTGCCAGTACGAGGAAATCTGCAGGATGGCCGGGCCGGACAGGCCGCGATGGGTGAACAGCAGGTCTTCACGGAAGCGCCCGCCGCTCGGGTTGCGGCCCTTGCGCGAACCGGTTTCCACATCGACTTCCAGCGCGATGCCGGCCATTTCGACAAACGGCGCCCACTGCTGGGCGTCAAAGGTCAGCGGCACCAGCGCCGGACGCGGTTCGACCATGCGCAGGCCGAACTGCGCAGCAATGCGGTAGCCAAAGTCTGTGGCGCCGATTTTCGGGATCGACAGGCCGCCGGTGGCAATCACCACGCTCGGCGCTTCAATCGTGCCGCTATCGGTGTGCAGCACGAAACCTTCTGCGGTCTGCTCCAGACTGTCGACCTTGCACGGCATGCGCCAGTGCACGTCGCCCGCCGCGCATTCGTCCTTGAGCATGTCGATGATCTGCTCGGCCGAGTCGTCGCAGAACAGCTGGCCCTTGTGCTTTTCGTGGTGGCCGATGCGGTGCTTCTTCACGAGTGCAAGGAAGTCCTGCGGCGTGTAGCGCGACAAGGCGCTCTTGCAGAAGTGCGGATTCTCCGACAGGAAGTTGGCCGGGCCGGCGTTGATGTTGGTGAAATTGCAGCGGCCGCCGCCGGAAATGCGGATCTTCTCGGCCAGCTTGGCAGCATGGTCGATCAGCACCACGCGCAGGCCGCGCTGGGCTGCGGTGGCTGCGCACATCATCCCGGCTGCGCCAGCGCCGATTACCGCTACATCAAACTTTGCCATGTTGTTCCGATCAAATCAGTGAAGGGGCGAGATTTTACTCGATCGGCTCGCTGACCTGCTGGCGCGAGTGCACGGTCCGCGCCACCAGCAGGCATTGCGCCACCTGTTCGGCGATCGGCGGCGGCACCGCCACCGCGCCATCCAGCACCGACTGGATCCACACCGCCGTGGTCGCCGCATCCTTGTTTTCCGGCAGCAGCGGCAGCTCGCCGACCAGCGTCTGCTTGGGTACCAGCGTCGTGCGCAGGCCGCCGTGGAACCAGTCGATCTGCTGCGCCTTGTTGGCGTTGGCCACCGTCTCGCCTTCCGTGCCGCGCATCAGGAAGGCATCGCCGCGGTCATGCGGCGCCGCGGTGGTGAAGTAGTCGCCCAGCATCTCCAGATACTCCGGGTGCGTGTACGACACCAGCCGCAGCGCCGGCCCGGCAAACGGCTGCATGATCTTGACCAGTGTGTGCGTCGAATTGCGCACGCCGAGGATGCGGCGCAGCGACAGCAGATGCGCCAGCTTCGGCGCCATGGTATCAATGGTGATGAACGCCACGCGGCCCTGCGACATGGCCTCCTCCGCCTCGGTCCGGTGGCGTGCGGCCGTGACGCCCAGCGCGGCCAGCACTTCCGCCGTCGCCACACGGCCCACATCGTCCGCCACGCCATGCACCAGCACCGGCACGCCCTCGCGCGCCAGCAGCGTGGCCAGCAGCGCGGTCAGGTTAGCCATCTTGCGGGCGCCGTTATAGGTCGGGATGACCACCGGCGCAAACTGGCCCGGCGGCGCGTTGAACGGCTCAAACGCCGCCTCGGCCGCTTCGAGAAAACCGGCGATTTCGTCCACCGATTCGCCCTTGATACGCATGGACAGCAAAATGCCGCCCAGCTCGAGATCGGAGACGCGGCCGTCAAGCATCGCCTGGTACAAATCACGGGCGTCTGCGCGGGTCATGCTGCGCGCGCCATTCTTGCCGCGGCCTATTTCTTTGATGAAACGCGCAGCTGGGAAGGGTTCGTGGGATAGAGTCATGGCAGCAAGCTTAAACCAGTCCGCCGCATTTCGGCTACACTATCTGGTTCCCGAAATGAAAACACAGTAGAGTTCGCATGATTTCCCCAGATATTGAAAACGTCAACGTCACCTCGTTTGCTCCGATGCCGTCGCCGGAAGCCTTGCACCGCAAGCTGCCGCTGACCGATCTGGCTTCCGAGACCGTGATGCAAGGCCGCGAAGCGCTGCGCAACATCATCGACCGCAAGGACAAGCGCCTGTTCGTGGTGGTCGGCCCCTGCTCGATCCACGACCCGGTCGCCGGCCTGGACTATGCGCGCCGCCTGAAGGCGCTGCAGGCGGAAGTCGCCGACACCATGCTGCTGGTGATGCGCGTGTATTTCGAAAAGCCGCGCACCACCACCGGCTGGAAGGGCTATATCAACGATCCGGACATGGACGACTCTTTCCGCGTTGACGCCGGCATGGAAAAAGCCCGCCAGTTCCTGCTGGATATCTGCGAACTGGGCCTGCCAACCGCGACCGAAGCGCTGGACCCGATCTCGCCGCAATACCTGGGTGACCTGATCGCCTGGACCGCGATCGGCGCCCGCACCACGGAATCGCAGACCCACCGTGAAATGTCGTCCGGCCTGTCGACCCCGGTTGGCTTCAAGAACGGCACCGATGGCGACATCAGCATTGCGATCAACGCGATCCTGTCATCGGCGCATCCGCACGCCTTCCTGGGCATCAATGCGCAGGGCAATGTGTCGGTGGTGCGGACCCGCGGCAATGCCTACGGTCACGTCGTGCTGCGCGGCGGCGATGGCCGGCCGAACTACGACTCGGTGTCGATCGCGATTGCCGAACAGTCGCTGGCCAAGGCCAAGCTGCCGGCCAACCTGGTGGTCGACTGCTCGCACGCCAACAGCTACAAGAAGCCGGAGCTGCAACCGCTGGTGATGGCCGACGTCATCCACCAGATCGTCCAGGGCAACCAGTCGCTGGTCGGCGTGATGATCGAGTCCAACATCGTCGGCGGCAACCAGAAGATTCCTGCGGACCTGAGCCAGCTGGTGTACGGCTGTTCCGTCACCGACGGCTGCATCGACTGGGACACCACCGAAAAGATGCTGCGCGACGCCCACCAGCAGCTGCTGAACCGTCCTTAATAGCAGTAGGCCACGAGACTCGTGGCCAGACCCGCCTGCCCCGCCAGCGCCGCCTCGGCCATGCTGGCGGGCGCACTCAGCTCTTCCAGGTCCAGATAGACCTTAGTCCCCTCCACCTTCACCGAATAACGCCGCGCATGACTCAGGCGCGCTTCCACGCCACAGCATTCGAGCACGGCCTGCACGCTTGCCTCGCCGGTGCGGTACAGCGCCACGCCCGGCAACTCCTGCCAGGCCAGCCCGCGCGGCACCCGGCGCACGCCGTCCAGCGGCACATCCTTTAGTTTGCATATCAGCTTCCAGTGTCTGTCCATGGCGCTCCCTCCCGCTTTGGTTGAAGCAAAAGCGGTGCCATGAAAATCTGGCCATTTGGCAAAAATCTGCACCCGGCCGGTGCGATGCCGGACTGCGCTGGTGCATGCTTGCACGCGGTTTCCATTACAATGGCGGATTCCCCTTTTGATTGCTGCTGCTTCCATGATCGTTCTTGGCGTTGAATCCTCCTGCGACGAAACCGGCCTGGCGTTGTACGACACACAACACGGCCTGCTGTCCCATGCCCTGCATTCGCAGGTGGCCATGCACGAGGAATATGGTGGTGTCGTGCCCGAGCTGGCCTCGCGCGACCACATCCGCCGCGCCATCCCGCTGCTGATGCAGACGCTGGAACAAGCCGGCAAGCAGCCCGAAGATATCGACGCCATCGCCTACACCCAGGGTCCGGGTCTGGCCGGGGCGCTGCTGGTCGGCTCGTCGGTCGCCTGCAGCCTGGGACTGTCGCTGGACAAGCCCGTGCTGGGCGTGCACCACCTGGAAGGCCACCTGTTGTCGCCGCTGCTGGCATCGGAGCCGCCGGAATTCCCGTTCATCGCCCTGCTGGTGTCGGGCGGCCACACCCAGCTCATGCGCGTGGACGGCGTCGGCCAGTACACGCTGCTGGGCGAAACGCTGGACGACGCGGCGGGCGAAGCCTTCGACAAATCAGCCAAACTGCTGGGCCTGGGTTATCCAGGCGGGCCGGCGATCTCCCGTCTGGCCGAGTTTGGCGACCCGGACGCCTACCAGCTGCCGCGCCCGATGAAGCACACCAAAGACTTCAACTTCAGCTTCTCCGGCCTGAAAACCGCCGTACTGACAGTGGTAAAAAACCACGAAGAAAAAATCATCGCCAACATCTGCGAGCAGGACAAGGCCAACATCGCGCGCGGCTTCGTTGATGCGATCGTGGACGTGCTGACCGCCAAATGCGTTTCCGCCCTCAAACACACGGGCCTGAAACGTCTGGTGATTGCGGGGGGCGTGGGCGCCAATGCGCAGCTGCGCGCGTCACTGAACGCGGCGGCAGCCAAGAAAAAGTTCAAGGTCTACTACCCGGAACTGGAATTTTGCACCGACAACGGCGCCATGATCGCCTTCGCTGGCGCCATGCGCTTGATGATCAACCCTGATGCGGCCAAGAAAGACTACTCGTTCAACGTCCGGCCACGCTGGCCGCTCGACGAGTTGCGGGTGATTTAGCCCTGCGCGAACGCCATGCCGGCCAGCACAGCCAGGCCAACCAGCGGGATCAGATACTTGACCTTCCCCTTGCCCAGGCTGATGCCACGGGCAGCAATGCGCTCGCTGCGCAGACGGTGTTCATCTGCCGGCGATTCGTGTACCACGGTTTTATTATCTTTTTCAGTTACGGTATTCATAACAGCCTCCATGTAATCGATCATGTTCCTTTCTGGAGGGCAATGCAATTGTTGTGCCAACCAAACAGGCGGAAACTCGCCTATACAGCTTGATTCTAGGCGCTTTTGTGGCGAAGTAGCCACACGATACAACGCCCGAAGCACTGTTTCCGTGCACACACGCACCGTATCTTGATTTCGCCGCATTGACAGCCATCCAGGGTCAGGTCCGTCATTTCTACACGAGCTCTGCCGTAGTCGCGTGATTACGGCAGAGCTCGTGTAGAAATGACGGACCTGACCCCGTTTTAAAAGAGGTCGGCGCGGGGGTAGTCCCATGCCGGGACGCCTTGCGGGCAGGAGGACGCCTGGGTGACCGGCATGGTGGTGAAGTTGCCGCGCGGGGTGGTGGAGAAGCGATAGTCGGACAGCTCGCCATTGGCCAGCAACGGGATGCGGCTAAAACGCAGCCAGGCATCGGCCCGGCAGTTGCTGGCTTTCAGTGTCCGCAGCTCCTGTAGGCTGCCACTGAAGCTGACGCTGTCGGATTGCACCGCCAGCGTTGCCGGACAAACCATACCGGCCAGGCTGGTCACGCCGCCCTGCACGCTGTAGCGCTGGCCGTCGCTTGCGATGCTGGCATAGCGCCAGCACAGGGGCTGCGACGGGAACGCTGTCATGGCGATGTCGATGACGCGTGCACGCGGGTCCCTGGCTTCCAGGGCGGCAGTCAGCTGCGCGCGCGCCTGCTGCGATGTGACGCCCTGCACCGCGATGAACCCCAGGCTGATGCCCAGCGCCAGCAGCAGACCTCCCCGTCCCTGCGGACCGGCACGCCATTGCGCGTACCCGCACAACAGCGCGATCAGCAGCAATGCCGCCAGCGACATCCATCCAAGATAGCCGCGCATGACAAAGAACAGCAGCGCCGCCAGCAGGCCCGCCAGTCCTGCGACGCGCAAGGTACGCCAGCGCATGATGAGCGCCATCGGCACGCCGATCGCCATCCAGAACAGGGGCTCGACGATGAATACCATGTCGCCATAGAACCAGCGCCCACTCATCGGATACCACGGGTGCACGCCGTAGGAGTTGGTGTAGTCCATCGCCAGATGCAGCACGAAGCCGATGCCGACGCTGAGCGCGAATCCCAGCCGCGCGCTGCGGCTGGTGCGCAGCAAGGCGCGCGCGCCCGGCCAGCATAGCCACAGGAGGAACGCCAGCAGCAAGGCCTGCGGCAGCGCCCACGCCACCGTGTGCGTATGGCCGCGATGGTTCAGCAGATAGCCCAGCGGCGCAGGCAGCAGCTTGGTCAGGAATAAATCAAGATCAGGGAAGTTGCTGGCCAGCGCGCAGGACACCAGCAGCAGGCGATGCCGCACGCGTTGTGAAAGGGAGTCTGCTTCCGCCGGCAGGCTACGGTGAACCAGTTCGCCAACGCCAAATCCAATGATGCTATGTGTAAGGTTATCCATCCGGGTCCAGCAGCTGCTCCAGCCGCTTTGGGTAATGATTGAGAAAGTCGCGCGTGATGGCGTAGTGCTCGGTGTCTTCGTACGCCATTTCGCTGATGCCGGTGCCGTCGAACAGCAGGATCTTCGCGTTGGGATACGCCAGCAGAATCGGCGAGTGGGTGGCGATGATGAATTGCGAATCCTGCTGCACCAGCTGATGGATCACGCGCAGCGCCGCCATCTGGCGGTTCGGCGACAGCGCCGCCTCCGGCTCGTCCAGCAGGTACAGGCCATGTCCACGGAAGGTATTCAGCAGCACCGACATGAACGCTTCGCCATGCGAGCGCGCATGCAGCGATTCGGAGCGCGACGCATCGCGTTCATAGAGTTCGTCCATACGCGTGGCAACGTTGTGGAAGCTCTCGGCGCGGAAAAAGTAGCGGTCGCGCGGCGTCTTGAAGCTTTTGGACAGGCGTAGCGATTCGAACAACGGCGCCCGCTCACGCGCCGTATTCAGGTTGCTGATATTGCGGCTGCCGCCGTCAATGCTGAAGCCCAATGCCAGCGCGATCGCTTCCAGCAGCGTCGATTTGCCGGCGCCGTTTTCGCCGATGAAGAAGGTCACGTCCGCGTGAAAATCCAGCGATGACAGTTCGCGCACCGCCGGCACGCGGTACGGATGGCGCTCCCAGTCCACCTCATCACCAAACAGCGCCGTAATCCTTTGCAGATACGGCTTGGCCAACAATCCCACTAGCGCTGCACCTCAACGCCGCGCCAGAAGGCGATATGGTCCTTGATCTGCGCGGCCTTTTCGGACGGCTCCGGGTAGTACCACGCCGCGTTCTCGTTGACCTTGCCGTTGACGTTAAGCGTGTAGTAACTGGCCAGGCCTTTCCATGGACAGCGCGAGGTATGGCTGCTCGGCTGCAGGTATTCCCGCTTGACGCTGGACGGCGGGAAGTAGACATTGTTTTCAACGATTTCAACTTGGTCGTCGTTCGCCTGGGCGATGACGACGCCATTCCAGCTGGCGGTAGGCATACCTGTCTCCTTAGTCCGATCCGCACGCGACGCGGTTGCGGCCACCGTGTTTGGCGCGGTACAACGCGGCGTCGGCCTGCTTGAACAGGCTTTCCACGTCATCAATTTCCATGTGATTGAATGATCCCACACCCAGGCTGGCCGTGACGTGCAATTGACGCACGCCCAGCGGATGCACCAGCGCCTCGATCTTCAGACGCAGCGATTCGGCGAACTTGCACGCGCCCTCCACGGGCGTATTCGGCAGCAGCACGCACAGCTCTTCGCCGCCGTAGCGGCTGGGGACGTCGATCACGCGCACGTTCTCGCGCACCAGGCGGCCGACAGCGGCCAGCACCTGGTCGCCCACCGCGTGACCATATTCGTCATTGATCTTTTTAAAATGATCGAGATCGATCATGACCGCCGACAGCGGCGAGCGGAAACGGCGCGCGCGCGCCACTTCAAATTTCACGCGCTGCAGCAGCGAGCGGCGGTTGTGCAGGCCAGTCAGCTCGTCGGTGGTGGCCAGCATTTCCAGCTCGCGCACGGTGGCTTCCAGCGTGCGTTCGTTGGCGCGCAGTTCGATCAGCGCCATCACCTGGCGTGCCAGCTTGACCAGCATGGCGCGCTTGTCGTCGCTGAGGCGGCCCGGCTGCGTGTCCAGCACGCACAGCGTGCCGATGGCGTGGCCGTCCGACGATTTCAGCGCCACGCTGCTGTACATCCGCATATGCGGGGCGTTGACCGTCAACGCCATGCCGGCGGTACGGTAGTCCTGCGTCAGGTCGGGGATTTCCGTGGCGGCGTCGCCCAGCACGGCCAGCGAGCAGTAGCTTTCGCCGCGCGGCAGTTCGCCCATCTGCATGCCGGAACAGGATTTGATCCACACCCGGTCCGCATCCACCAGCGAGATGAAGGCATACGGCACTTCGCAGACCTTGGTGGCCAGCTCAGTGAGGAAGCTGAAATCTTCGCAGGCGGGGGTATCGAGGATGTGGTAGCGGTGCAGTGCAGCCAGCCGGAACAGGTCAGCCTGGGGACGCGTGGGGACCAGCGTATGTACGTTTTCTGCAGCCAGCATGGGCCTCCCTGAGTAGTGACGACGTTCTTATCTTTTTACCCAGTGAGTTTATAGCAAAACAAGAGCGACAGGAGCAAACCCTGTCGCCCGGAAGTCACTTTTTTATGTCGACTTGGCCATGATTTCGCGCAGCGCTTTTTCAAACACGGCAGCCGGCTGGCCGCCGGAAATCAGGTGGCGTTCGTTGATGATTACGGCCGGCACCGAGTTGATGCCGTGGCGGTGGAAGAACTCCTCGGCCTCGCGCACGTCCGCGCCATATTCGCCGGAATGCAGCACCTGGCGCGCGGCTTCCTTGTCCAGCCCCACTTCGCCGGCCACGTAGATCAGCACTTCGTGCGCGCTCGGGTCCAGGCCCTGCGTGAAGTAGGCCTTGAACAGCGCCTGCTTGAGTTCCTTCTGCTTGCCTTGCAGGCCAGCCCAGTGCAGCAGGCGGTGGGCGTCAAAGGTATTGTAAATCCGGCTACGTTTGCCCATGGCGAAATCGAAGCCGACTTCGGCGCCGCGCGCGCGTATCATCTCGCGCGCCTGTTCCTGCTGCTCCGCCGTCGAGCCGTATTTCTCGGTCAGGTGTTCGCCGATGTCCTGCCCTTCGGGCGGCATCTTGGCGTTCAGTTCGAACGGCTGGAAGTGGATCTGGACCTCGGCTTCATCGCCAATGGCGGCCAGCGCCTTGTCCAGCGAGTTCAAGCCAATCGCGCACCACGGGCACGAGACGTCCGAGACAAAGTCAATCTTGACAGGAGTGGCCATTATTTTCCTTTCGATTTGCTGCCGATGCGGCTCTCCTTACCTGCGATCAGGTTGGAGATGTTTTTGCTATGACGGAATACCAACAGCGCGCTCATGGCAAACACGGCAAACAGCTGGGCATCCACGCCAAACAATAATCCATAATAGAACGGCGCAAAGATCGCCGCCACGAGGGCTGCCAGCGACGAATAACGGAACGCAAACGCCACCGCCAGCCAGGTCACCAAGGTGGCTACGCCGAGCCAGATATCAAGCCCCAGCAGTACACCAGCCGCCGTCGCCACGCCCTTGCCGCCGACAAAGCGGAAAAACACCGGCCACAGGTGGCCCAGGAACACGGCAATGGCCACCAGGGCAATGGTCGCATCGCCAATATTCAGCTGCGACTGGAAATGGATGGCCAGCCAGACTGCAAACCAGCCTTTGACGGCGTCGCCGAGCAAGGTGGCAATCGCCGCGCCCTTGTTACCACTGCGCAACACGTTGGTGGCGCCCGGGTTTTTCGAGCCGTAGGTACGGGGATCGGCCAGGCCGAACAACTTGCTGCTGACAACGGCAAACGAGATCGAACCGATCAGGTAAGCGGCCACGGTCATCCAAACTGTATTCATCTTTTCCTCAAAATCTTGTTATCGCCATCAAAGTCAAAGGCAGCCAACGAATATACACTGCCGCGCCTTACTCGGCCAGAGCGCAGTGCACCGGCCTGGCGTTGAGCAGCTCGGTCAGCACCTGCGGCTTGATGCCCACCAGATAGCCGCGCCTTCCGCCATTGATATAAATCGTTTCCAGCGCAAGGATGCTATCCTCTACATAAACCGGCATGGTCTTTTTGGTGCCGAACGGCGACGTCCCGCCGATCAGGTAGCCGCTGTGGCGCGATGCGACCTCCGGCTTGCATGGTTCGACGGACTTGCAGCCGATGTTGCGGGCGAGATTCTTGGTCGAGACCTTGCAATCGCCATGCATCAGCACAATTAAAGGCTTGGCCGCGTCGTCCTGCATCACCAGGGTCTTGACCACATGATGCTCGTCGACGCCCAGTTCGCGCGATGACACACCGGTGCCGCCGTGCTCCTCGTAGTCATACGGGTGCTCGGAGAATGCCACCTTGTGCTTGCGCAGCATCTGGGTGGCCGGGGTTTCGGAAATATGCTCTTTTTTCGCCATGGTGAGATCGGGGAGGAGTTGTCCATTATGCAGCAGGAAATTCGCTTTGCCACTTTCAATGTTTGCAATCTTTCCCAGCCTGGGGCGAAATTGTACGACAATCTGACGCCGCTGACCGAGGCCGAATACAAAGCGAAAGTCGCGTGGACCGCGCAACAGCTGGACCAGCTTGATGCCGATGTGATCGGCTTGCAGGAAATTTTCTCGCTGGCGGCGCTGCGCGACGTCATGGCGCACAGCACGCGCTACCGCGACGCCACGCTGGCCGGCTTCGAACCGCCCCCCGATCCGCTGACCGGCGCACCGCGCCTGACGCCGGAGGTGGCGCTGATCTCGCGCCTGCCGCTGGCGGGGCCGGCCCAGGCCTACATCATGTTCCCCGAGGGTGTCGCCCTGCCCGACGGCAGCCGCGATGCCGACCGCTTCGCGCGCGCGCCGCTGCATGCGCAAGTGGTGCTGCCGGACGAACGGATGGTGGACGTCATCGTGGTCCACCTCAAATCCAAACGGCCCGACTACCGCAACGGCGACCTGGGCAACGATCCCATGGTGCATGCCCAGGCCAACCTGCGCTCGCTGATACGGCGCGGCACCGAAGCGGTGGCGCTGCGCGCCCTGATCAGCGCCATGGACCAGCAGCAGCGCCGCCCGCGTGTGGTGCTGGGCGACTTCAACGACACGGTCGATGCGGTCACCACCACCATCGTCATGGGCGCGGGCACCACCTGCGAGCCGGGCGACGCGCTGCACGGCCAATTGTTCGACAGCCGCCAGCTGCAGGCGGGCCGCGAAAGCCACCGCGACGGCGGCTACACCATCGCCCACGAAGGCCGCTACGCCACCATCGACCATGTACTGGTGTCGGAAGAATTCCATCCGGCCTCGCGCCACGCCATGGGCGAAGTGCTGGAAGTGAGCTACCTCAACCAACATTTGATGCAAGAAAAACCAGAAGCCTCCGACCATGGCCAGGTGCTGGTCCGGTTGCGTCTGTACGACAAGCACTGAATCGCTGCCATCCGCGTTTTCTGCATTTCAGGCGTGCTTTTGCACCGCTCATCGCATTCTTCTGGCTGTCGCACTTGGAAACTCCTAAAGTGACACCATGCGCAAACCACCTCAGGCCAGAAGAACGATATGAAACTAGAAACCTTGCCCCCAATCTCACAACCCACTGTGCGCAGCAAACGCTGGCGCCTGCCACTGGCGGCGTTGGTCGTGGTGGCCATCGCTGGCGGCGGCTGGACCGTGTTGCACAACCAGCAAGCTGCGGCGCCCGCCGCCGCGCCTGCCGCTGCGGCCAAGGCAAAGAAAGACATATTTGAATTGTCGACCGGCGATATCGCCGCAGTCGCCTCACGGTCATTGGCGGTCAGCTTGCCCTTATCCGGCTCGCTGACGCCCCTGAGTTCGGCCACCATCAAGTCCAAGGTGTCGGGCGTGGTGGAAGCCACCACGCTGCAGGAAGGCATGGCTGTCACGGCCGGCCAGGTACTGGCCCGCATCGACCAGGCCGACCTGCGCGCGCGCCTGCAACAGCAGCAGGCCATGCTGGACGAGGCGCAAGCCAAGCTGGCCCTGGCCACCAAGAACGAAACCAACAGCCAGGCCCTGCTCAAGCAAAAATACATTTCGCAAAACGCCTTCGACTCGACCCAGAACACGGTCGATCTGGCGCGCGCCGCCGTCAAGTCGGCCGCCGCGATGGTGGACATCGCCCGCATTGCGCTCAACGATGGCGTCATCAAGGCGCCCATCAGTGGCGTCATCAGCAAACGCCATGTGCAGGCCGGCGAAAAGCTGGCGCTGGACATGCCGGTGTACAGCATCGTCAACCTGTCCGAACTGATCCTGGAAGCCCAGATCCCCGCCTCGGAAATCCCGCGCATCAAGGTCGGCCAGGACGTCAAGTTCCACGTGGACGGCTTTGCCCAGCGCGACTTCCATGGCAGCGTGGCACGCATCAATCCGGCGACGGAAGCCGGCTCGCGCCACATGCTGGTCTACATCGCCGTCAAGAACGACGACAGCGCGCTGCGCGCCGGCATGTTCGCCAAGGGCAGCATCGTCACCGACCGTTCCAGCGTCGCGCCTATCGTGCCGCTGGCCGCCGTGCGTGGCGACAAGGACAAGCCGATGGTCTACAAAGTCGAACAGGGCAAGCTGCTCGCACAGCCCGTCAAACTGGGCCTGCGCAATGACGACGAGGGCTATGCCGAAGTGGTGGAAGGCCTGGACGCCGGCGCCAACGTCATCGTCTCGCGCCTGGACAGCCTGAAACCCGGCACCGCCGTCAAACTGCCGGCCGGCGTGAGTGAAGCGCCCGCCGCCAAGCAGGCCCAATCGGCAGAGCCGGCGAAAGGCTGATTATGTGGATCACTAAAGTCAGCCTGCGCAATCCTGTGTTTGCCACCATGGTGATGGTGGCGCTGATGGTGCTGGGCCTGTTCTCGTACAAGGGACTGGGCCTGGAAGCCATGCCCAATATCGACATCCCCGGCGCCGGTATCGAGGTGCAGTATCCGGGCGCTTCGCCGGAGGCGGTGGAGAACGACATCACGCGGCCGATCGAGGAAGCGGTCAACTCCGTCAGCGGCATCAAGACGCTGCGCTCCAATTCGTGGGAAGGCCGTTCCGGCGTCTACATCGAATTCGAGCTGACCACCAATATGGACCGCGCCATGCAGGACCTGCGCGACAAGGTAGCCCAGGTGCGGCCTCGCTTCCCGCGTGAAGCCAAGGACCCGTTCATCATCCGCTTCGAGGGCGAGAACGCGCGGCCGATGGCGCAAATCGGCATCACCGCCGACAACACCTCGATCCGCGACCTGTCCACCATGGCCGACCAGCTCATCGCCAAGCGCTTCCAGGGCGTAGCCGGGGTGGGCCAGGTACGCATCAACGGCATGACCTCGCGCCAGATCCTGATCCAGCTGCGGCCCAACGATCTGAACGCGCAGGCGGTCGGCGTCGATGAAGTCATGAACGCCATCCAGAACACCAACACCAACCTGCCGGCCGGCTTCATCGCCCTGGGCGCCAGCGAGCGTCTGGTGCGCGTGGAAGGCAAGATGAAAGACCCGCGCGACTTCAACAAGATCATCGTCGCGCGCCGCGCCAATGGCCCGGTCTATCTGGAACAGGTAGCGACGGTGGTGGATGGCGCGCAGGAAGAGCTGTCGATCTCGCGCATCAACGGCCAGCGCGCCGTGACGCTGGACATCATCAAGATGCAGGACGCCAATGTGGTGGAAGTGGGCAAACGCATCCAGAAGGCTGCGGCCGATCTGGGCAAGACCCTGCCGGCCGACATCCACGTCAAGGTGCTCAACGACGAATCGCTGCGCGTGCAAAGCCAGCTCGATAACGTCAAGGAAACCATCATCGAAGGCGCGGTGCTGACCATGGTCATCGTGTTCTTCTTCCTGCACTCGTGGCGCTCGACCATCATCACCGGCCTGACGCTGCCGATCGCCGTGATGGCCAGCTTCATTGCCATGAAAGCCTTTGGCTACACGCTCAACTTCATGACGCTGATGGCGCTGTCGCTGTGTATCGGCCTGCTGATTGACGATGCCATCGTGGTACGCGAAAACATCGTGCGCCACCTCGGCATGGGCAAGAACCACTTCAAGGCGGCCGAAGACGGCACCAACGAAATCGGCCTGGCCGTGATGGCTACCACCTTTGCGATTGTCGCCGTGTTCGTGCCGGTGGCCTTCATGCAGGGCATCATCGGCCGCTTCTTCCTGCAGTTCGGCGTGACGGTGGCGGTGGCGGTGCTGGTCTCGCTGTTCGTCAGCTTTACGCTGGACCCGATGTTGTCCTCGGTGTGGCCGGACCCGGTCAAGAACCGCTTCAAGTACGTGCCGTGGCTGGGCAACTTCATGCACTGGCTGGAAGGCGGCGTCGACTGGCTGCACAAGGTCTATGGCCGTGTACTGGACTTCGCGCTGCGCTGGAAAAAACTGACGCTGATCTCCGCCTTCGCCCTGTTCGGCGGCAGCATCCTGCTGGTGCCGATGATCGGCGGCGAGATGATGCCAGACCAGGACATCGGCCAGATCAACCTGCTCATGAAAACCCCGGTCGGCTCCAGCCTGGAATACAGCGACAACAAGGTACGCCAGGTGGAAGCGGCGCTCAAGGAGTTCCCGGAAATCGATACGGTGGTGGCAGTGGTCGGCACCTACGATGGCCGCAACACCTCGCAGCTCATCATGAAACTGCAGGACCGCAAAGTGCACGCGCGCCGCTCGCAGAAAGACATGGAAACCGCGATCCGCGCGCGCCTGGGCAAGATCGCCGGCATCACGCTGACGGTGGGCTTCAAACCGATCTTCATTGCCATCCTGGGCACCGACGAGGGCAAGCTGGACGACGTCGCCCACCGCCTCATGGACAAGATGCGCAAGATTAAAGGCATCGCCGATCTGGAATACAGCCAGGAAGGCGCCAACCCGTCGACCAACATCAAGATCAACAACGAGCTGGCCAGCGACCTGGGGCTGACCACGCAGCAGATCGGCGCCGCCCTGCGGCCGTTCGTGGCCGGCGATACCACCTCGCACTTCCTGGCGTCGGATGGTCAGAACTATGACGTCAACGTGCAGCTGCCGAAATCCGGCCGCCAGAAAGTGGCCGACCTGGCCGACCTGTCGCTGGCCTCCAGCAAGCTGGGGCCGGATGGCCGTCCGCTCATGGTGCCGCTGCGCCAGGTGGTGGAATTCGTTCCAGCCTTCAGCCCGCAAGTGCTGAAACGCCAGGCGCTGCAACGCCGGGTGGCGGTGTATGCCGGTGTCGAAGGCCGTCCAGGCGGCGACGTCGATAGCGATGTGAAGAAAGCCATGAAGGAAATCGAGCTGCCGCCCGGCGTGCGTTTCGACGTCGGCGGCAATGCGCAGGACATGGAAGAAAGCATGGGCTCGGCGATGGTCGCGCTGGGCATCGCGGTCATCTTCATCTACCTGGTGCTGGCCTCGCAGTTCGGCAGCTTCCTGCAGCCGGTGGCCATCATGATGTCGCTGCCGCTGTCGCTGATCGGCGTGCTGGTGGCGCTGCTGGTCACGGGCAGCACGCTCAACATCTTCTCGGTGATCGGCTTCATCATGCTGATGGGCCTGGTGACCAAGAACGCGATCCTGCTGGTGGACTTCACCAATCACGCGCAGAAGGAAGGCCTGAACCAGCACGACGCCATCATGCGCGCCGGCCAGGTGCGTCTGCGGCCTATCCTGATGACCACGCTGGCGATGGTGTTCGGCATGCTGCCGATGGCGATTGGTCTGGGCGACGGCGGCGAAACGCAAGCGCCAATGGGCCGCGCGGTGATCGGTGGTGTGCTGACCTCGACCCTGCTGACGCTGGTCGTGGTGCCGGTGGCCTATACCTATCTGGATAACCTGGGTAAACGCTGCGCGCGCTTCTTCAAGGGCAACCACGAAGACGAGCACGAAGCCGCCCTGCACGAAGTCAAAAAACCCGCCGCCGAAGTAGCTTAATCGTCGGCGGCTTCCAGCCCGGAGGGTTCGCCCTCCGCGACATCGGCCTCGCCTTCCTCGGCGAGGTCGGGATTGTTTTTCAGGTCGGCCTTGCGTCGGGCTTTTTCTTCCTGCTTACGTTTCTTTTCCAGTTCACGCTGCCGCTTCTCGTACGCGAAATTCGTCTTGGCCATTTGCCACCTCTTTAAAAGGGTTGCACTGCGTAGTCATCATTATGAACCAAGTTTTCTAGCCGCGAGGATGATGTTGCGCATGCAAATGCTTCAGGCGCTCGCGCGCCACGTGGGTATAAATCTGCGTCGTTGAAATATCGGAATGACCTAATAGCAATTGCACAACACGCAAATCGGCGCCGTGGTTCAGCAAGTGCGTGGCAAACGCGTGGCGCAGGGTGTGCGGCGACAGCGGCGCCGTGATGCCAGCCTTTAAAGCATGTTTTTTAATCAAGACCCAGAACATCTGCCGCGTCATGGCCGAGCCACGGCCCGTGACGAACAGCGCATCGTCCTGCTGGCCGTTGAGGATGATGCCGCGCGCCTCCTTCAGATAGCGCGCAATCCACACCCGCGCCTGCTGGCCGAACGGCACCAGCCGCGTCTTGGCGCCCTTGCCCGTCACGCGCAGCACGCCGTCATTCATGCTCAGCTCCAGCAGCTTGAGGTCCACCAGCTCGGACACGCGCAAGCCGCTCGCATACATCAGTTCCAGCATGGTGCGGTCACGCAGGCCCAGCGGCGTGGCGACGTCGGGCGCCGCCAGCAGCGCCTCCACCTGCGCCTCGCTCAGCGTATGCACAAAGCGCTGCGGCTGCTTGGCCGACACCAGTTTCAGGCTGGGATCGTCATGGATGCGCCGCTGCCGCAGCAGCATCTGGTAAAAGCGCTTGATCACCGACAGCCGCCGGTTGGACGAGGTCGCCTTGCCCTGCGCATGGCGCGCGGCGATATAGCTTTCGATATCGTGCGCCGCCACGGCCAGCAGGCCGGCCACATCCGGCCGCTTCTTCTCCAGCCAGGTGGCAAACAGGCGCATGTCGCGCCGGTAGGCTTCCAGCGTGTTCTTGGACAGCCCGTCCTCCAGCCACAGGCCGTCGCAGAACTCGTCGATCAGAGCAAGGTTGTCTGCTGCCATGCGTATTCGCTCGATCCTTCATGCGCCAGCAACCAGCGCTTGATGCCCAGCAGGTAGCCATTCGGGTCATCGCTATTGGAAAAGCCGCCCAGGCCCGTGGACGCCGTCACCCGGTGGCAAGGCACCACGACCGGGAACCAGTTGGCGCCACACGCCTGCCCTACCGCGCGCGGCGCCGAGCCCAGGTGCCGGGCCAGCTCGCCATAGGTGCGCGTGCTGCCGCGTGGGATCGAACACAGCGCATCCCACACCTTCTGCTGGAATTCCGTGCCGGCGCGCTTGAGCGGGAGCGTGAACTGGTAATCCGCATCCGCGCAATACTGCTCGACCTGATAGGCGGCCAGTTCGGCCACCGCGTCCTGCGGCGCTTTTGCATCAAAATGGGGCGGCAGATAACTCATCTCGACAATCACCCCATGCGCCGTGCGGATGCCCAGTTTCCCGAAGGGCAAGGCCACCACAGCGGAAAACAGCTCACTACCCTGTTGTATTTTCATCACAGTTGCATGCACCGAAAAAGTACTTCACTGATAACCTAGTTGCTCACATGCACCATTATGTTGCATACCCGCTACAGCCAAAAAACCACATCGCCTGGCATTGTAAATCGCCGGGGCAAAAAAAAACGCACCCTTCGGTGCGTTTTCAAATCCTGCTTCACGTTCCCGGTCGCTTGCCTGTCCCCGTAGCACACTTGTGGCGGCCTTCAGGGCTCATAACAGCGACATTCTGTAAAACGTGTGTCTCCTCGATATCTTGTCGGTATTAATTACCGTTTCTCTACACACTCCCCACTTACAATTCTTTGCTACCGGGCCGCATATCGTTATGCACGTATCCCTGAGAGCGACGCCATCATAACGTATCCCTTAAGCTTTTTCTCAACTTTTTTAAGTCGGCCACAGCTGAGTATTTTAGATATAAACAAATCGACGCAAATGAAAAAAGTTGTGGTATGCCCCGTGCCCGCAACTTAGTAGTACCCCTCATTGCCACATTTCCAACCCGCAGATAATTTATTACCATGCTGGATTTTCCCAGCGCCAATAAAAACCTAGAGACACGATATGTTCATCAAAATACTCGATCATCTGGAAGAGTGGATCATCACCTTCCTGATGGGAGGAGCCACTCTCATCATTTTCCTTTCCGTCGTCCACCGCTACGGCACCGGCATGCCGATACCTGGCGTGCAGGACTTCCTGCTGTCGCTGCACTTTGAATGGGCGCAGGAACTGGCCATCATCATGTTCGTCTGGATGGCCAAGTTCGGCGCGGCCTACGGCGTGCGCAAAGGCGTCCACGTCGGCGTCGACGTGCTGGTCAACCGCATGCCGCCCGAATGGCGCCGCTTCACCGTGCTGCTGGCCCTGGTCTGCGGCATGCTGTTCACCGGCATCATCGGCACGCTGGGCCTGACCTTCGTGTGGGAAAACGGCATGCACCACGCGGTCTACACCCTGCTCGGCCGCGACACCAGCGACGTGCCGGAAGGCCCGACCACGCCCGACCTCGAATGGCCAACCTGGCTGGTGTACTCCGCCGTGCCCTGGGCCTCCTACCTGATGTGCTTCCGCTTCATGCAGGTCAGCTGGACCTTCCTGCGCCACGGCGAACTGCCGCGCCATGACGAATCCCACGTCGATGGCCTGAGCGACGACGACCATGACGAACTGTTCGCCGCCGCCCCGTCCCAGCCAGCCCACGGAGGTGCGCGATGAGCGGCGCTGCAGCCATGCAGGGCGTCCAGCCCTGGACCAAAAAGAAAGCCGGCACCATCCTGGCCATCCTGGCCGGCATCCTGCTCGGCGTGTGCATCATGGGCGGCAAGGTCGGCATCGTGTTTGCGCTGCTGATCCTGCTGATGCTGACCGGTATTCCCGTCTCCATCGCGCTCGGCCTGACGGTGCTGATGTTCATGTACCTGCTGACCGAGGTGCCGATCGAGGCGGTGGCGCTCAAGCTGTTCACTGGCATCGAGAAGTTCGAGATCATGGCCATTCCGCTGTTCATCCTGGCCGGTAACTTCCTGACCCACGGCGGCGTCGCCAAACGCATGATCGCCTTTGCCACCAGCCTGATCGGCCACTGGCACGGCGGCCTGGCGCTGGCCGGCATCATCGCCTGCGCCATGTTTGCGCTGGTGTGCGGCTCGTCGGTGGCCACCGTGGTGGCGATTGGCTCCATCATCCTGCCCGCCATGATCAAGCAGGGCTATCCCAAGCACTTTGGCGCGGGCGTGATCATTACCGCCGGCTCGCTGGGCATCCTGATGCTGCCATCGATCCCGAAAGTGATTTACGCGATTTCCACCAACACCTCGATCGGCGCGCTGTTCCTGGCCGGCCTGTTCCCGGGCATTCTGCTGACCGTGATGTTGTGCGGCACCACCTGGGTGCTGGCCAAGAAAAACGGCTACCCGCGCATGCACAAGGCCAGCTGGACGCAGCGCTGGACCGCGTTCCGCAAGAGCGTGTGGGGCCTGATGCTGGTGGTGATTATCATTGGCGGCATCACCAAAGGCATCTTCACCCCGACCGAAGCGGCAGCCATGAGCGCCGTGTACGCGTTCGTGATTTCGGTGTTCGTCTACCGTGACATGCCGCTGTCGAAAACGCCCGAGGTGCTGAAGAAATCGGCGGCGCTGTCGGCCATGCTGCTGTACATTATCACCAACGCTGTGCTGTTCTCGTTCCTGATGGCGCACGAAAACATCCCGCAGGCGATGGCGGACTGGATCCTGAACAAGGATCTGGGCCAGGCCGGCTTCCTGTTCTTCACCAACATCCTGCTGCTGTTGGCCGGTAACGTGATGGAGCCGTCGTCCATCATCCTGGTGATGGCGCCGATCCTGCACCCGGCGGCAATCCGCCTGGGCATCGACGCCGTCCACTTCGGCATCATGATCGATGCGAACATGGAAGTGGGCCTGTGCCACCCGCCGGTGGGCCTGAACCTGTATGTCGCCAGCGGCATCTCGAAAATGAGCATCTCCGAGCTGACCGTGGCGGTGATGCCATGGCTGCTGACGATGCTGGTGTTCCTGGTGATCGTGACCTACTGGCCAGGGCTGTCGCTGTGGCTGCCCAAAGCGATGGGCCTGATGTAATCCGGACCAACCCCGCCGCCTGGCGGGGTTGGTTTATTGGGGCCAGCGCCCCGGTGCGTGCGCCCTGATTTGATTGGCCACCTTGGCCAGGTCGTCATCGTTGCCGGTCCACGTGGTGTACATGAAACCGTCCACACCGGTCACGTTCTGCGTCTGCGCATCGTCCAGCGCTTTTAGCCACTCATGTACTTTGTTCAGCGAAGGATCGTCGTAGTAGACCGCGATCATCTGCCTGAAGGCCTTATCGCTAAAGAACTTCAACGACGTCGTGCGCCCGGCTACCGTGGTGTCGGTCCAGTTCATGATGACGGTCGATGGCTTCAAGCCTTCCCACGAACCGGCGAGATCCCCATTGACTGCGTAGTACGGGTTGGTGGCGTTGCCGTTGGGGTCAAACATATCGTGCCAGATGTACAGCTCCAGATTCGGATAGGCGCTGGTCAAGGTGTTTTGCAGCGTGTAGATCTGGTTGGACAAGTAGGCGCCAGCCGTCTGCTGCGCGCACGCGGGATCCCAGTTCAGCACCCGCATCTCATCGTAATACAGGAAGTACTTGGTCGGCCGCTTGAATAAGGCGCTGATCTTGTCAAACAAGGCTTTCTGCTGATCGAAGAAGTAGCTGCCGCACGACGTCGCAGCCGTGCCATAGCGCGCCGTCAGGTTCATGGCGGACTGGTAGTACGATACCTTGAGCTGCTGGTTCGGCTGGATGCGGCTGCCACCAGGAATACCCAGCGCTTCGGGCTTGATCACATAGTCGGCGTTTTCGGTGTAGACCGTATTGCCATCCGCCGACGTCACCTTCACCGGCAGTGAAGCGCGGCGGATGGTGTGGGCCAGGCCGATTTCGCGGATGTCCAGATCATCAATCCACGCTTTACCGCCTGCGGAGCCATTGGCCCACGTTCCCATGTACAACCGCACTGTCGAGTAATTCGCCGTGTTGAAATCAAGATCGTAGCGCGTCCAGTCCTGCGTTTTGGCGATCAGGTTGGGGTTGTCATTCCAGTTGCCATTGGCGGCCGTGCCCCAGCCGAAACCCGCGCCGGCAGTACGGTTGACGTAAATGGGCGATTTCACCAGCGGATCATAAATCTGGATGCGCAGCGGCGAACTATAGTTATCCGTTTTAACCCAGAACGACATGCGATACGAGGTATGCGGCCGCAAGCCGTCAAATCGGCGCATCAGCCGCGCCAGATTGTTACCGCTGGAGGTTGCATTCTCAACGAACTTCATCGAGTTCAAGCCGCTGTGTGCCACCGTGTTGTCGTAATCGACAGAGGCGGTATCCCTGCCCCACTGGACATCCCGGTTTTCGAAACTGCTATCGGTCACAATCGACGTACCCACCGCTTTGGCCACGCCCTCATTCACCACAAACGGCAGATCCTGTACCGGCAAAGCCTCAATCTGCGACGGATCGAGGAAGGCCGGCACTTCCGGGCCGCCGCCTACGGGGATCAGCTCAATGCCGGCTTCCTGCGCCTTTTGCACCACCGACTGGTAGTTGGTGTAGAAGTTGGGATACGGCCCGGCGCTGGTAAGCATGGTGGCAAAGATGCCGCTGCCGCCGGAATCGAGCGCAATGCCGTTATAGCCATTCAGCTTGGCAGCCTCGATCACCTTGAGCACTTTGACGTAGTCTGGATTGTCGGTCAGCGCCTTGCCGCTCAAATTGACGGGCACATACACCCAGCGTTTGCTGAAACAATTGACACTGCAGGAAGTGGACTGCGCACTGGCAGCCTGAGAGAAGACCAGTCCCAGCGCGACGGCCAGGACGGAGGAAATTTTCCGCATACTGCAACTCCTTCGGGTTGAGATGGAGTTGCAATATTAGCACTTATAAAATAAATAATACGCCAGGCAGAACCTGGCGTACCGCAGCCTGGCTTACTTGGCGGCTTCCTTGTTGATCGCCGAGATCAGGTCCTTGCCGATACGGCTTTCCATCTGCTGCTGCACCGGCAGCAGGGCCTTGCGCCAGTCCGCCTGCTCTTTCACGCTGAGCGTGTAGATTTCGGTCTTGCCGGCTTTTTTGATCGCATCCAGCGCCATATCGTTGTCACGCTGGGCGATGGCTTTCTCGAAGGTGGTCGCCTCTTTCATGGCCTTGTCCAGCGCCACGCGGATATCGGCCGGCAGGCCGTCCCAGAACTTCTTGTTGACGATCACCGCATAGCCCAGATAGCCGTGGTTGGACACCGTCACATACTTCTGCACTTCATGCATCTTCTGGGTGTACATATTCGATGGCGGATTCTCGGTGCCGTCCACCACGCCGGTCTGCAGCGCCTGGTACACCTCGGAGAAGGCCAGCACCTGCGGGTTGGCGCCCAGTGCACGCATCTGCGCGTCCAGCACTTTGGACGACTGGATACGCATTTTCAGGCCTTTGAAATCGGCTGGTGCGCGCAGCGGCTTGTTGGCCGACATCACCTTGAAGCCGTTATCCCAGAACGCCAGGCCGGTAATGCCTTTTGGTTCCAGCTTTTTCATCAGCGACTTGCCGATTTCTCCTTCGGTCACGTTGTACAGCGCGGTCTTCGACGGGAAGATGTAAGGCAGGTCGAACGCCTCGAACTCTTTCACGCCCAGCGGGCCGAATTTGGCCAGCGATGGCGCCAGCATCTGTACCGCGCCCAGCTGCAGCGCTTCCAGTTCTTCCTTGTCCTTGTACAGCTGGCTGTTCGGATACACCTCGACCTTTACGCGGCCATTGGTTGCCTTTTCGGCCAGCTGTTTGAAACGCTCTGCGGCCTGGCCTTTTGGCGTGTCGGTTGCCACCACGTGGCTGAATTTGATGACGATAGGCGCTTGAGCGTACGCATTGAAGCTCAAGGCGGCGCTCAGGACGAGCAGAACGGATTTCAGTTTCATGAAGTCTCCTGACGGGTTTAAAGTTACACTATTGTTCTATTGTGAACGATTCTTATGAATTGCCGCAACACTGACAAGTGTGGATAACCACAATGGCTGCATCATCCTGACGCGCTACGCTGACCGCCCATGACCTCTGCCCATTCTACCGCGCCTGTTTCACGTCGCCGTCCCTACCCCAGCACCTCGCTGCGCTGGCTGCTGCCCATCGTGCTGGTGTTGTTTTTCCTGGCCATCCTGATCTGGCTGCCCTGGCAGGCGCGCCAGATGGAAAGCAACGAGCGCCAGGAGCAGCTGATTGCCGATACCCTGTGGGTCGAGCAGACCATCCGCTTCCAGCTGGGCCGCGATGAGGAGAGCCTGCGCAGCATGGGCGTGGAAATCAGCACCGGCCATTTGTCGCCCGCCCTGCTGCATGAGCGCATGGCGCGCCTGCTCAAAAACGGCCATGAACTGCTGCGCGTGGTGTGGCTCAAGCCGGATGGCCAGCTGGCCGGCAGCAGCGATCCGCTGGCGACGCCGGTCGAACTGTCGCCGTCCTCCAAAGCCACCGCCGACATCACGCGCAAGACCCGCCGGCCCATGTACACCCAGCCGGAAGCGCAGACGCCGAACCAGTCGGCCGCGCCAGCGGCCGTGCTGATGGACTATCACGTGCCGCTGTTCCGGGGCGACGAGTATCTGGGCTCGCTGGTGGCCACCTATCAGACCTCGGCGCTGCTCGATGAAATGGTGCCGTGGTGGTTCGCGCAGGACAACCAGGTATCGCTGGTGGACCGCGACGACAAGGTGCTGGCGCGCCGCGCGGCGGCCGGCCCGGGCCATGGTGTCTACACCCACAAGCGCGCGCTGGATCTGCCGGGCGCCTCGGTCACGCTGGTGACGGACAGCGTCAAGAGCGAGCCGCAGTTGCTGCCCAATCTGCTGGTCGGTTCGGTGATCGTGCTGTCGCTGGGATTGTTATGGAGCCTGCTGGCCCTGTGGGGCCACATCTCGCGGCGCCTGGCCGCAGAAGGCGCGCTGCGCCAGCAGATGTCGTTCCGTACGGCGATGGAAAACTCGCTGGTCACCGGCCTGCGCGCGCGCGACCTGGAAGGCCGCATCACCTATGTGAATCCGGCGTTCTGCCAGATCGTCGGCTATCCGGCCGAGGAAATCGTTGGCAAGCTGCCGCCCATGCCCTACTGGGCGCCGGAAGCGATGACGGAATATGAAGCGCGCTTTGCGTCCGTCCTGGCCGGCAAGGTGACGCCGCAGTTTGAAACCATCTTCCAGCGACCTAACGGCGAGCGCGTGCCGGTACTGGTGTTTGAAGCGCCGCTGGTGGACAACCACGGCAAGCAGACCGGATGGATGGGTTCCATCCTCGACATTTCCGACCGCAAGCGCATTGAAGAACTGAACCGCCAGCAACAGGAAAAGCTGCAGGCGTCGGCGCGCCTGGCCACCATGGGCGAAATCGCCTCGATGCTGGCGCACGAGCTGAATCAGCCACTGGCGGCAATTTCCAGCTACACCACCGGTGCGCTGAATGTACTGGACCGTGGCGGCGAGGTGGATTGCACGATCCTGAAACCGGCGCTGGAACAGGCTAGCGCCCAGGCGCAGCGCGCGGGCCAGATCATCCGCAGCGTGCACGAATTTGTGAAGAAGCGCGAGCCGCTGCGGCAGGAAGTCGCCATCCCCTCGCTGCTGGACGGCATACGCGCACTGATCGAGCTGCAGGCGCGCCAGAGCTACGTTGCCTTCCGTACGGAGCTGCCGGACGATCTGCCGTCCGTGCGCGCGGACCGCGTGATGATCGAGCAGGTGCTGCTCAACCTGACCCGCAACGCCATCGAAGCCATGCAGCACGTGCCGCCAGCGCAGCGCGTACTGCGCGTAGTGGCGGAATATGACAAGGACAGCGGCCAAGTCAGCGTGGCCGTGATCGACCAGGGCCACGGGATTCCGGAGGAAGTCGCGCAGCGCCTGTTCTCGCCGTTCTTCTCCACCAAGGCCGAAGGCATGGGCATGGGACTCAATATCTGCCGGACTGCGATAGAATTCCACGGCGGCGCACTGTCCTTCCGCGCCAACCCGCAGGGCGGGACCATATTTACGTTCGTGCTGCCAGCCGTGCTGGCGGTAACGGAACAGGAGACATAAAAGAATGCTGCATATCGTCGATGATGAAGCGGTCGTACGCGACGCGCTGAGCTGGCTGGCCACGTCGCGGGCAATCCCGGCACGCGCTTATGAATCGGGCTTACAATTTCTGGCGCAGATCGGCAGTGAGTTCGACGTCAACGGCGACTGCGTGCTGCTTGACGTGCGCATGCCCGACATGAACGGCGTTGCCGTGTTCGACCAGCTACTCACGCGCGGCCTGGTGCAGCGCATGCCTGTCATCTTCCTGACCGGCCATGGCGATGTGCCAATGGCGGTGGACACGCTGAAACGCGGCGCTTTCGACTTCTTCGAGAAACCCTTCAACGACAACCAGCTCATGGACCGCGTGCAGGAAGCGCTGGCCAACTCGCGCCGCGCCAGCGAGAGCGCCGCCGTCCACGCGCGCCTGGCAACGCTGTCGGTGCGCGAGCGTGAAGTACTGGACCTGATCCTGGCCGGCAAAATGAACAAGGTCGTCGCCGACCAGCTTGGCATCAGCATGCGGACGGTGGAAGTCCACCGCGCCCACATCTTCGACAAGATGCAGGTCAAAACCGCCGTCGAACTGGCCGGCCTGCTGAAATAGGCGTCATCACCTCTCGCAACCGTCCGCGATGCGTGTCAGGCGAGCCCTGGCCATATCGATGCCGAGGGCGGCTTTGCGCAGCCGGCCATGACGCCGTAAATGATCGAACGCCGCCCGTGTGTCATACATCAGTTGGTAATGGTAGTAGTTAATGTGTTCCAGCAAGGCGCCCAGCAACAGACCGACGGTCCATCGCAAATCAGTGTCCGACAGCGGCATCCGCTCCGGCAAAAACAGGAGCACCAGTAGACCGCCGGCGAGCATGAGGTTGGACCATTTAAAACTGCAGAAGACTTGAGAGAAATACGCAGGCAGCGCTGCCTGCCCCGTAATCGACCGCAGCTTGAGATGCCAATACAGCGTCCCTTGTACAAGGATATACACCAGCAAGCTCAGCGCTGCGACGCGCATACCCCAGGCAATCTCGCCACCTTCGCCCCACCACTTCCCTACAATAACTGCTGGCAGAGCCACTGCGGCCAAGGCCTCGCGGCTGCGCAGGTAGCGGAGGCGATTCGTCAATGTTTGCATGGGAAGTAAGATCCAATCAGCATGTCTGGAAGGGCGATGCAGCCGCTGGTCCGGTCGTCAGGCGACCAGCACGTAAAAGGCATCGTTACCCTCAACCCGTTCCCTCGCCCATCCCTGCAAGGCGTAGAACTGGTCAGCCCGGGTTCCTGCTCCGGTACTCAGGCGGACGCAGCTGTTGCCCTGATCGAAGAGCCAGCGCGTTGCCAGGTGCAGCAATTGCTTTGCCAGTCCTTTGCCTTCGTACTCGGGCGATATGAACAGCGCCCAGATCGACGAGTCTGTTTTATCCGCGTACGAAAAACCGACGATCTCACCACCAATTTCAGCAACCCAGCCTCGGCCGAGAGCATCAAGATAATCCTCGTACATTTGCCGCGTTATCCTGGCGGGGTTGGACAGCACATTCTCACGGACGGCAAGCCGGATTGTGGACATTGCAGGGATGTCGTCAGCATGGGCCTGCCGATACGTCACGATTTCTGTCATGGTCATGTGTCGTTTCAAGGTTCGTTGTTGGCAAACGCCGGCAATCGCGCCAGGCCCGCTCAATATTCCACATCATAATCGCAATGTGCAGCCGGATTGGGAGCAGTGACGCAACCAGCTGCTTGTGACGGCATGAGCAATTCCGGCGGAACTGGACAGAGATCGGGCGAGCCCTTCATCAACACGCCACGTGCATAGACGCATTGAGACATATCCCGCAGGGCCGGATCAGCAGACCAGCGGCGTAGCGGGTCGCCGTTGAGCACCTCCACCAGCCAGGCAAGCCGTGGCGGCTGGCTGGCAGTAGTCCAGAACACGGCCTGGCAACCGGAGTAGTGCGCGTCGATGTCTTTGGCCCGTGGCCAGACCTGCACCAGATAGCCATGCCCGCTTTCCTCCCCAGCACCAGCTGGCGGCATCAACAGTTCGCAGTTCTTTCCTGCTGGCTTGCCGGTGCGCTGCGCTAGCCTGGCTTCTTCGGTACTGCCAGCGGTAGCGTTCACGGCATACCAGCACAGCATGGCAATGAAGAACAGTGACGCGGTTCGTAATCTCATGGTGTCTCTCTAGCTGACATGGTTGAACGGCGCGACGACGTCAACCAGTTGTTGCCGTACCCAGACATGGGCCGGGTCCCGGTGGACGCGTTCGTGCCAGATCATCGCCGGCGACAGGGGCGCTAGCTGTAGCGGCACCTCCAGCATCGCAAGCGGAAGCTGCTGCGCGAGCAATCGCGCCAGGCGGCCTGGCAAGGTCAGGATCATGTCACTATCGGCCACCAGCATCGCCCCCGCAAGGAAGTGCGGCACGCGCACAGCGACATGGCGCGTTCGTCCCTGCGCCGACAGCGCGACATCGACCGCACTCTCGCCGACGCCGGAAATGGTCACGGCGACATGACGCAAGCCCACATAACGCTCCAGACCCAGCCCGCCCGCCACACAGGCATGACCGGACCTGACCACACAGACCAGGTCATCGTCGTATAAGCCACGGCGATGGAGGCTGCCGGGAAGGGTGTTGAAAATCCCCAGCGCCAGGTCTGCGCCGCCCTGCTCGATCAGCCGCACATTGTCGCCGGCAGGTTGCGCGATATGAAGGCTCAGCGCCGGCGCCTGGCGCTCGAAGCGGGCGATCAAACCGGCAAGCACCGTCAGGCTAAGGTGGTCATGCGCGGCAATCGTGAAACGCCCCTTTGCCGCAGCGGGATCGAACACCGCCGGCGAAACGATGCCGCGGACCTCCTCCAGCAATCTGGCCACCGGCCCGGCCAGCATCTCGCCGCGCGGCGTCAGTTCCAGACCAAGCTTGCCGCGAACCAGCAGGCGATCTCCCAGCATCGCGCGCAACCGCCCCAATGCGCGGCTAGCGGCCGGCTGGCTCAGGCCCAGGCGCAACCCCGCCTGGGTGACGCTGCGTTCCCGAACCAGGGCTTCAAACAGTTTCAACAGATTGAGGTCGAGGTTAGATAAATCCACTTGGTGCATGTTGACTATGACTTTCATGCCATTGGTGTATATCCGACAATCATGCACCATTCAGTTTCATCTGAATAGGAGATTTTTATATGACTGTTTCCCTTCCCTACGTCGTCTTCGGCGTGACCGGCCGCACCGGCGCCGCTGCCGCCGATGCGCTGTTACGCGCCGGCCAGCCCGTGCGTGTCGTGGTGCGCGATCCCGCCAAGGGCCAGCCTTGGGCTGAGCGCGGCGCCCAGGTCGCCGTGGCCGACCTGACGGACCTGGCCGCGATGACCAGTGCGCTCAGCCAGGCCCGGGGTGCTTACGTCGTCAGCCCGCAGCACTATCAGCGTGAAGACCTGTTCGCGCTGGCCGGCGTGATTGCCGATATCACCGCACGCGCCGCGCTGGCAGCGCAGATACCCCGGCTGGTCGCGCTATCCTCGATCGGCGCCGACCGCGCAAGCGGAACGGGCTGGATCGGGATGAACCGGATGTTCGAACAGCGCTTGGGCGATACGGGCATCCCCACGGTCTTCCTGCGCGCGGCTTATTTCATGGAGAACTGGACGCCGCTGGTCGGCGCGGCCGTGGACAACGGCACCTTGCCGACATTCTTGTCACCACCACAGCATCCGTTGCCGATGGTGGCAACTGCGGACGTCGGCAGGATTGCGGCGGCCTTGCTGCAAGAAGAAAGCACGAATACCAGCATCGTCACGCTCTCGGGGCCGGAAGACTATGCGCCGGGCGATGTCGCCGCCATCATTGCCGCCACGCTCGGGAAACGGGTAGACGTGGCAGTTGTACCGGAAGCAGCCTGGCCGCAGGCGCTGGCCGCTGCCGGTTTCTCAGCAGCCGCACTGGCCGGTTTCATCGAAATGACCCGCAGCCTCAACTCTGCGCACATCGACATCAAGAGCGATCCCCGCGCGGTAGAGCGGGCAGGAACAACGCCGCTGAAACATGTCATCGCCGAACTGGCCCGGCATTAAAAGAGGTCAAACTTTCTCAGCCGGGAATTCCCGGCCAAGGGCATAGGCAAGGCCAACGACGCCCCGCCTGACAGTTTCGCCAGACGGGGCAACGCTGCCGTATCAGCCCTTCTGCGTAGCGATCCACTCGTCCACGACTTTTTCCAGCACGGACAGCGGGACGTTGCCGGTTTCCAGGACGGTGTTGTGGAAGGCCTTGATGTTGAACTTGTCGCCCAGCGCTTTCTGCGCTTTGGCACGCAGCTCCAGAATGCGCATCATGCCGATCTTGTAGGCACAGGCCTGGCCAGGCATCACCACATAACGGTCCACTTCCGCCGGTGGAATGCCGTAATCGATGCCTTGCTGGCGCGTCCACTTCATCGCGTGCAGGCCGGTGTCCACCACCAGGCGGCGTGCGCGGAACAGTTCCGCATCCAGCTGGCCCAGACGGCCGACGACGTCATTGCCGTACCAGCCATTCTCCGCTGCCAGCTGTTCGGCATACAGCGCCCACCCTTCGCCATACGCGGAGCCGACGCCAAACACGCGGTCGCGGCGATAGCGCGGCAGGCCGGCATTTTCCTGCTGCAGCGCGACCTGGAAGTGGTGGCCCGGCACACCTTCGTGATACACCAGCGTACGCATGCCGACGATGCGGAAATCCGGCCCCGGCAGCGGCGCCCAGAAGATGCCCGGACGTGTGCCATCCTTGGCCGGTCCCGTGTAGTGGGCCGCCGCCGTCTTCTCGGTGAACAGCGGTTCGCGCTTCACCACCACCGGCGCTTTCGGCACGATGTCGAACAGGTCTTTGGCGCGCGCCTCCGCATCGCGCAGAATCTCGTCATAGCGTGCCAGCAGTTGTGGGCGCGGGTCCGCTTCCTTCGGCTGCTGGTCCTGCTCCAGCTTGGCCATGCGGTCCTTGATGCTGCCGTCGGTATAACCGATGGACACCAGCAGGCCATGCATCTCCTTCTCGATGCGCGCCACTTCCTGCTGGCCGATCTCGTGGATCTGCTGCGGCGTGTAATCGGTCGATGTCATCTGGCGCAGCATCACGGCATACGCCTTGTCGCCATTCGGCAGGCGCCACAGGCCCGCATCGTTATTCGTGCGCGGCAGCTGCTCCTGCAACAGCGTGCGCGTACGCTGGAACACCGGAATGATGGATTGCTTGACGATGGCCGTCGCCTCGGCAGCAAATTTGGCCTGGTCTTCCGCCGGCACATCCTTCACGCTGCCCATGCGCTGCACCAGCGAGGCCACAAACACATTGTTTTCCGGCGTGCCGTCCAGGAAGCGGTCCAGCTGGCCGATGGAGGCCTGCGTGATAAAGGTCGGCATCAGAATGCCCTTGCCTGCGGCGCCGCGCGCCTGCACGATGCCGGTATCCATCTTGCCGGCGACGGCTTTCAGGCGCACCAGGTAGTTTTCGATATCGCGGCGATTGCGTATCGGATGCTGCTGCGACAGGAAGTTCACGATCTGCACATGCAGGCCGGTGAACTGGTTGAACACAAAGTTATAGTCACGGTAGGCATACGCATCGACCGTGCCCTGCAAACTCCAGGCGATGGTGGCAGCGCTGGCGCGCTGCTGCGGCGTCAGTTTGGCTTGATTGATTTTGTCCAGCTCCACCAGCGATTTTTTGGCGCTGGCCACTTCCGCCGCGCGGAACACCACCGTGTTCGGCGTCAGCTTGCGGTCCAGCGCATCCTGCTCTTTGGCGTCGAAGTACTGCTTCTGCGTGGCCTGTTCAGGATCGCTGCGCACCTTGGCGTTGGCGACCTTGTCGGCCCAATCATCAAAGCTTACCGCCTGCGCGGCCAGGGAAAACGATGCGCTAATCACCAGCGCCATGAATCTAATTGAAGTTTGCATTGCTTGGGCCTCTCTATAAAAAGACCCGACGAGTGTAGCCCACTCAAGCCTGCTTCTCAACACCGGCGTCATCGACTGCGGTGCGATTGCGGCCTCCCTGTTTGGCGCGGTACAAGGCACGGTCGGCGCGGCTGACCCAGCGTTCGTGACTGGCTTCGTCCTCGCGCGCAATCGCCACGCCCAGGCTGATCTGCATGTTGAAGCTATCCTCTTCATGCACCACGGGCGATGCGGCCACCTCCACGCGCAGACGTTCGGCAAACGCAAACGCGCCCTGCTGGTCCGTGTCGGGCAGCACAATCAGGAATTCCTCGCCGCCATAGCGCGCGGCAAAATCCACCTGCCGCATCACGGACTGAATCACCGCTGACAGCCGGCGCAAGGCGGCATCGCCGGCCGGATGGCCATACTGGTCGTTGATCTGTTTGAAGTGGTCGATATCCAGCAGCACCATGGCCGCATGGCGGCGCGTGCGGCGGGTGCGCTGCCACTCTGCCGACAGACGCCGGTCGGCTGCGCGGCGATTGAGCAAACCAGTCAGCGCATCGGTGGTCGCCAGCGTCTGCAACTCTGCGTTTGCGCGGTGCAGTTCGGCCAGCAGATGGTCCTGGGTTTTCTGCCAGTGTACAAACAGCTGGTAGCCGAAGAAGGCCATGAACAGCACAATCGCCACAAACACCCAGTAGAAAATCCACATGGTCTGGCGCATCGCCTCCTTGTCCACCTGTCCTTCGGCCAGGCCGATGGTGACGAAGCCATAGAACAGCACCCCCAGCGCCACCGACGCCAGGAGTCCCAGCAGCGACTGGCGCGAGCGTGTATGCGTGTCGCGCATGAGTTGCGGATGCGCGGACAGCCAGCGCTCGGCGCGTGGCCACAGCAGCGCCATCAACGGCCCGACGATCAACACGCTTTGCAAAAAGGCGCCCAGCCACCAGCCCTGCCAGATCGGCAGCAAGGCCGCACGTTCAAAGTGATTGGTATAACTCCAGATCAGCGCCCCGCTTGAGCTGAACACGCATGCGACAAACGACTGCTGCACATAAAACAGCAGCGCGTTCAGCGCACGCAGATCGCGCCGCATGGCAATCGCCTGGTAGCCGATCACCAGGATCGCAAAGCCCAGCGGATTGGCCAGCGCAAACAGCAGTGCCCACGGCAGCGGCATGCCGGCATAGACGGCCAGCGAGAAAGTGGCGCAGTAAGCGGGAATCGCACCCCACCACCAGCCCAGCGTGAGCGTGAGCAGCAGACAAATCAGCAGCGGCGGATAAATCGTGAGGTAGACGGTGACGCCGCCAAAAGCAATCGGTAGGCCGGACCAGCGCCAGATCACCATGCCCACACCGAGCGCGGCGCACAGCATGAGCAAGACCAGCCAGCCGCCAAACAGGCAGATTTTCTGGCGGCGGCTGCCTTCGCGCCACAGGCGCCAGGGCGACAATTCCCGATAGGCGGGCGGCCCTTGAGCGTCAGTTTTGGACAAAATGTTCCCCTCGATTTGTGACCATTATACAAATGAAATCAAAAATAATTGCATAAGCACTTATGCATCGTGTTACATTTAAATCATGAGACAAGGACTGGGAACCCAATTGCGCCACCTGATCGACCTGCTCGACGGCGCCGTCGGCGCGGCCTACGAGGACGCCGGCCTCGCCTATCGTCCGCGCTACACGCCCGTGATGCGGGCGCTGGAAAGCGGCGAGCCGCGCACCATCGGCCAGATCGCCGAAGCGGCCGGCATCACCCAGCCGGCCGCCACGCAAACCGTCGCGCTGATGCTCAGGGAAGGCTTGCTGGACGCCTCGCCCGGCGTACGCGATGCGCGCCAGAAGCTGGTCCGCCTGAGCGCCCACGGCGAACACCTGCTGCCGCAGCTGCGCCAGTGCTGGCAAGCCACACGCGCAGCGGCGGATAGCCTGGACCGGGACCTGCCCTACCCGCTCTCAGAGGCGCTGGCCCAGGCCATCGCCGCACTGCAAACTGAATCTTTTGGTGAGCGCATCCGCACTGCGCGCGCCGCAACCAACAGCAACAAGGAGACGTCATGAGCATCGCCCAGCAGATCGTGTCACCTGTCCCGACTTTCCGCGCCCGCCTGTTCAGCCATCCGGTGGTGCGTATCGTGCTTGGCGTGGTTGCCGTCATGCTGCCCATGATGCTGACGTTGATGCTGTCCGAAATCGTGCCCAAGCCTGAACGCGTGGTGTGGCCATTCCTGCTGGCGGCCACCATGAGCATGGCCGGCTACCGCCTGTTCACGCAGCGTCTGGAAAAGCGCGCAGCGACCGAGCTGGCATCCGCCGGCGCGACGCGTGAAGCGGCACGCGGCGTGGCAATCGGCGCGGCGCTGGGTCTGGGCGTGGCGGGCGTACTAGCCGCAGCTGGTGCGTTCACCGTGACTGGCAGCAGCGCCGACTGGGTATTCCTGCTGAAATCCCTGCCCGAGCAAATCATGGTGGCCTGCTTTGAAGAGCTGCTGTTCCGCGCAGTGCTGTTCCGCATCGTCGAACAGCGCTGGGGCACGCGCACCGCACTGGTGGTGTCCTTCCTGGCCTTCGCGCTGGCGCATATGCAGAATGAGCACGTCAGCGTGCTGGCGATCCTGATTACCGGCGTGGCTGGCCTGACGCTGAGCGCCTGCTATCTGCAAACGCGCCGCATCTGGCTGTCCATCGGCGTGCACTTCGGCTGGAACTTCCTGTATGACGGCTTTTTCTCCGTGCCTGTTTCAGGCCATGCGGCGCGCGGCTGGCTGCAAGTGTCGCTGCCCGGCCCGGAATGGCTGACGGGCGGCGCCTACGGTGTCGAGGGCTCGGTGGTGACGCTGGTGCTGTGGGCCGCTGCTGCCGTGTTCCTGCTACGCCGCACGGCCAGCCGTTAAGCAGCGCTACGGTGCTGGGCCAGCGCCCATTCCACATGCTCGCGCACCAGTTCTGACGGATGTTCGCGGCGCGCTGCCAGCGCCGCAACAATCGCCGCATCGCCTTTGGCGCCAGCCGCTGCTGCATTGCCCAGGCCCACCGCAATATTGCGCAGCCAGCGTTCATGGCCGATGCGGCGTATCGGACTGCCCTCCATCTTGCGGTTGAATTCCTCGTCAGTCCACGCAAACAGTTCCACCATCGACGCCTGGCCCAGGCCATGGCGCTCATCAAAGTCCGGCAGCACGGCCGGCTGGGCGAACTTGTTCCATGGGCAGGCGGTCTGGCAGTCGTCACAGCCGTACACGCGGTTGCCGATCAGCGGCCGCATCTCCAGCGGAATGGCGTTTTTCAGTTCGATGGTCAGGTAGGAAATGCAGCGCCGCGCATCCAGCCTGCCCGGCCCGAGGATGGCTTGCGTCGGACAAGCCATGATGCACGACGAGCACTGGCCGCAGTGGGCGCCGGTCGGCTCATCGATCGGCAGCGGCAGATCGACCAGGAACTCGCCCATGAAAAACATCGACCCGGCAGTCCGCGACAGCAGCAAGGTATGCTTGCCGCGCCAGCCCAGCCCCGCCTTTTCCGCCAGCGGCAGTTCCATCACCGGCGCCGAATCGGTGAACACGCGGTAGCCGAATTCGCCGATCTCCGCTTTTACCTTGTCGGCCAGCTGCTGCAGCCGTGCGCGCAGCACCTTGTGATAGTCGCGGCCGCGTGCGTACACGGAGATCACGGCCGCATCCGGATCGGCCAGCCGGGCCGCCTCGCGCGCGCGCCAGTCGTGTTCACCGCTGGTTTGCGTGTCCCTCGGCAGATAGTTCATGCGGGCGCTGACCACGCGGACGGTGCCCGGCACCAGCTCAGCAGGACGGGCGCGCAGCATGCCGTGGCTGGCCATATAGTCCATTTCGCCGTGCATGCCCGCGTCCAGCCAGGCCTGCAGGCCAGCTTCGGCGTGACTCAGGTCGACGTCGGTGATGCGGATTTCGGCAAAGCCCAGCGCCACACCCCAGCGCTTGATGCTGAGGGCAAGTTCGGCTAAATTGGTTTCAGACAGGGACATCTCGGCGTAGCTAGCGGTTAAAATGGCTGGCGATCCAACCAACATGACATTTTAATTGATGCAGCACTTCACAGCCCATCTCCACGACGAAGAAGGTACCGCCGCCCTTGGCGCCGCGCTGGCGCGCGCCATGCTGCCCGGCCTGGCGATTCACCTGCACGGCGACCTGGGCGCCGGCAAAACCGCCCTCACACGCGCGCTGCTGCACGCGGCGGGCCATAACGGCACCGTCAAAAGCCCGACTTACACGCTGTCGGAACCCTACAGCATCCAGCTCGACGGCCGTGCCGTCGGCGTGATCCACTTCGACCTGTACCGCATGGGCAGTCCCGAAGAATTCCTCGACGCGGGCTTCCGCGAGGACTTCAACGGCGACAACATCTGTATCGTCGAATGGCCTGAAAAGGCCGAAGGTGTGCTGCCGCCGCCTGATCTGAACGTGTTTTTGACTGTGGCCGGTCACGGCCGTGATGTAGAATTGCAGGCGTCTACCGCCTTGGGTAACTCATGCCTTCAACGCCTCAAATTCGCTCCCAACATGTGAGCCGCCGCACCGTCCTGAAGGCCGGCGCCACCCTGCTGCTTTCCGTCGTTGCCCCGCTGCGCGCCTACGCTGCGCAAATTCTGGCGGTGCGCGTCTGGCCGGCCGAGGACTACACCCGCGTCACGCTGGAAAACGATACCGACCTCAAAGCCACGCACTTCATCGTCAAGGACCCGGAGCGCATGGTGGTCGACATCGAAGGCCTGGAACTGAACCCGACGCTGAAAAGCCTGGTCGCCAAGATCCAGTCCAACGACCCGTACATCAAGCAGGTGCGCGTGGGCCAGAACCGGCCGAACGTGGTGCGGCTGGTGTTCGACCTCAAGGAAGAGGTCAAACCGCAGGTGTTCACGTTGCCGCCGGCCGGCAACTACAAGCACCGCCTGATCTTTGACCTGTATCCCGTCAAGGCCGCCGATCCGATCGCCGCCATGATCGAAAAGGGCGACTGGTCCAGCGACGACAAGACCGCAGCCGCCACGCCAGCGCCGCCACCGAAAGAACAGCTGGAACAGCTCAAGCCCGACCTTAAGGCCGAACCGCGCGAGGAGCTCAAGAGCGAACTCAAAACCGCCGAAGCCCAGACCCGGGCCGCTGAAAAGGTCGACAAGAACGGCAAGCTGGTACGCATGATTACCATTGCGCTGGACCCCGGCCATGGCGGCGAGGACCCGGGCGCGTCCGGCAAGAACGGCAGCCGCGAGAAGGATATCGTGCTGTCCATCGCCAAGCGCCTCAAGGCCAGGCTGGAGGACATTCCGAATATGCGCGTGATGCTGACGCGTGATGGCGACTACTTCGTCCCGCTCGGCACGCGCGTGGAAAAAGCCCGCAAGGTGCAGGCGGATTTGTTCGTCTCCATTCACGCGGACGCCTTCGTGCAGCCAAGCGCACGCGGTTCATCCGTGTTCGTGCTGTCGGAAAAAGGCGCGACCTCCTCGGCCGCGCGCTGGCTGGCGGACAAGGAAAACCTGGCCGACACTATCGGCGGCGTCAACGTCAAAAGCCACGACAAGCAGCTGGCCAGCGTGCTGTTCGACCTCTCCACCACCGCGCAGATCAATGACAGCATGAAGCTGGGACGCTCGGTGCTGGGCGAGATCGGCGGCATCAACCGCCTGCACAAAGGCTCGGTCGAGCAGGCCGGCTTTGCGGTGCTGAAGGCGCCGGACATTCCGTCGATCCTGATCGAGACGGCCTTCATCTCCAATCCGGAAGAAGAAGCCAAGCTGCTCGACGAGAGCTACCAGAACAAGCTGGCCGATGCCATTGTCACCGGCATCCGCCGCTACTTCGCAAAGAATCCACCGCTGGCAAAGAACCGGCTCACTTAACATGGAAGAGACATGGCTGTAGTCACCAACACCGCATACGGCGCCCTGCCAGCCGTTCACCTGATCGCCGCCGATGGCGCGCAGATCACCGTGTCGCTGTTTGGCGCACACCTGCTGTCCTGGAAAACCGGGGATGGCAAGGAGCGCCTGTTCGTCAGTTCGCAAACCCCGCTGGACGGCAGCAAGGCCATACGCGGCGGTGTGCCGGTGATCTTCCCGCAGTTTAATGTCCGTGGTCCCGGTCTGCGCCACGGCTTCGCGCGCGTCAGCACCTGGCGCCTGGCCGGCAGCGGCGGCGACGGCGGCAGCTCCTATCTGGAATTCGCACTGGCGCCAGGCGACCTGTCGCCCGAGCACCAGCAAGCCTGGCCGCACGCGTTTGCATTGAGCTTACGTTTTACGCTGCACGGCGACGCGCTGGAGATCGACTACACCGTGCGCAACACGGGCGAACAGGCTTTCCCGTTTGGCGTGGCGCTGCACACCTACTACGACGTCGGCCATCTGGACGCGACCAGCATCAGCGGCCTGCAGCACCAGCAGTACACCGACCATCACCTGAACACGCGCACGCAGGAGTATCCCGCGCTGCATTTCACCGAGAAGCATGACCGGCTGTACCAGTCCACGCCGGCCGTCACGCTCAATACGGCCGACGCCACGCTGCGCCTGGAGCAGCAGGGTTTCAGTGAGTGGGTGGTATGGAATCCGGGCCAGGCCGATGCGGCGGCGCTGGTGGACCTGGCGGATGAAGAATATCAGCGCTTCGTTTGCATCGAGCCGGCGCGCATCGACCAGCAGCCGCTGGCAGCCGGCGCCACCTGGGCCGGCAAACACAAGATCGCGCTTTAATTCGACTCTTTGATGATGCGGCCGGAGCCCGGCTGCGTCGGACGCGCGTTGAGCGGATACAGGCGGCTGAATAGCGCCATCTGCGCCGGCGAGGCCTGCACCGGCTCCTTCATCACCAGCCACAGTACGCCTTCGGTGCACGGCGGCGTGGTCAGCGACCCCATATACGTGAAGTAGTCGCGGCGTGCCGGCAGCAGCTCCATCGGGTCCAGCAGCGACGACGGCGCGGCCGTGTCGTACTTCTCCAGCGGCAGGTTGTTCCACACCGTCTGGATCACCGGCTGCGACTTGCCGCGCTCCAGCAGCAGCGCCAGCACCGCCAGACGGCCTTCGCCATCCTTGTGCACCAGGTGCATCACCATTTCATAGCCCTTGCCGTTGACGCGCTCCTCCGACGGCCGGTGGAAGTGGAACTGGATCAGCTCATACATGCGGTTGCCCACCGTGATGAAGTTGCCGCTGCCGACCATCACCTGCACCGTACGGCCGTTGTCCGTCACATTGAACGAGGATGGGTGGTAGTCAAACGTAATCTGCTCCAGATCCACCTTCATGCCGTCGCGAATATCGATCGGCGACTGGCGGTTGCCGGTGCCGCACTTGGCCCAGGCCGGATTGATCTTGCCCCAGTTGGCGGGGCCGGTTTCACCTTCGTACGACCAGACATTGCTGTACACCTTGGGCTTGGCCGCTTCCACCGCAGCTTTGCTTGCCGCATCCTTCTTGGCCTTGGCCGCCGCTGCCGCACGGGCCTGCTGGTTGGCGCGCATGATGGCCAGCCGCTCCTGAATCCGCGCCGACAGGTCGGCTTCGGCCTGCGCCTCACGTTCGCGTTCACTGAGCTTGCGGCTTGATCCCGAGGATGAGGACGCGCTGCCGGACGACGAGGACGACGCGCCCGACGAACCACCCGGCGCCGATTTCGTCGATGGCGAAATCAACGGATCGTTTGCGCCACTGGCTGCGGAAATCACGCAGCAGCAGGCAATCAGAGGGAGGACAAAAGAGCGCATGGGTATCCAGAATTGACAATTACAGTCTGGTATACGGATGCTTTTGGGAAAAACTTGAGAGGAGACGGCCGCGCGAGGTCAAGAAATTTCAAAATAAACACGCTGCTGCGGCCGCGCAGCGTGGATTCATGCGGGTTTCAGCGGCGCTGCAGACGGCGCGACAGTTTATACACACCACCCAGGGCCATCGGCACCACGGCCACGCCAACGCCGACCAGCACGATCTCGGTCAGGTGGTCGCGCACGATAGGGATGTTGCCGAAGAAGTAGCCAGCGGTGGTCAGCAGCACCACCCACAGGATAGCGCCGGTGAAGTTATACAGCTGGAAGCGGGCATGGGTCATGTCCGACACGCCGGCCACGAACGGTGCGAAGGTCCGCACCACCGGCACGAAGCGCGCCAGCACGATGGTCTTGCCGCCGTGTTTTTCAAAGAAATCGTGGGTGCGCTTGAGCGCTTCCTTGTTGAGCCAGCGGTAATCATGCGTGAAGACTTTCTGCCCCACCTTCTCGCCGATCCAGTAGTTGACCGTGTTGCCGGTAATCGCTGCCGTACTAAGCAGGAACATCAGCAGCGGCAAATTCATTTCGCCCACCGCGCACAGGGCGCCGGCAATGAACAGCAAGGTGTCGCCAGGGAAGAAAAACAGGACCACCAGGCCGGTTTCGCAGAAGATGATGGCAAACAGCACCACGTAAATCAGCGTTCCGTATTGTTGGATCAGCACTTCCAGTGTTCTATCGACATGAAGGATCATGTCAAAAAATTGCATAAAATCCATATTCTTCCCATAAAGTGTGCGCCGGAATCATACACTACCTGCGACCCGGCGGCGGCAGTTTCCGGCCGTTGATAAGCAGTTTACAATCCCCGCAGCGCCCGCAGCAAGCGGGTTTGATTACCTAGGAGACTTTGGATGGCTTTATCCCGCACGTTCCCCGTTTTATCCCTGGCCCTGGCCGTCAGTGCCGCCACCGCAGCCGATTTGCCGGTGCGTCCCAGCGCCGGCGAGATCATCAAGACGTCCCAGCCGTCGGACTGGCGTCCGCTGGATGTGAACAACACACTGTACATGGAGCTGCCGGGCGGCCGTGTGGTGATCGAGCTGGCGCCGGACTTCGCGCCGCAAGCCGTCGCCAACATCAAGACGCTGGCCAAAGAGCATTACTACGACGGCCTGGCCGTCAACCGCTCGCAGGATAACTATGTGGCGCAGTGGGGCGATCCGAATGGTGAAACCAATCCAAAATCGCTGGGTTCGGCCAAGGCCAAGGTGCCGGGCGAGTTCAGCGTGCCGATGTCGAACGACAAGCACTTCGTGCTGCAGAAGGACTTTGACGGCTACGCGCCGCAGATCGGCCACTCCAACGGCTTCCCGGTGGGGCGTGACCCAAAAGCCAGGACCACCTGGCTGGCACACTGCTACGGCATGGTCGGCGTCGGCCGCGACAATGAAACCGACAGCGGCAGCGGCGCCGAGCTGTACGCCGTGAACGGCCATGCGCCGCGCCACCTGGACCGCAACATCACCGTGGTGGGCCGCGTGGTGTCCGGCATGCCGCTGCTGGCGACCCTGCCGCGCGGCGGCGACACCATGGGCTTCTACGGCCCGAAAGAGACGCGCGCGCCGATTATCTCGGTGCGCCTGGCGTCCGACGTGCCGGAAGCAGAACGCAGCCATCTGGAAGTGATGCGCAGCGACGCGGCTATTTATCAGAAAGTGATTGAAGCGCAGCGCAACCGCGGCGGCCCGTGGAATAAATACGCGGCCAACTACGTTGAACTGTGCAACACCACCATCCCGGTGCGTGAGCAGCCAAAACCGTAACCCAAAACCGCTGGGGTCTGACCCGTACGGGGTCAGACCCCTTGCCTGCGGGTTGCGGGGTCCGGTGGTGCCGCACACGTTATAATCTCGTGATGAACGCGCCAGATACCTCTCCCCGCACCCCACGCCCCATCCAGGCCCTGCCTGACCAGCTGATTTCCCAGATCGCCGCCGGCGAGGTGGTGGAACGCCCGTCGGCCGTGGTCAAGGAGTTGCTGGAGAATGCACTGGACGCGGGCGGTACGCAGGTCAACGTGCGGCTGGAGGAAGGTGGCGTCAAGCGCATCTGCATCACCGACAACGGCCGTGGCATCCCGCATGAGCAGATGCCGCTGGCCCTGGCCCGCCACGCCACGTCCAAGATCTCGTCGCTGCACGACCTGGAAAACGTCGGCACGCTGGGTTTCCGTGGCGAGGCGCTGGCGTCGATCGCCTCGGTCGCCATGGTCACCATTACCTCGCGCACGGCCGACGACGCCCACGCCTGGGAAATCGAAGGCTCGCACAACGCCACGCCGACGCCATCGTCCGGCGCCTTGGGCACCACTATCGACGTCAAGGACCTTTACTACAACACGCCGGCCCGCCGCAAATTCCTCAAGTCCGAGCAAACCGAATTTGGCCACTGCGCCGAAGTGGTCCGCCGCATCGCGCTGGCGCGGCCGGATGTGTCGTTCTCGCTGAGCCACAACGGCCGCACCGTCGACCACTGGAACGTCAGCGAAATCGCCCGCCGCAGCGCGCAGATCCTCGGCGACGGCTTTGCCGAAGCGCGCCTGCCGGTCGATGAAACCGTCGGCCCGCTGCGCATCCATGGCTTCGTTGGCCTGCCGACCGCCTCCAAGGCGCGCGCCGATGGCCAGTTCTTCTACGTGAACGGCCGCTTCGTGCGCGATAAGGTACTGGTCCACGCCGTCAAGGCGGCCTACCAGGACGTGCTGCACGGCGACCGTTTCCCGTCATACGTGCTGTCGCTGGACATGGACCCGGCGCTGGTCGACGTCAACGTCCACCCATCCAAAATTGAAGTGCGCTTCCGCGACGGCCGCGCCGTGCACCAGTGCGTCTTCCACGCCGTGCAGCGCGCGCTGGCGCAGACCTCCGCCACGGCACACGGCAGCGTGCCGTCGCCACTGCCTGCGGCCGACAGCCTGGCCACTACACCGGTATGGCGCGGCGAACAGACCTCGTTTGGCCCGCTGCTGGCGCCGGACTATGCACCAACCTTCTCGCCATCGCCATTCGGCTCGCGCAGCGCGGACAGCGGCTTTAGCGCCAGCAGCAGCTACACGCCGCCGCGCTTCACCGCCGAAGGCGGCGTTGCGCAAAGCCTGGAAAACTACGGCGCCATGTTCCGCGACAGCGACCGCCCTGCCGCTCCCGCACGCGCCGAATCCGATATGTCGCTGCCGCAGGCCAGCTCCTTCACCATCTCCGGCGCCGCGATGGCGCAGGAAGAATTCCCGCTCGGCTTCGCGCTGGCGCAGCTGCACGGCATTTACGTGCTGGCGCAAAACGCCAAAGGCCTGGTGCTGGTGGATATGCACGCGGCGCACGAACGCATCCTGTACGAACAGCTCAAGAATGCACTCGACAGCCGCGTGGCCGGCGAAGAAATGCAGGTGCAGCCGCTGCTGATTCCCGTCACCTTCTACGCCGATGCGGTGGAAGTGGGTACTGCCGAAGAACACAAGGAAACCTTGCAGACACTGGGCTTCGACATCGCCGTCCTGTCGCCCACCACGCTGGCGATCCGCTCCGTGCCGGTGCTGCTGAAGAACGCCGATGCGCAAACGCTGGCGCGCGACGTGCTGCGCGACGTACGCGAATTCGGCGGCTCGCGGGTGCTCATCGAGCGTCAGAACGAACTGCTCGGCACCCTCGCCTGCCATACGGCGGTGCGCGCCAACCGCATCCTGTCGCTGCAGGAGATGAATGCCCTGCTGCGCCAAATGGAAATCACCGAACGCGCCGACCAGTGCAACCATGGCCGTCCGACCTGGGTGCAAGTGGAAATCGGCGCGCTCGACAAGCTGTTCCTGCGCGGTCAATAACATGAGCACGAAACCACTGGCCGTCGCCATCATGGGGCCGACGGCATCGGGCAAGACCGCTTCCGCACTGGCGATCGCCGAACGCATCCCGTCCGAAATCATCTCGGTCGATTCCGCACTGGTGTATCGCGGCATGGACATCGGCACCGCCAAGCCGACGCGCGAAGAACTGGCCGCGGTGCCGCATCACCTCATCGACATCATCGATCCGCTGGACTCCTATTCGGTCGCGCAGTTTCGCAAGGACACGTTGCGCCTGATGGAAGAGATCAGCGCACGCGGCAAGCTGCCGCTGCTGGTTGGCGGCACCATGCTGTATTTCAAAGGTCTGGCGGATGGACTCGACGACCTGCCCGGCGCCGATCCCGAAGTACGCGCCGCGCTCGATCAAGAAGCGGCACGCCTGGGCTGGCCCGCCATGCACGCGCGCCTGGCCGCCGTCGATCCGGAAACCGCCGCACGCCTGGCGCCGGCCGACTCGCAACGCATCCAGCGCGCGCTGGAAATCTACACGCTGAGCGGCAAACCAATGTCCGAACTGCTGGCACTGCGCGAGAAAACCGAGCTGCCATTTGAGCTGCTGTCGTTTGCGCTGGAACCATCCGACCGCGCCGTGCTGCACGACCGTATCGCACGCCGCTTCGACATCATGCTGGCCGATAGCCCGAACGGCAATCTGATGACGGAAGTGGAAGCCCTGCGCAAGCGCGGCGACCTGCATCTAGGCCTGCCGTCGATACGCTGCGTGGGCTACCGCCAGGCCTGGGAGTATCTGGACGGGACCATCGACTACGCTGCCATGCGCGAAACCGGCATCATCGCCACGCGCCAGCTGGCCAAGCGCCAGCTTACCTGGCTGCGCTCCATGCCGGAGCGTGTCGCCATCGACTGCCTGGGGCCCGATCCTGCCGGCACCATGCTGGCGCAGATCACCAGCAAGCTGGGGTAAGCCGCTAGCGCGTCGGGCTGATGTTGATGACGGTGCGGCTCAGATCAATGCCGCGTATCTGCACGCCGCCGAAGTTATTCGTGTCGCCCGGACTCACACGCAGATTTTGCAAATCCAGTTCGCCCACGGTCTGCGGCAGCGGCACGGAGATCGAGCCGTCGGCATTCATGCTGAACGACTGCGGGTTGCTGCCGAAGTAGACATCCTTGGTCGAGACATCGGCCGTAATCAAGCCAAGCAATGGGAACAGCACACTGTGGCCATCTTCCACCGTCCCGCTGCCCGCACCTCTGCCACTCAGCCAGTTCGGCAGGAATGGCAACCTGGCCGGCACGTAACGGGTTCTCGCTGCTGTCGCGACAGGCGCGGCCGGCACATTGACGTTGCGTAGTTCCGCATCGCCCAGGCCTTTCAACGCGGTTGGCTCTGCCGCGTGGGCAGATGCCAGACTCACCAGCAGCACCGCCGCCATGCACAAGGATCTCATCTTCACACTCGCTGATTAATGTTTAGGGGGCTCGCCGCTCATATGCACCAGCTCCCACAGATGGCCGTCCGGGTCTTCAAAGCCATGGCCATACATGAAGCCGTGGTCCTGCGGATCTTTATAGGCGCGCCCGCCCGCCTCGATAGCCTTGCTGACGAGTTTGCTCACCGCCTCGCGCGACTCCAGCTGCAGGCACACCAGCACCTCGGTTGACTGGTGCGCGTCGCTGATCGCCTTGGGCGTAAAGTCTTTGAAACGGGCTTCGGTCAGCAACATCACATAAATGTTCTCACTGACGATCATGCAAGTGGCGCTGTCGTCGGTGTAGTGCTGGTTGAAGCTATAGCCGAGATGCGCAAAGAACTTGATGGATTTTTGCAGATCCTTCACCGGCAGATTGATAAAGATGTTGGTCGTCATACCGCCCTCCCCCGTTAAAAAAATATCTACACCACAGAATACCAAGATGCTAACGTTTTGACGACAAGGGCACGATAGCGGTCACTTTTTTAAAAAAGTGGGGAACGTTCCTTGACACTGAAGGCCTCAACCCCCATAATGCTGGGCGTTGCAGGTGATATAGCTCAGTTGGTTAGAGCACAGCATTCATAATGCTGGGGTCGCTGGTTCAAGTCCAGCTATCACCACCAAGATTCTGGAAGCCGTAAATCATGATAAATGATTTACGGCTTTTTCCGTTTCAAGGCCGGTTTGCTGCCGATTATTTGGCCAGCTGGCGATACTGCGTGGGCGTCAGACCCGTGGTGGCCTTGAACTGGCGTGTGAATGCGGAATGGTCGCCATAGCCGCAGGCTTGCGCGATCTCGGCCACGCTGGCGTCGCCATTCAGCATGCGCGAGGCGGCATCGACCCGGGTCTGGATAATCATCTGGCGCGGCGTCAGGTGGAAGATACGCAGGAAGTAGCGCTCGATCTGCGCCACCGACATATTCGCAATGCGCGCCAGTTCCGGCAGCTGCAAGGGCTGGCCGTATTGTTCATGGATCACATGCACCGCCGCCGCCACCTTGCGGTAGGCCGGGTTCTTTTTATCCGCCATTGCCAGGTCGCGCGAAATGCCGGTCAGGCCAATGATGCGGCCATGCGCGTCGCGCAGCGCCGATTTGCGCGTCAGGCACCAGCCGGGGTCGCGGTTCGGGTACAGGTGTAATTCCAGCTGGTCTTCGATATCGGCCTCGCCGGCCAGCACCGCCATGTCCTGCGCCAGGTAGGTCTGGCCGAACGGATGGGCGAACACCTCTGCCGGCGTGCGGCCGATCAGCGCCGACTTGTGCCGCTGGCCGCAACGCTGGACCAGCGTCTGATTGACCACGACATAGCGTCCCTCGACATCCTTGACGAAAAAGACCACGTCCGGCAGCGCATCGAACAAGCCCTCGGCAAAGAAGGCATTAGCGATGTTTGCGGCCATTGCACGGCGCGCGTCGTCATGATGGAGGTGTTGTGTATGCATGTGAAACATTGTGCCAGCAGGTTTTTCCGGCGTCTGCTGTTTTTTGACGATTGTGCAGATTTCGTCATTCAACGTGCGCAGACGGTGCAAGACAGCGCACACGGGGAAGCCTAAGATTTATGGCATGAAAACCATCTCCATCATCGACTCCCACACCGGCGGTGAACCTACCCGTCTGGTCATCGACGGCGGCCCGGAACTGGGCGCCGGTCGCCTCAGCGAACGCTTGGCCCTGCTGCGCCAGTCGCACGATCAATTCCGCTCGGCGGTGGTGTGCGAACCGCGCGGTTCGGACGTGCTGGTCGGCGCCCTGCTGTGTGAACCGCATGCGCCGGATTGCGCGGCCGGGGTTATCTTCTTTAACAACGTTGGCTATCTGGGCATGTGCGGCCATGGCACGATTGGCCTGGTGGCATCGCTGGCCTTCATGGGCCGCATCGCAGCGGGACGCCACCGCATCGATACGCCGGTGGGCGTGGTGGAAGCCGAGCTGCATGCGGACGGCAGCGTCACCGTGGACAATGTGGCGTCTTACCGCAGCCGCGCTGCGGTGACGGTCGAGGTGCCAGGCATCGGCGCTGTCACCGGCGACATCGCCTACGGCGGCAACTGGTTCTTCCTGGTTGCCGACCATGGCTTGCCGCTGGAGGTGCGCAATGTGGAAGCGCTGACCAATTACACCGTGGCAGTCGCGCAGGCACTGGCAGACCAGGGCATCACCGGCGACAACGGCGCGGTGATCGACCACATCGAACTGTTTGCCGATTCCCGCACCGGCGCCGATAGCCAGAGCTTCGTGCTCTGTCCCGGCAAGGCCTATGACCGCTCGCCTTGCGGCACCGGCACCAGCGCCAAGCTGGCCTGCCTGGCGGCGGATGGCAAGCTGGCCGAAGGCGCATTGTGGAAACAGGAGAGTGTGATCGGCAGCGTGTTTGAAGCGTCGTACCGCGTGCGTGACGGCCAGCTGCTGCCCAGCATCCGCGGCAAGGCGTGGGTCAACGCGCAGGCGCAGCTGATCCTAGACATGAGCGATCCATTCGTCTGGGGCATACGGTGAACAATGCCGAAGTGATCGTCATTGGCGCCGGCATCGTCGGTGCTGCCTGTGCAGACGCGCTCAGTGAGCGTGGGCTGCGCGTGGCGGTCATTGAGCAGGACATTGCCGGCGGTGGCGCGACTGCCGCCGGCATGGGCCACCTGGTGGTCATGGATGACAATGCGGCAGAACTGGCGCTGTCGGCCTACTCGCTGTCGCTGTGGAAGGACCTGGTAGGCGACCGTCCGCAACGCCATGAGTACAGCGGCTGCGGCACCATCTGGGTCGCCGCCGACGAAGAAGAAATGGAGGCGGCACTGGTCAAGGCGCAGACCTTGTGCGGCCACGGCCTGCTGTGCGAAGTGCTGACGCCCGCCGCGCTGTATGCGCGCGAACCGCAACTACGTGCCGGCCTGGCCGGCGGTCTGCTGGTGCGCGGCGACGGTCTGGTCTATCCGCCCAAGACCACGCGCATCCTGCTGGACCGTGCCATGCGGCGCGGCGCCATCACCAAACGCGCCCAGGTCACGGCGATTGAAGACCACGCCGTGGTACTGGGCGACGGCACGCGCCATCAGGCGCAGCACATCGTGCTGGCGGCAGGCGTGCGCTCCAGTGTGCTGCTGCCCGAGCTGCCGATACAAGCCAAGAAAGGACACCTGGCCATCACCGACCGCTATCCCGGTTTTGTAAAGCATCAGCTGGTGGAGCTGGGCTACATCAAAAGCGCGCATGCCGCCAGCGGCGATTCGGTGGCCTTCAATTTGCAGCCCCGTCCTACCGGACAGATATTGATCGGCTCCTCCCGTCAGTTCGACACAATCGATCCGGCGGTGGAGCCGGCCATGCTGCAACGCATGCTGCGCCATGCTGCCAGCTTCACGCCGCAGCTCAAGGAATTGAATGTGCTTCGCACCTGGACCGGCTTCCGCGCTGCCACGCCGGACGGCTTGCCGTTGATAGGACCAAGCAGCGCAAGGCGCGGTTTGTGGCTGGCGACCGGCCACGAAGGCTTGGGCATCACCACCTCGCTGGCCACGGCGCAGCTGCTGGCAGGACAAATACAGAAGGAAAAAACCCGCATCCCCTATGTGCCCTATTTGCCAGGACGCTTCCATGGATGACGGCAAGATCACGCTGTGCATCAACGCACAGAGCGTCAGCGTGGAACCGGGCGTCACGGTGGCCGCCGCGATCGCCATGGCAGGCAGCGGCGTTACCCGCCGCTCCGTCAGCGGTGCGACGCGCGCGCCCTTGTGCGGCATGGGCATCTGCCAGGAATGCCGCGTGATGATCAACGGCCGCCCGCATCAGCTGTCGTGCCAGACGCTGTGCGCCGACGGCATGCACGTAGTGACTGCCGGTGAGGTGCAGCCATGAAGTATGCCGACATCGTCGTTGTCGGTGCTGGCCCGGCAGGCCTGGCTGCCGCCCATGCAGCGGCGGCGCAAGGCGCGCACGTGGCCATCATCGACGACAATCCGCTGGCTGGCGGCCAGATATGGCGTGGCGGCCCCGATCTGCAGGCAGACCAGCGCGCACCGCAGTTGTGGCAAGCACTGCGCAGCGCAGCGCACGTCGAATTCATGCCACAGACCCGTGTGATGTATGCGCCGCTGCCCGGCCACCTGCTGCTGCAAACGCCTGACGCTTCCATCACGCTGCATTACAAAAAACTGATACTGGCGATTGGCGCACGCGAACGCCTGTTGCCCTTCCCTGGCTGGACGCTGCCCGGCGTCACCGGTGCAGGCGGCCTGCAAGCCTTGTCCAAGGGCGGCTATCCGCTGGAAGGCAAACGCGTTGTCGTTGCGGGCAGCGGGCCGCTGCTGCTGGCGGCGGCGGCCACACTGCAAAACAAGGGCGCGCAGGTCGTCGCCGTCATCGAGCAGGCCGCCACGCCGGCGCTGGCGCGGTTCGCACTCGGGTTGATAGCCACGCCATCGAAAATCGCGCAGGCGCTGCGACTGATGACGCAACTGGGCGGTGTGCCCTATCTGCGCAACAGCTATGTGCATTCCGCGCACGGCGACGGCACGCTGCAATCGATCCAGGTCCAGCGCGGCACGGAACGCGACCAGGAAACCCTGCAATGCGATTACCTGGCTTGCGGCTATGGCCTGCTGCCCAATCTGGAACTGGCACAGGCCCTAGGCTGCGCTACCACCCTGCACCACGGTCAAATGGCGGTGCAGGTCGATGCATGGCAACGCACCACGCTGGCGGACGTGTACTGCGCTGGTGAAGGCACGGGCGTGGGCGGTGTCGACCTGGCGCTGGCGGAAGGCCACATTGCCGGCCTGGCGGCTGCCGGGCATCGGGAACAGGCCAGTGAAGCATTCGCCAGCCGCGCCTCCTGGCAGAAGTTTGCCGCGCGCCTGGCGCGTGCATTTGCGCTGCGTCCCGAACTGCGCACGCTGGCCGGCGACGACACCATCGTCTGCCGCTGCGAAGACGTCTGCCATGGCGACTTGCGCACCCATACCAACTGGCGCAGCGCCAAGCTGCAAACGCGCTGCGGCATGGGGCCATGCCAGGGCCGCATCTGCGGCGGCGCGACAGAGATTCTTTACGGCTGGCGTCCGGACGCGGTACGCATGCCGATTTCACCCACCCGTATTTCCAGCATCATCGACTAATTATTTACACAAAGGAGAACAGCATGGCAGCAGCAAAATGGGAAGGCGTCTTCCCCGCAGTAACCACCAAATTCAAAGAGAACGAGGATCTCGACCACGCCGCGATGGAGAAGCACTTCAACTTCCAGATCGACAGCGGCGTGCACGCACTGCTGACCTGCGGCTCGCTGGGCGAAGCCAGCACCCTGTCCTTCGATGAGAAACTGGACGTGACCAAGACCGCGCTGAACGTCGCCAACGGCCGCGTGCCGGTGCTGGTGAATGTCAGCGAAACCCGCACCGCCACCGCCTGCCGCTTCGTCGAGAAAGCGCACGAACTGGGCGTACAAGGCCTGATGGTGATGCCGTCCGTACTGTACGCGGCCGATGCGCGTGAAGCGATGGACAATCTGCGCGTGATCGCCAAGGCCGCGCAGCTGCCGATCATGGTCTACAACAATCCTGTGTCGTACAAGGTCGACCTGACGCCGGAAGACTTCAAGGAACTGGCCGACTGCGAGTGGATCGTCGCCATCAAGGAATCGACCGACAACGTGCGCCGCATTACCGACCTGCGCAACGCCGTCGGCAACCGCTACCAGCTGTTCATGGGCGTGGATGACCTGTCGTTCGAAGGTCTGGCGGTGGGTGCGGACGGCCTGCTGGCCGGCCTGGTGGTCGCCTTCCCGAAAGAGACCGTGGCCCTGTACAAACTGATGAAAGCCAAACGCTGGGACGAAGCACTCAAGCTGTACCAGTGGTTCATGCCGCTGATGCACCTGGACGTGTCGACCAAGCTGGTACAGAACCTGAAGCTGGTCGAGCAGCTGGCCGGCGTCGGCAACGAAAACGTGCGCCGCCCACGCCAGCCGCTGCAAGGCGCCGACCGTGCCCGTGTGACCGCCATCGTTGAGAAGGCATTGGCAACGCGTCCGGACGTCAACCAGTACTTCTAACTGCGCTTGATGGTAGAGCCGCGCAAAATCAGTTGCGGCTCGATCACCGTGGTGGTGGCCGGTGTCTTGCCTTCAATCGTCGCAATCAGCTTTTCCATCGCTGCGGCGCCCATGCGTTCACTTTGCAGGTCAACCGTGGTCAGTGCCGGCGACGTGTATAAACCGTATTGAATATTATCGAAGCCGGCCACCGAGATATCTTCCGGCAGCTTGAAGCCCAGCGACTGCGCGGCTTTCATGAAGCCCAGCGCGATCAGGTCGTTGTAGCAGATCAGCGCATCGGGATGCTGGGAGCCGAGCATGATGGACGAGCACATACGCTCCCCTTCCGCCGCTGTTGGCGCGCTGCCATGGTGGTTTTCCAGTTCCAGCCCATGCGCGGCCAGGCATTCGCGGATGCCGCCCAGACGTTCCTCATCGCGGCGCGACGGCGGAAAACCCAGATAGGCGATGCGCTTGTGGCCCAGCGACACCAGATGGCGCGTGAGCATGTAAGCGCCACGGTGGTCGTCACTGATGACCCACGGGATTTCGAGGCGATTCAGGCGGCCGAAAAACACCAGCGGCTTGCCCAGCTCCGTCATCCAGTCCATTTCCGTTTCCAGCATGCGCGAAAACACGATCATGCCGTCCACACGGCGGCTCAGGGCTTCCAGCAATGGACGCTCGCGGCCGGGATTTTCTTCCGTATCGACCAGCAGCAGCGTATAGCCGTGCGCCAGCGCCACGCGGTTGGCGCCCTTGACGATGCTGGTGAAATGGGGGTTGCTGACGTCGAGCACGGACAGGCCGATGCTCTTGGTGCGGCCGGTAATCATGGACGCGGCCAGCGGGTTGGAACGGTAACCCAGCCTTGCAATCACTTCGGTGATGGTCGCTTCGACCGCAGGCGAAAAGCGCTGCGCGCCGTTGACGAACTTGGAGACAGTGGCAGTCGATACCCCGGCGGCGGCGGCCACGTCACGGATGGTTGCTACGTTTTTTTTCATTTTTCAGACTGTCGTAATACTTTGGGCTACTGCGCCAAAGGGACAATCTTATCATGACGGCATGTTCGGTCAGTCGCTGGCGAAGCTGAAACTGGTCCGGGAACGGAATACCTGCGCCGGATACAACGCTGTACTGGGGAAGACGGCATGGTTCGGGCTGTCCGGCAAATGCTGGGTTTCGAACGCAAAGGCGCCATAGCGCTGATAAGCCACGCCCTCGCTGCCCACCTCCGTGCCGTCAAAGCCGTTGACAGTATAAAACTGCACCGAGGGTTCGCTGGTGCTGACGATCATGCGGCGGCCGCTGGCCCGGTCGCGGATAACCGCCACCTGCGCATAGGCGCCCGCCGGCTTGGAGAACAGCAGGCTATGGTCGTAGCCCTGCACTGCCGCCAGCCGCTCGCTGACGCCGGCCGCGCGGCGGAAATCAAACGGCGTTCCTTGCACCTGCGGCATGGCGCCGGTGGGAATGCGCAGCGTGCCGGTTTCCAGATAACGGTCGGCGTCGATCTGGAAGCGGTGGCTGTCCAGCGTATTGGCAGCGGCGCCGGCCAGGTTGAAATAGACGTGATTGGTGAAGTTGTGCACCGTCGGCGCACTGGTCGTGGCCTGGTACTCGATGCGGAACTCGTCGCGCCTGCGCAGCAGCCGGTACGTCACGCTAACCGCCATCGCGCCGGGGAAGCCCTGGTCGCCGTCTGCGCTGTGCAGGCGGTAGATCGAACCTAGCGAGTCTTTATCGGCAAAGTCCTGGCGCTGCCACACGCGCTTTTCCCACGGCGCAGGATCGCCGTGAATTGCCACGCCCTTGCTGTTGACCGGCAGCTGTACGGTCTTGCCGTCCAGCGTGTAACGGCCGTTGGCGATGCGCCCTGCGTAGCGGCCGATGATGGCGCCATAGCGGCCACGCGTACGCTCAAACGCGGCAAGGTCGGGCAGACTGAGGATGATGTTGCGGCGCTGGCCGTTGCGGCCGGCGACGTCGGCCTGCACCAGCGTCGCGCCGTAGTCGATATACGCCAGCTTCATGCCGCGCGCATTTTCAAGCACGACTTTTTCCACCGGCTGGCCGGCCGCCGTGACACCGTACGCTTCCACGCGAATGCCGGCTGTGGCGGCAGCGGATGCCGCCAGCAACCCGGTCAGGAGCACGCAGCGCATCACAGGTCGGTGATTTCCTTGTGACGCGGGACCAGCGCCTTCATCACCAGCCAGGCCGCCAGGTAAGCCAGGGCGCAGATGGTGAACATGATCATGTAGCCGGTGCCGATGTTGTTGACCGATTTGTAGTAGTCGAACACCCAGCCACCCAGCTTGGTCAGCAGCACGCCGCCGATGCCGCCCGCCATGCCACCTATGCCGATCACCGACGCCACCGATTTTTGCGGGAACATGTCGGACACGGTAGTGAAGATGTTGGCCGACCAGGCCTGGTGCGCCGAGGCGCCGACGCCGATCAGCAGCACCGGTACCCAGTAACTGATCGCCCCCAGTGGCTGCGCCAGCAGCACCACCAGCGGGAAGAACGCAATCGCCAGCATGGCTTTCATGCGGCCATCATAGGGCGCATAGCCGCGCGACATGAAGTAGCTGGGCATCCAGCCGCCGCCAATCGAGCCGATCATGGTCATGCTGTACAACACCGCCAGTGGCAGCACAATGGCCTCCCCTTTCATGCCGTACTGCGCGGCCAGATAGGTCGGCAGCCAGAACAGGAAGAACCACCACACGCCATCGGTCATGAATTTGCCGAACGCGAAGGCCCAGGTCTGACGGTATTTCAGCAGCTGCAGCCACGAGACTTTCTTAGCGGCAGCAATCGACGCGGCTTCGCTGCTCTCGGCCGGTGCGATGGAGTCGCTGCGGATATAGGCCAGCTCTGCGGACGACAGGCGCTTCTGCTGCTCCGGCTTGTCGTACAGCCACAGCCACACGCTCATCCAGATGAAGCCCAGCATGCCGATCATGATGAACGCCGCTTGCCAGCCCCAGATGGCGGCCAGCACCGGCACCGCAATCGGCGCCAGGATGGCGCCCACGTTGGCGCCGGAGTTGAAAATACCGGTGGCGAAGGAGCGTTCTTTTTTCGGGAAGTATTCGGCCGTGGCCTTGATCGCGGCCGGGAAATTGCCGGCCTCGCCTACCGCCAGTACTGCGCGCGAAATCATGAAGCCGACGATGGAGGGTACGGCGGCGACGCCAAAGACGCCGAGGATCGCCACGCCCGCCTGGCCCATCGGCACCGAGAACGCATGCATCAGCGCACCCAGCGACCAAATGGTAATCGCCACCACGTAGGCGGCCTTGGTGCCGATCTTGTCCACCACACGGCCGGCAAACAGCATCGAGATGGCGTAGACGAACTGGAAGGCGGCAGCGATGTTGGCGTAGTCGGTGTTACTCCAGCCGAATTCGACCGATAAGGCCGGCGCCAGCAGGCTCAGGACCTGGCGGTCCAGGTAGTTGACGGTGGTAGCAAAAAACAGCAGGGCACAGATGGTCCAGCGGTATTTACCGACGGACTGGGCCACCGCTTGCGCATTGACGGGCTCGCTCAGGTTCATGGCATCACTTATGTTTTGTTTATGTGATGATCTCTCGGTCTCCACGAGATCATGCTTAGTCGTATGTCATCGTACAACCATAAATGGGCAGAAGCAAGCAGAATCCACTGCTTGCGGCCTAAGTTGTACGATGACTTATTTGGTTTTGACTAAAAGCAATGCTGCCAGGCTAATCAGCGCGGCGCCGGACAGATAGTAGCCGACGTATTGCAAACCATAGTTGGTCGCCAGCCAGGTCGCCGCGTACGGCGCCAGCGACGCGCCCAGGATGCCGGCCAGGTTGAAGGTCAGCGACGCGCCCGTGTAGCGGACCTCGGCCGGGAACAGTTCGGACAGGATGGTGCCCAGCGGGCCGTAGGTCAGCCCCATCAGGCCCAGGCCTACCGACAGGAAGATGGTGACCTGTACCACATTGCCGGAACCGAACATGGGCGCCATGGCCAGGCCAAACACGGCAATTGCGGCCGATACCCAGATCAGCGTGCTGCGGCGGCCCTTGCGGTCGGCCCAGATGGCCGAGAACGGAATCGTCAGCGCGAAGAACACCACGGCAAACAGCTGCAGGATCAGGAAATCCTTGCGCGAGAATTTCAGCGCGCTGGTGCCCCAGCTCAGCGCAAACACGGTCATCAGGTAGAACAGCACAAAGGTCGCCAGCGCAATCAGGGTGCCGAGGAACAGCGCGCGGCCATGGTCGTGCCAGACCGTGAGGACCGGCACTTTGACGCGCTCGTTCTTGTCCAGCACTTTCTGGAAGTCTGGCGTTTCGTGAATTTTGAGACGGATGTACAGGCCGACGATCACCAGCAGCGAGCTGGCCAGGAAGGGAATCCGCCAGCCGTAGCTGAAGAACTCGCTATCGCTGAGCGTCTGGCTCAGCAGCAGGAAGATGCCGCCCGACAGGAAGAAGCCAATCGGCGCGCCCAGCTGCGGGAACATGCCGTACCAGGCGCGCTTGCCCGGTGGCGCGTTTTCGGTGGCCAGCAGCACGGCCCCGCCCCACTCGCCGCCCAGGCCCAGACCCTGGCCAAAGCGGCACAGCGCCAGCAGCGCGGGCGCCAGCGTGCCGATCGCGGCGTAGGTCGGCAGCATGCCGATCACCACGGTCGAGATGCCCATGGTCAGCAGCGCCGCCACCAGCGTCGCCTTGCGGCCGATGCGGTCGCCGAAGTGGCCGAACACGGCGGAACCGACCGGACGGGCAAAGAAGGCAATGGCGAATGTCGCGAGGGATTGCAGGGTGGCCGCAGCGGGATCGCTGGCAGGAAAGAACAGCTTGGGGAACACCAGCACCGCAGCGGTGGCGTAGATGTAGAAATCGAAGAACTCAATCGTGGTGCCAATCAGGCTGGCAAACAGCACCGTAGCCGCAGAATTGGTTTTAGGCGATCCCGGATGAAGCTGGCTCATGCTTGGCGCTCCTGATTATTGGTGTGCGGGCCATCATACACACCACCTTGCAGGATTGCCAAGTATGGCTAACTGTCTATTTGCGCAAATGCCGCAGAGATGTCGTCAGCGTTCAACGGCCGCACCAGGCGCGCCACTTCCTGGCCGTCGCGCAGGAAGATCATGGTCGGCCACAGCTTGACGCGGAACGAGCGTCCCAGCGGCCGGCCGGGACCGTCTTCGACCTTGTAGTGGCTCACCTTGTCGTGGCCGGCGTAAGCCTGCTGCAGCGGCGCCTGCGCGGCCATGCAGTGGCCGCACCAGTTGGCGCCGAACTCCAGCATCACCGCGCCCGGCATGGCGTCGATCTCGGCGCGCTGCGGCGCCTCGGGGAGGTAGCGTGTCTTCATTTTTTAACCTGTTTGCACGGGTCGTCGCGCTGCTGCGCCGCCAGTGTCTGAATACTGTCGTAGCGACCACCGTTGTCGCTGCCTTCGATAAAGCCGACGCTGTACACGGTCAGCGCAGGCGCAACCTGGTTGAGCCAGTAACCGACGCCGATATCCTTGCGCACATGGCCATTGCCGGCGATGAGCACGACGTCGCGCGGCCGCTGGTCACGGATGAGTTTGGCCATCCAGATATCCCGCGCCACCTGCGCGTCGACCATGCCGCCTACCATCATCTCCGGCAGCATATTGCAGTGGCCGGTGACGATCTCCTGCTGCTGGGCGCTGCGGATGGCCGCCGGCAGCGGCTGGTCCAGCTTGTAGTCCTGGATGCTTTTCGCATCAAAGCTCGATTTCACGCCATCACGCACCACGCGCGACGCATCGGCACGCGAGAGGTTGCCGGCGATCAACGGTAAATTGTGCGTCAGCGCCAGCTGAATCACAGGATAATACAATTGCCAATCCCAGCGCGCACCGCCAGCCACCTGGATTACGCACTGTGCATCCAGGCATTTCTTTTGTGCCTTGTCCAGGAGGTCCTGGTTTTCACGGTCGAACTGCTCCATGACGATGGCCGGCTGCCAGCCCGCTTCCACGCGCTTGCGTAACAGGTCATACCGGAGCTTATGGCCTTGGGCATTGTCATGTACTTCTCCCAGCAGTAAAACCTGATAAGTGTTACTATTTGGCAATAGTGGTGCAGAAGTTGCTGCTGTCTTGCTGCCAATGGCGCAGCCGGTGGCCAGAACGGCGGCCAGCAGGCCCGAAGTCAACCGAATTTGTGCTGTATATGTGAAAAACATCTGAAACGCGCGAGTGTGCATAGAATTTAATGGTTGAAGAGGTATAAATTTTCTGCGCCACTGGCAAGCTGCCGGCGGGTGTTGTTGCGACGCAAAATTACGTTATCACAAAAGAAAAACAGATGGCAATATGTTATGAACTGTGATTTAATATCAGAACGGTAGCAAGTGCGTCAGCACCGCGCCGCGAATTTATCGTTTATGTATTAGATTGACCTTAACATCCTGTTCAAAACAACGCCAGGAGTGTAAATCGTGAAAGTTTTGTCCTTGATCTCGACAGCTTTAATTGCTTTAAGCCTTGCCGGCGCCGTACAGGCGAGTCCTGCCGCACCGGCCATTAATCACAATGTTGCACCTGCAACAATTGTACTCGCACATTGCGAAGCCAACGACACTGCGCCATGCGATATCAGCGCTCCTGTCGCCAAGACCAATGAGGCTGATCAAAATGCCTTACCGCCGGCCGACCCGAAACAACAACCTCAAAACGATCCCGCCACGCCGGTGCCGGAACCACAAACCTTTATCATGTTGATGCTGGGCCTGGTTGTACTGGGCTTTGCATCGCGCCGCCATCAGTCTTCCGAAAAGTTCTCTGACGAATAAGCTTGGTTCGACTGCATCAAAAATCCCGCCTGGTTGCGGGATTTTTTATTTGCAGGCAGGCCGCATGTCACGCCATGGACTAGAGCGCGTACTCGAAGTCGTAATAGTGCTTGCCGCCTTCAATGCGGATGTGCAGCGAGCCGCTCAGGCCTGCCAGCTGCTCGCTGCCGGAATCGGGCGCCACCGCGACCGTCAGGCCCGGCGAGCCGCGCGTCATGACGCCCGTGTGGTGCAGCAAAAAACTGCCGCTGCGGCCATCCAGCGCCCCCGTCACCCGCTCGATCGCCACATACACGCCGGAGCCCAGCGCACGGTCCATATACGCCAGCATTTCGCCCTTGCCTTCGGCTTGCAAGGGGCCGCGGTAATGCTTGTCCAGCGACATGCGGCCGATGCCGCTCGCCGCCGCCACATCCGACATCGATTCCGGTTTCATGGCAACCTCAAATTCTCCCGTGACAAAGGGCATACGATCTCCTGTGATTAAACGTGCAGGCGGCTGTCGGCATGCAGCGCGGTGTCATCGACCGGCGTCACGCATGGCATGCGCAGCACGAAACTGGCGCCCTGCCCCAGCACGCTGGACACCGAGATGCTGCCGCCAAACTGCTTGGCGATCAGGTTGAAGACGATGTTCAGACCCAGACCGGTACCGCCCTGTCCGCGCCGGGTGGTGACAAACGGATCGAATACCTTGTCCAGCATGTCGGGCGGGATGCCCTTGCCGTTGTCGGTCACCTGCATTTCAATCCAGTCGCCCTGCTGCGCGACGCCAATCATGATGCGGCCCTCATCGTCCACCTCAAACGCATGCTCGACGCAGTTCAGCGTCAGGTTGGTGATGACCTGGGCCAGCGCGCCCGGATAGCTGTCCAGCATGATGTCCGGCGGGCAGGCAATGCTGACGGTGATGCGCGTCTTCTTGAGCTTGGGCTGCAGGCTGGACACCACCTCATTGATATAGTCGCGCAGCTCAAAGCGGCGGCGCGCCTCGCTGACCTGGTCCACCGCGATCTGCTTGAAGCTGTGGATCAGGTGCGCCGCGCGGTAGGCGTTGTTCATGATGAGGCGCGTGCTTTCGGATGCCGTCTCCAGGTAGCGCGTGATGTCGGATTTTTTGATATTGCCATCCTGGACCGAGGCCTGCACCTTCTCGGTGGCTTCCATCAGCACCGAGGCGCTGGTCAGCGCGATGCCGACCGGCGTGTTGATCTCGTGCGCCACGCCGGCCACCAGGCCGCCCAGTGACGCCAGGCGCTCGGCCTGCAACAGCGATTCCTGCGTGCGGCGCAGATCGTCCATGGCCTTGGCCGTGGCTTGCGCCGATTTGCGCGCCTCGTCCTCGGCCTCACGGATGCGCTGGATATTCGATTTCACCTTGCGCTGGATGGCGTTGAAGCCGCGGATCACTTCGCCCAGCTCATCGTGGCGGCTGTCCGGCAGCTCTTCCACTTCATCGCTGCCGCGCGTGGCCAGGTCGAACAGACCGTCGCGCAGGCGCTTGAGCGGATCGAACACAATGCGCAGCGACAGCGCCAGCGCCGCCACCAGGATCAGGTCCAGCAGCAGCACCTCGGTGACCTTGCGGCGCACCTCGGCCGCCAAGGTGGCGTCGATCTGGGCGCGGCTGAAATTGACCACCACACGGCCCACGATCACCGGCTTGAGCGCAGCGCCGGCCGCGCCGGAATCGCGATACGCCAGGTCAGCCACCACCGGCGAACCGCCCACGGCCGCATCGTTTTCAATCGAGGTAATGGTGCCGTTCTCATTGCGCAGCTTGCCGGAAAACAGGCCGACCGAGGTATCGTAGACGCGAATCGAGACCAGCTCCGGCGGCATCATTTCGGCCGCCACAATGTTATCCACCTTGGCTTTATCCAGATCCCACAGCGCGGACGGCAGGCTGGTTTGCAGACGCGTCAGCACGCCCTGGCGCAAACGCTGGCTGCTGACCTCCAGTTCATGGCCGAGGCTGTATTGGGCGTAGGTACCCGAGATCCCCAGCACCAGCGTAACGATGACCACAAAAAGCAGCGTCAAGCGGCCTTGAATACCAAACATCTAGCAATCTCCCGACGACATGGATTTGACGGCAACGTCCCAATGTACGGTATGGGCTGCGTCTTGGCAAGACAATGGTAATATCAGGAAATATGGTTCAAGAAACAATCAGGAGGCAGCATGGCAGGCAATTATCATCAACTCACGCTGGCGGAGGTGCGGCCGGGGATGGTCCTTTCCGATGTGCTGCTTGATGTGCAGGGCAATGTGCTGCTGCCGCAAGGCACGGCGCTGACCGAAGCCATGCTGGCGCTGATGCCGCGCCATGGCATCGCCGTGCTGCCCATCCTCAAGGACGAAGTGACGCCGGAAATTGTCGCCGCGACGCTGCAGCATCACGAGGCGCGCATCGCCCAGCTGTTCCGCAAGAACGATGCCGACAGCGGCAGCGACTGGGCGACCGCCACCTTGCGCCGCTTTATCACCGACTATCGCCTGGGTGTAGAGGAGACGCCGGAACATGAGTAATACGCTGAGCTACGACGACGTGGTCCGCACGCTGGACGACCTGCCTTCGTTGCCGGTCGTGGTGATGGAACTGCTCAACAGCATCGACCAGGATGATGTGGATATCTCCGTGCTGGCCAAAAAAGTCTCGCACGACCAGGCGCTGACGGCCAAGACGCTGCGCCTGGCCAATTCCTCGCTGTATGGTTTGCAGGTCAAGGTGACCACCATCCAGCAGGCGATTACCTTCCTGGGTTTCCAGACCACGCGCAACCTGATTACCGCGGCGGCCATTACCGGCTGCTTTGCCGAAGGCCATTGCCCCGGTTTCGACCACAAGGCGTTCTGGCGCCACTCGATCGCCACAGCCGCCTGCGCCAAGGTGCTGGCGCGGCAGTTGCGCTTCAACCAGGACTACGCTTTTACCGCCGGGCTGCTGCATGACATCGGCCGCCTGGTGCTGGTGTCCTGCTTCCCGAACCAGTATTCGGAAACCATCGCCTACCGCGAGCAGCATGACTGTTATCTGCTGGAAGCGGAGCGCACCGTGCTGGGCGTCGATCACGTCGACGCCGGCCTGGCGTTAGCGGAGCACTGGAATTTTTCCGATACGATGCGGCTGGCCATCGGCGGCCATCACGACCCGGAAGCGCCGGGCGCTGGTTTCCTGGCAGCGATTATTCACGTGGCCGATGCCATCGTGCACGCGCTCGATCTGGCGCAAGTGCAGGACGATCTGGTGCCGCCGGTGTCCACCGTGGCGTGGACTGCACTGGGCCTCGATGAAGAGGTGTATCTGCAATTGTTCCGCGAAACGGAGTTGCAGTATGAAGAAATTTCTATGGTGCTGCTAACCTGAGTGGCTGCCTGCCGGACCGGGTGTCATGCCCGATGCGGCAGGTGCTTGCGCGCGGAGCGCATTAATGATGCGCCGCGCTTCCTGCCGTAGCCTTGTCTGCGCCTGGACGGTCTTCAGGCTTAGGTCGGCCCTGGGCGTCGGACAGGCGGTACTTGGTGCGGCGATCGCCCATCAGGTCGCGCAGGTCGCGGATGCTCATGCCGGTCACTTCATGCATGCGGATCAGCAGCGAAGCGCCGACGGGCAAACGGTGGTGACGGATTTTGCTGATGACCGGTGGCGCGACTTCCAGCAGACGCGACAGTGCGGCATCATTTTTCAGCTGCATCTTGCCAAGCAAGATATCCAGCAGGTGGTTGGGGTTGTAGCTTTCCTGGGAAGCGAGAGCATGATGTGCCATGATTTTCCTCGTTGGGTTGGGGTGAACAAATAGTGCTGGTTCGAACTTAAGCAAAACTTAGATTCTTTCAACAAAGTTTTGCTGCAGCTGATTGCCATTCATGCAAGATACCAGCGCACACCGCGCTAAGATTGTTCGACATCAATCAGTGGCTAGAAACCTTAGCAACAATGCTATTTCAACACATGGGGATGGAGTGTGTCGCACGCAAGAACTTGTAGGAAACTGTTACACAAAGCAAGTTCAGCTTTACAGCGGAGGAGGAGGGAAAAATCAGGCGGTGGTGTCGATGTGGCGGCCCAGCGTTTTCTCGTTCTGGCGACGCTGCGTATCGGCCTTTTTATCGGCTTGCTGGGCGTCACGGCGCTGGGCCGCAGCGGCGTCGTCATTGCCGCGCGCTTCATTGCGCGAGGCTTCGGTATTCTGCTTTACGCGCTGCCGGATCTGGGCATCGCCATTCTCGGCACGGTCATTCTGTTCGGTACGGCGTGCGTCCGTCGCCTGCTGGCTGCGCTGCTCGGTGCGGGCCGCGCGGGTTTCCCGCAGGTTATGTTGCACCGGGTCGGGACGCGCTGCGGAAGTAACGTTGACTGCCATGATGCAACTCCATAGAAATTGCCGAGAGGCTACATCTCTACTGTAGAGCAAACAGCGCCAAAATCAAGCCCTAACGGCACTGCCGGCGGCAAATACGATAAACTAACAGTTGTGCCCTCACCGGGCCTTCTCACACCAGATATCCCATTGAAAACCAAAACTCCAGTCCAGCCGCACTACTTCGTCCCGGAGCCGCTTGATAACGCGCGCCTGGCCCACTTGTGCGGCCCGCTCGACGAGAACCTGCGCCAGATTTCTGCGGCGCTGGACGTCACCATTTTCCGCCGCGGCGAGAAGTTCATCGTCAGCGGCCACAACGCCGAACGCGCGGTGGAAATCCTTGAGCACTTCTACGCCATCGCCAACAAGATCGTGCCGATCGAAGAAGTGCAACTGGCACTGGTGGAACAGCGCGCCAGCATGCACGCCGGCCTGGCCGCCGTGGAAGCGCCTGCCGCCGATGGCGCAGCGCCCTTGCCCACCAAGCCGCGCAAGGTGGAAACCGTGCCGGCAGTCGAAATCGACATCAACAGCCCGGTACTGAAAACCCGCCGCGCCGACCTGCGCGGCCGCACGCCGCACCAGATCCGCTACCTGCGCAACATCCTCGAACACGACATCAGCTTTGGGGTCGGACCGGCGGGTACCGGCAAGACCTATCTGGCGGTCGCCTGCGCGGTGGACGCGCTGGAACGCGACGCCGTCAAACGCATCATCCTGACCCGCCCTGCGGTGGAAGCGGGCGAACGCCTGGGCTTCCTGCCGGGCGATATGTCACAGAAGGTGGACCCGTACCTGCGCCCGCTGTACGACGCGCTGTACGACCTGCTGGGCTTCGACCGCACGCAGAAGATGTTCGAAAAACAGGTAATTGAAATCGCCCCGCTGGCCTATATGCGCGGCCGCACGCTGAACCACGCGTTCGTGATTCTGGACGAGGCGCAGAACACCACCGTCGAGCAGATGAAGATGTTCCTGACCCGTATCGGCTTTGGCAGCAAGGCTGTGGTCACGGGCGACGTCACCCAGGTGGACCTGCACAAGAACCAGAAGAGCGGCCTGGTGGACGCGATCCAGGTGCTGAAAGAAGTGCGCGGCATCGCCTTCAGCCACTTCAACAGCGAAGACGTGGTGCGCCACCCGCTGGTCGCACGCATCGTTGACGCCTACGAAACCGCCCACAACCACGAAGCGGAAATCGCTCCCTTACTCAAAGCCACGGCTCTCAAAAATGTCCGCAAAAAATAAACTGACGCTGTCGGTGCAGTACGCAGATCCGCGCCTGCAGGAAACCATCACCCGTCCCAAAATCCGCAAGTGGATACAGGCCGCGCTGTTCGCGCCGGCCGAACTGACGATCCGCTTTGTCGCTGCCGAAGAAGGCCAGGCGCTGAACCGCGAATACCGCGGCAAGGACTACGCCACCAACGTGCTGACCTTTGCCTACAACGAAGGCGAAGAGGAACTGCCGGAAGACGCGCCAACCCAGGCCGACATCATCCTGTGCACCGATGTGCTGGAGAAGGAAGCGGCCGAACAAAAGAAAACCGTGGAAGAACACACGGCCCACCTGATCGTCCATGGCGTGCTGCACGCACAAGGCTACGATCACATGGACGATGAGGAAGCGGAAGAGATGGAAGGCATAGAAACCGAGATCCTCGCCGAACTGGGCTACGCCGATCCCTACGCCTCCGAGCGTTCCTGACGGTTCTCTTGATTTACCAGCCGCTGTAGTTGGCCGGCACCCAGCGGTAGCTATCCTTGCCATTGGCCTGTATGTGGCCGAGGCCAGGGTAGGAAATATGCGCCGCACCAATCCAGTAACCTTCCCTGGCCGCATCGGCCAGCGCCGAGCGGCGCTGTACACGGGCCTGACTGCTGTCCACATCGAACTTGATGGTGACATCCGGATGCGGCAATTGCACTGACGCCGCATGCAGCAGGTCGCCGATCAGCAGCAATTTCTGGCCATGGCTTTCCACCTCGTACAAGCTGTGTCCCGGCGTGTGGCCGTAGGCGGGACGCGCCCGCACGCCCGGCACGATCTCGGTGGCGCCGTCAAACGTCTTGAAGCGGCCTGCCTTGACGTAAGGCCCCAGCATCGCCTGCGCCTCATCGAAACCGTGCTGCTGGCCAGTCGCCGCCGTGGCGCGGTTGCGCTGGTCGAGCCAAAACGCCGCATCCCGCTGATCGACATACACCTGCGCATTCGGGAACAGCGCCTTGCCGTTCAGCGACAGGCCGCCCGAATGGTCGCCATGGATGTGCGTCAGCAGCACCGCATCCACCTGCTCCGGCGTGTAGCCGGCATTGCGCAGGCGTTCCTGCAGCCGTCCGGCACGCGCCACCACGGGCGGCTTGAAGGAATCGCCGGCGCCCGTATCGATCAGGACCAGCTTGCCGCCGGTGTTCACCAGATAGGCGTTAATTGAAATTTCCATCATCGGCTTGAGGTTGTCGTGCTGCAGCGCGTTGTGCAGCACCGCTGGTGCGACATCGGTCAGCAGCTTGTCGATCGGCAGCGTTACCGTGCCATCTGACAAGGCCGAAACCTGGAAGTCGCCCAGCTGCATGCGGTACACGCCGCTATCAGTGGTGGTGGACATGGGGGCGGCAGCGTGGGCCGAGAAGATCATGGCGCTGGCCAGCAAGGAGACGAGGCGTTTCATGGTGGAAGTCCTTGAGTAATGTGGAACACAGCGCCATTAAAACCCGCTAGCATGTATACGTAAAATCGATAATTAATATTCAAGGTATAACCATGATGGATATACGAGGCGCCGACCTGCCGCTGCTGGTGTCACTGGACCGGCTGCTGGAAGAAAAAAACGTCAGCCGTGCCGCCCAGCGCCTGCACCTGAGCCAGCCCGCGCTGTCGGCCCAGCTGGCGCGCCTGCGCACGCTGTTCGGCGATCCACTGCTGATGCCGGCTGAAAACGGCCGTGGCATGGTGGCCACGCCCTACGCGCTGACCTTGCAGCAACCCTTGCGCGCCGCCCTGGACGCCCTCAACCAGGCGGTCGCGCAGACGCCGGCGCCGTTCGACCCGCGCAGCGCCAAGCGCACCTTCCGCATCGCCGGCAACGACAACAGCATCACCATGATCATGATGTCGCTGCTGCGCCAGATCGACCAGGCCGGCGGTCCAGACCTGAAGCTGGCCTTCGTCCCGCACGACCTCAACCGCATCGTCGGCCAGATGGAGCGCGGCGAGATCGACCTGCTGGCCGGTGGCCCGCGCTTTGCGCCGGACGCCTTGCGCATCCGCCGCATCACCCAGACGCGCTACCGCATGGCCCAGCGCAAAGGCCATCCGCGCGGCACCGGCCCGCTGGACCTGGCCGGCTACTGCCAGTTGCGCCACGTGATCGTTTCCAACGAAGGGGGCTTCCGCGGCTTCATGGACGCGCTGATCGAAGCCCAGGGCTACCAGCGCGACGTGGCGGTGTCCGTGTCCCAGTACGGCCTGGTGCCGGCCATCCTGGCGGCCACCGACCTGGTCTGCTCGCTGCCGCAGGAGTTCCTGGCCTGCCACACCGGTCAGCTCGACATCATCGACCTGCCGCTCGATGCCGGCCAGTTCGACCTGTCGATTGCCTGGCATCCGCGCAGCGACAACGACCCGGCCCACCGCTGGCTGCGCGCGCAGTTACTGGGAGAAAATACGTCTACCTGAGTCCGTGTTTTTTTGACAAAAGCCGCCCCTGTCGCCCATTTGGTGTATCCTATGCCTCTTCGAAACAACGGCTCACGCCCGCTATGCAAGAGCACTCTAGTAGCGTCAAGACTGACGCTAAACCCCATAGGTCACTGTTTGAACGGCTGACCGCCTTCATCTCCCCCGAGCCCGAAAACCGATCGGAGCTGCTCGAAGTTCTGCACGACGCCCACGAACGCAACCTCATCGATGCCGACGCCTTGTCGATGATCGAAGGCGTGTTCCAGGTATCCGACCTGTCCGCCCGCGACATCATGATTCCACGCTCGCAGATGGACGTCATCGACATCTCCAAGCCGATCGAGGAATGGCTGCCGCTGGTGCTGCAAACGGCCCACTCGCGCTTCCCTGCGATTGAAGGCGAGCGCGACAAGGTTATCGGCATCCTGCTGGCCAAGGACCTGCTGCGCTACTACGCCGAAGAATCGTTCGACGTGCGCGACATGCTGCGTCCCGCCATCTTCATCCCGGAATCCAAACGTCTGAACGTGCTGCTGCGCGACTTCCGCGCCAACCACAACCACATGGCCATCGTGGTGGACGAGTACAGCGGCGTTGCCGGCCTCATCACCATCGAAGACGTGCTGGAGCAGATCGTCGGCGACATCGAAGATGAATACGATTTCGATGAAGAGGAAGACAACATCCTGTCGATCCGCGAAGGCCAGCACGGTCCACGCTGGCGCATCAAGGCGCTGACCGAGATCGAGCAATTCAACGAAGAGCTGGACACCGCCCTGCCGGACGATGACGTCGACACCATCGGCGGCCTGGTTGCCAAGCATCTGGGACGCATGCCGCACAAGGGCGACACCTTCGATTTCGAAGGCCTGCGCTTTGAAGTGCTGCGCGCCGACGCCCGCCAGATCCACGTGTTGACGGTCGAAAAACTGCCGCCTGCCCCCGCCACCGGCGACGACGCATAATGCGCTTTCGCCGCGCCAATCCCAACGATCCACCCAAGCCGCAACGCTCAACCCAAGGCCGGATGATCATTACCGGCCTGGCGGGCGCGCTGTGCGTGTTTGCTTTTGCCCCATTCGGCTGGTGGCCGCTGGAAATCCTTGGCCTCGCCACGCTGTTCTACCAGGTCCTGCGCAGCAGCAGCGTCAAGGCTGCCGCGCTGATCGGCTGGGCCTTTGTGACCGGCTGGACCGTGGCGGGCGTGCACTGGCTGTACGTTTCCATGCATACCTACGGCGCCATGCCGGCGCCGCTGGCCGCGCTGGCCGTGCTGCTGCTGGGCGCCGCGATGGGCCTGTACGGCGCCGGCGCCATGGCCACCGCCGCCTGGCTGCGCAAGCGCTGGACGCTGCCGCTGCCAGCCGCCAATCTGCTGGTGTTCCCGGCCATCTGGGCGCTGTTTGAATGGGTGCGCGGCTGGCTGTTCACGGGCTTCCCGTGGCTGTCGTCCGGCTACGCCCACAACCACAGCCCGCTGGCCGGTTTCGCACCGGTCATCGGCATGTACGGCCTGGGCTGGCTGGCTGCGGTGCTGGCCGGCGCGCTGCTGTTGCTGCTGCACCGCACCCGCGTGCGCGCGGCGGGCCTCATCATCGCCATCTGCGTGGCCGGCGTCGGCCTGAGCTTCCTGCAATGGACCTACCCGGAAGGCAAGCCGATCTCGGTACGCCTGCTGCAAGGGAATATTCCGCAGGACGAGAAATTCAACGGCGCCAAGGTGCTGTCAACGATCAAACTGTACCAGGACGCCATCACCGCAGCCCCGGCCGACCTGATCGCCACGCCGGAAACCGCCATCGTCATGCTGCCGCAGCAGTTGCCGCCGGACTATCTGGCGGGCCTGGCGCAATTCATGAACCGCACCGGCAGCAACCTGGTGCTGGGCATTCCATTGGCCGACAGCCAGACCGCCTACTTCAACAGCGTGATCGGCATTCCGTCCACGGGCTCGCGCTACTACCGCTATGACAAGCACCACCTGGTGCCGTATGGCGAATTCATCCCCTACGGCTTCCGCTGGTTTGTCAACCTGATGTCGATTCCGCTCGGCGACCAGACCAGCGGCCGCGAAATCCAGCCGGCATTCCCGATCAAGGACCAGCGCGTGCTGCCCAACATCTGCTACGAAGACTTGTTTGGCGAAGAGATCGCCGACCAGCTCAACCACCCGGCGCAGGACCAGAAACCGGCCACCATGCTGCTCAACGTCTCCAACCTGGCCTGGTTTGGCGAGACCATCGCCATTCCGCAGCATTTGCAGATCTCGCAGATGCGCTCGCTGGAAACCGGCCGCCCCATGTTGCGGGCGACCAATACCGGCGCCACCGCCATCATCAATGGCGAAGGCACGGTGGTACAGCAGCTGCCGATGAATACCTTCGGCACGCTGGCCGCCAAGGTGCAGGGCATGGCCGGCAGCACCCCATATATCCTGTGGGGCAATAAGCTTTTCCTGGTCCTGCTGGCACTGTCCCTGTGCGGCGCGTGGTTTTGGGCAAAACGCTCGAAAAATCAGCCAAAAGCCGCTTAACCCGCTAAAATCATCGCTTTAGCGAAACTGCAACCGCCTGCCCGCCGGCCATCGCCAGGGCATGCCACCGACGATTACAAGATGCTGACATTTCAACAAATTATCCTGACCTTGCAAACCTACTGGGACAAGCAAGGCTGCGCCCTGCTCCAGCCATACGACATGGAAGTCGGCGCCGGCACCTTCCACACCGGTACCTTCCTGCGCGCGATCGGCCCAGAGCCTTGGCGCGCCGCCTACGTCCAGCCATCGCGCCGTCCGAAAGATGGCCGCTATGGCGAGAATCCGAACCGCGGCCAGCACTACTACCAGTACCAGGTGGTGATGAAGCCGGCGCCGGAAAATATCCTCGACCTGTATCTGGGTTCGCTGGAAGCGCTGGGTCTGGACCTGAAGCAGAATGACGTGCGCTTCGTGGAAGACGACTGGGAATCGCCGACGCTGGGCGCCTGGGGCCTGGGTTGGGAAGTCTGGCTGAATGGCATGGAAGTGACGCAGTTCACCTACTTCCAGCAAGTCGGCGGCCTCGATTGCAAACCGGTGCTGGGTGAGATCACCTACGGCGTCGAACGCCTGGCCATGTACCTGCAGGGCGTGGAAAACATGTACGACCTGGTGTGGACCACCTGGGAAGAAAACGGCGAGACGAAAACGCTGAAATACGGCGACGTGTTCCACCAGAACGAAGTGGAACAATCGGCCTACAACTTCGAGCATTCCAACACCGAGCTGCTGTTCGCACAATTTAACAACCACGAATCGGAAGCCAAGCGCCTGATCGAAGCGCAGCTGACGCTGCCGGCCTATGAGCAGATCATGAAAGCTTCGCACAGCTTCAACCTGCTGGATGCGCGCGGCGCCATCTCCGTGACCGAGCGCGCTGCCTACATCGGCCGTGTGCGCACCCTGTCGCGCCTGGTCGCGCAGGCTTACTACGATTCGCGTGAGCGTCTGGGCTTCCCGATGGCGCCAAAAACCGCCGCCATCGCCGACGCAGCTGCAAAATAAACGATATAAACGATATGACTCAAACTCTGCTCATCGAACTGCTGACCGAAGAACTGCCGCCGAAGGCGCTCGCCAAACTGGGCAAGGCTTTCGCGGACGGCATCGTCAACGGCCTGAAATCGCGCGACTTCCTGGAAGCCGACAGCGTCGCCACCGCCTACGCCACGCCACGCCGCCTGGCCGTCACCATCACCAAGGTGCGCGCCGTATCGCCGGACAAATCGATCCGCGAAAAAGTGCTGCCGGTATCGGTCGCGCTGGACGCGAACGGCAACGGCACGCCGCCGCTGGCCAAGAAACTGGCCGCACTGGGCTTCCCTGACCTGACCGTGGCCGACCTGGAACGCGCGCAGGACGGCAAGGCCGAAAGCTTCTTCTACACCTACACCGCCGCAGGCAGCGCCCTGCAAGGTGGCCTGCAAGCCGCACTGGAAGACTCGGTCGCCAAGCTGCCGATTCCAAAAGTCATGAGCTACCAGCGTCCGGACGGCGCCACCGTGCAGTTCGTGCGTCCAGCCCACGCGCTGATCGCCCTGCATGGCGACACCGTACTGCCACTGACCTTGCTGGGCCTGACCGGTTCCAACGTCACCGAAGGCCACCGCTTCCTGACCGCACCAGGCAAACGCGCCGTCACCATCGCCAACGCCGATGCCTACGCCGCCACGCTGAAAGCCGACGGCAAAGTGCTGGCCTCCGTCGAAGAGCGCAAGGAACAGATCCGCGCCGAACTGCTGGCCAAAGCTGGCGCCGACCAGGTGCTGATGCCGGAAGCCCTGCTGGACGAAGTGGCCGCGCTGGTTGAATGGCCAGTCGTCTACGAATGCAAATTCGAAGACGAATTCCTGGCCGTGCCGCAGGAATGCCTGATCCTGACCATGCAGACCAACCAGAAATACTTCGCGCTGACCGACACCAGCGGCAAGCTGCGTTCGCGCTTCCTGATCGTCTCCAACATCGCCACCGACACGCCAGACGCCATCGTTGGCGGCAACGAGCGCGTGGTGCGTCCGCGCCTGTCCGACGCCAAATTCTTCTTCGAGCAGGACAAGAAGAAAACCCTGGAATCGCGCCTGCCGCTGCTCAAGAACGTGGTCTACCACAACAAGCTGGGCACCCAGGCAGAACGCAGCGACCGCGTCACCGCACTGGCCGGCGCCATCGCCGCCAAGCTGAATACCGACGTGGCCCTGACCGAACGCGCCGCGCGCCTGTCGAAAGCCGACCTGCTGACCGACATGGTGGGCGAGTTCCCTGAGCTGCAAGGCATCATGGGCACCTACTACGCCCGCAACGACGGCGAACCAGAAGACGTCGCGCTGGCCGCATCGGAACACTACCAGCCACGCTTCGCTGGCGATGCCCTGCCATCGACCGTAACCGGCACCGCCGTCGCACTGGCCGACAAGCTGGAAACCCTGGTCGGCATCTGGGCCATCGGCCTGCAGCCAACCGGCGACAAAGACCCGTTCGCACTGCGCCGCCACGCGCTGGGCGTGCTGCGCATGCTGATCGAAAAGCGTCTGTCGCTGTCGATCTCCGGCCTGCTGGCTGACGCTGCAAAACAGTTCTCCGCTGTCGCCGGCTTCAAAGACCCATCGGCCGACGTTGCAGCCTTCATGCTGGACCGCCTGCGCGGCATCCTGCGCGAGCGCGGCTTCTCGGTCAACGAGATCGAAGCCGTGGCTGCACAGAACCCGGACCGCCTGGACGACATCGTGCAGCGCCTGGAAGCCGTGCAAGCCTTCGCTGCGCTGCCGGAATCGGCCTCGCTGGCCGCAGCCAACAAACGCATCACCAACATCCTGAAGAAGAACGAAGAAGCCCTGGCTGCCGCCGGCAACACCGGCGTCAACGTCTCGCTGCTGCAGGACAGCGCCGAGATCAACCTGAACGCCGCCGTGGTGCGCGTGCTGCCGGAAATCGACGCCGCCTTCAACCAGGGCGACTTCGCGGGCACACTGAAAACCCTGGCCCAGCTGAAGGAAGAAGTCGACGCCTTCTTCAATGACGTGATGGTCATGGCGGAAGATGTCGCCCTGCGCAACAACCGTCTGGCGCTGCTGTCGTCCCTGCACGGGATGATGAACCGCGTGGCCGACATCTCCAAGCTGGCGGCATAAATGGGTGCGCCGTCCATGAAACTGATCATTCTTGATCGCGACGGCGTCATCAACCACGACTCGCCGGATTTCATCAAGTCGCCTGCGGAGTGGATCCCCGTTCCCGGCTCGCTGGAAGCCATCGCCCGCCTGAACCAGGCGGGCTACCGGGTCGTCGTGGCGTCGAACCAGTCGGGCATCGCCCGTGAATTCTTCGACATGACCGTGCTGAATGCGATCCACCAGAAGATGCACAATCTGGCGCAGCAAGTGGGCGCGGACATTGACGCTGTGTTCTTCTGCCCGCACGCGGCAGCGGACAACTGCGACTGCCGCAAGCCCAAGCCGGGCATGTTCACAGAAATCTCGCAGCGCTATAAAATCAGCCTGAAAGGCGTGCCGGTGGTCGGCGATTCGCTGCGCGACCTGCAGGCGGGCTATGTGAGCGGCTGCGTGCCGTATCTGGTCCTCACCGGCAAGGGCGAGAAAACCCAGGTCACCGGCGGCCTCCCGCCGGGCACCATGGTGTTCCCGGATCTGGCAGCGATGGTCACCCATCTGCTGAAAACCAGCACCCCGCCGGCACTGCACGTCGTCAGCTAAACCGTTTTTGGAGTCTGCATTGGGTCATCCCGTTCTGTTTCTGCGTTCCCTGATCTTCACCATCGTCATGGTGTTGTCGACCGTTCTCTGGTCCCTCGTCTGCTTCCTGGCCGCACCGCTGCCTTACCGCCAGCGCTTCTTCATCACCTCGCGCTGGAACGTGTTCATCATCTGGTGCCTGCGGGTGATCTGCGGCATCCGCTACGAAGTGCGCGGCCGCGAAAACCTGCCGGATGCACAGGCCATCGTGCTGTCCAAGCACCAGTCGGCGTGGGAGACCATCTTCCTGCTGCCGAACATGCCGCGTCCACTGGTGTTCGTGTTCAAGAAAGAGATCCTGTACATTCCCTTCTTCGGCTGGGCGATGGCGCTGCTGCGCATGATCCCGATTGACCGCAAGCAGGGCAAGAACGCCTTCCAGGAAGTGGTCCGCCACGGCAAGCGCCGCCTGGCGCAAGGCCTGTGGATTATCATGTTCCCGGAGGGGACGCGCATCCCGGTCGGCAAAGCGGGCAAGTACAAGAGCGGCGGCACGCGCCTCGCCATTGAAACCGGCTCGGTGGTGGTGCCGGTCGCGCATAATTCTGGTGAATGCTGGCCAAAAAACTCTTTCATCAAACGCCCTGGTCTTGTTACAGTATCGATAGGTAAGCCGATTTCGCCAGAAGGCCAGACGCCGGACGGCATGATGCAACAGGTGGAAAATTGGATCGAATCAGAAATGCGCGTCATTTCGCCCCACGCTTACAACGCTGGTTAGATGATCTGGCCACGCTGGTCAAACCGGCGTCGCCCGATCCCAACCAGCCGGACTTGTTCGGAAGGGAGGCCTCGCCGCCTCCCAGGCCGGTTTACACCACGCCGGTATGGTCCGTTCCACCTTCACAGAAAACACTTCCCGTCTCACCTTACGTCGCACCGCCAGAAGCGCCTGCAACGGTCAAGCGGCGCCCTCTCGTTGCCCCACCAGTCGATCAGGCACCGCGCCGTCAGCTGATGGTGGGTGGATTCATCCTCGAATACGAATTGCGCCGTTCGACGCGCCGCTCGATCGGTTTCATGATCGACGACGAAGGCCTGCGCGTGACCGCGCCCAAGCGCGTCAACATCGCGGAGATCGATGAAGCCATCCGCACCAAGCAGCACTGGATTTTAAGTAAGCTCAAAGAGCGCCGCGAACGCCGCGCCGCGCGTCTGGAGAAACCGCCTGTCGAGTGGATCGACGGCGCCCAGCTGCCGTATCTGGGCATGGACATCAGCTTGCGCCTGCTGGTCGGTGGCCGCAATCGCAGCATCTACAATCCGAATACACACGAGCTGTGGATGACACTCGTCCCCGGCGCCAGCGAAAACCTGCTCAAGGAACGCGTGAAAGCGTGGTACCAGCAGCAGGCCAAGGAACTGTTCGAACAGCGGCTGGACTTGTATGCCGGGCGACTGGGCGTGCAGTACCACTCGTTTGGCCTGTCGTCGGCAGGCACGCGCTGGGGTTCCTGCACCGCCGACCGCAAGATCCGCCTGAACTGGAAACTGATCCACTTCTCGCTGCCGCTGATCGACTACGTGGTGGCGCATGAACTGTCGCACATCCTCGAGATGAACCACAGCCAGCAATTCTGGGACACCGTCGGCCTGATCTACCCCGAATACGAAGAAGCCAAAAACCTCCTGCGCAAACGTTCGCAGGAGCTGCCGGTGCTGTTCGCATAATTCCTGATTTTTATAACGGAGACGGCATGGACACAGTCAAAAAATTCAGCGCGGTTACGGTAGCGCTGCATTGGCTGGTGGCGCTCGGCATACTCGGCCTGATCGCAGTTGGCATCTATATGGTGGAGACCGAATCCTTCCACCTGTACCACATCCACAAATCGTTTGGCCTGCTGGTGTTTGCCGTGATTCTGGTGCGCCTCACCTGGCGCTGGCGCAACGGCCTGCCGCAGCCGGTGCGCGCGATGTCCAAAGTGGAGCACCACACCGCCGTGGCAGCGCATCTCGTGCTGCTGATCCTGACCGTGGTGCTGCCGATTACCGGCATGATCTACTCCGGCGCCAGCGGCAACGGCTTTGGCATCTTCTCGTTCGAGATTTTCCCCAGCCGCTACGCCAACGGCCAGGCGATCCCGTTCAGCCAGCAGTGGTCTGATCTGGGCCAGGCAGCCCACGGCCTGCTTGGCTACCTGCTGCTTATCCTCATCGCCCTGCACGCCGCAGCCGCACTCAAACACCACCTGCTCGACAAGGACGGCACCCTGCTGCGGATGTTAGGCCGTCGGGTTGATTAAAGTAGGCAGCAAGGCCAGCGTACGGCGCGTGGCGCCGCGGTGCTGGTTGGCGAAGGCCAGGGCATTGTCGCCCATCGTGGCACGTTGGGTGCTGTTGCTTAGCAGGCGGGCGGCGGTAGACATCAGGTCGGCGGCGTCGGTGATGCGTTGGGCGCCGCCTGCGGCCAGCGCGTCTTCCGTGACCAGTTCAAAGTTGAAGGTGTGCTGGCCGATCAGCACAGGCTTGCCCAGTGCCGCCGGCTCGATCAGGTTCTGGCCACCCAGCGGCATCAGGCTGCCGCCGACGAAGGCAACCTCGCAGGCCGAGTAGTAAGCGAACATTTCGCCCATCGAATCGCCCAGCAGCACCTCGACGCTGTGCGGCATGGCGCTGCCGTCCAGCACCAGCTGGCTGCGGCGCGCGACGGTCAGGCCACGCGCGGCGATCATTTTTTCTACTTCGTCAAAACGCTGCGGGTGGCGCGGCACAATCAGCAGCAGCGTTGCAGCAGGCAGCGCGGAGCGGGCGCTCACATACGCTTGCAGGATCAGTTCTTCTTCGCCTTCACGCGTGGAAGCGCACAGCAGGACCGGACGTTCGCCGATCGCGGCACGTAGCGCGGCGCCAATGGCCAGTGCGGTGTCCGGCACCACCACATCAAACTTGATGCTGCCCGTGACTTCCACGCGCGGCACGCCCAGCGAACGGATGCGCTGGGCGTCCGCTTCGGTCTGCGCGGCGACCAGCGAAATGCCACGCGCAGCGTTCTGCATCAGCGAGCCAAGGCGCGTGGCCTTGCGCAGTGAGCGTTCCGACAGCCGGGCGTTGGCCAGCACCACCGGCACGCCTTTCGCGCCGCACACTGCAATCAGGTTGGGCCAGACTTCGGTCTCCATCAGGATGCAGACCTGCGGCCGGAAGTGGCGGATGAAACGCGAGACCATGCTGCCGGTGTCGTACGGCAGATAGGATTGCAGCAGGCGGTCGCCATGCTTGGCAAACAAGGCTTTGCCAGTAGCGCGGCCGGTTGGCGTCATGTGGGTGAGGATGATGCGGCTTTGCGGATAGTCGGCCAGCAAAGCGTCCACCAGCGGCTCCGCCGCACGCGTCTCGCCGACGGAGACGGCGTGAACCCAGAGCACCGGCGCAGCAGCGCGGCCGGATGCGTCGATGCGGCGATACAAGCCGAGGCGTTCGCCCCAATGCTGGCGATAGCCAGGTTCCTTGCGGCCGCGCAGCCACAGGCGCGCGAGCACCAGCGGCAAGGCCAGCCACCACATCACGGAATAAAACAGTCGCATGTTTAGCCCAGCAAACTCCGAGCCGCAGCCAGCACGTCCGCCACTGATGGCGGCGTGCCCTGGTCGCCCAGATTGATAATGCGCGGCGACCAGTTGCCTTCGGTCTTCCAGCGCGGCGAATCGGCGTAGATTTCCACCGTCGGCCGCACGAACGCGGCAGCGATGTGCACCAGGCCCGTGTCCACGCCCACCACCAGGTCAGCGCGGCGCGCGACCATGATGGCATCGGCCATCGACAGCTTGGGCAGCACGCGCGCATTCGGCAGGCTGGCCGCCAGATGTTCGGCTTCCGCTTTTTCTTTCGGCGAACCCCACGGCAGCAGCACCGGCATTGGCGCCAGTTCGCGGCCCAGCGCGATCCAGTTTTCCGGCGCCCACTTCTTGGCGTCGCGCGCCGTCCCGTGGAACAACACCACATACGATGCCGGCATCCATTCCGGACGCGGGGTATCGTCCGGCACTGCCGGCAAGCCGAAATCGGCCGGCGTATCCACCGCATAGCCCAGCGCTGCGCCAGCCACGATGCGGCCGCGCGCCACCGCGTGCGTACGCGGATCGGTCGGCACACTCAGATGATGGAAGATACGCGAGATGCCCTCATAGCCCGAGCCTTCGCTGCCGTTGGCCAGGCCGACCTTGCGGCCGCCCTTTGCCACCCGCGCCGCGCCCATGATGATGCCGGTCTTGAGCAGGCCCTGCGTATCGAATACATAGTCGTACTCCTGCTGGCGCAGGGTACGGAAGAAATCCTTGATCTCGGCGCGCGTCTCCGCCTTGCCAAGGCTCTTGCGCCAGCGGCGCAGCGCAAACGGAATCACCTTACGCACGCGCGCATTCATGCGTACCAGGCTGACAAAGCCCTCCTCCACCACCCAGTCGATATGCGCGTCCGGGAAGTGGCGGGCGATGTCGGCCACCATGGGCATGTTATGCAGCACATCGCCCAGCGACGACACGCGCACCAGCAGAATGTTCAGCGGCCTGCCGCCGCGCGCTTGCGTCGTCGCCATGGGTTTAGAACGGCAGTTCTGCGTCTGGCTTGGCCGCCAGGATCACGCTCTTGAACTGGCCCTGGATGCGCTCCAGCGCCGCCGGCGTTTCCGCTTCAAAGCGCATCACAATCACCGGCGTGGTGTTGGACGAACGCGCCAGGCCGAAGCCGTCCGCATATTCCACACGCAGGCCGTCGATGGTGATGATGCGTTCATGGCCCGGGAATTCAGCATCCGCGCGCAGCTTGTCCATCAGTGCGAAGTTCTCGCCCTCTTTCAGATGCAGGTGCAGCTCGGGCGTGCTGTCGGACTGTGGCAGTGCATTCAGCAACGCCGACGGATCTTGTTCCTTGGTCAGGATTTCCAGCATGCGCGCGCCGGCGTACAGGCCATCGTCGAAACCATACCAGCGGTCCTTGAAGAAGATGTGACCGCTCATTTCGCCGCCTAGCGGCGAGCCGGTCTCCTTGAGTTTGGCTTTCACCAGCGAGTGGCCGGTCTTGTACATCAGCGGCTTGCCGCCGGCTTGCTCGATGTACGGCGCCAGGTGGCGGGTGCACTTCACGTCGTACAGGATTTCCGCGCCTGGATTACGCGACAGGACATCGCCGGCAAACAGCATCATCTGCCGGTCTGGATAGATGATCTGGCCATCCTTGGTCACCAGGCCCAGACGGTCGCCGTCGCCGTCAAACGCCAGGCCGATTTCCGCATCGGTCTCTTGCAGGCAGCGGATCAAATCTTGCAGGTTTTCCGGGTGCGCCGGATCTGGATGGTGGTTAGGGAAGGTGCCGTCCACTTCGCAGAACAGCTCAATCACTTCGCAGCCCATGCCGCGGTACAGGTCGCCGGCAAACGCACCCGCCACGCCATTGCCGCAATCGACTGCGATCTTGATCGGACGGGCGATCTTCACATCGCCAATGATGCGCTGCAGGTACTGCGTGCGGATGTCGTAGGTGCTGTAGGCGCCCGTTACCGCCGCCGACGAACCGTCGTGTTGCAGGATGCTGTCGTACAGGCCGGTGATGGCCTCACCGTGAATGGCCTCGCCAGCCAACACCATCTTGAAGCCATTGTAGTCCGGCGGATTGTGGCTGCCGGTCACCATGATGCCGGACGCGGCGCCCAGCACATTGGTGCCGAAATAGACCATCGGCGTGGCCACCACGCCCAGGTCGATCACATCCACGCCGGCGGACTGCAAGCCTTCCGCCAGGGCCTTGGCCAGCGATGGGCCGGACAAGCGGCCATCGCGGCCGATTACGACTTTTTTCTCGCCTTTGGCCAGTGCGGCACGGCCGAAAGCAGCGCCGATCTGGTGGGCGACGCCCGCATCCAGCGTGTTATCGATGATGCCGCGAATATCGTAGGCTTTGAAGATGGTTTTGGAAAGAGAGACCATTATTAATCAGACCCGTTAAAAGTATTAAAGCTTGAGAGCGGCAACATCATTGCCGGCGTCGACCCAATCCTTGACCCACTTGGGCTGGCGGCCACGGCCGGTCCATTCCTGGCTGGTATCGGCGGGATTGCGGTATTGCGGCGCCACCTTGCCGGTTTTGACGCGTGGTGCGGCGCCGCCAACCAGGTCCTGCACCGACACGCCAACGCTTTTGGCGATGGCCAGAATTTCTTCACGCGCGCGGGCCAGGTCCTGGCTTTCGCGCTTTTTCAATTCCTGCTGCAATTGCTCCTGCAGTTTGCGCAATTCGCCCGACGACAGATTCGACAGATCCATTTTTATTTCCCTTTTTATGTGATGAGAGTTAAAACCACAGCGGGAATAGTTTACATCATTGTTAAATGATTCAGTGTTTCTTGTGACGTATCATCCAGCGCGGCGCTTTAAATCGGACGATACGCACGTAAATCCAGATATAACTGCCGATGAACAGGATGCAGGACACCATTAATACCCAGGTATGGCGCCAGAATACCGTCGCCGGGATTACGGCCATCAGCGAAAACAGCCACAGATAGGGCGAGGTCAGCGAATTACGGCGGATCAGCGCCCGCGCTTCCTTGCGGCCGACAGCCCATTGCACCACGCGGCGGAAAATCAGGCTGTGCAAATGAATACCGTCTGGCATGGCAGGCGATTTACCCCGCACAAACATCCGGCGATAGACCGAAAACAGCGTCTCAAAAGCGGGATAAATCAGCAGCAAGGCGGCATACCAGGTCGATACCTGCGGATTGCGCATGACCAGCAACAAGGCCAGCTCGCCGAGCATAAACCCTATGAAATAGGCGCCGCCATCGCCCAGGAAAATCAGGCCGACCGGATAATTCCAGATCAGGAAGCCGGCCGTGGCGCCGGCCACCATCAGCGCCGCAATCAGCACAAACATATCATTGACCTGCAGCGCCACATAACCCAGCGACAGCAGCATGCAAATACACACCACGCTGGCCAGGCCGTTAAAACCATCGATAATATTCACCGCATTGGCGATGCCGGCCACCGCCAGCACTGTCAATGGCAAGGTGACCCACATATACGGCAGGGTCCAGGCGGAAAATGCCCAGTCCAGCCGGTCAATCCGGGCGTCCAGCAGAAAATAGCCAAGCGTGGCGGCCGCCATGGTCAATAACAGGCGGCGCAAGGCGCTCACGCGGCCCGTGTAATCTTCGACAATACCGCCGATAAAAGCCACGGCCGAACAGGCCAGCAGCGATAGCAGCCATTGGCTCAGGACGGGCACCCGCCAGATGGAAATAGCGGAACTGAGCGCCACCGCCAGGAAAATCGATAGACCGCCAATCCGCGCCACATTATGGACATGCACTTTTTGCACGCCATCGAAATTGGAGTCCAGCGCCGGACCGTGCAATCTCGCTTCTTTAATCACCAACAGGGTAAGCAGCGCGGAAGCGATAAAGCTCAGTAAGAAGGAAAACATATTATTTTAAGTTCTGCGTTGTATCGCAACACGAGGCATTGTCTGCATACCAACAGGGCATTGTACCGTATCGCGTGCGGCGGTCCGCGCTTTGCGGCCCGCCGGCATCATACCAGTAGCAACTTACCCGGTTGAGTATGCTTACCAATCGATACAACTCATCGCATGCAGAGCTGCAGCGCTTCTTTCCAGTCCGGCAAGTGGCAGAAACGTGCCATCAGGCGCTCTGACGACATCACGGAATACTGCGGACGCCGGGCTGGCGTCGGATAGTCGGCCGTGGTAATCGGCAAGACCTTGCAGTTCAAGCCCGCTTCCTCAACGATGGCCTGGGTGAATTCATGCCAGGTGGTCTGACCCTGTGCGCTCAGATGATAAACGCCACTATTCTGCACCCACCATTCACGGCCGCCGGCATGCGCCTGCGACAGCACTTGTGCCGTGACATCGGCAATCGTGCGGCTCCAGGTTGGCGCGCCGTGCTGGTCGGCCACCACGCGCAGCTCATCCCGCTCCTTGGCCAGGCGCAGCATGGTCAGCAGGAAGTTCTTGCCGCGCATGCCATACACCCAGCTGGTGCGGAAAATCAGGTGCGGAATACCGGCTGCGGCAATCGCCTGCTCGCCTGCCAGTTTGCTGGCGCCGTAGACATTCAATGGCCCCACCGGATCGTCTTCAACGCGCGGCAATGGCTGCGCACCGTCAAACACATAGTCGGTGGAATAGTGCACCAGCGCCGCGCCCAGGGCCTTGGCCTCCTCTGCCATGACGCCCGGCGCTTCCGCGTTGATACGGTACGCCAGTTCCGGCTCGCTCTCAGCCTTGTCCACGGCCGTGTAGGCAGCAGGATTGACGATGAGCTTGGGTTTGACGCTGCGGATCACCTCGCGCACCTGGTCCAGGTTGGACAGGTCCATGACCTGACGGTCCACCGCCACCACCTCGCCCACGCCCTGCAAACTGCGGACCAGCTCATAGCCCACCTGGCCGGTACTACCCGTCAACAGCACCTTCATGCGAACACCTCCGCGTCGGCCAGCAGCAGCGCCGCCTGGTCTTTGCCCGACAGCAGCGGCGCGGCATCCAGCGCTGGCCAGTCGATGCCGATGGCCGGGTCGTTCCACAGGATCGCGCGTTCGTGTTCAGGCGCCCAGTAGTCGGTGGTTTTGTACAGGAACTCGGCGGAATCGGAGATCACCACAAAGCCATGCGCAAAGCCGGCCGGTATCCACATCTGGCGCTTGTTCTCGGCCGACAGCTCGGCGCCAAACCATTGGCCGAACGTCGGCGAGCTCTTGCGGATGTCGACCGCCACGTCAAACACCGCGCCTGCAGTTGCGCGCACCAGCTTGCCCTGCGCCTGCTGGATTTGATAGTGCAGACCGCGCAGCACGCCCTTGGTCGAGCGCGAATGGTTGTCTTGAACGAAGTCCGCTGCCACGCCGGTCAGCTCGGCAAAGCGGCGCGCGTTATAGCTTTCAAAGAAAAAACCGCGGTCGTCGCCGAACACGCGTGGTTCCAGCACCAGCAAGCCTTCCAGTGGCGTTTTAATCACATTCATCGCGGAACCACCTTGTCTTCGAGGATTTGCAACAGATACTGGCCATACTGGTTTTTCTTGAGCGGCTCGGCCAGCTTGCGCAGCTGTTCGGCGTTGATATAGCCCTTGCGGTAGGCGATCTCTTCCGGACAAGCCACTTTCAGGCCCTGGCGCTTCTCGATGGTGGCGATGAACTGGCCCGCCTCCAGCAGCGATTCGTGGGTGCCGGTATCGAGCCAGGCCATGCCGCGGCCCATGACTTCCACGTTCAGCTGACCCTTTTCAAGATAGACCTTGTTGACGTCGGTGATTTCCAGCTCGCCGCGCGCGGATGGCTTGATGCTGGCGGCGATGTCGCACACCTGGTTGTCGTAGAAGTACAAACCGGTCACCGCGTAGTTCGATTTAGGCTGCTGCGGCTTTTCCTCGATCGACACGGCGGTGCGCTGCTCGTTGAATTCCACCACGCCATAGCGCTCGGGGTCTTGCACATGGTAGGCAAACACGGTGGCGCCATCGGCCTGTTCGGTGGCGTGGCGCAGCAGCGCGTCGAGGTCGTTGCCGTAATAGATGTTGTCACCCAGGATCAGCGCCGATGGCGAGTCGCCTACAAACTCCTTGCC
>NZ_FRCX01000003.1 GCF_900143065.1 Duganella sacchari | reverse complement strand
CCCCCACTTTCTCCCTTAGGACGTATGCGGTATTAGCGTAACTTTCGCTACGTTATCCCCCACTCCTGGGTACGTTCCGATATTTTACTCACCCGTTCGCCACTCGCCACCAGAGCAAGCTCCGTGCTGCCGTTCGACTTGCATGTGTAAGGCATGCCGCCAGCGTTCAATCTGAGCCAGGATCAAACTCTTTAGTTTAATCTCTGTTTTATTCCCTTTTACAGGAATGGTTCGCTCACTCAAAATACTGACAGTATTACTACTGCTTATTTCTTGTTGAGCATTTAATGCTTTTTGTTGCAGCATCAAACGCCCACACTTATCGATTCTGAATTTTTAAAGATCTTGTCTCTGTAACGCTGCGAATCGTTTTGTTCTGCAGCAGAGAGATGAGATTATGCCGCAGCCTATGTGAGTCGTCAACCCCTCTCGTAAAGTAAAATACGGTATGTCTATTTTGCTCACCACCCTCAACGCCCGCTATACCCACGCATCGCTGGGTCTGCGCTATCTATTAGCCAATATGGGCGAGCTGCAATCGCAAACGCGTCTGCAGGAATTCGTCATCGGCGCCAAGACCACCGAGATCGTCGAACGCATCCTGGCGCATGCGCCGCGCATCGTCGGCTTCGGCATCTATATATGGAACGTCGAAGAGACAGCCAGAGTGGTCGCCATGCTCAAGCGCGTGGCGCCGCAGGTGACCGTGGTGCTGGGCGGCCCGGAGGTTTCCCATGAAACCAATGAGCAGGAGATTGTGAAGCTGGCCGACTACGTGGTTACCGGCTGGGGCGACGTCACCTTCCCCAAGCTGTGCGGCGAGATCCTCAACGGTCCCAAGCCGCTCATGAAGGTGCACGCCGGCGTGCAGCCGCCCATGGCCGAGATCAAGCTGCCCTACTCGCTCTACACAGATGACGACATCAAAAACCGTACCTTATATGTAGAAGCCTCGCGCGGCTGCCCATTCAAGTGCGAGTTCTGCCTGTCCGCGCTGGACAAGACGGCCTGGCCGTTCGCGCTGGACAGCTTCCTGGCCGAGATGGAGTCGCTGTACCAGCGCGGCGCACGCCTGTTCAAGTTTGTCGACCGCACCTTCAATCTGAATATCAAGACCAGCCTGAAGATCATGCAGTTCTTCCTGGATAAGCTGGAAGCCCATCCCGACGATCCGGTCTACGCCCACTTCGAGCTGGTGCCCGACCATCTGCCGGATGCACTAAAAGAAGGCATCGCCAAGTTCCCGCCCGGCGCGCTGCAGTTTGAAATCGGCATCCAGAGCTTCAATCCTGCGGTGCAGACGCTGGTCAGCCGCAAGCAGGACAACCAGAAGGCCGCCGACAATATCCGCTGGCTGACCACACAGTCGCACGCCCACATGCACGTCGACCTGATTGCCGGCCTGCCCGGCGAGACGGTGGAGAGCTTTGCCGAAGGCTTCAACAAGCTGTGGGCGCTGGAGCCGCACGAGATCCAGTTCGGCATCCTGAAGCGTTTGCGCGGCACGCCGATCATCCGCCACACGCAGGAATACGGCATGGTCTACGATCCGTACCCGCCGTATACCATCCTGGCGAACAAGGATATCGACTTCAGCACGATGCAACGGCTGGTGCGCTTTGCGCGCTACTGGGATCTGGTGGCCAATTCCGGCCGTTTCGGCCACACGCTGCCGGTGCTGCTGGGCGGCCAGCCGTTCCAGCGCTTTATGGCCTTCTCTGACTGGCTGTACGCGAATACAGACGCTACCCACCGCATTGCGCTGGAGCGGCTGGTGGCCATGGTGGCGCGTTATCTGCAAACCCAGGGCATGGACAAGGACGACGCCGAAGCGCTGCTGGCCAGTGATTATGCGGGGGCGAAGCCTAAGGCTGCCGAAACGCCAGCGCCCAAGCGCCAGGCCCGAAGGCTGGCCGCCTGAGGCTTGTACCCCGCAGCCCCCACGGCCCTTCGGGTATGTCTTATGAGCGAGGCCGCACCCCGGCCGTGAACACAAGTGGCGGCCGGGGCGAAACTCCCTTAAACTTGAGCTTATGCCTACTGCCCAAGAGCCTACCCTGACCCTCAATGCTGGCGCTGTCGCTGCAAGCGGCACCTGGCAAGTTCACGCTCTGGCGCAGGGCAAGGCGATGGCCACCATCACCGCTGCCCTCAAATCATTCAAGGGCGATCATCTGAAATGGGACCTGACGGCGGTCGACAGCATGGACCACATCGGCGCCCAGCTGTTCTGGAACGCCTGGGGCAAGACCCGGCCGGCCAGCCTGCAACTGGCGCCGGAGCAGGAAGAATTCTTTAAGCGCCTCGAAACCACCGGCACACTGGAGCTGCCACGCTCGCGCCAGCACCGTCTCACGCTGGTCATGAAGCTGGGCTTTGCCATGCTGCTGTTCTTCGAGCACATGGCCGGGCTGATACGCCTGATTGGCCAGGTGGTCCTGGACAGCTGGCGGTTTATCCGCAATCCCCTGCGCGGACCATGGAAGGAAATATCCGCCAATATTTATCACGCCGGTTTCCAGGCGCTGGGCATCACGGCGCTGGTCGGCTTTCTGATTGGCGTGGTGTTCTCTTATCTGTCGGCGCAGCAGCTGCGTAACTTTGGCGGCGACATCTTCCTGGTCAACCTGCTGGGCATGAGCATCATCCGCGAACTGGGGCCGCTGCTGGCGGCGATCCTGGTGGCGGGCCGCTCCGGCTCCTCCATCACCGCGCAACTGGGCGTGATGCGCGTGACCGAAGAACTGGACGCCATGCTGGTAATGGGCATCTCGCACGGCTTCCGCCTGATCCTGCCCAAAGTGCTGGCACTGGCCATCGCCATGCCACTGCTGGTGATCTGGACCGATACCATCGCGCTGCTGGGCGGCATGGTTTCCGCCAAAATGGAGCTGAATCTGTCACCGCAATACTTCCTGTTGAAGCTACCGGAGGCCGTGCCGCTGGCGAACTACATGATCGGCATAGGCAAAGGCGTGGTGTTCGGTATGCTGATTGCGCTGGTGTCCTGCCATTTCGGCCTGCGCATCAAGCCGAATACCGAGAGCCTTGGACGCGGCACCACTACCTCCGTGGTCACCGCGATTACCGCCGTGATCCTGGCCGACGCAGTGTTTGCGATTGTCTTCAGCGGCGTGGGGTTCTGATGAGCGAACACGAAAGCACCTGCGGCCCCGGCACCGGCGAACTGACACTCGATGGCAGCGTGCCCGTGGTCGAGATCACCGGCCTGTGGACCAAGTACGGCCGCACCGTGGTGCACCAGGACTTGAACCTCGAAATCGAACAAGGCGAAATCCTCTCCATCGTCGGCGGCTCCGGTACCGGCAAGACCACGCTGGTGCGCCAGATGCTGGGCCTTGAACGCCCTGCGCGCGGCTGCGTGCGCGTGTTCGGCGAAGACATCAGCGAAATCGATTCCGCCCAGCTGCAGCAGCTGCGCAACCACTGGGGCATGCTGTTCCAGCAGGGCGCGCTGTATTCGGCGTTGACGGTATTCGAGAACATCGCCCAGCCCATGCGCGAACTGCACGTGCTGCCGGAAGACCTGATCCACGACGCCGTGCTGCTCAAGATGAATATGGTCGGCATGGGGCCCGAGCACGCCAACAAGATGCCCTCCGACCTGTCCGGCGGCATGGTCAAGCGCGTGGCGCTGGCGCGTGCGCTGGCACTGGAACCCAAGCTGCTGTTCCTCGACGAACCCACCGCCGGTCTCGATCCCGACCTGTCGGAAGCCTTTGTGGCGCTGATTAAATCGCTGCACCGCGAACTGGGTCTGACGGTGGTGATGGTCACCCACGACCTGGATACGCTGTTTGCCCTGTCCACCCGCATTGCCGTGCTGGCGGAAAAACATGTGATCGCGCTTGGTCCGCTGCGCGATCTGCTGAAAGTCGATCACCCATTCATCAAGGAGTTCTTCCTCGGCGACCGCGGCCGCCGCGCACTGGAAGCGCTGGAAGAAAAAACACCCACGGAGCACTGATGGAAAACCGATCCCATGCCCTTACTACTGGCTTCTTCACGATCACGCTGCTGATAGCGGCGATCCTGTATGGCCTCTGGTTCAACCGCGACCGCGTCGAGCGCGTGCCCTACGTGATCGCCACCGCGCAGTCCATCCCCGGCCTGAATCCGCAGGCGCCGATACGCTACCGGGGCCTGGAAGTGGGCCGCGTCGGCGGCATCGCGTTTGACACCAAGGTGGCCGGCCAGATCCTGGTCACGCTCAACATCAACACCGATGCGCCCATCACCACCACCACCTTTGCCTCGCTGGGTTATCAGGGTGTGACCGGCATCGCCTTCATCGCGCTCGATGACGACAAGGCCGGCTCGCCACTCATGCCATCCAGTAGCGACCATCCGGCACGCATTCCGCTGCGTCAGGGCTTCTTCGATCAGCTGGAAAAGCGCGGCAAGGAAATCCTCACGCAAACCGAGGAAGTCACACGCCGCCTGAACACCTTGCTGAGCCCCGACAACCAGAAGACCATCCTGGGCGCGTTCTCCGATGTCAGCGAAACGGCGCAGAAGTACCGCGAGCTGCCGGAGAAGCTGCAGCCGACCATCGACAAGCTGCCGGCACTGGCCGACCAGACGCAGAAGGCGCTCAACTCCGTCACCGCACTGGCCACGGACGTCAACAAGCTGACCACCGGCCTGCAGGCGCCGGGCGGTCCGATCGACCGCGTCACCACGACGGTGGAGCGCATCGGCGGCTCGGTGGACGCAGTCGCCGGCGGCCTGGAACTGGATACGCTGCCGCAGGTGAATTCGCTGTCCGACGACACCAAGGCCTCGATGCGCGCACTGCGCAAGACCATGAACAAGATTAACGACCGTCCGCAAAGCCTGATCTTCGGTTCACCTGGCACTCCGCCCGGCCCCGGCGAAGAAGGCTTTACCGCGCCAAGCAAATAAGGACCACGAGATGACGACCACCGCCACCATCCGTAACGCCATCGCGATTGCCGCCACCGCTGCGCTGCTGGGCGCCTGCGCCAGCAAAGGCCAGCCCACCGCGCAATACGACTTCGGCCCGCTGACGGCTGCCACGCCCACCAGCGCCAGCAGGATCGCGCCGCTCATCATCGCCGACGTTGCCGGTCCGGCCGCGCTGGAGACGGAGCGCATGCACTATCGCCTGCTGTATTCCGACGCCAATCAGCCGCGCCCGTACGCATATAACCAGTGGACTGCCACGCCGGCGCAATTGCTCACGCAGCGCATCAAGGCGCGCATCGCGCAGGCTGGCGTGAAAGTGCTGGCGACCACCGACGCTGCCGCCAGCACCACCGTGCTGCGCATGGAGGTGGAGGACTTTGCGCAAAACTTCGATACGGCGACTAGCAGCAATGGCACCCTGACCTTGCGCGCCTCGGTGTTCCGCAGCCACAAGCTGGTGGATCAGAAAACCTTCAGCAGCAGCGTCGCAGCGACCAGCGCGGATGCGGCAGGCGGCGCACGCGCGCTGTCGGCGGCCAGCGACGCCGTGGCGGCGGATCTCATCACCTGGCTGGCGGCGCTGCCGCCGTCCAAGGAATGACGGAAAACACGCCAGCGGAGCCGGCGGCGCCAGCACCGGCTCCCTCGCCAACTGCGGCCACACCGCCGCCCGCAGCGGCCAAGCCGCCCCTGGCGCCGGTCAGCCGCACCTCGCCGATCACGCGCGCGGCGCTGCTGGCCTATCTGCTGCTGATTATTTACGCCAGCTGGTTCCCATTCTCCGGCTGGCATAACCAGGGCTTGTCGCCGCTGATCTTCCTCGAGACGACCAGCATGCCGCGCTACTGGACCAAGTTTGACGCCATCATCAACGTCATCGGCTACATTCCGCTCGGCACACTGATCGTGTACGCGCTCTACCCGCGCATCAAAGGCATCTGGGCGTTGCTGCTGGCCGGCGCCTGCGGCCTGCTGGTGTCCGGCACCATGGAAGCGGTGCAGACCTACCTGCCCAGCCGCGTCTCATCCAACCTGGACTTCTACACCAACGCCATCGGCTGCGCCATAGGCGCGCTGATCGGCGTACTCACCGTGCGCCGCCTGCTGGACCAGAGCCAGCTGCAACGCCTGCGCCGCGCCTGGTTCGCGCCGCACGCCAGCCAGGGCCTGGTGCTGCTGGCGCTGTGGCCGCTGGCGCAGATCTATCCGCAGAACTTCCTGTACGGCCTGGGCCAGCTGCTGCCGATCCTGTCCGAATGGCTGTCGCAACTGCTGGACATGGAAATCGACCTGGGCAATATGATTCGCCCCGACGTCGAGCTCACGGTCGAGCAATACTGGCTGTCCGAAACCATCATCACCGCGTGCGGCATGGTGGGCGCCGGCCTGACGCTGCTGTGCCTGCTGCGCAAGCCATCGCCGCGCGGCCTGCTGCTGAGCGCCATGGTGGTGGCCTCAGTGGTGGTCAAGGCGCTGGCGACCGCGCTGCTGTTCTCGCCTGAAAATGCGTTTGTCTGGGTCACGCCGGGCGCCCAGGCCGGATTCCTGATCGGCGCCATCATGCTGGCCGGCCTGACCTATGCGCCGCACGTGGCGCAGCGGCGGCTGGCCGTGACCACGCTGCTGCTGGGTCTGGTCATCATCAACACCACGCCGGCCAACCCGTATTTCGTGGCAACTTTGCAAACATGGGTGCAGGGTAAATTCCTGAATTTCAATGGGGCGGCGCAGTTCCTGTCGCTGCTGTGGCCGTTCTTTGCGGTCTGGTTCCTGTGGCTGCCGTCCCACAAGCTCAACGCGGCCAAGGTATCATAGCGGCTACCAACTCACCGAGGTATAGCCATGAGCGACACTCCCTACTTCAAACACCACGTCTTCTTCTGCATGAACAAGCGTGACGACGGCCGCGACAGCTGCGGCGCCCATGGCGCCGAAACCGCGCAAAAGCATGCGAAAAAACGCTGCAAGGAACTCGGCCTCAACGGCCACGGCAAGGTCCGCATCAACCAGGCCGGCTGCCTGGACCGCTGCGACGATGGCCCGGTGCTGGTGGTCTATCCGGAAGGCACCTGGTACACCTACGTCGACACCAGCGACGTCGATGAAATCATCGACAGCCACCTGGTCAACGGCAAGGTCGTGGAACGTCTCAAAATCTAAGGTCTATGAACAAAAGCGAAAAATTTACCCTGGCTGGCGGCGCCGGCCAGATGGAAGGCGTGATTGACTATCCGGGCATCGCACCGCGCGGCGTCGCGCTGGTGGCGCACCCGCACCCGCTGTACGGCGGCACCATGGACAACAAGGTGGCCGTCACGCTGATGCGTACCTTCGTCAACCTGGGCTATGTGGTGGCGCGCATCAACTTCCGCGGCGTCGGCGCCTCCGAAGGCGTGCACGACCACGGCAAGGGCGAGACCGACGACATGGGCCTGCTGCATGCGTGGATGGTGGAAAAATTCCCCGGCCTGCCGGTGGCACTGTCGGGCTTCTCCTTCGGCACCTATGTGCAGTCGCACCTGGCCCAGCGCCTGGCGGCGGCCGGTACGCCGGCGGAGCGTCTGGTGCTGGTCGGCACCGCCGCCAAAAAATGGGAGCTGGCCGAGGTACCTGCCGACACCATCCTGATCCATGGCGAAAACGACGACACCATCCCCCTCATCGACGTGCTGGACTGGCTGCGCCCGCAGGACATTCCCGTCATCGTCATCCCTGGCGCCGACCATTTCTTCCACCGCAAACTGGGTCACATCAAGAGCTGGGTCACGCAGCTGTGGCACCGCCCACGCTTAACCGAGGCTGAAGAGGACACCGCAAGCGCCGACTAAGCCACTATAATCACCGGGCTTTTAACTTTTACACCAGATCTTATGAAGAAAATTATCACGGCACTAGCCACCAGTGTGATGTTGATGACCTCGGCCGTGGCGCAGACGCTGCCGGCCCCGACCATCGCCGCCAAGTCCTGGCTGCTGCTGGACGCGACCAGCGGCCAGATTATCGCCTCGCAAGATCCCAACGCCCGCATCGAGCCGGCCTCGCTGACCAAGATCATGACCGCCTACGTCGCCTTCACCGCGCTGCGCGACAAGAAGATCGACCTCAAGCAAATGGTCAATGTCTCCACCAAGGCGTGGAAGGTCGACACCAGCAGCTCCAAGATGTTTATTGATCCGGCCACCCCGGTCAGCATCAACGACCTGCTGTACGGCCTGATGGTGCAGTCGGGTAACGACGCCGCCGTGGCGCTGGCCGAAGCGGTTGCTGGCGATGAATCCGCTTTCGTCGTGATGATGAACAAGGAAGCCCAGCGCATGGGCCTGACCTCGACCCACTTTGCCAATCCGCACGGCCTGCCGTCGCCGGAAAACTATTCCACCGCGCAGGACTTGTCGGTGCTGGCCAAGCGCGTGATCCTGGACTTCCCGGAGTTCTACAAGATCGACTCGGTGAAAACCTTCACCTACAACAAGATCACCCAGCCGAACCGTAACCGCCTGCTGTGGCTGGACCCGACCGTGGACGGCATGAAGACCGGCCACACCGAAGCGGCCGGCTACTGCATGATCGCCTCGGCCCACCGTCCCAACGGCGCCGGCGAGCGCCGCCTGATCTCGGTGGTGCTGGGCACCTCGTCCGACCAGGTGCGTACCCAGGAAAGCCAGAAGCTGCTGAACTGGGGCTTCCAGAACTTCGACACCGTGAAGCTGTACTCCAAAGGCCAGCCGATCGCCACGCCGGAAATCTGGAAAGGCGCCAAGGGCCAGGTCAAGATCGGCTTTGCCAACGACGTCATGGTCACCGTGCCGAAAGGCGTGGCGGGCAAGATGAAGCCGGCGCTGGAACGCAAAGACCCGCTGGTCGCGCCGCTGGCTGAAAACAGCCGCGTCGGCACCCTGAAGATGATGGTGGACGGCAAACCAATGCTGGAACTGCCGGTGGTGGCGCTGGAAACCGTCGAGCAAGCCTCGATCTTCGGCCGCGCCTGGGATTCGATCCGCCTCTGGCTGAAATAATCTGACCAGCCCGCTTCGGCGGGCTTTTTCTTATCAGTCGTCGGCGCTGGTGTGGTGCATGGACTCCTGCGCCCACTGGAACGCCGCCTGTCCCACGGACGGCAGCGCCTCCATCTCCACCTCCAGCTTGGCCGCAATCTCCAGCGCGCGGTCAACCTTGTCGCGCTCCAGCAGCAGCACCATCATCAGATACGGGCCGTAAGCGCCCGCGCTGTGCAGCAGCACGTCGCGGATATCGTCCGACAGGTGCATCTTGCTGACCAGATTGGCCATCGGCACGCCCAGCAGCACATCAAACAGCGACAGCAGCCCCACCAGGAACAACTCATCGCGCTTGGTCTGCGGCAGCCGGCTGCAGGTTTCCAGGAAGCGCGCCCGCGTTAACGCCACTTCCAGCAGCGATTCATCGCGTTCCTTGGTGGCGCCGCCGCCAAGGCGGAACATGGACACGGTCAGGCCGCGGTACAGCTGGTTCCGGCCCAGCACCATGAATGCCTGCTGCAGGCTGGTCACCTTGGTGGCCTGGCCATTGCTTGGCGCGTTTGCCCATTGCAGCACCTGGTAAGTCATGCCGGGATCGCGCTTGGCCACCTCGATCATGGCCGGCAGCTCGGCATCCGTGCGCAGCAGGTTCAGCAGCTCGATCGAGGTCATGCGGCTCTGGTCGATCTTGGCGTCCGGGTCCACCTTGTCGCTGGTGGTGAGGAAATGGCCCATGAAATAATTGCAGCCCCAGGAGGCGCACATGCGCTGCTCGTCCCAGGATTCGACGCCATCCACAATCAGCTTGAGCTCCTGGTAGCGCAGGCGCAGCTGCTTGGTCAGGGTCTGAAACTCGGCCAACGTATGTTCATTCAAGTACAGCACCACGATGTCGCAAGCGGCCAGCAGCGGCGCATCTTCCACGTCCAGCGTGACACCGCGCAACGCCACCTTGCAGCCGGATTCGCGCAGCGCCGCCATGCGTCCGGCAATCTGGTCGGCCGGCAGGTTGGCAGCCTTGCGGTCCAGCAGAAAAACCGTGTGCGGAGCGATCAGGGGCAGGTGACGGTTGAACACCACGGCGTCCATGCTCAGTTGCACCAGCGCCATGCGGTTTTGCGCAAATTGCGGCACATGGGCGGCCACCATGGTATCGATCAATGCGGGTTCCAGCTGCGGCGCGCTGAAGCGGTAGCCGCACAGGCGATGGCGCTCGTCGACAATTTCCGCGCGCGTCACCATGGCGCCGGCATCTTCCACCGGACGCGGCGCTGGCGCAGCAGGGGGCGGCGTGGCAGGCGCGCTGGCAGCTTGCTTTTGTGGCTCCGGTTTAGATCTCAGAAACGATAGAAAGCCCACGTTACCCCTCCGTTCGGTCGGTCGCACGTTTCGATAATACAATGAAAATCGACAACAACGGAAGTAACTAAATTACACACTTGTGGCTATAATTCCTGTCCATCTCCTCACCTTGAAAGCATGCTCATGTCCGACCTGAACTGCCCATCCCTCATCACTTATCCAGGCGGCCTGACGCTGTCGCGTATCGTGGCTGGCATGTGGCGCATGAATGAATGGCAGCTCACACCGCAGCAGCGGGTTGAATGGATAGAACAGGCGCTGGCCATGGGCGTTACCAGCTTCGACCACGCCGATATCTACGGCGGCTATGGGGTGGAGGCCACGTTTGGCGAGGCGCTGGCGCTGCAGCCTTCGCTGCGTGACCACATGCAGATCGTCAGCAAATGCGGCATCAAGCTGATCTCCGATGCGCGCCCGGAACACACCATCCAGCACTATGACACCAGCGCCAGCCACATCATTGCTTCCGCCGAGAATTCGCTGCGCCAGCTGCGCACCGACCATCTGGACCTGCTGCTGATCCACCGTCCCGATCCGCTCATGAATTTTGACGACATCGCCAGCGCTTTCCAGCGCCTGCGCCAGGATGGCAAGGTCAAGCACTTTGGCGTGTCCAACTTCACGCGTCACCAGTTCGAAAGCCTGAACCGCCGCATCGCGCTGGCCACCAACCAGGTCGAATTCTCGCCGCTGCAGGTGGCGCCGCTGTTTGACGAAACCTTCGACGGCCTGCAGGACCTGGGCGTGGCGCCGATGATCTGGTCGCCGCTGGGCGGGGGCCGCCTGTTCAGCAGCGACGACGCCACCGGCGTGCGCGTGCGTGCCGCGATCCAGAAAGTGGCGGACGAGCTGCAACGTCCGTTTGGCAGCGTGGTGTTTGCGTGGATCATGCAACTGCCGAGCCGCCCGGTGCCGTTGACCGGTTCGGGCCGCATCCAGGCCGTCAAGGAAGCGGTGGAAGCGACCCAGTTCAGCCTGAGCCGCAGCCAGTGGTTTGAGATTCTGCGCGCCGCGCGCGGCCACGAAGTGGCTTAATCGTCCGTGTAGACGACCGGCGGGGCGATGCCCGTCCAGCCGGTTTTCCATGCCCCGTTGAGCGCCAGCGTGGCGCTGATGTAGAGCGCAAAGAACAGCACGAAGTACAGCGCCTGCAGCCAGACCAGCAGGCCCACATTGATCGCCAGCAGCACCAGCGCGGCCACGCTCTTTTTCTGCTTGGAACTCGGGAAGCGGATGGTAGAGACCATCAGGCTGCCCACGCCAAACAGCAGCAGCACGATCAGGCTGCCATGCAGCACCGATGCGGCCGGGTCCGGCCAGGCCACCACCACCGACGCCACGCATGCGGCGCCCGCCGTGATCGGCATGCCGACAAAATAGCGCGGATCGGTACGGCCGACGTTGACATTGAAACGCGCCAGGCGCAACGCGCCGCAGGCGACAAAGAAGAAACTCGCCATGCCGCCCAGACGCAGCAGCGTCGGATGATCCAGGCCCAGTTGCTGGAACCCCCAGCAGTACAGCAGCAGACCCGGCGCGCAGCCGAAGTTCATGACGTCGGCGATCGAATCGAGCTGCATGCCAAAGTCGGACTGGGTATTGGTGGCGCGCGCCACCATGCCGTCCAGCGCGTCAAACACGCCGGCCAGCACCAGCAGCACGGCTGCCAGACGGTAGTCATGGGCCGAACCGACCACCGCATTATCGACCGAAATGACGATGCTGCCGAAGCCGCAGGCAATCGACATCAGCGTGACCATACTGGGCAAGGCAAACTTGGCGCGCTGCATGCGCGGATGGTGTAATGGCTTCAAAGCAGGGGCAATTTCAAAGAAACGGCAAGCTTACCATCTTTGGTCCGCTGCCAAGGTGCGTCTAATGCGTGCACTGATTTTGAAATCCGACATAGAATCGGGACATGGCACAGGAGCTCATCATGAACAAATGGCGACTACCCTTGGCGGCGCTATGCACGACGGCACTGCTGACCGCTTGCGGCGGCGGTGGTTCAACCTCGATTGGCGGCGGCTCGACCACCACACCGCCGTTGATACCGGAACCGGGCGCGCCCGCCTCCGTCAACAATACCGCGACCGACGGCTTCAACTGGTTCAACTACCGGCGCGCGCAGCTGGGGCTGTCTGTCCTCACGCGCAACAGCCGCATCGATACGGCCGCCCAGGGGCATTCGGACTACCAGCGGCTCAACAGCACCATCACGCACGAGCAAACCCAAGGCAAAGCCGGGTTTACCGGCGTGGACGTGGCCGACCGCCTGAAAGCCGCAGGCTACACCCTGAGCGGGTCCTATGCGGCCGGCGAAGTCATCGCGGCCAACACCAACAATTCCGGCTTCTACATGGCGGAAGAACTGATTACGGCCATCTACCACCGCTTCGTTATTTTTGAGCCGGTGTTCAAAGAAATCGGCACCGGTGCAGCCACCGGCAACTATACCTACTTCACGGCCGACTTTGCGGTGGTCAATGGCTACAACGGCCTCGGCGCAGGCAAGATCGTCACCTACCCGATCAACAACCAGGTCAATGTGCAGACCAACTTCTTCAGCGACAACGAGTCACCCGACCCGGTGCCCAACCAGAACGAAGTGGGCTACCCGATCAGCGTGCATGCAGACATCAACAATCCCGTGGTGGTGCAAAGCTTCACCGTGGCGCCGCGCGGCGGCACGGCGTTGACCACCCGGCTGCTGAGCCAGGGCGCGGGCACCAGCACCGTGTCCAGCGCCGTGGCCATCATTCCGCTGGCGCCGCTGCGCAGCGCCACCACCTACGATGTCACGTTCAGCGGCACCGTGGGCGGCACCTCGGTCACGCGCAGCTGGTCGTTCACCACCAAATAAAGCGCCGGGTGTTGCACGATTTCAACGATGCCATGGAACGGGGTCTGCTATCGTAGCGGTAACAACCATCACACTGAGCACGATGACATCCACCAGCCCGCTCCTGCCGCCGGCGCCCGAAGGGGGCCACATCCTGCAAGTGGAAACCGGCTTGCAGCAGCTGATGGGCGACCGCGAGCTGTACCTGCAAATCCTGCGCCGCTTCCGTCAGCGCTACCCGAACAGCGGCAACGAGGCGCGCAAGGCGCTGGTCGAAGGCGAACCGGGCCACGCCCAGCGCATCGTCCACACGCTCAAGGGCGCGGCCGGCATGATCGGCGCGCAGCAGGTGTATCTGCTGGCGGCGCAGCTGGAACCGGTGTGCGCGGGACCGGCCTCCAGCTGGTCATCGCTGCTGGTGCAGCTGGAACAGGCGCTGCGCAGCCTGGTCACGATTATCGATGGTGTGCTTGACGGCGATCCGCACGGCATGCTGGTGGAGCAGACAGCCGCCACCCAGCCCTCGCACCTGCCGGAAACCCGCATGCTGTTGCTGCATCTGGCGCGCTTGCTGGACGAGGGCGATGGCACGGCAATTGACGTGCTGGAGCAATCGGCAACCGTGCTGGCGGCCAGTCTGGGCGTGGAAGTTTTTCAGGAAGTGACGGAAGCAGCGCACCAGTTCGATTTTGAAACGGCGCTGGCGACCTTGCAGGCAGCGATGGCCTGAGGGTGGCGGACCTGCGATCTAGCGGGTGTATTCCTTCTCTTCATCAAACGCGTCAGCGCATTCCTTGTCGCAAAAGCGGCGCACATTATCCAGTGGCTTTTCGCAATACCAGCACGTGCCTTTGGGCGGCAGCATCTGGCGCGTCTGCACTGGTGGCGCGGGCCTGGCGGATGCCGGTGGCGGCATGCCCGCCCCGTCGTCCGGGACGCTCTCTTGTATCGGTTCCACGATCCCCTCCTTTCCAGGCCAAGCGCAGGTCAGTTGTGCAAGGTTACTTCAGCGGAATTGACGCAAACATGAGAATTCTCAACGGTTGCATGAAGCGGCATAACCGTTTGCGACAATCAATAATAGCAGGTTACTCGCGAGCGCTACATCCACCGCATCGGCAAAAAATCGCCGTCAAACGACACTTTTGGTCCGCGACAGAATGAGGAAATATTTTTCAATGAAAAAGCCGGAAACGATAGTGCAGCAAGCCGCAACGCACCCCTTATAATCGGCACATTATTCCCATCCGGAAAGCACGCATGTCAGAACTCGCCCCTGCCCCGCAACACCTGTCCGCGCGCGTGCTCGGACTGGCCCAGCTGGGACTCATCGTCCTCGACATCAATCAGCACATCGTGATGTGGAACCAGTGGATGGCCAGCCGTTCCGGCAAATCGGCGCACCGCGTACTGGGCCAGGACCTGTTCGACCTGTACGGCGAACTGCGCGGCCAGCGCCTCGAGCAGGCGGTGCTGAGCGCGATGCAGAGCAATCTGCCGCAGACCTTGTCGCCGGCGCTGAACCCGTCGCCGTTTCCGCTGTATCCGGCCGGCAGCTGGGGCGGTGAACGCGTCGAACAGGCGGTGTCGGTGACGCCGTTCAATGAAGGCAAGGAACGCTACTGCCTGATTGAAGTGAGCGACATCAGCACCATTGTCGGCCGCGAGCGCCAGCTGCGCAGCCAGGCCGAACAGCTGCGCGCGCAATCCTATGTGGACGGCCTGACCGGCATCGCCAACCGCCGCCACTTCGACGTCGCACTGGACCGCGAACTGCGCCGCGCCATGCGCAACGATGGCCAGCTGTCGCTGCTGTTGATGGACATCGACTCCTTCAAAGCCTATAACGACCACTTCGGCCACCAGCAGGGCGACGCCTGCCTGAGCATGGTGGCGGAAGCGTTTGCCTCCATGCTGCAGCGGCCGGCCGACCTGGCAGCGCGCTACGGCGGCGAAGAGTTTGCTGCCGTGCTGCCCGACACCAGCGCCGAGCAGGCCGCGCTGCACGCGGAAACCATCCGCGCCAAGATCGCCTCGCTGAACCTGGCCCATTCGCCCAAGGCCACCAAGCCGCACGTCACCATGAGCATCGGCGTGGCCACCTTTGACAAGGACACGCTCAACGACGCCGCCGCCCTGCTGGCCGCCGCCGACAGCTGCCTGTATGCGGCCAAGCATGCAGGCCGCGATTGCGTGATCGTCTACCGTGGCGAGCAAGCCAGCGCCGCCTGACTTGGCAAGCAATAAAGGCTATCAATTTACCAACTATCTTGTGTATCTGAGGTAAGATGCTGGAGTGAAACATTCAGCAGAGGATAGCGCATGATAGTTGGCATCGACCTGGGCACCACCAACAGCCTGATCGCCGTGTGGGAAAACGGCGCCGCCCGACTCATTCCCAACAGCCTGGGCGACGTGTTGACGCCGTCCTGCGTCAGCCTCGATGAGGACGGCAGCATCCTGGTCGGCCGCGCCGCGCGCGAACGGCTGCAAACCCATCCCCTGCTGAGTACGGCCGCATTCAAGCGCCACATGGGCAGCGACCGCCAGATCCAGCTCGGCACGCGCAGCTTCCGGCCCGAAGAACTGTCGGCGCTGATCCTGCGCTCGCTGAAGGAAGATGCCGAAGCGGCACTGGGCCAGCCGGTGACGGAAGCCATCATCACCGTGCCGGCCTATTTTTCCGACGCCCAGCGCAAAGCCACGCGCGCGGCCGGCCAGCTGGCCGGGCTCAAAGTCGAGCGCCTGCTCAACGAACCCACCGCAGCGGCGCTGGCCTACGGCATCCACCTGCGCGACAGCGAAACCAAATTCCTCGTATTCGACCTGGGCGGCGGCACGTTTGATGTCTCGGTGCTGGACCTGTTCGACAACGTGATGGAAGTGCGCGCCTCGACCGGTGACAACTTCCTGGGCGGCGAAGACTTTGTCGCCTGCGTGGTCGGGCGCTTCTTCGAGCACAACAAGCTGTCCACCAGCTACAAGAACGACGCCGGCTTCATGCAGCGCCTGCACGCGCAGGTCGAGCTGGCCAAGCGCACGCTCAGCGACACCGCCAGCACCACCATCCGCATCCGCGACAACGATGCCGAGTACGCGATGGAACTGGACGAAGCCGCATTTGAAAAAATCTGCGCGCCGCTGCTGTCGCGCCTGCGTGATCCGGTCGACCGCGCGCTGCGCGACGCCCAGCTGCCCAGCAGCGAACTGGACAACATCGTGCTGGCGGGCGGCGCCTCGCGCATGCCCATGGTGCGGCGCCTGGTGGCGCGCATGTTCGGCCGCTTCCCGTCATGCGACATCAACCCGGACGAAGTGGTGGCGCTCGGCGCCGCCGTGCAAGCCGGCCTGAAAGCGCGCGACGCCGCACTTGATGAAGTGGTGATGACCGACGTCGCCCCCTATTCGCTGGGCGTGGATACCTCCATGCGCCTGGGCCAGGACGTGTATTCGCACGGCCACTTCGATCCCATCATCGAGCGCAACAGCGTGGTGCCGGTGAGCCGCGTCAAGCGCTACTACCCGCTCAAGGAAAACCAGCAGCAGCTGGTGCTTAACGTGTTTCAGGGCGAGGCGCGCATGGCCAGCGACAACATCAAGCTCGGCTCGCTGCAACTGAATTTGCCGGGCGGCCGGCAGGAAGACGCTGGCGTCGATGTGCGCTTCACCTACGACGTCAACGGCCTGCTGCAGGTGGAAGCCACCATCGTCAAGACCCAGCAACAGAACACGCTGCTGATCGAAGGGAATCCCGGCATGCTGAGCGAGCAGGAAATCGCGCAGCGCTTTGCCGCCCTGTCGGCGCTGAAAATCCACCCGCGCGACCAGATGGAAAACCGCACCCTGCTGGCGCGCGGCGAACGCCTGTACCAGCAGCTGCGCGGCAACGTGCGTGAACACCTGGGTGTGCAGATCACGCGCTTTGAGCAGGCGCTGGAAACCCAAGACAAGAAACAGTTCGGCCCGGCCGCCAAGGCCTTCGGCGAACTGCTGGATGCACTGGAGAGCCAGAGCTTCCTGCCCGACTACCCGCACTGAACACCATGCGCGACACCATGCCGTTCCTGGCACGCCTGGGCCTGGATACCGAAACCGACGCCCGCGCCATCCGCCGCGCCTATGCACGCGAGCTCAAGCTCATCGACCAGGAGCAGGATGGCGCCGCGTTCCAGGAATTACGCGAAGCCTATGAGTCCGCACTGAGCTGGCTCGCCTGGCGCGACCAGCAGGCCACCGACTCCGCCGCCGCGCCAGCGCCGCTGACGCCAGAGCCGGTCGCCCCCGACTACGGCATGCCGCGCACACCCGTCAGCCTGGGCATCCAGCCCGAGGCCGCGGCCGAACCGCAGCAGATCGCGCACGAAGATCCCCAACGGCTGGCCGCCGCCGTCCTGGAAGACTTCCGCGCCGCCATGCAGCAGCTGCTGCAAGACCACCACGTGCGCAATCCCGTCCCGTGGCAGCAGGCGCTGCAGCACAGCCTGGACGACGAACGCCTGCTCAACATCAGCGCACGCATCTACTTCGAAGCCCATATTGCGCAACAGCTGGTCAGCGGCTGGCGGCCGGGGCACGACCTGCTGTTCAGCGTCGCCTGCAAGATATTCCAGTGGAGCGAGGACCGGCGCCGCCTGCTGCAGCTGGGCCGCGCCGGCGCGCTGATCGACAAGGCCATCGAAGAACACACCATCTTCGCGCACCTGCCCGAAGCCGATTTGATGATCAACCGCGCCGTGCTGGACCTGCTGCGCAAAGATGGCACGCCATCCGACTACCAGCTGCGCAACGACCTGCCGTATGCCGAACGCATGGCCGCCTACTTCCCCGTGTGGATGTCGGTGGTGACCAACACCGGCATGGTGGCACAGTGGCGCGCACGCTTTGACGCCCTGCCGCCGCCGAAGAAATCCTGGTGGCCCAAAATCAACATCAATCTGTCGTCACGTGCGGGCTGGATCTTATTCCTGATGCTGCTCCAGCTGGTGCGCGTGGCCTACAACTACAGCAGCGAGCGCGCCGACACCACACCTGCACCGCGCTTTCCACAACTGCAGCAAGCCGCGCCCCCCGTGGTCCAGCAACTGCCGCCGGAAATGCTGCAGAAAATCAAGGCGCACATGCCGACCGAGTCCATGGATCTGGGGCCGGGCCAGCACCGGGCCGACATCAACGTGGTGCTGGACGACAAAGGCAGCATCTACCAGATCATGGTGTACCAGACTTCAGGCAGGGTCAGCTATGATAGCGCTGCGATCAGCGCCATCCGCGCGTGCGCGCCCTTCCCTGCGGCGATACCGCGGGAGTTCCTGATTTCATTCAACGTCCGCGACAACGCCACCCCATGAAACTACGCCACATCGTACTGAGTCTGACCGCCGCCCTGTCCACCGCCACCGCCATGGCAGCGCCCGCAACGTGCACCGGCAGCGCGCCCGCGGGCGAACTGCGCGCCACCCGCATCGCCGCCGCCAACACCACGCGCAGCGAACCGGGCTTGTACGAAGGTCCCGTGTGGATCAAGGATGCGCTGTACTTCTCCGACTTCACGTTCGGCCCCGGCTTCCCGTCGCGCATCATGAAACTGGATGCGGACGGCAAGGTCAGCGTCGTCATCGACAACAGCGGCAGCAACGGCCTGGCGACCGACGGCAAAGGCAACCTGATCGCGGCCACCCACAAATACAAATCCGTGTCGCGCTACACGCTGGACGGCCAGCGCAGCGACATCGTCAAAGAATATGCGGGCCAGGTCTTCAACTCGCCGAACGACATGGCGCTGGCGGCGGACGGCACCTTGTACTTCAGCGATCCCGACTTCCAGCGCACCGCTGCGCCGGGCGGCCAGGACAAGACGCGCGTGTACCGCGTCGCCACCGATGGCAAGGTCACCGTAGTAGACGACACGCTGCGCAATCCGAACGGCGTTTCGCTGTCGCCGCGCGGCGATGTGCTGTATGTGAACGGCATGGTCGGTGATCACGGCGTGCTGCGTTCCTACGCCATCGTCAACGGCGTGCCGCAGCGGGGCAAAGAGCTGGTCGGCAAGCTGGGCGTACCGGACGGCATGGCGGTCGACTGCCACGGCAACATCTACGTGACCGAACACGAAGACCGGCGCCTGCGCGTCTTCACGCCGGCCGGCAAAGAAATCGCCACCATCAAGGTTGACGCCAACGTCACCAACGCCGCGTTTGGCGGCAGCGATGGCAAGACCCTCTACATCACAGGCGCCGGCGCCCTCTGGCAAATCAAGCTCAACGTCACCGGCTCGCCCTACTAACAATCCGGGGTCAGGTCCGTCATTTCTACACGAGCTAAGCCGTAGCGCAAACTACGGCTCAGCTCGTGTAGAAATGACGGACCTGACCCCGGAGTTTATTTGCCGATGCAGAAGCGGCTGAAGATGACGCCCAGCAGGTCGTCGGAGGAGAAGGCGCCGGTGATGCTGGACAGCTGAACTTGCGCCAGCCGCAGTTCTTCGGCAAACAGGTCCAGCGACTGGTCGTTCTGCGCTGCATGTTCACCCGCACGCGCCAGGTGGGCGCCGGCGTTTTTCAGTGCGATCAGATGGCGTTCGCGCGCCAAGTACAGCGATTCGCCCGTCTGCTGCCAGCCGGCGATGCGCAGCAGTTCCTTGCGCAGCAGGTCGATCCCGATGTGTTCGTGCGCGGAAAGGTAGATGTGGGTGGCGTCGCCCATCACGTCCACCGCCGGCTTGTGACCGGACAAATCAATCTTGTTCCAGATGCGCAGCACCGGTACGCCGTCCGGGAAGGCGGCCACGATGCTTTCGTCGGCGCGCGACGGGCCGTGGTCGGCATCCAGCAGGTGCAGGATGACGTCGGCCTTGCCCACTTCGCCCCAGGTGCGTTCGATGCCGATACGTTCCACCACGTCCACCGCCTCTTCCGCCGCGCGGATGCCGGCGGTGTCGATGATGTTGAGCGGGATGCCTTCGATCTGGATGGTTTCGGTGACCTTGTCGCGCGTGGTGCCGGCGATCGGCGTGACGATGGCAACGTCGTTGCCCGCCAGCGCGTTCAGCAGCGAGGATTTGCCCACATTCGGCTGGCCGACCAGCACCACGTTCAGGCCTTCGCGCAGCAACGCGCCCTGCGCCGCCTGTTTGAAGACTTGCTCTAAAGCGTCAACAATGCCTTTGAGCTGGCCGCGCGCGTCGGATTTTTCCAGGAAGTCGATCTCTTCTTCCGGGAAGTCCAGGGTCGCTTCCACCAGCATGCGCAGGTTGGTGACGCTGGCCACCAGCTTGTTCACGGTTTTCGAGAACGCGCCCGACAGCGATTGCGAGGCCGATTTGGCCGCCGCTTCGGTCGAGGCGTCGATCAGATCGGCCACCGCCTCGGCCTGCGCCAGGTCCAGCTTGTCGTTCAGATACGCCCGGCGCGTGAATTCGCCAGGCTCGGCCAGGCGCAAGCCCAGCGCTTCGCCCGCTTCCAGCACGCGCGCCAGCAGCATTTGCAGCACGATGGGGCCGCCGTGGCCTTGCAGTTCCAGCACGTCTTCGCCGGTGTACGAGTGGGGGCCCTTGAACCAGATGGCGATGCCCTGGTCGATCACGCTGCCGTCCGCCTGCGTGAACGGGATGTAGGTCGCATGGCGCGGCTTGAGGCTGCTATCGCCAAACAGCGCGGCAATCAGCGGCTGCAGCTGTTTGCCGGAGGCGCGCACGACGCCGATGCCGCCACGCCCCGGTGCGGTGGCGATGGCGGCGATGGGGGAGGAATCGATATTCATACAGGCATTGTATTAGATAAAAAAAAGCTCCATGTGGCTTTGCGGCGGCCTGGGCCGCGGCAAGCGCACATGGAGCTTTTTAGCAACAGTCTGGTCAGGCTTTAGCCGGTTCTACCGCGCCGAACTTCTTCGAGATCACGTATTGCTGGGCAATCGACAGCACGTTGTTCACTACCCAGTACAGCACCAGGCCGGACGGGAAGAAGAAGAACATGACCGAGAACGCCAGCGGCATGAACAGCATCATCTTGGCTTGCATCGGATCCGCCGGTGCAGGGTTGAGCTTGGTCGTAATGAACATCGAAATCGCGTACAGCACCGGCAGGATGGCGTACGGGTCATGCTGCGCCAGGTCGGTAATCCAGCCCACCCATGGCGCACCGCGGATTTCCACGGCCGATTGCAGCACGTAGTACAGCGCGATGAACACCGGCATCTGCACCAGGATCGGCAGGCAGCCGCCCAGCGGGTTGATCTTCTCCTGCTTGTACAGCTCCATGGTGGCCTGGTTCATCTTGGCCGGGTCGCCTTTGTAGCGCTCGCGGATGGCTTGCATCTTCGGCGTCACGAGCTTGACCTTGGCCATGCTGCGGTAGCCGGCGGCCGACAGCGGGAAGAACAACAGCTTGATCAGGATGGTGAACGCAATAATGGTCCAGCCCCAGTTGCCCAGCACGCCGTGGATGTGCTCGATGACCCAGAACATCGGCTTGGCGATCACGGCCAGCCAGCCGTAGTCGCGCACCAGCACCAGGCCTGGCGTCACCGGTTCCAGCAACGCGTTTTCCTGCGGCCCCGAGAACAGCTTGGCGTCGTTCGACACGGTTGCGCCCGGCGCCAGCGTGCCCAGCGGCTGCTTGACGCTGATGCCGTAGACGTTGGTGTCGATCTTGGTGGTCTCGATATTGTGCATCAGCTTAGGCTGGGGAATGAAGGCCGAGACGAAGAAGTGCTGCGAAATCGCGATCCAGCCATTGTCGGCCTTGGTCGCGTGGTCCTGCAGCATCGGCTTGCCGGTCTTGGCGGCTTCCTGCGCTTCTTTTTCCAGCGTTTCGAACTTCAGCTTCTCGTAGTGCTTTTCCTCGGTGTACAGGGTCGGACCGGTGTAGCTGCTGTTGAAGAAGGAATCGCCGGCCGGCTTGTTGCCGTCGTGCGCCAGCTGCAGGTACAGCTGCGGTGATACCGGCGCGGCGCCGGTGTTGGTGACGTCATGACGCACGCCGATCACGTAGTCGCCGCGCTTGAAGGTGAAGGTCTTGGTCAGCTTGACGCCGCCCTCTTCCGATTCCAGCACCAGTTGCACCTGGTTGGCGTCGTTGAGCATGCGCGGGCCAGGTTTGGCAACAAAGCCGCTGTTATGGTTGGGCACGCCAGCGCCGATCAGGCCGGTACGGGCCAGATAGGTCTTGCCGGTGCCGGCATCGACGTCAAACAGCACCACGTTCTTGCTGTTGTCGCCCGGTTCGCACCATTTGAACAGGCCGAAGCAGCCGTTGAACCAGCCCGGGTGGCCGTTTTCCTTGTACTTGAGCAGTTCCAGGCGCTTGATGGTGCCGCCCTGGGTGTCGATATCGGCCCGCACCACGTCGGTGGTGATGGTGATGCGCTCGGCCTTGAACGGCGCGGCTTCCGCAGCGCCTGGTGCGGCGGCGGTGGCAGCAGCTCCCGGCACGGCAGCAGCGGCCGGCAGGTCGGATTTCTTCGCCTCAGGCGCCTTGGCCGTCTGCGCTGGCGGTGGTGCAAACATCGATGGACGGCCGTTCGAGACTTGCCAGTTGTTCCACAGAACAAACAGCGACACCGCAAACACGATCCACAGGATGGTACGTTTATTGATATCCATTATTTCAATCAGGAGTGGTTGCAACCGCAAGCGGTCGTAGAGGAATGGGAGGTGCCCGGCACCGGATCATGCCCGCCCGGATGCCACGGATGGCAGCGGCACACGCGGCGCAACGCCAGCCAGCTGCCGCGCGCGGCGCCGTGGACGTCCAGCGCTTCCAGCGCATAGTTCGAACAGCTCGGATAAAACCGGCAGCTCGGCGTCATCATCGGGCTGATCGCCAGTTGATAAAAGCGCAATAGGAAGCGGAGCACGGTTTTCATGGCGACCTATGTGGCGGCGGCGACGCCGAAGGCAAGGCCGGCCGCGCCGACTGTTTTGCCTGCGCGGCAAACAGACGTGCCAATTCCACCCGCAAGGCCGCTTTCAGCTTTGCAGTGGTGGCAGGGCCATCTTTGCTGTTGACCGGTCTGGCCAGGCGCACCACGCAATCGATGGCGGGCAGGCCGCTGACGCGGAACAGTTCGCGCGTGACGCGCTTGATCGTATTGCGGGTGACGGCGCGCGGCGCAAAGCGCTTGGCCACCACGACGCCCAGCCGCGCATGCGGCAGTTGGTTCAGACGGGTGTACAGCACGAAGTGCGCGCTTTTTTGGCTAGGGCGCAAACGAAAAACGGATGAAAATTCATCCGTTTTAACGATACGCCGAGCGCGCGCGAAGTCGTGTGAACCTTCGCCTGTCGAGCCGCTGTTTACGCAGCTGTCCACGCGATCAGCTAACAAGTGACTAGCTTATACAGCCAGACGCTTGCGGCCTTTGGCGCGGCGTGCGTTCAGCACTTGACGGCCACCACGGGTAGCCATACGTGCACGGAAGCCGTGGGTACGCTTACGGCGTACAACGGAAGGTTGGTAAGTACGTTTCATGTTGGTCTCGCTTAAAGCAGAAAAAAATGCAAAATCGGGTCAGACGGCCCGTCAGTTTTTGGTGCCAATGACACTTCGCGCACCCATGCCAACGCTATCCGGCACAAGCTGGGTCCATCTCATCGCCCGCTAAATCCTCGCTACTCCATATTGATATCCATGTGAAGAAACAAGGAATACGGGCGGGGAACCCTGAATTATCAGCATTTCGGCCCCGCTTGTCAACAACTGGCTGCCGCCTCCGGCCACCCCGGCGGCGGCCGAACTGCGAAAAAATCCTGCCGTGCCTGTGGATAACTAAGCCGAGCGAGAGTAGAATAGCGCGTTACGTGTGAAAAACTTCAAAGTTGCCCACACCCTTATACAGTAAGAATACACAAAAGATTCATGGAAAATTTCTGGCAGACCTGCTCCGCCCAGCTGGAGCTGGAGCTGACGCCGCAACAATTCAGCGCCTGGATTAAGCCGCTTATCCCCCTCGATTACGAGGCGGGCAAGCTGCGCATGGCCGCGCCCAACCGCTTCAAGCTGGATTGGGTCAAGACCCAGTTCGCCAGCCGCATCACCGCACTGGCCTGCCAGTACTGGGAGCAGCCGACCGAAGTGCAGTTTGTGCTCGACCCGCGCCTGTCCGCGCCGAAAAAACCAGCCACCACCACCGCGCCCGTGCCCGATCCGAACGGCGGCGCGCCGAGCAACAATGCGCGCATGGCCGATTCCGTGCCGTCGGTGCCGGAAATGCCGGCCTCGGCCGCGCCGCGCCGCGAGCAGAGCCGCATCAACACGGACCTGACGTTTGACAGCTTCGTGACCGGTAAGGCCAACCAGCTGGCGCGCGCCGCTGCGATCCAGGTCGCCAACAACCCGGGCGTGTCGTACAACCCGCTGTTCTTCTACGGCGGCGTGGGCCTGGGTAAGACCCACTTGATCCACGCGATCGGCAACCAGGTGATGGCCGACCAGCCAGGCGCACGCATCCGCTACATCCACGCCGAGCAGTATGTGCGCGACGTGGTGACCGCCTACCAGCGCAAGGGCTTCGACGACTTCAAGCATTACTACCACTCGCTGGACATGCTGCTCATCGATGATATTCAATTCTTCGGTGGCAAAAGCCGCACGCAGGAAGAATTCTTCTATGCGTTTGAAGCGCTGATCGCTGCCAAGAAGCAGATCATCATTACCTCGGACACCTATCCGAAAGAGATCACCGGCATGGATGACCGCCTGATCTCGCGCTTTGACTCCGGCCTGACGGTGGCGATCGAGCCGCCCGAGCTGGAAATGCGCGTGGCGATCCTGCTCAAGAAAGCCAAGCAGGAAGGTGTGACCTTCTCCGACGACGTCGCCTTCTTCGTCGCCAAGCACCTGCGCTCCAACGTGCGCGAGCTGGAAGGCGCGCTGCGCAAGATCCTGGCGTACTCGCGTTTCCACGGCAAAGACATCACGATCGACATCGTCAAGGAAGCGCTGAAAGACCTGCTGTCGGTGCAGAACCGCCAGATTTCAGTGGAAAACATCCAGAAAACCGTGGCCGACTTCTTCAACATCAAGGTGGCCGACATGTATTCCAAGCGCCGCCCGGCCAATATCGCCCGCCCGCGCCAGATCGCCATGTACCTGGCCAAGGAACTGACGCAGAAGTCGCTGCCGGAAATCGGCGAGCTGTTCGGCGGCCGCGACCACACGACCGTGCTGCACGCGGTCCGCAAGATCGCGCTGGACCGCACCAAAAATCCGGAATGCAACCACGAATTGCACGTCCTGGAACAGACCCTGAAGGGCTAGCCGGAGGGCATGGTTTACCTTATGATTCAGGCAAACCTGCCACGGCAACCAGCATTCAACACGCATCAAAAACATCGTTAATTTTTACTGAGGATAATCTATGCAATTGGTCAAAACCACCCGAGATACGCTACTCCGGCCACTGCAGATCGTGAGCGGTATTGTCGAGCGTCGGCACACTATGCCGATTCTGGCCAATATCCTCATCCGCAAAGAGGGCGAAGGCGTATCCTTCCTGTCGACCGACACCGAAGTGCAGATCACCACCAAGGCCGACATCGGCTCTGGCCCGGAAGTGACCGGCACCACCGTGGCCGCGCGCAAGCTGCTGGACATCCTGCGCGCGCTGCCGGAAACCGGCGACGTCACGATCACGCTGCAGAACAAGCGCCTGGCCGTACAGTCGGGCAAATCGCGCTTTGCGCTGCAGACCCTGGCCGCGGAAGAATTCCCGACCGTGCAGCAGGCCGACAGCTACAGCGCCTCCGTCACGCTGCCACAGAAAACCCTGAAGCACCTGTTCAACATGGTGCACTTCTCGATGGCCCAGCAGGACATCCGCTACTACCTGAACGGCCTGCTGCTGGTACTGGACGGTAACAACGTGATTGCCGTGGCCACCGACGGCCACCGCCTGGCGTTCTGCCAGGTCGAGACCGAACAGTCGTTCGCGCGCCAGGAAGTCATCATCCCGCGCAAGACCATCATCGAACTGCAGCGCCTGCTGGAAGAAAACGACGAGACCGTGCAGCTGGACATTGCCGCCAACCAGGTCAAGCTGACCTTTGCCGACATCGAGCTGATCTCGAAACTGGTGGAAGGCAAGTTCCCCGACTACACGCGCGTGATCCCGAAGGGCTACAAGAACGAATTCACGATCGGCCGCGACGAGCTGCTGCGTTCGCTGCAACGCGCGGCCATCATGACCAGCGATAAATTCAAGGGCGTGCGCTGCATCATCACCCCGGGCAGCATGAAAATCAGCTCCACCAACGCCGACCAGGAAGAGGCCGTGGAAGAGCTGGAAATCGACTACGGCGGCGACAGCGTCGACATCGGCTTCAACGTCACCTACCTGCTGGACGTGCTGAACAACCTCAAGTGCGACCAGGTCAACGTGGCGCTGGGCGACTCCAACTCGTCGGCCCTGATCTCCATTCCGGACAATGCCGACTTCAAGTACGTCGTCATGCCGATGCGTATTTAATCAGCGGTACCAGTACCTTAGTAATCGATATTAGAGAAAGCAGCACATGTCCGCCATCCCAGAAGAGAACGCAGCACCCGTGGTAAAAAACGAAGAATACGGCGCCTCCTCGATTCAAATTCTTGAAGGCCTGGAAGCCGTCCGCAAACGTCCCGGCATGTACATCGGCGACACCTCGGACGGCACCGGCCTGCACCACCTGGTGTTTGAAGTGCTGGACAACTCGATTGACGAAGCACTGGCTGGCCACTGCTCGGAAATCCACGTCACCATCCACTCGGACAACTCGATCTCGATTACCGACAACGGCCGCGGCATTCCGGTCGGCCTGAAAATGGACGACAAGCACGAGCCGAAACGCTCGGCGGCCGAAATCGTGCTGACCGAGCTGCACGCCGGCGGCAAGTTCGACCAGAACGCCTACAAGGTTTCGGGCGGCCTGCACGGCGTCGGCGTGTCCTGCGTGAATGCACTGTCCAAGCTGCTGCGCGTGACCATCCGCCGCGACGGCAAGGTGCACCAGATGGAATTCGTGCGCGGTGTGGCGCAGAACCGTGAAATTGAAATGCGCGACGGCGTGGCCGTGTCGCCGATCAAGGTCATCGGCGAAACCGACAAGCGCGGCACCGACGTCCACTTCTGGGCCGACGAAGACATCTTCACCCACGTCGAGTTCCACTACGAAATCCTGGCCAAGCGCATCCGCGAACTGTCGTTCCTGAATAACGGCGTCAACATCAAGCTGACCGACCAGCGCACCGGCAAGGAAGAGCTGTTCGCGTTTGAAGGCGGCACCCGCGGCTTCGTCGAATACATCAACAAAGCCAAGACCGTGCTGCACCCGACCGTGTTCCAGGCCACCGGCGAGCGCCAGTCCGACCAGAACACCACGATTACCGTGGACGTCTCCATGCAATGGAACGACGCCTACAACGAACAGGTGCTGTGCTTCACCAACAACATCCCGCAGCGCGACGGCGGCACCCACCTGACCGGCCTGCGCGCGGCGATGACGCGCGTGATCAACAAATACATCGACGAGAACGACTTCGCCAAGAAAGCCAAAGTCGAAATCTCCGGCGACGACATGCGCGAAGGCCTGACCTGCGTGCTGTCCGTCAAAGTGCCGGAGCCGAAGTTCTCCTCCCAGACCAAGGACAAGCTGGTGTCGTCCGAAGTGCGCGGCCCGGTCGAAGAGATCGTTGCCAAGACGCTGTCCGACTACCTGCAGGAAAAACCCAACGACGCCAAAATCATTTGCGGCAAGATCGTTGAAGCAGCGCGCGCGCGCGAAGCGGCCCGCAAGGCGCGCGACCTGACCCGCCGCAAAGGCGTGATGGACGGCCTGGGCCTGTCCTCCAAACTGGCCGACTGCCAGGAACGCGACCCGGCGCTGTGCGAACTGTACATCGTCGAGGGTGACTCCGCAGGCGGCTCGGCCAAGCAGGGCCGCGACCGTAAATTCCAGGCCATCCTGCCGCTGCGCGGCAAGGTGCTGAACGTGGAAAAGGCGCGCTTTGAAAAAATGCTGTCGTCGGAACAGATCACCACGCTGATCGCCACGCTGGGCACCTCGATCGGCCCGGACGAATTCAACGTCGAGAAGCTGCGCTACCACCGCATCATCATCATGACCGATGCGGACGTCGACGGCGCCCACATCCGCACCCTGCTGCTGACCCTGTTCTACCGCCAGATGCCGGAACTGGTAGAGCGCGGCCACATCTACATCGCCCAGCCGCCGCTGTACAAGGTCAAGGCCGGCCGCGACGAGCGCTACCTGAAAGACGATGCGGAAGAAGCCACCTACATGATGAATGTGGCGCTCAACACCGCCGTGCTGACCCCGCGCGAAGGCGCCGACCCGATCATGGGCGAAGCGCTGAGCGAGCTGGTGCGCCAGTTCAACCTGTCCAACGTCATCATGACGCGCCTGACCCGCGTGATCGACCGCGCCGCGCTGACCGCCATCATGACCGGCGTCACGCTGGACATGAGCACGCTCGAAGCGTCGGAAGCCTCGGCCCGCGCGCTGGAAGAAAACATCAACGACATCGCCGTCAAAGTGACCGTGCGTTCGGACGAGCTCAACGAAAAGCACCAGCTGTGGATCGAGCGCATGCACCACGGTAACGTCAAAGTCAGCTCGATCGACGCCGACTTCGTCGAAAGCGCCGACTACCGCGTGCTGGCCGAAGCGGCCGCCACCTTCACCGGCCTGATCGGCCCAGGCGCCTTCGTGCGCCGCGGCGAAGGGGAGCGCACCAAGGAATCCGCCGTGATCGACTTCCACCAGGCCATGCAGTGGCTGCGTGACGAATCGGAACGCGTGGTCTCCAAGCAGCGCTACAAAGGACTGGGCGAGATGAACCCGGAACAGCTGTGGGAAACCACCATGGACCCGACCGTGCGCCGCCTGCTCAAAGTGCAGATCGAAGACGCGATCGCCGCCGACCAGATCTTCACTACGCTGATGGGCGATGACGTTGAACCACGCCGTGCGTTCATCGAGAACAATGCGCTGCGTGCAGGGAATATCGACGTCTAATTAGCGTTATTCTAAAATCTAAAAAGCTGCGGATCGAAAAGTTCGCAGCTTTTTTTATTTCTTTGATTCGCAGGTAGGTCACTGCTTCTATGTGAGAATAAACCCTGTATTGTGTTGTAGTTGGCATCTCATTTGATCATTATCGCTGAGTTTTTACATTTATAATTTTTATGAATTTTCATCTCTTTATTTTTTTTCTGATTGGCCCATCAAACCAATATGAGTGTCGAAATATTTTTCGTAATGGCTGATTAAGTAAATCCATAGATAATACCCCTCAGCCATTCTGATCGTCATATATATTGACAACGGAATTGTTAGAATTGCCAAAAAATACATAACAACAACATTACCGGAAACATTAGTCAGCAATCTTTGAATAGGATAAACTAGAAAGAGAAATGGGAAGATTTTTTTAAAATTTGTTTTTGTTGAAGAATTTTCCTTGATTTTTGAATATATATTATAGTTTTTTATTTCATCAAGATTAATATAAAAAAAAGAGTCTTTAATTTTTATTTTATCTTTTATATAGATAGAATATTTTTCCACTCTCTTCATTTTTATAATATTGAAAATAAATATAAAAATTAAAAAAATCGCATAAGAAAAAGATATGTAAAATTTAAATAAAAAATCATATTTTGAAATAAAAATTGAGAAAAAAAATGGTATTAAAGTAGTTGTGAAGATTGGCAAAACTCCAAACAATCCAATAATTAGAACAAAATTTTTCAATCTTTTTGTTTCTTTAAAAAAAATCCCCAACAGAAATAAAATCACTCCCAATACAGGAGTGATCAAAAGAAGATAATTAACTAAAAATTTAGAAATTTCATTTATTTCGAGAACTACCCAAATATTCATCAAAGAAAATGTGTTGAACATAAAAAAAACTGGAGCACATCTCTTCCATGGATTAGTTTCCGATGATGAATTAAAGATCATTATAAAACTCCCCCATTTATAAATGCTTGAGTAACAGCACTTGAATAACCTTCATAGTCTTTTTTTAATTTATTTTCTAATTTACTTGAAGACTCTTTCATTGCTTTCAGTGCTTTTTCAGTTACGCCAAATTTTTTATCAAGAAAATCTACATTCCATCCTACCAAAACTGTAATAGCTACAGTTCCGATTATTATTGCGATTAATGGAGCTCCGCCAAGAAAAGTTAAGGCCATCCATATTAAAGAGGAAGAAATCACAGAATTAACTACATTTTTAGAAATGTCTATGCCGATTTTAGTAAACAAATCAGAAATATCTTGCTTTGGTTTACCTGTTACAGGGTCACGTTGTTCATAATCTTCAGTCCATTCAGCTATATCTAGCGTTATAGTAAACAATAAGGCAGCTAGACCGCCTCTTCGGAAGTTACCTTTAGCGGCAGTCCAACTCGCATGCCTTAGTCCATTGGCAGTCCCGGCGCCGTAAGAAAATGCTAGAACTTTCGTATTTATTACGCCATAGCGGCTAGCCTTAAGAAGGCGTCTTACACGTGTAGACCCTGTCAAAATTACATACATCTTTCTACCAGAATTTTTATGTTCTATACTCTTTAAAATTATTTTGTCTTTCCAAAGTTCTTTCATCCAATGTACGTTATCGCTTGCATATCCAGACTGCGCGACGACCTGATTCATGATCCAATTTCTGGTTAATACTCCTCCGGAAGTAACAATTTCTTTTTCTCCTCCTTTTTTAAAAATGTCAGCAATTTCGTGAGGAACATCTTTTTCAGAAACATTGATTTCAACTATTTGAAGAAAGCTTTCTGCTTCGCAATCGTTATAAGTGGGAGTCGTAATACTTCCATCTAATTGCATCACAGAAAAAGGTTTTTCAACAAAGAATTGATCACTTTTTATAATGATACTTATTGGTGCCGGTTTAAATGTAGGATCCAAACTTTCTATAATAGGATCCAACTGAGAAATACTATATGCGCCGAGTTGTTTTTTTGATTCAAAGAGAAGAATTTTTCCTTTAAAGTTTCTTCCTATTTGTAAATGCAAGATTTCCCCATCTTGAAAAAATATTTCTTCTCTCGGGTGTATCAATTTCTTGGTTCTAGTGTCATACATATCACTCATTTCTGCTCTAACAGAATATGATTTTCCGTTGAAAAGGTGAATGTCAAAAATGACATCCCTGGATTTTCTGAGAATAACTTGTATTTTTTCTGCATCGCCAATCCAACACTGAATAGGTTGCCCTGGTAAGTCAATTGGCACCACTAGCGTTTTTGATTGTTTTTTAGATAAATTATTCGAATGTGATGAAGATGAATCTTTTCTGATATTAGTGGACATCTTTAACTCCTTATAAAATATGAGGAATCAACTACGACGTAACGGTTGGAAGATAGTGAAGCCCCCTTGAGGCAAGTCTTTTAATAAACAAGTCCCATTAATGACTCTTGCATTATGTTGAGAATCTCCAATATGAAAAATAAGAGATATAGGCTCATCTTTAGGCGATTTCCCGTCTGCATCAATAAACTCGATTTGTATTTTTCTTTTTACTTCACAGACTGAAGCTGAAAATTCAGGAAACGCAGCACGCATAGTTTGCCCTTCGGAAAATTTAAACCTTGCTCCATGATGGATGATGTCTCCAGTGGTTCCAATATTTATACCTTGGCCAATTTTTATAAATGAACCATCTTCGGCAATCAAAACAATTTCCTTAGCAAAGCCTATTAACTTACCCTCGCTGGCCGTAAAAATTATATTTTTTGCAGCATTTATTAACGCATCTCCATTCTGACTTTGCATTAATAGCTGCCCGCGGTGAGCGATAGCGCTTAAGCCATCATTTTGAGCAAACAACGACATACCACCTCCTGCATTAATCACCACCTTTTGCGCTGCGCTCATCTGCATATGTTGATGTGCTAACAACTCCAAATTTGTTCCTGCATACATGACATTGGCTTTAGGAGTTGCAAAACTAATGCCCTTAGGAGCCGTGACCGCAATGGCAGCATCTTTATGCATCGACCCGTCTGGGCTATCTTCGGCATCCCACTTATAAAATACGTCACTAAAAGCTTGCAGTTCCGTCAAATTAGTAGGAAGTGCTTGGTAATCTTCTGCATATTTCCCAAGTGAACGTGCAAGCTCAGTGCACTGATCAAGCATGCTAAGAAAATCGTCTCGAGCCAATTGCTTATCCGTGTTATTGATTCGCGCCCAAGCACTCAATAACAATCCTTTAGCGCTTCTTATTGCTATTGCCTCGTCAGTGACGAGCTCCACTCCTTGACCTCTTAACTCAACTTGTCCATCCCTTTTTAGAGTAGTTAAAAATCCCAAATTAAGCTCGCTACGCCCATGATCGCTAGCCAGTTGTGCATTAATCTGCCCGTTAGTGTCATCAAAGCGCAACTGATTACTACGAACACCTTGAATTTCGCGGCTTTTAAGTCCAGACAAATATCGATCATCTGGCAAACCTCTCTCACCAATAAGCGAAGCAGGTTGAGCATTTTGGTTATAAAGCTGCCCGACAATTACAGGCTTATCAGGATCGCCGCCAAGGAAGTTGATTAAGACTTCTGTACCAACTCGCGGCAAACCGAGCGTTCCGCATTGCTGAAATGCGCCTGGACCATTGCCTGCCCAGTTGGAGGCGACGCGTACCCAGGCGGAATCCGCGTCAGTGTCTGAAGCGCCAGCGCCGGCGGCTTCTTCGTGATCTGTAGGGCGGGTACCGGGGAAGCGAATTTTTACGCGGCCGAGTTGGTCGCAATGGACTTCCTCTCCTTCTGGGCCGACAACGATGGCGCTTTGCATTTGGGCTTGGGGCACATCGATACGTGCGTTGTACGCTGGGACGATGGTTACGCTGCGGCGTACTGCTGTGAACTGGAGTTGCATGCGCATGGGGCCAGTCGCGGCTTTATGGTGTATGCCACACAGTGCTTGCAGATCCGGCGCTCCTTGCATCCAGCGGTTGCGGTCGAATAGCTGTTCTACGCGAGAAGCCAACGCTTGGGGGAGGTTATTCTGTGCGGTCACCTGCAAAGCCGTGACGACGAAGTCGCGGTCTTCAAGCGCATGCAGATCTATTTCGGGATGCTCGGCCAGCGTGAAATACTCTCCTGCACACAAGTCGCGTACGCTGCCTTCTCCGTGAAAGCACTTCGACTCGTAGTCATGCCGGTTCATACGCAACTGGCCCAGGCGGCACAGGTCTTCGTTATCATCGCCGACATGGGGCGGCAAGACTTGATAGTCATCCAGGTTGGCGGCTAGATCATTGCCGCTGCCGCCTTGGTCGACACTGCTGCTGGCCGCTGTCATCATGAAATCACGGCCTTGCGGATTGAGGTAGTCCCAGCTGTGCTGCGTCACCATGCCTGGCTGTAAGCGACGCGCGGCACTCCAGGAGGTGATCGTGTCGCGCTCTTCGGTGGCGCTGTCGCGATGGTAGCGTATGGTTCCGGCCGCGTTCTGGCGCAGACTGTCGGCGCTATTGAATAGCACCAGTGTATGTCCAGCCCCATCCGCGCGTATGTACCAGGCAATGCCACGCCGCTTCAGCAGACGGCGAATGAATGCCGCATCGGATTCATTGTGCTGCATGGTGAATTCCCGCTGGGGATAAATGCGCTGGCTGAAGATCTCGTCCACTTCGTGATTGAAGCAGGTGCCGAGAACCGCGCTTTTCTGCCGCCATTCGTTCAGAATGCGCTGGACAATTTCCACCTCGTTCATATTGCGGAACACGCGCGTGTTGATGCGTTTTTCCAATATGGCCAGCGCGTCGCGCAGCACCAGTTGATAGCTGGCCAAGCCGCCATCGCTATCGCCGGAACTGGCTTCGGTGACGATGCCGCAAACACTACGCAGGTCACCGCGGTCCGTCACAAATTCCAGCGTCGCCGGCACTGCGATCATTTGCTTCAACGGAAGGTGAACGCTGGAGGATACGCACAGCACGCGATATTCAATACCACCGCACACCGCTTCCGAGCCGAATACCCGCTGTGGCAGCAGCATGTCTTCGTTCGATCCACCCGACAGTTCCAGGCGCAATCGCAATGGGCGGTTGCTGGTGACCAGTTCTTTGGCCATCGACATGAAACCGAAAAAATCGCTATCGCTTTCCATCGTCGCTCCTTAGCTATGCAGCAGATACATCAACTCATCATGATCCTCTGTCGCTTGCCGCCCCAGTAAAAGTGCATTCACGCCTAGCCTGCTAGTTGCATCTAAATACACGCCTTGCATGTCCTGCGCCTGCTGTATCAAATGCACTTCCCACGTCAAGCTTGCGCCGCAATGCAGTTTCAACATCGCCGCCAGATGGTATGCACTCGTGCGGCCCGGTAAAAAACGTTCGTAGTGCTGTTTGTCCAACGGACCGATACGCAGGCGCACACGCGCATCGCAGCCATACGTTCGCGCTCCAAGCATGACGCCATCGTCCAGGTTCACATGTGCTCGTCCTAACTGCGCCTGATCGGCCTGCGGAAACTCGTACCACTCTCCAATCAACGGCTCCACTACAACCGGCACGCCAAAATATTCTGAATACATCCCTGCTATTTGTGGCGCACAGACGCATCTGCTACGTATCTGCATTGCGTAACATGCCAGCGTCTCGCGATCGATGGGATCGCCGTCGCCATGCGTACCGGCCAGCGCAGTGAGCATGGCGAGAAATTCCCCCTCGGCGCAATCCATACGCTCTCGTGCCCAGGCCCGATAAAACATTTCCACCGGCCGATGCGACAGCACATCAAGAAAGGCGCGCGGGCCACCGTCATGTCCATCGCGCTCATGCCGGCCTATGCGCTCTGAATAATGCAGTGGCAGTACGCCCTGGCTTCCAAGCATGCCAATGAACGCTGGCGTAACACGTATGCCGCGATCATCGCTACTTACGTTCTCGATCTGATTGGGCGGAAAACTCATCGCCAGCCGGTTACGGAACCGGACACTTTCCGGCCGCCATTGATCGAGCAGACTTACTGCCTGAAAGAATTCGAACCGCTGTGGCGCAGCCAGAAGCTCGCCAATTACGCCAGCGTCAGCGCGCCGTTGCGAGGTGGGCATCGCAGCAACTCCTTTCCGCTGACATGAGAGAACAGCACCAGCCGCGTAAAACTATTCAAGTGGACATGTAGTGCAAAAAAGTGATCCAGCATCTGGGCAAATCCATAGATACCCACGCCTGTATAAGCCTCTTCATCCAACGAAATTTGCACTTCAACCCCGCGCAGATAGGCGTTGCCCTGCCCCTGCCGTATCCACGCCGACACGGGACGATGAGACAGCGCCGTCACACCGTCGATCATGCGCTGCGATACCAGGTTGTCCTGTTGCGCATAGAGCCGTAGCGTGGATGTCAACGCCGGTAATCCTTCCTGAGTCAACGAACGGTGATTCAATGCCAGATGCGCCACCAGTCCCCATTGGCGATGCCCGTCATCAGCCAGGCGGTATGAAAGGGACGGCCGGCGCAACATGCGGATGGGGAAGCTGCCAATGGCACTATCGGTACTCAAGTCGCCGTTCGCGCGGCCGTATTCCAGGCCATGTGGCAGATTCCGGTTCGTACACGTCAGACGTACGGATGCCGTGCCAATTTCTTCCTGCGTCGGCGAAAGGTCGCGGTCTACCAGCGTGAGCGTGTATTCATGACCAGCGGCCATCAATTCTTCCCGATGCAGCAGCCAATAGTGGCCTTTACGGCTGTCCGCCTCGCCGTGACGCAGAGAATAGTAAGGAAAGAATTCCGTCACCGAGCTTCCCTTCTCAGATTTGCGCACCGTGTGCACTGAATCGACGCTGTAGATTTCGCATGCCTTGCCTGGCATTTCATCTGCCATTAAAGGATAGCTACTATGTGCTCGGGTAATACGGATGGGGGTTGCCGGTTGTGGAAACAGATTTACGACGGGCGTGCAGCCCAGGAGCAGGTTGTCTGAAGAGAGATGCCGCAGAATGTGCGCGAGTGGCATATCGGGCCGTATATCGCGCAGAATAAGACGCAAATTCAATTGCGTGCAGCCACCAGGGCATACCGCCAACAAGGCAGCTAAGTTGATATCGACAAAATCAAACTTCTCAGAAAAAGCGAAGTACTCGCTCAGCAGCCGGTAGGCGGCATGCTCGGAAGGGGCGGCTGGCAACAACGTTTCGTCCGTGGCAAAGCCGACAGGGGACAAGGGCAGCCTCTCCAGCATGGACCATTGCCCATCCGCTTCCACACAAGCGCAGGCCGTATGCATAAAGAATGCATCGCGCAAAGCCGCACTCAGCGTGGCATCGCCATCGATATAAGCTCGCAGCGTCGTCAACTCCAGCATTGACAGATCACGCATCGACGCAGTGCCGGCAATCCGGATGTGGATTGCAGCACCTGCATCTGGCGGTAGAGCAAGCGCAGGAGGGGTTTGCGGATAGGGTTCAAAATGTACGGCACTAATCTGTATCGGTGCCACCACGACGTCATAAACCGTACGAAAGCGGCAGATTACTGCCCCTTGCCCCAGTGCCTTCAACGCTGCGCCACGTGGCAGCACACTGGTCGTAGTAATCTGGTTGGCCCGGGCGCTGCTGTAGTCCACGCGGGCAATTGAACAGGAAGGCATAGGCCGCAGGTAATGCGGATATAACATGCCGAGCAAGGCGTCGGTGAAGCGCGAGTAGCCATCGTCCAGCAGCTTGGCCACGCGGGCGTTGAGGAAGGCTGATGCCTGTATCAAGCGCTCCACATGCGGATCGGGACAGGTTTCGCTGCGGAGTTGCAGACTCCCGGCGAGCTTGGGATAGCGGCCCGCAAACTCGGCGCCAGCGCGCCGCAGCAGGCTTAACTCGCGTTCGTAATATGGAAGCAATCTTTCCATCGTAGCATCCCGGAAAACTGTGCAGCCAGGCAAGCTGCGCAAGTTTCCGATGATGTCACGATGGTTTGCTCAGTTATTGACGGAACGCAACTAGCGCGTGATGCGGTCCCAGCCCTCTTTGACCGCCTCCTTGAACTTATCCCAGCTCGACTGCGGCTGCTTGCTTTCCCACGTGGCGCGCAGCTCGGGCTCGACGTCGTTCCACTCCCTGTCTTTGTAGCCAGGGTTGCCGGCCATCGACTCGCCATAACGGTAGGCGGGGTCGTATTCCTGGTAGGTGCCGCCGGTGTAGGTTTTCTCCCAGTGCGAACGGAAGTGGCCGTCCTCGGCCTCTTCGTTGCCCTTCAGGATATCCAGGCTCGCTTGCGCGACGCGGTCATCGCGCGGATAGATACGCATGCCGCTGCGCTGCACGGTGTTCTGGATGTCAGACACGGCTTCCTTGGCGGCTGGTGGCACAGCCTGCAGTTCGCCGCGCTGCAGCGAGCCTGGCGTGGCCACCTGTTCGGCGCGCGCAAACACCACCGCGTCTTCGCGCGGGCGGATGCCGTGCTGCTCGGGCGCGCTCTGCTGCGCACCGATGCCGGTTTGCAGCGTGCTGGCGCCGCTGTGCAGCACTTCCGCGCCCCAGCCGCTGGCACGCCACATGGTTTCGTGCTCGTCAATGTCGATCGGGCTGAAGTCTTCGATGATGTCGGCCGCGCGTTCGGCTGCTTCCAGCGTTTGGGTGTCCAGCGCCAGCACGGTGTGGCCGCGGTTCAGCGCTTCGGCGTAGACGTGGCGGTCGGCGTGTTCGCGGCCCACCAGGTCGCTGAACATACGGCGCACATTGCCGAGGATCGATTCGTCGTCGTTGATGCGCGCGGTGCCGGCCACGCTGCCGGAATCGTGGATGGCGATGCTGTCGGCGTCATAGCCGTTGTGCACCAGTTCGTCCCGTGCCAGATTGGCCTCGGCCCGGGTTTCAAAGACAGCTGCCAGAGTGTGGGTCATGATGGTCTCCTGGTTGACGACAGATGGGTTCGAGTATCGGTTTCAGTCTACGGTTTACGCGTGCAGACTAGCGCCCGTTTGCCGACTGGAAATTCATGCATCAATTCATGCATCGACCAGCGCCTGTTTCAGCGCCTGATTGAAGGCCGGGATGTCGTCCGGCTTGCGGCTGGTGATGAGCTTGCCGTCCACCACCACTTCCTCGTCGCGCCATTCGGCGCCGGCGTTGCGCAGGTCCACCTGCAGGCTGGGCCAGCTAGTGATCTGCTTGCCTTTGACAAGATCGGCGTCGATGAGCGTCCACGGGCCGTGGCAGATGGCGGCGATCGGCTTGTTCTCGCGGCCGAATTCGCGGATGAAGGTGATGGCTTCCGGGTGCAGCCGCAGCTGGTCGGGATTGGCCACGCCGCCCGGCAATACCAGCGCGTCGAAGTCGGCCGGGCGGGCGTCGCGCACGTCCATTTCAACGATGAAGCGGGTGCTGGGCTGCAGATGCTGGAAGCCTTGCACATGCTCGCCGCGGGTCTTGGGCGAGACCAGCGTCACGCGCGCGCCTTCCTGTTCCAGAAAGCGGCGCGGTTCGCTGTATTCGACCTGCTCAACGCCGTCGGTCATCAGCACGGCGACGCGTTTGTCCTGTAGAGCTTTGCTCATGGTGTCTGCTCCCAAACATGGTTGGATGAGGACACAGGGTGCCACAGGCGCGGGCGGTTGCCTGTGCGTGGGCCAACATAGGCGGGCTATAATGGCCGCATGCACTTTTCCCTCCGTTATCTGCCGCTCGCTTTCTGCACGCTAGGCGCCTGCGCGCTGGCGGCGCCCGGCGAACTGGTGATGCTGGCGCCGCTGGACCAGGCGATGCCGATTGTGCGCTTTCAGAACGGCGCCATCAGCGGCGGCATCGTCAAGGATGTGGGCGACCTGCTGGCGCTGCGCCTGGGGCGGCGCCCGGTCTATATCACGGCGGATTCGCCCGAGGTCACGCCGGCACTCAGCAGCGGCCGCGCGGACGCCATGTGCTATGTGATGCCGTTCTGGATCGATGGCGACTACAACTGGAGCGTGCCGCTGCTGCCGGATGCGGAAATGGTGGCCGCACGCAGTGACATGCCGCACCTGCGTTCACTCAAGGACCTCAAGGACAAGCCGGTCGGTACGGTGATCCACTACCGCTATCCGCGCGTCGAGCAGGTGCTGGGCAAGCGCTTCCGGCGCGTCGATGCGGGCAGCATGGAGAAGAACATCCAGCAGATGGTGGCCGGCAAGCTGCCGTACACCATGATGAGCGAAGCCACGCTGAACTATCTGCACCGCACACGCACCGCGCTCAATGTGCGCGCGGACCTGGTGTTTTCGGCCTACAAGGCGCACTGCGCGTTTTCACAGAAATCCACCGTGCCGTTCGAGGACGCCACCAAGGCCATCGATGCGCTCATCAAGGATGGCAGCATCGATCAGATCATGGCGCGCTACCGCTAGCGCCAAAGCCGGGGCGATCAGGTGTATGGCGTATAGCTGAAGCCATTGCCGATGATCTGCGCCAGGTTGGTGTGGTTTTCTGCGCTCTCGCTAAAGGCGATCAGGACGTCGGTACGGCTGGTGCCATCGTGCAGGACGTTGAGCCAGTGCGTATTGCCGGCCGGCTCGGGGTCGCGGTGCAGCACGTTCCTGTACAGCAGCTTGACGAAATCCGCATCGCTGGGCGCCGCGCCATAGGTGGTGATGAACTCCTGGCTGCCGATGAACTGGCTGGCCACATCGTGCAAGCTCGTGCCCTTGTCCATGAGTGCGATCCAGTGGCCCAGGCCGGCCGAATCCGGCGTACGGTTGAAAGCGCCCTGGTACAGGCGGTAGACCTGGCCGGCGACGCCGTCAATGTCCAGCGCATAGGCGCTATCCTTGAACAACAGGCGCTCGACGTTGAGCAGCGTATCGCCATTGCTGCCAAACGCGGCGTAGTCACGCACCGAGAGCGTGCCATCGGTATTGCGCGCGATGTAGTAGTTGTACAGGGTTTTTTCGTAAAACACGGTGTCGGTGCCGGCACCGCCATCCAACGTCCTCCCGCCCCCGCTGCCGAGCAGGAAATCATCGCCAGCGGTACCGGTGCCGACCGGCTGGGTCACGGTGAACGAGATGGTCTGCGCGGCGGCCTGGTTGCCGGCCAGGTCCAGCACGCTGCCTTGGGGCAGGTTGAGGGTATAGGTCATGCCTGGCGTCAGATAGGCATGCGGGTCAAAGGTCAGCGTATGGCCGACAACGCTGACTTGCGCCGCACCGCTGTTGCCCGCCACCACCACGCCATTGCTGTCGGTCAGTGTCAGACCTTTGCCCGTCATCACGGTTTCATCGAAGCTGAGCTTGATGATGGACGCAACGCTGGCGCCAGTGCTGCCGGCCGCGATATTGCTGGACAGGAGCTGGGGGCCGGTCGTGTCGAGATTGGTCTGCACTTCCTGCACGGTGTAGCTGCCGATATTGTCGGCAGCACCGCTGCCGCGCACTTCCAGATAGTAGTCCCCAGTGCTGCTGGCCACGTATTGCACGCGTGGATCGCTGCCAGTAGCGCCGCCAGGAATCCGGCCATAAGCAATCGTGCCGCCGCGCTCATCCAGCAGCGACAGACCGGCCTGACGGATGTCCAGCGTGCCGCCACCACTCTGCGCACCTTGCAAATCGAACACGTAGGTACGGCCGGCATCCAGGTGCACCTTGATCCAGTCACGGTCATCGCGCACGCCGATCACGCCTTGCAGTGGCATGCCGTGGCTGATGCGCCCCGTGGTGCTGGTACTGGCGGAGAAATCATCGATGCCAACTGCATTGGCCGCCAGCGTGTAGCCGCCGGTGAAGCCGTTGTACACCGTCGAGGCCACGCTGACATAGTAGTCGCCCGCCTTGCTGGCTTCGAACAGCTGGATGGTTTTTTTGCCTTCCTGGATGGTCCGCACCGGATAATAGCTCGAAGTCCCATCTGAAATGCCGACATCGGCGTAACTGCCAAAATAGCTGGGCGCTTTGTCTACCGTGAGTTCCACCGCATAGGTCATGCCGGCCACTGCCGTAAACTTGAACACATCGATGTCGTTCTTCAGCTCTATCTGGCCGGTAACCGGCACACTGGTCGGTATCGTGGCGGCATGGGCGCGGTCGTTACCATAGTCGTCGACTTTGCCGAGCTGGGCGCGGACAGTATAGGTGCCGGTGGCGCCCGCCGAGCCCACTTCAACGAAATAGGTCCCCGCAGCCGCCGCCTTGAAGGCGATCACGCCGGCTGTCCCATCGTAGGAATATGGTGCGGTAGCCGCCACATTGCCCTTGCCGTCCAGCAGACGGAATTGCGTATTGGAATAGCCATTGCCCAGCGTACCGCCGCCCTCCTTGGCGCCGTCCAGCGAGAACCAGTAATAGTCGCCGGCATTGAGCGAGACCGCAAACCAGTCGCGGTCGCCACCGCCGTCGTTCAGCTCGCCCTTGGCGAAGGCGCCCACCATCAGGCGGCCGGCAGTGCCGGCGCTGGCACCGTAGTCATCTGCGGCCAGACTGGCAGTCAGCGTGTAGTTGATGCCGCTGCTGTTGACGGAATACGAGGACTCCGACACGTAGTAAGTGCCGTCCTTGTCCGGCGTGTACGTCAGGTACTGCTTGCTGGAACTGGGAGTTGCCACCGTCCTGCTGTCATCAAGCAGCGCAAAATTGAGTGATGTGCTGTCTCCGCTGGTGTCAAAGCGGTAGGTGACGCCAGCTTTGAGGTCGATCTTGAACATGTCGACATCGCGCGCCGTCTGCACCACGCCAGTCACCGGCGTGTCCAGCTGCAATGCGCCGGCGGTGGCGCGGGTCCCGCCGAAATCGTCGCCCTCGCCATACGAGGCCGTCAGTATGTAAGCAGGCCGGCCGGTCACGGAGGCGCTCACATTGACGCTGTAGACGCCGCTGCTCTCGGCCAGGTAGCGCAAGGTGATGCTGCCGTCCGCGGCGACGTTGCTGCCCGCATAGACGTTACTGCCGCGGGCGTCGCTGACCTGCAGCGAGGTGGTGTAGTTGCTGAGGGCACCGCTTTGACTGCGCAAAGTCAGCGTATAGGTCTGGCCCGCTTCCAGGCTGATCTGGAAGCGGTCGCTGTCGCCGTAGTAGTCCACCGTGCCATAGGCCTGCGAGCCGGGCGTCAGCTGGCCGGCGCTCGAGTTGTCGCTCGAGTAATCATCGGTGACCACTTGCATGGTCTGCGTGTAGGCGCCGATCCGGGAACTGGCGGAAACCGCCAGGTAGTAGTCGCCGGTCTTGCTGGCGATGAACGGCGACTGCGTGACATAAGCCTGGGTGAACCCGTCCGCGTCCATGACCTGGCGGTTGGTGGTGCTGGGCAGTTCTGCCGCACCGGTCGAAGAGAAGTTGATGATCTGCCCGACTTCCGCATGGAATTTGAACCAGTCGACATCATCCGCGCGCTCAAACGTCGCGGCGGTGGCGACGCCGTTTTCAAGCTGGCCCGTGGTGTTACGGTTGGCACTGTAATCATCGGCCACCGGCAGGCTGGCCTTCAGTGTATAGCTGCCGAGATTGCTATAGCCGCCATTGACGCTGACAAAGAAGTCACCGCTGCGCTGTGCAGTGAACTGCAAGGCAGCGCCATCGCTGGTGGCGTAAGTGCCGTAGGGAGCGCCCGGCGCGCCATAGCCCGTGCCGTCCGCCACGCCGAGAGACACATTCGCCAGGCTGGCCAGGCTGCCATCGCCGGTCGGTGCGCCGGTGACCGAGAACAAATAAGTGACACCGGCCTTCAATGAAATCTTGAACCAGTCCGAGTCGTAATTGATGTCAATACTGCCAGTGCTACTGTCGCCCACGCTCAGGCGGCCAGTGGTCTTGATGTCAGAGCTATAGTCGTCGGCCATGATTAATTCACAAGTAAAATATTCTTTACCTATTTTAACAATATTTCCCCTCAATAAACCTCTCTAATAATCACCGTGCTGCGCTGCAGGCCAAATTTCGCTTTAAGAAAATTTTGACTTGGATCAATGTTTTTACTGCACTGCATCAATAGACTTTGTCACGTTACTTAACGACGACAAAGAGGAAGTGAAATGAGTAAGTCTCTAGCAGCAGTACTGGCAGCCCTGACCCTGATGAGCGGTAATGCCTTTGCAGAAGAGAGCCCATGGCTGGTGCGCGCACGCGCGGTGCATCTGGACCCGGCGGACAAATCCGACGCGCTGGGCGGCGTCGGCAAAACCGACCGTATCGGCGTCAGCAGCAAAACCATCCCGGAAGTGGACATCTCCTATTTCTTCACCAAAAACATCGCGGCCGAGCTGATCCTGACCTATCCGCAAAAGCACGATGTCACACTGGATGGCGCCAAGATCGGCACCGTCAAGCACCTGCCGCCGACGCTGCTGGTGCAGTACCACTTCCTGCCGGACGCCCAGTTCCGTCCGTACGTCGGCGCGGGCGTCAACTACACCACGTTCTCCAAGAACGAACTGCTGAACGGCGCGGCCAGCCTCGAGCATGACAGCTTCGGCCTGGCACTGCAGGCGGGCGCCGACGTTGCCATCGACAAGAACTGGTCGATCAACTTCGACGTGAAAAAAGCGCAGATCCGCAGCGACGTGCTGATCGGTGGCGCCAAGGCCAGCCGTGTGAAGATCGACCCGCTGATGATCGGCGTCGGCATCGGCTACCGTTTCTAAGCAGCACCACCCCACGCATGGGGCGCTATAATATTTCCAGATCGATAGCAACGAAATGGAAAGCCCCATGCGCAAGAGTCTGATAGTCCTGATGCCACTGCTGCTGACCGCCTGCGTAGACGATACCGCGTCCTACTATGCGGACGGCCCGGTGGGCAATCATGCGCTGACCATTCATCGCGCGCAGAAACACTTCTGGAGCAGCGCCAGCCGCGTCGAGCTCATCATGCAGCGCCTGCCCGACTGCCTGCGGCGCATCGAACTGACCGAGATGCCGGCGGAAGATGTGGAAATCGAACTGCTGTCGGGCGGCGACAACGTCTGGACGCTGCGCGCCGGCCAGGAAATGTGGCAGGTCGAAACGCAGACCTGCACCCAGTATCCCGACGTCAAAGGCGATGGTGGCGAGCTGATGGGCGTATTCCGCGCCGACGGCGACAAATTCGTCTACGAAGCCGCCGTCGTCGAAACCGTCCCCGCCGACGCCCCCGCCAAATAATCCGGGGTCAGGTCCGTCATTTCTACACGAACTCATGTAGAAATGGCGGACCTGACCCCGTTTTTATCAGCGGGCCAGGGCGATCTGGCGCGAGGTGGAGGTGGCGGTGCGGCGGGTGGCGGCGCGGGCGCGTGGTGCGGCGGGCGCATGCGTATCGCCACTCAGTTTGAAGCGCGCGACCAGGGCGGCCAGTGTGGCGGCCTGTTCCTGCATGCTGCCGGCCGCAGCGGCGGCCTCTTCGACCAACGCAGCGTTCTGCTGCGTGACGGAATCCATCTCGGTGATCGCCATGTTGACGTGGCCGATGCCGGTGCTTTGCTCGCTTGAGGCGTCGGTGATCGCCGACATGATCTGGGTGACGCGTGAAACGCTGGTCACTACCTGATCCATCGTCGTGCCCGCCTCTGCCACGAGCGCGCTGCCGGCGCCGATGCTGTCCACCGAGGCGTTGATGAGTTCCTTGATTTCCTTGGCCGCCGCCGCCGAACGCTGGGCCAGGTTGCGCACTTCCGACGCCACCACGGCAAAGCCGCGGCCCTGTTCGCCCGCGCGCGCCGCTTCCACCGCCGCATTCAGGGCCAGGATGTTGGTCTGGAAGGCGATGCCGTCAATCACGCTGATGATGTCGACAATGCGCGTGGCCGAAGCATTGATGGTCTCCATGGTCTGCACCACTTGCGACACCACCTTGCCGCCACGCTCCGCCACTTCCGAGGCCGATTGCACCAGCTGGTTGGCCTGCACGGCGTTGTCCGCATTCTGGGTCACGGTGGAGGTCAGCTCTTCCATCGACGCCGCCGTTTCCTCCAGCGAGCTGGCCTGCGATTCGGTGCGCGCCGACAAGTCCATATTGCCGCTGGCAATTTCGCCCGACGCGGTGGCGATGGTGTCGGCGCTGTGGCGGATTTCGCGGATGGTTTCGGCCAGGCGCTGCTGCATCGCCTTCACCGAGTGCAGGATGCTGCCCTGGTCCGACTCGTGCACCTTGACGTCCACGCTGAGGTCGCCCTCGGCAATGGTGCGCGTGACTTCACCCACATACTCGGGATCGCCGCCGATGGTGTGGCGCAGGCTCTTGTTGACGAGGCTCACCACCACCCACAGCAGCACGCACACCAGCGCCAGCCAGCCGGCCGACACCAGCAGCGATTCGCGGAACGCGGTGTCGATGTCATCGGTGTACACGCCGGTCACCAGGTCCCAGCCCCATGGCTCGTAGTGCACCACGCGGCTCATCTTGGGCACGGGCTCGTTGGAACCGGGGCGCGACCAGTAATAGCTGACAAAGCCGCCGCCCTCGGGCATGGCGCCGGTCGCGGCAATCGCGCGGTAGACGTAGGTGCCTTTCGGATCTTTCAGGTCGACCAGATCCTTGCCATTGTTTTCCGGCTTGATCGGGTGCATCAGCGACTTGGTGCCGCTGCTGATGGTGAAGTAGCCATCCTTGGCGTAGCGCAGGCCGCGGATGAGGTCCATCGCCTGTTTCTGCGCATCTTCTTTGCTCAGGGTGCCGGCCGCAGCCTTGTCACCATACTGCTTGACGATATTCAGCGCCAGATCATCCAGGCTGCGCAGGTCGTTCTGCCGCTCTTCCATGCGGACATTGCGGGTCTGAATAGTTTCAAACAAGAAAATTGCGGTGATGCACAGCAGACTGCAAAGCAAGGGCACCCACAGCTTCTGCTGGAACGATAACTTGTTCATTTAGTTTGTCTCCTATTGTTCTGTGGAAATGAGCATACCCCCAAATGTGTCACGCATGGTGCAAGAAATTTAATGCTGTGGTTTATGCGCAATAAAGCAAAACGGGCGCTGCGATCTGATCGCAGCGCCCGTCTAGAGCAACGTTGTCGCCTGATTATTGTGCATTTTTTATTGCGCAGTTTTGTCTTTCACTTGCTTGGCGGCCAGTTGCGCCTTGACCTCGGCGTTTTTTGCGCGTGGCGCCATGTAGGCCGGGTCCTGATATGCTTCATTGGTGTCGAGCAGGCCGGCCTTGCGGGCGGCAATGGTGTCCGCCTTGACTTGTGCACGGGTCAGCGTGCTGCTGCCGGTGTTGCGGAAGGCCTGGTCGACGGCGGCTTCGTTGGTGTCAGCGGCAAACGTGGTGCCGGCGGCAACCAGCAGGGTGACAGCGGCGAGGATAGATTGGGCTTTCATGTTCATGCTCCTGAAGAGGAATTCGATGGAGTCATCTTAGTATTAAAAATTCTGATTAAATAGCGCAAAATTCCACTCAAATTCATCCGTTTATCCGATGATAAAGCCGCATGATCGTGGTTGTGACGAGCTAGGTAGTGTTCTTGAGCAACGAAATGTGTCAGAATAATGATTTCCTTCTTAACAATTCTGCGCCCCCATGAAATTCCCTTTGTCGATCCTGCTGCTGGCCTCTAGCGCGTGCGTAGTCCACGCCGCACCGGCCGTGCCCAAGTTCGACGGGGCGGCGCTGGTGGAGCAGATCAGTACGCTGGCCTCGGATGAGTTCGAAGGCCGTGCGCCCGGCACCAATGGCGAAACCCAGACCATCGAATATCTGCAACAACAGTTCAAGAAACTGGGGCTGGAGCCGGGCAATCCGGATGGCACCTATCTGCAGACGGTGCCGCTGGCCGGCATCTCCAGCCATCCCACGCTGCGCTATGGCAGCACCCAGCTGAAGTTCGGCGAAGACTACGTGGCCTGGACCGCGCGCGCCGACAAGCAGATCGAGGTAGCCGATTCCGAGCTGGTGTTTGTCGGCTACGGCGTGCAGGCGCCGGAGTTCAAGTGGGACGACTACAAAGGCGTGGACCTGAAAGGCAAGACGCTGGTCATGCTCATCAACGACCCGCCGGTGCCCGACCCGAAAAAGCCGAAAATGCTGGACCCGGCCGTGTTCGGCGGCCATGCGGTGACGTGGTACGGCCGCTGGAACTACAAATTCGAAATGGCCGCGAAGATGGGCGCGGCAGCGGCGCTGATCGTGCACGAAACCAAAACGGCCGGCTATCCGTATGAAGTCGTGGTCAATGGCTGGGGCCGCGAAAACTTCGCGCTGAAAAGCAGCAAGCCGGACGGCTACATGCCCGCCATCGCCGGCTGGCTGCAAAACGAGCGCGCCTGCGATCTGTTCAAGGCCGCCGGCAAGGATTTTGCAGAGCTCAAGCAACAGGCGCTGTCGCGCAACTTCAAGCCTATCCCGCTGGGCATCAAAATCAACCTGGCGACCGTGAACGCGGTGCGGGAAGTGGCGTCGCACAACGTGGTCGCGCGGATTGCCGGTTCCGATCCGCAACTCAAGAACGAAGTGGTGGTGTACACGGCGCACTGGGACCATTTCGGTATTGATGAAACGCTTCCAGGCCCGCGCACGCAGCAAATCTTCCACGGTGCGGTGGACAATGCGAGCGGCGTCGCCGGTCTGCTGCAAATTGCCAAAGCCTACAAAGCGATGCCGACACCGCCCAAGCGCAGCATCCTGTTTGTGGCAACCACGGCGGAAGAACGCGGCCTGCTCGGTGCGCAATACTATGTGCGCCATCCGCTGTACCCGATCAGCAAGACCATCCTCAACATCAATATTGACGGCCTGAACCTGTGGGGCCGCACGCGCGATGTCGAGCTGAGCGGCATGGGAAAATCGTCGGCGGACGACATCGTGGCCGCCATCGCCGCCAGGCAGGGGCGCGTGGTCAAGCCCGACAGCAACGTCAGCTACGGCAGCTACTACCGCGGCGACCAGCTGGAATTTGCGCGTGTCGGCATTCCGACCATCTACCTGCGCAGCAGCGCCGGCAAGCTGCTGAACTACACCGCGCAGCACTACCACACCGTCAGCGACACCGTACAAGCCAACTGGAACACCAGCGGCGCGGTTGAAGACCTGAGCCTGCTGTTCCAGGCCGGCTATCAGGCCGCGCAAGCCAAAGACCAGCCCAAGTGGAAAGACAGCGCCGAATTCCAGCGCCACTGATCCGGGCAGTAATTAAAGGCGGGCGATAAGGGCAGCGGTGTGGGGGCCGGCGGCGAGCGTCGCCAGTTTGGGGCCCAGCTTTTGGAGCTGCGCGAGGTTGCGTTGCTGGAAGGCGTCGGCGCCGGCGATCCGGATGTCGGCCAGTACGCCTTGCGCCGCTTGCTCAATGCGCGCGCTGTCCTGCGGCGCCAGGTCAATCACGCTGTTCAGATAGGTCACGCCCCATTGCAGGCGCGTCGCAGGACCCGTCGCGGCTTGCCACGCCTTGCCATACCATGCCAGCACGCCCGCGATGTCGCTACGGCGCTTGGCGTTCGCAGCCAGGCTCAGCATGAAGTAGTACGGTGAATGCGAACGCGGCAGTTCGGCCAGCAGCACTTGTTCCGCTTGCGCGCTCAGGCCGGCGTCGTTGAGCGCACTGACGGCGGTGTTCACCAGTGTGTGGCGTTCGTAGGGATCGGTGGATGCGGCCAGCGCTTCTTCCACCTTCTCGCGCACCAGATCTTGCAAGCCGTGTGCCGGCGCCAGCAGGCGGGCCAGGCGCATTTGCAGGCGCACGGCCATCAGGCGGTCCGGTGCGCTGAGCCAGAAGTCGTCGGCCCACTGCGCAGCGACACCGCCCAGCGCTGCCGCCAGTTCTTCGCGGCGGCTGGCAATTTTGATCAGGTTGACGCCGCTGTTGTTGAAGATGTCCATGTTGACGCGCGCCAGCCGGGCATCGGCCAGCAGCGCCAGCAAGTCCGCGGCATCGGCTGCGCCGGCCGCCAGTTGGGCATGCAGGCGCAGGCGGGCGGCGGCGTCAGGATCGGTGCTGGCAGCCGCCAGCGTTGCCAGCGTCGGCGCCAGCGCGCGCGTACCCAGCAGTTTGCCCTCGTCGGTATCCCAGGAGTAGTGGGCCAGCAAGGTCCACTCGTGGCCGCTCAAGGCGCGCGTGCCTGTCAAGGCGGCCTCCAGCGCGGCGGCGGCCGATGAGCCGGCCGCATGGACGGTCAAGGCAGTATCGAATGCGGCAACGAACAGCTCGCCATCGAGCTCGCACGGCAGGCGCGTGATTTCGCTGCCGTCAGGCGCGAACAGCACCAGCGTCGGATAGCTGCGCAGCGCGTACTGCGCGGCCAGCGCCTGGGCGCCTGCGCTGTCGCCGTCGAGGTAATAGCACAGCACGGCCGCGCTCCGCTGCACCAGCTCGTCGCGCGCGAAGATCTCCGATTTGACGCGGTTGCACGGCGGGCACCAGACGGCGCCCCAGTACAGGAACAGGGGCCGCTGCTGCGCCGCGGCCAGCGCAAACGCGTCCGCCAGGCTGCCGCCCAGCCATTTGATGGCTGCCATCGGGCTTAATCCTTGGCCAGCGCCAGGAATTCGGTCCGCATCGCCAGGTTAGGCTGCAGTTCACCCAGCATCGCGGAGGTCACCGTCTCTTCGCCCGGCGTGCGGATGCCGCGGCTTTCCATGCACAGGTGGCGGCATTTGATGATCACGCCCACCGCTTTCGGCTCCAGCACGTCCATCAGCGCGTTGGCGATCTGCATGGTCATGCGTTCCTGCACCTGCAGGCGCTTGGAGAAGCAGTCCACCAGGCGGGTCAGCTTGGACAGGCCGACGATCTTGCCGTTCGGGATGTAGCCCACGGTGGCCTTGCCGAAGAACGGCGCCAGGTGGTGCTCGCAATGGCTGTACACCGGGATATTGCGGACGATGATGAATTCGTTGTACTGCTCCGCGCCATCTTCAAACGCTTTCAGCAGTTTGACCGGGTCCTGCTCGTAGCCCGAGGTCCAGTGCTTCCAGGCTTTCGCCACGCGCGCCGGGGTTTCCTGCAGGCCGGGACGGTCCGGATCTTCACCAAAACTGGCAAGCAGGCGGCGCCAGTCGTTTTCCGAGAATTCTTCTTGAGACATGATGAAACACCTTTTTTCAAATTTGCCCGACAGTATATAGAAAACGCCGGGACTTCACCCGCGCTCAGCCGGGCCGGTGGGCGTCGATGAGCTTGGCGGCAATCGAGACTTTGACCGGCGTCTCCGGCCATTCGTCGCCGGGCCCGAACCAGCGCGCTTCGGCGATCTCGGTCGCGTCGACGCGAATCTCGCCGTCCAGGTAATCGGCCGTGTAGGCAATCATCAGCGAATGCGGGAACGGCCACGACTGGCTGCCGAAATACTGGAGGTTGTGCACGCGCAGGCCGACCTCTTCATACACCTCGCGGTGGATGGCCTCCTCGACCGATTCGCCCGCTTCCAGAAAGCCGGCCAGCGCCGTGTAGCGCTTGTAAGGCGAATTGGTGTGCATCGCCAGCAGCACCTGGTCGCCCTTGCGCACCAGCACCATCATGGCCGGCGAGATGCGCGGATAGGCGCTGTGGCCGCACTGCGGGCAGCGCAGGCAGCGCTCGCCCTCGAGCAATTGCAGCGGCGTGGCGCAGGCGCCGCAATAGCGGTGGGTGCGCGCCCATTCAAGGATCTGGTAAGCACGGCCGGCGATGCCCAGGAAGCCGTCATCCACCACGCTGAACAGCGAGCGCAGGCTGTGATAGCTGAATTCCGGCCCCGGCAGCAATGGCTCATCCAGCCATACGGCCTGGTAGTAGCGCCCCGCCATCTCGCCCAGCGGATGCACACGCTCGGCAGGCAAGGCCACACCGGCCAGGTCCGCCAGCTCCGGCAAGCCCAGCACAGTGTTGCGCAGAAGCAACTCACCGCGATGGAACACGAATGTTAGCGGCCTGTCATGCTCCTGCGGCCGTATCAGCGGGGTAAATGTGGCGGGAGTTTGCAGCATAGCCGGGAAAATAGAAGATGGACACGGAACAGCATCTTACAGTGTTTCCTGATTACCTATTTTGCGCGCAAAAATCGGCGACTTTCTTGGCGGAAAAATCAACGCTAAGTCATTGTTTTCAGACCAAGATTTAAAGGATTTTTAGCGCTCTTCTCTCTGGATAAGGCCGTTTGGCGGTACTATATTCTATCGTCAGGAGAATATCGACCATGCCATCTTTAATACCAGGTTTTAACACCGACCAAATCGCCAGCTTGCAGACCAGCCAAGTCATCCAGATGAGCACGGAGGACATCAGCTTGCTGTCGACCGCGCAGGTGCAAGCCTTGAGCCTCCAGAATCTGGCCGTGATCGGCACCGCCCAGCTGCGTGCAATGACGACGCGCACCTTGGCCGCGCTGACCACCCAGCAACTGGGCCAGGGTCTGACGACCAAGCAAATTGCCGCCCTGACCACGGGCCAGCTGGTGAACCTGACCACCGACCAGCTGACCGCCGGCCTGACGACCGACCAGTTTGCCGCGCTATCGACGGCACAGCTGGGCTCGCTGACGACAACGCAATTCTCCCTGATCCCGACCAACGACATCGCTGCGCTCAAGACCGCGCAGCTGGCGTCGCTGAGCACCACCCAACTGCGCACGCTGGGCAGCAGCCAGATTGCCGCGCTGACCACCAGCCAGGCTGTCGCCCTGTCCACCCGCCAGATCGCTGCCCTGACCAGCGCGCAACTGGCCGGCATCGAGACGGCCGACATCAATGTACTCGGCAGCCAGCAGCTGAATGCGCTGGGCACCAGCCAGATCACCACGCTCAACAGCGACCAGATCGGCGCGCTGCGCACCGCCCAGTCCAGCAACCTGTCGACCACGCTGATTGCCGCGCTCGGCACCGAGCAGCTGGCCGCGCTGGGCACGGACGGCTTTGCTGCCCTCAAAACCGCGCAGATCGCCGCGCTGACCACCAAACAGTTTGCCGCCCTCAGCACCGACCAGATCGTCGCGCTGACCACGGCGCAAACCGTGGCGCTGACCACGCTGCAGCTGAGCCAGCTGTCCAGCACCCAGCTGGCCGCGATGGAAACCCAGGACTTCGCCGCGCTGCGCAGCAACCAGCTGGCCGCACTGGGCAGCGCCACCACCGCGCTGCTGGGCACGGACCAGATCGCCGCACTGACCACGGCCCAGGTGGCCGCCATGTCGCTGGGCCAGATCCGTGCACTGACCACCGACCAGATCGTCGCGCTGACCACCGGCCAGTTCACCGCGCTGCAAAGCGCGCAGCTGCAAGCACTGAACAGCAATCAGCTGGCCGCGATTGAAACCCGCGACATCGCCGCGCTGCGCACCCAGCAGGTGGCGGTGCTGACCTCCAACCAGCTCAACGCACTGGGCACCGATCAGATCGTCAGCCTGAGCACCGCCCAGGCCGCCGCGCTGGGCACCGCGCAGATCGGCACGCTGTCGACCACCCAGCTGGCCGCGCTGGACACGCAAGACGTGGCCGCGCTGCGCACCCAGCAGGTCGCTGCCATCTCCACCGCCGCCATGTCTATCCTGTCGAGCGCGCAAGTGGCCGCGCTGAATTCGGCGCAACTGAGCGCGCTGCAAAGCAAGCAGCTGGCCGCGCTCAGCACCGACAATATCGCCGTGCTGACATCCGTGCAGGTCGGCGGCTTCACCACCCAGCAGATTGCCGCGCTGTCGTCGTCGCAGGTGGCAGCGCTGGGCGACACCGTATTTGGCAGCCTCAAGACGCAGCAATTCGCCGCCCTGAGCACCAGCCTGATTGCCGCCCTGAGCACCGCCCAGATCGCCGCGCTGAAAACCGCGCAGGCCAACGCCCTGACCTCGCTGCAACTGTCAGCCTTCTCGAGCGACCAGCTGGCCGCGCTGTCGACCGCCGACCTCGCTGCGATCCGCACCCAGCAGCTGGCCGGCCTGAGCACCAGCAACGTCAGCCTGCTGACCACCGACCAGTTCGCGGCCTTGAGCACGGCCCAGGTGGCAGCACTGAGCAGCCGCCAGTTGAGCGTGCTCAGCAGCGATCAGATCGTCAGCCTCACCACGGCCCAGGCCGGCGCGCTGACGACGCAGCAAGTCGCCGCCATGGGCACCGAGCAGGTCGCCGTCATGGAAACCCGTGACCTGGCCGCGCTCAAGACCAACCAGATCGCCGCACTGACCAATGGCCAGATCGCCGCGCTCGACAGCGACCAGATCATCGGTCTCAGCACCCAGCAATATACTGCGCTGACCAGCAAGCAGGTGGCCGCGTTGAGCACCGCGCAAGTGGCCGTCATGCAGACAGCCGATCTCAACGCGCTGCAAACCCGCCAGGTCGTCGCCCTCATCAGCGACGCGATTGCCGCCATCACCACCGACCAGTTGTCCGTGCTGGGCACGGCCGCGCTGAACGCGCTCACCAGCGACCAGCTGGCGGCGCTGACCACCGACCAGATCGTTGCGCTGAGCACCCAGCAAGTCGCCAGCCTCAACACGCGCAGCCTGGCCGCGCTGTCGACCAACCAGCTGAACGCGCTGGAAACGCGCGACTTTGCCGCACTCAAGACCAACCAGATTGCCGCGCTGACCGCCGGCCAGGTGGCCGCACTGAATACCGACCTCATCGTCGCCCTCACCACCGCCCAGGCCGGCGCACTGACGCCGGTGCAACTGGTGGCGCTGACCAGCGACCAGATGAACGCCATGGAAACCCAGGACTTCGCCGCGCTGAAGACCAGCCAGCTGCTGGGCCTGGGCACCAAGGCCATCGCCACGCTGACGCCGGGCCAGGTGGCCGCGCTGAAGACCGAGCAGCTGATCCAGCTGACCTCGGACCAGGTGCAGGTCCTGAGCAGCAGCCAGCTGGCCGTGCTGAGCACCTTGCAGATCGGCGCCCTGACCAGCGCCCAGATCAGCTACCTGCTGACCGAGCAGGTGGCCGTCTTGACCACCGCCGACTGGGCCGCCCTCAAGTCCAGCCAGCTCAACGCACTGAGCAGCAAACAGATCGCCGCCGTCACCAGCGACCAGATCGTTGCGCTGACCACGCAGCAAGCCAGCCAGCTCAGCACGCGTCAGCTGGGTGCGCTGTCGACCGACCAGCTCAACGCCATGGAAAGCCAGGACCTGGGCGCGCTAACCAGCAACCAGATCGCCAGCCTGGGCACCGGCGCAATTGCCGCGCTGAGCCTGTCGCTGCTGGCCGCGCTGAAAACCCAGCAAGCCGCCGCGCTGACCTCTAACCAGGTCCAGGCGCTGGGCACGGCACAGGTGGCCGCGCTGAGCACCGCACAAATCAGCAGCCTCAACACCGCGCAAGTTGCCGCCCTTGACAGCAACCAGGTGCAAGCCATCGAAACCCAGGACCTGGCCGCCCTGAAAACCCAGCAGGTAGCCGCCTTCAGCACCAGCCAGATCGCCGCGCTCAATAGCGACCAGATCGTGGCGCTGTCGACGCTGCAGGTCAGCAACCTGAGCACGCGCCAGCTGTCCGTGCTGTCCACCGACCAGGTCATCGCGCTGGAAACGCGCGACCTGGCTGCGCTGAAAACCCAGCAGATCGCCGGCCTCGGCAGCGACAATCTGAATGCCCTCACCAGCGCCCAGGTGCAAGCGCTGACCACGGCCCAGATCGGCGCCCTGAGCAGCAGCCAGCTGCAAGCACTGAACACCACGCAAGTCGCCGAACTGACTACCGGCCAGGTTGCCGGCCTGACCAGCACGCACATCAGCCTGCTGAGCAGCGACCAGCTGGTGGCCTTGGGCACGGATGGCCTGTCGCGCCTCAAGACCCAGCAGATCACCGCGCTGCGCACGGCCCAGGTGGCCACGCTCAATAGCGACCAGATCATTGCACTGACCACCCAGCAAGTCAGCAACCTGAGCAGCCAGCAAGTGGCCGCGCTGGGCAGCGACCAGCTGAATGCGATGGAAACGCAAGACCTCGCATCGCTGCGCACCCAGCAGATCGCCGCCCTGGGCACCGCCCAGGTGGCCGGCCTGAGCAGTCGCCAGACCGGCGCGCTGACCACCCAGCAAATCACCGGCCTAACCTCGGCCCAGCTCAATGCGCTTGACGCCAGCCAGCTGCAAGGCCTGTCCACCGCCGCGATTGCCGCGCTGCGCACCGCGCAAATGGCGGTGCTGAGCACGGACCAGCTCAGCGCACTGCTGAGCGACCAGTTCCGCGTCCTCAACACCGCCCAGATCGCCGCACTGACCACCGCCCAGTTCCAGTCGCTGAGCACCGACCAGATCGTGGCGCTGAGCACGCTGCAAGCGTCCAGCCTGAACAGCACCCAGATCCAGTCGCTGAGCGCCAGCCAGCTGGCCGCGCTGGAAACCCAGGACCTGGCCGCCATGAAAACGGCCCAGATCAACGCGCTGAAAACGGCGCAACTGGTGCTGCTGAACAGCAGTCAGATCGCCGGCCTCAGCACGCTGCAAGTGGCCAACCTGAGCACCGCGCAACTGTCCGCGCTGAACACCGACCAGATCGTGGCGCTGGAATCGCAAGACCTGGCCGCGCTCAAGACCCAGCAAGTGCTGGCCCTGTCCAGCGACCAGCTGGACGCCATCAGCACCGACCAGCTGCAAGCCGTCACGCTGGCCCAGCTGGCCGCGCTGAGCACGGCGCAGCTGCAATCGCTGCTGACCTCGCAGATTGCCGCCCTCAGCACCCAGCAGATCGGCGCCCTCATCACGGCCCAGATCGCCGCGCTGGGCAACAACCAGCTGGCCGCGCTGAACACGGATGACATCGGCGCGCTCAAATCGGCCCAGATCGGCGCCCTGCGCACCGCGCAAGTGGCGCTGTTGAGCACCGACCAGATTGTCGCGCTCAAGAGCAACCAGGTGGCCGCCATGTCGACCACCCAGCTGACGGCGCTGAACTCCGACCAGATCGGCGCGCTGAGCACCGACGACTTCGCCGCCTTGAGCGCCGCCCAGCTGGCAGCGCTGGGCGGCTTGAACAACCTCAGCACTGACCAGATCCAGGGCCTGACCACCAACCAGATCGCCGGCCTCACCACGGCCCAGATCGCGGGCTTCAACACCGCCCAGATCGTGGCCCTGACCACGCGCCAGATCGGCGCACTGAGCACCGCCGGTGTCGCCTCGCTGAGCAGCGACCAGCTGCGTGCCGTGGAACTGGTCGACCTGGCCGCCATGAAAACCGCGCAGATCCTGGCGCTGAGCAGCGACCAGGTGCAGCTGCTGACCTCCGACCAGGTCGGCGCCCTGACCACCTCCCAGGCCCAGGCGCTGAGCAGCGGCCAGTTGCGCGCGCTGACCTCGGCGCAAGTACAAGCCCTGAGCACCGACGACCTGTTCGCGCTGAAATCCGCGCAGATCCAGGCGCTGTCGAGCGACCAGCTGAACACGCTGCAACCGGGCCAGCTGCAAAGCCTGGGCCTGGTCCAGCTGACCGCGCTCAGCAGCGCGCAGCTGCAGGCACTCAGCAGTGACCAGATCGTCGGCCTGACCACCCAGCAATTCGGCTTCCTGAGCACGGCGCAAGTGGCGCTGCTGACCACCGCCCAGCTCGGCGCGATCGAGCTGGAAGACCTGGCCGCGCTCAAGACCAGCCAGATCCAGGCCCTCAGCAGCACCCAGCTGCAAGCGCTGACCAACGACCGCATCATTGCCCTGACCACCCAGCAGGTGCAGGCGCTGGGCACGGCGCAGGTGGCCGCACTGACCACAAGCCAGATCCAGGCCGTCGAAACTGAAGACCTGGCCGTCCTCAAGGCCGCGCAGTTGCAGGCGCTGAGCAGCGACCAGCTCAACAGCCTGTACGGCGTCCAGTGGCAAAACCTCGGCACCGCCCAGCTCAACGCGCTGACCACCACGCAATTCCGCGCACTGAGCAGCGACCAGATCATCCTGCTGACCACCGACCAGGCCGGCATGCTGGCGACCGCGCAGATCGCCTCGCTGAACTCGTCCCAGCTGGCCGCGCTGGAGCTGGAAGACCTGGCCGTCCTGAGCAGCAACCAGATCGCCGCGCTGAGCACCTTGCAGATGAGCCAGCTGGACCTGGCCCACATTGCCGGCTTCAGCACCCAGCAGGCCGCCGGCCTCAGCGGTGCCCAGCTTGGCGCGCTGAGCACCGACCAGTTCCAGGCCCTGGGCACGGACGCCGTGTCGGCGCTGAAAACCGCGCAAGTTGCCGGCCTCAGCACCAACCAGCTGATCTCGCTGACCATCGACCAGTTGCAGCACCTGACCACCGACCAGATCGACGCACTGACCTCGTCGCAGGCACGCGCGCTGACTACCGACCAGGTCGCCGCGCTGACCACACTGCAGGTGGACAACCTGGGCACGCGCCAGTTGAACGCACTGAGCAGCAGCCAGATCGCCGCCCTCAGCACCGACAACTTCGCCACCCTGTCCAGCAGCCAGATCGCCGCGCTCAACGCCGCCCAGTTCGGCGCCATCACCACCGACCAGATGGTGGCACTGAGCAGCATGCAGGCCGCCTCGCTGGGCACCGCCCAGGTCGCCGCACTCAGCAGCGACCAGCTTGACGCGCTGGAAAGCGCCGACTTCATCGCGCTCAAGAGCACGCAGATTGCCGCCATCACCACCGCCAACATCGCCGCGCTGACCACCGACCTGGTCAGCGTGCTGACCACCGCGCAAATGACCGGCATCAGCAGCGATCAGATCAAGGCCCTCAACACCGACCAGGTTGCCGCGCTGAACAGCACGCAAGCCACCGCGCTCAACTCGGCCCAGATTGCCGCCTTCAGCACCAGCCAGATCGGTGCGCTGAGCACGGCCGACTTTGTTGCGCTGCGCAGCAACCAGCTGGCCGCACTGAGCACCACGCAATTTGCCGCGCTGACCAGCGACCAGCTCAACGCCCTGTCCACCAGCGCCTTCACCGCGCTGACCACGGCCATGCTGGAATCGCTGACCACCAGCCAGTTCAGCCAGCTGACCACGGCCCAGATCGGCGCCCTGACCTCGACCCAGGCCGGTGCACTGAGTACCGGACAGCTCAGCACCTTGAGCACCGACCAGTTCGCCGTCATCAGCACCGCCGCCATCCGCAACCTGCAATCGGGCCAGTTTGGCGCGCTGACCACCGACCAGATCGTCGCGCTGACCACGCAGCAAGTGCGCGCGCTCAACAGCATGCAGCTGGGCGCCCTGACCAGCGCCCAGGTGGCCGCACTGGAAACCGTCGACCTGGCCGCACTGGGCACGGCACAGCTGGGCCTGCTGAACACCGATCAGCTGCAAGCGCTGCTGACCGACCAGCTGGCCTCGCTGTCGACCGCGCAGATCAGCACCTTGAGCACCGACCAGGTCAGCAGCGGCCTGACCACCGCGCAAATCGTCGCGCTGACCACCGCGCAAGCCGCCGCGCTGGCCACCAGGCAGGTGGCCGCCCTGACCACCGACCAGATCGCCGCCCTGGAAACCGCCGACCTGTCCTCGTTCAGCACGCGCCAGATGCAGGCCCTGACCAGCGACCAGCTGAACACGCTGAGCACCGACCAGCTCAACAGCCTGACCAGCACCGAGCTGGCCGCGCTGACCACGGCCCAGATCAGTGCCGGTCTCAGCACAGCGCAGCTGGCCGCACTGGACACCAACCACATCAGCGCGCTGAGCACCAGCCAGCTGACCTGGGGCGTGGGCGCGGCCGCGATTGCCGCGCTGACCACCGACCAGCTGGCCGCACTGCGCACCGCGCAAACCGCGACGCTGAGCACGGCCCAGATCAGCCTGCTGACCACCGAACAGATCGTCGCCCTGACCACCGCCCAGACCACCACACTGACCACCCAGCAAATCGCCGCCCTGGGCAGCGACCAGGTGGCCGCGCTGGAAACGGCGGACGTCGGCGTCCTGACCACGCGCCAGATCGCCGCCCTGAACGCCCAGCAACTGGGCGCCATGGCTGCGCTCCAGCTCAACGCCCTGAGCACTGCGCAACTGGCAGCACTTGGCACGAGCCAGCTCAGCAATGGCCTCACCACGGCCCAGGCCGCAGCGCTCGACACCGACCACATCACGGCGCTGACCACCGCCCAGCTGGCGTACGGCTTTACCGTCGACAGCCTGGCCGCGCTCGGCAGCGACCAGATCCAGTCGCTGCGCACGGTGCAGATCGCCACCATGACCACCGCGCAGATCAGCAGCCTCAGCACGGCCCAGATCGCCGCACTGCGCAGCGACCAGATGACCGGCCTGTCCACCGCCCAGATGCCAACGCTGACAGCCGACCAGCTGGCTGCGCTGAGCACGGCGCAAGTGGCCGCGCTCGACACCCAGGACGTGGCAGCATTGAGCGCCGGCCAGTTCGCCGGCCTCAGCACCGCGCAAACGTCCGCGCTGACCACCAGCCAGGTACGCGGCCTGAAAACCGCCCAGGTCAACGCCGTGGACGCCAGCCAGATCGCCGCCTTCAGCACCGACCAGCTGCAAGCGCTGAGCACGCAACAAGCAGCCGCGCTGAGCGTCGACGCCTTCACCGGCCTGTCCACCGACCAACTGGGCGCGCTGACCACGCAGGACGTGGCCGCCATCGGCACCTCGCAACTGTCCAGCCTGGACACGAGCAAACTGGTCGGCCTCAACACCAGCCAGATCCAGGCGCTCACCAGTGTCCAGCTGGGCGCCATGACCGCCGACCAGATGTACGCCCTGAGCACCACGCAGATTACCGCGCTGCGCACCGCCCAGATCGGCTACCTGACCACCGCGCAGCTGGCCGCGCTGTCCGATCCGCAAGTCCAGTCGCTGACCACCGACCAGGTTGCCGCGATCAAGCTGAGCCAGATCCCGGCGCTGACCGTCGACCAGGTGGGCGCACTCGGCTCCGACCAGCTGCGCGCCATGACCACCGCGCAGATCCAGGCCTTGAGCAGCACCCAGCTCAACGCCCTGACCGGCACCCAGGCAGGTGCGCTGACCACCACCCAGATGGCCGCGCTCAAAAACGCCCAGATCGCCGCATTGAGCGTGGACCAGATCTCCGGCTTCACCACCACCCAGCTGGCGGCCTGGACCACGGTCCAGCTGGGCGCGCTGACCGCCAGCCAGATCGGCTACCTGTCCACCGACCAGATCGCCGGCCTGACCAACGCCCAGGTCGCCGGCCTGAAAACCAGCCAGCTCATCGTCTTCAGCAACACCCAGCTGCAAGCCTTCACCGCCGGCCAGATGCCATCGCTGGCGACCGCCGGACTGGCCGCGCTGAGCCTGTCCCAGGCCAACGCCTTCACCGGCAGCCAGGTGGCAGCGATGTCCGTCACCCAGACCATGTCGCTGAACGCCTCCTCGGTGAATTACGCAACGCCGCTGATCCTCGACCTTGACGGCAACGGCGTACAAACGCAGAGCATTGCCGCCGGCGTCCAGTTCGACATCCGCGGCGCCGGCCAGAAAGTCAGCACCGGCTGGGTCGACGCCCACGACGGCCTGCTGGCCTTGGACCGCAATGGCGACGGCATCATCAACGACGGCAGCGAACTGTTCGGCAGCGGCACCACGCTGGCCGGCGGCAGCAAGGCCAGGGACGGCTACAGCGCCCTGCAAGCGCTGGACAGCAACGGCGACGGCCAGATCACCAGCGCCGACAGCGCCTACGGCGAACTGCGCGTCTGGATCGACGGCAACTCCGACGGCATCAGCCAGGCCGATGAACTGAAGACCCTGGCCCAGCTCAAGATTGCATCGATCAGCGTCAAGGCCAACCACACCCTGACCCAGCAGAACGGCAACCTCGTCGGCCTGACCTCGAGCTACACCAGCAACGACGGCAGCGTGCACCAGAGCGCGGACGTCTGGTTCCTGGCGCAGAACCAGACAGCAACACCATCTGCCTCCCTGCAACAGCAAGTGAGCGGCCTGAGCAACGCCATCGCCGGCTACGCCAGCACTGCGGCCGCGCCGGCGTCCTCCGCGCCACAGCTGGAGACCGCCAAACCGGCAGCCTCGGCAGCCGCCCTGGCCGACGGCAGCCAGGCCCTGAGCGACGCCCTCAAGCAATACCGCGCCGCCCAAGGCCTGCAAGGCTTCACTGCCGCCGTCACCGGAAAAACCCCGGCGACCGAACACGCCACCAGCTGGTTCACCGTCCCCAACCGCTAAAAACCCGCGGCCACTCCGGGGTCAGTTCTTGCAATCCAACACGAGCTCAGCCGTAAGTCATCTTACGGCTGAGCTCGTGTTGGATTGCAAGAACTGACCCCGGAGTGCTGAATGGTTGAGCAGCGGGCGTTTTACAGTCTTGCTCCAGAGCCAAAAGTTGCCCCTTACCTAGCTACAAAAAGGTATGATAGGGCTTACCTTTTGTGGTTCTATTTGAAGCTCAGCTATGACCGTACAAGTACCTGCTGCACCTGTCCCCGTCGATAACAGCCCGCTGGGCACTGTCATGGGTATGGCCGTCAAAGGCGTCCTCTCCATCGGCGACCTGTTCGGTGCGGCGGCGGTGCTCCAGGAAAGCGGTCAGTTGCAAGCCGCTATCGCCCTGTACCGTACCTGGATCGATTACACCCCTTCGCCACTGGCGTACGCTGCCTGCTTCAATCTGGCGGTGGTGCTGTCCAGCTCGGGCGATGACGCGGGCGCCGAGGTGGTGCTGCGCAAGGCGATGGCGCTGAATCCGCATTTCGTCGAGGCCCGCCTCAATCTCGGTACGCTGCTGGAACGCACCGGCCGCCCCAACGACGCGCTGGCGATGTGGCAGTCCATCCTGTCCGATCCGATCGAACCGGACATCAAGACCAACACCACGCTGTACATCCAGACCCTGAACAATCTGGGCCGTCTGCTGGAAATTCAAAAACGCTATCCGGAAGCGGAAGCCATGCTGGCCGTGAGCCTCGGCGTCGATCCGCAACAGGCCAATGTGATGACCCACTGGGTGCACCTGCGCCAGAAGCAGTGCGAATGGCCGGTCTACTCGGGCCTTGAGCACATCTCGCTGGCCACCATGATGGAGGGCACCTCGGCGCTGGCCATGCTCAGCGCCTCCGCCGATCCGGCCATGCAGCTGGCCGCCGCCAAGCGCTTCGTCAACGAGAAGATCAACGCCGCCGTCGCGCCGCTGACGGGCGCCCATGGCTATGGCCACAACCGCCTGCGCATCGGCTACCTGTCGTCGGACTTCTGCTCGCACGCAGTGTCCATCCTGACCGCCGAGCTGTATGAGCTGCATGACCGTAACAAGTTCGAGGTCTACGCCTTCAGCTGGAGCCGCGAAGACGGTTCGCCGATCCGCGCCCGCGTGGTCAAGGCCATGGACCATTACATCCGCATCGATAAGCTCAGTGACGAGCAGGCCGCGCGCACCATCCGCGCCCACGAAATCGATATCCTGGTCGACCTGCACGGCCTGACGCTGGGCGCACGCCCGCAGATCCTGGCCTACCGCCCGGCCCCTGTGCAGCTGACCTATCTCGGCTTCCCCGGCAGCACCGGCCTGCCCGGCATCGATTACGTGATCGCCGACGAGTTCCTGATTACGCCGGAGATGACCGCGCACTTCACCGAGAAGCCGCTGTATCTGCCGGACTGCTTCCAGATCAACGACCGCCAGCGCGCCATCGCACCAAAGCCGACGCGCTCCTCGGTCAACCTGCCGGAAGACGCGTTTGTCTTCTGCTCGTTCAACAACAACTTCAAGTTCACGCCCGACCTGTTCGAGGTGTGGATGAACATTCTGCGCCGCGTGCCGAATTCGGTCCTGTGGCTGGTGGCCGATTATCCGGAAGTGCGCGAGAACCTGTACCGCAACGCCGAAGCGGCCGGCATCGACCGCAACCGCCTGATATTCAACACGCGGGCCGTGCCGGCCGAATACCTGGCGCGCTACCAGTTGGCCGACCTGTTCCTGGACACTTTCCCGTTCAACGCCGGCACCACCGCCAGCGATGCGCTGTGGGCCGGCCTGCCGCTGCTGACCTGCGCCGGCCAGACCTTCTCGTCGCGCATGGCGGGCAGCCTGCTGCGCGCGGTCGACCTGTCGCAGCTGATTACCCATAACTTCGCCGACTACGAAGAGAAGGCCGTGGAACTGGCCAACAACCCGCAGCGTATCGCCGCGATGAAGCGTCAGCTGCAGGCCAACCGCCTGAGCTGTGCGCTGTTCGACAGCCCGCGCTTCGTGCGCAATATGGAAGCGGCGCTGCTCAAGGTCGCCAAGCCGGCCGCACCGCGCCTGGCCGCACCAGCGCATGCCGTGCATCCGTCGGAAGAAGCTTCGCCTGCGCCGGTGCGTATCGACCAGATCCCGATTGTCACGGTGTCCTACAACGCACCGGACCTGATCGAGGCGCTGCTGCGCACCCTGCGCCAGCACTACACCAACCGCGTCTACGTGATCGACGGCTCGAATCCGGATGTGGCGGAGCAGATCCGCGCCATCACCGATGGCTACGACAACGTCGAGTTCATCCCGTTCGGCTACAACATCCACCATGGTCCCGGCATGTCGTGGGCCATCAATCATCTGGGCCTGTCGGGCGAGGTGCTGTTCCTCGATTCGGATGTGGAGATCCTCAAGTCGGGCTTCCTTGAATCGCTGCACAGCCATCTGAAACCGCAGATGTACGGCGTCGGCAACGTCCAGTGGGTCAACGAATCAGGCCACAGCCGCGATGTGGACGGCATCCCTTACCTGCACCCGGCCTGCATGCTGGTCAACGTGGAGGTGATGCGCCAGTGGCCAATGCCGATCAAGCACGGCGCCCCGCTGCTGCCGGCGATGATCGCGCTGCACCAGGCCGGCGCCAGCAATCTGCTGCTGGGCGTGGACTGGGTGCGCGATGATTTCAGCCGCGAGCCGCAGCGCCACTACATCAAGCATGACTGGCAGGGCACCGTGATCCGCACCGGCGGCTACCACTACGACCTGCCGAGCGCCAGTGCCGAGATCAATGCGGACCTGCTGAACCTTGTGCCGGTCACTGCCCGCAAGGTGGTGGAACTGGGCTGCCGCGACGGCTCCTTCGCCAAGGCTTACCGCGCCCGCAATCCGCTGGCCAACTACACCGGCATCGAAGCCGATCCGGCGCTGGCGCAGGCAGCGCGTCCGCATTGCGATTTCGTCTTCAACGATCATATCGAGCATGCCGGCGCGGAGCTGTGGGACCACGTACGCGGCGCCGATTGCTGGGTACTGGATGAGGCGCTGGAAAAGGTGGACGATCCATGGAGCCTGCTGCACAAGATCCGCACCAATATCGCTCCGGGCGGCAAGATCGTGATCGCGCTGCGCAATTTCCAGCACTGGAGCATGCAGGCGCGCCTGAACGCGGGCGATATGCGCTATGGCGCCGGCGGCATCGAAAAATCGCGCAAGCGCATGTTCACGCGCGGCGTCATGCTGGAGATGCTGCAGCAGTCCGGCTTCCAGATCAGCGGCGGCAGCGCGCGCATTACCGATGAACCGGCGCGCGAGAAATACCTGCCGGCGATCCGCATGATGGCCGGCGCCAGCGGCGTCGATCCGGTGATGGCAGTGGAAGATGCGCTGCCATGGCAGTACATCATGGTCGCGGTCACCGCATAACTACCGACTTACACGGACCCTTACATGAGCTATCCAAAAGTCAGCATCATCATCCCGTCTTACAAGCCGCAGCATTTCGAAATGTGTTTGCGTTCGGCCGTCGGCCAGACCTATCAGAACACCGAAATCCTGGTCAGCGACAACTGCCCGACCGAAGAGATCCGCGACATCTGCGCACGCTACGCCCACAATGGCGTGATCTACCAGCGCTCCAGCGTGTATCGCGAACAGAACGTCAACGCGGCACTGGCCGGCGCCAAGGGCGAATACGTCAAGCCGCTGTTTGACGATGACCTGCTGCATCCGTTCTGCATCGAACGCATGGTGGCGGCGATGCAGCCGCGCCCTGAAGTGGAGCTGGTTTTCTCGGCCTCGCAGGTCATCAACTCCGACAACGAGCGCGTTGAAACCCGCCGTCCGTATGAGGCCAGCGGCACCCTGTCCGGCCTGGACGTGCAACGCCGCGTTACGCTGGGCATGGAGAACTTCATCGGCGAATTCACCACCGTGATGTTCCGCCGTCAGACCATGTGGAACGTCGGCCTGCACAATCTGTACAAGATGGGCGACCATGACTTCCTCACCGGCCTGGCCGACCTGATCGCGTATCTGAATCTGACCAAAAACGCCAGCATGTTCTACATCGACGAAGAGCTGACCTACTTCCGCAAGGACCTGCGCCTGCAGTCGAATTCCAACCCGGCCTCCAATCCGTTCTTCGGCAACTGCTTCTCGGACTACATCGACCTGCTGCGCGTCTCGTTGGACGCCGACACGATCAACCGCGACGAATACCGCTCCATGAATCCACAGGTGGACGCCGTGTTCCTGCGTCTGAATAACATCTTCCCGCAAGTCGGTGAAGCGCGCGAACGCTATCTGGCCAAACTGGCCAAACTGTATCAGTAAGGAGCTAATGCATGTCACACCTTGATAAAAGCCGGCTGATCGACCTGCCCAAATACCACGACCCGCGCGGCAACCTGTCCGTGATCGAAAGCGGACAGCACGTCCCGTTCGATATCAAGCGTGTGTACTACCTGTACGACGTGCCAGGCGGCTCTTCGCGCGCCGGCCACGGCCACCTGGAACTGCAGCAGTTTTTCATCGCCATGTCGGGCAGCTTCGACGTGATTGTCGACGACGGCTACAACCGCAAGCGTGTGCACCTGAACCGCTCCTACTATGGCCTGTATGTACCGGGCATGATGTGGCGCGAGGTGGAGAACTTCTCGTCGGGCGGCGTTTGCCTGGTGCTGGCGTCGACCCACTACGATCCATCCGACTACTATTTCGACTACGACGAATTCGTGCAGGCCGCACACAAACATCATCCCACATAACGCATCATGACGAATCCACAACTGACCAGCTTCTACCAACGCTTCGGCGCCGGCAACGGCTTGTTCTACCCAGGCCACGCCTCGGCGCTGGTGGTTTTGGGCGGCAAAAAGATTCTGTTCGACCCGATCGTGCTGTCGCAGCCTTACGATAACGCCTGGGTGTTCTACCCGCCGCAGGTGGTTGATCCGCGCTGGTACGAGGTGGATGCAGTGGTGGTGTCGCACATCCACCAGGACCACTACGATGTGCCCTTCCTGAGCAAGTTGAAGCCGGAAGTGAAGCTCATCATCGTTGGCGACCGTCCCGGCTTCGAGTCCGACATCAAGGAGAAGGTTGGCCGCGAAGTCACCGTGGTGCCGCCGGAAACCGTCAACGAGATCTTCCCCGGCGTGAAGCTGTACGCGATCAACCACGAGAGCAATGGCATCGACTCCTCGGCCATCGTCTACAACGACCGCTTCTGCGTCTACCACGGCAACGACAACTACCTGCAGCCGGCGTCGATGCGCAAGTTCACGCAGATTAATCCGCACATCAACGTTGCCTGCGTGCCGTATGCCTACATCCACTGGTACCCATTCCTGATGGAGTACGACGACGATATCGAAGGCAAGGCGCACAAGGAACGCGAGCGCGCGCGCCTGGTCAACCACTACATGGACGATTTCCTCAACAATGTGGAAATCCTGAATCCGGATGTGGCGATTCCATTCGGCGCCAATCTGCTCATCGACGATGGCAATATGCGCTCGGACATCAACATGGCAGTGCAGACGCCGGTGGAGCTGACCGACTACGCCCACAAGGTGCGGCCGGAAACCGCCAGGCGCGTCCAGCCCATGCTGGCCGGCGATTACTACGGCATCGGCCCGAATGGCCCCGAGCTGACCATCGCCCAGACCTACGAAGCGGAAAGCTACCGTGACGACGCGCAGGAATTCCTCGCCTCGCGCCCGCAGAAGACCGCCAGCGTGGACGGCCCCGCCGTCGACATGCAGCAGTTCCTCGCTAAACTGAACGCGCGGCTGCAAGACTGCGGCGCGCCGATCGACAACATCGTCCGCATGGACATGGACTACCGCGGCGACAAGGTGCGCGTCGAAATCGACTGCCTGACCTACCAGGCCCGCGTGGTTGACCAGTTCACCGAAGGCCGTCCTTATCACCACTTCAAGCTGGACAAGGTCGCCTCGTCCGACTGGCTGAACGGCGCCAGCTTCCTGGAAATCCTCGGCACCCGCCGTTTCACCTTGAAGCGGGTGCCCGACCTGTACATGCCAGACCTGCTGCGTCTGGTGAATACGGTGTTTTAAACACAGATTGGAATTATCATGAGCGTCCCCTTCCTCGACCTGAAAGCAATCAACCTGGCGCAAGCCGCCGAGCTGGAAGCTGCGTTCAAGCGCGTGCTGAACTCCGGCTGGTACATTCTGGGCTCCGAAACGGCCGCCTTTGAAGCCAGCTTTGCTGAGTACTGCAACAGCGCCCACGGTATCGGCGTGGCCAACGGCCTCGATGCCATCTTCCTGATTTTGAAAGGCTACGGCATCGGCCCTGGCGACGAAGTCATCGTCCCATCCAACACCTTCATCGCCACCTGGCTGGCAGTGAGCCATTGCGGCGCCAAGCCGGTGCCCGTGGAGCCGGTGGAAGGCACCTACAATATCGATCCATCGAAAGTCGAAGCGGCCGTCACCGCCAAGACCAAGGCCATCATCGCCGTGCACCTGTACGGCCAGCCGGCCGATATGGGGCCGTTGAAAGACATCGCCAAACGCCGTGGCCTGAAGCTGATCGAAGACGCTGCGCAGGCACACGGTGCGCGCTATCAAGGTGGCGTCACGGGCCAGCTGGGCGATGCGGCAGCCTTCAGCTTCTACCCGGGTAAAAACCTGGGCGCACTGGGCGACGGCGGCGCAGTCACCACCAGCGACGACGCACTGGCGGAACGCATCCGCACCTATCGCAATTACGGCTCCAAGATCAAGTACTACAACGACGTCCCCGGCTACAACTCGCGGCTGGACGAATTGCAGGCCGCCCTGCTGGCAGTAAAGCTGCCAGCACTGGATGCGGGCAACCAGCAACGCCGCGCCGTCGCCGCCTACTATCAACAGCACCTGGCTGGCATCGATGGCCTGATCCTGCCGGAGATTCCAGCATGGGCAGAGCCGGTATGGCATCTGTACGTGGTGCGTCACGCGCAGCGCGACCGTCTGGCCAAGAAACTGGCGGAAAAACAGATCGGCACCATCGTGCACTATCCCGTGCCGCCGCATCTGCAGCCGGCCTACGCAGACCTGGGCTACAAGGAAGGCGACTTCCCGATTGCGGAAGTGATCCACCGCGAAGTTCTGAGCCTGCCCGTGTCGCCGACCATGACGCTGGACGATGCAGCGGAAGTGGTGGCTGGCGTCAAAGCCGCACTGGCGGAGATTGCAGGTTGAGATGAGTACGCCGCAGTTTCGTAAGCCGCGCTCCGTGCGCGGCAGGCAGTTGATGTTCCGTGATGCCACGGTCGCCGATGCAGAATTCATCCTGGCCTTGCGCACCGACGAGAAGAAGGGTGAATTCCTGTCCGCCACCACGCCAGACGTGCAAGCGCAGCGTGACTGGCTGACACGTTATGCCGCAGATGATACGCAGGTCTACTTCATCATCTGCAAGCTCGATGGCACGCCGTGCGGCACCGTGCGGCTGTATGACCAGCGTGGCGATTCATTCTGCTGGGGATCATGGATCAAGAGCGACCAGGCGCCGAGTGGGTTTGGTGTCGAGTCGGCACTGATGATTTACGACTTCGCGCTGCAGATCGGCTTCCAGCGCGCGCACTTCGATGTGCGCAAGGGGAACGCCTCCGTCATCCAGTTCCACGAACGCTTTGGCGCCGTGAAGGTGGATGAGAGCGAGGATGATTACTTCTTCGAGATGAGCAATGCCGCCATCAAAGGCGCGCTCGCCCAGTATCGTAAATACCTACCGGACGGCGCGACGGTCGAGTTTTAATTCAGGCGCGGCGGATTTTTTTCTGCCGCGTGCTGTGCAGCGGACCTTCTGCCAGAATGACTTTGGCCGGCACCTTGAACGGCGCCAGGTGTGCCAGGCACTCCTGGCGGATACGCTTCTTCAGGCTGTCCGCAGTTTCCGGCGTATCCACCACCACCTTGGCGACCACGATGTTACCCAGCATGGCGTGCTTCTCGCCGAACACCGCCACGTCCTGCACGTTGTCCATCTCCAGAATCACGCTCTCCACTTCCGACGGATATACCTTCTGGCCCGCCACGTTGATCAGGTCCGTCACGCGGCCCAGGATGCGGAAGTAATCGCCATCCACCTCCACCTGATCCTGCGTATTGAACCAGCCATCCGCATCAAACTCGGAAGGCGCATTCAGGTAGCCGACCATCGCATACTGCGATTTAATCCACAGCACGCCATCCACCACCTTGGTCTGGAAGCCTTCACCGCCCACACGCACCCACAACGAACCATCCTCGCGCGACTGCGAACGCAGCACGCCGACTTCCGACAGGCCATAGGTCTGCAGCAGATCCACACCGGGGAACTGCGCGCGTACGCGGTCCAGCGTCGATTGCGGCATCACTTCCGTACCGTAGGTAATACGCTTCAACGATGACAGGTCGTACTGGTTCTGCAAATTAGACGCCATCATCAACGTCAGGAAGGACGGCGTGGCGGGCAGCAGCTCCACCTTGTACTTCTCGATCGCAGCGCAGATGTTCGGCACCGAGCGGTCTGCCACCGTCACCACCGTGCCCAGGCTGGACGTAATCGCCAGGATGGTGTTGATGCCGCCGAAGTGGTCGATCATCAGGAACGGTATGGCCACAACCGGGTTACGCTGCTTGCGGAACTTCTCCGTGACCTGGTTAAAGTCGTGCAGGATGCCTTTTGGCTTGCCGGTCGAACCGGACGAGAACAGCACCATGCCCGGCGTGCCGCGCTGGCGGAATTCGTTGAGCAGCGCGTTATCGCTTTTCAGACCACGATGGGTAATGGTGGCGTCGCGGCCAGCCGCGTCGAACTCCACATACCATTCACAGCCCGAAACGGCCAGCGCCACCGACTCTTCCACCACCGAGCTGCGGGTCAACGGAATCACGATGCTGCCGTTGCGGCACAGCGCCATGATCATGCAGAACACTTCCGGCGAGTAGTCGCCCAGCACCACCACGGTCTGGCCCCGCTGGATGACTGCTGCCTGCACACGCTGGTAGAAAACATCTATCGACGAGACGACGCCGCCATAGCTGACCTCACGGTCTTCGTGGATGAAAGCGATGCGCTCCGGCGCGCTCTGGAACCGTTCGATCAGCCATTCCATGCTTACACTCCCAGATCGTTCAGCACCAGCTTGATCAGTTTATAGGAAGTGATATTGCCCGCGTCTTCGTCAGGAATGCTCACCTTGAATTCCTCTTCCAGCGCCAGCACCAGATTCATATGGCGCAGCGAGTCCCAGTTAGGCACGTTGTCCATGCTGGAGTCTTCGTTGATCGTGGCAGCATCCACGTTCAGCATGGTGGCCATTACTTGTTTCAGTGCGTCTTCATTCAACATAAGTCATCTCTATCCATGGGTTAGGGGGCGCAGCGAAATCCGCTGCGGCGATGGTGTATCTTCGCACACCTTCGCTGGTTTCTTCTTGTGCGGGCATGCCAAGGCGGTTGTAGAAGTCTGCCACCTGGGCGTTCTTGGCGCTTGGGACGTATTCCGCACGTAGTTCAGTACAGCCACGCTGCATGGCATCGGCGACGATGCGGGGCCAGATGCCCGTTTCAACGCCACGGCCAATCACGCGGCAGCTCATGAAGAAGTTTTCAATGATGGCTGCCTGACCTTCGTAGCGCATCACGGCCACGCCGGTCAGACCGGCATTCCCGAATTTGTCGCTGACCACCAGCGAGTAGACGGCATGGCTAGCGCCTTCCATCATCTGCTCAATCTCGGCCACGCTGTAGCGCCTGGTGGTGAGGTTGAACTGGTTGGACTTCTGCGACAGTTCGCTGATACGGGCGGCGCTGGCGCGGGCGTTGCGGGTCAATTCGACCTTGAGCTCCAGCGAGGCCAGATAGTCTTCCTGCGTGTCGAATTGCGCTTTGAGTTCTTCGGCGCCGGCACGCTGGCGGTATTGTTCGGTTTTGTCTTTGCTGTCGGCTGCGATGCCGCCAGCCAGGAACAGTGATTTGATTTCCGCCACCACGCGCGGATAGTCGGACAACGTAGTCGGCACCTGCACGGTCTTCACCATCGGCAGCTGCTGGCGCACGGCCTCGCATTCAAACGAGGAATCATCCAGGAAGACGATGCTATCCAGGCCGACGTTGAGCTCCTTGGCCAGCGCGCGCAGGTTGGATGGCTTGTCTTCCCAGTTGACTTTTTTGGCCACCAGCTGCGATTCCTTGAGCACCATGTCCGGATGCTTGTGCAGCACTTCATCGACATCCGCCGGATTGTTCTTGGTGACCAGTGCAAGCAGAATCCCCTGGCGTTCCAGCGCCGCGAATTCCTGCTGCATACGCCAGAAGATATTGCCCGGATAATCGTAAGGACCAAGCTTGATACCGTTCAGCAGGTCTTCGCCAATCACGCCGGCCCACAAGGTGTTGTCGCAATCCACCGCCAGTACTTTGTAGAAGTGGGCGCCGAAGCCGCGTGCAGCGGCGGCAATGCGCCGCGCAAGCTCATTCATGTAGACGCCGGTGTAGGGTGCTTTGCTGCGGAAGTAGAAACGCGTATCAAACGCAGCGCCCTGGCCGACTGCGCGCACGATGTCTTCCGTATCGATGATGCGGACATTCGCGTAGGCGGCGGCTTCATCGCGCAGCGCGGCATTGAAGCGCGCCAGCACAATCGCCACCGCATCCTGCCCTGCTGCGTCAGCCGGGCTGCCCATGCGGTGGAAGGTGCCAAGATAGATGGCCGGCACAGCACGCGCCTTGTCGAACACCATGCGGTAGCGCTGGCGCAGCTCCGCTTCCTTCGCATCGATGATGGATGGGTCGAGATTTCCCAGCTGCGCTTCAAACGATGGCAGCAGGTTGTCAAAGAACGGCAGCAGCACGATCTGCTCCACGCCAGCTTGCGTGAACAGATCGATGTCGCCGATAGGATCGTCATAATTACCCGCCACCAGATCGATGCGCGCACCATGCAGCAGGCCATGTTTGCGCAGGTAGACATTCAGCAGGTCCACCGTCGCGGAAGACGACACGCCGATCTTCACCGTGCGCGGCTGCGCTTCCTTTTCCAGCGTATTCACGGCTTGCGTGAGCTGCATCATGGTGCTGTCGGCTTTGGCCAGCACCGCCAGCGCCGCAGCACGAGGGTCGACAGGAACCTCTCTCATCGCATCGCCATCCCGCCGTTGACGGCCACGGTGTCACCGGTGATAAAGCCAGCGTCATCCGACACCAGGTAAGCCACTGCCGCCGCCACGTCGGACGGCTTGGCCAGGCGGCGCAATGGCGTCTGACGCGCGATCATGAGCTGCGCCTTCTCAGGAATATCGCCAATCAGCGTGGTCTCGCACATGCCTGGCGACACGCAGTTCACCGTAATGCCCTGCGGCCCCAGTTCAGCGGCCATATAGTTGGAGAACACCTGCAACGCGCCCTTGGCCATTGCGTAGCCAGTCCATGTAACGGATGGCGAACCATCCAGCACCTGCGACGTAATATTCACGATGCGGCCCCACTTGCGCGCACCCATCTCCGGCACCACCGCACCGGTCATCAGGAATGCGCCTTTGACCTGCACATCCATCTGCTGCTGCACATCGTCCCATGCCGTCGCGCCGAACGGTTTTGGATTGATGCGCGGCGAAGCGTTATTCACCAGCACACTCACAGCGCCAAACACCTTCACCGCCGCCTGATACAGGGCCTGCGCGCCTGCTTCGGTCGCGATGTCGGCCTGCACTGCCAGCGCACGACCTTTACCGTCGCCAGCGGCAGCATTGATCTCCGCCACAATCTGCGCCGCGCGATCCGCCTGGCCGCGATAGTTCACCACCACGTCAAAGCCATCCGCCGCCAGACGCTGGCAAATCGCCTTGCCGATGCCGCCAGCGCCACCCGTCACAATCGCCACACGTGGACGCGCATCCGCAGCCGGCCTGGCCTCCGGCTCCGCCGTCACCAGCACTTTCACCTTGCCGACACCAGTCAAAATCAGCTGCTGGTTCTGATTGACGATCTTCGTATCCAGCTCCAGCAAACGCTCACGCTCATGCTTCTTCAACACCGTCGCGCTGATCGTCAGCACATCGCCCAGGCGCACCGGCAGCAGGAACTCCATATTCTGCGACACCCACAGCGCACCGGTGCCCGGCAGCTTGGTCCCGATCACCGTCGAGATAAACGACGCACCCAGCATGCCGTGCACCACGATATCCTTGAACGCCGTCGTCTCCGCGTACGCGCGGTCCACGTGCAGCGGATTATCGTCACCCGTCATCTCGACGAACTTGCGCACGTCCGCTTCGGTAATGTGCTTGGTCAGCGTCTGCGTTTCGCCAACCTGGATCGCATCGAAATCTTTAAACATTTACGCTTCCTTCTTGGCCATCTTCCAGCGCCACACCGAAGCGCCGAAGTTGAAACCGGCGCCCACAGCAGCCAGCACCACCGTATCGCCATCCTTGACCAGCTTATTCTGCACCGCCTCGCTCATGGCAATCGCCAGCGACGCCGCCCCCGTATTGCCCACGCGGGCGACGTTGGTGTAGGTCTGCTCCAGCTTATAGCCCATCTTGCGCACGATGTATTCGATCATGCGCAGGTTCGCCTGATGAAACAGCATGAAGTCCACATCCGCCGGCGCTACTCCGCTCTTCTCGCACGCCTTGCGGATCACACGCGGCAGATGGGTAATCGCCTGCTTCCACGTCGCGATGCCATTCATCTCCATGTAATCCACCGCCGGATCAAACGCGCGGCCGATCAGTGGATGGCTGGAACCACCGCCACGCATACGCACCGACTCATAGTTCGAACTATCGGTATGGAAGGCCGATGAAATAATGCCGTCCTTCGGATCGTCGCTGCGGCTCAGCACCGCAGCACCCGCGCCATCGCTCAGGTAAATCGCCGTGTTGACGTCCGAGCGGTCGATGTAACGCGACAGGAACTCCACGCCAATCACCACAGCATTGCGCACCGAGGGATCAACCCGCATACGGTCCGACGCCACCGTCAGGCCAGTCACAAAGCCGGTGCAGTTGGCCTGCAAATCGAAGATCTGCGCATTGCTGGCCTTCAGCTCCATCTGCACCTTGGCCGACAGCGGCGGATAAATGTAATCACCCGAGAAGGTGCAGGCGATGATCAGGTCCACTTCCTCAACGCTGATGCCCCCCATTTCAATCGCACGCTGCGCCGCCAGCACTGCATACTGCGATGCCGATTCATCCGGCCCCGCAATGTAGCGCTGTTCGATGCCCGTTTTCTCAACGATCCACTCTGGCGTCACATCCAGGTTGCGGCACAGGGTCGCATTGTCCTCCGCGTGCTCGGGCAGATGATGGCCGACGCCGGAGATGGTAATACCTGGGAATGGAGAAATGCTCACGATGCAGCCAGCCCTAAAAAGTTTAACAAAGCGGCGTTGCCGGTACGGACCGACTCGCCGTCGGCCGCGTTGCCGTGGCCGGGATAGATGGTGCGCTCCGGCGTCAGATCCTGCCAGTAGCCGAGTATGGTCTGCTTCAACACCGCATGGTCCTCGCCCGGCAGATGCGACAAGCCTACACCGCGCGCATACAGCGTGTCGCCCGTGAACCAGGCATTGCCGAATTCGATGATGCAGGAACCCGGCGTGTGGCCAGGCGCCGGCAGATAGCGCAGCGGCGTGCCGGCAATGTCGGCCACATGGCCCGGCTCCACCAGTGTCGCCTCAGGCAGCATCACCTTGTGCTTGAGCTTCATGGCCATCAGCAGGAAATTGGAGGCCTTCATCAGCTTCAGGTCTGCCTTGGGCACGAACACCGCACTGCCGTATTTTTTCTGGAAATGCGATGCGCTGCCAGTGTGGTCGAAATGGCCGTGGGTGCAGTAGACCGCGTGCGGACGGAGGCCATGCTCGCTCAGTTCAGCATCGATGGTCTCGCCATCCAGCCCGGCATCAATCAGGATGCCGCCGCCCTCCACCTGCGCTTCGCAGAAGTAGGCATTCGACGAAAACTCGCCGCTGGTGACGCGCCAGACATTCCCGCCGCCCCAATTGCCAACCACGCTCGCCATGTCAGTTCACTCCGCCCATGTAGATGGTCTGTGCGGTGATGTACGCGCTGCGTTCCGACGCCAGGAAGTCGATGATATTGAAGATGTCGTCCGGCTCCGCATAGCGCGGAATCGGCAAGCCGGCAATCACGGCATCGATCTTATCGCCCGGCAGCTGCGCCAGCATGTCGGTCTTGATCGCGGTGATGGACAGCGTATTGCAGGTGATGTTCAGCGGCGCCAGTTCCTTGGCCATCACATTGGCCAGCGTCGTCAGGCCGGCCTTGCAGGCAGCGTAGACGGAATCGCCAATCGGCTCCAGGCTCACCGCCATCGAACCGATATTGATGATGCGGCCCCACTTCCCCTTGCGCATCAGCTTTGAGGCTTCGCGCGACACCATAAAGGCGCCCATCAGGTTCGTGTTAATCATGGCTTGTGCCTGCGCGGGCGGCATGATCATCGCGTACTGCGAGGTCAGCACGGCAGCGTTGTTGATCACGATATGCACCGCATCGCTCACCTTCTTCAGCGCCGCAAAGCCCTGCTGCACCGAAGCCGGATCACCGATATCGACCTGGAAGTGATGGTAGCCGGGATGGTCGATCGTTGACTCGCCGCGCGCAAAGCCGGCCACGCGGCCGCCGTTGCGCAGGATGTGCTCAGCGACCAGGCGTCCAACGCCACGCCGGCTGCCGGTAATCAGCGCCAGCTTGCCAGCATAGGTGGCGCCGGTTGGGTTCATGCCTTTTCCGACAGCAGCAGCTCGATGTAGGCGGTCAGCGAGTTCACGTCGGTGAACGGTGAAACGTCCTGGCTCATGGCGCGGTCGTCGGTCAGGCTGATGTCGCGGCCGGCCTGTTCGGATACAGCGCCTTCAACGTCAACGATCACCGATACCAGCGACAGCGAATCAAGCACCGCATCGGCGCCGAACAGGCGGGTGTCCAGGCCGACGGTCAGCTGTTCATCCGGGCCGCGCTCGTCGTTGATGTTGTTCAGTGCCTGCAGGATGATGGCGTGGATAGCGTCTTGGTTCAGCATGGGTAGTCCTTGTAATGAATTATTTGGCGGCCTGGCGCGCGGCGGCGATCAGCACCTTCATGCGCGGCAGCGCGTTCTTGCGGTATTCGTCATCCAGCATGCCCAGGTACACGGCATCTTCAAACGAGCCATCCTTCTGGCACAGGTGCTTGCGCAGACGGCCCTCTTCCTTCATACCCAGGTATTTCTGCCACTTGATCATCAGCGTGTTGTTGGCGGCGATGATGCCGCACACGCGCAGCAGGCCCAGGCGGTCAAACGCCAGTTCATACAGCAGCTTCATGGCTTCCACCGCAGCGGGTACACCCTGCGTCGCGGCTTCGTCGCCGATCAGGAAGCGGCCCGGTTCGCCGTGGCGATTGGCGCGGTCGATGCCGACCAGCGACAGCATGCCGACCGGGTGGCCGTTTTTCAGTTCGATGATGTAGTTGTACTCGGATGCAGGACGGCTGGCGATCCATGCGGCCTGCTGTTCGACACTGGCAGCACCAGCGTTGAGGAAGCGCGCACGCTGGGCGGTACGCCAGTCCAGCGTCAGCGCGGCGTCTTCCGGACGCAGTGGACGCAGGTTGACGAATTCACCGCTCAGCACTTCGGTGTTCGGTACGGCAGCTTGGGACATAAGGCTTCCTAGTAGACGATGAAGGCGGCAGCTTCCGGCACCGGCACACCCGGTGCGGATGGCTTGTAAGCCATGCCAATGAACGATTGCTCGAGCGTGAAGCCAGCTTCGATCAGATGCGCCAGCACTTCGCCGCCGTTGCGGTACAGGTAAATATGGTCGGCATGCGCCGCATTCAGCGCCGCCGTGATGAAGGCCTTGGCGCCCGGCGCCATATTGCGGCGCAGGCCGCGCAGGAATGCAACGGGATCATCCAGATGCTCCAGCACTTCCACGCACACCAGCCAGTCGGCTTTCGGCTCCAGCGGCTCTGCGGTAACGTCGCGCAGCTCGGTGCGATAACGGTCCGCCACGCCCAGCGCCGCCAGTTGTGTTTCAGTAAAGCGCTGCGACGACGGGCTGATGTCCAGCCCCACGCCACGCACCTGCGGCAAGGCGCGCAGCAGCAGGCCTGAATACAAGCCGGTGCCGATACCGACTTCCATGAACGAAGTGGCGCCCGCCACACGCATCGCCTGCACAAAGGCGCTGTTGAAGAACTGGATCTGGCGGTAATGGTGTGGCCACAGGAAGTGCGACAGCAGCAGGCCTGGCAGGTATTCCTGCATCATGTGCTGTTCGTTGAAATACACCTCGCTGGAGGCCTGCTCGTGGGTCTTGGCCTTGTACTGGCGTTCGCGCTCGAACACGGCCTGCAAGCGCATGGACTGCATGGCGAAAACCGAATAGCCCTTGGCAGCTGCCGTTACTGCCTCCTCGGTCGGGAACAGCGCGTTGAGCACCGGCTCGAATGCATCGGCCCATTCGGCGCCAAACAGGGCGGCGCCACGGTCGATGATGTCAGCGGCAAAACGGTGTTTGGCACGCAGGATGTCGGCCATGCGGGTCAGCCCCGGGTAACGTACCCGGTCGAGCTGGAAGGGATGGTTTTCAGGCATGAATATCGCGTTTGGCTAAAACATCAGAAACCGGCCGAGCGTCCGGCAGAAGGCTGCACTCTAGCATACCCATCCCGGTTTTGGGTATGCCAAACAGCCACGGAAAAACCACCCTTTTCAGCATCTGTGCAATGGGTAGGAAAGCCCGTCACTGCAAGGTACAATCGGCACACAACCGTCAGCCCGCCGAAAGCCAGATATGACCGAACGCCGCCCAGTTCCTCCCGCCCCTGCTGCCACGCTGGCGGACTGGCATGCGGCGGCGGCACGTTCCGCACCCGGCGGCGACGCGGCCCGGCTCAATACTCAGCAGGCAGATGGCATCACCATGAAGGCGCTGTACACGGCAGCGGATCTGGACGGCCTGCCGCACACCGACACCCTGCCCGGCTTTGAGCCCTTTGTGCGCGGCCCGCAAGCCACCATGTACGCTGCACGCCCGTGGACCATCCGCCAGTACGCCGGCTTTTCCACTGCCAGCGAATCCAACGCCTTCTACCGCCGCACGCTGGCCGGCGGTGGCCAGGGCGTGTCCGTGGCCTTCGATCTGGCCACCCATCGGGGTTATGATTCCGACCATCCGCGCGTGAAAGGCGACGTCGGCAAAGCTGGCGTGGCGGTCGATTCGGTGGAGGACATGAAGATCCTTTTTGACGGCATCGCGCTCGATAAAGTGTCCGTGTCGATGACCATGAACGGTGCGGTGCTGCCGGTTTTGGCCGGATATATCGTCGCGGCAGAGGAGGCAGGTGTGGCGCCGGAACAACTGTCCGGTACCATACAGAACGACATTCTCAAAGAATTCATGGTGCGGAATACCTATATTTATCCGCCCGAACCGTCGATGCGCGTGGTCGCCGACATCATTGCCTACACGGCGCAGCATATGCCGAAGTTCAATTCGGTATCGATTTCCGGTTACCACATGCAGGAAGCCGGCGCCACGCCCGCGCTGGAACTGGGCCTGACGCTGGCCGATGGCATGGAGTACGTGCGCACCGCCATCAACAAGGGCATGGATGTTGACGATTTTGCAGGACGCCTGTCATTCTTCTTTGGCGTCGGCATGAACTTCTACATGGAAGTAGCCAAGCTGCGCGCCGCGCGCCTGCTGTGGTGCCGCATCATGAAAGCGTTTGGCGCCAGGTCGCAAAAGTCGCTGATGCTGCGCACGCACTGCCAGACGTCCGGCTGGTCGCTCACCGTGCAAGACCCCTATAACAACGTGGTACGCACCACGGTGGAAGCCATGGCGGCGGTGTTTGGCGGCACCCAGTCGCTGCACACCAATTCGCTGGACGAGGCGATCGCGCTGCCGTCCGAATTCGCCGCCCGCATCGCCCGCAACACGCAGCTGATTTTGCAGGAAGAGACGCAGATCACCAGCGTCATCGATCCATGGGCCGGTTCCTACATGATGGAAAAACTGACGCAGGACGTGGCCGATCAGGCCTGGGCCATCATCGAGGAGGTAGAGCAGATGGGCGGCATGACGCAGGCCGTGGGTTCCGGCTGGGCCAAACTGAAGATCGAAGCGGCAGCTGCGGTGAAGCAGGCACGCATCGATGCAGGAAAGGATGTCATCGTGGGCGTCAACAAATACCAGAGCGGCATTGAGGACCAGGTTGAAGCGCGCGAGATCGACAACACGGCCGTGCGCGAGCAGCAGATTGCGCGGCTGGCCGAGATCCGTGCGTCACGCGATCAGGAGGCGGTGGGCGCAGCGCTGGCGGAACTGGGCGTGGCGGCCTACGAAGGCCACGGCAACCTGCTGGAACTGGCAGTCCGCGCCACCCGCCTGCGCGCCACCGTGGGCGAGATTTCCGACGCGCTGGAACAGGCATGGGGACGGCACCGCGCCGCCAGCCAGACCGTCTCCGGCGTGTATTCGGCCGGCCTGGCCGATGATGAAAACTGGTCGCGCCTGCGCGCGGAAGTGGCGCAGTTCTCGGTAGAGCAAGGCCGCCGTCCCCGCATCATGGTCGCCAAGCTCGGACAGGACGGCCATGACCGCGGCGCGCGCGTGGTGGGCTCCGCATTTGCAGATCTGGGCTTCGACGTTGATCTCGGCCCGCTGTTCCAGACGCCGCAGGAAGCCGCGCGGCAGGCGATTGAAAATGACGTGCATGCGGTCGGCGTCTCCACGCTGGCCGCCGGCCACAAGACGCTGGTGCCGGAATTGATCGAGGCCCTACGCGAACAGGGTGCGGAAGACATCATCGTCTTCGTCGGCGGCGTGGTGCCGACCCAGGACCATGGCTTCCTGTACCAGGCAGGCGTCAAAGGCATCTTCGGCCCTGGCACGCCGATTCCCCTGTGCGCCGCCGAAGTGCTGGAGCAAATCCGCGAATCGCTGGCTGCTCCCGTCGCCGCGAACCACGCGGCCTTCACCGCCTCCGCCGCAAACACTTCAAACGCGGCCCGCGTCTGATGGCGCTTGAACCGGACGACGAGGTCCTCGCCACCGCACTGCTGGCGCGGCAAAGGCGCGCACTCGCAAAAGCCATCACCCTGGTTGAATCCTCGCGGCCGGACCACCGGCTACGTGCGCAATCCTTGCTGGACCGTCTTTTACCGCACACCGGCAAAGCGCTCCGCATCGGCATCAGCGGCGTACCGGGCGTCGGCAAGTCCACTTTCATTGAAGCTTTTGGCATGTACCTGCTGGCGCAGGGCCTGCGCGTGGCCGTCCTCGCAGTCGATCCCTCATCGCCACTGACCGGCGGCTCCATCCTTGGCGACAAAACCCGCATGGAGCGCCTGTCGCAGCAGGAGAACGCCTATATCCGTCCCTCTCCCGCGCGCGGCGCCTTGGGCGGTGTGGGCCACCAGAGCCGCGAGGCCATGCTGGTCTGCGAAGCGGCCGGTTTTGATGTCATCATCGTAGAAACCGTGGGCGTCGGCCAGAGTGAAACCGCCGTCGCCAGCATGTGCGACGTTTTCCTGCTGCTGCAACTGCCGAACGCCGGCGACGAACTGCAGGGCATCAAGAAGGGCATACTGGAGCTGGCCGACATCGTCGTCTACAACAAGGCCGACCTCGACCCGCGCGCCACCGCCGTCGCCGCTGGCCAGATGAAAGCCGCACTGCACATGCTGCGTCCAGCATCGCCGCACTGGCAGATGCAGGTCCTGCAAGCCAGCGCCAGCACCGGCGAAGGCATCCCGGAAGTCTGGGCCATGCTGCAGAGCTACCGCGACACCATGCAGCAAGCCGGCGCCTTCGACGAGCGCCGCAAGCATCAAGCCGAAGCATGGATGTGGCACCTGGTGGAAGCCGGTCTGCAGGAACGCTTCCGCAGCCACGCCGCCGTCCGCGCCGCGCTGCCGCAAGCCTTGCAGCAGGTCGCCGACGGCCACGCCAGTCCCGCCACGGTGGCCACCCTGCTGCTGGACGCCTTTCGCCCCTGAGGGGAAGCGGGTATGATAGACCAGCCCTACCGATCAACCGATCAATACACTACGCCTCAATGACTGCATCCTCCCACGCGCAATGGCTGAAACTGGCCGCACGCGGCAACATGACGATCCCCGAATTGTTCGATGCCGCCGCCACACTGACGCAACAAGGCCAGCCCCAATTGGCCATCGACCTGTATCGCACCTGGATAGAACACACCAGCCGCTCGCCGCTGGCATATGCCGCCTGGTTCAACCTCGGCGCGCTGCTGGCCGCTACCAACGACGATGCCGGCGCCGAAGCGGCCTACCGCAAATGCATCGCGCTGCAGGCACGTTTCATTGAAGGCCGCCTGAATCTGGGCACGCTGCTGGAACGCATGGGCAAGCCGCAGGACGCACTGGACATGTGGCGCACCATCCTGACGCCCGCCGTCAAGATCGACAAGGTCAAACAGCGCGCGCTGTACATCCAGACCCTGAACAATCTGGGACGCCTGCTGGAAATCCAGAAGCAGTATCCGGAAGCGGAAGAGATGCTGGCGCAAAGCCTGCGCATGGATGCCAGCCAGACCAACGTCATGACGCACTGGGTCCACCTGCGCCAGAAGCAGTGTCACTGGCCGACCTGGGCGGGCCTGGAGCACATCAGCCGCCAGCAGATGGAAGACGGCGCCTCGGCGCTGGCGATGCTGAGCCTCACCGACAACCCGGACCTGCAAATGGCCGCCGCCAAACGCTTCGTCAGCGACAAGCTCGATGCCAGCGTAGCGCCACTGACGCAGCCAGGCCAGAGCTACGGCCACCAGCGCCTGCGCATCGGCTATCTGTCGTCCGACCTGTGCTCGCACGCCGTATCGATCCTGACGGCGGAGCTGTACGGCATGCATGACCGCAGCCAGTTTGAAGTCTACGCGTTCAGCTGGAGCCGTGACGACGGCTCGCCATTGCGCGCGCGCGTGGTCGCCGGCATGGACCACTACATCCCGATCCACACGCTGAGCGACGAACAGGCCGCACAGCTGATCCGCGCCAACGAAATCGACATCCTGGTGGACCTGCACGGCCTGACCTCCGGCGCGCGTCCGCAGATCCTCGCCTACCGTCCGGCGCCAGTGCAGATGACATGGCTGGGCTTCCCCGGCACCACCGGCCTGCCTGGCGTGGACTACGTGATCTCCGACGAATACCTGATCACGCCGGAGATGGAAAAAGACTTCACCGAGAAGCCGCTGCACCTGCCCGACACCTTCCAGATCAACGACCGCCAGCGCCTGATCGGCAACACGCCAACGCGCGCCTCGGTCAACCTGCCGGAAGACGCGTTTGTCTTCTGCTCCTTCAGCAACAGCTACAAATACAAGCCGGAGCTGTTTGCGCACTGGATGAACCTCCTGCGCCGCGTGCCCAATTCCGTCCTGTGGCTGGTGGCCGATACGCCGCTGGTCGGCGAGAACCTCAAGCACCACGCCAAAGCAGCCGGCATCGATCCAGAGCGCCTGATCTTCGCCACCCGCGCGCTGCCAGCCGACTATCTGGCACGCTACCGCATCGCCGACCTGTTCCTGGACACCTACCCGTTCAACGGCGGCACCACCGCGAGCGATGCGCTGTGGGCGGGCCTGCCGGTGCTGACCTGCTCCGGTCCGACCTTCGCCTCGCGCATGGCGGGCAGCCTGCTGCACGCTGTGAACCTGCCCGAACTGATCACCACCACCTTCGAAGATTACGAAGAGAAGGCGGTCGCACTGGCCAACGATCCGGCCCGCATCGCCGCCATGAAGCAGCAGCTCAATGACAACCGCATGAGCTGTGCCCTGTTTGACACGCCGCGCCTGGTGCGCAACCTGGAGGCGGCCATGAAGCGCGTCGCCGCCCCTACTTCCAAGAGCCAGACCATGAATCCCATCGACCAGATCCCCATGATCGCGGTGTCGTACAACGCACCCGACCTGATTGCCTCGCTGTTGAGCACCTTCCGCCAGCACTACCCGCACAACCCGGTCACCATCATCGACGGCTCGGCGCCGGAGATCGCGGCGCAAATCGCGCCGGTCTGCGCGCAATACCAGGGCGTGAAATTCATCCCGTTCGGCTACAACATCCACCACGGCCCGGGCATGGCGTGGGCGATTGAAAACCTCGAACTGTCGGGCCGCGTGCTGTTCCTCGACTCCGACGTGGAAATCCTCAAGCGCGGTTTCCTGGAATCGCTGGACGAGCACCTGCAACCGCAGATGTACGGTGTCGGCAACGTCACGCCGGTAGACGAACATGGCCAGCCGAATGGGCCGAACAGCATGCCCTACCTGCACCCGGCCTGCATGCTGACCAACATCGAGGTGGTGCGCCAGTGGCCGCTGCCGGTCAAGCACGGTGCCCCGATGCTGCCGCCGATGATCGCGCTGGCCCGTGCCGGCAAGAGCGACCTGCTGCGCAACGTCGAATGGGTCAACAACGATTTCAGCGACAACCCGGCACAGCGCATCTTTATCCGTCACGACTGGCAGGGCACCGTACGCCGCACCGGCGGCTACCACTACGACAAGCCGATCACCACGCAGATCAACCAGGAGCTGATGGCCTTCATGCCGCCGGCCGCGATCAAGGTGGTGCAACTGGGCTGTGGCGATGGCGCGTTTGCCAAAGCCTACAAACAGAAAAACCCCGTGTGCAATTACACCGGCATCGAGCGCGACGCCATCGTCGCCGAGCAGGCACGCGCGCACTGCGACTTCGTCTACAACCAGGACTTCGAAACGCCGGACGAGCAGCGCGACCGCCAGCTGGCACAGGCCAATTGCTGGGTACTGGATGGCGCGCTGGAACGCTCGCGCGACCCGTGGGCGCTGCTAGCGCATATCCGCAGCAGCATGGCTGCCGACGGCACGCTGGTGCTCTCGGTGCGCAACGCCCAGCACTGGGGCGCGCAGGTGCGCCTGAACATGGGCGACTTCCGCTATCGTCCCGATGGCGTGATGCAGCAGGACGAACTGCGCCAGTTCACGCGCGGTACGCTGCTGGAACTGGTGCAGCAATGCGGCTTCCGCCTGACCGGCGGCTCGCCCGTGATCCTGAATGAACCTGGCCGCGACGCCTTCCTGCCGCTGCTGCGCCAGATCGCGCTGGCCAGTGGCAGCGATCCCGAACTGTCGGTGCAGGACGCGCTGGCGCAACGCTACATCATCACTGCCGTACTGGCATAACGACCATGCGTATCCTCATCATCGGCGGGTCCAATTCGCTGCTCAAGGGCGGCTATGTGCAAGGACTGGCGCAATCGCTGCAAGGCTATGCCGAAGCGGAGATCGTGCAGATCTCCGTGGGCGCCACCACCTCGCTGTCGGCGATCGGCCGCCTGCACGAAACCTTCAACGGCCAGCCTGCCGATGTGATCCTGTACGAATACGGCATCAACGACGCCGGCCACTTCGCGCCGCGTCCCGGCGGTGCGGATTCGTGGCTGATGTGCTTCCATCTGCTGCTGAAAGTGGCAGCGCGCCTGTATCCATCGGCCGTGTTTGTGCCGCTGGTGCTGGCGCAGCAGCAGCACTTCTCCATGAGCGTACAGAATCCGATCTACGACGCGCAGATCCGCGCCTACCAGGAACTGGCGCTGCCCTACATCGACGTGCGAGCATGGATGTCGTCTCTGTTCCTCGGCCGCGCGCCGGAATGGATGTACCGCGATCCAGCCCACTACGACACGCCGCACGCCACCTCCATCATCGGCGCCCTGGTCGCGCAACGCCTGCTGACGCTGAAGGCGCAGAACGCCGAGCCACTGGCCAGCACCGCCGCGCGGCTGCAAAACCTGTCGCCGTTTGCGAAGATGGAAGTGATGTACATTCCGGCCATGAACCTGCAGCAGTTTGTCAGCGGCCCGGTAGAACCGGGCCACATCGCCAACCGCCTGATGCAGCTGGACTACCTGCGCATGCTGCCGGGCAGCCGCTTCGACCTGCACAGCGCCATGTTCCCGCTAGCCCTGTTCCTCAAATCCGACCCGCAGCACGACGCCTTGCAGCTGGAACTGAGCACACCGGAAGGCCTCAACATCAACACCCGCGTCGCCACGCGCCATGCGGACACCGAGACGCTACCGTTCATCTACTCCAGCATCCCGCTGCCGCTGCTGTGGAGCCACAGCCTGCTGATGCACTACGGCGGCAGCAAGCTGGGCGTGTCGGTGCCGGCAGACGCTGGCGGCGCCCAGAGCGGTTTCGACTGCTACGCCCCCGGCCTGCCCCAGGCCGCTGGCCGACATCTCGACTTCGTCGGCTTGCTGATGTTGGCACAGCAGTAAATCTCCATATTCGAAAATTTCGATAATAAAGCGGAAAATTTTCCGCTTTTTGTTTTGTCTTTCGCCGCGCATACTTCATTCCAACAGCGCAGAGCACCGCGAAATACAAATCGAAATTATTGAAACTAAGGAGCACTACCATGCCAACCGCAATCGCAAAACCAGGTCAAACTCTGCTGAGCCCAAGCAACCACGCACTGATCATGATTGATCACCAGTCGCAAATGGCGTTTGCCACCAAGTCGATCGATCCGGTCCAGCTGCGCAACAACGTGGCGCTGGTCGCCAAGGCCGCCAAGGAATTCAAGGTCCCGACCATCCTGACCACCGTGGCAGAAAAATCGTTCTCCGGCCCGATCTTCAACGAGATCAAAGACGTATTCCCGAACGAAGTGGCAATCGACCGCACCACCATGAACACCTGGGAAGACCCACGCATCGCCGAGCGCGTGAACGCCATCGGCAAAGACAAAATCGTGCTGGCCGGCCTGTGGACTTCGGTATGCATCGTTGGTCCGGCACTGTCAGCGCTGGACCAGGGCTTTGAAGTGTATGTGATCACCGACGCCAGCGGCGACGTCTCCGACGAAGCCCACCAGCGCGCCGTCGAACGCATGGTCCAGGCTGGCGCCCGTCCGATGACCTCGCTGCAATACCTGCTGGAACTGCAACGCGACTGGGCGCGCGGCGAAACCTACGACGAAACCGTCGCCACCTCCATCGCCCACGGCGGCGGCTACGGCCTCGGCCTGATCTACGCCAAAACCATGTTCAACGCCGCCGAAGGCCACTAAACAAGTTCGGGGTCAGTGCCGACATTCGGACATTTCGCTCACGAAATGTCTGAATGTCGGCACTGACCCCGAACTGGCTATGACACCTCGTCGGAGTGGCCGCGCAGGCTGCGCAGGATGTCGCGCCAGCTGAGGATGCCGACCAGGCGGTCGTCGTGGCTCAAAATGGGAATGCAGGAGATGGCATGCTCATTGAACAGATCAATGGCCATGTCGATGGTCGCGTCCTCGCGCAGGATTTTCGGCTTGCGCGACATGATCTGGTGCACGCGCTTGTTGAGCGTGGCCGCGTCTTTATAGGTCTCGACGTTGGTGCCGATGTTCGGGCTCAGCGCCTTGAACAGGTCGCGGTCCGATACCACACCCAGCAGCTCGCCACCTTCCATCGCCAGCAGATGGTGGAATTTGCTGTGGTCGAATATCTCCTTGACCAGCCCCAGCGTATCGTCCAGCCCCACCGTGACTACGTTGCGGCTCATGATGTCTTTGATCTTCATCTCACACTCCCCGGCGGTATGCGGCAATCACCTCTGGCGGCGCTTGCACCAGCTCGATCAGTACCCCGGCCCCGGCAATGGGAAATGCCTCATTGGCCTTGGGGTGCAAAAACGCGATGTCGTGGCCCGACGCGCCCTTGCGGATGCCACCCGGTGCAAACCGTACGCCTTGCGCCGTCAGCCATTCCACCGCCAGCGCCAGATTGTCCACCCACAGGCCGACATGGTTCAGCGCCGGCTGGTCCACGCGCGGCGAACGCGCCGGGTCGAGCGGCTGCATCAGGTCGACCTCGACCTGGAATGGCCCGCTGCCAAGCAGCACGATGTCCTCGTCCACGTTCTCTTTTTCGCTGACGAAATGGCCGGATGGCGCCAGCCCCAGCATGTCCACCCACAGCTTGCGCAGCGGTTCCTTGGACGCCGCACCGACGGCAATCTGCTGCAAGCCCAGAATTTCAAACGGTCTGCTCATCAATACTGTCTCACTTTGGTATGCGAAGATTGAATCCTAGACGGATTCAGCCGACAATACCAGTATGACTGCCAGCCGCCCCAGCGATGAATCGCAACTGCAGGAACTGAACCGCGCCATCGCCGCCAACGAACTCTCGCAGGCGGCCACGGTGGCGTTTGTGCTGGCCAGGCGCGGCGCCCTGCCCATCATGCAGCTGATCGGACTGGCCGGACTCATGGGCCACGCCGGCCAGACCCAGCGCGCTGCCGAGCTGTATCATCTGTGGCTGCACTGTACCGAATCGCCGCTGCTGTTTGCCGCCTGGTACAACCTGGGCGTGCTGCAGATTCAGGCGGACGAGCAGCAGGAAGCGGAGCAGTCGCTGCGCGCCGCGCTGGCCATCAAACCCGATTTCATCGACGCCCGCATGACGCTGGGCACGCTGCAGGAGCGCCTGCGCCAGCACGAGGCCGCCCTTGCCACCTGGCGCGCCGCGCTGGCCCAGATCGACCCCGACCATCCCGCCAGCCGGCCGCAACAGATCCAGGCGCTCAACAGCGTGGCGCGCGTGGCGGCGCTGCGCAAGCACTATCCGGAAGCCGAAGATGCCTGCGCGCGCAGCCTGCTGCTCGATCCCAAGCAGCCTGAAATTGTCGCCCAGTGGATCAGCCTGCGCCAGCAGCAATGCGCCTGGCCGATCTGCGCGCCGCTGCCGGGGCTGGCCGAGGCGGACCTGGACCATAGCGCCTCGGCCGCCTCCATGCTGTGCATCAGCGACGATCCGGCCGGGCAGCTGGCCACCGCCACCCGCCATCCCGTCAACCGCGCTGCGCCGCCCGCGCCGTTGGCGGATGAGCAAGGTTATCTGCACCGCAAGCTGCGCATCGGCTATCTGTCCGCCGATTTCAGCGACCACGCCGCCGCCCGTCTGACGGCCGAGCTGTACGGCCTGCACCAGCGCGCGCAGTTTGAGATCTACGGCTTCAGCTGGAACGAGGAAGACCGCAGCGGCCTGCGCGCCCGCATCGCGCTGCAGCTGGATCACCATATCCGCCTGACGGTGATGAGCGACCTGCAAGCCGCCCAGACCATCCGCGCGCACGAAATCGACATCCTGGTCGACCTGCACGGCCTCGGCGCCGATGGCCGTCCCGGCATCCTGGCGCACCGCCCGGCCCCGGTGCAGATCGCCTGGCTGGGCCATCCCGGCACCAGCGCCATGCCCGCCGTCGATTACCTGCTGGCAGACTCATTTGTCGCCCCGCCCGCGCTGACCCCGTCGTTGACCGAGCAGCCGCTTTATTTGCCGGATTGCGTGCAGATCCACGACCGCCGCCGCGCCGTCGGCCCGGCGCCCACGCGCGCCAGCTGCGGCCTGCCGGATGCGGCGTTTGTGTTTTGCAGCTTTAACAGCGCACGCAAGCTGACGCCAGCGCAGTTCGCCGCCTGGATGCGCATTCTGCGGCGCGTGCCGGACAGCGTGTTGTGGCTGTGCACCGATACCGAACCGGTGCGCGACAACCTGCGCGTGGCCGCACTACGCCACGGCATCGCCAGCGAGCGGCTGGTGTTCGCGCCACGCACGCCGCACAGCGCGTACCTCGCGCGCCTGCAACTGGCCGACCTGTGCCTCGATACCCTGCCCTTGAGCGGCGGCGAAGCGGCAGCCGATGCGCTGTGGGCCGGCGTGCCAGTGCTGACCCATGCCGGCCACAGCTACGCCGCCCGCCTCGGCGGCAGCCTGCTGCACGCCATCGGCCTGCCGGAGCTGGTCACGCGCAGCGCCCGCGCCTACGAAGACAAGGCGGTGCGCCTGGCCGGCAAGCCGCAGGAACTCGCGCGCCTGCGCCGCCGTCTGGCCAAGAACCGCGACCGTACGCCGCTGTTCGATACGCCAGCACTGGTGCGCCACCTGGAACAGCTCTACCTGCAAGTCGCGCGCGGCACATTGCAGCGCGATGCGGCGGCCAGCCAGCCGGACGTCAGTCTGCCGCTGGTCAGCATCCTCATCCCCACCGGCGACCTGGACAACCCAGAGCAGCTGGACCGTACCGTGCGCAGCGCGCTGGAGCAGCACTACGGCCGCTGCGAAATCATCGTCAGCGACAGCGGCACCGGCGACAGCCGCCGCCGCAAGCTGGCCAAACTGCTGGCAGCCCATCCGCAGCTGCGCTACAACCGGGCGCCAGCGCTCAATCCCGAAGACAATCTGGACCATTGCCTGACGCTGGCCCTCGGCGACTACATCGCCGTCGCCCCGCCAGGCGACGTGCTGCATGCCGACAAACTCAGCCGGATGATGCACTTCTACCAGACCTATCCCGGCATCGGTCTGGTGGCGTGCTGGCGCCAGCCGGTCGGCGCGGACGGCACGCCCTTGCCCGGCGCGCCGCTGCTGCCAACGGAAACCGCGGTAGTCGGCGCCTCGCTGGCCAATGTGCTGCTGACCAGTGAAAGCGGCGCTGGCGGCGTGCTGTGCCAACCTGCCAGCCTGCTGCTGCGGCGTACCGAGCTGGGCGCTTCCTTCGGCCACTACCAGGGACGCCGTTATCGTCACCTGGCCGGCGTTGCCACCGCGCTGGCCGCGCTGGCCGGGCGCGAATGCGCCTACCTGCCGGCGCCGCTATCGACCTTCCAGCCGCCACTGCCAGCCGCCGCCGATAGCGCCAGCGCCGTGCAGGAATTGCTGGCGCCGGCACTGGAGCGCCTGTATCTGTTGTATGAGGCCCACACCCGCCAGCACTTCCTCACGGACAGCGTTAAATTCAAGGCCTTGCTGGCCAGCCGCTTGAACGTGCTCAGCGCACTGGTCCAGCAGCACTACCGCGCGTTGGCGGAGGGCGACCCGCAGCACAACGAGGCAATCCAGCAGGCCTTGCGCCAGGGTTATCAGATGCTACTGGCATCCCACTAAAATATTTCCTGCAGAAAATGCGATCCACCCGGCAGAGGGGCCAAAACCATTGTTCTTTTCGTTTAAAATACGACGGCAATGGCTGACAATGCAGTCTGCGAACACACTCATCACCATTCCGGAGACAGCATGAAAGCAGTGATTTTGGCAGGCGGCCTGGGCACACGACTCAGCGAAGAAACCACCGTCAAGCCGAAACCGATGGTCGAGATCGGCGGCAAGCCGATCCTGTGGCACATCATGAAGAGCTATTCGGCGCATGGCATCAATGACTTCGTGATCTGCTGCGGCTACCGCGGCTACGTCATCAAGGAATTTTTCGCCAACTACTTCCTGCACACCTCGGACGTCACGTTCGACCTGCAAGCCAACAGCATGGAAGTGCACGAGCGCCACGCCGAACCATGGCGCGTCACGCTCATCGACACCGGCGCCGACAGCATGACCGGCGGCCGCCTCAAGCGCGTGCGCGAACATCTGAAGAACGAGGAAGCCTTCTGCTTCACCTATGGTGACGGCGTGGCCGACATCGACATCACCGCGTCGATTGCATTCCACAAGGCCCACGGTAAGCTGGCCACCATGTCGGCCGTGCTGCCGCCAGGCCGCTTTGGCGCCATCGACATCGACGGCCAGCGCATCGTGAGCTTCAAGGAAAAACCGCGCGGCGACGGCGCCTGGATCAACGGCGGCTACTTCGTGCTGTCGCCGAAGGTGATCGACTACATCGAAGGCGACGCCACCATCTGGGAAAAAGAACCGATGGAAACGCTGGCCCTGGACAACCAGATGGACGCCTTCTTCCACCACGGCTTCTGGCAGCCGATGGACACGCTGCGCGACAAAGTCCACCTGGAAGACCTGTGGGACAGCGGCAAGGCGCCGTGGAAGAAGTGGCCATGAAGCCGTCGTTCTGGCAAGGAAAGCGGGTTTTCCTGACCGGCCATACGGGATTCAAAGGCAGCTGGCTCAGCCTGTGGCTGCAACAGCTGGGCGCCCACGTAACCGGCTTTGCGCTGCAAGCGCCAAGCAAGCCCAGCCTGTTTGACGTAGCCAAGGTCGGCAGCGGCATGACGTCCATCATCGGCGACATCCGCGATGGCGCCGCCTTGCAGAAGGCAATGCAGGACGCCCGGCCGGAAATCGTCATCCACATGGCAGCGCAGGCGCTGGTGCGCTACTCGTATGCCAACCCGGTTGAAACCTACGCGACCAATGTCATGGGTCTGGTCAACTTCTTTGAAGCGGTGCGCAACACGCCCGGTATCAAGGCGGTAGTCAACGTCACCAGCGACAAGTGCTACGAAAACAAGGAATGGGCCTGGGGCTACCGTGAAAACGAAGCCTTCGGCGGCTACGACCCGTACAGCAACAGCAAGGCCTGCGCCGAACTGGTGACGGCTGGCTACCGCTCGTCCTTCTTCAATCCGGAAAAATACGCCGAGCATGGCGTGGCGCTGGCCTCGGGCCGCGCCGGCAATGTGATCGGCGGCGGCGACTGGGCCGAAGACCGCCTGATCCCCGACATGGTGCGCGCGATTGCGGCCGGCACGCCGGTGCGCATCCGCAGCCCGCACGCCATCCGTCCGTGGCAGCACGTGCTGGAACCGCTGTCCGGCTACCTCACGCTGGCCGAGCATCTGTACCAGCACGGCCCGGCCTTTGCCGAAGGTTTCAACTTTGGCCCGCACGATATCGATGCCCGTCCCGTCGAATGGATCATCGAACACCTGTGCCAGAGCTGGGGCGATGGCGCCGCGTGGGAACTGGACGCCGCGCCACAGCCGCATGAGGCACACTATCTCAAACTGGACTGCTCCAAGGCCCGCAGCCGCCTGCAATGGCAGCCGCGCTGGCACCTGGGACACACGATCGACATGATCGTCGCCTGGCATCAGGCCCACGTGTCGGGCGCCGACATGCGCGCACTGACGCTGGCACAAATCGACACCTATCAAAACACCGCACCCATCTAAGGCAGCAATCATGAGTGAAGCACAAACCAAGGAACAACTCCGCGCGCAGATCAACAAGCTGGTGGCCGAATACGGCGCGCTGGCCAGCGTACCAAAACCATTCGAGCCGGGCGTGACCGTCATCCCGCCGGCCGGCAAAGTGGTGGGCGCACCGGAAATGGAACTGATGGTCGAAGCCTCGCTGGATGCGTGGCTGACCACCGGCCGCTTCAACGACCAGTTCGAAGCCAAGCTGGCCAAGCTGATCGGCGTGGATTTCCTGATCACCGTGAACTCCGGTTCCTCGGCCAACCTGGTCGCGTTCAGCGCACTGACCTCGCCGAAACTGGGTCCGCGCGCGATCCAGCAGGGCGATGAAGTGATCGGCGTCGCTGCCGGCTTCCCGACCACCGTCAACCCGATCATCCAGTTCGGCGCGATTCCCGTGTTTGTGGACGTCGAACTGGGCACCTACAACATCGATGTGACCAAGCTGGAAGCGGCGATCTCGCCGAAGACCAAGGCCATCATGCTGGCCCACACGCTGGGCAATCCGTACAACCTGGACGTCATCACCGCGATCTGCAAGAAGTACAACCTGTGGCTCATCGAAGACTGCTGCGACGCGCTGGGTTCGACCTACAACGGCAAGATGGTCGGCACCTTTGGCGACATCGGCACCATGTCCTTCTACCCTGCGCACCACATCACCATGGGCGAAGGCGGCGCGGTATTCACCAACAATCCGGAACTGAAAATGATCGCCGAATCGTTCCGCGACTGGGGCCGTGACTGCTACTGCCCACCAGGCAAGGATAACACCTGCGGCAAGCGCTTCTGCCAGTGCTTCGGTACGCTGCCAGCCGGCTACGATCACAAGTACACCTACAGCCACCTGGGCTACAACCTCAAGATCACCGACATGCAAGCCGCTTGCGGCCTGGCGCAGATCGACCGTGCGCCTGGCTTCGTGCAGGCGCGCAAGGACAATTTCGCCTACCTCAAAGACCGCCTGAAGTCGTGCGAGGAATTCCTGATCCTGCCGGAAGCCACCGAGAACTCCGATCCGTCGTGGTTCGGTTTCCCGATGACGCTGAAGCCGGAAGCCAACGTCGCGCGCGTCGACCTGCTGACCTATCTGGACCAGCACAAGATCGGCACCCGGCTGCTGTTCGCCGGCAACCTGGTGCGCCAGCCGTATATGCAAGGCCGTAACTTCCGCATCTCGGGCGAGCTGACCAACACCGACCGCGTCATGAACGACACCTTCTGGGTCGGCGTCTACCCAGGCCTGAGCCGTGAAATGCTGGACTTCGTGGTCGACAAGCTGGAAGCCTTCTTCGGTGTCAATTTCTAAGCCTGCCATGAGCGCCCCCGCTGCATACATCACACCGTTCCGTGACATCCTGCAGCAAAACGCCCGCCTGCTGGTGCAGGCAGGCGGCAACGACGGCGAACTGGCACGCGCTTACCGCAAGCTGTATCCCGCCACCTCGCTGATGGTGGTGGATGCCGATGCGGAACGCGCAAAACATGCGCGCGACTATGCCGACCGTGTGTATATGGCCGATCTGGATACCGTCAGCGCCGCCTTCTACAAGCAGCTGGAATGGGCCGACGGCTGGTATTTCGATACCACACTGGAGCAGTACCAGCAGCCGCAGCGCGTGTTGCAGCAGGTGCGCAAGGTGATGCCGGTGGACGCCGCCATCATTGCCCGCATTGCCAACCGCGACCACTGGGAAGGCTCGTCCACGCCAGCGCGCCATGCTTGGGGCATCGCCGACATCCTGGAGCTGTTCACTGGCGCCAACTTCCGTGTCGTCAGCGGCATCCTCCTGAACCCGGCGCCGCTGCCGGCCGACGTCGAAGCCACGTTGCGCGCGCAAGCCGCGCGCGACGGCAGCGTGGCGGAAGCGCTCATCGAAGCCGCCCTGCCGTCTCACTACCTGATCAAAGCCGTCCCCGCGTAATGAATCCGACTCCGCCCTTTTACTGCATCGCCCACGCGCCTTTCAACTGGAAGATGCCGGACTTCATGACCATGGTCGGCTCCGGCGACTACGTGCCGGAAAAAGGCCTGGCCATGAGCCAGCTGCTGTCGCCGGAAGAAGCACTGCGCAACCGCTATCTGGGCGAATACCTGGCGCTGTTTGAAATCCGCCGCCGCCTGATCGCGGAAAAGGCCGAAGGCTTTGTCGGCTTCTGCCACTACCGCCGCTTTGCGCTGACCGATCCGATCGGCATTCTGCACCAGTTCAACTACCACGCCCACCCGGACATGCTGGCCAAGGTCAAGCCCGAGCATTTTTACGGCGACGGCAAGACACCCATCGTGCCGATTTCGGTCGGCTGGGCCGGCACCGTGCTACAGCAATACGAAGCCTGCGTCACGGGCCGTGACATCCTGATGTTCTTTGGCGACGCCATCGATTGCGGCGTCATCACCAATCTGGAAGCGGCCAACTTCCTGAGCGGCAAAGCCTTCATTCCGGCGCCGACCGTGGCCTTCATTCCGGTGCAATGGTTTGTCGAGATCATCCACGACCTGGAGCTGGTGGCCTCGCGCTACTTCCGCCATCACTATGTGTACCGCGAAGGCTATGCCGACCGCAGCATCGCGTTCTGCTGCGAGCGCCTGCAGGCCTTCCTGCTGTCCAAGCGCATTGCGGAATGGGGCCAGGACAAAGTGATCCAGCGTCCGCTGGTTCTGCTCGGCGAAAATTATCCCAATCTGTAAGTAAGGCCATCATGAAGATTGTTGCTACCGCCATTCCTGGCTGCTACCAGATCATCACCGACATCCGCCGCGACGACCGTGGCAGCTTCGTCAAGGTCTTCCACGAAGACATCTTCCGCGAGCACGGTCTGGCGACGGATTTCAGGGAAGAATACTATTCGACCTCGCAGCGCAATGTGATCCGTGGCCTGCACTTCCAGACGCCGCCGCACGACCACGCCAAGCTGGTCTACTGCACCCACGGCGCGGTGATGGACGTGGCGCTCGACCTGCGCAAAGGTTCGCCGATGTACGGCCAGCACATCACGCTGGAGCTAAGCGCGGAGAACGGCCATATGCTGTATCTGCCTGCCGGCCTGGCGCACGGATTCTGTTCGCTGAGCGACCAGTCGCTGATGGTCTACAAAGTCACCACCACCTACGCGCCGAATAACGACGGCGGCGTGCTGTGGAATTCGGCCGGCATTGCCTGGCCGGTGCAGGATCCGGTCATGTCGCCGCGCGATGGCACCTTCCCGGCGCTGGCGGCGTTTGATTCGCCATTCGTCTACGCCGCCAACGCAGGAGCGGCCGCATGAGCGCGCGCCGCGCCCTCGTCACCGGCGCATCGGGCTTCATCGGCGCTGCGCTGACCCGTCGCCTGCTGGCTGACGGCTGGGAAGTCCACGTCCTGCTGCGCGAAAGCTCTTCTGACGCAGGCTTGCCTGCCAGCCCGCAGTTGCATCTGCACCGTCACGACGGCGGCACGCTGCAGCTCATCGAGATCATGCGCGCTGCGGCGCCGGAAGCCGTGTTCCATCTGGCCTCGCTGTTCCTGGCCGCGCACAAGCCGGAAGACATCGAACGCCTGATCAACGCCAACCTGCTGTTCTCCACGCAGCTGGTGGAAGCCATGTCGGTGTGCGGCGTGCGCAAGCTGGTCAACACTGGCACGTCCTGGGAACACTACGAGGATGCTGCCTACAATCCGGTCTGTTTATACGCCGCCACCAAGCAAGCCTTCAATGCGCTGCTGCGCTATTACGTCGAAGTGTCCGGCCTGCGCGTGGTCACGCTCAAGCTGTTCGACACCTACGGCGCTGGCGATACGCGGCCCAAGGTGCTGAACCTGCTCAAGCGCGTGGCCAACGAAGGCACGTCGCTGGGCATGTCGCCGGGCGAGCAGCTGGTGGACCTGGTCTACATTGATGATGTGCTGGATGCGTTCATGCTGGCGTATCAGCAAATGGATGCGCAGGCGAATCCGATGGAAGACTATGGCGTCTCCAGCGGCAAGCCCCTGCCGCTCAAAGACATCGCCGCGCTATATGCACAGGTCAGCGGCAAACCGTTGAATATCGAATGGGGCGGCCGTCCGTACCGCGAGCGCGAAGTGATGGTGCCGTGGCAAAGCTACCGCACCGTGCCAGGCTGGCAGCCGAAAGTGGATCTGGCCCAGGGCCTGGCGCTGTTCCACACCGCATAACCCCCGCAGGCGCAGGGGTCTGACCCCGGACGGGTCAGACCCCGACTGGTTGGCTGTGCGGGTTAAAAGTTCGCGATATCGAGTACCACACCGGCACTGGCCATCAGCGCCTGGCGCGTCTTGCGGGTTTCCATGTTCGGCGCCGGATGCTTGCGGTACAGCTGCAGCATCACTTCCACAATCTTGTCATCGCGCGAATTCCCGCGGCGCATATTCTCCGGCGCCGTCGCGGCGCTCTTGTGGATTACCACGCCATCGGTGGCGAAGTGCACCAGCTTGCGGCCATGCATGGCGGCCAGCAGGAAATCCCAATCCTCGTAAATAATCAGATCGGTTTCATTGCGCACGCCCTGCAGCACATCGCGGCGGTACGCCACGCAGCTGTTCGGAATGCGGTTGCGCACATACACGCTGTCAGACGTCACATCCGCAATCGACACCTTCTGCCCACCTGGCAGCAGCGTGGGCGGATACACCGTGCGGTCTTCGTTCTGGATCTGGAAGTCATGGAACAACAGCTCCGGCTTGTCCTTGAGCAGACGCGCCTTCAGCTTTTCCAGATGATCCGGACGATAGGTGTCATCGTCATCGAGGAACAGGATGTATTCGGCATCCGCAATCGCCAAGCCCAGATTACGGCTGGCGGCCGGTCCCGGCACGCCGGTCGAGCGCAGCACGTAGTCAAAGCGTTTGTCCAGCTGCGACAACTCCTGGTACGGCGGCAGATAGCCCGGCGTGTCCGACACCACCACAATCTTGAAGTCCTGGCAGGTCTGCGCAATCAGCGATTCCAGCGTGCGTTTCAGCAGCAGCGGACGGTCGTGGGTAGGAATGATGATGGTGAACACGGGGCAGCTCCTGCAAATTATGGTTCGCGTATCGATTCGTCGAGTGCGCGTGTCAGCGGGAACAGCAGGTAAGACATCACCGTGCGATGGCCCACCACCACTTCCGCCGTCACCGTCATGCCGGGCATCAGGCGCGCACCGGGGGTCAGCTTGCGCAGCTTGCCGGTGTAAGGAATGCGGCTCAGGTAATACTGATCCAGTCCGCCGCCAGTCTTGTCGGCCGTATCGCGCTTGAACGAGTCCTGGCTGATGAAGCGTACCTTACCTTCCAACATGCCGTGTTCCTGGAAGTTGAACGCATCCACTTTCAAATGCACTGCGGCGCCCTGCTTGATAAAGCCGACATCCATCGAATCGATCTGCACTTCGGCTTCCAGCTCGGCGCCCAGTGGCACGATGGTGAACAGCGGTTCGGCTTCGCGCACGATGGAGCCCACCGACAGCTTGCCGATCTCCAGCACCACGCCATCGGCCGGCGCCACCATCTGCACCATCTTGTGACGCTTGTCGGCCTTGGCCAGCTGTTCGTTGATGCTGTCGCGTTCACGGCTTGCGCTCAGTAGGTCTTCCATCGACTTCTGACGCCAGCTCTTTTCAAACGCCGCGCGCTCCGATTCCGCCGACGCCAGCTCGCGCCCCATCTCGATCGATTTATTGCGCTGCAAATCCATGTCGCGTTCGACTTCCAGACGGCGGTCGCGCGCTTCCAGCAAGTGCATCTTGGCGCCGAACTGCTCGGCCATCAGTTGCTCCTGCATGGCTTCCACTTCGCGCAGCGATTTCACGCGCTGGGCCAGGATGCTCTGGTCATGCTTGTTGGTTTCCAGACCGGCGCGCAGGCGCGCGATGTTCTGGTCCATCTTGGTTTTCTGCGCTTCGTAGTTGCCTTTGCGTTCGCTCGACAACTGCGCCTGCAGCACTGCATCGTCGCTGCTGCCGGCACTGGTGGTGGCGCCGGGCCTGCCGGACAGCTCGGAACGCAGGCTCTGCGCCTGCGTATCCAGCGATTCCAGGCGCACGCGCAGCTGCGTCTCGTCGGCGGCGGTAAAAGTCGGGTCCAGCGTCGCCAGCACCTGGCCTTTTTTGATCACCTGGCCCACGCGCACATCGATGCTCTGGATGATGGACGTATCCAGCGGCTGCACCACGATATTCGGCAGCGGGTTCACCAGCTTGCCGTGGGCGACCACGATCTTCTCCACCGGCGACACGCAGGCCCAGATGATGAAGGACACAAACGCGAACAGCAGCACGTGCAGCGTGATGCGCACGGACTTCGGCAGCGGGCCGCGCTCGATGGCGTCGGCGTCCGGCAGGAACTCGATCTCGGTCTCGTCCTTCTTGCCGCGCTTGAAGTTTAAAGGTGACTTGTTTGCTGGTTCCATAAGTGCTGGTAAGTATCGCTACGGGTGAGCAGTTCTTCGTGGCGGCCGGAATCAACCAGCGAGCCTTGTTGCATGACCATGATCTTGTCGGAGTTCACCAGCGTCGACAGGCGGTGCGAAATCATCACCACAGTGCGGCCGACGGCAATCTTGGACAGGTTGTTAATGAAGATGGCTTCCGATTCCGGATCGAGCGCCGATGCCGCTTCATCCAGAATCAGGATGCGCGGACGCGACACCAGCGTGCGCGCAATCGACAGGCGCTGTTTCTGGCCGCCGGACAGATTGGTGGCATTCTCTTCGAGCACCGTGTCATAGCCCTGCGGCAGGCGTTCAATGAATTCGTCGGCGCCAGCCGCCTGCGCCGCGGCCACCAGTTCTTCAAACGTGGCATCCGGCTTGGTCACGGCCAGGTTTTCGCGCACGGTGCCGCGGAACAGGAAGTTCTCCTGCAGGACCACGCCGATCTGGCGGCGCAGGTGCGACAGTTCAATCTCGCGCGCATCGATGCCGTCAAAGCGCACCAGGCCTTCCTGCAGCGGATACAGGCCCTGAATCAGTTTGGTCAGCGTGGTCTTGCCGGAACCGGAACGGCCAACGATGCCCACCACCGTGCCTTCTTCAATCGTGAAGGAAGCTTTGTTCAGTGCCATGTTCTGCGAACCCGGATAGCGGAACACCACGTTGTCGAACTTGATCTCGCCTTGCAGGATCGGACGCAGGCCATTGGCGCCTGGACGGCCTTCCGGCGCGCGGTTCATCACCTCGCCCAGCATCTTCACCGACAGCGCGGTTTCCTGGTATTCGTTGACCAGGCCCACAATCGAAATCAGCGGCTGCGTCACGCGGCCGGACAGCATCTGGAAGCCGATCAGCGCGCCCACCGTCAGCGAGCCGCTGAACACGTCGGCGGCGCCGGCAATGATGATGGTCACCGGCAGCAGCTTGCCGAGGAAGTCGGTGACCGAGTTACCGGCAATCGAAATCTGGCCGACGCGGAAGTGCATGGTGATGGCTTCCGCCGAACGCTGGTCCCACACGCGGCGCTGCGATGGCTCGATCGCCAGCGCTTTCACGGTACGCATGCCGTGGATGGTTTCCACCAGCATGCCCTGGCGCTGGCCTTCGGCCGAATACAGCTGGTTCAGGCGGCGCTGGAAGGTCGGTACCATGGCCATCACGATGCCGCCGATCATGGCGGCAAACAGCAGCACGATCAGCGTCAGCTTGAACGAGTAGCTGAACAGGATAGGCACGAACACCACCAGCGCAATCAGATCCAGGCCGGTCATGAACAGGCGGCCGGTCAGGAAGCTGCGGATTTTTTCCAGCTGCTGCATGTGGCGCGTGACCACACCGGCACTGGTGGTTTCAAAGAAGTCGATCGGCAGCGACAGCAGATGGCTGAACACGCGGCGCGTCAGGCGCATGTCGATCTTGTTGGACGCGGCCAGCGTCAGCGTCTGGCGCAGGAAGCCGAACGTGGAGTCGAACACCAGCGCCATCACGATGCCGACACCGAGTACCTGCAGGGTGGTCACGCTCTGGTGCGTGAGCACCTTGTCGATCACCAGCTGGAAGAAGATCGGCGAGGCCAGCGCCAGCAGCTGCATCGCAATCGCGGCGATGAAGATGTCGCGGAACGCGGCTTTCTGTTTCAGGATTTCCGGGATAAACCAGCGCAGGCCAAACGGCTGGTTGGGATCGGTCAGCTTGTGCTGGCGTTTGACGAAGAAGATCTCGCCCTGCCAGCGCTTTTCAAACTCGCTGCGCGGCACCATCATCACCTGCGCATTGGCGGCGGCCGGATTCAGGACTGCCGCCTGGTCTTCCGCGCCGTTCTCGCCCGGCTTGACGCCGACCACGATAATCATATTGCCGTCGACGAGGCGCGCCATCAGCGGGAACACCCCGCCTTGCGCCATCAGGCGTGTCCAGTTCAGCTTGTCCGCCTTGGCTTTCAAGCCTATATCCGATGCAATCCGCAACAGTGCCCCGGTGGTCGGCTCTTCCGCGCGCAACGCGTTTTCATCGATGATGCGTTCGGGGTTGATTTGCAGACCGTGATGCTGCGCGATGGCAGTCAGACACTGAATCGCGGTATGGGGAAATTTATCTTGCATAGGCCTGTACAGGTAAAAGCTTGCATTAGCGCACTATTGTGCCAGCCTTGCGATTCTAACCCAGCGCAACGGTTATCGGCGCCTTTTCTGTTGTAGAAACACAAGCTGGTTTACCACGCTGTTCCGCCCCTCAAAAAAAAACGGCAAGACCCGCAGGTCTTGCCGTTCTTACTGCTGAGCAGTGTGTGGCTTACTTGGCGGCCAGGATGCCGGCGCCGTGGTTGCCAGTCAGCAGCGCTTTGAGGCGCTGGGTCTCTTCCGTCGAGGCCTGGCTGGACGCTGCGGTCAGCTTGTTGTCGTAGCTGCCGATGGCGCTGGCCAGGGCCGACACCGCCGTGCTGGTCGCGCTTGGCAGATCCAGCTTGCCGGCGTTCTCGGTCGCAGCGCTGGCTGCGGCGTTGAAGGTCGACATCGCGGCCGACAGGCTGCTGACCGAGCTGCTGACGTTGCTGGTGCTGGCACCCAGTGCGAACCAGACGTCAGCCGCCGTGTGCGACTTGCCATCGTTGGTCTCGAAGGTCGAGGTGATACCGACGATGTTGCCGTTGTTGGCCGACACGTTCTGCTTGGCGTCCAGGTTCAGCTTGGTGATGCCCAGGTCGGTCAGCGATTTCAGCTCATCAGCCTGGCTCACACCGTCAGCGTTGCCATCCACCCACACGCGCAGATCAGCAAACGCGCTGTCTTTGCTGTCGATGACGCCGTCACCGTTGGTATCCAGCTCCGCCAGGGCGGTGTAGCCGTTAGTGGCTTTCTGACCGTTGGCCAGCGTGGTGCCGGAACCGAACAGCTCGCTACCATCGTTGATGATGCCGTCGTGGTTGCGGTCCAGTGCCAGCAGACCATCGCCGCCGCCGACCCAGCCGGTGTTGACCTTGTTGCCGTTAGCCAGCACGTCGAAGTTGACGCCCGCCGACAGGTTCAGGGTGCTGATGCCGTCGCCGTTCAGGTCCAGCACGATTGGCGTACCCAGCGGCGAGGACAGTGCAGCCACTTGCGCGGTGGTCAGGCCTGGCACTTGTGCGGTGGTGATGGCGCACACTTGCGAGGTGGTCAGCGCGTGGATCTGGTCGGTGGTCAGCGCGCTCAGTTGCGAGGTGCTCAGCGCAGCGATCGCCGAGGTGCGCAGGGCACGCAGATCTGCGGTTTCAATCGCCACCAGCTGGGTGGTCGACATCGCCTTGATCTGGTTGCTCGACAGCACAGCAACCTGCTGGCTCGACAGCGCCACGATCTGGTCGGTGGTCAGCGCTGCAGCCTGGGCGGTTTGCAGTGCGGCCAGGGCCGAGGTCTTCAGCGCAGCCACGTCTTCGGTACCCAGCGCGGCAATCGCGTTGGTCGACAGGGCCGCCACTTGCGACGAGCTCAGCGCAGCGACTTGCGCGGTGTTCAGCGCGACGACCTGGTCGGTGCTCAGGCTGTTGGCCAGTGCAGCGGTGGTCAGCGCGGTCACCTGCTGGGTGCTCAGCGTGGCGATCTGGTCGGTGGTCAGTGCGGCCACCTGGGCGGTGCGCAGCGACTGGATGACCGAGGTCTTCAGTGCGCCGATGTCCGCCGTTTCAATCGCCGCAATCGCGCCGGTGCTCAGTGCCGATACCTGGGCGGTGCTCAGGGCGCCGATCTGGTTCGAGGTCAGTGCCACGATCTGGTCGGTGGTGATGCCCGAGGCCAGGTCAGCGGTGCTCAGCGAGGCTACTTGCGCGGTGCTCAGTACCGCCACCTGGTCGGTGGTCAGTGCTGCCACTTGCTGGGTGCTCAGCGCAGCGACCGCCGAGGTTTTGAGCGCGCCGATGTCGGCGGTTTCAATCGCGGCTATCGCGGTGCTGCTCATGCCCGACACCTGGGTGCTGCTCAGGGCGCCGATCTGCTGGCTGCTCAGGGCGACGACCTGGTCGGTGGTCAGGGCTTTCACCTGGTTGGTGCTCAGGGCGGCAATCGCGTTCGATTTCAGCGCGCCGATGTCAGCCGTTTCAATCGCGGCGATATCGTTGGTGCTGAAGGCGGCGATCTGCGCGCTGCTCAGGGTGCCGATCTGGACCGATTGCAGGGAAACGACCTGGTCGGTGGTCAGCGCCGCGATGCTGCCGGTGGTCAGCGCAGCGATCTGGCCGGTGCTCAGGCTCGACAGCTGGTCGGTGGTCAGGGCTGCCAGCTGGCCGGTTTTCAGCGACGCGATGATGCTGGTTTTGAGGCCAACGATATCGGCGGTCTGGATCGCGGCCACGGCGGTGGTGCTCAGTGCGCTGAACTGGTTGGTGCTCAGGGCGCCCAGCTGGTTCGACGACAGTGCCACGACCTGGTCGGTGGTCAGGCCCGAGGCCAGGTCAGCGGTGCTCAGCGAGGCCACTTGCGCGGTGCTCAGCGCGGTCACCTGGTCGGTGGTCAGGGCGGCCACTTGCTGGGTGCTCAGGTTGGCGATGGCCGAGGTTTTCAGCGCGCCGATGTCGGCCGTTTCAATCGCGGCAATCGCGGTGCTGCTCATGCCCGCGACCTGGCTGCTGTTCAGGGCGCCGATCTGCTGGCTGCTCAGCGCGACAACCTGGTCGGTGGTCAGGGCTTTCACCTGGTTGGTGCTCAGGGCGGAAATCGCGTTGGTCTTCAGCGCGCCGATGTCGGCCGTTTCAATCGCGGCGATGTCGGTGGTGGTGAAGGCGGCGATCTGCGCGCTGCTCATGGCGCCAAACTGGGCCGATTGCAGTGCCACAACCTGGTCGGTGGTCAGCACGCCGACGTTGGCGGTGGTCAGCGCGGCGATCTGGCCAGTGGTCAGGTTCGACAGCTGATCGGTGGTCAACGCCGCCAGCTGGCCGGTTTTCAGCGAGGCGATGATGCTGGTTTTCAGGCCAACAATGTCCGCCGTCTCGATGGCGGCAATCGCGGTGGTGCTCAGTGCGCCGAACTGGTTGGTGTTCAGGGCGCCCAGCTGGTTCGACGACATGGCGACGATCTGGTCGGTGGTCAGGCCCGAGGCCAGGTCCGAGGTGCTGAAGGCCGACACTTGCGCGGTGCTCAGCGCGGTGATCTGGTCGGTGGTCAGCGCAGCGAACTGCTGGGTGCTGAGGTTGGCCACGGCAGCGGTTTTCAGCGCGCCGATGTCGGCGGTTTCAATCGCGGCAATCGCGGTGCTGCTCAGCGCGCCAACCTGCAGGCTGCTCAGCGCGCCAACTTGCTGGCTGCTCAGGGCAACGATCTGGTCGGTGGTCAGGGCTTTGGCCTGGGCCGTGTTCAGTGCGGCAATCGCGTTGGTTTTCAGCGCGCCGATGTCACCGGTTTCAATTGCGGCGATATCGTTGGTGCTGAAGGACGAGATTTGCGCGCTGCTCAGGGCGCCGATCTGGACCGATTGCAGTGCGACAACCTGGTCGGTGGTCAGCGCAGCGATGCTGCCGGTGGTCAGTGCGGCGATCTGGGCCGTCGTCAGGTTCGACAGCTGGTCGGTGGTCAGCGCAGCCAGTTGGCCGGTTTTCAGCGAGGCGATGATGCTGGTTTTCAGGCCAACAATGTCAGCCGTCTCGATGGCAGCCACCGCGGTGGTGCTCAGGGCGTTGAACTGGACAGTGTTCAGCGCGCCCAGCTGGTTCGACGACATGGCCACGATCTGGTCGGTGGTCAGGCCCGAGGCCAGGTCCGAGGTGCTGAAGGCCGACACTTGCGCGGTGCTCAGCGCGGTGATCTGGTCGGTGGTCAGCGCAGCGAACTGCTGGGTGGTCAGGTTGGCGATGGCCGAGGTTTTGAGCGCGCCGATGTCGGCGGTTTCAATCGCGGCAATCGCGGTGCTGGTCAGCGCGCCAACTTGCAGGCTGTTCAGGGCGCCGATCTGCTGGCTGCTCAGGGCGACGACCTGGTCAGTGGTCAGGGCCTTGGTCTGGGCAGTGGTCAGCGCGGCAATCGCGTTGGTTTTCAGCGCGCCGATGTCACCGGTTTCAATCGCGGCGATGTCGTTGGTGCTGAACGAGGCGATTTGCGCGCTGCTCAGGGCGCCGATCTGGTTCGATTGCAGCGCAACAACCTGGTCGGTGGTCAGCGCGGCGATGCTGCCGGTGGTCAGCGCAGCGATCTGGGCCGTGGTCAGGTTCGACAGCTGGTCCGTGGTCAGCGCAGCCAGTTGGCCGGTCTTCAGCGAGGCGATGATGCTGGTTTTCAGGCCAACAATGTCAGCGGTCTCGATGGCAGCCACCGCAGTGGTGCTCAGGGCGCTGAACTGCACGGTGCTCAGGGCGCCGAGCTGGTTCGACGACATGGCCACGATCTGGTCGGTGGTCAGGCCCGAGGCCAGGTCAGCGGTGCTGAAGGCCGACACTTGCGCGGTGCTCAGCGCGGTGATCTGGTCGGTGGTCAGCGCAGCGAACTGCTGGGTGCTGAGGTTGGCGACGGCAGCGGTTTTGAGCGCGCCGATGTCGGCGGTTTCAATCGCGGCAATCGCGGTGCTGCTCAGCGCGCCAACTTGCTGGCTGCTCAGGGCGCCAACTTGCTGGCTGCTCAGGGCAACGATCTGGTCGGTGGTCAGGGCTTTGGCCTGGGCCGTGTTCAGCGCGGCAATCGCGTTGGTTTTCAGCGCGCCGATGTCACCGGTTTCAATCGCGGCGATGTCGTTGGTGCTGAACGAAGCGATTTGCGCGCTGCTCAGGGCGCCGATCTGGTTCGAGGTCAGCGCGACAACCTGGTCGGTGGTCAGCGCAGCGATGCTGCCGGTGGTCAGCGCGGCGATCTGGCCAGTGGTCAGGTTCGACAGCTGGTCGGTGGTCAGCGCAGCCAGCTGGCCGGTTTTCAGCGAGGCGATGATGCTGGTTTTCAGGCCAACAATGTCAGCGGTCTCGATCGCGGCTACCGCCGTGGTGCTCAGCGCGTTGAACTGGGTGGTGCTCAGGGCGCCCAGCTGGTTCGACGACAGTGCCACCACCTGGTCGGTGGTCAGGCCCGAGGCCAGGTCCGAGGTGCTGAAGGCCGATACTTGCGCGGTGCTCAGCGCGGTGATCTGGTCGGTGGTCAGCGCAGCGAACTGCTGGGTGGTCAGTGCGGCAACGGCCGAGGTTTTGAGCGCGCCGATGTCGGCGGTTTCAATCGCGGCAACTGCAGTGCTGGTCAGCGCGCCGACTTGCTGGCTGTTCAGGGCGCCGATCTGCTGGCTGCTCAGCGCAACCACCTGGTCGGTGGTCAGCGCAGCGGCCTGGCCGGTGCTCAGGGCAGCGATGGTGTTGGTTTTCAGCGCGCCGATGTCGGCGGTTTCAATCGCCGCGATATCGCTGGTGCTGAAGGCGGCCACCTGGGCACTGCTGAGTGCGCCAAACTGGTTGGAGGTCATGGCCACCACTTGATTGGTGGTCAGCGCGGCAATGCTGCCGGTGGTCAGCGCGGTGATCTGGCCGGTGGTCAGGTTCGACAGCTGGTCGGTGGTCAGGGCAGCCAGCTGGCCGGTTTTCAGCGAGGCGATGATGCTGGTTTTCAGGCCAACAATGTCAGCCGTCTCGATGGCTGCCACAGCGGTGGTGCTCAGGGCGTTGAACTGCACAGTGCTCAGCGCGCCCAGCTGGTTCGAGGTCATGGCCACGACTTGGTCGGTGGTCAGGCCCGAAGCCAGGTCGGCGGTGCTGAACGACGATACCTGTGCGGTGCTCAGCACGGTGATCTGGTCGGTGGTCAGCGCAGCGAACTGCTGGGTGGTCAGGTTGGCGATGGCCGAGGTTTTGAGCGCGCCGATGTCGGCGGTTTCAATCGCAGCAATCGCGGTGCTGGTCAGCGCACCGACTTGCTGGCTGTTCAGGGCGCCGATCTGCTGGCTGCTCAGTGCGACGACCTGGTCGGTGGTCAGGGCTTTGGCCTGGGCCGTGTTCAGCGCGGCGATGGTGTTGGTTTTCAGGGCGCCGATGTCGCCGGTTTCAATCGCGGCGATGTCGTTGGTGCTGAAGGCCGACACTTGCGCGCTGGTCAGCACGCCAAACTGGTTCGAGGTCAGTGCCACCACCTGGTCGGTGGTCAGCGCAGCGATGCTGCCGGTGGTCAGCGCGGTGATCTGGCCAGTGGTCAGGTTCGACAGCTGGTCGGTGGTCAGCGCCGCCAGCTGGCCGGTTTTCAGCGAGGCGATGATGCTGGTTTTCAGACCGACGATGTCGGCGGTCTCGATGGCGGCAATCGCGGTGGTGCTCAGGGCGCCGAACTGGGTGGTGCTCAGCGCGCCCAGCTGGTTCGAGGTCAGTGCCACCACCTGGTCGGTGGTCAGGCCCGAGGCCAGGTCATTGGTGCTCAGCGAAGCGACTTGGGCCGTGCTCAGCGCGGTCACCTGGTCGGTGGTAAGTGCCGCCACTTGCTGGGTGCTCAGGGCGGCAATCACCGAGGTTTTCAGCGCGCTGATGTCGCCGGTTTCAATCGCGGCAATCGCGGTGCTGGACATGGCCGAAACTTGCTGGCTGTTCAGCGCGCCAACCTGGCCGGCGCTCAGGGCCACGACCTGGTCGGTGGTCAGGGCCTTGGCCTGGCTGGTGCTCAGCGCGGCGATGGTCGAGGTTTTCAGGGCGCCGATGTCGCCGGTTTCAATCGCGGCGATACCTTGGGTGGTGAAGGCCGACACCTGGGCGCTGTTCAGCACGCCGAACTGGTTGGAGGTCAGTGCCACTACCTGGTCGGTGCTCAGGGCCGCGACGCTGCCGGTGGTCAGCGCGGAGATCTGGCCGGTGGTCAGGTTGGACAGCTGGTCGGTGGTCAGCGCAGCCAGTTGGCCGGTTTTCAGCGACGCGATGATGCTGGTTTTCAGGCCGACGATGTCAGCGGTTTCGATGGCAGCCACCGAGGTGGTGCTCAGCGCGTTGAACTGGCTGGTGCTCAGGGTCGCCAGCTGGTTCGAGGTCATGGCCACGACCTGGTCGGTGGTCAGGCCCGACGCCAGGTTGGTGGTGCTCAGCGACGCCACTTGCGCGGTGGTCATCACGGAAATCTGGTCGGTGGTCAGCGCGGTCGACTGGCCGGTGGTCAGGTTGGCGATGACCGAGGTTTTCAGCGCGCCAAAGTCGGCGGTTTCAATCGCGGCAATCGCGGTGGTGCCCATGGCAGCCACTTGCTGGCTGTTCAGCACGGACACTTGCTGGCTGCTCAGTGCGACGACCTGGTCGGTGGTCAGGGCTTTGGTCTGGCTGGTGGTCAGGGCCGAGATCACGCCGGTTTTCAGTGCGGCCAGGTCCTGGGTTTCCAGGGCCACGATGGCGTTGGTGCTCAGGGCGGCCACTTGAGCCGAGCTCAGCACGCCAGCCTGGTTGACGTTGATGGCCACGACCTGGTCGGTGCTCAGGGCGGCGATGCTGCCGGTGGTCAGTGCCGAGAACTGGCCGGTGGTCAGGTTGCTCAGCTGGTCGGTGGTCAGCGCGGCCAGTTGCGCGGTGCGCAGCGAGGCGATGGTGCTGGTTTTCAGGCCAATGATGTCAGCCGTTTCGATGGCGGCCACCGAGGTGGTGCTCAGCGCGCTGAACTGGGCCGTGCTCAGCGTCGACAGCTGGGCCGAATTCATGGCGACGATCTGGTCGGTGGTGATGCCGCTCGACAGCGCATTGGTGCTCAGGGCAGCTACCTGGCCGGTGGTCATCACGCTGATCTGGTCGGTCGACAGCGAGGTCACCTGGCCAGTGCTCAGACCGCCGATAGCGGCGGTTTTCAGGGCGACAAAGTCGCTGGTGGTGATTGCGGCAATCGCCTGGGTGCTCAGGCCCGCAACCTGGCCGCTGCTCAGCGAGGCGGCTTGCGCGGTGGTCAGCGCGACGACCTGGTCGGTGGTCACGGCGGCCAGCTGGCTGCTGCTCAGGCCAGCGATGGTGGCGGTTTTCAGGGCAGCGAAGTCGCCGGTTTCCAGCGCGGCGATCGACTGGGTCGACAGCGCGTTGACCTGGGCCGAGTTCAGGGTCGCAACCTGGTTCGAGGTCAGCGCCACCACCTGGTCGGTGGTCAGGCCGTTAGTCAGCTGTTTGGTGGCCAGCGCGGAGATCTGGTTGGTGGTCAGCGCACCAATCTGGTCCGTCGTGAACGCCCGCGTCTGAGCGGAGTTGAGCGCGACAAGATCGGCTGTCGAGAGCGTTGCAACGGTGTCAGTCGTCAACGCTGCGATCTGATCAGTACTAAAGCTTGTTACGAGGCTCATTTCCATTCTCCTTGGGGCACTACACAGTTCTTAACGGGACAGATGATGGAGCCAGCAGACCCTTCTGCGGCTCCAACTTGAATTTTCTTGCGGTATCTACTGCGGATTACTGACGCGACAACACTAATTTCGCGCGCTTTAGTTCTTAACGTCAATCTTTGAAGCAACTTTAGGACCGGCCGCTGCTGTTTTTGCCCTGCGTTAACATTTCAATGGCCTTGCTCTACTGCATAGTTTCGGCCAATCATCCCTACAAATCTGCGGGGCTAGCTGGCCTGAACGTACAAAGCGACCTTTTTCTCAAAAGCATTAAGTTTTTTTGTTTACTCGGGGCAATGAGAATCAACTGCATTTTTGCCGCCCCAGACACAAACGGCAGAGCGTTTGCTCTGCCGTTTGACTTACTGCGGGATGCTTACTTGCCTGGCACCGCCAGGATGCCGTGCGCAGCGCCGGACTGCAGCGCTTTGAGACGCAGCTCGCTGTCGCTGGCCGCCTGCGTACTGCTCAGGGTCGGTTTGCCGTCGGCATCGAACTGGCGCATTGCCGCCGCCAGCTGGGCCGCGCCGCCGTTCACGCTCTGGCCTGGCACTTCCAGCTTGGCCGCCGGTGCTGCCGGCGCCGGGCTGCTGAACGAAGCCAGTGCCTGGCTCAGACTGCTGACATTGCTGCTCAGCTGAGCCACCGGCGCCACCTGGAACCAGACGTCGGCTGCCGCGTGGCTGGCGCCATCGGCCGTCTCGTAGGTCGAGGTCAGGCCAATGATGTTGCCATTGTTGACCGTGTTGTCTTTCTTGACATCCAGGTTCAGCTTGGTGATGCCGAGGTCGGCCAGCGACTTCAGTTCATCCGCCTGGCTGACGCCGTCGGCATTCGCATCGACCCAGACGCGCAGGTCGGCAAACTCGGCATCCTTGGCATCGATCACACCGTCGCCGTTGGTATCCAGTTCGGCCATGGCCTGGTAGCCATTGTCGGCTTTCTTGCCGTTGGCCAGCGTGGTGCCCGAACCGAACAGCTCGCTACCATCGTTGATGATGCCGTCATGGTTGCGGTCCAGCGCCAGCAGACCGTCGCCGCCGCCAACCCAGCCGGTGCTCAGCTTGGTGCCGTTGGCCAGGTGGTCGAACTGCACGCCAGCGCTGCGCGCCAGGGTCTGGATGCCGTCACCGTTCAGGTCCAGCATGATCGGGGTCAGCACCGCGATCTGGTCGGTGGTCATCGCATGCGACTGGTCCGAGCTCATGGCGTTCAGCTGGACAGTGGTCAGCGCCGCCGCCTGCGTGGTGCTCATTGCGTGGATGTCGTTGGTCGACAGCGCCTTGATCTGGGTGGTGGTCAGGGCACGGATCGCGCTGGTTTTGAGGGCCACGAAGTCGCCGGTTTCCAGTGCATTCAGTGCTGCGGTCGACAGCGCCACCACTTGCGCGGTGCTCAGCGCGGCGACCTGGTTCGAGGTCAGGCCCACGCCTTGCGCCGAATTCAGCGCTGCCATGTGCGAGGTGGTCAGTGCCGCGATGTCCTGGGTGCTCAGCGCGCCCAGTGCATCGGTCGACAGTGCGGCCAGATTGCGGGTCGACAGTGCCGCCACCTGGGCCGTCGCCAGCGCTGCTGCCTGGGCGGTGGTCAGTGCGGCGATCTGCGCCGTGGTCAGGCCGGAAGCGAAGGACGCCGAGGACAGCGCGGCGACCTGGCTGGTGCTCAGGGCAACCACCTGGCTGGTGGTCAGACCGGCCAGCTGGCTGCTGCGCAGTACCGCCACGTCGGTGGTGCTCAGGCCTGCCAGGTCGGCAGTCTGGATCGCACCGATGCTGTTCGAGCTCAGCGCCACGAACTGGTTGGTGCTCAGCGCGGTCAGTTGCTGCGAGCTCAGCGCCACGATCTGGTCGGTGCTCAGTGCGGCAATGCTGCTGGTGCTCAGCGCGGCCAGCGTACCGGTGGCCAGGCTGTTGACCTGGTTGGTGGTCAGTGCCACCACCTGGGCGGTGCCCAGTGCGGCAATCGCGGCGGTTTTGATCGCCGCCAGGTCAGCGGTTTCCAGCGCAGCAATCGCGCTGGTGGCCAGTGCGGCTACCTGGCCGGTGGTCAGCGCAGCCGCTTCACCGGTGGTCAGGGCCACGACCTGGTTGGTGGTCAGGCCTTTGATCTGGTTGCTGGTCAGCGCGGCGATGGCAGCGGTCGACAGGGCGGCAAAGTCCGCCGTTTCCATGGCCGCCAGACCGGCAGCGCTCAGCGCGGCAGCCTGGGCGGCGCTCAGCGCGGCCGCTTGCTGCGTGCTCAACGCCACGATCTGGTTGGTGCTCAGCGCGTTGATCGAGCCGGTGCTCAGCGCGGTGATTTGCGCGGTCGACAGCGACTCCACCTGGCCGGTGCTCAGGCCCGCCAGCTGGACGGTGCGCAGCGCAGCGATCTGGCTGGTTTTCAGACCGGCCAGATCAGCCGTTTCAATCGCACCGATGCTGGCCGAGCTCAGCGCCACGGTTTGCGCGGTGCTCAGCGTGCCGATCTGCTGCGAATTCAGCGCCACGATCTGGTTGGTGGTCAGCGACGCCACGCCGGCCGTGCTCAGGGCCGCGATCGCTTCCGTTTCCAGGCTGGTGATCTGATTGGTGCTCAGCGCAGCCACCTGGCCGGTGCTCAGGGCCGCGATGGCAGCAGTTTTCAGTGCCGCCAGATCCGCGGTTTCCATGGCGGCGATGGCGTTGGTGCTCAGCGCGCCCACTTGCGCGGTGGTCAGCGCGGCAGCCTCGGTGGTGGTCAGCGCCACGACCTGGTCGCTGGTCAGTGCCTTGACCTGGTTTGTGGTCAGGGCCGCTACGGCGCCGGTCGACAGCGCGGCGAAGTCGGCGGTTTCCAGCGCGGCAATCGCAGCGGTGCCCAGCGCGGTGACTTGCGCGGTGCTCAGCACGCTGGCTTGCTGGCTGGTCAGTGCCACCACCTGGGCGGTGTTCAGGGCCGAGATGGCCGCCGAGCTCAGTGCCACCACCTGGGTGGTCGACAGCGAAGCCACCTGGCCGGTGGTCAGGCCCACCAGTTGGGCGCTGCGCAGCGACGCGATGGCCGCGGTGCTCAGGCCCACCAGGTCGGCGGTCTGGATCGCGCCGATGCTGTTGCTGCTCAGCGCGGTCACTTGCGCGGTGCTCAGGGCGCCCAGTTGTTGCGAGTTCAACGCCACGATCTGGTTGGTGGTCAGTGCGGCCACGCCGGCGGTGCTCAGGGCAGCCACTGCACCGGTCGCCAGGCTCGTCACCTGGTTGGTGGTCAGCGACGACACTTGCGCCGTGCTCAGGGCGTTGATCGCAGCGGTTTTCAGTGCGCTCAGATCAGCGGTTTCCATCGCGGCAATCGCGGTGGTGCTCAGTGCAGCGACTTGGCCGGTGGTCAGCGCAGCGGCTTCACCGGTGGTCAGCGCCACGACCTGGTCGCTGGTCAGTGCCTTGACCTGATTGGTGGTCAGCGCAGCAACAGCGTTGGTCGACAGCGCGGCAAAGTCAGCGGTTTCCAGTGCGGCGACAGCAGCGGTGCCCAGCGCGACCACTTGCGCGGTGCTCAGGATGCTCGCTTGCTGGCTGGTCAGTGCCACCACTTGTGCGGTGTTCAGGGCCGAGATCGCGGCCGAGGTCAGTGCGGCAACTTGGCTGGTCGACAGCGAAGCGACCTGGCCGGTGGTCAGGCCGACCAGCTGGGCGCTGCGCAGGGCAGCGATGGCGCCGGTGCTCAGGCCCACCAGGTCAGCGGTTTCAATCGCGCCGATGCTGTTGCTGCTCAGCGCGGTCACCTGGCCGGTGCTCAGCGCGCCCAGTTGTTGCGAGTTCAGCGCCACGATCTGGTTGGTGGTCAGCGATGCCACGCCAGCGGTGCTCAGGGCAGCCACTGCACCGGTCGCCAGGCTGGTCACCTGGCCGGTGGTCAGCGACGACACTTGCGCCGTGCTCAGGGCGTTGATGGCAGCGGTTTTCAGTGCGCTCAGGTCAGCGGTTTCCATCGCGGCAATCGCGGTGGTGCTCAGCGCGGCGACCTGGCCGGTGGTCAGGGCGGCGGCTTCGCCGGTGGTCAGGGCCACGACCTGGTCGCTGGTCAGTGCTTTGACCTGGTTGGTGGTCAGCGCGGCAACCGCGTTGGTCGACAGTGCGGCAAAGTCGGCAGTTTCCAGTGCGGCAATCGCAGCGGTGCCCAGCGCGGTGACTTGCGCGGTGCTCAGTACGCTGGCTTGCTGGCTGGTCAGTGCTACCACCTGGGCGGTGTTCAGGGCCGAGATGGCGGCCGAGCTCAGTGCCACCACCTGGGTAGTCGACAGGGCAGCCACCTGGCCGGTGGTCAGACCGACCAGCTGGGCGCTGCGCAGGGCGGCAATCGCGCCGGTGCTCAGGCCCACCAGGTCGGCGGTCTGGATCGCGCCGATGCTGTTGCTGCTCAGCGCCGACACCTGGCCGGTGCTCAGAGCGCCCAGTTGTTGCGAGTTCAGCGCCACGATCTGGTTGGTGGTCAATGCGGCCACGCCGGCAGTGCTCAGGGCAGCCACTGCACCGGTCGCCAGGCTGGTGACCTGGTTGGTGGTCAGCGACGACACTTGCGCCGTGCTCAGGGCGTTGATCGCAGCGGTTTTCAGTGCGCTCAGGTCAGCGGTTTCCATCGCGGCAATCGCGGTGGTGCTCAAGGCAGCGACCTGGCCGGTGGTCAGCGCAGCGGCTTCACCGGTGGTCAGGGCGACAACCTGGTCGCTGGTCAGTGCCTTGACCTGGTTGGTGGTCAGCGCAGCAACTGCGTTGGTCGACAGTGCGGCAAAGTCAGCGGTTTCCAGCGCAGCGACTGCTGCGGTGCCCAGCGCAGTGACTTGCGCGGTGCTCAGGATGCTGGCTTGCTGGCTGGTCAGTGCCACCACTTGTGCCGTGTTCAGGGCCGAGATCGCGGCCGAGGTCAGTGCGGCCACTTGCGTGGTCGACAGGGCAGCGACCTGGCCGGTGGTCAGACCGACCAGCTGGGCGCTGCGCAGCGCGGCAATCGCGCCAGTGCTCAGGCCCACCAGATCAGCGGTTTCAATCGCGCCGATGCTGTTGCTGCTCAGGGCCGTTACCTGGCCGGTGCTCAGCGCGCCCAGTTGTTGCGAGTTCAGCGCCACGATCTGGTTGGTGGTCAGCGACGCTACGCCAGCGGTGCTCAGCGCGGCAATCGCGCCAGTCGCCAGGCTGGTGACCTGGCCGGTGGTCAGTGCGGACACTTGTGCAGTGGTCAGCGCGCTGATGGCGGCGGTTTTCAGTGCGCTCAGGTCAGCGGTTTCCATCGCGGCAATCGCGGTGGTGCTCAGTGCGGCGACTTGGCCGGTGGTCAACGCGGCGGCTTCGGTGGTGGTCAGCGCCACGACCTGATCGCTGGTCAGTGCTTTGACTTGATTGGTGGTCAGCGCGGCAACAGCGCCGGTCGACAGTGCGGCGAAGTCAGCGGTTTCCAGCGCAGCCACGGCAGCGGTGCCCAGCGCGGTCACTTGCGCGGTGCTCAGGATGCTCGCTTGCTGGGTGGTCAAGGCGACCACTTGGGCGGTGTTCAGGGCCGAGATGGCCGCCGAGCTCAGTGCCGCAACCTGGCTGGTCAGCAACGAAGCCACCTGGCCGGTGGTCAGACCCACCAGCTGGGCGCTGCGCAGCGAAGCAATCGCTGCCGTGCTCAGGCCTACCAGGTCAGCGGTCTGGATCGCGCCGATGCTGTTGCTGCTCAGCGCCGACACCTGGCCGGTGCTCAGCGCGCCCAGCTGCTGCGAGCTCAGTGCGACGATCTGGTTGGTGGTCAGTGCGGCCACGCCAGCGGTGCTCAGCGCAGCTACCGCGCCGGTGGCCAGCGACGATACCTGGCTGGTGGTCAGCGACGACACTTGCGCGGTGGTCAGCGCGGTGATGGCGGCGGTTTTCAGTGCGCTCAGGTCGGCGGTTTCCATCGCGGCAATCGCGGTGGTGCTCAGGGCAGCCACCTGGCCGGTGGTCAGCGCGGCGGCTTCGCCGGTGGTCAGCGCAACCACCTGGTCGCTGGTCAGTGCCTTGACCTGGTTGGTGGTCAGGGCGGCAACGGCATTGGTCGACAGTGCGGCAAAGTCCGCGGTTTCCAGGGCAGCCACGGCAGCGGTGCCCAGTGCCGCCACTTGCGCGGTGCTCAGGATGCTGGCTTGCTGGGTGGTCAGGGCGACGACCTGGGCGGTATTCAGTGCGGCCACAGCCGCCGAGGTCAGCGCAGCGACCTGGCTGGTCGACAGCGAGGCTACCTGGCCGGTGGTCAGGCCCACCAGCTGCGCGCTGCGCAGGGCGGAGACGGCGCTGGTGCTCAGGCCAACCAGGTCGGCGGTTTCAATCGCGCCGATGCTGTTGCTGCTCAGCGCCGACACTTGCGACGTGCTGAAGGCGGCCAGTTGTTGCGAGCTCAGCGCAACGATCTGGTTGGTGGTCAGTGCAGCGATGCCGGCGGTGCTCAGCGCAGCAATCGCGCCGGTCGCCAGGCTGGTCACCTGGCCGGTGGTCAGCGTCGATACCTGCGCGGTGCTCAGGGCAGCGATGGCAGCGGTTTTCAGGACGCTCAGGTCGGCGGTTTCCATGGCCGACAGTTCGGACGTGCCCAGTGCGGCCACCTGAACCGCGCTCAGCGCGGCGGCTTGTGCGGTGGTCAGCGCCACCACTTGCGCGCTGTCCAGCGCTTTCATCTGGCCAGTGCTCAGGCCGGCGATGGCAGCGGTGGCCAGTGCGGCCACATCAGCCGTTTCCAGTGCGCCAACCGCGTTGGTGCTCAGGGCGGCAACCTGGCTGCTATTCAGCGCGCCAGCTTGCTGCGACGTCAGCGCGACAACCTGGTTGGTGCTCAGGCTGGCCAGCACGGTGGTGGTGAAGGCGTTGACCTGGTTGGTCGACAGGTTGGCAATCTGAGCGGTCGTCAGGCCGGCAACTTGCGCGCTGCGCAGCGCGGCAATATCTTTGGTGCTCAGGCCGGCCAGGTCGGCGGTTTCGATCGCGCCCAGCGAACGGCTCGACAGGGCGGCGATCTGGCCAGTGCTCAGGCTGGCGATTTCATTCGAGGTCAGCGCCACCACCTGATCGGTGCTCAGGGCCGAAATGGCGTTGGTGCTCAGGGCCGACAGCGCATTGGTCGACAGGTTGTTGATCTGCGCGGTGGTCAGGGCGGCAACCTGGGCGGTGCTCAGTTGCGCGATCGCTGCGGTGGAAACGGCGGCCAGATCCGCGGTTTCCATGGCAGCGATGGCGCCGGTATTCAGGGCGGCGACTTGCGCGGTGCTCAGCGAGGAGGCTTGGCTGGTGGTCAGTGCGACCACCTGGTCAGTGGTGAGGGCCTTGATCTGGCTGGTGGTAACGCCAGCCAGTGCGCTGGTCGCCAGCGCGGCGATGTCGCCAGTCGACAAGGCGGCAAAGCTGGCGGTGCGCAGCGCGGCGACCTGGGTCGATTTCAGTGCGCCGACCTGGGTGGAGGTCAGCGCTGCGGCTTGCGCAGTACCAAAGCCAACCGCCAGCTGGGCGGTCGTGAACGCAGGAATTTGAGCCGTCGTGAATGCCTGTAGCTGATCAGAGCTGAAGGCCACAATGTCTTCGGTGCTGATCGAAGCGACGAAGTTTGTACTCAGCGCAGCCAGCTGTGCCGTGGTTAAGGTAGACGCGAAACCCATTGTATTTCTCCTGGAGGTACTACGTTTTTTTGCGCAGATAGCAACCTGAGTGCCAGCCTGATCTGGCCCCAAGCCCTGTTAGGACATCATTACGTATTTATGTATACTTATTGGCAAGTTTTATTGCCCACTTATGCGGTAAAAACAGCTCCGCAGTGTATATAACGACGGAAATCTGGATTCCATTAAGTAAACTTTTATACGGGTAAAACTTAAGGCCTACAGCAGTTCCCGAGCGCAGTAAATTCGGGACTATTGGACCTCACATTATAGCGAAGTCTAATTGCCGTCAGGAACTTTTTGCCGGAATGTCGTCAAGTCGCAACCACTTCCTGGCAATATTATGGTTTCATAATAATTGCCTGGCAGCCATTTTCATAAGTGTAACTCATTGGTAGAAGAAATAAGTTCCACTACGGAAAAAAGTATCCGTACGGCTATTTTGACGTGGCGGTATGACAGGCAGATGACAGAACAGCGGGATAAATCGCTGTCAATTTGACAATTTGGTGCGCTGACGCCAGACCAGCACCGCCATCGTCGCTGCCAGCAGCAGCAGGGCCACCATATTCAGCACCACCACTGCGTTGGGGAAACGCAGCACCAGGCCAATGCTGACGCCAGCCTTGACGCTAAACGACGCGCTGCCATCGAAGGGAAAATAACTGGCCACCTGCAGCAGGTAATAAAGCGCGCCGCCCCACAGGCCGGGCAGCCAGCGCTTGAGCGACAACACGGCCGAGAGAAAGCCCAGCAACGCGGCACCAAACACCAGATGCAAGCCAGTGCCGCTGAGCGGCTCTCCAAGCAGCCCCAGCGAGACACCCAGCGCCAGCGCGCTATTCAGCAGCAATACCCGAGCCAGCCATTTTTCGAATTCCAGCATCATCATCCAAAGCGAGATTGATAATCGCTGGGCGCCACCCCCAGCTGCGCGGCAAACGCGCGCCGCAGATTGTACTCGCTGCCGAAGCCGCTCTGGTGGGCAGCGCGCTTGACCGTCATGCCCGGCTTTTCCAGCAGCGCGCAAGCGGCCTCCATGCGCAGCCTTAACAACAGCTGGGCCGGCGAAATCCCCGCCTCCTGCTGCAAACGCCGGTGCAGCGTGCGTACCGACAGCGCAAACGCCGCCGCCATCTGCTCCACATCCAGCTGCTGCGCGAGCCGCTGCCTGAGCCAGCCCGTCAGCTGGCCATGCAAGCCCTGCGGATCAGCCTGCGCCAGCAGCTCCGAACTGAACTGGCGCTGGCCGCCGGGCCGCTTGAAAAACACCACCAGCCGCTTGGCCACCGCAAGCCCGGCGGCGCGGCCCAGGTCCTCTTCCACCAGCGCCAGGGCCAGATCCATGCCCGCAGCAATCCCGGCCGAGGTGTACAGCGCGCCATCTCTAATATAGATCGCATCCTCCTGCACCGTAATGGCGGGGTGCTGGGCTTGCAGCGCCGCCGCGTCCTGCCAATGCGTGACCGCCCGCCGGCCATCCAGCAGTCCCGTGCGGGCCAGCACAAACGCCCCCGTGCAGACCGAGCAGCAACGCCCCACCGTGGCGGCCGCCTGCCGCACCCAGGCCACCAGCGACGGTTCCAGCGCCGGACTGGCATCGCACTCCAGGCCGCGGCCGCCGGAAACAATCAAGGTCGCCCCGCCGAGGCCGTCGCGCGGCAACGGCGCAGTCTGCAACGCCACGCCCGAAGTGGAGGCGACCAGGCCGCCATCGGCCGAAATCATCTGAATCCGGTAAGGCGGCGGCAAGCCGGCATCGCACGCCTCGTCATTGGCCGAAGAAAACACCTGCGCGGGGCCGGCGGCGTCCAGCAAAGTAAAGCCGGGATAGACCAGCAGCCAGATATCGATGGGATTCATAATGGCAGATATTCCACCATTGATGTCATTTGTGTCAATCACCGTGATGGCACTATTCATTCGAAAGGAGCACAACATGACACGCACCATCGGCATCTACATTTATGACGACGTCGAAGTCCTGGACTTTGCCGGTCCTTACGAAGTCTTCACCTGCGCCAGCCGCGTCGCCGGCAAGCTGGCGCCCGACACGGCGGCCCCATTCCGGGTCCGCACCCTGGCCCCGGAACGGACACCGATCCGCGCACGGGCCGGACTGGAACTACATCCCGAGGCCACGTTTGCCGACGCCGGCCCGATCGACGTACTGGTGATTCCCGGTGGCGTCGTCACGGCAGAACTGGCCAAACCGGAAGTGATTGCGTGGATCGCCGGGCAAGCGCGCGATTGCGAGCTGGTCGCCGCCGTCTGCACCGGCGCCCTGTTGCTGGCCGAAGCAGGCCTGCTGAACGGCAAAGAAGCGACCACCCACTGGGAAGACATCGCCGAACTGCAGCAGCGCTGGCCGCAAGTCACCGTCAGGACCGACCGCCGCTGGGTCGACAACGGCCGCACCGTCACCTCGGGCGGCATCTCCGCCGGCATCGACATGTCGCTGCACCTGGTCGAACGCCTGGCCAGCCGCGAGCTGGCACAGCGCACCGCCCTGCAAATGGAATACGACTGGAAAGAAGCTTAACTCCGGGGTCAGGTCCGTCATTTCTACACGAGCTCGGCCGTAAGCCGCCGCTACAGCTGAGTGCGTGTAGAAATGACGGACCTGACCCTGGATTGGGAGAAAGTATGAAAGTGATTCGAAGTAAGGATTTCACTGCGGCGCAGGCCTGGGGCAGCGAGTTGATTGCGGCGATGGACAGCGCCACCGTGCGCCTGCATTGGACCGATCAGCCCTATCGCTGGCACGTCAACGATGGCGAGGAGGTGTTTGCCGTGATGGATGGCGTGGTCGATATGCACTACCGTATCGCCGGCAATGAACAAGTGGCCACGCTGCATGCTGGCGATCTGTTCTTTGCCGGCGCCGGCGACGCTCATTGCGCTCATCCGCGCGGCGCGGCCCGCATCCTCGTGATCGAGCGGGCCGGCAGCGACTGATTAGAGTTTTTTCAGCTGCTCGCGCGCATAACCGGCACTGGCGTGATTCGGCGCCAGTTCGAGGAAGCTGCTGTAGGCTTTGCGGGCCTTGTCGTTGTCGCCCTGGTGCATGCGCGCGTCGCCCAGGTTGAGGTAGGCGATGGCGCGCGAGGTGTCGATTTGAATGGTGTTCTCGAACCAGCGCGCCGCCTCGGCATATTTCTCCTGCTTGTAGTAGACGAAGCCGAGGTTGTTGGCCGCCAGGCCGAAGTCGGGTCGGTATTTCAACGCTTCGGTGAACGCGGCTTCTGCCTGGGCGTACTGTTTTTCCTTGTACAGTTGCAGGCCTTTGTCGTTGGCGCGCTGCGCCAGCTGGCGCGCGGAGGCATCCACCGGTTTCGGCGCGGCGATCTTCTGTTCGCCGCCTTGCAGGTTTTTGATGACAACGGTGTTGCCGTCCGCCTGCTGGTTGCGGCCGCTGTCGAGCTTGCTGTTCATGGCGATCGCTTCCGGCGACAGCTGGCTCGATTGCGCGCTCAGGAATTCGGCCTCGGCCGGCAGCTGGAACACGAACTCGCCGCCTTCCGATCCCGGCAGGCTGCCAAACGCGGGCGTCTGCTGCGATACGCTCGATACCGCCGGCGCCACATACGCCGCCAGCTCTGTTGCGGTGATGAGGCCGTCGCCGTTGAGGTCGGCCTTGCCGCCCAGCGCCTGCAGCAGCGTCCACGAGAAGATCGAGTGGCCGTTCGGGCCGCCATCGGCCACCATCTGGTCGGCGCCGCCGGCCGTCAGCATCTGCCGGCCCATGCGGCGGGCGTTGTCGCGCAGGAAGGCGGTGTTGCCGCCGCCGCGCGTCAGGCCCAGCCCGCTGTAGCAGGCATCCATCACAAACAGCACGTGCTTGGCGTTGAGGCTTTCGGCAATATTCTGCAAATCCGTCATCGGGATCGCATCGACGCTGACCTGCTGCGGATCGGAGTCCACCGGGACAATGTAGCCGAGGTTGCGCCCCGAACTCAGTTGGCGCGTAGCGCCGTGGCCGGCAAAGAACACGAAGATGCGGTCGTCCTTGTTCAGCCTGGCATCGGCCAGCTTGTCGTGGAATACCGCGAGAATGTTGTTGCGCGTCGCTTCGCCATTGCTGAGGGTGAATACACGCTCGCTGGCAAAGCCGAAGCGGTTGACCAGCGTGTCGCGGATCGCCTTGGCATCCTGCACCGCGTACTGCAGCTTGGGCCACTTCTGGTAATCGTTAATGCCGATCACCACCGCGTAGCTGTTGGCATAGCCGGTGCTGACGGCAATCTTCTCCGGCTCGGGCCGGCTGCCCTGCGCGACCTTGAACGCTTGTCCGTCCCAGCCAGCAAAGCTGTAGCCATCGGCAATCAGCTTGTCCAGCACCATCGGCAGCGCCTTGACGCTGCGCTCGTGGATGTCGTGGAACAGGATGATGCCGCGCTGCTCCTTGCCCAGCGTGGTCAGCACGCGGTTGGCAATCGAGCTCGGCACGGGATCGGCCCAGTCCAGCGAATCGACATTCCACATCACCGAACGCAGGCCCAGTTTGGACAGCACGGCCATGCCCTCGGCATTGCGCGCGCCGTACGGGAAACGGAACAGTTGCGAGCGGCGTGAGTCGGCCGCCTTCAGCATCGCGTCCGCATTGGCGATCTCGCCATACAGCGCTTCGCCCTTCTGCTTGGACAGCTGCGCGTGGGTGAAGCTGTGGTTGCCGACGGTATGGCCAGCGTCGATGAGGCGGCGGCTCTCGGCCGCGTTCTTGCTCAAAGTCTGCTTGCCCTGCGCGTCGAGCTTGCCGACATTCTGTCCCACCTGGAAGAACACGCCCGGCACGTTGTACTGCTTGAGGATGGCCGCCACTTCCTCCGTGTACGTGCCATGCGGACCGTCGTCAAAGGTGAGCACCACGGTTTTCGGCGGCAATGTGTTGCCGAAAATTTCCTTGCCCTGCTCTTCCTGCTCGGCGGTCTTCGGCGGGTCCGGATACGGCACGATGACGCCGTAGTCTTTCATGATCTGTTCGCGGCTGTACAGCTTGCGCAGCTTGGCGATGTAGTCCTCCCAGCGCTCGCGCTTGGGCACGATGGCGCGCGTTTCAAAGCGGCCGAAGATGCCGCTCAGTTCCTTGTCATACTGCTTTTCGATGTCTTCCAGCGCCGCCAGGTCTTCGCTGACGCGCTTGTGCAGCTTGATGGCCGGCAGCGTCTGGTCGGCAGCGGCCAGTTTTTGCAGGCTGATCAACACTTCGCGGAAGGCCAGACGGTCGGCGTCAAACAGCTCGGCCGAGGATTCGATATACGACAGCAGCGCGTCGTCCGCCGCATCACGCTGGGACTGCGGCAGCGCCTGCGCCTGGCCCAGCAGCGTCTGCACGCGTGCCAGACGTTCCAGGTTTTCATGGAACAGTGCCTGGCCAACCTGGTTGGCCGCCTTGCGTTCGCCATCATTGAGCGATTTCTCATCCGCCAGCAGGACGATGATCTTGCGGTAGTTGGCCAGCAGCGCCTGCAACTCGGGTTGCAGTTGCGGCACGGCGGCCGTCGCGGCAGCCGGCCCCGCAGTGGGCGCCGCGCCCTGCCGCCCGCCGAAGTAGGCAACCGGCCCCGCCACACCCGCCGCCACAGCGGCAATGATCAACAGATACTGGACTTTTTTCTTCATGAGAATGCAATTCTTTAAAGCAACGGAATCAGCATTCTATGACACATTTGCTAATTTTTCACTTGATAGCCATCAGTGAGCGTCTTCAGGAACGCCACCATGTCGGCAATCTCGCGCTCGTTGAGCGCCGGCTTGTCGCCCGGCTTGCCGCCAAACGGCGCTTCCCTATTGACGTTGGCGTCCATGCCGGCCGGCTGGTCGTCGAACTTGCGGCCGCCCTGGTACCACTTCTGCGGCGTGGTATCGCGCGTGACATAGAAGCGGATCACCTGCTCCAGGCTGGTGAAGCTGCCATTGTGGAAGAACACCTTGCGCAGCGCGACATTGCGCAGCGATGGCGTCTTGAACGCGCCGCAGTATTCCTTGTGATCCTTGAGATCAGTGCGGTCCGGCCCGCACAGGCCGAGATCGTAATACGCCGGGTCGGCATTCACCGCCAGCTGGCGGTTGCGCGGCACGCCAATATTGATCAGGCCATAGTCGGTAAATTGCGGGAACACGCCGCCCGGCGAAATCCGGCTGATGTGGCAGGACGCGCAATTGCCCTTGGTCTCGTCGTTAAACAGCTGCATGCCGCGCAGCTCCTGCGCCGACAGCGTGGTCTGCTTGCGCAGGAAGGCATCGTACTTGCTGGTGTAGGGATAGAACTCGGTCGGACTTTCCTGGAACACTTCCAGCGCCATCAGCGCGCCCTGCATGGCCGCGCGCGGACGCTCGAACACGTCGTCGCCAAACACCTTGCGGAACTGCGGCGCCAGCGGCCCGGCCTTGAGCTTGGCCAGCACGGCCGCCTCATCCTTGTTGCCCATTTCGCGCGGCGACAGCAGCGGTCCCAGCGCCTGTTCGTGCGCGGTCTGCACGCGGCCATCCCAGTTGTGGCCGCCGGTCGGGCCGGCATCGACGCTGTCGTCGCCATCGTCATCGTGATAGTGCTCGGTGAACGCCGGCACGTTCTGGATATAGCACAGCGACGGCGCCGCGCGCGTGCCCTCGGTGCGGCCATCGCCGCCGCCCAGCTGCACCGCCAGATTGTTATTCGGGCTGAAGGCGTTGTCCGGACTATGGCAGCTGGCGCACGAGGTGCGGCCTGAGGCAGACAGGCTCGGCTCCACAAACATGGCGCGGCCCAGCGCGGTCAGCTCCGGCACGGTGGGCTGGTGGGCGCTGGGCGCATAGGCCGCCTTGGGGGCGTCGTCGGGGGTCTTGGGATGGCAGGCGCTGAGCAGCGCAGCGGTCAACACTGCATAAATAATTTTCATGCGCGCAGCCTACCAAAATGACATGACCGCTACATGACAGTGAGAAACCGATACAAAACGATACTTTTGCGGCCGTTTCATTTCATCGTCCTGAAATATTTCCTAATTAGCATGAGCCGCTTTCACACCCCACCCTCAAGGCATGAAGATGAAATCCACCCTGAAAACGGCGCTGCGTCCACTGCCGCTGGTGCTGGCGGCCGCCGGCATCGGCGCCGGCCTGATCGCTTGCGGCAGCTCGTCCGATAGCAGCGTCCCCACCATGACCGGCCAGGTCGTGGGCAGCTATTATGAAAACGCTGTGGTCTGCCTGGAAAGCAGCAGCGCCAAATTCACCTGCGACAGCAACTCCGGTACCGTACGCACCGGCGCGGACGGCAGCTTCACCATCACCGGCGCCAACCATGGCGCGCTGCTGGTCACGGTGGGCACCGACGCCATCCGCCACGACGCGGTCGGCGATGCCGGCACCAAGGTCACCCAGAAACTGCTGTTCCGCGCCCCCGACGGCCACACTGCCGTGGTGGACGCCATCAGCACCGAGCTGACCGCGCTCATGGACGCCAACGGCGGCGACTTCGCCAAAGCCAGCAGCCAGCTGGCCGCGCGTCTCGGCGTTGCGGAAGCCAACCTGCTGGCCGACGTCAACAAGGTCAGCGGCGACGACCAGGCCAAGCTCAAGGCCGAGAACGACGTCATGACCGGCGTCATTGCCAACGCCGCCGCCCAGACCGCCGCGTCCGACATCGCCAGCACCGTCACCGCTGGCGCCGCGCTGGCCAACATCAAGAACATCGTCGTGATCTACGCGGAAAACCGCGGCTTCGACAACCTGTACGGCCTGTTCCCCGGCGCCAACGGCGTACCGGGCGTGAACCCGACCTCGACCGGCGGCTATGTCGCCCAGAAAGACTACGACAACAGCACCCTGCCGGTACTGCCACCGACCTGGGGCGGCATGACCGCAGCGGGCCAGAGCCTGGTCATCACCCAGGCGCAGTCGGCCAACCTGGCCAACAAGCCATTCCAGATCGACGACGCCAACAGCGCGATCTCGATGCCGCAATCGGTCATCACGCGCGACCTGGTCCACCGCTTCTACAACAACCAGATGCAGATTAACGGCGGCGCCAACGACAAGTTCGCGGCCTATTCCGACGCCGGCGGCCTGACCATGGGCTACTACGACGGCAGCAAGATGAAGATGTGGGACATCGCCAAGCAGTACGCGCTGGCCGACAACCTGTTCATCGGCGCCTTCGGCGGCTCCTTCCTGACCCACCAGTACCTGATCTGCGCCTGCGCACCGCAATACCCGAACGCCGACAAGTCGGTCGCCTCGGGCTTGATCGCCAAGATCGACCTGGACAGCAAAGGCAACTTCCTGCGCCTGACGCCATCGGCCACCGCGCCCGCCAGCGTGCTGAATGGCGCACCGGCCTACGCCAACGACGGCGCCATCACGCCGGCGGATTCGAGCGGCATGTTCTACGCGGTCAACACCATGCAGCCGCCGTACCAGCCTAGCTCGAACGCCCCGGCCGGCGACGACAGCACCCACCTGTATGCCGACACCAACAAGTCCAATACGCTGCCACCGCAAACCCAGAAAAACATTGGCGACCTGCTCACCGCCAAGAGCGTCGACTGGGCCTGGTATGCCGGCGCATGGAAGGATACGCTGGCAGCCGGTACCGCCGCCCCACGCGGCGCGTTCACCAATCCGCCTAACTTCCAGTTCCACCACCAGCCGTTCAACTACTTCGCCAATATGGACCCGGTGAAGTTCCCGGCTTACCGCGCGGCCCACCTGAAAGACTACGACACCCAGTTCGTGGCGGATGCTGCTGCCGGCACGCTGCCAGCCGTGGCCTTCTACAAACCGCAGGGTAACCTGAACCAGCACGCCGGCTACGCTTCGGTAGCGGACGGCGACGCGCACATCGCCGACGTCATCGCCAAACTGAAGAAAAGCCCCCAGTGGAAGAACATGCTGGTCATCGTGACCTACGACGAGAACGGCGGCTTCTACGACCACGCCGCGCCACCAAAGGGCGACCGTTGGGGTCCAGGCACCCGCGTCCCGGCAATCATCGTGTCGCCATACGTGAAGAAGGGGACCGTCGACCATACGCAGTACGACTCCGCATCGATCCTGCGCGCCATCACCCACCGCTTCAACCTGCCGGTGCTCGATGGCCTGACCACGCGTGACAAAGCGCTGGCTAGCAGCGGCGCCAAGCCGATGGGCGACTTCAGCGCCGCCCTGGCCCTGACACCACAGGAGTAAGCAGCCTGACACCGGCAGTAACAGCTTCCGCCTTGGCCGTTACTGCCGGCCGCGATGCGATATAGTGACACCGCATCGCGTCAAAAAATAAACCATAAAGGCGGAATGGATGGAGAACATCAAGCAGGTAGTGATTGTCGGCGGCGGCACCGCCGGCTGGATGACAGCAGCGGCCCTGGCCCGCGTGCTGGGCGATAAAATCAAACTGACACTGATCGAGTCCGACGACATCGGCACCGTGGGCGTGGGCGAATCCACCATCCCCATGATCAAGCTGTTCAACTCCGTGCTGGGCATAGACGAAGACGAGTTTATGCGCGCCACCCAGGCCACCTTCAAGCTGGGCATCGAGTTCAAGGACTGGGGCCGCATTGGCGACAGCTATATGCACGGCTTCGGCATCTTCGGCCAGGACCTGGCCACGCTGCCGTTCTACCAGTACTGGCTGCGCATGCAGCATGCCGGCAAGGCGCCGGACATCGAACACTACTCCATCAACCGCATGGCCGCCAAGGCCGGCAAATTCATGCGCGCCGACCGCTCGCACGGCAACTCGCCATTGGCCGACATCGTGCATGCCTTCCATATCGACGCCGGCCTGTACGCGCGCTATCTGCGCCACTATGCCGAAGCCAAAGGCGTACGCCGCATCGAAGGCAAAGTGGTTGATGCCTTGACGCGCGCCTCGGATGGCCATGTCGATGCCGTCCGCATGGAAAACGGCGAGCTGATTGGCGGTGAACTGTTCATCGACTGCTCCGGCTTCCGCGGCCTGCTCATCGAACAGGCGCTGCACACCGGCTTTGAAGACTGGTCGCACTGGCTGCCATGCGATCGTGCCTACGCCGTACCGTGCGAACTGGGGAACGAACTGCTGCCTTACACGCGCGCCACCGCGCGCCCGGCAGGCTGGCAATGGCGCATCGGTTTGCAGCACCGCACCGGCAACGGCCATGTCTACTGCTCAAAATTCATGAGCGACGATGAAGCGGCCGGCATCCTCATGTCCAGCCTGGACGGCCGCGCACTGGCCGAGCCCAAACAGCTGCGCTTCACAGCGGGCAAGCGCAAACAGGTCTGGAACAGGAACGTGGTCGCGGTGGGACTGTCTTCCGGCTTCATGGAGCCGCTGGAATCCACCAGCATCCACCTGATCCAGTCCACCATCGCGCGCCTGATTGCCTTTTTCCCGGACCAGGGCTTCAGCGCCGCGGACGTGGCGGAGTTCAACCGCCAGTGCGACTTCGAGGTGGAACGCATTCGCGACTTCCTGATCCTGCACTACCACGCCACGGAGCGCAACGACACGCCGTTCTGGGACCATGTTCGCACCATGGACGTGCCGCAAACGCTGCGGGACAAGATGGCACTGTGGCGCACGCGTGGCCGCATCGTGCGCGTCGATAACGAGCTGTTTGCGGAAGCAGGCTGGCTGCAGGTGCTGCAGGGCCAGCGTGTGCCGGTCGAGGGCTATCACCCGCTGGCCGACCTGATGGACGAAAGCGAAGTCGCCGGCTACCTGCGCGACATCGCTTCCGTGATCGGCCAGTGCGTCAGCCAGATGCCGTCACACGCTGCCTACATCAAGGCGCGCTGCGCTGCGAAGTAAGACGGTAAAGCAGCGGCAGCACCAGCAGCGTCAGCGCGGTAGACGACAGGATGCCGCCTATGACCACCGTGGCCAGTGGCCGCTGCACCTCCGCACCGGTGCCGGTAGCAATCGCCATGGGGATGAAGCCCAGCGAAGCGACCAGCGCCGTCATCAGCACGGGACGCAAACGGCCCAGCGCACCTTCGCGAATCGCCTGTTCAACAGTGCGGCCATCTTCGCGCAGCTTGCGGATGGCGGAAATCAGCACCAGGCCATTCAGCACCGCCACGCCGGACAAGGCGATAAAGCCCACCACCGCCGAGATCGACAACGGTATGCCGCGCAGCGCCAGCGCCGCCAGGCCGCCCGTCAGTGCGAACGGAATGCCGCTGAACACCAGCAAGCCATCCTTCAGATTGCCGAACATCGCGAACAGCAGCAGCATCACCAGCGCCAGTGCCGCCGGCACCACGATCTGCAAACGCTGCGAAGCCGATTGCAGCTGCTCGAACTGGCCACCCCACGTGGTCCAATAGCCGGCGGGGATGGTCACCTGCTGCAAGCGCTGCTCCGCCTCCGCAACGAATGAGCCGATATCGCGCCCGCGCACATTGGCGCTGATGACGACACGGCGTTTGCCGTTCTCGCGGCTGATCTGGTTCGGCCCCGGTGCGATGGTGAACGTCGCCACCTCGCCCAGCGGGATGAAGTTGGCGCCGCCCGGCAGCGGCAACGGCAGGCGTCGGATCGCCTCCATATCCGCACGCAGTGCATCCGGCAAGCGCACCACGATATCAAAGCGGCGATCACCTTCAAACATGGTGCCGGCTTGCTTGCCGCCGATGGCGGTGGCAATCGCGTCCTGCACATCGCTGACGTTGAGGCCATAGCGCGCGGTCTTGCTGCGGTCGATATCGACGGTCAGCACCGGCAGGCCGCTGGTCTGCTCGATCTTCACCTCTTGCGCACCGCTCACCTTGCCCAGCATGGCGGCAATGCGCGCAGCGGTATCGTTGAGCACATCGGCATCGTCGCCAAACAGCTTGACGGCGACGTCGCTGCGCACACCCGATATCAGCTCGTTGAAGCGAAGCTGGATCGGCTGCGAAAACTCGTAGGCATTGCCCGGCATTGCCGCCACGGTTTTCTGTATCGCCTCCAGCAGCTCGGCATGCGACTTCCGGGGCTTGGGCCATTGCGGCTCCGGCTTCAGCATGATGTAGCCGTCCGAGATATTCGGCGGCATCGGGTCGGATGCGATTTCCGCCGTACCGATACGCGCAAAGACACGCTCGATTTCCGGGAACTTGCGCATCAGCGTCGTCTCGATCTGCTTCTGCATCTCGACCGACTGCGTCAGGCTAGTGCCGGGGATGCGCAGGGCCTGCATGGCGATGTCGCCTTCGTTCAGGCTGGGGACGAACTCACTGCCCATGCGCGTCGCCAGTAATAGCGACAGCGCCACCGCAATCCCGGCAAAGCTCAGCACCACCGGAGTATTCGCCAGCGCGCGTTCCAGCATTGCGCCGTACCAGAGATTGATGCGATGCGTCTCCTTCTCCACCACACGGTCGCCAATAAACAGCGCCACGGCGGCGGGAATGAAGGTCACCGACAGGATCATCGCACCCAGCAGCGCCATCACCACCGTCAGCGCCATCGGATGGAACATGCGGCCTTCCACGCCCGTCAGCGCAAAGATCGGCAGATAGACCACCATGATGATGAGCTGACCGAATAACAGCGGCCGGCGCGCTTCCTTGGCGGCAGCGAAGACTTCTTCGAACTTCTCCGCGCGTGTCAGCGAACGGCCCAGCGTCGCTTGCGCATGCGCCAGGCGGCGCACGCAGTTTTCAACGATGACCACCGCGCCGTCCACGATGATCCCGAAGTCCAGCGCGCCAAGGCTCAGCAGGTTGGCGCTGACCTTGTACGCCACCATGCCGCTGAAGGTGAACAGCATGGACAAGGGGATCACCATGGCTGTAATCAATGCCGCGCGCAGGTTGCCGAGGAAGATAAACAGCACGGCAATCACCAGCACCGCACCTTCCAGCAGGTTCTTTTTCACGGTGCGGATGGCTTTGTCCACCAGTGCGGTGCGGTCGTAGACGGTGATCGCCTCCACGCCTGGCGGCAGGCTGCGGTTGATGACGGCCATCTGCTTGTCCACCGCCTGCGACACGGCGCGGCTGTTCTGGCCGATCAGCATGAAGACGGTGCCGAGCACCACCTCGCGGCCATTTTCGGTTGCGGCGCCGGTGCGCAGTTCGCGGCCGACGTCAACTTCCGCGACATCGCGCACGCGCACCGGCACGCCGCCGGCCGTGCGCAGCACGATGTTGCGGATGTCTTCCAGCGAGCGTACCTGCCCCGGTGCGCGCACCAGCAGCTGTTCACCACGTTTTTCGATGTAGCCGGCGCCGGCATTGCCGTTGTTACGCTCCAGCGCAGTCACCACATCCTGCAAGGTCAGGCCGTATGACGCCAGCCGTTGCGGCTGCGGCGCCACATGATATTCCTTGGCGTAGCCGCCGATGGAATTGATCTCGGTGACGCCAGCCACGTTGCGCAGCTGCGGCTTGACGATCCAGTCCTGAATCTCACGCAGATCGGTTGGCGTGTACGGCGTGCCATCGGCTTTTTTCGCGTTGGGCTTGGCTTCCACCGTCCACAGGTAGATTTCACCCAGGCCGGTCGAGACAGGCCCCATCGATGGCGTGATCCCGGCAGGCAGTTGCGCGCGTGCTTGCTGCAAACGTTCGCTAACCATCTGGCGCGCGAAGTAGATGTCGGTACCGTCCTTGAATACCACGGTGATCTGCGACAGGCCATAACGCGACAGCGAGCGTGTCTGCTCCAGGCGCGGCAAGCCAGCCAGCACCGTCTCCAGCGGGAAGGTCACACGCTGCTCGACCTCCAGTGGCGAGTAGCCCGGCGCCGCCGTGTTGATCTGCACCTGCACGTTGGTGATGTCCGGCACCGCGTCAATCGGCAGCTTTTGATAACTGTAGATGCCCAGGGCAGCCATGCCTGCGACCAGCAGCAGGACCAGCCAGCGCTGATGGATGGCGTAGCGGATGATACGTTCAAACATAGTCGTCTCCCGTATCAATGTTCGTGTTCGGCGCTGTCTTTGCCCAGTTCCGCTTTCAGCACGTAGCTGTTGACGGCGGCATACTGCGCGCCTGCGGACAGACCTTGCAGCACCTCGGTAAGCTTGCCATCGCTGCGCCCCAGCGTCACCGTCTGCACCTGGAAGCCCTTGGCATTGCGTACGAAGATGGCGGATTTGCCGTCTATCGTCTGCACCGCATCCGCCGCCACTGTGACGGCAGCGGAACTCAGGCCCGACTGCACATCGACATTGACGAACAGGCCGGGACGCCAGGCGCCTTGCGGATTTTTGAGCGACACGCGCGCCTTGGCGGTGCGGGTCTGCTCGCCCAGCAGGGCGCCGACATAGGTGATCTTGCCGCTGGCCTGGGCATCAAACGCGGACGCACGGACGATGACGGTTTCACCAACACGCACCCGGTTCAGATCCTGCGGCGGCACGGCGAAATCGGCCCATACGGTGGACAGGTCGGAGATGGTGAAGACGTTGGCGTCTTCCTTGATCGCCTCGCCAAGCGCCAGGTGCTTTTCCATCACCACGCCATCGAATGGTGCGCGCAATTCCAGTTGATTCAACTGATTCAGCTGGGTACCGCCAGCAGCGCCAGTACCCAGCACGCTGAGTTTCTGGCGCGCGTTCTGCACCGCGATTTCCGCTTCGCTCGCAGCCTGCTTTGCCTGCAGATAGTCCTGCTCGGCGGAGATCTTGTCTTGCCACAGTTTGCGTTCACGCTCCAGCGTGGTCCCGGCCAGCGCCAGCCGGCGTTGTGCAGTCAGCAGTTCGCTGCGCTGTTCCGACAAGGCGCTGCTGGCGACCACCGCCAGCAACTGGCCACGCTTCACCGTCTCGCCCAGTTCCACATGCACGGCGGTCACCACGCCCGACAGCTTGGGCACCACGTGCGCGGTACGGTCTTCGTTGAAGCGGATTTCGCCTGGCAGCGTGAGAACGGTGCTGATTTGCGCCGGGCCGGCGGCGGCCAGCGTGATGCCGGCCGCCTTGATTTGCGCCTCGCTCAACGCCACCGCCTCGACCGCAGCCGCGCCTTCGCGAGCGGTGGCCGGCTCGCTGTCCGCATGACCGTCATGTGCGCTTTCTGCACGCGGTTTGAGAATGAACGCCGCCAGCAGCAGCGCAATAGCCGCCATGGCGGCGATGGTAATGGTCTGTTTCTTATTCATGATCTGCTCCCAGAATGCGGGCAATGGCGGCTTGCGCGCGATGCGCGTCGGCCAGGGTGGTCAGGTAGTGGGACTGGGCTTGCAACAGGGTGCGCTGCGCGTCCAGCACATCGAGGAAGCCGAATTTGCCGTAGTCGAAGCCTGTGATGGCCGCGTCGTAGGCGCTTTGCGCGCCCGGCAGAATCTCGCTGCGCAGCGCCAGCGCCTGTGCGCGCGACGCGGCATACTCCTCGCGTGCCTGCGCCAGCTCGGCCTCCAGCCGCGCGGCAGTCGCCGTCAGCTCGTCGCGCGCCTTGTCGGCGCGGCGTGCCGTCTCCAGCACCGCGCCCTGATTGCGGTCGAACAGCGGCAGCGGCACGGAAATGCCAAACACCGCCTGCGTGCGCCCCAGCTCTTCCGAACGCTTGCTGCCGATATTGACCGACACATCCGGCACGCGGCGCGACAGTTCCACCTTCGCCAGCGCCTGGCGGCGTTCCACTTCCGACCGCGCCACCTGCATGGCCGGCGCCTGCGCCAGCAACGCACGCTGCGCCGGCAGCGGCGCCAACTCGGGCAGCGCCTCGATCTCGCCCGCCACTTTCTCAAACACCGGCGCCGGATTGCCCCACATGGACGCCAGCCGCGCACGCGCCGTCACCAGCGCACTTTGCGCGCGGATCAGGTCCAGCTTGACGGTGGATGCCGCCACCTGCGCCCGCGTCTCCTCCACCGGCGACACCTTGCCGGCCACCACCCGGCGGCCAGTCGCCGCCGCCGCACGCTGCGCCAGCTCGGACGCCTTCTGCGCAAGACGTAACTGCTCCTGCGCGGCCAGCACTGCAAACCACGCCGCCGTGGTTTCAGAATGGACCTCGGCGCGACGCTGGACCAGCGCAGCCGCCGCACCTTCGCGTCCGCGCTGCGCTGCCTGCACCCGGGCCGAACGCTTGCCGCCCAGTTCCAGCGGCTGGCTCAGTTGCACCGTGGTTTCGCGCGTATCGCGCCGCGTATCGACGCGCTCCACGGTCAGCGAGGGATTGGGCAGCAAGCCAGCCTGCTGCACCACGCCATCTTCCGCCGACAGTTCATGACGCGCCGCCGCCAGATCGGCATTGGCGCTATCCGCCAGCGCCAGCGCTGCGGGCAGCGTTAATGGCGCAGGCGGCTCGATTCCGGCCTGCGCATAGGCAGGCCATGCCGCTAGCCATAGCGGCAAAACAAATTTGTACATCGAATTCTCCAGTTAAAAGGATGGAATTCGACGAGACGTGACAGGGAATAGGAGATCAGGTCTCGCCGCGTTAAGCGACGAGGGACCAGTTGGGCCGCGGCGGCCCGTCGGCAATGTAGGAGTGGTAGCGCGGCACGCCGGACGGCGTGTACACGACTGCCGGCGCAGCGGCCAGCACCGCATCGGCGCCGGACAGCGAGGCTTGCACCGCGTGGTGGCAAACCTCGCAATCGCCATGCTTGGACAGCTTGCTCTTGTCCGCGCCATCATCGGCTTGCGACTGGTGCTGATGGCCATGGTGGCCAAAGTGCGTGACCTTGCTCGACTCGTGCTGGCAATAGACGGCCGCCATCGACCAGGAGTACTGGATAGGCAATATTGTCAGCAGCAGTATGAGCAGTATTTTTTTCACGCGGCTATTGTATCAGGGAGCTACATCGCCTGCTTTCTCGGCAAATGGCCGCGCCAGATTCACCAGCGACACCAGCATCTTGCCCGGCTCCTCGTTGAACATCTCATGCGCCGAGTGTTCGAACCACACCAGCTTTTTCGACGGCGCCTGTATCGTCTCGAACCACTCGGCCGTCACGCTGGACGACACATTGTAGTCATGGCGGCCGTTGAAAATGATGATCGGGCAGCGGAACTGCGTCAGCTTGCTGAAATCGATCGCCACCACGTCGGCCAGCAGATGGCTGGCGGAGAAGTCGCCGGCCTCCCAGATGGTCTTCAGCTCCGCATCCGAATATTCGGGCGCCAGCTTCACAGCCGCCGACTCGGCCTCAAAGCCACGGCGCGCATGCACCGCGCCGCCGTAGTAACCCAGCCATTTGCGTTGCGCGTACAGGTCCTTGAGCCGTACCGTCTGCCCCGGCGCGGCATAGGGCGCCAACGCTTCCAGCTCGCGCACCGCCGGCTGGTTGCCGTCACGCCTTGCCGCATCGAGCGCAAAACGCCAGCCGCGCCGCTCGCTCTCGGGCGAATTGGCGATCTGCCCCATGCCAATGTAGGCATGCAGCCACTCCGGATGGCGGCTGGCGATGTCCACGCCCAGCGAGCTACCCCAGGAATGCCCCATCAGGAAAATACGGTCCTTGCCGAATTCCTTGCGCAGCCACGTCACCATTTCTTCGGCATCGGCCAGCATGCGTGCGCGCGTCATGGTCGGCGCCACGGTGGCCGGGTCGTTGGCGGCGTAGGTCTTGCCGGCGCCGCGCTGGTCCCACTGGACCACGGTGAAGTAGTCCTCCCAGCCACGCTGGAAATACCAGCTGGTCGGCATCGCCACATAACCCGGGCCGCCATGCACCATGAGCAGGATGGGATTGCGCAGGTCCGTGCCGCGTATCGTCACCGCCTGGTCGATGCCGCCGATACGCACCATCTGGCTGCGCTCCACGCCGCCGGGCGTGACCACGCGGCGCATCTCCGCGACGATCTGCACCGCTTCCGCGCGGTTGTTCGGTCCGGCCGCCTGCGCCAGACTGCATACCCCAACCAGCACCGCCGCCAGCCAATCACGCATTCCCATCGCTGCTCCCCCGACCAAGAAACGGCCATCTTAGCGTGATATTAATGTCCATAGCGATTCCGCTCGCCTGACAGCGGGTGGAGGCCAATTGTTTTATGAAATCGAACGATTTGTGCAGAACATATCAATGGACTGCATGGCCATGCGGTTTCATACTTTGCTTATTCGGATTTGTAATAAGGAGTATGAAATGCGCAACAATATCCTGCCTGGCCTGCTGCTGTGTGCAGCCGTCACTGCCGCCGCCATCGGCCTGGAGCGCATCGAAGCAGCATTATTCGGCCGCGCCTGGCTGGAAAGCCTGGTGCTGGCCATCGTGCTCGGCACCACACTGCGCACCACCGTGCAGCTATCGCCGCGCTGGGACGCCGGCATCCACTTCAGCGCCAAGACCCTGCTGGAACTTGCCGTCCTGCTGCTGGGCGCATCGGTCAGTGCCGGGGCCATCCTTGCGAGCGGCTGGACGCTGTTGGCTGGCATCGCCGGCGTGGTGTTGCTGGCCATCGCCTGCAGCTACGCGATTGGCCGCCTCGGCGGCCTGCCCAGCAAACTGGCCATCCTGATCGCCTGCGGCAACTCCATCTGCGGCAATTCCGCCATCGCCGCCGTAGCGCCGGTGATTGATGCGGATGGCGAAGACGTTGCCGCCTCCATCTCCTTCACCGCCGTGCTGGGCGTGATTGTGGTGCTGACCTTGCCGCTGATGATGCCGCTGCTGTCGCTGTCCGCCATGCAGTACGGCGTGTTTGCCGGCCTGACCGTGTACGCCGTGCCGCAAGTGCTGGCCGCCACGAGCGCCGTATCGCTGACCAGCGCCCACATCGGCACACTGGTCAAACTGGTCCGCGTGCTGATGCTCGGGCCGGTCGTGCTGCTACTGTCCCTGTTCGGTCCACGCAGCGAACGCCAGCGCCCGCAACTGTCGCACCTGCTGCCATGGTTCATCGTCGGCTTCCTGACGCTGATGGCGCTGCGTTCCTTCGGCCTGCTGCCGCAAGCGCTGCTGGCGCCAACCCACATCGCCGCCAATGCGCTGACCGTGATGTCCATGGCCGCACTGGGCCTGGGTGTCGATGCGCGCTCTGTGCTGCGCGCCGGTGGCCGGGTTACCATGGTCGTGGTGCTGTCCCTGCTGGCACTGTCGGCCATCAGCCTGGGACTGATCCATTTTCTGCATATCGCTTAAGGAATCCGTATGACGCTGGAACAGCTGCGTATCTTCATTGCCGTCGCCGAGCGCGAGCACCTGACGCAGGCGGCCGATGCCCTGGCGCTCACACCCTCGGCCGTCAGCGCCTCCATCCGCGCGCTGGAAGAGCGCTACGACACGCCGCTCTTCCACCGCATGGGGCGCGGCATCCAGCTCAATGACGCCGGACGCCTGTTCCTGGCTGAAGCACGCGCCACGCTGGCCGCCGCCCGCAATGCCGAACTGACGCTGGCCGAACTGGCAGGCCTGCAACGCGGCGCACTGGCCGTCCACGCCAGCCAGACCATCGCCAGCTACTGGCTGCCGCCGTTGCTGCTGTCCTTCCACCAGCAGTATCCGCTGATTACCCTCAGCCTCACCATCGGCAACACCAGCAGCGTGGCGCAAGCGGTGCGTGAAGGGATGGCCGATCTCGGTCTGGTGGAAGATGGCGTGGACGAGCAGGAGCTGGCCAGCACCACCGTGGCGCAGGACGACATCGTCGCGGTCGTGGCGCCCGCCCATCCATGGGCCGATGGCCGCGCAGTGGACGCGGATGCGCTGCGTGACGCCGAGTGGATCATGCGCGAGCCAGGCTCCGGCACTCGCTCCGCATTCGAGGCACGGCTGGCGGCCATGGGCATCATGCCGTCGCAGTTGCGCGTCGCGCTGGACCTGCCGTCCAACGAAGCCGTACGCAGCGCCGTGCTGGCGGGACCATATGCGGCAGTAGTGTCAGAACTCGTGGTGGCGCCGCATCTGCAGGCGGGCCTGCTGCGCAAGGTGAATCTGGACCTGCCGCCACGGCCATTCTCGCTGCTGCATCATCGTCAGCGCCACCAGAGCCGCGCGGCGCAAGCCCTGACGGAGCTGCTCAAGCGTCCAGCGTCTTGAACAATTCATCCAGCACGGCTTCGCGACGCGCCACCCAGTCCTTGCTGTAGACGCGCGCGATGCGCCAGCCAGCGCCGGACAGCAAATCCGGCTGCTGCAGGTAACGCTCGATCAGATCCGGCGCGGCGTAGTGGGTATCCGTGTCCACCAGAATACCCAGGCGATACGCGCTGTCGCCATGGCGGCGTACACCAAGGTCACAACGCAGGCTGGACTCGCCTATATCCGTGTCCACGAGATAGCCGCGCTGCTGCAGGACGTGCTGCAACTGCGCCACCACCGGATGATATTCCGTCTGCCGCCGCACGCGGTGCTTACCGCCCAACAGCTCAATCACCTGCCGCGCACCCGGCAGATCGCCGATGGATGACAACTCGGCAAACTGCAGGTAGGCCTTGAGCGCAAAGGCGCCAGGGTTGTAGTCGTTACGGATGTCGGTATGCTTGACGCTCGACACCAGGAACATATGCCGCTTCGCGCGCGAAAACACCACGTTCAGACGCTTCTCGCCGCCGGCACGGTTGATCGGACCAAAGTTCATCAGCATCTTGCGCTGGGCGTCGTAGCCGTAGCAGACGCTCATGATGATGAGGTCACGCTCATCACCCTGCACGTTTTCCAGGTTCTTGATGAACAGGCCGCAGAACTGGCCATCTTCCTCGCGTTCATACGCTGCATCGAGCAGCGTTGAGAACCCGGCATCGGCGCTGGCCAGCGCGCGCAAGGCCTGGACGATTTCATCCTGCTGCGCCTCGGAGAACGCCACCACGCCCAGGGTCAGAGGACTGCCGCTGACCAGCAGCTGGCGCACCAGCTGGGCAATATAGGCCGCCTCCGGCTGGTTGCGGCGGTCGCGATACAGGCCGTCGGACAGGAAGTGGAAACTGATCGGCCGTTGCAGCGCCTGCACCAATGCTGGCGCGGCTTCCGCGCCATTTGCCATCACGATCGGCGCCGCCGGCTGCATCAGCGCATGGTCCGGAATCGTCAGCAAGCTGCCTTCGTAGAAGCGATGGTTGGAGAAGGTAATCAAGGCCTCGGAACGGCTGCGGTAGTGCCATTGCAGCATGGTTGACGGCAGACTGCGCGCGGCCTGGTTCAGGAAGCTATCGCTGCTGAGGTCCGCCATCATCTCCTCATCCGCTTCATCGGGGTCATGCTGAGCACTGAAGAAGTTCGTGGGCGGCAGCTGCATTTCATCGCCGACCACAATCACTTGCGGTCCGCGGTACAGCGACGGTATGGCTTCCTCCACCGGTATCTGGCTGGCCTCGTCGAAGATCACGACATCAAAGTAATCGGCTTCCAGCGGCAGCGTGTCGGAGATCGACAATGGGCTCATCATCCACACCGGCTTGAGATCGCGCACCACCAGCCCGGAATGACTCGAAGCCAACTCGCGGATGGCTTTGTAGCGCATCACCTTGGAAAACTCGTTTTCCAGTTCGCGGCGGCCCGCCGAGTAGTTCTTCTTGAACTCCTTCTGTTCGGCGCTCAACTGGCTTGCGCTGCTGTTGGCAATCGCCAGCTGCGCCAGGAACTGGTTACGCCGGCGCTCCAGGATAACGCGCGCGTTCAGCGCATGCAGTTCCCGCAGATGCGCGCTGAGTTGCGCGCACAACTGGTCCAGCTGGGCGCCGCTCTGGCGCGACAACGCCGCATTGTCACGGTAGACCTGCGCCAGCGAAGCGCGCGCCATCGCCAGTTCCAGCGCTTCCGGCTGGCCCGGCCAGGTGCGCGCGGCGTGCGCGAACGCCGCAGGGGTCTGATGCAGCGCCGTCAGGCCACTGGCCATCAGCGGCAGCCATGCACTGGCGTCACCGGTGGCCTCCAGCTGATCCAGCCATTGCGGTACGCTGAGGTGATCGAAGTCGACCCAGCCCGCATCCAGCGCACGGAACACCACGGTGCACAAGTGCTCCAGCTCGACCAGACCTGCCAGATCGGCATGGCGGCGGCTCGTCAGCTCGCGCTGGAACAGCAGCAGGGCCGGCGGCAGCGCGGCACTCTGTGCGTGCAGCGCCTCCACCTGCGCCGAGAAGGCATCCACATCATCGACATGCCATTCGCTGTCGATCTCGCGCTGAACGGCGGCCAGCGCAGCGGTGGCCTGGTAATCCTGCTGCAGCCAGCGCAGGCAATCACTCCAGCGCGGCTTGACCGCATGCGCGCCCATGTCATACGCCGATTTGAACAACCGCCGCAACTGCCACCATACGGGACTGAGAAAACCCAGCAGCTTCTGCTCCACCGCCGTTGCTTGCGGCAGCGCGATTTCCACTTCATCCGCAGTCGGCCGCACGCGCCAGTGCGCGCTCTTGCCTGTGGCAGCAACCACCGCTTCACGCTGCGCCAGATACTGCTTGCGCAGCTTGAGGAAGGCGGCACTGCGCGGCAGATCTGCGTCCAGCAGCTCCGGCAGCTGGCGCTGCAGCAGCGGCCGCACCGCCTGCAGATAGCCCGCCAGACGGCGCAACCCGGCCATGTCCTGCCACAGCTCCGCCGGCAAGGCCGACAGCGATGACTGCAGCTGTCGCAGCAACGGCAAGGCCTCTGCCGCCGCCGCACGCACGGCTGCCACCGGCTGTGGCGTCGCCAGCAACTGCGGGTGCACATTGCGCAGCGGATGATGTGCCAGCACCGGGTCCTGCCCGGCGTCACGCAGGCGCGTCGCCAGGTCCAGCAGTATCGCGCCATTGCCGGCCCACTGCGCGTAGTCCGGCAACTCCATGGAAACGCTGGCGCCCTCATCGACGCCGAGTATGGCGATGCGCTTGTACAGGTCGCGCAAGGGAATGCCGACATTGGCGTACGTCGCCGTCATCTCCGATGAGAACGCGGCCAGTTGCTCCTGTTCGCGGCCCGCCAGCGCCAGCAAGGCATTGCGCTGATGCTCGGCCTGTTCCGGCTCGGCCACTGGCGCCAGCCACGCTTCGTAGCAGGCTTTGAGGTCCATCACAAAGGCTTTCTTGTCGCCCTGCGAATCGTGAATCAACGCGCACAGCTTTTCCAGGCCGTGCTGCTGCAGGCGGTGGTAAACCACGTCGATCGCCGCGCGCTTTTCGCAGACGAACATGATGCGCTTGCCGCGCGCCACATAGTCCGCGATCAGATTGGTGATGGTCTGCGATTTACCGGTGCCGGGCGGCCCCTGGATAATCATGCTGGCGCCACTGCGGGCGTGCGTTATCGCGCGGGCCTGCGTCGGGTCTTGCGGCACCACCGTGAATTGACTGGCCAGGTCCGGCTGCTCCACCGTGTCGGCAAAGCTGCGGCGCGGCTCCAGCGAAAAGATGCCGTCGAACGCGGGGCTGGACAGGTTCTCGCGCAGCAGCGCGTTATAGTCCTGCACCAGCGACATCTTGCGGTAGTTGAAATTGCCCAGCGTGAGCGCGCACAGGTCAAACTCCCAGTCGTAGGGCGAACCTGCGCGGTCCTCATCGATCACGTACGTCTCGCTTTCGACCAAGCCAGGCGCCGTCATGTACAGCGGGCGTGGCTTGCCGACCAGGTTGGCCAGCGGCGCCGGTTGCGGCTTGACGCGGTCAAGGAACAGCTGCACGCCGAGCGGATGGTAGGCAGACTGGTCGTAGCTGTATTCGAAATCGCCATGGCTGCGGCGGGTCAGGCCACTGAGCTGCTTCTTGCGGCGACGCTCGAACTGGTCCAGGCGCGCCTTGGCCAGTTTGCGGATCACCTGAATCTGCGGGCGCTCTATCTTGTGCAGCGTGATGCCCGGCTCCGACTGGCGGATCTGCTGTTCCAGCTGCGCATGGAAGGCATCCAGCGGCTGCTCCAGATCGACGGTTTCCGGCAGTTCCATGCCATACACCTGACGCAGGACATGGCGCAGCACAGGATTGACTTCCGCCACCGACGTCGTTGCCTGCAGCTGATAGGTGTCACGCACCCCCTTCTTGCGCGTGAGCGTCACTGGCAACAGCAGCAATGGCGTGGTGATACGTTCGTTCTTGTCTTCCTTGAAGTTATGCCAGCGAAGCATGCACACGGCCAGTCGCAATTGCGAACAGCCGTACTCGTTCTGGTCACGCTGGGCCGCAGTACGTATCGCATCCAGCTGCGATGGCAGGAACGGCAGGTCTTCAAAGCGCAGATACTTCTGTAGCGGGATCGGCGCCTCGCTGCATACCTGCTTTGCCACGCCCTCATGCCAGTAGAACAGCTGCTCTTCCTTGATGTTGCGGACATCCAGCATCAGCGGGAACGAGCCGACCGTCAGGTTCAGCGTCTGCTGCGACTGGCGGAAGTACAGCAGCTTGTTGCGGCGCGATACCTCAAACAGGCGGTCGCGCAAATGCGCCTGCAGCTGGCGGTTGCGCGAACCTTCGCCCTGCGCGACCGCAGGCAACGCCACCGGCGCATCCAGCACGCGGTAGTTGCGCAACGTATGAATCACCTCTTGCAGGTCCGGCTCGCGACGGTGGCGCGACAGCTCCGTCATCCGCACAATCATGCGCGCCCAGACAGGATTCAGCCTGTCGTTCAAGGCAAACAGATTGTGGCGATGGGCGGCGAAGCGCGCCAGATCCTCTTCCTGCGACAGGTTCAGCCGGCACGCGGCGCTGGCCAGCATCAGGCCCAGGACAAAGATATCGGTCAGCGGATCGTGGTGCGACCAGGTGTGCTCCCACGAGACATAGCCGGGCAGGTAGGCCGGTGCTTCGACACCCGTCCCCGTCTGCAGCGCAGCGATGCGCAGGTTGCGCGTCTCCTCATCGTCCTGATACAGGCGCGCGCTGATGGTCAGCGTGCTTTGCGGATCGAGTGCAGCGATTTTATCGTCGGCGCGTTGCGGCGCCTGCGCCAGCCCCTGCTCAAACCACAGCTGGTTATAATCGAAACGCACACTCGCCACGCCCTTCAACGGCGCCACCTGATCCTGCGCGTGCAGCTGTGCTACCTGTTCAAACAGCGGCAGCAGCCACGCCTGCAGGTCTTCGGTCTGCGGAGCATCGTGCAGGCCGTTGAGAAAATCAAAAAAGCCGGGGGCAGGAGTACTCATGGGCGATCGATATGGGTGGGAATCACCATGGCGCGCAGTTTGGCCGGGGCGGTCTTTTTCAGCCTGGTTTCTTTCAGCACGGTGGTTTCAAAGGTGTCGCCGATGCCGAGTTGGTCGGCCAGTTGGAGCGCGGCGGCCATCGGCAGTTCTTCCAGCGTTGGGTCGACGCAGGCGAAATCCAGCAGGACAAAGGACAGATAGGTATCGAGCTTGTGTGCATCCGGCAGCAGCACCTGGCCGACCGCCCCCAGATGCTGGGGCGCTGCGGCCTCGCCAGGCGTGAAGTCGTCCCAGTAGCGCCGGGCCAGCGCCTTGACAGCATCGCTGGCAAACCACGGTGAGGTCAGCAGGCTGGCGACCACGCTGCGGGTCAGCGCGGCCAGGGCGACCTGGCCCGTGATATCCAGCGTATCCGGCTCCATGGCGCCGGCCAGCAGGCGATCCAGCGTGGCATCCAGTTCCGGCGCGGCCGCAGCGTGCATCGCCAGCGCCTTGGCGCGGATAAAGGCTTGCGGATGGCTGACAGCGTCGCTGACCACGCCATCGTGCGCCAGGATGCGTTCCGCCTGTTCCAGGTAGCTGTCCACGTGCACCTGCTTGAGGCCAGTCTGGATCTTGACCAGGCTGGCGATGCACGGCGCAATGTCCTGGCACACGCGGTAGGCGCCGCGGTCCGCATAAATCTCCATGTACTGCTGATAGCGCAAGGCGGTGTAATGCCATTCACCACGGCCCGGTTCTTCATCGGCGAGGCGTTCGACCAGGCGGCTGGCGATCCAGAAGCGGCCACCATCCCGCTGCCACAATTCGTAGTGGGCCAGCTCGTGGCCGATCACGGCGCTCAGTTCGGCGTCATCCAGCAATTCCAGCACGGCGCCGCTGAAAATGATGTGGGCCGCATTGTTTTCGACATAGATCGCAACGTTGATCTGCTCCGCGTGATTGGCCTGATACAGCGCCACCTCTGGCGCGATGTTGAGCCGCTGCGAGGCCTGCGCCACCGCCGCATGCAAGGCGGGATGTGCTTCCTGGCTCAATTGATAGGTGGTTTTCAGCAGATGCAGGCGTAAGGCGGGGTCTTGCTCCTGCCGTGAAGCGGCGATCCAGTTCCACAGTTCTGGCTCCCGCTGCTCCAGATAAGCGCAGACGGCAAGATGGTAATTAGTCGGTTCCAATGGCGCCCAGGATACGGTCGTTTGCAAGGCACCATGATAAGGCATTCTCAACATCCGCAGCGCCGCCCCGGCGTCGGGCTCAACAGGAAATCAGACTGGTTTTATTGATGACATAATAAGCACACTTGCTTAGATGATGGACCACCATGCGTACTGTACTCGCCAGCTCAACCCTGTTGCTAAATCTTCTGTTCGCCGCCAACATCGCGTCAGCCGATCAGGCTGAGCAAATGCCAGACGGGAACTGGCGCGATCCGGCACCAAGTGCAGAAGCCATCAAGCAGCTACTGGCCGATACGAAGAAAAACATGGTGCCGCTGCCTGCTGGTAGCTTCGACATGGGAGACTGGGGGGCAGAGGTTAATGAAAACGGCCTGCCATTTGACGGCGATGCCGATTCCAAACCGTTGCACAAAGTGAAACTCAGTGCATTCTTCATTGGGAAATATCCCGTGACCTATGCAGAATTTGACGTGTTTACAGCAGCCCAGCGTCTCCCAAGAATCAATCAGGAAGAAATTGCTCAAAAATTCCGTAAACCCAAAAATCCTGCTGGCGTAAGCTGGCAGGGCGCAAAAGACTACTGCTTGTGGCTGGCCAAGCAAACCGGCGAGCCTTATGATTTGCCAACGGAGGCACAGTGGGAATATGCGGCGCGCAGCGGCGGCAAGCGCCACCTTTATCCCACGGACAACGGCCAATCTATTCCAGGGCAGAACACCCCCTCATTTGAACAGCGCGAGGCGGCGGGCGGTATCGTCGAAATCGGAAAATATCCTCCCAATGCCGCCGGGATCTATAACCTGAGCGCAGGCATTCGTGAATGGATCAACGACTGGTATGACGCCAAGTATTACCAGACCTCTCCCACACAGAATCCTGCTGGCCCTAAAACCGGCAAGGTCCACGTTATTCGTGGCTACTTCGGCAGCGATAGTTCAGCCATGACAATCAAGCGCTGGTCCTACGATAACGGCGGCCGGAAAGGAAGCTGGACGCAGTATGGCAAGACTAAAAACGATCCCGACCGCGAGATTCCGCACACCAAATATTCAAGCTACGAAGATAATGCTTTCCGTTGTGTACGAAATCGCTAGAGGATATGTCGCTAGGCAAACATAGAGTGTTCAATTGCCAAAGAAGCGGTCATGAATTCGGGTTCGCTATTCCAGATAAACGGCTGGCTGACTAAAGGCTGAATACCAGCCAGCCGCTGTTGTGCATCATCGAGTGAATTCGCATAACGGCTGCCCGACAAGCATGCCTGTATCATGGTCAGGCCAGCAGCTTCACTTTGCTTGTCGCCCATCGCGACGGTCATGCGCTCGGCAATAGTATTCAGATGGTTCATCGTTTGCGGAGCACCTAATGCCATGGCCATTAATACCGGCGCCTCTGCACTGATCGAAGAATCCGTACTCATGCCTGCCGCAGCGATCTGCCGCGTAATCTGCCCCATCACCTCTGGCGGAGCATAACTTAACCAACTGGCAGTCTCCAGTTCCAACTCGGTACGTATACGCTGAAGGAAATCCTTTGCTTCTTGGGCACCTTGCTGAATCGCTCTATCAATTTTTTGCAAGAGATTATCGAATTCCCGGCCGATTTCAGCTGCTGCCTTGACAGCAAAGTCTTCGATTTTCCGGCCCCCTGCGACGATCAGGTATTTGACCTGGCAATAGGTCTTATAAGCCTGCTGGTCAATAGCGTCGGCAAGCTTATGGTAGTCGATACGTTTCAGATGATAGGCCATGCACTTGAAGAATTCACCGATCGTGGCGGTACCCGCTTCGAACTTCAGTGAGCCTTCGCCGCCCAGGCCAAGACACGCACCTATCTTGGCATAGATGACGAATTTACCCGCCTCGTGCTTGATCGCAAACGCACCGCGCACGCCAATACCTGCCGTGCCCGCCACGCCGGTGTCGATTTTTGCCATGTCCTTGTATTCAGCAATCGCCTTGCCGGGTTTGACTTTGAGCGGTTTGCCATTGCTCTCTGCGCCTTCCGGGTTAAGCCATTGCAGCGCGCCTTTCGCGTCCAGGCCTGCGCGGGCGCCGGCAAACGCGTCCAGGTCACCGCTGGCGCCGACGCGGGCCTTGGCGCCGCTCTTTTTCTTGTTGGCTGGCGGGATGCCGCGGATGCCCTGCTTGCCGCCCGTCAGGCTGACCTCGACACCAAGCTCGACCGCCACGCTGGCGCCCACACTGCCGGACAGGACGATGTCACCATACAGCCGCCAATAGCCGAACTCCACCGTCTGACCGGCGATCTCTGCGGTCGCATGCCAGCCCGCATAATGCGGCCAGTACAGCTCGGTGTGCACGCGGCCTTCGGCCACAGCAAACGCGGCTTTGGCATTGGCCTTGATGCCGCAGTCGGCCGACATCAGGCCGCGCTTGATGCGGCTGGGCCAGTTGCGGTCGCGCTGGTCGAACAGATTGCCCTGGAACGGTTTGAAGTTGACCGCCAGCCCGGCGCCAGCGGTGTAGCGCATCAGCTGCGCATCCACCGACAGGTCGATGTTGCGGTGCTCATCCTTGGGGTCGTGGTTGAATTTCTTTTGCAGGTCATCCGTATTGCGCTCGATGAACTTGGCGATGTCGCCGTTCATGGTGCGCGCCCACTCGGACAGCACGCCGGTGTATTCATCGGCATCGTCCGGCTTGAGCTTCCACTCTTTCTTGAAATCCTTGGACTGCGCCTTCTCGGCAATGCGGTGCTTGATTTCCTTGGTGTTGAGCTTGCCGTCCTTGAAGATCTTGTCCTTCTCGCGCTTGGCCTTTTCGCTTTCGACGAGGTAGAGACGCTTTTCCGCCAGCACTTTCTTGATCTTGTCGCTGGTGACGTAGATCGGCACGCCCTTGTCCTTCTTGTCGTAGCGGCCCGCTTTCAGCGAAACCAGCTCGATCATCTTGTTACCGCCCTTGGCATCGAGCTTGTCGAGCGGCTCCAGCTTTTTCTTGACTTCGTCACTGGCCTGCTGCATCTCGTTGAGCGCCTTGTTGAGCTCTTCCTCCGCCTTCTTCATGTCGGCGGCGACATTGGCCTTTTGCGCAGCGCGCAGCACCACCGCCGCTTCGGTGACCTTCTTGTTGGCCTCTTGCAGCGCCGCGATCTTCTTGCTGTGTTCGTCGGCCTGGAAGTGCAGGGCATTGAACTCGGGCGCAAACAGCGCCAGAAAGGCGTTCTGTTCCGGCCAGTACATCAACGCGCCTTCGCCTTCCGGCAGCTTGGCGGGAATGAAGGTGCCGGCGGGGATGTTGGTGGTGCCCTCCGCGTGCGGTTGCAGCGCCATCACGCCAGTGGTGGAAGAGGATGCGGAAGAATCCAGGCTCATGGTCGTACCATCTCAACAAAAATCAATCTTGGTTTAACAGGAACAGCTTGACCTGCTCCGCCTTGCTGGTGAACAGACGCTGTGTGCGGCCCTCGGCATCCGTGATGCCTTCAAGGATCTGGCCGCTGGCGGACTCCAGGCGGTAAGGCACATTGGCCATTGGCTCGCCCGTCTTTTCGTGGTTGAGCACAAAAGCTTCGTTGTACAGGTCCTTGGCTTGCGGCAGCGCTGGCTTGCCGGCACTGCCGTCCGCAGGACCGGTCAGCTCCTTCATGCTGGCCTTGAACGACATGGTGCCCGGGCCGTGCACCAGGATGTTGCCGCCTTCAAGTTGCAGGTAGGCGCCCTGTGCCGTCAGCTTCACGTGCTGCTTGGCGGCCACGGTCACGCTCTTGCTGATGCTGGCCACCGTAATCAGCTTGTCGGCGGTGATGCTGGTCTGGTCCGACTGGCTCTGTACGCTGACCTTGCCGCTGGCCGCGTGCAGGCGGATGCCGGTTTCCTGGTTCGGCTTGTCCGCGCTGCTGGCCTTGCCATAACTGAACAGGCTGATGCCATCCTTCACCAGATGCATGCTGTTCCCTTGCGCGACCTGGTTGATGTCCTGTCCCGCTGTCAGACTGGAGGTAGTGCCCGAACGCAGCACCGCACTGACCGGCGTCACGGCGGCAATGCCGGCCGGCGCCGATAGCTGCAGGTGCGGATTGCTGTAGGCCGTCACCTGCCCACTGCCGCCGCTGTCGCCGCCACTGCCACTGCCCGTGGTGCCGACCGCCTTGGCACTGGCAGCCAGTTGCGCAATCGCTGGCAGCTGATCCGGCGCCGGTTCCGCGCCCCCCTTGGCGGCCAGCCTGGCGTTCTGTTTTTGCGCCAGGTCCGCCATCGATATCTGCAACTGATTGCTTTGCTCGATCTGCGATTGCGCTTCACGCGTGTCGAGCTGCTGGCCACTGCCGCCATTGCGCGCATCGGCCGACAGCAGCATGCCACGCCCGGCCCGCAGTGCCGCGCCGTGTTCAGTCTTGAGCTCGGCGCCGAAGCCCGCCGTTTGCAGGCGCTGGTTATCGGTCTGATGACGCAGATGGCCCAGGTTCAGTTCATCGGTGCCGCTGTGCGGCCCGGCGTGGCGCTGCAACGCCATGCGCGGCTCGCCGGGGCTGTCGTCAAACACCAGTTGGCTGTAGGCGCCGCTACCGGCCTGGCTGGACGCCATCGCCTGCGACTTCAGGCCCGACAGCACCGCACCGTGGGCGTAGGCATCGGCCACGCCAGGGAACCAGGCCGGAGCGTTGCCGGTGGCCGCACCGGCGCCTTGCGCCACCTGATTGTTCTGCGCATCCTGCGCACCCTGGCCGTTGTAGACGCTACCGATCACCACCGGGCGATCGATATTCCCGTCAAGGAAATCAATCAGCACCTCGCTGCCGATGCGCGGCACCGCCACCGTGCCCCAGTTGGCGCCCGCCACCGGCGCCAGCGGCGTGGCGATCCGCACCCAGGTGCCGGCGCTATCGTCCCCCGGCGCGCCGCTGTGGCCGTCATTCGGATGATTCAAACGGCTATGGCTTTGTTCGCCGCGCTGCCAGTGGAACTGCACCTTGATGCGGTGATCGCGGTCGGTATGGATCACCGCGCCTTGCGGCCCGACCACCACCGCCGTCTGCTGGCCCTGCACGGTAGGCTTGGGATGCAGCAGCACGCCATGGCCGTCGACCGAACTGGCGCGGAAAGGCACCTTGCTGCGGATGGCATCAATCCGGTTGCGGTAGAGCGGACGTTCGGCAATCGCCTCGCCAACGGCGTGCAGGCTGCTGCTGTCCTGCTCCTCATTGATGGCCTTGGCCAGCGCGCCCAGGCCCAGCGCCTTGACCACCGCACTGGCAATATCCGCGCTGAGGTTGTTATGCGCCATGTGGACCACGCGTAGCACCACGAATTGGCGGTCGCTTTCTTCGCCGGCATCCAGCTGGGCCTGGCCGGTCAGCGTGAAAGTGGTGCCCGGTATCAGCGTACGCACCGTGCCGGCGCCGGTATGCACTTCGCGTCCCGCTTCCAGCGCCTCCAGCTGGCGGTCGGCCACCCGCTGGCCGTGCTCGCGTGACGTATAGGCGTAGGCGCCGGGCGTATCGCGGCTGATCGGGGCATCGGTTGCGGTCGCGCTGGATGCGGTCACTGGACGCATGCTCAGGCTGCGATAATCCCAGCTGCCAAGGGCCAGGCCACCGACCGTCCAGTGCAGCGCGGTGCGCCAGCGGTCCATGGCATCCTCAGCCATCACGGCGCCCGGCTGGGTGAAGCGGATCAACGGCTCAGGATTCGGCTGGAAGGCATCGTTATGGTCGGCAATCACCATCGTATGACTGCCGAACGACGGGCTGGCCGGATCGCCATCGTGCTCGAAATAGTAAAACAGGCCCTCTTCCTGCATGAGCCGCTCGGCAAAAGCCAGATTGGATTCCTGGTACTGGCAGGTCAGCGAGCGCTTGGGGTAGACGCTGCGGTCCGCCACCTCATAGCGCCAGGCGGGCGCCAGCTTGCCAACTTCTTTCCAGCCTGAAAAGATCGCATCGAGAATATCCAGCACCGTCTGGTCCTGGAAGATACGGCTATCGCGACCGGCAGCCAGAAAGGCGTACCATGGGCCGATGGTGATTTCATAGCGCGCCAGGCCGCCATCGGCGCCCATCGCGCGGGCGCTGGTCACGTGACCGTGGAAAGCACGCATCTGCCCCGGCAGGGTGGTCTGCAGCTGCAGCAGCACCGGCTGGCCAATTAATGTCTTGAGAGAAATATCCGGATCAGGCGACAATGCAGCGACCGTCAGTGCATAGGGCTGGCTGATCGCCTCCTCGCCGCGCAGGCACTCGACCACCAGCGCATCCGCGCCGAGCGGCGTGAACAACTGGAGCAGGCGCGTGTCTTGGGTAAGACGATTCAGCAGTGCTAGCATGACGGAAACCTCCGGTAAAACCGATAAAAAACGTTAAAATTACTTTTTTGACACGATATTAAGCCTGAGTTTGCTCAGCTGAGCAAGGACGGCACGATTGAAATGCGTAAGCGACGAAGGCGCCATGACCCAAGCCGAATTTGACAAGCTGCATGAAAAAATCGATGCCCACCGGCTCGAAGTCGGCCGTTTTCACGAAGAAGTGGCCAGTGTCTCGCGACAAATCGCCAATTGCGACAAGCTGGTGCGGCTGGCCAATGCCGGCCTGAGCCAGATCGACGGCAAGATCGCCGACGCCATCCGCATCAGCGCCGAAGCCCAGCAGATCGCCGACGTGGCGGGCGCCCAGGCGAGCGCCGCCGCGACCACCGCCACCAGCGCGGCAGTCGCCGGCATGGTGCACAGCCTGGGCGAAGCCACCGAAGCGGCGCGCAGGACCAGCCTGTCGCTGAACCTGTTGCAATTCAAAACCGGGGGCTGGATCGCCGTCTACACAGTGCTGGTGATCCTGTGCTGCCTGGTGACCGGCTTCCTGACCAGCTGGGCGCTACGCGGCAACGCCCTGACGCCGGAGCAAGCCCACTACGTCGAGCTCGGCAAAGCCCATGAAGCGCTGCTGGCCAACGCCAGCGACAAAGAACTCAAACAAATCAACGCCATCCGCACCCGCGCCAAAACCAAATAAATCCGGGGTCAGTTCTTGCAATCCAACACGGGCTCTGCCGGTGTATGGCAGAGCCCGTGTTGGATTGCAAGAACTGACCCCGGATTTTAGGCGAGCTTGCGGATGACGGCGGCGAGCCGGTCGATTTCGTCGTAGGTGTTGTAGAAGGCCAGTGAGGGCCGTACTGTGGTTTCGACGCCGAAGCGGCGCAAGATCGGTTGGGCGCAGTGATGACCGGTGCGTACGGAGATGCCTTCTTCGTTGAGCGCCTTGCCGACCTGTTCGGTGGTATAGCCGTCCAGGACGAAGGACATCACGCTGGCTTTGTCGGCCGCCGTGCCGATCAGGCGTACGCCTCGGATTTGCTTGAGCTGGTGGGTGCCGTACACCAGCAGTTCGTGCTCGTAACGCGCAATGTTGTCGATGCCGATGCGGTTGACATAGTCGATCGCCGCGCCCAGGCCAACGGCATCGGCTATGTTGCCGGTGCCCGCTTCAAACTTGTTGGGAATCGGCTGGTACACGGTTTTTTCAAACGTGACGTCGGCGATCATATTGCCGCCGCCCTGCCACGGCGGCATGTCTTCCAGCACTTCGCGCTTGCCCCACAACGCGCCGATGTCGGTCGGGCCGAACACTTTGTGGCCGGAGAACACGAAGAAGTCGGCGCCCAGCTCCTGCACGTCTATCCGCATATGCGATACGGATTGCGCGCCATCCACCAATACCCTGGCGCCCACGCTGTGCGCCAGCGCCACCACTTCCTTTACCGGGGTGACGGTGCCCAGCGCATTCGATACCTGTGTGATCGAGACCAGTTTTGTGCGCGGGTTCAGCAGCTTGCGGTATTCGTCCAGCAGGATCTGGCCGCTGTCGTCGACCGGGATCACGCGCAGCCTGGCGCCTAAACAGGGATAGTGTGCGGTGTGATACCCATGCGCTCAACATGCTATCGCCACCACTCCGGGGTCAGGTCCCTCATTTCTACACGGCTCAGCCTTGGTGCGCAGGCTTTCGCCGTGGGTCAGCAAGGCTGCGGGCGACAGCTTGAGTGCGGCCGCCAGTTTTTCCACGGTGAGCAGGGAGGCGATCACGACGCCGCGTTCGATTTCGCCGATGTAGGAGCGGTTGAGGTTGGAATTTTCCGCCAGCCGCTCCTGCGACCAACCCTGCGCCTCGCGCAACTGCCGCACGCCGCGACCGAAGCTGTGCGCCAGCGCGCACGCCACGCCGGACGCGGCACTCATGACGCACCTATGCTGTTGGCAAAAGCGCCTTCGCGCGATTCGGCCTGGGCAATGCGGCCGCCCGCCGGCACGTCATGCGTGAGCCACACATTGCCGCCGATGACAGCGCCCTTGCCCAGCGTGATGCGGCCGAGGATGGTGGCGCCCGCGTAAATCACCACGTCGTCTTCCACCACCGGATGGCGCGGCAGGCCTTTTTGCAGATTGCCTTCCGCATCCGTGGGGAAGCGCTTGGCGCCCAGCGTCACTGCCTGGTACACGCGCACCCGCTCGCCGATGACGGCGGTTTCGCCGATCACTACGCCGGTGCCATGGTCGATGAAAAAGCCGGCGCCGATGCGCGCGCCCGGGTGGATATCGATGCCGGTCGCGCTATGCGCCAGCTCCGATACGATGCGCGCCAGCAGCGGCAGCTCCAGCACATACAGCTGATGCGCCAGCCGGTAGTGGATCATGGCCAGCACGCCGGGATAACACAGCAGCACCTCGTCCACGCTGCGCGCCGCCGGGTCGCCCTGATAAGCGGCCATCACATCGGTATCCAGCAGAGCGCGGATGCCCGGCAGCGCAGCAGCAAGGCTGCGCACGGCGATCAGCGCTTCCTCATCGACGGGACGCCCGCCCTGGCCACGCAGGCCGGCGTTATAGGCCAGCTCGCGCCGCACCTGTTTCAGCAGCGCGTGCAGAGCCGCGTCGAGCGCATGCGCCACGTGGAAGTCCTCGCTTTCCTGCCGCAGATCGGGCGGTCCGAGCCGCATCGGAAACAGCACGCCCTTGAGGCTGTCGATGATGGCGGCCAGCGCGTCGCGCGAAGGAAATTCACGGTTGCCGGCTTCGCTATTGCGGCGCTGGGTCTGCCGCCAGCTGTGGCGCGCATCGTGCAGCGCTTGCACGATGCCGGTGATGTCGAAGGTGGCTGCCATGGCTCAGTCCTGCACCCAGGGCAGGCCGTGGAAGCGCCAGCCGTCCGCCTTGCCGCGCTGCTGGTGCGCGTCGAGTTCGCCTTCGAACCCTTCCAGCACATTGAAGACATTGGTGAGGCCCGCCTTGGTTGCCGCTTCCGCCGCCAGCACCGAACGCTTGCCGCTGCGGCACAGCAGCAGGGCCACCGCATCCTTGCGGCCCAGCTTGGCTTCGAGCTCACGGGCAAAACGGGGATTGCGGGTCAGTGCGGTGCCGGTGGCCCAGGCTACATGCAGGCTGTCCGGCACGTGGCCGACGAACTTGCGCTCTTCGGCGATGCGGACATCCACCAGCAGCGCCTGGCCGCTGGAGAACAGTTCCCAGGCCAGTGCCGGCGGCACACCGCCCGCATAAGACAGGCCGGACAAGCCGGCCTGGGTTTTAAGCTCTGCCAGCTGCTGTGGCAGATCGAGCACTTCTTCTGACATGACGACCCTGTATGCGTTGATGGCGATAGACACCAGCATACGGTTCGTCAAAATGAAACAAAACGAATAAAAACAACTTCACAAAGGTGGAAAACGCATAAGTCCTGTTGACGCAATCAGCGCGCGTTGATGGTCACCGGAATGGTGATCTGCGTAGTCGCACCCTTGGCATCGGTGGCCGATACTTTCAGTTGATAGCTGCCAGCCTGCGGCGCCGCCCAGTACACGGTAATGTTCATGCCGCCCGGCAGGAACGCCATGCCAAGTGGTGCGCCGGAGATCGTCAGCGACACTGCACCTGTGGCCGAGATGCCGATATTGCCGGTCAGCGCCTTGCCGACCACGCCATTCATGGCCGCCGCGGTAATCACCGGACCCGCCGAGCTGGTGGTGGTTGGGTTGGTGGTGGTGGTCGCAGCCGCAATCACGATGGTGTACACGCCCTGGCCGCTGAGGCCGGTCTTGCTGTCCTTGGCGGTGACGGTGACGTTGTAGGTGCCCGCCACCGGCGTCGCCCAATTCACCACGCCGCTGCTATTGATGCTCATGCCGCTTGGTGCACCGCTGAGGGTGTAGCTGAGTGCATTCGCCGACGAAGCCGACACCGTGAAGCTCAGGGCCGTGCCGACCTTGCCATTGATGGTGGCTGGCGCCACCACCGGCGCCGTGTCCACGGTCAGGCCGGACAGGGTGCTCAGCAGCGAAGCGGCGTTAGGCGTTCCCAGGCCGGTGGCCAGGTCGTAGCCGGTTTTGGCCGTGCAACCGGCGCAGCTGCCGTTGCTGCCTTTGACGACGTCGGCAAAGACTGCGGCATAGGTGCCCGGCACCGTCGAGATCTGGTTGTACAGCGCGCTATGTGGCGCGCCCAGCGCGGCCTTGCCATTCACGGCGCGCAGCGCATTGGCCACCGCAATCAGGCCGGCCCACTGCGGCGTTGCCAGACTGGTGCCGCCGACGCTGGACCAGCGTACCGTGCTGCTGCCGCTCGGGATCACCGCGACATACTGGCCGCTCGACGGGTCGGCATTGAACGCCACGTCGGCCACCGTGCGGCGTGCGGCCGTGCCCATGCCGGGCACCGACACGCTCTGATACGACGGCGTTGCCACATACTGGCTGACGCCGCCACCGGTGTTCGACCACGTCACTTCGGAACGCGTACCCGCGCCGCTGTAGCTCAGCGTGGTGCCGCCCACCGCCAGCACTTTCGGCGATACCGACGGCCACGCAACCGCCGCGCCCGAGTCGCCGGTGGCGGCCAGGTAAGTCATGTTCGCTGCGGAGAAGGTGGCATCGGCCGCGCTGGTGCCGCTGCTTTCGCTGCCGCCAAAGCTCATCGATACCACGCCAGGACCCATCGCATTGGCCAGCTTGACGCCGCCCAGCAGATTGTCATAACTGGCGCTGGCGGTTTCGATCAGGACGATGCGCGCCAGCGGCGCGGTGGCGTGCGCCCACTGCACATCCAGCGCAATCTCGGTGGCCCAGCCGGAATCGTAGGCAGGCGCGGACGCGCTCATGCCGCCGCTGGCTGTGCTGTACACGACCGACAGTTCGCAGGCGTTGCCAGTTGCCGTTGCCAGCGGCAGCTTGGTGCTGCTGGCAATGGTTTTGGTGGTGCATGCCGGCAGGCTGAATTTGGTATTGAACGCTGCCAGTTCAGCCGCCACGTTCGGGTTGTGCTGCGCATCGACAATGTAGATGGTCTGGCCGGCGCCCAGCTGTGCCGCCTGTGTGGCGGTCAGATTGGTGAAGCTGGCTGGCAGCGCTGGCAGGCCGTAGGCGGCGCGGATCTGCGCCGGCGAGTACGTCACGACCGTGCTGCTGGTGGCCATTGGCGTGGCCGGGCGGGTGTCGGCGGCCAGGCTGCGGTCCGCTTCGACGTGGCGCAGCGCCTGCACCGTCAGCTGACGCGAACCCAGGCGGCGGAATTCCGACGGGATGGTTTGCGTGTGCACCGGTGCGTCCGCGCCGACCGCGTTGTCGTCCGGCGCATCCAGCAGCACCGGCGCCATGTGGAACGATGGCTGCGCGTACTGCTGCGCATCGGCCGCTGGCAGCGTACCTGGGTCCAGTTCAATCGTGGTGGCTGCGGTCGCCATCGGGGCGGCGGCTTGCACGACGCGGGACGCGGGGCTGGTTTCGGTGTTGCCGCCGCAGGCACCCAGCAGGGCGGCGATGCAGGTCATCGGGATCAGGTACGGGCGCATGGAAATCTTTCGGTGTGAATTCTAACTAGATTCAGTTAGGTTGGCGTACAGCAATACTATCAAATTCTCACACGGAAAGACTAACCTGACTAAAATGTTAGGGAAACACTGTCAGGACGTTATTGCTTTGTCGCCTTTTTGCCTTACAGAACGGGCAATTGTTTCAAATCATTTACTCGGACTAACAACTTCAGCGTGCCCAGCAGGGCATTCCGTTGCTCATCGTTCAATTGGCCAAAGAAGGCTTCATCGTTCTGATCCGCCAGCGCGGCCAGCTTGGGCACCAGCGTGCGGCCCTCTTCCGTGAGGCACAGTTGCTGGGCGCGCAGGTCGTCATCGACGATGTAGCGCTGCACCAGGCCCTTGTCCTGCAAACGGGTGAGGATCTTGGATACCGCGCCCTTGGTCATGCCCAGTGCGGCTATCAATTCGGAAGCGGCGGAGGCGTCGCGGTCATACATATGCCGTAATGCCACCCATTCCGATACGGAGACGCCATGTTGCTCGACCAGCGCGGCAAAACTTGCTGACACATGGTTGGAAACAAACCGCAGCCAGAACCCTACATGCGATTCCAGCGCGCTTGCTTTTTTCTTTGAAGGCATGTTTTAATCCGTTCATTTGGTTTCCATGGAAACTATTTTACCAAGGAGAGGAAAGATGGACAAGAACATCATCGACAGCTGCGCGCGTGATTCCTATGCAGGCACCGCCAGCTTTGGCGAAATCGTCATGCGGCTGGCAGGCGCCGGCGTGGAAAGCTACTACGCCGATTACCGCGCCCGCACCACCACCTACTACGGCCCCGAGGGCGACAGCTACACCATCCCGCTGACGCGTAGCGCGGCCGCGGTACCGCCGGACTTCGATACGGCAGGCGTGCAGGACGCGATCCGCGGCGCCCAGCGCGGCGACGTCAAATATCCGGCGTTCGTGAGTCTGTCGGTTGCTGCAGGCTGCGTCGGCTACATGGTCTGGATTGCGGGCCGCCACGTTACCTACTATGGCCGCGCCGGGGAAATGCATGTGGAAAAATTCCCGCCGCAGTGACGGCCGCCCTACTCTTTTTTATATTTGACGTAGAGCGTCCACGGCAGCGCGATCAGGACAGCGAGCCAGGGGAAGCGGGCAATGATGTGGGCAGTCGCCATGACAAACAGGCTGAGCACCACAACCGCGACCAACAGGCCCAGGCCGCTGATCCACTTGCTTGCCGCAACCTTCTGCGGCGGCTCTTTCTCAATACCGCCGATGTCGTTCGCGCAGCGCAGCAGCACTTCGGTCATCCAGCTGTCCAGGCGCCGGCTCCAGTCGTCGGTCTTCGCCGCCTCATCGTCACTCAGCCGACGGCAATCGCTGTCTTCGTTTTTCGGCCACATGCAGCGACAAACGCTGCGCGCCTGATCGACGCAGATGGTCCAGCCACTGCGTGAAATCATCAGCCAGCAAGGCATTCCCCGCAAGCGAGCGGAACTGGGAACGGGCATCCCTGAACACCGCATGCCGATACCAGTCTTCCAGCGCGCACACGTGCCGCAAGAACTGCGTGCCGTAGCTGACCAGCGCGACCTGGCGCAACATCGATTCCTGCCGCAACGCCACTCCCCTGATGATGTGATCGCGGAACAGCTTACTTCAAATCAGCAGGAAACCGGCGCACCCGACCGTATGCGAGCCGGCTCACGTCACCGTGAAATTGGCCGGTCCCGCCATCAGCGTATAGCCGTTCGCATACAGACACCAAGCGCTGTAGCTACCGGGCGCCAGCTTGTTGGTGTCGATGCTGACGCTGCCGCTGGCGGCGGTCGCGTACTGCCAGGTCAGATAGCTGCCGCTGCCAGGCGTGACGCCCGCCTTCCAGATGCCGATCCAGTTGGTGCTGCTGACTTTGGAGGCCGGCAGCGCATAATTGACCAGCATCGGCGTGCCCTGTTTGACGCTGGCGGTGCTGGCCGCTAGTTGCGTCACACTGACCGCGACCGGACCACCCAGCGCCTGGTAGCCATCCTGGTACAGATACCAGGCCGCATAGTCGCCCACCGCCAGCGTGCCGCTGCTGAACGCCACGCTGCCGCTGGCGTCGGGCGCATAGCTCCACAATGCGGAACTGCCATTGCCCGGGGTGCGGCCCGCCGCATACAGGCCGATCCAGTTCTTCGGATCGAGCTTGCCGTTCGGCGCCGCGTAGTTAAAATTTAGCGGCGCGCCCTTCATCGCGTACGGCGTGCTGGTGTCGAACACGATGCGGCTCTTGTTGGTGCCGATCATCGGATCGACCCGGCTTGCCGCGCCGGTCTCGACGTGCCCGGCGACGCGGCGCGACCACAAGGCATCGGCATCGCAGGTCACGGTGAAGTCATACCAGCCAAAGCTGTCCGCCAGGGCGTAGTCGATCGCCAGCGTCTGTCCGGCCGCGACGGTATAACTGGCCTGGGCAACGCCGTAAGCGTTATCGCTGATCGTAAAGCGGCAAGCCTGCTGTCCGCCCACATTCGACAACGTGAGCCAGATGCCGTTGCTGGCCACGCTGTACATGCATTGCAGCTCCGGCCGCGCGCCGCCGGCCGCCTGCGCCACCGTCCCGGCGAACTGGCGCAGGAAACCGTTGGCGCCATGGACGCGGAGTGCGTAGCTGCTGCCGCTCCAGTTCCACACTTCATTGTCGATGCTCTTGCCCGCTTCCACCGTGTAGTACCAGGGCCCGTCGTTACGCAGACTGGAATACACGATGAAGGCGGCGCCCACCTGGCCAAGGTTGCTGAAGCTGACAGCCAGCTGCTTGTTGCCGTTGTTGCTGGCCTGGACCTGCAACATATACGGCAGCGGGCAGGCATAGCGCGGACCGTCAGCGGCCACCACCTCCTGGCGCGGCAGGGTCTGCACGGCAGGCGGCACCGGTGACGGCTTGCCACTGACCGGCGCGTAGGCGGCCGTCTTCGGCACGCTGGCAGGCCAGTCGCTGTTGGGATGCTTGAAATCGAAGGCCGACGTCAGGTCGCCACAGACCGTGCGGCGCCACGGCGAAATCTGCGAACAGGTGATGTTGGCGCGGTCCTTGCCCAGGCCCTGCACCAGCCACTCCTCCAGGAAGCGCAGCTTGGAAGTGTGATCGAACAGCTGCGAGCAGACGCGGCCGCCTTTGCTCCATGGCGAAATCACCAGCATCGGCACCCGTGGCCCAAGGCCGACCGGAATGCCCTGATAGCTTTCATAGGCGCCGATGTCGGCCAGCGTGGTCTTGCCCATGCCGGCATTGAGCGGCGCCATATCGGACGGCACGTGGTCGAAGAAGCCGTCATTTTCGTCATACATCAGCAGGAACACGGTTTTGGACCAGACCGCGGGATTGGCCACCAGCGCCGCCAGCAGGCGTGCCGTGATGCTTTCGCCCGCGTTCGGCGAGTGCGATGGATGTTCGCAGTATTCGGTGGGCGCGGAGATCCACGACACCTGCGGCAGCCGGTTGTTTTGCACGTCGTCAGCGAACGCCCGCACCAGCAGGTCGCCCTTGGTGCCGGCCGCGTTGGCGGCGTTCGAACCTGGCGCCATCACCCGGCCATTTTGCGCCAGCGGCGAGCTGGCGGAGAGGCGGCTGCCATCCGCATTGACGCGGAAGTTCTTGAAGTAGGCCAGGTAGTTGTCGCCGTAGTTGTCCCACTCCTGGTACACCTTCCAGCTGACGCCATTCGCCTGCAGCACCTCGGCATAGGTCTGCCAGTTGGGCGCGCTGCCGGTGACTGCGGCGGACAGGTTGTCGTTGGCGGGATCGGCGTTGTAGATGCCGCCCGCGCTGATGTTGTACAAGCCGCCCATGGCGCCGAACCAGCCCTGGTTGGTGCCGCTCAGCGAATACAGGCGATTGGGGTCGGTCGCACCAAAGATCGAGCAGTGGTAGGCATCGCAGATAGTGAAGGCATCCGCCAGCGCATAGTAGAACGGCAGGTCGCCACGGTTGAAGTAGCCCATGGTCTGCGCGCTTTTCTGCTTGACCCAGGCATCCCAGCCTTGCCAGGTGGCCTGCGCGCCTTTCCAGGAATGGTCCAGGCCAACCGACAACGCGCTGGTGTTCTTGGCGTCGAAATGGAACGGCAGCACATAGCCGCCCGCAGCGTCGGGCTGGTACCACACCGGCCGGCCACTCGGCAGATCGATGGCGCGCGGGTCGTCAAAACCACGCACGCCTGCCAGCGCACCGAAATAATGATCGAACGAGCGGTTTTCCTGCATCAGGATCACCACGTGGCCGATGTCGGCCAGAGTGCCGGTGGCGTTGTTGGCCGGGATCGCCAGCGCCTCGCGAATCAGGTCAGGGAAAACGGTGGTAGCGCTCACGCCCGCGCCGGCAACGGCGTAGCGAAGGAAATTACGGCGGCTGGTCGACATCGGCGGGCTCTCTGCTGGACGAAAACAGAGATGGTAGCGGGCAATTATGACAAGCTTATGGCCTGAACAACAGACTGGGCAACTACCACCTCGCAAGCGCCAAAGAGCGCTATCGCCAGAAAAATTTGTTGAGCTAACGGCCACGCAAAGCTCCGGGTAACGATGGATCAGTGAGTTCGGCCCCCGATCGGCCACAAAAATTCGCGACGTCGTCAGCAGCAACGCGCCAGCACTCGCACCGGTGTCATGATTCAGGAGAATACGTTCGTACGAAGCTGTGCTTTCTTGCCGGGACTTTCCGCTACGATCCCCTTCAAAAAGACAGCGATAACGTCATCCATCTTGCGGCAGGCGGACATGAGATTATCAAAGTGACGCACCTCCAAAACTTCTTGTCCAAACCGGCACCGGATTTACAACGTAAGGGAAGAAAGATGAATCGACGTACAGCTTTGCTATCGCTAGCGGTAATGGTGGCCGCATTGGTGGTTCTCGTGGTGCAGGGTGTCAGAATGGTACAGGCATCAAATACGCGTGTTGCTAGTGCCCTGAGTTGCTAGTTCGTCATATTTGTTCAACAAATCTGTAACTCAGGACACTAGCTCGCGGCTCAGCGCCGCCAGGCGCGCATCGATGTTGGCCGCGTGGTCGTGCCGTAGGGCGTGCGGAGCGCGCGGTGATCGTTAGCGCGCGGTGATAATTGGCGATAATTCAGCCATTTTTTCTCCGTATATTGTCGACATTGCCGGTTCCCGCAGATGCGGACAACCGGCCTGCTTGCCGTGACATTCCATACGGCAAGTTCCACGTAGACAGAACGGGCGATGATGACACCGCAACAGCAAGTGACCGCGTTTCTGGCCCATTGCACGCACCTACGCCAAGGCTATTTCTTCGCCTTTAATAAACAAACCAGTTCGCTGCGCCACCTGATCAGCTGGCTGGAGCGTGTCGCAGCGGGCCCCCTGGGGCCCGGATTGCTGCAACATCAATTTGCCGACCATCTGGCGGCCCTGAATGTGAGCAGTCCCAACGATCATCAGAAATACAAGCCGGCGCTCGCTTCATTATTCGCGGTATGGGGCACAGCCAAGGATTATGTGCGCGTGGATTCCGAAGCCGACATGATCCCTTTTCTCCAGTACTGGCGCACGGATGGCTTGCTGCACGACGCTTATCCGGGGATAGAAATCAGATCTAAATTTCCGGGTTATCACCAGCATGTGCGGGTGCATCTGAACGCGCTGTATGCCACGGCCGCCGGTACGGCCATACTCGACGCGCTGACCGTGAACAGGGCGGATCTGAAGCGCGTGACGATCACCGACCATGTGATGAATGTCTCGTGCGGGGTCAATGGCATTACCCACGGCCTGAACCGGGTTGCCTTTGAACTCCGCGATCCCAACACCACACGCCTGGGGGCACAGACGCTGGCGGCGCTTGCGCTGGCGGCGCCGGTGCCGGCGACCCGGAACCGCTGGTTAATGGATCGCATCAATGCCATGCCTCTATACAGCCTGAACGGCATTCCACCCGTTGTGCCGGCCAACCCTGGCGTCACCGAGGAGCAAGTGGCCCGGTGGGTTGAGCACAACGGTGATATATGGGCCGATCATTCAAACTTTGCAGCGTGTAATCAGATCAAGAATGCGATTATTGTCGCCCTGTATGACCATGCCGCCAGCGGGACGGGCGCGGCGTCCACCATTGAATACAGTCTCGGAGACTTAAATCCCAAGAATGCGGAGCGTCCGCCGGCCATCGGCCTTGGTCATGAACTGGTGCATGCTTATTACAACCTGCGTGGAGAGCAACCGGGCGATGAAGTCGGGACGTTCTCGACGGTCCTGTTCGAATATCGTTGCGTGGGCTTGGGGCCGTGGGCGGGCGCGCCTATATCCGAAAACGCCATCCGCGCGCAGTGGGCCCTGGCCATTCCCCAATTCGACGCTGACGATGTACGCAACCGCAAGGTGGTGCCCAACCGCGATTATTACTCGGCGTGAGCGTAATGTGCATCTGGCGCTCCCCCACCGCGCGCCCGCCATTGGCTCGACTGGCTGAACTTGAGCAAGCGCGCGCATGAGTTGACCGAGGGATTTTCGCGCGGCATGAAGCAAAAGCTGGCCCTGGCTGGCGCATCGCATCGCATCGCATCGGCATCATCCTGGGCGGTCGCCTGATCGCCCAGAGCACTCTTGATGAATTGCGCGGCATGAACCGCTGGAGCATCGCCGTCTGGACACGTCGAATTCCTGTCGCTCGTAGAATGGAAAAAATGATTGAGTTTCAAAGCTGGACTGCGTAATCAATTTATTTTTACACTACCCAAAAAGCAAAAAACCCCCGCAGAGCGGGGGCCTTTTGCCAAAACTTTACAGATTAGTCTCAGATGTAATTTAGAACGGAATATCGTCATCCATGTCCGAGAAGTTCGGCGCTGGGCGCGGGGCTGGTCGTGGTGCCGGCGCTGGCGCGGCCATCTGTGGGCGTGGTGCTGGGGCTTGACGCTGCTGTGTCGCGGCTTCGTAACCACCGCCACCGCCGTAGCCGCCATCATCCATGCCGCCGCCTTCACCCATGCCTTGACGGCCACCCAGCATTTGCATCTGCTCGGCGATGATGTCGGTCGCGTATTTCTCGACGCCGTCCTTGTCGGTGTATTTACGGGTCTGCAGGCGGCCTTCGACGTAGACCGAGGAACCTTTTTTCAGGTACTGGCCGACGATTTCCGCCAGACGGCCGAAGAAGGAAATACGGTGCCACTCGGTCAGCTCTTTTTGTTCGCCGGTGTTGCGGTCTTTCGAGCGATACGAGGTCGCCACTGCAATGTTGGCGATCGCATCACCGCTAGGCATGTAGCGAATTTCCGGATCGCGACCCAGATTGCCGACGATGATGACTTTGTTAACTGATGCCATGTATAAAACTCCTGAGGTATGAGGGCAATTCGTTTGGTCCACCGGGCCAATTCAATGTCCAAGTGCGGGAATTTTGTTCCAGATGCTTAATTGACTGTCGATGTTTTTCTATCAACCAAACGCATGTGGACTCACCCAAAAGTGCTTAAGTTTACCGTACTTTACCGCCCAGGAAAGGAATTGGATGCCAATGTGGTTCAAAATTCTGATCTGGCACAAGGAATTTTCGGACAACTAGCGGACTGGACAGGCAATGAGCCTCAGGGATAGCAGCGGTACGCCGCTTGGGGAAGGAAGCGCTGCCATGTATTGCTGGCATTGCTGACCGGCTGGGCGGACAATGACGCCGTCCGCCAGCCGTTGCTGCCGGGTTACCCCGGCATAAAGCGGCTATCAGCCGCGGCGCGCGCGGCGGCGTGCCAGGCCAACCAGGCCCAAGCCAGCCAGCAGCATGGCGTAAGTTTCCGGTTCCGGTACGGCGGAGACGGTGCCGTTGACGGCGAACGGCAGCTCTACCGACAAGCCGCTGCCGCTCTCTTCAATCTGGATGAAGGGGGCACCGACCTGCGATTGCTGCGCATTGCCTTCACGCGCATCGGAGGTCGGCGGCTGCCATGGACCGGAGGCGGCGGTACCGGTCAGGCCCCAAGTCAGCCAGTAGTGGCCGGAAGCCAGCGTGATGTCGGCGATGTCGGTGTCGATCTTGTAGATGCGGCGCTGGGTGTTGTTGAGGGTGAGGTCAGTGACACGGTAGCCGGCCAGGCCGCCATTGGTGACGCCGGAAGTGCCGGAGGCAACCACGGTGCCGGTGTTGATGTCGCTACCGGAGACGATGCTCCAGGTCGCGGAGGTGAAGCTGAAGCCACTCGCGCCGGTTTGATAGCCATAGAAGCTCAGGCTGGACACATTCCAGCTTTTGCCGGCGGTAACGTTGAAATCATCGGCGACGAAATTGCCCGAATTGGTCTGGTTGCCGAAGCCATAGGTGCTGGCGTCTGGCGCGATGATGGACAAGCCATTCGATTCAACTACCGGACCATTGTTATACAACTCGCCTGCGTTAGCGATGCCAGAAACCAATGCCAGTACCGCGATTGCGATTTTCTTCATTATTTCCCCTCATGTGGTGTAGTTGAGTAGAAAAAGTAACATTGTTTTAATAAAATTAGCAATATATTATTTTTAAATATCGATGTGCTATTAAATTAGTTGCCAATCAACGTCAACCTGAGGGGCTGGCCAGGCAAGGCCTCCGCCATGGCCGGTAGAGTGCGCGCTGGACCTACTATTTTGCGAAGCCGTCCCCAACTATCCGCTTCGTCCGCCAGTTGAACCAACGCAAGAAAATACTGGTATTATATACAGTGCCGCGCCGCCACCCGACGATCTCGCGCGAGGTCGGCGCATATATCCAAACCCAGCTATAGTTACGGGTTGACTCTAAAGGCCAAATCCATGGAACAGATCCGCATTCGCGGCGCACGCACGCACAACCTCAAAAACATCAATCTCGATCTGCCTCGCAACAAGCTGATCGTGATTACCGGCTTGTCCGGTTCCGGCAAATCCTCGCTGGCATTTGACACGCTGTATGCCGAAGGCCAGCGCCGCTATGTGGAGTCGCTGTCGGCCTATGCCCGCCAGTTCCTGCAACTGATGGAAAAGCCGGATGTCGACCTGATTGAAGGCCTGTCGCCGGCCATCTCGATCGAGCAGAAAGCCACCTCGCACAACCCGCGTTCAACCGTCGGCACGGTGACCGAGATCCACGACTACCTGCGTCTGCTGTATGCGCGCGTTGGCACGCCCTACTGCATCAACCACCCGGACCAGGCCCTGGCTGCGCAGACGGTCTCGCAGATGGTCGATGCCGTGCTGGCCCTGCCGCAAGACACCAAGCTGATGATCCTGGCGCCGGTGGTTGCCAACCGCAAGGGCGAGCACGTCGACCTGTTTGAAGCCATGCAGGCGCAGGGCTTCATCCGCTTCCGCGTCCAGAGCGGTACGCATGACGCCAAGATCTACGAAGTGGAAGACCTGCCGAAGCTGAAGAAAACCGAGAAGCACACCATCGACGTGGTGATCGACCGCGTGAAGGTCGGCGCCGACATCAAGCAGCGCCTGGCCGAAAGCTTTGAAACCGCGCTGCGCCTGGCCGATGGCCGCGCCGTGGCGCTGGAAATGGATAACGGCACGGAGCACGTCTACTCCAACAAGTTCGCCTGCAACACCTGCGGCTATTCGCTGCAGGAGCTGGAGCCGCGCCTGTTCTCGTTCAATAACCCGATGGGCGCCTGCCCGGAGTGCGACGGCCTTGGCCACATCGAGTTCTTCGATCCCAAACGCATCGTCGCCTTCCCCAACCTGTCGCTGGCGTCCGGCGCCGTGAAAGGGTGGGACCGCCGCAACCAGTTCTACTTCTCGATGCTGTCCAACCTGGCGGCCTTCTACGAATTCGATCTGGACCTGCCGTTCGAGAAGCTGCCGAAGCCTGCACAGGAAGCCGTGCTGCATGGTTCCGGCAAAACCCAGATCCCGTTCACCTACATCAATGAGCGTGGCCGCACCGTGGTCAAGGAGCATACCTTTGAAGGTGTGGTCAACAACCTCGCGCGCCGCTATCGCGAAACCGATTCGATGGCGGTGAAAGAGGAACTGGCCAAATTCATCAACGAGAAGAAATGCCCATCGTGCGAAGGTGCGCGTCTGCGCGTGGAAGCGCGTTACGTCAAGGTCGGCAGTGGCAAGCAGGAACGCGCCATCTACGAGATCGCCGAGAAGCCACTGCGCGAAACGCTGTCCTTCTTTGAGCAGCTGAAGCTCAAAGGCGCGAAGAAAGAGATTGCCGACCGCGTGGTCAAGGAAATCATCTCGCGCCTGCAGTTCCTCAACAACGTCGGCCTGGACTACCTGTCGCTGGATCGCAGTGCCGATACGCTGTCGGGCGGCGAAGCCCAGCGTATCCGCCTGGCCTCGCAGATCGGTTCCGGCCTGACCGGCGTGATGTACGTGCTCGATGAACCATCGATCGGCCTGCACCAGCGCGACAACGACCGCCTGATCGACACGCTCAAGCACCTGCGCGACATCGGCAACAGCGTGCTGGTGGTGGAGCACGATGAAGATGCGATCCGCACTGCCGACTATGTAGTCGACATGGGGCCGGGCGCTGGCGTGCATGGCGGCGAAGTGATTGCTGCCGGTTCGCTCAAAGACATCCTGAAGAACAAGAAGTCGCTGACCGCGCAGTACCTGAGCGGCACGCGCAAAATCGACGTGCCGAAAAAGCGCCACGTTGCGGATCCGGACAAGCAGCTGGTCATCACCGGCGCCACCGGCAACAACCTGAAAAAGGTCAACCTCAAGCTGCCTGTCGGCCTGATGACCTGCGTGACCGGCGTGTCCGGCTCCGGCAAATCGACGCTGATCAATGACACGCTGTTCCCGGCCCTGTCACGCCACCTGTACGGTTCGCAGACCGAACCTGCGCCGCACGACACCATCAGCGGCCTGGAACACTTCGACAAGGTGATCTCGGTCGACCAGGCGCCGATTGGCCGTACGCCGCGTTCGAATCCGGCCACCTACACCGGCCTGTTCACGCCGATCCGCGACCTGTTTGCCACGGTGCCGACCGCGAAAGAGCGCGGCTACAGCGCCGGCCGATTCTCCTTCAACGTCAAGGGCGGCCGCTGCGAAGCCTGCCAGGGCGATGGCGTGATCAAGGTCGAGATGCACTTCCTGCCGGACGTGTACGTGCCGTGCGACGTCTGCCACGGCAAGCGCTATAACCGCGAAACGCTGGAAGTGCAGTACAAGGGCAAGAACATTACCGAGATCCTCGACATGACGGTCGAAGACGCACATGAGTTCTTCAAGCCGGTGCCGCTGATCGCGCGCAAGCTGCACACACTGCTCGACGTGGGCCTGGGCTACATCAAGCTGGGTCAGAGCGCGACCACGCTGTCGGGCGGCGAAGCGCAGCGCGTCAAGCTGTCGCTGGAGCTGTCCAAGCGCGACACGGGCCGCACGCTGTACATCCTGGACGAGCCGACCACCGGCCTGCACTTCCACGATATCGACCTGCTGCTGAAAGTGATCCACCGTCTGCGCGACCAGGGCAACACGCTGGTCATCATCGAGCACAACCTCGATGTGATCAAGACCGCTGACTGGATCGTCGACCTGGGTCCGGAAGGCGGTGCGGGCGGCGGCAAGATCATCGCCAGCGGTTCGCCGGAAGAAGTGGCGGCCAACGCAGCCAGCGTGACCGGTAAATACCTGGTGCCGCTGCTGAAGTAAGCCATGCCATGAAACGGGATCCTTCGCCCACCCGCCTCGATCACATGATCGATCTCGTCCAGCGCCATGTGCTGGATGAACAGCGGGTGGCGACGGCGATTCCGTTTCTGTCGCTGCTGCGTTCATCGCATCCCACGCCGGTCACGCGCGGCGTCCTCAAACCCTCGTGCTGCGTGATCCTGCAAGGCCAGAAGCGCGTGCATCTGGCCGAGGACATCCTCGATTACGGCCCCGGTGAATACCTGGTGGTGTCGGTGGACATGCCGGCCGCAGGACACATCGTCAACGCCACGCCGGACAAGCCCTACCTGCTGCTCAATATCGAACTCGATCCGCAGGAAATCGCAGCCATCGTGCTGGAGGCGAAAATCGCCATCGATACGCAGGAACCGGTGCGCGGCGCCTTCGTTGGCAAAACCGACGACGCCTTGCAGGAGAGCTTGTACCAGCTGGTGCGCTTACTGCAAGCGCCAGCAGCCGAAGCGGCGTTTCTGTCGGTGGGATTGAAACGCGAAATCATCTACCGCATGCTGACCGGCGCTGACGGCCGCCAGCTGTACCAGAACATTGTGCTGGACCAGCAGGACCGCGGCATCAGCAAGGCCATCGCCTGGCTCAGGGAGCATTACGACCGGGCGGTGAAAGTGGAGGAACTGGCGCAGGCCACCAACATGAGCATCTCCAGCCTGCACCACCGCTTCAAGGCCGTGACCACGATGGGACCGATGCAGTATCAAAAGCAGCTGCGCCTGCAGGCGGCACGCACGCTGCTGCTGAAGGGCGATGTCGATGCCACTACGGCCGCCTACCAGGTCGGCTACGAAAGCGCATCGCAATTCAGCCGCGAATACCGCCGCCTGTTTGGTGCACCGCCTATGCAAGACATGAAGAAACTCCGGACTACGCCATGAACATCAACAAGAAGCGACTGCTGCCGATCGGCGTGGGCTTGTTCGCCTTTGCCGCGATTGGTCTGCTGGCGGATAAAGCCTGGTCGGAGAAACAGCAGCAGCTGGACCTCATCACCAATTTCTACAAAGACCATATGGCACGGCCGGAGATCCGCCAGGCCAGCCAGCTGCCTGCCGGTGCTTTCTACTCTGCCGAGCTGGAAGCGCTGGTCGACGCCAACCTCCAGCTGTGCGACAGCCTGTCGCGCGGCGACGATATCTGCGGTTATGGCGCCGATGGCGATGTGTTCCTCGATACGCAGGAAGTGCCACCCAGCCTGGATTTCGAGCGCTCGCACTTCCAGGTGGCGCGCGTTGGCGAGAACACCGTGGAAGCCACGTTCAACGTCTATCCCGATATGGGCTCAGCCTATGAGCGCCAGATCCGCTACGTGCTGGTAAAAGAGGACGCTGGCTGGCGTGTGGACGACATGCTGTATGGCCAGGGCCGCTCCATGCGGGAAGAGATCAGACAGGAAAACGACGCCGTACTGGCGCGTGCACGCGAGCTGGCCGATGCGGCGGGGTGGGTATTCAACTACCTGGGCAACGAGGACATGCTGGACCGCGCGGCGCGCTTCATCGCCTTCCCGGTGCAGGTCTGCGACCAGTATGGCGCCTGCGCTGCGCTGAAGCGCGATGATGTCGTGCTGCTGCAGGCGCTGGATGCGCTGGGCCACAACAATCCCGATCTGACCACGTTGCCCAAGGCGGGCGAAGTCTCGGCCAGTGAAGGCAAGGTCGTCGCCATCGGCGCCCTTGACTTCACTTTCCGCAACAAGGCCTGGTGGGTTACGAAGATTGATTTGCGACGGTCTTCTTCTCCGTTGCGACCCAATCCTTGATGTGCGATTCCAGCACGTCCATCGGCAAGGCGCCAGCGCCTAACACCTGGTCGTGGAATTTGCGGATGTCGAAGCGGTCACCCAGTTCCTTGCGCGCGTAGTCACGCAGTTCGAGGATCTTCAGCTGGCCGATCTTGTAGCCCAGCGCCTGGCCTGGCCAGACGATGTAGCGGTCCGTCTCGCTCTGCACTTCCACTTCGCCGATGCCCGAATGCGCGTGGAAGAAGTCCACCACCTGCTGGCGGTTCCACTTCTTGTAATGCAGGCCGGTGTCCACCACCAGACGGATCGCGCGCAGCATCTCATCCTGCAAATGGCCGTAGTAGCTGTAAGGGTCTTTGTAGAAGCCCAGCTCTTCGCCCAGACGTTCCGAGTACAGCGCCCAGCCTTCCGCATACGCGGTGTAATTGCCTTGCTGGCGGAAGTCCGGCAGGCCCTGGATCTCCTGCGCGATGGTCAGCTGCATGTGGTGGCCCGGCACGCCTTCATGCAGCGCGGTGGTTTCGATATCGATGGTGGAGCGCTTGGCGAAATCGCCGGTATTGACCATCACGCGGCCTGGACGTTTACCGTCCGGCGAACCTGGCATATAGGCCGCAGCGGAAGCGCCCTTCTCGCGGAACTCCTCCACCGGCTTGATCTCCACCTTATTCTTCGGCAGCACCCCAAACTGGTTGGACAGCTGGGTGTACATCTGGTCCGTGTATTTCTGATACAGGTCGATGATCTCCTGGCGCGATTTCGGATGCAGCGCCGGATTGGCTTCCACCGCCTTGTTGAACGACTTCAGATCCTTGTAACCCAGCTTCTTCGCGGTTTCCAGCATCTGGCCTTCGATGCGTGCGACTTCCGACAGGCCCAGCTGGTGGATCTGTTCCGCCGACATCTCGGTGGTGGTCGAGGACTGCGCCTTGAAGTTGTAGCGTGCCACGCCGTCCGGCAGCGACCACATGCCCACTTCCGTGCGGCCATGCGGCAGGTATTTGGTCTTGGTGTAGACCGCCAGCTTTTTGTAGGCCGGTGCGACATCGGTTTTCACTGCGGCCAGAATTTCCTTGGTCAGGCGCTCTTTATCGGCTGCCGAGAAATCCTTGGGCATCTTCTTCAGCGGTTCGGCGTACGGCGAATCGGCGGGCTTCATGGCCGCCACGTCTTCGCATTGCTTGACGATTTTCGGGATCAGGAATTTCGGCGGCATCAGGCCATCCTTGACACCCTTGTCCATCTGGACGCGGGTTTCCTCGAACAGCTTGGGCAGCGCGTGCAGGCGCTTGATGTAGTCTTCGTAGTCCTTGACGGTTTCAAAGTTCAGCGCCGAGATAATCATGGGACCATCGATATGGATGCCGGAGTTCTGCGCCAGTGGCATCTCCCAGTCCTTGAAGCGGGCGCCGTCCAGATTCTGGCGCAGCTGGCGCACCATCAGCTCGCGGTTCAGCTGTTCCTGCAGCGGGAAGCCGGTGGTATCGACCGCCTCGAAGCGCTTGAGGAAATCGGCGCTGGCCTTGAGATCTGCCTCGATGCCGGCCTGCGAGAAGTCCGACCATTTGTCGTTATAGCGCTTGTCGCCCAACAGCGACGCCCATTCGGGGCTGGAGCGCATGGTGTATTCCCACTGCTCCTTGAGCAGACTATTCAACGCCGTGCGGCGCGCTTCCAGGTCGGGAGCGGCGGTGTCGGCATGGGCCACGCCCAGGATCAGGGAGAACAGCAGGGCGCTGGCAGCGCCGATACGGGTAGTCGTTGTCATGTCGGCCTATCTTATAAAAATGTTGAGCGTGCACTGTAGCGTGGCAGATTGCCAGCCGCCCGCGAAATGTGACGAAATGCCAAAACGCCGGCATGGAATGCAGAATCAGGCAACCATGCTGCAGGAATCCCACTGATGCGCGCAACCACGGATTCCTAGAATGGCTGCATCCCTATCCTCTATTCCCCATAAGGAGCTGCCATGTACACCATCGACCACATCTACATCAACGGCCAGTTCGTCACGCCGCACGGCGCCGAGATGTTTGACCTGCTCAACCCCAGCACCGGCCAGCTGGCGGGCCAGGTACGCCTCGGCGATGCGGAAGACGCGCGCCGGGCCATCGCTGCCGCCAAGGCGTCCTTCCCGGCCTTCTCGCGCACCACCAAGGCGCAGCGCGGCGCGATGCTGCAACGCCTGCATGACGCCGTCCTGGCGCGTGCCGATGAAGCGGCAGCCGCGCTGGTGGAGGAATACGGCGGCCCACACAACACCAGCGTGGCCCGCTCGCGCTACACCGCCCATATGTTTTTGGATGTGAAGCAGGTCATGGACGACCACGCATACGTCAAGACCATCAACAAGTCCACGGTGGTGCTGGAGCCGGTGGGTGTGGTCGGCATCATCACGCCCTGGAATTCCAGCGCCTGGTTCATCGCCAACAAGGTCGCTACCGCCATCGCAGCTGGTTGCACGGTGGTGGTCAAACCCAGTGAATTGAGCGCGCGCCAGAATCAGATACTGGCCGAATGCTTCCATGCAGCCGACCTGCCGCCGGGCGTAGTCAACATCGTCAACGGCCGCGGTGACGTGGTGGGTGCGGAACTGAGCACCCATCCCGATATCACCAAGATTTCCTTCACCGGCTCCACGCCGGTCGGCAAGCACATCGCCCGTCTCGGTGTGGACACCATGAAGCGCGTGACGCTGGAACTGGGCGGCAAAAGCGCCAACCTCATTCTGGACGATGCCGATTTCGCCAGGGCGATCCCGATGGCGGTGGCGGCCTGCTACATGAACAATGGCCAGGCCTGCATCGCCGGCTCGCGCCTGCTGGTGCCCAGCCACCGGCTGGACGAGGTGAAGCGGCTGGCCAAAATGGCGGCGGAGGCTGTGGTGGTGGGCGATCCGCACGACGCGGCCGTCACGCTCGGCCCCATCGTCACACACCAGCAGTATGAGCGCGTGCAGCACTACATCCGCACCGGCATCGAGGAAGGCGCGGAACTGGTGACGGGCGGCCTGGGCAAGCCGGCAGGACTGGAAGCAGGCTACTTCGTCAAACCCACGGTGTTCGCTGGCGTGACGCCAACCATGACCATCGCCAAAGAAGAAATCTTCGGCCCGGTACTGTCCATCATGCGCTATGAAACGGAGGAGGAAGCAATCGCCATCGCCAACGGCACGCCCTATGGCCTGCAAGCCTACATCAGCTCCACCGACCTGGCGCGCGCCAACCGCGTGGCGCACCAGCTGGTGGCCGGCCGGGTGCACATCAACGGCATCCACGATGACCTCATCGCGCCGTTCGGCGGCTTCAAACAATCCGGCATCGGCCGCGAATTCGGCCCCTACGGACTGGACGCCTACCTGGAGCCGAAAGCCATACTGGGTGAAGCGGCGCAGTACCGTTAAGCGAGTTCGCCGTCGTTCATGGCAAAGTCGCGCGGACCGATGTGCACGGGCGCGGCGCGGCGCGGTTCAATCGGACCGCCGGCGCCGCCGTCGGTCAGGCGGCGCACCTTGTCGATCATGGTCAGCGTGGCGGCTGGCGTATGTTCGCTGTCCAGGATCGCCTCCATGATGCGCAGCATGATCCACGGATCGATGTCTTCACGGCGGCCGGCCGCGTCTTCCGGCGCCACGGTCTTGATGCGGAAGTGGTACTGGCCCTGCTGCAGCAGCTGCGTTGCCAATGCGTAGAGGTAGCTGGCGTCGGCGCGCGGTGCGCGTGGCCGGACAAAGTTAAAGGTCGGCAGCGCCTGGCGCGGCACGTCATGCAGCACGGCTGCCTGCCAGATATCGTTGGGCAAGGAGGCGTAGACGTGGCTGGGATCATAGCGCTCGCGCATACGCACCAGCACATCGCGCGACATCAGTGCGCTGGCGCCGCTGATGAAGGTCAGGCCGGCAAACGCTTCCGGCGCATTCAGGCGGCCCACCGGACCGGCAAAGCAATTCTCCGGCGCGATGTGGTCCAGCACCGTGCACAGGCCGCGGAAATCCACCACCGAGGTAATCGTGGTCTGGTACAGGAAGAACGGCGCATCGCGCGTGCGCAGCAGGTAGTCCTGCACCAGCACCTGGCGGTAAATCCAGCGCGCGTTTTCCGACTGCGACCACACGCCGCTGGTGTTATAGCCTGCCGCGCCCTGGAAGTCGCCGCCGATGCCGACCAGCAGGTCGTGGCCGTCGGACATGACCTCGCCGCGCTTCAGCTTGTCCGACCAGCGCACGAAGATGACTTCGATGCCGGGGAAATGGCACATATAAAACTGCCACAGCGCGCGCGCGTGGCGGAACACCGGCAATTCGTCGCCGTAACCGATGGTGACGACCAGGTTCGGCCGGGTGGTCTGGGCAATGCGGGCCAGCAGGCTGGCGTTATCGTTGGGGCTCGTAGTCATGCCGCGAGTCTAACAAAAAGTGCCCTTCAGAACAGGACAAAATCATCATTGTTGTTCGGCAGCGACCGCAGCACCTGGCCCAGCGGACTGCGCCACAACAGGTAGGCCGCAGCGGGAATCAGCAACAGCAAAGCAAACATCGTGTTCTCCTCTGTTTCGCACACCCGTGCGAAATTAGCTGTAAAAAATGCGCCGTCCACTGCGGCGCACCGGGGTTTATTCCAGATCGTTGAAGCTCTTGTAGGTCGATATCAGCCGGCTGAAGGCGCGCTGCATATGGCGCCGCGCCTGTTCGTCGTGCAGGAAGCGGGTGTCATGGATCAGCCCCACGACCAGGCTGTAGATTTCATACACCAGCTGGCCGGCATCGGTGTCCGGCCGCAGATGGCCCAGCTCCATGGCTTGCAGGATGGTCTTGCGCAACGAAGCCCGCCAGGCTTCGACGCCACGGTGCAGGCGGTCGCGCAGCGGGCCTTGCTGGTCATCGAACTCGAACGCGCCGGCGCTGTACAGGCAGGAGTTGTGCAAGCCCTCTGCCGCCACCCGGCGCGACCAGGCGTTGACCTGGGCGAGCAGGCGCGGCAAGCCCTTGGGCAGCTGCAGCGACGGCAGGAAGATCTCGGCCGCAAAGCGGCGGTCATACTCATCCAGCACCGCTTCCTGCAAGGCCTCCAGCGAGCCGACACGCGAAAACACGCCGCTCTTGCTGATGCCGGTGCGCTTGGCCAGTTCGCCAAGCGACAGCTTGCCAATGCCATCCGCCGCGGCCATGGCCATGGCGGCGTCGATGATGGCGGCAAAGGTGGCTTCGCTTTTTGCGGTCAGGGTATCCATGGGCTGAACTTTAGCACACCTGTGCGAAACAGCAAGCAAAAAAAAACGGCGCGTATTGCTACGCGCCGTTGCGGTCTCCTCCGGCCGGCTTATTTTGCCAGGCGCTTCTCGAGGTCGGCTTTCACTGCCTTCAGTTCTTCCGGCAGGCGGTAAGCCAGCTTGGTGAACAGTTCTTCATGCAGCTTTAATTCTTCGCGCCAGGCGTCCTTGTCGATCGAGGTGATGGTCTCGAACTCTTCTGGCGAGAACGGAATGCCGTCCCACTTCAGATCGCCAAAGCGCGGGGTGGTGCCAAAGATGTTTTCGATCCCGCCGGCGGTGCCTTCGATACGTTCCAGCATCCACTTCAGCACGCGCATATTGTCGCCGAAACCAGGCCAGACGAAGTGGCCCTGCTCATCGGTGCGGAACCAGTTGACGCAGAAGATCTTCGGCAGCTCGGCGCCGTCGATCTTGCCCACTTTTTCGCCCAGGTTCAGCCAGTGCTGGAAGTAGTCGCTCATGTTGTAGCCGATGAACGGCAGCATGGCGAACGGATCGCGGCGCACCACGCCCATCTGACCGGCAGCAGCAGCGGTGGTTTCCGACCCCATGGTGGCAGCCATGTACACGCCTTCCACCCAGTTGCGGGCTTCGGTCACCAGCGGCACGGTGGTCGAACGGCGGCCACCGAAGATGAAGGCCGAGATCGGCACGCCGGCCGGATCGTCCCAGGCCGGGTCGATCACCGGGTTCTGGGTCGCCGCCACGGTAAAGCGCGCATTCGGATGCGCGGCCTTGCTGGTCGACTCCGGCGTCCAGTCCTTGCCTTGCCAGTCGATCAGGTGCTGTGGCGCCGGCTTGCTCAGGCCTTCCCACCACACATCGCCATCATCGGTCAGCGCGACGTTGGTGAAGATGGTGTTCTCGCGCAGCGAGGCCATGCAGTTGTAATTGGTTTTTTCGTTGGTGCCCGGGGCCACGCCAAAGTAGCCCGCTTCCGGATTGATCGCGTACAGGCGGCCATCCTTGCCCGGCTTGATCCAGGCGATGTCGTCGCCGATGGTGGTGATCTTCCAGCCTTTGAACGTGGTTGGCGGGATCAGCATGGCGAAGTTGGTCTTGCCGCACGCCGACGGGAACGCCGCTGCCACATAGTGCTTCTGGCCTTCCGGCGATTCCACGCCCAGGATCAGCATGTGTTCGGCCAGCCAGCCGGTGCCGCCGTTCTGGGCGTCCTGGAAGCCCATATTGGAGGCGATACGCAGCGCAAAGCACTTCTTGCCCAGCAGCGCGTTGCCGCCGTAGCCCGAACCGAAGGACCAGATTTCGCGGGTTTCCGGGTAGTGCACGATGTACTTGGTGGCGTTGCATGGCCAGGCCACATCTTTCTGGCCGGCTTTCAGCGGTGCGCCCACGGTGTGCACGCAAGGGACGAACTCGCCGTCGGTGCCCAGCACGTCGTAGACGGCTTTGCCCATACGGGTCATGGTACGCATGTTGACCGCCACGTAAGGCGAGTCCGACAGTTCCACGCCAATGTGGGCGATCGGCGAGCCCAGCGGACCCATCGAGAACGGCACCACATACATGGTGCGGCCGCTCATGCAGCCGTCGAACAGCGGGCTCAGGGTGGCGCGCATTTCCGCCGGGTCCATCCAGTTATTGGTCGGGCCGGCTTCTTCCCGGGTGCTGGAGCAGATGAAAGTACGGTCTTCCACGCGGGCGACGTCGGTCGGGTCCGAGCACGCCAGATAGGAGTTGGGACGCTTTTCCTGGTTCAGCTTTTTCATGGTGCCGGCGGCAACCATCTCCGCGCACAGGCGGTCGTACTCTTCTTGCGAACCATCGCACCAGTAGATGCGGTCCGGTTTCGTCAGGGCGGCGATCTCGGCCACCCAATTGATGAGCTTTTGCTGTTTGATGTAAGCTGGGGCGTTCAATGGTGCAACGCCACCCATCACAGGTTGATTCATGGTACCTCTCCAATGCTAATTAAGAATTCGGTAGCGCGGGATCGTCGTCAGCTTATGGCTTGCGCTCAGAGGTCCATTCGAAATGGGTCGGCGGTTCTACGGCGGTCTTGCGCGGCCCGGATCTGGTCGACGGGCCATGGTTTGGTGGGCCGATTGTACACCCCTCAACAAGGCTTCCATACAAAAATGTAGGAGAATTGGTTGACTAAAGTAGTAAGCTATTCAGAGTCTCCACCAGACTGTTATTTCCCTACGAAATTTATTCAAAAATCGCTTATCTCACATGAAAATCGCAATTCTTGACGATTACCAAAATGCAACTCCAGGCTTGAAAAGCTTTCAGTTGTTGGCAGACCACGAAGTAAAAGTGTTCAACAGCAGCACCCGTGGCCTGGGCCAGTTGGCCCTGCGTCTGGCGCCGTTTGATGCGCTGGTGTTAATCCGCGAGCGCACCACCTTCAACCGCGCGCTGCTGGCCAAGCTGCCCAATCTGAAGCTGATTTCGCAGACCGGCAAACTGGCCGGCCATGTGGATGTGGCGGCCGCCACCGAACTGGGCATCGCGATTGCCGAAGGCGTGGGTTCGCCGACCGCACCGGCCGAGCTGACCTGGGCACTCATCATGGCGGCGGCCCGCAAGATCGTGCCGTATGCAAACAACCTCAAGGAAGGCCTGTGGCAGACCGCGTCCATCAATCCGCAACTGAACGGGCTGGGCTATGTGCTCAAGGGCCGTACGCTGGGCATCTGGGGCTACGGCAAGATCGGCCAGCTGATTGCCGGCTACGGCCGCGCCTTTGGCATGCAGGTGCTGGTGTGGGGCAGTGAGGCCAGCCGCAACAAGGCGGTGGCGGATGGCTGCACGGCGGCGGCCTCGCGCGCGGCTTTCTTTGCGCAAGCTGATGTGCTGAGCCTGCATCTGCGCCTGAACGACGCCACGCGCGCCATCGTCACCGCAGACGACCTGGCCCAGATGAAGCCGGACGCGCTGTTCGTCAATACCAGCCGCGCCGAGCTGGTCCAGGCCGACGCGCTGGAACAGGCGCTGCAGAAAGGCCGTCCCGGCTATGCGGCGCTGGACGTGTTCCCTTCCGAACCGCTGGATGCGGGGTCGCCGCTGCTGCGCATGCCGACCGTGCTGGCCACGCCACACCTGGGCTACGTCGAGCAGGACAGCTACGAGCTGTACTTCCACCACGCGTTCAGCAACGTGGTGGCGTTTGCGCAAGGCACGCCGGCCAATCTCCACAATCCGGACTACGCGGTCAACGCCCGCTAGTCCGTCTGCTCCGGGATGCCGCTCAGATTAATGCGCGGTGTGGGCATGGCGTGCACCTTGCTCCACAGACCGGCCCAGCCGGGCGGCCAGCTGATGTCCGGTCCGGCGTAAGGCGGCAGCGCAGCGCGCACCGGCACTACGGGCACGGACGGCATCTCAAGCAGGGGACCGCCTTGGGGACGCTGCATGTCCAGGCTGTACATATAGCCGGGCAGCAGCGCATCGCACACGCTGGCAAACCAGGCCGTGTGGTCTTCATCGCGGCCCAGCGCCTGGGCCAGCCCTTGCGGATCGAACTTCGCCAGCGCGTGGATCAGCTCCTCCGTGGTGGCGCCGGGCGAATCGCCCCAGCCCATCACCGGATTGACGTTGTAATCGGCGCCCGAGCCATACCAGCCCTCGCGCCAGGCGCGCTGCATCCAGTCGCGCGGCCCCGTGAACAAATGCCAGCGCCAGTGCAGGCCGGACGGCTTGGGCCAGGAATACAGATACAGCTTCTGATAACCGGCCTGGTGCAGTGCGCGCACCACCGCCATCAGGCGCGCATGGGGCATGCGGTCGGGCGGGGCGCGGCGGAACAGGATCGCCTCGCCATCGGCAAATTGCACTTCATCGGTGGACAGGTTCAGATCAAGCGTGCGCGACTCGCTGCCGAAGCGCGCGGAAATCCAGCCGGTCAGCAAATTGACGGTCGTGATCACCCCGTAGCCACGGTGGCGGTGGAAAATAACAGTGCCGGGAGCAAGCGCTTTCATAGGGAGTCAACACACAAAGAAACCAATATAGCTGCTGTCTGCCGAGTTTTCCAGTGCATTTCAGCAGCATTTGATGGCCGTGGTTTAGGTTATGATGCACATCATTTTTCATTCGCCTGAGCTTTTACCATGACCCTGCGCATCCTCGCCACCGGCGGCACTTTCGACAAACACTATAACGAACTGAACGGCACCCTGGGCTTTGCCGAAAGCCACGTGCCCGAGCTGCTCAAGCGTTGCCGCCTGACAGTAGACGTAGCACTGGAGCAGCTGCCGCTCATGGATTCGCTGGACATGGCCGACGCCGACCGCGCGCGCATCCTGGCCTCGTGCCAGGCGGCCGGCGAGCAAGCCATCGTCATCATCCACGGTACCGACACGATGCCGCAGACGGCCGCCGTACTGGGGCCGGCCAACCTCGGCAAGACCATCGTCCTGACCGGAGCCATGATACCGTATTCGATTGCCAACTCCGACGCCATGTTCAACCTCGGCTTTGCCGCCGGCGTGGCGCAAACGCTGCCGGCGGGCGTATATGTCGCCATGAACGGCAAGATCTTCGCCTGGGACAACGTCCAGAAAAACAAAGCCGCCGGCGTCTTCCAACCCCTGTAAACCATCCGGGGTCAGTTCTTGCAATCCAACACGGCCTCAGCCATTAAAGGCAGAGCTCGTGTTGGATTGCAAGAACTGACCCCGGATTTTTATTTGCGGGGAGGAACCAGGTGCTGCGGTGTGTCGGGCGCGTAGAGGTTGAGCTGTACGCTATGGCTGGCAGCTTGTTCGCGTAGCGCGTCCAGGCCCGGCGTGACGATGTCGGGATGGTAGGACGCCAGCGCTTGCGCCAGGTCGCGGACGCGCAGGCTCAGCGCGCTGTGGACCGGGGCGGTTTTGGCGGCGCTCAGCGCGGCCATCTGCGCCGTGCTGAGGCCGGCAGTCTGCGCGGTCGTAAACACGTTCGCCTGGACGCTGCTGAAGGCGCTGATCTGCGTGGTCGACAGCACTTTCAGCTGGGCGCTGCTCAGCGCGCGCAGGTCGGCCGTTTCCATCACCGCCATGTCTTCCGCCCCCAGCGCGCTCAGTACGGTTTTGGTCAGCGCGCCCACCTGGGTCACGGTCAGCGCGACGATTTGATCCGTGCTCAGCATGGCCGCCTGGGTGGAGCTCAGGCTGGCGATCACTTGTGTCGACAAGCCGCCAAACTGCGCCGTGCCAATCGCCGCCATGTCGCGCGTGGACAGCGCCTGGTATTGACGCGAACTCAAGCCGGCCATCTGGCGCGACCCCAGCGCCGCAAACTGTTCGTCGCTCAGCGCATCCAGCGAGGCCGTACTCATGGCGCCGATCTGGGTGGCGGTCAGCGCGGCCACCTGGTCGGTCTGCAGCACCGCCAGTGCGCTGGTCGACAGCGCGGCGATCACGCTGGTGTTGAGCGCGGCCACATCTTCGGTATCCAGCGCGGCGATGACGCCCGTGTCTAGCGCGCGGAACTGATTGCTGCTCAGGACGCTGGACTGGGCCGCCGTCAGCGCATGGATCTGGTCGCTGGACATGGCGCGCAACTGGTCGATGCGCAGTCCGGCAATCGCCAGCGGCCGCAGCGCGGCGATTTCTTCCACCTGCATCTGCGCCATCACGGCACTCGACAGCGCGGCGATGTGCTGGCTGCCCAGCCCGGATGCCTGCGCGGTGCTCAGGCCGAGGATCTGGTCGCTGCTCAGCACGGCAAACTGGCGTGTGCTGAGCCCCGAAATCGCCGTAGCAGTGAGCGCCGCAAAGTCCTGCGTCTCCAGTGCCGCGATCACGCTGGTCGACAGCGCACTGACTTGGACGCCACTGAGGCGCGCCACCTGCTCGGTAGTCAGCGCCACTGCCTGGTCAGTCGTCATACCGGCCAGCGCCGTGGTGCGCAGCTGGGTGATCTGGTCCAGACTCAGGTAGCTGATGTCGTGCGCGGCGCCGCCCAGTGCGGCAAACTGCTGCGCATTCAGCGCACCGATAAACGTGGCGGGCAAGGCGCTCAGGTTCTCGGCCTGGATCGCCGCCAGGTTGGCGGTTGACAGGCCGCCCAGCTGGGTCACGCTGAGACTGGCGATCTGCCTGGTGGTCAGGGCCAGGAACTGCTCGGTGCGCAGGGCGTTCAGGCTGGCCGAGCTCAGCGCCGCGATCTGGCGTGGCGTCAGTGCGGTGATCTTGTCCGGATTCAGCACCGCCAGCAGACGCGTCGCCAGACCGGTGATCGCCAGCGGCCCCAACGCGGCCAGTTCTTCGTTGTCCAGCGCCGCGAAGGTGTCGCTCGACAGCACATTCAGCTGGCGGCTGGTCAGCGCACCGATCGCGGCCGTACTCAGCGCATGCAGGCGACCGCTGTCGAGCGCCTGCACGTGCTGCGTGCCCAGCACGCCGATCTGCATGCTGTTGATGGCGCCGAGCTGGTCGCTGTTCAGCGCCAGCACCTGGTCCACGCTGAGCACGCCAATCTGGTAAGCCTTCAGCACGGCGATGTCGCGCGTTTCAATCGCTGCCATCTCGGTGGCGCTGAACGCCGACAACATGGCGGTGTTCAGCGCCGCGATCTGGTGCGTGCCCAGCGCGACGATCTGGTCGGGACGGAACATGTCGCCGCCCGGTTCGCGCTTGTTGGGCATCACGCGCAGCTGCTGCACCGTCAGCGCGGCGATCTGGTCGGAGGTCAGCGTGTGGATTTGCGCTGCCGTCAACGCCCGCAGCTGCATCTCGCGCAGCACGGCCAGTTGCTGCGTGTGCAAGGCGGCCAGCGCTTCAGGACTGACACTGCCCAGGCCTTTCGGGCTCAGTACCAGCGCTTGCGGCGTGGTCAGCGCCGCCACCTGTTCCGGCGTCAGCGCCGACATCAAGTTGGTGGACTGCGTTGCCAGTGTCAGCGGATACAGGCCAAGGGCCGCCACATCCGCTGTTTCCAGCGCGGCGACACTGGCGCCCGGCAGGGCCAGCAGCTGGGCGCCGCTGAGTGCGCGGGCCTGGGTGGTGGTCATGGCGACCAGATAGTCGGTGGAGAGCGTCGCGAGGTCGGCGGTGGTAAGGCTGGCGATCAAGCGCGTGCCGCCGGCCGCAAACTGCGCGGTCGTCAAATTACGGTCAATACTCATAGGTTTTCCTTTTTTATCGAACGCTGAAGTGGATCGGCGGACGACCCCAGCCCGCCGCACACGCGGCTAGCCGGGGGAAAAGGAAATTACGCGCGTGGCAGCGCCAGCATGCCGGGCGTGGCGGAGGACTGCAATGCCTTCAGGCGCAGGCTGTCAGAGTCGCTCTGCGCGGCGCTGGCGGTCAGCGTCGGCGCGCCATATTGCTGCAGCGCTGCCGCCAGGCGCGCGCTGTGCGCCGCCAGCTGGCCGGACGCCGGCGCAGGCGCCGCTTGTGCCGCCGTGAACGATGACAGCGCGTGCGCCATACCGCTCACATTGCTGCTCAGGCCCTGCGCGAACCAGACGTCTGCCGCCGCATGCGACTTGCCATCGTCGGTGGTGTAGCTTGAGGTCAGGCCGATCAGGTTGCCGTGGTCGACCGCGTTGCCGCGCTGGACGTCGAGCTTGAGGCTGGTGATATGCAACTCGGCCAGCGTCTTCAGTTCGCCGGCCTGGCTGACGCCATCCGCGTCCGCATCCACCCACACGCGCAGGTCGCCAAACAGCGCGTCCTTGGCATCCACCACGCCATCGCCATTGCTGTCGATCGCGGCCAGCGCCACATAGCCGTTGGCGGCCGTGCTGCCGTCTGCCAGGCGCGTGGCCGAACCAAACAGTTCACTGCCATCGTTGATGATGCTGTCATGGTTGCGGTCCAGCGCCAGCAGGCCGTCGCCGGGGCCGACCCAGCCCGTGGCACGCCGGCTGCCGCTGGCGGCCAGGTCGAACTGCACGCCCGCCTCCAGGCCCAGCGTGCGGATGCCGTTGCCGTCCAGGTCCAGCACCAGCGGCGTGACGAACGGCATCGCCGCTTTCTGCTCGGCGCTGAAGGCCGCCTGCTGGCTGTCGGTCAACGCATGGTACTGGTCGGCGGTCATGACATGGGTTTGACGCGTGCTCAGCTGGCGCAACTGATCCAGGCTCAGCGCGGTCATCTGGAATGGCGACAGCGCACGGATCTGCTGCGTGCCGAGGCTGGCGATATCCCACACATCGATGGCGCCCAGGTTGGCCTGGCTCAGGTCGGCAATCAGCGCGGTGCTCATGGCGGCCAGCTGGGTGCCGGTGAAGGCCGACATCTGCGCAGAAGTGAACTGGTTGACGTTGCTGCCGGGCTGGAACGCGGCGACCTGCTGCACCGTCAGCGCACTGATCTGTTCAGCGGTCAGGGCCAGCAGCTGCTGTTCGCTCAACGCGCGGATCGCGCCCGTGCCCAGCATGGCGACATCGACCGGCTCCAGCGCCGCCAGCGAGGCTGGCTGCAAGCGCGCGATGGCGTCCGAATTCAGCGCCGCCACCTGCGCGCCCGTCAGCGCCTTGAGCTGCGTGGTGCTCATCGCGGCCAGCAGGTTGCCATCCTTGGCGGCGGCGTTCAGGAACAGCGGATTGATGGCAGCCACATCCTCCAGATCGAGGAACACCACTTGCGACGCCCCCAGCGCGGCGAGCTGGGCGCTGCCCATGGCGGCGACCTGGCTTGCGGTCAGCGCAGCGATCTGGCTGCTCTTCAGCGCTAGCAGCTGCTGGGTTTTCAGCGAGGCGATCACCGACTGCTTCAGCGCGGCGATATCCTCGGCCTGCAGGGCGGCCACCACGGTCAGCGGCAAGGCCAGCATCTGGGCGGCGCTCAGCGCTGCCGCCTGCGCCGGGGTCAGTGCCGCGACCTGCGCGGTGGTCAGGCCGGCAAAGGCCTTGGTGGTCAGCGAAGCTACCTGTTCAGGACTCAAGGCCGCAAATCCTTGCGTACCAATCGCCGTGAGCTGGTCCGAGGTCAGGCCGGCAATCGTGCCCGGACTGACGGCGCCCAGCGCGGCCGTATTGAGCGCGCCCACTTCGGCCGGCGTCAGGCTGGCAAACTGGGCGGCAGTCAGCGCGCGGACCTGGTCGGCGCTGAACGCGCCAAACTGGTCGATGCTGAAGGCGTCCAGCTGGGCGGTGGTCAGCGCGCGGATTTGCGCCGTACCGATGGCAGCGATCTGTGGATTGCTCATGCCGCTGAGGAAGCTCTGCGACAAGGCAGTGACCTGCTTGACACTGAGCGCCGCCACCTGCGCCGCGCTCAGCGCCGCACGCTGGGCATTGCTCAGCGCCTGCAAAGCGCCGGTGCTGATGGCGGCAATCTGCGCCGTCGTCACCAGGCCGAAGTTGACCGCCTCACCGCTCGCGCTGGCGCCCAGCGCCACGATCTGGGCCGCGGTCAGCGCCGCCACCGCTTGCGTGCTCAGCACGCCAGTGTCCTCGTTCAGCGCGCTGATCGCGGCCGACGATAGCGCCACCGTCTGGCGCGAACCCAGCGCGCCCACCTGGTCGCTGCTCAACGCCGTGATCTGGCCCGGTTGCAGCGCGCCGATCTGGCGCGAGCTCAGGCTGCTGATCTGGCGTGTGGTGAAGGCCAGCAACTGGTCGCCGTTCAACTGCGTTAGCGCGCTGGCGGCCAGGCCGGTCAGCGCCTGCGTACTCAGGACGGCCAGGCTGGCGGCGGACAGGCCGGCCACGCTGGCATCGTGCAGGCCGCCAATCTGACGGCTGCTCAGCACGGCCACCTGGGCCGTGGACAGCGCAGCCAGCTGGCCGGCACTGACGGCCCCCATCTGCGCCGAGCTCAGGCCGGTGATGGCGCCCGTCTGCAGCGCCGCCACATCTTCCGCTTCCAGACTACCCACGGCGGACAGCGACAGCGCGCCCAGCTGGCTGCTGGTCATCACTGCGGCCTGGCTGACCGTGATGGCCACCGCTTGTGCATTGGTCAGGCCGCTCATGGCGCCCGAACCCAGCGCGGCAAACTGGCCCGTGGTCAGCGTGCCGAACTGGTCGCCGTTCAAGGCGGCCAGTTGCGCCGACGACAGGCCGCGGATGGTGGCAGTCTTGAGCGCGGCGATATCTTCCAGGTCGAAGGCCGCCACATCGGCGCCCGGCATCGCGGCCAGCTGGGCGCTGCTCAGCGCCGCCACCTGATTCGACGTCAGCGCGGCGGCCTGCGCCGCACTGAGGCCGGCCATGGCCTGCGCGCGCAACGCGGCGATCTGGGCCGTGGTGAGCGAGGCAATCGCGGTGGCGCCGCTGCCGTAGGGATCATTGCCCAGCACGCTCAACTGCGCCGCATTCAGCGCCGCAATCGCTGCGGTTTTCAGCACCGCCAGATTGTCAGTGCTCAGCGACGCCAGCGCGCGCGTGCTCATATTGCCCAGCTGGATCGCGTTCAGCGCGGCAGCCTGGGACGATCCCAGGCTGATCAGCTGGTCACTGCCCAGTGCATTGAGCTGGGCGCTGCCCAGCACGGCGATCTGGTTGGTGCCCAGCCTGGCCACCTGATCGGTGCTCAAGCCCGTCAACGCACGGGTCGACAGGCCAGCAATCACGCTGGTGTTGAGGACCGGCATATCGCTCAGTTCCAGGCCCTGCACACCATCCGAGCTCAATGCCGAGAACTGGGCGGCGGTCAACGCCGCGATCTGGCTGCTGGTCAGCGCCGTTACCTGTTCACTGCTGAGCACAGCCATCTGGCGCGAGTTCAGGGCCCGCACGGCCACCGTGCGCAGGGCCGCCAGGTCGGCGGTTTCCAGCGCCACGATATCGTCCGTGCTGAACGCGCCCACCTGCAAGCTGCTCAATGCGGAGGCCTGGGTGGTGCTCAACGCAACGATCTGGTCGGTGGTGAGCTGGCTGATCGCGCGCGTGCCAAACGCAGCCAGCTGCGCCGTGGTCAATGCGCCAAACAGATTGCCGCCAGGATTGGCGCCCAGCGCCGCCAGCTGCGACGTGTTCAATGCCAGCAGCATGGCCGTGCTCAGCGCCTGCAGGCCATCGCTGCCCATGGCAGCAATATCTGCCGCCGTCAGGCCCGGCAGGTTGCGCGTGTTGAGGCCGGCCAGCTGCTTGCTGCCCAAGCCGGCGATTTGTTCAGGGCTCAGCGCCAGCAGCTGGCGACTGCTGAAGACGCCAAACTGTTGGGAGCTCAGGCTGTTGAGCTGGTCCGTGCTCAGCGTCGCCAGCAGATCGCCCGGCAAGGCCGCCAAGAACGCCGGCCCCATGGCCGCCAGGCCACTGGTGCCGAAGCCCGCGATCACATTGGTCGGCAACGCGGCCAGCTGGCCGGTGCTCATCGCCAGGAATTGCGGGCCGGTCATGGCGGCCAGCTGGTCGCTGCCCAGCGCCGCAACCTGTGCGGTGTTCAATGCGGCAATCGCCGAGGTCCGCAGCGCGGCAAAATCCACGCCCTCCATGGCGGCGATCACTTGCGTGCTCAGCACGCGCACCTGGTCGGCGCTGAGTGCGGCGGCCTGGCGCGAGGTCAATGCAATGGCTTCTTCCGGCGTCAGCCCCAGCAGGGCGCTGGTGCGCAGCGCGGCAATCTGCGCCGTGCTCAATACCTGGATGTTCTGCTCCAGCACCGTCAGTTGCGCCGAATTCAGCGCGCCGATGGCGCCCACGCTCAACGCGGTCAGGCCGGTGCTGCCCAGCGCTGCCACCACGTCGGTGCTCAGGCCCACCACCTGGCGCGAGCCCAGTGCAGCGATCTGCATGGTGCGCAGGCTGCCCAGTTGCTCCAGCGTCAGTGCGTTAAGCTGGCCGGCATTCAGCGCCGTCACCTGGCGCGTGCTCAGGCCGGTCAGCTGGCTAGTGCTCAGTGCCGCCAGCGCATCGGTGCTGATGGCAGCCACGGTGGCCGTCGTCAGCGCGCCCAGGTCGGCGCTTTCCAGGCCGGCCAGTGCGCCCGGCGTGAGGGCGGCAAACTGACGCGAGTTCAGCACGCTGGCTTGCAGCGTGGTCAGTGCCGCCACCTGCTCCGCGCTCAGCTGCGCCATTTGCGCCGTGCTCAGGCTGGAGATGGCGCCCGTATTCAATGCGGCCAGGTCGGCAGACTCCAGCGCGGGCACCAGCTTGGTCGCGATGCCGGCGATCTGGGCGCTGTTCAGCACTGCGGCCTGGGCCGTGGTCAACGCCACGATCTGCTCGTTGCTGATGCCGGCCAGCGCGCCCGAACGCAGCGCCGCGATCTGCGCCGTGGTCAGCAAGCCAAACAGGCTGCCGCCCGGATCTTCGCCCAGCGCCGACAGCTGCGCCGAATTCAGCGCCGCAATCGCGCTGGTGTTCAGCGCGCGCATGGCGCTGCTGCCCAGCACGGCCACCTCATCAGTGCTCAAGGCCGTGATCTGCTGCGAATTCAGGATGCCCACCTGCGCCGTGTTCAGCGCAGCGATTTGCGTCGCATCGAAGGCCGCGATCTGCGCTGTGCTCATCACGGCAAAGTGGCGCGAGCTCAGACCCGTCAACTGGTCGACGCTGAGCGCGGCCAGCAACGCCGGCGTCAGCAATGGCACGGCGCTGGTGGTCAGTGCCGCCAGCCCGGCGCTGGACAGGCCGACGATGGTGCTGCTGGTCAGGGCCGCCAGCTGGCGGCTGTTCAAGGCGGCGATCTGGCCCGTGCTGAACGCGGCCAGCTGGTCGCTGCCCAGCGCGGCAACCTGTGCCGTCGACAAGCCCGCCACCACATTGGTGCGCAGCACCGCAATGTCACCCGCCGACAGGCCATGCAGGGCGCTGGTCGAGATGGCGCTGACCTGGCTGCTGCTCAGCGCCGCCACCTGGCGGGTACTCAGCTGCGCCAGCTGGGCGCTCGTCATCGCCACCAGCGCGGTGGAGCGCAGGGCGCCGATCTGCGCCGTGCTCAGCGAGGCGATCGCACTATAGTCGCTGCCGCCCAGCGCACTGAATTGCTGCGAGCTCAACGCGGCCATCGCCGCCGTGCTCAGGAAAGGCAAATCGTTTTCATCGAGCGCGGCAATATCGTCCACGCCCAGGCCCGCGAACTGCCGCGATCCCAGCACGCTGAGCTGCGCAGTACGCAAGTTGGTGATCTGGTCGCTGCCCAGCGCGGCAAACTGCGCGCTGCCCATGGCATTGATCTGCTGGGTGGACAGGGCGCGCAGCTGGTCGCTGCTGAGCTGGCCCAGCACGCCGCCGCTCAATTGCGCGATGGCAGCCGTGCTCAGCGCAGCCAGGCCGGACGCCGTCAGGCCCGTCAATACTGCACTATTCAGCGCCACCACCTGGCGCGTACCCAGCGCCGCCAGCTGCGCGGTGGTGAACCCCGCGAGCTGGGCGGAATTCAGGGCCGCCATCTGGCGCGTCGACAGGCTGGCGATGGTGGCAGTCTTCATCGCGCCCAGGTCGGCGGCTTCCAGCACGGCAAAATTATCGGAACTCAGCAAGGCCAGCTGCGCCGACGTCAGCGCCGCTGCCTGCAGCGTGCTCAAGGCGATGGCCTGGCTGGTGGTCAGCGCGCCGACCTGCTTGCTGCCCAGCCCGGCAATGACTTGCGTGCTCAAGGCGGCAAAGCTGACGTTGCCAATGGCCTGGATGTCGGCACTGGACAGGGCGCCGAACTGGCGGCTGCTGAGCGCGGCAAACTGCTGGCTCTGCATGATCGCCATATCGTCGGGCTGCAGCAAGGCGATATTGGCGGTACCCAGTGCAGCGACATCGGCCGTTTCAAACACGGCAATGGCGCCCGCGGGCAGATTGCTGAAGGCACGGGTGCCCAGTGCTGCCACCTGAGCGGTGGTCAACGCCACGATCTGGGCACTGCTCAGCATGGCCATCAGCGCAGGCGACACGGCACCGGTGGCATTCAATACGGCAGGTTTCAGGGCCGCGATGTCCTGGGTGGTCAGGGTCGCGAAATTGGTCGGGGACAGGGCGGACAGCTGCAAGCTGCTCAGAGCGGCGGCGTGATCGGTCCGCAGCCCGGGAATCTGGCTGCTGATCAGATCGCGAATGTCATCGGTTGACCATGCAGCAATTTGCTGGGTGGTCAGATTGGCGATCTGTTGACTCGTCAGGCCGGTGGGTCCGCTCATAGGAAGTTCCTTTTTTGCTAAGACTATTCACTATAGCAGAATTTCAGGTAATTTCCTGTGGGAAATGCGACTTTTTTTAGCATTTCACCATATAAAAATGCCGCAAAATCAATGACTTCGCGGCATTTTTTACTGAACGGCAAAGAAGATCAGGCCTTGGCTTCGCCGCCCAGGGCTTCCACCACGTCGGCCATCATCTTCGCCAATTCGCCCGTCATCAGCATGAAATCGCCATCGAAGCGCTCATCGTCATTGCGCACGCCGGCGTCTTTTTCGTCCAGCACGTCCAGCGGCTTGACGCCCTTGATCGCCAGCGATTCGGTCAGCACGAAGGAGATCTTGCTGTCCCACGTCATGGCCAGGCGGGTGCACTGCTTGCCGTTGGCAATATGGCGGCGCACTTCTTCCGGGTCCAGCGAGTGCTTCACGTAACGCACCGCCGCCTTGCTCTCGCCGGTGGCGCGCAATTCGGTATCCATGTCGACGGTAAAACCGGCTGGCGCTTCATCGGTTTGCAGCCACTCGGTCATCACGCCCACCGGCGAGCGCTGCACGCGCAGGCTTTCCAGCGGCATGCGGTCAACCGCTTTCAGCAGCAGCTTGATGACTTCATCGGCCTTGGCCGGGCTGGCGGCATCCACCACCAGCCAGCCGTTGACCGGGTCGATCCAGGTCCAGACATTGCTGCGGATCGAGAACGCGCGCGGCAACAGTTCATCGGCCACGCGCTCTTTCAATTCTTTCATGGCTTTTTTGCCGGGAGCGAAGCCCTGGGCTTCTTCCATCTCGGCAGCGCGCGCCTTGGCTACCTGATTGATGACGCTGTTTGGCAGCAGTTTCTTCTCGGCGCCCAGCAAGATCAGCATTTGCTTGTTGACCACATGCACCAGGCCACCGTTAGGACGCGGCGTGTCCCAGCCCTGGCGCAGCAATTCATTGCTGCTGGCCGGCGTGAAAGCCTGGGTCGCCAGCGCGGCTTCCAGTTGTTCGGGGGTATAGGCCCAAGGGGCCGGCAGACGGTAAATCTGTAGATTCTTGAACCACATAAAGTTGACAGGCCTTGTTTCGGAGATTGCAAAAGAGCGCCATTTTACACGCTGATACCGGCCCGGGCTCAGGCAAATAAATCGCCTTGCACCGGCTGTGGTATCCGCGCCATGGCGCCGGGAGGTTCCAGTGCGCTGGCGCGCACGCCCAGCAGGCGCAGCTTGCGTTGCAGCGGCACCCGCTTCAGACATTCACGCGCCGCGTGCAGGATCTGGTCGGCATCCGCCACCGGCAACGGCAAGGTGACATTGCGGCTGACGATCTGGAAATCGTCATAGCGCAGCTTGACGGCAATGGTGCGGCTGACGTAATTCTTGCGCTTCAAATCTTCCGCCAGCCGCTCGCACAACCGCACCAGAATCGCCGAGAGCGCATCGCGGTCCTGGCGCGCATGCAGGTCGCGTTCAAACGTGGTCTCGCGCGACATCGACTTGCTCTCTCGGCTGGTGGAAATTTCCCGCTCGTCGATGCCGCGCGCCGCGCGCGCCAGCCACGCCGCATAATGCGCGCCGAAATAATCCTGCAGCAGCCCCTGGTCGGTATGCGCCAGCTGCCCCACGGTTTCGATACCCAGCGAAGCCAGCTTGGCCGTCGCCTTGGGACCAATGCCGTTCACCTTGCGCACATTGAGCGGCCAGATGCGCGCGGGAATGTCTTCAAACCCCAGCACCGTCAACCCGTTCGGCTTTTCCAGGTCCGAACAGATTTTCGACAGCAGCTTGTTGGGCGTGACGCCGATCGAACACGTAAGGCCGGTGGCATCCAGCACCGCCTGCTTGATGCGCGCCGCCAGCGCACGCGTTTCGCCTTCCACATGCGTGAGGTCGGCAAAGATTTCATCGATGCCGCGGTCCTCGATAGCCGGCGCAATGCTGGCCACCGCTTCCTTGAACAGCCGCGAATAGTGGCGGTAGGCGTCAAACGTGGCCGGCAGCAAGATCGCATCCGGCGCCAGCTTGGCCGCCTTCATCATGCCCATGGCCGAACCCACGCCCAACGCGCGCGCTTCGTAGGTGGCCGTCGTGATGACGCCGCGCCCCACGTAATCACGCAGGCGCGCAAACACATATGAGCCATCTGCGCGCTGCTCCGGCGCATGGCCGCGGCCACCGATGACCACGGGCTGGCCGCGCAGCTGCGGGTAACTCAACAGCTCGACCGACGCGAAAAACGCATCCATGTCGATGTGGGCAATGCGGCGCTCGGCTTCAGCCATAATGCAGAACGATTACTGGGAATGCATACAGTATCCACGGAAACTGCCCTGACCGCAAGTTGCTAATGCTACACTGCAACAATGACCAAACGCCTGACCACCGTTTTGCTGGCCTGCTGGCTGCCGCTCGCTGCGGCCCATGGGGCATGCCCGCCCGCCAGCGTGGGTCTGAGCGACCTCGGTTACTCGGCTTTCCGGGACGGCGCCAGCTTCCGCGGCAGCACCGTGGATGTGCTGGCCGAAATGCGCAAGCGCAGCGGCTGCCAATTCCATATCCGCTGGTATCCGCACGGCCGGTTATACGCGCAATTCTTCAACAACGAGCTGGACCTGACGGGGGCGTCGCTGCGTACTCCAGAGCGCGACCGCTATGGCGTCTGGCTGCCGTACACCTCCACCCAGTTTGAGCTGCTGCTGTTGAACAAGCACGCCGGCAAATTCCGCAGCCTGGCCGATTTTGTCGAGCACAGCAAAGCCCGCCTCAACGTCACGCGTGGGATTTCCTATTCCACCGCCACGGCCGCGCAAATGGACCGTCTGCAAAAACTGGGCCGGCTGGAATACGTCAACGATTACGGCGTGGTGTTCCGGAAAATTCAGGCCGGCCGCGCGGAAGGCACGCTGGCGCCGCCCGCCATCCATGTGCTGCATCAGCGCGCGTTCGGCATGATGGGCAAGATGACCGGCACGCCGTTTGCCGAATCGCCACGCGCGCTGGTCGGCATGTATGTTTCCAACAAGGTGCCGCCCAAGGTTCTGCAAGCCTATGCGGACACGCTGCGCGCGATCGTGGCAGACGGCACGGTGCAGCGTATTTATGCACGCTATCTGGGCGAAGACATCACGCGCCAGATTTTCAGCAATGGCACGCACGACATTCTCGACGCGCTGCCAGCGCACTAACTCCGCTAGCGCTGCTTGAACCAGTTGGCCGTGGCTTCGTCGGCCGGGAAGAAATTTTCCACGCGCAGTTCATGCACTGTCACGTCATGCGGCGTGCCCAGCGTGGCGATGGTGGTGAACAGATTCAGCTCCACGCCGTCCTTGCGCAAGGTCATGGGTAGAAAAGGCAAGGCGCGGCGGTCCAGGTTGGGAATGCGCGGCATGCCAGCGATGCCGGGCAGCGCCAGCAGATCGCTGAGCAGCACCGTGGCTTCGCTGCCGGGACCATCACTCATGGCTTCGCGCTGTATCCATAACAGCAGGTCGGCGCTGACGTCTTCCCAATTGGCGAGATAGGGACGCAGGCCGTTCGGGTCCAGCGTCTGGCGGATCACGTTGAGCGAGCCGTCGGTGGGTAATTGTGCATCGGGTGGCAGGCCGTGCAGCCAGCGCAGCATATGCAGCGCCGGTTCGTTGAGCATCAGCAGATTCCACAGACGGTCCACCACCAGCGCGGGATACGGCGCCTGCTGCGCCAGCATGAATTCCAGCGCCTGGCGCACCGCCTTGAGTTCGGGATCGGACAGATTGCGTTCCTGGTAGGCCGGCGCGAAACCTGCGGACAGCAGCATGGCATTGCGCTGGCGCAGTGGCACCTCCAGCACCATGCCCAGCTTGAGGATCAGCTCCTTGCTGGGCTGCGAACGGCCGCTTTCCAAAAAGCTGATGTGGCGCTGGGAGATTTCGCTCTCGGTTGACAAACGCAGCTGGCTGTAGCCGCGCTTGCCGCGCCAGTACTTGAGCGCTGCGGCAAAGTCGCTGAAATATTCGGTGGCCGCACTCATGCCGCATCCAGGAACGTCAGCAGGTCGTCATTGACGCGCTCTGTGTGGGTGACGAACATGCCATGCGGTGCGCCTTGATACATGCGCAGTTGCGCGTTGGGCAGCAGCGCCGCAGTTGGTTTGGCGGTCAGCTCGAACGGGGCGCTGACATCCTGGTCGGCGGCGATCAGCAACACCGGCGTGCTGATGCGCGCCAGCTCGGCGCGGAAATCGGCGCTGGCCAGCGCGCGGTTGCATTCCACCAGCGCCTGCAACGACGCACCCAGCGCCAGTTGACGCAACCAGTTGGCGATCCCAGGCGACGTGTCCGGTGCCAGGAACGGCGGCATGTTCCCGTCGATCCAGGCTGGAAAATCGCGGCCCAGTTCCTGCGTGCGGAAGAACGCCAGCAGCGCCGGGTCGAGTCCATCGGGATTGCTGTCATCGCGGCAAATCATCGGCGTCATCGTGCCGAGCAGGGCGACGCGCTTGACACGCGCCTCGCCATGGCGGCTCAGGTAGCGGATGATTTCATTGCAGCCCATCGAATGGCCGACCAGCATGACCTGCTCCAGGCCCAGCGCATCAATCACGGCGGCAATGTCATCGGCCAGCGTATCGAAGTCGTAGCCGCGCCCGGGGTCGCTGGAACGGCCATGGCCGCGGCGGTCGAAGGCGATGCAGCGCAGGCCACGCTGCGACAGCGCCAACATCTGGTACTGCCACATGTCCGACGGCAGCGACCAGCCGGCGATGAACAGCACCGGCTCGCCCTGGCCCCAGTCGCGGTAGAACAGATCGACGCCGTCGCCGGTACGGATAAAACCTGGTGCGCTGATGGCGGACATGATGGTCTCCTTGAGAAGGCAATGATAAGGGGCTGCGGACTCAGGCTGCGTCCAGGAAGCCGGTGATGCTGGCCAGGCGGCCGTCCGGCGCTACTTTGGCGACGTCGGTGCCAAACGCGACCGGCGCACTGCCCGGCGCCGCCAGCGACCACGAGAAACGCACCACGTCGTTGTGGCCGTCCGGCGTTCCCGCCAGTTCGAAGCGGTAGCCGGGGAACTGGCCCTGGGCGCCAGCGATCATGGCGTCGATGCCGTCATGGCCGGCGCCGCGCATCATGGGATCGATATAGCTGGCGTCCAGGCTGAAGGCTTTGGCGACCAGCGCGCGGCGGGCGGCGGCATCGCGTTCATTCCAGATGGCCAGGTATTGGGTGGCGATATTGGCTGCATTCATGATGATCTCCTTGGTGAGTGGTCATGTCGTATCGACAGAAACCATTCTCCGGCAATGCCCGCACGGCGGCGATTACGTCCCAGGTAATCGCCGCACCGCAGCCACCACCAGCACCGCGCCGGCCAGCAGACTGGCGGCAATCAGATACATGCCGCTGGCGGTGCTGCCGGTCGCATCGCGCACCACGCCCACCAGGTAGGGCGCCACGAAGCCGGCCAAATTGCCAACCGAGTTAATCATCGCAATGCCCGCCGCTGCGGCCGCGCCGCCCAGCATCGCGGTCGGCAGGCTCCAGAAGATGGGGAAGGTGGACAGGATACCGGCCGTGGCCACGCTCAGCGCCGCCAGCGCAATCACCGTGTTGTCGCTGTAGATGGTGGCCGTCACCAATCCCGCCGCGCCGGCCAGCGCGGCAAGCGCCGTGTGCCAGCGGCGCTCGCCGCTGCGGTCGGAATGGCGCGCGGCCAGTATCATCACCACGGCCGCCACACAATACGGCACGGCGGACAGCAGGCCGATATCCAGCACATCGGTCACGCCGCTGTTCTTGATGAGTTGCGGCAGCCAGAAACTTACGCCATACAAACCCATCACGCACAGGAGGTAGACCAGCGCCAGCAGCCACACCTTGCCGCTGCTGAACACCTGCGCCAGCGGCATATGCTGCTGCACCTGGCGGTCGGCGGCGATCTCGCGTTCCAGCGTCTGCTTGTCTTGCTCGCTGAGCCAGCGCGCGCTGCGGATGCCGTCGTCCAGATAGAACAGCGTCCACACGCCGATCAGCACCGAAGGCAGGCCTTCGAGCAGGAACAGCCACTGCCAGCCGCTCCAGCCATTGACGCCGGCGAAAGTTTTCATGATCCAGCCGGACAGCGGACCGCCAACCACGCCCGCCACTGCCACGCCGCTCATGAACACCGCCACCATGCGCGCACGGCGCTGGGCCGGGTACCAGTAGGTCAGGTACAGGATGATGCCGGGGAAGAAGCCCGCCTCGGCCGCGCCCAGCAGAAAGCGCAGCACATAAAACGTCGTCACACTGCTGGTGAACATGAGCGCCGAGGAGATCAGTCCCCAGCTGATCATGATGCGGGCAATCCAGATGCGCGCGCCGGTGCGCGTCATCAGCAGATTGGATGGCACCTCGAACAAAAAATAGCCGATGAAGAAAATCCCGGCGCCGACGCCGTACACCGCGTCACTGAATTGCAGGTCGGCCTGCATCTGCAGTTTGGCGAAGCCGACATTGACGCGGTCCAGATAGGCGGCCACGAAGCACAAGAACAGGAACGGCATCAGCCGCGCGCTCACGCGCTGGTACAAGGGATCAAGAGTAGAATTCATGAAGCAATATTGACATCGCTGCACGAGGCTGCAAAACAATTTTCTAAATAATTTTCAAAACCCCTTGCGAAATCGTTTCGGTGCCCTGTAGAATACGGCCTCGTTCAGCAGTTGTAGCAGTTAAATGAAACAACGCTGACAAGTTTACTGGGTGCTTAGCTCAGTTGGTAGAGCGGCGCCCTTACAAGGCGTAGGTCGGGAGTTCGAGCCTCTCAGCACCCACCAGTAAAACTTGAAAAACGAATTGGAGCGGTAGTTCAGTTGGTTAGAATACCGGCCTGTCACGCCGGGGGTCGCGGGTTCGAGCCCCGTCCGCTCCGCCAACGAGATATTGAGTTTAGTAGGACCCAACAAGGAGCGGTAGTTCAGTTGGTTAGAATACCGGCCTGTCACGCCGGGGGTCGCGGGTTCGAGCCCCGTCCGCTCCGCCAATATTCAGAAGAAGGCCCGATGTTCGCATCGGGCCTTTTTCATTTCCGCTTCAGCAATAACAGGTATGCTGGCGTGCAATGAAAACCTCCTACCCGCGCTTTCGTCTCCGCTTGGCCAGGCATGCCCTGCTGCAATTTGCCGCCAGCCTTAAAAGCTCCCTCGAATACATCTTGCTGATCTTTGCCCAGGTACTGCTGGGTTTGATCGCGGTGATTGCCTTGCCCGGTTTGTTTGCCGCCACCCAGCCGTGGCCGCAAGCGCTGGGATTGTTTATCGGCCAGACCCTGTTCATCACCGCGCCCGTGTGGCTGCTGCGCAAGCGCCTGCATCCCGCCGCCGTGATCGCGTGGAGCCGGCCGCTGCCCATCACGGCCCGCCAGCGCTGGCAGGCCGATGCCGCTGTGGCCGGCATGATCGTGGGTCCGCTCAGCGGCGCTTATGCCATCTCTGCTGCCATCTGGCTGTACCAGTGGCCCGACTGGCTGCGTTCCGTCGCACCGCAGGCCATCATGCTGACCGTCGCCTCGCTGCTGCTGGGCTGGCTGCTGGCCACCGTGATCCTCATGCATCGCGCCCGGCCACCTGCCGCACGCAAGCCCGGCCGCAGCCGCCCGGCACCGACAGCCTATCGTCCCGCACCATCCGTGCGCCGCAGTGCGCAGCCCGGCGTCTTCGGCGGTGCGGCCAAGCTGTCGTATTACTGGCGCCAACTGTTCTGGCTGCCGTTCTGGCGCGCGGAAAACGTGGTTGGCATCCAGCAGACCTTGCTGCTCACCGGCGCGCTGGGCAGCATCGCCGTGTGGATGTGGCATCCGCCCCTGATCCCGCCCATCGTCTGGGGCATCAGCGCTGCCATGATGACCATGCTGCTGACTGACCGTGGCGACAAGGCCGTGAGCGAACAGATCACCCTGCTGCGTCCTGTCGCTGCCAGCTGGCCTGTGCCTTCCGCACACCTGTACCGGCTGGCCATGCTGTTCACGCTGCTTCCGGGAGTGGGCGTGCTGCTGTGGTTTGCCGCGCTCACACTGGGCCGCAGCGCACCAGGTTACAGCCACACCGTGGCAAGCGTATGGATCTGTTGCGCAGGCATCGCACAAATCGCCCTCATTTCGCTGCGCCGTCTGAGCACGCGCGGCCGCGTCGGCCTGGTCATCGGCGCCATCGTCATCCTGACCGCCATTGGAAGCGAACTATGGAATTAAGAATCGAGCAGCTCAACTTTGAATACGCCAGCCACCCGCTGTTCCGCCAGTTCAACCTGCGGCTGGGCGCCGGCATCACCTGGCTGCGTGGCGAGAATGGCGCCGGCAAGACATCGCTGCTGAAGCTGGCGTGCGGCGTGCTCGCACCGCACACGGGCAAGATCTGGATCGACGATATCGAAATCCACGCCCAGCCGCTGGCCTACCGTCTGCACTGCTACTACTGCGGTGGCGACACGCCACAATTGCCGTGGCTGACGGTCCGCGAAATCCTCGACATGCACGTTTCGCTGTATCCCGGCACCGATGCCGAACAGCTCAACGCCCAGCTGGCCGCCTTCCATCTGCTGCCGACGCTGGACCAGCCCGTCACCACGCTGTCGCTGGGCCAGCACAAGAAAATGCAGCTGTCGCTGGCGCTGTCACTGCCCGTCAAACTGCTGCTCATCGACGAACCCTTCAATGGCCTCGATGTGGATGCGGTCGCCTACCTGCGCCAGCAGCTATCCACGCCGGAGCGCCTGCAACGCCAGTGCATCGTGCTGACCAGCCACCTGGAGCCGGCACTACCGCTGCAAGGCACAGTGCAGCTGTGATTTCTTAACAACAAACACGCAGCAACAGGGGAAAACCGGCGACAATACCGGGGACACCCCTTATCCCCACCCTGGAGTTCCCTTGATTTTCGGTTTCCTCAGATCGCCCGAGCTGTCGCCACGCCTGCTGCGTTTGAAAGCATCAGCCCTGTTCTCGTCGCTGACGCCGCTCGAACTGAAAATCGTTGATGGCCTCATGCACGAGCGCCGCTACCTGGCCGATGAAATCATCTTTGACGAAGGCGAAGAGGGACAGGCACTGTATCTGGTGATGTCGGGCCGCGTCATCATCAGCCGCCAGCTGGGCGCCGGGCGTGAGGTGGTGGCCGAACTGTCGGCCGGCTCCTTCTTTGGCGACCTGGCCTTGCTGGACAACTCGCCTCGCAACGCGCAGACGCGTGCGCTGGATAACTGCGAACTGGCGGTGTTCTTCCGCGCCGACTTCATGGGCCTGATGGAAACCGATCCCGTGATCGGCTACAAGATTTCGCTGGCCCTGGCACGCCACATCGGCCGCCGCCTGCGTGACTGGATGGGCGGCCAGCCGCAAGTCGAGGCGCTATGAACCTGCTGCCGACCCAGAAGCGCGGCGGCCCGGTGGTATGGAGCGGCATCATCGCCGCCACCTGCGTGCTGCTGTTTTTGCTGCAGCAGATGCTGTTCCTGGCGATTCCATTTTTGCTGGGCATCGTGCTGTACTACATCCTGCAGCCGCCCATGCAGCGCTTGATCCGCATGGGGTTCAGCCAGAATGCGGCGACCATGCTGGTGGGCACTGTGTTCACCTTGCTGGTAGCGCTGGCCATCCTGGCGGCCGTCTTCTGGAAGTCCACGCCATCGACGTCATGGCAGGACATGCTGGGCATCTATCTGCAGGGCGGCCTGGACTTCGTGCGCCACACGATGATGGCGCTGGAGCAGCAGTTCCCGATATTGCGGCAAGTGCAGTTGGCGGAAACCGTCAACCAGCGCATGAGCGCCTTCACGGGCGACTTCATCCAGTCCCACCTGACCGACATCCTGGTCTCGGCCGCAGGCTGGCTGCCCTCGCTGCTGCTGGCGCCGTTCCTGACCTTTTTCTTTTTGCGCGATGGCCTGCGCTTTAAAAAATTTTTGGCGCGCGCAGTGCCCAATGCCTTCTTTGAACGGACACTGTGCCTGCTGCACGAGGTGGACCAGACCGCACACCGCTACTTCCAGGGCCTGATACGGCTGACCATACTCGATACGGCGGTGCTGGCGTTTGGCCTGTGGGCGATAGGCGTGTCCTCGCCGCTGGTGCTGGGCCTGATTGCAGCGGTGCTGGCGTGGGTGCCGTATGTGGGCTCCATCGTCGGCTGCGTGCTGGTGGTGATGGTCGCCTCCACCGATGCGCCCACCGATCCATCGGTGGCTTACCTGGCGATCTGCGTGTTCATCCTGGTACGCCTGCTGGATGACTTCGTATTCATGCCACTCACGCTGGGCCGCAGCCTGCACATCCATCCCCTGATTACCGTGCTGATGATTTTTATTGGCGGTTCGGTCGCTGGCGTCGCCGGCCTGATGCTGGTGTTGCCGCTGCTGGGCGTGGTAATGGTGATAGGCGAAACGCTGGGCCGCTTGATTACCGACCCGCGCCTGCGCGCGCGCCACCGCAACGCCATCGCACTGCGTACCCGTCAAGCCAGCCACGACCTGAGCGCCTGAGCTTTACAGCATCTCGCCAGTGATCTGGCTGGCGTCCACCGCGCTACCGCACAACTGCTCTGCCTGTGCGATAGCGTATGCAGCAATCGCCGCAACCAGTTCGCGCTCGCCATCTTCATAAGGACCGGTTTGCGCCAGTTGCAGCGCATGTTTTTGCACACCATCACGTAATCGCCGGCATTCACGCACCAGCAGTTGCCGGTCAATACCGCAGCGCTGGGCAAACTCAGCCAGGGCAAATCCCTTGATCTGATCCAGCTTGAACGCGTCACCAAACGCCATCGCCAGCTCATGCGAGAACTGCGGATATTGCACGGCGCTCACCAGGTCATACCAAGGCGCGGCTTGCAAGCCGGCGGCATGGACGAAGAAGGAAAAATTTTTGCCGTGCGCGTCGCTGTTGCCGATCATCAGCTGGAACAAGGCCCAGCGCAACATCGCCAGCTTGTCGAGCGCTTTACGGTTGGCAAATTGAAGGAGACCAAATAACACCGGCAAGCCAACGCCATCCCGATAACGCGCTGCCTCCCCGACACTGCCGATGTTGCGCTCGTATTTATAACTGACGGGCATGTCGGCCGCCTGGCAAGCATCAATGATGTGCTTGCGTGCTACCCGCCACCGTGCGCCAGGCAAGGCGGTACGATCAAATCGGCGCACCGCCAGTACCGCCCTCGGCGTACGCAGTATCGCCACCTCCGCAACTGGCAGGCCCATTGCCTGGGCTAGGGTCATGCAGAAATGTTCGTTGGCTACCATATGCGGCAAGCGCGCTTCGGTGGGCTGCGGTTTCAGTATGTGCGTGGAAGCGAGTGGAAAATCCGGCAGGAACATGCGGGCGCCGTCCTCGGGTTTGCCGTCAAAATAGACCAGCAATTTGTCCTGATAACCGGCAACCGACATGCGTACCTTGCCGTCCCATTCAATCAATGGACGCTTGTCGCGGCCGGCAATCCGTTGGTCAAGTTCTGCCACCGAAATTTCACGTAGCGCGCCGGCTTGCTGCTCCACTGTGCCGTCCACGCCTTGCGGCAAAAACCGGAAAGCACCAGTGGTTTCCGATCCCAGCGCCCGGATCAATCCAAACACATTGCTTTTTGCGATACCCTGGCTCGATGCCACGATATCCAGCGCATGGCCTTCCGGCAGCAGGTTCTCAATGAAACGCCGCACCGTGGCAGAGGGTATGTGCTGATCCAGGGGCATGGCTGGCGAGAGTGGAAATGCATCTGGATCGGCGCACCAGTCCTCGGCATAGCGCAGTGACCACTTTTCCTCAGTCGGAACATATTCAATGTCTGCAATCAGACGATTTTCCAGCCACAAACATAGCAGGTGGGCGGTCCCGTTCATGCGGCATCCCGGGGCAGGTGTTTGAGGAAGTCATGGTCTTTGGGCGCAATGACCAGTGCTAGTCCAAGCCCATCCAGCACCGCAAACAGCTTGTCGGTGCGTACACCGCCTGCGCCGTTTTCGAGGCGTGACAGCAGGTCCACAGAGACATTGTTCAATGCCGCAGCGTCATCGATTCTCAACCCCTGCTGTTTTCGATGTGCCCGTATTTGCTGTCCGAGATCTGCAGTGTGACGCACGATTTGAACTGCGGAAGGCTTGGTGCCAGTCAAGTCATTCATTTCGGACTTTCAGAAATTTAAATTCTTCAATCAGCATAATCGAGAAATTTCTGATTTGCCGAAATTTTCCTTGAATAGCTTAAATATGTCGGATATTTCTGAAATTCCGAAATAAAAAGCCCGGAAGTTGTTGCCAACTTCCGGGCCTGGGTCAGACGACCAACTAAACTAAGCCGTCATTGCGTGCTTGTCAGCCGATTCTTCCACGACTTCGTCATCGTCCGAACGGATCAGGTGGTCAAAGGCGGACAGTGCTGCCTTGGCGCCTTCGCCGGTGGCGATGATGATTTGCTTGTACGGCACGGTGGTGACGTCACCTGCGGCAAACACGCCTGGCAGCGAGGTCTGGCCACGGGCATCGACTTCAATCTCACCGTGACGCGACAGCGTGATGGTGTCTTTCAGCCACTCGGTGTTTGGCACCAGACCGATCTGCACGAACACGCCTTCCAGCTCCACCTTGTGCGACTCGTTGGTGTTGCGGTCGGTATAGCTCAGCGCGTTGACCTTTTTGCCGTCGCCATGGATCTCGGTGGTTTGCGCCGAAGTGATCACCTTCACGTTCGGCAGGCTGCGCAGTTTGCGCTGCAGTACCGCATCGGCACGCAGTTCAGCGCCGAACTCGATCAGGGTCACGTGACTGACCAGGCCAGCCAGGTCAATCGCGGCTTCCACGCCGGAGTTGCCGCCGCCGATCACCGACACGCGTTTGCCCTTGAACAGCGGACCATCGCAGTGCGGGCAGTAAGCCACGCCGTGGTTGCGGTATTCCTGCTCGCCCGGCACGTTGATTTCGCGCCAGCGCGCACCAGTCGCCAGAATCACCGACTTGGCTTTGAGCACTGCGCCCGATTCGGTCTGCACTTCAATCCGTTTGCCGACCTTGACCAGCTTGCTGGCGCGCTGGGTGTTCATGATGTCAACGTCGTATTCCTTGACGTGCTGTTCCAGCGCGATGGCAAACTTCGGCCCTTCCGTCTCCTTGACCGAGATGAAGTTTTCAATCGCCAGCGTATCCAGCACCTGGCCGCCGAAACGCTCGGCCAGCACACCGGTACGGATGCCTTTGCGGGCAGCGTAGATCGCCGCAGCGGCGCCGGCAGGGCCACCGCCAACGATGAGCACGTCGAACACATCTTTCTTGCTCAGTTCAGCAGCCGCACGCACGCTGGCATTGGTGTCCAGCTTGGCGAGGATTTCCTCGACCGAGGTGCGGCCCTGGCCGAAATGCTGGCCATTCAGGAACATCATCGGCACGGCCAGGATCTGGCGGTCTTCGACTTCCTGGGTGAACAGGCCGCCGTCAATCGTGGTGACCTTGATGCGTGGGTTAATCACCGACATGGCATTGAGCGCCTGCACCACGTCCGGGCAGTTATGGCAGGTCAGCGACATGAAGGTTTCGAATTCGTAATCGCCATCCAGATTGCGGATTTGCTCGATCACGGCTTCGTCAAATTTGATGGTGTGGCCGCCCACTTGCAGCAGCGCCAGCACCAGCGAGGTGAATTCGTGGCCCATCGGGATGGCGGCAAACCGCACGCCGATCCCGGTGCCTGCACGGTTGATGCTGAACGACGGGGTACGCACGCCAGCTTCAGTACGCTCGACCAGCGAGATCTTGTCGCTCAACTCGGCGATTTCGAGGAGCAGTTCTTTCATCTCGCGGGCTTTGGCGCTGTCATCGAGAGAAGCGACCAGCTCGAGTGGGTGGACCACTTTTTCCAGATAGGCTTTCAGCTGGGTTTTGAGGGTAGCGTCTAACATGATTTCTTCCTTTACAAATATTTAGGCGGATGCCGGGCCGGACGCCCGGTCCGGCATCGCGGTAACTACTTGTTTGCTGCTGTGTTGTTCAAGACCTTAGATCTTGCCAACCAAGTCCAGCGATGGGGTCAGGGTAGCTGCGCCTTCGGTCCATTTTGCTGGGCATACCTGGCCTGGATGCTCGGCAACGTATTTAGCGGCTTTTACTTTGCGCAGCAGTTCGGTGGCGTCGCGGCCGATGCCGTTGTCATGCACTTCCAGCACTTTGATGAAGCCGTCTGGATTGATGACGAAGGTGCCGCGCAGTGCCAGGCCTTCTTCTTCGATCATCACTTGGAAGTTACGCGACAGGGTGCCGGTCGGGTCGCCGATCAGTGGGTAGTTCACTTTCTTGATCGCGTCCGAGGTGTCGTGCCATGCTTTGTGCGCGAAGTGGGTGTCGGTCGACACGCCGTACACGTCCACGCCCAGTTTGGCGAATTCAGGTTGTTGCTCGGCCAGGTCTTCCAGTTCGGTTGGGCACACGAAGGTGAAGTCGGCTGGGTAGAACATCAGAACGGACCACTTGCCTTTCAGGGACTCTTCGCTCAGGTCGATGAATTTGCCTGCGTGGTATGCGGTGGCCTTGAATGGTTTGATTTGGGTATTGATCAGGGACATTGTGGTTTCCTCGTTGGGTTGTGAATCATTGAGACGCCAGTTTAAGCGCTTTTACCCTATTTGCAAAATTGATTGTTCCAATAGTTTCAATTGGAATTAGCTATCGCCATCGCAGATGGGATAGCTATTATCGCTGTTCCACCGAGGCGGCGGCAGCGGCGCGCAGGAAGGTGTCGAACTGGGTGGCGGGCATCGGCTTGGCAAACAGATAACCCTGGCCATAGTCACAGCCGGCGGCGGCCAGCAGGTCGCGCTGTTCCGGCGTTTCCACGCCTTCCGCAATCACTTTCAGGTCCAGCTTGTGGGCCATGACGATGATCGCTTCCGACAGCGCCATGTCGCTGGAATCGGGCGCCAGGTTGCGCGTGAAGGAGCGGTCGATTTTGAGGTAATCGATGTCGAACTTCTTCAGATAGGACAGCGAGGAATAGCCGGTACCGAAATCATCCAGCGCCACCTGGATGCCGGCGTCGCGCAGTTGCAGCAGGCGGGTGCTGACGGTGTTGCTGGCGTCCAGCAGCAGGCCCTCGGTAATCTCCACCACCAGCGACTGGCCGGGCAGCGCCAGCGCCTGCAAATGGCTGACCCAGCACTCGTAGGACTCGCCCTCGCGCTGGAACTCCAGCGGCGACTGGTTCAGGCTGACCTGGAAATCCGCATAAAACTGCTGGCGCCAGTGCTGCACCCAGCGCGCCGATTCGCGGAACACCCAGGCGCCAATGTCGATGATCAGGCCGCTGGCTTCGGCCAGCGGGATGAACTCCAGCGGACTCACCACGCCGCGCTGCGGATGGTTCCAGCGTATCAGCGCCTCGGCTTTGTGGATGGCGCCGCTTTCGAGGTGCACGATGGGCTGGAAGTACAGCTCGAACTGTTCACCTTTCAGCGCGCCGCGCAAGTCATTGGTAAGGCGCATGCGGTTCAGCGCCGCCACCTGCAGGGTCGGCGTGAAGTAGCTGTAGCGGTTGCGGCCCGCGCCCTTGGCCGCGTACATGGCCTGGTCGGCGTGCTTGAGCAGGCTGTCGATGTCCAGCGCATCGTCGGGATACAGGGTAATGCCGATCGAGGCTGACACGAACGCCTGCTCGGCGCCCAGCTCGAACGGTTGCAGCAGGCTGTCGAGGATGTCCTGGGCGATGCGCTCCACATTGTCCGACTCGTTGAGCTCATTCAGGATCACGGTGAATTCGTCGCCACCGAGCCGCGCCACCGTGTCCGACTTGCGCACGCAGGCGCTGATGCGGCGCGCCGCATCCACCAGCAGCACATCGCCCTGCTGGTGGCCCAGCGTGTCGTTGACTTCCTTGAAGTGGTCGAGGTCGATGAACAGGATGGCAATGCGCAGCTTGTCGCGCTGGCTCTTGAGCATGTCGTGTGCGAGACGGTCGAGGAACATGCGGCGGTTCGGCAGATGGGTCAGCGTGTCGAAATTGGCCTGCTGCCAGATCAGCTGCTCGCTCTGCTTCTTGGCCGTGACGTCCTCGATCATGCACAGGTGGTGCAGGTGGCCGCCGCTTTCGGTGTCGATGGCATTCACCGAGACATCGATCCACGCCACGCTGCCATCGGGCCGGAACAGCCGGCTCAGCGCCTTGAAGCTGCTGATCTGCTGCGTGATCAGCAAGGCCATCTGCGCCTTGATCTGCACCACATCATCCGGGTGGCCGACTTCGAGCCAGCGCAGTGCGCGCAGCTCGTGCTGCGAGCGGCCGAGGATTTCCTGGTAGCGCGCGTTGATGTCGCGGTATTCATAGCTGATCGAATCAATCAGCGCGATGCCGAGCGGCGACGCTTCAAACATGGTGCGGAAGCGCTGCTCGCCCTTGCGGATGATCTCCAGCGCCCGCTTGCGCTCGCGCGCGAGCTGGCTGAAATGCACGGCCGCGCCCAGCACCAGCAGCAGCGCCGCCACGCCCAGTACGCGGTACAGCCACACCAGGCTGGGACGGGTACTGTCGAGCTGGTACATAAAGCCGTCGAAATTGGCGTTCTTGGGCAGCATGTGCAGGCCCGCGTAGACATCGGCAATATGGTGCCAGCGGTCCGGGTTCATGTAGCCGATTTCCACCAGCACCGGCTGCACCAGCGGCACCATCTGGCGCGCTTCGTACAGCAGATGCTGGCGGTCGCTGCGGCGCGAGTACTTGTTGAGGATGAGGTCGGCAGTTTCCTCATGATGGCTCATGGCCCACTGCCAGCCGCGCATGCTGGCGGCGCGGAAGGCGGCCACGCGCGCCGGATGGTTGGCAATCTCCTGCTCGCTCGTGAACAGGTTATCGCCATAAAAGTCGATGCCCACCGCGCGCGGGCTGTAAATATCATACGGGAAGCCGAGGCGGTCGAAGGTGTCCGGCTCGTTGGTGGTGTAGACCGCCATGGCATCGACCTTGCCGCTGATCAGGTCGTCGGGATTGAAGCTGTGCTCGACGCGCTGGAATTTGTTCGGCGGGATCCCTTCTTTGATGAGGTAGGCCAGCAGTTCATCCGCATTGCCCAGCTCATCGGTCAGGGAACCGATCATCACGCGCTTGCCGATGAGGCGGCGGATATCCGGATCGCCGCCGCTCTGGCGCATCGCCAGCGCATACGGCGAATGCTGGAACACCACGCCCAGCACCACCACCGGCTTGCCGGCCAGCCGCGCCAGCAGCAGGCTGCTGCTGCCGACACCGTATTCGGCCTTGCCGGCAATGACGTCGCGCTCCGGCTCGTTGCCGTCGCTGCCCTCGCGGATCTGCACCTCCAGTCCGGCTTCCTTGTAGTAACCCTGCTCCACTGCAGCGTAGTAGCCGGCAAACTGGAACTGGTGCACATGCTTGAGCTGCAAGGTGATTTTTTCCAGCGCCATGCCCGGCATGGCAGCCAGCAGCAAGGCGGCAGCGGTGCAGAGTTTGGCAATGACATGGAAGCGGAAGGCCATGATCCTAGTGTAGCGCGTCTGCCAACCGGACAGTACAAAAAGCAACGGACGGCCAGGCTGCTGCCTGCCGTCCGTTGTTGTCTAGCCGCTCAGGCTCAGTTCGGGATGTTCACCGGCACTGGCGACAGCACGTTTTTGCCATTGCCCAGCTGGCCTTCCTGGTTGCGGCCCCAGCCCCACAGGGTGTTGTCCGCTTTCAGGCCGAAGCTGTGGCCGGTGCCGACGCTGACCGTGACCCAGTTGGCGCCGGTGCCGATCTGGACCGGCGACACTTCATCGCCGTTGCCGTCACCCAGCTGGCCTTCGATATTCGAACCCCAGCCCCACAGCGTGCCGTCGGTGCGTACCGCCATGGTGTGGATGGCGCCTGCCGCCACCACCGACCAGTTGGTGTCAGTGCCGATCTGGGTTGGCGACGTCAGGTTGGCCACGCCGTTGTTGCCCAGCTGGCCGAAGCTGCCCTGGCCCCACGCGAACAGGCTGCCGTTGGCGCCAATCGCCATCGAGTGCGCGGCGCCAGCCGACACCGAGGTAAAGGTCAGGTTGCCGATCTTGGTCGGCGCCTGGATGGCCGTGCTGCCCGAGGTCGCATTGCCCAGCTGGCCGTCGGAGTTGCCGCCCCAGGTCCACAGCGTGCCGTCTTTTTGCAGGCCGATGGAGTGCGTCGCGCCAGCGCTCACCGTCAGCCAGCTCGCGGTGCCGATCTTGGTGGGCACCAGCTTGCCGATCAGCGTGCCATCGCCCATCTGGCCCGTATCATTGCGGCCCCAGGAATACAGCGTATTCGTGGCGCCCTTGAGTGCAAGCACGTGGCCCTTGCCAGCCGACACATAGGTCCAGTCAGAGTCTTTGCCGATCTGTACCGGCACCGAGCGGTTGGTCTGGGTGCCATCGCCGAGCTGGCCATTCTGGTTATAGCCCCAGGCCCACAGCGTACCGCCGGTGCTGGTCCCGGTGCCGCTGGTCGCGGCGGTACGGATGCCCACTGCAAACTGGTCGCCCACCGCCACCATGCGCCATGTCGTGGTGCCAGCGCCAGCGTTGACCTGCACCGGCGCGTTGCGGTTGGCGGTGCTGCTGTCACCCAGCTGGCCCTGAATGTTCTGGCCCCACGCATACAGATTGCCGTCCGCCTTGCGGGCGATGGTCTGGTAGCCCCCGGTAGCGACGGCGGTCCAGGGCGAGGTAATGGTCAGGGAAATCGTGCCCACCACATTTTCCTGCGTGGCGTTGATGGTTTCCGTGCCCACGCCCATGCCGGTCACCTTGCCATTGCTAAACACCTGCGCCACGCTGGTGCCACCGCTCTTGGTGGTCCAGACCAGGCCCGTGGTCGAGCTCAGCGTTTTAAAGCTGCCGTCCGAATACGTCCCGACCGCAGTCAGCTGCTGGCTGGAGCCGATGGGAATGGTGCTGACCGGAACAGTCACCGCAATACTTTTGAGCGTCGGCGTGGTCGGGGTGGTTGGCGTGTTGTTGCTGCCACCGCCGCCGCCGCATGCCGCCAGCACGACAAACAGCGGCGCCAGCAGCAGGGAGGAGAATTTAAAGTTTTTCATGATCTTCCAGTTCACAGAATAAGGTCTGCGGTGCAAGCAGTGTAGCCCGCAATGACGGCCACGCATCGCACAAGCAGGAGTGAATTATCCACGTAATTACAGCGTTAGGGTAATTTAACAACATTTCTCTTGGGAATTGCACGAAAAAAAGCCCCACCGGCCTGAATGCACTCATGGTCGCGTTCAGGCGGGTGGGGCTCGGCTGCCGGCCGGACTACTTGCGGCCGCGCGGCGGTGGCGCAGCGCGGCCGCCCTTGGCGGGTGCGGCAGCGGCCGGTTTCTTGATCTTGATGGTATCCAGGATCGACGGCTTGGCCTTGGTTTCAACCGTGGCACGCGCGGTCAGCGAACCGGTCAGGGCGTTCGGCTTGCCGCCACGGCCCACCGTCGGCGCACCGCGGGCGCCGCGCTTGTCGCTGCCCGGCGCCAGCATCGGCATCGCGCGCTTGCCTTGCGAGGCCTTGAAGTTTTCTTCACCCGCCGTGTAGGGCGGGATCAGGTGGCGCTCGCCAGTACCGATCAGGTCGCCACGGCCCATATTGCGCAGGGCATCACGCAGAATAGGCCAGTTCTTCGGATCGTAGTAGCGCAGGAAAGCCTTGTGCGCCTGACGCTGTTTCAGCGAACGCGGCGTGAACACTTCTTCCGAGTCCTCGGTCACCTTGTGCAGCGGATTGCGGCGCGAGTGGTACATGGCGCTGGCCATGGCCATCGGCGTCGGCATGAAGGTCTGCACCTGGTCCAGGCGGAAGTTGTTTTTCTTGAGCCACAGCGCCAGGTTCAGCATGTCTTCGTCGGTGGCGCCCGGGTGGGCCGCGATGAAGTATGGAATCAGGTACTGCTTCTTGCCCGCTTCCAGCGAATACTTCTCGAACAGGGCCTTGAACTCGTCGTAGGCGCCGATACCCGGCTTCATCATCTTGCTCAGCACATTGCTTTCGGTGTGCTCCGGCGCGATCTTCAGCAGGCCGCCAACGTGGTGGGTCACCAGTTCCTTGACGTATTCCGGCGAACGCACGGCCAGGTCGTAACGCAGACCCGACTGGATCAGGATCTTCTTCACGCCCGGGATTTCGCGTGCGCGGCGGTACAGCTTGATCAGCGGATTGTGGTTGGTGCCCAGGTTCACGCAGATCGACGGGTACACGCACGACAGGCGGCGGCAGGTGGTTTCAATTTCCTTGTCCTTGCAGGACAGGCGGTACATATTCGCGGTCGGACCGCCGAGGTCAGAAATGATGCCGGTGAAGCCCTTGGTCTTGTCGCGGATGTGCTCGATCTCGCGCAGGATCGACGGCTCGGAACGGCTCTGGATGATGCGGCCTTCGTGCTCGGTAATCGAGCAGAAGGTGCAGCCGCCAAAGCAGCCGCGCATGATGTTGACCGAGAAGCGTATCATCTCCCACGCCGGAATATTGGCATTGCCATAGCTCGGGTGCGGGCCGCGTGCGTAGGCCATGTCGTAGACATTGTCCATCTCGTCCATCTGCAGCGGCAGCGGTGGCGGGTTCATCCATACATCGCGGTCGCCATGGCCTTGTACCAGCGCGCGCGCATTGCCCGGGTTCGACTCCAGGTGGAACACGCGCGAGGCGTGCGCGTACATCACCGGATCAGTGCTCACGGTTTCAAACGACGGCAGGCGCACCACGGTCTTGTGGTGTTTTTCCAGCTCCATGGCGCGGCGTTCTTCGCGGCTCATGATGCGGATCGGCTTGAACACCTCGGCCGGTGGCGGCGGTGGTGGCGCGGCGGCCTTGGTCGGCTCGACCATGGCCGGATTCACTTCATCGGCCGGCTTGGCGCCGCCGCTGTCGGTGGCGCAGGTCGGCGAGTTTGGCGTCACCATCAGGTAAGGATCGACGTGCTTGTCGACCTTGCCCGGCGTATCCACGCGAGTGCTGTTGTGCACGCCCCATTCCTCGCCCGGCATCCAGCCCGCCGGCACCAGGAACGCGGTGCCGCGCAGGTCGCGGATGGTCTTGATGTTCTCGCCATCGGCAATGCGCTTGGTCAGGTCGACCAGCGCACGTTCGGCGTTACCGAAGATCAGCATGTCGGCCTTGGACTCGAACAGCACCGAGCGGCGCACCTTGTCCGACCAGTAGTCGTAGTGGGCGATACGGCGCAGCGAGGCTTCAATCGAGCCGATCACCACGGGTATCCCCGGATAGGCTTCGCGGCAGCGCTGCGCGTAGACGGTGACGGCACGGTCCGGACGCTTGTTCGGCTCGCCGTTGGGCGTGTACGCATCATCCGAGCGTGGCTTGCGGTCCGCCGTGTAGCGGTTGACCATCGAGTCCATATTGCCGGCCGTGACGCCGTAGTACAGGCGTGGCTTGCCGAGTGTGCGGAACGCATCCGCCGACTGCCAGTCCGGCTGGGCAATGATGCCCACGCGGTAGCCGTTCGCTTCCAGCAGGCGACCGACCAGCGCCATGCCGAAACTTGGGTGGTCGATGTAGGCGTCGCCCGTCACCAGAATGACGTCGCACTCGTCCCAGCCGAGCACGTCCATCTCTTCACGGGACATCGGCAGGAAAGGCGCAGTGGCAGCGCGTGCAGACCGTTTCGGGACGGCCGCAAATAAATTGGTAGGGGGATTCATGGGGCGGTATTGTACCGGAAATGCCCCCGCTCCGCGCACGGGTACTTAAAAAATTCTGTTACTTTTCAATCACTTGAGTGAAATGATGTCAGTCTCACATTGATTTGGACCGGAACTTTGCTATAACAGAGTAGCGGCAGGACACTCTTGCTGGCAGATGCCGGTGTTTAAGTAACGCTGGCCACCCGGGGACCTGGCTTCCCCGGGTTTCTTATTTTCAAATCCCCATATTCGACAGGATGGTTCCCAGCTCGCGCAGCGCCGGTTCCAGCTGCGGGTGCTTGACCGCGAACTTGGCCGACAGCTCCTGCGTGCGTTCCGCCAGGCCATAGGTGGTGGTCTCGCCCGGTTGGTCCTTGCCGCGTTCCAGCAAGGTGCCGATATCGCCGTTGAGCTGCCTGAGCAGCTCCAGCAACTCTTCATCCACCGGCCCGGCCTGTGCCAGGCGTTCGTGCAGGGATTTCAGCGATGCTTTGAGGTTGCTGTCCATAAGTCACCTTTTGTTGGTTAAAACGCCAGTGTTGATCTTACTCGCAAAGATAGCGAAATGCGACGCTCCAGCCTGCGCCAGATCAACATGAGCGTGCAGCGGCCCACCTACAGTGAGTTTTTGTTTCCCTGGGAGAAGGAAATGCTACGTGCAGTCATCTGCAAGGGCGACCCGACTTCGCACGGCGGCACCGTCCTCGAAGGCAACGAACTGGTCACCACCAACGGCCGCGCCGTGGCGCACCTCGGCCACATGACATTCTGCCCCCAATGCAAAGGCAACTATCCGATCAGCGAAGGCCTGGACCGCCACACTTACGCCGGCCGCGGCACCGCACTGGACGGCATGAAAACCGCCTGCGGCGCCAAACTCATCGCCACCCAGCAGCAGATGGTGGTGGACGCTAGCGGTAGCGATGATGGCCAGTGCAACGACCGCCAGGGTCAAGCGCAGGGCGCTGTCACCGGCGGCCAGCAAGGCCAGTACAGCGGCGCCTTCCGTGCCGTCGATGAACGGACCGGCCAACCCGTTTCCGGCCGCCCCTATCGCATCGAACTTGCCGACGGCAGCACCATTCGCGGCAAGACTGACCAGGACGGCAATACCCAGCGCGTCACCAGCAGTCATCCGGACACCGTCAAGCTGTACTGGGAAACGGAGAGTTATGATGAGTGACCAGCCCCACGCCTGCCAGCTCGCCGCCGACGCTACAACGATCATCGTCCCGGTCTGCGCGCAACGAACCGTTTGCTATCAGTTCGATACCAGCGCAACCAATCCTGACCTGGAGTTGCCTTATACGGTGATTGTTGACGGCACAGTCCTGTCTCCAGACAAACCGCGGAGACTCAATAAAGCCAGTCGCAAGATCAGCGTGATTGTCAGCGCTGGCAGCAGCGTTGCGCTGTATCTCAACAGCGACGTGCATCCAGCTCATCGCCGCACGCCTGTCTACGCTGTGGAAGTCAAAGAACACGATGTGGTGGTAAATATTACCGAGAAAACAGGTAAAACGCACAACGCTAAACCGGTTGTCGGTGAAGCACAAACACAAGCGCCCAACCAGCCCGGTTCGCCGCCAGTCGACCGTTATGAGGCCTTGCTAACCGGCGATATCTGGATGGCCATTTCACATCGATACACTGAAGCAGAAGCAAACGATCTGTTACCAGACGACATAGAACCTGCGATCCGTAAAGCCGTATGCGGCATTTATCGTGGATTAAGCGCCGGCAAGCTGGATATACCGCTCATGGACGAAGGCGGGATGCTGTGTGTCAGCCTGATCAAGCAGGAAAACCCCCATAACAACATCACCTCGTGCTCTTTTCTCTCCGACGTGTTGCCACGAACGCATCCACTTACGTTTGCGGCGCTGTTCAGCGTAGCCCGCAAAGCAGGCATCACCGAGCTGCACATTACCTCTTTCTGGCGGCCCTCATTAGGTTCCATCGTACATCGCGCAGGTCTGGGGCTGGACGTGGATTTCCTGACCAATACTCAGCAAAAGGTAAAAATTAATCGGGCTGGGTTGAATGATAAAGGGCCATCGCACAATCCCAATGTGAGCGATAAGGAAAAGGCGCTACATCAACAGCATCAGGAAAAAAAGGCGATGGCTCGACAACATAAAAAAGACCCAGGCGCGACTCAAGCCAGCGATATCGCCCGCGTCGCCTGGGAGAAGGAGCTTCAGGCGAATGAGCCCAGTCTCATGCAGCAGATGCGTGAGTCTTTAGCCAAGCATAAATTGGTTCGGCAAATTTTAGATCCCTGGTACATCGCGCTACAGCCTGGCGCCCGCCACAGCAACGAACAGCAAAGCGGGGAAGAAAAAGTCCACGCAAATCACCTTCATATAACCGTCAGGGAGCCGAAGATTTATGAATAAATATGGCCTCTTTGCGCTCTTCTGTCTGCTACCCATATGCACGACAGCCGTACGTGCCAGTACACCGCCTGAAGCATCACCTAACTGGAAAATACGATATGTGCTGTTTGTCGACACAGCCAGAAATTTTCGACAAATCGCGATGAAAGCGGCGCGTGAAAATGCGGATGTCCTGCGAAGTCACAACGAGAATGACTACCTGGATTCCGATGAATTGCTGACACCGACGACAATCTTCAATTCAGGAACCGCCATAGTCGTGCTTCAATTCGACCGCACAGGTAGGGTAATCAGCCAACATCCCTTGCTATCCCGGTTTCAGGGGATGCACAGACCAAACGCGCTACTGGCACTGGTCAATCGTGATGATCTGCATGGCAAACCATATTATTTTGCAGACTGGGCGGAGTCCGACTCCGAATCAGTGCACTATCTTCCAGCACCTTGTACCCAGGTTGATCGCCACCGTTATGGTCGGCTGGTGACATACACACCGCTAGTCGGTGGCTTTGGTTGCCGTGAGTGGACCGCCCAGCTCCATCGCACGCAACGTCCCTATATCGACGTCACATCTTATGGTGAGCGAGGCAATTTTATCGGCCGCTTTATGGGCTGGGCGGGGTTTGGAGACACCCCAAAACCAGTGATCGGCATGCACCGTAAAACCTGGCTGTGCTTGCATGAATGTCCATCTGGCGAACAGCCCGGTGTTATTCCTGACATCCGGACATGGGCTCGCAAGCACGACTACCCCATACCTGTCGCTCCCGCCACACAGCCGGAGTATCCCGATACAGAAACCGAAGACTAGCTGACGCCAGCCTCCGGTCACAACGGATTACTTCTCAGTCAGACCACGGCGTTCCAGCAGCGGTTCGATCTTGGCGTCGCGGCCGCGGAAGTTGCGGTACATCTGCATGGCGTCCATGGTGCCGCCTTTGGACAGCAGCATCTTGCGGAAGTAGTCGCCGTTCTTGCGCTGCATGCCGCCGTTTTCGACGAACCATTCCACCGCATCGGCATCCAGCTTCTCAGCCCACACGTAGCCGTAATAGCCAGCCGAGTAGCCACCGGCGAAGGTGTGCGAGAAGTAGGTGGTGCGGTAGCGCGGCGGCACCGGGGCGTAATCGACACCCGCTGATTTCAGCGCGGCGGCCTCGAAGCCCAGCACGTCGGTCGGGATCTGCGATACGCCCAGCTGGTGCCATTTCTGGTCCAGGATGGACGCGGCCAGGTACTCGGTGGTGCGGAAGCCTTCGTTGAATTTCTTCGCCGCGACCACTTTGTCCAGCAGCTCTTTCGGCATCGGCGCGCCGGTCTGGTAATGCTTGGCGTAGTTGGCCAGCACTTCCGGCCACACCGACCACATCTCGTTGACCTGCGATGGGAACTCGACGTAATCGCGCGGCACGCGGGTGCCGGCAAAGCGCGGGTACTTCACGTTGGAGAACATGCCGTGCAGCGCGTGGCCGAACTCGTGGAACATGGTGCGCAGTTCGTCGTAGGTCAGCAGCGTCGGCTCGCCCGCATTCGGCTTTGGAATGTTGAGGTGATTGGCCACCACCGGATGGGTACCCATCAGCGACGATTGCGAGACGTAGGCATTCATCCAGGCGCCGCCACGCTTGTTGGAGCGCGCGTACATGTCGGCGATGAAGATGGCCAGCTGCTTGCCATCGGCGTCAAACACATCGAACACGCGTACGTCCGGGTCGTACACCGGCAGGTCCTTGCGCTCCTTGAACGACAGGCCGTACACCTTGTTCGCGGCGAAGAACACGCCGTTGGTCAGCACGTTATTGAGTTCGAAGTAGGGACGCAGTTCGTTCTGGTCGAAGTTGAAGCGCTCGGCCTTGACCTTGTCGCTGTAGAACGACCAGTCGTAGGACGCCAGCTGGAAGCCGCCATGGGCTTTGTCGATGGCTTGCTGGATCTCGGCGCCTTCCTTCCTCGCATTGGCGACGGCAGGGCGGGTCAGCTCGGCCAGGATCTTGTTGACGGCTTCGGTGTCGTGCGCGGTCTGGTCTTCCAGCGCATACGCGGCGAAGTTCGGATAGCCCATCAGCGCGGCTTTTTCCGCGCGCAGCTTGACCATAGCCAGCACCACCTGGGTGTTGTCGTATGGGCCGCCGTGGCTACCGCGCGCCTGCGACAAGGCCATCAGTTTTTCACGCACGGCGCGGTTGGTCAGCACGGACAGGCTGGCCTGGCCGGTGGTATTCACCACCGGGATCAGGAACTTGCCGTCCTGGCCCTTGGCTTTGGCCGTGGCCGCTGCGGCATCAATCGCCTTGTCGGACATGCCGGCCAGCTCTTCGCGCGTATCGACCACCAGCGCCGATGCATTGGCCTCTTCCTGCACGTTTTGCGTGAAGGTGGTTTGCAGCTTGGCCAGTTCGGCGTTCATGGCTTTCAGCTTCTGCTTGTCGGCATCCGACAGCTTGGCGCCTGCGCGCACGAAGTCGGTGTGGTAGCGCTCCAGCAGGTACTTGGATTCCGCATCCAGGTGCAGCTTGTCGCGCTTGTCGTACAGCGACTTGATGCGCGCATACAGCTTGCCGTTCAGGCGGATCGCATCGTTATGCGCAGCCAGCTTCGGCGACAGGTCGCGCTCCAGCGCCTTGAACGTGTCGTTGGTGTTGGCGCCGGACAGGCTGTAAAACACGGTCGATACGCGATTCAGCAACTGGCCCGATTTTTCCATCGCCACGATGGTGTTGTCAAACGTGGCCGGCTTCTTGTTGTTGGCGATGGCCTCGATTTCCGCCGCGTTCTGGCGCATGCCTTCTTCAAATGCCGGCGCGTAGTCTTCGTTCTTGATCTTGTCGAAGGCTGGATAGCCGAACGGCAGGGTGCTGGCCTTGGCGAACGGGTTCGACGCCGGCAGCAGCGATGCCGGTTCCGCCGCGTGGGCGACGCTGAAAACTGCCGCTACGCTGGCGGCGATAATGACATTGTTGCGATTCATTACTTATCCTTATAAACTATTTATATTATTTCAGGCCACGGCGTTCCAGCAGCGGCTCGATCACAGGATCGCGGCCACGGAAGTTGCGGAACAGGTTCATGGCGTCATCGGTACCGCCGCGCGACAGCAGCTTGGCACGGAACCAGTCGCCGTTCTTGCGCTGCAGGCCGCCGTTTTCCTTGAACCATTCCACGGTGTCGGCATCCAGTTTTTCAGACCACAGGTAGGCGTAGTAGCCTGCCGAATAGCCGCCGGAGAAGCTGTGCGAGAAATAGGTGGTGCGGTAGCGTGGCGGCACCGGTGCGAAGTCCACGCCCATGTCTTTCAGCGACTGCGCTTCAAAGCCCAGCACATCGGTCGGGATCTGCGCTGGCGTCAGCTGGTGCCAGCGCTGGTCCAGCAGCGATGCGGACAGGTATTCGGTGGTCATGAAGCCCTGGTTGAATTTCTTCGACGCGATGACCTTGTCCAGCAGTTCCTTCGGCATCGGCGCGCCGGTCTTGTAATGCTTGGCGTAGTTGCCCAGCACTTCAGGCCACACGGCCCACATCTCGTTGACTTGCGATGGGTACTCCACGAAGTCGCGCGGCACGCTGGTGCCGGAGAAGTGCGGGTACTTCACATTGGAGAACATGCCATGCAGCGCGTGGCCGAATTCGTGGAAGGCGGTCTTCACTTCATCGTAGGTCAGCAGCGTCGGCTCGCCTGCTGGCGGCTTGGGAATGTTGAGGTGATTGGCCACCACCGAGTGGGTGCCCATCAGCGACGACTGCGACACGTACTCGTTCATCCAGGCGCCACCCTGCTTGTTGGAGCGGGCGTACATATCGGCCAGGAAGATAGCCAGCTGCTTGCCGTCCGCATCAAACACGTCGAACACACGCACGTCCGGGTTGTACACCGGCAGATCCTTGCGTTCCTTGAACGACAGGCCATACAGCTTGTTCGCCGCATAGAACACGCCGTTGGTCAGCACGTTGTCGAGTTCAAAGTAAGGCTTGAGCTGGTTCTCGTCGAAGGCGAAGCGCTGGGCGCGTACCTTGTCGGTGTAGAAGGCCCAGTCGGCCGCGCCGATCTGGAAGCCGCCTTTTTCCGCATCGACCACGGCTTGCAGGTCGGCCGCTTCTTTCTTCGCATTGTTGACGGCCGGCTTGGCCAGTTCGGTCAGCAGCTTGTTGACGGAGGCGGTGTCGTGTGCGGTCTGGTCTTCCAGCGAGTAAGCGGCGAAGTTTTCGTAGCCCAGCAGCGTGGCTTTCTCGGCGCGGGCCTTGGCGATCTTCAGCACCACCTCGCGGTTGTCGAATTCACCGCCATGGCTGCCGCGTGCCAGCGACAGCGCCATCAGCTTCTCGCGGGTAGCACGGTTGGTCAGTTCTGCCAGCGGCGGCTGGCCCGAGGTATTGACCACGGCAACGAAGAATTTACCATCCAGGCCCTTGGTCTTGGCGGCAGCGGCGGCAGCGTCAATCGCGGCGGCGCTCATGCCGGCCAGCTCTTCACGCGTGTCCACTACCAGGCCGGAGGCATTGGTTTCCTTCAGTACGTTCTGGGTGAACGTGGTTTGTAGTTTGGCGATGGTGCCGTTGACGGCTTTCAGTTTTTCCTTGTCGGCCACCGACAGGTTGGCGCCGGCGCGGATGAAGTCCGTGTGGTAGCGCTCCAGCAGGTGCTTGGCTTCGGCGTCCAGCTTCAGCGCGTCACGTTTTTCGTACAGCGACTTTACGCGCGCCCACAGTTTGGGGTTCAGATAGATGGCGTCCGAATGCGCGGCCAGCTTGGGCGACATTTCGCTATCGATGGCATCCAGCTTGTCGTTGGTGTTGGCGCCTTGCAGATTGTAGAAAACGGTCTGCACGCGGGTCAGCAGCTGGCCCGATTTTTCCATGGCGACGATGGTGTTGTCGAAGCTCGGTGCTGCCTTGCTGTTGGCGATGGCGTCGATCTCCTTGAGTTGCACGCGCATGCCTTCGTTAAAGGCCGGCAGGAAATGCTCGTCCTTGATCTTGTCGAACGCTGGATAGTGGAACGGCAGCGTGCTGGCCGTGGCCAGCGGATTGCCAGCCAGCGCGGCGGCCGGCGCAGCCAGGACGGTTTGCGAAAACGCCACACCCAGGGCGGCGGCAATGACAAGCATATGAGGACGGGTCATGAAGATCTCTTTCTCTTCTGAAGGGCAGGAAAAATGCTGACAGGATTAAAAACGCAGCATGGAAGCGCCAGATCATAGCAGCGCGCTGCGGCGGGGTCACTTGCAAAAAATGCTGCACTGCACTTTCCCGGATTCATCCACCATTTTCCGAACAATAATTTGTCCGATAGGAAATTTCCGTCGAAAAGGAGACGAAATAGGGCATGCGCCAGTGCAATATCCACTTCCTGCAATTGACTTTACTCGGAGTAAAAATTACATTTAAAGCAAAACCAGGGGAGATCATGCGTTTTCACTACACCGCTGTTGTGCTCGCCGGCCTGCTGGCCACAGCCCAGGCCGCAGATGACATCATGCCGCCGACCGGCCTGTACCGCGTCGAGCGGGATAGCAATTTCGGTCCCCGGCGTTTTCCTGTGGGCGAACACGCGCAGCGCGGTGAAGAACGCCGCGCCACCGTGTGTATTCCGGCGCAGGACGGCACTGCGCCGGTGCTGCCGCCGACGGTGCCAGGCGCCAGCTGTCAACCGGTGCCCGGCACGATAACTGGCGACAGCCTGGTGCTGGTGGCGCAATGCCCGCTTGGCCGCATCAGCAATACGATCCAGCGCAGCGACAGCACACACTGGCAGATTACCACCGAGGCGGCGTGGGGCACGCCGGGCAAGCAGCCCACCAAACGCGGCGGCGGAGTCAGCCGCTGGACCCGCATTGCCGATCAGTGCGATTCACGCTGAGCGGCGGCGCATCCAGCCAACCAGCCCCAGGCCGGCCAACAGCATGGCCCAGGTTTGCGGTTCGGGCACCGGCGCCGCCAGGTCCCAGCCGATGGCATCCATGGCGGCCAGGTCGCGCGAGCTGGCATCGTAGGACTGGCCATTGCCGACAAATGGCCGCATCAGATTGACCTGGTTGGGACCGAAGTGGCTGGCTTGCCAGCCGTCGCCATGCTCGGTGCCGGTGGAAAATGCGGCGATGCTGGTGATGCCGCCGTCAACCGAGAAGTACGGCGTACCACCAACGCGCACATCCGCCACGCCGGGCGCCGAATAGCGGTACAGGTCCAGTGGCTCATACCACCAGTCGTTCTCAAAGCGGCTGGCGGTGTTGCTGATGCCGCAGGCGGAACCGCTGCGGGGGGCCATGCAGTAATCGATATCGTCCACGCCCGAGGTAAAGCCCAGCGCATGGCCGATTTCATGCTCGGCCACGGTAATGAAGTCGACCTTGTTGCCTGGCGTGCCGCCCACGCGCGAATAGGAAAAATCCCCGGCATAGGCGTTGGCAAACACGATGCTGGCGTCCGGCGTGGCGGTGCTGGTGCCGACCGCGAATCCCATCGCCTTGGCATTGGCGGTCGTCATGCCCAGATAGAGATTGTTGACCGAGCCGTCGTTGTCCAGGCGCGAACTGCCATCGCCCTGGGTGGCCATGAAAGTCAGCGCCGAGCCGGACTGCAGGTGGCTCACTGCTGTGTGATCCAGCGACGACGTGGCATCGAGCTGCAGCGCAGTGCGTACATTGCTGTAGCTCGTGGTGACGAAGTTGGAGCTGGTACTGCCCAGGATGTTCTGGCCCAGGTTATTAAAGCCGATGTCCAGGTACACGGTGACGTTATCGGTCAGCTTGCCTGACCAGAAATTGGCAGCGGCCTGAAAGCCAGCCAACTGCTGGGCACTCATGCCGCCGGTGGATACATCATTGAGAACAAAGGTCACTGCCTGGGCAGGCGTCAGAAAGGCAAGGCCGAGCGCACCCGCCAGCAGCGGGCGCTGGATGAACTGCTTCATGGTCGAATCCCCTAGTTGGAATTATTATTTTTGCCAGTGAAACAGTTCGATTGTGTGAGCATCTACGGCAGATGTCTAACTAATAATTTCTATGCGATATGCTATCAACGGTAGCGTCAGCCTTTAGTGCGGGTTTCGATCCGACGATCAGGAATGAACCAGATCGCCGCTACCAGCACATAGACGGCAAATCCAGCCATCGGGTGCACGAAGGAGGCGCCTATGCCGATCAGATACAGGAAGGTGGACAGCTTGCCTTTGCGGTCGCTGCCCAGCGCCGCCTTCAGCGCGGGATTGTTCTTTTCAAGGCACAGCGCCAGCATCATGTAGGCGATGCTGCTCATGAACAGCACGAAGCCGTAGCAGGCCACGGGCAGCGAAGAGAAATGGTTCTCGCCCATCCAGCCCGTCACAAACGGTATCAGCGACAGCCAGAACAGCAGGTGCAGATTGCCCCACAACGCCCCGCCCGTGGTTTGGGACACCATGTGGATCAGGTGATGGTGGTTGTTCCAGTAGATGCCGACGTAAATAAAGCTCAGCACATAGCTCAGGAACACCGGGAACAGTGGCAGCAGTGCATCCAGGTTGTCGCCATGCGGCACCTTCAGTTCCAGCACCATGATGGTAATAATGATCGCGATGACGCCATCGCTAAATGCTTCCAGCCTGCCTTTGCCCAACGATGGCTCCTTAATGATGGCTTGCGCCGGTCTGTTCAGTTCCTTATGCGCGTCGCGCCCGCCAGTACGGCCGCACCGATGGCGAACAGGCACCATGCGTCTGGTTCCGGCACCGCGCTCACCCTGGTCAGAGTATCAAGGTTTGCATTCACAAACAAGCCCACGCTGCGGTCTGGCGTTGCCCAGACATATGTCACCCGCTGGCAGAGTCGAACAAGTTCAGTCGCGTGCGGGTACGCGCGGGCGCAGTGTTATTGGAAGCCTGCTCGTACAGCACGCACGGGCCATCGCCGGCAACATAGTCAGACGTCACCGAGAAAGTTAATTTGCACTGGAAAAAGTTAATACAAATAAAATTTGTATCCGACCGCGCTAGGGTAAGCTTCCCGGCAACGCCCTATTCCAGCAGGGCGTTCACTGCCACGAGATCATCAACACTCAGCCGTCCCACGGCCTGCTTGAGCTGCAGCAGCGCCACTAGATGGCGATGACGGGCCTGCGTCAGCTGCAGTTGCGCCTGGCCATTGGTCTGGATCGCATTCAGCACATCGGTCAGGGTACGGGTGCCGTACTGATGGCCGGCACGGCTGGCGGACAGGGCGCGCTCGGCTGCTTCCGCGCCCGGCTCCGCGATGGCAATCTCCGCCACGCTGCCGCGCACGGCCTGCAGCTGCGCTTCGACATTGCGCACAATGCTGCGGCGGCTGGCTTCGAATTGGGCACTGGCGGCGTCGCGGTTGTAGAGCGCCTGCCGGGTCGCGGCAAACGTCGCACCGCCTGCCACAATCGGCACGTTCAGCGTCAGCCCGACGGTATTGGTGGTCACCTGGCGGCTGCCGGCCGCGCCATTTACCAGTCCGCGGTCGGTGCTGAAGCTCAATCCCAGGGTCGGCAGGTTGGCCGCGCGCGCGGCCTTGATACGCGCTTCCGATGCCAGCACAAGTTCCTTCCCTGATTGCAGCACCGGGTTGTCAGCCAGCGCTTCCGTGACCCAGGCCGGGGCGTCAGCAGGTTGCGGCAGGGCCGGCTGGAAGCCCTGGCGCAGCGGCTTGAGCGGCAACGGCGCTTCGCCCGTGAGTTCCTGGACCGCCTGATTGGCATCCGCCAGCGCTTCCCTGGCCTGCTGCGTGGCGGCCTGGGCCAGACCGAGATAGGCGCGCGCCTGGTCGACGTCCACCGCCGCCGTGAGGCGCTCGGCCACGCGCACCTTGCTCTGCCTGACCAGCTCCGCGACCGCTGCCTCGTTGGCGGACAAGGTATCGAGCTGGCTTTGCGCGCTGAGCAGGGCGAAATAGCGCACCGCCACCTCAGCCACCAGAGCCTGCTCGGCCGCGCGCAGCGTGGCTGCCTGCGCCTGGGCATCGGCGCGCGCAGCACGCCAGGTGTCGAGCGCCGCCAGATTGACGATGGTCTGCGTGATCTGGCTACTGGCGTTATTGCTGTTCACCCCTGCCGTTTGCCGGGGCGTGACGCTGAGCGTCCATTGCGGCAGCAGCGGCGCGCGGTTGAGATCCGCGCTGGCATTGCTGGCGCCGGCCTGGGCCTGCGCCTGCTGAAGCGCAGGATAATTGCCGCGCGCCCGGGTATAAACACTCAGCAGGTCATCACTGAGGGCAGCCCAGACCGGCGGACACACGACCAATAAACCGATGCACAGCAACCGTCTCATGCAGCGCTGCCGCTCACACTGTGCAGGCGTGCATCACGCGCGACTTCGGCGGCCTGGCCGTCCATGACCTTGACGATGCGCTGCGCGCGTTCGGCCAGATGCAGGTCGTGGGTGACCATCACAATGGTGGCGCCGCCAGCATGCAGCTCCTGCAGCAGATCGATGACGCCGGCGGCCATCTGGGTATCCAGGTTGCCGGTTGGTTCGTCGGCCAGCAGCAGCGGCGGATTGCCCGCCAGCGCGCGCGCAATCGCGACGCGCTGCTGCTGGCCGCCGGACAGCTGGCCGGGATAATGGCGCGCACGGCCAGCCAGCCCGACCTTGGCGAGCGCTGCCTGTGCCAGTTCGCGGCGCTCGGCCGCGCGCAGGCCACGATAGCCGAGCGGCACTTCGATATTGTCGCGCAGGTTCAGGTCCGGTATCAGATTGAAGGCCTGAAAAACAAAGCCGATCTTCTGGTTGCGCAGGCGGCTGCGCTGCCTGTCGTTCATCTGGCTGACGTCGACGCCGTCGAGCACATAACGGCCGCCGCTCGGCGCTTCAATCAGGCCAGCGATGCCCAGGAAGGTACTCTTGCCGGAACCGGAAGCCCCGGTAACGGCAACAAATTCCCCTGGCGTCACATGGAGATTGAAGTCGCGCAGTGCAGCGGTTTCAACCGTTTCGGTGCGGTACACCTTGGCGATATGGTGCATCTCAAGCATGGCAATCCCTTACTGAATTAATTGAACTTGGCTGGCGCCCTTGAACACATCGGCGCCCGCAATCACAACCTGGTCGCCGGCCTTGAGCCCGCTCAGGACCTCGACCTGCGTCAGGCTTTGCGCGCCGAGGCGCACCGGACGTCTGACGGCAACCTGGTTGACCACCACGTACGCCCAGTGGCCGCCGCTTTCTTCAACAAACGGCCCGCGCGCCACGCGCAGCACGCGCTCGCGCTGGTCCAGCACGACGCGCGCCGACAGGCGCTGGTTCTGGCGCAGCGCCGCCGGCTGCGCGCCGTCAAAACGCAGCCGCGCGGCCACCTCGCCATTCACCACTTCCGGCGAGACGCTGCTGATGCGGCCGCGCCAGCGCTGGCCGTTGCCGCTGAGTTCGCCCAGCATGCCCGGCGCCAGCTCGCGCGCCTGGCTTTCCGCCACCTGGATCTGAACTTCCAGCCGGGTAAGGTCAATCACCGCCAGCAGCTTGGCGTCCTTGGCCACGGAAGAGCGGTCCGCCACAAATACCTGGCCCACCTGGCCATCGACAGGCGCGCGCACCGTCAGGCCGGTCTGCAGGCGCTGCAAGTCGGCCACCTGCAGTTCGGCACGCTCATGGGCCTGGCGGCGGGCCGCCAGTTCAAAGCGGGTGGCGTCGTCCTTGAGCGTGAGCGCCTGGATCGCCTGCTGATGGGCGATGCGGGCCCGCGCCAGCGCATCGCGCGCCTGGTCGACCGCGATGCCGGCCGCCGCGCCAGCATCGAACGCGCGGGTCTGGCGCGTCAGGTCATTCTCGGCGGAGGTCAGCGCCAGCGCGGCGGTCTGCACGCCCGCTTCCGCCGCCGCACGGGCCTGGCGGGCGTCGGCCTGGGCACGCAGCCATTCGCTTTTCAGCGCATCGGCCGCACTGCGCGACTGCGCCAGACTGGCCTGCAGTTCAGGACTGGTGATCTGCGCCACCATCTGCCCGGCCTTGACCGCATCGCCCGGCTGTACCGACAGCGTGACAGTGCCGTCGGAACCGGCATACAGCGTCGGCGCAGCGGCGGCCACCACGCGGCCCTCGGCGGCCACGTCGCGCGTCAGCTCGCCCGATTCCACCGGGGCCAGCGTCAGACGGTCGAGGCTGACGCTGGCCCCGCCCACCACCGCCTCTTTCAATTGCATGGCGAGCCAGCCCGCCAGCACCATGACCGCCAGCCCGAGCGCCAGCCATTTGCGGGTACGCGGCGCGGCGACGGGGAGACGGGTGTCCTGAGTGGAAGTATCCGGTATCATCGGCTGCCCATTCGAAGTCAGACTGCCTTGATGGCGGCCATGGGCGGAATGGCCGCCGCCCGCAGCGCGGGCGCCAGCACCGCCAGCTGGCCCAGTATCCACAGCGCCACGGCGCCGACCGGTAAATACGCCAGCGGCAGGTGCGGCAGTTCGTAAAAGCGCATCAGGCCCAGGTTCAGGCCGTAGGCCAGCAGCATGCCGATCGTGATGCCCAGGCTCACGATGATGAAGTTCTCGATCTGGAAATAACGCAGGATATCGCCGGTAGTGGCGCCCAGCGCGCGCCGGATGCCGATCTGCTTGCTGCGCTGGGTCACCCAGAAACTGGCCAGGCCGACGATGCCCAGCGCGGTCGTGCCCAGCAATGCTACACAGACGCCCAGCAGCAGCAATGCCATCACATAGCTGCTATTGAAATAGCTGGCGCGCAGCGCCGGCACGGTACGGCTTTGTTCGACGTCCAGCACGGCGTCCGTTGCCGTCTGGTTCGCTACCGCCCTGGCGTCTTCCACGATGCGCGCGATATCGGCGGGCCGCCCGCGCAGCAGATATTTGCCGACCAGTTGCGGCCCGGCAACGGCCGGCACAAACACCGCCCAGTCAGGGTCGGCGCTCTGGCCACCGCCCGGCGCCGCCACCGACAGGTGACGTACCACGCCGGCCACGCGGAAGCTGGTACCCATGGCCCAGAACTGCTGTCCCACCGGGTTCTGGCCGGGCCAGAAATGGCTGGCCAGGGTTTGCGTAATCAGCACCACGGGATTGGCCGGGACCGTGTCGGCGATCGGTGTGTAGTCGTCGGCCTGCGGCAAGCGGCCGGCCAGCAGCTGCAAGCCAAACGTTGCTACCGCCTTGGCATCGCCCACATAAAAATCGATCACGCCGCCAAAATGCTTGCCGTCCTGGTCGAGCCGCACGCCGGCGCTGGCCACCGGCTCGCCAAACGGCACCATGTTCACTACGCTGACCGCCTCGACGCCGGCGATTCCCTGCAACGCGGCCAGCATGCGCGCATTGAGATCAGCCGCCTGGTCCGGCGTGAAGCCGGACAGCTTGACCGTGCCCAGTGCGGCTTCCTCGATGCCGCTGTCCATCTGCGTCGACTGGACGCGCTGGACCACCAGGAAGCAGGCATTGCACAGTACCGCACACGCGAGCGAGATTTGCAGTGCGATCAGGAAGGTGGCGAGGCGGTGCTTGCGCAGCGCCGCAACTATGTATGGGATCTGCATGGCGTCCTCTATAACGTTTTCAACTGCGTCGCCGGCTGGATCAGCGTGGCGCGCAAGGCCGGCAGCATGCCTGCCAGCAGGCTCACCAGCAGGGACAGGGCGAAGGTCCACAGGAACATGGTGAGGTCCAGATAAGCGCCATCTGCGTACGGCACCGGCTGGCGCCGCACCAGCGACAGGCCAAGCAGGGTCAGCAGCAATCCCATCGCGCCGCCCAGTACACCAATGATGGCGGACTCGGCCATACACTGCGCGAACACCGAGCCGCGCGTCGCGCCCAGCGCGCGGCGCAGCCCGGTCTCCGCGCTATGCCGCAGGAACTTGGCCGACAACAGGCTCAGCACGTTGGTCAGGCAAATCGCCAGGAAGGCAAACGCCAGCGCCGTCTGCAGCTTGGTATCGCTGGGCACGACCCGGTTGAAGTCCAGCCACTGCATCAGCGAACGCAGGCGGGTGTTGTCCGCATGTTTGATGCGGCCCTGGGCTTTCTGCTGGGTGGCATAGTTCTGCAGGAAGTGGCGGTAGGCGGCGACCTTGGCCGGACTGTCCAGGCGCACCCACAGCGCCACCCAGACGCACGGCGCCTGTTCAAGATGGCCCGGCTGCTCCGGCGAGGCCCAGCAGGTAAATGGCTGGAAATTGCCGGGATTGACGTCCAGGCTGGTGGAGAAGGGCGTGAACACATCCTCGGTCTTGCCGTAAAACCCCGACGTGTCACCGTTGGCAAAGCGGCCGCCGCGCACCTGATAGAACAGCGGGAACGGCCGCCATGGCGCCAGCACGCCAGCAATCCGGACATCCGCATCGCCCAGCCGGATCACGCGGCCGACGCTGTCGCCGCCGCCGAACAGCTTGTCGTTGAGACTGGCGGAGATCACTGCCACGCGCGCGCGCGCCGCGTCATCGGCCTGGCTCCAGCCCTTGCCGTACTTGAAGGGCACGTTGAACATGCTGAAGAAGTCGGCCGTGGTGGAGGTCATGGCCAGCATCAGCGGCGGCAACGCCGTGTCGGGCGCGCGCAGCTTGACCTGGCTGTTGGCCACCAGCGTCTGCTGGTCTGCCTGCCGCGCGCTCCACAGGTCCATGGCGGTGCGGTAGTCCAGCACATCAAGCGGTTCGCGGCCCTTGGACTTGGGCGAGACATCCACCTGGGGATAATAGAGGTGCTGGCTGCGTCCCGGCAGCGGATCACCGGACAGCAGCTGCATCACGGTCAGCGTGGTCATGCTGGCGCCGATGCCAACCGCAATCGCCAATATCATCAGCATCGTCAGCGCCTTGTTGCGCCGCGTGTTATGCAGGGCGACTTGGAAGTAATAACTCAGCATGGGATCAGGAACTCAGTCATGGTTAGGGATGCGGGCACGCCAGGTCAGCTGTTGACGGCCTTCAGGGTGTCCGTCCGCAACGGCACGCTGCCCAGTTGATAGATCTGGTCAAACACGGCGGCATATTCGTCGGCGCCGTGCATGATCATCACCAGCATGCGGCCGGCGGTGCGCTGCTCAATTTCCTGCATGGCCAGCGCGCGGCTCGACACATCCAGGTTGGCCAGGGGTTCATCCAGAATGTACAGCTCGGCATCGGACGACAGCGCCAGCGCCAGCGCCAGCTTCTGCTGCTGCCCCGCCGACAGCTGGTCGGGATAGGCGTCCAGCAGCTCGGGCGTGTCGAGATTGAACCGCTGGAGCAGCTGGCGATCCAGGTCCAGTGCGCGCACCACGATGGGCGGAAACTGCAGCGGCAGCGTCACCGCATTGATACGCGCGGGCAGCACCAGCTCACCCGCCGACGGTTGCAGATAACCCGACAGGATATTGGCCAGCGTGGTTTTGCCCGAGCCATTTTGGCCGGCAATCAGCACTTTCTGTCCGGGCTGCACATGCATCGAGAAGCCCTTGATGATGTGGTTGCCATCGTAGTCGTAGCTGATGCCGGCGGCCGTTACCGCATTGGCCCGGGTGTGATACGGCTGGTCCGCATGCGCGTTGATGAAGTCCACCAGACGGCTGGCAATGGCGTTGTGGCCATGCAGTTCGGCCCACTGGCGGAAGATCTCGATCAGCGTGGTGGCGGAACGCCAGAACGAATTCATGAAGCCGATGTAGCCGCCCACGGTCATGGTGCGGTTGAAAACGAAATAGGCGCCGACGAAAATACAGCACGCGTCAGAAATGACCATGGTGACATCGCTGGCCCTTTGCAGGCCGTTCACCACGCGGAATTTGCGGTAGCCGGATTCCAGTGCCTCATCCACTTTGCCGGAAAACACCGACAGGCTGCGCGGGATCATGCCGAAGGTACGGATGATCTTGAACGCGCTGACCGATTTGGTCAGCGTGTCCAGCAGCGCAGCTTCCTTGTCGCGTTCGATATTGGTGAGCCCGCGGATTTTCTTGCCGACCGTAATGCTGACCAGGGTGGCGATGGGAATGATCGCAAACAGCACCAGGAACGCCTGCCACGAGATATACACCAGCACCGACACCAGCGCGGCCAGCGTCACCAGGTTGACCGCCATGCGGCGCACCAGCGGCAGCATCGGCACCAGGCCATCCTTGACATCGGAGCGGATGCGGCTGACGTAGTGGCCATTGCCATTGCGTATCACCTCGCTGTAATTCTTGGCGAAGTAGGCGCGCAACAGGTTTTCGCTGGCCTGCGCGACAATCTGGTTATCCAGCTGTTGCTGCCACAATGACAGCAGATAACTCAGCAGGTTGACGGACAGCCCCAGCGCCAGATAGTAGGCGCCCAGATACACAAAACGGCTGAAGTCGGTATCGACCGTCACGGCGTCAAAAATCGCCTTGAGCAGCAGGGGATGGAGCATGGCGCCGCCACCGCCGACCACGGCCGCAAACAAGGTTACCCACATATACTGGGCGCGGTATTTTCCCAGCAATAGCATGAAACACTGGAACGAGGATAATGGCGGTTGCGCCGTCCCCGTTCCGGCTTTCAGGCTGTTCTCTGTTAAGCGCATGGTGGCATTCCTGGTCAGATAGCGTCAGTGCGGTCCACCGATGCTTTGCGCCCCGGCAGGTTGTCGAGTTCATCCAGGAAAAACTCATCCGGCAAATGCTGGTTCAGGCGGTGCAGGGTCCGCATCACGCCAGCCACGCCGGTGGCGTAGTCGCACGAGATACGGAACAGGCCATCACCGGGAGTGGCGTAGCCATCCTGGTGCTTAATCAGGAACAGGTCGCTGAGTCCCTGCAGCGGCCGCTGCGCCATCTCCAGGTATTTTTTATCCTGGGAGTAGAGATAGGCGTCCAGCAGCACGTCAACAAAGCCAACCACACCGTACGACAACCCCGCAAAAATCGCGTATTTCCGGCAGGCGTCGGCCAGCACGTTCTCGATCTTCGACCACAGGCCGTAGCGGATGGCCACCTTGGCGATGCCGGCACTGCCCTGCTCGATGTAGCTGTCAAAGGTCGTCGTTTCTTCCGGCGCGCACGGGAAGCAGCTCACGCCTGCCTCATGTTCATGGGCATACGACAAGTCAAACTCGAGCGCCTGGCGGCCCAGCTCCCGCCACTTCTGCATCTGCGTCATTTGCGCCAGGCGCAGGAAGAACAGCGCCACCCCGCTCTGGCCGTATCCCAGGCCGATGCGGACTTCGACCTCATCCTTCCAGTACAGGCCGCGATCATTTTTTTGTGCGCTGGCTTCCAGGGCTTCCGCAAGTTCGACCGCAGCATTCAGATAATGCTGGTCATCGAGCATGCGATAGGCGGCCAGATTGGCCATGCCGACACCGGCCATGCCGTAGTACAGCGAGTGGTGGCTGCGCAGCAGCTCACTGTGGTTGGCACATTGCAGGAAGCGCTTGCCCGTTTCGACATCACCGGTGGCCAGCAAGGTCCAGGCGATGCCTGCCGTCCCGACCAGCCAACCCGGCGCCATTTTGGCCGGATCCAGTTCCGCCAGCTCTTGGCGATAGCGCTGCAGCGCTGGCTCGGGCACCGTGTAACCGCTGCGCGACAGCGCGTACAGGATCCCCGACGAACCAAAGCCCAGGCTCATGGGATTGAAATTGGTGCCGAAAGGATCGACCGGGAACAGCGCATAAGGTTGCTCCAGGCGATAGTTGTTGGTGATAAAGCGCGCCATTTCACTGCACGCCTGGTCCAGTTGCAGCGCCGCGTCTGGCTGCCTGCTCATGGGTTTTTCAATTGCCGCAGGACCGTTCAGCAATGCCACCGCTTCGCTGCAGCTGATGGCATTGCCGACGAGTTGTTCGACCACGCGCTGCACCGGCGTTTGCGACCAGCCGATATCGGCCAGCACAACCGGCAGTATTTTGGTGAACAGATCGCCGCGCAGGAACGCCATGGCCGCGATCGGGAAGATGGCATACAACATCATGGTGCCGATCGCATACAGGTCATCCTGGAAATTGCTTTCCTTGGCACGGCCCTTGTGCTCCGAACGGAAGCCTGGGGTAAACAACGTCTCGGGTGCTTCGACCTGCGGCCGGTAGGCGCCTTCCAGGTCGATAATACGCACCTCCATGGTGGCCTTGTCGATCAGGACGTTCATCGGCGAGAGGTCGCCGATCACCATGCCGCGCGCATGGATCTGATCGATCGCCTTGAGCACGCCGGTGAAGATGCGCTTATAGCTGTCATAGAACGCAGCACTGTCGTCCGCCGTGGGATGGGCCAGGATCAAAGGACTTTTCATGACCGTCAATTCGCGCACATCGAACGCGTCGAAGTATTCTTCGACCAGATAATAGTTTTCCCAGTCCCAGAATGAGGTGTACACCTCCGGCGTAATCCCCAGCCCGGACAGGATGCGCAGATTATTTTCTTCCTTGGCGAGCCGGGTGGTGGCATCGGCGCCGTTGGCGCCCAGCTCGACAAACGGCCGGGCTTCCTTGATGACCACGTCCTTGCCAGTGGTGGTATCGGTCGCCAGATACACGCCGCCGGTATTGGAAAAGCCCAGCGCGCTTTTGACGATAAACCGCCCGCCGTTGAGGGTCATTTCATCCTCGTCCGGTTCATCCGACGGGAAGGGATCGGCGGCCCAAGGCGGCGTTTCAAAGTAAGGACTGCGCTTATCCTCGACCTGCTGGCCGTCGGGCGCGGTCAGTACCGGTATCTGGTTGCCCATGAAATGCAGGCGGCTGACTAAAGTAAAACCACCATAGCGATAATAAAGACACCGGCAATCTTTATAACGGCGGTCCGATAATATATAGGAGCCAAGATCGTTTTTTAATAACGCATAAGCGCGTTCTATAAATTCGAGAAATATTTCTTCTGTTGCCGGATAAAGCGTAATGAATTTGCCTGAACCGCCGCGTGACCAGCGTTTCGAGGTCATCAGCTTGAGCGTATTGATATCGTTGGCAAATTTAAACTGGACATCGTGCTCAAACGCCAGCGTGGCGACTTTTGCCAGGATATCCTTGCAGTTCGATTCGATGGCGGAAACGTGAATCTTCCAGCCCTGTTTAGGCAGTTTGACCGGTGCGCTATTGGCAACCGGAATAATATGGGTCCAGACATCCGCCCGGTGCGTGCGCCAGGGCAGACCACGCTCCTGGATCAGCGTCTCAACCAGGGATTTCAGTTCATCTGCGGGACGGTAGTGCGCGTAATTTGGCTCATAAAACAGTTCACTGGAACCGCGATAAAAAGCCTTATCGACGTGGCGTTTTTCACGCAGTGATTTCGCGCTACGCACCATATACCATCTCCCTTAGAATAATTATGTCAGCAAATCCGGTCGTATCAGAATCAGCGCGCAGCAGTGCATGCTCCGCGCAGTCCAGCTTAGTCGTTGTCTTTTTTGCAGCAATCACTGTATGAACTGGTCACGCTGGAGGCGGCAATTTCGTTGACTTCCAGCTGCATGCGTTGCAGGTTCAAAATCCGGCTCATTTGATACCTCACTGAAAATTAAAGAGTAAATGAGAGCAGTGATATTGCATCACTGCTCCGACCTTCATTGATTACGTCTGATCGTTCTTGCAGCAATCAGTATGCGAGCTGCTCAGGCTCAGGCCCGAAACTTCGTTGGTATCCAGAGCCATGCGTTGCAGATTCAGAACACGTTTCATTTGTGCCTCCTAATAATGAAGTTAATAAACCGCCAGACTGTTACATTTGGCGATAATCTTGAACCACCATAGAAAACTTTAGCCATTCACTATGTGGGTATGCCCGCTTCATAACAATTTCCCCCTCGCCGATTGATGGACAATTGACGAGATATTATTTTGCTAATGAGATTAAGGCATATTCATTCTCGGTATTTATTTTTAAAGAGTCAACTCGAACAACAAGACAATGTTGTAAAAAAATTTATTTTACTGATCGTGACATTTAGTGAAATTTGCACGTATGGTTTATGATATGCAAACAATATTTAAATATAAACTGAATGTTATATTTGGTGACTATTTATTTAATTCCCAGAAAAGGCGATGGCAGACCGGCGGCGCGGTTATTTGAATTCGACACCGGACTCCAGGGCGGCATCATCCAGTGTGATATTTCGTCCCAGCATTTTGGCGCTGTAGAGCAGGGAGTCGGCGCGGCGCAGCATGGCATCCAGGCTGTCACGCTGATCGAGCAGGGTGGCAATGCCGGCGCTGTAATGCAGCGGGATGCCCAGCTCGCGCGGGCCGGCTGCGGCCAGCCAGTCGCGCAAACGCTGATCGTAGGCGCGCATCGCCGCCGGATCGGCGCCGCGCTTGAGTACACAGAATTCTTCGCCACCGTAACGGCACACCACATTGCGCTCGCCGCCCACCGACTGCATGCCTTGTACCAGCAGCTTGAGCGCTTTGTCGCCCGTCTCATGGCCCTGCGCTTCGTTGATGTCCTTGAAATGATCCAGATCCAGCAACAGCACGCACAACGGTTGCTGCAGGCGCTGGCTGTCGGCCACAATCGCGACGGCCTGCGCGCTCCAGGCGCGGCGGTTCAGGGCGCCGGTAATGCCGTCGGTATTCGCTAGCCGCTCGAGTTCGCGCGCGGCCTCTTCACGGTACGCCAGCAAGATGCCGGCCAGCGACATGACCACCGTCACATTGGCGGCCAAGGCAAACAGGATATTGGCCGGATGCGGCGCAAAAAAATTCGGAAATTGTGCGGTGTAAAACGCCCCCAGCACGCCACGCGACGCCGTCACCAGCAACTGCACCAGCAGCGATATCACCAGCAGCCAGCGCCAGCGGCCCACCGGCGTCAGTGGCTGACGGCACAGCGTCCAGGCCACCAGCGCCAGCTGCAAGGCCAGCAAGCCGTTAGCCCAGCCCACACGGAAGGCGTAATGTTGAAAGCCGATGCCATAGCCTGCAGTCATGACGGCGGCAATTACTGCGGGTGCGCGCGAGGAGGCGCTACGTCCGCACCACAGATCGAAGGCCATGGCGCTGTATGCCAGGCCGGCGGCGATGCCCGCCATGGCCAGTGTCGACAACAAACGGTCGCCGAGCGAGCCGGCGCCGGCCACGCCCGACAGCAGCAGGCATACCCAGCCGATCGCCTGCAACCCGATGCCCAGCTGTGCGCGGCGCGCAGCCAGATTCACCTTGCCCATGACCGCGAGCAGCGCTGCTGCAATGGTCAACAGATTCAGCGTCATGGCGATCAACAGGGAAGCGACTATCTGCATGGCGAAGCCTAAATCAAGGAGTCGTGTGCAGTATAGCAAGCTAGCGTCGGCTACACTCTGGTCTGGCAACGCTCAACAACAGGAACATGAATGGAAAACTACGCGGAACTGCTGGATACACTGACGCAGCAGGAAAAAGATTTGCAATTTACCGCCTTCAGCAGCGATACCGCACTGGCACTGGGCTTGAAACTGATCGAACTGGCCAAGGCCAGGGACAAGAGCATCACCATCAACATCACCGTCAACAGCAAGGTGCTGTTCCATCATGCGATGCAGGGCGCCTCGGCCGACCAGGCGGACTGGATACGCCGCAAGAACAATGTGGTGGCGCGCTTTGGCCGCTGCTCGTTCTACGTCGGCATCGACCACAAGCACCGCGGCGTGGTGTTTGACGATATCAAATACCTGCCGCCGGTGGACTATGCCGCCAACGGCGGCGCCTTCCCCGTCACGCTCAAGGGCACCGGCATCATCGGCACCGTCACCGTCTCCGGCCTGCGCCAGGCGGAAGACCACGCGCTGGTCGTTGAAGCCTTGCGCGCGGTGCTGGCGTAATCAATAGTGCGGCGGCCGCTCGTGCGGCAGCTGGCCGCCGCTGTTCTGGGCTGCGTTGCGGACGTGCTGGACCAGCGCGGCGCACATCTGTTCCAGCTTGTCGATCTGCCGCTGCTGTTCGTGGATGCGCTGGCTCAGCGAGTCCACCATGTCTTCGGCGTAGGCCAGTTTGATTTCGATGTCGATGAAGCGGTCTTCGTTACTCATGGTTGTTCCTTGTCGGGTTTGGGCGTGGATAGCAGTTCCTTCATGCGCGCCAGGCGTTCTTTCGGCGTCAGCACTTCCGATTCCATTGGCACTGCCGTGCCCTCATCCAACTTCATTTCCTTGATAAAGCGCGACGGGTCGCAGTGCACCTGCTCGCCTGCGCGCTTGCGTTTCTTGCACCATGTGATGGTCAGCGTGCGCTGTGCGCGCGTGATGCCGACGTACATCAGGCGGCGTTCTTCCTGCACCCGCGCCGCGATCGATTCGGCCGGGGCATCGGCATCGCCCTTGTGCGGCAGGATGCCTTCCTCGCAGCCGACCAGGAACACGTGCGGATACTCCAGTCCTTTCGAGGCGTGCAGGGTCGACATGCGCACTGCGTCCGGGTCTTCGTCCTGGCCTTCCAGCATGGACATCAGCGCCACCATCTGGGTCAGTTCCAGCACGTTCTTTTCGTCGCCGTCGCGGTCCTTGCCGCCGCGGCCGCGGTCCTTCAGCCAGTTGACGAATTCCAGCACGTTCTGCCACTTGCTCTGGGCCGCGCGCTCGTCAAACATATCGTATAAATAGTTTTCATAATTAATCGCCTCCAGCATGTCATCCAGCACCTGCGCCGCGTTGTCGCCGCTGCCCGACGGGCCGGGACGGCTGGCGCGCGCTTCCAGGTTGTTGATGAAGTTGCAGAAGTCGCGCAGCGGGTTCAGCTGGCGGTCCGGCAGCAGGGCTTCGATGCCGCCCTTGAATACCGCCTCGAACAGCGAGCAATTCCACTGGGCGGAGAAGGTGCCCAGCGTCTCCAGCGTCGACTGGCCGACACCACGGCGCGGCGTGGTCACGGAACGGATGAAGGCCGGATCATCGTCGGTATTCGCCAGCAGGCGCAGGTAGCTGATGATGTCCTTGATCTCGGCCTTGTCGAAGAACGACTGGCCGCCGGAAATCGTGTACGGGATGCGCTCCTTGCGCAAGGCCTGCTCGATGATCCGCGCCTGGTGGTTGCCGCGGTACAGGATCGCGTAGTCCGACCACTTGTTCTTGCGCTGGAAATGGTCGGCCGAAATCATGATGGCCACCTGGTCGGCTTCGGCATCATCGGTGGGCATCGACATCACCTGGATCGGCTCGCCCAGGCCATGCTCCGACCACAGCGATTTTTCGAACAGCTTGGGATTGTTGCCGATCACCGCGTTGGCCGCCTGCAGGATGCGCGTGGTGGAGCGGTAGTTCTGCTCCAGCTTGATGACCTGCAGGTCCGGGAAGTCGGTCTGCAAGGTTTTCAGGTTCTCCACCGACGCGCCGCGCCACGCGTAGATCGCCTGGTCGTCGTCGCCCACCGCGGTAAACATCGGCTTCTTGCCAATGCCGGTTACCATCAGCTTGACCAGCTCGTACTGGCAGGTATTGGTGTCCTGGTACTCGTCCATGAGCAGATAGCGCAGGCGGCGCTGCCACTTGTCGCGCACCTTCTCGTGATGGCGGAACAGCTCCACCGGCAGGCGGATCAGATCATCGAAGTCCACCGCCTGGTAGGCCGACAGCGTCGCCACATAGCTGGCGTAGACGCGTGCCGATTGCGCCTCGTCCTCGTCCTTGGCCTGGCTCAGCGCCGTCACCGGGTCCACCAGGCCGTTCTTCCACAGCGAGATGTCGGTCTGGATGCGGCGCACCACCTGCTTGTCGGTGGTGATCGCCATGTCCTGGACCAGCGAACCGCAATCGTCGGCATCCATGATGGAGAAACGGTCCTTGAGGCCCAGTTCATTGCACTCCTGGCGCAGGATCCGCACGCCCAGCGAGTGGAAGGTGGACACCGTCAGCTGCTTGGCCTGCTTGGGCTGCTTGAGCAGCTTGGCGATACGCTCCTGCATCTCCAGCGCCGCCTTGTTGGTAAAGGTCAGCGCGGCAATCGTGCGCGGGTCGTAGCCGCGGTCCTCGATCAGGTGGGCGATTTTCTGCGTAATCACGCGCGTCTTGCCCGAGCCGGCGCCGGCCAGCACCAGGCAGGGACCATCCAGGTAGGTAACAGCCTGGCTCTGGGGCAAATTAAGGCCGAAAACGGGAACGTTGGTGGACATCGGGCGAGGGATAGAAAATCGGACAAACAGCCCCACATTGTATCAGTCGCCGGGGCCGTCACTGATGCGACGCATGAAGCGTTTGTGGCATTTGCGTTACCATGCGGAGATCTGGGCTCCCGCCTAACCTTATCTCGGTTGCAATTATGAAATTTGAACATCTGATCGAAGTCAACGACCCGCTCAACCCGCTCATCGACGTCCTGAGCGTCGAACAAGTGTGGCGCGGCCTGGTGCTGCGCGCCGAATCGCCCAAGCTGTTCGTGCCGCACCTGGACGAAAGCACCATCGACGAGCGCAGCGACAACGGCTTCCGCCGCCGCCTGCGCTACGGCGAACTGGTGGTGGAGGACCGCGTGGAGCTGGACCCCATGCGCAGCGTGCGCTACCGCGTCGCCGCCCAGCAGGACATCGCCGAATCCAGCCTGACCATGACCATCGAGCAGCCGACCGAGGACACGCTGTTCGTGCGCTTCCAGTACGAAGACAGCCATGACGCCGCCACCGACGAAGCGAATGCCATGTACGACGAATTCCGCCGTTCGGCCTACGTCGAGTCGGACATCGACACCATCGGCATGCTGCGCGAGCTGGCCCAGCAGGGCCGCCTGGACGCCCTGCTCAACTAATCGTCGGCCGCCGCGCGGCCCCACACCTGCGCCATGCGCAGCGGCGGGGCGTCCAGCGCGGCCACCTGGGCGTTGGTCAGCACTTCGCGGATCGCGTGCAGTTCATTGCGGGTGTCGCGCTGCAGGAACACGTCCAGCGGCGCACCGCGCGGCCCAATCACTGATTCCACATGCGGCGTGGTCGATTGCAGGCCGCGCCGCGACACCACGCCCACCTCGCCGTTAATCATGCGTACATAGGTGCCGATCGGGTAGATGCCCAGTTCGCGGATCACCAGCGACACCAGATTGGTGTCCAGCGTGGTGCGCGCCTCCAGCAGCATGTCGCGCAGCGCGCCGTTGGGCGCCATGGCTGGCCGGTAGGTGCGTTCCGACACGCGCGCGCAATAGCGGTCCGCCAGCGCCACCAGCTTGGACAGCAAGGGAATCTGCGCGCCGACCTTGCCGAACGGGTAGCCGGTGCCATCTTCGTTTTCATGGTGATGCAGCACGCAGTTGAGCCAGGCCTCGTCGTTGACGCCGGCCGCGCGCAGCAGTTGCACGCTGAGTTCGGGATGGGCCAGCTTGCGCGCGTGATCGACCGGGTCCAGCACCGCACTGCTGTCATGCCAGCGCTGGTGATGCTCCAGCATGCCGGTGTTCATGGTCAGCGCGGCCAGCGTGACGGTCATGACATCGTTGCGCGAACGCTGGCGCGCGCGGGCCAGCAGCACGGCAATCACTGCCGTGTTGACGCTATGCCGCGCCGCATACGTGGCCTGATGCTGGTTGTGCAGCACGCTCGCCGTGGCAATGTCGACATTGAGCTCCACCGCCGCGTGCACCATGAGCGCGATATCGTCCAGGCGGCGGCGAAAATCCGGCGGCGCCACGCCGTGCGAGACGGCCTGCAGCAGCGTGTGCAGCTCCAGATAGGCGGCGTTGAGCTTGCGCAGCACCGACGGCGGTTCCGGCGCCGGCTGCGGCGGCAGGCCATCCTCGAACACGCCGCGCTCCACCAGATAGGCGATCTGATTGGCGCTGGCGATCATATGCCCCTTACGAACCAGCAAAGCGCCATTTTCCCCGTAGACATCCCAGGGAAGCAGCATGCCCAGCTTCAAGTCGGCCGCTGTCACTTTGCGTATGTTCATTGCCCTACCAAAAGTCGATCAATGCAGCAGCATACGGCTTTTCGCATGACGATGTGTGACTTTTTTGTATCTTTGATTTAACAATAAGAATTTACGGCGCCGGTGTGCAATCGACGCAAGGACAGTCGTGCGCCGGCTCGTGCTGCAAATGGTGGGCCAGGTCGCGCAGCGCGGTCCGCACGCCTTCTTCCACCACCGGATGGTAGAACGGCATGTCCAGCATGGCCTCCACCGTGAGCCCGGCCTGCACGGCCCAGGACAGCAGATGGCCAATGTTTTCCGCGCGCGGGCCGATCATTTCGGCGCCGAGGAAGCGGCCAGTGGCGTACTCGGCGTAGACGCGCAACATGCCTTTGTTTTGCAGCATCACGCGGCTGCGGCCCTGGTTTTCAAACGACACCTTGCCGATCGCAAAGCGGCCCGCATGCGATACGCACAGCTCGCTATAGCTGCTGCCCATGGTGGCGATCTGCGGCTCGGTGAAGGTGATGGCCAGCGGCGTGCGGCGCAAGCCGGGCTGGACGTCAGGGTAGCGCGCCGCATTGTCACCGGCGATGCGGCCATGGTCGGCCGCTTCCGGCAGCTGCGGGCGTTCGTTGTTGGCGTCGCCCGCAATGAAGATATGGCTGTCGCCGCACTGCATGGTGTGCGGGTCGTATAGCGGAATGCCTTGATGGTCGCGCTGCAGGCCGGTGTTCTCCAGCCCCAGCTTGTGCACATTGGGCCGGCGGCCGATGGCCGACAGCAGGTAGGCAAATTGCTCGGTATGCTGTTTGCCATTGGCATCCTCGCTGGTGACGATCACGCCGAGGCCATTGCTTTGCGGCGCCACATCAACCACCTTGGTTTTGAAACGCACATCGAGTTCGTCAGTCATGGCGCGGCGCGCCACTTGCAGCACCTCAGGATCGCTGAGCTGGGCCACGCTGCCACCACGGCCAAAGATGGTCACGCGCACGCCGAGCCGCGCCAGTGCCTGGCCCAGTTCCAGGCCGATCACGCCGGTGCCGGCCACCGCCACGGATTCCGGCAGGTCATCCCAGTCAAACACCGCGTCGCTGCTGATCACGCGCGGACCGGCCGCGCGCCATTCGTCCGGCACAATCGGCGTGGAGCCGGTGGCAATCACGAAACGCTCGGCCTCGACCAGCGTATGGTCACCGATTTGCAGCTGCGTCGGACTGATGAAGCGTGCATGGCCGTGGAGCTTGTCCTCGGCCGGATAGCCGTCCACGCTCTCCACCACAAAGCCGACAAAGCGGTCGCGCTCGCTGCGCACACGCTCCATGACCGCCTTGCCGTTGATGCGCACCTGCCCCGGCGACACCCCGAACCGGGGCGCCACGTGCAGCATGTGCGCCGCGTCCGCCGCAGAAATGAGAAGCTTGCTGGGCATGCAGCCAACCCGGGCGCAGGTGGTGCCGTAGACATTGCTTTCGATCAGCAAAGTCTGCTTGCCGCCAGCCTTGGCGGCGCGATAACCGGTCATGCCGGCGGTGCCTGCGCCGATCACGGCGACTTCGGTGCGTAGAGTTTTCATACGGATCAGTCTACTCCGAACTGCGTTTTACGTTTTACTTTGCAGCAAAACAGTATTAGCATGACTTATTGTTTTTAAATTTTATAAGCCTGACTTATGGACAACTTGGATTACCGCGCACTGGCCGTGCTGGACGCCGTGGTCAGCCAAGGCAGCTTTGAAAAGGCTGCCCTGGCGCTGGGCATCAGCCAATCCGCCGTCTCCCAGCGCATCAAGGCGCTGGAAGATGCGGCGGGCCGCCTGCTGATCGTGCGCGGCCAGCCCGCCGTGCCGACCGGACTGGGCCAGCGGCTGGTGTCCCATCACCGCAACGTCAAGCTCATGGAAGCGTCGCTCGATATCGACCTCGGCAACAAGATCAGCATGCCGGAGATTTCTCTGGCGGTGGACGCGGCCAGCCTGGCGACCTGGTTTCCCCTGAGTTTGCCGCCGCTGCTGTCGCCGCCGCGCTGCCAGCTGCATGTGCAACAGGCGGCGCCGGAGATGGCGCTGCACCTGGTGCGCGAGGGCAGCGTCTTTGCGTGCGTGGCGGCCGGCACGGCGGAACCGCAGGCCAATGGCCCGCAAGTCACGCCGCTGGGCCGCATGCGCTACGTGTGCGTGGCCACCAAGGTATTTGCCAACCACTGGTTTGGCGATGGCTTCATCGCCGACGCCGTCCAGCTGGCGCCTGCCGTGGTCAGCGACCGCGACATGATGAACGGCTTCCTGCAGCAGGTGCTGGGCATGCGCGGCAGCTATCCACACCACACCTTGCCGCTGTCGGCGGCCAGCAATGAATGCATCTTCGGCAGCCTGGCCTACGGCCTGATGCCGCTGGCGCAGGTATCGTCGGCGCTGGCCGATGAGCGGCTGGTCGACCTGGCGCCCGATTTCTACGTCGATGTGCCGCTCCACTGGCATGCATGGAACCTGGACACGCCATTCACACGCGCCCTGTCCGAGCAAATCATCGCCACGGCGCGCCGCTACCTGCTGCCAGCTTAAATATCCAGCGGATCGACTTCCAGCGACCACTTCACGCGGCTCTTCAAGTCGCGAAGTGTGAGTACCCACTCTTTGAGGAAGGCTTGCAGCGCCGGCCTTGAAGGTGATTCGACCAGCAACTGGGCGCGGTCAACATTGTGCACGCGCGTCATCGTCATCGGAATTGGATCGTTGATTGTGATACCAGGATGCTCAAGACAATCGCGCGCCATCGTCAAGAATTCAATTGCCATCGCCAGCTCGCGCGCCTCCGCCCGCAGCAGCGCCTGGAACAGATACGGCGGCAAGGCCGCCTGCTCGCGTTCCTCCAGCAGCGCTGAGGCAAAGTGGTCGTAATCGTGATGCACGACTGCGCCGTACAGCGGATGCTGCGGGTAGCGCGTCTGGATCAGCACCTCGCTCGGGATGCCTGCCCGTCCGGCGCGGCCGGCCACCTGCATCAGCTGCGCAAACAGACGTTCGCTAGCGCGGTAGTCCTGCGAAAACAGCGCCGTGTCCGGATTCAGGATGCCCACCAGCGTCAGCTTTTTGAAGTCATGCCCCTTGGCCACCATCTGCGTGCCGATCAGGATATCCACCTCGCCGCGGTGGACGGTATCGAACGCTTCCTGCGCGCTGCCCTTCTTGCGGGTGGAATCGGCATCGATGCGCAGCACGCGCGCCTGCGGGAACATGGCCTGCAAGCCCTCTTCCACGCGCTGGGTGCCACGGCCCAGCGGTTGCAGGTCGACGTTGCCGCAGGTCGGGCAGTGGCGCGGAATCCGCATCTCCAGGCTGCAATGGTGGCAGCGCAGCCGGTGTTCCGGGCGATGCAGCACCATGAACGAGGTGCAGCGCGTGCACTCGCTGATCCAGCCGCAGGATTCGCAGCAAATCACTGGCGCATAACCACGGCGGTTCAGGAACAGCAGCGACTGCTCGCCACGCTCCAGCCGCTGGCGCACGGCCGCGATCAGCTGCGCGGTCAGGCCGTCGGCCGGCTTGTCGCGTTCCATATCGATGAGTTTCACGGTCGGCAGCACGGCGTTCTGTACCGCACGCTCGCGCAACTCCAGCTTGCGGTAGCGGCCGGACTGAGCGTGGTGCCAGCTTTCCAGCGACGGCGTGGCCGAACCCAGCACAATCGGGATCTGCAGCTGCCAGGCCCGCCATACCGCCAGGTCGCGCGCCGAATAGCGCAAACCTTCCTGCTGCTTGTACGACGGATCATGCTCCTCGTCGATGACGATGAGCTTCAGGTGCGGCAGCGACGACAGGATCGCCAGCCGTGTGCCCAGCACGATGCGCGCCTTGCCCTGGTGCGCCGCCAGCCAGTGCAGCATGCGCTCGCCTTCGGACAAGCTGCTGTGCAGCGTGGCCAGCATCACGCCCGGGAAGCGCGCGCGGATATTGCCTTCCAGCTGAGGCGTCAGATTAATCTCGGGCACCAGTATCAGGATCTGGCCCTCCGGCTCGCGCGCCAGCACCTGGGCGCAGGCCTGCAGATAGACTTCCGTCTTGCCGCTGCCGGTGACACCGTACAGCAGCGACGGCGTGAAGCCCTGGGCGCCGCCGATCGCATCCGCCGCCGCCTGCTGGGACGCGTTCAGCACCGGCATATTGGCGGGCGCCGGATCGTGCGGCGCGTCCAGCTTGGCCAGCTTTTTCAGCGCCCGGTCCAGCGCCACGGTGGTCAACACGCGCAGATTCTTGGGCAGCCCCGGCAGCGCTACCTCGCCCAGCGGACGCTGGTAGTAATCCGCAGCAAAGCCCGCCAGCGCCAGCCACTTGGCCGACAGCGGCGATAACTGGCTGCGCACGGCCAGCGCATCTTTCAACTTGTCCACCGGCACATCGCTGGTATCGGCCACGCCGACAATCAGCCCCACCACCTCGCGCCGTGCAAATGACACCAGCGCCAGCTGGCCGACGTGCGGGCGCTGATCGTCCTCGCACGGCCAGCGGTAATCAAAAACCGCGTTGAGCGGCGTATCAATGGCGATTTGCAGGTAGCAAGGGCGTGGATTATTCATGCTGCACCTTGCAAAAATCCTGATGCTGTATGTATCCACAGTTTCTGTGGATAACTTTGTGGACAATGGAATCTTAATCCCCGGAAAGCACTGACATCCATGTTGGTATCATCCAAAACCGGGTAAAAATTCAAAATTATTTCTCTTTAAAATCAATTACTTGGAAAACGCTTCCTAGGAGAGCGCAATTCGTCACCGCTTTCCGCCAGCTGTGCATAAGTGAAGTATTTAGGATGCTTTTTCGGGTGAAATCAAGCATTTTTTTTGAACTTAAACACCATATTGCGCAGCACAAAGAGGGCAAATTTTATACTTATTCGTCGACCAAGCTTTGCGTCCTGATAACGAGCTTGGCAAGCCTGCTATTTTTGCCTAAAAATCGTGCAACGCAACATGGATTTAAGGCAAAACAGCAATATTATGGCTAAGTCACGGTTTACTAAGTCATTTTATTTTTTATCCACAGTTTTTGTGGATAACTTTGTGGAAAATGAACAAATAAACCAGGCACGCGTTTACCTTGCGGTTTACCGCTTGCTAAACATTGACCGGTAAGCTAGGTAAATTTACTTTAAAAATCATAGCCTTACAGATGTTTCCCCGGACAGCAAAAATAAGCTGCCTATTATTTCCGCAGCAAAAAAAATTGTGCATAAGTCGCTATGACTAGTCCGTTCGCACCAATGAAAAACCCCCATCGGCACCGGGCACACGCCCAGGCCGATGGGGGTTTTTCCAGACAACTCAGGCGGCGCGCAGCGCCTTGCTGTAGCTGTGCACCGCTTCCACCATGGCCGCCACACTCTCAGGCGGGGTGAATTGCGAAATACCGTGACCCAGGTTGAAGACGTGACCGCTGCCATGGGCGTCCGGCTTGCCGAAGGCGTCCAGCACCTTGTGGACTTCCGCCGTGATCTGTTCCGGGCTGGCAAACAGGATGGCCGGGTCCAGATTGCCTTGCAGGGCGACCTTGTGGCCGACCAGCTTGCGGGCCAGCGACAGATTGGCGGTCCAGTCCAGGCCCAGCGCATCGGCGCCGATCTCGGCAATCTGCTCGATCCAGTGGCCGCCGCCCTTGGTGAAGACGATCGCGGGAATCTTGACGCCGTCTTTTTCGCGCTTGAGCAGCGACACCACCTGCTGCATATACTTGAGCGAAAACTCCTGGTAGGCGCCGTCGGCCAGCGCCCCGCCCCACGAGTCGAAAATCATCACGGCCTGGGCGCCGGCGTCGATCTGGGCGTTCAGGTACTCGGCCACCGATTTGGCGTTGATGTCCAGGATATGGCGCATCAGGTCAGGGCGGTTGTACAGCATCTTCTTGATGGTGTGGAACTCGCGCGAACCCTCGCCCTCCACCATATAGCAGGCCAGCGTCCACGGGCTGCCGGAGAAACCGATCAGCGGCACACGGCCGTTGAGCTCGGTGCGGATCTGGGTCACGGCATTGAACACATAATCCAGCGAACCTGGTGGCGGCATGCGCAACGCGTGCACATCAGCCTCGGTCTTCAGCGGACGCTCGAATTTCGGCCCTTCGCCTTCGACAAAATGCAGGCCCAGGCCCATGGCGTCCGGCACCGTCAGGATGTCCGAGAACAGGATCGCGGCATCCAGCGGGAAGCGGTCCAGTGGCTGGATCGTGACCTCGGTGGCGTAGTCCGGATTGGTGGCCAGGCCCATGAAAGAGCCGGCTTTGGCGCGGGTGGCGCGGTATTCCGGCAGATATCGCCCAGCCTGGCGCATCAGCCACACAGGCGTGTAGTCAGTGGGCTGGCGCAGCAACGCGCGCAGGAAGGTGTCATTCTTCAGCGGAGCAAATTGTGGCATGGAAGGCAATATAGGGCATTCAAAGCAGCTATTATCGCATCCCAAGCCGATTTTCCGCCTTTAAGCACTTAATCCGGGGTCAGTTCTTGCAATCCAACATGAGCTCGTATGCGATTGCAAGAACTGACCCCGGTTTTGGACCCCGGTTTTGCTGGAAGATTTCGCGGGCTTTCTCTATCATGCGTAGCACCGTGCCTTGACCCTTTTTGGAGCCGTTTTATGACCTCTCAAGCATCCGCCATCGCCCCGTACGGCAGCTGGACCTCGACCATCAGCGCCGAGCGCGTGGCGGCCGGCGCGGTGCCGATGTCCGCGCTGATGGTGGGCGGCACGGATGGCAGCGATATTTTCTGGCTGGCCGGCCGCGCAGCGGAGGCGGGCCGCAATACCCTGCTGCGCCATCACGGCGTGACCACGGAGGAGCTGACGGCGGCGCCGTTCAATGTGCGCTCGCGCGTCCATGAATACGGCGGCGGCGCCTACACGGTCGACGGCGAGACGGTGTATTTCACGCATTTCAAGGATAACGGCGTCTACCGCATGCGCGCTGGCGAGACGCCGGTCGCCGTGACGCAGCCGGGCCAGCAGCGTTTTGCCGATTTCGCCGTGGACCGCACGCGCGGCCGGCTGATTGCGGTGCGCGAGCTGCATGGCGACGACGCCCACGCGCAGCCCGGCAATACGGTCTGCGCGATCGATCTCGACAGCGGCGCCGAGACGGTGCTGGTGCAGGGCGCGGATTTCTACTCGTCGCCACGCCTGTCGCCGGACGGCCGTTCGCTGGCCTGGCTGAGCTGGGACCATCCGCGCATGCCGTGGCAGGGCACCACGCTGTGGCTGGCCGATTTCAACCCGGACGGCACGCTGGCTGCGCCGGTGGGCATCGCCGGCGGCGCCGAGGAATCCATCTGCCAGCCGGAATGGTCGCCCGACAACCTGCTGCACTTCGTCTCCGACCGCAGCGGCTGGTGGAATCTGTACCGCCTGTGCCGCGATCGCCAGCGCACCGAAGGCCTGTGCCCGATGCAAGCCGAATTCGCCACACCGCACTGGACCTTCGGCAACAGCATGTATGGCTTCCGCTCGGCCAGCGAAATCATCTGCACCTACATCGACCATGGCGTCAGCCGCCTGGCGCGCCTGCTGCCCGGCAGCGGCAAGCTGGAATGCATCGCCAATCCCTACGAGGAAATCCGCGAGCTGCGCGTCGGTCCCGGCTACATCGCCATGCTGGCCGGCAGTCCGACCATTCCGATGGAACTGGCGCGCATCGACTTCACGGAGGATGGCGTGGAAATCCTCGCGCAGTCGATTGAAGACCTGCCGGACGAAGCCAACCTGTCGATCCCGACCAGCATCAGCTACGCCAGCGCCAATGGCCGCACCTCGCACGCGTTCTACTACCCGCCGCGCAACAAGGACGTGCAGGCGCCAGCAGGCAGCAAACCGCCCGTCATCGTGATCGGCCACGGCGGCCCGACCGGCATGACGGTCAACACGCTGAACCTGAAGACCCAGTACTGGACCAGCCGCGGCTTCGGCGTGCTGGATGTGAATTACGGCGGCAGCACCGGCTTTGGCCGCGCCTACCGCGACCTGCTCAAGGGCCAATGGGGCATCATCGACGTCGAAGACTGCGTGGAGGGCGCCAGGGCGCTGGTGGCGCGCGGCCTCGCCGATGGCGACCGCCTCATCATCCGCGGCAGCAGCGCCGGTGGCCTGACGACCTTGTGTGCGTTGACCTTCCACGATGTGTTCAAGGCCGGCGCCAGCTACTACGGCGTGTCCGACCTCAAAGGACTGGACCAGGATTCGCACAAATTCGAATCGCACTACAATGAGTACCTGATCGCGCCGAAAGCCCAGGCGGACGCCGTCTACCAGCAACGTTCGCCGATCAACCACACCGACAAGCTCTCGCGCCCGATGATTTTCTTCCAGGGACTGGACGACAAGGTGGTGCCGCCGCAGCAGTCCGAAATGATGGTTGACGCGCTCAGGCAGCGCGGCATCCCGGTGGAATACGTGGCGCTCGAAGGCGAAGGCCACGGCTTCCGTAAAGCGGAAAACATCATCCGCACGCTGGAAGCGGAACTCCACTTTTATCAAAACATCTTTGGCTTGAAAGCCTGAATAACGCATGACCGATCCCAAGCTGCTCGCCGAATTCGACGCGCTGCCCTTCAACGAAAAAACCATCCTGGCCCTGCTCGCGCTGATTGGCGAGCCGGCCGGCCGCACGCTGATCCTCGATCATCTGGTCCATGCGCGCATCGAGTACAACGATGATGGCGCCCCCTACACCGTCGCCACCCTGGACGACGCGCTGTCCAAGCTGGAACGCCTGGCCTTTGTCAGCGTGGTGACGGGGCGCGGCTTTGTCTGCAATCCCAAACTGCGCTGGCCGGCGATCCGCTCGGCCATCGGTACCCACGCGATGGAGGACCTGTGCGCCGCCTATGCGGAGCTGGTGCCGATGCGCCAGACCTGGAACAGCATGGAGCCGCGCAGCTACCGCGCCGGCATGGCGCGTCTGCGCATGGGCCTGCTGCGCGGCCAGACGCCACAGCAGATCCAGCCGGTGCTGACCTTCTGCCTGGGCAGCTACGAGGCGGCACAGCTGCACCCGGTGGTCGATATTCTTGGCCGTCCGTTTGAAGCGGGCATGATCGCGCTGGTGCATCCGCTGCTGCAGGACGATGTGCTGGCGGTGCTGATGCAGAACGCCCAGCATGAACCACTGACCGCACCGGTGCTGCGCGAATACTGCGAAATGCATATGCAGCGGCGCCGTGGAGAAATCAATCCGGAACTGCGCATGGCGATGGCGGAAGATGCGCTGCTATGCGGCCGTCTCGATGACGCCAAGCGCTATCTGGAAAAAACCATCGGCGCACAAAGCCAGTACCTCGCCAGCATCGTTGTGCTGCTGCGTGGCGCCACCAGCGCCGCCATTATCGGCTTTGACGCTGCACTGAAAACCCTGCGCCGCGATACGGGCAAACGCAAGCAGCTGTTCACTGGCATGGGCGGACATCTGTACCTGCTGTCGGCACTGCGCAGCGGTGATCCCAAGCATTTGAAATCGGCCGAGGCCTATCTTGAAATCGCCGTCAAGCTGCCGAAGAACCACGACAGCGCGGTGCACCAGCAGATCGACATGCTGCGCCAGATCCGCGCTGGCGTCATGCAGGTGGATACGGTGTCCACACTGGCATGGGAACCGGGCCTGCAAACGCAGATGTTCCAGTTCCTGCTGTACTTCTGGCTCTCCATGCCGCAGCTGCAGGAACGTAAGGAGCAGTTGCAGGAACTGGCAAGGACCGCGGAACGCACCGGCTATCTGTTCATTGCAGGGCAGGCCGCAGCGCTGCTGGGCCACATGGGCGATACCGGCATGCAGACGCACGCGCAGGCGCTGCGCTCGCGCCTCGGCTTCCCCGATCTGACTACCTGGTTCGAGCGCCAGGAAGGCTGGCAGCGCCAGCTCACGGCGCTCATCAACCTGCAGCAGCCCGTATCGGCGGAAGCGCCGGGCAGCACGCGGCTAGTCTGGCTGCTGACCTACGATAACCGCAATGGCCTGACCGATATTTCGCCGGTCGAGCAGAAGCGCGATGCGCGTGGCTTGTGGAGCAAGGGCCGCGCCGTCGGCCTGAAGCGCCTGCGCTTTGAAACCGAGCAGTTCGACTTCCTCACGCCGCAGGACATCCGTGCATCGGAAGCCATCACGGTCGCGCACCGTGGCTATCAGTCCACCGGCCTGACCTACGAAATCGATCCGCAGCGCGCAGCGCCAACGCTGGTCGGCCATCCGCTGCTGTTCTGGGCAGACGTGCCGGACATGCGCGTCGAGATGCTGGCCGGCGAGCCGGAACTGCTGATCAAAAAAAGCCCCGGCAATCTGGAGCTGCGCCTGCAGCCGCCGATTCCGGACGATAGCTCCAACGTCGTCATCACCAAGGAGACGCCGACCCGCCTGCGCGTGGTCAACATCCTCGATGAGCACCGCCGCATCGCCGCGATTGTGGGCGATGCGCTCAACGTGCCTTCGCACGCGGAGCAGCAGGTGCTGTCGGCGATCAGCGCCATCTCGTCGATGGTGACGGTGCAATCGGAAATTGGCGGCGACGCGCCGGATATGCAGCAGATGGCAGCTGACATGCGCCTCCATCTGCACCTGCTGCCATACCAGCACGGCTTGAAGATGCAGATACTGGTGCGCCCGCTGGTCAATGGCGCGTACTACAAGCCCGGCGACGGCGCCGACAGCGTGATCGCCGACATCGGCGGCAAGCCGGTGCAAGCGCGCCGCAAGCTGATCGACGAACGCGATGCCGAGCGCGACCTGATCGCGAAGTGCCCGGTGCTGGAATCGGCAGAACACGACCACGGCGAATGGCTGCTGGGCCAGCCGGCCCTGTGCCTGCAGCTGCTGGTGGAACTGCAGGCACTGGACCCCGCCAGCATCGTCATCGCCTGGCCGGAAGGCGAGAGCTTCCGTGTCACCAGCAAGGTCGAAACCAAGCAGCTGCGCCTCGCCATCAAGAGCAATAAGGACTGGTTTGCCGCCAGCGGCGAGCTGCAAGTCGATGAAGGCAAAGTGATCGACCTGCGCACCCTGCTGGAGATGATGGAGAAGAGCCATGGCCGCTTCGTCGAACTCGGCGAAAACCGCTACATGGCGTTGACGGAAGAGCTGTACCGCCGCCTGCAGGAAGTCTCGGCCTACGGCGAAATCACGGCGGACGGCGTGCGCGTGCATCCGCTGGCCTCGTTCGCACTGGAAGAACTGGCCGACGACGTCGGCGGCCTCAAATCCGACAAGCTGTGGAAGGAACACCTGTCGCGCATGCAGGAGCAGGAGACCTTCACGCCGCAGCTGCCAAGCACACTGCAGGCGGAACTGCGCGATTATCAGCTGGATGGCTACAACTGGCTGTCGCGCCTGGCGCATTGGGGCGTAGGCGCTTGCCTGGCCGACGACATGGGCCTCGGTAAAACACTGCAGGCGCTGGCGCTGATGCTGGCACGCGCGCCGCAGGGACCAACGCTGGTGATCGCCCCGACCTCGGTCTGCATGAACTGGCTGAGCGAAGCGGCACGCTTTGCGCCGACGCTGAATATGCAGCTGTTCGGCGCCGGCGACCGTGCGGAGATGCTGGGCAACCTGCATGCTTACGATGTGGTGGTGACCAGCTATGGCTTGCTGCAACTGGAATCCAGCCTGTTCGCCAAGGTCCAGTGGAATACCATCGTGCTCGACGAAGCGCAGGCCATCAAGAATGCTGCGACCAAACGCTCCGCCGCCGTGATGGCGCTGAAGGGTGACTTCCGCATTGCCGTCACCGGCACGCCGCTGGAAAATCACCTGGGCGAGCTGTGGAACCTGTTCCGCTTCATCAATCCGGGCCTGCTGGGCAGCATCGAGCAATTCAATCTGCGCTTTGCGGCGCCAATTGAAAAACCGCAGGACCATCGCGCCGAACTGGGCGCCCGCAAACGCCTGCGCCGCCTGATCCAGCCGTTCATCCTGCGCCGTACCAAGACCCAGGTGTTGACCGAGCTGCCATCACGCACCGAGATCACGCTGGAAGTCGATTTGTCGGCCGATGAAACGGCGCTGTACGAATCGCTGCGCCGCGCCGCGCTGGAAAAGCTGGAAGCGGTTGAAGGACCGGCCGAGAAGAAATCCATGCAGATCCTGGCGGAGATCATGAAGCTGCGCCGTGCCTGCTGCAATCCGAACCTGGTGGCGCCGGATCTGAAGCTGGCCAGCAGCAAGCTGGCGGCCTTCGCGCATCTGCTGGAGAACCTGCTGGACAACAAGCACAAGGTGCTGGTGTTCAGCCAGTTCGTCGACCACCTGTCGCTGATACGCGAGCATCTGGATGCACAGGGCGTCAGCTATCAGTACCTGGATGGCTCGACCTCGATGGCGGACCGCAAGAAGCGGGTGGACGCCTTCCAGGCAGGCCAGGGTGACGTCTTCCTGATCTCGCTGAAAGCGGGCGGCGTCGGCATCAACCTGACGGCGGCCGACTACGTGATCCACATGGACCCGTGGTGGAATCCGGCCGTGGAAGACCAGGCCTCGGACCGTGCCCACCGCATGGGCCAGTTGCGGCCGGTGACCATCTATCGCCTGGTGGCGCGCCATACCATCGAGGAGGGTATCGTTGATCTGCACCAGCACAAACGCGACCTGGCAGACAGCCTGCTGGAGGGCAGCGATGTCAGCGGCCGCATGTCCGCCGGTGAGATGTTAGCGATGCTGCAAGAGGGTCTGAAAAAATAATTCGGCTTGTATCGAACGCTCTCAAGCGAGCAGATTAGTGATAATCTCCTCCGCTTCTGATACAAGGCTGCATATGATGATTAAGACAAAACTTGCACTGGCTGCGTTGATGGCGGCTCTGGCCGCCGCGCCAGCCGGTGCCGCAACGCACCACCACAAAGCCGCTGCCAGCAAGAAGAGCGGCACGACCAGTAAATCCAAATCCACCAAGAGCAGCAGCAAGGGCAAGGCATCAGCCAAGTCCAGCGGCAAGACCAAAGCGGTTGCCGCAGCGGCGGCCGTTCCCGCACTGAAGGTTGCTGCGGAACGCTGGCAAGACCGCCAGTTCGACAACCTCAGCAACCAATTCCTCAACGCGCTGTGGCGCATCGATTCGGAAAGTGCAATCTACGCCGGCAAGTACGACACCGCCGCCACCCTGACCGTGCTCGACAAGGCGGAACAAGTCAAGGAGCTGGCCTTCATTGATGAATGGAAAACCAAGTTCGCGGCCGTCAACGCCGGCAAGCTGTCGGCCAAACAGCGTACCGACCTCGGCCTGTTGATCAACAAGCTGGACAGCGACCGCTTCCGCCTGACCACCTTGCGTGAATGGGAATGGAACCCGGCCAGCTACAACGTGGCCGGTCCTATCGATCTGATTCTGAATACCGAGTATGCCGCGCAGCCACAGCGTCTGCGCACGCTGCTCAAGCGCATCGCCAGCATTCCAGCCTACTACGACGCGGCGCGCGTCAACATCGTCAACCCGACGCGCGAACATACCCGCCTGGCCATTGCGCAGGCGCCCGGCGTGCAAACCCTGCTGGCGGAAGTGGACAAGGTGGCGCAAGCGTCGATCCTGACGCCGGTGGAAAAGCAGCTCTACACCCAGCGCGTGAATGCGGCGCTGACCGCAGTTGATAGCTATGTCGCGTTCCTGACCGAAATGGACAAGCAGATGGACACCAAAGGCCGTCGCACCTTCCGTCTGGGCAAAGAGCTGTATGAGCAGAAGTTTGCATTCGATGTGCAGTCGGCCAGCACGGCCGAGCAGACCTATCAGAAAGCACTGACGGCACGTGAAGAACTGCTGACCAATATGGACAAGCTGTCCGACGAGCTGTGGGACAAGACCATGGGCAGCACCGCCAAGCCGACTGACCGCTTTGCCAAGATCGGCATGGTGATCGACAAGCTGTCGGCGCGCCACGTGGCGCGTGAGGATTTCGTCAACGAGATCAAGCGCCAGATTCCAACGCTGCAGGACTGGGTCATCAGCCACAACCTGCTGACGCTGGATCCGAAGAAGCCGCTGGAGGTGCGCGCGACGCCGGCGTATGCAGCGGGTGTGGCGGGCGCCAGCATTGACGCGCCGGGTCCCTATCGTCCACAGGACCGCACCTACTACAACGTGACGCCGCTGGATGGCGCGACGCCGGAAGCGGCCGAGAGCAGCCTGCGCGAATACAATTACTGGATCTTGCAGATCCTGAATATCCACGAAGCGATTCCTGGCCACTACGCGCAGCTGGTGTATGCCAACCGTTCGCCATCGATTGTGAAGTCCATCTTCGGCAATGGCGCGATGGTGGAAGGCTGGGCGGTGTATGGCGAACGCATGATGCTGGAATCCGGCTACGGCGACAACGCGCCCGAGATGTGGCTGATGTATTCGAAGTGGAATCTGCGCAGCGTCACCAACACCATCCTCGATTACAGCGTGCACGTGCTGGGCATGACGGAAGAGCAGGCGATTGACCTGCTGACGCGCCAGGCATTCCAGACGCGCAGTGAAGCGCTGGAGAAATGGCATCGGGTGCAGGTATCGTCGGTGCAGCTGACCAGCTACTTCAGCGGCTATAGCGAGATCATGGAACTGCGCGAGCAACGCAAGCAGCAGTTGGGCGCGAAGTTCAACCTGAAGGAATTCCACGAGCAATTCCTCAGCTACGGCAGCGCGCCGGTACGCGTGATCAAGGGCTTGATGACGCAGTAGATCTGCGTGCGCTCAAGCTGATGGGCATGTGATTCGATACGATGGGGAACGGCTGCCTGGCAGCCGTTTCTGCTACGATCAAATCGGGAGGTACCATGACCATGCCCATCTTCGACACACTTGGCTACGTTGAGAAATTAACCGAAGCGGGCGTTCCGCGCCAGCAAGCCGTCGCGCAAGCCCAGGCCTTGATTGAAATTTTATCCGAAGGCACAGTCACGCCAGGTGTCGTCACCATACTCAAGGCTGATTTGCTGGCACGCATGGATGCGTTACGGACGGAAGTGATCGAACGCATCGATGCGTTGAGGATTGAGTTCGGCGATCGCTTCGACGCTTTGAGGACTGACCTGGATGCGCTGAAAACCGATTTGGCAATTTTCAAAGCGCGCACTAACGCGAAATTCACGATGTTGTTTGCGCTGCACGCCGTCCAGATCAGTATTCTGGTCTACATTGTCAGCCGGCTACCCTAGCCGGCCTGACAATATCGGTCAGGCTTTTTCTTCAGGTGCCGTGGAGATGCGGACGAACATCGGAGCCACCAGCAGGCCCAGTTCAAACAGCAGGCACATCGGAATCGCCAGTGAAAACATGCTGACGGCATCTGGCGGGGTCACAATCGCGGCGATCACAAAAGCGCCAACAATCGCGTAAGGACGGATCTCTTTCAGCTTGGCCACACTGACCAGGCCCATGCGCACCAGAATCACCACCACCACCGGCACTTCAAACGTCGCGCCAAAGGCCAGGCACATCGACATCACGAAATCCAGGTAATTCTCGATATCCGGCATGACCGCAATCGAGGTCGGCGAGAATTCGGCAATGAACTGGAATACCCGGCCGAATACCAGGAAATAGCAGAACGCCACGCCAGCCATGAACAGCAAGGACGAGGAAATCACCAGCGGTGCGATCAGGCGTTTTTCATGGGCATACAAGCCCGGCGCCACAAACGCCCACAGCTGGTACAGCACCCACGGCAGCGACAGGATAATCGCAATCACCAGCGTCACCTTCATCGGCACCAGGAACGGCGAAATCACACCGGTAGCGATCATCTTGGAACCGGTCGGCAGCGAACGTATCATCGGCTCAGCGATGAAGTCGTAAATGTGCGAAGGCCCCGGCCAGATCATCAGGACAATACAGACCAGCGCAATGCCGATCGACGCCTTGACCAGCCGGTCGCGCAGTTCGATCAGGTGAGAGATAAAGGTCTCTTCGCCCGGGTTAGAAGTAGTCATTTAATAGAATGAGCTGTTGGTAGAGCCGCGAGGACGGAAGCGGGCCACACGCGCCGCGCCCGAGGTCACATGCAGCTTGCCGCCATGACGCTGTTTGTACCAGTTAGGAATGGCCGAGTTGCGCACCAGCTTCTTGCGGCGGAACTCACGCGCCTTGCGCGCCACGTCATCCGTCGTCACGTAGCTGAATGGCGAATGGTCATAAGCCGACGATGACGCATCGATCGCAGGCGTATCGCTGAAAGCCCCCTCCACCTCCGCCATATTCCTGGAAATCGAGTTTTCCACATCAGCCTTGATGGTCTGCGCCGCGTCCTGCACTTCCTTTTGCAGGTTACGCAATTCTTCCATCTCGATTTCGCGCGAGACTTCGGATTTAACCTCGTTCAGGTAGCGCTGGGCGCGGCCATACAGCGTCCCGGCCATGCGCGCCACCTTGGGCAGCTTTTCAGGACCGATGACGACGAGTGCAACCACGCCGATGACAGCAAGTTTGGTAAGACCGAGATCGATCATAAGACAGTATCAGCTGCTTATTTCTTCTCTTTGGTATCGACGTCGATGGTGCCTGGCGCTGGCGCAGCAGGTTTGTCTTCGTCCGCACCCTTTACGCCATCCTTGAAGCCTTTCACAGCCTTGCCGATGTCGGAACCCATATTGCCCAGTTTCTTGGTGCCGAAGACCAGCATCACGATAACCAGAACGATCAACCAGTGCCAAATACTAAAAGAACCCATCATATTCCCCTTGCAGAGCGCATGCGCTCCAGATTTATTCGTTGATTCCCAGAACTGCCGCAACAGTATAAGCGATGCGCAGTTTAACTGGTAAATATGACCACTTAACGTCAGATCAACGCTGGCCGCGCCATGGATGTGCGCCGCCGATCACGTGCAGGTGCAAATGGTACACCTCCTGGCCACCGTCCGGCCCACTGTTGATTAGCGTCTTGTAACCCTGGGCCGGCGTGCCGTCGGCATCATAGCGGACCGCGCAACCGGCTTCCTCTGCCAGACGGGGGGCCAAGGCCAGCATTTTGCCCAGCAATTCAGGCTCGCTGCCGGCATCCTGCAGGGTGGCGAAGTGTTTCTTTGGAATCACCAGCAGGTGCACCGGGGCCGCCGGGTTGATGTCCTTGAAGGCCAGCAGATCATCGTCTTCATAGACGGCGGTCGAAGGAATTTTCTTTTCAGCGATTTTGCAGAAGATGCAATTTTCCACGAAGGACTCCGGTTTATTCTTTACGGGATGCTTTTTCCTCAATGCCCGACACGCCCTCACGGCGCGCCAGCTCATCGAGCACTTGCTGCGGCTTCAGATCGAACTGCGCCAGCAGCACCAGCGTATGGAACCACAAGTCAGCCACTTCGTACAGCACCTTGCCGCTGTCGCCGCCGGCGCGCGCGTCCTTGGCGGCCATCACGGTCTCGGTGGCTTCCTCACCGATCTTTTTGAGGATGGCGTCGTCACCCTTGGCGAACAGCTTGGACGTGTAGGAAGCAGCAGGGTCGCCGCCGTTGGCCGGTTTGCGCGATTCAATCACGTCGGCCAGGCGGTCCAGGATGGTGCTCATGCTTTGCCTGCCTTTTCGTAGATATCGGAGGGGTCTTTCAGCACCGGCTCGGTGTTCTGCCAGTCGCCTTCCTGCGCATCGCCCTCAAACTTCTGGAAGAAGCAGGAGTGGCGGCCGGTATGGCAGGCGATGCCGCCGGCCTGCTCGATCTTGAGCAGCACCACGTCTTCATCGCAGTCGAGGCGGATTTCCAGCACCTTCTGCACGTGGCCGGACTCTTCGCCCTTGTGCCACAGCTTCTTGCGCGAACGGCTCCAGTAGACGGCTTCGCCGAGCTCCACCGTCTTGGCCAGCGCCTCGCGGTTCATCCAGGCAAACATCAGCACATCGTTGCTGCCCGCTTCCTGGGCGATCACCGGCACCAGGCCGTGCTCATCCCATTTGATTTTTTTCAGCCATGCCGCTTTCGGCTGGATAGGGGTATTCATGTTGCGACTCTCTTAAACCAGGCGCATCGGAATGCCCTGTTGTGCCATGAAGCGCTTGGCTTCCTGCACCGTGTGCTGGCCATAGTGGAAGATGCTGGCTGCCAGTACCGCATCGGCCTTGCCGAGCTTGACGCCATCGGCCAGATCCTGCAGGCCGCCCACGCCACCGGAAGCGATCACGGGAATGCTGATCGCATCGGACACGCCGCGCGTCAGGCCCAGGTCGAAGCCGGATTTGGTGCCGTCCTTGTCCATGCTGGTCAGCAGGATTTCGCCTGCGCCCAGCTGCTCCATTTTCTTGGCCCACTCGATGGCGTCGATGCCGGTGGCTTTGCGGCCGCCGTGCGTGAACACTTCCCACTTGCCCGGCGCAACCTGCTTGGCGTCGATCGCCACCACGATGCACTGCGAACCGTGCTTTTGCGAGGCGTCGTACACCAGCTGCGGATTCGATACGGCCGACGAGTTCATGCTGACCTTGTCGGCGCCAGCGTTGAGCAGGCGGCGTACATCGGCCACCTCGCGCACGCCGCCGCCCACGGTCAGCGGAATGAACACCTGCGACGCCACAGCTTCAATGATGTCCAGGATCAGGCCACGGTTGTCGCTGGTGGCGGTGATGTCGAGGAAGGTCAGCTCATCGGCGCCCTGCTCGTCGTAGCGGCGGGCGATTTCCACCGGGTCGCCGGCATCGCGCAGCTCGGTGAAATTGACGCCTTTGACGACGCGGCCATCGGTCACGTCGAGGCAGGGGATGATGCGTTTAGCGAGCATTATTCTTCCGTATCTTCTTCGAGCAGATCACCGCTCAGTTCGTCAGCACGCAGCTGGGCCGACGCCAGGTCGATGGTGCCTTCGTAGATCGAACGGCCGCAGATCACGCCCTCGATACCTTCATCCTGCACGGCGCACAGGGCTTCCACGTCGGCCAGGTTGTGCAGGCCGCCGGAAGCAATCACCGGAATCTTGACCGCTTGCGCCAGCTTGACGGTGGCGTCGATATTCACGCCGCCCATCATGCCGTCGCGGCCGATGTCGGTGTAGATGATCGATTCCACGCCATAGGCTTCAAACTTCTTGGCCAGGTCGATCACTTCGTGGCCCGACATTTTGCTCCAGCCATCGGTCGCCACCTTGCCGTCCTTGGCATCCAGGCCAACGATGATGTGGCCAGGGAAGGCGCCGCACGCATCGTGCAGGAAGCCAGGCTCTTTCACCGCAGCGGTACCGATGATGACGTAGGTGATGCCGGCGTCCAGATAGCGCTCAATGGTGTCGAGGTCGCGGATACCGCCACCCAGTTGCACCGGGATTTCTTCCAGGTCGTTTTCTTCAGCGTAGTCCTGCACCACTTTCAAAATGGCTTTGACCGCGCCTTCGTTCTTCGGCTTGCCGGCGAACGCGCCGTTCAGGTCGACCAGGTGCAGGCGGCGCGCGCCTTGCTTCAGCCAATGCAGGGCCATCTCGGCCGGATCTTCGGAGAATACGGTGGCGAGTTCCATATCGCCCTGTTTGAGGCGAACGCAGTGACCGTCTTTGAGGTCGATAGCAGGAATGAGCAGCATGATGGTTTCAGTTAGAAATTAAAAAAAAGAAATCAGGGGTTCCAGTGAACGAAGTTCTTGTACAGCTGCAGTCCGGTCGCGGCGCTTTTCTCCGGGTGGAACTGCGTCGCAAAAATATTATCACGGGCAACGGCACAAGCGAACGGCGCACCGTAGACCGTCTGCCCAACCGTGTGTTCGGACAGCGCCGGCTGCGCGTAATAACTATGCACGAAGTAGAAAAACGCGTTATCCGGAATATCCTGCCACATCGGATGAGACGCCGTTTGCCGGACTTGGTTCCAGCCCATTTGCGGCACTTTGAAGCGCGAACCGTCTTCCTGGGTCTGGCCGTCGAGCTGGAAGCGCACGACTTTACCCGGCAGCAGGCCCAGCCCTGCGGCATTGCCTTCTTCACTGACCTCAAACAGCATCTGCTCGCCGATGCAGACTCCCATCAGCGGCTTGTTGCGCGATGCTTCCAGCAAGGCTTCCTGAACACCGGATTCGCGCAGGCTGCGCATGCAGTCCGGCATGGCGCCCTGGCCAGGCAGCACGATGCGGTCGGCGCTGTCGATGTCGGCCACTTCGCCGGAGATCAGCACCTGGGCTTCCGGCGCCACGGCGCGCAAGGCCTGCGCGACCGAACGCAGATTACCCATGCCGTAATCAACTACTACGATTTTTTTCATGATGTTTAGAGCGTGCCCTTGGTCGATGGAATCGTGCCAGCGGCGCGCGGGTCCTGCTCGGACGCCATGCGCAGCGCGCGGCCAAAGGCCTTGAACACGGTTTCGCATTGATGGTGGGCGTTGGTGCCGCGCAGATTATCGATATGCAGCGTGACCAGCGCATGATTGACGAAGCCGCGGAAGAATTCCAGCGTCAGGTCAACGTCAAAGGTGCCGATCATCGCCCGCGTGAACGGGATGTGATATTCAATGCCTGGGCGGCCGGAGAAGTCCAGCACCACGCGCGACAGCGCTTCGTCCAGCGGCACATAGGAATGGCCGTAGCGCACGATGCCTTTGCGGTCGCCGATAGCCTTGGCCACGGCCATGCCCAGCGTGATGCCGACATCTTCCACCGTGTGGTGGTTATCGATATGAATGTCGCCGGTGGCTTCGACCTCGAGGTCAAACAGGCCGTGGCGGGCAATCTGGTCCAGCATGTGATCGAGGAAAGGCACGCCGGTGTTCAGCTTCTGCTTGCCGGTGCCGTCCAGGTTGATGGAAACGCGGACTTGCGTCTCGTTGGTATTGCGGGTGATTTCTGCGGTGCGGTTCATGAAAAGCTCGCGATGGTCTCAGGCTGCCAGCGATGCGGCAAACGCATCGAGGAAGGCGGAATTTTCTTCCGGGGTGCTAACGGTGATACGTAAACAATTGGCCAGCACACTATGCATTTTACTCACATTTTTAATTAAAACCTTGTGAGACAGCAGTTTGGCGTGGACATCGTCGGAATTGGGTACACGAATCAAGATAAAATTCGCCGCCGACGGAAACACCTCAACGCCCGGCATACGGGCCAATGCAGCCGTCAGATCGGCGCGTGCGGCGCGCAACGCGGCGGCCTGCTGGTTCAACACCTCCACGTGGTCCAGCGCGAATTCGGCCGCTACCTGCGTCAGCACGTTGATGTTGTAAGGAGGCCGCACTTTGTCCAGTTCCGCCAGCAATTGCGGCGCCGCCGACATGTAGCCGAGGCGGATGCCGGCCAGGCCCAGCTTCGATACGGTGCGCATCACGACCAGATTGTGAAATTCCGGCAAGCGCTGCATAAAGGTCTGCTGGGCGAACGGCTCGTAGGCTTCATCCACGATGGCCAGGCCAAAGCCGTCCAGCGCCTTGATGATGGCGACGATGTCCGCTTCCGCAAACAGATTGCCGGTCGGGTTGTTCGGGTAGGACAGGAACACCAGCGCCGGTTTGTGTTCGGCGATGGCCACCAGCATCGCGGGCAGGTCCAGCGTCATATCGGCCTTGAGCGGCACGCCGACGTAATCCATGCCGGCGAACTGCGCCGAGCGCTGGTACATGACGAACGACGGCGTCGGCGCCACCACCACGGCGCGGCGGTCCTGCATGGCGCAGGCCATGCACAAAATCGAGATCAGTTCATCCGAGCCGTTGCCGAGGATGACGTCATAACCAGCCGGGACACCCAGCTTGTCATTGATGCGCTGCTTGATGCTGGCGTAGGAAGCCACCGGATAGCGGTTCAAGGCCACATCGGCCAGGCGCTGGGCCAGCACCTGCCGCAGATGATGCGGCAGGTGGTAAGGGTTCTCCATCGCATCCAGTTTAATGAAACCACTCGCATCAGCGACGTGGTAGCTGGCGACAGCTCTTACGTCGGGGCGGATGGTGCTGTTGACCAGCATATCGATGGGGGACATCTTACTTGAGCTCCTATGAGTTGATTAAACTTCGTTTGGCCCGCGGCACGGGCTTTTTCTTTTCGGGCGGCGGTGGCGCATCGGCCATCGCCAGCCGTTCTGCAATGATGGCGCAGTAATCCGGATTCAGTTCAAAGCCGACAAAATTACGGCCGCAGCGCTTGGCCGCCATCGCGGTCGTGCCGCTGCCCATGAACAGGTCCAGCACCACGCCATCCGGCGGGCACGAGGCCTTGACCATGCGCTCGATGATCTCCAGCGGCTTTTGCGTGGGATGGTCGGCGCGCTCGGGATGCTCACGGTGCAGGCGCGACACGCTCCACAGATCTTTCGGGTTGTAGCCCACTTCCAGCCATTTCGCGCCGATGAAGATGGAGCGCGACCGGGCCTTCTTGGTTTCGGCGTCATACGGAATACGCACTGAGTCCAGGTCGAAGTAGTAGTCCTTGCGGCGCACGAAGAATCCGATAGTGTCGTGCACCGACGAGAAGCTGCGCACGCTGCCACCCATCGACGGCACGCGGCGGTCCCAGATAATTTCGTTCATCATCGTCATGCGCTTTTTCAGCATGACGAAAATCTCCGGCGAAAAACGCCAGGTCAGGAAGATGTACAGACTGCCATTGGGCTTCAGCTTGGGCAGGGCGGCGTCGATCCACTGCTCGGTCCAGCGCAGGTATTCATCCACCGTCTGCTGGTCGGAGGCGTTGCCGTAATCCTTGCCCAGGTTGTAGGGCGGATCGGTGAGTATCAGGTCGATGGAACCATCCGGGATGCGCGCCAGGCCGGCCAGCGCATCCTCGCAAAAGACCTGATTGATCCACGTATCGGTCATTTCAGGCGCAACTCCGCGCTGCGGGCGTGGGCCTGCAAGCCTTCGCCGTAGGCCAGTTCGGCAGCGACCTTGCCCAGCGTTTGCGCGCCGGCTTCGCTGACATGAATGATGGACGAACGTTTCTGGAAATCGTAGACGCCCAGCGGCGACGAGAAACGCGCCGTGCGCGACGTCGGCAGCACGTGGTTAGGACCGCAGCAGTAGTCGCCCAGCGACTCGGACGAGAAGCGGCCGAGGAACATGGCGCCTGCGTGGCGGATCTTGTCGGCCCACTGCTGTGGATCGACGGCGGAGATTTCCAGGTGTTCGGCAGCGATGCTGTTGGCGATGGCGCAGGCTTCGTCCATGTCGCGCACCTTGATCAGCGCGCCGCGGTCGCCCAGCGAGGTGCGGATCACGTCCTGGCGCGGCATCGTCGGCAGCAGCCTGGCGATGCTGGCTTCCACCCTGGCGATGTAGTCCGCATCAGGGCACAGCAGGATGGCTTGCGCCAGCTCGTCGTGCTCCGCTTGCGAGAACAGGTCCATCGCGACCCAGTCAGGATCGGTAGTGCCGTCGCAGACGATCAGGATTTCCGACGGACCGGCAATCATGTCGATGCCGACCACGCCGAACACGCGGCGCTTGGCAGCAGCCACATAGGCATTGCCCGGGCCGACGATTTTATCGACCGCCTGTATCGTTAGCGTGCCGTGCGCCAGCGCAGCGACGGCTTGTGCACCGCCGATGGTGATGACGCGCGTCACACCGGCAATCGCGGCGGCAGCGAACACCATCTGGTTCTTCACGCCGTCCGGCGTTGGCACCACCATGATGATTTCTTCGACGCCGGCGACGTGCGCAGGAATCGCGTTCATCAGCACCGACGATGGGTAGGCTGCCTTACCACCCGGCACGTAGATGCCGACGCGGTCCAGCGGCGTGACGCGCTGGCCCAGCACCGTGCCGTCGGCTTCGGTGTAGGTGAAGCCGTTCAGTTCCTGCTTCTGGCGTTCGTGGAAGGCGCGCACGCGTTGTGCGGCGACTTCCAGCGCCTTGCGCTGGGCTTCAGGGATGGCGGCCAATGCGGCTTGCAGTTCTTCCTGCGAAACGTCCAGCGCCGCCATGCTGGTGGCGCCACCGTTCGGCAAACGATCGAAACGGTTGGTGTATTCGAGGACTGCGGCGTCGCCACGTTTTTTGACGTCGGCCAAGATGCCGGAGACCGCGCTTTCGATGGCGTCATCGGTGCTGGCTTCAAAGGCCAGCAGGGTATCCAGACGTTGCTTGAAATCGGCCTGGCTGGAATCGAGCTTGGTGATCATGGGGTTCACTTTTTGGAAGCGCGTTCGAATGCTTCGATGATAGGTTGCAGGCGCTCGCGCTTCAGCTTCAACGCGGCTTGATTTACGATCAGGCGCGAGGAAATATCCATGATGGCTTCGACTTCTTTCAAGTCATTGGCACGCAGTGTATTGCCGGTGCTGACCACGTCGACGATGGCGTCCGACAGGCCGACCAGCGGCGCCAGTTCCATCGAGCCATACAGCTTGATCAGATCGACGTGTACGCCCTTCTTGGCGAAGTGCGTACGCGCCGTTTCGACAAACTTGGTGGCCACGCGCAGGCGCGCGCCCTGACGCACAGCGGTCTCGTAATCGAAGCCGTTGCGCACCGCCACCGACATGCGGCAAGCGGCGATATTCAGGTCGATAGGCTGGTACAGGCCTTCGCCGCCGTGCTCCAGCAGCACATCCTTGCCAGCCACGCCGAAGTCCGCCGCGCCATGCTGCACATAGGTCGGCACGTCGGTGGCGCGCACGATCAGCACGCGCACGTTCGGGTCATTGGTCGGCAGGATCAGCTTGCGCGAAGTATCCGGATTTTCGGTGACGGTGATGCCTGCTGCTTCAAGCAGCGGCAGCGTGTCTTCAAAAATGCGGCCCTTCGACAGCGCAAGAATCAGCTGTTGGGAGTCGGCTTGGAATGCACTCATGATGGCTTATTTGATTCGCTGGATGTTAGCGCCTACGGCGGAGAGTTTGACTTCCATCTGATCGTAGCCGCGGTCCAGGTGATAGATGCGGTCGATCAGCGTTTCACCGCGCGCAGCCAGGCCGGCGATGACCAGCGAAGCAGATGCACGCAGGTCGGTCGCCATCACAGGCGCGCCAACCAGCTGTTCAACGCCTTTGATAAAGGCGGTGTTGCCATCGGTTTCAATTTGCGCGCCCAGGCGGTTCATCTCCTGGACGTGCATGAAGCGGTTTTCAAAAATGGTTTCCGTCACGCGGCTGGCGCCGGCGGCGATGGTGTTCACCGCCATGAACTGCGCCTGCATGTCGGTCGGGAAGCCAGGGTATTCGGTGGTGCGGAAGGTGACAGCGTTTGGACGCTTGTCCATTTTCGCGCGGATCCAGGTGTCGCCGATGGTCAGTTCCAGACCGATCTCGCGCAGCTTGTCCAGCGCCGCATCCATGATATCCACACGGGTGTTGCGGATGGTGATGTCGCCACCGGTAGCGGCTACCGCGCACAGGAAGGTCGCGGCTTCGATACGGTCCGAAATCACGGCATGCCTGGCGCCGTGCAGTTCCGGTACACCCTGGATCACCAGACGGTTGGTGCCGATGCCGTCGATCTTCGCGCCCATCGCCACCAGCAGGTGGGCCAGGTCGGTCACCTCAGGTTCGCAGGCGGCGTTTTCCAGCACGGTCTCGCCTTCGGCCAGCGTGGCGGCCATCAGCAGGTTCTCGGTGCCGGTCACGGTGATCATGTCGGTGACGATGCGCGCGCCTTTCAGCTTGGCGCATTTGGCGTAGATGTAGCCGCCTTCAACGGTGATGTCGGCGCCCAGTGCCTGCAGGCCCTTGATGTGCTGGTCGACCGGACGCGAACCAATCGCGCAGCCGCCTGGCAGCGAGACCTTGGCTTCGCCGAAACGCGCCAGCAGGGGACCCAGCACCAGGATCGATGCGCGCATGGTTTTCACCAGGTCGTACGGCGCTTCCAGCTTGGTGATGGCGCTGCCGTTCAGCGTGACCTTGTCGCCATCCTGCGTGACTTTCAGGCCGGTCTCGCCCAGCAGCTTCAGGATGGTCGAGACGTCGTGCAGATGCGGCACATTGGACAGTTCAACGTCGCCCGCGGTCAGCAGGCCAGCGCACAGGATAGGCAGTGCGGCGTTCTTGGCGCCGGAAATGGTAATGTCGCCGTTCAGGCGGTTACCGCCCTGGATCAGAAGCTTGTCCATGCTTATCCTTGGTATTCTTCAGGGGTGAGGGTTTTCATCGACAGCGCGTGGATTTCTTCACGCATGCGGTCGCCCAGTGCAGCGTACACCAGCTGGTGGCGCTGGATCGGACGTTTTCCTGCAAACGCAGGCGACACAATCACGGCCTGGAAGTGCTGGCCGTCGCCCTCCACTTCGAGGTGGGTGCATTCGAGACCGGCCGTGATATAGCCGTGGATGAGTTCTGGAGTAGTAGGCATGATGAGTCCTTGAATTTAGTGGCGCAGGCGGTAACCGCTGCGCAGCAAACGAATCGCCAGGAACGCCAGCACGACGAGGAAGGCCGCAACAATGGCCACGCTCACCAGCGGATTGACGTCGGACTGGCCGAAGAAGCCGTAACGGAAGCCGTCGATCATGTAGAAGAACGGATTCAAATGCGAGACTGCCTGCCACACTGGCGGCAGCGAATGGATCGAGTAGAACACGCCGGCCAGGAAGGTCAGCGGCACGATCAGGAAATTCTGGAATGCGGCCAGCTGGTCGAATTTCTCGGCCCAGATGCCGGCGATCAGGCCCATGGTGCCGAGGATGGCGGCGCCCAGCAGCGCAAACACCAGTATCCACAACGGCGCCGCGAACGTCAGGTGCGCAAACCATGCGGTCACCAGGAACACGCCCAGGCCCACCACGATGCCGCGCACCATGGCGGCAATCACGTAGGCAGAGAAGATCTCCCAGTGCGACAAAGGCGTCAGCAGCACGAACACCAGGTTACCCGTGATCTTCGACTGGATCAGCGAGGATGACGAGTTGGCGAACGAGTTCTGCAGCACGCTCATCATCACCAGGCCCGGGATCAGGAACGAGGTGTAGTTGACGTCCTGGTAGACCGTGACGCGGCCTTCCAGCACGTGGCCGAAGATCAGCAGGTACAACATGGCGGTCAGGATCGGCGCGGCGATGGTTTGCGTGGCGACCTTCCAGAAGCGCAGGGTCTCCTTGTAGACCAGGGTGCGGAAGCCGGCGGAGAGGAAGTTCATACGGTACCTTTTTCCATGATCTGGATGAAGATATCTTCCAGATCCGCTTGTTGCAGTTGCATCTCGTCGATGATGGCGCCCGACTCGCGCAGGCGTTTCAGGATCTGTTCGACTTCAGCGTATTCATTGATGCGCAGGCTGTACTTCTTGCCGTGCTCCGAGGCTTCCGGATGCGTGACCAGCGCGCGCAGGTCTTCCGGCAGATCGCCGTGCTTCATGTTGACGATGAGCTGCGAACCGGAGATGCGGCGGATCAGCGAGGCCATCGAGTCCAGCGCCACCACCTGGCCCAGCTTGAGCATGGCCACGCGCTTGCACATGGCTTGGGCTTCTTCCAGATAGTGGGTGGTCAGCACCACGGTGTGGCCTTCGCGGTTCAGGCGCGAGATGAACTTCCACAGGGTCTGGCGCAGTTCGACGTCGACACCGGCGGTCGGCTCATCGAGCACGATCACGGGCGGCTTGTGCACCAGCGCCTGCGCCACCAACACGCGGCGCTTCATGCCGCCGGACAGTGCACGCATATTGGTGTCCGCCTTATTGGTGAGGTCGAGGTTGTGCATCACCTCGTCAATCCAGGCATCGTTGTTTTTGAGGCCAAAGTAACCGGATTGCAAGCGCAGCGTTTCGCGCACCGTGAAGAACGGATCGAACACCAGTTCCTGCGGCACCACGCCGAGCTTTTTGCGCGCTTCGCGGAAGTCGCTGACCACGCAGTGGCCGTGGATCTTGACCGAACCCGCATCGGGACGGATCAGGCCGGCGATGATGGAAATGAGGGTGGTTTTGCCGGCGCCATTCGGCCCCAGCAGGCCGAAAAACTCGCCTTCTTCGATGGCGAGGGACACGCCGCCCAGCGCCTGGAGCGACTTGTAGCGCTTCTCGACATTGCTTATTTGGATCGCTGTCATTCTTGACTTATCTATAAGGTTGCGGCGGCCGGGCCGGCGCAGGGGAAGATGCTGCGGGCGCCGCGGCTCTGCGGCTGCGGCAACAACGTTCAATTATATTGGAATTTTGATCCGGCTGAGCCGGACCCAGATTTACTGCAAGCGGCGGTGTGGGGCGGGGGTCAATGGTGATGGTGGGCGGCGGAGTCGCCGGCCACCTGGGTCTTCTTGGAGAAGACCGATTCCGGTGCCTTGACCGGAGAGAATTCATCGTGCGCAGGATTGCGCAGCGCGGCGCCGTCCTGTTCCAGCTTGACGTCGGTCGGGAACAGCAGCGAGCACACGCCATATAGCTTGGTCAGGCTTTGCAGCGCTGGCGGCAGGTTTTTCAGTTCCAGCTTGACGCCGGCCTGCTGCGCGGCACGCTGCCACGACAGCATGACCGACACCGCCACCGAGTCTACCGTCAACACATGGCGCAGGTCAAACACGGTCTGGCCGGCCTTGAGAGCGGCGTAACCACGCTCCAGCGCCGCAGTGGCGTTGAGCACGGTCAGGGACGTGAGCGACTGCAGGTTGTCGACAGGTTCGGTAACGGCGTTCATGGCGTTAGCTTACTTCTTAGGTGCGTTGGTATTCAGCGGTTTGCTGGCCAGCTTCTTGTTTTTCTCGGTCAGCGCCTTGATCAGGCCGTCCATGCCGCCTTTCGAGATTTCCGAAGCGAAGGTGCCTTTGTAGGTCTCGACCAGCCACGCGCCCAGCACGTTGATGTCGTAGATTTTCCAGCCTTGTGGACCTTTGGCAACGCGGTAGTTCAGCGGAATCGGCTCGCCGCGTGGCATGTTGACTTGCGAACGCACTTCGACTTCAGTGTCGTCAGCGGCAGCGCGCAGTGGCTTGAATTCGATGGTCTGGTCTTTAACCTGTGACAGCGCGCCCGAGTAGGTGAATACCAGCAGTGCACGGAACTGTTCGGTCAGCGCTTTTTGCTGGTCCGGCGTCGCATCGCGCCAGAAACGGCCGGCGGCCAGTGCGGTCATGCGCTGGAAGTCGACGTACGGCAGGATCTTGGTTTCCACCAGGTCGATCACCTTCTTGGTGTCGCCCGCCTGGATGGCTTTGTCGGCCTTGGCGGTGTCGATCACGTCCTGGCTGATGCGCTTGACCAGCACGTCCGGCGCTTCGTTGGCCGGCGCAGGCGCTGCAGCGTGGGCGTTAAAGGCCAGTGCAACAGTTGCTAAAGCGATAAATTGTTTGATAAATTTCATCTTTTTGTGCCTTATGAGGGTTCTTCGGGTGTCACTGGCTGTCTGGTTTCGCAGCCGGTGTGCCGGAGTTTAACTCTTTTGTGGCCGATTCGGATGACACGGGTGCAGAAGTTTCCATGTCGTCATCTTTTGCCGGTTTGCGCATCGGGCCGTCGCCGTCCGGGTGAATCTGGCTTTCGCGGCGCTGCAGGAAGCCGTCGCGGATGAATTCATAGCGGTCCAGCGCCGCGTCTTCCAGCAGCGAAGAGGCGTCCAGCAGGGCGGCGCGCTGGTCCACCACGCGCAGGCCGGTACCAATGTTGCGGATATACACCGGCTCCTTGTAGCGCCAGATGTCGCCAGCGATGTCCAGCGGCAGGGCGGCGGTGTCACGCACCGTCGATGGGCCCAGCAGCGGCAGCATCAGGTAGGGACCGGATTGCACGCCCCACACACCGAGCGTCTGGCCGAAGTCTTCCTTGTGCTTGGGCAAGCCGGCTTCCGACGCGATGTCGAACAGGCCGACGATACCCAGCGTCGAGTTCAGCGCAAAACGGCTCAGGTCGGACATACCGGCTTCGCCATTGCCTTGCAGGAACTGATTGACGGCGGTCCAGGCATCGCCCAGGTTGCCGAAGAAGTTGCTGACGCCGGTCTGCACAAAGCTCGGCGTCACGTTCTTGTACACGGTAGCCACTGGTTTCAGCGCATAGGTATCGACCGTATCGTTGAAACTGAACATGGCGCGGTTAAAGCCCTCGTACGGGTCGCGCGGGTTCGGACCGGCGCAGCCGGCCAGCATCATGGTGACGCCCAGCGCCAGCGCGGCCTGGCGGAGTGGTTTCGCGGTACGGATCATTTATCGTCCTTTCCTTCTGCAGCCTTGCTGTAGATGAACTGGTTGATCAGGTCTTCCAGCACGGCAGCCGATTGCGTGCGGGCGATCTTGTCGCCTGCCGCCAGATTATTGGTGTCGCCGCCCGCTTCCAGGCCAACGTATTGTTCGCCCAGCAAGCCTGCGGTCAGAATTTTGGCCGAGCTATCTTTCGGGAACTTATAGCCCTCTTCCATGTTCAAGGTTACCAGTGCCTGATAGCTCTTGTCATCAAACTTGATCTCTCCCACACGGCCTACCACCACACCGGAGGCTTTCACTGCGGCTTGTGGGCGCAGGCTGCCGATGTTGTCGAACTTGGCGGTGATGGCATAGGTCTTGCCGAACGACAGCGAGCTCATGTTGCCAGCTTTCAGCGCCAGGAACATCAGTGCGGCCACGCCGACCACGATAAACAGACCGACCCAGACATCCAGAGATTTGCGTTGCATAGTAATTCTTCCTCAGTTCTTTATCTTTTATTTGCTGAACATCAGCGCCGTCATCATGAAGTCCAGCCACCAGATCATCAGCGATGAGATCACGACAGTACGGGTGGTGGCGCGCGCCACATCTTCCGGCGTCGGCTGCGCTTCGTAGCCCTGGTACAGGGCGATGAAGGTGATCGCAATGCCAAACACCACGCTCTTGGCGAAACCGTTAAAGATGTCTTTCCAGATATCGACGCCGCCCTGCATCTGCGACCAGAACGCGCCGTCATCGACCCCGATCAGCTGCACGCCGACCAGCCAGCCGCCCAGCACACCCACGGCGCTGAACACCGAGGCCAGCAACGGCACCGACAGGGCGCCCGCCCAGAAACGCGGCGCCAGCACGCGCTGGATCGGGTTCACGGCCATCATTTCCATGGCTGACAGCTGCTCACCCGCCTTCATCAGGCCGATTTCGGCGGTCAGTGAGGTGCCGGCGCGGCCGGCAAACAGCAGCGCAGTGATCACCGGCCCCAGTTCGCGGGTCAGACCCAGCGCCACCAGCAGGCCCAGCGATTGCTCGGCGCCGTATTTATTGAGCGTGTAATAACCCTGCAAGCCCAGCACCATGCCGACAAACAGGCCGGACAGGGTAATAATCAGCATCGAATAATTGCCGATGAAATGCAGCTGCTCGATCACCAGGCGCGGACGCTTCAGCAAGCCCGGCGACAAGCCCAGCATGGTGCCAAAGGTACGGGCGCCAAGCCCGATGCTCTCAATGTAATCGCGCAGCGGCGCGCCCAGCCGGGACAACCAATTCTTGACACTCATACTTCAACTCCCAGGCCCAGATCGTCGGCCAGGGACTTGCCTGGATAGTGGAACGGCACCGGGCCGTCCGCTTCCGCGTTGACGAACTGCTTCACATACGGGTCGGTGGACACGCTCATCTCGGCCGGCGTGCCGTGCGCGACGATCTTGCCCTGCGACAGGAAATAAACATAGTCGGCGATGGCAAAGCTCTCTTTGACGTCGTGCGACACCAGCACCGTGGTCGAGCCCAGCGCCGTATTCAGGTTGCGGATCAGGTTGGCGGTGACGCCCATCGAGATCGGGTCCAGGCCGGCGAACGGCTCGTCATACATAATCAGTTCTGGGTCCAGCGCGATCGAACGCGCCAGCGCCACGCGGCGCGCCATACCGCCGGAGATTTCTCCGGGCTTGAGTTTGGCGGCATTGCGCAGGCCCACGGCTTGCAATTTCATTAACACCAGATTGCGGATCAGATCTTCCGGCAGATCGGTATGCTCACGCAGCGGGAAAGCGACGTTTTCAAACACCGAGAGGTCGGTAAACAACGCGCCGTGCTGGAACAGCATGCCCATCTTGCGGCGCAGCAGATACAGGCCAGCGGTATTGAGCTTGTGCACCACCTGGCCCTGCACCTTGACGTGGCCCTTGTGCGGACGCAGCTGGCCGCCGATCAACCGCAGCACGGTGGTCTTGCCGCTACCCGAGCCGCCCATGATGGCTACCACCTTCCCGCGCGGGAAGTCCATGTTCAAGCCCGACAGGATTGCGCGCTTGCCATAGGTGAAGTGTAAATCACGGATTTCGACTAGATTAGGCACGACTGAACTCATTTTTTTGAATGCCGTATTGTAGTGCAGAAAGCATCATCTCTGCAGAGACCCACCTCAGGGAGAGGCAGTGAGTGGCAGATAATACAACACTACTGAACCCAAAGTCAGCAATTTACACCAAGCACTAATTGTTACATTGCTGCGGTGCATGGCACGATACTTTCCAAAAAAAAACCGGATGCAGCCAGGGATCGCCCGTCTGCATCCGGCAGGGAGTCAGGCTGAGCCTGATCGCCGTGTCTTGAGCTTAACGCGGCAACTCGGAACTGCCCATCAGGAACTCGTCCACCGCGCGCGCGCACTGGCGGCCTTCGCGGATGGCCCAGACCACCAGCGACTGGCCGCGGCGCATATCGCCCGCTGCGAAGACGTTGGGGACGGAAGTCTTGTAGCAGCCTTCGCCGTCAGTGCTTGCCTTGGCATTGCCGCGTGCATCTTTGTCAACACCGAACGCATCCAGGATGGTGGCCACCGGCGACACAAAGCCCATGGCCAGGAACACCAGGTCGGCCTTCACGTCGAATTCCGAGTTCGGTACTTCAATCATCTTGCCGTCTTTCCACTCGACGCGGCAGGCCACCAGCTTCTCCAGCTTGCCGCCCTTGCCTTCCAGGCGCTTGGTGGCCACGGCCCAGTCGCGCTCGCAACCTTCTTCGTGCGAGGACGAGGTGCGCAGCTTGGTTGGCCAGTAAGGCCAGACCAGCGGCTTGTTTTCCTGCTCCGGCGGCATCGGCATCAGTTCAAACTGGGTCACCGAGGCGGCGCCGTGACGGTTGGAGGTGCCGACGCAGTCGGAACCGGTGTCGCCGCCGCCGATCACCACCACATGCTTGCCAGTGGCCTTGATCTGATCCTTGAGCTTGTCGCCCGCGTTGACCTTGTTCTGCTGCGGCAGGAAGTCCATGGCGAAATGCACGCCCTTGAGTTCGCGGCCTGGCACCGGCAGGTCGCGCGGCTGCTCGGCGCCGCCCGCCAGCACCACGGCGTCGAAATCCTTTTGCAGGTCTTCGGGGAAGATGGTTTCCTTGGCCCAGTTGTTCACATTGGCCGGGAAATCCTTGCCGATCAGCACCGAGGTGCGGAACACCACGCCTTCGGCTTCCATCTGCTTGACGCGGCGGTCGATGTGCGACTTTTCCATCTTGAAGTCGGGAATGCCATAGCGCAGCAGGCCGCCGACGCGGTCGGATTTTTCAAACACGGTCACCGCGTGGCCGGCGCGCGCCAGCTGCTGGGCCGCAGCCAGGCCGGCGGGGCCGGAGCCGACTACCGCGACTTTCTTGCCGGTTTGTCTGGCCGCAGGTTGCGGCACCACCCAGCCGTGTTCCCAGCCTTCGTCGATGATCTTGTGCTCGATCGACTTGATGCCAACGGGCAGCTCGTGGATGCCCAGCGTACAGGCCGCCTCGCACGGCGCCGGGCAGATGCGGCCGGTGAATTCCGGGAAGTTGTTGGTCGAGTGCAGGGTGTCCAGCGCCTCGCGGTAGTTGCCCCGATAAACCAGATCGTTCCAGTCCGGGATGATGTTGTTGACCGGGCAGCCGTTGTTGCAGAACGGGATGCCGCAGTCCATGCAGCGTGCGCCCTGAACCTTGGCTTGCTCCTTGGTCAATGGAATAACAAATTCCGCGTAGTTTTTCAGGCGCGTCGCTGGCGGCAGATAGCCTTCTTCCTGACGCTGGAATTCCATGAAGCCGGTGATTTTACCCACGATAGTTCCTTAAATATATTCTGTTCGATCAGGCAGCGATAGGCTGGGCGGCAGCGGCCTGGTTCGCCACGTCTTCGGCCATCTCGGCCAGAGCGCGTTTGTATTCGCTAGGAAATACCTTGACGAACTTGCTGCGGCCTTCGGCCCAGTTATCCAGCAACAGGCGCGCGCGCGTGCTGCCGGTGTGCTTGAAGTGGCGCTCGATCAGACGCTTGAGGATCACCTCGTCAGCCTCGCGGCCATGGTCTTTGTGCTGCACGTGGAAGCTGGCGCTGTCGACTGCCTGCTCTTTCGCGGTCAGCACCCGCTCCAGCGTAACCATCGCGGTATTGCAGCGCGATTCGAAATCGCCGTCCGGATCGTAGACGTAGGCAATACCGCCCGACATGCCGGCCGCGAAGTTACGGCCGGTGTTGCCCAGCACCACCACCGTGCCGCCGGTCATGTACTCGCAACCGTGGTCGCCAGTACCTTCAACGATGGCGGTGGCGCCCGAGTTACGCACGGCGAAACGCTCGCCAGCCACGCCGTTGAAGAAGGCTTCGCCGCTGATCGCACCGTACAGCACGGTGTTGCCGATGATGATGTTGTTCACTGCCCAGCCGCGGAACTCGGTATTCGGGCGCACGATGATGCGGCCGCCCGACAGGCCTTTGCCAACGTAGTCGTTGCCTTCGCCCACCAGGTCGATGGTGATGCCGTGCGCCAGGAAAGCGCAGGCCGACTGGCCGGCCGTGCCTTGCAGCTGGATGTGGATGGTGTCATCCGGCAGGCCGGCATGGCCGTAGCGCTTGGCTACTTCGCCCGACAGCATGGTGCCCACGGTGCGGTTCAGGTTCTTCACCGGCGAGATGAAGGAGACGCGCTCGCCTTTTTCCAGCGCCGCTTTGGCCTGGGCGATCAGCTTGTGGTCCAGTGCCTTGTCCAGGCCGTGATCCTGTTCCATCGTGTGATAGATGGCGTCGCCGTTTGGCACTGCCGGCGCGTAGAAGATGTTGCTGAAGTCCAGACCTTGCGCTTTCCAGTGCGAGATGGCTTTCGACTTGTCCAGCAGGTCGACGCGGCCGATCAGCTCGTCATAAGTACGGATGCCCAGCTGGGCCATGAGTTGACGCGCTTCTTCCGCCACGAAGAAGAAGTAGTTCACCACATACTCCGGCTTGCCCGAGAACTTGGCGCGCAGCACCGGATCCTGGGTGGCAACGCCGACCGGGCAGGTGTTCAGGTGGCATTTGCGCATCATGATGCAGCCTTCCACCACCAGCGGTGCGGTGGCGAAGCCGATTTCATCGGCGCCCAGCATGGCGGCGATCACTACGTCGCGGCCAGTACGCATCTGGCCATCGGCCTGGACGCGGATACGGCTACGCAGGCCATTCAGCACCAGCGTCTGCTGGGTTTCAGCCAGGCCCAGCTCCCATGGCGTGCCGGCGTGCTTGACCGACGACAGCGGCGACGCGCCGGTGCCACCGTCATGGCCAGCCACCACCACGTGGTCAGCCTTGGCCTTGGTCACACCCGCCGCGACGGTGCCGATCCCCACTTCCGACACCAGCTTGACCGAGATCGACGCGCGCGGGTTGGCGTTCTTCAGATCGTGGATCAGCTGCGCCAGATCTTCAATCGAGTAAATATCGTGGTGCGGCGGCGGCGAAATCAGACCGACGCCCGGCACCGAGAAGCGCAGCGTGGCGATGTATTCCGACACCTTGTGGCCAGGCAGCTGGCCGCCTTCGCCCGGTTTGGCGCCCTGCGCCATCTTGATCTGGATCTGGTCAGCCGAGTTCAGGTAAGCCGCAGTCACGCCGAAACGGCCCGACGCCACCTGCTTGATGCGCGAACGCAGCGAGTCGCCCTCTTGCAGAGGAATGTCGACCACCATCTGTTCTTTGCCCATGACCGAAGCCATGGTCTCGCCCTGCTTGATCTTGATGCCCTTGAGTTCCATGGTGTAGCGCGATGGATCTTCGCCGCCTTCACCGGTGTTGGACTTGCCGCCGATACGGTTCATCGCCACCGCCAGGGTCGCGTGGGCTTCGGTCGAGATCGAGCCCATCGACATCGCGCCGGTGGCAAAGCGCTTGACGATTTCCTTGGCTGGCTCCACTTCATCCAGCGGTATCGCCTTGGCCGGATCGAGTTTGAATTCGAACAGGCCGCGCAGCGTCAGGTGGCGCTTGCTCTGGTCATTGATGATCTGGGCGTACTCTTTATAGCTGGAGAAATTGTTGGCACGGGTCGAGTGCTGCAGCTTGGCGATCGCGTCCGGCGTCCACAGATGGTCTTCACCGCGCACGCGGAAGGCATATTCGCCACCGGCGTCCAGATGGTTGGCCAGCACCGGATCGTCGCCGAAGGCCACGTTGTGCAGGCGCAGCGCTTCTTCCGCCACTTCAAACACGCCGATGCCTTCCACATTGGACGCGGTGCCACGGAAGTATTTGTCGACCAGCGACTTGTTCAAACCAACAGCTTCAAAGATCTGCGCGCCGCAGTAGGACATATAGGTCGAAATGCCCATCTTCGACATCACCTTCATCAGGCCTTTGCCGATGGCTTTGGTGAAGTTGTAGATGGCTTTTTCCGCCGACATATCGCCCGGCAAGCCGGCTGCCATTTCGGCCAGGGTTTCCATCGCCAGGTACGGGTGGATCGCTTCCGCGCCGTAACCAGCCAGCAGCGCGAAGTGGTGGGTCTCGCGGGCCGAGCCGGTTTCCACCACCAGGCCGGTCGAGGCGCGCAGGCCTTTGCTGACCAGGTGCTGATGAATGGTCGAGGTGGCCAGCAGCGCCGGGATCGCCACGCGGTCCGGGCCGATCGAACGGTCCGACACGATCAGGATGTTGTGGCCGGACTTGACCGCATCAACCGCTTCCGCGCACAGCGACGCCAGGCAGGCTTCCACGCCTTCCTTGCCCCAGGCCAGCGGATAGCAGATGCCCAGTTCGTACGATTTGAACTTGCCGCCGGTATGCAGGCTGATGTTGCGCAGACGCTCCATGTCGTCAAAGCCCAGCACCGGCTGCGCCACTTCAAGGCGCATCGGCGGGTTGACGTTGTTGGTGTCCAGCAGATTCGGCTTGGGACCGATGAACGATACCAGCGACATCACCATGGCTTCGCGGATCGGGTCGATGGGCGGGTTGGTCACCTGGGCGAACAGCTGCTTGAAATAGGAATACAGCGGCTTGAGCTTGTTGGACATGACGGCCAGCGGCGAGTCATTGCCCATCGAACCCGTGGCTTCCTCACCGGAAGCGGCCATCGGCGCCATCAGGAATTTCAGGTCTTCCTGGGTGTAGCCAAACGCCTGCTGGCGGTCCAGCAGCGACGGCACGGCTTTTTCGCCGGCGGCCGGCTTGTCCTTGGCGCGGTTGTGCGCCAGCTGGCTTTCGCTGAGCTTGATCTCGTTGAGCTTGATACGCACCGCGTTGATCCAGGCCTTGTACGGCTTGGCGTTGGCGTAGGTGTCTTTCAGTTCTTTATCGTCGACGATACGGCCCGCTTCCAGGTCGATCAGGAACATCTTGCCTGGCTGCAGACGCCATTTCTGGATGATTTTCGATTCTGGAATCGGCAGCACGCCGGATTCCGAGGCCATCACCACGAGATCGTCGTCGGTCACGATGTAACGGGCTGGACGCAGGCCGTTACGGTCCAGCGTACCGCCGATGTAGCGGCCGTCGGTGAAGGCCATGGCGGCCGGGCCGTCCCACGGTTCCATCATGGCGGCGTGATATTCGTAGAACGCGCGGCGATTGTCGTCCATCGTGCCGTGATTTTCCCAGGCTTCCGGTATCATCATCATCATCGCCTGGGCCAGCGGGTAGCCTGCCATGAGCAGCAGTTCCAGCGCGTTGTCGAAGCAGGCGGTGTCCGACTGGCCTTCGTAGATCAGCGGGAACAGCTTGCCCAGGTCGTCGCCCAGCACCGCTGATTTCATCACGCCTTCACGCGCACGCATCCAGTTGAAGTTGCCTTTGACGGTGTTGATCTCGCCGTTGTGGGCGATCAGGCGGTACGGGTGGGCCAGCGGCCATTCCGGGAAGGTGTTGGTCGAGAAACGCTGGTGGACCAGCGCCAGCGCCGACACGCAGCGCGCGTCCTGCAGGTCTTTGTAATACACGCCTACCTGGTCCGCCAGCAGCAGGCCTTTGTAGACGATGGTACGGGCCGACAGCGAGGCCACGAAGAATTCTTTGCCGTGGATCAGTTTCAGCGCCTGGATCGCGTGGCCCGACGATTTGCGGATCACGTACAGTTTACGCTCGAGCGCGTCAGTGACCATGATGTCGGCGCCGCGGCCAATGAAGATCTGGCGGATCACCGGTTCCTTGGCGCGCACGGTCGGCGACATCGGCATGTCACCATCGACCGGTACATTACGCCAGCCGAGCACGACCTGGCCTTCGGCGCGCACTGCGCGTTCGATTTCCTGTTCGCAAGCGATACGCGAGGCGTTTTCCTTGGGCAGGAACACCATGCCGACGCCGTATTCGCCGGGCGGTGGCAGTTCCACGCCTTGCTTGGCCATTTCGTCGCGGTAGTACTGGTCCGGAATCTGGATCAGGATACCGGCGCCGTCGCCCATCAGCGGGTCCGCACCGACTGCGCCCCGGTGATCGAGGTTCTTCAAGATCAGCAGACCCTGCTCCACAATCGAGTGACTCTTGTTACCCTTGATGTGGGCGACGAAACCGACACCGCAGGCATCGTGTTCATTGGACGGATCGTACAGACCTTGCGCTTCCATGGCTAACTCCAAAACTGATTGGCTTGAAAAACAAGGTTAGTGCAATGCAGCGTAAACCTCAACAAGAACAATTAGGGTCGGAGTCGAATTAATTTTTCGGAAGTCTCTGATTTTTTTAATTGGGGACAGAGTGAAGCCCTACGTTGCCGGAGGCTTGATTTTGAACGGACGGCCGCGTTTTGCCGGCAATACCTGGCGCTTGACCTTGGTTTGCAATGCGGTCTGGAACTGCTGCGAACCCAGCGGCCAGCCTTTGAGCAAGGCCTTGCCAATCAAGGTGATCTGGTCGTTGGACAGCGCCGGTTCGGCCATGGCAATGTAAGCTGCCTCGCGCTGGAAAGGCGTATTGCCCAGCGCCCAGACTTTGGCGTGGTCAGTAATTAAACCGTCCGGCCGGATGCCGGCATGATGGCTGTAACTGGACCATGGATAGTCTTCAGCGCGGCTGACCATGCCGTTGCGGACCGGGTTGAATTCGATGTAACGGCTGCACAACATGAAGTATTCGTCAGCATCGATGAGCGATGTTTTGTAGCGTCCATTCCACAAAGTTCCGCTACGGGCATATTTTTGGTTGAAATAGGGCACGTAATAACGGCCTATCCACTGCATCATCTGCCCCAGCCCCGCGTCATCGGACGGTGTGACCAGCAAATGTAGATGGTTTGACATCAAAACATAGGCATGGATGGCCACTTTGTAGGTTTTGGCGGCGCTGCGCAGCCAACCGAGGAAGGTTTGGTAGTCTTGGGCATCCAGGAAGACATCCTGGTTGTTGGCGCCGGTCTGGATGACGTGGTGAGGCTGGTTGGGGACGATTAAACGGGGCAGGCGAGCCATACGGAAAACAAAAAAGGGTAGATCGGAAGCCCGATTCTACCCTTGTTGTTCGACTCTGTCCCCGATTAAATTGGCAAAGCCAAAATTCGCTGCGACTCTGTCCCTGATTACGAAAGATTAAAGCTGGCGGACAGGCTATAGCCCTCGCCATAGGCGCTGCGCAGCGGCAGATCCTGGCCCAGGCCGGTGCGGGCCTTCTTGCGCAGACGGTAGACCAGCATGTCGACACGGCGGCCGGCATCCGGATCGTCGCCGCCGATACCGGCCACAATCACCTGGCGCGGCACAGGACGGGTGTTTATCGTTAGCAGATGCAGGAAATTGCACTCTTTTTCAGTAAGCGTGATGGCCATGCCCTGCAGTTCCAGCTGGCGCGCGCTGACTTTCAGCGTCCACTTGCTGGGGGCCGGAATGGTTTCCTGCGGCCCCACCCGGCGGTCCAGCGCTTCAATGTGCGCCGCCAGTTCCGGGAATTTGATAGGCTTGGTGAGATAGTGGTCGGCGCCCAGGCGCAGCCCCAGAATCCGGTTATCGAACGCCACGCGGCCGGTCAGCACCAGCAGGCCGATCTGCGGATACAACTGGCGCATGCGCGGGATGACGTTGAAGCCATCTTCATCGGGCAGGCCGAGATCCAGCACGACCACGCCGACATTGCCCTGGCTGAGGGCAGACCACATATCGCTGGCGTTATTGGTGATGTGTACTTCGTGTTCAAGCTCAGTCAAGAACTCCGCCATTTCTTCGGCGTAGTCCAGATTGTCTTCCACGATGAGTATTTGCGTCATTGATGCGCCATTCGTTCAATTGTTGAGCAATTATGCCCAGACCTGGGACAATTACGTTGCGTCCCGGGAATTATCACTGCTGACATCGGCAGGCGCAAGGTTTTTCCCGGCATTGGCCGCCACCGGCAACCAAATCCGAAATTCCGTGCCGCTTTCAGAAAGATTTCGAGCCGTCACCGTACCGCCGTGGACATCCACCACGGAACGCGCCATATACAGCCCCAAACCTGAACCGGTCACACCGACAGCATTGCTGCCGCGATAGGCCTTGTCGAAAACATGCGGCAATTCCGCCTCGGGAATCCCGGCGCCGTGGTCGCGCACCAGTAATTCCACACCACCTTCCGTTGCAATTCTTCCTACCAATTCTATCGGAATATTATCTTCTGTGTACTTTATTGCATTATCAAGCAAAATTTCAAGACATAAACGCATGCCGGCCGGATCGCAGCGCATCCATTGCGGCAAACCCTGTGTCTTTACGCTCACATCCTTGCGGCGGCGCTGGGCCTGCTCGGCGGCCGTCTGCAACAGCATCGATGGGTTGATTTCGTTGGCCTGGCGTTCACGGCCGATACTGGCCATGCGCTCGGGCGACAGGTATTCATCGAGCATCGCCAGCATGCGGTCGACAGCGGTCTGGATTTTGCGGTAGCGCTTGCGCGTAGCTTCGTCGTGGTGCGTACCCGTCATCTCCAGCCGCTGCACGGCGCCATCGATGGTCGACAGCGGTGTGCGGAATTCGTGCGACAACATGGACGCAAACTTTTTCTGCTGCACAGCCAGCTCGCGGCGCGCGCTGAGGTCGCGTACCACGCCCACCACCGTGGCGGGCACGCCGCTGCTGTCGAGAATGAGCGTGGATTCGATTTCCACCGGCACCATGTGGCCATCGGCGTGGGCCAGTTCGGCTTCACGCAGCAAGCGCCGGCGGCTGAGATCGCCCTCGGCGTAGCGCGTGAGCCGGCCTTGTAGATCCTTGAGCAGGCCAGCCGCCAGTGCTTGTGCGGTTTCCAGCGTGTAGCCGAACTGGCGTTCAGCTGCGGGACTAAGCCAGGTCAGCTGGAGCGTGGCGCAATCGGCCATCCAGCTGATTTCGCTGCTGTGCTCCAGCAGGAGCCGATAGCGGGCTTCGTTGGCTTGCGATTGCTGTAGTGCTGCCTGGAGTTCCGCTATCGTTTGACCCATTGATTACTCCACCAGAGGTGCGAAGATTTGTTGCAGATCCTCCTGGGTGAGCGCCATTTTCTGCGACTCGCCTTCTGCCAGGATGGACTGCGCCAGATCGGACTTCTTCTGCTGCAAGACTTGGATCTTTTCTTCCAGCGTGCCCTTGGCGATTAGTTTATACACAAATACCGGCTTGTCCTGTCCGATACGCCAGGCGCGGTCGGTGGCCTGGTTTTCGGCGGCAGGATTCCACCACGGATCATAGTGAATCACCGTGTCGGCGGCGGTCAGGTTCAGGCCCACGCCACCGGCTTTCAGCGATATCAGGAAGATAGGCACAGCCCCTTGCTGGAACGCCGCGACCTGCGCGCCGCGATCTTTGGTGTCGCCGGTCAGCAGGGCGTACGGAATGTCGCGCGCTTCCAGTTCTTCCTCGATCAGCTCCAGCATGCTGGTGAATTGCGAGAACACCAGGATCTTGCGCTTTTCCTCCAACAGGTCTTCCACCATCTGCATCAGGTCGGCCAGCTTGGCCGAGCCGGCGGCCTGCTGCTTCTTGGTGGTGCTTTTCACCAGCCGCGGGTCGCAGCACACCTGGCGCAGCTTGAGCAGCGCTTCCAGAATCACGATCTGGCTGCGCGCCACGCCCTTGCGGTCGATTTCCTCGCGCACTTTCTGGTCCATGGCCAGGCGCACGGTTTCGTACAGGTCGCGCTGGGCGCCGGTCAGTTCGACCTTGCGCACCATCTCGGTCTTGGGCGGCAACTCTTTCGCCACGCTGTCCTTGGTACGGCGCAGCAGAAACGGCTTGATGCGGCGGTTCAGCAATGCGCGGCGCAGCGGATCGTCCTGGCGTTCGATCGGATGGCGGAACACGGAGTTGAAGCCCTTCTCGTCACCCAGCAAGCCGGGCAGCAGGAAGTGGAACTGCGACCACAGCTCGCCCAAGTGATTTTCCAGCGGCGTGCCCGACAGGCACAACCGGTGGCGCGCACGCAGCAGGCCCGCGCTTTGCGCTGCCTTCGAACGGGTGTTCTTGATGTAGTGCGACTCGTCCAGAATGACCAGGTGGAAGTCATGCTCGCGCAGTTTTTCCTCGTCGCGCGGCAGCAGCGCGTAGGTGGTCAGCACCAGGTCGGCCTCGTCGATCTGGTCGAACTGCCCCATGCGGTCCTTGCCCTGCAGCAGCAGTACCTTGAGGCCAGGCGCAAAGCGCGCGGCCTCTTCCTGCCAGTTGCCCATCAGGCTGGTGGGCGCGATGACCAGTGCCGGGGCGGTCAGGCGGCCGGCTTCCTTCTCGACCAGGATGTGGGCCAGCGTCTGCACGGTTTTGCCCAGGCCCATGTCGTCGGCCAGAATGCCGGCAAAGCCATATTCACGCAGGAACTGCATCCACGACAAACCATCGGTCTGGTAGTCGCGCAGCGTTGCTTGCAGGCCGGCCGGCGTGGCCACGCGTTTGACTGCGCCGAACTGGTTCAGGCGCGCGCCCATTTCGCGCAGCTCGTCGCCGCCAGTCCAGCGCATTTCCACGTTGCGCGCCAGTTCGTCCAGACGCGCCGCGTCCAGCGTGGCCATATGCAGCGAGTTCTTGATCTTGTCGCTGAAATACAACTCGCCCAGCGTGTTCAGGATCGGCCGCACGCGGCCCCACGGCAGCGCCACCCGGCTGCCATCCGGCAGGTTGGCCAGCATCTGGTCTTCTTCGCCATGGTTGGCGATGGCTTTCGGATTGAAGTCATTGGGGGCATTGCGGATCAGCTGCACCAGCACCGGCAGCAGCGGCACACGCTCCTGATTCACCATGATGCCCAGTTCCAGGTCGAACCAGGCACGGCCGCCATCGGCTTCGTCTTCCACCACCTCGGCGTACCAGTCGCCGACCTCCACGGTGTCGTAGCGGTATTTGACGGTTTTTTCGATTTTCCAGCCAGCTTCCTTCAGCGAGGCGATGCCTTCGCTGGCGAAGCGTATCCATTCGGCCTGGTTAGGCAGCAACAGGCCACCCTTCACGCTGCTCAGCGGCAGCGTGCTCGGCGCAACAAAATGGCGCCCGGTCAGCAGCGCCAGTGCATCGTCTTCGGCGCCAGCGTCGCGCTGGATGATTTCGGTAACGTCGCCCTTCTGGCGCACCACGCGCTGCGATGGGTCGAAGGACACGCGTTCGCCGTCATAGTCGTAGGACAGCACGGCAAAGTCGTGCCAGCGCTGCACCGAACCGTCGGCCAGCATGGCGGAGTCCAGCGTCAGCACCGGACGTGGCTTGACGTCGTCGCGCATGCGCTGCGGCAGCGGCTGCGGCAATGGCATCAAGCCTTGCAGGCCGTGCGCCAGCAGCAGTTGCGACACGCGCATCTTGTCGTTGTTGGTCAGCAGCGGCGCTTGCGCCACGAGTGCCTGCAGATCGGCCAGCGGAATCGAGGTGCCGCCCTGGTTCAACTGCAACACGCCGCAAGACAGATTGTCGATGTACCAAGGTGGATCGGTTGGCAACATGTAATCGACCTGGTCGGCGCCGACATGCTTGGCGCCCGGCGGCGGCTGCACCTGCCAGCCCAGCCGCAGACCCTTGCCTTCTTCGCGCCAGGCCAGGTTGGCTTCGCGCAGCACGCCGCCCTTGAGCGGATAGACCAGGCCGTTGCCGACGTCGGCCCAGGAGTTTGCCCACAGCAGCTTGTCCTGCTCGGCCAGCATGTTCAGCAGCGCCGCGCCGATTTTGCCGCGCGGCTCGGTGGCCGAACCGGTCTGGGAATTCTGGCCGCTGCGCATGGCGACAAAGAAACGGATCAGGTCTTCGTCCGCCGGGGTCATGAAGCTTGGCGGTGTCGACAGCAGCGAAAACACTTCGCTGACCGGGCTGGCCGCTGCCACGTCGCCGTTCGGGCGCAGCCGGGCTTTGTACAGGCACAGCGCCACATGACGGCCGCCGCTGGTGGGCGCCATCACGTAAATCAGCTTGTATTGGGTTTGCTTGGGGTCGTTATCGACCGGCGGCGGCGTCAGTTTTGCTTTGGGGTGCGCTGCCGCATCCACACGCTGCAGCCAGGTGGCAACAGCGTACGACAATTGATTCGCAGGCGGCGCAGGGCGCGTTGGAGCCGGTGCTGGAGCAGCAGGGGCGGCAGGGGCGTCGTCGCGGGTAAAATCCATAGGTCGCATTGTTGTTCAAAGATGGTTCAAAAACGGCAACAGGCAATATTATCCGCCATTGAAGCGTTCGTGTTCACTGATTCTTGATAAAACCCGTCAGGAAACGTGGGCTTCCCAACGTTCACACACCATTTAGTCTGTCAAGACTGGCAACTTGGCGCCGATGTCGTATTATTCCGGGCTTGTCTGTCTAGGAATCACCACCATGTTGCCTTCCATCGAACAACGTCTCGCCCTGGAACTTGCCGCCAAACCGGCCCAGGTTGCCGCCGCCATCGCCTTGCTGGACGAAGGCGCCACCGTGCCCTTCATCGCGCGTTACCGCAAAGAAGCGACCGGTGGCCTGGATGATACCCAACTGCGTCTGCTCGAGGAACGGCTGCGCTACCTGCGCGAGCTGGAAGACCGCCGCGCCAGCATCATCGCCTCGATCACCGAGCAAAACAAGATGACACCAGAGCTGTTAGATGCTGTCATGCACGCGGAAGACAAGACCCGGCTGGAAGACTTATATCTTCCATACAAACAAAAACGCCGCACCAAGGCACAGATCGCGATTGAAGCGGGCCTGGCGCCACTGGCCGACGGCCTGCTGGCCAACCCCGACCTGAACCCGGAAACCGAAGCCGCCAACTACCTGCGCGTAGCCTTCACCACCACCGACGGCAACAACCCAGGCGTGGCCGACACCAAGGCCGCGCTGGACGGCGCCCGCCAGATCCTCATGGAACGCTTTGCCGAAGACGCTACTTTGTTGCAATCCTTGCGCGAGTACGTGCAAGAGCATGGCATTGTTGAGTCCAAAGTCATTGAAGGCAAGCAAGAAGAAGGCGAGAAATTTGCCGACTACTTCGATTATTCCGAACCGCTGGGCACTGTCCCATCGCACCGCGCCCTGGCGCTGATGCGCGGCCGCCGTGAAGGCGTGCTGGATGTGTCGCTGCGTCTGGATTCCGAACCGGAAAAGCCAAAATGGGACGCGCCGCACAACCCGTGCGAAAGCCGCATCGCCGCCCGTTTCGGCATCAAGAGTGCGGGCCGGCCGGCCGACAAATGGCTGTCCGACACCGCCCGCTGGACCTGGCGCGTGAAGAGCTTCATGCATCTGGACACTGAACTGATGGGCGCGCTGCGCGAGAAATCCGAGCTGGAAGCCATCAACGTCTTCGCGACCAATCTGAAAGCCTTGCTGCTGGCAGCCCCTGCCGGCCAGCACGCCACCATGGGCCTGGACCCGGGCCTGCGGACCGGCGTCAAAGTGGCGGTGGTGGACGCCACCGGCAAGGTGGTCGATACCGCCGTGATCTACCCGCACCAGCCGAAAAACGACTGGGAAGGTTCGCTGCACACGCTGGGCAAGCTGGCCGCCAAGCACAATGTGTCGCTCATTTCGATCGGCAACGGCACCGCCTCGCGTGAAACCGACAAGCTGGCGCAAGACCTGCTCAAGCGTTTCCCGGAGCAGAAAATGAACAAGATCGTCGTGTCCGAGGCAGGCGCTTCGGTGTACTCGGCGTCCGAATACGCCTCGAAAGAACTGCCCGACATGGACGTGTCGCTGCGCGGCGCTGTCTCGATTGCGCGCCGCCTGCAAGACCCGCTGGCCGAGCTGGTCAAGATCGATCCGAAATCGATCGGCGTGGGCCAGTACCAGCACGACGTTTCGCAAACCCAGCTGGCCCGCACGCTGGACGCCGTGGTCGAGGATTGCGTGAACGCGGTGGGCGTGGACGTCAACACGGCGTCGGCGCCGCTGCTGGCGCGCGTATCCGGCCTGTCGTCCTCGGTAGCGACGGCGATTGTTACCTACCGCGACCTGAAGGGCGCGTTCACCTCGCGCGCGGCGCTGAAATCCGTGCCGCGCCTGGGCGACAAGACCTTCGAACAGGCGGCCGGCTTCCTGCGCGTGACCAACGGCGAGAACCCGCTGGACGCCTCGGCAGTCCACCCGGAATCCTACCCGGTGGTGGAAAAAATCCTGGCCGACATCCAGAAGGACATCAAGGGTGTGATCGGCGACGCCGCCCTGATCAAGCGTCTGCAGCCAGCCAAGTACGCCGACGACAAATTCGGCGTACCGACCGTGACCGACATCCTGAAAGAGCTGGAAAAACCGGGCCGCGATCCGCGTCCGGAGTTCACCACCGCCACCTTCAAGGAAGGCGTGGAAGAAATCAAGGACTTGCGTCCCGACATGATTCTGGAAGGCGTGGTGACCAACGTCGCCGCGTTTGGCGCGTTTGTTGATATCGGCGTGCACCAGGACGGCCTGGTCCACATCTCGGCGCTGTCCAACACCTTCGTCAAGGATCCGCACACGGTGGTCAAAGCCGGCCAGGTGGTGAAAGTCAAAGTGCTGGAAGTGGACGAAAAGCGCAAGCGCATCGCCCTGACCATGCGCCTGACCGACAGCGCCCCGCAAGCCGGTTCGCAGCCGCAGCAACGCGGCGACCGTAATGACCGCCGCGCCATGGGTCAGCAACAAAAACAGCAGACGCGCGAACCGGCCATCGGCGGCAGCATGGCGGCCGCTTTCGCCAAGCTGCGCGGCTAGGCAGCTAAGCGGACTTGAGGGCGGCGATGCGCTGCCCTAGCCGTATCGCGCTGTAGGCGGCAATCGCGCCAAAACCCAGCGACAGCCAGTTCACCAGCGACAGGGCGAATGGCGCGCGGCTCCAGTCGATGCTTTGAAACAGCAGCAGCAACTGCGCCACTGTCACCGCCACGCAAGGCACCAGCAAGCGCCGGTAGCGGCGCAGCTTGTCTGCCGGATCGGTGAAGATTTCTGCGACCTGACCCGCTACTACCGGCTTACGCCAGCAGTGCCAACCGCCATGGACAGCGACATATTCCCAGCCGGCATCCTCCAGCAAACGGCGGTAAGCGGGCTCGAAGTTGTCAGGCCACGGGTCCCAGCGATACGCCACTTGCGCTGGCGCACCACGCTCAAACGTGTAGATATCCAGCCAGTTGACTGAGCGTAAATGCCAGCCTTGCGCCGCCATCTGCTGCAGCCAGGCGCCATGCTCATCGTCCTGCCAGGCAAACCAGAGTTTGAACTTTCTCACTTTGTCTCCTTGAGTCGCGCTGCACTGTCCACCATGATTTCCAGCCGCCGCACCTGCTCGGCCAGCACCGACCGGCCCAACGCCGTCAACGCATACACCTTGCGCCGCGCTTGTTCCGCCACCATGACGATCAGGGCCTGCTTCTCCAGGGTGCCAAAGATGCCGTACAAGGTGCCAGGCCCCAGCGCGACACTGTCTGCGCTCAGGGCTGCCGTCTGCTGCATGATGGCGTAGCCGTGCAGCGGCTGCTGGCTGAGCGCCAGCATCACGTAAAACGTTGCTTCGGATAGAGGCAGATATCTGGCGAGCTCGCTCATGTGTCGTATTTCGCTATATCGGATGTCGATATAAAGAATAATACCCTGATTTTTTGCCCGCTCAAACACGTGGAAGGCGCATTTCTTATAAAATGCCGGTATTCCACATCTTTACCCATTAAGAGGCAGCTATGAGCGACGTACAAACCTGGATCAAAGAAACCGTGAGCAACACCCCGGTGGTGCTGTTCATGAAGGGCACCGCCCAGTTCCCACAATGCGGCTTCTCCGGCCGTGCTATCCAGATCCTGAAAGCGTGCGGCGTTGAAAACATTGCCACCGTCAACGTGCTGGAAGATCCGGAAGTGCGCCAAGGCATCAAGGACTACTCGAACTGGCCAACCATTCCGCAGCTGTACGTCAAAGGCGAATTCATCGGCGGTTCGGACATCATGAACGAGATGTTTGAGTCGGGCGAACTGAAGGCCCTGCTGGATGCCTGATAGGCCGCAGCCAGGCGCGTCCCGGCGGATTATTATCGCCATCACCGGTGCCACTGGCGCGGTGTATGGCGTGCGCCTGCTGCAACATTTGCAACACCTTGCAGGCGTCGAAACCCATCTGGTGATCTCCGACGCCGCAGTCCTCACCCTGCACCAGGAAACTGGCTTGCAGCGGCGCGAAGTGGAAGCCTGTGCCCACGTGGTCCATAAGGTACGCGATATCGGCGCATCGATTGCGAGCGGCTCGTTCCAGAGCGACGGCATGGTGATCGCCCCGTGTTCCATGAAAACCCTGGCGTCGGTGGCCCACGGCCTGTCCGACAACCTGATTGCGCGCGCAGCGGACGTGGTGCTCAAGGAGCGCCGCCGGCTGGTGCTGATGGTCAGGGAGACGCCGTTCAATCTCGCGCACCTGCGCAATATGACGGCTGTCACGGAAATGGGAGGGATTATCTTCCCGCCGCTGCCAAGTTTTTATCACAAGCCGCAAAGCATCGAAGAGATGGTCGACCACACGGTAGCCCGCGTCATCGACCTGTTTGGCATTGAACATGCGCTGGCGCCGCGCTGGGCGGGCCTGAAAGGTGCCGCTGGCGCAGACGCTTAGCGTTTGTCGTAGTAGGAGCTGCTGGCGCGCTTCATTTCGCGCGCTTCTTCCACCATGCGGCGGTGGGCGATGCGCTTGCGCATCACTTCAGCATGCTGTTCGGCAGTCATGGGCGGGGCAGTCATCAGGTCTTTCAGCTGCGCGACATTGCTGTAGTTGCTTTTCATTAGACGGCTCAAAGCTGACTCCCCAGAAAAAAGGTACTTCCTTATTGTGCCTCAAAACCGTGTCGAAACCATGACATTTGACAAAGATAGAAAAAATAAAAAGGGCGCAACCTTGGTTGCGCCCGAATCCGAACAAAAACTGGGAAACCGTTAAACCAGTTTCATTAAAATGCACCGCAAAGGCGCGCGCAGCTGCTCAACAGTGCTGCGTATTACTACGCAAAAATGACTACTTTTGGTAGTTAACCCGTACCAGCATACGGATAAATTCCCGTGCAATCTGGCGGTGATGCTCGTCCAGACGCTGTAAATCCGCGATCAGCTTGACGTCGGCCGATTCAAAGCGCGACAGGCTGCCGGCGTTGTCGCTGGCAGGTGCGCCTTCTTCCGGGCCGCCAAAACGCAACCATTCAGCAGGCACGCCCAGCCACTGGGCGATCATACGGAGCTTCTCCTGCGTCGGAATTGCCTCTCCTACCAGCCATTTACGGGCGGCGTGCACGGTAATCGGCCGGCCATCAAAACGAATATTGAATTCGCGCGCTAACCGGGTGGGGCTGTCGGGGGAGTAGTGGGCGTTCTTAAGTGCCTGTTGCAGGCGCTGGCTAAAGCTTTCGCGTTCATTAGAGGAATTCATATTTGCACTATTTCACGTTGCGTCATGAAAGTCAGTCTCTGCAAGGGTCGCTGCAATTGTGACGTTTTGAGATTTTATAGTTGACATTCTATCCGCTGGCTAAAGCAACTGCAGTGGTCTAACGGGGCAAATTTTATTCGGTAGGACGCGGCGGAGCGTTATCATGCTGCCGCGTTGGGTTTCACGTCGCACGATACCACTTCACCTGCTCACCAGTCACGATTTGCCACCAACTCTACGTTTGGCCACCGTGTTTCGCGCTACAATTCAGTTTACGTTAACGTAAACGCCAATCCAAATAATATGTCTACCTACACCATCACCGAACTGGCCCGCGAATTTGACGTCACGGCACGCGCGATCCGCTTTTACGAAGACCAGGGGCTGCTGAGTCCATCGCGCGAAGGCGCCGGCGGCCGCAACCGCGTGTACACCGGCCGCGACCGCACCCGTCTCAAGCTGACCCTGCGCGGCAAGCGCCTGGGCCTGTCGCTGGCCGAGATCAAAAGCCTGGTTGACATGTATGAAACACCCAAGGATTCGGCCGCCCAGATGCACCGTTTCCTGACCGTGCTGGGGCAGCACCGCGAAACGCTGGAACAGCAGCGCGAAGACATCGAAATGTCGCTGGCCGAGATCCAGGCGCACGAAGACGAGTGTCAGCGCCTGCTGGCCGCCCAGACTGCTTGACGTTTACGTTAACGTCACATCGGCGTATCATAGCTGCTCCAAACCCTACAGAAGAATGAGGATGACATGCTCCATCTCCCAGGCCTGACCTTTGACCACGGCGAGGACATCGCCGCCCTGCGCGAAGCCGTGCAGCAGTTCGCCGCTGCCGAAATTGCGCCGCGCGCCGCTGAAATCGACCGCAGCGACCAGTTCCCGATGGACCTGTGGCGCAAGATGGGCGAACTGGGCGTACTCGGCATCACCGTGCCGGAAGAGTACGGCGGCGCCAACATGGGCTACCTGGCCCACATCGTGGCGATGGAAGAAATCTCGCGCGCCTCGGCGTCGGTCGGCCTGTCCTACGGCGCCCACTCGAATCTGTGCGTCAACCAGATCAAGCGCAACGGCACCGAAGCGCAAAAACAAAAATACCTGCCCAAGCTGATCTCGGGCGAGTACATCGGCGCGCTGGCCATGTCCGAGCCGAACGCCGGTTCCGACGTCGTCAGCATGAAGCTGCGCGCCGATTTCAAAGGCGACCGCTGGGTACTGAACGGCACCAAAATGTGGATCACCAACGGCCCGGACGCCGACGTGCTGGTGGTCTACGCCAAGAACGACCTGGAAGCCGGCCCGAAAGGCATGACCGCCTTCCTGATTGAAAAAGGCTTCAAGGGCTTTTCCATCGCCCAGAAGCTGGACAAGCTGGGCATGCGCGGCTCCCACACCGGCGAACTGGTGTTTGAAGATTGCGAAGTCCCGGCCGAGAACGTACTGGGCGGCCTGGGCAAGGGCGTCAACGTGCTGATGTCGGGCCTGGACTTCGAGCGCACCGTGCTGTCCGGCGGTCCGCTGGGCATCATGCAGGCGTGCATGGATGTGGTCGTCCCCTACATCCACGACCGCAAGCAGTTCGGCCAGCCGATCGGCGAATTCCAGCTGATGCAGGGCAAGATCGCCGATATGTACTCGACCATGATGGCCAGCAAAGCCTACGTCTACGCCGTCGGCCAGGCCTGCGACCGCGCCACCACGCCCGAGCAGGTGCGCAACCTGCGCAAGGACGCCGCCGGCGCCATCCTGTATAGCGCGGAGAAAGCCACCTGGATGGCCGGCGAAGCGATCCAGACGCTGGGTGGCAACGGCTACATCAACGAGTATCCGGTCGGCCGCCTGTGGCGCGACGCCAAGCTGTACGAGATTGGCGCCGGCACCAGCGAAATCCGCCGCATGCTGATCGGCCGCGAGCTGTTCGCCGAGACCAAGTAAGGCGGGTAGACGCCGCCATGACCCAGGCTGCCTTCCCGAAGCTGCTGCGTTCGCAGATTGCGTTCGACATCGCGCACACCATCCGCGACGGTTTTGACAAGCACTACCGGCTATTCCGCGCGACCAGCAAGGAAGCGCGGCAGCACTTCGAACGCGGCGCGTGGGCCGAAGCGCAAACCGCCGCGCGCGCGCGCATCGATTTCTACGACCAGCGCGTGCAGGAATGCGTGCAGCAGCTCGAGGACGAATACGATCCGTCCGACCTCACCGATGAAGTATGGCGCGAACTCAAGCTGCACTACATCGGCATGCTGTCCGATCACAGACAGCCGGAGCTGGCCGAGACCTTCTTCAACTCGGTGTGCTGCAACATCCTGCACCGCAGCTACTTCAACAACGAATTCATTTTCGTACGGCCGGTGGTGTCCACCGAGTACATCGAAACGGCCGAGCCACGTCCGACCTACCGCGTCTACTACCCGGCGGCGGACGGCATGCACTTCACGCTCCAGCGCATCATCACCAACTTCCAGCTGGACGCGCAATTCGCCAACCTCGCGCGCGATGTCGAGCAGGTGGAAGCGCGCCTCCAGGAACTGTACGGCGATGCGCGCCTCGAGCCGAATCACCAGATCCAGGTGCTATCGAGCCTGTTCTTCCGCAACAAGGGCGCTTACATCGTCGGCAAAAGCATCAATGGCAACCGCGTGTATCCGTTCGTGGTGCCGATCCTGCACAACCGCCACGGCGAGCTGATACTCGATACGGTGCTGTGCGACCCCGAGCAAATCGCCATCCTGTTCTCGTTTACGCGCGCCTACTTTTTGGTGGACATGGAAGTACCATCAGCCTTCGTGCAGTTCCTGCGCACGCTGATGCCGCGCAAACCGCGCAGCGAGATCTACACCATCCTCGGCCTGCAGAAGCAGGGCAAGGCGCTGTTCTACCGCGACTACCTGCAGCACCTCAAGCATTCGTCCGACCTGTTCGACAGCGCGCCCGGCATCCGCGGGCTGGTGATGCTGGTGTTCGCGCTGCCCTCCTTTCCCTACGTGTTCAAGGTCATCAAGGACTTCTACCCGCCGCCAAAGGAAACCACACGCGCGCAGATCAAGGAGAAGTACCTGCTGGTCAAACATCACGACCGCGTCGGCCGCATGGCCGACACACTGGAATACTCCAACGTCGCCTTCCCGCGCAACCGCTTCAGGGAAGAACTGATCGCGGAGCTGAAGCAGTTCGCGCCATCGCTGGTGGAAGAAGAGGGCGATCAGCTCATCATCAGGCACCTGTACATTGAGCGCCGCATGGTGCCGCTCAACCTGTGGCTGACCGAGAAGGAAAACGACGACGCCCAGCTGGAACATGGCATGCTTGAATACGGCAACGCCATCAAGGAACTGGTTGCTGCCAACATCTTCCCCGGCGATATGCTGTACAAGAATTTCGGCGTCACGCGCCACCAGCGCGTGGTGTTCTACGACTACGACGAAATCGAATACATCACCGACTGCAAATTCCGCGCGATACCGGAACCGCGCAACGAAGAAGAAGAAATGGCCTCGGAGCCGTGGTACCCGGTCGGCAAACATGATGTCTTCCCCGAGCAGTTTGGCAGCTTCCTGCTGGGGAATCCAAAGATCCGCAAGTACTTCCTGAAACACCACGCAGACCTGCTCACGCCCGACTACTGGCAGGCACGCAAGCAGCGCATCGAGCAAGGCCTGGTGGAAGATGTCTACCCGTACCCGCAACACATCCGCTTTTATCACAAAGAGTTATCGAACATTCCGGCGGCGGGTTCTATCCCCCTCCCGCCACCCTTTATGGAGACCTTAGAAAATGAATGATCCTATCGTAATCGTTGGTGCAGCCCGCACCCCTATGGGCGCCTTCCAGGGCGACTTCTCCGGCAAATCCGCGCACGACCTGGGCGCCGTGGCGATCCAGGCTGCGGTCGAGCGCTCCGGCATCGACGGCAAGCTGGTTGAACACGTCTACTTCGGCAACTGCCTGATGGCGGGCCAGGGCCAGGCGCCGGCACGCCAGGCCCTGTTGAAGGCCGGCCTGCCAACCTCGACCGGCGCCGTGACGCTGTCGAAAATGTGCGGCTCGGCGATGCAAGCCACCATCTTCGCGCACGACCAGCTGGTCGCTGGCAGCGCTGACGTGGTGATCGCCGGCGGCATGGAGTCGATGACCAACGCACCGTACCTGATTCCAAAAGCACGCGGCGGCTACCGCATCGGCCACGGCATGATGTTCGACCACATGATGTACGACGGCCTGGAAGACGCCTACTCGCGCAACGAGAAAACCGGCGAAGGCCGTTCGATGGGCACCTTCGCGGAAGAGTGCTCGGCCAAGTACGCATTCACGCGCGAAGCACAGGATAACTTCGCCATCGAATCCGTGAAGCGTGCGCAGGTCGCCACCAGCGAAGGCTACTTCAAATGGGAAATCGCCCCAGTGACCGTGACCTCGCGCGCTGGCGACACCGTCATCGAAAAAGATGAAGGTCCGCTCAAAGCCAAGGTAGAAAAGATCCCGACCCTGCGCGCAGCGTTCAAAAAAGACGGCACCATCACCGCCGCCTCGTCGTCGTCGATCAACGACGGCGCTGCCGCACTGGTCCTGATGCGCGAATCGAAAGCCAAGGAACTGGGCCTGACACCGATCGCCCGTCTGCTCGGCCACGCCACCTTCGCGCAGGAACCGGACTGGTTCACTACCGCCCCAATCGGCGCGATTGAAAAGCTGTACAAAAAAGTCGGCTGGAGCACCAAGGACGTTGACCTGTTCGAGATCAACGAAGCCTTTGCTGCCGTGCCGATGGCCGCCATGCACGACCTGGACATCCCGCACGACAAGGTCAACATCCACGGTGGCGCTTGCGCGCTGGGCCACCCAATCGGCGCCTCGGGCGCGCGCATCATCGTCACCCTGCTGGGCGCGCTGAAACGCACCGGCGGCAAGAAGGGCGTGGCAGCGCTGTGCATCGGCGGCGGCGAAGCAACCGCCGTGGCAGTGGAGCTGGTTTAATGCCGACAGCGTTAGTCATCGGCGCCTCGCGCGGCATCGGCCTGGAACTGGTCAAACAATACCGCGCCGATGGCTGGCGCGTGATCGCTACCGCGCGCAAGCAGGAAGACTGCGACGCACTGGTGGCGCTGGGCGCCGAGCCGCACAAGCTGGATGTGAACAACGTCGAAGCCGTGGCAGGCCTGGGCTGGAAGCTGGATGGCGAAGAGCTGGAAGTCGCCATTCTCAACGCGGGCCTGTACGGCCCGCGCCACGACGGCTTCCCGATGGAGACGGACTTCAACGCCGTGATGCACACCAATGTGCTGGCGGCCATGCGCCTGCTACCGATCATCGCACCGATGGTGAGTGCGGCGCAAGGCAAGCTGGCCGTGCTGTCCTCGCGGATGGGATCGCTGAGCGAACGCAATTCGCCCAGCGGTTCGCTATACCGCGCCAGCAAAGCGGCATTGAACTCCGTGCTCATCGACACCGCGCTGGTGCATGGCAAACAAGGCGCGACCTGCGTCGCCATTCACCCCGGCTGGGTACGCACCGACATGGGTGGTGACAGCGCAGATCTCTCGGTAAAAGAGAGCGCAGCAGGCATCCGCAACACGCTGGCGACGCTACCCGCGTCCGACCAGGCGGCTTATCGCAACTACGATGGCACAGCCATCGGCTGGTAGAAAAGACGACACAACATGATACTGAGCCAGGAACACGAAATGATCCGCGACGCCCTGCGCAGCTTTGCGCAAGAGCGTCTCGCCCCCAACGCAGCCCGTTGGGACAAAGAGCATCACTTCCCGAAAGAAGAACTGAAGGAACTGGCGACGCTAGGCGCCTTCGGCGTCGCCGTGCCCGAAGAACTGGGCGGCGCGGGCATGGACTACGTGTCCCTGGCTCTGGTCCTGGAAGAAATCGCGGCAGGTGATGGCGGCACATCCACCATCATCTCCGTCAATAACTGCCCCGTATGCAGCATCGGCATGATGTACGCCAACGCGCAGCAAAAAGAACAATGGCTGCGCCCACTCGCACAAGGCGACATGCTGGGCGCCTTCTGCCTCACCGAACCACACACCGGCAGCGACGCCGCCGCGCTGCGCACCACCGCCACGCGCGACGGCGACCACTATATACTGAACGGCGTCAAACAATTCATCACCAGCGGCAAGCACGCCGACGTCGCCATCGTCATGGCCGTTACCGACAAAGCCGCAGGCAAGAAAGGCATCAGCGCCTTCTGGGTACCGACTTCCACGCCAGGCTACATCGTCGCCGGCATCGAACACAAAATGGGCCAGCACTCGTCCGATACCGCGCAAATCCTGTTTGAAAACTGCCGCGTACCGGCAGCAAACCTGATCGGCGAAGAAGGCCAGGGTTACAAGATCGCGCTGTCCGGCCTGGAGGGCGGCCGCATCGGCATCGCTTCGCAATCGGTCGGCATGGCACGCTCCGCCTACGAAGCAGCGCTGAGCTACGCGCGCGAACGCGAAAGCTTCGGCAAGCCGATCTTCGAGCATCAATCAGTGCAATTCAAACTGGCGGAAATGGCGATGCAGATTGAAGCTGCGCGCCAGTTGATTCTGCACGCGGCGTCCATGAAAGATGCCGGCCGCCCATGCCTGAAAGAAGCTGCCATGGCCAAGCTGTTCGCCTCCGAGATGGCGGAGAAAGTCTGCTCGGACGCCATCCAGATCCACGGCGGCTACGGCTACGTCAGCGACTTCCCGGTAGAACGCATCTACCGCGACGCCCGCGTGTGCCAGATCTACGAAGGCACGAGCGACATCCAGAAAATCCTGATCGCCCGCGCACTCTGACCACCGTGGTTCCCGCGAAAGCGGGAATCCATCACCTATGTATAACGTGCCTTACCTGTGACGGATGGTGTCTGCGGCGACTGCTTCGCCGATGGCGTAGAAGTTTCCACCTGCGATGTAGTGCAGGCTACGCCATTGCGGATCGGCTTTTTCGAAAGCCCAGTGACCGTTCTGGAATACGCGGTCATCCGCATACGCCGCCACGATTTCGCCGATGAACAGATCGTAGACCTGTTCATTGCGCGGCTCCGGCAGCACCTTGCAAATCATCCACGCCGACGAACCGGCGACCAGCGGCACGTCATAACCCTGCACACGGAACAGCTCAACGCCAGCCCTGGCCAGCTTGTCCGGGGTATCGTTCGCGCTGCTGTGGCCAACATCATAGGTCAGCTGCAGCTGCGCCATGTTCGGCACCTGCAGCACAAAGTAGCCGCTCTTTTCCACCAGCGGGCGCGTGGCCGTCGCCTTGTCCAGCACCACCGTCACCTTGGGCGGCGAGAAATCCAGCGCGCACGACCACGCAGCCGACATGACATTATCCACGCCCCCATGGCTGGCCGACACCAGCACCGTCGGCCCATGGTTAAGCAGGCGATAGGCCTTTTGCAAATCAACAGGAACAATATGGTCCACTTTAAATCCTTACGGCCAACGCCGCCAAAGTGATAAACAATACCGGCAAGGTCAGGCATATGCCGACACGGAAGTAGTAGCCCCACGAGATGCGCGTGCCCTTGTTGGCCAGCACGTGCAGCCAGAGCAGCGTGGCCAGGCTGCCGATCGGCGTGATCTTCGGTCCCAGGTCGCTGCCGATCACGTTCGCATAAATCATCGCTTCGCGGACCGCGCCCTGGGCTGTGGTGGCGTCCACCGACAGCGCACCAACCAGTACCGTCGGCAGGTTGTTCATGACCGACGACAGGATGGCCGTCAAAAAGCCTGTCCCCATGGCCGCACCCCACACGCCATACTGCGCGCACCAGTCCAGCGCTGCGGTCAGATACGAGGTCAGGCCGGCATTGCGCAAGCCGTACACCACCAGGTACATCCCCAGCGAGAAAATCACGATCTGCCATGGCGCATGCAACAGCACTTCGCGCGTGGAGATGCGATGGCCGCGCGCCGCCACGACCAGCAGCACCAGCGAGCCCACCGCCGCCACAACGCAGATCGGTACCCCCATCGGCTCCAGCACAAAGAAACCAACCAGCAGCAGCGCAAGCACCCACCATCCCGCAATAAAGGTCGGGCGGTCATGGATGGCCAGCGCAGGTTCCTTGATCTGATTGACGTCATAGTCCGCCGGAATATCGCGGCGGAAGAACCACATCAGCACCGCCAGCGTCGCCGCCACCGCGACAAAATTCACCGGCACCATCACCGCCGCATAACGCACGAAGCTGATGCCGAAATAGTCCGCCGAGACGATGTTGACCAGGTTGGAGACGATAAGCGGCAGACTCGCCGTATCGGAAACGAAGCCCGCCGCCATCACAAACGCCAGCGTCGCACGCGCGGAAAAGCGCAACGGGCGCAGCATGGCAATCACGATCGGCGTCAGGATCAGCGCCGCGCTGTCGTTGGCAAACAGGCCCGAAACCACTGCCCCCAGCAACACCAGCAGCACGAACAAGCGCTTGCCGCTACCGCCACCCCAGCGCGCCACGTGCAGCGCCGCCCATTCAAAGAAGCCGGCCTTGTCCAGCAACAGGCTGGTGATGATGATGCACACCAGCGTCGCCGTCGCATTCCAGATGATGTGCCAGACAACCGGAATGTCGCTGACATGGATCACCCCCGCCAGCAACGCCACCACCGCGCCCAGGGAAGCGCTCCAGCCGATGCCCAGGCCGCGCGGCTGCCAGATCACCAGCACCAGCGTGGCGACAAAAATCAGTACAGCGCTCAGCATGCCGCACCCAGCGTGCCAATGTGTTCCAGCGCCTGCTTATCCAGCATGCGGTCCGCCGGCAACGCCAGAAACGCCTCGATGCGCGTACGGATAATCTGATAGGCACGCTCAAATGCCGCTGCAATTTCTTCCTCCGTGCCCACCACATGGCTCGGGTCTTCCACACCCCAGTGCGCGCGCAGTACCGGGCCGAGATAGGCCGGACAGGTTTCGCCAGCGGCACTCCCGCACACCGTGATCACCACCTCCGGCGACACCGGCAAATCGTCCCAAGACTTGCTGTAATAGCCGTCGGTCGAAATCCCTTTGCGCTGTAGCAGCGCCACCGCCCGCGGATGCAGCTGGCCCGCCGGCTGGCTGCCAGCGCTGATCGCTTTCCATCCAGCCGGCGCCAGATGATTGAAGATCGCCTCGCTCAACACCGAGCGGCAGGAATTTCCCGTACACAGAAAAAGAAGGTTCATGGTTTGCATGGAGCGCCGCCGCAGCAGTTTTCAGTTAAAAAATTGATCAAGCCATTCATCGCGCCGACGTCCGCCGAATAGATGACATAACGGCCATCCTGGCGCGAGCCGATCAGGCCAGCATGCGTCAATTCTTTCAGATGGAAGGACAGGGAGGATGGCGCAATCTCGAGCCGCTCGCCGATTTTGCTGGCGGCCAGCCCGGCCGGCCCGGTCTGCACCAGCAGCCGGAACACGGCCAGACGGCTTTCCTGCGCCAGGGCCGCCAACGCGGCCAGTGTTTGCTTGGTATTCATGCAGGCCATGCTACCGCAAACAGTTCGATATTTCAAATAATATTGAATTATCAGATTAAAAAAAAGCCCGCATCTCAGCGGGCTTCGTTCCAATGTATTACCTATGCTTTAATCGCGCCGGGCTCCAAGGCTATCTGCCAAGTGAGGCGGCTTTCTCAGACGCCCATGCTATCTGCATGGTGCCCCTGACGTGTAAAACGACCAACGTATTCGGAATTACAACTCCAGCTTCTGCGTCACCTGCACCGACGAATTTACACAACTCGCTGGCGCGGCGCATCGGCCGGATGTGGGACTGTTTGCGGGCAAACCTCAACCACGAACGTAGTGTACCACAGATTTTGTGCGACGCACAAATTATTTTATTTGTGTCGCTTCGGTGGTCAGCGGCTGCGCCGCACGCTGCGGACGCTCGCGGCCCACGCGTTCAAATTCGGAAATCACCTGGGCGCCAAACAGCAGCAAGGTCGCGCCGATCTCCAGGCTGAACATGACGATGATGGCGGTCGTCATCGAGCCATACACCACGTTCACCTGCGACAGCGTGGAGAAGTACCACACCAGGATGCGCCGCGCGATTTCCCACAGCAGCGCCGCCGTGACGCCGCCAATCAGCGCATGCCAGATCGACAGCCGGCCCACCGGCATCACCAGATAAATCGACGACAGCACCAGCACCTCGCCCGCCAGTCCCAGCAGGTACAACAGCACGCCCGACACGCCATTCAGCGACCAGTGATAGCCGAACAGCCAGACGCTTTCCTCGCCCAGCACCTGCAAGCTGCCCGCCACCAGCGTCACCAGCAGCATGCCCGCACCCAGCGACAGGATGTAACAGTAAGGCATGATGGCCGAGATCAGGAAGTGCCGGCGGCGTATTGCCACACGGTGCTTGAAGATCACGCTCATGGCGTTTTCCAGCACCGTGAACGCCAGGGAACTGAAGAACAGCATGCTGATCACCAGCACGCCGCCGACCAGGTCGCGATGATCGAGGAAGTGCCCGACCTCGGCCACGATCGGCTTCGACTGCCCCGGCACCAGCCAGTTCAGATAGCGCCCCACCGTCAGCAGCAGCTCTTCCTGATTAATCACGTGCGACAGCGCCACCACTACCAGCATCAGCAGCGGTACGATGGAAAGCAGCGAGTAATACGCCACCGCGCCCGCCAGCAGCAGGCCTTGATTGGCGCGAAAGCCCTTCAGGCATTGCACCGTGAAATCCATGGGATGGCTGGCCACATAGGCCAGCGCCCTGCGGTTAAGTAAATTCATGCTCTCATTTTAAGCACAGCTCAGTGTGCGGTATGTGCGTCGACGTCCAGATAGCGCCAGTTGGTGAACTCCACCGGATGGCGGCGGTAATTTTTGAGCCACGGCTGCTGCAAATCGGCGGAGATGGGATGCGTCAGCAGCACCCATGGCGTATAGGCATGGATGATCTGCGCCAGCTCATCATACAGGGCAGTGCGCTGCGGCGACTCCCCCATCAAGCGGGCTTGCTCGTAGCGCTGGTTGTATGCCGGCAGATTGAAACGCGCATAGTTGGCGCGGCCGGCATTGGGGCCATAGAGCAGCTGGTAGAAGTTGTCGCCGTCGGGGAAGTCGGCCACCCAGTTGGTCTCGAACATCATCACGGCGCCAAGCCGCGAGGCTTTGATGATTTCCGTTTTCTTGTCGCTTTTGAAGCTGACCTTGAGGCCGATCGCATTCAGGTTTTTGCGCCACAGTTCATCGCGCAGGCGGCCGACGGTGGAAGACTCGCTGTGCATCACCAGCGTGAGCGGCTTGCCGTCGGGCTGCGTGCGAAAGCCATCCTGGCCTTTGTGGTAACCGTAGCGGTCCAGCAGGGCATTGGCCAGCGCAGGATCGTAGGCGACCGGACTGCGGTAATCTGGATCGTAGCCGCGCACATTCGGCGGCAGCGGCGTGACGGCAGGCAGGGCCAGGCCTTTCTTCATGACGCTCACGTCTTCGGCGCTGTTGTAGCCCAGCGCGATGGCGCGGCGTAGCGCCACCTTCTGCTTGCTGTAGCCGCCGATCAGCGGGTCGTCCATGTTCATCCACATGTAATAGGTTTGCAGGACGGGGAAGGGCGCCAGCACGATACCTTTGCGCGCGAATTCGGGCTTGAGCCTGGCGTCGGACGTCAGCACCATTTCCTTCATCGATTCCGGCAGCTGTTCCAGGAAATCGAATTCGCCATTCAGGAAGCCGAGCACGCGCGACTGGTATTCCTCGACGATCTTGATGTCGATGCGGTCCAGGATCGGCAAACGCTTGCCCTCAAATTCGGTGGGCCGGAAGTCGCGATTGGCCAGCAGGACGATCTGGTCGCTGTGCTTCCAGCTGCCGATCCTGAACGGGCCGGTGCCGACCGGATGATTGCCAACCTGCGCGCCATACGCCGCCACCACCTCGCGCGCCACCACACCGGTGGCGGGCATGGCCAGGTAAAACAGAAAATTGGGATCGGCGGCCTTGAGGCGGATACGCAGCGTGAATTTGTCGACGGCCTGCATGTCGGCCACGCCATCGAACAGATACAGCCATGGCGACTTCAGGGCAGGCTCGTAGAGCCGTTTGAAGCTGTAGAGGTAGTCGTCCGCCGTCACCAGGCGTCGCCCGGCTTTGAAGGCCGCATCCGGCGTGAAATAGACGTCCTGGCGCAGATGGAAGGTGTAGGTCTTGCCATCGGCCGTCACCTCGGGCATCGCGGTCAGCGTGTTGGGGATCAGTTTGACCGGCCGGGCGAGGTAGTCGTAGCGCAGCAGCGGATCGAACAGGTTTTCCAGCAGACTGAGACTGGCGACGTCCGATGCCACCGCCGGATCGAGCGCGGTTTCCCCGGTGCTGAGGAAGGCGTGGAGCACTTTGGGCTCGGCATGGGCTCCCGCCTGCGCGGGTGCGACAGCTATCGCCAGCATCATCGCTGCACAAATTTTCAGCATCCGCCCCATGGCACCTCGCACAGTAAAGCGGCAGCTTATAACTTTTTGGGCAGGCTTACCCGCTATACTTTGCAAATCACTTACCGCACAAAAGAAAAATGTCGCTCAATTACATCTGGTCTGGCTTCTTCCTGGTGGGATTTCTGGCCGCGCTGGCACAGTTCCTGTTCATGGGCGACACGGAGATTTTCAAGCGCATCATTGACGGCACGTTCGACTCCGCCCGCACCGGCGTGATGGACATTGCCCTGCCGCTGGCCGGCGTCATGACGCTGTGGCTGGGCATCATGAACATCGGCGAAAAAGCCGGCGCCATCGACCTGCTGGCAAAACTGATCGCGCCCTTCTTCTCGCGCATTTTCCCCGGCGTGCCGTCCAGCCATCCAGCCACCGGCCATATGGTGATGAACTTCTCGGCCAACCTGCTGGGCCTCGACAACGCCGCCACGCCATTCGGCCTGAAAGCCATGGAGAGCCTGCAAACGCTCAATCCGAACAAGGACGAACCGACCGACGCGCAGATCATGTTCCTGGTGCTGCACACTTCCGGCCTGACCCTGATCCCGCTGGCCATCATGGCGCAGCGTTCGATCCTGGGCGCGGCCGATCCGTCCGACATCTTCATTCCCTGCATGGTTGCCACCTATGTCGCCACCATGACCGGCATCATTGCCGTCGCCATCCGCCAGCGCATCAACCTGTTCAACCGCGTGGTGGTGGGCTGGCTGGGCGGCATTACCGCCTTCATCGTCGGCGTGATCTGGTACTTCACGCACTACCTGACCAAGGCCGAAATCGAAGTCACCTCCAAAGTCTTCAGCAACCTGGTGCTGATACTCGTGATCGCAGGCTTCATCATTGGCGCGCTGCGCAAGAAGGTCAATGTCTACGAAGCGTTTATCGAAGGCGCCAAGGGCGGCATCCAGACCTCCATCACCGTGATTCCCTACCTGGTCGGCATGCTGGTGGCCATCAGCGTGATCCGCAATGCGGGCCTGCTGGGCTTTGTGGTGCAGGGCTTCAGCTGGCTGTTCAACCACCTGGGCGTCAATACCGACTTCGTCCCGGCCCTGCCGACCGCGCTGATGAAACCACTGAGCGGCAGCGCCGCCAAAGCCATGATGATCGACACCATGCAGACCTACGGCGTCGATTCCTTTGTCGGCCGTCTGGCCTGCGTGTTCCAGGGTTCGGCCGATACCACCTTCTACATCGTCGCGCTGTATTTCGGCTCAGTCGGCATACGCAAGACGCGCTACGCGATCTCCTGCGGCCTGATCGCCGACTTTGCCGGCGTCATTGCTGCGATTGCGGTTGCCTATGTCTTCTTCCACTAATATGTTAAGTCGTCTTGTACTCTCCGCGCTGCTGATTGCCGGCGCCACCGGCCATGCTGCCGAACTGCCCGAGCCGGTGGCAAAGCTCATGCAATCGTCCGGCATTCCACCGGAGGCGGCCGGCATCATCGTCATGCGCGGCGACACCACGCTGATTTCGCATAACCCCACGCAGAGCATGCAGCCCGCATCCACCATGAAACTGTTCACCGCGATGACCGCGCTGGAGCAGCTGGGGCCTGTGTTCCGCGGCCGCACGGAATTCCGCAGCGATGCCGATGTCGTCAACGGCGTGCTGCAGGGCGATCTGATTCTGCGCGGCGGCGCCGATGCAGACCTCAACGAAGACGCGCTGTCGCACATGCTGCAAGCCTTGCGCAACCAGGGCATCCGCAAAATCAAGGGCGACATCCTCGTCGACCGCCAATTGTTCCAGCCATCGCGTCCCGATGCAGGCCAGCCGCCGTTTGATGAATATCCATGGGCGTACTACAACGTCATTCCGAATGCGGCCCTCATCAACACCAACCTGCTGAAAGTCGAGATGCGCTCCACCGCCGACAAGCTGTCGCTGGTGATGATGCCGGAGCTCGACAAAGTCAGCATCCGCTCCGAGATGAAGCTGAACGACGCACCATGCGCCGCATGGGAAAACGGCTGGCGCTCTCCGGACTACACACGCAAGGGCGAGCGCATCGAAGTCGTCCTGCACGGCAGCTTCCCGAAAGACTGCATCAAGTCGACCAGCATCAACGTGCTCGATAGCCAGGACTACCTGGCCCGCCTGCTATTGGCCGAATGGCGCAAGCAGGGCGGCAGTCTGAGCGGAGAAATACGTGACGCCATGCCGCCCGCCGCCGATGCCGCATCGGCGCCCGCCACGCGCCTGCTGGCGGAACACATCTCGCGCACGCTGCCGGAAGTCCTGCGCGACACCAACAAGCAATCCGACAATACCCTGGCCCGCACCGTCTTCCTCAGCCTGGGCAGCCTGGAAACCGATCCCGCACTGGGCAGCCGCCCGCTGCCGCCAGACGCCAACCAGGCCAGCACTGCGATGCGCGCCGAAACCGCGATCCGCGCCTGGCTCCAGCAGCACAGCATCGACGGCAATGGCCTCGTGATCGACAACGGCTCCGGCCTCTCGCGCACCGAGCGCGCCACGCCGGCGCAACTGACCGGCGTGCTGCAAGCGGGCCTGAAAAGCCTGTGGATGCCGGAGTTCATGGCCAGCCTGCCCATCGCCGCCACCGACGGCACCATGCGCCGCCGCCTCAAGGACAGCCCGGCCGCGCAGCGTGCCCGCCTCAAAACTGGTAGCCTGACCGGCGTTATCGCCATCGCCGGCTACGTCATGGACGCCAACAACCGCCCATGCACCGTGGTCGCCATCCTCAACGATCCTCACGTCGCCAACGGCGCCGGCCGCGCCGTACTGGATGCCCTGGTGGACTGGGTCGCCCGCAGCACACAGCCTTAGTTTCCTGTGAATAATTCGCGTAGAATATTCTGGCCACCGGAGCGAGGAACCATCGATGTCCTTAACCGTTATCGAGATATTAGGCCGATCCCAGGAAGGCCAAACTCAACCGTACATCTGCCGATGTGATGACGGTGAGGTATATTTTGTCAAAGGCAGGTCTGCCAACCGCGATGGGCTGATCAATGAATGGATAAGCGCAAGACTATGCACCGCCTTGCACTTACCCATTGCACCGTATGCCATCGCAACGGTCCCGGAAGAGCTAATCGAGGCAGATTTAGCTGGTCAATATAGTGCTCTCGGCCCCGGACCAGTGTTTGCATCATTACGCATTAATGCAACACACCTCACGCGGCCTAATCTGCGCGCTACGCCGCAGCAGCTACGCTGTGATGTCCTGATTTTTGATTGGTGGATCCACAACGGTGATCGCAACTTGACCAAGCTGGGAGGCAATCCAAATTTGTTATGGAGTCTCGATACACCACGCACATTGAAAATGATCGACCATAACCTCGCATTTGACGATCAGTTTGACGCAACGGCCTTTTTCCAGATGCACGTCTTTTCCGAAGAAACAAACCAGCTATTTAGCGACTTTCTGCTACGCGACAGCTATCGTGATCGCCTCGCACAAGCATTGGAAAACTGGACGGATATTTGTGATACGCTTCCAGAGGAATGATGCTTTATCGATCACGAGAAAACTATTCCTGTGCACTACCCTTTTGATGACGTCAAAGCTCTGCTGGACCGCGCCTTAACGAACGCCTTCTGGCAACTACCGCCAACATGAAAACTGCTTGCCATTACGCTGTGGCCCGGTTCATGCCCTTTATTGAGACCGAGGAATTTGTCAATATTGGCGTGGTGTTGTTTGCACCAGGCGCGCGCTTTTTTGGATTCAAGCTACTCGGTAACAGGTTCGCTCGCGTCACCAACTTCTTTGAGGGCTTGCATCCCCAGGTTTTCAAGGCAGCGATGAGCAGTCTTCGCGACGAACTTGAGCGGCTTTCATCGTTGCACGGACAACCTGGCGCCGTAACAAAAGAGGGTCAGTTGGCGCTGTGGACGGAGTTGACCAAGCCACGCGAGACGATGCTACGCTTTGGCGATCCACGTGTTGTATTGGCGGATGACTGCCAGGCGAAGCTGGCAGAGCTTTATGATTATTACGTCGGCCATAATTTCGCAACCAGGGAATACCAGGAAAAGCTGTTGGAGCGCACCGTTAGCGGATGGTTACGTTCAGCAGGACTGCAGAATCAATTTCATCCAGCGCGCATCGGTAACGACGACTATCACGCACACTTTCCTTTTGTAGCGGGTCCGGAGGATCTTCCCGAGAAGGTTATTAAACCGCTCAATCTGAATTATGCGGACGCTGCAAAAATAATAGATCACGGCGGGCAGTGGCTCTATCGCATAGACTCATTGAGGAAACGCGATCTCCTGCCCACCGAGGTACTCTTCTCCGTGCAAGGTCCCTCGTACCAGGAACTGTCTCCACGTAGCCGTGCAAGGGATGAGATCGTCGGAGAACTACAGTCACGCGACATTCTGGTTGTTCCTCATGGCGCTTCGCAACCCATTATCGAGTTCGCACAGCATGGCGGTCTCAATCACAGCTACAGCAGATGAAAAAACGTACTCTAGGAAAGCAAGGATTAACCGTCTCTGCCGAAGGCCTGGGCTGCATGGGCATGAGCTTCGCCTATGGTGCGGCGGATGAAACGGAATCCATCGCCACGCTGCACCGCGCAATTGAACTGGGCGTTAACTTCTTCGATACGGCGGAAGTCTACGGCCCTTACACCAACGAAGAGCTGCTGGGCCGTGCGTTCAAGGGCCGCCGCAGTGAGGTCATCCTCGCCACCAAATTCGGCTTCGACATCCGCGATGGCGCCAACGTCGGCGTCACCAGCGATCCTCAGCAGATCCGCAGCAAGGTGGAAGGTTCGCTGCGCCGGCTCGGCACCGACTACATCGACCTGCTCTACCAGCACCGCATCGATCCCAATGTCCCCATTGAAGAAGTGGTTGGCGTGATGGCGGAGCTGGTCCGTGAAGGCAAGGTGCGCTACATCGGCTTGTCCGAAGCCGGTAACGCCAACATCCGCCGCGCGCACGCCGTGCATCCCATCTCTGCGCTGCAAAGCGAATACTCGCTGTGGGAACGCAATCTGGAAGCGGACATCATTCCCGTGCTGCGCGAACTGGGCATCGGCCTGGTGCCATTCAGCCCATTGGGCCGCGGCTTCCTGGCCGGCACCGCCAGGCGCGCGGAAGACTATCCGCCGAGCGATTTCCGTCACCAGGACCCGCGCATGCAGGGCGCTAACTTCGACGCCAATATGCAGGCTGCGCAGGTGGTGCGTGACATGGCTGCCGCGCGTGGCGTCGCGGCGGGCCAGATCGCGCTGGCGTGGGTGCTGCATCAGGGCGACGACATCGTGCCGATTCCCGGCACGCGCCGCCGCAGCAACCTGGAACAGAACGCGGCTGCGGTGGACCTTTCCCTCAGCGCCAGCGAGCTCGCCACGCTCGCCAGCGCGCTGGCCCAGGTGGCAGGCCCGCGCTACAGCCAGGAACGCATGGCCACGGTGGACCGCTAACCCACATTCACGTCCATTTCGGGCACGCTTGACCGTGTGCGACATTTGTCGCACAATGGTGTCACTCGTCGCACGTGATGTGCGTGTGGGCCTTTCTAACCATCACCAAAGGAATAACCTTGTCTACTCTGAGCCGCCTGGCCTTGGCCATTGCTGCGTGCTGCAGCACGCCTGTCGCTATCTCCGCCGACCTGCAAACCGTGGTCGATCAGCTGATTAAACCGATCATGAAGGAATACGACGTGCCGGGCATCGCGGTTGCCGTCACCGTCAACGGCAAGCCGGCCTACTTCAGCTACGGCGTGGCGTCGAAAGAGAGCAGTGCACCAGTCGATGAAAACACCTTGTTCGAACTGGGCTCGGTGAGCAAGACCTTCACGGCAACCATGGCCTCGTATGCGCTGGTGCAAGGCAAACTGTCGCTGGACGACCATCCCAGCCGCTACATCCCCAAGCTCAAAGGCAGCGCGCTCGACAAGGCCACGGTGCTCCATTTCGGCACCTACACCGCCGGCGGACTGCCGCTGCAGTTCCCGGATGACCTGGCCGACAATGAACAGGGCATGTTGGACTATTTTGGCCACTTCAAACCAAAAGCTGGGCCGGGCGTAGTGCGTCAGTATTCCAATCCTAGCCTGGGCATGTTCGGCAATCTCGCCGGTCTGGCATTGAAATCCGATCCCGCGGCCGTGCTGGAAAAGCAGATCCTGCCGGGATTGGGCATGCACAGCACCTACATCCGCATGCCGGACAGCGCGCTGGCGCACTACGCCTGGGGATACAACCAGAAAAACCAGCCGGTACGCATGGGCAGCGAGCTGTTTTCAGGTTACACCTATGGCGTGCGTTCCAGCACTGCGGACATGATCCGCTACGTGCAGGCGAATATCGATCCGAGCCATCTGGACGCCACGCTGAGCCGCGCAATTAAAGGCACCCACGTGGGCTATTTCCAGGTTGGCGGCATGACCCAGGGACTGGGCTGGGAGCAGTACGCCTATCCGGTCGCGCTGGATACGCTGCAAGCCGGTAACTCAAACACCATGAGCCGCCTGGCCAATCCAGTCAAGCTGCTGACGCCAGCAAAGCCGGCATCGGACAGCACCTGGTATAACAAAACCGGCGCCACCAACGGCTTCGGCGCATATGTGGCATTTGTGCCGGCAAAGAAAATCGGCATTGTGATACTGGCCAATAAAAACTATCCGATCGAGGCGCGTGTCAAAGCGGCTTACGCCATCATGCAGCAGCTGGAAAACTAAATCACACGCGTGTAATGCTGGCGCACGTGCAAACGGTCGCCGCAATCGAAATGCCACCATTCGGTGTTGATGCCATGCCAGCCATTGTGCTGCATGGCGTCCCGCAGCCAGCGGCGGTGTTCAATGTGCTGGCCGGTCAGCGCGCCAACGGCCAGCAGGCCTTCTTCCAGCGCAGGGTGGGAACGTTCACTCAGGTCGTCAAAGCCGGTGCCCATGTCGAGTTCATGGCCGTGCCGGTCCGTCAGCGTGAGGTCCAGCGCCATGCCGAAGGAATGGATGGAACCGCGCGCAGGCTCCGCGATATAGGTCAGCAGATCGGTGCCCTGTAGCGCATCCCACAGCTGCTCCTGCACACGCTGCGGGCGCAAGGCGTCCAGCACCAGCAATTGATAGTCCGGCCGGTGCGCAGCCAGCCAGGCGACGGCGCGTTCCAGCGCAGCGGCGGCATCCGTGTGCAGCCAGGCGCAATCCAGCGGCGAGTACAGGTCACGGCCGACGAAGTTGTCAGCCGTGGCATAGCGCAGATCCACCGCAATGCCGGCGATACTATCAAGCCGGCGGAAATCAGGATGGCCAGGAATCGCTTCGCAACGGATGGTCGATGCGTTCATGGCCGCAGGCGCCTATTCTGCGGGCACGCCGGCAGCAGGCGCGGTCACTGGCGCGGAAACGGCAGCCGGAATAACCGGCAACGGCGTGGTCAACACATCCAGCAATGCTGCGGTTTCCGCATCCGGCGTACCGTCGTACAGCGATGGCCGGTATTTGGTCTGGAACACCGAAATCACATTGCGCGTGGCCTGATCCAGCTCACCATTCTGCGGCACGGCATAGCCGTGTTCAGCGAGCTTACGCTGGAACCACAGCACATCCGGCAGCTGCTCCTGGAAGCCCGGCACGCGCGCCGCCACGCGGCTCGCTTCCGGCCATGGAATCAGGCCGGCATCCGCCAGCTGCTTCCACGGGAACATCGGTCCCGGATCCTGCTTGCGCTGCGGCGCGATATCGTTGTGGCCGAGGATATTCCCCATCGGGATATTGTGACGCTTGACGATATCCTTCAACAGCAAAATCAGCTGATCGATTTGCGCTTGCGAGAATGGCGCGTACACGCGTCCCTGCGCCGTCTCCTTGAAGCCGGGATTCACAATCTCAATCCCGATCGACGCCGAATTGAGCTGGTTATAAATCTTCCAGCTGCTGTAGCCCGCGTGATTCGACTGGCGCGATTCGTCCACCAGCGTGTAGAAGAACGGCTGCTCCGTATCCGTCAGCAGATAGTGCGCGCTCACATCCGCCGTCGTCAGCGTCTTGATCGAACGCGGCAAGTCGCTCACGGTGTAATGCACGATCACATACTTGATACGGTCACTCTGCGCGCGCGATGTCAGCGAGTGGTCCAGACGCGGTCCGGTGGGCGGCGGCGGCACTGTGGCGCAGCCGGCCACCAGGGCAGTCAAGGCGAGTAGCGGAATGATCTTCATAAATTTCTCAGCAGGGATTCAATGACAAGAGTGTAGAGCAATCCGCGCCGCCGCGTGGTGCGCAAGCGTGTGCCGCTGCGTCACCGTCAGCTCGGCCGGCAAGGCCGCGCGCATACTCTGCGCAATCAGCGGATGCAGATGCGCTGCGCGTCCGCCCAGCACAATCGGACGCGGGCCATAGCGGCCGACCAGCGCCAGCGCGATACGTGCCAGCTCGCTGCCCGCGCGCTCAAGGATGTTACGCGCCACCGGATCGGCGTCCGCACTGGCAGCGACAGCCAGCGCCAGCTGACCGATAGCGCCCCGATCCTGGCCATAGATGAACTGGCGCGACAGCGACCAGTCACTGCCGCCGATCTGGTCAAACACCGCGCGCGCCATGGCGGATTGCTGCCACACGCCCGGCTGTTCGTCTTCCATGCGCCAGATATGGCGCATGGCCTCGCGCGCAATCCAGAAGCCGCCACCGCCATCGTCCAGCGTGACGCCACGCCCGCCCGCGCGATGGAACTGGCCATCGGCATCGATCCAGGCAGCGATAGAGCCGGTGCCGGCGTAGACCAGATAGCCTTCGCCCGGCGCAAAGCTGTCCAGATAGGCGATCTCCACGTCATTGCGCATGCTGATGGCCGCTGGCGCCAGCTTCAGCACCTCCGCCAGCAGTTGCGTGGCCTGCGTGCCGACGCCATCAAAACCCGTGAGACCGGCACAGACGCGCACTGGCCGCCCAGCCGCCAGCACCTGCGTGGCCAGCATGGCGAACAGGCCGCGCACCGCATCGCGGCCGGCCGCACTGCCCATCTGCGTGGCCGACATGCCGCCGACACTGCCCTCGGCCACAATGGCGCCTGCCGCATCCGCCAGCGCCCAGCGGGTTTGCGTGCCGCCGGCATCGATGCCCAGTCCGAGATTACTCATTCATCAGCTCCGTGTATAAACGTTGATACGTTCACTTTCATTGCCAAGGCGGTCCACCGCGCTGACCACCACAGATTGCGCTGCGCCACCCGCCGCATCGTCCGCCAGCAGCAGCACCGGACGCGAAGCCGGCGCCACGGCAAAGCGCCACTCCGCGCCGTAGCGCGACCAGATCGCGTAGTTCGCCACCGGCTTGCCCGCACTGGCAGACAGTTTCAGCGCCACGCCATTGCTCTCGCGGCGCGCGGCCGCCTGCGGCGCGGCTGGCGCGTCACTGCCCAGCCATGGCGTAGGCGGTGTCAATGCCGCCGTTTGATAGGTTTGCGTGCGCAGCTGGTCGGCGATGCCCTTGCGGTTCTCCATCAGCGCGGCGATGGAGAAATGCAGGTGGCCGCGCACGCCATTGCGGCTGCGCGTGACGCCGATCTGCTTGACGATTTCTTCCGGCGCGAAGGCCTTGGCGCTATTGTCGATGCGGCTGGTGTAGAGGCCCGGCCATACGTGACGCGCACGCGTGTTCTGCGCCAGCCAGTAATCGAGCAGCACATCAAACGCCTGCGGCGCCTGGGCCACCGGCCAGTACAGCTGCGGCGCCAGGTAATCCAGCCAGCCGTTGGCCAGCCACAGTTCCGCATCCGCATACAGCTTGTCGTACTGGCTGAAACCGGCGATGCCGGCCGGACGCCGGTCCGGGCGGCCAATACCGAATGGGCTGATGCCGAAGCGTACCCACGACTTCTCCTTGCGGATGCCGAGGTACATGGCCTCGATCAGCGAATTGACGTTCTGGCGGCGCCAGTTGGCGCGGTCCAGCGTGCCGCCGCCGAGCAGATAGCGCTGCCACGATGGCTGGTCCGGGAACTCCAGCTCCTGCCTGGCGCCTACGCCGCCATCCAGCGCCACACCTTCCGGGCCGGCCGCATTGGGCGTATCAATCGGATACGGATAGAAGTAGTCATCGATATGCACACCGTCGATATCGTAGCGGCGCACCACATCCAGCACCACATTCAGCGTGTGCTGCGAAGCGGCGGATTCGCCCGGGTCCATCCACAGATAACGGCCGTAAGACTTGACGACGTCCGGCTGCGTGCGGCCGATATGGTTGGCCGCCAGCGGCGACTTGGCCGTCGCATGGCGCGCGCGGTAGGGATTGAACCACGCATGCAGCTCCAGGCCACGCGCGTGCGCCTGCTCGATCCAGAATTGCAGCGGGTCCCACGGCTGCGCCGGCGCGCGGCCCTGCTGGCCGGTGAGGAATTCCGACCACGGCTCCAGCTGGGACGGATAGATCGCATCCGCGCTCGGGCGCACTTGCAGCACGATCGCATTCAGGTTCAGCGCCCTGGCGCGGTCGAGAATCGCGAGGGCCTCGGTCTGCTGCTTTGCGACCGGCAGCGTATTCCGGCTCGGCCAGTCGATATTGGCCACCGTCGACACCCAGGCCGCGCGGAATTCGCGCGGCGCCGGTGGCGGCGTGTTCGGATCGGCCGGTGCTGGCGCCGGACGGCCCGGCTCCGGCGGACGCGCCGGCGGCGGCGTCGCGCCAGGCTCCGGCATCGGCGCAATCGGCGTACTGGAACATCCCTCAAGCAGCGCCGCCAGACCGGCTGCCACGCCAACCGACAAAGTCAGCCGCTTCTTCGCATTAAAAACCAAAACCACTCTCCGCATCAGTTGAGATCATATTGTAATGGCTCAACGACCGAATTCGTCCGGAATGCGTACCCGTGCCGCCATCGCAAACGCGGGCAGGGTAGAGATGCAGGCCCAGATGAAGAAATGTTGATAACCGAGTTGCTGCTGTATCCAGCCGCTGGCCATGCCCGGCAACATCATGCCGAGCGCCATAAAGCCGGTGCACATCGCATAATGCGCGGTTTTATGCTCGCCATCGGCCACCAGCACCATGTACAGCATGAAAGCGGCAAAGCCAAAACCGTAGCCGAACTGTTCCACCGCCAGGCAAATGGAAATCAGCGTCAGATTGGCCGGCAGCGCCGTCGCCAGATACACGAACACCAGATCCGGCACGTGCATGATGAACACCATCGGCCACAGGCTGCGTTTAAGGCCGAAGCGCGAAATCACCACACCGCCCGCCAGTCCGCCCAGCACCAGCGCACCTACGCCGATGGTGCCGTACACCAGGCCGAAATCCGAGGTGCTGAGGCCCAGTCCGCCCTTGTCCCGCGGATCCAGCAGGAAAGGCGCAGCCATCTTCAGCAACTGCGCCTCGCCCAGACGGTACAGCAGCAAAAAGCCCAGCGTGGTAACAATGTCCGGCTTCTGGAAAAACCGCTGGAACGTGTGCACAAAATCGCGCCACAGCGCACCGCTGGCGGCGTGACTGTGGTCCGAGTCCGGACGGGGCAGGACCAGCTGATGATAGGCGCACAGCACGAAGAACAGGGCCGCCGTCAACGCAAACACCACCGACCACGCGTGCACCGGACTACCGGAAACCTCGGTCAAGCGGCCGGCCAGATACACCAGGCCACCTTGGCCGCCGATCATTGCCAGCTTGTAGAACGCACTGCGCACGCCAACAAACGCCGCCTGCTGCCGCTGAGTGGGTAAGCCCAGCATGTAAAAGCCATCTGAAGCGATATCGTGGGTCGCCGAGCTGAAGGCCATGAGCCAGAAGATCACCAGCGTCCAGCGGAAGAAATCCGGCGCGTGCAGCGTCAGCGCCACCGCCGCCAGCGCCGCGCCGGACAGCAGCTGCAACAGCACGATCCAGCGGCGCTTGGTACCGAACATCTCCACCACCGGCGACCACAGCGGCTTCACCACCCACGGCAGATACAGCCAGGCCGTATAAAACGCCAGATCCGCATTCGAGATACCGAGATTCTTATACATCACAGTCGACAGCATCATCACCGCGACGTAAGGCACGCCCTGGCTGAAAGAAATACTGGGCACCCATGCCCAGGCACTACGTTCACGCATATCCACTCCGGGGTCAGGTCCGCCATTTCTACACAAGCTGAACTGTAACAGGCTCTATGGACGAGCTCGTGTAGAAATGACGGACCTGACCCCGATTTGTAGCGGCAGGGTTTTCGCTGGCGTTTGAGGGGGCGGTTACTTCAGTGCGCTGCGGATATTGCCGGTGTGGAGGTCCAGCTGGGCTTGCGCTTCGGCGGCGGTCTGTTTTTTGAGCAGCATGACGATGGCGACTTTGACCTGGTACTGGCACTGCTCCAGCACGCCAAGCGCGGCGTTGGTATCGGCGCCGGTGGCGTGCATGGTCAGGCGTACTGCCCGCTCCTTGAGCTTGGCGTTGGTCGCATGCAGGTCGACCATGAGGTTGCCGTAGACTTTGTGCAAGCGCACCATGAGCGCGCTCGATAAGGTGTTGAGCACGATTTTCTGCGCCGTGCCTGCCTTGAGCCGCGTGCTGCCGGAGATCACCTCCGGTCCGGTATCCACGCAGATGCCGATATCGGACCCGCTCAGCAAGGGCGTGCCCGCGTTATTGGCGATGCCCACCGTCAGCGATCCCACCATGCGCGCCGCCTGCATCGCGCCCAGCACGTAGGGCGTGGTGCCGGATGCGGCGATCAGCAAGATCACGTCGTTGTAGGTGGGGTAGAGCAGGCGCAGGTCGGAGGCGCCTTTGTTGCGGTCGTCCTCGGCGCCTTCCACCGCTTCGAACATGGCGCCCAGGCCGCCGGCCAGCAAGGCGATCGCCCGCTCATGCGGCCAGGAGAAGGTGGGATACAGTTCCACGCTGTCCAGGATGCCCAGGCGGCCCGAGGTGCCGGCGCCCACGTAGATCAGGCGTCCGCCTGCGGCAATGCGCGGTGCCATGGCCGACACTGCCGCGCTGATGCTGCCTGACGCCACCTGCACCGCACGCAACGCCTGCGCCTGGTCGTCGATCAGGGCGCCGACCAGGTCCTCTACCGGATAGAGGTCCAGTTGTGTGTGCTGGGTGCTGGGCGTTTCGGTCTTGAGCATGAGGCTTACGTCGCGCGCCGCATTTCAGCGACGAAGTCATAATGGTCGCTATGACAGTAGGAATGCGTGAGTTCCATCGCCTCGCCCGTCTCCAGATAGGCGATCCGCGTGATGTACAGCACGGCCTGGCCTTCCGGCACGCCCAGCTGCTTGGCCAGCTCGGCCGATGCATTCATCGCGCGGATGTGCTGCAAGGCGCGCGCCGGCGCTTTGTTGATACTTTCCAGATACTGGTACAGCGAGTTGCCCACCGCATTCGGATCGTTAAGCACGGTTTGCGGCAGCACCGACACTTCATACGCCATCACCACATCATCAGCCAGCCGCAGACGCTCCAGGCGCGCGACCTTGGAATATGGCGACAGCCCCAGGCTCAGCTGCTCTTCCGGTGTCGGCGTCACCACCGCCCGCTTGAGCCAGCGCGAACCGGGGATGTGGCCGCGCTGCTGCAACTGCTCCGAAAAACTGGTGAGGTTGGACAGCGGCTGCTCGATGCGCGGCGCAATATAATTGCCCGATCCGCGACGCCGCACCACCAATCCCTGGTCGACCAGCTGGTCAATTGCCTTGCGCGCGGTGACCCGCGACACGTTGAGCAACTCGGACAGGGTCCGTTCAGACGGTAGCGCCTGATCCACCTGGTATCGGCCATTGAGCACATCGTCGCTCAATTTGCGGGCAATTTGCATGTACAACGGCGAACTGTCATTGGCATCCGCCTTGAATTCAAAACTGGTCTGGCTCATTCAATTCTCCTCACACCTCTAGTGTAATAGCGATGCGAAAAACGGTGTACGCATAACGAGGTATGAACTAACAATATTTATACATGTAGCATAACGCGACATCGGCGAAGTGCGCTTATTTGGCGGATAATGCGGGGTTTGCATCACCAGACTCGACTGTCCCGACCATGTCCAAGAAGTCCTCCCCGCCCGCCGGCTGCCCGTGCGGCGGCCCATCCCTCGCCACCTGCTGCGGCCCGTATATCGATGGTACTGCCATTGCCCCGACCGCTGAAGCACTGATGCGTTCGCGCTATACCGCCTACGGCCAGCGCAACGAGCCCTACCTGCTGGCCACCTGGCATGCCAGCACCCGGCCGACCGAACCCATCATGAGTGAAGAGGAAAAGGTGCAATGGCTGGGACTTGAGGTAAAATCTGCTTTACGTTTACGTCAACGTAAAGCAGATGATGCCGGCCTGACCCAGGATACGGTGGAATTTGTGGCCCGGTTCAAGATCAATGGCCGGGCGCAGCGCCTGCACGAAATCAGCAGTTTCGTACGCGAGCCAGCAGAAGGAGGAGACCTGCGCTGGTTTTACGTTGACGGTAGTTTTCCAGAATAAAAGATAAAGGAAAAGCAATGCCGCAGATCGAAAGCAAACTCAATCCCCGCAGCGAGGATTTCAAAGCCAATGTCGCTGCCATGCAGGCTGTCGTCGACGATTTGCGCGACAAGATCGCCAAGATCGCGCTGGGCGGTGGTGAGGCGGCGTCGGCCAAGCACGTCGCCCGCGGCAAGCTGCTGCCGCGCGACCGTGTGCAGATGCTGCTCGATCCCGGCACGCCTTTCCTTGAACTGTCGCAGATGGCGGCCTACGCCATGTATGACGATGCGGCGCCGGCGGCCGGCATCATCACCGGCATCGGCCGCGTGGCGGGCCAGGAGTGCGTGATCGTCTGTAACGACGCCACCGTCAAGGGCGGCACCTACTATCCGATGACGGTGAAGAAGCACCTGCGCGCGCAGGAAATCGCTGACCAGAATAATCTGCCGTGCATCTACCTCGTGGACTCGGGCGGCGCCAACCTGCCGAATCAGGATGATGTATTCCCGGACCGCGACCACTTCGGCCGCATCTTCTACAACCAGGCCAACCTGTCGGCCAAGGGTATTCCGCAGATCGCCGTGGTGATGGGCTCTTGCACCGCCGGCGGCGCTTACGTGCCGGCGATGAGCGACGAGTCCATCATCGTCAAGGAGCAGGGCACCATCTTCCTCGGCGGCCCGCCGCTGGTGAAGGCAGCCACCGGCGAGGTAGTGACGGCGGAAGACCTGGGCGGCGGCGATGTGCACACGCGCCTGTCCGGCGTGGCCGACCATCTGGCGCAGAACGATCTGCATGCATTGTCGCTGGCCCGCACCATCGTCTCGAACCTGAACCGCACCAAGCCGCAACAGGGCGAGCAGCGCGCGCCGGTGGAACCTGTGTATGCCGCCTCCGAGCTGTATGGCGTGATTCCGGTCGATACGCGCAAGCCTTTCGACGTGCGCGAAGTAATCGCCCGCATCGTTGACGGCAGCGAGTTCGATGAATTCAAGGCGCGCTACGGCACCACGCTGGTGTGCGGCTTCGCCCACATCTTCGGCATGAAGGTTGGCATCATCGCCAACAACGGCATCCTGTTCTCGGAGTCGGCGCTGAAAGGTACGCACTTCATCGAGCTGTGCGCGCAGCGCAAGATCCCGCTGGTGTTCCTGCAAAATATCACCGGCTTCATGGTCGGCCGCAAATACGAAAACGAAGGCATCGCCCGTAACGGCGCCAAGATGGTGACGGCCGTGGCGACTGCCGCCGTACCCAAGTTCACCGTCATCATCGGCGGCAGCTTCGGTGCCGGCAACTACGGCATGTGCGGCCGCGCGTTCTCGCCGCGCTTCATGTGGATGTGGCCTAACGCGCGCATCTCGGTGATGGGCGGCGACCAGGCGGCATCGGTGCTGGCCACCGTGAAGCGCGATGGTATTGAAGGCAAGGGCGGCGCGTGGTCGGCCGAAGAGGAAGCCGCGTTCAAGCAGCCGATCAAGGAGCAGTACGAACACCAGGGCCACCCTTACTACGCCACCGCGCGCCTGTGGGATGACGGCGTAATCGATCCGGCCGACACGCGCATGGTGCTGGGCCTCGGCCTGTCCGCCGCGCTGAATGCGGAAATTGAAGACACCAGGTTCGGTGTCTTCCGGATGTAAGCGGAGATTGCAGCATGGTTGAACAAGTCGTCGATGTTCCGGCCAATATCGGCGGTGCGCAGATCACGCTGCAAACCACGATTTACAAGCCGCCAGGCGCCGGTCCGTTTCCGGTGCTGTTCATGAACCACGGTAAGGATGGCGGCGACGCGCACCAGCAGCCGCGCGCCACCTTCCCGGTGGTGAGCAAGGAGTTCGTCAAGCGCGGTTACGTTGTGGTGATCCCGATGCGGATGGGCTTCGCCGGTTCCGGCGGCACCTATGTCAACTCGCACTGCGACGCAAAGAACAACGGCGAACAGCAAGCCAATTCGCTGTTCTTTGCGATGGACTATGTGATGAAGCAGCCGTGGGCCGATCAGGACCACGTCATCATCGCCGGCCAGTCGCATGGCGGGCTGACGGCGATTGCAGCCGGCAGCCACAAGATCGCCGGTGTGCGCGGCATCATCAACTTCGCGGGCGGCGTGAACAGCCGTTCGCATTGCGACTGGCAAGGCGCCCTGGTCGATGCCTTCAAGGCCTACGGCGGAAGCAGCACGATACCGAGCCTGTGGTTCTACGGCGCCAACGATACGCACTTTGGTCCCACGCTGGCGGCCGATATGTACAAGGCCTACACCAGCGCAGGCGGCAAGGCGCAGCTGGTGGCGTATGGGCCGTTCAAAAAGGACGCCCACGGGATGGTCTCCAGCCCCGCAGGCGTTGCCATCTGGTGGCCCGAGACGGAACGTTTTCTGAAGTCTGTCGGAATGCCGACTGAAATCAAGTACAAGGATTGAACATGGCCTTTACGACTCTGACCATTACCCGCGAAGGCCGCATCGGCACCGTGACGCTGAACCGTCCCGACGTGCGCAACGCCTTCAACGAAACCACCATCGCCGAGATTAAGCAAGCCTTCAGCGAGCTCGGTGAAGATGCCGGCCTGCGCGCGATTGTGCTGGCGGCGAACGGCCCGGCCTTCTGCGCCGGCGCCGATTTGAACTGGATGAAAAAAATGGCGGGCTACACGCACGCCGAAAACCACGCCGACGCTCTGCATCTGGCGGAGATGCTGCGTACAATCTACCTTTGCCCCAAGCCCGTGGTGGCCAAGGTGCAGGGCGATTGCTACGCCGGCGGCATGGGCCTGGTGGCCGCGTGCGACATCATCGTCGCGGTCGAGGAGGCCAATTTCTGTCTGAGCGAAGTAAAACTGGGCCTGATCCCCGCCACCATTTCGCCTTACGTCATCAAGGCCATGGGCGAAAACGCCTCGCGCCGCTACTTCCTGACGGCCGAACGTTTCGGCGCGCAGGAAGCGCTGCGGATCGGCTTCGCCCACGAAGTCGTGACAGCCGATACGCTGGACGCCAAGGTGGCGGAAATCGTCAAGGCACTGGTCAACAACAGCCCGAACGCCGTGCAGCAAGCCAAAGTGCTGGTGCGCGAGGTGGCCGGGCAAGAAGTCGACGATGCGCTGCTGGCCGATACGGCCGAACGCATCGCACAAATCCGCGCCTCCGACCAGGGGCGCGAAGGTGTAGCTTCCTTCCTTGAGAAGAGAAAGCCTGCCTGGTTGAATAGTTAACCCGTCGTCCCCGCCTGCGCGGGAATGACGTGATAGGAGCAGTTTTGGAATTGAAGACACAAAGCGACTGGGTCGCGCGTAGCCTGCGCAGCGTATGGCATCCGTGCACCCAGATGCAGCACCACGAAACCATCCCTTTGATCCCCGTCAGCCGGGGCAAAGGCGCATGGCTGTACGACCACGAAGGTCGCCGCTACCTGGACGCCATCAGCTCCTGGTGGGTGAACCTGTTCGGCCATGCCAACCCGCGCATCAACGCGGCCCTGAAAGACCAGCTGGACACGCTGGAACACGCCATGCTCGCCGGCTTCACGCACGAACCGGTGATTGAACTGTCGGAAAAATTATCCGCGCTGACCGGCCATGTGCTGGGCCACAGCTTCTACGCCAGTGATGGCGCCTCCGCCGTTGAAATCGCGCTCAAGATGAGCTTCCACTCGTGGCGCAACCACGGCCATACGGACAAGCAGGAATTCGTCTGCCTCAAAGGCAGCTACCACGGCGAAACCATCGGCGCCCTGGCTGTCACCGACGTCGCCCTGTTCAAGGACGCCTACGGCCCGCTGCTGCGCGCCTCGCAGACCGTAATGTCGCCGGACGCGCGCACCGCCGCAGAAGGCGAAACGGCTGCCGATGTCGCCCGCCGCGCTGCCGCCGATGTCGAACGCCTGTTCATCGAACGTGGCGACAGGATTGCCGCCATCATCATCGAGCCGCTGGTGCAATGCGCCACCGGCATGGCCATGCACGACCCGCTGTACCTGCAACTGGTGCGCGCACTGTGCGACCAGCACAAGGTCCACCTGATCCTCGACGAAATCGCCGTCGGCTGCGGCCGTACCGGCACTTTCTTCGCCTGCGAACAGGCCAAGGTGTGGCCGGACTTCCTGTGCCTGTCGAAAGGCATCAGCGGCGGCTACCTGCCACTGTCGCTGGTGATGACGCGCGATGAAATCTACCAGGCCTTCTACAGCAACGACGTCACGCGCGGCTTCCTGCACTCGCACTCTTACACCGGCAGTCCGCTGGCCTGCCGCGCCGCACTGGCGACGCTGCAAATCTTCGAAGAAGATGATGTGCTGAACACCAACCGTGTAAAAGCGGAGCGCCTGACCAAAGCGCTGCAACCGCTGGCGCAGCACGACCAGGTGCGCAACTTCCGCCAGCGCGGCATGATCTGGGCCTTCGACGCCATCGATGCACCGAAAGACTTCTCGCGCCGCTTCTTCGCCACCGCAACCGAGCACGAACTGCTGATGCGTCCTATCGGTTCCACCGTCTACATGATGCCGCCGTACATCCTCAGCGACGAGGAAATCGACGGCCTCGCCGCCAACACGCTGGCCGTGTTCAATCAAGTGATGGCGGGCTGACGATGGAACTGCTCAAACAACTCCAGCAACAGCTGCACACGCTGGAAGACCATCAACTGATACGCAAGCGCCGCACGGTGGACACGCCATGCGGCCCGCGCCTTAATGTCGGCGGCCGCGAACTGCTGGCCTTCTGCACCAACGACTATCTGGGCCTGGCCAACCACCGCAAGATCAAACTCGCGCTGCAGGAAGGCGCGGCGATCTACGGCGTCGGCAGCGGCGCCGCGCCGCTGATTAGCGGCCATAGCCGCGCCCACGCAATGCTGGAAGAGCGGCTGGCGCAATTCGTCGGCGCGCACCTCGAGCAGCCCCGCGCGCTCAGCTTCTGCACCGGCTACATGGCCAACCTGGCGGTCATCACCGGCCTGACCGCTGGCGACAAGGATGCAGAAATCTTCTCCGAACAGCTGAACCACGCTTCTCTGATCGATGGCGTCCGCCTGTCGCGCGTCAAGGCCTACGTCTACCCGCACGCCGATCTGCAAGCGCTGGAAGAACTGCTCAAAGCCAGCAAGGCCGCCACCAAAGTCGTGGTCACCGACAGCGTGTTCAGCATGGACGGCAACCTCGCACCGCTGCCGCAATTGCTGGCCCTGTGCGAGCAGTACAACGCCTGGCTGGTGGTGGACGACGCCCACGGCTTCGGCACGCTGGGCGAGAACGGCCACGGCGCCCTGGAACACTTCAACCTGCGCTCACCCTACCTGGTCTACATGGGCACCCTGGGCAAGGCCGCGGGCGTCAGCGGCGCGTTCGTCGCCGCGCACGAAACGGTGATTGAAACGCTGATCCACAAAGCCCGCCCCTACATTTTCACCACCGCCAAGCCGCCAGCGCTGGCGCATGCCCTGCTGACCAGCCTCGACCTGCTGGAAGGCGAGGAAGGCCGCACGCGGCGCGCTCACCTGAAGGTTTTGGTGGCACAATTAGACGATGGCCTGCGCCTGGAACGCTGGCAGCGCCTGCCCTCGCAGACGGCGATCCAGCCCATCCTGATCGGCGATAATGGCGTCACCATGCGCGCGGGCGCCGCCTTGTACGAGCAGGGCTTCTGGGTCGGCGCGATCCGCCCGCCCACCGTGGCGGCCGGCACTTCGCGTCTGCGCGTTACGCTGTCCGCAGCACATAGCGGCATGGAAGTCGCAAAATTGATAACTGCGATCAATGCATTGGAAAGGGACTTCAAATGAGCCTGGACGATCCTGTGTTAGCAGTCTCGCCACAAACGCAGCCGGTAGGTGCAAGCAGCGGCGTACCGCCGCGCTTCAGCTGCTTCGTTACCGGCACCGACACCGAAATCGGCAAGACCCTGATTTCCTCCGCCATGCTGCACGCACTGGTGCAGAGCGGCGTGCGCGCCTGCGGCATGAAGCCCGTCGCGGCGGGCGCCGAGCTGGGCGCTGACGGCACATGGCACAACGACGATTGCGACCAGCTGGCCGCCGCCGGCAATGTCCACCTGCCGCAATCGATCACCACGCCGTTCCTGTTGAAGGAACCGGCCGCGCCGCACATCGCTGGCGCACTGGAAGGCATCACCATTTCGCCGGTGCCGATCCTGGCGGCCTACGTTGAAATCCACGCCGCCTCGGATGCAGTGGTGGTGGAGGGCGTGGGCGGCTTCCGCGTGCCGCTGAATGACGAATTTGATACCGCCGACCTGGCCGAACAACTGGCGCTGCCAGTCGTGCTGGTGGTGGGCCTGCGCCTCGGCTGCATCAGCCACGCACTGTTGACGGTGGAAGCCATCCTGGCGCGCGGCCTGAAGCTGGTGGGCTGGGTGGCCAACGAAACCCAGGCCGACATGGCCTTCGCCGACGAAAACGTCGCCGCGCTGGCGCAACGCATCCCCGCGCCGCTGCTGGGCCGCGTGCCGCGCCTGGACCAGCCGGCCGCCGCCGCCGCCGTTGAATTTATCGATTTTACGCAGCTGCCTCACTGGCCGCTGCCAAACGCAATTTGAACGAAGAAGGAACCCGTATGCCTCAGAACATCCTGCAAGAACCGAAAGTCGTTTCGCTGCACCGCCCGACGGCACCGATCACGCCTGCTGCCTCCACCTGGCCGCGCGAAGAAGTGCTGGCGTTGTACGAACTGTCTTTCAACGATCTGCTGTTCAAGGCACAGCAAGTCCACCGCGCCAACTTCCCGGATGGCGACGTGGAACTGGCGACGCTGCTGTCGATTAAAACCGGCGGCTGCGAAGAAGACTGCGGCTACTGCCCGCAAGCGGCACGCTACGACACCGGCGTCGAAGCCAAGAAGATCCTGGACATCGACACCGTGCTGGACGCGGCCAAGCAGGCCAAGGACAACGGCGCCACCCGCTTCTGCATGGGCGCCGCATGGCGCAGCCCGAAAGACCGCGACATGGACAAGGTCGAAGAGATGGTGCGCTCGGTGAAGGCACTGGGTCTGGAAACTTGCGCCACGCTGGGCATGCTGGAAGAACACCAGGCGCAGCGCCTGAAAGACGCGGGCCTGGACTACTACAACCACAATCTGGACACCGCACCCGAGTTCTACGACAACGTGATCTCGACCCGCGACTATCAGGACCGCCTGGATACGCTGGGCCACGTGCGTGAAGCCGGCCTGAAAATCTGCTGCGGCGGCATCATCGGCATGGGCGAAACCCGCGACCAGCGCGCCGGCCTGATCGCGCAGCTGGCCAACCTGAATCCATACCCGGAATCGGTGCCGATCAACCACCTGGTGCAGGTGGAAGGCACGCCGCTGTACGGCATGGACCGTCTGGACCCGTTTGAATTCGTCCGCACCATCGCGGTAGCGCGTATCACCATGCCGAAAGCGCGCGTGCGCCTGTCGGCGGGCCGCCGTGAACTGGGCGAAGCGATTCAGGCCATGTGCTTCATGGCCGGCGCCAACTCGATCTTCTACGGCGACAAGCTGCTGACCACCGATAACCCGGAAGCCAACGACGATCGCGCCCTGCTGGAGAAACTGGGCCTGCGTACGCGCGGTGCGGTACTGGAGTCGGTACAAAAAGAACAGTGCGGCTGCTGATCCAGCCACACTGAACGTCACGATAAAAAAACTTCCAGCAAATTTACAAAATAAGCTGCAAAGAGAGAGACGATGTTTACAAAAATTCTGATCGCCAACCGTGGTGAAATCGCCTGCCGTGTCGCTGCTACCGCACGCCGCATGGGCATCAAGACCGTCGCCGTCTATTCGGAAGCGGACGCCAACGCCAAGCACGTCGCCGTGTGCGACGAAGCAGTGCTGATCGGCCCCGCAGCCGCCAAAGAGAGCTATCTGTGCGGCGACAAGATCATCGCTGTCGCCAAGGCGACTGGGGCGCAGGCCATCCATCCCGGCTACGGCTTCCTGTCCGAGAACGCCGGGTTTGCAGATGCCTGCGCCGAAGCAGGCCTGGTATTCATTGGCCCGCCAGCATCGGCCATGCGCGCCATGGGCTCCAAGTCGGCGGCAAAACAGCTGATGGAAAAAGCCAATGTGCCGCTGGTTCCTGGCTACCACGGCGAGCAGCAGGATGCCGATTTCCTCCACACGCAAGCCGACAAGATCGGCTACCCGGTACTGCTGAAGGCTTCGGCCGGCGGCGGCGGCAAGGGCATGCGCGTGATCGAAAATTCGGCGCAGTTCAAGGATGCACTGGCGTCCTGCAAGCGCGAGGCGATCAGCTCTTTTGGTGACGACAAGGTGCTGGCGGAGAAATACCTCCAGCGTCCGCGTCACATTGAAATTCAGGTATTTGCCGACACGCTCGGCAACTGCATCTATCTGTTTGAGCGTGACTGCTCGGTGCAGCGCCGTCACCAGAAAGTGCTGGAAGAAGCGCCAGCTCCCGGCATGAGCGCTGAACGCCGCGCGGCGATGGGCGAGGCGGCAGTCGCTGCCGCGCGCGCCGTCGGCTACGTAGGCGCCGGCACGGTGGAGTTCATCGCCAACCAGGACGGTTCGTTCTACTTCATGGAGATGAACACCCGCCTGCAAGTCGAACACCCGGTGACCGAAATGATCACCGGCACCGACCTCGTTGAATGGCAGCTGCGCGTGGCCGCTGGCGAGCCGCTGCCGAAGCAGCAGCACGAACTGACCATCAACGGTCACAGTATCGAAGCGCGTATCTACGCGGAGAATCCGGAAAAGGGCTTCCTGCCGTCGATCGGCACGTTGCGCCATCTCGGCACACCAGGCGCCGTCTCGTTTGAACTGGGCGGCGTGGCTGACGCACCCGCCGGCGTGCGTATCGACTCCGGTGTACGCCAGGGCGATGCCATCTCGCCGTTCTACGATCCGATGATCGCCAAACTGATCGTATGGGGCGCGGACCGCAAGCAGGCCCTGGCCCGCATGGCGCAAGCGCTGGCGCAGTACCAGATCGTCGGCCTGGCCAGCAACATCGCCTTCCTGAAACGCCTGGTGGAAGGCCAGGCCTTCGCCACTGCCGATCTGGATACGGGCCTCATCGAGCGTAACCATGACAGCCTGTTCCCGGCCGCACAGGCGGCGCCGGCAAGCGCACTGGCATTGGCCGCGACCGCGCTGCTGTCGTCGGAACGCAAACCTGCCGCCGACCCATGGGCGCAGACCAGCGGCTGGCGTATGAACCAATCCTACGCGCGCAAGCTTGCGTTCAACGACGAGCGTGCGGCTTACGACACTTACGTCACCTATCGCCCTGAGGACTGGCTGTTCAGCGCCAGCAGCAGCGAACAACCGCAGCCTCTGAGCCTGACGGCGCGTGACGGTAACGATTACAGCATCAAACTGGGCGCCACCGCCACGCACGGCACCGTGCTGCGCGACGGCGACATGTTCCACGTCTACGCCAACGGTGCGCACTACCAGCTGGCCTGGAACGACCCGATGGCGCACGCCGGCGAAACCGAAGCCGAAGGCGGCCGCCTCACCGCACCAATGCCCGGCAAAGTAGTCGCCGTCCTTGCCACCAAAGGCCAGGAAGTGAAGAAGGGTGAAGCACTGGTCATCATGGAAGCCATGAAGATGGAACACACCATCGCCGCCCCGCATGACGGCGTGGTGGACGACATCCTCTACGCCGTCGGCGACCAGGTGGCAGACGGTGCGCCGCTGCTGGCCTTCAAGGCGGCATAAGGAGAAACACCATGCGCATTTTGCTACACCGCGCGGACGGCAAAACCGAGCCGTGGATCAAAGATTTCGCCAAATACCTGCCTGAAGCCGAAATCGAAATCTGGCATGCCGGCGAAAAATGCCAGGCGTGCGACTACGCCGTCGTGTGGTCGCCGCCGGAGGCCATGCTGGCGGAGCTGGCCACCGTCAAGGCCATCTTCATCACCGGCGCAGGCGCCGACGCGCTGCTGAAATTCGGCGACGCCTTGCCGCAGCACGTGCCCATCATCCGCCTGGAAGATGCGGGCATGGCGGTGCAGATGGCCGAATACGTCACGCACGCCGTGCTGCGCTACTTCCGCCGCTTTGACGAATACGAGGCGCAGGCGCGCGCCGGCCAATGGGCGCCGCTGCCGCAGCATCACAAGCAGGACTTCTCAGTCGGCGTGCTGGGCATGGGTGTACTGGGCATGCGCGTGCTGGAAGCGCTGGCGCCGTTCGGTTTCCCGCTGCGCGGCTGGAGCCGCACCGAAAAGAACGTACCGGGCGTGCAGACCTTCCATGGCGCCGATGGCCTGGACACCTTCCTGCGCGGCACCCGCGCGCTGGTCTGCATGCTGCCGCTGACGCCGGACACCAGTAACATCATGGACCGCACCAATATGTGCAAGCTGCCGGAGGGTTCGTACATCATCAACGTCGCACGCGGCGCGCATCTGGCGGAACCGGATCTGCTCACGCTGATCAAATCCGGCCACATCGCGGCGGCGACGCTGGACGTGTTCCGCAATGAGCCACTGCCGGCGCAGCATCCGTTCTGGCAGGAGCCGCGCATCACCATCACGCCGCACATCTCCGCGCTGACCTTGCGCCGTGAGAGCGTGCAGCAGATCGCCGATAAAATCCGCAAGACCGAAGCAGGCGAACCAGTCGCCGGCCTGGTCGACCGCACACTGGGATATTGAAATGAACAGCTTACCGAAGAAAGTCAAAATCGTCGAAGTCGGCCCGCGCGACGGCCTGCAGAACGAAAAGGAAAACGTCCCGGCCGACGTCAAGATCGAACTGGTGAACCGCCTGACCAGCGCCGGTTTCCAGAACATCGAAGCGGCGGCTTTCGTCTCGCCGAAGTGGGTGCCGCAGATGGCCACCAGCGCCGAAGTCATGGCAGCCATCAGCCGCAAGCCGGGCGTGATCTACTCCGCACTGACGCCGAACATGCAGGGCTTTGAAGCGGCGCTGGCAGCGCAGGCCGACGAAGTCGTGATCTTCGGCTCCGCCTCGGAGGCATTCTCGCAAAAGAACATCAACTGCTCCATCGCCGAATCGATCGCGCGTTTTGAAGGTGTGGCCAAAGCGGCCAAAGAGCGTGGCATCCGCCTGCGCGGCAGCATCAGCTGCTCATTCGGCTGCCCGTACCAGGGCGAGGTACCGCTGGATGCCGTGGCAGATGTGGTCGGCCGCATGCGCGATCTGGGCTGCGACGAAATCGACATTGCCGACACCATCGGCGTCGCCACGCCGCGCAAGACGCAAGCCGTGCTGGAGCGCGCCATCCGCGAGTTCCGCGTGGACGGCCTGTCCGGCCACTTCCACGACACCTACGGCCAGGCACTGGCCAACATCTACGCCAGCCTGGAAGTGGGCATCTCGATCTACCATTCATCGGTATCGGGGCTGGGCGGCTGCCCATATGCCAAAGGCGCGACCGGCAACGTCGCCACCGAGGACGTGCTGTACATGATGCAGGGCCTGGGCATCGACACCGGCATCGACCTCGACATCGTCGTGGATGCCGGCCAGTTCATCTCCCAGTTCCTGAACCGCAAAGGCGCCAGCCGCGCGGGCAACGCCATCGCCGCCAAACGCGCCGGCTAAAATCCGGGGTCAGTTCTTGCAATCCAACACAAGCTCAACAGCTACAAGGCTGAGCTCGTGTTGGATTGCAAGAACTGACCCCGGATTTGTTTGGACGAAAAAAAAGACCCGAGAGTCGAAACTCTCGGGTCTTTTTCTTGAATCTTGGTCGGAGTACAAGGATTCGAACCTTGGACCCCCTGGTCCCAAACCAGGTGCGCTACCGGGCTGCGCTACACTCCGAAGAAGCAAGATAATACAGTCTGGCGCCGAGGTCGTCAAGAGCTCTTGCAAAACGATGTTATTATCGAAAAATCATGAGCACCACATTTTCATTCGATCCACCCGGCCAGGTCCGGCGTCCGGGCATTATTGCAGGTGTTGTTATCTCAGTGCTGCTGCACGCAGTACTGCTGTTTGGCTACCGGTTGTCCAGCCCGCCAGCGGCCGAGCAGCCGGCCAAGGCGATGACGGTGTGGCTGCAGCCGCTGCCGCCACCTAAGACCGTTGCCAAGGTCGAACCACCGCCGCCACCGCCACCACGCAAGCGCGAGCCGCGTGAACCGGTACACACGGCGCCGCGTGAGCGCACGCCAGCGCCAGCCATTGCGGAGCAGGTACAGCCTACACCGGCCGAATCGCAGGCGATCACGCTGCCACCCGCGGCCGATCCGCTCCATCCCGAGCAGCCGCCCAAACAATTTGATATGAATGCGGCGCTGAAAACCGCGCGCGGCGTGGCCAAGGAGAAAGCGCCGGCCGGCACGCTGGCCGCCCAGTTGGAAGCGCACCCGATCAATCCGGAACCGACGGGCAGCGAGCTGGCCAAGAAAATGGAAGGCGCCAAAAAGACCGATTGCCTGAAATCGGCCTCCGGCGCCGGCCTGCTGGCGCCGCTATTCTGGGCGCTGGACAAGCACTGTAAGTTTTAAGCTTCGTCCTTGAGCTGCAAGGCGCGGTCGTACAGGGCATTTTTCTTGCGGCCGGTGATTTGTGCGGCCAGGCCGGCTGCCTGTTTAACAGGCAGTTCCGCCAGCAAAATTTGCAGGATGCGGTCCGCTTCTGCATCGTTTTCATCATCGGCCGGCGGCGCGCCTTCCAGCAGCACGACAAATTCACCTTTCTCGCGGTGGCCGTCGGCCTTGATCCACGCTTCCGCCTCGGACAGCGGGCAGCGGTGGATTTCTTCAAACATCTTGGTCAGCTCACGCGCGAACACGACCTGGCGCGTCGGTTCAAACGCGGACGCCAGCGCAGTGGCGCAGTCCAGGATCCGGTGCGGCGCTTCGTAAAACACCATGGTGGCCGTCACCGGGCGCAAGGTGCCGAGGAAATTCTCGCGCTGCTTGGCCTTGGCCGGCAGGAAGCCGACAAAGTAAAACTGGTCATTGACCAGGCCACTGGCCGACAAGGCCGTCACCGCCGCCGATGCGCCCGGCAGCGGCAGCACGCGCAGGCCGGCCGCCCGTACCGCATCGACAATGCGCGCGCCCGGATCGGACACGGCCGGCGTGCCCGCATCCGACACCAGCGCAATCCGCTCCCCAGCCTGCAGACGAGCGATCAGCGTCTCGGCCGCCTCGCGCTCGTTGTGCTGATGCGCGGCAATCAGCGGCTTGTGCAAGCCAAAGCGGGTCATCAAGGTGGCGGTGTTACGGGTGTCTTCGCAGGCCACAGCATTGACGAGGCTCAAGACGTGCAGCGCACGCAGGCTAATATCCGTCACATTGCCGATGGGGGTCGCCACGACGTACAAGGTTGCGCTAGGATAGCTCTGGTGCGCAGTTTCGCCCAGGACGGGCAGGCTGGCGATGGAACTGGATACGTGGTCGCTCATTGGGGGTAGGATGAAAAGTGTGAGGTTGACGCTGCTGTGCATAACTGCCGCAGTGCTGAGTGCATGCAGCACGCCGTTTTGCAACGCGCCGGGTGGATTGTGCTCGCCCCAGCCAGCAAAAACAAGCCCGCCGCCGGTAGTTGCGCCGCCCATCCAGCGCGATTTGCCAAAACCGCCGCCCGAACCGCCGCTGCCGCCTGCGGAAACCTTCTCCATCAGCATGCCGGGCACCGTGGACGAAGACCGCAGCCAGCTGGCGCCGCGCGCCGAGCCGCCCGCCATTACCCGCGCGGACGATGACCGGGCCGCACCATCCAACGCTCCGGTACGCATCGGCCTGCTGCTGCCGCTGCGCTCGGAAACGCTGGGCGCCGCCGCAGAATCGCTGCGCGCCGGCTTCATGGCCGCCTGGGAGCGCGACCGTGACAATATTACCGTGACCGTGCTGGAAACCGGCGACGTGCCGCAGGACATCCTGTCGGTCTACGCCCACGCCTTGCAGAATCAGGACATCGTGGTCGGCCCGCTGTCGCGCGCGGCCGTAGCCACGGTCGCAGCCAGCCCGCTGGTCAGCAAGCCCACCATCGCCCTGAACTACCCGGAAGGCTATGGCCAGCAGGGCGCGGCATCGCTGCCGCCGCAGATGGTGGCGATCGGCCTGTCGATTGAGGAAGAAGCCCGCCAGGCCGCCCAGTGGGCCGCCGCCGAACAGCCGGACGGCGCCGCGCTGGTGCTCACCACCAGCACCGCCTGGCAGCGCCGCGTGGCGGCCGCGTTTGCCGGCCAGTGGCAACGCCTGAGCCGGCCGGTCCAGACCATCGAACTGAGCGCGCCCGACGGCTATCTCAGCGATCACGAACTGGTGCAGTTGCGGGCGCGCCTGCGCCAGACGCCGCCGGCACTGCTGTTTTCCGCCATGGGCGCCGACCAGACGCGCCAGCTGCGTCTGGCGCTGGCCAGCGTCATGACCACCGAACCCACCAATCCGATTTTCAGCACGGCCGACGCCTTGCCGGCGCCACCACCAGCCGCCACCGACCAGTTCAGCAGCCTGCCGATTTACGGCACCTCGGCCCTGAATCCCGGCCGCGTGAACAATTTCCCGACCCAGGACCTGGACGGCGTGCGCCTGCTGGATCTGCCATGGCAGGTGCAGCGCGACCATCCGGCCGTGATGGTCTACCCGCGCCAGCTGCAAACCGGCGTCGGCAGCGCCGACATGGCGCGGTTGTATGCGCTAGGCATCGATGCTTTCCGCGTGGCGCGTGAAATCGGCCGCCAGCCGGCGGGCCGCTTCCATCTGGACGGCGTCACCGGCAAGCTGACCATCGATTTTGGCCAGGGGCCGTCCAGCTTCGAACGTATCGAGCAGTCAGCCGTGTACCAGAACGGCGCGCCGCTGCCAGTCACGCAGCCATGAGGATGGCATGCCGCGCACCCCACAGCAGCGGCTGGGCCGACAGGGCGAGGACCGCGCGCTGGCCCACCTGCAGGCCCAGGGACTGACGCTGCTGGAACGCAATTTCCTGTGCAAGGCCGGAGAAATCGACCTCATCATGCTGGAGGGGCCGGTGCTGGTGTTTGTGGAAGTCCGCCAGCGCGCCAGCGCCAGATTCGGTGGCGCGGTCTACAGCGTGACGCCGGCCAAGCAGCAGCGCCTGCTCCGCGCGGCACAATATTATCTTTTACGCCACAAAATCCCGCCGCCGTGCCGCTTCGACCTGATTGCTATCGACGAAGAAAAGTTATCATGGGTACAAAACGTCCTCGAGATGTAAGCATTTTTAACAGCGCTTGTCCGGTCAGCCGGGCGACTGCACTATAATCAGCACACTATGAATAATCAACGCATCCTCTCGCACTTCCACGAAAGTGCTGAACTCAAAATCCAATCCGCCACCGTCCTCGCCCCGCACATTGCGCAGGCGATCGAGATGATGTTCTTGGCGTTGTCCAACGGCAACAAGATTCTGGTGTGCGGCAATGGTGGTTCCGCTGCTGACGCCCAGCACTTTGCTGCCGAGCTGGTCGGCCGCTTCGAGCGTGAGCGCTTCCCGCTGCCAGCCATCGCGCTGACCACCGATACGTCGATCCTGACGGCGGTGGCCAACGACTATAGCTACCGCGAGATCTTCTCCAAGCAGGTGCAGGCGTTCGGCCAGGCCGGCGACATCCTGCTGGCGTTCTCCACCTCGGGCAACTCGGGCAACGTCATGGCCGCCATCGAGGCCGCGCTGGAGCGCGAGATGCGCGTCGTGGCGCTGACCGGCAAGGGCGGCGGCGCCATTGGCAAGATGCTGACCGATGCCGATGTCCATATCTGTGTCCCGCATGACCGTACTGCCCGCATCCAGGAAGTCCACTTGGTCACCATACACTGCATTTGCGACGGCATCGACGTCGCGCTGTTCGGAGGAGATGTGAATGAGTAATGCCAGCGCTATCTGGAAAAAAGTACAACGTCCGCTGGCCATGAGCGTGCTGTGCGGCGCCATGCTGGCGTCGCTCTCGGGCTGCGTGGCGGTGGTCGCGGGCGGTGCAATTTCCGGTACGCTGGCGGCCACCGACCGCCGCACTTTTGGCGCGCAGACGGAAGACCGTGCGATTGAGGTCAAGTCCAGCGTCAAGGTCAACAATGTCGGTGGCAGTGCTGCACACGTCAATATCAACAGCTTCAACCGCCGCGCGCTGCTGACCGGCGAGGTCCGCGATGAAGCCATGAAAGCCTCCATCGAACGCGAAATCCGCGCCATCGAAGGCGTGGTTGACGTCATCAACGAACTGGAAATCGCCGGCCCGTCGAGCTACACCTCGCGCTCCAGCGACACCATCATCACCACCAAGGTCAAAGCCAGCCTGGTGGATGCCAAGGATATTTCCGCCAACTCGTATCAGGTCGTCACCGAGCGCGGTGTGGTCTACCTGCAGGGCCGTGTGACCCAGCGCGAAGGCCAGATCGGCGCCGACATCGCACGCGGCGTCAGCGGCGTGACCAAGGTGGTCAAGGTGTTTGAATACATCACCGAGGAAGAATGGAAGTCCTACCAGCCTAAATCGTCCTCCACCAACACGCAAAGCAACCAATCATGAGTACCTCATCTCGCGCCTGGGTTAAACCGGTGATCGCTGCCGTAGCGATTGCCGCCATCGGATTTGGCGCTTACGCCACGGTATCCAAGCGCGAGGTGGCACCACAACTGACCTTCCTCAGCATCAAGGGCGACAAGATCACGCCGGAGAGCCTCAAGGGCAAGGTGGTGATGGTCAATTTCTGGGCCACCTCCTGCACCACGTGCGTGGCCGAGATGCCCAAGATGGTCGATACCTACAACAAGTTCAAAGGCCAGGGCATGGAGTTTGTCGCCGTGGCGATGAACTACGATCCGCCCAACTACGTGCTCAACTACGCGGAAACGCGCCAGCTGCCGTTCAAGGTGGCCTTGGATACGGATGGTTCGGCCGCCAAGGCTTACGGCAACGTCGCCATGACACCAACCACCTTCGTCATCGGCAAGGATGGCAAAATCCTCAAGCGCTATCTGGGCGAACCGGATTTCGCAGCACTGCACAAGCTGCTGGCGGAGTCCTTGAACGGCTGATCAGCCACCCTTGGCACGCCGCTTGCATCGCTGATGGCTTCCTCAACCAACCAGGGAAGCCACCATGGATCGCAATCAAGTCACGCAAAAAATCCTGTCCGCCAAAGTCGCGCGCAATATGCGCTGGACGGAAATCGCCACGCACTTTGGCCAGAGCAAGGAATGGACGACCGCCGCGCTGCTGGGCCAGATGACCTTCAGCCGCGCGCAGGCCGACCAGGCGCAGCAACTGTTCGGGCTCACCGATGAAGAAGCCGCATGGCTGCAGATCGTGCCCTACAAAGGCTCGCTGCCCACCGCCGTGCCGACCGATCCGCTGATCTACCGCTGGTACGAAATCGTCAGCGTCTACGGCACCACCATCAAGGAATTGATCCACGAAGAATTCGGCGATGGCATCATGAGTGCGATCGACTTCTCGATGGATATTCAACGCGAAGCCGATCCCAAGGGCGACCGCGTGCAGGTGGTCCTGAGCGGAAAATTCCTGCCCTACAAATCCTACTAGAAGCCCGCTTGCAGCGACAGGTACAGGCCGTGCTGCTTCTTCGGATTGAAGATCGTGATGTCTCCCAGATCCGCATAAGCAGCCGTCACGGAGAAATTCCGCGTCGGGAACCAGGCGACGAAGACGTCGTAATACGCCTTCTCGTTATCCACGCCAAGGTTGTGCGGCTTGCGGCGGTACTCGGCGCCCAGCGCCAGCTTGCGGTTGATGAGATACGCGGCCGAGACTTCCGGCATCAGGCGCGTACTATCATTCTTGTCGCCACCAAAGCCCAGTATGCCCATCTGGTTGGCGCGCGTGGCGCGCAGCGTGGCATTCAGCAGCAGGCTTTGTTCCAGATAGATCTTGGTGGCGGAGACGTAGTAGTCATAGCCATGATCGTCCTTCGCGCCCAGCTGCTTGACGTTGGTGACGCCCAGCGCACCAAGGCCGCCGATGCCCTTGTTCCGCTTGTACATGATGCCGATGGCGACTTGCGGCATCCAGCTGTCCTGCTCATATACCGCATCGCCAGCCACCTTGAGTTTGAGGCCGAGGATGTCCTGCTTGATGTTCAGCTGGTCCAGCGGCGCCAGGCTGCCCTTGAATTCCTGATTCGCCAGCGACAGCTCCAGCCGGTCCGCAATGCCGACCGCTACACCATAGCTATTCAGTTTGTAGTCTTGCGTGCCGACGTAAGTGTAGTGCGCATTGGCGCCCCAGCTGTCACGCGTGCCATAGCCGCTGATCAGCGCCCACGGCGTAATGCCGCCACCACCCGCGCCTTCCACTTGCGAGACGCCACCGGTGGCAAGCAGTTTGCCCATGTCCGGGCTTGCTGCGGCAGCGCCGCCGCAGGCCAATACAGCGATCAATGCTGGGATAATTTTTTTCATTGTTCTACTCCTGGCGGACTTATTTGGTCACAATGTCGCGTTGCATCGGCGCGAGTTTGGCAATCAGCTTGAGCGCGACGCTACTTGGAACATTGTGCTGCTCCATCGCGATTTGTAAGTCTTCAGCCAGGGCGTTGAACATGGCATTGGTGATTTGCAGATCCTGGTGCACGGTCTTCATATCGCGCACCGGCCCGACGCCTTCCATGGCCTTGTCGTGATATTTGCCAGTGTATTTGCATGGCCCGCCAGCGAACTCGCAGAACTGCTCCTGCAAGCGCACATTCAGCTGCTTCATGTCGAAGTCAGTGAAGCTGTCCTTGATGCGGGGATCGGTGGTGATCAGGGTGACGAAGGTATCGGTAATCTTCTTGATCCCTTCCTTGCCCCCCAGTCCTTGATAAGTAGAGTCCTCGGTGTAGGGTGTTTGCGCCATTGCCAGCGAGGACGCCAGCAACAGGCTGCAGCTAACCAGCTTGATGAATTTTTTCATATCAGTCCTTGTGAAAAAACGATAAAGAGAATTCAGCGGGGGCTAGGCTTTACTGCAATTTATCAGATCAGTTTAAAACTCCGCGATTTTACTTGGGATACAAAATCATTTGGGTGCAGCGGAACAACGCTATTGTTTTGCCAGTGGCCTTGTTGGTCACCGTCGCATCCCACACCTGCGTCGTGCGGCCCTGGTGCACCAGGCTGGCCGTCGCCATCACCGTGCCTTCACGCGCGGTGCCGAGGTGATTCGATTTCAGCTCGATGGTAGTAAAGTTCTGCGCGCCTTCCGGCAGGTGCGAGAAGCACGCATAGCCGCAAGCCGTGTCAGCCAGCGTGACCACGCTGCCTGCATGCAGAAAACCATTGGGTGCAAGATGATTGCCGGTGACGGTGAACTCCGCCACGATCTCGCCTTCCTTGACGGACGTGATGATGATGCCCAGATAATCAGGCAGCGTGCCCTTGCCGAACTGGTTGAAGTAATCGACGGTGAATTTGCTAGCATCCATATTCAATTCTCTTTACATTACGCGGACCCACGCGCCCTTGTAGAGGATAGGGCCGGTAGGACCATTCGGATCAGGAGAGCCGCCTTTCGGCTCCAGCGAAACAGCCAGCACCGCGACGTCGTCGCCGATAGCACTGCTGGTCAACGCCAGTTTAACCTCTCCGCGATCCGCCAGCAGGCCCAGCGAACGTGGATTGCCCTGCTTAGGCACAGCCCACAGCTGCAGCGTCTTGTCGCTGGCCACCGGCGCATTGCCGACCAGGCGCACCGTCAGCGCCTTGTGGCTGCTATCGCCCGTCAGCAGCAGTGCGGTTTGCGCCTTGTCGTCCGTCAGCGTGGCGACATAATCCAGCTGCGGCGCCTGCAGCACGCGGGTGCCGATAACCATGACCAGCAAGGCCGCCACCGCCGTCGACGCCAGACCCAGCGAACGCCAGAAGTTCAGCGACTCAAACCACGACGGGCGCTGCGCAGGGCGCAGGTTCAGGCGGCGTTCAATCTCGCTCCACACCTGCTTGCGCGGCTGCTGCGCGGTGGCGAATTGCGCCATCGGCACCAGGCGGTCCTGCCATTCAGCGGTGAGCTGGCGCAGCGCGGCATCATTATGCAGATGGCCTTCAAAGCGGCGGCGTGCGCCGCCCTTCAGCGTGCCAAGCACATATTCGGCCGCCAGCTTGTCACGCAAAGGAGCGTTGTCGCGGATATTCATGCGCGGTCTCCTTTCGCCAGGCAGGTCTTCAAGCGTTCCAGGCTACGCCGTATCCAGGTCTTGACCGTGCCAATCGGCAGCGCCATCTGCTGCGCCACTTCGCTGTGCGACAAATCATGGAAGAAGGCCAGCCCCAGCACCTGGCGGTGCATGCCTTCCAGCGCGGACATGCAGTAAGCCAGCGCCTTGGCGTCACGGCTCATGGTCAGTGCCTCGATGGGCGTAGCAGCAGGGTCTTGGAGAGCATTCATCACTTCGGCGTCAAACTGGTCGCTGTCAATTTCGACGGCATCATCGCTGCGGCGGAGCAGATCGTAAGCCTTGTTGCGCACGATGGTGGTCATCCACGTCATCGGTGCAGCCAGATGGCTTTGATAGCTGCCGGCGTTATGCCAGATCGCGACGAAACTCTCCTGCAGTACTTCCTCGGCCAGTTCGCGCTTAACCAATATACGCAGCGCGAAGCCAAACAGTTTCGCTGACGTCGCTTCGTAAAGAGAACGGAAGGCGGCCGCATCGCGATGGGCAGCGCCATTCAGCCAGGTGCGGAGTTGTTGCGGATCGAGGGTATGGGCGTCGGACACTGCTTGCCTTGTCGGTTAGAGCTGCGTAATGGGAGAAACCTCAAGCGTGTGCAAATTACCATATTACCGCTGAAGCACGAAAGAATTCTGAATCCGGCGCCGGGCCGCCCGCGTATATGGCTGACAACATGAAGCAATCAGCAAGACCTACGCGAGGATGACATGATCTGCAAATACACAGCGGGCGCCGTGCTGGCCCTGGGCTGCGCACTGCTCGACGCTGCCACGGCAGCCGAAGGCGATGCGGCGCTGGCCAGCGTGACAGTGTTGGGCCATTACGACAACGCCATCGGCACCACCGACGCGGCCAGCCAGGGCACAGTCACTGCCAACCTGATTGCCAACCGTCCGGCGCTGCGCACCGGCGAGCTGCTGGAATTCGTGCCCGGCATGATCGTCACCCAGCACAGTGGCGACGGCAAGGCCAACCAGTACTTCCTGCGCGGTTTCAATCTGGACCACGGCACCGACTTTGCTACCTGGGTCGACGGCGTCCCCGTCAACATGCGCAGCAACGCCCATGGCCAGGGTTATTCCGATCTCAATTTTCTGATACCGGAACTGGTGCAGCGCATCGACTACAAAAAAGGCAGTTACTTTGCCGACGAAGGCGACTTCTCCTCGGCCGGCGCGGCCCATATCCGCCTCAGCGACCAGCTAAAGCAGGGCATCGCCAGCCTGACCGTGGGCAGCTACGGCTACCAGCGCGGCGTGCTGGCCGACTCTTTTGCCGCCGCCGACGGCACGCTGCTATATGGACTGGAACTCAGCCGCAACAACGGCCCGTGGCAGACGCCGGAGCAGGTCCGCAAGTACAGCGCCACGCTGCGCTACAGCCACGGCGACGCGCAGAACGGCTATAGCATCACCGCCATGGCCTACCGCAACCGCTGGAACGCCACCGACCAGGTGCCATTGCGCGCCGTGCAGTCAGGCCTGATCGACCGCTTTGGCGGCATTGATCCCAGCGATGGTGGCGACACCGCGCGCACCAGCCTGGCCTGGAACATGCACCGCCGCGACAGCGACCGCATCACCGAAGCTTCCGCCTATCTGCTGCATTCGAGCCTGGAGCTGTATAGCAACTTCACCTACCTGCTCAACGATCCGGTCAACGGCGACCAGTTCCAGCAAAGCGAACGCCGTACCGTGGGTGGCGCCAGCGCCAGCCAGGCGTGGTTGAGCCAGATCGGCGGCATCGACATGCGCAACAAGCTGGGGGTCGAAACACGCTACGACCATATCGCGCCCATCGGCCTGTACGCGACCGCAGCGCGCCAGCGTCTCAGCACCGTGCGCGAAGACCGGGTCGATGAAGCCAGCCTTGGCCTGTATGCGGAAAACACCAGCTACTGGACGCCGTCACTGCGCAGCATCGCCGGCTTGCGCTATGACGCCTACCGCTTCAAGGTCAACGACGACCGCGCCAGCGCGCACAAATTTTCACCCAAGCTGTCGCTGATATTCGGGCCATGGCGTGACACCGAATACTTCATCAACTACGGCGCAGGCTTCCACAGCAACGATGCGCGCGGCGTCACCGGGCCGGCGCCCGCACCGCCGCTGGTCGGCACACGCGGCGCTGAACTGGGCGTGCGTAGCAGCTGGCTGCCCGGCCTGCAAAGTTCGTTCTCGCTGTGGGCGCTGGATATCGATTCGGAACTGGTCTACGCGGGCGACAGCGGCCAGACGGAAGCCAGCCGTGCCAGCCGCCGCACCGGTGTGGAATGGAGCAACCACTATATTGCCGCACCATGGCTGCTGTTTGATCTCGACCTGTCCGCCTCGCGTGCGCGCTATCGCGACAGCGACCCGGCCGGCAACTACGTGCCGGAGGCGCTCAACAAGGTGGCGTCGTTTGGCGTGACCGTCAAGGACATCGGCCGCTGGTTTGGCGGCCTTGAGCTGCGCTACTTCGGCCAGCGGCCGCTGATGGAAGACAACAGCGTGCGCTCGGCCGCGACCACGCTGGCATATGGCCGCATCGGTTATCAGCTCAACCGCCGCACGCGGCTCACGCTGGACGGCTTCAATCTGTTTAACCGCCGCGCCAGCGATATCGACTACCTCTACACCTCGCGGCTGGCAGGCGAGCCGGCAGAAGGCGTGAGTGACGTGCACTTCCATCCTGTTGAGCCACGCACGCTGCGTTTAACGCTCAGCCACAACTTCTGAACTCTTCTGAAAATCAGTCCAAAAAATAAATCTTATCGAATCTGAATCTGACGCACCACGCGCCGCGTATATCAGCCTTGCAGTACCCACAGAAAGTCCACCCATTCGGAGGAAGCGAGATGCAAACCATTACCCACCACACAGCACGCCTTGCCATTGCAGGCTTGCTGGCCGGCGCCTGCTTACCGGCAGCGCTGGCGTCCAGCCATCGCGAAGCACCGTTCGTCACGCAAAGCCCCAAGATCGACGGTACCGATTTCTATATGTTCCGCAGCTACGAAGCGGGCCGCGCCAACTTCATCACACTCATCGCCGACTACGTACCGCTACAGGATGCCTACGGTGGTCCCAACTACTTTGCCATGGATCCCAACGCGCTGTACGAGATCCACATCGACAACAACGGCGACGCCAAGGAAGATCTGACCTTCCAGTTCCGCTTCACCAATACCAACAAGGACACCAAGCTGACCGTGGGGGGCAAGCAGGTGTCGATTCCGCTGGTGATCAACGGCGGCGCCATCGCCGCGCCTAACGCACCGGGCGCCAATGTGCGCGAAACCTACACCATCAACGTGGTGCGCGGCGACCGCCGCACCGGCACCAAATCCGCCGTCACCAACGCTGCCGATGGCAGCACCACCTTCGACAAGCCGCTCGACAATATCGGCAATAAATCGATACCGAACTACCCGGCGTATGCGGCGGCGCACGTCTACAGCGTCAATATTCCCGGTTGCAGTACACCGGCGCGCGTGTTTGTCGGCCAGCGCAAAGACCCGTTTGTCGTCAACCTGGGCGAGACCTTTGACCTGGTGAACATCAAAGCGCCAGCCACGGAATTTGCCGCCAATGCCGAGAAGGCCGCACACGACGACCTGGCCGACAAGAACGTCACCGCGATTGAGATGGAAGTCGCAGCGTCCTGCCTGACCGCATCCGGCAGCAGCGATCCGGTCATCGGCGGCTGGACCACGGCCAGCGTGCGCCAGGGCCGTCTGCTGAATCCAACGCCGAACAGCAGCACGCCATCGAAGGAGGGCGGCGCCTGGACGCAGGTCTCGCGCCTCGGCATGCCGCTGGTGAATGAAGTCGTGATCGGCCTCAAAGACAAAGACACCTTCAACGCCAGCAAGCCATCCGGCGACGCCCAGTTTGCCACCTACGTGACCAATCCAACGCTGCCCGCGCTGATTGAAATTCTGTACGGCAGTGCTGGCGCCAAGGCGCCCACCAACTTCCCGCGCAACGACCTGGTGGCCACCTTCCTCACCGGTGTCAAAGGCCTGAACCAGCCAGCTACGGTCACCGCGTCTGAAATGCTGCGCCTGAATACCAGCACGGCGGCGGTCGCGATGGGCAAGCAAAACCGCCTCGGCGTCATCGGCGGTGACAATGCCGGCTTCCCGAACGGCCGCCGTCCTGGCGATGACGTGGTGGATATCGCGCTGCGTGTGGTGATGGGCAATCTGTGTACGCTGAACCTGGGCTGCGCTCCTACCGATGCACCGGCGGGTGGCCTGCACTTCACCGATGGCGCCTACCTTGACGACAGCTTCTTCACGGCCGCCTTCCCGTATCTGAAAACGCCGCTGCCAGGTTCGCCGCAAAGCGCTGCCGTAGCACAAGCGATGCGGAGGGCGCCATGAGATACCTGAGCCTCATTATGCTGCTGGTGTTGAGCGCGTGCGGTGGCAGCAGCCATGACTGGTCCGCACCTGACACGCCCACCACGCCACAACCACCGGTCGCCATGGTCGATGCATTTGTCACTGCCGTGCTGGCGGTCATCGGCGATGGCAGCGAGACCAGCGCCGAACCGCAAGCGACGGACCAGGTGGCCGTCACCACACCCGACGACACTGAACCGGTCGCAGTGAAGTAAGCACCAGGAGGGCGCCATCATGCATCAAATTATCCTTGCGCTGGCCTGCTGCATCACTGCAGCGGCACAGGCGGCGCCCTACATTCCCACGAACGGCCAGCAGGTGGTCGAAAACGTGCCGCGCCGGGGCGACCCGGTGCAGCAGGAGTTGCGGCGCCTGCGCAGCGAACTGCACGCCAGCCCGAACGACATCACGCTGGCCACCACCATCGCCCGCCGCTACATCGCATTGGCCCGCAGTGAAACCGATCCACGCTATCTCGGCTATGCACAGGCGGCGCTGGCGCCGTGGTGGAGCCAGACAGCACCACCGCCAGCGGTGCGTCTGCTGCGCGCCACGCTACTGCAAAGCACACACCAGTTCACACCGGCGCTGGCCGACTTGAAAGCCGTACTGGAAGCCGAGCCACGCAATGTGCAGGCCTGGCTGACGCAGGCGACAGTACAAACAGTCCAAGGCGACTACACGGGCGCCACGGCCAGTTGCGCGCGGGTGTCCAGCTTGTCGATCGAGCTGGTCGCCATCACCTGTATCGCCAACATCGGCACGGTAACGGGCAAGGCGGAACGCAGCGAACAACTGCTGGACCTGACCACCGAACGCAGCCCGAATGCGCCTGTGGAGCTGCAGGTATGGGCCATGACCTTGCTGGCCGAAATGGCCCAACGGCGCGGCGACAGCGCCACGGCGGAGACGCGCTACCGGCGAGCGTTGTCGCTCCAGCCACGCGACAGCTACCTGCAGGGCGCTTACGCCGACTTCCTGCTCGAGCAAGGTCGCGCCGCTGAAGTATTGACACTGCTGCGCGACCAAAGCCGTATCGACGCACTGCTGCTGCGCCGCGCGCTGGCCTTGCAGCAGGCCGGCCAGAGCAGCGCCCTGCAAGCCGACATCAAGGAACTGGCAGCACGCTTCGACGCAGCAGCACAACGCGGCGATACCGTGCACCAGCGCGAGCAGGCACGCTTTGAACTGCTGCTGCGGCACGACGCCAACGCAGCACTGGCACTCGCGCGCAAAAACTGGGCGGTGCAAAAAGAGCCGGCCGACATCCGCATCTATCTTGAAGCCGCAGCACAGGCACGCGACACCGCCGCAGCCAAGCCAGTGCTCGACTGGGTCAACCAGCATCACACCGAGGACGCAATGGCCGCACGCCTGATCCGCCAGCTGAAAGTGGGGACATCATGAAACGTCTCCTGCTGTTTCTGCTGCTGTGCTGCGCCATGCTGCCCGCACAGGCACACAAACCCAGCGACAGCTACCTGTCGCTCGATGTCCAAGGTGAACGCATTACAGGCCAATGGGACATCGCACTGCGTGACCTGGACTACGCCATCGGTCTCGATCAGGACGACGATGGCCAACTGACATGGCGCGAAATCCAGGCCCGCCATGCCGCGATTGCCGCCTACGCACTGGAGCACCTGCAGATTGCCGCCGACGCCGGCCCTTGCCGCATCATCCCCGGCCAGCAGCTGATCGATGACCATACCGATGGCGCTTACAGCGTGCTGCGTTTCCAGGCAGTGTGCCCGGCGCCGTTGACGACGCTGGACATCCGCTACCACCTGTTTGCGGACCTCGATCCCCAGCACAAAGGCTTGCTGCGGCTGACGCATGACGGCCTTACCTCCACAGCGATCTTCGAACCCGCCCATGCGCAGCAACGCCTGCGCCTGGCGGCGCCCGACCAATTGCAGCAATTCAGCGCCTACGTCAAAGACGGCGTGTGGCACATCTGGATCGGCTACGACCACATCCTGTTCCTGCTGTCCTTGCTGCTGCCAGCGGTCATGCTGGCGGCGCCGGCCGATAATCTGCGCGGTGCCTTCATCGACGTGCTGAAAGTGGTGACTGCCTTCACGCTGGCACACTCGCTGACACTGACGCTGGCCAGTTTGTCGCTGATATCGCTGCCTTCGCGGCTGGTGGAATCGGCGATTGCCGCCTCGGTGATCCTGGCAGCGGTGAATAACCTCTACCCGCTGTTTCGCGGACGGCGGCCATGGGCGGCATTCGGCTTTGGCCTGATCCACGGTTTCGGCTTTGCCAGTGTACTCATCGACCTCGGGCTGCCGAAAGGGGCGCTGCTGGCCAGCCTGTTCGGCTTCAATCTGGGTGTGGAGATCGGTCAGCTATGCATCGTGGCGGCGTTTCTGCCATTGGCGTTCTGGCTGCGGCACACCTGGTTTTACCGCCGCTTGCTGACCGCTGGATCAACCCTGATTGCGTTGGTGGCGGTGGTGTGGTTCGTCGAACGCGCGTTTGATGTTCAGGCCCAGTGGATCGGGCTTTGACCGTTTGCAGCGAGGTAGTCATTCGCGCGTGAAAACGGTTTGCTGCCGAAGAAGCCTTTGTGCGCGGAGAATGGCGATGGGTGAGGCGACGTAATCACCAGATGCTTGCGGCTGTCGATCAGCGCGCGTTTGGCGATGGCATAGCTGCCCCACAAAATGAAGACGATGTTCTCGCGCTGCTGCGACAGGTGGCGGATAGCGCTGTCGGTAAAAGTCTCCCAGCCCTTGTTGGCGTGCGAGCCCGCTTCACGCGCGCGCACCGTCAGTACGCTGTTCAACAGGAACACGCCTTGCTGCGCCCAGTCGCTGAGATCCGTCTGGCGGCGGTCGAGGCCAAGGTCGTTATGCAGTTCCTGGAAGATGTTCTGCAAGCTCGGTTGCGGGCGATTGCCGTCCGGGACCGAGAAGCAGAAGCCCATCGCCGCACCGGGCGTGTGATACGGGTCCTGCCCAAGTATCACCACCTTCACATCACTGAACGGCGTGAGGTCGAACGCGCGGAAGATGTTTTTGCCGGCCGGGCAGCACTGCGTGGCCGCATATTCGGCACGCACAAACGCAGTCAGGGATTGCCAGTACGGCTGTTCAAACTCCGCTTGCAACTGCTGCTTCCACGATTCTTCAATGCGTACGCTCATCTGCTGTTCCTGGTTATTCCTGGCTATTCCAACAACTCGAAATAGTCCGATGAAACGCAGTCCGTGGTCAATCGTTTTTAACGCGTAGAATGGCGTCTTTATAACGGAGCGCAATATGAAGAAAACAGATCTGGCCAAAGCCGATGCCAAAAAGCTGATGGGCAAGATGGCACCGGGTGCTGCAGGCTTCGGCAAGGCCGACAATACCGTCATCGACAAACGCGAACAACGCAAACGCGACCAGGCGTTGGGCCTGGTGCCATTCGCCGTCAAACTCAATGACGAACTGGTCAAACGCCTGCACGCCCTGGCCACTGAGCGCGGCCTCGACATGAACCAGACCGTCGCCGAAGTCCTGCTCAAAGGCCTCGACGCTTAAACCGTCAGTTTTTGCGGATCAGGCCTGGCCTGGTAGCGGGACGAAAAAAAGGCTCCTTGCGGAGCCTTTTGTTTTAGCCTGCGGCCAGTACGTTGTGCGCCTGCTCGTCCGCATGGTACGAGGAGCGCACCATGGCGCCCACGGCGGCGTGCTTGAAGCCCATTTTGTAGGCTTCCTCTTCAAACATCTTGAACACGTCCGGGTGCACATAGCGGCGCACCGGCAGGTGGCTGTTCGATGGCGCCAGGTATTGGCCGATGGTCAGCATGTCGATGTCGTGTTCGCGCATGTCGCGCATCACCTGCAGGATTTCTTCGTCGGTCTCGCCCAGGCCGACCATGATGCCGGACTTGGTTTTCACGTTCGGGTACATGGCTTTGAAGTCTTTCAGCAGCTTCAGCGAATGCATATAGTCCGAACCCGGACGCGCTTCCTTGTACAGGCGCGGCACGGTTTCCAGGTTGTGGTTCATCACGTCCGGCAGGCCGTCGGCGAAGATCGCCAGCGCTTTTTCCAGACGGCCGCGGAAGTCCGGCACCAGCACTTCGATCTGGGTCTTCGGCGACAGCGCGCGGGTATTGGAAATGCATTCGACAAAGTGGGCGGCGCCGCCGTCACGCAGATCGTCGCGGTCCACCGAGGTGATCACGACGTAGCTCAGGCGCAGCTTGGCGATGGTGTGCGACAGGTTGGTCGGCTCATCCTTGTCCAGCGGATCCGGCCGGCCGTGGCCGACGTCGCAGAACGGGCAGCGGCGGGTGCACTTGTCGCCCATGATCATGAAGGTCGCAGTGCCCTTGCCAAAGCATTCGCCGATGTTCGGGCAGCTCGCTTCTTCGCACACGGTGACCAGCTTGTTCTCGCGCAGCGTTTCCTTGATTTCGTAGAAACGGGTGTTCGGCGAACCGGCTTTGACGCGAATCCAGTCCGGCTTCTTCAAGCGCTCGACCTGTTCAACCGGCACAATCTTGATCGGAATGCGCGAAGTCTTGCTGGCGCCTTTTTGCTTTTCGCTGGGGTTGTAAGCAGTCGTGGTTTCGGTGGTCATAATCAAGTCTTATTCGTTTGGTGCCAGTACGCGGATCAGTTCATCGGCGAGTTGCTGTTGTACATCGGACAGCATTGCCTGCGCGCCAACAGTACGCATATCGACCGTTTCCAGTCCGGCATAGCCGCATGGATTAATCCAGGAAAACGGCGCCAGGTCCATCGCCACATTGAGCGACAGGCCATGGTAGGTGCAGCCGTTGCCGCGCACCTTCAAGCCCAGCGCGGCGATTTTGGCGCCTTTATGGTCGCCGCCGGCCATGTAAATGCCCGGCGCGCCTTCAACGCGCTCACCGTCGAGATTATACGCCTGCAACACATTGATGATGGCTTGCTCGATTTTATGCACAAACTGACGCGCATACAGCTTGCCGCCCGGCTTGTTGCGGCGCAGGTCCATGAGCAGATAAATCACCACCTGGCCAGGGCCGTGGTAGGTGACTTCGCCGCCGCGATCAGTCTGCACCACAGGGATCCCGGACGCGCCGGCCAGCAGGTGGCCGCGGTCGGCGCCCAGGCCCAGCGTGTAGACCGGCGCATGTTCCACGATCCACAGTTCGTCGCGGGTGTCCGGCGTGCGGGCGTCGGTGAAGGCCCGCATGGCGGCAAACGTGCTGTCGTAATCGGCTTTGCCGAGATGCCTGATCTCAGGAGAAGTTGGAGACGTCATCCCGGCATTATACCCCGAGCGCTACTTTCAGCCCGGCTGGTGCCTGGCCAGCCAGGCCTGCAACGAGGGGCGCTGCCATTGGAAATCGACGTATTCCTGCAGCTTCTGCGGCACCGCATCGCCGTTGCGCACCAGGCGGCTCAGCATGATGGCCAGGTCGGTATCGGCCAGCGACCAGTCACCGAACAGATTCTGCGGACCTTGGATCAGGTGACCGGCCACATGCACCAGCTTGGCGGCCGCCTGCTGCGCGGTGTCGGTCAGCGGCGCGCACGGCTTTTTGAAGAACACGGTTTCCGTATCGCGCTCCATGCGGACGGGCACCAGGTCGCTGCGCACCCAGGCCTGAATCTGCCGTGCCTGCGCGCGCTGGCGACGGTCGGCGGGATACAGGCGCACATATTCCGGCGCCGGGAACGACTCTTCCAGGTATTCCGTGATGGCCGACGACTCGGTCAGCACAAAATCGCCCTCGACCAGCGCCGGTACGCGGCCCGTCAGTGCGCGGTCGGCGTAGCCGGCCAGCCGCTGCTCGCCACTGCCCAGATCCACCGTCTTCACACTGAAAGGCAAGCCCTTCTCGGTCAGCGCCACGAAGGCCGACAGGGCGTAAGGGCTGGTGTAAAGGCTATCGACGTACAGTTGGAAGGGCATGGCAGCTCCGCTTAGGTAGATTTATTCACATGGTAAACCTTGTCTAAGTGCCTGTATAACGGTATATTTTCGCAATTCTTGTTAGTTCTATTCACATAGTTATCCACAGCATGGCGCGACGGCTGCCCAATTTTTCCGCATTGCGCGCCTTCGAGGCGGCGGCCCGCCACGAGAATTTCTCGCGCGCGGCGGAAGAGCTGCACCTGACGCACGGTGCGATCAGCCATCAGGTGCGGGGATTGGAAGAAGAGCTGGGACGGCCACTTTTCGTGCGCCACGGCCGCCAGGTGAAAATAACTAGCGACGGGCTGAAATTTGCCCAGTTTTTAGGCAAGGCCTTTGCCGACATCGCTGCCGCCACCGACGCCATGCGCGCGGCCAGCATCAGCCAGCGGCTGACGATTACTTCGATACCCTCGTTTGCCGCGCGCTGGCTGGCGCCACGGCTGGGCAAGTTCATCGAGCTGCATCCGGATATTGAAGTGGTGCTGCAATCCAGCGGCGTGCTGCAGGATCTGGCGCGCGAAGGCATCGACGTCGGCATCCGCTTCGGACGCGGCAATTACCCGGGCATGGTGGTGTTGCGGCTGATGGGGGATGTGTATTACCCGGTAGTGAGTCCCCACTATCGCGGTGGACAGCTGCCAGCAACGCCAGAAGATCTGGCCAGACACACGCTGCTACGCTCGGTGGAGCTGTGGACGCCGTGGCTGCGCGCAGCCGCAGTCGACCTGCCGGAACCGTCCGGCGGGCTGCTGTTTGAGGATTTGTCGATGCTGGTGCGTTCTGCTGCCGACGGCAACGGCGTCGCGCTGGTGCGCCACGTGGTGGCGATGCAGGAGATCAACTCCGGGCAGCTGCTGCGGCTATTCGATATCGCCACGCCCAGCCCGGACGAGTACTACTTCGTCACGCCGCCCGGTGCGGTCAGCAAACCGCAGGTGCAGGCGTTCCGCGACTGGCTGCTGGAAGAAATTGCCGCCTTCCAGCGCCAGCACGCTTGATTACATGACAATCTTGACCATCGGGTGCGCCGACAGCTCGCTGTACAGCGCATCCAGCTGTTCGCGGCTAACGGCGCGCACCACGCAGGTCAGACCGGTGTAATTGCCCTGGGCCGAAGGACGCACTTCCATCTTGCCTTCGTGGAAATCCTGGTCGTGCTTCTGCACCACCAGCACGATGGTAGGGGCGAAATCGTTATGAGTCGGCCCCATGACCTTGATCGGGAAGTCGCTCGGGTACTCGATGAGGGACTCGGAGGGTGGGATCGCTTTCATGTTCTTTTCCATTCAATAAAAAACCGCAGACGCCAAATGGCGTCTACGGCCTATATTGTAGCTGGATCAGGACTTTGCAAGCGCCAAAGGCTCAGCCGGCTGGCCGGACAGGCGCTGCAAACGGGCCAGCGCCGACTCATTGCCCAGCGCCGGCTGGCCCACCGATTTGCGAATCGCCTCCAGCTCGGCGGCCTGCTCCAGCGGCTTCTGGCCGATGTCCGTCACGATGCGCAGGCCTTCGGCGTCATTGCGGATGGTGTCAGCGCGGCGGGTCAGCGCCGCCAATGCGCTGGATTGGCCGCGCATGCCTTGCAGACCAGCCAGCTGGGCCTGACGGTCGGCACGCAGCTGCTGCAAATCCTGCTGGGCGCGGGCCGACGCCAGCGCCTGCATCGCCTTTTTGGCCTGCGCGTCAAACTCCGACAGCTGTTTCGACAAGGCATCGACAATGGTTTGCAGCTCATCCATGTACTGCCTGGCGTCGGCTTCTTCCTGCAGTTCCTGCGGCAAGCGGGCCTTGTTGGCCTCCAGCTCGTCGCAGAACAGCGTGATGGTGGATTCCGCAATCTTGCCGCTGGCCAGGCGTTCGGCCAGCGTGCCTGCCGCCTGCTCGTCGGTGGCGATCAGCTGGCGCAGCTTGACCACGTCGCCGGCCTCCTTGTCGAATGCGGTACGGGCGGCGGCCAGCTTCTGGGCGGCGCTGCGCAGATTGTCGGCCAGGCGGTCGCGGTCGGCCTCGGTGGCGGTTTCCGGATCGAAGTTGGCGATGGCCTCGGAGACGCGATTGCCCAGCGCGCCGAAGTGCTTGGAAATCAGTCGTGCCGTCAGGCCCCAGCCATTCAAGTTGCTCATGTCAGTCTTCCTCATTCAAAGTTGCGCATCATTGGATAACGATGCGTTGCTGCTCCACCGGAATCCCAATGACAAAGTCGACATGGATTCCGCGTTTGCTGGTATCGCCGTTCACGCTGTGGATGATTTCCGTCGTGATCAGCAGATATTCGTGGCCGCCGCCGCGCAGCTGGCGCACGTACGGCATGAAATACATTTCCTGGCGCAAGCCGGTACGGCCGCTGGCGTCGTCGAGACGGACTTCGGTGCCCGTGAACGGCGGCATGAAGCCCGCTTCCGGATCGCCGGCGTCGCGCCAGTAGTCCAGCCCATCGCTGGCGCCGAAGATCAGGTCCAGGTCCAGGCCGGGATCATCTTCCAGCTGCTGGCGCCACAGCGTGTAGCTGCGGTCGCCCAGTCCGGCGCCGGACTGGCCCGTGTAAGCGTCCTGGTCTTCCACCGTCTGCGGAATCACGCGCGCCAGCTGGGTGCAGTACATGATCTCGCTGACTTCGCCGCTGGCGTTCTGGTAGACCTGGAGGAACTTCTCCTGGTCGTCGCGGTCGCCGGTGTCGAGGTAGTAGCGGTACAAGCCGCCCGACTGCTTCAGCCTGAGCTGCGACACCGCCACGATGCGCGTATCCGCCGCCTCCGGCAGCCCGATCAGCGAACCGTCCGCCACCGCGCGCAGCAGCGGCGACTGCTGTATGCCGACCAGGCTGCCGATACGCGCCCCCAGCGGCAGGGCGTCATCCGCCGGTTTGGCCGCCACGCTGCCGCGCAGATAGTTGTAAGCATCCGACCATCCCATCTCAATTCCTTTCAAACGAATAATTTGGCGCAGCACGCAGACGGCGCAGCTTGCGAACGAAATACACCACCAGCCAGACCAGGGCACTCAACACCATCAGCCACACAAACCAGCGCAGCACGCTGGCCCCGAAAGACGGCTGCGGCGCAGGCGCAGGAGTGCCCAGTCCCGGCATGCCGGTCACCATGCCCGCGCTGTCCGTGGCGGCGCCGGCTTGCGGCACAGGCTGGCTGCCCTGCGTGGTCGGATACGCCACCGGCTGATGGCTCTGGCTCATCGCCCGGCCCAGCATGAAGCCCAGCACACCATGCATCAGCGCATTGCTGCCCGAGGCGGGCGGCGCGTACACCGGTGGCGGCAGCTGGTAGACCGGCGCGCGTGCCTGCTGCGGCTGGCGCAGGCTATCGTTCAGCGGCGGCAGCGGTGGCGGCGCATTGGCGGCGGCGCGGCGCTCATCCAGCGTCTTCAGCGCGTTGGCGCGGGCCGCGCTCTGGTCGACGTCGCGCGACATGGCCGACGTCGCGCGCTGCGGCTGCGCCGGCGAACCTGTCTGCTGGCCGAACGCGCCGGGACCGCTCTGGCGGTTGGCGGCAGGCGGCGCCGGGCGGCTGTGCGCGGCGGAGTTGCTCTTTTGTGAAGAAAATCCACTTTTATACGACGACGATGTGCCAGAATGTGAAGCCGGCCGCGCTAGCGCCGGGACATTGCTGGCAAAGACTATGCAAACCATCAAAAGCAGCGCAGATCGAAGAGACTTCATGATGTCTTTTCACAAGGAAGTTGTATGAAAAACAGCATAGCGCCGCGCGTTGGCGGTTGCATCGGTAATAAAAGGCACGCTTCACCATGACTCGCAAATACCTGGACATGAATCAGCACGACGCGCTTTACAAGGTGGCGCGCGCCTATCCCGGCGGCATCGACGCTTTGGCGCAGGCAATGGGGATTTCCGTCAACGTCCTGCGCAACAAGCTGGCACCGACGATCGCCTCGCACTATCCCTCGTTTGAGGAGGTGTCAACGGTAGTGCATCTGTGCCACAAGGCGGGCGTGGCGGACGCGCACCTGCCGCTGCACGCGCTGCTGGTCCGCCATGGCATGGCGGCGTTTGTGGTGCCAACGCCGGAAACCATCGGCGCAGACGATCTGTCGCAGACGGTGTGCAAGGTGATGAGCCAGGTAGGTGCGGTCGCGGAAGCCGTCTCCAGCGCACTCATGGACGGCAAAGTCACGGCAGCGGAAGCCGATCTGATCGAACGCGAATTCCAGGGCGCGCTATCCGCCCTGGGTGAATGGCGCGCCCGCCTGCGCCTCAAGGCGCAAGAATAAACCGAAGTTATTGCTGGTTTTGCTTGCGGCGGTCACGGTTTTCGTCACGCTGACGTTCCGGTTCGCGCCGCTGTTCGCTGCGGTTTTCACGCTGCTGCTGTTGCGCTGGTTGCTGCTGCTGCTGCGCTGATTGCTGCGGTTGCGCCTGTTGCTGCGGCGGCGGGTTGAATTGACGCGGCGGTTGGGCTGCCGGCTGCTGCTGCGGTTGGGCCTGCGGCTGAAGCTGTTGCGGGCGGGGATCGGGACGCTGCTCGTCCGCCGGCCGGAACCGACGATGGCTGTCATCACCACCGCGGTCAAAGCGGTCGCGCGCCGGTTGCTGCTGCTGGGCCGGCGGCGATACTTGCAACACCGGCGCCACCGACTGCTGCTGCGACACTTGCGTCTGGCCAGCGCCAGCGCCTGGCTGCTGCGGCGGATTGAAACGCGGACGCAGCTCAATCCGCACATCGTTAGGGTTGATGGTCTGCGGCCGCGAATCGCGCTCGCCAAACTGGTTTGGCGCCAACGTGCTGATGCGTCCTGGCGGCTGCTGCGCCGGCGCCGGCACTGGCTGCGATGGTGCGGTGGTAATCACCCGCCCCGGCCGGTCGTTGCGCTCAAAGCGGTCCGGCACGCCATCATGGTCGCGATCGCCCCAGCCACCGCGGTTGGTGGTCAGGGTGCGCGGCTGGCCAGCCGGCTGCGGCGGCGCCACCGGCGCCACGCCTTTTACAAACGTCGCTGGCGGGATCACGGAGCGGTTGACCGGCACGTAGCGCCGGCCTTCAAACTGGTCGCGCGGCAGCACGGTCAGGCCATCGCGCTGGCCATTCCAGTCCGGACGCGGGGTGAACGGTTTGCCGTTGTGGGTCCATGTGACCCGGCGCTCGTAATCCGTGGACACGCGGTAGGTCGGCACAAAGCGGTCGCGCGGCGACAGCGGATACCAGCCCAGCCCCGGCCCCGGATGGTGCGGACCGCCATTGCCGCCCACCCAGCCGACCAGCGCCGGCGCCCACACCGGCCGCCCCACCGGCCGCCCCGGCGCCCAGCACCAGCGGCGGTTGACGATCACCCAGCGCCCATAGTGCGATGGCGCATAGCCCCACGGCGCATTGTCGACCCAGGTCCAGCCCCACGGCGCCAGCCAGATCCAGCGGCCGTCGCGGTACGGCGCCCAGTCCAGCGCCACATTCCGCGGCGTCCACAGCGGGCCGTACTCGTTATTGTCGACCCAGGTGCCATTGCGGTCCAGTTCTTCGTAGCCGGTGATGCCGCTCGAGACAAAACGGGTGGTCGTGGTAGTGCTGTCCAGGCGGTCGCGGTCTTCGGCCCAGATGTCGAAGCCATCACGCCGCGCCACGCTGGTGCGGACGTCTTCCGCGCTGATATCCACATGACGGCCGTTACTCACCACGACTGACGAACCGGCGCCATCCACACGCGCGCTGCCGGCCAGCACGCTGATCTGGCTGGTATCGGGCGTGCGGTCGACATCCACGCGCAGCACGCCCGGCTCGATCATGGTAATGCGCGCCTGTGGCGTGCTGAGTTCGAAATCCCGCAGCAGCTCGGGGCTGCGCACGCGGATGCTGACGCTGCCGTAGTTCAGGCGCAGGCGCAGCAAGTCGTCATCCATGGCGCTGATTTCCAGGTCCGAATCGCTGTCGACCCGCACCGCCGTCGAACCGACGCGGAATTCCGTGCGCGCACCGCTGGCGGTGTTGATGTGATTGAACGCCGTCACCGGCCAGTTCAGCGAGGCGCCGACCGGATCGCCGTCGCCCACCAGCGTCACCTGGCCCTGCACGCTGGAGATGCGTCCGACAATCGCAGGCGGGTCGTCAGCCAGCGCCAACGCACTAAAGCCGGCCAAAGCGGCCAGCACGACGGTGTGGATCAGTTTGCGGCCCATGGCAGCGTCTCCTGTGGTTATGCCTGATTTAACGCCGCACGTTCGGGTTCGACTACACGGGTTACACGAGGTTACAAAATGTGTTGCAATTAAGCAGTGGCGCCGCCGCGCTTGACGAAGAACAGCGCCGCACCCACCGCCATCAGCAAGCCGCCGAATACCCGGTTTTGCTTCTTGACCGCGCCTGCATCGCGGAAAAAACGCTGCATCGACGAGGCCAGGAAGGCATAGCTGTGCATCACCACCAGATCGATGCAGCACATGGTCACCGCCAGGATCAGCAACTGCGGCAGCAACGGCGCGTCGTGGGTAATGAACTGCGGCAGCACGGCCACCATGAAGATGATGCCCTTCGGATTCGTGGCATTGGTCAGAAAGCCGGTCATGAAGCGTTTTTTCACCGTCGGCACCACCACCTCCGCATGCTTTTGCTCGCCGATGGTGACCTTGGCGCGCCACTGGCTCAGGCCCAGGTAGATCAGGTACAGCGCGCCCACCGTCTTGACGATATTGAACGCGACCTCGGACGCCAGCAGCAGCGAGCCCACACCGGCGCCCGCAATGAAGAACACCAGCATCAGGCCGCTCTGCAAGCCGAAAATGGTGGCGCTGGTACGGCGCACGCCATACGACAGACCATGCGACATCGACAACACCGCCCCCGAACCGGGCGACACGGCAATAATGCAGGCGGCAACGAAAAAGGTAATCCAGGTAGCGAAGCTCATGGTCGGTCCAGTCAAATAGGTAGTCCACATTGTAGCGGTATCGGCGCGCCGCTTGCATGGGTTAATATTGCCCTTCCAACCATACCTTTTCAGGGAGACTTTCAAGATGGCCGGTTCCAGCCTGCTCGCACTCATCGATGACATTGCCACCATCCTCGACGATGTCGCCTTGATGAGCAAAATGGCGGCCAAGAAGACCGCCGGCGTGCTCGGCGACGATCTGGCCCTGAACGCGCAGCAAGTGGCCGGCGTACGCGCCGAACGCGAGCTGCCCGTGGTGTGGGCGGTCGGCGTCGGCTCGCTGAAGAACAAGGCCATCCTGGTGCCGGCCGCGCTGGCCATCAGCGCGTTTGCGCCGTGGGCCATCACGCCGCTGCTCATGCTCGGCGGTCTCTACCTGTGCTTTGAAGGCTTTGAAAAAATCGCCCACAGCCTGCTGCACAAGGACGACGACGGCCACCAGCACCAGCTGCAGGAAGCGCTGGCCAACCCGGACGTGGACCTGGTCGCGCTGGAACAAGACAAGATCAAAGGCGCCGTACGCACCGATTTCATCCTCTCGGCCGAGATCATCGTGATCGCGCTGGGCACCGTGGCGGCAGCGCCGTTTTTGCAGCAGGTAACCGTGGTGGTCGGCATCGCGCTGCTGATGACGGTGGGTGTGTATGGCCTGGTCGCCGCGATTGTCAAAATGGATGACGCCGGCCTGTACCTGAGCCAGCGCGGCGGCGCCGCCGTGCGGGCGCTGGGCCGCGTGCTGCTGAGCGCCGCGCCCAAGCTCATGAAGCTGCTGGGCGTGGTCGGCACCGTCGCCATGTTCATGGTCGGCGGCGGCATCCTGACCCACGGCCTGCCGTTTGCCCATGACCTGATCCACCATGCCACCGAAGCGGTGACGCAGGTGCCGAGCGTCGGCGCGCTGCTCGGCGCCGTGGTCCCGAGCCTGCTGGATGCCGTCGCGGGCCTGATTGCCGGTGCGCTGACGCTGGCGGTGGTCAGTGCGGGCGGCAAAATCCTGCGCATGGTGAAAAAGCCTGGCTAACTGTTCTGCTTCGATACGCGTTCACCCATCACAAGGAGTAAAAATGACGACCAAAACCCAACAAGGCCCAACTGCCGCCTTCATCGGCGCCGCCTGGCTTGCGCTGCTGGCCGGTACCGCGACCTATCTGATCGGTCTCTGGAACGCCAGCATGCAGCTCAACGAAAAAGGCTATTACTTCACCATCCTGATGTACGGCCTGTTTGCCGCCATCTCGCTGCAAAAGTCGGTGCGCGACCGTAACGACGGCATTCCGGTGACAGGCATGTACTTCGGCCTGTGCTGGTTCTCGGTGCTGCTGTCGATCCTGCTGCTGGTGGTCGGCCTGTGGAATGCCACGCTGGCGCCCAGTGAAAAAGGCTTCTACGCCATGGCATTTTTGTTAAGCCTGTTCGCGGCCGTCACCGTGCAAAAAAACGTGCGCGATGTGGCCGCGCTGAAGGCCGTCAGCCCTGAACAATCCAATTAATCACCTGGTTTCATCCTAGACGGACGCTGCACTGGTCCAATCCGGGCAAATTTGATCTAAATCAATAAATTCGACCGGCGGACTACGTAAACTGGCCATATCTATTGCGATAAAGCAATAAACTAAGCCGGAGTTACGTTATGCGCAACAATCAACCTGTTACCAACCGCGAAGTAGTCGTCCTGGAAGACCAGGCCATCGTCTCGAAAACTGACCTGGACGGCAAAATCACGTATGTGAATCCGTATTTCACCCAGATCAGCGGTTTCAGTGAAGATGAGCTGCTGGGCGCGCCGCAAAACATCGTGCGCCATCCGGACATGCCGGCCGAAGCGTTTGCCGACCTGTGGTCCTCGATCAAGGCCGGCACACCGTGGACCGGCATCGTAAAAAACCGCTGCAAGAACGGCGACCACTACTGGGTGCGCGCCAACATCACGCCGATCCGCGAAAATGGCCGCACCATCGGCTATATGTCGGTACGTACCCGGGCCGAACGCCACCAGATCGCGCGCGCAGAAGAAGCCTACCGCGCGATCCGCACCGAAGCCAATCACGGCATCCGCATCAAGAACGGCCAGGTGATCCGTCCTGGCGTCGGCACGCTGCTGTCGCGCCTGAGCCATGTCTCGCTGGGCTTCCGCATCTGGGCCGCCACCAGCGTGGTCAACATGCTGCAGATCATCGTCTGCGGCGCCGCACTGCTGAACGGCACCAGCGCCAACAACTACGGCATCTTTGCCGCCACTTTCGTCGGCCTGATGATCAACGTCTTCCTGTGGTACACGCTGCGCGTCTCGGTGCTACAACCGCTGGGCCGCGCGCTGCAAGGCGCCCGCGCGATTGCCGCCGGCGACCTGTCCGGCACCTTTGAAACCGAAGCCACCGACGAAGTGGGCCAGCTGCTGCGCGCACTGGAGCAGATGAACAGCAACCTGATCGCCACCATCCGCGACGTGCGCGTCAACGTCGAAACCATGGCGGTGGCCACGCGCCAGATCGCCGCCGGCAACGCCGACCTGTCGGGCCGCACCGAAGCGCAGGCGGCCAGCCTGGAAGAAACCGCGTCCAGCGTGGAACAGTTCTCATCGACCGTCAAGCAGAACGCCGACAACTCCGAACAGGCCAACAGGCTGGCGCAGAACGCCTCCAGCGTGGCGCTGCAAGGCGGCGAGATTGTGGCGGACGTCATCGCCACCATGGACGAGATCAACAACTCCTCGCGCAAGATCGTCGATATCATCGGCCTGATCGAAGGCATCGCGTTCCAGACCAACATCCTGGCGCTGAACGCTGCGGTGGAAGCGGCGCGCGCCGGTGAACAGGGCCGCGGCTTCGCCGTCGTCGCCGGCGAGGTGCGCAACCTGGCGCAACGCAGCGCCACGGCCGCCAAGGACATCAAGAACCTCATCGACGTCTCGGTCGGCAAGGTCAGCGCCGGCATGGCGCAGGTTGACCGCGCTGGCGCCACCATGAAGGAAGTGGTGGCCTCGGTACAGCAAGTGACCGCGATCATGAAAGAAATCTCGGTTGCCTCGCACGAGCAAAGCATCGGTGTGGACCAGGTCAATTCGGCCATCGCCCACATGGACCAGGTCACGCAGCAGAACGCGCAACTGGTGGAAGAAGCCGCCGCCGCCACCGCCAGCCTGGCGCTGGAAGCGGGCGGCCTGACACAAGCCGTGAGCCTGTTCAAATTTGGCCCGGCCCGCGTCTCGCGCGCGGCCCGTGCCGCAGCATCAACGCCTTCCACTTCCGTGAAACGCCTGGCCGCCTAAGAGATCATGAATACGCCTTTCCCACCCGTTGAATTTGATGCGCGCGTCATCGGCAAGCTGAGTCAGTCGGGACCACGCTACACCTCCTATCCCACTGCGGACCGCTTCCAGAACGACTTTGGCTATGGCCAGTTCCTGGAGGCGGTGGCCAGCCTGCGCATGCGCCGCAGCCGCCGGCCGCTGTCGCTGTACATTCACATCCCGTTCTGCGACACCATCTGCTACTACTGCGGCTGCAACAAGATCGTCACCAAGGATCACAGCAAGGCCGCCACTTACCTCGGCTACCTGAAGCAGGAAATCGATATGCAGGGCCGGCTGTTCGACGGCATGGGCCAGATCGAGCAGCTGCACTTTGGCGGCGGCACGCCGACCTACCTGAGCGACAAGCAGATGGGCGACCTGATGACGCACCTGCACGCGAACTTCGATTTCGCCTCGGACGCGCAAGGCGAGTATTCGATCGAGATCGATCCGCGCACAGTCAGCGTGGAACGCGTGCGCAGCCTGCGCGCGCAAGGCTTCAACCGCATCAGCCTGGGCGTGCAGGACTTCGATCCGGACGTGCAGAAAGCCGTCAACCGCATCCAGCCGGAAGCGGAAACGCGCGCCGTGATGGACGCAGCGCGTGAAGCCGGCTTCCGCTCCATCAGCATCGACCTGATTTACGGCCTGCCCAAGCAGACCATGGCCAGCATGGCGCAAACGCTGGAGAAAGTGGTCGCCGCCAACCCGGACCGCATCGCGCTGTACAACTACGCCCACCTGCCGCACATCTTCAAGCCGCAGCGCCGCATTGCGGAAGCCGACTTGCCGACGCCAGCGGTCAAGCTGGAGCTGCTGGCCATGTGCATCAAGCGCCTGTGCGACGCCGGCTACATCTACATCGGCATGGACCATTTCGCCAAGCCGGAAGACGAGCTGGCGATCGCCCAGCGCCAGGGCCGTTTGCAGCGCAACTTCCAGGGCTACTCGACACGCGCGGAAGCCGAGCTGATTTCGTGCGGCGTGTCGGCCATCAGCGCGGTCGGTGCGACCTACAGCCAGAACGAAAAAACGCTGGACGCGTACTACGAAAAACTCGAGAGCGGCGTCCTGCCCGTCACGCGCGGCATCAAGCTGGATAACGATGACCTGCTGCGCCGTATCGTGATTCAAAAACTCATGTGCAATTTCGAGCTATCGATGTCGTCGATCGAACAGGGCTTCCCGATCAAGTTCCGTCAGTACTTTGCGGTGGAGCTGGACAAGCTGGCAGCCTTCGCCGATGACGGCCTGCTGACCATCGACGATGAATGGATTTCCGTGACGCCCAAAGGCCGCCTGCTGATCCGCAATATCTGCATGGTGTTCGACCGCTACCTGGGCCTGGCCCACGACATCGCACCGCAACCGATGCGCTACTCGAAAACGATCTGAGGATGACATGAACGCCGCACAGCTCTTGCCAGTGTTTGTGGTCGGCCTGGCCGGCAGCATCCACTGCGCAGGCATGTGCGGCGGCATTGTGACGGCGATGTCCACCACGGCAAAGCCGCGCGTGCCGGCCAGCACCGTCATCCCCATCACCAGCGCGCGCGCCAGCGTGCTGCCGCACATCCTGTCCTACAACGCCGGCCGCATCGGCAGCTACATGATGGCCGGCGCACTGGCAGGCGGCCTCGCTGGCGGCGCCCGCAACATGGCCGCAGTGGCCGGCGTGCAGCTCAGCTTCTACTGGCTGGCCAACGCCATGCTGGTGGCGCTTGGCCTGTATCTGATGAACGCCTGGCGCGGCCTGGCTGTGCTGGAGCAGGGCGGCCGCGTACTGTGGCGCCGCATCGCGCCCGCCATGAAACCGCTGATGCCCGCCGATACCGCACCCAAGTCATTGGCCCTGGGCGCGCTGTGGGGCTGGCTCCCTTGCGGCATGGTGTACAGCGCGCTGACCACCGCGATGCTGAGCGGTTCGGCCGCCGATGGCGCGGCCATGATGCTGGCCTTCGGCCTGGGCACGCTGCCCATGCTGACGGGTCTCGGCTTGCTGGGCGCGCGCCTGCAGCACGCCATGCAGCGCCGTCCTGTGCGTATCGCCTGCGGATTGCTGGTGCTGGCATTTGGCGTGATCGGGCTTGCCCGCGCAGCGGGTGGCGTCACGCCCGAATGGATGAATATGTTATGCCTGACACCACACCCTTAACCACACCCTTAAACAGCAGCGCGCCGGCGCTCTGCTACCACTGCGGCCAGTCCGTGCCCGATGACGCGCCATGGAAAGTACGCATCGCCAGCGTCGAGCACACGATGTGCTGCCCCGGCTGCGCGGCAGTGGCGCAAACCATTGTCGAGCTGGGACAGGAAAGCTACTACCGCGACCGCGCCGCCTACGCCGCCAGCGCGGAAGGCGCGCAGCAGCTGCCGCCGGAACTGCAGCTGTACGACAACGCCGATCCACGCTTCGCGCTCGATGAAGACAGCCGCGAATCCACCTTCACCGTGGAAGGCATACGCTGCGCGGCCTGCGTGTGGCTCATCGAAAAACGCCTGGCGCGCCTGCCCGGCGTGGACAGCGCACAGCTCAACGTCGCCACGGAAAAACTCTACGTCCGCTGGCACACGGACAACTGCAAACCGGGCGACATCCTTGGTGCGCTGCACGGCATCGGCTATGCCGCCTATCCCTACGACGCCAGCCGCCACGCCGACCAGCAGCGCCGCGCCGCCAGAACGCTGGGCCGCCAGCTGTTCGTGGCCGGCCTGTCGATGATGCAGGTGATGATGTATGTCGCCCCGGCCTACCTCGCGGAAGACGGCACGCTCGACGCCAGCATGGCGTCCCTGATGCGCTGGGCCAGCCTGCTGCTGACGCTTCCGGCGATCTGCTACTCGGCGCTGCCGTTCTGGCGCGGCGCCGTCGCCAGCCTGCGCGCGCGTTCGCTGGGCATGGACGTGCCGGTTGCACTGGGCATCGCCGCCGCGTTTGGCGCCAGCGTGCTTGCCACCTTCAGCGGCCAGGGCGAGGTATGGTACGACTCGGTCACCATGTTCATCTTCCTGCTGCTGTGCAGCCGCTACCTGGAACTGCGCGCACGGCGCAAGGCCGGTGCGGCGCTGGAACGCCTGCAACACGCACTGCCGGCATCGGCCTCGCTGCTGGAAAACTACCCGGCCAGCCAGGCCATCACCATCGTGCATGCGGCGGCGCTGGCGGTGGATAACCTGATACTGATCAAGCCGGGTGAAGCGGTCGCTGCCGACAGCATCATTGTGGAAGGCCGCACCTCGCTCGATCTGTCGCTGCTCAGCGGCGAAAGCGCGCCCGTGCCGAAGCGGAAGGGCGATGCGATTCCCGGTGGCGCCATCAATGCCGGCAGCATGGTCATCGCGCGCGTCACCAGGCGCGCGGCGGACAGCACCCTGTCCGACCTGATTAAACTGATTAACCGCGCCGGCGGCGAAAAGCCGCGCATCGCGCAATGGGCCGACCGCGTGGCCGCCTGGTTTGTCGCCGGCCTGCTGGTGTTTGCGCTGGCCGCATTCTGCGCCTGGTTCTGGCTCGACGGCAGCGCGGTGCGCGCGTGGCCGATTGCGATTGCGGTGCTGGTGGTGTCCTGTCCGTGCGCGCTGTCGCTGGCCACGCCGACCGCGCTGGCCGCCGCCACCGACCAGCTGCTGCGCCAGGGCGTGCTGGTCACCGGTCCGCAAACGCTGGAGACGCTGCACCGCGCCACCCACATCGTGCTCGATAAAACCGGCACGCTGACCTGGGGCCGTCCGGTGCTGCAAAAGACGCAGCAGCTGGCCGCGATGCGGACCGACTTCTGCCTGCAAGTCGCGGCGGCGATGGAAACCGGCAGCGCCCACCCGCTGGCGCGCGCCATCGTCAACGCCGCCGTGGAAGCGGGATCGCAAAACTGGAGCGCCACCGGACTACAGGAGGTTGCCGGCTGCGGCCTGGAAGGCATGGTGCACAACCGCCGCTATCGCCTGGGCAGCATGCAGTTCGTCAGCGGCATCAGCGGCCTGCCGCCTTCACGCGCTGTGCCCGACGGCGTCACGCCAGTCTACCTGGGCGCGGAAGGCCAGTGGCTGGCCTGCTTCCACCTGCACGACGGCCTGCGTCCCGACGCCCAGGACACGGTCGATTACTTCCGCAGGCACGGCAAGACAGTGGTGCTGGTCAGCGGCGACGACGACGCGCTGGCACGCCGCGTCGGCGACCAGCTGGGCATCGAAACCACGGTCGGCGGCTACCTGCCGGCCGATAAGCTCAGCTTTGTCCAGCAGCTGCAGCGACGCGGCTGCGTGGTGGCGATGATCGGCGATGGCATCAACGACGCTGCCGTCATGGGTGCGGCCGATGTGTCGTTTGCCATGGGCAGCGGCGCCGCGCTGGCACAGGCGCATGCCGATGCGGTGCTGCTCCACGGCCGCCTGGGCGCAGTCGCGGACAGCGCGCGCACGGCTGCACGCACCATGCAGGTGATCCGCCAGAACCTGGGCTGGGCCACCGTCTACAACGTCACCGCGATTCCTGCCGCCGCCGTCGGCCTGCTCAATCCCTGGCTGTCCGGGGTCGGCATGGCCATCAGTTCCGCCGTGGTGGTGCTGAACGCGCTGCGCCTGCGAAAGCTGCGCTGATGGAAGCCCTCTACCTGCTCATCCCCCTCAGCGTGGTGCTGGTGTTTGCCGCGCTGTGGGTGTTCTTCCGCGCGTCCGACGACGGCCAGTTCGACGACCTGGTCGGCCCGGCGCTGCGCATCCTGCAAGACGACGACTTGCCACCTCCAGATCACAAGTGATCCGGCGGTTTTTGATCCATATCAAGGATTTTTAAGGTTCCCCTAAGTAACCTTTGACCTACATCATCAAAGTGTTCTGGGGAGAACAAAATTGGAACAACACTACAACTACAAGGTCGTCAAACAGTTCGCTGTTGCGACCGTAGTCTGGGGCGTCGTAGGCATGCTGGTCGGCGTTATCATTGCCGCCCAGCTGGCCTGGCCGGCGCTGAATCTGGACATACCATGGCTGACCTATGGCCGTTTACGTCCGCTGCATACTAACGCGGTTATTTTTGCGTTCGGCATCTGCGGTCTGTTTGCTACCTCGTACTACGTGGTACAGCGCACCTGCCAGGTGCGTTTATTCTCGGACAAGCTTGCCGCCTTTACCTTCTGGGGTTGGCAGGCGGTGATACTGAGCGCTGTCGTTACCCTGCCCATGGGCCTGACCCGCGGCAAGGAATACGCTGAACTGGAATGGCCCATCTCCATTCTGATCGCGATTGTATGGATCTCGTACGCGATCGTGTTCTTCGGCACCATCATCAAGCGCCGCGTCAAACACATCTACGTCGCCAACTGGTTCTTTGCCGCCTACATCATCGCCGTGACCATACTGCACGTGGTGAACGGCGCCAGCATGCCGGCTTCGCTGTTCAAATCGTACTCGGTGTATGCCGGTGTACAGGACGCGATGATCCAGTGGTGGTATGGCCACAATGCGGTGGGCTTCATCCTGACCGCAGGCTACCTGGGCATGGTCTACTACTTCATTCCGAAGCAGGCCGAACGTCCGGTGTACTCGTACCGCCTGTCGATCGTGCACTTCTGGGCGCTGATCTTCACCTATATGTGGGCCGGTCCGCACCACCTGCACTACACCGCGCTGCCGGACTGGACCCAGTCGATCGGCATGGTGTTCTCGCTGGTACTGCTGGCGCCTAGCTGGGGCGGCATGATCAACGGCATGATGACCCTGTCGGGCGCCTGGCACAAGCTGCGCACCGATCCGATCCTGAAGTTCATGATCGTCTCGCTGTCGTTCTACGGTATCGCCACGTTCGAAGGCCCGATGATGTCGATCAAGACCATCAACGCGCTGTCGCACTACACCGACTGGACCATCGCTCACGTTCACGGCGGCGCCCTGGGCTGGGTCGGCTTCATCACCATGGGTTCGATTTACTACCTGCTGCCACGCCTGGCCGGCGAACAGAAGATGTACTCGACCCGGCTGATCGACCTGCACTTCTGGGTCGCCACCATCGGCATCGTGCTGTACATCGCCGCGATGTGGATTGCCGGCGTGATGCAAGGCCTGATGTGGCGCGCAGTGAATGCCGACGGCACGCTGACCTACACCTTTGCAGAAAGCGTCAAAGCCACCTATCCGTACTACGTGGTGCGCTTCACCGGCGGCTTGCTGTACCTGAGCGGCATGTGCGTGATGGCTTACAACACCTGGATGACCTTGCGCAACCGCGATACCGCCGTTGCCGTGATCCCGTCCGTCAACCCTGCCCACGCCTGATAACGGAGTTCGTATGAAATTTTCACATGAATGGATTGAGAAAAATCCCTGGCTCATGATCGCCCTGGTGACGCTGGTGGTCAGCATCGGCGGTGCGGTTGAGATTGCCCCGCTGTTCTTCCAGAAATCGACTACCGAGCCGGTGGCGGGCCTGAAGCCGTACTCGCCACTGCGCCTGGCCGGCCGCGACATCTACATCCGCGAAGGCTGCTACAACTGCCACTCGCAGATGGTACGGCCGTTCCGCGCCGAGACCGAGCGCTATGGCCACTACTCGGTGGCCGGCGAGTTCGTCTACGACCATCCGTTTCAGTGGGGCTCCAAGCGTACCGGTCCCGACCTGGCGCGCGTGGGCGGCCGCTATTCCGACGAATGGCACCGCACCCACCTGAACAATCCGCGCGACGTGGTGCCGGAATCGAATATGCCGAACTACCCATGGCTGGCCAAGACCGCGCTGGTCCCGGACGAGATCGTGCCGAAGATGAAGGCGCTGCGCATCACGGGCGTGCCGTACAGCGACGCCGAGATCGCCGCCGCACCGGAAGAACTCAAGGACAAGACCGAAGAAGACGCCCTGGTCGCCTACCTGCAAGGCCTGGGCACCCTGATCAAGACGAGGAACTAACATGGCACTCCAAAACCTGTTCGACCACGCCAGCAGCGTGATGACGGTCATCTCGTTCATCACCTTTGCCGGCATCCTGTGGTGGGCCTATGTGAGCCACAAGGAAAGCGATTTCGCCAGCGCCGCCCGCCTGCCGTTTGCCGACGAGGAGGACCTGCATCATGGCTGATTTCACCAATGGCTTCTGGGACTGGTACATCGTGACATTGACGCTGCTGGGCGTGATCGGCTGCGGCGTGCTGCTGTATTCGCAGTCCAAGGTCAAGGTCGCCAAGACCGCCGAAGGCAAGATCGACACCACCGGCCACGTCTGGGACGAAGACCTGACCGAGCTGAACACGCCGATGCCGCGCTGGTGGATGTGGATGTTCTACATCACCATCATCTTCGGCCTGGCCTACTTCGTGCTCTATCCCGGCCTCGGCACCTACGCCGGCACGCTGGGCTGGAAATCGACCGGCCAGTACGAGGGCGAGCTGCAACAGGCCGACGCCGACTTCGGTCCGCTGTTTGCCAAGTACCAGAAGCAGGACCTGCAGGCCGTGGCCGCCGATCCACAGGCCCACGCGATCGGCGAGCGCCTGTTCCTGACCTACTGCGCCCAGTGCCACGGTTCGGATGCACGCGGCAACAAAGGCTTCCCTAACCTGACCGACAGGGACTGGCTGTTTGGCGGCGCACCGCAAACCATCAAGGAAACCATCATGCACGGCCGCGTTGGCGCCATGCCGCCGATGGGCGCTGCGGTGGGGGGCGACAAGGACGTCGAGGCCGTGGCGCACTACGTGCTGAGTCTGTCGAATTCGACCCACGACCCGATCAAGGCGGTGTTCGGCAAAGACAAGTTCGGCGCCTGCATGGCTTGCCACGGTGCGGACGGCAAGGGCAACCAGATGCTCGGCGCGCCCAACCTGACCGACAAGATCTGGCTGTTCGGCGGTAGCGCGGAAACCATCAAGGAAACCATCAACAAAGGCCGCACCACCACCATGCCGGCGTTTGCCGACTTCCTGGGCGAGGCCAAGGTCCACGTGCTGGCAGCCTACGTCTGGAGCCTGTCGAACGATCCCAAACAACCCGCGCCAGCCATACCGGCCGACCCACCCGTAGCAGATACAAAATGAACGCCCCACAGGAACAAGTCATCAAGATGTATGCAAAGCGCGAGGAGATCTATCCGCGCGAGATCGACGGCCGTTATGCCCGTCTGCGCTGGCTGTTTGTATGGCTGACGCAACTAGCCTTCTACTGCACGCCCTGGCTGCAGTGGAATGGCCGACAGGCGCTGCTGTTCGATCTGACCACCCGCAAGTTCTACATCTTCGGACTTGTCCTGTGGCCGCAAGACTTTATTTATCTGGCGGCACTGCTCATCATCAGTGCCTACCTGCTGTTCCTGGCCACCGCCATCGCCGGCCGGGTATGGTGTGGTTTCGCCTGTCCACAGACGGTCTACACCGAAATCTTCCTGTGGATAGAGCGTAAGATCGAAGGCCAGCGCAGCGCCCGCATTGCGCTGGACCGCCAGCCGCCATCGCTGCGCAAGTACGCCAAGAAAAGCGCCAAGCACCTGGCCTGGGGCGCGGTCGCACTGTGGACCGGCTTTACCTTTGTCGGCTACTTCACGCCGATCACCGAACTCATGGGCGAAGTGGTGACGCTGAACTTTGGCCCATGGGAATGGTTCTGGGTACTGTTCTACGGCTTTGCCACCTACGGCAACGCCGGCTGGATGCGCGAGCAGGTATGCAAATACATGTGCCCCTACGCCCGCTTCCAGAGCTCGATGTTTGACCGCGACACCCTGATCATCACCTACGACAGCCAGCGCGGCGAGCCACGCGGTCCGCTGTCGAAAAACACCCACGGCAACGGCGGCTCCTGCATCGACTGCTCGCTGTGCGTCCAGGTCTGCCCGACCGGCATCGACATCCGCCACGGCCTGCAGTACGAGTGCATCGGCTGCGCCGCCTGCGTCGACGCCTGCAACAACGTGATGGACAAGACCGGCCAGGCACGCGGCCTGATCCGCTACAGCACGGAACGCGCCATGGAAGACCACATGACGCCAACCGAGATCCGCCGCCGCGCCATGCGGCCGCGCGTGAAGATCTACACCGCCGTGCTGGGCCTGATTGTGCTGGCCACCTGTAGCGCGCTGTTCCTGCGCACGCCGCTCAAGCTGGACGTGATCCGCGACCGCGGCTCGATGGGACGCGAAGTGGAAGACGGCATGATAGAAAACGTCTACCGCCTGCAGATCATGAACACCTCGGAAAAAGCCCACCTGTACAAGATAGCCGTGGGCGGCCTGCCAACGCTGGCGCAAGCCACCGCCGACCACGTGATGGTCGAGGCCACCGAGACCAAAGCCTATCCGGTACGCCTGCGCGTGGCGCATGGCACCGGCCAGACCGGCTCGAACAAGATCCAGGTCACCCTGACCGCAGTCGATGACCCATCGCTGCATGTGAAAGAATCCGCGGTCTTCATCGTGCCGCGCTAAGGAGCTTCGTCATGAATACACTTGTCATGCCCGTCACCCCATGGTGGAAACAACGCTGGCCCTGGCTGCTCATGGCTGGCCCGGCCATCGTGGTGGTGGCCGGCACCTACACGGCCTGGCTGGCCACCTCGTCGGCCGATCCGCTGGTGGTGGGCGATTACTACAAGGAAGGCAAGGCCATCAATCAGGACTTGCGCCGCGACCGCGTGGCCGCGCAGATGGGCCTGTCGGTGGCGCTCGGCTACGATGCCGCCAACGGCCTGCTGACGGGCCGCATCAACCGCAAGGACACCGGCCCGCTGATGCTGCATCTGTCGCACGCGACGCTGCCGGAAAAGGATATCCGCATGGTGCTGGTGCCGGATGAGAACGGCGCCTTCAGCGTCGCGCTGCCCATGCTGGAGCGCAGCCGCTGGATTGTGCTGGTGGAAGGACCGAAGCGCGACTGGCGCCTCGCAGGCGCCTGGAAATATCCGGTGCAGCAGGGCGTCGCGCTGCTGCCGGACTGATTAACCGCAGGTTGCCGTGCCGGCGGTAATCGCCTTGAGCATGCGCGGGTCCAGCAACTCGATTTCGCGGTTGCTGACGCGCACCAGGCCTTCCTTCTTGAACTTCGACAGCAGGCGGCTGATGCTTTCAATCGTCAGCCCCAGGTAGTTGCCGATCTCTTCGCGCGACATGCGCAGCTGGAAGATATTGGCCGCATAGCCGCGCGCCTCGTAGCGCGACGACAGGTTGACCAGGAAGGCGGCAAAACGCTGGGTCGCCTGCATATTCCCCAGCAACAGCATTACGCTTTGTTCGCGCGTGATTTCCTGGCTCATCATGCGGTGGAAGTGGCGCAGCAGGGTCGGCATTTCCGCCAGCAGCTGCTGCAGGGTGGCGAATGGAATTTCGCAGACCTCGCTGTCTTCCAGCGCAACGGCGGTGCAATGGTGCTGGTCGGCGCTGATCGCGTCCATGCCCAGCAGCTCGCCGGCCATCTGGAAGCCGGTGATCTGTTCCGCGCCCTCACGGTTGACCTGATAGGTCTTGAAGTGGCCAAGGCGGATGGCGTACAGATTCTGGAACGGATCGCCAATGCGGAACAGCGTGCTGCCGCGCGCAACCTTGCGGCGGCGGCCGATGATCTGGTCCAGCCGTTCCATATCGTTGTTGTCCAGTCCCATAGGCAGGCACAGTTGGTGCATGCTGCACGATGCGCAGCTGGCCTTCAGGACCTCTATCGTTGCGCCGGGGATCACCAGCGAAGGAAGTTCTCGTATCATGCGGCTAGTGTAGCCCATCGGGTGTGATTTTGGCGGCTATTCCGCAGTCATCCAATCAGGTATTCACGTGCAAGCCCGTCGTATCCTGGCTGGCCAGCCATTGCTCGGCACGCTCGTCGTCCCACGGATCGTGGCCCAGCGCCGTGCGCGCCAGCCGGTGGCATTCGCGCTTGACGATCTGAAACAGCCAGCCCGAAAACGCCGCCAGCAGGCGTACCGACGACAGCTTGCGCGACAGCACCAGCAAGGCTTCCTGCACGGCGTCATCGACATCGCCGATCAGGCAATTGCGCTGCGCATAGCGGCGGATGTCCGGCTGGCACAGCCGCAGCAGCTGCGCCAGCGCCGCCGGATCGCCGCGATGGGCAGCGTCCAGCACTGGCAGATGTAGTTGCGCAAGACTCATTATTTTCCCTGTTTTGCTGCTTTATCGAGACGGCGGCCCACCATGGCGCACATCGGGCAAAAGCCCACCAGGCCGGACGCGACGATACCGGCGGCCGACAGCGCCAGCAGCGTGCCCCAGACGCCGCCCAGCAGCGCCAGCGCGCCGGCGGCAACGATCAGACCCAGCACTACGCGCAGCACGCGCTCCCAGCCCGGTACATTTTTAACGTAAAACATTTTGCTCTCTAACGGTTGCCGAGGAAGTCCCCCGCCAGCTAAGAGGCGGCTAACACGGATCTGGATGCGCAGGTTTCAAAAAATAGTGAAAAAATTCCTATTGCATACGATTGAATTGTGCGCTACAGTTCATTCATAAACACATCGAACACGATTTAATCGCTAACTATCAAAGGAGAATCAACCATGAAACGCACGCTGATCGCTTCCGCCCTGCTGGCCGCCACCGCTTTCGCCCACGCCGCCACCCCAGCCAATGACACCACCATCGTGCTGGTGCACGGCGCCTTTGCCGATGGTTCGAGCTGGGACAAAGTCATTCCGCTGCTGCAAGCCAAGGGTTACAAGGTGGTGGCCGTGCAGAACCCACTGAGCTCGCTCGCGGACGACGTCGCCGCCACCCAGCGCGTGGTGGATGCGCAAACCGGCAAGGTGGTGCTGGTCGGCCACTCCTGGGGCGGCACCGTGATTACCCAGGCCGGCACCAGCGACAAGATCAAGGCGCTGGTCTACGTGGCCGCGTTTGCGCCATCGGAAGGTGAAGCCACCGCCAACCTGGGCAAGGACTACGCTGCGCCACCAGGCATCGCCACGCTGAAAGCAGACGCCGGCGGCTACCTGTGGCTGCCCACTGACTCGGTGGCCAAGAACTTTGCGCAAGACGTCCCGCCTGCCACCGCTGCGCTGATCGCCGCCACCCAGGGGCCGATTGCCGCCAAGGCCTTTGGCGACACCACCACCGTGGCGGCCTGGAAAAACAAGGCCAACTACTACATCGTGGCCTCGAAAGACCGCATGATCGCGCCGGAACTGGAACAGGCGTTTGCCCAAAAAATCAACGCGGTGACCACCACGCTGCCGACCAGCCACGTACCGATGGTGTCGCAGCCGGCCAAGGTGGCGGAAGTGATCCTGGCCGCCGCCCAGCGTTAATCCCGCTTCACGGCCGTGTCAGAACGGTGCGCACCGTTGCGCACCGTTTTTTTGTTTCTTGCCAACTTTAAGCTTTGATAGGAAAATCGGTTCAGCCATCGCGTACATCAAGGATGATATGAAGCCATTGGGCATCAAGGCTAAAGTCGCACTCGCCACCAGCATTACCTCGGTCCTGATGATAGGCCTGGTGACGCTGGTGCAAACCCAGCGCATGAAGGAAGACTACACGCGGGTGATGTTCACGCAACAGACGGCCCTGATTAACCGCACGGCACAGGAGCTCGACGACAAGCTGGCCATGCTGCTTGATATCATCTCGCTATCCGCGCGCAACCAGCCGCCCGAACTGGGCCATTCCGAAGAAAAGCTGCGCGAGTATTACCAGAACCGCGCCGTCCTGGCGCTGTTTGACGACCTGCTTGTCCTCAGTCCGCAGGGCAAGGTGATTTCCGACCTGCCGCTGGTGCCGGGCCGGGTCGGCATCGACGCCTCCGACCGCGCCTATTTCAAGACGGTGATGCGGACCCACAAGCCGATGATTACCGAACCGCTCATCGGCCGCGCCAACAAGCAGCCGGTGGTGCAGCTGGTGGCGCCGGTACTCAACAACAAAGGCGAGGTGGTGTGCGTGCTGATCGGCGTGCTGCGCCTGTACAAGGACAGCCTGCTGGGCCACCTGCGCACCGCCAAGGTCGGCCGCAGCGGCTACTACTTCGCGCTGACGCGCAGCGAGCCATCGGTCTACGTGCTGCATCCCGACATTACCCGTCTGCTCAAGCCGCGCGCGGCCAACGCCAACCCGGCCACCACGCGTGCGCTGGAAGAAGGCTTCGAGGGCACCATCATGGGCATGGGCGAGGGCCATGCCACGCTCAACAGCTACAAAATGCTGAAGTCGGTCGACTGGCTGCTGGCCACCTCGCTGCCTGCCGAAGAAGCGTTCGAGCCGTTTGAAGGCGTGCTCAAACGCGTCCTGGTCTGGAGCGGTATTGCCGCCGCCCTCACAGCCATGCTGATCAGCGTGCTGATCTTGCGGCTCATGGCGCCGCTCATCAAGCTGCGCAACGCCATTGTTGCCTTGCGCGCCAATCCGGGCCGCTTTACCCCGCTGCCGGTGCACGCGCGCGACGAGGTCGGCCAGCTGACCTCGGCCTTCAACGATTTGATGCATGAACGGCTGGCGGCTGACGCCCGGCTGCAAAGCCTGGTGGAATTCGCGCCGAATGCCATTGTCGTGGTCGGCGTGGACGGCCGCATCGAGACCTTCAACCGCGAAGGCGAACGCTGCTTCGGCTATGACCGCGACGAGGTGCTGGGGCAGTCGCTGGAGATCCTGGTGCCGGAACGGCTGCGCCCGCAGCACGCGGCGCACCGCCACCGCTTCTTTGCCGACCGCCTCAGCGCCGAGCCAATCCGCATGGGCGCCGGCAGTACGACATATGGCCGCCGCCGCGACGGCAGCGAATTCCCGGTCGAAGTCAACCTGAGCGCGGTACGCACCGACCAGGGCACCAAGGTGCTGGCGGTGATTTCCGACATCACCGAGCGCCACCGGCTGCAACAGGAAGTGGAAACGCGCGCGCTCGAGCTTGAGCGCGAACGCGACCGCGCGCAGGCGGCCAACCGCGCCAAGAGCGATTTCGTCGCCAACATGAGCCATGAAATCCGCACGCCGATGAATGCCGTGCTGGGCATGGTCTACCTGCTCGGCAATACCCAGCTGACGCCGCAGCAGCGCAAATACCTCAACATGGTGCGCGTGTCTGGCCAGTCGCTGCTGGGCATCCTCAACGACGTGCTGGACTATTCCAAGATCGAGGCGCGCAAGCTGGAACTGTCGCCGGTCGACTTCGCACTCAACGACACCATGGATTCGCTGGCCACCATGATGACCATGAATGCGGGCGACAAGGAACTGGAACTGGCGATCAGCGTGGACGGCAACATCCCCAACCGCCTGCACGGCGACTCCATGCGCCTGCAGCAGGTGCTGATCAACCTGGCCGGCAATGCGATCAAGTTCACCGAGCAGGGCGAGGTGGTGGTCAGCGTGCAGCTGACCGCGCGCGACAACCACAGCGCCTTGCTGCGCTTTGAGGTGCGCGACACCGGCATGGGCATGACCGATGCGCAGATCGGCCAGCTGTTCAACGCCTTTTCCCAGGGCGACCAGAGCATTACGCGGCGCTTTGGCGGCACCGGCCTGGGGCTGGCCATCACCAAGCGCCTGATCGAACTGATGGGTGGACAGATCGCCGTCAGCAGCCGGCCGGGGCAGGGCTCGACCTTCTGGTTCAGCCTGCCGTTTGAGATCCAGGCCGACCAGAGCGACGAGCGGCGCAAGCCGGCGCTGGGCCAGTTGCGCCTGCTGGTGGCGGACGACAACCGCACCAGCCGCGAACTGATTGCGCGCCTGATCCGCGCCTGGGGCTGGCAGGCGGACGAAGTCGATTCCGGCGAAGCCGCGCTGCGCCGCTACCGCCAGAGCCTGGACCGCCAGCAGCCTTACGACGTGGTGCTGGCCGACTGGCACATGCCAGGCATGGATGGCCTGGCCACGGCCAAGAGCATCCGCGCTGCCGCCAACGGCAAGCCGCAGCCCATCGTGGTGATGCTGAACGCGTTTGCGCGCGACCGCATCGAAGAAATCTCCAGCGCGCCGGAAGCGGACGTGGTGCTGGTCAAGCCGATCACCAGTTCCAGCCTGTTTGACGCCCTGCACCAGGCGCTGGCCACGCAAAGTGAAATCGACCAGCCGGCCAGCGGCGATCACAGCATCGTCGGCACGCTGGCCGACAACCACTTCCTGCTGGTGGAAGACAATCTGCTGAACCAGGCCGTGGCGCGCGGCATCCTGGAACATGCAGGCGCCACGCTGGACATCGCCGGCGACGGCCGCCAGGCGGTCGACCTGATGCGTGACCGCGCCGCCGAGTACGACATGGTGCTGATGGACATGCAAATGCCCGTGATGGACGGCTTTACCGCCACCCGCATCCTGCGCCAGGAACTCAAGCTGGGCCTGCCGATCATTGCAATGACTGCCGGCGTGCTGGAATCCGAACGCGAACGCAGCCGCGAGGCCGGCATTACCGACTTCATTCCCAAGCCGATCGAAGTCGACGAAATGCTGGCCGTGTTGCGCCGTCACCTGCCTCAGCCTGCCGCGCCAATGGCGCCGACGCCGGCACCGGCGCCCGTTCCGGCATCGGCACCGGCCCTGGCACCGGCACCACTGGCCGACCAGGACGACCTGCTGGCCGCCATGGCTGCGGCCGCCACACCAGCGGTACCGCCGGCCCCGGTTTTTGCGACGCCGGAAGTGCTGCCCAAGCTGGTGTCCTCGCCCATGCCCAGCGGCGAGGCGGCGGTGTTCAATATGGATGGCCTGATGCGCGTGATGGGCAAGGACGCCAAGGGTCGCGCCACCGTGTTCAAGATGGTGCGCGGCGCCATCGACAGCGGCATGGAACCGCTGAATCAGGCCCACCTGGCCCTGCAGGAAGGGCGGCTGCGCGACGCTGCCAAACTATTCCACAGCCTGCGCGGCGCCGTCGGCGTGCTGGGCGCCAAGCGATTGATCCAGGCCACCCTGGCCGCCGAAGAAGCCATCCACGACCAGCGCGACGACGAACTGACCGAGCGCTATCAAACCGTCCGCAGCGAGCTCGAACAAACCCTGGCCCAGGCCCGCGCCTGGCTGGAACGCGAGCAATCCTGAGGCTCCCAGCCTAGGCATTTACGCAACACTTTCCCCTCTGGAAGCGCTTATCTGAATCATATTGATAATAATTCGCATTTACGTATTTGCGTTTTATTGTTACAATCTCACCCATTTTCACACCCACACTTTGGCCAGCCAGACGCGCAACTGCACGCAGTTTCAGCGCAGCCAGCCCGATACTCTCGTCCAACGGAAAGAAGCACATGGCAATGATCAAGAGTCGCAAACATGCGCAAACGCGCTTTAACCAACATATGAGCGCAGCACTGGCTGCCATGTTGCTGCCGGTGGCGGCCCATGCGGCAGAAGCCGCACCGGAAGCGGCCGACCAGGCCAAGCCACAGACGCTGCAGGAAGTGAAAGTGAGCGGCAGCCGCGAGAACGACTTCAAGGCCGACCATGCTGCTTCCGCCAAGTACACCGAAAAGCTGGTGGACACCGCCCAGACCCTGACCGTGCTCAAGAAAGAACTGATCGAGCAGCAGGGCGCCACCACCCTGACCGAAGCGCTGCGCAACACCCCGGGCGTGGGCGCCTTCTTCCTGGGCGAGAACGGCTCCACCAACACCGGCGACGCCATCTACATGCGCGGCTTCGACGCCTCGAGCAGCATTTACGTTGACGGCGTGCGCGACATCGGCTCGATCTCGCGCGACACCTTCAACATCGAACAGATCGACGTGCTCAAAGGCCCGGCCGGCACCGACAACGGACGCTCCTCGCCGACCGGCTCGATCAATCTGGTCAGCAAACAGCCACTGCTGGAAAACGCCTACTCGGGTTCAGCCACCTTGGGCAGCGGCAAACAGCGCCGCGCCACCGCCGACATCAACACCGTGATCGACGCCGATTCCGGCACCGCCTTCCGCCTGAACCTGCTGGACCAGGACAGCGAAAACCCGGGCCGCGACTTCGTCAAGGCCAAGCGCTGGGGCATCGCACCGTCGCTGGCATTCGGCCTGAACTCGACCACCCGCGTCTACCTGAACCTGTTCCACGTCAAGCAGGACAATATTCCTGACGGCGGCGTGCTGACCATCGGCCTGCCAGGCTGGACCCCACCGCCGGACATCGCAGCGGTAGCGGCCACGCCGACCCGTCCAGGCGTTCCGGCCAAGAGCTTTGCGTTCATGGCGGGCGCCAAGCCGGTCGATCCAAAGAACTTCTACGGCTCGGTGCTGGACCACGATAACGTCAAGGCTGACATGGCTACCGTCAAGGTGGAGCACGACTTCGCCAGTGGCGCCAAGCTGGTCAACACCACGCGCTATGGCAAGACCAAGCAGGACTACCTGCTGACCTCGTTCATGGCCACCAACACCAACCTCAACGCCAACGTTGCCAGCACCAATCCGGACAACTGGACCATGGCGCGCACCAACCTGACCACCAAGGATCAGCTCAACGAAATCCTGACCAACCAGACCACGCTGACCGCCGACTTCACCACCGGCGCGTTCAAGCACACCGTGGTCAGCGGCCTGGAACTGACCAACGAGAAGCAGGTCAACTACACCTACGCCAACTTCGCGCCAGCGGCCACCATCGGCCTGCCAGCGACCAGCATCTACCACCCGAACCCGAACACGCCGATCAGCGCGGCCCAGGTCAACCTGCAGCGCAACGGCGGCCGCAGCGAAGGCACCACCAACACCCAGAGCGTGTATGCGTTTGACACCGTCAAGTTCGGCGAGCAGTGGATCTTCAATGGCGGCGTGCGGGTAGACCATTACAACACCAGCTACAACGCGATCACCGTGCAGGCCGTCACCACGCCGCAAACCATCCCGGTCGGCACCCTGGTGGGCAGCAACCTTGAGACTTCGGATAACCTGATCAACGGCAAACTGTCGGCGCTGTACAAGCCAACCAAGGACAGCAGCGTGTACGCGCTGGTGGCCTCGTCGAAAGCGCCGCCAGGCAGCGCCAACTTTGCGCTGAGCACCGCGGCCAGCAGCGCCGCCAACCCGAACTTCGATCCGCAAGTAACCACCAACTACGAAGTGGGCAGCAAGTGGGACCTGCTGGGCCAGAAGTTGTCGCTGGCCGGCGCGCTGTTCCGCACTGAAGTGAAAAACGAGGTGGAACAGGACCCGGTAGACGCCAAGTACTACCAGACCGGCAAGAAGCGCGTGCAAGGTATCGAGCTGAGCATCACCGGCGAGATCCTGCCGAAGTGGCTGATCAGCGCCGGCTATGTGCACCAGTCGACCAGCGTCGAGTCGGGCAAGATCGTCACCGCCGGCGGCGACAACCAGCTGACCTACACGCCTAAGCAGTCGTTCACCGCGTGGAGCTCGTACACCCTGCCGTTCGGCCTGCAGATCGGCGGCGGCGCGCGCTTCAGCGACAAGCTGGCGCGTGGCACCGACGGCGCCGTCGGCACCCCGGCCTACGCCGATTCGTACTGGGTGTTTGACGCCATGGCGTCGTACCCGATCAACAAGCACATTGACCTGCGTCTCAACGTGTACAATCTGGGCGACAAGAACTACGTGCAAGCGATCAACAAGTCCGGTTACCGCTACACCCCAGGCGCCCCGCGTTCGGGCAGCCTGACCGCGAACTTCAAGTTCTAAGCACCGGTCCCCGATTCCGGCTGCTGGCCCCGCCCTCACCGGCGGGGCTTTTTTGCTTTAAGGAGTTTCACCATGATGTTGCATATCCCTGGCGTACTGAGCCGCGAACAGGTCGCCGACATGCGCCGCCGCCTGGACGAATCGCAGTGGGTGGATGGCCGCGCGACCGTGGGCACGCAGGGCGCCAAGGTCAAGCAGAACCGCCAGCTGCCGGAAACCTCGCCGCTGGGCCTGGAGCTGGGCCAGATCATCCTCACTGCGCTGGCTGGCAATCCGCTGTTCTTTTCGGCCGCGCTGCCGCTGCGCACCATCCCGCCGCTGTTCAACTGCTATGCCGGCGGCGAGCACTACGGCGCCCACATCGATGGCTCGATGCGCCGCATTCCGGCCACGGGGCAGTGGGTACGCACCGATGTCTCGTCCACGCTGTTTTTATGCGACCCGGATGAATATGACGGCGGCGAACTGATCGTCACCGACCAGTATGGCGAGCATGAGGTCAAGCTGCCGGCCGGCGATCTGATCCTGTATCCCTCGACCAGCATCCACCGCGTCGAGCCGGTCACGCGCGGCGCCCGCATCTGTTCGTTCTTCTGGACCCAGAGCATGGTGCGCGACGACATGCGCCGCAGCATGCTGCTGGAGCTGGACCAGAACATCCAGAGCCTGCGCGCCAGGCTGGGCGATTGCCCCGAAATGGTCGGCCTCACGGGCCACTACCACAACCTGCTGCGGCAGTGGAGCGAGGTCTGACGCAACCTTAGCGGCAGGTTCTCTTACCGACCCGTTGCCCGGTCGACGGTTCATCCACGGAGCAGCGTTGCCCCTGCTCGGCAGAAGCCGATTGCATCGGCGCCGTCTGGGTGGTTTCGATCGTCCCCATGTCCGCACAACCGGCCAAACCACAGGCAACAAACAAGGTAAACAATACTGGCTTTAACATCGCACTTCCTTTCAAAAAGATAACATTGCATGATTGCATTAATGCTATCTTATCAGGAATTTAATTTGTTATTTTTTGCAAGACAATTTGCTAAGCCAGGCCATAGCGGCTGAGGATGCGGCGCTTGCTGCCGTCGGCCGCCATCGCGTCCATGACGCGCTGGAACGCGCGGGCTTCATCTTCGGTGAAATTCAGAGAACCGGCCAGCCAGGCAGTGGTGTTGCGCACCGGCGCGCTGACGTCGAATTGTTCGCCACCGCCATGGCTTTTCAGCGAGGCGCGGATGATGTTGCGCTCGCCAAAAGCGGCGTCCGCCATGCCGCCCAGCAGGAAGCGGTGCACCTCGTCCACCGAGGCCGCTTCCACCAGGTTGTGGTACCCGAGCTCGGACAGGATGGCGGCCTGCCCGGCGCCGCGCAGCAGGGCAATGCGCTTGGCCTTCATGTCCTGCACATGGGCCAGATCGAAACTGCCCTGGCGCAGCGCGAGGAAGCCGAAATGTTCTTCGTACAGCGGCGCCAGCCAGCGGAACTGCGCTTCGCGTTCCGGCAGGCGCGTGAGCGGAAAAATCGCCGTGGCCTGCATTGTCGTGGTCAAAAACAGCGCGCGCCGCCACGGCATGAATTGCGCCTTCGGCGCCAGTTTCAAGCGCCGGCACAGCTCGCGCACCATTTCCATCAACGCTCCCGGCCGGCTGCTGTTTTCCATGACCAGCGGCGGCAGATGCGCAGTCACCATGTGCAGCTGCCGGGGCGCTGCCGCCTGAGCGTTAGGCGCCAGGCTGTAGGCCGCCGCGAGCGTAAGAATTTGTCGTCTGTCTACCATGCGCATATTGTAAGCGCAGCGGGATAGCACACCGCTCGCGCTCAGGCCAGCGCCGCGAAACGCGAGGTCTTGCTGTTTCGCCTCAGCTTGCTGTGCGCAGTCAATGCATATATGATACGTATACGTTTCATATACAGGATAAACATGGGCATCGTAAATATCGACGACGAACTGCACGACCAGATCCGCAAGGCCAGCGCCGTGGCTTGCCGCTCCATCAATGCGCAGGCGGCGTTCTGGATCAAGATTGGCATGCTGGCGGAAATCAGCCCCACGCTGAGTTTCAACGAAATCATCGCGCGCGAATTGCAGGCGGCCGGCGTGGAGGCGCAGGCGCTGCGGGGGCTGGCGGCATGACCAAGCGGCCGGAAGAAATCGCGCTGATGGCCGAAGCGGGCAAGCTGCTCGCCAGCGTGTTCAGCTATCTGGACCAGTTCAGCCTGGCCGGCATGTCCACCCTGCAGGTGAACGACATGGTGGACAGCTTCATCGTCCACCAGCTCAGCGCGCGTCCGGCCAGCAAGGGGCAGTATGGCTACGCCTATGCGCTGAATTCCTCGCGCAACAATGTGGTATGCCACGGCGTACCGTGCGCCACCGATATCCTGCAGGACGGCGACATCGTCAATTTCGACATCACGCTGGAAAAGCATGGCTTCATTGCCGATTCCAGCAAGACCTATCTGGTCGGCGACGTTTCGGCCACGGCCCGCCACCTGGTGCAGACCACGTACGACGCCATGTGGAAGGGCATCAACGCCGTGCGCCCCGGCGCCCAGCTGGGCGACGTTGGCTACGCGATCCAGCGCCATGCACAGCGCAACGGCTACTCGGTGGTGCGGGATTTTTGCGGCCATGGCATCGGCCGCGAAATGCACGAGCCGCCGCAGGTGCTGCACTGGGGCCGCCCGAAAACCGGGCTGATCCTGCGCGAAGGCATGGTATTCACCATCGAGCCCATGCTGAACCAGGGCCGCCACGCCGTCCACACGGAAGACGACGGCTGGACCGTAGTGACCAGCGACGGCAAGCTGTCGGCGCAGTTCGAGCACACCGTCGCCGTCACCCGCAACGGCGTGCGCGTGCTGACGCTGCGGCCCGAAGAAGCTCCGCTGCACTGAGCTACATGCGCGGCAGCCACATGCCCATGGTGGCAACCACGCCGCCCACGCCCGTCACCACGGCCGACAATGCCACCAGCACCGCCGCGCCGCGCACGCGCCGCAGATACAGCTCCAGCACGGCCAGCGGCAGCAGGTACTGGGCATAGGACAGGAAGCTCAGGAACGGTCCCGTAAACGTCTTGATATCGAAGCCGGCCGGGCCGCCGTTCACCGCCAGCCAGAACATCAGGCCGATGCGGAAATACCAGACCCCGCTCACGCACAGAAACAGCCGCAAGGCCCAGCGGCGGTGTGCGGCAAAATCCCGGGCCAGCGCATGGCGCACTGCCAGAAACGCGCACACCAGGATCAGCACACTATTCAGGCTGGTGCCCAGATGCTGCACCGTGTCGCCTACCGCGCCGCGGAACCACAGCATGTACAGGCCGCTGAGGCCGGCCGCGACTGCGCAGGCCACATACAGCCGGCCATTCCAGCGGTGGAACACGGGCGCCACAGTCCGCAGCTGCGGTATCAGCTGCAGGGCGCCGCCCAGCATGATGATGGCCGACATCAGCAGATGAGCGCCCGTGGCCGCATTGCCGAGGCGCTGGCCATCGACATAGCCATGCGTCATTACCGCATTCCAGCCTTTGAGGTCGCCATGAATGGCCGCGCCGCCGTACAGGGCTGCCACGTACATGCCAAACATCAGCTGCCCCGCGATGGTGGCGAGGAACCAGAGTCGTACCGCGTAAGTCATGTTGTTTTCCTTGGTGTGGTTGTGCTGGAGTTGTGCTGACCCCACGATAGCGAGCCGTGGCCGCTGTCTGCAAGACAGCGCCGCCAGCGGTGCGACGAAGCACGGTTTTCGGGGCTTGAACGACGGTCGCATTGCGGTTATCGTGGCCGCATGAGTTCCCCATCCCTCACCACCTTGCTGCCCACCAAACGACAGGCGCTGATCGTCGCGACGGTCGTGCTGCTGCTGTCATGGCTGCTGCATCTGCTGACGCGCACGCCGTTTTCCATCGTCATCAGCCGCGTCGGGTTTGTCGGCATTTGCCTGCTGCTGGCGTATTCCGCCGCCGCGCCCTTGCGTCCGGCGTGGCTATCCCGCAGCGCGGCCCGCCTGCTGGCCATCGCGCTGATGGCGCCGCTGGCATCGCTGACCACGGCCTTCCTGGCACAGGGCGCCAACGTACTCAACTACCTGAGCGAAACCCAGACACTGACCGGCCATATCTTCATGGCCATCGTCGGGCTGGTGTTTGGCCTGGTGATGTCGCTGGTCGCCATGCGCAGCGAACGCAGGCAAACCGAGCGTGCCGACCGCCTGCAAGCGGAACTGGAAAAAAACCGGCTGGAACGCGAGCTGCTGGATGCCCGCCTGCGCCTGCTGCAATCGCAGATCGAACCGCATTTTCTGTTCAACACGCTGGCCAACGTCGAGGCGCTGGTGGCCTCCGGTTCCAGCAACGCCGGGCCGGTGCTGCGGCATCTGATCGCCTACCTGCGCGCGGCCATGCCACGCCTCAACGACAGCGACGCCACATTGCAAACCGAGCTGCAACTGGTACGCACTTACCTGGAACTGATGCACTTGCGGATGCCGGACCGGCTGCACTTCGACGTCGCCAGCCTGCCTGAGCTGGCCACCATGCGCTTCCCCGCGATGGCGCTGCTGACGTTGGTGGAAAACGCCGTCAAGCATGGCATTGATCCCAGCATGACGGGCGGCAGCATCGAGGTCAACGGCAGGCGCGGCATCGACGGCAAGGTCGTGCTGTGGGTCAGCGACACCGGCGCCGGCATGGCGGAAACCGCGCAGCCCGGCACCGGACTGTCCAATCTGCGCCTGCGGCTGCAGGCGTTTTACGGCGCCGACGCTCACCTCGATCTGCATGAACAAACGCCCCATGGGGTGCGCGTCGAACTGCACTTTACTCCGGAAAAAACTGCATGAAACCTGTCACCGCACTGATCGCCGACGACGAGCCGCTGCTGCGCGAACGCCTGCGCAGCCACCTTGCACAATTGTGGCCGGAACTACAGCTGGTCGCCGATGCGCGCAACGGCCCGGAAACCCTGGAACTGTTCGACCAGCACCAGCCCGACATCGTCTTCCTCGACATCCACATGCCGGGCATGAACGGCATCGATGCCGCGCGCGCCATGGGGCGGCGTGCGCACATCGTGTTCGTCACAGCCTACGAACAGTACGCCGTGCAGGCGTTCGAGCAGGGCGCGATCGACTACCTCATCAAGCCCATCGACAGCGCGCGCCTGGCCGACACGGTGCAGCGCCTGCGCACCCGCAACCAGGCCAGCGGCGCATTAGATGCGGTGCTGCAGCAGCTGGCGCAGCACGTGCCGCCCCGCGCCTGGCTGCAATGGATCAAGGCCTCGGTCGGCAACAGCGTGCGCCTGATTCCCGTCGATCAGGTGCACTTCCTGCGCGCCGAGGAAAAATACACGCTGGTCGCCTGGGAGGAGGGTGAAGCGCTGATACGCAAAACCATCCGCGAACTCAGCGAGGAACTCGACCCGGCGCGCTTTGTGCAAACCCACCGCGCGGTCATCGTCAACCTGGCCTGCGTGCGCGAGGTGGTACGCGGCCTCAACGAAACCGCCGAGCTGCATCTGCGTGGGCGGCCGGAAACCTTGCCCGTCAGCCGCAACTACCTGCACCATTTCCGCCAGATGTAAGCTCATCCCGGTGGGAGGCGGCAAATCAAATTTGCCAGTTGCCCATTTAGCGCGCATGATGGATAGCTTACCCCTTCACGGAAGCCCGCTATGCCTCCACTGGTTGCGCTCGGCGGCTCCGCCGGAAGTCTGGACGCGCTCATGCAATTCTTCGAACTGCTGCCGCACGATAGCGGCCTGGCGTTCATTGTGGTGGTGCATCTGGCTGCCAAGGAGGAAAGCCTGCTGCCGGAGTTGCTGCAACGGCGCTGCGGCTTGCCCGTGATGCGCGCAAAGAACCGCCAGCTTATCGAACCCAACCATGTGTATGTGATTACACCTGGACGCAAGCTGACCCAGCGCGGCAGCCGGCTGCAGGTCACCTCGCAGCATGACCGCGTGGCCGTGATTGACATGCTGTTTGCTTCAATCGCAGCGTCGGCGCAAGGCCCCATCGCCGGTATTTTGCTGTCCGGTGCGGATGCCGACGGCGCTGCCGGCCTGCAGCAGATCAGCGATGCCGGCGGCCTGGTGCTGGTGCAAGACCCGGAAGAAGCCACGCAAAGCACCATGCCGTGCGCGGCCATCGCCACCGGTTGTGTGCACGCCGTGTTGCGCGTGGCAGAGATGCCGGCACGGCTGTTCGCCCACTTCCAGCTCAGCGCGGTACTGCGCCAGCCATCGCCGCCGCCCGCGCTGGAAGGTAACCACACCGCCAGGCTGACCACCAGGGAGGCAGAACTGGTGCGCGACGTGGTCCAGTGCCTGCACCAGCGTACCGGCCATGATTTTTCCTGTTTCCGACAGAACATCGTGCTGCGGCACCTGCGCCGGCGGATCGCGCTGACCGACATGAAAAACGAGGCCAGCTACCTGGCCCTGATGGCGGCGGACGCGGCCGAACCGGCGGCGCTGGTGCGCGAACTGCTGGTGTCGGTGACCGGATTTTTCCGCGACGCCGACGCCTTTGCGGCACTGGCCAGCCATCTGCCGCAGCTGTTCGAGGGCAAGGGCGAAATGGATTTTCTGCGCGTCTGGGTGCCCGCCTGCGCCACCGGCGAAGAAGCGTATTCCATCGCCATCCTGCTGCTGGAATACGCGCAGACCTTGCCGCACCCGCCCGGTATTCAGGTGTTTGGCAGCGATCTGGACACTGCCGCGATTGAAACAGCGCGCAGCGGATGCTACCGGGCCAGCGTCGCCGAGACCGTGGGCTTGCAGCGCCTGCACCACTTCTTTCACCAGGAAGTCAACGGCTACCGCGTGCAGCGTGAGCTGCGCCAGATCGTGCTGTTTGCCGAACATGACGTGGTGCGCGATCCACCGTTCAGCCACATTGACCTGATCTGCTGCCGCAATCTGTTCATCTATCTCAACCGCGATGTGCAACGGCACATGATCGAGGTGTTTGATTTTTCGCTGGAACAGCACGGCCTGCTGTTCCTCGGACTGGCCGAAGGTCTGCTAGGCGTCAGCAGCACCTTCCAGCCGCTGGACCGCAAATACCGCATCTACCGCCGCAACGCGCCACAGCAACCACAGCCGTCAAGAACCAACCATATCCAGCGTTCGCTGCTCATGGAGCAGAACGTGCACGGCCAGACCTTGCGCGTGAAAGAGGAAGCCCGGCTGCATCAGCTGCAGGCACAGCTGGCACTGCTGCAGCAGCGCCTGCACGGTACGGAGCCGCAGCAGCCATTGCAGCGCATCACCCAGGAACTGCATGCCACGCTGGAAGAGCTGGAAATCAACCGCCAGGAGCTGCGCTCGATGAACGCGGAACTGTCGGCCGTCAATCTGGAGCTGAGCGGGAAAATCGACGAGCTGGAGCAGAGCAATACCGACCTCAGCAACCTGATGAATGCGGCCGCGATTCCGATGGTGGTTCTGAACCGCGAGCTGAGAATCATGCGCTACACGCCGCGCGCGCTGGACCTGTTCCGGCTGATTCCAGCCGACGTCGGACGCGCGCTGAGCGATCTGCGCAATGATCTGGTGTATCCCGCGCTGCAGGAAGACGTCCAACGGCTGTTGAACGGCGGTGACGCGATCGAACGGGAAATCCGCACCCAATCAGGCCTGTGGCTGGTGGCACGTGTCCTGCCGTATCACACCCAGCAGCAGCAGCTGGTAGGCGTGGTGCTGACCTTCTTTGACATCACGGAACGCAAGCGTTCGGAAGCGGCGCTGCTGGCGTCGGAAGAAAAACTGCGCACCTTCATCAGCGCCACTTCCGAGATGGTGTATGAAATGAGCGCCGACTGGCTGGTCATGCGTTCGCTCAAAGGCAAGGATTTTATCGTCAGCACGGACACCCCGCGCAGCGACTGGATGGAAGCCTATATTCCCCAGGACGAACAGGCGCAGTTGTGGAACGCGATCCATGCAGCGATTGCCACGCGTGCGCCGTTTGAACTGAAGCACCGCATCGTCCGTCTTGACGGCACCAGCGGCTGGGTATTCACGCGCGCCATTCCGCTGTGCGACGACCAGGGCGAAATCGTCAAATGGTTCGGCGCCGCCAGCGACATCACCGTACAGCGCCGCGCGGTGGATGACTTGCTGGAAAGTGCGGAACGGCAAACCTTTCTGCTCAAGCTGGCGGACGGCCTGCGGCCACTCAGCGATGCGGTGGAAATCCAGGTCGCCGCCGCCCGCATCCTGGGTGAACAGCTGGGCGCGGACAGGGTGTATTTTGACGAGCTGCGCCGCCAGGAAGGCATTGGCATCATCCGTTCCGAATACATCCGCAGTGGCGGCCACAGCAATGCCGGTACGTACAGCTACGCCGATTTCAACGAGGCCATCCTGGTGCTGGAAGCGGGCCTGACCTATAGCGTAGCCGACGTGCCGCTGTCGGAGCTGCTGTGCGCGCGCAGCAAGGCCGCCTTTGCGGCGATGGACATTGCCTCGGTCATCGCGATCCCGCTGCAGAAAGATGACGAATCGTACTGGTCGCTGGTGGTGGCGTCGGCAACGCCGCGCATCTGGAGCGCACGCGAAACCGCGCTCCAGCGCGAGACCGTCGAACGCACCTGGGAGGCGGCCCAGCGCGCCCGCGCCGAAAACGCCCTGTGGGACGCGGTGCGCGGACACAAGGACCAGCAACTGACCTGATCGGCAGCGGCAGGTCCTGGTCCGGCACCTCGGACAGCATGGTTTCAGAACTCAATCTGCCTGAACAGGTGCAGATAGGCACGGCTGACAGGCAGTTCCTCGGGGCGCTTTTTCAGCTTGACCAGCATGCGGCCGCGGAAGTCGCGCCGTGTGCCTGCCACGTGCCTGACCGCCACCACCGTGCTGCGATGTACCTGCCAGAACAGGCTGGCATCCAGGCCGGCGATTAACTCCGCCAGCGGCGTGCGTATCAATGATTCGCCTTCTTCGGTAAACACTGACACGTACTTGTCATTGGCCTCGAAGTAGATCACCTCGTCCAGCGCGATCAAGCGCGTTTCGTTGCCGTGCGCAGCCAGGATCCACGCCAGCGAACGAGTGGCCACTGGCGGTGCGAGCGCGGCTTCCAGCCTGGCCAGTAGCGCGGCGGTGGGACGCGCACGGTCCGTCGCCGCCAGTTGCCGCTTGAGCCTGTCCACAGCACGGCGCAGGCGCTCGCGCGTCGGTGGCTTGAGCAGATAATCCACCGCCTCGCGCTCGAAAGCGTCCACCGCGTACTGATCGTGCGCGGTGACGAAGACCACGTGCGGCACCGCGTTGAAAGCCTGCAGCCGCTGGGCCACTTCCAGACCCGTCAGTCCCGGCATGCGGATATCGAGAAACACCACGGACGGCGCCAGCTCGCCGATCAGCCGCAATGCATCGACGCCATTGCTGGCGGCAGCAACCACCGTGAGCTCCGGCCATAGCGCGGCCAGTTCTGCCTGCAAAAAATCGACGAGTACCGGTTCGTCGTCAGCGATCAGTGCGGTGTACATGTGCTCTCGATGTGGGGAATGCGCAAGCTGACGCTGACGCCGCCGGACGCATTGGTGGTGATGTTCAGGCTACCGTCCTTGCCATACAGCGCCACAATCCGTTCACGCAGGTTGGACAGGCCGACGCCGCCACCCACCTTGCCCGCTCCATTGGCGCGCAAGCCGACGCCGGTGTCGCTGATGACGATGCACAGCTGGTGCTGTTCGATGGCTGCCGTCAGCATGATCTCGCCACCGGCAATATTGGGTTCCAGCCCGTGGCTGATCGCATTTTCAATCACCGGCTGGAGCAGCATGGGCGGCAGTGATATACCGGCAGCCTCGTCCGTTACCGCGATGCGGTAGCGCAGGCGTTCGCCCATGCGCAGCTTCATCAGTTCCAGATAAGCTGTGATGGCATCGACTTGCCTCTGCAGTGGCGCATCGGTATCGCGGCTGGCGGCCAGCGTCATGCGCAGGTAGTCGATCAAACGCTCCAGCAGCAGGCGCGCACGCGCTGGGGCAGGGTCAATCAGGCCAACGGCGTTAGCCAGGGTGTTATAGAGAAAGTGCGGCTCGATCTGGGCTTGCAGCATCCGCAGCTGCGCTTGCAAGGCCCGGTGGTCGGCCTCCAGCACGCGATGCTGTTCCGCCGCCAACAGCTCCTGCCCTCGCATTTCACGCGCGCGCATCAGCGACAGAAGTAACAGTACGCAGGACACCAGCACCGATACCATGGCAAAGCTCACCACGATTCCCGGCGTGAAGATGGTATGGCGTGCAGCAGCCGGGTTCAGCAGTATGAGGCCGATGAAGTAACCGGCAAACACACCGGCCGTCGGCACCGCCAGGTAATACGCCGTGCGCAGCCAGCCCGGGCATTTGCGCAGCCACGGCCCCAGCAGGACCTGGCCGGCCGCAAACAAAGCGTGGATGGCGTAGGCAATCGCGATCGCAATGACGAAGTCGTTGACCAACTGCGGCAGCAAGCGCTGGCGCGGCAAGTCGTAGGCATACAAGCCAAAAAACAGCAGGCCAAAACCAGTCCCCAGCACTCCAGTGTAGACCAGGTCGCGCGTCAGCCCGGGCTGCCAGCGGCGGAAATATGGGAGCAGTTCAAGAGGGTGGTCGCTGGCCACGTTGCGGTGTCGGGTCACAATGAAAATCCGATTATGCGGCAGGACGGCTCACACTGCCAGAAAATTACCGTGGAAGCATAACGGCGCCGCGTATGGCAGATGCGCCTGCGCCACCGGCCCCTGCGACAGCTGCGCCCCGTCCAGCACTGTCAACACGGATTGCTGCTGCCGCATATCGCAAGCCACACCCAGCAGCCACTGCCCGGCTCCGCCAGCCTTGGGCAGCGGTATATGTTCTTCAACGATCCAGTCCGGCCCATATTCAAAACGGTCCACGCGGCCGCTGTCGAGATCGACGCTGGCCACGCCCGTCATGCCGAATTGGTCCGTGTTGACCGTGGTCGTCATGAAGAGCTGGCGGTAGCGCGCGCCCACTTCCGCTGCCGCTACGCGCGGGAACTCGGTGCCACGCAACAGGGTTTCGCTGCGCGCGGTACCGTTGCGCAGGTTCAGCGTGATGAGCATGCTATCGGTGACTGCTTCGTGCCAATTTTCACCACGCATGACACCGGCCAGCGCACGCAGACCACTATCGTCGGCTGTGAGGCACGCATCAAAGCGCACCGTATCGCCGTCATCCCAACCATTCCCCAAATGGAAAGCCACGCCGGCCGGCATCTCGATGACGCGCTGTAGGCTGAAGTCCGCACGGTTGATCACCAGGGCGCGCAGCGGCCGCTTGCTGTTCCACACATGCGCGTCCAGATAGGTGCGCGCGTCGCTTTCCATGTCGAAGGGCGGCACCAGGAACACCAGGTAGCGCGCCGTGACGACAAAATCATGCACCATGGGCAGGTGCGCTACCTTGACCATGCCGAACCTGCCCAGGGTGCCATCAGCATCAATGCGCCACAACAGCAATTTATTGGCGCCGGGGACCACGCCAAAATTCCACAGCACACCGTCCGGTGTGATCCTGGGGTGGGCAGAAAACGGCATGGCGGCAAGATCGGTACGCCATGCACAGGGGCCGCGTGATGCCAGGCTGGCCGCGTCCAGTTCGGTCGCCGAGCCGCCTTCCCACAGCGCGTACAGCCGGCCCGCGTGCGGCACCACATTGGTGTTGGCGGTGTTGAGCGTATCGTTGTTGCGCACCGGGCGGCGCGCGATATCCGTGCCGAAAGCGGGATACAGAAACTGTCCGGCAGCGGATTCCTCCACATATTTGGGCGTGCCCACAAAACGCGCTGCATGGCCGATGCGGCCGGCCTCGATGCGCCAGGCGTGCACCATGCCGTCGCCATCAAACCAGTGATGGTAGCGTTCGCCACCGAGTTCAAAACGCGCCGGGCCGTTGCGGTAGAAGGTGCCGCTGAGTTCCGCCGGCCAGCGGCCGGTGATCGTGGCCACGCCGCTCAGGCGTTCAGCCGTACAGCCGCGCAGCGCAGCCAGGCGCGGCTGGACCGACAGGTTCGCCAGATAGCGCGCCCTGGTCTCGTCCACTGCAGCCCGGGCCGGCAGCGCCAGCAAGGCGCCACTGGCGGCCAGGCCGTGCAGGAAATCGCGTCGCAGCATGAGCGGTCAGCGCAAATTGATGGTGACCGTACTGCCCGCCGCCGGCAGGTGCAGTACTGACTGTTTGAAGCTCGGCGGTCCATAGTTGCCGGCCGCATCGTTACTGAAGCCGTAAGGTTCGATTGGCATGCCGGCCGCATTGGTATCCAGCTCGCCATTGCCATTCTCATCGTGGAAAATGCTGACGGCATAATCGCCGACCGGCAAATCACGCAGGATCAGCTGCACCTTGCCCGGTTGCGCATCGACTGCGGTCACGCGCATGGGTTGTTTGAGAAACTCCTCGGCACGGCCGTACACCGCAAGCATGACTTTGCCGTTGGCATTTTTCAGACCAGCAACCTGCACAGTCAAATCCGCAGCCTGGACCAGACCGGCAGTGACCAGCACAGCGACAACGATACATTGGATAAACGGCTTCACAGCGACTCCTTTGGATGGCATGGCAAATTGCGATGAGCGCATCTTGCCTCGTGCACTTTACGTCCGCTTGGGTATGAGACGAATCGACGTTCACAGCGCGCGAATGACAGTTTGCGTACGCGAACGGCGCTGAGACGGTGGCCGCTTAGGGTGCTGAGCTCAAAATTAATTCCACAAGGAAACTTAATATATAATAATTATTATTCCTGATACTTTAATTTTTATGCGTCTGAAATCTGCTCTGCTTTCTCTTGGTCTTCTCGCTTTGTCCGCCTGCGGCGGTGGTGGTGGTAGCACTGGCGGCAACAATGCCGGTGTGGGGCCGGGGCCTGTCTCCGGCAATATGCTGTTCATCGGCGATACCGGCAATTACAAACTGGCCGCCATCGATACGCTGACGCCCAAGCCAGGCGCGTTGAGCGCCAAAATTTTCACCAGTGATACCACCCAGTGGCTGGACGGCGCGTTTGACGGCGCCCGTGATGAGTTATATGTGGCCGCGCTGAACAAAATCGACGTGTACGCCAATGCAAGCAAACTGGATGGAACCATCAAACCTGCACGCACCATCAATCCCGATGTCAGCGGCCTGATTTTTGTGCAGCGTGTATTCCTGGACAAGGCCAACGACCGTCTCTACATCGGCATGAAGGCCAGACTCAATGGCGCCGTTGCCGTGTTTGAGCAAGCCAGCAAAATCAACGGCACCGTCACGCCGTCGCGCATCATTTCCGGCCCCATCTTTGGCAACAGCATTACGCTGGATTTTAAACGCAATGTGCTGTATGCCCTGCCTTTATGCTGCAGCAGCCCCACCGAGATCGGCGTGATGGAGCACATTGATACCGCCAGGGGGGAAACTCCGATCACGCGTAGTTTCGCGGTCCCAACCTATGTCAACAACCTTGCGCTGGATAGCAGCCGCGATCGTCTTTATCTGGTTGGCGATGGCAAAGTCCATATCCTGAACAGCGCAAGCACTGCCGTCGGCAGCCCAGCTGTCACATCGCTGGCCCTGCCGACGGCGAGGGGCATCCCTGTCCTCACGATCGACACCGCCAATGACCGCTTGTATACCGGCTCTGGCGCAACTGCGTTTGTACTGGATAACGCCAGTCAGCTGAATAACAGCAGCAATCTGGTGCAAGCGGTAGCGGTCATGGGCACGCCAACGACCAACATCTCTTTCTTCGCTGTGCCTCAGTAATCCAGCGCGCGTCACTCCAGCTTTTGGGTGACACCCACGTAGAGGCGCCGTGCGACGAAATGGTCGTAGCCAGCCTGGCGGAAGGTGCTGGCATTGGTGCGATAGCTGCGTTTGCTGCCGTCGAAAAGATCGTTGGCGTTGACGGTCAGACTCAGCGTCTTGCTCAGCTGGCGTTGCCAGCTCAGGTTCACGCTGCTGCTGGCGCCATACCGGCCCAGCGGCGTGATGCCGGCCGACTGCACATGGGCATCGAGCGCCAGCTTATCCGAACCAAGCTGATAGCCGGCCCGGACATTGCCGTACGCGGCAAGGCCGCTCTGCCGCACCATGCCGGCCAGGTCGGGTGTGGACAACATCACGCGGTAGACGCCGCCGTCCACACCCGCACTCAGCGCCCCGCCGGGCTTCCAGTCAAGCGAACCGGTGACACCCGCAGAGCGCGCCCGGCCGCCATTCTGCCGGGTGGTCATCAGCACGTTGTCGGCAAAGCTGCAGGCGTCCGTCACGGTATCGCTGCTGGCGCGGTAGAAGGCGCCGAGGTTGCTGCTGACTTGCGGCCCTGCGGTATCCGCACTTATCTCCAGTGACGACAGGCGCTGCGGCCTCAGCAGAGGATTGCCACGGCTCAGATTTTGCGCATCGACATAGGTCGTGTCGGGACTGAGATCCAGCGCATCCGGCATTTGCAGGCTGCGGCGGTAGCTCAGCGTTACGTCGGTTTTTTCGCTGTACGCATATTGCACATGCAAGCTGGGATTGAATGCCTGCCAGTGCTGCGTCAGCATCTGGCGCTGCGCCGGACGGACTTGCAGCCGCATCAACTCGGCACGCCCGCCGAGCAGCACTTCCCATTTTCCCTGACGGATCTGTTGCGTCAGATACGCCGCGCCGAGGCGCGTGTTCACCGTGTAGCCGTTGGTGGTATTGGGATCGGGTGTTTCGGCGCCGGTGAGCGGATCGACTGCAGCCTGATAGTTGGACAGATCATCAACCTTGTCCTGGATATCCAGCCCCAGGCCCGACTGGCCATGCGCGCCGGCGCGGCTCCAGTCAAGCGTGGCCTGATTGAGACGGCGCGCCGACCTGGTCGTGCCACGGCTGTAGTCGGTGGCGCGCAGCGGTGCGATAAAGGCGTCACGGTAGGACTTGTCGATGAGGCCCGTGGTACCGCTGTGCTGAAGCATGGCCTTGAGCGCGGCGCCACTGTCCTGGTGGTTGTAGCTGACGCTGGCGCTGTGATCGCTTTGCTCGTTGGGGCCATTGGAGATGCGGTGATAAACGGTTTCAGCCGCTTCCGTGCGATTGTTGTTGAGCACGTCGAAAACCGGACGTGAGCGGCGTGTATTGCGCCGTGCCGACAGGCTGAGGCCGTCAGTCTCACTCAACACATAGTCGGCGCCCAATGCGGCGCTGGCGACGACACGATGGACAAACACTTCCGATGCCTGCCGCGTTTGTCCGGATTGACCGCTGACAGGGTTATGCCAGTCCACCTCGGACTGGCGGATTTTCAGCGTGCCGTCGTGGTGCAGGGCGGCGCTGCCATGCACGCTCAGCCGGTCCCGGGTCAGATCGCCGTCCGCGCCCACATTCCACAGTCCCTGGCTGCTTGTGCTTGCCCGCCACCGGGCATGCGCGCCAGGCTTGCGGTTGCGCTTCATGACGATATTCAAAATCGCACCGCCATTGGCGTTGTAGGCGGCGGAAGGATTGGTGATGACTTCAATGCTGGCGATGTCGGCGCCGCTCATGGTCTGTAGCGCCAGCGCCCGCTCGTCGCCCGTGCCGGACGTGACGGCGGTTGGCTTCCCGTTCACCAGCACCGTGACCTGGGAATTGCCTTTGACGGCAATGCTGCCATCGGCAGTCACCGATACGTCCGGCGTGGATTGCAGAACGTCCTGGGCGTTGCCGTTTTCCGCGCGTGGCATATTGGAGACGTCATACACCGTTTTATCCGGCAGTTTGACGACCAGCGGTTTTTTTGCCACGACCGTCACGCTGGTCGTTACCGGATCGTCTCCGGCATGCACCGCCGCTGGCAGCGCGGCCAGGCCGCACAACGCCAGCCGCGCGCGCATCACAATACGCGTTGCGCCAGTTCGCGCAGGAAGGCGTCACGCGTCTGCCGGCCGGCATAGAGGTCAGCCTCGACCGGATGCTGCAACAGCCGGGCAAACACCACCGTGCGGCCATCTTTGACGGCCCAGCCGACGAACCAGCCGATATCCTGTGCCTGATCCTCACTGCCATCCGGCAGGCGCACGGCGGCCGTGCCGGTTTTACCGTAGACCTCCCAGCCATTCACCGGCTGATCGAGCTTGAGCAGGCGCGCCGTCATGTCGTATGCGTGCGCCGACAGGGGCAGACTGCGGTTCACCACCTTGCGCAGGAAGGCTGCCTGTTCCAGCGCGGAAATCCGCAGCGTCGGGCTGAGTTCGGAGAACGCCACCGCGTCGTCCACGCCCGCCACGCTGGCGATGTCGCGGTTGCCGTATTCAAACGACTGCACATAGTTGCGCACGCTGCCGGCGCCCAGCTGCGACGTCACCTGCTGCGAGTACCAGACGATGGATTCGCGCAACCAGCCGGCCGGATCGGTGCCATGGCGCCAGGATGGATTGCTGGACGCATAGCTTTCCTGGTAGGGCAGGTAGGGCGCATGTTCATCGCGCAGCACACCGCTGTCGAAGCCCATGAGGCTGATGGCAATTTTGAAGGTCGAGGCCGGCGTGACGCGCTCGCCGCACGTTCCCTCGCGCACCAGCGAGGCGCCGTTGGCGGCGTCCACCATCACCGTGCAATCCAGCGCCAGCGCCGCGCCGGCAGACGCGTCCTGCACCTCGGCGCTGCGCCAGCCCAGCGCCGGTTGCAACGCCACGCTGACCACGGCCACCGCCGTCAGGCTGGCCAACGCCAGCCAGCGCGGCCAGCGACGACGCTCCGTGGTTGGCGTGCGAATCAGGCTGATGCGTGCCGCCAGCGTCGGCGCGTGGGCGCCTGCATCGCTGGCGCCAAAGGCCAGCGCCATATCGGCGGGGCGCAGTTGCAGTTTGAATTGCGCCACCAGGGCCGCCGCATAGGCCTTGCGCTCGGCGGGCGGACGGCCGCGCAGTACATCGCGGTCACAACCAAATTCCTGCGCCCAGCCCAGGCGCGCGCGCAGCAGGCGCATGAAGGGATTGAACCAGAACAGGCTTTGCAAGGCGAATGCGGCCACGCTCCAGCACAGGTCGTGACGGCGCCAGTGGGTCAGCTCGTGTTCGACGATTAACTGCTGTTGCAGGGGATCAAACGTGCGCAGATGGCGCGGCAGCAGCAGGCGCGGTTTGCGCAAGCCTTGCAGCATGGGAGAAATCGGCGCGGCGACTTCAATCACATCAGGCAGCGGCACGTGTGCCGCGGCATCCAACGGACTTCCGCTGGCAGCCAGCGCCTCCAGCCAGCGCTGGGCACGGCGCCAGCGCCACACGGCATGACCAAGGCCGAGCAGGTAAAGCAGCAGCCAGGCACGGGCGGCATCGCGCAGCCAGGTATGCCAGGAGAGGGCCGGCGCGGCGGGCGTCAAGTCCGCTGCCGGCGTAACGGTAGCACTGGCCTGCGGCGATGCGGACGCCGCCGGCATGGGCGACGGCGCCTCCTCGTTCATCTCGATCACGGGCACTACCCGCAACCGTTGCGTGGTCGGCAGCAGCATGGCGGCAAACACCACCGCCACCGCGATCTGGCCCAGCAGCCACAGCGAACGATGCTGGGCCAGCGCCGGCAGATATCTGCGGCACAGCAGGGCCACACCCCAGACCGCGCCGCCGGCCGCCAGCGAACCTGCGGCAGCGAGCAGCAGGCGGACCAGGGCGATATCGAAGCCGGTCATTGCTGAGATTCGTCCGCGTCGTCGGGCCAGTTCTGCAGCAATTGCTCGAGCTGGGTCAGTTCCTGCTCGTCCACCAGCTTGCTGCCGGTGAACATGGTGACTGGCAGCGGCGTGTCCATCTCCATCACGCGCTTGCCAAAGTCGCGCGCAAACGCGGCCAGCGTGTCGACCTTTTCCAGCACGGCCTGGTAGACCTGGACGCCATGCACCAGGTGCTGGTTCACCATGCCTTTTTCCAGCATGCGTTCCAGCGTCTTGCGCGTCGATGAGTACGACCAGCCGAGTTCAGCCTCGACTTGCTGGTGGATTTCGCGCGCGCTCAGCGGCTGCTGGCGCCATAAAGCCTTCAACAGGCTCAGTTCGGTAATGGAAGGGACGGACATGGATGACTCGGTATGTGACTATACTAGCAATGATGCGACATTAGTCACATGGAGTCAATATGGCGGGAGAAAATAAGTTGAAGCCGCCGGTTTCTCCAGCGCCCCCAACAGCTTCACCAAGAGAGCGCAGATTGTTAAGTTGCACTGAAATCTGACCCACCTTCCCCACGAATTTGCAACGGAATCTGACCCACGTTAGTAGCACAATTCCCCCTGTCCTTTCGGCAGGAGATCGGAGTGATCGACGTGGCATTGCTAGGAATAATTCGACGCTGGCACCTTCGTGACCAGATCCCCATACGAGAGATTGCCCGACGACTCGGCATCTCGCGCAACACCGTCCGACGCTACCTGCGATCGGAAACTACAGAGCCCTCCTATGCGGAGCGGCGATCATCTAGTGGACTGGATAAATACTCGGTGCAGCTATCAGGCTGGCTAAAGGCCGAGACTACAAAGCCTCGTAAGCAGCGGCGCAGTTTGAAGCAGCTCCACCTGGAACTGAAAGAACTCGGCTATGAAGGGTCATACGACCGCGTGGCAGCGTTTGCCAGGCAGTGGAAGGCGGGTCAATTGGAATGGGTCAATTCTGCGAGCAAACGAACAACCTGCAGACTCGGTGAATACTTTTCCATGAACAGTGTTGCATTTGCGTAGGCAGCAAAAATGGCAATCAGCATGAACGAATAAAAGATAAAAGTAGGTGTCGCGTATGCCCAGTCCAACTGAGTAAAATCGATTTTGCGCCCCACAAAAAATGCAAGTGACAGCATCAAAATTTGGGGCGTAAGATTGCGTAAGAACTCCAAGTACGCCGCTCGGCCTTCTTTGAGAATATACATATGAAGTGCGGATTCAACCGGCCGCGCTGTCCTCTTCGTCAAAGGGCACAACCCTAAACACCATGAAGTTGTATGGGAAGACCCGTGATTTATCCTTGAGCTCGATCATGTTCGTGTCTCGATTCCACTCGTATTGATCCCATTCCCAGTCAGTTGTTTCATCACACTGGACAACTACATATGAGCCATATTGAAGCTTGGCAGAAGTGCCGCTTGCAGCGAAATCAAGGCCCAGCGCAAAGTTATGCACCTGGGTGTTCTTCGATTTGCTTGCAATAGTTTTCACCACGGCCGTGGCCAGGCTGGTGAAGGGTTTTAAGGCTGGCTGTGCAGACAGCAGAAGACCTAAGCCATTTTGAAAGGCGGGGGTGCCCAGTGTGTCGAGCACGGTTTCATCTCCGGAACTGTTGACGTTGATCGAACGTCCTTCGAATGAAATGCCGTTCTTGCCAACCGTCACGCCCATAAAGATCGGCACGCCGGCCATGCCGGCGCCAGAGCCGTCATTGGCATTAAATCGCAGTGCGAAGCGAAGTTCCTCCGTCTCGCCGGCCATCTGGTTCTTCCCGGTGAATTCACACAAGATGAGGTGCTGGCCGCGGCCTGGATATTCCGCGACATAAAACTTATCGAGTGAAATCTTCACCCGTTTGCCGATAATGGCGGCATCGGCAGTAAGCTTGCTGGCGCCCTGCACAGGGACCTTGACCTGATCGCCTGTCGTCACTGGCACAAAACCGAGAATGGAGTCGATATGCTTATACGCCTTCTTCGATCCGAACAGCCCCTGGCCTGCGACCTGGCCGCCGAGAAATTCGGCGGCTGCCTGATTGTCGCCGATGGCCGCAAGATACTCACCAATCTCAGACTGGCTACGAGCCCCCAAGGAATCGCCGCTACTAAATACACTCATGTTCTGGTTCCAATTCGAGTTTGTGAACGCACCGCAGCGCGCTGTTTCATAATTTCCTGGATCTCTTCAAAAATGCCCGTCTGTTGGCTTTGCGCCATTTCAAGCGTCACGGCCAACGCGTATGGAACGGAAGCACCTATCAGGGAGGGGTGTCGCTGTAGAGCCTGAATCCCAATGAAGATGCCTGCGGGATCTGCGGCCTTGACGAGCTTGGCTCCCTCAAACTTAATGTGCAGAAGCGTTCCTCGGTCGCAAGTGGTGCGATTAGGCTGCAACTGACGTTCAACGCCTTCCCATAATGCGGTCTTGCCCTGTGCGTTAACAAGCTTGAGCCCAACTCCCCGATAGTCAACCGAGTGCGTCACAACTGGCGTTGTCCAACTCAAGGTCACGGTGATCGAGCGAACCTCTTTATTGTTAATCATTGCCGTTGGAATGGGAAGACGGTATTCGTGCAACTTGCCCGTAGCGATGAAGTCTTCGGCCAACAGCGTGATTCGATCCTCAGAACCACTGACGATCCTGCGTAGATCAGGTCGACCATAGCCGAAAAACTTGGAGAGGTTGTCCTTTCGCATCACATGCTTGCGCCCATCGATCGGCGGAAACGCCCCATATAAATGCTCAGCGGACTCTCCCCACGCACTACCATGTGCAAGCAAGGTTTTCAGAATAACTGCCCGCGTGCGAAGACTTAGCCAATCTGTTCCTTCTTCTGCCAATGAGTCCTCTACCGCATCGGCAATTTTGTTGCAGGCCCTGGAGAGCAATGCAGCGGCATTGCTGGTGCCGGCTGTGCGCGTCACGTATGTCAGGTCACCCGTCACTGATGGGCTGGCGACCTGGTGGCCCATTCCAGCAGCGGCCAGTGCATGCACCTTCACACCACCCCCTGGTACGTTTGAGCACCCTGCGGTAAATCTGCCACCCTGTTCGACAAGATCAGGCTTCAAACTCCGGTTCACACCAAAGCCAAAAGCCGAGGCCAAATTAGGAACTTCGGCTTCAGGGTAAGGATCAATCACGTTCGTTGGTTTTCCCGCGCCATCAATGTGCAGCGCCCCAACGGTCACACCATTAATCGATTCTGCTGGGCTGAGAATTCCTCGCGTGCCTTTTGCGGCGTTGATGGCATTGAGCAACGCAGCCTCCCGCAGCGCCGGGTTTGCGCCGTTAAATGCATTCAAGTTCGCAAAAAGGTCAACGGGGAAGGACTCCGTGATATTGCCCGCGCTTATCACAAACAACAGATGGTGGTGATGGCTAAAGTAATCGAGGAGGGTGGCCCATGGAGATGGTCTACGTACATATGGGGCATAGGTGTCGCAGATGGAATGATTCACGACGGTGATCCCGGCAAATTCTGGCTTTGTCCGGTTAGACACCAACTCTTTAAGCGCCCGGTAAATCACGCCAATTGGCAGCTTTCCTTTCGGCGTTGTTTCTTGACTTCCTGGATTACTGGTGCAGCTCAGGACAGGGAAAAGGGCGATAGGGCGCGTGATAGCGCCATCGGTTGCCTGCAGGTCACCGTGCACAATCAAGGAGGCCATCGCAGTACCATGATTGCGTGCTGCGGCGGGAACATCCTCGCCTTTGACATCGACTTCGTGAATTGTAAGGCGTTGAGAAAGAGCCGCATGTCCGCTCACCGGGTAACCATCCAGAAGTGCGGTAATGCATCGGCGGGTAGGTAAGGATTGCGAGAAGCTGGCGCCGGTCACTGGCACCTCCGGCGACAACTCAGTCGAGTAAATCGACTGCGGCCGGATCGTCATGATGTCGTCGAACTGCGTTATCGTGTTTCCGGCAGCAAGCTTCTTAGCAACGGCTGCCGGCAAGCTTACCAGGGCGCCCTGATAGCGAATCTCGTTGATATCAACCAGATCGAGCAGCTGTCCGCCGACCTCGACAAGCAAGCGCTTTAAGACCTCAATCGAGTTGTCCCTACGCTCTTTCTCACTTCGGTACCAGAAGTCCAACTCCACCTGTACGTGACGATCGGGGTAGGCGGCAACCAGAAGATCGATGTATTTCGTCAGGGCGGGGTCGATGCGATCTTTCTCAGACCAGCCCCTTAAGTCAGATAAGTAGCCAAAGAGGAGCCATAGCGGTTTATCGGCACGCGTAGGAGGCTCCTCACCGCGGCTATATCGGTTCCACTGCGCCAGGAGATTTTTCAGGCCTTTCGGGCTTGGAATGGTAAGGTATAGAACATTGTTGCCCTGGCCGCCGGCGCCGTCCTCATCATCGTCTCGTTCCTCATCTTCAGCGTCAGAGTCGAGGCTGCGGCTTCCCATCCATTCGAAGCCAAGCGCTTGAGCCGCCACCTCAAAATCAGCAACTTTACCGATTAATTCAAATACTGCGGCACGCTCAGGAACGACATTCCTGGGATCGTAGGCAACTTCAACGCCACTATCAAATTTCGCCAGGTTTTGAAAAACTGAATCAAACTTTTTTCCCAAGCGCTGCAGCTGCTTTACGTACGGGATTTTGCTTGGGGGTGGCGGAGGTTTTCGCCCCGTTATTCGAGGCGCGTCTTTTTGCACTCGGTTTAGCCGTATGATCGGATAATTGGTCGCCATGATCCCTGAGAAGAGTAACATTATTCGATGGGCGTTTTTTTAACCGAGTTAAGACATGGCCAACAGCCTCGGCTGGTGTGATACGCCCTTTGGATAATATTATCTTCCGTTTAACGTCTAAGGTAAAGGCTTCAACCTCAGACATATTCTCGCCGTCCATGCACTCAGCAAACTCATCGGGTGTTACACCGAGCTCGACATCATTTAACGATTTGCCGAATCGAGTGAACCATTGTTTTAATTGCGAACGATCAGGGCGAGTAATTTCAAGCTTTACTTCAAAGCGGCGCCAAACGGCACGGTCCAGTAGTTCAGGATGATTGGTTGCACACACGATGAGTGTATGGCTAGGTAAATGATCCATTTGCACAAGCAACGAGCTAACCACACGCTTTATTTCCCCGGTTTCCTGAGCATCACTACGCTCTTTCCCCACCGCGTCAAACTCATCAAAGAATAAGACGCAAGGATTTAACGTGGCGTAATCGATCAGCTTTCGCAACCGATTCGACGTCTCGCCAAGGAAACTGTCAACGATTGCATCATAGCGAATGGAAAGCAGTGGAAGTGACAACTCAGTAGCCAATGCTTCAGCCAGACTGGTCTTACCATTACCAGGAGGACCAACTAATAAGAGAGTATGTCGGGGCTCAAGAGAATTCGCTCTTAAAAGGGCAGAATGCGAATACTCATAAATAAATTCATTAACCTCTTCAACGATATCGCTCTGCAGGAACAAATCTGCCAGCCTGCGCTTAGCAGGTACGTTATAAACCATCTCGGCAATACGTTCAGGCAACACTTTAGTCGTGCTATTTCCTGCGCTCTGAGGGAGCACATCCAAGCCAGGAAGCTCCGGCTGCTTCGCTGCCTTCTTTTGGGACGCAGCAAGAATAGCCTCCATCGTCCGTTTTAACGCCTGGCGATCGCCTTTTACACTTGTCGACATATCAAATACCTCTTAGTTCAACTGCGCCTTACTGTGCGGCGGCGTGCGTATCCACCGCGAGGCCGAGCGTGCTCTCAAATGCATCAACGAAAGTGATCATGGATTGGCAGAAGGCCCGGATCTTACGCAGCTGATCAATGCGCAATTCGTCAGAAGCAGGCATTTTTTTCTCTTGCCGGGAAACAAAATTATTCGTTTCACTTCTATATCGTTTTGCCGCTACTTCCAATTGCTGTCGAGTTCGATCAATTGCACAGCCAGACTTGCAGAACCGCCACAGTGTGGCACGGTTGATTTGAAGGGCTTTCTCGGCTTTACCAAGGCCACCACACAAAGCAACGATGGCCTGTATCTCTGTGTGAAGAGCGTCGTCTTTTTGAACTTTAGGCATAATCAGGACCAAATAAATATGAAACGATCGTATCACTTCACCCCCAATAACGCAACAAAAAGCATCAAAAACAAACGTATTTCGTTTCACTTTAATTTTTTTTGCCGACATCACGGTCACGATTGCACCATGTTGCAATCGGTATATCATAATGACAAAAAAACCTTTAATTGTACACGAGTAGAGTACTACTGATCTCTTACCCCTTGCAATTTAGCTTCTTAGCGAAGCTATGATTTTGAAAGCCCAAGCCAACTCATATCACAACCATAATTATTGCAATATAAACTATAAATATTCTGTGTGGTTCCTAATATATCTGCGTCAAACGGATCAATGCATCCGGAGGCATGCTTGGGGGTTGTGAAGTCTAGCTTGCATTAGCACACGATATTTGGGTAAATGCCCAACTAGACTTGCCCGGTAGGTATGGTTTAGTTTGAAGCTAAGCCAATATCGTAAGTTGCGTCTACGCGGCGGCAAGCATGGCTGTTGCCACTGTGATGGCGGATGGACTGGCTTTCGCCATGCGCCGACGCTTGAAATCCACCAACCGGAATTCACCTTCGATGTGTGCCGGCTGATACGCTGTACTCACAGCCAGTTCCATCTCGGTGCCATAAGTGCACCAGTAGTCGCTAGTGAAGTCGCTGGCGACGGCTTCGCGCAACGACACGCCATGATCGCCCGTGCCCTCCAGCTGTAAATCGGGTGGATCTCCCGTCAGGTAATGGCGCACGACGAAGACCGTTGGCACTGCGTCGGGGTAAGGTGGCGGCACGGTGATCGAACACAGACTGTTGACGGCTTCCCGCGCCGCTCGGAACACCTCGCCGCCATCGAATACCGCGTTCGACGCTGCCGAGCCCAGATAGCCGTGACTACCCAGGGGCAGTAGCGACAATGTCGCCCGTCCTTCGGCCTCTGCTTGCAGGCGCCGAATGACCAGAGAATTTCTTTGCTGATTGGTGTCCTTGGTAATCATGCTAAGCAGACCCTCGGCATCCTGTTCAGGGAATACTAGCGCGAGGTACGCCAGCAGGCGAGCGCGAACATCGTGCAACGGCCGCAACCCCAACGCACGGATACTTGGCGCGTTTTCCGACGACGTGGCATGCACAAAACGCAAAAACAGCCTGTCTGCGTCGTCCACGTCCAGAAAATACAAAGGCGGTACTGCGACCTGCATCGACGCCGCTGCGGGCTCAGGATTAACTGGCGATGGCGCCGTTGTCGCACCGAACCCGGACACCAAAGTTTTTAACCAGGCGAACATGGTTTTCCTGTCAAATTGTAACGGTCAAGTAACTCGGGCTAGATGATAGGTTTCCTTCACTATGCCCAGAGCAGTATCTAATCGCAACGACTATCAGGCCAACGCCGTTGTGTGCCCCGTGATGTGCTATTTGTAGCACGTCACGGTACGGAGAGTCAGATGATGGTGTTTGCTATCATCGACTCCAGTAGTTGAGAACGATCCAGCTCATTACCTTGGTAAATTACGGTGCCGAAGGTGTCGTCGATAGGGGGATGACTATCTGCTCTCAAATGAACGTGAATACCGCGTTCTTGAGCACGGTTTGCTGTCCACAGTACCGCCGGAGTAGAGGCCCACAGTGCGAAGCTGGCGCCTGGATATTCATCAATATTGAGCACCTTGTCCACGTCATCATACTGCGACGCCTTGCTGAACTGGTCGTGCAGCGGCTTCAGTGGTGTAGATGCCATCGCAACCTTACTCCACGTATTGTCCCTACCGCAATTGCCGCACAGGTGCTTGCTATGAGCCGTACGCGCGAAATCTCCGAGATCCAGATGCGGGTATCCGCAGTCTCTGCAATTGATGCAACCCATCTCCAAGCCGGATTCCAAGGCAAGCACGAACTCAAGGGCCGCCGGCGGAGTCACGTGCACCTTGTTGATTTCGTTGTTGGCGAAAAGGTCACCAGCCGGGTTGTAGTGCAGGGATAGGGCTTCGAAATCCTGATCTATCACCTTGTCACCGCCGGCTTGCTGGCGTACATGGACATGGATCTTTGGCCTGCGTCTCGCAGGCAAGCCCATGCTCGTCAATGCAGGCGGCAGCGAACACCAGATGCCCACTTCGGCATGCTCCTCCATACGGATATGGGGAGGATTGATTACGTATGACATCGGCTGCAAATGGTTGGAGCATCGGGCCACGCCGCTCCGCCTTGCGGCTGCGATGTCCCCCTTCGTGCCCCAGTGCTTCTGATGCGTACGGCACCACCAACGCTTCGCGCCATTTCGCATTTTGCCCGCCTCAACGATGTCGCAAGCCAAAATGGCGTCATCCCCCTTTTGCGCAGGGAACGAGCCAAGCAACTCTTCGCTGAAGACCGCGATATTACCCAGCGTGCGACCGTAAGACCAGCAGATCGCCTCGCGAACCTCGTGCGCGGCGGTCTGGTCTGGCCGGATCGGCTGCTCATATCCCAGGAACTGGCGGTTGACCTTGGCTGCGGGTGACTGGGTGATATCCCATTCGTACGCCCACATGGCGACTCGGCCACTTGCATCGGCGATGCGTTCGACTTCCATTTTATTCTTCCTGTCTGTTCGGTTGGATCATGAGGATCAAGGGGCTTACGGTACGACAGTCTGGCTTCAGACCGGAGAAAAGTCGTAATCCTTGGCGACCAAGACCACGGCGTTCCCATAGGAGACGAACAGGCTTGCAGCCTTGGCCTGCTTGGCCAGGTCCTCCATGAATGCATCCTTTATTCGTTCCCGTCCAGCGACGACGTAGAATTTTTTCCAAGTCAAAGTTGCAGCATCCTTGCCAGACTTGTTAAGCAGCTCACGCAGATCGGATACCACACTATCTACCGATTTCGCCATCTTCTTTGCCTTCCATGTTTTGGGGTTTAGGGATTTTGTAAGAATATTCTAAGGCAATCCTAAGGATTACGTAAGGAATTTTTTTGATTGCTGTAAGGATTGTTAGGCGCACTAATATGAATCTTTTTAAGCCACTTTCTTAATAGGGTGCGCAGAGTCTACGAGGCGCCAAACCGCGTCTACTGTAAAGGCAGCGGCGGCGGCGCGCTGATCGTCGACAAATTCGGCGACGCAGACCAGAAGCAGGAGAATGTGAATGAAATGGGGCAGCGCCGAGCGGCTGCGGAAGGGGTAATGGGCACAGCTTAATTTAGCCGGTTGAGTGTCTTGACTAGCGGGTCCACTTTAGGTGCCGCTACTTGGCCAGCGCTCCGGAACGCGCCCTACGGCGCTCGGCGCGCTTTTCCCACTTCCCCCGGAGCCACTCGCCGTAAGAGGGAAGATTCAGGTAGAGTTGCTGAGTAAGGTCCGCAAGCACACGAAGGTTTTCCGTCCGGATCATCCCCGCGTTGGCGAACTCCTCGTGCCTTCCGCCCAGCTTGCCCCACGCGTCGCGAAGCGAATACGGCGCGAACAGCTCGTTCGCGGTTAGCACGATTACAGGCGCGCGCGACTTACGCCGCTCCCGCACGTACTCGCGGCCCCATTGAGCAAGCTTGGAAATGCGCGCGATTTCGTCGTCGGACAACTCTTCCGGCTTTTTCATTGTCGAGAACACTAGGATCGATCCTGGGAACTCGGTCGCGAGCCTTTTCATCCTGTCGACGTCCCGCTGGTCGAACGCGTCTTCTATCTCGCGCCGCTCCTCCGCATTCTCGCCCCGGAAACTCTTGGCCTCGCCGAAGACCAGCTGCGTCGGGTAGTCATTCCCAAAAGTGACCTTCCGCTGGTACCACAGGATGAAATCTGCCTCGATCCGGTCGCTCGGGCTGAACGCGAGTTCCTGGCCCGCCGACCATGCGACGTTGCTGTCGTGCCCCTGGTCGACCACGTCTGCGAAAAAGCGGATCGACAAGGAGGCGGCGTAGCCGCCGGTGGCGTAGTTCGGCAGCGCGAACGGCCCGACAAGGCGATAGGCCCATTCCGCTCCCTTGGCCGGCTCGACTATCGGGAAGCCGAACTCCTGCAGGCACAGGGCGCAGCTCACCCTGTAACCCATCCGGTCGATGGCGTACCAGCTCCAGCTGGAGCATTTGGAGCACTTCAGCTTCATACCGAGCTCGACGGCGCCACGCTCGACCAGAGTCTCAAAGTTCCGCGCACGCCAGTGGTCGCCCTTGAGCGGCGCCTCCAGCTTGTTTCTAAACTCCTGGTGCTGTATCGACGGCGATATCGGCCGCCGGGTAACGCTGTTGAGCAGCTTCACGATTGCCGGATGGGCGAGGCTCCTGACGCCCCCGAATCCCCCGAGCGCCTGGATTATCTGGCCGGTGGCGCGCCCAGCGTCGGATAGGGTGGCGGTTATCCCGTGCGTTTTCAGCCACTCGTTTATGGCTGCCGTCCCCGTCACCATCCTCCAGGAGTGGCGGGACTCCTTGTATTTCGCAAACGAAACGAGGCCTTCCGTCGTAGGCAGCGTGGCCGCCAGCGGCTCGAACTTGGGAAACTTCGGAGCTCTGTAGTCGCACGGGAAGACGGTGGCTAGCTGGTCCTTGAACGTCCAGTCCCGCAGCCTGACCACGTTCGCCCAGCGGTTAGAATTGCCGTATTTTTCGGCGAAATCGGGATCCACGCAGTCGATTCGGACATACGGACTCTCTTGCGAGAACTCGGAGTCCACGGTCCTGCTTCCGGCCGTCAGGGTCGGCCGGGTCTCCCTAACGGTGAATCCCGGCGCCGGACGCCAGATCGAGGGATACCAGTCCTGCCGCACGTCGGCTCCCGGCACGCCTGTCCGGAAATGTCGCGCGTAAAGCGGCTCTATTTCCGCCGTCGGAATCGACCTAGCGAACATCACGTTCGCGTGCATCATGACCCCGTTCGGGTTGCCGGGGAGCGGCCTGAAGCTTCTCGCCACGAACTCCTTGCAGAAGCCGGATAGCTCCTCGGCCCACTGGATCGGGATCGGAAGGACGTGCGGCCTTACCGCGCGTAGGTTCCAGAAGTCCACGAGGTCTCGCGGCTGCGTCGCGTCCAGCACGAAAAGCGTCGGATCGTCCCGGTTGTGGTAATCGACTTCGATCTTGGAATGCCCGATCCGCAGCGCGGAAGTGAGGCTCTTGCCGTAAAGGCTGGCGAGCGCTGGGCCATCCAAGGATATCCGTTCCGGTGCGAACGCGTCCCCGTATGCGCGGCCGAAGTACAGCAGGTCCTCGTCGGAAGGGAACGCGCCGAATACGGCGGCGGCGAAGTTCCTGAAGGCGGACTGGCGCGGGACCACATCGACTATGTCGTGCTTGTGGCGGCGGACGAACTGGAACTCGGCCTCATATAGGTGCCTGTATAGATCGAGGACGCTCAGGCCGCAACCGCCCGAACGGTCCTGCCCATCGCGGACGAGCACGTCCCCGAGTTGAAGGACGCGCTCGGGATCGAACTCGAGGCCATCCGCCAAGCCTGGTTCCGCCTCAACGAGAAAGTCCGGCTCAAACATGTCGAGATAACCGTTAGTGATCTGGATCGCTGTCTCGAACTTGTGGCCGCGCCTGTCCCACCAGCCTGGTACCTGCCTGAAGCACGGGACGATGGGATTGAATTTCCCTCCCCAAAGACAGGTGTTGACCCTGAAGATTTCAAGCGTGCGCCTCCGGTCGTCCGGACGGACCAGGAACGCGAAACGGATGGGCCTCAGCCTTACGTCGGCGGTAATGTGGGACATGCTTGCCATGTTGTTAATGATTCGGGAAGGGGCATGCCGTTTCTCGCGGTCTGCTTAGCTAGAAGTATACGCAATACCCCGGCAGCGAGAAATCCTTCCGTTCCCGAACTGATGCAAAAAATGCCGCCTGCGATATCTACCGCCGGCGGCATCAAATGCGCGCCAGGCGTGCTATCTTACAACCCGTTTCGCTGCACCAGCACGACCTTGGCGGCCACGCTGTCGAAATAGCCGCTCCGCAGCTTGAGTAACGCCTACACGTCCGACACCCTCTTTCCGCCACCCAAGCATAACCAGAAAAGCCTTTTGATAAAGCTTGAGATCCGCTAGCTTGACTATGCGTCAATTCTTTCCTTAACCCAGAAAACTCTCCATAATTGTTTTCAAGCAGATAATTTCATGGGTCAAATTAGTCATTTTTAACCTAATTGAAACAATTATCCACATATACAATTATTTGTCATTTCTCGAACCCGCACTAGATAGAATTATCCGCATTAATTGTTACTTTAGGACATCTGGCTGGACATCCAGGATGGTTATTCCACCGTGACCGACTTGGCCAGGTTGCGCGGCTTGTCCACATCGGTGCCGCGGGCGACGGCGGCGTGGTAGGCCAGCAGCTGCAGGGAAACCACGTGCAGGATCGGCGACAGCAGACCGTAGTGTTCCGGCAGACGGATCACGTGCACGCCTTCGCCCGAGGTAATGCGCGAGTCGACGTCGGCAAACACGTACAGCTGGCCGCCGCGCGCGCGCACTTCCTGCATGTTCGACTTGAGCTTCTCGATCAGCGCGTCGTTAGGCGCGACTGTGACCACCGGCATTTCTTCGGTCACCAGCGCCAGCGGGCCGTGCTTCAGCTCGCCCGCCGGATAGGCTTCCGCGTGGATGTACGAGATTTCCTTGAGTTTCAGCGCGCCTTCGAGCGCGATCGGGTAGTGCATGCCGCGGCCCAGGAACAGGGCGTTTTCCTTGCGCGCGAAATCTTCGGCCCAGGCAATGATCTGGGGCTCCAGCGCCAGCACGGCCGAAATCGCGACGGGCAGGTGGCGCATGGCTTTCAGGTGCTCGACTTCCTCTGCTTCCGTCAGGCGGCCGTTGACTTGCGCCAGCGCCAGCGTCAGCAGGAACAGCGCCGCCAGCTGGGTGGTGAAGGCTTTGGTCGATGCCACGCCCACTTCCACGCCGGCGCGGGTGATGTAGGCCAGTTGGCATTCGCGCACCATGGCGCTGTGGCCGACGTTGCAGATGGTCAGCGTGTGTTCCATGCCCAGGCTGCGTGCGTGTTTCAGCGCGGCCAGGGTGTCGGCGGTTTCGCCGCTTTGCGAGATGGTGACCACCAGCGTGTTCGGATGCGGCACGCTGTCGCGGTAGCGGTATTCGGAGGCGATTTCGACGTTGACGGGAATCTTGGCCACCGATTCGATCCAGTACTTGGCGGTCAGGCCGGAGTAGTAGCTGGTGCCGCAGGCGAGGATCAGCACGCGGTCGATCTGCTTGAAGACGTTGTAGGCGCCATCGCCAAACAGCTCGGGCATGATGCCGGTGACGCCTTCCAGCGTATCGCCGATCACGCGGGGCTGTTCGAAGATTTCTTTTTGCATGTAGTGGCGGTACGGCCCCAGTTCGGCGGCGCCGGTGTGGGCCTGCACGGTTTTTACGTCGCGCTCGACTTGCTTGCCGTGGCTGTCGACGATCCACACGCGGCCCAGTTGCAGGTCGACCACGTCGCCTTCTTCGAGGTAGATGATCTGGTCGGTGGTGCCGGCCAGCGCCATGGCGTCCGAGGCCACGAAGTTTTCGCCCTGGCCCAGGCCGACGATCAGCGGCGAGCCCTGGCGGGCGGCAACCACGCGGTGCGGTTCTTCGCGGCAGAACACGGCAATCGCGTACGCACCATCGAGGCGTTTGACGGCTTGCTGCACGGTGTCGAACAGGTCGCCGTTGTACATATGCTCGACCAGGTGGGCGATCACCTCGGTGTCGGTCTGGCTCTGGAACACATAGCCGAGCGCGGTCAGTTCGGCGCGCAGTTCGTCGTGGTTTTCAATGATGCCGTTGTGGACCAGCGCTATCCGCGCCTGCTCGGTCGAGGGCGAGAAGTGCGGGTGGGCGTTATGCGAAGCCGGCGCGCCGTGCGTGGCCCAGCGGGTGTGGGCGATGCCGGTGTAGCCTTCCAGCCGGGCTTCCTTGATTTGCTGTTCCAGATCAGCCACACGCGAGGTGCTGCGTGAGCGCTGCAGCTGGCCGTCCACGTGCAGGGCCACGCCGCAGGAGTCGTAACCGCGGTATTCCAGGCGTTTCAGACCTTCCAGCAAAATGGGAGTGATATTGCGTTGCGCTACTGCGCCGACGATGCCGCACATAGAATACCTCGGTGAGTGGATTAAGTTAGCCGCAATCGTAGAGTAGTGATGATGAAATATGCTTTCTAATTCCTATTGAAAATGACATAAAATTTCATCACACTGACCACATGAAATATTATTTCAATATAGACCCATGGATGAAATAGATCGTCGCATTCTCAATGCGCTACAAGTTGATGCATCTCAAACCAATGCGGAATTGGCTGCTGCGGTGCACATTTCGCCGCCAACCTGCCTGCGGCGGGTCAAGCAGTTGCGCGAAAGCGGCGTGATTCAGCGTGAGGTGGCCATCGTGGCGCCCGAAAAAGTCGGCCCCAGCCTGACGGCGCTGGTGGAAATCTCGCTCGATATCCAGGCTGCCGAACGCATGACGGCGTTTGAAGCGCTGGTCGCCAACGAGGCGGCGGTGCTGCAATGCTACCGCGTGGCGCCCGGGCCGGACTTTGTGCTGGTGGTGCAGGTTGCCGACATGCCGGCCTATAACGCGCTGGCACACCGCCTGTTCACCAGCCACGCCAACGTGCGGAATGTGAAGGCTTACTTCTCTACGTTCCGCAGCAAATTCGAGACCCGCATCAGCCTGTGAATAAAGCTGTTGGCAACTCTTGAGCAACGTTATACAGACTTAACCCCTGCATAAGCACAGGCTATGCACTGGCTTATACAGGGCTTTTCCTCAGCTTATCCCGGTGCTTATCCCTGCGGTTTTCACCTGCTTAACCACAGGGATATCCACAGCCGGCGTTAAAACCTGGCCGTCATAGTGAGGCTGATATTGCGTGGCTCGCCCCAAAAGACGCTGTCGTAGAAGCCAACGTTGCGGTAGTACCGCTTGTCCAGCAGGTTGCTGACGTTTAATTGGGCACTCAGGTTGCGGTTGATCTCGTACCCCGCCATCACACCCAGCAAAGCATAGCTGCCTTGCGTCAGGCGTGATTCCTCGCCGGCCGGGGCCTTGGGCCGGCCGTACCAGGATTCGCCATAGGTGGCGCTTTGCGCGGTCAGGCTGCCGCCTACTTTCAGGCCTGGCAGCACATGGTTCAGGCGGTAGGAGCTGGACAGGCGCAGCAGCTGGCGCGGCTGGGTCGGCTCGCCGCGCTTGCCATCGGCAGTGGCGATGTCAAGGATGGTGTAGCCGCCGCTGACGTTCCAGTCGCGCGTGATCTGGCCGGAAACGTCAAACTCGATGCCGCGCGCGGTCAATCCGTTGCCATCCGCCACGTAGGCCAGGCTGCCGTCCGGCAGTTTGAAGCCAGCCGGGACGGAGCGGTCCAGCACGGCCAGATTCTTTTTCAGCGTGCGGAACACAGCGGCCGAGGCATTGAGGCGCTTGTCCAGGAACTCGCCCTTGATGCCCAGCTCGGCATTGGTGCCGGTTTCCGGCGACAGCAGGTGGTTGTCCTTGTCCTTGGAAGTTTGCGGATTGAACAGCGTGGTGTAACTGGCATATGCCGACAGCTGATGGTTAAGGTCGTAGACCACGCCCGCATACGGCGTGACTTCGTTTTTGGTCTCCTGCAGGTTGCTGCTGCCAGTGAATTTGCCGCTGGTGTCAAACGCCGAATCCTCCGTGCGGTGGTTGCTCACGCGTGCGCCCAGCACCAGCGTCAGCGGTTCCGCCAGGTTGAACCGGCCGGCCAGGTAGGCGCCGCCCAGCTTGGTTTCGGTTTCGGTGTGCGAGCCGTCCGGCACGAATACCGGGCGCGGAATATTGCCGGTCCAGTTGCGGTAGTCTGGAATCGCATCAGGATAGTCGTGATGCGCTTCGCCGCCCTGGCTGCTGCTGACCAGCTTGCCGCCATTCCAGCCTGCGATCAGCGTGTGCTGGCGGCCAAACAGGGTGAACGGGCCGGTTGCGTACAGATCGTAGTTGTCGTTGATGCCCTTGCCTTCGCCCCAGGCGCCGGTCCACAAGCTCATGCCTTTGCCGGTGGCGGGATCCGGATAGCCGGCGCCGCCGTTGACCACGGTGGTGTTGTTGCGGCTGTCCGTGCGGGCGTAGCCCAGATGCAGTTTCCAGCCGCTGCCCAGGCGCTGGTCGATCGACGTGAACACGGTTTGCTGCTTGTTGGCCCAGGTGCTCCATGGCGCGCTCAGCGAGAAGTTGCGCGGCAGATTGGCCAGCGAGCCGTCGGCACTCCAGTACGGCACCGCGCCCCAGGTCGAGCCGGTCGGTTTGTTGCGCTGGAAGTCGATGCCGGCGGTCAGCAGCGTGGCGGGCGTCAGATCGGCTTCAACGATGGCCATGCCCACGGTTTTGCGCTCGTGATACATGTCCATGTAGGAATCGCGTGTCTGGTGCGCCAGCGCGACGCGGCCGCGGATCTTGCCGTCAGCGCTCAGCGGCACGCTCAGGTCCAGTTCCTGGCGGCGGTCATTCCAGCGGCTGAAGATGAGGCTGGCACTCCCCTGCAATGTCCGGCCCGGGCGTTTGCGCACCATGTTGACGGCAGCCGACGGATCGCCGGTACCGCCCATCAGGCCGCTGGCGCCGCGCACGATTTCGATGCGGTCGTACAGGATGGTGTCCGATAAGGGCGAATTGGAGCCCTGCGGCATGCCATCCACCTGGATATTGCTGATGCTGAAGCCGCGCGCATAAAAGCTGGTGCGTTCGCTATCCTGCTGGCCGATCATGATGCCGGTGCTGAGCGCCAGCGCTTCGTCCAGACGGTGCAGGCCGAGGTCGTCCATGAGCGCGCGCGTGACCACGCTGACCGATTGCGGGGTGTCGCGGATCGACATTTCCATGCGAGTCGAGGTGTGGGCCGAACCGGCCAGATAGCTGTCGTCGCTCTGGTTCTGGCCTTTGACTTCCACCTTGGTGATCTGTTCTTCGTCGGCGGCGCAGGCCGGGTAGGCGGCGCTCAGCGCCAGCGCCAGTGCCGTGATGTGCAACTTGTGAACCATCTTACTTTTCCCTGTGTTGTGATTGGTACTAAGTAAGACCGGCGACTGCGGAAAAGGGGACAGCGGTTTATGCCAAGGCCATCAGACATTGGGTAAATGCCGAAGCCATATAGCGCTTGACCGTGCGTACGGTGACACCCAGGCGTACCCCGATATCGCTGTAGCCCAGGCCTTCCAGCTGCGACAGCAGGAAGGCTTCACGCGCCTTGGGCGGCAGGCCATCCAGCATGCGGTCGATGTCGTGCAGGGATTCCAGAATGATGAGGCGCTCTTCCGGCGACGGCACATGGCAGGGTGGCAGTTGCGCCAGCACTTCCAGATAGGCGCGCTCCAGCGACTGCCGCTCGGCGTAATTGATGAGCAGGCGATGCGCCACCGTCGCCAGGTAGGCGCGCGGCTCGCGCATTTCGCGGCAGCAGCGCTCCGGCTGGCACAGGATGCGTACAAAAGTCTCCTGGGCAACGTCGGCGGCATGGTCGGCGCCGTTGGCTTTGCGGCGCAGCCAGCCGAGTAGCCAGCGGTGGTGGGCGACGTACAACTGTCCAACGTCGGAAATAGGCACGGTTTGATGCACAGGTCAGCAAATTCGGAATGAGAATTATTCTCATTGTATCAAATATGCAATGACCTCGGCGAGGCAATTGCTTATCCCCGCACTTTCCCGGGCCTGTCCACAGCTTTATGCACAGGCATTTAAAGTTATTCCTGGGTTATCAGGGCATTATTCAGCACTTACCCACGCGCTTACGCACAGAGTTATGCACATTTGCTGAAAATATGGGCGGTTTTGGGCTTGCCGGCACAACGCCAGCACTGTAAACCGCTGCTTGCCTGACAGGACCTGCTTGCCCACCTGTTTTCCCGCGCTTGCTCAGGGCTTACCCACAGATTTATCCACACATAAAAAACGGCGCCCGCAGGCGCCGTGGTGTTTGCTGCAGAGTCCGAGCTTATTTTTTGATCTTGACCGGACGGGTCCAGTTTTCGATGGTCACCTGGCGTGGCCGCGACACCGTCAGCTTGCCGGCCGGCGCATTCTTGGTCAGCGTGGTGCCCGCGCCCAGCGTCGCACCCTTGCCCACGGTAACCGGCGCCACCAGCTGGCTGTCGCTGCCGATGAAGGCATCGTCTTCGATCACGGTACGGAACTTGTTGGCGCCGTCGTAATTGCAGGTGATGGTGCCAGCGCCGATATTGACGCGCGAACCGATGGTGGCGTCGCCGATGTAGGCCAGGTGGTTGGCCTTGCTGTGCGCGGCCACCTGGCCGTTTTTGATTTCAACGAAGTTACCCACATGCACATCCTCCGCCAGCACGGTGCCGGGACGCAGACGGGCGTACGGGCCGATGATGGACGCATCGCCCACCACCGCTTCTTCGATATGGCAGAACGGTTTGATCTGCGCGCCCGCCAGGATGCGGGCATTGACGATCACGCTGTGGGCGCCGATATGCACGCCATCCGCCAGTTCGACCTTGCCTTCAAACACGCAGCCGACGTCAATGGTGACGTCGCGACCGCAGATCAGCTCGCCACGCACATCGATGCGGGCCGGGTCCAGCAGCGTAACGCCGCGTTCCAGCAGCTGGTTGGCGATATTGCGCTGGTGAATGCGCTCCAGCTCGGCCAGCTGCACCTTGCTGTTGACGCCGGCGACTTCCCACTGCGCCGACGGCTGGGCCGACACCACCGGCACATCGTCCGCCACGGCCAGCGCGACGATATCGGTGAGGTAGTACTCGCCCTGGGCGTTGTCGTTCCTGATCGCGCCCAGCCACTGTTTCAGGCGCAGGGTCGGCACCACCATGATGCCGCTGTTGATTTCCTTGATGGCGCGCTCGGCCTCGGTGGCATCTTTTTGCTCGACAATACGCACTATGTGGCCATTCTCACGCACGATCCGGCCCAAACCGGTAGGATCATCCTGTTCGACCGTCAGAATGCCCAGCTTGTCGTTACCGGCCGCGGCGATCAGCGCCTGCAGCGAGGCGGTGGTGGTGAGCGGCACGTCGCCGTACAGGATCAGGGTCGGGACCTGGTCGTCGAGCTCAGACAAACCTTGCATCACGGCATGGCCGGTGCCCAGCTGCTTTTCCTGCAGCGCGGTGGCGACCTGCTCAGGCTGTTTGGCAAGCAACGCCTGCACGGCTGCGCTTCCGTGCCCGTAAATCACGCATAATCGGCCGGCGGACAGGCTGCGCGCGGTATCGAGCACATGCTGCAGCAGCGGCTTGCCGGCCAGTGGGTGTAACACTTTCGGCAGCGCGGATTGCATGCGCTTGCCCATGCCAGCAGCAAGGATAACGACGTTCATAGGTGCCAAATCAGAGAGAGTGTATAAATGCACAAGTCTAACATGCCCCTGTCCGGTGCCCGGACCCTGTATCAGCTGTTTCTGGTCACACTGATGGTGCTGCTTGCAGCATGCAGCTCGCTGCGCCTGGCCTATAACCATGGCGATACGCTGCTGTACTGGTGGATCGATGGCTATGTGGACCTGAATTCCGACCAGAAAGAATGGGTGCGGGAAGATATCGACAAGCTGTTCCACTGGCACCGCAAGACCCAGCTGCAGGATTATGTGCAGATCCTGCAAACCGCGCAGCGCCAGCTGACTGCCGGCCCGACCCAGGCCGACCTGCAAACCGATGTCGACGACATCAAACAGCGCACCGAGTCGCTGCTGTTGAAAGCAGCGCCGGAACTGGCCGACCTGACGCGCTCGCTGCAAGCAGACCAGATCGCCACGCTGGAACGCAAGTTTGCCGCCAACAATGCTGATTTCCGTAAAAAGAATATGCGCGGCGACCGCGAGGCGCAGCAAAAGTTCCGCTATAAAAAATCCATGGAGCAGTTTGAGCTGTGGTTCGGCAGCTTTACCTCCGAGCAGGAAGCCGCGATCCGCCAGGCCTCCGATGCGCGGCCGCTGAATAACGAGATCTGGCTCGATGAACGCGTGCGCCGCCAGAAAAATATCCTGGCGCTGGCACGCCGGGTGCAGAGTGAAAAGCTGGGCAAGGAAGCGACCGTGGCAGCGATTCAGGAGCTCATCAAGGACGGCTTCGAACGCCTGGAAAACTCCGAACGCAAAGCCTTCTTTGACAGTTACGAGCAAGCCAATCTGCAACTGGTGCTGACCGTCATCAAGCTAGCCACGCCAGCCCAGAAAGCCCACGCGCAAAAGCGCATGCAGGGCTGGATCGACGACTTCCGGACCCTGGCGACCGACCAGAAATAAGCTGCCGTATGGTATGATGGCCTGTTGAATCAATGACTTAGAACACGCCCTCATGCCAAAGAAGCCCGCCAGCAAGCCTGCCAAACCCGCCAAAGTTCCGGTTCACGGTCCCCAGCACGCCAACCAGGTGCGTATCATTGGCGGCCAATGGAAGCGCACGCCGCTGCCGGTGCTGACCGCGCTGGGCCTGCGGCCAACGCCGGACCGCGTGCGCGAGACCGCGTTCAACTGGATCAATCACCAGCGCGACGGCGACTGGGCCAATGCCCAGGTACTGGACCTGTTTGCCGGCAGCGGCGCGCTGGGCTTTGAAGCGGCCAGCCGCGGTGCGCAATCGGTCACCATGATCGACAGCAATACCCAGGTCACGCGCCAGCTCGGCGACATCAAGACCAAGCTGAAGGCCGACAACGTCAACATCATGCGCGGCGACGCGCTGGCGGTGCTTCAGTCCGCCGTGACGCGCGGCCAGCGCTACGACCTGATTTTCCTCGATCCGCCTTATCAGCAAAGCTTTTTGGAACGCACTCTGCCGCTGTGCACAACACTGCTCAAGGAGGGCGGCCTGGTGTACGCCGAGTCCGGGCTGACGCTGGAGTTCGCCGAGGACGAGGCGCCAGAATGGCTGGCGGACTGGGAAATCATCCGGGCCGACAAGGCCGGAATGGTGTTCTACCATTTATTAAAACGCAAAGCCTAATTGCCGTTAAAACATCACCAATTTAAGGCAACTTTAAGCCAAAACCCGTTTTTCAGGCATAATGCGCGTTCTATATTGGTGCACTGCAGGGAGCCGCAATGGTAGTAGCTGTTTATCCGGGAACTTTCGATCCGCTGACCCGTGGTCACGAAGATCTGGTGCGCCGCGCATCGGGTCTGTTCGACACGCTGGTGGTCGGCGTCGCAGACAGCAAGAACAAAAAGCCGTTCTTCTCGCTCGATGAACGGCTGGAAATTGCCAATGAAGTCCTGGGCCACTATCCCAATGTGCGCGTGGAGAGTTTCTCCGGCCTGCTCAAGGATTTTGTGCGCGACAATGATGCGCGCGTGATCGTGCGCGGCCTGCGCGCCGTGTCCGACTTTGAGTACGAGTTCCAGATGGCGGGCATGAACCGCTATTTGCTGCCGGACGTCGAAACCATGTTCCTGACGCCGTCCGACCAGTATCAATTTATCTCCGGCACCATCGTGCGCGAAATCGCCATGCTGGGCGGGGATGTGTCCAAGTTTGTGTTCCCATCGGTCGACCGCTGGCTGCAAAAGAAGATTGCTGCCACCCAGACCGAGTAAGCGAGTTCTGCCATGGCCTTAATCATTACCGACGACTGTATCAATTGCGACGTTTGCGAGCCCGAGTGCCCGAACGATGCCATCTACATGGGCGCGGAAATTTACGAAATCAATCCGGACAAATGCACCGAGTGCGTCGGCCACTTCGATGAGCCGCAGTGCCAGCAAGTGTGCCCGGTGAGCTGCATTCCCTTCCATCCCGAGCACCGCGAAACCAAAGACCAGCTGTTCGCCAAGTTCGAGCGCCTGCAGGCCGCCAAGGCCTGAGAGGCCAAAAAAGCATGACCGTGCGGCAAAACACGCCGCCGCGTCTCCACGATGGTATAGTCCGATCACATACCACCCCGGAGACACCCATGAACCGTAGAACTATCCTGCACACCCTGATGGCCGGCGCCCTTCTGGCCTGCCTGCCTGCGTTTGCCGCTGTTGAGGTGGCCGGCGCCAAATTCGACGACACCATCACGCTGGCGGGCCAGCAGCTCAAGCTGAACGGCGCCGGCCTGCGTACCAAGGTCATTTTCAAGGTGTATGCCGCCGGCCTGTACCTGACCGACAAGAAAACCACGGTGCCGGAAGTGCTGGCCGTGCCTGGCCCGCGCCGCGTTGCCATCACCATGCTGCGCGAAGTCAGCTCGGACGACTTTGGCAAAGCCTTTATGGACGGCCTCAACGCCAACACCAGCAAGGAAGAACTCAGCAAGATCCTGCCGCAAATCAAAAAGTTCGGTGAAGTATTTGCGCAGACGCCGGCGCTCAAGAAAGGCGACCAGCTGTCGCTGGACTGGACCCCGAACGAGGGCACCCAGTGCTATTTGAATGGCAAGAAGTTAGGCGAGCTGATGCCGGATCAGGCGTTCTACAACGCGGTGCTGCGTATCTGGCTGGGTGATAAGCCGGTCGACAGTTCCTTGAAACCGGCGCTGCTGGGCGAGAAGTGATGTTGCGGCGCGGCAGACCTGTCGCGCCTGATTTTTTAAGCGCGCGCAGCCAGTGCGCGCAGTTCTGCAGCATGGCTCGGATCGCATTCACTGCGGTTCATCATGCGCTTGAGCAGCATGGCGTCGCGCATCTGGCGACGCTGCAAACGCTGCTCCTTGCTCATCTTCGGCTTCACCACCAGCACGGCGGCGCGCACGCAGCCCACCAGCAGGGGTTTGAACAGCACCAGCATGCCGCCGCTCACAGCGATCAGCAGCGCCAGCTTGATCGCGGCGATCAATGAAAAATCTTGTACTGCGGAAATGATGATGGACATGGTGTAGCCGTAGCTTTAGAATCTGACGTAACTATAGTGCGGCGCAACATAAGTTACCAATTTACTTTCTCGATAACAATTATTCGTTTGGTGAATGGTCTGTGCTATCGTTATTTCTCTGACACCTAACCTTGAGCCGCTATGAGCTTTCTGACGCTGGACCTGAACTTGCTGCGCGTGTTTGACGCTGTGATGACAGAGCAAAATCTGACCCGGGCCGCCGGCCATCTGGCCATGACCCAGCCGGCAGTGTCCAACGCCATCAAGCGGCTGCGCGAGAGCCTCGGTGACGAACTGCTGATTCGCACCGCTTACGGCGTCAAGCCGACGCCGCGCGCCGAAGCGCTGTGGCCGTCGGTGCGCAGCGCGCTGGCCAGCCTGGAAGCGGCGGTGGCGCCGGAAACCTTTGACGTTTCCGCCGCCCACGCCACCTTCCGCATGGCGATGGCCGACGCCACCGCCGCCATGTGGCTGCCGTCGCTGATGCGCTCGATTGAAAGTGAAGCGCCCGGCGTGAATGTCCGCATGGTGCCGCTGACCACGCGTGAGCCGCGGCCGATGCTGCTGCGCGGCGATATCGACCTGGCGGTCGGTTTCTTCCCGGGGGTGGCGGCCCAGCTGTCGTACGAAACCGGTTCGCCGATCCGCCATGAACGCCTGTATTCGGGCAAGTATGTGTGCGTGATGCGCCGCGACCATCCGCTGTCCAAGGTCGAGCTGAACCTGGAGAATTACTGCGCCGCCAACCATCTGCTGGTGAGCTTTTCCGGCCGCGCCCACGGCCTGGTTGACGAGGCGCTGGCCCAGCTGCAACGCGAACGCCGCATCTTGCTGACGGTGAACCAGTTCTTTACCGCCGGCCGTGTGGTGGCCAACTCGGACCTGATTACCGTGCTGCCGCGCCACCTGATTGCCGCCACCGGCATGACCGACGCGCTGATCCATAAAGAATTGCCATTCCAGCTGCCGGCGGTCCACCTGGACATGCTGTGGCACGAACGCGATGCCCGCAGCCCGGCCCACAAATGGCTGCGCGTGCATCTGGAAAAGATGAACACGGTCACCCAGAACCGCGTCAGCAATCCGCCAACGCCGCCGGCGTCTACCCGCTGATCAATGCCTGCTGCTGGAGCGGTAGCCGATACGGAAACCGCCCCAGTGCTTGCCATGCACATAAATCGGCGCCGACAGGTCATGCATGACCTCGCCGGTATCGCGCTTGTACGTCTGCAGCAGGAACGGTTTGGTATTCGCGCCGCAGCGCTTGCCCGTACGGTCGCTGAAAATCCGCTTGGTGCGGTTGTTGACGATGTCGATATCGTAGTTGCCCGTCAACGGCTGGGAAAATTTCTTGTTGTGGGTGGGGAAATAGCCGTTGTTATCCACCGCGCCAGCATAGGCCAGCTGCGGCATGGTCGCCAGCAAGCCTTCCTGCAGTGGCGGCAGCACGCGGTCGGTGAAATCGTCAAACCGGGTTTTGTGCTTGGGCGGATCGGTGTTCGGAATCGGCGTGTACGTGCGGTCCCATAGCGCTTCGCCTGAAATCTTGCCGCTGGCGATGGCCTGCTCAAAGATCCGGCCCACCTCCGCTGCCGCGCGCTGCGCCGCCTCGCGGATCTCGTCGTGCGAGGTGGCAATCGCCGACTCGCCCAGCGCACCGGTGATGATTTCCGCCCGTTCCGCCAGCGCCATGGCCGAGCTGGCGGCGCGCGGCAACTCCTTCTCGGTGGATAACAGGCTGTCGCGGATGCGGGCGATGGCGTCAGCGATGTCTTCGGTGGTCGTCACATGCTCGCGCGAGGCGCGCGCAATCTCGCCGATCTCTTCTTCCGACACGCCCGAGGAGCGCTCGATATTGCCCAACAGACCGTGCACGGTTTCCACATTGCCGGCCGCCTCGCTGACCTTGGCCGCGAGCGAGGTCATGCCGCTGGCGGCTTGCTCCGCCTGCTGGTTGATTTCACGCACCATGGTACTGATTTCGTCGGTCGCTTCCTTGGTGCGCAGTGCCAGCTGGCGCACCTCGCTGGCCACCACGGCAAAGCCGCGGCCTTGTTCGCCAGCGCGTGCCGCCTCAATCGCGGCATTCAGCGCCAGCAGGTTGGTGCGCGCGGAAATTTCGCTGATGGCCTCGGTAAAGCCGTAGATTTTGCGGGAGTTGATTTGCAGCGCCGCCATCACGTCGGCGGCCGTTTGCGCGTCCTGGCGCGCGGTGCGGATGCGTTGCAGACCACTGTCGGCCTCGCTGCGGCCGGCCTCGGTTTCGCCCCGCACCTGGGCCGCAATTCTGGCGGCGCGCTCGGCGTTGGCGGCAATGCGTTCGGTGGTATCGGCGTTCTGGCTGGAGCTGTGGACAATATTGCCAGCGGTGCTGACGTCGAGCTCGATTTTCTTCTTTACGGAATCGACGAAATACGAGGTTTCCGCCGCGCCGATCATGATGGCGTCAATTTCCTCGCCGACGGTGTGGGCAAAGTGGCGCACGCCGCCTTCGTCATGGTCCTGCCGCGCCGCCCACCAGGCCAGCGCCGCCCCGCCCAGCGCGGCCGGCACCGCGGCCGTGACCGGCCCGGCGCCCATCAGCCCGCATAAATAGGCGAGGCCCGTGCCGCCTGCTGTCGCCGCCAAAATCCACAATCCACGTTGCACCATCTTGTGCTGCAAAAGCTTCATCTGTCCCCCGTCTGACAACAGGCGCCTAGGGCGGCTCCACTAATTTATTTCTTTGATGCTATTTTATGGGCAACTTGGTGGTATTCTTCACTTCTTCCATCACGGCGTAGGTGTGCGTCTCACGCACGCCTTTCTGCAACAGGGTTTTACCCAGGAATTCGCGGTAGGCAGCCATGTCCTTGACGCGGGCTTTGACGAGATAGTCAAAACCGCCGGCAACCATGTGGCACTCCAGCACTTCCGGGATCACCTGGACGCTGTGTTTGAAGGCGTCGAAGACTTCGGGCGTGGTGCGATCCAGCACAACCTCGATAAAGACGAGCAGGGACACGTCCAGCAGTTGCGGATTCAGTTGCGCCGTGTAACCCATGATATACCCGGACTCGTGCAACTTGCGCACACGTTCCAGGCAAGCGGCGGGCGACAGATTCACCCGCGCGGCCAGCTCCACATTGGAGATACGGCCATCGCTCTGCAATTCCATCAAGATTTTTTTGCTGATCTTGTCTAACATTTCCTGGAACTCCCAAATAAATATTATTTGGTTAAATTGTCTCATCAAAAACTATCTATTGCTAGCCCCTCGCATTACCAGAATTAATCCAGAAGAAATCCCACTACAATCGAATCATTAGCAGTTCACCTCATTCCACGCCTCGCCAGCCATGCTGACCGGGCGTGTTTTTGTAGGTGGGCCGGCTCCAAAATTTCTCTCTGAAAGTTCTCAATGCAAGCAGCAACCATCACCGGTTTTACCCCGTTCGCCGCGCTCCAGGCGGAAGTCCTGCGTGACCCGATTCCCCTGCGCGCAGCAGTGACGGCGGCCTACCGCAAGAACGAAGTCAGCGCCGTGCTGTGGCTGCTCGACCAGCTGAAAAACCATGACGACAGCAGCATCGATCAGGCCGGGCAACTGGCCTATAAACTGGTCAGCCAGGTGCGCGCGCAGCGTACCCGCGCATCCGGTGTGGATGCCCTGATGCACGAGTTTTCGCTGTCGTCGGATGAGGGTGTGGCATTGATGTGTCTGGCGGAAGCACTGTTGCGTATTCCCGACAATGCCACGGCCGATCGCCTGATTGCCGACAAAATCAGCAAAGGCGACTGGCGCAAGCACCTGGGCGAATCGCCATCGCTGTTTGTGAACGCCGCCACCTGGGGCCTGCTGATCACCGGCAAGCTGGTATCGACCAACAGCGAGGCGGGCCTGGGCTCGGCGCTGACCAAGCTGATTTCCAAAGGCGGCGAGCCGCTGATCCGCAAAGGCGTGGACCTGGCGATGCGTATGCTGGGCAACCAGTTCGTGACCGGCCAGACCATCGATGAAGCGATCAAAAACGGCCAGGCCAACGAGGCGCGCGGCTACCGCTATTCCTACGACATGCTGGGCGAAGCAGCGCTGACTGAAGCGGATGCCAAAAACTACTACGCTTCCTACGAAACCGCGATCCATGCGATCGGCAAGGCCTCGAATGGCCGCGGCATCAAGGACGGCCCGGGTATTTCGGTGAAACTGTCGGCGCTGCACCCACGCTACAGCCGTGCCCAGCACGCGCGCGTGATGCAGGAGCTGCTGCCGCGCGTGCGCTCGCTGGTGCTGCTGGCCAAGCAATACAATATCGGCCTGAATATCGATGCGGAAGAGGCCGACCGGCTGGAACTGTCGCTGGATCTGATGGAGGCGCTGGCCGCCGATCCTGAGCTGGCCGGTTTCGAGGGCATCGGCTTCGTGGTGCAGGCTTACCAGAAACGCTGCCCGTTCGTGATCGATTATCTGATCGACCTGGCCAAGCGCAGCGGCCGCAAATTCATGGTGCGTCTGGTCAAGGGCGCTTACTGGGATGCGGAAATCAAGCGCGCCCAGGTGGACGGCATGAGCGGCTACCCGGTCTACACGCGCAAGGTCTACACCGATGTGTCCTACCTGGTGTGCGCGCAAAAACTGCTCGGTGCACAAGGCCTGATCTATCCACAATTTGCCACCCACAACGCGCAAACCCTGTCGACGATTTACACCTGGGCCAAGCGCGACGGCGTCAGCGACTACGAATTCCAGTGCCTGCACGGCATGGGCGAATCGCTGTACGACCAGGTCGTCGGCAAGGACAATCTGGGCAAGGCCTGCCGTATTTATGCGCCGGTCGGTACCCACGAAACGCTGCTGGCCTACCTGGTGCGCCGCCTGCTGGAAAACGGCGCCAACTCATCGTTCGTGAACCAGATCGTCGATGAAGCCATTCCGATCGAATCGCTGCTGAAAGATCCGGTTGCCACCGCGCGCGAGCTCGGCGGCAAACCACATGGCGGCATCGCGCTGCCGCTGGACATGTTTGGCGCCGAGCGCAAGAACTCGGCCGGTTTCGATTTGGCTAATGAAAACGTGCTGCGCGAGATTGCGGCCGCGCTGGCCACGCCGCGCACCTGGCATGCAGCGCCACTGCTGGCGGGCGGCCTGAGCGCCGGTCAGCCAGTGTTGGACGTCACCAATCCGGCGCAACGCAGCGACGTTGTCGGCAAACTGGTGGAAGCCAGCGCCACCGACGTCGAAACCGCGCTGACCAGCGCCAGCAGCTTCGCCATGGACTGGCAAACCACCGAACCGTCGGTGCGCGCAGCCGCACTGACCAAGGCCGCCGATCTGTTCGAAAGCAACGCCATGGAACTGATGACGCTGGCGATCCGCGAAGCGGGCAAATCGCTGCCGAACGCCATTGCCGAACTGCGCGAAGCAGTCGACTTCCTGCGCTACTACGCCGCGGAAGTGGGCGGCGCCACCAACACGCTGGCGCTGGGTCCCGTGACCTGCATCAGCCCTTGGAACTTCCCGCTGGCGATCTTTACCGGCCAGGTGGCGGCGTCGCTGGCCGCCGGCAACGTGGTGCTGGCCAAGCCGGCCGAGCAAACCCCGCTGATCGCCCACCGCGCGGTCGAGCTGCTGCATGAAGCGGGCGTTCCGCGCGCCGCGCTGCAATTCCTGCCGGGCCGCGGCGAAGTGGTGGGCGCTGCGCTGACCTCGGACAGCCGCGTCAAAGGCGTGATCTTCACTGGTTCGACCGAAGTCGCGCAGCTCATCAACCGTACGCTGGCCAAGCGCGCCGTGGCGGAAAACGCCGACATTCCGCTGATCGCTGAAACCGGCGGTCAGAACGCCATGATCGTCGATTCGTCGGCGCTGCCGGAACAAGTGGTGCAGGATGCAATTTCGTCGGCCTTCGACAGCGCCGGCCAGCGCTGTTCGGCGCTGCGCGTGCTGTTCCTGCAGGAAGATATCGCCGACAAGACCATCAAAATGCTGAAAGGCGCAATGCTGGAGCTGAACGTGGGCTCGCCAGACCGCCTGGTCACCGATATCGGCCCGGTGATCGATGCTGAAGCGCAGCAAAACCTGCTGGGCCACATCAACAAGCTGAAAGCCACGGCGGTGGACTACTTCTCGCTGGATCTGCCGGCCAGCGTGACCAGCGCCGGCACCTTCGTGCCGCCGACGGTGCTGGAAATCCGCTCGCTGGCCGAGCTGACGCAGGAAGTGTTTGGCCCGGTCATGCACGTGATCCGCTACAAGCGTGCCGAACTGCCGAAAGTGGTGGAGCAAATCAACGCCAGCGGCTTTGGCCTGACCCTGGGCGTGCACTCGCGCATCGATGAAACCATCGATTTCATCACCGAACGCGCGCATGTCGGCAACATCTACGTCAACCGCAACATCGTTGGCGCGGTGGTTGGCGTGCAGCCGTTCGGCGGCGAAGGCAAATCCGGCACTGGCCCGAAAGCCGGTGGTCCGCTGTACCTGAAACGTCTGCAACGCGGCGCCGTCACTGCACCAGCGCACCAACGTCAGGCGACGCCGGCACTGGATGCACTGGTGGTCTGGTCGAAAATGCATGGCCACGAGCGTGTCGCCGGCCTGGCCGAGCAATACAGCCGTTCGACGCTGCTGGGCAGCCTGACCACCTTGCCAGGCCCGACCGGCGAGCGCAACACGCTGGCGCTGGTATCCCGTGGGGCGATTGTGTGTGCGGCCGGCACGCTGGATGGCCTGCTGAACCAGATCGCCGCCACGCTGGCGACTGGCAACCTCGTCATCGTGACCGGCGCAACGGCGACATTGCTGCCAAACGACCTGCCGGCAGCGGTAAAAGACCGCATTCGGACCGTTTCCAGCCTGGAAAACTGCGAATTCCAGATCGCCTTGGTGGAATCGATGCTGGCGGGAAGCCTGCATGCCTCTCTGGCAGCCCGTAGCGGCGCGCTGGTGGGCCTGATCGGCACCAATGAGGATGGGGCCATCCCACTGTGGCGTTTGCTCGCTGAGCGCGCCCTGTGCGTGAATACGACCGCAGCCGGCGGCAATGCCAGCCTGATGACGCTGCAAGCGTAAAAAAATACCTGTTGCACCTTAGGCCGGGCTAGTCCCGGCCTTTTTTTATGCTTTGCAGAAGTTCTCGATCACAGCAAAAGCGTAGCGCGAGGCCACGGTTTTGATGAAATGCATGAAATCGACGGCAGCATCGTCGTTGGCGTTGTCCGAAATGGTTCTGATGACCGCAAACGGTATTCCCAGCTCAAAACACACTTGCGCCACCGCTGCGCCTTCCATTTCCACGGCCAAAACATCGGGCAAAGCGGTTTTCAGGGCCAGAATCTGCGTCAGTTTGCCGATAAATTGATCACCACTGGCGATCAGTCCACGGTGTACACGCGCAATGGGCGCCGCTGCGGCAGCCAGTCTGTCGGTCAGCGCCACGTCTGTCGCGAAGCTTGAAAGGCCGGTCAGCGGGATTTCAAACTGCGGAAACAGCGGACTGGCATCAAAGTCGTGCTGTATCAGCGATTCCGCGACCACCATGTCCCCAACCTGGACGTTTTTATCCCCACTTCCGGCGACGCCGGTAAAAATGATGTGGGTAACTCCGAATTTTTCCACAAGGGTGGTCGCTGTCATGGCAGCGGCAACCTTACCTATACGCGATAAAACGCACACAGCGTCGATTTCCCAGAGTTTCCCGGCCGTGTACTCACGCATGCCGTGAAAGTGCCTGGCGGGGCTCTGAAGGGCCTCTATCAGCCCCTGCTGTTCTTCAGCCAACGCGCTGATGATGCCTAAACGCATACTTTTCCTTCAATTTTGGTGATGCAGCCTGTGGTTAAGCAACGCCTTTTCCACAACGCGTAGCGAAAAAAAGTGAATTTTAAGGCGTTTTTTGTTGTGTGGATGGCTTTCAGATGACGAACAGACGTCCTATTCCACCTGCGCTTCGCAGGATTCCACAGAATTCGCGCTTTTAGTTGTTTACAAGAGTTCTATATAAACATAGTGGTAATAGTAAACGTGCAAAGAGCTGTGGATAAGTCATGTATACGTTTACAAATCATTTGTTTACAGCGTAAACAACCTGCTGCATAAACGCTGTATCAGTTCAGGAACAATTTCTGGATAAAATAAGTGCCTGTGATCAAAGTAATGCTTGGTCACATCTCATCCTGTGGATATCCAGTCACTTATACACAGGGGCACACTGTTTTTGTAGTTGTTTTTCCAATTCTTCGCCTGAAATGGGCTTTGAAAGCAGGTATCCCTGGCCGAAATCGCAGCCGGCAGCCGTCAGAATGGCCAGCTGTTGCGGTGTTTCGATGCCTTCGGCGATCACTTTGATGCCTAACTTGTGTGCCATCGCAATAATTGCCTCACAAATCAGCAGTCCATCGCCACCTTCGATGAGATTGGAGACAAAAACCGGGTCGATTTTGAGATAGTCCACATCAAATCGCTTTAAAAACGCGATCGAGCAATGACCGGAACCAAAATCATCGAGCGAAATCTGCATGTGGGCATGCTGGAAGGCCAGTGTGCGGTCGGAATTGTTGCTGGCCGTCTCCAACAGCAGGTTTTCAGTGACCTCGATGATGATGCTGTTGGGGTTGAGCTGGAGTTCCTGCAGAAAATCCAGCCATTCCTGATAGTTGCTGCCGTCATCGCGGAATTGCCAGGCCGATTTGTTCACGCTGACCTGGAATGCCGGCGTGCTGATCGCCTGTAATTTCTGCGCTTCCCGCGCCGCCTGGCGGAAAACCCAGTCGCCGATGCCGATTATCATGCCGCTGCTTTCCGCCACGGTAATGAATTCGGCCGGATTCAGCAGTCCGCGCACCGGATGTTGCCAGCGCACCAGTGCCTCCGCTTTCACAATGGCGCCACTGGCCAGCGCGATAATCGGCTGGTACAGGATGCGCAACTGGTCGCGGGCGACGGCTTCGCGTAATTCACTGACCAGGTTCATCCGCACATGGGTGGCTTCCTGCATGAAGGGGGCGAAATAATTGAAGCGGTTGCGGCCCTGCTGCTTGGCCGCGTACATGGCCTGGTCGGCGTTTTTGATTAAAGTTTCCGCATCCGCAGCGTCTTCGGGATACAGGGTGATGCCAATGCTGCTCGAAATTTGGGCAACGTTCTCGCCCAGATCGAACGGCGTGCTCATTTTCTTGAGGATTTCCTGCGCTGTTCTCACCACGTCGCTGGCATTGCGTAGCTCGCTGAGGATGACGGTAAATTCATCGCCGCCTAAACGGGCCACGGTATCGGTGCTGCGCACGCAACTGGATAGCCGGGCTGCCACTTCTTTGAGCAATAAATCGCCCTTGTCGTGGCCAAGCGTGTCATTGATTTCCTTGAAGTAGTCCAGATCGACAAACACCAGCGCCATCGGCAGGTGCGAACGGTCAGTTTTTTTCATCTCCTGGCGTAAATGCTCGTGGAACATGCGCCGGTTAGGCAGTCCGGTGAGCGCATCGAAGTTGGCCTGGCGCCAGATCAGCTCTTCGGATGCCTTCTTTTTGGTGATATCGCTGAGCAAAGCGACATAGCGGAACGGATTGGCCTGCTCATCGTAGACGGTGTTGATCACCATCGAGACCAGGTATTCCTCGCCATGCTTGCTTCGTTGCCACAATTCGCCCTTCCAGTGGCCGCTGCGGGTGACGCATTCGAAGATGCGGTCGAAAAATTCCTGATCGTTGCGACCGGAAGCAAGTTCGTAGGCGCGATGGCCCACCAGTTCTTTTTCCGTGTAGCCACTGAGTACGGAAAACGCCGGATTCACAGTCAGGATTTGCCCGGCAGCGTCGGTCACCATCATGCACTCGCCGCTATTCTGGAACAGCAGCGTGGCCAGCTTCATGGATTCTTCGTTTTTCTTGCGCTCTTCTTCGTTGGCCAGCAACTGCTGTTCCATTTCACGGCTGGCGTTGTACAAGGTGCGGTAGCGATGTTCGCGCTCTTCCTGTTTGCTGTAGGTGCGAAGGAAAAAATGACCGGCGCCAGCCATCAACAGCAGCAACACCGCCAATCCGCCACCGGCGGTCAGGTAATTTTGCTGCAATAAACGTGTCGATTCGCTGTCATTGCTGCCAACCACGATGATAAGCGGCAGCTCATCGATGACACGGTAGCTGAAAATCCGCGTCAACCCGTCGATGATGCTGACGGTTTTGTAGGTGCCGGAACTGGCATTGCGGACATTGTCGAATAAGGCAGTGGGACCGAGATCGCGCGCAAATGCCTGTTCAAAGTTGGGTACGCGGGCGATGACTTTGCCGCCACCATGAACCAGCGTGATCGAGACATCCGAAGTAAAACGCGAATTTTCAAACACCTTGACGTAGCGGTCGACATTGATGGGGGCAACCACAACCCCCAGAAACTCGCCTTTGGCCGTCTCCACACGGCGACTCAGAAAAAACAGCCGTTTTTTGCTGTTTTTTCCCATGGCAGGCTCTCCAATGAAGAGTTTGCCTTTGATGGAATTGTTGACGTGGGCCTGGAAGTAATCGCGATCGGCATACGAGGTACCAAGAATGTTGGCGCCAGTGGAAGAGGCGACGGCATTGCCTTTTGGATCGATGAAGGAAATCCAGTAATCGCCGTTGAAATTCGAACCGCGTGAAGACAGCAGGTCCGACATGGTGTCCGGTGACCGGCTTTGCCTGGCCGGCAGCACTTTGATGGCGTTGGCAAAACCAATCAACGACAAGTCCACGGATTGAATCGAGTAAATCACATGCGCTTCCATGGCCTTGACGTAGTGCTCGGTCTGAGACCGGACGGCAAGTTTGCGTTCTACGTAGGAAGCATGGAATTGACTGACAACGACGGCAATGGCGAGGGATGCCATCAAAAAAAGGCCGGTGATCAAACGTCGCCGAAACCGCAGATATGCAGGCGACCGGGGTTTTTTGTTTGATGAAGACAAAACGGCTCCGGCTGAGGCTGTTTGTTTGGCAATGCAGTATATCGTGGTTTCAGCGAGGAACGAGCTTCCAGGCGCTGGAGCCTGTGGTTTTTGGGTTTATGGTTTACTCTAAAGATGTAGATATAAGAATAGTGATAGTTGTTAACATCGACACTTTTCTGTGGATAAGTGGGCATTTTGAATTAGAATCAGGCGTTTACGGGCTGCATAAGACGGCGCGTAAACCCTGTATGAACGAAGAACTGTTTTGGGATAAAAAATGACCTCCCCAAAAGTTTTTTGTTTACTCACATTTGGCACCTGTGGATATCCATAGCGTTATCCACAGCTCAAACAAGGGAGAATCGATGACTTTAGCGTCTGTTTTTCCGCATCCCATCATCCAGGGACCGACGGCCGGGGGTTTTAATACGCCGGCGCAAGTTGCTGCGGTGTCCAATACTGGTGCGCTGGGTTGCCTGGCGTGTTCTTTGTTGTCGCCGGATGTCATACGTGAGCAAACCAGCCAGATTCGTGCCCTTACCGACAAGCCGTTTTGCCTGAATTTTTTCGTTCAGGACACGCCAAAACCGTCCGCCGCTGAAGTGGAGCAGGCCAAGGAATGGCTGAAACCGGTCTGGTCTTCGCTGGGCTGGACGGAATTGCCGACGCCAGCCAAGTGGTGCGAAGATTTCTCCGCGCAGTTTGAAACGCTGATCGAGCTGCGTCCGGCCGTGGCCAGTTTTACTTTTGGCATCCTCAGCGTGGAACAGATCCGCCGTTTGCACGAGGCCGGCATTTTTGTGATTGGCACGATTACGCATGCCGATGAAGCGCTGGCCTGGGAAAGCCGAGGGGCTGATGCAGTGATTGCTTCCGGCACGGAGGCGGGCGGACACCGCGGTACCTTCATCGGCGCACAGAAAGACGCCAAACTGACCACGTTTGAATTACTGCCAGCTGTCGTGGCGGCGGTGGATATTTCTGTGATTGCCGCTGGCGGCATCATGGATGGCGCGGATATCAAGCGCGCTTTGAACGGCGGCGCGCAAGCAGTGCAGATGGGTACGGCATTTTTGGTCACCGACGAATCGTCTATCAATGCCCCGTACAAGCAGCGGCTGCTGACCGCCGGCAACCATCCGACCCGGTTGACCCGTACTTTTTCTGGCCGTTATGCACGCGGTCTGGAAAATCGCTTTATGCAGGAAATGTCGTCAAAAGAACGCCAACTGCCGTTATATCCTATTCAAAATGCATTAACGTCATCTATTCGTGCGGAAGCCATCAAGCGTGGCGAGACGGAACTGATGTCGCTTTGGTGTGGCACAGGCGTGGCGCGCGCGCGGCCCATGGCGGCGGCGAAACTGGTGGAGACTTTGCTGGCGGAGATCAGCGCAGCGTAGACTTGAAGGAGACCATTGTTGGAATCAGCAGGCAGCTACGATTACATCATCATAGGCGCAGGCTCGGCTGGCTGCGTGTTGGCAAACCGGCTCAGTGCCGACCAGGACAAGGAAGTCCTGCTCATCGAAGCAGGCGGACGTGACGACTACGTGTGGATACACATTCCCGTCGGCTATCTGCATTGCATCGACAATCCCCGAACCGACTGGAAGTTCCGTACCGAAGCGGATCCTGGCCTCGGCGGCCGCAGCCTGCTTTATCCGCGCGGCAAGGTGCTGGGCGGCAGCTCCTCCATCAACGGCATGATTTACATGCGTGGACAGTCCGGCGACTACGACCGTTGGGCCGAACTCACCGGCGACGATAGCTGGCGCTGGGAGTCGGTGCTGCCGTTGTTCAAAAAGAGCGAGGACTATCACGGTGGCGCTTCCGAATTTCACGGCGCTGATGGTTTATGGCGGGTTGAAAAACAGCGCTTGTCCTGGCAGATACTGGACGCCTTCCGCGATGCCGCTGAGCAGACCGGCATCCAAAAAGTGGATGATTTCAACTGCGGCGATAATGCCGGCTGTGGTTATTTCGAGGTGAATCAAAAGCGCGGCATCCGCTGGAATACGGCCAAGGCATTTTTAAAACCGGCTGCGCGCCGGCCTAATCTGACCATCATGACCGGGTGTCACGTGGAACGTTTGCAGATTGAAGAGGGCGTTTGCAAAGGCGTGATTTTCACTGGCGGCGGCACGCAATTTATCGCCACCGCGCGCAAAGAAACCCTGCTGGCAGCAGGTGCGGTTGGCAGTCCGCACATTTTGCAATGCTCCGGTATTGGCCATGCGGCGCGGTTGTACGAGCTTGGCATCACGCCTGTCGTCGACCTGCCTGGCGTCGGCGAAAACCTGCAAGACCATTTGCAATTGCGCATGGTCTACAAGCTGCATCCAAGCGCGCGTACCTTGAATACGATGGCGTCCAACTGGTTCGGCAAATTACGCATCGGCCTCGAGTATGCGATGTTCCAGAGCGGGCCGATGTCGATGGCGCCTTCGCAGCTGGGCGCGTTTGCGCGTTCCAATCCGGGCGAACAGATGCCGAATCTGCAATATCACGTACAGCCGCTGTCGCTGGAAAAGTTTGGCGATCCTTTGCACGCCTTTCCTGCGTTTACGGCCAGCGTGTGCAATCTGCGTCCGACCTCGCGCGGCCACGTGCGGATTGCCAGCGCCGATCCTTATGCGCCGCCAAAAATTTCACCAATGTACTTAAGCACGCCCGCAGACCGCAAAGTGGCTGCCGAAGCGCTGACGCTGACGCGCAAAATCGTGGCGGCGCCGGCGCTGCAAAAATACAGTCCTGAAGAATACAAGCCTGGCGCGCATTACCGTACCGAGGAAGAACTGGCGGCGGCGGCCGGTAGCATCGGCACCACAATTTTCCATCCTGTCGGCACCTGCAAAATGGGGCGTGTGGAGGACGCCAGCGCCGTGGTTGACGCGCAGTTGCGCGTGAAAGGCGTGGCTGGATTACGCGTGGTGGACGCCTCCGTCATGCCCTTCATCACCTCGGGAAACACCAATTCGCCGACCATCATGATTGCCGAAAAGGCTGCGCAATTAATCCGTTCCGTATAGGCATAGATCAAAATTTAACCGTAGTTATACTGTATTGTTAGCGAATTTGTTACTGTGTATGATCTAAAAAAAATTTATACTTTGAAAAGAATAACAAGGAGACAGGATGTCCGACGTTATCTTGGAAACAAAGCACTTGACCAAGGAATTTAAGGGCTTCACCGCGGTCAACGACGTCAATCTCAGAGTACAGCGCGGCCACATCCACGCGCTGATCGGCCCGAACGGCGCCGGTAAAACCACATGTTTTAATTTGCTCACGAAGTTTCTGGTGCCGACCTCGGGCCAGATTCTGTTCAACGGCAAAGACATCACCCCCGCCCGCCCGGCGCAGATCGCGCGCATGGGCGTGATCCGTTCCTTTCAGATTTCTGCCGTCTTTCCGCACCTGACGGTGCTGCAGAATGTCCGCATAGGCTTGCAGCGCCAGCTCGGCACCAGTTTCTTTTTCTGGCAAAGCGAACGCGCGCTGAACCAGCTCAACGACCGCGCCATGCAACTGCTGGCCGAAGTCGATCTGACCGAGTTTGCCGACACCATCACCGTCGATATGCCTTACGGCCGCAAGCGCGCGCTGGAAATCGCCACCACCCTGGCGATGGAGCCGGAGCTGATGCTGCTCGATGAGCCGACCCAGGGCATGGGCCACGAGGATGTTCACCGTGTCACTGAACTCATCAAAAAAGTCTCGGCCGGCCGCACCATCCTGATGGTCGAACACAATATGAAAGTGGTGTCCGGCATCTGCGACAAGATCTCCGTGCTGCAGCGCGGCGCCATGCTGGCCGAAGGCTCGTACGCCGAGGTCTCGACCAATTCCCAGGTGATGGAAGCCTATATGGGCACGGAAGCCAGCGTGCTGGAAGGAGCCCATTGATGGCGGCCGCTCTGGAAATCTCGAATCTGCAAGCGTGGTACGGCGAGTCGCACATTCTGCACAACGTCAACATGACGGTGCAGCCGGGCGAAGTGGTGACGCTGCTGGGCCGCAATGGCGCCGGCCGCACCACCACGCTGCGCGCCATCATGGGTCTGACCGGCGCACGCAAAGGCTCGATCAAGGTCAACGGTGAAGAGGCAATCGGCTTGCCGACGCACCGCATCGCTCACCTCGGCATCGGTTACTGCCCGGAAGAGCGCGGCATTTTTTCGTCGCTGTCGACCGAAGAAAACCTGATGCTGCCGCCGCATCTGAATGGCGCGGACCAGGGCATGTCGGTGGCGGAAATCTACGCGATGTTCCCGAATCTGGAGGAGCGTAAACACAGCCAGGGCACACGCCTGTCCGGCGGCGAGCAGCAGATGCTGGCTGTCGCCCGCATCCTGCGCACGGGCGCGCGCCTGCTGTTGCTGGATGAAATTTCGGAAGGTCTGGCGCCGGTGATTGTGCAGGGTCTGGCGCGCATGATTACCACGCTCAAATCCAAGGGCTACACCATCGTCATGGTGGAACAGAATTTCCGGTTTGCCGCGCCGCTGGCGGACCGGTTTTATGTGATGGAACACGGTCAGATCGTAGAGACTTTTGTTGCATCTGAGTTGAGCGCCAAGATGCCGGTATTGACCGAGCTATTGGGAGTTTGAGAACGATAACCTTGGTAGGGAGACGAACAATGAAAATCAAAGCCATCACCCTTGCAGTAGCTGCTTGCGCATCCTTCTCCGCTCAAGCGCAGTTTTCCGGAGACACCATCAAGATCGGCATGATTACCGACATGTCCGGCTTGTACACAGACATCGATGGCGCTGGCGGCGCCGAGGCCGTGAAAATGGCGATCGCTGATGCCGGCGGCAACATCAACGGCAAGAAGATCGAATTCATTTCCGCCGACCACCAGAACAAGGCCGATATCGCCGCCTCCAAGGCGCGCGAATGGTTCGACCAGCAGGGCGTTGACATGCTGATCGGCGGCACCAACTCGGGCGCCAATCTGGCCATGGCCAAGGTGGCGGCCGAGAAGAAAAAAATCTTCATTTCGATTGGCGCCGGCTCGGCCCGCCTGACCAATGAAGAGTGCACGCCCTACACCGTGCACTACGGTTACGACACCATCGCGCTGGCCCGTGGCACCGGCGGCGCCATCGTGAAGCAGGGCGGCAAGAGCTGGTATTTCATGACCGCCGACTACGCCTTCGGCCAGTCGTTGGAAAAGGATACGGCCGAGCTGGTGAAATCGGCCGGCGGCAAGGTGTTGGGCTCGGTCAAGCACCCGCTGTCGGCGTCCGATTTCTCGTCCTTCCTGCTGCAGGCGCAGTCGTCGGGCGCGCAGATCCTGGGCCTGGCCAATGCGGGCGGCGATGCGATCAACTCGATCAAGGCGGCCAACGAGTTTGGCATCACCAAGAAGATGAAGCTGGCCGGGCTGCTGATCTTCATCAACGATGTGCACTCGCTGGGCTTGAACCTGACCCAGGGCATGTATCTGACCGATGGCTGGTACTGGGACGCCAATCCGGAAACCCGGGCCTGGTCGAAGCGCTACTTTGAAAAAATGAAGAAGGAGCCATCGATGCTGCAGGCGGCCGATTTCTCTGCGGCCGGCAATTACCTGAAAGCGGTCAAGGCCGTGGGCACCGACGATTTCGACAAGGTCATGGCTTACCTGAAGGCCAACAAGATCAACGATATCTTCGCCAAGAATGGCGTGATCCGTCCGGACGGCCGCATGGTGCACGATATGTACCTGATGGAAGTGAAGAAGCCATCGGAATCGAAGTACCCATGGGATTACTACAAAGTAGTCGCCACCATCCCGGGCGACCAGGCCTACGCCACCAAGGCAGAGACCAAGTGCAGCTTGTGGAAATAAGCTGAGTTGCGCACAGGCAGACGCGACCGCGTCTGCCTATCCCTGATACGAAAGATTGTGGATTCCCATGGAAATCTTCGGCGTTCCTTTGCCCGCGATGCTGAGCCAGCTGCTGCTGGGTTTGGTCAACGGCTCGTTCTACGCAATGCTGTCGCTCGGCCTGGCGGTGATCTTCGGCCTGCTCAATGTGATCAACTTTTCCCACGGCGCGCTGTACATGATGGGCGCGTTCCTGGCGTGGATGGGCATTGAGTACCTCGGCCTCAGCTACTGGCTCATGCTGGTTCTGGCGCCGCTGCTGGTCGGCGTGTTTGGCGTCCTCATCGAGAAGACCATGCTGCGCCATCTGTACAAGCTGGACCACCTGTACGGCCTGCTGCTGACGTTTGGCATCACGTTGCTGGTGGAAGGCGTGTTCCGCTCGTTCTACGGCGTCTCCGGCCAGCCGTTCCAGGTGCCCGAGGCACTGGCTGGCGCGACCGACCTCGGCTTCATGGTGATGCCGAATTACCGCGCCTGGGTGGTGGTGGCGTCGCTGGTGGTCTGCCTGTCCACCTGGTTCGTGATCGAGAAGACCAAACTGGGCGCCTACCTGCGCGCCGGTACCGAGAATCCCAAGCTGGTGGAAGCCTTCGGCATCAACGTGCCGCTGATGGTGACGCTGACCTATGGCTTCGGCGTCGCTTTGGCGGGCTTTGCAGGCGTTCTGGCGGCCCCCATCATCCAGGTGCAGCCCCTGATGGGGCAGAACCTGATTATCGTCGTATTCGCCGTTGTGGTGATAGGCGGCATGGGGTCGATCATGGGCTCCATCCTGACCGGCCTCGGACTGGGCGTGATCGAAGGATTGACCAAGGTGTTCTACCCGGAGTTTTCATCGACGGTGGTGTTTCTGGTGATGGTCGTGGTGCTGCTGCTGCGTCCGGCCGGCCTGTTTGGCAAGGAAAAATAATGGACAAGAAAATCGGCTATCTCATTGCCTTTGCCATCGCTGTGGCGGCGCCGTTTGTCGGCTATCCGGTGTTCCTGTCCAAGCTGCTGTGCTTTGCGCTGTTTGCATGCGCGTTCAATCTGCTGATCGGATTTACCGGCTTGCTGTCGTTTGGCCATGCGGCGTTCTTTGGCATGGCTGGTTACGTCGCCGGCAATGCAATCAAGAACTGGGGCTGGCCGATGGAGCTGGGTCTGCTGGCCGGCGTGGCGGCCGGCGCCGCGATCGGCCTGGTGATGGGCGCGCTGGCGATACGCCGCCAGGGCATTTATTTTTCGATGATTACGCTGGCGCTGGCGCAGATGGTGTACTTCGGCGCGCTGCGGGCAGGGGAGTTCACCGGCGGCGAGGATGGGCTGCAAGGCGTTCCACGTGGAAAATTCCTGGGCATGGTCGATCTGGCCAATGACACCACGCTGTACTTCGTCATCCTCGGCATCTGCGCGCTGGCTTTCGCGCTGATTGTGCGTACCGTGCATTCGCCGTTTGGCCAGGTGCTCAAAGCGATCAAGGAAAACGAGCCGCGCGCTATATCGCTGGGCTACGACGTCGACAAATACAAGCTGCTGGCCTTTGTGCTGTCGGCCGCGCTGGCGGGATTGGCAGGCGCCAGCAAGACGCTGGTGCTGGGCTTTGAAACGCTGACCGACGTGCACTGGACCATGTCCGGCCTGGTCATCCTGATGACGCTGGTAGGCGGCATGGGCACGCTGGCGGGGCCGATGTTGGGCGCCATCATCATCATCGCACTGGAAAACAAGCTGGGCGACTGGGGCAGCTTGCTGGCCCGGATCACCGGCATTGAGTGGTTTAACACCATCGGCGAAGCGGTCAACATGGTGGTTGGCCTGATCTTCATTATTTGTGTGCTGTTGTTCCGGCGCGGCATCATCGGCGAGTTCATTGCCTTGTCCGGAAAAAAGAAAACAGTGTGAGGAGTGTATGCAAATCAAAACCATTGTGCTGGCGCTGGCCAGCATCATCGTCACCGCCTGTGGCTCAAACGAGCATAAGGATGACGCTGAAATTTTAAACGTCAAGCCGAGCTACCTCGGCGATATCAGCAATAAGACCTATGACGGCGTGATTGACGACCTGCTGACGGCTGGCCTGGGCAGGAGCGGCCTGGCCGGCGCCACGCCGACCTATGTCGATGCCAACAATCCGACGGCGGCGGAACTGCGCCGTAACGCGATCTACGCCAACTACCGCGCGGTGCTGGATATCTCCGCCAACAGCGGTTACGGTACGCTGTATGGCCCCAACGTCGACGCCAAAGGTGGCGTGGGCACGGGCGAGGGTAGGATAGGCGGCACGGAATACATCGCCTACAGCGACGACGGCAGCGGCAACCAGAACGTTACGCTGATGGTCCAGGTTCCGGTTGGATTCGACGTGAAAAATCCCTGCATCGTCACGGGCACGTCGAGCGGCTCGCGCGGCATCTACGGCGCCATCGGCAGCGCTGGCGAATGGGGCTTGAAGAACAATTGCGCGGTGGCCTATAGCGACAAGGGCAGCGGCACCGGCCTGTACACGTTTGACGATGACAGCGTGAATCTGCAAACCGGCTTGCGCGCGGGGCGTTCGGCCGCCGGCAAGAACGCCATCTTTGCGCCGGTGCTGAGCGATGCGGACCGCGCTGCATTTGCGTCTTCATCGCCCGCACGCGTCGCCTTCAAGCACGCGCACTCGCAGCAGAACCCGGAAAAAGACTGGGGCAAGTTCACGCTGCAGGCAGTCGAGTTTGCCTACTACGTGCTCAACGAAAAGTACGGCACGCTGGCCAAGGACAACAAGAGCCACGTGGTGATGTTCACACCCAAGAACACGATTACGATTGCTTCCAGCATTTCCAACGGCGCCGGTTCGGCCTTGCTGGCGGCGGAGCAGGATACCAAGGGCCTGATCTCCGGCGTGGCCGCGACCGAGCCGCAGATCCAGCCCAAGACCGCCACCGGCTACACCATCCGGCAGGGCGCGGGCGTGGCAACGGGGCAGGGCAAGGCACTGTTTGATTACTCGACCTATGCCGCGCTGTATCAACCCTGCATCGCCGCCACCGCTGCCGCGCCGGGACGTTGCGCATCGCTGGTGGCCAAAGGCCTGCTGAATGGCGGCGATCTGGCGTCGCAGCAGAACGACGCCAAGGCGCGCCTGAAATCCTACGGCTGGCTGGCCGATTCGGACGTGCTGCAGGCGGCCCACGCCGGCACCAACATCCTGGTCGCGGTCACCTATGCCTACGCGTACGGCAAATTTTCTGTGACGGACAAGGTATGCGGTTTCACATTTGCCCAGACCGATGTGAATGGCGTACCGCTGGCTTTGACAGGCGCACAGAAAGTGTCGAGCTTTGCTGCACAGAACGGCATTATCGGCAGCGTGGTGTATGAGAATTCGATGGGTGGCGCCAAGGCCTATAACTTTGGCGTCTCGCCGAGCACGGCGGCGCAGGACCAGTCGCTCGATGGTTTCCTGTGCCTGCGTTCACTGGCGACGGGTGTGGATGCGGTGACCGGGGCAGCATTGTCCGGCACGCTGGCGGCGCAAAGCACCCGCGTGCGTTCGGGCATGGCGGAGGTGGCGGCAACCGGCAACCTGAAGGGCAAGCCGGCCATCATCGTGCAGGGTCGTAGCGATACCCTGATTCCGGTCAACTTTGCTTCACGTGCGTACCTGGGGCTGAATGCGATGGCGGAGGGCAGCAACAGCAAACTGCGCTATATCGAGGTGACCAATGCCAATCACTTTGATTCCTTCACCAATGTACTGCCGGCCAATGTGGTGCCATTGCATGTGTATCTGTTCCGCGCGCTGGATGCGATGCTGGCCAATCTGCGGGCGTCAGCCACGCCGATGCCGCCATCGCAAGTGGTGCGGACGGTGACGCGGGCCGACAACTCGACGCCGATCACGGTGGCCAATGTGCCGCCTATCGCCACCATGCCGACCGGCGGCAACGCCATCACCATCAGCGGCACCACGGTTTCCGTACCGGACTAAAGCGCTGCCGCGTAAATCGCCCTCGCATCTGTCCGGGTGACGGTGCGGGGGTTATTCCCCAGCAAGCGGGTTTGCAGCATGGCCTCGTCGGCCAACCGGTCCAGATCGCTTGCCTGGATGCCCACCTGTTGTAGCGTCCGCTCTATTCCCGTGACCGTAGCGATTTGTTGCATCGCAACAGCCAGCGCCTCTGCCCTGGCTTCGAGGCTGCCGCTGGCCGCTGGCACGACAATCTCCGCCAACTCGGCATATAGCGGCGCCGCCTCGGTGGCGTTGAAGCGCAGCACGTGCGGCAATACCAGCGAATTTGACAGTCCGTGTGGCACGTGAAATATTCCGCCGATCGGATAGGCCAGCGCATGCACGGCTGCCACCGGCGCATTCGAAAACGCCTGCCCGGCAAGTAGCGCGCCCAGCAGCATGCTCTGGCGCGCAGCCAGATTGCGGCCATTCTCACACACCGGAATCAAGTTGGCGGACAGCAGGGCCAGCGCCTGGCGCGCCAACTGGTCGGACAGCGGATTCTTTTTATGCTTGCTGGTATAGGCTTCGATCGCATGCACCATGGCATCGATCCCGGTGGCGGCGGTGACGGCGGACGGCAGGCCCAGTGTGAGTTCCGCGTCCAGCAATGCCAAATCGGCATAGAGTTGTGGCGCGACCACGCCCATCTTTGTGGTAGCGCCGGTCGTCACGATGGCGATGTTGGTCACTTCAGAGCCGGTGCCCGCGGTGGTGGGAATCTGCACCAGCGGCAGCCGGCTCCCCCTCACATTGCCGATGCCGTAAATGGTGCTGATGGGCTGCTCGCTGTTTGCCAGCACCGCGATCAGCTTGGCCACATCCATCGAACTGCCACCACCGAGACCGATCACGATGTCGCAACGAAATTTTCGGGCCGCCGTCACCGCTTCCAGCACCACGGCCTCGGGCGGGTCAGCCATTACCTGTGCATAAACTTCCACCATCAATCCTGCACTACGCAAGCTCGCTGCGGGAGCATCTACCAGTCCCGTGCGCAGGAAGCCAGGATCGGTGACGAGCAGGGCGCGCCGGGCGTCCGGAAAGCGCTGGGCGATGTGCTCGCCCAACCGCCCGGCGGCACCAGATTCGGAGACGATATGGGGCACGGTGCTGAAACTAAAGGCAGGGAAATCGGTCATGACGGCATCCGTTCAGTGGTGGATTTCAGCGCTTAGCTTACCCCAAGCCATGCCGCATACGCATCAAGCCGCAGAGATTTCTTCCGTACAATAGAGCCTTTGCACGTAAGGGATGTCGCGGTCATGGTGGATTTTCTGGTGTTAGGTGTCGCCGCGTTTGGCGCGGGTCTGGTCGACGCGGTGGTTGGGGGAGGCGGGCTGATACAGCTGCCGACCATGTTCACGGTCTTCCCCAACATGGCGCCGGCCACGCTGATCGGCACCAACAAACTGGCCAGCATCTTTGGCACCAGTGTGGCGGCGGTCAGCTATGCACGCCGTGTGGCAATCGCCTGGTCCGTGGCCACGCCGGCCGCCATGGCGGCGCTGGTGTTTGCCTTCCTTGGTGCGTACACCGTGACCAAGGTATCGGCCGACTTCATGCGGATCGTCCTGCCGCTGGTGCTGTTGGTGGTGGCGATCTACACCTTTGCCAGGAAGGATTTCGGCAGCGTGCATGCGCCCATCCACTCGGGCGCCAGGGAGCAGTCGCTGGCGCTGGTGACCGGTGCCAGCATTGGTTTCTATGACGGCTTCTTCGGCCCAGGCACGGGCAGCTTCCTGGTGTTCCTGTTCGTCCGCATCTTTGGCTTTGATTTCCTCGGCGCGTCGGCGGTAGCCAAGGTGGTCAACGTGGCGTGCAACTTTGCCGCACTGGTGTGGTTCGGCTACAGCGGCCACCTGATCTGGCAGCTGGGCCTGACCATGGCCGTGTGCCAGATCGCCGGTTCGCTGATCGGCTCGCGCATGGCGATGAAGCATGGCAGCGGCTTCGTGCGGAAATTGTTCCTGGTGGTGGTGTCCGTGCTCATCGTCAAGACCGGCTACGATGCATGGTTGCGATGGTGATACTGTTTCACGTGGAACAAAATTGACTAGCGAAAAGCACTTTAAAGGGACACTTCGGTGTCCCTTTTGCATTGTTTCACGTGGAACAAAACAAGAATATTTTTGCCTAAAAAAGTCGCAGCACCAAAAAAACTCTATAATTTGACCTTGATCCCTTCGCTTTAACTATTCCACACATGCTATTCCCTACGAAATTCGACGTCATCGTTGTCGGCGGTGGTCACGCCGGCACCGAAGCTGCCCTCGCTTCTGCCCGCATGGGACAGAAGACCCTGCTGCTCACTCACAACATTGAGACGCTGGGGCAGATGTCGTGCAATCCCTCCATCGGCGGTATCGGCAAAGGCCATCTGGTCAAGGAAGTCGATGCGCTGGGCGGCGCCATGGCGATCGCCACCGACGAATCCGGCATTCAGTTCCGCATCCTGAATTCCTCCAAAGGCCCTGCCGTGCGCGCGACCCGCGCCCAGGCCGACCGTATCCTGTACAAGGCCGCGATCCGTTCGCGCCTGGAAAACCAGCCCAACCTGTGGCTGTTCCAGCAGGCTGTGGATGACCTGATGGTGGAGGGCGACCGCGTGGTTGGCGCAGTCACCCAGATCGGCCTGAAGTTCCTGGCGCCTGCGGTGGTGCTGACCGCCGGTACTTTCCTTGACGGGAAAATCCACGTCGGTCTGAACAACTACTCGGGTGGCCGTGCCGGTGATCCGCCAGCTGTCTCGCTGTCCGCGCGCCTGAAAGAACTGAAGCTGCCGCAAGGCCGCCTCAAGACCGGCACGCCGCCACGCATCGATGGCCGCAGCATTGACTTCACGCAAATGACCGAGCAACCGGGCGATCTGGAGCCGGTGCCAGTGTTCTCGGTGATGGGCAATACGGCCATGCACCCTGAGCAGATGCCATGCTGGATCACCCACACCAACCAGCAAACCCACGACATTATCCGAGGTGGCCTCGACCGTAGCCCGATGTACACCGGCGTGATCGAAGGCGTCGGCCCGCGCTATTGCCCATCGATCGAGGACAAGATTCACCGCTTCTCGTCCAAGGAATCGCACCAGATTTTCCTGGAGCCGGAGGGCCTGACGACCCACGAATTCTATCCAAACGGCATCTCCACCAGCCTGCCATTCGACGTCCAGATCGCGCTGGTGCGGTCGATGAAAGGCCTGGAAAACGCCCACATCCTGCGTCCTGGCTACGCCATTGAATACGATTATTTCGACCCGCGCGGCCTCAAGGCCTCGCTCGAAACCAAGGCCATCAACGGTCTGTTCTTTGCTGGCCAGATCAATGGCACCACCGGTTACGAAGAAGCGGCGGCACAAGGTCTGCTGGCCGGCGTCAACGCCGCGCTGCAAACCCAGGGTAAGGAAGCCTGGACGCCAGCGCGTTCGGAAGCGTATCTGGGCGTGATGGTGGATGACCTCGTCACGCAGGGCGTGATGGAGCCATACCGCATGTTCACCAGCCGCGCCGAGTACCGTCTGAGCCTGCGCGAAGACAATGCCGATATGCGTCTGACCGAAATCGGCCGCAAGCTGGGCGTGATTGGCGACGCGCAGTGGGAAGCCTTCGACCGCAAGCGCGAGTCCGTGGCGAAGGAGCTGGAGCGCCTGCGTTCCACGTGGGTGCATCCACGCATCCTGGAAGCGGCTGAATCCGAGCGTGTGATTGGCCAGGCGATTGAGCGCGAGTATTCGCTGGCCGATCTGCTGCGCCGTCCAGGTGTCGAGTACGACAAGCTCATGACGCTGAAAGGTGCAGATGGCCGCGAGCTGGCCGGCCCTGGCGAGACTGACCCAGCGGTGAAGGAACAAATCGAAATCCAGCTCAAATATTCGGGCTATATCGACCGCCAGACGCGCGAAGTGGAGCGCCACGAGCACTACGAAAACCTGAAACTGCCGGAGAACTACAACTATCTGGACATCACCGCGCTGTCGGTGGAAGTGCGTCAGAAGTTGCACGCGCAGCGTCCTGAAACGCTGGGCCAGGCATCGCGTATTTCGGGCGTCACGCCAGCGGCGATTTCGCTGCTGCTGGTGCACCTGAAAAAGGCCGGTTTCGGTGGATTCGTACAGAAAGATGAGGCAGCATGAAGGTGTTTGACCGCAACGCAGTCGCGGAAGTTTTGAAGCAAGGTATCAATCAGCTGCAATTGGCATTGAACGAGATGCAGGTAGAACAGCTGCTGGACTACCTGGCCCTGCTGAACAAATGGAATGCGGTGTACAACCTGACCTCGGTGCGCGATCCCATGGAAATGGTGAAGCTGCATCTGCTGGACTCGCTGACAGCCGTGTCCGCATTCAAGGATGCGACAAACGTGCTGGACGTGGGGGCAGGGGGCGGGCTGCCGGGTATGGTGCTGGCTATCAGCCGTCCGGACATGAAAGTGTCGATGATCGACACGGTGCATAAGAAGACTGCCTTCCTCAACCAGGTGAAGGCAGAGCTGGGGCTGAGCAACGTCACGGTGTACACCAAGAAGGTGCAGGAGCTGGAAGTGAAGACGAAATTCGATGTCATCACCTCCAGGGCATTCGCGGACCTGTCGGACTTCGTCAACTGGTCAGGGCACCTGCTGGCAGAGGGCGGACAATACATCGCCTTGAAAGGCACGGCGCCAGCAGAGGAGCGGGAGCGGCTGCCAGCACCATGGAAAGTACAGAAATTAGAGCCTTTGGCAGTACCGGGGCTGGACGCGGAACGTCATCTGGTTTTCATTCAGGCAGAAACAGTATAAACGGTTTATACGGTATAAATGGTTTATATCATATAAATAGTATAAATCGTTTATATCGTTTATACCGTATAAATCAAAAGCAACAACACTCATAAGAATTACATGGCAAAAATTTTTTGCGTAGCAAATCAAAAAGGCGGCGTAGGTAAAACTACCACCACAGTTAACCTGGCTGCCGGTCTGGCAAAACTGGACCAGCGCGTACTGCTGGTCGACCTGGACCCGCAGGGCAATGCCACCATGGGCGCTGGCATCAACAAGGCAGGACTGAAAGCATCGACCTATGAGGTCATGCTGGGCACGGCGGATGTGGCAACGGCGCGCCAGCGTTCCGAGCCAGGCCACTTCGATGTGCTGCCATCCAACCGCGAGCTGGCTGGCGCCGAAGTCGAGATGGTGGAACTGGACAACCGCGAGCGCCGTCTGAAGGATGCACTGGCGCTGGTGGACAAAGAGTACGACTTCATCCTGATCGACTGCCCGCCGGCACTGTCGATGCTGACGCTGAACGGCCTGTGCGCCGCGCACGGCGTGATCATTCCAATGCAGTGCGAGTACTACGCGCTGGAAGGGCTGTCCGATCTGGTCAACACCATCAAGAAGGTGCACGCCAATCTGAACCCGGACCTGAAGATCATCGGCCTGCTGCGCGTGATGTTCGATCCGCGCATGACGCTGTCGCAACAGGTATCGGCCCAGCTGGAGCAGCACTTCGGCGACAAAGTCTTCAAGACCATCATCCCGCGCAACGTGCGTCTGGCGGAAGCGCCGTCGTATGGCGTGCCGGGCGTCACGTTTGATCCGAGCTCCAAGGGCGCGCAGGCGTACATCGCCTTCGGCGCCGAGATGGTCAAGCGCATCAAGAAAATGTAAGGCAAGCACATGGCAACCAAAAAACTCAAAGGCCTGGGTCGCGGCCTGGACGCGCTGCTGGGCGGCGACGGCGACATCACCACGGCGGACGCCAACACGCCGTCCGAACTCAACGTGACGCAAATGCAGGCCGGCAAGTACCAGCCGCGGACGCGCATGGACGAGGGCGGTCTGCAGGAACTGGCCGCGTCGATCAAGACCCAGGGGATCATGCAGCCGATCCTGGTGCGTCCGATCGGCAAGGACAAGTATGAAATCATTGCAGGTGAACGCCGCTTCCGCGCTGCGCAACTGGCTGGCCTGGAAATGCTCCCTGTTTTGGTGCGCGATGTCGACGACCAGGCCGCCGCCGCGATGGCGCTGATCGAGAACATGCAGCGCGAGGACCTGAATCCGCTGGAAGAAGCGCAGGGCATCCATCGCCTGATTACCGACTTCAGCTTTACGCACGAGCAGGCGGCCACGGCGGTCGGCCGTTCGCGCAGCGCCGTGTCGAACCTGTTGCGCCTGATGAATCTGGCCAGTCCGGTACAAACCATGTTGATGGCGGGTGATATCGACATGGGCCACGCGCGCGCGCTGCTGGCGGTAGACGCGGCAACCCAGATCAACCTCGCCAATATGGTGATTGCCAAAAGGCTATCGGTACGCGAAACCGAGAAACTGGTGACTAAAACGCTGGAAGAACTGAAAGCGTCGCCGAAAGAAGCGCGCGCCAAAGAAAAGTCCGGCGACATCGTCCGGCTGGAAGAAGAGCTGTCCGACACCCTGGCCACGCCAGTGGTGTTCAAGATGAGCAGCAAAGGCCGTGGTCAAATGATTATCGACTTCGCCGACCTCGACATCCTCGAAGGCGTGCTCGCCCGCCTGCGCACCTAATTTTTCCCCCCTCCGGGGTCAGGTCCGTCATTTCTACACGAACTGAGCTGTTATGTCCGCTACGGTCGAGCTTGTGTAGAAATGACGGACCTGACCCCGGATTGGGGTAAACGTCTAACTGGTTCCAACTTGGTGCAACCACGCAGGAAATGTTTCTAAAAGCGTCTCATTCGTGCACTAAATGCTCTGCTGCGGTGCAGCATGTTTGACGTGATACATGAAAGACACATATAATCACGCGTCTTTTGGGGTTTAATCGGTTTTTAAGGAGCTCGGTAGTGAGTAATTCCACGAGCATCTCGCAACCGGTGTTCCGCATTGTCGCCCTCCAGTTCGCCATCGCTACTGGATTCGCCTTGCTCACCTGGAACTTGGGTGGAGTACTCAAAGCTTGGTCGGCCGCTTATGGCGGAGCAATCGCAGTCATCGGGAGCCTGATGTACGCGATGATTGTTGCGCGCGGAACAAATGACGCCAAACAAGCTTTTCGCGCGCATGTGCGGGCAGAAGTGACAAAGATATTTATCACGGTAGTGCTGTTTGCGTTGGCACTAGCGTTGTTTCAGTCGGCCTCATGGTTATGGCTGATCTTGGGTTTCGCGGTGGCAACTATGGCGTATTGGTTGGCATTGCTCGCAATTTAATCACCAAAATCTTATATTTTTATGACCACTGAACACGTAGGGCATGAAGCGCCCACTAATATTGAGTACATTCAGCACCACTTAAGCCACCTGAAATCGGCGGACGGCATGTTTAACCTGGACACGTTCTGGGTTTCGGCCATTCTGGGCCTGATTTTCCTCGGTGTTTTCTATATGGCCAGCCGCCGCGCCACCGCAGGTGTGCCAGGCAAGCTGCAAAACTTCGTTGAAGCCGTGATGGAACTGGTCAACGACGTGGTCAATTCGGCTTTCCACGCCAAGAGCAAGGTGATTGCGCCACTGGCCATCACCATCTTCTGCTGGGTCTGGCTGATGAACGCCATGGACTTCCTGCCAGTCGACCTGCTGCCTAAACTCCTGAGCTTTGCTGGCGTCCACAAGCTGCGTGTCGTGCCGACCGCCGACGTCAACCACACTTTCGGCATGTCGTTTGGCGTCATGCTGTGCATTATTGGTTTCTCGATCAAAGCCAAAGGTCTCGGCGGCTGGGGTAAAGAGCTGCTGACCGCGCCGTTCCATGCGCATGGCTTCATGGCCATCATCCTGGCGCCGATCAACCTGGCTTTCCAACTGATCGAGTTGCTGGCTAAGCCACTGTCGCTGTCGCTGCGTTTGTTCGGCAATATGTACGCCGGCGAACTGCTGTTCATTCTGATCGCTCTGCTGCCATGGTGGGCGCAGTGGCTGCTCGGTGGCCCATGGGTTATCTTCCACATCCTGGTGGTGACTCTGCAAGCGTTTGTGTTTATGGCGTTGACGGTGGTGTATCTGGCCATTGCGGTTGAGAAGCACTAAGCAACTTTCGTTTTAACTTTTTAGTATCTGTAGTCTTTTTTAAATCTTAGGAGAAATTTCAATGCAAGCTCTGATCGCACAAGTACAAAGCATGACCGTTCTGGCAGCCGCTATCATCATCGGCCTGGCCGCTATCGGTACCGCTCTGGGTTTCGCCATTCTGGGCGGTAAATTCCTGGAAGCTTCGGCTCGTCAACCAGAACTGATGCCACAACTGCAAACCAAACTGTTCGTGATCGCTGGTCTGCTGGATGCAATCTCGATGATCGGCGTTGGTGTTGCTCTGCTGTACACCTTCAGCAACCCATTCCTGGCTGCTCTGCAAACCGTCGCTCAGTAATTTGCTCCACCCTAGGAGAAACTTTTAGTTAGGAGCAAAGGTATGGACATCAATATGTCTCTCATCGGTCAGATGATCACCTTCGCGGTGCTGGTCTGGGTGTCGATGAAGTTCGTATTTCCATCGCTGAACGCAGCGTTGGATGAGCGTGCCAAGCGTATCGCTGATGGTCTGGCTGCGGCCGACCAGGGCCAGCAAGCAATGGTTGTCGCTGAAAAGCGCGCCAGCGAAGCACTGGCCGGTGCACGCGAAGAAGCTTCGCAACGTGTTGCTGACGCTGAAAAGCGCGCGCAACTGGTCGCCGAAGAAATCAAAGCGAATGCACAAGCTGAAGCGGACCGCATCATTGCGCAAGCTAAAGCCGAAGCCGAGCAGCAACTGGCCAAGGCGCGTGAAGCGCTGCGCGCTCAGGTGGCTGACCTGGCTGTGAAGGGCGCCGAGCAAATCCTCAAGCGCGAAGTCAACGCCTCGGCCCACGCCGATCTGTTGTCGCGCCTGGCTGTCGAGCTGTAATCATGGCAGAAAACGCAACCGTCGCCCGTCCCTACGCGGAAGCTTTGTTCCGCGTAGCCCAAGCAGGTAAGGAATCGTTCAACCTCGCGGCGTGGTCCGAACTGGTGGCCGAACTGGTCCAGATCGGTGCCCACCCCGAGGTGCAAGCATTTGCCCGCAACCCGAAAGCGTCGGCCAGCGATATCGTCGCCGCCTTCAAGGCCCTGGTGAAAACCCCGGTCAGCACGGAAGCCAATAACTTCCTGACCATGCTGGTGGAAAATGGCCGTATCAGTCTGCTGCCGGAAATCGGCGCGCAGTTCCTGGCGTTGAAAAACGCTGCGGAAGGTGCGGCAGACGCGGAAATCACCAGCGCCTTTGAGCTCGACGCTGCGCAAGTGAGCACGCTGATCGCTACGCTGGAAAAGAAATTCAGCCGCAAGCTGAACCCGGTCGTAACCGTGGACCCAGCCCTGATCGGTGGTGTGCGCGTGGTGGTCGGCGACGAAGTGCTGGACACTTCGGTGCGCGCCAAGCTGCAGCAAATGCGTGTTGCACTGGTAGCCTGAGTTCCCACTCGGCCACCGGCTTAGAACAGATTCTTCATCTCGCGCAAGCTGAGAGAAACACTTTTAGGAGTTAGTATGCAACTCAACCCATCTGAAATCAGCGAGCTGATCAAGAGCCGTATCGAAGGCCTTGATGGTGGCGCTGAAGTACGTAACCAAGGCACGGTGATTTCCGTTGCTGACGGTATCGTCCGCATTCACGGTCTGTCGGACGTGATGCAGGGCGAGATGTTGGAATTCCCAGGTAACACCTTTGGTCTGGCGATGAACCTGGAGCGTGACTCCGTTGGCGCCGTGATTCTGGGTGCTTACGAGCACATCTCCGAAGGCGACACGGTGAAAACCACCGGCCGTATTCTGGAAGTGCCAGTCGGTCCGGAACTGCGTGGCCGTGTGGTCAACGCACTGGGCCAGCCGATCGACGGCAAAGGCGCGATTGACGCCAAGCTGACCTCGCCGATCGAAAAGATCGCGCCAGGCGTGATCGCCCGTGAGTCCGTCTCGCAGCCAATGCAGACCGGCCTGAAATCGATCGATGCGATGGTACCCATTGGCCGTGGCCAGCGTGAGCTGATCATTGGCGACCGTCAAACCGGTAAGTCGGCAGTTGCGGTTGATGCGATCATCAACCAAAAAGGCCAAGGCATGACGTGTATCTACGTTGCCATCGGCCAAAAAGCCTCGACCATCAAGAACATCGTGCGCTCGCTGGAAGAGCACGGCGCGCTGGAGTACACCATTGTGGTGGCCGCCTCGGCATCGGAATCGGCTGCCATGCAGTACATTTCGGCCTACTCGGGCTGCACCATGGGCGAATACTTCCGTGACCGCGGTGAAGATGCGCTGATCGTCTACGATGACCTGTCGAAGCAAGCTGTTGCTTACCGTCAGATCTCGCTGCTGCTGCGCCGTCCACCAGGCCGCGAAGCTTACCCAGGCGACGTGTTCTACCTGCACTCGCGTCTGCTGGAACGTGCAGCGCGCGTGAACGCTGACTACGTGTCGGCCTTCACCAACGGCGCTGTGACCGGCAAGACCGGTTCGCTGACCGCGCTGCCGATCATTGAAACCCAGGCTGGCGACGTTTCGGCGTTCGTACCAACCAACGTGATTTCGATTACCGACGGCCAGATCTTCCTGGAAACCTCGCTGTTCAACGCCGGCGTACGTCCTGCAATTAACGCGGGTATCTCGGTATCGCGCGTGGGTGGTGCAGCGCAGACCAAGGTCATCAAAAACCTGTCGGGCGGTATCCGTACCGACTTGGCCCAGTACCGTGAACTGGCTGCGTTCGCGCAGTTCGCTTCGGACCTGGACGAATCGACCCGTAAGCAGCTGGACCGCGGTGCCCGCGTGACCGAACTGCTGAAACAGAAGCAGTACTCGCCACTGTCGATTTCCCTGATGGCCGCTTCGCTGTTCGCAGTGAACAAGGGCTACCTGGACGACGTCGAAGTCAAGAAAGTACTGTCGTTCGAAGCCGGCCTGCATGCGTACCTGAAGACCAAACAAGCTGACCTGCTGTCGAAGATTGAATCGTCGAAGCAACTGGACAAAGACGGCGAAGCCGCCCTGTCCGCTGCCATCGCCGACTTCAAGAAATCCGGCGCATTTTAAGTTAGCTTGGCGACCCGGGGATTACCCTGGGTCGCCTTCAGCGCAGAAGGAGTAAGGACTCATGGCAGTAGGCAAAGAGATACGTGGCAAGATCAAAAGCGTAGAAAATACGAAAAAGATCACCAAGGCGATGGAAATGGTCGCCGCATCGAAAATGCGCAAAGCGCAAGATCGCATGCGCGCCGCCCGTCCCTACAGTGAGAAGATTCGTAATATCGCTGCTAATCTGGCTAACGCAAATCCAGAATATACGCACGCCTTCCTGGCTGATGAAGCCAAGGAATCGGCAAAAGCAGTTGGTTTTATCGTGGTCACGACCGACAAGGGTCTGTGCGGCGGTATGAACACCAACGTGCTGCGTCTGGTGACGAATAAAACGCGTGAGCTGGAAGCCGCTGGCAACAAGATTGCTGCAGTGGCGATTGGTAATAAAGGTTTGGGTTTCCTGAATCGCGTTGGCGTGCCGGTGGTTGCGCAAGTAACCCAGATCGGCGACACCCCGCACCTGGAAAAACTGATTGGCCCCGTCAAAGTGATGCTGGAAAAGTTCCAGAACGGCGAAGTCGATGCGGTTTACCTGTGCTACACCAAGTTCATTAACACGATGAAGCAGGAGCCAGTGGTTGAACAACTGCTGCCACTGCCAGCTGCGAAGAAGCAGGCTGACGAAGGTAATCACAACTGGGATTACATTTACGAGCCAGACGCAGCCACCGTGATCGATGAACTGCTGGAGCGCTATGTAGAAGCGCTGGTGTACCAGTCGGTAGCGGAAAACCTGGCGTCCGAGCAATCGGCGCGGATGGTGGCGATGAAGGCGGCAAGCGACAACGCAGGTAGTGTGATCGGCGAACTGAAACTGATCTACAACAAAACCCGCCAAGCTGCGATTACCAAAGAACTCTCCGAAATCGTCGCCGGTGCGGCAGCGGTTTAAACGAATTTAACTATATTTGAAGGAACGAACATGGCTGATGGCAAAATCGTTCAGTGTATCGGCGCGGTGGTTGACGTTGAGTTTCCACGCAACGCAATGCCTAAGGTATTTGATGCCTTGAAGATGGAAGGCTCCGAGCTGACGCTGGAAGTACAACAACAATTGGGTGACGGCATTGTCCGTACCATTGCTCTGGGTTCGTCGGACGGTCTGCGTCGCGGCATGCAAATCCAGAACACCGGCAAGCCGATCATGGTACCAGTGGGTAAAGCCACCCTGGGCCGTATCATGGACGTGCTGGGTAACCCGATCGACGAATGCGGCCCGGTCGCTCACGACCAGATCGCGTCGATCCACCGCGCGCCTCCTGCCTACGACGAACTGTCGCCATCGCAGGATCTGCTGGAAACCGGCATCAAGGTGATTGACCTGGTTTGCCCATTCGCCAAAGGCGGTAAAGTGGGTCTGTTCGGCGGTGCAGGTGTGGGCAAGACCGTCAACATGATGGAACTGATCAACAACATCGCTAAAGCACACTCGGGTCTGTCCGTGTTTGCTGGTGTGGGTGAGCGTACCCGTGAAGGTAACGACTTCTACCACGAAATGGCTGACGCTAAAGTAGTTGACCTGGAAAACCCGGCCAACTCGAAAGTCGCGATGGTCTACGGCCAGATGAATGAACCACCAGGTAACCGTCTGCGCGTGGCGCTGACCGGTCTGACCATGGCGGAAGCATTCCGTGACGAAGGTAAAGATGTTCTGTTCTTCGTGGACAACATCTACCGCTTCACGCTGGCCGGTACCGAAGTTTCCGCACTGCTGGGCCGTATGCCTTCCGCAGTGGGTTACCAGCCTACCCTGGCCGAAGAAATGGGCCGTCTGCAAGAGCGTATCACCTCGACCAAGACCGGTTCGATCACCTCGATCCAGGCCGTGTACGTTCCAGCGGATGACTTGACCGACCCGTCGCCAGCGACCACCTTCGGTCACCTGGATTCGACCGTGGTTCTGTCGCGTGACATCGCCTCGCTGGGTATCTACCCTGCGGTGGACCCACTGGATTCGACCTCGCGTCAGCTGGATCCGCTGGTTGTTGGCCAGGACCACTACGACACCGCACGTGCCGTACAGGGCACCCTGCAGCGCTACAAAGAACTGCGTGACATCATCGCGATTCTGGGTATGGACGAGCTGGCACCGGAAGACAAACTGCTGGTAGCACGCGCACGTAAGATGCAGCGTTTCCTGTCGCAGCCGTTCCACGTTGCTGAAGTGTTCACCGGCGCGCCTGGTAAATACGTGTCGCTGAAAGACACCATCAAGGGCTTCAAGATGATCGCCTCGGGCGAACTGGATCACCTGCCAGAGCAAGCGTTCTACATGGTTGGCACGATCGAAGAAGCCATCGAAAAAGCCAAAAAGCTCAACTAATCAGTTGAGTTGTCCGGTCCCGCTGTGAGGCGGGACCGTTCTACCCGATAGGACACACATGGCAAACACTATTCACGTTGACGTGGTTTCCGCCGAGGAGTTGATCTACTCTGGCGAAGCCGAATTCGTCGCGTTGCCGGGTGAGCAGGGCGAGCTGGGTATCTACCCGAAGCACACGCCGCTGATTACCCGCATCCGTCCGGGCGCGGTGCGCATCCAGGTTCCAGGCCAGGCTGAAGAAGAGTTCGTCTTCGTCGCCGGCGGTCTGCTGGAAGTGCAACCGAACGCCGTGACGGTGCTGGCGGATACCGCGATTCGCGGCAAGGATCTGGACGAGGCCAAAGCGGCCGCGGCCAAGAAACGTGCCGAAGAAGCGCTGGCCAACAACAGCTCCGGCATCGACTACGCGAAAGCGCAAGCCGAGCTGGCAGCGGCAATCGGCCAACTGGCCGCGATCGCCAAACTGCGCTCGGTCGCCAAGCACTAAGCAACGCACAAGCAGCATCCCCAAAAAGACAGCTTCGGCTGTCTTTTTTTATTTCTGCTGCCGCTTGTGACGGCAAGCACATCCGCGCGATGCTGGCATTTTTATAATCGCCGTCCTCTCCTCCAAAAAATAACAACAATGAATCGCGCACTTGCCACTATTTTTTCCACGGTTGTCCTGAGTGCCATCGGCATCGGCCTGACCATGCCGATCATTCCGCAGCTGATGCGTGATGTCGGCCACACCTCGGAGCTGGGTTGGCGCTTTGGCGCGTTTACCGGCCTGTACGCGCTGATGCAGTTCATTTTCTCGCCGATCCTCGGCGTACTGAGCGACCGCTATGGCCGCCGGCCCATCCTGCTGCTGTCGCTGGCCGGCGCGGTAGTCGACTACCTGTTCATGGCGATTGCGCCGTCGCTGTCGCTGCTGTTTGTGGGCCGGGCGATTGCCGGTATCACGGGCGCCAGCATGGCGGTGACGTCGGCCTACATTGCTGACGTGACGCCGGAAGACCAGCGCTCGCGCCGCTATGGCCAGCTGGGCGCGTGCTTCGGTATCGGCTTCATCATCGGCCCCATCATTGGCGGCTTGCTCGGCGCCTACTGGGTGCGCGCGCCGTTCCTGGCTGCAGCGGCCATGAATGCGCTCAACCTGCTGCTGACCCTGTGGCTGGTGAAGGAGTCGCACACCCGCCAGGACAACACGGCACCTGCCGAGCGCATCAGCTTTAATCCGCTGAGCAATTTACGCTGGGCCGCCAGCTTCAAGGCCCTGCTGCCGCTGATCGGCGCGTATGTGGTGCTGGTGTTGGTGGGCGAAATTGGCGGCACCATCTGGGTGCTGTACGGTGAAGACAAGTTCGCCTGGGACTCGTGGACCATCGGCTTGTCGCTGGCCGGCTTTGGCGCCTTCCACGCGGTGGCGCAAGCCTTCATTGCCGGCCCGATTGCTGAACGCTGGGGCGAGCGTGCCGCGCTGCTGATTGGCATGGTGTCTGACGGCACGGCCTATGTGGTGCTGGCACTGGCCAGCCACGGCTGGATAGCATTCGCGTTGATGCCGCTGTTCTGCCTGGGCGGTATTGGCGCACCGGCGTTGCAGTCGCTGGTATCCGGCAGTGTCGGTCCGGACCAGCAAGGCAAACTGCAAGGCGTGCTGGCCAGCTCGGCCAGCCTGGCATCTGTGATTGGGCCGGTGGGCATCAGCACCATCTACTTTGCCTCGCGCGGCACCTTCCCTGGCCTGGTGTGGCTGATCGGCGCCAGCCTCTATCTGCTGTGCCTGCCGGTGCTGGTACGCAAGCCAGCACCGGCTGCGGTTTAACGCATCTTCTGTTTGTTGCGGGCGCTGGCGGCCCGCTGCAAGACCTTCCACTTGGCCACCTCAGCGATGCGTTCCAGCGGGCTTTGCCCGCTGCGGCGCGCATCGCGCAGCAGCTTGTGGTAGTTCTGCAGACGGTCGCCATCGATCACGCCGCGCACTGCGCAGCCGGGTTCGCTGGCATGGCGGCAATCGCGGAACTGGCACTGTGCTGCCAGCGCATCAATGTCTTCGAAACTCGCGGCAATGCTGCTCTCGTCCGCATCGGCTTGCCAGCTACGCAGTCCGGGCGTGTCGATGATGCAGGCGCCGCTTGCACACTGGTGCAGCGAGCGTGAGGTGGTCGTATGCCGGCCACGGTGGTCCCCATGGCGTACGCCGCCAGTGGGCTGATGCGCTTGCGTCAGCGTATTGGTCAGCGATGATTTTCCGGCGCCGGAAGAACCCAGCAGCACCAGTGTCTGCCCTGCGCCCAGCCACGGCGCCAGCTGCAGAGTAGCGTCTGCACTGAGAGTATTGACGGCCAGCACAGGAATGCCGGCTGGCAGGCGTTGCCGCAGCAATGCCATGCGCTGCGCCACATCCTGAGCGACGTCAGCCTTGCTCAGGACCACCACTGGATCGACCTGCGCTGTCTTGACGATGGTGAGATAGCGTTCCAGGCGGCGCGGATTGAAGTCATGGTCCAGGCCCATCACCAGCAGCGCCGTATCGACGTTGCTGACCAGGCTGTGATGTTGGCCATGATGGCCACGCCGGCCGATGTGCGTGACTGGTGGCAGCAAAGCGCACAGCCAGTGCTCATCGTGAGCAAGCGTGGTGCTGAGCACCCAGTCGCCGACGGCCAGGTCCTGGCTGTGCAGTGCTGGCAAAACGCGGGCGCGCAATTCGCAGTGACCGTCGTGCACGGTCAGCCACGCGCGGTGAATTTCAGTAATGCGGACCAGGCGGGCGCCTGGTGGTGGTTGGTCCAGCTGGCTGATGATGGTCTGGTTCAAGCCGATAAGGCGCAGCGATGCAAAATCGATGTCGATCATGATATGGATTCCGGTAAGACGAGCGATACCCTCCGCAGTAAAGCGATGGGCGACGAATACGGGAAGTCAGCTGCGCGAGAACGCGCGGATCAACAACGAGAGCAGGAAAGTCCTGGCGTAATCAGGCAGCCGACAGGAGGGCAATATCTACGTGGCGCATTTTTTGGTCTCCTGTGGTTGAGTGGAGTGCGCAGTGTGTCACTGTACGGGACGGCCGTCAACCATGGCGGTGATAGTGACGAATCGCGGCGAACCAATTCCTTACCTGCAGTTGCGGCGATAGTCAGCTGGTGGTTTGCCGATGAGTTTTTCGAAGTCGGTGGTGAAATGGGACTGGTCGTAATAGCCCAGTTGCTGCGCCAGTTCGGCCAGGTCGATGTCGCTGCCCTTGGCCAGCACATCGGCGGCGTCCAGCAGGCGGTTGCGGCGGATCACCCATTTGGGGCTGGCGCCGATATAGTCCTTGAACAGCATCTGCAGCTTGCGCACGCCGAGGCCGGCACGGTCGGCCAGTTGCGCCACTTGCGTGATGTCGGCATTGCTGGCGATCGTGTGCAGGATGTCGGCGATGCGCTCCACCATGGGATCCGGCGTGGGCAGCGCACGGCGCAGCAGGGCGCTGGCGGCGGCCACCATGCCGGCATCGTCCGGCGCATCCAGCACGCTGCGCTCGGCTTCTGCGTCATCGCAGTCAAACACCGCGGACAGCGGCAGTTCGCGGTCGGTAATCGACTGCACCTCGGCCTTCAGGAAGGCGCGGAACGCACCGGGCCGGAAGCTCACGCCCAGCACCCGGCCGCTGCCGCGCTGCGTGTATTCAAACGAGCCTGTCATCACGCCGAACACTGCCGTGTGGCCGGTTTCAAACACCACGTGGACGGACGGGCGGGGCAGAGTGCGCTGGGTGTGCGTCACACCCTCCGGCAGCGACCACGCCACCAGCCAGAAGTGTTCGACAAACGGCGCCAGGTCCGCCTCCGGCAGATAGCGCTCCAGCCGGAAGATCTTCTCCGCAGCACCGGGATTGACTACCCCGCGTGTCGGACGAGGTACACTTTGCAGCATCGCCATGATGTATTCGCGTTTTTACAAGACCATCATGTTAGCAAGAGTTATCGTGCGTTTCACCACCTGACCGGAGAAACACATGAACCAGCAACTGACCTTGTACCACTGCCCGCATTCCCGCTCGACCGGCGTATTGACGCTGCTGGAAGAGCTGCACGCGCCCTACGAGCTGCAGGTGATGAACATGAAGCAGGGCGAGAACCGTGAAGCCGCCTACCTGGCCGTCAACCCGATGGGCAAAGTGCCGGCCATCCGCCATGGCGACGCGGTGGTGACCGAGCAGGTGGCGATCTACCTCTACCTGGCTGACCTGTTCCCGAACGCGAAACTGGCGCCGCCGCTCGGCGATCCCTTGCGTGGTCCTTACCTGCGCTGGATGGCGTTCTATGGCAGCTGTTTCGAGCCGGCGGTTGTCGACCAGTGGATGCAGAACAAGCCGGCCGATAAAACCGCCTGCCACTACGGCGATTTCGACACCATGTTCAACACGCTGATCGCGCAGCTCTCGCCAGGCCCCTACCTGCTGGGCGAGCAGTTCACGGCGCTTGACGTGCTGTGGGCAACCGCGTTCGAGTGGATGGGGTATTTCGAGCTGCTGCCCAAGCTGTCCGTCATCGAACGCTACGTCGCGCGCGTCAACGGCCGTCCGTCTGCCGTCGCTGCCCGCGAAAAAGATGCGGCGATTGCCGCGCAGCAGGCCGCCTGATCGATCAGCGTTTTTCTTCCATCAGCGCCAGCAGATGGCCGTCCGGGTCGCGGAAGAAGGCCATCCACAATGCGTGGTCGGGCATTTTCGCGACCAGGTGCGGTTCACGCTCGAAAGCCACGCCCCGGGCTTGCAGTGTGGCCGCCACGGTGTCGATGTGTTCCACCTTGAAGTAGTGGCAGACGCCCGTGCCGGCATCGACCTTGTCCCGGCCGCCGTCCAGCATCAGCCGCACACCGCCGCAGTTGAAGAAGGCCAGGTCGCCGTAGCGGAACAGTTTGGGCAGGCCCAGCGTGTCGCCGTAAAACTGCTCGGCACGGTCGGTGCTGGTCACGGGTAGAGCGATTTGGCCCAGGATGGAGAGCGTCATGCAGATCCTCGCGATTTATTTTCTTGAGTGAAACTATCTGATAGTTTTGTTGAGGCAGTAACCGGGTATTGTGCCCGCGCCTTTTTGTATAGGCATTTTAAAAACAAAAATACAGGGATGGATATGAAAAGAATACTCGCTTTATTGGGGGCGGTAGCGTTAACCGGCTGCGCATCGATCGCAGGTGAGAAGATGCAGCCGATCTCGGTCACCACGGTTTTCGATAACAAGGAAGTTGCCGGCCTGGGCTGCACGTTGACGAACGACGCTGGCAGCTGGTTCCTGACCAGCCCGGGCAGCGTGACGGTGCATAAGAGCACGGGTAATCTGGCGATCGACTGCAAGCGGGACGCGTATGCCGGCAACGCCACTGCCGAGTCGAAATCGAATGGCGCGGTGTGGGGCAATATCCTGCTGGGCGGCGGTATCGGCTATATCGTTGACCGTAATACCGGTGCGGGTTTCGACTACCCGCCGACGATTGTGGTGGCCCTGCGCCAGGTCGATACCGCCGGCATTCCTGCCAATGCGCCGTTGAAACCGGCAGCCGGGGACAGCGTCCCGAAAGCTAACTGACAGGCGCCCGTTGTGTCCTGGTGATCCTGGTACCACCAGGGCGCAAGGCCTGTTCGATGAGAGCGAGCGCTAACTTCGGCTGAGCGCTGCCGCACATGAAGATGTCGGCGGCGGCAAAGCCGTATTCTGGCCAGGTGTGGATGGTGATGTGGGATTCGGCCAGCAGTACCACGCCGGTCACGCCCTGGCCTTCGCCGAATGCGTGGAAGTGACTGAACAGCACGCGGGCCTGCGCGGCGTCGGCGGCGTTGCGCAGCAGGTTTTCCAGCGCCGCGCAGTCGCACAATTTTTCAGCAGCGATGCCGCTCAGGTCGGCCAGCACATGGGTGCCGGTCGGCGCATGTATGGCCGGCGCCGCATGCGCGGGTAGTGCTTCGCGCTTCATTTATGGCCTCCGCCGCCCGAGCCGCCGCCCCAGCTGCCGCCGCCACCGCCCGTGTGCGAACTCCAGCCACTGCCGCGACCGCTACTGGTGCTGCCGCCACCCAGGCGCAGCCAGCTGCTGCCGGAGCTGAACAGCACGACGATGATCGCGTAGATAAAAAATTTACTCATGTCTGATCGTTGTTATCCAGGAAGATCGCCGGCAGGTAGATCGCCAGTGCGCCAATCGCGCTCAGGTACCAGGTGCCGGAGAAGTTGGCCAGCAGCGGAACCGCGTTCACGGCCAGCATGAACCAGATGATGTACTTGGCGGTTTTGCGGTGGCTGTTGTGGGCAAATGGCTGGCTGTTGGACGGCCCCTTTGCCCGGCCTTTGAAGGCGTCGCCAAACCATGCCTTGAGCTGGTCGGCCGATACCGGCGAGGAGCGCGACCAGGTCAGCTCCTGTTGCGTCGCTTCGGACGCCAGCCGCAGCTGGCCGGCCTGGAACTCCTCCACCTGCGTGACATCGCCCACGGACACGCGCCAGTTGAAGGCGCCAACCGCGTACGTCACTGCCGCCTCGTAGTCGTAGAGGCGGGAAAACTGCACCTTATCCACCGTCACTGTGGGCGCGCCCGGCTGGTACTGCATGGGCCACGCCGACAGCACATTGGCGCCGGACCAGCCGTCATCCGTCTCCACCAGCCACGAGAAGCCGGAGCGCGGGCCGTACATCAGGTATTCGTTCCACTCTGTGCCTTCCTCGTCGGAGCGGCGCATCATGCCCATGATGGTGAATTCCTGATTGTTGATTTTGGCGGTGGCGCCCAGTTCCAGCGCCAGCGGCACGGCGGCCACGCGCTCGCCGGCGGCGATCACTTCCGCTTTCGGGCTGGCGGCGTCGATCTGGGTGGCGCAGGACGGGCACACCAGGTTGGCCGTCACGCCGGGCAGGTACTTGATCGGGCTGCCGCACGCAGGGCAGTCCAGCGCGGAGAGTTTGCCGCGATAACGGCCGGCGGCGCGCTGGATGGTGTCATCGTCGCGCAGCAGCTGGCATTGCAGGCTGTCCAGCGTGACCGACAGGCCGGTATAGATCACCGGCTGCGGGCCATCCGAATAATCGAGCGTAATGAATTCCGTACCACGGCGGAAGTCCGCCACGCGCGCCTGGTAGCCATCGCCGACCTTGAACGGCAGCTCGCCCTGGCCACCGATGCAATCGGCGGTGCGGATTTCTGCGGCGATGTAAGGAGAGCCGTTGATCGGGTAGCTCTGGCCCGGCACCAGCGCTTCGAACGCGGGCAGCTGCACATTGCCCTGGTATTCGGCAGTGATGGTGTACAGGCCGGACGAGTCGCCCAGCCACGAGGTTTTGCCGTCATCGAACAGCAAATACCACTCGTTCCACATGCCGGCCGCATAGCGCAGCTGGATGCGGCCGACCACCGTAAATGGCCGCCCGCCAAGCACACCGGCGGTGCCTATCTGGATCGGCGAATAGTCCTCCAGCACGGACGACATCTTGCCCAGGTCCTTGACCGAGTCTGCATCCTTGAGCACACGCGTGCTGCAATATTCACAGACAGCCATGACCGAGGCATGCGAGCGGAAGGTGACTTCCGCACCGCAGCTGGGACAGGAAACGATTTGCATGCAGTGTTAGCCGATCAGTTTTTTCAGTAGTTCAGCCTTGCTGCTGTCGTAGTCGGTGGCCGAGATCAGACCCTTGTCCAGCAGGCCCTTGAGTTTTTCCAGGCGCGCTTCGATGGCGTCTTCCGCCGGTGCGGCCGGTGCTGCCGCAGCGGGTGCGGCTTGCGGCGCCAGCGTCGCGCCCAGGGTCTGGCCGATAGTCTGGCCTACCGTCAGTCCGGCACCCAGTCCGGCGCCGATGCCGGCCATGCCGCCTTCATTCTGCGCTGCCAGCGGAATCGCGCTGGCCACCTGGTATTTGGTGAAGCCGGCCAGCTTGTCGGCGCTCATGCCGCCTTTCATGCCGGCCGAGATACGTTCGTCCAGCGCCGCCTGCAGTTCTTCCGGCAGGCTCACGCTGGCCACGTTGAATTCATCCAGCGCGATGCCGTAGCGCGCGAACGCGGTGGTCAGGTCGCCCTTGACCTGCTGCGCCATCAGCGCCTGGTTGGCCGCCATGTCGAGGAACGGCACCTGCGACGCACCCAGCGAGTTGGCCATGGTGGCCAGCAGGATGCCGCGCAGCTGTTCTTCCACCTCGTCGCGGGTGTACATCTCGCGGGTGCCGCTGATCTCCGTGAAGAACGCCTGGGCATTGGTCACACGGTACGAGTACATGCCGAAGGCGCGCACGCGCACCATGTCGAAGTCCTTGTCGCGGATGGTGATGGGCTGCGGCGTGCCCCATTTGCGGCCGGTCTGCACGCGGGTGCTGAAGAAGTACACATCCGATTTGAACGGCGATGCGAACAGCTTGTCCCAGTTTTTCAGGTTGGTCAGCACCGGCAGGGTTTGCGTGGTGAGCTTGTGGGTGCCGGGGCCGAACACGTCGGCCACCTGGCCTTCGTTGACGAACACCGCGACCTGCGATTCGCGCACTACCAGCACGCCGCCGTTCTGGATCTCCTGGTCCGCCATCGGATAGCGCCAGGCCAGTACGCCGTCGGTATCCTCGTTCCACTGCAGTACGTCGATAAACTGCTTCTTGATAAAGCTGCCGATACCCATGATGGTCCTCGCTTTGCGTTAATTCGTTAGGAAATGCAGGCGCCGTTGATGACGCCGATGGAAATGGAGATCGCGCCCAGCAGGCCGCCAAATGCCGTGTTGTTGGCTTCAATCTGGTCCTTGGACATCTTCAGCGCACTGGTGGCGATCGCATAGGCCAGCATCTGCACCACCATGGCGCCGAAGGCCCAGGCGAAAAATTCGCGGTAATCGGCAGTATGCATGAGCGCTGAACCGATGGTGATGGAAAAACCTATCAACGCCCCGCCCAGCGATAGCGCTGCGGCCTGGTTGCCCTGGCGGATCAGCAGCACCTCGTCGAACGGCGTCATCCAGGTGTAGGCTTTGAAGAACGCGGCCAGCAGCAAAGCCGCTAGCGCGAGGTGAATCAGATAATTTAGGATGGCAGGCACGGTGTACCTTCAGGTAAAGTAGTTAACTTGATAATAATGCAAACGAGTGTAAATGACCAAAAAGATTCTCATACTGTCCGTCTTCGTCGTCGCCTCCTGCGGGCTGGCGTATGAGCTGATCGCCGGGGCGCTGTCCAGCTATCTGCTGGGCGACTCGGTGCTGCAGTTCTCCACGATTATTGGATGCTACTTGTTTGCGATGGGGGTTGGCGCGCACTTCTCCAAGTACGTGAAGGACGAGGATGTGCTGGCGCGCTTTGTGGATATCGAACTGGCGGTCGGCCTGGTGGGCGGCGTGTCGGCGGCGGTGCTGTTCCTGACCTTCTCGTGGATGGCGGCGCCATTCCGCACCCTGCTGTATGTGATGGTGTTCCTGATCGGCGCCTTTGTCGGCATGGAGGTGCCGCTCGTGATGCGCGCGCTGAATGCGCGGCAGACGGCGTTCAATGAACTGGTCAGCAAGGTGCTGACGTTTGATTATCTGGGTGCGCTGGCCGTGTCGCTGCTGTTCCCGCTGGTGCTGGCGCCGCATCTGGGGCTGGTGCGCACCGGCTTCCTGTTCGGGATGCTCAATGTCGGCGTGGCCCTGTGGACAATCAAGGCTTTTTCCACAGAGCTCAAAAATGTCACGGGCCGTTTGCTGCGCGCCTGCACGGTGCTGTGCGCGCTGGTGTTCGGTTTTGCGTTTGCCGACAAGCTGACCTACTGGGGCGAGCATGGCCTGTTCGGCGACGAGATCGTGTTTGCCACCACCACGCCCTACCAGCGCCTGGTGATTACCAAGTGGAAGGACGATCTGCGCCTGTACATCAATGGCAATCTGCAGTTCTCCTCGCGCGACGAGTACCGCTATCACGAAGCGCTGGTGCATCCGGTGCTGCAGCCCATGCCCTGGGCCAGGCGCGTGCTGGTGCTGGGCGGCGGCGATGGCCTGGCGCTGCGTGAAATCCTGCGTTATCCAAATATCGAACACGTCACGCTGGTGGACCTGGACCCGGCAATGACGGGCGCTTTTACCCGGCGCGAGGAGCTGACCAGGCTGAATCACAACTCTTTCAGCGACAAGCGCGTGCGCGTGGTGAATGCCGATGCGGCGATCTGGCTGCAGCACAATGACGATATGTTTGACGCCGCGATTGTGGACTTTCCCGATCCGTCCAGTTTCGCGCTGGGCAAGCTGTATTCGGTGCCGTTCTACGGCATGGTGCGCAAGCACCTGGCGGCCAATGGCCTGATGGTGGTGCAGTCCACGTCGCCGTTCTTTGCGCCGCATGCTTACTGGACCATCGACGCCACGCTGCGCGAGGTGGGCATGAAGACCTATCCATATCACGCCTATGTGCCGTCGTTTGGCGAGTGGGGCTTTATCCTGGCGACGCCGCAGGCCAGCTACACGCCGCCAACCAGCTATCGCTTGCCGATGCGCTACCTGAACGCCGACACCACGCGCGAAATGTTCAACTTCCCGCCGGACATGAAGCCGATGGCGATGGAGCCCAACCGACTCAACACCCAGTCGCTCGTGCATGAATTCGAGCAGGACTGGCGCCGGGTGATACGCTGATGCTGCGCCGTTCCTTTCTGGTCTGGGCGGGCGCCTCCGGGCTGACCGCCGCTGGCAGCGGCCTGGCCTTCCAGCGCTGGCAGGAGATTACGCCGACCGTGCATTACGTCGGCCGCGACGAAGGCCACTTCCTGCGCGACCGCCATGCGCTGCCGCCGCCATCGCAAGTTATCCACACCGATATTGCGATTCTCGGCTCCGGCGTTGCCGGCCTCACCGCCGCATGGAAGCTGAAAAAGCTGGGCAAGAGGGATGTGCTGATGATCGATGGCCCGCAGCCTTACGGTAATGCGGCAGGCGGTGCGTTTGGCGAATATGCATATCCGACCGGCGCGCATTACTTGCCGCTGCCGTCGCCGGAGTCCGTGCATGTGCGCGAAATCCTGGCGGACCTGGGCATCATCCAGAAAGATGCCTTTGCCGAGAAGCCTTATTACGACGAACGCTTCATCCTGCACGCGCCGGAAGAGCGGCTGCTGTTCAACGGCCACTGGCAGGACGGCTTCATTCCCACCGAGGGCGTGCCGCAATGGGAACTGGATGAGCACAAGCGTTTCTTCGACGAAGTCCAGCGCCTGCGCCAGCTGCGCGGTGCGGATGGGCGCCGCGTGTTTGTGTTCCCGACCGTGATGTCGTCGGAAGACCCGCAGTGGCAGGCGCTGGACGACATCTCGCTCAAGCAGTGGATGGAGCGGAATGGCTACAAGTCGCCGACGCTGCACTGGTATCTCAACTACTGCTGCCGTGACGATTACGGCACGCGCTATGACCAGGTATCGGCATGGGCCGGGCTCCATTACTACTGCAGCCGCTGGGGCCAGGCCGCCAATGCCGGCAACGGCGCCTGGCTGACATGGCCGGGCGGCTTGCAGCCGCTGGTGGCCGGCATGGAGCGTGCGGCGGCGATCCAGCGCATGGCCGGGACGGTGGTGTCGCTTAAAAAAACCGCCGATGGCGTGGAAGCGCTGTGCTTCAAGCTGGAAAACGGCAAAGCCACCAGCTATCTGGTGCGTGCGCGCAAAGCCATCTGCGCCATGCCGACCTATGTGGCGGCGCGCGTGGTGGAAAACATCGGCGATTACGGTTTTGACGCCAGCAAGCATGCGCCGGAATATGCACCGTGGATGGTGGCGAATTTCCTGCTCAAGCGTTTTCCGGAAGAGCTGCAAGGTGGCGCCAATCCGCCGCCGCTGTGCTGGGACAACGTGGTGTACAGCGAGCCGGGACTGGGCTTTGTGGTCTCCACGCATCAGGATATTCGCCAGCAGCCGCCGCAGAAAACCGTGTTCAGTGCTTACGTGGCGCTATCGGATCGCAAGGCCTCCACGGCGCGGCACTGGATGGCGTCGGCCAGGCCGGAAGAACTGCTGGCGCTGGCCAGCGCCGACCTGAAGACCGCGTATGGCGCGCAGTTTGCATCCTGCGTCGAACGCGTTGACATCACCTTGCGCGGCCATGCGATGGCCGTGCCGTGGCCTCACTTCCGCAGCAATGCCGGCATGAAGGCGTTGCGCGAGGTGGACGGGCCGATCCTGTTTGCCCACGCCGACCTGTCGGGCTTTTCGGTATTCGAGGAAGCCGCATGGTGGGGATACCGCGCGGCAGAGCTGGCAGCGAAGTGATATGCTCATCCGATGACACACAATGCCCGCCAGCGCTTCCGCGCGCCACCCAAATTCAAGCTGCGTGACAAGGACGCGGACGACCGCACGTTCTCGACGCGCGCCGCCAATCCCAAACTTGGCAAGTCGCGCGCCAAGGCGCTGGACCTCGAACGCACCGCCGCGCTGATCGACCGCATCGCCGCCCTGCAGGACAAGCTGTACGCCCAGCGCGGGCAGAAGGTGCTGCTGGTGCTGCAGGGGACCGACACCGCAGGCAAGGATGGCACGGTGCGCGCCTTGTTTAGCCGCATCAGTCCCATGGGCTTGCGTGCCGTGGCGTTCAAGGCGCCGACCGACAGCGAACTGGCGCACGACTACCTGTGGCGCGTGCATCAGCATGTGCCGGTCCAGGGCGAGATTGCGATTTTCAACCGCAGTCATTACGAGGATGTGCTCATCACCAGGGTGCAGGGCATGATCGATGACGAGGAGTGCAAGCGCCGTTACGCGCAGATCCGCGATTTCGAACGCATGCTGGCGGAGACGGGTACGGTGATCGTCAAGGTATTCCTGCACATCTCGAAGGAAGAGCAGCGCGAGCGCCTGCAAGAGCGTCTCGACGATCCGGACAAGCAGTGGAAGTTCAATCCGGAAGACATCAAGCAGCGCGCCAAATGGGACGACTACCAGCGCGCTTATGAAAAGGCGATCCGCGAAACGGATGCGCCGCATGCGCCGTGGTACATCGTGCCGGCCAACTCCAAGACCCACCGCAATCTGGTGATTGCCAGTCTGCTGCTGGAGACGCTGGAAGGCATGGACCTGCAGTATCCGCCACCGCATCCCGACCTGTCGTCCTTCACCGTGGAATAAGGAGCTCCTTATGCTGCAACTGAAAGACCCCGGCCTGCTGCGTCAGCAGGCTTACCTGAATGGCGAGTGGGTGGATGCCGACAACGGCGCCACGCTGGCCGTCACCAACCCCGCCACCGGCGCACAGATCGGCACCGTTCCCTTGATGGGCGCTGCCGAAACCAGACGCGCGATCGATGCCGCCAACGCTGCCTGGCCGGCGTGGCGCAAAATGACGGCCAAGGAACGCGCCGCCATCCTGCGCAAGTGGAATGACCTGATCCTGGAAAACACCGACGACCTGGCACTGCTCATGACCGCCGAGCAGGGCAAGCCCTTGGCCGAGTCGCGCGGCGAAGTGGCGTATGGCGCCTCGTTCATCGAGTGGTTTGGCGAGGAAGCCAAGCGTGTGGCGGGCGAGACGCTGGCGTCGCCATGGCCGGACCGCCGCATCCTGGTGACCCGGGAGCCGATCGGCGTGTGCGCCGCCATCACGCCGTGGAACTTCCCGATTGCGATGATTACCCGCAAGGCCGGCCCCGCGCTGGCGGCGGGCTGCCCCATGGTGCTCAAGCCGGCCGAAGCCACGCCGTACTGCGCGCTGGCGCTGGCGGTATTGGCGGAGCGTGCCGGCGTGCCGGCTGGCGTATTCAGCGTGGTGACGGGTGCGGCCAAGGAAATCGGCGGCGAGATGACCGCCAATCCTATTGTGCGCAAGCTGACCTTCACCGGCTCGACGGCGATCGGCAAGCTGCTCATGGAACAGAGCGCCGCCAGCATCAAGAAGCTGTCGCTGGAACTGGGCGGCAATGCGCCGTTCATCGTGTTTGACGATGCCGACCTGGATGCGGCAGTGGAGGGCGCCATCGCCTCCAAGTACCGCAACTCGGGCCAGACCTGCGTGTGCGCCAACCGCATCTATGTGCAGGATGGCGTGTACGAAGCGTTTGCGCAGAAGCTGGTGGCGGCTGTGAATAAGCTCAAGGTTGGCAACGGTGTGGAGGAAGGTGTGACGCAAGGCCCGCTCATCGATGAGAAGGCCGTGCAGAAGATCGAACAGCACGTGGCTGACGCCCTGGCCAAGGGCGGCCGTCTGCTGCTGGGCGGCCAGCGTCACGCGCTGGGGCACAGCTTCTTCCAGCCGACCGTGATTGCCGATGTCAACGCCGAGATGCTGGTCGCCAAAGAAGAAACCTTCGGGCCACTGGCGCCGCTGTTCAGTTTCTCCACCGATCAGGAAGCGCTGGCGCTGGCGAACAATACCGAGTTTGGCCTGGCCAGCTATTTTTATTCGCGCGACGTCGGCCGTATCTGGCGCGTGGCGGAAGGGCTGGAAAGCGGCATGGTCGGCGTGAATACGGGCCTGATTTCAAACGAGGTGGCGCCGTTTGGCGGCGTCAAGCAATCCGGCCTGGGACGCGAAGGTTCGCACCTCGGCATCGATGAATTCCTGGTGATTAAGTACATCTGCCTGGGCGGCATATAAGTCCGGTCAGACGGTCCACCATGCGTTTGACGGCGGCCATCTGGCGGCCGCTTTTCTGCGCGTAGCGCGTGTCGTCGTAGGCGAACCAGTCCCAGCATGCGTTGGGATTGGCATAGGTGGCGGTGGCCTGGGGATACAGCACCAGCATGCGGTTGCTGTCCGCCCAGGCGTTGTAGCCGGCATAGCGTACAAAGGTGGCGCCGATGGTGTCCGGGTCTTGCAGGCAGCCGTGGAAGACGATGTGCAATTTGCAGCCTGCGCTGTCGCTGTTGCAGGCGGCGGGCACATACAGGTAGCCGAAATCCGCCATGCCGTGCCAGCTGGGCACGGCGATGAATTCCGATTGGTCGAAGGCGATGAACTGGCCGCTGAGCGCGCCCTCATTGCGCGCGTTGAGCGGCCCGTAGATCCAGCTCAGCAGCTCGCCCGCAGCATCGTAGTTGCAGTTGTTGATGTAGGGCGTGCCCAGCGTCAGGCAACTATTGCCGTAGCTATTGGTGGGCATCGCGTGTTCTGCGTTGAGGTTGCGCTTGTAGCTGATGTGGCCGGCACTGATGTAATGGCGGTAGTAGGTGTGCAGGTCGTTCATCACCGTCGGCGGCACGATGGAATCGGCGCTGCCGGAAAACAGCCAGACGCGGTGGCTGGCCATGGCGCTGGTGGGATCGATGGTTTGCGCGGCAGCGAACCAGTCGGTCATGGCGATCAGGTCCGGCACGCGCGTGCCGCCCGCGCGCACGCGGCAGGGGAGCAGGTCGTTGCTGCAGCTGCAGCTGGTGGTGGCGGTGAGCACGCTGCCTTGCGCGCAGAAATACGGACCGCCTGCGATGATGCCGGCGCCGATCACACTGCGCGAGAACGCTACCTCGAACTGCACCGCCATATAGGCGCCGGACGACAGGCCGGAGACGCTGACCTGGCCGGCGCGCATGGCAGGCAAGGACACCAGCTGCGCGTGCGCAGTACTGATCCATAGCAGCATGAGGAGCAAAATACGCATACCGCCTCCGTGTCATATGGAATGACATTAACGTCATGAAAGCAGTCATTGCTTAATCTGGGTCAATCGTGCGAGGGGCACTAATTTGGACTAGAATGATCCGTTCCTCATTCTCTCCTGCCGACCATTATGTCCAAGACACTCGCCCAGCTATGCCTTGTTTCCTCGCTGACCGTGGCGGCCAGCGCCGCCGCGTTGGCGCAAGCCCCGGCCGCAGCGCCGGCCGCTCCCGCTGCGGCAACGGTGCCGGTGGGCAGCTGCCCGGTCATCCTCAAGCAGACCTTCAAGCGCCTGCAGGACGATTCGCCGCAGGACCTGTGCCAGTACGCCGGCAAGGTGATCCTGGTGGTGAACACCGCCAGCTACTGCGGCTTCACCAACCAGTACGAGGGGCTGGAAGGCCTGTATGCCAAATATGGCAGCAAAGGCCTGGTGGTGCTGGGCTTCCCGTCGAACGACTTCGGCCAGCAAGAGCCAGGCAGCAGCAAGGAAATCGCCGATTTCTGCTACAACACCTATGGCGTGAAGTTCCCGATGTTTGCCAAGTCGGTGGTCTCGGGCAAAGAACCGAATCCGCTGTTCGCCAATCTGATCAAGGCGACCGGCAAGGCGCCGGCCTGGAACTTCCACAAATACCTGATCGACCGCCACGGCAACGTGGTCAACAACTTCGGCAGCAAGATCACGCCGAGCGACAAGCAGCTGGTGAGCGCGGTTGAAAAGGCGCTGGGTTCTTAAGACCTCGCCAGTTCAAACCCTTCATCTACCCAGCCCGTTATTCCGCCCGGCATCACCTTGACCGGGCGGCCCAGTTTGGCCAGCCGGATCGCGGCACGGGCCGCGCCATTGCAGTGCGGTCCGGCGCAATACACCACAAACAGCGTATCGGCCGGGAACTCGGCCAGTTTGGAGCCGATGATCTTGCGGTGCGCCAGATCCAGCGCGCCTGGCACGTGGCCGGCCTGGTATTTCTCGCTGCCGCGCACGTCCAGCAATACAAAATCCTGCTGGCCAGTGCTGATGGCGTTATGCACGTCCCAGCAATCGGTCTCGTAGCGGAAGCTGGCTTCAAAGTGCGCCAGGGCGGCGGCGCTGTCGGCGGCGGTTACTTCGGTAACGTAGGACATGGTTTTCTCCTGATGGGTTGGCAGTGACGTCATTGTGCGTTGCCTTCGTTACGGTCAGAAGTGGCGCGCAGGCCAATCTACGGTAAGATTGCGCCATGAAAAAACATCTCGTGGTGGCGCTGGCGTACGACCGGCTGTGTACTTTCGAGTTCGGCTGCACGGTCGAACTGTTTGCACTGGAGCGTCCGGAACTGGGCGTGGACTGGTACGACTTTGCCGTGTGCGCAGTGGAGCAGGGGCCGATCCGCGCCGCCGGCGGCATCACCGTGCAGGCGCCTTATGCGCCCGAGCTGCTGGAGCGCGCCGACACCATCATCATTCCCGGCTGGCGCGATGCCGATGAATCGCCGCCGCCGCAGTTGCTGGCCTGGATACGCGCCGCCCACGCACGCGGCGCGCGGCTGTGCTCGATCTGCTCGGGCGTGTTTGTGCTGGCAGCGGCCGGCGTGCTGGATGGGCAGCGCGCCACCACGCACTGGCGTTATGCGGAAAGGCTGGCGCGGCGCTACCCGCAAATCGCGGTGCAGCCCGACGATCTGTATGTGGATAATGGCCAGGTGATCACCGCCGCTGGTTCGGCTGCGGGGCTGGACATGCTGCTGCACGTGGTGCGGCGCGACCATGGCGCCAAGGTCGGCAATCTGGTGGCGCAGCGGCTGGTGGTGGCGCCGCACCGCGAGGGCGGGCAGGCCCAGTTCCTGCCGCGTCCCATGGCGCACGGCGAGCAGGGCAGGTTGTCCAGGCTGATGGACTGGCTGCGCAGCCATCCGGCGCAGCCGCAGACGGTCAACAGCATGGCCGAGCGCGCGGCCATGAGTCCCCGCACCTTGCAGCGCCAGTTTCAACAGGCCACCGGCTTTGGACCGGTGGAGTGGCTGATCCGCGAACGCGTGGCCATCGTCAAGGAGATGCTGGAAGAGCCCGATGTGCCGCTGACGCAGATTGCCGAGCGCGCCGGCTTTGGCTCCGAGGAATCGCTGCGCCACCATTTCCGCCGTCTCGCGGCGACCACGCCGGGAGCTTACCGGCGGCGTTTTGCGCGCGCAGACTAAATGTAAGCCTGCGCTGAAACCAGTATTGGTGCGGCTTGTAGCATATTCGTGCTACAAAGTGATATTTCTTAACAAGAATATCTAATATATAATACGTCATAATTTTTTTGTTATCAAAATATTATGGCGTCGCCATTGTCCTATTCCTTTTTTGCTGACCGCATACAGCAGCGTTTCCGCGTGACGGCCCATGCCGGTGTCGAGCTGCAACTGCTGGAAGCTGAGCAAGTCGCCGCCAGCCTGCCCGGACACCAGGCATTCACGCTGCTGTTCAGTGGCCCGCTGCCGGCATTGCCACAAGACATCTACACCCTCGACGCCCCCGCCCATGGCGAGCTGGACCTGTTTCTGGTTCCGGTTGCCCGCGAAGGCGATGCCATCCACTACCAGGCAATCTTCAACTGATACCCACAGGCCACGGACATGAGCGATCCTTTTTTAGGTGAAATCCGCATTTTTGCGTTTAACTTTGCACCCAAGAACTGGGCGTTCTGCAATGGCCGGCTGCTGCCGATCAATCAAAACCAGGCGCTGTTCGCGCTGCTGGGCACCACCTATGGCGGCGATGGCCGCACCACGTTTGCGCTGCCGGACCTGCGCGACCGCGTGCCGTTCAGCATGGGCAACGGCAGTGCCGGTAGCCTGGTACTGGGGCAGGTGGGCGGCGAGGCGGCGCACACTGTGTCTGCCAATGAGATGCCGCAGCACAGCCACACGCTGTATGGCCGCGCGTCGCTTGCCAACACCGGCGATCCGACCGGCGCCCTGCTGGGCGCCAAAGGCCGCTTTGGCCGCGACATGCTGGGCGTGGCGGACGGCAAGACACTGGCGCCGAATTCGGTGAGCACCGTCGGCGGTTCACAGTCGCATGAAAACCGCCAACCCTTCCTGGCGCTGAATTTCGTCATTGCCCTGGCCGGCATTTTCCCTAGCCAAAACTAACTCACTTCGCAGGATGAACCATGAGTAATCCCTATGTAGGCGAGATACGCCTATTTGCCGGTAACTTCGCGCCTGCGGGCTGGATGTTTTGCGAGGGCCAGTTGTTGCCGATTTCTGAAAACGAAACGCTGTTCACGCTGCTGGGCACCAGCTACGGTGGCGATGGCGTGACGACCTTCTGCCTGCCTGACCTGCGCGGCCGCGTGCCAGTGCACATGGGCAGCAGTTATACACTGGCCCAATCCGGCGGGGTGGAGCAGGTAACCCTGACCGTGCAGCAAATCCCGGCCCACACCCACGGCGTGCAGGCGACCGCCCAGCGCGGCGACCCGGCTTCCGGTGTCAGCGGCAGTGGCGCGCTGGCCAATACCGGCGGCACCGCGGTCTATACGCTGAGCGGCGGCGGCACGGTCGATATGGCGTCGGAGGCGATTGCTTACAGCAACGGCCAGAACCAGCCCCACAACAATATGGCGCCGTATCTGTGCGTCAATTTCATCATCAGCCTGTTCGGCGTCTATCCGTCGCAAACCTAAGGAGTCCCATCGATGAGCGATCCATTTGTCGCGGAAATCCGCATGTTGCCGTGGAACTTCGCGCCCAAAGGCTGGGCGATGTGCAATGGCAGATTGATGCCGATATCGCAGAATACGGCGCTGTTCTCGCTGCTGGGCACGAACTATGGCGGTGATGGCCGATCCACCTTCGCCTTGCCCGACCTGAGTTCGCGCGCGCCCATGCATCCTGGCCAAGGACCGGGCCTGAGCATGCATTACCTTGGCGACCAGGGCGGCGAAGCCAGCGTGACGCTGACGCCGGCCCAGATACCGGGTCACACCCACAAGCTGTCGGCCAGCAACGCCGCGGCGACGGCCAGCACGCCGGGCGTCAGCGTGCTGCAAGGGAATAGCGGCAGCGTGCCGGTCTACAGCAACACGGCCGGTACGCCGGTGGCGCGCGCGCAGCTTGCGCCGTCTGGCAACAACCAGCCGCACAACAATATGCCGCCTTACCTGACGCTCAATTTCTGCATCGCGCTGCAAGGCGTGTATCCGGCACGCAGCTGATATGCATTACACGCTACGTGCTTGCCAGCCGCAGGACGAGGCCTTTTTACGGCGCGTGTATGCCGCCGTGCGCGCGGAGGAAATGGCGATGATCGCATGGAGTGCGGAACAGGCCGACGCTTTTCTGCGCATGCAGTTCGACGCCCAGCACCAGCACTATCACCAGCACAACCCGGAGGCCGACTTCGACGTGATCGAGGTCGATGGCGAACCGGTGGGGCGCCTGTATGTGCAGCGCGGTGCGCAGCGTATCCACGTCATCGACATCGCGCTTCTGCCGGCGTGGCGCGGCCGCGGGCTAGGCACGCTGCTGCTGCAAGCCTTGCAGCAGCAGGGGCCTGCTGTGAGCATCCATGTCGAAGTCAACAACCCGGCCCAGTCCCTGTACCAGCGCCTGGGCTTTAAAGAAATCAGCACGTCCGGCCTGTACCGGCTGATGGAATGGCGCGCCAGCGCCACCGCTCAACACTACGGAGAACCAGCATGATGAATCGGCGCGATCTTTTGAAAAAAATGGGCGGCGGCTCCCTGGCCGGAGTGGGCCTGGGTCTGGGCTTGGGGCTGGGTACACCGGCGCGCGCAGCGGACGCGCAGGCCGGAGTGGAAGCGGCGTCTGGCAACGCCTATCGCTGGTCGCTGGAGGGCGCACGCGGGCTGCAGGGGCAGCAGTTCTGGCTGAATCACCCGGAGCAGGGCGCAATAGGCCTGACGCTGGACGCGGTCACGGCCGAGCCGTCTGCTGCGCCGGCCGCCAGTGCTGCGGATGCCACCAGTGCTGCCGCATTGAAGCTGGCCGCCGCTGCCGCACACACGCCCAAGCTGGAGCAGTTCACGCTGCGGTTCACCGGCCCGGCCGGCGCCAGCGTTGCGGCCGGCACCTACGAAATGGATAACGAGGTGATCGGCCATTTCGCCCTGTATCTCGCGCCGGACGCCAAGCGCAACGGTGCCACGACTTATCGCGCTGAATTCAGCCTGCTGGTTTAAGGAACTACCATGCACAAACACGCCTCTGCCAACCGCTTTTATCGTCTCGTCTGGAGTCATGTCCATGCCTGCTGGATCGTCGTCGCTGAAACTGCGCGCGGCCGTGGCAAGAGCAACTCCACGGTACGTGCAGCACGCCGCCTTGGCGCGGTGCTGGCCGGGGCCGCGCTGGCGGGTAGCGCGCTGGCGGCGCCACCGCCTGCCGTCAATGCGTTGCCGAGCGGCGCGCAACTGGCCGCAGGCCAGGCCAGCATTGCCACCAGCGGCAACCAGATGACGGTCACCCAGAGTTCCAGCCAGGCCATCGTCAACTGGCAGCGTTTCGACATCGGCGCGGATGCGGCGGTGCGCTTCGACCAGCCATCGGCATCGGCGGTGGCGCTGAACCGCGTAATCGGCAGCGATGCTTCGCAGATCTACGGCAAGCTGTCGTCCAACGGCAGCGTGTTCCTGATTAATCCGCAAGGCGTGCTGTTTGGCGCCAGCGCGCAGGTGGATGTGGGTGCGCTGACCGCGTCGTCGCTGAATATTTCCGACCGTGCCTTCCTCAACGCGCAGTACGACTTTACCGGCAGCAGCAGCGCGGGCGCCGTCAGCAATGCCGGCCGTATCCGCACCGCCAGCGGCGGTTATGTGGCGCTGGTTGCGCCATCGGTCAGCAATAGCGGCAGCATCAGCGCGCCGCAAGGCAGCGTGGCGTTGGCGGCGGGTGAACAGGTCAGCGTCGATTTGCGCGGCGACGGCTTGATCGGCGTGCGGACCACGCGCGGCGCCTTGCAGGCGCTGGCACACAACAGTGGCGCGATCAGCGCCGACGGCGGCCAGGTGCTGCTCAGCGCCGCGGCGGCGGATGCGCTGACCCGGGCCACCGTCAACAACACCGGCATCGTGCAGGCGCGCGGCATCGTCAGCGATGGCGGCAGCATCCGCCTGGTGGCGGACGAGGTGCACACGGGCGCGCTGGATGTCTCCAGCAGCGCCGGCAAGGGCGGCGCCATAGTCGTTGAGGGCCAGATCGTGGCGGTGGATGGCGCGCTGCATGCCGATGGCGCCAGCGGCGGCAGCATTGCCATCCACGCCAGCGGCAACCTGTCTGCCGCCGCGGTGGTCAGCGCCAATGGCCGCAGCGCTGCCGGTGGTGCGGTCAGCTATGTAGCGGGCAATGCGCTGGTTGAAAATACGTCTTCCGTCAGCAGCGCCGATGGCGCCACCGATGGCGGCAGCACCACGCTGGGCGCGGGCGCCGGCCTGACCTCGTCCGGCACGCACAGCGCGCGGGGCGGCAGCGGCGTGGGCGGACGCATCGACGTGAGCGGCCAGCAAGTGTCGCTGTTCAGCGGCACGCTGGACGCCAGCGGCGCCACCCAAGGTGGCCTGGTGCGCGTAGGCGGCGCCTTCCAGGGCGGTACGCCGCATGGCAGTCCGCCCGACACGGAGCGCTTCCTTGCGCGCTGGGGACAGACCGCCGCGATTGGCAATGCCGACAGCGTGTTCCTCAATGACAGCAGCAATATCGACGTCTCGGCACGCGGCCAGACGGGCCAGGGCGGCACGGCCGTCGTCTGGTCGCAGCAGCAGACCACGCTGCTGGGCGGGATCAAGGCCGATGGCGCCGCGCGCGGCGGCGCGGTGGAAGTCTCTTCGGCCGACGCACTGCGCTATGTGAACCTGGACAAGCTGACACTGGGCCACGGCGGCAGCCTGCTGCTGGACCCGAAGAACATCATCATCAGCAATAGCGCGAGCCAGTGGACGTATTCCGAAATACTCAAGGGCGACAGCGCGCTGGAAGCCGGCGACGGCTCGGGCTTTGGCGTGGCGCTCAGCGCGGACAGCACGCAGCTGGCCGTCGGCGCGCCATTTGACCGTGGCGCCACCAATGCGACGCAGAATGCGGGCGCGGTCCGCCTGTACACCTTTGTCAACAATACCTTTGCCGGCGCGGCGCTCAAGGGCACCATCGGCTCTGGTTATACCGGCAACGGCAACGTCAATCTCAGCCTGAACGCGGACGCGCTGTTCGGCTCCGCCGTGGCGCTCAGCGGCGACGGCAGGACGCTGGCGATTGGCGCGCCGGGACAGGCTGGCGGCGCCGGCGCGGTTCACGCATTCCGCTTTGCCACGAGCGGCTTCCAGAATCTGCTCGCCAATGATACGGTGAACCTGGGCAGCAGCTACGCCACGCAGGGCGTGAACGGCGGTGCGATTGGCTTCGGTTCATCGCTGGCACTGAACAGCAGTGGTAGCCGCCTGGCCATCGGGGCATTGTACGAAGGCGGTAGCGCCGGTGCGGTGTACATGTTCAACAACGATACCCAGGGTGCGCAGTCCTTTGTGCCCGCCTTTGCCTATCGCATCGGCGGCGCTGCTGACAGCCTGTTTGGCACAGCGGTTGCCCTGAACGGCACGGGCGACCGCCTGGCGGTGGGCGCCATCAATGCTGACAATGGACGCGGCAAGGTGTATCTGTACACGGCCGGCTACAGCACCGCCAGCCAGGCTGCTACGCTGAGCAGCGCCGTCACCGGTGGCAGCAATACCCAGGTGAGCTTGCTGGATGGAGAATACTTTGGTTCCGCGCTCGCCTTCAATGCGTCGGGTACCCGTCTGGCGGTGGGCGCGCCCAATGCGCCCAAATACGGCGGCACCACGCTGGGTTCGGGATCCGTACGCATCTATGATTTTGCCGACAGCAGCTATGGTGCGCCCAAGCTGGTCAGCACGGTAGGCAACGGCTATACCTACGCACCGGACGGCAAGGTCAGCTCCAACGAGTATGACAACTTTGGCTTCGCGGTGGCGATGAATGGTAGCGGTGATCGCCTGGTGGTCGGCGCGCCCTACGCCGATCAGGCAGGCAATGCGCCAGCCAGTGGCGGCGTGTATGCATTCTCGATTCAAAACGGCAGCAACGCGGTGAAAGACCTCGGCTACAGCGCGACTGGCGCCAGCGGCGGCACCACCATGTTCTCCACCGCCGCGCTGAATAATCTGCTCATCGATGCGCAGACCACGGTCACGCTGCAGGCCAGTAATGACATCACGATGGATGCCGGTAGCAGCCTTTCCGGCCTGGGCTCGCTGACACTGTCCGCTGGCCGCAGCATCGTGATTAACGGCGATATCGGACTTCCTCTCGGCACGGTGACGATCACGGCGAACGCCGCCAAACCTGACGCCAGTACCGGTCCGGTCGACAAGGACCGCGATCCGGGCAGCGCGGTGTTGACGATTAACGGTGGCATCAACGCCAGAACGCTGAACCTGAAACTCGATGCCGCAGGCGCTTACAAAACCAATAGCGCATCCGGTGCGCTGACCGTCAACAGCGTGGTGCGCGCCGATGCGATCAAGGTACAAAACCTGGGTGGAAACAGCGGCAATGATGTGGTGATCGGCGCCGCTGGCCAGCTCATTGCGGGCGGCAGCGGCGATGCGATTGTGGCTGTCACCAAAGGCAATGGCACCTTCACCAATAACTCCTTGCAGGGGCTGGTGCTGGCGGGTAGCGGCCGCTATCTGGTGTATTCCAGTACGCCCGGCCAGACCACGGAAAACCTGCTTGGCTACAGCAAGCACTATGCACAGTCCTACACCGGCGCCACGCCGCAATATGCGGCCAGCGGCAACTGGTTCCTGTATTCGGCCGCACCAACCTTGACGGTCACTGCCAGCAGCTCGAGCAAGGTGTATGACGGTGTGATCGGCGGCATCAACTACAATGCCACAGGCTACATCGATGGCGACACGGCGGGCAATGCCCTGACTGGGGCACTGGGCCTGGTCAACGGTTCAAAGAACGTCGGGGTGTACAACATCAACCAGGGCACGCTGGCTGACGGCATGGGCTATAACCTGGTCTTCAATGCCAACAATGCCAAGCAGACCGTGACCCCGGCCGCGCTGACCGTGAGTGTCAGCAGCAGCGGCAAGGTTTACGACGGCAATGCGAGCGCGGTGGTCAACTACCTCAGCAACGCGGTCGCCGGCGATGCATTGAACCTGAGCGGCACCGCCAGCTATGCGGACAAGAACGTCGGCAGCGGCAAGCAGATCAGCGTGACCGGCATGACGTTGACCGGTGCCGATGCGTCCAACTACACGTTGTCGTCCAACACGGTCAGCACCACGGCCAACATCACGCAGCGCACGCTGGCTGTGAGCGCGGCGGGCAGCGACAAGACCTACGATGGCCGCACCACTGCTGCAGTGACCCTGAGTGACGATCACCTGAGTGGCGACGCGGTGACCTTGAGCAGCAGCGGCGCCAGCTATGCCGACAAGAATGCCGGTACCGGCAAAAATATCACGGTGAGCGGCTTGTCCCTGTCCGGCGCGGATGCCGGCAACTACAAGCTGACATCGGCGACCGCGATGACTACCGGCAGCATCAACACGCGTACCCTGACGGCCAGCGCGACCGGCGCCAGCAAGGTGTACGACGGCCAGACGGATGCCAGTGTGACCTGGAGTGACAACCGCGTCAGCGGCGACAACCTGGTGGTGGCGGCTGGCAGCGCCTACTACGCGGACAGGAATGTTGGCAGCAACAAGACCATCACCATCGGCGGCGTGACGCTGAGCGGCGCCGACGCGGCGAACTATGCGTTGCAGCCGGTGGCTGCAACCACGACCGGCGCCATCACGCCACGTCTGCTGACCGCGACTGCCAGCAGCAATGGCAAGGTGTATGACGGCAGCAGCAACGCGGTGGTCAGCTGGCAGGATGACCGCATCGCCGGCGATATGCTGTCCTATGCCGGCAACGCCGTTTACGCAGACAAGAATGTCGGTGTGGGCAAGGACATCGCCATCAGCGGCATCAGCCTGAGTGGCGCATCGGCCGGCAACTACGTGCTGGCATCGACGGCTGCGCACACCAGTGGCAACATCACGGTGCGTACGCTGGATGTCAGCGTTTCCGGTGGCAGCAAGGTGTATGACGGCCTGGCGACGGCCAGCGTGACGCTGGCCGACAATCGGGTCGCGGGCGACCACCTGGCTTTGGCATCGGCCGGCGCCAGCTATGGCGACAAGAACGTCGGCAACGGCAAGACGATTACGGTGGGAGGCCTGTCCCTGTCGGGCGCGGATGCGGGCAACTATACGCTGGCGTCCGCTGTCGCGACCGGCAGCGGCAACATCACGCCACGCTCGCTGGTGATCAGCGCCACCGGTGTGGACAAAGTCTATGACGGCACCACTGCCGCTACCGTCAACTATACCGACAACCATTTGAGCGGCGATAGCGTGGGCTTTAGCGCCAGCGCCGCTTTCGGCAGCAAGGATGCCGGCAGCAACAAGGGCATCGACATCGGCAATGTGGTGCTGAATGGCGCGGATGCAGGCAACTACATCCTGGATAGCGCCCGCGTGACCGCCAGCGCCAATATCGGCCAGCGCACGCTGACTGCCACCGCGAATGGCCTCAGCAAGGTCTATGACGGTTCGGCCAATGGCAGCGCCACGCTCGGTGATGACCGTATCCACGGCGACCAGCTGACGCTGAGCGCGACCGGCAGCGCCGTCTACGCCGACAGGAACGCGGGCGCCGGCAAGGCTATCTCGGTGGATGGCGTCGCGTTGAGCGGCGCGGATGCGCGTAATTATGTGCTGGCTTCCACGACAGCGCACGGCACCGGTACGATCACGCAGAAGACGCTGAATGTCAGCGTCGCCGGTGGTGACAAGGTGTACGACGGCAGCACGGCAGCAACGGTCAGCTATAGCGAGAACGATCACATTGCAGGTGACGTGCTGACCATCAGCGGCAACGCCAGTTTCGCCGACAAGAACGCCGGCACTGGCAAGAGCATCACTGTGCGCGACATCGCGCTGGGCGGTGCCGATGCGGGCAATTATGCCGTGGCATCGACTTCCGCCAGCACCACGGCCAGCATTGCGCAACGCGCGCTGACGGCCACCATCGCCAGTGCGGGCAAGGTCTATGACGGCAATACCGGCGCGGTGGTGACTTTTGGCGATGACCGCGTCAGCGGCGATATGCTGAACTACAACAGCAATGCCGCAAGCTATGCGGACAAGAATGCTGGTGTCGGCAAGACCGTCAGCGTCAGCGGCATTACGCTAAGCGGCCCGGATGCCCGCAACTATGTGCTGTCCAATAGCAGTGCGACGACCACCGCCACCATCGCGCAGCGCGCGCTGGTGGTCACGGGTACTGGCGTCAGCAAAGTGTATGACGGCACTACCAGTGCCCAGGTCACGTTTACCGATAACCGCGTGAATGGCGATGCGCTGACGGTGGGTGTCGGCAGTGCCAGCTATGCGGACAAGAATGTCGGCGCCAACAAGGCACTGGTCTTCAGCAACGCCAGCTTGTCCGGCGCCGATGCCGCCAACTATACGCTGGACCTGAGCAGTAACAGCGGTACCGGCGCCATCACGGCGCGCATGCTGAACGTCAGCGTCACGGGTATCGATAAGGTCTATGACGGCACGGTCAATGCCGGCATCAACTACAGCGACAACCGTGTGGCCGGCGATGTGCTGAGCTACACGGCCAACGCTGTCTTCGGCGACAAGAATGCCGCCGCCAACAAGAGCGTCAGCGTGAGCGGGGTGACACTGGGCGGCGCGGATGGCGGCAACTACGTGTTGTTCGCCAATAGCGCCACCACGCAGGCCAGCATTACGCCGCGTGCACTGGTGGTGACAGCTGCCGGTAGCAACAAAGTCTACGATGGCAGCGTCAACGCCGTTGCAACGCTGGGCGATGACCGCATCCAGGGCGATGTGCTGACGGTGACAGGGGGCGCTGCGGCCTTCGTCAATAAAAATGCAGGCAGCCAGAAGGCGCTGACGGTGAGCGATATTCGTCTGGCTGGCGCGGATGCGGGCAACTACATGCTGGCATCGGGTAGTGCGGCTGGCAGCGCGGATATCACGCCGCGCGACCTGTCCTTTACGGCCACCGGCCAGGACAAGACCTATGACGGTAGCGCCAGTGCGAGCGTCAGCTTCAGTGACAACCGCGTGGCCGGTGACCGCTTCAGCCTGTCCGCAGCGGCCAATTATTCGGATAAAAACGCCGGTAGCGGCAAGGCGGTCAGCGTCAGCGGCGTGACGTTGAGCGGCGAGGATGCGGGCAACTACCATTTGACGTCGAACAGCGCGACCACCACGGGATCGATTTCGCCACGTGCGCTGAACGTCACGGTGACTGGTGCGGACAAGGTTTATGATGGTACGACTGCTGCTGTCGTCAATCTGAGCGATGACCGCATCGGCGGCGATGCACTGGAGATCAGCGGCGGCGGCAGCTTCGCCAGCAAAAACGCTGGCGTGCAAAAGCTGATCCTCAGCGATGTGAGCCTGTCTGGCGGTGATGCCGGCAACTACACGCTGTCGGTCAGCAGCTCCGGTACGGCCACCATTACGCCGCGCGCACTGACGGCCAATGCCACGGCGGCAGACAAGGTTTACGATGGCAGCACCGCCGCCAGTATTGCGCTCAGCATCAATGCGTTGAGCGGCGACGCTGTGCAGATCAGCGGCAGCGGCGTCTTTGCTGACAAAAATGCCGGCAGCGGCAAGGTCGTGAATGTCAGCGGCGTCCAGCTGACCGGCGCGGATGCGCGTAACTACACCATGAATACCGGCAGTCTGCAGGCACACGCTTCCATTACGCCCCGCAGCCTGACCGCCAGCGTGACGGCCAGCGACAAAGTCTACGACGGTACGACGGCGGTGCAGTTCACTGTGGCCGACAACCGTCTGGCTGGCGATGCGCTGGAGATTGGCGGCAGTGCCGCATTCAGCGACAAGAATGCGGGCAGCGGCAAGACGGTGACGGTCAGCGGCATCTCGCTGGGAGGCGCTGATGCGCGCAACTACACGCTGGCTTCGTCCGCTGCTACTACCACCGCCAACATCGCGCAGAAAGATCTGGTCGTCACTGCGGATAACCAGACGCGCGCATTTGGTGCAGTTAATCCGGCGCTGAGCTATCGCACCAGTGGCCTGGTGGCTGGCGACACTGTGGGCCAGATGACGGTGGCCACCAGCGCGAATGCGCAATCGGCGGCCGGCGATTACGCCATCACGCTGGCGGGCACGGATCTGCCGAACTACAAAGTCAACTACGTCAACGGTTCGCTGACGGTGCTGGCGCCAGCCGCTCCGGTCAACGATACGATCGGCTCGATCGTCAAGCCGGTACTGCCGGTGGCGCAGGGCGGCAGTCTCGGCGTGCCATCCGCACCGGATACGCCGCTGCAGCAGACCTTTGCCGGCGCCGGTAGCACCGGCAGTGGCGGTGGCAGTGGCAATGGCAGCACAGCTGGCGGTAACACGAATAACACCGCTAGCCGCAATGGCGGTCCGGCCTTCAGTGCAAACAACAATGGCGGTAGCGCTGGCGCCAACGGTGGGCAGCAGGACGAGGTGACGACTACCTCGCTGCCCGGCGGTACGCAGATCGCATCGCGTAACGGCGGCATCCGCACTGCGGAATAACCTGATACGAAGGAATTTTGTGCATCAAACCCGAACCGCAGGCGCACTGGCGCTCGTTATCCTGCTCACTCCCGCGCTGGTCTATGCGCAAGCCACGCCGGACGCTGGCCGTCTGCTGGAAACCAATCGCGCACCGGCGCTGATCCAGACGCCGAAAGCCAATGGACCGGTGCTGCCGGATACCCGTGCCGTCAAAGGTGTGCAGCTGTCGGGCGCACAGCGCGTGATGGTGCGCCGCTTTGTGTTCGACGGCGTCAGCGTGGTGCCGGAAGCGGCGTTGCAGGATCTGCTCAAGCCTTACGCGGGCCGTGAACTGAGCTTCGAAGAACTGAGCGCGGCGACCAACGCCGTCACCGCTTACTACCGTCAGCAAGGCTACCTGGTGGCATATGCGACCTTGCAGCCGCAGGAGCTGGGGCAGGGCGAGGTACGCATCACGGTGCTGGAAGGCCGCGTGGGCGAGATCAAACTGGTGCCGGATGCCAGCGTGCGGCTCAAGCCGGAGCAGGCGCGCCGCTATTTCGACGCACTGACGCCGGCAGGCCAGCCGCTGCGCGATACAGCGCTGGAGCGCGCGCTGCTGTTGACCGATGACTTCCCTGGCGTGACGGCGCGTGCCGAGCTGGCGCCTGGCGCCAGACAGGGCGAAACGGAACTGGATATCGGCCTGAGCGAAGCGCCGCTGGTGAACGGCACACTGGGTATCGACAATTCCTCCAACCGCTACACGGGACGTGTGCGGGTGCAAGGCGGCCTGAATTTCAATGATATCGCCGGCATGGGTGGGCAAGCCTCGCTGCTGGGATCGACCACGGGGTCCGATTTCAACTACGCCCGCGCAGGCTATGTGATGCCGGTGGGGAGCCATGGCACCCGTGTCGGCGCGGCGTATTCGGCGCTGCGCTATCACCTGGGCGCGGAGTTTGAATCGTTGAACGGCTTTGGCGGCGCGCAGGTGGCGCAGCTGCTGGTGACGCACCCGTTGCTGCGCTCCGGCGATGTCAATATCCAGCTGCGCGCCGGTTACGACAACAAGCATTACACCAATGACGCCAACGGCATCCGCACCAGCGACAAGCGCGTGGAGACGGTGCCGGTGGGGATCAGCTACACCCGTCAGGACCAGTGGCTGGGCGGCGGCTTTACCAGCGCCTCGCTGGATGTCACGCCGGGCAAGGTGGACTTGTCGGCCAACGCCGCTTCGCTGGCGGCCGATGTCGCGGGCACGCAGGGCCATTTCGCCCACACGAATTATCAGCTGAATCGTTATCAGCGTCTCGGCGCCAGTGTGACTGGCCTGGTGAGCCTGAGCGGTCAGCTGGCCACGGCGAATCTGGAATCGGGTGAAAAGATGTCGCTTGGCGGTCCGGGACGTGTGCGTGCCTATCCTGCTGGTGAAGCCAGTGGCGATGAAGGTTACGTGCTGACGCTGGAAAGCCATTACGACCTGCGGGCAATGAAGTCGGACGTGTCGGTGTTCTTCGACTATGGTCACATCACGCTGAATCACACTGTCTATCCGGGCGCGCTGACGGCCGCTGGTCCGGGCAACAGCTATAGCCTGAAAGGCGTGGGCATCGGCTGGAGCTGGCGCGCGCTGGAGCGCACTGTGGTGCAGTTGCAGGTGGCGGCCAAGCTGGGCGACAACCCGGGCCGCAACCTCAAGGGCAATGATGCAGATGGCAGTTCGGCACGCAAGCGTGCCTGGTTTAACGTGTCGACCTACTTCTGAAGCACGGCCCTGAGCGCGCCGCGCAGGGCGTTGCAGATGACGATGTCGTCCGCAGCCTCCAGCATGGCGCGCGTGATGACGGCCTCGCTGGCGTTCCATTGCGGGTCGTCCAGTAGTACGCCGCGCATCACGCCGGGCAGCAGGCCGCTGCTGAGCGGCGGCGTAAGCCAGCGGCCATCGACGCGCACAAACACGCTGCTGCGTCCACCTTCCGTCAACTCGCCGCGCTCATTGAAGAACAGCGTATCGAAAGCGCCTTGCGCTTCGGCGTCGCGCCAGGCCGCGTCGTAACGTGAGCGGATGCTGGTTTTGTGACGCAGGAACAGGTCGCTGGTGCTGGTGCTGTCTGCGGCCAGCAGCACGCGCACCGGTTCAGTCAACGGCGCCAATGGCGCGTGCTGCACGGCGAAGGCGCCGGCAGCGTTGATCGCCAGCCGCAGGCGATAGGCAGCGTGTTCCGGTTCCAGCATTTTGCTGGCCGTGTCCAGGTAGGCATTGGCTGCGTTCACATCCCACGGGAAGCCGAAATAGAGCGCTGATGCCTGCAGCCGCGCCAGATGGCGTTCACGGTGGCGTATGCCTTGCGCTGGTGTGGCGTACATGGTCTCGAAAATATCGAAGTCATTTTGCAGGCCGGTGAGGAAGCGCGCCTTGAGCTTGCACTCGGCGTATTCCTCCTGCGCGTTGCTGTCAAACACAATGCCGGCGCCGACGCCCATTTCACCATGACGCACGCCATCCGCGCCTTGCGGCTGCAAGGTCAGCGTGCGGATGGGAACCGACATGCAGAAGTCACCGACCTTGCCATCGTCGCGCGGATCGAACCAGCCGATGGCGCCGGTGTAGATGCCACGTGCATCCGGTTCCAGCTCGCGGATGATTTCCATGGTGCGGCGTTTCGGTGCGCCGGTGATGGAGCCGCAGGGGTAGAGCGCGTCGAAGATGTCGGCCAGTGTGACGTCATCGCGCAGCTGGGCGGTGATGGTCGAGGTCATTTGCAGCACGCTGGCGTAGCGGTGCACCTCGAACAGTGCCGGGACTTCCACGCTGCCGGTGGTGGCGACGCGGGCGATGTCGTTGCGCAGCAGGTCGACGATCATCAGGTTTTCGGCGCGGTTTTTAGGGTCGGCGGCGAGGTTGGTGGCGCGCAGGGTGTTTTCGGCTTGCTGCTGTGGCGGTGCGGCTGGCGCCGTGCCTTTCATGGGGCGCGCGGTGAGCGTGCCGCCAGTGTGGCGCACAAACAGTTCCGGCGACAGCGACAGCACCGCCGTGCCATCGTCCAGCGCGATCAGCGCGCCATACGGGACGGGCTGGCGGCCGCGCAGGCGGGCGTACAAGGCATGGATGCCGCCAAACGCGTCAAAACGCAGCCTGTAGGTGTAATTGACCTGGTAGGTGTCGCCGGCAGCGATGTAGTCGTGTATGCGCGCCAGCGCCCCGCTAAACGCGTCCTGGCCGATGTTCGGGCGGATGTTGGCGATGCCGGCCGGACACTCGATGGGGAAGGAGCGGGCGGCCAGCCATTCGCCGACTTCGGACGCGGACAGCAGCGTGCAGTCGCGGAACAGCAGGATCTGCGCCAGCGGCGCCTTATCGGCATTGGCGCCGGCGTCGGCGCCGTCCAGCGCCAGTAGGGCTTCGCCCAGCTCATAGGCGCACACGGTGACGGCGTAGGCGCCGCGCGCGAGCGCTGCCTGCATCTGTTCCAGCAGTTGCGGCCATTGCGCGATATCGTCGCAGCGCAGCGTGCCGGTGTGGCCGGTGTAGAGGCGCGAACGGCTGCCGGCCTGACTGCCTTCCGGGCTGGCGTCGTCCAGCAGGGCGAATACTTCAGAGTTCATCAGGATAAAAGCAGGGTGATTTGTACCGCCGCGTCCTGCGACGGATTATGTTTGAAGCCGCTCTTGGCATAACGGTGCCAGCGGCCGATGACAAAACTGGCCAGCATGCCGGCGCGCGCCGGCACATCGGCTTCGTGCGCCTGGCCTTCGCTGGCGGCAAGGCGCAGCGCCTGTTTCAGCGCCAGCTCCACGCGGTCGTAAAACTGGTTCATGCGCGCCTGCAGGCGTTCGTCTTCGTTGAGCAGCGCATCGCCGATCAGCACGCGTGTCATGCCGGGATTCTGCGCGGCGAAATTGAGCAGCATGGCGACGATATCGCGCGCCTGCGCCAGGCCGTCGCTCTGGCGCTCGGCGATCTGGTTGATGAGGCCAAACACGGTCTGCTCGATGAACTCGATCAGTCCCTCGAACATCTGGGCCTTGCTTGCGAAGTGCCGGTACAGCGCGGCTTCAGAAAACGCCAGCTTGCGCGCCAGCGCAGCGGTGGTGATCTTGTCGCCCTTGGGCTGTTCCAGCATCTCCGCCAGCGCCTGCAGGATTTGCAAACGGCGCTGGCCTGGCGGTGTGCTTGCCATATGGTCTCGTGGGTTGGTGAAGGTTGTTCAGCGCAGGCGATGCAGACGCGCCGGCAGGTTCCTGACAGATTTTACTTTGACATCGACATAAGCGGGGCGAATTAACCTTTTCTGCGGATGCGCCAGACCGGCCGAGTCGTTGATGGTCAGGTACTGCGTGACCCAGGCGGTACGCATGCCCAGCTCGCGCGCACTGCGCAGATTGGCCAGCGTGTCTTCCACCAGGATGCAGCGGCGCGGTGTCAGTTTGTGATGGCGCATCAGCTTGCGCAGCAGGAGCTTGGAGGGCTTGGGCCGCATCTGCCGGTGCACCGTCATGGCTTCCACCGCGATGTGCTGGCTGAACTGGCGGTGCAGACCCAGATGGCGCAGCACCTGCGCTGAATAACGGTGCGGTGCATTGGTCAGCAAAATTTTGCGGCCGGGCAGGCGGCGCAGCAGGTGGCGCAAGCCGCGCTCGTGACGGATCATCGTCTGCAGGTCATCGAAGTGATGGGTTGCATCGAGAAAGTGCTCGGCCTTGACGCCGTGGTGCTTGACCACGCCGAGCGTGGTGGCGCCATAGCGCTGCCAGTACAGGGTGCGGGTGGCGTTCACCACGGCATCGCTGGCGGGCGTGACGCCGTCTCCCAGCAGATGGGCGAGGTAGCTGTTCATGCCGGCCATGATCGCGGGGAAGATGGCGTGCGAGGCATTGTGCAGCGTGTTATCGAGATCAAACAGCCATACAGGCGAGGAGCGGGTAATATTCACATCAGCTCTATCAATAAAGGAAACCATGCGCCGCCAGATTATAGTGTTGTTCTGCAGTTTGTTCTTTTTTGCCCTTGGTTCCAGCGGGGCGGCAGAGCAGGACGCGATGCCGAATCGCGGCGCGCTGTTCAAGGTACAGCAGGGCGGGCATACGCTTTACCTGTTTGGCACCATTCACGTGGGCGCCCGGAATTTCTATCCGCTGGAGCCGCGCCTGAGCGGTCTGCTCAAGAAGGCGCCGGTGCTGGCGCTGGAAATCGATCCGCTCGGTGATCCGCAAAAACTGGCGCGCGCCGTGCAGCAGCATGGCCTCAACCCCAAGGGCATCACGCTGACGCCGGACTGGCGCCAGCGGCTGGACCGTCTGCTGCAGCAGTACCGGATTGAACCTGAAACCGTGGCCACCATGAAGCCCTGGCTGCTGGCCAGCCTGCTGACGGTGAGCGAGTTTGCCGCACAGGGTTATGAAGCGTCGCTGGCGGTGGACGCGCATTTGTCGAAACAGGCGCACGCCAGTGGCAAAAAAATCGTTGAGCTGGAATCGGCGGAAAGCCAGATGGCGCTATTCGACACGATGACGGCGGCCGAGCAGCTGCTGTTCCTGCAGGAGGCGATCGCGGGCATCGAGGACAAGGAACAGGCCAACCAGGCGCGCGAGATCGCCGATGCGTGGCGTCATGCCGATACCAAAGCGCTGGAGGCGCTGGCGCTGAAAGCGGAGATGGACGATACCTATTCCGGCCGCTTCGTGCAGAACGTGCTGCTGGAGGGCCGCAATCCGGCGCTGGCCGATGGTATGGTCAAGCTGATGGCGCGCGAAAACAACAGTGTGGCGGCTATTGGCATCCTGCACCTGTTCGGCAAAATGAGCGTGCCGGAGCTGCTGCGCAAACGCGGGCTGACCGTAGAACGAATTTATTAAGCGGGGGAGGGTACTGCAGAAGAGTGGTGCCCTTTACGTGGATTGAACACGTGGCCTCTCCCTTACCAAGGGAGTGCTCTACCACTGAGCTAAAAGGGCATACAAATGTGGCGGTTTCACCGATGTCAGGCGAGACCGCCTTTTTTTCAGTGAGACCGGATCATAGTGCCAAAAGCCTGTTCGGTCAAGACTTCGAGCAACAAAGAATGCTCAATTCGTCCGTCGATGATGTGAACCGTGTTCACGCCGGACTTGGCAGCGTCCAGGGCTGATGAAATTTTAGGCAGCATGCCGCCCGAAATCGTGCCGTCAGCGAACATCTCGTCGATCTCGCGCGCCGACAGGTCGGTCACCAGATTGCCCTGCTTGTCCTGCACGCCGGCGATGTTGGTCATCATGATGAGCTTTTCGGCTTTCAGGATTTCAGCGATCTTGCCGGCGACAACGTCAGCGTTGATGTTGTATGCCTGGCCATCCTGGCCGAAGCCGATTGGCGAGATGATCGGAATGAAGGCGTCATCCTGCAGCGCTTTGACCACGGCCGGGTTGATCGCTTCGATTTCGCCGACGAAGCCGATGTCCAGGGTCTGGCCTGGATTTTCCTTGTCCGGCATGGCCATTTTACGGGCGCGGATCAGGCCGCCGTCCTTGCCGGTCAGGCCGACTGCCTGGCCACCGTAGTGATTAATCAACATCACGATGTCCTGCTGCACTTCGCCGCCCAGCACCCACTCCACCACTTCCATGGTTTCTTCGTCGGTGATACGCATGCCCTGCACGAAGGTGCCTTGCTTGCCGATTTTTTTCAGGGCGTTGTCGATTTGCGGACCGCCGCCGTGCACCACCACCGGGTTCATGCCGACCAGTTTGAGCAAAATGACATCACGGGCGAAGCCATGTTTCAGGCGCTCGTCCGTCATGGCGTTGCCGCCGTATTTGATGACGATGGTTTTGCCGTGATAATTACGGATGTAAGGGAGAGCCTCGGCCAAAATCTGCGCCTTGATCTGCGGAGAGACCGCAGTCAAATCGTCATTCATGCCTAGGTTCAGGTTGGTCAGTTGGGTCATGGCAAGTCCGGTAGAAAGATTTTGGGCGCAATTTTACAGCCAGTTGGCGCAATCAAGTACGCATTATAGGGCCATCTGGTGGTATTTTCCTGGAAGCTCCTGTACGCTGGTTTTTGATGACTGTTTTGGAAATAACATGAGTACCTGTTCCCGCTGCGGCGCGCAGTTTTCCTGCGCCATGAAGGACGCCGATCCCGCAGCGCCGGCGCAGCCTTGCTGGTGTACCTACCTGCCGCCCGCAGTGCCGGTGCCGTCCGCGCCAGGCTCGAGCTGCTGGTGCCCGGCATGCCTCAGGCAGCACATCATTGAGCAGTCTCAAACGTCCACCATTACTCCGTCTGACAATGGCGCATGACCCTCATTGGGAGTGCGCAGATGAACCCGACCTCGCTTGACAAGCAAAGTGGCGCGGCGGACGATGGCCACATCGCCCGCATCGTGCGGCTGGAGACGCAAATGGAAAATGTCACCAGCGTTCTTTCTTCCTTGCAGCATGGACAGCAAGCCCTGCAGCGTACGCAGGAGCAAAACCAGCAAGCCATGATGGCGCAGTTTGTCGCGCTGAGGGACAGGATCGATGCCGTTCAGCAGTACACGATGGACCGGCTGGATCGGCTCGATGCCCGCACCACCGAACGGATCGACAAGCTGACATTCTGGATGATCGGATTCACTGTGAGCAATCTGATCGCTGTGCTTGGTATTGTCGTCCGCCTGGCTGTTACCTGATCAATTCACCGTGCGGAAGAAGCGCAGCATTTCGCGGCTGGCGTCCGGGCCCTTGGCATCCGTGTAGCTGCCCGAGGCGCTGCCGCCCGACCAGGCGTGGCCGGCCCCGTGGACTACCCAGTGTTCTCCCCAAGGCGAGCCATCCGGTTTGACGTGGGTGGTTTGCGTGTAGCGATAGCCATTCGGCACCGCCCCTGACCGTACCTTGGGCCGCGCGCCGCGGTGATGATGCAGACGCTGCGCCATCACCTGCTCGCCATTGCGCGGATTGACCGTGGTATCGCTGTCGCCATGGAAGACGATAATGCGCTGCGCGCCATTGCCGGCCTTGTCCGCTTTATTGACGCCGCGCTTCATTGCCGTGAGCGCGGACGGCAAATCCTGCGCCGAAGCAAACGGCAGGCCGGAATGCACGCCTACCGCAGCAAACAGTTCCGGATACAAGGTACCGGCAATCACCGCCATCGCGCCGCCGGCCGACAGGCCGGCGACATACACTTGCCGCTCATTGACCGGATACTCCTCGATGATCTGCTGCGCAATGCCGGCAATGATGGACGGCTCGCCTTGTCCGCGCTGCTGGTCGATGGCGTTGAACCAGTTCCAGCACTTGGAATGATTGGCGCCGGCGGTTTGTTCCGGATACACCACAAAGCAGCCGATTTCTTCCGCCAGCTGATTCATTTGCGTGCCTGCGGCAAAGTCGTCTGGATTCTGGGTACAGCCGTGCAGCATGACCAGCAGCGGCATCGCCTGGCCGTGGTAGCTGGCCGGGATGTACAGCTTGTAGTTGCGGCTGCCGGCGTGATTGGTGTAACTGCCGCTAATGAACTGCGCGCCTTCCGGCAGCGGCTGTGCGGGCGTCGGGTGCAGTAGCGACCCCACGTCGATGGCGCGGTCCAGATTGGCCTGCAGGTCGATCTTGATGCCCATGCGGTCCAGCATGTCCTGCGCGAACTCGGCCGGATGCGTGGCCGGGTTCGGTGTGGACGCCGGCGATTGCGGCGGCGTGGGGGGCGCGGCGTCCGCCGGTGGCGGGTTAATATCACGCATGGCGGGCTGCGGCCGTTGGTTCCAGCGCTGCAGCGGGGCGCCCTTGCCGAGTAACTGTTGCGCAGTTTCACGCATATGGGTCAGAAAATTGAGCTTCATGGCACTCCCTAATGGATGCGTGGCGCCAGTGCCGTCTTGAGGACAGCGCTGGCGTGCAGCGAACCGAGTACAAAAATGGATTCGATGGTTGCCAATGCCAGTTCGACCGAAACGTCGCTGGCAATACTGGCAAGTCCCAGTACCTGAATTTGCAGCCGCTGTCCCGCCGCCTGGATTGCTTCCAGATCGGCGCGCGAGTAATGCTGCATGCCCAGTACCAGGCTTTTGCGCGCCACGGTCTGCTTGACCACCTCGGCGTGCTGGTTCAGCTGATTGCGGATCGCCGTGCGTATCAGATCGGTGCGGTTGGAATAAAACCCTTCCTGCACCAGCAGATCAATCTGCCCCAAATCGACGGGGCCGAGATTGATGGTGATTTTTTCTGAGTCGGCGGTCTTCAGCTTGATTTCTTGCTTGGCCATGGGTCTCCTACCATCTATTTGCCATCTATATGGATGGTAGTCTACGCCGGAAAGCCCCCAAGTCAAGCGGCTTCACGGCATAATGACGCTATGAGTGAAGTAACCAACATATTGCCGTCGCCAGTACCGTCCCCTTGCGTCAGCCTGTGCAAGATGGACGCCGAGCGACGCTACTGCATGGGCTGCCTGCGCACCATTCCCGAAATCGTGGCGTGGAGCAAGGCAGATGACGACTACAAACGCGCCGTGTGGGCGGAAATCGCACAGCGGCGCGACACTGTCCATTTCGACGAGGATCAATGAGTACATTACCGGATTCGATACAGGTGTTTGAACGGGGTTGGCTGTCATCCAACAACATCCTACTTCTGGGCAAGCACGACACCGCAATTATCGATACCGGTTATTTGACCCATGCGCAACAAACGCTGGAGCTGGTGCGCCATGCGCTGCATGGCCGCCACCTGGACCAGATCATCAACACCCATCTGCATTCCGACCATTGCGGCGGCAATGCCATTTTGCAGGCCCATTACGGCTGCAAGACCTCGATTCCGGTGGCGGAAGCCGACAAAGTGCGGCACTGGGACGTGGAAGCCCTGAGTTTCAAGGCCACGGGCCAGCGCTGCGACCGTTTTACGTTTGATGCCACCATCTCGCCGGGCGACGTGCTGACCTTGGCGGATATGGAATGGCAGGCGCTGGCCGCGCCGGGCCATGATCCCCATTCCCTGATTTTCTACTGTCCACAGGAAAAAGTGCTGGTGTCGGCCGATGCGCTGTGGGAAAACGGCTTTGGCATCATCTTCCCCGAGTTGGACGGCAAGTCCGGCTTTGCCGAGGAGCGCGCCACGCTGGACCTGATCGAGAGCCTGGACGTGCGTATCGTCATTCCCGGCCATGGCGCACCGTTCGCCGATGTGGCCGGCGCGCTGGCGCGAGCCCGCTCGCGGGTGGATTACCTCGCGGCCAATCCGGTACGCAATGCGCAGAACGCTTTGAAAGTGCTGCTTAAATTCCTGCTGCTGGAACGCCAGCGTATTCCGCTGGCCGAGGTGCCGGTGCTGCTGACCTCCATGCCGGTGTTTGCCGCCGCCAATGCCAACTACCTCAAGCAATCGCCAGATGACTTGGGCAGGTGGGCTGCTGGGCAACTGGTGCGTGCTGGTGCGGCACAGGTTGAGGGTGAGTACTTACTTAACGTCTAAACTAGAGGATATTCTCCAGTTTTAGGAACGATCGTACTATTTTCGATCTATAATCGTTCGCACCGATTAACTCACGTCAGCGAGCCCGTCATGACCCTGCCTGCAGTCTTGCAAAACCTCACCCTTCCTGTCATCGCTTCGCCGATGTTCATTGCCAGCGGACCTGCGCTGGTGGCGGCACAGTGCAAGGCCGGCATCGTCGGCTCTTTCCCGGCGTTGAATGCGCGCCCGGCCGAGTTGCTGGATGTGTGGCTGACGGATCTGCAAAAAGAGTTGGCCGAATTCCAGGCCGCGAACCCGGACAAGCGCGTCGGCCCGATCGCCGTCAACCAGATCGTGCACCAGTCCAATGACCGCCTGGCCCATGACGTGGAAGTGTGCGTGAAGCATCAAATTCCTATCATCATCTCCTCGCTGCGCGCGCCGCCGAAAGAGATGCTGGATGCGATCCACAGCTACGGCGGCATCGTGCTGCATGACATCGTCTCGATTCGTCACGCTGAAAAAGCGCTGGAAGCGGGCGTCGATGGCCTGATTTTGGTGGCCAGCGGTGCTGGCGGCCACGCCGGTACGCTGTCGCCATTTGCGCTGGTCGGCGAGGTACGCAAGTTCTTCAAAGGCCCGATTGCGCTGTCCGGCTCCATCGCCACCGGTGATGCGATTCTGGCGGCCCAGGCCATGGGCGCGGACTTTGCGTACATCGGCTCGCGCTGGCTGGCGACCAAGGAATCCAATGTGAGCGATGGCTACCGCGAGGCAATTGTCGAATCGACCGCTGCGGACATCATTTACTCCAACCTGTTCACCGGCGTTCATGGAAATTACCTGAAGAAGTCGATTGTTGCCGCTGGCCTGGACCCGGATGCATTGCCAACCGCAGACAAGACCGCGATGAACTTCGGTTCCAGCAGCGCCAAAGCGTGGCGCGACATCTGGGGCGCCGGCCAGGGCGTTGGCCTGATGGACGACATTCCATCGGCTGGCGAAATGGTCGAACGCCTCAAGCGCGAGTACGACGCTGCCCGCGCCCGTCTGGCACTGTAATTCAATCGCCGGCGGCCAGGCTGTCGCGCGCTGCCGGTTTTCCCCGCACCCACACCGTGTCGACGCTGTCGTAGGCACGGATGTCCTGCAACGGTGAATTTTTCATCAGCACCAGATTGGCCAGCTTGCCCGGCTCGATGCTGCCGACGTCGGCCTCCAGATGGAAGGCGCGGGCGTTGTTGATGGTGGCCGCCTTGAACAGTTGCGCCAGCGTCAGACCGGCGTTGTGCAGGTTTTGCATCTCCAGATAGCCGTTCAGCCCCGGTACATTGCCGTAGGTCGGCGAGGATGGCGTGTCCGTGCCGAACAGGAAGTTCGCGTCTTTGCTCGCCAAATAGGCAACCACCTGGCGCTGGCGGCGCAGCGGCGCTTCCAGTCCCTTGCGCACGGCCTCATCGCTTTCTTCCGGCTCGGCGATTTCCTCTTTGAACCAGTTGCCTTCGGGCGTCTTCAGCCAGGCCAGCATGGGAGGCGGCAAAAGTTTGGCCAGTGCCGGCGTGTTCAGATACCCCGGATCGACATAGGCACGTAGGCCGTACAGGACCTGCATGGTTGCCTGGTAGCCGATTTTGCGCGCCACAATTGTGTCCAGCAGCTGTTTGACCTGTTCCGGCAACTCGGCCGACTGGTCCAGTTCGCCCCAGTGCCACATGCCGTGCGCCAGGACATCCACGCCACCGTTGACGGCAAAGGTTTGCGCTTCCAGTGAATTGCCGTGGGTGACCAGCACCAGCTGGTCCTTGCTGGCCTGTTCGCGCACTTCGGCATAGGTAGCGGCGCTCATGACCGGCAGGTTGCGCTGGCCGCCGAAGCCTCGCTCGAAGTGGGTTTTGAGGCAGATGGCGCCGTCGGCCTTGGCGCGTGCGACGCCCTTGGCCGGCGTGTAGTCCTCCGGTTTGTATTCGGCCGGAATGAGATCTTTCTGCGCCGGGTCGTAGATGAAGTTGGCAAACATCTTGAAGCGGATTGCCGGCGGCGCAAATGACATCGGATAGCCGTTGGCATAGACCAGCGGGGCGCCGCAGTCCTGTATGTCCGGGTGCTGCGGCATGGCTTTGACGCGGTTAATGAACTCCCGGCTGCCAGCGGCCAGGTCGATCACAGTGGTATAGCCGTAGTAGAGATACGACCGCGGCATTTGCGCGAAGTAGGCATCAGCCATGGCTTGCATGCGGTCTGACTGCTGGAAGCTCATGCCGGGCACGGAAATCAGATGAACGTGGGAGTCGATCAGGCCGGGTGTGAGGTAATAGCCATGGCCATCGACGCGGCGCGCCCCGGACGGCGTCTTGCGGTTGGCGCCGCGTTCCACGCGGACGATGCGCTCGCCGTCAATCAGCACGCTGCCGGTTTCAATGCGGTCCAGCTTTTCCGGCGAGACCAGCTGGACGTTGGTGAGCCAGGTTTGCGGCGCGGCGACAGCCTGGATGGCGAACAGGGACAAGCTGGTGAAGATCGTTGCATATTTCATACTGGGCTCCTTGTTGTGATGGCCCAGTGTGATGGCGCGGCTGCGGGTTTGCGCCGCAAATGATGATCTGGCACGCGCTACGCGGCCTGGTTGCGAAATTCTCCGGGTGTCAGGCCAGTGGATTTTTTAAATGCCCGGTTCATCGCGCTTTTGCTGTTAAATCCTGCAAGCATCGCCAGGTCTAGAATGCTGGTGCTGGCTTGCTGAGGATCGTGCAGGGCGGTTTTGAGCGCTTCAATCCGGTAGCGATTCAGGAAATCCGCGAAATTGGCACCGCAGTGCTGGTTGATAAGCTGCGACAGCTCGTGCGGCGTCATGGCCACCTGAGCTGCCAGGTCTTCGAGCTTCAGTTCGCCATTACGGTAGGGCTGATCCTGTTCCATGCAAGTCGTCAGGCGCGCGAGGAAGGCGTCACGCTCCGCCGTGGGCAGCTGCTTGTCAGCGTAGCGAGGCTTTGGCGGCGGCAGCGTTTGCGGACGGTAGCCCAGCGGTAGCCGCATGGCGGTATAGGCGGTAGCAAACACGAACAGGATCAGCGCGCCGCCATCGACCGCTTCAATGGCGCCCGGTCGTTCGACATTGATGGCTGCCATGGCCACCGCAACCACGCTGAGCGCCGCGCTGAACAGCCAGACGCGCATCAGGCGGCGCAGGTCGTGTACCAGTTCCGAGCCGGCCGGCACACGCTGGATCAGCTGGTAACTCGCGCGTAAATACACCATCAGTATCAGCAGCTTGGCCACGGCAGCGAGCGCCAGATACCAGGGCCAGCCATCCCAGGCGCGCATCCAGGCCAGTTTTTCTTCCGCGCTACGCAGATAGAAGGGCACCATTGCCAGCGTGGCGACCCCAAACGGAACAAAATGCAGCAGTGCGCGGCGTCCCAGCGGCTGGTCGGACAGCATCGCATGCAGATAAAGATACAGCAGCGGCCCCACCGCCAGCCCCAGCGTGACAATCGCCAGCGCGCTATGCGGATAGTCGCGGTACAGATGGTTCAGTCCCAGCCACGCATGGCCGATGATTGCTGAAAAAATCAGCAGCAGCGCGGACAGCAGCCGATTGGCCTTGCGCATTTCCGGCTGGCGCGGGGTCAGCAGCGCTGCACTGAGGCAGAGTGCCTGGGCAATGGCGGCCAAAAACAGCCAGGAGAGAATGGAAGTCAGCATGGTGCAAATCCTGCCACCATCCCCTGTCCAAGGCAATTGCCTTTCAGATAATATGTGGTATCTGAAAACACGGGACGGGCAGAAATGAAAAAGATGGTTGCGCTGATGTTGGCGCTGGCATGCACGGTGTGCAGCGCGCAAGGATATATCCCGATCACTGCGGAAGCGAAAGCGTTGATCGATCAAGGGCATCTGTTTCAGACGCAAGGCAAATACAAAGAAGCGTTCGACAAATTTTCCGATGCCGCCAAGGCTGATCCATCGTCATCGCTGCCACTGTCCAGCCTTGCCTCCCTGTTGATGGGCATGTCCGAGCTCATGAAGGGCGGTGATGTGGCCAAGGTGCGCGAGCAGGCAGAGGCGGCGGCACAGCAGGCCTTGCAAAAACATCCCAACGATCCGATCGCGCTGGAGGTCCTGCGCGGCCTGACGGACGGCAAGCCCCTGCCTTTGCACCAGCCGAATGCCGAAGCCGCCGCTGCCTTGCACGAAGGAGAGCTGCTGTTCAATCAGCGCAAACTGGACGAGGCGCGGGTGCAGTACGAGCGCGCGGCTGCGCTGGACCCCAGATACTCCACCGCATGGATTTATGCCGGCGACTGCTTCTACTTCCAGAAAAACTACGCCGAGGCGGAAAACCGTTTCCGTAAAGGCGTGGAAGTGGAACCGCTGAATTCCCAGGGCTGGCGCTTCCTGGCCGATGCGCTGGTGGCGCAGGAAAAAATCGGCCCGGCGGAAGGCGCGCTGATGAGCGGCATTGCCGCGCAACCGAGCCAGTTGCCGAACTGGGTCAAGCTCAACCAGCTGCGCACGGGCAGCGGTTTTCCGCTGGCGCCGTTGAACCTGGTGCGCAAGGCGAAGGGTGAACTGGATACGAACACGAAAACGCTGAACCTCTCGATCGATCCGTCGCTCAAGTCGCTGGACCCGCACACGCAACCGGACGCCGTACTGTGGCTGGCGCTGGCGACCCAGCAGGCGATCGAAGACAAGGCCGGACGCGAAGGCAAGGCCAGCGCCACACCGTTTGCCACCGAGGCGGCTGCGTGGCGCACGGCGCTGGCGGCGTCAGGGGAAGCGTCGGCAAAGGGCGGCGGCGAGCTGCAAGACCCGGCGCTCAAGACCATGCAGATGCTGGCCAGGGCCGATCAGCTGGAAGCAGCGCTGCTGCTGTTGCAGTACAAGGAATCGTGGCGCACCGAGTTTGAGACGTGGAAGACCGAGCATCCGGATGGTATTCGCCGCTTCATCGATACGTATCAGGTGCGGCCGTAAGCAGATAGTCGATCAAGGCCCGCACCTTGAGGGCGACATGGCGGCCCGGCGTGTACACCGCATGGACGCTGCCGGTGTAGGGTTCATCGAATTCCCAGTCGGGCAGCACCTGCTGCAAGCGGCCTGCCGCCAGCGCAGTGGCGGCCGCAAAATCCGGCACCAGGCCTATCGCGCCGCCAGTTTCCGCCAGCGCCACGATGGCAGCGCTGTTGTTGATGGTGAGCCGTGACGCCACCGTCACCGCAGCGCGTTCCTGGCCACGCCGCAGCGTCCAGTCAGGACCAAAACGGCCGTAGCCGAGGTAGCAGCAGCGATGCGCTGGCAGATCGCCTGGCATTGCAGGCTCGCCGTGCTGCCGGATATAGGCAGGCGACGCCACCAGCACATAACGCATCGCACACAAAGGCCGCGCCGCGAGGCCGGGCGCCAGCTCACGTGCGATGCGGATGGCGAGATCGACGCCGTCTTCGGCCAGGTCCACGGTACGGTCGATGAGGGTAAGGCGCACATCCACTTCGGGATGCAGGTCGAGAAAGCCGGGCAGGCGCGGCGCCAGCCAGGTCTGGCCAAACACGATCGGCGCGCTGACGCGGATCACGCCATTTGGCCGCGCGCTGTAGCTGCCGGCCATGGCGTGCACTTCGCGTGCGGTGCTCAGCATGCGCGTGCACGCCGCATGGACCTGCTGACCCAGTTCCGTCAATGACAAGGCACGCGTGGTGCGCAACAGCAGGCGTCCGCCGAGATGCGCCTCCAGCCGCGCCACATGGCGGCTCACCGCAGAGGTGGTGATGTCCAAATGCCGGGCCGCCGCCGAAAAGCCGCCGCTGTCCACCACCTGCGCAAAGATCGCCATTTCCTTCAGCATGTCCACTGCCATCTCCTTCGTTGCGCCCAGGTTAACAAGCCTTTGCATTTTAAGCGGATTGTGGATTTTTTAGCGCAGATCGATACTGGGATTTTCAGGAGGACTTATGGAGTACACCGTTTTTCGTACCGATGGCCAGGGTGGCTTGCGCCGTGAACAGGTCAGCGCCGCACCGTTGCCGTCCGATGGCGTGCGTGTCGCCGTGCGCGCTGTCGGGCTGAATTTCCGCGACAGCTACGTGATCCGCGGTAACCGTTATCGCGCACCGCTGAAAGACGCCATCCCCATGACCGACGCCGCCGGCGTGGTGGCGGCAGTGGGCAGCGCGGTCACGCGCTTCAGAGTAGGCGACCGCGTTTGCTCGACAGTGCTGCCGAACTGGATAGACGGTCCGCTGAGCGCACACGGCATGGCGCGCTCCACCGCCGTGCTGGCCGAATACTTCGATGCGGGAGAAAACGATCTGGTGGCCGCGCCGCCGCATCTGAGCGATGAAGAAGCTGCCACGCTGCCTGTCGCCGCACTGACGGCATGGCATGCCGTCGCCGAGCTGCGCGTGCTGGCCGAGGGCGATACGGTGGTGGTGCAAACCACCGGCGGCGTCGCCGTATTTGCGATGCAGTTTGCCGCTGCGATGGGCGCGCGCGTGATTGCTGTCTCACGCTCGGAAGAAAAGCTGCGCCGCAGCGGCGCCTGGGCCACCATCAATACCGAGGTCTATCCCGAATGGGACCAGCAAGTGCTGGCGCTCACCAAGGGCGAAGGTGCGCGGCTGGTGCTGGATATGGGGCTGAACGATTCGCTGCGCCGTTCCGCGCGCGCGGCGGCGTATGAAGGGACGGTTGCCATCATCGGCGTGGTGCAGGAGCAGACCAACCCGCTCGACATCTACACGGTGATGAACAAGAACCTCAATGTGCGCGGTGTGGAAACCGGTTCCCGCGCCATGTTCGAACGCATGAACCGCTTCATGGCGCAGCACAATCTGCATCCGCACATCGATGCGGTGTACGACGATGTGGATGCGGGGCTGGACCGTCTTGCGTCCAGCCCTTATGGCAAGGTGGTGCTCAGCCTTCGGTATTGATGGCCCACAGGCCTGGCAGGTTGCGCCAGTAGCCGTAAGCATCCATGCCGAAACCGACGACGAAGCGGTTGGGAATCGTGATGCCGACGATGTCCGCTTTCACGGGCTTGGTCTTGCCGATGGCTTTGTCCGCAAACACGGCCAGGATGACTTCCTTGGCGCCCATGTCCAGCAGGCGTTGTTTGACGTGGGCCAGCGTTTCACCTTCGTCCAGGATATCGTCCAGCACGATGACGGTGCGGCCGCTGACGTTCGAGCGCGGCACGACCTTCCACACGACTTCGCCACCTTTGTCCTCGTCGCCGTAGCGGCTGACGTGGATGTAGTCGAATTCGAGCGGGAAGGTCAGCTGCGGCAGCAGGTTGCCGGTGAAGACCACGGCGCCACCCATCACGCCCAGCACCAGCGGGAACTCTTCGCTGTCCGGATGATTGAAGCGGGTGTTCAGCGTGTCGGCCATCGCGGTGACGGCGTTGTCGACGTCCTGCTTGGTGTAGAGTTCTTCGGCGCTCTTCATCAGGGAGCGGGCGCGGTTGTGGTGGAAGTCTTGCATGATATTTTTGTTAAAAACTAACGTGAAGACCGCTATTATCCCTCAATTACCGGTAGTCGCGCACGTCCGCAATCACCTTGCCGTCGTTGGGCAGGCTGCCTACCGGGACAAACTCCACCTCACCGCGCAACTTGGTCAGCTTGCGGATGGATTCGATGATGGCGTCGTTACTGGCGCTGGCAGGATCGGCGACCTCGCAATGCAGCGTCATTGCCTCTTGTGCAACCTGGCCTGATACCACAAGGCGCGCTTTAAGAATCTCCGGATGGCGGCGGGCGATGTCGTGTACTTGCGACGGATGGACGAACATGCCGCGCACTTTGGTGGTCTGGTCGGCGCGCCCCAGCCAGCCTTTGATGCGCGTGTTGGTGCGGCCGCCCGGTGAAGATGGTGTATCCGTCAATATTGCTGACAGATCGCCCGTGGCAAAACGGATCAGCGGATAGTCGGGATTGAACACGGTGAGCACCACTTCCCCCACTTCGCCTGCAGGTACGGGCTCGCCGCTGCCGGGGCGGACGATTTCCAGGATCACTTCCTCGTCCAGCACCATGCCGGGATCGCGCACATCGCCGGTGCGGGTTTCATACGCAATGCTGCCGATATCGGCGGAGGCATATGCTTGCAGCACGCATGGCACACCGTGGTCGGCAAACCACGCGCGCAGCGATTCCGGCAGCGCTTCCGCACTGACCAGGGCGCGCTTGATGCTGCTGACATCCGCGTCCATCTCCTGCGCTTTTTCGATAATGATTTTTAAAAAAGACGGCGTGCCGACGTAGGTGTCGGGCCGCAGTGTGCTGATGGCTTGCACCTGCATCGCCGTCTGGCCGCTGCCGGCCGGGATCAGGGCGCAGCCCAGCCGCGCGGCGCCGCCTTCGACCATGAAAGCGGCAGGTGTGAAGTGATAGGAAAAGCAGTTTTGCAGCAAGCCTCCCGCACGTACACCCGCCGCGTACAAGGGCCGCGCGAAACGCCACCAGTCGCCGCTGCGGCCTTCGGGATCGAAGATCGGCCCTGGCGACATATAGACGCGCGCCAGCTGGCCTACCGGGGTGGTGTTCAAGTCGCCAAACGGCGTTTGCTGCGATTGCAGTGCATGCAGGTCGGACTTGCGCGTGACGGGCAGCGTGGCCAGTGCCGCGCGGCTGTTGATGTCGCCGGCGTTGACGTCCTTGAGAATGCGCGACCATCCTGCTGCGGCTTTGGCGCGCGCGATCAGCTGCGGCAGGCGGGCCATCAGTTCGCGTTCACGTTGTTCGGGCGGTCGGGTTTCCAGGCTGTCCAGAGTGTCGGCCATGTTCATGATCCTTGTATTTCGCGTTGCAGCTTTTTAGTCAGTTTGGCGAACACCAGTTCGTAGGAGCGTTGCAGCAGCTCGGCCATTTCGGCGTCGCTGACGGCTTTCTTGTCTTCGATGTAGACCCATTTGGCGCGCGCCAGGTACGGGGCGGGAATGATGCCGGGACGGTCGGTGAGTTCCAGGAAGCGGTCGCCATCGACTTTGAAGCTGATGCCGCGATCACTGCCTTCCGCGCCCATCAGGGCAAACATTTTTTCGCCGACGCAGAACACCAGGTTGCTCTCCCATTTGATGTCTTCCGTTGCGCCGGGAAGCTTGCGGCAATACGTCTTGGCCTTGTTGAGATTCATTCTGTTCCTTATGCCAGCCAGCGCTTGCGGCGCCGGTAAAATTTCATGTCGCGGAAGCTCTTGCGTCCAGCGCCGGAAACGCCGAGGTAGAACTCCTTCACGTCTTCATTGCAGGCCAGTTCCTCGGCCGCGCCTTCCATCACCACGCGGCCGTTCTCCAGGATGTAGCCGAAGTCCGCATAGCGCAGCGCGATGCTGGTGTTTTGCTCGGCCAGCAGGAAGGAGACGTTTTCCTTGGTGTTGAGGTCTTTGACGATGCCAAAGATCTCTTCCACGATTTGCGGCGCAATGCCCATCGACGGTTCATCGAGCAAAATCATGGAAGGCCTGGCCATCAGGGCACGGCCTATGGCGCACATCTGCTGTTCGCCGCCCGAGGTGTAGCCGGCCTGGCTGTTGCGGCGTTCCTTCAGGCGCGGGAAGTAGCGATACACTTTTTCCAGTGACTCCTTGAGCTCTGCACGCGAGTCATTGAGCGTGTAGGCGCCAGTGAGCAGGTTTTCTTCGATGGTCAGGTGGCCGAAGCAGTGGCGGCCTTCCATCACCTGCGACAGGCCGCGCTTGACCAGTTCATTGGGCGTGAGCTGGTCGATACGTTCTCCCTTGAACTGGACTTCGCCTTTGGTGACGTCGCCCCGTTCACCGCGCAGCAGCGTGGAAATGGTTTTCAGCGTGGTGGATTTGCCTGCGCCATTCGCGCCCAGCAGGGCGACGATTTTGCCCTGCGGGACTTGCAGCGAAACGCCTTTCAGTACCAGGATAACGTGGTCGTAGATAACTTCGACGTTATTCACAGACAGATACGGCGCAGCCGCTGGCGTGGCTGCGGTGCTGGCAGGTGCCGTCATCATTTGAGGCACGCTGGCGTAATTTTCTTCTCTGCCGCGTATGCAGCGGAGCTTTCTTCCAGCAGCTTGCGTGTCAGCGCCTTGTCGCCGACGATCCAGTTTGGCGTGACGGCGTTCCACTTCTTGCCATCCCACTGCTGCACCTTGACGGCGCCGGAACCTTCGTGGTCATCGCAGCTGGTCTTCACGACGGGCAGCATGCCGTAGGCGCCGATGGCTTTCTGGCGTGCTTCATCCACATTAAGATTCTCCAGGCCCCAGCGCAGCTGTTCGCCCGTCACGCGTTTGCCCTTGCCGAATTTTTCCTGTGCGGTACGCATCGCTTCCACCCACAGTATGGCGGCGCTGACGCCACGCATGTGGTACACGCTGCCGATGCGGGCAGGATCGGCCAGATTGCCTTTGCCGGCGTCGTAGAGTTTTTTGCGGATCTCGTCCAGCACAGGATAGTTACCTGGCGTGTTGAAGGTCATGGCGCTGTAGCCTTTGGCCGCATCGCCCGTAGGTACGGTATCTTCTTCCGAACCGGCCCACCACACGCCGAGGATTTTCTCGCGTGGGAAGCCGTTGCGCTGTGCGGTCTTGATGGCCACCGCATTCATCGAACCCCAGCCCCACAGGATCACATGGTCAGGCCGGGCCTGGCGGATTTGCAGCCACTGCGACTGTTGTTCGCTGCCTGGCGGCGTGACGGGAATCTTGATGAGTTCAAACCCGTATTGCTTCGACAAGGCTTCCAGCACTGGCAAGGGTTCTTTGCCAAAAGCCGAGTCGTGGTACAGGTGGACGATCTTCTTGCCTTTGAGCTTGTTCATGCCGCCTTCCTTGTCGCCGATGTACTTGATCATGGCGGCAGCCTGGTTCCAGTAGCTGGTAATCAGCGGGAAGACATACGGGAAGACCTTGCCGTTGGCGGCGTCGGAGCGGCCGTAGCCTATCATCGTCATCGGGATTTTATCGATGGCCAGGCGGTCCAGAACGCCGTAGGCCACGCCCGTGGACAACGGTTCAACGAGGGTGGCGCCGCCGTTTTTGGTCTTGAGGCGTTCGTAACATTCCACGCCGCGTGACGGGTTGTATTCGGTTTCGCACTCTTCCCACGAGATCTTTACGCCATTCACGCCGCCCGACAGGTTCACCAGGTTGAAGTAGTCGATGATGCCGCCGTAAAAGCCGGAACCGCCTGCCGCATAAGGGCCTACCCGGTACGAGGGCAGGGCGACATATTGTTCCGCAGGCTGCGCGATCGCTGCGCCGCTGGCGATGAGTGTGAGTCCGGCTACGATGGATGCAAAGCGTTTCATCTTGTTGTCTCCTCTGGTTTTATATTAGTGAGGGAAAGGCCACAAACGTAACTTCTCTTTACCGATTTGCCACAAGCGCGCCAAGCCATGCGGCTCGACGATGAGGAAAAATATAATCAGCGCGCCGAATACCATGAGTTCCAGATTGGAGGCGACGCTGGTTGGCAGCGACAGGCTGTGTGCGACCACGTTCAGCAGCACCGGCAGCAGCACGATGAAGGCCGCACCCAGGAAGGAACCAAGCACGGAGCCCACGCCGCCAATGATAATCATGAACAGGATGCGGAATGACAGGTCAAGGTTATACGCTTCCGGCTCCACCGTTCCCAGATAGGCATAGGCGTACAGCGCGCCAGCCACACCGCAGTAGAATGAGCTGACGGCAAACGCCAGCAGCTTGGTACGCATCAGGCGAAAACCGATGACTTCCGCAGCGACGTCCATGTCGCGCACCGCCATCCATGAGCGGCCGACGTTGGAGCGGATCATGTTCTTGGCCAGCAGCGCCATGACAGCAACCACGCCCAGCACCAGCAGGTATTTGCGGCCTGGCGTATCAAAAGCGTAGCCGAGGATGACGATAGGCTGGGCGGTAATCACACCGGAGCTGCTGTAGTTGGTCAGGTAAGGGATCTTGGTCAGACACCAGACCACGAAGAACTGCGTGGCCAGCGTCGCGGCGGCCAGATAAAAACCACGGATGCGCAGCGATGGCAGGCCAAACGCGATGCCGACCAAGGCGGCGCTCAAGCCACCCAGCACAAAGCCCAGCAGCACCGGCAGGCCTGGAATCCGCAGGATGAAGTTATACGAGGCGAAAGCGCCAACCGCCATGAAGGCGGCGGTGCCGAGCGATAGCTGGCCCGCATAGCCGGTCAGGATATTCAGGCCGATGGCCGCCAGTGAAAAAATCAGGAACGGTATCAGGATGGCGGAAAGCGCATAGGGCGATGCGGCCAGCGGCACCGCCACAATGGCGAAGACCAGCAGCGCAAGCAGTGCGATGCGGTCCTGCAGAATCGGAAAAATCTGGCCATCGGCCTGATAGCTGGTTTTGAATTGTCCTGCTTCGCGGTAGAGCATCGGCGGCCTCTCTTAAATTCTGCGGATGATTTTTTCGCCGAACAGGCCCTCCGGCCGCACCAGCAGGAACAACAAGGCCAGCACATAAGGGAACCAGCCCTCGATGCCGCCGCCGACCAGCGGGCCGATAAACACTTCGGCCATTTTTTCAGACGCACCGATAATCAGTCCGCCGACGATGGCGCCCGGCATGGAGGTGAAGCCGCCGAGGATCAGCACCGGCAAGGCCTTCAACGCCACAAAGGTCAGCGCGAACTGCACGCCATTGCGCGCACCCCACAGCATGCCTGCCACCAGCGCGACCAGACCCGCCACTGCCCACAGCACGGCCCAGATGCGTTTCAGCGGAATACCCACGGCCAGTGCGGCCTGGTGATCGTCCGCGACCGCGCGCAACGCACGGCCTACCTTGGTTTTCGAGAACAGCAGGGCCAGCGCGATGACCAGCATGCCGCACACTGCCGCCGCCATGATGTCGAACTGCGAGACGAGGATGTTGTAGTTGTCCATGAGGTACTGCGATGGCACATCTTCTATCGGCAGTTCCAGCTTGCGCACCTGCGCGCCCCACATCAGCTGCGCCAGGCCTTCAATGAAGAAGGCCATGCCGATGGTGGCCATGAAGAGCGCGATCTCCGGCTGGTTGACGAGTGGCCGCAGCACCACGCGCTCGACGGCAAGGCCGAGCAGTATCATCACGACCATCGTTACCGGTACGGCGACCCACAGCGAGACGCCAAATTTGTCCACCACGCCGACGCAGGTGAGCGCGGCGAAATACACCATCGCACCCTGTGCAAAATTGAATACGCCGGAGGCTTTGTAGATCAGCACAAAGCCGATGGCCACCAGGGCGTACATCACGCCGGACAGCAGGCCGCCGATCAGCACTTCAAAGAAGAAGTTGATGTTCATTAGCACCCCACGCCGAGATAAGCGTTAATCACATCCTGGTTGCTGCGTACCTCGTCCGGCGTGCCGTCGCCGATTTTTTTTCCGTAGTCGAGTACCACCACGCGGTCGGAGATATCCATGACCACGCCCATGTCATGCTCGATCAGCACGATGGTGGTGCCGAATTGGTCGTTGACGTCGAGGATGAAGCGGCACATATCCTGTTTCTCTTCCACGTTCATGCCGGCCATGGGTTCGTCCAGCAGCAGGATCTCCGGTTCGGCGGCCAGTGCGCGGCCCAGCTCCACGCGCTTTTGCAGGCCATAGGGCAGGCGGCCCACCGGGGTTTTACGGATCGCCTGTATCTCCAGGAAGTCGATGATTTCCTCGGCCTTGATGCGGTGGGCGATTTCTTCGCGCCGCGCCGGTCCCCAGTACAAGGCCTGCATCAGGAAATTGGATTTCATCTTGAGGTTACGGCCGGTCATGATGTTGTCGAGGACCGTCATGCCCTTGAACAGCGCGATGTTCTGGAAGGTGCGCGCGATGCCGGATTTGGCGGCGGCGTAGCAGTCCATATTCTTGCGTATTTCGCCGCGATAGACGATCTGACCCTGCTGCGGGCGGTACACGCCGTTGATGACGTTAAGCATGGAGCTTTTGCCCGCACCGTTCGGACCAATGATGGCGCGGATTTCGTGCTGGCGTACGTCGAAGGAGATGTCGGTCAGCGCCTTCACACCGCCAAAGGACAGCGAGATGTTTTTCAGGTCGAGTATCACCGGCCCGGTCGCGCGGCGGGCGGCGCTGGCGTCGGCGCCGAAGTGGACTTCTGGTTCATTCATCTGCATGTGCGCTTCCTCCGTCATGCGGCTGCCTGCATGGCAGGGTAGGTCTTGCAAGGTTCTATCTTCAGATCCGCCTTGACGACGCCGGTGCGGCCATCTTCAAATTTGACCTGCGTCTCGATGTATTGCGAGGTCTTGCCGCTGTACAGCGCGTCGATCAGTACCGCATATTTCTCGGCGATGAACTTGCGGCGCACTTTGCGGGTGCGTGTCAGTTCGTCGTCGTCGGGGTCCAGTTCCTTGTGCAGTACCAGGTAGCGGTGGATCTGCGTGTCGCCCATTGCGGTTTCTGCGGCCAGGTCAGCATTCACTTGTTCGATGCAGTCCCGCACCAGGCCGTACACGGCGGGATGGGCAGCCAGGTCGGTGTAGCCGGCGTAGGCGATGCTGCGGCGCTCGGCCCAGTTGCCCACAGCTTCCATGTCAATATTGATGAAAGCGCATACCGCATCGCGCTGGTGGCCAAACACCACGGCTTCCTTGATGAAGGGGAAGAATTTGAGCTTGTTCTCGATGTAATTGGGCGCGAAGATGGCGCCACCGGTCATGCGGCCGACGTCGGCGGCGCGGTCGATGATCTTCAGATGGCCGTCACCATCAAACAGGCCGGCATCGCCAGTGTGGAAATAGCCCTGGGCGTCGATGGCTTCGCTGGTGGCGTCCGGGCGCTTGTAGTAACAGTCCATCAACGTCGGCGATTTGACGAGAACTTCGCCGTTTTCGGCCAGTTTGACCTCGACGCCAGGGGCCGGCAAGCCGACGCTATCGAATTTGATCTGGCCGTCCGGCTGCAGGCAGATGTAGGCGCAGGTTTCGGTCGATCCGTAGAATTGCTTCAAATTGACGCCAATTGAGCGATAGAAGCGGAACAGATCGGGCCCGATCGCTGCACCGGCCGTGTAAGCGACGCGGATGCGTGACATGCCCAGCACGTTTTTCAGCGGGCCGTAGACCAGCATTTTACCGACGGCGTAGCGCAGGCGGTCGCCCAATGGCACCGATTGCTTGTCTAAAATTTGAGCACCACAGCGGCGCGCGACAGCCATAAAGTAATGGAACATGCCGCGTTTGATCGCGCCTGCGTCTTCCATGCGTATCATTACCGTGGTCAGCATGTTTTCGAACACGCGGGGCGGTGCGAAGTAATAGGTTGGGCCGATTTCGCGCATGTCGGTCATGACGGTTTCACCGGATTCCGGGCAGTTGACGGTAAAACCGGCCGTCATCGCCTGGGCGAAGGAAAACAGGCAGTCGCCTACCCATGCCATCGGCAGGTAGGACAGGATGTCTTCTGCATCGGTGAGTTTTTCGAAGCCGACGCCGCCGGTACCGGCCGCCGTCAGTGCGGCGTGGGTCTGGCATACACCTTTGGGCTTGCCGGTGGTGCCGGAGGTGTACAGGATGATGGCGTTGTCGCTGCCTTGGCCTGCGGCAACTGCCGCGTCGAAGAATCCGGGATGGGACTGGTCCCAGGAGCGGCCCAGCTCTTGCAGCTTGGCAAAGGACAGCAAACCTTGCTGCTTGTAATGGCGCATGCCGCGTTCGTCGTCGTAGGCGATATGGCGGATGTGGGGATACAGCGATTGCAATTCCAGCAACTTATCGACTTGCTCCTGGTCTTCGACAATGGCGTAGTGGATTTCAGCGTTTTCCAGTACATAAGCCATGTCGGCTGCGGGAGCATCCTGGTACAAGGGCACGGGCACGCCGCCCAGGCATTGTGCGGCCAGCATCGCCCAGTACAGGCGCGGACGGTTGTCGCCGATGATGGCCAGATTCATGCCGCGGCCGAAACCAAGGGCGGCTAAACCACAGGCGAGGGCGCGTACTTCGTCGTTGACCTGAGCCCAGCTCCAGCTTTGCCAGATGCCTAGATGCTTTTCGCGAAATGCGGGTTTCCCCGGCCTGACCTGGCCGTGCGCGAGCATGCGGCGAGGAAATGTCTCGTATTCTGTTTGCACCAGTTTGTCTCCTGTTGCTGCTTATTTTTGTGTGATGATATTAACGTGCCGCGAGAAGGCGAGTTGTCTTTTCGACGACAATTGACCGACTTTTCTATGGTGCATTGCAAAAATGTCTGATCGAGACCAAATTACTTTGAAGGAAGCGTTGCGTGCCGCGATCTGGGCCAAAGGGTTAACGCCTGAACAAATGGCGCGGGTGGAGGCGGATACGGTTGAAACTTTTGTTCCCAAGGGTGGTTATGTTTGCCGTAAAGGCGATATGGTGGAACACTGGCTGGGGATTATCGACGGCATGATTAAAATGACGAATTTTTCTGCCAGCGGGAAAAGCGTGGCCTTTACCGGCGTGCCACAAGGCGGCTGGTTTGGTGAAGGAACGGTTTTAAAAAATGAAAAACTCAAATATGACGCTATTGCATTACGCGATAGCCGAATCGCCCGCATGCCAGCTGCGACCTTCATGTGGTTGCTGGATAATAGCCTGCCATTTACGCGTTTCTTATTGATGCAATTGAATGAGCGTCTCGGTCAGTTTATTGGCACGGTTGAGAATGACCGTTTATTAAATCCGGATACGCGCGTGGCGCGTTGCCTGGCATCGATGTTTCATTCGCATTTATATCCGGGGCTGGAGAAAATCGTACAAATATCGCAGGAGGAATTGGGACTATTATCCGGCTCGTCCCGCCAGCGTGCGAATCAGGCGTTGCAGCTGTTGGAAAAGGAAGGACTGCTGAGTCTGGATTATGGCGGTATCCGCATCCTGGATCTGGAGGGCTTACGGCGTTATGAGGCTTAGCGCCTTTTTTTTGCGCCCAGAACGTGCTAATTATTAGCATGAACTCGCTAATTTTCGGCATGAGCTGCCACTGCGCGGCGTGGCTGACCGCAGCCATAAACCTGGATTAGCAGACGCTGACATATATTGTTGAGCGATGTTTATTCAGACCATGCTGGCGGTTTCAAGAAATTAAAATATAGCTGGCATCATTAACACAACAAACCAGGCCACTTCGACATTCTGTAGACACAGACATTTAGCGGAAGATCACACAATCGGAGTATTATAGTGACAAGCTATTTTGAGTTTCTTATATGCATACTCCAGATCCCTCCCAAGTCGTTGAGCGCATCGCACAGTTGCGGGCGGCAATGCGTCAGCATCAAATCGATGCGCTGATGATTCCATCCGCCGATCCCCATTTGTCTGAATATTTGCCCGAACGCTGGCAAGGCCGAGAATGGGCTTCTGGTTTTACCGGCTCGGTCGGCACCTTAATCATTACGCCGGAATCTGCGGGCGTCTGGACCGATGCCCGTTACTGGACCCAGGCTGAACAGCAATTAAACGGCACCGGTATCCAGCTCATGAAACTGACCTCGGGCGCCAGCGTGCAATATATTGATTGGCTGGCAGCGAATCTGAAATCCGGCCAGACGCTGGCGGTGGATGGCGCCGTACTTGGCCTGGCCATCGCCCGCCTGCTGCAGACCGCGCTGGACGCCAAAGACGTCAAACTGCGCACCGATCTGGACTTGCTGGACCAGGTCTGGGCCGACCGTCCAGCGCTGCCGGACGCGCCGGTTTATGAACATCTGCCGCCTTATGCGTCAAAAAGCCGCAGCGGTAAACTGGCCGATTTGCGCAGCGCGATGCAAGGCGCCAGCGCCAATCGTCATCTGATCTCGACGCTGGACGATATTGCCTATTTGTTCAACTTGCGCGGCGCCGATGTCAATTTCAACCCGATTTTCCTGGCGCACGCGCTGATTACGCCCAGCCGCGCGACGATCTATGTCGCCGACGGCAAGATTGCGCCGGAACTGCGCACTGCGCTGGCGGACGAGGGTGTCGATGTCGCGCCGTACGCGTCGGCTGCTGCGGCCCTGGCCGGATTACCTGCCGATACCACGCTACTGGTCGACCCGCGCCGCATCACCTACGGCACCCGCCAGTGGATACCGGCCAAGGTCAAAGTGCTGGAGGCGATCAACCCGACCACCCTGGCCAAGTCCCGCAAGAGCGACCAGGACGCCATCCACGTGCGCGCCACCATGGAGCAGGATGGCGCCGCCCTGTGCGAATTCTTCGCCTGGCTGGAACAGACCCTGGCCAACACCGCCCGCGCGCCGCTGACCGAGGTGGAAATCGACAAACAGATCACGGCCGCGCGGGCGCGCCGTCCTGGCTTCATCAGCCCGAGTTTTGCGACCATCGCCGGTTTCGGCCCGAACGGCGCGATCATGCACTACCGCGCCACCGAGGCGCGCCACGCCGTCATCGAAGGCGATGGCCTGCTGCTCATCGACTCCGGCGGCCAGTACCTGGGCGGCACCACCGACATCACGCGCGTGGTGGCCGTCGGCAGCATCACCGATGAACACCGCCGTGATTTCACGCTGGTGCTGAAGGGGATGATCGCCTTGTCCGCCACCCGCTTCCCGCGCGGCGCCAAGTCGCCGATGCTGGATGCCATCGCCCGCGCGCCGCTGTGGGCCGAAGGCATGGACTTTGGCCATGGCACCGGTCACGGCGTCGGCTACTTCCTGAATGTGCACGAAGGCCCGCAATCGATTTCGCCATCAGCCATGCCGGAACCGCAGACTGCGATGGAGCCGGGTATGATTACCTCAATTGAACCTGGCCTCTACCGGCCGGGCCGCTGGGGCATCCGCATCGAAAACCTGGTGCTGAACCGCGCGGCGGGCCAGACCGAGTTTGGCGAATTCCTCAACTTTGAAACATTGACACTGTGCCCGATCGACACCCGTTGTATCCTTCCCGCGCTGCTGCGCGACGATGAGCGCCAGTGGCTCAACGATTACCACGCCACGGTGCGCAAGCGCCTGTCACCGCTGCTGTCCGGCGATGCGCTGGCGTGGCTGACAACCCGAACGGAGACCTTATGAGCGGACGCGCAACCAGAGCTACATCGGCGGTAGACCGCCTGAAACGCCGTAGCGGCAATGATAAATACTCGATGTCGGTCACCGGCAGCGGCCACTTCTTCCTGTCCGATGGCGCCGGCAATCCGCCGCTGTGTGCGCCCATGGAGCTCGATGATTTTGTCGCCTTCGTCAACAGCATCGCGCCGGCTGCGCCCAAGCGCCTCAGCAAACTGGATGTCGCCTTCGAAAAGCAGCTCGTCAAAAAATAAGAAAGTAGAGGCTTACCATGCCCGCCATCGAATTCCTGCAGGCCTATTGGTCGCAATCCGAACTGGCCACCAATGCGGTGATTTTGTTGAATTTGCTGGGCGCGCTGCTGCTTGGCCTGCTGGTGGGCTACGAGCGCTCGTATCACGGCCGGGCGGCAGGCATGCGGACCTATGGCCTGGTGTGCATGGCCTCCGCCGCGCTGACGGTGATCGGCGGCTATCCGGGGCACTGGTTTGGCGGCCATGTGTCGACCTATCTGGTGAACTCCGATCCGACCCGTATCGTGCAAGGCATCGTGACCGGCATCGGCTTCCTTGGCGCCGGCGTCATCATGCGCGAAGGCTTTAACATCAGCGGTTTGACCACTGCTGCGTCGATCTGGGCCTCGTCGGTGATCGGCGTGATGGTGGGCGTGGGCTTTTATATGGGCGCCATCGGCCTGGCGATACTGTGCGCCGGCTCGATGATTTTCCTGACCCGGGTGGAAGCCTGGCTGCCGTCGCGCCACGCCATTGCGATCACCATGCGTTTCAAGACTGGCTACAAGCCGCAGGAGCCGGCATTGCGCGCGATGGCCCTACAGCGCGGCTATGAAATCGCCGGTGGGTCTATGATGATAGGCAGCGAAAACGGAATGCAGGAATGGCGCTTTGTGGCGATTGCACTCAGCAAGCGCAGTGGTTCGCCGATGTCGGTGCTGTCGGCGGAACTGGTCGACTTCGAAGGCATCCATAGCTTCCAGATTACGCACGCCCGCAACTGACCGATACCTATATGAATGCACAAGCCCAGGCAGTATTTGATTTCTGGTTTCAGCCGGCCCAAGGACAGGCCGCTGACGCGCCACGCCGCGAATGGTTTCAGAAGGATGACGCGTTTGACCGCGAGATCGCCCAGCGTTTCGGCGCGCAGATAGAGCAGGCGCTGGAAGGCGGCCTGCATCAATGGGATGCGGAAGGCCCGCAAGCGGCGCTCGCGCGCATCCTGGTGCTGGACCAGTTCTGCCGCAATGTGTACCGCGGCACGCCGCTGTCCTTTGCTGGCGACCATCAGGCCTTGCAGGCCGCGCTGGACATGATCGATGCCGGTGAGGACAAGGCGCTGCCGCCTTTGCAGCGGGCCTTTGTCTATCTGCCGCTGGAACATGCGGAAAACATGGCGATGCAGGAGCAGTCGGTGGCCTTGTTCATGCGGATGGCGGATGCGGAGCGCAACACGGCTTCCGCCGCCACCAGCCAGGGCATTGCCGGCATGCTGGATTACGCCCAGCGCCACCGCGAAGTGATACGGCGCTTCGGCCGCTTCCCGCATCGCAATGACATACTGGGCCGCGAATCGACACCCGAAGAAGTGGCATTCCTCAAGCAGCCGGGATCGGGATTCTGATGCCTGTTACGTTCAATCTGATCGGCGCCGGCCATGTCGGCCGCGTGCTGGGGCGGTTGCTGGCTGCGCGTGGATATCAGATCCAGCAAGTGCTGACGCGTTCGGCGGCATCGGCGCAGCTGGCAGTGGACTTCATCGGCGCCGGTAGCGTGGCGACGGATTATGCCCAGCTGCGGCCTGCTGGCGTGCATGTGCTGGCGGTCGGCGATGACCAGATCGTCCCCGCATGCGCAGCGCTGGCGCAGGCCGTAGCGCTCGACGGCAGCATCGTTTTTCATTGCAGCGGCGCGCTGGCCTCGGACCGTTTGCAGCACGCGCGCGAGGCCGGCGCGCTGGTCGCCAGCGTGCATCCGATCCGCAGCTTTGCCGATCCAGCGGCGGTTGCTGCACAATTTTCAGGCACGTTCTGCGGCGTGGAGGGCGATGATGGTGCGCTGGCCGTACTCACGCCTGCGCTGCGAGCGATTGGCGCGCAAGTGGTGCCGATCAACGCCGAGGCCAAGACGGTGTATCACGCGGCGGCGGTATTTGCGAGTAATTACCTGGTCACCGTGCTGGACGCCGCCTTGCGCGCTTACCAGGCGGCGGGGATTCCGGAGCCGGTCGCGCGCCAGCTGGCGCAACCACTGGCAACCGAGTCGATGGCCAACGTATTCCGGCTGGGCGCAGCGCCAGCGCTGAGCGGTCCGATTGCGCGTGGCGATCTTGCCACTGTGGCGCGCCAGCAGCAGGCGGTGTCCGCGTGGGATGCGGCCACGGGAGCGTTGTATGCTGCTCTCGTGCCGCCGACACAAGCGCTGGCGCACCGTAAGCAGCAGAAATAAGCGCTTCTGTGCGTAACTCCTTGCAAATTACTACTTAACAACTATATTTTAAGTAGGTGTAGCCTTTGTGCGGAGTAAGCTGGTTGCAGTTTTATTGGTACGAATTCACAAATAAGTACCGGGATCAGTCGACAAACCTCCGAATTAGCAATAAGCTTGATTCTTAGAATGTTTTCTACAAGAATCAAGCTGCAAGCTTAAACCGGCGCAACTGAATAGTAGGGGTAAGAACATGTTATTTCTGAAAAGTACAACCGTCACCAAAGCGCCTGGAATTTACGACGTCGACGTCGCCGCCAAACCGCCAGGTAAAACCTTCGGCGTGTTTATGGCAACCGATCCGGACAATCCACCGAATGAAGTGCTGGCGCAACTGACCGCGCTGGGCTTCAAGCAAACTTATAGCGGCCCTTATACCCACAAGGACCGCGGCAAAGTGCTGGACCTGCACTTCCAGAAAGCTGGCACCGACCTGTTCGAAGGCTGGAAAACCGAAGAGATGGAAGCCAATATGGCTGCGCTGACTGCCCTGTTCGGCGGCATCGGCATCACCATCACTCCACGTGTCATGAGTCTGGCCGAAGCCTACGCTTAAGCCTGCACTTCAATGTGATAGAGCGCCCAGGGTGCGCCGCCGAAACGTCCCGCCAGCGGGATAGCGGCCAGCTCGGGTACTTTATCCGCGTCGCACAGCGCCCATAACGGGCCGAGTCCACCCAGCGCCATTGGTGCGCCATCCATCTGGGTGGCGACGATCCAGCGTTGCGTGCGTGCTTGCGCTACCGTCACGGCTGCCGCATACCCATCCACCGCACGTAAAATCAGCTTGCTGTCGTCCTTGAGCTGGGCGCCGGCTGCCTGCACCACGTCCAGCAACAAGGGACCATGCAGCGTATGCGGTTTGGCGTCGTATTCCAGCGTCGGCTTGATGCTGATGGCCGGCAGGGCCGCCAGCGCGGCATAGTCGAACGCATGTGCCTTGTCGAAGCTGATCTTCTGCTTGGCCATCATCACGTCGCGCGCCGGATCGAGCTTGCCGCGATTGGGTTTGCTGATGGCGCCAGTGATGGTCAGCAGGGCCGGACCGGCGGCGGTGGCTGCTGCACGCGACGGCAAGGCTGCTGCGGACAGGCCGGCCAGTGCAGCCGTACCCAGGAACTGGCGTTTTTTCATGCGAAGTACTCCTGAAATCGTAGTGCCGTTATCATACCGCGCATGGACTTATTTGCCGACGACACCCGCCTCACGCCCATGCCGATTGACGATGGCGAACTGTGGTTCCAGCAGCGCCTGCCGCTAGACCTGGCGCCGGACGAGGTAATGCGTCGCCTGCTGGCCGAAACCGGCTGGCGCGAGGAGGAAATCCAGGTCTGGGGCAAGCTGCACAAGCAGCCGCGCCTGTCGGCCTGGCATGGCGAGGCCAGTTACCGCTACTCGGGCAAAACCTTTCACCCGCAGCCATTCACGGCGCTGCAATTGCATATCAAACAGACCGTTGAACGTGTCACGGGCCGGCGCTTTAACAGCGTGCTGCTCAATTACTACCGCGATGAGCGCGACAGCATGGGCTTCCACGCCGACGACGAGCGCGAACTGGGGCCCGAACCGGCGATTGCGTCGGTCAGCTTTGGCGCACCGCGGACCTTCATCCTCAAACACCGTCACTTGCCGAAGAAAGTGCAGCTGGCGCTTGGCGATGGCTGCCTGTTGCTGATGGCTGGCGCGTTACAAAAGCACTGGCTGCACGGGATTAACAAGGAGCGCACGCCACGCGGGCCGCGCATCAACCTGACCTTCCGCCTGATTTTATAGCGCAGGATTGGCAAACCGTTAACGGAACAGTTGTTCTTTTAAGCTTACTTTAAGTTTGGCGCATCTTGAAATTTGCCAATGATCGTTTGGCTTACATCTCGTCACACTTATTACTAATTCGGTGGCCACAGATGTTGGTTGGAGTGCTATCTTGGACACATCGCAATTCAAAGCAACTGCGATCCCAAGCAAGTCCTGAACAACTTTTTGCTGAAAGATCAACATCATGAAAAAAATTCTGTTTGCATTAGTCGCTTCCGCCGCCGCTCTGAGTGGTACTTCCGCCTTCGCACAAAGCAACACCCAGGATGCAGCCGGCACCGGTTACGTTGGTGTGGGTGTCGTGGGCAGCCGTTACGACATGGGCGCTGGCGGTTCCGTCAGCAGCGACAGCCGTACCGGCACCAAGGCCGCTGGCAAAATCTACGGTGGCTACAACATCGACAGCACCTGGGCAGTGGAAGCTGGCTACACCGACTTCGGCAAGCGCAGCTACAACTACACCGCAGGCGGCCTGCCTGGCGGCGTGAGCACTGATGCACACTCGTACTACCTGGCCGGTAAAGGCACCTGGCCAGTGGCGCAGGACTTCTCCGTGTTCGGCAAACTGGGTGTGGCGCGTAACCACAATGAAGTGACGCAGACCGGCATCGCCGCTGCCAATGGTCTCGGCGACGAGAACAAAACCAAGTTGTACGCATCGGTGGGTGGCGAGTACGCCATCAACAAAAACGTCAAGGTCTCGCTGGAGTATGAAAACTACGGCAAGAGCGGTACCGATGTTGGCCGTAAAGCCGGCGCCATCACTGCTGGCCTGCGCTACAACTTCTAAGTTCTGCTTAGTCTTGAAGGCCGGACTCTGCTTGATGCAGAGTCTGGCCTTTTTGCTTTGTGTTTATGTGGCAAACTTAACTATAGTTCTACTTCATTGCATAGCTAATGCAGACTGAATGATTTGAATCATTCCGTGTCTGTTATATTTCTCCAACTTTATCGCCGCGACTGCCATCCAGGAAAATCGCTCGGCATCAAATAACGTTGACTCGGAAATTTTTGCTTTAGCGAGAAGCGCTGTGTAACCGAGGAATCCATATGGATATTTTTCTAACGCAACTTGTAGTTCCTCATTAGTGAGAGATGCCAATAGAGTTAAACCACGGTCAGTCTGCGATGAAAAGTAAGTTGCTAAGCCAAAGTTGGTTTTATAAGTGATGGCCGCTGGGTTCTTTTTTACCGCAATCTCATAAAGATCTGCCGCATGTTTTGAGTTATTTTTTGCTCTATACAGTAGTCCACCAAGATTTATAAATTCGGCACTACTCACTCCAAGCGAGCTCAATTTCTCAAAGTCAGCGATGCCTTGAGTTGTAGACTTTAAATCGAAAAGTGCTCTAAGAATATTCTGTGCAACTATATGTCCAAAACGAATCAGTTTGGAGTTTTCTCTTTTTACATAATCGGACGCGGCATAGCGTGCAAAATCGATTGAATGCATTATGTCTAGCTTACCGTAGTTCGATTTTTCTTCTCGCTTCACATCGGTTTGCCCAAATATTCCAGCTACTAGACGTAATTCGGGTAGCTGAGTATCCAATTCTTTAATAAGATCGGCTACGCTATTTTCTTTATAATTATTTTCAAATCCAACTACGCAAATTGAACTGGTATCCAAAATTCTAACTATAGACTCAACTGGAAAGATCGCTTGAACTTCTCGATACAGTCTAGCAAGAGCTGAATTCAACGCTGCACTTCCATATCGCTTAAAATATTCTTGTTCAGCTGAAAATCTAAAAACAATAGAAAAAGTACTATTTTTACTTGTTGCATATTTATCAATAAAATTTTGCAGAGCCGATAAATCACCTACTTTGATATGCTCCATTGCATCAGGAAAATATTTTGATCTACCAGTTAGTAGGTGAGCAATACTTCCTGTAGGGATTAGCTCTAATAAAGCCCCCTTTTCTATTGTTACAGATGATTCTTTTTCTTTTATATCAGAAATATAGGCAAATGAAACCTCTGGTTGTACATTAAATACGGTTATAGTTGTTATTTCAATTCGAGGATAATTTCCAATTGTCCTAGACGTGCGGCCGTCATTTATCATGAATCCTTTTTTTCCACTATAACTTGTGGAGAATACTTTGAATTCCTGTCCGATTGAAACACCTACATTTTTTCCAATATCAATAGCAATTACACGAGCGGCTATATCATGTTCTAATACTCGACCACAGTTGCTAAGAATATCATCAAATGAAATAACTTGATTTCGCCCACCTGATTTTGCTCTATATAGTGCTGTATCAGCGCGGTCTAAAATAGAGGTAATTTCATCTTGAGTAATCTCTCCCTCTTGCGATAAAGCATAAAAAGCTAAGCCTACACTGGTAGTGACATTTCTTTCATGTAATTGTGGAAGAATAATTGGCGATAAATTTTCTCGCTTACTTAAATCTTCCCATTCTTTATCAGAAGGCAAGGGCGAGTCCGATATTTCCAATCGAAATTGATTTGCTATTTTAATAATAGTATCTTTAGATATATAACCTTGTACCAAGATCAAAAATTCTTCGCCTGAAGGATGGCCAATCGATATTTCAATATTATCGGATAGCTCGAGTGCTATATTGTCAGCAGCTCTTTCAAGTCTAATAGCAAATGTTTTAAGTACTTGATCACCATAAAGGTGACCATAAGTATCATTTATTTGCTTAAAATGATCTATATCTAATGCAAACACAGCAAGAATTTTATTCAGATTACCTTCTTGCTCTTCTTCACTAGTAAGGTCAGCATGAGAAATTGACGTAAGTGCCTTATGAAGTTTCTCTCGAAAGGAGTCCCTTGCAAGAAGTTGGGTTAATTGATTGTGAGAAACTTTATAAGCATTTGATGCTCTTTTTACTACATTGTTAATCCTGCGTCTATATACTTCTAGTACTTTTGGAGCACTATTTGAAAAATACAAAGCAATGCAACATTCAATTTCTGAGCAAGAAACCCAGATATTTTTACTTCCTTTTCGACGCAGCGCAACCGGTTCTAATTTGCTTAGCTCCAGATTATTATGAACAGTTTTTGATAAAGTAGAAGTTTTATCGAGTTCTATCCATCTTTTATTAAAATAATAAAAAATTGAAGAGGTGATGTCTTCTTGATAAAATTCGTCTTGTAACTCTTCGCGAACTAAGCGTAGTTTTTCTAACTTCATAATTTTTATTTAATAGAGTTGCGAAATTTCAGTTTTATTGATCATGATAATCTTACGTACGTAAGATTATCATGATTTTTTACAATTTTGGTTCCCTTCCGGAAATGATGAAATAAAAACCCGAAAGCCGTTGCCAGCTTTCGGGTTTGTGTGTGAGCGTCTAAGTGACTTAGTTGGTCAGTGGCTTGTAGCGGATACGCTTCGGCTTGGCGCCTTCTTCACCCAGACGTTTCTTCTTGTCGGCTTCATATTCCTGGTAGTTACCGTCGAAGAAGGTGACTTGCGAGTTGCCTTCGAAGGCCAGGATGTGGGTAGCGATACGGTCCAGGAACCAGCGATCGTGGGAGATCACCATGACCGAACCGGCAAACTCCAGCAGCGCATCTTCAAGCGCGCGCAGGGTTTCCACGTCCAGATCGTTTGACGGTTCATCGAGCAGCAGCACGTTGCCGCCCTTGAGCAGGGTCTTGGCCAGGTGCAGGCGGCCGCGCTCACCACCGGACAGGTTGCCAACGATCTTCTGCTGGTCGCCGCCTTTGAAGTTGAAGCGGCCCAGGTAGGCGCGCGATGGCATTTCAAAGCGGCCCACGCTCAGTACGTCGGCGCCGCCCGATACGTCTTCAAACACGGTCTTGGCATCGGACAGCTTGTCGCGGCTCTGGTCCACCAGCGAAATTTTCGCGGTCTTGCCGATCACCACTTCGCCGCTGTCCGGCTGGTCGATGCCGGCAATCATCTTGAACAGCGTCGATTTACCGGCGCCGTTCGGGCCGATGATGCCGACGATGGCGCCCGGCGGAATCGTGAAGGACACATTGTCCAGCAGCAGGCGGTCGCCAAAGCCTTTCGACACGTTCTTGAATTCGATAACTTCGTTACCCAGACGCTCGGCCACAGGAATGAAGATCTCCTGGGTTTCGTTACGTTTCTGGTATTCGTATTCGCTCAGTTCATTGAAGCGGGCCAGACGGGCTTTGGATTTGGCCTGGCGCGCTTTCGGATTCTGACGCGACCATTCCAGTTCTTTTTGCAGTGCGCGCTGGCGGGCCGACTCGGTGGCCTCTTCCTGCTTCAGGCGGTCCTGCTTCTGGTCCAGCCACGACGAGTAGTTGCCCTTCCATGGAATGCCATGGCCACGGTCCAGTTCCAGAATCCACTCGGCGGCGTTGTCCAGGAAGTAGCGATCGTGGGTGATGCCGACCACGGTACCCGGGAAGCGCAGCAGGAATTGCTCCAGCCATTCGACCGACTCGGCATCCAGGTGATTGGTTGGTTCGTCCAGCAGCAGCATGTCCGGCTTGGACAGCAGCAGCTTGCACAGTGCCACGCGGCGTTTTTCACCGCCGGACAGCACGCCGATCTTGGCGTCCCATGGTGGCAGGCGCAGCGCATCGGCGGCCATTTCCAGCTGCAGGTTCAGGTTGCCGCCATCCGACGACGAGATGATCGCTTCCAGGCGCGCCTGTTCGGCGGCCAGCGCATCGAAGTCGGCATCTTCTTCGGCATAGGCGGCGTACACCGCGTCCAGTTTGGCTTGCGCTTCAAATGCTTCGCCCAAGCCCGATTCCACTTCCTGGCGCACGGTTTTTTCCGGGTCCAGCTGCGGTTCCTGCGGCAGGTAACCGATGTTCAGGCCTGGCATCGGGCGTGCTTCGCCCTGGATGTCGGTATCGATGCCTGCCATGATTTTCAGCAAGGTCGACTTACCGGAGCCGTTCAGGCCCAGCACGCCGATCTTTGCGCCCGGGAAGAAGGACAGCGAAATATCTTTCAGGATCTGGCGCTTCGGTGGGACGATTTTGCCCACGCGGTTCATGGTATAGACGTAATTTGCCATTAAGTTGATCTTTCTGGAAACGTAAATAAAAAAGGCGTAATCTACTGATTTTAAAGGAATTCTATTTTTGGGTCGAAATTTTTTGAAGTTGCAATAATTTCATTATTAGGTACCTCACAAATGAGTCAACAAGCCGCTCCTTTTTTGGTGAAGCTAGTTCGCATGGCGGATGGGGAACGTCTTCCTGTCTTGGTTGTCCGGGCCACTGGACTCCCTGACTTTGATGCGACTTTGTGGGTGGTTAGTTCTCTGCGGAACAAAAATCTTGCGAGTGAAACCATTGCCCAAGCCCTACGAAGTGTGGCCGTCTTATATCTCGCCCTCCAATTTCGCAAGGTTAACCTTAGTGAGCGCCTTCGTACAGGAAATATTCTCTCCCTAGCTGAGGTAGAAGCTATCTCAAAAATGTGTAGGCAGACTGTGGCAGCTAGCGTGAAATATCTTGAGGACGACGTTGATTTAAACGATCAGAAAGTGAACAAAGTCAGTTCGCTTGAGAAATTTCGTATGGCACGGGCGAAGCGTCCCCGAGGCGGAAGTGTCAGCGCGGGCACCACAGCCATCAGGTTGGGCTATATTCGTGAGTACTTGAAATGGCGCGTCAACAACGTCATTGCGCGTGCTGAAAACGAAAAAAAGGCGAATTTATTAGCGTTGCGCAACCTTATCGACGATGAACTGCAGAACAAAACTCCCGCAGTGACCGAACGTGCAAATGAAGGAAGACGAATGGGGCTCGGGCGCCAAACGCAAGAACGGCTCTTGCGCATCATCGCGCCGACGGATCTACAAAATCCTTGGACGGGGAAAGGTATCCGTTTGAGAAATCAGTTCATTGTTTTTGCAATTTTGGCCCTTGGAGTGCGGCGTGGCGAACTTCTGGGACTTCGCGTTGGGGATTTTAATTCTCAGACAAGAGAAGTGTTGATCTTGCGTAGACCAGACGATGAGGACGATCCGAGATTAAATGAGCCGAACACAAAAACGCGCGACCGGGTTTTACCCGTATCCTATCCCTTGCATGTACTGTTGAAAGCATATTTAATGGTGCGCCATGAATTAGTTCGTGGAAAACATGATTTTCTGATAGTGACGAATAGTGGCGCGCCTATGAGTAAATCAGAATTAAATAGAATTTTTAGTACGCTGAATGAGTATTTTTCTGAAAAAATCTCACCACATGTCTTGCGACACACATTTTTTGACAATCTAGCGGAAGACCTCAGTAGGGCGAATAAGAGCGATGTGGAAATTAACAATATTTTGACGCAGCTTGGTGGCTGGAGTGAGACTTCAGACTCTCCTCGTCGCTATACCAAACGATTCTCGCAAGAAAGAGCCGCCGAAGCCGCATTGGCGCTGCAAGAAAAACTCAACATCCCGGACATCTCATAGTGGAATCCAAAGAAAATGCTGTAGATCAATTTATCTTTGATCGAGCAACTCAGTCATTGCCCAAGATCGCAAAGACGCGCAGTGGCATCGAGTTCGATCCGAATACTTCGTTATGGGCTTTTCGCGATGGCAGTTCAAATATTTCCGTAAATTTTCAGCTACTACCTGATGTGGCTTTAACGGTGCTGATTGGGCTGAAAAAGACTCTGATCTGGTATTTCGAAAATAGAGCAGCAGAGACCGCAATAAGGCACTTTGAAGGATTTTTAGCGATCACTCGTTTTTTAACGGCGAATCGCCCGCCTCCTATTCGATGCGTTATGCGGGACGACATCTCGGACTTCAAAATGTCATCGGACAAAGCCGCGTATCTTCTATCAGTTAACCGCGGTTTCCTTAAGAGATGGTGCAAGTTAGGTGCGCCAGGCCTTGATAAAGAGATCGAAAGCTATTTAACGGGTTTAACACTTAAACAAAGTCCTGTTGGTGTAGCTGTGGCGACACTCGATCCCAATAATGGTCCATTAACCGATCTTGAATTTGAGGCGATTCAGTCTGCACTTAACGCCGCTTATGCACGCAATAAAATAAGCACCGAAAAAATACTATTATGTTATCTGTTGATGTCACTCGGAGTCCGTCCGACTCAGCTCGCATCACTAAAATGTTGCGATCTGATTTTACCATTGACTGCGGACGGTGATTATATTTTGCGTGTTCCGCGTGCTAAGCAGTCGGGGCATCTATACAGAGGCGAATTCAAAGAACGAAAACTTGTTGTTCAGCTTGGTAAGCCACTGGCGGCGTACGTGGACACTATTCGAATTAAGTTTGTTGGCCTATTAGCTGATCCAGCTCAAGCACCGCTGTTTCCACAGTGGAAGCATTTGGAAAGTGCGAACTGCGAAGGACTGGAATTTCATCAAACATCATCTGTTCTATCCCAGCGAGTCATGACAGTTATTAATTCACTGCGGGTTCCGTCAGAGCGGTTGGACGGCAAGCCCATGACAGTAAGTCCTCTACGTTTTCGGCGTACATTTGCGACGCGAGCTGCAGAAGAGGGATGGCCAATTCTGGTGCTTGCCGAATTGATGGACCATTCGGATACACGGCACGTGAAGGTATACGTCGGTTTGACCACACGAATACGTGCTGCGTTCAGCCGTAAGATCGCTATGGACATGGCCCCGTTAGCCATGGCATTCGGTGGAAAGATTATTGATGGGGAAAATGGTGCTACACGTCCAGGACCAGCAAGTCGCATCATTGACCTGCGCGTCGATCAAAGCGGCCAGAGCATGGGTAGTTGCGGAAGCCACGCTCACTGCGGGTTTGCGCGCCCCATTGCTTGTTATGGGGGCTGTCACGATTTCGAACCATGGCTGAATGGTCCTCACGAAGTTGCGTTGCAATATATGCTAGCAAGACGTGAGCATTTAATGGCTACCGCTGACCCGAGAATTGCGGCGATCAACGATCGGGCCATCCTTGGGTGTGCGCAAGTCATCCTTCGCTGCCGTCAAATCATGGATGGGGCTGGAGAATGAATAATATAGTTCGATTCGTTCCCCGCTCTACTTTGGATGCCGAGGCAAATCTAAATGACTTCATTCACCTGATGCGTGTATCTGGAAATCCTTTAGGAGTCAATGACAATCGTTTTGAGCATGAGGCATGGAGCATAGCCGGCCTAGACGTTAAAGGCGGGGATAGAAAATTTGTTTATTTCGCTCAATTAGGGTTCGATGCCAGAGGACACCGCAAGGGCAAGGGAAAGCCTTCAGATGTTCCGGATGCACTTCTGATGCGAGAACCTTTCCGATCCTACGCTAAAGCGTTGCTTATTCACTTGCACCGCTGGGAAAAACCCGCAGCTCTTCCTTATCGGCTCGATGCATTTCGTTACGTCGAAGCAGCCTTGTATGAGGTAAATGAATGCAGCTGTCCTACGGTTATTTCGCCAGAGGTGATGAATCGAGCGATGGCTCTTTCTATCAAAGATCTTTCTCATAATACGGCGTGCCAAATAGCTTGGAATCTGAACCTAATTTACCGAGCTTCGGTCGAACTCGGGTTGTTGGCCGCACCTAGTTTATGGACGCCACCCATTCACTCTCCTCGGCAAATACGTAATCGAGTAGGTGAACAATTCGACTTTGACAGACAGAAAAAAATGCCGTCGCCTTTAGCACTTCAAGCGCTGGCAGAAATTTTTAATTCCAGCACTGATGATCCAAATGCGATTTTCGCTTCATCTATATGCGCATTGATGTTGTGCTCACCGGATCGCGCAGTTGAGATGCTGTACGCTCCACTAGACATTGTGACGCCCGATTGGACAGACCCTGATAGTGGCGAGGTAGGGACAGGACTAAGATGGTTCCCCGCTAAGGGGGCGAAACCAATGGTGAAGACTGTGATCCCATCGATGCGCGAAATAGCGGTGCGTGCGGTTGCGAATCTACGCAAGTTAAGCGCACCGGCCCGGATACTTGCTTTATGGTACGAAGAAAATCCGGATAAGATATATCTTTCACCGGAGTTAAAGTCACTTCGCAGTCGTGATCGAATCGATCAGCATGAGATTTTCGCAATCTTATTTAGTGGAAAATTGAATATAATTTCGCGCGTGCAAAGCGGTCGAATACTTAAATGGCTGGACGCTCATCAAGTAAATCGTATTTCTATACGTGGGAAAGGAACCACTGTAGCGTTTGCGGACTTAGAGCAGGCAGTGCTGAAGGAATTACCAGACGGTTTTCCATTTATGGACGCCGAGAGGGAAATGCGTTATAGCGAGGCTCTTTGCCTTGCGCGAGTATCGGAGTTTGATTCCACTACAGTTCCATCGAATTGCTGCTTCGATCGTATTAATTACAAAATCCTTCGACGATCCTTGAAAACCGTAACATGCTCGAAGTCTATTTTCGAGAAGCGAGGCTACAGAGAAACGAATGGCGATTTCCTAAGCCTATCCACACATATGCTTCGTCACTACCTTAACACACTTGCACGCCAATCTGGAACGCTGAGCGAACAGGAAATTGCCACGTGGTCGGGGCGTGAGAATGTGCGGCAAAACTCTATTTACAATCACCAGTCTGATCGTGATGTAATTGCAAAGTTGCGTAATGCAGTTGGCGATCCCACGCTATCGGTTGGGCCATTTTCAAACATCGATAATCGCATATTTATTAGAAGGGAGGAATATGCCAGTATTAAAATTATCACTGCTCATACAACCGAGTTCGGATATTGTGTTCACGATTATGCACAAACACCATGTCCGGTGCATCAGGACTGCATAAACTGCAACGAGGAGGTTTGTGTGAAGGGGGATCTAAGGGCTGAGGCAAATCTTCGTAGTGCCCAAGTCGAAACAGCGCTTTTGCAAGAAAATGCAAGAAAGGCATTTTCTGAGGAAGTGCTGGGTGCAGCGGAATGGTTCCAGTATCAGACAAAGACCCTGAATCGACTGAATGAACTAGTCGCCATACTCGATGATCCGAACGTGCCGGTCGGCTCAGTGATCCAGTTGAGCGGCGTAAGCCCATCATCTCGCTTGGCTTTGGCTGAAGAAGAGCGTCGGTGGCTAAGCACATCAACCAATCTGGCAATAACCTCGCTCGAAGATGTACATGCACATCTAGCGAATATGGGCCAACAAGGTAAGGTAGTCCGCTAATGCATTCGCAACGATATAATCGTGCAAGAAATCTCGATGACAATACCATTATGCAGATTGTAGCGATACTCGATGCATGGTCATCTCCCAAGCTTACCTGGGAGTTATTGATAAAACAGATCACACTGCGTTTGCGTGCAGAGTACACTCGTCAAGCTTTGCACAATCACATGCGGATCAAGGATGCATTTGCGGCACGTAAGCGAGACTTAGCTGGACGAACTCTCAAGGAAATCAACCCAACTACCCCAGAACTTCAGCGCATTGTTCATCTCGAGGCTGAAAACGAACGGCTCAAACGGGAAAACAATAATTTGCTAGAGCAATTTAATCTCTGGGTCTATAACGGTTACCTAAAGCAAATGGATGTACGCATGCGTGATTTCATGAATCAGCCATTGCCTGAGGTGCGCCGAGATCGTTCAGCAAAGAATTCTGCAAAAAATAAAGAATGATTTGACTTGAATATAAAGAATTTTTCTAGTTAAATTTTACGATATGCAGAGAAATAATAGAATTGCTGTCACTGTTATTGTGGATAATTGTATTTACAATGTAAATGTCTCCTACCAATCTATCCAGAATATTTTATTGTATCGTCGGTTTATATAAGATACTGCCATATGCACAGTACCGTTGATAGGCGCTGCTACCCAGAGCGCCAGCTATTTATGCTATGTCGAATGATTGAACTATGCCAGCAGATCGTATCAAATGCGTTCGATTGATTCTAAATCTACTGCTATCAAACCTTCAGGTTCCGTAGCAGCGATATACGCATACATATCATTATCGATCAGAGTAGGGTTTTGCGTCTTCATGTATTGTAGAAATCTTTCCGCGAAAGAATATTCGGTTGCGAAGAACTTTCTAACCCGCTGGTGGACGGTTGACATTTTAGTTATAACCGATCCTTTCTTATTGTAGTGACGATGCTCCTCTGGAGTTTCTAAAATAAATCGACTCACAAAACCGAAATTTATTGTAAGGTCCAAAACAGACTCCCTAAACACCTCGTCTTTAGAATAGATTACGCGAAGATATTTTTGTAGTGCATCTTCAGATGATTCTGCCGCTACGAGTTTTGGTTCCCAATGTATTATGGAGTCATCAGTCGATGCAACTAAGTAATGTTTCAGCATTCAATTTCCGATTAATGTGCGTTGAAAGACTTCACTTGGCTCGCCAAGTTGGCGTCGCCAGAGGCTACGAATAGGGGGCGCAAGGTCTCCCTGAGCGACGCTCGCCCTGTTAAGTTTAGGGGTCAAGAAGCGCGCAAATCGCAATTGTGACGTAAACGCGGCTGACTTAAAAGCGACATTTTGTGACACTGAGCACAAATGTCTCCTACCTCGCCGAACAGTCCACTTAATACTTTCACCGCTCGTGCTGTGATGGCGAGAAATATTGTTAAATTTCGTGAACAGCGGGGCTGGTCTCAGGAAATGCTGGCGTTCGAAGCAGGGCTACACCGCACGTTCATAGCCCACGTCGAGCGGCAGGCTCGAAATATTTCAATCGATAACGTTGAGAAGATCGCTATTGCGTTCAAGGTGGAGACCTATAAGTTGCTAATTCCGAATTAATTTTTTGGGCTGCACCCGGGTGCCTCAAATAGTGTGAAAATAGACGCATCTCACCTCCGCGTGTACGAGCGGCCCCCACGTGGTTATCACCGGTACCATTTACGACGAGCTATATACAGTCAGGCCTTCGGAGTTGCCAGTCCTGTGATGGACGAGGTGGATTTTGTCATCGAAGCGATCGTGATTTTGTGCATGTGCATACAGCCCGACGGCTTAGCGATATGGGCGGGGGACAATCGAATATGCCTGAGGTCCATCAATGGTGTCCCGCAGCGACTTAGCGTTTTGATTGCACCTTCAACTCCTGAATATCTGCTATGAGCGGGACGTCGTAGCCACTGTCCAAATTACCTCAATTTTTCGCACTGCCTTGCTCAATCCTTCAAAAGCCTTGCGATAGCTGTTCCTTTAGGCTTCCAACTGTTTATTTGATGTTCTCCAAATTTACGGCAGTTGCGCCATAGAAGGCGCTGTGGGGATTCTCAACGTATTGGCTTGGATTTGCAGGAAGAATCCAGGTTGCCACAAGCAACAATCTTCCCGTGGAATTTGGCTCGAGATTTACACAATCTCTAGCCGCCTTTATGGCTTTCATAACTCGCTCTCCCGGTTCGGCTGGTAGTCGTTGTGCGCTGCCAAGGAGCAAAACCACTGTACATGACTGAATTTGCATGATGTTTGCTAGGGCATCCGCCAGCGTTAATTCGTCTGTCCCACTTACAGGGGCACATTTGATCTCACATCTTGTGCGAAGCAGTTGAGCGAGTCGCCGTAGCCCGTCTTCGAACATGAGATTCGGCGCATCGATCACGACCACAAGCATCCCGCCGGCTTCTAGCATCGGAGCCAAATCACCAAAAAATTTAATGGACTCTTCGTTGGAAGACACTTGAACAAACACACCGGAATTCAGTCCCCCATCGAACGGCCCAGGAAACAGCAATTGATCGGCTAACTGACGCGTACTTAGGGATGGATTTCTCATGGAGTTGGACGAGTAACGAAAACGGGATCGCTTTCCTTATGTAGTTGCCCCAATAGTACTCAATACCTCTGGCATAGAACAGTCTAGGGAAGTGCTGGTTTAATCGCTGGCCAATGCCCTCAGCTCGGCAGCAAGGTGCCACAATATCTGTTTCGTAACAGCGAGATCTGAGCATGCAGTCGAGCTTTTCCGATGCTGAGTACGCCAGCAAAAAGAAGCTGACGCGGCGCGACCGCTTCCTGGCCGAGATCGAAGCCGCTACGCCTTGGCCGGCGCTGGTGGCGGCGATCTTGCCGTATTACCCGAAGGGCTATGGCCGTGGTCGCCCGCGATTGGTCTGGAGCGCATTCTGCGCATGTACATTGCCCAGCAGTGCTTCGGTCTGTCGGACGAAGGCGTCGAAGACGCGATCTACGACGATCCAGGACGTCAAAGCTTTCCCCGTTATATGCCAGCGCTGTGCCCACCAACTTGGTAACCTAACCTTAAGTGGATACAATTCAAAACTCGGCACCGTGGAGTTCATGAAAAAGGATGACGGACAAAACGACATGGCCGACTTCATCGGGCATCGTGATAGGCTCTACGCCCCCAAGTCACGACGCAACAGGAGCTGATCAACAGCCTGACGGCCAAATCGGAGCCGCCGGCGCCCGGCGCCCGCTCGGAGGGGCCGAAGAAGGCCAAATGGAGTGGCCAAAAACTAGGTGGACAAATAGACTTGGTCTAACCTATTTTGGCCACCTAGTGGCGACATGGCCAATTTGGGTACACCCTGTTTGACCAATTTTCGCCATAAGGGGGCCGCTGATGCTGGTTTTTGCTTTTTTCATATCATGAACGGCTCGTCACATCAGTAATCTCTCTCTTTGACTGGTCAAGAGTACCTGAAATGTATAAAGTTGCCCCACTCGTAATATATTGAAAATGGATTGATAAAATGGTAAGTATTCAGCAACGCGCCGCTCTACAACGTCAAATTTGGCAAATTGCCAATGTTGTACGAGGCGCAGTGGACGGATGGGATTTCAAGCAGTATGTACTTGGCACGCTGTTTTATCGTTTTATCAGCGAAAACTTCGCCAACTACATTGAGGGTGGTGATTCCAGCATCAAATATGCACAACTTGACGATGGCGTTATCACGCCTGAAATCAAAGACGATGCTATTAAGACTAAAGGCTATTTCATCTACCCAAGCCAGCTTTTTGTCACAGTGGTAGCAAATGCCAACTCTAACGAAAGTTTGAATACTGACCTAACTACCATTTTTGCATCTGTTGAAGCGTCTGCTAACGGTTACCCATCCGAACAGGACATTAAGGGTCTGTTTGCTGACTTTGACACCACTAGCAACCGTCTAGGCAATACCGTTAAAAACAAGAACGCACGCCTCGCTGCCGTGCTCAAGGGTGTGGCCGAACTAGATTTAGGCGTATTCGACGAGAGCCACATTGACTTGTTTGGCGATGCTTACGAGTTCTTGATTTCCAACTACGCTGCCAACGCCGGAAAATCAGGGGGCGAGTTTTTCACCCCCCAGCATGTGTCTAAGCTAATCGCACAGCTTGCTATGCACAAGCAAACGAGTGTCAACAAAATCTACGACCCTGCCTGCGGCTCGGGCTCGCTGCTGCTGCAAGCCAAAAAGCACTTCGACGCGCACATCATTGAAGAGGGCTTCTTTGGGCAAGAAATCAACCACACCACATACAACCTGGCGCGGATGAACATGTTTTTGCATAACATCAACTATGACAAATTCAACATCCGGCTGGGCAACACACTAGAAGAACCTCACTTCGCTGACGACCGACCTTTTGATGCCATCGTTTCAAATCCACCGTACTCGGTAAAGTGGATCGGTAGCGACGACCCCACTCTGATCAACGATGAACGCTTTGCCCCAGCTGGCGTGCTGGCTCCCAAATCCAAGGCCGACTTTGCATTTGTTTTACACTCGCTCAGCTATCTCTCTGCCAAAGGCCGAGCTGCCATTGTCTGCTTCCCTGGCATCTTTTACCGAGGTGGCGCCGAGCAGAAGATCCGCAAATACTTAGTAGACAACAACTACATTGAGAGCGTGATTTCGCTGGCACCTAACCTGTTCTACGGCACTACAATCGGCGTGAACATTCTAGTGTTGTCCAAACACAAAACCGACACTGCCACTCAGTTTATAGACGCTAGCGGCCTGTTCAAGAAAGAAGCCAATAACAACGTGCTGCTGGACACGCACATTAAACAGATTATGGCGGTGTTTGATAGCAAGGCGAATGTGGATCACTTTGCTCAGTCCATACCGATTGAGAATGTGGCCGCTAACGACTATAACCTCTCAGTCAGCAGCTACGTTGAGGCCAAGGACAACCGCGAGATTGTGGAAATTGCCCAACTCAATGCAGAGCTGAAAATCACCGTAAATAAAATAGACAAACTACGTGCGGAGATTGATGCCATCGTGGCCGAAATTGATGGTGGGGAGACTGAAGCGTGAATCGTATTGATGACCTCATTGCCGAACATTGCCCGGAGGGTGTGGAATTCAAGCGTCTTGGCGACATTGTCCGCATTAAGAACGGTAAGGATCATAAGCAGCTTGCTGATGGTGAATTTCCAGTTTTCGGCTCCGGTGGAATCATGCGGTATGCCAACACCTACGCTTACAACAAGCCTTCCGTGTTAATTCCGAGGAAAGGTTCGCTGGGTAATCTATTCTTCGTCGATGTTCCGTTCTGGAATGTTGACACTATCTTCTATACGGAAATTGATGAAGCACAGATTCGCCCGAAATTCCTTTACTACTTCTTGACAACGGTAGGTCTTGGCGACATGAACCAAGCGGGAGGCGTGCCCAGCCAAACTCAATCCGTCTTGAACGAGTTGCAAATCCCCGTCCCGCCGCTTGAAGTTCAGCGAGAAATTGTGAATGTACTTGACACTTTTTCCAAACTGGAAGCGGAGTTGGAAGCGGAGCTGAAAGCCCGAAAAAAACAATACAATTACTATCGCGAGCAGTTGTTGAGTTTTGAAGAAGGAGAAGTGGAGTGGAAGACGTTGGGAGACGTAACTAAGAAATGGTACTCAGGTGGAACACCAACAGCTGGCGAACCAGAATATTACGATGATGGGGATATTCCTTGGCTAAGAACCCAAGAAGTGAAATTTTCCGATATTGAGATTACAGACGTAAAAATAACTCAGGCCGCAGTGAAAGCTTCGTCGGCAAAGTGGATTCCCGCAAACTGCGTAATTATAGCAATATCGGGGGCCACAGCAGGCAGGTCCGCGATCAATAAAATTCCTTTAACAACAAATCAACACTGCGGTTGTTTGGAAATTGACAGTACTAAGGCATTATATCGCTATATTTTTCATTGGGTAAGTTTTAACTATGAAACCATTAAGTCGCTTGGGCAAGGCCCTAGAGGTGACCTTAACTCAAGCATCATAAAGAACTTTAATCTTCCCATTCCATATGCCGACGATCCGGAGAAATCGCTAGCCGAACAGGCTCGCATCGTCGCCATCCTCGATAAATTCGATGCACTGGCAAATTCCACCAGAGAAGGTTTGCCACGCGAAATCGAATTGCGCCAAAAGCAATACGAGTATTATCGCGATTTACTGTTGGTGTTCCCGAAGCGGGCAGTAGTGGAGATGTAAAATGGGAAAAACTCTAAATGAAATCGCCCGACAGCTAAGCACGTCTAAGAAGGTCCAGAAAACTGTAGCCGAGACAACAAAGGTAGTAGAAGAGATAAAACCTGTTCCAAAGGTTCAACTCATCTATGCCTTTAATGGCACTGGTAAAACACAATTGTCACGGGAATTTAAAAGGATAATTGCATCTAAACTAGATGGCGATGACGAAATCGATCAACCTGAACTGTCGCGTAACAAAATACTTTATTACAACTCTTTTACTGAAGATTTGTTCTATTGGGACAATGATTTGGATGGCCATGGCAAATCAAAGCTGAAAATTCAGACAAATTCATTTACGGATTGGGTACTAAGAGACCAAGGCCAAGACCTGAACATCATCACAAATTTTCAGCGCTATACCAATAACAAGCTTACGCCACGTTTCAACGTAGAATATAAATTTAAAGATAAAGACAACAAAGAGATCACGATCCCAGCGTTTTCGGAAGTGACCTTCTCGCTTGAGGGTGGCGATGATGAGCATTCTGGGATTATGAAAATATCCAAAGGCGAAGAAAGCAATTTTATTTGGAGTGTTTTTTACACACTGATTGAACAAGTAATTAGCGTTCTTAATATTGTTGAGCCTGACGAGCGCGAAACTGATCAATTTGACCAGCTAGAATATATTTTTGTTGATGACCCGGTCAGTTCTCTGGACGATAACCATTTGATTCAGTTGGCCGTTGATCTTGCGCAGTTGGTTAAGTTAAACGCATCCAATGTTAAATTCATTATCACGACGCATAATCCGCTTTTTTTTAATGTGCTTTGCAACGAGTTTGGTAGCGACGAAAAAACGGAACGCTACAGCTGGAAGTCAAAGTGGTTTAGTAAATCGCGACTTGAAAAAAATGAAGACGGCAGTGTTCACCTAATCGAACAGCCAAACGATTCTCCTTTCTCATATCACCTGCATCTGATATCACAGCTTGAAGAAGCCATAAAAAGTGGGCAGATTGAAAAATATCACTTTAATTTGCTAAGAAATGTACTAGAGAAAACGGCAATATTCCTTGGGTACAAAAGGTGGGAGTATCTCTTACCCGAAACAGACGATGGATTGCCTAACCCCTACGCAAAACGGATTGTAAATTTTTCGAGTCATTCGAAGCACGCCGCCGAAGAAGTTCCGCCCCTAAAGCCAGAAGAAAAGAAGATTCTGGAGAAATTGGTCAAGCACATTGTCGATCGTCATCAATTTTGGCAGGAAAAAAGCACATGATCGAATACAACCCCATTGCAGAATCGAAAAATTTCATTATTCTGGATAAATATTCCCAAGAGTGGAAAGTCCCAGAAAGCTACCAGAGTGAAGGAGATCTGGAGCGTGAATTCATTCAAGATCTACAAAATCAAGGTTATGAATACCTGCCTGGCGTGAATACGCCCCAAGCATTGCTAGCTAACTTGCGTGTACAACTACAAGCACTCAATAACACGCAGTTCGCCGACTGTGAGTGGCTACGCTTTGTTGAGACATGGCTGGACAAACCCAGCGATGGCATTGTCGAGAAAACCCGCAAGATTACCGACGATTACATTCACGACTTTGTCTTTGACGATGGGCATATTCAGAATATATATTTGCTGGAAAAGAAGAACATCTCCCGTAATAAAATTCAAGTCATCAAGCAGTTTGAGCAGACCGGCACGCATGCTAATCGCTATGACGTGACGATTCTGGTCAATGGCTTGCCGCTGGTTCAGGTAGAGCTTAAAAAACGAGGCGTGGCAATTCGCGAAGCTTTTAATCAGGTGCATCGATACAGCAAAGAGAGCTTCAACAGCGAGTATTCCTTATTCAAGTATTTGCAGCTATTCGTGATTTCCAATGGCACCGACAGCCGTTACTTTGCAAACACCACGCATCGTAATAAGAACAGTTTCGACTTCACCATGAACTGGGCTAAGGCTGACAACAGCCTCATCAAAGACTTGAAGGACTTCACAGCCACCTTCTTCCAGAAACACACTCTGCTCAATGTACTACTGCATTACTCAGTCTTTGATACTAGCAATACGTTGCTAGTGATGCGCCCTTACCAGATTGCCGCCACAGAACGCATTTTGTGGAAGATCAACAGCACATATCAGGCAAAAAACTGGAGCAATACGGAAAGCGGTGGCTTTATCTGGCATACGACCGGCTCCGGCAAGACCCTGACCAGTTTCAAGGCGGCGCGTCTTGCTACGGAACTGGAGTTCATCGACAAAGTGTTTTTTGTTGTGGACCGCAAGGATCTTGATTACCAAACCATGAAGGAATACCAGCGCTTTTCACCGGATAGTGTTAATGGATCAGATAGCACAGCGGGCCTAAAGCGCAATCTTGAGAAGGACGACAATAAGATCGTCGTCACCACTATCCAGAAGCTCAACAACCTGATGAAGAGCGAAGTCGACCTTCCCATCTATGACAAGCAGGTGGTATTCATTTTTGATGAATGCCACCGCAGCCAGTTTGGCGAGGCGCAGAAGAACCTAAAGAAGAAGTTCAAGAAGTTCTACCAGTTTGGTTTTACCGGCACACCGATCTTCTTAGATAATGCGCTGGGCGCTGAAACCACGACCAGTGTGTTTGGGCGCGAACTTCATTCATATGTAATCACCGATGCTATTCGTGACGAAAAGGTTCTGAAATTCAAGGTGGATTACAACGATGTCCGCCCGCAATTCAAGGCCGTCGAAACTGAGAAGGACGAGAAAAAGCTGAGTGCGGCGGAAAACAAGCAGGCCTTGCTGCACTCCGACCGCATCCGTGAGATCACTCATTACATCTTGAATAATTTCCGGCAGAAGACGCACCGCTTGCAAGTGGGCAACAAAGGGTTCAATGCCATGTTTGCGGTCAGCAGCGTGGACGCGGCCAAGCTTTACTACGAGTCATTCAAGGAATTACAGAAGGACAGCGACAAGCGTTTGCGGGTCGCCACTATCTTCTCGTTCGCGGCCAATGAAGAACAGGATGCGATTGGCGATATTCAGGACGAAAGTTTTGATGTAGCAGCCATGAACAGCAGTGCCAAAGAGTTTTTGAGCGCGGCCATTGCTGACTACAACGCGCTGTTCAAAACCAACTTCAGTGTAGACAGCAATGGTTTTCAAAACTACTACCGCGATCTGGCCAAGCAGGTCAAAGCCAAGGAAATCGACCTGCTAATCGTGGTAGGCATGTTCCTGACGGGCTTTGATGCGCCCACGTTGAACACCCTGTTTGTGGACAAGAACCTGCGTTACCACGGACTGATGCAGGCTTATTCGCGCACGAACCGCATCTTTGACGCCACCAAAACCTTCGGTAATATCGTCACCTTCCGCGACCTCGAACAGGCGACCATCGACGCCATCACTTTGTTCGGCGACAAGAATACTAAGAACGTAGTGCTGGAGAAAAGCTACAAGGAATACATGGAAGGCTTTACCGATACGGCCACCGGTGAGGCGCGGCGTGGTTTTATAGATGTGGTGAAAGAGCTGGAAACACGTTTTCCGGACCCCGCAGCCATTGAAAAGGAAGCCGACAAGAAGGCGTTCGCCAAGCTGTTTGGCGAGTATTTGCGCGTGGAAAACGTGCTGCAAAACTATGATGAGTTTGCTAGCCTGAAGGAATTACAAAGCGTCGATTTGAGCGACCCGGCAGCGGTGGAGGCATTTAAGGCCAAACACTATCTGGGCGATGACGATCTGGCCTCACTGCAAGCCATTACAGTCCCTGCTGAGCGGAAAATTCAAGATTACCGATCAACATACAATGATGTTCGTGACTGGCTACGGCGTGAGAAAGCTGGAGCTGAGACGGAAAAGTCCACCATCGACTGGGATGACGTCGTGTTTGAGGTGGACCTGCTGAAGTCGCAGGAAATCAACTTGGACTACATCCTGGAGCTGATCTTCGAGCACAACAAGAAGATCAAGAGCAAGTCGGAACTTGTGGATGAAGCTCGCCGCGTGATTCGCACAAGCTTGGGAAATCGCGCCAAGGAGAGTTTGCTGGTGGACTTCATCAATCAAACGGATCTGGATAAGATTGGTGACAAAGCCGGCGTGATCGACGCTTTCTTCACCTTTGCTCAATCTGAGCAGAATCGTGAGGCTGCTGAATTGATTAACGATGAAAACCTAAACGAAGGGGCTGCAAGGCGCTATATTACTACTTCGCTTAAACGAGAATTTGCCAGTGATAATGGTACGGAGCTCAATGCCGTTCTTCCTAAGATGAGCCCCCTCAATCCGCAATATCTCATCAAAAAGCAGAGCGTGTTCCAAAAAATTGCATCGTTTGTGGAAAAGTTTAAAGGTGTCGGTGGCCAGCTTTAGTCGTTTCGCGCAGGATATCGCCGTTAATCCGTTTGGGTTAATTTTGCGGTAGTGTTCAGGTTCTGACACGATCAGATACAGAAGGAGAGGCCGATGGACAGCGGTAAATTATGATATGGCCCGGCGAACCGGCCGCTGTTCTACTGCGTGCTGGTGGTCCACCTCCTGCTGCTGGCCGGCGTACTGTGGCAGGGCTGGCGCGCTGTGGAGATCGCCAACCCGAACATGCATGATCGGGAAATCCGTTTGGACAATGGTTGGGTTATCAAAATCGGGCGAGGCCAGGATTTCTAGCAAAAACCGGGGGGGGCTGGTTTGAGGTGGGGACGAATGACCTTAGCTTACGCAAATGCCTGGAAACCAAAGTGGATATCTTCCGAGCCAGGTAATCGCTAATCCGAGAGCTTGGCCGAACGAGTCTACACCCTCGATCGTTCTTGTATCATTCCGGAGTGGGGCGAGAGTATTGTTGACCGAGAGGGGGACTCCCGGAAATGGACCGGACACACGGGCTTATCGTTAAGGAAATAAAAACGCCGATCTGCATGGATCGGCGTTACTTTGCGCCACGCGTTTCGGGTGGTGTGGAATTTTTCCTCTGAAAAGCGATGCTGAACCGGAAGTCGTGAATTAGTCAGCGGCTCCCTAGAACCATCTTCCGCAAAAATTTAGAAAGTGTAAACAGCAGTGTACGGTCGCATATTTGTTTACATTTTTTATGCCTCCGTTGCGAAGAGGCGTGTCCTTATTCACGGTCAAGGCTGTTTACGTTTTTTCCTCCCCATAAATGCCATTGAGAGGTCTCGATGTATGTTGGTAGAAATGCAGGGAAGGACGACAGGATACGCTAAATCCCGTCATCTTCCCACTATTTGGCGCGCCTGCCGGTCCACAGCCCTTCGGCCACATACAGCGCCAGCGCTGCCCAGATAATCAGGAAGCCGATCAGCCGGTCTGCCGTGAACGCTTCATGGAACACCCACACGCCCAGCAGCGCCTGCATGGTGGGCGACATGTATTGCAGCAATCCCAGTACGGCCATCGGAATCCGGCGCGCGCCGGCCGCAAACAGCAGCAGCGGAATCGCGGTAATCGGTCCGGCGGCCACTAGCAGCCAGCGTGTGCTGTCGTGCGGCGTGTTGATGAAGGCATTGTCGCCATGATAGCTGAGCCACAGCACATAGATCAGCGCCAGCGGGAACAGCATCATGGTTTCCAGCGACAGGCCCTCCAGTGCGGCCAGCGCGGCGGTTTTGCGCAGCAGGCCGTAAGCGCCGAAGGTGATGCCCAAAATTAAGGCAATCCACGGCAGCTGGCCCGATTGCCAGGTCAGCCAGGCGACGCCGCCGGCCGCCACCGCAATCGCCATCCACTGGCCGCGGCGCAGGTATTCCTTGAGCACCAGCTGCCCCAGCAGCACGTTGACCAGCGGATTGATGAAGTAGCCCAGGCTGGCATCAATGACGTGGCCATTGTTGACCGACCAGATGTAGACGCCCCAGTTGGCCGATAGCAGCAGCGAGCTGGCCACAAAGCTCAGCAGTACCTTGGGCTGCTGCAGCACTTTGGGGAACCATTTCCATTGCTGGCGCGCGCTCAGGACCAGCACCAGAAACAACAGCGACCACAGCATGCGGTGCGCGAGGATTTCCATGGGCGGTACTTCACCGATGGCGTGAAAGTACAGCGGGAACAGACCCCAGCAAAGGAACGCCAGCGTGGCGTACAAGATACCTGTGTTCATGGGGCGGGAACGGAATAAGCGAGTAGGTCTGCCATTATCGCTCATCTGTGCCCGCTACGCAGGCCTGCCTCTCGCGCTCTGGGCGGCGGCGGCGTACACTCTCGTTATTGATCATTTGGAACGTCTGCGTATGCCAAAATCTCCTTGCCTTTTGCATATAGTTGGCCTATTGTGCAATGCACCAAAACAACAACAGGTGCAATCTTGACCGAGCAACACAAGAAAAGCAGTCTCGCGGCACTTACGCTGGCGGCTGTCGGCATCGTCTATGGCGACATCGGTACCAGCCCTCTCTACACCCTCAAAACTGTCTTCGATCCCGAGCATGGCCTGGCCCTGAGCGAGGGCAATCTGCTGGGCATCATCTCCCTGATTTTCTGGGGACTGACACTGATCGTTTCCCTCAAATACGTGAGCCTGGTGCTGCGCGCCGATAACCGCGGCGAAGGCGGCATCATGGCGCTCATGGCGCTGGCGCTGAATTCGGTCACCAAGGCCGCGCCGAAATGGCATTACCCGCTGATGCTGCTGGGCGTGTTCGGCGCCACCATGTTCTATGGCGACAGCGTGATTACGCCGGCCATCTCGGTGCTGGGCGCGATCGAAGGCCTGGAAGTGGCCGCGCCCGGGCTGGAGCAATACATCGTACCGCTGACCATCATCGTGCTGATCTCGCTGTATGCCTTGCAGCGCCATGGCACGGCCGGCATCGGCAAGTTCTTCGGACCGGTGATGGTGGTATGGTTTATCGCGCTGGCGGCGATGGGCGTGGTGAATATCGTCGAAGCGCCGCGCGTGCTGGCGGCGCTGAACCCTTACCACGCACTGCGCTTCATGTACGAAAACCAGAAGATCGCGTTTGTCGCCTTGGGCGCGGTGGTGCTGGCACTGACGGGCGCCGAGGCGCTCTACGCGGACATGGGCCACTTCGGCAAGAAACCGATCCGCGCGGCGTGGTTCCTGATCGTGTTCCCGGCGCTGGCGCTCAATTACCTGGGCCAGGGCGCGCTGCTGCTGCAGCGTCCCGACGCGATTTCCAACCCCTTCTTCCAGCAGCTGGGCGCGTGGAGCGTGTACCCGCTGGTGGTGCTGTCGACGCTGGCGGCGGTGATCGCCTCGCAGGCCACCATTTCCGGCACCTTCTCGATGACCAAGCAGGCGATTGCGCTGGGCCTGCTGCCGCGCATGCGTATCCTGCACACCTCGGTCAGCGAGATCGGCCAGATCTACATCCCGGCCGTGAACTGGCTGCAGATGATCGTGGTGCTGCTGGCCGTGATCGGCTTCGGCTCGTCCGACAAGCTGGCCGGCGCCTACGGCATTGCGGTCACGGCCACCATGCTGGCCACCACCTTCCTGACCTTCTTCGTGATCCGCTACCGCTGGCACCTGCCGCTGGCGCTGTGCTTTGGCGCCACCGGTTTCTTCATCATCATTGACATTTCGCTGTTCTCGGCCAGCACCCTGAAGCTGTTCCATGGCGGCTGGTTCCCGCTGCTGCTGGGCACCGTGCTGTTCACGGTGATGCTGACCTGGAAACGCGGCCGCGAGCTGGTGTTTGAAAACCTGCAGAAGCACGCGATTCCCCTCGAAGAATTCCTGTCCTCGCTGTTTGTGGCGCCGCCAACGCGCGTCTACGGTACCGCCATCTTCATGCGCGGCGAGAGCGACGGCGTGCCGCACGCGCTGCTGCACAATCTGTCGCACAACAAGGTGCTGCACGAGCGTGTGGTGTTCCTGACCGTGCACATCATCGAGGAGCCGTATGTGACCGAGGCGGAGCAGGTCAAGGTCACCGACCTGGGACACCAGTGCTACCAGCTCAACATCTACTACGGCTTCAAGGATGAACCGGATATTCCGCGCGTGCTACACCTGTGCGAATGCCTGGGCCTGCCGTTCGAGATGATGGAGACCTCCTTCTTCATCGCCCGCCAGACCGTGATTTCCACCCCGGGCTCGGGCATGGCGACCTGGCGCGAGCACCTGTTTGTGGCCATGTCACGCAATGCGCGCGGCGCCGCCGACTACTACCAGATTCCACCCAACCGCGTGATTGAACTCGGCACCCAGGTGGAAATTTGAGCACAAAAAGATGTAACTGAATGTAGTGCCGGGAGCGGAAGGGGCGTGGTCTGCTACACTTCTGCGCCGGGACTACCGAATACGAATACTTATCAAAGGTAATTATGAAATCGATGTTGCAATTTATCGCCGTTGCCAGCTGCGCAGTGGCTTTGACCGCCTGCGGCGGCGGCGCTAAAGCCCCGACTGCCGTCGTCACGCCGCAACCAGCGTACAAAATCATCACCGACACCCCAGGTACGGGCACCACGGCCGCCACGGGCGACCTGGTCACGTTTACCTACGTCGGCTATCTGTATGACTCGACCAAGAGCGATCCGCGCGGCACCAAGGTGGATAGCTCGGTGGACGTCAACACCAGCTACACTGGCGCGGTGGGCGTGGGCGCCATGGCCACGGGCTGGGACCAGACCGTGCTGGGCATGCAGACGGGCGGCAAGCGTACCGTCGTGATGCCGGCCAATATGACCCCCTATGGCGGCAATGCCCGCGACGAACTGAAAGTGAACGGCCTGACTTTCCCGGCCATCCCGGTCAATGCACCGATGGTGTACGACATTCAGCTGTCCTACGTCAGCAAGGCCGTGACCATTCCTAACCAGGCGCCGCCACCGGACCTGACCGTGAACGACATCGTGCCGGGCACCGGCACGGCGGTCGTCAAGGGCAATACCGTGACGGTACGCTACACGGGCTGGCTGTATGACGGCACGCGCGCCAACTTCAAGGGCATGCGCTTCGACGACAACCAGGCCACGACCGATCAGCCATTGCCGGTCAATGTGGGCGGCACGGGCACCATCACCGGCTTTAACATGGGCATTATCGGTATGAAGCCAGGTGGCACGCGGACGCTGATTATTCCGCCTGGCCAGGGCTATGGCGCAGCTGCCCAGGCGGCTGGCAAGTATGGGGTCGGCATTCCTGCCAACTCCACCCTGGTATTCGACGTCACGCTCATCAGCATCACCAACTAAGCGCATTGTTTCCAGAACAAAGGCAGCCTTCGGGCTGCCTTTTTTTATTCGCGCACGGTTAGAATTAGTGATTATTAAATAATGTATTTTATATAAAATGAGGATTGTACTAACTTTTAAAGGTGCATTATGAAAAAGCTTTTGAAGGCGATGGCCTTCCTGCTGCCGGTGGTAATGAGCGCGTCGGCATCCGCCGCGTGCCAAAGCAGGGGCGTGAGCCTCATGCAGCATGGCGACAGTTTCTCGTCGCCAAATGGTAAATACACATTGGTCCAGCAGCATGACGGCAATCTGGTGCTGTACCGCGATGGTTCGACCCCACGCTGGGCCACCTACAAAAACGGCCAGTACACCGCGATTCAGACCGATGGCAACTTCGTGCAATATAACGCCGCCAACCAGCCGGTGTGGGCATCGAACACGGGCGGCCATGAAAGCTCGCCTAACTATTCGATCCGCATGTGCGACACCGGCACGCTGGAAATCGGCGCTTTCCCACCGCTGGCGGTCACCTGGAGCACGCTGATTGTTGGCGTGGACACCGCCAATCCTGATCCGAAGCCGCCTCAACCGCCTGGCCCATGCAACGGCCGTCCTTACCTGCCTTACCCTGTTTGCATTCCGACCGGTGTCGGTCGTGGCATGAGCGGTACCGTGACCGCCTGCTCGCAGAGCGAAGCAGCCACCATCGCCAGCCGCAACGGCTGGCGTTTCGGCGCCTGCACGTTCTAAGCAATGCGCTTTACCTACCGTGCCATTGCGCTGGCGAGCGCGCTGTTTGCGGCAGGCTGGTGGTGGCTGACGCCATCGCCGCCTACCGCAACGCAGCCCGTTCCTGGCGCCGGCACGGCAGGTGCCGTGGCCGATGGCAGCCCGCGCGCGCTGCCATTCACCGGCACCACAGACGCGGTGCACAGCGCCGCGCAGCAACGCATCGAGTTACGTGAGCAGCGCATGGCGCAAGGCGGCTACGGCACGCCGCAGGAATATTTTTACCTGCCGCTGGCCAAGCTGCGGGAAATGGGCGCGCGCGGCGATATTTACGCGCTGCTGCAACTGGGCCAGCAGTACTGGGACGAACCCGACACCATCGCCAGCCAGCATGGGCTGGACAACGGCGTGCCGGCGGCGCGCCAGGCAGAAGCCTATTTCACCCAGGCCGTGATGAGCGGCGCCACACAACCGGCATTAACCTTGGCCAGCAAGCTCTCGGCAAGCGATCCGGTGGAATCCTATGCATGGGCCACCTTCGCCGAGAAACTGCAACTGCAAGGCGCACCGGAACTGGTCGCCCAATTGCGTGCGCGCCTGACTGAACGGGAGCTGGAGGCTGCCATGGCCAGTGGCGATAAAAAATATGCCGAGTTCACCAGCAACCCCACACCATCTCCCAATTGATTTAATCGCGTAGCGCCGCCACAGGCGCCATGCGCATGGCACTGAGCGTATGGCGTGCCGTGGCCGCTGTCACGATCAGCAACGCCAAGCCCAGTGCCGCCACCGGCGCCCAGCCGACCAGCGGCGAGCGCTCCGCGAACGGCGCCAGATAGCGCGCGATCGCCAGCCATGCCAGCGGCAACGCGATCAGCGCGGCGACGGCCGTCAGCGTGGCAAATTCGCGGCCTACCAGCGCCGCAATCGCCGCACGGCCGGCGCCGTGCAACTTGCGCAGTACGATTTCGCGCGCACGCCGTTGTACGCTGTGCGCGGCCAGCACGTAGATACCGCAGGCCGCCAGCACCAGTATCACCGCAGTGGCGCAGGCCAGCAGCTGCGCCAGGCGCACATCGTCCGCATAGGCTTGCGCGTAGTAGCTGGCGGCAGGGTGCAGCGCCAGCGGATGCGCGGGGAAGTAGCGCTGCCATACGGCGGCAACCGCGCTGGCGACAGCGTCGTGCGTACCGTTCAGGCGCAGTGTCAGCAGGGGACTGGTATCGACCAGCTCATACATCATCGGCCCGATGGGCTCACGCAGCGTGTACCAGCGCAGGTCCGGTGCGACGCCGATGATGCGCGCCTGGCTGCCGTGTATATATTGGCCGACGGCGTCCGAGGCCGACAGCCAGCCCAGTGCGCGTGCCGCCGCCTGGTTGATGACGACATGGTGTTCGCCATCGGCCTTGGCATGGTCGATGCGCCCGTCGAATAAGCGTCCGGCCAGCGCTTGCAGGTTGTAGGCCTTGAAAAAATCGGCGCCTATAAACTGCACCGGCATGAAAACGCTGCTGCCGTCGGCCCGCTGCAGCGTGGTGCTGCCACGCGTGCCGGTATGGTCGTCGCGTCCGGGAATGGCATTGCTGTTGGCGATGGCGGCGATGCCATGCAACTGCTTCAAGGCGTCCTGGAACGCGCGCATCGAAGCCTCTTGCGCATCTTGCGGCAGCTCCGCCACCAGCAACGGCGCCGGGTCGAAGCCGGGCGGGACGGCGGTCGCAAACTGCGTTTGCCACAGCATCGCCAGCGCCAGGCTGCCCATGCCCATCGCGGCGCTGAACTGCACCGCACTCAGTACGCGCCTCAACCACGCACCGCCAGTTGTCTCGCCACTGCGCTGGGCCAGCGTGGCGCGCATGTCCATGCCACGCGCCAGCCAGCCGGGATACAGCCCCGCCGCCGCACCCACCAGTGCACCGAAACCCAGACAGGCAGCGACCGATAACGGTGTGCAGACACTCTCCAGCTGCCGCTGGAGCAGAGCGGACGCCAGCGGCAGCAGCAGCCACGCCAGCAGAACGCCGAGTGCCGCAGCGCTCACTGCCAGGAACATCGCTTCCGACATGAACTGCACCAGCAGTTGATACGTCGAGGCGCCCATGGTCCGGCGCACGGCGATTTCACGCTGGCGGCGCAAGGTGCGTACGGTTGCCAGGTTGACGTAGTTGACCACGGCCAGCAGCAGTATCAGCAGCCCCGCCGCACCGAGCGCCAGCACCACGCGCATGTCGCCGCGCGGACCGGTGCCCATGGTATTGGCGACGCTGCGGTCGAAGTAGGCCTCCGACAGCGGGCCAAGCGCCACATCGACCATCTTGCGTCCACCCAGCGCGGCTTTCATTTCCGCGGTGGCCAGGCTGGCCCATGGCGCCTTGTCCAACGTGTTTTGCAGCACGGTCTGCAGCGCCTGAGGATTGGCGCTGGTCTTGACGTAGACCCGGCCGGAAATGCCCATCCAGTTGGATAAAGCCTGCTGGCGTTCCCGCTCCGGCCATAGCGCGCTGTTGACGCCGACCAGCACACCGAACTGGATGGTACTGTTGCCTGGACGGTCTGGCAGTATCGCGCGCACTTGCAGTGGCTGGCGATTGAGGATGACAGTGCGGCCCAGCACCTGCGTGCTGCCGAACAGCTGCCATGCCGCCTGCTGTGTCAACGCCATGCCGTCCGGCTGCGTCAAGGCCTGTTGCAGGTTGCCTTCGAGTGTGCGCAATCCGATGATGTTTTCGAAAGCCGGATCGACGGCGGTGACCTCGATCTCACGCGGACTGCCGTTCTGCTCCAGCACGGCCTTGCGCGGCCACCACGCGCTCACTTGCAGCGGCAGCCCGCTTTGCTGCGCGACCTCGCGTATGGCAAACGGGGTGTACTCCATCCATTGCGGCAGCGGGATGAAGTTCAAGCGGTGCTTGATGAGGAAGACCTGGTCACGCTGTGGAATGTCGCTGTCGTAGCTGAAGGAATAGTGCACAAAGGCCAGCAGCACAAAGCACACGGCAAACCCTGCGGCGAGCCCCAGCAACTCCACCGCAGTATTGACAGGATAACGCAGCAGCAGGCGCCAGCTGAGGCGGAAGTCGCGCAGCATCATGCTGCTTGCAGCGCATCGACCATCACGCGGCCGTCCAGCAGGTTCAGGGTGCGCGATGCCTGTGCTGCATGGTCGGGGGAGTGGGTGACCATGACGACAGTCGTACCCTCGCCGTTGATGTCGCGCAGCAGACGCATGACTTCATCGCCATGGGCGCTGTCCAGGTTACCGGTAGGTTCGTCGGCCAGCAGCACGGCGGGACCCGACACCAGTGCGCGTGCGATCGCCACGCGCTGCTGCTGGCCGCCGGACAGTTGCGACGGCCGGTGGCCGGCGCGATGGCCCACGCCCAGCTTGTTCAGCATGGCCGTCACGCGCTCGCGGCGTTCACGCGCAGGCGTACCATTGTACTCCAGTGCCAGTTCGACGTTTTCAAAAACGGTCAGTTCTTCGATCAGGTTAAAGCTCTGGAAGATGAAGCCGATGCGGCCGCGCCGCAGCTTGTTGAGTTGCGCCTCGCTCCATCCCGCCACGTTCTGGCCTTCGAACCAGTACTCGCCGTGCGTCGGAACGTCCAGCAAACCGAGGATGCCCAGCATGGTCGATTTGCCGCAGCCGGAAGGACCGGTGATGGCGACATATTCGCCGGCCTCGATCTCCAGATCGACACGGTCCAGCGCTGTGGTCTGGATTTCTCCCGCTTGATGGATTTTGCTGACGCCGACGAGTTTAAGCATGTGCATGTGCCCTATGGTGATGTAGTGAGAGGTTACTGCGTAATGTGCAACCGTGGTGAATTTCCGTAGGCCGCATAGCTGGACAGGATGACCTTGTCGCCAGCGTTCAGGCCCGCCAGTATTTCGACATGGCGGTTATTGCGGCGGCCGGCGCGAATGGCGCGGCGTTCGGCGTGACGGCCCGCTGCATCCAGCACATACACCCAGGCGCCGCCGCTGTCGCTGATGAAAGCCCCATTCGGCAGCAGCAGCGCCGGCGCAGGTTCGCCCAGCGTGATGCGCGCATCCAGGCTCTGGCCGGGATTGAGTACGGGCGGCTGGCCGCGCGTGAACACCAGTTCAACGGTGAAGCGGCCGTCCTTGATCTGCGGGTAGATGGTGCGGATATCGGCGGCGTAACTGCGGCCATCCTGCTGCACGCTGGCGTGGCGGCCGACGGCCATGCGGTTCAGGTAATACTCGTCCACATTGGCGGACAGCTTGAAGCGTTCGGGATCGTCGATACGGCCGATGTTTTTGCCGGTGGCGATGGACTCGCCCACCTGCAGCCGGAAATTGGTCAGGCGACCCGCCACCGGCGCGCGCACCGCCAGTGCATCGACGGTGGCGGAAACCAGTTTGAGGCCGGAGCTCAGGCCCTGTATGGCGCTTTCCAGTTGTTGTTCGGCGGCGTCGCGTACGCTGGATTCGGCAGCAGACGATTGCTGCTCCTGGCGGAGCGCGCGCTGCTGCTGCGCGAGACGGTCTGCCGACTCCTCCAGCGCCACACTGGAGATAAAACCCTGCACCGCCAGCCGCGCATTGCGCGCATGCTGCTTGCTGGCCTGGTCGAGCGCAAACTGCAGGTCGTCCAGGCGCCGCTGGTGATCGCTGGCGCTGGCCTGCTGCGATACGCGCAGGTTGGACAGGTTGAAAATGCTGACCGCATGCTCCGACTGGCGCGCCAGCAGTTCCAGGTTGCGCTGGGGGTTGGAGATGCGGAACAGCAGCTGGCCTTGTTTCACCAGCGCGCCATCGGTGGCCAGGACCTCTTCCACGCGGCCGGATTCCACCGCGTCCAATATCACCGAGTTGAGTGGTTCGGCATTGGCGCGCACGATCACTTCATCGAGGAACACACCACGCGCGGCCTGGCCGATGCGCAGATCGGCGCCGTCGATTTGCAGACCGTGCGGCGTCCAGTACCACAGTGCGGCAGCTGCGCACAGTAGTGCCGCGATCACCGCAGCCACGATGGCGGCACGCCTGCCGCGACGGCGTGGCACCACGGTATCCATGGTCGAACCACTGTGCGGCGGCAAGTCGATGAAATTTTTTTTGATGTGCATGCAGGGCTTACTGCAAACGCCGTGCCACCCCGGAAAACGCGGGTTTATGGCCACGTTGGCTAGCAGGTGTTCATTTCCGGACAGTGCGTGCTGTTCGCAAGTGAACAGACGTCCAAAAGGGCGGTTTACAGCGTTCTCACGGCTGCTAGAATGGCCGCATGTCCTCTTATGTCCTGATCCTTGATGATGATGCCGATGTGGCGACTGCCGCGCAATTGCTGCTGCGGCGCCGCTACACGCAGGTAGCGACGCTGTGCGATCCGGCTGGCGTGCCTGCGCTGCTGGCACGCGGCGTGCCGGATGTGGTGCTGCTGGATCTGAACTTCACGCCGGGCCGCATCAACGGTGCGGAAGGCCTGGCCTTGCTGGACCTGTTGCGCTCCCAGGTCCGCCCGCCTGCGGTGATTGCCATGACCGCGTATGCCGATGTGCCGCTGGCGGTGGAAGCGCTCAAGCGTGGCGCTGGCGATTTCATCACCAAGCCCTGGGATAACACCCGCCTGATCGCGGCCGTGGACCAGGCGCTGGCCCGCCGCGATGCCGTGCGTGGCGGTGCGGTCGGAGCACCGGAGCTCATGGGCGAGTCGCGCGCCATGCGCGAGTTGAAGGCCTTGATTGCCAGCGTGGCGCCAACCGAAGCCAATGTGATGGTGCTGGGTGAGAATGGCGTCGGCAAGGAACTGGTGGCGCGCGCGATTCATGCCGCATCGCGTCGCGCCGTCGGCACGCTGCTGGCGGTGGATATGGGGGCGCTGCCCGAGTCCACCTTTGAAAGTGAGCTGTTCGGCCATCGCAAAGGATCGTTCACGGATGCGAAGGCCGACAGGGCGGGGCGCTTTCAGGCGGCGCGTGGCGGATCGCTGTTCCTGGACGAGATAGGCAATATGCCATTGGCGGCGCAGGCCAAGCTGCTGACGGCGCTGGAGCGGCGTGAGGTGACGCCGATTGGCGCCGACAAGCCGGAGGCCGTCGATGTGCGCATCATCAGCGCCACCAATCTGGACGAGGCGCGCCTGTTTGATCCATCGGTATTCCGCGCGGACTTGCTGTTCCGCCTGAATACGATTGTGCTGCGCGTGCCACCGTTGCGCGAGCGGCGTGAGGACGTGCCGCTGCTGTTGCGGCACTATCTGACCTTGTACCAGCAGCAGTATGACCGGCCGGCGCGCAACATCTCCGCAGCAGCGATGGATATGCTGGTGCGGCACGATTGGCCGGGCAATGTGCGGGCCTTACGGCACGCCTGCGAACGCGCCGTGATCCTGGGGCAGCACGGCGAATACAGCATGGCGGATTTTGGTCTCGCCGCCGCCGTGCCGGTGTCTGCGTCCGCTGCGGAGCCAGTGGTGGTGGCCACGGCTGCCACGGCAGGCGGCGACATGACGCTGGACGCCATCGAGCGGACGGCGATTGCTGCTACGCTGGCCCAGTTCAACGGCAACATCAGCCACGCGGCCAAGACGCTGGGGATCAGCCGTGCAGCCCTGTACCGCAAGCTGGGCAAGCATGGCATCTGAAGCGGCGCTCAAGTGGGGCGTGGCGGCCGGTGTGGCTGGCTTGATGGCGTTGACTGCCACGGCGGACCTGCTGTCCGCCGCGCTGGAACCGCGCCGCATCGTGCTGTGTGGCCTGCTGGCCATCGTTCCCGCCAGCCTGGTATGGCAATGCCTGCGCCGCCTTGCGCCACGCATGCCGCGCATGGAAAACGACGCCGCAGCCGTGGTTGAAACACCGCGCGGGCTGGCCGACACCGTCCTGACACTGGAAGCGCGGCTGGAACACGCGCCCATCGCCTTATTCCGGATTGAGAACGCCAGCGGCGCTGGTGCGGTCGCGCCGCTCAACGCCAGCGCGCGCCGCGTGCTGGCGCCCGGCCGCGCGAGCACGCCGCAAGCGCTGCAGCAGCTACTGGCGGCGCAGCCGGCGGGCCATCGCCAGCTGGTCAGCTTCGACACCGAACGTGGCGCCGAACGCGCACTGGTCGCCGTCGCCGCGCTGACCTTGCAGGGCGGCGCCCATCGCCTCGCTGCCTTGATGCCGGTGGAAAGCCAGCTGGAAGCCGAAGCCCTGAACGCCTGGCGCGAACTGGTGCAGGTGCTGACGCATGAAATCATGAATTCGCTGACGCCGGTGGCGTCGCTGTCGCGCACCGCCTGCGGCCTGCTCGATGAAGTGCGGGACAGCCTCGCCGCTGACATCCATGCCGATCTGGACACCGCGCTGGACGCCATCGCGCGGCGTGCTGCCAGCCTGGTGGATTTCGTTGGCAGTTACCGCAGCCTGTCCACGGTGCCGCAGGCGCAGCCACAACGTATTCCGCTGCGGGCGCTGTTTGAACGTCTGGAAGCGCTGCTGCAGCCGCAATGGCAGGCGCAGGGCGGCAGGCTGGCTTTCTCGGTGGAGCCGGCGTCGCTGGAGGTGATGATAGATCCTGGCCAGCTGGAACAGGCCCTGATTAATCTGCTCAAGAATGCCGCGGAAGCAGCGGGCGTGAATGCACAGGCCCAGGTCAGCGCCCGTTTGAGTCGTGGTGGAAGGCTGCGCATCGAAGTGGCCGACAATGGTCCGGGCGTGCCGGAAGCGCTGGCGGCGCACATCTTCACCCCATTCTTCTCGACGAAGAAACAGGGCAGGGGCATCGGCCTGGCGATGGTACGCCATCTGGTGCACGGCAACGGCGGCACCGTGCGTTATGCGCGCCCGGTCGGCGCCGGTGCGCGTTTCATCCTGACTTTTTAACGCACCATATCAACGTGCATGATGCCGTCTTCGTCATACGGCGCCGTCACGGTCTTGAAGCCATAGCTACCGTAGAATTTTTCCAGATGCGCTTGCGCGCCGATGCGGAAGGCATGGCCCGGATGCAGTTTCTCAGCCAGCGGGATGGCCTTCGCCAGCAGCTCGCGGCCGACACCGGTGCCACGGCCGGCCTGCGTGGTCAGCACGCGGCCCAGCGACATCTCGGTGTACTTCACGCCAGGGGGCACGCAGCGCAGGTAAGCCAGCAGCGTGCGCTTGCCGTCGATCTCGCGCCAGCCCATCAGGTGATGGCAGAGCGGATCAACGCCGTCGATGTCGGGATACAGACAGGTTTGTTCGAGGATGAAAACTTGCTGGCGCTGGTACAGCACTTCGTACCAGTCGCTGCGGGGGATATCGTCAAAAGCCAGCCAATGCCACTCAATCATTGCTTCTCTCGTCAGGGATCAAAGCAATGATTGTATGTGAGAAGGCTGACTCGGGTACCTGCTTAGACGATGGTCAGGGTAACGTCGATGTTGCCACGGGTGGCGTTCGAGTATGGGCAGACGATGTGCGCTGCGTCGACCAGTTTTTGTGCGGTTTCGCGGTCCAGGCCTGGCAGCGAGATTTTGTGCTCAACCTGGATGCCGAAGCCGGTCGGGATAGGGCCGATGCCGACCGAGGTTTCCACCGACAGGTCCGCTGGTACGGCGATCTTGTCGCGGCCGCCAACGAATTTCATGGCGCCGATGAAGCAGGCTGCGTAGCCCGAGGCAAACAGCTGTTCTGGATTGGTGCCATCGCCGCCAGCGCCGCCCAGTTCTTTCGGAGTGCTCAGCTTGACGCTCAGTTTGCCGTCCGTCGAAGCGGATTGGCCTTCGCGGCCGCCGGTGGTTTTAGCGTGTGCGGTGTACAGTACTTTTTCGATCGACATGGTAGTTCCTTTCAGTGAGTGAAACGCATTAAGTTAGTTGCCAATTTAATCGCTTGCTATCTACCTTCGGGTATAACAGCTTGCTAATCTACTACAACTGACGCTGTTCGCAGCGCCCATGTACCCACTATACATAGCGAGCGATCTAATAGCAAGCTATTTTTTATGTAATTTTGATGTGGCTGGGCGCTCGACCCTTGATTGTTTCGTACAAATAAAGTCGAAAAAAAGGAAAAATAGTCGAAAATGAGGAAAAATAGTCGAAAAAAGATGTCAGCAAAAAGAGTTGCTGAGCAACCGGAGCAGCGACGGTTAAGGTCATGGTGTGATCGTTTAAAGGCATTGAAGTACATGTGCCTACAAGAGGAAACCAGCGCGCCATGCCTGTGACGGTACTGGGGTGGATGGTCACGGTCTATGCGGTGCTGCACCTGGCCGCGTGGAACGTCCTGCCCACCTTGCCCTTCTGGCGGCCAACGGAAAGTATCAGCCAACGCCATCTCGACGGCACAGTCGTTGCCGTGCTGTTCATCCTGATGCTGTCGGCCGCGATGATACGCTGCGTCCATGTGATGTACAGCCGCAGCGACCTCGATCTGCTGCTGTGTTCTCCCGTGCCGGGCAGTACCATCCTGCGCGCGCGCCTGGGCGGTGTGGTGCTGGGAACGTTGCTGTTGGCGCTGTTCCTGGTCACCCCTGTCGTCCATGTAGGCATACTCACTGACCGGCCACGGTTATTGGCGTTGTATCCCGGGCTGGTGGCCATGGCCATGATTGCTGCAAGCCTGGGGATGATGTCCGTGATCCAGCTCGCGCGGCTGATCGGGCCACGCTATACCTCGCTGTTTGCGCAAGTGCTAGGGACCGTTGTCATCGTGTGGCTGTGCTATATGCCGCAGGTACAGCAAGCCATCCCGGTTGCCATCAAGACTAGCTTGTCCCACCTGCTGGACGATGGCGCCGTGCTGGGACCGGCCAGCCCGCTCTGGCTGCCGGTGCAGGCGCTGCAGGGCAGTCCGCTTCCGCTGCTGCTGTTTTGTCTGGCGGCGTTGGGCTCTGCACAACTGGCCGCTGTGCTGCTGCAGCACAGCTTCCTGCGCCTGTTGCAGCAGGGGCGCAATTCGCCGCGCGGCATAGCGCGTCTCGCGTTGGGGATGCGCTTACATTTCGGTCACGACCTGCGGTGGCTGCTGATCTACAAGGAATGGCTGCTGCTTGTGCGTCAGCCCATGTTCCTGGGCCAGATCGCTGCCAGGTTCGTCTGGCTGGTGGTGGCCTTTGCCGCTGCCGGCACCGACAGCTTGCGACCGCTGGTGATTGCGGCCATCGCCGTCTATGTCACTGCGGGATTGGCCGGCATTCTGACGCGCCTGATTGAAGCGGGCGAAGCGGCGTGGGACTTGCTGTCATCGTCGCCGCTGGCGCCCGCCACGATCAGCACCGCCAAGCGCCGGGCGGCGTTGATCCCGGCGCTGTTACTGGGCATGCCCACACCGCTGTGGCTGGGTATCGCCAATCCGACGCTGGGCATACTGACAGCGATTGCCGTCGCAGGCGCGTGCGACTCGGCCCATCGCCTCAACCTGGCGCGGCGCCATCTTCCCGCCGCGCAAATGGTGACGTCCGTGCGGGAAGTGCTGAGCAATGGCGTCTGGGGGCTGTTGCTGCTGATCGCCTATGCGATCCTTGGATAAGCCGCCTCTGCTCACACCAGATCGACAGCGTTATCCCGGTATGTCGGCGCGCGTAAAAAAAGGCCCGCACAGAGGCGGGCCTAAAGAAGAGACAAGCAGAGACAGCTTAGAACTTGTGCGTCAACTTGAGCGAGGCAAAGCGTCCGCGCGGATCAGCCTGGGTAAAGTCGAAGAAGGCGGTCGACGAATCCCACGATGGGCGCTTGTTGCCGAGGTTGAGTACCGTCAGGCCAACCGCAGTCTGTTTGGTCACCTGATACGCCAGGTTCAGGTCCAGCGTGGCAAACGGCGCCACGGTGTCGCCCTTGCGCGTGGTTTGCTCGTAACCGTCCACATAGGTCCAGGTCAGCGTGTTGGACCACTTGCCCAAGTCCCAGGTGGCAGAGGTCACGCCGCGCCATTTCGGAATCGAGCCGAAGTAGTTGGTGCCGGCGCCATTGGTCAGCGGCTCGCCGGTGGACAGCGGCGCTTCAAACGTGAGCACGCGGCTCAGCTGGCCGTTCAGCGTCACATTACCCCATTGCTGGCCGACGATGCGGTGGCGCAGATCGAGGTCGACACCGGACACGCGGCGCTCGCCCTGGTTGGCGTACTGGCGGTACAGCGTCAGGATGCGGCCGTCGGCGCCGCGCACGATGTTCTGCGGTGCGCTTGCTTCGTTGGCGATGATGGTGTCGGCGCTTTCGGTGCCGATCACGCCCTGCTGGCGGATGCGGTAGTAGTCCAGGCCGACGCTGGTGTCCTTGGTCGGTGCAACCACCAGCCCCAGGTTCAGGTTGTTGGAGCGCTCTGGCTTCAGTTCCGGATTGGCGCGCGTGATGTTGGTGATGCCGCGCGCCTGGGTCGGCGAGACCGGATCGCGCGGATCGAGCACGCTGCCGTAGCTGACGGCGGTACTGTTGGTAATCTCCGGCAGCGATGGGGCGCGGAAGCCGCGCGAGGCGGTACCACGCAGCAGCAGCCACTGGTAAGGCTCGTAGCGCAGGCTGGCCTTGGGCGAGAAGGCGCTGCCGAAGTCGTCGTAGTGGTCGGCGCGGCCGGCCACGTTCAGACTCAGGTCCTTGCGCACCGGGACGTTGAATTCCGCGAAGGCTGCCGAGACATCGCGCTTGCCCTTGATGATGTTGATGGCCGGGCGCAGTTCGGTGCCGCTCAACACGGCGGTCGAGGTGTTGGAGTCCATCTCCTCACGGCGCCACTGGCCGCCAAACGCGAAGCCGACATCGCCGGCCGGCAGCGCGAACAGATCTTTCGAGGCCGAGAAGTCCAGCGTGGTCAGCGTTGATTCGGCTGGGCGCAAGGTCGCCAGGCGCAGGCTCTGGCGCAAGGCGTCGCTGTTCTTCGACTGGTCGGCGAAGTTATACGTGCCTTTGGCCAGCACATCCTGGAACACGTAGCGGTTGACGAAGTTATCGACCGTTTCCTTGAGCTTGCTGCCGGAGCGGCCGATCGATGCGTCGTAGGTCCAGCCGGCCGCCGTGCCTTTAATGCCGGTCAGTGCGCGGTAGAAATCTACGCGGCCCACCTTCAGGCGCGGGCCGAGATCGAACAGCGTGGCGTTGATGCCGACAGGGGTGCTGCCTGGATTGTTCGGGTGGCCTACCGGCAGCGTGACAGCGATGTTGTCCAGCGACTGGGTGGCGTTATTCCACGCGCGCAGGCCGGTGCCAACTGACAGCGGCGGACCAAAGGTCTGTTCCGCGCTCGAGTAGCCGTACATCAGGTCGGCGTAGAGATCGGTGTCCTCATTGAGGCGCAGGGTGCCCATCAGCGAAGTGTGCACGCGCTTCACGCCCGGGATCAGGGTTTTGTACGGCGCCGGATTGTAGGCCAGCACATTGCCGGTCTTGCCCGGGGTGATGTCGCCGTATGGCACCAGCTGCAGCGGACCTTGCACGCCGCCCAGCAGCTTGGTGGGATCGGTGCCGTAGTAGTTGGTCGGGGTCCACGACAGCGAGCCGTTTTTGTAGCCACGGAAGTCGTTGCCAGCGAGCCAGGCCACATCGCTTTGCTGCAGCTTGTCGCGCTCCATGGCGTCGGCCGAGAACACCACGCTGTAGCCATCGGTGGCCAGGTCGCCAAAGCCGGTTTTCAGCGCCACGTTCTTTTCGGTCTGGCCGGTGCCTTCGGTGGAGCTGCCCACCTGTGCCTTGATTTCGGTGCCGGTGAATTGCTGATACAGGATGATGTTGACCACGCCAGCCACCGCGTCCGAGCCGTACACGGACGATGCGCCATCCTTCAATACCTCGATGCGCTGCACCGCTTCCATCGGCAGGCTATTCAGGTCGACAAAGGTCTGTTGCAGGTCTTGCGCGGTGGCGAAGCTGGACACGCGCTTGCCGTTCACCAGGATCAGCGTGTTCTGCTGGCCCAGGCCGCGCAGCGACAGGCCGGCGGTACCAGCCGAGAAGCTGCCCGTATATTGTTCGTTGTAGCTGTTGCCGCTGTTGGCCGAGATCGCGCGCAGCACGTCGGCGACCGAGGTCTTGCCGGTGCCTTCGAGATCCTTGGCGGTAATCACCTGGACCGCGCTCGGGCCTTCTTTCTGGGTGACGCGGATGTTGGAACCGGTAATGACGACGCGCTCCAGCTCAGGGGCGGCGGCGTCTTCGGCACTGGCGTAGCCGGGGAAGGCGGCGGCCAGCGCAAAGAGCAGGGGAGAGGTACGATATTTCATGAATTAAGTAAGTTGTATAGACAGGTAGAGGGGTATATGCACTATACCGGTGCATCTTTCTATCTGGAACGAATCATTTTCTGTTTGCTTATATGGATTTTGCATAGTTTTACAAAGTCGTATGACAACGTAATTGATAATCATTCGTATTACTTATAGAATGTGCAGCTTCATTTCCCTACTTCCCCGCCTTCCCATGCGTCTGCTGCCCCTGTACCTCGCCGTGTCCGCCGTATTCCCCGCATTTGCCCAGGAGGCGGATGAGCAGGTGCTGCATGCGGTCAAAGTCACGGCCGCGCGCGCCGATGGTTTTGCGGCCAAAACCGTGGAGGCAGGCAGCTTCCGGGGCGCGGACATCATGGATGTGCCGTCGACCGTCAACGTGGTCACGCGCGAGGTGCTGGAATTGCAGGCCGCTGGCGGCTTGTACGACGCCTTGCGCAATACCGCTGGGGTCAGCCGCCAGCAGAACGGCGGCGACACGTGGGATCAGTTGGTCATCCGCGGCATCGCGGTGGAAAACCGCACCAACTACCGCCTGAACGGCACGCTGCCGATCATGAACTTCTCGCAGGTGCCGATGGAGGACAAGGAGCGCGTGGAAGTGCTGAAAGGCGCCACCGCGCTGTACTACGGCTTTACCTCGCCGGCCGGCGTGGTCAACTTCGTCACCAAACGCGCGGGCGCCACGCCGGTGAGCACGGTCGGGATGATGGTGGACCAGAACGGCAGCGCCGTCGCGACCGCCGATGTGGCGCGCCGCTTTGGCGAAGCGCAGCAGGTCGGCGTACGCATCAACGCCGCCGGCGGCACGCTGGGTTCCTACCTGGACAACGTCGGCAACGGTAACCGCAAGTTCGCCTCGGCGGCGCTGGACTGGCGCGTGAACGCGCGCCTGCTGCTGAAAGCGGACCTGGAATACGACAAGCGCCGTGTCACCGAGCAGGCCGGCATTGCCCTGCCTGCGGCGGTGGCCGGCGTGATTGCGCTGCCGCCGGCGGTCGATCCCAAACGCCTGATCGGTCCGGACTGGGCCACATTTGAAGCCGAGACCAAGAACCTGCTGCTGCGCGCCGACTATGCCTTGAACGACAACTGGGCGCTGACGTTGGAAGCCGGCCATTCCGAAACCGCGCGTGACCGCGGCCTGGCCATCTTCCGACTGACCAATGCCGCCGCGCTGGTGACTGGTGCTGGCCGCATCACCGGCAATCTGCAGCACAGCGTGGTCGATTCCGACATGCTTCGCGCCGAAGTGGCAGGGACGGTCATGACTGGCGCGGTGCAGCATGATGTAACGGTTGGCGCCACCCGCACCGACAAGGGCCAGGACCCGATCTATCAGGCCAATTACAGCATCGCCGCGCAGAACCTGTACCAGCCGGTGCCGATTACCAGCTACACCATCAGCCCCTATCCGACGGCGCCTACCACGGCGGCGCTGGACTCGCGCGACGAGGGCGTGTACGCGATCGACCGCCTGACGTTCTCGCCGGACTGGCAGGCGGTGGCGGGCCTGCGCAATGTGCAGTACCGCAGCGACCAGGGCGCGAATCACTATGACGTCAGTAAGACCACGCCGATGGCGGCGCTGATCTACAAGTTGAATCGCGACCTGTCGTTCTACCTGTCGTCGTCGCAAGGTCTGGAAGAGGGCGAGACGGCGCCGACCGGCAGCAACAATGTCGGCGAGCGCATGGCGCCAGGTGTCAGCCGCCAGAAGGAACTGGGCGCGCGCTGGCGCGTGCCGGGCGGCACGCTGGTGCAGGCGGCGGTGTTTGATATCAGCCGTCCGGGCTACTACACCAACACCGCCAATGTGTTCACGGCGGATGGCGAACAGCGATATCGCGGCCTTGAACTGTCGGCGCAGGGCAGACTGACACGCCAGCTGTCGTGGCAGACGTCGGCGCAGTGGATCGATCCTGAATTCCGCCATATCAATGCAGACTACAACGGCAAGCTGCCGGAAAACGCATCGAAGCAAACCGGCAGCGCTTTCCTGTCGTATGAACTGGCGTCGCTGCCTGGTTTGTCCTTCAACGGCGGCGCGTATTACACCGGCCGCCGTCCGGTCAACGATTTGAACCAGGCCTTCCTGGGCGGCGTGACCCTGTTCAGCGCAGGCGTGCGTTACGCCACCGCCATCATGGGCAAGCACACCGTGTTGCAGGCCAACGTCGATAACGCGGCCGACAAGCAGTATTGGGCTGGCGCGGGCACGCGGCTGGCTTCCGGCGCACCGCGCCTGATTAAACTCAGTGTGAAGGTCGACCTGTGAAAAAGCTCTGGTTTCAGCTGCATTGGTTTGTCGGCATAACGGCCGGCACGGTATTGATGGTGATAGGCCTGAGCGGCGCCGTCCTCGCTTTTCGTGAACAGATCCTCGACGCGCTGAATCCCGGTGTGCGCAATGTCGCGGTGCAGAACACGCCGGTGCTGACACCGCAGGAATTCATGACTGCCGCCCGCGCCCTGAAGCCGCACGAGCGCGTGACCAGCATCATCCTGTACGACACGCCGGGTTCCAGTGCGCGCATCGGTCTTGCGCCAGCGCCGGGTGTGCGCAAGGGCGAAACGATTTACCTCAATCCCTACAACGCTGCCCTGCTGCCGGAACTGGCGGGTGAAGATTTCTTTGAATGGGTGGAGCAGCTGCACCGCTTCCTGCTGCTGCCGCGTGATCCGGGCAAGGTCGTCAGTGGCACGCTGGCGTTTTGCCTGATGGGCCTTGCGCTGAGCGGCCTGTATCTGCGCTGGCCGCGCCGTGTGTGGGACTGGCGCACCTGGCTGACGTTTGATGTCCGCATGAAGGGACGCTCTTTCCTGTGGGGGCTGCATTCGGTGGCAGGCACCTGGGTGATGGTGGTGTTCCTGGTCTTCACCGCTTCTGGCGTGTACTGGGCTTTCGATCCTATCCGCGACATGGCGGATGGCTGGATGGGCACATTGCGTCCGCCGCGTGAGGCGGCTGCGGCCAAGCCCAAGGCGCCCCAGCCGCCGAAAGCCGAAGCGGCCGATCTGAACCCGAGCTGGGAAACGTTCCAGAAGAACGCGCCCAACTGGCATATGGCTTTCCTGCGGCCGCCGGAGCGCGCCAGCCAGCCGATGCAGATTCTGTGGGTCGCCAAGGATGCGCCCCATGTGCGTGCGCGCAGCAGCATGTCGATCAATCTGCAGACCGGCGCGCTGCTGAAGAGCGAGCTGTATGCTGACAAGCCGGCCGGCGCGCGCTTCCAGTCGGTGATTTATCCGCTGCACCTCGGTACCTATTTTGGGATCTCGGGGCAGATCATTGTGTTCATTGCGGCGCTGGCGCTGCCGGGCTTTGGCATCACCGGCTGGATGCTGTATCTGAACCGGCGCAAGCAGAAGCGTATTGCCCGCGCCGAGCGCGCGCAGTTTGCCGCCTCCGCATCGGCCGCGACACAGGATGCCCCGATACTGATGGCCTATGCCAGCCAGACCGGCCAGGCCGAACGTCTGGCGCTGCAAAGCGCCGCCGCGCTGCAAAAGGCCGGGGTGGCGGTGCATGTGCAATCGCTGGAACAACTGACGCCGCCGCAGCTGGGCCAATACCGCCGTGCGCTGTTTGTCGCCAGCAGCTTTGGCGAGGGTGAACCGCCGGACAGCGCGCGCCGCTTCAGCCGTCTGCTGCAAGGCGCAAAGGAAGAATTGAAGCATATGCAGTACGCCGTGCTGGCGCTGGGTGACCGCAACTACGCGGAGTTCTGCGGCTTTGGCCGTACGCTCGACCAGCGTCTGGCCTTGCTTGGCGCGCAGCCGCTGCATCCGATGATCGAAGTCGATAACGGCGATGCAGGGGCACTGGCGCGCTGGGGCAGCGCGCTGCGCGAGATGATGGGCGGCACCGCTGATGTCACATTGTCGGCCGCTGCCGACGACAGTGATTACGCCACCTGGCATCTGGCCGGCCACAAGCTGCTCAATCCCGGCAGCGTCGGCTTCCCGCTGTACGAAATTACGCTGACCGGCGATGTCGGCGCTGGCTGGCGTCCCGGTGCGCTGGTCGATATCTGGCCGGGCCATTACGGCAAGGACGCTACGCCGCGCCGCTACTCGCTGGCGTCCATTCCGCAGGATGGCAGCATGCAGCTGGTGGTGCGCCAGGTTGGCCTGGCTTCCGGCTGGCTGACCGCGCAAGCGGCGACCGGTGACGCGGTCCGTGTCCGCCTGATCGCCAATCCTTCTTTTGACGCGGCTGCGCAAACGGCGCCGGCCATCTACATCGGCAATGGCTCCGGCATTGCCGGCCTGCGTTCGCATCTGCGCGCCCGTGTGCTGGAAGGCGCAACGCGCAACTGGCTGATCTTCGGCGAACGTCAGCGCGAACACGATGCCATCTGCGCGGAAGAAATCCACGGCTGGCGCAGCAGCGGTTTCCTGCCGGAGCTGGACCTGGTGTATTCGCGCGACGCAGAGGGCGGCGGCTATGTGCAGAACCGCCTGCGTGAGCGCGCCGATGCCGTGCATGCCTGGCTCAACGACGGTGCCGTGATTTTTGTCTGCGGCAGCCTGCAAGGTATGGCTGGCGGTGTGGATGAAGCACTGGCCGCCATCATCGGCCGCGAACAACTTGCGCAACTGGCGGAGCAGGGACGCTACCGCCGCGATGTCTATTGATCCGGTCTGACTAATTACAGCGCGGTCTCGTAGCCTTCCAGCACGTTGACCACGTTGACGCCCAGTTCTTTGACGGCATAGCCGCCTTCGAAGATGAAGGCGGTCGGCAGGTTGAGCCACGCCAGGCGTTCGCCGATTTTGAGATAGTCGGCACTCTGCAGCGTGAAGCGCGACAGGGGATCGCCCGCGAACGTGTCCACGCCCAGCGACACCACCAGCGCATCCGGTGCAAAGCTGCCGATGCGGATGCAGGCGGTTTCCAGCGCCGCCAGCCACGCCTTGGCGCTGGTGCCTGCCGGTAGCGGGATGTTCAGGTTGTAGCCAAGGCCAGCACCTTCGCCACGCTCGTCGGCGTGGCCGAGATAGAACGGGTACTCGTTGCGCGGATCGGCATGCAGGGAAATGAACAGCACGTCATCGCGGTTGTAGAAGATGCTCTGCGTGCCATTGCCGTGGTGGTAGTCGATATCGATGATGGCGACCTTGCGCGCGCCGTCGTCCAGCATGTGCTGCGCCGCCAGCGCGGCATTGTTCAGGAAGCAGTAACCGCCGAAGAAATCGGCGCCCGCATGGTGGCCCGGCGGACGGCTCAGCACAAACGCGGCACGTTCGCCGAGACGCAGCGCATGCGCCGCGTTGACCGCGCAATCGGCGCCGGTCTTGGCGGCGGTCCAGGTGCCGGCGGTCAGCGGTGTGCCGCTGTCGATTGAATACAGGCCCATTTTGGCGCAGAAGTTGTCCGGCTCGATATCGTCGCGCAGCGTGCGGACCGGCCACACGGCGGGGAAGGCGTCCTTGCCGGCATTGGCCGGGGCCAGCGCCACCCATTCGCTCCAGGCGTTGCGCAGGAAGTGCAGGTAGCGCGGCGTGTGGATGCGCTCCAGCGACATCAAGGGCACGCCATGCGGTGTAACGATGCGGCCCAGGCCGCGACGACCCAGCTCCGCCAGCACGGCATCCGCGCGTTCCGGCTTTTCAAAACACGGCACCATCTCGCCACGAAAAATCTCGTAGCGGCCACGGTGCTGCGCATGCTGTTCGTTGTAGAAAGTGAGCATTAATCACAGTCCAGGCGCGACTGGCACAGGTTGCTGGCGCGGTAGGCGGCGACGTAATCGTCAAAGTCGGTTTGCGGTGCAGCTTCCATCTCGGCCTGTTCGGCCAGCGAGATGGCGGCCAGGTTGTCGAAGTAGGACGCTTCCTCGGCGCTGGGCGGATGGCTGCGGAAGTAAGCCGCATGCTTTTCGCTTTGCGCCAGCGCGAAGGCGCTGAACGATTTGCCGTTGGCGCGCAGTGCGGCCAGCACCTTGGCCGATGGCGTCAGTTCCGGATCTTGCAGCTTGGCTGCCTGCGCCTCCAGCGTGTCGCCATGGACGCTGTCGCCGCGCAGCGTGTCGAGCAGGGCGGCCACCGGGCGGATACGCTCCAGCAGCTCCGCGCCCCATACCGGCAGTGGTACTTCTTCGACGCCGTTGTGCAACGTCAGGCCCGGACGACGGCCTTCCTTCACGGTACGCGCGAAATTCTCGGTGTAGCGCGCGCTCTGCTCCGGCGTGGTGGTCGGGCTTTCCTCCAGCGCGCAGAACAGCAGGAAGGCGTCGAGGAAGCGGCCAGTGGCGACGTTGATGCCGACCGGCTCGAACGGATCGACGTCCATGCAGCGCACTTCGATGTACTGCACGCCGCGCGCACACAGCGCCTGGATCGGACGCTCGCCGGTCTGGATCACGCGCTTGGGACGGATGGTCGAGTAGTACTCATTCTCGATCTGCAGCACGTTGGTGTTCAGCTGTATCCATTCGCCATCGCGTTTGGTGCCGAGTTTGGCGTACGGCTCGTACGGCTGGTTGACGGCCTTGGTCATCGCCGCCACGTAGCTGTCCAGGCAGTTCTCGTGCGGGCTCAGGCCCGACTGCGCATCGTTCTGATAACCGAGGTCGCTCATGCGCAGGCTGGTGGCGTATGGCAGATACAGCGTATCGGCGGACAGCGCTTCCAGCTTGTGCGGACGGCCGCGCAGGAAGCCGGCCGACAGCACCGGCGAGGCGCCGAACAGGTACATCAGCAGCCAGCTGTAGCGGCGGAAGTTACGAATGGCGGCCAGATAGGCTTCCGACTGGAAGGAGCGCGGCGTCAGCGGCTTGCCGGCGGTTTCTTCATGCTCGGCCAGCACGCGCCACAGGCGTTCGTCGAGCGAGTAGTTGTAGTGGATGCCGGCGATGCATTGCATGGCCTTGCCGTAGCGTAGCGCCAGGCCGCGGCGGTACACATGCTTGAGCGTGCCCAGGTTGGAGCTGCCGTACCAGGCAATTTCAATCTCTTCTTCCGGCGGCAGCTGGCATGGCATGGACTGGCTCCACAGCAGCTCGTCGCCAAGTTTACTGTAGGCGTAGCGGTGGATGCCATCCAGTTTGGCGATGGTGTCGGCAATGTCTTTTTCGGCCGGGGTAATGAATTCCAGCAGGGTTTCAGCGTAGTCCGTGGTGATCTGCGGATGCGTCAGTGCCGCCCCCATGGCCACCGGATGCCGCGTGCGCGCCAGATGACCCGCGCGGTCCACGCGCAAAGTCTCCCGTTCGATGCCGCGCAGGCCGCCAGCCAGCACGGCGCGGTGTTTTTCATCGGCCAACAAGGCCAGGCGACGTGTCAAAAGAGTTGGCAATTTGAAATCCTTTCTGGTGCAGCAAATAAATTATTGGTGCTGAGAGTAACCGAAATTGGCCGAACTCGCCGGCAGGCGGCAAAAAGAGCATTTTAACAAAAGCCGCGATAACTCTTGGTTAGTCAGCGTCCCGTACTTTTGCCATCACGGACAGAACGTTTGGCAAACGGGAAAATTTTGTGTTCGCTTTGAAGCTACTCATAATCAGTCATCGGCCTGAATGATGCGGAGAAGCAAGATGAGGGACCAGAACCGTACATACCACTCAGTATTATTCATCGATGCGGGCGTCGCTGACGCGGCCGCATTGGCTGCCGGTGTGGCCGATGATGTACTTGTGGTTAAACTGGTTTCATGGCGCGATGGCGTGGAGCAGATCGCCACCGTGTTGCGCCAGTACTCAGGCCTCGATAGCATCCAGATTGTTTCCCATGGCGCTGCCGGTCAGCTGCAACTGGGGAAATCCGTACTGGATAGCGCACATTTGGAGGCGTATCACGACGCCCTGCTGGAATGGGGCGGCGCGCTGCGCACGGGCGGCGATCTGCTGCTGTATGGCTGCGACGTTGCCGCAGGCGACAGCGGGCTGGCGTTTATCGACGGCCTGGCACAGGCCACCAGCGCCGACGTGGCCGCTTCCACCGACGTCACCGGCAGCAGCCTGCTGGGCGCCAACTGGACGCTCGAGCGCAGCACCGGCAGCATCGAGACGGCCAGCGCATTGAACCCGCAGGCGGAGCTCGACTATGCCCACACGCTGGGCCTGGTGAATGGCGGCAGCAACGGCACCATCACGTTCAGCACCAACGCCAATGTCACGCTGCTCAACACCACCGGCCTGGCGGCGGGCGCGGTGGTACATAGCGATAACATCCTCGGCCTCGGGCTGGACCTGTACACGCAAAGCACCAATGGCGGCGGCGTCTCGGTGGTCAACGTCAATGGCAGCAACCTGATCGGCATACCGCTCAGCGATGACCGTCTGGTGGTCAACGGTTCGCTGCTGTCGCCCGTGAGCTACGTGGACCTGCGCGCCAACAGCGGCGTGTTCGATATCCTCAGCATCAATCTGGGCAGCGGCAGCCTGGTGGGCAACCTGCTCGGCACCGTGATCTTTACCGTGTACGCGCTGGATGCCAATTACCAGCCGACCGGTGTCGGCGTTTCGCTGACCAGTTTGCTTGTCAACGAATACGGCCTGCTGAACTTTGCCTCGATGGCGAATTTCAAGGGCATCTACGGCATCCGCATCGTGAACCCGCTGGGCTTCGAGGTGGATATTGACGATATCGCCATCGCCAATGCACGCGTCGCCAACAGCATCAGCTCCGCTTCCTACAGCGCCGATACGGGCGTGCTGACGCTGGCGGCGGTGGGCATCCGCGCCGGCGACGCCATCGACCCGGGCAAGCTGACCATCACTGGCGCCAATGGCCAGACCTACACGCTGACCTCGCCCGTGGTGAGCGCCTCCAGCACCACCGCCGCATCGATTACGCTGAATGCGGCCGACAAGCTGGCGATTAACGGTCTGCTGAATAACAACGGCACCGCCAGTGTGGATGGCACCAGTTTCAACATTGCGGCGGCCGCCAACTGGGACAGCAATCTCAGTAACGGCATCGACATGACCGGCAACGCCATCACGGTCAGCAACGTGCAGCTGCCGACGATTACCTCGGCCAGCTACAACGCCGCCACCCATGTGCTGACGGTCACGGGCAACAACCTGGTCGGCATCACTGGCGCGGCCAACGACGTCACTGTGGCCAAGCTAACGTTCAAGGGCGAGGGCGGCGTCACGCGCACGCTGAGCACCACCGGCAATGTGGATGTGACCAGCGCGACCTCGTTCGCGGTCACGCTGTCCGGCGCCGATATCGCCGCGGTGGAGGCGCTGCTCAACAAGAACGGTACTGCCTCGGCAGGCGGCACGACGTATGTGCTGTCGGCCGGCGATGACTGGAACAGCGTGATCGGCAATGCCAACACGGCGGTTACCGGCGTCGGCATCGCGGTCACCAACACCAGCAACAGTCCGCCCACCATCACTGGCGCCGTGGCAGGCGCGGTCAACGACAATGCCACCCTCAGCCCGTTCAGCAATGTGACGGTGGCCGATGTCAATGGCGATAACGTCAGCATGACCATCAGCTTCAATGGCGCCAACGGCACCCTGAGCGGTGCGGGACTGAGCGGCAGCAATGGCAGTTACACGCTGAGCGCCAACACGCCCGCTGCGCTGACCGCGCAGCTGAAGGCGCTGGTGTTTACGCCGACCGCCAATCAGGCGGCGGTTGGCGTGGGCATCTCTACCACCTTTACCATCACCGCTACCGACAGCAGTGGCGCGGCCAGTGCGGCCAATACCTCCACGGTGGTCACGGCGACGTCGGTCAATGATGCACCGACGCTGGGCGGCACGGCCGCATCGCAGGCGGTGACGGCGGGCGGCACGCTGCATCCGTTCTCCAGCGTTACGCTGACCGACCCGGATGTGGGGGCGCAGGTCATCGTCACCATCACGCCGGATAGCGCCGCCAAGGGCGCATTCACGGCAAGCTCGCTGAGTGCTTCCGGTTTCGTGACCACGGACGGCGGCGTGACGTACACGCTGTCCTCGGTGGCCCCCAGCGCCGCGCAGGCCGCGTTGCAGGCGCTGGTGTTCAAGAGCACCACCGGCATGAACGCCACCACGACGTTTACGGTGGCTATCAACGACGGCAGCGTCATTGTCAGCAACAATGCCACCACGGTGGTCTCGGCGACGCCGAGCAGTACCACGGCGCTGTCGGTCGCCTTCTCGGCCGACACCGGCATCAGCAACACCGATCTGATTACCAAGACAGCGGCGCAGACCATCAGCGGCACCCTGAGCGCAGGATTGGGCAGTACCGAGTCGGTGCAGGTATCGCTGGACAACGGCGCCACCTGGACCACCGCCACGGCCAGTACGGGCAGCACCACCTGGCAGCTCGCCGGCCAGACGCTGACCGGCTCCGGCACCTTGCAGGTGCGTGTGACCAATCCCGGCGGCAGCAGCACGCCATTGAGCGCAAGCTATGTGCTGGATACCACCGCGCCAACCAACACCTCGGCGTCGGTCTCGTTCTCCGCCGATACCGGCGCCAGCTCCACCGACCTGATTACCAAAACAGCAGCCCAGACCATCAGCGGCATCCTGAGCAGCGGACTGGCATCGGGCGAACATGTGGAAGTCTCGCTCAACAACGGCAGTACCTGGGTCACGGCCAGCAGCAGCACTGGCAGCACGGCCTGGACGCTGGCGGGCCAGACGCTCAGTAGCAGCAATACGTTGCAGGTGCGCGTGGTGGATGCGGCGGGCAACCTCGGCGCCGCCAGCAGCTCGGCATATGTGCTGGACACCACCGGGCCAACCGCCTCGCTGAGTTCCAATGTCAGTGTGCTGAAGAGCGGCGAGAGTGCGCTGATTACGCTGACCTTCAGCGAAACGCCCAGCGGCTTGAGCCTGGCCAGCCTGAGCGCCGTTGGCGGCACGCTGGCCAACCTGGTGGCCACGGCCAATCCCAATGTCTACACGGTGGAGTTCACGCCGAACAGCGGCTTGAGCGGTTTGCTGGGCAGCGTGTCGCTGGCGGCCAACAGCTATATCGACCTGGCCGGCAATAATGGCGCTGGTGCGTCGTCGGCCGCCATTTCCATCAACACGCTGGGACCGGGCGTGGTGATTACCAGCGATGCGGCTACGCTGAAAACCGGCCAGACCGCCACCATCACCTTTACCTTCAGCAGTCCGCCGACCGGCTTTGCCTCGGATGATATCGTGGTCAGCGGCGGCACGCTGGGTAGCCTGACCAATGTGGGCGGCGGCGTGTACACGGCAGTGTTCACGCCGGGCGCCAACGTCAGCGCCAACGCCTCGATTACCGTCACGGGCGGCAGCTACACCGACAGCTTCGGCAACCAGGGCGGCGGCGGCGCCACGCCGGTGGTGCTGGTCGATACCCGCGCGCCAACGCTGGCCATCACCAGCAACCTGTCGGCGGTCCACATCGGCGATACGGCCACCATCACCTTTACCTTCAGCGAGACGCCGCTGGGCTTCACGGCCGGCGATGTCGCGGTCAGCGGCGGCACCCTGAGCGGCTTTACGGTCACCGCCAATCCGCTGGTGTACACGGCGGTGTTCACGCCGGATGCCAATGTGGCCAGCGGCGCCGCCAGCGTCACCGTGGCCAGCGGTTCCTACACCGACCTGATCGGCAACAGCGGCACGGCCGGCACCTCGCCATCGGTCAGCATCGATACGCTGGCGCCGACCACCACCGGCGCCAGCGTGGTGTTCTCTGCCGATACGGGTAGCAGCAGCACCGACCTGATTACCAAAACCGCTGCGCAGAATATCAGCGGTACGCTGAGCGCTGCACTGGTCTCGGGCGAAGTGGTGCAGGTATCGCTGGACAATGGCGCTACCTGGACCAATGCCACCGCCAGCGCGGGCTCCAGCAACTGGTCGCTGAGTGGCCGCACACTGACCGGCAGCGACACCTTGCAGGTGCGTGTCAATGACGCTGCCGGCAATCATGGCGCCGCCTACAGCGCGGCCTATGTGCTGGACACCACGCCGCCATCGGTGGCGGTGACCAGCGACCTGGCGGTGCTGCGCGCCGGCCAGACGGCGACGCTGACCTTCACCTTCACCGAGGCGCCCAGCAATTTCAGCGCATCGTCGGTGGCGGTCAGTGGCGGCACCTTGGGCAGCATCACGGCGACCGCCAATCCGCTGGTGTACACGGCAGTCTTCACACCCAGCGCTGGGCAGTCCGGCGTGACCGCCACCGCGCAGGTTATCGCCAACGGTTACACGGATACCGCAGGTAACAATGGCCAGGCCAGTGCGACGGTGCCAATCACCATCAACACCACGCTGCCGTCCTTGCTCATCACCAGCAACGATGTGGCGCTCAAGTCGGGAGAGGCAGCGACGCTGACCTTCACCTTCAGCACCCCGCCGACCGGCTTCACGGCGGCGGACATCAGCTACAGCAACGGCACGCTGAGCGGCTTTGCGGCTACCGCGAACCCGCTGGTCTACACGGCGGTATTCACGCCGAATGCCAACCTGGGCGCCGGCGTGGCCAACATCAGCGTGGGTGCGGGGACTTACACCGATGCCTTCGGCAATAGCGGCGGTGGCGCCAACGGGCCGGTCATCAACATCGATACGCTGGCGCCCACCGTTGCCATCACCAGCAATGTCGCTGCGGTGAAGGCAGGGGAAACGGCGACCGTGACCTTCACCTTCAGCGAACTGCCGGTGGACTTTACCGCCGGCGACGTCGTTACCACGGGCGGCACGCTGAGCGGATTGACGGTGACGGCCAACCCGCTGGTGTATACGGCGGTGTTCACGCCGACCGCGGGCATCCAGGGCACCTCGGCCAGCATCACCATCGCCAGCGGCGCGTTTACCGACACGGCGGGCAATGCGGCCAGCGCAGCGCTGACGCCGCCCATCAGCATCGATACCCTGCCACCGGCCGCAGTCGCCAACACGGTGGTGTTCTCGGCCGACAATGGCAGCAGCGCGACTGACCTGATTACCAATGCCAGCGGCCAGACCATCAGCGGCACGCTGGCGGCGCCGCTGGGCGCGGGCGAGTACGTGGAAGTCTCGCTGGACAATGGCGCCACGTGGACCACGGCGACGGGCGCCGGCAGCGCGTGGAACCTCACCGGCCAGACGCTGACAGCCAGCGATACGCTGAAAGTGCGTGTCAGCGACGCCGCAGGCAATCATGGCACCTCGTACTCGGTCAACTATGTGCTGGACACCACGCCGCCCACGGTCAGCATCAGCAGCAGCGCCAGTGCGGTCAAGGCCGGTGAGACGGCCACCATCACCTTTACCTTCAGCGAGGCGGTCGATGGCTTCAGCCTGAGCGACATTACGGCCGGCAGCGGGGTGCTCAGCAACCTGGTGCAGACCTCCAATCCGCTGGTTTACACGGCGGTCTACACACCGAATGCCGGCGTCAATGGCGCCAATGACAGCGTCGCGGTCACGGCCGGCAGCTATACCGACAAAGCCGGCAATGCCGGTATCGGCGCGGCCTCGCCGGCGATTGCGGTAGACACGGTGGCGCCGACCACGACCGGAGCCAGCGTCGTGTTCTCCAGCGATAGCGGCGCGGCTGGCGATCTGGTCACCAATGTCGCCGCACAAAACCTCAGTGGCACGCTGAGCGCGAATCTGCAAGGCGGCGAGGTGGTGGAGATCTCGCTCAACAATGGCAGCACCTGGGTGACCGCCACCAGCAACACCGGCAGCAATGCCTGGTCGCTGGCGGGACAGACCATCACCACCGGCGCGGGCCACAACGTGCAGGTGCGCGTCAGCGACGCCGCCGGCAATCACGGTACGGCCTATACGGCCGCCTACACGCTGGACCAGACGCCGCCGACGCTGTCCATCAGCTCCAGCAAGCTGGTACTCAACAGCGCCGATACGCCGCTGATCACGTTCACCTTCAGCGAAGCGCCCGTGGGCTTTGGCGCCGGCAGCATCACGGTCAGCGGCGGGACGCTGAGCGGCTTTACGGCCACCGCCAATCCGCTGGTGTACACCGCCGTCTTCACGCCGACTGCAGGCCAGGCCTCGGGTGTCGGTGCGATTTCGGTGGCTTCAGGTGCCTATACTGACCTGGCCGGGAATAATGGCCAGGCTGCGGCCGTACCAACCATCAGCTACGCCACGGTGGCGCCGGGGGTGGCCATCCTCAGCGATGTCACGGCCCTCAAGGCCGGGGATACCGCCAACATCAGTTTCAAATTCAGTACCGCGCCGGTCGGTTTCGTGCTGGGCGATGTGAGCGTCAACGGCGGCACGCTGAGCGGCTTTACCGCCACTGCCGATCCGCTGGTGTACACGGCGGTGTTCACGGCCAATGCGGGTGTCGCCAACGGCACCGGCAATATCAGCATTGCCAGCGGCACCTTTAGCGATAACCTGGGCAATCTCGGCGTGGGCGGTGTGATGAGCGCCATCAGTGTCGATACGCTGGCGCCGACCTTGAACATCAGCAGCAGCGCCGCTTCACTGAACAGCACAGGCACAGCGGTCATCACTTTTACTTTTAGCGAGACGCCGGCGCAGTTCACGCTGGGTGACATCAGTGCCACCAATGGTACGATCAGCAATCTGGTGCAGACGGCCAATCCGCTGGTGTACACGGCGGTCTTCACGCCGGCTGCCAATGTGGCCAGCGCCAATGCAGTGGTCAGCGTGGCCAACGGCGCGTATGCGGATATCGCCGGCAATGCGGGCAGTTCCAGTTCGTCGCCGCCAATCAGCATCGACACCCTGGCGCCGGGACTGGTCGGCAGCACCGTGCTGTTCTCATCGGATACGGGCAGCAGCAGCACCGACCTGATTACCAACGTGGCAGCGCAAACCATCGCCGGTACGCTGGGCGGCGGTGTGCTGAGTGCAGGCGATATCGTCGAGGTCTCGCTCAACAACGGCACGACCTGGACCACCGCCAATGCTACGGCAGGCGGCAACTCCTGGGCGCTGACCGGACAGACGCTGACCGGCACCGGCACGGTGCAAGTGCGCGTCAGCGACAGCAATGGCAACCACGGCACGGTCAGTACCTTCAACTACCTGCTGGACAACACGCCGCCGACCGTCAACATCACCAGCGACACCAGCACGCTCAAGATTGGCCAGAGCGCCACCATTACCTTCACGTTCAGCGAGCAGCCAGCCGGCTTTACGCTGGGCGATCTGATCGCCACTGGCGGCGCGCTGAGCGGCTTCACCGCCACTGCCAACCCGCTGGTGTACACGGTGGTGCTGACGCCGACGGCTGGCCTGACCGGCAATGCGAGCGTCACGCTGGGGAACAATCTGTACACCGACGCCGCCGGCAATAACGGCAGCGGCGGCAGCTCGCCTGCCATCAGCGTTGATACGCAGGCGCCCACGCTAGCCATCACCAGCAGCGCCAGTGCGCTCAAGATCGGCGATACCGCCACTATTACCTTCACCTTCAGCGATGCGCCTGCCGGCTTCACGCTGGGGAATATCAGCGCCACCAATGGCACGCTGAGCGGACTCGCCGCCACCAGCGATCCGCTGGTGTACACCGCCACCTATACGCCGAATGCGGGCGTTGCCGCCGCCAATGGCGTCATCAGCGTGGCCGGCAGCGTCTATACGGATGCTGCCGGCAATGCCGGGTCCAATGTGGCCGGTGCACCGATCTCGATTGATACGCTGGCGCCCACCACCAGCGGCGCCTCGGTCAGCTTCTCGGCGGATAACGGTGTCAGTAACAGCGATCTGATTACCAATGCCGCAGCGCAGATCATCAGCGGCACGCTCAGTGCGCCGCTGGTGGCGGGCGAGCAGGTGCAGGTCTCGCTGGATAACGGCGTCACCTGGCTGAATGCCCTGGCCACGGGGCCTAGTGCCTGGGCGTTGACACCGCAATCGCTGACCGGCAGTGGCACCTTGCAGGTGCGCGTTGCCGATAATGCGGGCAATACCGGACCTGCGTTCTCGGCCGCCTACGTGCTGGACCTGGTGGCGCCGACCATGACCGTCACCAGCAGCGCCACGGCACTCAAGGCGGGCGATTCCGCCACGCTGACCTTCACGTTCAGCGAGGCGCCGGTCGGCTTTACCTTGAGCGACCTGGTGCCGCTCAACGGCACGCTAAGCGGCTTTACCACAGTGAGCGCGTCGGTGTTCACGGTGGTGCTGACGCCGGCGGCCGGCCTGGCCGGCGGTACGTCCGGCGTGACGCTGGCGCCAGGCATGTACTCGGATGCCGCCGGCAACAACGGCGGGGCGGCGGCTTCGCCGTTGATCTCGGTCGATACCAGTCCGCCATCGCTGAATATCAGCAGCAGCAGCGCCAATCTGCGGATAGGCGAATCGGCCACTATCACCTTCACCTTCAACGAGCTGCCGGTCGGCTTCACGCTGGGCGATATCAGCGTCAGCGGCGGCACGCTGAGCGGCTTTGGCCAGACCGCCAATCCGCTGGTGTACACCGCCCTGTTCACCCCTACCTCTGGTGTGTCCTCCGGCAGCGGCACGGTGTCGGTCGGCGCGGGCAGTTTCCTCGATGCCGCTGGTAATGCCGGCGTGGTGGCGGCGACGCCGACCATCAATTACAGCACCATGGCGCCAGGCACCACGGGCGCTTCGGTCATTTTCTCCAACGATAACGGCATCAGCAACGCCGATCTGATTACCAGCAATCCGCTGCAATCCGTGAGCGGCACGCTGACCGCCAGCCTGCAGACCGGCGAAAGCGTCGAAGTCTCGCTGGACAATGGCGCTACCTGGGTGCCCGCGGCTTCTGCTATCGGCAGCACGGCATGGGCGCTGCCGACACCGGTGATTCTGACGGCCAGCAACGTGCTGCAAGTGCGCGTGACGGACGGCGCGGGCAACCATGGCCCGGCCAGTTCGTCGGCCTATGTGCTGGATATGGCACCGCCCGGCGTCAGCATTTCTTCCAACGTTGTCAACGTCAAGGCGGGCGATACGGGCACGCTCACGATTACCTTTACCGAGGCGCCGCAAGGCTTTACTGCGGGCGACCTGACCGTCGCCGGCATCAGTGTGACGGGCCTGGCCGCCACTGCCAATCCGCTGGTGTACACGGCCTCCTTCACGCCGCTGGCCAATTACAACGGCCCGGCCACGGTGGCGATCGGCGCCACCAGTTATACCGATGCCGCCGGCAATCCCGGTGCGGGCAGCGGTGTGGTGACGGTGGCGAATGTCGATGCGCAGCCGCCTTCGGTCGTCATCAGCAGCAGCGCAGCGTCACTAAAGGCGGGCGAGACGGCGCTGATTACGTTCACCTTCAGCGAAACGCCGCAGGGCTTTGCCGTCGGCGATATCACGGCGGTGGGCGGAACCTTGAGCGGCTTTGGCGCGACGGCCAACCCGCTGGTGTACACCGCGCTGTTCACGCCGACACCGGGTGTCAACGCTGGCACGGCGAGCATCAGCGTGGCGCCGAACGTCTACAGCGACCTCGCCGGCAACCTTGGCCTGGGTGGCGCGTCGGCCGGCATCAGCATGGATACGCTGGCGCCGTTCTCCGCTTCCGTCGGCCGGCCGCTGTTCTCCAACGATACCGGCAGCAGCAGTACCGATCTGGTGACCTCGAATCCTTCGCAGGTGGTGAGCGGCGTGCTGTCGGCAGCGCTGGGGGCCGGCGAAATGGTGCAGGTGTCGTTTGACAATGGCGTCACCTGGGATGTCGCCACCGTGACCGGCACCAGCTGGAGCCTGGCGCACATGCTGACCGCCAGCGGTGTGATGCGCGTGCGCGTGGCGGATACCGCCGGCAACCACAGCGCCGAAACCATCACGCCCTATGCGCTGGACCAGTCGGTGCCTACGGTGACGATCAGCAGCGACGTCGCCACCGCCAACAATGTAACGCCGGCCGTGATCACCTTCACCTTCTCCGAAGCGCCGGTGGGCTTCAGCGCCAGCGACATCAGTGTCACTGGCGGTACGCTTGGTCCGCTGACTGCCACCAGCAATCCGCTGGTGTATACGGCGACCTTTACGCCGAATTCCGGGGTGGCGGCCGGCAACGCCACCATCTCGGTCGGTGGCGCCTACCAGGATGCCGCCGGCAATGCGGGGGCGGCCGGCGCCATTCCCGCACTGCAGATCGATACGCTGGCGCCGTCCGCCACTGCCGGTGGGGTGCAGTTCTCGGCCGACAGCGGCACCGGCGGCGACCTGATTACCAACCAGCCGGTGCAAACCTTGAGCGGTAACTTGAGCGCACCATTGGCCGCCGGCGATGTGGTGCAGATTTCGCTCGACAATGGCGTCAGCTGGCAGAATCTCAGCATCGCAGTGGGGGCCAGCAGCTGGACCAGCAACCAGACGCTGTCCGGCAGCAGCACGCTGATCGTGCGCGTGATCGACGCCGCCGGCAATTTCAGCACCGCCTATGCGGCGCCCTACACGGTTGATACGGTGGACCCGACGGTGACGCTGGCCAGCAATCTCGCCACAGTGGCGCAAGGCCAGAGCGCAACCATTACGCTGACGCTGAGCGACCCGGCGGCACTGACGCTGGCGGATCTGATTGTGGTGGGCGGCACGGTGACCAGCTTCACCGGCAGCGGCACCAGCTACCAGGTAGTGATTACGCCGCCGCCCAACAGCACGGTGCCGTTGACGGTGGCGGTCAATACGGGTGTCGTCACGGACGCCGCCGGCAATGTGAATTCCGCATTCACCTTTCTGCTGGTCCCGGTGGATACCAACACGCCGGCGATACCCGGCACACCGTCCACCGTGGATGGGGTGGTGATTCATACGCTGGATGGCACCGATCCAGTCAGCGGCCTGCCGACGCGCACCGTCACGGTGCCGATCATCACGTCCAGCCGTTCCGAAGACACCACCACCAGCCACGCCAATCTGGCCGACATTCCGATCGGACTGGCGCCAAATGGCCAGAACCCCGGCACCAAGCTGGTGGTCAGCGTGCCGGTCGGGGTGGGCTTTGAAGCGCAAGGTCCGTCGGTGCTGCTCAGCGGCGGCGTGGCGCTGACGGACCTGATTGGCCGTATCGATGACCACACCGCTGCCGGCCAGGCGACGCGCGCGGCCATGGAATCCCAGGCGCAGCAGTTCCTCAATAGCCTGGATCCTGCCGTGCAATTGCAGCATGCGACGCTGACCATGAGCGCCAACGCGACAGCCACCGACGCAGTACTGATGATTACCGGCGGAGACGCGGTGACCAGCGGCGGCGCCCACGCCTTGCATAGCGCAACGCCAGCCGCAGCGGCGGCAGACAACACGGCGATTGCACTGGTGGTCGATGCGCGCGCGCTGCCGCAGGGCATAGGCCTGCAGCTGGATGATGTGGACTTTGCCGCCATCATCGGCGCTGCCAATGTCCAGGGCGGGGCCGGCAAGAACTTTTTCATCGGCGATGGCGAGGCGCAGCGCATCGTGCTGTCGGCAGGCGCCGACAACGATACCTTGTATGGCAACGGCGGCAATGACATCCTGGCCACCGCTGCCGGCAACGACTATCTCGATGGCGGCGACGGCGATGACGTGCTTGCCGGCGGCAAGGGCAACGATACGCTGGTGGGCGGCGCCGGCAACGATGTGCTGCAAGGCGGCCGTAGCGATGCTGGCCAGTGGCACTTCTTCCTCAAGGATGGCAAGGTGGTAGGCCAGCATCAGATGGCGATAACCGGCGCCACGCAAATGGAGACGGTGACTGCGGCGGAACTGAACGGCGGCGTCGCGCTGCTGCACTTCGCGAATGCCGATGCGGCGCGGCTGGAGACCTTGTCGCTGCTGTATCACGCGGCCTTCCATCGCGAACCGGACCTGGTAGGCCTGAACTTCTGGCTCACCCATCCGGAACTCAGCACGCAGCAACTGGCGGAAGGCTTCCTGATGCCGGTCGAAGCGCAGCAAAACCTGAATGCGCTGAACAACCACGATTACGTGGCGCGCCTGCTGGAAAACGCGCTGGGCGCCAAGCCGGCCGAAGCGGCGCTGGCGCCTTGGCTGTCCCGCCTGGACGCGGCGCCGGGCGATACCAGCGTGCGTGCCAGTGTGCTGGCTGATATTGCCCTGAGCAGCGATCACCGCGCCGCATGGCTCAGCAGTGACGGCATGGCGCTGGGCAGCCAGTTGCTGACGCAGGAGCAGGGCTGGATCGCCAATTCCGGCGACGACCGGCTGACTGGCGGCGCCGGCTCCGACCGGCTGGTGGGCGGCGACGGCATCGATACGGTGGTCTACAGCGGCGCGGCGGCCAACTACTCGCTGTCGCTGACCAGCGGCGGCGAGGTGACGATCGGCGAGCCGGATGGCGGGCAGGACACCATCCTGCAAATCGAACGGGGCGAATTTAATGGCACCACGCTGGACCTGGGCTTCACCCAGATCGGCGCTGCCACGCTGCAGGAAATCGGCATGTTGTACCACCTGACCCTGGGCCGTGCCGGTGACTTCGTCGGCTTCCAGTTCTGGGCCGCCGGCGGTTTGCATGGCAGCGCGCTGGCCAACGGTTTTGTACAGTCGCCGGAATTCGTGCAGCGCTTCGGCGCGATGGACGACAACGCCTTTATCACACTGCTGTACCAGAACACCGTGCACCAGGCTCCGGGCGCCAACGTGCTGGCGCAATGGGACGCTTACCTGGATAACCATAGCCGTGCCGACCTGGTGGCCTTGCTGGCCAACGACGTCACGCTGGTCGGCAGCCAGTTCGGCGCCAATGGTTTGAGTTTGATCGGTAGCTTGTAGATTGCCATTCTGGCGCAAGCGAAAACTGTTTTGCTGGAGGAGGAACTGCACCAACGCGAAAAAAATGGAGGCATAATCGGCGCGTAGTTTTTGAACGGGAGCACGCCATCCTAGCCCTGACTACCACCGAGCAAGCAAGGCCCGGCATCCTGATCGTCGATGATGAACGGGAGGAGCTGCGCTTCCTGACCGATTTGCTGCGCCGCCAGCTGTATCACGTACGCAGCGCTTCCGATGGCATGGCTGGCTACCAGGCTGCACTGGCCTCGCCACCCGACCTGATTTTGCTGGATGTCCGCATGCCGGGGCTGGATGGCTTTGCCGCCTGCCGCCTGCTCAAGGCCAATCCCGTCACCCATTCGATTCCGATAATTTTCCTCAGCGCGCTGGATGAGCCGGACGAACGCGTCGCCGGCCTGGCGATGGGCGGCGTGGACTTTGTCGCCAAGCCCTATCACCCGGCCGAGGTGTTTGCGCGGGTACGGATTCACTTGGAGCTGTCCGGTTTGCGCAGGGCCGCCCAGCCTACCGCGCTGACGCCGGCCGCGATGCCGGCGCTGCATGATCCGGACGAGGTGGTGGCCACTGCGGCGATGCGCCTGATCGAAGACAACCTGGCCGCGCCGCTGACGCTGGCCGGTATCGCCCGCGCGCTGGGGACCTACGACAAGCGGCTGTCGCATGTGTTCCGCCATTACGTGGGGATGACGGTGTTCGCTTATCTGAGCGAAGCGCGGATACGGCGTGGCCGGCATCTGCTGGCCGATACCGATATGAGCGTACAGCAGATCGCCGAGCAGACCGGTTTCAGCAGCGCCGCCAATTTCGCCACCGCGTTCCGTGAGCGCGTGGAGTTCACGCCCACCGCCTACCGCCAGGCGATGCGCCATCCGGCGGTGCGGCCATGAGCCGCAAAGACCTGGACGCAGTGCGCGTCCGCGCGCGCTTGCTGGCGGCCCTGAACCATGACCTGCGCGCGCCGCTGGCGCGCATTGCCACCAGCGCCAGTACCGGCTGGGTGGATGTGCTGACGCTTGAGAATGAAGCGCGGCGCCAGCTTGAATGGTTGTCGGACTTGCAGGAATGCGCGCGTTTCGAATTGCAGGCGCCGGAACTGGCGCCGGCGCCGGCCTATCTGCATGCGCTGATGCGGCACGTAAGCCACGACAACAGCGAGCTGCCGGCGCTGGCGGTGCTGGATGCGCGGCGCCTGGCGCAGGTGCTGGCGCGGCTACGCGACCATGCCGGTGGCCAGATGGCGCTGCGGGCGCTGAATTTTCCGGGCGATGTGGCGCTGGCCTTCCAGGCCGGGGTCGCCGATGGCCCGTGGAGCGACGTTACCGCCGCGCTGAGCGACGATCGCATCCTGCCCGGGGTAATGGTGGCCGCGCACCTGGTGCGCGCCATGGGCGGCGTTTTACAACAGAGCGGCGATGCCTTGCGGTTTGCCATCCGCGTGCCGCTGGCCGAGGAACAGGACGCGATGCCGCCGACGCCGCATTTCGACTGGCCCGAGCCGTTCGGCAGCGGCCATGCCATCCTGCTGCTGGAACCGCACCAGCCGATGCAGGACTATCTGAGCGAGATACTGGAAAGCGCGGAATTCGATGTGCAGTATGAGCCCGGAGACCGCGATCCGTCGCTGATCCTGTGCGCCGATGAAAGCGTGTGGGACATCTGGCCGCGCGAGGAAGCGCCGCCGGTGCTGCTGCATACGCTGCTGCCGCCGCTGCGGCCGACGGATTTTATCGAGGTGATGTACAAGCCGGCGCCGGCCGCGATGCTGCTGTCGGCCTTGCGCCGGCGGCTGGAGATCAGGCTGTGAGGCGGCCGCCGGTGACGCGTTCGATGCCGGCCAGGTCGCACCAGCTCTGCACTTCCGTGTAGCCGGCGTCGCTGAGCAGTGCGCGCACGGCCGCCGACTGCTCGTAGCCATGCTCCATCAGCAGCCAGCCTTGCGGCTTCAGATGCGGCGGTGCGCCGGCGATAATGATGCGCAGCGCGGACAGGCCGTCTGCATGGTCGGTCAGTGCACCCACCGGTTCGTAGCGCAGATCCCCTTCGGCCAGATGACGGTCGCCACTGGCGATGTAGGGCGGGTTGGAGGCGATGACGTCAAACGGTGCGGCGCCTTGCAGCGCGCTGTACCAGTCGCTCTGCAGGAAGGTGACGCGGGCGTTGTTGTTGCTGGCGTTGCGGCTGGCGACGGCCAGGGCGTCGGCGCTGACATCGAGCGCGGTGACGTCGGCATCCTTGCGCGTGTGGGCCAGCGAGACGGCAATGGCGCCGCTGCCGGTGCCCATGTCCAGCACGCGGCCTTGCGCGGGCAGGCGGTCCATGGCCAGTTCGACCAGCAGTTCGGTATCGGGACGGGGGATCAGCACGGCGCTGCTGACTTCAAACGGCAGGCCAAAGAACTCGCGCTGGCCGACGATGTAGGCAATCGGTTCGCCGGCAAGGCGGCGCTGCACCAGCGCGGCAAAACGCTGCGCTTCGCCGGCGCTCAGCGCGCGCTCGGATTGCGTGATGAGGGCGATGCGGTTCAGCTCCAGCGCGTGGCACAGCAGCACGCGGTTATCCAGCGCCTCCAGCAGCGACTGCCGTTGCAGCGCGGCGAGGGTGACGCCGGCCTGGATGGCGTGGACAGTGTCGATCATCGTACGCGGCGGATCAGCAGCCAGCCCAGCGACAGCGTGAACAGGCCAAACCACAGGAAGGACCACTGCGGAATCGACAGGCCAAACCATGGCGCCAGCGCATCTTCGCACAGGCCATCGGCCTGGAACAGGAATGGCAGGTAGGTCGCGGTCGGGATCTTGTTGAGGAAGGTCTCCATCGGGTCGATGCCGCAGGACAGGCCAGGATGCGCCAGCACCCACAGATGCTTGCCGGCGGTGAATAGGCCGCCCAGCGCCGCCAGCAGGCCGACGCCGGCCAGTGCTTTCGGCTTGCTGGTGTAGGCGCCGATCAGGGCGAACACGCCGATGGCGATGAACAGGTAGCGCTGGATCACGCACAGCGGGCATGGGAGCATGTCCAGACCGTGCTGCAGATACAGGGCGACGCCGATCAGGCCAAAGGCGCCGATGGCGATGGACAGCAGCAGGGAACGGGTATGTATCATGAAGTGATCCGGTAGGGTAAATGCCGGCAATTTTCGCACAATGTTGTCAGGGAGGTCTTAGGCGGCTCTTAAAACCTGACCTTAATCGCCCAGGGCTGCCAGCAGTTCGGCCTGGTGTTCGGTGGTCAGGGCATTGGTCAGTTCGGTCAGGTCGCCGTCCATGATGAAGTCCAGCTTGTACAGGGTCAGGTTGATGCGGTGGTCGGTCATGCGGCCTTGCGGGTAGTTGTAGGTGCGGATGCGTTCACTGCGGTCGCCGGAACCGATCAGGCTCTTACGCGTGGCCGCTTCCTTGGCCTGCTGTTCGCGCAGCTGCACGTCCTTGATGCGGGTGGCCAGCACCTTCATGGCCTGCGCCTTGTTCTTGTGCTGCGAGCGGTCATCCTGGCACTCCACCACGATGCCGGTCGGCAGGTGGGTGATGCGGACCGCGGAGTCGGTCTTGTTGATGTGCTGACCACCGGCGCCCGAGGCGCGGTAGGTGTCGATGCGCAGCTCGGACGGATTGATGTTGACGTCTTCCACTTCGTCCGCTTCCGGCATCACCGCCACGGTGCAGGCGGAGGTGTGGATGCGGCCCTGCGTCTCGGTGGCCGGCACGCGCTGCACGCGGTGGCCGCCGGATTCAAATTTCAGTTTCGAGTACACGCCGTTGCCGACCAGGCGCACGATGACTTCGCGGTAGCCGCCCAGGTCGGACGCGGATTCCGACACCATTTCGACCTGCCAGCGATTGCGTTCGGCATAGCGCGTGTACATGCGCAGCAGGTCGCCCGCGAACAGCGCCGATTCATCGCCGCCAGTACCGGCGCGGATTTCCAGGAAGATGTTGCGCTCGTCGTTGGCGTCTTTTGGCAGCAGCATTTTCTGCAGCTCCAGATCCAGTTCGGCGGTGCGGGTTTTGGCGGCTTCGATTTCTTCCTGGGCGAATTCCTTCATGTCCGGATCGGCCAGCATTTCCTGCGCGGCGTCGATGTCGCCCAGCGCTTCCTGGTAGGACTTGTAGACCGCGACCAGCGGGCCGATTTCGGCGTGCTCGCGGGTCATCTTGCGGTAGCTGTCCATATTATCGGTGGCGCCTTCGGACATCAGCAATTCATCGAGTTCGACCAGACGGTTTGCCAGTTGATCGAGCTTGGCCAGCATGGATGGTTTCATAGCGTATTTCTTGGAAAGTGAGACGTGTGCCGCGCAGGTGGCGACGGAAAGGGATACAACGCAGGAGGTGGTCCTGCAAGCGGCTGCAGCTAACGGCGGCCGCGGAACATCTGTGGCAGCAGTTCTGCCAGCTGGGCGCGTTCTTCGCCCTGCGCACGGTGCAGCGCCTGCTGCGGGCCGTGCATGAATTTTGCGGTCAGGCCCTTGGACAGGGCTTCCAGCACGGCGTCGACGTCTTCGCCCTTGGCCAGCATCTTGCGCGCGCGTTCGAGTTCCATCTGGCGCAGCGCTTCGCCGTTTTCCTGCAGGTGCTGGATCACGGGCACCACGGCGCGGTCGTCGATCCAGTGCATGAAGGACTGCACGCGGGTTTCGATGATGGCTTCGGCCTGCGCGACGGCAGCCTGGCGGTTTTCAATGCCGGTCTGGACTACCTTGCCCAGATCGTCGACGGTGTACAGGAAGGCGTCGTTGAGGCGCGCCACTTCCGGCTCGATATCGCGCGGCACGGCCAGGTCGACCATGAACATGGGCTTGTGGCGGCGCGCCTTGATGGCGCGTTCCACCATGCCCAGGCCGATCAGCGGCAGCGACGAGGCGGTGCAGGAAATCACGATGTCGTACTGGTGCAGCTTGTCCTGCAAATCGGCCAGGCGGATGGCGCGGCCGCCGAAGCGGTGGGCCAGCACTTCGCCGCGTTCCAGCGTGCGGTTGGCGATGGTGATGGATTTCGGATTCTGCGCGGCGAAGTGGGTGGCGCACAGTTCGATCATTTCACCGGCGCCGATGAACAGCACGTTCTGCTCGGAGATCTTGTCGAAGATGCGCTGCGACAGGCGCACCGCTGCAGCGGCCATCGACACGCTATGCGCGCCGATTTCGGTGGTGCTGCGGACCTCTTTCGCGACCGAGAACGAGCGCTGGAACAGCTGGTGCAGATAGGTGCCCAGGCCGCCCGCCTCGTCGGCGGTGCGGATGGCGTCCTTGATCTGGCCGAGGATCTGGGTTTCGCCCAGCACCATCGAGTCCAGCCCGGAGGCGACGCGGAAGGTGTGACGCACGGCGTCGTGCTGCGGCAGCATGTACAGGTGCGGGCGCAGTTCGGCGTAATTGAGCTTGTGGAAATCGGCCAGGAAATGGGCGCCGGCGTCGAGCGGATCGGGCACGGTGCTGGCGGCGTACAACTCGGTGCGGTTGCAGGTCGACAGGATGGCCGCTTCGTCGGAACCACGGTGGTCGATGCGTTCAAACCAGGAACGCGCCGCCATCACCGCCTGCCCCAGCTGATCCGGGGCGAACGCCAGCTGCTCGCGTAGCGAGACCGGAGCGGTGGTGTGATTGAGGCCGACGGCAAGCAGCTGCATTTCGGGTCCAGGCGATAAATATGCGGACATTATACCGTGCCTGCCTGGGTGTTGCCCTGCGGACTGCTTAAAGACCGAGCAGTTTGCTCAGGCTCCCAGCTTTTCCAGGCGGTAACCGTAGCTGTAGACCGGCACCAGGCGGAAACCATTTTCTGGCTTTAATTGCAACTTGTTGCGGACGCGGGAAACGTGGGTGTCCATGGTGCGCGACGGTACGGCGGTTTCGCGTATCCACACGGCTTCATGGATGTAGGCGCGCGACAGCGGGCGGCCGATGTTGCGGAAAAATAACAGTGCCAGGTAGAACTCTTTGTGGGTCACGTCCAACACAATGCCGTCCATGAGCAGGCGGCCCGGGCGGGTTTCAAAGATGTATTGACCGAATTGCAGCTGCTCGGCGCCGTTCTGGGCCGGATAGGCGCGGCGCAGCAGGGCTTGCACGCGGGCCACCATTTCACTGCGGCGCAGCGGCTTGATCATGTAGTCGTCGGCGCCGGCGGCCAGGCCGGCCACGATGTCGTCTTCGCCGGAACTGGTGGTCAGGAACAGCACGGGCGCGTTCTCCGGCAGTTTTTCCTTGGCGCGGCGCATGACTTCAGCACCGCTCAGGTCCACCACCTGCCAGTCGAGGATCAGCATGTCATAGCTGTCCTTGCGCAATTGCGCCAGAACATCTTTGGCGGTCTGAAAACTGTGGCAAATATGGCCGGCGGAGGTCAGGACCTGGCAAATCAAATCCGCCTGGCTACGGTCGTTGTCGAGTACGGCAATTCTCATACTGCTGCCTGCTGGAAAAATTGTTAAGGAGAAGTCACTCCGAATATAACAGAGATTTACAAATCAGTTAGCAAAAACGCCAATTATTTTTTCTAAAAACATCAAATATGTTTTTATGACAATACTTGTTTTCACAGTACGCACCCGCATATTCATTACACGGTACACTGGAAAAACGCTGAATTCAATGCAGAAGTTGAAAAATGGCAAGAATGAACAGCGCCATACTGGAGGGCGGATGAGCAGCAAAAAAGACACAAATTGGACGCTGTTGCCGGCTTCGCAACGTGACATCGCCGACGTACGGGAACGCTGCCGCCAGCTGGTGCGCCGGCGCGCGATGGTGTCGGCGGGCATGGCGGCGGTGCCGATTCCGGGGCTGGATATTGTTTCCGACCTGCGCCTGTTTGCGCTGCTGATTGACGACATCAATCAGGAGTTCGGCTTGTCCGAGCAGCAGATCGAGCGGCTGCAGCCGAAATTCCGCCTGATCGCCTATGAAGCGGCGATTGGCGTCGGCGGCATGCTGGTGGGGAAACTGGTGACGCGGGAAGTGGTGATGCAGCTGTTGCGCAAAACCGGCTTCAAGACGGTGGCGCGCCAGGCCAGCAAGCTGGTGCCGCTGGCAGGCCAGCTGGCCTCGGCCAGCATCGGCTTTTTCGCCTTCCGCCAGATCGGCTACCAGCATGTGGAGGCATGCGCCAAGGTGGCGCAGGAACTGCTGTCGGCTGGCGTGCACCAGCCGGCGTAGTTACGCGTCCGGCAGCACCACGTTGACATCGAGGACTTCCAGGTTGCCCTGGCGGTCCAGCGAAATCTTGATGTCGTCGGCGTTGACCTTGGTGTACTTGGAGATCACCTCGATCAGTTCCTTGTGCAGCGCCGGCAGGAAGTCCGGACCGGCGCGGCCGCTGCGCTCGCGCGCAATGATGATCTGCAGCCGCTCCTTGGCCGCGGTCGCGGTTTTTGGTTTAGGCGGAAACAGGAAAGAAAGCAGTGCCATGATTACTTGCTCCCGAAGATACGCTGCAGCAGGCCTGGCTTTTCATACGTGGTAAAGCGCAGCGGCAGCTCCTGGCCCAGGAAGCGCGACACCACATCTTCGTAGGCTTCCGCAACATCGGTGCCCTTGAAGTGAATCGCCGGATTGCCCTGATTCGATGCATGCAGCACCTGTTCCGATTCCGGAATGATGCCCACCAGTGGAATGCGCAGGATTTCCTGCACATCTTCGTACGACAGCATTTCGTCCGCTTCCACGCGTTTAGGCGAGTAGCGGGTGATCAGCAGGTGCTCCTTGACCGGTTCGCCGCCCGTCTGCGCGCGGCGCGACTTGGCCTGGATGATGCCCAGGATGCGGTCGGAGTCACGTACCGACGATACTTCCGGGTTGGTGACGATGATGGCTTCGTCGGCAAAGGTCAGCGCCATCAGCGCGCCATGCTCGATACCGGCCGGCGAATCGCAGATGATGAACTCGAAGCCCATGTTGATGAGCTCGTGCAGCACGACTTCCACGCCGTCTTCGGACAGCGCATCCTTGTCGCGGGTCTGGGACGCCGGCAGGATGAACAGGTTGTCGCAATGCTTGTCCTTGATCAGCGCCTGGGTCAGCGTCGCTTCCTTGTTGATCACATTGATGAGATCGTAGACCACGCGGCGTTCGCAGCCCATGATGAGGTCCAGGTTACGCAGGCCGACGTCAAAGTCGATGACCGCAGTTTTGTAGCCGCGCATGGCGAGGCCGGTCGAGAAGCTGGCGCTGGAGGTGGTTTTACCGACACCGCCCTTGCCGGACGTTACAACAATAATTCTTGCCACGAATAATCCTTTTCAGAGTGGTGTGCTTAAGCGCGGTTTGCAGTATTGACAGATGATATATCGATTCTGTCACCGACCAGGCGAATTTGCGTGGGCGAACGTGCATATTCCTGAGGGAATCCGTCTTCAAACGTACTGTAGACGCCGGCGATGGAAACCAGTTCCGGCGACATATTCAATGCAAATATCCGGGCCTGGGCATTGCCCGAGGCGCCGGCGAGTGCGCGGCCATTGAGCGTGTTGTACACGTGAATGCTGCCGTCAGCGATGATTTCGGCGCCGTTGTTGACCACGGCGGTGACCACCAGGTCGCAGCCGCGCGCGTAAATGCGCTGGCCGGCGCGCACTGGCGTGTCGATGATCATGACGTCGGTGCCATTGCTGGCGGCCGCCGGCGGCTGAGCCTGGGCGGCGGCTACCGCCACCGGCGTCGGTGCAGGCTGCGGGGCTGCTTCCTCTTCACGCGGCTTGGCGCTGGCGGTTTCCAGGCTCAGGCCGTGGGCGGCGATGTCGGCAGCCATTTCTGGCGGCGCATTGCGCACGGCGACCGGGTTCAGGCGGTATTTTTTGAGCAGGGCGATCAGGCCGCCCCAGTCGATCGGATCGCCGCCGGCCGGCACTGCGGCAACGTCGATCACGGTCAAATCGTCTTCAAAGAAGTCGGCGGTGCCACCGGTCATTTCAGCCAGTGCGGCGTCGAGAGCGATGCGGTCGGCCGTGGCCAGGATGGCGGACACGGCGACAACGGTGGAAATCTTAATTTCTATGGGCTTTTGAAACAGGCTCTTGGACATGGGCGACAGTATCAGGGTTAACCTCGCGCGCATGCGCAGGCACCAGCATTCTACTGTGGAAAATCAGGAAAGGGGAGGGCAGTCTAGCGTGTGCGCCAGCAAATATGCGGCTTTGATCTTGTTTGCTTGTCATCTGCATTTCATATTGGTGCGCTAAAGTGTGCGGCAACCGGTCTATCATTAAAATGAAAGATTTTTCGCTTACACATGAATATAGCTAATAGGCCATGCTAGAGATACGCCATCTACGCACTCTGAGCGCACTGCGCTCGGCCGGCAGTCTGGTGCGTGCTGCCCAACTGCTCAACCTGACGCAGTCGGCCCTGTCCCACCAGATCAAATTGCTGGAAGATCGCTATGGCGGCCCGCTGTTTGAGCGCAAATCGGTGCCAATCGGCTTTACTGCCACGGGCTCCCGCCTGCTCAAGCTGGCGGATATGCTGTTACCGGAAATCGAGACGGCGGAGCGTGAAGTTGCGCGCCTGATGCAGGGAGATACCGGGCAGTTGCGGGTGGTACTGGAATGTCATACCTGTTTTGACTGGCTGATGCCGGTCATGGATGAATTCCGCAAGCGCTGGCCGGAGGTGGAAATCGACCTGGTGTCGGGCTTTCACAGCGAGCCGGTCGAGCTGCTGCGCAATGGCGAAGCCGATCTGGTGATTGGTTCTTCTTATGGGCCGGAGTTCAACACCTTCCCGCTGTTCCGCTACGAAACCCTGATCGTGATGGCGCAGAAGCACCGTTTGGCGGCGCGGCGTCGCCTGCAAGCGGCTGATTTTGAAGGCGAAACCCTGATTACCTATCCGGTGCCGGAACACCGGATCGACCTGATCCGCGAAGTACTTAATCCGGCCCACATCCACTTCAAGCGCCGCAGCGCCGAGCTGACGGTGGCGGTATTGCAGCTGGTGGCCAGCCGCCGCGGCATTGCCGCGCTGCCCAACTGGGCCATCAAGAACTATGTCGATTACGACTATGTGATCGCCCGTCCGGTCGGCGAACACGGCCTGTGGAGCGACCTGTTCGTCTCCGTGCCCGAGCCGCAGAAACACAAGGCCTATGTGCTGGACTTCGTCAATGTGATACGCGAACAGTGCGCTGGCGCACTGGATGGTATCAAATTATTGTCGTGACAAATTGTTGTTTTTTCTGCAAAATATTATGAAAGGGTTTGATCCGCATCAAGGTGTGTGCTGAAACCAGCGCATACGATGAGTGCCGACCGTTTGTCGTCAGGCACGGATGCTGCTAGATAATCCTGGCGATCCTCGCGGCGACGCACCATCGAAACCTGCCACGGCTTCCGTGCGGACGGCGTATGATCAAAGTTCGCGTTGTTGCTCAACTTAGCTGGCTGCGGCCGGCGCATTGGAGAATCAAATGGATGATGTAGTTATCGTGGCCGCTGGCCGTACTGGTGTGGGGAAATTCGGCGGCAGCCTGGCCAAGGTTCCGGCGTCGGAACTGGGCGCACATGTCATCAAGGGCCTGCTGGCCAAGACCAATATCGATCCTAACCTGATCAGCGAAGCCATCCTGGGCCAGGTGCTGACCGCAGGCGTGGGCCAGAATCCGGCCCGCCAGGCCGTCATCAAGTCCGGCCTGCCGAACACCATTCCCGGCTTTACCATCAACCACGTTTGCGGCTCCGGCCTGAAAGCAACCCACCTGGCGGCGCAAGCGCTGAAGGCAGGCGATGCACAGATCGTGATTGCCGGCGGCCAGGAAAACATGAGCGCTTCGCCGCACGTGATCAATGGCTCGCGCGACGGCTTCCGCATGGGCGACTTCAAGGCCGTGGACAGCATGATCGTGGATGGCCTGTGGGACGTCTATAACCAGTACCATATGGGTACGACGGCCGAGAACGTCGCCAAGAAATACGAGATTTCGCGCGCAGAACAGGATGAATTCGCACTGCAATCGCAACTGAAAGCAGAAGCGGCGCAAAAAGCCGGCAAATTCAAGGACGAGATCCTGCCACTGGAAATTGTCCAGAAGAAGGGCAGCATCGTGTTCGACACCGACGAATACGTCAAACCAGGCTCGACCCTGGAAGCCCTGGCCGGCCTGCGTCCAGCGTTTGCCAAGGATGGTACCGTGACGGCCGGTAACGCCTCCGGCCTCAACGATGGCGCCGCCGCCGTGATGATGACCACCGCCAGCAAGGCGCGTGAACTGGGCCTGCCGGTGCTGGCCAAGATCAAAGCCTACGCTTCGTCCGGCCTGGACCCGGCCTACATGGGCATGGGCCCAGTGTCGGCCACCAAGCTGTGCCTGAAAAAAGCCGGCTGGACGCCGGATGATCTGGACCTGCTGGAAATTAACGAAGCCTTTGCTGCACAGGCGGTGGCCGTCAACAAGGAAATGGGCTGGGATACCAGCAAGATCAACGTCAATGGCGGCGCAATCGCCATCGGCCACCCCATCGGCGCGTCTGGCGCCCGCGTGCTGGTGACGCTGATCCACGAAATGATCCGCCGCGATGCCAAGAAAGGCCTGGCCTCGCTGTGCATCGGCGGCGGCATGGGCGTAGCGCTGGCAATCGAGCGCGAATAAAAACAACTTGCGGTCCGGCCAGGGGCCGGGCCATCTTCGATTTTGAGTGCTTCATTAAGAGGGGACGATAATGGCAAGAGTAGCATTGGTAACCGGTGGCATGGGTGGTCTGGGCGAGGCAATTAGTTACAAACTGTCAGCCTTGGGCTATTGCGTTGTCACCACGTATTCCCCTGGTAATCCCAAGGTTGAACAATGGCTGGCCACCACGCGTGACCAGGGCTATAACTTCCGCGCCTATCCATGCGATGTGTCGGACTACGATTCGGCCCAGGCCTGCATCGCCGCGATCGAAAAAGACATCGGTCCGGTAGACGTACTGGTCAATAACGCGGGCATCACGCGCGACATGACCTTCAAGAAAATGGATAAGCCGAACTGGGACGCCGTCATGGCCACCAATCTGGATTCCGTGTTCAACATGACCAAGCCGGTGTGCGATGGCATGGTGGAGCGTGGCTGGGGCCGCATCATCAACATCTCGTCAGTCAACGGCCAGAAGGGCGCGTTCGGCCAGACCAACTACTCGGCGGCCAAGGCCGGCATGCACGGCTTCACCAAGGCGCTGGCGCTGGAAGTCGCGCGCAAGGGCGTGACCGTCAATACCATCTCGCCAGGCTATATCGGCACCAAGATGGTGATGGAGATTCCACAAGACGTGCTGGACACCAAGATCATTCCGCAAATTCCGATGGCCCGCCTGGGCAAGCCGGAAGAAGTAGCCGGTCTGGTGGCCTACCTGGCGTCGGATGAGGCGGCTTTCGTGACGGGCGCCAATATCGCCATCAACGGCGGCCAGCATATGTCCTGACGCGGCATCACGCTGCGCTGCACAAGCCGGGATCGTTCGCGATCCCGGTTTTTTTTCGTACAATCTGCTATCGATGCTCAAAGGATAGCCATGTTCGACCCATCTTCCGCCCTGTTCCCGCCCATCGCCCCCAGCCGTCACGGCATGCTGGCGGTTGACGACCTGCATACCATCTACTGGGAGGAAGTCGGCAATCCTGACGGCATTCCGGTCATCTTCCTGCATGGCGGCCCGGGCGCCGGCCTGTCGCCGCAGCATCGCCGCTTCTTCGATCCCGACCAGTACCGTGTGATCCTGTTTGACCAGCGCGGCGCCGGCAAATCGACGCCGCTGGGCGAGTGCCGCAACAATACCACCCAGCTGCTGATCGACGACATCGAACGCCTGCGCCAGATGTGCGGCATCGAACAATGGCTGGTGTTTGGCGGCTCCTGGGGTTCGACGCTGGCGCTGGCGTACGGCGAGGCGCATCCCGAGCGCTGCCTGGGCTTTGTGCTGCGCGGCGTGTTCCTGTGCACGCAGGAGGAGATCGACTGGTTCCTCGATGGTGCGCGCTGGTTCCATCCCGAGGTGCACGCGGAATTTATTGCACCAATTCCGGTCGAGGAACGCGGCAACCTGCTGCAGGCGTATGTGAAGCGCATCATGAGCGACGACCCGGCCGTGCACTGGCCCGCCGTGCGCGCGTGGAGCCGCTTTGAAGGCCGCCGCGTGTTCCTGCTGCCGCAGGCGGAAGATCCGCCATCGGATGCGCTGGACCTGGGCGTGGGCCGGCTGGAGTCGCACTACATGGCCAACCTGGGTTTCTTCAGCGAAGACCAGCTGCTGCGCAACGTCAGCCGCATCGCCCACCTGCCGGTGACGATCGTGCAGGGCCGCTATGACGTGATCTGCCCGCCGGTATCGGCGTGGCGCTTGCACCAGGCCTGGCCTGGTTCGGTGCTGAACGTGATCCCGGATGCGGGCCACGGCGCCATGGAAAAAGGCATTTCGCGCGCGCTGGTGGCGGCCACCGAGCAGTTCAAGCGCAAGCGCGCCTTTGCCTGAAAAACGGCCCGGGGGGACGCGGGCTGTTACACTAGAGACTAATCGATAAGACCCACACCGCATGGCCATCATGAATATTCAGACCGGCGATATCGGTCACATCATCCAGCTGGCGATTGCGCCGGTGTTCCTGCTATCGGGCGTCTGCACCAATCTGATTGTGCTGACCAACCGGCTGGCGCGCATCATCGACCGCTCGCGCGTGCTGGAAGACCGGCTGGATGTCGCCTATAGCGACCCGTATCTGAATGAGCTGGACGTGCTGTACCGCCGTTCGCATCTGATCAATATGTCGATCTTTTTGTCGACGGCCTGCGGCCTGTTTGTCTGCCTGATTGTCGCCATGCTGTTCCTGGGTGATATCACCAACTTCAGCCTCGATAAATACATAGCCGGCATGTTTGTGGTCGCGGTGATCTGCCTGGTGGGCAGTTTCGTCGCGCTGCTGCGTGAAATTTTCATCGCCTCGGCGGCGATGCGGTCGCACCGCCATAAACGGCGGGAGCGATAATTTTTTTGTGAGACCATCATGCACGACTACCAACGCCCGCCCACCCTGTATCGCTACGGCGTGCGCGAAGACCTGGAACTGGCGCTGACCCAGGGCCAGTTCATCCTGCGTCCATCCAACAGCTGCCTGACGCTGAGCTTCTCCCAGGTGTGGGACCGCAAACTGTTCGAGCTGTTCTCGTCGGACAGCTGCCTGATTATCCATAACACCGAAGAATTCGGTGAACGCATTCACCGTGCCGTGCAGCGCACGCTCCCAAGCTGGGCGGGCATCGATGGTGCCATCGAGTATGGCACGCGTGCCGCACTGGGCGCCGCCTTCACCAAGACTGCGGCCGAAGCGCAAGAGCAGGAATGGCAGTTCGCCTGGCGTGCCATGCAGGCGCAATTGAGTCTGAACCCGGTGCTCATCAAGATCGGCAGCCTGGAAAACTTCGCTGAACTGCGTTCGCAGGACACCTACCTGGCTTAATCCTTCTGGGGAATCGCTTCGACCTTCGGCGAATCGCGGCGGTCGATGCGTGCCAGCACGGCGCTCATCATGCGCTCGATATCGCCACGTATCATCTTGGAACCCAGGATGCCGGGCACGTAGAAGTTCGGCTGCAGCTTGCCGTGGTAGATGATTTTGGTGCCGCCCGTTTCCGGCACGGGCACCAGTTCCCAGCGTGATTCATAGTGCTTCATATCGCCCGAGATCAGCGAGATGTCGATGGAGGACATCGGCTGCTCCACGGCGCGCACAATCAGATGGATGGTCTTGGACATGAACAGGAAGCGGGCCACGCCGAATTGTTCGATGATGATCTCATTGCCATTGCGGGACAGGACTTTGCACGACTCCATGTCCGGCACAAACTCCGACATGCGTTCATAGCCGGTGAGGATGCGCCACACCTTGGGCAACGCCGCCGCCACGGTGCCCGTGGAATCGACTTCGTACATATGCTGCCCGTCCTGGTCGATGCGATTGACGGAAACCTCCAGCTTGGGCAGCTCAATCTTGGGCGCCTGCGCTGATGCCACGGTGGCCAAACTGGCGCCTAACAACAAAAACAAGAGGAATCGCATCATTTGACCAGCGTACGGGAAAGGGTGGCAGAATACAAGAGCAGCACGCGCGGACTTTAGAAGCCCAGATCTAGAGAATTGGGATTTAATGCGGGCATTATGAAAACTACACCATACCCACACTTGCTGGCCCCACTCGACCTGGGATTCACGACGCTGCGCAACCGCGTCATGATGGGATCGATGCACACCGGCCTTGAAGACCGCTTCTACAACTACGGCAAACTCGCCGCATTCTATCGCGAACGTGCGCGTGGCGGCGTGGGTTTGATCGTCACCGGCGGCATCTCTCCTAACAGGTCCGGCTGGCTGTTACCCTTTGGAGGTACGCTCAACTTCAAGGGTGATGTGGTCAACCACCGGCGCGTCACCAAGGCGGTGCACGAAGAGGGCGGCAAGATCCTGATGCAAATTTTGCATTCTGGCCGTTATGGTTATCAGCCGTTCGTGGTGTCGGCCTCCGACAAGAAATCGCCGATCTCGCCGTTCAAGCCACGCGCGCTGAACGAGGCGGGTATCGAGAAAACCATCCGTGATTACGCCCGCTGCGCCAGGCTCGCGCGCGAGGCCGGCTACGACGGCGTGGAAGTGATGGGCAGCGAAGGCTATTTGTTAAATCAGTTCCTGTGTGCGCGCACCAATCTGCGTACCGACCGCTGGGGCGGCAGCATCGAGAACCGCATGCGCCTGGCAGTGGAAATTGTGAAACGCATCCGCGCGGAAGTGGGCAATGACTTCATCATCATGTACCGCCACTCGCTGCTGGACCTGGTGGAAGGCGGCAATACCTGGGACGATGTGGTGACTGTTGCCAAGGCCTTGCAGCATGCCGGCGCCACGATTCTGAACACCGGCTATGGCTGGCACGAAGCGCGTGTGCCGACCATCGTCACCTCGGTGCCGCGCGGCGCCTTTGCCAGCCTGGCGGGCCGTCTGCGCCTGGAGGTGACGATCCCGGTGGTGGCGTCCAACCGCATCAACATGCCGAATGAAGCGGAAGGCATCCTGCAGCGCGGCGAGGCGGACATGATTTCGATGGCGCGTCCCTTCCTGGCCGACTCGCACTTCGTCATCAAGGCGGCCGAGGGCCGCAGCGACGAGATCAACACCTGCATCGGCTGCAACCAGGCCTGCCTGGATCACACCTTCTCCCGCAAGCGCGCCAGCTGCCTGGTGAACCCGCGTGCCTGCCACGAGACGGAACTGGTGTATGCACCGGCCGTGAAGAAACGCCGCGTGGCGGTCGTGGGCGCGGGGCCAGCCGGCTTGTCGGCATCCACGGTGGCGGCGGAATGCGGCCACGATGTGACGCTGTTTGATGGATCCGACAGCATTGGCGGCCAGTTCAAGATCGCCATGCAGGTGCCGGGCAAGGAAGAATTCGCGGAAACCATCCGCTACTTCGGCCGCAAGATCGAACTGACCGGCGTGAAGCTGAAACTGGGCATGCGCGTGACGCGCGAGCAGCTGCTGGCCGAGGGCTATGACGATGTGATCGTCGCCACCGGCATCAAGGTACGCAAGCCGCCGATTGACGGTATCGACCATCCGAAGGTGCTGTCGTACGTGGACGTCCTGCGCGACAAAAAGCCGGTCGGCAAACGTGTAGCGATCATCGGCGCCGGCGGTATCGGCTTCGATATGGGCGAGTTCCTGCTGCACGATCCTGCCCACCCGCTGCCGCTGGCGCTGGATGTCTGGGCCAGGGAATGGGGCGTCAGCATGAAGGGCGATACGCCAGGTGGCCTGGTGCCGGCATCGCAGCCGGAGCCGGTGCGCCAGCTGTATCTGCTGCAGCGCAAGACTTCCCGTCCGGGCGCAGGCCTGGGCAAGACGTCGGGCTGGGTGCACCGCGCGGTGCTGGCGCGGAATGGCGTGGTGATGCTCTCCGGCGTGCAGTATGACCGAATCGACGATCAGGGCCTGCACATCACCGTGGGTGGTGAGCAGCGTTTGCTGTCGGTCGATAACGTGGTGATCTGCGCGGGCCAGGATAGCCTCGCGGAGTTGATGCCGAGCGAAGAGGAAGCGAAAGCCAATACGAACTGGCCGCGCTTCCACAAGATCGGCGGCGCTGCGCTGGCGGCCGAGCTGGACGCCAAGCGCGCGATCAAGGAAGGCGCGGAACTGGCCGTGCGCCTGTAAGCCGCTTCAGGGCGGCATCGATATCGACGTCGTAAGGTTCGGCAGGAACATCGAACCCATTGCAGGCGACGTTGACGGTGTCGCCGTTCTTCAGATTCAGCGTGACTTCATGTCTCGCATCGCACGCGTTTTTTGCCGCTTGCGATGCCAGCCGGCCTGCATTGAACGGTTGGCCTTCCACGCCTGTGACGATCATGTCCACGCGCAGTGCCTTGCAGGCCGGACCGGCGGCGATGTGGAAAGCGGAAGGCTCGCTGTAGTAGCTTACGCCGCCGTTGCAATCGGCGCGCATGAACTGATTCATCATCAGGTTCGCGATGGATGTGCTAAAGGACGGACTCCAGGCAGCTGCAGGACGTATCAACGCGCCAGGCGTTTTCGCGTAGTCTGCGAAGATGGCGGCGACCGGTTCATCGCTGCCCAGACTTGCCAGCCAGCGCTTTCTGCATTGCTCGCCTGCGCGGCACTCCAGCTGTGCAAAGCTGGCGGCATGCTGGTCTGCGGCATCGCGGTAGTAGTCGCGTAGCGCCAGTGCTGCCTTCTGGCCATCGCCCCGGCCTTCAAGGCCGATGGCGTGGAAGGCCAGGCCGCAGGCATACGGCGTGCGGCCCCACTGGCGGTTCACGGTCCGGCGCCAGCTCTTGCCATTGCTGGTGACCAGGCAGTCGGTGAATGCCGACTCCAGTTCATCCTTCAATTTTGCGTTACTCAGCCAGCCCAGGGTCGCGCTTGCGCTCCAGCGCAGGAATTCCGCGCCGCCTTCATGGAACATGGCGCCATCATCACCCCAGGCATCGGTCCACTCATATGGCTGCGAGAGATGGCTGGCTTCGTGCGCAATCAGTGTCCGCACATTGGACTGCATTTCGGGACTGGGCGAAACCGGGAAGGTCAGACGTATCATCGTACGGTTGGCAACATCGCCGCGCCAGCTATAAGGGTTTGGCGATACGGAGGCGACGACGTAGGGCGATGGTATCGTCAGCCCTGGCAAGGCGCGATGCAGGTAGCCGGTCGTGTCACGCAGGGTATCCGTGACAAAGCGCTCATCGTCCTGTGTGAAGCCTGGCCCCATGTGCGTGGTGGCACTGGACTGTTTAAGCAGCAGCACCACCGCCAGGGTATTCACTCTTTCCTGCGTCGCTGGCGCCGATGCCTGAGTGCCGCCCACTACGCCATCGAGAACAACCGTGCCCGGGGCGCTGAACTTCCAGTTCACAGGCCCGCATGACGGTGCGACCGCATAGACGCTGGTATGCGCGAAGAAGCCTTCACCTACCGGATAAGCCCAGGGATAGATGCGGTCGAGATTGCGCGTAGAGGCCGGGATGCGGAAACGCAGGCTGCCGCAACTGGGCGCCTTGCGCTGCACGTGCTGCCCGTCCACCGTGGCGCAATCGTCGGCAGGCTGCCATTCGGCGCGAATGCTGGCCGCATCCTGCGGGCGTATGCCATCGTTGATGAATTCCAGCGACTGGCACGCTGCCGGAACATCGTAGCGCAGCTCAAGTGCGTTCTGTTCAATGACGCTGAGCGTCGCGGTAACGGTTTGTGCCGACGCGGCGCCGGTGGCGAGCGTCAGCAAAGGCAACCAGTATTTCAATGATGTTTATCCTGTTTTTTCTCAAAGCTGTCGAGCACATAAGCCGTCATGCCTTTTGCCAGTTCCTGCTCGCCCATGAAGATTTCTCCAGCGCGTTCGCTGCGCAGCAGGTCCGCTTCTTCATCGTTGTGGGTGCGGACCACGGTCTTGATGTTGGGGTTGAGCGCGCGGGCGGTTTCGATCATCGCGCGGACGTGGAAGGTGTCCGGCGTGGCAATCACCAGCATGGACGCATGCGCGATGTGGGCCTGGATCAGCACTGCCGGTTCGCCGGCATTGCCGGCCACGGCGGGCACACCTTCCTTGCGCAGCTGGTCCACCACCTCGCGGTTCTGTTCCGCGACCACGAAGGAAATGCCTTTCTCCTTGAGTCCAGCGGCGATGCGGCGGCCCACGCGGCCGTAACCGACCAGCACCACCTGGCCGCGCAGATGCTCATGCGGCACGGAGGTTGGCAGTTCGGCCAGCGGGTCGGCCGGACGGTCGAACTTTGCAGCCAGGTCCTGGTTTTTACCCAGCCAGCGTTCCAGCGGTTTGGTCACGTGGAACACCACCGGATTCAAGGCGATGGAGATGATGGCGCCGGCCAGGATCAGGCTCTGGCCTTCCACCGGCATCAGTTTCAGCGACAGGCCCAGTGCGGCCAGGATGAAGGAGAACTCGCCGATCTGCGCCAGGCTGGCAGACACCATCAGCGCGGTCTTGGCCGGATAGCGCAGCACCAGCACCAGCAGGAAGGCCGCCACCGACTTGCCGACCACGATGATCGCCACCACGGCCAGCAGTTTCAATGGCTGTTCGATCAGGATGGATGGCTCGAACAACATGCCGACCGAGACGAAGAACAGCACCGCAAACGCATCGCGCAGCGGCAGCGATTCTTCCGCCGCACGGTGCGCCAGCGCGGATTCGCGCAGCACCATGCCGGCAAAGAAGGAGCCCAGCGCGAACGACACGCCGAAGTAATGTGTGGAAGCGTAAGCGATACCTACTGCAGCGGCGATCACGCACAGCGTGAACAGTTCGCGCGAACCGGTGCGCGCCACCTGCCACAAGATCCACGGGAACAGTTTGCGGCCCACCACCAGCATCAGTACGATGAAGGCCGTGACCTGGCCCAGCGTGATGGCCAGCGTGGTCCACAGGTCGCCACCACCGCCGTGCGAGGTATCGACTTCGCCGCCGAGCGAACCGGCCAGCGCAGGCAGTAGCACCAGTACCAGCACGGTAACCAGGTCTTCCACCACCAGCCAGCCGACCGCGATGCGGCCATTGAAAGTGTCGAGGATGCCGCGTTCTTCCAGCGCCCGTAGCAGCACCACGGTGCTGGCCACCGACAGCGCCAGGCCGAACACCAGTCCACCGCCAATGCTCCAGCCCCAGAAGTGCGCCAGGCCCATGCCCAGCGCGGTGGCGACGGCAATCTGCAGCACGGCGCCGGGTAGGGCCACCCTGCGTACGTCCCACAGGTCATCGAGAGAGAAGTGCAGGCCGACGCCGAACATCATCAGCATCACGCCGATTTCGGCCAGCTGGCCGGCCAGTGCGGTATCTGCCACGAAGCCCGGCGTGGCCGGGCCAATAATAATGCCCGCAGCCAGATAGCCCACCAGCGCCGGTAATCGCAGGCGCGTTGCAAGATAGCCGAACAGGAGACCAGCTCCCAGAGCGGCGGCGATAGTGGTAATCAGGCTGATGTTGTGGGGCATGCGTGGGGGGCTCCTTGGCAAAAAATCTACGGGAAACCCTCAGCGTAACACACCACTACCTTAAACTTGCTTAAAGCGACAACGCGGCCGGCTGCATACGCATGGAGACGCCGAAGCGGTTGAAGGCGTTCATGAGCGCCACCGCCACGGTGACATCGGCCATTTCCTGCTCGCTCAGTACCGACAGGGCTTTTTGATAGTCGGCGTCCGGTACCTTGCTTTGCTCGACACGGGTGACGACTTCCGCCCATGCCAGCGCGGCGCGTTCCTTGTCGGAGAACAGGGCTTCCGCTTCTTCCCACACCGGCACCAGCGCCACCTTGTCGATCCTGACGCCTTGCTTCAGCAGGTCGCGGGTGTGCATATCAATACAATAGGCGCAGCCGTTGATCTGCGAGACGCGCAGATAGACCAGTTCCAGCAACTCGGCCGGCAGGGCTGCCGACACATACTCTTTGACCATGCCGAAACCTTTGTAGGCTTGTGGCGCAAATTTGAATACTTCCAGACGCTTGCTCATGATGACTTCCTCGGTTGATTACGATGGAGTCATTGTGCGCCTGCATGGCCTACCCAGGAAGAGCCATGAATAGTCATTTGGAGTAGGCCATGAGGATGCGCCTGCCCAGCGCCTGCGCCCGTGCCTTTGTGTCAATGTTGGTAAACGCGAGCAGCAGCGCCGATGCGCCGTGCGGCAGCACGCCGCGTTCGGACAGCGCCAGTGCCGACATGCCGTCTTCGCGCATGCGCGCGGCCAGCGCACGGTCGGTGTGATAGCCCTTCATGCGCAACACCAGGTGCATGCCGCCAGGCTGGGGATCAACCTGCATATGCTTGCCCAGTACTGACGACAGGCCATCGGCAGTCAGCTCGCGGCGCTCCGCATACAGGCGCCGCATGCGCTGGATGTGGCGGGCGAAATGGCCCTCGTTCATAAAGTCGGCGACGATTTTCTGCATCAGCGTCGGACCGGCTGCCGCGAAGGTGCGGGTGATTTCCTCGAAGCGCTCCACCTGCGCTGGCGGCACCACCAGATAGGCCAGCCGTATCGCCGGGAACAGTACCTTGCTGAAGGTGCCGGAGTAGAGCACGCGGCCATCGCGGTCCAGACTTTGCAGCGCTGGCAGCGGACGGCTGACGTAGCGGTATTCGCCGTCGTAGTCGTCCTCCACGATCCATGCGCCAGACCGGGATGCCCAGTCCAGCAACGCCAGCCGGCGCGGCAGCGACAGCGAGACGCACAGCGGGCTTTGATGCGCGGGCGTGACTACGGCGGCTTTGGCATTGGGCGCGGTGGCGACGCCATGCGACACCATCAGGCCTTCGCCGTCCACCGATACCGGGGCCGGGCACAGGCCCGCTTCGGTCAGCAGCGCGCTGGTGGGCGGATAGCCGGGGTCCTCCACCCACACGGCATCGCCGGGCTTGAGCAAGGCGCGCGCGATCAGCTCCATGGAGTTGCGGTAGCCATTGGTGATGAATACCTGCGATGGCGTGCAGTCGATGCCGCGCGACAGCTGCAGATAGGTGGCGATGGCGGTGCGCAGTTCGGGCAGACCGGCCCATGGCGGGTAGATCATGTCTTCCGGCTGGGTGGCGCGTACGGCGCGTGCGGCCAGGCGTGCCCATACCTTGCGCGGGAAAACATCCAGCGCCGGTATGCCCATCTGGAATGGCCGCGTGGTGGACGCTGCATCACCCAGATTCGTGCGGACTTCGGCCGGGCGCGGCGTGGGCGCCACCGGCGCGTGGCGGGCCAGGGCGGGCGTGACGACGGTGCCGGCCTGGCCGCGCGCTTCGACGTAGCCTTCCGCCGTCAGCAGCGCGTAGGCGGATTCCACGGTGCCGCGCGCCAGGCCCAGTTCCAGCGCCAGTGCGCGCGCGGCGGGAATACGGTCACCCGGTTGCAGCAGGCCCTCGGCGATGGCGCTGCGGAAGCGGGTATAAATCTGGCGGTACAGTGGTTCCGATGCGCTGGTATCCAGCTGGAGGAAATCCATGGTCTATTCCATTTGTCATTTCTTGGCTCTATGGATTATGCCATTGGCAGCCTACGATAGCGTTTTGAAAGGACATGCCATGAAGATCGTCGAGACCGAACAGGAGCTGCGCGCCTGCTATCCGGTGATGAAAGAGCTGCGCCCGCACCTGCAATCGGAAGATGCGTTTGTGGCGCAGGTGCTGCGCCAGTATGAACAGAACTACCGTATCCTGGCGGTGTTGGAGGGTGACGCGGTGGTGGCGCTGGCAGGCTACCGCTGTCAGGAGAACACGGTGTACGGCCGCTTCCTGTATGTGGATGATCTGGTGACGGCGGAGCAGCATCGCAGCCATCGCTGGGGCGCGCTGCTGCTCGGGAAGCTGACGGTGTTCGCGCAGGAGGCCCGCTGCGCGCGGCTGGTGCTCGATACCGCCTTCACCAATGTGCAGGCGCAGCGCTTCTACTTCCGCGAAGGCTTGCTGCCGGGTTCGATGCGATTCGGGAAGGTGTTGGCATGAAGAAGATTTTGCACATCTGCGCCAGTGCGCGTGGTGAGGAGTCGTCCAGCTACCGCCTGTCGCAGCAGGCGATTGCCGAGCTGCGCGGGCGCTATCCCGATGCGCGCGTGGTGCTGCGCGATTTGCACGCCGAGCCGCTGCCGCATGTGGACAGCCTGTATTCCAACACGCTGGCGCGGCTGCCGGGTGGTGCGCCGCATGCGCAAGGCCGCTCTTCGCTGGCGTGGTCGGACTTGCTGATCGAGGAATTGAAGGCGGCGGATGCCGTGGTGATCGCCACGCCGATGCACAACTTCACCGTGCCGTCCGCACTGAAGGCGTGGCTGGACCACGTGGTGCGGATCGGCGTGACCTTTAACGCGACGTCGGAAGGCAAGGTCGGCACGCTGCCTGACCGTCCCGTGTACATCGCCGTCAGCATGGGCGGCGCGCGTGCGCGCCAGCCTGATTTCCTCGAACCCTACCTGCGCGCCATCCTGCCGACCATTGGCCTGAAAGACCTGCGCTTCGTTTAGAGGCGCTTCACCACCACCGCGCCGATCGAGTAGCCGGCGCCGAAGGAGCAGATCACGCCCAGCTGGCCTGGGGTCATGTCTTCCGAATGTTTGTGGAAGGCGATGATGGAACCGGCCGACGAGGTGTTGGCGTATTCGTCCAGGATTACCGGGGCTTCCTGCGGTTCGGCGTCGCGGCCCAGCACCATGCGGCTGATCAGCAGGTTCATGTTCAGGTTGGCCTGGTGCAGCCAGAAGCGGCTGATCTGCGGCACTTCCAGACCGGCATTGGTCACGGTGTCCTTGATCATTTCCGCGGCCATCGGGCACACGTCCTTGAACACCTTGCGGCCCTGCTGGCGGAACAGCTTGTCCGGCTGGCCGATGCCGGCTTCGTCGAAGCGGTTCAGGAAGCCGAAATTGTTGCGGATGTTGTTGGAGAAGCTGGTCTTCAGTTTGGTGTCCAGGATTTCCCAGCGGTGCGCGCCCTTGGCGGTGTCGGCCCCTTCCACGATGATGGCGGTGCAGGCATCGCCAAAGATGAAGTGGCTGTCGCGGTCGCGCCAGTTCAGGTGGCCCGAGGTGATTTCCGGATTCAGCACCAGCACCGCGCGCGCCTGGCCGCTTTGCACCGCTGCCACGGCTTGCTGGATGCCGAAGGTGGCCGACGAGCAGGCTACGTTCATGTCGAAGCCGTAGCCGACGATGCCCAGCGCTTCCTGCACTTCCACGGCCATGGCCGGGTAGCCGCGCTGCATGTTGGAGCACGCCACCAGCACCATGTCGATATCGGCTGCGGTTTTGCCGGCGCGGTCCATGGCCTGCTGGGCGGCCGCCACGCAGATCTCTGCCTGCAGCGACAGTTCGTCGTCGGCGCGTTCCGGGATGTGCGACACCATGCGCTTCGGATCCAGGATGCCGGCTTTCTCCATCACGTAGCGCGACTTGATGCCGGACGCTTTCTCGATGAAGGCCACGCTCGATGGTTCCAGCGCCGTGACCGTGCCTTCGGCGATGGCGCCGGCGTTGTCCGCGTTGAACTGTTCGACGTAGGCATTGAAGCAGGTCACCAGCTCTTCGTTGGTAATCGATTGTGCTGGAGTGTAGAGGCCGGTACCGCTGATGACGGCTTGTTTCATGATTAAACTTTCAAATTAAGCAATGGCAGTCGCCAATAATGAGGCAAATTCTACACAATGCCTACACGATACGCGAAAATAAAAGCGGCGCCCTTGAGGCGCCGCCGTTGTGTGAGGCGAGCTGCTTATTTTTTAGCCAGGTCTTTTTTCAGGCCGGCGTCGGCCGAAACCACCGTGGTGGCAGGCTTGGCAGTTTGTACCGGCAGGCCTTTCAGGTGGTTGATCGCCTGCTGCAGCTGGAAGTCTTCGCCGCTGCCGTAATCCAGTGGCTTGCGCTTTTTCTCCAGCGCGACGATGCGCAGCTGTTCTTCCAGCTCATCGCGTTTGCTTTTTTCGCCTTCCGCCTCGCGGTCGTTGACCAGATGCTTGTCCAGGTCCGCTTCGCGCGTGCGCAGTGCGTTCAGGCCATCGCCGTCAGCGTATTCATCCACTGCCACGTCCGGCGTGATGCCCTTGGCCTGGATCGAGCGGCCATTTGGCGTGTAGTAGCGCGCGGTGGTCAGCTTGACGGCGGTGTCGGCGGTCAGCTGGCGGATGGTTTGTACCGAACCCTTGCCAAAGGTCTGGGTGCCGATGATGTCGGCGCGCTTGTAGTCCTGCAGCGCGCCGGCGACGATTTCGGAGGCCGAGGCGGAACCGGTGTTGACCAGCACCACCATCGGCACGCGCTTGAGGGCGGTTGGCAGCTTGGCCAGTGCATCAGTCTCGTTGCGCAGGGCGTAGTATTCGGGACGGCCGTAGAAGATCTGTTTCTGGTCCGGCAACTGGCCGTTGGTGGACACAATCGGCGAGTCCTTTGGCAGGAACGCGGCAGCGACGCCAATCGCGCCCTGCAGCACGCCGCCCGGATCATTGCGCAGGTCCAGTATCAGGCCCTTGATGTTCGGGTCCTGTTTGTACAATTCAGCAATCTTGGCAGCCATGTCATCGACGGTCGGCTCCTGGAATTGCGAAATGCGCAGCCAGGCGTAGCCCGGTTCGATCATCTTGCCTTTTACGCTCTTCTGGTGAATTTCTTCGCGCGTGATGTTGAACACCAGCGGCTCGGCTTCGCCCTTGCGCAGCACGGTCAGGCTGACTCTGCTGTTGGGCTCGCCGCGCATCTTCTTGATGGAGTCGTCCAGCGACAGGCCTTTGACGGGCGTGTTGTCGAGGCGGCTGATCAGGTCGCCCGGCTTGATGCCGGCACGCCAGGCTGGCGAATCTTCAATTGGCGCCACGATCTTGATGTAGCCATCTTCGCTCTGGCCGATCTCGATGCCGAGGCCGACGAACTTGCCCTGCGAACCTTCGCGCAGTTCGGCGTAGGCTTTCTTGTCCAGGTAGGCGGAGTGCGGATCCAGCGAGGCCACCATGCCCGAGATGGCCTCGGTCAGCAGCTTTTTGTCTTCGACCGGCTCGACGTAATCGGACTTGATGAGACCGAAGACGTCGGCCAGCTGGCGCAACTCTTCCAGTGGCAACGGCGGGTCCGCGGGCTTTTGCGCCATTGCGGAGAATTGCAGGGAGATGGCCACGCCAGCTACCACACCCAGTCCGACCAGACCGGAATTCTTTAATTTCTTGCCCATGTTTCACCTGTCAAAGCTAGCCGCTGCGGAGTTGCAGCCTGCATGAAATGAGTATAAACCTGATTTCGAGCAAACGTAGTAGCCATCACGAAATGATTTATACCTTTACGAGGATTTACAACGCTTTCCGTTGACTTTTAAAGCGCACCAATGCCCGCTTGGCGAAAGACCAAGTTTGCTGTTTTGTACGCTGTGTATCCCTAACGTTCACGACAGTAAATAATTGTAAGAAGCCCTGTAACAGCAAAAACCGCGACCTACACTGAGCTCGTATTTCTCTCTACCCTGAAGTGGTTTTCGCCTGCGCCCCAAGCGCAGGCTTTTTTTTATCTACGGAGTCTTGCATGCGATTGTTGTCACGTTCCTCCTCCCTGGCCCTGTGCCGCCTGAGTGCTACGCTGGCCTTGTCGGCAATGTTGTCGTCCGCCTTGGCGACACCGGTGATGGACATGCGCGCGGACGACTATCTGCCGATGGCCGCCGAACTGAAGAAGTCGCTGAACCTGAACGCCAACCAGCAAACGCTGTGGTCGCAGACAGAAACTAAAACCCGCAACCTGCTGCGCGAACGTAAGGCGCGCCGCGAGCGCCTGCAGGAGGCCACCTTGGCCGGCGCCCAAAGCGCTACTGCCGAGTTGCGCGATCTGAGCAAGGCGATAGACGAAGAGACCACACTCGGCGCCAGCGAGGAAAGGCAGCTGCGCGAATGGTGGCTGACTGTCAACGATGCCTTGACGGAAAGCCAGCGCCAGATGGTGGTGCAGCTGATTAGCGAACAATTGCAGCGCGCGCAGGACAATGGCGGCGGCGCCCGTCCAGAGCACAAGGAAGAGGGCGGCGAGCATCGCAGCGGTGGCCGTCGCGGCGGCGCCAGCATGAAAGGACCGGGCGGCGCCAATATCAGCCTGCCGGGCGGTGGCAGCTAGCAGCAGCCCTGGCTTGTGTATCGTAAAGTAAAAAGCAGGCTGCAAGCGGATTTGCGGCCCGCGCTGACGGTAGAATTCCCGCAAGAATTCCACCCACACGATCATGAGCAAATTATTCTCCCTCGCCTGGCTGGCCATGCTGGGCGCGGCTGACGCTGGCGCGCAGACTTCCAACGCGGCGGCGGATGCGCCGCAGCCGGCGGTCAAAGCCGCTGCGGACGGCAAGCAGATCCAGCAAGTCACCATCAGCGGCGGGCGCGCCAGCGATATGGACGAACGCCGCAACTCGGTGGCGGGCAAGCAGGTCTATGGCCGCGAGGAGCTCGATCGCAATGGCGACAGCAACCTGGGCGATGTGCTCAAGCGCCTGCCGGGCGTGACCATCGGCGGACGCCCCGGCCGTGGCGGCGACGTGCGGATGCGCGGCATGGGCAGTGGCTATACACAGATCCTGCTGAACGGCGAACGTCCGCCGGTCGGCTTCTCGATGGAGTCGCTGTCGCCGGACCAGGTGGAACGCATCGAGATCATGCGCGGCCCGGTGGCGGAACACAGCACACGCGCCATTGCCGGCACCATCAACATCATCCTGCGTGACGGCTACCTGCAGCGCGACAACCAGCTCAAGCTCACGGATACGGTCGAGCAGGGCCGCCATGCGCCGAATCTCTCGCTGACAGTGCCGGGCAAGACCGGCAACCTGACCTGGCTGCTGACCGGCTCGGTGTTTGAAAACCACCAGCACGACCAGAGCGAAACGCACAACCTCGATACGCGCGACGATGGCGTGACGGTGGAGGACGAGAGCGTCCACGACCAGACCACGCGCGAAACGCGCGGCCTGCATCTGACGCCGCGCCTGTCCTATAAATTTGACAGCGGCGACACGCTGAACTTCCAGCCTTTTGTGATGGTCAACCGCAGCGACGGCAACGCGCGCAGCGACCTGCTGCAGAATGCCGGCCTGCAACCGCCTGAATACAACCTGGCACTGACCAGTACGCATTCCGAATCCACCTTCCTGCGCGGCTTCGGCAACTGGGTGCACAAACTGCAAGGCGCGTCCAAGCTGGACGTCAAGTTCGGCTTCGGCGCCGGCCACAGCGACAACGACTCGGTGCGCTACCAGTACGATGCGGCAGGCGTTTTCCTCAACCGCTACGTCGATACCGCCAGCGTGCGCGACCGCAGCGCCAACAGCGGCGGCAAGTACAGCACGCCGATCGGTCGGCAGCATGCGCTGGCGGCCGGCTGGGACATCGAGCTGGGTCACCGCGAGGAAACCAAGACCTCGCTCGACAAGGACGGCAAGGCTCAGTTTGACGGCTCGGGCGACAACCTCACTGCCAATACGCGCCGCCTGGCGGCGTTCGTGCAGGATGAGTGGGATATCTCCTCGCAATGGTCGGGCTATGCCGGTGTGCGCTGGGAAGGCATCCGCACCACCAGCAGCAATGCGGCCGGCGACATCAGCAATACCAGCAGCGTGCTGAGCCCTCTGCTGCATGCCGTGTACCGCATTCCCGGCAGCCAGAAAGACCAGGTCCGCGCCAGCCTGACCAAGAGCTACAAGGCGGCCAATATCCAGGACCTGATTGCCTTGCCGTCGCTGTCGCGGCTGAACTCGCCGTCACGTCCGGACCGCACCGGCAATCCCAACCTGAAGCCGGAACTGGCGACCGGGCTGGACCTCGCCTACGAGCATTACCTGGGCCGCGCGGGCATCGTCAGCGTGAGCGGCTTCATCCGCGACATCGATGACCTGATACGGCGCGATATCTCGCAGCAGCAGACCAGCATCGGACCGCGCTGGGTATCGACGCCGCGCAATATCGGTCACGCGCGCACCAAGGGCATCGAACTGGAGGCCAAGTTCCAGCTGCAGGAATTGGTGGCGGACGCGCCGGCGATTGATTTCCGCTCCAACTACAGCCATTTCTGGTCCAGCGTGGACGACATCCCCGGCCCCAACAACCGGCTGGATGCGCAGCCCAAACAGACCGCCAACGTCGGCCTGGACTACCGCATGAAGGCTGTGCCGCTGACCTTGGGCGGCAGCCTGAACTGGACGCCGGAGACACTGATCCAGAGCAGTCTGTCGCAGCTGGTTTACACTAGCCGCAAGCGTTCACTGGATGCCTATGCCTTGTGGAAGTTCAACGCCCGCAATCAGCTGCGCATTTCCGCCAACAATCTGGCGGCAGAGGACGCCGTCGGCGCCAATACGGTGACCGGCAATGGCCTGACACAACTGGCCAACACGATCAACCAGACTTACACGGTCTGGAGCGTCAAATATGAAATGAAGTTCTAACCATAAGGACAAGCTGTGAAACCACTTCTGCTGAGTGCACTGACCCTGAGCCTCGTCACTGCCTTTGCCACCGCTGCGGAGCCTGCCGCACCGATCTCCGGCATCGAAATTCCCAATATGGACACCAGCGTGCGTCCACAAGATGACTTCTTCACCTACCTGAACGGCAGCTGGCTGAAGACCACCGAGATTCCATCGGACAAAGCCAGCTGGGGCACGTTTGCCAAGCTGCGCGACGACACCTTGCCGCAGCTGCGCGAGCTGATCGAAAAGGCGGAAGCGGAGAAGGGCAAGAAAGCCGGCAGCGAACCGCAGAAAATCGCCGACCTGTACGCCAGCTTCATGGACGAGAAGAAGCTCGACGAGCTGGGCTTCCGCCCCGTCACCGGCGAGCTGAACCGCATCCGCGCGCTCAAGGACAAGAAAGGCCTGCCCATGCTGATCGCCCATCTGGGCCAGATCGGCATTACCACGCCGTACAGCGTCAGCGTGCGCCAGGATGCGCGCGCGTCGACCAGGTATGCGGTGTATATCGGCCAGAGCGGCCTGGGCTTGCCGGACCGTGACTACTACCTGAAAAAAGACGATCCGAAGATGGCCAGTGCACTGGCCAAGTATGAGCTGCACATTGCCAAGATCCTTGGCCTGGCCGGCGACCACGAAGCCGCTGCCAACGCCAAAAAAATCGTCGCGCTGGAAACCGCCCTGGCGGAAGCGCAATGGACCAAGGTCGAGAACCGCGATCCGGTCAAGACCTACAACAAGATGCCGGTCAAGCAGCTGGCCGAACTGGCGCCCGGCTACGACTGGGGCCATGCGCTGGCCGCAGCGGGCGTGGGCAACAAGATCAGCGACGTGATCGTGCGCCAGCCGTCGTTCCTGAGCGGCTTCAATGCCGTGCTGGACAAGACCGACCTGCCGACCTGGAAGGCTTACTTCCAATGGCAGCTACTGCAGGAAGCCTCGCCTTACCTGTCCAGCGATTTCGCCGACGCGCACTTTGATTTCTACAGCACGGTGCTGACCGGTGTGGCCGTCAAGCGTCCGCGTTGGAAGGATGCGGTGTCGCTGGTGGAAGGCAGCCTGGGCGAAGCGCTGGGCAAGCTGTATGTGGCCGAGCACTTCCCGCCGGAGCGCAAGGCGCGCATGGATGCGCTGGTGAAGAACCTGCTGGCCGCCTACAAGACCAGCATCGACAGCCTGGACTGGATGAGCCCGGCCACCAGGATCGAAGCGCAGGCCAAGCTGGCCAAGTTCACGCCGAAGATCGGCTATCCGGCCAAGTGGCGCGATTATTCGTCGCTGACCATCATCAAGAACGATCTGGTGGGCAACGTGCTGCGTTCGTCCAACTTCCAGTACCAGCGCATGATCAACAAGCTGGGCAAGCCGGTCGACCGCGAAGAGTGGGGCATGACGCCGCAAACCATCAACGCCTACTACAACTCGACCATGAACGAGATTGTGTTCCCGGCCGCGATCCTGCAGCCGCCGTTCTTTGACGCGCGCGCCGACGATGCGGTGAACTATGGCGCAATTGGCGCCGTGATCGGCCACGAGATCAGCCATGGCTTCGACGACAAGGGCAGCCAGTCCGATGGCGACGGCAACCTGCGCGACTGGTGGAGCAAGGAAGACCGCGCCAACTTCAAGACCAAGGCCGACGCGCTGGTCCAGCAGTACAACAGCTTTAGCCCGCTGCCTGGCTACCACGTCAATGGCGAACTGACGCTGGGCGAAAACATCGCCGACAACAGCGGCGTGGCCATCGCTTACAAGGCTTATCTGCTGTCGCTGGGCGGCAAGCCGGCGCCGGTGATCGACGGCTTCACGGGCGAGCAGCGCTTCTACATGGGCTTTGGCCAGATCTGGCGCGTGAAGATGCGCGAGAACCAGCAGATCCTGCAGATCAAGACCGATCCGCATTCGCCGGGCCAGTTCCGCACCAACGGTCCGGTGGTCAACCAGCCGGGCTTCTATGAGGCGTTTGGCGTCAAGCAGGGCGACAAGCTGTATGTTGCGCCCGAACAGCGTGTGATTATCTGGTAAGCGTTTTTCCCGCGTAAAAAAAGCCACCCGGGGTGACCTGGCGTGGCTTTTTTGTTATGGTTGCAAGACTTGCCTATACATATATCGGAGATATAGTCTTGAAAGCACATTTGCTCAGCGCCCTGATGCTGGCGCTGCTGGCCTCGGCTGGCGTCCATGCAGCACCTAAAACCTCGGGCGTGGATGTGGCCAACATCGACACGAGCGTCCGCCCGCAGGACGATTTCTTTAAAAACCTCAACGGCAAATGGCTGGCGCGCACGGACATCCCGTCCGACAAGTCGAGCTGGGGCTCGTTTGAAAAGCTCGACGATGACACCAAGCCGCAGCTGCGCGCCATCATCGAAGCGGCCGCGGCCGACCCCAACAAGCAGCCCGGCACGGACGCCCAGCGCATCGGCGATTTCTTCGCCAGCTATATGGATGAAGCCAGGCTGGAGGAGTTGCGCCTGTCGCCGCTGAAGGCCGATTTCGACCGCGTCGCCGCGCTCAGTGACAAACAGCAGATCCCGGCGCTGATTGCCCACTTCAACCGCTATTACATCGCGCCGTACGCCTTTACCATTCATCAGGACAACAAGGATTCGACCAAGTACGTGGCCGACATCGTGCAGGAAGGCCTGAGCCTGCCGGACCGTGATTACTACCTCAAGAAGTCGGACAAGAAGCTGGCCGATGCGCTGGCCAAGTTCGAGCTGCACGTCGCCAAAATGCTGGGCATGGCCGGCAACCCCAATCCGGCGGCGGACGCCAAAGCCATCGTTGCGCTGGAAACCGAGCTGGCCAAGGTGCAGTGGACGCAGGTGCAGTTACGCGATCCGGTCAAGGCTTACAACAAGGTGCCGCTGGCCCAGCTGTCCAGGCTGGCGCCCGGTTACGACTGGACCACGTGGCTCAACGAGACCGGCATCGGCGGCAAGGTCGATTACGTGATTGTCAGCCAGCCGAGCTACATCACCGGCTTCAACCAGGTGCTCAACAAAGTGCCGCTGGCGACCTGGAAGGTGTACTTCCAATGGCAGGTATTGCACGGTAACGCTGCTTATCTGTCCAAGGATTTCGCGCAAGAGAATTTCGCCTTCTACGGCAAGGTGCTGAGCGGTGTGGACGAGCAGGAGCCGCGCTGGAAGCGGGCCGTCAACTCCACCGACAGCGCGCTGGGCGAAGCGTTGGGCAAGCTCTACGTTGAGCAATACTTCCCGGCCGAGCGCAAGGCGCGCATGGAAGCGCTGGTGAAGAATCTGCTGGCCGCGTTTGGGCAAAGCATCGACACGCTGGACTGGATGGGGTCGGAAACCAGGCAGCAGGCGCAAGCCAAGCTGGCCAAGTTCACCACCAAGATCGGCTATCCGAACAAGTGGCGTGATTACTCGGCGCTGGTGGTGGTCAAGGACGACCTGGTGGGCAACCGGCTGCGTTCGCGCGCGTTTGAGTACGCCAAGGAAGTCAACAAGCTGGGCAAGCCGATCGACCGCGATGAATGGGGCATGACGCCGCAGACCGTCAATGCCTATTACAACCCGGAGATGAACGAGATCGTGTTCCCGGCAGTGATCTTGCAGCCGCCGTTCTTCAATGCCGACGCCGATGATGCGGTCAACTATGGCGCCATCGGCGCGGTGATCGGCCACGAAATCAGCCACGGCTTCGACGACCAGGGCGCGCAGTACGACGGCGACGGCAACCTGCGCGACTGGTGGACCAAGGCCGACCACAAGAACTTTGCAGCCAAGACCAAGATGCTGGTCAAGCAGTACAACGCCTACAGCCCGGTCAAGGGCTACCACGTCAACGGCGAGCTGACCCTGGGCGAAAACATCGCCGACAACAGCGGCGCGGCGATTGCCTACAAGGCTTACCTGCTGTCGCTGAATGGTCAACCGGCGCCGGTGATTGATGGTTTGACGGGCCAGCAGCGTTTTTACATGGGCTTTGGCCAGGTCTGGCGCAGCAAGATCCGCGATGCGCAGCAAATCGTTTATCTCAAAGTCGACCCGCATTCGCCGGACCAGTTCCGCGCCAATGGCACGGTGCGTAACCAGCCAGGTTTTTACGAGGCTTTCGGCGTTAAAGCCGGAGATAAGTTGTATTTGCCGCCTAAAGACCGTGTCATTATGTGGTAATGCTGTGATATAAAGCCGTACGGCCCATCAGAGCAATGGGCCTTCACTTAATTTAGAAGGAAAATCCCGTGAAACGTCATCTCGTAAGTGCATTGATGCTGAGCCTGATCGCAGGCCTGGCAGGCGCAGCGGATAGCGCCAAAAGCGCCGCTCCTACCAGCGCGAAAGTAGCAAGCAAGCCAGCCTCCGGCATCGCCGTGGAATACATCGACCCGTCGGTCCGTGTGCAGGACGACCTGTTCACCCACATGAACGGCAAATGGCTGGCCGCGACCGAAATCCCGGCCGACAAATCGAGCTGGGGCTCTTTCGCCAAGCTGCGTGATGACATCCAGCCGCAACTGCGCGCGATTATCGAAGGCGCCGCCGCCAGCAAGAACGGCGGTCCGGACGCCCAGCGCATCGGCGACTTCTACAACAGCTTCATGGACGAAGCCAAGCTGGAACAGCTGGGCATCACCCCGCTGAACGGCGAACTGGCCAAAGTGGCCGCCATCACCGACAAGAAACAGCTGCCGGCACTGATCTCGCACTTCAACCAGATCGGCGTGAGCGCACCGTACGGCTACGGCATCCACCAGGACAACAAGGATTCGACCAAATACGTGGCCGACCTGTACCAGGACGGCCTGGGCCTGCCGGACCGTGACTACTACCTGAAAGCCGACGACGCCAAACTGGCGGACGCGCTGGCCAAGTATGAACTGCACGTCGGCAAAATGCTGACGCTGGCAGGTGACGCCCACGGCGCCGCCACCGCCCACGCGGTAGTCGAGTTCGAAAAAGAACTGGCCAAGCTGCAATGGACCAAGGTCGAGCTGCGTGACCCGATCAAGGCCTACAACAAGGTCGACATCGCCAAGCTGGGCGAGGTGGCGCCAGGCTACGACTGGAACGCCTATCTGACCGACGCTGGCGTGGCCGGCAAAGTCACCTACGTGATCGTCAGCCAGCCTAGCTACCTCAAAGGCATGACCGCGCTGCTGGAAGCGACCCCGCTGGAGACCCTGAAAGCCTACTTCCAATGGCAAGTGGTACGCGCCAATGCGCCTTACCTGAGCAAAGCCTTCGTGGATGAAAATTTCGCGTTCTACGGCACCGTGCTGAGCGGCGTGACCGAACAGCGTCCACGCTGGAAACGCGGCGTCAGCGTGACCGAAGGCGCGCTGGGTGAAGTAGTCGGCAAGCTGTACGTGGAAGAGCACTTCCCGGCCGAACGTAAAGCCCGCATGGAAGCACTGGTGAAAAACCTGCTGGCCGCCTACAAGACTAGCATCGACAAGCTGGACTGGATGACCCCGGCCACCAAGAAACAGGCGCAAGCCAAGCTGGCCAAGTTCACCACCAAGATCGGCTACCCGAACAAATGGCGCGACTACTCGGCGCTGGTGGTCAGCAAGGACGACCTGGTCGGTAACGTGATCCGCTCGCACCAGTTCGACTACAACAAGGAACTGAACAAGCTGGGCAAACCGATTGACCGCGACGAATGGGGCATGACGCCACAGACCGTCAACGCCTACTACAACCCGGAAATGAACGAAATCGTGTTCCCGGCAGCGATCCTGCAGGCGCCGTTCTTCAATGCGGACGCGGATGACGCGGTCAACTACGGCGCCATCGGCGGCGTGATCGGCCACGAAATCAGCCACGGCTTCGACGACCAGGGCGCCCAGTACGACGGCGACGGCAACTTGCGCGACTGGTGGACCGCCGCCGACCACAAAGCGTTTGGCGCCAAGACCAAGATGCTGGTCGAGCAGTACAACCAGTTCAGCCCGCTGCCTGGCTACCACGTCAACGGCGAACTGACCCTGGGCGAAAACATCGCCGACAACAGCGGCGTGGCGATTGCGTACAAAGCCTACAAGCTGTCGCTGAAAGGCAAGAAAGCCCCGGTTATCGACGGCCTGACTGGCGACCAGCGTTTCTACATGGGCTTCGCCCAGGTATGGCGTCTGAAAATGCGTGAAGCGCAGCAGATCGTCCAGATCAAGACCGACCCGCACTCGCCAGGCCAGTTCCGCGCCAACGGCCCGATGCGCAACCAGCCGGGCTTCTACGACGCCTTCGGCGTGAAACCAGGCGACAAGATGTACCTGGCACCAAAAGACCGCGTGATCATGTGGTAATGATCTAAGCAAGCCAAGGCCGCAGCGATGCGGCCTTTTTTAATCCGGGGTCAGTTCTTGCAATCCAACACGAGCTCTGCCGTAAGTGACCGCTACGGCAGAGCTCGTGTTGGATTGCAAGAACTGACCCCGGTGTTACACTAGCGGCTTCCGATCAAGACGTTTGATTTCATGCGCCTGCGTTACTCCGCTCCTCTTATCCTGCCGCTGCTGTTGAGTGCCTGTGGCGAATCTTTCACGCCGGTTGATGTGTACATGGCCAAGACGCCGGAGTGCAGCAACTGGCAGGAAGGCTCGCGCTTCGAGCTGCCGCGCGGGATCAGCGTTTCTACCACGCCGCCCGTGACGCTGCCGGATGGCGGCGCCGAGTTCACGTTTGTGTACCTGGTGCCGCGTGGCGAGCGCGCGCTGTTCCAGACCCGCGACTATACGGTCACGCAGCCGAAAGGCCCGGTCGTGGCCAAGGCGCAGCTGGTCACCTTCTATCAGCGGACCACCAATTCACCGGCCGAAATCGTCGAGTCGATTCCCAAAGTGCCGGACATGCTGATCGCCGGCGCCACCGGCGAGGAAACCATCTGGCGCGTGCGCCTGCGCGTGACCGAGAAATTGCCGCAACGCTTCGACCTGACGCCGCCCGCGTTCGAGATCGCGCTGCACAAGTATCCGATGCGTACCTTCACCTACCGCTACTTCGCTGACCGTAAAGCCTTCGGTTTGTGCAGCTGATAAAAAAACCGGCCTGAAAGCCTGATGCCGTTCAGTTAAGACTGAACGGCATTTTTATTTTGAAGAGTTGTAAACGTAAGAATGGCCTGTTAACCTTCGGTTCATGCTTGATGACGCGATCCATTTTTTAGCCGAAACCCAAGATGTCCCGAACTGGGAGCGTCTGGGCCAGCACTTGCCTGTTGAGTGGATAGAGCAAGCCGTCCAGTACACAGGCAAAGCCAGTATCCGTCAACGTCGTTTGCCTGCTGAGCAAGTGGTTTGGTTGGTCGTGGCGTTGGCACTGTACCGCCATCAATCGATCAGTGAGGTGCTTGATGATCTGGAGCTTGCGCTACCGGATTTGCAAGTGCCTTATGTGAGCAAGAGCGCCATTGCGCAGGCTCGCCAGCGTGTGGGGGCAGCGCCGCTGCAGATGCTATTTGAATTGTCTGCCAAGGCGTGGGGTGAGCAAGACGCGAAGCAGTATCAACTTAAAGGGCTGCGCTTATTCGCACTCGATGGTACGACCTTGAAGACCGCCGACACACCAGAACAGCGGGAGCATTTCGGTGCTCAAGCTTATGCCAAGGTAGTGTCAAGTTATCCGCAAGTACGCGCCGTTACGCTGACGGACGTATCAACCCACCTGATTCGCTGCGCCGCCTTCGGTCCCTACGGTAGCAATGAAATGCAGTATGCAAAAGAGCTCCTGCCGTCGATCCCCGATAACTCACTGACAGCCTTCGATAAGGGCTTCATGGCAGCGGAAATCCTCTGCGGCCTGACTGGCAATGGCAATAACCGCCATTACATCATTCCCGCCAAAGCCAACACCAAATGGCAATTACTGGAACCACCATCCGATGACGTGCTGATCGAACTGCGACTGGCTCAGCAGGTACGGAAGAAACGGCCTGACCTGCCTGAGTTCTGGCAGGCGCGAGCCATCACGGTGATCGATAGCCAAGCGCGCAAGCATGTCTTGCTGACGTCGCTTCTGGACCGTAAGCGTTATACGAGCGCTGATATTGCGGCTTACTACAAGCGACGCTGGCAAATCGAAACGAGTTACCGGGAACTGAAGCAAAGCATGCTGGGTAAGGCATTAACCTTGCGCAGCAAAACAGTCGATGGGGTATATCAGGAAATCTGGGGGACACTGACTGCTTACAATTTGGTCCGCCTTGAAATGGCCAAGGCGGCACTCGCAGTCAAATGCGATCCGACCGAAATCAGCTTTATCCGTGCCTTCCACATTATTCAATATGAACTGCATTGGGCTGCGGTTGTTCGTTCCTACGGCAAGTTACCGGCTTTACTTCAGCGCCTACGCAAACGGCTCGTCGATCTTCTAAATGAAGAACGGCCCGATCGCCATTACGATCGGGCCGTTAAAGCGCTGCCTAAACGTTACACCGTACGAGTCTTAAAACGAGACCTTAACTGAACGGCATTA
>NZ_FRCX01000017.1 GCF_900143065.1 Duganella sacchari | reverse complement strand
CAAGCTTAAGCGCAGCATCGTGGTGACCTCCAACCGGGTGGTGCAGGACTGGGGGAAGTACCTCGGCGACAACACCATGGCGACCACCATCCTGGACCGTCTGATGCACCGCGCGCACCTGCTGGAGTTCGAGGGGAAGAGCTACCGCTTGAAGGAGGCCGCCAGCCGTCTGACCGGCTTGGTCAAGCAGGGCGAGTCAAAAAATGACCCGGCTGCGGTCGATTAAACTACAATCCGACTGTCCTGCCTGGGGGAATTTGACCCGGCCAAGGGTGGGGGAATTTGAAGTGGCCAACGGGGACACCAAGAGCATTGCAATCAACACTGCTGGGGCCGGATACGTCTGAAGCATAAAGGCAGCCACCAAGGGACCGGCTGCCTTGGCCAGCAAGGATGGTCCGGCCATTGCGCCAGATATGGCTCCGTAATTCTGGCGCCCGAACATGGCCTGCGGGATTGTGCCGCGAACGATCGTCAGGACGCCGTTGCTCAACCCATAGAGAGTGCAGAATGCCGCCGCTGCCCATGACTGGCTGCCCCACAACAGTAGCGCCAGAACGGCGGCCGGCAGCGAGGCGAATGAAAACAGGCCGACCGTTTGCGGCAGTGCATTCCGGGCGAAAGTACGCTCGCAGATACGCCCGGCGACCTGCATGGGGCCTATCAGTGTTGACATCATCACGGCAAGGCCAGCAGTGTGGCCGAAGTCCTTCAGTAGAGGGATCAGGTGCACGGACAACGCCGAGAAAATGAACATATTGGCGGCGAAGGCCATTGCCAGTTTCCAGAAGGCCGGATGTCGTAGTGCCTCGGCCAGTGTATGGCTGCGCTCTGGTACCGCATGCGGTACATGCGTGACCGACGCGTCTCGGCCCAGCATCAGGTGCAGGGGGAGACATAGCAGCAACTGCACGATCCCGAACCAGAAATAGGTTTCACGCCACCCGATAGCCGTGCTCAGCTTCAGCGTCAGCGGCCAGAACACGGTGCTGGCGAATCCAGCAAACAAGGTCAGCGTCGATATCGCCTGGCGGCTGTTGTGATTGAACTTGCGGTTGATCGTGGCGAAGGCTGCCTCATACAGCGTCAGCGACATAGCCACGCCAAGCACCGTCGAGGCACCAAAATATGACAGCGTCCCGGTTGCTCTGCTCAGCCAGATCAGTCCTGCGCCGCAAACCAGCGAGCCCGTCGCCATGATCAATTTCCCGCCAAAGCGGTCCAGCAGCATACCGGTGGGCGTCGCGACTAAGCCCGCCACCAGCAGGCTCCATGAAAAGGCGCCATACACCAGTTCTGCGCGCATCCCCAGCTCTCGCCCTATGCCGGGTGCCACAATGCTGAACGCATAGTACAGCGATCCCCAGGAGGCGATTTGCGTGAAGGCCAGTATGCCGATGGTGTGCCAAGCACGGTGCATGGATGACTTCCTCTTTTTGATGAGTAACGGCGCTTATGCGCAGCAGGATTTCGCTTTCAGCGACGGCACCGGATCACTACAGCCGCAGCCCGCTTTACCTTGGGTTTTTGCGTCGGCGTCCTGCACGCAGCAGGCGGCGCTACCGGCCGGCGCCGGCCCGCCACAACAGCTGGTGGGCGTCAGCTGGACTCCGTATTCCAGGCGTGTGCTGCAGACGCCTGTTTCGGGCAGTTCGAGCTGCACGTCGTCGGCCTGCGCCAGGTCTCCAGCAAGCGCTGCTACCACTGAACGCACCTGCTCATAGCCGGTCGCCATCAGAAAGTTTGTCGCGCGGCCGTAGCTCTTGGCGCCCACCGCATAGTATCCAGGCTCAGGGTGCGCGAGTTCGCGGTGACCGTGCGGGCGGACCGTGCCACAACTATGCTCGTTGGGATCGATCAGCGGCGCCAACGCGTCGGTGCTTTCCAGCCAGGGATCGTGCCGCACGCGCAGTTCACGGGTCAGCTCCAGGTTGGGTCGCGCACCGGTCGAGGCCACGATCTGGTCGACGCCATCGATCACCGGACTGTTGCCGTCCACCTCATCGCCAACGACGCGCAGTGCGTTCCCCTCCACCTCCAGCGCGTGAATGCGGAATCGGGTATGGATTTCCAGTTTGCCTGATGCCTGCAGCGCCTTGAGGCGCGTACCGAGAGCGCCACGCGCCGGCAGGCCATCGGCGCTGCCGCCGCCGAACGCCTTCTCGATCGCGGCACCGCGAACAGCCCACACCAGCGTGGTGCCAGGTTCCTCCTCTGCCAGCTGGGCCAGGGCGATCAAGGTTCCGGCCGCCGAATGGCCGCTACCGGCGACCAGCACCCGCTGTCCGGCATAACGGTGGCGCTCAGCGCCCAGCACATCGGGCATACCGTAGGCAATCCGTGCCGCGTGGGTGATTTCGCCGATGGCATCGATGCCGCTCGCGCCCAAGGGATTGGGGTGCGACCAGGTGCCGGTGGCGTCGATTACCGCGCTGACGAAATATTCACGTTCACCACTGGCGGTGACGGCGCGCACGATGAACGGCGCCAGCTCGCGCCCGCGCGTCTTGACCTTATCAAAGCCCTGGCGCGACACCTGCACAACGCGGTGGCCCAGCTTGAGATGGGCAGCAATGGCAGGCAGCTGCGCTAGCGGCTGCAGGTACTGGTCGATGATCTCGCCCGCCGCCGGCAAGTCGTCTTCGGCCGGCATCGGCCAGCCGGCGTCGACAAGCAGCCGCAGGGCCGCCTTGTCCACGTTGTACTGCCAGGGCGAGAACAGGCGCACATGGCGATAGGTGGCCAGGTTGCCAGCGACATTCTCACTTGCCTCGAAAATCAGCGGTGTCATGCCGCGCGCCACCAGGTGCGCGGCGGCGGCAAGGCCGACCGGGCCGGCGCCCAGGACCGCCACCGGCAGGTTGATATCGGTTACGTTCATGGCAATTCCTTTCAGGTCAATGAGAGGGACATCAGCGTGGCTGTAGCAGGACAAGCTCCTTGGAATTCTCGTGAATGGCGCAGCGCCGCCGGTATTGTGGCGCGCTCGGCTTGGATAAATCCGCGACGTGCGAAGAAGGAGGCCGCCGTGGTCGTTAACAGGTACAGAGTGGACACGCCGCGCGATTGGGCGACGTTCGCCAGCGCCGTGAACAGTAGCCCGCCTGCCCCCGACCCGCGCTGGCTTGGCGCCACCACGACCGAACGCAGCAGCGCCGTGTCGCCGTAGACCTCCAAGCCGCCGGCGCACACGATGGCGCCAGCCCGGTCCCCCACGGTGAAGCTGGTCAGATGCTCCTGCGCGCCATCGAGCGGCAGCCCAGCCTGCGTGAGCAAGGATTCGATCGCGGTCCAGTCGGCCGCCGTCGCGGGACGCAATGCCGGGGAAGTGATACCTGTGCTGCTCATCATTACCTCCATTCGTTATTCGTCAAATGACGAATTAAAAGAGAAAAAAATTACAGACTGCCGATCAATTGCTTCAGCTGCGCCAGCCGTTCGGGGTTGACGCAGTAGCAGGTGCGCTGTTCATCCGACGAACCGAGGATCAGCCCGGCCTGCTTCAAGATCGTCACGTGCTGCGAGACGGTCGACGCGGCCAGCGGGACTACGTCGGTCAGGCTGCCGAAGTAGCACGCGCCGTAGGCGGACAGATACTTCAGCAGCTGGACGCGCGCGGGATGGCCCAGTGCCTTGCACATCAGCGCCACTTCATCGGCATTAATTTCAAGCACGGTGGCGCCGGCGGCCTGGGTGTCGCAGCAGGATTTCATAGGACTCATTCGTAAATCGACGAATAAAGCATAGGCTCATGTCATCAAGCTGTCAAGATACTTTGATATTCTTTGAAATGTCGTAGCTTCTGCGCCATCATACTTCGACAATTACTGAATCATGGAAGTAACCAATATGGAAACCAAGGACGTTTTAGCCGCGCTGGCGGCCATTGCCCAGGAGAGCCGGCTGGCCGTTTTCAGACTGCTGGTTCAGGTCGGCCCTGAGGGGATGGCAGCCACCAAGATAGCAGAGCAGCTCGACATCGCGCCCTCTTCACTGTCGTTTCACCTGAAGGAGCTCACGTACGCCAGGCTGATCACCTCGCGCAGTGAGGGGCGCTTCGTGATCTACTCGGCCGATGTTGTGGTCATGAACGGCCTAATCGACTACCTGACCGAGAACTGCTGTGGCGGCGTTCCTTGCGGTCCAGCCGGCTGCGACACCAAACCCACATCTACCTGAATTGGAGAATTCCCATGCAAGAGAAAGTCTACAACGTACTGTTCCTCTGCACCGGCAACTCGGCGCGCAGCATCATGGCCGAAGCCTTGGTGACAACGATGGGTAAGGGCCGCTTCAAGGGCTTCTCTGCCGGCAGCCACCCTGGTGGCATGGTCAATCCTTTTGCCATCGAACAGCTGGCTCACACCGGCTATCCAACCGATGAGCTGCGCAGCAAAAGCTGGGACGAGTTCGGCACTCCGGACGCACCGCACATGGACTTCATCATCACTGTATGCGACAACGCCGCTGGCGAGGTCTGCCCTCACTGGCCGGGCCACCCGATGTCGGCGCACTGGGGCTTTGAAGATCCAGCTGCGGCCCTGGTGAACAGCATCGAGGAAAAGCGCGCGGTGTTCAACCGCATCTTCCGCCAGATCATGACGCGCATGAACATTTTTGTCAGCCTGCCGCTGCACATGCTGGAAAAGAATGCCATTCAGCGCGAAATCCAGGCGATCGGCGAAACCTCCGTTTAAATTTTTTTACTTCAAACTCACTATGAACATCCTGTTTCTCTGCACCGGCAACTCGTGCCGTTCCGTCCTTTCCGAAGCCACCTTCAACCATCTGGCCCCGGCTGGACTGAAAGCCATCAGCGCCGGCAGCCAGCCGGCCGGTAAGCTGCATCCCCGCGCTGTGGAGCTCCTGCACAGCAAGGGCATCTCCACCGAGGGCTACTACAGCAAGTCGTGGGACGATCTGCCAGTAACGCCCGATATTGTCGTGACCGTCTGCAGCAGCGCCGCTGGCGAAACCTGCCCGGCTTATCTGGGGCCGGTGCTGCGCACGCACTGGGGTGTTGACGACCCGGGCCACGTGGTGGGCACCGAGGAAGAGATCAGCACCGCGTTCGAACGGACCTACCGCATCATCCGTGCGCGTATCGAGGCGTTCCTGGCTCTACCACTCGAAGAGTTGCGGAAGGATCCCGCAAGCCTGAAGCGCGAACTCGACAGCATTGGCGGTATTGAACCATGAGTTTTGCACGTCGCATCGTGGCGGAAGGATTGGGGACGGCGATGCTGCTGGCAGTGGTGGTCGGCTCGGGCATCATGGCCGAACGACTGGCCGGAGGCAACGTGGCGATCGCACTACTGGCCAACGCAATTGCCACCGGCGCCGGCTTGATCGCGCTGATCCTGATGTTCGGCACCATCTCCGGAGCGCACTTCAATCCAGTCGTTACGCTATCGGAGGCCGCGCAAGGTAATCTTCCCGGCCGGGAGGTGCTTCCCTACATCGCCATCCAAGTTGCCGGCGCCTTCGCTGGCGTGGCTGCGGCGCATGGCATGTTCGGTGAGCCGCTGTTCTACGCCTCGGAGCACGCCAGGACCGGGGCAGCGCAATGGTGGAGCGAATGCGTGGCCACGTTCGGCCTGATCGCCGTTATCATCGGGTGCTCGCGCAGCCGGCCGGCCGTCACGCCGTTCGCGGTGGCGGCCTATATCACAGCTGCGTATTGGTTCACGTCCTCCACGTCGTTCGCCAATCCAGCCGTGACCCTGGCCCGCAGTGCGACCAACACCTTCGCCGGAATACGTCCCGTCGATGCGCCGGGATTTATCCTTGCGCAGCTGGCTGGTGCGGCCGCCGCAACTGCAGTGTTCTGCTGGCTGTATCCAGCTGTGCCCGCCAACGCCACGGTGGCCGGAACCGTGGCTCCCGGCGATTTCGCGGCTCGGTCCGAACAGCAATAAAGGACAAATTGTATGACCAATGCGAACCTTCCCAACATCAAGACCGATCTGCTCGACATCCCCACGGTCGGAAAATTGGATCCTGTGGGAGATTTAAGCCATCCGCCGCGCATCCTGATGTTATACGGATCGTTGCGTGAGCGTTCGTTTAGCCGCTTTCTCATCGAAGAAGCGGCGCGTATCCTGGAGCACCTGGGTGCCGAAGTCAAAATCTTCAATCCCATGGGGCTGCCGATGGCCGGCAGCGTGCCGGAGGACCATCCGAGAGTCGTCGAGTTGCGCGAACTGTGCCTATGGTCCGAGGGGCAAGTCTGGTGCAGCCCCGAGCGCCACGGCGCCGTCACCGCCGTGATGAAAAACCAGATTGACTGGATCCCGCTGGAAATGGGCGCGATCCGGCCAAGTCAGGGGCGTACGCTTGCCGTGATGCAGGTCTGCGGTGGCTCGCAGTCCTTCAACGTGGTCAACACGCTGCGTTTGCTGGGACGCTGGATGCGGATGTTCACCATCCCGAACCAGTCCTCGGTGCCGATGGCTTACAAGGAATTCGATGAAGCTGGCCGCATGCGCCAGTCGGGTTACTACGACCGAGTGGTCGACGTCATGGAGGAGTTGTGCAAGATGACGCTTCTGCTGCGCGGCCGTAGCGACTATCTGACCGACCGCTACAGCGAGCGCAATGAGCGCGCGCTGAAAGCGATCGACCGGCAGATTCAGCGTATTTGACAATCGGTGAGTCAGTCATCCGGGTCGGCTGTCCAGCTTCGGGAATGGCGCATATTCTCGTAAAAACGGCCACCGATTCCTGTTCCAATGCGGCCACTAATGCTTACCTCACTGAATCTCGCGCCGGGCCCGAATCAGATCAGCCGCGAGGACGGCAAACGGCTAGTGGTGGTCAGCGCCAACGTGCGGGGCCGTGATATCGGCTCGTTTGTGTCCGAATCGCAGCAGGCCATCGATCGACGGGTGGCGGTCCCCGCCGGCTACTGGCTGCGCTGGGGCGGACAATTCGAGCAGTTGCAATCGGCCCTCGGCACGATCAAAGTCATCGTACCGGTCGCGTTGCTGCTGGTGCTGGCACTGCTCTATCTGATGTTCGGCAACCTGACCGACGGCCTGTTGGTGTTTAGCGGAATTCCGTTTGCCTTGACTGGAGGCGTAATCGCCTTATGGGCCCATGGCATACCGATCTCAATTTCGGCAGCGGTCGGCTTCATTGCCTTGTCCGGCGTCGCGGTGCTGAACGGACTGGTCATGGTCGCGTTCATCCGATCGCTGCGTGAAGGTGGCACCGACCTCGACGCCGCAGTAGAGGAAGGTGCCATCGCGCGGCTGCGTCCTGTCCTGATGACTGCGCTGGTCGCCTCCCTTGGCTTTATCCTGATGGCGATCGCGACGGGTACCGGGGCCGAGGTGCAGCGGCCGCTAGCCACCGTGGTCATTGGCGGTATCCTGTCGTCAACGGCATTGACTTTGCTCGTGCTGCCATTGCTGTATCGTCTGTTCCACGGCGCAAATGAGGACGAATTCGATTCCGTGTCGTCTGCGCAGAGGTCGGTTGTCGACTCCGACGGTCCTGCAACCGTATGACCCAGAACGACCGTCAATAGGAGGCAAAATGAGCATAAAAGCGACCGGCGTAATATTGAACCAGATCCCGGCCGGCGTCTGGGTGCTGGGCTTTGTCAGTATGCTGATGGATATTTCTTCCGAAATGGTCCATAGCCTGCTGCCCGTGTTCATGGTGGGAACGCTGGGGGCCAGCGTCCTCACTGTAGGCGTGATTGAAGGCATGGCGGAATCCACCGCCCTGATCGTCAAGGTGTTTTCGGGCACGTTGAGCGACTATCTCGGCAGGCGTAAGGGACTGGCGGTGCTTGGTTACGCGCTGGGGGCGCTGACCAAGCCTCTGTTTGCCATCGCCAACACGAGCGGCATGGTGTTATCCGCCAGGCTGCTCGATCGGGTTGGCAAAGGCGTCAGGGGGGCGCCGCGCGACGCGCTCGTCGCCGATATCGCTCCGACACATTTACGCGGCGCCGCCTTTGGCCTGCGTCAGTCCCTCGACACAGTAGGCGCGTTCCTTGGCCCACTGCTCGCGGTCGGACTGATGCTGCTATGGGCCAACGATTTCAGGAAAGTGTTTTGGGTGGCGGTAGTTCCAGGTATGTTGGCCGTGGCTTTGCTGTTCTGGGGTGTGCGCGAACCCGAGCGGCACCACACTGCCAATCGTACCAACCCCATTCGCCGGGAGAACCTGAAGCGCCTCGGCAGCGCATACTGGTGGGTGGTTGGAATCGGCGCGGTGTTCACGATGGCGCGCTTCAGCGAAGCGTTTCTGGTCCTACGTGCTCAGCAAGGTGGCGTGCCTGTCGCGTTGGTGCCGCTGGTGATGGTGGCGATGAATGTGGTCTATTCCGTCTCCGCCTATCCGTTCGGAAAGCTCTCTGACCGCATGAGTCATACCGGGCTACTTGCGATCGGGCTGATCGTCCTGATCGCCGCCGATCTGGTGCTGGCCCTGAACGATCACTGGGCGGTCGTGCTCACGGGTGTCACGCTTTGGGGGTTTCACATGGGCATCACGCAGGGGCTGCTTGCGACCATGGTGGCGGACACGGCACCGGCCGACCTGCGTGGCACAGCCTATGGTTTTTTCAACTTGGTGAGCGGTATCGCGATGCTGATCGCCAGTATCCTGGCCGGGGCGCTATGGGATTGCCTTGGAGCTGCCTCGACGTTCCATGCCGGCGCCGGCTTTTGTATCGTGGCGCTGTTCGGGCTGTCCGTACACGCGTACCGATCAAAGTCAAAGCATGGCCGGTAAATGCCAGACAACGGGTACCGTTTGTGCTTCCAGATCATCAAGATGGTTCGTACGGGAATCCTAAGCGCGCACTTCCAGAAATCATCCTTGGTCAATCCGGCAAAGACATTCGCACCGCCTGTTACATTGTCCACATTCAATCCCCTGCCAACGTTCGAAAGCACACGAAACATCAGTCTCTGAAAAGGCCGCTGAGATTCGGCTGGGCACTCGCCTTTCCTTGAGTTGCTGACTGCGCGCGATTGGAGCTGATCGCTTCTCTTACTTTCCATGTTTTTTGTGACGGCGCCGCCCGCGTACCTTTGGAGCCGGCGTCACCAGTTCCAGATGGGGGGAGCGATTCTTTTTGTTGCTCTGCTTGTAGCTGTAGTTCAACCACCAGATAAAACCGCCCAATATCAGAAGCACTACAACGGAGCCATAGATTAGGGCTGTTTGCAGTTCGGCATGTGCAGCAGATTCGGTTGGACTCATGATAGCTACCTCCTCGATCGAACGTTTCCCATGTGTAAAAAACTCCATCAACTTGCTTCACAGCGATTCGTGAAAAGCGGCCGACAACTTGCCGGCCGTACTTCACAAAGGTTCGCTAAATTTAGTGAGCAGGTTGTGCGTCATCAGTAGCGATCTCGCTCTCTTCCGCGTCGTTGCGGTGCATCAGGCGATATAGCAGCGGCAGTACCAGCAAGGTCAGGGCCGTCGACGACAGTATGCCGCCAATGACCACAGTCGCCAGCGGACGCTGCACTTCAGCCCCCGTACCGGTAGCCAGCGCCATCGGCACGAAACCCAACGAAGCGACCAATGCGGTCATCAGCACTGGTCGCAGACGGGTTAGTGCTCCTGTAACTACCGCGCTATCCAGATGCATGCCCTCTTCACGTAAAGAGCGGATATACGAAATCATCACCAAGCCGTTGAGGACTGCCACCCCGGACAGGGCGATAAAGCCCACGGCGGCCGAGATCGACATGGGGATGCCACGCAGCGACAGTGCAATGATGCCGCCCGTGAGCGCAAATGGAATTCCGGTAAAGACCAGCAGACCATCTTTGACGTTATTGAACATGACAAACAACAGCGTAAAGACCAGGAACAGTGCCAGCGGAACGACGATTTGCAGGCGACGGGTTGCCGATTGAAGCTGTTCAAACGTGCCGCCCCAAGTCGTCCAGTATCCGGATGGAATCTTGACGTTCTTGGCGATCGCCTGTTCAGCCTCCGGTACGAAGCTACCGATGTCGCGGCCGGTCACATTGGCGCTGACCACGATACGGCGCTTACCATTCTCACGGCTGATCTGGTTCGGACCAGGCGCAAATTCCAGTGCAGCCACTTCGCCCAGAGGGATGAACGAGGTCGCAGCGCCTGCTTGAGAAGGCAGTGAAATAGGCAGTCGGCGTAGCGCATCCAGGTCGCTACGCAGCGTTTCCGGTAGACGTACCATTATGTCGAAACGACGGTCGCCTTCAAACATGATGCCCGCCTCACGGCCGCCGGTCGCAATCGCCAGCGCATCTTGCACATCGCCGATATTGAGACCATAGCGTGAGGTCTTCTCACGATCGATCTGCACGGTCAACATAGGCAAGCCACCAGTTTGCTCCACCTTCACTTCGGTGGCCCCAGGAATGCGCTGCAGCACATCGGCAATCTTCTTGCCAGTATCGGCCAGAACCTCCATATCGTCGCCGTAGACTTTGACAGCAACATCACTACGCACGCCGGAAATCAGTTCGTTGAAACGCAGTTGAATCGGCTGGGAGAACTCATAGGCGTTGCCGACATATTTTTCGGCTTCCTCCTTGATTTCTGCGATCAATTCGTCGCGGGTCTTTTTCGGCCTAGGCCATTCCGACTCCGGTTTGAACATGATGTAGCCATCTGAGATATTCGGCGGCATGGGGTCCGATGCAATTTCCGCAGTACCGGTACGGGCAAAGATGCGGTCAATTTCTGGAAACTTGGATTTCAAGCCTGCTTCCAGCTTCTTCTGCATCTCCAGCGACTGGCTCAGGCTGGTACCCGGAATGCGCAGTGCTTGGATCGAGATATCACCTTCGTTCAGGTTCGGCACGAATTCGCTTCCCATGCGCGTGGCCAACAGGCCGCATAGCACAATCAACACCACGGCGCCCGTGATAACCGGCGTCCCGTTGTTCATCACCTTTGCCAGCAGCGGCTCATAAGCATTCTTGGCCATCGCCATCAGACGGTTTTCCTTCTCCGCGACACGCTTACCGATGAACAGGGCTACTGCCGCCGGGATGAAGGTCATGGACAAGATCATGGCGCCCAGCAAAGCTGTGACCACGGCAAAGGCCATCGGATGGAACATCTTGCCCTCAACGCCCGCGAGAGCAAAGATAGGCAGGTACACGACCATGATGATCAACTGACCGAAGAGCAACGGGCGACGCGCTTCCTTGGCAGCGGCGAATACCTCATGGAAGCGTTCTCGCAAAGTCAGCTCTCGCTTATGGTGCTCTTGCGCATGCGACAGGCGGCGAACACAGTTCTCAACAATCACCACAGCGCCATCGATAATGATACCGAAGTCCAACGCCCCCAAACTCATCAGGTTGGCGCTGACCTTGTACGTCACCATGCCAGTGAAAGTGAACAGCATCGCCAGTGGAATGACCATCGCTGTGATAAGCGCCGCGCGGATGTTACCCAGGAAAATGAACAGAATCACGATGACCAGAATTGCCCCTTCGAGCAGGTTCTTCTTCACGGTCGCAATAGCCTTGTCGACCAGTATCGTGCGGTCATACACCGGTACAGCTTTTACACCAGCTGGCAGCGAACGGTTCACGGCCTCCATGCGCTTGGCAACCGCCTGCGATACCACGCGGCTATTTTCGCCGATCAACATGAAGACTGTGCCCAACACCACCTCACGGCCGTTTTCAGTCGCGGCACCGGTGCGCAGCTCGCGGCCGATAGCTACTTCGGCTACATCACGCACGCGGATCGGCACACCCTGGACGTTGTTCAGGATGGTATTGCGGACGTCCTCCAGCGTGCGTACCTGGCCAGGCGCGCGGATCAGGAACTGCTCACCGTTGCGCTCGATGTAACCGGCGCCCACGTTATTGTTGTTGCGATCGATGGCGCTTACAACATCTTTGAGGGTGAGGCCATAGGAGCTCAACTTCACGGGGTCTGGTGTGATGTGATATTCCTTCGCGTAACCGCCTATCGAGTTGATCTCGGTGACGCCTTCCACCTGGCGCAGCTGCGGTTTTATGATCCAGTCCTGTATCTCGCGCAGATCGGTCGGCGTGTATGGCGTGCCATCAGGCTTCTTGGCGTTGGGTTCGCTTTCGACCGTCCACAGGTAGATCTCACCCAGCCCGGTCGAAATTGGTCCCATCATCGGTACGACTCCGCGCGGCAGGTTTTCCTTCGCCTCCTGGATGCGCTGGTTAACCAGCTGGCGCGCGAAGTAGACATCGGTGCCATCCTTGAAGATCACTGTCACCTGTGACAGGCCATAGCGGGACAACGAGCGCGTCTGCTCCAGATTGGGCAAACCGGCCATCACGGTCTCGATTGGGAAGGTGACACGCTGCTCCACTTCCAGCGGCGAATAGCCATTGGCGCTGGTATTGATCTGTACCTGCACGTTAGTAATGTCAGGCACTGCGTCAATCGGCAGCTTCTGGTAGTTGTAGACGCCAATGGCGGCCATGGCGATCACGGCGAGCATGACAAGCCATCGGTGGCCGATGGCAGATTGAATTATTCGTTCAAACATGGTGGATTCCTTAATCAGTCTTCGTGTCCGGCACTGCCTTTGCCTTGCTCGGCCTTCACTACAAAGCTACCGGCTGCGGCGTACTGAGTACCCACAGACAGACCTTCAACGATTTCAACGCGTTTGCCATCATTGCTGCCGGTCTTGACTGGCTGGACCTTAAAACCCTTTTCGACTTTGACGAACACCACGGTTTTGCCATCGATCGTCTGCACTGCATCGGCGACGACTGTGACAGGAACGTTCTTTTCACCGCGCGTCATGGCTGCATTGACGAACAGGCCAGGACGCCATGCCATATTAGGATTAGAGATCACGACGCGTGCCTTTGCCGTACGAGTTTGCTCACCTAGCAGATTACCTACGTAGCTGACCTTGCCGGTGGCGGAGGTGTCGTTGGCAGCAGAAGTGATCTTGACGGTTTCACCGACGCGGACTAATTCCAGATCCTTCGGCGTCACTACAACTTCTACCCAGACGCTAGCCAGATCCGAGAGCAGGAACACGTTGGCATCTTCCTTGACTGCTTCACCCTGGGCTATATGCTTTTCCACAATCACGCCGCTGAAGGGGGCACGCAGGACGTAGCGGTTGAGCGCCCCCTCCGCCTCGCCCGCACCCAGGGCAGACAATTTGGAGCGAGCTGTCTGAGATTCAATTTCGGCTTCGCGCAGCGCGCTCTGGGCTTGCAGATAGTCCTGCTCGGCCGATATTTTGTCTTCCCATAATTTCTTTTCGCGCTGGAATGTGATCTGTGCAAGACTCAGGCGCTTTTGTGCTGCCAATGAGGCACTACGCAGATCTGCTAAAGCGGGGCTGGAGATCACAGCTAAATCTTGCCCTTTCTTCACATTTTGACCAAGGTCGGCGGAGACCGAGTCGGCCACTCCCGGCGTGCGAGGAACAATGTGCGCGGTCAGGTCTTCATTAAAACGAACCTCACCTGGCAACTGGATCACGTTCCCCATGGTCGCTGATTCGGCTTTGGCGGTAATGATGCCCGCAGTCTGAATTTGCTTGGCGTTCATCAAGATGACACCTTCCTCGCCGACATGGGCGCCGCCTTTACCGCCTTCCTTGGCACCTTCTTCCGCGTGCGCAGCTTCACTTGCAGGACCTGCGCCATCTTTTTTCCAGAACAGGATAGCGGAGCCCAGTACGGCGCCGATCAGCACAATAATCAGTGCGGATTTTTGAGATTTTTTGTCAATATTCAACATCATTTTGTATTCCTGTCAGTCGGTAAATTGCCAACGTTGTTTTCTACGGCGATAAAGCGCTCCAGATCAGCAAGGGAGCGAAAGCGTGCGGACAGTGCGCTCAGGTATTGAGCGCGGCTTTGAAACAGTGTGCGTTGCGCATCGAGCACATCGATGAAACCGAATTTTCCCAGTTCGAAGCCAGTGACCGCCGCATCGAAGGCGCTTTGGGCCGCCGGCAGAATTTCCTTGCGCATGCTTTCGATCTGTTCCTGCGAGACAGTAGCGCGTTGGTGGGCATCAGCCAGGGCTTGTATCGCATTGAGGTACTCGATCTCGGCATCTGTTCGGGCCTTGTCGACACGGCGCAGTGCGGAAAGGAGGTTACCTTGGTTGCGATTAAACAGCGGCAGCGGGATAGCCACACCAACAACGGTCTGGGAAACGTTGGTCAGGCTGTCTTTTTTTCTCCCCAGCGTAACGGTCAGGTCTGGCACGCGGTCGGCTTTGGCCAGATTGAGCCGGGCCTCCTCACGAGCGATCTGTATGCGCGCACGTTGCATTTGTGGCGAAGCCTCCAGACGTGTTTGCAACTCGGGTAAAGCCGGAATGGCAGCGAGGTTGATTTCAGGTGCCACCAGCGGTCGCTCCTCCGGCTGAGTACTACCCCAGAAGGCCGCCAGGTGGCGTTTGGCCAGTGCCGCATCGGCCAGCGCTTGCGACAGCTCCAGACGGGCGCCGGCTTCGGCAACGCTTGAGCGCGTCTGCTCCAATGGAGATATCTTGCCCGCAGCAACGCGGCGGCCGGCAGCGTTGGTGGCCTTACTTGCCAGGGTTAGGGACTCCTTGGCTAGCGCAACGTGCTCTCGGGCCGTCAGCGCCTCAAAATAGGCCGCAATGACGTTGGCGCGAAGTTCGGCTGCAGCGACGTTGGTGTCGCCACGCACAAAGGCTTGATCTTGCTCGGCGAACTTTATGCGTGCGCCACGCTTATCGCCTAGTTCAAGCAGCTGGCTGAGTTGATAGGTGTCGGTACGGCCGGTGGTCGAAGACATGCCTTCGCGTAGCAGCGACAGCTCTGGATTTGGCCGCATACCGGCTTGAACACGCGCACCTTCTGCGATGGCCACGCTCTGCGCGGCGGAACGTAATTGAGGACTGGTCGACAGGGCCTGCGTGATGGCCTGGCCCAGCGTCAAAGGGGCAGTGCTTGTGTCTGTTGAACGTGCCGACTCGCCAATGGTAAAGGACGCGCCTTGCTGCTCAGCAGCTTGGGTACTAAAGGAGATAAGCTGCGCCAATAGGACAGCCGCTCCCATAACAAAATATCGGGATTGCATGGATAACTCCGTAAATGAGTGACGAAGAAATCCGGCGGCGTGCAGCAACCCCCATCATTTTCAGACGTAGGTCACGTTCCTATAAAGACGAACAAATACAACCGCCGGAGTTAAATGGCGGCTACCCACTGAGGGCGCTCAGGAGGAGCGGTGGGGTAAGAAGAAAGAGTGATTTCAGGGGTCATAGGAGCAGCTTCAGCGATCTGTGGATGAGAGATGCTTTCAAAGCTATAAATTGACAACGCGCCGTGCGCGCATGACGCACAGTGCGAGTGCGCCGAAGTCTTTTTGGCGTCAGAAGGATTTTCCTTCAACAACGTCGCGACTTCATTCGAAGCTTTGGCATCCGGATGATGGCCCCAGTGATTTGCTGCGCGCCCCGTCTCGTGTGTGCAATAGGCAGCCACCACGCTCCAGCTAAACTGTAGCGCGAGTAGTGCAATCAACATGTAGAGAGTTCGACGGGTCATAATCGGCGCTAGTATATCACGATGAACGCGTACGAATTGCACCGCGAGAATGACTAAGTACCTGAAGACGATATGACCAGGTCATGCGCTGCGGACTTGGTCCCCGCGCGCTGCGGCCTTCTGTATAATCTGTCGATATGAAACGCCTGCTTATCATGCTCTTAGTATTGCTGTTGCCGCTTCAGACGACTTGTGCGGCAATGTCGGGCGTACGAGACGCCATCTCGCGGACGTCAGGACAGAGCGTTACTGAGAGCGGCGTTCAAGCCCCAAGCGCACATAGCCAGGCTACCGAAACCGACAAAAAAAGCGTGATCGGATGTTGCGCTGGCTGTCATGTCTTTTGCAATTTCTCTGTGCCTGTCTCCCCCACGATTCAACTTTCTCTCCCAATCTTTATATCCGTCTCGGCGGAGATTGCAAGTTACCCCGCATATCAATCGCCAATTCCGGAAGAACCCCTTCGGCCCAAATGGACCTTCGTCGGGGGCACTGCCATCTAGGCAGACGCCAGCTCTTCATCAACTGTATTTGGGTGCCTCAGCCATCCTTCGCGGATTGTTGTCGAGCCACCTATTGAGCCGCATGCGCCGATCATTTCGCCTCAGCGTCTTCACTGACTAGCCTTCATGGACGCAAGTTCGCTGGCAATCAAATCTTGCAGCGTTCCGTTCAAATCAGCATCCGGGCAGCTGCCAGCAGCAACTTATTCCGTTCCTTTGCAGAGCGAAGAAAGTGACGTCGGATGAACTTCATCGCTTGCGCGTTGCGCTGGTATCGTGCGCACTTAATCGAAAGAGAAATTATGAAACAGCCTTTAAGATACTTTGGGGTTTTCGTTGGATTGGCAATTGTCGGATGCAGCACTCCTGAACCTAGACTGGGAGAGAACAGCAGGAGCGGCTACGTCAGCAAGATATATACAGCAGAAGCTCTTATGAGGAAGCCCCCAACTTGCTTAACTTCCATAACGCCTCAGCAGTTAGCAACAAACCGATTCGTGGAAGTAAAGATTCCTCATGGCCGGCTGCACGAATACATAACAGTATCGGCGCCACGATCGATCTCGCTGGAAGTCCACGACAAAGTAGAATTCTCGCCGCGAGATTGCCATGAGGGCATAGTCCCCGAGATACTACAGAATCTGACGCGTCCCGCACGACCGGAGCAATAGTCGTGGTCATGGCCTAGAAGCATGCTGGGAGCCGCTTGACGCGGCTCCCAGCTATTGGACCCCGAACGCGGACGGACATTGTATTGCCGTCACGCTAAATGAGCATGTCCAAAGTGAACAAACCGATGAAGCCGAGGAAAAACATCGCCGTCTGGATCGGTGTCTCCGATTCCTCATGTGCTTCAACGAGCAGTTCTTCGGTCACCAGATATAACAATGCCGCGACGCCGAAGGCCAGCAATCCATCAACATAGACTGGCCAGACGCGGCTGAGCAAGACCGCACCGGCCCCCGCACCGGCGAGTAGCGCCACAGCGAGTCCAATGCACGTCAGTCCGATCGCCCACTTGGTTTTCCCTCTGCTGCCAAGCGATGTGGCGCAAGAGACACCGAGAAAAAAAAGCTCCAAGACAAGCGCGATGGTGAGCAACAAGCCTTGTCTTTCGCCTGCGGCGAACGAAAGGCCAATGAGCATGCCATCCAGAGCAACATCGACACCCATTGCTGACAGTAGTCCGCGACTGCTTCGTGCTGATTCGCCTTTCTCGCCTTGATCTCCGGCCCATTTGACGGCAAGCATTACCGCGACCCCAATCGAAAACCCCATTAGGGTAACCCATGGCATATGACGATGGACTAAGTCGGGTAGTAACTCGGTGGCCAGGACGCAGAAGATGACCCCGGCGGCCAAGTGCTGCACCGCGCTGCGTAGCTTCGCGCTGGGAGTACGCACGAGCGTCACTAAGGCGCCCAGAACGACGGAGATAGCGGGGAAAGCCGCAAACATCAGGACACTACTTAAAGACGTATTCACGTTGTAGGCGCCTTCATGACATCGACTTTCGCGGTCTCTACAGATGCCGGAGGTTGGGTCGTATTCGCTATGCTGCCCCTGTCATCATCATGAAACGCCAGTAGACGTAGCGCATTGATCACGACCAGCACGGTCGATCCTTCGTGAAAGAGCACGGCCGTTCCGATGTTCAAGCCAAATATTGTCGCTGGAATGAGGACAGCGACGACGCCCAGGCTGACCCATAAATTCTGTTTGATGATGCGGCTAGTTTGCCGAGACAGGCCAACCACGAAGGGGAGCTGCCCCAAGTCATCGCCCATGAGGGCAACATCCGCCGCTTCAAGCGCGACGTCCGAGCCCGCTGCCCCCATCGCAACACCGACCGTTGCGTTGGCCATCGCCGGCGCATCGTTGACGCCATCACCAACCATGGCGACCTTTCCGTGCTGCTCGCGCAATTGCTTGATAGCCTCAACTTTCTGCTCGGGCATTAAATCTCCCCGGGCTTCGGTCAATCCAACGGCTCGCGCAACAGAGTCGGCCACCTGCTGGTTATCACCAGAAATCATGATCAGACGTTCTATGCCTAGCGCGCGCAGTCGGGTCATCACCGAAGCCGCAACTTCGCGCGGAGTGTCCATCACGCCGATAGTACCCAGATACCGTTCGCCCTTGCGAACAATCATTGTGGTGCGGCCATCCTTGATCAACTGATCGTTGGTCTTGATGAGTGCATCGGGCAAGCCGGTACCCCCAAGCTCGGAAAACAGTATTGGCTTGGCGATGTACACGGTCTCGCCACCGACACTTGCCTGGATGCCGCGTCCTGTGATGCTTTTGACGTTGTCTGCAGTCGACACCGGCTTTCCATTCGAAAGACTCGCTTTCGCCCCTTCGACCAATGCGGAAGCCAGCGGATGGTCGCTGTGCGACTCGACTGCAAGGACAATTGTCAGCAGTTCCTCCTCGCTCACGCCGTCCGCTGGTACGACATCGGTCAGTTTCGGGCGCCCCTCGGTCAGGGTGCCGGTCTTGTCAAAAGCGATGGACGTCAAACTGCCAAGATTCTCCAGTGGCCCACCGCCCTTAACCAGGACGCCCCCCCGGCCGGCGCGCGCGACCCCGGACAGCACGGCGCTCGGAACGGAAATGGCCAGAGCGCATGGACTGGCTGCAACCAGAACGGCCATCGCGCGATAGAAGCTGTCCGCGAACGATTCGTCGATGACCAGGAACGCGAGCATCAACAAGCCCACCAGCGTAAGCACCACGGGAACGAAAATGCGTTCGAATTTGTCAGTGAATTGCTGCGTCGGTGAGCGCTGGGCTTCCGCGTCTGCCACCATCTGAACCACGCGCGCCATCGTAGACTGGGCGGCCAGTCGCGCGACCATGACTTCGATCGCGCCTGAACCGTTGATGGTACCGGCAAAAACCCGACTATTGGCGCTAACCCGTTCGAACGTGGTGATCGCGGCGGTACCGTCCTCGACAGGCTCCTTGTCAACGGGAACACTTTCACCTGTGACCGGCGCCTGGTTCACGCTGGTGTTGCCCTTAACGACAACACCATCAGCCGGCAGTCGCTCATTGGGCTTCACCAGCACGATATCGCCAGGTTTGAGGGTTTCCACTGGAACTTCGGCGGTTGCATCGCCGCGTTTGAGGAGCGCGGTTTCCGGCGCCAGCTTAGCCAGCGCCTCGATCGCCCGCCGTGCCCGGCCCATCGCGAAGTGTTCAAGTGAATGGCCAAGACTGAACAGGAACAATAGCAAGCCGCCTTCTGCCCATTTCCCCAGGGCGGCGGCGCCGGCAGCCGCGACCAGCATCAGGGTGTCGATCTCAAAGCGACGCGCCAGGATGTTCTCGATCGCCTCTTTGGTCGTAAAATAACCGCCGAAGAGGTAGGCGCCGCAATAGAGTAAGAGCGGCAGCCATTCGGGTCCCCATCCGGCACTTTCGACAAGCCATCCTGCCAACACGCATACACCCGCAAGAACGGCGGAAATTAGCTCGGACCTCTCGCCGAAGATACCGCCATGGGCGTGGTCGTGACCTGCATGCGCTTCGGCCTTGTCGTCGTGGGCGTGAGCGTGCTGCGCTTCTGTCTCGTGCTCATGCACATGCCCAGCATCATGGCCATGTGCAGTGACATCGACCGCTGACGTTGTTGCAGATGCGTGTTTGCGCTCATGTGGGGACGTGGTCCCCGACTTGGCTATCCGGGCGCCCATAATAGCAACAATGTTCTGATCTGCAAGTTGGCCGGTACCTGGCGCATCGTCATGCCCGCGCCCGCTCGCGCCTTCCATTGTTCCCCCAATTGCGGCGATGCGTTGCGCCAGCTCGGCTTGCGACAGCAGGTCGCGTTCGTATTCGACGCGAACCGCGCCCGATGCCGATACCTCCGCCTCCAGCACGCCAAGCATACCGCGTAGCCTGTTCGATAATAACCGGGCACTGCGCGCATGCAGTGGAAGGTTGATACGGGTAGTGTAATGCCCGTATTTTTCCGTCAAGTCCGCACCCACCGAATGGACTAACTCTCGCAGCCGCGCCACTGTGATCAGCGCAGGATCGTAATGCAGACACAAGAGCAGTTCTTCAGATTCGCCTTGTTTCAGATGGACTCGCTCCAGGCCGGGACGGCCCGATAGCGACTGGATCAACCTGTCAATGCACTGATCCTGCGGATGCGTCACATCGGGCAGGACCAGTGGTAGTACGAGTCTTATTTTTTCGGCATGTTTCATATACCACCCTGTTGAAATTGTTGTTGGATTGTTAGCCAGGCTGACGCCCGCGTCTGTGCAGTAGCAAACTGAGCACGGCCAGCAACAAGAACGCTCCCGCCAGTATCCAATCACCCGCGCTCATGATCATGTGCTCGACGGACCAAAACCAAATCGACGTTTCTAGCAAGACAAGCGTGGCGTACGCAATGAAGAAGCGATGCTCGTCCATCCGATGGTGCGCCAGTAGCGTCGTTGCCAGACAAAGTGCCATCACATAGGCGAGCCACCATAGTCTGCTGTGCACGGTCGAGATGCACAGCAGACCACAAGCAACCGTAAGCAGTATCGCCAACGCGGTTCCGGCCACAAGCGCGAAGCGGACGTTGTGTCCCTTCCTTTGAGAGGACATGCCTTCGCGCGCATGAACTCTGTGGCGTCGAGGGCGTAGTCTCATGCCCGCGACTCTATGCGCCCGCTATTTCGGCAACCGCATCGATGGTTGTCGTAAATACCCAACCCTTGCTGGGCTTGCCGGCCTGGACGATCAATGACACCAGTTGCGGTGCCAGGTCATCCTCGCAAATCAATTCCAACTTCGCTTCCGCCACCACCGGCTCGGCCAAGTCGAGCGAATAGTGCTGTTGCCCCTGATCGTTGCCCGAATAAAGGCGTTGAACGGTGGAAACGGTGAGGTTGTAGCAGCCGACCCCGTTGCTGATGTCGCACAATCCTGAATTGCGCAGCGCTTCCGTGACGAAGCGCACGCGGTGCGGGTGGATGAATGCTTTGAGCTGTTTCATATAGACCTCCTGGTCTGGAAAGGTAGAGCCGCCGATGTCGTCGGCGCCGAACGTCACACTGTCGCCGTCGTTGTCTGTGGCATGGACACCGCGAGCGCCTTACGTTCTCGACGGTTCTCGACCCATTCGTACAGCAGCGGTAGCAACAGCAAGGTCAAGGCGGTGGAAGTGAAGAGGCCACCCACGACGACCGTGGCCAACGGTCGTTGAGTTTCCGCCCCAACACCGGAAGATAGCAGCATTGGCACCAAGCCAAAGATGGCGATCGACGCGGTCATCAATACTGGGCGCAGGCGTAGCGCCGCTCCTTGGCGCACGGCTTCGCGCACACTCAGTCCTTGCTCCAGTTGCTCATTGAGGAAGGTCACAAGCACGATCCCGTTGAGCATGGCAACGCCGAATACGGCAATGAAGCCAATTGCAGAGGGTACCGACAGATACTGACCAGTAACGAACAGCCCAACAACACCGCCAATGGTCGCGAAAGGCACATTGGCGATGATAAGTGTGGCGTACGTAAGCGAATTGAAGGCTGTGTACAAGAGGATGAAGATCAATCCTATCGTCAGAGGAACGATGATGGCCAGCTTGGTCATTGCACGCTTCTGGTTTTCAAACGCGCCGCCCCATTCCATCACATACCCAGTCGGGATCTTCACTTGTGCGGCGATTCTTTGCTGTGCCTCCTGCACGAAGCTGTTCACGTCACGCCCTTGCACGTCCATCTGGATGACGGCATATCGCTGTAACTGCTCGCGCCGCACGAATGAATAACCTTCGTCCACTTCAAGCGCGGCGACGCGCCCCAGCGGCACGAGCGCGCCATTTTCGCTACGAATCGGAATCGAGGATATCGCCTCCACGCTGTTCCGGAATTCACCACCCAGCCATACCTGGATGTCAAAGCGCTTCGAGCCATCGATAAGCGTAGAGACAGCCTTTCCGCCAATGCCCGCCTGTACGACGTTGAGAATGTCATCGGCATTGATACCGTAACGGGACGCCGCTTCACGGTCGACCTTGATGATGAGCTGGGGTTTGCCCTTGTTGGCCTCCAACGATAGGTCGGCGGCACCAGGCACTTTTTCCAATACTTCCTTCATCTGACTTGTCAGGCGATCGAGCGTATTTAAGTCCTCACCATAGATTTTTAAGGCTAGCGTCGCCCGCACACCCGAAATCAGTTCTTCGATACGCATCTGGATCGGCTGCGTTGCGGCGATTACTGCAGTCGGCGCTTTTCGTTCAAGCGCAACTTGCATCTCCTTGGCCAAGTCCGGGACGGCCTTCTTCTTGGGCCAGTCACTCTGCGGCTTGAGGTTGACAAGCAGTTCCATGTAGTTCACATCCGCTGTTTCTCCCTTCTCGGCCCGGCCAATCATCGCCAACGAGGATGCCGTCTCGGGAAACTCCTTCAGACTCGCTTCGAGTTGTTTGGATATACGGATCGATTCGTCCAGAGATGTGGACGGGATGCTAGTGACTCGGAACATAATGCCGCCCTCCTGCAAGGAGGGCATGAATTCTTTGCCTAGGAAGGGGATAAGCGAGAGCGAGGCCACTAGCAAGCCAACCGCACCGATGACCACGATCTTCTTGTTGTCGAGAGCGCGGTCGAGCAACGGCAGGTAAAGGCGCTTGGCCGCAGCGACGACGAAGGTATCCTTCTCTTTTTTTGCTTTAAGAATCAACGCGGAAAGCACTGGAACGAGTGTCATTGTCAGGATCAACGACCCGACCATGGCGAAGGTGATGGTCAGCGCCATCGGCTTGAACATCTTGCCCTCCAGGCCGGTGAGGGAGAATAGCGGCAGGAAGACCACGATGATAATGAGGATCGCGAACGCAACCGGATTGATCACCTCGCGGGCGGCCTGCAAGATGATATGCGTCTTGTTAATCGGACGGCCCGATTCAGCATGATGAGATAGCAGCCGGAATCCATTTTCGACCATCACCACGGCGCCGTCGACCATCATCCCGATACCTACCGCAAGGCCCGCCAGTGACATCAGATTGGCTGACAAGCCCCATTGCTGCATCATGATAAAACTAATCAGCATGGCCAGTGGTAGCGCGACGATCACAACCACCGCCGAGCGAATCTCGCCAAGGAACAGATATAGGATCACAGCCACCAGGATGGATCCTTCCACCAGCGCGCTTTCCGCCGTTTTGACCGCCTTGTCCACCAGGTCGGTACGATCGTAGACCGGATTGATGGTTACGCCTTTCGGCAACGCCTGCTGCGTCGACTTCAACTTCTGCTTGACCTCGGCGACAACATTTTTGGCGTTCTCACCGAGCCGCTGTAGCGCCATGCCGAGAACCACCTCTTTCCCGTCTTTCGTCACGGCTCCCGAGCGCAAAGATGCACCTTCCTTGACCTGGGCGACATCGCGCACATAAATGGGCGTGCCTTGATGTGTCGCCAGTACCACGTTCCCAATATCGCTTGCGTTTGCTACCAGGCCCAGACCGCGCACCAGATATTGTTCCTGTCCTACGTTCAGATACTGGCCGCCCACTTGGCGATTGTTCGCCGTCAGCGTTTCCATGACACTTTTCAAACTCAAGCCATACTTAATCAGCTTGTTCGGGTCAATCAGCACTTGGTACTGCTTCTCGTCGCCGCCCCAAGAACTCACGTCATCCACACCAGGAGCGGTGCGAAGCTTCAGGCGGATATCCCAGTCGTGCAGCGTGCGCAGATCCATCGTCGTCATGTTCTGGTCGGCCGACTCCACCGTGTACCAAAACACCTGGCCCAGCCCAGAACTGTTCGGCCCCATAGTTGGCTCGCCGTAGCCGTCCGGCATGCGCTGCTTGGCTTCCAGGAGCTTTTCGCCCACCAGCCGGCGCGCAAAATAGATATCGACGTTGTCTTTAAAATTGACACTGACGTACGACAGGCCGAACAGCGACACTGAGCGAATCGCTTCCACCCCGGCCAATCCCGCCATTGATGTCTCCACCGGCGTTGTCAGCAACTTCTCGACATCTTCGGCCGCAAGGCCCGGCGACTCCGTATAAATGTTCACCTGAATGGGTGTCACGTCCGGAAACGCATCGACCGGCAAGTCGCGCCAGGCCAGCGCGCCCATCATGACGACAATCAGAAAGCCGACGATGACGAGCACCTTATAGCGCAGTGAGAGGTCAACAATAGAATTGAGCATGTCGTCCCCTTAATCCGCGCTGATCTGCGACTTGAGCAGCTTGGCCTTAAGCGCATAGGCGCCCTGGGTCACCACCGTTTCACCGGTCTTGACGCCGCCCTTGATTTCAACCAGGCCCTGGCGCTTGTCGCCAAGCTCCACTGCTCGCGTGTCGAAACCTTCGCCGCGCTTGACGAACACCGTTGGTTGCCCTTGGACGAGCACCACCGCTTCATTCGGCAGCATCAGGGCTTTTTGGCTCCCCTCCGTCGAGATGGCCGCGCTGGCGAACATGCCGAGCTTGAGTTTACCTTCTGGATTGGGTACTTCAACGCGGGCCTTCACTGTTCGGGTCTCCTTGTCCATCACGCTGCTCACATAGGTGACTTTCCCGCGAAACGCTTCGCTGCCATACGCGGCCACAGTGACGACCGCTTGCGCACCTGGCTTGACTCTTGCCAAATCTTTTTCGAACAGATTGGTTTCAATCCAGACGTGTGACATGTCCGCGATCGCAAAGAGTGGCTTGTCGGGCTGCGCTAGCTCGCCGAGTACGGCCTTCTTGTCGACGACGGTACCGGCGAACGGCGCCGTTACCGGAAAAATCGATGGTGTCTTGCTCGTTTCACCGTCGCGACCGGACAGGCCTAGCGCGTGGCGACGATCACCAGCCGCGCGCGCGATCGCCTTCGCTTTTTCGAGGTCGGCCCGGGCGCGCAGAACGTCCTTCTGCGGGATGATTTGATCGGCTTGTAGTCGTTCTGCGCGTTCGGCTGCTGACCTCGCCACGGATAATTCCGTCACGGCTTGGGCATAAGCCGATTGCGCCTCGCCCGCCTCGATGCTATCGACCAAAGCGAGCGTTTGCCCCGCGCGGACTTGCTCGCCAAGGCCGACCATCACCTTGTCCACTTTTCCGGATATGCGCGGCGCGATGCTCGCGTAGCGGTCCTGCGCAGGCTCGATGGTCGCCGTCACCGTAAGCTGATCGGCAAAAATTTGCTGTTCCAGCACGGCTGTGTGCACCCCGGAAGTAGCGCCTTCGTCGGCGCTAAGCGTGACGACCTTGTCGCCGCCAGCCTCCGCCTTCTCCGCACTTGGCACTTTGTCAGGAGGGGCCGACGGTTTATCTTTGCTGCAGCCTGCGAAAATGGCCGAGATTAGAACAAGCGGCAGAGTGAGCCGATATTTGTGTTTGTTTGGCATGGTGATGGGGTTTCCATTTTTGTTCTGAGCGTTGGACAAGAAGTTCATGGTCGTGATAGCAGGCCTGCGGCGGTTCGCAGCGCGATGTCGGTCACGCGCAATTCCCGTTCGGCGTCGATCAGGTCCTTTCGGCCGTCGAGCAACTGGCGGTTAACCAACAGAAGCTGCACAATGCTGATTTCTCCAGCCTGCAGCGATTTTTTTGACAACTCCTGGTTTTGTTCCAGGGTGGGCAAGATCGATGAGCGCAACGCCTTGACGCGTTCCGTGAGGCTTTGCATCCGTTGCCACAGCGCCGCGACAGCGGCTTGGGTGTCGCGCATTGCGGTCTCACGCTCAATCGTGGTTTGCTTCAGTTCCGTCGATGCCCGGCCAATTGCGCCAGCGTTCTGATGGAAAAATGGGAGTGGAATCGACATGCTCAAGCCCGTCAGACGCTCCTGCGCGCCGACCGGTCCCTCGCGCGAGGTAGATACAGCGACCGTCACGTCCGGATAACGTGTGGCCCGTTCCAGCGACAACCTGTTGCGGGCAGCGTCCTGCTTGTTGTCCAGCGCGCGCAGCAGCGGACGCTGACTAGCGCGCGACAGCAGATCGGCCAACGTGTACTGTTTGGCCTGGCCGACATCGAGTGTGCCATCCGCGATGGGTAGTGCTCCCGCCGGCAGTTGTAATAATTCGGCAAGGCGCTGGCGCGCTTCGATCAATTGCTCTTGAAGTACGCCAATCTGGTTAAGGGCGCGCACCGCCTCGACTTGGGCGAGATTGCCATCGAGGCGGCTATCTTCACCCGCCACCACGCGCTTCTCCACCGACTGTGCCGTGTTTTGAATCAGGCCCAACGAGGCGTTCTCGGTCTTGACGCGCTCCTGCAGGGCGAGTACCTCGACGAAAGAAGTCTCCACTTCGGCCAACACAGCACGACGCGTTTCGTCCAGCGTTGCGCCATGCGCCGCCAGTTGCGCTTGCGCGGCGCGGCGGCGATACCCTTGCTGGCCCGCGATCTCGAACGTCTGCTCGAATGTGGCGCTCCATTCACGTTGGCGCGTGGTAGACAGACCTTGCGCGGGCACCTCGCGGCGGACTCTTTCAACGTTCAGCTTTGGATTGTTCCATAGCAGATGTGAGGCGTCCGACAAGTCTCCCGATAAAGCATCGCGATTGGAGGCCGTCTGACGAATATCAACGCTGACGCGATCGGCTAGTTCAAGCGCTTGGTCAAGGTTCAGCACCGTAGGTTGCACAGAGGTGACAGGCGATTGCGCCCCATCGTGGACGAGCGGCAACGCTAGAACTTGCGCCAATGCGATCACCGGCTGGCCAGCGACAGCCGCCGCTATGCCAAGCGGCAGTAATAGTTTGTACATCGAATTCTCCAAGGGCCATGGGAAAAGAATTCGACGAGACGCCAGCTCGCAGATAGCGAACTAATAAAGCAATAAGGAGTGTCCCGTCGGCTTAAGCGACGGGAGAGCGGTCAGGCCTACGCGGGCCGTCCGGGATATGGGAGGTGTACAGCAGAACTCGCGGTTCGGCTGCGGTTTTATCGAGCGGGACGGTGACGGGTTCGACGTGCGTTAAGAACAATGCACAGCCAGCACCGTGGCACGAGGGGCAGTCGAGATCGATCTTGCCAAGCTTGGCTTTGGTGTTCGATGTATCGGCTTTGCCCTGATGTTGATGGGCATGATGACCAAAATGCACGCTGGTCGCCCCCGTTTCGTGTTGGCAATACGATCCCGCCGTTGCCCAGGCAAACTGGAACGGTACAAGTACCAACAACAGAATAAGGAGAAATCGTTTCACGGAAAAATCATAACATATCAAGGAAGGGCCGAAGTGGCGTTACCGTCTCTGTGCTGTGTGTTAAATCGATCCAGGCTACGCAACATACGCAAAGCGTTGAACACAACCAGCAAGCTGGCCCCCATATCCGCAAATACCGCCATCCACAACGTCGCTTGCCCCGCTAAGGCCAACACTAGGAAAACGGCCTTGATCAACAGCGCGAAACCGATGTTTTGCCGCAGTACTTTACGTGTGCGTGAGCTTAGATGCAAAAACGCGACCAGCTTGCTGAGATCATCGTCCATCAATGCAACGTCGGCAGTTTCAAGTGCCGTGTCAGACCCCGCCGCGCCCATGGCGAAGCCGATGTCAGCACTGGCCAGCGCAGGGGCGTCGTTGATGCCGTCGCCCACCATGCCTATGTAACCGTACTGTGTACGCAGTTCGTGGATGGCGGCGAGCTTCTCTTCAGGAAGCAGATTCCCACGCACGTCACCGATTCCGGCCTGACTCCCCATCGCTGCAGCAGCGTAAGCGTTGTCACCGCTCAGCATTACCACATGCAGGCCCAAGCCACGCATTGCCGCAATCGCGGCCTCACTGGTATCGCGCATGGTGTCGGCCACCGCCAGAACGAGCAACGGTGTAGTGGTCGAGCTCAGCACGACGACACTCTTTCCGCCGCGCTCGTATTCTCCAAGCACCGTGTCCAGCATGCCGCCGCCGATGCCTTGCTCCTGCATCAGCCGCTGATTGCCGAAGTAATAGAATTCGCCGTTGATCGTCCCATTGACTCCGCGCCCGGGCAGCGCCATGAAGTCGACCACATCGAGCACAGTGTCGCCTGGATTGGCGGCGGTCCAATCATCAACCACTGCCGCCGATACCGGATGATTAGAACGTATGGCAAGGCTTGCGGCAAGGCGGAGTAGAGCAGCCTTGTCGCCAGAATCCAACACACGCGTATCGGTCACAGAGGGCCGTCCAAGAGTGATGGTGCCGGTCTTATCGAGCGCGATAGCCTTGAGCTTATGTCCTTGCTCTAGATATGCACCACCCTTGATTAATATGCCGTGCCGGGCCGCTGCTGCAAGTGCGCTGACAACCGTCACCGGCGTGGAAATGACCAACGCGCACGGACAGGCGATCACCAGCAAGACGAGCGCCTTGTACAGCCAGGGTTGAAAGGGGGTGTTCAGCACGAATGGCACAACGAGTGCTACCACTATCGCCAGCATCAGCACCGCCGGAATATAGTGCCGAGCAAATTCATCGACGAAACGCTGCGTGGGCGCACGATCCCCTTGGGCTTGCTCGACGCTGCGCACGATACGGGCCAACGTTGACTCACTCTGGAGCGCGCTGACGCGATACTCGATTTCGCCATGTTCATTGACTGTCCCAGCGAACACCGCGTCACCAGGCTGTTTCGTCACCGGCATGCTCTCGCCCGTGATGGCAGCTTGATTGATCGTCGACTGGCCGCGCGTGACGACGCCATCTAGCGCGATACGTTGACCAGGCTGGACGCGCACCTGCGCCGTGATTTTGACTTGGGATGCCGGCACTTCGCTCCAGGTTCCGTCCGCCCCTAGAACGCTGGCGGTGTCGGGCGTCATGGCCATCAGCTGCTTGATCGCATTGCGCGCGCGGTCCAGCGACAATGCCTCAATCATCTCCGCCACCGCGAACAAGAAGATGACGACGGCCGCTTCGGGCCACTGTCCGATCGCGGCGGCACCAATGACGGCTAGCGACATCAGGAAATTCATGTTGAGAGAAAAATGGCGTAGCGCGATCCACCCCTTGCGCAGCGTATCGACGCCACCGGCGGCGATGGCGAGCAACGCCAGCGTGACGACCGGCCAAGAACCGTCGTTCCCACTGGTCCATGCCAGTACTTCGGATCCAATCGCGGCCGCGCCAGAAAGGCCCATCAGAATCCATTGCAACAAGGGGACCCGGGGACCGGCGACCGCACGGTCCGATTGAAGCGCCACAGCGTCTACGTCTAACGAATCCGACTTGAGCACCGGGTCAAGGCCGAGTCCAGTCAAACCTTCGAGCAGCGTCTGCGTCGATTGCAACCGGTGCCGAACCGTCAATTCACGCTGCATGAGATTGAACTGCATGCTGTCGACGCCGGCCATCGTTTTGAACCTGTCACGAATGAGCTTCTCCTCCGTCGGGCAATCCATCTTTTGAATCAAGAAAACAGCTTCCTCGGCTCCCGCCGTATCCGTTCCTTCCTCGACCGCCTCCAACGCCGGGCCGCACGTGTTTTTGCTATCACAACAATGCATATAATCCATTCGTGTCAGCCAATTCAATTGGCGATATACTGAGATTAGAAACCCTATAGTAACTATAAGGTCAAGCAAACTCAGCATCCAGTTCAATCAAGGTGAATCCGATGTCCCACCCCGCAAGTCTTAAAATCAGCCAGCTCGCCACCGCGACCGGCGCATCGGCAGAGACAATACGCTACTACGAGCAGGAGGGCTTACTGCCGCAGCCCGCTCGCTCTGCGGGAAATTATCGACTGTATGGCGACGAGCACATCAAGCGCCTGCAATTCATCCGCCATTGCCGCTCTCTGGACATCGCGCTGGATGAGATCCGGATATTGCTGTCATTGCGCGATGCACCTGAGGCCAATTGCGATGAGGTCAATATGCTGCTCGACAGGCATATCGGTCAGGTCGCGACCCGCATCCGGGAACTGAAAAGTTTGCAATCGCAGCTCGAACAGCTACGAGCACAATGCGGAGACGCGCGTCCGGCCCGCCAGTGTGGCATCCTCCTGGAGCTCGACAAGTCCGAGTAACGGACCTGGCGTACCGGCGCGCAACTACGCCGTGCGTTTCTGCGACCGAACGTTATACGCAACGCTCGCCACAATGACTGCCACGATTAGCAATTGCGCCAGCAAGGTTTGAACCGACGGATAGAGTCCCAGCAGGTCAATGCGTGGAATACCAATCGGAGTGCTGGCGAATACGCCCACTTTTTGCAGAGCGGCGACGCCTTTACCCATCAAGACGGTGGCAAGGATGGCCACCAGCGCCGAGCTGAAGGCAAAGAATTGGCTGATCGGCAAGCGAGCCGACGAGCGCAGCAGCACGATGGCCACTACAGCCAGAATTGCGATGCCTGAACCCAACCCTGCAAGCATATAGGTGCCATTCCCCTCGGTCCACAGCGCCGCGTAAAACAGCACCGTTTCAAACACTTCGCGATACACCGTGACGAAAGCCAGGGTAAACAGCATGAGCGCTGAGCTCTTGTTAAGCGCCGACGATAGTTTGTCGCGCACATACGCCTGCCAACGGCCAGCCATGCTCTTCTGGTGCATCCAGATACCCACGCTTAGCAGCACAACGGCTGCAAATATGGCTGAAAATCCTTCGGTCATTTCGCGACTGGCACCCGATAAATCAACAAGATAGGTAGCTACTCCCCAAGTGGCGCCACCGGCGACTAACGCAGTGATCCATCCCGCATGCACGTAGGGAAGTACATCGCGACGGTCGGCTTTCTTAAGGAAGGCGATCATTGCAACGACGACAAGCAGCGCTTCTAGTCCTTCCCGCAACAAGATTGTGAGCGCCCCCATGAAAGCCGAGAGCGGATCGTTGGCGCCGGCGAGCGCCGCCTGTGCGTCGGTCAACAAATTTTGCAATCGCGCTTCGATTTTTTTTGCCTTTGGAATGTCGCCGACCACAACTGCATTGCGGAAACTACCCATCGTAATCTCGGTCTCTTCGAAGAGCGTCTTATTCTTGGCCGCCAGCGCCGGCTCCACTGGCTCAAAGCCATCGAGATAAGCCGACAATGCTAGCCGCGATGCCGTCGCCGCTTCGCCGCGAGTCAAAGCGGCCAGACTCTCTTTCAGTTTTTCCTTGGCTAATGGCAGCGTATCCGTCGACAATCCGGCGGCCTTAGCTGGCGCGCTGCGCAAGTACGCCAGTAAGGCGACCGCATTCGGTTCCCCGACTTCAGCGGCAAGCTGGGTTTCAGTCAGCTCGCTGAGCTTGGCCAGGCTTGGCACACTCGCCCGCAATTCCGGCGACGAAGACCACAGGCTGGCGCCGGCCTGGCGTTCCTTGTCGGTGTACGACAGGGACGACGCGAAATAGGCGATCGCCCATCGGTCCTCCTCGCTCAACTGCGCAAAGCTCGGCATCGCTGTTCCGTCCACGCCATGCGAAATGATCTGCTGAAGGGCGAAAACGCTGCGTTCGCGCGCGCGGCCATGGTCGGCCAGGACGATTGGCGGCGGATTGAGCTTTGCTGCCAACGGGCCATCGGAGTGTCCGGTGGTACCATGGCATGCAGCGCATTGCGCCAAGAATAGCGTTTCGCCGCGCTTGATATCAGGGACGCGTTTCGGTGCCATCGGCACAGGATATGCTGCCACCAGCCCGGAAGCCAAGGCGCGGGCGCGAACTGCGACAGCTGCAGCAGCGGCCTTTTGATCGATTGTTACGCGAAGATCATCGGCCTGCTTCATGAGCATCGGCGTTGATGCGTTCGATGGCAGCTCTTTTAACTGCACTTGCGCAGCCCTGGCGAACTCCTGCATTTCAGCGTATTCGCTGGCGCTCCTGACGCTGCCATCTTGCACCGCTTTACCATAATCCACGGCCAAGTAGTCGAGGAGTTGCCAGATCTGCTTTGCCTTGTTTTCCGCCTCTGCACCCTCGGCATGCGCGGCCATAGGCGAAAAAAGGATGAGGAAGCTCAACACAATGAAATAACGGAAAATGGACATAAAACCCTTGTTAAATGGCAAAGAGGAAGCGAACCTTAAGTATCAGGCAGCACCGCAAATAATTCTCATTACGCATTTAACACCTTCTAGCCACTAGAAGGTCAAGTAAATTCTGTCCTACCAATTCGCCGCTGCATCTGGAATGCAATGGCCAAAGAATCGATCCTGAACGCTAGTACGGCGGCGTCCCCTTCATCGTAAAACACCCGCCTGAACGGATACGATCAGAAAAATTCCCAGTGCTGCCCGATAAATGACAAACGGCCAAGCGGAAAATCGTTCCAGGAATCGCATAAGACCCCAGATCGCAACGAATGCCGAGATACTCGCCACGAGCAGGCCGAACCCGAGCAAGGCCCACGCTTCCACAGGAATGTGGGCGTGGTAGAGTACCCACAGTTCCTTCAGCCCAGCCAATGCGATCGCGGGCAGTCCAAGAAGAAACGACAGGCGGGCCGCCTCTTCACGCCGGAAGTTGAGAAACAGCGCTGCGGTTAGGGTCGATCCCGAGCGCGAGATGCCGGGAATCAGCGCACCAATCTGGGCAACACCGACAATAAGCGCATCACGTAAGCGCAGCTGGTCAAAATTGCGCCGATGGCGGCAGACAACTTCTGCAATGGCGAGCAAGACTGCCATCGCCACCGACGAGACACCAATGACCATTAAACTTCGCAAAGGCGACTCGCATGAATTCAACACGGAAGACAGTGCCAACCCCGCCAGCCCGATCGGGATTGTCGCCAGGCAGATCGCTACAGCAAGGCGAAACCATGGGCTGTTGAAGTCCCGGCGGCGAATAGCAGAGGCGCTGCCGGTGCTCACAGCCGCAACATCGCGCCAAAAGTAACTCACAACGGCGGCCAATGCGGCCAATTGCATCGCGGCAGAAAACGCGGAACCCGGATCACGCCAGCCGAGTAGCGCCGGCACTATGCGCATGTGCGCGGTTGAGGAAATGGGTAACAATTCCGTGATTCCCTGAATGACACCCAAAATACCGACTTGAATATAACTGAGCGAGGCGAAGCCGATATCCAGAGCACCGCCGCAAGCATTGGCCAAATTGTTCTCCCGAAATTGCATCAACGCCAGTGAAAATATGCACTGGACGCGAAATGATTAATTAATAGACCACATTATCTAAGAACAAAAGTATAGCCTAGGACGCAGCATCTCCGCGACCGCCGTCCTGGATGGACGGTACTTTTGCGCGTGATACACCCATCCTGCGCCTCCTTACTTTCGTCGCGCCTTAATCTTCTTGCGGGACATCCCAGCGGTATTCTTGTCTTGGTTCGAGCGCGGCGAGCGCTTCTGACGTCGCAGCCAGAGAAGCAGGACAACGACCAGTATTACCTCAATCGCCCAGAGCAGTACGAGGTGATTGGCGACCTCGATGGGGATCCAACGTCCGCCCATATTCATACATGCCTCGCCCGTTGTCGCAAAAGGTGAATTCCGCGCTCGCCGCTGCTATCACTTACTTCACTGCAGTGACGACGTAGTTCTGACCGTCCTTCATGAACTCAACATGCACCTTTTTGCCAACCGCAAGCTGGTCGTACAACGACTTGTTTTTGACGCCGAACTTCATCGTCATGGCGGGCCAATTCAACGTCTTGACGGCTTCGTGGGCGAGCATAACTCGCCCATTGGATGGATCGACCGCTCTCACGACGGCCTCGGCTTCGTAGGTCGCTGCCTTGGCATCCTTGTCGTACCGCATGCCGCCTTTATCATCCATCATTGCTTTACATTTCTGCATGTCCATATCCTTCATGTTCATTCCCTTCATGTCGCTGTCTTTCATGCCCTTCATATCCATACATTTCTGCATGCCCATGTCCTTCTCCGCGCCCTTCATATTGCCGGGCTGCTGTGCATTAGCGAAGCCGGATGTGGCCAACGCCAAGATCAGGGAAAACGTTGCGGTGCGATTCATAGCACTTCCTTTCAGTGGTGAAAAAATTGAATTCCGTTGAGAGAGTGGGAATCAGTTGTGCACATTCGATCAAAAAATCAACGTGGCTCCTATACCGTACGTAAGTTGTGATCGTCCGCTGCGAAACCGATTCCCATTGGTGAAGAAATCTGCATTTGAACGGTCGTAACGCACTTCGGGCCTCAGCATGATCAATGTCGTTGGCGCGACCGCCACCTTGGTATTCCATGTGAGTGTGTATCCCCGTATGGTCTGAGCGAGCCCCGTTGTGAAGCCATCGGGGTCTCGATAGTCTTCGATCCGTACGGTCGGTTCGAAGGTGTCGTTGATCTTGTACTTGGCATATAGCGTCGTTCCGGACCAGCGCGCATCGCTGCTGTTGGCCGGCGGAACACGTGCCTCCTTCGCCTGGTCATAGTTCAGCATGAAGGTGAGCCGGTCAAAGAATGGACCGACGGTCAGCTGTGTGTCGAACAACTTCCTTCGGTTGGCGGTGTTGTCGTTCTGCTCCGGTCCCTCCAAATAGTTGGCAACGATGGACAACCAGGGCGCCGGAATCCAACCGACGCTCGGGCCCCAGGTTTTTCCCGAGTTGTTGTCGCGCGTAACGTTCCAGCCTTGCACCACATAGAGTTCCGTATATAGCGTGTCGCTCCACGCATAATTCAGACGCATGCCGGTGTCCTGAAACGGAATCGCGTAGGTATAGAAAAACGCATGAGAATAATTCCAGTTCTTCGCCGTCTCGATCGTTTCAGCGCCGATATGCGTCACTAGCTTGCCGACATCAATACGCAAACCGCTACCGATCGGCGCCAGATAACTGATGGAAGCGTGCTGGATGTTTTTCCCAGGGCCGACGATAGTGCTTTGCGAGGCAGTTGGACCAATCGCTCCACGTATCGTGTTCGCGATCGTGCTCTGAGTCTCTCCAGCAGCCAGGTCGAGCTTGAAGCCGAATCCGCCAAGGGCGGGAATCTTCTCAATCTCGATTTCCGCAAGCGAGAGTGATGGACGGTTACGTTGAATGTCGAAGGTCCGTCCTTCAATACTTACATTCGCTCCTTTCACCGCCGACGCGCCCTGATTCACATCCACTGTGGCGCGGTCAGGGCGGTTGCGGTTGTTCACGTAATACCCGTCGATCCAGCCGCGCACCTTCACACCCGACAGCCAGCTTGCTCCCGTAAGCACGCCGGCGTCTTTGGCATCGGGGGGCATCCAGATGCCTGATACTGGCCATGCTGGTGCCGCCGGGGCGGATTCAGGTTTAACCGAATCGGTACTTTGCGATTGCGCTGACGCGGCGCCAATGAATATCATCAACAAGGGAATGGACGTCAATTTTGTCGTTTTGTTCATAGCCGTTCTCCAGGATTTGTTGGGATGGATCTGCATGCGACTGTGTTCGCGTTTTGCACACAAAAATTCCCAAGGGAGGGGAACCCCTTGGGAAAATCCAGCTGCAATTATTTATTCGGGTCTTGCGACGACTTCTCGGCATTCTCCTTGGCTTTCGCTTCCTGTTCGGCACGCAGAATGCGTTGCTTGTTTTCCCATGGCGTTGTTTGCGCGCGCGGACCGTGATCGAGCGGCAGCACAAGACGTTTTGGTCCGGCCGTACTGGCGCAAGCTGTCAGGATCATGGCGGCGCCAATCGTGGTCAATGTGGTGAAGAGCTTGTTCATGATGAACTCCTATCTAGGTTGGTTAGTGCTCAGGGCCTTTGTTGGGCACTGGCTGCAATAAGTGGTGTTACGTATAGCCATCTGTCGGCGGCCCGCGCCGCCGGCAAATGGCAATCTTCATTTCTCCGCCTGCGTGGATGGGCATGGCGTCTCCGATTTCGCTACCTGTGGCGTAGCAATGGGAGCCATCGTCGCCCCCTTGTACTGCTGATGGCGCAAGTGGCGTGGATTGCTCGAAGGTGAAACATCGGTCGCGCATGCGGAGAGCGCAAACGCGACAGTGAGCATCGATAATGCTGGTCTTAGCATGTTCATGGCGACACCTCATATCAAATTGGATCGGTGCAGTGCGATAGCTATCTAGTTTCGCCAACAGCAATACATCACACGCAGCGCCACCGTAGGCGAAGACGCCATTCGCCGCGCCACGGCAAAGGTATCTCTGTCGGCATCAAGCAGATACTCTGCTATGACTTTCTCGGGCTCCAATCGCTCTGAACTACCGGATACCCGTACCGGGACCGGCGGCGCCAGGCAGCAGAAGGCGAACGACCGGCAACCCATTCCCGGCATATTCCGCGACACCGCGCCTGCCGGACGCATGCTCCTCAATTCCAACTGGCCTGGCACACCCTGCGCGGCGCTGGTCAACGGCGCTCCGGCCAATAGGAACAGGCACTGCAGACAAAACACGATGTATCTTGCGGTGCGCGACGCGACGATTCGCTTCATGGCTAATCGCTCCTTATCGTCGCTGCGACCGCAGCGCGAATAGTCCTGCGTCGGATCAGCAAATAGACGGCCGGCACCACGAACATCGACAGCAAGGGCGCGGTGATCATGCCGCCCACCATCGGCGCCGCGATACGCTGCATGACTTCGGACCCGGTGCCCGTTCCGATCATCACCGGAACCAGGCCGGCGATGATCACGGCGACCGTCATTGCTTTCGGTCGAACACGCAGCACGGCCCCTTCGCGTATAGCGTCCAGCAGATCAGCCTCGTCTGGTGAGCCTTTCGTCAGCCGGACCTCCCACGCATGCTTTAGATAAAGCAGCATGATTACGCCGAATTCTGCGGATACGCCCGCCAGGGCGATGAAGCCAACGCCGCTTGCGACCGACAAATTGTGTCCGAGCGCCCATAGCAGCCAGATGCCGCCGGCCAGCGCGAACGGTAAGGTCGCCATGATCAACGCCGCTTCGTCGACGCGCTTAAAGGTCAAGTACAACAGAACGAAGATGATGAGCAAAGTCATGGGGACGACAACTTTGAGCTTCGCTGTAGCGCGCTCAAGATATTCGAACTGACCAGACCAGGACACAGAATAACCGGCCGGAAGTTTCACTTCTCTGGTCACCACTTGCTGCATCTCGCGCACCGCTGAACTCAGATCGCGGCCCCTGATGTCGACGTAGACCCAACCTGATAGGCGCGCGTTCTCGCTCTTAAGCATCGGAGGACCGTCATTGATGCGTATCGTGGCCACATCGCCCAGTCGTATTTGCGCGCCGCGCTCGGTCAGTATCGGCAGTTCGCGCAACTTCTCGACCGAGTCGCGCACCTCGCGCGGGTAGCGCACATTGATTGGAAAGCGTTGCAGGCCTTCGACCGTTTCACCGATGTTATCGCCGCCGATGGCACTCGACACGATGCTCTGCACGTCGGCGATATTCAAGCCATAGCGTGCCGCCGCGTCCCGGTCGATATGAATATCGACATAGCGTCCGCCGTTGAGCCGTTCGGCGAGCGCCGAGGATACGCCTGGCACACCCTTGACGACCCGTTCAATCTCCCCGGTAATGCGGTCGATTTCCTGCAGGCTCGCGCCGGCCACCTTCACGCCGACCGGACTCTTGATGCCAGTGGCCAGCATGTCAATGCGGTTTCGGATCGGCGGCACCCAGATGTTGGACAGCCCCGGCACTTTAACGATGCGGTCGAGTTCTTCGACTAGTTTGTCAGTAGTCATGCCGGGTCGCCATTGGTCGCGCGGCTTGAACTGAATCGTTGTCTCGAACATCTCCAGAGGCGCCGGATCGGTGGCGGACTCTGCCCTGCCCGCCTTGCCGAACACACTTTGCACCTCCGGCACGGTCTTGATCAGCCGGTCGGTCTGCTGCAGCAACTGCGCCACCTTGCCCGCACCGATGCCCGGCAAAGCGGATGGCATGTACAGCAGGTCGCCCTCATCCAACGGCGGCATGAATTCACCGCCCAGGCGCGACATCGGCCAGATCGTCAGGAGCGCAATCGTGCCGGCCGCCACCAGCGTGGCTTTGGGACGTCGCAGCACGATTTCCAGCAAGGGACGGTAAAGCGCGATCAACCACCGGTTCAGCGGGTTTTTCTGTTCGTCCGGGATGCGCCCACGAATCAGGTAGCCCATCAACACCGGGATCAGCGTCACCGCCAGACCGGCCGCCGCCGCCATCGCGTAGGTCTTGGTAAATGCCAGCGGCGCGAACAGACGGCCCTCCTGTGCCTCCAGCGTGAACACCGGGATGAAGGACAGCACGATGATCAGTAGCGAGAAGAACAGCGCCGGGCCGACTTCGGCCGCCGCATCGCCAATCACCGTCCATTGGGCATCCCCGGCCAGCTTCTGGCCTGGATGAGCGTGATTCCACGCCTCGATATGCTTGTGGGCGTTCTCGATCATCACCACTGCCGCATCGACCATGGCGCCGATGGCAATCGCAATGCCGCCCAACGACATGATGTTGGCATTCACCCCTTGGTAGGACATCACGATGTAGGCGATCAGTATCCCCAGCGGCAGCGATACGATAGCCACCAGCGCCGAGCGGATATGGAACAGGAAGATGGCGCAGACCATCGCGACGACGATGAATTCCTCGATCAGTTTGTGCTCCAGATTGTCGACCGCGCGTTTGATCAGGTTGGAGCGGTCATACACAGGTACGATCTCCACGCCGGCCGGTAGGCTCGATTTAAGCTTAGCCAGTTTGGTCTTGACAGCCTCGATGGTTTCTAACGCGTTCTTCCCAGAGCGCATGACAATCACGCCACCAGCGACTTCGCCTTCGCCGTTGAGGTCAGCGATACCGCGCCGCATTTCCGGTCCCAGTTGGACGCGTGCCACGTCACCCAAGCGCACCGACACTCCTGCTTCCGTGGTCATCAGCGGAATCTTCCGGAAGTCGTCGAGCGACTGCAAATAGCCGGACGCGCGCACCATGTACTCGGCCTCGCCGAGCTCCATTACGGAGCCACCGGTTTCCTGATTGGCGCGCTGCACTGCCTCGATCACCTTGCCGTGCGGGATGGAATAGGCGCGCAGCTTGTCGGGATCGAGCACGATCTGATACTGGCGCACCATGCCGCCTACGCTGGCCACCTCGGAGACATTCGGGACCGCCTTGAGCTCGAACTTCAAGAACCAGTCCTGGAAGGCGCGCAGCTGCGACAGGTCGAGTTTGCCGCTGCGGTCGACCAACGCATATTCGTAAATCCAGCCCACGCCGGTAGCATCAGGACCGAGCGCCGTTTTCGCCTGCGCCGGCAGACGGGATTGCACCTGGTTCAGGTATTCGAGCACGCGCGACCTGGCCCAATAAGGATCGGTGCCGTCCTCGAACAGGATATAGACGAAGGAATCGCCGAAGAAGGAATAACCGCGCACAGTTTTCGCCCCTGGCACCGACAGCATGGTGGTGGTCAGCGGATAGGTCACCTGGTTCTCGACGATCTGCGGCGCCTGTCCCGGATAGGTCGTACGGATGATGACCTGCACATCGGACAGGTCCGGGATAGCGTCGAGCGGCGTGCGCGCCAGCGACCATACTCCCCAAGCGGCGATAAACACGGTCGCAAGCAAGACCAGAAAGCGGTTTGTGATCGACCAGCGAATCAGTTTCGCGATCATTTCTTCGCTCCCTCTGGCGCCTTGGGCTTTGTCATACTGCCCATGCCTTTGTCGTTGGCGGCAGGAGCGTCCGCGATTGGCGAAATGGCGACGATCTCAAAAACACCGTCCTGGCGCGACTTGATGTCGAACGCGACCCGGTCGCCCAATCCGACATTGCGCGGCAGGCCTGCCGCCGGCACCTTGAACCCCATCGTCATCGCGCCCCATTGCAGCGTGGCTATCGGGCCATGGGAAATGGTGACTTCGTCCTTGTCGATACGCTCCACTTTGCCTTCGCCGTGATGGAGTGGCACCTCTGGGTTTGAACCGGGAGGCTGGGCATCCCCCATCCGGGTCGTCGTTCCCTTCAGGCTGGCCTCTGAATCGAGAAGGAACTGGCCTGACAAAACGACTTTTTGCCCGGCGGTCAGCCCCTTGCGAACCTCGTAAAACCCGCTACTTTCACCACCGAGTTCTACGTCAACCGACTGGAATTTCCCATCTTCCTTGGCCAGAACCACAACGCTGCGCGTGCCAGTCTGGATCACCGCCTCCGATGGCACCAGCGAGACGTCGACGCCTCGGTTGGACGCGAAGGTGATCGTAGCGAACATGCCGGGAATCAGTTGCCCACCGGGGTTCGTCAGTTCGATACGTGCCTTAAGCGTGCGCGTTGCAGTGCTCACTTCTGGCAATATCGCGCCGACCTTGCCCTTGAAGATACTTCCCGGCAGGGCCGGCGCACGCGCCTCGACTGTGTCACCAGGCCGCACTTGGGCCGCTAGGCTCTCGGGCACGTCCGCATTCACCCATACGGTGGAGAGGCCGTTGATGCGGAACAGCTGCGCCCCAGACACCACGGTCATGCCTTCGCGGGCGCCGAGCTCCGCGATGACGCCGCTGACGGGAGCGGAAATAGTGGTGCGGGGATGTACCTTGCCGCTCGATTCAACCAAACGGATCTGTGCGTCGGTCATGCCGGCCAGCCGCATGCGCTGGCGGGCGCCGTCGACCAGCGATGCGGTGTCGCCGCCTTGCATACGCCTGGCCGCCAGGTACTCCTCCTGCGCCGCAATCCAGTCGGGTACGTACAATTCCGCCAGCGGCTGTCCCTGCTTGACTGGATCAAGCTGAGCGCGCACGTACAAGCGCTCGATAAACCCGTTGCTGCGAGCCTGGACCAGCGCTACGTCGCGCTCGTTGTACGCGACGCTGCCGACTGCCACCACACCTGAGGACAGCTTACCGGTAGTGACAATCGCCGTCCGCACGCCCAGATTCTGCTGGACCCGAGGGCTGATGGTGACACTGCCGTCGTCGCCATCGGTACCGCCATAGACTGGCACCAGTTGCATATCCATGAAAGGCGATTTCCCGGGCTTGTCGAACTTCTGGCCAGGGACCATCGGATCATGCCAGTAGAGTGGCTTCTTACCGGTCCCGCCAGGAGCGGCTGCTGTCGCTCCGTCATTGGCCGGTATGGCTTTCATCCCCTGTTGTACGCCAAATCGGTAGGCGGCGTATCCGCCGGTGGCGACGGCTATAGCGATCAACAGCACGAGTATTTTTCTCTTGTTCTTCATTTGGATTCCTGTCGATTGTTCATGGCGGCATGCTGTGCGGTTCCGCCCTCTGGAAAGAGGAAGTTCAGTTGTGCCCACAGCCGCGCGGTATCGAGCTCGAGCTGTAGCACCTGCATACGTGCCTCCGTCTCGCTGCGTCTTGCGGCCAGCACCTCGGCCAACGTCGCCTTTCCGCCCCGGTAGGCGGCGAGCACCGCCTGGCTGCGTTCGCCGGCCAGCGGCAACACTTCACGTTTGTACCGGGACACCCGCTCCTTGCCGCTCTGCCACTCAACGATCAGGGCGCGGGTCCCAGCAACATGGTCGCGCAGCATCTCATCGCGCTCAGCCTTGGTTTGTTCGACCATCGCGAGCTTGGCGGCCAGTTCGCGGTCCTGCCGATTCTTCCTGTCCCACTGCAGTGGCACCGAAATGCCGATCGATACCATGTTCGAATAGGCCGAGCCACGTTGTTGGAACGCGACCTCCACGCTCCAGTCTGTTCGCCGATTCGCCTGGGCCAGATTTACTTCCGCTTGCGCGATGTCTTCCTGCCTGTTCAACACCGCGATCTCCGGGTGGTGGGACAGGTCGCTGTCGAGCGAAGCCAGATCCAGACGGATGCTGTCGATGTCGGGCGCTCCAACCACGGTAACCGCTCCGCCGGTCCACCGGGCTAGCATGGTTTGAGCAACGCGAAGCCGCCGTCCAATTTCGCTTCCTCGGTCATCAAGCGTGAGCAAGGCGGAGCGGGCCGCTAGGATGTCAGCCTGGCTGCCGCGTCCGCCACGGTAGATGGCCTCGGCAGCCTCGATTTCCTGACGCGACAGGGCTGCTTGCTTGGCAACAGCGTCAGCCATCTGTTCGGTGTAGTAAACATCTAACCAAGAGATCGCGGTATCGCGTTGGATCGCCGCCAAGGCGACGTCCTTTTGTGCCTGCGCCTTGTCGGCTTCACGTTCAAGGCGTGTGGAGCGCCAATGCAGTTTGTCGGCACGCGTCAATTCCTGCGAAATGCCGACACGGCGCATGGTCATGAAATCACTACCTAGACTGAGACGGTCGGAGCCGCTGACGGGCAGATTGTCGATGCCGACCTTGAGGACGGGGTCGGGCAGTTGGCCCGCCGCGACCGCCATTTCGTGTGCGGCGGTGGTTGCTTGATCTTGCGCACTTAGCTGGCGCGAACGGGCGACAGCTTGCCGCTGTGCCTCACCCAGCGTGAGCGGTAGCGGCGCCGCCAGCGCAAGATGGACGGCGGTGAGTAACGAGAGCGCGAGCGCGGTCGTCGACAACATGTGAAGACGGGGCGAGCGCGCATTGAAATGCACGAATAACGGGGATGACATGGTTCCTCCAGAATGCGACGGACAGCACCGCGCTCGCCAGTTTTGGCGATGCGATGACGAACTAGGCAGTCTGGGGAATTAAATGCGGAAACAGCAATTTCGGATTGCGATAGGCGGGGCGGTCGTTCGCGTCAAAGCGACCTGTAGGTACGGCTTGGCATCAGAAACTGATGCTACGTCGAAGAACTGCAAGTCCAATACCAGCGCGACCGGCACGAACGGTGGCACGTCAGACACTGGGGTTTTATCGAGCGACTGCTTAGAGGGCTCGCCATGTCCGTATAGATGGCAGAGCGCCGGCTGCGCCGCATCCATGCCTTGGCAGTTCGACATGTCGGCCACCGTAGCGTGAGCCGATGTCGCGGTAATTTGACCTCCTCCTGGCATCCCTGGGCACGCATACGCCGCCACGGCAAGCTGCATATACAGCATACTGAGGATAGCGACGATGGCCGTCAGAAAGCGCCCGAGGCGAGAAGTCTTCATAGAGGAAATGCTATTTATCGTTCAATTAGCGTATACAGGATCAAATGGACTGTCGGATTTTGCAGGAGCGAATTAGTCCCATTGTATCGCATCGGTCGGACCAGAGCACCAATCCTTACACGCAATATAATGCTTCCAACAGTGGGAAGGTCAATCCTCGCTAACATCTTGTTCTAGGTGGGATAAAAATGATATCCATGTCTGTTTTGGAACGGATTCTAAGGGAACGAGCTTCGCCGCCCCTTTTGCGTTGCGCACAGCGGTAGGCGTACGCGCGTTTCTGGGCGATGAAATACACGCGCTGATGATCAAGGAGCTAATGCGATCGCGTCGGACGAGCATCCAGAATTCGTGCTCGCACGCGTCGCCTTCGGGGACACCATTGTGATCGCCCGCCTCAAAAAACGCGCACTGGACACGCTTGGAAAGGCGGTGCGTGAGGGAATCCAGACTGGCATAATCCCAGCGCGTGGTACGGCCCGGCAGCGGGATATCCGCGACCACGTTCACCGGCAACGGCGTGGCTGCCGCCAACAATAGCGGCAGCGCCAGTACGACGAGGGGAGGAGGATGGCACGCATGGTTAATCCATCTTCGGCGGCCAGTTGTGCGCCTCCGCCTGGCACGACTGGCACCAGGCGTAGAGCGCGTCGTACATGACCATGCCATGCCGGAGCATTTCGTGGTCGTCGCTGTAGATCTTCGACAGGCCTAAGGACAGGGCAAACAGTCCGGCAGACTGCGGCGTCAGATCCAGGCGGCTGGTATCGGCGCCGCGCACGATCAGCGCGACCTGCTGCAGTACCGGCTCCTCCAGCGCATACTTCTTCAGGAAGGCATCGAAGCTGCACAGCTCCCCTTCGTGGCCGAGTTCAACGCCTGGAATGTCGTAGGGAATGGCGCCGTCGCTCGCGGCGCGCTGCAGCACTTCCTGCGCCGGCACGTACAGGAATTGGGCGTGTGGATCGATAAAGCGGCTGATCAGCCAGGGGCAGGCGATGCGGTCGATCTTCGGCCGCTCACGGGTAATCCACTTCATCATATTCTCCTCAGACGCGCGCTGCGTCGTAGCGTTCGGCCACGTTGTCCCAGTTGATGATATTAAAGAGGTTGTTCAGATACTCGGCGCGGCGATTCTGATACTCCAGGTAGTAGGCGTGTTCGAACACATCCAGCAGCAGCAACGGGGGCACGCCCCAGGCGGTCAGTTTTTGATGGTTCTCGCACTGCAGCACCATCAACTTTTTGGTGCCGGCGTGGTAGCCCAGCATGCCCCAGCCGGATGCCTCGACCGTGGTGATGGCGGCGATCAGATGGGCCTTGAATTTGTCGTAGGAACCGAATTCGGCCGTGATCGCCTTGGCCAGCTCACCTTTCGGCACACCGCCTTTGCCGGATAGATTGCTCCAGTAAATGGTGTGCAGGATGTGGCTCGATAGCTGGAAGGCCAACTCCTTTTCGTAGTGCTTGACCAAGGCGAAGTCGCCGCTGTCGCGCTCCTTGGCCAAGGCCTCCTCGGCCTTGTTGGCCGCGGCGGCCGCGGGCTTGTGGAAGTTGTAGCGCAGCTCAACGGTTTTGGCGTCGATCACCGGCTCCAACGCATCGTATGCAAACGGCAGCGCCGCCACCGCATACTTGCCACTCGCATCGGTCAACTGGTCCATGGTACGGCTCCCCTCTTTGGCGACTGCCTCTGGCAGCTGTGCGGCGACGATTCCGGCGCCAGCGGCGGCGGAGGCTTGGATGAACTGACGGCGTGTTGCTGACATGGCGTTCTTCCTCGTAGTGGGTTAATGGTGCAGCAGCGGATAAATCACCAGGCCCGCTGCGGCTGCCGCCGCCACGACCACCGGTTCCTGCAATTTCTGGAACTTCAACAGCAAGACGACCGCCACCAATGCGATCGCCAGTGTCGGCAAATCGACAATCGAGCGACGGGCGATCACGATGACCGAACCAGTGATCGCGCCCACTGCCGCCGCCGTGATCCCGTCGACAAAGGCCATCACGCCGGGCAGCTTGCCGTACTTCTTGAAATACGGCGGGGGCAGGACGATGAACAAGTAGCAGGGAAGGAACGTAGCCAGCGCCGCCACCGAGGCGCCTGGCAGGCCGGCGATCAGGTAGCCGATGAAACCGACCGTCATCGCCACCGGGCCCGGTGTGATCATCGCCACCGCCACAGCATCGACGAACTGCTTGTCGTTCAGCCATTGGTACTCCGTCACCACGCCGCCATACAGGAACGGCACGATGGCCAGACCGGAACCGAACACGAAGGCGCCTGCCTTGGCGAAGAAGATGCCGATCTGTGTCAACAGCGACAGGTCGAAGCCGGCCACCACGGCAGGCATGGCCGGCGCTTGCGCCAGTGCGATCGCCGGCATGCTGCCCTTCCCTAGCCATTTCGGCGGTGCGCGCAGCAGCCAGACCAACATGCCCGAGGCGATGAACAGCCAGGCCACCTCCGATTCGGTCACGATCGTCACGACGACCAGCAGCAAGTAGTTGGCCCACAGCAGTTTGTCCTTGCCCACGCTCTTGATGAACAGCTTGCGGGCGCTGATGGCGATAATGGCGATCACCCCTGCCCCAACGCCGTAGAACACCGCCTGCATCCACGACAGGCCGCCAAAGCGCACATAAGCCCAGCCCAGCGCCACCACCATCGGGAACGAGGGCAGCACGAACGCCAACCCCGCCAGCGTGGCGCCAACGATGCGATAGTGCACGTAGCCCATGTAAATCCCCAGTTGCGCCGCCAGCGGACCGGGAGCCATCTGCGCCAGCGCCAGGCCTTCCTTGTAGTCGGCTTCGCTGATCCACTTGCGCTCCTCCACCAGGTCGCGGTGCATATAGCCAACCAGCGCGACGGGGCCGCCGAATCCCAGGGTGCCCAGTCGTAGCATGTAGAGCACCATCTGCCACATGGTGTAGATGGCCCGTTCCGGTGTTGATACCTGCGCGCTCATGTGATTTCCTTATTTTTGCCACGCGCCGGTTGCGACTCGCCGGAGAAGTGGAGGTAGAGTGAATCCAGTACAGCACCTATTTCCCGCATCAGATGGTCGTCATCGGCAACGCGCTGCCGTACGCCGCCCAACATGGCCTCGAACCCGGCCGCTTCCGGCACGAAGCTGCCGCCCACGTCGAGCGCGTGCACCATGGCGCCCAGGCCCATCAGCCCCTTGTCGTTGCCCACCCCGAAGCTGGCCCGCAGCACCTCGAACATGACGCGGTCCCCGATATGGGTAAAGGTGGCGAGGTCAAAGTCGAAGCCGAGCGCGTCGGCCGGGCAGTCCGCCGGGCTATCGAGCCAAAGGAAGCTGGCCTGCGGATCGATGAAGCGCTTGATCAGCCAGGCGCTGGCCGCCCTGTCCACCCAAAGATGGCGCCGGGTGGCCCAGGTGCGGGCTTGATAACTAGCGCGGTCGAGCAGCGCGATCGCGCCGTCCACAGCTTGCGGTTCGCCCGGGGACAGCACAGCTTCCGCCGCGGTGACGGAGTCCAGCCATGCGGCTTCAGCGCCCGCACTCGTCTCGTCTCGTCAGGGAAATAATCGATGGCGCGGATCGCCTCGTAGTCGCGCCGTAGTTTGCGTAACGAGCGATTGGGGTCGGCGGGTGTCGCGCTGGCGAATTCATGGCCGGCGGCCAGCAGCACTTTGGAAAAGGCCGCGTAGTCCTCGCCCCGTCCAAAAAGCGCCTGGTACATGCGGCCCTGCTCGTCCGAGTCGGCCTGCACCGTCAACAACCAGGCGGTGCCGCCTTCCCGGATGGTTTCGGCCGCCAGCTCGTCCAGTTGCCGGCGTAGCGAACCCTAGTCAGGAAGGAGGTAGGCGCCGTCGCGCAAGGCGCAGCAGCCAAGGCTCTTGAGCGTGCGCCAAATACGCATGCGGGCCGTCGCGCTATTGGTTGGCAGGCTGACAATTAATGCCAGCCAGATGGAAATTGATGTAGTCATACGCTTAACCTAGTGCTAAGTCGTGTTTACTACAAGATTTATCGCTATCTCTACAAAGCTATATCTTAGTGCTCATGACGATGATGGATGTCCGGATAGTGTGGGTGGCTGTGCCGCAGCGGCAGATGCTGGTGTGCATGCGCGTGCGGCTCGACGCCATCCCATTCAAAGTCATGCTCGTGCTGATGGTGATCGTCGTGGCTGTGCATATGCGCGTGCGACATTGGCAGGTGCTCATGCTCGTGGGCGTGGGACTCCGTCAGGTGCAACCAGATACCGCCGCCCATCAACGCCGCCGCGATCCAGAACAAGGCTCCGGGCACCTCGCCCAGCGTCAGCAGCGATAGCGCGGCGCCGGCAAACGGCGCGGCAGAGAAATATGCGCCCGTGCGGGCCGTGCCCAGATGGCGCAGCGCGAGTACGAACAGCACTAGGCTCAGGCCGTAGCCACAAAAGCCGACCACTCCGGCCAGCAGTACCGTGGGTGCGGCTGGAATCGTCGCCCCCAGCGCCAAGCCGATCGCCAGGTTGACCGATCCGGCCACCAAGCCTTTGGTGCCGGCGATTTGCAGCGGGTCGCTGGCCGATACCTTGCGCGTCAAGTTGTTGTCGATGCCCCAGCACAGACACGCGCCGATGATGGCGATCGCGCCCCACGGCAATCCGATGGCGGGCGCCTGGTCCCACGACAGCAATACGCCAGCCGCGACGATGAGCAGCATGCCGATGAAGATGCGGCGGTCGAAATTCTCCTTGAACACGAACCAGGCCAGCATCGAGGTCAGTACCCCTTCCATATTGAGCAGCAGCGAGGCGGCCGAAGCGGAGATGCTGGTCAGTCCTACCATCAGCAGCAGCGGTCCGGCCACCCCGCCGGCGGCGACCGCGCCAGCGAACCAGGGCACGTCACGGCGGGTCAGCGCCACCGGCTGATCTTGATCGTTGCGCTTGACGATCGCGCGCACCGCATAACAGATCAACAGGCCGATGCCGCTGCCGAGATACAGCACGCCGGCCAGGGCCACGGGCGGCATCTGACCGACCAGGGTCTTGGCGAAAGGGGTGCTGGCGCCGAACAAGACGGCGGCGAGCAATGCGTAGATGACGCCTATATGCATAAAATGATCCGGAGTGGTGGGAACTGTATCGAGTGGGGCCTGCGCTCAGGCAGGCCCGGAGCCGCTTATTTTACGGCGACGTCGCCGATGAAGACGGTTTTATCGGCAAAGGTGATGCTTGCCTGCATTTTGCTTCCCACTGGCGGTTTGGCACCCTTGGCTTCCATGCCATTGTCGGCCACAGGCTGCAGCGCGGCTTCTCCCTTGGCGGCCCCCTTGAACCACACCAGCTTGCCCGATGCGCCGGCGGTCGGAACCTTCGCGCCTTTGTCGGTCAGGAACACCACCACGCCGCTGGCGGAGCTGCTCGCATTGAACTTGATGGTCTGCTGTGGTTCGTCGTCATGGTCCGGATGCGCGAAGGCGCCGCTGGATACACTCAACATCATAGACAGTACTACGCTTGCAAATTTCATGGTCTTCCTCCTTGGTGGCGACGATTGGATGTCGGGCTCGCCGCCATTGGCCCGGGCGACCGTCTTTATTTCCGGAAGATGTCGCTGTAGAAGCCGCTGGCGTTGAGCACAATGGTGACCGGCGCCGCGCTCAGGTTTTTCCAGTACCAGCCGTGCACGCCGGTGAACGGGGCGATCAGCGAACCGCGCGATTCACTGACGCCTTTACCGACGATAAAGCTTTCAAACTCGTCCTTGCCGGCGTCGACCGGCTCGCCGTGGAATTCGTGATTCACGAGCTCACCGTTCTTGGTCTTCCAGGAATAGATCAGGGTCGCGCCCTTGGCCAGATGCGTCTTCACTTCCAGCCCCTTCTTCGGCGGCAGCACGATTTCCATCACGTCGGTGCGGTAGGCCGCGTCCTGCGCCGACGCGATCGTCATCTGGCGCACTTCACCTTTGGCGGACACAGTCGAGCCCTTGGTGGTCCCCTGCAGGTCGGGCATGCCGGGCGCGGCGGCGAGGGCCGAAGCCGGCTGGTGCAGCTGCGTCAGGCCCAGCGCCTTGCCGGCGCCCGTAGGGTCGATGCCGTATTCGGCCGGCAGCACCGCTGTCACCAGCAGCAGGCCGGCCACGCCGATGGCGACCAGCGCGCCGCGCAGCAGTTCTTTTTTGGAGGCTACGACGGCGCCATTGGATGGTTGGGACATGGTGTTTCCTTATTTGGTTAAGAAGCCGGTGAATTGGAAGCCGGCCAGGACCAAGCCAGCGGTCATCAGCGCGAAGTTGCTTTTGACCGCGTGGCGCGCGAAGCTGGCGGTGCTGCGCCAGTAGCGCATGGCGATCTGGATCGTGCTCAGGGCGAGCAGCTGGCCGATTTCCACGCCGACATTGAAGGCCAGCATATTCGGGATCAGGCCGTCCTGCGACAGCGCAAAATCCTGCAGCTTGGTGGCAAGGCCCAGGCCATGGAAGAAGCCGAAGATCAGCACAGCGGCCTTCTTGTTCGGCTGCACCCCGAACACGGTGCGAAAGCCGCCCAGGTTGTCGAAGGCGCGGTACACGATGGACAGGCCGATGATGGCGTCCACCAGGTAGGCGTTGATATGCCAGCCGTTGAGTACCCCCATCAGCAGCGTGGTGCTGTGGCCGACGGCGAACAGCGTCACGTACATGCCGACATCCTTCAGTCGGTACAGGAAGAAGATCACACCGCACAGGAACAGCAGGTGGTCGTAGCCGGTGACCATGTGCTTGGCGCCCAGGTACAGGAACGGCAGGATCTGTACTCCGTTGCGGCCTTGCAGGAAGCCCTTGTCCGATTCCGATACGCCATGCGCCAGCGCCGCCGCCGCCAAACTCAGCACGGCGCCCAACAGCCAGCGGCGCCAGGCGGCGGGAGCGCGATTAGAAAAAGTCATGCAATACTCCTCAGGTAGGTAATGGATTGCTGGCCGCCTTGGCACGGCGTCGGCGCAGCACCATGCCGGTGATGGCCGGCAGGACGAACAGCGTCAGGATGGTCGACGTGACCAGGCCGCCAATGACGACGGTGGCCAGCGGTTTCTGCACCTCGGCGCCGGTGCCACTGCCGATCGCCATCGGCACAAAGCCCAGCGAGGCGACCAGCGCGGTCATCAGCACCGGGCGCAGCCGTTCCATGGCGCCGTCGATGACGGCAGTCGCCGTATCGACGCCATCGGCCAGACGTTTGTTGATGGCCGAGATCAGCACCAGACCATTAAGCACAGCAACCCCGGATACGGCGATGAAGCCCACCGCCGCCGAGATCGAAAACGGCATGCCGCGCAACACCAGCGCGAACACGCCGCCGGCCAGGGCCAGCGGCACGGCTGTAAGAACGGTCGCGGTCAGCATCGCATTGCCGATCGCCAAGTACAGCGCGGCTGAAATGAGCACCAGGCACACCGGCACGATCAGGGCCAGGCGTGCGGTGGCGGCGCGCAGGTTCTGGAACTGGCCGCCCCACTCCATCCACGACCCCGGCGCCAGCTTGACCTCCTGGGCCAAGCGGGCATGGGCGTCGTCCACATAGCCGCCCAGATCGCGGCCGACCACGTTGGCCTCGACGTAGATGCGGCGCTTGCCATTGTCACGACTGACCTCGTTCAAGCCCTGCGTGAAGCGGAACTGCACCAGCTGGCGCAGCGGCACCGAGGCGCGTTGCTGCTCGCCTTCAGCCGGCAGCATCACCGGCAGGGAGCCCAGTTCGTCCAGATTGTCGCGCAACGCACTGGGCAGGCGGACCACGATGTCGAAGCGTCGGTCGCCCTCGAAGATCTGCCCGGCCGGACGTCCCGCCAGCGCGGTCGACACGGTGTCGGCCACTTCCCTGACCGTCAAGCCATAGCGCGCGATGGCGGCGCGGTCGAAGACAACATCGAAAGTCGGGAAGCCCTCCGTTTGCGCCACCCGCACGTCCGCCGCGCCAGGCGTCTTGCGAAGCACTTCGGCCACGCGCCTGGCGCTGTCGGCCAGTTGGTCCAGGTCGTCGCCGTAGATCTTGACAGCGACATCGCTGCGCACGCCGCCGATCAACTCGTTGAAGCGCATTTCGATCGGCTGGGTGACGTCGTAGTTGTTGCCGACAATCGGTTTGGTCTTCTCGCGGATCCGCTCGATCACCTGTTCCTTGGTGGTGACGCCGGCGGGCCATTCATCCTTCGGTTTCAGGATGATGTAGTTGTCCGACGCGTTGGGCGGCATCGGGTCGGCCGCCAGGCTCGCGGTGCCCGCCTTGGAGTACACCGTCTTGACTTCCGGCAGTGTCAGCACGGCGCGTTCCAGCGGCAGGTCGAGCGCCAGCGACTGGTCGATGCTGGTCGAAGGGATGCGCACCGAGGACAGGTTCAGATTCTGCTCGTCGAGCGTCGGCATGAATTCGCGACCGAGGAAAGTGAAGGCAACTCCCGCCAGCGCCAGGACCGCCAGGCCCATGGCGATAAACGGCAGCGGACGGTCGACGGCGCGGCGCAGCCACGGCAGATAGCGCGTCTTGCTGATGGCGATGAGCTTGACTTCCTGCTCGGCCACCGGGCCCTTCATCAACACGGCGATCATTGCCGGCACGAAGGTCAGCGACAGTACGAAGGCGGAGGCCAGGGCCAGCATCAACGTGATGACCATCGGCGAGAACATCTTGCCTTCCACGCCCTGGAACGTCAGGCACGGCAGGAACACCAGGAAGATCACCAGCTGGCCATAGATCGTCGGACGCAGCATCTCGCGCGAGGACGCCACCACTTCCTCCAGCCGCTCCTTAAGCAGCAGCAGGCGCCCTTCCGTATGCTGGCGTTCGGCTAGCCGCCGCAGTGTATTTTCCACGATGATGACGGCGCCGTCGATGATCAGGCCGAAGTCCAGCGCGCCCAGACTCATCAGGTTGCCGGAGATGCCGAGTGAGTTCATGCCGATCGCGCTCATCAGCAGCGACAAGGGAATGACCAACGCCGCGATCAGCGCAGCGCGCCAGTTGCCCAGCAGCCCGAACAGGATGGCGATCACCAGCAGCGCGCCTTCGGCCAGGTTCTTGGCGACGGTGGTGATGGTGGCCACCACCAGCTGCGAGCGGTCCAGCGTCGGCACGATGGTGATCCCCTCCGGCAGCGTCTTGGAGACGTCCTTCAGCTTCTCGCCCACCGCGTGCGCCACCGTGCGGCTGTTGGCGCCAACCAGCATCAGCGCGCTGCCGACCACCGTTTCGTAGCCGTCACGGCTGGCCGCGCCGGTGCGCAGTTCACCGCCCACGTTGACCTTGGCCACCTGGTCGACCGTGACCGGCACACCATTGCGGCTGGCCACCACGGCGCGGGCAATTTCATCCTGGTTACGGATGCGGCCGTCCGCACGCACAAGGTAAGATTCACCGGAGCGGCGGATGTAGTTGGCGCCGACCGACACGTTGGCGTCCTCCAGCGTGCGCGCCAACTCGGCCAGCGAAACGCCGTGTGCGGCCATCTTGGCGGAATCGGGCTCGACCACATACTGCTTGACGTAGCCGCCCAGAGAATCGACGTCGGCCACGCCGGGCGTGGTGCGCAGCTGCGGGCGAATGATCCAGTCCTGCACCGTGCGCAGATAGGCTTGCCGGGCCACGTTGTCGGTCAGGTGCTCGCCCTGTTCGGTCAGGAAGCTGCCGTCGGGCTGCCAGCCAGGCTTGCCGTCCTTGCGCGGCGCCCCCTTGCCGTCGGGATGGCTGTACTCGACGCTGTAGTGGAACACCTCGCCCAGGCCGGTGGAAACCGGTCCCATTTGCGGCGAAGCGCCTTCCGGCAGATCTGGCCGGGCCCGCACCAGGCGTTCGGACACCTGTTGGCGCATGAAATACAAGTCCGCGCTTTCCTTGAACACCGCGGTGACCTGGCTGAAGCCGTTGCGCGAGAACGAGCGCACGCTCTCGACGCCGTTTAGGCCCGCGAGCGCGGTCTCGATCGGGAACGTCACGCGTTTCTCGATTTCGACCGGGCTCAGCGTCGGCACCACCGTGTTGATTTGCACCTGCTTGTTGGTGATGTCCGGCGTGACGTCGATCGGCAGCAGATTCAACTGCCAGGCGCCGGCCAGCGCGACCACCAGAGTCAGGAACAGGATCAGCCAGCGTGCGCGGACCGAACCGGTGAGTATGGAATCGATCATCATTAGTCCTTGGCGCTCTTGATCATATCGGCCTTGACCAGGAAGGCATTACGGGTGGCGACCTGCTGCCCGGCGCTGACGCCCGATACGATCTGCGCCACGCCGCCGCTGCGGGTGCCGACCAGTACCGGCTGCACGCGGAAGCCATCCTTGGTTCGGACGAACAGCACGTCGTGGCCGTCCACGTTCTGCACCGCGTCCTCGGGCACGACCAGGCCGGCGGCACCGTTCTTGACGTGCAGGCGGGCCTGCACGCCCTCGCCCACCACCAGTGTGCGTACGGGCGCGACCGGCGTCAGCACCACGGTCGCGGCGCGCGTGCTACCGCTGACGGTTGGCGTGACAGAGCGCACGGTCGCCTCCACCGGTGCGCCGCCGGAGGCGACTATGGTGGCCTTGTCGCCGACGGCGACGCGGCTGATATCGGCGGCTGGCAGCGAGGCATTGACCTGCACTTGGCCGTCGCCGGCCACTCTGAATAGCTCGGTCTGCGGCTGGACGAAGCCGCCCAAGGTCGCCATCTGAGCGGTGATCCTGCCGTTGATGGGGCTGACCACGGCCACCGATTTGCCGTCGGCGGCGACGTGGGCCGCCTTGGCCACGGCGCTGGCGCGGTGCGCCTCGGTTTCGGCCACGGCCAGCGATGATTGCGCCGCCTCCATGTCCTGACGCGGCGTCACGCCTTGTTCGAACAGGCTGGACTCGCGAGCGTAGCTTTTCCGGGCCAGTTCGGCCTTGGCGTTAGCCACGCTGTGGTCGGCCGCCATAGCGGCCGCTTCCAGCGAATCGACTTGGGCCAGTGCCTCGCCGGCACGCACGGTGTCGCCCAGCTGGCGCTTGACGCGCGTGACATTGCCGGCGGCGCGTGCCACGATCACCGCCTCGCTATTCGGCGGTGCCGCGACGGTGCCGGCGGTCAGGATCTCGGCTAGCAGCCCGCCGTTGCCGACAGTCTCCACCGCGATCTTGGCGATGACGATGTATTCGGCAGGAATCTTGACTTCCACGCCGTTGTCGGCGGCGCTGGCCGCTGCCGGCGTCGCGGCTGCGGGTGCAGCTGTGGCGCCGCTTGTGCTGGCGGGGGCGGCCACTGGAGCATGGCGCGCGGCCAGCCAGTGTGAGGCGCCGAATCCCAGTGCGGCGGCGACGGCCACCAAGGCCGCGACGAGAGGCCAGCCCAGCGGTCCACGTTGTTGTTCCATCATGGTGCTTCTCCAAATAGGTTGCGGCCTTGGGCCAGAGAGAGGGTAGCGAGCGCGCGCACCCGGGCCAGGCGGGCCTCGATGGCAAGCGCGGTCGCTTCGGACAGGGCGCGGCGTATGGCCAGCAGCTCGACCAGAGCGGTCTTGCCGGCGTCATAGCCGACGCGCCCCAGGCGATATGCCTCGGTGGCGGCGGCCTCGCCTTGCTGGGCGGCCAGCAAGCGGCGCTCGGCGGCCTGTACCTGGGCCGAGGCAGAGCGGTGCTGCGAAACCGCCTCCAGGCGGACCGCTTCCAGCCGCATGCTCGCGCTGGTGGCACGCTCCTTGGCGGCGTCGATGCCCGCCTGGTTGCGGTCGAACAGCGGGATGTTGGCGGTCAGGGCCACGGTTGCGGCCTTGTCGTCGGACCAGCCGAACTTGCGCATGCCAACGCTCACGCCCAAATCCGGCAACCAGCGCTTTTGCTCCACTTGTACTTGTGCCGAGACGGCGTCGCGTTCGGCGGTGGCACTGGCGAGCGCCGGCGCATCCCCCGGCCGCCAGTCCGGCTGTGGGCGCGGCGTCGCCACCGAGGCCAGGAATGGCTGGCCGATGCTGGTATAAGGCTCCGCGGCGCCGGCCAGTGCCGATAATCGCTCCAGCGCCTCGATGGCGTCGGCGGATGCCGATTGCACGGCGGCCTGCGCGGCGGCGACGCCGGCTCGCGCCAGCGCCAGGCGAAGCTCGGCCTCGCGGCCGGCCTTGACTAGTGCCTGCGCCGCGCGCAAGTCGTCGTCGGCCCTGCCCAACTCGGCATCGGCCACCTGCCGGCGCTGCTGCATGGCTTCGGCTGTCGCGTAGGCCACCGCCAGTTCGCCGGCGAATGCCAGCCGGACCTGCCGCTCGCGCGCGCCTGCGGCGGCGAACTTGCGTTGTTCGGCCGCGATGCGCGCAGTGCGCTTGCCGCCTAGTTCAAACACTTGCGTAACGGTATAGGTATCCTGGCGCTGGGATACACCGCCGGAGCGCGGTGCGCCCAGGTTCTCGGCGGTGGCGCTGATGGTCGGATTGAGCCAGGCGCCGGCCTGGCGGGCGTCGGCGCTGGCGGCGCGCACATTGGCGGCTTGTTCCAGCAACTGCGGCGCGTTGGCCTGCGACTGCTGGAGCAGCGCCGCGAAAGATGGCGCCTCGACTGCCTGGCTCAGCGCAGCCGCTGTTGCCAGAAGAAAGGATAAAACAGTCCGGCGGACGGCAAGGTCCGACGAACGGCCACGCGACAACGCGCGTGGCCGTACAGATATTTTTTGCATGAAAAGCCCCTGCAGGATTGAACTGGATGCAGTCAAGCGGGCTGGGTCAGGCAGCGGCCGTCAACGGCCGTGCGCAAGGACGCCCGCGCTCAGGCGAGCGCGCGCGGAGGTCGGAGTAGCGGTGTGGTGCTGCGATCAGAGAACACGTCGGGTCGGAATGACGGCGCGGCGCGTGGCGCCACAGGCAAACACGGTTCGCTGAAAGCGGGGAACAGGATATTCATGCCGCAGCCCTGCTCATAGTCGGCAAGGTGCTGGATGGATTTCTGGGAACTGTCGACATGAGTGCCGCCATCATCGGCGTCATCATCATCATCGTCATGGTGGTGCAGGATGTGCTCGGCGTGTTCCGCCATATGTTTGGCGACAAACGCCAGCCCATGACCGCCACTGCTGCCCAATACGTGCGTGAGATTGCGATCCGCCGCCGCAATCGCTTGCAGAGGGAGTATCAGCATCAGCAGTATCAGGAGGGCTTTTTTCATTGCCGGGCGATTATAGCAGCAGCTTTCAATCAAACAGAACAAATATAACTAAGTACCCGAACGGAAGGAAATGTGAAATTTTGGCGAACATAACCGGATGCGATGCAAGGCGCACGATGCGACGCAGTGCGGGCACTGCTAGCAGCGGGCAAGGCTCGGCGCCCCCCTTGCAGCGCGCCGGGTATGGAAGACAAAATTCACATTTGCTTTCGAGCGGGTACTTAGCTATGTAGGCCTTGCAGAGCCATTACAGGCAGGTCAAGATGATCGGGAGAATTCCTCAAAATAGGGCATTTCCTCTACGGTATCGTTTAAAACAAAATGCGTACGACACTGCAACTTTTATTCAAAGCAGACTAATTGGGATTCCCGCAGCAGATGAAGGTATTGATAATCGAGAACGATCCGGACAACGCCACTTGGACTACTACGACGTATCACCACGATATAGAGGTACGTCCTCTATAGCTGGCTATCATACCAACCAAAGCGTTAAGTCGCTTGGCAGAACGCACCTAGACGAACGTCCTAACTGCCTCGCGGAACAAATCGGCCTTATTCATGGGGAATCGGTAAATTCAAGGGCCGTATAATACAGTTCGTCATCAATAGTGATAGTAATTCTCATACCACCCTCGACCTCAATGAGGTCATCATGAAGCAATTCGAGCATCAATACAATTGCCTCGACTGCTGCGCTACCTAGTCGCGCGCGGGAATACGGTGTAGTGTTTTCCAATACGTAGGCAGTCACGACAACACATGAAAAATCCATCTCTAAATGCGCGTCAGCTAGCGGATCGATTGCTGTTTCCAGGGGCAATCGACGGCGGGCTGGCTTCCGGCGTGTTCGTTCAGGTTAGTTCCAACGAAGAGTCCTCTCAATTTTTTTGGGACCTAGCTCCAATGTTGGAGGCCGGCGGGATGCTCGTGGAAGTGATCGATGCGGCGAATATCATGGTTAGAAATGGGCTACCGCGCCTCGCTCAGCTGCTTCGCGCACGATGCGGGGGCGAATGTGCTCCGGCCAGTGAGATGGGCGAATTGACGCTGGCAGACACCCTAGCGGACGTCATGCACAACCAATCTCATAACCTAGTCCTGCTCCTTGGCGGTGCACAACGACTACCTGGCGAGCCCGGCGAGCGAGCTATGAAAGCCATCAAGGCGGCGAGAGATCGCATAAATCTCGCGCCAGCCTCAACAGGAAGATTGTTGTTGGTGGCAACTTGGGTTCTTCCGTCAAACCCGAGTAATTACGTTGAGAATTCTATCAGCGCATTCTATGGCGCAACAGCCGTGACTTTAGCGCAAAGCAGGTGAACAGCTGGGCGCTTAAGCATCCTTGCGTATTCACTCGCATTCCAACCTTCCTCGTAGTTTCGGAAGACGTATATTGCCGGCCAAAAAACAAAACCTCAGCCTCGCCCTCCTTGCCCCCTAGAGCCCTTTGGCAATCGCATATGGAGGTGTACTCACGAGTACGTGATAGCTTTCTCAGTTCGCGGGCAAGTCTACTGCTGGAAAAGAATCGAACAGCTTGGGCAAAACGTTGTTGATCTGCCACAGTAAACTTTCATCTAGCGACAGCACACTAGATGGATAAGTATCCCAACAAAATCTTCGGCTTCTTTTATAAATCAAGTGTTGCGCAACGTATAAGTCCCGCCGGCACGCCGAAACCAGCCAGCAGCACATACAGCAACGCCACCGCCGCCCCGACCAGCGCCGCCACTTTCTGCGCCGGCAGCAGCAGGGGCAGTTGCGCGCGCGTGAAGAAGGACCAGCGCCACAGCGTATAGGCCACCAGCGCGAACAGGCCCGCCACCATGGTGATATGCAGACCTGAAATGGATATCAGATGGCCGATACCAGTGCGGTTGAACACCTGCCAGTCCGACTGCTCGATACCGCGCTGATCGCCAACCACCAGCGCGACGATCACATTGGCATACGGCCGCCCCGGCAGCGCGGCAAGGATGCGTTCCCGCAGCGCCGCCCGGCTACGTTCAACCAGGTTGCCAACACTCACAACGAAGCCATCCAGCCGCTGGTTACCGCGCGCCGGACGCACGTAGCCGGTCGCGCGCAAGCCCTGCTCCAGCAGCCACGCTTCGTAATCAAAGCCGTAGGGATTGGCATTGCCATGGGGCCGCTGCAAGCGCACGGTAAGCTGCCAGCGTTCGCCGGGCTGCAGGTCCGGCACCACACTGACCTGGTCGCGATACCCTTCATACCACGCTAACGCCAGCCGCTGCGGCACCGCGGCGCTGGCGCCCTGCACTAAAAAATTGAAGCGCACGCCTTGAGAAAAACGGTATGGCAAGTTATCGATGGTACCGGTCAGCTGAATATCGCGCCCCTCGTCCTCCAGCGCGAGCTGCGGCGCCAGCGCCTGGTGTGCCAGCCAGCCGGCCCACAGGAAGCCGGCAATCGCGCCATGGCCCAGGTTCGCCATGGCGCGCAGGCGACGCCGCAGCAGGAGCAGCAACGCGGACAGGACGGCCAGCGCGGCGAGCATGGTCCATGAAGGTAGCGACGCCTGCATCTGTAGCGCTGTCACGCCTGCCGCAACGCCAATCAGCACCATACGCATCGCACCACCTCCCGGCAGTGATACTACAACGCTGGACAACCCTGCCCGCTTGAGATGCCTCAACGTGATAATTGACGAGAATTGTTAGCCAGAATTTCAGGCACCATAGGCAATCTCACAACGGATGCCCAGGAGTACGCCATGAAAAGAGGTATCGCCGCTTTGGCCGTTTTCCTTGCCGCTTGCAGCAGCACGCCGTACAAGCCGGATGTGGTGATCAAGGACAGCAAACCGTTTGCAGGCATCACACAGTTGCTGGCAAATACGCCCGACAAAAGGGTTGATGTGATACTGGTCCACGGCATGTGCACGCATAAGCAGCAGTGGGCGCTGGAGACGATCACCACGCTCGCCAGGGCGACAGGACAAAGCACCTCTGCGGCCAAAACCAGTCAGACAAAAAATATCGATGGCATCGAGATCGTCAGCGCGGAAAGCAGCACGCCCGATGGCACGATTTACTTTAGTGCGTTTATCTGGTCCGGCCTCACGGCGCCAGGCAAGGCCACGCTGGCCTATGACCTCAGCGGCACGCCGACCAATTGCGCGGCGGATGATGCATGCCGGCCAGTGCGCGCCACCTTGAACGCCAGGCTCAAAGACACGCTGATGAATGACTGCCTGTCCGATGCGCTGATTTATCAGGGCGAGAGCAAGGCCGCGATCAATCAGGCCTTCATCAACGCCATCACGCAGGTAACCGCAGAACAGGCCAGCCGCAATGCCGGCAAGACGGTGCCGCTGGTGCTGATCTCCGAAAGCCTGGGCAGCAAGATGACTTTCGACGCGCTCAACCTCATGGCAGGCCATCCTGCCGATAGCAGCAGCAAGCGCGCGGGCGATGACGCCATCGAACGTATCTCCTATCTGTACATGGGCGCGAATCAATTGCCGATACTGAGTCTGGCCGACCGCAGTGCTACGCTATCGCTGCTGGCCGACGGCAAACGTGACGATGCCCTCAACCGGCTGCTGTCGGCCCAGAAGACGCGCAGCCTGGTACCGAAGATCACGGTGGTCGCTTTCACCGACCCGAACGACCAGCTCTCCTGGTGGCTACAGCCCAGCAACTACAGCAACAAGGCGGCCATCGCCAATGTGCTGGTCTCCAACGACAAGACCTATTTCGGCTACCTGGAAAATCCCTACACGGCCCACACCACGTATCTGGCAAATGACGACGTCACCCGCGCCATCATGTGTGGCATGCCCGCCAGTCCGCAGTGCAAATAGCAAGGCGGCGTCCATCGGCCACCGCCAGGTGGCCGCTTTATTTGACGCTCACGTCGGTGGCTTTGATGGCCACGTGTTCGGTGATGTTTTTCGCGGCGATGGTCTCGGTCAGGAACGAGGTCGATTTCACCAGCAGGTCACGCGCCACTTCTTCCAGCGGCGAACCGCTGATGCTGGCATGGTTGCCGCCCAGCGCGGTGCCGCCGCCCCAGCCCAGTGCCGAGATGCCGAAACCGTTTTTCTCGTTATTGGCCTGGAAGGTCTTGGACGCGATGATCTTGGCGCGCTTGACGTCCACCACTCGGATGTCCATGTTCATGTGGACCTTGGATTTTTTGAAGTCAACCGAGCCGGCCAGCAGGCCCAACGGGCCTTTCAGGAAGCTCAGGCCACCCAGGCCGGTCGAGCTTTGTTCGAAGCCCAGCGAGGTAATCGAGCCGGTAATCATGTAGTCGGCCGCTTCGGCTTCGACCTTCTTGCCCACCAGGGCCAGTTCCTTGTTGATTTCGTCCAGCGCGGCGCGCTCCTGGACGTCGAAGCAGCCGGTCTGGGTCAGCGCGGTGGCCAGCATTTCGGTCATGCCGGTGCCGACGCCGGTGTAGCTTGGCTGCGCCACATTGCCCTGCCGCTCCCACCAGCGGTACTGGCGCGGGTCCTGCTGGCCGGAGCCGGATGAGCAGTCTGCCGATTTGCATTTGAATTCGGTGAACACCACCTTGGCAGCCGGTGCGTTGCATTTGGGGACGTCAATCGCGCGCTCGGTGACTTCGCTCGGCTCGGCGAAGCCCAGCGCGGGCACCAGCAGGAGGGCTGCGAGGCTATAGTTACGTACGTTGTTTTTCAAGGCGGGCTCTCCGTTAGGTGGGTGTAAAGATTTGAAATTATGCACTGTTAAGCAAATATCAAATCTAACCAAATCCCACAATTGGGAAATAATTACCGCAAGGAAATTCTTGGCAGCACGTTTTGGGCGTTCGCCGTGGTGGCGGCGGCCACCTGCTCCACTGTCATGCCGCGTAGTTCGGCCAGCACGGCGCCGATGCGCGGAATCTGGTCCGGACTGTTGCGGCCCGGATGTACCCAGGACGGCGCAATGTCCGGCGCATCGGTTTCCAGCACGATGGACTCCAGCGGCAAGTCCGCCGCCAGCCGGCGGATCTGCAAGGCGCGCGTGAAGGTCATGGCGCCGCCGAAGCCCAGCTTGAAACCGAGGTCGATATAGCCTTGCGCCTGCTGCGCGCTGCCATTGAAGGCGTGCGCGATGCCGCCATTCGGCCGAATCTGCCGCACATGCTTGAGCACCACGTCCTGCGAACGGCGCACATGGGTCAGCACCGGCAGGTTGAAGTCACGGGCAATCTTCAGCTGCTCGCGGAAGAAGAAGACCTGCTTGTCGCGCATGGCCGGCTCGGTCAGCATGGGAATGAAGAAGTCGAGGCCGATCTCGCCCAGCGCCACAAAACGCGGATCGTCCATGGCGGCGGCGACCTGCTCGCGCAACACGCGCAGGTCATCTTCCTTCGCATGCGGTACGTAGATGGGATGGATGCCCAGCGCATAACAGGCATTGTCCACGCTGGCCGCCAGCTGCGCCATGATGGCGAAGTTGGCCACTTCCACCGCCGGCAGCACGATCATGTCCACGCCCTGCGCCTTGGCCAGCGCGGCCAGGGCCACGGATTCGTTGCCGAATTCGTACGCGTCCAGATGGCAGTGGGTGTCTATCCACATGGCTTACGCCTCGTCTGGCTGCAATCCCTGCTCGGTCATGCGCAGCACGCGGTCGCAGCGGCGTGCCAGTTCGATGTCGTGGGTGACAATGACAAACGCGGTGCCCAGGGTGCGCGACAGTTCCAGCATCAGGTCAAAAATCTGCTGCGCGGTGGCGTGGTCCAGGTTACCGGTCGGTTCATCGGCCAGCACGCAGGCCGGCTGGGTGACGAGCGCGCGCGCCAGGGCTACGCGCTGACGTTCGCCGCCGGACAGCTCGCCCGGCACGTGCGATACGCGCTTGCCCAGATTGACGCGCTTCAGGATTTCCTGCGCCGCCGACGTAGCGACGTCACGCTTGACGCGGCGGATCATGAGCGGCATGGCGACGTTGTCCTGCGCGCTGAATTCCGGCAGCAGGTGATGGAACTGGTAGACAAAGCCCAGCGACGAATTGCGCAGGTCACCGCGCGCCGATTCACTGAGGCTGGCGAAGTCCTTGCCTTGCAGGGTCACGCTGCCGGCGGTCGGCGTATCGAGGCCGCCCAGCAGATGCAGCAGCGTCGATTTGCCGGAGCCGGAAGCGCCGACAATCGCCACCCGCTCGCCACGGCGCACGTCGATATCGATACCGGCCAGCACCTTGACCGAGTAGCTGCCCTGGGTGAAGGTCTTACCGAGGTTGCGGCAGGACAGAACGACAGGTTCCTGGTTACTCATAGCGCAGCGCCTCCGCAGGTTTCACACGGGCGGCCCACCAGCTTGGGTACAAGGTCGCGACAAAAGCCAGCACCACGGCCACGCCGCCGATCTTGAAGACGTCCGGCCAACGCAAATCCGAAGGCACGGTGCTGATGTAGTAAATATCCTTGGACAAGAACTGCACTCCCAATAAATGTTCAATAAACGGTACGATCACATCGATGTTCAGCGCCACCAGCACGCCCAGGCTGACGCCGATCACGGTGCCCAGTATGCCCACCAGCGCGCCCTGGATCATGAAGATCTTCATGACCGAACGCGGCGAGGCGCCCAGCGTGCGCAGGATGGCGATGTCGGCCTGCTTGTCGGTCACGGTCATCACCAGCGTGGACACCAGGTTGAATGCGGCCACCGCGATAATCAGCGTCAGGATAATGAACATCATGCGCTTTTCGGTCTGCACGGCGGCGAACCAGTTGGCATTGAGCTTGGACCAGTCGCGCACAAACAGCTCGCCCGGCATCGAGTGCTTGAGATCCTCGGCCACCTGCGGCGCGCGGTGCATGTCCTGCAAGCGCAGACGCAGGCCGGCCGGCGCGTCAATGCGCAGCAGTTTCTCGGCGTCGGTCAGGTGCACGAACGCGAGTGCCGAATCGAACTCGTTGTGGCCAGCTTCAAAGATGCCGACCACGGTAAATGAGCGCAAACGCGGCAGCACGCCAGCGGGCGTCGGCTGGCCTTGTGCCAGCGCCAGCGTCACTTTCTCGCCGAGGTTGACGCGCAGCGCGCGCGCCAGCTCGATGCCCAGCACGATATTGTAAGCGCCCGGCTGCAACGCGTTAAAGCTGCCGCGCCTGGTCTGCCTGGCGACATCGGAGACTTTCGGTTCTTCTTCCGGAAGCACGCCGCGGATCACGGCGGGACGCAGCACGTCGTCGCGCACCAGCATGCCCTGGGTTTCTGCGAAAGGCGCGGTGCCGATCACTTCTGGATTCTTGCGCGCTTCGGCGGCTTCCGCCTGCCAGTTCGGCATGGAACCGCGGCCATCGAAAATCTCGACGTGGGCCAGCACCGACAGCATGCGGTCCGTGACTTCCTTCTGGAAGCCATTCATCACCGACAGCACCACGATCAGCGCCGCCACGCCCAGGCCAATGCCGGCCATGGAGATCAGCGAGATAAACGATATAAAACTATTCCGCCCGCTGCGCTTGCCAGCACGCGTATAACGCAGGCCAACCAGCCATTCGAACGGCAAATTCTTGACTATGCTCATGGGCTCCCGAGGGGATCAATCTGAATAGCCCGCAGTGTGCCATACAAAAGGGATTTCATGGGTGAAACACCGAACCTTGGCCCATAAAAAAGCCGCGCCGGGCAGCGTGCAGCTGCCAGGGCGCGGCGTTCAGGCCTTAAGAACTGCTTAAACGGCGAATTTCTCGCTCTTGTCGGATTTGCGGCGGCCCATGAAGCCGATCAGGCCCAGGCCGACGGCCATCATGGCCCAGGTATCGGCTTCCGGTACGGCCGACACGCTCAGCAGGTTTTGCGAATGGGCGCTATCCGCCACACCGGTGAAGGTGCTGTAATTGTACATATTGGTCAGCGTGTGGGTCGATGCCGCCGTCAGCATTTGCTGCGCGGTCGCCACGTAGGCGCCGCTGTTGCCGGTCAGGCCGGTCGAGAACTTCTGCGTCGTGCCGTGGTACATATCGCCATCATCTTCAATCAGGTCCCACAGCGCCAGCTGGAAGCCCAGCAGCTTTTTCTTCTGCTCGATGGCGGTGCCATCCAGCAGCGTGCCGTACGAGGTTTCAAACAGCGCTTTGACCTTGTTGCCGGTCGAGCCGGACCACAGCGTCGACAGGTTCACTTTATCGTGTTCGGTGTAGACCGTGCCGTTGCCCTGCGCGACTTTGGCTTCCACGCAAAACGCCAGGATCTGCGCGCCCAGTGCGGTACCGGTCAGGTCGTAGGCGGATACGCCCTGGGAGGCGGTGCCGCTCAGCAGCGTGCCGTGGGTGTCGGTCACCAGGCCTACCGTGTGCGGAGCGTAACCGATGGCGGCGTGGCTGGCGCCCGAGAAGGCCAGGGCTGCTGCGATGGCGGCGGTTTTCAGTGCGAATTTGATTTTCATAATGTGCTTTCTATTTTCTGTTTTCTATTGGTCGGTCTTGGTCTGGCGAATTAAGCGTGTACTGCCGGGCACTGGCCCACCAGCTGCACGGCCTGGCTGGTTTCCTGCATCAGGTCGGCGATGGTTGGCGTGATCACGCCAGCCGCTGCCGCATCTTCCCTGGCGACGTTGAAATACACGTCGGTCATGTCTGCGGTTTTGCCGTTGCTCAGCGTGACGCTGCTGCGCTCCAGATGCAGGTTGTTGTTCTCGTCCACGAACGGCAATTCGGTGTAGCTCACTTTGAGGCTGGCGATGCCCGCATCCTTCAGGCTCATCAGCTCACCCGCATCGGTCTTGCCGTTGCTGTTGGCGTCCTGCCAGATCAGCAGGCTGGCGAAGTCGGTATCGCGGGCGTCCACCACGCCATCGTGGTTGCTGTCGTAGCTGGCCAGCTTGGCGAAGCCCGAACCCTTGCTGACGCCGCCGAACAGTTCGCTGATGTCGTCGATCTGGCCGTTGCCATTCTTGTCGATGGCCAGGAAGCCATCGCCCTTGGACAGCCAGCCCGACTGGATCGGCTTGCCATTGCCCAGCAGGTCGAAGCTGCCGGTCATGTCCTGGCGCGCGATGGTGTGGATGCCGTCGCCGTTCAGGTCGATCGCGATTGGCGTGATGGTGGCATCCCAGCTCATGTCGTTCTTGCCCGACGTCAGCGCGATGTTGTCGGTCTTGGTGATGTTCACCAGCGACTTGCCATCGCCCTGCACGTCCGAGTCGATCTGGTCGTTGGTGCCGATATTCTTCATGCCCCACTTCCAGTTGCTCATGTTGTAGGTCGTCTTGTCCGAAGCGAAGTACACCTTCACATCGGTCTTGTCGAACTGCAGGTAGTAGTTGCCCGGGTTCAGGTCGCTGAACTTGTAGTTGCCGTTGGCGTCGGTCTTGACGGTCGAGCCGATCTGCTTGCCGGTTGCCGTATCAAACAGCGCTACGCTGATGCCGCCGATGCCCTCTTCGCCGCTGTCCTGGATGCCGTTGTGGTTGGCGTCACGCCAGACCTTGTCGCCAATCGCCGCCTTGCGGTACAGGCCGGCATCTTCGGTGGTGATGTTCTGGCCGGTGCCCAGCGTAATCGCGCCCGTCTTGCCGCTGCTGCCCGACACGATGGTGATGTCGGAATCGTTGGCGTCCGTGCCTTGGCCGGACTTGGTGAAGTACCAGCCGCTGCCGGCCGTGACTTCCACTTTGTAGCTGCCTGCCGCCAGGTCGTCGAACAGGTACTGGCCGCCGTCGTGGGTCACGGTGGTGGCTTTCAGTGCGCCGGTGTTGGCGTCGTACAGCTTGACGGTCACGCCGTCTACGCCCTTCTCGCCACTGTCCTGGATACCGTTGTAGTTGCTGTCTTCCCACACGCGGTCGCCAATGCTGGCGGCCTTGACCAGGCCGGCGTCACGGGTTTTGTCGACCTGGCCGGAGCTCAGCGTGAACTGCGCAGTCTGGCCGGTGCTGTCGGCGTCCGAATCGACGCTGTCATTGCTGCCCTGGTCCTGCTTGGTGAAGATGTAGCCGTCCGGCGCGGTGAACTTGACCGAGTATTTGCCAGGCATCAGATCGGTGAACGAGTACACGCCGCTGGAATCCGTGGTGTCGGTCGCGATCACATCGCCTTTTTCGTTGAGCAGCGACACTTTCAGGCCTTTGGCGCCCAGTTCGTTACTTTGCTGGATGCCATCGCCATTGGTGTCGTACCAGACCTTGTCGCCGACTTCCGCTTTCTGGTACAGGCCGGCGTCCATATTGGTGACGTTCTGGCCTGCGGTCACGGTGACCGAGCCCAGGTTGCCGCTGGCGTCCGCATCGCTGTCGACGGCGCCGTTGCTGCCGACGTCCTTGGCGGTAATCAGGTAGCCGGCTGGCGCCTTGATGCCGACCGAGTAGGTGCCTGCCTCCACCGAGAACTTGTAGTTGCCGTTGCTGTCGGTGGTGGTGGTCTTGACCACGGTGCCGGTGCTGTCGCGCAGTTCCACGGTGACGCCGGACTTGCCGCTTTCGCCATCATCCTGGATGCCGTTGGCGTTCTTGTCGATCCACACGCGGTCGCCAATGGTGGCGGCGGCCAGCACGCCCGCATCGACGGTTTTGTCGACCTGGCCGGAGGTCAGCTTGATTACGTGCGAGACACCGTTGGCATCCACATCGGAATCAATGCTGTCGTTGCTGCCGACATTGGCGCTGGTGAAGGTCATGCCTTCCGGCAGCGAGCTCTTGTCGAACACCACGGTGTAGCTGCCTGGTTTCAGGTTGGTGAACTGGTAGTTGCCGTTGGCATCGGTGGTCACCGTCGCGCCGACCTGCTTGCCGTCGGCGTCGATCAGTTTGACCTTGACGCCGCAGATGCCGCATTCGCTGCTGTCCTGGAGGCCGTTCTTGTTGCTGTCCAACCAGACGCGGTCGCCGATGGTACCGTATTTGTACAGGCCCGCATCCACGGTGTTGTTGATTTCGCCTGGTTTCAGCGTCACGGCATTGCTCTGGCCAGTGCTGCTGAAGTCGCTATCGACGGTATCGTCGGTGCCGGCATCCTTACCGGTGAAGTAGTAGTCCTTCGGCGCGGTGACCGACACCGTGTACGTGCCCGGGTCGGCGGTGAAGGCGTATTTGCCGTCAGCGCCGGTGGTGGTGGTTTGCACCACTTTGCCAGTGCTGTCCTTGAGCTGCACGGTGACGCCGCCAATGCCGGCTTCGCCCGCATCCTGCACGCCATTGCCGTTCTTGTCTTCCCAGACGGTGTCGCCCAGCTTGGCCGGCAGCGCCACGATGCCCGCGTCCAGGTCGCTGTTGACGGCGCCCGAGGTCAGCGTCACTTGTGCGGTCTTGCCGGTGGTGACGTTGGCGTCCGAATCCTTGGCGTCATTGGTGCCCTGGTCGGCGGCGGTGAACACGTAGTTGGCCGGCAGCGTGGTCTTGTCGAACTGGACGCTGTAGGTGCCCGGTTTCAGGTTGGTGAAGCTGTAGTTGCCGCTGGCATCCGTGGTGGCGGTGACGCCGGTGGCATTGCCGGACGCGTCCAGCAGAATGACCTTGACGCCGGCCACGCCGGTTTCGCCGCTGTCCTGGATACCGTTCTTGTTGGTGTCATACCAGACGCGGTCGCCCAGCGTCGCGCCCTTGTAGAAGCCGGCATCGACGTTGTTGTTGGTCTGGCCGGCGCTCAAGGTGATCTGGTCGCTCTGGCCGTCGGCGTTGATGTCGCTGTCCAAGCCGTCGGCGCCTTTGTGCTGGCCGGTCGCGGTCATGCCATTTGGCGCAGTCACGGACACGGTGTACTTGCCCGGGTCAACGGTGAAGCTGTACTTGCCGTCGGCGCCGGTGGTGGTGGTCTTGACGACGTTGCCGCTGGCGTCCTTCAGGTCAACCTTGACGCCAACGATGCCGGCTTCGCCTGCATCCTGCACGCCGTTGCCGTTGGTGTCTTCCCACACGCGGTCGCCAATGGTGGCCTGCTGGATCACCAGGCCGGCGCGCAGCGTCAGGTCCTGGCCGGAGGTCAGCGTGACTTGCGCGGTCTTGCCGGTGCCGGTGTCGGCATCCGAGCCACCGCTGCCCGGGCCGCCCTGGGTGGCCGAGGTGAAGTCATAGCCCGCTGGCAGGCTGCTCTTGTCGAACTGGACGCTGTACTTGCCTGGCGCCAGGTTGGTGAACTGGTAGTGGCCGTTCGCATCGGTGGTCGCCACCGCGCCCGGCACCGCCACACCGTTGGCGTCCAGCAGGATCACTTTGACGCCCGCCGCGCCCACTTCGCCGTTGTTCAAGCGGCCATCGCGGTCGGCATCGAACCAGACCACCTGGCTCAGCGAGGCCGGACGGTAGACACCGGCATCAATGCTGTTATTGGTTTCGCCCGGCGCCAGCGAGACTTTGACTTCGCCGCTGGCGTTGACGTCGCTGTCCAGATTGGCGTTACCGCCCTTGCCCGAACCGGTGAAAGCATAGCCCGCAGGCGCCGCCACCGACACGGTGTATGTGCCTGGATCAACGGTGAAGTTGTACTGGCCGCCATCGTGGGTGACCACGGTGCTGACCACATTGCCATTCGCATCCTTGAGCGACACGGTGGCGCCATCGACACCCAGTTCGCCCGCATCCTGCACGCCGTTGCCGTTGCTGTCTTCCCACACGCGGTCGCCCACGCTGGCCTTCTGGACATAGATACCGGCATCCAGATCCTGGTTGTTGTCACCCGAATTGAGCGTAACCTGCGCGGTTTTGCCGGTGCTGGTGTTGGCATCCGAATCGGTGGCGCTGGTGCCCGCTCCCTGCGCGGTGAACACATAGCCGCCTGGCAGCGTGGCCTTGTCAAACTGCACGCTGTAAGTGCCTGGCTTGAGGTTGTTGAAGCTGTAGTTGCCGCTGGCGTCAGTGGTCGCCGTGATGCCGGTCGGGTTGCCCGAGGCGTCCAGCAGAATGACCTTGATACCCGCCACGCCACTTTCGCCGGCGTCCTGCACGCCGTTCTGGTTGGCGTCGTTCCACACGCGGTCGCCCAGCGAGGCTTGACGGTAGAGGCCGGCGTCGACGTCGGTCTTGGCCTGGCCGGATACCAGCGTGAAGCTGCCGGTGTTGCCGCTGGCGTCGATATCGCTGTCGGTCGCGCTGTTGCCGCCCTGGCCCGCGCCGGTCGCCACGTAGCCGGACGGCGCGCTCACCGATACCGAATACGTACCTGGATCAACCGTGAAGCTGTACTGGCCGCCATCGTGGGTGGTCACGGTGCTGACTACTTTGCCGGTGCTGTCCTTGAGCGCCACCTGCACGCCATCCAGGCCCTGCTCACCGGTGTCCTGCACGCCATTGCCATTGCGGTCTTCCCACACGCGGTCGCCCACGGTGGCTTGCTGGATGTAGACGCCTGCGTCCAGATCGTGATTGTTGTCGCCCGAATTCAGGGTCACCTGGCCGGTCTTGCCGGTCGTGACATTGGCGTCCGAATCGACATCGGCGCCGCCCTGGCCTTGCGCGGTGAAGACATAGTTGGCTGGCAGCGTGGCTTTGTCGAACTGCACGCTGTAGGTGCCTGGCTTCAGATTGTTGAAGCTGTAGTTGCCGCTGGCGTCAGTGGTGGCGGTGATGCCGGTCGGATTGCCGGTGGCGTCCAGCAGGATGACTTTAACACCTGCCACGCCCGCTTCGCCACTGTCCTGCACGCCGTTGTGATTGCCGTCGTACCAGACCTTGTCGCCCAGCGAGGCAGGACGGTAGAAGCCCGCATCGACGTCGCTCTTGTTCTGGTCCGGCGTCAGGGTGAAGCTGCCGGTGTTGCCGTTGGTGTCGATATCGCTGTCGGTGGCGCTATTGCCGCCCTGGCCGGCGCCGGTGGCGACGTAGCCGTTCGGCGCGGTGACCGATACCGAATAGGTGCCTGGATCCACCGTGAAGCTGTACTGGCCGCCATCATGCGTGGTAACGGTGCTGACCACTTTGCCGGTGCTGTCCTTGAGCGCCACCTGCACGCCGTCGAGGCCCTGCTCACCCGCGTCCTGCACGCCGTTGCCATTGGTGTCTTCCCACACGCGGTCGCCCACGGTGGCCTGCTTGATGACGATGCCCGCATCCAGGTGCTGGCTGCTGTCACCCGAGTTCAGCGTCACTTGCGCGGTCTTGCCGGTGCTGACATCCGCATCGGAATCCTTGGTGGCATTGCCGCCCTGGCCTTGTGCCGTGAACACATAGTTCGCTGGCAGGCTGGTCTGGTCAAACTGCACGCTGTAGGTGCCCGGTTTCAGGTTGCTGAACTGGTAATGGCCGTTGGCATCGGTGGTGGCAGTTGCGCCAGCCACCGGATTGCCGCTGGCGTCCAGCAGCGTGACTTTTACGCCGGCCACGCCAGCTTCACCCGCATCCTGCACGCCATTGCGGTTGCTGTCGTACCACACAGTGTCGCCCAACGAGACGGGACGGTACAGGCCGGCATCGGCCTTGTTATTGGTTTCACCTGGCGCCAGCGCGATCGGCGCGGTGTTGCCGGCGGCGTCGATATCGCTATCGAGCGCATCGTTGCCGCCCTGGCCTTTCTGCGTCACGCTGTAGCCGTCGGGGGTTTTCACGGTCACCGAGTAAGTGCCGGCATCCACGTCAAAGTGGTATTTTCCGGCTGCGTCCGTAGTGGTGGTGCCGACCACCTGGCCCGCACTGTTCTTGAGCTGCACGGTCACATTGGCCAGGCCGGCTTCGCCGCTGTCCTGCACGCCATTGCCGTTGCTGTCTTCCCAGACGAAATCGCCGATGTGCGCTTGCGGCACTTTGAAGGTCAGGTAGTTGGGCGTGGCGCTGGTGTCGGCCGCGCCGCAGCCGACGGTGCCGCCGTTATCGCGTACCTTGAAGCCGACATCGAAGCTGCCCGACGTGGACTGGCTCGGCTCAAACGCCAGCTTGCCCGCTGCGATGTCCGCTGCGGAAATTTCCGTACCGATGGCGACGGCAACGCCGTTCAGCGTGACCTTGCCAGCGGTTGGCAGCGAGGTGATGATGACCGACATGAACGCGTCGTGTTCGACCGCGTCCACAAAGCCGAAATCGCCCTGGGACAGCACCACCGGTGCGCCATTGTTCAGGTTGAAGGCCTTGTCGGCGCCGGTTGGCGCGTCATTGACGGGATCGACCACCACTTGCAGGCTCAGCGTGATGGAATTGGTGTTCTTGCCCTGGTCCAGCACAAATTCAAACGTCGCGAACTGGCCGTTGTAGTTCGGCGCCCAGGCGCCCGGATGAACGTAAATGGTATCCGCATCCACCTGGCCAAACAGCGGCGTGTCGCCGTCGGCAATCGTACCGTCTGGCAGCACAACCGACATCTCAGCAATTTCCAACGAGGTTTGTGCGGTGTAGCCCGCCTGTTTCAGGATATCGCGGATGTCGAAGTTACCATTAGTATCTTCGCAAATGTGAATAGTGGTAGCAAGGTTGATCGCGCTCATTCTAGGCCTTCAAAAAAAATCGTTTTTGGAGTTGTGGGCCGGCGCCGCTGTTACGGTGTTTGGGTAGGCAGGGGCTGGTGATACCAAGCATTACGGTGGTTCGAGTAATGCTGTTAATGCATGTTAGTTGTCGCAATTATAGCGAACATTTACTTACAATAATTAAGAATTTTCCTATTCGCGTGGTTTTTTGGTAATTTTAATTTCTTGAAAGAATTAATTCATCCCGTCGCGGGATGCCCTACAATCTCGGGATGAACGAAATTACCCTCGCAATCCCCTTTGCACTACCTCCACCAGAGCTGGCCAACGACCTGATACGCGCGCTCAACGCGCCGGCGCTGGCAGCGTTGCTGGCGCGCCACGGCAGCTTGCAACATCATAGTTATGACAGCGATAGCCGCGTGTTGCCGCACGAAGCCTGGCTGGCCCATGCACTGGGCCTGGCCAGCGCGCCCGGCCAGCCGGACACCGGGGCGCCGCTGGCCACCGCGGCCATGCGCGGCTGCGGACTGGCCGCCGAGGCAAGCCAGGGCTACTGGTTCATGCTGCAGCCTGCGCACGTGCAGATCTCGCGCACGCACCTGCTCCTGTCCGACCTGCGCGGCCTGCAACTGACCGAGGCAGAGTCGCTTAGCCTGTATGACATCGCCCGCCCGTATTTCGACGACATCGGCAAACCGCTGCTGCATGGCGCGCCCGGCCTGTGGTTTATGCGCGCCGATGACTGGACCACGCTGAGCACCGCCTCGCCCGACGCCACCACCACCCAGAGCATGAGCGACTGGCTGCCGGAAGGCGATCACGCGCGCGATTTCCGCCGCCTGCAAAATGAAATCCAGATGCTGTGGCACGAGCATCCGATCAATGAAGCGCGCCAGGCGCGCGGCCTGCAGCCGGTGAATTCCTGCTGGCTGTGGGGCGGCGCCGGCCCGGCCGCACCCGGCGGCCAACTGGCGATCGCCGGCGGCCCGGCCTGGATGGCGGCATTAAGCCAGCGCCAGCCAGATGCGCAACAACTGATCGCCGAACCGGGAACCGCCATGCTGGCGGAGCTGATCGCGCCGGCGCAGGTGGGCGACTGGGCCGACTGGCTGGCGCGCATGCAGCGCCTTGAGCAGGACTGGTTTGCGCCGCTGCTGGCGGCGCTGAAAGCCGGCCGCGTGGCGCGCGTGAACCTGATGCTCAGCCATCGCCATGGCTGGACGGATGTCAACAGCACCGGCATGACGCAACGTAAATTCTGGCGCAAGCCTTCCCTGTCTCACCTGTTGAAGCAATCATGACCCGCATCGCCACCCGTCCCTACCCGTTCCGCGAATCCGAAATGCTGCGCCAGAACGGCATCCATCCTGTATTGGCACGCCTGTACGCGGCACGCGGCCTGACCGACGTGAAAGAGCTGTCAAGCGAGCTGGCGGCCATGATTCCGCCTTCCGGCCTGCTGCATATCGACGCCGCTGCAGTGTTCCTGGCCGACTCGATCGCCGCCGGCAAGCGCATGGTGATCGTGGCCGACTACGACTGCGATGGCGCCACCGCCTGCGCCGTGGCGCTGCGCGGCTTGCGCGCGATGGGCGCCAACATCGATTTCATCGTGCCCAACCGCTTCGAGTATGGCTATGGCCTGACACCGGAAATCGTGGCGCTGACGGCGCGCGAAAAGCAGCCGGACATCATCATCACGGTCGATAACGGCATCGCCAGCATCGATGGCGTGGCCGAGGCCAACCGCCGCGGCATCGAGGTTGTGGTGACCGATCACCACCTGCCGGCCGATACCTTGCCCGCCGCGCGCGTGATCGTGAATCCCAACCAGCCGGAATGCGGCTTCCCGAGCAAGCACATCGCCGGCGTCGGCGTGATGTTCTACGTGCTGCTGGCCCTGCGCGCCGAGCTGCGCAAGCGCGGTGTATTCGATGCCCAGACCCAGCCCAAGCTGGACAATCTGCTGGACCTGGTGGCACTGGGCACGGTGGCCGACGTGGTGCGCCTCGATGCCAATAACCGCATCCTGGTCGCCCAAGGCCTCAAGCGCATGCGCATGGGCCGCATGCACGCGGGCGTGGCGGCCCTGTTCCGCGTGGCGGGCCGCGAGCCGCGCAACGCCAATCCGTTCGACCTGGGTTTCGCCCTGGGTCCGCGCCTGAATGCGGCCGGCCGCCTGGAAGATATGTCGCTCGGGATCGAATGCCTGATTACCGACGACGAGGGCCGCGCCTGGCAGCTGGCGCAGCAACTCAATGACATCAACCTCAAGCGCCGCGAAATCGAAGCCGACATGCAGGACACCGCCATGCTGCACCTGGACGCGTTTGAGCCGGCCGAAAGCAGCACCATCTGCGTGTTTGACGATACCTGGCATCAGGGCGTGATCGGGATTGTGGCCTCGCGCCTCAAGGAAAAGTTCTACCGCCCGACCATCACCTTCGCGCCAGGCGCGGACGGCTGGATCAAGGGCTCGGGCCGCTCGATCCCCGGCTTCCACCTGCGCGATGCGCTGGACCTGGTGTACAAAAAAGCGCCGTCGCTGATCGATAAGTTTGGCGGCCACGCGATGGCGGCCGGCCTGACCTTGCGCGCCGAGACGTTCGACGCTTTCGCCGCCGCGTTTGAAGAAGTGGGCCGTGCGTGGCTCAGCAAGCAGCAGCTGGAACGCGTCATCGAAACCGACGGCCCGCTGGAAGATGCTTACTACACCACGTCCTTCATTGAACTCATGGACGGCCAGGTGTGGGGCCAGGGCTTTGCGCCGCCGGTGTTCTGCGACGAGTTCCGGATCGTCAGCCAGCGCATTCTCAAGGAGCGCCACCTCAAGCTGCTGCTGGAGAAAAACGGCGCCCGCTACGACGCTATCTGGTTCGGCCACATCGATGCGCTGGGCGACCGCGCGCGCGTGGCCTTCCGCCTTGACGCCAACGAGTACAACGGCGTCACCAAGGTCCAGTTGCTGGTGGAGCACGCCGAGCCGGCCTGACCGCGCGCACGATTGAAGACGCGGCGGCGAGCGTTTACGGCAAGTGATAGGATTGCCTTAAAAATAACTCAAGGCTCCTATGAAACGCTTTCTCGCCGCCGCAGTGCTGGCACTGATCTGTTCAGCGCCAGCACTCGCCGCCACGCTTCCCGGGCACTACTACCTGAATGGCCGCAGCGAAGTCGGCTCCGAATTACTGCTCAAGGCCGATGGCACCTTTCAATGGGCCCTCATGTATGGCGCGGTCGACCAGTATGCCCATGGCACCTGGGCCGCAAAGGGGGATGAAGTCACGCTGACCAGCGCGCCACAGGAAAAACCCGATTTTGCGCTGTTCGAAGCCGATGACTATGGCAGAACCAAACCCGCCGAACCCGGCTTGTGGGTTGCCATCGTCGGTTTTCCGCACGAAGGGCCGCTGGCGGAGGTGGAAGTCTTGTTTGAAAGCGCCAGCGGCAAGACCGCCACTGCGGTTTCCAAGCGCAACGGCGACGCCATCACCAACATGCCCGGCGGCGAGCAATGGCAACGCGCCGGCTTGCGCATGAAAGGCGCCGCCACCGATTACCAATGGATCAACCTGCCAGCAGACCGGGCCAAGGCACGACTGGCAGGCTTTACCGTCAAGAACCGCGAAGCCTTTACCCCGTCCGCGTTCAAGACGATGACATTGACGGTGGAAGGCAATGCCCTGCATGCCGACAGCAAGTCCGGCCTGGGTATCGGCGGCACCTACGAAAAGGCCAAATAGTTATTTCTTGCACACCTCGGTACCGCCATCGAAGACGATACGCCAGGTCTTGGGCGCTTCCAGCCGCCAGACGGAACTGAAGCGCGCGATCAGCGTTCCGTCCGGGCCATACACGGGGCCGGCGGTCTTGGCCAGCGTGCCCGAGGCCAGCACTTCGACCTCGTCCGGCTCCCAGGAGAATGGCGCAGCCGGCTTGGCGTAAAACTTTTTCCATTCGTCGGCGACCGCCTGTTTGCCGCGCAACGGCTGCGTGCCGCCGCTGAAGATCGCCTCCTCGGACAGGAAGCTGACGAAAGCCGCATGGTCGCGGGCCTTCATGGTTGCCGCAAACGCGCGCTCAACCTGGGCGACCTCCTCCTGGATGCCGGTGAATGCGGGCGCCGCCTGCGCCCCGGCGGCCAGAAAAGCCGCTAACGGTATCGCCATCCATTTCATCGCTGCCTCCCCTTGGCATGCTACACAATTGCTATTTATCCGAAATGAGAGTATAAAGACTCCACAAACGGAGGATTTATGCTCAACTATGCCTACCCCCGCAGCCGCTTCGAGCCAACCGTCTTGGTGGATCTGAATGCCAAGGCCGAGCGCGAACGCCTGTCCCAATCCGCCCTCAAGGGCTTTTTCAAACTGGTCGCCACCTGGAAGGTGCGCGATGAAGATGCACGCCAATTGCTCGGCGGCGTCTCCAGCAGCAGCTACTACGACTGGAAAAAGCATCCAGAGCGTACGCTGGAAGTGGACTGCATCACGCGCATTTCCTACCTGCTGGGCATTTACAAGGCACTGCACATCATCTACGGCGACAAACTTGCCGATGAATGGGTCAGCCTGCCCAATAGTAATCACATTTTCGAAGGCCGCACACCGCTGGCCTATATGCTGGGCGGCGGCTTGCTGGCCATGCAAATCGTGCGTCAGCTACTGGACGCGCGCCGTGGAGGGCTGTAAGTGCCGGTCAGCCTCGTTCCCCCTTTAACCACTTTACGCCAGTTCGACACCTGCCGTCTGCTGCCCTCCCGCTTTGCGGATGTCGAGGATTCCGTATTGGCGCCGCTGGCCGACAGCGACGCCCACCTGCGCGACCTGTTCGACCTCGACAACGCCACCAATGCGCGCCTGCGCACGCAGAACGGCGGCGCGGCCGGCATCAATGTCGATGAGCTGGTGTTCGGCGTGCCCAACTTCCGCATCGTCAACGCCGCCTTTACCTACGCCCATCCGCAGGGCAGCCGCTTTAACGATGGCCGCCGTGGCGCCTGGTATTGCGCGTTTGACGCGGAGACGGCGCTGGCCGAGGTCAGCTTCCACAAGGCCGTGGAGTACGCGGAGATCAACCGCTTTGACGACAGTGTGCAGTACCAGTGCATGCTGGCCGATTTCACCGCCACCTTCCACGACATCCGCAACCAGCCGCGCTACAGTACCAGCCTGGCGCCGGACAGTTACATCGCGTCGCAAACGCTGGCCGAACGCCTGCTGGACGGCGGCTCGCTGGGCATTATTTACCCGAGCGTGCGGCGCGAAGGCGGCATCAACCTGGCCTGCTTCCGCCCCGCGCTGGTGGGCAATGTTCGCAAAGGCCCGGTCTATCGGTTAACATGGCAGGGTAGCCCAGTACCGAAGATAGAAATTATTTAACCATGCAAACCAAACCAGAAAAAGACCTCGACCTCCGCAACAAAGTGAACCGCGAAACGGCACGCCTGCCGTGGACCGAGCTGCTCAAACACTTCGCCCAGGGGAATGTGGTGTGGGTCGCCAATTCGCTGGACCTGGTCGATGTGGCCGTCCGCGTCTCGCACGACGACAAGGCCAATATCAGCCAATGGATGAACGCTGGCCTGCTGGCCAAAGTCAACGACCAGCAGGCGCAGGAATGGCTGGAGAACAACGCCCAGCTGTGGGCGTGCGTCGTCAGTCCATTCATCCTGGTACAGCAGGAAAAAGCTGTACCCTCCAACGTGCACTAATCAGAACTTGAAGCTGCCGGCGTCCAGCGTCAGCGAGCCGCCGCAAGCCGGCGTGATCGCTTCACGGTTGCCGCTGGCAGTGGACTGATTGCTCTCCCATACCGTATTCACGCCGTACTTCATGAATTTGTATTGAATCGGCGTCGCTGGCGGCAGCTGGAAGGTGCGCGACCATGGCACATTGGCGCCGCTGCCTTCGATGTTCAGCTGGTTGCTGCTGCCCTGCACCCAGTTGCCCAGCTCCGCGCGATTGCCCACCACGTACACATTCTGGCCCACCACCGTATTGGCGTTCGCCACACGGAAGGTCACCGGCACCGTGGTGCAAGAGCCGCCACCACCACCACCACTGCCGCCCACCTTCTGATTGATGTGCAGCGCCACCGCCGGCACCACTGAACCGCCATTGGCCGGGATACTCACGCTGATGACGCCATTGCTGCCCACCGTGACGCTGTCGCTGGTACACGCTGTGCCTGCGGCATTCAGCACACCATGCACCACGTTGCAGTAGGTGCCGGCAGGGAGCGCCGTCTGCAGCGTCGCATTCCATGCAGCGTATTCGTTGTTGATGGCGACAAAGCCCTTGGCGCCGCGGCCAAACGCGATCTGGTTGGCCGTGCCATTGGTGAAGTAGTCCACGCCCTGCCCAGAGGCCGCAGCGCGGAACGCCACCATGTTGGAGATATCGCTCCAGCGATGGATGAAGTCCCAGCTCTGGTTAATCAGCGGATTGCCGCTGGCGTCAAACGGACTGGCGCTTGGCGGCGCCTGATCGTAGCTGGTGAAGCGGAAGCCCGAGTGCAGTTGCGCCGAACCGTAAGGCCACGCCAGCATGAAGATATTGGCGAGGTCATAGCGTTTGGTGCCCTGGGTGTCGTTGGTGGCGCCGGAAACGTAGTTGCTGGCCACCAGCGAGCTGCCGTTACGCTCGGTATCCCAGTTGTTGACGAACACCGTGGCCTTCTCGCTGGGCACAAAGCCCCAGGTGCCACCCCAGTTGCCCGGCGTACCCATGATCGCGCGGATCTGCGACAGGCTGGCGCCGTTCTCGTTGCGGAACACGGCCTTGATCGCAAAGCTGTACTGGAATTCGTTCAGCGTGCCATTGCTGTAGTAGTCCGAGCGCACCACATTGCTGTCCGGGATAACCTCCTGCGTCACCCACAGCGACTCGCCCGCCGTGGTGGTGCGCGACACGCCATTCAGCATGGCTGCGATGTCGGATGGCTGCATATGCTTGGCGGCGTCGAAGCGGAAACCGTCCACGCCCATGCCGACCAGCTTGGTCAGATAGTTCTTGATCTGGCCTTGCACGTAGGCGCCATCGGTGCGCAGGTCCGGCAGTCCGCTCAGCCGGCAGTTGATGACGTTGTAGCGGTTGCCCGGCGAACCGTAGTCGCCGCCCGCGATATCGCAGGCCGGATGGAAGTCGCTGCTGCTGAAATACGGATAGGCCAGCGAGGTGGAATTCCATGCCGAACCATCCGTCGCGGTGCCGGAGCCTGCAGCCAGGTGATTGGCTACCACGTCCACATACACGCGCACCTTGGCCGCGTGGCAGGTGTTGACCATGGCCTGGAATTCGGCCTCTGTACCCATATTACTTTTCAACGAAGCGAAGTTGACGGGCTGGTACACATCCCACCAGGCGCCAAGGCTGGCCGAGGCCTGCGGCGGCGACACCTGCACCGCGCCAAAGCCCTGCGGGCCAAGCCAGTTTGTGCATTCCTTGGCGATATCGTTCCACTTCCAGCGGAACATCTGCACCGACGTATCGGCGGGATTAAAAGCGGCGTGCGCGGGCGCCATCGCAACGCCGGTCAGCAAGCCGGCGGCGAGCAGGGATTTCATCATCATGTGTTTGTCTCCGTGTAGTTATGTTTTGGGAAATACTGCATCCCAAGCAAAATGTAGCAGAACTACAGTAAACAGCAATCGCACACGCGATATGGAAGCGGTACCAGGCAAATTGGTGTAATCAAGTTACAACAGCGATATGGCCATGCACAGGCTTATTGGGCAAACAGATAGGTGCAGCCCTGATCGGCGGGGTCACGCGCAAGAATGCGGTCATACAGGCCGACGTTCTGCTTGGTGGCACGCTCAACGTCCTCCGGCAGCAGCAGGCCAGCGGCAACTTGCTGTTCCGCCGCCAAACGCACAGCAGCAATGTAGGCGTCGCGATTGGCGTAGCGGCCCTCCAGGCTGGGACGTGGATCACCTGCCGCCAGGCGCTCCGCCTCGGTGCGGGCGAACGGCACAAAACTGCCGTCAAAGCGCGAGGTGGCCCAGGCAAAGCCTGTGTCAGGCGCACGCAGATTCCAGCCAGTGTGCGTACCCAGCGGCGCTTGCAGTTCGACCAGACGCACGCCACCTCTGTCATTGCCGTCGGCATCTGGTGTCGGCACACGGGTTTCGTAATCGTCGCCATGCTTGGGCGGGGTGGTATCTGCGATGCCATACATGTTGAAGCGCAGGCCGAAGTTCAAGCGCGGTTCGCGCAGGTTCTGCTCCGGCGGCGTGAGGCCAACACCTTTAGGAAAGATGGCGCGGTAGTCAGCCACCGTGGTGAGCGTACCGTCGGCCAGCGCTGGATAGGCGCTGGCAGGCGGCTGCGTGCCTTGGGTAGTCCAGTCATCCAGCGCGACGATCAATGCGCGCATCGGCAAATAGTGGTCGGTGGTGGATACGCAAGCGGTGAACGGCGCGCGTTTGCTGGAGCGCCCCACGTAATGCTGCGCGCCCATGAATCCATAGATGCGTACATTCGGCGCCGGGGTGACATCGCTCACGCCATCGGGCGTGGTGGCGATCAGCGACGCGCCACGGTTCCAGAACTCGGTCGAGGTATTCGCGTAAAACAGCTTGGGCAGATTGCCCTGCTTGTCGCGCGCCTTGTCCAGGGTGGAAGCCGTTTTGCCGGTCGCGGGATCACGCGTAGGCGCGCTGGTGAACGGGAACGCATCGGCCGGATAATCATGCTCCTCCAGCATTGATGGATGACGCGTAGGCTGGGCGAAGCGGCTGTTGAAGCCCGCCGAGCCGCCAGCACCCGGCACCTGCAGATACGCGCCATTGAATACCAGCTTGCCGCTTTCATCGACATTCAGGCCGTCGTGCATCATGCGGCCAATCACGCGGCCGGACTGGCTGATGCCAAACATGAGCACATTGCGCGGCACGGGCGCACCTTCAAACGGATTGTCGCGGAAGTATGACAGCAGATCGCGGATGCCTGCCAGGCCGGCGCCGGTCACGTACGGATCTTTGGCCGCATAGGTCACTTCGTAAATCGTGCCGGGCTGGAAGCCGCCTTCCAGCTGGATACGGCCAGGGCCGCCCTTCAATTCCGGCTCAACGAAACGCCAGGCGCTACGCGCGATGGGACGGCGCTTATCATCCGGACGTGAGCGCGCGGTAAGCTGGGCGTGCGGGTCATTCGGCGTCGCTGGCTCATAGGTCAGGCCGCGCATGCCCGCGTAGGTGACGACATCCGTGGGTGCGTTGACGGTGAACTCGTTCTGCACCTTGCCTTTGACGCCCTTCGCCACCGGCGGCGCAAACACCAGGGGACGTGCGCCAGCGGCGGCGCCTGGCGCCACGTCCCATGTCCACGCGGAGAACAGCAGCGAAAAGCCATGGCGCATAAGGAAACCATCGCCCGCGTCAGCGGTAGTGGACGGATCGTTATTGGCCGGACTGCGGCCATTCACCTGTCCAAGGATGGCGATGTTGCCGCGGTTGTTGACGTCATACAGCAGCGTGGCTGGCTTGCCGCCGACAGGCCGCAGCAGCACGAATTCGCTGGAGAACAGCACGCGGCCCTTGTTGTCGCGCGGCGCATGCTTCAGATCGATGATGCTGGCATTCGCTGCGGCTTTGGGATCCAGCGCATAGTAAGCGATGCCGCGTATCTTTTCATACGCGCCGTATTCGCCAAAGGTGACGCCGGGAGCGAACGGCGCACGTTCAACTACTTGAATACGTTCGACCGCAGCCTGTGCGGTGGTGAGGACCAGTGCCATCGCCAACATCGTCAACTTGCGTTTCATCCAGCGCTCCCGCTATGCAAAGCGCCTATCCTAGCAAGCCAGTTAGCCGACGTCTACCCACGGCCCTGCCGTCGGGCAAACCGACGGCAGGTTGCGAGAAAATATTCGTTCAATTATTGAGCAGGAGTCCGGCGATGATGCCCGTGGTGATCGCAACCAGCACATAGTCGCTGCCGGTTTGCACCCAGTGATAGCCGCGCGGCGGCGCGCTCAGATGGTGGGAGCGCCAGTTATCGACCACATACTGGCGGCTGCGCCATTCAGGTGGCAGGCGGCCGCCTTTGCGCAGGTCATGACGCGGACCAGCGCCACGGTCGCGGTCATTGCGGTCGTCATGATGATAGTCCTGACGGTCGTTACGGCGTTCGTCATAGCGGCTGAAATCCGGGCCGCCGCGACGGTCACCGCGGTCACGGTCATGGCGATCCTGCGCCGAAGCTGCGCCGCTCACGCCGATCAGCACCGCCAGTGCGGCGACAACAATGCGATTGCTCTTCATATCAAGCTCCTTATGTGTGCTTCGATAGAATCAGCATAGGGCTGCGAACGGCGGTGCACCGTTCGCCAGCCAACATTACTCAGGTTGGCGTATCGACATCATCCCACTCACGGTCTTCAAAGCGCACCAGCCAGTTCAGGGCGTGGTGACGCTCTTGCAGCACACTGTCGTTGAGCCCTGCCGGTACCGGCGTTTTCTTCAGGATGGCCTGGCGGCTGGCCCAGTGCAAACGATAGTGTAGATCCAGCGCATCCAGAATCTCCGGCGCCGGACGCGCGACCGGCTGCTTGCGCAGGCCCTCTGTACCACGGTCGATCACAGTGCTGGAGATCGCCGAGACGTCGCAGATCGCGTCCGCAAACGGCAATGCGTCCTGCAAACCGAGCGCCCATTGCAGCACAAGGATGGCTTCATAGCGCCACAGGAATTGCGTCACTTCCTGCTGGCCCGGTGCATCCTTGGCGAGGAAATCACGTTCAGCATCGGTCAGGCCGGCGAAGGCCGGCGGAAAGCGCTCCTGCAATGCAGCGACCGGAATCGGTGTCTCCCCCGTCAGCGATTCAGCACGGATGGCGACCACAAACAGCGCCAGCATACGGCGCAGCACATCTTCCGGCGCGCGCAGGCGCAGTTCCGGTTCGGACACCAGTGGCGGCAAATCGGCCGGCACATCAATCTTGCTGGCAGCCAGCTGCTCGCCGGTGCGCGCCTTGCGCTGCCAGGCTTGCGGCGGATACGGCACTACGGCTTTCGGGTCGCCATCATCGCTCAATACCGGCAACAGCGTACGTCCTTGCGGATCGCAGACACGGCCATCTTCCATGAAGACGATGGCATTGGCCGCCTCCGCCCAGGCATGAAACGCCGCCTGCTGCTCCGGCGCGAACGACAGACTGACGTGATGCTGCACACGCTGCAGATGGCGGATAACGTGGTAGCGCGTGCGCGACATCTTGCCCTGCCCTGCATCGGCCAGATGGTGCATCAAGCCATTCAGATGCGGCGCCAGCTCCTTGTCCGCCAGACTGCGGCGGCCATTCAGCACATGCAGGAAGTCCGGCTTGGGCACATCGGCCACGGTGCAGAAGGCGTTGGTCTGGATATGGTTGCCGGTGTCTTGCGGCTTGGCGAACAGCTGTTTAAGTCGATTTAGCATAACAATAATTTTCTAGCGCATGTCCAGCGCGCGGCGACGGCGAGGCGGTGGAAAAGCGCGGTTCAGCACGGCCAGATCATCGTCGGACAGCAGGAGATCGGCCGCAGCGCGGTTGGCGCGCAAGTGTACAGGATCGACGGCCTTGGGGATAGCAATGACGCCATCCTGATGCAGCACCCAGGCCAGCGCAACCTGTGCAGGCGTGGCCCCACGCGCCTCGGCCACCGCGCGCAGGCCGGGATTTTCCAGCAGCGCGGCCTGTTCACGGCCTGAACTTTCCAGCGGCGAGTACGCCATCAGCGGCATGCCCTGCTGACGGCACCACGGCAGCAAATCGAACTCGATACCGCGCTTCATCAGGTTATAGAGGACCTGGTTGGTGGCCGGGGCGCCGTAGGTCATCGACTCCTCCATGTTCTCCAGGTCGAAGTTACTGACGCCATAGGCCTTGATCTTGCCGGCTTTCTTCAGCGTCTCGAAAGCATCGAAGGTCTCGGCCAGCGGATGGTGGCCCTGCCAGTGCAGCAGGTACAGATCGATGCAGTCGATCTTCAAGCGGCGCAGACTACGCTCACAGGCGGCCTGCGCGCCTTCAAAGCTGGCGTTGTGGGGATAGACTTTGCTGACAACGAAGGCCTCATCGCGGCGGCCGGCGATGGCTGCGCCCACCACCTCTTCTGCGCCACCTTCGCCATACATTTCAGCGGTATCGATCAGCGTCATGTCCAGATCAAGGCCAAGCTGCAAAGCACGCACCTCGTCCTTGCGCTGTGACGCCTTCTCGCCCATATTCCACGTGCCCTGCCCGAGCACCGGCACCGTCCCACCCGAAGGGAAACTCACACTTTTCATTTTTCCTCCTCCCCAGTTCGGGGTCAGTGCCGACATCTGGACACGAGCCCAGCAATGGGCGGATCACATTGTTTGAGCAAACGCATTTTTCAAACCACCGCAATCCATAAGATGGCTGAATGAGCCGTCCACTTCGCTTAGAATTCCCCGGTGCACTCTATCACGTTACCGCGCGCGGCAATGTCAAGGCAGACATTTACCTTGGGCGTAGGGACCGTATCGTCTGGCTGTCAATCCTCGAAGAAATTTGCACACGTTACAACTTCGTTGTGCACAGCTTTTGCCAGATGAGCAATCATTATCACATCGTGCTAGAGACCATTGACGGCAACCTGATACAGGGGATGCGGCAACTGAACGGCCGGTATTCACAATACTTCAACCGTCAGCACCAAAGAGTCGGTCATGTATTTCAAGGTCGCTACAAAGGCATTTTGATTCAGCGCGAGAAATACTTGCTTGAGCTGGCGCGCTACGTGGTATTGAACCCGGTGCGGGCGGGTTTCGTCCAATCGCCAGAGCAATGGGCATGGAGCAGCTATCCCTACTTCATCGGGCAGGCTTCCTGTCCGGCATGGCTGGATGTGGCATCTACTCTGGCGACATTCGCGGTCCGGCAGGATGCGGCGATGGCGGCGTATCAGCGATTTGTCATCGCAGGCATAGGTGAACAAAGCCCGCTGCTTAAAACTGCTCATCAGCTTCTGCTCGGTGACGCGGAATTCATCGCCAATGCCAGAGCGATGATTGCCTCCCCCACTTTTCGGGCAGTCAATAAAAGTCAGCGCCGCGCCTTGACGCGCTCGTTAGCGGAATATGCCGCTCAGTACCACAACCGCGATGAAGCCATGGCCCGGGCTTACCATTCAACGGCCTACACGATGAATCAGATCGCCGCCCATTTCGGCGTGTCGGATAAAACGGTCAGCCGGGCCATCAAAAAGCAGATGCCCGGCTGAAATGTCCGAATGTCGGCACTGACCCCGAACTTTTTAGTGGCCGCCGCCGAGGTAGGCGGCGATCACTTTGGGGTCGGTTTTGAGGCTGTCGGCGGGGCCGTGCACGGAGATGCTGCCGTTTTCCAGTACGTAGCCGTAGTCTGCAACGTTGAGCGCGGCGGCGGCGAATTGCTCCACCAGCAGCATGGTCACGCCTTCTGATTTCAGGCGCTGGATGATGCGAAATACCTCTTCCACCAGGATCGGCGCCAGGCCCATGGACGGTTCGTCCAGCAGCACGACGTCGGGATTGAGCATGACGGCGCGCGCCATGGCCAGCATCTGCTGTTCGCCGCCGGACAGCGTGCCGGCCAACTGCGTCTGGCGCTCTTTCAGGCGCGGGAACAGTTCCAGCGCCTTTTCCAGGTCGCGCTGGATGTCGCCCTTGGGACGTGCACGCGTAAACCGTGGGAAGGCGCCCAGCAGCAGGTTGTCAGTCACGCTCATGGAGGCAAACACGCGCCGCCCTTCCGGCGAGTGCGCCAGTCCGGCGCGGGCGATCTTGTGCGAGTCGCTGCCGGTGATGTCTTTACCGTCCAGCGTGACCTTGCCCGCTTTCGGCTTGAGCATGCCGGAGATGGCGCGCATGGTGGTGGTCTTGCCGGCGCCGTTGGAGCCGATCAGCGTGACCAGCTTGCCTTTCGGGACTTCCAGCGAGATGCCGTGCAGGACTTCGACTTTGCCGTAGGCGGCGTACAGGTTGGAGATCGATAGCATGTCGTGTCCTCGTTAGTGCGCCGCCGGCGCTTTCATGCCGCCGTGTTCTTCGCCACTGCCGCCCAGGTAGGCTTCGATCACTTTGGGATCGCTTTGCACGGCGGCCGGTTTGCCTTCGGCGATTTTCTGGCCGAAGTCCAGCACCGTGACGGTGTCGGACAGCGCCATCACTACATCCATGTGGTGTTCGATCAGGATGATGGTGATGCCGTGGTCGCGGATCTTGCGGATAATCGCCATCAGTTCCTTGATGTCGGGCGCGGTCAGGCCGGCGGCCGGTTCGTCGAGCAGCAGCAGGCGTGGACTCAGGCCCAGCGCACGGCCAATCTCCAGCAGGCGCTGTTTGCCATACGGGAGGTTGCGCGCTTCCTCATTGGCCAGGTCGGACAGGCCGACGAACTCCAGAATGCTGGCGGCGCGCTCGCGGGCGGCGCGCTCTTCGCGCTTGTAGCGCGGCGTTTGCAGCATCACGTCCAGCACGTTGGACTGGAAGGTATTGTGCAGGCCGACCAGCACATTCTCGGTGGCGGTCATTTCGCCGAACAGCTGCACGTTCTGGAAGGTACGCGCCACGCCACCCAGCGCGATTTCGGACGGCGTGCGGCCGGAGATGACGGCGCCCGAGAACGCTACCTTGCCGGCGGTCGGTTTGTAGATCCCGGTCAGCACATTCATCATGGTGCTTTTGCCGGAGCCATTGGGGCCGATCAGGCCATGCACCGAACCCTGGATCACATTCAGGTCGACCTGGTTGAGTGCTTTCAGGCCGCCGAACTGCATGAGGATCTGTTCGACGCCAAGCAGTGTGTCGCCGGCCTTGCCGCCCTGCGCGCGCGGGAATGGCTCGGCGCCCGTGGCGACAATGGCTTTGGCGTGGACGGCGCCGCGCCCGAACAGGTTTTGCAGATAACCGACGATGCCATCCTGCAGATAGTAGACAACGAACAGTGTCATCAGGCCGAAGATGGTCAGGCGCCAGTCGACGATGTTTTCCAGCTTGAAGGAGAATGCGGCCATGCCGATGGTGGCGACCAGCGGCACGATCACGCCGCCCACGGTGGAGCGTTTGCGGGCCACGGCCAGCGCTGCGCCTATCACGCCCAGCACGGCGGCGGCGACGGCGATCTGGCGGAATAGCTCAATGTCGGCCAGCAGACTGGGAAGCATGACCACGATCAGCGCGCCGATCAAGGCGCCGGAACGGGTCTTGCGGCCGCCCATGATGACCGCCAGCAGGAACAGGATGGTCAGCTCGAAGTTGTAGGTGTTGGGCGAGATGTATTCTTCCGAATACGCGTACAGGCTGCCCGCCAGGCCGGCGAAACCGGCGCTGATGATGAAGGCGTAGACCTTGTATTTGTAGACGGAGACGCCCATGCAGTCGGAGGCGATCGGGCTGTCGCGCAGTGCTTCGAACGCGCGCCCCAGGTTGGACTTGAGGATGCGGTGCACTACCACCAGCGATACCACCATCAGCGCGGCGACCAGGTAGTAGTACTGCACTTCACTGAGCTTGGCGCCCAGGATCAGCGGCTTGGAGATCTTGATGCCCATTGGGCCTTCGGTGAGGAAGGTCATTTCATTGATCAGGATCTGGATGATGGTGCCAAAGGCCAGCGTCACCATGGCCAGGTAGGGACCGGTCACGCGCAGTGCCGGCAGCGCGAGGATGGCGCCGAAGATGGCCGCGCCAGCCACCGCGCCCGGAATGGCGATCCAGAACGGCGCACCGAGTTTGAATACCAGCACGCCGGTAACATAGGAGCCGATGCCGAACAGGCCGGCGTGGCCCAGCGACACCTGGCCTGTGTAGCCGACCACGATGTCGAGGCCAAATAATAGTATCGCGTAGATCAGTATCGTTTCAAACAGGTGGATGTAGTACGGGTTCGGTATCAGCGTCGGATACAGCGCCAGCACCGCCAGTCCGATCACGCTGGCTGCGATGATTTTCTTGTTCATGGATCAGACCTTTTTGATGGCGGCTTTTCCGAACAGGCCGGACGGCTTCACCGCCAGCACCAGCAGCAGGAGCAGCAATCCCGGGACTTCCTTGTAGCCGGTGGAGACGTAGTAGCCGGTGGTGGTTTCAGCGATGCCCAGTATCAGGCCGCCGACGATGGCGCCAACGCCCGAGGTCAGGCCGCCGATGATGGCGACCGCGAACGCTTTCAGTCCCAGCGAGGCGCCCATGGTGGCGCCGGTCAGCGTCAGCGGCGCCACCAGCACGCCGGCAAACGCGGCGACGGCGGAGGATAGCGCGTAGGAGAAGGTAATCACCATGCCGGTGTTAATCCCCATCAGGCCTGCGGCGTCGCGGTCATTGGCGGTGGCGACAACGGCCTTGCCGTAGATGGATTTGCGGTTGAAGAGTTCAACCACGGCCATGATGGCCAGGGCGCCCACCACCACCGCCACCTGCATCGGCTGCACATTGGCGCCGAGGATCTGGATCGGCGCGGAGTCCAGCGGCGACGGGAAGGTCAGGTCGTCCTTGCCCCAGATGTTCTCGGCGACGTTCTTGAAGATGATGGCCAGCGCGATGGTGGACATGATCCAGCCAAATTCGGACTTGATCTTGATGGCCGGCCGCACGCCTATCCATTCCACCAGCATGCCTTGCAGCGCGCCGAACACGATCACCAAGGGGATCATGAGCAGGTAGCCCATGTACGGGCCGCCGTGGATGGTGCCAACCAGGCTCAGGCCCACGAGTGCGCCCAGCATCAGCGATTCGCCCTGGCCGAAGTTCAGCGTGCCGGAGGTGGCAAACGTCAGCTGGTAGCCGAACGCGATCACCGCATAGATCATGCCCAGCGCGACGCCGCTGAACACCAGTTGCAACAGGATTTCCATGATTCCCCCGACAAGAAAATGGCCAGGCTTGCGTCAACAAGTCTGGCCATTGTGGCGCGCTAGACGGCCTTATTTGGCCTGGACGACTTTGCCGTCCTTGACTTCACCAAACACGGTGACGTCGGCGGTGATGGCTTCGTGGTCGTCTTTCGAGTAGGGCTTGCTGTAGGAGGTCACCACGCCCTCCACTTTCTCGTTGAGGTTCTCCAGCGCGGCTTTGACTTTCGGGCCTTCGGTGCTGCCGGCCTGTTTGATGGCAGCGGCCAGCAGGTAGATCGAGTCATAGCCCTGCGCGGCCGATACCGGCGACGGCATGCGCCCTTGCGGCGGGTTGTAGGCTTTTACGTAGGCGTCGATGAAGGCTTTGCGCTTGGGCGTGCTGGCATCCTGGATGAAGGTCTGCGGCATGCGGGTGCCGTTGCCGTTCTTGCCGGCGTTGTCGATGAAGTTGGCCATCGACAGGGTCCAGCTGCCGATCAGCGGCACTTTCCAGCCCAGCTTTTCCATGCCGTTGGCGATCTGCGCCAGCTCGGGGCCAATGCCGTAGGTGAGCACCACGTCGGCGCCGGCCTGTTTGGCTTTCAGCAGCTGGGCCGTCATGTCGACGTCCTTGATGTTGTACTTCTCCACCGCGACCGGTTTCATGCCGCGCTTGTCGAGGACTTTTTCCAGGTCTTCGCGGCCCAGCTGGCCGTAGTTGGTGGAGTCGGCCAGGATCGCGACTTTTTTGAATTTACGGTTGTCGACCGCTTCCTTGATAATCATCTGCGACTGGATCTGGTCGCTGGCGGAATTGCGGAAGATGTAGTTTTCCGGCTGGTCGGCAAACTGTTTGGTGATGATGGAGCCGGTGGCGACGTTGTTCATCACCGGGATTTTGGCGTCCTGGTAGAAGCGCTGCGAGGCCAGCGCCACGCCGGTGTTGATGTAGCCGACCGTGGCGACCACGCGTTCCTTGTTGATGAGTTCCTGGGCGATCTGCACGCCGCGTTCGTTCTTGGCTTCGTCGTCGCGTTCGATGATCTGGAGCTGGCGGCCCAGCACACCGCCCTTGGCGTTGATCTCGGCCACGGCCAGCTTGACGCCGTCGCGCATCGATACGCCCATCGGCGCGGAGCCGCCGGTGAAGGGGCCGGACACGCCGATCTTGATGGGATCAGCAGCCTGCGAGGCCGCTGCGAAACCGAGTGCCAAACCTGCCACGAGCAATTTCAACTTGAAGTTCATCTGTCATCTCCTGTTATACAACGCTTTTTTTAATAGTCGTACGCTGGAAAAGCCGCCCCATCGGAAATCATTGTAGGTTAGTAGAACTACATCAGCAACAGATAGCTGTGCGGCATCGCAGCAAGGGCAGGCACCCTGTGCGCTTGTAAGCTGGCAGTAAGAATTACATGCCCGGCGTGGCTTGTTTGAGGGCGCGGTTGGCGAAGCGCATCTGGGTTTCGGCCAGCGCTTCATTGCGCTCGAAGCCCATGGAGCCGTCGCGCAGGCCGATGGCCATGGCCATCACGGCTTCGGGATATTCAAGGTCGGCGGCTTTTTCGATCCAGCGGCGCGCGGCCAGTTCGTCGCGCTTGACGCCTTCGCCGGACAGATAGAGCTTGGCCAGCGCGTACATGGCGGCCGGGGTCTGGCGGTTGGCCGCGAACTGCAGCCAGTGCGCGGCGGCCTTGAGGTCGCGCCCCACGGCCATGCCGTTCTTGTACATCATGCCCAGGTAGTAGGCCGCCTGCGGGTCGCCTTTTTTGGCGGCGCCGCTGAACAGTTCAAAGGCGCGCGGCAGGTTGGCCGGCCTGGCTTCGGAGCCGCGCAGGTTGAGGCGCCCTTCTTCCACCGGTCCGGCCATGGCCACGCCGGCCAGCACGCAGCTGGCAGCGGTAAGGGCGGCGATGACGAGGTGCGGGATCTTCATTGATTCAGGTCGATGGCGTACAGGGCGAAACCTTTGCCGCTGCCGTCGTCCGCTTTGAGCTGCGCGACGTTGGCCAGGCCGGCTTCGCGCGCCAGGTCCAGCAGGCCCGGCGCGGAGTGGAATACTACCGTACCTTGGACGGCGGCCGGCGCAAATCGCCAGCTGCGCGTGGCGCCGTTGCGTGCGCGCGTCAGTTGCCGGGTTTTCTGGATGTAAGCGATCAGCACGTCGCGGCTGGAATCCGGCGAGGCGATCACGGTTTTGCCGCCATCCAGGCCGGGAAAATTGCCGCCGCCGCTGGCGCGGTAGTTATTGGTGGCGACCAGGAACTCCTGCATTGGCGACAGCGGCGCACCTTTGTAGTGCAGGCCGACGATGCGCTGGCCGACGGCCTGCGTGACGTCGATCTGGTAGCGGATGTCAGCACTGGTCAGCATGTCGAAGTTAAAGCCGGCGAAGCTGGTGTTGATGAGTTCCTGCTGCGCGCTGCTGGCCGGATCGATGCGGTTGAAACGTTCGGCGGATTTCTCCAGCCAGGCCTTGAGGCCGGCGCCATCGAGTTTGACGGCGTGCAGCGCGTTCGGATACAGATACAGGTCGGCCGCATTGTTCAGCGCAACGGCGCCCGGCCTGACGTCGGTGTAGTCGGCCACGCCAGCGGCGCCGGTCTTGAACGGCGATGCCATCGACAGCACCGGCAGCGCCGCGTACTGCGGCAGGTTGGCCTTGACGTAGTCCTGCACGTAGGCGGTTTGCGCCTGGTTGACCAGTTCAATCGCGCTGATGTCGCCCACGTCGGCGAAATAGCTGGTCATGCGGAAGTCGCTGGTGCCGACCGGGGTTTTCACATAGCGGATGGTGGCCGCGTGTTCGGCGGCGACCAGCGGCGCGATGGCCGGATCGGCGGCGACATAGCTGCCGTCCGGCTGTCTGGTGCTGCGCGCCGCAACAGTGGTGCGGCTTTGGTCGACCGTCCAGTGCGCGCCGTCGTACCGGAGGTGCAGGCCAATCACGCCCAGGTTCTTGCCCCACAGGTTGGCCATCACGGTCGGCACGCCGTAGACCGTGCCCCGGACTTTGTCGACGCCCGCCAGGTTGAAGGCGACGCGCTTGCTGGCGGCGTCCGGGAATGGCAGGTGTTCATGGCCGATCAGCATGGCGTCAATGCCGGGCAGTTGCGCCAGATGGTAGTTGGCGTTTTCCATATCCGGCGTGTACGGCTCGCCGTCAATGCCGCCGTGCGAGATGGCGACGATCAGGTCAGCGCCTTCGGCGCGCATTTGCGGAATATATTTCTGTGCCGTTTCGCGCACGCCTTCGGCGTACACCTTCCCGGCCAGCCAGTGCTTGTCCCACGACAGCACGCCCGGCGGCGTGAAGCCGATGATGCCGACTTTCAGCGTGGCCGTGATTGGCTGGCCATCCGGGCCGGTGGCGTTGATCCGGCGCGTGAGGATGCGGTATGGCGCGAACAGCGGCTGGCGGGTACGGGCGCTGTAGATGTTGGCCAGCACGATGGGGAAACCGGGACCGGCGCAGCGCGGCGCGTCGGCAGGTACGCCATCGACGTCGAAATGGCTGGCGGTGACCTGGTTCAGGTAGGCCAGGCCATAGTTGAATTCGTGGTTGCCGATGCCGGCGCCGTCCACGCCCAGCTGGTTCATGGCTTTATAGATGGCCAGCGTTTCGCCGCAGGCTATCGGCTTGACCAGCGCCTGGTAGTCGGCCAGCGCCGTGCCTTGCAGCGCGTCGCCGTTATCGATGAGCAGATTGTTCGGGTATTCCGCGCGCGCCTGCTTGATGAGCGTGGCCGTGCGTTCCAGGCCGATGGCGGGATCGGCTTGCAGCTTGTAGTAATCATAACTCAGCACATTGGCGTGCAGGTCGGTGGTCTCCAGCAGCGCCAGCGTCGCTTCGGCGCCCACGGGCGTGGCTGTGCCGCCGGGCAGGCTGGCGCAGGCGGACAGCAGGAATGGCACAACGAGCAAGACTAGGCAAGCGCGGTGGTTTGGGCGCATGGACGGCATGATGAAGTTACAGGCTGCAATATTCTATCTGTTTTGTGGCCTAAATGGCAGTATTTCAGGGCCGCGACACGGCGCGCAGCGCGGCACTGGGAGACAGGGGCGGTCTGGAGTATAATTCAAGGTTTGATTTCAGCCTTAGAAAAGAAGAAAACCATGGAAGCCGAACGCATCAACGCCCTCACCTCCCTGCTCGCCGATCTGACCACGCGCGAAGCCGAACTTCGGAGGTATCTTTGACTTCGACCGCAAAGTCGACAAGCTCGAACAAGTAAACGGCGAACTGGAAGATCCAGCGGTCTGGAACGATCCCAAGAAAGCCCAGGACCTGGGTAAAGAAAAGAAATCGCTGGAAGCGGTGGTCAATGCACTGATCAAGGCCGACGCCGACCTCAAGGACATGGGCGACCTGATCGACATGGCCAAGGAAGAAGGCGATGACGACACGCTGGAAGCGCTGATCGTCGATGCCGAAGAAGTCCGCAAAGTCATCGAGGGCATGGAATTCCGCCGCATGTTCAGCAACCCCATGGATCCGAACAACTGCTTCGTCGACATCCAGGCCGGCGCCGGCGGTACCGAAGCCCAGGACTGGGCCTCGATGCTGCTGCGCCAGTACCTGCGCTACAGCGAGCGCAAAGGCTTCAAGGTCGAGATCATGGAGCAGTCCGATGGCGAGGTGGCCGGCATCAAGACCGCCACGCTGAAAGTGGAAGGCGAATACGCCTACGGCTTCCTGCGCACCGAGACCGGCGTGCACCGCCTGGTGCGCAAGTCGCCGTTCGACTCGGCCGGCGGCCGCCACACCTCGTTCGTGTCGCTGTTCGTGTATCCGGAAGTGGATGACTCAATCGATATCGAGATCAATCCGGCCGACCTGCGCATCGACACCTACCGCGCGTCCGGCGCCGGTGGTCAGCACATTAACAAGACCGACTCCGCGGTGCGTCTGACCCACGGCCCGTCGGGCATCGTGGTCCAGTGCCAGAATGACCGTTCGCAGCACCGCAACAAGGCCGAGGCGATGGAAATGCTGAAGGCCAAGCTGTATGAACTGGAACTGCGCAAGCGCATGAGCGAGCAGCAGAAACTGGAAGACTCCAAGACCGACGTCGGCTGGGGCCACCAGATCCGTTCGTATGTACTGGACCAGTCGCGCATCAAGGACTTGCGTACCAACTTCGAGACCGGCAACACCAAGGGTGTGCTGGACGGCGATCTGGACGACTTCATTTCCGCCTCGCTCAAACAAGGCGTGTAATGACCCAGCGAGCATTCATCTTCGACATGGACGGTACCATCGTCGACAATATGTCCTTCCATGTGAAGTCGTGGCTGGAGTTTTTCCAGCGCCGCGGCCATGTGCTCGATGCGGATGACTTCTTCCGCAATACGGCCGGCCGCCAGGGTCATGAAATCATGAGCGCCTACTTTGGCAACGCGCTGACCAAGCAGGAAAGCGCAGCCCTCGATAGCGAGAAGGAAGCGCTGTACCGCGAAATGTACGCGCCGCATCTGGCGCCGACCACGGGGTTTGTCGATTTCATCGCGCGCGCCAAGGCGGCTGGCATCAAGCTGGCCGTGGCAACGGCGGCGCCGACCGAGAATATCGACTTCACGCTGGACGGCCTGGATCTGCGCAAGGAATTCAACGCCATTGCCGGTGCGGCCGATGTCGTACGCGGCAAGCCGGAGCCGGATGTATTCCTGCTGGCGGCCGAGCGCGCAGGCGCCCTGCCGCAACACAGCATTGTATTTGAAGACGCGCCGCTGGGCGTGGAAGCAGCACGCCGCGCGGGGATGCGCGCCGTGGTGCTGACAACCACTTTGCCTGCTGAAGCGTTTAAGGAATTCGACAACGTGATTGCTGTCGTACGCGACTTCAGCGAGCTGGATGCAGACGAGCTGTTTGCCTTCGCCACCAATTAAATCATCACCTCAACAAAAGTAAAGACCATGACTACGGATCTTCAAGAACAAGCAGCCGCCCCGGACGATAATAAAATCATCGCCGAGCGCCGCGCCAAGCTAGCCGCCATCCGCGAACAAGGCATCGCCTTCCCGAACGACTTCAAACCTGAGCACAAGGCAGCCGACCTGCACGCGCAATACGGCGAGAAGTCGCGCGAAGAACTGGAAACCAATCCGGTGACCGTCAAGCTGGCCGGCCGCATGATGCTGAAACGCGAAGCTGGCAAAAAAGCCGCTTTCGCGACGCTGCAGGATTCGTCGGGCGCCAAGGCCGATGGCCGCATCCAGATCTACGCCACGCTGGACCTGACCGGCGAAGCCGCCATGGCCGCGCTGCACCACTACGACCTGGGTGACATCCTGGGCGTGGTCGGCACGCTGTTCAAGACCAAGACCGACGAGCTGACCATCAAGGTCACCGAACTGCGTCTGATCACCAAGTCGCTGCGCCCGCTGCCGGACAAGTTCCACGGCCTGGCCGACCAGGAAACCAAGTACCGCCAGCGCTACGTGGACCTGATCATGAACGAAGAAACCCGCCGTACGTTTAAAGCGCGTACCGCCGCGATTTCGTCGATGCGCCGCTTCATGGAAAAGCACGAGTTCATGGAAGTGGAAACGCCGATGCTGCACGCCATCCCTGGCGGCGCTGCGGCCAAGCCTTTCATCACCCACCACAATGCGCTGGACATGCAGATGTTCCTGCGTATCGCGCCCGAGCTGTACCTGAAACGCCTGGTGGTGGGCGGCTTTGAGCGTGTGTTCGAGATCAACCGCAACTTCCGCAACGAAGGCGTGTCGATCCGTCACAATCCGGAATTCACCATGATGGAGTTCTACGCGGCGTACACCGAGTACACCTGGATCATGAACTTCACCGAAGAGATCATCCGCCAGGCTGCCATCGACGCCCACGGCACCGCCACCCTGACTTACGGCGGCCGCGAGCTGGATCTGGCCAAGCCATTCCACCGCCTGACCATCGTCGAAGCGATCAACAAGTATGCGCCGGGCTACACCGAAGCGCAGCTGAACGACGTTGCGTTCATCAAGCAGGAACTGCTGAAGTTTGGCGTGAAGCCGTTTGCCACCGCCGGTCTGGGCGCGCTGCAACTGGCGCTGTTCGAAGAGACGGCGGAAGCGCAGCTGTGGGAACCGACCTTCATCATCGACTATCCGGTGGAAGTATCGCCGCTGGCCCGTGCTTCGGACTCGCGCGAAGGCATCACCGAGCGCTTCGAACTGTTCATGGTCGGCCGCGAAATCGCCAACGGCTTCTCGGAGCTGAACGACGCGGAAGACCAGTCTGCCCGCTTCCTGGCGCAGGTGGATGCCAAGGACGCCGGCGATGAAGAGGCGATGTACTACGACGCCGACTACATCCGCGCACTGGAATACGGCATGCCGCCTGCCGGTGGTTGCGGCATCGGCATCGACCGTCTGATGATGATTATCACCGACTCGCCGAACATCCGCGACGTGCTGCTGTTCCCGCACCTGCGCCGCGAAGAGTAAGCTTCGCCGCTCACAAAAAAGCCGCTCCATCGAGCGGCTTTTTTTTAGTCAATGACCCGTCCTGGTTTAAGTTGTCACTTCCCGCCTTTTCTTAGGAGAGCGAGATGGGAACTAGACAAAAGAGGACGCAGAGCGATTACAGCCTGGCTTTTAAGCAGGGGGTAGTCGATGCAGTGGAAAAAGGCGAAATGACGTACAAGCAGGCCCAGCGTCTGTACGGCATCCAAGGCCGCTCGACGGTGCTAGTATGGCTGCGCAAGCTTGGCCGGCAGGATTGGAGTACGCTGGCGATGGCTTTGGCCCGTCATCAACCAGCCGAGATCGGTGCTACCTCCATGACTCCGGAACAGCGAATC
>NZ_FRCX01000026.1 GCF_900143065.1 Duganella sacchari | reverse complement strand
GTTGGCCGGCACTGGTGCGCTACGCGGAATCGGGCGCGCTCCCGATTGATAACAATGCCGTGGAAAATGCGATCCGTCCCATCGCCATCGGCAAAAAGAACTGGTTGTTCGCAGGCTCCGAGCGCGCCGGCCGACGCGCTGCCGCCATCCAAACATTACTCGGCACCGCCAAGCTCAATGGCCTCGATCCGCTGCATTGGCTGGCCAACGTGTTGGAACGTCTCCCGACGTGCCCTAACAGCCAGATCGATTCGTTGCTGCCATTCCCGAACTCTACGCAGTTCTAAGACCGTTGAACAGGTGGCTGGGCTGGAAGCTTACGGTGTTTAAGTAATGGGCGCCTTGAGAATACTCAACAAGGTCCAAACCTACGCGGCCTGGAGTTGGGCTTGATGTTGGAAGCATCTATCGATGTAAGAGCGAACGTCCGTCACATCCATCAAAACCCTATTTTTCCCATCTGCAGGTACCTGCTCTAGAACGTTCCCCCCCGTCGCTTCTGCGAACCAAATGCAAAGCTTCTTAGCGCGCGTGGACGCAACATATGCAACGCGCAGTGCCTCGTCTCGCTGCGCCTGGTCAAACGATTGAGGAAACGCGCCGAGCTCATAGATGTGAGTCTTGAGATTGTTCGCACCGAAAAATTTCGGTGCACCTAACAGAACGACATAGTCCGCCTCAAGCCCTTTGCTTTGATGGAATGTAGTCTTAACGAGACGATCGTCCCGAATGGTTTTGAATGGCACCAACTCATCGTGTTTAGCGGCCAGCAAATAGACCTTTTCCTCGGCTCCAGCTTTTGTCAGTAGTGCGAGTAAAGTGTTCTCGACATCACTTTGCGCAAACTTTTCGACAGCGATAACCTTAAAAGGCAAGCTTTTCACTTTGTCGTTCGAGGCGATCCCATTTTTCTTGCTTTTGCGGATTACCGATTCAATGAACGATTCGCCACAGTTGATGATTTCCTGTGTTGATCGGAAATTCTCGCGGAGCTTGATGAAGTTGCTCGTCGCGCCGTCGAAATGCTCATGAAATTCTAGGAAAAAATGCGGTGAGCTGCCGCGCCAGCCGTAGATTGATTGCCAGTCGTCCCCGACGCACATGAGCGTCGGTATCTGGTCGCCTTCGGATTTCTTTAATAATTCCTCGTGTAGGCCGTGAACGAATTTTACGATCAGTGGAGAGATATCCTGGAACTCATCAATCATCAGATGCTTAGCGCCGATGAGTGAGCCCACCCCAATTTTTTCCAGGTCCGGACTATCCTTCCCCAATCGCATAAAGATTTGATTGAAGGTGACGAGATTGCGGGCTTCAAGTTCATTGTAGAACTGCTTGAAGAAGCGGCTCGTCGCATACATTGCCGCGCGCTCCGCTTTAGATAGCTCTACCTTGCTTCGACGTTCGAACTGCTTGTCCGGTTCCAGTCCGAGATTTTCAACAAATACGCCCAGCGCATACAGAGCAGAAAACACAGGTTTGGGACTGAGTTCTCCTGGAAGGCGAATATCTAGCGCTGGTGCAGAAAGACCGCGCTCTTGACTGTTTAACTCCAGTTGAGTCTTCAACCGGTCCGCATCTTTTTTACTATTCACAAACCGAATTTTTTTCTTGCAGCCGGTCAGCAGTACAAGACGCTTGTCGTTTACATTGAAGCTCGGCTTGAGCTTTGATTTCCCTACTGCCGCGTTTGATATCCCATCATATCGGCCCAGTACCACGTAGATATCTAGCGACTCGATGTAGCCGTTGGCAAAAAATTCCGTCCCCATTACCGAAAGAGAATGCCTTTCCCCAATTGGGGTAGTCAGGCGCACACCTGGTATGGGCCAATTTCCCTGTTCCGCCCATTTCTGTTCCAGATGGGAGCAAAGCTCCTCGTCGCTCAAACTCATCTTGCTTAAAAATTGCAGTTTGTCTTGATATTTTTTGTCTGCTTTTAGTGTGGGCGAAATCATGGTGTATTCGAACAACGTCGCTATCGATGCCTTGAATAGATCGTCGCTGTTGTAGCATTTGGCGTAGACGTCCTTCAGCATCTCCGCTTGCTCGGCGCTCTCATCAAGTGCGATAAACCCGTCGATCTCGTTGGCCTCAATTTCCGCAGTTTGCAGATCGTTAGCCGCCTCGCCTTCGTTAGTCTTAGTTTCAGCTTTTTCAGCCAAAAGAGGCTTTTCCTTGCCGAGGAATTCGAAAATTGTTTCGTCGCTGCGAAGGAGGCAGCGAGCTACTTGAAGTGCCTTTGAATGAAATGTTCGAACGAGCTGTTGTGCCTTCTTTTCGCTGAGTTGGACTTTCCAACGCTTTGATTCCTCAACCAGCTTTTCAATGAAATCCGCTCGCGATTTTCGCGTGAAGGTGAATACTGACATATTCCCCAAAGGGACGCCGAGAATCTTGTGCAAGAAAAGGACGCGGCTCACGAGCGTTGTTGATTTACCCGACCCGGCGCCAGCGAGTACAGGCGTTGCTACGAGGTCGCTAAACACCACCCTCTCTTGATCTGGAGTAGGCCCTTTAGTTTTGCCGTCCTCTTGAAAAAATAGATGCGCCCTTGCTAATGCTCGGTGACTGTCATTAATTTCGAACCCAACGGCTTCGTAAGTTTTTCTTGGTGGAGGTGGGGGCGGCGCTGGTTCTGGAGCGGGCTCGGCCATAACTTGTCGCTGTTGTGGCTTGTTCTTCTGCTCAACGCGAATCTCAGGCGTATGAGGAGGGGGGCGGACCTCTTCCTGTGCGTCGAGGCCGAGCGCGCGTAAGATCGCCTGCCAAAGTGCTTTAAACATTCTGTACCTTTAGAAACTAGTTGCGATATCGCCGCGGAAGCGACAGCGCAGTTCACGCACAATATTAAGTACGTGTTCAACCCACCGAGGGATTCATTTTACGATTTCATCACATTGGAGAACTCGTTCTGCATCTCCTTTTTCCTGCAACCTCATCCCCTTGCCAAACTTCTCAGCACGAAGGCAAAGCAGATCCTTATAAAGTGTGACCGTGAGCAGACCGGCGGTATCCCAGCTAAGACGCGAAGCCTGGTTCCGTGCCTCTTCCGCCAACGTCCGAGCCATGTCTGTATTCGATATCAGAAGAGTTATCGCGTTAGCTATGGCGTCAACATCATCATGTACAACTTTAAGCATACTTTCCACAACTTCGGCGACGCCACTATCCTCTGAGATGACGACAGGCACTCCAGCATGGATCGCCTCCAATGCGGCGATGCCAAACGGCTCAGATTCTGAAGGCATTACAAAAACATCGGTGCGCGCCAACAATGCGGACACGGCCCCAGCATCTAGAAACCCCGGAAACTCGAACCATTCAGAGAGGCCGTGGGCTACAACCAATGCTTGGCATGCTGGCAGTAGATCGCCAGCGCCCGCCATGACGAACCGGCAAGAGACACCGGCGGCTATGACCCGCTGGGCTGCTTCAACAAAATTCAAGGGTCCTTTTTGAGCAGTGATCCGACCTATAAAACTTACCACCGGCACCGCATGTTTAGCACGCGGACATCTTGCGCTTTCTAGCTGGCGAGTGGCGTTGTAAATCGTACGTATTTTCTCCGCTTGTGCCCCGTATGTTTTAATTAGCCGACGTGCGCCTTGCTGGCTGACAGCAATAATTGCGTCCGCGTGCGCCAATGCATAACGTTCAATGTTTACGATAGCTTCGTTCTGAGACCAGCCGGCGCGATCACGCTCGGTCGAGTGCACGTGCAATACCAGTGGCAGCCCTGTAGATTTCTTAGCTGCCACACCTGCTAGAAATGTCAGCCAGTCATGGCAGTGGATGAGATCGAACGGACCGTGTTCCGCGAGAACTTGCGGAACAGCGAGCGCCATCGAAAGCGCTTCGGTGACGTTGGCGGTGTAGCTACCCGCTCCAGCAGGTATTGTTTCCACCATCGCTTCGCTCGATATATAGTCGTCCAGCACTGTTCTAAGACCATCTAGCTGCGCTGCGGTCAGCCGCGTCGCTAGCAACTGCGGCATGCAAAAGTTTACGCTAACTTGGCCTGAGTTCTTCAACCCCGACAGCAGGCCGGCGCAAGCGACACCTAGCCCTCCACTAATTTTCGGCGGCAGCTCCCAGCCGAACATCAATACTCGGATTTTGGTATTCAAATTTTCTCCAATAACACTACGTCACCTGTAGGAAGGTTCATTTTGCCGTTTGACACTTGAATTATTGAACCGCCATATGCATCTCGCAGGATGTCGTCATCCGCGAAAATTCCTTGCACGTCCAGCGTATATGGCTGCATCAGTTCCAGTCCCACAATTACCACATCGCCATCGTAAGGCGTGCCTCGTAAGAAAATGTAAGGGCTACGCACCAATAAGCGATGGGCGCCCCTAGCTATAGCTGGATGGCGCGCTCGAAATTGCGTGAGCTTGCGCCAATGCACGCACGCCGCCCAATTGACGCTGCGCCAATTCATATTGCTACGCGTATTTTGGCTATGATCCGTGAGGCGGTATGCGGACGGTGCACGCCCGGTTTCTTCACCATAGAAGATGATCACGCCGCCCGGGGCTAGCATCAAGGCAGTCGCAGTAGCGAACGGATGCTCTTGCTGAACAAGATAGGTATCGTGCGAGGACAAATACGAAACGATTCCTTGGCGCGGAGCCCTTTCGACGCGCTCCGCATAGCGTCGATATATAGCCTCAAGATCACAGTAGTCCTGCAGTCGTTCCTGCAGCTCGAAATTGATGATGCTGTCGAAACCAAACTGGTAATAGTGACTTCGCTCTATGCCATGACCGAAAATCTCTGCCAGCATCCAAAATGGCTCATCCTCTGTCATAGAATGCTCGTGCCGCCAGGCTTCCAGCGCCGCTTGAGCACTTCGCTTTAGAGCCAGCCAAGATGCTGGATCGACGTGTTTCGCGGAATCGCAGCGGAAGCCATCGATGCCATATCGACGGACCCATCCACACAGCCAAGTAATAAGATATTCTCTAACGGATGAATCAGGCAGGTCATGCGCCTCGGTCTTTAAGTGACGAAAGAAAAACGGCAGACCTACAGCGTTTGGCTGTTCGGTTTTGAAGTCCGGCAGTCCAAACAGCAAAGCAGTATAGTCATCGTCACCGCCCGGATCATATCCAGGAAAGTCGGCACGTACCCATTCTTTTCCCCACCAATCCGTAAGAGCACCATTTGCAACATCCAGATACGTGAAGTAATCGTTGGGTGTCGCGGCTCGCCATCCATCTTTTAGAGCACCAATCTGCAGTGCCGCCATCGTCTCAAGATCAAGGTAACCAGGGTGATTCATCACAATGTCCAGTAAAACCTTAAGCCCACGCTCATGGGCGACCTCGACAAGTTCCCCAAATTCAGCAGCAGAGCCGAACCGCGAATCGGGAACCGTATAATCCAGGGCGTAATAACCATGGTAGGCATAGTGGCGGAACTGCGCGTCGGCGCCAGGTACCCAGCCCAGAATTTGTTGGTACGGTGCGCTAATCAGCAGCGCGTTGACGCCCAACGCGTTAAACCACCCTTCACGCAACTTAAGTGTGATGCCCGCAAAAGTACCGCCGTGAAAGGTGCCAACAGCGGTATCGCTTAGCTCACCTGCGGCGCATGCTGCATCTCCCGGCGGAGCAGCGAAACGATCGGTGATGATGTGGTAAATAATCGGGTTGTCCCTGAACGTCACTGCGTCTCTCCGTATAACGTTAACGCGACAGCCTAGATGCTGCGTAGGCCACGTCCGTCCAGCGGTAGGATTCGAGTGTCACTGACGATTCTGGCGTTAGCAATCGTAATTACGCGCTTCGCGGTGGCTATAGTTTCCATACGGTGGGCAACAAACACACGGGTAATATTGAGTGCGCTGATCGACTCATTCACCTTTGCTTCACTTGACGCGTCCAAATGGCTGGTTGCTTCGTCCAGAAGTAAGATACGCGGCCGTTTATAAAAAGCGCGCGCCAGCAATATGCGTTGTTTCTGCCCGCCGGAGAGAATTGTTCCCATATCACCAACCAACGAGGCGTAGCCCATCGGCATGGCAATGATTTCGTCGTGTATCGCCGCCATTTCGGCGCACTTCCTGATCCACGCTGGATCGGGACTGGAATCAAAAAAACAGATGTTATCTTCGATCGTACCTGCAAACAGCACATCATCCTGCAACACTGTCCCAACGATTGAGCGCATTGCCTTTACATGTTGGCCACGGGTGTCGTAACCACCCACAAAGATCTGGCCAGCGCTTGGCGGTAAAATCCCTAATAGCAAGTTGATCAGAGTTGATTTTCCGCATCCGGAGGGACCGGTTATCGCCACAGATTCTCCGGCGCCTATCGTTAAGTCGATGTTTTCTAGCACTGAAGGTTCATGTGGTGCGTAGCGAAAACTAAGTTGTCGAATACAGATTGTCGCATCACCTCCTTCGTCCGGTACGTCTATAGTTCCCTCCCCTGGTTCGGCGTCCTCGCAAACGATGTCTGCCAGCCGCGCCGTTTGAAGTCCAAGCATGCGTGCTTCGAAGACCTTATCAATAAGCGAAGTGACCCTGCTGTCGAATTGATTTTTGTAAGCGTTGAAGGCTATAAGCGCACCCACGGTAAAATGTCCATCCAGCACCAGCTTAGCTCCAAGGCAGATGATTAAGATGTTCTCGAACCCGGCCATCAAGCCATTGAGGAGCCGATAAGAAATTTCCAACCTCTGGATAGAGATTTCTGCATTCGTCTTGTTGATAAAAAGATTGGTCCATGCAACGCGCCGTTCATCCTGTCTTCCGAACAGCTTAATCGTCTTAACACCGCGCACGGTCTCCAACAAGTGGCTATCCTGCTTCGCACTGCGAACGATCTGGTCTTCGTTCGCCCGCTGGAGCGGTCCATACCAGACCCAACGCACCATCGCGTACATGAACGTCGTCAGTACTGCAATGCTGCCCAGCAGAGAGCTATACATAAACATCATTCCGAGCGTGATGAGGCTCATCAGCCCGTCGACGATTGCCTCCAAGAATGAGTGTGTCAGTACTTGGTGGATTCGGTCGGTAGCCCCAAACCGCGATATAACATCACCCAGTTGACGCTTTTCGAAATACTGCACTGGAAGGCTGACCAAATGCGAAAAAAGATTGGTGCGCCACTGTACATTTAGAACAGAACTCGCGTAGACCACTGCCCATCCGCGTACAGCAACTATCATTTGCTGCAAAACCAACAGCAGCGCAAAGCCGATTCCTAAAGTAATGAGTAGTTCGCGGTCAGCAGACACCACGACCTCGTCAATCACCCACTGCAACAACAGCGGACTGACTATTGCAAATAGCTCAAGTGCAATGGCGAGCGCGACGATTTGCGCTAGAGAGCGCCGCAAACCCGTTACCTGTCCCATCAGCTGGCGAACGCCGATAGGAGGAGCGGCCTCTCTCTTGCGAAAACTCGACATCGGCCATAGCTCCAGAGCGACGCCCGTGAAGTGGCGCGCAGCCTCTTCCATTGGTACCCTGGATACTCCGGCGGCCGGGTCATGGATAACCAGATGACGCTTCCCAACTTCTTTTAATACCACGAAATGAGAAAAATCCCAGTGCAAAACGCAGGGAAGGCGCAAATGTCGCAGTGTGTCCATATCGGCCTTCACCGGACGGGAGGCCAAATCCAGTTTTTGTGCGATACGAATCAAATCCCCAAGTGCAACGCCTTTAAGGGAGATGCTGTGGGTCTTTCTTAGCTCTATTAAGTCGATATAGTGACCGTGAAAACCGGCGACCATGCCTAAGCATGCTAGCGCGCATTCACTAGCCTCTGTTTGGAGGATTACCGGCAACTTACGGCGGATGCCAAATCTTAGGTTTTGTAAGAAGAACATTTGTCTCTACCTATAGCTTGCCAGTGAGGCTAATGAGAGGCTCCATCATCCATTCAACGATCGTCCGACGCTCATGCATGATGTCGGCCTCCAGCAACAGGCCCGCCTGCAGCGGTATCTGCTTTCCATAGGCTTGAATATCTTGCCGCGCTAACTCAACAGTAATCTTGAACATCGGCTCCTGTTGCGTGGTTTGAGGGCTGCTGCCTGACAGTTCCGAAGCCGACAGGGCAGTCCGCGAAATTGTAAGGACGGTGCCTGTCGCTTGACCAAACTTCTGATATGGATAGGCTTGGTAGCGCAGCATAACTTTCTCGCCGACGTTGATGAAGCCGATTGCCCGGCTTGGAACCAGAAGGTATGCCCGCAACTGAGCAGCAGCGGGGATCAATGTCATTAGCGGCCGGCCGGCATCAACTGCCTGTCCCACCTGTGCGGTTACAGCGGTGGCGACCCCATCCAATGGTGCCAGCACCACTGTACTCCGCTTTGCCTCACTTTCCTCCAACTGCTGACCAGCCTCAGCTATCGAGCGCTGAATCGAAGCAATTTGATTTTCATGGCGTAGCGGCAAACTGTTCTTTTCACTTGTCTGTGATTCGATTTCGCGCTGTACAGCGATACGCGCTCTTTCCAATGATTCGACGCGGGCACGTTGCTCCAATACCTCCGCTTCTTTCTGCATAAGGTTTTCTTGGGAAACGTAATTTTTATCCCTTAAGCCCCGATAAAGCTCAAGCGAATGTTCAGCTATCTTAAGCCTAGCTTGCTGATTGGTAATTTCCAGGCCTGCCTTCCTAAACTCATCGTTTAAGTTCGAAATTTTATTGCTCAGTGCCCTTTGTTCTTCTTGTTGGAGCGCGATCGTTTTCTTCAACTCATCGCGCATTGAGGCAATGCGCAACTGTACTTGAGCGCTGATGTTACCCTGCGCATTACCTTGTACTCCTTGATGCGTTTCATTCGAAATCAAGTACAACGGCTGGCCTTTGCTTACTGGCTGATCGTCATCTACCAAGCGCTTTTCGACGACACCCGACTGATTTGATACGACCTTGACGACGCCAACACTGGGCATCAATTGTCCAGTGACGCTCGTTTTACGAGTGTATTTTGCGAAGCAGAAAAACAAAACCAATAGAACACACACCAAAACCGATAAGCCGGTCAAGAAATTGACAAGCGGTGGTCGTAGCAGCAGTATTGCGCCGAGCTTATCGGGTTGACGAGCCTTTAACGCTTGTTCTCGATATAGCTGATGGGCCGGCTTGGCTGGCTCATGCGACACTTTGGTTCTCCGCAGGACAGAGCATTAGACGAGCAAGTTTCGCTTCGCCGAAACGTAGTCGATTGCGTCGCACACGGAAATAGCGAAGAACTGAATGTTCACTAGATAGGAGACGCGCCAAATCATCCAGCATGGTGCGTGCATGGCCGAAGGGCGCCACAAAATCCACCAACCACAACGTTGCCCCTTCATTCCACTCGCTAGAGTGCAACTGCCAGCGCCCGCTTCGCATAAACCGCTCCTCTACATCATCAGCAACCGTGGCCCAGATCGCATAGCCAACCGGAGAGCCATGTTCGTCAAAATAAAATTTGAGACATTTATGTTTGAGAGCGGGTTCAATCAACTGCTCAATGTAGGCCAACGGATACGTTTTGTGCAATTCGCTGCGCCGCATGAGCATATAGACGAAGCCGAATTCGCACGCCTCCAGAATGGGGCCCTCAGCCGTACGCGCGTGAACTGTTAGCGATTTTTGCTTCATATTGTTGAATAATGTTTTGCTCGGTTAGAGTCAACTGTACTGCGCCAGACCGTGGCAGGGATAAAGAGCTGAGCGGCTGCTGGCGATATAGCAGCCCATCTTTTACGCAAACCGCGAAACCTTCGCCTAAGATCTCACGGAGGTCAGCCCACCCAGCGGTGTCGTCCTCCAACAGAGAGATACCACGTTGTACGGTGCTTTCGATCAGCCTAGCGGCCGACACCCCTGTCAGCAGTGCCTGTTCGATGTCATGATAAAGCTGAGGCCGATATAAGAAATGATTGTTGGCATTGAGCCTGGCTGCATTGAGCATGCAGAAGATTGGTCCGTATGATCCGCGCACCGCAAGCAGACGTTCCGCTTCGTAGCGTACGGACCAGTATGCTTGAACAAACCTGGCACGCAGCTTTGCATCATCGAGTTCCGTTTGCAGTGCGGCGTCTGTTTCTGCAGGAGTAGTCGAAAATGCCGCCTTGCGCATGATTGCGTTTAGGCTGTGGTCGCCCGTACGCACCGGAGTTTTGCGTGCGGCCTCGGAGGAATCGGACATCATCAAATAGACCTTACCGTTTCCTCTGCGTGTAATGGCCTCTATCACGGTATATAGGTGGTCTGTCTGCAAAGGTAAGCTCGCGCAGACATCCGCTGGAATACCAGTAAGCTTGGCATACTCCAAAGGCAGGCGCTGCTTTAGGCGGATGTGAAGCCGCTGCCATAGCTCGGTGCCGTCAAATAGCGCGTGGCGTTCTGTCTTGAGGTATTTGCGCAAGTAAAACGCGAGGTCAGCTATACCTGGCTGCAGCATCAACTCTTCTTGCAAGAAGTCTGGGCCACGTGGGGAAACAATATGACCAAAGTCAGGCACAGCCGAGGTTGTGGCAAAATCAAGCCAGCGCCCATCCAAGGCGATATTGGATGCGATCAGCGACCCATGCATTAGCCGCTTGGCGCGTGCAGACGCAAACTGGTCCGCGAAGCGTTCCAACATAATGCTCATGCAGCGATGTATAAAGACGTCACTGCTCTCATTCATCGAGGGCAGACAATACAGCGCACTGAACACCGCCGGCAATGCGGCGATTGCTGCTCTTGTCCGAGATGTGTCGTCGCACCAACCGCTATTTACGGGCGGGCGATGGTATGCAGAACGCATGAAATGAGCGGGGCGGATGGCGGCCTGTCGAAATATCAGCGCACGTTCCGTAGTCGGATCTTGCCCAGGAAGAGGGGCGACCAAAGGCACCCGCGTGCCGGTGGCGACTAAACCTATAACTCGTACCGCGCCATGTGGTAATGCACGATTAAGTATCTCCCCCCACAGTGACTCGTATACACCCTCGTTTATAGATGCACCACCATAGGAATGAAAGAAATCCGTATCTGGCGCTGCGAGCTGGTTACGGCCGACACCTTTTATTTGTATCTCGCCGATTACGCCGCAGCGCGCGCCACCGCCATTGCCACCAAGGCCATGGCCGCCATACCGCTCAGCCAATAACTGCACTTGACGATCATCATAGGCTTCTGGCGAGTCGCCGTTAAGCGGCGAGCACCATGCATGCTCTAGAAACGGAAAATCTGTGGCCAACTGGGGATTGGCCCAACGGACTTCTGGCTTTCGGATCCCTCTCGCAGGAAAAGCAATAAACGACGTAGACGGCAAAAGTGCATCAAGGCGCATTGGCATTCTCAACTGCATTCTGAAGCAAGACCACACCGGTATTGCCATCGTAAATCAAACGGATTTTTTCGAAAAAATCGCGTCCAGCTATTCCGTCGGCTTGAAAAGCTGCAGGCAGGCCTACCATGACCGGTGTAATCGATTCGACGCCTGCCACACCCACTTCAATATACTGGCATTGCTTTTGGCCGTTGATTTGCATCGGACAACTTCCCTTCTCTTCGTCCGTAGAGACCGCGTTCGCTCTTACTACCGACATATTGCCTCCGGTATCGAGGACCATTCGATACTGCTGACGCCCTCCCTGAAACGAAGCGATTAATCCCTGAGGAGTACGCTCGACAGGCAAAGGAACCCAGCCAGATCGCCCTTTGGGAAGTAACTCTTCAAGGGTATCGGCGAGGACTACCTTGCGACCAGAGAAATCAAGAAGTAGTGCTTTGTGCTCAAACAACTTGAGCCCCAAAACCGGAATACGGTCATTGAACTTATCAGGTCCGGATATAGTCAACCCGGACGGGACCAGATAGCTGCCGTTGACCGTACCGAACTTGAGGCCGCTCAAACTAAAACTATCAATCGTGAATCCCTGCGACTCCTGAACTACGCCGCGCAGATCTACAGATCGCTGAGGTGGGCCAAGCTTGATATCGCTAATCTTGGTTGCGAGCGCCTTTGGCAGATAGAGCTGCAAGGATGCACCGGTATCGAGGATAAATTGTGTGGGCCGGCCGTTGAGCGCCAACGACACGGCCGGAGTTCCATCGATAAAATCAAGTGGCGCACGGACCACCGCAGCCTGAGAGGATAGACAGCTGATGATACTCGACACTAAAGCAGCTGAAATTTTTTTCATCAAGAGTTTTACCCTAAGCTGTTTGGTTAAGTCGGTGTGCGATGTAATCAAACGACACGCCACGCCCTACCGAAAACTCCACCATCTTGGTCATCAGCGCCTGGAGGGTGTCGCAGTACACACTTGGGTTATTGAACGCATTAGAGCGAGAATAGCGGAAGGCTTCGGTTCCAACGAAGTCCCCGCCGTCACAGATCTGGCTCCAACAGCAAGAGTCGCAAGTCTCATGCCGCTGCAGCGCGGCTTCGTTGTGAGAACTGATTTCGGGGTGTCGGTAGAACTCTTCTAGCGTAGTGTCACGTACATTCGCTCCGGTCCAGAAGAGATGTGGAAAAGTGTTACGCAAGTCATCCGCAGGACCGATGTCGCCATTGCTGGCGATCGTATAGGCCGTGTTGTTAGCCATCAGTTTGGTGTAGCTCTCTGGGAATTTCTCTCCGCCGAGCAGCAGAGCCAGCATGCGACGGAAATAGCGAATCGTAACTTGCGGATCGCCTAGCTCTGTCCATGCGCTGAACAACTCGCAAAGATAGTGCGTCATCTTTTCTTTGTATCCTGGCTTGATATTGTCGTGATCGATCATCGGCAGCAAAAAGTGCATGGTTTTCAGGCCGAGATCATGTACAAAGTGACTGAAGATAGCACGCGCATCCTGTTCTGGGTCCACGACGCAGATAACTCCAACACCCCCATACGTTAAACGCTTATCAGCAATGGCTGCCTGCAACTTTCGTAAGCCGGCGATCGTGCTGTCATAAGTTCCCCGACCTTGGTGGTCGACTCGAAACTTGTCATGGTATTCCTTTGGTCCATCCAAGCTAATACCGATACCTACGTCGTACTTAGCAAAAATCGAGATCCACTCGTCGTCGATGAGTGTTGCATTAGTTTGCATCACAATGCGAACCTTGGGGATCCCTGCTAACGCTTCTTGAAACACGCTGCACATTTCTTCAAAGCGCGCTTTTTTCATCATCATTGGTTCGCCACCATGCAGATCAAGCTGCACTTCCTGTACGCCGCCCTGCTTCGCTGCCTGCGCAATGAATGAGGCCGTTGCCGCAATGGTGTCTGCTGACATGTACGCGGGATGCTGTTTGTAGTCGTCGTTCTGTAGGTTGAAGAAATAGCAGTAGGTACAATTAATATTACAGCGTTCTGTAATCTTCAGAATCACCTCCATGCGATCCCACTTAAGCTCGCGCTCAGGTACTGAGGAGACAGCAGCAGCTCGTTTAGAAGGATAGAAATTGAGTACTTGAGTATTCATAGCATCCTGGAAGTTAAGGTGACAAAAGCGCAGGTACGAGTATCTGCGCTTGCAAGGGATTAGAAGGTACGGTTCCAGGCCAGCCAGGCATTAAACGGCTCGCCGCTGCCGATCGAACCCCAGCCTTTAATCTCCGCACCCGATACATCCCAAAGGTACTTCTCTTGGATCTGCTCGAGAGCAGCGCTCGATGCTGAAGCGGTTTGTTCGGTGTCTTTGAAACGTTTTGCCAGTTCGGTAAACTTCATGACTTTCCTTTCGATTGATTAGGCTTCATTCAAACTAACACTGACCGTCTCATCTACCTAGGTACATCAGACTGAATCAGTGATGAAAAGTATAAGGTTGGAAAAACCAATACAATCTATCCAAGTGTCACGCGCCCCCAAAAAACGTCTATCACAAGGAGCTAAGGCATGATGCAACACGTGAAAGGAATACAGTTCCTGCTTCGGTTAACGCAGACGTTTTGCTCAAGTCCTCGTGCATATTCCTCGCATACTCGAGGTTGGTCCGATACTCATACTCAATCGCTGGATTTGTGTCCCCTGACTGAAGGCGACCGGATGTGTACCGGACCATGTTGGCAGCCGCGTGAAATGCCAGCAACACCTTCTCAACTGGTCGCTGTAGGCGCCTAAACGGTGAATAGATGGTTTCTGTATTACCAGGCTGGACGAGCTGAACATGCTGAGACAGTGCGTTAAGATAAATATGTGACGCTTCATGCACTAGCAGCACTGCAAGCTTCTCAACGTCCATCGGATGGGTGACGAATACCAAGCCTGGATAGCTTACAGAAGAGCCACTGGAGCAACTATTCGGTGGAGCTTGGAGACAGATCACGCCAGCAATAGCTTCATCAATCCAAGCAGATAAACTTGCGGATGTCTCCTGGATACGGCCCATTGCGAGTGCCACGTCGCTAGCTACCTGTCCAGCTAACGCAAGCGGCAAATGTTCAGCAAATCCCCGAGTAGCGATCGGATTGTGAGCATGGAATACGACCGCATGGCGTGCTACGTCTTGGCCCAGAACCCCATGTGCGCGCCGCCATATACAGTTGGAGACACGCACGAAACTGAATTCGCCAAGCTGACTTCGCACGGTGATTCGGTCGGAATCGACGTGGACTCTAGTAAGTCCGTGCACGCTAACCGGCTGGACGCCTATATAGATTAGTTGGCACTCAAGGATATTGATCTGCCACTCCCCGACAATACCCAGTGTTGAGAGCCACGACAAAAGCGCTAAACCTCGGCCGACAGGATCTGCGGTGGCTTCTAAGACATGAAGTCCAGGCAGCAAACGGCCAACACGATTGGCCAATTGGGCAATGGCTTTGTCGAGATAGTTAAGCGTGTCTTCATCGAGCAGGTCACCAAAGAGTTCTCCATCTTCGTCAAATAAACGAGCTATCGCTTTGCGCGCTCGTGTCAGAATAGACTGATGCAATGCGGAAAACGCTGTCGGCTGGTCAGAAGGCATCGCGCAACCTAGCAGTAATTGGATGGCGAGCGGAGAAAGATGTAGTTCGTTCATTGAGTCCACTGACGCCGTACTTTAGCGCTGCTTTGATTTCGATAGCTGCCAGTCTTCCTCATACCGGTCAACTTTCTGAAGGCAAACTTTGCGCTCGCTCCAATCAACAATTTTGTCGCAGGCTCGCGCCATGCCGAGCATAGTGTATTCAGGGGTAGTACACCCGCCCAACAACATTGTGAACGCCAAGGGTAACAAACTGAATTTCAAAGCGGCATCTCCCGAAAAACCGCAAAGCGGTCTGCTGATCCATTACTAGAAACCGTTTAATACTACAATCTTTTCAGAAGCACAAAATTCACGGATTGTCACACGGCGGGCGACGCAAATACTACATCCCTAGAGGAGCCGTAAGATCTAAGAAAAATGGTCGCTTCTCGGATCTCGGACCAGAGAGATGTGCAGACGTCGCGCTGTAAGCACCGTCGAGCAGTTTGCTGAGTAGCATAGCGCGCAGCGAGCCAACGTTGTGCCGATCAGCCGCGCCTCGGAAATCGAAACACAACTTAAAGCAGATTCGCTAGGACCGAGTGGATTCGGGTTTTGAGGGGGCTTATGAACGGTCGCAGCGTTCGCTAGAGTAGGGCGTGCGGGTCAAACTGAATGGGGACAACCCATGCAGCAGCACGAAGAAACGATGGTGCCGACCATCTCCCAAGCTACGCGACTTCTCCAGGGTGCGCTGCCACCAAGTCTTCACGGACCTAAACGCTGGACGGGGGAAATGGATGGTCGCATTTACCAGATCCTAAGTCATATGGACATGCGGTTTTAGCTCTTAGCCAGCCTTTAGTCCAATTAAGTGTTCAAGTGGCACTTAGTCGCATAATATTCAATCCAGTCGCAATTATTTCTATTTCTCACAGCCGCCGCCGACCAGCGCTGCGCCGGAAGACGTGTGATGGGGCGCGCGAAAAGGCCGCTGCTTCCAGTGTTCGATGCGGAAGGCGCCGGTCAGCGATTGCACGGCAGCGGCTTCCAATGCTTCTTCGTCGCTCATCTCGGGGAGCAGGCCGGCGAAGCGCGAGGCCAGCATGGTTTTGCCGGAGCCCGGCGGTCCCACTAGCAGGACAGAGTGATTGCCGGCCGCCGCGACTTCCAGTGCGCGTTTGACCAACAACTGGCCTTTGACGTCGGCAAAGTCGGGGTAGATGGGCGCTGCGGCCAGCGGCGCCGCTTCGTGACGCGACAGCATGTTCTCCACGGATTTGCCGGCAAAGTGACGGCACACCTGCAGCAGCGATTCAGCCGGATAAATGGCGGCGCTCGACACCAGCGCCGCTTCGTCGGCATTTGCCAGCGGCAGGATGAAGGCCAGGCAGCCGCCGTCGCGCCGGGTGGCCAGCGACATGGCCAGCGCGCCGCGTATCGGGCGCAATTCGCCGGACAGCGATAGCTCGCCCGCAAACTCATATTGATGCAAGCGCCTGGACGGGATTTGTTTGGAGGCGGCCAGAATGCCCAGTGCGATGGGTAAATCGAAGCGGCCGGATTCTTTGGGCAGGTCGGCTGGCGCCAGGTTGACGGTTTTCAAGACCGTGCGCCGATTTTGTCAAAAAATCGTAACCTCCATGCTTGATATCCCACGGTTTGTCTGTGTGGAGGTATGTGGCCCTAGACTCATTCGCGAACTCCAGGCTCACATTGAGCATCACCCAAACGGATACTACAGCCCTAGTCAGAAGACTAAGAGGAAGCTGGTCGTCAATGGACAAAATTAAGCAAGTCCGCTCCGTGACAAGACACGAACGAGCTGCATTACTCTTCTTAGGGGGCTAATAGTTGGTATGTCTCTACACCCAAGGCAAGCGCAATCTTCTCAAGATTATCGATTGAGATATTTCTTGCCTGACGCTCGACGTGAGCAATGAAAGTGCGATGTAGGCCGGTCTCAAACCCAAGCATCTCCTGCGACCACTTTTTTTGCGCGCGCAACCGCGTCACATTCGATGCCAGAATGGCGCGAGCGGACAGTTTTTCGGGCTGCGGAGCGGAAGAGTCATTTGACATCAAGCACAGTTTTGCAAAATGACGCTTTTAAGTCAGCCGCTTTTAAGTCACAATTGCACTTCTGTGCTTGCTACACCCATTTACCACTATTTGGCAGGCGATTTCTACAATTGATTTCAAATCGTTTTTAGGTCAGGAAGTATGTTGAAGCGTTATTTTGTTGCTCATGAAGACTCGATTTCCATGTGGGAACCGGCGTATGTAACAGCGATCTCACCGGCAGCCGCCGTCAGAGAGTATTTGAGGAAGATTTATTCGAAAGACAGTGATTTCCGCGAACACGTCTGTGATCTTCGTTATGTTGACGCATTTGTCGGCGGGTTGGTTTATCCCACAGCTGAAGAGCAAATTGCCTTTATGGATGGTGTACGCAATGAGTCTCCGGAACTAACTCGTCGCCGCGTTCAGGAATTTTTCTCACAATGCCCGGAACATGGAGAGACCTTCTTGAAATACATTGATACTGAAGATGTAAGCGTTATAACTGAAGCTGTTTACGAATATATCGCAGCACAAGATCCCAGCGGAGTCATTGCCATTGAGGAGGACAAAATTCGTGTCCTGAGCTAGCATTAAGAGCTCAAAGAGTCCTATAGTAGTTTCTCGAGTTTATGCATCTGCGATAAACTCGTTCGAAACTAAGTAACGATTACCCCTTCAAATCCATGAGAAACCCTGCCGTGAGTGCGCGTCAGTTAGCTGAACAATTGCTGTCTCCTGGCCCGTTCGATGGTGGACTGGCCTCCGGCGTGTTTGTTCAAGTGCGTTCTAACCAAGAGTCCATACAATTTTTTTGTGACTTGGCTCCAATGTTGGAGGCCGGAGGGATGCACGTTGTGGTAATCGATGCGGCGAACCTCGCGGCGGAAGATGGGCTAACGCGCCTCGTTAAACTGATTCTGGCCGGAAGCGGAATCGAGTTTGCCCCTGTTAGTCGACTTGAGGAGTTGACGCTGGCAGAAGCACTCGAAAAAATCATGCGCCATCGGTCTCGTACCATTGTCTTGCTTCTTAGCGGTGCCCAGCGACTACCTGCAGAGCCCGGCGAGCGAGTTATGAAAGCCATAAAGGCGGCTAGAGATTGTGTAAACCTCGAGCCAGCTTCAACGGGAAGATTTTTGCTGGTGGGAACCTGGATTTTTCCGGCACACCCAAGCCAGTACGTTGAGAATTCTAGCAGTGCTTTCTATGGCGCAACAGCCGTGAGTTTAGCGCGCAGCAGGTAATCCGCTTGATACATAAATTTACTCACAACCTGACTCCTGAAGCAAATAAGGAATTTTTGACTCAGTTGGTAAGATATGAGAACGCTTCAATTACGTGCCTGGTAGGTGCCGAGGATCTGGTCAATACCCAGCGGCTGGCAGAGCGCCTGGGCATGACCCCTCAATCCATTGCGGATATTTTCATTGGACGCCGGCGGCCGTACCAATCTGTACGCCGCCTTCTTTGCTGATCAGGGACTGGACGCCCACAGTTGGAAAGTCGTCCACCTGGTTGACGGCATAGGCAACGATATTGGCCAGCACGCAGCGCAACGAAGCCACAGGATCGACGCCATTGAGCATGATGGTTCCGAACAGCGAATATATGCCCGCAGCGCGCTCACCGCCGCTGACGATACCGCAAAACAAGTAGTTGCGACGGCCGATGCGGTGGGGGCAGCGATATTAAATAAGCTGTGGCCAAAGTGCTAAGGTCTTATGTTCGTCTTCGCGCGGGCCAGGATCCCACCATTTGGCCAAACGAGTAATATAAGGCTTCCAGCATCTTTCTTGAGCATCCCGAAGCAACCTTGAGTAAGTCGGATCATTGCGCAATTCTTGCCAGGCTGAGCCAGCGAAATTAGACAGCAAGAAATCGATCGCAAGTGTTGCGTCTAAAGGCGGAAACGCTACCCTCGGGGCCGGCAACAATAGAACCTTGCCAAGTGAGCCGGCAATCTCCTTCATCGCGTGTCCACCATGTTGAAAATGGTAGAGCGGATGCGCTTCTTCTGGATCATGTCCTTCCTCTGACGTGATATGACGATCAAAATGCCAAGAGCAAAAATTCTCTCTGTTTGCCGTCGAGACGTGGATATTAAATTCTAAGCCCGTCAAACAATCTTCAGCATCATCGTCACAGTTGCCGAAAATATTAATGTTTGCAGTCACAACCATCGACCTATGTGTTGTTTGAGGTAATACATTTTGTGGCACGGCAACGTTCAAAATCAGTTCCGCAACTTCATAGTGCCACTTAGACGCTTCGCCTGATGAACACTGATTCGCTGACGCTAGTAGAACTTCAGGGTTGTGAAACACCCCAGATTTATTTTGATTCAGAACTCGATTTAGTGCAATGAGTTCATTAGACATTCTTTTTCGAATGACTTCAGGTTTAGCCTTTTTTGCCATAATCGGGCTAAGCCTTCAGTTCAGCGAAACGATCACTATCCAATGGGTCAATGCGCCATTTCTCACGTTCAATTCGATTTAATGCCGCGTAAACTGATACGAAAGAAGTGTCTTCCCATGGTTTGATCATCGGTGTAGCCGTCTTCAGTGCGTCCGCCGGGTCAATCGGGTTCCCTGTGGCCACACAGAGAGTGAAGAATTTAGAGCTATATCCTGCTTGCATTGGTTTAGCATCAACCAGTTTAAGACCCAGTTTGTCATTGAGGAATTTCACCCGCTCAATCGCGCCGATTCTTCGGAGATTCGCAGGGCGATCTGAGAATGAATTCCACCAGGCTTCAGCTGCAAACCACCACCAGCGAGGCCAAGCATCACTGAATGGGCCTGAGTAACTAGTCGCCACCAGTGTGGATTTCAATTTCTCCCAATCGTCGACGCATTCTTTAATATCTACACCAAAGCGTGCTGCCAACAATTTTTCGGAAACTAACAAGCCCGCTGGCTTGATTAGGTCCGACATAAGGTGCAGGGCAACATCATGTTTCGCACGATTTTGAATGATGAACTCAAAATGGTCTATGAATGCAGAGGTTGTAGGGCCGATTTGGTCTGGCTGCAATCCAAGCAGTGAGGAGTTGAGGGAACTGTTTGCCTGAGCTAAATTAATTCGCGAATATCCTTTCGCCAGCGAACACATTTGGCGAGCGACAAGATCAGGACAATCATTAATTTCCTCGTCCTTGCCGTAAATTGCATCGAATAGATCATGTGACGTGTCATCACGTTGAAAAGACTTGGCAAACTTAGTATTTATCGACCATAGAATAATCGGGAACGAATTGCAACTCGGCTCTTCAGCCAAGCGTGTCCTCAGTTCTTGGGCCAACGTCGTCCCACGATACGGTACCCTGACCTGGTTGGGGCCAACTTCCATATCCAGCCTTAGATCAACTAGTAGACCGAAATTCTTAGTGCTTGCACTTGCAGCAAGTATCGAATCAATCTGAGAGCCAATTTCAGTTGGAAGACTTCGCGTAATCTTCAGGTCAGCTGTGCTTTCCAAGACCCGAATGAAATCTTCAGGAGTATTGTCTTGCTGGTCATCGATGCAAAGAAAATTAGTTGTGCTCATCGCCGATCTCTTCGGTTGTGGCTAGGGGAACTTCAATACGGAAACAGGTTGCGAACTCACCTTCAGCGGGAACAAGTTCTATTTCGCCATTTGCAGCATCGAGAATATCACGGACAATTTTTAAACCTAGTCCTGTACCTACTAGTTTTTCGGAGTCATTTGCCAAGACTCCTGGTGCGGCGCTGGTGGTGAAAAACGCGTCATAAATCTTGTCGTTATTTTCTTTCGGAACACCATCGCCATTGTCTGAAAAATCGACCCGGAGAAATTCGTCTACGCTTTCAGCTCTGATATGAATCTTTCCCGTCTTGCCTGAACGATGTATCGCCTTCAAGGAGTTCGTGAACAAATTCAAGAAGATAGAAGCCCATTCAGACTTGTGCATAGGCTTTGTATACAAATCATATCCTATGATTTCTGTTGTGAGCTCAACCCCTTGCCGCTTCAATGTGGGCAAAATCATCTCCGAGAAGTCACCAATTAAATCTCTAATCTCATGAGCGATAAGTTTTCGATGGGCGTTTTGAGTTACTGCATCGTCGAAGTACCGAACGTAGCTTTGAAGTAACTGAATGTTCTTTTTGAGCGAGACGACTTCAGGAACAATTTCGTCATCCTTCTTAAGTCGATTGTTTAGTGAAGTTATCGCTGAGTTCAAGCCCGCGAGTGTATGCCTTACCTCGTGGGTAAATTCACCAATGGTGAGACCTAAACTCGCAAGAACGCGCAACATTCCAATCTCTTCCAGTAAGGACTCAGACTCCACGCCTAATTCACCGATGCGCTCGGCAAATTTTTCGACCTTTTCGATAACATCATCTGAATCAAAACCGCCACTACCGGAAGTGTCGGGTTGGGGACTAGTGTCACTTCCGGAAGGATCTTGTTGGTCCGGATTTGCACCTGCAGCAGAGGCCGCTGCTGCTTCCTTTGCACGGCGAACTATTTCTAAAAGCTCTTCAGCGATCTCCTGAGCACTCTTCTTTTCTTCGCCCGTTGTTTCGTCCTTCTTCTTTACCTTCGGATCAGAAGCATAAAGCTTCTTTCCTCGCAGACGGCCGATCTCAAGTACGCCCGCCATGAGTGCTCGATAAACGAAGTCTTGTAGTTGAAGGAAAGCTGAATTCTCTAACAAACCTTCTCGGCTAGCCGTTTCCTCAAAGTGCTCTCCATTGACGTCAGTGATCTCTACAAAGCCTAGAAAATTGGTATTGTGATGCGGCGGAAGAATTTCCCTAAGAGCACTCGAGCGTTGAAGTCCAAGCCAGTCGTCAAACTCTTCGCCATAAGGCAATACGCGAAAGCCATTGCGGTAGACCCGAAGCCCGCCATGGGAGTTTAGAATTTCCCGCACCATACTCTTGGTCCCAGACGGCAGTTCGTCGGTAATAAAGTAATAAGCATTGAACTGAACGCCTTTCAATTCGGCATATGCCGAAGGAACTTCGACCTTTGCCTTTATTCTCATTTCAATTTCGGGAATGCGTTTCTCATAATCTGTGCGATATTTCTTCGAAACGATTTTGACGAACGGAATACCATCTTCATCGACGCGTCCAGAAAACTTCGCAAGTGCATGCGGGAAAATTGATTGTTCCTCGCCTGCGACGGGAATTAATTTTCCATTTTGCTCGCGGAAAATTGTTACTTTAAATCCGGGATCTGACTGCCCCATTGATAAAGTTTGTACCGTCTTCTTTTCTAACGGGAATGGTTGGAGAAGAGAAGAAACATAGCGATAAGTTCTTTGTATCTGTGCCTCGCTCCAAGCATCACGAACGCCGCTAATGAAAAGCTTGGTGCCCACGGACTCCGGAGATACTTCATGCACCTGGCTTGAAACCAAAAAGAGGTCTTTTCCACCCTCAAACTGTGTCCAGTCAATGTTCAACAAAAGCGAATTTTCTTGGTTTTCTCGTCGTGACGTTATCTGAAGGTACTTCCCCAGACGCTGAGCCGCGAATCGCCCAATTCCTTTACGCCCTGCGCGTTGCCGACCAAATTTGCTAGAAAGCGGATTATGGACTTTATCCTGAGTAGATATCCGCATGAAGCCGTTTAGGAGTTCGGTTCTCGACATACCATGTCCATTATCAGAAATCTCCAGCTCTCCCCCTGGTGCATACGTGTTTTTGAAGATTACGCTTACAACTGTTGCATCGGAATCAAAAGCATTCTTTATTAGTTCAGCCACTGCGGTTTCTTGTTTCGAAACAAGCTCAATCCCAAGCCGAGAAATATGGCTAGCATCAATTGAAAATCGAACATTTTCCGAGTCCAATTTCGCAATTTCATTCGCCAGGGAGAGAACTTTCCCGTGATCGAGGGGCGATTCTTGTAGCGCCTGGGACAACTGCTCCTTCAATTGCTCGATTCCATTTGTCATAGCTTCTCTACTTTCGCATTCTTCGGTTTCGAACTGTAAGCAATCCTCTGTCAAGAAGAGCCAATTTCTCTGTGTCGTTTCCAAAAAGGAGTCGATCTGCCAATTTGCGCGCCTCCTCCCAAGACCTTTTTCGTAACGCCGCATCGACTGCGTTGAACGCTGTGTTAATCGTGTTTTCTGACAGGTTGTCTGGCATGGAAAGTCGAATCTTGTGCGCGCTCGACGGTTCCAATTTCAGTGCGCCTGAGCCACGAGCATGCCCGACAATCTCGGCAGACAATTGCGAAAATGTGGAGTGAATCGAAATTGCTGCCAATTTTTGCATGCTAAGAGACACGTCGTCCTTAAAAAATACCCGATAGACTGAGTTTGTCGCATTGCATGATACTGAATTTAGGATAATTCGCGGTCCCAGAGACGCCATAAAAACAAAAAAAGCATCGGGGATTTTGTCATCAGCAAATCGAAACCAATGCGGTCTTTTGCCAAATGTCGCGTTCTTTAGTATCAAATCGGCATCATAGGATTGTAGATATCTAACAAGTCTTTCAGCTCTTGGAGACGCTGGACTATTTAGTGCTAGGCAGGGAACATCATTTGAAATTTGGATCTCAGTGTCAACCGAGGTTAGATTTATACCAGACACCCATTTACTCTGAGGCAAAATATACTGCAGATGTCTAGCTTCGACATCTTCTGTCTTCCAATCGGACTTTGATTTTACAAAGAATTTCGTGTTGCCTGTAACAAGGCCAATTTGCAAAGTTGCGATATCACCGAGATCAATGATTGAATCACCTTCTGAAATCGCAAAATGAGCTTCACCAGCTTCGTGAGGAACCATCCCATGCCCGGGGTAAATTTGCTCCGGTTGTGTATTGGTCTGATCATCAGTTTTCAAGAGGTTGACGAAGTCATCGACACTATCTACACACGTCACTGAAATATATTCTCGTTGAGGAGGCCGCTTGTAGCCATCGGCTAGTAAAACGACAGTGGTCTCCTCCGTACCTTCGCTAATAAAGAGTCTTTCAGCAATGGTTATCGCGGCGACGTTACTGAACGCCGCATGCAAAGCCTCTCGAATTGAGGTTGCATATTTTGCATGTAAAAAGCTACCTGGTAGCACCCAAGCGATACGGCCCCCAGGTTTAAGAAAGTGAAGGGCATGAATAACGAAGTAGGCCCATAGGCTCGCACGACGGTCTATCGTAATACCATGCAGCTTTCGCCAGGCATCAAGGATTTCTCGTTGTGATTTCCCAAATTTTCCATGTCCAATATAGGGCGGGTTGCCGATAACTAGATCGAATTTCTCCTTCTGATTGAGGTTTTCAAACTCAAAAGACATAAAGTCTTGAAGGAAGAAATTGCTCTTCAAACCATCTGTCGCGACGCGCGTCTTGAGATATTGAAAAGCGAGTGGATCGAGATCGCATCCAAACAAATTCATCTCTGGCCGAGTGTGTCCAAACGACTTGAGTCGCTCAATTGCGGCTTCGAGAAAAGTACATCCACCGAAACATGGTTCTAGTACTCTGTCTTCTTTTGAACGAATCCCCCAGTTGGAGAGTGCGGTCGATACTGTGATGGGCGTATAAAACGCACCGATGGTTCGACGATGGGAGATCGTGTGGGATACAGGTGCAATCTCGGTCGATTCTGCCAAGATCGCATCATTAGAGCTATCGTCTTTCAAGACGTACCTCTTGTCGTTTTCAAAGAGTCCACTGTAGTTGTGATTTTACGTAGACGAATTTCTCCACTTTCTACCAATAGCACGATTTCGACGCTATCCCCTTCGGCAAGGTCAAGCGTACGCAGCAAATTGGCATCGAGAGTGACTCTCCGGAGTTTTTGTATTGTTGTAGTTCCGAACGAGACTTCTCTTAGTGGTTGTTTAGTCAAAATATAGTATTTTATGATACTTCTTGATGGATGGTGTACGTCTATTTTATCATCATCAGCGGCGGCAATTTGACCTACTTGAGCCAAACCGCTGCTGGACGTTTCTGTCCCGTGGCGGTTTCGTCCAGCCAATCGGGCTGTCAACGTCCGACGCTACCCAACTGCTCGATGACGTAAGCTTCGCTGGCACAAACCCGCTGCAAGCGCTTGTCTTGATCCAAGTCTTACAGTACGCCAGTCAACTTCCTCAGGTCCTCTCCGTTGACATCGTTCGTCTAAGTCCGAGGCAGTGTTTGGATTCCCCTTGATTGAAGTCAGGCCGATCACTGTCCTACGTCGGGAGCCCTATCTATCAAGAGCACATCCTCATCATCGCTCCGGACAGGAACGGCCTGTTCCACGGCAAAGAAGTGGGTGACTTTTTTCAAGAATGTAGGGATACGTGGCGAGGTATCATCAGTAGGCATACTGTTGGCGATCGGTGTGTGTAGCAGGAAGGAGATAGCCTCAAGAAATCGATCTGTCGACGATCGCATCGTGGACTTATGAGGCGGCGCAGTGCGGTACATTGGTGGCAGTACGCCCAGAAATGGACCGACGACGGAGAGTCGGCGTGAGGGACCGGTTCAAATTGGAAAGGTTTAGACCGTGAGCAACCTCATCGTGACGCATCTGGGCAATACCGAAGGCCTGTCTAACCTTGCGGTCGATGTGACAGAACGGCGATAAACATTGTGTGCACTTAAGGTGGAATAAATGACTGACCCTGTCCTTGACCTCAGCAAAGTTGATGTATTGATCAACGAACTGTTTGATCCCGACGAGAGTGTCAGGGCGCAGTTTCGAGATCGATATTCAGGGCAGGCTATCGCATTCGCAGAAGCCCTCGCTCCGGCATTTGCTCGGTTCCCTCAATTCTCTGATGACGGCCAACACTGTGTTCAGACGTAAGCGTCAACGTGACGCCGTCTTGCGCAGCTTGTCATTAAGTGGGAGCTAAAATGGAAGCTTTTCCGCACTCGTCTTGCCATGCACAACTCTCCCCGCTTTACGATCAACCGTCACCTGATCATCCTGATGCCCAAGCAGCCGGTCCTGGACTGGATTAAACGCGTCGATCCGAATCCGCCAAACCTGACGCTTGATCAGCTGCGCCTTGAACAGAATGCTTTTCTCATTTCTGATGATCTTGATGGTCAGCAGGATGCTGAGAAGTGGGTGCAGCGCAGATGGCAAATGTTCTT
>NZ_FRCX01000016.1 GCF_900143065.1 Duganella sacchari | reverse complement strand
ATGGTGATACCACGTGCTTTTTCTTCTGGAGCAGCATCGATCTGGTCGTAGGCTTTCGCTTCGCCGCCGAATTTTTTCGACAGAACGGTTGCGATTGCTGCGGTCAGGGTGGTTTTGCCGTGGTCGACGTGACCGATGGTGCCTACGTTGACGTGCGGTTTAGTCCGCTCGAACTTTTCTTTTGCCATTTTGATTCTTCCTCAGAACAAAGTTTTTAAATGTGCGGCCGGATGATCTACCCGGCCGCAAAAATTACAGAATTACTTAGCTTTCGCGGTAACGATCGCGTCGATAACGTGCTTAGGCGCCTCGGAGTAGTGCTTGAACTCCATGGTGTAGGTTGCACGGCCTTGCGTTGCGGAACGCAGGGTGGTCGAGTAACCAAACATTTCCGACAGCGGTACTTCGGCTTTGATGATCTTGCCGCCGCCGCCTGGGATTTCGTCCATGCCCTGCACCATACCGCGGCGGGACGACAGGTCGCCCATCACGGTACCGGCGTAGTCTTCCGGCGTTTCCACTTCCACTGCCATCATCGGCTCCAGAATGACTGGATTGGCGCGACGGCACGCTTCTTTGAATGCCATCGAACCGGCCATGCGGAATGCATTTTCGTTCGAGTCAACATCGTGGTACGAACCGAAGGTCAGGGTAACTTTGACGTCGACCACTGGATAGCCTGCCAGAACACCGGTGTTCAGGGTTTCGCGCACGCCTTTTTCAACCGCAGGGATGAATTCACGTGGAATCACACCGCCCTTGATTGCGTCGACGAACTCGAAGCCTTTACCTTGTTCCTGTGGTTCCAGGGTCACCACCGCGTGACCATACTGACCACGGCCGCCCGACTGCTTGACGAACTTGCCTTCGACATCGCTGACCGATTTGCGGACGGTTTCGCGGTAAGCAACCTGTGGTTTGCCCACGGTGGCTTCCACGCCGAATTCGCGCTTCATACGGTCAACGATAATTTCCAGGTGCAGCTCGCCCATACCACCGATGATGGTCTGGCCCGATTCTTCGTCGGTCTTCACGCGGAACGACGGATCTTCCTGTGCCAGACGGTTCAGTGCCAGACCCATTTTTTCCTGGTCAGCCTTGGTTTTTGGTTCCACAGCCTGTTGAATCACTGGCTCTGGGAAGACCATTTTTTCCAGGGTGATGATCGACGCTGGATCGCACAGGGTTTCGCCGGTGGTCACGTCTTTCAGACCCACTGCTGCAGCGATGTCGCCCGCGCGCACTTCTTTGATCTCTTCACGCTGGTTGGCGTGCATCTGCAGAATACGGCCCAGACGCTCTTTACGGCCTTTGACCGAGTTGTACACGGTATCGCCAGCGTTGATCACGCCCGAGTACACGCGGAAGAAGGCCAGCTGGCCAACGAACGGGTCGGTCATGATCTTGAAGGCCAGCGCCGAGAATTTCTCGTCGTCTGCGGCTTTACGGGTAGCTGGCTCGTCGTCTTCATCGGTGCCTTTAACGTCAGCGATGTCGATAGGCGATGGCAGGTACTCGATGACTGCGTCCAGCATGGCCTGTACGCCCTTGTTTTTGAAGGCGGTACCGCACAGCATAGGAACGATCTCGGAAGCGATGGTACGGTCACGCAGCGCTTTTTTGATCTCGGCTTCGGTCAGGTCGCCTTCTTCCAGGTACTTGTTCATCAGGTCTTCGTTCGCTTCAGCAGCGGCTTCAACCATCTTCTCGCGCCACTCGGCAGCCGAATCAGCCAGCTCAGCAGGAATATCGACGTAGTCGAACTTCATGCCTTGCGAAGCGTCGTCCCACAGGATCGCTTTCATCTTGACCAGATCGATCACGCCTTTGAAGTTGTCTTCGGCGCCGATCGGGATCTGGATCAGGACTGGGTTAGCCTTCAGGCGTGCGCGCATCTGCTCGTACACTTTGAAGAAGTTCGCACCGGTACGGTCCATCTTGTTGACGAAGGCCAGACGTGGCACTTTGTACTTGTTAGCCTGACGCCATACGGTTTCCGACTGTGGCTGTACACCGCCCACTGCGCAGTAAACCATGCAAGCACCATCCAGCACGCGCATCGAACGTTCCACTTCAATGGTGAAGTCAACGTGGCCTGGGGTGTCGATGATGTTGATGTGGTGTTCTGGGAAGTTGTTCGCCATGCCTTTCCAGAAGCAGGTGGTCGCAGCCGAGGTAATGGTAATACCGCGTTCCTGCTCCTGCTCCATCCAGTCCATGGTGGCGGCGCCATCGTGAACTTCACCGATCTTGTGGTTCACGCCCGTGTAGAACAGAACGCGTTCGGTGGTGGTGGTCTTACCTGCATCGATGTGAGCGGAGATACCGATGTTGCGGTAGCGCTCGATGGGGGTCTTGCGGGCCATAATTAATCCTAAATCGTTTAATGGACAAAACCGAGCGCCATTTTTTGGGAAAAAAATGAGCCCGGCCTCGAACAACGTATCACAGCCAGACCACGCAGGATCTGGCCGATTTTATTAGAAGCGGAAGTGCGAGAACGCCTTGTTCGCTTCAGCCATGCGGTGAACTTCGTCACGCTTCTTCATTGCACCGCCACGGCCTTCAGCGGCTTCCATCAGCTCGCCTGCCAGACGCTGTGGCATGGATTTTTCGCTGCGCTTGTTCGCAGCTTCACGCAGCCAGCGCATGGACAGGGCCATACGACGCACTGGGCGGACTTCAACCGGCACCTGGTAGTTGGCACCACCAACGCGGCGGGATTTCACTTCAACCAGTGGCTTGGCGTTGTTCAGCGCGGTGGCGAACACTTCCAGCGGATCTTTACCGGATTTTTGGGTGATGTGCTCGAAGGCACCGTAGATGATGTTTTCTGCAACCGATTTTTTACCGGACAGCATCAGAACGTTTACGAATTTGGCGACATCAGTGTTGCCGAATTTTGGATCCGGCAGGATCTCGCGCTTGGGTACTTCACGACGACGTGGCATGTCATTTCCTTTTATCTTCAGTTGAGTGCCTTGCGGTCACTCGCGGCGGCCATCATAGCCAACCACTTACTCGGTCTCGCGACCGGCTCAACTCAATTAATGTAGATTACTTCTTCGCTTTGGCGCGCTTGGCACCGTATTTCGAGCGAGCTTGCTTACGGTCTTTCACGCCCTGGGTATCCAGTGCACCGCGAACCATGTGGTAACGCACACCTGGCAAGTCTTTTACACGACCGCCGCGCAGCAGAACAACGCTGTGTTCCTGCAGGTTGTGGCCTTCACCGCCGATGTACGAAATAACTTCGAAACCGTTGGTCAGACGCACTTTGGCAACTTTACGCAGTGCCGAGTTAGGCTTCTTAGGAGTGGTGGTATACACACGGGTGCACACGCCACGTTTTTGCGGGCTGTTTTCCAGCGCCGGCGATTTGCTCTTCACGACCAGTTTGGTACGTGGTTGGCGAATCAGTTGATTGATGGTTGGCATCGTTCTAAACCCAACTAAATAACAACATTAACAACCCGGTCAGAATGCCGGGGACAAAAAACCTTCTCTCGATTTATTGGGCCGTCGGAGGCGCAAACAGCCACTCTCATGGAGCAGCCAGATTCAACGTATACGATGTGCAGAATAAATTGAGAACTCGCGAGTATAGACGTGAACCCAGGCTCAGTCAATCAATTTCGCGGCGGAATGCGGCTTCCAGAGGGGAAGCCGACACTAGCTGAAAGGTCAAGAAACACTTGATAATAGCAAACAATACCATAGCCCTAGCCGCCCGAATGCGATCCCTGTTGCGCCCTGCCCCCTTGTTTGTGCTTGCCAGCTACCTGCTGCTGTCGCTGGTCCCCTGCGTGCCGCTGTTGCTCGGCAAGCAAGTGCCCGAACTGAGCCACATCCTGCTGGTCGAGGCGCTGGCCTGGCTGGCCGTCTGGGGCGTGCTGAGCCGCCCGGCCTGGTTCCACTGGCTGCTGATCCCGGCCTTCCTGGCGCTGCCGACCGAGATCTACCTGTTTATTTATTACGGCCAGGGCATTTCCACCCACCACCTGGGCATCATTGCCGAAACCAGCCCCAAGGAGGCGATGGAATTCCTGGGCCGCAAAGTGTGGCTCATGGGCGCCGTACTGATCGGCGTGGTGGCCTGGTGGATCGCGGTGCAACTGGCCGCCCGCCGCAGTCCCATGCTGGCCTGGCGCGGCAAACCCCGCTGGATGGCGCTGGCTGTATTGGCCGTGCTGGCCACCGTGTGGGCCTACGGCTGGGAATTTGGCGTGCGCGGCAAACCGGCGCCGGCGGCGGCGCACACCAACGCCAATGCCAACACCAGCCCGGCGGCCGGCTCCGCGATCGGCTCGGCGCTGAGTTCCGCGCTGCGCTTTGTCGGCATGAGTTCGGCGGACTCGGCCAGCGACGAGGAAGCCCAGGAAGAAGATGCGGTGGAAGACAAAGACCCCGATCATGCGGCCCTCGCCGGCGCCGGCCGCACGGGCTGGCAGTGGCCAGCGCTGCCATGGCGCCTGCGCTCGCCGCTGGCCTTCAGCGACTTTGCTGCCTCGTGGCCGTTCGGCCTGACCGCGCGCGGCGTCGATTTCTACCGCGAGCGCGAATACCTGGCCGACCTGGGCCAGCGCAGCAGCAGCTTTACCTTCAAGGCGCACCAGCCGGTGCAGAACGACACGCCGGAAATCGTCATCATGGTGATCGGCGAATCGTCGCGCTACGACCGCTGGGGCATCAACGGCTACGCGCGCGACACCACGCCGCTGCTGCGGCAGGAAGCCAACCTGGTGTCGCTGCCCGATGTAATTACGTCGGTATCGGCCACGCGGCTATCAGTGCCGGTCATCATTTCGCGCAAGCCGGCCATGCAAAGCCTCAAAGATGGCTTCTACGAGAAATCCTTCCTGACCGCGTACAAGGAAGCCGGCTTCAAGACCTTCTGGCTGTCCAACCAGATCTCGTTCGGCCAGTTCGACACGCCGGTGTCGGTGTTTGCCAAGGAAGCCAATGTGATCCAGTTCATGAACCTGGGCGGCTTCACCAACAACTCCAACTTCGACCAGATCCTGCTGGAGCCGCTGCAGCACGCGATTGCCGATCCCTCGCCGAAGAAGCTGATCGTGCTGCACACGCTGGGCAACCACTGGAACTACAGCCAGCGCTATCCCAAAGAGTTCGACAAGTGGCAGCCCTCGCTGTTCGGCATCGACAAGCCGGTGTACACCGACCTGAAGATCAAGCCGCAGCTCAATAACAGCTACGACAACTCGATCCTGTACACCGACTGGTTCCTGTCGCAGGTCATCCAGCAGCTCAAGGATACGCAGCAGCTGGGCTCCATGGTCTATGTGGCCGACCACGGCCAGACGCTGTATGACGGCACCTGCAACCTGGCCTTCCACGGCCACAACACGCAGTTTGAATTCCACGTACCGGCCGTGGTCTGGTATTCGGACGAGTACAAGGCGCACTATCCGGAAAAGGTGAGGCAGCTGCTACGCCACCGCAAGGCGCGGCTGGCCACTGAGAACATCTTCCACACGCTGCTCGACCTCGGCAACATCCAGTACGACGACGAGAAGCTGGAGTGGAGCTTCCTGAGCAGGCAGTTCAAGCAGCACAAGCGCTATGTCGACAGCTACGGCTGGTCCAACTACGACAACGCCGCCTTCAAGGGCGACTGCCGCGAGGTGATGGACAAGGGCAAACCGCTGAAACAGGAAAAGTAAACCATTCCGTTATCGCCACTAGCCCAGGTTCTGCAAGGCGTCCCTCAATTGCGGATGGCGGAACACAAAGCCGCTATCGAGCAGCCTTGCAGGCGCGACGCGTTGTCCTTCCAGCAGCAAATCGGCCTGCTCCCCCAGCGCCAGGCGCATCGGCCAGCCAGGCGTCGGCAGACCGCATGGACGGTGCAGCACCGATGCCGCCACCTTGCTGAACGCCGCTTGCGTCAGACTCTCCGGGGCGGTGAAGTTGCAGGCGCCCGCCGCCCGCGTGCGCCACAGATGCGCCACGCCCGCAATCAGATCATCCACATGTATCCAAGACAGCCACTGGGTGCCGCCACCCAGCGGGCCGCCCATGCCCAGCTTGATGGGCAACAGCATCATGGGCAGCGCACCCTGCGTCCCCAGCACCAGGCCGAAGCGCATGCGGGCGACGGCAACGCCATGGGCCTCGGCGCCGCACGCGGCCTCCTCCCACTCTCGGCACAGGTCCGACATGAACATCGGCTGCGGACCATTCTGCTCGGTCAGCACGGTATCGTCACCGCGCGGCTGCGTGCCGTAATATCCTATCGCCGATGCCGACAGCAGCATGGCCGGCTTGTGTTCAGCCGTGGCAATCCAGCTGACCACCTTGCGGGTCAGGCCGATCCGGCTTTGCCGCAGCACCGCACGGCGCGCCGCCGTCCAGCGCCAGCCCAGGATGCGCGCGCCCGCCAGATTAATCACGGCATCAAAACGGCGCGAGGCGGGTAGCTGCTCCATGCTGGTGACGCATTCAACGCGGCCATCAAACATCCACGCAGCCTGGCGCGCCTGCCTGGTCAGCACGGTGACGCGGTGGCCGTCGCGCAGCAGCGCCCGCACCAGGCGCTGGCCGATAAAGCCGGTCGCACCAGTCAGCAGGAAGCTGCGTTCAATGTCATCGAATTTCACGACAGGCGCGGTAGCCATGCGGCCAATCGCCCGCGCTGCCCACGCATCGCGCAGGCCGGACAGACCAACGCCAACGCCGCACAGCGCCAGGAACGCGCTCAAGCCGCCATGCGGCTGCCAGACCAGCGCGGTCGGCATGGCCAACTGCGCCGGCGTGCCGATCGCCAGCAACGCAATGAACGCGCCGCCATTCATCGCCAGCACCGTATGCGTGACACGTTCTGTCGCCGGCAGCAGGCGCGTACGGTCTTCCACCACAAAGTCCCACAGCGTCAGCAGGATTTCGGCACTGAACACCACCAGCAGCACCAGCGCCCACCAGCCATGGAACGCCCAGGACGACAGGCCGATAAACAGGGCGCTATAAATGAGTGCGCGCACCGCATGGATGGCCAGCTCACGCCCTGCTGTCGGCCGGCCCGGCAAGGCTTCGGTGAATTCATGGTGGTAGAGCGTATCAAACGCGCCCAGGCAGCCCTGCGCCGCCATCAACTGCAATGCCAGCAGATGGGTATTCATGGCGTCACCTCCCGGAACACGCCCGCCTGCGTGAAGGTGGTCCCAAACAGCAGATGGCGGATCTCGATGCGGATATCGAACTGGTTGCTGCTGTTGTTGCGGTGGCAGAGGAAGGTCTTGCCCGGCGTGAGCACGTCCGGTAGCGGCACGCGCACGCCGAACAGCTCCCAGAAATAGCCATCGCTTTCAAAATGCAGATTGCCGTCGCGGACCTCGAGCACCAGCTTCATGCCCAGTCCCATGCCCACGTACTCCAGCACCTCTCCTTTCGCGCTTTCGGACATGAAGGACGTGAACATGACCGGCTTGCGTGCATGGAGGCGGTAGATGCGCCGCTTGAAAATCGACGGGCAATTCTGCCGGGAGTACACCTGTATATCGACCGGGAAGTCCGCATCGTTATACGGCATCAGTGCGCCTTTGATGAACGGCATGCTCAGATAACCCAGTAATTTGCCGAAGCGTGAGCACCTGAGTTCCGAGAGGCTGCCGGTGTAATACAGCGGCTTGCCCGGCAAAGGGTTTTTATCAAAGCGCGCCTGGATATCAGGATGCAGCTGGCGCCACGCCGGCCCCAGGATCTTCTTGAACAATTCGCCTTCCGAGGGAATCATCATCATGTTGCCTTTCTATTTTTGTTTGCCAGATCTGTTTTGCATAGCCATAGCAATGGCGGCAGCATAAGCGTGAGGGCTGCCAGATCGAGCCAGACGTTGGTCCAGCAGTGCGCCCGCGCCGAGATCAGCATGTCCTGCGGCGCCCATACGATGAGGCCCAGTGCCAGCATCAGCCAGGCGTAGGCGTTCTTTTGCTGATCGCCGATCACCACCAGGCCGGCCATCCAGATGGCGGCCGCCTGCACTGTCGGGCCAAACAGCGCAAGCCACCACATATGCAGCGCCCGCCCTGCCTGCGACGCCTCGCCGCCAAAGAAGAAGTCCTCAATGCTGCGACGGTACCCATCCGTCAGTGGCATCCCCGCACACAACGGCAGCAGCACGCCAACCACAAGGTGCGCCGCGACGGCAATATACATCCAGCGCACCAGCAGCATCCTTTTCATGGCCGCCTCGCCGTCGTGCACGCACCATCGGCACAGGCCGAGAGGCGATAGCGGTTGCGCGCCAGGGCGCGATACATCGCCACAAACACCGGCCGCAAGACTGGCAACCGCAATGGCGCCACCTGCCAGCCACGCCCGATCGCAATGTACGCCGCCACCAGGCAGTCGATGCCGGTCAGGAGGCGGCCATCTGTAGTCCGCGCATGGATCTCCGTGTTCAGCGCCGCCATGCTGACGCCCAATGCCGATGGCGAGAAATCCGCTGCGGCGATATCGCAAAAATCAAGGCCGCCGGTTTTATCCTGCTGACGCAGACGTGCCATCTGCGCCCTGCAAATGCGGCAATTGCCGTCGTAGTACAGCGTTAATGCGGACATGCTTTTCTCCCTTAAACTGGTTTGTGCACCATCAGCCAATACACCACGATCAGCGCGCCGAAAGCGGGGACGCCCAGCGCGGTCCAGATTTTCTCGTAATGCCAGTAGCGTGCCGGCAGCGGTTCGTTAGTCCGCACCGCTGCCGATGCCATGTCGCGCATGCGCAGCTGCAGCCAGACAACCGGCAGCCAGCACGCGCCAGCCAGCAGATACAGCGCCACCGACCATACGATCCAGCCGGAGCTCAGTGGGAAGCCGGCCAGATGAATCATCCACAATCCAGACAGCGGCTGGATGATGATGGATGGTGTGGTGAACCACCAGTCGGCACGGGCAACCAGCCGCGTGACCACGGCAATCGCTGGCACATTGCGGGTGCGGTTGGTGAAGAACATATAAAAGGCCGTGCCGAAGCCGGTACCGAACATCAGGGTGGCGGACAGGATGTGCAGCCACTTGATCGCCAGATAGTCCATCATTTACTTCCTCTCCACATCAAGAGTATCAACGCCAGCAACGGCAGGTTCTTGCTCAGCGGGCCAAATGGATGCAGCCAGAATTGCGGCAGGCAGTAGCTCATGACTGCGGTGTAGCCGCCCACCAGCGCCAGTTGCGCAGCCCACAGCCAACGGCGCGGACGCAGCAGCAACAGCGTGCCGATTGCGGCATCGGTCACACTGGCCGCCAACAGCAGCGCTTCCTGCGCGTCCGGCGGCACGCCGCAAGCCGCCAGCCATGCACGGCTTTCCGCATGTGGCCAGACAAACCAGGAGACGAAAGCGGTGCACAGCCACAGTGCAGCCATGGCAAGCGTGAGCGCCGTTCCGGCCCAACCCCACACAGCAGCCGCACGTTGCGATGGCCGGGCGAAGCGCGCGGGATCGCGCAGCGGGCGGCCCAGCAGCGCGCCAGTGGGATGAGCGTCGGCGGTATTGCTGCCGTCAGCGCTTTGCTCCAGCATCAGCAGCGATTCAGGCGTCAGCACGCCGGACGGCATGCGCGCTGTAATGTGGGCCACCACGCGGGCCAGGGGCATCGGCAACGCCAGTACCAGCGCGGGCGCAGCCTGCATGCCGCGCCGCAGATCTGCGAGATAGCCAGCCAGGCTGGTCGCGCGCGGACCAACCACGGCCAACACGCCCGGTATGGCACGTTCCGCCATCACCAGCCTGACGATGACCTCGGCCAGATCGTCAACGTGAATGGGCTGTACCCGCGCACGGTGCGCCATCGGCATCGTCAGGATCGGCAGTGTGGCCAGCATGCGCAGCGCAATGCTGCTGGCGCCATGCTCGCCATAGACCAGCGAAGGCCGGATGACAGTTGCGTCCAGATCCCGCGCCAGCAGATCAGCGTCCGCCATACCCTTGCTGCGCCAGTAGCCGGTGGCGGCGTCAGGATGGCTGCCCAGCGCGGACAGCTGCACCACACGCCGCACACCGAGCCGCTCGCAGGCGGCAAACATGGCTACCGGTGCGGCGCGGTGCAGACGGTCGAAATCATCGTCGCGCGTCTCACGCAGGATGCCGACGCAGTTGACCACCGCATCAAAGCCCGCCAACAGCGGCAGCCAGTCCTGTTCCGCAACCATGCATCCAGCATCCGCTTCGCGCCATGCCGCTGGACTCTCGTCAGCAGGACGGCGGCGGCTCAGGCCCACCGCTGTGCAACCGGCCAGGCGCAAGGCTTGCAGCGCGTGACTGCCGATCAATCCAGTGGCGCCGAGTATCAGGACTTTCATGCCATATCCATCTGTTATTTCTGTAAAAACAGAAATTATTGGCCAAATTTTTTTAATCGCTGCCCAGCAGGCGTGCCACCTTGCCGCCCATTTTCAGGAAGCGTTGCATGGTGGCCGGTGGCAGATGTTTGTAATCGTCATAGGTGGTGGTCAGCATTTCCAGAAACGCCAGCACCTGGTCCATCTTGACCTTGGTGGCCTGCTCCAGCTCTGCGTCGCTCTCCGCCTCCACCGCGCAGGCGCGCAGCACGGTCAGCGTCGGATCGATCTCGCGGCGTTTGCGCTCCTCGACGATCACGCGGAAGATCTCCCACACATCCTGCAAGGCCACAAAGTGATCGCGACGGTCGCCCGCCACGTGCGTGATCCGCACCAGGCCCCAGCTTTGCAGTTCCTTGAGGCTGTTGCTGACATTCGAGCGCGCCACTGTCAGCGTCTCGGTGATTTCTTCCGCGTGCATGGGCTGATTGGCCAGGAACAGCAGCGCATGAATCTGCGCCACCGTGCGGTTGACGCCCCAGCGCGCACCCATCTCGCCCCAGTGGAGGATGTATTTCTGAATGGTCGGCGTAAGATTCATGATTTCTCTAATTTCTGTCGCTAGAGAAATCATAGGCCGCTTTTTTGGCAAAGTCAACGGCCTTGCAAGCGGTCAGCTCAGGATGCAGCTTCCGGCACGTTGGTCCCCATCCCTTCGGGCAGCAGCGGCATAACCTCGGCCTCTTCTTCCGCGCTGAGCCGGAACTCCGCCGCACCGACCAGCCCATCCACCTGTGCGGGACGCCGCACACCGACGATGGCGCCGGTCACGGCGGACTGCCGCAGCACCCACGCAATTGCCACGGCAGCTGGTGTCAGCCCGTGCCGCTCGCCGATGCGGCGGAAGGCTTCGACCAGTGCGAGATTGCGCGTCAGCCGTGGTTCCTGAAAATCCGGACTCCGGGTCTTGCGCCAGTCATCGGCCGGCAGACTGGCGATACGCTCGCGCGTCATGGCGCCCGTCAGCAGCCCCGATTGCAGCGTGGAGTAAGCGATGACGCCAATCCCGGCCTGCTCGCAGAACGGCAGGATGTCCGCCTCCACCGCACGCATCAGCGCCGAATAAGGCGGCTGGAGCGCAGCAATCGCGGTCACGGCCTGGGCGCGCCTGAGCTGGGACACATCGAAGTTGGACACGCCTATCGCCCGTAGTTTTCCCTGCTCGCGCGCCCTGGCCAGCACCGACAGTGCGGCCTCAATGCCATCATCCGGGCCGCCCGGCGGGAACGACGGCCAGTGCAGCTGATAAAGATCGATGGTATCCACCTGCAGGCGGCGCAGGCTGTCTTCTATCTCGCGCATCAGCGAGTCCGGCGACAGCGAGTGCGAGATTTGTCCGGTTGCGCGATCCCACACCAGGCTGCCCTTGGTGAACACCAGCGGACGGCGCGACGCCGGCACGCGGCGCAGCAGCTGGCCGACGATTTCCTCGGCATGGCCAAGGCCATACACGGCCGCCGTGTCGATCCAGTTCACGCCGCGCTCGACGGCATACTCCAGCGCGGCCAGGCTCTCGGCATCATCCTGCGCGCCCCAGCCGAACTCCCAGCCCGGACCAGCGATGGCCCAGGTACCCAGTCCGATAGGCGAAATCGTGAAATCGGCATTGCCGAGACGTTGCTGCTTCATGGCTGCATCCTTGATTGAATGAAAGCGCCAGTATCGTCCGGCAGATACGGTGTGATAAGCCCGGTTATACTTCATGCACTACTGAACATGATTCATCAATATGACGCCAGACCTGCACGAACTGGACGCCTTCGCCGCAGTGGCGCGGCACCGCAGCTTCCGCAAGGCCGCTGACGAGCGCGGCGTGTCCGCCTCGGCCTTGAGCCACGCGCTGCGCGGGCTGGAAGAACGGCTGGGCGTACGCCTGCTCCACCGCACCACGCGCAGCGTGACGCCGACCGAAGCTGGCCAGCGCCTGCTTGTGCGCCTCGCGCCTGCCCTGCGCGAAGTCGCCGATGCGCTGGCCGACGTCACCGCTCTGCAAAGCGAGCCGGCTGGCACCCTGCGCCTCAACGTGCCACGTCCTGCGGCCCAGCTGCTACTGGGGCCGATGCTGGCCGGTTTTGTGGCAGCCTATCCGCGTGTCCAGATCGAAGTGGTGACCGACGACAGCCTGGCCGATATCGTGGGCGATGGTTTCGACGCCGGCATCCGTTTTGGCGAGAGCCTGGCCGGCGACATGGTGGCGGTGCCGATTGGACCGCCGCAGCGTTTCGTCTGTACGGCGGCGCCGGGCTATCTGGCCAGTCGCGGCGTGCCGCAGGCGCCGCGCGAACTGCTGCGCCACGCCTGCATCGTCCGCCGTTTCCCCAGCGGTAACCGCTATGCCTGGGAGTTTCAGGCCGACGGTAAACCGCTGGAAATCGAGGTCACCGGCCCGCTGGTCTTTGACGATGATGCGCTGATGGTGCAAGCCGCAAAGGACGGCGCGGGCATCGCCTACGTCTACGAGGCGATGGTCAGCGATGACCTGGCCGCCGGCCGGCTGGTGTCCATCCTCGATGACTGGAGCGCAGCGCCAAGCCGCTTCTTTCTCTACTACTCGGGCAGGCGCCAGCTGCCAGCGGCATTACGCGCGCTGGTCGACTTCATCCGCGCCTGCTGATATTGATGCTGGCCCGCCGAGCGTAGCCCCCACCCTTCGGGCAAAGCCAACCGCCTTGGTGGTGATGGCGGGATCGAAACCGCGTTCGGTCAGCAAGGTCAGGCCGTTGGTATCCAGCAGTACACCGGGCGTCAGTTGCCAGTGCTCGCCTTCGCGGCTCAGGCGCCACGGCCGCAGGCAATCGGACAGCAGAGACGCCAGCACCACATGGTGCGATGCCACCAGCACCCGTCCCTGCTGCGCCAGCGTATGCAGCACCGCCGCTGCAGCCGATACCGATTCCAGATAATTCGTGCCACGGAAAATCTCATCGATGATGAAGATGGCTGGCCTGCGCGCGGCCTGCTCCAGCAGCTCCTTGCCGCGCCGCAGTTCGGCCATGTAGAAGCTTTCGCCGCTGCCCAGCGCATCTTCGTTCTGCATGCTGGCATACACCGGCAGCAGCGGCGTGACCGCACGCGACGCATAGCAGAAACCAAAGGCGCGCGCCGTGATCAGGTTAAGGCCCACTGCGCGCAGCAACGTGCTTTTGCCGATGCCGTTCTGGCCCGAGATGAAAAGGCCCTGCTGCGCCATGCCCACGGTCAGCGGCGCTGCCCCCGCCAGCAGCGGATGCACCACCTGGCTCAGCATCACCTCATCGCCCTGCTCCGCCCAGCAATAGCGCGGCGTTCGCGACAGATGGCGGGCCAGCGCGAGATCTGCGTCCAGCGTCGCAATGCGTTCAAAGCTGCTACGCAGGAAACCAAGGTTGTCGCGGACTGTATCGCGGCTATGGAAATAGTGGCGAACATTCTTGAGGAATAGCCAGTCCGCATAGTCGCTGAAGCCCGGCATGCTCGCCAGGAGCGAGCGGCTCAAGCGGCGATTCAGCTTGCCCGCCTGGCCGGCGTCCTCCCATGCCAGCAGCGATTGCGCGCGCAGCATCTGCTGCACGGTATTGAGCACGCATGCCCACTCCTGCACGGCTTCGTGATAGCGCACCTGAATCGCGCACAGCGACAGCCAAAGAACCAGCGCGACCACCCATAACAGCGGCCAGCCGGTTGCCAGCGCAGCGACGGCGGACATGAGGAACGCCACCGGCAGCCACGCCAGCAGCGGCACCCAGCACGGCGCGGCGGGCAGCGGCTCGCCAAACAAGGTCTCGCTGATCTCGCGGTCCGCACGGCGCAAATCCTGCGTGGCGGTTTGCAGCTTCTTGCGCGCGGCATCGTCCGCCAGCAACGCACGCACGCGTGCGGACGACGCGGACACGTCGTCGTCCGCGTACAGCCGCCGGTGCAATTCCTGCTGGCCGAAGATACTGGTCTCGCGCGCCAGCTCGGCGCTGTAGTCGGCCAGCAGCAAGTCATCCCAGGTCTGCTGGTCCAGCATGTCGCCGGTACTGGTGTCGGACACCATGCGGCGGTAGAGGGCAACATCACTGGGCACAAACGGGTAATCGGTCATGAAGAACTCGAACAATGGCGACAGCCCGGCAGATGCGTACACTTGCCAGATTTTCAAGTCCAGGCGGACGGACGCGGACAACGCGGACGTTGCGGACAGCGGACATCGGCGCAGGAACAACAATAAAATCAAACACTTACAATCTGGCACGCTTTTCGCATAAACGTTGCTCGTCTACTCACAAACGAGCAAACTATGATACGCGACACCTCCAACCAAGACGCCGTCATGGCCGCGCCCAAGGGCCAGGCCACCAAACGCCGCCTCATCATCGCCGCCATCGCCGTGGCCGTACTGGCCGGCGGCTGGTCGGTCCTGCGCACCTGGCGCAGCAGCGACCATTCCGTCAACGCTACACGCCTGCGCATCGCTGAAGTGGGTCGCGGCACGCTGATCCGCGACGCCGCCGTCAATGGCCGCATCGTCGCCGCCGTCAGCCCCACCCTGTACGCACCTTCGCTGGCCACGGTCGAACTGAAAGTCCACGCGGGCGACACCGTCAAAAAAGGCGATGTGCTGGCCGTACTGGAATCGCCGGACCTGACCGACGCGCTCAAGAAAGAGCAAGCCGCCTATGCGCAGATTGAAGCTGATGTGGCCCGTCAGCGCATCCTGGCGCGCAAACAGAAACTGCTGGCCGAGCGCGACTCCGACACCGCCGAAATCGAACGCGTCTCCGCCCAGCGCACGCTGGAGCGCTATGACGCAGTGGCCAATGAAGGCGCGGTCGCCAAGATCGAATACCAGAAGGCCAAGGATGCCGTGAACTCCGCCGTTATCCGCGCCCACCACGCCAAGGAAGCGGCCACGCTGGAAAACGATAACGTCGCACTGGAGCTGGAATCCAAGATCAAGCAGCTGGACCAGCAGCGCAGCACCCTGTCCAACGCCCAGCGCCGCGTCGATGAACTGACGGTGCGCGCGCCGGTCGATGGCTTCATCGGTACGCTGTCCGTGACCAACCGCAGCGTGGTGCCCGCCAACACGCCGCTCATGACGCTGGTCGACCTGTCACGCCTTGAGGTGGAACTGGAAGTGCCGGAAACCTACGTCTCCGACATCGGCCTGGGCATGAATGCGGAAGTCAACTACGGCACCGGCACCACTACTGGCAAGCTGTCCGCGCTGTCGCCGGAAGTGGTAAAGAACCAGGTGCTGGCGCGCGTGCGCTTCAATGGCGAACAGCCGGCGGGCCTGCGCCAGAACCAGCGCGTGACCTCGCGCCTGCTGATCGACGAAAAACCCAACACGCTGATGGTGTCGCGTGGCCCGTTCGTGGAATCCGAAGGCGGCCGTTATGCCTACGTGGTCCGCGACGGCATCGCCATCCGCACGCCGATCAAGCTGGGCGCCACCAGCGTCTCCGCCGTGGAAATTCTCGGCGGACTGAAACAAGGCGACAAGATTGTCATAGCCGGTACCGAAACCTTTGAGAACGCCGAACGCGTCTCGATCAACCAATAACACTTTACCCAAGAGGCCCTCCATGCTGCGCATGAAAAACCTGAGCAAAGTCTATCGTACTCACATGATCGAAACCCACGCGCTGCGCGGTTTCGAGATCGATGTCAAACAAGGCGAATTCGTCACCGTCACCGGTCCTTCCGGTTCAGGCAAAACCAGCTTTCTCAACATCGCCGGCCTGCTGGAAGAATTCACCGACGGCGAATACATCCTGGACGGCATCAACGTCAAAGGCATGGACGACAACGCCCGTTCACGCCTGCGCAATGAAAAGCTGGGCTTCATCTTCCAGGGCTTCAACCTGATTCCCGACCTGTCGTTGTTCGATAACGTCGACGTGCCGCTGCGCTACCGCGGCTTCAATGCGGCAGAACGCAAGGAGCGTATTGAAGATGCACTGTCCAAGGTCGGCCTGGCATCGCGCATGAAGCACTATCCGGCTGAACTGTCCGGCGGCCAGCAGCAGCGCGTGGCAATCGCCCGCGCACTGGCCGGCTCGCCCAAGCTGCTGCTGGCCGACGAACCGACCGGCAACCTGGATACGCAAATGGCGCGCGGCGTGATGGAGCTGCTGGAAGAAATCAACGCCGCCGGCACCACCATCCTGATGGTGACCCACGATCCTGAACTGGCCGTGCGCACGCAGCGCAACGTCCATATCATCGATGGCCAGGTGTCCGACCTGGTGCGCAAATCGCCGTCGCTGTCCAACGTCGCCTAAGGAGCGCAGCATGTTCCAATACTATTTCCTGCTGGGTGTGCGCAGCCTGCGCCGCAACCCGGCGCTGACCGCACTCATGGTGCTGACACTGGCCATCGGCGTGGCAGCCAGCATCGCCACCCTGACCATCTTGCACGTGATGTCCGGCGATCCGATTCCCAACAAGAGTTCACGCCTGTTCGTGCCGCTGGTGGACAACGGCCAGCCAGAGAACTACAAGCCCGGCGACGAACCAAATGACCGCCAGATGAGCTACCGCGACGCCGTCAATCTGCTCAACAGCAAAGTCGGCGAACGCCGCACCGCCATCTTTGGCGTCGGCCTGCCGATTGAACCTGACCGCAAGGACATCGGCGCCTTCACCGCGCGCGGCCTGGCCACCACCGGTGATTTCTTCAATATGTTCGACTCGCCCTTCCTGCATGGCCAGGGCTGGAGTCCCGCCGACGACAAGAGCGGCGCCGACGTCATCGTGTTGAGCCGTCAACTGGCGGAGAAACTGTATGGCGACGCCGATCCGGTCGGCAAACGCATGCTGGCTGGCGGCTTCCAGTACCAGATCGTCGGCGTGCTCGATACCTGGACCGTGGTGCCGCGCTTCCATCGCGTCATCGGCAGCAACGACGGCGCTTTTTCCGAAGAAGATGAAATGTTCATCCCCTTCACCAGCGCCATCCGTCACGAGATGCAGCGCAACGGCAGCACCAGCTGCTACGAAGACGTGGCTCCAGGCTACCAGGCCTTCCTCGATTCCGAATGCACCTGGATCCAGTCGTGGATCGAAACCCGCAGCGCCTCGGACCGCGCCGAACTGCAAAGCTTCCTGGACAGCTATGCGATTGAACAGCGCAAGCTGGGCCGCCTGAAACGCGCCGCGCCGAATATGCTGTATGACGTGCGCGAATGGCTGGACTACATGAAGGTGGTCGGCAACGACAACAAGCTGTCGGCCTGGCTGGCCTTCGGTTTCCTGGTCCTGTGCCTGGTGAACACCATCGGACTGCTGCTGGCGAAGTTTTCGGTGCGCGCACCGGAAGTCGGCATCCGCCGCGCGCTGGGCGCCTCGCGCCGTGAAATCTTCACCCAGTTCCTGATCGAGACCACCGTGGTAGGCTTGGTCGGCGGCGTACTGGGCCTGCTGCTGGCCTTCGGCGCGCTGGCCCTGATCGCCATGCAGTCCAAGGCGCTGACGCTGGTGGCGCATATGGACTGGGTCATGCTGATCACCACCTTCGCCATGGCCGTGATGTCGGCGGTACTGGCTGGCCTGCTGCCAACCTGGCGTGCCTGCCAGGTGACGCCGGCAATCCAACTCAAATCTCAATAAGCGAGCGCCATTATGGAAATCCGCCCTATCCTGTCCGCGCTGCTGCGCAATAAAACCGGCCCGGTGCTGGTGGCTGTGCAGGTCGCCCTCAGTCTCGGCATCCTGGCCAATGCCCTGCACATCGTGCAGGTACGCCAGGCCGTATCGGCCCGCGCCAGCGGCGTCGAAAGTGAAGCAGACGTGTTTGCGCTGTACGTCCGCCATTTGAAACAAGGCGGCCACGAAGAACAGCTGGCGTCCCAGCGCACCGATACGGCCGCCATGCGCTCCGTCTCTGGTGTGACGGCGGTAGCGCTGACCAGCCAGATGCCGCTGTCGCGCTCCGGTAATTACACGGGTCTGGCCATCGACCGCAAACAGGCCCGCAGTACTGCGCAGGCCAGTCTTTACACCGTCGCCGACTCGCTGATTAAACCCTGGGGGCTGCGGCTGGTCGAAGGCCGCGACTTCTATCCAAACGAAGTTCCGGAAATTGACCAGAACACCAGCGACGATTTTCCCAAGGTCGTGCTGCTGGCGCGTCCGCTGGCCGAGAAAATGTGGCCAGGCCAGAGCAGCTACGTTGGCAAGACGGTGTACTTCGGCACGGGCGAAAAAGCCCGCTCCGCGCAAGTGATCGGCGTGGTCGAGAGACTGCAGACGCCAGGTGCACAGATCGGCGACGCCGGTGAGTACTCCGCCATCGTCCCGGCCCGCCTGACCGGCAACGAAGGCTATGGCTACACGCTGCGCGCCGAACCAGGCCAGCGTGACCGCGTGATGAAGGAAGCTGAAGCCGCCGTACGCGCTGCCTCGCCATCGGCAGTGGTGGTCCGCACCAAGACCTTTGACGAGTTCCGCACCGACCGCTATCGCGCCGACAAGGCACTGGCATGGATGCTGGTAACGGTCAGCGTGCTGCTGTTGCTGATCACCGCCAGCGGCATCGTCGGCATGGCCAGCCTGTGGGTCACGCAGCGCCGCAAGCAGATCGGCGTACGCCGTGCACTGGGTGCGCGCCGGGTCGATATCCTGCGCTACTTCCTGACCGAGAACTTCATGATCACCAGCACCGGCGTCGCGGCCGGCGTGATGATCGCACTGGGCCTGAACCAGCTGCTGGTCAGCCAGCTGGAGATGCCACGCCTGCCGGCCGGTTATCTGCTGAGCGGCGCCGTCATCTTCTGGGCGCTGGGCGTGCTCGCCGTCTACGGTCCGGCGTGGCGTGCCGCCAGCATCTCGCCGGCCACCGCCACCCGCAGTGCATGATGACAGTCCCCGGCATGCCGCGACAATGTTATGCTTGCGGCATGCCTACCGTACTGATTATCGACGACAACGCCGCCGTGAGCGTGGCCCTCGAAGTGCTGTTTTCACTGCACGACATCGAGGCGCTGTGCGCCGCTTCGCCCGAAGCCGGACTGGCCATGCTGGAGCAGCATGCTGTGGACCTGGTCATCCAGGACATGAACTTCACGGCCGACACCACGTCGGGCGAGGAAGGCACGGCCCTGTTCGGCGCCATCCGCGACCGCTATCCGGACCTGCCGGTGATATTGCTCACCGCCTGGACCCATCTGAATGCGGCCGTGGACCTGATCAAGGCCGGCGCCGCCGACTATCTCGCCAAGCCGTGGGACGATCACAAGCTGATCGCCACCGTCAACAACCTGATCGAGCTGGGACAGGCCAAGCGCGCCTTGCAGCAACGCGTGCAGGTGGAGATGCGCCAGCGCCGCGAGCTGGAACGCGGCCACGACCTGCGCGGCATGGTGTTCCAGGACCCGGCCACGGAACGCGTGATCCATCTGGCCTGCCAGGTGGCGCGCGCCGACGTGCCGGTACTGATCTCCGGCCCGAATGGCACCGGCAAGGAACGCATTGCGGAAATCATCCAGGCCAATTCCTCGGTACGCAACGGTCCCTTCGTGGTGCTGAACTGCGGCGCGATTCCGTCCGAACTGATTGAAGCGGAATTGTTTGGCGCCGATGCGGGCGCCTACACCGGCGCCTCCAAGGCACGCGAAGGCAAGTTTGAAGCGGCCGATGGCGGCACGCTGTTCCTCGACGAAATCGGCAACCTGCCGCTGGCCGGCCAAATGAAGCTGCTGCGGGTGCTGGAGACGGGCCGTTTCGAACGCCTCGGTTCCAACCGCGAGCGCCAGGTCAAGGTGCGCGTGGTCAGCGCCACCAATGCCGACCTGCCGGCCATGATCAAGGCCGGCACCTTCCGCGAAGACCTGTTCTACCGCCTGAACGTGATCGAACTGCGCCTGCCGCCATTGGCAGCGAGGCCCATGGACATCCTGCCGCTGGCCATGCACTTCCTCGGCCCCGAAAAACAATTGCACCCGGATGCGCAGGCAGCGCTGCTGGCGCATCCATGGCCCGGCAATGTGCGCGAACTCAAAAACGTGATGATGCGTGCAGGCCTGCTGGCAACGGGCGATGCGATCAAAGTCGCCGATCTGGGCCTGCCCGCCGCCATGCCTGGCAACGGCAGCAGCAGCGATGATGGCAGCCGTGAGCCAGACCGCGACGCCATCAGCCTGGCGCTGAGCCGCGCAGGCGGCGTGGTGGCGCAGGCAGCGGCGGAACTTGGCCTGTCACGCCAGGCGCTGTATCGCCGCATGGAGCGGCTGGGCATCGTTCGTCCATAATGAGCGCGCCGCAGGACGACGGCCGCGAGCCGGCCAGCCAACGCATCGCGCGGCAACGCGCCAGCGACGAAGCCCACCGCCATCGCGGCTTGCGGCTCTCGCTGCTCACGCGCTGGACAGCGCTGATCGGCACCCTGCTCACCGTCGGCATCCTGATCGCGCTGGCGGTGAACCACTTCTTTCCCAAAAATCCAGGCCTGGTGATGGCGGTCTGCCTGCTGTGCGTCCTGCCCATCTCCATCATCACCATCCGCGCCGAGCTGCAGCGCATGCTGTCGCTGTTCCGCGCGCTGACGGGCACCGTCATCAGCTACAAGGATGGTGATTTTTCCTTCAGCCTTCACTGGCCGCAGAACGATGAGCTCAGCGACCTGGTGGCCGCGCACAATGCGCTGGGCGACGTGCTGCGCCAGCAGCGGCTTGATTTGGTCCAGCGTGAGCTGCTGCTCGACACCATGGTGCAGAACACGCCGGTCGCCATGCTGCTGGTCAGCGAAAACGGCCCTATCGTCTACGCCAACGTCGCCGCACGCCAGTTGCTCAACGAAGGCCGCAAGCTGGAGGGCCACAAGCTGGCCGAAGTCCTCAGCCATGCATCGCCGGCATTGCTGGATGCCTTGGCGCGCGGTGGCGATGGCCTGTTCACCACCAAGGAAGCGGGCGCCGACATTGACGAAGAAGAGGTCTACCACCTGGCCCGCCGTACCTTCAACCTGAACGGCCGCAAACACGAGCTGCTGTTGCTGCGCCAGCTGACGATGGAACTGCGCCGCCAGGAAGTGCAGACGTGGAAGAAGGTCATCCGCGTCATCAGCCACGAGCTGAATAATTCACTGGCGCCGTTAACTTCGCTGGCCCATTCCGGCGCGGAGCTGGTGCGGCGCGGTCAGACCGAACGCCTGCCGCAAATCCTGGCCACCATCGAGGAACGCACGCGCCATCTGGAGAGCTTCATCCTTGGCTATGCGCGCTTTGCCAAACTGCCGGCGCCCCGGCCGGAACTGCAGCAGTGGCAGCCGTTTATCGATCAGCTGCGCGATCAGGTGGTCTTTGCCCAGTTGGGCGAAACGCCGTCCGAGGCGTGCGCCTTCGATCCCGCCCAGCTGGAACAGGCGCTCCTCAACCTGCTCAAGAACGCCCACGAATCCGGTTCGCCCGCCGAAGACGTCAGCCTGGAAGTCCGCCGCCTGCACGAAGGCGTACGCATCGACGTGCTGGATCGCGGCCCCGGCATGAGCGACGCCGTGCTGACCAACGCCCTGGTGCCGTTCTACTCCACCAAGCGCAGCGGCACCGGCCTGGGACTGGCCCTCGCGCGCGAGATCGCCGAAGCCCACGGCGGCCGCATCACCCTCACCAACCGCGAAGGCGGCGGCCTGACCGTGACCATGATTTTGCCGCTGGCCTGTTAAACTGGCGGGATGTCCAAGTCTTCATCCCCCGCCGTCCGTTTCGACCAGCCCGGCCATCCGCCGGCCACCACCACCGAGTTCCAGGGCGTGCGCAGCCTGCACCTGGGCACCTCATGGGTGCAGGGCGCCATGCGACTCGCCAAGCCAGACAACATCGAGCTGGAATACGTCCAGATGATGATGATGTGGTTGCTGTTCAACGATCAGCCGCAGCACATCGTCCAGCTGGGGCTCGGCAGCGCCGCGCTGACCAAGTTCTGCTACCGCCGCCTGCCGCAGGCGCGCGTAACCGCGATCGAACTCAATCCCAACGTGATCGCCATGTGCGAATCGCAGTTCGCCCTGCCGCCCAACGATGCACGCCTGAACGTACGCGAAATGAACGCGATGGATTTCGTGCTCGATCCGGCCAACCGCAACACGGTCGATATCCTGCAGGTGGATTTGTATGACGAAGAAGCGCGCGGCCCGGTGCTGAGCAGCCAGGAGTTCTACCAGGGCTGCGCCGACGTGCTGCGCAATGGCGGCATCATGACCACCAACGTGTTTGGCGACGACTTCACCAACTACGACAAGAACCTGCAGACCATGGAACTGGTGTTCGACGCCGTGGTCTGGCTGCCGGAGGTGCATGACGCGAACATCGTCGTCATCGCCTTCAAGAACGCGCCGTCGCTGGATTTCAGCGTGTTGTATGAGCGTGCGGGCGAAATCAAGAAGACCCTGAACCTGCCGGCCAAATCGTGGGTCAATGGCCTCAAAGGCTGGATGCTGGACCAGCAGTAGGTTTCTGCATATCGATATGCAAGCGCTGCATACCGATGCGCCCACGCCACACTTTTGTGCATTGATGCACCAGGTACGTGCCGGGCCGCCGGTCAGCTTACGATACATTGCGTTACAACGCACGAAATATTGATAATTGTGCATAATCCGCAACAATGTGGTGCATGCCGCGTTGTCGCTCTCCGAACCCTCCCTTTAGTATTTTCTTAACGGCCCACCCGCAGCCGCCAACAAGATACCAAGAGAGAGAACAATGAAGAGAGCACCACAATTCAAACGTACCATGCTCGCCAGCGCTATCCTGCTGTTGGCTGCGCAAACCGCTTACGCGCAAACGTCCACCGACGACAGCGCCAAAGCCAACGAACAGACCGTGGTCGTCCTGGGCTCGCGCTCGGTGGCCAAGACGGCGCTGGACACGTCGGCGCCGGTAGGCCTGATCGGTCTCAAGGACCTGCAGACCGCCGGCCCGCTGGAACTGGGCAAACTGCTGCAAACGCTGGACCCGTCGTTCAACTTCTCCACCACCTTCATCAGCGACGGCACCGACTCGATCCGTCCGGCCACCCTGCGTTCGCTGGGGCCTGACCAGGTACTGGTGCTGGTCAACGGCAAACGCCGTCACCAGCAGGCGCTGGTCAACGTGCAGCAAACCATCGGCCGTGGTTCGGCTGGTACCGACATCAATGCGATTCCACTGGGCGCGATCCACCACATCGAAGTGCTGCGCGATGGCGCAGCCGCGCAATACGGCTCGGACGCAATTGCCGGTGTCATCAACATCGTCTTGAAATCCAACGTCGGCGAGACCTCGCTGAGCGGCCAGCTGGGCACCACGTCGGAAGGCGACGGCGACCTGTACTCGGCCAGCGCCAACCGCGGCTTCGCGCTGGGCGAAAACGGCGGCTACATCAACCTGACGCTGGAAGGCCGCAAGCGCGGCGAAACCAACCGCGCCGGCCCGGACTCGCTGCGCGTCAATCCGCCACGCGTGACCCAGCACATCGGCGACAGCAACACCAAGGACGGCTACTTCTGGTGGAACGGCGCACTGCCGATCGATAAGGAGAGCGAGTTCTACGCCTTCGGCGGCGTCTCGAAACGCAAGAGCGATTCATATGGCTTCTTCCGCTCCGCCGGCGATGACCGCACCGTGCAAAGCGTTTATCCAAACGGCTTCCTGCCGCAGATCCGCACCGACATCAACGACGCTTCGTTCGCGTTTGGCTACCGCCGCGACCTGCCTGGCGACTGGAAGACTGACGTCAGCATCAACTACGGCGCCAGCGAACTCAAATTCCACGAGTCGAACAGCTTGAACGTCAGCTACTGGTATGAACCAAAACCGGGCGGCGGCATCTACGCCGACTCGCCACGCGAAGCCGACACCGGCACGCTGAAATTCTCGCAGCTGACCTTCAACGCCGACGTCAAAGGTCCGGTGAAAGTCGGCGGCGGCGAAGTGTTCGTGGCGACCGGCTTCGAATACCGTCAGGACAACTACCAGATCGTCGCTGGCGATCCGGTGTCCTACCAGTACGGCCGCACCAACAATCCCGCCATCGCCATCAAGGCGCCTAGCGGCGGTACGGCGGCTTCCGGCATCCAGGGCTTCCCTGGCTACACCCCGGCCACTGCGGTGGATTCGGGCCGTCACAACATCGCGCTGTTCCTGGATACGGAAACCAAGCCAGTCGATAACCTGACCCTGGCCGGCGCAGTGCGCTACGAAAAGTACTCGGACTTCGGCAGCACCGTGACCGGCAAGCTGAGTGGCCGTTTTGACCCGACCAAGGAAGTCGGCTTCCGCGCCAGCCTGTCCACCGGCTTCCGCGCACCCAGCGTGCAGCAGGAGTTCTACAGCTCCGTGTCGACCAACCTGAATAACGGTGTGCTGACCGAAACCCTGACCGCGCGTCAGGGCAGCGCCGTGACCCAGGCCTTCGGCATCAAGCCGCTGAAAGAGGAAACCTCGACCAACGGCAGCATGGGTGTGGTACTGCGTCCGGCGAAGAATATGTCGCTGACCGCTGACGTCTACGAGATCAAGATCAAGGACCGTATCGTGTTCTCGAGCGAGATCGCACCGGAAGCTGGCGGCGGCCCGATCGCCAACATCCTGAAACCGCTGGGCGTCGGCCAGGCACAGTTCTTCACCAACGCCGTCGATACCCGCACCCGTGGCCTGGACATCGTCGCCGAACACACCAGCAAGTTTGATGCATCCACGCTGGTGCTGTCGGGCCAGCTGGGCTTCAACAAAACGGAAGTGACCAAGCGCCACTCGACGTCGTCGGTTCTGACGGGTGAACAGCTGTTCGACAAGTCGCAAGTCACCCTGATCGAACATGGCCAGCCACGCAAACACCACGTGGTTGCGGCGGACTACACCGCCGGCGCATGGAACATCAACACCCGCGCCAACTACTACGGCGAAGTGTATGCGGAAAACTTCAGCCCGCTGCAGAAGTGGGATGCGCGCTGGCTGGTGGATGCAACCGTACGCTATGGCTTCAGCAAGAAGACCTTCCTCAGCGTCGGCGTGAACAACGCGTTCAACCAGTTGCCGAACGAATGGACCAACGGCGGCGACTTCCCGAAACTGGGCTTCACGCGCTGCTGGGAAACCTGCCCTATCGGCGTGAACGGCCGCTCGTTCTACGTGCGTGCTGATACGGCGTTCTAAGCTTCGCTGAACGCTCCGTTGAACAGTTGGCGGCATACGCCGCAAGGTGCACAATCGCCGCCAACTGCTTCACCAGGCCTTCCATCTGCTCGGCTGGCACCTGTGCATAGCCGAGCATCAAACCCTTCCATCCCGAGTCACCTTGCGTGTCATGCTCGCTGAGCGCGTTGACCGCAATGCCATGGCGCTCCGCCTGCGCCGTCACCTTCACGTCATCGATACGCGCGTCGTTGAAGCGCAGCGACAGGTGCATGCCCGCTGAACCACCATGCACGGTGGCGATTGAGCCCAGATGCAGTTCCAGCGCGGCCACCAGCGCGTCGCGCCGCTGGCGATACAAGCGCCGCATGCGGCGCAGGTGCAGCACAAACTGGCCGCTGCGCAGGAACTCCGCCAGCGTCAGTTGTTCCGCCACGCGGCCACGCGCGGACGATTGCGCGCGCATCTCCGCAAACGCCTCGGCCAGCACCGCCGGCACCACCACGAAGCCAATCCGCAGCGACGGAAACATGGTCTTGCTAAAGGTCCCCAGATACACCACCGGCGCGTCCGCCGCCAGTCCCTGCATGGCGTGCAGTGGCGCGCCATCGTGGCGGAATTCGCTGTCGTAGTCGTCTTCGATAACCAGCGCGCCAGCCACACGCGCCGCCTCGATGAGCGCATGGCGGCGGCGCAAGCTCAGCACACTGCCGACCGGATACTGGTGCGACGGCGTGGTGTAAATCAGCCTGGGTGGCCGCAGCATCCAGTCATCCGGTTTGGGCGCCATGCCGTCATCGTCCACATCGATGCCTGTCACGGCCAGCCCGGCGGCGCGTGCCGCTGCCAGCGCGCCGCCGTAGCCGGGGTTTTCGATCCAGACCGTGTCGCCAGCATCGGCCAGGGCGTGCATGCATATATCCAGGCTGCTTTGCGTACCGTCGGTGATGAAGACCTGCGCGGCATCGCACACCACGCCGCGTGAGGCGCGCAGGTGATCCGCAATGGCTTCGCGCAGCGGCGCTTCGCCAGCAGGATCGCCATAATTCAGCTGCTGCACCGTCATGCCGCGCAAGGCGCGCTCCAGCATGCGCCGCCATAGCGCCATCGGGAAGTGTTCCAGCGCCGGCACGCCTGGCACGAAAGCACCCATGCGCTCCGCATCGCCCGGCACGGAACGCAGATTGCGCACGCGCTGCGACAGGCCGATCTTCGGCGCGGCCAGCGTGCGGCGCGGCGGCTTGCGATCCGGTGTCACGGCCGCCACCAGCGTGCCGCGCCGGTCGCTCACCACATAGCCTTCGCTGGTCAGCTGGTCGTAGGCATACAGCACGGTATTGCGCGCCACACCCAGCTCCTCCGCCAGGGCGCGTGTCGCGGCAAGCCTGGTGCCCGCTGCCAGCGTGCCATCGCGGATGGCGGCGCGCAGGCACTCATGCAGCAGGCGCTGACGCGGCCAGGCCGCATCGCCGTGCTGTTCCGCGTAGCCGTTGATGAGCAAAGTAAAATCCATTCGTGGCTCCATAAAAATAGCTATTCCTGGATCTGTTGAAGGAGCCAGCATTGCCATTATATTTGCTTTCTTTTGAAAGGAAGACATGAACCAGCCACCGACCGACCGTACCCGCATCCGCCGCATTCCAACCAACGCGCACTACGACACGTCCACCCTGCACGCCATCATCGATGAAGCCTACGTCTGTCACATCGCCTTCAGTGACGCCAGAGGCGCGCACTGCATTCCGACCGCCTGCTGGCGCCAGGGCGACCATCTTTACATCCACGGTTCCAACGGCAGCCGCATGTTGAAGCGTTTGATGGACGACGAGTGCTGCGTGACGATCACGCATCTGGACGGTCTGGTGCTGGCACGGTCGGCGTTCAATCATTCGATGAACTACCGCTCGGCCATGGTCTATGGCCGATTTGAAGTGGTGGACGGCGACGCCGCGCGTCATGCCATGGAAGTCTTCATGGAAAAGCTGGCGCCGGGCCGCCAGGCGGAGATCCGCCCCGGCTCCGGCAAGGAATACGCCGCCACCACGGTGATGCGTATTTCACTGGCCGAAGCAGCCTGCAAAGTACGCGCCGGCGGTGTGGAAGACGATGCCGAAGACATGCAGTGGCCGGTCTGGGCCGGCATCCTTCCATGGGCGCGCACGGCGCTCGCCCCGCAGACCGACGCGGCATGCTCGATTACGCCACCGGCGTATGTACTGAACTGGACAAAATGTAGTTGAGCTACACACTCATTGATATTTGTGTAGTGCAAATACAACTCCATACATTTGCAGAGCGAGTAAACGCCAAAAGCACCCGGTTTACCGTGACACAACGGTAAACTTTGTTTGACTTGCATTCTAGTTTTAATACAAGATCGAATCGAAACGTCATAAGAACGTGATCATTCGAACTACACCTGGAGACTAAAATGCAGCTCAATCACCAAGAGCGCGGCCTGCGTGCCGCGCTCCCGCTCAGCCCTGTCGCCGCCGCCTGCGCAGTGCTGATTTCCGCCCTATCCGCTCCCGTTCACGCCCAAAACGCCGCCGCGCCGCAAGCCGGCGACGCCCCGGTTTCCACCGTGGTGGTGGCCGGCATCCGGCGCGGCATCGAGGATGCCATCTCGGTCAAAAAAGACGCGACCTCCATCGTTGAAACCATCTCCGCCGAGGACATCGGCAAGCTGCCGGATGTATCGATCGCCGAATCGATCGCACGCCTGCCTGGCCTGGCGGCGCAACGCGTGGCCGGCCGCGCGCAGGTCATTTCGATCCGCGGCCTGTCCCCGGACTTCGCCACCACGCTGCTCAATGGCCGCGAACAGGTCAGCACCGGCGACAACCGCAGCGTGGAGTTCGACCAGTATCCGTCCGAGCTGCTGAGCGCCGTCACCGTCTACAAAACGCCGGATGCGGGCCTGGTCGGCCAGGGCCTGTCCGGCACTATCGACATGCAGACCGTGCGTCCGCTGGCCTTCGGCAGCCGCACCTTCTCCATCAATGCGCGCGGCGAGAAAAACTCGCTGGGCAAAATCGCCAACACCAAAGACACCGGCCACCGCATCAGCGGCAGCTACATCGACCAGTTTGCCAACCGCACGATCGGCGTCGCGCTGGGCATTGCGCACATGGAGTCGCCCATCCTCGATAACGAAACCGGCACTTACGAGCCGTTCGACCAGAGCAAGGTGTCCGGCGTACCAGCGGGGACCTATGTCACCGCCGGCGTCAAGTCGTTGGCGAAGAGCGGAACGCTGAAACGTACCGGCCTGATTGGCGTGCTCGAATACCGTCCATCGAAAATGTGGACCAGCACCGTGGACATCTTCGCGTCCGAGTTCAAGCAGGTCGATACCAACAACCAGTTCGAAGTGAACCTGGGCGGCTACAACGGCAGCAACAACCCGGTGGGTTTCAATTACTCCACTGTGAATGTGGTCAATGGCACACTGCTGGGCGGCACCGCGACAGGCGCCTACCCGCTGGTGCGCGGCCAGTACAACAACCGCAAAGACCAGATCCGCACTGCGGGCTGGGCCAACCGCTTCAACTTCGGCAGCTGGACGCTGCTGGCCGATGCCAACTACTCGCAAGCCAAGCGTGACGAAACCTACCTGGAAAACAATCTGCAATTGCAGAGCGCCAGCGGCGGCGCCTTCAACGATCCGCTCATGACGGTCGGCTGGACGCCCGGCAGCTTCGCCAGGGTCGCCGGCACGCTCAATTACAGCGATCCGGCCAAACTGTTCACCGGTAACTCGATCTATGGCTACGGCAGCACCTACGCGCCGCATCTGAAGGACACGCTGAAAAGCTTCAAGCTGGTCGCGACGCTGCCGGTGCCGGATGTGCTGGACAACTACCTGCGCAACATCGACATCGGCATCAACCACAGCGACCGCACCAAGACCAAGCGCCAGCCGTCGGGCCAGCTATTCGCCAAAGGGAATCCAACCATTTCCAGCGATCTGCTGTATGCGCCGGTCGATCTGGGCTTCGCGGGTTCCGGCGTTGTGCCATCGTGGAATGTGCCGGCGGTAATCGCCAAATACTTCGATCCGATCAACTACAGCCTGGCCAACAACGCCGGTACCATCAGCCGCGCGTGGGACGTGACGGAGAAGATCACCACCAGCTTCGCCCGCGCGAATATCGACGCTGACTGGGGTGGCGTGTCCGTGCGCGGCAACGTCGGCGCACAGCTGGTCCACACCAACCAGTCGTCGCAATCGCTGTACGCTGACGCCACCACGGCCGCCCATCCGATCGAAGACGGCAAGAGCTACAACGACGTCCTGCCTAGCATGAACCTGGCCTTCGGCCTGCCGAACGACCAGACCTTGCGCGTATCGCTGGCCAAGCAGATCGCCCGTGCGCGCGTGGACCAGCTGAATGCCGGCTTCAACTTCACCGTCGATACCGGTACGCGTCTGCCTAGCGGCAGCGGCGGCAACAGCAAGCTCGATCCATGGCGTGCCAAGGCGTTCGACATCTCGTGGGAAAAGTACTTCGCCAAAAAAGGCTACGTCGCGCTGGCGGGCTTCTACAAAAAGCTGGACACCTACATCTACACGTTCTCCGAAACGCGCGACTTCTCGCAGTACACACCGGGCACCATTGCGATCACCAATATGGGCCAGTACACCACGTCCTACAACGGCAACGGCGGCATGCTGAAAGGTGCGGAACTGTCGCTGTCCTTACCGTTTGAGATGCTGACGCCGGCGCTGGATGGTTTCGGCGTATTGGCCAGCACCTCGTACACCGAGAGCGGTATCGACATCAAGGAAGTCAATTCGACAATCGGCAAGATCCAGTTGCCAGGCTTGTCGCGCAACGTCACCAACCTGACGCTGTACTACGAAAAAGCAGGCTTCTCCACGCGCGTGAGTACGCGCAAGCGCTCGGACTACGTGGGTGAAATCGGCAACTTCGCGGGCGACCGCCAGCTGCGTTACGTGGTGGGCGACAGCCCGGTTGACTTCCAGATCGGCTACACATTCAACGAAGGCGCATACAAAGGCCTGGGCGTGCTGCTACAGGTGAATAACCTGACCAACGAAGCTTACGAAACCTATGCGAACAGCAAGGACCGTCAGCTGGAGTATGCCAAGTATGGCCGTACCGTCTTGTTTGGCGTGAACTACAAGTTCTGATTCCGGCCAAGGATGCCGGCCCGCAGTCTGGGCCGGCTTTAGCCCTGCAGTGGCTTGCAGGGCTTTTTTAGGCCAGGTCGCCTTTACGCCTGGCGCGCTGATAGGCTGGCCGCTGTGAAACGCGTTCCAGCCAGGCCAGGATGTGCGGATACGGGTTCAGGTCCCACGGCGAGAAGTGCAGCATCGTCGTCACGCCAAATACATTCATGACATCCGCTGCGCTGAATTCAGCACCTGCAAGCCAGGGCGTTTCCGCCAGCCGGTCATTCAACATTGCCAGCGCGCGCGTCACGCGTTCATGGGCAAAGCCCATTGCAGAATGGTTGGCAGCGACACCAGCCAGGCCAAAGAACATCACGCGGCCCAGATGCGGCACCAGATTGCCGTTTGCGAAGTGGAACCAGTATAGGTAATGCGCAAAGTCTGCGTCCTGCACGGCAGGCGCCAGCCGGCCATTCCCGTAACGCGCGAGGATGAACTGGACGATGGCGCCGGATTCGGCGATGGTGACGCCTTCTTCGGTGGTCAGCAACGGCGCCGTGCCGGACGGATGGACGGCCTTCAGCTCCGGTGGCGACAGCAGCGTTACCGGGTCGCGTGTGTAGTGTTTCAGCGCATATGGCAGCTCCAGTTCTTCCAGGAGCCAGATCACGCGTTCAGATTGAGAGATGCCGAGATGGTGCAGGGTTAACATAGACGTTTTCCACGGACGGTGGTGGGTGAGAAACCGAAACGCTGGCGAAAACGCACAGCGAAACGGGAGGAAGATTCGTAACCAACCGATAGCGCGATTTCGGACACGGGATGCGTTGTGGCTTGCAGCAGCGTCAATGCGGTGGCCATGCGTGTATCCACCAGCAGCTCGCTGAACGAGGTACTTTCTTCTGCAAGCCTGCGCCGCAGCGTCGCTTCCGACAGCGCAAGCTGGCCTGCGACGCTGGTGGCGGTCCAGTTGTGGTCAAGGCGCCGGATAATCAGCGAACGTACCTTGAGCGAAATCCGTGGATCGACTTGCGGGCGATGTAGCGCGATGCCAGCTTCCAGCAACCAGTGCATGACCTCCAGCAGCCGCTGACGCACGACGGCGTCAGGAACGGCGCTGGTGAGCGCCAGTGCGCGGCGTGCACTTTCGAAAGCGGCCGCCAGGTCCGGCGATGGTTGACGGAGCAGCTGTGCCGGACCTGGCGCCGCAGCGTCGGTCATCGCGACGCGGCTGGCGTAATACGCATCCTCCAGCAGCGCTGGATCAACCACCAGGCAGCGTGCTTCGTATGGCTCGCCGTCCTCCAGGACGCCGTTATTGAAATCGACGGTATGGCCGCCTGCCAGGAGAATCGCCTGGCCGGGAAAGGCCTGCACGGATGGGCTGTCTCCGCAGCGCACGGTCTTGGTACCCTTGTCGATGAAGATCAGCATGGGCTGCTCGACACGGATGCGCAGTATCTCCAGCTCGCGGCCTTGCATCACATGCGCAGCAGCGCCCAGGCCTGCTCTGACGTGCATATCACGGTCTGGGGTATCAATGGACACGGCGTTTATCCGGTAGTTGGAACAGGTCCAGTGTAACTGCCCCGCGCCCTCAGCTTCGTGCAGGGCCGATCTGTTTTTGTGCCGATCCGATCAAAGCGCAGTCGCATTGGTGTTTTCGCGCTGTTCGCGCCACCACAGTCCCAGCATGCAAAGTACGAACAGCACCGCAAACGGCGCAGCCGGCAACAGGCGATCCGTCTGCGCGGCAGTCCGGCCTGCCGCCGGTGTACGCAGCATGCCGCTGCTGCGTGCCGCGTACTGCGCAGTCGCATCGCGGCGCAGCGCCCGCTGCCAGGCCGGCCAATCGTTAATAGCATAGATGTACTCCACGCCCGGAGCCTCCATGCCCGCTGCAGTGAACTGAAGCCATCCTGTCTTTTGCGGCCAGAATGCGGCACATACGCCATCCGCCTTGTCCGCGCGCGATTGCAATGCCATCGCAGCGTAGCCCTCAGCCTTCAGCGCCACACCAGGCTTCACGCCCTGGACGCACACCTCGCTGCGCAACCCGGGAACCGGCATGGGATCATGCATCTGCCAGGCGGTCTTCTGCATGCTATCAAGCGCAATACGGTCCATCGCCGACTGCCACCACAGCGCCAGGGCTTGCGGCGCGTTGATCGCATGCTTGTGCCAGTCCGTCACACCCAGCCACACCACGCGCCCTTTGCCCACACTACGCTGCCACATCCAGGGCTGTTTCTTCGTGTCCCGCGCCAGAACAGACCACGGCTCAGCAACGTTCTCCGCAGGGTTCAGGCTCGCTAGCGGCATGGTGAGTACTGCGCCGAACTGGCGCGCGTCCTCTTTTTCCGTCGTCGGCGATTGCGGATGCAGGGACAGGCCGAAGTCCCGCTGCCAGACACTGGCAGCGGCAGCATTCCCACCCAGGACAACCAGTGGAACACCCTGCCCTGCCTGCGCGATCAACGCAGCTCTGGCCGATGGACTCAGATGTTCGACATAGGCGGCGTCAACAAACATTGCATTCGGCCCGAGCAAGGGAGCACGCGCGGTTTCACTGCGCGTAATCGCTTTGCCGAGCGTGACACGCCAATCCAATATGGCACTGCCATCTGTCAGCAGTTGATTCAGCACACGCACATCAAACGACGGCGCATCAAAGCGGCCTTGTATCTGCAACGGCATGGCGTCCTTGACCTGCAGGGGAATGGGTCCTTGCGCGATGGTCTTCCCGTTCGCGTCCAACAGGCGTGCCTGCAGCACCATGGTTTCGGCAACAGGCGGCAGCCATTGCAAGGTCTGCTGCGCAGCCGCTGACGGCGGGCCGGAATCCGCTAGTACCTGCTTATTCTCGGCGAGCAGCTGCAAGCGCCAGGCCGCCTGCGCTGGCGACCGCCGCACCGTTAATGTGAAGATGCGGCCAAGGGAAATCGAACGTGGGAAGTCCAGCCAAAGCAGATCGGCAGCGGCAGGCGTCCATTGCAAAGGACGCGCAGGAAGGTCGCGCCACTCGGCTTCGCGTACGCCATCGCCGTTCAGCAGCACGCTCGCGGCCTTGGAAATCGCGACACGGTCGGCCTCACTGAGGCGGCCAGCAGCAGTATCTATTGTCACCGGGCTTGCAGCGCCAGGCTCCTTGCGTATGTCGGCCAGCGCAAATGCGAGCGATGCGCCGGCAGCGCATGCCAGCAGGGCATTAGTCCAACGCCTCCTGCGTCCGTACAGTGCTGCGCTGACGACACCAACTGCCAAAGCTGCCAGCGGCGGCGCCATCGTTGCCAGGTCATCCGGCATCATCATTTACTTTGCTCCTTACCGCTCCACGCCTGACGGAATGGTGTGTCTGCCGATGGACGCGCCTGCAACAATACTGGCGCATCGGTCAGGGTGCTACGCAACCACGCACGCAACTCGCCACGGCAAGGCACGCAGCCGTCCAGCACATCCTGCACCGCGCGCTGTGCACTGAGTTTTTGTTCCTGGTCGGCGATGCGTGCGGCAATCGCATCACGTGCTGCCTTGCTCCACAGTGCAGGCAACGCGCCTTGCTGTGACAGGGCCTGTACCAGATCGCGCACTTCAGCGGGCACAGTGTCGTTGGCGGCGCCCTGCTCGCGTTTGTAGCTCATCGCGCCGACGATGTCGCCGGTCATACGTTTCTCTTCTTTCAGCGCTGGCGGCACAAAGGCGGTGCGATGCAGGTACACGCGTTCTGCCGCCTGTAGTTCCTTGATGGCTTCCAGTGCCTTGTACTCCGGCGCCAGCGCGGTCTTGGGCGAGATGGCGCGCAGCGATTTCTCCGCATCCCACATGGCGGCCAATGCACGTTTCAGCACAGCTTTGGTTTTAGGATCGAAGATCGTGGCGTTATCTTCCTGATCGTGAGCGTGGCCGAATTCCCTCATGACCGACAGTTCGCTGCCGGGCCGCTCGGCGCCGCCATGATGCTCTTCGTGGTCGTGGTCTTCATCGCCGAACAGGCTGGATTCTTCGCCAAGGAACTGGCCGTAACGCAGACGCAGCTTGGCCTGATCTGAGGCGATGGTTTCGCTGCGGCTGCGTAGCGTGGCCGCTGGCATGTCGGGATGCGCTTTCAGGTCTGCCAACAGTTGCTCGGTATCGATGATGATTTGACGCTGGCTGCGCAGGTTCTCCGGCTTGACTGCGGTCGGCAGCGCTGTGGATTCCAGGCTTTCTGCTTCCGGGCCAGGCAGGCGCAAGGTGTAGGTCGGCGACTGGGTGGTGTGAGCCACCGGTGCGTTATCGGTGGCGCGCACGAAGAAGTAAAGCTCATCGCCCGGCTCCATGCCGAGTTCCGCCAGCGTCCACTGCTTCTTCCAGCCGCGCACTTTGGGGTCGCTGGATTGCGGCAGCGGTACTTCCTTGTCGCTGAAGCGGATGTTCTCACCACTGCCGCGCGCAAGTGTCATGTGCAGGCTGGCGCGAACGATGGCGTAATCGTCGCTTGCATTGACGGAGATCTGCACCAGCTTCGCGTCCCGTTGCAGGACGTGGATGAGTTCTGTCGGTTCAGCGATGGTAATTTGCGGCGCCTGATCCGCTGTGACACGGATGTTGTAGCGGGTTGCGCCGGCGCCGCGAGTGCGCCAGAACAGCGAGTCTTCAACGTGCATGGTCGCGCAATCCCTGGTGACGTCTAGCGTCTGCCCATCACCCAGTTCGACGACCGGCTGCGTGCCGGACGGATTGTGCACACACCAGCGGACTTCGGAGTATTGCGGGATCTGAATGTCACGCGGGCCGGTCTCGAAGGCTGCGGCGCCGGTGTATTTTGGCGGCGTAATGCTCAGATAAACCTCGCCATCAACGATGGGCTTATTTACCTGTTTGGCGGTGCCGGTCGGCGCAACAGCACCTGCTGGATGGCTGTGGTAGACCCATGCCGCACCGGCAGCAAGCAAACCGAGAATCAATGGCAGGATGGCGAAACGTGCATGCGCGACGGCGATGTTTTTGTAGTCTTCGGCAGTCAGGATGCTGGCCAGGCGCGCTTCCAGCCGTTGCTGCTGAAGTCTGGCGATGGGCGTTTTGGCTTCGGTGGCCAGCAAGGCGCTGCTGTCTTCCAGTTGTGGGACGGCTGCGTTCAGCCAGGACGTCCACTGGCTGGCCACGCGGCGGCGCCAGCGCACGGCATCAATGGTGATCCAGATAATACAAACGACGATGGCGACAAGCGAGAGCTGCCACGCGGTCTTTCCCGCGCCGTATGCCGGCGTCGCTCGCAGCGCAATCGCTGCGATGGCTAGAGGCGCCAGTACCGCCAGCCATTGCGGCGCACGTCGGCGCAATAACGCGGCCCAAAGGCGCTTATGCAGCTGGTCAGAAGCGCCGTGCATGGGTGAGTATCCGTTCGATCATGAAAAGCGCCAGCAAGGCAAAGGCCAGCCAGGCCGCTGGCGTGGCGTTGGAGATGGCTGGTAGCGCGCTACGGGCAGCTGGGAATGCCTGGGAGGGCGTGGCGTAAGCTGGTGCTGGGGCTGCCGCCAACAGCTGCCAGGTTTCGTACAGCGTGCGGGCGGTGTCGGCATCGCGCGGCGGAAAAGCGTCCGAGGTCCACAGGCGCCCGCGTGGCGTGTCGATGTATTTCAGTGTAATGCCGTTGATGGTCAACGCGGCCGCATTAGCCAGCTCTGGAAATGCGGAAGGCTGCGATGCGGATGCCGGAATCCACCAGTGCTGGGCGTGCCAATCCGCCGGTGGCGTGGAGTTTGGTTTGTCCCAGACGATCAGCGCCGTCTTGGCATCAGGCTCACTGGTCAGCGTGTAGTGACGGACGTTTTCGCCTGCGCTGCCGAAAGCGGTGAACAGGGACTGCCATGCAGCGGCCCGCGTCTGCTCGGTGACCATGGCGACGTGGTATTCGGCCCGCGTCGCGGCAGCGGCGTTTGAGGCAGCGGAACGAAGCGGCTGCGTACGCAGTTCCAGCTGGTGGTTCAGTTGCGGCATGCGCGCCGGCATAGGAATCTGTTCCGCGCGGGCGACGATCAGCAATTTGGCGGACGGGCGCCAATCGCGTTCATTCTGGAGCAGCCATGGCATCGCGTCAGGCGGCAGATCCATGAGCGAGGACGCGCTGAAGCCGGCGGCGGCGATCTGCTGTTCAGCCCAAGCTTTGTCTGCACCTGGATCGATCAAGACAGTATCGCCGCGCCATGGGAAGATGGTCGCCGCCAGCCAGGCGATCAAAGCCACCAGCATCAGGCAGCGCACCAGCAGCAGTAGCTTGTCGCGCCATTGCCAGACACGCAATTGCTCCGGCGGTGCAGATGGCAGGAAGCGCGCGGTGGCCAGCAGCTCAGCCTTGATACGCTGACGTTTTTGGCGATGCCACCAGATCGGTAGCAGCAGTACCGGCAATGCCAGCCACCAGAACGGATAGGAACTCAAGATCATTTTGCCCGCGCTCCCGCCAGCTGCAGCCAGCTGCGCAAGACGCCACTCAGAGGCTGCTCGATGCGCGCCTCGTAGTGGACGATATTATTTTGACGGCAGCTCGCCGTCACACCATCGAAGTGCGCGCGGCTTTGCTGCCTGTAGTGTTCACGGTCTGCATTAGTCATGCGGTGCAAGCCGTCGTTCTGTTCAGGGTCGCGATAACCAGCGCCGGACTTGAACGAAGCATCCACCTCCGCCTGCGTGCGCAAGGTCAGCAACCGCACATCGTGCCGCATGTTCCGCAAGCGGAGCAAGGCTGCGCTCAGTGGCGACGGCCAGTCGAGAAAGTCGCTGACGGCGAAGATCATGCTCGGTGAGCGGGCAAAGTGAAGGTTCGCCTTGAGTACCTCCGCCGATGGCAGACCGCCGAGTGGCTGTGACTTGCTCAAAGCCGCCAGCACGCGCTGCAACTGGCGCGGCCCACGCGAGGCCGGTGTGAACTCCACTTTGCCACCGGTGCAAACGACCAGGCCGAATGCGTCGCCCTGACGCTGCGCGATTGCCGCCACGCAAGCGAGCACCGTTCGCGCGAACCAGAGTTTATCGACGCCATGGATTTCGCGGCTGGGTTCCGCCATGGAGGCAGTAGCATCCAGCCATAGCCAGATAGCGACATGGCTGTCCCGCTCCGCTTCGCGCACGAAGTAGCGGTCTGCGCGTGCCAGCAGCTTCCAGTCCACGCGGCGCCATTCGTCGCCGGGCGCATACGCGCGGTATTCGGAAAATTCTACGCCCGCGCCGCGTTCGCGGCCCGCATGGATACCGTGCCCAAGACCTGCCAGCACGTGACGGATCACGAGCTCCAGATCCTTGGTCTGGGCCATCATGGCCGTCATGGCAGTAGTCTCGCCAGCCGGCGAATTCAGGGTCGAAGACATCGCAGCTTAGTCTGGGCGGATATGCTCACGCAGCGCTTTCAGGATATCGGCAATCGCGATGCCATCCGCTTCCGCTTCGAAGTTGCGCAGCACGCGGTGCGCCAGCACGGGCAGCAGCATGGCAGCGATGTCGTCGCGCGTGACCGCCAGCCGGCCTTGCATCAAGGCGCGCGCTTTGGACGCCAGCACCAGCGCCTGGCCTGCACGCGGGCCTGCGCCCCAGCCGATATGCTTTTTCACCGCAGGCACCGTGGTCAGTACCGGGCGCGTCGCACGCACCAGCCGCGTGGCGTAGGCAACCAGGTGATCGCCGATTTCGATATCGCGCACCAGCTGCTGCAGGCGCAGCAGCGTTGCCACATCCATCACCGGCTCCGCGTCCTTCAAGCCAGCGTGCGTGGTCGCGGAAACCATCATGATCTCTTCTTCTTCGCTCGGGTACACCACGTCGATGCGCAGCAGGAAGCGGTCCAGTTGCGCTTCCGGCAGCGGATATGTGCCGGCCTGCTCGATCGGGTTCTGCGTCGCCAGTACAAAGAAGGGCTTGGGCAGCTTGTGCGTCTGGCCGGCGAAGGTCACTGAGCGCTCCTGCATCGCCTCCAGCAGCGCCGATTGGGTTTTCGGCGGCGCACGGTTGATCTCGTCCGCCAGCAGTACTTGCGTGAACACCGGTCCTTGCTGGAAGCGGAACTCGCGCTTGCGCGTCGCATGGTCCTCTTCCAGAATCTCCGTGCCGACGATATCCGACGGCATCAGGTCTGGCGTGAACTGCACGCGATGGAAGTCCAGCTCCGTGGCCTGCGACAGCGACTTTACCAGCAGCGTCTTGCCCAGGCCCGGTACACCTTCCACCAGCGCATGGCCGCCCGCCAGCAGGCAGATAATCAGCGAGTCGATCACGTTTTCCTGGCCGATGATCACCCTGCCCATGCTCGCCTTCAGCGCCTTGACCTTGGCGGTCAGTTCGCCGATTTCATTTTCGCTCCAGGCGATCCCCTCAGCCATAACTACGCTCCCAACGCATATTGAATAATGTTGACCGCAAAGCGGGTGTTGTCGACCGCGAGAAAACGCTTGTTGCGGAAGTCATAATCCCACTCGCAGCCGTAATCCTTGTTGCTGTACAAAAGCCGCACGCGGCCACCCACCTCAATCGCCTTCAGATAATCGTGTACCAGATCGTCGCCCCAGCCATTCAGCTCCACGCCGGTATTGGGCGGGCCATCTTCGAACTTGAAGAAGGCCGAATAGATCGGGTGATTGTTTGGAATCTTGTGCAACGCCTTCGGCCCGAAGATACGGCCGATTTCAGCCTCGAAGGATTTCGCAAACAGTCCGTCAACATCGTGGTTGCAGTCATCCACGAACAGGAAGCCGCCACCTTTGATATAGCGTTCCAGATTCTTGCGTTCGGCCGCCGTGAACTGCACCAGCTTGTGGCCAGCAAAGTAGCAGAACGGCGCCTCCAGCATTTTCGGATCAGACAGCGCGACGATGCGTTCAACGGGATCCACCCGCAAGGTCGTATATTCGACCAGCGAATTGAGCACGTTGCTGGGCATGCGGATATCCACATCCCAGTCGCCCGACTCGTAGGTCAGGCGGGTGAAATAGAAATCGTACGAGGCCACGCGGCTGGACCTTTACACCGCGTCCGACAGCGACGTGAAGTTAAAGTCACGCACCTTCATCGGCGGAATCAGCATCTGGAAGCGCACTTCATCACCGCCGATAACCACCGGCTTGCCCAGTTCATCGATGTTGTTCAACATCGTGACCGGACTCTCATTGAAGCGGAAGTTCTTGATCGGATGCTTGATCTTGCCGTTCTCGATGTAGAAGGTGCCGTCGCGCGTCAGGCCGGTCAGCAGCAGCGACTGCGGATCGACCATGCGGATATACCAGGTGCGCGTGACCAGAATGCCCTTCTTGGTCGAGGCAATCAGCTCTTCCGTCGATTTGCCGCCGCCCGCCATAATCATATTGCCGTGGCGGCCCATGGCACGCTGTCCCTGCTTTTCAGCCCAGTAGCGCGTGTAGTCCAGCGAGGCGATCTTGCCGCCCTTGATGACGTCCGTGCGTTCGCGCGCCAGCATGGCCTGGCTATCCCAGGGCAGTACCGGCACATCCGGGTTCCATGGGTCGGCCCAGATATTGACCTGTTCATCAAACAGCTTTTCACCGAGACGATTGCCACCGCCCTTCTTCGACAGGAAGCTGCGGCCTTCGTCAGCCTGGCGCGCATCAAATGCGCCGAACATGCGGCCGATGATTTCCGACGTCGCCGCCGGTTCCAGAATCACGGTGTAGCGGCCCGGTTCCAGCGCCTTGGCGTCCACGGATTTCAATGCCTTTTCAATCGCGATTTCCGACGCTTCACGCGCATCGAATTTACGCGCATCGTTGGCGGAGCGGGTTACCCAGCCGGAGCCACGGCCATCTTCGGTGCGCGTGGTCACGGTGAAGCCCAGATTGCTCAGCGTCTGATAGCCAAACACGCCATTCGAGTTGGCGACGGTTTCAAAGCCAGTAGTGTCGCTGAAGAAGCCAGCAGCCACCAGGCCTTGTTTGCGTGCGGAGTTAATGCTGGCGGCGGCCACTTCGGCGCGGTAGTCTGGATCGATGGCTGCGGTAGCATCGCTGAAGGTGGCAGAAGGTTTGAAGTCCTGCTTCTTGATCGCGGGCTGGAACTCCGGATTTTCAGGCGCCAGCCGTGCCACGTCTTCCGCGCGGCGCACCACCTTTTCCAGCGACTTCTCATCAAACTCATTGATCGAGGCAGTACCCTGGCGCTTGCCAAAGGCCACGCTCACGCTCAACGTAGTGTTCTCGATCAGGCCAGCAGTCGATACCGCATTGCGCGCATAACGGATATTGCCGTTACGGCTGCCGTTGATCTGCACGCGGCATTCGTCGGCCTTGGACAGCGACATCACCTTGTCGCAGATACGCTTTGCTTCTTCCTGAGTCAGCATCTTCATCATTCTTATCCTATCTTGCGAGCGGTATTGATTACGTTGATGCCGTTGAAGCGCGTCGTCGGCGAGCCGTGCGACACTGCGCTGACCTGGCTAGGCTGGCCTTTGCCGTCGAAGAACGAGCCGCCCATGCGCCAGTCGCGTTCATCGCACAGCGCCGAGCAGGCATTCCAGAATTCCTGCGTGTTGGATTGATAGGCCACGTCTTCCAGCTGGTTGACGATCTTGCCGTTCTTGATTTCGAAGTACAGCTGGCCGCCGAACTGGAAGTTGTAGCGCTGCTGGTCGATCGAGTACGAACCACGGCCCATGATGTAGATGCCCTTCTTGACGTCTTTGACCATCTCGTCCGGCGTCAATTTCTTCTTGCCCGCTTCCAGCGACACGTTAGGCATGCGCTGGAACTGCACGCTGCTCCAGCTGTCCGCATACGAGCAGCCATGCGATTCTTTTTCGCCGATCATGGCCGCCTGGTCGCGCGTGGCCTGGTAGTTGACCAGGATGCCCTTGCGGATCAGGTCCCAGCGCTTGGCGGCCACGCCTTCGTCATCGTAGGCGACAAGGCCCAGCGATGCCGGCGTGGTTTTGTCGGCGACGATATTGACCAGATCCGAACCGTATTTGAAGTTCCCGGACTTCCACTTGTCCAGCGTGGCGAAACTGGTGCCGGCGTAGTTGGCCTCATAGCCCAGCACGCGATCCAGCTCGGTGGCATGGCCGACCGATTCGTGGATGGTCAGGAACAGGTGTTCAGGCGAAAGCACCAGATCGTATTTGCCCGGCTCCACCGTTTTTGCGGTGAGCTTCTCCTTGGCCTGACGGCCAGCGGCCCGTGCATCTTCGATCAGATCGTAGGCGCCCTTGTACAGCGTGGTGACATTGCCCGCCGCCTTGATGCGGTTCTCCGGCTTGCAGTCGAAGAATTCAAAGCCCATGCTGGCCGGCGAGGACAGGCCGTCGCGGGTGCGGAACTTGCCGCTGGCTTTATCCACGGCAGTTGCAGTCAGCGGCGACCACAGACGATGAATGTCCTGATCGATGTAAGAGCCGTCAGTGGAGGCAAAGTACTTCTGCTGGTTCACCTGGAACAGCATGGACGCCATGAAGTTGGCGCCGGCATCCAGGCCGGCCTTGTTCGCGGCCAGCAGCATCTCCGCCTTTTCCTTGATCGGCACCGCACGCCAGTCTTTTTTGAACGGTGTGGCCCATGCCACTTCGCCCACGCCCCTGGTTGGCGCCAGCACCACCGGCTCGCTTTGCAGGCGCGAGTTGGCCTTGGCGATGGCGACTGCCTGGCGCGCCGCATCCGCAACCGCATCCAGCGACATCACGTTGGTGGAGCAGAAGCCGTAAGCGCCATTGGCGATGACACGTACGCCAACACCGGAGGATTCGGTATTGACGATGTTTTCCACGTTCAGGTCACGCGTGGTGATGAACTGGTTCAGGTAGCGGCCGATGCGCACGTCGCAATACGTGGCACCGGCCTTGGTGGCCGCGTTCATGGCGGCGTCGGCCAGCGACTTCTTGAGCTGCACGGCCATGGGGTTGAGCAGCTCTTCGGCCGCGATGGCATTGCCGAAGACCGGCACCAGCAGGCTACCGCCAGCAATGGCGCCTACTTTTAGAAATGAACGTCGTTCCACTTTTTACTCCTGATGATGGTATTACTTACACTGCATCCGACAGCGACGTGAAGTTGAAATCACGGACCTTCATGGCCGGGATCAGCAACTGGAATTGCGACTCGTCGCCCGACAGGATTTCCGGCTTGCCGATTTCGTCTATGTTGTTCAACATCGTCACAGGGCTTTCGTTAAAGCGGAAGTTCTTGATCGGATGTTTGATCTTGCCGTTCTCGATGTAGAACGTGCCGTCGCGGGTCAGGCCCGTCAGCAGCAGCGACTGCGGATCGACCATGCGGATATACCAGGTACGGGTCACCAGGATGCCCTTCTTGGTATTGGCGATCAGCTCTTCGGTCGACTTGCTGGTGCCAGCCATGATGATATTGCCCGGCGTGCCCACCGCGCGCTGGCCCTGTTTCTTGGCCCAGAACTGCGAGTAGCCCAGCGATGCGATCTTGCCGTTCTTGATGATGTCCTGACGCTCGCGCGCCAGCAGGCTTTGTGCATCAAACGGCAGCACCGCAACATCCTTGTCCCATGGGTCGGTCCAGACGTTGACCTGTTCATCAAACAGTTTTTCGCCCAGACGGTTGCCGCCGCCTTTTTTCGACAGGAAGCTGCGGCCTTCGTCAGCCGAACGCGCGTCGAAGGCGTTGAACATATAGGCCAGCACGTCGGACGTGGCGGCCGGTTCCAGGATCACCGTGTAGCGGCCCGGCTCCAGCGCCTTGGCATCCACCGATTTCAGCGCTTTCTCGATCGCGATATCCGATGCGGCACGCGCGTCGAACTTGCTTGCATCGCCCACACTGCGCTTGACCCAGCCCGAACCGCGGCCATCTTCGGTACGCACGGTCAGCGTGAAGTCCAGGCCCGTGTCCTGCTGGTAGCCGAACACGCCATTGGAGTTGGCGACCGAGGTAAACGACGTGCCATCGGTGAAGAAGCCCGCTGCCACCAGCTTGTTCTTCTTGCTGTTTTCGATGCTGTACGCCGCGACCTGCGCACGGAATTCAGGATCGATGTCGGCGGTCTTCTGGAAGAACGTCTCGGTGGCCTTGAACTGCTGCTTCGACGGCGTCGGCATGAACTCCGGATTTTCCGGCGCCAGGCGTGCCAGGTCTTCCGCGCGGCGCACGGCTTTTTCCAGCGACTTCTCGTCGAACTCATTGACGGTGGCCGTGCCCTGCTTCTTGCCGAAAGCGACCGACACTGCCAGCTGCGTATCCTCAATCAGGCCGGCGGTCGATACCGCGTTGCGCGCATAGCGGATATTGCCCTTGCGGCTGCCGTTGATCGTCACTTCGCACTGATCGGCCTTGGTCAGCGACATGACTTTATCGCTGATGCGTTTGGTCTCTTCTTGACTCAGAAATTTCATCTTCTCTCTCTCCGGGACTTAGCCGATCTTGCGGGCAGTGTTGATAACGTTGATGCCGTTGAAGCGCGAGGTGGAAGCGCCATGCGAAACGATGGACACTTGCGGCGGCTGGCCTTTACCGTCAAAGAAGGAACCGCCCATGCGCCAGTCGCGTTCATCGCAGATGGCGGTGCAGGCATTCCAGAACTCCTGGGTGTTGGACTGGTAAGCCACGTCTTCCAGTTGCTGGCCGATCTTGCCGTTCTTGATTTCGTAGAACAGCTGGCCGCCGAACTGGAAGTTGTAGCGCTGCTGGTCGATCGAGAAGGAACCATCGCCGACGATGTAAATGCCCTTCTTGACGTCCTTGATCATTTCGTCCGGCGTCAGGCGCTTCTTGCCGGCCTTGAGCGAAACGTTAGGCATGCGCTGGAACTGCACGTTGGCCCAGTTGTCCGCATACGAGCAGCCGTGCGATTCTTTTTCGCCGATGATGTGGGCCTGGTCGCGCGTGGCCTGGTAGTTGACCAGGATGCCGTCCTTGATGATGTCCCAGTTCTTGCACTTGACGCCTTCATCGTCATAGCCCACCGCGCCCAGCGAACCTGGCGTGGTTTTGTCGGCGACGATGTTGACCAGGTCCGAACCATATTTGAACTTCTTGGTCTGCCATTTATCCAGCGTGGCGAAGCTGGTGCCGGCGTAGTTGGCCTCGTAGCCCAGCACGCGATCCAGCTCGGTCGGGTGGCCGACAGATTCGTGGATGGTCAGCCACAGGTGTTCCGGCGTCAGCACCAGGTCGTATTTGCCCGGTTCGACCGACTTGGCTTTCAGCTTGGCCTTGGCCTGCTTGCCGGCCAGGCGGGCATCTTCAATCAGGTCGTAGGATTTGGTGTACAGCGTGGTCACACCGCCGGCCGCCTGCAGCTTGTGCTCGGGACGCGCATCCAGGTATTCATAGCCCATGCCGACTGGCGCCGACAGGCCCTGGCGGGTACGGAACTTGTTTTCTTTCTGGTCGACGGCGGTGGCGAAGAACGGCATCCACAGGCGATGGATGTCCTGATCGATATAGGAGCCATCGGTCGATGCAAAGTACTTCTGCTGGTTGACCTGGAACAGCAAGGACTGCATGAAGCTTGCGCCGCCGTCCATGCCGGCCTTGTTGGCGGCGATCAGCAGTTCTGCCTTGTCCTTGATCGGCACCGTGCGCCAGTCCTTGACGATCGGCGTGGCCCACGCCACTTCACCCACGCCTTTGACCGGCGCCAGGATCAGCGGCTCGGTTTGCAGCTTGGCGTTGGCCTTGGCGATGGCCACCGCCTGGCGTGCTGCTGCAGCGACGCCGTCCGGGGTCATGTCATTGGTGGCGGCAAAGCCGTAAGCGCCGCCGGCAATCACGCGCACGCCGACGCCGGCCGATTCGGTATTCACCACGTTTTCGACATTCAGGTCGCGGGTGGTCAGGAACTGGTTCAGATAGCGGCCCACGCGGACGTCGCAATACGAGGCGCCAGCCTGCGTGGCGGCGGTCATGGCGGTGTCGGCCAGGGCCTTTTTGAATTTCATATCCACTGGCTTGAGCAGTTCTTCCGCGGCGATGGCGCGGCCGAACGAGGGCAGCAGCATCGTGCCCAAAGCCAGACTACTGATATTGAGGAATGCACGTCGTTCCATAGTATCTCCACATTGTTACGGGCCAGCCGCCCGATGGTCCTGCTGAGGTTCTGCTTTTTATTTGCTTTTATTGCTTGAACTACTACGATACCGCTTGTTACTTTACGTTACATCAGAATATCCGTCGCCGGTTCCTTGGGATTGGCAATATATGCGCCGGATCGGGTTGCAGATTGCAAAATGTATGCCATAGATAAATGTTGTGCAAGTGTCTGTTTTGCCTGTCCAAGTGTCCGCTCAGGTGTCCACGGAGTGTCCGCGAAGTGTCCGCTGACTGTCCGCTGTGTGTTCGTCACGCGGGGCCGGCGCCTTCGTCCCAATTTACTTGACCTCTATGCAAGCTTGCCCGATGATCGCGCAGGGCGAGCGTCTGCGTCGCCCCCATCCAACAATGAGGAGACTGTGCATGAAACGATACGTACTGGCCGCTCTGGCCACCTCCATGCTGCTCGGCGCGACCAGCGCCGTGCACGCCGACGATGCACTCAAAGCGGCGATCGCCGCACCATCGCGCACGCCGGACAATGTGAAACGCGACGTCTATCGCCATCCATATGAAACGCTGACCTTCTTCGGCATCAAGCCGAATATGACGGTGGTGGAACTGGCGCCAGGCGGCGGCTGGTACACCGAGATCCTGGCGCCGTACCTGCGCAACCAGGGTAAGCTCATCACCGGCGGCAATGACCTGGCCTCGCCTAACGAAAACGAACGCAAGGCCGCCGAGCGTTTCATGGCACGCCTGAATACCAAGCCAGAGGTGTATAACAAGGTCGCCCTCGGCGTGTTCTCGCCAGGCCGCAAATACGAAATGGCGCCGCCGAATAGCGTCGACATGGTGCTCACCTTCCGCAATATCCACAACTGGATACCACTGGGTCCGGACAAGATGAAGGAACTGTTCGGCAACCTGTACACGGTGCTGAAACCGGGCGGTATCCTGGGCGTGGAAGAGCACCGCCTGCCGGCATCGAAGACGCAGGACGCGGAGGCCAGCACAGGGTATATGCACGAGCAGTACGTGATCAAGCTGGCGGAATCGGCAGGCTTCAAGCTGGTTGGCAAATCCGACATCAACGCCAATCCAAAGGACACGGCCGACCACAAGAACGGCGTATGGGCGCTGCCGCCGACCTATACCAACAAGGACGAAGACCGCGCCAAGTATCAGGCCATCGGCGAGAGCGACCGCATGACCCTGAAGTTTGTTAAGCCGTAATCATTCGTTAGCGCGTGAGGTGGGGCCAGATTCGCAGATGCACGCGGAAAGCGCCCTACAAGAATGGATTTCCTTGGGTCCATCGTCGAGAATTTATCCTAACGAAAATGTGAACAGGGACTCGCTTCGCGCGCGACATCTTGAGCATCGTATATTTTCTCGGGCGTGCATGGCCGTCTTGTCGGCCGTGCGGCCAATGCCAGACAGTGGGAAATAAGGAAGATACATGGCAAGCAGAGGCGAAGTTTATTTCGCAATGTATGGTGATGAGTTTGAGCCTGATGAGGTTTCGGCGCACGTCGGTCTATTGGCAACGAAGGTACGGCGAAAAGGAGAGCGCAGACCTGATGTGCCTCTTCCTAGAAACTCATCTTGGGAAATATCCACAGGTAGAGTTGAAAATGACGTTATTGATGTGTACGAGATGTCGGAAGCGCTGGCAAATCAGCTTGTGTTAATTTGCATTGAAAATTGACCCACCCTCCCCACGAATTTGCAACGGAATCTGACCCACGTTCATAGCACAATCCTTCCTGTCTTTTCGGCAGGAGATCGGAGTGATCGACGTGGCTTTACTAGGCATAATTCGACGCTGGCACCTTCGTGACCAGGTCCCCCTCCGGGAGATCGCCAGGCGACTGGGCATCTCCCGCAATACCGTCCGGCGGTATCTGCGGTCGGAAACCACAGAGCCCTCCTATGCGGAGCGGCGATCATCAAGCCTCTTGGACAAATATTCGGTGCAGCTTTCAGCCTGGCTCAAGGCAGAAGCAAGCAAACCCCGCAAACAGCGGCGCAATTTGAAACAGCTCCACTTGGACCTTAAAGAGTTGGGCTATGAAGGGTCATATGACCGCGTAGCTGCATTTGCCAGGCAGTGGAAGGTGGGTCAATTGGAATGGGTCAATTCCGCGAGCAAACGAACAAATCCGCCCAAGCCAGCATCCACTACGCTCTTTGCTTCTATTACTAAGCGTTTAAATGTGGCCCGGTCCGACCCATCGAGGCTGGGAATGGAAGAGTCCGCTGGTACATTGAAACGGTGCTGTAAAGCTCGAAGCTCTTCCAAAACATGCTCTATCTGCGACTCGTGCATACGCCCTCTAGGTTAAGCGATCATTTACGCCTGAAAAAGCTATTGGTTAAAAGATCTTAAAAAAGCGATTGGGATCAACTAAGTCCGCTTTTGGCCGAACGCAGCCAAGCAGGATTTTAAATTTTTTGGCCTTACCTCAACCGAAATCGCTTTAATGCATTGACGACGATAGCAATAGCAGTTCCCCAGCATAGGCTAGTTACAAGTGCAGGAATCAGGAAGCCACCATCACCTTCCCAAGTAAAGTAACGCCCTGGCGTAGTTAACGTGTTCGCTAGCGGGAGCGCAGTTTCGGATACTACATGGTCTAGCCAAGTCCATGTTTCTTTGTCCTTGAAACCTAACCCCAACGCAGCATGACTAAGTGGTCCGAGCCATGCTGCCGCAGTCACAATCGAGTGCAGAAAGGCATACTTTGAGACTGTCTTTAACCCATTCAATAGTCTTTTCGTATCCACGTCGTTCTCTAATTATTGACAGGCAGCTCTTGGCCGTTAGCTGTTGACAGCGTTTAAACCCCTTCAATCAAGAGCGCTAGTCATTTTAGGAACACTGGTTCCATATCAAATATCTCACCTTCGATCAGCAGCTTTATAGTCGCTAGCGATTTGCCTTGATAAGCGTTGGCCTTCGCGAAAACAATCGCATCAGGGCTGTATGCGTATGTATAGCTATAAGAACTACATTTGTACGACATGCCATTTAGCAGTTTTATGACGCGTCCAAAGTCACAGCCTTGAAACTCTCCATCAACGGAGGTCACGGCAACGATCGTATAGCCTTCCATCTTTCGCAAGTGCCGCATTGTTCCGTCTGCTTGCACGATCCCTGCGAACGAGCAGAGGAGGATGAATACCAAAGATCTGAGCATCGCATACGCCTCTATCAATGTATGTTACTGGCCGAACTCGGCCAGTAACCACAGAGGATAGCATTCTTGCTCATCCGAAAATACGCGAAATATCACAGGTCCAAGTTGCGGCGTCCAGTGCCATGGAGTAGCGGCGGTCAGTAAGACAGGTCTAACTGGAGCAAGCTGGAAGATAACTAGCCAAGTGGCGGCTTGGGACGCTAAACGGCGGTGGTTTAGACGAAATACTCTTAGGCTGGCATAAAGCAAAGCGACCGCTGCTCGAAATTCAGATCACGGGTGAATCGGCCAAGTCGCGTTGGAAAAGCATGGGTGTCCAAAGCCTCTTAGCGAATGGCCGATGTTTTGGTCGCCGTATGCTGGAGTTGCCGTAGTCAGGATGATCAGCATACACTAGGCAGTGATTGACACTGCGATTGTAAAATTGGTCTGGGGCATTATCGGCCGCCAATACGCGGCCACCAATCACTACCGTGGTGGCCAGCTTGAGTGGTTTGTGCACCTAGGTGCACGATTTCAGTCGGCGGGTATTTCGAGCGAAATGCACCGTTTGGCCTGCTCGACAGAGTACGACGTACTAAGGTGTATTGGTATAAAATGAATAAATATGCAACTTTAGCGCAAGACGATGCCTGAAATTATTCGCAAGGGAGATTCAACTAGCCATGGCGGTACGGTCCTGGAAGGCTCGCCAACCGATATATGCATGGGGCAGCCAATCGCGTACATTGGTCATAAAGTTCATTGCCCAAAATGCCGAGGCGACTATCCCATCGTAGAGGGAGTTATGACTGCAACGTTCTACGGTAAAGGGGTTGCAGTCGCTGGCATGAAGACGTCATGTGGGGCAACCCTCATAGCCTCTCAATTCACGGATACGGTAGAGTGGAGCAACGCCTCCAACTCACCAATCCAAACTTCTGCCGCTGCAGGACTTGGCTCAGTCCCACTGTATAAGGAGTCATCGGCGCACGGGGCGCAGCCGTTGAGTTCAGTGGCGAGTGTCAGCTCTCTACGAGAAAATCTGCATCAATTTGACGAACAGTCGCAGCTTACGGATGCCTCGATTAAAGGCCTCCCATATAGAAACTAAGGATGGAAGAAAGTTTTCTGGCAGAGCTGGCGAGGACGGCATGTTGCCTAGAATAGCGACGCCTGACGAAGAAGAGTATGTGGTGTATTGGGGTGATGAGGCTCTCGCAAAAATGGAAGGATGCTGATGGGGAAAGTACTCAGGCAGCAGGCTCCAGTAAAAACCAATCCAGTAAAGGATTCCGTTTGCAAGGTCGACGTGCCCGCTGTGAAATTCACGGATTTATGGTCCAACTATGTGAAAGGTGCCCCGTACAAGCCCGCCCCCGCCGACAAGGGAGACTACAGTAATCAATGCGCACTGCGCTTGAGTGCGACCTTCCACAAAGTCGGAATCAAGATGCTTTCGTTTTCCCAAAAAAATGTGAGGCCTATGCCGGGAGCACAGGTGTTGGGGCGAGTGATTTTAGATGGTCAGGCTGCTGCGGTACGGGCCTATGAACTCGGCGAGTGGCTGAAGCTCCAACCGTTTTGCGGCTTACCGCAAAAGCCGGAAAATATCACTGGCAAAGATTGGGAAGCGAAAGTAAAAGATAGGACGGGCATCATCATGTTCCATGCGTACTGGACTCGTTCTGGCGAAGCGCCCGCCAATGCAAGCGGTGGACACATCGATTTATGGAATGGCTCTCGTTTGACGGTAAGCGGCTTCTGGGATGCCTTCGCCACGTTTGGGCGTCAGATTGGCGTCAATGAATTCTTTCCGGGTACAGAGTTTGGTTTTTCTGATTTGCGGAACTCCAAAACAATCTTGTTTTGGGAAATAAAATGATACGTCGACTCGTCATCGCTATGGCATTTGTGCTTGCAGGGTTTGCGAGCTTGCTAGTCTCGAACGTCACATACACTTGGACGTGCAATCACTTCCCGAACTTATGTAAGGTCTATACAGGGCCGTGCCCAGGTATTGACGCATGCACACCTGACACCGTACGAAGCATGATGTTTTTTGCGGTGTACTTTGGGCCTTCCATCCTCTTCGGTATCGTCGGGTTCGTCTTTAGCAAAGAAACTCGCAGTCTCTGGGCCTGGCTCCGATTATTGCTTGGATTGGTCGTACTGCATTCGGTCGTGATGTTCTTCGGCATCCAACTAACAACTGGCTAAGATGTTGGGACTGCTCTCGGCTGCGGATGCGGACGGTCACTATTCGAACAGCCTTTGTCCTGCTAGCGCCGCTGTAGCCTGAGCTTTTGCTGGAGCCACACCTGTCCCGCCAACGTGGACGATGGCGGGGTTTGCCAATCGCTTAGCCATCAAAACCGGGTGAACTTGCTTTCATCCGGCGCGCTGTCGGACACCAGTCCCAGATTGCGCGCGGGGCGGCTGGCGGCGGCGGTTTTCAGCACCGTTGGCCGCCGCGCGGCGGATGCGCTGGCGCGCGGCGCATCGTCCACCGCGTACTGTTTGAACACTGCCATCAGGCGCCGCAGCTGCTCTGCCTGGGCGTTCATCTCTTCCGACGTAGCCGCCAGTTCTTCCGAGCTGGCGGCGTTCACCTGCGTGGTTTCGCTGAGCTGTATCACCGCGCCGTTAATCTGCCGCACGCCGGAGCTCTGCTCTTCGGATGCCGCGGAAATCTCCTGCACCAGTTCAGAGGTCTTGCGGATATTCGGCGCCAGTGCATCGAACATCACGCCGGCCTGCTCCGCCAGCTCCACGCTGTCGGCCGCCACCTGGCTGATTTCCTGCGCTGCTACCTGGCTGCGCTCGGCCAGCTTGCGGACCTCGGCAGCGACCACGGCGAAGCCTTTGCCATGTTCGTGCGCGCGCGCTGCTTCAATCGCCGCGTTCAAGGCCAGCAGATTGGTCTGGTAGGCGATATCGTCAATGATGCTGATTTTCCCGGCGATCTGCTTCATCGCGGCCGCCGTGGCTTTGACCACCTCGCCGCCACGCGCTGCTTCCAGCGCGGCCTGGGTGGCAATGCCGTCCGTGACTTTGGCGTTTTCAGTGTTCTGTGCAATCGATGCAGTCATCTGTTCGATGGAGGCGCTGGTTTCTTCCACGCCCGCCGCCTGTTCGCTGGCCGCCTGCGATAGCGACTGCGCCGTCGCGCTTACTTCCTGCGAGGCGCTGGACAGGCCGCTGACCACCAGCTGTACCTCGCGCACGATGGAGGACAGGCTGCGCGCCAGCCACACCGCCAGCACACAACCCAGAATCGCAATCGCCACATCCATCGCAAGGATGAGTTGTTTGGCCGAATTGGTGACATTGGTCATGGCCTCGGATTCGCCTTTGGTCTCCGTATCGTTCACCTTGAGCAGCTTGCGGAACGCACTGGCGATGGCTTCATCCGCGCCCTTGATGGCCTTGTCCATCTCTAGCGCTGTCATGCCTTTTTCGTGCATGGCTTCCAGCTGCGCCATGCTGCTGTCATAGCTTTTGACGCCGGCCTGCACTTCGCTGAGCAGGGTCTGCTCTTCCGGCGTGAGCGAGCCGGCTGCGCGATAGTTGCCCATCTCTTTTTCAATCGCGGCAAGATCGGCGCGGAACTGGAGGTTGTTGTCGCCGCCGCGCAGGATGTAGTTCTTGAAGTGGCGCACCGCGTGGCCATGCGCCGTCACGCCCTCCAGCACCGCATTCTTGCGCACCAGCGTGACGTGCTCGAATTCGTCCCAGCTATTGTGCAGGGACGTCAGCTTGCTGAAGGCGATAACGCCCATCAGTACCACCAGCAGCACGATGCTGCCAAACCCCGCATGCAGCCGGGTCTCCATTTTCATTTGAGCGAACATGGGTGAGTACTCCTTGAGGAGGCTGTATCACCTTATTGTGAACCAATAATGGGGCGCAAAACTCACCAAAACTAACGGTGCAGCCATTGCTTCTGCAATTTTGCAAAGCTGCCGTCGCGCTTCATCTGTTCCAGCGCCTGCTGCCACTTGCTGACCAGGCTTGCTGGCGCGTCTGGCGGAAACGTGATGTAACTCTGTATGTTCATCAGGAACAGTACTGGCTCTACCGTCTCCTCGGCGATGCCGGCCTGCGCCAGCAACTCAGGCAGTTGCTCACGATCGACCACCATGGCTGGCCGGCGTCCCGCCAGCAGCATGTTCAACATGGTTTTGGAACTGCCTACCGGCTCCAGATTGGTAAAGCCGGCGTCCTGCAGATATTGGTAGGAATAGAAATCCCGCGGCAGCAGGATGCCGGACAGCGTGCGCGCATCATCCAGCGTAGCGAGCCTGATGCGCGATTCGCGCAGCGCATACAGATTGGTGCGCGACTCCAGCACAGGGCCGATCCATTGGAAATGCGGGTCACGCTCAGCGGTGCGCTTGGGGCACACCAGGATCACATTTTCGCCCGCCAGCGCGGTGCGGTAGGCACGCGCCCATGGCACCACCTGCATGGCGGTGCGGTCGCCGATACGACGCTGGATTTCTCGCGTGACTTCGGCGCAGAAGCCGGTGACGACGCCGTTGCGTTCAAAGTAAAGCGGCGCAATATCGGCGCCCAGTATGCGCAAGGGACCACGCGCCGCCAGTGACGGCGCAGCCACGGCGGCAAGCAGCAACGCACAAGCCCATGCTCTCCGGCGCATCTGGCATCCTCAGAACTTCACGAAGTTGGTTTCATCGGGTTCCTCCATCTCCGGCATACGGCGGCCGGAGGACGTGCCACCGGCGCGCATTTTCCTGGCCGGCTTGCGCGCTGACGGCGCCGCGCTGCGGACTGTGCGCGAAACGCCAGCCAGTTTGAAGAAGGACATGGTCTGCTGCAGCTGCTCGGCCTGACCGCTCATCTCTTCTGCTGTCGCTGCCAGCTCTTCGGAGCTGGACGCATTCTGCTGGGTGGTCTGGCTCAGCTGCGTCACTGCCGCATTGATCTGACCCACACCTGCCGACTGTTCTTCCGACGCCGCCGTGATCTCTTGCACCAGGTTCGAGGTGCGGCGGATATTCGGCACCATCTCACCCAGCAGCTGCCCGGCCTTCTCGGCCAGCTGCACGCTGCTGCTGGCTACCTGCTCGATTTCCTGCGCTGCCACCTGGCTGCGTTCCGCCAGCTTGCGCACTTCGGCCGCCACCACGGCAAAGCCCTTGCCATGTTCGCCCGCGCGGGCCGCCTCAATCGCCGCGTTCAACGCCAGCAGGTTGGTCTGGTATGCGATATCGTCGATGATGCTGATTTTCTTGGCGATCTGCTGCATCGCCGCCACCGTGGACTTGACCGCCTCGCCGCCCTCTGCCGCTTCCAACGCGGCCTTGCTGGCAATGCCGTCGGTGACTTTGGCGTTCTCGGTATTTTGCGAAATCGAGGCCGTCATCTGCTCGACCGAGGCACTGGTTTCCTCCGTGCCTGCAGCCTGCTCACTGGCCGCCTGCGAAAGCGACTGCGCCGTCGCGCTGACTTCTTCCGAGGCCGAGGCCAATGCCTCAGCGCCGTTGTTCACTTCCTGCACCACGTGCGACAGTTTTTCGATCATGCCGCTCATGGCCGCCAGCAGGCTGGTGGTGTCGCCGGCTTTCAGCTGCACGTCGGCGGTCAGGTCGCCATCTGCCACCTGGCGCACAATCTCCGCTGCATACGAAGGATCGCCACCCAGTTGTTTGAGGATGTCGCGCAGGATCAGCAGGCCCAGTGCCACCAGCACCAGCAGTGCGATAGCGGATGCCGTGTACATGCTGGCCACGGCCGCATTAGATGCCGCATCGGCCTCCTTGACGGCGTCCTCGCCATAGCTGACGTTCAGCTCCACCAGTTTGTCGAGCGCGTTTTCCACCTCATGGAAATTGGCACGGTTGTCCACCAGGTTGCGGTGTAGCGCGACAAACAGTTCCTTGCGCTTGGCCACCTCGGCATCCTGGATCTGTGCCAGCAGGCCGCCGAATTCCACGTCTTTCTGCTTCCATGTATCCCAGGATTTGATGAACTGCTTCCACACCGTCCCTTCTTCGTTCGACTGCGGCAGCGCTTCATACACTTTGCGCGCCGCATCGATCTGGCCGAAAATTTCAGCGCGGCGCTTGATCTGCTGCTTGATTTCCGCCGTGTCTTCGGGATACATCGCCACCGCATCGGCCGCGCGATTGGCCGAGCGTATGCCGGTCTTCCCTTCATTCATGCCCATCAGCGCCTGCACCGATGGCATGCGGTTCTTGCCGATCTCCGCCAGCATCGCCCCTTCCTGTTTCAGCCCCCGGAACCCAATCACGACCACCAGCAGCAACGCCAGAACGGCAACGCCCAACAGCGTCAGGATCTTGGTTCTGACAGTTATATTTGCAAACATACAGTCTCCTAAGGGATTTGCGCGACGAATTCTTGCAGGTGCAACGTCGATACCAAGTGCTGCACATTGAGCAGCATGACAAAGCGGCCATTGACCTTGCCGATGCCATGCAGCAGGTCGGCCTTGATGGCGCCAAAGCGCGGCGCCGGTTCGATCTCGGTGGCCGGAATGTCCAGCACCGCATTGACCGCATCAACCAGTATGCCAATCACCAGCGGCCCTTCCTCAGCCTCGACTTCCACCACGATGATGCAGGTGCGCTTGCTGATGGCGGACGGTTCGCGGTCCAGCCGGCGGGCCAGGTTCAGCACGGGAACCGCCGTACCGCGCAAATTGATTACGCCGCAGATGGACGGCGGCATCTGCGGCACCGGGGTCACGCCCGCATACTCCAGGATTTCACGCACCGCCAATATGCCCATGGCGAACATATCCTGGCCCAGCATGAAGCTGAGGAACTGAGCAGGCGCCTGCTGCGCTGACGATGGCGGGTCCGCTGCGGTCAAGGTATTCATCGCTGCTCCCCGCTAAAATTTGACGAAATGCGATTCATCCGGTTCGCTGACATCATTCATGCGGCGGCTAGATACCGCCCCTGCAGCCGCGCGTCCTGGACGTGCGGGCTTACGCGCCATCGTCGTACGGATAGGTCGGGAGGCGCCAGCCAGCTTGAAGAAGGACATGGTCTGCTGCAGCTGCTCGGCCTGACCGCTCATCTCTTCCGCTGTCGCCGCCAGCTCTTCGGAGCTGGAGGCATTCTGCTGGGTGGTCTGGCTCAGCTGCGTCACTGCCGCATTGATCTGGCCAACACCTGCCGACTGTTCTTCCGACGCCGCCGTGATCTCTTGCACCAGGTTCGAGGTGCGGCGGATATTCGGCACCATCTCACCCAGCAGCTGCCCGGCCTTCTCGGCCAGCTGCACGCTGCTGCTGGCTACCTGCTCGATTTCCTGCGCCGCCACCTGACTGCGTTCCGCCAGCTTGCGCACCTCGGCTGCCACCACGGCAAAGCCCTTGCCATGTTCGCCCGCGCGGGCCGCCTCAATCGCCGCGTTCAGCGCCAGCAGGTTGGTCTGGTATGCGATATCGTCGATGATGCTGATTTTCTTGGCGATCTGCTGCATCGCCGCCACCGTGGACTTGACCGCCTCGCCGCCCTCTGCCGCTTCCAACGCGGCCTTGCTGGCAATGCCGTCGGTGACCTTGGAGTTCTCGGTGTTTTGCGAAATCGAGGCCGTCATCTGTTCGACCGACGCACTGGTTTCCTCCGTGCCCGCAGCCTGTTCGCTGGCCGCCTGCGACAGCGACTGCGCGGTCGCGCTGACTTCTTCCGAGGCCGAGGCCAGCGCTTCGGCGCCGTTGTTCACTTCCTGCACCACGTGCGACAGTTTTTCGATCATGCCGCTCATGGCCGCCAGCAGGCTGGTGGTGTCACCGGCTTTCAGCTGCACGTCGGCGGTCAGGTCGCCATCTGCCACCTGGCGCACAATCTCCGCTGCATACGAAGGATCGCCACCCAGCTGCTTCATGATGCCGTTCAGGATAAACAGGCCGATTGTCACCAGCAGGGCCAATGCAATACCCGATGACAGGTACATATTTTTCAGCGCAGTTGCCGACGCGGCTTCTGCCCCTGCCACATCGCTCTCGCCATACTGAATATTCAGGGTCACCAGCTTGTTGAGGCTTTCCTCGGCATCGTGAAACGCCGTGCGGTTTTCCTTGAGCGTATTGTGCAGCGACAGGAATAATTCCTTGCGCTTGGCCAGGTCAGCACGCACGATCTGGCTGGCGATGTCGGTGATGAGGGCATCACGCTGCTTCCAGGTGTCCCATTGCTTGACGAAGGTTTTCCACACTGCCGCCTCCTCCGTCTCCTGCGGCAGGTCATCATAGGTTTTCCACGCCTTATCGACAATCGCCCAGCTTTCCTGCTTGCGCTTGATCTCATGGGTGACGTTATCCACCTCTTCCGGATATAACGCCATCGCATCAATGGCACGGCTGGCCGACCGCAGCGCGGTCTGCGCTTCGCTGATGGTTTGCAGCGCCTGCACCGATGGCATGCGGTTCTTGCCGATCTGGTTCAGCATCTGGCTTTGCGTCTTCATGCCGGAAAAGGCGATCAGCACTACGACGACCAATGCCACAACCGCTACCGCCAGCAATATCAAAATCTTGGTCCTGACCTGCAATGTTGAAAGCATGATGTTCCCCCAGCTTGGTTGTGATTATTCGTCCCCTGCCAGCGCACGCAGTCTGCGCCTGTCCTGCCGTATCCAGCCGACCAGATCTTCCGCCGGCATCGGCTTCGCCAGCAGGTAGCCTTGCGCCATGTCGCATCCGAGGTCGCGCAGCAGCTTCCAGTCCTCGACTGTCTCGACACCTTCCGCCACCGTGGCCACGCCCAGGCTTTGCCCCAGGTCCAGTGCGCTCTTGAGCACCATGTGGCGGTTGGGCCACTGCGCCGCGCCGTTGACGAAGGCGCGGTCGATCTTCAGTTCCGTGAACGGGCAGCGTGCGAATTGCTGCATGGACGAATAGCCGATGCCAAAATCGTCCATGGCCAGGCCAAAGCCCATCAGGCGCAAGCGGCCCATATTCGTCAGCGCCTGTGACAGCTGACGCATCACGCTGGTTTCAGTGACCTCCCACACCAGCGATGCGGGCTTGACGCCGGATGCGGAAATCTGCGCAATCAGGCGGTCGATAAAACTGCGGTCGGCCAGGTTGTCGGCGGACAGGTTGACCGACACCGTAAGCGGCGGCAGGCCGTGGCTTTGCCAGTCCAGTATGCGCTCCAGCACCTGCTGCACCATGTCGATCGTGAAGTCCGCCATCAGGGGATGGCCTTCCAGCGTATCGATGAAGTGCGCCGGAGCCAGCAGGCCGCGCTCCGGATGGTTCCAGCGCACCAGCGCTTCCACGCCTTTCAGGTGGCCGGTCTGCATGGCGACCTTGGGCTGGAAGTACGGCACAAACTCCTTGCGCGTCAGCGCCTGCGCCAGCTCCTCCAGCGAAGCCTGTGGCAGTGGCGGCGGCACCAGCGGGGCGCAGTCGCTGCCACGGTCACCGGCCTTGCACAAGAGCTGCGTCAGCGAGTCCAGTTGCACCGGCTTGAGCAAAGTGCCCAGCAAGCCCATGGAAGTATCTTCGCACGCCATGTTCTCGATGATCTCCAGCAGGCGCGGATCACGCGCACTGACCACGATCAGGTTTTCCGTCAGGCGGCGTTCACGCAGCTGGCAGGTCAGCTCGATGCCGTCCATGCCCGGCATCTCCAGATCGGTCAGCACCAGATACAACGGGCTGGGTTGGCGCTCCAGCACCTGCATGGCCTCGTTGCCGTCACCCGCTTCCAGTATCTCGCCGAAGTTCAGCTGGCGCAGCAAACCCACCAGATAACCGCGTTGCACCACGCTGTCCTCGACAACCAGCACGCGGCGGCCGGCCCACGAGGGCGCGTCGGCAACGGTGGTGTCGGGGAGCGGTGGCGTGTTCATGTTCAGTACTGCAGCTGTTGCAGGATTTCGCGGTAGATCGCGCTGAGCGGCACCGACTTCTCGACACCGCCGCGCTTCACCGCTTCCTTCGGCATGCCGTACACCACACAGCTGGCTTCATCCTGCGCCACCGTGCGCGCGCCAGCCTTGAGCATTTCCAGCATGCCGGCCGCACCGTCGTCCCCCATGCCGGTCATGATGACGCCCAGTGCATTGGCGCCTGCCGCGCGCGCGGTGGAGCGGAACAGCACATCCACCGACGGGCGATGACGGTTGACCAGCGGGCCATCCACCACCTCGACAAAATACTGCGCCCCGGTGCGGCGCAGTAGCATGTGCTTGCCGCCCGGCGCAATCAGCACCTGGCCCTGCAGGACCCGGTCGTTATTGGCAGCCTCCTTGACGCGCACTTCGCACACGCTGTCCAGCCGCGCCGCAAAAGCTGCCGTGAATTTTTCCGGCATGTGCTGCACCACCACGATGCCGGGTGAGACGCGCGGCAGTGAGGTCAGCACCTCTTCCAGCGCCTGCGTACCGCCCGTCGATGTGCCGATCGCCACCACGCGCTCCGTGGTCGCCGTCATCGGCCGTACTTCCATCGGCGGCAGGACCGCATCCGCATTCAGCTTGGCCGTCACAGGTGGCGGCGCTGGGCGGTTGGCCAGCTTGCCCACATGGGCGCCAGCGGCCGCGCGCACTGCAGACACCAGTTCATCCGCGCTATCGTGCAGGAACTGCTTCAGGTCCAGCCGCGGCTTGGTAATGATCGCGACCGCGCCTGCCGTCAGCGCTTCCACCGACGTCTGCGCGCCCTTCTCGGTCAAGGTCGAGCAGATCACCACCGGTGTCGGATGTTCAGTCATCAGCTTGCGCAGGAAGGTTATGCCGTCCATCTTCGGCATTTCAACGTCAAGCACGATGACGTCAGGCCACTGCACCTTCATGCGCTCCATGGCGAGCAAAGGGTTGGCCACCGCATGGGTAACGGTAATCCCCGCCGCCGCGTTCAGCAGGCCGCTCAGCACCTGCCGCACCACGGCGGAATCATCGACGATCATGACCTTGATATCACTCATTCCTGTGTCCTTGCTCCCGTACCGCCCCATCCCGGTTCTGGCGGAACCTGACGGCTCAACACCTCGCCACTACGGATGGTGAAGATTAATTGACGATGCCCTTCGCCGAACAGGCTTTCGGACACCACGTGTATGCCATGCTTTTGCAGCATCTCGCGCGCAAAGTCGCCGTTCTGCATGCCGATATCGCGTACCTTCTCATTGCGCGGAAACATGGCGCCGCCGCCGAAGATCTTGCCCTGGCACTGAATCAGCGGCACCCCATGCTGCGTCATACCGTCCACCAGCAACTGCATCGCATCCGCGCCATACATGCCCGGCTTGTCGGCTGGCCGGTCCTGTCTGCGCCGCCCGTGGCCGGGCAGCAGGAAGTGCGACATCGCGCCAATGCGGCGCCCCGGATGCCACAACGTGATCGACACGCAAGAGCCCAGCAGCGTACGCACGCGGTACTGCGCATCGCCGACGAAATAATCGCCGGGCATCAGGAAGATATCGATGAGTTTAGGCTCCGTCATGGCTTGCGATAAATCGAAGGCGCCACTGCGATCAGCGTATCGTTGATGTCGTTCAGCGTTTCCGAATGGCCGATCAGGAAATAGCCGCCCGGACGCAATTGCGCCAACAGCCGCGCCACCACCTGGCGTTTGGTCTCCAGGCTGAAATAGATCATCACGTTGCGCAGGAAGATCACATCAAACGTGCCCAGTTTGGGCAGCGGCGCATTCAGGTTCAGGTGCTGGAACTGCACGCGCTGCCGCAGCGAACGGTCGATCAGCATGGTGCCGGCTTCACTGCCCTGTCCCTTGAGGCAGAAACGCTTCAGGTAAGCCGGCGGCATTTGCGATGCGCGCTCCATGGGATAGTGGCCGCTACGCGCGCGCTGCAGCACGCGTGTGCTGATGTCGGTGCCCAGCACTTCCCAGCCGCCGTCCTCGCCAAAGACATCGGCCAGCACCATGGCAATGCTGTAGGGTTCTTCGCCGCTGGAGCTGGCTGCGCTCCACACGCGCAGCGCGCGGTTCTTGTCGCGCGCTTCCAGCGCCAGATCGCGCAGCAGTGCAAAGTGCTTGGGTTCGCGGAAGAAGTAAGTCTCGTTGGTGGTCAGCAGGTCCACCGCCACTTGCAGCTCGGCCGGTTGCGCGCGGCTTTCCAGCAGCTTGAGATAGTCGCCATAGCTGTCGAGCTGATAGTGCGCCAGGCGCTTGGCCAGGCGGCCGCTGACCAGCGCCTGCTTGCCATTGGCCATGGTGATGCCCGCAGCATCGTAAATGAAACGCTGGAACTGGACGAACTCGCGGTCGGTGATCATCGCCACGGCCATAAGATCCCACCCATCACGCCACGGCGGCAGCGGTGCCGCGCGCCATGTCAACAATCTCCTCGCTCGACAGCACGCGCTCGATATCGAGCAGGATCACAAAGCGGCCGTTGTACTTGCCCATGCCGGCGATGAAATCGGGACGGATGCGCGTGCCGAACGACGGCGCCGGTTCGATATCGGCGGCAGCGATTTCCACCACGGCGTTGACCGCGTCCACCAGCATGCCCAGCACCTGCTTGCTGTCATTCTCGCCGCCTTCGGTTTCGACGATGACGATGCAGCTGCGTTTGCCGATGGTGCTTTGCGCGCGGCCGAAGCGCGCCGACAAATCCATCACCGGCACCACCGCGCCGCGCAGGTTGATGACGCCGCGCACGCAATCCGGCATCATGGGCACCGTGGCCAGGCTGCCGTATTCGATGATCTCCTTGATGTGCAGGATGCCGACCGCGTACTGTTCCTCGCCCAGCATAAATGTCAGGAACTGGCTGGGCAGCGCGGCGCCGCTCTGCAAGGCCACAATCGCGCTGCTGCCGTAAGTGACCACATTGGCGGTATCGATAGTGCTCATGCTGCTCCTCTCTTACGCTGCCAGCGCGACGGCGCCCTTGCCGCCGACGGTATGCATCAGTGCCGCCACGTCGAGTATCAGGGCGACCTCGCCGCTGCCCAGGATGGTGGAGCCGCTGATGCATTTCACTTCGCTGAACATCGGACTCAGTGGTTTGATCACGGTCTGGAATTCGCCCAGCAGCGTATCGACCACCAGGCCCGCACGGTGATTGCCGAACTTGAGCACCACGATGCTCTCGCGCCGCGTGCCGGCGCCGCCGATGCGGAACAGCTCACGCAGGCGCACCAGCGGCAGCACCTGGCCGCGCAGATTGGTGTAGTCCTGTCCCGGCTCGGTGGCGTACTCGATGCACTCCTCGATCATGTCGAGCGGGATCACAAACACCGACGATCCCACCTGCACCAGGAAGCCGTCGATGATGGCCAGCGTCAGCGGCAACCGCACCGTCACCGTCGTGCCCTGGCCCTCCTTGCTGCCGACATCCACGCTGCCGCGCAGCGCCTGGATATTCCGCTTGACCACGTCCATGCCGACGCCACGGCCGGACAGGTTGGTGATCTTCTCCGCCGTCGAGAAGCCGGCTTCGAAAATCAGGTTGTAGATTTCGCTGTCGGTGAGTTTGCGTTCCGGGTCGATCAGGCCACGCTCGATGGCCTTGGCCAGTATCTTCTCCTTGCGCAGGCCGCCGCCATCGTCGCTGACTTCAATCACGATGCTGCCCGATTCGTGGAACGCGTTCAGCTTGATCATGCCCTTGGCCGACTTGCCGGCCGCCACCCGCACTTCGGCCGGCTCAATGCCATGGTCCATGGCGTTGCGCACCAGGTGCATCAGCGGGTCGCCGATTTTTTCCACCACGGTCTTGTCCAGTTCCGAATCCTCGCCATCGACAATCAGGCCGATGTCCTTGCCCAGTTCCCGCGCCACATCGTGCACCACGCGCTGGAAGCGGTTGAAGGTGGCGCCGATCTTCACCATGCGCAGCTCCAGCGCCGCATCGCGCACGTCTTCCACCAGTCCCGTCAGCGTCGAGGTGCACTCCAGCAGCTCGGTGTTCTGGATATGCTGGCCGATCATGTTGGCGCGTGCGCCAGCGATAATCAGTTCGCCCACCAGGTCGATCAGGCGATCCAGCTTGTCGGAATCGACGCGGATGGAGCGGCTTTCCTGCGCCTTTTGCTCGCTGACCTGCTTCTGCTTGGCCAGCGCGGCCTCCACCACCACCGGCGGCACATTGCCCGCGCCAACCAGGATGCTGCCCAGCTGCTGGGCCGGCGCGTCTTCCTGCTTGCCGGACTGCTGATTCAGCGCCTCTTCCAGTTCATGCGCGGTGACGCTGCCGCAGCGGACCAGGATTTCGCCCAGCCTTACCTTCTGCTCCGGCAGCGCGCGGATCAGGTTCACATACTCGGACACCTTGCTGTGCGGCGGAATGATGCGGATTTCGCAGTCGTCCTGTACAAACTCGAACACGCCGGCAATCGCCTCGCGGTCGGCGCTGCTGTCAAAGGCGATTTCGAAACCGAGGTAGCACAGCTCCGCATCCATCTCATCGGCCGGCGGCAGGGCATCGGGCAAGGTCGCAATCCCCACCACGCGCCCCAGCTTGCCCAGGTAGCGCAGGAAGGCGATGGGGTCCATGCCGTTCTGCAGCACGCCGCGGCCGAAGCGCAGCGAGATATGCCAGTAGTCGCTATCTCCACGTTCCTGGTCGATGCGTTCCACGCCAGGCTCCGCGTGCACTGCCAGCGCGGCGGGAACCGCTGGCGCCGCCGCCTCGCCATCCATATGGCGATGCAGCTGCTCCTTGAGCATCTCGCCTTCCGGCGCGGTGTCCGGGTCCTGGTCTACGCGGCCCGCCGCCAGGCCGTCCATCATGGCCGACAGATAGTCGCAACATGACAGCAGCAGCACCACCATTTCATCGTTGAGCGTCACGCTGCCATCGCGCACCTTGTCCAGCAGGCTTTCCACCACGTGGGTGAAGGCGACGATGTGATCGAGGCTAAACAGGCCCGCCGACCCTTTGATGGTATGGGCGGCCCGGAAGATGGCGTTGATTGCCTCGCTCTGGTCGCCCGCCAGGTCGACATTGAGCAGCGCGTTCTCCATCTCCTCCAGCAGCTCGCGGCTTTCAGCGATAAAGGTCTGTAGTGCGTCGTCCAGATTCATGGCTATTCCTTATGCGTGTATCAGCACGGCGTCGCCAAAGAAGGCGACCAGGTCCAGCATCTCGAAGATTTCTACGACGGCGGGGCTATGCTGCACCAGGCGCAGCGTGCGCTGGTCGGCGGCAGCGGCCTGCTTGGCCAGCATCAGCACTTGCAAGCCTGCCGTGTCCAGCTCCGTCACGCCGGACAAGTCGATTTCCAGTATCCGCGCCTTGCGCAGCGCGTCCAGCACCAGCACTTTCAGATCGGCGGCGCGATAGATCGTCAGTTCGCCGTCCAGGGCAATACGGTTGACTTCATCGGCCATCGCAGCCTCCGCAAAATTATGGCAGTACCAGCTTGGCGACGGCGCCCAGTAGCACGTCCGGTTTGAATGGTTTGACGACCCAGGCCTTGGCGCCTGCGGCCTTGCCTTCTTCCTTCTTGCTCTCTTGCGATTCGGTAGTCAGCATGATGACTGGCGTGAATTTGTAGTTGGGCAGCTGCTTGAATTGTTTAACGAAGGTGATGCCGTCCATATTGGGCATGTTCACGTCGCACACCACCAGATGAATTTTCTGTCCGGTGCATTTGGACAGCGCATCGACGCCATCGCGTCCTTCAATCACCTCGTATCCCGCGCCCTTGAGCGCAATGCCCACTACCTGGCGCAAAGAGGCCGAATCATCGACCACCATGATGGTTTTTGCCATATCTTCTCTACCTTCAGAAAAAAGTGATTTCGTCGGCTGCAGCGGCGGTAGGCGCCGCGTGCTTGATGCCGCTGTGTACCGCATGCTCTTCGGCCATCGCGTAGGTCTTCTGCAGTTCGCCCAGCAGACGGTCCGGATCCGGCGCTTCCAGCACCCCGTTCGTCTCATAGCGCTCGTGATACTCGCGCAGCAGTCCTGGCAAGTTCTCCATGTTGTGGCGCACGTGGGTCATCACCTGGCTCACGCGGTCCTGGAATTGCAGCTGCACCAGCGCCTCGCCCACCTCACCCTGGATGCCGATGCTCTCCTGTTTGAGCAGGTCGGAGGACTGTACCAGCGCGTCGGTCATCTGGCGGAACTCGGACAGCACGGCGTCGATCATGCCTTCCGCCGACTGCATGGACTTGTCTTCCGCTTCCCTCGATTGCTCGGCGGCCTGGCTGGCCGCCAGGATCGCGGTACTGATCAGATTCACGCGATTGGAGATTTCCTTGCCCGTCTCCGCCGAGCGCATCGACAGCTGGCGCACCTCCTGTGCCACCACGGCGAAGCCACGGCCGGCCGGACCGGCGCGCGCCGCTTCGATGGCCGCGTTGAGCGCCAGCAGATTGGTTTGCGCGGCGATGCTGGCCACGCCTTCCGCCATGCCGCGCAGCTCGCGCGTAAAGCGTTCCAGGTCGCGGATCTGCGCCAGCATGGCGTGCTTGGATGACATGGCGGATTTCATCGAGGTCACCACCGAGCCCAGACGCTGTTCGCTGTGTGCAAACACCTCGGTCATGGAGTGGTCGCCCTGGTTGCCCGCGCCGGAGACATGCACCGCGCTGTCAAGCTTGTCGACGATGCTGGAGAAGCGCGAGGCCAAATCGGAAATCGCTTCCTCCATCTGCGCGCGCGAGTTTTCAATATGGCGGCACCACACGGGCAGCACCGCGTCGGCAAAACGGTCGCGCCCATCCAGGTAATCATCGATCATGGCGTTGTCGCCGGTCGCGCTGGCGGGGCTGAAACCCGTATCGCGCGTGAGCCAGGCTGCAGCGCCCAGCAGCAGCGCTGCCCAGATCAGGGTGTACCAGCCCCAGGCGCTCCAGCCTGCGGCGACGGTTCCCAACGCACCCGCTGCGGCAAAGCCGAACGGCACTATCACTTTGCTACTGATCCCGGTTTGATTCTTCACTGGACGCCACCCCACTGTTGTTCCGGGCGCCGCTGGGGCAGCGCCTCCGGTAGTCCCACTGTAGCGCAGAATGCCGTGCCCGCGCCATCATGTAGTCATGAATGCGAAGCCTGTTGCACCAATACAACCGATGATAGTTACGCCAGCAATGGCCGCGCCGCGCCGCGCAATACAGGCCGCTGCGGCGCAGCATCGCCGAGCTTGAAAATGCTCACCGCTTCCGCCAGTTTGGCCGCCTGCACCTGCATGGCGTCGGCCGCTGCGGCGGCCTCTTCCACCAATGCCGCGTTCTGCTGCGTGACCTGATCCATTTGCGTGATCGCCAGGTTGATCTGCTCGATGCCATGGGTCTGCTCGACGCTGGCATTGCTGATCTCGCCCATGATGGCAGTAACGCGGCCGATGCTGCTCACCACTTCTTCCATGGTACTCCCAGCCTGGCCAACCAGGCGCGTGCCTGCTTCCACCTTGCCGACCGAGTCGTCGATGAGGGTCTTGATCTCTTTTGCCGCACTGGCCGAACGCTGCGCCAGGTTGCGCACCTCGGACGCCACCACCGCAAAGCCGCGCCCCTGTTCGCCGGCACGCGCCGCTTCCACGGCGGCATTCAAGGCAAGAATATTGGTCTGGAAAGCGATGCCGTCAATGACGCCGATGATGTCGACAATTTTCTTGGACGAGGCATCGATCGACGCCATGGTCTGCACCACGTCCGAGACTACCGCGCCGCCGCGTTGCGCCACTTCGGCAGCCTTGGACGCCAGCTGGTTGGCCTGGCGCGCGTTGTCGGCATTCTGCTTGACGGTGCTGGTCAGCTCCTCCATCGAGGACGCGGTTTCCTCGAGCGAACTGGCCTGCTGTTCCGTGCGCGACGACAGGTCCAGATTGCCGGCGGCGATTTGCGACGACGCGGTTGCAATGCTGTCCGTGCCGTTGCGGACATCGCCGACGATACGCACCAGGCTGTTCGACATGCGGTTCAGCGCATGCAGCAGCTTGCCGGGTTCGTCCTGGCTGTAGTCGCTGGCGCTGCGGTTGCTATGATCGACCAGGTCGCCTTCCGCCACCGACTCGGCCAGCGCCACGGCTTCGTTGATCGGCCGCGTGATGCCCGCCGTCAGCCACCATGAAAACACCACGCCAAACGCCACCACCAGCACGGCCAGCAAGAGCAGTAGGTTGCGGCTGTCCGTGGCGACCTGGTCGATGCGCGTGGCCGCTTCGTCAATCGACTTGCGCTGCTGGTCGAGGATCTTCTGCAGCATGGTTTCATAGGTTTTGGCGGCAGGCAGATAGGTTTGCTCGAGCAGGCGCGAGGCGCCGTCGGCATCGCCGGCGGCCTTGGCCTTCATGACGCCGTCACGCGAACTTACGTACAGCTTGCGGGTTTCCACCAGCTCTTCCATGAGCCGCTTGTCCTCGCCGCTGGTGAGTTCTTCGATCTTCTTGATCAGTCCCTGGGCGTAGGCCGTCGAGTTCTTGGCCTCCTCGGCAAAGAAGGTGGCCAGCGCCGGGTCGGCGCTTTTGGCCACAGCGGTGGTGCGGCGGATGCCGGCAAATACAATCCGGTACCAGTCCGAAATGAGACGCTCCTTGGCCAGCGGCGTTTCCATCATCGCGCGTGTCGCGGTCGCCACCCCTTGCAGGCGATAGATGCCGAGGCCGGTGTTGAGGATGAGTATGGCGAGCACAACAGCAAAGCCAAACGACAGGCGCCTGCCAATGCTGAGATCAGTGATTTTCATGCCGGTCTCCAAGGGTCGAATTGTTCTTCAATAGTAACCCTAAAGTTCAGCGAAATTCATGCTTGCAGAAATTTGTTAAACTGCTTTAAGTTTAAAATATTTTTAAATTTCCATTCTAATCTGCAACAAATATTGAGCCAGGGACTGTGAAAACGTTTACACTTTCAAATTCATTTGTACGGCCATTTACATAGCGGAATTTAAAATACAACATTGTCCGTCCGGCCATTCGCACTCCTAAACCACTGAGTATGAGCAACGCATTCCTAGAACACCGCGCTAAATATCGCGAAGCCGTGTCACGCCGCTATGGCGTCACGCCCGAACTGTACGACGAAGCCTCGCGCCTGTTGGCGCCGCTGGCCACGCCTTTCAGCATGCGCAAGGGCGAGTACCTGCAGCGCATCGGCACGCCTGCCCAGTATGTGCACTGGCTGCACAGCGGTGTGGCGCGGACCGGTTTCATTACCGAGGCGGGCAATGAAGTGACGCTGCACTTCCAGACCGACGGCGAACCGGTGGCCGCGCACGACGATCTGCTGCGTTCGCGCGAATCGCATCCGGCGCTGAATTTCGTGGTGGCGGAAACCGCCATCCATGGCTATCGCCTGGACTGGTCGCAAGTGAGCGCGCTGTATCAGGCCAATAGCCATCTGCGCGACTACTACCTGGCTGCGGCACAGTGCAGCATCATGGACCAGAGCCGCCGCCTGTACCTGAACGCCTCGCCGGCGCAGGGCCGCCTGAATGCGTTCCGCCGCGAGTATCCGGGCCTGGAGCAGCGCATCTCGCAAAAGGTGGTGGCATCCTTCCTTGGCATCACGCCGCAGTACATGTCGCAGTTGCTGCGCATTGACGGTAGCAAATAAATAAAAGACGCCCGAGATTCAGTTCAGAGGCGTCTTTTTCTTGTGCGGCAAGCCAGCTTAGTGTTGGCTCTCCACCACACCGGCAATCAGGTCGGCGGTGGCCGCGCACAGCGTCCAGCCCAGGTGACCGTGGCCGGTGTTGTAAAACACGTTAGGCCGCTTGCCCCTTCCCACACGCGGCATCATGTCCGGCATCATCGGCCGCAAGCCAGCCCATGGCACCGCCTGGCGCGTGCTCACGCCCGGGAAGCACTGCTGCACCCAATCGACCAGCGGCTGGATGCGGTCCGCGCGGATATCGCGGTTAATGCCATTGAACTCCGCCGTGCCCGCAACGCGGAAACGGTCCGGCCCTAGACGGCTGGTCACCAGCTTGGTCTCATCGTCCAGCAGGCTGACCGTCGGCGCGGCGGCGCGGCTGGCGTCATCCTGCAGCTGCACCGTGATCGAATAGCCCTTCACCGGATAAACGTTAACCCGATCACCCAGCTGCGCCGCCAGCGCGCGGCTGCCGACGCCACCGCACACCACCACGCCATCGAAGCACTGGCGGTCCTCGCGGCCATCCTGATCGACGCGCACCGTGGCCACGCGGCCATCGGTTTCCACGCTGCCGATTTCCGCGCCCCATACAAAGCGCACACCACGCCGCTCGGCCGCTGCGGCCAGGCCGTTGGTGTACTTGTGGATGTCGCCGGTGGCATCGCTCTCGGTGTAGTAACCGCCGTAGTAGCTGCCTTGCAGCGCCGGCTCGATGGCGCGCATCTCATCGGGCGTGACCGCGCGGCGCGGCAAGCCGCCCGCCGCCAGCAGCCCGGACACGCGGCCGGCGTGCTCGAAGCCCGCCTGGTTGCGGTAGATGTGCAGGATGCCCTGCTGTTTCAGGTCGAACTCCACGCCCTCCTCTTCCGCCCAGTCGAACAGATGGCGGCGCGCGGCGATCGCCAGCTTCGCGGTGGCGATGGTGTTGTCTTCGTAGCGGGGAATGCTGGCGATGAACTCCGCAAACCAGGACAGCTTGTGCCAGGTCGGGCGAGGATTGAGCAGCAGCGGCGCATCGCTGCGCAGCATCCACTTCAGGCCTTTGGCGATGGTGGAAGGATGAGTCCAGACTTCGGCATTGGAGGCGGACAGCTGGCCGCCGTTGGCAAACGACGTCTCCATTGCCGGATAACGGTGGCGTTCAAACACGGTGACGGCAAAGCCGCGCCGCGCCAGGGCGTAAGCGGTGGTCACGCCGGTGATGCCGCCGCCAAGGACGGCAATCGTGTGCAGTGCAGGTTGATTCATGAAGCAGGCTCCATCAACAGTCAGGGGTGGGAGTACCAAGCGCACCATGCGAGTGGTACGCCCCCTCTGTTTGGAACCTGAGAGATTCGCCGCGCCATAGCGTTAGCATGGCGCCGCTTGCTCCTGCGGTGCGCCGGCTGACGAAGCCGGCGGCTCTTCAGAGTACAGTGGTCTGGTCGGTCCTTTTGCCTGAGAGTTTCCGGGGCGGTTGCTCCTTCGGCGCCACCATCCATGGTGGTCTCTCCCGACCAGAATTCGGCACAGGGCCGACTTGGTCTTGCAGCTTACTGCTTGACGCTGGTGATCTTGTTTTGCGCGTCGACGAAAACCAGTTTCGGTTTGTAGTCGGCGATCTGCGCTTCGGTCATCGGCGCGTAGGTGCAGATGATGAGCAGGTCGCCCAGCTGCGCCTTGCGTGCCGCTGCGCCGTTCAGCGAGATCTCGCCGGTGCCGCGCAGGCCAGGAATCGCGTAGGTGGCGAAGCGCTCGCCGTTGTTCACGTTATACAGTTCGATTTTTTCGTTTGGCCAGATATCAGCCGCTTCCAGCAGGTCCAGGTCGATACCGCACGAACCTTCATAATTCAGATCCGCCTGCGTCACCGTCACACGGTGCAGCTTGGCGCGCAGCATAACTCGTTGCATAGACATTCGTTTCCCTCGGTAGTAATCGTTCAAGCTTTGCATCCTGCTCAGGCAAAGCCAGCGACGCAAGGGCGGCATTGTACCATTTGCCGTCGCCCGTGCCGCATTCCCGCCCCGCTCGACCCCGCTTTGTGGCATATTGTTTACTTGTAAACTGCTTCTTCCATTTTCATGAAAATTTCCCGCTTGCTGACACTGTCCACCGCCGTGCTGGCGTTGCTGGTCTTCGGCATGCTGGGCCATATCACGCGAGAAGCGTGGCTGCATTACGACGACACCAGCGCCGGCCTGCAAGCACTGCGCCTGACACAGCGCGCCATGATCGCGGCAGAAAAACTCTCGTTCGAACGCGGCCCGGTCAATGCGGTGCTGGGCGACAGGCAGCCCGCTGATCCCGCCCGGCGTGACCGCCTGACGCGTGCGCGCGCCGCCACCGACCTCGCGCTGATACAACTCGAGCGCGAGCTGCAAAACGATTTCGGCACCCAGCATCCGGTCGAGATGGCGAGCCTGTACCAGGCGCTGGCCGAGGCGCGCAACACGGTGGACACGCTGGCGTCCGCAGCGCCGGCCGAGCGCACGCCGGAACTGCTGAAAAACGCCATTGGCCGGATGTTCGCGCTGGTACCGCTGGCACTTGACGCTGTCGGCGGCTACACACTGGCTTCCGAGCGCGCCTATCCGCGCATCTCGCGCACGCTGATTAAAACACGCTACGCCGTCGAGCTGCGCGAATATGCGGGCCGGCTTGGCTCCGTGCTGACCGTGCCGCTGGCCAAGCGCCAGGCGCTGGTCCCCGCCGAGCATGAGCAACTGGAAATGCTGCGCGGCCGCCTGGCGCAGTTGCGCCAGCAGATCCAGGCGCTGGGCGAGGACGGCGGCAATCCGGCCGGATTCAATACGGTCATGGCGCGCGTCGATGAAATCTATTTCGGTACCGGCCTGGGACTGGTGGCGGGGATTGAAGCAGCCAGTCGTGCGGGACGCGACTATGGCATGGACACCGGCCAGTTTGCACAGCGCTATGTGCCGACCATGACCCCGATCCTGTCGCTGCGCGATGAACTGCTGCAGGAGGCGCAAACGCAGGCCCAGAGCGATCACGAACATGCGCGCACCGAGCTGCTGATTGTGTGTTCATCCGGCGTGGCGATCCTGCTGGCGCTGACGCTGCTGCTGTTGATAGTGCGCCGCCGCGTCATCGTACCGCTGCTACGCGCCACGCGCGCCGTGATCCGCCTCGGTAACGGCGACTACTCGCGCGACTCCAGCGGCTCGCAGCGCGCCGACGAAATCGGCGACATGCTGCGTGCCCTGTCCACGCTGCGCACCAACAGCATCGAACGCCAGCAACTGGAGCTGGAACGCCAGCACCTCATCGATGAGCTGCGCCGCCGCGCCGATACCGACTACCTGACCGGTTTGCTCAACCGCCGCGCTTTCACCACGGCCAGCACGCAACGGCTACGCCGCGCGCGCGGGCGCAACGAGACACTGGCCGTGGTGCTGTTTGATATCGACCACTTCAAGTCCGTCAACGATTCGCATGGTCATGAGACGGGCGACCAGGTGCTGATCCGCGTCGCCTCGGTAGTACGCGAAGAACTGCGCGATGGCGAAATCCTGGCACGCCACGGCGGCGAAGAATTTGTGGTGATGCCGGCGCACTGCACACAGGAACAGGCGTGCGCGCTGGCGGAGCGTTTGCGCAGCGCGATCGCCAGCGAACCATTGACACTGGCCGACGGCCACATCCTGCGCGTGACCGCCAGCTTTGGCGTCGCCAGCGCCGCCGGTCCGCAGATCTCGCTGGATGATCTGCTGCACGCGGCCGACCTGGCGCTATACCGCGCCAAGCGCAAAGGCCGCAACCGCGTGGAAAGCGCCGCCTAAGTTCGGGGTCAGTGCCGACATTCGGACACGATCACAGCAGTAGCGGCCGTACTGCTGTGATCGTGTCCGAATGTCGGCACTGACCCCGAACTGTTATTTCTTCTCGGCGGCTTTTACTGGGGTGAAGTTCAGGTCGCGGAAGTCGTAGCTGAAGTCGGTTTCGGTGGAAATCGGCGCCATCTTGATGCGCTCGATACTGCCGTCCGGATTCAGCGCAAACGTCACGTAGGCGTCGGCGTTGAAGTTGCGCTCCTTCCAGCGCACGATGAAGCTGTCGTGCTGGAAGTGTTCGAGTTCGCCGATCAGGTCCGGTGTCCGCTCGAATCGCATCACATGTTTGCCGCCTTCTTCGCGGATGCTGATTTTTCCATACCACGCGTCCTCATATTCGCCGTCGTAGGAAGCCAGCGGCAGCGAGGGCTGGGAAGCGGCCGCGCGCGCCGTGGTTTCCTTGCCCTGACGCTCCAGCTCTTCCTTGTGCATGGCCGCCTCCTGGTCCGCATACAGCTTGATCCAGTCGGACGGCGGCACTTTCAGGTATTGGTCCAGGATGCGGTAGTACAGTGAGGCCATCGCCGGGCTGTTTTCCGCGTTGGTCAGAATGGCGATGCCCAGCTTCTCTTCCGGCACCATCAGCACCGTCGAATAGAAGCCTTGCAGCGCGCCGCCGTGCATGGCGAGCTTGCGCCCCTTGTAGTCGCGCAGCTGGAAGCCCAAGCCGTAGGCGTAGAAGTTCGGCTTGGTGGCCGCCAGCGCCGGCTTGGGTTCGCGAATACGCATCGGCGTCTGCTCGCTCCACATCTCGCTGGCCTGCTTGACGCTGAACAGCTGCTGGCCATTGTCCATCTTGCCGCTGTTGAGCAGCACCGTCATCCAGCGTGCGATGTCTTCGGCATTGGTGTTGATGCCGACCGCGCCCGCCGCATTCGGCACCGGCATCGGCTTCACGACGGCGATCTTGTCGTTGATCTTGCTGTGCGGTGCGGAGTAGTCGCTGGTGGCCAGCATGTCGGCCACGCTGGTCCTGGTGCCGGTCATGCCCAGCGGCGTCAGGATGCGCTCCTGCATCGCCTCGCCCCACGGCTTGCCTGCCTTCTCGGCGATGATTTTGCCGGCCACGATGTACAGCAGATTGTCATACGCATAGCTGGCGCGGAAGCTGGTGGCCGGCTTGATGTAACGCAGTTTGGAGATAATCTCGTCGGTGCTGAATTGTGTGCTCGGCCACCACAGCAAATCACCCGCGCCCAACCCCAGGCCGCTGCGGTGCACCAGCAGGTCGCGCACCGTCATCTGGCCGGTGACGTAGGAGTCGTACATCTGGAAGCCCGGCAGGTGTTTGGTGACGGGATCGTCCCAGGCGATCTTGCCTTCATCGACCAGCATCGCCAGACCGGCGGCGGTAAATGCCTTGGAGTTGGAGGCGATTTCAAACAGCGTCTTGCCATCCACCGGCGCCGCTTCACCCAGCTTGCGCACGCCGTAGCCTTTGGCCACGACCACCTTGCCATCCTTGACGATGGCGATGGCCATGCCTGGCACATCGAACGTTTTCAGTGCGCGGTTGACGTCCGCATCGAGATTAAAAGCAGGAACGGCAGCAGCAGCCGGCGCCGCCCATACGGGCGTGCCAGCTACCGCGCCCAGCACAGCCAGCGTCAGAACGCTGGCTGCAAAGGTACGCGAGATCTTCATTATTTTTTAAATGCCTTGTCGACAGCAGCTTGAGTGATCGGATGGTAGTGGGTACGGGCTTTGACGTAGACCGACTTTGCCCAGTCTTTATCGGCCGGGTTCTTCAGCAGCGCGGTGTACAGCGGCACCACGAAGCGCTGACGGCCGACGCTCATCAGGAATTTGTTGAGCGGCTCACGCACGTTGTAGCCCGCCTTCACCGACGACAGGTAGAAGCGGTAAGCGATTTCGTTGTTGCCGCTCTTGGCCAGACCGAAGGCCTGATCCAGCTCCTGCATCTGCGCGGCAGTGGTCTTGCCGTCGATGTCGTTCAGGAAGTGCATCCACTCCAGCGCGATCCAGTTTTTGCCGTTCAGCTCCGCCGTCGGCAGTTCGCCTTTGAGCCATGCGGTGCGCTGGGCATCCAGTGCCGCCAGGCGTGGCGAGGCGGCGCGTTTGGCATTGGTGGGAATGCCCGGTGCATACAGCCACTCGTCGAGTTCTGCCTGCGCCATGTATTCCGGATGCGCGTCCAGCAGATTTTTCTTCAGGTAGTCCACGAATTCTTCGGTGGTGGCCGACTTGAAGGCATGCTGGTCGAACCAGCCGCGCAGGAATGGATCGAAGACGTCACGGCCGGCGCGCTGCTCCAGCGTACGCAGGAACCATGCGCCTTTCGGATAAATCAGGCCGCCATCGGAGTAGGCCGACGGATCGGTGTCCGGACCGCGCGTCGCCAGCACCTGCTTGGCGGGCGGGATGGTGGCCAGCGATGCCAGCGCCTCTTCCTGTTCCACTTGCAGGTTCATCTCCGCCACTTCTTCGCCGTACAGTTTTTCAACGATGCGCGTGGTGACGTAGGTGGTGAAGCCTTCGTTGAGCCACATATACTTCCACGACGCGTTGGTCACCAGGTTGCCGGACCACGAGTGCGCCAGTTCATGCGCGATCAGGTCCACCAGGCTGCGGTCGCCCGCGATCATGGTCGGCGTGAGGAAGGTCAGGCGCGGATTTTCCATGCCACCGTAGGGGAACGATGGCGGCAGCACGATCATGTCGTATCGGTCCCAGCGATATGGGCCGTACAGGCTTTCCGCAGCAGCGATCATTTTCTCGGTGTCGGCCAGTTCGTAGGCGGCGGCTTCGATGCGCGGTGCTTCCGCATACACGGCGGAGCGCGGCCCGAGGTTGCGCACTTCGATCTCACCGATCGCGATGGCCAGCAGGTAGGATGGAATCGGCTGCGTCATCTTGAATTTCCAGCCGCCGGCGCCGGTGGCTTTCTGGTCGTTCTCCGCGCTCATCACCACGCGCAGGCCGGCCGGCGCATCGATGCGGGCGCTGTAGGTGAAGCGCACGGCAGGCGTATCCTGTACCGGCGCCCACGAACGGGCATTGATTTCTTCCGACTGGCTGAACATGAACGGACGCTTGCCGGACATGGTCTGCTCCGGCGCCATCCACTGCAGCGCGGCGGCCGACGGTGCGGTGCGATAGTAGACGCGCACTTTCTGCGGCTGGAACGGCAGGGCGATGCGCAACGCGCGGCCCTTTTCCACGTCCAGCTTGTCGAGCATGAAGGAGGCGGCGGTCCAGCGGCCATTGGCGGCCAGCACCTGCACCTTGGCGATATTCAGTTCATTGGTATCCAGCACCAGCGTGCGGGCATTCTTGTCGATCCAGTTCAGCGTGAGTTCGGCGTAACCGGAAAGGATCTTGTGATTGAAGTCGGCTTTCAGATCCAGATACAGGTCGGTGGTACGCACCTGGTCGTAGCGTGCATAGCTCAACGGATCGGCGTGGGCGGACAATGCGGTCAACGCGGACAGCGCGGTCAACACGCAAGCGGACAAAGTCTTCTTGATCATGGTGATACTTTCAATGTTGTCTGAGCGCGAAGCAGAATACCATAGCCATGTATCTGCCATGTGTTAAGATAACGCCCGTTAGTGGGGAGTAGTCGGCTTGCGCCTCCCCGGCGCAAGAACCTGTGTCAACATAATCGGTCCACAGACCGTGGTGCAGGTGGCTTTAAACAGCTTGACGAGACCATGATCGATGCGCGGCCTTGCAGGGCCGGAGCCGCGCTTTGATCATTGGTTAATCGTTCCGGCCCTCGTACTTCACATATCATGGAAGCTTTCCTCGTCTCTACCGGCATTGTCGCCCTCGCAGAAATCGGCGACAAAACCCAGCTACTCGCATTCGTACTTGCTGCCAGGTTCCGCCGTCCTTTGCCTATCGTTGCTGCGATTTTCGTCGCCACCATTGCCAACCATGCGTTTGCCGCCGCCATCGGAACCTGGATTACCAGTCTGATGGGACCGGACTTGCTGCGTTGGGTGCTGGGCGCGTCTTTCCTGGCGATGGCGGCATGGACGCTGGTGCCGGACAAGCTGGACGAAGACGAGGCGCAGCTGGCCAAATATGGCGTGTTCCTCACCACGCTGATCGCCTTCTTCCTCGCCGAAATGGGCGACAAGACGCAGGTGGCCACCGTGGCGCTGGCGGCACGCTACCACAGCATGGTGGCCGTGGTCTGCGGCACCACGCTGGGCATGATGCTGGCCAACGTCCCGGCGGTTTATTTCGGCGACAAGATTGCCAATAAAGTCTCGCTCAAACTGGTGCACGGCATCGCCGCGGTCATCTTCGCGGCGCTGGGCGTGGCCACGCTGTTAGGCGCCGGCGCCAGTCTGGGCGTCTGACTTGCCGGCACGCGGCAGCAGCAGTTCCACCTGGTGGGTACTGCCGCTGTCGCGCAGCTCCACCAGTTGTTCGTGCTGCAGCACGCCATCCACCGACAGCTGCGGCGTGCTGCTGTCGCTGCCCTGCACCACGCGGATTTCATACGTGGTGCTGGCGTAGCGGTAGCTTAGCGAGAAGCTGGTCCAGTCCTGCGGAATGCGCGGCTCCAGCTTGAGATGGGTCGCGGTGCGCGTCAGGCCCAGCAGCGACTCCAGTATCAGCCGGTACATCCAGCCGGAAGAGCCGGTGTACCAGCTCCAGCCGCCACGGCCCACATGCGGCGCCACTGCATAGACGTCGGCCGTCACCACATACGGTTCCACCTTGTAGGTCGCCGCACCTTGCGCGGTACTGCCATGCATGACCGGGTTAATCATGCGGGCCAGCTCCCATGCGCGGTCGATGTCGCCCAGCTTGGCAAAGGCCATCGCAGTCCAGATGGCGGCATGCGTGTACTGGCCGCCGTTCTCGCGCACGCCCGGCACATAGCCGCGGATGTAGCCCGGATTCGGCCCCGCCTTGTCAAACGGCGGATCAAGCAGCTGGATGATGCCGGAATCGCGCCGCACCAGCCGCTGATTGACCTGCTCCATGGCGCCGCGTACGCGCTGCGGATCGGCGGAACCGGACAGCACGCCCCAGCTTTGCGAGATCGAGTCGATCTGGCATTCCTCGTTGGTGTGCGAACCAAGCGGTGTGCCGTCGTCGAAGTAGGCGCGGCGATACCATTCGCCATCCCACGCATTCTGTTCGACGTTGGCGGCGATGCGGCGTGCCTGTTCGCGGCATTCGGCGGAGAACTGCGCGTCATTGCGCATGTCGGCCACCTCGGCAAAGCGCTTCAACACTTCGCACAGGAAGAAGGCCAGCCACACGCTCTCCCCTTTGCCATGTTCACCCACCTTGTCCATGCCGTCGTTCCAGTCGCAAGAGCCGATCAGCGGCAGACCGTGCTGGCCGAAGCGCAAACCGTTGCGGATGGCGCGCTGGCAGTGGTCGTATAGCGTGCCGCGTTCACTGGAACGGGCCGGCATGTCGTAGTAGGAATCCTCCTCCGGCTTGACGGGACGCCCTTCCAGATAGGGCGCCGTTTCATCGAGGATGCTCATGTCGCCGGTGGTCGAGACGTAGCGCCATGCCCCCAGCGGCAGCCACAGGTAATCGTCCGAGCAGTGCGTACGCACGCCACGGTCCGACGGTGGATGCCACCAGTGCTGCACATCGCCCTCAAGGAACTGGTGCGCTGCGCACAGCATCAGCTGGTCGCGCAGCAGCTGCGGTTGCGTATGGATGGTGGCCATCGCATCCTGCAGCTGGTCACGGAAGCCGAACGCGCCGCCGGACTGGTAGTAGCCGCTACGCGCCCAGATGCGGCAGGCGATGGTCTGGTACATCAGCCAGCCGTTGGCGATCACGTCCAGTTCGCGCTCAGGCGTCTTGATCTGCACCGCGCCCAGGGTTTTCTCCCAGTGGGCGTGGACGGCAGCCAGTGCTTCCTGCGCGGCTTCCGCCGTGCGGTGTTTCTGAACCAGGCTGCTGGCGTCCGCATTGCGGCGGCCACCGACACCCAGCACAAACACAATCTCGCGCTCCTGGCCCGGCAGCAGGTCAAACGGCGCCTGTATCGCTGCGCAGGCATCCAGGCCGGCGCCGACCTTGCCCGACAGGCGTGAACGGCGCAGTGCCGCCGGTGCGGCCAGCGTGCCGTTGCGGCCCATGAATTCGGTGCGGTCGGCGGTCACGGTGCGCAGCGAGGCGTCACAGTTGAAGAAGGCGACGCGGCCACTGAACTCGGTGTTGTAGGCGTTCTTGGCGAACAGCGCGCCGCTGACCGGATCGGCCTCGGTGATGATGTGCATGCCGGACTTGGAGCGCATATCACCCAGCACCCACTCGACATAGCCAAACGCCGACAGGCGGCGCTGTACCAGCGAGTCGTTGCGCACCTTGATGACGGTGTACTTGATCGGCGCGTCGACAGCGACAAACGTTGTCATCTCGCTGTGGATGCCCGCTTCGGTATGTTCAAACACGCTGTAGCCGAAGCCGTGACGCGTGATGTAGATGCCATTGCCGCGCGCCGGCAGCGCAGTCGGCGACCAGAACTGGCCGCTCTGCTCATCGCGCAGGTAGAACGCTTCGCCACTGCCGTCACTGACCGGGTCGTTATCCCATGGCGTGATGCGGTATTCATGGGCGTTCTCGTGCCAGGTGTAGGCCTGTCCGCTTTCCGAGATGACCGTGCCGAACTGCGGATTGGCCAGCACGTTGGACCACGGCGCCGGCGTGCGCTGCGCGGCGCTGGTGGTGATGACATATTCGCGGCCATCTTCCGTGAAGCCGCCGATGCCGTTTTCCAGCACCAGGCCACGCGCCGGATGGGTAACCGGGCCGGCGTCGGCATACTCGCCACGGCTGTCCGCCATCAGCGGCGGCATACGCATGGCGGGCGGCGCCGGACGCTTGATCTGTTCGGCCAGCGTGCCACGCGCATCGCTGATGATGACGCGCGCCACCGATTGCAGCAGGATGCGGTCTTCATTGGCGATCTGGTCGGCCAGGCGCACGAAGATGCCCCCCGGACGGTCGATCGCCTGCGCATCGATGCCGGAGGCGATCAGCCCCATGATCTGGTCATGCAGCGCCTGGCGATAGCCCGACTGGTCTTCGTACCAGATCACCAGGTCCACCACCAGGCCTTTCAGGCGCCAGTAGGCGTGCGCCTGCACCATCTGCCGCGCCAGTTCGATATTGGCCGGGTCCTTAATCTGCAGCAGCACGATCGGCAAGTCACCGGAAATCGCATACGCCCACAGGCCGGACTGGCCGCGCTGATTCTTGATGAGCGTCGAGGCATCGGCGCGCAATGCCGCGTTCGGGTAGATCACCGAATTGGCCAGACGGCCATACAGCTGGCCATCCGCCTCGCTGGCGTTCAGCTGGCGCAGCACGACCTGGCTGTGGGTCCATGCCAGTTCAAATACGCGGTCGGCCAGATGACGGTCCTGGTACTTGTCGATCAGGTGCAGCGCCGTGTCGCGCTGCTCGGTCATGCCGGTGACAATGTCCACCGTCGCAAACTGGTCCGGCTGCAGCGTGATGGTGTAGCGGATCGCCACCACCGGATCGAGCACCGAGCCCTCGCCGCCACTGAGCTGGCCATCGTTGAGCATCGCGCTTGGTGCGGCTGCGGTATTGCCACGGCCGATGAAGCGCGAGCGGTCGGTTTCAAACGACACGTTCTTGACCGGCGCATCGTGCACCTTCATGGAGTGCATCATCCAGGGCATCACTTCATTGGCGCCACGCGGACGGCGCGTGCACAGGATGGCGTTTTCGTCGCGCAGGATTTCGGTCTGCACAAACAGCTTGCTGAACGCCGGGTGGGCGTTGTCGGCAGCGGCAGGCGCCATCACCACTTCGGCAAAGCTGGTGACTTCGATCGTGCGTACACGGTCGCTCTTGTTGGTGATACGGGTGCGGCGCAGTTCGATATCGTCTTCCGGCGACACCACGATTTCGGTGTACAGGTCGATATGGCGGTCGGAGCGGCGGAACTCGGCGCGGCCTTCGGAGAAGATCACCTCATACTTGCGCGGATCGACCAGCGTCGGCTGATACGTGGTGGACCAGAATTCACCATCCTCCAGATCGCGCACATAACAGAAGTTACCCCAGTTGTCGCGCGTGCTGTCCTCGCGCCAGCGCGTGACGGCCAGGTCCTTCCAGCGGCTGTAGCTGCCGCCGGAGTTGGTGACCATGACGTGGTAGCGGCCATTCGACAGCAGCTGCGTTTCCGGTACCGGCGTCGAATGCTGGCTCAGTATCCGCATCGGCATCGACTGGTCCGGCGCCGTGGCGCGGATCGCCGCCATTTCGGTGGTATTGGAGTAGAAGGCGCCAGCCTGCGGACTGCGTTCCTGCAACACCAGCAGCGTCGATTGCAGCAGCGGGTCGGACTCAAAGCGGCGCTGCATCGGCCGGTCATGCAGCAGATAGCTCAGCGACAGCAAGCCCATACCCTGGTGGTGAACCATGAAGGAACGGATGATGGCGTGGCTCTGGCCACGCGGCAGGCGCGAAGCCGTGTAATCGACTGCCTCGTAGAAACCATAGCGGCCCATGAAGCCCAGCTCCGCCATCTTTTGCAGGTTGGCGCACGAAGCTTCCGGCTGCACCATGAGGCCCATCATGCTGGCGTAGGGCGCGATCACCAGATCGTCGGCCAGGCCGCGTTTCAGGCCCAGTCCCGGCACGCCAAACGCGCGGTACTGGTAATTCAGGCTGGCGTCCACGGTGTTGTAGCCAGACTCGGAAATCCCCCACGGGACGCTGCGGCGCTTGCCGTAATCGATTTGTGCATCGATCACCGACTGGTAAGTCTGGTCCAGCAGCGTGCTTGGATAGTTGGGCATCACCAGCAGCGGCATCAGGTACTCGAACATCGAGCCGCTCCACGACAGCAGCACCGGCTTGCCGGCGACGATGCACAGCTGGCGACCCAGTGCGAACCAGTGCTCCTGCGGCAGCTGGCCCTGGGCGATGGCGACAAAGCTGGCCAGGCGCACTTCCGAAGCCAGCAGATCGTAGTAGCTGGCGTCCAGGCGGCGGTCGGTGACGTTGTAGCCGATCGCCAGCAGATTGGTGGTCGGGTTGTACAGGAAGCCGTACTCCATCTGGGCGAAGGCGCCGCAGCGCTGCGCCAGGTCGGCCAGTGCGCGCATGCGTTCATGCGCAATGGTGCTGCCATGCTCGCACTGCTGCGCCAGTTGCTGCTGGCGTTCACGTTCAGCTGGCGCCAGGTCGGTGACCGGTGCGGTGGCCGAGGTACGGGCCAGTGCCGCCAGTTCGCGCAGCGTCGGCATGCGCGTCATGCTGGTGTCGAATACCACGTCAGTCGGCAGTGCCGCCCATGGCATCAGGGTATTCAGTTCTTCCAGCGCGGCGTTGACCTGCTGCGCCAGCGATGGCGCCCACATGGTATCGCCCTGGGTTTGTGCCTGCGGCAGGAAGTCCGTCACCGCTGCGGCCACGCGCGTCAGCCATGCATGCAGCTGTTGCAGGTTGCCGGTGTCCGGCGCGGGCGTCAGCGCAGCCAGTACCGGGCCGGCGTCGCCCACGGTTTCATGCAGCACGTTGGCGGTGGCGGTGATGCCATCCACAATCTGCGGGCCGATCACCGGTTCGTCATACAGGCCGGTGAGGCCGGACTGCAGGGTCAACAGATGGCCGGCGAGATTGCCGCTATCCACCGTCGATATGTAGATTGGATGCAGCGGCTTGAGCGTCTGGGTATCGTACCAGTTGTAGAAATGGCCCTGATAGCGTTCCAGCTGGTCCATGCTGTCCAGTGTGTTGGCGGTGCGCGTCATCATCTGGCCAACCGTGATGTAGCCAAAGTCGGTCGCAGTCAGGTTGGCCAGCAAGGCCATGCCGATATTGGTCGGCGAAGTGCGATGCGCCACCACCTGCACCGGATGCTCCTGCATATTATCCGGCGGCAGCCAGTGATCTTCAGGGCCGACAAACTGGTCGAAGTAAGCCCAGGTACGGCGTGCCAGCTTGTGCAGGAAGCTATGCTGCTCCTGCGACAGCTGCGCGTGTTTGCGTTCGATCGGGCGGCTGATCCAGTCGGCCACCGCTGGCGCCACCAGCCACGCCAGCAGGAACAGCGCCGCCGGCGGCAGGCTCGCGGGACGCCAGCCCAGCAGCGCGCCGCCGACGAACAGCGCCAGCACCGGCGCGATCCACATGGTGCGCCAGGTGCTGGCGGCGCCCGCCGCCTGGCGGGCCAGTGCGGAGGCACGCCATTCCAGCATGCGGCGATGTGAAAACAGCGTGCGCCACAAGCTGCGCAGAATCGCGTCCATGCTGAAGTAAGCTTCATACGGCAGGAACACCAGCATCAGCACCGCATGCGAGAACTGCATGCCGGAGCGGCGCAGCGAGGCGCGGATATGCTGGCTCCACAAGGTGTCGCGCGGACGGCGGCACAGATCGTAGACCATGCTTACCAACGGCATCAGGAAGATCACGGCCAGCACGGCGCCGGTCCAGATCCACGGGTCGGGCAGCCAGCGCCAGGCAGTAATCAGCGACAGCACCAGTGCCGGCGCGGTCAGGCTGCGGCGCAGGTTGTCGAACAGCTTCCAGCGCGACAGCAGCGACAGCGGATTTTTCTCGCGCGCGCCGCTGCGGCCCTGCACCCGGCCGGCGAGCCAGCCGATCAGCTGCCAGTCGCCACGGATCCAGCGCTGGCGGCGCGTGACGTCTTCGCTATAGCGCGCCGGATACTCTTCGTAGAGCTGGGCATCGCTGAGCAAGCCGGCGCGCAGGTAGCAGCCTTCCAGCAAGTCGTGGCTAAGGATTTTGTTCTCCGGCAGACGGCCGCCGAGGACCTGTTCAAACACATCGACATCGTAGATGCCCTTGCCGATAAACGAGCCTTCATAGAACACGTCCTGATAGACGTCGGACACGGTGCGGGTGTAAGGATCGATGCCAGGCTCGCCGCCGCACAGCTTTTCGTAGCGCGAGGCGTTCTCGCTCGGCAGCGCGACCGCAACGCGCGGCTGCAATATGCCGTAGCCTTCGATCACGCGGCCGCGCGCCACGTCCACGCGTGGGCGGTTGAGCGGGTGCTGCATGGTGGCGATGAACTGCGACGCGGCGTCGCGTGGCAGTTGGGTATCCGTGTCCAGCGTGATGACATAGCGGATGCTTTCCAGCTCGCTGGTGTCGCCCACAACGGCGGAAAATTTATCGCGCGCGCCGCCACGCAGGTAGCGGTTCAGGTCTTCCAGCTTGCCGCGCTTGCGCTCATAGCCCATCCACACGCCTTCCTGCGGATTCCACAGGCGCGGACGGTGCAGCAGCAGGAACGGTGCGTGCGGCTGGCCATTAGCATACTTGTGGTTCAGGTGCGTGGTGCAGCGTTTCAGATGCTCGACCAGGGCGTCGTCGGTCGGCATTTTTTCGGTGGGCGCATCGGCGAAATCGGTCAGCAGGCAAAACCGCAGGTTGGGGTCACGGTTGGCGAGGAAGCGGACTTCCATCTGCTCAAACAGGTCTTCGATATTTTCCTTGCTGTAGACCAGCGTGGGCACCACAACGATGGTGCGCGCGTCGGCCGGTATGCCTTCCTTGAAGTCCATGCGCGGCAGCGGTCTTGGCTTGGTCACCAGCGTCGCAATCCAGTTCACGAAGCTCAGTGCCATATGGCTGCTGCCCAGCAGCGCCAGCACGCCCAGCGCCAGCAGCACCACGCCCTGTACGCCGTGGTACGCGGCCCGCTCCAGCAGCAGTGCCGTGGAAACCAGCGCGATGGCCGCAATGGCGCCAAGGTAGGAGGTCAGCGGCGAAGCGCTGGACGTATGCTGCAGGGCTTCCAGCCAGGGGCGGCGCATGCCGGTCTGTTTTTCCAGCGCGGCCAGGCCGCTGCCGATCAGATAGAAGCCGACGTGGCCATGGCGTGCATCGCCGCTGCCGTGATGGTTCATGGCCAGCTGCAAGGCTTGCTGCGCCACTTCCACTTCGCTGAAGCGCGAGCGCTTGGCGATCTTCTCGATCGCATGGCGGTATTGATCGCGCGTGGAAAATTCCATTTTGCCGTAGATGTCGGCCGGGTCCTGGCGCAGCGTTTGTTCCACCACGCTCATGGTCTCGACAAACTCCTGCCAGTCCATGGTGCCGAGGAAGCGCAAGCTGCCGATGCTGTTGGCCAGCGAGACCTGCTCTGCGGCCTGCTGCTGGATTTCGGCCTGGATCTGCTGTTCGATGGTCTGGCCAGATTCGGCGAGGCGGTGCGTGATCCAGGTCAGCGCCAGCGTCAGCGCCGGGCTTTGTCCTTGCAGGCGGCGCGCCAGTTCTGCCACGAAACCGCTGGTGATGGGCGGATTGGAGCGGGCCATGTCGGCCACCATCAAGATCAGGCCGCTGGGATTTTTCTCCGCGACTTCCGTCATCTGGTCGGCCCAGGTGTTGGCGAGATCGCGCTGGATGCGGTTCTCGGCCACGCGCGCGGCCACGCGGCGCAGGTTTTCGATCAGCGCCAGGCGCAGCATGATGGGGATGGCCCACAGCTCGCCCAGTTTCAGCGTCGCCACTTCCTGATAGGCGTCGACAAAGCGGCACAGCGATTCCGGATCAACCCGGCCATCGCCGTGCGAAATGATTTCCAGCGCGATTTTGTAGACGCGTGGGCAGCCATCTGGCGCGCCCTTGCCGAGGCGCGGCAATTCCTTGCTGTAGTTCTTCGGCAGGTGACGGCGAGCAATACGCACCTGCTCTTCGATGAGATAGAAGTTATCCAGCAGCCATTCGGAGGCAGGCGTGATCTGGCGTCCCGCCTTGACGGCTGCGGTCAGCTCATCGCAGGTGGAATCAATGACGGCGGCATTTTCCGCCAGCCGCGACAACAGGCGGTCGCGGCCGCCTCGCTTGCTGAGTTCGTGATGCTTGGCCAGCGTCTTGCCGTGGGCCGCCATTTGTGCGGCGCTGAATAGCTCTGCGCGTAATGGCAGGTCCTCATCATCGTCGTCGGACACCAGGGAGCCGGAGGGGGATTCGCGGAAGCCGAGTGCCATCTCGGGCAACAGGGGATTGGACTTGTTCAACTTGGACCTCGCTTCAATTGGCGAATGGGAGTATGTGACAGAGAATCGTACGGTGGCGCACGGAATGGGACTGTGCGGTGACGTACATACGAGGTCAGCTGAAAAAAAGGGCCGCTTGCGCGGCCCTGTAAAGGAAGAAAATCGCTACTTACGCCGCTAGGGGCATGGTGCTGGCCAATGCCAGTCCACCGTTCAGGCTGTAGGCTTGCCGATGTCCCAGGCGGCGCAGGCACTGGGCCGCTTTCATGCTGCGGTTACCGCTGCGACAGATGAAGACCAGCGGTGTCGGCTCATGGCGCAGCCATTCGCTTGCGTACTCGGCCAGGCGGCTCAGCGGTACGCTCTGGGCCACGCGGCCGGCAAACGCGGACGACATGGTGGCGGCAAATTCATAGGGTTCACGCACATCGACCAAGCGCGCATCCGGGTGTGCTTGCAGGAAGGCGTCCAGGGTTGCGCTGTTGAGTTGCAGGTCGGCAGCTTGCATTGCCTCAGGCTCAGCACACATGCTGGTGCAGAACTGATTCTTTTCATCGCGCGTTGGGCACAGCAGCGTTTGTTCGACACTGACCGTGCGCAGGCTTTGCTGTGCCGGCCGCGCGCTAAAGGCAAAGCGCACTGCGGTTGCCGGCAAGCGGTTGTCTTGCGTGTCCCCCAGCAGATAGGCGCGCAGTTCATCGCCGGCGCCGCAAGGCACGCATGCCAGCACATGGGCGCCAAGCCGGATGGCGCCCACTGTGGCGCCATCTTCCAGCGTGACGGCGGTGGCGGTTTGCGGCCAGCCGTATTGGTCGGCGTCGGTGTTGCGGTTGAAGTGGCGGCCCAGCGCATCGATCAGCATGCCACGACCGGCGTTGGGCAGTGTGCTGACGATGGCTTGCACCTGGTAGTTCTGGCAACGCACGTAGGATTCAATGCGCGCGGTGTGGTCCGGCAGCGGATCGATGACGATGCAACTGCGGCTGGCGGCGTCCAGCATCATCCAGCTGCATGCGCCTTCCACGCCCAGCTGCAACAGGCCGTCATGTGGCACGGCGGTGCGTTCCGACGGGATCAGGCAGCTGGCGCGCAGCGCGGCGCCACACCGTTCGATCCGCGCGCAGGCGGCGGCAATCGTGGCTTCGTCAGCCAGCGGGCCGAACGACATGCGGATCGCGCCAGCGCTGCGCCACAGCGGCAAGCCCATCGCATCCAGCACATAGCTGGGCGCGGCTTTGGACGAGGAACAGGCGCTGCCGGCGCTGACGCGCACTTCCGCCGCATCAAACACATCCATGAGCTCGCGGCTCGACAAACCGGGCACCGAGAAATTCAGCGTGGTGGGCAGGGCTTTGTCGAACGGATTGTTGAACACGATGCCTGGCAAGGCGGCGCGCAGGCTGTCCGCCAGGCGCGCGCGGAAGCTGCACAGCTCGGCGGAGGTACGGAAGGTGTCGCCGCGTTCCAGCGCAGCCAGCACGGCGCCCAGTGCGGCGATGCCGGCCATGTTCTCGGTGCCTGAGCGCTGGCCGCCCTCCTGGCCACCGCCCATGATGAGCGGCGTGAACGGCGTCCCGGCGCGCACGTACAGCATGCCGATGCCTTTGGGCGCATACAGTTTATGGCCGGAGAACGGCGCGTAATCGATACGGGTAGATGACAGATCCAGCTTGAGCTTGCCCAGGCCCTGGACGCAGTCCACCATCCAATAGGCCTTGCTGCCGCTGGCGGCAAGCACCGCTTCAATGCCGCTCAGATCGCTGATGACGCCGGTTTCGTTGTTGGCGGCCATGGTGCACACCATGGCGGCATCGCCCGCGACATCGCGCAGCGCGTTCAGATGGTGGGTGCCGTCGGGATTGACGGGCAGCTTGTGCAGCGCCAGGTTCAGGCCCAGCAGACGATTCCAGTGCGCCAGACTTTCCGGCACGGCTTTGTGTTCGGTGGCGCCGTAGACCAGCAGGCTGCCAATGGCGGCGCCGGCGTTCTTGCGCTCGCGCAGCGCAACCAGCGCCGACAGCACGGAGGTCTGGATGCCTTCGGTGGCGCCGCTGTTGAACATCAGGCGGCCGCTGCCCACGCCCAGCAGGCGCGTGGCGCAGGCGCGCGCATCGTCGAGGATGACCTTGGCCTGGAGGCCGGTCGCGTGGGTGCTGCTGGGATTGCCGTAGCGCTGGCCCATGGCATCAGCGGCGGCGGCAATCGCAGCGGGAAGAACAACGCTGGTGGCGTTGCTATCGAGATAGATTTCGGTAGTCATCCACATAGCTTACGCACTACAAGTGAAATAAACGTACCAAAATACTGCGCCAGGTCATAATATGTAGTTGTTTTATGCTCTTGGATGTCGATATTTAGAATGAATCAACTTGACCGCTATGATTACGCCATCCTGGATGCCTTGCAGCGGGATGGAACATTGTCTGTCGCTCAACTCAGCGAGCAGATCGGCCTGTCCACCACGCCGTGCTGGAAACGGCTGCGGCGCCTCGAGGAGGAGGGGTATATCGAAAACCGCGTGGCCATCATCAACCGCCGCAAAGTGGGTCTGCCGGTGACGGTGTTTGTCAGCATCCGCGTCACCCAGCACGACGAAAAATGGTTTGCGCGCTTTGCCGACGCCGTGTCGGCCTTGCCCGAGGTGCAGGAATTTCACCGCATGAGTGGCGATATCGACTATCTACTCAAGGTGGTGACCAGCGATATCGAGGGATATGACCGCTTTTACAAGAAGTTGATCAAATCGGTGCAACTCACGGGCGTGTCGTCAGCGTTCTCCATGGAGCAAATCAAGATCACGACCTCGTTGCCGCTGGGACTGGTCTCGCACCAGTAAAGTGGAATCGTGAGATAATGCTACATTTCAAATACTTGATTTTCTGTCCATGCGCGCCTTCTTCGAAAGCTGGCTGCCCAGCCCCACCACCGCCAACCGCCGCGAACAATTTCGCGCTGCCTTCGGCGCCCTGTGCGGCATTCTGCTAACCGCCATCGTCAGTCAACTGCTGTTACGCTCCACCCATGCGGCAGCCTTCCTGGTGGCGCCGATCGGCGCCTCTTCCGTCCTGCTGTTTGCCCTGCCGGCCAGTCCGCTGGCGCAACCCTGGTCTGTCATTGGCGGCAACGTCATCAGCGGCCTGGCCGGCGTCGCTTGCGTGCGCTGGTTCGGCGACAGCCTGCCGCTGCCCGTGCTGGCCGGACTGGCGTGCGGCTCGGCCATTGCGGCCATGTTCTTCATGCGCTGCCTGCATCCGCCCGGCGGCGCGGTGGCACTGACGACGGTGATCGGCGGCCCCGCGGTGCATGCGGCCGGGTTTGAGTTTGTGCTGCTGACGGTGCTCGCCGATTCCATCCTGCTGGTGCTGATGGCCATTACCTACAACAACCTGACCGGCCGCAGCTATCCGCATCAACAGCAGAATCCGCATGCGAATCCGCACGCGACCAAAGACGCCGTGCCCACGGTGCGGCTGGGCTTCAAGCCGGAAGACCTGGACGCCGTGCTGCAGCAGCACAACCAGGTGCTGGACATCAGCCGCGACGATCTCGAGTCGCTCTTCATGCAAACCGAGCAGCGCGCCTACCAGCGCCGCTTCGGCATCATCCGCTGTGCGGACATCATGTCGCGCGACATCATCAGTGCCGAGTTCGGCACTCCGCTGGAGGATGCGTGGTCGGAGATGCGCGCCCATCGCGTGGCGGCCCTGCCGGTGCTGAACCGTGCGCGCCGCATCATCGGCATCGTGACCCAGACCGATTTCCTGGAGCACGGCGGTCTCGACGACTACCGCAGCATCCTCCAGCAACTGCAAGGCTTCCTGCGCAAAAGCGGCGTCACCCACACGGAAAAAGCGGAAGTGGTGGGCCAGATCATGACCCACCATCCGACCACCGCACAGGTGGATACGCCGATCGTAGACCTGGTGCCGCTCATGGCCGACTCCGGTTTCCACCACATTCCCATCGTCGACGAAGAGCAGCGATTTGTCGGCATCGTCACCCAATCCGATCTGGTGGCGGCGCTGTACGAAAGCCGCTTCGCCGAAGCGGCAACATAAAAAAGGCCGCGCACGGGGCGCGGCCAATGGCGTGGCACTACTTGCTATTATTCTTTGCGGCGCCGGGCCGCCACACCTGCGAGGGCAAGGCCGGCCAACAGCATGGCGTAAGTCGCTGGTTCCGGCACGGCTGCGGTCAGGCCGCCAACCGTCGCCCCATAGTAATACTCGCCGTTAGGCGTGATGAAGCTGATGTCGGTGTAGGTTCCCTGGAATTTCAGCAAGCCGTTGCCTTCCAGCCCCGTAACTGTCATGCCGCTCTGGGTCAGCGAACCGCCGCCCCAGTGCCCGGTGCCTTGGGCCAGGATGCTGAAGCTGCCGTTCTGGAACTGGAAGCTGACCGGCAAGCCGCCCTGCCCCACGCTGAACATCACCAGGTAAGGATCGACCACCGGCGCGCTGAAGTGGAAATGATTGACCGTCTGGGCTCCGCCCACCATCAGGATGGTGCCATTGCTGCCTGGCGTATTGGTCACCTCCGCATTGGTGAACGACGACGGGACATCGTAAATATAGGCGCTGGGGTCCATGCCGATATTGTCACCCGTGTAGGTGACGGTGATGGTTTGCGCGCCATAAGCGAAGCTGCCGGTGCTGGCGTTATCCCATGCAGTCCAACTGACCGTGGGTGCCACCGCGAAGGCTTGTAACGGCGCAATCAAGGCCAGCGCCAGGCCTGCTTTCTGAATGCCATTCATCTCTGTTCCCCTTATGGTTATTGGTGCTGCTGACTTTTATCTTACTCCTGGCACCGTATCCTATCGACAAATAAAATGGTCAATTGGAATTTAAAATTTCCATAGAAAAACAATGTGTCGGCAGATACAAATTTTGTTCCTCGCTTGCCCGTCGATGGCTTATGCTATTGGCCAACTTTGTTACAGCCAGGAAGATGACATGACGTATTGCCGCAACATCCTCGCCCCCTTCGCCGCTGCAATTGCGCTGGCGTTCTCGCCAGCCGGCATGGCCGCGGTTGACAACGCAGCACCTGCGCCGCAGGTCAGCGCCGCCCCTGCCCACAAGGCACTGTTGACGCTGGCCGACCAGTACTACGACGCGACCGCGCGCTTTGAACCCGTGAGCGCGACTGAAAACGGCGACAACCGCTTCGACGATCAACTGGGCCTGAGCATTGCCCCCGCCAAGCGGGCGGCGCAATTCAAGCTCTACCGTCAATACGCGCAGCGCCTGCAAGCCATCAAGCGCGAGCAGCTGGACGACAAGGACCGCATCAATTACGACATCCTGCAATACGAGCTGCATGGCCTGATTGCCATGGAGCGCTTCCCGGAACACCTGCTGCCGATCAGCCAGATGGACAGCATGCCTGTGACATTGGCCAACTATGCCGGCGGCGAAGGTTCGCAGCCGCTCGGCACCGTCAAGGAATACGAAGCCTACCTGAGCCGTATCTCGCAACTGCCGGCATGGATCGACCAGGCCATCGCCAATATGCGCGTCGGCATGAAGAAGGGGGTGACCCAGCCGCAAGCCATCATGATTTCAGCGCTGCCGCAATTCAAGCATCTGGTGAGCGCAACGCCGGAAGCGAATATTTACTACACGCCCATCACCAAGCTGCCGGCCGCCTTCTCCGACGCCGACAAGCAACGCCTGAGCGCCGCTTACCGCAAGACCGTCAACGACAAGCTCATGCCGGCGCTGGCCCGCCTGGCCACCTTCCTGGAAAAAGAGTATGTGCCGGCCTGCCGCACCACCACCGGCCTCGGCGCAGTGCCGGATGGCGCCGCCTGGTATCAGGCACGTGTCGCCAACGCCACGACAACCACGCTCAAACCCGAGGAAATTCACGCTATCGGCCTGAAAGAAGTCGTGCGTATCCAGTCGCAGTTTGACGTGCTGGGACCGAAGCTGGGCTACACCGGTCCGGCCGCAGGCTTGCCCGTGTGGGTGGCGGCGCAAGCCAAGTTCTATCCGTTCAAGACGGAAGACGAAGTCCAGGCCGTTTATCACAAGCTCAACGACGTGCTGGATACCAAGCTGCCGCAGATGTTCACCCTGCTGCCGAAAGCCAGGCTGGACCTGCGCCTGGAACCTGAGCTGAGCCGCGCCACCGCCTCCGACCATTACACCTCGCCGGCGGCCGACGGCTCGCGTCCAGGCGTGTTCTGGTCGGTGGTCAACGATCCAAGCAAGTACGGCAGCACCGGCATGACCACGCTGTTCCTGCACGAAGGCAAACCGGGCCACCACTTCCATCTGGCGCTGATGCAGGAACTGGGCTTGCCCAATTTCCGCAAATTTGGCGGCAACAATGCCTTCATCGAAGGCTGGGCGCTGTACGCGGAAACGCTGGGCAAGGAAATGGGCCTGTTTGACGATCCGGCCCAGTACTTCGGCCACCTGAACGATGAAATGCTGCGCGCCGTGCGCCTGGTGGTCGATACCGGCATGCACGCCAAGGGCTGGACCCGCGAGCAAAGCATCCAGTACATGAAAGACACACTGGGCTACGACAACGCCGCCAAGACCGAGACCGAGCGCTACATGGCATGGCCAGGCCAGGCGCTGGGCTACAAGGTGGGTTCGCTGAAGATTCAGGAACTGCGCGCGCGTGCCCAACAGGCGCTCGGCGACAAATTCAGCCTGCCAGCCTTCCACGCTGTCGTGCTAGGCGACGGCACGGTGCCATTGGCGCTGCTGGAAGCAAAGGTCGATCGCTGGATCGCTGCACAAAAGTAAGCTGGAAAGCGGGCCTGAACAGCCCGCTTTTTTTACTTCACATACCGCTGGATCAGCGTAGTCACCGCCGCAGGCAAGGCCTTGATTTTGCGTTCATGGCTCGCAAAGACTATCTGCTGGCGCCCCACAGACACTGGCTTGCCATCGGCGTAAAAGCGGAACTCCAGCCAGAATGAACACTTCTTGACGCCATATGCATTCAACTCGCAAGAAATCTCTTGAAACGGAAAGGTTTCCTGCAAGTAGCTTTGTTCGGCGTGCTTGGTGATGAACACGCCCTCCTGCTGCAGCATATCGCGCGAAATGCACTCGTAGAACCATTTTTCGCGGCAGATACCCTGCCATTCAAAATAGCGCGCAAAGTAGGTGTTGCCGTAGGCATTCGAGTCCTTGAGGTAGGCGGTCAGCGAGTGTGTAAAGGTTTGAGCGATAACTTGCATCAGCATGAGATTTCTCCTTGGGTGGTTGGCAGCCCGACGGCCGGGCGCATCCACTACAAGGGCGAACGGATGGGGCTTGTTTGATCTGCCGCAAAAGCCCGCGCAATTTGCAAGCAAGCGCCTTCACCACGCGCAATACTGATCCATACTGCCAACTTGCCATGGATTCAGCGTATGCATTCCCTCCTGCCAGCTGTAGTTTCCATGCTTTTCCTGTGCTACGGCGCCTACGTGCTGCACTCGCGCGGCGTCAGCCGCATCAGCCTGACCTTCTTCCTGCTATGCGTCGCCACGTTTTGCTGGCAATTCACCTGGGCCATCCTGTTTCAGATGCAGCAGGCGGCCGAGGCGGTGTCACTCGCCAAGCTGGGCTATTTGCTGATCCTGTTCCTGCCCACCACGCTATACCATTTCATTACCGAGCTGACGAGCCAGCACAGGGAGCGGCGCTGGGTAGCGATGTCCTATGGCTTTGCCGGATTGCTGGGCGTGCTGCTGCTGACCAGCGACTGGCTGATTGCCGGCGTCTACGACTACTTCTTCGGCTATTACCCCAAGGCGGGGCCGCTACATCCGCTGCACCTGCTGCAGACCATGCTGGTGGTGGGGCGCGGCCTCTGGCTGCTGTACCGGCGCCAGCGACTGGCGGTGTCCACCGAGAAAACCCGGCTGCGCTATTGCCTGGTCAGCCTGCTGATCTACTTCTTTGCCTCGGTCGACTACCTGTGCAACTACGGCGTGTCGTTCTACCCGCCAGGCGTGCTGTTTGTCGCCACCAGCCTGGGCCTGATTGCCCAGGCCATGGTGCGCCACAACCTGCTGGCTGATCCGCTGGAGGTGGCCGCGACCATTGCCCACGAAATGCGCACGCCGCTGGCCACCATCCGCAACCAGTCGCGCGTGCTGTCGCGCTGCATGCCGGAATTGCTGGCCGGCTACCAAAGTGCACTGGCGCATGGCCTGATTGCCCCCAGGATGTCGGCGCCCAAGCTGCAATACCTGGCCGGGCTCGGGCAATACATCGAAACGGAAATCAGCCGCTCCAGCTTCATCGTCGACATGATGCTGGCCTCGGCCCGCGCCGGTTCGCTCAATCGTAGTGATTTTGCCAACCATTCCGTCATGAAATGTGTCGATGAAGCGTTGGCCAGCTACCCGTTCGAAAGCGCCATGCGCAACAAGGTCAAAGTGCGGCGCAGCGAAGACTTCACTTTCTTTGGCTCGGATGTGCTGCTGATCTACGTGCTGTACAACCTGTTCAAGAATGCGCTGCACGCGATCAAATCCGCAGGGCGGGGAGAACTGGAGATTATGCTGGCAGACCGCCAGTTATTGGTCACAGATACCGGCCCGGGTATTCCCGATGACGTATTACCGCATGTATTTGAACCGTTTTACAGCACCGGCGGTACGGGCATGGGATTACCGTTTTGCCAGAAAGTGCTGACGGCTTTTGGCGGCAATATTCAATGCGAATCGCAGGCGGGAAGATATACGCGCTTTTGTTTATCTTTTCCACGCCGGATGAATTATCCCACCAATTGAGTTAAATCTTCGCCGCTGACTTTTTCCAAATCCGTTTCATCGCCTAAAACATATATCTTCTGGCCGCGTAAAACTTCCAGAATAAATGGCTGCTGTTCGCGCAGCCGGCGTTTAAAATCGGGAATTGAGTACAGGTTGGGATTTATTTTACGGCGCAATAATCGCTCGGCGACCGGCAGGCGGGATAATAATTCGCCGTAACTCGTATTATCGCCAATCAGCAGCAATTCAATGGCGGTATCCATACCCTCCTGTTCCTTGGCGGTGGCGCCATACACAAACGCCACATTGAGCACATTCTGCAGCGGCGCCAATGCCGAGTTGAGCACGCTGACCAGGCCGAAGGTTTTCTTCACCAGCCCGCTCAATTCACCAAACACGATGCAGTCCTTGTTCGGTTTGAAGCGGCGCACATTGCCGATCCGTTCCGACACGATCACGCCCGACTCATGCAGCCGCTTGAGCTCGCGCTGCGCCGATGCGCTGCCCAGGCCCGTCAGGCGCATGATCTCATTCAAGTGGAATCCTTGATTGACACGTACAAACAGCAAGCCCAGCAGTTTTTGCTGGGCGGGAGTGAAGAGGGCTTGAGCAATCATGACTAAATCTTAGCATGAGCACACCACTTTCTGGCATGAATTCGGGGTCAGTGCCGACATTCGGACACGGCCTCAGCAATGATGCTTCCCATTGCTGAGGCCGTGTCCGAATGTCGGCACTGACCCCGAATAAAAAAACGGCACCCGAAGGTGCCGTTTTGTATGCTGCGCTGAAGCTTATGCTTCGCCGTCGTGCGGTGCCACGGTTTCGGTGGCTTCCACATCGGCGCCAGCCATGGCTGCCTTCTCGGCGGCCAGCAGGGCTTGACGCTCTTCGACTTCCCACTGCTCTTTCTCTTTGCGTGCGCGGTGGAAGGCCAGACCGGTACCGCCTGGGATCAGGCGACCGACGATCACGTTTTCTTTCAGACCACGCAGACCATCGCGTTTGCCCATGATGGCGGCTTCGGTCAGAACGCGGGTGGTTTCCTGGAACGATGCAGCCGAAATGAACGAGTCAGTCGACAGCGACGCTTTGGTAATACCCAGCAGAACGTTTTCGTAAGTAGCAGGGATCTTATTCTCTGCATTTACACGATCATTTTCATCCAGCAGTTCCGAACGTTCCACTTGCTCACCAACGATGTAGTTGGTATCGCCAGCATTAACGATCTGAACACGGCGCAGCATCTGACGCACAATGACTTCAATGTGCTTGTCATTAATCTTAACGCCCTGCAGACGATAAACGTCCTGCACTTCGTCAACGATATAACGGGCCAATGCTTCAATCCCCAGCAGGCGCAGAATATCTTGTGGATCGGCTGGGCCGTCAACAATCATCTCACCTTTATTCACCACCTGGCCGTCGTGGACCAGCACTTGTTTATCCTTGGTAATCAGGAACTCGTGCTTATTACCGTCCATGTCGGTAATTTCCAGACGCTGTTTACCTTTGGTTTCTTTACCGAAGGCCACGGTACCAGTGACTTCCGCCAGCATGCCGGCATCTTTCGGCGAACGGGCTTCAAACAGCTCGGCAACACGTGGCAGACCACCGGTAATGTCACGGGTTTTCTGCGATTCGGTTGGGATACGTGCCAGCACTTCACCGACCGATACCGCCTGGCCGTCTTTCACCATGATCAGCGCGCCAACCTGGAAGCCGATCGCTACGGCGTGTTCGGTGCCGGCAATCTTGACTTCGTTGCCATCTTCGTTGAGCAGCTTGACCTGTGGACGCAGGGTCTTGGTCAGCGAACCACGACGCTTCGCATCGATCACCACCAGCGTTGCCAGACCGGTCACTTCGTCGACCTGACGGGCCACGGTGACGCCTTCTTCGACGTTCTCGAAGCGCACGGTACCGGCGTACTCGGTAATGATCGGACGGGTCAGCGGGTCCCAGGTTGCCAGGGCGGTGCCAGCTTTAACAGTCAGGCCATCCTTGACGATCAGGGTCGCGCCGTACGGCACTTTGTGGCGCTCGCGCTCACGGCCGTGGTCGTCGGTGATCAGTACTTCGCCCGAACGGGAAATGACGATTTGCGCGCCCTTGCCGTTGGTCACATAACGCATGGTCGAGGTGAAGCGGATGGTGCCGTTCGACTTGGCTTCCACCGACGACGCCACTGCTGCACGCGATGCCGCACCACCGATGTGGAAGGTACGCATGGTCAGCTGGGTACCCGGCTCACCGATCGACTGCGCTGCCACCACACCGACGGCTTCGCCGGCGTTGACCAGCAGACCACGGCCCAGATCGCGGCCATAGCAGCTGGCGCACAGACCAAAGCGGGTGTCGCAGGTCAGCGGAGTACGGACTTTGACTTCGTCGATACCCACGCGTTCGATCTCTTCCACCATGTCTTCGTCCAGCAGGGTGCCGGCCGCATACAGGGTTTCCTGGGTCTCAGGGTTGACGATGTCGGTACCTGCCACGCGGCCCAGAATACGGTCGCGCAGGGCTTCGATCACTTCACCGCCCTCAACCATCGCCTTCATCACGGTACCGTTGCTGGTGCCGCAATCATCTTCGATCACCACCAGATCCTGGGTCACGTCCACCAGACGACGGGTCAGGTAACCCGAGTTTGCGGTTTTCAGTGCCGTATCCGCCAGACCTTTACGCGCGCCGTGGGTCGAGATGAAGTACTGCAACACGTTCAGACCTTCGCGGAAGTTCGCGGTAATCGGCGTTTCAATAATCGAACCGTCCGGTTTCGCCATCAGACCACGCATACCCGCCAGCTGGCGAATCTGTGCGGCCGAACCACGTGCGCCCGAGTCAGCCATCATGTAAATCGCGTTGAACGATTCCTGGGTCGACTTGGTGCCGTCACGCTTGATGACGTCTTCCACTTTCAGCTGGTCCATCATGGCCTTGCCGACTTCGTCGGAAGTCTTGCCCCAGATGTCGACCACTTTGTTGTAACGCTCGCCTGCGGTCACCAGACCCGACGCGTACTGCTGCTCGATCTGTTTGACTTCCGACTCGGCAGTCGAAATCAGGGTGACTTTTTGTGGCGGTACCAGCATGTCGTCCACGCAGATCGAAATACCGGCGCGGGTTGCCAGGCGGAAGCCCGACTGCATCAGCTGGTCAGCAAACACGACCGTCGCGCGCAGACCGCACTTACGGAACGAGGTGTTGATCAGCTTGGAAATTTCTTTCTTTTTCAGCGCGCGGTTCAGCACCGAGAAAGGCAGACCTTTCGGCAGGATTTCCGACAGGATGGCACGGCCGACCGTGGTTTCGTAACGGGTCACGGTACGCACGAATTCGCCGGTCGTCAGATCTTTTGGATGCTCAACGATACGGACGGTAATCCGGGTGGTCAGTTCCACTTCCTTGTTGTCGTAGGCACGGATGACTTCCGACACGTCAGGGAACAGCATGCCTTCGTTTTTCGCATTGATCGCTTCACGGGTCGCGTAGTACAGACCCAGCACGATATCCTGCGACGGAACGATCGATGGTTCGCCGTTCGACGGGAACAGGATGTTGTTCGAGGCCAGCATCAGCGTACGGGCTTCCATCTGCGCTTCGATCGACAGCGGAACGTGCACTGCCATCTGGTCACCGTCGAAGTCAGCATTGAATGCCGCGCAGACCAGTGGGTGCAGCTGGATCGCCTTGCCTTCAATCAGGACCGGCTCGAACGCCTGGATGCCCAGACGGTGCAGGGTTGGTGCACGGTTCAGCATGATCGGGTGTTCGCGGATCACGTCTTCCAGGATGTCCCAGACCACTGGTTCTTGAATCTCAACCAGTTTCTTGGCAGCCTTGATGGTCGTCGCCAGACCCATCAGTTCCAGCTTGTTGAAGATGAAGGGCTTGAACAGTTCCAGCGCCATCAGCTTCGGCAGACCGCACTGGTGCAGTTTCAGCTGTGGACCCACCACGATCACCGAACGGCCCGAGTAGTCGACGCGCTTACCCAGCAAGTTCTGACGGAAGCGGCCGCCCTTACCTTTGATCATCTCTGCCAGCGATTTCAGCGGACGCTTGTTGGCGCCGGTCATCGCTTTGCCGCGACGGCCGTTGTCCAGCAGCGAGTCCACTGCTTCTTGCAGCATGCGCTTTTCGTTGCGCGTGATGATCTCTGGAGCGCGCAGCTCCATCAGGCGTTTCAGACGGTTGTTACGGTTGATGACGCGGCGATACAGGTCATTCAGGTCCGAGGTCGCGAAACGGCCGCCGTCCAGTGGCACCAGTGGACGCAGTTCCGGTGGCAGCACCGGCAGCACTTCCATGATCATCCACTCAGGCTTGATGCCCGAACGCTGGAACGCTTCCAGCACTTTCAGACGCTTGGCGTATTTCTTGATCTTGGCTTCGGATTTCGATTCCTTGAGTTCCACGCGCAGGGTCTCGGCATCGCGGTGGATGTCGATCGAGCGCAGCAGTTCACGGATACCTTCCGCGCCCATGAAGGCGGTGAAGTCGTCGCCGTACTCTTCGTACTTGGCGGCGTAGTCGTCTTCCGACATGATCTGGCACTTTTTCAGCGGGGTCATGCCAGGATCGGTCACGACATATGCTTCAAAGTACAGCACGCGTTCGATATCGCGCAGGGTCATGTCCAGCACCATGCCCAGACGCGACGGCAGCGATTTCAGGAACCAGATGTGGGCGGTTGGCGAAGCCAGTTCGATGTGGCCCATGCGCTCACGGCGCACCTTGGCCAGCGTGACTTCCACGCCGCATTTTTCGCAGATGACGCCGCGGTGTTTCAGGCGTTTGTACTTGCCGCACAGGCACTCGTAGTCTTTGATCGGGCCAAAGATCTTGGCGCAGAACAGACCATCGCGCTCAGGCTTGAAGGTACGGTAGTTGATGGTTTCCGGCTTTTTAACTTCGCCGTAGGACCACGAACGGATTTTTTCAGGCGAAGCCAGACCAATTTTGATCGCGTCAAAGGTCTCGTTCGTCTGTACTTGCTTGAATAGATCGAGCAGTGCTTTCATGTATCACTCCAGGTAGTGATGAATTCTTTAAACTGCCTCGCCGGCGACCGCCAGCGAGGCCCGTGCTGTCTTAGTTGCGTTCCAGGTCCATATCGATACCCAGGGAACGGATCTCTTTCACCAGCACGTTGAACGATTCCGGCATGCCGGCATCGATCACGTGATCGCCCTTGACGAGGTTTTCGTACACTTTGGTACGGCCATTCACGTCATCGGACTTCACGGTCAGCATTTCTTGCAGCACGTACGATGCGCCGTACGCTTCCAGTGCCCACACCTCCATCTCACCGAAACGCTGGCCACCGAACTGGGCTTTACCGCCCAGTGGCTGCTGCGTTACCAGCGAGTATGGACCGGTCGAACGCGCGTGCATCTTGTCGTCAACCAAGTGGTGCAGTTTCAGCATGTGCATCACGCCAACGGTGACTTTACGCTCAAACGCTTCACCGGTACGGCCGTCGTACATGGTGACCTGGTTCTTCGAGGCGGTCATGCCCAGGTTGCGGGCGATGTCGTCCGGGTAGGCCAGGTCCAGCATGCGGCGGATTTCCGACTCGTGCGCACCGTCAAACACCGGCGTTGCGAACGGCACACCTTTTTTCAGGTTGTGCGCCAGCTTCATGATCTCTTCGTCGTCGAACCGGTCCAGATCTTCCGGACGGCCGGTTTCGTTGTAGACCGTGGTCAGATACTTGCGCATCTCTTCCACTTTGATCTGCTGCGCCAGCATTTCGCTGATACGGATACCCAGGCCTTTTGCTGCCCAGCCCAAGTGGGTTTCCAGGATCTGCCCCACGTTCATGCGCGAAGGCACGCCCAGCGGGTTCAGCACCACGTCGGCCGGCGTACCGTCGGCCATGTGCGGCATGTCTTCCACCGGCACGATACGCGAGACCACACCCTTGTTACCGTGGCGGCCTGCCATCTTGTCGCCCGACTGCAGGCGGCGTTTCACGGCCAGGTAAACCTTGACCATTTTTTGCACGCCAGGTTGCAGCTCGTCGCCCTGGGTCAGCTTCTTGCGCTTCTCTTCGAAGGCCAGGTCGAACTGGTGGCGCTTCTCGTTGATCGATTCCTTGATCGCTTCCAGCGCGGTGGCCGAGGCGTCTTCCGCCGGGCGGATGTCGAACCAGTGGTACTTGTCCAGATCGTCCAGGTAGTCCTTGGTGATCTTGGCGCCTTTGGCCAGCTTCTTCGGACCGCCGTTGACCACCTGGCCAATCAGCATTTTTTCCAGACGCTGGAAGGCGTCGCCTTCCACAATACGCATCTGGTCGTTCAGGTCCAGACGGAAGCGCTTCAGTTCATCGTCAATGATCTGCTGGGCACGTTTGTCGCGCACGATGCCTTCGCGCGTGAACACTTGCACGTCGATCACGGTGCCGACCATGCCCGAAGGCACGCGCAGCGAGGTGTCTTTCACGTCCGAGGCTTTTTCGCCGAAGATGGCGCGCAGCAGCTTCTCTTCCGGGGTCAGCTGGGTCTCGCCTTTCGGGGTGACCTTACCTACCAGGGTGTCGCCGGCTTGCACTTCAGCACCGATGTACACGATACCGGATTCGTCCAGGCGCGCCAGCTGGTTTTCCGCCAGGTTGGAAATGTCGCGCGTAATTTCTTCCGCGCCCAGTTTGGTATCACGTGCAACAACGCTCAGTTCTTCGATGTGGATCGAGGTGTAACGGTCGTCTTTAACGACGTTTTCCGAGATCAGGATCGAGTCTTCGAAGTTCAGACCATTCCATGGCATGAAGGCCACGGTCATGTTCTGGCCCAGCGCCAGCTCGCCCAGGTCGGTCGATGCGCCGTCAGCGATCACGTCGCCTTTGGCCACACGGTCGCCGCGTTCGACGATAGGACGCTGGTTGATGTTGGTGTTCTGGTTCGAACGGGTGTACTTGATCAGGTTGTAGATGTCGACGCCGACTTCGCCTGCAGTGGCTTCGTCGTCGTTAACCCGGATCACCACACGGCCTGCATCGATGTAGTCCACGATGCCGCCGCGGACGGCCTGCACGGTGGTGCCGGAGTCGACTGCCACGGTACGTTCGATACCGGTACCGACCAGCGCCTTTTCAGGACGCAGGCAAGGCACAGCCTGACGCTGCATGTTGGCGCCCATCAGTGCACGGTTCGCATCATCGTGTTCCAGGAATGGAATCAGCGACGCTGCCACCGAGACGATCTGGCCTGGGGCCACGTCCATGTACTGCACGCGCTCTGGCGACACCAGAATGGTCTCGCCGGCTTCACGCGACGACACCAGTTCGTCGACCAGCTGGCCAGCGTCATTCACCTTGGCATTCGCCTGGGCGATGATGTAGCGGCCTTCTTCGATGGCCGACAGGTAATCGATCTGGTCGGTGACTTTGGAACCCTCGACCTTGCGGTAGGGGGTTTCCAGGAAGCCGTATTCATTCAGGCGGGCATACAGTGCCAGCGAGTTGATCAGACCGATGTTCGGGCCTTCAGGCGTTTCAATCGGGCACACGCGGCCGTAGTGGGTCGGGTGCACGTCGCGCACCTCGAAGCCAGCACGTTCGCGCGTCAGACCGCCAGGGCCCAGTGCGGAAACACGGCGCTTGTGGGTGATTTCCGACAGCGGGTTGGTCTGGTCCATAAACTGCGACAGCTGCGACGAACCGAAGAACTCACGGATAGCAGCCGAGATTGGCTTGGAGTTGATCAGGTCATGCGGCATCAGGTTGTCGGCTTCCGCCTGGCCCAGACGCTCTTTGACGGCGCGTTCAACCCGTACCAGGCCGGCGCGGAACTGGTTCTCGGCCAGTTCGCCCACGCAGCGTACGCGACGGTTACCCAGGTGATCGATATCGTCGACTTCGCCGCGGCCATTGCGCAGTTCCACCAGAATCTTGATCACGGCCAGCACGTCTTCGTTCGACAGCGTCATGGCGCCGGTCAGTTCATCACGGCCGATACGGCGGTTGAACTTCATGCGGCCCACGGCCGACAGGTCGTAACGGTCCGGGCTGTAGAACAGGCCGTTGAACAGCGCTTCCACCGACTCTTCGGTTGGCGGTTCGCCAGGACGCATCATGCGGTAGATCGCAATACGCGCAGCGGTCTGGTCGGCGGTGTCGTCGATCCGCAGGGTCTGCGAGATGTAGGCGCCCTGGTCCAGATCGTTGGTGTACAGGGTCTGGATGTCCGACACATTGCTGTCGCGCAGGCGGTTCAGCACTTCGTCGGTCAGCTCATCGTTGGCGCTGGCGATGACTTCGCCGGTATCCGCGTCCACGATGTTCTTGGCCAGCACGCGGCCAACCAGATAGTCTTCCGGTACCGAGATATGTTTCAGGCCGGCAGCGTCGATGTCGCGTACATGCTTGGCATTGATACGCTTGTCTTTCATGACGATGGTCTTGCCCGACTTCGGATCGACGATGTCGAAGCGCGCGACTTCGCCGCGCAGGCGTTCGGCCACGAATTCCATTTCCGCGCCTTCCGAGCGCAGGTGGAAGTTGTCGAAGACGAAGAAGTTGGCCAGGATCTGTTCTGGCGACATGCCGATGGCCTTGAGCAGGATCGACACGGGCATCTTGCGGCGACGGTCGACGCGGAAGTACAGGATGTCTTTCGGGTCGAACTCGAAGTCCAGCCACGAACCGCGGTAAGGAATGATACGGGCCGAGAACAGCAGCTTGCCGGACGAGTGGGTCTTGCCACGGTCGTGCTCGAAGAACACGCCTGGGGAGCGATGCAGCTGCGAAACGATCACACGCTCGGTGCCGTTGATCACGAACGAACCGGTAGAGGTCATCAGAGGCAGTTCGCCCATGTAGACTTCCTGCTCCTTCATTTCCTTGACGACCGGCTTGGTTGGCGATTCCTTGTCCAGGATCACCAGGCGAACTTTGGCGCGCAGCGGCGACGCGAACGTCAGGCCACGCAGTTGGCATTCCTTGACGTCAAAGGCAGGATCGCCCAGCACGTACGACAGGAACTCGAGACGCGCGAAGCCATTGTGCGAAACGATAGGGAAAATCGAGGTAAAGGCCGACTGCAGGCCGTCGTTCTTGCGAGTCGACGGGGCGACGTCTTCTTGCAGGAAACTGTGGTAGGACTCGAGCTGGGTAGCCAGCAGGAACGGAACGTTGTGAACGTTGGCGCGCTTCGCGAATGATTTGCGAATGCGTTTCTTCTCAGTAAATGAGTAGTGCATGGACACTCCGTGAGTGACAGAAAGGGAAAAAATTTCAGGTTTTGCCTGTATGCTGCAACGGCTTTCGGCTGCATGTCATACAGACGAAACCTGAAACTTCTACCATTTCCAGCTGATTCAATTGGAACTGCAACGTCGGGAAAACGCTACAAATACGACACAGACGACAAAGGAGCCAAAGCCGGATATTTCCCCTTTTTCAAGGGGAACTACCCGCTGCTTTGGCTCGTGGCGCTAACTATAAGCTGTTAGCAGCCGGTACAACGAATTACTTCAGGTCAGCCTTGGCGCCAGCTTCTTCCAGCTTTTTCTTAGCGGCTTCAGCGTCAGCTTTCGACAGAGCTTCTTTTACGGTTTTTGGTGCGCCATCAACGACGTCTTTGGCTTCTTTCAGGCCCAGACCGGTGATTTCGCGAACTGCTTTAATTACGCCAACTTTGTTCGCGCCGACTTCGGTCAGAACCAGGTTGAATTCGGTTTGCTCTTCAGCAGCAGCTGCGCCGCCAGCTGCGCCGCCAGCTGCTGGAGCAGCCATTGCAGCGGCCGAAACGCCGAATTTTTCTTCGAAAGCTTTGACCAGTTCGTTCAGGTCCATTACGGACATTTCGCTCACTGCGTTCAGGATGTCGTCTTTGCTAATTGCCATTTGAAACTCCAATAATTTTTGATTCGTTAATACATCAGAATGCTACTTGATAAAAAACCCGCGCCGCCGTCCATGGCGGCACGCAGCGGCCACTTAGGCTGCTGGGGCTTCTTCTGCTGCAACTTCTGCAACAGGAGCGCCTTCGGATTTTTTCGCTGCCAGAGCAGCCAGACCACGTGCAAAGCCCGATACCGGTGCCAGCATAACGCCCAACAGCTGCGAGATGAGGACTTCACGGCTAGGAATGCTCGCCAACGCTGCAACAGCTGCTTTATCCAGCTGCTTGCCTGCGTAGTTACCAGCAGTGATGACCAGTTTGTCGTTGGTTTTAGCGAAGTCAGCGATGACTTTAGCTGCTGCAACGGCATCGTCCGAGATCGAATAGATCAGCGGACCGGTCATGCTGTCTGCCAGGGCGGCAAATTGCGTGCCTTCAACGGAGCGACGTGCGAGGGTGTTTTTCAACACTCGCAGGTACACGCCTTGAGCGCGCGCTTTGGCACGGAGTTGCGTCAAGTGAGCAACCTGGATGCCACGATACTCGGCCACGACGATAGTTTGCGCAGTTGCTACTTTTGCGGAAACTTCGGCGACGACGGCCTTTTTGTCATTCAGATTGAGACCCACGGTCAATCTCCTTAAATGATCGCCAGCTGAATTGCCGGCCATCGGTTCGAACAACGGCGTCCGAGGTTAGGAGTCCAATGGACTGCAAAACTTGATCGGGAACACCATCTGCGTTGGGTGAAACATTCAATTAACCGGATGCCTGCCTGATGCATCCAGCCCAACGGTCTTTGATTGCGGCTGCTGCTTGCACAGCAGCCATCCCAAAGAACTGCCCCATGCGGCGCGACGGCCACACAAGGACTTAAACTTGAAAATTAAACCTTAAGCTGCCAGGGTCGTCTGGTCAACACGGACGCCAGCGCCCATGGTCGACGACAGCGATACCTTGCGCAGGTAAACACCCTTGCTCGATGCTGGCTTGGCTTTGTTCAGCGCGTCGATCAGGGCAACCAGGTTGCTCTTCAGATCGGCATCAGCGAACGATTTGCGGCCAATGGTCGCGTGGATGATACCGGCTTTGTCGGTACGGTACTGAACCTGGCCAGCTTTCGCGTTTTTCACGGCGGTCGCGACGTCAGGGGTCACGGTGCCCACTTTCGGGTTAGGCATCAGGCCACGTGGGCCCAGGATCTGACCCAGGGTACCCACGATACGCATGGTGTCTGGCGAAGCGATGACGATATCGAAAGGCATGTCGCCGGCTTTGACGCGCTCGGCCAGGTCTTCCATACCAACCACGTCGGCGCCAGCTGCTTTAGCAGCTTCAGCCTTGTCGCCCGAAGCGAATACCGCGACGCGGACGGTTTTGCCGGTGCCAGCTGGCAGCACGACGGAACCGCGAACCACTTGGTCCGACTTCTTAGGATCTACGCCCAGTTGTACCGACACGTCGATCGATTCGTTGAACTTGGCGGTTGCCAGTTCTTTGATCAGAGCAACAGCGTTGTCGAACGAGTAGTTCTTGGTGCTATCAACTTTAGCTTTGATAGCTTGTGCGCGTTTGGACAGTTTTGCCATGATTACAGACCTTCCACCGTGATGCCCATCGAACGAGCCGAGCCAGCGATGGTGCGTACAGCAGCATCCAGGTCAGCAGCGGTCAGATCAGGGGTTTTCAATTTAGCGATTTCTTCAGCTTGAGCACGGGTCAGCTTGCCGACTTTGTCGGTATGTGGCTTGGCCGAACCTTTTTGCACGCCCGAGTGCTTCTTGATCAGGAAGGTTGCTGGCGGGGTCTTCATCACGAAGGTGAAGGACTTGTCAGCGAACGCAGTGATCACGACTGGAATCGGCATGCCTGGTTCCATACCTTGGGTCTGCGCGTTGAACGCTTTGCAGAATTCCATGATGTTCAGACCGCGTTGACCCAGAGCTGGACCGATCGGTGGGGATGGGTTTGCTTTACCAGCTGGCACTTGCAGCTTGATAAAACCAATGATTTTCTTTGCCATGATGGCTCCTATCTTGGATATGAGTAGTAGCGCCCCACCATGCGCGTTGTGCAGGGCGGGGCTCCTCTTGTGCCAGATTGACTAGGGTGTTGACACCGTCGCCCGTTCTGGCGAACGGTGTTGCTTATACTTTTTCGACCTGGCCGAATTCGAGCTCGACTGGCGTTGCGCGGCCAAAAATGGTGACCGAGACGCGCACTTTCGATTTCTCGTAATTGACTTCTTCGACATTGCCGTTGAAGTCAGTGAACGGACCGTCCTTGATACGGACTTGCTCGCCCACTTCGTACAGCACTTTAGGCCGTGGTTTCTCAACGCCTTCTTGCATCTGCTGCATGATCTTGTCGATCTCGCGCGCAGGAATCGGGGTTGGCTTGTTGGACTTGCCGCCGATGAAGCCGGTCACTTTATTGGTGTTTTTCACCAGGTGCCAGGTTTCGTCGGTCATTTCCATCTCGACCAGCACATAGCCAGGGAAGAAACGACGTTCGGTCACCGACTTTTGGCCATTGCGCACTTCGACCACTTCTTCGGTCGGCACCAGGATCTGGCCAAACTGGTCTTGCATGCCGGCGCGTTCGACACGCTCGGTCAGGGCACGCTGCACGCTTTTTTCCATACCGGAATACGCATGCACAACGTACCAGCGCTTGTTGCTCACCGGTACGCTGATTGGCGCTGCGCCAGCATCTTGCTCAGGAACTGCGCCCTGAGCGTCGTCTTGCACATTTTCGCTCATTATTTTCGTATGCCCAGAATGACGTCGTATAACAGGAATTCCAATGTCTTGTCCGTGCCCCACAGGAATACCGCCATCACCAGCACAAAGGCAAACACGATGCCCGTGATCTGGGTTGCTTCGCGGCGCGTCGGCCACACGACCTTTTTCGTCTCGCGAACAGCTTCTTTAGCGAAATTCAGGAAATCACGGCCAGTCGACGAAGTCCACAAGATCAAAACAGCAAAAGCCAAACCAGCCACAAGTGCGCCTGCGCGTACCAGAGCTGGTTTGTCCGACAGGTAGTAAAACCCTATCACGCCTGCGATTGCAACCACAACAGCCAGTGCAACCTTAATCTTGTCATTCGACGTGCTGACGGTCTGCACGGATTGATTAGACATTTATATTTTACTTTCGGTGCCCTGCACCAGATTCGGTGGCAGGGGCGGAGGGCCTCGAACCCCCAACCTTCGGTTTTGGAGACCGACGCTCTGCCAATTGAGCTACGCCCCTACATAAAACCACAAAGGATTCGGATTATACCACCCGGACACCCGGGTGGCAATCTTACTTCCTATTAGGCGATGATCTTAGCGACCACGCCTGCGCCTACGGTACGGCCACCTTCACGGATAGCGAAACGCAGACCTTCTTCCATTGCGATCGGGTTGATCAGCTTAACGGTGATCGACACGTTGTCGCCTGGCATAACCATTTCTTTGTCCGCTGGCAGTTCGATCGAACCGGTCACGTCAGTCGTACGGAAGTAGAACTGTGGGCGATAGTTGTTGAAGAACGGGGTGTGACGGCCGCCTTCATCTTTCGACAGAACGTAGATCTCGCCGGTGAAGTGGTTGTGCGGTTTGATCGAGCCTGGTTTTGCCAGAACTTGACCACGTTGCACGTCTTCACGCTTGGTGCCGCGCAGCAGCAGACCAACGTTGTCGCCTGCTTGACCTTGGTCCAGCAGTTTGCGGAACATTTCCACGCCGGTGCAGGTGGTTTTCACGGTGTCAACGATACCGACGATTTCGATCTCTTCGCCGACTTTGATGATGCCGCGCTCAACACGACCGGTAACCACGGTACCGCGGCC
>NZ_FRCX01000013.1 GCF_900143065.1 Duganella sacchari | reverse complement strand
GGACCGGGGCATTCAATACTGCGCTACAGCCTACCAACAAATCCATCACCGTTATGGCATCGTATGCTCAATGACTGATGGATATGACTGCTATCAAAACGCCTTGGCCGAGCGGGTCAATGGAATACTCAAGACCGAGTTCCTTATCAGCAAACCGGCGAACCTGGAGCAGGCAGAGGTCATGATTCGCCAAGCAATCGCAATCTACAATACAAAGCGGTTACATACCGCCCTACAATACAAAACGCCCGATGAAGTCCATCGGGCGTCTTTAATGGAGCTTAGTTAGCGGGTAACGAAAAAGGCGGTTACCCGTCAACCTATTCCAGGACTAGTCAAGCTGTACTAATTCAGGATGGCAGCTCAAGCGCCGGTTGGTGTCAGAATTTGTGCAGGATACCGAGGCCTAGCCCTGACGGATCCTGCCCTGCCGATAAGCCTGCAATCGGATTGGCAGACAGGTTATAGGCGGCGTTGCGCTCGTTGCGCACGCGCGTGTATGCAGTCCACAGCTCGCTGCGCTTGGATAAGGTGTAGCCATAGCCCACTGTATATTGCATGGCGCCTGAATCCTCGCCAGGGCGTACGATGCCGCCGACGCTGATGGTCGCGTTACCGCGTGCGTTAAACGCCTTGGTCGCGGAGGCCCGCAGGATATGGCGTCCGCTGGTATGTGTGGCCGCCAGTTGCATCGCGTTGCGGCGCAGATGCGTGGTGACAGTCGTCTCATAGCGCAGGTATTCCCATGCTGCGCGCAGGCGCGTGTTGCCGATGCTGTAGGCGGCGCCAATCTTGTGGCCGATGTCGGTGGTGCCGGCGGTGAAGTAGTCCTTGTGCTGTTCGACGCCGTAGGCCAGGTACAGCGGGCCGTTCTCGTAAGTGACCAGCCCTGAGGCCATGCCGGGATTGCCGCCGCCGCCGGCTTCTTCGCGCGCGCTGATCGCAATGCGGGCATTCCATCCCTGATATTCGGGTGTGAAGTATTGCAGCAGATTTTTCTGCCGGCGGTCGAACGAGGCGGGCGCGATGGCATTCGCCGCCGTGGTAAAGCCATTGCCCATGATGCCATTGGACGCGAAGATCCCTGCAGTGAAAGGATCGATCGCATACACGGACACAAAGCGGTAAGGCGATTCCCAGATCCCCAGCATCACCTGGCCAAAGCTGCCACGCAGTCCCACGGCTGTATTGCGCGTGAAGTCGCCGCCACCGCCTGTGTCCACCGCCACCGGCATCTCGATCTGGAACAGGGCCTGCATGCCGCCGCCCAGATCCTCCGTCCCGCGAAAGCCCAGCACCGACAAGTTGTTTGACACGCGCTGCGTGCGGACACCGGCTGCCTGCACGGTTTCGGCATCGACTTTCAGAAAGCCGTAAATGGTGACATTGTCGCTGGCGGCCCAGGCGGGCAGGCTGAGGATGAGTGCGGCGAAGGGGGATAAGTGGCGTTTCATGGTCGTCTCCTGTTGTCATTATCAGGCCATCATAAAACGGCTGTATTTATATGTATACATTTAAATAAAAGCGTATACATTGAAATCCGACCTTCGTACAATGGCGAGGCAAGTCCTATAACCACTATGGAGAGCACCATGAGCACCAAGCTTCGACACATCGCTTTGTCCGTTCCCGATCCCTGGAAGACGGCGGAGTTTTATATTCAGGCTTTCGGTTTCAAGAAGGTCGGCGAGACCGATTCATCGCTGGCGCGCGGCGTTTATCTGAGCGACGGCGTGATGTCGATTGCGCTGTTGAACTACAAGACCGACCACGCGGCGGGCGAGGAGCGCGGCAAGGATTTCGTCGGCCTGCACCACATCGGCATGTGGGTGGACGACATCGCCGCCGCGCGCAAAGATGCGGAAGCGGCAGGCGGTACGTACTACATGGGCGAGGTGCCGGTGAAGGGCAATATCTTCTATGAGGTGAAGTACCGCGATCCGAATGGCGTCATTATTGACCTCACGGATCACGGCTGGGGCGGGGCGGTGAAGGATGTGGAAGCGGCCAGCGCTGCAGGTCCGGCACTGCGTCATCCGGACCTGAAGGCTGATCGCACCGGGATCAACTAAGCGTTAGCACATGGCGCAGCGGCTGGCCCTCCAGGCAGGCGCGGATGTTGTAGAGCAGCGCATCATGCTGCGCCTGTTGTGCCTCCGGCGAGCGGCCCGAGATGTGTGGCGTGAGGATCAGCGTATCGAGCTGCGCCGCCTCTGGCGGTATCGCCGGCTCATTCTCGATGACGTCGAGCGCCGCGCCGGCAATGCGCTTCTGCTGTAGTGCTTCGATCAGCGCGGTGGTGTCAACCACGCTGCCGCGCGCGATATTGACCAGGAAGCCTTGCGGGCCAAGCGCGTCCAGCACTTCTTTGTTCACCAGATGGCGAGTGGCCGGGCCGCCTGGACAGGCGAGCATGAGGTAATCACTATCGCGTGCCAATTCCAGCACATCGCCGACGTAACGGTAAGCGATGTCCGGCCGTGGATGGCGCGCATGGTAGGCGACCTCCATATCAAAGCCTGCCGCACGGCGCGCGATCAGCGCGCCGATATTCCCCATGCCGACGATGCCAAGACGTTTGCCATGCACTGCGGGGCGTGCGGTGCGATGGCCTAGCCACTGGCCTGCCTTCACTGCGCGATCCAGCAAGGGCAGGGCGCGTGCGCTGGACAGCATCAGTGCCATCGCATGATCGGCCACGGTGGCGTTGTTCACGCCGGGTGCGTGCGTGACGGTGATGCCGCGCTGCTGCGCTGCTTGCAGGTCGATGTTTTCATATCCCGCGCCATAGCAGCACACCAGCTGCAAGGCGGGCAGTGCGTCCATCTGCTGCGCGCTCAGACCTGTGGAGCCATTGGTGATGACGATGCGAACCGCGTCGGCGTGCTGCGGCGTAAGCCGCGCCAGTGGCCAGCGCAACTGCAAATCCGCCACGAACGGCGCAGCCATTTCTATCAAGAGCAGTAGCTCCATGAACGTCTCCTTTTGATGTGATGAGGAAGATTTTTACATATTCATCTTGCTATGTATACGGATAAGATCTACTGTATACCAAATTCAATAACGAGGAGATGAATGCATGTGGCACGCAATCGCAAGTTATGAACACACGTTGGGCAAAGGCGGTACGCGGCTGGCGCTGGTGGCGGAAGACCAGAAGCTGTATGACACGGCGCAGCTGATCGAAGCTGGTGCGCTGGGCGAGCGGGGCCCACGTCTGGCGCAGGATCTGGGCGGCGCTTTGCAGAACTGGGAAACCAACGCCGCGCTGCTGGAACAGATGGCGCGCGCACTGCCGCCGTTGCTGGCCAGTGGCCGCGTGGCGCCGCTGGCTGCGCAGTCGTACCGCTTGTGCGTCCCCTACACGCCGGGCCGTATTTTTGGCGCGGCCTCCAACTTCTACGAACACGCACGCGAGATGGGCACGGAGCTGGCGCCGCGCACGGAGAGCACGCCGTTCTGCTTCATGAAGGCGGAGACCAGCGTCACCGCGACCGAAACCGATGTCGTCATGCCAGCCAATACGGAAAAGCTGGATTGGGAAGTGGAGCTGGGCGTCATCGTCGGCAAGACCTGCCGCAATGTCAGCGTGGAGCAGGCTTACGAGGTGATCGCCGGCTATACCGTGTTTAACGATGTCACCGCGCGCGACCTTAACCGACGCAGTGATTATCCGTTCAAGCATGACTGGTTCCGCGGTAAGAGCCACGATACCTTTGGCCCGATGGGACCATGGGTGGTGCCGCGCAGCTGCATCGAAGCGCCGCAAAGCCTGCGCCTGAAACTCAGCGTGAATGGCGAGATGATGCAGAACGATACTGCGGACGCCATGATCTTCAACATCGCCGAGCAGATCGCTTATCTGTCCAGCATGTTGACGCTGAAGCCGGGCGACCTGCTGGCGACAGGCACGCCGGCTGGTGTCGGCATGGGACGCGACACTTACCTGAAACCTGGCGATGAGATGATCGCTTCCATCGAAAAGATCGGCAGCATCCGCAACCGCGTGGTGGCGGCATGAAGCGCGCACACCGGTTCATACGCCGTGCGGTGACGACGTCGATCGCATTGGCTGCACTGGCGACACAAGCTGCGACGGCCGCGGACGCGGTCCGCTTCAACCTGGCCTGGCTGCCGCAGGGGAGCACCAGCGGTGTGCTCATTGCGATCGCCAAGGGTTATTACACCGAAGCGGGCCTGGACGTCAGCGTTACGCGCGGCTACGGCGGGCAGCGTACCGTCAATGAAGTCGATCAGGGCCTGTTTGAATTCGGCTACGGTGATCCGATCAGCGTCATGCTGAACCGCGCGCAGGGCGGCAAGACGGTGATGGTTGGCGCCATCAATACACGCTGGCCGGGTGCGCTGTGCTATGTCGATAAACCGGGCCGCAAGATCAAGACCATCGCGGATCTGAAAGGACTGGTGATTGGCGGCGGTGCGGCGTCACCGCTGCACAACGTGATTCCGGCGTGGCTGCAGGCGAACGGCCTTCCCGCAGATTACGTGAAGCTGCTGCGTCTTGATCCTGCAGTCATCAACACCGCGTTTTTGGACGGCAGCATCGATCTGGCCGAGTGCTGGGAAGGCGCCAACAAGCCGGTGCTGGAGAAGATGGCGCAGAAAAACGACATGAAGATCGGCGTACTGCGCTACCGCGACTTCAACCTCAATTTGTACGGCAACGGCATTGTCACCAGCGAGAAGCTGATCGCCGCCAAGCCCGAGGTGGTAAAGCGCTTCATGCAGGCGACCTATCGCGGTTATGAGTTCCAGTCGAAGAATCCGCAGGAAGCCGTTGCGCTGGTGGCCAGCCAGCAGAAGCTGATCGACCGTACGGTGCTGCGCCAGCAGATCGAGGAAACCACGGTGCTGATGCTGGCGCCAGAAGCCACGGGCAAAAAGCCGGGCTGGATGCAGGAGGAGCGCATGCAATCGACAGTGGACTTCGTACACAAGGCGTTCAATGTGACCACGAGCGTTAAACCTTCCGATATTTATACCAATCGATTCGTCGACTAAAAACAAGACGGACATGGAGACAAGCATGGAAAAAATACGACCAAAAAAACTCGGGCACCTGGTGCTGATGGTGCGCGACATTCAGAAATCGGTCCGCTTCTATACGGAAGTGGTGGGCTTGCAGGTGTCGGACTGGATTTCCGATCAGATGGTGTTCCTGCGTTCTGGCGAAGACCACCACGACCTGGCGCTGTCGCAGATTCCCAAGGATGCAGAAGGCATCAACGATCTGCCGCATTATGGCCGGCCGGGCCTGGAGCATTTCTCCTATCTGGTCGAGGACCGTGCGGAGATTGACCGCACGGTGAAGGTGCTGCAGGAGCATGGTATTGAAATCGTGCGCGGCATCGGCAAGCATGGCCCAGGTGAGAACCTGTTCCTGGTGTTTAAAGACCCGGATGGGAACAACGTTGAAGTCTACTGCGAAATGACGCAGATCCCGCCAGGCAGCGATTACCGGCCGCAGGTCTGGGAGCGTAATATCGACTCCTTCGATCAGTACCGCTTCAAGCACTTTGTGGTCGCACCGCCGCAGGCTGTGATCGACGCCAAGTCTGGCAAACACTGAACGGAGGCGCGCATGAAACGCACGATTGAGGCGATTCTGTTCTGGGGCGCGGTTGCGCTGGTGTGGGAATACGGTGTCACGCTGGCCGGTGTGCGCAGCTATCTGATGCCCTCCCTGAGCAAGGTGATTGCGGCGGGCTGGGAGGAGCGCGAGCTGCTGCTGGCAGAAAGCTGGGTTACGCTGCTGGAGGTGCTGGCGGGATTTGCGCTGGCGGTCATAGGCGGCTTGCTGCTGGGCGTGGCGATCCACTTCAGTGCCATCGCGCGGCGTACGCTGTATCCGCTCCTCACGGCGCTGCAAAGCATGCCGAAGATTGCGCTGGCGCCGTTGATGATTGTGTGGTTTGGCTACGGCTTTTCCTCCAAGCTGGCATCGACATTCCTGTTTGCCTTCTTCCCGCTGGTGATTGCGACATTGGGCGGCTTGTCCGGCATTGCGGCGAACCTGGAGGAGCATTTCCGTGCGCTGGGTGCGTCACGCTGGGACACCTTGCTGCGCTTGCAGTTGCCGTCTGCGCTGCCGAGTTTTGTGGATGGCGTGAAGATCGCGATGCCGCTGGCGGTGATCGGCGCCATCGTCGGTGAGTTCATCGGCTCGGAAAAAGGGCTGGGCCACCTGATGACACTGGCCACGGCAAATGCGCAGACGGATCTGATGTTTGCAGCGATCCTGACGATTACGGTGCTGGCCAGCCTGTTGTACTGGGCAGTGGAAGTTATGTCGCGCGCCGTCTGGTGGCGTGGGAAGGCGGTGTGTTGATGGCCCAACTTAAAGTGATGCCGGGTGCGATTGCGGAACCGGCCGCGCCCAAGCTGGCGATACGCGTGTCGGATGTCGTCAAGCGCTTCCCTGGCAAGCAATCGGTGAATGCACTGGAGGATGTGTCGCTGTCGATACGCGAGCGGGAGTTTGTCTCCATCCTTGGCCCCAGTGGTTGCGGCAAGAGCACCTTGCTGCGCATCGTTGCAGGTCTCGTACCGCACAGCGAAGGTGTGGTGCAGGTGGCGAATCGCGACGTGCATGGGCCGACGCCGGATATCGGTGTGGTTTTCCAGACCAGTAATATGCTGCCCTGGCTGACCGTTGAGCAGAACATGATGCTTGGCGCGCAGTTGCGCAAGCTACCCGCTGCCACGGTGGCGCCCAAGGTGCGGGAGCTCACGCGGACATTGGGCTTGTCGGGTTTTGAGAACAGCCACCCGCATCAGCTCTCGGGCGGCATGCGGCAGCGCGCGTCCATCGGACAGATTCTCGCGCTGGACCCGCAGATACTGCTGATGGACGAACCGTTTGGCGCGCTGGATGCGCTGACACGCGACTTGCTCAATGTGGAGCTGCTGCGCATCTGGCAAGAACATATGAAGACCGTGCTGCTGGTAACGCACAGCATACAGGAAGCCGTGTTCCTGTCCGACCGTGTGCTGGTGATGTCGGCGCGTCCTGGACGTGTGATTCATGATATTGCGATTGATTTGCCGCGCCCTCGACGGCCGGAGAACATCAAGGGCAATCCGCGATACGGCGAGTACATCGCGCAGATCAGCCAGATCATGGGAGTCTATTGATGGGTGCTTCGTTCCGTTCGTGGGCGCCGCCGTTTGTGGGTTTGTCCGACGCCGAACGCGAGGCTTTGCTGGCGATGGGGCCGTGCTGGGCGGAGGACATCAACCGCCATCGCGAGCAGGTGGTGGCGATTTATACGCCACATCATGCGGCAGCCAGCAAGGATGGCGTGCGGGTGGATGCCGCTTTGGCGTATGGCGACCATCCGCGCCAGTGCCTGGACATCTATCGGCTGGATGATGCGCAGGGGGCGCCGCCTTCGCCGGTGGTGGTGTTCGTGCACGGTGGCGCCTTCATGCGTGGGAATATGAATAGCAATGCTGAGATCTACAGCAATGTGACGCGCTACATCGCGCAGCAGGGATATGTGGCGGTGAATCTGGAGTACCGGCTGGCGCCGGAGGCGCCTTATCCGGCGGGCAGTGAGGATGTTGCGCTGGCCTTGGCGTGGTTGCGCGCGAATGCCGGCCGGTTTGGCGGGAATCCCCGGCACATCGTGCTGGTCGGGCATTCGGCAGGTGGCGCGCACGCCGCGTCCTACGTGCTTGACCCGGCACTTGAAGCCGCGCGGCGCGTCGGCAGTGGCGGAAGCGGCGGAAACGGCGTGGCCGGCGCGGAGAGCGGGCTGTCTGGACTTGTGCTGATTAGCGCACGCTTGCGGGCGGACGTCTTGCCGGGCAATCCAAATGCGGCCGGTGTGCGTGCCTACTGGGGCGACGACGCCTCGCGCTATGAGGCGCTTTCACCTTGCACGCACGCCGCGCGCCTGGACGTACCCGCGCTGGTGGCGATTGCGGAATTTGAAAATCCTTATCTCGACACATACGGCGGAGAGTTTCATGACCGTGCGCAGGCCGCCGCCGCAGCGTGCACCTTGCTGCGTGTCCCGGGTCATAACCACACATCCGTCGTTGCGCATCTGGGCACGCAGGACCGTTGCTTCGGCCCTGCGTTGATCGACTTCCTGGACAGCACACGACCCATTTAACAACGCATTGGAGACACACATGATGTCAACCCGATTGACAGGCGCGTTTGCGCCCGCCGTTACGCCATTCAAGCCGGATCTGAGTCCTGACCTTGAACGCTTTGCCACGCATTGCCACTGGTTGCAGCAACAGGGGGCAGGGCTGGCAGTTTTTGGAACCAACAGCGAAGCCAATTCGCTGACCGTCAGCGAGCGCGTGATGCTGCTCGATCACTTGATCGGCCAGGGCCTGGATGCGAGCCGGATTTTGCCTGGCACCGGCTGTTGTGCGCTGCCGGATACGGTGGAACTGAGCCATCAGGCGACCTTGCATGGTTGCGCAGGTGTGCTGATGCTGCCGCCGTTTTTCTACAAAGGCGTTTCGGACGATGGCCTGTTCGACTACTACACGGAAGTGATTGAGCGCGTGGCCATGGACAACCTGCGGGTGTTCCTGTATCACATACCGGCTTTCTCCGGCGTGCCGATTTCGCTGAATTTGATTGAACGCCTGGCATCGCGCTTCCCGCAGCAGATCGCCGGCGTCAAGGACAGCTCTGGCGATTGGGCGAATCTGGAGGCGATGCTGACCAGTTTCCCGCAGCTGTCGATTTTCCCCGCGTCGGAGAGTTTGTTGTCGCGGGCTTTGCCTCTCGGTGCGGCGGGCTGCATCTCTGCCACCATCAACATCAATCCTGCCGCAATCAGCGCGATGTGCGCAAACTGGCGCGCGCCGGATGCGGCCAAAGCGCAGGCTTCGCTGGATACGATACGCCAGATCATCCAGAAATACCCAATGATCGCGGCGCTTAAATGGACGATAGCGCACTATCGCGATGACCAGCAGTGGCAGCGCCAGCGTCCACCGCTACGGGCGTTGAGTGAACAGCAGCAGAGCGAATTGCAGGCGTTGTTGTCGGCCGCAGGTTTCGCCATGCCCGGCCTGGAGGCATCATGAGCGCTGCCATCGCGCCGCTGGGGCGTTATCCGGCGTGGTGCCGGGCCGGGGATTTCATCTACGTCTCCGGCATGAGTGCGCGACAGGCGGATGGCAGCGTTGCCGGTGCCGGCCCGTATGACGCGGCCCTGCAGACGCGCGTTGTGATCGACAAGGTCAGAGCCGCACTGGCGGAGGCTGGCGCCACGCTAGACGATTGCGTGACCGTGACCAGCTATCTCACGGACATGGCGTACTTCGATGCCTACAATGCGGTGTACGCTCAGTCCTTCAACGGCCGCGCCGCCCGCGCGACGGTCGGTGTGGCGCAGTTGCCGCATCCAGATATGGTGGTGGAGTTGAGTGTAACTGCATACAAGCCGGAGGCAGCATGAGCGTCCGGACAGAAGATCGCGTTGCCTCCCGGCTCGACGATGCAGGTCTGGACCTGCTGTTTCGTACTGCACGCTCGCACAATGGCTGGCTGCCAACGCCGGTGAGCGATGAGCTGCTGGAGCAGATTTATGACCTCATGAAGCTGTGCCCGACCAGTGTGAATGGCAGTCCTGCGCGCGTACTGTTCCTGCGCACCGCCGAAGCCCGCGCGCGGCTGCTCCCCGCCGTCAATCCCGGCAATGTGGACAAGGTGCGTGATGCGCCGGTGGTAGCGGTCATCGGCTACGACTTGCGTTTCCATGAGCATCTGCCGCAGCTGTTCCCGCATAACCCATCTACCGCCGCGCTGTTCGCGAACAATGCGGCGCTGGCCGAGGCGACCGCTTTTCGCAACGGCAGCCTGCAAGGCGCTTACCTGATGCTGGCGGCGCGTGCGCTGGGACTGGACTGCGGCCCCGTCTCCGGTTTCGATGCGCAAGCGGTGAATCGGGAGTTCTTTGCCGATGGGCGCGTGCGCGTGAACTTCATCTGCAACCTCGGTCACGGCGACCACGCCAGGATCTTCCCACGCAGCCCGCGCCTGCGCTTTGAGCAGGCCTGCACGCTACTCTAAAGAGAACACATATGGATATTCTGCTCTACCTCGGTCTCGGCGCGTTCGCCGGGATTCTGGCTGGCCTGTTGGGTGTCGGCGGCGGCACGGTCATCGTACCGGTGCTGACCTTCATGTACGCGGCCCATCATTTTCCTCCCCAATACACGCTGCATCTCGCCTTGGGCACCTCGATGGCGTCGATACTGTTCACGTCTGTCGCCAGCCTGCGCTCGCACCATCGGCGTGGTGCGGTCGATTGGGCGGTGGTGCGCAAGCTCACACCTGGCATTGTGCTTGGCACCCTGGCAGGTGTGTGGCTTACAGCCCACATGTCCAGCAATCTGTTGAAAGTGATTTTTGTGGCTTTCGCCTACTTTGTCGCAGCGCAGATGCTCATGAATATCAAGCCCAAACCCAGCCGCCAGCTGCCCGAGCGCGGTGGCATGCTGGCCTCCGGCGGCGCGATTGGCGTGGTCTCGAGCTTCGTCGGCATCGGCGGCGGCACCTTGTCCGTTCCGTTTATGACGTGGTGTAATGTGCCGCTGCACACGGTGATTGGTACCTCGGCCGCTCTGGGCTTTCCGATTGCGCTGGCGGGGGCGGTCGGCTATGTGGTCAATGGCTGGCGTGTGACGGGGCTGCCGGAATACAGTCTGGGCTTCGTCTATCTGCCGGCGTTGGTGGCGGTGGCGGGCGTCAGCGTGCTGACCGCACCGCTGGGCGCGCGCTGGGCACATGCGCTGCCTGTCGCGAAACTGAAAAAGCTGTTTGCGCTGCTGCTATTGGTGGTGGGGACCAAGATGTTGTCGTCGCTGTTTTAAAAGGAATGCATATGAATGCACTGTACCCATTTCATCTGGCCTTCTTCGTGCGCGATCTGGACGAGGCGCGAGGCTTCTATGGCGGCGTCCTCGGATTTACCGAGGGCCGTAGCACGGAGCGCTGGGTAGACTTTGATTGTCTGGGCCACCAGCTGTCGCTGCATCTCAAGCCTGGCATGCAGGTGTCTGCGCAGGCCGGGCAGGTCGATGGCGAAGCGGTGCCGATGCCGCATTTTGGCATCGTGCTGGACATGCCCAAGTGGCATGGGCTGGCCAAGAGTGTGCGCGCGGCGGGCGTCAGTTTTGTGGTGGAGCCGCACGTGCGCTTTGCCGGTCAGCCGGGCGAACAGTCCACCATGTTCTTCCTTGATCCATCCGGTAATGCGCTGGAATTCAAGGGGCTGGCGGCATTGAACCAGCTGTTCGCGCGATAGTTTATAGTGTCAAAACTTTGTAGATAAGAGCAAAAACGATGGAAACCATTTCGATGCGGCTTTATCGCATCCTTGCAGACGAGATTATCAACGGTACCCTGGCGCCTGGAGACAGCCTGGAAGAAAACGCCATCGGCGAGCGCTTCAAAGTCTCGCGCACACCCATCCGCGCTGCGCTGCGCGAACTGGCCTCGAATGGCCTGATCGAGCTGCGTCCGCGCAAAGGCGGCGTTGTGGTCAGCATCAGCATCGATGAACTGGCCGATACGCTGGAAGCGATGGGTGAGCTGGAGGCACTGTGCTGCCGCATCAGCGCAGAGCGCATGAGCGCTGTGCAGAAAAAACAACTGGAGCTGATCCATCTGCAAAGCCTGGAGTGCATCGAACGGGGCGACGAAGAAGGCTACCTGGAGATGAATGCGAAGTTCCATCAATTGATCTGCGCGGGCGCACATAACCGCAGCCTGGCCGAGAGCATCGACAAGCTGCGCCTGCGCCTGAACCAGTTCCGCGCTGCGCAGGGCGGCGTGGAGCGGCGCCTGGCCAAGTCGCAGGAAGAACATGCTGCCATCGTTGACGCCATCGTCGCCTCGGATGCGGAGCGTTCGTATCTGGCGATGCGCGACCATGCCAACCGTCTCAATGTCCACGTGCTGGAAGTAATGCGCGAGCGTCAGGACGCCCATGCTGCCTGATGACGACGATCTGCCGGCAGAGCGGCCGGGGGAGGGCGCCCGCGTCAATATCCCGCTGGTGGACGTCATGCTGCGGCGGATCAAACTCAAGCCGCTGCTGATTTTTGACCGCGTGCTGGCGTCGCAATCCATCGCCCGCGCGGCGCGCGAGCTGAATTTGACCCAGCCCGCCGTCACCAAGGCGATCCAGGAACTGGAAGCGGATCTGGGCGTCGAGCTGTTTGAGCGCACCAACCGCGGCGTAGTGCCGACCTGCTATGCGGCCCTGCTGGGCGACCGCGTGAAAGCCGTCATCGCCGAACTGCGTTATCTGACTGACGAACTGAATTCCTTCCGCTCCGGCGAATCAGGCCATGTAGTGATTGGTACGCTGATCTCGGCATCGGCACGGCTGCTGCCGAGCGCTATCGCCAGGCTGAAGGCCGAGCGCCCTGGCGTGCTGGTGACGGTGCGCGAAGGCCCGACGGACCGCCTGTTCCCGGCGCTTGCCACCGGTGAGCTGGATCTGGTGGTAGGGCGTCTGCCGGAAGCAGACCTGCCGCTGGCCCGCATGTACAGCTTCCGCCACACGGAGTTGTACAGCGAAGCTCTGTGCGCCGTGGTCTGGCGCGGACATCCGCTGGCCAGCCAGTCAAAAATCGCATTGAAACAGCTGCTCGACTGGCCATGGCTGCTGCCGACGATGGAGTCGCCCGCGCGCCTGCGTGCCGAACGGCTGTTTGCGGACGCCGGCCTGCCCATGCCATCCAATGTGGTCGAATCGTTATCGCTGCTGACGAATATCGGCCTGCTGCAGTCCATGCAGGCGATTAACCTGATGCCGCGCGCCGTGGCGCAGCACTTTGCGCAACTGCAGTTGCTGACGATACTGGAGCTGGGCGATATCGGCGCCTTCGGCCGCATCGGCTATTCGGTGCGCGATGACCGCGCCAGCACGCCGGCTGCGGCAAAATTCATCAAGTGCCTGACGCTCGCCGCCAGCGAGTTGTAATAAAAAACAGGAATACCTGAGTCCGGTTTTTTCATTATATTTTATTTCAGCTTCTCCCTATACTCGATTTCATACCGAGCATAAGGAGACAGCCTTGAAACCAGAATCACCGGCCCTGCTGCGCCACTACATCGGTGGCGAATTCGTCGCCAGCGCAGCGACTTTCGATAACATCGCACCTGTTGATGGCCGCCTGCTGTCGCGGGTATCCGAAGCCGACCGCGCTACCGTGGAGTCGGCGGTGGCAGCGGCGCGCCGCGCGCTGTCCGGCCCCTGGGGCAAGATGAGCGTGCAGCAGCGTTCCGCCATGCTGCATAAAATCGCCGACGGCATCGAGGCGCGCTTCGACGAATTCGTCGCCGCCGAAGTGGCCGACACCGGCCGCCCGGTCCATCAGGCGCGCAGCCTGGACATCGCCCGCGCCATCACCAACTTCCGTACCTTCGCCGACCTGGCGGCATGCGCCAATTCGGATGCTTTCGAAATGCCGACCGCCGACGGTGCTGGCGCGCTGAATTACACGGTGCGCAAACCGTTGGGCGTGGTGGGGATCATCTCGCCGTGGAACCTGCCGCTGCTGCTGTTGACGTGGAAAGTGGCGCCGGCGCTGGCTTGCGGTAATGCGGTCATCGCCAAGCCATCCGAGGAATCGCCGACCAGCGCGACGCTGCTGGCAGAAGTGATTTGCCAGGCAGGCGTGCCAGCGGGCGTCTTCAATCTGGTGCATGGCCGCGGTGCTGATTCCGCGGGCCAGTTCCTCACGCAAAGCGCAGGCATCGATGCACTGACTTTTACCGGCGAATCGCGCACCGGCAGCACCATCATGAAAGCGGTGGCGGATGGTGTGAAAGAGGTGTCGTTTGAGTTGGGCGGCAAGAACGCTGCCGTGGTGTTTGCGGATGCGGACTTTGACGCGGCTGTCGCTGGCGTCATGCGTTCCTCGTTCACCAACTCCGGCCAGGTATGCCTGTGCTCCGAGCGCGTTTATGTGCACCGCTCGATCTACGACAAATTCGTCACCGCCATCAAACAGAAAGTACAGGCGCTGCGCATTGGCTTCCCCGAGGAAGCGGATGTGGATATGGGGCCGCTGATCTCGCACGGCCACCGCGACAAGGTGTTGAGCTACTACCGCCTGGCGGTGGAAGAGGGCGCGACGGTGGTCGCTGGCGGCGGCGTGCCGGTATTTGGCGATGCGCGCGACGAAGGCGCGTACGTGCAACCGACCGTGTGGACTGGCCTGCCGGATAACGCGCGCTGCAATACGGAAGAGATCTTCGGCCCGGTATGCCATATCGCGCCGTTTGACGATGAGGAGGAAATCATCGCCCGTGTCAACGACAGCAAGTACGGCCTGGCCTGCGCGCTGTGGACTACCAACCTGTCACGCGCGCATCGCGTTGCGCGCCGCATCCATGTGGGTCTGGTCTGGGTCAACACCTGGTATCTGCGCGACCTGCGCACCCCATTTGGCGGCGTCAAGCTGTCCGGCCTTGGGCGTGAAGGCGGCCGCTATTCGCTCGACTTCTATTCCGACGTCGCCAACATCTGCATCAAACTGTAAGGAGATAGCATGCAACGCCAAACGATACAGTCCCCGGCGGTCGCTGCGCCGCGCTTCCGCTACAGCCCATGCGTGCATATCGGCGACACGGTGCAGCTGTCCGGCATGATTGCCCTCGACCCCGGCACCGGCGCGCTGATGGCCGGCGGCCCTGGCGCCGAAGCGGCCTTCATCCTCGCCATCCTGCAGCGTGCCTTGCCGGATTACGGCGTCACGCTGGACCAGTTGCTGATTGCCCGTATCTACACCACGCGCATGGACTTGTTCGGCGAGATCAACGCCGCATGGGAAGCCGTGTTCACGCCGGATGTCACGCCACCAGCCCGTACCAGCATCGGCGTCAGTGCGCTGCCGCTGGGCGCCAGTGTGGAAATCGAATTCACCTTTGTGCAGGAGCGCCGTCCATGAATATGCAAGTACAGCAAGCCGCTGACCTGATCTGGGAAGCGCACCAGCGCGGCGAACCATGCGCGCCGGTACGCGACCTGATTGGCGCTACCGACATCGAACGCGCCTACGCGGTCCAGAAGATCAATACCGACCGCTGGCTGGTACGTGGCCGCCGTGCCGTCGGCCGCAAGATCGGCCTGACTTCGGTCGCGGTGCAGAAGCAGCTTGGCGTGAACCAGCCGGACTTCGGCATGCTGTTTGCCGATATGTGCCTGTGCGATGGCGAAGAAGTCGCACCGGGCCGCGTGCTGCAACCGAAGGTGGAAGCGGAGATCGCGCTGGTGCTGGAGCGCTCACTGCCGCATGAACAGAATACCGTCGCCGACATCCTGCGCGCCACCGCCTATGCGCTGCCGTCCATCGAGATCGTCGGCAGCCGCATCGCCAACTGGGATATCCGCCTGGCGGACACCATTGCCGACAACGCGTCGAGCGGCTTGTTTGTACTGGGCTCGCGTCCCGTCAAGCTGTCCGAGTTTGACGTGATGGGTTGCGGCATGGTGATGGAGAAGCGCGGCGAACAGGTATCGGTTGGCGCGGGTGCGGCCTGTCTCGGTAATCCGCTGCGCGCGGCTGTCTGGCTGGCCGACACCATGGCGCGTCTCGGCAGCCCATTGCAGGCCGGCGACATTGTGCTGACCGGCGCACTTGGGCCGATGGCCGTGGCCCGTCCCGGTGATGTATTCGAAGCGAGCATCGAAGGCCTGGGCATTGTGCGTGCCGCCTTCAGCGCCTGATAAAACAAGGGAGATTCCATGCAAGACAAAGAACAAGATCGCTGGGAGGTTGCCATCATCGGCTCCGGCAATATCGGTACTGATCTGATGATCAAGGTACTGCGCAATTCGCGTCACCTGAAGATGGGGGCGATGGTGGGCATCGATCCAAATTCGGATGGCCTGGCGCGTGCCGCCCGCCTGGGCGTGCCAACCACGCATGAAGGTGTGCAAGGACTGGCGGCGCTACCGAACTTCAAGCAGATCCGCCTGGCGTTTGACGCCACATCGGCAGGCGCGCATGCGGAGCATAACCGCCTGCTGCAATGGCACGGCGTGCGTGTGATCGACCTGACGCCGGCCGCTATCGGCCCGTACGTGGTGCCGGTGGTGAATCTGGATGAGCACCTGAATGAACCCAACCTGAACATGGTGACCTGCGGTGGGCAGGCCACGATTCCGATGGTGCGTGCCGTATCGCGTATCGCCAAGGTGCATTACGCGGAGATCGTCGCGTCCATCGCCAGCAAGTCCGCTGGCCCGGGCACGCGCGCCAATATCGATGAATTCACCGAGACGACCTCGCAGGCTATCGTCAGCGTAGGTGGTGCGGCGCAGGGCAAGGCCATTATCGTACTGAATCCGGCCGAACCGCCGCTGATGATGCGCGACACAGTGTTCTGCCTGGCCGAGGAAAGTGCCAATGAGGATGAGATCCGTGCATCCGTTGAAGAGATGGCGGCCAAGGTCAGCGCCTACGTGCCGGGTTATCGCCTGAAGCAGCAGGTGCAGTTTGAGCGCATTCCTGCGGACCGTCCGATCAACATTCCGGGTCTGGGCAAGGTGCATGGCCTCAAAGTCTCCATCTTCATTGAAGTGGAAGGCGCGGCCCATTACCTGCCTGCCTATGCGGGCAACCTGGACATCATGACGTCGGCCGCGCTGGCCACGGCTGAACAAATCGCCGCCAGCGCGCTGGCAAAATAAGGAACACGCCATGAGCAAAAAAATTTATGTGTCTGACGTCACCCTGCGTGACGGCATGCACGCCATCCGGCACCAGTACTCGCTGGAACAGGCGGTGGCCATTGCCCGCGCGCTGGATGCGGCCAAGGTGGACAGCATCGAAGTCGCACACGGCGATGGACTGCGTGGCTCCAGTTTCAACTATGGCTTTGGCGCGCATACCGATCTGGAATGGATCGAAGCCGTGGCCAACGTGCTGACGCACTCGCGCATCGCCACGCTGCTGTTGCCGGGCATCGGCACTGTGCACGATCTGGATGCGGCTTACAAGGCGGGCGCGCGCACGGTACGCATTGCCACGCATTGCACCGAAGCGGACATCTCGCTCCAGCACATCGAACATGCGCGCAAGCTGGGCATGGACACGGTTGGCTTCCTGATGATGTCGCACATGACGACGCCGCAAGCGCTGGCGCAGCAGGCCAAACTCATGGAGTCCTACGGCGCGGAATGTGTGTATGTGGTCGATTCGGGCGGTGCGCTGTCGATGCGTGATGTGGCCGCGCGCTTCCAGGCGTTCAAGGATGTGCTGAAGCCTGAAACGCAGACCGGCATGCACGCGCACCACAACCTGTCGCTGGGTGTGGCCAACTCCATCGTTGCCGTTGAAAATGGCTGCGACCGTGTGGACGCTTCGCTGGCCGGCATGGGCGCAGGGGCGGGCAATGCGCCGCTGGAGGTGTTCATTGCTGCTGTCGATCGTCTGGGCTGGGAGCACGGCACCGACCTGTTCACGCTGATGAACGCCGCCGATGAACTGGTGCGGCCATTGCAGGACCGTCCGGTGCGTGTGGACCGCGAGACGCTGGCGCTGGGTTATGCGGGCGTGTATTCGAGCTTCCTGCGGCACGCGGAGGCGGCATCGTCGCGCTACGGCATTGCTACGGTCGATATCCTGGTGGAGCTGGGCCGCCGCCGCATGGTGGGCGGCCAGGAAGACATGATTGTCGATGTCGCGCTGGACCTGGTGCAGCAACGCCGTGCAAAGGAGGCCGCATGAGCGCCGGATCGTGGCACCTGACGGACGTGGCGCACATGCCGACCGTCGATATCGCGGCGCTGGCGCAGCAGCTGGACAGCGCGGCGCGCGAGCATGTAGAGATCGATCCGCTGGCGCCGCAGCACGGCTACAGCCTGGATCAGGCTTACGCTATCCAGCATGCGTCCATCGCGCTGCGCCATGCGCGGGGCGAGAAGCCGGTTGGCGTAAAGCTGGGCTTCACCAGCCGCGCCAAGATGATACAGATGGGCGTCGATAGCCTGATCTGGGGCCTGCTGACGGACGCCATGCTGTACGAAGAGGGCGGCGTGGTCAACCTCGGTGATTTCATCCATCCGCGTGTCGAGCCGGAGCTGTGCTTCCTGACCAGCCGCGCCATCGATCGCCCCTTGACGTTGCTGGAAGCGGCGGATTATCTGGCGGGCGTGGCGCCGGCCATGGAGATCATCGATTCGCGCTACCGCAATTTCAAATTCAACCTGGAAGACGTGGTGGCGGATAACTGCTCGTCGGCCGGGGTGGTGGTCGGTGAGTTCTGCGCCGACCTGGCGCAGCTGAATAACCGCGGCGTAACGATGCGCTTCAACGGCCGTCCTGTGGCGCTGGGCAGCACCGGCGCCATCCTCGGCAATCCGCTGCGCAGCGTGGTGCAGGCTTCGCAACTGGCCAGCGCTTGCGGCATGGTGCTGCCGGCAGGCTCGCTGATTATGGCTGGTGCGGCCACCGCCGCCGAAGCGCTCCAGCCAGGCCTGCATGTCAGCGTTGACATCGGTGGCCTTGGCCGCGCTGAATTCCTGACGGGAGTGTGAGCATGAAGACCGAAGCAAAACTGGTGGAAGGCAAAGCCCAGCCACGCGGCAAATTCCCGCACCTGAAACGTGCCGGCGATTTTCTGTTCGTCTCCGGCACCAGCTCGCGCCGTCCGGACAACACGCTGGCCGGGGTGGAGGTGGACGCACTGGGGACCACCTCGCTGGACATCCGTGCGCAAACCCGCGCCGTCATCGACAACATCCGCGACATCCTGCGCAGCGCGGGCGCCGATCTGTCCGACATCGTTGAGATCAGCACCTTCCTGGTCAACATGAATGACTTCGGCGGCTACAACGAGGTGTACGGCGAATACTTCGATTACGACGGGCCGACCCGCACCACTGTGGCGGTACACCAACTACCGCACCCGCATCTGCTCATTGAAATCAAGGCCATCGCCTGGCACCCTTTAAAATAAACGCTGGAGACAATAATGTATAAATTTGGCAAGCCGTTCAATTTCCAGCAGTGGATTGCGGAACACGCACATCTGCTCAAGCCACCGGTGGGCAATCAGCAGATCTGGCAGGACGCAGACTTCATCGTTACGGTGGTCGGCGGCCCGAATCAGCGTACCGATTATCACGACGATCCGCTGGAAGAATTCTTCTACCAGTTTAAGGGTGATGCTCATTTAAACATCATGGACAACGGCCGCGTCGAACGGCTGGACCTGAAGGAGGGCGACATCTTCCTGTTGGCGCCACACGTGCGCCACTCGCCGCAGCGTCCCGATCCCGACAGCCTTTGCCTGGTGATCGAGCGCCGTCGCCCGCATGGCATGCGCGACGGGTTCGAATGGTACTGCCTGGAGTGCAACCATCTGGTGCACCGCATCGAGGTGCAGCTGCAAAGCATCGTTGACGATTTGCCGCCGCTGTTCCAGCGTTTCTACGGCGACGCCTCGCTGCGTGTCTGCCCGCAATGCAAGGCGGTCCATCCCGGCAAGCTTGGGAGCGCGGCATGAGCGCCGCGCCGAAAGCCAACCCGGTCATCGACATCCACTCGCACTTCTTCCCGCCGATTACCCGCGCGGAAGCGGCTGCACTCGATGCCCAGGGCGCGCCATGGCTGGAAATCCGCGACAGCGAACATGGCATGATTATGACTGGCGACCAGCCGTTCCGCCCCGTGTATTCGGCGCTGTGGGATTCCGCCCGCCGCGTCGAGGAGATGGACCGCTCGGGCGTTGATATCCAGCTCATGTCGGCAACGCCGGTAATGTTTGGCTATCGCTATCCAATCGCCCAGGCCTTGCCGTGGGCGCAGCGCATGAATGACTATGCACTGGAACTGTGCGCCCACAACCCGGTGCGCCTGAAGGCGCTGGCGCAGGTGCCGCTGCAGGATATCGACGCCGCCTGCCGTGAAGCCAGCCGCGCCAAGGCCACCGGCCATCTCGGCGTCCAGATCGGCAATCACCTGGGCAGCCTGGATCTGGATGATGAAGGTCTGCTGACTTTCCTGACCCACTGCGCCAACGAAGGCATCCCGCTGCTGGTGCACCCATGGGACATGATGGGCGGCGAGCAGCGCATGAAGAAGTGGATGCTGCCATGGCTGGTGGCGATGCCGGCCGAAACGCAGCTCGGCATCCTGTCGCTGATTATGTCCGGCGCCTTCGAACGTCTGCCCAAATCGCTCAAGATCTGCTTTGCCCATGGCGGCGGCAGTTTCGCCTTCCTGTTGGGACGTGTCGACAACGCCTGGCACCAGCGCGACATTGTGCGTGAAGACTGCCCCAATCCACCCTCGTCGTATGTGGACCGCTTCTATGTCGACTCGGCGGTCTTCGATCAGCGTGCGCTATCGCTGCTGGTCGATGTGATGGGCGAGGAGCGCGTGATGCTGGGGTCAGACTACCCGTACCCGCTCGGCGAACAGCAAGTGGGACGGCTCATACGCGAAGCGGATTTCACACCCGAACGACAGCAAAGACTGTTGAGTGGGAATGCGCAAGCCTTCTTCGGCATTTAAAAGAAAAGCATCACAGGAGACAAAATGAATCACAACAAGAGCGGCTTTTCCGCCATCGTGGAACGGGAGACGGGCTTGCATCGCGGCCTGTCCAGCGGCCAGATGTCCATGATTGCCATTGGCGGCGCCGTCGGCACCGGCCTGTTCCTCGGCAGCGGTTTTGCCATCGGCTTTGCCGGTCCCAGTGTCCTGGTCAGCTACGCCATCGGTGCGCTGATCGCCATGCTGCTGATCGGCTGCCTGGCCGAAATGACGGTAGCCCATCCGACCTCCGGCTCGTTCGGCTCCTACGCCGAGCACTATGTGGGGCCGTGGGCGGGCTTCTCGGTACGCTACAGCTACTGGTCATCCATCGTGCTGGCCGTCGGTACCGAGGTGACGGCCGTGGCGCTGTACATGCAGTACTGGTTCCCCGGCACGCCGGCCTGGTTGTGGATCGTTTTGTTCTCCGCCTGCCTGATCCTGGTGAACGCGATGAGCGTGAACATTTTCGGCAACGTCGAGTATCTGTTCTCGACCATCAAGATTGCCGCGATTGTGCTGTTTATTCTGCTCGGCGCCTACATGGTGTATGCGGCGCCGGAGACCAGCCCGATCGGCTTCAAGAATTATGTGGGTGACCGCGGCTTCTTCCCCCACGGTAGCTCGGGCATGTGGGCAGGCGTGATCGTCTCCATTTTCAGCTATCTCGGCATCGAGATGGTGGCGGTGGCGGCGGGCGAAGCGCGCGATCCACAACAGGCCATCACCGGCGCCTTCCGCGCCACGATGCTGCGCCTGGTGGTGTTCTACATGCTCACGCTGGGCCTGATGCTGGCCATCGTGCCATGGGCGGCGGCGGGCGGCGGCAACAGCCCGTTCGTGATGGCGATGCAGGCGCTGCATATTCCAGGCGCTGCGGGCGTGATCAATTTTGTAATTCTGGTCGCGGCACTGTCGTCGATGAACAGCCAGTTGTACATCACCACGCGCACCATGTTCTCGCTGTCGCGGGCAGGGCAGGCGCCCAAGCGCTTCGGCATCTTGAGCAAGCGCGGTGTACCAGTGGCGGCGCTGATGCTGTCCTGCGTCGGCATTGCGCTGGCAACGGTGCTGAGCGTGCTGTTCCCCGATGGCTCCTTCATGCTGATGATGGCGATTTCCATGTTCGGCGCCATGTTCACGTGGATGATGATTTTCGTGACCCACTACTTCTTCCGCCGCAGCTGGACGCGCGAAGGCCATGCGCCGCTGCCGTTCCGTATCTGGGCCTTCCCCTGGCTGACGATGCTGGGCGCAGGGCTGATGCTGGCGATCATGGTCACCACCGCCTTCACCAAGGAGTTTGCGATGACGCTCATGACAGGCCTGCCCTTCATGCTGGCCTTGAGCGTGATGTATTTCTTCTGGTACCGCAAGCGCTAAATCACCCCCGTTGTTAACGGTTTTTTATCCCGCAGGGGAGGGCTTCGTCCGTCGATTTTGGATATGAGAAAACGGAATATCTGGAGCCTAACTATTCATTTTCGCTTATTGCGACACCCATGCATACTGGGTTCAGCTACACAAGTAAATCAAGGAAAACAAGCATGAGACTGACCAAGCAAGACTGCATCGACATGGACCAGCGCGACCCGCTGGCCGCTTGCCGCGACCGATTCACCCTGCCGCAAGACGAGGTTTACCTGGACGGTAACTCGCTGGGCGCGATGCCTGCACATCTGCCGGCACGCATGCAGCAGGCAATTGCAGGCGAGTGGGGCACGGGCCTGATCCGTTCCTGGAACGACGCCGGCTGGATCGATCTGCCGCAACGCGTTGCTGCCAAAGTCGCAGCACTGATCGGCGCCAGCGCGGATGAAGTGATGGTAGGCGATTCCACTTCCGTGAACCTGTTTAAAGCCCTGTCGGCGGCACTGCGTCTGAACCCTGGCCGCAAAGTGATCCTGACCGAAGAAGGCAACTTCCCGACCGACCTGTATATCGCCCAAGGCGTCGCCGAACTGTTTGGCGCCGAGATCCGCTATGTGCCATCCGATGCCTCCGCCGTCGCCGATGCGCTGGACGACAGCGTCGCAGTGCTGATGCTGACCCACGTGAACTATCGCAGCGGCCGCGTGTACGACATGGCCGGCATCACACGCCAGGCGCAAGCCGCCGGTGCGCTGTGTATCTGGGATCTGGCGCACAGCGCTGGTGCACTGCACGTGGAGCTGAATGCATGCAGCGCCGACTTCGCGGTCGGCTGCGGCTACAAATATCTGAACGGCGGCCCTGGTGCACCGGCCTTCGTCTACGTCGCGCGTCGCCATCAGGAACTCGTGCGCCAGCCGTTATCGGGCTGGCATGGCCACGCGCAGCCGTTCGCGTTCGTCAAGGACTATCAGCCGGCGCCAGGCATCAACCGCATGCAGTGCGGCACGCCGCCGCTGCTGTCCATGCTGGCGCTGGATTCGGCGCTGGATGTATTCGACGGCGTCGATATGGCGCAGCTGCGCACCAAGAGCCAGGACCTGTGCGACCTGTTCATCCGTCTGGTGGATGAACGCCTGGGCGAATATGGCTTCGGTATTGGTTCGCCACGCGAGCGCGAACTGCGCGGCAGTCAGGTGGCGCTGACCCACCCTGAAGGCTACGCGATTGTGCAGGCGCTGATCGCACGCGGCATTACGGGCGACTTCCGCATGCCGGACATTCTGCGCTTCGGCTTTGCGCCGCTGTATGTTCGCCATATCGACGTGTATCACACGGTGGACGTGCTGGCCCAGATCATGGCGTCCGGCGAATGGAATCAGGAGAAGTTCCTGACCAGGAAGGCGGTGACCTGACTTAAACAGCAGCACCACGCAAAGCCCCACATAAAAAAGATTTGACAACAATGATTCAAATATTAAAAAGGGAGTGGAGACATGAAAGTGAAACAGAAGGGATGGATTTGTACTGCAGCGTTGGCGTGCATGGCCGCAGGACATGCGGCCGCCGATAACATCGTGATTTCCGGCGTTATCGACGTCAACGTCGAAAGCCTGGCGACCACCAGGGAAAAGCTGACGCGCGTGTCCAGCGGTGGTTTGAGCCAGTCGCGCCTGGAGTTCAGCGGCACCGAGGATCTGGGCGATGGCAACCAGGCCTTCTTCCTGCACCAGATGCAGTTCTCGGCCGATACCGGTGTTGGTCCAACCCCGCGCGAGAGCTATGTCGGCATTCGCGGCAACTGGGGCGCGCTGGCCCTGGGCCGCCAGAATACGCCGTCGTACTGGATCGTGGGCTATGCCGATCCGGGCTGGTCGGGTGATTACAGCCGCGTGAGCAACAGCGTGTTCTTCTACGCGCCGTGGCGCGAGAACAATGCGGTGTCGTACACCACGCCGTCGGTGAACGGCTTCAAGGGCCGCTTCATGGCTACCGCCGGCAACGAGACTGCAGACCATAACGGCCGCGTGTACAGCACGGGTGTCGAATACCGCAACGGCCCGCTGTATCTGGGTTATGTGACCGACCGCAAGGACATCAAGAACATCAGCACCCCCAAGCTGGAATCATCGCGCGACAACTACATCTCGGCGGTGTACCGCTTCGGCGGCTTTGAGCCGACGTTCATCTACCATACCTACAACGGCTACTACGCCTATCCGCCCTATGTCGGCTTCCAGACCAAGGGCTGGGATGTACAACTGGGCGCGCGCTGGAAGATCGACACCACCCACAGCGTCTACGTCAGCGCGGTAAGCCGTCATGACGACGTAGGCAAGGATCTGACCAACGGCGAGAGCATCCTGCTGGGCTACAGCTATCGCTTCTCCAAACGCACCGACGCCTATGTCAACTATGGCCGCGTGCTGACCAAGGGAAGCCCTAAAGTACCGTATCCGCTGACCTTCAACTACAGCGGCAGCGGCAACCCGGAACGCGGAACCCAGATAGGCCTGCGCCATTCCTTCTGATTCACTGAGAGACTGATATGAAAAAAACGACCAAGATGGTATCCCCGCTGGTGCTGGCTGTAGGCGCGGCAATGTTGAGCAGCAGCGCGCTGGCGCAAGCGCCGCGCAGCGGCCTGAATCTGCACGCGCCAGACGCGCCAGGCCCGATGCAAAAGAAGAGTGAGCTGTTGCCAGGCGAACCGCCAGTACCGGCGCCAGGTTCGTATGGCTACGACGCCAAGACCGGCAAGTTCAAGAGCCCGGACGCGACGCCGGATGCCTACGGTGCCCACCCGGTAGAAGGCAGCCTGCCATATCTGGACCAGAACCAGTACCTCAAGAACGTCAAGGTCGAGAACTTCTCGCCTTACGTGGCGGGCGCGGGCCACAGCTGGCAGGCCAGCTTCGACCTGAATGGCCGCCGCTATCTGTACGACTACGAAACCTGGATGTACAACCTGTTCGACATCACCAATCCGCGCGACGTCAAGGTGGTGCAGCAGAAGACCTTTAACACCAAGGGCGGCGAGCATCAGTTCGGACCATTCAACGTCAAGTACAACAAGAAGCTGGATAAGATGATCGCCGTGCAGTGCTACGAGATCTCGCGTTATGGCCTGGTGCAGAACAAGTACACCAACCCGGATGACGTCAAGAAGGCGCGTGAACGCAAGATGCTGCGCGGCTTCCGTATCTACGAGGTGACCAGCCCGCAGTGGACCGACTGGAAGCTGCTGTCCGAAACCTCGCTTGATCCCTACCACTCGGCGCAGGATCAGCCGCAGCAGGGTTCCGGTTGCCAGGACGTGCCGGCATATGACGGCGGCCAGTATCTGTTTGTGGCCGGTGCGCCTGACGATACCTTCGCCAACACCGAGTACAAGACCTATCTGTATGCGGGTGCGCAGCTGGCGTTTGATGTCTCCGATCCATCGCATCCAAAACGCCTGTCGACCTGGTGGGCGCCTGGCTCGCGACTGGGCGAGGAAGAGGAATACAAGAAAAATCCTCGTGCCGGCAACAAGACTTCGTGGATGGGCGCGCGCATGCCGCTGTTCATTCCGAAACCAGTGGAGCAGGGTGGCAAGTACGGCTATGCGGCCATGGGCGGCTTCGGCTTCTACGTGATCGATATTTCGAATCCGGCCAATATGCATGCGGTGGCGCACATCGATATGCCAGTCAGCGTGACCGGCACCGAGGGCGATAACATCGACGTCAGCAAGGTGGATTCGACCGGCATGGTTTACTACAGCGGCTATCCGATGTCGGAAGACTGCTATGAGCCGCTGAAGGCGATCTACTCTATCGACGTCCGTGATCCGCTGCATCCGAAGATCGTGAACACGCTGCCTACGCCAACGCCGCCGAAGGATGCGCCATTCACCGACTTCTGCCAGCGCCGCGGCAGCTTTGGTCCGAAGCGCAGCGGTTATGCGCAGATCCAGCCAGGTACGCCGAGCCCGCGCTACATGCCATATTCGTACTACAACGCCGGCATGCAGATCTTTGACGTGAAAGACCCGCTGAACCCGACCATCGCCGCCTACTTCGTGCCGAAGATGATCGATGCGGACCGCAAGACCACCGACGGCCAGACCCTGTCGATCCGCGCACTGCCTAACCCGGTGCACAGCATCTTCGTGGAATGGGACCGCAATCTGGTGTGGGTGTTCTCCAATCACGGCATCTACACCTTGTCCACCTCGGTGCTGGGCAACCCTGTGATGGGCATGCCGCCCAAGAAGTAAGCCTGTGCTTTGCGGCCGGCGTTCTGCCGGCCGTTTTTTTATCCATAGGATTTCCCATGTTTTCTACATTGCGCGGCCGCTTGATCGGCCTGTGCGTGGCTGTTGTCGTCCTGGCGATGCTGGCGGTGGCGGCCGCGAACTACGCCTCTACCCGCAACCGTACGCTGGAGACGATGAATGTGCAGACGCGCCAGCTGGCGGCCAGCCAGGCAGCGGCGATAGGCGACTGGGTCGCCGCGCGGCGTTCACTGGTTTCGTCGCTGCGCCACGCGGCTCCGCTGGCGCAACCGCAGCCCTTGCTCAAGGCGGCAGCGCAGGCGGGTGGTTTCGATAACGTCTACATCGGCTACGCCGACAAACGCATCGCGTCGTCGCGCGATGAGCCGCCGCCTGCGGACTACGATCCCACCACGCGTGCATGGTATCGCAAGCCGGTCGAGGCAGGCGGTCCTGTCATTACACCGCCGTATGTGGACGCGGGACGTGGTGAGCTGGTGGTGACGTTTGCCGAACCGGCGCCGCAGGCCGTGCTGGCTGCCGACGTTTCGCTGGCCAAGGTCGTGGCGCAGGTGCTGGCGCTGCATCCGACGCCAGGCAGCTACGCCTTCCTGATCGACCGCGAAGGCCGCGTCATCGCACACCCGCAGAAAGAGCGCACCATGCAGATGGTGGATACGCTGGGCGCAGGCCTGTCACACGACGGCCTGGCGGCGCTGGAGTCTTCCGGCGGCAACGCGGCCGTCACGCTGAATGGTCGCGACTGTATCCTGTTTGCCACTGCCGTTCCCGGCACCGGCTGGCTGTTGGCGCTGGTGCTGGACCGGGCCGAAGCAACCGCCGGCCTGAGTGACATGCTGCTGACGTCCGCAATGACTGCCGTGGTGCTGGGCATTGCGGCGGCTGTCGTACTGTCCGTCCTGATCGCGCGCGAACTGCGTAGCCTGCATCTGGTGCGCGATGCCTTGTCCCACATCGCCGATGGTGATGGCGACCTGACACGCCGTCTGGATGATGGCGGCCCGACCGAACTGGCGCAGATCAGCCGTGCTTTCAACCGCTTTGCGGACCAGATCAGCGACGTGCTGCGGCAGATCCGCCTCGCCAGCGACATGGTACGCATGGCGGCTGCCGACATCGCCGGCGGCAATGGCGACCTGTCGGCACGCACCGAGGCGCAAGCCAGTTCGCTGGAGCAAACGGTCAGCGCCATGCAGTCGCTGACCAATACGGTGCAGGGCACCGCTGCCAACGCGCGGTCGGCGAGCGAGCTGGCGGTTTCCGCCTCCCGTGCCGCGAGCAGCGGTGGCCTGGTGGTGCAGAACGTGGTCCAGACCATGGACCGTATCCGCGATGGTTCGCGCCGCATGGCCGACATCATCGGCGCCATCGATGCACTGGCGTTCCAGACCAATATCCTGGCCTTGAACGCTGCGGTGGAAGCGGCACGCGCTGGCGAACAGGGACGCGGCTTTGCCGTCGTCGCCGCCGAAGTGCGGACACTGGCGCAATCCTCCGCTGCGGCCGCGCAGGAAATCCGGGAGCTGATCGCGGATGCCCACCAACGCGCGGAAACCGGCAGCATGCTGGCGGGTGACGCCGGCCAGCACATGGAGCGCATCGTCAGCTCGGTGCACCAGGTGGCCGGGCTGATTGGCGCCATCAGCGCCGCCAGCCAGGAGCAGAGCGCGGGCATCGCCGAAGTGAATGGCGCCATCGGCTATATGGACGAAGTCACGCAGCAGAATGCGGCGCTGGTGGAGCAAGCTGCGTCGGCGGCCGACAGCATGAAAGAGCAGGCGGTGTCGCTCGCCAGTACGGTAGGCCGGTTCACGTTGTAGCGTCAGCCGGCATAGCAGCTATACTACTGGCTGCTATGACGACGAAAGACGCTATCTTGGACAATGAACCGGCATCGCTGAGCCACGCCGAACTGGAAAACCAGCTTGCGCTCAGCCGCATCCGCCGCCAGGCGCTTTTCGAAGCCATTGATGATGGCTTTTGCATCATCCAGTTCATTGATGGCCCGGAAGGGCCGCTCAGCGATTACATCCACACGGAGGCCAATTCCGGTTACGAGCGCCATACGGGCATCAGCAATATCGTCGGCAAGCGGCTGCGGGAGATCGAGCCCGATAATGCCCAGACCTGGCTGGACCTTTACGGGCGGGTGCTGCGGACCGGCGAAGCGACGCGCTTTGAACAGGAATTCCTGGCCGTGGGCCGTCATATCGAAGTCTCCGCGATGCGCGTAGGGGCGGAGGAAATGCGCCAGGTGTCGGTGCTGTTCCGCGATATCACCGCGCGCAAGAGGACCGAGGCCGCGTTGCGCGAGAATGAACAGCGCGTGCAGCTGGCGCTGGCGGCGGGCGCGATTATCGGCACCTGGTTCTGGGATCTGCCGACCGACAAGTTCAGTGTCGATGAGGGCTTTGCCCACGCGTTCGGCTTCTCTCAGAAACAGCCGCGGGCGGGCCTCAGCCTCGCCGAGGTGATTGCCACTGTCCATCCTGACGACCGCCAGGGTCTGCAAACGGCGATTGACGATGTACTGAAACGCGGCGGCGCCTATGCCCACCAGTACCGCACGCGCCGCCAGGATGGCCAGTACTACTGGCTGGAAGCCAATGGCCGCGTCGAGCTGGCGGCCGATGGCACACCGCTGTCCTTCCCGGGGGTGCTGCTCGATATCGAGGGCCGCCGCGCTGTGGAAGCCGAGCGTGACCGCGCGCTGGCTGCATTGCGCGCCCTGAACGAGACGCTGGAACAGCGGGTCGAGGAACGCACGGCCGCGCTGCTGAGTGCCGAGGAAGCGCTGCGCCAGTCGCAAAAGATGGATGCGGTGGGCCAGCTGACGGGTGGCCTGGCGCACGATTTCAACAACATCCTGGCTGGCATCAGCGGCAGCCTGGAATTGATGAAGATACGGCTGACGCAAGGCCGGATCGGCGATATCGACCGCCACCTGGGCGGCGCGCAATCCGCCGTCAGGCGTGCGGCGGCCCTGACCCAGCGCCTGCTGGCGTTTTCGCGCCGGCAGACGCTGGACCCCAGGCCGTCTAATCTCAACCACATCGTCGCCAGCATGCATGAACTGGTTTGCCGCAGCGTGGGGCCGGCAATCGCAGTCGAAACCATCGCTACGGGGGGCTTATGGAATATCTGTGTCGATATCGGGCAGATTGAAAACGCGTTGCTCAACCTGTGCATCAACGCGCGCGACGCGATGGGCAACGGCGGCAAGCTGATGATCGAGACGGCGAACCACGCGCTGGACGAAGACGGTGCGCGCGAGTACGGCCTGCCGCCGGGGCAGTATGTGTCGCCGTCCGTCAGCGACACCGGTACGGGCATGACGGCCGACGTACTGGCACGCGCATTTGAACCCTTCTTCACCACCAAACCTGCGGGGCAGGGCACGGGCCTGGGGCTGTCCATGGTGTTTGGCTTTGCCGGGCAGTCGGGCGGCACGGTCCGCATTGCATCGGAGCCGGGCCAGGGCGCCAGGGTCTGCGTGCTGCTTCCCCGTTACGTCGGCGAGAGCCTGGAGGACGATGCGCTGGCGGTGAACAAGCCAGCGTCGGTGGCTTTGTGGCGCAAGAAGATCCTGCTGGTGGATGATGAACCGCTGGTGCGGACCGTCACCATGGAAATGCTGGCGGACCTTGGCTACGACGTGGTTGAAGCGGAGGATGGCGCGTCCGCACTGACGGTATTGCAGGCCCATGCCGATATCGACCTGCTGGTTACCGATGTCGGCCTGCCGAACGGGATGAATGGCCGCCAGCTGGCCGATGCCGTGCGTACCCGTGTGCCCGAGGTGCCGGTACTGTTTGTCACCGGCTATGCGGAGCATGCGGTGCTCAATCACGGCCATCTGGAGCGCGGCATGCTGATACTGACCAAGCCCTTTACGGCGGACGCCCTTGCCGCACGCGTGAAACAGCAGCTCGACGAGGAATAGCGCTTATTTCCCGCTGTGCTACCCTTGCGCTTCACTGGTCCTGTCCCGGAGATGCAAGTGCAGAACGCCGCTGACCTTGAACATTGGCTCCGCCAGAGCGGGGCAACCCTGCCATTGCGCGCCTGCGTCGGTCCTCTGCCGTCGTCCGGGGCGGCGCTGGTGCGCTGGCGCAGCGAGGAGCCGGATCACACGATCCGTACGTTGAGCGCCCATCCCGGCAGCTATCGCCTGGCGTTGATTATGGAGCCGCTGGAGACGCGCATCTGGCAGGACAATACACCCATCTGGGGCGGCACGGTCGCTGCTGGCCGCTTTCGTCTGTGCCCGCCCGGAGAGTCGGGCAAATGGAGCCGGCTGGGCGCCTGCGATATCGTCAACCTGTTCCTGCCGGTGGCGTTGATGGACCAGATGCTGCTGCGCGCCGACGCGGCGCCGGATGTCGCGCTGACGGCCAGTTCCTTCATGCGCGACGGCGTGGTGCTGGAACTGGTGGGGAAAATGCTGGATGCGCGCATGCTGGCCGGCCCGCGCGCGGACCTGATGTGCGACCATCTGGTCTTCGTGCTGGCCTGCTACCTGGCCGAGCATTATGCCAAGCCGGTGCGGACAGCAGCGGAAGGCCTGAGTGGCCCGCGGTTGCGCTGCGTGCTGCGCCACATCGACCATCATTTGCATGCACCGCCATCCAATGCCGAACTGGCGGCGCTATGCGGCATGAGCCAGGCGCATTTCTCGCGCGAGTTCCATCGCGCAGCGGGTGTCTCGCCACACCGCTACATCCTGGACTGCCGCCTCGAACACGCCTGCGCGGCCTTGAGCGATGGCGATGGCCGCATCGTCGATATCGCGCTCGATCATGGCTTTGTCAGTGCCAGCCATTTCAGCCGCGCGTTCACTGCCCGTTATGGCGTATCGCCGGTGGCATATCGCAACAGTCAGCGGTGCCCGTAGCAGGTTTATGCAAGAAGCGCTGTTTTGGTCATGCGCGCTACAGTCAACAAACTGACAATCAGTGCTCCACAATGACAATAATGGGAGAGACTGATGAAATCTGGATTGATCGCAGCGGCGCTGGCCGGCCTGCTTGCCGCCGGCGCTGCCAGTGCCGACAACATCGCACTGCGCCTGGCATTTACGGAAGGACGTAATGGCGCTGCCTTCATCGCCAGGCATGTACAGGTCGGGAACTTTGCGCTGAGTCCCGATGTGCGCAAGGGGGCTGCGGGCACGCAATGGCGCGTTGTCGCACGTGACGCCACGGGCGCGGTACTGCATGAAGTGACGGTGGCCAGCGGCCGCCAGCGCCATATCGAGGCGTTCAACCCAGCCACTGGCGCAATCGAGGTTGCTGACACGGTGCCGCAGCAGGAAGGGATATTTGAAGTGTCCATGCCTTTTGACGCGGATACCGCCAGTATCGAGGTGCTGCCGGTGCAGGCGACGGTGACGGGCGCCCGGAGCGCCGCTATTGCTACTGCTGCCGTGCCGCTGGCGCAGTTCAGCCGCGCCGACCTGCTCAAGCTGAACGCGCCATCGAAAGCCATGCGCGCGGCGCTGGCGCCGTCCGCCACAGCCACCACCATCGTCAACAACGGTGCGGCGGCTACCCATATGGACTATGTGTTCGTTGGCGATGGCTATACGGCAGCGGAAATGAACAAGTGGCATGCCGATGCGCAGAAGGTAATCGATGGCTTCCTGGCTGATCCCCTGTTCGCCGCCAATCGCAGCGCCATGAACGTGCGCCGTGTGGATGTGGCCAGCAACCAGTCTGGCGTAGACGAACCGGATCGGGGCATTTACCGTGACACGGCCATGGATGCCGCCTTCTATTGCTACAACATCGACCGCCTGTTGTGCGTCAACTCCGACAAGGTCTACAACATCGTCGGCTCCGTGCTGGCGCCGGATGAACGCGATGTCATCATCGTGGTCGCCAACTCCACGCGCTATGGCGGCTCCGGTGGCGAGATCGCCACGCTGTCGATGGCGACCCAGTCCATCGAAATCGCGCTGCACGAAATCGGCCATACGGCGTTTGGCCTGGCGGACGAATATGACTATGGCACGTGCAGCCTGTCCGGCGAACCCGGCGAGCCGGATGTGTCGATGAATGGCACGCGCAACGTCAAATGGGGAAGCCTGATCGCCAGCAGTACGGCGGTGCCCACGGGACTGGGTGCTTACCCCAATGGCACGGTGGGTGTGTTCCAGGGCGCGCAGTACTGCCCGAGCGGCAAATACCGTCCTACCGAAAATTCACGCATGCGGACGCTGGGTTATCCGTGGCATGCCGTGAATGAAGGCGCGGCGCGCAAGGTGTTTGCACAATATGGCGGATCGGCGCCGGGCGGTGTGACGCAAACCGGTACGCTGGCGAATGGCGGCTTCGCTTACGCGCCCAGCGCTTCGCCGGGCTGGGTGCAGACCGGCGCCGGCAATTTCAGCTTGCAATTGAGCGGTCCGGCCAACACCAACTTCCAGCTATACCTGTACAAGTTCATGGCCAATGGCTGGGTGCAGGTGGCGGCCAGCACCGGTGCCACCTCCAGTGAATCGATAAGCTACAACGGCGCGGCGGGCTACTACTATGCCATGGTGAATTCCGTATCCGGTGGCGGCGCCTACACGCTGACTTACAGCTTCCCTAAACCGTAGGGGGAGTCGTCCGAAAAAACCTGTTGGTGGAAGCGCTCGCCAATGAGCCGCTGCGTGGCCGCATCCGGATGCAGTTCGTCCGGCAGCGGCAGACGGGCGTTATCCGATGCGCCATACAGCGCGGTGCCGTCAAGGTAGTGCAGGTGCGGGTCTGTCGTCTGCCGCGCAGTGACGATGGCCTGCAACTGCTCGCGGATGATGCGCAACGTGAGCTTGCCCTGTTTGGCTTCGGCTGGCGTGCCCGCTGCGCGGAACAGCAGCCGGCCTTCGCGCAGCGCCGGCAGGTCGAACAGGCAGGGGCCGGGCGTGTCTTCATGGATCGGGCAGTAGATCGGCGAAACGAGCAGCAGCGGCGTGGTGGGATGGCCGTCCCGCAGCGTGTCCAGGAAGCCGTGTATTGCGGGCACAAAGGCACGCAGGCGCATCAAGTCGGTGTTGACCAGGTTGATACCCAGTTTGAGGCTGATAACGTCCGCTGGCAGGTCGCGCATGGTCCGTGCGACAAAGGGATCAAGCAGGGCATTGCCGCTGTAACCCAGGTTGAGCAGGTCCAGCCCGGCCAGCCCGGCCGCCACGGCAGGCCAGGTACCGGAAGGGCTGGCGGCGTTTGAACCCTGGCTGATGGAGCTGCCGTGATGAAGCCAGCGGCGCCTGTTGGTGGCGACGGCATGGATGGCGGCGTCGGCATGCAGCGCCATCAGCTCCGTCGTCTCATCGTGTGGCAGCCAGATTTCAACGGTCTTGCGGCCGGCAGGAAGGTCGCTGAAGCGTAGCATCTGCGGCTCGCCCGGTTCGATTGCGGTGCTGCCCCTGGCCATATCAATCTTCAGCAGTTTGCCGCCTGTGGTGTGGGCTTGCTGCACCAGTCGGCCGTCGATGTGCAGGTCATAGACGCCGTCAGGGCGCGGCGGCAGGCCATTGTAGGCGCGCTTGGTGGGCAGCGTTAGCAGCTCCAGGGTGCGCGCTTCGGTCTGGAAAGCCAGACGCACGCCGGACGGCTGCGACGCCGCCATCGCCAATTGTCCATCCGGGTATTGTGCCCGCGCCCAGGCGGGCAGGCGATAAGGCAGCAGGCCGACCGGCGTGGTGTCGATTTCTACGGCACCATGGATCAGGTCTGCGCTGATCGCGGTCTGGAAGCGAAGGGGCATGCGAACTCCTATTTGTGCGTTGGCCAAGAGCGCAGCAGCGCATCGAGTGCATCCAGGCTGCGGTTCCAGGATGTTTCGGCGCTGGGACGGCTGTGGTCAAAGCTCCCGGCCAGTTCCAGCATGGGGAAGCCGAGGAAGAAGCTGCCCAGCAGGCGCATCGCGTGCGTGGTTTCAGTCTCGCTCAGCGCATAGCCGCGTAGCGCCGCCCGGGTAATGCGTGAGATGCGGATGCCGCCATTGTCGTCATTGAACGGGCCTTCCAGCTTGTAGCGCGCTGCCTCGAATAATCCGGGATGTTCGCGAGCGAAGTCGCGGTGGACATGGGCCACGGCCAGCAGCGCATCCTTGCCGGCACGGCCGGCGACTGCTTCTTCGGCGCGTGACGCCAGCTTGTCCAGCGCGTACAGCGCGAGGCGCGCATTCAGGTCGCCGGAATTTTTGACGTGGGCATACAGGCTGGCGACCTTCACATCAAAACTGCGCGCGAGTTCCGTCAGCGTCAGCGTGCTGAAACCGCGTTCGTCGGCCATGGCGGCTGCCGCTTCCACCAGGATATCCGGTGTAAGTCCCATGCGTGGCATAAGCTGCTCCAAAAAAACTAATTAGATTAGATTATTTCCTAATGTAATTAGGTTTGTCAAATCAGCTTAGTTTTTGCTGGCGGCGGTGCCAGCGCTCGATGCGGAGATTGAGTGCGGCGATAATGATGGATATGCAGGGGTCAAATTTTATCCACTAGCTCAATCCTTAGCTGACACACGCTGCCAGATAGACGACTGGCAGTATGCGCTCCTTGGCTGCGATTGTCTAAGTTGGTACTTCGAATCGAGGTAAGCTTATGGTAAAGACACATCCTACAGTCGGTAGGTTATGCACTTCGAGGGTTCCGTTGCATGCCTTAACCGATTGTTGTGCAATTGTGAGCCCCAGACCTAAGCCATTCCGGTCGGCGCCATTCTGTGCAAACGGCAGAAACATGGTCTCTTCTGCATTAGGCGGAAGTCCGCCACAGTGGTCCGCAACGTCAATTTGAATTCTGTCCGCAACTGCATAGGCGCACAGTCTAACTTCGGTACCGGGATGCGTAAATTTGATGGCGTTCTGAAGGAGATTCGCCACGGCTGAAAACAGCAGCTCACGATTACCAATGATTGCGAGCAAAGGGTCTATCGATGGGACGGAAAGTAAGCACCCTTTAGCTTTCGCTGCCAATTCGGCAGCTGCCTTTAGTTCTGCCACAAACTCTGAAAGTGAAAACGAGGTAGAGGCCAAAGTGTTGTGGCTTAACATGCGAACTTCGGCTATGGACTCATCTATCAGCTTGGCTAATCCATCCAGGCTCCGTTCGAGAATCGTCCCGGTTGCACCATGGAGACTCAAGTTTCCAGTCTTCGCTGCCGAAAATGCCAAGGTAGCTGTCCCCAGAATGTTGCGAAGCTCATGCGCAAAGAAGCCCGCCCGCTGGTTTGTTTCGTTAGCAATCTTCTTGGTGACCGCAAGTTCCTTCTGATAGCTGAACTCATTTACTGCGTCGGCGATCGCATTGTCTAGACACCTGTTGAGGGTTCGGAATTCATCTATTTGGAAAGGCGCATCGCGCTCCACCGCCAAGTCAGTAATCGCTTGACAAAGATCGCCATAATCATGCACGACCTCATCGACGCTGAAGCCCATCTCCAATAGGTCTTTTCCGTGTTGTGTGGCAGACGTTCCCACTTCTGACGAAACTGATGCGCCTCCTGCCGGTCCCGAAATACGGTGACTTGCACCGGGATTTTGCGTCTGCTCGGTTTCCAAAGTGCGGATGAGTTGGTCCAAAAAAATGGGGACGCCATTTTCCAGTTGTATAGAAGAGGCTGAGCGTCCGGGGCGCATCGCAACTTTATCCCTACATCGCTGCGTTAGTTCGCCTCTGTTGTTCGTGAGGAATTCGTACATCATCGCAATACCCCTTAGTCCAGTCACTGATACATCGCGGACTCCCAAGGGAGACCCAGCCTGGCTGACCGTAACACAGGTATCATATGGAGGGCGTTCCGGTGAACGCTTCTGGCGGGAGCACAAGGCGACAAAGGAGGTCCTTTCGTCATCCGCCGCTGTCCGGTTGTGGCCGAGTTCGGGACTAGACGCCACCGATACATCAGCTGGCGAACACCAGTGTCCGTTGTTGACCCAGCTGCGTAAAAACGCGTTTATCGATTCCACAATGAAATTTTACCTGCATGCGCTAATTTGGCAGAGCCTGGCCTTGGAAGGCGTGGTGCAGGGGCATGCCGCCCGGGCGCTATCTGGCGTCGCAACTGGCGGCAGTGGGTGGCCGATAGCTTACAACGAGATGGCTCGCCGCTGTCCCGCACGGAACAGTACACGGGCGATGGTGGGCAGGGCGATGTGTTGCTCGCACAGGAAATCGACTGCGGCATGCAGGCCGCGCAAGGCGCCATACGTAATGCCCTGGTCGAGCAGCGCGGCTTGATGCAGGTCGCTGCGGCTGACTAGCACGCGCAGCCGCGGCGCACGCTGTGGACGAAGACGTGGCGCCTGAAAATCGCGCTGCCGCAGCGGCAGGATATGGGCAACAACGGTCCGGTGGTGGGCAAGATTCATGATGGCGGCCATAAGGTTGATGGCGTTATCGTAGTCTCGCTGTTTCCTGCCCACTGTTCGCTAGCGCGCAGTGGCGCTTATTTCGCGTCCGGGAAAGCGTTGGTGGCCCTGGCGCCCCAGACGGCGTAGAACAGCACGTACAGTTCGCACACCGCCGTCAGCAGGAAGGACAGTTGCAGGCCGATGGTGTCGGCCAGCCAGCCCTGCACCACGACCAGCGAGCCGCCGGCAATCGCCATGATGAGCAGGCCGGCGCCTTCCTCGGTCAGCGGTCCCAGGCCCTTGATGCCCAGCGTGAAGATGGTCGGGAACATCACCGAGTGGAACAGGCCGACCGAAATCAGCGCCCACATCGCCACGCTGCCGGTGCCCAGTGCTGCAATCATCATGACGATGAAGGCGCCGATGGCGGCGCAGGCCAGCACGCGCTCCGCCGAGGTCTTGTTCATCAGCAGGCTGCCGATGAAGCGGCCCACCATCATGCCGCCCCACAGCAGGAACAGGTAGTGTGCGCCCTGTTCGTGGTTCAGGTTGCCGATTTCCGGCTGGGCCGTGAAGTTGATGAACAAGTTGGCCACGCCGATTTCTGCGATCAGGTAAATGAAGATGGCGGGGATGCCGAATATCAGGTTGCGGTGCTTCCACAGCGACATCTTCGCCCGTTCCTCGCTCGACACGCGGCGCGTGGCGCCATGCAGCACCGGCAGCGGGAAGCGGGCGATGACCAGGGCCAGTATCACCAGCACCGCAGCCACGATCAGGTAGGGCAGCTGGACTGCCTGTGCATCGGCCAGTCTTTCTGTCTGGGTCAGTACATGGCCCGCTTCGGCCGTGCCGGAGGCGGAGCGGCCCAGGATCAGGTAGGCGCCAAACAGCGGCGCCAGCGTGGTGCCCAGCGAGTTAAACGCCTGCACCAGGTTCAGGCGTGCCGAAGCGGTTTCCGGCGAGCCCACCACCGCCACGTAAGGGTTGGCCGACACTTGCAGCAGCGTGATGCCGGCGGCAATCACAAACAGGGCGATCAGCGTCACGCCGTAGGACGGCAGGCGGGCTGCCGGTATCATCAGCAGGGCGCCCGCCGCCATGATGACCAGGCCGGTGACCATGGCTTTTTGATACCCCACGCGTTCGATCAGGCGCGCCGACGGGATGGAGGCGAAGAAGTAGGCGATGAACCATACCGATTCGATCAGCGTGGTCTGGGTGTAGTTCAGATCGAACACGCTGCGCAGGTGCGGCAGCAGCGTATTGTTGATGACGGTGATGAAGCCCCAGGTGAAGAAAAGGCTGGTTAGCAGCGACAACACGGCGCTGGCGCCGGCGTGCTGCGGCTGGGGCTGCGCGGCGCTGCTGGCGGTGGAAAGTGGAGCTGGCATGGGAAGACTCTTCTGAAGTGGACCTGGCTGACAATGCTATAGCAGCGCTGGTTTGATCTCCAATGCCAAAAAAACCAACATCCATATCATTTGCATATACCAGATATCACGCATCATAAGATGTGCCTGCCATGGCGGCTTGCAGGCCGATACTGCCCCTGTCGATGATGGCCAGGAATGCGGCTTGCGCCTCGCCAGTGTGTTGTTTTTGGCGGAAAGTGCGGTGCGCCTGCACCAGCGCCGAAGTCCAGGTCGCCAGCAGCAGGTGGGCCGCCAGTTGCGCGTCGGCGTGCGCCGGATCGTGTCCGGCGCCTTCCGCCAGCGCGTGCGCGACGACCTGTGTCAGCTCCTCGCGCAGGGCGCGGGCGCGCGCCTTCAGGGTTTCGCTGCCTTCAATCGTCTCGACAAAACCCTGGCTGTCCGCAGAGAACGTCAGGAAGGGGACTTGCTGCTCCGCCAGCCGGTGCGCCAGCAGGCGCAAGGTCTCGACTGGCGCCACGCCGGGCGTCCGCTGCAGCAGCGCCGCGCGCAGCACGCTGCGGATTTCCTCGTCGCGGTCGAAAAACATATCTTCTTTGCGCGGGAAATGGTTGAACACCGTCATCCGCCCCACATCGGCAGCCGCCGCAATTTCATCCACGGTCACATGGTCGAAGCCGCGCTCAAGGAAGAGCTTGGTGGCGGCGGTGGAAATGGTCTGCCGGGTGGCGAGGCGCTTGCGGGAGCGCAAATCGGTTGGATTTGACATGCAGCGGATCATAGCATATCTTATATGTACTAAGTACATAATTAGATTGAGTATATGATAGAGCAATATGATGTGGTCGTTGTTGGTGCCGGCCCGGTCGGCATGCTGACCGCGATTGAATTAACCCTGGCCGGTGTGCGGGTTGTCGTGCTGGAGCGTCTGGCGGCGCCCAGTACAGCCATGAAGGCATTTACTGTCGGACCGCTGGGTTGCGAGGCGCTGGCGCGGCGCGGCATGCTTGACGGTCTGGCCGCCGGCGAGGCGCAAAACCTGGCCGAGATGCAGCGCTTTACCGAGCAGACCGGCGCCGACCTGGCTGGCCGCATGAAAAAATACAGCGGCCAGTTCGCCGGTCTGGCGCTCATACGCCGCGACGTCATGAAAGAACCGGAGCGGCGCGGCTACGCGATCGACCAGCCTGGCCTGGAGGCCGTGATGGCCGGACGCGTGCGTGCGCTCGGCATCGAAGTGCGCCGCGCGCATGAGGTCACGGGTTTCACGCAAGGAGATGATGGTGTCGAAGTGCATGGCAGCTGCAACGGCGGCGTGTTCCGGCTGCGCGGCGCCTATCTGGTGGCCTGCGATGGTGGCCGTAGCCTGATCCGCAAGCAGGCTGGCTTTGCATTTCCCGGCACGCCGCCATCGCTGACCTTCTACCAGGCCATCGTCGAACTGGATCACCCGGAGCGGTTGCTGCCGGCAGGATGGCATCGCACCGAGGGCGGTGTGTTTGCGTATGGCCCGTTCCCGGGCCGCTTGTTCATTCTGGACTTCAGCGGCCCGCCGCAAGACCGGGACGCGCCCGTGACGCGCGAAGAGATCGAGACGCTGGTTCGCCGCATCAGCGGCAAGGACATCCGCGTGATATCGATGGCCACGGCCAGCCGCTGGGCCGACAACACACGGCTGGCCGACAGCTACCGGCGCGGCCGCGTACTGCTGGCCGGCGACGCCGCCCACGTGCATTCGCCGTTCGGCGGCCAAGGCATGAATCTCGGCCTGGTGGACGCGGCAAACCTGGGCTGGAAGCTGGCGGCCGTGGTGCGCGGCGACATGCCTGAGCACCTGCTGGACAGCTACACCGCCGAGCGCCGTCCGGTGGCGGAAGTAGTGCTGGCCAACACGCTGGCACAGGTTGCGATCCTGCGGCCCGATCCCCAGGCCGGCGCCATGCGCGACCTGTTCGCCCACTTCATGCAGTTCGATAACGTCAACCGCTACATCGGCGAAATGATGACCGGTCTGGCGACGCGCTACGACATGCAGTCGCCGCTGGATGCGGTTGGCCGCCTGCTCGGCGACCAGCATGGCTTATATGCGTTGATGCAGGATGGTCATGGTGTGCTGCTCGACGCCAGCGCCGACGCCAGCGCCTCACGCAGCGTGGCTGCGGCAACAGAGCGGGTGCGCTGCGTGGCCGTCGACGGCGGCGTCTCCATGCTGATCCGGCCCGATGCCTGCGTGGCATGGGCCGGCGAGGCCGGTAGCACGGATGGCTTGATAGATGCACTGCGCCGCTGGTTCAACCCGGCGGCCAGGTAGTTAGCGCGATTTCAGCGCGATTTGGAGCCCGATTCCGCTTTGCTGGCGCCGCTGGTGGCGCTGCCCTTGTTGCCTGATGAAGCGGCGGACTGCTTGTTGCCTTTGGCGGTGGACGGCGTGCCGGCTTTGGTTTCCTGCAGCTTGCTGTTGCCGCCGTTTTTGCCGCCTTGTGTGGGTTTGCTCATGATCGTCTCCTGGTTGTTGGGTGGGGGTGAATACAGCTTGCAGCGCCGGTGGTGGTCCGTCTGTTAGGCGGCGCACCCCTGGCGTGCGTATCCGTACATACCTGCGTGCGCTGGGCACGGATACTGCGACTTCGATCATCCTGGACTTCCATCATGCCCACTGATTTCGACGGCTATGTCCGCGTGCGCGGCGCCCGCGAACACAATCTGCACAACGTTGACGTTGATCTGCCCCGCAATGCGCTGGTGGTGTTTACCGGCGTTTCGGGCTCCGGCAAGTCCTCGCTCGCGTTTGGCACCTTGTACGCCGAGGCGCAGCGGCGCTATCTGGAATCGGTGTCGCCCTACGCGCGGCGCCTGTTTCACCAGATGCCCGTGCCGGACGTCGATGCCATCGAAGGACTGCCGCCGGCGGTGGCGTTACAGCAGCAGCGCGGTACGCCAACCACCCGGTCCTCGGTGGGCAGCGTCAGTACCTTGTCGAATTCCTTGCGCATGCTGTATTCGCGCGCGGGCGACTACCCGCGCGGCCAGGAACTGCTGTATGCCGAGTCGTTTTCGCCCAATACGCCGCAAGGCGCCTGCCCGCATTGCCATGGACTGGGGCGCGTGTACGACGCCACCGAGCGCTCGATGGTGCCGGATGACAGCCTGACGATCCGCGAACGCGCGATCGCCGCCTGGCCCACCGCCTGGCATGGGCAGAACCTGCGCGACATCCTGGTGACGCTGGGCTACGACGTGGATGTGCCATGGCGGGATTTGCCCAAAAAAGTGCGCGACTGGATCCTGTTCACCGATGAGCAGCCGACGGCGCCAGTGTATGCGGGGCTGACGCCGGCCGAAACCCGCCGCGCGCTCAAGCGCAAGGAGACACCCAGCTATCAGGGCACCTTCACCGGCGCGCGCCGTTATCTGCTGCAGACCTTTGCCGGTACCGAAAGCGCGCTGATGAAAAAGCGCGTGGCGCAGTATCTGGTCAGCATGGCGTGTCCGCTGTGCGACGGCAAGCGGCTGCGCAAGGAGGCCCTGGCGGTCACTTTTGCCGGCCACGATATTGCCGCCATCAGCCGCTTGTCGCTGCGCCAGCTGGCGCAGTTGCTGCAGCCTTACGCTGCCATCAAACAGGCTGCCGGCAAGCGCGTCCGCCATCCTGAAAAACAGCTGGTCACGCAGCGTATCGCTGCCGATTTGCTGGCACGGCTGGAAGTGCTGCTGGACCTGGGACTGGGCTATCTGCAGCTGGAACGGGCCACGCCGACGCTGTCGCCCGGCGAATTGCAGCGACTGCGCCTCGCCACACAGGTGCGTTCCAGTCTGTTCGGGGTAGTGTATGTGCTGGATGAACCGTCCGCCGGACTGCACCCCGCCGATACCAAAGCGCTGCTGCGCGCACTGGACCGCCTGAAGGCGTCCGGCAACTCGCTGTTTGTGGTGGAACACGCGCTGGACGTGATACGCCATGCAGACTGGATTGTGGATGTCGGCCCCAAGGCTGGCCAGCACGGCGGCCGGGTGCTGTACAGCGGCGCACCGCAAGGACTGGCAGCGGTAGCGGAGTCGCGCACGGCGCACTATCTGTTCAATCTGCAGGCGCGCAAACCGCGCACCCCAAGGCTACCGCGCGGATGGCTGAAGTTGCGCGACATCAGCCGCAACAACCTGCAAGCGCTGGATGCGGACTTTCCTCTGGGCGTGCTGGCCACGGTCAGCGGCGTCTCCGGTTCCGGCAAGTCCAGCCTGGTCAGCCAGGCGTTGCTGCAACTGGTACAGGCCGGACTGGGGCAGCCGGCGGCAGCGCAGGCCGCGCAAAGCGAGGAAGATCTGCTAGAGCGCGACGACAACGGCCCGCTGCACGGCCGTATCGTCGACGGCATGGACATGGTGCGCCGCGTGGTGCAAGTGGACCAGAAGCCGATCGGGCGCACGCCGCGCTCCAATCTGGCAACCTACACCGGCTTGTTCGACCATGTACGCAAGCTGTTTGCCAGTACGCGCGCCGCCAGGGCGCGCCACTATGACGCCGGCCGGTTTTCATTCAATGTCGCCAAGGGACGCTGTCCGCACTGTTCGGGCGAAGGCTTCGTCATGGTCGAACTGTTGTTCCTGCCCAGCGTCTACGCGCCCTGTCCCGAGTGCGATGGCGCGCGCTATAACCCCGCCACGCTGGCAGTGCGCTACCGCGAGCACAATATCGCCGAGGTGCTGGCCATGACGGTGGATGCGGCGGCGGAGTTTTTTGCCGACGTACCCGCCTTGCAGCATGCGCTGGCGGTGCTGCAGGCGGTCGGACTGGGTTATTTGCGGCTGGGGCAGCCGGCTACCGAGCTGTCGGGCGGCGAGGCGCAGCGCATCAAGCTGGCTACCGAACTGCAGCGCGCCAGCCGTGGCGACACCCTGTATGTGCTGGATGAGCCGACCACCGGCCTGCATCCAGCGGATATCGATTTGCTGCTGCAGCAACTGCACGGCCTGGTCGATGCGGGAAATTCCGTGATCGTAGTAGAGCACAACATGCAGGTGCTGGCCGATAGCGACTGGCTGATCGATGTCGGTCCCGGTGCCGGCGAGGAGGGCGGGCGCATCGTCGCCTGTGGTCCGCCCGACAAGGTGGCGCGCGTGCGCGCCAGCCGCACCGCGCCTTACCTGCACAGCGTGCTGACACAGCGTAGCTAGCCTGCGCGGGACTTCTTCGGCTGCAGCCTGCCCGTGAGGTAATCAACGAAGGTCCGCACGCGCAGGGACAGGTGGCGCGCGTGGGGATAGAGCAGGATGAACGGCCGCGAGGCGCCGGCGTGCTGTGGCAGCAGCTCGACCAGCGTGCCGTCGGCCAGGTCTTGTTCGACGATGAAGCGATAGGTCTGGACCACGCCCGTACCCGCGCGCGCCAGTGTGACGATGCCCAGGACATCTTCCGCGCAGCACAGGCCACCCTCGGTGACGATGTCCACCACCTCGCCATCGCGCAGGAAGGACCATGGGATGCGCTTGCCCGTGCTGGGCAGGTCGAACTGTATGCATTCGTGTCTGGCCAGGTCGTCCAGGGACTTCAGTCTGCCGGCGCGCTTGAGGTAGGCGGGTGTGGCGACCAGCACCAGTTGCGCATCTTCCAGCTTGCGTGCGATGAGACTGGAGTCGGCGGGATCGCGGCCCCGTATCGCCAGGTCGTAGCCTTCGTCGGCAAAGTCGATGTTGCGGTTGCTGACGTGGATGTCGATGGTCACCTCCGGATACTTGCGGCGGAATTCCCCCAGCAGCGGCAGCAGACGGTAATGGGCGTACGGTGTCGGTGCGCTGATGCGCAGCGGGCCGGAAGGCTTGACCTGCGCGCCGCTGATCTGCCGTTCCGCTTCGCTCAGTTGCGAGAGCGCCTGCCGGCATTGCTCGAAATAGACGCGGCCAGCGTCGGTCATGCGAATCTGCCGCGTGGTGCGTACAAACAGCCGCACGCCCAAACGTTCTTCCAGCCGCGAGACGGAGCGGCTGACGGCGGCAGGCGTCACACCGGCGGCCGTCGCTGCGGCGGTGAAACTGGATAGCTCAGCGGCCAGGCAGAACAGTTCTATGCTGCCGAGCAGCACGTCATCGAATTGGCGTTTCATGGGCTTGATTGATTACATGGTGTATTAATTGTCTTGTTTTTCAGGCTGTTTATCAAGGTCGGGAGCAAAAGTATAGTGGCCTCACTTACCCAACCTTTGAAAGGACACACCATGAACAAGACTGTGATCGTGACGGGCGCCTCGAGCGGTATCGGCTTTGCTATTGCGGCGGCTTATCTGCAACGTGGCTGCAACGTGGTCGGCAATGCCCGTACGATGGAACGCCTGAAGGCTGCTGCGGCCAGGCTGGGCAGCCCATCCAACTTCCTGCTGGTGCCGGGCGATATTTCGCAGCGCGCCACCGCCAACGCACTGTTCGAACGCGCAGTGGAGGCGTTCGGCAAAGTCGATATCCTGATTAACAACGCCGGCATCTTCATCGCCAGGCCGATTGCCGATTACACCGAGGATGAGCTGGAGTCCATCGTCAGCACCAATCTGAAGGGCTTCTTTTATCCCTCGCAGGCTGCGGCCGCACATATGGCGGCAAACCGGTCGGGCCATATCGTCACCATCACCGCCAGCATTGCGATGCAGCCGACGGCCAAAATACCGGCCGTGCTACCGGTGCTCATCAAGGGTGGCCTGAATCACGCCACGCGCAGCCTGGCGCTGGAGCTGGCGGCGTCCAATGTCAAAGTCAACGCAGTGGCGCCAGGCATTATCGCCACGCCGATGCACAGTGAAGATGAGGCAACGCAGTCGTTCTTTCGTACGCTGGCGCCGACCGGTACGACCGGCGTGACGCAGGATGTGGTGGACGCCGTGCTGTATCTGACGGAATCCAGTTTCACCACCGGCGCCATTCTGCCCGTGGATGGCGGCGCCACCGCGGGCACCTGGTAACTGAACGTAGCTGTCTGATGGCCGGCAGGCGCGCTGCGGCCATCGCTTTGTTCGCGCCTGGCCTGCGTTTGGTGCGTTGACTCACCAAGTCCGGCTAACCTTGCTGTTACTGTGACAGCTTGGACCACCAGCCGGAGCGCGGACATGACGTTGGCGACTGATCAAAAACTGGATGATAAAGATCTGTCGGCCACCTCCCGGGGTATGCTGGCAATGCGCGACGATGTCTTTGCCATATGGGAAAGCCAGGTGCGCAACCACATTGATGAGGCAAACGGGGTGTCCGGCCCCATACTCGTCAATACCTTGCCGGCGTTTTACGACAACATCGCCGAGGCGCTGACGCCGTCTCATCCACGTGAAGATGGCACCAGCAACACCACCTCGATGTCGGCCCATGGTGGCGAACGGGCGCGCATGACACCGTTCCGTGCAGATGAAGTCATTCTGGAGTATCAGCTGTTTCGCGACGCGATTTTTACCGGCGCCGCTCGCAATGGCGTGCAGTTCTCGCCGCAGGAGTGGCGTATTGTCGAGGTCTCGATTGACTCGGCCGTACGAGAAGCCATCCGCGAGTTTTCCCTGATTCACGAGGCGATCCGCGAACGGCTGGCCGCGACGCTGTCGCATGATATGCGCAATCCGTTGTCCGTAATTCTGGCCGGCACCCAGCTTATCGCGCTGACCTCAGACCTGACCGTGGTGCGTCGCGTGGCGACCAAAATCGCCTCCGGCGCCAAGCGCATGGAGCACATGCTGACCCAACTGGTGGAAACGCTGACCTTTGAACGCGCCATCAAGCTGCCCATGGTCATCGCAGAACTGGATATCAAGCCGCTCATCGAATCGGTCGCGCAGGAATTCAATTTTGTTGATGAGGACAAGGTGCAGACCATCGCCGAACCCATCGTCGGCTACTGGTGCCGCAACTCACTCCACCGCGCGCTGGATAACCTGGTGTCGAACGCACTGAAATATGGTGATGGGCAGGGGGTGCGGATCAAGGCGGAGCAGATTCTGGGGCGCTTGATTTTAAGTGTCCACAATCAGGGCAAATCCATTATCGAAGAGCAGCGCGATAGAATCTTTGAGTATCTGCGGCGTGAAAGCGAAGGCAATCTGGCCGACGGCTGGGGTATCGGCCTGCCGTTTGTCCGCAGCGTGGCGGAGGGGCATGGCGGCAGCGTGTCGGTGGACAGCGCTGCGGAAACCGGCACTACCTTTACCATCGATATCCCCGTCGACTGCCGACCGTATGTCCATACCTCAGGCACGGCCTGAACGGCGTGTTGTCCTACCGCCGACAGCGCAGGCCGCTGACAATACAGCGGCCTCCACGGCATACCATGGCTTACCGGTCATCGCTGACTTTCCGAAGGGAGCGGTAATGCCACAAGGGCGTACACAACGTCGGGTATTGATTATCGACGACCACCCGGATGCTGCCGACCTGTTGGCGGAGATGCTGACGCTGCATGATTACGCGACGTGTGTGGCATACGGCGGACAGGAGGGGCTCGTTGCGCTATCGCGTTTCAGGCCGGAGGTGGTGCTGCTGGATATCGGCATGCCCCACATGGATGGCTGCCAGGTCGCTGCCCGCATCCGGCAAATGGACCAGATCGCGCAGCCGGTGCTCATTGCCTACACCGCCTGGAACGATGACAGGGCCAAGTCCCGCATTCTGGCAGCGGGATTTGACCTGCATCTGACCAAGCCGGCCGAGTTTAAGGTGCTGCTCGATACCCTGCTCACCGCATCAGGTCCGTTGCGTTAGCGTTGCCTGATTGATTGGACGATCCGGCGTTGGGACGCCCCTGTGCGGTCGACAGGCGGTATTTTTGGCGGCGGTCGCCTACCATGTCCAGCAGGTCGCGGATCGGCAAATTGGTCACCTCGTGGATGCGGATGAGCAGCGAGGCGCCCAGCGTCAAGTGGCGTTTGCGAACTTTGCAGATCATGGGCGAAGTCACCTCCAGCGTCCGTGCGAGGGCGGCATCGTTCTTGAGGTTGAGCCGGTGCGAGATGTGATCGAGCAGACGGTTGGGATCGTAGTGATGGTGCATGATGGCCTCTGGCTTAATGTTTGATAGGTTGTCATTGCAGTCTATCGAAAACAATGTTCCAAACGGCCAGCTTTCAATCGTGCAGCCCGCGCGATGGAAATATATCGGCAAACTGCACATCTCGTTTTGAACCAGCGTCAGGATTTGGCGGCTGCTGCACGCTGGCGCAGCGTGGTGACGTTCTGGCCGCCGATGCCCCAGTTGTCCGTTTCCACTTCGTCGATGATGACAAAGGTAGTGGCCGGGTTCTTGTTGAGCACGCGTTGCAGCAGGTCGGTCACGCCCTGAATCAGTTCCTGCTTTTGCTCGGCAGTTGCGCCTTCATTGGTGATGCGGATATTTACGAATGGCATAGCTTTTCTCCTTGGTTAAAATTGGTTTGCCAGGCCAGCAGGGCGCCGGCCAGCAGTAGTGCGGTGGACACGGTCATGGCGATTTCGATGCCGTGGAGTACAGTCGCGGTTTCCGGCGCCGCCACCAGCGCGCCATAGACGGCCACGCCCATGGCGCCGCCGACCTGGCGCGCAGTGTTCAAAACTGCCGATGCCGTGCCCGCCTGGCGCTTTTCGACCGAAGCCAGAATGGCCGTGGTCATGGCGGGTACGGCGAAGCCCATGCCAGCCGGGATCAGCGCCAGACCGGGCAGCATGGCCCAGAAGCTGGCCGAAGCCGAGATGCCAAACAGGCCGAGCAAGGCGTAGCCGCTGGCGCCGATCAGGCCGCCCACAATCATCGGCAGGCGCGAGCCGACGCGTGCCTGCGCCCAGCCGCTGACGATATTGGAAAACAGGAAGGTGGCGGTGAGCGGCAGGAAAATCAGGCCCGCATGCAGCACGGAGAAGCCGCGCACTTTTTGCAGATAAAAACTCAGAATGAAGATCACGCCGTAGTAGGCAAAGTTGACGAACACGCCGAACAGCACCGCCGGGCCAAAGCCGGGTTGCCGGAACAGCTGCAGCGGCAGCATCGGCCCGGCGCTGCGGCGTTCGACACGGATGAACAGCGCGCCAGCCATCAGCGCCACCACAAACGCGCTGACCACGGCGATGTGCGTCAGGCCCGGCGCCTGCACTTCAATCACGGCGCCAATGAAGGCGGTCAGCGCGATCACAGCCAGAATCTGCCCCGGCACATCAAAATTGCGTGCCGGTCCGCTGTGATGCAGCACCGGTACCACGCGCAAGGTCAGCCAGAAGCCGATCAGGCAGATGGGCATGTTCACCCAGAAGATGCTACGCCAGCCCAGGGCCGACATCAGCAAGCCACCCAGCACCGGTCCGGCCGCGATCGATACGCCACCTGCGGCTGTCCACCAGGCGATGGCCTTCGCCAGCATCTTGCGGTCGTGTGCGTAGACGGTATTGAGGATGGACAGCGAACTCGGCACCAGCAGCGCCGCACCGATGCCTTGCGCGGCACGTGCGACATTCAGCAGCAGTGCATCGGGCGCCATGGCGCAGGCCAGCGAAGCCAGGGTGAACAGCGCAAAGCCGCTCAGGAACACGCGGCGCGAACCGAAATGGTCGCCCAGCGCGCCGGCCGACAGCAGAAATACCGCGAAGCCCAGCGTGTAGGCATCCACCACCCATTGCAGCTGGCTCACGCCTGCCTGCAGTTCGCGGCCGATCTGCGGCAACGCTACGTTGACGATGGTGACGTCCAGCTGGACGATGATGAAGGCAAAGCTGCATGCCAGCAGTATGGCCAGTGACGGTGTGGTTTTCATGACGCAGCTCCTTGATCCGATGTTGCCAATATAGGCCAGATCAAGCATCATGAAAAATGAATTATACTGAATCAACAATTCTTTAATTGAGAATGATATGGAACTCTCATCCCTGCGTATCTTCAAAACCGTGGCCGAGGAGGGCGGCGTCACGCAGGCCGCCGCGCGGCTCAACCGGGTGCAATCGAATGTGTCGGCGCGGCTGACCCAGCTGGAGGAATCGCTGGGCGTCAGCCTGTTCCACCGTTCCGGACGGCGCATGCTGATTACCGAAGACGGTGCGCGCCTGCTGGCCTACACCGAACGCCTGCTGCAACTGGCGGACGAGGCGCAGGAAGCCATGCGCGGTGATCGCCAGCCTTCCGGCCAGCTCAAGATCGGCTCGATGGAAACCACTGCGGCGGCACGCCTGCCGCTGGTGCTGGGCCAGTTCCACCGCCAGTATCCGCAGGTGGACCTGCTGCTCGATACCGGCCCCAGCGATTATCTGATCCAGGCGGTGCTGAACCACAAGGTGGATGTGGCGCTGGTGGCGGCGCCAGTCGACAGGCCGGAACTGACGCAATTACCCGTGTTTGAAGAAGAACTGGTGCTGCTGACTGACAGCCTGCATCCACCTGTGACATCGCCGTCGGACGTGGCCAAGCGCACCTTGCTGGGCTTCCGTAGCGGCTGCTCTTACCGCCGTCGTCTGGAGGCGTGGTTTGCCGAAGGCGGCGTGTCGCCGGCGCGGATCGCGGAATTCGGTACCTTCGAGGCCATCATTGGTTGTGTGGCGGCAGGCATGGGCGTGGCCATGATGCCGCGTGAAGTGATCCGGCAGCGCGGACTGGCGGAATCGATACGCGTGCATACGCTGGCCCCCGAAAGCGCCCTGGTCCAGACCATGCTGGTGTGGCGCAGCGACATCACGCAGCATGCCGCGCGCGATGCATTTGCTGCATTCTTCGGCGCTATCCAAACGCGCTAAAGCCAACAGCGCAGCCCGAAGGCTGCGGTGTTGGCGCACGTGCTCCCGGCGAGCAGATTAACGCGTGGCGGGTGGCGGTGGTTCGGTCGTGGCTGGCGGCGGCGTTTGGGTTGGCGCGTCCGCTGCCGGAGCATTTGGATTGGCCGGCGTCATGCCTTCAGGCGTCGTGGTCGGTGGCGTGGCGGGCGCCGCTGCTGGCGCTGGCGTGGCTTCGGGCACTGGTGGATTGTCTACGGCTTTTTTCTGGCAACCGCTGATGACAGCGGCCAAGGCAACAACAGCACAAGCAAGCTTGCCGGTCAGATGTAACTGTTTCATGTTGGATTCTCCTGTGGGAAAAGATCTGATTGCCATCTTAGCTATGCCTGAGACAGCGTAATGTCGGCGTGCCCGCAGTGCGCTTGTAGGACTACTACCCGCGTATCAAACCCCGGTAAAATGCTGGCACTTCATTTCACTCCCCTGGAGATCCTATGCGCCGCTATATCGCTGTCGCACTACTGGCTTTTACCGCGTTCGAATGCAGCGCCAGTGAATCCGCCACCGGCAGTTTTACCGCCACCAAAAGCTGCGAAGCTTTTTCATCTTTCGCCAAGAGCAGCAATCCCGGCGACGTCAAGGTCAGCGCCGGCAAGGCCTACACCGTCCGCGAGATCAACAAGACCGATTACGATTGGGTCCGCGTCGAGGTGCCCGGCGCTGAGCCATCGCTGCGCTGGGTCCAGCGTGCATGCGGTACGCCCGCGCTGGACGACAAGCCGGCGCCGCGTCCGGAAGGCACGGCGGGCGAAGTGTGCTCGCTGCCGAACCAGCAGGACAGCTATGTGCTGGCGATCACCTGGCAACCCGGCTTTTGCGAACACACCAGATATAACGGCAAAAAGCCGGAATGCGATGCGATGAACAGCGGCGCGCTGGAGGCGAAAACGCTGAGCCTGCACGGCCTGTGGCCAAACAAGAAAGAATGCGGCACGCAGTATGGCAGCTGCCAGGGCAAGCCGTTTGAACTCAGCAAGGACACCATCGACAAGATCGCGCCATGGATGCCCAACTTCTATTACGAGCGTAGCTTCGGTGCGTATGAGTGGAACAAGCACGGCAAGTGCCAGTCGCTGGCGCCGGATGAGTACTTCCTCAAAGCCGTATCGGCGGTGCGCGTGGTGAACGATTCGGAAGTGGGCAAGATCGTGCTGGGTAACACCGGCAAGAGCTTCCGCGTGAACGACTTCTTTGACCGCGTGAAAGCGCGCTACGGCGAGAAAGTGGCGGAGGCGATTACGCTGGTCTGCACCCAGCACAAGTATTTGCAGGAGATCCGTGTGTCGCTGCCGGTGGAGTTCTCCACCGACCGCGATCTGCCGCAGATGGTCGCGAATGCCCGTCCTGCGGGCACCCGCGCCGTTGGCTGCGCCGACGAAGTCTACGTCGAGGCAGCCGGCAAGCACTGAGCTTACGCTGCGAAGCCGCCGTCGATCAGCAGGTCGGCGCCGGTGACGAAGCCCGCTTCCGGACCAGCCAGATAGGCTACCATGCCGGCGACTTCTTCGGCTTTGCCGTGGCGTGGCAAGGCCATCAGGCCGTGCATGACGGTGGCGAAGTCGCTTTCCGCCGGATTCATTTCCGTATCGATCGGACCAGGGGCCACGTTGTTGACGGTGATGTTGCGTGGACCCAGGTCGCGTGCCATGCCTTTGACCAGGCCGACCAGCGCCGATTTGCTCATCGCATAAGCCGCGCCGCCCTGGAACGGCATGCGCTGCGCATTGGTGCTGCCGATGTTGATGATGCGGCCGCCATCCTTCATATGCGCCACAGCGGCTTTCGAGGCCACAAACACGGCGCGCACATTGATCGCCAGCGTGCGGTCGAAATCTTCCAGCGAGAACTGGTCCACCGGACCCAGGTGCAGCACGCCGGCGTTGTTGACCAGGATGTCCAGGCGGCCGAAGCGGTCAGCCGCGGCGTTGACGGCGTTGCTCAGTTCCGTGGCGTTGGCGGCATCGGCCTTGATCGCCCATGCGGTACCGCCGGCCGCTTCAATTTCGCCGACCAGCGCTTCCGCTGCGATGGCCGATGCGCCGTAGCCGATCACGACTTTCGCGCCTTCCGCCGCCAGGCGACGGGCAGTGGCAGCGCCGATGCCGCGCGAACCGCCGTTGATGAAAGCGACTTTACCTGCAAGTTTGGTGGTGTTCATGATGTTTCCTTTCGGGAGTGGTTGGTTGATGAACACAGTATGGTCGCGCCCAGCTTGTCGCGGTAGTCATGAAATATCGCCTACAGTTTCAACCATTGGTATAAGATGAACCCATGTTTACCGAACTCAGCAGCTATCTCGATGCCTTTATCGCCTCGGCCGACGATGGCAGTTTCTCTGCGGCCGCGCGCCGCCTGGGGCTGACGCCGGCTGCGGTCAGCAAGAGCGTCAACCGGCTGGAGCTGCGGCTCGGCGTGCGCCTGTTCCAGCGCAGCACCCGTAGCCTGGCGCTGACCACCGATGGCGAACGGCTGTATGGACAGGTGCGGCTGCCGTGGAGTGAAATCGGCGACGCGCTGACGGACCTGAGCCAGGGCGCGGGCAAGCCGGCCGGCACGCTCAAGGTGTCGCTGGCGTATGCCGTCGGGCGGCAGTATTTTTTGCCGCTGCTGCCGGAGTTTGCACGCCGCTACCCGGACGTGGTGCCGGATCTGCATTTCGATAACCGCCAGGTGGATCTGATCGCCGAGGGCTACGATGTCGGCATCGGTGGCGGCATCGAACTGACCGACGCGTTGATTGCACGCGAGCTGGCGCGGGTGGACATTGTGCTGGCAGCGTCGCCGGTGTATCTGAAGGCGCACACGGCGCCTGAGCAGCCGCAAGACCTGGCGCGGCATCGCGGCCTGCTGCGGCGTTCCCTGAGCACTGGCCGGCTGGTGCCGTGGACCTTGAAGAACACGTCCGGCGACGAAGTGGTCGCCAGCGTGCGTCCGGTGCTGGTGCTGGATGATCCGGAAGCCATCGCCCACGCGGCGGCATGCGGCATGGGTATCGGCATGCTGCCCATGCCGCATGCCTTGCCGCTGCTCGATAGCGGCGCGCTGGTGCGCGTGCTGCCCGACTGGTTTGCCGAAACCCGTCCGCTGTCGATTTACTATTCCAGCCGCAAGCTGGTGCCGGCCAAGGTACGGGTTTTCGTCGACCACATGGTTGAACAATTCCGCGCCAGCGGCTACGCGGCGCGCTTCCGCCACGGCCGGTAATCGCCGCCCACCGCGCGGCCGCTCGTCCAACTTTTCATAGAAACCGCCTTTTGCGCGTCCAGATTGCTGGGCTGACTAGCCTCGTCTAGTACTGTTTCTCACGGGAATCTCCTTTCTTTTCAATGGCTTGCGGCGCAGCCGTGCGCTGGCACAGCCATTGCTATTCCGCCTCCCAGTCACGGCACTTGCCGGGCTTACAACTATAAAAGCGGAGAAGCTGTGAAAAAGAAACGTCCCCTTACCATCTATATTCTTCTGGCCATGGTGCTTGGCGTACTGGTCGGCTACGGCTGCCACGAAACCATCCAGGACCGCAAGCTCAGCGCTGACATTGCCGCGCATATCTCCATCATCACCGACGTCTTCCTGCGGCTGATCAAAATGATCATCTCGCTGCTGGTGTTTTCGACGCTGACCGTGGGCATCGCCCACATGGGTGACGCCAAAACGGCGGGCCGGGTCGGCATCAAGGCCATGGCCTGGTTTGTGGTCGCCTCGCTGATCTCGCTGCTGCTGGGCATGCTGCTGTCCAACATGATGCAGCTGGGAGCGCACCTTGGCCTGCCGCTGCCGCCCGCCGATGCGGTTACCGGCCTGAAAACCTCGGCCTTCACGCTCAAGGACTTTATCGCCCACATGGTGCCGAAGTCGCCGATCGAGGCGATGGCCAATAACGAAATCCTGCAGGTGCTGGTCTTTGCGATCTTCTTCGGCGGTGCGCTCGGCGCGCTGGGCGACTCGGCCCGCCAGCTCACCGGCGTGATCGATCAGCTGGCGCAAGTCATGCTGCGCATCACCGGCACCGTCATGAACCTGGCGCCGCTGGCGGTGTTTGCCGCCATGGCATCGGTGATTACCACCAATGGCCTGGGCATCCTGGCGACCTTCGCCAAATTCATGGGCGGCTTCTATCTGGCGCTGGCGTGCCTGTGGGCGCTGCTGATCCTGGGCGGCTTTGCCTTTATCGGCAAACGCGTATTCCGCCTGGTGGTGCTGATACGCGAACCGTTCCTGCTGGCGTTTTCGACCGCCAGTTCGGAGGCCGCGTATCCCAAGCTGCTGGTAGCGCTGGACCAGTTTGGCGTCAAGCGCAAAATCTCCAGCTTTGTCATGCCGATGGGGTACTCCTTCAATCTGGATGGCTCGATGATGTACTGCACCTTTGCCGTGCTGTTCATCACCCAGGCTTACGGCATCGACCTGTCGCTCGGTACGCAGATCACCATGCTGCTGCTGTTGATGGTGACGTCGAAAGGCATCGCCGGCGTGCCGCGCGCTTCGCTGGTGGTGATCGCTGCCACGCTGAACCAGTTCCACATTCCCGAAGCAGGCCTGCTGCTGTTGATGGGCATAGACCAATTCCTCGACATGGGCCGCTCGGCCACCAACGCCGTCGGCAATGCCGTGGCCACTGCGGTCGTCGCCAAGTGGGAAGGCGCGCTGGATGAAGAAGTACCCGCGAAATAAATAATAATCACAACTGGAGACTCACAGATGCAGAAGCATGTCATCAGCGCCGTCGCGCTGGCCGTCGTATCGCTGGGCGCGCAGGCGCAATCGTCATTGACCGTGTACGGCGTTGCCGATGCCGGCCTAGTACTGGAACGCGGCGGCGACGCCGGCGCTGTACAGAAACTTGGAAACGGCGTGGCGTCCAGCTCGCGGCTGGGCTTTAAAGGCAAGGAAGACCTGGGCGGCGGTACGATACTGACCTTCATCCTGGAAAACGGCTATTCGATCGACACCGGTGCGGCCAAGCAGAACGGCGCGCTGTTTGGGCGCCAGGCCCTGATCTGCGTGACCGGCGAAGCGGGCGCGCTCAGCGTCGGCCACCAGTACACGCCGTTCTATAAAACGTTGAACAATGTCGCCGATCCGTTTGCCACCGGTATGGCCGGCAATGCGCAAAACATTTTTGACGACACCACGCGCGTCGACAACACGGTGGAATACATCACGCCACGCTTCCACGGCTTCAGTGCGGATGTGCAGTATGGCTTTGGCGAGACGGCCGGTAACAGCGCGGCCAACCGCTACATCGGCGCCAGCGGCACCTACGAAAACGGCCCGCTGACCATTGCGCTGGCCCACCAGCAGCGCGACAACGCCACGGCGTCGGCGCATAGCCGCAACACCATGCTGGTGGGGCGTTACCGCTTTGGCGACGTCACCGGCCATCTGGCGCACGCGTGCAACCGCGATGTGCTGGGCAGTGAAAGCCACGACACCATGCTGGGCGTGAGTGCGCAAATGAGCGGCGCCGACAGGCTGTTCGCCTCTGTCATCCGCCATCACGACACCACGTCGGCGCAGCGCAATGCGGTCCAGGCGGCGCTGGGTTACAGCCATGCCTTGTCCCGCCGTACCGACATATATGCAGCTTATGGGCATATACGCAACAGTAGTACTGCGGCTTTCCACGTAGGTACTGCTGCGGATACCGGGTCGGGTACCACTGGTGTTAATCTAGGTGTAAGGCACGTGTTTTAATGCTAATAAAAAATAACATCATGTAGGGGACACTATGGCAGCATCGCACGCCGCCAGACCGGCAAGGCCGGTTCACAGGCTGGCGTTGTGGGCGCTGGCGCTGGCTGTCGCGCTGACGCTGGCCGGTTTTGCCGGCCGCTGGGCTGGCGATGCCGCCATGTCGAAGGCGCAACTGGCCGGCGAACAGCGGCTCGACACCTACGCGGTCAGCCTGGAAAACCTGCTGTCCAAGTATGATTTCCTGCCGCGCACCCTGGAGCTGAACAAGGACGTGCTGGCGTTGCTGCAGCACCCTGGCGACGAAGCGCTGCGCGGCGAGGTCAACACCTATCTTGAGCAGCTGAACCGCCAGTCCGGTTCCACCACCATCTACATCGTCAATCTGCAAGGTGTGACGCAGGCGGCCAGTAACTGGCGCTCGCCGAACAGTTTTGTCGGCGATAACGTCGCCTTCCGGCCCTATGTGCGCGATGCCTTGCGCGGCAAGCCGGGCGGCTTTTACGGTGTGGGCACCACCAGCGGTGAGCCGGGCTACTTTTTTGCGCACGGCATTTACCGCGATGGCCGCATGCTCGGCGTGGCCACCGTCAAGGTGAATATCGAGCGGCTGGAGCAGGGCTGGATGCAGAGCGCCGACAAGGTGCTGCTGGCGGATGCCTACGGCGTGGTGTTCCTCAGTTCCGTGCCGGAGTGGAAGTACCACACGCTGGCGCCATTGCCCCCGGCAGCGCTGCGTGAGCTGGCGGCTTCGCGCCAGTATTTTTCTCATGAGTTGACGCCGCTGGACATGCGTACGCTGCGTCAGATGAACGGCGGTACCGCCACGGTGGCGCTGCCGCAGGCGGGCGATGTGGCCGTGTTGAGCCAGAGCCGTTCGCTGGCGCCGCGCCAATGGCGCTTCGTCTACCTGTCGGACCTGAGCGGCGCGCGTAACAGCGCCCGCGCGGCGTTTGTGTTTGCCTTGCTGCTGCAAGCCTTGTTGCTGATGCTGGTGCTGTATGGCTTGCAGCGGCGACGCGCACGCGCGGATTTGCAGCGCGCGAACGATGAGCTGGAACTCAAGGTGGCCGAGCGTACCGCGAGCCTGCACCAGATGGCGCAGGACTTGCGGCAGGCGCAGAGCGGGCTGGTACAGGCGGGAAAAATGGCGGTGCTCGGCCAGATGGCGGCCGGCATCACGCATGAACTGAATCAGCCGCTGACGGCCCTGCGGACCATGGCCGACAACGCCCGCGTACTGATCGAGCGTGGACGGCTGGACGAGGCCAAAAGCAATCTGGGCACGGTGTCGCAACTGGTTGGCCGCATGGGTGTGCTGACTGGCCAGTTGCGGCAGTTCGCACGCAAAGCCGATACCAGCCTGACGGCGGTGCCGGTGGCCGCAGCCATCACGGCGGCGTTGTTTCTGGTGGAGCGGCGTGTGGAACAGGAACGCGTCAACTTCCGCATGGCGGTGCGTGACCAGCACGTGCATGCGCTGTGCGACAGCAACCGGCTGGAGCAGGTGCTGGTCAATCTGTTCACCAACGCCCTGGACGCGATGGCCGATTGCGCAACGCGCCAGCTGACTGTCAGTGTCGAGCGCGATGGCGCGTGGGCGCTGGTCGGCGTGGCGGATACGGGTCCCGGCATACCGGCAGAAATCCTGACCCATTTGTTTGAACCATTTTTCACCACCAAGCCGCAGGGCAAGGGACTGGGACTGGGCCTGGCGATCTCGGAACAGATCGTCCGTGAGTTCGGCGGCGAATTGCGCGCCGAAGTCACCGCCGCTGGCGGCGCCCGGTTTGTCATCGCCTTGCCGCTGGTGGAGCAGGAGACAATATGAAAGTGTTATTGATTGAAGACGACGCCAGTGTGCGCGCAGGCAGTGCGCAGGCCTTGGACCTGGCGGGCTTTGAGGTCGAAGCGTTTGCCGCCGCAGAGCCGGCGCTGGCGCAGGTCACACCGGGCTTTGCCGGCGTGATCGTCAGCGATGTGCGTCTGCCTGGCATGAGCGGCCTGGATTTTCTGGCAGCCGTCAAGGCGATTGATGTGCAGGTGCCAGTGGTGCTGGTGACGGGCCATGGCGATATCAGCATGGCGGTGGGCGCCATGCGCAGCGGTGCGTATGACTTCATCCCCAAGCCGTATTCATCGGAGCAGCTGACCGATGTGGTGCAGCGGGCGCTGGACACCCGCCGGCTGATCCTGGAGGTCGCGGCGCTGCGCCATCGCATCGCGCATGGCGAGGGCATCGAGGCGACACTGCTGGGCGATTCTGCCGGCATCCGCGAACTGCGGCAGATGATTCTGAATCTGGCCGACGAACCGGCCGATGTGCTGATCTACGGCGAAACCGGCACTGGCAAGGAGATGGTGGCGCGCTGCCTTCACCAGTTCAGCCGCCGCAGCCAGCGGCCTTTCGTTGCGCTCAATTGCGGTGCGATCCCGGAAACCATTTTTGAAAGCGAAGTGTTTGGACACGAGGCGGGATCGTTCACCGGCGCGTCGAGGCGACAGATTGGCAAGATCGAACATGCGGACGGCGGTTCGCTGTTCCTCGACGAGATCGAAAGCCTGCCCATGGCCTTGCAGGTCAAGCTGCTGCGCGTGCTGCAGGAACGCTATGTGGAGCGACTGGGTTCCAACAGCCCGGTGCCGGTGGACCTGCGCGTGATCGCCGCCTCGAAGGTGGACCTGAAGGAGTGGTCGGACCAGCAGAAATTCCGCAGCGACCTGTATTACCGTTTAAACCTGATCGTGCTGCACATCCCGCCATTGCGTGAGCGGCGAGAAGACATTCCGCTGCTGTTCGAGCACTTTGTGCTGGGCGCCGCTGCGCGTTACAAGCGCGAGGCGCCGCCAGTACCGGGGCCGCTGATGCAGTCGCTGATGGCGCATCACTGGCCGGGCAATGTGCGTGAGCTGCGCAACATCGCCGAACGCTTTGTGCTTGGCCTGGCGAGCGGCGGGGATGGATTGCTGTCCGAACGCAGCCAGACCTCGGTGCCGCTGGCCGACCAGGTCGGCGGCTTCGAGCGCGCCGTGATTGAGCAGGAGTTGCGCAAGGCCGGCGGCAGCGTTAGTGAGGTGAGCCTGGCATTGGGCGTTCCCAAGCAGACGCTGTACTATAAGATGCAGAAATACGGCCTGAGCTCCGACGGCTACAAGGCTTAGTGCGGCTTAATGCTTCTTGATCGGCGCGGTCCTGGCTTCACTGCGGGTCTGGTTGGCTTCTGCCAGCAGCGCCTTGCAGTCCACCGGCTCCACCTTGCCCGGATTGATGAGCGGGATCACGGCCGCTATCGGGCTGACGACAGTAGCCAGCGCCACGGCCGCACCGGCTTTCAGCGCCAACGGACCTTTTTGCGGTCCGACATCCGGGTTGGTGAAAGTGCCGCGCGCATACAGCGGGGTGCGCAGCGAGATGATACGTACGCCCTTGGTGTGCGGGCGCACGTCGAAGTCCAGGGTTTCCTTGGCCATGTCCACATTGCCGCTGACGTTGATGACAGCTTCCTGGGTATCGACCACAAAGCGGCGTGCTTCCGCCTTGCCGTGTTCCACCACGAAGTCGCCGGCCATGCAGTTCAACTGAATCTGCTTGTCGCCAAACAGTTTGACGAACACCAGATTGGCGATATTCAGGCCAGCCGCTTCAAGAATGAACTTGCTGACCGAGCCTTCGCTGACGGTGGCGCCCATTTCGCCGCTGGAAGTGGCCAGCATGGCGGAGACGGAGTTGCCTTTGCCGGCCAGCGCTGCGTCGGCGCTCACTTCGCCGACGCTGGCCTGCATCGATTCGAGTTTCGGGAACAGCTGGCGAATTTTCAGATGGCGCGCGGCCATGCGGACCTGGGCGTCAATTACCTTCTGGCGGCCATCGAGCTTGATGTTGGAGGTGATGTCGCCGCCGGCCATGCCAAAGTTGAGTGGCGTCAGCGTCAACACCTTGTTGTTCATCTTGATGTGCGTTTCGATGTCCTGCAGCGGGATATCGTGCGTGCGTACCAGCTTCTTGCCGGTGAATTTGACGTCGGCATCCAGCGCATCCCATTTGGCGGTATTGAACTGTTCCACCGGCAGCGCCTTGTCGTCCGGCTGATTCTGCGGTTTGCCGCGATTGGCTTTTTTCTCGTTGCTTTCAGCGCCGATGGTCGGGCCGAGATCTTCCAGTCGCAGCTGGCGGGAGGTGACGGCGCCGGTCAGCAGCGGACGTGGTTTGCGCGGGCTGTAGGCCAGCGTGCCTTCCAGGTCGCTGCCGCCGACCGTGCCGCTGAAGTCCTTGTAGGTCCAGTTCCAGATAGCGCCGGCTTTCTTGCCGATCAAACGGCCCGTGGTGGCATAAGGCGGCGTTTCAGGCAGCAGCACGCCGGTCAACGGATACAGGTCGGCCATGCTGGCGCCGCCCAGCGACAGTTTCAAGTCCAGCCCCGCCGGCGCACGCGGATCGGTGATCTGGCCCTCGATGGCGATTTTGTTCTTGCCCAGGTTGGCCTGTGCCTGTACGGGGAAGTTGCTGTGCTCATCACGCAGCGTCAGCACCTTGCCGACCTTGCCGCCTCCGGTGACTGGCGCGTTGCGGTAGCTGCCGCTGAGGTCAAAGCGCAGGCCGTATTTCTGGGCATCGGCGCCTTCGTTGATGCCGCTGGCCTTGGCGCGCAGATCGAGCTTGATGCCGTCGTCCAGATAACGCAGGTCGCCTTCACCCAGCGACAGGCGCTGGATATCGACCTCCCATTCGGATGGGCCGTTGTCCTTGAAGGTCCAGGTATTGCTGCCGTCCGCACGGCGCTGCGCGGCGACCGTTACCTTGTCCACTTCGAGATCGGTGATGACCACTTCCTTGTGCAGCAGCGGCAGCGGGTGCACGGCAACCACGATGCTGCCGACGCTGGCCAGTTGCGGACCGGCTGTGGTCCATGCCGGATTGGCGATGCTGACGTTGGCCGCGCTGATGCGTGGACGCGGCACATAGCGCCGCCAGCCCGGTTCGGTGGCATCGCCTTGCTCCCAGTGGACGCGCAGGTCGCCGTTGATGGCGAACTCGCGGCCGATGCTGTCGGATACACGATGGTTGATCCAGGGGCGAGCCCGGTTCCAGTCGAAGGTCAGAATAAAGATCACGACTGCTACCAGCACCAGCGCGAGCGTGGCGAACAGGCCGAGTACGATTTTGAGTGGGCGCGATTTTTTCATGGCACCGATGCTACGCCTCGCGCGGCGCGGGTTATGTGCGGTAAGCCACAGTAGGGTTAAACCGGAGGCTTGCCGACCAGGTAAGCGTGGAGTAGTTCACGGTCTGCGGCATCGACCGCGTAGTGGAACTTGCCTGCCACCTGCGTGGCGATGGCGGCGCCGTCCTTGAACAGGATGCGGTTGCCGGCCAGGGCCGGGACTTTGTCGCCAGGCAGCAGCGTGCCGCAGACGTTGAGCGGGTCAACTGCGGAAATGCAGACGTAGCTGTCATCGTGCGGCCGGCGCCGCATTTCGCGCAGCATGGGGATAGCTTCCGGCAGGGCAAACTGCTCGCCCGAGAGTCCGGCCACGAAGCGGCCGCCGCGTATCTCGCCGCGCGCTTCCAGCCGGTGATAGACGGGCAGCAGCTCGCGCCAGCTTGGCATCCACGCGGCCTCGCGCTCCAGTAAACGCCAGAACATGACGCCGTAGCGGCGCAGCAGCGTCATGGCGATGTGTTCCAGCGTGTCCGGATCGGTGCGCGGCTTGCGGGCGGCGGCGGACGTGCGCTGGGGCGCAGGTTTGGCTTCGGCTGTTTCCATCGGCCGGGTGGTGATGGTGACATCGTCGCCACGGCGCACGATCGCCCAGCGGCCGGCTTCCTCCATGGTCGGCGCGGCGCCACGGCGGCGCCGCTTGTCGCTGTTGCTGAGGCGTTTGTTGGCCGGCACCAGCATGGCGCGCAGGCCGGCGTAGCTGTCGGCGTTGACCAGGCCAGTGGCCACCAGCTCGCCCAGCGTGTTTTCCAGTTCGACGGGCAGCAGGCGGGCGTCGTGCGATAGCTCGTCAAAGAACATGGCGCCGTTGTGGCGCAGGGTTTCCAGCACGCGCGCGGCGCGCGGCGAGACTTCGATCTCGCTTGCAACGGCGGGCAGTGCGTGCCACAAGCCCAGCTGGCGGCGAGGCAGCAGCACCAGCGGCGTGCTGCGCACCGGGCCACCGGCCGCACTGGCAGGTGCGCCGACGCGGGTCCAGACGATTTTGCCGGCGCGGCACAGCTCATCCAGCCACAGGGCGCTGTAGTCGCGCACGCGCTGGCCTAGCAGATCGCTTTCCCAGGCGCCGGCGGCGGCCTCGTAGCCTTCCAGCTGGGCCAGCACTTTGGCCAGCGTGTCCTGGCCTTGCAGCTGGGCGTCGGGCGCGAGATGCTGCCACTCGAACAGGAAGCGCATGAAGTCCTGGCGCTCGACCGGTTCGATTTCGCGGCGCAGGCTTTTGATGGTGTAGCGGTGAATGCGCGCGAGCAGGTGGCGTTCGCACCATTCTTCAACGGTGACGCCGGGCGTGAAGCGGCCGCGCATGACATAGCCTTCGCTCTCCAGCTGTGTCAGGGCGATGGTGGCGGTGGAGGCGGGCAGGGCCAGCGGCGCGGCAATCGCGGCCACCGTTTGCGGACCAAACCCGCTGAGCCGCGCGCGCAGTATCTCGACCAGCGCCGCATCACGCGTCCATTCGTCACCCTCCGGCGCCAGCGATGCCGCGGCTTCGGGATAGGCTGCATGCACGCAGCGCAGCCGCTCGCGCGCCACCCAAAGGTCCACGCCGTTGCGCTGGTTCTGCAAGCGCGTGGCGCGGCCGCTGGCGGCCAAACCGTCCAGCCATGCCGGCCAGCCATCCTGATTGGCGGCCTCGCCAGGCGTGATGCAGGCCAGCGACATCAGGGCTTCATGCATTTCGTCGCTGTTGCGCACGGACGGCCAGGCTTCCTCCGCCACGGCGGCGATTGCGCCCACGTCCAGCGCGCCAAGGTCGTCGCTGGAGGCGGGATCGGTCCAGCGGCGCGCGGCCACGGCGCGGGTGCGGCGTTCCTCCAGCGGCGCGTCGTCCAGGAAGGCGTAGGGCCGCGCGTTGAGGATTTCCATTGCCAGTGGCGACGGCGCGGGCAGGTCGCGCGACAGCAGGCGCACTTCACCGGCCTCCATGCGCCGCAACAGCGCCAGCCAGCCCTCGCTGTCCATCGCCTCGTGCAGGCAGTCGTCCAGCGTTTGGTCCACCAGCGGATGGCTTGGCAACTCCCGTTCGCCGACGATATTTTCCAGGCACGCCGCCTGGTCCGGGAACACTGATGCCAGCAGGTCGTCGCTCTTCATGCGCTGCAGCTGGGGCGCGACCTTGCGGCCGCCGGTAAAGCGCGGCAAGGCCAGCGCCGTGGTGGCGTTCCATCGCCAGCGTACGTTGAACAGCGGCGCATCGAGCAGGGCCTGAATCAGGACATGCTCGGCCGTGCTGGAGCGCAGGTAGCGCCACACCTCATCCAGCGGGAAGCTGTGGCTGTCGGACAGCGACAGGACAATCGCGTCCTCGGTCGCCGCTGCCTGCAATTCAAAATTGAAGGTGCGGCAGAAGCGCTTGCGCAGCGCCAGTCCCCAGGCGCGGTTGATACGACTGCCATATGGCGCATGCAGCACCAGTTGCATGCCGCCCGATTCGTCAAAGAAGCGCTCCATCACCAGCGTGTCGCGCGTTGGCAGGGCGCCCAATGCGGCACGCGACCGTGCCAGGTATTCCGCGATCTGGCGTGCCGCCGCGTCCTGCAAGCCCAGATGTTCCATCAGCCAGTCCACCGCGTTTTCGATAGCGGCTTCGCCGTTCTCCGCTGCAGCCATGACGCGATCCAGCTCGCCGCGCAGGCGCGCCACGCCGGCCGAGAGTTCATCGGTGCGTCCCGGCGCTTCGCCGAGCCAGAACGGGATGTTGGGCGCGGCGCCATGCGCATCTTCCACACGCACCTTGCCCGCCTCGATGCGCTGGATGCGATACGAGGTGTTCCCAAGCTGGAACACGTCGCCGGCCAGGCTTTCCACCGCAAAGTCTTCGTGCACCGTGCCGATATTCTGGCCCTGCGGTTCCAGCAGCACGGTGTAGTCGGCGTTGTCAGGGATGGTCCCGCCGGACATCACGGCGGTCATCTTGCCGCCCCGGCGGCCACGCAATGTGCCGCTGACCGTGTCCCGGTGCAGGTAGGAGCCGCGCACGCCCTGGCGGCTGTTGTAGCCGTCGGTCAGCATGTGCAGCACTTCGTCGTAGCGTTTGCGCTCCAGTTGGGCGTAGGGCGAGGCGCGGCGCAGTAGCGCGAACAGCTCGTCCTCGCGCCATTCGCGGCATGCCACTTCCGCGACGATCTGCTGTGCCAGCACGTCCAGCGGCGCCGGCGGAATGTGCAGCATGTCCAGTTCATCGCGGCGCACGCAGTCCAGCAGCGCCGTGCATTCGATCAGGTCATCGCGCGAGGTCGGGAACAGCCGGCCTTTGGGCAGACCGCCGACATGGTGGCCGGAGCGGCCCACACGTTGCAGGAAGGATGCGATGCTGCGCGGCGAACCAATCTGGCAGACCAGGTCCACGTCGCCGATGTCGATGCCCAGTTCCAGCGATGCGGTGGCGATCAGCACCTGCAATTCGCCGCGCTTGAGCCGCTGCTCGGCATCCAGCCGGTATTCCTTGGCCAGGCTGCCGTGGTGGGCGGCGACATGCTCGGGGCCGAGGCGGTCGGCCAGATGCCGCGCCATGCGCTCCGCCGTGCGCCGTGTGTTGACGAAGATCAGCGTGGTGCGGTGCATCACGGTCAGCTCCGCCAGGCGGTCGTAGACGCGTTCCCATACTTCGTTGGCCATCACGGCTTCCAGTGGCACCGGCGGCAGTTCCAGGTTCAGGTCACGCGCGCGCACATGGCCGACATCGACCACGGCGCAGCTGCGGCCAGCGCCGGCAAGGAAGTCCGCCACCGCCGAGATGGGCTTTTGCGTGGCCGACAGGCCGACCCGCACCGGCGGCTGCGCGCACAAGGCGTCCAGCCGCTCCAGGCTCAGGGCCAGGTGGCTGCCACGCTTGCTGCCGGCGACGGCGTGGATCTCGTCGATAATCACGGTCCGCACATTGGCCAGCATGGCGCGGCCGCTGTCCGACCCCAGCATCACGTACAGCGATTCCGGCGTCGATACCAGGATGTGCGGCGCGCGCCGGCGCATGGCGTTGCGCTCCGCCTGCGTGGTGTCGCCGGTGCGGACGGCGGTGCGGATGCCGTGCGGCGCCATGCCCATGGCCGCCAGCTCCCGGCCGATGCCTTCCAGCGGCGCCAGCAGGTTGACGCGGATGTCGTTCGACAGCGCCTTCAATGGCGACACATACAACACCCGCGTCTGATCCGGCAGCGGCGTGACGGTGCTTTCGCGCACCAACGCATCAATCGCGGCGAGGAAAGCCGTCAGGGTCTTGCCGGAACCGGTCGGCGCGGCGATCAGCGTCGGCTGGCCGGACTGGATCAGCGGCCAGGCCTGGCGCTGGGCCTCTGTTGCCGAGGGGAATGTATGGCTGAACCAGGCCGCCACCGCAGGGTGGAAATGGTAGGCAATGGCGGCGTTGGGAGCTTTTGTCATGCAGTCTCAGATGGGGGCGGGATGGGGAAGTTAAACCTGCGCTGTGTTTCCCTTGCTCATGGTAACCTTGAAATATTGTAATTGATGAATTTCACGAAGCCTGTTTCCATGACCATGCCTGCTGCCGCGCCCCCGGATAGTTCCCGTTTTTTGACCGCTCCCGGCGAACTGGGCGCCATGATCTCGGCCCATGACTGGGCCAGCACGCCGCTGGGGCCCATCGCGGCATGGCCGCACAGCCTCAAGACCGTGGTCAGTCTTATGCTCAACTCGCCGCAGCCGATGTGGATAGGCTGGGGCGATGAAGTGACTTTTCTCTACAATGACGCGTATATTGATGTGCTGGGCATGGCCAAGCATCGCTGGGCGCTGGGCCGTCCCATGGTCGAAGTCTGGGCCGAAATCTGGGACTACTGCGGCCCGCTGGTGGAGCGCGTGTTCAAAAACGGCGTATCGACCATGGCCGATGGCCAGCGTCTGTTCATGCGCCGCGGCGACATCCTGGAAGAGACGTTTTATTCGTTCTCTTACAGCCCGGTGCGTGACGAATCGGGCAATGTCGCTGGCCTGTTCTGTGCCAACCTGGATGTCACCGACCGTCATCTGCATGCGCGCCGCCTGCGCACGCTGTCGGAGCTGAATGCCCGCACCCTGCAGGAAAAGACCGTGCAGGGCGCCTGCGCGATTGCGCTGGACGCCATCGGTGGCAATCCGGACGACGTGCCATTCGCGCAAATGTACCTGACCGACGCGCAGGGCAGGCTGCAACTGCTGCAGGCCACGCATGGCGAGATCGACGGCGCCCGCGACGTGTTCGCGGTGGACGCGGTCATCGCGGAAGCCGCACCACGCCTCATCAGCATGACGTTGCCGCCGCCTGGCGTGCCGCTGGGCCTGGCCCAGCAGCCCTTGCGTGAAGCGCTGGTGCTGCCGCTGCTGGATTCCGGCGCGCTGGTGCTCGGGGTCAGCTCGGCGCGCCGGCTGGATGCGGATTACCGAAGCTTTCTGGAACTGATCGCCAACCAGACCGGCAATGCAATACGCCATGCGCGCGCGGCGGAAGATGAACGCCTGCGCGCCGATATGCTGGCCGAAGTGGACCGCGCCAAGACGCAGTTCTTCAGCAACGTCAGTCACGAATTCCGCACGCCGCTAACGCTGCTGCTCGGCCCCGTGCAGGACGCGCTCGAAGACGCGGATGCCTCGCTGCCGCTGGCGCAGCGTGAACGTCTGCAGATCGTGCAGCGTAACGCGTTACGGCTGCAAAAACTGGTCAACACGCTGCTGGAGTTTTCACGCGTGCAGGCGGGGCGGGCGCAAGCTCGGTTTACGCCGACCGACCTGGCTGCGCTGACGGCCGACCTGGCCAGCAGCTTCCGCTCCGCCGTGGAAGGCGCCGGCATGCGGCTGGTGGTGGACTGCGCGCCGTTGCCGCAACAGGTCTATGTCGATCAGTCCATGTGGGAAAAGATTGTGCTGAACCTGATGTCGAACGCCTTCAAGTTCACGTTTGAGGGGGAGATCCGCGTCAGCCTGCGCAGCGAGGGCGCGCAGGTGCGGCTGTCGGTGGCCGACACCGGCAGCGGTATCCCGCATGACCAGCTACCGCATCTGTTCGAGCGCTTTCACCGGGTTGAGGGCGCCCGTTCGCGCACGCACGAAGGCTCGGGCATCGGCCTGGCGCTGGTGCGCGACCTGGTGGCGCTGCATGGCGGCGAGATCGGCGTGGAAAGCGAGCTGGGACGCGGCTCGGTGTTTAACGTGGCGCTGCCGCTGGGTAGCGCCCATCTGCCGGCCGAGCAACTGGCGCTGGCGTCGGCGCGCCCTATGCAGAGCAATGCCGCCGCCTACGTGACAGAGGCGGAGGGCTGGGGGCAGCAGCAGGCTGCGCCGGTTGACGGCTGTGCCGTGCATGGCCGCCTGCTGATCGCCGACGACAACGCCGACATGCGCGATTATCTGCAACGGCTGCTGCAGCACCAATGGCAGGTGGAGGTGTGCAATAACGGCCTGGAAGCCCTGGCCATCATCGAACGCAATGCGCCGGATCTGATCCTGTCCGATGTCATGATGCCGCAGCTGGACGGCTTTGGCCTGCTGGCCGCAGTACGCGCGCAGCCGGCCACGCGCGACATTCCGTTCATGCTGCTGTCGGCGCGGGCCGGGGAGGAGGCGCGACTGGAAGGCTTGCAGGCCGGCGCCGACGATTATCTGGTCAAGCCGTTCTCCGGCCGTGAGCTGTCGGCGCGCATCGAGGTGCTGCGTCTGCGCCAGCGCGTGCGCGTGGCGCGCGATGAGGCGGCGCGGCGCATGCGCAGTATTTTCAGCCAGGCGCCGGTCGCCATCGCCATTCTGAACGGGCCGCAGCATGTCTACGAGCAGGCCAATGACTACTACCAGCGTCTGCTGGGCAACCGCCCGCTGCTGGGGCTGACGATCCGCGAGGCGCTGCCGGAACTCGAGATGCAGGGTATCTATGAGTTGCTGGATGGCGTGCTGGCCTGTGGCCAGCCCTACGTCGGCCGTTCGGTGCAGCTGCGCCTGAGCCGCAACGCCGGCTCGCCGTTGACGGATTGCTGGTTCGATTTTGTCTACCATCCGCTGTTTGACGACAGCGGCAAGGTGGAAGGCGTGGCCGTAGTGGCGTTTGAGGTGACCGAACTGGCCACCGCCAAGCGCGCGGCCGAAGCGGCCAACCGCGCCAAGGATGAATTCCTGGCCATGCTGGGCCATGAGCTGCGCAACCCGCTGGCGCCCATCGTCACGGCCTTGCATCTGATGCGGATGCGCGGCGGCGACTTTGCCGCCAAGGAACGCGCGGTCATCGAACGCCAGACCAACCACTTGGTGGCGCTGGTGGACGACCTGCTGGATGTGTCGCGGGTGGCCGAGGGCAAGGTGCAGCTGCGCCGCGAGCCGGTCGACATTGCCGAGGTGGTGGCGCGCGCGGTGGAAACCGCCAGTCCGCTGATCGAGCAAAAGCGCCATACGCTGACCATCGAGGTGCCGGCCGCAGAACTCATGGTGCTGGCCGATCCGGGACGCCTGGGCCAGGTGCTGGCCAATCTGCTGACCAATGCGGCCAAGTACACGGAGCCGGGCGGCCGCCTCGGGGTGAAGGCCAGGCGCGATGGCGATCAGCTGCTGATCGATGTCAGCGACAACGGCATCGGTATCTCGGCCGAGATGCTGGGCGCCGTGTTTGAACGGTTTACCCAGGAGCGGCAGGCGCTCAGCCGGTCGCAGGGCGGGCTGGGACTGGGCCTGGCGATCGCCCGCAGCATGATGGAGCTGCATGGCGGCAGCGTGACGGCGTATAGCGCGGGGATCGGGGACGGCAGCGTCTTCAGCGTCCGCATGGCGTTGCTGGATGATGCCGGCCAGTCGATCGCCTCCACCGTGACCGCCTCGGCGCACGCGGGCCACGGTCAGCTGGAGATCCTGGTGGTGGACGACAACGAAGATGCAGCCCACGCCTTGGCGGAAGCCTTGCAATTGCTGGGACATTCGGTGCGGGTGGCGTTCAGCGCGCCGGCCGCGCTGGAGGCGGCGGCGCAGTGGGCGCCGCAGGTGGGCATCCTGGATATCGGCCTGCCCGGCATGGATGGCTACGAGCTGGCGGCGCGCCTGCTGGAGCAAGCCGGCCAGACGCCGTTGCGCCTGATTGCGGTGACCGGCTACGGCCAGGAGACGGACCGCCAGCGCGCATTGGCGGCCGGTTTTGAGTGCCATCTGGCCAAGCCGGTCGACCTGGCCCGGCTGGAGGTGCTGCTGCGCGCGGCACCGGCCTTCCGCACGGTAGAAAAATAGCCTTACAGAATTTTTTATAGCCTGATATGCTAGGCGCCACTTAAGGTTTGACACCAATATCACTTCAAAATGGGGATCGAATGAGCTCGAATGACCAAACGCGCCGCATCAGCAGCTTGATTCAACAACGCCAGGCCGAGATACTGGCCGAGTGGACCACCAATTTGCAGGCGCTGTCGTTCCGCAGCGATGCCGCCTCCGACGAGCAGTTGCGCCGCCATTGCAGCCAGTTCCTGGCGCTGCTGCCGGCGGCCATGCAGAGCGACGGCGTGGACAGCATCGAAGGCCGTGGCTATGACGAGCTGCGTGACCTGTTGTCGGAAATTTCCAACCAGCGCGCGCGCCAAGGCTCGACGCCAAGCGAAACCGCGACCTATGTCTTCTCGCTCAAGCAGCCGCTGTTCAGCGCCCTGCGTAGCGCGCTGACCGGTGAGCCGGAGGTGCTGGCGGAGGCCTCGTGGGCCATTACCGCGCTGATCGACAAACTGGGCTTGTACACCATCGAGATCTATCAGAAGAGCCGCGACCAGATCATCGCGCGCCAGCAGCAGGAATTGCTGGAGCTGTCGACGCCGGTGGTCAAGCTGTGGCAGGACATTCTGGCGCTGCCGCTGATCGGCACGCTCGACAGCGCGCGCACCCAGGTGGTGATGGAAAGCCTGCTGGAGAAGATCGTTGAAACCGGCGCCGCCATTGCCATCATCGACATCACCGGCGTACCGACGGTGGACACGCTGGTGGCGCAGCATTTGCTCAAGACCATCGCCGCCGCGCGCCTGATGGGCGCCGACTGCATCATCAGCGGCATCCGCCCGCAGATTGCCCAGACCATTGTGCATCTCGGGGTAAATCTGGAGGATGTGATGACCAAGGCCACTCTGGCCGATGCGCTGGTGATCGCGCTGGCCCGGGTGGGCGCCAGCGTCACCCGCAACGCGTGAGGCGCACATGGAACGCATCCCGATTTTGCGCATAGGCGACCTGCTGCTGGTCAGCATTCAGGTGGACATGCATGATCGCCTGGCCATGACCTTGCAGGACGATCTGACGGACCGCATTGTGAAAGACCGCGCCAAAGGTGTGCTGATTGATATCTCGGCGCTGGACCTGGTCGACTCCTTCATTGGTCGCATGATCAGCAATACCGCCGCCATGGCGCGCGTGCTCGACGCGCAGACCGTGCTGGTGGGCATGCAGCCGGCAGTGGCGATCACCCTGGTCGAACTGGGCCTGACCCTGCCAGGCGTCAAGACAGCGCTCAATGTGGAGAAGGGAATCGCGCTGCTCGGTAAGAGCTACCAGTCATGAACACGGCCCATGCACCCGATGCGGTGCGTTTCGATTCCCGCCTGTTGCGCGGCGGCGGGCAGCAGGTGCAGAACAGTGCGACGCTGCCGCTGCATACCGACGAACACGTGGTCGGTGTGCGCAAGGTGGTCAGGGAGATGGCACTGGCGCTCAAACTGAGCCTGGTCGAGCAGACCAAGCTGGTGACGGCGGCCAGCGAGCTGGCGCGCAACACCATCAAGTATGGCGGCGGCGGTATGGTGCTGGCGCAGACCGTCGGCGGTGGCGCCGCGCTGGGTATCCGGCTGGTGTTTGCCGATGACGGTCCCGGCATCGCCGACGTCGCGCTGGCGCTGCGCGACGGTTATACCAGCGGCGGTGGACTGGGGCTGGGACTGGGCGGCGCCAAGCGCCTGGTGGATGAGTTTGACATTGATACACGCAGTGGTGAAGGGACGGCAGTAGCCATTCTCAAATGGAAAAAATAAATAGCTCGCTGGCGGGATCTCACTGGGTCGAGATCACGCACTCCAGCGATATCGCCGCTGCCCGGCGCCTGGGACAACGTCTGGCGCAACAACAGGACTTCGATGAAACGCGCACCGGCCAGCTGGCCATCGTCATCACCGAAGCGGCGACCAATATCCTCAAGCATGCGCGCGAGGGCCGCATGCAGCTGGTGGCGATCGCCGCCGGCGAGGCGCGCGGCATCGAAGTGCTGGCCATCGACAAAGGTCCCGGCATTGCCAATCTGTCGCAAGCCCTGCGTGACGGCGTCTCCAGCACCGGCACCGCCGGTACCGGCTTGGGTGCGCTGCGGCGCTTGTCTGACGAGTTCGATGTCTACGCCGCAGCCGGCAAGGGGGCGGTGTTTTTCATGCGTCTATGGCGCAATGGCTTGACGTCGGCGCTGCCTGCGGGGGGCGTCTGCCTGCCGCTGGCCGGGGAAACCGAGAGCGGCGATGCCTGGGCGTTTGCGCTGGGACAGGCGCCGCTGGCGCTGATGGTGGCCGATGGCCTGGGTCATGGTCCGGAAGCGGCAAAGGCCGCCGCCGCCGCAGTACAGACACTGGCAGCGCAGCCGCAACTGCGGCCGGCGGCGCAGATCGAGGCCTGTCATGCGGCGCTGCGGCCAACCCGCGGCGCGGCCCTGGCCTCGGTGCTGGTGGACCCGGCACAGCGGCTGCTGTACTTTGCCGGCGTGGGCAATATCGGCGCCTGCGTGATCGAGCAAGGCGCGCGCCGCCAGTTGGTCTCGCATAACGGTATCGTCGGCCATAACATGCGCAAGGTGCAGGAATTTACCGTGGCGCTGGCGCCGGGGGCACTGGTCATCATGGCCAGTGACGGCATCAGCACCCAGTGGGATCTGGGGGTGTATCCAGGCCTGGCGGCCTGCGCGCCATCGGTAATCGCCGCGGTGCTGCTGCGCGACTGTGCGCGTGCACGTGACGATGCCTGCGTGCTGGTGCTGCGTTGTCCGGAGTCGGCATGAATCCAGCGCGCATTCTGCAGGTGGGCATCGACAGTGAGCCGGATGTGGTGATGGTGCGCCAGCGCGCGCGCCAGATCTCCGGCCTGCTCGGTTTCAGCGTGCAGGACCAGGTGCGGGTGGCGACGGCAGTGTCGGAGGTGGCGCGTTGCGCCTGCGGCAGATTATCTGGCGGGCGGGCCATATTCGCGCTGGAGCAGCTCGGCGGCACACAGCATCTGAGCGTGGTGGTGCGGGCTGCCAGAAGCGCGGCGAGGGTGGTGGCGCAGGCGCCGGGGCTGGACGCAGAGCCGCCGGCGGTGCAACTGGATAATGCGGTGGTCACGGCGCATCGGCTGATGGACGATTGCAGTGTTCATCAACTGGATGACGGCGGCCTGCATGTCGCCATGCGCAAGGCGGTGCCGGGCCGGCAGCACATTGACGGCATGGCGCTGCAGCGCCTGACGGCGCAGCTGGCCGCCAGCCCGGTGCAAAATACCTATTCCGAAATGCAGCAGCAGAACCGCGAGCTGGCGGCGGCGCTGGCCGAGCTGCGCGAGCGCCAGGACGATTTGCTGGCCTTGACGCGGGAACTGGAAGACACCAATCGCGGCGTGGTCGCGCTGTATGCCGAGATCGAGGAAAAGGCCGAACGCCTGCGCAAGGCCGACGAGATGAAATCGCGCTTCCTGTCCAATACCAGCCACGAACTGCGCACGCCGCTGAGCTCCATCCGCGCGCTGGCCAAGTTGCTGCTGGACCGCATGGACGGTGAATTGACGGTCGAGCAGGAGCGCCAGGTGAGCTTTATCGCCACCGCCGCCAACGATTTGTCGGAGCTGGTCAACGACTTGCTGGACCTGGCCAAGATCGAGGCGGGCAAGGTGCAGCTGTCGATTGCGCCGCTCAACGTGACGGATTTGTTCAGCACCTTGAAAGGCATGCTGCGCCCCTTGCCGCGCAATGCCGGCGTGGGCCTGGTGTTTGAACTGCCGGAAACCGCAGTGACGATGATGTCGGACGAAGGCAAGGTGGCGCAAATTCTGCGCAACTTCATCTCCAACGCACTCAAGTTTACCGAGGCCGGCCAGGTGACGGTGGCGCTGCAGGTGGCGCCGGACCCGGACTGGGTGACATTGACGGTCAGCGACACCGGCATCGGTATCAGCGCCGACAACCTGCAACTGATTTTCGAGGAGTTCAGCCAGATCGAAAACCCGCTGCAGCGGCGCAGCAAGGGCACGGGCCTGGGCCTGCCGTTGTGCCGCAAGCTGGCCACGCTGCTGGGCGGTACCGTGGACGTCAGCAGCGCGCCCGGCGTCGGCTCGACATTTTTCCTGCACCTGCCGCTGCGCTACCAGCCAGCTGAGCCCGATGGGAGTGCCACATCATGAACGAAATCAACAACAGCACGGTGCTGATCCTCAATGTCGACGATAACGACGGTGCGCGCTATGTGAAGAGCCGCATCCTGCAGAACGCCGGTTTCCAGGTAGCCGAAGCGGCGAACGGCACCGATGCGCTGCTCATGGCGAGCAAGCTGGTGCCGGCGCTGGTACTGCTCGACGTCAAACTGCCCGACATCAATGGCATAGAAGTGTGCCGCCAGATCAAGGCCGACGTCACCACTTGCAGCGTGCTGGTACTGCAAACCTCGGCGGCGTTGACGGGCCGCGACGACAAGATCCGCGGCCTCGAAGGCGGCGCCGACAACTACCTGGCGGCGCCGATCGAAGCCGATGAACTGATTGCCAACGTCAACGCGCTACTGCGCCTGCAACGCACCCAGATGGCACTGCGCAACAGCGAAGAACGGTTCCGTCAACTGACCGACAATATCGAAGACGTGTTCTGGATGTTTGATCTGGAAGGTGGCGCGCTGCTGTATGTCAGCAAGGCGTATGACCAGATGTGGGGCCGCAGCACTGCGCAGCTGCAGCAATCGCCGGACGACTGGCTGGCCGCCATCCATGCCGAGGACCGCGCCGCCGTCGGCGCGCACTGGCAGGCCGTGCGCCGGGGCGAACATTATGACCAGGAATACCGGCTGTTGCTGGCCGGCGGCGCCGAGCGCTGGGTGCGCGACCGCGCTTTTCCGGTACGCGACGCCGCCGATATCCCCTACCGTATCGCCCGGATTACCAGCGATATCACGCACCGCAAGCAGATGGAGCGATTGCTGCATGCGGCGGATGAAAACAAGAACGATTTTCTTGCCACGCTGGCGCATGAACTGCGCAATCCATTGAGCCCGATCCGCAATGCCGTCGCGCTCATGAACGCTACCGGCGTGGAGCAGGAGGAAGTACACCATAAGGCGCGCGACGTGATCATGCGCCAGGTCGGCCATCTGTCACGGCTGGTGGATGACTTGCTGGATGTGGCGCGCATCTCCGAGGGCAAGCTGATGCTGCGCATGCAGGATGTGGAACTGCATACGGTGCTGGAGCCGGCGCTGGAAACGGTGCGGCCGTTGATCGAGGCGCGCGGGCATGTACTGCATCTGGAGGTGCCGACGCAGCCGATCTGGCTGCACGGCGATCCGGTGCGGCTGGCGCAGGCGGTCGGCAACCTGCTGCACAACGCCGCCAAGTTTACCAACCGTGGCGGCGAGATCCGGTTGCGGGTAAGCATGCCGGTACCGGAAAAGGTACGGATTGCCATCAGCGACAACGGCATCGGCATCACCGACTACAACCTGCCGCGTATCTTCAATATGTTCGCGCAGGGTGCGTCCGCGCATGACCGTGCTCATGATGGCCTGGGCATTGGCCTGTCGCTGGTGTCGACGCTGGCCGGCATGCATGGCGGCAGCGTGATGGCAGACAGTCCGGGGATAGACCAGGGCAGCACCTTTGTCATCGAGCTGCCGGTGCTGGCGCAAGCCCCGGCACCGGCCGCTCCTTCGCCGTCGCCGGAAACTCCCGCGGCGCGGCGCGTGCTGCTGGTGGACGATAACGTTGATTCGGCCGAAGTGATGGGCGAACTGCTGAAGTTCATGGGACATACTATCTACCTGGCGCATGACGCCGACGGCGCGTTGGCGATGGCGCGTGAACACCGGCCTGACGTCATTATCCTGGACATCGGCCTGCCCAATGTGGATGGGCATGCGGTGGCGCGCATGCTGCGGGCCGATCCCCTGTTCGTGCATACCCGGCTGGTCGCCCATACCGGCTTTGGCTCGGACCGCGACCGGGAAAATACGGCCGCATCAGGCTTCGACTATCACCTGGTGAAGCCCGCCAGCTTTGATGAACTGGCGCAGGTGCTGAAGGTCGGCTAGCACGCTGCTGTGCTCCCCGGCACAACTACAGACTGTACTCCTTCCCCGATGTGGGCCGGCGCTATGCTGGCCATGTCGATATAAGGAGTATCAGCATGGCCATCAAACCCTATCATCATCCCGCCGCCGGCTGGGGCGCGCTGAAATATGTTGCCATCAACCTGCTCAAGGAGCGCGTGAGTGGCGTCAACTACAAATCCCTGTTTGCGCAAAACCAGCCCGATGGTTTCGACTGCCCGGGTTGCGCATGGCCGGACCGCGAGCATGCATCGACCTTTGAATTCTGCGAGAACGGCGTCAAGGCGGTCGCAGCGGAATCGACCAGCAAGCGTGTAACACCGGCGTTCTTTGCCGCCCACACGGTCGCCCAGTTGCTGGAGCAATCGGACTACGAGCTGGAACAGCACGGCCGCCTGACGCATCCCATGGTCTACGATGCGGCCACCGACAAGTACCAGCCGATTGCCTGGCACGACGCCTTCCAGTGCATTGCCGATGAACTCAATGTGCTCGACGATCCGGACCAGGCGGCGTTCTATACTTCCGGCCGCGCCAGCAACGAGGCGGCATTCCTGTACCAGCTATTCGTGCGGGCTTACGGCACCAACAATTTCCCCGACTGTTCCAATATGTGCCATGAGGCGACCAGCCGTGGCTTGCCAGGCACGGTGGGCATTGGCAAGGGCACGGTGACGCTGGACGATTTTGAACATGCCGATACGCTGCTGATCTTCGGCCAGAATCCGGCAACCAATCACCCGCGCATGCTGGGCGAGTTGCGCGAATGCGCGCGGCGCGGCGCCACCATCGTCTCGATCAATCCCTTGCGCGAGCGTGGGCTGGAGCGTTTCACCAGTCCGCAGCATCCGCTTGAAATGCTGACCATGTCCAGCACGCCGATCAGCTCCATGTTCGTCCAGCCCCGGCTGGGCGGCGATTTCGCCCTCATCAAGGCCATTGCCAAGCGCTTGCTGGAACTGGACGACCAGGCGGTATTGATCGGTGCACCGCGCTTGCTGGACCTGGATTTCATCACAGCCCATACCTCCGGCTTCCAGGCCTTTGCACGCGACCTGCGCGCCGAGCGCTGGCCGCTGCTGCTGGAAGAGGCGGGCGTGCCGCGCGCGCAGATCGAGCAGCTGACCGACATCTATATCAGGGGGGAGCGCGTGATTGCCACCTGGGGCATGGGACTGACGCAGCATAAGCATTCAGTGCCGACGGTGCAGATGCTGTCCAATCTGATGATGATGCGTGGCCAGATCGGCAAGCGCGGTGCGGGCTTGTGTCCTGTGCGCGGGCATTCCAATGTGCAGGGCGACCGCACCATGGGCATTGAGGAGCAGCCGACGGCGGCTTTCCTCGACCGCATGGAGCAGGTGTTTGGTTTCGCGCAGCCGCGTCATCATGGCCATGACGTGGTGGCGACCATTGCTGCCATGATGGAAGGGAAGGTCAAGGTCTTCATTGGCCTGGGCGGCAACTTCGCCATGGCGACGCCGGATACGCCGCTGACGTTCAAGGCGCTGCAATCGTGTGAGCTGACGGTGCATATCGCCACCAAGCTGAATCGCAGCCATTTGATCCACGGCCGCAAGGCGCTGATCCTGCCGACACTGGGACGTACCGAAATCGACGTGCAGAACGGCGTGCCGCAGGGCGTGACGGTGGAAGATTCGATGAGCATGGTGCACATTTCGTATGGCCTGAACAAACCCGCTTCGCCGGAGCTGCTGTCCGAAATCGCCATCGTGTCGCATATGGCTGAGGCGACGCTGGGCACGCGGCACAAGCTGGCCTGGAAGGCGTACCGCGACGATTACGCCTGCATCCGCGACGATATCGAGAAGGTGTTTGACGATTTCTACGACTACAACGCACGCGTGGCCAAGCCGGGTGGCTTCCATCTGAAGGTGGCGTCGCGCGAGCGTGAATGGATGACGTCCAGCGGCAAAGCGCAGTTCGTGCCGCACCAGATCGATCTGGATACACCCATCCGCCGTGCGCGCGCCAGGCATGGCGAGCGGCTGCTGGTGATGATGACCACGCGCTCCCATGACCAGTACAACACCACGATTTACGCGCTGGACGACCGTTATCGCGGCGTGTTCGGCATGCGCCGGGTGATCTTTATTCATCAGCAAGACATCGACATGCTGGGCATGAAAGCCGGCGACTGGGTGGATGTGCAAAGCGTGTGGGAAGACGGCGTGGAGCGCCGCGCCAACGGCTTCATGCTGGTGGCGTATGATATTCCGCGCGGCTGCATTGGTGCTTACTACCCGGAGACCAATCCGCTGGTGCCGCTGGCCAGTGTGGCTGACGGCGCCGGCACGCCGACCTCCAAATCGATTCCGGTGTTGTTGATGCCTGCGGTGCCATCATGATTATCCGTCCGTCCACGAATTGGCTGCGGATGCTGTTTGTATGGGATGGCTCCGTGCTGAAAACCATTGTGCCGCAGCTGTTGCTGATGCTGGCGGTGAGTGTGCTGGCTGTGGTTACGGGTGGCCACGTATTCGGTGCGAAGATCCCGCTGGATACCGTACCGTTTCCGCTGGTCGGCGTGAGCCTGGCGATTTTTCTCGCCTTCCGCAATAACGCCGCCTATGCGCGGTTTGTCGAGGCGCGCCAGATCTGGGGCCGTATCCTGATTGCGGCGCGGGCCTTGACGTCGCAAGTCATCAACTACCTGCCCGAGGATGGCGACGGTTTTGAACGCAAGCTGTTCGTACGACGCCTGATCGCTTTTGTCTATGCCTTGACGCATCAGTTGCGCGGCACCGATCCTGCTGCCGATCTGCGGCGCTATCTGTCGAAAGCCGAAGCTGCGGAATTGCGCGGCATGCAGTATATTCCGGTGGCGCTGCTGGACCGCATCCGTCTGATGCTGTCGCGTGCTGGCCGCAAGCGCGGGCAAGGCGAGCCGCTGTTGTGGATACTCGACGCGCAGGTGAGCGAACTGGCCGCCGCTGTCGGTGGCTGCGAGCGCATCTCCAATACGCCGATTCCCTTCGCTTACGGCGTGCTGGTGCACCGCACCGTTTATCTGTATTGCTTCATGCTGCCGTTTGGCCTGGTAGCCGACCTGGGCGCAGCGACACCGCTGGTATGTGTGTTTGTCGCCTACACGCTGTTCGCGCTGGAAGCCATTGCGCAGGAAATTTCAGAACCGTTTGGCACCGATCCAAACTGCCTGGCGCTGAACGCCATGACCCGCAATATCGAGCGTTCGCTGCTGGAACAATGTGGCCAGGAGATGCCTGCCGAGATTGCGCCGTGTGAGCGCTACAAGGTCATGTAGATCCGGCAGGATGTCCGACCAGCTCTCCCGCCAGCAGGCCCAGTGTCCGCACGGCGGCTTCCACTTCCGGCGTCCATCGATAGCTGTAATTGAGGCGGATGCAATGCTGGAAGGCGTCGCCGGTGGCGAAGATGTTCCCGGCGCCGACGCTGATGCCGCGCTCCTGCGCGCGCGCATACAATTCCAGTGCGCGTACGCCATCCGGCAGGTTCACCCACAATACATAGCCGCCGGCCGGCGTCGAGACGCTGGTCCCGGCCGGGAAGAAGCGGCGCACTGCAGACGCCATGATGCTGGCTTGCTGCGCATACGCCTTGCGCACCTTGCGCAGATGGTAGTCGTAGCCGTCGTTCTGCAGGTATTCGGCGATGGCCAGCTGGGGCAGGGCGGGCGTGTTCAGCGTGTTCAGGAATTTCAGCTTTTCCACCTGCGCCCTGTAGCGCCCGGGCAGCGCCCAGCCTATGCGGTTGGCGGGGCTCAGGGTTTTGGAGAAGGAGTTGCAGTGCAGGACCAGGCCTTGCGTATCGTAGTTCTTGAGCGAAGTGGGATGGACGTCGCCGTAATACAGCTCGTGATACACATCGTTTTCAATCACCGGCACGTCATGCCTGGCCAGCAGCGCCACCATGGCGCGCTTGCGCTCATCGCTCATCTGGAAGCCCAGCGGATTCTGGAAGTTGGGCATGACCATGCAGGCCGCCACGCCGTTTTCCACGATGGCCCGCTCCAGCGCCGCCAGGTCGATGCCCTGGACCGGATCGGTGTCAATCTCCAGCACCTGCATGCCCATACGTTCGATCGCCTGTATCAGCGCATAGTAGGTGGGTGATTCCACGGCGATCACGCTGCCTGGCGGCGCCACAGCTTGCAGGCACAGGTTGAGCGCTTCCGTGGCGCCGGTGGTGACGATGATTTCGCTCGCATCCACGGGCAGGCCGTTCTCCAGGTGACGGCGGGCGATCTGGCGTATCAGTTCCGGATTCCCGGGCGGCAGGTCGGCCGTCATGCCCATCTGGCCGACGCGGCGTGCCAGGCTGTTGGCGTACTGGTTCAGCCGCGCCCACGGGAACACAGCGGGATCGGGATAGGGAGAGCCGAGCGGCACGCTGCCCTGATTGATGGAGCGCAGGGTGGTGAGGACAAATTCGCTGGTGTCCAGCGTCGCGCCGCGCGCCAGTTCGGCCGGTGCAAGTGGTTCCCCGGCAGCGCCGGCGGCTTGCATGGCAGGCTTGCGCCGCACGAAGTAGCCCGATTGCGGCCGGCTTTCGATCAGGCCCTGGCTTTCCAGCAGCAGGAACGCACGGATAACAGTCGAAACGCTCAGATTGTGATGCTGGCTGGTCTGACGCACGGAGGGAATCTTTTCTCCTTCGCGGATCACGCCTTGAGCGATCTGGCTGGCGATATAGGCGGCCAGGGTTTCGTACAGTTTCACAGTCTCTCTCTCGTGGGCTATTTTCTGCCTAGTATAAGGGTGCAAGCGGGCGGCCGATAGAACGAACATTCCGCGGCGTGGTATAAACAGCCGTTCACATTTTAATCAGGTGTTTCATGGGTATGAGGTATGTTCTGGCGGCGCTGCTGCTGTGGGTAGGCAGCCTGGCGCACGCCGCGCAGGTGGCTGGCGTGGTGGTGCAGGTCAGCGGAGCGATGAGCGCGCGCTCGCCGGCCGGCGTGGTGAAGGCATTGCAGGCGAAATCGGAGGTGGAAAGCGGTGATACGCTGGTTACTTCCGCCGGCGCTTATGCGCTAGTGCGGTTTATCGACAACAGTGAACTGGCGCTCAAGCCGGGCACCACGGTGGTCATCGACCAGTTTTCCTTCGATGCCGACAAGCCGGAGGCGGATCGTGCGGCTTACACACTGGTCAAAGGCGGCCTGCGTTCGATGACCGGCCTGCTGGGCAAGCGTAACAAGGACAAGTTTGCGATGAAGACGCCAAGCGCCACCATCGGCATCCGCGGCACCACCTTCTTCCTCGAATACCTGACCGGCAAAGGCGATGCCGACCCTTCGCCGGGGCTGGAACCCGGCCTGCACGTGCATGTCAGCGCGGGCGGCATCTCGATTGTCAACAGCGCGGGCGAGTTCCGCTACGATCCCGGCCAGTTCGGCTTTATCAAGAACGATAAAACCCGGCCGGTAAAGATGTTCACCAATCCGGGTATGAAGTTCACGCCGCCGGCTTCCTTCGGCGACGTCGATACGCTTACGCCGTAATCTCCACCACCACCTTGCCGCCGGCCGTGCGTTCGGCCAGTGCGCGGTGGGCGGCGCTGACACTGTGGGGATTCAGCGTGTAGCGCGTCGGGTCCAGCATCACTTTCAATTTGCCGGCGGCCACCAGCGCGCTGGCTTCACGCAGGATGGCGCCGTGATTGGCGCGGCCTTCGCCGGTCAGCAGCGGCAGCAGCGTGAAGACGCCGGAATAGGTCGCGGCGCGGAACGACAGCGGCGCCAGCGCGTGGGTGCCCCAGCCCAGGCAGCTCACCACATGGCCGTGATAGCGGCGGGCGGCGCGGAACGACAGGTCCAGCACGGCGCCACCGACGGTGTCGTAGACCACATCGAAGCCGATGCCGCCGGTGTGCTGTTGTACATAGTCTTCCACTGCCGTATCGCGGTCGATGAAGGTGGCGCCCATGGCTTCGATGCTGGCGCGCTGGCTGGCGCTGCCGGTTGCATGGACGCTCGCGCCCAGCGCAACTGAGAGCTGGACCGCCATGTGTCCGACGCCGCCAGCACCGCCATGCACCAGCACTGTTTTCCCGGCGCCGACACGGGCGCGATCGACCAGGCCTTCCCATGCTGTGATGAAGATGAGCGGCAGCGCGGCTGCTTCGCGCATGCTCATGTTGCCGGCCATGTGGGCCAGCAGGCGCGCATCGACAGCGGCGTATTCGGCCAGCGAGCCTGGCACGCCGCCGACGCCGCCCGTCATGCCGTACACACGGTCGCCGGGAGCGTAGCCTTCCACGCCGTCGCCAACGCTGTCGACCACGCCGGCCATGTCGATGCCCAGCACCGCAGGCAGCACGGCGCGGGCGTGATCGGCCTTGCCGGCGGCGATCTTGGTGTCCAGCGGATTGACACCGCTGGCATGCACGCGCACCAGCACCTGGCCGGGACCGGCGACGGGGCGGGCGAGATGCTGTTGAACGAGGGGTGTGCCGTAGGCGTTGAGTACGATGGCTTGCATGATGACTCCTGTGGGTTGCTTGATGGAGCCATTCTGTCGCAGCGCGGCGCAATGAAAAATCGGGCAAGCCGGGATGCAGTATCCCAAAATCGTGAATAATGGCGTGCATGCCATAAAAGGAGAGCGGGATGGACAGGCTGGATGCCCTGAAGGTGTTTTGTGCCGTGGTGGATGCCGGAGGCTTTAGCCGGGCGGCCGCCAAACTGGGCATCTCCACCTCGTCGGTCACGCACCAGATTGCCCTGCTGGAGGCGCATTTTGGCGTCCGGCTGCTGAACCGGACCACGCGCAGCATGTCCCTGACCGACGAAGGCCGCCAGTGCATCGAACAGGCGCGCCGTCTGCTGGATGACATGCAAGAGCTGGAGTCTGGCCTGGGCGATACGCTGCACGAGCCGCGTGGCAGCCTGCGTGTCGATATGCCGGGCATACTGGCGCAGCGTTATGTGGCGCCGGCCTTGCCGCGGTTTCTCGCCGCCTATCCCGAACTTAGCGTGCGCCTGACGGCCAGCGATCGCCTGATCGATATGGTGGACGAGGGCGTGGACGTCATGCTGCGCATCGGCGAGCTGCAGGATTCTTCGCTGGTTGGACGCAGCATTTTTAAAAACCAGTATGTCTGCGCTGCGTCACCGGTGTTTATTGCGCAGCATGGCCAGCCGCCGCATCCGGATGCGCTGGACGATCTGCCTTGCCTGAATTTCGTCTACCCCAAGGCGCGCCAGCTGCGGCCGTGGACTTTTCAGCAAGATGGTCAACTCTTCACGGTCACGCCACGCGGCGCCGTGGCCATGGACCATGTGGATTCGCTGAACGGTATGGCGGTGCAGGGCGGCGGCGTGGTCCAGCATCTGTCGGTGTCGCTGATGGCGGAGCTGCGCAGCGGCGCGCTGCTACCCGTGCTGGAAGCGTGGCAGGCGCCGGGGCCGGACGTCTCCATCCTTTACCCGCAGCGCCATCAGCGCGCCGCCAAGATCAAGGTGTTTGTCGACTTTGTCGAACAGGTGTTCAAGAACGCCGCAGCTTCTTGGCCCCCATCATCGGCTTGATGCTGGCGGCGCAGTCGCCGCAAAAACCGTATAGCGACAGCGAATGCTCGTGCAGCACGAAGTTGCGTTCGCGTGCGACGGCTTCCTGGCGCTGTTCGATTTCGGCATCGAGGAATTCTTCCATGCGGCCGCAGTTGGTGCAGATCAGGTGGTCGTGGTGGCCGCCTTCGTTCAGTTCAAATACCGACGCCACCGATTCAAAGTGGCGGCGGATCAGGATGCCGGCATCGGCAAACTGCATCAATACGCGATAGACCGTCGCCAGTCCCATATCGATATTTTCGTCATGCAGCAGGCGGTAAACATCGTCTGCGCTCAGGTGCTTGCTCTTAGATTCCTGGAACAGCTGGAGGATGCGTAAGCGGGGCAGGGTGGCTTTCAAGCCAAGTTTGCGCAGTTCTTGTGGGATATCCATGTGTCTCTAGAATGATAATGATTCCTATTCTCACATGGTATCCGATATTTAACTTCTTGGCAATCTAGATTCAATTGGGTGCATTTTTGATACCAGAATTGACGAAAAGGCAGCGAAATGTGTGATTTTTGGAGAGAATTTTTGGTATATTGCTCTAAAGTATCGACAGTTGCTTTTGAGAAGTATAAAGTGAACAGGTCCGTATGATTACGCTGCGGCACCACAGCTAGATGCCTCGCACTGAATTCTTCCCAGACCGCCACCATCCATGTCAACGCCTGAGCGCGTGCATGCACGGGTGTTTGCCGTATGCCGATAACAGGAACCATGTAATGACCGTCGATTTTTCGCCTATGCGCGCCATGCTGGCGACCGTGATGATGCTGAGCTGCCCTGCAGCGGCGGCAGGCGAAGTCGCGGGCGTTGGCGATGAGTCGCCGCAGCGCTGGACACTGGGCGGCTTCGGTACACTGGGCGCGGTGCATAGCAGCGAGCGTCACGCCGACTTTACTGCCAATGCGCTGAATCCCGGCGACGCCGGCGCCAGCCGCGCGTGGAGTCCTGCGGTGGACAGCCGCGTCGGCGTGCAGCTGGGCGTAAACCTGGACAGTTCGTGGTCGGCCGTGGTGCAACTGGTGTCCGAACGCACGCTGCGCGATGGCTATGCGCCGGTGGTGGAGTGGGCCAATCTCCAGTACAAGGTGACGCCGGATCTGAGCGTGCGCCTGGGCCGCATCGCGCTGCCGCTGTTCCTGAGCGGCGATTACCGCAAGGCCGGTTACGCCCTGCCGTGGGTACGGCCGCCGGTGGAAGTGTACGACGCCATCCCGCTGTCGAATAGCGATGGCGTCGATGCGGCTTATCGCTGGCAGGTGGGCGACGTGCATAACGTGACGCAGGCTTTGCTGGGCCACACCAACCTGTCGCTGACGCCGAGCGCGCATGCGCAGGCGCGCGACCTGACTGGCTTGTCGAACACCACCACGTCCGGCGCGCTGACGGTGCGCGCCAGCGTGATGACGTCGGAGCTCAGCGTCGATCTGGCGCGCGAACTGTTCGACGGCTTGCGCCAGTTTGGCCCGCAAGGGCAGGTGCTGGTTGACCGTTACGAGTTGCTGGGCAAGCGGGCCAACGTGGTGTCGCTGGGTTTCAACTACGATCCGGGCAACTGGTTTGTCATGGGCGAAATCGGCCGCATGAATGCGCGTTCCTATCTGGGCGACAAAACCGCTGCTTATCTGAGCGGCGGCTACCGGGTTGGCGATGTGACGCCGTACGCCGTGTATTCGGCCTCGCACGCCAACATGGAAACCAATGTCGCTGGTCTGAACCTGAAAGAGATACCGCCGCAGCAGGCCGCCATGGGCGCGCAGCTGAATGCGGGCCTGAACCAGCTGCTGGCGGCGATCCCCCGCCAGCGTACCGTCAGCGCCGGTGTGCGCTGGGACTTCTATCCGAATTACGCGCTCAAGCTGCAATACGACCGCGTGAAGCCGCTGCAGGGATCGACCGGTACGCTGATTAACGTGCAGCCGGGCTTCCGCTCCGGCCAGCCCATTTCGGTGCTGAGCGCGGCGCTTGATTTTGTGTTCTGACCATGCTGAAGCTATTCTCAAAAATGCGATGCTGTCTGATGCTGGCGTGCGTGCTGCTGTGGAGCGGTGCGGCGCCGGCGGCGGACTTTGTCGTCATCGTGTCGGCCAAAAGCCCTGTGACTGCGCTGCGCGCGGAGCAGGTGGCGGCCATCTTCCTGTCGCAAACCGGCCGCTATCCCGGCGGCGAGGAAGCCGTGGCGCTGGACCTGCCGGTTGGTCATGCCATGCGCGACGAGTTCTATAACAAGGTGGCGGCGCGTACGCCCGCACTGATGAAAGCCTACTGGACCAAGATGGTGTTTACGGGCCGCGGCCAGCCGCCGCGCGAACTGCCCAACAGCGTCGCGGTGCGCAGAATGGTGGCCGAGAATCCGGCCATGATCGCATATATCGAACGTACGGCGCTGGATGCCAGCGTCAAAGCCATACAGGTGATGCCATGAGTTCGGCCAGAGAAACCCTGCGGGCACGCTGGTTGCGGCGTGGCCTCGACACACACGTGTCATTGCCCTTGTTTGCCCTGATGCTGCTGGTGGCGATCTGGGTGGTGACGTTCCACGAGATCGATGCCGAGCGTCAGCACGCGCAGGAAGCCGCTGTGGATTCGCTGCAGGAAATGCTGGGCACTTATGAGGCGCAGGTCGCGCGCAGCCTTGACGGCATCGACCAGACGCTGCGCATGCTGAAGTACGCCGTCGAACGCAAGGGCACGCTGGGCGCCTTGCCGGAACTGGGGCGCGAGGGATTGCTGCCGCCCGGCGTGGTGTTTGTGGTCAGCATCGTGGACCGCAGCGGCATGACCGTGGCGAGCAACCCGCATGCGCTGCCGATTTCGGTGGCGGATGAGGGCTACTTCAAATTCCATCAGGAGCGCGACACGGGCACTACCTACGTCAGCCCGGCGATACGCGACGCCGCCAACAGCGAATGGCATTTGCACTTTACGCGCCGGCTGGATGATGCAGCGGGCAATTTCGCCGGCATCGTCATCGTTGAAACAGACCCCGCCTACTTCACCAGCAGCTATGAACGTAGCCGTCTCGGTGAGCACGGCATGCTGGGTCTGGTGGGCGTGGATGGCGTGGTACGCGCGCTGCGCTCCGGTGACAAGATGTCCTTCGGCCAGAAGCTGGAAGGCCAGGGCAAATACAGCGGCATGCGCGCGCTGCATGGCGTCGGCCTGAACGTGCTGGTCGGACTCGACGAGCAGGAACTGATGGCGGCCTTTGAACGCCAGCGCCGCGAAAAGCTGCTGGAGGGCGGTGTGCTCAGTGGCGGCCTGATAGTGATTACGGGCTTGCTGTGGCTGTGGTCCTGGCAGGGCGCACGCACGCGTGCGAGCATGCGCCGCGCGCAGGAGACCTATGCGGCCGCATCGGCAGCCAGCCTGGATGCCTTCTTCGTGATGCGCGAAGTGCGCGACGCCCACGGCGAGATTGTCGATTTCAAGATCGTCGATGCCAATATGCGCGCCGCACAAATGGCCGGTTGCAGCAAGCAGCACCTGTGCAGCACCACCATGTGCACGCTGATTCCAGAGGCGCGCCACAACGGCATGCTGCGGCATCTGATCGACGTCATGCAGCAGGGCGGCGTGCACGAACAGGAATGGCAAAGCACCTTGCCGCAGCTGCGCGCCCGCTGGCTGCATCAGCAGGTGGTGGCGGTGCGGGGCGGCATCGTCGCCATCGTGCGTGATATTTCCGAGCGCAAGCTGGCCGAGGAACGCATGGTGCATCTGGCGCACCACGATACGCTGACCGGCTTGCCGAACCGCAGCCTGATTGCCGACCGGCTGGAAATGACGATCGCCCAGGCGCAGCGGAACGGCAACTCGGTGCTGGTGGCGTTCATCGATCTGGATGGCTTCAAGCTGGTCAACGATGGCCTGGGCCACAATGCCGGCGATGAACTGCTCAAGGTGGTGGCGGAGCGCATGTCCGGTTGTCTGCGGGCGAGCGACACCGTGGGCCGCTTCGGCGGCGACGAGTTCGTGCTGCTGCTGACCGAATACGGCTCGGTGATGGATGCCGCGCCGGTGCTGGAACGCGTGCGCGAAGCCGTGCTGCAATCGGTGAATGTGTGCGGACAGGATGTGCAGGTCAGCTGCAGCATCGGCGTTTCGGTGTATCCGAACGATGGCAGCGACGCCGAAACGCTGCTCATGAACGCCGACGCCGCCATGTACCGCGCCAAGGAAACCGGCAAGAACAATTGCCAGTTCTACACGCGTGAAATGAACGAATCGATCGAAGAAAAGCTGTTGCTGCTGGACGGCCTGCGCGGCGCGCTGGAAGCCAGCCAATTCTGTTTGCTGTACCAGCCCAAGGTCGATCTGCGCACCGGCCGCGTGTTCGGGGTGGAAGCGCTGGTGCGCTGGGAGCATCCCGAGCAGGGCGTGATCGGGCCGGACCGCTTCATCCCGCTGGCGGAAGAAAGCGGCATGATACTGGGGCTGGGCGAGTGGGTGCTGCGTACCGCGTGCCAGCAGAATCGCGCATGGCAGGATGCGGGGTTGCCGCCGCTGCGTATCTCGGTCAACGTCTCGCCGCGTCAGTTTGAAGATCCGCGGCTGGTGGAACGTGTGCAGCACGCGCTCAACGACAGCGGCCTGGCGCCGGAATGGCTGGAGCTGGAAGTGACGGAGGGCGTCATCATGCGCGACCTGCAGCAGGCGGTGGCCAAGATGGCGGAGCTGAGGGCGATGGGCGTATCGCTGTCGATCGACGATTTTGGCACGGGCTATTCGAGCCTGTCGGCGCTGAAGTCGTTCCCGATCTCCACGCTGAAGATCGACAAATCCTTTGTGCGTGACCTGGGCCGCAGCGACGGTGACGAGGCGATAGCCAGCTCGATCATCGAACTGGCGCACCGCCTGCGCTTGCGCGTGATCGCGGAAGGTGTGGAGACCGAGCAGCAGCGCGGCTTCCTGCGCGAGAACGGCTGCGACGAAATGCAGGGCTACCTGTTCAGCCGCCCGCTGCCTGCCATGCAACTGGCCGAGATGCTTATGGCGGGAACCACGCGGCTGTTGCTGCCGGTCGCCGCGTAAGCCGTCCTAGCCAATCTTCCTGATCAGATAGACGCAGCGGCGCGCACCGCCCAGCATATGCTCGACCCGGCCGACCGTGCAGTCGGGACCGAGCACGCGCTGGAACACATCCAGCTCGGAGCGGCAGAATTTCTGGCACTGCTTGGCGGCGGCACAGATCGGACAGTGATTTTCAATCAGCAGCATGCTGCCGTCTTCCTGCTGTTCTACTTCCGCCATATAGCCTTCCGCCGTGCGCGCGCGCACCAGCGCGTTTACGCGTTCCGGCAAGGTGCGGCTGGTGGTCAGATGCTGGCGATAGTCGCGTTCACTGGCCTGTTCGCGTGAATCAATCAGCTTATCCAGACCGGCATCGCCGAACAAGGAGCGCACCTGATCGATGAGCTGCACGGTCAGCTCGGCGTGGCGGTCGGGGAAGCGCGCGTGGCCGGCGTCCGTCAGCAGCCAGCGGCGCGACGGACGACCCGGCTTATCGGCGATATCCTCATACGTCAGCATGCCCTTGTCCTGCCAGGCCTCAAGCTGCTTGCGCGCGCCCATCGACGTCAGATTGAGCAGGGCGGCCAGCTGCTGCGCCGTTTGCGGGCCGCGCGTTTTAATCAGGAACAGGGTTTGGTCAGCGGTGTTCATGGTGTCGCGCCCTCCATGCGGGCCATGCTGTGGTGCCAGCTGTGCATGCGCCACGCCGACCACGCGGTGAGCGCAGCGCCCAGCAGCAGGATCAGGCGCGTATCAATCAGCGTCAGTACCGCACCGACCAGCGCCATGATGATATTGGCGAGACAGAAGGTGGTCGAGATCAGTCCCATCACCGCGCCCTGGCCGTGGATGCCGAAACGCTCGGCACAGTAGTTCGGCACGATCGAGTTGTAGAACGAATGCGGAATGCCATACAGGATGATGCAGGCCAGGCCAATCGTGGCATTACTGACAGCCAGCAGCGCAATCACCGCCGCCACAGCAAACGCAAAACGGCGTGCGCGCAGCAAGGGCTCGCCGGGGAACGGCCGGCCGGCGACGATGGTGGTCGCCGTCATCACCGCGCACATGGCGGCGGTGGTCCAGGCAATGCCTTGCGCGCCGTAGCCCGGCACTTCCACCAGCCACAGTGGATAGAACTCATAAAAGCCGGTGACGCCGCAAGTGTAGGCCAGCGTGATGATGAACAGGCTACGCAGATCCGGCTCGCGCAGCAGGTTCAGCGCATGGCGATCACGCGCCACCTGCCACCACGACGTCGTCGCATGGGACGCCGCTTCGCGCGGCAGCGCGATCGCCACCAGCGCGGCGACCAGCAGCAGCGCAGCCACGGCGACCCAGAACGGCGTGGTCAAGCCGAATTGCAGCGTCGCGCCAGCCAGCAGGGGACCGGCCAGCCAGCCCATATAGAAAGCGCCGTTAAGCCAGGACAGCGCTTTGCGGCGCAGATCACCCTCGAGACGGTCAGCCAGCAGCGCGCGGGCGACAGAACCGCTGCCTTCCAGCAGACCGGTCACGAAGCGGGCGACGATAAACAACGGATAGTTCTCGATCAGCAGCGCACCGGCAGTGACGGCGTGACCGATGGCGGCGCCGACTGCGGTAATCAACAGCACCGGGCGGCGGCCGTAGCGGTCAGACATGGGGCCAAGCAGCGCGGAGCCAATCAGCAGGCCGAGCGGATTGATCGTCAACGCCAGGCCAAACAGCAGCTTGGGCGGCAGGCCGAAGAAGGTATTCAGGCCATTGGTGGCGCCGGCTGCAAACAGCGGCGGCAGAATCGGATAGGGCAGCGCGGCGCCTATCGTCGAGAGCAAGGCCAGCAAACAGGCCGAGGCGATGAGCAGTGGAGTTTTCATGCCTCCACTGTAAGCGCTCTCATCCAATAAGTAAACAAAAAAGTTTACAAATTGGGGATTAACGGCGGCCCAGGGCGCGTTCGATTTTCTGGTCGGTCTTGTATTGGCTCAGGGCGTAGACGGCCCAGATTGTCGCTGGCAGCCAGCCAATCAGCGTGATCTGCAGGATCAGGCAGATGATGCCGGCGAGCGGGCGGCCGATGGTGAAAAAGGTCAGCCACGGTAAAATCAGGGCGATAATCAAACGCATAGTCGAGTCTCTCTTGTGATGTGGATGGACGCTGGAACAGCGGCATTACTATACAGTGTAGCCCGCCAGCAATGTGCACCAAATGTCACGTATGATGGCGGTCATTTCTTTTGGATGTACTTATATGGGCAATTGGTTTGCCGATCAGCGCGGCGCTTATTTCTTTCTGCTGCTCGGCGTCGGCTTGATGATGGTGTTTGGCGCGCTGGAGTTCAGCTTTCCCAGGACGGAGCAGCTGGAGATGGCGCGCGGCCGCGTGGTCTGGCAGCAGGAGACGCGCGGCGCGCTGTATTTCATCCTGTCGGATAAGCAGCAGCTGGTGTTGTATGCCAAGGGGGATGCGAATGGCCACCAGCGCGAGGCGGTGCGCGATGGCGCTTCGTATCCCATTACGGTGAAGTTTTTCCGCCAGCATAAGACGGGCATCGGCTTTGCGCCCGGTGAGTTTTATACGGCCTATGGCGTGGCGGTCGGCGGCAAGGATGCGGTCAGTATTGACGATGTGCGCAGCGCTTACCGGCGCGATAACCTGGTCGCGCTGGTCATGGGCATCGCTGCGGTCGCTGCCGGCGCCTGGCGTTTGAAGTCGCTGCGGCCTAGCTCACGTCGCGCTGCCGGCGGAAGGCCAGCCAGCCGGCGATCACGGTAAAACTGGCGACGATCACCACGACCACCAGAAAGCCATGCTCGGACTGGGCCAGCGGAATGCCGCCCACGTTCATGCCCAGCAGGCCGGCGATGATGTTGATGGGCAGCGCGAGCACGGTGACTACGGTCAGCACGAACAGGCTGTGGTTGTTGGCTTCGCTGGATAGCGCGGCAATCTCCTCCTGGATCAGCTTGATGCGTTCCTGGAGCGAGGCCATATCGGCCAGCACCATCGAGAATTCCTCGGTCGACTGACGCAGTTCCTGGACGTCGATTTCCGCCATCCACGCGGGCGGTTTTTGCAGCAGGCGGAACAGCGCTGCCGGTTCTGGCGCCAGCAGGCGCTGCAAGCGTACCAGTACACGCCGCAAGGCGCCCAGGCTGGCGCGCTTGGTGGTCAGTTTGCCGGCCAGCAGATTGTCTTCAATGCTGTCGACGGTGGTGATGGCGTCGCGCACAATTTTGATCAGGGCGTCGGCCTGGTCGCGCAGCAGATGGGTCAGCAGCTCGACCGAGGAACGGATGGGTTCGCCGTTGCGCACGGCGTTGCGCAGGCTGTCCACCGCACGCAGGGGCTTGCGGCGCGCGCTGATGACGATTTGTTCGTCCACGCTCAGCCATAGCGTGGAGATGTCGGACGGTTCGAACGTGAAGTCGTGCACGACGTCGTTGACCACGGCGATCAGGGTGTTGTCGATCAGTTCGATGCGGGTGGAGCGCGGCCCTTCGTGCAGGCTTTCGTAGAACTCATCGGGCAGCGTGGTGTGCTCGTGCAGCCATTTTTCGCTGGCGGTGTTGGCCAGGTTGTAGTGCAGCCAGATGAATTCCGTGGGGTGCTGCGCGCGCTGCCGGAGCCACTGGCAGGCGGCGTCGGTGTCCAGCGGCAGGCCTTTGCCATCGGCGGCGCGGCCGAACAGGTAGCCGCACACCATGCCGGATTGATCGGAGCCGTAAGACACTGGCGCAGTCTGCATGCGTATTCTCCAGAATGTGGGGGCGGCCGCCTGCGCCGGACGGCCGGGACAGTTTAGCTCAGCTTACACCAGCAGGGCGGCGCTCATGTCGGCCGCATCGCGCTTGGCTTCTTCCAGCATCGCGGCCAGCTTTTGCTCGTCGATGAACAGGTCGATGGCGGAGTCGGAATGCGGCGGCAGGTCGCGCTGGGGTTCCTGCAGCGGCGACTTCACCGGTGTCAGGTGGTTGGCCAGCAGCAGGGTGTCGAGCAGGGTATCCGGCGGGATGGACATGAAGCTGTCACGCAGTCCTTCAATCGCATCGGCCACCGGTTCCGGGATGCACAGCTTGCGCATCACTTCGCGCGTGATGATTTCTTCGCTGGCCGAATGCCAGTTTTCCGGATCCTCGTCGAGCAGGCCGGGGAATTCGTCGGCGCGCGACAGCAGGTAGAAGCCGCCCACTTCATGCACGATGCCGGCGAACAGCGCGGTGTCTTCATTGGTGCCGGTGACGTAGCGGGCGATCAGGCGGCCCAGCGCGGCGACGGCGATGGTGTGGTCCCACAGCTTTTCCGCCTTGGCGCGCAGCTTGGGATCGACGATTTTGCTGCCGAACTGGCGCACCACCATGGCGGCTGCCAGCGCGTACAGGTTCTGGTAGCCGATACGCATGATGGCGCCGCGCACATTGGTCACCACCGGTGCACCGCTGCGGTTGAACATGGCCGAATTCGAAATGGCCACGGTCTTCGCTGCCAGCAGCGGCTCCGCCAGCACCAGGCTGATGGCGGTATCGATGGGACAGTCGGGATCATCCAGTGCCAGTTGCACGCGCAGCGCGGCATTCACGCTGGTAGGGAAGACGAGTTCGCCACGTATGGCCAGGGCCGCGATATGGCCGTATGCTTCGAGTTTGTTCATGGTCAAAATTATACGCAGGCTTGGCCCCAATCTCAACGCTCTATCAGGCGTTGTTGGCAGATAGCGGCAATGAAGTGACACGGATGTCACAGCGATGTCACAGCGACGTCATATAGCGCGGCGGTCGAGCTGAAATCGAGCTGAAATCGGGCGGAGCAGGAGACGCTCGCGGCGCCAGGAGAGGGGCGCCGCGAGCGGGGGAAAGGATCAGGCGTTGGCCAGTTGCGGCTGACGGGCGCCGCGGTCTTTGCTGTAACGGCTCACCGACAGGTCGTCGGCGCGGATCGCGGGACGGCGTGCGGAGATGATGTCGGACAGCAGCTGTGCCGAGCCGCAGGACATGGTCCAGCCCAGCGTGCCGTGGCCGGTGTTGATGAACAGGTTGTTCAGGCCGGTACGGCCGACGATCGGCGTACCGTCCGGGGTCATGGGGCGCAGGCCGGTCCAGAAGGTGGCTTCGGCCGTGTTGCCGGCGCCCGGGAACAGGTCGTTGACCACCATTTCCAGCGTTTCGCGACGGCGCGGGTTGAGCTGGGTGTTGAAGCCGGCGATTTCCGCCATGCCGCCCACGCGGATGCGGTCTTCAAAGCGGGTGACGGCGATCTTGTAGGTTTCGTCGAGGATGGTGGATACCGGCGCTGCGCTGGCGTTCACGATCGGCACCGTGATCGAGTAGCCTTTCAGCGGGTAGACCGGGATCTTGACCAGGTCTTTGAGCAGCGCGGTCGAGTAGGAGCCCATGGCCACCACGTAGGAATCGGCGGTGACCAGTTCGTCGCCGCATTTGACGCCCTTGATGTGATCGCCTTCGGTCACCAGACCAGTGATGTCAACGCCGTAGCGGAATTTCACGCCCAGTTGTTCGGCCATCGCGGTCAGGCGCGTGGTGAACAGCTGGCAGTCGCCGGTTTCGTCATTCGGCAGGCGCAGGCCGCCGACCAGCTTGTTTTTGTCCAGGCCGGGTTCGGCGCTGATCAGTTGTTCGCGGCTCAGCAGCTCGTAGGGCACGCCGGTTTCTTCCAGCACGCTGATGTCTTTGGCGGCCGCATCCATCTGCTCCTGGGTGCGGAACAGCTGGGTGGTGCCTTGCTGGCGGCCTTCGTATTCGATGCCGGTGGAGGCGCGCAGGGCCTTGAAGCAGTCGCGGCTGTATTCAGCCAGGCGCACCATGCGTTCCTTGTTGACGGCGTAGCGGTCGGCGGTGCAGTTTTGCAGCATCTGCCACATCCATTGCAGCTGGAACAGGGTGCCGTCCGGGGTGATGGACAGCGGCGCGTGGCGCTGCACCATCCATTTCATGGCTTTCAGGGGGATGCCTGGAGCCGCCCATGGGGAGGCGTAGCCGGGCGAGATCTGGCCGGCGTTGGCGAAGCTGGTTTCGAGGGCGGGGCCGGGCTGGCGATCCAGGACGGTCACCTGATGGCCGGCTTTGGCCAGATAGTAGGCGCTGGTGACGCCGATTACACCGCTACCCAAGATCACTACACGCATGTTGTCCCCCATTATTTAACTGCCAGATATTCCGCTATGGTATTCTCGTTTATATAGTGTTTGTTACTGTATATCACCGACAAAACAGTGGATTTTTATGCGAATTCAGAAAGAATCGGTCCGCGGGCTGGACAAGCTGGACAGAAAGATATTGCAGATCCTGCAGGAGGATGGCCGCATCTCGATGAAGGACCTCGGCGAGCAGGTGGGCCTGTCGACCACGCCGACGATTGAACGTGTCAAGCGCATGGAGCGCGATGGCGTGATTACCGGCTATCACGCGCGCATCGATCCGCCGTCGCTGGGGGCCAAGTTGCTGGTGTTTGTGGAAATTACGCTCAACCAGAAGTCCGGTCCGGCGTTTGAACAGTTCCGCCGCGAGGTGTTGCGCATTCCGGAGGTGCAGGAGTGCCATCTGGTCTCGGGCGACTTCGACTATCTGATCAAGGCGCGGATTCACGAGATGGCGGAGTACCGCAAGCTGCTGGGCGAGATGCTGCTCAGCCTGCCAGGGGCGGCGCAGTCGAAAAGCTATGTCGTGATGGAGGAAATCAAGGAGACGCTGACCTTGTCGACCGAGGTGGTACAGGGCTGATCTGGCTCAAAGCGGGGCGCTTGCATTCCCTGGCGTGCGGTGCATACTGGATGAACCATGAATGCACTGGAATCCACCAAATACCGCAAACGCCTGGAAGAGGGCGGCGTGCCGACCGAGCAGGCGGTGGCGCACGCCGATGCGCTGGGCGAGGTGCTGGAACGGCTTACTGAAACGCTCGCCACGAAGGACTGGGCGGCGGCTTTTGTCAAGGAGCAGATGATGGAACTTAAAGTGGACCTGCTGCGATGGATGGTCGCCATCTTCATCGCCCAGAACGGCATCTTCTTCGCGGCGATTCACTATATGGCGCGTTGAGTTAGGCTTCGGTTACAATGTCATAATGACATCGCAACCAACTGGAGCAGGCGTGGATAGTTCGTCGCAGCTCGTCGTGCGCTCGCTGGACGAGCATTTGTCCTCTGACCAGAGCTTCAGCTCCGCCTACGCGCGGGCCGTCGGCGCAATTGCCGGCAATAGCGGCAGCCTGACGCTGGCGCAGTTCGCCGCCGTCACCGATATCGCCGGTGATGGCCAATCTTCCGCCGTCTTTACTGCCCTGGTGCTGAACGCCATCGAGTCCGGCGTGGAAGTCGACTGGGCACTCAATGCGCTGAGCCGCAGCTGTACCGGTATCGACCAGGCCGCACGTGAGCAGGCGCTGAGCATGGTGATTCCGCTGCTGGCGCTGCACGGCCCGGATGCGCGTGCCCTGGCGCAGCGCCTGGCCAAAGCCTTGTCCGCCCGCTTGTCGCTGGAAGACTTGAACCGTTTGCCTCCTGCAGAGGAGCGCGGCCTGCTGGCCAATCTGGGCGAGCAGGCGCGCCGCCTGGTGCGCGGCCGTTCGCTGGCCGATGCGGTCGCGGATTTTGGCCGCACGGCAGGCCAGCCGGTGCTGGTGGATCATGCGCGCCATTTCCAGTCCGGCGAGATTGACCTGCTCCAGTTGCGCGAGCTGGTCGGCACCACCACGGCGTCCATCACGCAGGCCATCAGCACCTACCTTGAGCAAGCGCGCCTGCTGTCCGTCGGCGAGGCGGCGGCCAGCTCGCTGGTCAGTGCGGCCAATGACTTGAAAAACCAGGTGACGCAGCGGCTTATTCTGGTTGACCAGCGCATTGCTTATGAGCGCCGCCTGATGATCGAGGAAATCGACGATGCCGTGCACGATGCAGGCAATGCGATCGAGCTGGCGATGACTGACCGTTTGAATTCCGACAAGTGGAAAGACGAAGATGTGTGGGCCAGCATGGGCCGTAATCAGTTTGGGCAGGAGATGGAGCGGCGTCTGGACCGCATCGTGCGCCGTAAGGAGCAGGCCTTGCATCTGCTGCAGGAGGACTTGCGGCTGTTTCAGTCCGGGATGAAGCTGGGGCAGGCGACGGTATTCCAGCGTCAGCACCATGCGGCGCTGGCCCGGCTGATGCCACGCCTGCGCGTGGGTACGCGCATCGTCAACAAGCTTGATACGGCGGCAAATGTGACGCTGGTCAGTGGTGCTGCGGTGGCGGCCAGTACGGGAACGGCGGCTTACCTGATTGGTGCGGCGGTGGTGCTGCCGGTGGTGGCGCCGGTGGCGCCGTTTGTCGGCGGCGCGGTGCTGTTGGCGGGGGCATTTAAATGGTTCACCGATGGCGGCAAGCGCAAGCGCGGCGAAATACGCGACAAGCGCGCCGCATTTGAAGAAGAGCTGCGCAAGCAGCTGCTGGCGGCCGAGCAGTCGTTCAATGCGCAGCTGGATCTGGTGGCGGAAGGCTTTCGCGATTCCGCCTTGCAGTTGTTGACGCCCATCTTGCTGGAAGCGGAAGCGGCGGGCCGCGTGCCCGGCATGCGCCAGCGGATCGCCGACCGCGTTATCACGCAGGCTCAAAGCGCGATACGCCAGCTGGATACGGAACTGCTCAAGGGGTAGCGGCTGGCGTTGCGCTGCACCCCGCCTTACCGGGTTAAAGATTCCGCGCGATGATGGCGTCGGCCGCATTGGCCGCCTGGTCCAGTGGCTGCGTCAGCGCTTGCGTGCTGTAGACCGGATTCTGTGGCATTGCTGCACCCAGCACCGGGCCATCGGTCTTGGTGATATCCACCGATACCGTCGTCGAAAGGCCAATCCGCAGCGGATGTTCTTTCAACTCCTTCGGATCCAGCGCGATCCGCACCGGCAGCCGTTGCACTACTTTGATCCAGTTGCCGCTGGCGTTCTGCGCCGGCAGCAGCGAGAAGGCGCTACCCGTACCGGCCGACAGTCCCACCACGCGTCCATGGAACTCCACCTTGCTGCCATACATATCCGCTTCCACCTTGGCCGGCTGGCCGACGCGGATATTGCGCAGTTCCGATTCCTTGAAGTTGGCATCCACCCACAGCTGGTCCAGCGGCACAATCGACATTAGCGCAGTGCCCGGCGTCGCACGCGCGCCGATCTGCACGCTGCGTTTGGCCACATAGCCTGACACCGGCGCCAGGATGGTATTGCGGCGGGCCGCCAGCCATGCCTGCACATAATCGGCCTTGGCCGCCTGCACCGCCGGATGCTGGGCTACCGCCACGCCGTTGACGCCGGCCTTGGCCGCTTCCTCCTGTTTGATGGCGACGGCAATCGCGGCGCGTGCATCGTCGACCGCCTGGCGCGCGTGTTCCACTTCCTCACCGGAGACCGTGTGGTCGGCAGCCAGCGGCTTGCGGCGGGCCAGGTCGTCTTCGGCATTTTTCAGTTGCAGCTTGCGCAGCGTGACGGTGGCGTCGTACTGCGCGACGTCCGCATAACGCTGGCGTTGCTGGCGTACGGCGGCGCCCAGCTTGGCATCCGCCTGCGCCAGCGCGATATCCGCATCGGCCGAATCGAGTTTGATGACGGGAGCGCCAGCCTGCACCATCTGCGTCTCATCGGCGCGGATTTCGGTGACGTTGCCGGTCACTTGCGACGACAGCGTGACCAGATTGCCGCCCACGTAGGCGTTGTCCGTCTCCTGTATTTTGGACAGCACCGCTTCGTAGTAGACCGCATAAGCGGCGCCTGCGGCGATAAAGGCCAGCGTGATCCCTGCCAGCACGGCCTTGCGCTTTTTCTCGTTTGGTTTGGTGACTTCAGTGCTCATGATGTGTGATCCGTTGATTTATTTGGTGGCAGTCGCCAGTGGCGCTTCTTCGTGATAACCGCCGCCCAGCGCATTGGTCAGGGCGATTTCGGCCAGCAGTTGTACCTGTTGCAGATAGAGGTCGGCATCCTGCTGCCTGAGCAGGGCCAGCCGTGCATTCAGCACGCTGTTGTTGTTGGCCAGGCCGCGGTCCATGCGCGCCTGCGCGGAGGCCAGCTGCGCGCGGGCCGATGAAGTGGCTGCGCTCTGCTGCGTGATCTGCTGCTCGATGCCTTGCAGCTGCGCGCCGCCTTGCGCCACGTCGCGCACGGCGTCGACGATGGTCTGGTTGTATTCGGCGATGCGTTCGTTGCGCGTGGTGCGGGCACTGTCCAGTTGCGCATCCAGGCGCTTGCTGTCAAACAGCGGCAACGACAACGTCGGTCCCAGATACAGGGTGCGGCTGGCGCTTTGCAGCAGGTTCTCGATCTTGACGGTATCCAGGCCGATGGAGCCGGTCAGATTGACGTCGGGGTAGAAGGCGGCCTTCGCGGCGTCGATTTTGCTCAGCGAGGCTTCCACCTTCCAGCGCGCGGCTTGCAGGTCCGGGCGGCGTGCCAGCAGCTCGAGGCCAAGGCGGGCCGGCAGCGTGTGCGGCGCTGGCGTCAGTGGCGCTGGCTTCAAGTCGGCCAGGGCACGGTTGTCGGCGCCTGCGAGTGCGCGCAAGGCTTCGCGTTCGTGTTCGATGTCGGACTTGAGCTGCGCTTGCTGTTTGCGGATCAGACTCAGGTCCGCTTCGGCTGCCCGTTGTTCATCGGCGTTGGCCAGGCCGTTGGCGATGCGTCTGGCCTTGTCTTGCACCAGCGCTGTTTGGGTTGCGGCCAGTTTATCCGTGTTGGCAAGGCGCGCCCACGCGCCTTGCAACCGGAAGTAGCTTTGAGCGATGGATGCGGCCAATGCCTGTTCGGCTTCTGCATAGGCGGCGCGGCCGGCATTCAGCTCGCCGACGGCGGCGGCGACCTGCGCGCGGTTCTTGCCCCACCAGTCGAAGTTGTAGCGCAGGTCCAGGCGCAGCGTCTCTTCGCTGAAGTAGGCGCCGCCGATCGGTGCGGGGAACAGGCCCGTACCCGAATAGCGCTGGCGGTTGGCGTTGGCGAACAGCGCGCTGTCGATGCCCATGTCTGCCACGGTGCGCGACAGCGAGGAACGCGCGCTGCCGATGTGCGCTGCCGCCACTTCCAGCGATGGACTGCCGGCCAGCGCCTGCTTGATGATGGCATTAAGCTGCTCGTCATGGTAGGCCGTCCACCACTGGGCTTGCGGCCAGCCTTCGTTGGCCAGCTTGATACTGGACGCGATTTCCGCGCTGGCGATATCGCGCTTGACCAGTGCCTGATGATCGGGCGGGACGCTGGCGCAGCCGGCCAGGGCGACGGCCAATGCCAGCACGGTAGGACGGAGGAGGGCAGTTGTTTTCACTTTGAGTTCCATTTCTTCTTCATTCCATTGCGGCGTGGTCGACGGCGGCCGGTGCGGCCTTGGCCGGCGGCTTGATCAACAGCAGCAGCGGTATCACGCACAGTGTGGCAATCATCATCAGCCAGAAGTCGTCCACGTAGGCGATCATCGAGGCCTGACGCGTAATCTCGTTGTTCAGCGCTGCTGCCGCTTCCGGCGTGGCCAGGTTGTTCAGCAGTTCCGGGTTGGTGGTGGTGATGTGTTCCGTCAGCGAGGCGTGCACCGTCTGCGTGTTCCGCGCCAGCAGCGTCTGCACCATCGCGATGCCGATGGAGCTGCCGATATTGCGTATCAGGCTGTAGATGGCCGTGCCCTCCGCGCGCATCTCTGGCGACAGCGTGGCAAAGGTGGCGGCGCTCAGCGGCACAAACACCAGGCCCAAGCCCAGGCCCTGGATCACGCCGGGCCAGACGATATCGCTTTGCGACAGCACCAGCGTGTACTGGGTCATTTGCCACAGCGAGAAGGCGGTGATGAGAAAGCCGGTGCCGAGCAGCAGGCGCAGGTCGATCTTGCCGACCAGCCGGCCGACGAACATCATCGCCACCATGGTGCCGATGCCGCTGGGCGCGGTGACCAGGCCGGCGATCTTGGCCGGATAGCCCATCAGGCTTTGCAGCATGGACGGCGTCAGCGCGCGCGTGGCGTACAGCACCAGGCCGACGATGAAGATAAACAGCAGGCCGCTGACGTAGTTGGAGTTGCGCAGCAGCCGGTAGTCGAAGAAGGATTTGCCGGCCGGCCGCGTGGCGGTGTGGGCGACAAAGTAGGCGAAGCTCAGCGCCAGGATGATGGCTTCGACCCAGGTTTCGGTGGCGCTGAACCAGTCATTCTGTTCGCCGCGGTCGAGCAGCATTTGCAGCGCGCCGATGGCCAGGCTCAGGGTGGCGAAACCGAAGGCGTCGAACTGCATCTTGCGTGGCGCGGCGGTCTTGCGGATGTAGCGCCAGATGCCGTAGAAGGCCATTGCGCCGACCGGCACGTTGATGAAGAACACCCAACGCCAGTCGTAGCTGTCGGTAAGCCAGCCGCCCAGCGTCGGGCCGAGGATGGGGCCGATCATCACGCCCATGCCCCACACGGCCATGGCGGAACCATGCTTTTCGCGCGGGTTGATGTCGAGGAGCGTGGCTTGCGACAGCGGCACCAGCGCCGCGCCAAAAATTCCCTGCAACAGGCGGGCGATGACGATTTCCGTGAGCGTGCCGGACAGGCCGCACAGCACCGAGGCCACCGTGAAACCGGCCACCGACGCCAGGAAGATGTTCTTCTGGCCGAAGCGGTCGCACAGCCAGCCGGTCAGCGGCGTGGCAATCGCGGCAGCGACGATGAAGGACGTCAGCACCCAGGTGATCTGGTCCTGCGAGGCCGACAGGCTGCCCTGCATGTGCGGCAGCGCGACGTTGGCAATGGTGCCGTCCAGCGCCTGGATGATGGTCGCCAGCATGATCGAAATGGTGATCATGCGGCGGTTCAGGCCATCCCCCGGCGCGGCAGCGGCGACTGCGGCAGTGCTCATGGAAGGGACTCGATATTGGTCTGGATGGCTTCGAGGAAGATGGTCACCGTTTTCAGCATCTCAGGATCGACGTTGCCCAGCAGTTCACGGCGCAGCACGTCGGCTTCCTTCCAGACGCTCTGGTAGATCTCCTGGCCGGCCGGAGTCAGGCTCAGCAGCTTGACGCGGCGGTCGGTCGGCGATGGCGTACGCACCATGTAGCCGGCTTTGACCAGCTTGTCCACGGTGGACACCATGGTGGGATCTTCGACGCCGGCGCGCGCGGCCAGCCGGGTTTGCGATGGCGCTTCCTTCTCTTTGGCGGTCAGGGCAATGGCCATCCAGCTGGCCTGGCTCAGGCCCAGATGTTTGAGGCGGCGGTCAATGGCTAGGCGCCAGGCACGCGCGGAGCCGTGTAGCGCGGCGGAGAAACGTTCTTCTATAGAAGACATATGATTTTACGGCTAATGGTTAGATATCGAACTATAAGTTTAGCACAGGTAACTTCTGTTCGCTAGCGCACGGAAATTTATGGCTGAGCTTACTATGATGCTGGCTGAGCAGTTTCGCTCGTAAGATCAATAGAGACTCATCATGAAAGCCAAGTTACTCGCCGCCAGTTTGCTGGCACTGTCTGCATCCGCCTTCGCTTCGGACGTTGGCGTTTCCATCAGTGTTGGCCAGCCAGGGTTTTACGGCCGCATTGATGTCGGCGATTATCCGCCGCCACAAGTGATTTATCGCCAGCCGGTGCTGGTGGAACGTCCGGTGCGCTACGTCGAGACCGCGCCGGTCTACCTGCGTGTGCCGCCTGGCCATGCCCGTCACTGGAGCAAGCACTGCTACGCTTATCGCGCCTGCAACCAGCGCGTGTTTTTTGTTCAGGACCGCTGGTACACCAATGAGTATGCACCGCGCTACCGCGAACGCCATGGCCACCATGAGCGCGACGGCTGGCGCGAGGACCGCCGCGACGACCGCGGCCCGGGCCGCTGGCAGGAGCATGACCGTGGCCATGGTCATGGCCACGACCGTCACGGCCACCACGACCAATAACCCGGCGGCCAGCGCCGCCACAGGAGAACTTCTTGCAAAGTAAATTCATCATTGTTGGCGGCGGTGCGGGCGGTCTGGAACTTGCCTGCAAACTGGGCCGCAAGCTGGGGCCCGAAGCGGTGATGCTGGTGGACAGCCGCCTGTTCCATATCTGGAAACCGTCGCTGCATGAAGTGGCTGCGGGAACGCTGGATGTGCACCAGGAGGGCTTGTCGTATCAGATGCTGGCGCACGACAACGGCTTCACCTTTGTATATGGTCCGCTGACGGCGCTCGATGCGCAGCAGCGTTTGCTGACGGTGGGCGCCATCCTCAGCGAACACGAAGAAATCCTGCCCGAACGCCAGATCCGCTTCGACAAGCTGGTGATCGCCGTGGGCAGTACCTCCAATTATTTCGGTGTGCCCGGCGCCGCCGAGCACACCATTTCCCTGAATGCCACCGAGGATGCGGAACGCTTCCGCCTGACGCTGCTCAAGCTGCTGACCTTGGCCGAGCTGAAGCAGGATGCGGGCGTGGACGTGGTCATCATCGGCGGTGGCGCCACCGGTGTCGAGCTGGCGGCGGAATTGCGCGAGGCCAGCGGCGTGTATGCGGCCTACGGCTTCCGCCGGCTGAAGGCTGAGCGCGATGTCCGCATCACGCTGCTGGAGGGCGCACCGCGCATCCTGGCGCCGTTGCCGGAGAAAGTCTCGGACGCCGCGCTGAAGCTGTTGCGCGAGCGTGCCGTCACCGTGGTCACAGCCACGCGCGTGACCGCTATCGATGAGCGCAGCGTGACGGCCGGCGACACGGTTTATCCGGCGCAGATCGTGGTCTGGGCGGCCGGTATCAAGGCGCCGGACTTCCTCAAGACGCTGGGCCTGCCGACCGTGAAGTCGGGCCAGCTGGACGTTGACGGCACGCTGGCCGTCAAGGGTTTTGACTACATCTATGCACTGGGTGACTGCGCCGCGTGCGCGGGGCCGGACGGCAAGCTGGTGCCGCCGCGTGCGCAAGCCGCGCACCAGCAGGCCGATTATCTGCTGGAGACCTTCCTGCGCGAGCATAAAGGCAAACCGCCGCAAAACAAGCCTTATGAATACCGCGACTACGGCTCGCTGGTGTCGTTCGGCCAGACTACTTCAGTCGGCAGCCTGATGGGATCATTGAAAGGACTAAGCTGGTTCGTGGACGGCTTTGTGGCCCGCATGATGTACGTAAGCCTGCACCTGATGCACCACCAGGCCGTGCTGGGCACTGTACGTACGGGTGTGCTGGCGTTGGCGCGCTTCCTCATCAAGCGCACCACGCCGCTGGTCAAGCTGCATTAAACGGCGGTGGCTGGCTTGGGCAGGATCATGGTCAGCGTGACGCCGCGCTCGGGTCCCGCCGCCAGGGTCAGCGTGCCGCCCAGGTAGGCGGCGCGCTCGCGCGCCATGCGCAGGCCGAATTTGCCGGCCGACATGCCGGCTGGCACGGGGCCGCTGAGGCCGACGCCGTTATCTTTCACGGTCAGCATGACTTCGTCTTCGTTGTCGTCCACGATGACGTCCACCTCGGTGGCTTGCGCGTGGGCGTCAATATTGCGCAGCGCTTCTTCCAGCGTATGCAGCAGCACGATGCCGTGGCTGCGCGGGCAGTTGAGTTCTTCTTCCGGCAGGCTGCAGCGCGCGGTGATGCCGCGCTGTTCGCCAAACTGAGTGACCAGCTCATCCAGCGCGACGCGCACGCCCAGGAATTCCAGCTTGTCGTTCCACAGCTTGAGCTGCATCTGGCGGTTGGTTTCAACAATCTGGTTCAGCAGTTTTTTCATGTGGCCGGCACGGTCCTGCAGCGCCTGGTCGGCAGGCAGCTTTTGCATGAGCAGGCCCAGGTGCATGGTCAGTGCGGTCAGCGACGAGCCCAGGCTGTCATGCAGCTGGCGCGACAGCGAGCGGCGCTCGTTGTCCCAGCAGGTGTGGACGTGGCCCAGCAATTCGCTCAGGTCCGCGCTGCGCAGGGCGTCTTGCTGTTGATCGAGGTGTTCTTGCGGTGCCGATGCGGACATAGGTTTTCTCTGTTGAGGTCGGACAGACTACGGTGTGGCACCGATGATACCCGAGCTTTGCACCTTGTGGCGCACCGCTATTGTTTTACCGGTACCTGGGCGCTGCTGTCGATCACTTCCATGAGCTGGTCGATATCGACCGGCTTGACCAGGTGGCGGTCGAAACCGGCCTCCATCACGCGCCGCAGGTCTTCCGCCAGGCCATAGCCGGTGAGGGCGATCAGCTTGATGTCGCGCGTAGCGGGATCGGCGCGCAGGCGGCGCGCGACTTCGTAGCCGTCGATGCCGGGCAGGCCAATGTCCACCAGCGCCAGGTCCGGCTGGTAACTGACTGCCGCTTCCAAGCCCAGCAGGCCATCGGCAGCAGCTGCGACGTCGTAACCGTAACCGCCCAGCATCATGGTCATCATTTCGCGGCCATCGTCGTTGTCTTCGATGAGCAGCACGCGCGGCTTGCCATGCTCGGCGCGCGCCGGTGCGGCGGGGGCGGCGGCCACCGGGTGCTCGATGCGTGGCAGGCGCAGCGTGAAGGTGCTGCCGCGGTTGGGGCCTTTGCTGTCGGCTTCGATGCTGCCGCCATGCAGCTCTGAAAGGCGGCGCACCAGCGACAGGCCGATGCCGAGGCCGCCCTGCGAACGGTCCAGCGTGCTGCTGCCCTGGACGAAGACGTCAAATACCTGCGGCAGCAGTTCGGCGGGAATGCCGACGCCGGTGTCGCGGACGCTGAGCACCACGTCCTCGTTTTCCGTCCAGGTGCGTACTTCGATACGGCCGCCGGGCTGGGTGTACTTGAGGGCGTTGTCGAGCAGGTTGCTGGTGATCTGCTCCAGGCGCGTGCTGTCGCCGTCGACCCAGCCTGGGTCCAGATCCTGTTCCAGTTCGTAATCGGTGCTGCGGCCCGTGGCGCGGTAGGTTTCCAGCGAGGTGGCCACCAGGGCGGCCAGGTCAAGCGGCACGCGGTTGAGCAGGATCTTGCCGGACATGGCGCGCGACAGGTCAAGCAGGTCGTCAACGATGCGGCCCAGATGCTGGCTCTGGCGCTGGATGATTTTCTTGGCGCGCTGCACGCCTTCCAGCGACACGCCAGGCAGGCCGATCAGGGACGCGGCGCTGCTGATGGCGCTCAGCGGGTTGCGCAGCTCGTGGCCCAGCATGGCCAGGAATTCGTCCTTGGCGTGGTTTTGCCGTTCCACCGTCTGGCGCTCTTCGATCTCGCGGGTCAGGCGCTGGTTGGTGGCGGTCAGTTCGGTGGTGCGCTGGCTGAGCTGGCGCGCCTGTTTTTTCAGTTCCTCATTCTTCATGGCCAGCGCGACGAACACCGAAATCTTGGCGTACAGGATTTGCGGAATCACTGGCGTGAACAGGAAGTCGACAGCGCCATGCTGGTAAGCCTTCAGCCGGTCCAGTTCGTCGGCGAGGAAGGCGGTGATGAAGATGATGGGAATGTCGGCCGAGCGCGCGCGGGCATGGATGGCGGCGGCCGTTTCAAACCCGTCCATGCCGGGCATGTTGACGTCCAGCAGAATGACGGCAAAGTCGTGCATGAGTACCTGACGCAAGGCGTCCTGCCCCGAGCGCGCCGCCAATACCTCATAGGACTCCTGTTCGGCCCATTGGGCGAGCAGGCTGGTCAGCGCGAACAGGCTGTTGGCGTCGTCATTAACGACCAGGATCTTGGGTTTGTCTAGTTTGGGCACGGGGTCTCTGCACTATGCGACACAGCGAAATCTTCGCGGCCTGAACGCTGCCAGAGAAGTACCGGGCGATCATAGCAATTGCATATATGAATGTCAAAAACGCCAGTGCAACTGAACGCGACACCAAATCCGCGTGGCATAGCGTTCGCTTCCGCACAGACCCGGATGGCCACCACTGGCACAGTAGGATGGAACGTCACCTGAAAGGATTCATCATGAATATCGATACTGTCGTGGACCAAGAGTACGTCGGCCATAGCTTCCGCGCGCTGGCCGATGCGCCAACCAGCGCCTTGCGAGGTATTAGCGTAAAAGATGCCAAGGCGCTGGCGCAGGCTTTTAACGTGCACACGGTGCGCGAGCTGGCGGAGCTGAAATTCGTCAAGTGGGCGGCCGCCATCACGGCGCTGGCTGGCGAAGAGCAGGAAACGCCGGCGGAACAAGCCAGGGAAACCTTGCTCGATAGCGGCGTGGAAATGACTTTCCCGGCCAGCGATCCAGTCTCGGTGGATGCGGGCATTACCCGGATTGAGGTGCCGCCGGAAATCGTGAATGCCCATGACGACCATCAGCACGCCGCCAAGGTCGAGCACAGCACGCAAAAGGGCTTGAAGAAGGAAGAGGCCGGCGCGCACTAAGCAGCGCTGCAGCGGGTAAGCCGGAACGGGCGGGCCATGTGCCCGCCCTTGTTGTTTCAGGCGATGGAAGCCGACATCACGTGATGCTGCTTGGGAGGCGTGCTCATCATTTGTGCCGTGCAGCAGCGGTTTTTGCCGGAGCGCTTGGCTTCGTACAGGGCGCCGTCGGCGGCGGCAATCAGCGGCGCCACTTCGGTGGCGTCGTCCGGGAAGATGCCGACGCCGATGCTGGTGGACAGCTGCAGGGTCAGGCCATTGACCTGGTAAGGCTGGGAGACGGCGTCGATCAGCTTGTTGCACGGCTCCTGGGTGTCGGCAATGTGGGCGATATTGCCCATAACGATGACGAACTCGTCGCCGCCTACCCGGGCTACGGTATCTTCCTTGCGCGAGCAGCCCACCAGGCGCTGCGCCACTTGCTTGAGGATTTCGTCGCCATAGGCATGGCCGTGGGTGTCGTTGATCGCCTTGAATCCATCCAGGTCCAGATACATGACGGCAGCCTTGTTCTGCTGGCGCGTGGCATGTTGCAGCACGGTGGCGATGCGGTCTTCCAGCAGGCGGCGGTTCGGCAGGCTGGTCAGCGGGTCATGCAGCGCCAGTTCCTGCTGCTGGCGGCTGTATTGCGCCAGTTCCTTGTACAGCAGGCGCACTTCCAGCATGTTGTGAATGCGTTTGTGGACTTCCAGCAGATCGAACGGTTTGCTGATGAAGTCGCGCGCGCCGGCTTCCAGCGCGGCAATCTTGAAGCTGGGCTGGGCGGTCAGGGCCAGCACGGGCAGGTAGCCGCCTTGCTCGATCTCCTTGAGGCCCTTCATGACCTGGAAGCCGTTCAGGCCCGGCATCTGCAGGTCCAGCAGGATCAGGTCGTAGCAATGCTGGCGGTGCAGGGGGCACACCTGTTCCGGCAGCATGGTGGAAGACACATCTGTATAGCCGGCCTCACGCAAGATCTCCAACATCAGATCGACGTTGTCTGCGCTGTCATCCACCACCAGAATTTTGGCGTTCAGGATTTCGTCTCGGCTCGGCATGGTGATGGTCTCAGTCTGTCTCTAGTGTAGTACTAATTCGATAATAGTCGATGTTGCGGTGCTGCGTCGCACACAAGTGTACATTAATTTCCGTGTGGAAACTATAGTACGCCTTTTTTTAGATTTTTGTAGTGTAGCAAGAGTTTTCAGAATTGCTTGTAGGACAGCGCCGCGTCTGAGGGTAGGAATGAATACTTTCCTTGAGGTAATTTTATTCATACCCGGGCCCGTAAGCGACAGGGTTTAGGCGTGCCGGTGCGCTGCGCTCATGGCGGCCACCTTGGCGATCAGCTCGTTGGGTTCCACGGGTTTGGCAATGTGTGCCAAAAAACCACTGGACATGGCCTTGATCCGGTCTTCCGAGCGGGCAAACGCGGTCAGCGCAATCGCCGGCAGGTCGCCGCCGCGCGATGGTCCCATCGCGCGGATGCGGTCGAGCAGGCCATAACCATCGACTTCCGGCATGCCCAGGTCGCTGACCATGAGGTCGGGGCGTTCGTGTTGCAGCAGGTTTAAGGCTTCGGTGGCGGTGGCGGCGGTCAGCACTTCCGCGTTGCAGTCGTTGAGGATGCGTTTGATGAGTTCGCGCGCATCGTCCTCATCGTCGACCACCAGCACCTGCACGCCGGACAAATCATGCGCCGCACCATGGGCCGCGGGCGCCAGGGGCAGGGCACTGGACGGCGCGGGCAGCTTGGCGTCGTGGCGCGGCAGGCGTACCGTAAAGCTGGCGCCTTGGCCCTCGCCGGCGCTGGTTACGCTGATGGTGCCGCCATGCTGTTCCACCAGGTGCTTGACGATGGCCAGTCCCAGCCCGAGGCCGCCATGCTGGCGGGTGGTGGTGGCGTCGGCCTGGCGGAAGCGTTCGAACACGTGGTTGACAAACGCGGGCGCAATGCCGATGCCGCTATCGCGCACCGTGATGGCAATGTGATCGCCGTCGCGTTGTACGCCCACCTGTACGGTGCCGCCGCGCGGCGTGAATTTGATGGCGTTGCTGAGCAGGTTCCACAGGATCTGCTGCAGGCGGTTGGCGTCGCCGGCCACCATGCCGGGCGCACTGCTGAAATTCTTGTCGATGCGGATCTGCTTGGCTTCGGCTGCTGACCGTACGCTTTCGATGGCGGCCGCGGCCACCACGGCGGGCGCCAATGGCTGCATTTCCAGTCGTACTTTGCCGGACGTGATGCTGCTCATGTCCAGCAGGTCTTCGATCAGCTGGGCCTGGTTCCGGGCGTTGCGCTCGATGGTTTGCAGGCCGCGGTTGAGGTCGCTCTGGTCGCGGTTGCCGCGCCGCAAGACTTGCGACCAGCCCAGGATCGCGGTCAGTGGCGTGCGTAACTCGTGGGACAGGGTGGCCAGGAACTCATCTTTCAGCTGGCTGGTGCGCTCGGCCTCGGCGCGCGCCTGGCGCTCCGACTCGTACAGCCGGGCGTTGTCGATGGCGATGGCGGCCTGACCGGCGATGCCGGCAATGATGCGCTCGGTGCGCTCGTCAAAAATCCCCGGTTCGGGATGGCCGAAGAACAGGCAGCCGATGGTTATGCCATTACGCAGCGCCACCGGCACTGCCAGATAACTGCGCACCGGCGGGTGGTCAGCCGGGATGCCTTGATGGGGTGTATCTTTGCTGTAGCGCGGATCTTGCTGCACATCGTCGCAGCGCACGATGCTTTCGCCGCGCATGCTGGGGCCGAACAGGGCGGTGGAGCGCGGCTGGCCAAATTGCCAGAACGCGGCCGGCGTGCCGCTCGACAGCGTATGCAGCACCATGGCTTCGCCGGCGCTGTTGGTGGTGTGATAGAACAAAGCGCCGTAGCGTGCGCCGCTGGCGCTCGTGGCGGCGTCCGTCACTTCTTGCAACAAGGGATGCAGGTCGCGCTGCGATGCCAGCACGGTACCGGTGTGGTTGAGTAGTTCCAGTACGGCAGTCTCATCGCGCAAGGCTTCCTGTACGCGCTTGACCTGATCGACGTCCGTGCTGGTGCCGAACCAGCGCAGCACCTTGCCATCGCTGCCATGGACGGGATTGGCGCGCGTCAAAAACCAGCGGAATTCGCCGGTGGCGCTACGGATCGGAACTTCCAGTTCGAACGGTGTGCCGTCAGCGCGCGATTGCTGCCAATGGGCTTCCATGAGGTCGATGCAGTCCGGTGCGTAGGCGCGTTTCCAGCCATCGCCCGCCATCTGCTCCGGCGTGGTGCCGGTGTAGTCATACCAGCGGTCGTTGTACCAGACCATGGTGCCGTCTTGCTCGGCAATCCACGCAAGCTGCGGCATCGAGTTGGCCAACGCGCGCAATTCCAGCTGGCTTTGGCGTAATGCTTCCCTTGCGCGCCGTAGCTCTTCGTGCGCATCTGGCGCAACAGGCGCGGTGGCGATGGGGTCGTTCGGGATCATGCAATGATTTTAGCGCCAACCTCAACGCCAGCTCCGCACGGTTGGACATGCGGTGGGCTCAGGCTAACTCAAGGCGCGTGCAGCTTGGCGGCAATTTTTTCCAGCACCGCTTGCAGATCCTCGATATCGTAAGGTTTTTGCAGGGATTGCGACGGGAAATCCAGGTGGCGCGTGAGTTCGTCGCCATAGCCGGATGCAAACAGCAGCGCCAGCTCTGGCGTCTTTTGCCGGGCATGGCGAGCGAGGTCGACGCCGGACATGCCGGGCAGGCTGACGTCGGTGAACAGCACGTCGAAATGCCGCGTGGCGAGCAGGGGCAGTGCATCTTCTCCGGCGGCCACATCTTCCACCTCGTGGCCCAGCGCGCGCAGGGTTTCGCAGACCAGGTAGCGGGCGTCCGCGTTGTCTTCCACCACCAGCAGGCGCAGCGGCGTTGTGCTGTCCGCCAGCGGCGCGATGGGGGCCGGCGCCAGCGTGCAGAGAATGCCGGCGACACCGTTATCATCACGGACGGGGGTGTAATACAGATCCAGCGACTGCTGTTCCGTGCGGCTGTTGCGCCAGACCGGCAGGCTGGCGCCGCGATAGCTGAGGCTGCGACCGGCGCGCGCCTCGGCAAGGGCATTGCTGTTCCAGCTCCACGCGGAGGGCTGCATGGATGGTACATTACCGCCAGGTGCACGCAGGCTGGGCAGGCCGATCAGTTCGGCATAGGCGGCGTTGTAAATCATGATTTGCTGCGCCCCCCACATGAGCAGCATGGCTTGTGGTGAATTCAGCAGGATGTCGACGGTCAGCCGCAGGCTGGCGGGCCAGGCTGCGGGATCGCCCACGGCGGTGTTGGACCAATCTGGGGCGGGCGGCGTGACGGCGGAAGGGGAGTTCATGCGGTGCGAGCGTTCTCTTTATCTGTCTTATGAAAGGCGGAGCCAGATGCATCGTACACGGTTAAAAAAAAGCCCGCTACAGTGAGCGGGCTAAATCTATTTCCTTGGAGGAGAATAGAGGAGACAGATGAATGATGCTGCAATGCGCAAATCAATGCAAATTTTAATTCGTGATGTGCGCAATCACTGCCATGAATGAAGTCAGAAAGGAGGGCGTATGGCTACAGTAGTAAAGCACCGCAAGGTGAATATCGTTGTGCTGGAGCAGGACGAGCAAATCAACGGGCATTGCGGCGAAGGCGATATCGCCATTTTGTCGGATGCCGCTGGGTGGTGGATCAAGTTTGTCGGTGCGGATGGGCAGATAGACTGCTATGGCATTCCCTATCCCTCCTACAATGAAGCCTTGTGGTCGGCCAAGGCGGCGGCCGAGTTTGGTACCTGATGACAGAGTGCTGGACAAGCTAGGGGAGTATCCCTATAATGCTGCTTCTTTCGAGCGGCATGCTGTTTGAAAGACGCAGAAGTGAAGCAGTTTTGCTTGGTAGTTGGTTTGGTGATTAAGTCGCCTTATCAAATAAATGATAGAAAATATCAAACTTTGCAAAACAAAATTAATGCTTTATAATAACTGCACAGTGCGGCTGTAGCTCAGCTGGATAGAGTACTTGGCTACGAACCAAGGGGTCGTGGGTTCGATTCCTGCCAGCCGCACCACTAGTTTTACCCAGGAGAGTTGGAAGATTCTTCTGTTTTCAAACGAGAAAGAGCTTGTTATAATCTTCTTGTTTTGCGCGGCTGTAGCTCAGCTGGATAGAGTACTTGGCTACGAACCAAGGGGTCGTGGGTTCGATTCCTGCCAGCCGCACCAGAATTAAAGTTGAATAGACTGTCGAGTCTGTTTGGCAAGTAGTAGAAGTTGTAAAAGTTAAGCGGCTGTAGCTCAGCTGGATAGAGTACTTGGCTACGAACCAAGGGGTCGTGGGTTCGATTCCTGCCAGCCGCACCAAATATGTAGAAGGGCCTGATGAGAAATCATCAGGCCCTTTTGCTTTTTGCCTGACGTCCGCCAGGCACACATTCCTATTGGCATTTTCTTGAAAATGCCCGATGATCTGACGATCATAGTGACGGGAGTGTGTGCATGAGCATCATCACTAATATTGAAGACCTGCGCAGATTGGCCAAGAAGCGTGTGCCGCGCATGTTTTACGATTACGCTGATGCCGGCTCCTGGACCGAATCCACCTATCGCGCCAATCACGCAGACTTCGCCGGCATCAAATTCCGTCAGCGCGTGGCGGTGAATCTTGAAAACCGTTGCGTTGCCAGCACCATGATTGGTCAGGACGTGGCGATGCCGGTCGCCCTGGCGCCGACGGGACTCACCGGCATGCAGCATGCCGATGGCGAAATCCTCGCCGCCAAGGCTGCGGAAAAATTCGGCGTACCGTTCACGCTGTCCACCATGAGCATCTGCTCGATCGAGGATATCGCCGCCAACACCAGCAAGCCGTTCTGGTTCCAGCTGTATGTGATGAAGGACCGCGATTTCATCAACCGCCTGATCGACCGCGCCAAAGCCGCGCGCTGCTCGGCGCTGGTGCTGACGCTGGATTTGCAGGTGCTGGGCCAGCGCCACAAGGATTTGCGCAACGGTCTGTCGGCGCCGCCCAAGCTGACCATCGCGAACCTGATCAACCTGGCGACCAAGCCGCGCTGGTGCCTGGGCATGCTGGGCACCAAACGGCGCACCTTCGGCAACATCGTTGGCCATGCGACGTCGGTGTCGGACATGTCTTCGCTGTCGTCGTGGACCTCGCAGCAGTTTGACCTTGGTTTGTCGTGGAAGGATGTGGAGTGGATCAAGCAGCGCTGGGGCGGTAAGCTGATCATCAAAGGCATTATGGATGCGGAAGATGCGCGCCTTTGTGTTGAAAGCGGCGCCGATGCGCTCATCGTCTCCAACCACGGCGGCCGCCAGCTCGATGGCGCCGAGTCGTCGATCCGCGCGCTGCCCGGCATTGTCGATGCGGTGGGCAAGCAGATTGAAGTGCATATGGATGGCGGCATCCGCTCCGGCCAGGATGTCATCAAGGCCTTGGCGCTGGGCGCGCAAGGCGTCTACATCGGCCGTCCTTTCCTGTACGGCCTGGGTGCGATGGGTGAGGAGGGCGTCAGCAAGTGCCTGCAGATCATCCGCAATGAGCTGGATCTGACGATGGCGTTCTGTGGCCTGCGCGATGTGCGCCAGGTCGATAAAAATATTCTGTTACCGGGGACTTTTTAATGCTGGATCAAGCAGTAGGCCAGACTTACACCGCTACCGAATCGCTGGCGCCGAGCCAGCGCATGCATCTTGTGCTGCTGGGCGTGGAAAACGTCGCGGCTTCAGCGCAGTTTTATGAAGCACTGGGCTGGGCGCGGTCGCCGACCAGCAGCGAAGGCTTCGTCAAGTTCAATATGGGCGGCTATGCGATCTGCCTGGTTAACCGCGCGGATATGGCGCAAGACGCGTTGCAGCCGGAAGAGAAAATGCAGGGCTTTTCCGGTGTCGCCCTGATCCACCTGGCGCGCAATGCGGCAGATGTGCCGCGCATCCTGGCCAGGGCAGAAGAAGCGGGCGGCAGGATCGTCAAGCCTGCCACCCGCACCAACTGGGGTGTCGCCGGTTTTTTCAAGGATCCCGACGGTCACCTGTTTGAGGTGGATTACGAAAGCGGGTGGATGCTCGATGATGCGCACCATCTGGTGGTGGACCGCATCAACCTGTAAGCAGCTCCACATTGCGCTCTGCCAGCAGCGGCAGGGCGCGTCCCGTCACCAGCGACTGATAGTGCTCCGACTGTCGATGCGCTTCAATCGCTGCCTGGTCCGAGTAGCGCTCAATCAGCAGCAGGCCGTGAGGTGGGACGACATTGCGATAGACCTCGTAACTGATGCAGCCTGGCTCCGCCAATGATTTCGGACGTAGTTCCGCCAGAATGGCCAGTACCTCTCCCAGTGCGCCTTCCTTGGGCTGCCAACGGGCGATGACGGTGATCGGGCCGCTCATTTCGATGCTCCCTGTAAGGCGTTGACGATTTCCTCTGCCAGCGCCATACCGGAGGCGGGGTTCTGGCCAGTGATCAGGCGGCCGTCAACGACTACCTTGGCTTGCCACACATCCGTTGCCGAGTACTCGGCGCCTTCGGCTTTCAGTGCGTCTTCCAGATTGAAGGGCACATCGGCCTGGGCGTAGCCAGCTTCTTCTGCGTTGGAGAAAGAAGTCAGTTTGCGGCCGCGTAGCAGTGGTGTGCCGTCTTCCAGCGTCACGCCGAGGAAAGCTGCTGGGCCATGGCAGACTGCGGAGACGATCTTGCCATTGTCCCAGGCGCGGGCAACGGCGCGCTTCACGTCTGGATCATGGGCGATATCGACCATTGGACCCAGGCCGCCGGGGAAGAAGATCGCGTCGTAGTCCAGCACATCGACTTCCGACAGTTTTCGGCTGTGCGCCAGGCGGCGAATGGCCAGGCCATTGCGGAAAGCGCGTTGCGATGGATCGGTTTCATCGTAACCATCCTCCGGCACAAAGCCGCCCAGTGGCGAGGCGTATTCCACGGCGATGCCAGCCTGCTCGAACACTTCGTAAGGATGGGCGACCTCCGGAAAGAAATAGCCGGTGCGGCGGTTGTTCGGGCCGATCTCGGCAGCGTTTGTCAAAATAAACAGTACATGTTTCATGGCTAGCTCCTTGGTTGAAATGTCCGCCATAGTGCGGGTTGAGATAACTATAGGAGCTGGAGGATGGTCGCGGTAGATACTGTTATGATGACTCAATGTCAAATGAAATAATACAATCATGAGCGATCCATCCCCGATACTAGACGAGTTGCGCGCCATGGCAGTCTTTGCGACGGTGGTACGCAGCGGAAGTTTTGCGGCTGGCGCCAGGGCGCTGGGTCTGACGCGGGCGGTCGTCAGCCATCATGTGCGAACGCTGGAGGCCAAGCTGGGCGTGCCGCTGGCGCAGCGGAGTACGCGCAGCTTCAGCCTGACGCCAGCAGGCGAAGCGTTTCGCGTGCATTGCGAGCGGTTGCTGGATGAGGCGCACGATGGCATCCGCGGCATGGAGCTGCTGCGTGCCGAGCCGCGTGGAGAAGTGCGTATCACGTGCTCCCATCACTTCGGTAATAAACGCATCCTGCCGGCGCTGCTGGAATTCCGGCGGCGTTATCCAGCGATACGGCTGCATGTATCAATGAATGATGCAAATGTGGACCTGATGCAGAAAGGGATAGAGCTGGCCGTGCGCGCCGGGCCGTTGGCCGATTCATCGCTGGTAGCGCGTCGTCTGGTGCGGGAGCCCACCATGCTGTGTGCATCGCCCGCCTATTTGCGCCGCTACCGCGCGCCATCGACCCTGTCGGAGCTGGAGCAGCATCGCTGGGTGGTGTACCCACCGAGCCAGCGTACATTGAATGTGCAGGTGAACGGCCAGACTGTGCCCGTGGAGGTTCGGGGTGACGTGGTCACGGACAGCGCAGCCTCCCGCCTGGCGTTTGTGCTGGCGGGGGAAGGCATCGCCCGCCTGCCAGCCTATGATGCGGCGGCGCCGCTGGCTTCGGGTGAACTGGTGCAGCTACTGCCCGAGGTGCAGACAGCGCCACTGGAAATCTACCTCGTCCACGCCCAGCGCATCGGCCCAAGTGCACGCCTGTTGAGAGATTTTCTCCTCAGCGAGGCGGATGGTTGATGATCCGGGGACAGGAGGCGAAAGCACGAACAAGCTGATGATGTCGTGTTGGCTGGCCAGTGTGCGCTAAGTGCGTGGGGCTGGAGTGTCGTCTTTAATCATGATTTTTTTTGCGCAAGAGTGATTACGGGCGATAGAAATACGCCACAAATCTGGAGACTCTTGCTTGTAACCGAGTTTTTTGAACAGGTTCTGCGCGCGCTTGTTTTGTGATGCCACATCGGCAGTTATCTGTTGCAAGCCAATGCGTTGAGCATAGTCTGTGAGTAAGCCTAAGCTAGCTGCCATATAGCCTTTTCCCCAAGCGGACTGCTTGAGCAGGCAACCTACTTCTGCAGTGGTGCGGCCGGCGTTGAAACTGTGCAGGCCGCAGGTGCCGACTAATTCTCCGCTGCCGCGCAGGACAATGGCCCATTCCAGCGATGCGCCCGAAGCGAGAAGGCGCTGCACGCTTTGCAGCATGATGCCAACCGTCGCCAGATCAGAGAATGGCGCCTCGTCGGTGTATTGCATGACCAGCGGGTCGCCGTAAATCTCTAACAGGGGTGTGGCGTCGTTGTCAGCTATTCCCCGCAGGATCAGGCGTTCGCCCTGCAGTGTAGGCAGTTCGTGCATCAGGTCACCATGTTGCGCGGCGCGCCGTGTTGCCAGGCTTCGATATTGTCGATGAGTTGATCGACCAGCGTCTGCATCGCCTGCGAACTGGCCCAGGCAGAGTGCGGCGTGAGGATGAAGTTGGGCAGGCGCAGGTTGAGCAGCACGTTGTCGGCTGGCGGCGGCTCGGTAATCAATACATCGAAGCCGGCGCCCGCGATCAGGCCAGTGCGCAGCGCGTCGGCCAGCGCCTCTTCGTCGACCAGGCCACCGCGCGCGGTGTTGATCAGCAGGGCGCTGCGTTTCATGCGAATCAGTTCTTTGGCGCTGATCATGTTGCGGGTTTTGTCGGTCAGCGGCAGGTGTAGGCTGATGACGTCTGATGTCTCCAGCACTTCGTCGAAGCTGGCTTCACGCACGCCATCTGCGGCGGCATCCGGCAGCGGTGAACGGTTGTGGACGATGACTTCCATGCCGAACGCGCGTGCGATCTGCGCGGTGGCTTTGCCCAGCGCGCCGTAGCCAAACAGTCCCAGACGGCTGCCCGCCAGGTCGGAGATCGGATGGCCGAACAGGCAGAAACGTTCGGACTTCTGCCACAGGCCTGCTTCAATATCCGCGCGGTAGGCGACCAGCTGGCGGCGCAGGGCGAGGATCAGCGCAAACGTATGCTCCGGCAGCGTATTGACGGCGTAGTTGCGGATGTTGGTCACCGTGATGCCGCGCTCCCTGGCGGCGGCGAGGTCGATGATGTTGGTGCCGGTGGCCGCGACGGCGATCAGCTTCAGGTCCGGCAGTTGTGCAAGGTCGCTGGCGCTCAAGGCCACTTTGTTGGTGATGCAGATGGTGGCGCGCGCGTCGCGCAGGCGCTGCACGGCGTCGCCTGCGCTGGTGGCAGGATATTCCGTCCATTCATGTGCAAAGCCAGGCTTGCGGACATTGGCAATGACGCTGTCGCGGTCGAGGAATACGATGCGGTGTGCTTGGCTCATATGGCTACCTCAAAAGATGGGGCACGCGCGACGTTCTTCGGCAGGCGCATGCCAGGGTGATTGGAAAACAGTTCGGCGACCCACTCGACAAACACGCGAACCTTGGCTGACAGATGGCGGTTCTGTGGATACACCACGTGAATCGGCAGGGGATCGCTGACCCAGTCGTCGAGCACCGATTCAAAGCGGCCGTCTTTCAGCATCGGCTCCATCATCAGTTTCGACATTTGTACAATGCCCAGTCCCGCCAGTCCCGCCGCTGTGTAGGCGTTGCTGTCGTTGAGCGCGATATGGCCGGGCAGGGCGACCTGTACCCGCTCGCCATCGCGGGTAAAGTCCCAGTCGTAGATTTTACCGGTACGCGCGGAAAAATAATTCACGCAGCGGTGACGCAGCAAATCATTTGGATGTGTGGGGCGGCCGAACTGGTTCAGGTAGCCCGGCGTGGCGCAGGTGACGAAATGCAGGATACCGACGCGCCGCGCAATCAGGCTGGAGTCCCCAAGCGCACCGCCGCGCACCGCGCAATCCACGCCTTCTTCAATCAGGTCGACCGGCCGGTCGCTGCAACCCAGTTCCAGCTGGATGTCCGGATAGCGGGCGAAAAAATCGGACAGGGCAGGGACGATCACCTCGCTGGCCAGGCCGGTGGGCGCATCGACCCGCAACCGTCCGCTGGGACTGAGCCGGGTGCGCGACAGCGATTCCTCGGCCTCGCGCACGTCGGACAGGATGCGCAGGCAGCGCTCATAGTAAGCCGCACCGTCGGCCGTCACGCTGACGTGGCGCGTAGTCCGGTGCAGCAGCTTGACCGCCAGCGAGGTCTCCAGCGACTGGATCAGCGTGGACACCGTGGCTTTAGGTAGTTTCATGTTTTCGGCAGCACGGGTGAAGCCACCGGCATCCACCACCTGCACAAACACTTCCATCGCTTGAAGTTTATTCATCTTTGAGCCCCATTGTTCGGTATTCTGAACAATCAATTCATCTTTACCGTATTTATCGGATTGTAGAACAAGTTTAAGATTGCTGTACTGCACAAAGTAAAAGACGAAGAAAGGAGGACTTATCATGAAATATCGGGATGCAATTTTCGCAACGATGGCACTGGCGGCGACGTCGGTTGCACTGGCAGGCGTGGTATATACCGATGCCTATTCACACGCCGCGAAAGCGGAAGTTCATGGCGTTCGCGCCCTCACGCTGGTGGCCAGCGGTGACGAGATCGCGTGCGATCCTGCTACCATGTTGTCCTCCAACGAATCGGGAACGGTGCAACAATGAACAATCCAGTAGAGAAGCTGCCGACGCTGTCGGATCAACTGAAAGTCCGCAGCCTTGAGGTCAAGGGCGCGGAAGGTCCGTTGTCGGCGCGTCTCTACACCAGTGGCGATGCCGGGCCTAAGCGCGATACGCTGCTGGTCTTCTTCCACGCTGGCGGCTTTGTCGGCGGCGACCTGGAAGATGCGGACCTGTTCCTGCGCCACATGGCGGACGATAGCCAGCATGTTGCCGTGCTGGCGTCGGCCTACACGCTGGCCACCGAAAAGCCATTCCCGGCTGCGGTAGAAGATGCACACGCGGTGCTGGTCTGGGCCAAGAAGAACAAGGCCAAACTGGGCTGGACCGGCAAGCAGCTGCTGGTCGCGGGTATCGAAGCGGGCGCCAATCTGGCAGCCGTCTGCGCGCTGATGTCGCGCGACCGCGGCGGTCCGGCACTCGGCGGGCAAATCCTCATCATGCCGATGCTGGATCCGGGCCTGACCACCTGCTCGATGCGCGAACTGCAAGCGCCGGAACTGCTGGACGTGGCTGACGCTTGCGCCAAGGCCTACCGCGGTTATCTGCCCAATGCTGCCGACCGCACGCACCCTTACGCATCGCCGCTGCAGTCGAGTCGTTTGAAAAACCTGCCGCCGGCCTTGATCCTGTCAACCGAAGACGATCCGCTGCGCGACGAAGCGGAACAATACGGCGCCAAGCTGATTGGCTGCGGCGTCAAAACCACTGTCCGGCGTATGCAACCGGCGCCCCTGAACGATGCGGGGGCACGCAACGAATGTGCTTGTCGATGTCAAGCGCTGGGAGAAATCGCCAGCTTCATCGCTGGCCTGGAACGGTCTGAGACACCGCCAGCCGCATAGGATTCCCCAAACCCTAAGCAGTATCTGAGTTACGTCCCCACTGGCTTGCCGGCGGGGCGCTAGTACCGTGTTTTCTCGATTTTTCCTGAGACCGCCCGGTGCCGCCTTTTCTATTAATTATTTTCATACAAAAAGGATTTTAAATGAAAAACATTAAATCAATGACCGCTGTAGCCCGGCCACTGGCCGCCGCTATGGCGCTGGCGGGCCTGGCCGCAATTTCCCTGTCTGGCTGCGGTGAAGCAAATAGCAAAGCAGCTGAGGCACCGGCAGGTGCGGGCGGTCCGCCGATTTCGGCAGCGGCCGTGGTCGAGAAAACCATCACTGAAACCCAGGAGTTCTCGGGCCGCCTGGAAGCGATTGAACAAGTGCAGATCCGTCCGCGCGTTGGCGGCTTTATCACCGCCATCAACTTCAAACCTGGTTCGCAGGTGAAGAAGGGCGACGTGCTGTTCGTGATCGATCCACGTCCATTCCAGGCCGAAGCCAATCGCGCCGAAGCGGCCGCCAACTCGGCGCGCGCCAAAGCCGATCTGGCCAAGGTTGAACTGGTACGTTCCGAGAAACTGCTGGCTGACAAAGCCATCGCCCAGCGCGAATACGACGCTTCGGCATCGAGCTACAAACAGCTGGATGCAGATGCCCGCGCCTCGCAAGCCCAGTATGAAGCCGCGAAGCTGAACCTGAGCTACACCCAGGTGACGTCGCCGATCAACGGCCGTGTGTCAAAAGCGGAAATCACGCTGGGTAACCTGGTGGATGCGTCGGCAGTGCTGACCTCCGTGGTGTCGCTGGAGCAGATCTACGCATCGTTTGACGGTGACGAAGAAACCTATCTGCGCGTTGGCGCCGCTGCCCACAAAGGCACGCCGGCCATCGTCAAGATCGGCCTGGCCAACGAAACCGGCTTCCCGCATGAAGGCAAGCTGGAATTCGTCGACAACCAGCTGGACCCACGCAGCGGTTCGGTGCGCATGCGCGCCACCCTGACTAACGCCGATGGCTTGCTGGTACCAGGCCTTTTCGCCCGCGTCCAACTGGCCGGCACCACTGGCGCCAAGCCTGCGGTGCTGATCAACGAGCGCGCTGTCAACACGGACCAGAACCGCAAGTTCGTGTTCGTGGTCGACAAGGACAACAAGGCTGAGTACCGTCCGGTCACGCTGGGCCAGCAGATTGATGGCCTGCGCATCGTGCGTGATGGCCTGAAACCGGGCGAGAAGATCGTCGTGAACGGCCTGCAACGCGTGAAGCCAGGTGCGCCGCTGACCCCGACCATCGTGCCGATGGATTCGGACCCGCTGGCAGCCAACGTGGCCAAAAAAGAAGAGAAAGTCGCCATCGCTAAGACTGGCACTACCAAGGAATAATTAAATGAATATCTCTCGATTTTTCGTCGACAAGCCGATCTTCGCGGCGGTACTGTCGATCGTTATCTTTGTCGCCGGCTTGATATCGATTTTCAAGCTACCGATCTCGGAGTACCCGGACGTGGTGCCGCCATCCGTGGTGGTGCGTGCGCAGTATCCTGGTGCGAATCCGAAGATCATTGCGGAAACCGTGGCTGCACCGCTTGAGGAACAGATCAACGGTGTCGAGAACATGCTGTACATGTCCTCGCAAAACACCTCGGATGGCGCGCTGGCGCTGACCGTCACCTTCAAGATCGGCACCAACGTCGAGCAGGCGGAAACGCAAGTGCAGAACCGCGTTCAGCGCGCGCTGCCACGCCTGCCGGAAGAAGTGCGCCAGATCGGTGTGACGACCGTCAAGTCGTCGCCTAACCTGACCATGGTGGTCCACCTGAATTCGCCGAACGGCCGTTACGACGACCTGTATCTGCGCAATTACGCGGTGCTTAACATCAAGGACCAGTTGGCGCGTCTGCCTGGCATGGGCGAGGTACAGCTGTTCGGTTCCGGCGACTACGCGATGCGCGTCTGGCTCGATCCACAGAAAGTCGCCCAACGCGGTCTGACCGCTGGCGACGTGGTGGCGTCGATCCGCGAGCAGAACGTTCAGGTGGCAGCCGGTGTGATCGGCCAGGGACCAGCAAAAAATGCTGACTTCCAGCTGACCGTGAACACGCAAGGCCGTCTGCAGTCGGAAGAAGAATTCGGCAACATCATCCTGAAGACCAATGCCGACGGCGCGGTAACGCTGCTGAAGGACGTGGCTCGCCTGGAGATGGGTTCGAACTCCTACGCACTGCGCTCGCTGCTGAACAACAAATCGGCGGTGGCGATTCCAATTTTCGAAGCACCTAACGCGAATGCACTGCAGCTGTCGCATGATGTGCGCGAAACCATGGCCCGCCTGTCGAAAGATTTCCCGGAAGGCGTCGAATACAGCGTTGTATACGACCCGACCCAATTCGTGCGTGAGTCGATCAACGCCGTGATCCACACCCTGGTCGAAGCGATCATTCTGGTGGCGCTGGTGGTGATCATCTTCCTGCAAACCTGGCGCGCATCGGTGATTCCGCTGCTGGCTGTTCCGGTGTCGGTGGTAGGTACCTTTGCCGTGATGCTGGCCTTTGGCTTCTCGATCAACACGCTGTCGCTGTTCGGCCTTGTGCTGGCCATCGGTATCGTGGTCGATGATGCGATCGTGGTGGTGGAAAACGTCGAACGTAATATTCACGACGGTCTGAATCCACGCGATGCGACCATCCAGGCGATGAAAGAGGTGAGTGGTCCGATCATCGCGATTGCACTGGTACTGTGCGCCGTGTTTGTGCCGATCGCTTTCGTATCCGGTCTGTCGGGCCAGTTCTACAAGCAGTTCGCACTGACCATCGCGATTTCGACCGTGATCTCGGCATTCAGCTCGCTGACCCTGGCGCCGGCGCTGGCCGCATCGCTGCTGAAATCGCACGATGCACCGAAAGACGTGGTGACCCGTGGCATGGACAAGGTGTTTGGCGGTTTCTTCGCCTGGTTCAACCGCTTCTTCAACCGTGCCTCGCACAGCTATGAAACTGGCGTGACTGGCGTGCTGAAACGCAAAGGCTCGTCGCTGGTGGTGTATGCCGTGCTGGCGGTTGCTGCTGGCTTCATGTTCAAGCTGGTGCCTCCAGGCTTCGTGCCATCGCAGGACAAGCAGTACCTGATCGGCTTCGCACAGCTGCCTGACGCTGCATCGCTGGACCGTACCGACGCCGTGATCCGCAAGATGTCGGACATCGCCAAGGATATCCCTGGCGTGGAGAACTCGATCTCCTTCCCTGGCCTGTCGATCAACGGCTTCACCAATGCGCCTAACGCCGGTATCGTGTTCGTCGGCCTGGCGCCGTTCGACAAGCGTACGACCAAGGAAACCTCGGCCGATGCGATTGCCGCTGAAATCAACAAGCGTATGGGTTCGATCGAAGGCGCGTTTGTGATGGTGCTGGGTCCTCCACCTGTGAGTGGCCTGGGTACCACCGGTGGCTTCAAGCTGATGGTCGAAGACCGCGACAACCTGGGTTACGACGCGCTGTACAAAGCGGTGCAGGCAGTGCAGATGAAAGCATGGCAGAACCCGAAACTGGCTGGCGTCTTCTCGAGCTACCAGATCAACGTGCCGCAGCTGTTTGCTGACATCGACCGCGCCAAAGCCAAGCAACTGGGCGTGCCGCTGAATACGATTTACCAGACCTTGCAGATCAATCTGGGCTCGCTGTATGTGAATGACTTCAACCAGTTTGGCCGTACCTACCAGGTGCGTGTGCAGGCTGACCAGCAGTTCCGTTCGCACGCAGAAGACATCGCCCAGCTGAAAGTCCGCAACGACAAGGGTGAAATGATTCCGCTGTCCTCGCTGATGCGTGTGAAAGACAGCTATGGCCCGGACCGTGTACAGCGCTACAACGCTTACGTGGCAGCAGAGATCAACGGTGCACCGGCGCCTGGCGTATCGACTGGCGAAGCACAGGCCGAGATGACCAAGATCGTCAACGAAGTCCTGCCGAAAGGTATCAGCTACGAATGGACTGAGCTGGTGTATCAGGACATCCTGTCGGGTAACACCATGATTTACGTGTTCCCACTGTGCGTGCTGCTGGTGTTCCTGGTGCTGGCTGCGCAGTACGAAAGCTGGACCCTGCCGCTGGCGGTGATCCTGATTGTGCCGATGTCGATTCTGTGCGCGCTGATTGGCGTGAAACTGACCCACGGCGACAACAACGTGTTCACCCAGATTGCGCTGTTCGTGCTGGTTGGTCTGGCGTCGAAGAATGCGATTCTGATTGTGGAGTTTGCACGTGAACTGGAACACCATGGCCGTTCGATCGTTGAAGCTGCGCTGGAAGCCTGCCGTCTGCGTCTGCGTCCGATTCTGATGACGTCGATCGCATTCATCATGGGCGTGCTGCCACTGGTGTTCTCGCACGGTGCAGGTTCGGAAATGCGTCATGCAATGGGTGTGGCGGTGTTTGCCGGCATGCTGGGCGTGACCTTCTTCGGCCTGTTCCTGACGCCGGTGTTCTACGTCCTGCTGCGTACCCTGGCTGTGCGTCTGGAAAAGAAAAAACCAGCCGTGGTGGCGGAAGCTGCTCCGGCCAAACTGGAAGGGACTCACTAATATGAACAAGCTGCATATGATCGCAAAAGGTGTCGCGCCTATCCTGGCGGCCTTGCTGATGACCGCGTGCGCCGCACCGGAATTCAAGCAGCCTGCGATGGAAGTGCCGACCGCGTTCAAGGAATCGCAAGCGCCGAAGGCTGCGGTGAAAACCGCTGCCGACGGTAGCACCTGGAAACAGGCGCAGGCTGCGGAAGCGCAGCCACGCGGCGAATGGTGGCTGGCGTTCAACGATCCAGCGCTCAATGAGCTGGTCAACGAAGCTACCCGCGCCAACGCCAACCTGGCCGTGGCTGCGGCCCGCGTCAAGCAGGCCCGCGCCATCGCCGGCATCGCTGAAGCGGACCGTATTCCACAGGTAGGCGTTGCAGCCGGTGCCCAGCGCCTGCAGCAGTCGGATGTGGCGCTGGGGCTGCCAGCTGGTACGCCAGTGTCGCCGTCCAAGGTATTCAACGCCAACCTGACGGCGAGCTACGAGGTTGACCTGTTCGGCCGCGTCTCGTCGAACGTGGCGGCTGCGCGCGGTGATGCGGCTTCGGTAGAAGCGAATTACCGTTCGGTGCTGCTGTCGGTGCAAGCGGATGTGGCGCAGACGTACTTCCGTCTGCGTTCCACCGACGCTGAGCTGGAAACCTTGAACCGCACGGTGCAGACCCGCGAAGAAAACGTCAAAGTCAACCAGCGCCGTTTCGACCTGGGCGACATTGGCGAGTTCGATCTGTCGCGCGCCAAGACCGAGCTGGCGACCGCGAAAGCGGAAGCCATCGGCTTGCAGCGTCAGCGTGCGACCACCGAGCATGCGCTGGCGGTCCTGCTGGGCAAACCAGCGGCCACCTATACGGCTGGTAACAGCCCGCTGCTGGACAGCACCCTGCTGCCAGTGATTCCTGCCGGCCTGCCATCGACCCTGCTGGAGCGCCGTCCGGACATCGCCGCCGCACAGCGCGCGATGGAAGCGTCGAATGCACGGATCGGTGTCGCCCGTTCGGCGATGTTCCCATCGCTGATGCTGAACGCGAATGCGGGCGGCACGTCGGGTAATACCGTGGCCGATGTGTTCAAGTGGAGCAGCCGTTCGTGGCTGCTGGGCGCAGCGCTGTCGATGCCGCTGATCGATGGTGGACGTAACAGGTCCAACATCCAGCGCAGTGAAGCGGCGCTGGAAGAGTCGATTGGTACTTACCGCCAGAATGTGCTGACGGCGTTTGCGGAAGTGGAAGACAATCTGGCAGGTTTGCGTGTTCTGGCTGGCCAGACGGCGCAGATTGATGATGCCGTGGTGTCAGCCCGCCGCTCGGCTGATCTGGCGCAGAAGCTGTACACGGCCGGCCGTTCGAGCTATCTGGATCTGCTGGATGCACAGCGCAATCTGGCGTCGGTGGAACGCAGTGCGGTGCAGCTGCGTGGTACTCGCGCAGTGACCACGGTGGCGCTGATCCGCGCGCTGGGCGGTGGCTGGGGTGATACAGTAACGTCGCCAACCACGTTGGCGCAGAAGTAAAAACAAAAAGCGAACCGAAAGGTTCGCTTTTTTTTCGCGCTATTCCCGCTGGCGCGGGAGCGACGATGATTACTTGGTGGTGACTGGTGCTGGAGTGGCTGCGGCTTCGGCTTTTTCAGCTTTGGCGTGGGCTTTGGATTTGGTTTTTGCGGCTTTGGCGTGAGCGTCGGCCTTGTCAGCTTTTTCTTCAGCCTTGGCGACGGCGACGTCTTTTTTTGCATCGGCTTCTGCCTTGGCGGTCTTGGCTTCGGCTTTTACTTCAGCCTTGGTTTCTTTGGCGTCTGCTTTGGCGACAGCTTTGGTTTCCTTGGCTTCTGCCTTGGCAGCGGCAGGGGTTGCAGGAGCAGGGGCTTGTGCGAATGCAGCGGTAGCGAACAGGCCAGCGATCAGGGTAGCGATAACTTTTTTCATGATGTAATCCTTTGTGGAGGTTCAGGGCCCAGGACAATTCCTGCGTCTCTGAGCGTAAAACGCGTCCCGGTTTCTCATCGTTGACGGGCTTTACAATCGCTTACATGTTCGCCATCGCACAGTGATGGCGGGCGGACAGGCCTAGTCTGGCGATATGAAAGGCTCGCTCAAAACTTACAAGGCCAAGCGCAACTTCGCTATCACGCCGGAACCCGCTGAGGGCGGCGAGGAGGGTAGGGAGGCGCTGACCTTCGTGATCCAGAAGCACTGGGCTTCGCGCCTGCATTACGACTTCCGGCTTGAACTCGATGGCGTCATGATGAGTTGGGCCGTGCCTAAAGGTCCCAGTTACGACACGCACGACAAGCGCATGGCCGTGCATGTGGAAGACCACCCGATTTCCTATAACGACTTTGAAGGCACGATACCGCCCAAGCAGTATGGCGCGGGTAAGGTCATCATCTGGGACAAGGGCACATGGCGCCCGCTTGACGATCCGCGCAAGGCGCTCAAGGCCGGCAATTTGAAGTTCGAGATCAACGGCCACAAGATGCACGGCCGCTGGGTGCTGGTGCGGATGAAAGGCAAAGGCGAAAAGCAGGAACCGTGGCTGCTCATCAAGGAGAACGACGAGTACGCGCGCTCCGCTGACGAGTTCAGTGTGGTCGATGAAATGCCGGACAGCGTCAAAGCGCTACCGATGCCGGACGCACCGGGCGCTCCCGCCGCTGTCTCCGCAACCGCCGCACCGGTGGATGGCGCGGCAGCCGAACGCGCAGCGCCCAAGGCCGCGTTGCCTGAGTCGCTGTCGCCACAACTGGCGACGCTGGTCGATGCACCGCCATCGGGACCTGCCGACTGGCTGTTCGAAGTCAAGTTTGACGGCTACCGCCTGCTGGCCCGCATCGACGGCAAGGACATCCGCCTCATCACCCGCAACGGCAACGACTGGACGCACAAGCTGCAGCCGCTGCGCGACGAACTGGCCAGGCTCAAATTCCCATCCGGTTGGTATGACGGCGAAATCGTCGTCCATGATGATGAGGGCCGACCGGATTTCGGCCTGCTGCAAAACGCCTTCGACGAAGACAATCCCGGTAACATCGTCTACTTCCTGTTTGATCTGCCGTTCCACAATGGTCACGACCTGCGCGATACGCCGCTGGAGCAGCGCCGCGCCATTCTGGAAAAAGTGCTGGTCAAACGCCAGACCGATAATGTGCGCTTCAGTACCGCGCTCAATGCGCCGCCGCAGGACATGATCGCCGCCGCCTGCCAGATGGGGCTTGAGGGCATCATCGGCAAACGGCGCGATGCGCCATATAGTTCGCGCCGCAACGGCGCCTGGATCAAACTCAAATGCGGTCTGCGGCAGGAGTTCGTCATCGGTGGATATACCGATCCGCAAGGCTCGCGCAGCGGTTTCGGCTCACTCCTGCTTGGAACCTATGACAAGGACGGCAAGCTGCACTACGCGGGCAATGTCGGCAGCGGTTTTACCGCTGCTTCATTGAATGCGCTGAAATCCAGAATGGACAAGCTGCACGCCGATAAAAGTCCTTTCGCCCCCAGCCGCGAGATCGACAAGAAAGCCCATTGGCTCAAGCCTGCACTGGTTGCGGAAGTGAGTTTCGGCGAGTGGACGCATTCGGGCTCCATCCGGCACGCTGTCTTCAAAGGACTGCGCAAGGACAAGAAGGCCAGCGTTATCGTGCGCGAGGAGCCCAGGCACATCAAGGAGGAACCGGTCATGCAAACTGCGCTCAGTTCCATGAAAATTACCAACCCTGATCGCGTTATCGACAAGGAAAGCGGTGCGACAAAAATCGCGCTGATACGCTACTACGCGCTGGTGGCGGACCTGATGATTCCGCATCTGAAAGGCCGCCCGGTCTCGCTGGTGCGGGCGCCGGAAGGCGTCGGCGGCGAGTTGTTCTTCCAGAAGCACGCCGAAATTTCTCGCATGCCTGGCGTGAAGCAGTTCAAGCAGTCGCTCGATCCCGCGCATCCGCCCATGCTGGAAGTGCCATCGGAACAAGCGCTGTTATCCGCCGCGCAGATGAATGTGGTGGAGCTGCATACGCAGAACGCCAATGGCAGCAGCTACGAGAAACCCAACCGCATGGTATTCGACCTCGATCCCGGCAAGGGCGTTACCTGGCGTCAGGTACAGGAGGCTGCGGTATTGCTGCGCGCTTTCCTGGACCAACTGGGCCTGGCGGCGTTCCTGAAAACCAGCGGCGGCAAGGGCTTGCATGTGGTGGTGCCGGTGAAACCGGGTTACGGCTGGGATGACGTGAAGGACTTCTCGCAGGCGATCGTCGCCCATATGGCGGAGACGATACCGGAACGGCTGGTGTTGAAAAGCGGCCCGCGCAATCGCGTCGGCAAAATCTTCATCGACTACTTGCGCAATGGACGCGGCGCGACGACGGTGGCCGCATGGTCAGCGCGCACGCGGCCAGGCCTGGGTATCTCGGTGCCGATCACGTGGGAGGAACTGGATAGCCTGCATGGCGCCGATCAGTGGAACGTCAGCAATGTGCACACGCGCCTGGATGCCGGCAACGCGCCGTGGGACGATTACGCCAAATCGGCCAAGGGCCTCTCTGCCGCCATGAAGCTGATGAAGTTCAAGCCGGGCGCCAGCTGAGGCAAGGATAGTGAAGCTGCGGCGCTTACGCCGCCTTGGCGCGCGTGGTGGCGGATTTGGTCCGGCGCGCAGCAGTATGAGCGGCGGTTTTGCTTGTGCTGCTGGTACGGCGTGTGGTGGTGGACTTGGTGCTGCGCTTTTTCGGTGGCGCTTCTTCTTCCTCGTCCTCGGCGGCGGCTCGGCGCGGCTTGCCGCGTTTGCCCAGGCTATCCTGCAACAGCGCCACCAGATCGACCACATTCGAAGCCTTGGGCGCCGCAGCCTCCTTCTCGGGTGCGGTGATGGTCTTGGTCTGTCCGGCCTTGATCTTTTTCTTTACCAGTGCGAGCACGTCTTCCTTGTAGGTGTCGTGGTACTGCTCCGGCTTCCATTCCGCGCTCATGCCTTCCACCAGCGACAGCGCCATTTTGAGTTCCTTATCGCTGATGCCGGCGGCCTTCAAGGTCGCCGGCGGCAGCTTCAACTCTTCCGCGCTACGGATCTCGGTCGCATAGCGCAGTGTATTCAACACGATCTTGTCTTCCACGCACACCAGCGCGCACAGATGCTGCTTGGTACGCATCACCACCGTGGCGATGCCCAGCTTGCCGGCCTTGCGCAGAGTCTCGCGCAGCAGCGCATACACCTTGCCGCCGCCGCGCGAGGGCGCGAGATAGTAGGGCGTTTCATAGTAGGTGAGCGGCACGTCGGCCGCATCGACGAAGGCCATGATGTCGATGGTCTGCGTGGCCTCGACATTGGCGCGTTTCAGGTCTTCGTCCGAAAGCACCACATACTCGTCGTCTTCATATTCGTAACCCTTGACGATGTGATCCCAGCTGACCTCCTTGCCGCTGCTTTTGTTATAGCGCTTGTAGCCGATGGGCGAGAAGTCGCGCTTGTCCAGCATGGTCAGATCCAGGTCGTGCTCCTGCACGGCCGTGTACATTTCAACCGGAATGTAGACCAGCCCGAAACTGATCGCCCCTTTCCACAACGCGCGCGCGGCCATGGTCAGCTCCCCACCGAGCCGGTGACCGGCAACACGATGCCGGTGATGTAGCTGGAGCAGCAGGGCGCCGCCAGGAACACATATGACGGCGACAGTTCCTGCGGCTGGGCCGGACGTTTCATGTCCGTGGTCGCGCCAAACTGCGCCACTTTCTCTGCCGGCGCATCGGCGGGATTCAACGGAGTCCACACCGGCCCCGGCGCCACCGCGTTGACGCGTATGCCTTGCTCCAGCAGGTTGGAGGCCAGCGACATCGTGAATGCATGGATCGCACCCTTGGTGGTCGAATAGTCCAGCAGATGCTTCGAGCCCTCCAGCCCTGTCACCGAGCCTGTATTGATGATTGAAGCGCCGCGCTTGAGGTAAGGCAGGACGGCTTTGGCCATGTGGAAGTAGCCGTAGACATTGGTCTTCATGGTCAGGTCAAAGCGGTCTTCCGTCAAGTCAGTCAGTTTTTCCGCGTGTTCCTGGAAGGCTGCGTTGTTGACCAGGATGTCCAGGCGGCCAAAGCGTTCATGCGCCTGATGGACAGCATCGCGGCAGAACGCTGCATCGCGCACGTCGCCGCGGATCAGCAGGCAGGCCTGGCCTTCCGCTTCCACATAGCGCTTGGTGTCTTCCGCATCCTGGTCCTCGTTCAGGTAGACGATGGCCACATCCGCGCCTTCGCGCGCATACAGCACGGCGACGGCGCGGCCGATGCCGGAGTCACCACCGGTAATGATGGCCGCCATGCCGGCCAGTTTGCCGCTGCCGCAGTAGTCCGGCGCGAGAAATTCCGGTTTCTGCTGCATATCGGCTTCCAGCCCCGGTTTTTCCAGGTGCTGGGCCGGTAGCGGCGTGCCGGGGTAAACGTGTTCGGTGGTCTGGACCGGGCCCTGGTCCTTGACGGTACTCGCGCGCTGAGCCTGCTGGTCGGTCTGGTCCTGGCGCTGCTGAATTTCACGCTGCAAGCTGGCCGCGCCCGGATCTGCGCGGTTTTCCGAATTTGACATGGTGTTCTCCTTAACCCTTGAGAACACAGTATTGGTGCCGCTCCCATGGTTGACGGTGCGCTTGTTAACACATGCAGGCAAACCACGGATCGCAAAAAAAAATCTGATCTATAATGCAAAAAATATTGCTATTTATGAACTTTATGGCACACTAGGCAGGAGAGACATTTTTATAATTAGATCTAAAAACCAAAGCAGGGAGTAACATCATGGCGGATGCATTCAGCCGACCGAATAGCACAGGCGTGTTTTTTAATCCGAGCAGTGATCGCCGCGCGGAGTTTCAGTCCTGCTGTGGGGAATTGTTTTCGCAATTTACCCTCTGCGATAGCGTCGACAGCGCTGCCACTGCGGTGGCCAAGCGCGACACCGATCTGCTGATCCTCGACCTCACCGGGTTTGAACACCTGAACCAGCTGGCCGGCGTGGGCGCGCTGATCCGTAGCCGGTCCGGCAAGCCGATTTTGCTGCTGTGCACCTATGAACATAGCGCCTGGCTGCCGGAGCTGATGGCGTATGGCACGTTCGATTACCGTATTTGCCCTGTGCTCAACGATGAACTGCAACAGGCCGTCAAGCAGGCGCTAACGGTGCCGGGAGACCCTGCCGCCGCCATGCAGCAAACGCTGCTGGACAAGGAAAAAGAGCTGCGCGACCTGCTGGGCGTGCAGCGCAGCCTGCAACGCGCATTGGGCGGTATCGACAACATCAACACCATGGCGTCGCAGATCTGTCTGGCGCTGTGCAATTTCCCGGGCGTGCGCCATACCTCGCTGCTGCACATCAAGGAGCGCGGCGACCTGCAACTGGTGGCGCAGGAAGCGCGTAATCACCTGGACCTGGCGCGGCTGCTGCAGCGCCGCGACCGTTTGCTGCAGTCGCCGTTGCGCGATGTGTTCCCGCCGCTGATGGCGGTGTCGCGCGGCGAGATGGTGCTGCTGGATGCGCCAGAGAAGTCGGGCGATCCGGAGCTGGCCATGGCGCTGCATGACCGCAATGTCCGCATGGTGCTGGCGCTGCCGCTGCGCGCGGAACCGGGCGGACCTGAAATCGGCGCCATCTGCCTGATGTTCGACCGCCACGTCACGTTCTCGCGCGAGCAGTTTGCCTGCTTTGCCAGCCTGGCGCAATTTGTCAGCTTTGGCCTGGGCATGAGCGAATTGAAGCACCAGAACGATGCGCTGTCCGGCCAGCTGTCGCAAATGAGCACCGTGGACGCGATCACCGGCGCCGCCAATCGCCGCGCGGGCGAGGACATGCTGGACAATGAAATCCGCCGCGCACGCCGTTATGGCTTGCCATTGGCCGTGCTGTCGTTTGACGTTGGCAGCTTCCATTCGTCCAATGATTTATACGGTTCCGCCGTCGGCGATCCTGTCTTGCGCAAGATTGCCGAAACGGTGATGGGCCGCCTGCGTACCTCCGATATGCTGGCGCGCATGCGCGGTGAAGAATTCCTGATCGTGGCCACGCATACCACCGCAGCGGATGCGGTCCGTCTGGCGGAAAAACTGCGCGGCGCAATTGCCGAGGCGGACCTGCCGAGCGCCGGTTATGGCGCCACGGTCAGCATCAGCCTGGGCGTGACGCAAGTGGCGCCGGATGAGGGCAGTGCCATTGTGCTGGATCGTCTCGATGCGGCGCTGCACCGCGCCAAGCGCGCTGGCCGCAACTGCATCGAGGTTGCTGCTTAAATCTTCTCCAGTATCGTCGCGATACCCTGGCCGCCGCCGATGCACTGGGCGGCCAGTGCGTAGCGGCCGCCTGTCCGCGCCAGTAGCGATGCCGCCTTGCCCGTGATGCGCGCACCCGTTGCGCCCAGTGGATGGCCGATCGCCATGCCGCCCCCATCCAGATTCAACACCTCCGGCCGGATCCCGAGTTCGCGCACGCAGGCCAGCGCCTGCGAGGCAAAGGCTTCGTTGATTTCCGCGACATCGATATCCTCCGCCGTCAGGCCCGCCAGCCGCAGGGCTTTTTGCGTGGCCGGAATCGGGCCTATGCCCATCAGTGCGGGATCGCAGCCGACAGCGGCCATCGAAACAATGCGCGCGGTCGGTTGCAGGCCGTGCTGGCGGGCGAATGCCTCGGATGTTACCAGCACCGCCGACGCGCCATCGGTCAGCGGCGACGAAGTGCCGGCCGTGACCACGCCATGTTCCGGATCGAATACCGGCTTGAGTGACGCCAGCGCTTCCAGCGTGGTGCCAGGGCGGATACAGCCATCTTCGGCGATGACGTCGCCGTTGGCTGTGGTGATGGCGACGATTTCGTCCTTCAAGCGGCCCGCTTCGCGCGCGGCGGCGGCCTTCTGGTGCGATTGCAGCGCCAGCAGCTCCTGATCGGCGCGCGCCACTTCGTATTTGCGGGCGACGTTTTCGGCGGTGTCCCCCATGCTGATGTAGGCATCGGTATCGGCCAGCAGTTGCGGGTGAGGGGAGAAGTTGAAGCCACCTTGCGGCACCATGGTCATCGACTCCACGCCTACGCACAGATAGGCCTCGCCCAGTCCCGCCTCGATATTCGCGGCGGCGATGTGGATTGCCGACATCGACGAGCCGCAGAAGCGATTGATGGTCATGGCGCTGACCGCATGCGGGAATCCCGCCAGCAGCGAGACGATGCGCGCCAGGTTATTGCCTTGCGAGGACTCGGGATAAGCGCAGCCGAGGATAACGTCGTCCAGCAAGGCGGGATCGACGCCGGTACGCTGCATCAGGCCCTTGACTACCTGCGCGCCGAGGTCGTCGGGACGCACCTCGGCCAGCTTGCCTTTGCGGGAGAAATGAAAGGGCGAACGGGCATAGCCACTGATAACTGCTTTCATGATGCACCTTTAAATGATGATCGTAATGTTTGATATATTACGCCCATAATATATACTGTCAATAGTGTAGAAGTGGGAGACGATCATGAAAGTCAGCAGGGAACAGGTAGCGCTCAACCGTGAGCGCATCGTGGAAACAGCCGCACGGCTGTTCCGTGAAAAAGGGTATGACGGCATTGGTGTCGCCGATTTGATGAAGAGCGCTGGGCTGACGCATGGCGGTTTCTACGGCCATTTCGCGTCCAAAGAAGACCTGCTGGCAGAGGCCACCGCGCATGCGCTGAAAAAATCGGTCGAGCGCTGGGAGGGCTATCTGGCCGAAGGCCGGGAGGCGGCGATGGAGAAAATCACCGATGGCTACCTGACCATCAAGCATCGCGACCATCCAGAGAAAGGCTGCTCCGTCACCGCGCTGGGCGCGGATATCGCCCGCCTTGGCGGCAAGGCCCGTCACGCGATCGCGGAGGGCGCGGTCGGCCAGATGGCAGTGCTGGAACAGCTGATGACCGGGGACGACGCGGCCGAGCGCCGCAAGCAGGCGATTGCCACCTACGCCGCCATGGTCGGCGCCATCGTCCTGTCACGCGCGGTGGATGACGAAGCGCTGTCGGTGGAAATCCTGGAAGCCGTCAAGCAGTCGCTGACCGCATGACGCATTACGATTACATGTGGGCGGCATCCCCAGTGGGCAAACTGCAGCTGGTGGCCAAAGGCGACGTGCTGGCCGCCATACTGTGGGAAAACGAGCGCCCGAACCGCGTGCGGCTGGAACCCATGATCGAAAACCGCAGCAGCGCCGTGCTGGCGAAAGTGGCCGAGCAACTGGCCGAATACTTTGCCGGCCAGCGCAGCAGGTTCGAGGTCAAACTGGACTTCAAAGGGACGGATTTCCAGCAGCAGGTCTGGGCGGCGTTGCTGACGATACCGTTCGGCGAAACCAGGACCTACTCCCAGATCGCCAGACAGATCGGCAAACCTGCGGCGGTACGCGCCGTGGGCGCGGCGAACGGCCGCAACCCCATCTCCATCATCGCCCCATGCCACCGCGTGATTGGCGCCAGCGGCGAGCTGACTGGCTTTGCCGGCGGCCTGGCCGCCAAGCAAACGCTGTTGACCATCGAAGGTGCGCTGACTTGCTGAAATGTGCTTCGGCATTTTCATGCAACCGTTAAGCTACCGTTACTCTGCTGAGGTCTTCCAGGATTTTTTCCAATCGCAAGGCATCTGACACCATGAGCCTCTACCTTAAAATTAGCGCCAATTTTCGAACAGGCGTAACTTTACCGACAATAGAAGATCAATATTACGATCTGTGGAAGCTAGCGTCAGTTCTAGCGACAATCGGTCTTCCGATTAGCGATTGGTGTCCTCCCGCTGACACCCCTGCCAATTCACGCCTAAACGCCGCTTTTAACACGACTGGCCCGACCGATGCGGCCCTTGCTATCGCCAGGGCAGATAAGGACAGCCACGCGTCGGATTTGCGCACACTTGGCGTTTGGAATGGACAAGAAAATGCGGGAGGAACAACACTTACGACGATGTATAACACGGGCCGTATTCCCTCAAATCTGTCCTTGATCGAAGACGGCATTCGGGCTTTTGAGGATTATCAAAACGTAGTCGAGCTGGTACGTGGAATCGTGGATATCTGGAATCCTATGCTAATAAAAGTGACGCCATGGGGATATGACGACCACAAAATTTTCCAGGATCGTCCGCCAGTGGGATGGATGATTTATCTTCCCTTTGAATTAACACCTCAACAGGTCCCAGAGGCAGCGCAAGTCATCGTCATTGCGGACAAGCAGAAGAAGGGCGTATCAGGCACGCTCCTCGTTTCCACTACCGACGTCTTCTCTGCCGAAAATCCAGCACATGTCCAGATCGCAAATGCAATCGAAACCCGGCTCGTCGATCAAGATCTTTTGCCTACGCTGAGAGAGTTCTTGACCCAGTTTTGAACCATCTACTTGCTGCTCCATATGACGGAGTAGGGTGATTCTTAGACCGCCATACTATTGCTTATGACTTTTTGAAATAAGCTTATGAAAAATAATTATTTACGGTAAACTGACGGCATTTCCAAGTTGAGCCGTAACGAACAAAATGTTGCAATGGTTGAAGCGATACCGGCGTCACCAGCTCCCGGGCGATATCAGTGCCGGGCTGGTGGTGGCGATGATGATGATTCCGCAAGGTATGGCCTATGCGCTGGTGGCGGGGCTGCCGCCGGTGGTCGGGATCTATGCCAGCATTGCGCCGCCCATTGTCTACGCGCTGTTCGGCAGCAGCATGACGCAGTCGGTCGGCCCGATGGCCATTATCTCGCTCATGACCGCCGCTGCGATCGGCCCCATGGCTGCGCCGGGTTCTGCCCTGGCGGGCGTGCTGGCGGCGCAGCTGGCGCTGGTGGCCGGCGCGGTGCTGCTGCTGTGCGGCTTGCTGCGCATGGGCTTTCTGGCCAACTTTTTCTCCCGTCCTGTGATGAGCGGCTTTACGGTCGGCTCGGCCATTGTCATCGCGACCGATCAGTTGCGTACCTTGCTTGGCGCAGCGCTGCCGCAGGCCCATCTGCCCAGCGCAGCGCTGGGTGTGGGCGCGCTGCTGGTGCTGGTGCTGGCGCGGATGTATGGCGCGGCGCTGCTCAAACGCTGCGGCCTGCCACCCGTCGCTGCCGATATTGGCGCCAAGCTGGCGCCGATGTTTGTGGTCCTGGGCGGCATTCTGCTGATGGCGACGACAGGGCTGGCCGAGATGGGCATACGCACCACCGGCGCCGTGCCGGCTGGCCTGCCGCATCTGAATCTGGCGTCCTCCAGCGCGCATTGGCGCGCCTTGCTGCAACCGGGTTTGCTGATCGGCTTTATCGTGTTCCTGATGTCGATGTCAGGCGCGCAGGCGCTGGCGCTCAAGCGCAATGAAAAGCTGGTCAGCAATCATGAGCTGATCGGCCTCGGTGCGGCCAATGTGGCGAGCGCGTTGTCTGGCGGTTTTCCGGTGACGGGCAGCCTGTCGCGTTCCGCCGTGAATTTCGCCGCTGGCGCCAACACGCCGCTGGCGAGTTTGATCACGGCGATGCTGCTGGCCTGCGCATTGTTGGCGCCAACCGGCTGGCTGTCGCTGCTACCGTTGCCGGTGCTGGCGGCCACCATCATCGTTGCCGTGCTGGGCATGCTGGAGATGGGGATTTTGCACACCGCCTGGCAGTATGACCGCGGCGATGCGCTGGCGTGGGGCGCGACCTGCCTCGGCGTGCTGGTGCTGGGGGTGGAGGCGGGTGTGATCATCGGCGTGGCGCTGTCCATGGGCACCCTGATCTGGCGCGCCAGCCGTCCGCATATCGCGGTGCTGGGGCGCATCGCCGGCACCGAGCATTTCCGCAATATCGAGCGCTATCCGGCCGAAACCCAGCCAGAATTGCTGGCGCTGCGCATCGATGCCAATTTGTTCTTCGGTAACGTGGAAGCGGTGAGCGAACGCATCGAATGCGAGCTGGCCACGCACCACAGCGCGCGCGACCTGGTGCTGGTGATGTCGGCGGTCAGCTCTATCGATACGACCGCGCTGATGTCGCTGTCGGAGTTGAATCAAAGCGTCAAGCGGCGCGGCATCGGCCTGCACCTGGCCGAGGTGAAAGGGCCGGTCATGGATCGTCTACGCAATAGTACGTTCCTGCAGGAATTGAACGGTAAAGTCTTCCTGAGTACCGCTAATGCGTTCGATCAATTACATACTCATAAGGATGTTGCTTGAGCGCAAATTTACATAGACTTCAAGCTGGATTGAACCTATGATCTAAGTCGTAGCAGCAAAGATTAACCCCCAAAGAATGGTTTTCCGATGTTGGTCCGACTTGCCCGCCGTGCAGGAAAAGTATCGATCGCCGTATTCGTCAGCGTGACGCTCACCGCCGTGGTGACACTGGTTTTGACGACGTTTGCGCTGTATTTCTACCAGGTCGAACGCGCACAGCGCTGGGAGCAGCTGCATAAGACACTGGCCAACAGCGCCGACGAGCTGGCGTCCGCCGTGGCGCTGCCAGCCTGGAATTTCGACGAAACCCAAATCGTCACCATCATGAAGAGCGGTCTGAGTAACCGCGACCTGTATGCCAGCGCGGTGGCGCCGGTGGCCAGCAACCATCCTTTTATCCTCACCCGTAATGAACAGGCGCAGCTGGTGCCGGCGGAGCGCTTGCCGTCCGATCCCGAGCTGCTGTCCGAGCAGCGGCCCATCGTGGCGGGTGGGCAGAATATCGGCACCATTACCGTGTATGCCTCGCCGGCGGTGCTGATCGAGCAGCTGCGCCAGCGCCTGTACACCATCGCCGGCCTGATTTTCGTGCTGGACGTGACGCTGGTGCTGAGCCTTTATCTGCTGCTATGGCAGCTCATCCTCAAGCCTCTGACCAATATCGAGCGTTACGCGGCCAGCGTGAAAGCGGGCCAGAACCCGGGCGCCTCGCCGCCGCGCGACTGGTACACGGGCGAACTGAAAACACTGAATGCCTCGATCCGCGAGATGGTGCGGCTCATGGAGAGCCGCTACGTGGCCATGCATGCGAGCGAAGAGCGCCTGCAGATCGCCTCCGGTGCGGCGGCCATCGGCATCTGGGACTGGAATATCGCCACGGACGAAATGGTGTGGGACGAGCAGATGTACCGGCTGCATGGCCTGGAAGGCCGCAAGCTGGAAAAGCCCATGCACAGCTGGCGCAGCATGATCCATCCGGACGACGCGATTCCTACCGAAATGCTGCTGCAGCAGGCACTCAACGGCAGCGCGGAATTTGATGTGGAGTTCCGCCTGATCTGGCCTGACGGTTCGCTGCACTATCTGAAAGCGGACGCCATGATCTTCCGCGATGCGGACGGCCACCCTCAGCGCATGGTCGGCGTGAATTACGACGTCACGGCCAGCCGCACGGCGGAAGCGGAACTGCGCCGCCACCGCATCCATCTTGAGGAGCTGGTGGCCGAGCGTACCAACGCGCTGTCGGTGGCGGTGCGCCAGGCGCAGGCGGCGAACCGCGCCAAGTCCACCTTCCTGGCAAATATGAGCCATGAGCTGCGCACGCCGCTGAACTCCGTGATCGGTTTCTCGCGCCTGATGGCGGACTCCAAGAACATGCTGCCGGAAGAGAAGCGCAACCTGGCCATCATCCATCGCTCCGGCCAGCATCTGCTCACGCTGATTAACGATATTCTTGAACTGTCCAAGATCGAGGCTGGCCGCGCCGTGCTGCAAACGGAGGTGGTCAACCTCAACGACATGCTGCAGGAAGTCATGGACATGGTCAGCATGCGCGCCGGCCAGACCGGCGTGGAGCTGGTGCTGGACAGCGTCGGCCTGCCGGCCAGCGCGCGGGTGGACGGCACCAAGCTGCGCCAGGTGCTGCTGAATCTGATGTCGAACGCGGTCAAGTTCACCGCGCAGGGCAAGGTGACGCTGAAAGTGCGCTGCAGCGCGCGCAACGGCGCCTGTGAGTTGACGTTTTCCGTGATCGACAATGGTCCCGGCATTGCCACCGAAGACCAGTCGCGCATCTTTGAACCGTTCATCCAGGCCGATGGTCCGGGGGCTAAAGAGGGCACCGGCCTGGGGCTGACCATCTCGCGCGAATTCGTGCAGCTGATGGGCGGCACGCTGGCGCTGCAATCGGCGCCGGGCGAGGGCGCTACATTCTCGTTCACGGTGGCGGTGCAGGTCGCGGATGAGGCGCCGGTGGCCGGCGAGGATGAAGTCAGCCCTCTGCAACCGCAGCAGCGCCGCCGCATCCTGGTCGCCGATGACAACGCCGACGGCTGCGCGCTGCTGGAAAGCCTGCTTAAACCGCTGGGCTTCGAGATTGCCGCAGTCGGCGATGGCGCGCAGGCGCTGGCCATGGTGGATGTATGGCAGCCGGACCTGGTGTTCATGGACTGGCGCATGCCGACGCTGGACGGCATCAGCGCTACACGCCAGATCCGCGCCAACCCGGATATTCAACAGCCGCGCATCGTCATGTTGACAGCGTCCGCATTCACCGAAGAGCGCGAGGAGGCGCTGCACGCCGGCGCCGATGAATTCCTGCGCAAGCCGGTGGAACAGGAGCAGCTGTACGCCGTGCTGGAGCAGCAGCTCGACCTGCAGTTCGTGCGCCGTCATCACGGCGTGCGCCAGGCCGCGCCGCAGCCGCTGGCGGCGGAAGACCTGCGCCAGCTGGCGCCCGTGCTGCGCGCCGAACTGAAAACGGCTCTGCAGGAGCTGAATCTGTCGCGCGTGGCGCAGTTGCTGGCGCCATTGCCGCCGGCGCTGGGCGATGTGGTGGCGCGCATCGAGCATATGATTCAGCTGCACCAGTACCCGCAACTCTGCGCATTGCTGGATCAGGCGGGTACTGAATTGGTGGCCTCGGCCTGACCGGTATATCATAGAGAATGCAGCTAATCAGGCGAGAGAGTTTTTACATGCATCGGGATTTGTCGGAACAACAGACCAAGGGCGAAGTGCTGATCGTGGAGGACACGCCGGCCTCGCTCAAGCTACTCAGCGACCTGCTGACGGAAGCGGGGTACTACGTGCGCCAGGCGCCAAACGGCGAACTGGCCCTGTGGACCGCGCAATCGCGTCCGCCGGAACTGATTCTGCTCGACATCCGCATGCCCGGCATCGACGGCTTTGAAGTCTGCCGCCGTCTGAAAGCCACGCCGGAACTGAACCAGGTGCCGGTGATCTTCCTGTCCGCCCAACACGACACCGACGACAAGGTGCGCGGTTTTGAACTGGGCGCGGTCGACTTTATCGCCAAGCCGTTCCAGGCCGAGGAAATCCTGGCCCGTACCGACGCTCACGTCAAACTGGGCCGGGCGCAGAAAGCGCTGGCGGAAGAACGCGCCTTGCTGGAGCAGCGCGTGGCGGAGCGTACCGCCGAACTGGCGCGGGAGGTCGAACAGCGCCGCGCCAACGAGGAATTCCTGCGTCTCGCCAGCCAGGTGTTTGAGGCGACGCAGGACGCGATTGTGGTCACCGACCGCGACGCCCGCATCGTCGCCACCAATCCCGCCTTTACGCAGATCTCCGGCTACACCGCGCAGGAGGTGCTGGGGCAGAGTGTCGGCCTGCTGCATGCGGGCGATATGGATGCCAGCTCCTTCGCCACCATGGTGACTTCGGTGGTCAAAACCGGCCACTGGTCGGGCGAAATCCTGGCGCGCCGCAAGAATGGCGACACCTTTCCCGGCCTGCTCAGCGCTTCCGTGGTACGGGATGAACAGGGCCATGTCATCAACCACGTGGCGGTGTTCATGGACATCACCGAGCGCAAGGCCGAGCAGCACCTGATCGACTTCCTGTCCAACCACGACGCGCTGACCGGACTGCCGAACCGCATGCTGGCGCGCGAACGCTTCGTGCAGGTGCTGTCCACCGCGCGCCGCGATGGCCGTTGCGTCGCGCTCATGTGCCTGGACCTGGACCGCTTCAAGAGCATCAATGACTCGTACGGCCATGACATGGGCGACAAGGCGCTGCAGGTGGTGGCCAAGTACCTGAGCGAGACTGTACGTGAAGGGGATATCGTCAGCCGTCATGGCGGCGATGAATTCCAGATCATTGTGGCTGACGACGCGCAACTCAATGACACCATCGCGCTGGCGCAGAAAATCCTGGCTGGCCTGCGCAAGGAACTCATGATCGACGGCCAGCAGATCACCGTCACTTCCAGCATCGGCATCGCCGTCAGCCTCACCGATGGCGAGAGCTTCGATGAACTGGTGCGCAATGCCGATACGGCGCTGTTCCGCGCCAAGGAGATCGGCCGTGACAACTACGCCTTCTTCACCGAGCGCATGGATGCGGAAATCCGCGACAAGCTGGCGATCCAGAGTCAGCTGCGTGGGGCCATTGCGCGCGACGAGTTTGAAGTCCACTACCAGCCGCAGGTCTGCCTGAAGACCGGCGCCATGGTTGGCGCGGAGGCGCTGCTGCGCTGGGATAACGCGGTGCTGGGCAAGGTGCCGCCCAACCGCTTCATTCCGTTGGCCGAGGAATATGGCCTGGTCAACTCGATCGGTGAATGGGTGCTGGAGAGCGTGTGCGCGCAGATGAAAGTGTGGCATGAACAGGGGCTGGGCCAGATCAAGGTCGCGGTCAACCTGGCGGCGGGGCAGTTCGCTCACGATGCCACCGTGCCCTATGTGGAAAGCACGTTGCGCAAATATGGCCTGGCGCCGGAATATCTGGGCCTGGAAATCACCGAAGGCACGGTGATGGGCGATCCGAATAAAGCCGTGGCATCGCTGCGCCGCTTGAAGGACATTGGCGTCCACATTTCGCTGGACGACTTTGGTACGGGCTATTCCAGTCTCAGTTATCTGAAGCGCTTTCCGATTGACGTGCTGAAGATCGATAAATCCTTCGTCGATGATGTGACCACCAACAGCGCGGATTCGGCCATCGCGTTGTCCGTCATCTCGCTGGCGCACAACCTGAATATGCGCGTGATTGCGGAAGGTGTCGAGACGCGCGAGCAGGTGCAGTTCCTCGCCGAACATGGTTGCGATGAGATGCAGGGCTACTATTTCAGCCGCCCGCTAAACGCCGAAGGATTCAGCGCGCTGCTGCGCGAGCGCCGTAATTTGCAGGATATGTAAACCAACCTTTCTCCCTGGAGTGCTATGGAAAAGAAGTTCAGCGCCGCGATAGCCGGTGCATGCATGCTGTTGTGTCTTGGTGTCGCCAACGCTGCGGCGACGGCGGTTAAAGCAGGTCCGGCGGACGCCCAGTTCAAGGCGATCTACACCCAGGAGTGGAAGTGGCGTCTGAGCCAGAAGCAGGAAGACGGCGAGGACGACGACGACAGCGGCGTATCGCCCGCGCTGCCGCGTATCGATCTCGCCACGCAGAACAGCCGTACCGCGTATTGGCAGGGCGTGATGAAAAAGCTGGAGGGGATCAAGGAGTCGAAACTGTCGGCGCCGGAGCGCATCAACTACCAGGTGTACAAGGCGCAGATTGCCGCCTTCCTCGCCGCCCAGCAGTTCCGCGAATTTGAAAAACCGCTCAACGCCGACAGCGCCTTCTGGTCGAACATGGCCGGCACCGCGCGCCGAACCATGGCCACCGAGGCTGAGTACCGCGATTATGTGAAACAGCTGGCTGACGTGCCACGCTACTTCAACGACGAAATCGTCAACATGCGTGCCGGCCTGGCGCGCGGCTTCACGCCGCCGAAGGTCACGCTGGTTGGCCGCGACGCGTCCATCACCTCGGTGAGCGATGCGAAGACGCCGCAGGACACGGTGTTCTACCTGCCATTCAAGACCATGCCGGCCAGTATGCCGGCCGCCAAGCAGGAAGAGCTGCGCGCGCAGGGCGTGAAAGCGATTGAAACGGCGGTGGTCCCGGCCTATAAAAACCTGCTGAAGTTCATGCGCGAAGAGTATGTGCCCAAAGCGCGCGAGGAGCTGGCGGCGGAAAGCCTGCCGGATGGTAAAGCCTACTACCAGTCGAAGATCGTGGAGTTCACCACCACCTCGCTGAGCGCGGACCAGATCCACAACATCGGCCTGGAAGAAATGGCCAAGATCCGCGCCGAGATGCAGGACGTGATCAAGCAGGTTGATTTTAAAGGCGATCTGCCGGCCTTCCTGCAATTCCTGCGTACCGATCCGCAGTTCTACGCCAAAACGCCGGAGGAACTGCTGATGCGCTCTGCCTGGGTCGCCAAGAAATTTGACGGCAAAGTGGCGCAGTACTTTGGCTATCTGCCGCGCCGCCGCTTTGCGGTGATACCGGTGCCGGACGACCAGGCGCCGTTCTACACTTCGGGCCGCGGCGGTCCTGGCGTCTACCTGGTCAACACCTACAACCTGCCATCGCGCGCGCTGTACAGCATGCCGGCGCTGACGCTGCACGAATCGGCGCCGGGCCACGCGTTCCAGATGCCGGTGGCGATGGAGCAGAAGGGACGTCCACCATTCCGCAATGCCTACATCTCGGCTTTCGGCGAAGGCTGGGCGCTGTACAGCGAACGCCTGGGCGCCGAAATGGGCATGTATGAAACGCCGTACGAAGTATTTGGCATGCTCAGTTATCAGGCCTGGCGTGCTTCCCGCCTGGTGGTGGACACCGGCATCCACAGCAAGGGCTGGACCCGCAAACAGGCGCAGGACTACCTGCATGCCAACACCGCGCTGTCGGACCATGAAATTGAAACGGAGGTGGACCGCTATATTTCGTGGCCGGGCCAGGCGCTGTCCTACTACCTGGGCGAAATGAGCATCATCAACGCACGCAAGAAAGCGGAAAAGGCGCTGGGACAGAAGTTCGATATCCGCGCCTTCCACGACACGGTGCTGCAACTGGGATCGGTGCCGCTGCCCGTGCTGGAGGCGCGCGTCGACCAGTTCATCGCGGATGGCGGCAAGAGCCCGTACTCTAGTCTTGAGTGACAAAGTGCGTATTTCTTGAGGGTAAAGCTTCAGTAGAATTGCGCTCTTTTGACATTCTCCTGGTCTTCCCTTGAAAAAAACTGCCCTCGCATTTGCAATGACCAGCGCCATGCTGGTCATTCCCGTTTACGCTGCCGATCCGGCTGCAACGCCAGCCCCACCGCAGCTGCCAGAATTTCTGACCCCGGCGACGCTTGAGACGCTCAAGCAGGCCAGCCAGGAACTGACTGCCGCAACGGGCAGCGAACGGAATGTGGCCAAAATCTGGGAAAAATACGCCAGCTTTGAATTCTCGCCGGCATTGCGGCCGAAGCTGAAAGAGATGTTCGGCGCCGAACGTCCGTTCCCGATCACGCGTACCGACGGTCCTAAAGGCCAGATCAATTACATCGGCAAGCTGGCGCCTTACCTATACGTACAAGGCAATGGCACGGACTTCAACTGGTCCGAGATGACGCTCAAGCTGTCGACCGAAAAGACAGGCCGTAGCCTGACCATGGACATGCAGTGGCCATCGCTGGTGATGGCGCGTCCCGATCTTTCGGTCAGTCTGGAAAACATGACGCTGGTGGCGAAGCAGCAGCGCGCAGCGGATGGCGTGGATTACGGCGTTGCCAATTTCGGCGTTGGGCTGGTCTCCGTGCGCGATGTGACGGTTGGCGACAAGGACGCCAAAAAGCTGATGCGCTTTGAAGGCATTACCGCGCGTTCGGAAACTTCCCGTCGCGGCAATAACGTGGAAATTGCCTACCGTTCGACGGTCAACGCCATGGCGATAGGTGACGAGCGCGTGGATCACGCCAACTTCGCTTTCCGCCTCACCAATGTGCCGGTGAAGGTGATGGCTGATTTCAGCCGTTCCATGCGTGAGCAGAACGCCCAGAAGCTGGACCCGAAAGCGCAGCAAGAGCTGATGTTGAAGAATATGAAGGACCTCGGCAAGCGCGCGCTCCAGTCGGGCGCGGTGCTGCTCATCGACGATATCAGTGTCGGCTATCGCGGCAACGTCGCTGCGATAAAAGGCCGTGTGTCCTTCGCGAAGACGGTGGATGCCGACTTCCAGGACATCAAAGCGATTATGAAAAAGATCGTGGCGCACTTTGAAGTACGGGTGCCGGTTGCCCTGATCCGCGATGTCGGGCGCGCCATCTCGGCCCGTAGCGTGGATGCCAGTGCCGCCGACGCCGCGCGTCAGATCGATGCCGGCGCCGACGCCATGGTCAGCTTCGTGGTGGGCAAAGCCGTCAGCAGCGGCTTTGCCGTGGTGGAGAAGGACGAGTTGCGCTCGACCATCGACATCAAGGACGACAAGCTGTCGATCAACGGCAAGTCGATGGAGCTGCCGAAGAACCTGGGCATTAAAGCCGCACCGGAAGCGAAACCGGCGCCAGCGCCGGAAACCAAGCCGAATCCTTGAACTCAGGTGCGCAGCATATCGTTCGCAATCCAGTCCAGCACTGGCGGGCGATGGGGCTGCCATCCCAGCTGCGTGCGTGCGCGTTGGCCACGTACGCGGCTGTTGGAACCGAGGCCGTAGGAGGCCATCTCGTAACCCCATTCTTCCTTGGCCTGTTCCAGCGGCCAGTCCTGCGGCGGCGCCAGGTCCAGTGCCCTGGCGATCGCCGCGCTCATCTCGTTGAATGCCGCTTCGCCGCTTTCGACAAAATAGAACGCGCCCGCTTCGGTGTTTTCCAGTGCCAGCAGATACAGGTCAACCACATCGTCGATGTGCACATTCGACCAGATGTTGCGGCCCGGGCCGACGTGGCGCACGATGCCGCTCTTGCGCGCCTGCTTGAGCAAACGTGGCAGCTGAACGGAGTCGCGCGGCAGCGCGCCGTGACCGTAGATCAGCGTGTTGCACAGCACTGCGGAGCGCACGCCCTGGCTGGCCGCGTCCAGTACCAGCTTGTCGATGGCGACACGCGCGGCCTTGTCGGCGGTCGGCGCCGGCAGCTTGTCTTCGTAGTAGATCTGATCGGTGCCTTCGCCGCCCGAGGCGTCGCCGACGATGCTGGAGCCGCTGGTGTGCAGGAACACCTTGCCGGAACCGGCAAGGGCGTCGATAAAGGCTTCCACCGCAGCGCGGTTGTCGCTGCTGGCGGCGTTGATGACGGCATCGGCCGCCCGGGCCTGGGCCATCAGCAGATCACGGTCGGTGAGTGTGCCGAGTACACCGGTGACGCCGATCGTTTTCACTTCTTCCAGCTGTTCCGGCTTGCGCACCAGGCCAACCACTTCATGGCCAGCCTTGACCAGGCCTGCCGCAATCGAACTGCCGATAAAACCGGCCGCACCGGTGACGAATACTTTCATGTTCTGCTCCGAGATTCATTTCCTGAAGCAGAGAGTATGGGGACGCGGGCAGTCCACACCAATAGGGCGCCGGGCAAAGCTCCCTTGCGTCCGTTTCAACAATCAAAAATAGACGGTCGCGGTGATGGTCGATTTGTAGGTGTCTGGCTGCGGCGTCGACTGGGCCGGGATCACGCCGTAGACGGTAAGGTTCTGCAGGGCGCCGGTGCCGGTGCCGGACAGCGTATCCGTACCCTGGGTATTGCCCCAGTTGCCGCCGCCTGCGGTCAGGTTCAGATTGAAGGCCACGGTGCTGGTATTGGCGCCGGTCCCGCTCATCTGACGTGCAGCGACGCTGGAACCGGTGCCTGTGCCGGCGTTGAGGCCGATGTTATACGGCGTGGTATTGGTGCAGGTGACATTGAGCGTGCTGTTGACGTTGACGGCGGTTGCCAGCACACCCTGCGACTGGCCGAAGTCCAGCGTATTGGCGGCGATGGTGCAGTCGGCGATGATTTTCAGCGTGACGTCGAAGGTCGTCGTTTTGTTGCCGTTGCTGTAGACAGCGGCGCCACCGACCATCGGGGCCAGCATGGCAAGAACGGTTGCTGCGGCGGCGATACGGGTAGCGATGCGCGGCATGGCAATTCTCCAGTAAATAAGCTCGAAGGTTATTTACCGCTACGCTGGGGCGGTTTAAAACGGTACAGGGGAAGCTTGGGCGCGGGCTGGGGCGCCAGGGAATGCAGGATCGCGTCTATCAGCCAAGATTGTGGGCTGACGGCGGAGTGGGGTGTTAGAAGTAGACGGTCGCGGTGATCGTCGACTTGTACGTATCCGGTTGCGGCGTTGCCTGTGCCGGGATGTTGCCGTACACAGTAATGGTCTGCGACGAACCGGTGCCGGTGCCGGACTTGGTGTCGGTACCTTGCGTGTTACCCCAGTTGGTGGTGCCGGCTGCCTGGAACAGATTGAACGCGACGGTGCTGGTATTGGCGCCGGTGCCGCTCATCAAACGGGCTGCCACGGTCGACCCGGTGCCGGTACCGGCATTGAGGCCGATGTTGTACGGCGTGGTGTTGGTGCAGGTGACGTTCAGCGTGGTGTTGACGTTGACTGCCGTCGCCAGCACGCCTTGCGACTGGCCGAAGTCCAGCGTATTGGCGGCGATGGTGCAGTCGGCGATGATTTTCAGCGTGACGTCGAAGGTGGTCGTTTTGCTGCCGTTGCTGTAGACCGCGGCACCGCTCAGTACCGGCAATAGCGCCGCGCCGAAGGCGGTGGCAAGTGCGACGCGGGTGAGGAACTTGCTTTTCATGATGCTCTCCATTGGTGGGTAACTCGGAGCATGTTCACGACAACTTTTGTTTCCATGCCTCAATGGAACCAATTATTCCTCAACCGTAAAAACGCTGCTTTTGCTGCACGAGGCAATACTTTTGGCGGCGTAGAAACCGCGAAAATTATTTGCTGCCCGGCACTTTTTTACAACAGCGAAGTTGTGCTGGCGTAGAGAAAACTTCTTACATCGTGAACTTGGCGTTGACGGGAAGTACATTTCGCACGGCTTAGCCTCCGCACAGGGCCAGCATGAAATGCTGACCGTCTCAAACGAAACCGATGTCTCTAAGCTCTGTATATAGGATCAAAATGAATCGCCAAATTTCAGAAGAAGTGCTCAAAACAATGTCAGACGTTTGTGAACGCCTGAATGACTCCCTTATCCGGGTAAAAGATACGTGCCCGGAAAACGAATTTAAGGAATACCGGGAAGAGGTTAGCAAGATCATGACGGAATTGTATTATTGCATCATCCGACCTATCCACGATGCATACCCGGAATTGGAGCCAGAAGCACTGAAAGACAGCCGCAAGCCCAGAACACCCGATTAAAGCTCTTGCGTCACTAACAAGCGCATCAAGGACAGGTTTGTCGCTGCGGGGGGCTTGAGCCTGTGGGATGCACCAAGTTGGTGCTGTTTGCCATATCTCGGTGCAGCCTGCGCGCGCAGGAAGGAATTTATGCTGGCACGCTGATTGCATAGATCAACGGTTATTTAGCATCTCTGTTTCTATGCCCGACTGCACCGCACCGCGCGACGTAAACGCCAGCACTGGCCACAGTGCCTGGCAGGCCAGTCTCACCCTCGGTTTTGCCGACGATGCAGGCACCACGCGGTTGTTCAATAAAATCCATCACGGCCCGCTGCGTGTGCAGAAGGCGCTGTATCCGGAAGACGCCAAAGTCTGCCAAGCCATCGTGGTTCATCCACCGGGTGGCGTGGTCGGTGGCGATCAGCTGGAAATCGATATTGGCGTGGGTGATCGCGCGCACGCGTTCATCACTACACCTGGCGCGGCCAAGTGGTACCAGGCTAATGGCAAGGTATCGCAACAGACCGTGCACCTGCATGTGAACCAGGACGCGGCACTGGAATGGCTGCCGCAGGAAACAATCTTTTTTGATACCGCTAACGTGGTCCTGGAGCAGCACATAGAGCTGGCTGCAGGCGCGACCTTTATCGGTTGCGAGATTCTCTGCATGGGCCGGCGTGGATCGGGAGAGACGTTCGATAGCGGCAGGATACGCCAGCGCAGCAGCATCCGCCGCGAGGGGCGTCTGCTGTGGTGGGAACAGGGCGACATGCTGGGCGGGCAGTTGGGCAGCCCGCTGGCGCTGGATGGCCACACAGTCTGCGCCACGCTGATCGCCGCCGGCAAGCCGCTGCCTGCCGCCGTATTGAACGAGATCCGCACCGCTGCCGCCACCGACGGCGCACACCGCTTCGGCGTAACGCAGACCAAGGGCGTGCTGGTGGCACGCCATCTGGGCGACGACAGCGAAACCGCGCGCCGCCTCATGCTCACCGTGTGGCGCCATCTGCGCCCGCACCTGCTGGCGCGAGAAGCCGTGACGCCGCGCATCTGGCAAACCTGAACAGGAAACCGAATATGGATCTGAGTCCACGCGAAAAAGACAAGCTGTTGATTTTTACCGCAGGCCTGGTGGCGGAACGCCGCCTGGCCCGCGGCCTGAAGTTGAACTACCCGGAAGCGGTGGCGCTGATTACCTGCGCCATCATGGAAGGTGCCCGCGACGGCAAAACTGTCGCCCAACTGATGTCCGACGGCACGCGCATACTCGCGCGCGCCGACGTCATGGAGGGTATCCCCGAAATGATCCCTGACATCCAGGTCGAAGCGACGTTCCCGGATGGGAGCAAGCTTGTGACTGTCCACAACCCCATCCCATAAAGGAGTTCATCGTGATCCCTGGCGAATACATACTGGAAGAGGGCGAGATCGGCATGAACGAAGGCCGCGAGACGGAGACCGTGGTGGTAACCAACCGCGGTGACCGTCCGGTGCAGGTCGGATCGCATTTCCATTTTTTTGAAGTCAACACCGAGCTCAAGTTCGAGCGCTGGAAGGCCTATGGCAAGCGGCTGAACATCGCTGCTGGCACCGCTGTGCGCTTTGAGCCGGGCCAGCAGCGCACGGTGGAACTGGTCAAGCTGGGCGGCGAGCAGAAGGTATATGGATTCAACGGCAAAGTCATGGGAAAGCTGAGTTGATATGGTGACGATTTCGCGCCGCGCTTACGCCGAGATGTTCGGTCCCACTACCGGGGACCGCATCCGCCTGGCGGACACTGAACTGTTTATCGAAATCGAGAAGGACTACGCCACTTATGGCGAGGAAGTGAAGTTCGGCGGCGGCAAAGTGATCCGCGATGGCATGGGCCAGTCGCAGCGCGTGGCTGCTGAGGTGATGGATACGGTGATTACCAACGCCGTGATCGTCGATCATTGGGGCATCGTCAAGGCGGACATCGGCCTGAAAAGCGGCATGATCGCGGCCATCGGCAAAGCGGGCAATCCCGACATCCAGCCGAATGTGACCATGGCGATCGGCGGCGCCACCGAAATCATCGCGGGCGAAGGCATGATCGTGACGGCCGGCGGCGTGGATACGCACATCCACTTCATCTGCCCGCAGCAGATCGAGGAGGCGCTCATGAGCGGCGTCACCACCATGATCGGCGGCGGTACCGGGCCATCGGCGGGAACCTCGGCCACCACCTGCACGCCGGGGCCGTGGCATCTGCACGCGATGCTGCAGGCGGCGGACGCATTTCCGATGAACCTGGGCTTTCTCGGCAAGGGCAATGTGAGTTTGCCTGAACCGCTGGAAGAACAGATCCGTGCCGGCGCCATCGGCCTGAAGCTGCATGAGGACTGGGGCAGCACGCCGGCCGCCATCGACAACTGCCTGAGTGTGGCCGACAGGATGGATATTCAGGTCGCCATCCACACCGATACGCTCAACGAAGGTGGCTACCTTGCCGATACGCTGGCGGCGTTCAAGGACCGCACCATCCATACCTTCCACACGGAAGGTGCGGGTGGCGGCCATGCGCCCGACATCATTGCCGCCGTGGGCGAGGGCAATGTGCTGCCGTCCTCCACCAACCCCACGCGGCCGTACACGGTGAACACGCTGGACGAGCATCTGGATATGCTCATGGTGTGCCATCACCTGGATGCGGCGATCACGGAGGATGTGGCGTTCGCCGAATCGCGCATCCGCCGCGAGACTATCGCGGCGGAAGACATCCTGCACGACATCGGCGCGATTTCGATGATGTCGTCCGACTCCCAGGCCATGGGGCGGGTGGGGGAGGTCATCATGCGTACCTGGCAGACGGCGCACAAGATGAAAGTGCAGCGCGGGCCGCTCGCACCCGATTCTTCGCGCAGCGACAACTTCCGCGTCAAACGCTATATCGCCAAGTACACCATCAACCCGGCCATCACCCACGGTGTCGCGCATGCGGTAGGTTCGGTGGAGGTGGGCAAGATTGCGGATCTGGTGCTGTGGAAGCCGGCGTTCTTTGGCGTCAAGCCGCAGACGATACTGAAGGGCGGCATGATTGCGGCGGCGTTGATGGGCGATCCCAATGCGTCTATCCCGACGCCGCAGCCGGTGCATTACCGCCCGATGTTTGGCTCTTTTGGCGGCGGCTTGAAGAAGTCGTTCACCTTTGTTTCGCAGTCTGCTTACGATGCGGGCATCGGCGACCAGCTCCGGTTGAACAAGACGCTGATCGTGGCCCGCGGCATGCGCGCGCTGCGCAAGTCCGACATGATCCACAACGACCTCACGCCCCGGATGGAGGTCAATCCTGAAACCTATGAAGTGCGTGCCAACGGCGAACTGCTGGTGTGCGAGCCCGCTTCCCAGCTGCCGATGGCGCAGCGCTATTTCCTGTTCTGATGATGCTGACACTACATACCAAAATCCCGCATGCTGACGCCATCGCCGCGCAACTGGTGCTGCCTTATGAACTGCGCGAGAAATGCCGCCTGCGTGCGATGCTCGATACCGGCGAGGAGGTCGCTGTGTTCACCGTGCGCGGCACCGTGCTGCGTGACGGCGACCTGCTGACAGGCGAGGACCAGCGGGTGGTGCGCGTCATCGCCGCGCCGGAGCCGACCTACAAAGTCACCTGCGCGAATGCTCATGCGCTGCTGCGTTGCGCTTTCCATCTCGGGAACCGTCATACACAGGCGCAGGTAGGCGACGGTTTTTTGCGCATCCGCGCGGATGAGGTGTTGAAGGAAATGCTGGCCGGCCTGGGGGCAAGCGTGGTGGAGGAAATGGCGGCGTTTGAGCCGGAGTCCGGCGCCTACGGCGGCGGCCACGGTCACCATCATGACCACGGCCAGGGACCGTTGGCGCCGATTCCGCTGCGCCAGAAGATCCACCGTCCGGGCGATCTGAAATAAATGCAGGCCGCCGCGCTCCTCAACCTGCTGCAGTTCGCCAGCCCCGCGCTGCCGATCGGCGCCTACAGCTATTCGCAAGGGCTGGAGGCGGCGCTGGAGAATGGCGCGGTGCGCGATGCCGACAGCGCGCGCGCATGGATCGTCCGCCACCTGCATGAAGTGGTGGCGCAGTGGGAGGCGCCGATAACGTGGCGGCTGATGCAGGCGTGGTCGCGCCGCGACTGGCACGCGGTCGCCGAGTGGAGCGAAAAATTCATCGCCTCGCGCGACAGCAGCGAGTTCCGCGCCGAGACCATCCAGATGGGCTACTCGCTGACCAAGCTGGTGGCCGAATTGGATATTGCCGATGCCGACATGCTGGCGCAGTTGCAAGGCAAGCCCGAAGTCGGATTGCCGACAGCCTTCAGTTGCGCCGTCGCTGCGCTGGGCATCCCGCACCAGGAAGCCTTGTTGGCCATGCTGTTTGCGTGGGCGGAGAACCAGGTGCTGGTGTGCGTGAAGTCCGTACCGCTAGGGCAGGTGGCCGGCCAGCGCATGCTGTTGTCGCTGCGCGCGGAGCTTGAAGCCGCGGCCCGCTACGCGCAAACCGTCAGCGACGACGATATGTGCAACTGGGCGCCGGGCCTGTCGCTGCTCTCGATGCAGCATGAAGTGCAATACAGCCGTTTATACAGATCCTGAAAGAGCATAAAAATGACTACCTCCAATCCACTCCGCGTCGGCATCGGCGGCCCTGTCGGTTCGGGCAAGACCGCGCTGTGCGAAATGCTGTGCAAGGGCATGCGTGACCACTACGACATGGCCGTCATCACCAACGACATCTACACCAAGGAGGACATGGAAATCCTGCTGCGCGCCGATGCGCTGCCGGCCGAACGCCTGATGGGCGTGGAGACCGGCGGCTGCCCGCATACGGCCATCCGCGAAGATGCGTCGATCAACCTGGAGGCCATCGCCCGCATGCAGGCGGATTTTCCGGCCCTGGACCTGATCCTGGTGGAATCCGGCGGCGACAACCTGGCGGCGACCTTTAGTCCGGAGCTGTCGGACCTGACCATCTACGTGATCGATGTCGCTGGCGGCGAGAAGATTCCGCGCAAGGGAGGTCCGGGCATCACGCGCTCCGATCTGCTCATCATCAACAAGACCGACCTCGCGCCGCATGTGGGCGCGGACCTCGACGTCATGGCGCGCGACGCCAGGCAGCAGCGTGGCAGCCGTCCTTTTGTCTTCACCAACCTGCGCAGCGGCGAGGGCGTGACCCAGGTCATTGACTTCATCCGCGAACAAGGCCTGCTGGGCCAAACCCCACACCAGGAGCATGTATGAAAAAAATCGCCACCGCATTGGCGCTCAGCGTCACCGCTACCGCTGCTTTCGCCCACACCGGAACGGGCGTCCACACGCACGGTTTCCTGTCCGGCTTTCTGCATCCGCTCACCGGCCTCGATCACTTGCTGGCGATGCTGGCTGTTGGTGCGTGGAGTGTGCGGCAGCAGGGCGCCCGCTGGCTGCCGCTGGCATTCGTCGGCATGCTGCTGGTGGGAGTCGCTACTGGCGCAGCGGGACTGGTGGTGCCGGGTCTGGAAACCGGCATCGCGCTGACAGTGGCGTTGATGGGCGTACTGCTTGCTGTCGCCGCACGTCTGCCGGCTGCGCCGGATGTCGCCATGGTCGGCGCGTTTGCGCTCCTGCATGGCAATGCGCATGGCCATGAACTGCCGCACATGGCAAGCGCCATCGGCCTGCTGCTGTCCAGCTCGCTGCTGGTGTATGGTGGGAGTGTGCTGGGCCGCGTGAGCCCGGCGTTGGCCGTCAAAGCTGCGGGCGCCGTCATCGCCGTCACCGGCGTGATGCTGGCGGCGACGGCGTAAGCGGAGTTACTTGCGCTCTTCGCTGCGGCGTTCCTGCAGCACGACGGGCGCTTGGTTTTTGGGATACAGGCCGTGGTGGCCGGAGTAGATGGCGCGGATGGCGGCCATGTCGGCCTCCTGGTCGCCCGTCAGGTGCAGGTGGTCGACCACGCCCAGCGTCTTGTTCGGATAGTCGATGTAGACCAGGCACAAGGGCACCTTGGCTTCCAGCGCCAGGTGATAGAAGCCGCTTTTCCAATGCGGGCGATAGCTGCGCGTGGCCTCCGGCGTGATGGCCAGCCAGTACCAGTCGGCCGCGTTCATGCGTTCGGCTTGCGCGCGTATCATGCCTTGCGGCGCGCTGCGGTCTACGGGTTCGCCGCCCAGCGAACGGAACCAGCCGCCCAGCGGCGTCTTGAACAGCGAATCCTTGGCCAGCCAGCGGAACGGCAGGTTCAGCGCCCATTTGCCAAGCAGGCCGACAATAAAGTCCCAGTTCGTTGTGTGCGGATAGACCACTAAAATGCCGCGCGGACCGGGCAGCGGACGGTACAGCATGCGCCAGCCGGACAGATTCAGCATGCGCAGCGCAGCCCGCTGGCTCCAGTTCGGCAAGGCCGCTGGCTTGAGTTCAAATTCATTCATCTCACTGCATCCCGTTGTGTTTTGTTTTATTTTTACTATTGACAGGCTGTTATTCGCCCGCTTAAAAAAGCAGCGCGCATTCTATATTGGCCTCGACCGTGGCACAAGCTTGAACTTTTCTCATCATTTCCCGTCCAATAAGCATGACGACGAAATCGATACTCTGCGTGGGTGCCGGCGAACCTGGCTTGCCGGCGGCCTGGGAGGTGGTCCGTGCAGCTACGCCAACCGAAGCGCGCCGTCACTACAAGACGCGGCCATGCGCGGTTGGCCTGCTGCTGGTGCAGGAGGCGGATAGCTGCGCGGAGCTCGGCACCTTCCTGCTGGAGCACTGGAATATACACTGGACGGCGGTACTGCCGCCGTCGCTGGTGGCGCACTCATCCTGGCGCCAGCTATTGCGCGATCACTGCCACGACTACCATACCTGGCCGGCGGACAGTGTGCGCCTGCGGCACACCCTGGGCCACGCGCTGGGTATGGCCGCCTTGCGCGCCGACGGCGAACTGCCGACAGCTGCCGAGGCCACGCTGACCGGAGCGAGCGCGGCCATCATGCGGCTGCGGCGGCAGATTACCAAAGTGGCGGCAGCCAGCGCGCCGGTACTGATCTGGGGCGAGAGTGGCAGCGGCAAGGAGCTGGCGGCACAGGCCGTGCATGCACATTCGCCGCGCCGCAAGGGACCGTTCGTACCGATTAACTGCGGCGCCATTCCTGCCTCGCTGATTCAATCAGAACTGTTTGGCCACGAACGCGGCGCCTTCACCGGCGCCCTGCGCGAAAAGCGCGGACTGCTAGAAAGCGCGCAGGGAGGCTCGGTCTTCCTGGATGAGATTGGCGATCTGCCCATGGAGCTGCAGGCCAACCTGCTGCGCTTTTTACAGGAAAAGACCATCTACCGTGTTGGCGGCACGCGCAGCATTGCGGTGGATGTGCGGGTGATCGCAGCGTCGCACGTCAATCTGCTGCAAGCGGTGCAGCGCGGCGCCTTTCGCGAAGACCTGTATTACCGCCTGAACGTGCTGGCGCTGGACGTGCCGCCGCTGCGCGAGCGCAGGGACGACTTGCTGCCGTTGGCCGAACACTTCTTCCATACTTTTTCCGATGAACGGGCGCCGCGCGTGAAGGGCTTCAGCAGCCGCGCTGCCCAGGCCATCCGGGACTACGGCTGGCCCGGCAATGTGCGCGAGCTGATCAACCGCGTGCGCCGCGCCATGGTCATGGCGGAAGGTCGTCTGATCCTGCCCCAGGACCTGGGCCTGGCTGCGGCCACGGCAAAATGCGCGCCGTTGCAATTGGACGACGCCCGCGTCCGCGCCGAACGCGACGCGATAGACGCCAGCCTGCTGCGCGCGGGCCGCAACATCACGGTGGCGGCGCGTGACCTGGGCGTGTCCCGCATGACGCTATATCGGCTACTGGCCAAACATGGGATTCCTGCGCCGTCTCATGCGCGTTACAACGGTGCTCCCAGTGAGTGATGCTGCGATGGCGGCCGGTTTGTCACAGCGGTGTGACATTTAGCGGCAGGGATGCCGTGCCACCAGTCCCCTGTTGCTGTACTTATCCAGTGATATCAAGCGCTTGGCGCAGGTGGCACCAAGTTTGCGAAAGCAGCGTAGCCAGGAGTGTGTGCTCCTGGCGCATATTTATTCCACACTCAATCCCTTTCTTCAGGCAGGAGCAACTATGAAAAAATCATTAATCGGTGCGGCTATCGCGTTGGCATTCAGCGCGCAGGCGTATGCGCAGACGGCGACTACGCAGTCCGGCGCCGGGGCGCACGCTACTGACTCATCCAGTGCGGTTCAGGATAGCAGCACGAAAAACCAGAATAACAATAACAACAGCACCGGTGGCGCTGCGGCCAACGCGGTTGGTGGCGTGGCGGCCAACAACGGCGGCACGGCCACTTCTACGCTCAGCAATGCGTACAACCAGTCCAGCGCCAACGCCACCACCACGCTGAATGGCGCGGTCACGGGTAACTCCATTCAAGACATCGGCAATCGCGCGATTAACAACGGCGGCAGCACTGGTGGTGCGGGTTACGGCGGTGTGGGCGGCAATGCCACCGGTGGGAATGCCGCGGCCAGCGGCGGCAGCGGCGGCGCCAGTTATGGCGGTAGCGGCGCGGCCGCTGGTGCGGGCGGCAGTGCCAGCAATGGCAGTGCCTTCAATGGTTCGCCGTCGGTGGGCGGCAGCACGGGCGGTAGCGGCGGCGCGGGCGGTATCGCTTCCGGCGCCTATACCGGCGCCGGTGGTGCGGGCGGCGCGGGCGGACTGGGCGGTGCAGGTGGTTCGGCCGGCGACAGCTACGGCGGTAACGGCGGTGCGGGCGGCGCGACTGGTGCGGCCAGCGGCGGTGCGGGTGGCGGTGTTGGCGGATCGACCGGTGGTAGCGGCGGCGCGAGCGGCGGCGCCTATGGCAGCAACGGCGGCAATGGTGGCGGATCGGGTTCTGCGGGAACTGGCTATGGCGGTGCTGGCGGGACGGCGGGCGTCGGCGGTGCAGGCGCCAGCGGCGGTGGGGCCGGTAGCGGCTCCGGTAGTGCCAACAGTAGCGCCAGTGGCGGCGGTGCCGGCAGCGGCACGGCCAGTTCGGCCAATAGCACGACGCCGGGCGGCGCGGGTGGCATGCCGGTGGCGCAAACCGGTACTGCGGGGTCGGGCGCTTCGACCGGGGGGGCGGGCACGGCGGGTGACGGCATGGCCACCAGCGGTACCGCCACCGGGGGGGCTGGCGGCAGCGGCGCGGCAGGCGGTGCCAGTGGCGCCGGGGCGGCTGGCAGCGGCGGCGCCAGCACGGCGGGCAACGGTGCGGCAGGTGGTGCAGCCACCAGTGGTGCTGGCGGTGCTGGTGCGGCCGTGACGCAAAATGGCGGCACCGGTGCGACAGGCACCAGTGGTGCGGGTGGTGCAGGTGCTGTGGGCGGAACCGCCAGCAGCACCGGTGCATCTGGCGGTGCAGGCGCGACAGGCGCAGCCGGCGCCAGCAGCGGTGCGGCATCGAATACGGCGGGTACCGGTGCGGCGGGCGGTGCAGCTACCGGCGGCACGGCCAGCAATGGCAGTCCGACCAACGGTAGTGCCACGGCAGGTGCTGGCGGCGCTGGTGGTGCGGGCGGCGGCGGCAACACCGGCGGTGCAGGTGGCGCGGGTGGCACCAACACGGGTGGCGCGGCGACCGCTGGCGCGGCCGCTGGCGGTACCGGTGGTGCAGGCGGCGCAATCGCAGTCAATGCCGGCACCTTCAATATGTCGAATACCATGAGCAGCGTTGGACAGTCCGCTGCGGGCATCATGGTCGCGGCGCAGAACAGCGGCATCGCCTCGCTGGTACAGCAAAGCGTTAACGTGCAGTCCAATTTATCGGTCGGCCACTAAGCGCAACGTGGGGCGCGTGCATTGTGACGCGCCCCACCGCGCCACTCTCAGGGAGACGCTATGCAATCACTCAGTAAATTTCTCGGTGCCGGACTGCTATGCACCACGTGCTGGCAGAGCGGTGCTGCCGGTCCATTGGCAGCCGTGTCCGAGCCTGCGGCGGCCAGGCCGCTGTTGGTGCCTGTCGTGGAGGTCAAGGTCGCCGACCCGCCGGGATTCGACAGTGCACCTGCACCAGCAACACGCCTGGCGCGTTTGCGCGGCGGCGCCGACACGGTCAGCAACGATATGCAGTTGAACGGCGCGGTCAGTGGCAATGCCGCAGTGAATGTGGTCACGGGCGCCAACACGATCGGCAATGCCTCATTCAGTAATGCGTCCGGACTGCCGGTCGCGATCCAGAATTCCGGCGCCAATGTGCTGATACAGAACGCCACCATCATCAACATCCAGATGCAATGAAATCACTATCCCTTATTTTGTTGACCGCAGCGCTGTGCATGGGAGCGGCGACTGCGGCGGACCTGCCCAGCGTTGGCGGCGCGGGCTTTACGCTGCATGTGACCAGCCTCAAGGAAGCGCGCTTCCGCTCGACGGTGCATCAGCAGCACGATTTCAGTTGCGGCTCAGCCGCGCTGGCGACGCTGCTGAGCTACCACTACGACAAGCCCGTCAGCGAGGAGCAGGTATTCTCGGCCATGTACGCCGAGGGCGACCAGCAAAAAATCCAGCGCGAAGGATTCTCGCTGCTGGACATGAAGCGCTACCTGGCGCAGCTGGGCTTTATCGCCGACGGCTATCAGCAGCCGCTGCAAAAGCTGGCCGAGGCGCGCTTTCCGGCAATTGTGCGGATCGTCGATAATGGCTATCTGCATTTTGTCGTCATCAAAGGCATGGACCAGCAACGGGTGCTGATCGGCGATCCGGCCGGCGGCACGCGGGCGCTGCGCCGGGATGCGTTTGAAGCGATGTGGCCAGACCGGCTGCTGTTTGTGATCCATAACTGGGCCGGCCAGCCACACTTTAACCAGGTAGCGGAGTGGCGGCTGGCGCCGCAGGCACCGCTGGATGCCGCGATCAACCGTGGCAGCCTGACCGACCTGACCCTGCCCAAGAATGGCAGTGGCAACTATTAATAGGGAGGACTTCTTATGCCTACCCGTCATTGGCCCTGGCTGATGCTGCTGTTTTGCGGTGCGATGGCCTCCGCTGGTGCTGGCACACCGGATCCAACGGATGACTGGACTGCGGTGGATGACAGCCAGCTGGCGCAAGCGCGCGGCGGTTTTTCGCTGGGCGGCGGCCTGCAGGTTTCGCTAGGTGTTGAACGTTTGGTTTCGATCAATGGCAGTGTTGTAGCCAGTACCCATTTTTCCATCGCCGATATGACACAGTTGAGTGCTGCGGAAGCCGCGATGGCCAGCGATGCGCTGGCTGCCGTGGTGGTACAGAATGGCGCCGGCAACCTGGCCGAGCCGCTGTCCCCGCAGGGACTGGGCGCGCTGGTCATACAGAACAGCGTCAACGATCAGGCGATACGCAGCCAGACGACGATTAGCACCACCGTCAGCAATCTGGCCATGCTCAAGGCGGTGAATTTTGAAAGCAGTCTGCGCGATGCCTTGAGCGCTGCAATCGTCAAGTAATCCATCAAGGAGCGGCGATGCGTTCGAGTACGAAGCGGCAAGCCAGTGTGCTGGCGATGTTGTCATGGTGTGTGTGGGCGCAGGCGCAAAATCAGGTGGGGGAGGCGCCGGCTGGCGACAGCCGGCCGCCCGCCGTCGCCCCGCTGTTCGAGCAGCCCGGCGTGCTGACGCCGCGCGGTAAACTGGTGCTGGAGCCATCACTGCAGTTTGGCTATGCCTCCAGCAACCGGGTGGTACTGGTCGGGTACACCATCATCCCGGCGTTGTTGATCGGCCTGGTGGATGTGCGCGAGGTCAAGCGCAATACCACCACGGCTGCGCTGACCCTCCGCTACGGCCTGAGCCGGCGCGCCGAACTGGAAATCAAGCTGCCGTATGTGTACCGCAGCGACTCCACCGTGAGCCGCGAAGTGTTCACCGGCACTGGCGTCGACAATGTATTCGACACCAGCGGCAAAGGCATGGGGGATGCTGAACTGGGGCTGCGCTATCAGTTGAATGAGGGCGGCGGCGACCAGGCTTTTTACGTCGCCGGACTGCGCGTCAAATCGCGCACCGGGATCGATCCTTTCAATGTGGTGACGGATTGCAGCCCACGCTGCATCGGCCCCAACGTCACCGGCACAGGACTGCCGCTGGAGCTGCCCACCGGCTCTGGCTTCTATGCCTTGCAACCGAGCGTGACGTGGCTCTATCCCAGCGACCCGGCGATACTGTTTGGCAGCGTCAGCTACCTGCACAACTTCAAGCGCAGCGGCGTCAACCGCAAGGTCTTGAATGGCCAGTGGGAGCCCTTGGGAACCGTGGCGCCTGGCGATGTGTTTGGCTTTAACTTTGGCGTAGGCCTGGCGCTCAACGACCGTGCACTGATCAGCTTTGGCTACGACCATAGTTCCATCGCCCGCACGCGGCAGAACGGCGTGACGGTACCGGGATCGGTGCGTACCCAGCTGGGTACGCTGCTGGTAGGCTTTTCCTACCGGATCAACGAGAAGCGCACCGTGAATGTCACGGTGGGCGCTGGTCTCACCCGCGACACGCCGGACGTGCAGTTGTCGCTCCGGCTGCCGCTGACGTTTTAAAGCTTGTAGTTCAGCGTCAACGTAGCATTGCGCGGCGCACCGTAGGTGTTGCCGCCACCGGTCCAGCCTATGCCCTGCAGGTAAGTCTTGTCGAACACATTATTCACATTCAGGCGCAGGCTGAGGTGATCGTCGAACTGGTAGCCAGCATGCAGGCCGACCACGGCATAACCGCCTTGCTGAACGCTGGCATCGTCGGACGAGTAGACGGCATTTTGCGTGGTCACCGAGCCGCCTACGCGCCAGCGCTGCAAGTCGCCTGGCAGGCGATAGCTGGTGGAGGCCTTGAACTGGTGGCGCGGCAAATCAGGATCAAACAGCTTGCCGATGTTGGCGGCATTGGAGTCGGTCACATATTTGGCCGACACATAAGCATAGCCGGCGGTCGCCTGCCAGCCCGGTGTCAGCTCGCCGCTGACTTCAAACTCCATGCCCTTGCTTTCCACTTTGCCTGAGGCGCGCGAGCAGAATGTCGCGCCGCTACCCGGGCAAGGCGATGGGCCGCTGCGGTCTGTCATCGCACGGTTTTCCTGGCTGACCTGGAACACCGCCAGGCTGGCATTCAGCAGGCCGCCGAAATACTCGCCTTTGACGCCGGCTTCGTAATTGGTGCCGGTGACCGGCTTGAGCAGGTTGCCGTTCACATCCACCGCGCTTTGCGGCTGGAAGATCTGCGTCCAGCTGGCGTACAGTGAGTGCGTGGTGTTGAGGTCGTAGACGGCGCCGGCATAGGGCGTGATTTCGCGTGTGACCTTGTAGCCGTCGTGGCTGCGCTCATTGGTGTAGTCATACCAGCTGCTGCGGGCGCCAACGATTACCGACAGCGGATCGGTAACGCTGAACCGCGCCGCGCCATACAGGCCGGTTTCGCGCAAGGTGCTGACGGTGGCCCAGCGGTCGTAGTTGGCCACCGGGCGCGACGCCGCATAAGGATCCCAGTGGAAGGGATCGAGCGCCAGCGGCGTATCGCGCACGCCCCAGTCGCCATAGTTATTGTTGAACGCCTTGCGGCGGCTGACGCCGATAGACACTTCATGCGCGCGCCCCAGCAAGGAGAATGGACCGCCAACATTGGCGTCGAAGCTGCTTTGCTGGTTATCCAGTTTGTAGGCCTGGCTGTTTTGCGTATAGGCGCCTTCGCTGCCGCCGAAGGACGAGAAGATGGTATCGAGGTCCTGCCACTTCTTGATGGCCGACAGTCTGGCCTTCCAGCCCTTGCCAAAGCGCTGCTCCAGTTCTGCAAAGATGGTCTTGTCGGTCTGGTGCCAGAAATCGTAGGCGTTGCCCAGTGTGGTGGAGCGTGGCAGATTCAGTTGCGCGCCATTGTCGTGGGTCGGAAATTCCTGGTAGCCGCCAATATTTTTCAGCTTGCGATAATGCGCGCCGACGGTCAGCGTGGCGCCCGGCGCAATGTCGGCTTCGATAATGCCGTAGACATGTTGTATGCGGTCGTGCGCGACATCGTAGAAATTGTCTTTGTCCTGTACGCTGATGACGGTGCGGCCGCGCAGGGTTTTGGCTTCATTGAGCGCGTTGGCGGCGTCGAGCTGCAACTGGTAGTCGTTCCAGCGGCCGGCGCTGGCCGTCAGCGAGACTTGCTGATCGGCCGTCGGACGCTTGCGCACCATGTTGATGGCGGCAGACGGATTGCCGCTGCCGCTGGTCAGGCCATTGGCGCCGCGCACCACTTCAATGCGGTCGTAGATGACCAGATCGGCATTGTCGGCGTTGAACGTGCCATTGGCGCCCATGCTGGTGGGCAGGCCGTCAAGCAGCATATTGGTGATCGGGAAGCCGCGCGCACTGAAGCTGCCGGAATTGCCCGAGTAATAGCCTTTCTGCATCACCAGGCCGGTGATGTTTTTAACCGCATCGTCCAGCGTGACCAGTCCCTGGTCGTCAATCTGGTGGCGCGTCAGCACGCTGACCGATTGCGGCGTTTCGCGCAGCGACAATTCCATGCGGGTTGCCGTGGTCGCCGCCGATGCCGTGTACGAGCCCGTGCCTTCCGTTGTCAGTGGACGGCTGGCGCTGACGGTCACTGCCGGCAAGGCGGTTTCGTGGCCCGCTTGCGCTGCGGCCGTGACCGGACGCAGCACATAGCCATTCTCCACGCGCGCCGCTTCCAGGCCCGAGCCGGCCAGCAGTTCGGCAAAGCCATCTGGCACGAGGTAGACGCCGCGCAGGCCGGCGGTGTTTTTATAGTCAGTCTGCTCGGGTGTAAAAATCAGCGTCACGCCGGCCGTCATGGCAAAGCTGCGCAGGGCAGGGGCCAGCTGACCTGCCGGGATATTGAACTCCTGCACCTGCGCGCGCAATGCCGGCGTGTTCTGCGCTTGCGCTTGCGGCATGCTTGCACCCAGGCACAACATCAGGGAAATGGCGCAGGCAATCGGGCTGCGCTTGAAATGGTTTTGCATCGCTATTCCTCAAGTAAAAAACGGTCTTACTTGATAGGTGCCGCGAGATTTGAAATCGGGCAGAAAATAATTATTTTTTATCGACCGTGATCCAATACCGGCTCACCGAGCGGATCCGCACGGGCAAGGACGCTGGCAGCATGGCCAGAATCGCACTGGTGTCCTTGAGCGGGAATACGCCGGACAAGCGCAGCCCGGCGACGGCCGGATCGCAACGCAGGACGCCGCAGCGATAGCGGCCCAGCTCCATCAGGAAATCGTCCAGGCGCATATTGTCGGCAACCATGGCCCCCAGCGTCCAGGCGGCATGGTCGGCGGATGCGGGCAGGGCCGGGCCGATGTCGGCGGCGGTGAACCACGCGCGCTGGCCGGCACGCAGCAGGCGCACACTGCCCGTTGCGGCGGCGGGTGTCATTTCCACGGCGCTTTGCTGCACGGCGACCTCGGTGCGGCCATCCTGCTGACGCACGGTAAATGCGGTTCCCAGGGCGCGCACCCGGCCTTCTGCCGTCTGCACCAGCAAAGGCCGTTCTTTGTCGGTGGTGCGATGGCCGCTGATGACCCGGATCTCGCCAGCCACCAGCGTGAGCAGACGCTGCTTGCCGTCAAACCGCACGTTGACCGCACTACTGGTATTCAACAGCACGCGGGTGCCATCGGACAGCGTCCACTCCCGCTGCTCGCCCACGCCGGTATGTAGATCGGCAGCCAGCTGCTGCCATGGCTGCGAACGGGATCCGAACACGCCAGCACCGCCAGCGGCGCCGAGGCCCAGCAGCAATGCGATGCTTTTGCGCCGGCCCGGCGAAGCCGGTTTGCGCATCGGCGACAAGGCCTGATAGGCGGCAGCACCATGCAGCTGGTTGAAGCGCTCGCACACGGAATCGATGCACTGCCGGTTCGCGCGCGCCAGGTACTGCTTGACTGAACTGGTCGACACGTCGAGGCGCGCGGCAATCTGCTCATACGTCAGGCCTTCGAGCTGCGCCAGCAGAAAGGTTTCTTTGACGGCGGGCGGCAAGCCAGCCAGTGCCTGGTCGACTTCCTGCAGTGCCTGCAACGCCATCAGGCGCATTTCCGGTGCGGGCGTGCAGTCTGGTGGCAGGGCGGCGAGCGCCTCCAGGTAAGCGCTTTCCAGGATGTGGCGGCGATGGTGGTGGGCCAGCAGGCGCCTGGCGATCGTCGCCAGGAATGGCCGTGGTTCACGTATCTCCTCGACGTAGCCGGTGGTGATGACATTGACGAAGGTATCCTGCGCCAGATCCGACGCTTCGCTGCTGTTGTCGAGGCGACGGTGCAGCCAGCTTCTGAGCCAGGCGTGATGATCAAGATACAGCGTCTCGAAGGTAGGGGAGGGAAGCGGATTGACAGACACCGGCAAAAACGTAATGAGAATTATTTGCATTCATGTTAAGCGAGATCCGGCCGTTTGTCGATAGCAGAATGTGCAAGCAATGCTTTTGAGGTATGGTAGTGTTTCTGACATCAATCAAAAATAAGGGAAGTCATGTCCACGAGTATTTTGAAGCCTTTGGCCCTCATCGCCACCTTGCTGGCCGCGACAGCCGCGCACGCCGCCGCGCCGATGGCCCGTTTCCAGGCGCCTGGTTTTTATCGCACCACGCTGGGCGATTTTGAAGTCACGGTGCTCAACGACGGCACGCTGGACCTGCCGGTGGAAAAACTGCTGAAACAGCCGCCGGCCAAGACCATCGCTGCGCTGGACAAGTCGTTCCAGAAAAGCCCTTTGCAAACCTCGGTCAACGGCTTCCTGATTAACACGGGTACCAAGCTGGTGTTGATCGACACCGGCGCCGCCAGCCTGTTCGGCCCAACGCTGGGCCAGCTTGTGACCAATCTGAAAGCGTCCGGCTACAAGCCGGAGCAGGTCGATGAAGTCTACATCAGCCATATGCATGGCGACCACGTCGGTGGGTTGGCGTCCAATGAACAGCGCGTGTTCCCGAATGCGGTGGTGCGCGCGGGCAAGCTGGATGCGGACTACTATTTGAACCAGACCAATCTGGACAAGGCTTCCGGCGAAGCCAAGGATAATTTCCAGGGGCCGATGATGTCGATTAATCCCTACGTCAAGGCCGGCAAGTTCCAGCCTATCGTCGCCAATACCGAGCTGGTGCCGGGGATTAAATCCTACTTCAACGGCGGGCATACGCCAGGCCACATCACGTATGTGGTGGAAAGCAAAGGGCAGAAGCTGGTGTTACTGGGTGACCTGTTGCACGTGCAGGCGGTGCAGTTTGAAGATCCGGGCGTCGGCATCCAGTTCGACATGGACAGCAAAATTGCAATTGCCGAACGCAAGGAAGCGTTTGCCGCAGCGGCCAAGGATGGCTATTTGATTGGCGCGCCGCACCTGTCGTTCCCGGCGCTGGGCCATGTGCGCGTGAGCAGCAAAGGCGGCTACGTGTTCGTACCAGTGAACTACACGCAACCGCGTTAACCCTCAGCGATGGAGGGGGCTGACCCCGGACGGGGTCAGACCCCGCAGCCGTGCGGGCTGCGGGGTACTAATCAAGCCAGGGCAGGGTAGTCGGTATAACCAACTTCGCCCGGTGCATAGAAAGTATCGGCATTCCACTTGTTCAGCGGCGCATCGATTTCCAGGCGGCGCACCAGATCCGGGTTGGAAATGTAGTCCTTGCCAAATGCGATCGCATCCGCGTTGCCGCTATCCAGCACCTGCTGCGCAACGGACTTGTCCATCTTCTCATTCGCGATAAACACGCCGCCAAATTCCTTCTTCAGCAGCGGGCCCAGGCTATCGTCACCCACCGCTTCACGCGCAGCGATGAACGCAATCTTGCGCTTGCCCAGTTCGCGCGCCACATAGCCGAAGGTCTCGGCCGGGTTGGCATCGCCCATATCGTGCGAATCGCGGCGCGGCGCCAGGTGCATGCCGACACGGTCAGCGCCCCAGACTTCAATCACAGCATCGGTGACTTCCAGCATCAGACGTGCACGGTTTTCAACCGAACCGCCGTAGTTATCGGTACGCTGGTTGGTTTTACTTTGCAGGAACTGGTCCAGCAGATAGCCGTTGGCGCCGTGAATTTGTACGCCATCAAAGCCAGCCTTCTTGGCGTTCTCGGCAGCTTTTTTATAAGCAGCCACCACACCGGCCAGTTCCGAAGTCTCCAGCGCGCGCGGCACCGGGTACGGGCGTTGCGGACGCAGCAGGCTCACATGGCCTTCCGCTGCAATCGCGCTGGCCGACACGGGCGCTTCGCCGTTCAGGAAGCTTGGATCCGAGATACGGCCCACATGCCACAGCTGCGCGAAAATCACGCCGCCCTTGGCGTGCACGGCGGCGGTGACTTGCTTCCAGCCTTCCACCTGCTCATCGGACCACAGGCCCGGCGTATCGGCATAGCCCACGCCTTGTGGCGTGACGGCAGTGGCTTCGCTCAGGATCAGGCCGGCGGTAGCGCGTTGCTCGTAATACTTGGCCATCAGCGCGTTCGGCACGCGGCCGCCACCGATGGCGCGGGCACGGGTCAGGGGCGCCATGATGACGCGGTTTTTCAGTGTGATATCGCCGATGGTGATTGGATCGAACAGAGTTGGCATGGTAAGGCTCCCTATAGTTGCATTTGGTCGATGAAGGCCTTGATGACTTCTTCATCACGTTTAAAGTAATTCCACTGGCCTACGCGCTGCGACGTGACCAGCCCGGCCTTGACCAGCACGGCCAGGTGGGCAGACATCGTCGATTGCGACAGCCCGGCACGACGGTCAATCATGCCGGCGCATACGCCCAGGCTCAGCGGGTGTTGCTGTTCCGCGAAATACACCTCGGGCTCCTTCAGCCACGCCAGAATCTGGCGCCGCATCGGGTTGGCGAGGGCTTTGTGGATGGCGTCTATGTCCATGGTGGTCTATATGTATCGTGTTTTTCCGATTTCAATATCGGAATTCTACGATATAAATAAAAAGCGTGCTGGCGGCCAAAAAATCCTTTATGTTGTGAGAACATTGCTGGAAATTTAACGAGGATGGAATGTCGAGTCATTATCTGGATGTGGCGATAGGCCTGGCCTACACTTTCATGGCCACAAGCTTGCTGTGCAGTGCTACGCGGGAAGCGATCGCCTCGCTGTTCCAGACACGCGCCAAGATGCTGCTGGATGGGGTACTGACGCTGCTGCACGAACCGGAAGACAAGGCGCGGCTGCGCGGCATCTGGCCATCGGTCCAACGGCTGCTGCGACTGGAAGGCGGTTTCGGGCTGCAGAAGCTCAGTGACAAATCACTGACTGCCGAGGTGATGCAGCATCCCCTGATCACCGGGCTGGCGCAGCAAGGGCGCATGCCGTCCTACATTCCATCGGCGATTTTCGCGCGGGCGTTTGTATCCACGCTGACCACGCGTTACGGTAAAGGGCAGACAGCCGCCGTGTTGTTGAACAGCGTCGGCAATGAAGGGCTGACGCGCACGCTGCAAGCGATTATGGGAGAAGGGGAAGATGACGCGGCGGCGCTGGAAAATGCCGTCCGCATCTGGTACGACACCGTGATGGAGCGCACCAGTGGCTGGTACAAGCGCCGCTCGCAGTTCGTACTGTTCCTGATCGGCCTGTTTTACGCGAGCGCGATGAACATTGATGCGCTGCAGTTGTCGCAGCGTTTGTGGAACGATTCAGCGTTGACCGCGCAACTGGTGCAGAAGGCGCAAGCAGTCCAACCACCGGCACCTCCTGCCGTGCCGGCTGATACGACGGCTCAATCACAAGCCAAGCAGGCCAAGGCCCAAGCCCAGGAACTGCAAACGCTGCCAATCGGCTGGCCAGCCACGCGTTTCGACGAAGTAAGCGGCAAAGGCGCCGCAGCATTCATGATCGCACTGGTCTTCGCGTTGATGGGCTGGATGGCGACCGCATTTGCCGCTTCGCTCGGATCGCCATTCTGGTTCGACGGCATCGGCTGGCTGCTGGCGCTGCGCGGCACCGGCGCCAAGCCAGCCTCAGAGACAGCATCGTCTTCTGCACCGACGCTTACGCTGCCTAGCCTGCGTAGCTAGGTCGGCTGCTCAGACTAGACTGAGCGTCTACTATCTAAATTAAATGAATAGATCAGCGTGTACCATTGCCCACTTCACTTTCTGGCCCGCCAGCGACGGCAGCACAGTCAGCAGGTACCAATTCCTGCATGATAGGAGTGAATTGAACGTCTCTGACTTTCTCCGATAAGGCGACGACGATGATGGCGTCGGATGACTTCTTATTTGTAAAAAATGGGATGCGCATGTAGAGCTCCTTATCCTTGGGGGGCATTTTCAACTTGAGGGGCGCCAGCGATAAACGCATACTCTTTAACTTTCAGCGGCTGAACATTAGCTAAAGAAATTGATGACGCACTGACGCTCGCTACGACCTGCGTGAAGAATTGTTTTATTTCTTTGATGAAAAATGGGATAGGCATGTCAACCTCCTTTATCAATCCGGTTCATTTTCGAGCTGTGGAGCGCCAGCGATAAACGCATATTCTTCAGATTTCAGAGGCTGAACATTAGCTAAAGAAGTTGATGGCTCAGCGGCGCTGGTTGCGGTTGGCGTGAAGAATTGTTTTACTTCTTTGATGAAAAGTGGGATACGCAAAATTGGCCCTCAGTTTTAGCGCTGCGGAACTCAAGCTAGTAAAACTCAGGCTGGTTCCGAACGTGAATTGTTTGAAATGACAAATTATGTTTTTATAAATAGAGCGTAGCAGAGCTCTGCTGCAGATGCAACGAGGAAATTTGCATTGCGGAAAAATATCAATTCCGGTAGCATATAAGCAACTCAGTGGACGCGTGTGCGTCCACTTTTTTTGCCAGTGAAGAAAGAGTCTTGATGAGTCAATTGTTCCGGCCGGAAGCGGTTGCGCATAAGAACCAACGGCTACACGGAGCCATTGTCCTGGCAAGTACCTGGTCGTATCTGGCATTGACTTTGTTCTTCTGTATTATCGTCGTAGCAGTATTTATCTTTGCTTTTACTCACGGATTTACGCGTAAGGAAACCGTCAGCGGTATCGTGGTGCCTGATCGCGGAGTTGTACGCATCGCTGCGCCGCAATCAGGCGTCATCACCGGAATTCAGGCCAAAGAGGGGGATTTGCTACAGGTTGGCGATCCTGTGTTCGTGCTGACCAGCGAGCGCACCAGCACCAAAGGCGACACTCAAGCCGCGATCAATGAGGCGTTATCCTCCCGGATGGGGTATCTAAACAAAGAAATCCAACATCAGGGAGTGCAAAGCGGTAACAAAGAGAAAGAGATACATCAGCGCCTGGATAATCTTAATGCCAGTCTGAAACAACTGGACGGTGAATTGGCTTTACAACGGCGCAAAGCCGACATCCTGCGCGAGCTCGCCGCCAACTTAAATAGCCTTGCGGTTGAGGGCACTATTTCCCGAAATTCCGCCAGCCAAAAGACCGCAGAAATGCTTGAGCAGCAGGCCCGCATTTCTGCGATCGAAGGCCAGCGCCTGACCACTCAGCGCGAAATCGCTGCGCTAACCGCCTTGCAAGCAGATCTTCCATTGCAAAGTAGTCGCGAAGCCTCCACGCTCAAACGGAATATGGAAGAACTCAGGCAGGAAGCCAGCGAAAACGAAGCCAAACGTCAATTGGTCGTTCGGGCAGATGCAAGTGGCCGTCTGGCAGGCATCGTTGTCGACCAGGGGCAGCCAGTATCAATGGAGCAGCGCCTTGGAAGTTTGCTGCCTGCAGACAGCAAACTGGAAGCTGAACTGTATGTGCCTACTCGCGCCGCCGGCTTCATCCGCCCTGGCACGGAAGTCCTGTTGCGTTACGATGCTTTCCCCTATCAGAAATTTGGTCAGTTCCATGGCCGAATACGCGAGGTATCGATGACAACGATCTCGCCAATAGAATTGCAGCCAGCAGGCGCTGTGCAAGCTGGCCCAGGACATTCTGCAATGTTGACTGAACCAGTCTATCGTGTACGCGTTAGTCTGCATGCGCAGGACGTCGTCGCAGGGGGGCGATCATACTTGCTTAAACCGGGCATGCAGTTGTCCGCCACTTTAGTGCTTGAACATCGCACCTTGGTCGAATGGATATTAGAGCCGCTGCTCGGCATCACCAGCCGTTTATGATGGAGTTGTATTGAATGGATCGGATCGGATTGCGCCGCAAGGTGCCGATTTATTTGCAAACGGAAGCCAGCGAATGTGGTCTTTGTAGTTTGGCGATGGTGGCAGACTATCACGGCTATGAAACAGACTTGGCATCCTTGCGCTTACGCTTTTCTATTTCGCGCAAAGGGGCAACGCTCGAAAGCCTTATCCGAATCGCGCAGGCACTTAAACTTAGTACGCGGCCAGTCAAACTGGATATGCATAATTTGCCTCAGTTGAGGCTGCCGTGCATTATCCATTGGGACATGGATCACTTTGTCGTGCTGGTCTCCGTATCAGGGCGCCGCGCGGTTGTGCATGACCCTGCAATTGGCGTGCGTAGTTTTACGATGGCGGAGTTCAGCAAACACTTCACCGGTGTGGCAATGGAGTTGAGCCCTGCATCGGATTTTGTACCGGCTAAGCAAAAGCTGCACTTCACGCTGCGTGGTTTAATGGGCCATATCACTGGCCTCAAGCGTGGCCTGACGCAGATATTGCTGCTGGCATTGGGCCTGGAGGCAATATCGATTACTTTGCCGTTCTTCCTTCAATGGGTTGTGGACAATGCTCTGCTATCGGCTGATAAGGACTTGCTCACCACATTGGCTTTGGGCTTTGGACTGCTGATTCTGATTCAAGGCGCCATCGGTGCCGTACGCAACTGGTTCGTCGCTGCAATTAGCACGCAGCTTAACTTCCAATGGCTAGGTAACGTATTTGGGCACATGGTGAAGTTGCCGCTCGAATATTTTGAAAAGCGCCACGTCGGCAATATCATGTCGCGCTTCGGTTCCATCACCACTATTCAGAAGACTCTGACCGGTGGTTTTGTGCAAGCAATGGTGGACGGTGTCATGGTGGCCGGTACGTTTGGCATGATGCTGCTGTATAGCCAGCGACTCGCAGCTGTTTCCTTGCTCGCCGTGATCGTGTATGCCTTGATGCGCTGGGCCTTATTCCACGGCATGCGTACTGCAACCGCAGAGCAAATTATTCATGCGGCTAAGCAGACCACGCACTTCTTTGAAACCGCGAACGGTATCCAAAGCGTGCGACTGTTTGGCAAAGGCGAGCAGCGTCGCTCAGGTTGGTTGAATATCCTGGCCGAGCAATTCAATGCCGAACTACGAATCCACCGCATTCGGATCAGCCATGAAACTGCGCAGACCTTGCTGTTTGGCCTGGAGCGCGTGCTGATCGTATGGCTTGCTGCAATGGCAGTGCTGGACGGGGCGTTTACGACGGGCATGCTGTTTGCGTTTATCGCTTACAAGGATCAGTTCTCGACTCGTCTTGCAGCGTTAATTGATAAGGTCGTGGAATTCAACATGCTGAAGCTGCATGGTGAACGTGTGGCTGACATTGTATTGGCGGAAGCTGAGGCAGTCGGCCTGCACGACGCTGACGAAGTTGAGCTGGACGATGTCCCCCCTGGCATTGAGCTACGCGATATCGCATTCCGCTATTCACCCACGGAGCCTTATGTCTTTGAGAAGATCAATCTCAAAATTGAGGCTGGCGAGAGCGTGGCAATTACCGGCAGCTCAGGTGGGGGAAAAACCACTTTGGTTAAAGTAATGCTCGGCTTACTAACGCCCACACACGGTGAAGTGCTGGTTGGTGGACAGCCGATACATCGGGTCGGCCTCACCACCTATCGAAATATGGTTGCCACCGTCATGCAGGAAGACAGATTGTTCTCTGGCTCTGTGGCCGAGAACATCAGCTTCTTTGATCCTGTGCCGGAGTGGAATCGCATCAAGGAGTGCGCCCGGCTGGCTGCGGTGGCGACAGAAATCGAGAGTATGCCGATGGGCTACAACACGATTACTGGCGATAGCGGTGTCGGCATTAGCGGCGGGCAAAAACAGCGCATCTTGCTGGCGCGTGCACTCTACCGCCAGCCACGTATTTTGGTGCTGGATGAGGCCACCAGTGAACTCGACATCGATAACGAGAAAAGCGTCAATGCCACCATCCAGGCCATGGGGTTGACACGGATTGTGATTGCCCATCGCCCAGAAACCATAGCGAGCGCTGGGCGCATTGTCTTGCTCAAAGATGGCAAGCTGATCGATCCGAGCAAATCAGCTGCGAACAATGAAGGTGCCACCGCCCGTGCTGATCTTGTCGAGCCCGCATAAGATTATTTACTACGATGCGAGCATTGCGAGGACTGAATGGCGCGCTCGGTGATGCTGTCCATGCGCTTGATGGCCTCCGGCGTACAGGAGGCTTCGTTCACCAGATGCGGCTGCGGTTTTGCGTGCATCTCCTTGTAGCCCGTGACGACCAGCGCCGCTGCTGCGCAGGCCAGCAGTATCCAATTGAATTTTGTTTGCATTGTCAGGCGGCGAAGTGCAGCGCCAATCCGATCATGGCAGGCAGGGTTTGAATCAGCAGGATAGAGCGCTTCACCGTGACACCACCCCAGATACCCGCCACAGCAACGCAAGCCAGGCCGAACACCGTGAACGCCGAGGCGATCGCCGCATCCGGATGCAGAAGGCCGATCACCAGCGCCGCCACCAGGAAGCCGTTGTAGCAGCCTTGATTCGACATCGCCGGCTGGACGATATGAGCCTTCTCCTTACTCAGTCCAAAGACACGGCGACCGCGCGTATTGAACAATACTGTTTCCAGCAAGACGATGTAGACGTGTATCAGCGCCACGAGCGCGGTGACGATCTGTGCTGCTAACCCCGTTGGCCACTTCAAATTCCCCCACCCTTGGCCGGGTCAAATTCCCCCAGGCAGGACAGTCGGATTGTAGTTTAATCGACCGCAGCCGGG
>NZ_FRCX01000034.1 GCF_900143065.1 Duganella sacchari | reverse complement strand
CGTAAGCGTCAACGTGACGCCGTCTTGCGCAGCTTGTCATTAAGTGGGAGCTAAAATGGAAGCTTTTCCGCACTCGTCTTGCCATGCACAACTCTCCCCGCTTTACGATCAACCGTCACCTGATCATCCTGATGCCCAAGCAGCCGGTCCTGGACTGGATTAAACGCGTCGATCCGAATCCGCCAAACCTGACGCTTGATCAGCTGCGCCTTGAACAGAATGCTTTTCTCATTTCTGATGATCTTGATGGTCAGCAGGATGCTGAGAAGTGGGTGCAGCGCAGATGGCAAATGTTCTTTGAAGGTTTTCTCGCGGAGTGGTACACGGTCGAGTCTTGGTGGCCTCAGAGGCGTACATTCAAGATGTTCAAGGATTGGTTCGATGTCCAGTATCACTCGATGGTATGGGACATGGCTGCTAAAGAGCCGATCACCTACGAAGACTGGGAGTCCCCCGACGACGAAGTACCCGTGAGCTGATCGGCGCAGTTCCAAGGCAGGAAGTCGTCCACGCGATTGACGGGGTGATCGGCAATGCGGGCTAGCACGTGGCGTAGCCAAGCCTCAGGGTCGACACCATTGAGCTTGGCGGTCCCGATCAGAGAGTAGATCGAGGCGGCGCGCTCGCCGCCACTGTCGGCGCCTGCAAACAGGTAGTTGCGGCGGCCAATGGCCACGCCGCGCAAGGCACGTTCCGCCGCCGAGTTATCAATCTCGATTGCGCCGTCGTCGCAGTAGCGCTGCAGTGCCGGCCAAAGCTTGAGCGCGTACAGGATGGCTGCCGCTGTGTCGGATTTACGTGACAAGGTGTCGAGCGTGGCATGGAGCCAGCGTTCGAGATCATCGACTAAGGGCCGCGCGCGGACTTGCCGCGCCTGCCTGCGCTCATCGGGCGGCCTGCCCCGGATCTCTGCCTCGATCACGTACAGTTCGGCGATGCGGCGCAGCGCCTCAGTGGTCAATGCTGTTGGTCGTGCCGCGTGGAGGTCGTAGAACTTGCGGCGTGCATGCGCCCAGCATGCAGCTTCGCGGATCGTACCGTCCTCGAACAAGGCGTTGAAGCCAGCATAGGCATCGGCTTGCAGTACTCCTTCAAATTTGGCCAGGTGGGTCTGAGGATGGATGCCCTTACGGTCGGGCGTGTAGGCAAACCATACCGCTGGTGGCGTCGCGTCGCCGGCTGGCCGGTCATCGCGCACATAGGTCCACAGGCGTGCGGTCTTGGTCTTACCGTTGCCGGGTGCCAGCACCGGGATCGGAGTATCGTCGGCGTGCAGCTTCGATGCCGCCAGCACGTGCCGCTGAATGGCATCCACCAATGGACGTAGCAGCGCGCTGGCGGCGCCGACCCAACTCGCCAGCAGGGAGCGATCAAGGTCGACGCCTTCACGAGCGTAGATGACAGCCTGACGGTACAGCGGCAAATGATCGGCGAACTTCGCCACCAGGACATGCGCCAGCAGACCAGGGCCGGCGATGCCGCGCTCAATCGGCCGGCTTGGTGCCGGTGCCTGCACGATGGTGTCGCAGCAGGAACATGCCAACTTGGGGCGCACATGACGGATTACACGGAAGCTGGCCGGCACGAACTCCAGCTGTTCCGCCACGTCCTCACCCAGCGGCCGTAGGCCGCCACCACAGGCCGGACAGGCATCGGCCGTCGGCGCATACACCTTCTCGTCACGCGGTAGGTGCTCCGACAAGGGCTTGCGCACGGACTTCTTACGTGGCGCCTGATCGGCGGCCGGCATCTCGCGCGCCGCCTCGGCCTCATCGGCCTGCAGATCTTCCAGTTGCAGCTCCAGCTGCTCGATCTGATGATCCAGTTTTTCCGACTTGCGGCCAAATTGCATGCGCCGCAATTTAGCGATCTGCAGCTTGAGGTGTTCGATTTCGACAGCGCGCGTGTTCAGTTGTTCGCGCAAACCTTCCACCACCTCGTTTTGGGTGAGCAGCAACGCCTTCAAGGCGGCGATGTCGTCGGGCAGGTCGGCTGGGCTGAGCATGGGCCAAGTTTACGCGAGGCTTGTTACGTTTACAAGGCCGACGTGGGCTTCCAGGTCCGTTCCGGCCGCCGCCAATCTATGCCTTCGAGTAGCATCGACAGCTGCGCCTGCGTCAGCGCCACCGAGCCGTTGCTGGCCTGCGGCCAGATGAAGCGACCACGCTCAAGTCGCTTGGCCAACAGACACAGACCATCGCCAGTCCACCACAGTAGTTTAATGAGGTCGCCGCGTCGGCCACGGAACACGAACACGTGGCCGCTGAACGGGTCTTCCTCCAGCGCCATCTGCACTTTCGCCGCCAGGCCATTGAAGCCGGAGCGCATATCGGTGACACCGGCGGCGATCCAGACCTTTGTGCCGGCAGGAAGGCCGATCATCGCAGCACCCGATCCAGCACTTGCGCCAGGGTGGCCGCATTTGGTTGGCCTTCAATACGCACGCGGACCTGGCCCACCTCCAGCACGACAATGCCGTCGGTATTGGCGGCGGTGCCGCCCGGGACCGGCGCCGTTGACGCCAGCACCACCGGCAATAGACCATCGTCGCGCATTAACGCCGCTGCACCGAGACGTCCTTGCTGATACAACCGACGCCAGCTGAACACCTGGTTGGCATTGACGCCATGGTCGCGCGCAATGCGCGCCACCGAAACACCTGGCTGCAGCGACAATGCCACCAAGGCACGTTTGAACTCCAGCGGATGCTGACGGTAGTGACCACGTGAATTGGTGGAAGTGACTGGTTGAAAATTTGTGTCCATAATCAAAATTTGTGGGCACAAATGCCGTGCCAAAATTAGATCATGGATGGTGCTGCGAGCAGAGTCTAGACGGCGCTGGCTTTACGCTTAC
>NZ_FRCX01000012.1 GCF_900143065.1 Duganella sacchari | reverse complement strand
ATGGTGATACCACGTGCTTTTTCTTCTGGAGCAGCATCGATCTGGTCGTAGGCTTTCGCTTCGCCGCCGAATTTTTTCGACAGAACGGTTGCGATCGCAGCGGTCAGGGTGGTCTTGCCGTGGTCCACGTGGCCGATGGTGCCGACGTTAACGTGCGGCTTGGTCCGCTCGAATTTCTCTTTTGCCATTTTAGACTCCTAACGATGTGTGTGATTGGCAGGGAACCTGCCCGACTGTCTTGATAATGCTGCCGTACTGCGTACTGCGAATTCTGGTGCCCTTTACGTGGATTGAACACGTGGCCTCTCCCTTACCAAGGGAGTGCTCTACCACTGAGCTAAAAGGGCTGATTGGGTACTGCTGTTTTTACTGCGTTCGATGCTTGCGCATCTGCATTGCAACAACACTGGAGCGGGTGAAGGGAATCGAACCCTCGTCATAAGCTTGGAAGGCTTCAGCTCTACCATTGAGCTACACCCGCGAGGTATTGGTTCAATTCAACTCTTCATTTACTGCTAGCCACTCAGTCTTCTTGCAAAAACTTGGTGGAGGGGACTGGATTCGAACCAGTGTACTCTGAGAGAACGGATTTACAGTCCGTCGCCTTTAACCACTCGGCCACCCCTCCGCGAGGAACCGCAGAGTATGAAGCAATTTTTCTGAACCGTCAACTCCTTTTCACACCTTGCGATGTTGGGTCAACAGTTCGTCTGCTTCGGGGCGAGATTTTAAACGCACGAACTGCAAATGTGCAAGTGTTGTTTTTACGTTGAATGTTTTCCTATACAATCGATTCACTAATCGATCCCCTGGAGCCTTGGATTTGAAGAATCGAAGCGGTCGCTGGCCTACCTACCTGCTTGCCAATCTGGCCCTGTGGGCCGTGTACTACGCAGCGGGCCGCCTCGGTCTGCTGCTGGCGCTGCCGCCTAGCTATGCCTCCCCCATCTTTCTCCCCGCCGGCGTGTGTCTGGCCGCCTGCGTGGTGGGCGGCGCGCGCCTGCTGCCCGGCGTGGCGCTGGGCGCGCTCAGCGTCAACCTGATCTATCCGGCGCAAAGCGCCAGCGGCATCACCGCGCTGGCCCTGCTGGGCGCCTGTGCGCCGGCCATCGGCGCCTCGTTGCAGGCCTGGGTCGGCAGCACCCTGTTCCGCCGCTATATCGACCCGGCCATCGGCTCCGGCCGCGACGTGGTGCGCTTCATCCTGCTGGCGGCCAGCGCCACCGTGGTCTCCAGCACGATCTCGATTTCCGGCATGCTGCTGCTGGGCATACTGCAACGCGACACCATTGCCGCCGACTGGCTGGCCTGGTGGATGGGCGACACCATCGGCATCCTGCTGGCGGCGCCGCTGAGCTGGATCGTGATCGGCCGTCCGCGCACGCTGTGGGCGCGCCGCCGCACGCTGGTCGGCTTGCCGTTGCTGCTGTCGGCCGGCGCCTTCATCGCCATCTACCTGCAGGCCGACCGCTGGGAAAGCAGCCAGCAGCTGCAAACCTTCCGCCTCAAGGCGCAGCAGACCGGCGACCTGCTGCAAGCGCAGTTCAGCGAGCACGAACGCTTCATCTACGCCATGGCCAAGGCGCTCAACGATCCGCGCCGCTCGATCAACGCCGACGATTTCGGCAACCTTGCGCACGGCTACCTGGACCAGCGCCCCGAGCTGCTGTCGATGGGCTGGCTGATGCCCGTGGCCGGCAGCGAACGGCATGCGTTTGAAGCGTGGGCGCGCCAGCAGGTCGATCCCAACTTCGCTGTGCGCGAACGCCTGGAGCCGGCCGGCCAATTCGTCGGCGCCGCAGCGCGCGACCGCTACTTCGTGGTCACGTTTGTCGAACCGGCGGCGGCCCGCGACTACGTGGGACTCGACTTCCTGTCCGAAGAACGGCGCCGCGCTGCGCTCACGCGCGCGATCCAGTCGGGCCAGCCGACCGCCACCGCGCCGCTGCAATTTGCGCGCGCCATGCCCGGCACCGGCCTGCTGCTGCTGCAAACCGTCCACCCCAACAACGACCATCACCAGGCCGTAGGCGCGCTGCTGATCGCCATGCAGTTCGAGGCTTACCTGAACCAGGCGCTCAGACGTGCCGAGTTCCCGCACTTCCTGGTGCGCTTCGAAGACACCGACGACGACGGCCCGCGCCGCGTGGTGCAGGACACGCTGCACCGCGCGGTCGACGACGGCGACTACCAGCGCCAGCTGCACTTCGGTGGCCGCATCTACGAACTGACGCTGGCGCCCACGCCAAGCTATCTGCAGCAGCAGCGCGGCTGGCAAAGCTGGACCGTGCTGACCTGCGGCCTGCTGCTGACTGGCCTGCTCGGCACGCTGATGATGCTGATTAGCGGCGAACGCGCGCGCATCCAGGCCGAGGTCAAGGACAGCACCTCGCGCCTGCGCCAGCGCGAAGCGCGCCTGCAGGCCATCCTCAACAAGGCTGCCGACGCCATCCTCACCGTCGACGGCAACGGCGCGCTGATGTCGGCCAATGCCGCCGCCGGCCGCCTGTTCGGCTACGCGCCGGAAAAGATGACCGCGCTGCCGCTGGACAAACTGATCCCGGTCGGCGTCGGCGAAGCGGCGGGCCTGGACGCGGCAGGCCTGCTGCGCATGATCGCCTGCGGCGTCACCCACGAATACGAACTGCCGGGCTGGCGCAGCGACGGCAGCGAATTCCCGCTGGCGATGTCGGTGTCGGAAGTGGAGCTGCCGGACGAACACCTGTTCGTCGCCATCCTGCACGACCTCACCGAACAGCATATGGCGCAGGAACGCATCCACCGCCTGGCCCACCACGACACCTTGACCGGCCTGGCGAACCGCCTGTCGCTCAACCTGCGCCTCGACCAGCTGCTGGCGCAGACGCGCCGCAGCGGCGGCATGGCGGCGCTGCTGTTCATCGACCTCGATCACTTCAAGAAAATCAACGACACCCACGGCCACGAAATGGGCGACCTGCTGCTGATCGCCGTCTCGCAGCGGCTGCAGGAACTGCTGCGCGAAGTGGACACCATCGCCCGCCTCGGCGGCGATGAATTCATCGTCGTCACCGACGGCGCCGTCACGCCGGACGACGCCTCCAACATCGCCGTGCGCATCGTCGACGCGCTGACCGCGCCGTACCACCTGCAAGGCAAGACCATCCACAGCGGCGCCAGCGTCGGCGTGGCCATGTTCCCGTCCGATGGCGACGACAGCAGCACGCTAATGCGCCACGCCGACACCGCGATGTACGCGGCCAAGAGCCAGGGGCGTGGCAACTTCCAGTTCTTCTCCGAAGCGATGAACACCGCCACGCACGAACGCCTGATGCTGGAAAACCGCCTGTGGCAGGCGCTGGAACAAAACGAATTCGAGCTGTACTTGCAGCCGCAAATCGAACTGGCGACCCAGCGCATCATTGGCGCCGAAGCGCTGCTGCGCTGGCACCATCCCGAGCTGGGCATGGTGGGGCCGGACCGCTTCATTCCGATTGCCGAAGAATCAGGCCTCATCATTCCGCTTGGCGACTGGGTGCTGCAGCGCGCCACCAGCCTGCTGCACGCGTGGCGCACGCCGGGGCTGGCGCATCTGCGCCTGGCGGTCAACCTGTCGGCGCGCCAGTGCCACGGCCCTGGCCTGCTGCCGCACCTGGACCGCCTGCTGCACAGCCACGGCATCGACCCGGCCCTGCTGGAACTGGAGATCACCGAATCGGCGGCGATGCAGGACCCGGAACGCAGCCGCACCCTGCTCACCGAACTGCGCTCGCGCGGCATCAAGGTGGCGATCGACGACTTCGGCACCGGCTACTCGTCGCTGAGCTACCTGAAGCTGTTCGAGATCGACCGCATCAAGATCGACCGTGGCTTTGTGAAGGATATCGAGAGCGATCCGAATGATGCGGTGATCGTTGCCGCCACCATTGCGCTGGCCCATTCGCTGGGGCTGGAAGTGATTGCGGAAGGCGTGGAAACCCAGGCGCAGCGGGACTTCCTGCGGTCCAAGCAGTGTGACGAAGCCCAGGGTTATCTGTTTGCGCGGCCAATGCCCGTGGCGCAGTTTGAAGCGATGGTGCGCGGCGCCGCAGCGACGACTGCCGCAGCGGCCTGAGCTGCATTAATCCGGGGTCAGTTCTTGCAATCCAACACGAGCTCGGCCGTAGTGCATGCTACGGCTGAGCTCGTGTTGGATTGCAAGAACTGACCCCGGATTTTACTCGGGCGTGCGGCCGATGCTCGGATCGCGCTCGATCATTTCCAGCAGCGCTGCCACTACCTCGGGATCGAACTGCTTGCCCGCGCGGTCCTTGATGTAGGCTACCGCTTCGGTGTGCGGCCATGGCTCTTTGTACGGACGCTCGTGCAGCAGCGAATCGAAGACATCAATCACCGCCACTATGCGCGCCGCAATCGGAATCGCGCGGCCCTTGAGCTGGTTCGGATAGCCATTGCCGTCCCAGTGCTCGTGATGGCCGCCGGCGATCTGCGCGCCGTAGGTCAGGTAGCTGACGCCATCGACCATATTGGCGGCGCGCTCCAGGATGGTCTGGCCCACCCCCGCATGCTGCTGCATCTCGGCGCGTTCTTCCGGCGTGTGGATGCCCGGCTTGAGCAGGATATGGTCCGGCGTCGCCACCTTGCCCACATCGTGCAGGATCGAGGCCAGCCCGATCATCTCCAGCAGCTGCGGCGTGATCTCGTCCGGATAGGCGCCCCGTTCATGCAAGCGCTGCGCCAGCGCCGACGACAGCATCTGCACGCGCCGCACATGGCCGCCCGTGCCGCTGTCGCGGAACTCCGCCAGGTCGGCCAGCGCCACCACCGTGGCTTCCTGCGCCTTGCGCAGCTGGCCGAACATGTAGAGGTTGTCGAACGCCGCCGCGATGCGCTGGCAGAACACTTCCAGCAGGTCGCGCTGGATCTGCGCCAGCGGCCAGGGCGGCGTCACCGAGATCGCCACCTCGCGGTTTTCCTGCGTATGGATGAACAGCACATTGGCCGGATGCTCAAACTGCGATTTCTTTTCGGCGAATGCCTTGGCGATGGTCGGCCACAGCGGATGCGAGGCCGGCATCAGCTCTTCGCTGTTGAGCGAGGAATAGCCGCCGGTGGCAGCCACTACCGTGGTGATGCCGGTATCGCCCTGCATCAGGCACAGCACGCCGTCCGAGCCCACGTCCAGGATCGCGCTGACCTGATTCAGCACGCCGGAGGCAAACTCGCGCAGCGAATGGATCTGGTACAGATTGGTGGCGCCGGCCAGGATCTTGCCCAGGCCGATACGGCTGCGCTCCAGCATGTTCAGGCTCTCGTACGCGCGCAGCGCGGAGATCACCGTGGTGAACAGCTTTTGCGTGGTCAGCTCGGTCTTGGCCTTGTAGTCGTTGATGTCGTATTCGATGATGACGCGCTGCTCGGGCGCCTGGCCCGGCTGGCCGGTGCGCAGCACCACGCGCACGATGGAATTGTGCAGCTCTTCGCGGATGCGGCGCGCCAGCAGCAGGCCGGCGTCGTCGGTCTCCATCACCACGTCCAGCAGGACCAGCGCGATGTCGGGCGTGTCGCGCAGGATGTCATAGGCCTCGCGGCCGCTGTAGGCAGAGAACAGTTCCAGCTCGCGGCCCTTGAAGCTCACATTGCGCAGCGCCAGGCGGGTGACGGCATGGACATCGACATCGTCGTCGACGATCAGCACGCGCCACAGGCGCTGGTCCGGGGCACCGAGACCGCTGGCCGGCGTGTCTTCCTCGTCTTCGTCGATCAGCCAGTTGTCGTCTGCGGCGTTGGAATCTGTCATTACACACTCTCCTGATTGTTACCCTAGGATAATCAGATTCCCCCCCTATGACAACTCTTATTGGAAAGCTGTCGCGCCGCTAGTTGTTGACCGGTGACGCCCCGGCTTCGGCGCCGGCGGCAGCCGTGCGGTTGGCAGCCGCGCATGCGCCCGGATTGGCGCCCGCGTCGAGGTTTTGATAGCGGATTTCATACTTGCCGTTGACCAGTTTATCGACCAACAACTTGTCGTGCGCCTGCACATAGGCGTAGCGCACATTCGAGCGGCGATCCATGTCGTACACCTTGATAAACACGGCCGAGGCGTTGCTGCCGTTATCCAGTGTCAATTGCATATCATCGCCGCGGTTGCCGACCGGGAAGCCCTCCATATAGCCGGACCGGGCCGGCCATGGTTCGCCGTTGGGCGCCACCAGCGTCTGGGTCTGGGTTTCGCTGTCGCATTCGGCGCCGGCGCTCGGCAGCACCACCTGCGACATGGTCACCACCTTGATCGGCGTCGCCCTGGCCACATGCGAATCGGACAGGCGCACGCTGGCCCAGGCGTCGCGCTGCTCGGCCCTGGCGTCGGCGTGCAGATCGTGCAGGCTGCGTGCTGGCACGCTTTCCTGGGTGGCTGCATTGGCATTGATATTGCCCTTGCTGCCCCACGCCGAACTCAGCATGGTGGACATCAGCTGCGGCTCGGCCACCATGGTGGCGCCGCCTAACCAGCCCGCCGCCAGACAGGCTGCCAGACCGGCCCAGATGCGCCAGTCGCGGCGGCGCGGACGCCGTACCGGCGCGTCGTTGACGTGCTCGGGATGCCAGTTGCTGTCGTGCTTATGCTTGTCGCCGCGCGGGCCGTCTTCGTGGCGGGTGCTCTCCAGCCACTCGATTTCCCACTCTTCGGACGTGATCCACTCGTCGTGCTCCTTGCGGCGCTGCGGGTCGGACAGGGTCTCGTAGGCGCTGTTGAGAATGGCCATGATGCGCGCCGCCTTCTCATCCCCCGGATTTTTGTCCGGATGGTATTTTTGGCTCAGCGCCTTGTAGGCGGCACGTATGACTTCCTGTGGCGCCATACGCGACACTTTCAGGTTGTCATAGTGGGTGTGTATCTTTGCCATAGCGCGAAATCGATGCAGAATCAGTCATCATAGCCCATCTTACAGCTTGCAACTCAGGGAGCAGACAAGGATTTGACTTGCTTTTCTGCCCACTGTGCCTTTCTGTCTACAGTCGGTGGGTGCGGTCCTGCAGGACGATGGCGTCTGGCAGTTCCACGCCCTTGCCCACCGCCAGCACCTTGAACAGCTCGCCCATTTCCGCCGGCGACACCAGCTTCTGCATGGCGCGCGCCTGCGGCAGATAGGCGGCCGCGTCGGCCGGGTCGGTGCGCAGCAGCAGCTCGCCGATGCCGGCGCCGATCAGGAAGCCGGACTGGTTCAGATAGCCCAGCACCTCGGCGCCCGCCTCCTGGGCCGCCAGCGCCATCGCCGTGAAATCCACGTGCGCGGTGATGTCCTGTAAACCAGGATAGTAGAAAGGATCGGGATGTGCATGATGGCGGTAGTGGCACATCAGGGTGCCGGTGGCGCGCTGGTCGAAATAGTATTCATGCGCCGGGAAGCCGTAGTCGAACAGGAAGGCGGCATTGGCCCGGCCCTGCATCAGCATGCGGCTCAGCGTCGCCATGAAGCTGCAGGCAATGCCGTGCAGCTCGGTCACATAACCGACCGGCAGCTGCGCATGCTCCGGGATCTGGCGGGCCACCTGCTGCAGCAAGTCGTCGCTGGCCGGCACCTCCAGGTACTGGAAGCGGCCGTCGGCCACCGTCACCTGCAATTCCTGCCACCCGTCCGGATGCTTGATGACCAGGTGCACCGGCATCGCATCCAGTACCTCGTTACCGAACACCACGCCGTCAAAACTGTCAGGCAAGGCATCCAGCCAGACCACCTGCGGGAAATCGCGCAGCCTTTCCTGCTGGCGGCCGCGCAGTTCGCCGGACAGCTCGACAATGTAATAACGCTCGACCTGCACCCCGGCTGCGGCCAGTTCGGTGAGGATGTCAAACGCCAGCTTGCCGGTGCCGGCGCCGAATTCGAGGATCTGCGGCGCGCTTTGGGCGATAATAGCGGCTGCAACCTGCGCCAGCGCCGCGCCGAACAGGGGCGACAGCTCGGGGGCGGTTGTAAAATCGCCATCTTTGCCGAGTTTGGCGGAGCCGCCGCTGTAATAGCCCAGACCGGGCGCGTACAGGGCCAGCTCCATATAGTGGGCGAAGGAAATCGCGCCTGCATTGCTGGCAATCTCGGCGGCAATCAGGTTTTGCAAGGCGTGGGACGCGGCCAGCGCGTCGCTAGAAGGTACGGGTAAGGACATCCCGGCATTATATCCAGTTCAACATGATGACAGCACAGGACAACTCAGCATCCGGCGCCCCGGCGCCTGCCACGCCCACCACGCCCAGTGGACGCGTGGCCCTGGTGACCGGCGCCGGCCGCCGCCTTGGCCGCGCCATCGCGCTGGGCATGGCGGCGGCCGGCTGGGACGTGGCGATCCACTACCGCGCCTCCGCCGACGAAGCGCGCGCGGTCGCCGATGACATTGCCGCAATCGGCCGCCGCAGCGCGCTGCTGCCATGCGAACTGGCCGATGAAGCAGCCGTGCGCCAGCTGCTGCCACGCGCGGTGCAAGCGCTGGGCCGCGTCGACTGCGTGGTGAATAACGCCTCGCTGTTCGACTACGACAGCGCCACCGACTTCAGCATCGGCAAGCTGGACGCCCACATGCACGCCAACGTCGCCGCCCCCATCCTGCTGGCGCAGGCGCTGCATGCCGCCACGCCGGATGGCCAGCAGGCCGTTGTCATCAATCTGCTGGACCAGAAGCTGTACAATCTCAATCCTGATTTTTTGTCGTACACCCTGTCCAAGGCTGCACTGCACACCGCCACCACCATGCTGGCGCAGCAGCTGGCGCCGAAATTGCGGGTGGTCGGCATCGCGCCGGGCCTCACCATGGTGTCCGGCGACCAGACCGAGGCCGGTTTCGCCAACGCGCACCAGCAAACGCCGCTGGGCCGTTCCAGCACCCCCCAGGACATCGTCGACGCGGTGCTGTACGCCGCCGCCGCGCGCGCCGTTACCGGCACCACGCTGCTGGTCGATGGCGGCCAGCATTTGATGCCGCTGCCGCGCGATGTGATGTTCCTGGCTAAATAACTTAAATCCGAAAGAAGGTTCTTCCATGCTGTCCGCCCTGATACACCCGCAACTGAACGACTGCCGCCGCCTGTTCCTGCGCAACTATGAAGTCATGATCAACATCGGCGTCTACGAGTTCGAGAAAAAAGGCGAGCAGCGTCTGCTCATCAACGTCGACCTGTACATCCCGCTGGCGGTATCGTCGCCAAGCCACGACCAGCTGGAAGAAGTGGTGGACTACGACTTCATGCGCAACACCATCGCCACCCGCATGGCGCGCGGCCACGTGCAGCTGCAGGAAACCCTGTGCGACGACATCGTGCGAGAAATGCTGGCCCACCCTAGCGTACGCGCCGCACGCGTATCGACCATGAAGCCTGACGTGTATCCGGATTGCGAAGGCGTCGGCGTTGAAGTATTCAAGATCAAGGAACAAGCATGAACGCGGTCATCGACGACAACCTCAGCACCAAGGCGGCTGACAAAATCGCCCACGAGAACAACAAGCTGCACAAGCGCCTGTGCCGCCTGGTGGGCCAGGCCATCGGCGACTTCAACATGATTGAAGACGGCGACAAGATCATGGTCTGCCTGTCCGGCGGCAAGGACTCCTACGCTCTGCTGGACATCCTGATGACGCTGCGCGAACGCGCACCGATCAACTTCGAGATCGTCGCCGTCAACCTGGACCAGAAGCAGCCCAACTTCCCGGCCGACATCCTGCCGGCCTACCTGGAAAAGCTGGGCATCCCGTTCCACATCGAAAACCAGGACACCTACAGCATCGTCAAGCGCCTGATCCCGGAAGGCAAGACCACCTGCTCGCTGTGCTCGCGCCTGCGCCGCGGCATCCTGTACCGCGTGGCCGATGAACTGGGCTGCAACAAGATCGCGCTGGGCCACCACCGCGACGACATCCTCGAAACCTTCTTCCTGAATATGTTCTTCGGCGGGAAAATCAAGGGCATGCCGGCCAAGCTGGTGTCCGACGATGGCAAGCACATGGTGATCCGCCCGCTGGCCTATGTGAAGGAAGAAGACACCGAGCGCTACGCCGAAGTCAAAGGCTTCCCGATCATCCCGTGCGACCTGTGCGGATCGCAGGAAAACCTGCAGCGCAAGCAGATCAAGGCCATGATGCGCGACTGGGAGAAAAAACACCCTGGCCGTGTGGAGAACATCTTCTCGTCGCTGTCGACCGTGGTGCCGTCCCACCTGATGGACCGCGACCTGTTCGGCTTCAAGGACATCAAGGCTGACGGCATCGCCAACCCGCTGGGCGACATCGCCTTCGACGAAGAACCCTGTTCCACTCCGGCCTCGGTTCCGGGTATTATTCCGTTGCAAAGTACGCAATGATGTTCTTCCTTCACCCCCGGCTAAACGGAAGCACCATCAACCCAGGGTAAAGGAAAAATAATGAAAATCGATACCAATGCATTGAGCTCGGCTTTGGCGGCGAGTTCGTCGCAAGTCAAAAAGAGTGACGGCAACACGGGGTTCGGCGCCATTCTCAAACAGGCGGAAACCAAGCAGTCGGCGGCAGCGGCGGAGCTGGAGAAGTACGTCAAGATGACGCCCGCCGAACGCATGACCCAGGCCATGATGAAAAAGCTCGGCATCAGCCAGGACAAGTTTGACGCCATGTCACCGGACCAGCAGGCGGCCGTGATGCGCAAGGTGCGGGACATGCTGAAGCAGGAGATGGAAGAGGCGGCGCAAAAACAGGGCGCCGCCGCTTCCGGCGCAGTTTAGTACTTCTGCGCGGTACGCATCACCGGATACAGGTTGTAGCGTTCGTCCCATGATGCGTGCCGTTTGGCGAAGAATTCCAGACGCTTCGCCGGGCTCTTGTTAAATTCCGCATCGCTATCGAGCTTCTTCTGGAACTCGGCACGCAGCGCCGGATCGGCCTGCAGCTGCTCGCGCGCCACCTCCTCCGCCACATACTCCTCCATATACTCCTTGCGCTCAAAGGCGTTATTGAATTCGCCCCAGGCCAGCAGGCCATCGGCGCCGCGCGGTTCCAGCAAGGTCATGACCAGGCGCGCCTTGGGCTGGGCGATCGGCACAAACAGCGCGCCCTTGGCCACGGTACGGCGCTCACGGCCCCAGTCGCCTTCCACCGCCAGCGACTGATGGCCCTCAAACGACTGCGTGCCAAACTTGGCCTTGGTGGCGCGGAAGGTCTCCACCTCGGCCGCCATCTGGCCGGCGCCAATCACCTTGAAGCTGATGCCATGCTGTTTCAGCTTGGCGCCGACCCAGCCGGCATCGGCCAGCGGCACGATGTAGCCGCCCAGCGGCGCCGCTACTTTCAGGTCCGGCACGATTTCATCGCGCAGCGGCACGGTCCACATCTGCGGCTTGGTCTCGTCATAGCGGGTCCACAGGCCACCTGAAATCTCCGAATGCTCGCGCGTATATTCATAGCCGGGGAACTGGATGGTCCTGGCGTTGAATGTGGTACGGTAGCTGAGCGGGAATTCGCTGCCGGCCATCGCTGCCGCGCGCGCATCGGCTTCCTGCGTCAGCTTCTGCCACTCCTTGCCATGCTGCGCCACCTGCGACAGCAAGGACACGATGGTGTTGTGGGTGATGCGTACGCGGGCCGGGTAATCCTTCCACGAATGGGTTTCCACCAGCATCGCAAAGCGGTTACGCATCGGGAAGTAGCCGGTGGAGAAGCGCGCCGTCGACATGCTGTCGACAAAGCCGGACGATGGATCGTCTTCCTTGTCGAACGACATATAGTAGGACTTGGGATCCGAACCCTGCGCCGTCAGATCGGCAATCACGTTCTTCTGCAGCGCGGCGCCAGCCACCTTGAGCGCCTCGTCGCCGCCATGCACCGGCTCCACCTGGATCGACACGTCAGGCTGGAACTTGGCGCCGTCGGTCACATGCAGGTCGACGTAGGCCAGCGGATCCCAGGCGTTGACCAGCGCCAGCATGGCCTGCATTTCCGGCGCATCGGCCTTCACGTAATCGCGGTTCAGATTGTAGTTCTGCCCCGTGGTGCGCCAGCCCATTTCCACCGGACCGCGCTGGTTGGGACGGTTGTATTTGCCAAAGCGCTCATGGCCATCGACATTGAACACCGGCACGAACAGCAGCACCTGCTTGTCCAGCGCACCCGGCGCCACCTTGTTTTCCAGCGCCTCGCGCAGCGCCAGGAAGCCGGCGTCCTTGCCATCGATCTCGCCCGCGTGAATCCCGCCTTGCACCAGCAGCACCGGCACGCCCTTCTTCTTCGCCTGTTCCGCCGTCAGCGCGCCGGTGCGCGAGACCGCCAGCGCCAGCATGGGACGGCCTTCCGGCGTGCGGCCGAATTCAAAGCAGCGCACTTGTTTCGGATAGGCTTTCTGGAACTGCGCGCACAGCGCGATCACTTCGTCATAACGGCCGGTGGTCTGGAAACCGGAGCGTTCGGAGATGGTGGTCAGCGGTGCGGAAGCGGGAGCGGCTTGGGCCAGCGGTGCGCTGGCGGCAAAGGCAAGCAGTAAGGCGGAGCGAATCATGGAGAGGCTTCCGTAGCGAAGGTTGATCGACCGATGCCTGTACCGGCATCGGATGCGATAAAAATTATAGTCTGCTTTATCGACCTTCGTGCAGGCGTATCGATATCTGCTTGCCCTCCGGCCGCTCCAGCTCCAGCGGGCCGTTCAGCGGCAGGCCATTCAGGCTGCGGCTATGCAGCGGTATGGCGGGACAGGCGCCCGTCACGTGGTAGCGCAATGCGGCCGCCAGCGTGCTTTCGTAGACATCGCCCAGCTCATGTCCGACATCGTCGCCGGCCTTGCAGGTCGGCGCAAAGCCATCGGCGTAGTCGCCAAAGCCTTTGTTGTTCGTGCCCTGCGTCTCGATGGCGAAATAGGTGGTGCCGCAGTTGGGCGCGGGCGTGAATGCATAGGGCTTGCCGCACGTCGTGCCGCCGATGAGCGTGACATCAACGTCGATGCCGCGCAGGCCATTGATGACCGACTCGCTGGCGGAACAGGTACCGGCCGTGGTCAGTATCGTCACATGCCTGAGACCCAGCGAAGGCAGCGGCGTACCGGATTTCAGCCTGGACGGCACAAAGCCATAGGCCGTCGAAGAAAACATCTGCGGCGCCGTCGGCTTTTGCTTGTCGTTGTGCTGCAGCGTCTCAAACACTTTGTCTGTGGTAGCAGCAGGGCCGGCGATCATGTACGCCAGTTCCGCTGCCAGCCGCACATAGCCGCCGCCGTTATACCGCATGTCCAGGATCAGATCCGTCACGCCGGCATTCTGGAAACCGGTGAAGGCGTCCGCCAGCAGGCTTTCAGCCACCGCATTGTGGTCATTGAACTGCAGGTAGCCGACCTTGCCCCGGACCGTCTCCAGCACCTTGACGTTTTGTACCGGCACCAGCGCCAGTTTGGCAGAGGTCAGCGTCACGGGTAACGAGGCGCTGCCGCGTGCCAGCACGAAGTTATGTGCTTCGCCCGCGGTCTTTGGCGACAAGCCCGCATTGATGACCGCCAGATCGGCGGCGCCGGTGACCTGCATGCTGACGCCGTCCACCGACACCACCGTGTCGCCACGCCGCGCGCCGGCCAGTGCGGCCGGCGATCCAGGTTCCACAAAGGCTACTACTCACACACGCGGCAACACGCCGGTCGGCGTGCGCGACCAGGTAATGCCATAGCTGAGCGACACGCCTTCGTTGCTCATCGCGCTCCAGACTTCGGAGGGATAGCTGAAGTGGAAGCGGTCCTTGAGACGGCCGGACGCGGTGACGGCCGGCGTTTTCAGCACGGCGAAGTAGTCCAGTGGCGTCTTGTAGTCCGCCATGTTTAGATTGGTGGGGATTTCCTTGTACCAGAGGTAGCCGTCGTCGATGTAGGAATGCATCCAGCGCAGCTCATCGTTCAGCGTGCCCTGGATATCGAGGTAAGGCATGCCGTTGGGCTGCTGGCCGGTACGCGGATGTTCGCAGCGGCCGAACAGTGTGAACCAGTCAGGCTTGGATGGATCGGAAGGCGTCGGCTGTACCGGCGGCGTCACCGGCGGATTGACTGGCGGCGTCACTGGCGGCACCACGGGCGGCTCGGGTGGCGTGACCACTGGCGGCGTCACCGGCACCGGCGCGGGTGGAGAATCGCCGCCGCAGGCAGCCAGCAGCACAGGCAAAAACGCCAACAGGGACAGCAGCTTCGAATTCAGTTTCATCGGCAGGTAAGTCATGAGCAAGGCTGCCGATTATAGTACCGATCAAGCCTGCAAATCCGGATCGCGGCGCAGTAATTCCGCCAGCCAGTCGGCAAACACGCGCAGGCGCGGCGACGCCATGCGGCCCTGCGGATACAGCAGCGAAATCGGCAGCGAAGTAGACGGCGTGGCCTGCAGCACTTCCACCAGCGCACCGCTGGCCAGATGCGGCCGCACCTGATAGCGCGCCGCCTGCGCCAGCCCCATGCCTTGCAAGGCGCACAGCAGGTTGGCGTCCGCATCGTTGACCGCAATCGCGCTGCGGATTTCAGTGGTGACCACGCGGCCATCGACCACAAAATCCCAATCGTACGGACGGCCCGTGCGGCCGGAAAAATGCAGGATGCCGCGATGTGCATGCAGCTCGGTCCAGCTGTGCGGCACGCCGTGCGCTTCCAGATAGGACGGCGCGGCCACCGTCAGGCAACTCATGTGACCCAGCGGACGGGCCACCATCGCCGAGTCCTGCAGGATGCCAACCCGCAGCGTGCAGTCCAGCCCCTCCTCGGTCATATCGCTGAAACGCTCGCTGAGGCTGACCACCAGATCCACCTCTGGATACGCCGCACAGAAACTGGCGATGTGCGGCATCACGGCATTGCGGCCCAGGGTGCCGGGCAAACCCACCCGCAGCTTGCCGCGCGGCTTGCCCAAGCCCTGCCCGCGAAACGCGCCCTCGGCATCCTCCACCGCTTGCAGGATCTCCAGGCATTTGTGGAAGTAGTCGGCGCCGTCCGGCGTCAGCGACAGCCGGCGCGTGGTCCGCTGCAGCAGCTGCGTGCCCAGAAAGGCTTCCAGCTTCTTGATGGTGGCCGTCAGCGCGGCGCGCGGCAGGTCCAGCGTCTCGGCAGCCTTGGTATAGCTGTTGGCCTCGACAATGCGGACGAAGGTCTGCATGGCTTTGAGTCTGTCCATGGATGGCTCACCTGATTGTTCACCGAATTGTTCACATTATGTGAAAAGTGTTAGCGCATTATGCCCTAATTATCTTTGCCCGGCTTTTGCCTAGAATTTGTCCATCGCAATCTCCCCTGGAGCATCACCATGAGCAACCACGAAGAAAAAGACATCAGCCCCGGCATGGTCACCTTGCTGGCCAGCGCCACCGGCCTGATCGTCGCCAGCCTGTATTACGCGCAAACCCTGGTCGGCCCGATCAGCGCCGCTACCGGCCTGTCGCCCGAAGCGGCGGGCCTGATCGTCACGCTGACGCAGATCGGCTACTGTATCGGCCTGCTGTTCATCGTGCCGCTGGGCGACCTGCTGGAAAACCGCCGCCTGATTTTCACCGGCCTGCTGTTCACCTCCGCCATGCTGGTGCTGGCGGCGGTCAGCACCAGCGCCTGGATGTTCCTGACGGCCGCACTGGGCATCGGCCTCGGTTCCGTGGCGGCGCAGATAGTGGTGCCGTTTGCAGCGCACCTGTCGAAGGAATCGACGCGCGGCGTCACGGTCGGCAAAGTGGTGAGTGGCCTGCTGCTCGGGATCATGCTGTCGCGCCCTGCGGCCAGCCTGATCGCCGACGCCACCAGCTGGCACGTGGTGTTTGCCGGCGCCTCCGTGGTGGTGCTGATGGTCGCCTTCGTGCTGCGCGCCAAACTGCCGCAACGCATGCCCAATCACCACATCAGCTATCCCAGGCTGATGGCCTCGGTGTGGCACCTGTTCCTGCAAACGCCGGTACTGCGCCGCCGTGCCGCTTACCATGCGGGCCTGTTTGGGTCGTTCAGCCTGTTCTGGACCGTAACGCCACTGATGCTGGCCAGCCCGGCCTTCCATTTGTCGCAGACGGGCATTGCCATCTTCGCGCTGGTCGGCATGGCGGGCGCAATCGCTTCGCCCATCGCCGGCAAGCTGGCCGACCAGGGCCACACGCTGATGGCAACCGCCGCTGCACTGGCGCTGGGCGTGATCGCGTTTGCGTTGCCGCTGCTGGTGCCAGGCTCGCGCAATGTCGCCCTGGCGATTCTGGTGATCGCGTCGATTGTGCTGGATATGGGGGTGGCGGCGAATCTGGTGCTGGGCCAGCGCGCCATCTTCTCGCTGGGTGCGGAAGTGCGCAGCCGTTTGAATGGGGTGTACTTCGCGTTGTTCTTTGCCGGTGGCGCTGCGGGTTCGGCGCTGGGTGGCTGGATGTACGCCACCCACGGCTGGCACGGCGCCCTGTTGACCGGGATGGCCTTCAATGGCGCCGCGCTGCTGTACTGGGTGACCGAGTATCTCGGCCACACCAGCGATCAGCGCAAGCCGGCGGTAGATCTGTCTTAACCGCCGAAGTGGTAGTTCAGCTCGACCCAGCCCTGGCGTCCCATCGGGCTGTAGCTACCCACCGGGTAGTACGGCCAGCCGCCGGTGTTATCCGCCTTGACCTGGTTGAACAGATTGTTCACCGCCACCGACAGGGTAACGCGCTCGTTGACGTGGTACACCACACTGCCGTTGACGCGCGTGGTCGGCGTCAGGTAAGCGGTGCCGGCGCCGTTCGGGATCTTGCTGTAGCGCTGCAGGAACAGGGTGTTCGACCATTTGCCCACGTTCCAGGTCACGCTGGCATTGAGCTTGTCACGCCAGTCGGTATTGCTCATGTCCTCCAGATCGTTTTCGAGCGGATCGCCGGTGAACTGGCGCGAGTGCTTGTTCAGGGTCTTGGAGTAGTTGGCCTTGGTGATGAAATTGCCGTAGTCCTTGGTACGGAAAACATACTTGGCCGAGACGTCGATGCCATCCACCTTGGTCGATGCCGCATTGATCGGGTTCACCAGGATCTGTTTGATCTCGCCCGGACGGTTCAGCGCATTATCCGGGTAGCGGGTAATGCGTGCGATCGCATCGGCGCAGGTTGGCGAGGTCAGGTCGCCCTTCACGCGGCACGCCGCTTCGTCACGCAGCAGCTTGTCGGAACTCAGGTTGGTGACCAGGTCGTCGATCTTGATGTTCCAGTAGTCCAGCGAGACGTCGAAGTCCGCGCTTGGCGACCATACGATGCCCAGACCGGTCGAACGGCCCTTCTCCGAACGCAGGTCCTTGCTGCCGGTCTGCACATAGTCCGAGCCTGGCGAGTAGTTGGCGTAGTCGCAGCTGTCGATCGGCTGGCCCGCCTTGGCGCAGCGCCAGTAGTCGGTGGTTTGCGAATAGTAGCCGGTGCCGCGTGCCTTGTAGATGTAGTTCATGTCCGGCGCGCGGAAGCTGGTGGCGTAGGTGCCGCGTACCAGCACCTGCTGTACCGGACGCCATTCCACACCGGTGTTGTAGGTGAACTTGCCATCGTTGCGGCCAGCGAAGCTGTAACGGTCATAGCGGCCGGCCAGCGTGGCGTCCACCGTTTTCACCACCGGGATATTCAGTTCCGCACCCAGCGCATAGCGCTTGCGGGTACCGGCGGTAACGTCGGCGCCCGGCGTGGTGTAGAAGTAGCCTTGGTTGATGCGCGGATCCGGTTCGTTCGAGAAGCCCTGCTTGCCCACTTCCGCCACGGTTGCCACCTTCAGCGGACCGGCAGGCAGCGCGAACGCTTCGCCGTTGGCGGTCAGGCTCAGGGTATTGGTCCACGACTTGTCGTTGCTGACTGAGGCATCGGTGATGCTGTTGAACTCCTGCGGCGTCAGGCGCTTGGTCAGGCGTGCCGGATCAGGCGCGAAGATCGCTACGCCATTCTTGTCCACGCCCTGCTGTGGGCCGAGGAAGAAGCTGTCGATATTGGCCAGCGCGCGCGGGCGGTGGTCCTGGCTCTTGTACAGCGAGGCGGTATAGCCGGCTTCATAGCCCCAGGTGGTGCCAGGGATGGTGCCGCGCGCGCCAAACGACAGCGAGCTTGCCTTGTCATCCCAGAAGCGGTTGTAGCGGTCCACGCCGCCGATTTCTTCTGGCGAGATGTAGCGGGTCCAGGCCTCGTAGGCATTGGTGTTCTGGTTCCAGAAATAGCTGTCGGTCAGCGAGCGCGACGTCCACGAAGGGCCGCGCGTATTGTTGGTGCTGCGGTTCTGGCCATACAGCGCCTCGGCGTACAGCGTGATTTCCGGCGACAGCTCGTAGTTGGCGCTGCCGAACAGATTCTGGCTACTGTTCTTGGTCTGCGTGGTCCAGTAGGTCGGCGCGACTTTCGGGCTGGCGCAGTAGCTGCCGGCTTTGGCGGTGTACTTGATGGTGCTGCCGCCGAACAGGTCGCCGATGCCGGAGCAGGTATCGCCCAGGTCCACATACTTGCCGGTGCTGACGTTCTTGCGCGCCAGGACCGTGGTCGGCGTGCCGGACTTGGTGGCCATGAATTCGCGGTCCGCGCTCCACAGCGGTTCGCGTTCCAGCAGTTCCACGCTGAACAGGGTGTTGAGCTTGTCGAAGCTCTTGCCGCCGGTGAACTGCACGCGCTTGTCGCCGCCACCGCCGCGCGAGCTGTCGCCCGCCTTCAGGTTGATATCGTAGCCTTCGGCTTTTTTCTTCAGGATGATGTTGACCACACCCGCCACCGCATCCGAGCCATAGACGGCCGATGCGCCGCCGCTCAGGATTTCAACGCGGTCCACCACGCTCGATGGAATGTTGGCCAGGTTGGTGAAGTTGACCGTGCCTTCGTAGGCAATCGGGAAGTCCGCCATGCGGCGGCCGTTCAGCAGCACCAGCGTGTGGTTCGGACCCAGACCGCGCAGGCTGATGGCGTTGGCCGATGGCGTGAAGGTGTTGCCGAAGTCGGCGCCCTGCACAAAGCCGCTGTTCTGCGTCTGATTGGTCAGCGCATCGAACACATTGCGGTAGCCCTGCTTCTCGATGTCATCGCCGGTGATCACGGTCACCGCCGACGGGCCTTCCGTGCCGGCGCGCGGAATGCGGGAGCCGGTGATAACAACAGCTGGCGGCGTGGTGGCCGCCGCTGACGATTCCTGTGCCTGTGCCAACGTAGGGCCGGCGACACCGCACGTCAGGGCGATTGCGCCTGCCGCCAGCGGGTTCAATTTGAATTTTGTTTTCATTGAAGTGGTCCGGGTTTTTAAAGGGTGCCACCTTAACAAGTGCAAACCGTTAAGAGAACGAATATAAATGCGCTTCTTTATGCGTTTTTCTAATTTATCAAGATATACAAAAACTTAAAACATATATCGTTATTAAATTAGGTATTTATATTGACAATGATGTCCGAATGTCACACTTTCCCGCAGGCCTGAGGCAAAAAAAACGGAAGGCCGCAGCCTTCCGTCGAGGGGGGGATGAAAGCGGAATCAGGCCGCGTGTGGTGCGGTGGTGGTGTCAGCCTTCACGGCGGGTTTGCCGAAATTGGCCAGTAGCGTGGCTTCTTTCTGCTTGGCTGCCTTGAGGTGACGTTCCTTCACATGGCCATAGCCGCGGATGTCTTCCGGAATGCTGGCGATGGCCACGGCTTGCGCCAGATTGTCCGCATTCAGCTTGGACAGCAAGCCGGCCATGGTGTTGCGGTACTCGGTAATCAGCGCACGCTCCATCTTGCGCTCTTCCGTGTAGCCGAAGACGTCCAGCGCCGTGCCGCGCAGGCCTTTGAACTTGGCCAGCACGCCGAAGGCCTTCATCATCCATGGACCGTACTGCTTCTTGATCAGGTGACCTTGCGCGTCATGCTTGGCGAAGATTGGCGGCGCCAGGTGGAACTTGAGCGTGATGTCACCTTCAAACATGCCGGCCACCTTCTGCTGGAAAGCGCCGTCGGTGTACAGGCGGGCCACTTCGTATTCGTCCTTGTACGCCATCAGCTTGTAGAAGTAGCGCGCCACCGCCTCGGTCAGACGCGTGGTCTTGCCCAGCTTGGCCTCTTCCGCGCGGACCTGGTCAACAAACGATTTATACTGTTTGGCATAATCGCTGTTCTGATAAGCGGTCAGCAGCTCCATGCGCTTGGCGATGATGTCGTCCAGCGTCTGGATGCGTTTGAACTCGATCACCTTGGCCGGCGTGGTCAGCTTGGTCACCGACGCCAGGTCATGCGCGGCAGTGCGGCCCCAGTTGAACGCGGCCTTGTTGAAGGCGACCGACACGCCATTCAGCTCGATCGCCTTGAGCAGCGCGGCTTCGCTCAGCGGCACATGGCCTTTCTGGAAGGCGTAGCCCAGCATGAACATATTGGTGGCGATGGAGTCGCCCATCAGGGCGGTCGCGATCTGGCCGGCATCGACGAAATCGACGTTGTCGCCACCGCAGGCACGGATGATTTCACCGCGCGAAGAGGCATCCGGGAACTGCCAGTCCGGGTTCTTCACGAAAGCTGCCGTGGTGGCGCCGGTGGAGTTGATCATCGCATGCGTACGGCCTTCGCCCATGCGCGACAGCGCATCGCGCGACGCGGTCACGATCTGGTCGCAACCGATCACCAGGTCGGCGCTGCCCGTGCCCACGCGGGTCGAATGCAGATCGCTCTGATGATCCGCCAGGCGCACGTGCGACATCACCGGGCCGCCCTTCTGCGCCAGGCCGCTCATGTCCAGCACAATGGCGCCCTTGTTTTCAACGTGGGCAGCCACGGCCAGGATCTGGCCCACGGTCACCACGCCGGTGCCACCGATACCGGTGATCAGGATGCCGTACGGCTGCGCGGTGGAAGGCAACGCTGGCGACGGCAATACCGGCATCGGCGCATCGCCCACTGCGGCTTTCTTCGGTTTCTTCAGCGCGCCGCCTTCCACCGTCACAAAGCTCGGGCAGAAACCGGTGGTGCAGGAGAAGTCCTTGTTGCACGAGGACTGGTTGATCTGGCGCTTGCGGCCCAGGTCCGTTTCCAGCGGCTCCACCGACAGGCAGTTGGACTGCACCGAGCAGTCGCCGCAGCCTTCGCAGACCGCTTCGTTGATGACCGCGCGTTTGGCCGGATCTGGGTATTCGTTGCGTTTCCGGCGGCGGCGTTTCTCGGAGGCGCAGGTCTGGTCGTAGATCATGGCCGACACGCCCGGCTTGTCGCGCAGCTCGCGCTGCACGTCCATCAACTCGCTGCGATGGCGCACGGTGACGCCTGGCGCCCAGTTGTAATCGGACGGATATTTTTCCGGCTCGTCGGTGACCACGATAATCGGCGTCACGCCTTCCGCCGCGATCTGGCGCGAGATCATGCCTGGGTCGAGCGGACCATCAAAGGCCTGGCCGCCGGTCATCGCCACCGCATCGTTGAACAGGATCTTGTAGGTGATGTTGACCTTGGCCGCCACCGCTGCGCGGATCGCCAATATGCCCGAGTGGAAGTAGGTACCGTCACCCAGGTTGGTGAACACGTGCTTCTCGTTGGTGAACGGCGCCTGGCCCACCCAGGTCACGCCCTCCGCGCCCATGTGGGTGAAGGTCGAGGTCTCGCGGTCCATCCACAGCACCATGTAGTGGCAGCCGATACCGGCCAGCGCGCGCGAACCTTCCGGCACCTTGGTCGACGAATTGTGCGGGCAGCCGGAGCAGAAGAACGGTGTGCGGTCGGTCTGCGGATTGCCTTTGGCTGGCAGGGTTTTCAGCGCCAGCTCTTTCGCCTCCAGAAACGCCACACGTTCCTGCACGCGCTTGGCGACCGGATGACCGGCGCAGTAGTGCGCGATACGCGACGCAATGGCGCGCGCGATCTGCGCCGGGTTCAATTCATAGGTTGCCGGCAGCAGCCAGTCGCCGTGGCCGGTCTTGCCCTTGTTGCTCCATTCGCCGGTGTCGTCGAATTTGCCGACCACGCGCGGACGCTGGCCGTCCGGCAGGTTGTACAGCTCTTCCTTGAGCGCGTATTCCAGGATCTGACGCTTCTCTTCCACCACCAGGATTTCGTCCAGGCCCTTGGCGAATTCGTGCACGCCATCCGCTTCCAGCGGCCAGGTCATGCCGATCTTGTACAGGCGGATACCGATATCGGCGGCGGCCTGTTCGTCAATGCCCAGGTCAGCCAGCGCCTGGCGCGTGTCCAGGTAGGATTTGCCGGCGGTGATGATGCCGATTTTCGGCTTCGGCGAATCCCAGATGATCTTGTTCAGCTTATTCGCACGGCAGTAGGCCAGCGCGGCGTACCACTTGTAGCTGTTCATGCGGACTTCCATGTCCAGCACGGTGTCCGGCCAGCGGATATTCAGGCCGCCTTCGGGCAGATCGAAGTCGGTCGGCAGCTCGATCTTCACGCGGTCCGGATCGAAGTCCACCACGGCGCCGGATTCGATGATGTCGGTCACGCACTTCATCGACACCCACAGGCCGGTATAGCGGCTCATGGCCCACGCGTGCAGGCCGTAGTCGATGTATTCCTGCACCGACGATGGATACAGCACCGGAATGCCGCAGGCGTTCAGGATATGGTCCGACTGGTGCGCCGTTGAAGACGACTTGGCCGCGTGGTCGTCGCCGGCCAGTACCAGCACGCCGCCATGCTTGGCGGAGCCGGCGTTGTTCGCATGTTTGAAGACGTCGCCGCAGCGGTCCACGCCAGGGCCTTTGCCGTACCACATGGAGAACACGCCGTCGTACTTGGCATCCTGGAACAGATTGGTTTGCTGGGTGCCCCAGACGGCCGTCGCCGCCAGGTCTTCATTCATCCCGGGATGGAATTTGACGTGGTGCGCGTCGAGATACTTCTTGGCTTTCATGGCCGTCATATCGACGCTGGTGACAGGCGAACCGCGGTAGCCGGTGATGTAGCCAGCCGTGTTCAGGCCAGCCTTGAGATCGCGCTCGCGCTGCATCATCGGCAGGCGGATCAGCGCCTGCGTGCCGGTCATAAAGGCGCGGCCGCGTTCCAGCGTCCACTTGTCGTCCAGGGTAATCTCATCGCCTTTTAGCGACGGGTCTAGCTGCAAACCCTTTTGAGGTGCATTCATTTTGTCTCCAATATACTCAAACACTCCGCCGGCGCTTCGTCTGTGTGCTCTACTGCCGGCTTACTCTTATGCTGCGGTCTTGCTGGGGTCCTGCAAGACGCCGCGTTTAATCTGATCCAGTTCGATCGATTCAAACAGCGCGCGGAAGTTACCTTCGCCGAAGCCCTGGTCACCCTTGCGCTGAATGATCTCGAAGAAGATCGGTCCGATCACGTTCTGCGTGAAAATCTGCAGCAGCAGTTCGCGCTCGCTGTCATTACTGTGTCCATCGATGAGGATGCGCAGGCGGCGCAGCTCTTCCAGCTGCTCGCCGTGGTTCGGCAAGCGGCGGTTCACCAGTTCGTAATAGGTTTCGATGGTGTCCTGGAAGTCGATGCCGGCCTGCTTCATCGCTTCAATCGAGGTATAGATATCGTCGGTACCCAGCGCGATGTGCTGGATGCCTTCGCCGTGGTACTGGTCCAGGTACTCGGCGATCTGCGACTTGTCGTCCGACGATTCATTGATCGGGATGCGTACCTTGCCGCACGGCGAAGTCATGGCTTTCGACTTCAGGCCGGTCAGCTTGCCTTCGATGTCGAAATAGCGGACCTCGCGGAAGTTGAACATCTTCTCGTAGAAGTCGGCCCATTCCTTCATGCGGCCACGGTGCACATTGTTGGTCAGGTGATCGATATAGGTAAGGCCGTGGCCGACCGGGTTGGCGACCGCGCCGGGGATCGCCACGAAGTCCACATCGTAGATGCTGATATCGCCAATCGCGCCCTGCTGACCGTCGTTCTTGCCGCGCCAGCGGTCGACCAGATAAATCAGCGAATCGCCCACGCCTTTGATGGCCGGGATATTCAGCTCCATCGGGCCGGTCTTGTTATCGAAGCCCCAGGCGCCCTGCTCCAGCGCGCGCTGGTAGGCAAAGGCCGCGTCCTGCACGCGGATGGCGATGGCGCAGACCGAAGGGCCATGCTGGCGCGCAAAACGCTGGGCGAAAGAATCCTGTTCGGCGTTGATGATGAAATTGATGTCGCCCTGACGGTACAGGGTCACATCTTTGTGGCGATGCCGGGCAATGGCGGTAAAGCCCATGCTCTCGAACAGCGCCCCCAAGGCTTTGGGGTCCGGGGCGGCGTATTCGACAAATTCGAATCCGTCCGTGCCCATCGGGTTATCCCATGGCTGGAATTTCATACACGTCTCCTTTATAGGAATACGCCAAGTATAGACCCGCCCTCGCAGCATAAAATTGCAAACAATTCCCATGCGTCGTCGTTTTGAGCAATAATATTGCCCTTAATTCCGAATTTCCGAGGTATTTATGACCAAAATAGCGCTGGACAAAACGGATCGTAAGATTCTGTCCATATTGCAGTCCGATGGCCGCCTGTCGAACCAGGACGTCGCCGAGCTGGTCGCCCTGTCGCCATCGCCCTGTCTGCGCCGGATCAAGCGCCTGGAAGAAGCGGGCGTGATCCGCCAATACGTGGCCCTGCTGGACCCCGACAAGATCGGCCTGGGCCTGCTGGCCTACGTGAACGTGCGCCTGGAGAAGCACAGCGAAGCGGCCGCGCACAGCAACGCCCGCGCGCTGGGCGCCGCCAACGCACCGCCATCGCCACGCGCCGACTTTGCCGAATCCGTGGCCCAGTGGCCGGAAGTCGTGGCCTGCTACGCCATGACTGGCGAGATGGACTACCTGCTGCGCGTCCATGTCGAAGACATGGATCACTTCTCGCGCTTCATGATGGCGACGCTGCTGCGCCACCCGGCAGTGCTGGACGTGAAATCCTCGTTCGCCCTGCAGCGCGTGAAAGACACCACGGCCCTGCCGCTGGTGTAATTACTTGCGGCCGATCAGGCGTCCTAGCCATTTGACGGCGGCGCGCCTGTTGGCTTTGAGGGTGTAGTCCAGTACAGCGAATTGTTCGTCCAGCGCTTCTTGCAGCATGCTGGCCGGATTGGCGGGCGGCAGTTTGAGGTAGGCGTCCGCTTCGCCGTAATCGCGGTGGATTTCCATGCCTGCTTTTTTGGCGATGTGCATCATGGTCTTGTTGGACGACAGGCAGTGCATGTAGAGCGTGTCGACGTCGTTGTTGCGGCAGTGGATGGCGGCGCGCTCGAACAGTTTGGAGCCGATGCCCAGGCCGCGCGCCGATCGGCTGACGGAGACGCCAAATTCCGCCACGCGCTCTTTCACCGTGACCGCGCTTTTCGATTCATCGCGCGGCGCAAACGCCAGATGGCCCACGGCCACCAGCCGGAACACGCGGTTGTAGACGCCAAACACCATGTCGCGCGAGAAGGCGATGCGGTTGACGTAATGGGTGATCTGCTCATCCGGCAGCACGGAGCCAAAGCGCAGCAGGCGGTCGCTGTCCTCCAGATCCAGGAAGTGCCTGAGCATGCGGCGGCGGTCACGCTCGCGCAGCTCTTTCACCAGCACGGTCGGACGGCGTTTGCCGTCCTTAAGCTTGCCCCAACGGCGCAGCGGATTCTGGAACAGATCAGGGTTCATAGCGGTCCATTGTAAACGATGGCTTCAGCGCGGCGGCCAGGGCTTTTGCCAACTGCTTTCCGCTGCGGCGCACCGCATCGGCAAACGCGCTCACGGCCGCAGACGGCGGACGATAGCGCGGCAACGCCAGCAGCACCGCATACGGAATCGCTGGTGCAAAGCGGCGTATCACCAGCCCCTGGCCCTGCGCCAGCCATGCCATGAGCGGATTGACCACGGTAACGCCGAGGCCCTGCGCCACCATCGCACAGGCAGCGGCGGAGCTATGCGTTTGCAGTATCGGCCGGTAGCTGACGCCGGCCGCTGCAAACGCGGCATCGATACTGATGCGCTGCGGGTCGCCATCCGCCAGCCGGATGAAAGGCTGGCCAGCCAGATCGGCGGGCTTGATGACTTTGCGCCTGGCCAGTGCGTGGCCGGGCGGCAGTACGCAAACCTGTTGGCCTTCAAAGATCACGCTGTGCTCGACGCCTGCAACCGCCACGCCGCTTTCCATGACACCCAGATCAAACTGCTGCGCCGCCAGCCATTCGCCCAGCAGCGGCTGGTCCTGCGGCGTAATGCGGATGCCGGCGTCGCTGCCGTTGTCGAGGAAGGCCTTGCACACATGCGGCAGCAGCGATTGCGCCAGGCCGGGCTGGCAGATCACCGAGACCTGCACGCCACGATGCAGACGGATCTCCTCCACCGCCTGCCGCACACGCTCCATGCCGTGATACGCGCGCTGCACTTCGCCGAACAATGTGCCGGCTTCCTGCGTGGCCTGCAACCGCCCTTTGCCACGTTCGAACAGCCGCATGCCGCACACATACTCCATGCGTGCCAGCTCACGGCTGACGGTCGGCTGCGATGTATTCAGCAGCGCAGCCGCCTCGGTCACGCTGCCGGTTTGCATGATGGCGCGGAACACTTCGATGTGGCGCAGCGTGAGAAAGGCGGTATCCATCGCATATCCAGAATGAATGAGATAGACAATTATATGCAATGGCGATATCCAGCGCATCCATGCACAATGACGGCATGAACTCACTCCCTTTTAACGCCGTGCTGCTGCTGATCGATCTGCAGCAGGCCGTCGACAATCCCAGCTGGGGACCGCGTAACCACCCCGACGCCGAGCGCGTGGCCGGCGCACTGCTGCAAGCGTGGCGTGCCGCCGGCCGGCCCGTCATCCATATCCGCCATGACTCGACCGAGCCGGCATCGACCTACCGGCCGGGCCAGCCCGGCCACGCGTTCAAGCCGGAGGTGCTGCCGCTGCAAGGAGAAACACTGTTCGCCAAACAGACCAACAGCGCATTCATTCGTACGGGACTGGAAGCGCATCTGCGCGAGCGCGGTCTGGACACGCTGGTGATCGCGGGCGTCTCGACCAGCAATTCGGTGGAAGCGACGGTGCGGATGGCAGGCAATCTGGGATTCACGGTCTGGCTGGTGGAAGACGCCTGCTTTACATTCGACCGCATAGACTGGAGCGGCAAGCAGCGCACGGCACAGGAAGTGCACGACATGACGCTGGCCAATCTGCACGGCGAGTACTGCACCGTGACCAGATCGGCCATGCTGATTTAGGACTCGTCTTCGTCGTCGGCTGCGTTCAACGCTGCCTTGACGGCCGACACGCGCGCGCTGTGCACGCGCTCAGGGATGCGTTGCGGATTGTCGGCACAGCTTTGCGCAATTTCGCCGGCATTGACACCGCGTGCTGCCGCCAGGGCCGTCTCCAGATGCGCCAGTTGCGGGAACGCTGCATCGGCATAGCTGGCATCCGGGCCAATCCGGCCACGCGCATCGCATTCCGTCGCCAGCAGCATCTGCGAAAAACGCGCCGGCTTGCGGAAGGCGTCGCAACGTTCGAACAAGGTGACAATGGTGTTGGAACGCAGCTGCAATGCGCGGCCGACATTGCCGTGTTCACGCGCGGTCATCACCGCCAGGTCGCGGCATTCAGCCGGTACGCGCAAGCGTTTGCAGACTTGCTCCACCAGCTTGACGCCCATGCCTTCATGGCCGTGATGCGCCGGCCAGTTTGCGGACGGCGTGACACCCTTGCCCAGATCGTGCATCAGGCAGGCGAAGCGTGTCGGCAGGTCGCGTTCCAGTCTGGCGGCGCAGTCGATCACCTGCATCACATGGACGCCGGTGTCGATTTCAGGGTGCCATTTCTCCGGCTGCGGCACGCCCCACAAGACATCCAGCTCCGGCAGGATGCGCGCCAGTGCACCGCAATCGCGCAGCACGTCGAACATGCGGGAAGGCTTTTGCTCCATGAGGCCACGCGACAGCTCCTGCCACACGCGCTCCGCCACCAGCGCATCGACTTCACCCTGCGCCACCATCTGCTTCATCAGGGCGTTGGTTTCAGGGGCGACCTGGAAATCACTGAAGCGCGCGGCAAAGCGTGCCAGACGCAGGATGCGTACCGGGTCTTCCGTAAAGGCTTCCGATACGTGGCGGAAGATGCGCTGTTCAATATCGCGCAGGCCGCCGTACGGATCAGTGAGCGTGCCATCATCCGCGCGCGCAATCGCGTTGATGGTCAGGTCACGGCGCACCAGGTCTTCTTCCAGCGTGACGTCCGCCGACGTGTGGAACACAAAGCCTTTATAGCCGGGCGCGGTTTTGCGTTCAGTGCGGGCCAGCGCGTATTCTTCCTGCGTTTTCGGATGCAGGAACACGGGGAAGTCTTTGCCGACCGGGCGGAAGCCTTGGGCGATCATGTCATCCGGCGTCGCGCCCACCACCACGTGGTCGTGATCCTTGACCGGCAGGCCTAGCAGCGCATCACGAACGGCGCCGCCTACTACGTAAGTCTGCATGGTCTCAGTCCGGCATTTCAGCGTCGTGCTTGGGCGCCACTTCGGTTTCGGCCAAGGCTTCCTCGATCCAGCGCGCGACGGCGGGATGGGCCAGCACGCGCTGGCAATAGGCGTCCAGCGCTGGCGCCAGTGTCACGCCGTAGGTACGGAAGCGGCACACCACCGGAGCGAAGTAGGCATCGGCAATCGAGAAGTCGCCGAACAGGAACTGGTGATGGCCAAAGCGTGACAGGCACTCTTCCCAGATTTCGCTGATGCGGCCAATGTCGGCCTGCGTGCCCGGCGTGCGGCCCTTGCCCGGATAGCTGCCGCGGATATTCATGGACATCGAGTTGCGCAGATCGCTGAAGCCAGCGTGCATTTCGGCGCATACGGAACGCGCCATGGCGCGCGCCGCCACGTCCTGCGGCCACAGATGCAGCTCGGGGAACTGCTCGGCCAGATATTCGCAGATCGCCAGGCTGTCCCAGATGGTCATTTCCTCGCCGGCCAGCAGCACCGGTACGCGGCCGGAAGCCGAGTAGCTGCAGATGCGGTTGGCGGTGTCGTCCTGATCCAGCAGCACGCGCACTTCCTGGAACGGGATGCCGAACGCGGTCATCGCCACCCATGGGCGCATGGACCACGACGAGTAGTTCTTGTTGCCGATGACGAGCGTCAGGCCCGGCGAGCGCGCTGCGGCCAGCGCTTGCGACAGGCCTGGATCGAGTTGGGTAGTCTGCATGATGAGTCGTTCCTGTAGGGTGGGGAATCAGCGGGGCACGAAGCTGGTTTCCTGTTCTTCCTGTTCGGTATAGCCTTTCGGCGCCACGATGCCCAGGCGTGCCTTCAGCGATTGCGGCCGTCCTTCAAACAGTGCCGCATAGTACGCGGTATTCGACATGACGTTCTTGACGTAGGTGCGCGTCTCGACGTAAGGAATCGATTCGATGAACACGGTGCTGTCCATCGGTTTGGTCAGCGTCGAGCGCCAGGTGCGCAGGCGCCCCGGACCCGCATTGTAAGCCGCAGTGGCCAGCACCTGCGAGCCGTCCATATTTCCCAGCACCATGTTCAGGTAGTTCGTGCCCAGCATGATGTTATAGCGCACATCGCCTAGCATCTCCTGCGCAAAATCGGTGAGGCCGATTTTCTTGGCGATCCAGCGCCCGGTGGACGGCATCACCTGCATCAGGCCCGACGCGCCGGCATGCGACTGCGCATCCATGATGAAGCGCGATTCCTGGCGGATCAGGCCATACACCCAGGCCTTGTCCAGGCCCAGCGTCTGCGTGGCCGGATGCATGACGTCGTTGTGCGGCGACGGGAACCGCTGCGTGTAATCGACCTGGATGCGGGTACGCTCCGAGGTGTTGACCATGCGGTCGAGGATATTGTTCTGGCGCGCGAATTCGGCGGCGGCCAGGTGATCGCGCTCGCTCATGCCGCGCAAGCCCCAGTTCCATTCACGCGTGCCTTCAAAGCGCAGGCGCATGCCGAAGAACTTCAGCGCACGCTGGAAGTTGGGGTTGGCCGCCATCGGCGCGATCTCCGCTTGCGAAATCGGCTGGCCCGGCGTGGGAATCGTAATCAGCCGGCCGGTTTCTTCGAGCGCCAGTTGGCCGTAGTAATTCGACTGCTCCGAGATGCTGCGGAACAGCTGCAGCGCTTCGCCGCCTGGCTGGCTGCTGACGCCATCGCGCGCCATCAGGGCGCGGCCCAGCCAGTAGACCCAGGTCGGTTCATTGCGCAGCGCCGACGGCATGGCGCGGATAGTGTTCTCGACCTGGCGCCAGTCGCCGCTGCGCAGCGCGATGCGGGTCTTCCATTGCATCTGGTCGATCGACAGCGGTGCACCGTTGGCGCGCTTCCAGTAGTCGCTGGTTTCCGGCGCCAGCGTGTACGACGATTGCAGCGCGATCGCAGCCCAGGCCTGCTGCTGCTCCTGCGCCGTCATCTTCGGCGTGGCCTTGTTCAGCGCCAGCACCGCCAGCTTGACGCTGGTCTTGGCCAGGCGGCCAATGGCGACGATGTAGATCTGATGTTCGACCTTGCCATTCCCGATGCCCTTGGCTACCGCCACCGTCGGCAAATCAACCGCTTGCACGGCTTTCTTTTCCGGGCCGTCGAGCAGCGTAACGATGCGGCGCGCCTGGCCGGTGGCGTTGTATTCGCCGGACAGGCGCAATTGCGCGTACAGGTCCTCGGTGTTGAACTGGCCGTTCTGGTACAAGGTGGCGATGAGGTCAGCGCACGGCTGGCCGTAGCCGTTGGGCGCGGTCAGCAAGGCACGTGCTTCATCGCCGACTTTCTGGCCCTTGAGGGCGCGCGAAACCAGCGCATAGCATTTGACCTGGGTATCGTCGTTGAGCACGAACAGCGGCAGCTGCTCGTCGAACGTCGCCCAGTCGCGTTTGCGGCCCAGCTCCAGCAGCCAGTCGTTGCGCAGGCGATCGACAATCGCCTGGCCTTCGTAGCGTTTGAAGAAGCTGCGGATTTCCTCCGGCGCGGCATCCTTCAAATGCGATTTCAGCCGATAATAGTCGACATACGACGGGATGGAATAGTTGGGCAGGCGCGCGGCGTAGAAATCCGCTTTGGCAGCGTCGTCCTGGCGTACGGCATCGCGCAGCAGCAGGAAGGCATCATCGTCCCTGCGGCTATCGGTGTCGTCGGCGTGGGCGAACGAGGTTAAGGCAACGACGAGGGCGCCGGCAATCCATTTCGAAGCAGAAATCAATGTGCAACTCTCTTAAGACTTGAATCAATTATGACCAGCGCTCCAAGAATACCACGCAGCGATGCCAACTCACCAGTACAGAAGGCGGATTTACGGAAGCAACTGCTGACCGCGCGCCGCGCCATCGACAGCGGCATGCGCGCGGTCTGGGACCATGCAATCGGCGCGCAGGTGATCGCCTGGTGGAAGGCCGCGCAACCGTCCGCGCTGGGCGTCTACTGGCCACTGCGCGACGAGCCGGATCTGCATGCGGCCTACGCCGAGCTGTCACGCCTGGGCGCGAAGCTGATGCTGCCGGTGGTGGTGGAAAAACATGCGGCGCTGGAGTTTGCCGAGTGGAGCATCGGCGAGGCCATGGTCAGGGATGCGATGGGAGTCGCGGTGCCGGCCGACCTGCGCTTGCAGGCGGCGTATCCACCGGCGCTGCTGGTGCCCTGCCTGGGTTTCAGCCCGCAAGGGTATCGCCTGGGATATGGAGGAGGATTCTACGACCGCACGCTGGCGCGTTACGATCCGCGCCCGCAGACGCTGGGGATTGCGTATCAGTGCCTGCAGGTGCGCTTTGACAGCGACGGTCACGATGTGGCGCTGGACCGCATCGTGACCGAATCCGCTTAAACCAGGCGTTGCCACAGCGCGGTGGTCGCCGCAGCCTGGTTCATGCTGTAGAAGTGCAGACCGGGCGCACCGCCTTTGAGCAGGCGTTCGCACAATGCCGTGACCACGTCCAGGCCAAAGGCCTTGATCGAGGCCGAGTCGTCGCCGAAGCTGGCCAGCTTCAAACGCACCCAGCGCGGAATCTCGGCGCCGCACATATCCGAGAAGCGCATCAGCTGCGTGTAGTTCGTGATCGGCATGATGCCCGGCACGATAGGCACGTTGATGCCCAGCTTGTTGGTTTGCTCGACAAACTGGAAGTAGGCATCCGCGTTGTAGAAGTATTGCGTGATCGCCGAGTTGGCGCCCGCCTTGATCTTGCGTTCAAACGCCTGCAGGTCGTCCTGCGGCGAGCGCGCCTGCGGGTGGACTTCGGGATAGGCCGCCACTTCGATGTGGAAGTGATCGCCCGTCTCCTGGCGGATGAATTCCACCAGCTCATTCGCATAACGGAACTCGCCGGCCGCGCCGTAGCCGCTCGGCAGGTCGCCGCGCAGCGCAACGATGCGCTTGATGTTATGCGATTTGAACTCGGCCAGGATGTCGCGGATCGACTCGCGCGTACCACCTACGCAGGACAGGTGCGGCGCGGCGTCTTCACCAGCGGCCAGGATTTCCACCACGGTGTCCAGCGTGCCGCGCTGCGTGGTGCCGCCGGCGCCAAAGGTCACGGAAAAATACTTCGGTTTTAATGCGGACAGCTTGGTGCGCGTAGCGCGCAGCTTTTCCGCGCCTTCCGGCGTTTTCGGCGGGAAGAATTCGATACTGAAATTAGGATTGTCCATCTGGGTTCTTCAGAAGTAAGGTAGACAAAGCCCAGGAAATCACGCTGTACAACAGTGCGCCACCGACGGCCGACAGGAAGCTGTCGACGTGGAAGCCATCCACCCACTGCGCCACCAGCCAGAACATGAAGCCGTTGACGATAAAGATGAACAAGCCCAGTGACAGCAAGGTCACGGGCAGCGTCAGCAACAGTAACACAGGACGTATCAGCGTATTGACCAGGCCCAGTACAAGCGCCGCGACGAGGGCCGCCTTAATGCTTATGACATCGACGGAATGCATCAGGTAAGGCACTGCCAGCAAGGCAATTGCATTGATTAACCAGGTAAGGACCAAACGCATGTAAAGTTCTCGCTGCAAAAAAAGCGGGGCCATTGGCCCCGCTTTCAGATTAATAACGGTAGTGGTCTGGCTTGTACGGACCTTCTTGCGTCACGCCGATGTAGGCCGCTTGCTCTTCGGTCAGCACGGTCAGCTGCGCATTCAGCTTTTTCAGCTGCAGGCGCGCGACTTTTTCGTCCAGGTGCTTAGGCAGCACGTACACACCCACCGGGTACTTGGCCGTGTTGGCGTACAGTTCGATCTGGGCGATGGTCTGGTTGGCGAACGACGACGACATCACGTACGAAGGGTGGCCAGTGCCGCAACCCAGGTTGACCAGACGGCCTTCGGCCAGCAGGATGATGCGTTTGCCCGATGGGAAGATCACGTGGTCCACTTGCGGCTTGATGTTTTCCCAGGTGTACTTCTTCAGTGCAGCAACGTCGATCTCGTTGTCGAAGTGGCCGATGTTGCAGACGATGGCCTGGTCCTTCATCTTCAGCATGTGCGCTTCGGTCAGGATGTGATAGTTGCCGGTGCAGGTGACGAAAATGTCGCCATGCTCGGCAGCGTAATCCATGGTCACCACGCGGTAGCCTTCCATCGCCGCTTGCAGCGCGCAGATCGGATCGATCTCGGTTACCCACACTTGCGCCGACAGCGCGCGCATGGCCTGGGCCGAACCCTTGCCGACGTCACCGTAACCGGCGATCACGGCGATCTTGCCGGCGATCATGACGTCAGTCGCGCGCTTGATGCCGTCCACCAGCGATTCGCGGCAGCCGTACAGGTTGTCGAACTTGGACTTGGTGACGGAGTCGTTGACGTTGATCGCGGGGAAGGCCAGCTTGCCTTCTTTGTGCATCTGGTACAGGCGGTGTACGCCGGTGGTGGTTTCTTCGGTCACGCCCAGGATGTGCGGCAGACGCTTGGAGTACCAGGCTGGATCTTTGGCCAGGCGGGCCTTGATGGCGTTGAACAGGCAGATTTCTTCTTCCGAGCCAGGCGCGGCCAGTACCGAGATATCTTTTTCAGCGCGCGCGCCCAGGTGCAGCAGCAGCGTGGCGTCGCCGCCGTCGTCCAGGATCATGTTCGAGTAGACCGGGTTGCCAGCGGCATCGTTAGGCCATTCGAAGATGCGGTGGGTGTACTCCCAGTATTCGTCCAGGGTTTCGCCCTTGATCGCGAACACCGGGGTGCCGTTGGCGGCGATGGCCGCTGCAGCATGGTCCTGGGTCGAGTAGATATTGCACGAAGCCCAGCGCACGTCGGCGCCCAGTGCCTCCAGGGTCTGGATCAGCACGGCGGTCTGGATGGTCATGTGCAGCGAACCGGTGATGCGCGCGCCTTTCAGCGGCTGCGCAGCAGCAAACTCTTCGCGAATGGCCATCAGGCCAGGCATTTCGGTTTCAGCAATCTTGATTTCTTTGTTGCCCCATGGCGCCAGCGAAATATCGGCAACCAGGTAGTCTTGAGCGGATTTGAGTACGGCGTTCATCACGCCCTCCTTTCATGAGTTGAAAAAAGTAACGTGAGCGCGGTTGGGGATCTCCGAGCCTGGCGAAGCATAGTTCGTCGCAGCGCTCCTCGGAACGTGCATTTTAGCATCGTTAAACCGGGATGGCGACAACAATCCGCCCGTTTGTGGCGGCGCAAACCGCTGCCGGCAGGGCCGGCCTCTATTTTATTTTTGCCCGCGAGTGCCGCCATGACCATCGATCCGCGCGACGCCATCTGGAACGAAACCCATGACCTGCTGTACCGCGCCAGCTATGCCGCCGAGCTGGAAACCGCGCTGCTGGCACGCTGGGTCTGGCTGGACAGCGTAACCAAGATTGCCGTCGCAATCGCGTCCGGCGGCGCGGCGCTCGCCGGCCTCGTATTCTGGAAAAATAGCGACTATACTTTTTTATGGCCGAGGTTCACGTCAGCCAGTACGCTGCTGGCCATCATTTCCAAACAGCTGGCGGTCGCCGACAAACTCAAGACCCATACGGGCTTGGCCACCGCACTGAGCGCGATGGTGATAGATATAGGCTCGCTCATCGTCCGCATGAAAATCAATGCGGATTTTCCGGTCGCGGATTTCGAGAAGAAACTGCTGGGCTTCAGGAGCGCCTACCGCGTGGAGGTCAGCCAGTTTCCGCATGATCTGCTGCTCACGCAGGCGCTACGCATCAGCACGCAGGAAGCGGTGAATCGCGCCATCGGCTATCAATAAAGGACGCAGGATGATGCATAAAGACGACCCCAGGCGCTACGAACCGCCCAACCCGATCCCGCCGCCGCCCAAGCGGCCAACGTAGCACGCCAGATAGCACAACGCCCCGGATCCGGGGCGTTGGTGTTTTCAGCTAAGGCTGAGCTTGATTACTTGAGGCCGGCCGCGGCGCGCAGGATGGCGGCCTTGTCGGTGCGCTCCCACGAGAACTCCGGCTCTTCGCGGCCGAAGTGGCCGTAGGCGGCGGTCTTGGCGTAGATCGGACGCAGCAGGTCCAGCATCTGCACGATGCCTTTCGGGCGCAGGTCGAAGTGCTCTTGCACCAGTTCGGCGATTTTCTCGTCCGAGATCACGCCGGTGCCTTCGGTGTACACGGTAATGTTGATCGGACGGGCCACGCCAATCGCGTACGACACCTGCACCTGGCACTGGCGCGCCAGGCCGGCGGCCACCACGTTCTTGGCGACATAGCGCGCGGCGTAGGCAGCCGAACGGTCGACCTTGGACGGGTCCTTGCCCGAGAACGCGCCGCCACCGTGTGGCGAAGCGCCGCCGTAGGTGTCAACGATGATCTTGCGGCCGGTCAGACCGCAGTCGCCTTGCGGGCCGCCAATCACGAAACGGCCGGTCGGGTTGACCAGGTACTTGGTGCCCTGCAGCCATTCTTTCGGCAGCACCGGTTTGATGATTTCTTCGATGACGGCTTCTTCAATCGCCTTGTGCTGCATCTCTGGCGCGTGCTGGGTCGACAGCACCACGGTGTCCACGGCAACCGGACGGCCGTTGACGTAGCGCAGCGTGACTTGCGATTTGGCATCTGGACGCAGCCATGGCAGGCGGCCGTCCTTGCGCAGCTGCGACTGGCGCTCCACCAGACGGTGGGCATAGTGGATCGCGGCCGGCATCAGTTCAGCGGTTTCATCGCAGGCGTAGCCAAACATCAGGCCCTGGTCGCCCGCGCCCTGGTCCAGATCCAGGCCTGCGCCTTCGTCCACGCCCTGGGCAATGTCCGGCGATTGCTTGTCGTAGGCGACCAGCACGGCACAACCCTTGTAGTCGATGCCGTATTCGGTGTTGTCGTAGCCGATGCGCTTGATGGTTTCACGCGCTACTTGAATATAATCAACGTTGGCGTGGGTGGTGATTTCACCTGCCAGCACGACCAGGCCGGTATTGCACAGCGTTTCAGCGGCAACACGGGCTTTCGGGTCCTGGGCCAGAATCGCGTCGAGAATGGCATCGGAAATCTGGTCAGCGACCTTGTCTGGGTGACCTTCCGAGACGGATTCAGAGGTGAAAAGATAATCATTTGACATCGCAAGCTCCTGCTATAGGGGTGTAAACGGAATTGTCGCTTACCACGATGGCTTGCGACGCTTTAGCGATATTTATATCCCGCTTCGCAAGTTGTCATTAACTCAGCGGCTACTACTCTCATGGTATTTTACGCTTTTTTGAAAAAACTTGCTTCTGACACAGGCACAAAAACGACATGCTGGTTCCCATCTTCCGTTTTCTCTCCATCTTCCCATTGCCATTTTTGCATGCCATCGGTGCAGCACTGGGCTGGGTGGTGTACTGGACGTCGCCGTCCTACCGCCGCCGCATGCGCGACAATATGCGCCAGGCCGGCGTCAGCCAGCATCTGCGCGCCGCCGTGGCGGAGGCAGGCAAGAGCATCATCGAGCTGCCCTTCATCTGGTGCGCCGACCCGGCGCGCGTGTCGCGTCATGCCACGCTGGAGAACTGGGAACTGGTGCAGGCCGCGCTGGACGCCGGCCGCGGCATCGTCTTCATGACGCCGCACCTGGGCTGTTTTGAAATCGTCGCCCAGGAAATCGCCCTGCGTACCGAGCTCATGGTGATGTACCGTCCGCCTAAAAAAGCCGCACTCAAGCCGCTCATCGAAGGCGCCCGCGCGCGCAACAACCTGCTGCTGGCGCCAGCCAATATGTCCGGCGTGCGCATGCTGGCCAAGTGCCTCAAGAAAGGCAAGCCAGTCGGCGTGCTGCCCGACCAGGTGCCGCAGGAAGGCGAAGGCGTGTGGGCCACTTTCTTCGGCCGCGACGCCTACACCATGACCTTGCCGGCCAAGCTGGCCCTGCTTGGCGACGCCACCATCATCGTCACGTACGCGCAGCGTCTGCCCGGCGGCAAAGGCTATGTGATACGCTTCGTGCCCTTTGACGGCACGCTGGAAGGCGATAGCGCCGACCAGGCCCAGGCGATTAACACCGCCATGGAACGCCTGATCGTGCGCGAGCCGTCGCAATATTATTGGAGTTACAACCGCTACAAGGTGCCGCATGGAATTGACGCACCATCGGCGGGAGAACAAGTATGAAATTGATGTTAGGAATAATGTGGCTGCTGCACTGGCTGCCGCTGCCGGTGCTGGGCCGCTTTGGCGACGCCATCGGCAGCCTGCTGTTTGTGCTGCTGCGCTCGCGCCGCCATATCGCGCTGACCAATCTGCGCCTGTGCATGCCGGAGCTGACTGAAGCCGAGCGCGTGGACATTGCACGCCGCCACTTCCAGGCGTATTCGCGCAGCGTGTGGGAGCGCGCCATCCTGTGGTGGGCGCCGGAGTCGCGCCTGAAAAAGCTGATCCGGATTGAGCCGGCCGGCGAAATCCCGGTGGCCCAGATGACGGAAAAGCCGACCATCCTGCTATGCCCGCACTTCGTCTGCCTGGATGTGGCGGGCGCCTCGATCGCCATGGAGGCCAGCGCCTCGTCGATGTATGTGACGCAAAAGAACGCCGCGTTTGACCAGGTGCTGCGCGCCGGCCGCGCGCGCTTCAAGCCGGTCAAGCTGTTCACGCGCCAGGACGGCATCAAGCCCATCCTGCGCGCGCTGCGCGACAAGCTGCCCTACTTCATGCTGCCGGACATGGACTTCGGCGAGAAGGACGCCGAGTTCGTGCCCTTCTTCGGCATCCAGGCCGCCACGCTGACCGCCACCGCGCGCATTGCCGCCACCACCGGCGCGCAGGTGATGCCGGTGATCGCCACCTTTCTGCCCGATTACCAGGGCTGGCGTGTGAAATTTTATCCAGTGTGGGACAATTACCCGGGTGAGGACATGGTGGCCGCGACCCGCCGCATGAACCAGTTCATTGAAGAACGGGTGCGCGAAGCGCCGGCGGAATACTTCTGGACCCACAAACGCTTCAAGACGCGCCCGCAAGGCGAGCCTTCGCTGTACAGCCAACACTAAAAGCCCATGAAACTGACATTCACCAAAATGCACGGCGCCGGCAACGACTTCGTTGTCATCGACGGCGTCAACCAGCACATCGATTTCACGCCGGCGCAATGGAAGCTGCTGGGCGACCGCCGTTTCGGCGTCGGCGCCGACCAGATCCTGCTGGTGGAAAGGCCTACCGAAGCGGGCTGCGATTTCCGCTATCGCATCTTCAATGCCGACGGCGGCGAAGTGGAACAGTGCGGCAATGGCTCGCGCGCGTTCGTGAAGTTCGTGTCGGAAAAAGGGCTGACCGACAAGCAATCGATTACCGTGCAGACCAAGGCCGGCGTGATCGCGCCGCGCCTGGAAATCGACGGCAGCATCACGGTCGACATGGGCGCGCCAGTGCTGGAGCCGGCCCGCGTGCCGTTTGACGCGGAAGGCCTGCATGGTGAACGGCAGGGCCAGGATACGCTGTGGCCGCTGGTGCTGGAGCTGGGCGGCGCGCGCGAAAGCGTGCTGATCTCGGTAGTGTCCATGGGCAATCCGCATGCGGTGCAGGTGGTGCCGGAAGTCGATACCGCGCCGGTGGAACTGACCGGCCCGCTGATCGAGCATCACTGCCGTTTCCCGAACCGCGTCAATGCCGGCTTCATGCAGGTGGTCAACCGCCAGCACGTCAAGCTGCGCGTGTTCGAACGCGGCGTGGGCGAGACGCTGGCCTGCGGCACAGGCTCCTGTGCGGCCGTGGTGGCCGGCATCCGCCGTGGCCTGCTGGACAGCCCGGTGCGCGTCGATGCGCGCGGCGGCCAGCTGTCGGTAGCCTGGGCCGGCGAAGGCCAGCCGGCATTCCTGACCGGCCCGGCCGTGACCGTGTTTGAGGGTGAGATCGAGATCTAGGCAGCCAGCAGGTCGTCGTCGCCGACGGCCGGCAGCCAGGTCTTGAGCCGGTAAAGGCGCTGGCGATAATTGCCTTCCAGCCCGTCCGGCCCGCTGTCGATGGATTCAAACAGACGCACGATGCGGTCCAGCGCCTGCCGCTCGCGCGCCGTGCGCAGCAGCACCAGCCGGCGCTTGCTGCGGCCGTAGCTGGCGCGGATGTCCACCACCAGGCAATGGCCCTGGTCGGCCGCCTTCACATCCAGCAGCAACGCTTCCGCCCGGCTCAGGCCGAACAAGGCGGCCAGCTCCAGCCGTGCCGCCAGCAAGGGCTGGCTTTCCAGTAACTCCCGCGTCAGACACGCCAGCAGGCTTGCCATCCAGCCCGCTTCCTTGGGCGCGGCAGCAACCCGCGCCAGCGCCGTCTCCGCTTCCGCGCAGCCTTGCGCAGCCGCTTTTTGCAGCCAGTAGGCGGCGCGTACATCGCTGTACTCGTCCGTGCGGCGGTTGCGCCACGCGTACATGCCGCACTCGAGCTGCGCGCCGCAATGGCCCATTTCGGCCGCCCGCTCCAGATAGCTTTGCGCCTCCGCCACGCAGCGCTGGGAGAACTCGGGTTTCAGATAGATGCGCGACAGCGCGTACCACGCATCCGCCAGGCCCTGCTCGCCGGCCAGCGTCAGCCAGCGGATCGCACGCTTGAAGTTGACGGCGGCAATGCCATTGCTCTGCCGCTTGCCGTCGCCATCCATGCGGGCAAACCACAAACCCAGCGCCAGCTGGGCGCTGCGTTCGCCCGCGTAGGCGGCCAATTCCCGGCATTGATGCAGTTCAGCGTCGAGGTCGGCCGGCGGCAGCAGATCGGCACAGCGCGCCAGCAAGTTGAGTTGCTGCGGCCCCGGCAGCCAGTCGGTGGCGCGCGCCGCTTCCGCATCGGCGGGCGCTGCCGCCAGCAACGGTCCCAGCAACGGCCGCGCCGCTTGCAGGAATGCGGTGGGCTCCTGCTGCCACAGCTGGTCCAGCCGTTGATAGTCCGCGGCGGCAATCGCGTTGTCCGCGCACCACATCTGCGGCGCAGGACGGCGGACCGCGACAGGACGCACGCGGCGCGGCGCCGCTGCGGCCGGGTTGAGCGGACCGCCGCCGTGTGGCTGCGTGAGCAGCCATTGCGCTTCGGTCAGGCCGGCACGCGCGGCCACTTCCAGCGCCTGTTGCGCCTTGTCGTGCAAGGCGGTGGCCCCGGCTTGCGCCGGATGCTGCAGCACCAGTTGCGCCAGCACCAGGCCCGCGTGTTCGATGCCGGCGTCATAGGCGCGCTCATACCAGCGCAGCACATCGGGCAGGCAGTTCCGGGCAATGTCATAGGGAATGTGGCTGCCGATCAGGCGCCATGCCTCCGCCTGCTCCTGCCGGGCGGCACGGCTCAGCCAGTGCAGCGCGGTTGGCATGTTGAGCGGCAGACCGGCGCCGCCAAACAAGTAGAGCTTGCCCAGCGCCAGTTGGCAGTCCGCGTCTCCGGCACGGGCGCCACGTATGATCCCTAACTCTTCTCGATTGGCCATCGTCTCTTTATGAATGCGATTCATCGAAAGCGGGGGACACCGCTGTGTTGTCTGCGGCGCCATATGAACCTAAGTTTAGCGTGCGATTGACGCCACACACCAGCCATACGCCCAAACAATATGCGTAGCGGCTTGATCTGCCACAAGCGCCCTCCCCCGCTCCGACCTGTACGCTAGAGCTGTTTTTATGCCCTGATGCAGGCAAATCGCGCTCGGAACGGGGCAAATAAGGGGGCGGGCAAACGTTTCAAAAATACAACAGGAAGCCGGGCTTACACGGCTTTCGACCAAAACAACTCGTCACAATCGACCATTCCAGCACAATTGCCGCAGCCAGCCATTAAGGTTCTAGCAACCGGCAGTCTTGCAGCAGTGGGGATGAGGACTACACTTATAAAGGAATCACAAATGAAAAAAACTCTGGTGGCTCTGGCACTGACTGGCGTATTTTCTGTCGCCTACGCGCAATCGTCCGTGGTGATTTACGGCACGCTGGATGCAGGTGTTTCGCGGCGCACCGATACCGACGTGACTGCCGTCGGCAAACGCGATAACAACAAACTCGGTTTCCGTGGCGTGGAAGACCTCGGCAGCGGCCTCAAGGCGCTGTTCCAGCTGGAAATCCGCTACGAGCCGGACACCGGCGTGATTGAAAGCACTACCCGCCCCCTGTTCCAGGGCCAGAGCCGTGTCGGGCTGCAGGGCGACTTCGGTACGCTGCGGATCGGCCGTGCGCTGACCGCATTCCAGGAAACCAGCACCGCGTTTGAACCGTGGGCCGGCATGCCAGCCGTGGCCGGCTACCAGACTGACCTGCAAGTGGCAGGCTATACCTCCGATCCGCTGAGCCCGGCCGGCAACTCGGCCAACCGTTTCTCCAACGCCGTGTTCTACAACACGCCAGTGATCGGCGGCATCTTCCAGCTCAACGTTACCGTCGGCACCAAGGAGGCCGCCAACAACCCGGTCATCATTGGCCGCGGCACGGCCACCCTGCCGCAATTCCCGGCCAACACCATGGCGCCGGTCAACCCATATTCGCTGAGCGCCACCGTGACCAACGGCCCGGGCGCGGCCTATGTGGCGTATGAACGCAACGCCGTGTCCACCAAGCTGTGGTCGATCGGCGCCTCGTTCAAACCGATTCCCGACCTGAAGCTCATGGGCTCCTACCAGCGCCAGGACCAAGACTACAGCGTGCCGATCAACCCGATCACCAAGGCCTGGCTGATCGGCGCCAACTACAACATCGGCGCCGGCATGATACGCGCGGGCTTCGGCCAGAAAACCCCGGACAACGTGCTCAACAGCGCAGCCATTGCCAAGACCAAGCAGTTCTCGCTGGGCTATGACTACAACCTGTCGCCACGCACCTATCTGTACATCGATGGCACCCGCAAGAAGCTGACGCCGGCGGCCACTTTCAACTTCTACAGCGTGGGTATCCACCACAACTTCTAACCAGCGCAGTCGCCAAGAACTGCCAGCGTGAGTTGGGGAATGACGGGCATGGGTCCACCATGTCCGTTTTTTTTCGTTTAGAATTGCAGTTCAACCTAGCCTACCAAGTACTTCAATGACTTCCCCACTGGACTCCAACGCCGTCGCGCAATACCTGACCGACCACCCGCATTTCTTCGAAGAGCACGCTGAGCTGCTGGGAGAAATCAAGTTATCCAGTCCGCTGACCGGCCGCGCCGTATCGCTGCAGGAACGCCAGATGGAAGTGTTGCGCGACAAATACAAAGCGCTGGAACTGCGCATGCACAACCTGATGCGCCTGGCGTCCGAAAACGAAGCCATCGCCAACAAGTTCCACCGCTGGACCCAGACCCTGCTGCAATCGGAAGATGTGGGCTCCATGCCACACGCGGTGACCAGCGGCCTGAAAACCGCGTTTGAAGTGCCGCAGGCGACCGTGCGTATCTGGGGCGCCGCGCCCGACTACCGCGACGAGTGGTTCGTCAAGGGCGTGTCGGACGATGCCCGCATCTTCGCCAACAGCCTGCTGGCGCCGTACTGCGGCGCCAACAAGGACTTTGAAGCGGTGCGCTGGCTGGACGATCCGACCGCCGTGGTATCGACCGTCATCATCCCGCTGCGCAAGCCGGGCGACAAGCAAGCGTTCGGCCTGCTCATCATGGGTTCGCAGGACGCCAACCGCTTCACCGCGCTGATGGCCACCGACTTCCTGGTCCACATCGGCGAAACCACCAGCACCGCGCTGGCCTGGCTGCTGGCCTGAGGCCCGGCGCCATGAGCGACGCTCCAGACGGCAAGCTGGCCTGGATCGACGCCTACCTGGCCCATCTGGGCGGCGTGCGGCAGCTGTCGAAGCACACCACTGCCGCCTACGCGCGCGACCTGCAGGCGCTGGCCACACTGACCGGCGCCCAGGACTGGCCGCAGATCGACCATTTCGCGATCCGCCGCCTGGCCGCCAAGCTGCACGCGCAGCAGCTCGATCCCCGTTCGATTGCGCGCAAGCTGTCCAGCTGGCGCGGCTTTTTCAACTGGCTCAGCGACAAAATGGCGCTGGCCGCCAACCCGGTCCAGGGCGTGCGTGCGCCCAAACGCGCCAAGACGCTGCCACGCGCGCTGTCGGTTGACGATGCGGTGCAGCTGGTGGCGCCCGCGCGCCCGGCGGCCGGCACCGGCGGCGAGCCAGCCGCGCTGTGCAACCGCGCCATGTTCGAGCTGCTGTATTCCAGCGGCCTGCGCGTCTCCGAGCTGGCCAGCCTGGACCGCATGCCCAGCCGCGATGGCCTGGGCTGGGTAGAAATCGGCAACCGCGAAGTCATCGTCACCGGCAAGGGCAACAAGCGCCGCAGCGTGCCGGTCGGCAGTGCCGCCATGGAGGCGCTGCAGGCGTGGCTGGCCGTGCGCCCCGCGCCCACCGACGGCAGCGACGCACTGTTCCTGAGCACACGCGGCACACGCGTGTCGCCGCGCGTGATCCAGCAGCGCCTGCAAACCCATGGCGTCCAGCACGGCGCGCCGGTCCACGTGCATCCGCACATGCTGCGCCACTCGTTTGCCTCGCACGTGCTGCAATCCTCGGGCGACCTGCGCGCGGTGCAGGAAATGCTGGGCCACACCAGCATCGCCTCGACCCAGGTCTACACGGCGCTGGACTTCCAGCACCTGGCCGAGGTCTACGACAAAGCCCATCCGCGCGCCAAACTGAAATAAACCCCAGCCAGCGCGTACTGACATCGCTCAATCAGGCGAATTGCTGGCGCCGCAAATATTCCGGCATAATCGGCCGGTTGTATTTTTGCATTTAATCCCCATTTAGGGTTCCCCGATCACTGATAACGCGACATGGCTATGATTCCGACCACCATCCTCACCGGCTTCCTGGGCGCCGGCAAGACCACCTTGCTCAATCGCATCCTGCAGGAAGAGCATGGCATGCGCATTGCCGTCATTGAAAACGAGTTCGGCCAGGAAAACATCGACAACGAAATCCTGGTGCAGGACAGCGGCGAGCAAATCGTGGAAATGAACAATGGCTGCATCTGCTGCACCGTGCGCGGCGACCTGATCGTGGCACTGAGCAATCTGGCGCAAAAGCGCGAAGCGGGCGAAATCCAGTTTGACCGCGTGGTCATCGAAACCACCGGCGTGGCCAATCCTGGTCCGGTAGCGCAGACTTTCTTTGTTGACGAAGAAGTGGGCGCTAACTACATGCTGGACGCCGTGGTCACCGTGGTGGACGCGCGCCACGCGATGGACCAGCTGGACCAGCACGAAGAAGCCCAGCGCCAGGTCGGTTTCGCCGACAAGCTGCTGCTGTCCAAGGCCGATCTGGTGAACGCAGACCAGCTGGCGGCGCTGACCGCGCGCCTGACCCGCATCAACCCGCGCGCGCCGATCAGCAAGTCTGACTTTGGCCGCGCGCCGATTGCCGAGGTGCTGGACCTCAAAGGCTTCAACCTCAACGACAAGCTGGAGCTGGACCCCGACTTCCTGCTGACCGAGCAGACCCACGAAGACGGCCATGTCCATGACGAGCACTGCGGCCATCATCATGAGCATGACCATGCGCATGGCGAGCACTGCGATCACGACCACCACCACAGCCATCACACCGATGACATCGCGGCGTTCGTGTTCAAAAGCAAACGTCCGTTTGACACCGCCAAGCTCGACGAGTTCCTCGGCGGCCTCATCAATGTCTACGGTCCTCGCATGCTGCGCTACAAAGGCGTATTGTTCATGCAGGACGCTGATCGTAAAGTAGTGTTCCAGGGCGTGCACCAGATTATGGGCAGCGATCTGGGCGCAAAATGGGGAGAAAACGACGTTCGTGGCAGCAAAATGGTATTTATCGGTAAAAATCTGCCCAAAGACATCTTTATTAGCGGTTTAGAACAATGTCTGGTATAAACTATCCCGGTTTTGTGGGTAAAACCACAATCCCGGGCTGATTAATGTGACAAACTCTGTCGTATCGAAGGTAAGCGAAGTTATGACCAAAACTAATAAATCGACCCCAGCAGCCGCCGAGCGCATCCTGACCGAAGAAGAAATTCTGAAGATGGATGACAAGGATTATATGAATCCAGCGCAGATGGCCTTCTTCAAGGCCAAGCTGCAAGCACTGGAAAAAGAGCTGCTGAAGAACGCTGGCGAAACCACCGAACACCTGCGCGAAACCGTGCTGGTGCCGGACCCTGCTGACCGCGCCACCATCGAGGAAGAGCACGCGCTGGAACTGCGCACCCGCGACCGTGAGCGCAAGCTGCTCAAGAAAGTCCAGCAGTCGATCGTGGCCATCGACAACAACGACTACGGCTGGTGCGAAGAAACCGGCGAGCCGATCGGCATTCCCCGCCTGATCGCGCGTCCCACCGCCACGCTGTCGCTGGAAGCCCAGCAACGCCGCGAACTGAAGCAGAAGCTGTACGGCGACTGATCGTTCCATCTCAGCAAAAAGCACGCGCCTGACCCCGCGTGCTTTTTTTACGCCGTTTTGCACAGTCCGTCCGATAGGTAATGCGGCAAAGCTGCCGCTTGCGGCTACACTATGTCGCTATGGGATTGTTCTCTATCTTCAAGAAGTCCGAGACCTTGCCGCCGCTCACCGACGATGAAGCGGCGCGGCTGGCTGCCAACAGCGAAGCCGAGCGCCAGAGCCAGCAAGCGCGCCAGCGCGAAATCGCCCGCGCCACCGCCATGAAGATCGATGCGATTGAATCGGCCATGGCGGCCGACATCTTCAACCTGCCCGAACCCGCCTGGGGCAGCCAGCGTCCCGCACGGCCGCCGCGCGCCGCCGGCAACGACGCCTTCGACGCCATCGCCACCACCCTGCTGCTGGGCGATGACGCGCTGCCGCTGGCCGTGGCCGATGCCGCCACACCCGTGGTGGAAGAAATCGCCATCCTGTACGCCAACGGCCAGTGCGCCGTCGCCGAGCAGATGCTCAGCGACGCGGTTGCCGCTACGGCCGGCCTCAACAGCGACCGCACGCCGTGGTGGATGCTGTTCGACCTGTACCAGGTCAGCGGCCAGCAAGACGCGTTTGACAGCCTGTCGATCGACTATGCGAGCACGTTTGAAACCTCGCCGCCGCCATGGAATGCGCCGGCCGCGCTGGCCACCGCCTCGCCTGGCTGGGCCGGCCTGACGCCCACCGCGGCCCTGTCCGGCGTGCTCGACCAGCACATCGCACCGCAACTGGAACGCCTGCGCCAGCAAGCCGCCAGCAGCCCGGTGCTGCGTCTCGAATTCAGCCGCGTCAGCGCCGTCGATGCCGACGGTTGCGCGCTGCTGCTGGACACGCTGCGCCAGCTGCAAGCCAGCCAGCGCGAGCTGATCCTGGTCGGCGCCCCGGCCCTCGCCACGCTGCTGCGCGACGGCATCGCCACCGGCCGCCGCGAAGGCGGCGACGCGCCGTGGCTGCTGTTGCTGGAACTGCTGCAGCTGCAACAACGCGAAAAGGAATTCGAGCACACGGCCATGGACTACTGCGTGACGTTTGAAGTCTCGCCGCCGTCGTTCACGCCGCCACAGCAGGTGGCGATGGCGCCGGTGCAGAACATCGCCGCCTCGTCCGACCGCTTCATGCTGCCGCCCGTCATCGAACATCAGCTGGGGCCTTTACTCCCGGCGATCCAGCAGTATGCTGAACAGTACCCGGCGCTGGTCTTCGACTGCTCGCGCCTGACCCGCATCGACTACGCCAGCGCGCTCCAGCTGCATTCCGTGCTGCAAGCGCTGGCGGCGCAAGGCGAGGGCCGCAAAATCGCCCTGCGCGACGTGAACCATCTGGTCACGGCGCTGTTAAGATTACTCGGCTACGCCAGCCTGGCGCGCATCTACCCGCACAAGTATTAACTTGCAATTCCGTTTCCCAGCCCCATTTTCCAGTCTTGAAGCAGTCCGCATCATTACTTTGAGGTAACTATGGAACAATTTCACGGCACCACCATCCTGTGCGTGCGCCGCGGCAAGCAGGTCGCGCTGGGCGGCGATGGTCAGGTCACGCTGGGCAATATCGTCATGAAGGGCACGGCCCGCAAGGTGCGCAAGGTGTATCAGGGCAAAGTCCTGGTCGGCTTCGCTGGCGGCACCGCCGACGCGTTCACGCTGCTGGACCGCTTTGAAGGCAAGCTGGAAAAACACCAGGGCAACCTGCTGCGCGCCTCGGTCGAGCTGGCCAAGGACTGGCGCACCGACCGCGTGCTGCGCCGCCTGGAAGCCATGCTGCTGGTGGCCGATGCCGAATCGACGCTGGTCATCACCGGCAATGGCGACGTGCTGGAACCGGAAGATGGCGTGGGCGCCATCGGCTCGGGCGGCACCTACGCGCAATCGGCCGCCAAGGCTTTGGTCGAGAACACGGAACTGTCGCCGGCGGAAGTCGTCAAAAAATCACTGACCATCGCCGGTGAGCTGTGCATCTACACCAATCTGAACCACATCATTGAAACACTGGATCCAGCATGAACATGACCCCGCAGGAAATCGTCGGCGAACTCGACAAACACGTGGTTGGCCAGGGCAAGGCCAAGAAGGCGGTCGCCATCGCGCTGCGCAACCGCTGGCGCCGCCAGCAGGTGGAAGAACCGCTGCGGCATGAAATCACGCCGAAAAACATCCTGATGATCGGCCCTACCGGCGTTGGCAAGACCGAGATCGCGCGCCGCCTGGCCAAGCTGGCCGATGCGCCGTTCATCAAGATTGAAGCCACTAAGTTCACCGAAGTCGGTTACGTCGGCCGCGATGTCGACACCATCATCCGCGACCTGATCGACATTGGCGTCAAGCAGACCCGCCAGGCCGAGATGGCCAAGGTCCGCGCGCGCGCAGAAGATGCCGCGGAAGACCGCGTATTGGACATCCTGCTGCCGCCGGCGCGCGATTTCGGCTTCACGCCCTCCGGCACGGACGCCCCGAAAGACGACAGCACGCGCCAGACCTTCCGCAAGCGCCTGCGCCAGGGCGAACTGGACGACAAGGAAATCGACATCGAGCTGGCCGAAACCGGTCCGCAAATGGAAATCATGGCGCCGCCGGGCATGGAAGAAATGACCGAGCAGATCAAGTCCATGTTCTCCGGCATCGGCGGCCAGCGCAAGAAGGCGCGCAAAATCAAGATCAAGGAAGCCATGAAAATCCTGATCGAGGAAGAAGCGGCCAAGCTGATCAACGAAGAAGAAATGAAGCAGAAGGCGATCCAGAACGTCGAACAGAACGGCATCGTCTTCCTGGACGAGATCGACAAGATCGCCTCGCGTTCCGAAGTGGGCGGCGCCGATGTCTCGCGCGCCGGCGTGCAGCGCGACCTGCTGCCGCTGGTGGAAGGCACGACCGTCAACACCAAGTACGGCATGATCAAGACCGACCACATCCTGTTCATCGCCTCGGGCGCCTTCCATCTGGCCAAGCCGTCCGACCTGATCCCCGAGCTGCAGGGCCGCTTCCCGATCCGCGTCGAGCTGGAATCGCTGTCGATCGCCGATTTCGAACGCATCCTGACCAGCACCGACGCCTGCCTGACCAAGCAGTACGAAGCGCTGCTGTCGACCGAAGACGTCAAGCTGGAATTCGCGCAGGAAGGCATTACCCGCCTGGCGGAAATCGCCTACTCGGTCAACGAGCGCACTGAAAACATCGGCGCCCGCCGGCTGTACACGGTGATGGAAAAACTGCTGGAAGAACTGTCCTTCACGGCCAGCGAAGACAGCGGCAAGACCATAGTGATTGACGCCGCGTATGTCAACGCGCGTCTGGATGCGCTGGCGGTCAACGAAGACCTGTCGCGCTACGTGCTGTAAGGAACGGGCATGGCAAACAAGGCCCTGGCAACCCGGCAAAAGATGACGATGCGCGTCGAGCCATCGCAAAAAGCGCCGCGCAACCCGGTGGCCGTGGCAGCCAAGCTGCGGGTCGGAGGCGCCGGCCCGCACGCCAAGCCGCAATCGGCAGACCGCCAGGCCAGCAAACGCCTGCTGGCCAAAATCGATCCGAAACGGCATCTGGATGAGCAGTGACCTTCGGCGGGGGCCCGTCATGGCTCCCGCTCCCGGTCGATGTTTAGAGTGTGCGTCAGTTAGCTGCGATGTACTAATTGATTATTCCGAAGATTGGCTCTCAGACCTAAAGGTATCGTGATACGATACCTTTTTTGTTTTTTAACAAGGCTGGAAATGAGTTCACCGGAATTGCTGCTGCAAGTACTGCGGACCCAGATGCGGGCGGCGGGCGTCACCTACAAAATGCTGGCGGAACGGATTTCGATGAGCGAGTCCAGCGTCAAACGCATGTTCGGCCAGCAGGACATGTCGCTGTCGCGGCTGGCGCAAATCTGCAAGGCCGCCGGGGTGCCGATGGAAGACGTGCTGCGCGGCGCCGCCGACGCCACGCCGCAGGCCGACCGTCTGACGCTGCCGCAGGAAAAATCCCTGCTGGCCAATCCCAACCTGCTGCTCATGGCGATCTGCTGCCTGGGGCACTGGACGCTGGAGCAGGTGCTGGAAACCTACACGCTGACCGAGCCCGAGTGCATCGTCCTGCTGGCCGAGCTGGACCGGCTGGGCGTGATCGAACTCAAGCCGATGAACCGCTACCGCCTGCGCGTCTCCAACGCGTTCCGCTGGCTGCCGGACGGCCCGGTACAACAGTTCTTCCGCGAACATGCCGTCGACGACTACTTCAGCGGCAGCTTCGACGGCGCCGGCGAAACGCTGATGTGCCTGCCAGCGCGGCTGTCGCTGCCCAGCGCGCTGGAGCTGGTCGGCCGCATCCAGCAACTGGCGGGCGAGCTGTCGCGGCTGCACCAGAGCGACCGCCGCCTGGCGCCGCAGGAACGCGACGGCTTCACGCTGCTGGTCGGCTTCCGCTCCTGGGAATTCGCCGCCTTCACCGCCCTGCGCCGCAAATAAGTTCGGGGTCAGTGCCGACATTCGGACACGGTCTCTGCAGTAGCGTTCGCTACTGCAGAGACCGTGTCCGAATGTCGGCACTGACCCCGGTGGTATTACCAGATCGGGCCGAGGAACAGGTAGGCGCTGCTGTTGCCGCCCTTGGTGGTGCCGGTGCCGAAGTACAGCGGGCCGAAACGGGTGTCGACCGCAACAAACGCACTGGCCGCCTGCTTCAGCGAGCCCCAGCGCAGCGGGTCCTGTGGGCTGTAGGCGCCGCCCGCTTCGAGCGAGAAACCGAGCCGCACATCGCCACCCAGGGCGGCCGGCATGGCGCCGATGCTGCGCGCCATCACGATGCGCCCCAGCACCGTGCGGCTGCCCTGTACCGAATCAGGCGTGGTGCCGGACAGCCGCAAGAAGCCGCCCAGATTGTTTTCCGACGCGCCACCCTGGCTGCGCGCCCATTCCGCATACACGTGCCCCGCCCAGCGGCCGGCATGGAAAGCTTCCAGCCCCTGCACCCGCTGCTGCGTCGGCGCCGGCGAAGTGATGCCGCTCTTCTGTACCGCGCGCTGCCAGTCCAGCGTAAACAGGGTGCCGCGCGTGGGGAAGGCGATCGTGTCCAGACTATCGATGTTGAAGGTCAATGCATGCACGGTCTGCGTCTCGCGCTGTTTTTCCAGCACTTCCGGTATCGAGTAATGGCCCCTGGCCAGCTGGCGCACCAGCGAATAGCGCAAGTCGCCCCAGCGTCCCAGCTGACGTCCGAGGACCAGCGACGCCGCCTGATAATCGTAGGCCAGGCGTGCCTGGCGCAGTCCTCTGGAATCAAACAGATCGGTCGACGAGGCGCCATATTCCAGCGTCGGCGCCACATACCATTGCGAGCCCACGCCCAGCGGCTGCCAGAACTGGGTGGTCAGCGCCCGTTCGGTGCCCACGCGGCCGATGGTGCGCAGCTCCGCGCCCCAGTCGTTCAGGGACGACAGCACGTGCATGACCTTGAGCTCAAACGCGTTGTTATCGGTGAAGTCGCTGCTCAGCTCCAGCCCCACGCGCAACCGGCTGTGCGCCCATTCGGCTTCGGTCGGTTTAATCAGCACGCTGCGGCCATTCTCGTCATCGCGCACTTCGGTTTCCACGCGCGCCAGGTCGCCACGGCCAAACAGCTGGTTGCCCGCTTTGTTGGCCTGCTCGCTGGTCACCAGCTGCCCCAGCTTCAGGCCCGATTGTATTTCCAGTTCTTTCGGATTGATGCGGCCACTGGGCGCCACTTCCAGCTTGGTCAGCCTCACCGGCTGGTCGATCGCCACGGGCGCCGAGGAGCGCGCCAGCTCATACGACGCATACTGCGCCTCCGGCAAGGCCAGCGCCACCAGCCTGCCGCTCATGGCGCGCACCGCGGCCTCGCCTTCTTTCATCGCGCGCTCATGGCGGGCGAAATCGAGGAAGCCGATGCCGCCCAGATCCGGCTGCAGCAGGATGTCATCCGGGCGCAGTTCCTTCAGCGAGCGCTGGACGTTTTGCTCGGTCAAGATCTGCAGCATCTGCTGCGCCACGCTGACCGCGCTGACCAGTTCCTTCTCCTGCGCCAGCGGCGTGCCAACGTTGACGGCGATGATGATATCCGCGCCCATCTCGCGCGCGACGTCCACCGGCAGGTTGCGCACCAGGCCACCATCCACCAGCAGGCGCTGATTGACGCGCACCGGCGCGAACACGCCCGGCACCGCGAGCGAGGCGCGCATCGCCAGGAACAGCGGCGTGTCGTTCAGCTCCACCAGCTCGCCCGTCACCAGGTCGGACGCCACGGAACGGAACGGCAGCTGCAGCAGATTGGCGGGCTTGTCGCGCGCGCCCGGCGGCAGGACGCGGCTCAGCGCCAGTTCCAGCGCTTCGTTACCGGCGGCGGCAGGCGGTAGCGAGACGCCGTCCAGATGCGCACCCAGTTCGATCCGCGACGGCAGCAGCAGGTCTTCCTCGCGGCGGCGATACACCAGCTCATCGCGCGGCGGACGGTCCGCCACCACCGCATTCCAGTCGGTGCGACGCACCAGCTGCTCCAGCTGCTCCACCGAGCTGCCTGCTGCATACGCGCCGCCGACCACACTGCCCATGCTGGTGCCGACCACGATGTCCACCGGAATACGCAGCTCCTGCAAGGCGCGCAGCACGCCGATGTGGGCAAAGCCACGCGCACCACCGCCCGACAGCACCAGCGCGACTTTAGGGCGCGGCTTGATGGCCGCATCCGGCGCCACCGAGGTGGCATTCGGCGGCTGCTGCGCTGCCAAGGCGCCAGATAAGAAAAAACCGCAGCATAAAGCTGCGGCCAGTGATCGGAGATAAGCCATGGGGCTACCCTGCTAGTTATCGTGGGTTGGGATGGGAGGAATGCCCATCGGCGCAATGCCACGCTGCGGCGTGGTCTGTGCATTTTGTTGTGGTTGTACCGGCACCTGGGGCGGCGTTTGCTGTAACACTGGCTGCTGCACCGGCGGCGGCGCCGGCATGGCCGGCTGCTGCGGCGACATCGCCGGGCCAGGCAGACCGCTTGCGGGGCCGCTGGAGACGCCGTCACCGCTAGGCAGGTCGAGACGTTTGATCACGCCGCCTTCGGACAGGATCACATGCTTCGGGTGGACTTCCTTGACGATCACGCCCGGCACGATTTCCTTGCCGACCGCTAGCGCCTCCGCTGGTTTGTTATCGACCGAGATGATGGCAGCGCTGTCTTCGCCACGCGCCGCCACCACGCCTTTAAGCTGGTAGTTGCTGACGGCGGCAACCGTGATCTGCCCGCCAAACAGTCCCTTGGCCGCATCCATGTCGATGCCCACGGGCGGTGGTGGCGGCGGCGCGGCAATCACGCGCTGCTGCGGCTTGAACAACTGCAGTCCCCAGTAAGCCAGCGATGCCGACAGCAGCACCACAGCGAGAACAGTAACGATTAAGGGCAAACGCTTCATGGTGTCCTTTATCAGCGTACCAGCTGATTGATTTCGATAATAGGCATCAGCACGGCCAGCACGATCAGCAGCACCACCACGCCCATGGCCAGGATCAGCGCCGGCTCCAGCAGGCCGGCAATGGTCAGCGTGCGGCGTTCCAGGTCGGATTCCTGGGCGGCGGCGGCGCGGTCCAGCATGGCCGGCAGTTCGCCGGTGATTTCACCGGCACGTATCATATGTATCAGCATCGGCGGGAAGTGCTTCTGCGCCGACAGCGCGCGCGCCAGGCTCACGCCTTCGCGCACGGCATCGCTGGCCTCTTCCACCAGCTCCCGCATGGCGACGTTGTTCAGCGTGTCGCGGCTGGTTTCCAGCGCGCGCAAGATCGGCACGCCGGAACCGGTGGTGATCGCCAGCGTGCTGGCAAAGCGCGAGGTATTCAGGCTGCGTTCAAACTTGCCGTACAGGGGCGCCGTCAGCAGCCAGGTGTGCCAGCGTCGTTTCAGCGCCGGGTTCTGCAAGGCGCGGCGCCACATCACCCAGGCGCCGATCAGGGCGATCGCCACCACGATGCCGTAGTGGCGCACAAAGTCCGACACCGCCAGCATGATGACGGTCAGGATCGGCAGTTTCTGCTTGGTGTTGGCAAACACCGAAACGATCTGCGGCACCACATAGGTCAGCAGGAAGATCACGATGGAGAACGCCACCACCGTCACAATCGCCGGATAGGTGAAGGCCAGGCGCACTTTCTGCACCAGCGCGTTGCGGCGCTCGATGTAGTCGGCAAGGCGCGACAGCACGCGCGACAGCTGGCCGATCTGCTCACCGGACGCCACCAGCGCGCGGTAGATTTCCGCGAAATCGCGCGGATGGCGGCCCAGTACCGCCGACAGCGAATCGCCGCCGATCACTTCCGACCGCACCGAGGCAATCAGGTCGCGCAGATACGGACGCTCGGCCTGCTCCAGCAAGGCGGTGAAGGCCTGCTCCAGCGGCAGTCCCGCTTCCAGCAGGCTGGCCAGCTGGCGCGTGAACAGCGCCAGCTCGGTCGCGCTGAGGCGCTCGCCGAGGCCGCGGCTGCGCGTGGCGCCCGAGGCATCCACCTGCGTGGCAATCAGATCGACCTTGAGCGGCACCAGTCCCTGCGCGCGCAGTTCCGCACGCGCCGAGCGGGCACTGTCAGAATTCAGTACGCCTTTTTTGGTGGCGCCACCGGCATCGGCGGCTTCATAACGAAATGCGGGCATGGTGTGTCGCCTTAGTCCTTGGTCACGCGCATCAATTCGGCCTGGGTCGTCATGCCGCTGGCCAGCCAACGCTCGCCATCGTCACGCATGGTGTGCATGCCGTCGTGGATGGCCGTGGCCTTGATTTCCGCTTCCGATGCGCGGTTGTGTATCTGCGCGCGGATGTGCTCCGTGGTCTCGAGGAATTCGTAGACGCCCACACGGCCCTGATAGCCGGTGTGGCCGCACTGTTCGCAGCCGACCGCGTGCCACAGCTTGCCGTCGAAGGTCTTGCAGCTCGGGCACAGCTTGCGCACCAGGCGCTGCGCCAGCACGCCCAGCAAGGTTGACGACAGCAGGAACGGCTCGATGCCCATGTCCAGCAGACGTGTGACGGCGGCGGCGGCATCGTTGGTGTGCAGCGTGGCCAGCACCAGGTGGCCCGTCAGCGAGGCCTGCACCGCGATCTGCGCCGTTTCCAGGTCGCGGATCTCACCGATCATGATGACGTCCGGGTCCTGGCGCAGGATTGCGCGCAGCGCCTTGGCGAAGGTCATGTCGATGCGCGGATTGACCTGCGTCTGGCCAACGCCGGCCAGGTCGTATTCGATCGGGTCTTCCACCGTCATGATGTTGGTGGTGGTGGCGTTCAGCAGCGACAGCGCGGCGTACAGCGTGGTGGTCTTGCCCGAGCCGGTCGGGCCGGTGACCAGCACAATGCCGTGCGGTTGATTGATCATCGTGTCGAACCTCGGCAGCATGGTTTCGCTCATGCCGAGGTGGTTCAGGTCGAGGCGGTTGGCTTCCTTGTCGAGCAGACGCAGTACGGCGCGTTCGCCGTGGCCGGTCGGCAGCGTGGAGACCCGCACGTCCACCGGCTTGCCGCCGATGCGCAGCGTGATGCGGCCGTCCTGCGGCAGGCGCTTCTCGGCAATGTCCAGCTGCGCCATGATCTTGATACGCGAGATCAGCGAACCGTGGATGGCCTTGCGCGGACGGACGATGTCGCGCAGCGTGCCGTCGACGCGGAAGCGCACCACCGACGTCTGTTCGAACGGCTCGATGTGGATATCGGATGCACCGTCGCGCAGCGCCTGCGTCAGCAGCGCGTTAATCATGCGGATCACCGGTGCATCGTCGGACGATTCCAGCAGGTCTTCAATCGCCGGCACATCCTGCAGCAGCTTGGTCAGATCGAGGTCGGCGTCAAACTCCTCCGCTACCATCGAGGCGTTGCCGCCCGAGCTGGCGTAGGCCGCAGCGATCGCGGTTTCCAGATCGGCGCGCGTCATGTTCTTGAGCTGGATGCGGCCGAAACGGCGCGATACTTCCGCGATGGCGGCAGGCGCGGTGGCGCCGCACACCAGCACATCGACCGTGTGTTCCGCGTCTTCGCTGTGCTGGGCCAGCACCACGAAATCACGGGCAAAGGCGTAAGGGAGCAGATTACTCATATCACTGCTGCTTGACTGGTTCAGCCGCGCCAGGCGCAGCCTTGCTCGGCAGCGGCGCCGGGGTAATCGGACGGATCGACGCGCCGCCCAGCGGTGCGCCATCCTTGAGCTGCGGCAGCACCGGCTGGCCCAGGTCTTTGACCAGGATACCTTCCGGCGGCTGGATGGCTTCCTGCTGCAGACGCATGTAGTCGTAGCGGTCGGCCGCCAGCGTGCTGTTTTGCTCTTTGCTGCGCACCACAACCGGGCGCAGGAAGATCATCAGGTTGGTCTTGTTGCGGCTACGCTTCTGGTACTTGAACAGGTTGCCCAGTATCGGGATGTCGCCCAGGCCGCGCACCTTGTCGGTGCCGTCGCCTTCCGTGTCTTCAATCAGGCCGCCCAGCACGATGATCTGGCCATCGTCGGCAATCACATTGTTTTCGATGATGCGGGTGTTCAGCGTAATGCCGCTCGGCGCCGTCAGCGTCGAGGTATCCACGCTGGACGTCTCGTGGTAAATCGCCATCTTGATGGTGCCGCCTTCGGAAATCTGCGGCCGCACTTTCAGCGTCAGGCCGACGTCCTTGCGGTCAATGGTCTGGAACGGGCTGGCGTTGTTGCCGGAGGTGGTGGTGAACTGGCCGGTCAGAATCGGCACGTTCTTGCCCACGCGGATGGTGGCCAGCTCGTTGTCCAGCGTGATCATGTTGGGCGTCGACAGGATGTTGGCGTTGCCGTCCGATTCCAGCGAGTGCGCGAGTGCGCCCAGGCCGATCGCATCGCCGACCTTCTTGAAGATGCCGATGGACAGGCCATTGGTCGGCAGGGTGGCGCCCTTGCCCGTGGCAACTGCGGTCAGCGTGTTATTGGTGCCGCCGGTGGTGAACGATTGCAGGCCGCCCACGCGGTAGGTGCTGTTCGAGTTACCGGTTGCGCCCACCCACTGCACGCCAAACTCGGAGACTTTGTCGGACGTGACTTCAACGATCAGCGACTCGATGTAGACCTGCGCGCGGCGCGCGTCCAGCTGGTCGATCACGGCGCGCAGGTTGCGGTACACCGATTCCGGCGCGGTGATAATCAGGGTGTTGGTGCTGGCGTCAGCCTGGATGAAGCCTGCGGCGCCGCCGCCACCGCCCTGCTGCTGGCTGCCGGAGCCGCTCAGCAGCGGATTGCTCGGTCCCGACGAACCGCCACCCGCGTTGCCGCTGTTGTTGTTGCCGAAGCCACCGCCATTGTTGCCGCTGTTCTGCTGGCCGGTACCGCTGCCGGTGCCCGTCCCCGTGCCGCTGCTGTTGTTCTGTTGCGAGACCTCGCCTGTCACCACGGAGCGCAGGGTCTGCGCCAGCTTGGTCGCTTCCGCATTCTTCAGGTAGACCACGTGCACATTGCCCAGTTCCTGGGTAGGCTGGTCCAGCTTGGCGATGAGCGACTTGGCCAGGTTGGAGCGCGCCAGCGATGGCGCGCGCAGCACCAGCGAGTTGGTGCGCGGGTCGGCCAGCACGCTGGTCTTGCCGGCGTCGCCGCTGCCGGCGGCGCCGGCATCCATGAGCTTATTGAGCATCGCTGCCAGGTCGCTGGCAATTGCGTAGCGCACCGGGATCACGTCCAGGTCCGATACCGCCGGCGCATCCAGCGCAGCGACGATTTTCGCCAGGCGCTTGACGTTGTCGGCGTAGTCGGTCACCACCACGCTGTTGTTGCCAGGGTTGGCATTGATGGTGTTGTTCGGCGAGATCAGGGGGCGCAGCACCGTCACCACGTTGGCGGCCGACTCATAATTCAGGCGGAAGATCTGGCTGACGATCTGGTCGCCCTTGGCCTGCGGCGCATCGACCTGGGTTGGTCCGGCCTGCAGCTTGGCGTCCGCTTCCGGCACCACCTTGGCATAGCCGTCGCCGCTGACCACCGCATAGCCTTGCAGGCGCAGCGCGGAAGTCAGCAGGCTGAATGCCTGCGACTTGGTCACCGGTTTTTCCGACACCACCGTCAGCGTGCCTTTCACGCGCGGATCGATCACGAACGTGATGTTGGTGTAGTGGCCCACCGCCTTGATGACCGATTCAATATCGGCGCCGACAAAATTCAGCGCGGCGTCATCCGCCGCAGCATGCGCCAGGGCTGGCAGCAGCAAGGCAGCAGTAGGCGCGGCGCTGATCGCACAGCACAGCATCGCACCTGCGCTCAGGCGGCGCAGCGCAGGAAGACGGTTTTTGCTAACGGACTGTTTTTTCATAGTCGGACTTTATCTTAGTGGAACTCTAATGCGATGACGTTACGGTCGCTACCTGGCTTGCGCTGGCCCAGCAGATTCAGCAGGTTGGCCAGCGTATCCTCGTATCCCTGTGCTGCCTCGGCCTGCCCGGAAAACTGCAGGCGGCCGTTATTCAAACTTCCCTGGCCCCGCAACAGCAACGGCCCTTTGACGGAACTCAGCGTCAACTGCGCCTGCTGGCCATGCCAGTCCAGCGCCATGTTGTAGCTGCCCAGCGGCCGGATCGACGACAGGCGCGATGCCATGTCGGTCATCTCCAGCGTCGTGCGGCCGTTGACGCTGACCTGGCGGTTTTCCAGCGCCAGCTGCAGCGCCGTCCAGGTCAGCCGCATGGTGCCGCTGGGCGCCACCGTATTCAGTGGCGCGCCCAGGCCGGCCAGGCCTTCGGCAGGCAGCAGCAGCGCCGATGGGCTCAACTGCCATTGCGACCAGCTGCCGTGGAAAGTCACCGGTTGTGCCAGCGCTTCCGGATTCTCCAGCTGCAGGTCAACCATGCCGACCAGCGCCAGCGGCGAAATCTTCCAGTTGAAACGGCCCGGCAGCAAGGGCGTCACCGGGCTGTTGTTGCCAGCCGCGCCGCCGATAAACGCCGAACCGCGCCACAGCGTACCTTGTGCATCTCCCAGCGTCAAACGGCCGCCGGTGCGCTGCTCGACAATGGAACCCAGCCACGCCGCCGGAAAGAACACCAGCAGCGTCAAGGCCATCGTCAGCGCGATGGTCAGCAGCCATAGCATGGCACGCTTCATCGGACTTCCTGGCGCAGCGTCAGCGCGGCATTCACCACGCCCGGCGCCTCCTGCGCGGTAAAGCTGGCGTCCACCACGTTGATGCGGCTTTCGGTGCGGACCGCGTCCAGCCACGCCACCACGCCGGCATACTGGGCGCCGGTGAATTGCAGCTTGGCGTATTCGCCGGTGATGTTGAGCGATTGCGGATTCAGTCCGCGCGCCGCCAGGCTGGCGTTCAGCGCATCACGCGTCATCGGTGTCGGCGCGATGGTGTTCTGGCCTTTCAGCGCTTGCGCCTCGCGCGCCATGGACTGCATCTCGGCAGCCTGCTGGTGCAGCTGCGGCAGCGATTTGTGCAGCTCGGCGCGGCCATCCAGCGCCGGTCCAACCAGCACGCCATAAAACAGGCCCAGGCCGAGCACCGCACCGCCGATGCGCAGCAGCTTGCGTTCCTGCTCGGTGCGGACTTGCCAGAAGGCGTCGATACGCGCGCGCAGGTCTTGTGTCGCTTTACTCATGATTTTGCTCCTGCGGTAGCGGGCTGGATCTTCCAGGAGGAGGATGAGGACTCGTCGATATGCAGCTTGCGGCCCGCCAGTGCGGAGCGCAGCTGCGCCATCATGGCCGCATCCACGGTATTCGGTTTGACTTTCACGATCAGTGCGCGGTCTTTGTATTCCAGCGCGGCGATGATGTCGCGGCGCGGCAGGCTGCTCAGCGCTGCGCCAAAGCCGGCGCTCAAGGCGACAAATTCGTCGGCGCTACCTTCACCGCTATTGGCTTTGGCCAGGCGGATATTGCGGGCCATCTGGTCCATCGGCGCAGCGACCAATGGCTCGTTGGGATAGACCGACTTGAAGGTCTGCTTCATCGACAGGTCCACCGTCTTGGCCTCACCCTTGAGGCGCATCCATTCGATATTGATGCCGACCACGTTGACCAGCAGCGCCAGCACGGCGATGCGCACCGGCCAGCGCCACAGCTGCCACGCACGCGACGCTGCGCCGGCCGTGCCCAGTGCCGGCGCCAGATCCAGTCCGGCGCTGCGCGACGCCGCCACCCAGTGCGCCCAATGGTCTTCTTCCAGCGTCAGATGCGGCACCTCGGCGGCCAGCGGCGCAAATTGCGCCATCTGCGCCGGCGCCAGATACAGCGTCATCGCCTGTTCGCCGGCCAGCGCCCGCAGGGTTTGCAGCGCCATCTGCGGTTGCGCCGGCAGCGTCAGGCCCAGGCCTTCCAGCTGCGACTGGCGCAATACCAGCTCGTAGCCCGCATCGCCCGGCAGCACGGTGGCGGAAACAGCGCCCGGCTGGAACGGCAGGCACAGTTGCGACGGCAGCGCCGACACCGCATGGGCGCCTTGCGCCAGCAGGGCTTTGACCAGGACCTCCAGCCAGGCACGCTGCACCACGGCCACAGTACGCAAGCCTTCTTCATCAGCAGCGCTGGCGGCCAGCACGCAGTCAGCCGGATCGCCGAGCACCTGTTCTTCCACCAGCGCCGGCAGTGCGGCCTTCAGCTTGGCGGCCGACAGCGGCGGCGCCTTGACGCGCAACAGCGTCACATCCGCAGCAGCCAGCAGCAGTACCACGCGACGCGATGAGGCAACCAGGTCCGCCAGATTCCCCAGCGGCGATGCGCCCTGCTGCAGCAGGTTGCCGCCGTCGCCCACCAGCGCGAACGGGCAGGTCTGGGCGGCGCCGCTGTCGACGCTGGCCTTGGCCGGATAGCGGATAAATAATGTAGTCAAAGGAGCTCGCTTTCGTTCATCGCTGTTCTAGTATTCCCTTATCCAGGCCACGGTAGTAGCCGGTAATCTGCCTGGCCGCACCAGCATGGACTGCGTCTCCAGCGAGGCGCGGTCCAGTCGCACCCGGCTATAGGCCAGGAAGTAGTCGCTGCGCACGTCCCAGTCCACCTTCACGCTATGGTTCGCCATCTGCGGCACGGACGTAAAGCCGGATTTGTCGCGGTAATACGCCGTCTTGCGGGCGCTGACCATGGCTGCCGCATCCGACAACGACAGTCCCGGCACCAGCGCCGACAATAGCTCGGCAGGCGCCGTATTCACATTCAATGGCGTCACCTTATCCGTCGGCAGGATAATGACATAGTCACGCAGCAGTTCAATCGCCGGCGGCGCAAAACCGCTCACCGCCAGCAGATCCTCCACCCGCACCAATCCGATCGGCTGCGCGCTGCCCGACGATTGCGCGGCCGGTTGCTGCGGACCGCTGCTAGTGCCAATGCCGGTACCAGTCCCAGTGCCGGTACCTGTCCCAGTGCCCGTACCTGTCGCAGTGCCGGTGCCAGTTCCAGCGCCAGTAGCAGATGGCGGCGCCACTGGCTGCGCATTGGCCACCAGATCGGCGACGCCACGCGCCATAGCGGTATCCAGCCGCAGATTCTCCAGCAAGCGCTGAAACATCTCCAGCTGGGCCGTGTTGATTTGCCGGTTGCTTGCAAGGTTGCCTAGATTGTAACGCGACTGGGCGTCCGTCATGCGGCCAGATAGCGTGGCGTTAAAACTTTCGCCCTGTAGGCGTTCGCGCTCCACATAATCATCCAGCCGGGTTTCCTCCAATGGCGTCGCCCACACGCCGTTCAGCTGTGTAAAATTCGGCGAATCCATCACGTCCTGGTTCAGAATCAAACGGCTCAGATCCAGCGCTCCGCGCAAGATCCAGCGCGTCTGCAACTGCAAGCGCTGGTTTTCCATCGAACGCACCTGCACCTGCTGCAGCCAGAACAAGCTGGTCACAATCGTCACCGCCAGTGTAGTCAGCAGCAGCGCCGTGATGACCGCCACGCCTTGTTGACGCTTCAGCTTCACAGGGCCCCCAGCAGGAAAGCCTTCACCAGCGGCACCGTCTGCGCCTGCTGAACCAGCGATACTTCCAGCCCGGTCGGCAGCGTCAGGCCCGGACCGCCGGCAGTCGATACGCCGTTTGCGTTGCGCCAGCCGCCCGAACCGGTGTTACTGCCAGGCGCGGCGCCCGGCGACGGCACCCACAGGCGCATGGACATATTCTGTAGCCCGGATTGCAGCGCCACTGCCGCAGAAGGGTCATTGTCGCTGAGCCCCGCCTGCCACAGCACATCCAGCTGCGTCAGGTCGCGCGTGTAGCTGGACTCGCGCCGCGTCAGCACGCCGTCCGCCACGCGGTAAGACACCACCTGCAAGCGCGTCGGCTGGTTCTCGCCCAGCACCATACGCACCAGCGTGATGCGGTTGTCTTCCGCCTGCAGGAAGGGCCGGTTGCGCAGCAGTGTGCTGCTGGCCAGGTTTTCGCAATCGCTCTGCATCTGCGCGAACGCCAGTTGCAGCCCGCGCGTCTGCTCCATATCGTTGTTCAGGGTAGCGCGCGAACGCACGATACTATCCAGGCCGCGCCAGCCCAGCACAGCGATGATGGCCAGAATGGAAATCGCCAGCAGCAGTTCGATCAGCGTAAAGCCGCGCGCACGGGACGTCATGAATTCAATACCAGTTGGACCAGCTTGATAATGCGGCGCTCCGGATGGTCAGCGGCATACACGCTCACTTCCACCCGGCGGAAGCGCGGATTCGGACTGGCGATGACCTCCTCCTCGCACATCAGCAGCAGGTCGCCCTGCGGGCATTCGTAGGTCTGCTTGCCGATCGGCGGGAACACTTTGGCCAGACGCACCTGCACCAGCCGGTTTTCGGCCGACCAGGTGGCCATCATATTGGCGCGCAGGCCGTCGCTGTTGGCGGTCAGGCTGCCGACGGCGCGCAGCGAGGCGATCAGCGCCGTCGCGACGATCATCAGCGCGACCAGCACTTCCAGCATGGTGAAGCCTTGATGGGAGGAGCGGCGGCGCATGCTAGTCCACCGTGAAGTGGCCGATGCCATCGGCGCGTATGGTGACGCTGGCGCCTTCGCCAGCCATCATGTTCAGTGTAAACGGCTTGTCGACCGGCTCGCGGCCGAAGACGATGCGCAGCGTGGGATCAGGGATGGGCGGCAAAGGATCGAGCATCAGCGTGAGCGGCCCATTTTTGAAATTCCGTTCACGCAGCAGGTCATCCTGGGTCAGCGGTTCCCACTGCTTGTTGTCGTTGCGGACCAGGAAGCGGTAGCTGTCGGGCGTGGCCTCGAAAGCGATCTGGCGGTTGCGGACGATGGCCTCATCGCGCGCCAGTTGCAGCAGCAGCGCGACACGCTTGGCGTCCTGCTGCAAGGACTGCTGCCGGCCCGGTATCGCGTTCAGCGATACCAGTCCCAGCGTGATGCCCAAAATGACCATCACCACCAGCAATTCGATCAGCGTGAAGCCACGCTGGCCGGCGCGCATGATCTGCTGTCCCTTGCGAGCTTAGTTTTCCCAGGAGCCGATGTCGGCGTCGTCGCCGGTGCCGCCGGGCTGGCCATCGGCGCCATAGGAGAACACGTCGATCTCGCCCTTGATACCTGGCGACAGGTACTGGTAGGGATTACCCCACGGGTCCTTCGGCATTTTCTCCAGGTAGCCGCCCGTTTTCCAGCCATTGGCAGCCGGGCCGCTGGTGGGTTTTTCGAGCAGCGACTGCAGGCCCTGTTCGGTGGTCGGGTAGCGCTGGTTATCCAACTTGTACAGCTTCAGCGACTGCATGATGGTGGCGATATCCACCTTGGCCGCAGCGATTTTGGATTCGCCGGTACGGCTCAGCAGCTTGGGCACCACCAGCGCGGCCAGCACGCCCATGATGACCACCACCACCATAATTTCGATCAGCGTAAAGCCGCGTTGGACGTGGCGACGGACGGAAAACTTTTTCATAATTTGATAACAAATAAAAATGAGTGCAGAGTATAAGGCGGAATCACGGCAATAGCGACTATTGCCGTGATTTATCCGTTTTGCCCCTTAAAACGCTCTTAATATGACCGTTTCTTTACCCGACCTTACGCCTTAATCGCGTTTGCGGGCGCTGGTTTCAATGCGGTTCAGGGCGCCCTCGTTACTGCCGCCGTAAACTTCGGCCACCGCTGCCGAATTTTTCGCCACTTTCGGTGCATCGCCGACGAATGGCGCGATGCCCAGCGCTGCGTCGATCTCCTGCGGGTAGATCACATAGCCACGGGTCACCACCGCCGACACCTTGCGCACATCCTCGATGTTTTTGGTCGGATCGCCGTCCACCAGCACCAGGTCGGCCAGTTTACCCGGTGCGATGCTGCCACGGTCATTGGTGGTGCGCGTGTAGCGGGCGCCGTTGCGGGTCGCCACCTGCAGCGCCTGCGCCGGCGTCAGGCCGGCCTTGACCAGCATCCCCAGCTCGGAATGCAGGGTGAAGCCCGGGATATCGTCCGTCCCGGCGACGATAGGCACGCCAGCCTTGTACATGATGCCGACGAATTCCACCATCTTGGCGTAGGACTTCTCATAGCGCTTGAGCTGCGCGTCACCCTCGATCTTCATGGTGGCGACCTTGAAGCCGCGCGCCACGTCCGGCGGCATGTGCGACGCGAACGCCGCGTAAGGCTCGTTCACATCGCCGTCCTTCTGCTTGAGGAAGGCAAAGGTGGACATGGTCGGATCAATCGAAATCTGCTTCTTGGCCAGGTAGGCGACGAAGTCCTTGACCGGCTTGGAATTGAAGTCCATGTCCGCCACTTTTTCGGCCGGCAGCACAAAGCGGTTGAGGTTACGGGTTTCCGTATCCGGCTTGACCAGGAAGTTCAGCAACACCTGGTTGATGTGCTGGATCTCGTCGTAGCCCGCGTCCAGCGCTTCCTGCGCGCGCAGGCCGGCCGGGATGTGGCCGGACACGCGCATGCCGCGGCTGTGGGCATAGGCCACCGTTTCCTTCAGGATGGCTTTCGGGAAGGAGTTATAAATCTTCAGCTGCGGATAACCGCGTTCCGCATACCAGTCGATGGCATCCTTGGCGCCTTTCAGGTCCTTGATGACAAAGCCGTTGTTGGCGCTGTACGGGCTCTCGCCTTCCAGGAAGCCGGCCGGCACCACCTGCGGCGCCATCAATTTGCCCGCCGCCGTTTCGTCCAGCATGGCTTGCAGCTGCTTGTTGTCGTTGCCCATATCGCGCACGCTGGTGACGCCGGCCGACATATTCAGCGTACCGGACCAGCGGTCCACGTGGCCGTGCAGGTCGAACAGGCCAGGCAGCACGATGCGGTTGGCGGCGTCGATGGTGTTGTCGGCGTCGCGCACCGGCGAACCGGCAGGCAGCACGGCGGTGATGCGGCCACGCAGCACATAGATATCGGAGGGCTGGCCGACGGTGGCTTTTTCGCTGTCGAAGATGCGCGCATTGCGCACCACGGTCAGGCCGGTCAGCGGATGCTGCAGCTTGGCGGCGATATCGGTCAGCATCTGGCTTTCGGCAGCCTTCTGGTGCTTGGCCAGCAGCGGCGCGGCCGCTTGCCAGCCTTCTTCCAGCATATTGCCAAAGCCCGGAATCACGATGCCGAACAGGCGTGGCTTGTCGCCGGTGGTGGTCCAGTAGAACGCTGGCGACAGGCCGACGCCGGTTTGCGCGACCAGATTCACACTCTGCTTCTGACCTGTGGCGCTGGTGACTTCCACGCTATCGAGCACGCGCTGCGACAGCGTGCCCGATGGCAGCAGCGGCAGTTTGCCGTCTGGCGCCTTGGCCAGTGCGGAGATGGCTACCGAGGCCACTTCGAAAGAGCTGTTCAGCGGCAGATAGGCGGCCGGGCCGCTGACGGTTTTTTCGCCCTGCTCCGACGTCGATTTCCACTGCGCCTTGTCGCCCTTGCGCGAGAACTGCTCGTCTACCACCGCGCCAAAGGTCGAATTGCCTTTGACCGAGTATTCGGTCATGGTGCCGTCCGCGCCCAGGCGGAATTGCTCCGCCAGTTCCGGACCGCGGCCGTTGTCCTTGTAGATGAAGGCGACCTTGGTCAGGCCATCATCCAGATGCTCGACCACCTGCTGGCCGATCTGCTTGTTGGCGTTTTCCGAGATGATCAGGTATTTGGTGGTGGTGGCGGCTTGCGCGCCAAAGGCGGCAGTCAGGGCCAGGGTCAGCGGCAGTACAGCGAGACGTTTCGTCAGCAAAGTGATTCTCCCATTAGTTAGTTTTGGCGGCGCAGACCGGGCAATCGCCATTGCGGCCCACGCCAATACTCGTCCATTCCATATGCAAACCATCCAACATCATCAGGCGCCCGGCCAGCGAACCGCCCACGCCCATCAGCAGCTTGAGCGCTTCGGCCGCCTGCATAGCGCCCACCACGCCCACCAGCGGCGCAAACACGCCCATGGTGGAGCAGGCTACATCTTCAAATTTCTGATCCTGCGGGAACAAGCAAGAATAGCAAGGTTGTGCGCCGCTGCGGGGATCAAATACGCTGATCTGGCCATCAAAGCGGATCACGGCGCCCGATACCAGCGGTTTATGCGCGGCCACGCAGGCGCGGTTCACCGCATGGCGGGTGGCGAAGTTGTCGGTGCAGTCCAGTACCACGTCCGCTTGCGCCACCAGTGCATGCAGGCGGGCGTCGTCCACACGTTCATTGAGCGCGGTGACGGCGATGTCGGGATTGATCTGCTGTAGCGTGAGGCGCGCCGATTCGGCCTTGGACTGGCCCACGCGGCCGGTGGTATGGGCGATCTGGCGCTGCAGGTTGGTCAGGTCGACCGTGTCGTTGTCGACCAGCGTGATGTGGCCGACACCGGCCGAGGCCAGGTACATGGCGGCCGGCGAACCCAGGCCGCCGGCGCCGATCACCAGCGCGTGGGCGGCCAGCAGCTTCTGCTGGCCTTCGATGCCAATTTCGTCAAGCAGGATGTGGCGCGAGTAGCGCAGCAATTGTGAGTCGTTCATCGTCTCTATGCGGCGTTGGCGCGCATGGGTTTATTTGGTCTTGGGTTTGGGCAGCGGCTGGGTATCTGGCTTGGTATCTGGCTTGGTATCCGGCCTGGTTTCGCCAATGTCGCTGGCAGGCTTGGCGTCCGCCGTCGACAGTTTGACCGGCAGGCCCTTGAAGTGGTTGATCGCCTGCGCCAGCTGGAAGTCGTCCCGGGAGCCGAATTCCACCGGTTTGGTTTTCTTCGCCGCTGCGGCCAGGCGCTGCTCGTCTTCCAGCAGATCGCGTTTGGCGTCGCCTTCCGGGTCCTTGTCGTTGCCCAGGTGTTTTTGCAGATCCGCTTCGCGCACGCGCAGACGCTCCAGGCCATCGCCACCTTCGGTTTCGTCCACCAGCAGGTCCGGCGTGATGCCGCGCGCTTGAATGGCGCGGTTCTTCGGCGTGTAATAACGCGCGGTGGTCAGTTTGACGGCGGTATCGGCGGTCAGCTGGCGCAGCGTCTGCACCGAGCCCTTGCCGAAGGTCTGCGTGCCCATGATGGTGGCGCGCTTGTAGTCCTGCAGCGCGCCAGCGACGATTTCCGACGCCGACGCGGAGCCGGCGTTCACCAGCACCACCATCGGCACATCTTTCAGGCCGGCCGGCAGCTTGGACAAGGGATCAACCTTGGCGCGCGGCGCGTAGAATTCCTGGCGGCCGTAGAACGTCTCCTTGGAGGTCGGCAGCTGGCCGTTGGTCGAGACGATGACAGAGTCCTTCGGCAGGAAGGCCGCCGAAACGCCGATCGCGCCCGGCACCACGCCGCCCGGATCGTTGCGCAGGTCCAGCACCAGGCCTTTGATGTTGGGGTCCTGGTGATACAGGGCGGTGATTTTCTTGGCCATGTCGTCCACGGTCGGTTCCTGGAACTGCGATATGCGTACCCACGCATAGCCCGGCTCCACGATCTTGGCCTTGACGCTCTGCACGCGGATTTCTTCGCGCACGATGTTGAACACCAGCGGCTTGTCTTCGTCCTTGCGGCTGATGGTGACGCTGACTTTGGAACGCGGCTCGCCGCGCATCTTCTTGACCGATTCATCCAGCGACATGCCTTTGATGAGCGTGCCGTCGATGCGGGTAATCAGGTCGCCCGCCTTGATGCCGGCCTTGAATGCGGGCGTATCCTCAATCGGCGAGACGACCCGGATGTAGCCGTCTTCCAGGCCCACTTCCACGCCGATGCCGACGAATTTGCCGGCCACGGTCTCGCGCATTTCGCGGAACGCCTTCTTGTCGAGGTAGACCGAATGCGGGTCCAGCGAGGACACCATGCCGGAAATGGCTTCGGTGAGCAGCTTCTTGTCGTCGACGTTTTCCACGTAGTCGGTCTTGATCAGGCCAAACACGTCGGACAGCTGGCGCAGTTCTTCCAGCGGCAATGGGGCGCCGGTGACTTTTTGCGCAATCGCGGAAAACTGGAAAGAGGCGGCAACACCAGCCACCATACCGAGGCCGATCAGGCCGATGCTCTTGACTTTGTTGCCCATTTTTTCCGCAAATCCTAAAACTTGACCCAGCCAGCCGGATCGAATGCCGCGCCCTGATGGCGAAGTTCAAAGTATAGCCCCGATTCCTCGTTGCCACCGCTATTACCTGCGCTGGCGATGGAGTCGCCGGCCTTGACGATGTCGCCGGCCCGTTTGAGCAGCGACTGGTTATTGCCGTAAATACTCATGTACTGGCCGCCGTGATCGATGATGATCAGGTTGCCGAAGCCGCGCAGCCAGTCGGCAAACACCACCCGCCCCCCGGCGACCACGTGCACATCGGCGCCTTCGCTGGCGCGGATAAAGACCCCTTTCCAGCTCGGACCATCGCCGCGGCGCGAGCCGAATTTGGCGGCCACCTTGCCTGCCACGGGCGAGCGCAGCTGGCCTTTCATGCTGGCGAAAGCGCCCGCCGGGGCGGCCGGCGCCAGTGCGATATCGGCGGCTTTGGCCGGCGGCGGTGTCTCCTCTTCGCGCGGTGCCGGTGCCGGCTTGATCGCCGCCACTTTCGGTTCGTCGGCGTCGATCGCGTCCGCCGGATTCGGCACGGCTGGCTTGATGGTGCCGGACTTGCTGTTGTTGGCCTTGTTGGCCAGACGCTGGCGTTCCGCCTCCGCCGCCCTGGCTTTCGCCAGCGCGCGCGCCTCGGCAACCGCCTTGGCCTTGGCGGCTTTGGCGGCCGCGACCTGTTCCTGGCGTTTTTTCTCGGCTGCGGCCGCTGCGGCCTGTTCGGCGATCAGCTTGCCCAGCTTGTCGACCAGGCCCGTCATGCGCTGCTCGTCACGTTCGAGGTTGCCCGCTTCCTTGCGCTGGGCCACCAGTTTCTTCGACAAGGTGGACAGCAGGGCCGCGCGGCGACCTTTTTCCTGCTCCAGCTTGGCTTTCTGCTGCAACTGTTCTTCGGCGATCTCTTCCAGCTCGTCCTTGGCGTTCTGCGCGGCTTCCTGGTTCACCTCGACGGCCTTCAGGTTGCTACGCAGCGACTCCAGCAGACGCGCCTGCGCCTGCGAGACGTAAGCCAGCATCTGCAAATCGCGGTTGATGCGGTTGGGATTGTCGCCGGACAACAGCAATTTGATGCGGTCTTCATTGCCCGCCACGTACTGCTCGCGCAGCAGCTTGGCCAGCTGCTGCTGCTGCCGGGCGACCGTGGCCGCCAGCCGGTCGTGCTCGCCCGACAGCTGTTGCAGCTTGGTATTGGTATCGCCCTGCTCCTGCTGCAGGTCGCGCAGCGCGCGGTTGGCGTCCGAAATCGCCTGCTCCGACTCGGCCAGCGTGTCGGCCGCATCGTCCTTGGCGGATTCGGTCTTGCTGATGTCCTTTTTGAGCACACTAAGCTTCTGCTGCACACCGGCGCGTTCAGCCTCGGCGGCAGCCTTCTGCTTGCTGCGCTCGGTCATCTTGCCGAACGGCGCCGCATGGGCGCCGATCGACAGCATCAGCAGCAAGGCTGCTGCTGTGCTTCCACGAGGGTAAGAAGAAAACAAATTACTTGGCCTTGCCCTGGTTGGCGACAGCTGCCTGCGCAGCGGCGATGGCATCGGCGTCACCGAGGTAGTAGTGACGGATAGGCTTGAGGTTTTCGTCCAGCTCGTAGACCAGCGGGGTGCCGTTAGGAATGTTGAGGCCAACGATGTCGCTGTCGCTGATGCCGTCCAGCATCTTGATCAGCGCGCGCAGGCTGTTGCCGTGGGCCGAAATGATGATTTTCTTGCCCGCCTTGATGGCCGGGGCGATTTCCTCGTCCCACACCGGCACCACGCGCGCTACGGTGTCTTTCAGGCATTCGGTCAGCGGAATCTGCTCTTTGCTCAGGCCGGCGTAGCGCGGATCGTTGAACGAGGCGCGGTCGTCAGTCGCTTCCAGCGCTGGCGGCGGGGTATCGTAGCTGCGGCGCCAGACCAGCACTTGCTCGTCGCCGTACTTGGCCGCGGTTTCGCCCTTGTCCAGGCCTTGCAGGGCGCCGTAGTGACGCTCATTGAGGCGCCAGTCGTTCTTGATTGGCAGATACATCGCATCCATTTCGTCCAGCGCCAGCCACAGGGTCCGTACGGCACGCTTGAGCACCGAGGTGTACGCCAGATCAAAGGTAAAGCCGCCGTCCTTGAGCAGCTTGCCGGCCTGCCTGGCCTCATTGATGCCTTTTTCGGTCAGGTCAACGTCGGTCCAGCCGGTGAAGCGGTTCGACAGGTTCCAGGTGGATTCGCCATGGCGCATGAAAACGATTTTGTACATGTGGACTATCTTTTCAGGAAAAGTTGGAAAACCGGTGCTTTGAATGCTCATACAGCTTCTATTTTATAATGCGCGGATTAAGTTCAACCATTGGATTCCTGTGAAATTCTTCATTGACAATATTTTCCTCATCGCCATCGTGCTGGTTTCGGGCGGCGCCCTGCTGTGGCCAGCGCTGACCCAACGCGGCAAACGCGGCAGCCCGCAAGACGTGACGATGTTGATTAATCGCGGTAAAGCCACCATCTTGGATGTACGCGATGCCAAGGAATTCGCTGAAGGCCACTTGCCGGAAGCCAAGAATATCCCGCTGGCCGACCTCGACAAGCGCATCAGCGAGCTGGAGAAGTTCAAAAGCCGTGCCGTGATCGTGGTCTGCAAGAGCGGCGCACGCGCCTCGGCCGCAGCAGGCAAGCTGGCCAAAGCCGGTTTTGCTGACGTGGTCAACCTGGAAGGTGGCATTGCCGCATGGCAAAAAGCCGGCCTGCCGCTGGCTAAATAACTGGGAGGAAGCATCATGACTGCCGAAGTGATCATGTATACCACCGCAGTGTGCCCCTACTGCATCCGCGCCGAACGCCTGCTGGAATCCAAGGGCGTGACAGCCCTGAAAAAAATCCGCGTCGACCTGGACCCGGAACAACGCATGACAATGATGCAAAAGACCGGCCGCCGCACCGTGCCGCAAATCTATATCGGCGACACCCATGTCGGCGGTTTTGACGATTTGTATGCGCTGGATCAAGCGGGCGGCCTGTCGCCCTTGTTAAATGGCTAATGGTCCTCAAATACAACGAGCGCCGGGTGGAAAGCCTTTAAAACCTTATCGGTTTTGATACAATTGCCCTCGCGTTTGATTTGAGCTGTCTTCTGGCCATACCAAGCAAACATCATCCGGAGTGGCCTTATTTTGATAAAGCCGCTCGTTTTCACTATAACGAAAGCGTTCCATGTCTGAAGAAAATCTGCAACCAGTATTCCAAATCCAACGCGTCTACCTGAAAGACCTGTCGCTGGAGCAACCTAATTCGCCGGCGATCTTCCTGGAACAGGAAGCCCCGACCATCGAAGTAGCCCTGGACGTTGGCGCTGAGCCGCTGGCCGATGGCATCTTCGAATCGACCGTCACCATCACCGTGACCGCCAAAGTCAAAGACAAAGTGGCGTTCCTGGTAGAAGGCAAGCAAGCTGGCATCTTCGAAGCCCGCAACATTCCTGCAGAACAACTGGACCCACTGCTGGGTATCGGCTGCCCGAACATCGTCTACCCATACCTGCGTGCGAACATCGCCGACGTGATCACCCGTGCCGGCTTCCCGCCAGTGCACCTGGCCGAGATCAACTTCGAAGTGTTCTACCAGCAGCGTCAACAAGCGATCGCTGAAGCAGCCGCTGCTGCCCCAGCCGCTGACGCGACCCACTAAGCTGTTGCAGCATACGCCGCCGGGCGCTCGTCCGGCGGTAGTTTTCCCCCTCTCAAGGTAAGCCATGACTTTTCCCCGTTTGATCGCTGCTCTGACCATGACGCTGGCCGCTGCCGGCAGCCAGGCATACGACTTCAAATCGGTAGGCGCAGCACCCGTCATCCTGTACGACGCGCCATCGACCAAAGGGGCCAAACTGTTTGTTGTGCCGCGCGGCGCCCCGCTGGAAGTGGTGGTGGCCTATGGCGAATGGCTCAAAGTCCGTGACGTCAACGGCGAACTGGCCTGGACCGAGGCCAAGGGCCTGAGCGCCAAGCGCACCCTCATCGTCAAGACGCCCAATCTGAAAGTCCGCGCCACGCCGGATGACGCTGCCAATGCTGCATTCACCGCCGACAAAGGCGTGCTGCTGGAACTGGTGGAATCGGTGGCGAGCGGCTGGATCAAGGTACGCCATCGCGACGGCCTGACCGGTTTCGTCAAGAGTTCCGAAATCTGGGGCATATAATTGCCGTAGCGGCGCCTTCCCACGCGCCGAATGAGATCCCATGCAAGAGAAGACTAAACAGGCGGACGCCGTCCGCAAGGTAAGCGTGCTTGGCGCAGGCGCCTGGGGCACCGCCGTAGCCATGGCGCTGGCACAGCGTCACGACGTCCTGCTGTGGGGCCGCAATGCGGCAGCGCTGCAGGAAATGGGTCGCGCGCGCGTGAATGCCGCATATCTGCCCGGCTATGCCTTCCCGGACCGCTTGCAAGTGGCCAGCGACTTTGACGCGGCGCTGACCCACGTGGCCGAGCCCGGCAGCCTGCTGATTGCCGCCAGCCCGGTGGCCGGCTTGCGCCCGCTGCTGCAGCAACTCAAAGGCCGGCCGATTCCCAACGTGGTGTGGCTGTGCAAAGGCTTCGAATACGACACCGGCCTGCTGCCGCACCAGATCGTGCGCGAAGTGCTGGGCGACACGGTGGCGGGCGGCGCCCTGTCCGGTCCCTCGTTTGCGCAGGAAGTGGCCAAAGGCCTGCCGTGTGCGCTGACGATCGCCTCCGACTCCGCCGCGCTGCGCGCCTGCGTGGTCGAGACCGCCCATGGCGGCAACGTGCGCGTCTACTCGAGCGAAGACCTGGTCGGCGTGGAAGTGGGCGGTGCAGTAAAGAATGTGCTGGCAATCGCCACCGGCGCCGCGGACGGCCTGGGCCTGGGCCTGAACGCCCGCGCCGCACTGATTACGCGTGGACTGGCCGAAATCACCCGTCTGGGCGTGGCCTTGGGCGGCCAGACCGAAACCTTCATGGGCCTGACCGGCATGGGCGACCTGATCCTGACCTGCACCGGCGACCTCTCGCGCAACCGCCGCGTCGGCCTGGGGCTGGCGCAAGGCAAGCCGCTGGATCAGATCGTGCAGGAGCTGGGCCACGTCGCCGAAGGCGTACCGTGCGCCAAAGCCGTACGCGAACTGGCCGTGCGCCGTGGCGTCGACATGCCGATCACCAACGCCGTCGCTGGCGTGCTATTCGATGGCGACCAGCCACAAGCGATGGTCACCCGCCTGCTCTCCCGCGATCCCCGCGGTGAGTAAGTTCGGGGTCAGTGCCGACATTCGGACATTTCGCTAGCGAAATGTCCGAATGTCGGCACTGACCCCGAACTTATTATTCCTCTTCCTCGTCGGACTTGGCTTCGCGCATCCAGGTGACCAGCGGGTAGGCGTCTTTCAAGCCGGCTGCCAGTATGGGTACCAGTTTTTCTGGTTGGTTCAGCGGCAGGTCAATCTCGGTCCACACGAAGAAGCTTTTGAGCTTGATGTATTCGATGTGCTCATGCTCGGGGTCGAAGCCTTTCGGCGGACGCTGCAGCTTGCCTTCGTTCTGGATGTCGCCAAACGTGGCCACCAGCTTTTTGTTTTTCAGGACTTTGCGGAAACCGGCCGCGTCGTCGACCATATGCCGGCGCAGCGCTTTCAGGCGGTGCGGCGGCGGCATGTATTCGCCGGCGCCAAACAGCAGCTTGCCATCGCCTTCGATGTGCATGTAGTAGGTCGGCCCGCCGGCCTTGCTTGGGCGGCGCATGTCGTTGGGCGCCACCGCCGCCGAGAAGCGCGTCTTGTACGGCCGCTTGTCATGCGCAAAGCGCACGTCGCGGTTGATGCGGAACATGGCTTTCTTGGGATTGCTGAACTTGACCTGGGGATCAAATTTGCCCAGCTCGGCAATCATCTCGGTCACCACTTGCAGGAATTCTTCGCGCAGGATGTCGTAGCGCGGCTTGTTCATGATGAACCAGGGACGGTTGTTGTTGTCCGCCAGCTCGCGCAGGTATTGGGTCAGGTCTCGCAGATGCATGGTGTCCTTATTTCGCATTGGCCGGGCGCTTGCCGACCGTGATGTCCAGCGTGGTTTCGCGGTTTTTCCGCAGGACCGTCATTTTAGCTTTTCCGCCCGGCGCGAGTTGGGCGATGAGGTTGAGCATGCTGTTGGTGTCGGCCACCGGCTTGTCGTCCACCGACAGCAGGATGTCGCCCGGCTTCATGCCGCCCTTGTCCGCCGGGCCGTTGCGCACCACGCCGGCAATGATGGCGCCGTTCTGGCGCGTCAGGCCAAAGCTGGCGGCCAGCTCGGGCGTAATCTCCTGCGTCTCGACGCCGATCCAGCCACGTACCACATGGCCGGTCTTGATGATGGCTTCCATCACGTTCTTGGCGGTCGATACGGGGATCGCAAAGCCGATGCCGACCGAACCGCCGGTCTGCGAATAAATCGCCGAGTTGATGCCCAGCAGGTTGCCGTTGGCATCCACTAGCGCCCCGCCCGAATTGCCGAAGTTGATGGCGGCATCGGTCTGGATGAAATTCTCGAAATGGTTGATGTGCAGGTTGTTGCGGCCCAGCGCGGAGATGATGCCCATGGTCACTGTCTGGCCCACGCCAAACGGGTTGCCGATGGCCAGCACCACGTCGCCGACCTGCGCCTGCTCGGCCTGCCCCAGCACGATCACCGGCAGCTTGTCCAGGGTGATCTTGATGACGGCGAGGTCGGTCTCCGGATCGGTACCCACCAGCTTGGCAGCAGCCTTGCGGCCATCAGCCAGCACCACCTCGATTTCATCGGCTGCCTCGACCACGTGGTTGTTGGTCAGGATGTAGCCCTGGCCGGACACGATCACGCCCGAACCCAGGCTGGACTCGTCATCCGAGTCCTCGTCGCGGTCGCCGAAGAATTTTTTAAAGAAGGGATCGCGCAGCAGCGGATGCTTGCCGCGCTTGGGTTTCTTGCTGGTGATGATATTGACCACGGCCGGCATGGCGCGCGCCGCCGCCGCGCGGTACGAGCCCACCGCCGACACCGGCGGCTTGGCCGGTCCGGCCTCCAGCATCGCCGCTGGATGGTCGGTGTTGCCCATTTGCTGCACGCGCACGGGCGCCGGCCGCTCGCGGCCAACCGCCATATAAACGAAATACAGTGCCAATACGACGGTCACCGTTTGCGCAAACAATAACCAGAGTCGTCGCATCGCAAGTCCAGCCTGCCGCCCCGGTGGAGCGGCTTGAAGTTATTTGTTTTTCAGGGAATCGCGGATTTCACGCAGCAGCACGATATCTTCCGGGGTCGGCGGCGGTGGCGCAGCGGCAGCGGCCGCCTCGTCCTGCTTGTGACCCAGCGTGCGCGCCTTGTTCATCAAACGCACCATCTGGAAGATCACAAACGCCAGGATGACGAAGTTGAGCAGGATGGTGGCGAAATTGCCGTACGCGAAGACCGCGCCCAGTTTCTTGGCTTCTGCCAGGCTCAGGCTCGCGGCCTGGCCATTCAAGGGAATGTAGTAGTTCGCAAAGTCCAGGCCGCCAAACAGCTTGCCGATCGGCGGCATGATGATGTCGGCCACCAGCGAATCGACAATCTTGCCGAAGGCGCCGCCGATGATCACACCGACCGCCAGATCGACCACATTCCCCTTCATCGCGAATTCTTTGAATTCCTGCATCATTGCCATTTTTTTATCCTCGCTGTGTGGTCAATTGTGAACAAAACTGCGCTTGGATCATACTATTTTTTCAATTGGATTCCAAACACGCTTGCTGTTTACGCATTTGCAAGCCGAATTACGCTATAAATTGACCTACATCAATTTCTGCTCATGGCCCAACCTCATATCATCGCAACGGGGCAGTGTATTAACTGTTTGAAACTTGGGGAAAGAGCAACGTTGGTGTGTAGAGTTGCATCATGCATACTTTATAATGTATGTTTGCTGGATTTCGTGCTGCACCAAGTTTTCAGTTTTCAGTTTTGTACACAGTTCTCAAGATTTTGTTCGCACTTTGACTGATTGGGGTTTGTATGAGTAACGAAAAGCAGGTCGATTCAGGCCGCCGCGGATTGCTGGTCGCCACGGGCGCCGCAGGTGGTGTCGTAGGTCTGTCCACCGCAGGAGCATTAGTCAGTACCTTCCAGCCGTCGGAACGCGCCAAAGCGGCCGGCGCCCCCGTGGAAGTGGATATTTCCACACTCAATCCCGGTGAAATGAAAACCGTGGAATGGCGCGGCAAACCGGTCTGGATCATCAAACGCACGCCGGAAATGGTGGCGTCGCTGAAAAAAACCGACGGCAAAGTTGCTGACGCCGAATCGAAACGCAATCCCGACGAATTTACTCCCGAATACGCCCGCAATGAATGGCGCTCGCGCAAGCCCGAGCTCATGGTGGCGGTCGGCATCTGTACCCACCTGGGCTGCTCGCCCTCGTCCAAGTTCACCCCCGGCCCGCAGCCTTCGCTGCCGGATGACTGGGAAGGTGGCTTCCTCTGCCCTTGCCATGGCTCGACTTTCGACATGGCTGGCCGTGTATTTAAGAACAAACCCGCGCCGGACAACCTGCAGGTACCGCGTTACATGTTTTTGAGCGACACCAAGCTGGTCATCGGTAAAGACGAGAAAGGCGAGGCATAAGATGGGGGCATTCAAGGAGACCAAATTCCCGGCCGACGCACCGGCCGCACAAAAAGCTCTGGGCTGGGTCGACGACCGTTTCCCGCTCACCAAGCTGTGGAATGATCAATGGGGCAAGTACTATGCCCCGAAAAACTTCAATTTCTGGTACATCTTCGGCTCGCTGGCCATGCTGGTGCTGGTGCTGCAGATCGTGACCGGCATTTTCCTGACCATGCACTACAAACCGGATGCCACCCTGGCCTTCGGTTCGGTCGAATACATCATGCGCGAAGTGCCGTGGGGCTGGCTGGTGCGCTATATGCACTCGACCGGCGCCTCGTCGTTCTTCATCATCATCTACCTGCACATGACGCGCGGCCTGCTGTACGGCTCGTACCGCAAGCCACGTGAACTGATCTGGCTGTTCGGCTTTGCCATCTTCCTGTGCCTGATGGCCGAGGCGTTCTTCGGCTACCTGCTGCCGTGGGGCCAGATGTCGTACTGGGGCGCCCAGGTGATCGTCAACCTGTTTGGCGCGATTCCGCTGATCGGCCCGGACCTGTCGCTGTGGATTCGTGGTGACTACGTGGTGTCCGATGCGACGCTGAACCGCTTCTTCGCGTTCCACGTGATCGCGATTCCGCTGGTACTGCTGGGTCTGGTGGCAGCCCACCTGATCGCGCTGCACGAAGTCGGTTCGAGCAACCCGGACGGCATCGAGATCAAGGAAAACCTGGGCGCGGACGGCCATCCGGTCGACGGCATCCCTTCGCACCCTTACTACACGGTGCATGACCTGTTTGGCGTCTCGGTGTTCCTGCTGATCTTCAGCGCGGTGGTGTTCTTCGCGCCGGAAATGGGCGGCTACTTCCTGGAGTACAACAACTTCCTGCCCGGCGACTCGCTGAAAACCCCGCTGCACATTGCGCCAACCTGGTACTTCACCGCGTTCTACTCGGTGCTGCGCGCCACCACGGCCGACTTCATGTGGGTGCTGATGTTCTTCGTGGCCGCCTACGTGGTGTTCATCTGGCTCAAATCGCGCCTGGCCAGCCTGACCAAGACCATTATTGCCGTGGTCGCGCTGGTGGCCATCATCGGCATGCTGCCGCAGGTGCTGGATGCGAAATTCTGGGGCGTGGTGTTCTTCGGTTCGTCGGTGGTGATCCTGGCCTTCCTGCCCTGGCTGGATAAATCGCCGGTCAAGTCGATCCGCTACCGCCCGAGCTGGCACAAATACGTGTATGCCGTGTTCTTCATCTCGTTCCTGACGTTGGGCTACCTGGGTACCCTGCCGCCAACCGAGGGCCGTACCATCGTTTCGCAAGTGTGCACCCTGCTGTACTTTAGCTTCTTCCTGTTCATGCCATGGTGGAGCGCCATGGGCACGTTCAAGAAGGTTCCGGACCGCGTGGTCTACCACGGCCATTGATAAAGTACACAAAAGGACAACACATGAAATTCGCGAAACGCGCACTTGCCGTTCTGGCATTATTGCCCGGCCTGGCACTGGCCAACGAGGGCGGCGTGGCCCTGGACAAGGCTCCGGACCGCTCCAATAACATGGCGGCGCTGCAGCACGGCGCCAAACTGTTCGTAAATTACTGCCTAAACTGTCATAATGCGTCCTCCATGCGCTACAACCGCCTGAAAGACCTGGGCTTGAGCGAGGAGCAGATCAAAGCCAATCTGCTGTTTACCGGTGACAAAGTCGGCGAAATGATGACCACCACCATGAAACCGGCCGATGCGAAAGCATGGTTCGGCGTGGTGCCGCCCGACCTGTCGGTGATCCAGCGCGCGAAAGCGTCTGGCGCCGGCAGTGGCAGCGACTACCTGTACACCTACTTGCGCACCTTCTACAAGGACGACACCCGCCCCACCGGCTGGAACAACCTTGTCGTGAACAATGTGGCAATGCCGCATGTGTTGTGGGAATTGCAAGGTGTACAGAAAGTGAAGATGGAAGAAGTGGCCGATCCGCATGAACATGGCAAAACAATCCATCAGTTTGCTGGATTTGAGCAGGTCACTCCGGGTAAACTAGGCAAATTGGAATTTGACACCGCCGTAGCCGACCTGGTCGGTTATATGGAATGGATGGCGGAGCCTGCAGCGCAGACCCGCAAAAAACTGGGCGCCATGGTTGTGCTGTTTATGACCGTGTTTGCTCTTCTGGCATGGCGCTTGAATGCGTCGTTCTGGAAAGAAGTGAAATAGACGAGAGCGCCGGCTGGCCGGCGCTTGTTTTGCGAAGCCCGCCTTGACGGGCGATCGATCCGGGGTGATCCGTTCGCGGCCCACCCCCTTTTGTTCTTCTAAGGAACGATAAACATGATGGTTCTCTACTCGGGCACTACCTGCCCATTTTCGCAACGCTGCCGCCTGGTCCTGTTTGAAAAAGGCATGGACTTTGAAGTGCGCGATGTCGACCTGTTCAACAAACCAGAAGATATCTCGACCATGAATCCGTATGGTCAGGTGCCGATTCTGGTCGAGCGCGAATTGATCCTGTACGAATCGAACATCATCAACGAGTACATCGACGAGCGCTTCCCGCACCCGCAACTGATGCCGGCTGACCCGCTGATGCGCGCCCGTGCGCGTCTGATGCTGTTCAACTTCGAGAAAGAGCTGTTCGTCCACGTGCACACGCTGGAAAGCGAACGCGCCAAGGGCAACGACAAGAGCCACGACAAGGCCCGCGCAGAAATCCGCGACCGCCTGACCACGCTGGCGCCGCTGTTCCTGAAGAACAAGTACATGCTGGGCGACGAGTTCTCGATGCTGGACGTGGCAGTGGCACCGCTGCTGTGGCGCCTGGACCACTACGGCATCGAACTGTCGAAAACCGCCGCGCCGCTGATGAAGTATGCCGAGCGCATCTTCTCGCGTCCTGCTTACATCGAAGCACTGACGCCGTCGGAAAAGGTCATGCGCCGTTAATCGGTCTGGCTGATTTAGTTGAAGTATTGCGGCGCGTTTGCCGGCCTTCGGGGGCGGCGCGCCGTGTTTTACCGCAGTCTGGAATCCCATGTCTGAAATCTCAACCAAGCCCTACCTGCTGCGCGCCATTTATGAATGGTGCACGGACAGCGGCTACACGCCCTACCTCGCCGTCAAAGTCGACGCCTCCACCACGGTGCCGATGGAATATGTGAAGAAGGGTGAAATCGTGCTCAACATCAGCTTTGGCGCCACCTCGGGGCTGAAGATGGACAACGACAGCATCCGCTTCCACGCCCGCTTCGGCGGCGTCTCGCGCGAAATCTACGTGCCGGTCAACAACGTGATGGCGATTTACGCCAACGAAAACGGCCAGGGCATGGCGTTTGAACCGCAGCTGGGCCAGCCATCGGCACCGCCAGCACCAGCGCCGGTGGAAGACGCGCCAGCGCCGGTCCTGTCGGCAGTGCCGCCACCGTCGGCGCCAGCATCGGCAGAAGCGAAAACCGAAGCGCCAGGCGACGACACCGATCCCCCTAAAAAGGGTGGCCGCCCCACCCTTACGCGTATTAAATAGCGTATAATTCGCACCGTAAAAGTTACGCCGACTTAGCTCATTTGGTAGAGCAGTTGATTTGTAATCATCAGGTGGCCAGTTCGAAACCGGCAGTCGGCACCAAAAGCAGTAGTTAAAAAAGGGCTACAAGCATGCGCTTGTAACCCTTTTTTGTTTTACTCACGCGCAGGCCGTCGCGTGCATATAAAACTGCATATCAATATGAAAAACTATTAGCGTATTCACGCCTCCGTTTGCTTCTACAATCGCTGCAGCCCATTGAAAAATAGATGCGACTGGATGAAGCCTGTACTTGAGATTGCCTGTGTATCCGCCTGATCGCGGCATGTCCCAGGTAGCACATGCAATAAACCACAATGTCCAATATCTCAACCACGGAGGCCGCAACATGACACGCAAGACCGCAGCTGATTTTGACCCGGAAGTGATGAAGCTGTTCGACCAGTACGTGCACGGCCGCATCAGCCGCCGCGACTTTCTGTCCTCGGCCACGCGCTATGCGGTAGGCGGCGTTACCGCTGCCCGCCTGCTCTCCGCACTGAGCCCCAGCTTTGCAGCGCCACTGATCACGCCGGATGACAAACGTGTCAACGCGCGCTATGTGGAACTGCCTTCGCCACAAGGCAATGGCACGGTGCGTGGCTATCTGGTGACGCCGGCTGGCGCCAAGGGCAAGCTGCCGACGGTGCTGGTGGTGCATGAGAACCGCGGTCTCAACCCACACATAGAAGATATCGCGCGCCGTCTGGCGCTGGATGGTTTCCTGGCCTTCGCGCCGGATGCCTTGCACACCCTGGGCGGCTACCCCGGCGACGAGGATCAGGCCCGCACCTTGTTCGGCAAGCTGGATCAGACCAAGACGCGTGCTGACTTCATCGCGGCGGCGCACTGGGTGCGCCAGCAGCCTGAGAGCAATGGCAAGCTGGGCGTGGTTGGCTTCTGCTACGGCGGCGGCATCGCCAACTATCTGGCGACACAACTGCCGGAGCTGCTGGTGGCCGTGCCCTTCTACGGCGCACAGCCGAAAGCGGAAGAGGCCGCGCGCATCAAGGCACAGCTGCTGATACACGATGCCGAAAAAGATGAACGCATCCGCGCCGGCTGGCCGGCTTATGAAAAGGCTTTGCAGGCAGCGGGGGTGAAGTACGAGTACCACGTCTATCCCGGTACCGAACACGGCTTCAACAACGACACCACACCGCGCTACGATGCCGCTGCAGCCAAACTGGCATGGCAGCGCACGGTCGATTTGTTCCGTGCGCGGCTGGCCTAAGGCTTATTCGTATTTGCCAACGCTGCGCTGCCACTCGGGATCGTCCTTCAGCTTACGCAGCACGGGGGCGATCTTGTGATAGATGGCAGCTTGCGCATGCGGTATCAGAAAGCGCCGCTCGGTCGGCTGCGATGGCAGGACGTGGACCTGAAACTGCGCCTGCATCGCATGCTGTTTGAGATACCAGCGGACGATGGATTCCGCCGCCAGTACGCCATCAACGCGATGCAAGCGTAGCTTTTCCAGATTGTGTTCATCGCTGCCTGCATCGTTACGGATCAGTCCCTGCCGGCGTATCCACGCATCCAGATCGGGATAGCTATAGCCGAGCACCATGCCCAGCGTGTGGCCCGCCAATGGACCGGGCACCGTATCGCTGTATGGCTGGTTGACGGGTAGCACAACGACATAGCGGTCCAGCGCAAATGGCGCCGTCCACAGGTATTTTTTCTGCGCCACATCGTCAAACCAGTGCGGCATCATGCCGATGACGATGCCGTCCAAAGTGCCATTCTCAACTTGCAGCTGCAGCCGCTTGCGTGGCAAATAGATCAGCTTGAATTGCAGGTCACCGATTTTCTGTCGGTTCAGATAGTCAACCATATCGGCGTACATGCCGTGACCATCGTTCGATAGCAAGGGTGCCACGCGCGCGCTGGTGTAGACATTCACCACCTCGGCCGACAAACGGCCATGGAACGCGAGAGCACACAACAGTAAGAAAATGGTGACGGCGGACCTGGCTGGCATGCTTAAACCCCGATGGGAGCCGATGAGTATCAGTGTCCAGAATCTCACACTTGTTCACATAATTCAACAGTAGCACCCGCACAGGCCCGCACGCAGAAAGGCCGCCCGCAGGCGGCCTTGGCGATTACGATTTGGCGAAGGCCAGGAAGTCGTTGTTGAACTTCTCTTTGTGCGTGTCGGTCAGGCCGTGGGGTGCACCTGGGTAGACGATCAGCTTTGCTCCTTTCACGATTTTGGCCGAGGCAATGCCGGCGGCCTTGATCGGCACGATCTGGTCATCATCGCCGTGGATGATGAGGGTCGGCTTGTCGAACTTTTTCAGGTCGTCGCGGAAGTCGGTTTCCGAGAAGGCTTTGATCGAATCGTAGGTGTTTTTGAAGCCGCCTTGCATGCCTTGGGCATACCAGGCCTGGATGATGCCCTGCGATGGCTTGGCGCCTGGTCGGTTGTAGTTGTAGAACGGGCCGGACGCAATATCCAGATAAAGCTGACCACGGTCCTTGATCTGGCCCTGGCGGATGCCATCAAACACCTCGAGTGGCAGGCCATCCGGATTATCGGCCGTTTTCAGCATCAGCGGTGGCACAGCGGAAATCAAGCCCAGTTTGGCGATGCGTTTAGTGCCGTGGCGGCCGACGTAACGTGCCACTTCGCCGCCGCCAGTCGAGAAACCGGCCAGGATGATGTTCTTCAGGTCCAGCACCTCAATCAACTGCGCCAGGTCGTCGGCGTAGTGGTCCATATCGTTGCCCTCCCAAGGCTGGCTGGAACGGCCGTGACCACGGCGGTCATGGGTAATCACGCGGAAGCCGTTATTGGCCAGGAAGAAGGCTGCCGATTCCCAGCTGTCCGAGCTCAGCGGCCAGCCGTGGCTCAGAATGACTGGCTGGCCGTCACGTGGTCCCCAGTCCTTGTAGTAAATTTCGACGCCGTCGCGGGTGGTGATGGTGCTTGCGTTCATGATCTTCTTCCTTATAGGCGATGTATAGACATTTGGTGTTGTGCTACAGTCGTTTCGTTCTGCAGCGGCGATGAAGTGCATCTTAGGCCGCGCCAAACGTTTGCGGAACAGACAACACTGCAAGGCCACTTTGCAAAAATGCAGACCCCACCATGGCAATGAGTAACGACTTCGACTGGAACGACATCCCGCTGATTCTCGCGCTGGCCCGCAGCGGCAGCATGAGCGCTACCGGCCGCCAGCTGGGCGTCGACGCCTCCACCATCAGCCGCCGCATTGCCGCCGCCGAGAAAGCGCTCAAGCTGCGCTTGTTCATCCGCGATAACACCGGCTACCAGCTCACCGATGCCGGCCAGGTCTTTGTCGAGCACGGCGAAGCGGTCTATGGGAATGTGCAAAGCATGTTGCAGGCCTCGTCGCAGGAGGCGGATGCGGTACTGGGCGCGGTCAACATCACCTCCATCGATTTCCTGTTCGATTACTGGTTGCTGGAGCACGTCCCTGCCCTGCACGCGCAGCACCCTCACCTGCAACTGACGCTGCAGGCGGAAAATCAAAACCTCTCCTTCACCCGCCGCGAGGCCGACTTCGCCCTGCGCCTGGGCAAACCCAGCGAAGACGCAGCGCTGGTGATGCGCAAGCTGGGCGACCTGGGTTTTGCGGTCTATGGACACGCCAGGTTCGCCGACACGCCGCGCGCCTGCTGGGGTACGCAGCCGTGGATCGCCTATGACGACACGCTAGCCAACACCGCGGAGATGCAATGGCTGGCGGCGATGGAACCGCAGCCGCGCAAAGTCCTGCGCGTGAATAGCCTCAGCACCATGGTGCGCGCCTGCCGCGCCGGCGTGGGCATGGCGCTCCTGCCCTGCATCATGGGCGCGCAGGAAGGCCTGCAGCGCATTGGCGCCAATGTCGAAGTCCAGCGCGATATCTGGCTGCTAAGCCATCGGGACGCCGGCTCAATCGCCCGCTTTAAAACCGTGTCCGTCTGGCTGTCGCAGCTGTATGCCGCCAACGAACAGCTGCTGTGCGGCGCCGCTTCGCACCCTTAAAACGCATTCTGCCCCCCTTTTTTTGCAGTTCGTCACATCCCCATGGATGGACGGGTAGCCCTTGTCTATAGTTCACTCAACGCAACGAACTAACCACCCACAAGGAGCTCAAAATGAACATCGCAAAAAACATGGAAGCCATCTTCGTAGCAGCTATCGTCATCGCCAGCGCTACTTCCTTCGCCACCGCCGCAGTCAGCACGCCAGTGATCGCAGTGAAAGCAGAAGCATCGGCCATGCAGACCGTGACGGTCACCGCAAAACGCCTGACCGCTGCTGAAAAAGCTGCGCTGTAATTCACTCAACGTCGACGGAGCGCATGATGAAAAAATTGATGAAGGCTGCGATGCTGGCAGCGGTACTGGGCAGCGGCGCGCACACCGCGCTGGCTGCCGACGCTACCAGCGAGAGCCGCAGCATTGATGCCCGCGCCGTCAATATCGAACTCGATGGCGTCATCAGCCTGAAGGTGAAGCAAGGTAGCACGGCGACGCTGACCATCTATGGCGAACCGGAAGCACTGAAAAAAGTGGTGGTCGAACAGAGCGGCGACAAACTGCACATCGGCACCCAGAAGATGAACTCTTTTAACTTCGGTAACAAGCGTGAACTGCGCGCCGAACTCACGCTGCCCAATCTGCGCATGCTGACTTCCTCCGGCGTCGGCGCGACTGAAGTAAGCGGCTTTAACGGCGACAATCTGCGTCTGGCACTGGAGGGAGCAGGCTCCGTCAAAGTCGATGCGCAATATCGGAATATGGACGTACGCCTTGGCGGCGTAGGCGGCATGACCGTCAACGGCGGCAACAGCGACAGCGTCGATCTGTCCTTGAGTGGTGCTGGCCACATCGAAATGAGCGGCCAAACCAAACAGTTGAAGGCGAGCCTTGGCGGCGTTGGTAGTCTGGATGCGCAGCAGTTGCGCGCCGACAGCATCGACGTCAACATGAGCGGTCTGGGTAGTGCACAGGTGTACGCCAGGACTAACGCCAATCTGAAATTAACGGGCATGGGTTCGGCCAAGGTATTTGGTAACCCAGCCAATCGTAACGCCAGCGCACGCGGCATGGGCAACGTGAGCTGGCAGTAAGGAACGCTCCGGCCTGCGTGGCCGGGCTATCGTAAACACATGGGTGTGTTTTTACCGTCCCAAAGGAGGCCACTCCTTTCGGACGGTTTTTTTATTTGAGGTAGCGGATGTCGTGACCAAGCACGATACGCATGTCGGCGTACGCGTTGCCCGCCGTGCGTTGATACAGCGGCAGATGCAGGCGCTGCGCCAATACCAGCGCCATCGTCTTCTGCGCATGCTGATACTCGATACGGCTTTGCGGCACATTGAACGGCTTCACATTCGTCAGATGCACTGTCTGCAAACCGTCCACCCTGAGCTGACGGGCCAGGCGTGCTGCCGCGCCAGCGACACCATTGCCATTGCTGATCTCGAGCCTTACCGTGTCGGCGTCGGTGCATACCACCGCCACCAGCGCGGGACCGAGTTGCCGCACTTCGGTGCGCGCGAACTTCAGCGTCTCGTAATCCTGTTGCACATCATGCTGGCGCAACGACGACGCCTGATGATGCATGGCGCGTGCACGTTCAGGCTCGCCTTCAGCCGCAAGCGCTGTGGCCAGCTACTCCCACCTGGACGCGTCGAGCGGATCACGCAAACAGGCTTGTTCCAGCGGCGTGACATGGTCCTGCGGCGGAGTGGCAGCGCAGGCCATCAGAAACAGTCCAGCGCCGGTGACGATTGCGTTCTTCATCATGGCTCCTAGTGATTAAGCTGCATCATCCGGTAAATCTGTATCCCTGCCGGGCCAATCAGCACCAGCATCAGCGTAGGGAAAATGCAGAAGATCAGCGGGAACAACAGCTTGAGCGCGATCTTGGCGGCAGCTTCTTCGGCCAGCACGCTACGCTTGCTGCGCAAGTTATCGGAATGGACGCGCAGCGAATCTCCCATGCTGGTGCCGAAGCGTTCGGACTGGATCAGCATGGCCACCAAGGTATCGACATCTTCCACGCCGCTGCGCAACGCCAGATTGCGCAAGGCGCGCTCCTTGGTGAAGCCGGCCCGCATCTCCATCAGCGCCAATTGCAGTTCCTGCGCCAGTGCCATGCTTTTGATGTGAATTTCACCCGCCACCTTGGTTAGCGCACGCTCGAGGCTCAGGCCCGCTTCCACGCAGACCGTCAGCAGGTCCAGCGCATCGGGGAAAGTCTCAAAAATCTCGCGGCAACGCGCTACGGCCTTGTGTGACAAAACAGCATTGGGCAAGTAGTAGCCAATCGCTGCGATCAGCAGCAGCAAATACAGCGCGCCGGTGACTGAAAACGCGCCGCACATGGCCGCGATAGCAGGAAGGCCAAGCGACAGCAGCGTCTTCGTCGCAAAATACAGCGACGGCGCAGAAGCGCTGCGCCATCCGGCGTTCATGAAGCGCGTCCGCAAAGGTGAACGCTCCCACCCCTCTTCCGGCAAGGACAGGCGTGAAAAAGGCTGCGCTGCCTGCGCCACCTTTTCCACCCAGCCACCGGCCAGCGGCTCTGGCACGGACTCGGTCGGCTCCACCACGTCATTCAACCGGTCGCGCAACGCCACCGGAGAAAGCACCAGCAGTGCCGCCACCGCGATACCAGCTGCCACCACAAACACCACCGCCAGGAATGCAATTTGCGTCGCGCCCATGCCGCTCTCCTTCACACACGTATGCGTATCAGCTTGCGCATCCACAGCACGCCGCAAGCAGCGACGATCAGCGCGTACCAGACCAGCTGCACGCCGAGGGGATCTGTCCACAGAACGCGTACATAGGCCGGATTGGATAACACCATCAGTGCCATCACGCCGGCCGGCAGCAGCCCCAATACCCAGGCAGACATGCGGCCTTCGGCAGACATCACCCTGACCTGCGACAGCAGCTTCAAACGCGCCCGTATCAGGCGGCTGATATTGCTGAACACTTCCGCCAGATTGCCGCCGGACTCGCGCTGTATCAGCACCGCGATCACCAGATAGCGCAAGTCCGTCAGCGGCACACGCAATGCCAGGTTGTGCAAAGCCTCATTCATTGGCACGCCATAGTTGATTTCCTCATAGGCGAATTTGAATTCACCAGCGATAGGATCAGGCATCTCCTCGCCTACCATCTGCATCACATTGGCGAAGGAGTGCCCGGCACGCAGTGCGCGGCCAAGGAAATCTGCGGCTTCCGGCAACTGCTCCTCGAGCTTGCGCAATCGCGCACTGCGTGTCCTCATCAATGCCAGCCAGGGCAGGCTCACGGAAAGGGCCAGCACGCCAGCGGCCGGCGCAAATGGCATTTGCAGTATCTGCACCAGCAAGAGCGCCACGGCGGCGGCCGACACCGAACAGCCAAGAAACTGCGCCACCGACCAGCGCACACCCGCCTGCATCAGCAAGCGGTCCAGCAGCGCCAGCCTGGCGACGCGGCGCAGCAGCTTGTCCAGGGCAGGTTGCCGGCTGTAGGCGCGGCGTTTCAGGATATCCACGCGCTCACCATTACCATCGCCGCTGGCCGACATCAGCCGCAGACGTTTGGCGATACGCCGCGCAGCACTGCCATGCACGCCGGACCACCACAGCCACGCGCCCTCTACCATCAGGATGACCGCCGCAAACAGCAGCACCGCGAACATGGCAAACACGGTATCCATGATGCTCACTCGTAGATTTTGTCGGGATCGAATACCGCATCCGGCACCGGCACGCCAAACATGCGCAGCCGCTCGGCAAAACGCGGCCGGACGCCAGTCGCATAGAAGCGGCCCTGCACCGCGCCATGGGCATCCACACCTTTCTGCTCGAAGCGGAATATCTCATGCATCGCAATCACCTCGCCCTCCATGCCCGTTACCTCCTGCAGGCTGACCAGCTTGCGCGTGCCGTCAGTAAGGCGCGACACCTGCATCACCACCGTCACCGCAGAACAGATCTGCTGGCGCGTTGCGCGCGGCGTCAGGTTCACGCCCGCCATGCCAACCATGTTTTCCAGCCGCGTCAACGCATCGCGTGGTGTGTTCGAGTGTATGGTGGCCAGCGAGCCTTCGTGACCGGTGTTCATCGCCTGCAGCATGTCCAGCGCTTCCGGCCCGCGCACTTCGCCCAGGATGATGCGGTCCGGCCGCATCCGCAGCGCATTCCGCACCAGCGAGCGCTGGTTCACTTCTCCCTTGCCTTCAATATTGGGCGGGCGCGTCTCCAGACGAACCACATGCGGCTGGCGCAGCTGGAGCTCGGCCGCATCCTCAATCGTCACGATGCGTTCGTGCGCGGGCACAAAGCCCGACAATACATTCAGCATGGTGGTCTTGCCGGAGCCGGTGCCGCCGGAAATCAGAATGTTGATCTTGGCCTGGCCCAGCGCCTGCAGCACCTGCACCATCGGTGGCGTCAGGCTGCGGTAGTCCAGCAGATTGGCGATGCTCAGCGGGTTGACGGCAAAACGCCGGATCGACAGGATCGGGCCATCGATCGCCAGCGGCGGGATGATGGCGTTCACACGTGAGCCATCCGGCAAGCGCGCATCCACCATCGGACTGGATTCATCCACACGCCGCCCCACGCGGGAAACGATCTTCTCGATGATCTTCATGAGGTGGGCGTTATCGTTGAAAGCAACCTCCGTCAGTTCCAGCTTGCCCGCGCGCTCGACATAGACTTTGCTGGCCGTATTCACCAGAATGTCCGACACGCCCGGATCGGACAGCAACGGCTCCAGCGGCCCGAAGCCCAGCATCTCGTGCTGGATGTCCAGCACCAGATTGTGCCGCTCGTGCTGATTCAGCACGATGCGCTCTTCCTCGATGATGCGCTGGACCAGCAGCGCCAGCTCGTGCTTGAACTGCTCTGGCGTCAGCCGCTTGAGGCGTTCCAGATCGATGCGATCCAAAATCGTTTGATGCATGGACTTCTTCAGTTCCTGATACGCCGCAGCAGCCAATCCCGGCGAGCCACTGTTACGGCCGTCATCTGCATGCGACAGGCGTTCGCGTAAGCTCATCTCATCCTCCCTCATTGCGGCCAAAGATACGGTCAAACAGGCCTTTGCTTTCCAGTACACGGCGCGCAGCGACCAGGTCCACCAGCTCCGCCAGGCTGCGCGCAACGGCGCTGCTGCGCGACAGCTGCAGCACCGGTATGCCCTGGTTGACCGAGTCCGTCGCCGACAGATAGTCGTTTGGCACGGTGTGCACCACGTCGGCGCCCAGCGCCTGCTCCAGATCCATCAGGCGCAACTTGCCGCCCTTCTCGTAGCGGTTGACGATCAGGCGCGTGCGTTCATTGGGATAGCCCAGTGAACGGAAGATATCCAGCAGCCGCCGGCCATCGCGGATATCCGGCAGCGCCAGTTGCAGCACGGGATAGATGGTGTCCGCCTGATCCAGCGCACGCAGCGAGATGGCATCGATCTGGCGGCCGACATCCAGCACCACAAAGTCATAGTGCTGACGCGCCACGCGCAGAATGTCGTCCATATGCTCAGGCTTCATCGCGACGGTCTGGTGAGGATCGTCCGCCGCCGCCAGCACGCCGAAGTTGGATGCCACGTGCACCAGGCAGGAATCAAGGAAAGCGCCGTCCATGCGGCTGATCTGCGCGCAGATATCGGACAGCGTCATGGCAGGTTTCTGGTCGGAAACATACAGCGTGGCGTCGCCAAACTGGCCGTGCAGGTCGATCAGCAGCACCTTCTTGTCGGCCAGCGCCGCCAGCGCGTAACCAAAGTTGGTCGACAAAAAAGTCGCCCCGCTGCCGCCTTTGCAGGAAATGAAAGCCAGCACCTTGCCTTCGCGTACAGGACTGATGCCGGCGGCGATTTCGATACGGTCCATGGCGTCATGGAAGGCGCGATGTTCCAGCGGCAGCTGCATCACTTCGCGCATGCCGGCGCGCATGGCGCGTATCAGCAAATCCTGTTGCGGGTCGCGGGTCAGCAGCATGAAGGAAGCCGATAGATATTGTTTGCTGAGGCGTTCCACCAGCTCGCCCTCCTCCGCATCGGTATCACTGGCATCCAGGATGACCAGTTCCGGCGGCTCCGGCAGCTGGCGTTCAACCGCATCACGCAAGCCATTGCGCGATGCGACCAGCTGCAACACCGGCATGCGCGCCGAGCCTTGCGCGGCGATCTCCGCGTGCAGCAGGCTGTCCTTGCTGATCATCAGTGCTTTCATTTGGCACCGCCATTCAGGACCGGAGCTTGTGCCGCCGGCTCGCCTGCATTTTTCAGATAGCGCTCATAGGCCGCGCGCGCGCTGCGGCCGTCCACGCCGGCAGCCGGATCGCTGTTGCTGCCTGCTGCGGGATACAGAATCTGCTGCGCCAGCGTGGCGCGCACATCGGCGCCAAAACGGCTATCCCATTGCGGCGTGGTCTGGACTTGGAGTGAAGCGCAGGCGGACAGTGTTACTGCCGCCAGCAGTATCAGGAGATTGCGCATGGTCGGTCCCTGGTTATTTGCGGTCTGGCCCCTGTTCCGGCGGCGGTCCTTCAAGACGGCCACCAAGGAACAGACTGGCGCGGCCTGGCGTCGTCACGCTGTCGGTCGGCAGCTTGTAGCCTGCCGTCAGCGGCCGTACCAGATGCGGAGTCACGACAAACAGCAATTCGGTACGATCCTGCTGGAAGTCGGTGCTGCGGAACAGCGCACCCAGCACCGGCACTTCGCCGAGGATGGGCAAGCCGTTGATGCTGGTAGTCTGGCTGTTTTTAATCAGGCCACCAATGGCGAAGCTTTGGCCATCAAACAATTCCACGGTGGTGGAGGCGCGGCGCGTGGTAATCAGCGGCAGCACGGCGTTGTTGGAAAAGCCTGCCGCCGAGATGCCTATGCCTTCACGTGAAATCTCCGAGACTTCCGGCGCCACGCGCAGGTTGATGCGGCCGCCCGCCAATACCGTGGGCGTAAACCGCAGACCGACGCCGAATTCCTTTTCTTCCAGAGTGACCTTGTTGTTGTCCTGTGCGACGGGGACAAAAATGCGGCCACCGGCAAGAAAACTGCCCTCCTGTCCACTGATCGCCATGACCGTGGGTTCCGCCAGAACACGCACCAGCGCATCCTCTTTATCAGCTGCGATGCTGCTGTGATTTGCTGTGGGACGGCCGATGTTGAGCAGGCTTTTGAGCGTGCCGGTGACAAAATTGGCAGACAAGGTACCGGCCCAGCTGCCGCCGCCAAAGCTGAGCGCCGTATTGGCCTCCAGCTTTTCCAGCAGGGACTTCGAGACTTCGGCGATTTTCACTTCCAGCATCACCTGCTGCGGCGCGCCGATGTTGAGGAAGTTGACGATGCGCGCATTGGACGATGTGACTGAAGATGTGGGCGCCGGGTTCCTGGCATCCAGTGGCTGCGCGGGACGGCGTACAAAAGCGGCTGCCAGCTCCAGCACCCGCGCCGCAGTAGGCGCATCATCCACCGTGCCGCTGATGACCAGCGTATCGCCGGCGGCACTGACCTGGATGTCTTTCTGATCCGGCAGCAGGGCCGCCAACGCCTGCTGCAAAGCGCCTGGATCAATGCCGACCACCACCTCCACCACGTTGCACAAACCACTGCGCCCCTGCACAATCATATTGCTGCTGCCGATATCGACACCCACCACGTACAGCGTATCCGGCGCCACCAGCATGGCTTGCAGCACGGCGGGATTGCCGACACTGCGCGCCTGCACCGCTTCCGGCATACGCATCAGCGTCGACTTCCCGAGCTGTAGCGACATATGCCCAGGCTGCGCAGCCTGACCAGCGCAGCGCAGGCCGGCATTCTCGCCGGCTGGCGTAGCCGCCCATGCCTGGCCGATCAAGGTCAGCGCAGCCCATGGCGCTCTAAGGCGGAAAAGGTTCATGGCGGCTCACAGGCATTCCTGCGTGCGCTGCACGCCGGTGATCACGCCTATGCAGGCGCGCGGCCCAGGCACGGCAGCGGCCACCTGTACACGGGGCTTGGTCGCTGGCGGCGGCGCAGCCGTATCAGCCGCAACACTGATTCCCGCATCGCGCGCGCCCAGCAAGGTCCCCTTGGTGGCGCCCTCCGTCGTTCCAGGCTGCGGGTCTACCTGATTGCGCAGCACCAGCGACAAGGTACCGACACTGCGCGCCAGGTCCAGGTTCTCCGCCTGGCCCGGCGTGACCTCCAGCGTCACCGCATTGACCACGCGCGGCTTGGTCTCATCGCGGCCCACTTCCTGCGCCACGGCCAGTACCAGAATCCGCTCCAGCACGATCTTGGAAATGGCCCGTTCATTGGATTGCGTGTTGACGATGATGTCGACAAAATTCCCCGGCAGCGCAAACCCGGCCACGCCCACCACATCGTTCACGCGCACCGTGATCGCCCGCTTACCTTCGGCAATCAGCGCCGACAGCCCACCCAGCGTACCAGCGGGCGCCAGCTTCGCTTCGCTCAATGGCTCATCACGCAGCACACTGGTTTTCAGCACGCGGCCCACCAGCTTGCCGCCATCGCGCAGCGCGCCGTGCGGCAGGCTCTCCGCCGGCCAGTCGATCTGCTTGAGCATCTCCGGCGCCAGACGCTGACCGAGGTTCACGTCCGCCGCCGCCACGATAATTTTGCTGGATGACCCGGGCGTCTGGCGCAGCAGCCAGCGCGAAGCCAGCGACACTGCGGCCAGGCCAAAAACGATGGCCAATGCCATCATCAGGAGTGCGCGGCGATTTTTCATGATGACGCACCAGCGAACATGCTGATCCAGGCCTGGTCCAGCGCGGCCACCGACAACCGCGCCGGTTCACCCATAAAGCCTGCGAAGTCGGCCACGCGGCCAGCGATCTCGCCGGGATAACAGGCCAGCAGCGCCAGCCCGCTGCCCGCATGCAGTTCATCGAGCAGATACGTCATGCCCGTCTCCTCGTAAGCCACGCCGGCGCTCAGACACTGATGACGGACCAGCGTACGGTAATTCGCCGCAGACAGCGCGCCCACCGGAATCTTGTAGCCCACACGCCGCAGTGCCGTATCGTCCAGCAGCAGCGACGGCGACACGCTGGTGGCAAACACCAGCCGCAAACGGCACGGCACCTGGAAGTGATAACCACCCGCCAGCGACAACGCGCTGCGCTCCATTTCCTGCGCCTGCGCGAAGCGGTTCAGCAATTCGGCAGCCGGTATGCGCTGACCTCCCAGATCGTCGACAATCAACAGTCCGTTGTTGGCCTTCAGCTGCGGCGGTGCGCGGTAGCAGCCGCTGGCAGCATCCGGCTGCAAGTCCAGCATCTCCGCGTCCAGCGATGCATCCAGCACCACCACCGGCCGCTGGCACAACACCCAGCGCGGGTCGCTGCTGCGCCGCTCCGGTGCTTGCCGCACCTGGCGCGGCAAGGGCGCGCGATGCATCGCCGCGTCATACACCTGCACGATATCCTTGCCCACCACCAGTGCATGCGGCACCGCCACCAGTCCTTGCAACAGCGCGCCCAGGCGCCGCGCCAACACCGACTTGCCGCTGCCCGATGGTCCATACAGCAGCATGCTGCGCCCCGCATACATGGCCGCGCCCAGCATGCGCTGAACTGCCGGTGCGAGGAAGTCGTCGGCAAATTCGGCCGCCAGTTCATCTGCGCACAGCGACGGCGCATGGGCGGCCTGGCGGTCCACCACGGCGCGATACGCTTCCAGCGTCACCGGCGCCGGCCCGGCATACGGACAGCGCTCAAGCCACGCATTGGCGCGCTGCTTGCCGGCGCTGGTCAACTGATATTGCACATCGATATCGGACTCGCCACGCCAGGCCACTTCCACCACCTGCTCGGCCACCATAAAGTCGAGCACCTCGCGCAGCACGTTGATCGACAAATGCAGCTTGGTGGTCAGCACGGGCAGATGGCTTTTACCGCCCAGGTACAGCACCTTGGCGATCAATTCCACGATCAGCTGCTGCGGCAGGCCGCAATCGCGCACCGACTTCGGTTGCGGCGGCAGCACCGCTTCCGGTTCGGCGTCCAGCAATTGGGTGTAGGGGGATGGCGGTTCCAGGGCTAGCATTTTTATCTCCGCGAGGAATTGTTTCGTCGTGGAATCAAGTTTAGCCAGCCATGCTTTGTGGATATTGACGCGCAGCAAGCGCGGCTCAATGATGCTGCCAGGCGACCACGCCCAGCGTGCCCAGCGCGATTGCCACGCCGTAAGGAATGCCGCCCACGCTGGCCTTGGGCGCCAGCGGCACCGGCAACAGCGGCACGCCCAGCAGACGCAGCAGGAGCGGTGTGCAGATCAGCCGCAGATTGCGCGCGCTGTCGCGCCAGCGTCCGCTCAACAACAGCATCAGCAAGGCGATCGCGCCGCCCGTCAGATACGACAGTACGGCAATCTGCAGCGCTTGCGACGGGCCGGTAAATCCGCCCACCATGGCCATCAGCTTGACATCGCCAGCCGCCATGCCGCGCAACAGATACAGCGGCAGGAATAAAAAAAAGCCGGCAACCACGCCGGCCAGCCACTGCGACACGGGCGCTCCCGCTTGCCCGCTCAGCAGGTGCAATATCAGCGCCAGCAGCAGGCCGCTCAGGATCAGCACATTGGGTATCTTGCGCATGGCCAGATCCGTCAGCGCCGCTTGCGCAACCAGACAGATCAGAATGACTTCGATGGCGTTCAGCATCACCGTCTCCCAAAAGGGCTTTCCAGCCTCACCGCTGCCGGAAAGCCCGCACAACGTTTATGGCGTCGTGATCTTGTTGGCAATCGCCTGGAAGGCGGTGCTCAGCGCCGGCGTCAGCAGGCCGAAGGCAGCCACCACGGCGGCCACCATGGTTGCCGCGATCAAGCCATACTCGATGGCGGTAATGCCATCCTCGTCACGCGCAAACTCTTTCGCTAATGCAATAAGCGAGTTCATGTCGTACTCCTTTGGTTGGTCCATAAAGTCTCTGGCGCTCCATTAATTGCGCCATTGTGTTTAACTATACGGATCGCAATTTGCCGAGAGTTGACGCCACGCAAGTTTTCCGTACGGAAAATTTTTAGTCTATGATGAACCTGGGTGCATGCGAATGTCGGAAAAAGGTCGCATTCTTCGGTAATAGAAGTTTTTTTTCGCACACAAGAATTGCCTCGATTGCAAAAAGCTATTATCCTGCTTAGCTGTTCTTTGGAAAGGCAAATGGACTCCTTACTGAAACACATGGTGGACATGACCGGTCACCGCGATCACACGATGCTCGACATCTCGGTGATTTCGGCGGTGCAGGAGCTTGCCCGCGCCGATCAGGTCCGTGTGTTGACGCTGGCCACTGTCCGAGGAAAGATCTTCGTGCGTCCGCGCGCCATCATCGCCTCCGGTGAACCGGCACGCATGGTCGATACCTCCGACCAGCACTCCCCAGGCGATTCCATCGACATTTATCCGGCGCTGGCCCAGTGCATCGACCGCCACGAATCCGGCGCCGATGTGGCCAACGAAGCAGGCGAGCACACCTTGTGGCTGCCGATCTGGCTGGGCGACAAGGCCGACACCTGCCTGGAAATCGTCAATCCGACGCCGTACACCAAGGAAACCATCCACGTCATTGGCGGCATCGTCAGCGTCTACCGCAATTTCCAGAATCTGCTGGACTACAGCGAACGCGATTCGCTGACGGGCCTGCTCAACCGCAAGACCTTCGACGACCAGCTGTCCAAGATGCTGGCCGCCAGTACCGAACAGGAATCCGTTACGCTGCCCGGCGAGCAGGAGCGCCGCGTCCATACCGACGAAGAAAAGCAATGGCTGGCCGTGGTCGATGTCGACCACTTCAAGCATGTCAACGACCGCTTCGGCCACCTGTACGGCGACGAGGTGCTGATTTTGATTGCCAACCTGCTTACCTCCTCGTTCCGCGCCCAGGACCGCGTGTTCCGTTTCGGCGGCGAAGAGTTTGTGGTGCTGCTGCGTTCAGCCACGCTGGACAATGCCAAGAAAATCATCGAACGCTTCCGCATGAACGTGGCGGCGCACGACTTCCCGCAAGTGGGCAAGGTGACCGTGAGTGTGGGCTTTGTCAGCATCAGCGCGCTGGAAGCGCCGGTGATCATCCTGGGCCATGCCGACCAGGCGCTGTACTACGCCAAGAGCCATGGCCGCAACCTGGTGTGCCACTACGACGAACTGGTCAGCGGCGGCCTGCTGCAGACCATCGAATCCAACGATACCGCCGAATTCTTCTAGGCTGCGACCGTCAGGAAGCGCATCGGATCGACATTCCATTTCGCCGGCGACTCGTGGCCGACAATCTTGTCGCCGCCACCAAAGCCCAGTCCGCGCGACAGATCGACGGTTTCCGGTTTGATGTAAACGTTCTTCTTGGTGCTGAAAAATACATTGACCTTGGGCGCCAGCAAATTGGTTTCGTGTGGCTCCACCACCACACCCAGGCGCCCCGACTCCAGCAGCACCATGGTGCCCACCGGATAGATGCCCACGCAACGCATGAATTCCTGCGCGTACTGCGGGTTGAAGTGGAATTTGCTCCACTCATAAATCTTGCGCAGCGCCGCCGCCGCCGACATGCCTTTGTGATAGCAGCGATCAGCGGTAATCGCGTCGTACACGTCGACAATGGCCGCCATCTGCGCCAATTCGCTGATTTCGTCGTTGGCCTGCTTGCTTGGATAGCCGCTGCCGTCACGCCGCTCATGGTGATGCAGCGTGATATCCAGCGGAATCGGGCCGATCTCCGGCGATTGCTTCAGGATGTTGTAGCCATCTTCCGGATGCTTCTTGATGATGGCGAATTCCTCATCGGTCAGCGGCCCCGGCTTGTTCAGGATCTTGTCCGGTACCAGCGCCTTGCCCGTGTCGTGCAACAGACCGCCCAGCCCAGCCTGGTGAGTAATGTCCGCCGGAATATTGCGCGAACGGCAGAACGCCACCAGCAGCGTGCACACACTCACCGAATGCAGGAAGGTGTAGTCATCCTTGGTCTTAATCCGCAGCAAACCCACCAGTGCCCCCGGGTTGCGCAAGATCGATTCGGTGATGTTCTGCACCACCGGCTGCACCTGATCCAGCTCAATGGCCTTGCCGAGACGGGCATCCTGCATCACACTGCGCACCAGGGTGGAAGCCTGATGACGGATCTGGACGGCGCGCTGCATTTCCTCGCCGAGCGACACACGGGTCTGCACGGGCGCTTTGGCAACGATTTCGACGATTTCCCGCTCAGTGGCGGCCTGGGCTTCCGCCAGCGTCGGCGCGTCCTCCACATCCAGGCCTTTGGCGCTGTCGATCACCACGTCGTGAATGCCGGCATTGATGATCTTGCGGATTTCGTCGGTGCTGGAGATCAGGAAACGATTGCGCACGAACGGATGGGTCATCCAGTCGCAGCTCAGGTCATGAATATACATGCCCACTTTCAGCTGAGAAGAGTCGACTTTCTTTAACATACGGATACCCATCCAAAAGGTGCTGGAGCGCTAAATTACGCTAGTATAAGTATAACAAACTGTTTCCCACCGGGATTAAATTTACACTTGCAAGTGTTTGTTTGACTAGGGGTACTTTCTTACTTTTTGGATATGGAACTACGCCAGCTTCGTTATTTTGTCGCCATTGTCGACCACGGTTCGCTGTCACGCGCCGCGCTGATTTTGCACGTTGCGCAACCCGCGCTGACCCAGCAATTGCGCCAGCTGGAAGAAGAACTGGGCGTGCAGCTGCTGCACCGTACCGCGCAAGGCGTGCTCAGCACAGACGCCGGCAAGGTCTTCTACGAACATGCCCAGGCCATCCTCAAGCAGGTGGCGGACGCCCGTTCCGCTGTGGCGCAATCGGCGGAGCGGCCCAGCGGCAGCGTCACACTGGGGCTGCCGCACAGCATCTCCGGCGCGCTGGCCCTGCCGCTGCTGACCGCCACCCGTAGCCAGTATCCCGAGATTACCCTGCAACTGACCGAAGAGCTGACCGGCAACCTGAGCGAGCAGCTCAAGTCCGGCCGCGTGAACCTGGCCATCCAGTTTGACGACGGCCAGCTCAACCAGTTTGCCACCACCCCGCTGGCGGAAGAAGAACTCCACTTCATCTGTCGCGCAGATGCTACTTACGCAAAAAGTGAGCAGTCACTCACGCTGCAACAAGCATTGAATACCACTCTTATCCTGCCTGGCCTGCAACACGGCGTACGTCCGCGCATCGAGGCTGTCGCACGCGAAGCCGGGCTCAGCCTGAGCAATGTGATTGAGATCAACTCCATCGCCATCCTCAAATCGGCGCTGCTGGCCGACATGGGCGCCACTATCCTGCCGTCAGCCCCGGTGCTGGACGAACTGCAGCGCGGCGAATTGCGCGCCCAGCGCATCCACAGTCCGTCGATTTCGCGTACCGTGGTACTGTGTGCTTCACGCAACATTCCACTCACCAATGCCGCCGCCGCCATCACCCGCCTGGTGCGTCAGATTAGCGATGGCCTGTGCGCCGAAGGGAAATGGCCTGGGGCAACACCAATATAAGAAATTCTTATACCCCCATCGGCAATCGGTATTTCCGTATACGTCAAGTAGCGCCCATACTGGTAGAAAGCCGCTAACCGCGGCTACCCGGTTTGACCCTGGCTCGCCTACCCGGCGGCACCCAGTGCAAACACGATCCTGATACCAAAAACGGAGACACCGCCATGCCAGACGGCACTAGCCTGCTCACGTCCGTGAGCCTCGACGACAAATACACTTCCACCAAAGGCACCATCTTCCTCTCAGGCATCCAGGCGCTCGTGCGCCTGCCGATGATGCAGCACGTGCGCGACAAGGCCTATGGCCTGAATACGGGCGGCTTCATTTCCGGCTACCGCGGCTCGCCGCTTGGCGGCCTCGATGAAAACCTGTGGAAGGCCAAGCCGCACCTGGAACAGCATCACGTGCAGTTTGTGCCGGGAGTGAACGAGGATCTGGCGGCAACGGCAGTCTGGGGCTCGCAGCAGGTGGATCTGATCGGCGAGAGCAAGTACGACGGCGTGTTCGCTATGTGGTACGGCAAAGGCCCGGGCGTGGACCGCTGCGGCGACGTCTTCAAGCACATGAACCACGCTGGCACCTCCAAACACGGCGGCGTGCTGCTGGTGGCCGGCGATGACCACGGCGCGTATTCGTCCACGCTGCCGCACCAGTCGGACCACATCTTCTCCGCCTGCATGGTGCCTGTGCTTTACCCATGCAATGTGCAGGAATACCTGGACCTCGGCATCCACGGCTGGGCCATGTCGCGTTTCTCCGGTTGCGCCGTGGCGTTCAAGGCGCTGGCGGATACAGTGGAATCGTCGGCCTCGGTGGACGCCGACCCGTTCCGCGTGGATGTGAAGATCCCGCAGAATTTCGTCATGCCGGAAGGCGGCCTGAATGCACGCCTGTCCAGCATCCCGCTGGGCCAGCAGGCGCGCAATCAGGAAGCGCTGATGCAGGACTACAAAATCTACGCAGCACTGGCTTACGCGCGCGAGAACAAGCTGAACCACACCACCATCGATTCCAAGGACGCCAAGCTGGGCATCATCGCCTCCGGCAAATCGTATCTGGACGTGCTGGAAGCGCTGGAAGAACTGGGCATCGACGAAGCCATGGCCGCCAAGGTGGGCCTGCGCCTGTTCAAGGTCGCCATGCCATGGCCGCTGGAACCGGACAGTGTGCGCGAATTCGCCCAAGGCCTGGACGAGATCCTGGTGGTTGAAGAAAAACGCCAGTTCGTTGAATACCAGCTCAAGGAGCAGCTGTATAACTGGCGCGACGATGTACGTCCACGCGTGATCGGCAAATTCGATGACAAGGGCGAATGGGTGGCGCCACGCGGCGAATGGCTGCTGCCACCAAAGGCTGACTTCTCGGTCTCGCAAGTGGCGCGCGTCATCGCGGGCCGCGTCGCGCGCTACATCAGCGACGCCCACATTCAGGACCAGATCAAGGCCCGCCTGACCTTCCTTGACGAGAAGGACGCCGTGCTGAAGAAAGCCATCAGCACCCCGTTCCGTCCAGCGTTCTACTGCTCCGGTTGTCCGCACAATACCTCGACCAAGGTACCGGATGGTTCGTTCGCGCTGGCCGGTATCGGCTGCCACGTGATGGCCACCTCCATCTACCCTGAGTACAACAAGCTGACCACCCACATGGGCGGCGAAGGCGCGCCGTGGATCGGCCAGGCCGCGTTCTCCGAAGTGCCGCACGTGTTCCAGAACCTGGGCGACGGCACCTACTTCCACTCCGGCTACCTGGCGATCCGCGCAGCGGTTGCGGCCAAGGTCAACATCACCTACAAGATCCTGTACAACGACGCCGTCGCCATGACCGGCGGCCAGCCAGTAGACGGCCAGACCTCGGTGCCGATGATCGCGCAGCAGATGGCCGCGGAAGGCGTCAAGCGCATCGCGCTGGTAACGGAAGACCTGTCGCGCTACACCGACCGTTCGGCGCTGCCAGCCATCGTCTCGCTGCACGACCGCAAGGACATGGATGCGGTCCAGCGCGAGCTGCGTGAACTGCCAGGCGCCTCGGTGCTGATCTACGACCAGACCTGCGCTGCCGAAAAACGCCGCCGCCGCAAAAAAGGCGAATTCCCTGACCTGGCCAAACGCATGGTCATCAACGAAGCCGTGTGCGAAGGCTGCGGCGACTGCGGTATCCAGTCCAACTGCGTGTCGATCCTGCCGAAGGAAACGGAATTCGGCCGCAAGCGCACCATCGACCAATCGTCGTGCAACAAGGACTACTCGTGCGTGAAAGGCTTCTGCCCGAGCTTCGTCACGGTAGAAGGCGGCGCGCTGAAGAAAACCAAAACCGGCGCGACGCAAAGCGATGACGGCTGGGATGCACTGCCTACGCCAGCATTGCCGGAATGCGAACAGCCATACAACATCCTGATCAACGGCATTGGCGGCACCGGCGTGATTACCGTCGGCGCGCTGATGGGCATGGCCGCGCACATTGAAGGCAAAGGCGCCTCGGTGCTGGACATGACCGGCATGTCGCAGAAAAACGGCTCGGTCACCTCGCACGTGAAAGTGGCGCGCACGCCAGACCACCTGCGCGCGCAGCGTATCGCCACCGGCGAAGCAGACGTCATCCTCGGCTGCGACATGCTGACCGCCGGTGCTGCGGATGCCGTATCCAAAATGCGTCCGGGCCGCACGCTGGCCATCGTCAACCTGCACGAGCAGCCTCCTGGCACCTTCGCGCAGAACGCCGACTGGCAGTACCCGACCGCAGACGTGCGCGCGCTGATCGAAGAATCGGTCGGCGCCGGTGCAGCGGACTTCATCGACGCCACCAAGCTGGCCACCGCGCTGATGGGCGACTCGATTGCCGCCAACCTGTTCATGCTGGGCTACGCCTGGCAGCGCGGCCGCATCCCGCTCAAAGAAGAATCGCTGCTGCGCGCGATTGAACTGAATGGCGTCGCCGTCGCCTCGAACAAGAAGAGCTTCCTGTGGGGCCGCCGTGCCGCCGTGGACCTGAAGCGCGTCGAGCGCATCGCCACGCCAGCACAAGCCATCATCGTGCAGATGCCGCAAAGCCTGGACACCACCGTCGCCAAGCGCATGGAATTCCTGACCGCTTACCAGAACGCCGCTTACGCCAACACCTATTCGGAACTGGTGGCGCAGGTGCGCGCGAAAGAAACCTCGCTCGGCCTGGGCAACAAGCTGTCGACCGCCGTGGCCAAGTACTACTTCAAGCTGATGGCCTACAAGGACGAATACGAAGTCGCGCGCCTGTACACCGACGGCCGTTTCGTCGAACAGCTGCAATCTCAGTTCGAAGGCAACTTCAGCGTCAAGTTCAATCTGGCGCCACCGATGTTCGCGAAGAAGGACGCCAAGGGCCACCTGGTCAAAGCGGAATTCGGCTCGTGGATGTGGAGCGCGTTCAAACTGCTGGCCAAGCTGAAAGGCCTGCGCGGCGGCGCGCTCGACATTTTCGGCTACACCGAAGAACGCAAAATGGAGCGCGCACTGATCGCAGAATACCGCGAGATGGTGTCGGCAATGATCGCCCAGCTGAACGCAGAAAACCACGCCACCGCAGTCGACCTGGCCTCGCTGCCGGAAAAAGTGCGCGGCTTCGGCCACGTGAAGGAAAAAGCCGTCGCCACCTTCCGTACCGAGAAAGCCCGTCTGCTCAACCTGTTCAGCCAACAACGCGCCGCTTGATGCGAACTTTACGCTTACGTAAACGTCATATAATCGACAAAAAATATTATCAGGGACACCAATGAACGATCTCTCGACTCCCAAAATCGCGGCCGTGGATGAACAGCCGCGCGTAAAGAACAAAGTTCGCTTCGTCACCGCAGCCTCGCTGTTCGACGGCCATGACGCCTCCATCAACATCATGCGCCGCATCCTGCAATCGAACGGCGTGGAAGTGGTCCACCTGGGCCACAACCGCTCGGTCGACGACGTCGTCACCGCTGCACTGGCCGAAGACGTGCAAGGCATCGCCATTTCCAGCTACCAGGGCGGCCACGTCGAATACTTCAAATACATGATCGACCTGCTGCGCCAGCGCGGTGGTGCCCACATCAAAGTATTCGGTGGCGGCGGCGGCGTCATCGTCCCGCAGGAAATCGAAGAACTGCACGCGTACGGCGTCACCAAAATCTTCAGCCCGGAAGATGGCCAGCGCATGGGCCTCGTCGGCATGATCCAGTGGATGGTGCAGCAGTGCGACATCGACCTGTCGCCCTACGCGCCAACCTCCCTCGCGCCGCTGCGCGAAGGCGACATCGCCAGCCGTCACCGCCCACTGGCGCAGCTGATCACCGCACTGGAAAACGATAAAGCCTCGGCCACGCTGCGCGCCGAACTGCTGGCTGCGGCACAAGACCTGCCCGTGCCAACGCTGGGCATCACCGGCACCGGCGGCGCCGGTAAATCCTCGCTGACCGATGAACTGATACGCCGCATCCGCCTCGACCAGGGCGACGCGCTGAACATCGCCATCATCTCCATCGATCCATCGCGCCGCAAATCCGGCGGTGCGCTGCTGGGCGACCGTATCCGCATGAACGCCATCAATCCGTGGGCCGGCCAGGCGCGCGTGTTCATGCGTTCGCTGGCCACGCGTGAAGCGGGGTCCGAGATTTCGCAAGCGCTGCCAGACGTCATCGCCGCCTGCAAGGTGGCAGGCTTCGACCTGGTGATCGTTGAGACCTCCGGTATCGGCCAGGGCGACGCCGCCATCGTGCCGCACGTGGACGTCTCGATGTACGTGATGACGCCGGAATTCGGCGCTGCCTCGCAGCTGGAAAAAATCGACATGCTCGATTTCGCCGACTTCATCGCCATCAACAAGTTTGACCGCAAAGGTGCGCAAGATGCGCTGCGCGACGTCGCCAAGCAATACCAGCGCAACCGCGAACTGTGGAGCAAGCGTCCGGAAGAAATGCCGGTTTACGGCACCCAGGCGTCGCGCTTCAATGACGATGGCGTCACCGCGCTGTACCAGGGCCTGCTGCCACGGCTGGCGCAACTCGGCCTGCGCGCGCAGCAAGGCAAACTGGTGGCCACCGACGTGCGCCACTCCAGCGGCAAAAACGTCATCGTGCCGCCAGCGCGCGCACGCTATCTGGCGGAGATTGCCGACACCGTGCGCGGCTACCACCGTTTCACGCGCAAGCAAGTCACGCTGGCGCGCGAACGCCAGCAGCTCAGCGAAACCAAGCGGATGCTGGCCATCGCCCACAAGTCCGCGGACTTCGACGACCTGATCGCCGAGCGCGATGCCGAAATGGACGGCGGCGCCAAGAAGCTGCTGGCGCAATGGCCCGACATGCAGGCCGCCTACGCTGGCGACGACTACGTGGTCAAAATCCGCGACAAGGAAATCCGCACCCGCCTCGTGCAGCACACGCTGTCCGGCACGCGCATCCGCAAAGTCGCATTGCCGCGCTTTGAAGACCATGGTGAAATCCTGCGCTTCCTGATGCTGGAAAACGTGCCAGGTTCCTTCCCGTTCACCGCAGGCGTATTTGCGTTCAAGCGTGAAGGCGAAGATCCAACCCGTATGTTCGCTGGCGAAGGCGACGCCTTCCGCACCAACCGCCGCTTCAAGCTGGTCTCTACCGGCATGGACGCCAAGCGCCTGTCCACCGCATTTGACTCGGTCACCCTGTACGGCGCCGATCCTGCGCTGCGCCCGGACATCTACGGCAAGGTCGGCAACTCGGGGGTTTCGATCGCCACGCTGGACGACATGAAAGTACTGTACGACGGCTTCAACCTGTGCAGCCCAAGCACCTCGGTATCGATGACCATCAACGGTCCCGCACCAACCATTCTGGCGATGTTCATGAACACCGCCATCGACCAGCAAGTCGACAAATTCGTTGAAGAGAACAAGCGTCAGCCTAGCGCCGATGAAGCCTCCAAGATCAAGGACTGGGTACTGCAGAACGTGCGCGGCACCGTGCAGGCAGACATCCTGAAAGAAGACCAGGGCCAGAATACCTGCATCTTCTCGACCGAGTTCTCGCTGAAAGTGATGGGCGATATCCAGGAATACTTCGTCCACCACCAGGTACGCAACTTCTACTCGGTGTCGATCTCCGGCTACCACATCGCCGAAGCGGGCGCGAACCCGATTTCGCAGCTGGCCTTCACGCTGTCCAACGGCTTCACGTTCGTGGAAGCCTACCTGGCGCGCGGCATGCACATCGACGACTTCGCACCCAACCTGTCGTTCTTCTTCTCGAACGGCATGGACCCTGAGTACACGGTACTGGGCCGCGTGGCACGCCGCATCTGGGCCGTGGCAATGCGCGACAAATACGGCGCCAACGACCGTTCGCAAAAGCTCAAGTACCACGTGCAGACCTCGGGCCGCTCGCTGCACGCGCAGGAGATCGACTTCAACGACATCCGCACCACGCTGCAGGCGCTGATCGCGATCTACGACAACTGCAACTCGCTGCACACCAACGCCTACGACGAAGCCATCACCACGCCAACCGACGAATCAGTCCGCCGCGCGCTGGCGATCCAGCTCATCATCAACCGCGAATGGGGCCTGGCCAAGAACGAGAATCCGAACCAGGGTTCATTCATCATGGACGAACTGACCGATATGGTGGAAGAAGCCGTGATGCAGGAATTCGAACGCATCGCCGAACGTGGCGGCGTACTGGGTGCGATGGAAACCGGCTACCAGCGCGGCAAGATCCAGGAAGAATCCATGCTGTACGAGCACCAGAAGCATGACGGCACGCTGCCCATCATCGGCGTCAACACCTTCCGCAATCCGAAAGGTGCGGAAGCGCCAGCACAGATCGAACTGGCGCGTTCCACCGACGATGAAAAGCAGTCGCAGCTCAAGCGCCTGGAAGAGTTCCACACCCGGAACGCCGCAGCAGCGCCGCAAGCACTGGCCGCCCTGCAGCAAGCTGCTATCGACAACGCCAACGTGTTCGAAAAGCTGATGGACGCCGTCCGCGTCTGCTCCCTCGGCCAGATCACCACCGCGCTGTTCGAAGTCGGCGGCCAGTACCGCCGTAATATGTAGAAAGACAGGCCCGGCGCCACGCCGGGCCTTCTACTTACTTCAGTTTCCCCGCTCCGGCGTTCGCTGGAACGGAAGTCAGTGTTGCCGTCGCGCTTTGCAACGTGTAGCCATAAGGCGGCAGCCATAGATTGGCGGCGCCAGGCTGTGCATAGCCGCACTGGCCATCCACCAGATTCGTACCCGATTTATCACTGACAAATACATGACCAGATGAGCGGAAGCCAATGAAGCTCTTGCCCTTGATCGCTTTTCCGCAGAAGTCATCCAGTTTCAATCCTGCGATGTTGTAGTACTGGTTCTCCAGCAGCATGTTCGAGCGATAGCGTGCGTCAGTGCCACTTTCGAATTTGACGTCGGTGTCCTTGGTCGATGTGCTGCCGGTAATCAGGTTATTGAACAGATGGACTTGTCCAAAACGGTTCAATGGCAATCGTGTCGTCGCACCGTCCCACCAGTTGCCGCTGAAGGTCACATGCAGGCGCCCCTCATCACTCCACGCACGCCCTGAATCACCATTGCCAACCAGCGTAGTCTTATGATGCTTGCCGAAGTAGCTATTGGAGACGGTGACGTAGTCGCTGCCGCGCACCACGTCCAGAGCGCCGTCGTGACGCGTATCATAAGTTCCGGTCGCCAGTGAGTCAGGCGTGTCACCATCGCTGATGGTCAGATGGTCCAGGTAGATGTTCTGCGCGCGCGATACCGTTAAGCCATCTGCGTAAGCATTGTCTGCATCCTCCGGGTTGACGTCCCATGGCGTGTCGATCACCAGGTTGCGCACAATGACGTTGCGGGTCCAGGTTGGATAGTCTTCGCCATCTTTGCCGTCGGCAATCCACTTTTTGAAGTCGGCTTCAGGATCGCCGCCCGTAGTGAGGGGCAGCTCACCGCCAATCAGTAAGGCGGTACCGGTGATGCGTGCAGGCCGGCCCTGAGCGTCATTGATGCCAACCAGCGTGGTATTCGACGGCAGCGCAATTGAACCGCCATACTTCTGATCCGAATAGCTGGTGTATTCGCGGAAGACCGTATTGTTCTGGCTCCAGCGTAAATCGATATGGCCGATCACGCGGATGATCTTGGGATCATTACCTGCTTGATTAATCGCAGCCACCAGCTGCTGCCCGTTGTACACCGTGTAGATGCGGTTCGCGATGGCCGAGCCGCCACCAGTGACCAGCACGGCGCCCTTGCGCGACTGTGCATGCCACCCAGTGGCAGGTGCGGGATTACGCTCAAAAGTCAGGACACCGCCGGTCGGATCGGCCGCGGCAAACTGCCATGCCGGCAGCTTGGGTGCGGCAGCATAGCTGGCAGGATCATGCAAGCCACCGACCAGCACCGGAGGCGAGTAATTGCGCACCCCGTACTGGGCGACTTGCAAAGGCGTACTGGCGCCAACCAGCGTCTTCGCATCAATCGGGGCGGCGTGCGCGGAGGAAGCCAGCAGCATGCCGGCAACGAGTACTGGATATTTCATGGTTGTCTCCATTGTTGAAATTCACTGTGATCTCGCGACGAGCCATACCCACGCGTGTATGCCTTGCTTGTGGCAATAGATGTTGGACTAAGGGTGGGTACGGATCAACATTCAGCATCAAACTGCGATGACTGAAGCAGGCACCTTGCGTACCTGCCGCCGTTGCGAAGAGGGACTGGGAGACCGAGTTCGCGCTGGTCAGACGTCGGCGGCGAAAATAGCGCCGTCAACATGAATAAATATTAATCGTGTCTAAAAAATTATGCAACTATTTGAAGTGTGGCCCCGCACCTTGCTGCGCGAGGCCATCGTCTGCGTTGCGCAAGGGGCAGGCTTTTAGTGACAGGCATCCGCAGCCGATGCAGCCGTCCAGCTGATCGCGCAACTGCGTCAGTGTCTTGATCCGCTCCTCCAACTCTTGCTTCCATGCTGCTGAAAGACGCCGCCAGTCGGTGACGGTCGGCGTTCGTCCCGAGGGCAGTGCGTCAAGCGCACGCGCAATCTCTGCGAGCGGCAGGCCGACGCGCTGCGCGACCTTGATGACGGCCAGGCGGCGTAGCACCGAGCGTGGGTAGCGGCGCTGGTTACCGCCGGTTCGCACGGAATGGATTAATCCCTTGGCTTCGTAGAAGTGCAGTGCGGAGACGGCGACGCCAGCGCGTTCGGCCAGCTCACCCACACCAAGTATCTTTGGAGGAATCGTCATAGAAAATCATTGACCTCAAGTTAAGTTGAGATTTTATAGTGTCCTCACATTCACTGCTGAAGGACACCATGAAATTCATCAACCCCACCGGTCTGTACGACCCGCGTCCCAATGGTTACAGCCATGTCGTCATCGCCGAAGCGCCGGCGCGCATCATCTACATCGCCGGACAAGGTGGTGAAAACGCTGAGGGCGAGCTGTCTGACGATTTCAAAACCCAGGTAGAGCAGGCGCTGAGCAATCTGCAAACCGCACTCACCGCTGCTGGTGCGCACCATACCAGCGTGAGTAAAGTCACGGCCTTGATTGTGGATCATAGCGAAGCACGTCTCGCCATCTTCAGTAGCGCATTGCGCGCCATGTGGGGGGACAACCCTGCGCCAGCGTGCACGCTGATTCCCGTCCCGCGTCTGGCACTGGACGGCATGCTGTTTGAAATTGAAGCCACCGTAGTGCTGCAGGCAGAGGATGAGATTTATTGAGCGTGGCAGTCGGCCACGCGATAGAAGTAATAGTTACCGAAGTTCAGAAACTCGCTCTTGTCATTGAAGCGGTATGTGATCTCGCGCCGTTTCTCGTCAAAACTCAGCAAACCACCAGCGTGCTTGGGCAACTGTTCCCTGAAGACGTCCGAAGGGAACGGTTCACTCCCACCCAGCGTGAGTATCAACGTATCCTTATCCGTTCGGCGCCAGGCCGCAGGACTATAAAACGCAAACCCGCCGCGAAATACCAGGTTGCCGTCGGCTTGCATCAGCATGCACATGGTTGGATATTCGGTTCCCGTATTTTCCAGCACCAAGGGCGGCGCAGAGCGCTGCACATGGGCGCAGCCTCCAATTAGAAACGCAACGGTGACGTAGCCCAGATATGGTTTCATACGATGAACGCGAATTGCGATAACACCATTATCATTAGCTCACCCCAGCGAACGTTAGCTGACTGGTCCGACGGTGGAGCCTTCCAGCAGCACTGGCTGCCACAGCTCATGCAGCTCGCTGGCGGGTTTGCCATCTACCAGCGACATCAGCATGGAGACCATGCGCGCGCCGGCTTTGTGCGGGTCGGGCTGATCGATAGTGGTGACGTTGGTGCCGGCCAGCGTATCAGCCACATTGCCCCAGACGATGAGGGAGATTTCTTTGCCGATCTCGATACCCGCATCCAGCAGCGCACGCACGGCGCCCACGCCGGACAGATGGTTATCGACCACCACTGCGGTCGGACGCGGCGAGCAGGCCAGCAACTGCTGCATGGCCTGATAACCGCTGCGGCGATCCAGCGTATTGTCGATGAGGTAGCGCGGATCGGCGCTCAGGCCCGCCGCCGACATGGCAGCGACAAAGCTGTCCTTGCGCTGACGCGCGAAGTTCAACTCCAGCGGCGCGCCAATCAGCGCGATGCGCTGGTGGCCCAGTCCCAGCAAGCGCTCCATGGCCATGCGGATGCCGGCTTCGTTGTCATAGTCGAACCACGCATACGGCGCATTCAGCTCCGTGCGGCCGTGCGCGACAAACGGGAATTTGGCTTTGCTCAGAAACGCGATGCGCTCGTCATGCACCAGCGTGCGGCTGACCACCAGGCCATCGACGCGGCGGCCGCGCACGATCTGCTGATACGACGGCTGCTCCGCCGCCGGCGACACCGGCGCAATAATCAGATTTTTGCTGACCGCTTCCAGCGCAGCCGACATACCCGCCACCACATCGAGAAACATGGGATCGCCCAGGTCCGACGCCAGCAACGGGTAAATGATGCCGAACACATTGGTACGCCCCAGCGCCAGCGAACGCGCCATCGGATTCGGCTGGTAGCCGACCTCTTTGGCAGCCTTCATTACCCGCTCGCGGGTACGTACATTCACCTCGGGGTAACCGTTTAACGCGCGACTCACCGTGGTTTTGGACATACCCAAGTGATTTGCAAGATGCGCGAGGTTCATAGCTTGATGTTCAATGTTGACTGCTAATTATAGCGTTTGCGTCGAATCCACCGCCACCGTCATCGACCGATTTTTTAAAAAAATACAACATTATCAGCACGATGGAGATGGGCACCAAGGTTAAATAAAACGCGAAGTGGCCGTTGAAGTTACCGAACACGTAGCCCGTGATTAAGGAGCCGGTGGTACCACCCAGCGCTGAAAAAATCACCAGCAAGCCAGTCATGGCGGAGTGCTGATTCTTCGGCAAAGAGCTGAGCATCACTGAATTGATGCCGGGGTAGATGGGCGCCATGAACAGGCCGATCAGCGGGAACAGGAAAGTCGCCAGCGGCGCGCTGGCCCAGGTGATATGCGGATCGGCCACCACATCATGCGTCAGCGGCAGCGCCAGCAGCACCATCGCCGCCATGCCCAGCACGCAGGCATTCATCACGGGATACCAGTGCAGCTTGCGCATCAACACGCCCGCCGACAGGCGCCCCACGGCCAGGCAGGCAGCAAAGATGCTGGTCACTTCCACGCTCATTGCTGCCGGCAGCTTGAGGATTTCGTTATTAAACGTCGGCAGCCAGGTGCCGATGCTCTGCTCAATCAACACATACAGGAAGGCCGTGATGATGAACACGCACACCAGCGGCTTGAAGAACAGTTTGAGCATCTCAGCGAAATCCTGCGCGATGCTGCGCCCCTCCGGCAACGCCGCCTTCGATTCATTGAATGGCGTGGACAGGATCAGCAGGAAGGTCGCCGCGCACAGCACCGCCAGCACCCAGTAGGTGTGCAGCCAGCTTTGCGACAGCGGATCGTGCGAATCGATGAAGTAGCCGAACACCCAATAGGCGCTTAACACGCCCAGCATGAAGAAGCCCTCCAGCAGGTTCATGGTGCTGGCGTGCTGCTTGCGATCCTCGGCGATCAGGCCCAGTGTCGAATACACCGACACCTTCACCAGCGCGAACGACACGCCCACGCAGAAGAACAAGGCCTTGGTCGTTGCGAACGATGGCAGCAGCGGCATGGCCACGCACGCCGCAGTGACGATCGCCAGGCCGATCAGCATGGCCTTCTTGTAGCCGATACGCGGCAGGAACGACGCCACCAGAAAGGACACCACCGCAATCGGCAGGTCTTTAAAGCCTTCCAGTACGCTGGCGGCGGATTTGCTCACGCCATAGTTGCTGATTACCTGCAGGATCACCGTGCCCACGCTGTTGAGCAGGATGGCGAATACAAAGTAGATCAGGAATAACGCAAATAGTATTTTGTTGTTCTTCATGCTGCTGTCTCCGTTTTATTCCCGCGCTCTGCGGCGCGGTAGCGTCAATATGCGCTGAGATTAAACTGCTGCAAGCTGGTGATCACGACATCCGCTTCCGTCAGCACAAAGGGATGTCCTATCCCCAGCGCAAACATCCCCGCCGCCTTGATGGCGGCAACGCCAGCGACGGCATCTTCCACGCCAAGGCAATCGGCTGGCGCAACGCCCAGCTCCTGCGCCGCGCGCAGAAAGATCTCCGGGTCCGGCTTGCTGCGCGCGATGGTGGCCGCATCCACGACGTAATCGAATTTGTCGGTAATCCCCAGGCGGCCCAGCACCGTAAAGGCGTTCTTGCTGACCGACGCCAGCCCGATGCGCAAACCGGCGCGGCGCACTGCATCCAGCGCTTCCACCGCACCAGGCAACAGGTCATTGGACGACATGGTCGAAATCAGTTCCTGATAATGCAGGTTTTTCGTGTCAGCCAGCGCCAGCTTCTCTTCCGGCGTGTAGCTGCGCGGCGCCGACGCCAGGATCAGGTCCAGGGAACCCATGCGGTCGATGCCCTTGAGGTTCTCGTTAAACGCATGATCGAAATGCACACCCTGCGATTCCGCGAGCTGCTTCCACGCCAGGTAGTGATAGTGCGCGGTGTCGGTAATCACACCGTCCAGGTCAAAGATGACTGCCTTGAAGCGGCTCATGCGAAGCTCCTCGATTGCTTGGGTTGCGACAGGGTCAGCGCAATCGCTTCGCCGCCGTGGGTAAAGTTCAGCGCCTCGCCTTGCAGCAGACGATATTCAACACGGCCCGGTTCCACATGCACTTCCATCAGCGCACTGCGGAAATGCACCTTGAACGTGTAGTGCTGCCACTGCTTTGGCAGCGTCGGCGCGAAATGCAGCGCGCCGCCGATCACGCGCATGCCCGCGAAGCCGTATGCCACGCCCATCCACGTACCGGCCATCGCTGCCGTATGCACGCCGTAATGCGTATTGCCGTGCGTGTCGTCCAGGTCGAGACGCGCAGTCTCCATGAAGTAGTCGTACGCCTTGTCCTGATAACCTACTTCCGCGGCGATGATGCTGAAGATGCAGGAGGACAGCGAAGAATCGTGCGTGGTCACCGCTTCGTAGTAGTCAAAGTCGCGGCGTTTGTCTTCCAGCGTGAACTGGTCGCTCAAGAGCAGCAGCGCCAGCACCACGTCCGCCTGTTTGCAGACCTGATGGCGGTAAATCACCATCGGGTGGTAGTTCAGCAACAGCGGATAGTTTTCCTTGGGCGTGTTGGCAAAGTCCCACACTTTTTTAGACAGGAAGCTGTCGTCCTGGGCGTGGATTTGCAGCGCCGTGTCATACGGAAGATTCATCAGCGACGCAGCGCGGCGCCACTCTGCAGGCTCACCCGCATCCAGCGCCATCGCTGCGGCGATGCGTGCGAACTCGGACGGCGCCTGTGCCTGCAGCTGCTCTGCAATGGACGCCGCAAAGTTCAGGTGCATCTGCGCCATCGCGTTGGTGTAGTAGTTGTTGTTGACCAGCGCCGTGTATTCATCCGGGCCTGTCACCTGGTTGATGCAGAAGCGGCCTTCGCGGTCATACGAACCGATGCCGGTCCAGATGCGCGCCGTCTCCATCACAATCTCCGCGCCAGCCTTGACCAGGTATTCCTGATCGTCCGTCGCCTCCATATAGGTCTTGATGGAGTACGCGATGTCGGCGTTGATGTGGTACTGCGCGGTCCCCGCCGGGAAGTAGGCCGAACACTCATCGCCAGCGATGGTGCGCCACGGGTACAGCGCGCCTTTGTCATGCGACATCTGGCGCGCCCGCTCGCGCGCCTTCGGCAAACCGGCGTAGCGGTATTCCAGCAGCTTGCGCGCGATCTCCGGCTTGGAGTACAGGAAGAACGGGAAGATGTAGATTTCCGTGTCCCAGAAATAGTGGCCTTCGTAGCCTTCGCCCGTCACGCCCTTGGCGGAGATGTTGGTGCGGCCATCGCGGCCCACCGATTGCAGCAGGTGGAACTGATTGAAGTGCATGCCTTGCTGGAGCGCGTCGTCGCCGGCGATCTGCACGTCGGCCTGCTGCCAGAAGTCGGCCAGGTACTGCTCCTGCGCCAGACGCAGCTCGTCAAAGCCTGCCGCCTTGGCAGTGGCCAGCGTGTCCTTGCTGCGCCACATCAGCTCCTTGGCATCGTAGTCGCGCGAGGAGAAGTAGCTGCCGTACTTGGTCAACGTGACCGACTGGCCAGCGCTCACCTGCATCTCCCACGCCTGCGTCAGTCGCTGGCCTTGCTGTGCAGTGACCGCAGTTGCCGGCACGCTCAACGCCGTCTCGGTCGCGCTGATTAAAGTGAAACCGCTGTTATGGGTTTTCTGCACCAGCGCCGAGAAGCTGTCCGACTGCTCGCTGTCGATCATGTGCAGCGTCGGGCCGGAAATCGCCGAACCCACGCGCGGATCATCGCCCGCCTCCTGGTTTTTCACGGCGCCATCCAGCGCCGACACCAGCCACAGAGGACCGTCGTAATTCAGCGAAGTCACGTCAAACGCGATCGCGAACAGATGCTTGTTCTCGAAGCTGACCATGCGGCGACTGCGTACGCGCACGCTGCGGCCTTGCGGCGAGGTCCATTCCACAGTGCGCGTCAGCAGGCCAGTGCGGAAGTCCAGTACGCGCTCATATGATTGCACCGTGCCAGTCAGCAGATCAAAGCGCTCATCGCCAAGTCGCAGCTCGATGCCCTTTGCGTTCGGCACATTCAGCATGAACTGGTTGACCTTGGCCAGGCCGTACGCCGCTTCCGGATACTGGATCGGCTCGGACTCGTAGAAGCCGTTCAGATACGTGCCATCCAGCGAGGTGCCGGCCGGGCCGCTGTAGCCCTCCTCGCCCGTGCCGCGCAGGCCGATATAGCCGTTACCCAGCGCGAACAGCGTCTCATCGAGGAAGTGGGATGCGGTGTCAAAGCTGGTCTCGCGGATGCACCAGGCTTCAAGAGGATAGGTGTGTTGTTGCACAGCGAATTCCTTAGAAAAAGCGATTCAAAGCGGTTTGAATTTCAAAAAACACCGGTTTTAGTCTGTTTTTGGTGCTTTTTGGGGAAACTAGGTCTGGCGTACCATCAGCGTGGTCGGCAGCATTTCAGAAGCGACCTGGTGGCCTTCGATCAGGCCCAACATTTTCTTGGCCAACAACACGCCGCCATCGCGCAGGTACTGGTGCACGCTGGTCAGCGGCGGCACAAAGCTGGCGGCGCCAGGCGTATCGTCGTAGCCGATGACGGAGACATTCTCCGGCACCCGCAAATTCTTCTCGGCCAGCGCACGGATCGCGCCCATGGCCAGCAAATCACTGGCGGCAAACACGCCGTCAAAGCTGGCGCCCTTCTTTTTCAACAGCGAGGAAATGCTGTCAAAGCCCGCCTCAAACGTAAACGCCTTGGGGCGGATGATGTGCACCGTGGCCGCGCCGCCCATCGCATCGATAAAACCGGCGCAGCGTTCCTGCACCTCGGCGTGATCGACGTCGCCCAGGAACACCAGCTTGTGCCGGCCCTGCGCAATGAAGCGCTCGGCCGCGCTGATGCCGCCTTTGCGGTTGTCCGATCCGATCACGATGTAATCGGTATCGGCTTCCGGCGCGCCCCATACCACCAGCGGCATGCCGGTCTGTTGCAAGGTCCGCACCGCTTCGCCATGCGAGCCCTGGCCCAGCAGGATCAAGCCGTCGGCGCCCATCACCGGCGCCGTGTTCATCAACTGCTTGGAGGTCAGCACCACGCTGTAACCGGCCGTGGTCAGCTCCTGGGTAATGCCGCCCAACAGCTCCAGCGGATACGGGTCCGACATCGGCCGGCCGCGCACCGGTGTCATTTCCACCACAACCGCCACCGAATAACTGCGGCCCATGCGCAGATTGCGCGCGCTCACATTCAAACGGTAGCCCTGCTCCTCTGCCAGCGCGCGGATCTTCTCGCGCGTTTCCGGCGTCACCAGCGGACTGTCGCGCAAGGCGCGTGAAACCGTGATTTTGGAGACGCCCGCCAGCTTGGCCAGGTCTTCCATCGTCAGGGCTGTCGTTACAGTCTTCTTCGCGCGCATCGTTGTTCAAGAGTAAAAAAGCAGGTTTGCGGACGCATTATGACAGAAAATTTTCATTTGTCGCGAAAAATGACATCGATAACATTTCAATTGACATCGATAACATTTCTTGTTTCAATGGCCAAATCTTCACAAAAGTTCATGAAGATGGGGATGGCGGGGAGCGCCGTCCACGGAGACGATTTATCCTATAAGAAAGTACAGACACGATGAAAAACCCGTTCCTGCCATCGGCCATCGCGGCCGCCGTCCTGACGCTGCTCAACCAGACCGCCGCCCAAGCCCAGACTGCCGAAGCCCCGGCCGCTGAACCGTCCAAAGAAGTTTCCAAAGAAATCCAGCAAGTGGTGGTGACCGGCGTCGCCTCCGCCCGTGGCGTGCGCAAGGTCGATTCGGCCTTCTCGATCACCACTGCCAACGAAGAGCAGCTCAAGCAAGCCGCCCCCAGCAGCACGGCCGACATCATGAAAATCGTGCCGGGCGTGTATGCGGAATCGACCGGCGGCCAGTCCGGCGCGAACATCGAGGTGCGCGGCTTCCCGTCGGGTTCCGACTCGCCTTTCGTGTCGGTGCAGATGATGGGCAACCCGATCTTCCCGCCGCCGACCCTGTCGTTCTTCGAAGGCTCGTCGGCCTTCCGCCTGGATGACACCATCGAGCGCGTGGAAGTGCTGCGCGGCGGCCCGTCCACCATCTGGTCCAACGGCCAGCCGGGCGCCACCATGAACTTCATCCTCAAAGAAGGCACCGACACGCCGGAAGGCACGGTGCGCTTCACCACCGGCACCGGCAGCATGCGCCGCGTGGATATGTACTACGGCGGCAAGATCAGCGATGGCTGGTATGGCTCGGTTGGCGGCTTCTACCGCAAGACCGATGGCGTGCGCGATGCCGGCTTCCCTGCCGACGACGGCCACCAGATCACCGCCACCCTGACCCGCAACCTGGACCAGGGCAAGCTGACCTTGTACGCGCGCAGCACCGACGACAAGAACGCCTTCTACACCGGCGTGCCACTGATTTCCAGCAATGGCGGCCACACCATTAGCGAATTCCCGGGCTTCAATCCGCTGACCGGCACCCTGATGAGCGGCGAAATGCGCAACTTCACCATTGAAGCGGCGCCAGGTAAAACCCTGACCAAGGACCTCGGCGATGGCCGTGGCCTCAAAGCCACTGTATTTGGCGCCAACTTCGATCAAAAGATCGGCGACTGGAGCGTATCCAACAAGTTCAACCGCTTTGATGGCGACCTCAACACCATCGCCATGTTCACCGGTAACAACCCGCTGTCGATGAACGACTACATCAACGCGGCGATCGCCTCGGCTAACAGCAATCCGGCCACCGTGGCAGCGGCCGGCGGCAAGCTGGCGACCGCCGGCACCGCAACCTATGTGCATGGCGGCGCCGTCAACGGCAACCAGCAGGTGGTGCAAGCCGGCCTGTGGGCGGTGGAGAAGCAGCTCAAATCCTTCACCGACGAACTGCGCGTCAGCAAGGAAATCTTCAAGGGCAACACCGTCACGGTGGGCGGCTACTTTGCCGACTACTCCTCGCATGACGTCTGGTACCTCGGTAACAGCCACCTGATGACGGCCGTACCGCAAGCCAGTCTCATCAATGTCACCCTGAACAACGGCGTCATCGTGTCGAAGAACGGCACCGACGGCAACGTGTTCTACGCACCGGTTGCCTCGTATGACGGCCGCAACACCGCCGGTTTCGTGTCGGATGAATGGCAGGTCAACGACAAGATCAAGGTTGACTTCGGCATGCGCCATGAGCAGCAGAAGATCAGCGGCACCATCTCCAACCTGATGTCGGCCGATACCGACAACAACCCGCTGACCGTGTACAACAACGGCACCTCGATGCCGGACGGCTCCAACACCTACCTGAGCCGCACCGACAGCGCCAACTCCTTCACCATCGGCGGCAACTACAAGCTGGCCAAGGATACCTCGGTGTTCGTGCGCGCCAACCGTGGCCATACCTTTGTCTCGTTTGACGACATCCGTGGCGCCGGCACGCAAGCGGCGGCCAATGACCGCAACCTGCTGCCGACGCCTAAGGTCAGCCAGTACGAAATCGGCTTCAAGACGGCATCGCAGCTGTACACCGCGTATATCAACGCCTTCCACACGGAATTTGACGGTATCGCGTTCTCGCAAGTGCTGTCGAATGGCCAGGAACTGCATTCCGTCAGCGGCTCCAAAGGCAATGGCGTCGAGTTTGAAGTGGCCGTGCGCCCGATCGAAAACCTGCAACTGCAGCTGACCGGTGACTATCAGAAGTCGGAATACCGCGACAACCCGGCCACCGCCGGCAAAACCGTGCAGCGCCAGCCGAAGCTGCAATTCCGCTTCACGCCGACCTACCGCATTCCATTTGGCGAAGGCAACGCCGCCAAGCTGTATGCCACCTACACCTCGATCGGCGAGCGCTGGGCCGACCAGGCCAACCAGCAATACCTGCCGTCCTACCGCACCATCGACGCCGGCGTGCTGTTCTCGCTGGGTGACAAGATTGAAGTGCGCCTGGCTGGCACCAACCTCAACAACGAGCTCGGCCTGACCGAAGGCAACTCGCGCCTGACCACCGGCAACACCGGCCCGATCAACGCCCGTCCGCTGTTCGGCCGCACCTGGGAAGCGTCGCTGCTGTACCGCTTCTAAGCCCGTACCGTCCCTCTTCAGGCAAGGCGCAGTTGGCCTTGCCTTTTTTATTTTTATGGCCTAATCTGCAATAGATCGTATGCCACGATCCTGCCTCATCTTGTCCAGAGTTTTGCAACGAGGAAAGAATGGCTTCGCTACTCTCCATCAACGCACTACAAGCATCGGTTGCACTGGCTGAAAGGCAGGTGCAAAAGGATCAGGTGCGCGTCAGCCAGGATGCGGCGAAGCTGGACGCCAGCAAGGACTTGCTGGCCAAGGACAAGCAAAAGCTGGCAGACAACCAGCAGGAAAGTAATCAGGCCACGCAGGCGGCCGACAAGCCGGCGCCCGCCGTCAACCTGAACAGCGCGATTGAAAATCCGCCGCGTTCGGCTCAGCAACTGCCAGCGGATCTGCAAGCGCCCAAGCCGCAGGTCAACACGCTTGGGCAAACCATCGGCAAATATATCAACGTGACCGCGTAATCAGGCGCGGGCGGCCACCATCGCGGCTTCCTGCTGCGCCAGCGGTTCCCACCACTTTTCCTCTGCCACCGGCAAACGGATATCGAGCGCCCGGCCAATTTCCGGCGTGGCGATCGGCAGCCGGCGCTCGGCGGCAAGCTGGGTGATGCGGTCAAACGGATCATGCCAGGCATGCAGCGACAAATCGAAGGTGCCATTGTGAATCGGCAGCAGCACCTTGCCCTGCAAGTCGATATGCGCCTGCAAGGACTCCTCCGGCTGCATATGCACATCCGGCCATTGCGGATCGTAGGCGCCGGTTTCCACCATGGTCAGGTCGAACGGACCGTGGCGGCGGCCGATTTCCTTAAAACCATCGAAATAGCCGCTATCGCCGCTGAAGAATACTCGTACGTCGCGGTCCTCAATCACAAACGATGCCCACAAGGTCTTGTTGCGGTCGCCCAGTCCACGGCCGGAGAAGTGCTGCGCCGGCGTCGCCACCAGTTTCAAGCCAGCGACAAAGGTCGACTGCCACCAGCTCAGCTGCTGCACCTTGCTGGCTGGAACACCCCACGCAATCAGCCGGTCGCCCACACCCAGCGGCGTGATGAAGTGCTGGGTCTTCTTGGCCAGCTTGAGCACCGCCGCGTGGTCAAGATGGTCGTAATGGTCGTGCGACAGAATGACGCCGGTAATTGGCGGCAGCTCTTCAATGCTGATCGGCGGCTGGTGGAAGCGCTGCGGACCAGCCCACTGCACCGGCGACGCGCGCTCGGAAAACACCGGGTCGGTCAGCCAGAATTGGCCATTGAGCTTGAGCAGCACGGTCGAGTGGCCGAGGCGGAACAGGCTGCGATCCGGAGCATCCATTAACTGCTGCTGCGTGATCGCGTGAACGGGAATCGGGAGTGTCGGCACCGTATCCTTGGGCTTGTCGAACGCAAAGCGCAGCATGATGCCCAGGGTTTTCAGGAAACCCATCTGGTGCATCTTGACCGGATTGCGGAAACGGCCGTCGCGGGTGCGCGGCGCGCTAGGTACAGACAGGCCGTCCAGGCTATCAACAGCGGAAAAAGTCATGATGGGCACTCCCGAATGAAAATGTACACTACACAGTGTAGTATCTATTTTTGAAAAAGTAAACTACCCGGTGTAAAATAAAAGCATGAACACGCCCATCAAACTCACCGACCGCAAACGCCAGGCTATTGTCGAAGCCGCCATCGCCGAATTCCGCGCCAGCGGCTTCGAATCCACCAGCATGGACAAGATTGCGGCGACCGCCGGGGTGTCCAAACGCACCGTCTACAACCACTTCCCCAGTAAAGACGAACTGTTCGAGCAAATATTGCATGAGCTGTGGAATAGTACGGCCGCCATGGGACCGGCGCCCTACGACCCGGCCCGGCCGCTGCGCGAGCAATTGATGGAACTGCTGAGCAAAAAGATGGCATTGCTGCAGGATGACTACTTCCTCGACCTGGCGCGCGTCGCCATCGCCGAAGCCATCCACTCGCCGCAACGGGCGCAGGAGATGGTGGCGCGGCTGAGCGTGAAAGAAGAAGCCGTCACCAGCTGGCTGCGCGCCGCCCAGGCCGACGGCAAGTTCAGCAAGGCCGATCCCTTCATCGCCTCGCAAATGCTGCAAGGCCAGCTCAAGACCTTTGCGTTCTGGCCGCAGGTGACCATGGGCCAGCCAGCGCTGGACACGGCCATGCAAAAACAGGTGGTCGAGTCGACCGTCGAGATGTTTCTGGCCTACGCAAACGCCACCGAGTAAATCGGCGGCAAGGTCGTGGAGATGGTCTGCCACTGGCCGCCGCCGTCTTCCGACAGCCAGGCGCCGCCCGTGGTCGATCCCATCAGCAGTATCTGGCCATCGTCGCTGACGGCCAGGCCGTGACGGTACACCAGGTCGTAGCAATGCTCATGCGGCAAGCCGCCGCGCCAGGCGACAAAGCTCTTGCCGCCATCCGTGGTGCGCGTGACCGCCAGCGAAGCATGGGGCGGGATGCGCTTGCTGTCCGCCTCGGCCGGCACAAACCAGGCCGTCTCGCCATCCTGCGGATGCACGGCCGTCACGAAGCCAAAGTTGGATACCGGCGCCGCCGGCCTGATCTCGCTCCAGTTGGCGCCGTTATCGACGCTACGCCAGATACCGTTGTGATGCTGGCACCACAGCTTGTCCGGCTCGGCCGCGCAGCGCACGATGCGGTGCGGGTCCTGGACTTCCTGCACCGCCTGCAGCTCGGGCGGCATATAGCTTGCACTCATGCCCTTGGCGCGCAGCGACCAGCTGGCGCCGCCATCGGTGGTCAGCCAGGCGCCACCGCAGGACACCCCCACCAGCACCGACCGGCTATCGCGCGGATCCACACAGATGCTATGGATACCGGGCACGTCATAGCCGCCGCCCATCCATTTGGCGCGTTCCGGCACATTCCACAAGGCGTCCACCAGCTGCCAGCTGTCGCCGCGGTCTGCCGAGCGGAACAGGGCACCCGGCAGCGTTCCGGCCCAGAGCACGCCCGGCTCATCCGGGCCACCCGCCGCCAGCGACCAGATCTGCCTGACCGTCCAGTCCACGGGATCGGTACTATCGACCGGCTTGACGGGAAACGCGGGCGCGGCCACCTCCACCCAGTCCATACTGCCGGCATCGCGCCGGTGCAGCTTGGCGCCGAAGTGGCCCAGGTTCAGCGCCGCATACAGCGTGCCATCGCGCCGGTCCGGCAGCACCATCGACACCGGATCGCCCAGAAAGTGCTGCTGATCGAGCAGCCACGCCTCATGCGTGCGGTAGACCTCGAACAAACCCTTGCGCGTCGCGATATAGGCGCGATCAGACATATCAGCCTCCTGACAGTGCTTGCAGAATATAGACCTGGGATTGTGGCGCGAGCGCGTCGTCGAGCCGCTTAGGGTCACGGGCGCGCTGGCCGTCGATAAAGATCACCACGTTCTCGCGCAGACAGCCCTGCTCGTCGAGCACGTAGCCGCGCAGCCGCGGATGGTCGGCAAAGCAGGCATCAAGGGCGCTGCGCAGATCGGCCGCGCGGGTCTCCACCTGCGGCACGGGCATGAAGCGTCCTAATTGCTGTGTAAAAATCAGATGCGCCATCTGCCAGATTCTATGCCGATTGCGGCTAAAATGAAATCGCCTCAACCACTGGAGTCGCGCATGTCGATTACCCCGCAAGAGCTGGAACTGTTGATGCAGGAAGTCGAAAAAGAAGACCCCATCGATTTCGCCGACCTGCCGTTTAAAGAGGAAGAATTACGCGGACTGATCGCCAACCATCTGTGCGAGATGGCGGACGCAATGGAAAATTTCAGCGCAGAAGACAAGCATCTGACCCTGCTGGCCGTAGCAGCCAAGCTGGTACTGGAAAACCTGGTGCTGCATGTGCAGCTGCTGCGCCAGCATGAAGTCCCGCTCAACCAGGCTACGGAGGCGCTGCTGAGCCGCCTCCGCAAAAAGGATTGATTACGGTGCAGGCGGGAAGTCCAGCGCCGTCACATTCACGCGGTTGAACAGATTGGTGAACGTGATGGAGGCAACCGCCAGCAGGGCATCGGTGATCTGCGCATCGCTGTAGCCCGCCTGCTTCACCGCCAGCACCACCTCCGCCGGCACATCGCCACTGGTGCGGGCCACCGCGTGCACAAAGCTGGCCAGTGCATCGATCCGCGCATCCCCGGTCGCGCGGCCATGGCGCACGCCCTGGATGGCGTCAGCGCTGAGGCCCGCCTTGCCGCCCATCAGCGTGTGCGCCGCCAGGCAGTAGTCGCACCGCGCATCCTGGCTGACCGCCAGTTTGACCACTTCGATTTCCTGCGCGCTCAAGCTGCTTTTACGCAGCGCGCCGTCCAGGTTCAGCGCAGCTTCCAGCGCCACCGGGCTGTTCGTGCCGACGGCGACATAAGCATTGGGCACTTTGCCAATCGCGCCTTTGATGGCGGTGAACAGCTGCGCTGCATGGCCGGTGGCTTCCGATACGGGTTGGGTGAACAAACGGGACATGATCTGTTTCCTTTCAAGGTAAGTTGGTATGGAAGACAGTCTAGGCCCGTCGCCTGCGATGATGAATGCCGGATCTGCTCTATAATTTGCTCCATCGTCTCATTTGCCCGCCATGGACTCGCTTAGCCACCTGCTCTCCCTTTATCCCGTGCGCACTGCGCTCGACACCCGCTGCCGCTTTGGCGCACCGTGGGTCATGGACCATGACGGCGCGCCGCACGGCATCGCTCCTTACCACCTGATCGTGCGCGGCGAAGCACTGGCCGAGGGCGCCGGCAGCGGCAGCCTGGCACTGCAAACGGGCGACATCATCGTCTTCCCGCACGGCGCTGCACACCGTCTGCATATCGGCGATATCGAACAGGCCACACCGCTGCACAGCACACCGGGCCTGTTGCGCGTCGAGAGCAATGACGGCGCCGGTCCGCAGACCGACATCCTGTGCGGCGAATTCCACTTCGATAGCAACGGCAGCGCCGGACTGCTGGCGGCGCTGCCGCCAGTGCTGGTGGTGCATACCGCCGGCCGGCCCGATGCCCAAAGCCTGCGCCACCTGATGCGTATGCTGCAGGAAGAAACCGAGACGCCACGCGGCGGTTCGGAAGCCATCGTGCGCCAGCTGGCGTCGGCCCTGTTTGCGCTGCTGATCCGCACCTGGCTGGAACAGGCGCTGGCCGTGCCCGGGCTGTTTGGCGTGCTGGCCGAGCGCCGCCTGCAAGCGGCCATCAACGGCATGCTGGCGGCGCCGGAAAAACCCTGGACGCTGGAAGAACTGGCAGAAGCCAGTCATATGTCGCGCGCCACATTTGCGCGCCTGTTCAAGCAGGCGGCCAATGCCACGCCAGCTGACGTGCTGACGCAGCTGCGCATGGCGCGCGCCGCCCGCATGCTGGACGATGGCCGCGCCGCCGGCGAAGTCGGTGAGGCCGTCGGCTACCAGTCGGAAGCCGCCTTCAACCGCGCCTTCAAACGTCAGTACGGCGTGGGGCCGGGAGCTTACCGGCGGCGGGCGATTCAATAGTCAGATCGGTGTCGGCCATCGCCACGCAAGGCAGGATATAGCCCTCGCGCTTTTCGTCGGCGCTGAGTCCGGGCCATTCGATCTTGTAATGCACCGTGCCGCTGCTGGCCAGGCAGATGCAGGTACGGCACGTGCCATTGCGGCAGGAGCTGGGCAAGCGTATGCCGGCGCGTTCAGCCGCCTCCAGCACCGTTGCCGGCGCCTCCGCCTCAAAACACCATCCCTGCCCCGCCAGCGTAACCGTGTGCCCCATGATCCATGCCGCTTGTAGAAAGCGACATGATATCAATGCAGCTGCAGCGGCGCCTTTTGCGTGGCCGGAGAGCGTGGCGATGGTGCGCGCTTGCGCGGTGCGCTGACGCCATGCTGCAGCTTGAACACGGCCATCGCCTGCGACACGCAGCGCGTCTGCTGCGCCAGGTTGCCCGCAGCGGCAGCCGCCTGCTCCACCAGCGCCGCGTTCTGCTGCGTGATGTCGTCGATTTTGATGACCGCCTCATTCACCTGGCCGATGCCGCTGCTTTGCTCGCGCGTGGAATTGGAAATCTCGCCCATCACTTCGGACACCCGGCATACCGATTGAATCACCTCGTTCATCGTCACGCCCGCACTATTGGTCAGTGTGGTGCCCACCTGCACCTTCTGTATCGAAGTATCGATGAGTTCCTTGATCTCTTTGGCGGCGGTGGCGGAGCGCTGCGCCAGTCCGCGCACCTCGGTGGCGACAACGGCAAAGCCGCGACCCTGCTCACCGGCGCGCGCCGCCTCCACCGCCGCATTCAACGCCAGGATGTTGGTCTGGAAGGCGATGCCGTCGATGAGCCCAATGATGTCGAGAATCTTGTTGGACGAGGCGCTGATGTCATCCATGGTGCTCACCACCTGCGACACAATGGTACCGCCCTGCGTCGCCACTTCACGCGCGCGCTCGGCCAGCTGGTTGGCACTGGCCACGCTGGTCGCGCTCTGCTGCACCGTTGCCGTCAACTCCTCCATGCTGGATGCCGTCTGCTGCAGGCTGGAAGCCTGCGACTCCGTGCGGCCCGACAAATCCATATTGCCGTCCGCGATTTCGTCGGTGGCGACCGAGATCTCATCAAAGTTGGCGCGCACATCGCCAATGATGCTGTGCAGGTTGATATTGGTCTGCCGCAGTGCCGCCAGCAACTGGCCTACTTCATCATCACGGTCAATCTTGATCGAAGCAGTCAGGTCGCCGCCGGCCATCATGCGCGCGCAGCGTGTGGCCTGCCGCAACGGCAGCGCGACATGCACATACAGACTGCGGCCAAACGCCAGCATGCCCGCCATCGCGACCAGCGCCGCGCCGCCCAGCCAGTGATGCGCGCCGGCGACAGTGGCGTCTTCCATCGCCAGCAGGGCTACCGTGAGCACAGCCAGCACACCAACCAGCAGTGTGGTGGCGAAGGCAATCTGGGTCGACAAGGAAGTGCGCAGCATCTCCTTCATGCGGGCCAGGATGCCGGTCGCCGCAACCCGTCCATTCACAATCCGAAGATGGCGTGGATTGCCGGCCCTGATTTCGCGGTATGCCGCATCGGCCTCACGCACCTGATCGCGCGAAGGCTTGGTGCGCACGGAGAGATAGCCGACTGGCTTGCCATTTTCAATCACCGGCGTCACGTTGGCCAACACCCAGTAGAAATCGCCGTTCTTGCAACGGTTTTTTACCAGACCGGTCCACGGCATGCCGCTTCTGATGGTGCTCCACAAATCGGCGAAGGCCTCCACCGGCATGTCGGGGTGGCGCACGATATTCTGCGGTGCGCCGATCAGTTCTTCTTCGGTAAAGCCGCTAGCCTCAATGAAGTAGGGATTGGCGTAATTGATATTGCCCTGCAAATCGGTGCTGGAAACGATGGTGCGCCCATCCTCCATCACGTACTCTTTCTGCGTAACCGGTGCATTGACGCGCATAACGGCTCCTTTACTTGATTTTAGGGTAAGTAGGGAGGCGAACCGGGGTCTGGGGGGCGCCGCAGATCAGAATAGAAGCATTTTGAGTGCCAAAAAATCACCAATTGTCGCAATGCCGCATTTTTGCGACAAATACAACACTCAATCTGGTTTGAAGTGCTGGCCCAACGACATTGGCTTATTGAGCAAGATTGTTTGCGGATTACGGCAGATAATCACCAGCACCACGATGGTCGCAAGGTAAGGCAGCATCGACAAAAACTCCGACGGTATCGCCAGCCCCATGCCCTGCCCATGAAACTGCAGCACCGTGACACCGCCAAACAGGTACGCACCAATCAACACGCCGCGCGGTTTCCACGTTGCGAACACCACCTGCGCCAGGGCGATCCAGCCGCGGCCTGCCGTCATGCCCTCTACCCACATCGGCGTCAGCGCCAGCGACAGATAAGCCCCGCCCAGACCAGCCAGCGCACCGCCGAACAACACCGTGCCATAACGCAGGCCTATCACCGGGAAGCCGATCGCATGGGCGCTATGCGGCGACTCGCCCACGGCGCGGATGACAAGACCCAGCCGCGTCCGCGCCAGCATCCAGCCGATCAGCAGCACCAGCGCCACCGAGGCATACACCATCGCATCAAAGCGGAACAGCAGCGGCCCGATAAACGGCAGGTCCGACAGCACCGGGAAACTCAGATGCGGCATCGGCTCCACCGTCTGCCCGACAAAGCCACGGCCCAGAAACGCCGACGCGCCGAGGCCGAACAGGGTCAGCGCAAGGCCTGTGGCGACCTGATTGGTTTGCAGCGTCAGCACCAGGAAGCCAAACACCAGCGACATCAGCATGCCCGCCGCTGCCGCTGCAAGCAGGCCAAGCACCATGCTGCCAGTGCCGAGCGTGACGCCAAAGCCAACCACCGCGCCCATCAGCATCATGCCTTCCAGGCCCAGATTGAGTACGCCCGAGCGTTCGGTCACCAGTTCCCCCATGGATGCCACCACCAGCGGCGTCGCCGCGCCTGCGGTGCTGGCAAGGAAAGCGATCAACAATTCCGTGGTCATCATGCGGTGACTCCCGCCGCGCGCTGGTGCGGCTTGATGCGATAGTGAATGAACAGATCTGCCGCCAGCAGATAAAACAGCAGCAGTCCCTGGAAGATGCCGGTGACGGCCGACGGTGCGCCCAGCTCGATCTGCGCCGCCTCGCCGCCGATATACAGCAGCGACATCAGCACCGCCGACAACACCACGCCGAGCGGATGCAGGCGCCCGACGTAGGCCACGATAATCGCTGCGAAGCCGTAGCCTGGCGATACCGATGGTTGCAACTGCCCCAGCGGCCCCGCCACCTCGCCCACGCCGGCCACGCCGGCCAGCGCACCGCTGACCATGAAGGCAAGCCACACATTGCGCGGCTCGCTGAAGCCCGCATACAGCGCCGCTGCAGGCGCCATGCCGCTGACCTGCATGCGGTAGCCTGCAAACGTATGCTGGCAGAAGAACCACGCCGCACCGGCCGCCAGCAGGGACAGGATCAACGCGGCATTCACGCGCAAGCCCTCCACCAGCAGCGGCAAGGTCGCCGACTCGCTGAACATCTTCGACTGCGGAAAGTTGAACCCGGCCGGGTCGCGCATCGGACCATGCACCAGATAGCTGAGCCAGTGATACGACACATACACCAGCATCAGGCTGACCAGAATTTCGCTGGTGTTGAAGCGCGTGCGCAGCAAGGCCGGTATTGCCGCCCACAGCATGCCGCCCAGCGCGCCCGCCAGCAGCATCAAGGGCAGCACCCACCACGCTTGCACCTCATCGAAATACAGTGCGACCGCGCCGGCACAGATGGCGCCTATCGTCAGCTGGCCATCGGCGCCGATGTTGTTGACGTTGGCGCGAAAACCGATCGCCAGGCCAACGCCGCACAATATCAGCGGCGTCGCCTTCAATAGCAGCTCGCCCACACCGTACAAGGTGGTCCACGGTTTGATAAAGTAGACATAGAACGCATGCAGCGGTTCCTGCCCGAGGAAGAAGAACAGCATCGAGCCAGTCACCAGCATGGCTGCCGCCGCAATCAGCGGCGACGCCAGCATCATGCGGCGCGAGGGTTCGGGACGACGTTCAAGCCTGGACATATTCTGGCGCTCCCTGGTAATCGAAATCGCCGCTCATCCACACGCCGATCTGGTTGATGCTGGTAGCTGCTGCGGGCACGGCGCGCGACAGGCGGCCATCGGCCAGCACGGCGATGCGGTCACTCATCATGAACAGTTCGTCCAGCTCTTCGGACAACACCAGCACCGCCACGCCCTGGTCGCGCATATCGATGATGGCCTGGCGTATCAGCATGGCCGCGCCGATGTCCACGCCCCACGTCGGCTGCGCAAACACCACCACTTTCGGCGCCAGCAGAATCTCGCGGCCAACAATGAATTTTTGCAGATTGCCGCCGGAGAGCGAGGCCGCCGCCGAAGCGTCGCCACCGCATTTGACCTTGAAGCGTTCGATGACCTTCTGCGCAAACGCCCGCACTGCGCCACGCTGTATCAGGCCATGCCGGACCATGCCGGTGCCCGCTGCCGTAATGTAGCCGGTCAGCAGCGCGTTGTCCGCCAGCGACAGGTCAGGCGCCGCACCACGCCCCAGCCGCTCTTCGGGCACGAAGCCCAGTCCCAGCTCGCGGCGCTGCGCCGCACTGAGCATGCCGGCATCGCGTTCGCCGAGTTGTATCGTTCCCTGCCGCGCACGCAGCAGGCGCTCGCCGGAGATGGCCTTCAGCAGCTCCTGCTGGCCGTTGCCCGAGATGCCGGCGATGCCGACGATCTCGCCACTGCGCAGCGCCAGGCTCACATCCTTGAGCCGGGTGCCGAACGGATCGTCACTGTCGACGTTGAGCTGATCGAGCAGCAGCCGCACCTCGCCCGGCTCACGCGGCTTGTGCACGCAGACTGGCAGCTCGCGGCCGATCATCAGCTCCGCCAGCGACCGGGCGCTTTCCTGCTTCGGCAGCGCCGTGCCGGACACGCGCCCGCCGCGCAGCACCGTGGCCTTGTCGCACAGCGCCTGGATCTCATCGAGCTTGTGGCTGATATACAGAATGCTGACGCCCTCCGCCGCCAGACGGCGCAAGGACTCAAACAGCTTGAGCACCGCATCCGGCGTCAGCACCGACGTCGGCTCGTCCATGATGAGCAGCTTGGGCGATTGCAGCAGGCAGCGCACAATCTCCACGCGCTGCCGCTCGCCGACCGACATGCTATGCACCAGCCGCTGCGGGTCCAGCGGCAAGCCATACTGCTCCGACACCGCCTTGATGCGCGGCGCCAGCGCCGCAGGCGACACCTTGTCATCCAGCGCCAGCGCGATGTTCTCGGCCACCGTCAGCGTCTCGAACAGGGCGAAATGCTGGAACACCATGCCGATGCCCAGCTTGCGCGCATCGTGCGGTGAATGGATGTGGACCTGGCGGCCCTCCCACATGATCTGGCCCTCGTCCGGCTTGACCACGCCATAGATAATCTTCATCAGCGTGCTCTTGCCGGCGCCGTTCTCGCCCAGCACGGCATGAATCTCGCCCGGCATCACCGTCAGGTTGATCTCGGCGTTGGCCACCACCGAGGGATACATCTTGGAGATGCCCAGCATCTGCAAGCGCGGTTCTGTCATCGGCGCCTTCCCTTCATCGTATACAAATCGAATACGGCGACTGACGCAATTAGCATGCCACGCACGCGCTGCCGCCAACGCGCCGCAATGGCCCGCGCCCTGCACTAAAGCGGGGTGCGGCGCTCCCCAAAAGCGTGCGGCTGCGCCTCAAACAAAGTCATTTCGTACACAATCCGCATACCGTATTTGTACACGAGTTAGCACGCTTCGTGCTTAGTATGTTCCAGCATCTCTTACATGGAGCCTACGAATGCCCGATAAGCGCAAAGCCGATCAAGCTGTCGTCAAACGCGGTACCACTGCGGTCGACATGCGCATCTACAAAGCGGTCGTCAATGCCGTGATGAGCCACCGACTGCCGCCCGGCACCCACCTTGGCGAAGCGGATTTCTGCGAGCTGTATCAGGTCAGCCGCACCACGGTGCGCAAGGCGCTGCAAAGGCTGGCGCATGACCACATCATTGAACTGCGGCCCAATCGCGGCGCGGTGATCGCCTCGCCAACGCCGCAGGAGGCGCGCGACATCTTTGCCGCACGGCGCGCGATCGAACGCGAGATCGTGCCGCTGGTGATACAGAACGCCACGCCGGCATCCATCCAGCAAATCCGCGCCGCCATTGCGGCAGAAGACGCCGCGCGCCGCAGCGGCGACCGCGCCGGCTGGATACGCCTGGGCGGCGAGTTCCACCTGCTGCTGGCCCAGCTGGCCGGCAACCATGTGCTACAGCGCTTCATGCAGGAACTGGTGTCGCGCTGCTCGCTGATTATCGCGCTGTACGAAACGCCCGGCAGCACCATGTGCGAGAACGATGAACACCAGGACCTGGCCACGCTGATCGAACAGCGCAAGGTCAAGGAAGCCACCCACCTGATCGAGCATCACTTGCAGGAAATCGAAGAACGCCTGCGCCTGGCCGACCAGGACCGCAAAGTGAATCTGGCCGAAGCGTTGTCAGGATTCTGAAAATATGGCCCGCTTATTGCTTTAGGTGTAGACGAGATTGAATCCAATTGATAAAACGATTGGATACAAAAAAAGTGCTTTCAACACCCCATTACAACAACTTGAAGGAGCCCGTATGTCGCATCTCGTTCGCTGCACCGCCGCATTAGCCATCCTCGCCACTTGCACCGCACAAGCCGCTGACTGGAGTGACACCTCGCTCAGCTACCGTTACGGCACCAGGTTCGCCGAGCCGTTCAACAACAACGACATCACCAAGAACATCGTCAACCTGAGCCACGTTTCCGGCTACAAGTACGGCAAGAACTTCTTCAGCCTGGACTTCCTGATGTCGTCGGAACTGGACCCGTCGGCGGCCGGCTCGAACAGCGGCGCGCACGAAGCTTACATCGTGTATCGCCACACGCTGGACTTCGGCAAGATCACCGGCAAGGACCTGGCTTTCGGCCCGGTACGCGGTGTCGGTTTCACCGCCGGCTTTGACGCCAACAGCAAGACCGACGCCGGCTACAACTCCAAGAAGCGCATGCTGGTCGCCGGCCCGACGCTGATGCTGGACGTACCGGGCTTCCTGGATGTCAGCCTGCTGGCCCTGTGGGAATCGAACGCGCCGTACAACACCTTCACCAACCAGGCCACGCCACGCTACGCCTACAAAACCCACGCCATGCTGACCGGCGCCTGGGGCATCCCGTTCAACATCGGCATCCCGCTGTCGTTCGAGGGCTACGCCAACTTCATCACCGCCAAGGGCACCAATGAATTCGGCGGCGGCACTTCGCCGGAAACCAATATCGACATGCAGGTCATGTACGACATCAGCGAAGCGGTCGGCACGCCCAAGAACACCTTCAAGGTCGGCATCGAATACCAGTACTGGAAAAACAAATTCGGCAACCCGGACCGCAACAATCCTGGCGCGACCGCCAAGACGCCGATGGTGCGCGCGGAATACCACTTTTAATCGACTCAACGTAAAGGAAACCGTATGATGAATCGTCGCAAAGTACTGGCCACCCTGGCTGCCGCCGGCGTACTGGCCGCAGCCCCTTCGTTTGCAGCTGAGCCGCTGAAGATAGGCTTCGTCTACGTTGGCCCGGTCGGTGACGCCGGCTGGACTTACGCCCACGATCAGGCCCGTCTGGCGCTGGAGAAGGAACTGGGCGCCAAGGTGAAAACCAGCTATGTGGAAAACGTGCCGGAAGGCGCGGACGCGGAACGCGTGATCCGCAAGCTGGTCGCCGAGGGTAACAAGCTGATTTTCACCACCTCCTTCGGCTACATGAATGCGACGGAAAAAGTGGCCAAGACCACGCCAGGCGTGACCTTCCTGCACGCCACCGGCTTCAAGAACGCCAAGAACTTCGGCACCTACGAATCGCGCCTGTACGAAGGCGCTTACCTGAACGGCATCCTGGCCGGCAAGATGACCAAGTCGAACACGCTGGGCTTCATCGCCTCCTTCCCGGTGCCTGAGGTGATCCGCAACATCAACGCCTACACGCTGGGCGCGCAAAGCGTGAACCCGAAAATCAAGACCAAAGTGATCTGGGTGAACTCGTGGTATGACCCGGCCAAGGAACGCCAGGCGGCAGAAACCCTGGTGGCGCAAGGCGCGGATGTGATGGCGCAAAACACCGACTCGCCGGCCACGCTGCAAGTGGCGCAGGAAAAAGGCGTGTACGCGTTCGGCTGGGACTCGGACATGTCCAAGTTTGCACCGAAAGCCCACCTGACCGCCGCCACCAACGACTGGTCCGGCTACTACATCGACACCGCCAAAGCCGTCCTGGCCGGCACCTGGAAAACCGGCGAGTACCGCGGCGGCCTGAAAGAAGGCATGGTCAAGATGTCGAAGGTGAACGCGGTGGTGCCGGCCGACGCGGTCAAGGCCTTTGAGGAGAAGAAGGCCGCGCTGCAAGCCGGCACCTTTGCGCCGTTCACCGGTCCGATCAAGGACCAGTCGGGCGCCATCAAGTACGCGGCAGGCGTCAAGGCGCCGGACAAGGACCTGCTCGGCATGAACTTCTACGTGCAAGGTGTGGAAGGCTCCATTCCCAAGTGAGCATGGACCCGGTCCTGCTGAACGACTGGCATCCGGTCGCGCGCTCCACCCAGATCGCGGCCGGCGCCATGCTGGCGGCCGATCTGCTGGAGACGCGCGTGCTGCTGTGGCGCGATGCCAGCGGCGCGCTGCACGCATGGGAAGACCGCTGTCCGCATCGCGGCACGCGGCTTTCCATGGGCACGCTGCAGGACGATACGGTGCGCTGCCCCTACCACGGCTGGCGCTTCGGCAGCGATGGCCGCTGCCAGCACATCCCCGCCCTGCCGGACGCGCCGCTGAAGGCGCAGGTCAGCGTGTACCACGCGCAGGAACGCTACGGACTGGCGTGGGTCTGCCTCGGCACCCCGGCGCATGCCACGCCGCCGGCGTTCCCGGAGTTTGCGGACAGCGCGCTGCGCAAGGTCTGGTGCGGTCCGTACGAGGTGCACAGCAGCGCTCCGCGCATCGTCGAAAACTTCCTCGACATGGCGCACTTCGCGTTTGTACACGAGGGCATCCTGGGCGACCGGCAGCAGCCCGTCATTCCCGCCTATACGGTCGACGCCTTTGACGACCCGGACTACGGCAGCGGCGTCTGGGCCAGACAATGCCGTGCCTTCCAGCCGCAGGCCAGCAAGGCCGCCACCAGCGGCAGCGATATCGACTATACCTACCGCGTGGTGCGTCCGCTGACGGCGATCCTGACCAAACACCCAGCGGGAAGTATCCGCGAAGCCATCGCCCTGCTGCTGCAACCGCTCACCGAGGTCACCACGCGCGTGTGGATCGTCATGGCGCTCAATGACTTCGACGCCAGCGATGATGCATTGCGTGCATTCCAGGACACCATCTTCCTGCAGGACAAACCGATACTCGAAAGCCAGCATCCCGCGCGCCTGCCGCTGACGCCTGGCGCGGAAGTATCTGTCGCCTGCGACCGCATGTCGCTGGCCTACCGCAGCTATCTGAAACAGCAAGACCTGCATTACGGAGTACTCCGATGAACGCCACCCCGCAAGACCACGAATTCCTGACCCGCGTCCTGGCGCTCGCGCAGCGCTCGCGCGACGAAGGCCATCATCCGTTTGCCGCCATGGTGGTCGCCGCCGACGGCACGGTAATTTCACAAGCCATGAATGCTTCCAGCAGCGACCGCACCGCGCACGCCGAGATGAATGCGCTGCGCCTCGCATCACAGCAGTACAGCCCGGAGCAGCTGGCTACCGCCACGCTGTACGCCAACGCCGAACCCTGCGCCATGTGCAGCGGCGGCACCTACTGGAGCGGTGTCGGGCGCGTGGTGTATGCCATGTCAGAAGCCAGCCTGCTGGAACTGACCGGCAGCGATCCCGAGAACCCGACGCTGTCGCTGCCCTGCCGCACCGTGTTTGCCGCCGGCCAGCGCCCGACCGAAGTCATCGGACCTCTGCGCGAGGACGAGGCACGCGCCGCACACCGGGACTTCTGGCGCAAATAGACGATGCATTCCGCTCCCGGCAGGATCATAATGAGGACTGATCCAGACGGGGGACAACATGGCGTTTTGCACAAAATTGCAATGGCGGTTGTGGACACGGCGCGGCGCCCTGGCAGTAGCCTTTGCGGCCGCATTGGCCGCATGCGGCGGCGGGAGCGGCGGCAGCAGCAGTACACCCACCACGCCCAACACGCCAACGACACCCGTCACGCCGCCGGTTGCCGGTTCCTTTGCCGACGCCACCGTGTATTCCAGCACCGCCACCGGCTCGCTGGCTGCGCCCAATGAAAACGCCGCCGTCATCGCCAGCCACATCCTGCTGAACGGCCAGCAGCTCAATTACACCGCCACCACCGGCCACCTGACCGGCACCGACGTCAAAACCGGCAAGGCCAGCGCGTCGTTCTTCTATGTGGCCTACACGGTGGCCAGCCCCGACCTGAGCAAGCGCCCCGTGATCTTCTTCTACAACGGCGGTCCCGGCTCGGCATCAACCTATCTGCATCTTGGTTCTTTCGGCCCGCGCCGTCTGGTCACTGCCATTCCATCCACCACCATCCCGCCCGTACAGCTGGTGGACAATCAGGAAACGCTGCTGGCCGTCGCCGACCTGGTGTTTGTCGATGCGATCGGCACCGGCTACTCGCAAGCGATTTCCCCCAACACCAACCAGGACTTCTGGGGCGTGGACCGGGACGCTGCCGCCTTCCGCGATTTTGTGCAGCGCTACGTCGTCGTCAACAAGCGCGAAGCCTCGCCCAAGCTGCTGTTTGGCGAATCCTACGGCGCGCCGCGCACCGCCGTGCTGGCCAACCTGCTGGAAACCGCCGGCGTGCAGATCGACGGCGTGGTGCTGCAATCGGCCATCATGGACTACAACAGCAACTGCGGCGTGCTGGATCCCGGCGCCATCAGCTGCGAAGGCTATATCCCGACCTACGCCGCCACCAGCGCCTACCACCAGCGCGCTGCGGCGGCGCCGGTCGACCAGGTGCGCAGCTTTGCGGCCGGCGCCTACCGCACGGCGATTGCCGCCTACCTGGCCAGCAAGGTGGCGCCGCCCGACGCCGTGATCGGCCAGCTATCAAGCTACACGGGACTGTCCACGCTGACCTGGCAGCAGAACTTCGACATGGGGCCGGACTACTACCAGAAGAACGCCGTCACCGGCCAGCTGCTGGGCCGCTACGACGCGCGCGTGCTGGCCCCGAATGGCAGTGCGCTCACGCGCGACGGCGATCCCTCGCTGACCGTGGTGAACGACGCCTTTTCCAGCAGCATCGTGACCTATATGGCGAGCGAGCTGCACTACAGTGCCGGTTCGGCCTATGCGCCGTTTATCGACATCGTCAACCGCTGGAATTTCAGCCATGACGGCAAGCAGCTGCCGGACACCATCCCGGACCTGGCCGCCGCCATGACGCTGAATCCGGCGCTGAAGATTTTGGCCATCAACGGCTACCACGACCTGGCCACGCCATTCCATCAGACCGAACTCGATCTGGCGCGCCTGGGTGAAAATCAGTCAATCATATTGAAATACTATGTGAGCGGTCATATGACGTATCTAGACGACACCGCGCGCCGCGCGCAGCAAACAGATTTGATTAATTTCCTGAACAGCGTCACAGTGTCACACTAAGCCAAGCATCTTCCGATGCGGGGAGACAACCATGAAGCTTTTGCAATTAGCCATGCTGACCGCCGCGGCAACCGGTATCGCGGCCATGACGCATGCCGGCGCCCAGACGCCGACCTCGGACCAGGCCGCGCCCGCCACCGTGCGTTCCACGCCGGCCTATCCTGAACCGTATATTCCGCCAGCGCTGCGCAAGCCGCTGCGCGACGCCACCACCGGCCCCGTGTTGCTGCGCTACCAGGCCATGCAGAAACTGAAGAAGCGCTTTGATGAAGCCGACCTGGACGGCAACGGCGTGCTGAGCCGCGACGAGGCGCGCAAGGCCGGGCTGGGCTTTGTCGATAAAAACTTCGAGCACATCGACACCAGCCAGCGCGGCACGGTCAGCTTTGATGATTTGAAGGCCTATCTGATCCAGCGCCGCGAAGAGGCGCGCTCGCGCTGATTACTCGGCCGGCGGTGCATCGCGGCGCGGCAGGGTCAGGCTGAACACCGACCCTTCGCCGGGCTTGCTGTGCAGCGTCAGGCGGCCCTCGTGCACCTCCGCCAGCTGGCGCGAGATGTACAAGCCCAGACCCAGCCCCGCCGGCGCCTCGCTGCCGACGCCGCGCTCATATGGCTCAAAAATCTTCTGCTGGTTTTCCGGCGCAATCCCGGGACCGCAATCGCGCACGTCCACGCGCGCGCTATCCTGCTCCACCGTCAGGCTCACGTGCACCGGCTGCTGGCAGCCGTAGCGCAGCGCATTGGTCAGCAGGTTGACCACGATCTGCTCGATGCGGAACTCGTCCCACCAGCCGCTCACGGGCGTGGCCGCGTCCAGCGTGATGCTGGTGCCCGCCGTATTGGCTTGCGGCGTCAGGTCATGCACCACACGCCGCAGCAGGCCGGACAGCTCCACCCAGCCCGGCCGCAGCGACAGCTTGCCGCTGCGGATGCGCGACACGTCCAGCATATCGTCGATGAGGCGGATGATGCTCTGGATCTGGCGGTCGTCGCGCGCCACCATGCGTTGCAGCTGGTCCGGCCCAAACGCCGCCATATTGCCGCGCTCCAGCTGCATCTTGCGCAGCTGGGTTTCCAGGTACAGCGTATTCAATGGCGTCCGCATCTCGTGCGACACCATGGACATGAATTCATCGCGCATCACCAGCGCATGCTTGAGCTGCGCCTGGGTCGCTTCCTGCCGCTGGCGCGCCGACTCCAGCGCCTCCAGCTGGCGGCGCATCGCTTCGCGCTGCTCGTACAGCGCGACAAACACCTGCACCTTGCCCTTCACCGCGCGCGCATCGAGCGGCTTGTACAGCACATCCACCGCGCCCGCTTCATAGCCCTTGAAGGAATAGTTCAGCTCCTTGCCGGCCGCCGTCACAAACACGATCGGGATCTGCCGGGTTTTCTCGGTGCCGCGCATCAGCTCCGCCAGCTCGAAGCCATCCATGCCCGGCATCTGCACATCGAGAATGGCCAGCGCAAAGTCGTGCTGCAGCAGCAATGCCAACGCCTCTTCGCCGGAACCGGCCTGATGGATTTCGCGGCCCTCGCCGCGCAGCAAGGCCTCCAGCGCTTGCAGGTTCTCGGGCAGATCGTCAACGATCAGCAGCTTGGTGGGGGATGCGTCTTGCATTAATTATTCTCCAGCATCAACAGCAGTGTATGTATCTCATCCAGCGACAAAACCAGATCCGGACGGCGCAGCCGGATCGCTTCCTGCGGCATGGTCGGGACCTCGGCCTCTGTCGGGTCCTGCACCACCGTCAAGCCGCCCGCGCGGCCGATGGCCGCCATGCCGGCCGCACCATCCTGATTGGCGCCGGTCAGCAAAATGCCCACCAGCGCCGCGCCGTAAGCGTCGGCCGCCGATTCCATCAGATAATCAATCGCTGGACGGGCAAAATGCACCGGCGCTTCGCAACTCAGGGAAAAGCTGTGGTCGCGCTCCACAGACAGATGGTAGCCCGATCCGGCAAAGTATAGCGTTCCTCTGGACAGTTCCTGCTTGTCCATGGCTTCGTACACGGGCATGGCCATGCGCTGCTGGAACACGCCCGCGAGTTGGCTTTGCCGCCCCTCGGGCACGTGCAGCACCGCCACCACCGCGCAGCCATAATTTGCCGGCAAGCCGGGCAGTAGCCGCAGCAAGGCGCCGACGCCGCCGGCGGACGCGCCAATCACCACCGCCTCGATCTGGCGGCCGGCCAGCGCCGACTGTAGCTGCGCGCGGTCCATGGTCAGCGTTTGCGGAACAGGCGTTCACGCTTGAGCACCGGCTCGAAACACGGTGCATACGCGGAAAAATCGATGCTTTCCTTGCTGCCCAGGCCCAGAAAGCCGCGATGACACAACGACTCGTGGAACAGGCCGAAGGCGCGCTCCTGCAGCTTCTTCTTAAAGTAAATCATGACGTTGCGGCAGCTGATGAGATGGGTCTCCGCAAACACCGCGTCGGTAGCCAGGCTGTGGTCGGCGAAAGTGACGTTCTCGCACAGCGACTTGTCGAACAGCGCCGCGTTATACGCCGCCGTGTAGTATTCGGAAAAGCTGCGTTTGCCGCCAGCGGCCTGGTAGTTCTCTGTGTACTCGCGCATGGCGTCGAGCGGGAACACGCCCTTGCGGGCCTTGTCGAGCGACTGTGGATTGATGTCGGTGGCGTAGATCATGCTGCGCTCCAGCAGCCCCTCTTCCTTGAGCAGAATCGCCATCGAATACACTTCCTCGCCCGTGCTGCAGCCGGCAATCCAGATCTTCAGCGACGGATAGGTGCGCAGCACCGGCATCACATGCTCGCGCAAGCCGGCAAAATAGCTGGGGTCGCGGAACATCGAGGTGACGGGGATGGTCAGGTACTGCAACAACTGGCTGAACGCGGCGGGCTCGTGGATGATGCGCGCCTGCAGCGCCGAGATGCTGCTGCACTCCATTTCGCGCAGCGCGTGCAGCACGCGGCGCTTTTGCGAGGCGCCCGTGTAGTCGCGGAAATCGTAGCTGTACTTCATGTAGATGGCCTCCATCAACATTTTCAGCTCGATATCGGTGTCGCTGTGCTGCATGGTCAGCTCCGTTCAGCGTTCGGCATCCAGACGCGCAGCAGCGAGTACAAACGCGACAGGTCGATCGGCTTGGCCAGGTAGTCGCTGGCGCCCGCCGCCAGGCATTGTTCCTGGTCGTCCTTCATGGCCTTGGCGGTAATCGCAATCACCGGCAGGCGGGCAAAGCGGGCGTCGGCGCGGATGCGGCGCGTGGCTTCCAGGCCGTCCATCCCCGGCATCATCACGTCCATCAGCACCAGGTCGATGTCCGGGATGGTGTCCAGCTTGTCCAGCGCTTCGTGGCCGTTGCGGCCCACTTCCACCAGCGCGCCTTTTTGCTCCAGCGCGCTGGTCAGCGCAAAGATGTTGCGCACGTCGTCATCCACCAGCAGGATGCGGCGGCCTTCAAACACGCGGTCGCGCGCGCGCACCGTCTTCAGCATGCGCTGGCGTTCGCTGGACAGGTCGGCTTCCACCTTGTGCAGGAACAGCGTGACTTCATCCAGCAGACGCTCCGGCGAACGTGCGCCCTTGATGATGATGGAACGCGAGTATTTGTGCAGGTCCGCCTCTTCCTCGCGCGACAGGTTGCGGCCGGTGTAGACGATCACCGGCGGGAACGCCGCCAGCGATTCGCCGGCCATGCGTTGCAGCAGCTCGTTGCCCTGCATGTCCGGCAGCTTGAGGTCGATAATCATGCAGTCGTAGACGGTGTCACGCAGCAACGCCAGCGCTTCCTGGCCGCTGCCGACCGCGAAGATCTCCACGTCATCATCGGAAATCAGCTGCACCACGCTGTCGCGCTGGCGGTCGTCGTCTTCCACCAGCAGCACGCGCTTGATTTTCTGCGTCAGCTTGGTTTCGATGCGGCGGAACACTTCCATGAGCTGTTCGCGCGTGGTCGGCTTCAAGGCGTAGCCAATGGCGCCCAGGTGCAGCGCCGCTTCGCCGTTGTCGGCGCCGGACACCACATGCACCGGGATGTGACGGGTCTGGGCATCGTCCTTGAGTAGCTGCAGCACCGACAGGCCGGAGCGGTCCGGCAGGCGGATGTCCAGCAGCACCGCATCCGGCTTGTACTGGCGGGCCAGCGCCAGTCCCTCTTCCGCCTCGAAGGCGACCAGGCAATGGTACTGCTTCTCGTGCGCCAGCTCGTACAGGATGCGCGCGAACGTCGCGTCATCCTCCACCACCAGCACCAGGCGGCCACGGGGTGCGCTTTCCTCGTCCAGCAGCGCACGGTCGTCATCAAACGCGCGCGGCACGTGGACCGCAGGCGCCGGAGTGGGCGCCGGCATTGCCGGCAGCGGCGCGCTGGTGGTTTCAATCATGGCCGGGGCATTGGCGCCGCCCACGCGTGGGCCGGCTTGCGGCGTGCTCCAGTGGATAGGCAAGGTCAGCGTGAAGCAGCTGCCTTTGCCCGGCTCGCTGACCAGCGAGATGCCGCCGCCCAGCAGCTGCGCCAGATCGCGCGAGATCGACAGGCCCAGGCCGGTGCCGCCGTATTTGCGGCTGGTCGTGCCATCGGCCTGCTGGAAAGCGTTGAAGATGCCTTGCTGGTCTTCGGCGCGGATGCCGATACCGGTATCCTGCACCGAAAACGCCACGCTATCGCCGTGCGCCTGCACCGACAGCGTGATCTGCCCGGCGCTGGTGAACTTGAGCGCGTTCGACAGCAGATTCTTGAGGATCTGCTCCAGACGCTGGCGGTCGGTCACCATGTGCGGCGTGACGCTGTCGGCCACCACCAGCTGGAAGGCCAGTTTTTTCTGCTGCGCCAGCGGCTCGAACACCATGGCCATGCCTTCCACCACATGGCGCGCCGACAACTGCTCCGGCACCAGGTCCAGCTTGCCCGCTTCTACCTTGGAGATGTCGAGGATGTCGTTGATGAGGTTGAGCAGGTCGTTGCCAGCCGAGTAAATCGTATTGGCAAAGCGCACCTGCTCGTCGTTGAGGTTGCCTTGGGCGTTTTCCGACAGCAGCTTGGCCAGGATCAGCGAACTGTTGAGCGGCGTGCGCAGTTCGTGCGACATATTCGCCAGAAATTGCGATTTGTACTGGCTGGCGCGCTCGAGGTCGCGTGCGCGCTCCTCCAGGTCCAGCTGGGCTTTTTCCAGCTCGGCGTTTTTCTGGTCCAGCGCGTTGCCTTGCTCGGCCAGCTGCTCGTTGGTCTGCTCCAGTTCGGCCTTCTGGTTTTCCAGGCTGGCCTGCGATTCTTCCAGCACGCGCGACTGTTCTTCCAGCTCTTCGTTGGCGGTGCGCAGTTCTTCCTGCTGCACCTGCAATTCCTCATTCAGCTGCTGGGTCTCTGCGAGTACTTCCTGCAAGCGCTGGCGCGACAGGCTGGCCGCGATGGCGGCGCCGATATTGCTCTTGACCATGGCCAGCAAATCGACATCGCGCTCGCTGATCTGGCGCAGCAGGCCCAGCTCGACCACGCCATTGATCTCGCCGTCGCTGTCCACCGGCGCCAGCAGCACGCTGGCGGGCGCGCCAACGCCCAGACCGGAACTGACCTGGATGTAATTGGCAGGCAAGGGCTCCAGGCGGATGATGCGGCGCTCCAGCGCAGCCTGCGCCACCAGGCTCTCGGTCGGCTTCAGCTGCTGATCCTGCAGTTCCCATTCTGCGCTAAAGCCATACGACGCCACGCGGCGGAAGCTGCCATCCGGCGCGCGCAGATACAGCGCGCCCACCACCACGCCCATGTAGCGGGCCAGGAATTGCAGCAAGGTCGAGGACAGCTGCGGCAGCGCCAGCTGGCCGATGCCCTGCTGGGCCAGCTCGCTCTGGCCGGTGCGCAGCCAGGCTTGCTGCTGCAACAGCTTGGCATGCTCGGCATGTTCGTTCAAGGCCTTGGTGTAGACACCCGACAGACCGGTCAGTTCGCGGCGGCCGAACCAGGCCAGGATGCCGCCCACGCCCAGCGTCAGCAGCAGATACACCACGGCCACCCAGGTGGTGACGCTGCGCGCCTCGTCATTGCGGTCCAGGCGCATGCGCAGTTCGGTATTCACGAAGGAATCCAGCTGGCGGCGGATTTCATCAAACTGGTTTTTACCGCGGCCGGTCTTGACCGCCCCAGTCACTTCGCCGTTGGCGGCGCGCAACCGTATCATTTCCTGCGCATACTGGTCCCATTGCTGCTGCTGGTATTGAATGGTGCGCAGGCGGTCGACCTGGGTCGGATTGTCTTCCACCAGCTTCATCAGGCCGGCAAGGTTGGCCGCCACCTTGGGCTTGGCCGCCACATACGGCTGCAGGAAGGCTTCGTCGCCGGCCAGCAGATAGCCGCGCAGGCCGGTTTCCATGTCCACCATCTCCTTGCCAATCTGGTTGGCGTTGCCAATCACCCGCTCGCTGTGCTCGACCCAGTTCATGGTGGTGATCAGGTAGGCCAGCAAAACAACAAACACGCCGGCACTCACCACGCCGGCAGCCAACGGCAACGTTACGTTACGAACAAGAATCCGCCGGAAGCCGCGGTCATCGAGCATGGTGGAATTTGGCATGGTCTGGGCCAGGGTAGCTTGAGAAGCAAGAAGTTTATCCTATGTACAAGCTTTGCCTGTCCACAAAATCAATCGTGCGTGGTCCGCATTGTTTTGCCACCCGTCTACCTTTCCTTTTGCTTTCCAATTTGTAATGTAAGTTACCAAGACGACATGTTAATGTGGATTCATTGCGATACATTGCGTTACAAAGAATTTGCGGAGGCAACATGGAGATGCAAAACACACAACCTTTAGGGCCGCTGCGTGCTGTCACGCAGTTGCTGGACCGTGCGCACCACCTGGTGTTCAAGCGCACGCTACCCCTGCTACTACAGGCCCGCAGTCATTTGCGCCTGCTGTCCGTGCTGGCCACGCCGTCTGTTGCGGAACTGATTGCGCGCCATCCTGCCATGCGCTACAAGTATCTTCGTAGCAATTATTTAATGGGTTCGCTGTCGGTGGCCGACTCATTACAGACCATGATCCACCATTACCGCAGCCTGGGCGACAAAGTCCTGCCTTGTTTCTTTGCACGCATCTTCGATGATCGCCCGGCGATCTGGGAACATGCCATCAACGACCATCAGTTCAAGATCCGCCTGGCATTTCCCCGCCACTTGGGCAATGGCAAGGCGGTCTTCGATCACGAAGGCGACCTGTCGGTGATTTTTGAGATGGACCAGGTGCCGCTGTATGTCCTCAGCATGACGCTGGTGCCGCATCATGTGGCGACGCGCAGTTGGGGCATCAATAGCCAGACGGGCGTGATGTTTGTTGGCCGGGTGCAGGGAGTGCGCGACCGCGTCGAGGAAATGCGCACCGCCACCAAGGCACTCAAAGATATCGCGCCACCACGCATCTTGCTATGTGCCGTAGAAGCGCTGGCCACCACGCTGGGCGCCGACATCATCGCCGGTGTCTCGAATGCGGAACAGCTGGAACGCCGTCGCCAGGGCGACAAACATGATACGTTTTTTGACTACGACGCGTTCTGGCAACAGGTCGGCGCCGAGCCGGCCACCAGCGGTGTGTTCTGCGCCCCGGCGCAGTTACCGGAAAAGCCGATTGAAAAGATCCAGCAAAAGCACCGCTCGCGCGCCCTTTCCAAGCGCCACTTCCGCAAAACAGTGATGGAAAGCGTGACCAGCAACCTCATCCGAGACTTTCTGGTGGCCACCTCACACTGACTTTACCCGGCGCGCGGCAGCGTGACGGCAAACACTACCTGCAGTTTGTCATACCGGTAGGCGATCTGGCCGCCGTGCTGCTGCACGATTTCCTGGGCGATGTGCAAGCCCAGGCCCAGGCCGCCACGGTTGCGGACATTGCCGACCGAGGCGTGCTTGAGCGGGCTGTACAACATCGGCAGCAGCTCGGCAGGAATCGGCGGCGCCACATTGCGCACCTCCAGCACGACCTGGCCATCCTGCTCGGCCAGTATCACTTCGATGGGCTCGCCATGCATGCCATGGTGGCGCGCATTGCTGACCAGGTTGCTTACGACCTGCATCATGCGGTCGCCATCCACCAGCGCGCTCAGCGTGGCCGGCATGCTGGCATCGATACGCAAATCGGCGTGGGCCGTGCGTACCTCATCGAGCAGATCCTGCAGCAGCAGCACCAGGTCGACCTCGCTGCGCTCCAGGCCGAGACCCAGGCCGCCGTTGATGCGGCTCATGTCCAGCACCTGGCTGATCAGGCGCTCCATGCGCGTGCTGGACGCCTGGATGCGCGTGCTCATGGTGCTGGCGGCGCCGCCATGCTGCAGCACCGTGGCCGCCATATTGATCGAATGCAGCGGGCCGCGCACGTCGTGGCCCAGCATGGCCAGCAGCTGCGCGCGGGCGCGGTCGGTTTCCACATGCTTGGCCATGCTGGCGCGGTGCATCTCGCCCAGCAGCTGGCTGGCCGCCAGTTTCTCGGCCGCGTCCCAGGACACGGCGCGGCCGCGCACCATCTCACGCCATTCATCGAACGAGCCGCGTGGCGTCAGGCGCGGTCCGAGCGGGCCGGTACGCACCACTTTTTCCGGCCTTCCGGCCCAGCGGATGGTGTGGATCTGTTCGCGCCGCAAGGCCAGCAGCCAGCCGCCGGTGGCCGGGTCAAACCGCAGCGCCAGCAGGCCGGCCCACGGCGCCAGCGCCGCCTGCATCTCCAATGGCCAGTCACCGATGGCGCTGCGCTCGACCAGGTCGGCGCCGCCTTCCGGCAGCGACGCCACCATGCGCGCGGCCAGTTCGGCATCGACCTCGCCATGCACCATCACCTTGCCGTACTGCGTCACCACCAGCGCCTCCGCCTGCAGCGACTGGCACAGCGCTGGCGCATGCTGCAGCAGCGCGCGGGCCGGTTCGTCGTGGTGCAGCAGGGTCTCCATCACGCGGGTACGCACTTCGGCCGAGGCTTCGACCAGCCTGGCGCGCTCGCGCGCTTCGATCGACTGCACCAGCGAAGCAAGCACCTGCGCCATCACATCGGCCGCCATGCGGATCGAATACGGCACCTGCAAGGGCAGCATGTGATGGCAGGCCAGCAAGCCCCACAGGCGGCCCGCCACCACGATCGATACGCTCATCGACGCACCGACGCCCATGTTCTGCAAATACTCGATGTGGATCGGCGACACGCTGCGCAGCACGCTATGGCTCAGGTCCAGCGGCGCATCGCCAGCGCGGCCGCGCAGCGGCGATGGCGTGTAGCCGGTGTCGGCAATCAGGCGCAGCGTGTTGATGATGTACAGCCGGCGCGCCTGCGCCGGAATGTCGCTGGCCGGATAGCGCCGGCCCAGGTAGGGTTCCAGGTCCTCGCGGCGCGCCTCGGCCGTCACATCGCCGCTGTCGTCCTGGTGAAAACGGTAGGCCATCACGCGGTCGAAGCCGGTGATGGCGCGCACCTGCTCGGTTGCCAGCTGCAGCAGCGCGTCAATCGATTTCTGCCGCTTGAGACGGTCAATGGCGGCATGCGCCTTCAGCGCAAAGGCAGCCACCGCATCGCTGGGCACATCGCGCAACTCGAACTCGACGATAAGACGGCCCTGGTAGGCGTGGACGATGCAGTCGAAACGCAGCGGTCCGATGGCCACTTCCAGCGCAATGGCCGGCGCTTCGCCATCCTCCATGCTGTCCACGCAATCGGTGGCGGCCGCCTGCACTTCGGCCCGCAGCGGCAGTTGCGCCAGCGGCGTGCCCAGCGCCAGCGTCAAGCCCAGCAGCTGGGCGGCGTTGTCGCTCCAGGCCAGCAGCAGGCCAGCCATATCGAATGCCAGTAAGGCGCCATGCGGCTGGATACTGCCCGGGATGTGTATCGGTTCATCCGCACAATTGTCCAGCGTTACGGGGTCGATCGCTTGCATCGTGCAGAGTCACTTTTTCGGGAGGATAGGACTGACGATTCTATCACTCCTCGCCGGCCATAGGCGACCCGCTGTGCCGCCTATGTTCGCTAGCGTACTTACAGTTTGTAGTTCAATCCCAGCAGGAACTGACGGCCGTAAGTGGTGTAACGCTCAGGCGCATACGAGCCGCCCGAGAACGGATCGCCCTGGCGCGTCTGGTAAGGCGAGTTGTTCAGGTTATTCACCTGGAACAGGAAGGACAGGCCTTTGTAGGTGCCTTCCTCGATCGCATAGCCCAGTTGCAGGTCGATCTGGCGTTCGGCCAGAATCTCGCTGAAGGCACGCTGGGCGAACAGGCCGGTCACCTCGCCGCGATAAGCCGAACGGTAGCGGCGGCTGGCACGCGCCGAGTAGCCATCCTTCTCGTAGTACACGGTGAAGTTGGATACCACGCCCGACAGACCCGGCAGCTTCTCCTTGGTGCCCGGACCATTCGGATGGATCGAGCTTTCCGTGCCGGACATGCTGCCCGTCACGCCAAAGCCTTCCAGCGGCGCCCACAGCAGGCCCGCATCCAGCGCACCCGACAGCTCCACACCCTTGACCATGCCGCCCGTGCCGTTGGCCGGACGGTTCAGTGTGCCAATGTCCTGCAGCGGTATCACTGCCGATGGATTCGGGAAGCCGGCAAAGCTGAACGCGGTCTGCTGGTTGTAGATATAGCTTTGCAGCTTCTTGTACCACAGCGCGCCCGCGATATAGCTGCGCTTGCCGATGTATTTTTCCATCGACAGATCGTACGAGTTGGCACGCCATGGTTCCAGGTCCGGATTGCCGCCGCTGCCGTTCCACATGCGGGTAGTGGCGTCGACGCCGCCCGAAACGCCGGCACGCATGTCCGACATCTGCGGCCGCGCCACCGTCTTGGCCGCGCCCAGGCGCAGATTGGTGGTGGACAGGTATTTGTCCAGGTCGAAGTTCAGGTTCAGGCTCGGCAGCCAGTCGGTGTAGTTCTTGCCGCCGGTGATGCTGCCCACTGTGCCGCCGTTGACGGTGGCGCCGCGCGATTTCTGGTCGACGTTGACCGCTTGCAGGCCCAGCGCGCCACGCACGGGAATCGGCCCCAGGTCGGTGTCGATGCCCAGCTTGCCGTAGGCGGTGGTGATCTTCTCGGTCACGCCCCAGTCCTGCAATGCCTGGTCGTTCGGACGGGCCGGCTGCATGTCGTAGTACTTGTTGAGCACGCCCAGCACGTCATAGCTCATCACTGCAGGAATGCCGGCGAAGGACAAGGAGGTAGACGGCTGCAGCAGGTCCGACGATACGGTGGCCGGCGCGCGGCCGTTTTTCAGGAACCAGTAATTGTTGGTGTCGGCGTGGGTTTTCTCGCGCTTGCTGTAGTTGATGCCGCCCTCGACATAGCGCAGGAAGCCATCCAGCTCTTTCTTGGCCGAGAACTTGGCCGAACCCAGCTTGTCTTCCACCACCGGGTGGTGCATGTCCGCATCCTTGCCCCAGCCGCCAACGTCGTTGAGCTTGATGATGTTTGGATCGGCGAAATTGATGCTCGGGGTGAAGGTCGGCAAGCCGCTGGCGGTCGGGATGTGGAACTGGAAGTTGTTGTCGGTCCGGCCCGCGCCTGCAGGGCCGAGGCCGGCATAGGTTTCCAGCACTTCCTCGCGCCGCTTGGCGGTCGAGTACGACAGATCACCCACCAGGGTCCAGCCATCTTTCTTGAACGTGTTGTTCCAGCCAAGCGCACTCAGCTTGTCCTTGCGCTGGTTGTAGTCGTTCCGCACGATCGGTTCCAGGTTGGTCAGTGCGCCGCCCACCAGCAGGCGCGTGCCGCCGATGTTTTCCACTTGCGGATTGAGATAGCGGATCGGATTGTCCTGGTTCGAATTCCACATCAGGCCACGCATCGTGGTGTTTTGCTTGAACTCGGAATAATACAAGTCCAGCGTGGTACGGAATTCCTTGGTTGGACGGTATTCAACCACCGCCATCAGGCCATCGCGTTTCTGCTCGCGCGACGAGGCCGTCACTTCGGCGCCATTCAGCGTGACCACGTTCGCCATGTCGGCCGGCAGGTTGCGGTTGGTACCCCACCACCACGATTTGTATTCCTGCTGCTGGCCTGGCGAATCCAGGTGAGCATAGCCAATCGCCACGCCCAGCGTGTTGTTGAGGAACTGGTCCACATACGAAGCGCTCAGGCGGTTGCCGTTGGCCGAGGTATTGGAGTTGAGCTTGCCGTTGGAGTTGTGCTCGCCGCGCGCATTCAGCACAACAGTGCGCTGGCGGACATCCAGTGGCCGCACGGTCTGCAGGTCCACCGTGCCCGACAGGCCGCCCGACACCAGCGACGCATCCGGCGTCTTGTACACGGTCACGCCGTTAATCAGTTCGGATGGGTACTGGTCGTATTCCGCGCCACGGTTATTGCTGGTCGAGACTTGCTCGCGGCCATTCAGCAGCGTGGTGGAAAAGTCCGGCGCCAGGCCGCGGATCGAGATGACTTGCGCGCGGCCTTCAACGCGCTGTGCGGTCAGGCCGGCCAGGCGCGCGATCGATTCCGCAATCGACACGTCGGGCAGCTTGCCGATGTCTTCCGCCGTCACCGCTTCGACGATGGCGTCGGCATCGCGCTTGATCGCCATCGAGGTTTCGATGCTGCGGCGGATACCGGTCACCACCACCTCCTGGACTGCGGCGTCATCCGCCTTGTTGGCTTGCGGACCGCCAGCCTGCTGGGCGTGGGCCGGGCCGGCGGCAAACACCAGTGCGGCGCAGGCGGCGGCGATCGGGGTCATTCTGATTGTGTAGTGCTGTGTTTTATGACGCATTTTCATCTCTCTTTTATAGTTTTCAACGGAAAGGCTGTGGTGCGGTGCTGCTGGTCATGCAGTCCTGCGGTTGGTGCGCTTCATCCGCCGACGTGCGGAAGCGCTTCCATGCCGACTGAAAAAAATGCCGTGGCAAAGCACGGCAGTGCAGGGGTTATTTCCAGGTGAAGGTGGCGACGCTGGCCGCCGGCAAGGTGTAATCGAAACTGCGCTGGCCGACGCGCACGGCAAAGCTGCGCGGCGCCTTGGCCGAGTTCACCACCATCAACGCCGTCGACCCATCGTCGGCATTGCGGAAGGCCACCGTATCGAGATCGCCATAGCCGCTGGTGGACGCGATGCGGTGCGCGCCCTGGCGCACGAAGCGGCTGGCATGGGCCAGCGCGTAGTACTCTTCATTGCGGGTGATCTTGCCGTCGCGGCTGTCGATGGTGACCACGCCACGGCAGTCCTTGCAGCCGCCCAGGTGCGGGCCATCGTTTTCATCGAGCGCCAGGTTCCACAGCAGCACGCCCTTGGCCCAGCCGCGCGTGGTGCCGATCACCAGCGTGCGGGCGAAGTGCTGCAGATTGTCCGACCACACCGGCGCCCATTTGCCGCCTGAGCATTCAGTGAAATAGGTTTCCTTGTCCGGCCAGCGGTCGTGCAGCGCCGCCTGTACGCGCACGTCGCCGCCGTAGCAGTGCCAGGCCACACCGCTCACGTATTTGTTGGCGGTGGCGTCTTTGAGCACATCGGCTGGCGACCAGGGTTCATCCCAGTTGTGATCCCAGTCCAGGATGCGGGTGCCCGGATGGTCTTTGGCCAGCACCGGCCCCAGATGGCCGCCAATAAAGGCGGCGCGCTTGGCCGGATCGACGCGCATGCCGGGATAGTCTTTTGGTTCGAAGTGCGGTTCATTCTGCAAGGTCAGCCCGTAGATCGGCACGCCTTCCTTTTCATAGGCGCTGACGTAGCGTGACAGGTAGCTGGCGAAGGGCGCGAAAGCTTCTGGTTTCAACGTGCCCTGGATCAGGCTATCGGTGGATTTCATCCAGCCCGGCGCGCTCCATGGCGACGCCATCACGCGCAGCCTGGGGTTGATCGCCAGCGCGGCCTTGGTGACGGGCAGCACATCGGCGCGGTTGGCATCGATCGAGAAGTGCTTGAGCTCCGGATCGGTCTGCCCGGCCGGCATATCGTCAAAGCTGTAGTGGTGGCGCGAGAAGTCGGATGCACCGATGGTCAGGCGCGTGAAGCTGAAACCGGCGCCGGGCGCTTTGCCGAACAACTCATTGAGCAAGGCGCTGCGCTGCTGCTCGTTGAGCTTGTTTTGAATCAGCCACGCGGAGGCATCGGTGATGGCGGCGCCGAAGCCGACCATCTCTTGGAAACGCTGCCTGGGGTCGACCTCGATAATCGTGGCCGCCTGCGTGCCGGGCTTGAATTGCGCATCGGCGTTGCGCTGCAAAAGCTGCGACTGGTCGCCGGTGGTGACCCACGCCTGCACCGTTTGCGCATGTGCCGCGCCAAGCGCGCACAGCAGCAGCGCGGGCACCGCAAGCAGTTGGGAGAGGGATTTCAAAGACGACGGGCGCAACGCTCCATCGCCTGTAAACACAGGGCTGGCTGTCAACATGCTGTCTCCTCGCGCAGACGGATCCTGGTCCGCCTGTCTATCGTTTATTCACTTATGAATTAAATGGAAGCGTTTCCATTTGTTGAAGAAACTATAGCACCGGCAAATCTTTCATGTCAACGAGCGCACCATCGGTGTGGTTGATAAAGCGACGTGTGTGGGATTTTTGTCGGTGCTACCAATGGACTGCAAGGCTTAAGCGCATCAGGGATGAGGCTAGCACATACGGCACGCCTGGAAATGACAAAGCCGCCTGCCGGCGGCTTGTATGCACACGCTATTGCTGAGCGACTTTGCCGGATGGTTGATACAGCTGGTCAAACAGGCCGCCATCCGCAAAGTGGGTCTTGTGGGCCTGCGCCCAGTTGCCTGCCACTTCGTTGATGGTGAACAGTTTCAGTTTCGGGAACTGGTTGCCGTATTTTTTCGCTGCCGATTCCACCGTCGGGCGGTAGTAGTTCTTGGCGATGATCTCCTGGCCCGCATCCGAATACAGGTAATCCAGGTAAGCCTGCGCGACTTTACGGGTACCACGCTTGTCGGCGACCTTGTCGACGATGGCGACCGGCGGCTCGGCCAGCACGCTGACCGACGGCACCACGATGTCCACCTTGTCTGGCCCCAGTTCCTTGATCGCCAGGAAGGCTTCGTTCTCCCACGCGATCAGCACATCGCCGATGCCGCGTTCAACGAAGGTGACGGTCGAACCGCGCGCGCCGGAATCCAGCACCGGCACGTTTTTATACAGCTTGCTGATGAAGTCCTTGGCGGTGGCCTCGTTGCCGCCCTTCTGTTTCAGCGCATAGCCCCAGGCTGCGATATAGTTCCAGCGCGCGCCGCCGGAAGTTTTCGGATTCGGCGTGATGACGGAAATACCCGGCTTCACCAGATCATTCCAGTCCTTGATGCCTTTCGGGTTGCCTTTGCGGACCAGCAGCACGATGGTCGACGAATACGGCGTGCTGTTATGCGCCAGGCGCTTCTGCCAGCTCTTGTCGAGCAAACCATGTTCGGCCACTTCATCGATATCGTAGGCCAGGCCCAGCGTCACGACGTCTGCATCCAGGCCGTCGATCACGGTGCGCGCCTGCTTGCCGGAGCCACCGTGCGATTGCTTGACGGTGACGCTGTCGCCCGTCTTGGCCTTCCACTGTTTGGCGAAAGCAGCGTTGAAGTCCTGGTATAGCTCACGCGTCGGATCGTAGGACACATTGAGCAGCGTGATATCGGCTGCATGGGCAGCGCCCGCGATGGCGCCGAACAGCAGCGCCGAGTGCATCAGTTTTTTCAACAGCATTAGTAGTTCGCCCTTTGGACAAGTTGATTATTGCCGGTTGCCGCAACAGGCGGCACCAGTGTGATACTGGCGATGCGCGCCGCCATCTGCTGGTCAGTCATCGGCCCCGTGCCGCTATAGCGGTCCAGGACCAGATAAATCACCGGTGTGATGTACAGCGTGATCACCTGAGAAAGCAGCAGGCCGCCCACCACGGCCAGCCCGAGCGGCTGGCGCAGTTCGGCGCCCGCACCCCAGCCGAAAGCCAGCGGCAAGGCGCCCATCAGGGCCGCCAGCGTAGTCATCATGATGGGACGGAAGCGCTGGATGCAGGCCGCGCGGATCGCCTGCGCAGCAGGCATGCCCTGCGTACGCTGCGCATCGAGCGCAAAGTCGATCATCATGATGGCGTTCTTCTTGACGATCCCCACCAGCATGAGGATGCCGATGGTGGCGATCAGCGTCAGGTCCATGCCGCACAGGCGCAGCGTAATCTGCGCGCCCACCGCGGCGGAAGGCAGGCCGGCCAGAATCGTCAGCGGATGGATATAGCTTTCATACAGCACCACCAGCAGCACGTAGATCACCAGCAGCGCAATGGCAATCAGGATCACCTGGCTGGAGAGCGTGTCCTTGAACACCGCCGCCTCGCCGCCATATTTGGTGATGATGGTTGCCGGTAGCTCGATCTCCTTGCCGATAGCATCAATGCGCGCGGTAGCGTTGCCAAGCGCCACATCCGGCGCCAGGTTGAACGACAGCGTGATCGCCTGTAGCTGGCCATGATGGTTGACCGCCGTCGGCCCTACCGTACGCACCACGCGTGTAAAGCTGGATAGCTGCACCAGCGTGCCGCCGCTGCCTCGCACGCTGATCTTGTCCAGCGCATGCACATACTGGCGGTCCGCCGCTTCCATGATGACCTGGTAGCTCGCACTGGGCGCATAGATCGTAGAGATCTGGCGGTCGCCAAAGGCGAGATACAGCGCGCTGCGCACATCGGCCATCTGCACACCGAGGCCATTGGCCTTGTCACGGTCAATGTCGAGCGTGGCCTGCAAGCCCTTGTTCTGCGTATCGCTGGTGACGTCACGGAAGATCGGATCGGCGCGCATCGCCTGCATGATTTTTTCCACCCAGCCGTCCAGTGCATCCGGCGTGACGCTTTGCAGCGTGTACTGGTAGCGGCTCTTGCTGGAACGGCCACCCAGTTGCAGGTTCTGCATGGGGCTCATATACACGACAATGCCCGGCACGGTGCGGGCAGCCTTGCGCATCGAATCCAGCGCCTCCTTCATGCTCGCACGTTCGCCCTTGGACTTGAGCGTGACGATCAGGCGGCCGCTGGACGCACTGGTGCCGCCGCCCGGCCCACCCGGCCCAGTAAACGACAGCACGCCCAAGACATTGGGATCGGCCTGAATCACACGGGCGACCTTGGCCTGCAACGCCATCAACGCTGGCATGGACACGTCTTCCGCTGCTTCGGTAATCACGCGCACGCGGCCCAGATCCTCTTCCGGGAAAAACCCTTTGGGGATGGTTTGATACAGCACGGCCGTCAGCACCAGGCTGGCCAGCGCAGCCAGCAGCACCAGTCCGCGATGGCGCAGCCCCCAGTCCAGCGTACGCTCATAAATCCGGGCCAGCCAGGTGAACCCCGTGTCGAAGACACGTACCACCACATTGCCGCCGGTATGCGCCGCGTCGCCATGGGTCAGCAGGCGGCTGGCCAGCATCGGCACCAGCGTCAGCGACACCAGCGCCGATACCAGAATCGACAACGACACCACCACGGCAAATTCATGGAACAGCAGTCCGATCACGCCTGGCATGAAGAAGATGGGAATGAACACGGCCACCAGCGAGACGGAAATCGAGACGATGGTAAAGCCCATCTCGCGCGAACCGCGCAGTGCCGCTTTCAACGGCGGCTCGCCTTGTTCGATATGGCGCACGATATTCTCCAGCACCACAATGGCGTCATCCACCACCAGACCTACCGCCAGCGTAATGCCCAGCAGCGAGACGTTATTCAGACTGTAGCCGAGCCAGTAGAACAGCACCATCGCGCCCAGCAGCGAAATCGGCAGCGTCACGGCGGGAATCAGCGTGGCAGATGCGCGGCGCAGGAACAGGAATATCACCAGCACCACCAGCACCACCGTCAACCCCAGCGTGATATTGACGTCATGGATGGCGTCGCGAATCGACAGCGAACTGTCGCCGCTCAGCGTGACCGTGATCGAGGCAGGCAGTTGCTGTTGCAGCAGCGGCAGCAGGCGGCGTACGGCATCGACCACCTGCACGGTATTGGCATTCGGCTGGCGCTGCACCTGCAGCACCACCGAGCTGGCATTGTTGTAATAGGCACTGGTGCGGACGGACTGGAAGCTGTCCTCCAGCGTGGCGACATCTTTGAGCCGCACCGGCAAGCCATTGCGGGTAGCGATAATCAGGTCGGAAAACTGCGCGGCCTTCATCAGGCGCGCGTCGGCCTGGATGGTCAGTGTCTGGTCCGGGCCTTCGATAATGCCCAATGGCGAATTGGAGTTGGCCGACTTGACCGCGTTCGCCAGTTCGTCCAGCGTCAGATTGCGTGCATTGAGTTTATCAAGGTCGGCGCGAACGCGCACGGCAAAGCGCTTCTGGCCATTGACGTTGACCTGCGCCACGCCATCCAGCGTCGAGATGCTGGGCGCGATCAGGTTCTCGGCAAAGTCGTTCAACTCGGTCAGGCTCAATGACGGCGAATTCAGCACGATGAACAAGGTCGGTCCATCGGCGGGATTGGTCTTGCGGTAGGACGGCAGCTCGGTCACTTCCTGCGGCAGTGCGCGCTGCGCGCGTAGCAACGCCGCCTGCACATCCAGCGCGGCGACATTGATATCAATGCTAGGATCAAACTCCAGCGTCAGCGAAGTGGTGCCGGGCGAGCTGCTGGAAGTAATCAGATTCAGTCCGGCGATGGTGGCGAACTGCTTCTCCAGCGGCAGCGCGACCGAAGACGCCATCGTCTCCGGACTGGCGCCCGGCAGATCAGCGTTAACGTTGATCACCGGTGTGTTATAGCTGGGCAGTGCTGCTACAGGGAGACGAAAGCAGGCCAGAATGCCGGCAGCGACCAGCGCCATCGCCAGCACAAACACCAGCGCAGGGCGCCGTATGCACAGTTCAGAAATATTCAAGGGCGGCTCCCTGCATTCGCCAGTAGCGCATCCTTGCCAACATTGACTTTCACACCAGGGCGCAGGTTCTGTTTACCCTCAATCACGACACGCTCCCCCACCTTCAAGCCATCCACTGCGGCCAGGTTGCCGAAAGCATGCAGCAGCCGTACCTTGCGCGGACGCGCCGACTGCTGCTCGTCGACCGAGTACACCAGCGCTCCGTCACTCTGCGTGATGATGGCCGCCAGCGGCACGACAACGGCGCCGCGCAGCCTGGACAGTGTAATGCGCGTCTGCACATACTGTCCCGGCCAAAGACGGGTATCCGCATTATCAAACTGCGCCTTGATGCGGATGACGCCTGCCACGGCATCCACGCTGCTATCGATAAAACTCAGGCGGCCCGTGAGCACAGCGTCCGGTAACGCTGCGCTCACGGCCACCGGGCCGGACTTCGCTGCCCCCAGCAGGGCGGCCACACCTTTTTCGGGTACGGTGAAACTCACCGCGATCGGATCGATCTGCGTCACACTCGCCAGCACGGCATTGGCCTGCACCAGGCTACCGGCATATACGTTGACGACACCCACCCTGCCAGCAGATGGCGCACGTATTGCGGTATAACTCAGATCGACCTGCGCAGAGCGCACTGCGGCAAGATCGGCTTGCACCAGCGCGCGCTGGCTTTCTACCTGCGTTTGCACGCCATCGGCAGCGCTGGCCGAGATGAACTTCTGCGACGACAGCTCGCTGCTGCGCCGGTACTGGCGCTCCAGATCCGCCAGTACCGCCTGGTCGCGGTCCAGCTGCGCCTGTGCGCGATCCAACGCCGCGCGCTCGCCCCGGTCATCCAGTGAAAACAGCAAGGTATCAGCTGCGACGAACTGCCCTTCCTTCACATGCACCTGCGTCAGCTGGCGCGTGACGTGAGGACGTATCTCGACGCTACTCAGCGGCACGACCGTACCATTGGCCTCCACTTCGACCGCTACATCGCGCTGTTCAGCGGCAGCCAGCCGCACCAGCGGCACACCGCCACGCGGTGCGGCCGCTGCGGGTGCCGTCACGGCATGTGCCGCCTGTGGACGCACCAGCAGCACGTAGCTGGCAGCCACCACGCCGGCCAACGCCAGCAACGTCAGTAAACGCCTGGTTTTCAACCGCCCGGCTCCGTCAATACCGACAGCTTGCTCACGCCGGAGCGCTGGATGTTGGCAATCACCTTGGCCACTGCGCGGTATGGTACGCCCTGGTCGGCCTGGAGGCTTAGCGCCAGCTCCGGATTCTGGTCAACCAGCTGCCGGAGTTCAGGTTCCAGCGATGCCGGTTCCACTTCACGCTTGTCGATAAAGATCTTGTTGCTGCCGTCGATACTGACCGTCACCGTTTTCGATGGATTGTTCGGCGTGGTGGTCGAGGTCTTGGGCAGGTTGATGCGCACCGCATTGTTCAGCAGCGGCGCGGTGAGGATGAACGTCACCAGCAATACCAGCATCACGTCCACCAGCGGCGTGATGTTGATTTCACTGACAACGTCGCTGCTGTCGCGTCCAGTCGTGAAAGCCATTATGCGAATGCTCCCTGCTGCGGCGCCACCGCCGGGCGCACTGTCTGCGATACGCCCTTGGACACTGGGCGGGCGACACGGAAGCCGTTCTTCTGCGCCAGGTTGACGAAGTCGGTGGCGTAGTTATCCAGTTCGGCCGCCGTCACCTTCAGGCGACGTACGTAGAAGTTAAACGCCAGTACTGCTGGTACTGCCACCGCGATACCGACACCGGTAGCGATCAGCGCCTCGCCAATCGGGCCGGCCACCACGTCGATACTGGCCGAACCGCTCTTGCCGATGGCGCTCAGCGCGTGGATGATGCCAAACACAGTGCCGAACAAGCCAACGAAAGGCGCCGTACTGCCGATGGAGGCCAGCACCGCCAGGCCGCTTTCCAGCGACTGGTATTCCTTCTGGATTTGCTGGCGCAGGTGGCGTTCCAGCAGTTCTTGCCTGTCCCAGCTATGTTCCAGATCGTTGCCGCCACCGGATTCGCTCACGTGCAGCACATCAAAGCCCACATTCGCCAGGCGCGCCTTGGGACTGGCATCGCTGGCCAGCGCACTGGCCGCATCCAGCGTACTGGCGCTCCAGAACTGTTTGGTAAATTGTTTATCCCGTTTGCTGACACGGTAATGCTGTACGCCCTTCACCAGGATCAGTACCCAGGTGACGATGGAGAACAGCACCAGCGCATACAGGGAGCCTTGAACGATAAGATCTAAGTAGTAAGAAGACATGGATAAGCTCTCGCTGTAAAGTTAAGAAAGTTTGAAATTCAACGGCACCTTGACCCAGCCATCGATAGGCGTCTGGCCACGCTTGGCAGGATCGAAGGACCAGGCGGTGACTGCCTTGATGGCGGCATCGTCAAGAATCTTGTGGCCGCTGGATTTATCGACCGTCACGGCTTCCGGCTTGCCCGAAGCCAGCACGCGCACCTTCAGGATCACCTGCCCCTGCAGGCCACGGTCCTGCGCCAGCGATGGATATTCCGGCGGCGGATTGTTCTTGTAGCCCGCGAAGCCGCGTGGCTCGGTCACCGGCTCCGGTGGTGGTGGCGCGGGCGCTGCAGCCACGGGGGCGGGGGGCGCTGGTGTCGCTACCTGTACCGTGTTTGCACTGGGTGGTCCATCATCCACCGGCGCCTGCTGCACCACGGGTACTTGCGGCGCGGCGCGCTGTGGCACCGGCGCCTTGGCCACCTGTGGCTGCACCTTGGGCGGTTCCGGTGGCGGCGGTGGCGGCGGTGCAAACTCAATCGCCAGCGGCTCCGGCGCCTTGGCAGGCAGCGGATCGATATGTCCGCCCTGATGCAGCGAGATGTAGACACCCGCATGCAGCAGCACCGCCACGCCCACCAGCGCAGCAATGCCGATCTTGTTCCCCGGCTGGCCCACCGTGCCAGGCCGCGCGGCAGCCACACTGGCTGGTGGCGCTACCTCGACAACCTTCAGACGCGACACCGGCAGCGCCTGACGCCGTACAGCAGCGCGGCGTGGTGAATAGTTGATGCTCTCAAAACTCAGTGCGGTCATGATGAGGCCCTTTCTCTGTTATTCCTGTTCGTCTTTGAGCAGATTCCGTGCCCGAAGCTAAGTGACTGATTTCATTGATATAGGCGATGCCGAAGACTTAAAATCTGCTGCGTGTGCAGCAGTGCCGAAGCACCGGCTAAACAGTGCGGCGTCAGTGCGTGCCGCTGGCGAAGTACACCGCTGCTGCTGCCGCTGCCAGCGCAATCACCAGCGCAGGCCAGCTGCCCGGCCGCGCCGATACACCATGGTGAACCTCTTTCCAGCCGGTGACCATGGGCTTGACCAGGTTGTCCTTCTTGAGCACCAGGTAGACCGCAATTGCCAGCACGTGCACCGCCAGCAGCGCAAACAGCAGGTAGGTCAGCTTCTGATGCCAGCCTGTGAGCCGTAGCGAGGTCGCCTCTTCCACCAGCGACGCCAGCGGACCGCTGAACGAGATTTCGTCCGTGCCGAACAAGCCGGTACCCACCTGCGCCGCCAGCAATAACAACAAGGCAAACACCGACAAGGCACCCAGCGGGTTGTGGCCCTGCCCTTTCCAGCGGCCGCGCAGATAAGCGCGTAATGAAGACAACGTCGGCGCGAAGCTGGCAAAGCGCGCATGCGTTGCGCCGATCACGCCCCATACCAGACGGAAGGTCACCAGCCCCACAATCGCCAGGCCAGCCTTGCCATGCACCGGCATCCAGTCACCGCCGATCTCGCCGGTGATGAGGGCAACCGTCACTGCGGCGACCAGCGACCAGTGAAAGACCCGTGTCGGCAGATCCCACACCAATATCCGCTTGCGCGGCGGCGCGACGGCAACCGCGGGTTGCACAAGTTCCTCGATGACGGCGCGCTTGTTCATGGCCGAGTGATCAGTTCTGGCCTGCTGCGGCGACCTGCTTGGCCGGTGCCGCAGGTGCTGGTGGCGTAATGCGGACAATCTTGCCGCCCAGCGCCTCGTAGTCTTCGGAGCCGGCAGCACCGGCGACCTTGAAGCCTTTGGCCGTCAGCAGGTCGCCAATCGCACCGGCGCGGTGTGCATGGTTGGACACGGTAACGATCACGCGGTCTTTAGGAATATAGGCCAGGCGGTTTTCCACGTCCTTGGCCTGGATGTTCAGGAACACGGGGAAGCTGCCCTTGCTCACCACTTCATCCGGACGGCGCACATCCAGCACCACCAGCTTGTCCGGCGCCGCCAGCAAGGCGTCAACTTCCGCGCGCTCCAGTTGTTTGGTTTTGTAAGTCCAGGGCTGCGCCTGTTGCGCCCAGGCGGAAACGCTGGAAACCAGCGCCAGTGCCAGCACTGCGGTTTTGATTTTCTTCATGATGTAGCTCGCTTTCCTAATGAATGAGACAGTTCTCGTTCACCAGCGGTTGCAAGCATCGTGCCACTCAAGGAAAGCCCGTATTTGCTGGCTTTCCATGCTATCCACCACTTGCATGATGCTGGCTGGGCACCAGCTTGGCCAGCAGCGCTGTTGCAATTTCACCAGCTGTGAAAAACCCAGCCGCAAACGACGGCGACGCGCGGAGGCCCGGATTTGTTGAGGCATAAGCTTATGCCTTCATCTCTGCGGCACGATGGCACGCTCCTTGCGAAATAGGTGGCATTACACACACCACCATCTCAGGAGAATAAACTAATGAGCAAAACGCAGAAGGCCTTATCACGACAGCATTTCCGTGTGGCGCCGCTCACCGCCGCCGTCGCTGCCTCCCTCGGCCTGCTGGCATCGGGATCCGTGCTTGCCGCTGATCCGCCGACCGTCGCCGAACTCCAGGCCGAAATTGCGCGCGTGCTCGCCGAGAACGCCAAACTGAAACAAGCCCTTTCGGCACAAGGCGGCGTGTCCGTGCCGGTGGCGGCCGAAGTGGCTGCGCCAGTTGCTGCTGAACCGGCTGCAGCGGAGGAACCGCAAGCCCTGGGTGAAATCACCGTACGCGGCAAGAAGAAAATCGAACTGCTGAAAGACGTGCCGCTGTCGGTCTCCGTCATCAGCGGCAATGAACTGGAGCGAGAACTGGCGCAGGATCTCAGCGCCATCACCAGGCGCAGCGCAGGTATCCAGTTCAACCAGAACAACACGCGCGGTGCTTCGCTGTCGATACGCGGCCTGGGCAAACGCTCCTTCACCGAAACGCAAGACCCAAGCGTTGGCATGGTGGTGGACGGCGTGGCTTATGGCCTGTCGCAGCTGGCCAACTTCGATTTCTATGATGTGGACTCGGTCGATGTCACGCGCGGCCCACAAGGTACGCTGGGCGGCAAAGGCGCCAGTTCGGGTGTCGTCAGCGTCAACACCAGGCGCCCATCGTTCTACCCGAGCGCCGACTACCAGATCACTTACGGCCAGCGCGACACGCTGATCGCCAAGGCCAATCTCGGTGGTCCCATCATCGACGACCTGCTGGCCTGGCGCGGTTCGTTTGTGGTGGACCGCAGCCGCGGCTACTACGTCAACAATTTCGACAGCAACTACAGCCTGTATAACAAGAACCGCGTCAGCGGCCGCACGCAATTCCTGTTCACGCCATCGGCCGACTTCAATGCCCGCGTAAGCTTTGACCTGGAACCGCACGCACCGCAAGTACAAAATGGCCTGACCTTCTACAAGAACCAGCCAGACCGTTTTGCCGATGGTTCGCTGACCGATCCAAGCGGCACCACCACGCGCGCCAAGCTGGCTGGCTACACCAACGCCAGCGGCGTCTTTACACCCGGCCGCGCATGGTTCGCGGGCCGCGACTTCAACGGCACGCCCTACACTTACGATGCCAACTACATCGGCGACAACAATCTCAACTTCAACGAAAACCAGGGCCAGACCGTGCATAACAAGGGCGGCCAGATCGACCTGACCTGGAACCTCGCCAACCACACGCTGACCTCCATCACTGCCACCCGCAAGTACACTTTCGACGCCCACAACGATGAAGGTACGCCGTTCGACATCAACCGCAATGGCGGCGGTGGCGTCGATTACCAGCAGTTCAGCCAGGAATTCAAAATCAAGAACAAGCCAGGCAGCGCGGTCGACTACGTGGCTGGCCTGTTCTATCTGAAAACGGACGACGATATCGCCTCCAAGACCGGCTGGGGTTCGGATGCAGGCGCCTGGTTCGCCACCACCGCCCAGTACAACGCGCTGGATCGCAACGCCGGCATCAACCGTGGCGCGGGCCTGGCCCTGCTGAAAGACTCGCTGGACGACGCCATCGCCAAAGGCGACACCATCGTCCACACCAAGAGCTCCGCCATCTACGGCAACGCCACCTGGCACACCACGGATGAACTCAGCGTCAATGGCGGTCTGCGCCTGACGCATGAAAACCGCAACACCACCGACATCCGCTTCCTGACTGCCAACGGCGCCGGTGCCGCACTGAATCCGGTTGCGGTACGCGGTGTCGCGCTGGGTGGATTCAACTCCACCAGCACTGGCGCACTCGCCGCAGGTAACACTGCGACACAGCAGGCAGTGGCAGATGCAGTGGCCAACCGCTACTTCGGGGCGGCTTCCTACAGCGCACTGACCGCTGCCCAGCTGGCGCAGGTGGCAGCAGCCAAGTCGCTGCGCGCCGGCCAGATCGGCCAGCTAATCAGCGGCATCACCAGCTACTACAGCGACAACCTGTGGACCGGCACACTAGGGCCGAGCTACCGCTTCAGCAACGATGTCACCGGCTACCTCACCTGGCAGTACGGCGAAAAATCCGGCTCTGCGCTCAACGTCAATGGCCTGTCCGCCAATGTCCGGCCAGAGAAGACCAATGCCTTCGAACTGGGTCTGAAATCCAGTCTGCTGAAAAATACGCTGATCATCAATGCGGATATCTACCAGATGAATATTCGCGACTACCAGTCGACGGTGCGTGTGGTGGACGACTTCACCACCCAGACCAATATCGCCAACGGCCAGGCCAATCCGCTGGCTTACGTGACGGCACAGGGCAACGTGCCCAAAGCGCGCGCGCGCGGACTAGAGCTGGATGCGGTCTATTCCGGCATTCCCAACCTGAGCATCCGCGTGGCGGGCGCCTATACGGATGCGCGCTACGTCAGCTTCCCGCTGGCGGCCAAGCCGGATGAACAGGCTTACCTGGCCGCCGCCTACGTTGACCAGAGCGGTCTGACACTGCCGGGTGTGGCCAAGTGGACCGGCAACGTCGGCGCCGAGTACCGCGTGCCGGTGTGGGGCAACAAACAGTTCCACACCAGCTTCAACACCGCGTTCACCAGCCGCTATAACAATACCGACACACTGTCTTCGTATGGCGTGGTGCCGGGGAATGCCATCACCGACTTCGCCATTGGCCTGGGTTTCAAGAGCGGCTTCGACGTCAGCCTGATCGTCAAGAACCTGACCGACAACCGCGCGCACGAACCGGCATGGAGCAGCTACTCGCCTAACCCGTATCCGCGCTGGTACGGCCTGACCTTCAGCGGCAAGCTGTAAGGCTGACCGCAGCCTGCTGCATTTCCAGCAGCAGGCTGCTGCAACTGTCTGGCGCGAAGCACCCCTGCCACCGCGCCGAACGTGAATTTCCATTGAAATCAACCACATGCGCATCCGGGACTGGCTGGCACGATAGTTGCCACTTAAAGCAGCAACATCAACCGTCCATGTATGCAGAAGGAGCAAGTCCGTGAACCATCCTGTAATCAAGACGCTATCGGTCGCCGTGCTGCTGGCCCTTTCCGCCGCATTGTCGGCGGCGACCGATGACAAGCCAGCCGATACCGCCAAGCCGGCGTCCGCCCCGACCAAGGCCGCCTGGGCCTACACCACGCCGCAGCGTCCCGTCGTCCCCACCGTCAAGCAGAAAGCCTGGGTACGCACGCCGGTAGACGCCTTCGTGCTGGCCAAGCTGGAAGAGAAAGGCCTGAAGCCATCGCCGGACGCCGACCGCGCCACCTATATTCGCCGCGCCACGCTGGATACCTGGGGCCTGCTGCCAACGCCGGAAGACGTCAAAGCCTTCGTCAACGACAAATCGCCGGACGCCTATGAGAAGCTGGCCGACCGCCTGCTGTCATCGCCGCACTATGGCGAGCGGCAGGCGCGCCGCTGGCTGGACCTGGCGCGCTATGCCGACAGCGCCGGCTTCCAGCAGGACGTCACGCGTCCCAACAACTACCGCTACCGCGACTACGTCATCACCGCCTTCAATAGCGACAAGCCATTCAACCGCTTTATCCGCGAGCAGATCGCCGGCGACGAGATCTGGCCGGAAAACCAGGAAGCCCATGTGGCGACTGGCTTCCTGGCCGGCTATCCAGACAACCTGAACTCGCGCGACCTGGTGCAGCGCAAATACCAGATCGCCACCGACATGACGGACCTGGTCGGCGAGACCTTCCTGGCGTCCACCATCGGTTGCGCGCGCTGCCACAACCACAAGGCCGACAAGGTCAGCCAGAAGGAATACTTCCAGCTGCAGGCTTTCTTCGCCAATACCAGTTTTGACGAGAAGGCGCCCGCCATCAAGGGCGACGCCGAACTGGCGTTCGAGAAGCAGCAGACCGCTTACCGCGAAGCGACCAAGGAGATCCGCGCCAAACAGAAAGCCATCCTCGATACGGTACGCACCGACGGTGTCAAGTACCACAAGGAGCGCTACCTGACCGACAGCCGCGATGCCATCTTCAAACCAGAAGCAGAATGGACGGCGATGGACCGCTGGGTTAACTTCCGCCTGAAATCCGTCAGCAGCGAGCAGGATGTGGTGGCCTATCTGCGCCTGACCTCCGAAGACAAGGACGCCGCGGAATACAACCCGGCCAACGTCGAGAAGTGGAAGCAGTATCAGAAACTGACCGCCGACCTGCGCAAGTTCGACAAGCTGAAACCGGAGAAAGGCAGCCTGACGCTGACCACCGCGACCGAACTGGGACACGCCGACGCACCGCCAACCTTCGTCCGTTTTGGTGGCGTGCATGAACGTCCAACCGATGAAGTGCAGCCAGCACTGCCAGCGCTGTGGGCCGGCGCCAACGCCAAGCTGGATATCAAGCCATCTGCCAGTTCATCCGGCCGCCGCACGGCGCTGGCCGACTGGCTGGCCAGCGACAGCAATCCGCTCACGGCGCGCGTGTACGTCAACCGCGTATGGTCGCAGTACTTCGCCAACGGCATCATCGGCACCGTTGCGGACTTCGGCCGTGCAGGCCAGAAGCCAACCCACCCGGAGCTGCTGGACTACCTGGCCACGGACTTCGTGCAAAGCGGCTGGAGGGTGAAGAAGCTGCATCGCGAAATCCTGCTGTCGTCGGTGTATCGCCAGTCCTCGGCCCAGCGCGACGATGTGTTGAAGGCAGATCCGGATAACAAGCTGCTGGCGGTCTATCCACGCAAGCGCCTGGAAGCCGAAGCAATCCGCGACTCGCTGCTGGCGGCATCGGGCCAGCTGGTCGACAAGGTTGGCGGTCCAGCCGTCTTCCCGCAGGTGCCGGGCAACTTCAACGCCGGCAATCTGTGGACCGCATCGACCGATCCGCAGGAACAGAACCGCCGCAGCGTCTATGTGTTCGTACGCCGCAGCGTGCCGTATCCGCTGACGCAGAGCTTCGACCCGGCCGATCCATCGCACGCCCACCACAAGCGGGACGTGACCACCACGCCGTTGCAGGCACTGACCCTGTTTAACAGCGATGTGGTGTTCAGCTGGTCGCAGGCGCTGGCCGGCCGCGTGATCCGCGAAGCAGGCAAGGACGAAAACGCACAGCTCGACCGTTTGTACGAAATCCTGTTCGCCCGTTCGCCCAACAAGTCTGAAAGAGCGGTGCTGAAGGACTTCCTGAACAAGGAAGAAAAAATCATCCAGGCCAAGAACGCTGACGGCAAGTTCGAGGTTGCCGTACCGGTAGGCGCCAAAGAGAAGCAGCTGAATCCTATCCGCGCTGCCGCCTTTGTCGACCTGGTACACGCCGTCGCCAACTCCAACGATTTCGCTTATCGCTTCTAAACATTTTCTGAGAAAAAAAGGACAGCATCATGAGTATCAATTCACGTCGCGACTTCCTGCTTAAATCCGGCCTGGGCCTCGGCGCCGGTGCAGTCAGCGGCCTGCTGCCAGGCGGTGGCTTGCTGCACGCCGCCAGCGCTGCCGATCTGGTCGATCCGCTCGCACCCAAGCAGCCGCACTTCCCGGCCAAGGTCAAATCCGTGATCTGGCTGCATCAGAACGGCGCGCCCAGCACGCTGGACCTGTTCGACTACAAGCCTGCGCTGGTCAGCCTGGCGGGCCAGGAAGTGCCAGCCTCGTTCCTGAAAGGGATCAAGACCAGTACCCAGGGCGGCGTCGGCAAGCTGTATGCCTCCAAACGCACCTGGAAGCAGCATGGTGAAAGCGCTGCGTGGTTCTCGGACCTGGTGCCGAATATCGCCACCCAGGCCGACAAGATCGCCTTCATCAAATCCAGCGTGACCGTAGGCGCCACCCACGACATCTCGATCCTGAAGCTGAACACCGGTGATCTGAGCCCTGGCCGTCCATCGCTGGGGGCGTGGGTCAGCTATGCGCTGGGCACGGCCAATCCGGACCTGCCGCCGTATGTGGTGCTCTACAACGGCAAGAACGAGCCTAGCGCCGGTTCGGTCAACTGGAACTCCGGCTTCCTGCCGGCGGTGTACCAAGGCACGGCCTTCCGTCCCGGCCCATCGCCGATCCTCTACCTGGAACGTCCAGAACTGCGCACCGCCGAACAGCAGCGCGCGTCGCTGAACCTGCTCAAGCGCCTCAACAACGACGGCGCGGCGCGCTATTCGGCCGACACCGAACTGAAAGCCCGCGTGCGCTCCTACGAGCTGGCCGACCGCATGCAGGTTGCAGCACCGGAAGCCGTGGACCTGACCAAGGAAAGCGACGCCACCAAGGAACTGTATGGCCTGAACGATGAAACCAGCGCCAGTTACGGTACCACGCTGCTGCGCGCGCGCCGCCTGGTGGAACGCGGCGTGCGTTTCGTCCAGGTGGTCACGGGCGCACCGGATGGCCAGACCGAAATCACCAGCTGGGATGCCCACAGCGACCTGGAAAAGAACCACGCCGTCAATGCCAAGATGATCGACAAGCCGATCGCCGGCCTGCTGGCTGACCTGCAATCGCGCGGCCTGCTGGAAAGCACGCTGGTGGTCTGGACTTCGGAGTTTGGCCGCACCTCGTATGGCCAGAGCGGCAATGGCCGCGACCACAATCCATGGGGTTACACCCAGTGGGTGGCCGGCGGCGGCATCAAGGCCGGTACCACCTATGGCGCCACCGACGAAATCGGCCTGCAGGTGGCCGACAAGGACAAGGCGGTCGACACCTACGACCTGCACGCCACCGTACTTCAGCTGCTGGGCCTCGACCACCTGAAAACCACCTTCCTCAACAACGGCCGCTCGGAACGTCCGACGGTGGTATATGGCAAGGTCATTAAAGAACTGCTGGCTTAATCAAGGATACGCAATGAATAAACATCGTTTTGGTTTTATCGCGCTGGCACTGGCTGCAGCGCTGGCGCAGGCTAGTGAATCGCAGGTGGTGCTGAGCGGTTCGGAAGAAACGCCCGCTGTCACCACCAGTGCCAGCGGCAGTGGCGTGATCGTGGTTGGCAACGGCGCAGCGCATGCAGTCAGCGGCAGCATTGTGGTCAAGGATGTGCAGGCGACTGCTGCGCACATCCACGCGGGCGCACCAGGCAAAAGCGGTCCGCCAGTCATCACACTGACCAAGACCGGCGACAACACCTGGTCCGTGCCAGATGGCGCGGTGCTCAACGACGACCAGTATGCGGCTTACCAGGCCGGCAACCTGTACATCAACGTGCACAGCGCCGACCACAAGCCGGGTGAAATCCGCGGCCAGCTGCGTCCTTGAGTACGGGGCTCCATGCGTAAATTGATTTTGCTCGCTGTCGCCTCGTTGTTTGTATCGGCCGGCGTTCGCTCCGCAGAGGAGATGAGCGTCGACCTGATGCAAACCATCGAAGACACCAACAAGAGCCTGTCGTCCAATATCGCCCTGAGCAACAAGGCTGGCGCCACGTCCGACGCCAAGGAACTGACGCAGATGTTTGCTGACGTAGAAACCTATTTCAACCACAAGGGCGACGCCAGCAACGCCGTCGATCTGGCGAAACAGAGCAAGGACTTGTCAAACCAGATCGTCGGCTTCGTGGCGGCAAATAATTTTGACTCGGCCACCACGGCGGCGACCACGCTGTCACGCACCTGCCGCACCTGCCATACGTTCTACAAAAAGGAGTAGCCCATTTTTAAAGCAATGAGTGCATTGCTGGTGCTGCTCCCGTTTCTTGCACTTGCCGCGCCGCCGGGTGACCCGGTGGCCGGCAGGGAGAAGGCGGATACCGAACGCTGTCTGGAATGTCACGGCAGCACCGGTGACGGCCAGGGTTTCAGCACCGGCAGCGATGGCAAGTTCGCCCGCCTGGGCGGCCAGCAGTACGACTACATCGTCAAGCAGATCCAGGATTTCCGCAGCGGTCAACGCAAGCATGAATTCATGAAGATGATGGCGACCGGGATCAGCGACGCCGACCTGGCCGATATCGCCGCCTACTTTGCGGCGTTGCCGGCCATGCCTGCGGGCGCGGCGCCGAAGAACACGACGGCACAGCAGCTGTACCAGCACGGCGATGCGGCGCGCCAGCTTCCCGCCTGCACCAGCTGCCACGGCGACAGTGGCAAAGGCATCGCTGGCGTAGCGCCGGTGATCGGCGGACAAGGCAAGGCCTATCTGGAACAGCAGCTGCAGGACTGGCGCAGCGGCAGCCGTAACAACAGCGCGGGTGGCGTCATGAACCAGTTCGCCAAGCCGCTGAGCACCACCGAGATTGAAGCGCTGGCGCGCTACGTCTCTGAAATGTAGACAACCACACAGAGAGGAATACCGTATGAAACGTATGATGATAGCTGCCCTGCTGTCGGCCGCAGTGGCGCTGCCAGCCAGCGCGGCGCTGAAGGAAGGCGACAACGCTCCGGCCTTCCAGTTGCAGGCTTCGCAAAATGGCAAAGCCTTCGCCTTTTCGCTCAAGGACGCGCTGAAGAAAGGCCCGGTGGTGGTCTACTTCTATCCATCCGCCTATACCGGCGGCTGCAATATTCAGGCACATAGCTTCGCGGTGAACCACGACAAATTCAGCGCCGCCGGTGCGACCGTGGTTGGTGTATCGCTGGACAGCATCGCGCGCCTGAACGAATTCTCGGCAGACCCCAACTACTGCGCAGGCAAGTTCCCTGTCGCCGCCGATGCAAATGGCGATACGGCCAAGGCCTACGACCTGGCGATCCGCGAGATCCCCTCCGGCCGTAAGGACACGCGCGGCATCGAGATCGACCATGCGGCCGCTGAGCGCACCACCTTCATCATCACCCCGGACGGCAAGATCGCCGCCACGGTAGGCGGACTGACGCCGGAAGCGAACGTCGAAAAGGCGCTGGCCACGGTACAGCAGCTGTCACGTAAAAAATCCTGAGGAGTACACCATGCGCCATCCACTCTGGAATCCCCTGGCCGCCGCACTGGTGGCCGCCGGCCTGACACTGGCCGCCGCCGATATCACCGCGCAGACGGCCACCGTTGCCGCTTCCATCACCCCTGCGATTGCGGGCGTGGTTGCCGCTGGCACGCCGATCGAGTTAATCAAGGAGGGCTTCAACGGTACGGAAGGACCGGTGGTACTGCCTGACGGGAGCCTGATCTTCACCGAGACCGTGGCCAACCGCATCACTCGCATCGCACCAGATCGCAGCACTTCCACCTTCCTCGATAACAGCAATGGCTCGAATGGACTGGGCTTCACCGCCAACGGTGATTTGTATGCGGTGCAGGTGCTCAAGCCGCGCGTCGGCATCGTCCACCCCGCTGCACATGCGCGTACGCTGGCCGAGGGCTGGGAAGGCAAACCGTTCGGACGACCGAACGATCTGGTAGTCGACCGCAAGGGCGGCGTGTACTTCACCGACTCCGGGGCGCCGCCGCGTCCTGCCGGATCGCCAGCGCCCGCCGATGCGCCGGTGGTGGCCAGGCCGGCCGTGTATCACATCACGCCCTCCGGCGAGCTGAAACGCCTGGCGGCCGATATCGAACGCCCCAATGGCATCCAGCTCAGTCCCGACGAGAAGACGCTGTACGTCGCCAACACGGCGGGTGAACACGTGCTGGCCTACGACATCGCCGCCGATGGCAGCGTTGGTGCGCGCCGCAATTTCGCCAAGCTGCAAGGCTGGCGCCAGACCGAAACCGGACCAAGCAGCGGCGCCGACGGCCTGGCAGTCGATGGTAGCGGCAGGCTGTATGTGGCCTCCACCGCAGGCATCCAGGTCTTCTCCAGCAAAGGTGAGGCGCTGGGCATCATCGCGCTGCCGAAGGCGCCGCAAAACCTGGCTTTCGCAGGGCCGGACAAGAAAACGCTGTACGTGGTCGGCCGCGGTTCGGCCTACAAGATCGCGCTGCTGGCGGAAGGATACGGCGGACGCGCCAAGTAGTTTTTTTAACCTGACGATGGGATACAGATGAAAGCACGTTTCAAGAAAATTCTCGCGCCGTCGCTGGCCGTGGTCATGCTGGCCGCTTCGATCGGTGCGCTGGCGCAGCAGGCGCCCAAGCCTGAGAACCTGATCAAGTGGCGCCAGTCGGCATTTCAGGTCGCGGCCTGGAATACGGGCCGCATTAAGGCGTCGGTGGATGGCCAGTACAACAAGGATGAAGTACAGCGCGCGGCTAACGCCATCGCCGCCATCGCCAACTCCGGCCTGGCCGGCCTGTTCGCGCCGGGCACGGAACAGGGCAAAGGCTGGCACGATACCAGCGCAAAACCCGAAGCCTTCAAGGATCCCAAGAAATTTGGCGAACTGAATGCCGCCTTCGGCAACGAAGCCACCGCACTGGCCAGCGTGGCCGCTGGTGGCGACCTGGCCGCCATCAAAGCCCAATTCGGCAAGCTGCAGCGCACCTGCAAATCCTGCCACGACGATTTCAAAGCCAAAGAATAATCATGACCAAAACTTCTACCCTGATTTGCGGCGCCGTCACGGCGCTGTGCGTGGCCACCGGCGCGGCCTTTGCGCAACAGGCGCAACAAGCTCCGGCACAGCCTAACACCGCCCGCTCCACAGATCCCACCAAGCCACTCAGCTTTTTCGTCACCAGCGAAGGCGTGGGCAAAGGCGCTGACCTGGGCGGCCTGGAAGGCGCCGATGCACACTGTCAGAAGCTGGCAGCGTCGGTCGGCGCAGGCAAGCAGACCTGGCACGCCTATCTGAGCACCCAGCCGGCCGAGGGCAAGCCCGCCGTCAACGCGCGCGACCGCATCGGCAATGGCCCCTGGTTCAACACGCGCGGCGTGCAGATCGCCCGCGACGTGGCACAGCTGCATGGCGACACGCTGGATGCGGCACGCCTGGGCAACAACCTGTCCCGCACCACAGTGCTGACGGAGAAAAACGAAGCGGTCAAAGGCGCGGGCGACAAGCCGAACGAGCATGACATCATCACCGGTTCGACGCCTGATGGCCGCGCCTTTGCCGATGCGGCCGACCATACCTGCAAAAATTACACGTCCAGTGCCGCAGATGGTTCGGCGCAGCTGGGTCACTTCGACCGCACTGGCGGTGGTAACACCTCGTGGAACGCTGCGCACCCTAGCCGGGGCTGCGGCCAGGCCAACCTGGTGGCCACCGGTGGCGCCGGCCTGCTGTACTGCTTCGCTGCAAACTAATATCCCCGTCATTCCCGCGCACGCGGGAATGACGTTTATAGTTTTCCGCTAAATACAATCCCCACCCAGCGCCCGACTGCCGGCACATAGCTATTCCAGGTCACCACTTGCGAGGTCCTGTCATCGAACAGGTTCTTGGCCAGCAGCGTGACATCAAACTTCTTGTCGAGCGTACCAAGGCCAATCCCAAAGTCGGTGATGCTATACGCAGGCACCCACGCATAGCTGGACAAGGACACATCCGAGTTGTACTTGCTGCTGTACGCAGTATTGAAATTGGCGTGGAATTCCTTGTTCCAGCCTTTGACCGGCGCACGGTACTCGCCACCCACATTGAAGGTGAACTTGGCCGTACCAGGCAGATTCTGCCCGGTGACGTCGCGGTAAGGCGTCGCCAGGTTGGCCATCTCCAGTGGGTTGGACGAGTTCTTGAAGTCCTTGTAGTAAGCGTCGTTGTACGCTCCCGAGAAACGCAGCACGGTATTGGGCAGGCCGCTATACACGCCATCAAACTCCAAGCCTTGGGCACGCACCTTGGCAGCATTGCCGGTGGCGGCGGTGTAGTACAGCGTGCCATCGCTCTTCTGCGCCGTGGTGTAGGCGTCATACACCTGCACTGCCTGCTGGTAGTCCTTGATATTGTTGAGGAATAGGTCAGCACTCAGCGTCAGCTTCTTGTCCAGCAGCGTGGTCTTGACGCCGATTTCGTAGGAGGTAGATTTTTCAGGTCTGGCGTTGTTGGAGTAGCCATTGATGACCTGCGCGATGCTCGCCTTTTCGCCATACTGGAACGAGACGTAGCCCGTCACATTGTCGTTGATCCTGTAGCTGGGACTGAGCAGGATGGTCGGCTGGCGGTCATGGATGGTGTCCGCCCTGGTGGTGTTATAGACCACGCCAATATTTGCCGCGCGTATCGCCTTGGCAGCTGCCAGCTGTTTTTTCTGGTCGGTGGTCAGCGCCGCATAGGCCACGCCAAAGTACTTCTGCGCCGCGAGGTTGGCCAGTGCCAGCTGCGCCGCCGTATTACCGTTGACGGCAAGGTTGCCATTGGCGTCGCTGTTGAAGCCACCCGTGGCGATACCGTTGACGACAGCCGGGTCCAACTCCGAACCAAAGCCTTCTTCAGCGATAAACTTGGTGGATGAATTCTTGCGGTCTTCTGCCGTGATACGCAGGCCACCAGTCACCGTCAACTGCTCCGAGACGTGCCAGTTGGCCTGGCCGTACAAGGCCGCACTCTTGCTATGGATGTCCTGCGGCGTGTTGGTCTCCAGCCGGCTCAGTGAATTCTGCAGCAGGTAACGGCCAGCGCCATCCTTGTCCAGCGCCGTGTACTGGGCGCCGGTAGCGAACCATGCACCGGCATCCGAGCCAAAGCCGGTGCGCGAGCTATAGTTGTTCTTCTGCGACAGCAAATACAAACCGGTCTGATAATCGACCGCGCCACCGACGGGTGAAGTCAGGCGTAACTCCTCGCTGACCTGGGCATTCCGCGACACATAACCGCCACCGTTCTTGCTGATGTCGAATGGCGTGCCTTCGTCATTGCGGGCCTGGAAGTAGAAGTCCTTATAGCCGCTGATGGAGGTGAGCGTGTATTCGCCCAGCTTCCAGGTGAGTGTGGCGGAGGCGCCATTGGTAGCGGTGACCAGTGGCCGCTGGCTGTCCTGATTGACCTGCGCCGCCAGATAATTACCGGCATAAGTGTAATCAGCCTGCTGCTGGAACCAGCGGCGGGTCAAACGCGTGGCGGCGTCGGTGGACAAAGGGTTGGGCAAGCCATTGGCATATTGGGTCGGCGTCGGCGTGAAGAAGGTCCAGCCGTTGTAATACTCTTCGTGACGCGGCGTGACCTCCAGCTTGAGCAGGGCACTGAAGTCGGCGCTAGGCGTCAGCAGGAATTGCACGCGGCCGGAGACATTGTCCTTGTTCTTGTAACCGAAATCGCCGTTGTAGGCATTTGGATAAACACCTTGCCCCTTGTCGACCGTGAACGCGGCGCGCCATGCCAGCAAGTTATCGATGAGCGGGCCGCCAACGGCGGCGTTGGCAATCACGCGGTTGTTTTCACCCAGCGCCAGGGAGAAGCTGCTGTCCGGTGTAAACGTAGGCTTGCGGGTGGTGATATTGATGGCGCCCATACTGGCGTTCTTGCCGTACAGCGTACCTTGCGGGCCACGCAGCACTTCCACGGCGTCGACATCGTAGAAGTCAAACGACGACAGCGGGTTGTAGGCGTAGCTGACGCCATCCACAGTGATGCCGACGCTGGGATCCATGGCATCAGTCTGCGCCTGCTTGCCCAGGCCTCGGATGGAAATTGCGCTGGTACGCGCATTCCCCTGGTTCCACGAGACGTTGGCCGCGCGCTGGGTGATGGAGGCAACGTCACGCGCCTGCAGGTTATCCAGCTCATTGCCGGAGACGACCGAGATCGATACCGGTACTTCTTTTAGCCGCTCCAGGCGGTTGCGCGCACGGACAGTCAATTCGCCCAGCGTTTGCGCTTCTTCTGGTTCCGGCGTTGCGGCAGGAGCCGACGTAGGCGCAACGGCAACCGGTTCGGCAACGGCGCCACCCTGGGCGGCAATGATCTGTTTGAGGCGTGCGATTTCGGCCTGCAACTCAGCGACGGTAGGATCGGCAGCATAGGCCGGTCCGCAAGCCATGAGCACCACGGTGGCGATGGAAGAAAGACGGAACGGTACGCGACCGTGACGCAAGGAGAAATCAGTCATGATGTGTCATCTGTAAAGGGAAGGCAACATCGTCTTTGCAAGTCGCATGCCACCACGCCGTCGTACGACAAGGCCGTTTTCCGCTGCCATCATTGTTGATTACGTCGCTGTTCCTGTTTGCCGGCTGCTGCATAGCCAACAGCTTTTCCCTTATACCTAAAGCCGCTATGCAAATGCGGATGTCTTACTTTGCGACCGGCGGCTACGCACCTACAATTTCCGCAACGAGCGACTTTCGAAAGAAAACATGAGTGCAAAAGATGTGGTGTTCGGTCTGAATGCGCGGGCGCGCCTGGCGTCCGGTTTCAATTTGCTGGCGGATGCAGTCAAGCTCACGCTGGGGCCGCGCGGTCGCCATGCTGCCGTGGAGCGCGGTGCCGCACCGCCTGTATGGACCAAGGATGGCGTGACCGTTGCGCGCGAGCTCTCGCTGGGCGATCCACTGCATAACATGGGCGTGCAATTGGCGACCGAAGTATCGGCCCGCACCGGCGACAGCGTCGGCGATGGCACCACCACTGCCATCGTACTGGCCCAGGCCATCGCCCGCGAAGGCTTGAAGCATGAGGCCAGCGGCTTTAGTCCCATCGATCTCAAACGCGGCATTGACCTGGCGGTAAACGCCATCGTCGAACAACTGGCAGCGCTGGCGCGGCCAGTTGCCACCAGCAGCGAGATCGCGCAGGTGGCCACCGTGTCAGCCAATGGCGACACGGTCATTGGCAAACTGATTGCGGAGGCTTACGAGCGCGTTGGTAGGGATGGCGTGATTACAGTCGAAGATGGACCGACGCTGGATGACGAGCTCACAGTTGCCGAAGGTTTGCAATTCGCGCGAGGTTACCTGTCGCCCTACTTCATCAACGACGCCGCTCGTGGCGTCGCAGAACTGGAGCGGCCGTTGATACTGCTGGCGGACCAGAAACTGGACAAGCTGCGCGACTTGCTGCCGGTGCTGGAATTGGCAGCGCAGGCAGCACGCCCGCTGCTGATTATCGCCGAGGAGATCGCCGGCGATGCACTCGCGGGTCTGGTACTGAATCACAGCCGTGGTGTACTGAAGGTGCTCGCCGTCAAGGCGCCCGGCTACGGTGAGCGCCGTCGCACCAGCCTGGAAGACCTGGCGGCGCTGACCGGTGCACGTTTGCTCAGCAGCGATAGCGGCCTGACGCTGGCGACGTTGACGCTGGCCGACCTGGGCCAGGCACGGCGGGTAGAGGCAGGCAAGGAGCACACCACCATCATTGACGGCAGTGGCGCCGCCGAAGCGATTGCGTCGCGCAGTGAGCAAATTCAGGCAGAAATCTCGGCCACGTCGGCAGGCTATGACCGTGACCAGTTGCAGCAACGGCTGGCCGGGCTGGCCGGCGGCGTAGCGGTGATCCGGCTTGGCGCCGCGACCGAATCCGAAATGGCCGAGAAGAAGGCACGCCTGGAAGATGCACTGCATGCCACCCGCGCCGCCGTCGCGGAAGGGGTGGTCGCTGGTGGCGGCGTCGCCCTGCTGCGCGCACGGCAAGCGCTGCCCATGCTGCGTGGCGCCAATAGCGGCCAGGACGCCGGCATCGCCATCCTGCTGCGCGCGATAGAAGCGCCATTGCGGCAGATTGCGGTCAACGCCGGCGTCTCTCCATCCGTGGTGCTGGAACGCGTGCTGCAAGAGACAGGTCACGTCGGCTACAACGCAGCGGACGACAGTTATGGCGACCTGGTAGAACTAGGTGTCCTCGATCCCACCAGGGTCACGCGCGTGGCGCTACAAAGCGCAGCTTCCGTGGCCGGCCTGCTGTTGACCACCGCTGCCGGTATCTATGCCATACCGCAGCCACGCGATCCGCACGACGACCACCATCACGAGGAAGCAGCTTAGCGTTATCTGGCCTGGGCCTTGGCGATATTGGCCGCGATCGAGCGGCCGATATCCGAATCCGCCGGCACCAGCGCCAGTATCTTTTTCCATGCCTTGACCGCGCTGGCCGCGTCACCGCGTTCCAGCGCCGCGCTGCCAGACAAGGCCAGCGCCTGGATATGGTTCGGATCAATCGACAGCGCTTTGGCCAGCAGCGTCTCCGGTTCACCCGCCAGCGTGCCGCTAGTGGACATACCCAGCGCCACAGCATAATCGACCAGCACATCAGGATTCTCCGGCTCCAGCGCCTGCAAATGGCGATATGCGTCCGCTGCCTGCTCGAAGCGGCGTAAAGTCTCATACGAACGCGCCAGCATGCGCCAGCCAGCGGCATCATCCGGCTGCTGCGCCAGCCGTGAAGCCAGCCGCGCAACCATCTGCTCCACCTGCGCCGGACCGATATCGCTGCTGCGCGCAGCCTCCGGCGCCGGGCGCAGGCCATTGGGATTACCCAGCACCGCATACAGCGACACCGCCAGCAAAGGCACACCCAGCGCCACCGTCCACACAGGCCAACGCTGGACCGATTCGCCTGCTGGCCGCCACAAAGGCGGCAATACAAATCCCAGTGCACACGTCAGCAGCAGGCTGGCAATCAGAATAAAGACGGTCATTGTTCGTGCTCTCCACTGCCGGCCCGGCGTTGTAGCTGATACAGCAGCGTTGCCACACCCGCCGCCAGCAATGCGAAAGGACCTAGCCATAATATCCAGGTCGCGGCTTTGAACGGTGGCCGGTACAGCACAAAGTCGCCATAGCGCTGCACCATGAAGTCAATTACCTGCTGCTCCGACTTCCCTTGCGACAGCTGCAGCCGCGCCTCGCGCTTTAAATCCAGCGCCAGCTGGGCGTGCGAATCTGCGATGCTCTGGTTCTGGCACACCAGGCAACGCAGCTGTTCCGCCACATGGGTGACGCGGCGTTCAAGCGCCGCATCGTCCGCACTGGCGATTGCGGCCCACAACAGCAGGACGGCGACACGCCATCGGCTAACCATGGTTCAGTTCCTGGATCAGCGGCAGCAGCTGTTCCTTGATCTGCGCCGACGTCAGGCCACCTGTCAGTTTCAGGCGGATCAAGCCCTGCTTGTCGATGACAAAAGTCTCCGGCACACCGTACACACCGAATTCGATACCGGTCTTGCCGTCGCCATCAAAGGCGGTGGCCTGGTATGGATTGCCAAACTCGTTCAGCCATCGCTGACTATCGCCGCGCTGATCGTTGTAATTCAGGCCAACCACCGGCACCACCTTGAGTTTTGACAGCTCCAGCAACGCCGGATGCTCTGCGCGGCAAGGGCCACACCAGGAAGCCCACACGTTCAACACCCATACCTTGCCGCGCATGTCGGTGGAACGGAATGTTTCGCGCGCATCGCCCACCTGCGTCAAGCTGAATTCCGGTGCGCGCTTGCCCACCAGCGGCGACGGGACGTCCTGTGGTTTGAGCCGCAGGCCGATGCCCAGGAACACCAGCAACACGGCAAAGCCGCCCAGTGGCAGTATGTATCGTTTCATTCTCTGTCCTCGTTAAACAAGTACCGCAACGCTGGCTGCCTGAGTTGCTGCTTCGCGCCGGCCCAGCCGGTACCGGCGGTCCGTTGCGGCCAGCAATCCACCGGCAGCGATCATCAGGCAACCGGCCCAGATCCAGCCCATGAAAGGCTTGCGCTGCATGCGTACCAGCCACGCGCCATCCTTGCCCGGCTCGCCCAGCGACAGGTAGATATCCTGCGTGAAGCCTCGTTCGATCGCCGCTTCCGTCATCGGCATCTGCTGTACGGTGTAGTAGCGCTTCTCCGGTTGCAGGATCACCATGTTGTTATCGGCATCGACCACCTCGAAAGTGGCGCGTGCGGCGACGTAGTTGGGACCATCCACCTTTTGCAGATTGACGAAGCTGTAGCGCAAGCCATTGCTGACCAGGCTTTCACCCACGCGCAGGCTGGCGTCTTCGGATACCTCCCCACCTTTGACCAGCGTGACGCCAAACACAAACACGGCGATGCCCGCATGCGCAGCCAGCATGCCCCAGTAACCCAATGGCTGTTTCACCACGTTGCGGCGCTGCGCTAGGTGCAAACCTGTGCCCAGCACAATCCACAGTGACAGCATGAGCCCAGCGGCGACGGTCGGCCGGTATTTCAAACCCAGCCAGGCGGTCAGCCCGAACAACAGGGCAATCTGCGCGATTTTCGACAACCGTCCGCCAACCTTGCCCCACGCCGCGCGCTTCCATTCAACGAAAGGCGCGGCCGCCATCAGCACCAGCACCGGCAGGAACAACGGCATCAGCACCGCTTCAAAATATGGCGCGCCGACCGAGATTTTTCCAAGCTCCAGCGCATCCAGAAATAAAGGATACAAAGTCCCCAGCAGCACCGTGGCTGCCGCCGTCAACAACAGCACGTTGTTCATCAACAGCAGCGACTCGCGCGAGAACACTGCAAAGCGTTCCCCGGCTCCGACCGACGGCGCGCGCCAGGCATACAGCGCCAGCGAACCACCGATCACCAATGCCAGGAAGGCCAGGATAAACAGGCCACGGCGCGGATCGGTGGCAAACGCATGCACCGATGTCAGCACGCCGGAGCGCACCAGGAAGGTCCCCAGCAACGACAGCGAGAAGGCCACGATGGCCAGCAGCACGGTCCAGTTCTTGAAACTGCCGCGTTTTTCCGTGACCGCCAGCGAGTGGATCAGCGCAGTGCCGACCAGCCAGGGCATGAAGGAAGCGTTTTCCACCGCATCCCAGAACCACCAGCCGCCCCAGCCCAGTTCATAGTAGGCCCAGAAGCTGCCGAGGAAGATCCCCAGCGTCAGGAAGGCCCAGGCAACCAGTGTCCATGGCCGCGACCAGCGCGCCCAGGCAGCATCCAGTTCGCCGCCCAGCAGCGCGGCAATGGCAAACGCAAACGCCACCGAAAAACCGACATAGCCCATATACAGCAGCGGCGGATGGAGGATCATGCCAGGGTCCTGCAGCAAGGGATTCAGGTCGCGGCCATCGCGCGCGGCAGGCACCAGGCGTTCAAAGGGGTTCGACGTGAACAGCATGAACAGCAGGAAGCCAACGCTGATCCACGCCATGACAGCCAGCACACGCGCAGCCAGCGCTGGCGGCAAGCGCTTGCTGAACAGCGCCACCGCCGCCGTCCAGCAAGCCAGTATCAAGACCCACAGCAGCAGCGATCCTTCATGTCCGCCCCATACCGCCGCCACGCGGTAGTACCAAGGCAGCATGGAGTTGGAATTGGATGCGACATAGGCGACGGAAAAGTCGTTGCCGACGAAAGCCGCTACCAGGCAGCCAAACGCCAAGGCCACAAAGGTAAACTGCCCTGCCGCCGCCGGCCGCGCCAGCGCGATCCAGCTTCGCCGCCCACGCCAGGCGCCCAGCAGCGGCAAGCTGCCTTGCACCAGCGCCAGGCATAGCGCCAGCATCAGCGTGAAATTGCCAAGTTCCGCTATCATTTGTCCACCTTCGCAGCCAGTCCTTTTTTCAATGCATAAGCAGCATCGGGCGGCATGTAGTTTTCATCGTGCTTGGCCAGCACTTCCTCCGCGACGAACCGGTGGTCCGCATCCAGCCTGCCTTGTGCGACTACACCCTTGCCCTCCTTGAACAGGTCCGGCAGGATGCCACGGTAATGCACCGGCACACCGCGTGCCATATCGGTGACGATAAAACTGACTGTGATGCCGTCTTCTGCGCGTGTCAGGCTGTTCGCTTCCACCATGCCGCCAAGGCGAAAACTGCGGTTGTGCGGCGCCTCGCCCGCCAGGACCTGCGTCGGCGTATAGAAGAACACCAGATTCTTCCTGAACGCCGACAGGATCAGCCAGGTGGCCAGCGCCAATGCGATTAACGTAGTCACCACCAGTATCAGGCGTTGCTGGCGGCGCGTCATGAACGCTGCTCCGCTGCACGGCGACGCGCCCGCAATGCCAGCTGCTCGATCAGCAACGCCAGCGCGGTGACTGCGAAAGCGCCCCAGACATAGCGCGCGTAGCCGCCCATCGCCAGGAAATCATTCCAGCTATCCCAGATCATGCTTGTACTCCCAGATAGCGCTGAACCCAGTCGGCATGGCGTTCGCGCTCCAGCACAATGGTGCGCAGCCGCTGCAGCGTGGCGCCGATGGCATAGGCCCACAAGGCCAACGTCATGACCAGCATCCCTTGCAGCATCAGCGTCGCCATCGATGGTGCGGTGCGCAGCGATACCGATGCGCCCTGGTGCAACGTGTTCCACCACTGGACGGAAAAATAGATGATGGGTACATTCACCACACCCACCAGTGCCACCACGGCGCCCGCGCGGTCGGCGCGGCGCGGATCGGCAATGGCCGCCTGTAGCGCCATGAAGCCGATGTACAGGAACAGCAAAATCAGTTCCGACGTCAGGCGCGCATCCCACACCCACCACGTACCCCAGGTTGGCTTGCCCCACAGCGCACCGGTCCACAGCGCTAGAAAGGTGAACAGCGCGCCGGTCGGCGCCAACGCACTGGCCATCATGGCCGACAGCCGGGTGTTCAGTACCAGGCCAAGCGCCGACCAGAAAGCCATGGCCAGATAAATCAGCATCGACAGCCACGCGGCAGGAACATGCACGAAGATGATGCGGTAAGCATCGCCCTGCTGGGCATCGGTTGGTGCGGCGAACAGGCCGATATACAGCCCGGCCAGCGCCAGCAGCACAGCAACGCTATGCAGCCACGGAATCAGGCGGTCTGCCAGCGGCACAAAGGCCTGCGGCGCGGCGTAGCGCAGCCAGTGGCTAGCGCGCGGCGGCTGGTCCGCAATAGAAGTTCTGATACTCAGCACAACGTTATCCTTTTTATCTATTCAAGCGAAATCCGTAACGCCGATGCGGTAGCCCACGGCGCCAGCGCAGCTGCGGCGGCCAGCAGCCCGCCCAGCAGCAGCAGATTGGCTTCGACCAGCGTGCCGCCCGCATCTGCGGATGCGGCGCCCGCGCCAAAAATCAGCACCGGTGTATACAGCGGCAGTACCAGCAGCGCCACCAGCACGCCGCCACCACGCACATCCAGCGTCAGCGCCGCGCCGATGCTGCCCACCAGGCTCAGTGCCGGCGTGCCAACCAGCAGGCTCAATATCAGCGCGATGGTGGCGCTGGCGTCGAGGTCGAACTGCAAGGCCAGCAAAGGCGTCAGCAGCACCAGCGGCAGGCCGCTGATCAGCCAGTGCGCGACGATCTTGCCAGCCACGATCAGCACCAGCGGCTCCGGCGACAACAGCAGCTGTTCCAGCGTACCGTCCGCGTAATCCGCACCAAACAGCCGGTTCAGCGCCAGTGTGCTGGCCAGCAGCGCCGCCACCCACAGCACGCCAGGCGCCAAAGTCCTCAGCAACGCCGGTTGCGGCCCCAGTCCCAGTGGGAACAGGGTGCAGACGATGACGAAGAACACCAGCGTCCCCAGTACATCGGTACGGCGACGGAAGGCCAGCAGCAGATCGCGCCGTATCACCTGCAGCAGCGCGTTCACCATGGCGCCAGCTGATCGAGATCGAACTGCCCCAGCCTGCGCGCCTCCAGCGCCTGCGCCTGATGCGTGGTGTAGACCAGCATGCCGCCGCCGGCCAGGTGCCAGTTCAGCGTGCGGCACAAGGTCTGCACGGCCGGCTGGTCCAGCGCGACAAAGGGTTCATCCAGCAGCAGCAAGGGTGGCAACCGGTCGAGTGCCAATCGGGCCAGCGCAACGCGCCGACGCTGGCCTTGCGACAGCGCGCGCGCCGGCAGTTCGGCCGAACCGCCCAGCCCCACGCTGACCAGCGCCACCAGCGCCTGATCGCGGCTGCACGCCACGCCGGACAGCGTGCTGCTGACCACCACGTTCTCCCAGGCCGACAAATCATCCTTGATGGCGCTGGCGTGGCCGCAGTAGATCAGCTGCCGGTGATAATCCTCGCGCAGGCGCTGAATCGGCGTACCGTTCCAGCGCACCTCCCCCAACAGCGGCCGGCCCAGGCCACACAGCAAACGCAGCAGGCTGCTCTTGCCACTGCCGTTGCGGCCCTTGAGCCATAACGCCTCGCCGCTTTGCAGTTCGAAGTTCAGATCACTGAATAGCTGGCGCTCACCGCGCGCGCACGCCAGCTGGTGTGCTTGCAGAGACATGGTCTGTACACCCATCAGTGCTGCAGCGCTTCGCCACGGCCCGTGCTTGCCGACAGGTCGCCGCTGCCGCCATCGAAGCCGATCAGGCCAAAGCGCTTCAGATGGGTGCGCAGGATATTGCGGCTGATGCCCAGCGCGCGCGCCGTCTGCACCTGATTGCGGTTGCACACTTCAAACGCCGTACGCACCAGCCCCGCCTCCATGCGGTCGAACAGGTCCGGCTGGTCCGATTCGATCATGCTGTTCACCAGCGCCGACAGCTGCTGCTGGAAGCCATCGGCGTCGATCGCAGCCGAGGATGCGGTTGCGGCAGCGGGCTGGCGCACCGGCTGTTGCTGGCTGCGGTGCGCAAGGCCGGTCAGCTTCAGGTCCTCAGCCTGTATCAGGTTGTCGCGGCAGACGATGAGGGCGAAATGGATCACGTTTTCCAGCTCGCGGATATTGCCTGGCCAGCCGTACGACAGCAGCGCCATCTTGGCTTCCGACGACAGCGTCACGTGGTGCAGATTCAGCTTGCCGCCATAGACCTCGATGAAATGGCGCGCCAGCGGCAGGATATCGCCAGTACGCTCGCACAGCGGCGGCAGGTTGATGGTCGCCACGCCCAGCCGGTAATACAGGTCCGAGCGGAAGCGGTCGGCCGCAATGGCCTTGTGCAGATCGACATTGGTGGCCGCCACCAGCCGTACGTTCAGCGGAATCGGCTGGCGCGCACCGAGCCGCACCACCTGGCGCTCCTGCAGCACGCGCAGCAGCTTGACCTGCAGCGCTGGCGACAGGTCGCCGATTTCGTCGAGGAACAGCGTGCCGCCGTTGGCTGCTTCGAACCAGCCGGAGCGCGCCTGGGTGGCGCCGGTGAAGGCGCCCGCTTCGTGTCCGAATAATTCCGCGTCGATCAGCGATTCGCTGAAAGCGCCGCAGTTGACGGCCACAAACGGACCACGCCGTCCGCTCTGGGTATGGATATGACGGGCAATCAGTTCTTTTCCGGTGCCCGTCTCGCCCACAATCAGGGTCGTGGCATCGCTACGCGCGATACGCTCGACCTGCTGCAGCAATTCGGACGAACGCGGATCATGGAACAACATTGCCTTGGCGCGTATCGACAATGTCATGTCGGATTGCCCCGGAAAAGTGAGTAGTTTGTCCACTGCGCATCCCATTCATTGTTATTAGTAAGTCACCCTAGACTAAGAGGAATTTGATGCAGCGCACACGAATGATTTCGATGATATAAATTCACATTTTGGATAAAGCGACAACTCTCCTATGAGGCGCAAAGAGGTGTTGAAAACACAGCAGAACATCAACAGTCCAGCAACAGCGCGGCAACAACAGATTCTGTTGTTTTTTATATTACGGGAAGGATTTAACAGTGTTTGTGCTGCGGCGCAGCATAGCGAATGGGAAAATGGCCGGATATTTTTGAATTTCGGAGCATTTTGATGTGGGTCAAAAAATGCGGAGAAAATTACCACGCATCTATAGCTGATAATTGCCGGAATTGACGCGCAGCGCGGCGCGTGCGGGCGCTGGAGCAGACAGGGAACTGGTCACCATGTTGCTGCGACGACAGCAACAGGACCTGCTCTAACCTGTTGATTTTAAGAGAAATTATGGTGCGGCTGGCGGGGATCGAACCCACGACCCTTGGCTTCGGAGGCCAATACTCTATCCACTGAGCTACAGCCGCGACAGGGGGGATACACGAAGGTGTGCCGTAGGATACCGTTTTTATTGGCAACCGTCCATGGGGTAGTGTCGTTTTAAACAAGTTTGCGTTTCCCTCGCGGCATTCTTGTGTCTATAATCAGCCGTTTGGTGAATGTTTTACAAGGTAGCTGCTGATCCACTCTTCGCGCCACCCGGCATGAATTTAGTCTGTTAAGGAAATCATGAGCGATACACATAACGAACACGAATCCGTCATCAGAACGCCAAAGCAACTCGTGATAGCTGTTATCGGCTTCTTCGCAATAGTCATTTTCGGCATTGTTCTTCTGGTCCAGTTTGTCACGACCACCAAGCTGACGGGCGCTGGCTCCAACAGCCAGGCCCCGGAAGAAATCGCCACCCGCATCGCCCCCGTCGCTGACGAAGGCTATACCCTCAAAGACGCCAACGGTCCGAAAGTGCTGCAGACCGGCGAAGCCATCTACACCTCGACGTGCGCGGCCTGCCATGGCGCTGGCGTGGCTGGTGCGCCGAAGTTCGGTGATGCCGGCGCCTGGGGTGCACGCATCTCGCAAGGCTACGACACGGTGGTCAAGCACGCGCTGGAAGGTCTGCGCGCCATGCCAGCCAAAGGCGGCAATCCGGATCTGGATGATGTAGAAGTGGCGCGCGCTGTGGTCTGGATGGCCAACCATGCGGGCGGCAAGTTCAAGGAACCTGAAGTGCCAGCCGCACCAGCCGCTGCGGCGGCGGAACCCGCCAAAGACGCTGCCAAATAAGCTGCCTCCACCACCAAATAAAAAACCGGCTTTCAGGCCTAATGCCGTTCAGTTAAGGTCTCGTTTTAAGACTCGTACGGTGTAACGTTTAGGCAGCGCTTTAACGGCCCGATCGTAATGGCGATCGGGCCGTT
>NZ_FRCX01000002.1 GCF_900143065.1 Duganella sacchari | reverse complement strand
ACGGCCCCACGGAAACCACGGTCTACGCCGTCATGCATTTGTGCGCGCCGGACAGCCATCGTTCGCCGCCTATCGGTAAACCGATGCCGAACACGCAGTGCTACATCCTTGACGAAGCGCTCAATCCGGTGCCGGTCGGTGTGACTGGCGAACTGCACATCGGCGGTCCGGGACTGGCGCGTGGCTATCTGCACCGGCCTGGCCTCACGGCAGAACGCTTTATCCCGAATCCGTTTGGTCCGCCCAACAGCCGGTTATACAAGAGCGGTGACCTGGCGCGTTATCTGCCGGATGGCGCCATCGAACATCGTGGCCGTAGTGATGGACAGATCAAGCTGCGTGGACAGCGCATTGAACTGGGCGAAATCGAAGCGATGCTGGCGGCCATCGACGGCGTGACTGAAGCACTGGTCATGTTGCGCGAGGACGAGCCGGGCGAGCGTCGTCTGGTGGCTTATGTGGGCGGCAAGCTGGCGCCTGACGCCATCGCGTTACGCACAGCACTGCATCAAACCCTGCCAGATCACATGGTGCCCGCCCATTTCGTCCTGCTGGAGGCGCTGCCGTTGAACCACAATGGCAAGGTAGACCGGCGCGCTTTGCCGGCGCCGCAAGCCGGCGATGCAGCGGGTTACACACCACCGGCCACCGCGACGGAGGAGATCCTGGCTGCCATCTGGGCAGGATTGCTGAAGCAGGACAGAGTCGGTACGCACGATAATTTCTTCGCTCTCGGAGGACATTCGCTGCTGGTGACGCAGCTGGTATCCAAGATCCGCACCGCTTTCGGTATCGAACTCCCGGTTCGCGCGCCATTCGAGGCACCGACGCTTGCTGCCCTGGCGCGCCGTATCGACGCGGAGCATGGACACGATCTGCTGCCGGCTATTCTGGCCACGCCGCGTGATGACACGCTGCCGCTCTCGTTTGCCCAGCAACGCCTGTGGTTCCTGGACCAGTACGAGCCCGGCGCCGCCGTCTACAACATGCCTGCGGCCCTGCGCCTGCGCGGTAATCTGGATGCGACGTCCTTGCAGAACGCCCTGAACGAAATCGTGCAACGCCACGAATGTCTGCGCACCCACTACGTCCAGCAAGAAGGCATGCCACAGCAGGTCATTGTATCCAGACTGTCGCTTGCCTTGCCTGTTACCGATTTACGCGATCTGCCGCACGGTGAGCGTGAAGCCAGGGCTGAGTGGCTTATCGAAGCAGAAGCGCAGGCGCCATTTGACCTTTCGGCTGGCCCCGTGATCCGCGCATCGCTGTTGCGTCTTGCGGACGATGAGCATGTCCTGCTTTGCACCATGCATCACATCGTATCGGATGGCTGGTCGTCCGGAATATTTGTAAGAGAGCTGGCGGCGCTGTACACCGCGTTCTCGCAAGGAGCACCATCGCCGCTGGCGGCATTGACAATACAATACGCGGACTTCGCTGCCTGGCAGCGCCGCTGGCTGAGCGGAGAGGTGCTGCAACGCCAGTTGGGTTTCTGGCGGCAGCGCCTGCAGGGAGCGCCGGCGCTGTTGGCATTGCCGACCGAGCGCCCACGTCCGCCCGTTCAGAGTTATCGCGGCGCGTCATATGACTTCAGCATTCCAGCCTCGCACGTGGCGCCGTTGGCGGCTTTGACGCGTGGCGAAGGTGCGACGCTCTTCATGGGACTTGCCGCAGCGTTCAATCTACTGCTTTCGCGTTACTCCGGACAGGACGATATCTGCGTCGGTACGCCGATCGCTAACCGCAAGCACGCAGAGCTTGAAAACCTGATTGGCTTCTTCGCCAATACGCTGGTGCTGAGAACACAAATCGAGAACGGCGCCTGTTTCCGCACGCTGCTGCAACAGGTAAAAGGCAATTTGCTGGATGCGTACGCCCATCAGGATGTGCCATTCGAACAAGTGGTGGAAGCGGTGGCGCCACCACGCAGCCTTGCGTACTCGCCGCTGTTCCAGACGATGCTGATTTTGCAGAATGCGCCGGGCGACGCGCTTCAGCTACCTGGTTTGACGCTTGAACAGATGGATGCGGAAGTCGGCACTTCAAAGTTTGACTTCCGTCTCTCGTTATGGGAAGAGCAAGACGGTAGTCTGCACGGATCGTTTGAGTACAACACGGACTTGTTCGAACGTTCGACCATGGCGCGCATGGGCAGCCATTTCGCGCAGTTGCTGCAAGCAGCAGGCACGCAGCCGGACAGTGCGCTGGATGCACTGCCGCTGCTGAGCGTCGAGGAAAAAACACGACTGCTTCAAATATGGGACGCCATCCAGCCTGGCTTCACCAGCAAAACCGATGCGGAACTGGCGCTGCCTCTGCCTACGCACCATGTACTGGATTTGTTTGAGGCGGCCGCGCTGGCGGTGCCTGACAAAACAGCGATCGAGTGGCGTTTCGATCGTGTCAGCTACCGTCAGCTTGATGCCGACAGCAACCGGCTCGCCGGGCATCTGCTGGCCGACGGCATGCATCCCGGCGCGGTGGCCGCGATTATGCTGCACAATCCGGTGTCGCAGATCATTGCTACTATCGCCATCCTGAAAGCTGGCGGTGTGTTCACGTCGCTGAACCTGCGTTATCCGGTGCAGCGTGTACGAGAGATGCTGGAACTGGTCAGGCCTGACTGGATTATCACCGACCAGGATAGTGCGGTACAGGCAGCGCAGGCTGCAACTGGGCTGGAATGGCCGCATCGACGCGTGCTACTGGATGGCCCGCTTGATGGCGACGACAGATACGTCCGGGTCGCGGTTGGTCCTGACTCCCCGTGCCATATTTTCTATACGTCCGGCTCCACAGGAAAACCCAAGCCGGTACTGGGCCGGACCAGTGGCCTGGCGCACTTCATCCAATGGGAGATCGATACCGCATCCATAGGCCAGGACGTGCGGGCCAGCCAGCTGACCAATCCATCTTTCCATGTCTACTTGCGCGACATCTTCCCGGCCCTGTGCTGTGGCGGCACAGTATGCATTCCACCTTCGGATGAAGTGTTTGAAAGCGCTGCGCTGGCCAACTGGCTGGAAGCAAGCGAGATCACGCTGCTGCATTGTGTACCATCTTCATTCCGTCTGCTGTTGGGGGCCAACCTGTGTTCCGCCAGGTTGCGCGAGTTGCGCACCGTGGTAGTCGGTGGCGGTGCATTGCTGCCGCCGGACGTGAACCGCTGGAATAGCGTCTATGGCGGTACGAAAGAGCTGATAGGCGTGTACGGACAAACCGAAACCAGCCTGGCGAAATTCTTCTACCGCGTCCCGCCAACCCTGGTCACGGCTGGCTATCTGCCCATGGGCCGGCCGCTGCCTGGTGCACAAGCCATACTCTTGAACGCCAACCTGGAGCCATGCGCGCCTGGTGAAACGGGAGAGCTTTACGTCCGCACGCCTTACCGCAGTCTGGGCTACTATCGCCAGCCGGAGCTTACGCAAGCGGCCTTTGTCTCCAATCCATACAGCAAAGGCGAGCAGGACGTCTTGTACAAGACAGGTGATCTGGCCATGCTGCTGGCCGACGGCACTTTCCGTTATATGGGGCGGCGTGACTTCCAGGTGAAGGTGCGCGGCATGCGTGTCGAAACCGGCGAAGTGGAAAGCGCTCTCGGTGATTTACGCGACGTGGCGCAGGCCGTGGTGCTGGCGCATGATGCGGGCGAGGGCGAGAAATCACTGACCGGTTACGTGATCGCGCAGCCTGACCACGCCGATGCCGGTCTGCCTGCACGGATCCGTGCCCAGTTGCTGGATGCGCTGCCGGATTACATGGTGCCGTCGCATATCATGGTGCTGGAACGGTTCCCGCTCACGCCCAACGGAAAGATTGACCGTGCCGCCTTTCCTCGTCCGGAAGCCGGGCAGGGTGCGGCGCCATACGTGGCGCCGCGTACGCCAGCGGAGGCCAGGCTGTGCGAAATATGGACTGAGATACTGGGACTGGTACGCGTCGGCGTCCACGATGACTTCTTCCTGCTTGGCGGTCATTCACTGCTTGCTACGCAGGCAGTCGCGCGTGTCAATGCCGCCTTTGGTATTCGAATGCCAGTGCGTTCGTTATTCGAAGCGCCCACGATTGCCGCTTTGGCGTTGTGCATCGAACAGGCGGCGCGCGCCGATGGCGCCGCGCCCGTCATCAGGCCCCGCTTGCAAACCGCCACTGCGCCGCTGTCGTTCGCGCAGCGGCGCCTGTGGTTCCTTGACCAGCTTGAGCCAGGAAGCCCGCTCTATAATCTGCCGTCTGCGCTGCGCCTGAGTGGCACGCTGGATGCCGCCGCATTGGAACAGGCACTGAACCTGCTCGTGGTCCGCCACGCCGTATTGCGTACGCGTTTTGCATCACAGGACGGCGAACCTGTCCAGCTTATCGTGCCTGACCTGGCGCTGTCGCTGCCGCTGACTGACCTTTCTGCCTTGCCGCATGGTGAGCGTGTGGCGCGCGCGGATTGGCACATCCAGGAAGAGATGCGCGCACCATTCGATCTGGCTGTGGGGCCACCCATCCGCGCCCAGTTGCTGCGGCTGGAGCCGCAAGCGCATGTACTGCTGCTGACGGTACATCACATCGCAACGGACGGCTGGTCCAACAACCTGCTGGCCAGGGAGCTGGCCGACTGCTATCGCGCCGTCATCTCTGGTGAAACCGTGAAGCTGCCCGTGTTGCCGATCCAGTACGCGGACTACGCCAGCTGGCAGCACGATCATTTGCAGGGTGACGTCCTCGCGCGCCAGCTTGATTACTGGACGGCGCAGCTGGCTGGCGCCCCGGCCATGCTTGAGCTGCCAACCGACCGTCAGCGCCCACAGGCGCAGACGCACGAAGGCGCCATGTACCGCTTCACTCTGCCGGCCGCACGCCTGCGTGTCGTTGCGGGTGGCGAACGGGCTACATTGTTTATGGCCTTGACCGCCGTCTTCAGCATGCTGCTGGCCCGCTACAGTGGTCAGGACGATATTTGCATCGGCACCCCCGTAGCGAATCGTAGTCAGGCTGAAACGGAAAACCTGGTCGGCTTTTTCGCCAACACGCTGGTGCTGCGTACGCGTCTTGATTCGGACACGGATTTCAATGCCTTGCTGCGCCAGGTACGCACCACGGCGCTGGATGCCTTTGCCCACCAGGAGCTGCCATTCGAAAAGCTGGTGGAGGCATTGCAGCCCGAGCGCAGCATGGACCGCAGTCCCTTGTTCCAGGCCATGCTGGTACTGCAAAACACGCCCGGTGCTGCCTTTGCGTTACCGGGGCTGGAATGGCAGGCCATCGATTCCGATAGCCGTACGGCGAAATTCGATATCACGCTCGCGGTGGCAGGCGACGGAGATGTGCTGGAGGCAGGCCTGGAGTACAACACGGCCTTGTTCGATCACGACACCATTGCACGCATGGCCGGCCATCTGTTGCGGCTGATCGATGCTGCCTGCGCTGATCCCGCACTGCCGCTGGCCGAGTTGCCCATGCTGGGGCCGGAGGAACGGCAGCAGATTCTATACGGCTTCAACCCCGGACATTCTTCACCGCCAGGCACCATCCAGGCCATGTTCAAAGTGGCTGCCGGGCGTACGCCCGATGCCATCGCCGTCGAATATGAGGATCAGATACTCAGCTATGCCGAACTCGATGCACGCACCAATCGCCTGGCACGTGAGCTGCTTACGATGGGTGTGCGTACCGACGCCAGGGTCGGCGTGTGCCTCGAACGTTCGCCCGCCGTGGTCATTGCATTGCTGGCCGTGCTGAAAGCCGGTGCGGCTTATGTGCCGCTCGATCCAGGCTATCCGCGCGACCGCCTGTCCGCCATGCTGGAGGACGCTGCGCCAACCCTGGTGCTGACGCAGACCTCACTGATCGATCGCCTGCCCGCCATCAGTAGCGTCAGTATGGAGGCGTTGGAAAAGCGGGCGAAGCAGCAGGCGGCGGACAGCTTGAACTTGCACATCCCGCCAGACAGTCTGGCCTATGTGCTGTTCACCTCTGGCTCCACCGGCCGGCCAAAAGGAGTGGCCATGCCGTCAGCCGCGCTGGCCAACCTGCTGGCGTGGCAGCTGGAACAGCGGCGCAGCACGCAGACCATGCGTGTCTTCCAGTTTGCATCGCTGAACTTCGATGTCTCATTCCAGGAGATATTCTCAGCGTTGTGTGCGGGCGATACCCTGGTTCTGTGCAGTGAAGCGCGGCGCGCCGATCTTGACGGATTGCGAAGCTACATCGCCGAGCGCCGCTGCGGCAGGGTATTCCTGCCAAACGCCGTGCTACAGCACTTCGCGGGAGGACCCGACATGGCGCCGTGGCCGGAGCCGTGCGATATCGTGACCGCAGGCGAGCAGCTGGCCATCACCGATGCGTTGACCAAGCTGGTACGGACCACTGGTGCGGCGATGGTGTACAACCAATACGGACCCACTGAAACGCACGTCGCGACCCAGTCCGGCCTGGAAGTGAAACGTATCGCCGACTGGCCTGCGTTGCCGCCAATCGGACGCCCCATCGCAGGTATGTGCTGCCACATTCTTGACCGGGCGCTGAATCCGGTGCCGGTTGGCGTGGTGGGGGAGTTGTATATCGCAGGCGCGGGGCTGGCACGCGGTTATATCGGGCGTCCCGGCCTGACGGCGGGGCGTTTCCTGCCTAATCCTTATGGCGCTCCCGGTACTCGCATGTACCGCAGTGGCGACCTTGCACGCTACCGTGACGATGGCGAAATCGAGTTCCTGGGCCGCGCGGACCAGCAGGTCAAGCTGCGTGGCTTCCGTATCGAATTGGGCGAGGTGGAAGCTGCACTATCGTCCTGCGCCACTGGTTGCGAAGTCGTGGCCGTGGTGCGGGAAGATCAACCCGGCGACCGGCGACTGGTTGCCTATGTCGCGGGGACGAATCCACCCGACGCCGATGAGCTGCGCTCAGCACTGCGATCACTGCTGCCGGACTACATGCTGCCGTCCCACATCGTGCCGCTAGCAAGCCTGCCGCTGACACCCAATGGCAAGGTGGACCGGGGTGCCTTGCCGCTTCCCGAGGTGCGCGTGGGCGAGGGGCGTTACGAGGCGCCAGAGGGACCACTTGAAGAAACACTGGCTGGTATCTGGTGTGCCGTGCTCAATGCCGGGCAGGTCGGACGGCACGACAACTTCTTCTCGCTTGGCGGCCACTCGCTGCTGGCCATGCGCCTGATCGCGCGCATTCGTGAAGAATTCGACGTCGATCTGCCGCCGCGTACCTTGTTTGACGGTCCCACAGTTGCGGCGCAGGCCGAAGCTGTCGAGGCGCTGATTCTGCAAAAAATAGAAGGCATGACGGACGAGCAGGCCCGTTCCATCGCAAATGATTTGAGTGAGTAGAAAAAGATGAGCGACGATTCCAAACTCTCCGCGTCCAAACAGGCTTTGCTGGCCAAGTGGCTGCAGGGTAAAGTCAAGACCCAGTCCAGCATTCCGCGCCGTCCCGCTGATGTGCAGGCCGCGCTGTCGTTTGCCCAGCAACGCCTGTGGTTCCTGGATCAATATGAGCCAGGCAGTCCGTTCTACAACATGCCGATGGCCTTGCGCCTTACCGGGACTCTCGCTACGGATGCGTTGAACCGCACGCTGAATGAGCTAGTGCGCCGTCATGCCACCTTGCGCACGGTCTTTGCGCTGGATGGCGATATGCCGGTGCAGCGGGATACCGGCAAGGCAGAACTCACTGTGCCGCTGCACGATCTGACCCATCTCGCCGTCGCGCAGCGCGAAACCAAGGCGCAGGAATTGGCGCAGGCAGAAGCGCTCGCGCCATTTGATCTGGGTACGGGGCCATTAATCCGCGCCACCTTGTTACGCCTGGACGATCAACAGCATATTTTGCTGTTTACACTGCACCACATCGTGGCCGATGGCTGGTCACTCGGCGTACTGGTGGATGAAGTGGCTGCACTCTACGGCGCGTTCGTGCAGGGACAGGCATCGCCACTGTCCGAGCTGCCCATCCAATACACCGACTTCGCCCACTGGCAGCGCACCTCGCTGGACGGCGCTGCGCTTCAAAAGCAGGTCGATTACTGGAAGGCGCAGCTGGAGGAGGCAACGCCATTGCTGATACTCCCCACGGATCATGCACGGCCGGCCCGCCAGTCACACCGTGGGGCGGTGCTGCACTTCACCGTGGACGGCGTCACTGGCCAGGCGTTGCAGGCCCTGGTGCAGCCGGGCGGCAGCACCTTGTTTATGGCGCTGCTTGCCGCTTTCAACGTCCTGCTGGCGCGTTATTCGGGCCAGACCGATATCTGCATCGGCACACCTGTAGCGAACCGCTCACGTCCCGAACTGGAAAAGTTGATCGGCTTCTTCGCCAACACGCTGGTACTACGCACGCAGGTAAATGAGTACGCAAGTTTCAATGAGCTGCTGGCCGATACGCGCCGTACGGCACTCGATTCCTATGCCCATCAGGATGTGCCGTTCGAGCAGTTGGTCGAAGTGTTGAAGCCAGAGCGCAACGCGGGCCATAGTCCGCTATTCCAGGTGATGCTCGCCCTGCAGAATACACCGGCTGGCACCTTAGAACTGCCAGGCTTGCAACTGGATCCTGTGCTGACCGAACGCGTTACCGCGAAGTTCGACCTGATGCTCAACGTGGCGGAGGAAGCGGATGGATCGCTGGCCTGCGCGCTGGAATACAGCACCGACCTGTTTCAGGCAGCGACGATACAGCGTATGGCATGCCACTTTGCCCGGTTGCTCGACGCGATCGTTGCCGCGCCTTCAGCGCCGATTCATACGCTCGTCATGCTGGACACAAGAGAGCAGTTGGCACAACTGGAACAAGGCGGGCGAACCGCTGCGCCCCTCGCCGTCGAGCCGGTACACCGCATGTTTGAAGCGCAGGCACTGCGTACGCCGGACCGTATCGCACTGGAATTCGGACCGGTCACGCTCAGCTATGCACAATTGAATCGCCGGTCTGACATCCTGTCGCAGCGACTGCGTTCCCAGGGCGTCGGGCCGGATGTATGCGTCGGTGTTTGCACCAACCGCTCGCCAGAGATGGTGATTGGCGTGCTGGCCATCCTGAAAGCCGGTGGCGCCTACGTGGCGCTCGACCCGAACTATCCGCAAGAGCGCCTGGCCTATATGCTGTCCGACGCTGCGCCGCGCCTGGTGCTCACGCAGCGCGCCCTGCTGGAACGCTTGCCCGCCACGCCTTACCTGCTGCTGGACGATGCGGCGGAAGATGGCGAGGCGGCGGCTATCAGCACTGTCACCGGCCCGGACATGGCCAACCTGGCTTACGTTATCTACACCTCCGGCTCCACGGGCCGGCCCAAAGGCGTGGGCTTAAGCCATACCGCGCTGTCCAATCTCATCGCATGGCAGTTGGCCGAGCACCCCGTTACTGGCGGCCGGGTACTGCAATTCGCCTCGCTTAATTTCGATGTCTCGTTCCAGGAGATATTCTCTACGCTATGCGGAGGAGACACGCTGGTGCTGCTCGACGAAGCGCAGCGTCAGGACATGGAACATCTTCAGCATCTGGTGCTGAACGGAGGCTTTCGCCGCGTATTCCTGCCCAATGCCGTACTCCAGCAGTTTGCCGGCCTGCCTTTGCCGGATGCCGCAAAAGGCCATTGCGACATCATTACGGCTGGCGAACAGTTGCTGGCCGGTCCAGCAGTCAAGGCGCTCATGCGCGCGGCTGGCGGTAACCTGTTCAACCAATACGGCCCGTCCGAAACCCACGTCGCCACACAGTTCCGCCTCGACGCGCGCGACATGGACGACTGGCCCACGCAGCCACCGATAGGCCGCGCGATTGCCAATACCCGGATTTATATACTGGACGCCTATTTCAACCCGGTCGCTTCCGGCGCCGTGGGCGAGTTGTATATCGCCGGGATGTGTTTGGGGCGCGCTTACATCAATCAGCCCGCGCTGACTGCGGCAGCCTTCCTGCCTGACCCTTACGGCGCGCAGCCTGGGGCACGCATGTATCGCACCGGGGATCTGGCTCGTCGCCGGGCCGACGGAAATATCGAATACCTGGGACGTATTGACGGGCAGGTCAAGATACGCGGCATGCGCGTGGAATTGGGGGAGATCGAAGCCGCGCTGCGCGCACTGGCTGGTGTGCGGGAAGCCAGCGCGCAGGCGCGTGAAGATACTCCTGGCGACAAGCGTCTGGTGGCTTACGTGGCGATGGATGCGGATGCATTCCGGCCGCAAGACATGCGTGCCGCACTGTCGGGCGGCCTGCCGGAGCACATGCTACCCGCTCATATTGTCAGGCTCTCTCAACTGCCTTTGACCCGTAACGGCAAGGTGGATCGCCGTGCTTTGCCAGCGCCCGAGGGCAGCAGGGGAGAAGACGACTATGAAACGCCTGCAGGCCCGCTGGAAAGCACCGTCGCCGCTGTTTGGGCCGATGTGCTCAAGCTGGATAAGGTGGGGCGCAATGATAATTTCTTCCACCTGGGCGGCCATTCGCTGCTGGCGACGCTCGTCATGACACGCTTACGCCGCGCACTGCGTCGCGACATCGCGCTGCGTACCTTGTTCGAAGCACCCACCGTACGTCTGCTGGCGGCCAGCATCGCCCAACAGCCCGATATCGAAGATAGCCATATCCCGGTTGCATCAAGGGATGTGGCCTTGCCTTTGTCCTTTGCCCAGCAGCGTCTGTGGTTCCTGGATCAGCTGGAGACGTCGAGCGCGTTCTACAACATACCATTCGCGCTACGCGTGCATGGGCGGCTCGACACGGCGGCGTTGCAGCGCACACTAAGCCATGTCCTGGAGCGCCACGAAGTGTTGCGCACCCGTTTTGTAACTGAAGCCGGTACGCCCGTGCAGCGCATTTCGACGGTAGCCGAACTGGCGCTTCCAGTTGTCAGTCTGGTGCACTTGCCGCACGCCGAACGCGAGGCGCAAGTCACGTGGCGCGCGCAGGTTGAAGCGCAAACGCCGTTTGATCTGATGCAGGCGCCGTTGCTGCGCGCCAGCCTTCTGCAACTGGCGGAAGACGAACATATCCTGCTGCTCACCATGCACCATATCGCTTCAGATGGATGGTCGGTTGGCGTGTTGGTGCGCGAAGTCGCCGCATTGTACAGCGCCTTCGCTCAAGGCCATGCAGCGCCGTTGGCGCCATTGGCGCATCAATACGCCGATTACGCCTGCTGGCAACGCGAGCGTCTCGCTGGCGACCGTATGCAGCGACAACTGGACTACTGGCTGAAACAACTGGCCGATGCGCCAACTTTGCTCACGCTGCCGACGGATCGTCCACGCCCTGCGGTACAGACCTACGCCGGTGCGTCGCACGTGTTCACCGTTGACAGCAGTGTGACGTCGGTTCTAAGGGACATCGGTGCGCGCCAGGGCGCCACGCTGTTCATGACGCTGGCGGCGGCCTATCACATCCTGTTGGCGCGTTATGCCGGGCAAAGCGATATCTGCACCGGCTCACCCGTAGCTGGCCGTGAGCACGCAGAATTGAGCGACTTGATCGGGTTCTTCGTCAATACCGTTGTGCTGCGGTCCCGTCTCGACTTGCATCTGCCTTTTGCGGCTTTGCTTGAGCAAATGCGTCAGGTAGCGCTGGACGCTTTCGCCAATCAGGATGTCCCGTTTGAACAGTTGGTTGAGCGCCTGGCGCCCGAGCGTGACGCCAGCCATGCGCCGCTGTTCCAGGCCATGTTCGTGCTGCAGAACGCTCCAATCGGTGAGCTGGAATTGCCGGGACTACGCCTGTCTCCTGTCACCACCGGAACAGTTAGCGCCAAGTTTGACCTCACGCTGAGTGTGAGCGAGGACGAAGGAGGACTATGGTGCGCGCTTGAATACAACACGGACCTGTTCGAAGCCTCCACTATTGAAAATATGGCCGGCCACTACGCCCGCCTTCTGCAAGCTCTGACTGAAGCGCAAGACACGCCTATCGGTGACCTGCCGCTGATGGACGGCATCGAGCGGGCGCGCACGCTGCGTGTTCCCTCCGCCAGCCACATTGAATCACTCTGCCTGCACCAACTGTTTGAGCAGCAGGCCGCAAGGTCCCCGAGCGGCATCGCACTGGTGTGCGAAGACCAGCGTTTGAGTTACGCTGAACTGAACGCCCGCGCCAATCGCGTGGCACACCAGTTGCGCGCCATGGGTGTCGGACCAGACGTATTGGTGGGGCTCGCTGTGGAGCGCAAACCGGAGATGATCGTTGGCTTGCTGGCGATTTTGAAGGCGGGCGGCGCCTATGTTCCGCTTGATCCATCATATCCAGAGGACCGTATCGCCTACATGCTTGCCGATGCCAAGCCGGCCGTTGTGCTGGCGCAGCCGCATACGGCGCCCGCATGTGACGCACCAGTCCTGTGCTTCGACGATGAAGCGCTGTCAGCGCAGCCGGACGGCAACCTGGCCAATCTCACCACGCCATCGAATCTGGCGTATGTCATCTACACCTCCGGCTCGACCGGCCGACCCAAGGGAGCGCTGCTCCAGCATGGCAATGTGACGCGGCTGTTCAAGGCAACGGCGCAGTGGTTCGATTTCAGCGACAAGGATAGTTGGAGCCTGTTCCATTCGTATGCCTTCGATTTCTCGGTATGGGAGATCTGGGGCGCGCTGCTGTACGGCGGCAAGCTGGTGATGGTGCCGTATCTGGTATCGCGTGCGCCGGAGCAGTTCCACGCCTTGCTGGCAGCGGAGCAGGTGACGATCCTGAACCAGACCCCATCAGCATTCCAGCAACTGATGGAAGCCGACCGCCAGCCCGGCGCGCCAGCCCTCAGCCTGCGTCGGGTGGTGTTTGGCGGCGAAGCGCTGAACCAGTCCGCGCTGGCGCCGTGGTTCATCCGGCATGGCCGCACGCAGCCGCTGCTGGTGAATATGTACGGCATCACCGAAACCACGGTGCACGTCACCCATGTGCCGCTGCATGCGGAGATCGCCAGCGCATCGCCGATCGGCGTGCCGATTCCTGACCTGGGTGTGTACATTCTGGACAGCCGCCAGAATCCGGCGCCGGTAGGCGTTCCGGGCGAGTTGCACGTGTCTGGTGCAGGGCTGGCACGCGGTTATCTGAACCGGCCGGACCTGACGGCGGAGCGCTTCGTGCCCGATCCGTTCAGTGCTCAGGCAGGATCACGCATGTATCGCTCGGGCGATCTGGCGCGCTGGCTGCCGGATGGCGGCATCGAGTACCTGGGCCGTATCGATAACCAGATCAAGATACGCGGTTTCCGCATCGAGTTGGGCGAGATCGAGTCGGCACTGGCGGCGCTGGATGGCGTACGCGAAGCGCTGGTGCTGGCGCGCGAAGACAACCGGGGCGACAAGCGCCTGGTGGCATATGTGGTGTCCTCGCTGGAGGAACCGGCGTTGCGTGCAGGCCTGGGCAAGACCCTGCCCGAGTATATGGTGCCGTCGCACTTTGTATCGCTGGAGCGCTTTCCGCTGACCGCCAACGGTAAAGTGGACCGCAAGGCGCTGCCGGCGCCGGACCTATCGCGCAGCCAGGCTTCCTATGTCGCGCCATCGGGCGAGGTTGAAATCGGGGTGGCCGCGATCTGGGCTGAAGTGCTGATGGTGGAGCGTGTCGGCCTGCACGATAACTTCTTCTCGCTAGGCGGTCATTCGCTGTTGGCAGCCCAGCTGGTGGCACGCGTGCGGGACGCATTTTCCTGCGAGCTGCCGTTACGCAGCCTGTTTGAGTCGCCGACAGTAGCAGGGATGGTACAACGCATGGCTGTCGCCAAGGCGGGAGCGCCTTCTGTCGCCGCCATCACGGCCGTGGATCGCAATGGCGTATTGCCACTGTCCTTTGGTCAGAAACGGTTCTGGTTCCTGGACCAATACCAGCCGGGCAGCGCGGCATACAGCGCCCCGATTGCGTTGTCGCTGAAAGGAATAGTGGACCCGGATATTCTGCAGCGTACCTTCAACCATCTGGTGGCCCGGCATGAGCCTTTGCGTACCGTGTTCACTGCGGAAGACGGTGAGCCTCGGCAGCTGATATTGCCACCTTTTGCACCGGTGATCGATACGCGTGACCTGAGTGTGCTGAGCGAAATTGAGCGCGATCATCAGATCAAGGACGCCATCCGCAATGAAGCCGTCACGCCGTTCAATCTGCGCCATGGACCGCTATTGCGCATAGCGCTGCTCAAACTGCATGAGCAGGAGCATGTACTACTGCTAACGCTGCACCACATTCTGTACGATGGCTGGTCTATGGGCGTTCTGCTCGACGAGTTCACTACGCTGTATTGTGCCTTGCGCGAAGGCGCATCACCGGCCCTGGCGCCTTTGCCTGTGCAGTATGCGGACTACACGCACTGGGAAAACGTTCAGTTGAGTGGAACTTCGCTGGATAGCCAGCTTGACTTCTGGCGCGCGCAACTCGCTGATGCGCCAGCGCTGCTCGCGCTGCCGGTTGATCGCGCGCGTCCGTCTGTCATGACACATAACGGCGCCACGCTGCACACCGTGATATCCGTTGAAACCACCCATGGTTTGCTGCGTCTTGGACAGTCCCGGCAGGCGACTTTGTTCATGGTACTGGCTGCGGCGTTCAACACGCTGATGCACCGTTATACCGGGCAGGATGATCTTTGCATTGGTGCATTGTCTGCCAACCGTCCTGCTGGCACGACCGGATTGATCGGGATTTTCGTCAATATCCTGGCCTTGCGCAGCCGTGCCAGTATCGATGAGCCATTCACCGCAGTCCTGCAACGCACCCGTGATTCCCTGCTGGCGGCCTACGAGAATCCGCTGCCGTTCGAACTGGTGTTGAGCCATATCGCCCCGCAGCGCGACGCCTCCAGCCTGCCGTATGCGCAGGTCGCGCTGAATTTCCACAATGAGCGCGATCCCAAGGTGGACGATACAGCCTTTGCCCGCAGCCGGGCAGGCGGCCTGCATATCGCCGGACTGCATGGCTCCAGCGCGACCCACGCCCACTTTGAGCTGAAGCTGGAAATGGGACTGGAAGGCGACGTCCTGCATATTGACTACGAATACAACACGGACCTGTTCGACGCGTCCACCATTGAAAGTATGGCCGGCCACTATGCCCGCATTTTGCAAGCGCTGACAGAAGCGCCAGACACGCCAATTGGCGACCTGCCGCTGATGGACGATAGCGCGCGAGCGCTTACGCTGCGCGTTCCCTCCGCCAGCCACACGGAATCACTCTGCCTGCACCAGCTGTTCGAGCAGCAGGCTGCGAGGTGCCCGGACGCCATCGCGCTGGTATGCGAAGACCAGCGTCTGAGCTACGCTGAACTGAACGCCCGCGCCAACCGCGTGGCGCACCGGTTGCGCGCCATGGGTGTCGGGCCAGACGTATTGGTGGGACTCTCTGTGGAGCGCAAACCGGAGATGATCGTTGGCCTGCTGGCGATTTTGAAGGCGGGCGGCGCCTATGTTCCGCTCGATCCATCATATCCAGAGGACCGTATCGCCTACATGCTTGCCGATGCCAAGCCGGCTGTTGTGCTGGCGCAGCCGCATACGGCGCCCGCATGTGACGCACCAGTCCTGTGCTTCGACGATGAAGCGCTGTCATCGCAGCCGGACAGCAACCTGGCCAATCTCACCACGCCATCAAATCTGGCGTATGTCATCTATACCTCCGGCTCGACTGGCCGACCCAAGGGAGCGCTGCTCCAGCATGGCAATGTGACGCGGCTGTTCAAGGCAACGGCGCAGTGGTTCGATTTCAGCGACAAAGATAGCTGGAGCCTGTTCCACTCGTATGCCTTCGATTTCTCGGTATGGGAGATCTGGGGCGCGTTGCTGTATGGCGGCAAGCTGGTGATGGTGCCGTATCTGGTATCGCGTGCACCGGAGCAGTTCCACGCCTTGCTGGCGGCGGAGCAGGTGACGATCCTGAACCAGACCCCGTCAGCATTCCAGCAACTGATGGAAGCCGACCGCCAGCCCGGCGCGCCAGCCCTCAGCCTGCGCCAGGTGGTGTTTGGCGGCGAAGCGCTGAACCAGTCCGCGCTGGCGCCGTGGTTCATCCGGCATGGCCGCACGCAGCCGCTGCTGGTGAATATGTACGGCATCACCGAAACCACGGTGCACGTCACCCATGTGCCGCTGCATGCGGAGATCGCCAGCGCATCGCCGATCGGCGTGCCGATTCCCGACCTGGGTGTGTACATTCTGGACAGCCGCCAGAATCCGGTGCCGGTAGGCGTTCCGGGCGAGTTGCACGTGTCTGGCGCCGGGCTGGCGCGTGGTTATCTGAACCGGCCGGACCTGACGGCGGAGCGCTTCGTGCCCGATCCGTTCAGCGCTCAGGCAGGGGCGCGCATGTATCGCTCGGGCGACCTGGCGCGCTGGCTGCCGGATGGCGGCATCGAGTACCTGGGCCGTATCGACCACCAGATCAAGATACGCGGCTTCCGCATCGAGTTGGGCGAGATCGAGTCGGCATTGGCGGCGCTGGATGGCGTGCGCGAAGCGCTGGTGCTGGCGCGCGAAGACAACCGGGGCGACAAGCGCCTGGTGGCATATGTGGTGTCCTCGCTGGAGGAGTCGGCGTTGCGTGCAGGCTTGGGCAAAACCCTGCCCGAGTATATGGTGCCGTCGCACTTTGTATCGCTGGAGCGCTTCCCGCTGACCGGCAACGGCAAAGTAGATCGTAAAGCGCTGCCGGCGCCGGACCTGTCGCGCAGCCAGGCCGACTATGTCGCGCCATCGGGCGAGGTTGAAATCGCCGTAGCCGCAATCTGGGCCGAAGTGCTGATGGTGGAGCGTGTCGGACTGCACGATAACTTCTTCTCGCTGGGCGGTCACTCGCTGCTGGCGACACAGGTCATATCGCGTACCCGCACGCGCTTCAACGTGAACCTGCCATTGCGGTCGCTGTTCGAATCGCCGACGGTCGGCGCCATTGCCGCATTGATCGGTGAAACGGAACAGGACAGCGCCGCCGAGCATATCCCACAAGCGGACCGCAACCAGGCCTTGCCGCTGTCCTATGCACAGCAGCGTTTGTGGGTGCTGGATCAGTTCACGGCCGGTACAGCCTCGTACAACGTGCCTTTCGTACTGACGCTGCGTGGTCAGCTCGACGTTAAGGCATTACAACGCACTTTGAACGAAGTAGTCCGCCGTCATGAAGCGCTGCGCACTACCTTCCACGCGGAAGATGGCATACCGGTGCAGCGTGTCACGGCTTCCGTGACGCTACCGCTGGTGCAGACCGATCTAAGTGATTTGCCACGTTCCGAACGTGAAGCCCATGCCGCATGGATGGCACAGGACATGGCACAGGCGCCTTTCGATCTGGCGACCGGACCGCTGATCCGTGCTTCCATCGTACGCATGGGTGAAAGCGAACACCGCTTCATGCTGACGATGCACCATATCGTCTCCGATGGCTGGTCAGTCGGTGTGTTGGTAGGCGAATTGGCTGCACTGTACAGCGCTTATACGCAAGGCTTGCCATCTCCACTTGCGCCGCTGTCGATCCAGTATGCCGACTTTGCGCAGTGGCAGCGCAACTGGCTGATTGGCCCGGTGCTGGATGCGCAGCGCAGCTACTGGCGTGATTATCTGTCCGGTGCTCCAGCGATTCTGACGCTGCCCACTGACCGTCCACGGCCTCCGGTGCAGACATATCGCGGTGCGGTGCATTATTTCCATTTGCCCGCATCAGTGGCAACAGGCCTGCAGGCGCTTGGCCGCGAGACTGGCACAACGCTGTTCATGTCGCTGGCCGCAGCATTCAATATCGTGTTGTCGCGCTATAGCGGACAGGATGATATCTGCCTGGGGACTTCCATCGCCAACCGTAATCGCGCTGACATCGAGCCTTTGATTGGCTTCTTTGTCAACACACTGGTGCTGCGCACGCGAATTGACCGTTCAATGCGCTTCCGCACATTGCTGGAAGGGGTACGCGCTGATTCGCTGGCCGCCTACGCGCGCCAGGATTTGCCATTCGAGTATCTGGTAGATGACTTACATCTGGAGCGCCAGCGCAGCCACTCGCCATTGTTCCAGGTGATGCTGGTGGTGCAGAACGCGCCACTGGGCGACCTGGAATTGGCCGGACTGGAACTGGAGCCCTTGCGCGCCGAAACCGCAAGCGCCAAATTCGACCTCACGCTGGGCGTAGGCGGCGAGGGCGACACGCTGTCGGCCAGCATGGAATACAGCACGGATTTGTTTGATGAATCCACCATCGTCCGCATGGCGCAGCACTTTACCCGCCTGCTGGAGTCGATTGTGGCGGCTCCGGATGCACGCATCGGGGACCTGGATATGTTGACACCAGCCGAGCGTCAGCTCGTGCTGTACGGCTGGAACGACAGCGCGACACGGCATACGTCCGGCTTGCCCATACACCGGCAGATCGAAGCCCAGGTGGCGCGCACACCCGAGCGCACGGCGGTCCTGTGCCGTGGCATTCGCCTGAGCTATTCGCAGCTCAACGCGCGCGCCAATCGTCTGGCCCACCGGCTGCATAGCCACGGCGTGGCACCCGACACATTAGTCGGTGTGTGCATGGAGCGTTCGCTGGAGATGGTGGTTGCAGTACTGGCGGTGCTCAAGGCCGGTGCTGCGTACGTGCCGCTGGACCCCGGTTATCCCGAACAGCGCCTGTCCTACATGCTGGACGATGCGCGTCCGGCGGTGCTGCTTACGCAAAGCCATCTTCCCATCGCGCGGCAAGCGCTCGGCGTGCCCGTCGCGTTCCTTGATCGGGAGGATGATGCAGCATATCCGGATACCAATTTGCCGCTGCAGGCTGTCGCCCAGAACCTGGCGTACGTGATTTACACCTCCGGCTCAACGGGCAAGCCGAAAGGAACGGCGGTGCACCAGGGGGGCTTGCTCAATCTGGTGAACTGGTTTGTGAAGCAGTTCGGGATTGGCGCGGAGGACAAGATCCTGCTGTTCTCATCTTTCAGCTTCGATTTGACCCAGAAGAACCTGTATGCTGCCCTGATTTCAGGTGGCGAGCTGCATTTGCCCGCCGAAGGCTACGATCCGCAAGGCGCGGCGACGCTCATCCGCGAGCAGGGCATCACCTGTATCAACTGCGCGCCAAGCGCGTTCTACCCACTGCTGGCTCACGGGCCGCTACCTCTGCGTCATGTGTTCCTGGGCGGAGAGCCAATTCGCGCCGAGCTGTTACTGGAATCGTTCAGCCATCGCACGAAAGTCCCGGCCATTCACAATACCTACGGCCCGACCGAAGCGTCCGATGTGGTGTCGTTCCACAGCTGGGACATGGCCCAAGGCAGTACGGTGATTCCGATTGGCCGTCCCATCGCCAATACCCAGCTCTACATCCTTGACCAGGATATGCAGCCAGTGCCGCCAGGCGCGGCGGGCGAACTGCATATCGGCGGCGATGGTGTAGGTCGTGGCTACCGCCAGCGTCCGGCGCTGACCGCCGAGAAGTTTGTACCCGATCCATTTGGCACCAGTGCGGGCGCACGCCTGTACAAGACCGGCGATCTGGCGCGCTTCCTGCCAGATGGCGCGATCGAATACCTGGGACGGATCGATCATCAGATCAAGCTGCGTGGCTTCCGTATTGAACTCGGGGAGATCGAGGCCGAGCTGGGCGCGATTGCCGGAATCGGCGAAATGCTGGTCATGCTACGCGAAGATACTCCCGGCGACAGGCGCCTGGTAGCCTATTTGTGCGGCCCAGCGGTACCTGATGCGCCAATGCTGCGCGCCACGCTGCTGCGTAGCCTGCCGGACTACATGGTCCCGGCACACTTTGTCGTACTGGAGAAGATGCCTTTATCGCCGAACGGAAAAATCGAACGGCGCGAGCTTCCGGTACCGGATGCCGTCTCCTTCGTGCAGGAGTATGTCGCACCCTCGACGCCCGTGGAGAAAACCATTGCCGCGATATGGGCCTCGGTATTGAAGGTTGGCCGCATTGGCGTTCAGGATAACTTCTTCGAACTGGGTGGCCACTCGCTGATGGCAGTGCAGGTACTAAGCCGCATTACCCGCGAGACCGGCGTGACGCTGCCGATTGAAACCATCTTTGCGGCACAAACCGTGGCCTTGCTGGCGCGGGAACTGGAGACACGGCGTCCGGCGCCACAAGACGGCGTGACAACGATAAGGATTTAAGCATGACCATGGACTTGAACGTTTTTCTGGACAGCCTGCGGGCACGTGGCATTTCCTTGCTGGCGCAAGGTGAAGAACTCGTGCTGGAAGGGCGCACCGACCTGCTCACCGCAGATCTGGTACAGACCATCCGCGCGTACAAGCCAGAGCTGGTGTCCATGCTGTCCCGCGATGTCAGCATCGTCGCGGACCGGACTTCCTGGGCGGCCCCTGATCGCTGCGCCATGTCGATGGCGCAGCGGCGCCTTTGGTTTCTGGACCAGCTTCAGCCTGGGAGTGCCTTTTACAATATTCATTCGGCGCTCAGGCTGGAGGGCCATCTTGACGTAGCGGCCATGCAGCGCACGCTGGACGAAGTACAGCGCCGCCACGAATCGCTGCGGACACGCTTTGTCGATAGAATGCAGCATATCGACGCAGCCTGTGGCCTGCCGCTGGAGTTCGTCGATTTGTCTGCACTGGTAGCAGACGAGCAGCAGGCGCGCATCGAACAGCTGGCGCAGCGCGAGGCGCAAACGCCGTTTGATCTCGCGGCGGGTCCATTGATTCGTGTCAGGTTGCTGGGCTTAACGCCACAGTCGCACGTGATGCTGCTGACCGTGCACCATATCGTGGCCGATGGCTGGTCCATGGGGGTGCTGCTGGGTGAAATCGCCAATCTGTATGCGGCGTATTCGACTGGCCAACCATCACCGCTGCCGCCATTGACGATGCAGTATGCGGACTATGCCCATAGTCAGCAAGCCTGGCTTGAGGACGGGAGGTTGCAGGGCCAGCTCGCATACTGGAAGGAGCAGCTGGCAGGTGTTCCCGAGCTGCTGACACTTCCCACGGACCGGCCGCGCCCCAATGTACAAACGCAGCATGGATCGCTGCACCGCTTTACACTGCCCGCCGCCGGTATGCAGGCACTGGCGCGTCGCACAGGCAGCACCTTGTTCATGGTGATTGCTGCCGGATTCCAGCTGCTATTGTCACGTTATAGCGGGCAGCAGGACATCTGTATCGGCACGCCGGTTGCAGGAAGAGGGCGTCCGGAACTGGAGGATCTGATCGGATTTTTCGTCAACACGCTGGTGTTACGAACCCAGATCGATCCGCAGGAAAGCTTCGAGACGCTGCTTGGCCTCGTGCGCAAAAACACACTGGAGGCTCTGGCGAATCAGGACGTGCCGTTTGAGCAGGTTGTAGAAGCGCTCCAGCCGGCACGCCATACCAGTCACACGCCTTTATTCCAGGCCGCGCTGGCCTTGCAGAATACGCCGGCGAACGGTGCCGAACTTCCGGGACTGGCGCTATATCCCATTGTGGCTGACAGCGCCACGTCCAAATTCGACCTGACGCTGGGCATACAGGACGACGGACCGGCGTTGCGCGCCAGCTTTGAGTACAACACGGACTTGTTCGACGCTGCCACTATCGTTCGCATGGCGGATCATCTGCGGCTGCTGCTGGCGGCAGTCGTTGACCGCCCTGATGCACCTGTGGCCGATCTGCCTTGGTTGACGGCGGAAGAGGCGGCGCAGCTAGCGGACTTCAATCCACCAGCGCATCCCTGGGATGGGCCGCAAACCATACACACGCTGTTCGAGGCGCAAGTGAAGCGCACGCCGCTGGCCCAGGCCCTGGCCTGGCGGGACGGCGCAATGAGTTACGCGGAGCTGAATGCACGTGCCAATGCGCTTGCCTGGCGCTTGCGTGAAGCAGGCGTTGGGCCTGATATGCTGGTTGGGATCTGCTCCGAACGTGCCCCGGACATGGTGGTCGCGGTGCTGGCAGTCCTCAAGGCGGGCTCCGGGTACCTGCCACTTGATCCTGCATATCCTGCGGAGCGTCTGGCATATATGCTGGAGGATGCACGTCCCCAATTGGTGCTGGTACAGCCTTCTTTGATTGATCGTCTGCCCGCAGCTGTACGGATAATGGCGCTGTCTTCGCAAGGCGATCCAGTTGAAGAACAGCCGAATCCAGAGAATCTGACATGCGCCGCCCATCTGGCTTACGTCATTTATACATCAGGTTCCACCGGTCGCCCCAAAGGCGTGATGCTGCAGCATGGCGCGTTGTGTAATCTGGTGCACGGCCAGGCGCGCGCATTTGGAGCCCGGCCAGGCTTGCGCATGCTGCAATTCGCCTCGTTCAACTTTGATGCTTCCGCATCCGAGTTTTTCGTCGCATTGAGCACGGGCGCCACGCTGGTGCTGGCAGCGCGTGATGATTTGCTGCCGGACCGTCTCGAAAATACGCTGGCCGCGCTGCAGGTGGATGTCGCCACGCTGCCGCCAGCCTTGCTGGCGTCGATGCCGGCCGGCGCGCTCATGCCATCAACCCTGGTAGTGGCTGGCGAGGCTTGTCCAGCGGCGCTGGCGGCGCAATGGCGTAGCGGACGCCGTTTCATCAACGCGTACGGTCCGACCGAAGCCACGGTGTGCGCAACGCTGCACCAGTGCGGCGAGCATGAAGACGGCGCCCCGCCGATCGGACAGCCGCTGCCCAATGTGTATTGCCGCTTGCTGGATGCGGGTCTGAACCCGGTGCCTGTTGGCGTTACTGGAGAACTGTTTATCGGTGGCGCCGGACTGGCGCGAGGCTATCTTGGACAACCGGCACTGACGGCGGAGCGCTTTATCCCCGACCCATGGGGACAGCCCGGCGCGCGCATGTACCGCAGTGGCGACCTGGCGTGCTATCGACCAGATGGCAGTATCTGCTACCTCGGCCGCATCGATAGCCAGCTCAAACTGCGTGGCTTCCGCATCGAACCGGGCGAAATCGAGGCGGCACTGCGTGCAATTCCGGATGTGCGTGAAGCCGCCGTCGCCGCCGCCCGGCAGGAAACGGGCTTGCAGCTGATTGCGTATGTGGCTGGCGAGGCCGTGCCGGACGGAGAAACGCTGCGTGCCGCCTTGAAGCGTGTGCTGCCGGACTATATGGTCCCGGCGAAGTATGTAAGGCTCGCCACGCTGCCGCTGACGGTGAACGGCAAACTGGATCACAAGGCGCTACCGGCGCCGGAAACGGATAGCGGCAGCTACGAAGCACCGGCAACGGAAGCCGAGCGGATACTTGCTGCCATCTGGCGCGATGTGCTGAAGGTGGAGCGCATCGGCCGTCACGACAACTTTTTTGCACTGGGCGGACATTCGCTGTTGGCGACGCAGGTGACCAGTCAGTTGCGCGCGCGTCTGGGTGCTGAATTGCCGCTGCGGGCCCTGTTTGAAGCCCCAACGGTTAGTGAGCTGGCTACCCGGCTGCCATCGGCAGAAAGAAAAGGGCGGTCCCATATTCCCGCAGCACCGCCGGCGACCAGCTATCCGCTCTCCTTCACGCAGGAGCGCCTGTGGTTCTTGCAGCAGCTGGAAGGACAGGGCGCTGCACTGAACATGCCGTTGGCCCTGCGCCTGCGCGGCAAGCTCGATGTCCCGGCATTGGCGGGCGCGTTTCTGAAGCTCCAGCAGCGCCATGCCATCTTGCGCGCACGTGTTGTGGCTGAGGTGGAAGGAGCGGCAGTCGTGATCGATCCTGAATCGGCGGCCACGCTGCACTGCCAGTCAGTAAGCGCAGACCAGGTGGCGCAGCGCGCGCAGATACACGCCACGCGCGTGTTCGACCTTGAGCGGGGGCCGTTGCTGGCCGCGGACTTGCTGGAAGTCGCAGAAGAAGAGCACATCCTGCTATTGAATCTGCATCACATCATCGCCGATGGCTGGTCGATAGGCATTTTGGCCGACGAGTGGATGCAGTTGTACCGCGCCGTAGAACTGGCCCCACTGCCTTTGCAATACACGGACTACGCTGTGTGGCAGCGCGGCCTGCCTGCGCAGGAAGAATTGCTCAACTACTGGAAAACCAAACTGGCCGGCGCGCCGGAACTGCTCAATCTACCGCTGGACCGCCCGCGTGAACCGGTGCAGCGTTTTGATGGCGCCAGCACGGCGTTGCAACTGGATGCCGGCTTGTCTACCCGTTTGCGGCAGCTGGCGCGTGCCGAGGATGCCAGCCTGTTCATGGTCTTGCTGTCCGGGTTCGGCTTGCTGATGGCGCGTTATAGCGGCGAGACGGACATCGTGATCGGTACGCCGTCAGCCAATCGCAATCGTGAGGAACTGGAAAGACTCATCGGTGTCTTCCTCGGCAATCTGGTTTTGCGCGTCGATTTGTCCGGCCAGCCGAGCTTCCGCACGCTGCTGCGGCGCGTGCGCGCGACTGCGCTGGATGCCTACAGCCACGCCGACGTACCGTTCGAGCAGATTGTCGATGCATTAAAGCTGCCCCGGGACCTGAGCCGGAATCCGCTGTTCCAGGTCTACTTCAATATGCTGAACCTGCCCTCGGGCGAAGGCCATTTCGATGGGCTTGAAGTATCCGGCCTCGATGGCGGCCATGACACGGCCAAGTTTGACATGACAGTTTACGCGCAGGATACGGAACATGGTGTCCACCTAAACCTGGTCTACAACAGCCGCCTCTTCGATGGGGCCCGCATGGAAGAGACATTGCGCCAGTACGCCCAGCTGCTGGAGCAGGCGTGTGCCGCGCGGGATGATCTCGTCGAGATGCATAGCCTGCTTACGCCAGCAGCGCGGCTGGTGCTGCCCGATCCGACGCAGCCGCTGGATGGCGGTTGGGGCGGCCCGGTACACGAACTGTTTATGCGGCATGCCCGCAGCACACCGCTGGCAACCGCCGTGGTATCGCATGAGCGGCGTTGGACCTACGCCGAGCTGGATGAACAAAGTGAGCGTATCGCCTGTTGGCTGCAGGAGCGCGATGTAGGCATTGGCGATATCGTTGCCATCTGCACCGCGCGCAATGCCACACTGGTGGCGGCCGTGATGGGTGTGCTCAAGACTGGCGCCGCATTCATGATGCTCGATCCCGCTTATCCGCCAGGTCATTTGCAGGCCTGCCTGGAAGCAGCGCCGCCGCGCGCCTGGCTACAGGTGGCGGAGGACGCACTTGGCCCCGAGCGGGAGGCGCTGGTAGCGCTCATGCCGGTATATCTGGACTTGCGGGACATCGACAGTCATGCAGGCTTGCGCAATTGCGGCGCGCGATCACGCCGGCACCAGGAGCTAACGCAGGACGATGTCGCGCTGATCGCTTTCACCTCCGGCTCCGCCGGCAAGCCCAAAGCGGTACAGGGACGCCATGGTCCGCTCACGCACTTCCTGCCTTGGCTACAGGACACCTTTGATATCAGCGAGCGTGCCCGCTTTGCCATGCTGTCTGGCCTGGCGCACGATCCGCTCCAGCGCGATATCTTTACCACGTTGTGCATAGGCGCCACACTGCACATTCCGCACCCGGAGTGCTTCATGCCGCATGCATTGGCCGAGTGGATGAAGGAAAGCCGCACCACCATTGCCCATCTGACGCCGGCCATGGCGCAGATTCTGGCAGAGGCCCCGGCGGGGCTGTCCTTGCCGGACCTGGCCTATGTTTTCCTGGTGGGGGACGTGCTGACGCGCCGCGATGTCCGGCGTTTGCAGCAACTGGCGCCCAAAGTACGTATCATCAACTACTACGGCTCCACGGAGACGCAGCGCGCCGTGAGTTATTACGATGTTAGCCTGGAGTCGCCAGCTGAATCGCTGCGCGAGATTATTCCCCTGGGCCGTGGCGTACGCGATGTGCAGTTGCTGGTGCTGAACGCGGCGGGCCGGCAGGCCGGTGTTGGCGAGCATGGCGAGGTATATTTGCGCAGCCCTCATCTGGCAGCGGGCTACCGCAGCGATCCGGAGCTGACGGCGCAACGCTTCCTGCCGAATCCATTTTCACAGGCAGCGTCGGATCGCATGTACCGCACTGGCGACCTGGGACGATATCTGCCGAATGGCATGGTCGAGTGTCTGGGCCGTGCCGACACGCAGGTAAAGCTGCGCGGCTTCCGCATCGAGCTTGGGCATGTTGAATCCGTGCTGGGGCAGCATGAGCTGGTACGCGAGGCGATCGTGGTGATCCGCGCCGACGACAGCGGCGAGAAGCAACTGGTGGCGTATGTCGTCGGAGAAGATGGCCTGCCCGATACCGCCGTTCTGCGCGAGTACTTACGCGCCAAGCTCCCCGACTATATGCGACCGACCCGTTATGTGGCGCTAGATGCATTGCCACTGACACCGAACGGCAAGGTCAATCGGGCAGCCTTGCCCGCACCCGATACGGCGCCGGAAGACCAGCCTTACGTCGCGCCAGCGACTGCCACCGAGCAGCGTCTTGCCGTGCTCTGGAGCCGCCTGCTGCGGACGGAGCGCGTGGGCGCGCATGACAACTTCTTCACGCTCGGCGGCAACTCACTGCTTGCTGTCCGGCTGATTGCGGCCATCGGCAGTGAACTGGGGCGCCGCTTGCCAGTGGCGCAGCTGTTTTCCACGCCGACCGTTGCAACGCTAGCCGCAGCCCTGGACGCCGATACCGTGACCGAAAGCCACGTGGTGCCGCTGCGTACAGGCGGCCACACGCCGCTGTTCGTGGTGCACCCGGCGGATGGCAGCATTTTCTGCTACGCCGAACTGACAGGGGCGCTGGCGGCGGACTACACGGTATATGGCATACAGTCCGCATTCCATGCTGGCGTCAGTATTACGCCCTACACGCTGGATGCCGTGGCGGCGGCCTATGCACGCGATATCACCGCCACCTGTGCCGGACCCTATCGCCTGGCCGGATGGTCTCTCGGCGGCACGCTCGCCATGCGTATCGCTGCCGTGCTTGAAGAGCAGGGGCATCAGGTGGCCTGGGTCGCGCCGTTTGACACCGTATTCCGTGGCGATGTGGTGCGCCCTGGCTTCACGCTGGAGCAATATCTTGACGATATGCTGGCCGATAGCACTTATGCGCTGGAAGCGCGTGTGGGTGATGAAAACGTGGCACTGTATCAGCGCATTCGCATGCTTGCAGGTGAAATCGGCATACCGCAGCTGGCCGCGTTGCTGCGTGAGGCGCCCGAACACCTGGAAGCCCGGCTGTCCTTCGACCGCGCTTTGCAAGCGTTACTGGTGCATAAACACCGCGATATGAATGACAATATCCGCCTGGCCAACGGCTTCCAACCTGCCATGTTACAGGCGCCGGTGTATAGCTTCTGGGCTGACCGAACGGTGGACGAGGGCGCGGACGTCAAGGCATGGCACGCGTACACGCATGCTCGCGAGCGCAGCGCGGCCTTTACGCTGCCGGGACGGCATGGCGACTTTATTCTTGGCGCGAATGCGTCGGCAATTGCGGACCATCTGAATGGCCTGCTGGAAGGACGGGCATGAATCTACTCACGTATCTGTACCGGCAGTCGCGCCGCTTGCTGACAATCGCCACGGTCGCTGGTTCGATTGGTGGCGTGGCCGGGGCAGCGCTGGTGGCGGTCATCAGCAAAGGTGTGAGCGGGAAGGAAAGCCCGTCAGCACTGGCCTGGAGTTTTTTCGGCCTGTGCCTGGTGACGCTGGTATGCAAGTCGATTTCGGAGATCGCTCTGCTGCGGCTGACGCAGGACGCCATCTTCCGGCTGCGTGTGGCGTTGAGCCGAAAGCTGTTGGCGACACCCCTGACTCGCCTGCAGGAGCTGGGCAAGCACGGTTTGCTGGCCATCCTGACCAAGGACATCGACACCTTCATCCAGGCATTCCAGTTTCTGCCACTGGCATTTGGTAACGTGGTTGTCATTGTGGCTTGTCTTGGCTATATGGCCTGGCTGTCCTGGCAGGTATTCCTGGTGTTTGCCGTGTGCCTGGTGGTGTGCGTGACCGTTTACCACTACGCGGAGCGTGGGCCGCTGCGCCAACTGGTCAGGATGCGCGAGCATATGGATGCGCTGTATGGCCATTTCCGCAGCCTGGTGGAGGGCAGCAAGGAATTGCAGCTCAATCGCACTCGCGCCGAGCAGTTTGTCGGACGCGTGCTGGCGGGGAGTGCCGGCGGATTCCGCGACACCTTTGTCCGCGCCATGAGCACCTATACCTGGGTAGCCAATGCTGGCGCGATGATGTTCTACCTGGTGATCGGCATGCTGCTGTTCGTGCTGCCGCAATGGTTGCCGCAGCAGTCGGCAACGCTGACCGCCATCACGCTGACGCTGCTCTATCTGATCAAGCCTGTGACCGAGATGGTGGGCGCTTTACCGCCCGTGCGGCAGGCTGCCGTCGCCCTCAACAAGATCATGCAGCTCAATGGCGAGCTGGATGCACGGCCAGCCGTGGCACTCGCCACCAACCCGTTCGGCGCGCAGGGTGGCCTGCAGCTGGAATTGCATGGCGTCTGCCATCGCTATCCGGGCCTGCAGGACGACAGTCATTTCATGCTTGGGCCGCTGGATCTGAGCGTCACCCAAGGCGAGACCGTGTTCATCGTGGGGGGCAATGGCAGCGGCAAGACGACGCTGGCGATGCTGCTGCTTGGCCTGTATCAGCCGGAAGCCGGGACGGTGAGGCTGAATGGCGTCGCTGTCACGGAAGGCAACCTGGAACACTACCGTAGCCATTTCTCCGCAGTGTTTGCGGACTTCCACCTGTTCGACCAGCTGCTGGACTGCGACGGCACCGACATGCCGGCGCGCGCCATGCGCTACATCGAGCAGCTTCAGATGGGGCATAAGGTGCGGGTGGAGAACGGAAAATTCACGACCGTGAACCTGTCCACGGGCCAGCGCAAGCGCCTGGCGCTGGTGGCGTCGTATCTTGAGGACCGTCCCATTTATCTGTTTGACGAATGGGCGGCGGATCAGGACCCGGCGTTCAAGCGGGTGTTCTACACCGAGCTGCTGCCGGATCTGAAGGAGCGCGGCAAGACAGTACTGGTGATTAGTCACGACGACGCGTATTTCGATTGTGCTGACCGTATCATCAAGCTGGCGGACGGCCACCTGAGTGAAATCAGCACACCGCAGCGTACATCGCTGCATGCTGTTTAAGGACTGGGCATGACGATCCCTGAAATCCAGCGCTGGTTTATACGCCAGCCGGCGATTACCAGGCCGCGCATGCGGCTGTACTGCTTTGCCTATGCCGGCGGCAGTGCCGCTGTCTACGGCGGATGGCAGCGTGAACTCGATCCCGCGATTGAGGTTGTAGCGATTGAATTGCCGGGCCGTGGCAGCCGCTTCAGCGAGAAGCCCGCGTCCAATTTTTTCTGGCTGGTGCAGGAACTGGCCTACGCTATCGCGGCGCAGGAGCGGCTGCCGTTTGCGTTCTTCGGCCACAGTCTGGGCGGGCTGCTGGCGTTCGAAGTGGCGCGTTACTGCAAGCTGCGCTTGCTGCCGCAACCATGTCATCTGATGGTGTCTGGCAGTGCAGCGCCAGGCATGCGCAAGCCGGGCCGCAATCTGCATCTGCTGCCCGATGAGGACCTGATGACGGAACTGAAATCCTACAACGGCACGCCGGCTGCCGTACTTGAAAGCGCAGAACTGATGGCGATGCTGCTGCCCATGATACGGGCCGACTTTGGCCTGGTGGACAGCTACCGGTACCGTCTCGCACCGCTGCTGGATATGCCGCTGACCGTGCTGGCAGGGCGCGGCGATCCGCATGTCACGCTGGATCAGGCGTCAGCGTGGTCGATGGAAACCAGTGCCGAGAGCCGCGTGATATGGCTGGAGGGCGACCACTTCTTCATCCATGGCGCGCGCGCCGCCGTGCTGGATGTCGTCCGAGATACCTTGACCGGAAAGGTGCCTGGCTGACGCGTAACAAGAAATGCAACGGAATTGCCATGTCATATAGATGGATGCGCGTAGAGATTGCGAAGGGCGGTATCATACGCTGATGAAAATGATGCGATCGATAGTGTTTCTACTGCTACTGAGTGCCGGCGTATGCCGGTCGCAGGACCTGGTGTTTGCAATCTCCTCGGGGAGCGCCATGCCGATGACGGCTTTTTCCGGCTATACCTTGAGCGGTGGTCTGCTCAAGGATTTCGGCGACGCGTTGGCCGCAGCCTTGCAGCTCACGCCGCGCTATCTGCTGGTGCCCCGCAAGCGGGTGGAAGAAATGCTGCAAACCGGTAAAGCGGATATCGTCTGCGATCTCAAGCCGGAGTGGCTGGACGGGAAGAACTACGCCTGGTCCTCGGCGATATTCACCAATAACCTGATCGTTGCCTCACGCACGGACACGCCGCCCGCGAATACGCTCAGGGACCTGCGTGATGCCCGGCTGGGCACCATACACGGCTACCGCTATCCCGAGATCGATGCGGAAATCGGCGTGCATTACACGCGTGACGATGCCATGAGCGATGAGGTCAACCTGGCCAAGCTGGTGCTGCACCGTTTCGATTACATCGTCACAAACTCACTGTACTTCGACTATGCGCGTTACGTTCATCCGTCGCGGCAGCAATTGAATGCCGTGAGCCTCAAAATCAATAGCTTCAACACCTATTGCGCGATCAGACCGGACGGCAAGCTGACGCTCGCGCAGCTGAACCGCGCCATCGACGCGCTGCACCGGCGTGGCGCCATCGACCAGATGATGGCGCGTTACAGGACGGCGCCGAAATAGCCGGTGGTGGAACCGGCGACAGATTTTTCGTGTCTCAATCAAATCTCCATGTGTGCCCCATAGTCCGTTCATGGATCGCCGCTACTCTTACGGTAAGGCGCTTACTGCCAAGCGCCGTGTCTGTAGGAGTTGTTATCCATGTACGCGCCAACGATTTCTCCGAGCTGCGGAGCGAATGATTTCCGTGGCCTCAAATGGCTGCGTGAAAGCGTAAAATTAAATCTCAGAGCGTTTTTGCATCCCTATGCCACTGACAAGTGGCTGGTGTTTTTGAATTCAGACGCACTGTTTGCCGACCTGGCGACGATCCGCCCGCGCCTGATCTGCAAGATCTACCGTCCTTACCAGAGCAACACCATGTCGTGCTCGCAGCGGGTGCGGGTGCTCATCGGGCATTACACCTTTATCCAGGCGATAGGCTGGGGAGCACTGACGCTGAAGGCCGCGAGAGGTCCGGTCTTGCTGGCATCGGTCGAAGGAAAATCCGGGGCGGTTTATCAGCTGCAGCTATGCGCGGTCGAGCCGCTGGAACGTGAAGGGGAGCTGGCGTTGCGCCTGTTGCGGAACAATGAGTTGGCCTATTCTTGCGCCTTTACCTTCCTGCCCACCGATGCTGCGGTGCAGATGGGCGTCGGCTGCATGCAGGGACCGAAAGGCGAGCATGGTTTGGCGCTGGTGCGTACCGCGACAAGCGAGTTGCATGGCTTACGACCAAAGAACCTGATGGTCAAGCTGCTCAATGTGCTGGGGCACGACCTAGGTTGCCAGCATATGCAACTGGTGAGCAACCGCAATCGCGTTCTGCTGCGCGCGCAGCGGCAGGGCAAGGTGCATGCGGACTATGATGATTTCTGGCGCTCCTGCGGTGCCTTGCCGCGCCCCGATGGCAACTTCGAATTGCCATGTTTGGGCCTGAAAGAACCTTGTCTGCTGACCGTGCCTTCACGTAAACGCGCGGCAGCGCGCAGGCGCCATGACACCGTCTGCCAGTTTGCCGCCGGCGTATTGGCAGCGCTGCCTCGGGGCAGTGCCAGACAGGTTTGTAGCGTGCGCTACGAAGATTTTTGTTAAGTTTTGTAAGGCGTCTGTAGTGGATATTGCGCCTCGTGTAGCGGCAATGGCGGCAGTTCCCAAGGCCTGGGCCGGCCGCGGTAAGGAAATGTAATGGCATATTTGGTCTGAATAGATATTTTCCATATAAATCATATGCTTAGCACCTTTTCGGCAGTCCGTGCCGCCGGTGCTAGAATCCGACCGTGGGTATGAGCTCGTGCCTGCTCAGTAGTGGAATCACCGATTCCTCCCCTTGGTACGGTGCTTCCTATTTGGCCGGTGTCCCGCCGGACACCGGCTTTTTCTTTCCACGCTCTTATGGTTATACTAAGGCGCGATTAAGAACAGAATTCATCGGACAGGAAGCGGTATGCGCAAGATATTGATTGCGGAGGATGACGAGAAAGCGGGCGTGCTGCTGAAGACCTATCTGGAAAAACACCAGTACGAGGTAACGCTGGCGCAGAATGGCCTGAGCTTTCAATCCGAGTTCTCACGTCTTGCCGACCAGCTGTCGCTGGTGATCCTGGATGTGATGCTGCCCGATACCGACGGCTTCGTGCTGTGCAAAGAGGTGCGCCGCCGCTCCAATGTGCCGGTCATCATGCTGACCGCGATTTCCGATGGGGCGGACCGTATCGTCGGCCTGGAACTGGGCGCGGACGATTACATCGCCAAGCCTTACGACCCGCGCGAGCTGCTGGCCCGTATCAAGGCGCTGCTACGCCGCGCCGGCATCGACAATCAGAGCGTCACGCGCTATTACCGTTTTGTCGGCTTCACGCTGGACCTGCTGGAGCGCACGGTGACCGACAGCGCAGGCGCGCTGGTACCCTTGACCGGCCTTGATTATCAGTTGCTGAAATACTTCGTTGAACATCCTGGCGCGATTCTCGACCGCAGCGTGTTATGCGAACAGACGCGTGGCCGTGATGCCGGTCCACTCGACCGCTCGCTCGATGTCCAGATCAGCAAGCTGCGGCTGCGCCTGAATGACGACGGCAAGCAGCCGTCGCTGATCAAGACGGTGCGCGGCGCCGGCTACGTGTTCTCGGCCGATGTTGCTGTGTCGCCGGCGTGAGCCGGTCACCATGCTTCGCCATGCCATGCTGGCCAGCTGTCTGTGGCTGCTGCACTGCCTCGCAACGGCCGCGATACCGCACACCCTCAACTTCGAGCAATTGAGCGTCAAAGACGGCCTGGCGCAGGAAACCGTCACCGCGATTGTGCAGGACCAGCAGGGCTATATGTGGTTCGGCAGCCAGCATGGCTTGAGCCGCTACGATGGCTACCGCGTCACTGTCTACCGCACCATTCCCAACGACCCGCGCAGCCTGGCCGACAACTGGGTGCAGGTGCTCCATGTCGATAAAAAGAACCGCCTATGGGTCGGCACCCGTGGCGGCTTGCAGCGCTTTGATCCTGCCACCGGCGATTTCACCCGCTTCCCTGTAGCCCCTGATGGTCCGGGGCGGAGCGGCCGGCAGCAGGTGCAGGCCATCATCAGCGATGGTTATGGACAGCTATGGCTGGGTACCAGCGATGGCGTCCATCACTTTGATCCTGAATCGGGACGTTATCAGGTGCTGCGCCATGATCCAGCCGATCCTGGCAGCCTGGCCAACGACCGGGTCAACGCGCTGGCACTGGATGCCGATGGCGGATTGTGGGTCGGCCTCAAGCAAGGCCTGGACCGGCTTGCCGCCGGCGCGACGCAGTTCCAGCACTTCCACATCGATACGCCGGCCAGGCCGAATGCACCGCTCAACGAGGTGCAGCAGCTACGCATCGACCAGCACCAGGTCCTGTGGCTGGTCACCATGGATGGCCTGGTGAGCTGGCAGCTGGGCGTGCCGGGCATGCCGCGCCATCTGTTTGGCCCGGCCGATGGACTGGCGCCAGGACTGGTGACCGCGCTGGTGCAGGACCGCGACAACACGCTGTGGCTGGGCACCAATACCAATGGCCTGCACCGCTGGGATGCGGCGCGCAAACGCTTTGACGTGATCCCTGCCGATCCCCACCAGAGCGCCAGCAATGAGGTGTCCAGCCTGTTCCAGGACCATAGCGGCACGCTGTGGGTAGGCACCTGGACGGCTGGTGTGCGGCGCGCCGACCTGGCCAGCGGTGGCTTTAGCCGCTACTTCCACATCCCGGGTGATCCGCGCACGCTGCACGACAACCGGATCTATGGCATGTGCAGCGATGGTAAAGGCGGGCTGCTACTGGCGGGCATTGGCGGTATCGACCGGCTGGACCCGGCGACCGGCAAGGTGACCCGGCTGCGCGGTGACGCCCGGCTGGAGCGCCATATGCACAACAAGGAGATCGTGCTGTCGGTGTACCGCGATGCGCGTGGCGTGACCTGGGTTGGCAGCAGCGCCGAACTTGGGCGCTTTGATCCCGAGCGGGGCACGTATGCGGCACACAGCTTTGACAGCCCCGATCCCAATAGCGGTTCGATCACCCACATCACGGGGGACCGCGCCGGCAACTTGTGGATAGGCAGCCGTGGAGGCTTGCACCGTATCGACAGCGGGGGCGGGCCTGACCGCAGCTTCCGCCATGACGCGCGCGATCCGGCCAGTCTTAGTGACGACTGGGTACGCATGACGGCGGAAGACGCCACCGGTGCGATCTGGGTCGCCACGGACAATGGCCTGAATCTGCTGACCGCCGATGGCCGTGGTTTCCGCCGCTTCCATCACGACCCGGCGGATGCATCGAGCCTGAGCAGCGACCGCGTGCAGTCGCTCTTTCTCGACCGTCAGGGCACACTGTGGATCGGTACCAATGGTGGCTTGAACCGCATGGTGCGCGACGCTAGCGGCACGCTACGCTTCCGCCGCTACACCACGCGCGACGGGCTGGCCGACGACTCCATCGGCGCCATCCTGCAGGCCGATGATGGTGCGCTCTGGCTCAGCACTGCCACCGGGATTTCGCGCATGGCGCCTGCAACGGGCGCGTTCAAGAATTATTCCGCCCGCGATGGCATGATAGAGGGCTATTACTTTTCCGGCTCGGCCTACCGCGAGCGCGATGGCACCATGTATTTTGGCGGCGTCAATGGCCTGACCGTGTTCCACCCGGCGGGCATACGCGACAATCCCTACCCACCGCCCGCAGTGGTCACCTCGGTTGAGGCAGGCGGCAAGCCGCTGCACGTCGGCAGCGCTGCGATGCGCCTGGCGCATGATGCGGCGGCGCTGACGTTTGAATTCGCGGCGCTGCACTACAGCGATCCGCAGCGTAACCGGTTCCGCTACCGCCTTAAAGGCTATGACCGTGACTGGATCGAGAGCGATGCCAGCAAGCGCGTCGCCACTTATACCAATCTCGATCCCGGCGCCTACGAGTTCCAGGTGCAGGCCGCAAACAAGGATGGCGTCTGGGGCCAGCCCTCGCCACCACTGGCGTTTGACATCGCGCCGCCATATTGGCAGCGCTGGTGGTTCCGGCTTGCGTTCATCCTGTCAGCGCTGATACTGGTGTGGCTGGGCCACCGCACCCGTGAACGCATGCATGCGCGCCGGCGGCGCGAGCTGGAGGTGCAGGTGCGGACCCGCACGCAGGAGCTGGAGCAGGCGCAAACCCAGCTGCAGCGCTATGTGGAAGACCGCGAACGCCTGTTCCTCTCGATCTCTCACGATCTGCGCACGCCGATCACGCGCCTCAAGCTGCGCTCCGAGCTGCTGAACAATGACGCCGTGCGCAGGGAGTTTCATGACGATCTGGATGATCTGGACATGATGGTAAAAGGTGCGCTGCAAACCGTGAAGGACAGTGACATCTATGAAAACACCACGCCCGTCAGGCTGGACGCGCTGATCGGGCGCATGCTGCGCAGCGCGCAACTGGCCGGACACAAGATCGGCTTTGCGCCGGCCGGACTGGTGGTGCACGCCAGGCCGCTGGCGCTCAAGCGTGCCATCGGCAACCTGTTGGACAATGCCCTGTTCTACGGCGGCCGCGCCGATATCTCTACCTCGGAGTACGACGGTGTGGTGCATATCCAGATTCGAGATTACGGGCCGGGCGTGCCGCCGGAACAGCTGGCGCAACTGTTTGAGCCGCACATGCGGCTCGATCATGGACGTGCCAAAAATGCGGATGGTCTGGGACTGGGACTGGGAATCGCCCGCAGCATCATCGAAGAAAACCAGGGCACGCTGGTACTGCAGAACCATCCGGAAGGTGGCTTGCTTGCCACGATCCTGCTGCCGGGCGCCATCAATTCGTAATGATTTGTGAACTGGCGGAGTTCAGGGGCACCGGTTCTGCGGCGATGCAGACCACTTCTGTAAAGAAGCGTAAGCGCGATTCCTCCATTTTTAATGATTCTTCCATGTAATCAATCACTTGCCGTGTTAGCTGGGTGCCGTTGCGAGGCCCGTCAGGCACATGCTAGTGTCTCTGCATGCAAATAAAAAAACTCCCTGTTCTACCGCGCCAGCGCATCGTCGCCATCGACGCCTTGCGCGGCCTGACGTTCGTTGTCATGCTGTTCGTGAACTGCCTGTCGGGCGCCGACGGCGTCCCTTACGGCATCCAGCACATGGCGGCCAGTGTTGACGGCATGAGCCTGGCCGACATCGTGTTCCCGGCGTTTCTGTTCGTGGTCGGTACCTCGGTGCCTTTCAGCCTGAATCACCGGCTGGCAATCGGGGGCAGTATGGGCCAGACCCTGCGCCAGGTTGCGGCAAGGGCGTTTGGCCTGATCGTCTTCGGCCTGTTCATGGTCAACACGGAGGAGGGCTACAACCAGGCGGCAATGGGTATCTCCATCGAGCTGTGGGCCTTGTGCTTTTTTGGCGCGGCGCTGCTGGTATGGGGCACGCGCAGCAACCGCCTGCTGCGCTGGTCTGGCGTGGCGGCAATCGTGTTCCTGGCGCTGGTCTACCGCAGTGGTCCGGCCGGCGATGGCTGGATGCAGACGTCGTGGTGGGGCATTCTGGGCTGCATCGGCTGGGCGTACCTCGCCGCCAGCCTGGTGTATCTCGCCGGGCGTGGACGGCTGGCAGTGCTGGTTCTTGCGGCAGTGACCTGCGTGCTGTGGTTCATGGCCAGCCACGCTTTCGATGGCAACGAAGTCGTCGCCATGCACGCCACGCATACCTCCGTTGTGTTGTGCGGCGCCATCTGCGCGCTGCTGTTGTTTGATGGCGCACGTGGCGCCGATGGCAAGCGGCGGGTAGCGGCAGGTTTGGCAATGGCCTTGCTGCTGTCCGTGGCGGCGTACCTGCTGCATCACGTTTATCCCATCTCCAAGATCGGCGCGACACCGCCGTGGGCGCTGTATTGCGCGGCGCTGTGCAGCGGCCTGTTGGTACTGCTGTACTGGCTGACCACAATGCGTCACCTCACGCAATGGACTGCGCTGGTGCAGCCTGCAGCGGCCAATCCCCTGGTGACTTATCTGCTGCCGATCGTGCTGGCCACGCTGATGCGCTACCTGCATCTGCACTGGTGGCCGGTGCTGATGCATGGCGGTGTTGCCATCGCTTTCGCGCTGCTGTTTTCTTCAGTGATCGTGGCGGTCGTCGCTGTCCTGAATGTCTATAACGTTAAACTGAAACTCTGAGATGTCGAATCCTGCTTCCCCGCGCTATCTGGCGCTGGACGTCTTCCGCGGCCTGACGCTGGCGCTGATGATTATTGTGAATACCCCTGGCGGTGAAAACAGCTATGCGCCGCTGGAGCACGCGCTCTGGCATGGGTTCACGCTGACGGACCTTGTCTTCCCGTCCTTCCTGTTTGTGGTGGGCGCTGCCATGAGCTTGAGCATGAAGAAGTTCGAGGCCCATAGCGAGGCGTATTTCCTCAAGCGCGTGCTCAAGCGCGGTGCGCTGATTTTCTTGTGCGGCTATCTGCTGTACTGGTTCCCGTTCTTTACGCCGGACTTCACGCTGGCGCCGTTCGCGCATACCCGCGTCATGGGCGTGCTGCAGCGGATCGGCCTGTGCTACGTGTTTGCCGCGCTGATCGTGCGTTATAGCGGCTTGCGCGGGGCCGCCGTATTCAGCGTGATCGCGTTGACGGGATACTGGTGGCTGCTGGCTTCCTTCGGTGACTACACGCTCAGTGGCAACGCCGTGCTCAAACTCGATCTGGCGCTGCTGGGCGCACCGCATCTTTATCACGGCGAGGGCATCGCATTTGATCCGGAAGGAATACTCAGCACCTTGCCATCCATCGTCAACGTGCTGGCGGGTTATGGCGCGGCGGTGTGGCTCCGGCAAAAGCGCCCGCTGACGCAGCTGGCGATGGCGGGAGCGGCCTGCCTGTTGCTGGCGTACGGATGGGACGCGCTGCTGCCGATGAACAAAAAGCTGTGGACCAGTTCCTTCGTGGTCTGCACCGTGGGCTGGGATCTGATCATCCTGGCGGTGCTGTCTGCTGTTATCGACAAGGCGGGGCTGCGGTCTGGCACATACTTTTTCGAGGTCTTCGGCAAAAACACGCTGTTCATCTATGTGCTGGCGGATGTCGCGGTGATTGTGCTGGCACGGCTGCACGTGGGCGGCGACATGCTGTACCGCTGGCTGTATCAAACCCTGTTCCTGTCGTGGTCATCGCCTTACAACGCGTCCCTGTTGTTCGCGGTGGCGTACATGCTGGCATGCTGGCTGGTGGCCTATGTGATGGACCGCCGAAAAATATACATCAAACTCTGAGGAGACTATGCGTACACGTTTATCCTGTCTGGCCATCGCAGCGGCCCTGTTGGCTGGCGGCGCTCACGCCGCCGAAGTGGGTTCCTACTACACCGGCTGGAGCATCGGCAAAGGCTTCCGGCTCAAACAGCTGGACCAGTCCGGGGCCGCAGCGGGCTACACCTACCTGGTGTATGCGTTTGAAAATGTCTACAAAATGCCGGATGGCGGTGTGCGTTGCGACAGTGGGCGCGATAGCGAGGACACGGCCAACGGCATGAACGCGACGCTGGATTATGCGCGCCGCTTTACGGCCGATGAATCGGTGGACGGCAGCGCCGACCGGCCAGGGCAGGCGCTGGCGGGTAACTTTAACCAGCTGGCGCAATTGAAGAAACGCCATCCCCAGCTCAAAGTGCTGGTGGCCCTGGGCGGCGGCGAATGGTCGCATCAGTTCCCGGCTGGTGCGGCGACGCCGGCGCTACGCAGTGCTCTGGTTTCGTCCTGCATCAACCTCTATTTGCGTGGCAATCTGCCCAAGCTGGACGGCCATGGCGGCATCGGTGCGGCTGCTGCGGTGTTCGACGGTATCGATCTGGATTGGGAACATCCCGGCCCGGACGACAAGGCCAATTTCACATTGCTGCTGGAGGAGTTCCGCCGCCAGCTCGATGCGCTGGGCAAGGAAAATGGCAAGCGCTATCTGCTGACCGCCGCCATCAACAGCACCGGCGACAAGATGCGCCATACCGATCCCGCTGCTTATAGCCGCTCGCTGGACTGGATCAACCTGATGACCTATGACTTCCACGGCGCGTGGAGCAAGCAGGGGCCGACCGGCTTCCAGTCCAACCTTTACTCCGATCCGGCCAGCGGCGACGCCAGCCCGCGTAGCGTGGATGCCGGCGTCAAGCGCTTTATGAAAGCGGGCGTCCCGGCAGAGAAAATCGTCGTTGGCGTACCGTTCTATGCGCGTGGCTGGAGCGGCGTCAGTCCGGCCAACAACGGCTTGTATCAGCCGGCGACCGGTGCGGCGCAGGGATTCGAAGAGGGCGCGGAACAGTATTCAACCATCGCAGCGCGCGGCCTGAAAGTTTTCTATCATCCGCTCACCAGACAGTTATGGACCTACGATAAAGGGACTTTCTGGACCTACGATGATCCGCGCGTGATCCGCGAAAAAGCGGCGTATGTGCGCAAGCAAGGCCTGCGCGGCCTGATGTCCTGGTCACTGGACCAGGATGATGCCGCCTTCTCGTTGTCGCGCGCGATGCAGGAAGTACGCCAGTGAGATTAAAACACGTTGTCGCCGGCGTCTGTATTGCCGGCGTGGTTGCTGCGGTGGGTGCGGCACTTGGCATGCAGGGCGCTACACCGGCGGGCCTGCCGGCGCGGATTCTGGCGGGCTATTATCCCGGCTGGTACGAGGCGCCGGTGCGCTTGCGTGACATCGAACCGCACTATGGCCTGGTGTATTTGTTTGCCGCGCGGCCGGTGGGCGGTGCACCCGGCAGTACTGGCGCCGTGTATTGGACGTCACCCGGGGATGGCCGTGGCGCCGCCGCACACTTCAAGGACGATCTCCAGTATGTACGCCGGGTGCAGGGCCGCAAGATCATCCTGTCGGTCGGCGGCGACGGCAACGGCATGAGTTTTCCCGACCGCGCCAAATCGCGCGCCTTCATAGCCAGCATCGCCGGCTTGCACCGCCAGTTCGGCGGCATTGATGGCCTGGACTGGAATACCTTCCAGGCCAACCAGCGCCCCGATACGGCCGAAATGATCTGGATCAGCCTTGAACTCAAACGCATGTATCCCGGCTTTATTATCAGCGCACCACCGGCGCCGTGGAGCGCCATCGACCAGCGCTTCTGCCGCGACATGCTGAACGCGGGTGCGCTCGACTACTGTGCGCCGCAGTACTACGACGGCCCCAATCTGGCCGACCCCGCGTATGTCATCGCCAACGTTGACCAGTGGGTCAAGCTGCTCGGCGCATCGCATGTGGTGGTGGGCTTCGGCATCAACAACGCTGCCAATTTCATGAGCGATGCACAGGTGGCAAGCACCTGGCGCGAACTGCAGCGCCGCCATCCTGACTTGCGCGGCGCCTTCAATTGGGAACTGGCGACGGATGAACGTCAGGGCTGGCCGTTTGCCCGCAAGATCGGACCGATGGTGCTGCAGGCCGCAGCGCCATGAGCGGGCGTCTGGCGCTGTGCCGACGTGCTTGCGTGTTGCAGGCACGGCACAGCAGCTCTGTAATGAATTGTAAAGAGATGCAGGTTTTTCGGAGCGATGGCGGCGACCATCAGGGCACATACGGCGGCTCCGTAAGGAAGTGTAAGTGCAGTGTCAGAGGTAAGTAGAAATAGTCAATCAATTCAGAAGCTTATGATTTTTATGATGATGTGGGCGCAGGTTTGTTGCGGCCACAAAGGCAGTGTTAGTGTTGAACCACGGATGCAAATAAACGCAAACAAGAGCAGTTAGGATTTCAATCAACAAAACAACAAGAGGAAAGAGCATGTTTGATTTGAACCGCAGGAAAACCCTCATCAGTTCTGCCGTTGCCGGGGCGCTGGCCATGCTGGCCGCACCAGGCTACGGACAGGAGGAGGCCAGCAAACCCAAGTCCGCCGATACCATTCAGGAGGTGATGGTGACGGCAACGCGTTACAGCACGTCGCTGCTGAAAACGCCGGTGGCAGTAACGGCCGTAACCCAGGAAGACCTGACGCGCCAAGGCGCGCTCAATGTGAAGTCGCTGTCCGGCGAAGTGCCCAACCTGCAGCTGGGCGGCGCGGTGGACGGCAGCTCCGGGGTACAGATCGCGATTCGCGGCGTATCGAATTCCGACTTCACCGAGATCGGCAACCCGGCGGTTGGCCTGCACGTTGCGGGTATTTATTCGCCGCGTCCGCAGGGCGCGCTGGCGCTGCTGTTTGACCTGGACCGGCTGGAGATTCTGCGCGGCCCGCAAGGCACGCTGTTTGGCCGTAACTCGACCGGCGGCAGCATCAACGTCATTCCGAACAAGCCTGTGATTGGCAGCAAGGAAGGCAGTGTTGAACTGGACCTGGGCAACTACAACCACCGCCAGCTCAGCGTGGTGCAGAACATTCCCGTCACCAGCGACTTCGCGTTGCGCTTCACTGCCATGGGCGTCAAGCGTGACGGCTGGATCAATCAGACGCAGGACAAGTACGACGTCAACATGCCATCGAAAGGCTTCCCGGCGGACGGCATTCCCGATACCGACCAGCGCCTCAACCGCAAACTCGACAAGAGCGACTACTACACCAACCGCAATCAGTGGGCCGCTCGCCTGTCCGGCCTGTGGAAGGTGAACAAAGACCTGCAATGGCTAGTCTCTTACGAAACCTACCAGAACAATGATGCAGGCGATCTGGCGCTCAAGGACTGCGCGCAGGCGGCGGGCACGCCTTACGCGTGCAAAGGCGGTAAATACGACGTTGCCATCAACGTGCCGGGCGTGACCGATATGTCGATCCGCACGCTGCGCTCCAATATTGTGTGGAATCTGAACCAGCAAACCGACATCGAATATAGCTATGCCCACGCGGTACAGCGCCGTTTCCAGCAGCAGGATAGCGATGCCGGTTACCAGAATATCGAAGCGGATGTCAACGCGACCGCAGCGGCCGGCGGCGATCACTGGCCGGTGGTGGACAACGCCACCTATACCCTGGGCTCCCGGTTTGCATCCGACGTGCACGAGCTGCAGCTGCGGCAGAATTTCGGCTCGCTGCGTTATGTAGCTGGCCTGTTCTACATGAAGGAGAAGAACAGCATCGACTTCGGCCAGGATTTCCTGAATCAGGGACCGAGCGGCTATCCGTACGCGAACTTCTACCATCAGCCCGACCGCCGCTCCGAATCCAAGGCAGCGTTTGCGCAATCCGACTGGCAGTTCGTCCCGGCCTGGAATTTCACGGCGGGCGTCCGCATGAGCAAGGACTCGCGGGCCGATAACAATGGCCAGTTCTGGGAAGCGTATGGCAAGGACTACTTCAATGGCATCCTCGATCCCGGCGGTCCGGGCACGCCGGGCTACACGGGCGTCAATTCCAGCCTGCTCAAGCCTGGCATGGGCGCTTACTATGGCAGCAGCGCATTTCCTGCTGCCTCGTCGATCAGCAACCACGCCGAGTCGTGGAGCAAAACCACCGGCCGCCTGGGTCTGACCTGGCAGATCAATCCGCGCAACATGGTGTACACCTCGCTGTCGACCGGCTACAAGGCGGGCGGTTTCAATGACCGCTTCAATCTGTGCGGCACCGAACTCGATGCCAACGGCAAGCCGTATGATTGCGCCTCCGGCCCACCGGGACCGCAGTATTCCTTCCTGCCGTACCGCCCTGAGACCGTCACCAATCTGGAATTCGGCTACAAGGGCAAGCTGCTGGATGACCGTCTGACGCTGTCTGCCACGGTGTTCTACAGCCGCTACAAGGACATGCAGGTCACCGGCCAGCATACGGTTGGCCGCAGCAAACGCACCTGCGACGCCGACCATCCGGCTTGCGATGCGGTGATCAGCTGGTGGTCGACGCAGAACGTGGGCCGCGCCGACATCAAGGGCCTGGAGCTGGAAGGGCAGTACCGCCCATGGCGTGATGCGCGCATCAGCTACTCGGCCTCGCTGCTGAGCGCAAAGATTGCGGACTATCCAACCTACAGCGACGACATCGGCTGCACCGCGCGCGCCGCGCAAGGCGTGACGCCATGCCCGGACTACTACACCGGCACCGATCCGTCGCTGGCGCAACTGCGTCCCTACAACGTGGTCGGCAACCACCTGCCGTATTCGCCGCCCAAGACCTTGAACCTGAGCTTCTCGCAGGACTTCTACTTCAACGACGGCTGGTCGCTGTCGCCCTGGATCCAGTGGCGCTGGCAGGACAAGATGTATTTCTCGCTGCGTAATCTCGATACGCCGCACCTGTCCGATGCCCAGCAGGCCTATAGCCAGGTGGACGCCTCGCTGCGCCTGAGCGCACCGGGCGGCTCGAAATTCCCATGGCACGCCGAACTGTATGTTCGCAATCTGGGCGACGTACGTGCCAAGACCTGGGCTGGTATCGGCGGCCCGCAGCAGACCTTCACCGTGGCGTCGTACAACGATCCGCGCATGTTCGGCATTCGCCTGGGCACCGAGTGGTAAGCGCCCCGGCAGTCTGATTCAACCCGTGGTAATGCAGCAAGCGGCGGTTCGTACGCGGACCGCCGTGGGGCGAACTCGCCCAGTCGTTCCTGATGAATACTCAACCTGGAGACTTTCGTGATTGCTACCAAAATTGTTTCGTCCCGGCTGCGCACCCTGGCCGCTTCCCTGTCACTGGCCGCCGCCGTACTGAGCGCCGATGCATCCGCCGGCGCTTTCGTACTGGCCTATACCGACGGCCAGCTGACCCAGTCCTACACCAATTTGCAGGCGTATTACGGCAGCCTGTCGGCGGTCGGCCTGGGCTCATCGTATGCGATGCTGGCCAACGGCAGCATCGACAGCAGCGGTGTTACAGCCACCACCAACAGCATCATCACTTTCGCCAAGAGCAAAAGCCTGCCGCTGTATCCCACCGTGTCGGATTACAGCAATTCCTACGGTGGCTTTGACCCGTCGGTAAGCAATGGCTTCCTGGCCACCGCCAGCGGCCGTGCGGCTGCCGTGACCAGCCTGGTCAACCTGGCGGTCAACAATGGCTTTGCCGGTATCGACATCGACCTTGAAGCCGTGCAGCCTGCCATGAAGACGCAGATGTCGTCCTTCATCAGCGCACTGGCGACGGCGCTGCACAACCAGAACAAAAAACTCATCATCAGCATTCCGCCGATGAGCGGAGACGGCCAGCCGGCTTACCTGGCGGGCTATGACTATGCGGCCATCGGCGCGGCGGTGGACTACTTCCAGCTCATGACGTATGACGAAGTCGGGCCAGGCTGGTCCTCCTCCAGCTCCGCTACCTGGCCAGGACCGGAAGTGGGCCTGGACTGGATGCAGGCCAAGCTGAGTTATGCGGTATCGCGCGTGCCGGCGGCCAAGGTGCTGCAAGGCCTGCCGACCTACGGCTATGACTACAGTACGGGCGCTATCGCTTACTGGAAGGGCGCGAACGGCGTCTCGGGCTACAACGATGTCATTGCGGCCCATGGCGCTACCAAAAAACGCGACACGCCATCGGCAACGCCATACGCTACCTGGGGCACCGTGGTGCAGCAGCCGGATGGCACCGGATGGAGCAGTAGCACCAAACAGCCGGTGCTCTGGTATGACGATGCGCAGAGCATTACCGCCAAGGCCGCGCTGGTGAACACCTATGCGCTGGGCGGCACCAGCGTCTGGGCCATGGGCTATGAAGATGGGACTTTCTGGAGTGCGGTGTCGGCAGGCCTGGGGAATGGTGGCGGCGGTACAACAGATAGCAACATCGCTACCTCCGGCAGTGGTTACGTGTGGACCGCTAATACCACTTCGACCGCAAACACCAACAAGGCGGCAGCGGCGGCAGTCAATGACGGCAACACCAGCACCAGCCTGACCCTCAACGGCGCGGGGGAAGGCGGAAACCAGAAATGGCAGGCGGCTGGCGTGACCTTCGCAGCGGCCAAGACCATTTCATCGGCCAAGTTCATTAACGGCGTAATTGACACTTATGGCAACGGCTATTTTGAAGCCGGATTGAGCTTGCAGTACACAAGCAACGGTACGACTTGGGTAGACTCTGGGTGGGCTGTGAGCCCGGCCTACCCGAACAGCGCATCGGCTGGTGGCGTGACCTACACCTTTAGCGGCACCGGCATCAGCGGCGTAACCGGGGTGCGGGTGGCGGGACGCACCGGCGCTTCGTCATGGAGCGGGTCGATCAAGGAGCTGCAGGTGCTGGGCCATTGAATTTATTTTAAGGAGTAATGCATGCGGTGCATGATGGTGGTTTTGCTGTCGGCAGGATTGAACTGGAGCGCGCCTTCGATGGCCGAGGAGTTGTATGTCGCGACTGCGCTGACAGCCGAGCGCAGTTTTACCGCCGGGATAGAAGGCCCGGCGGTGGACGCGGCAGGCAATATCTACGCGGTCAATTTTGGCCGCCAGCAGACCATCGGCATCGTCACGCCGCAAGGCGCCGGGCGCGTGTTTGCGCAGTTGCCCGGCGCCTCCGTGCCGAACGGCCTGCGGTTTGACCGCCAGGGAGCGCTGTATGTGGCCGACTACGTTGGGCACAATGTGTTTCGCATCGCCCCGGGTTCCAGCCTGCCACAGCTGTACGCCCATGAGGCGAAGATGACGCAGCCAAACGATCTGGCGATGACTGCGGACGGCGTGCTGTATGCCAGCGATCCTGACTGGGAACATAACACTGGCCGCGTGTGGCGCATCGACACGGACGGCAAGGTCAGCCTGGCGGCGGATGGCATGGGCACCACCAATGGCATTGATCTGAGCCCCGACGGCCGCACGCTGTACGTGAACGAGAGCGTGCAAAAGCTGATCTGGGCCTTCACGGTGGGGGCGGGTGGCGCATTGACGGACAAGCGCTTGCTGCACCGCTTTGAGGACTTTGGCATGGATGGCATGCGCGTCGATGTGGACGGCAATCTGTATGTGAGCCGCTTTGGCAAGGGCACGATCGCCAAGCTGTCACCGGGCGGCGTGCTGCTGCAGGAAATCCGTCTGCCCGGCGCGCGGCCCAGCAATCTGTGTTTCGGCGGTCCGGATGGCCGCACGGTGTATGTGACCGAGGTCGAACACCAGCGGCTACTGCAATTCCGGGTTGACCGTCCCGGCCTGGAGTGGCAGCGCATACAAGGCCGCCAGTGAGTCACCCGCGCCACGCAGACGGCATGTCGCTGATCGAGCTGCTGGCCGCGATGCTGGTGCTATCGCTGATGACCGTGATGGGGTGGCGCGCGCTGGACGGCATACTCGCTTCGCGCATGGCACTGAACGCGCAGCTGGACGCCATGCGCGGACACCAGCTGGCCTTTGCCCAGCTGGAGGCTGACTGCGCGCAGCTGGTACGAAGCGCGGCGCTGGATGGACAGCCGACGCTGTCCGCCGCGCCGGGACGGCTGGTGATGCTGCGTAGTGTCGTTGTTGACGGCGGTGCCGATCAGATGCAAGTGGTGGTCTATCACACCGACGGCGCTCAGCTGATCCGCAGTACCTCGGCCGCCACGCGTGATATCGAGCAGCTGCGAGCTGCCTGGCAGGCGGCAATTGCCGGTGTGGCGCCGCAGGCCGGCGCCGCGCTGGACCAGCAGGTGGCGGCAGTGGAGCTGCAAACCTGGAGCGGCGGTGCATGGCAGCCCATCGCGGCTGCTGGTGGCGTGAGAATACGTACCCGGCGCGTGGTCAGACCACCGTCGGCGGATGTACCTGGTCTGCAGGTGATACTGCACCCGGCCGGCAGCGTTGCCCCGCTGGTGCGGATGTTCATGCTGGGAGCAGGCTAATGCAGCACGGTGGCAGCCGCCGTCAGCGCGGCATCGCAATGGTTACTGCGTTATTGATTACCACGCTGGCGGTGAGCGCGGTCGCCAGCCTGTTCTGGCATCAGCAGGTCCAGGTCCGCATGATGGAAAACCAGCGCCTGCATGTGCAGACGCAGTGGGTGCAACGCGCGGGCCTGGACTGGAGCCGGCAGATATTGCGTGACGATGGCCAGCGCTCCCCCGAACTGACGACGCTGGACGGTGTCTGGAATACGCAGCCCGCCGAAATTCGTCTGGACCGCTACTTCGACCGTGATCCAGGCGATGCGGTGGCGGCCAGCATTACCAGCCGGCTGGTGGATGCGCAGTCGCGCTACAACCTCGCCAACCTGGCCAACGGCAGCACGCTGAACCTGCCGGAAGTCCGCCTGTACGAGCGCTTGCTGGCCAGTCTGCAGCTTGATCCGGCGCTGGCCTTGCGCACTGCGCAGGTGATCGCTGCCAGCCAGCCGGGTGAGGGCAGTACCAGGCGCCAGGTGGCGCTCAAGCGTATCGATGAATTATCCAGCGTGCCAGGCTATACGCCGCCGGTGCTGGCCGCGCTGGCAGCTTTCATCATTCTGCTGCCTGCGCCTGCCGAACTGAATCTGGAAACGGCGGCGCCGGAGCTGCTGGCCGCCGCCACGCGCCTGTCCTTGGCGCAGGCGCGCCAGCTGGCGGAGCGCCGCCGCCAGGCGTATTTTCGCAGTATGGCGGAATTTCGCGCTGCGCTGCCTGATGGCTCGGTGCTGGATGGCGTGCAGGCCGGTTTGCGCAGCGACTATTTTCTGGTCGAGGGCAATATCCGGCTGGCGCATGCTGAACTGAATACCGTTTCATTGCTTTACCGGCCGCGTGGGAGCGCGGCCGCCATTGAGCTGGTCTGGTCCCGCGAGGAATGACTGGCCGGTGTTTTCATTTTACGTTTGAGGTGAGTATGCGTTTACAAATTGTGGTGTCATGCTGGCTGGGGATGATGGGGGCAGCATATGCGCAGCAGGTCGTGCCGCTGCCGGCACATATGCAGCGCAATGCCGGCGAGTTTGTGCTGACCTCCGCCACGCGCATCGTTGCGGATGGCGCGGCGCGGCCGGAGGCGCAGATGCTGCGCGACTATCTGCGTCCGGCCACGGGCTTTGATCTGCCTCTGGCGACGGCTGGCGGGACCAATGTCATCCAGCTTAAACTGGACAAGAAACTGGCCAAGCTGGGCAAAGAGGGCTATCGCCTCGCCAGCGACGTGCATGGGGTCACCATCACCGCGGCAGAACCGGCGGGCCTGTTCTACGGCGTGCAGACGGTGCGCCAGATGCTGCCAGCGGATATCTACCGCAAGGCGCAAGTACAGCGCCGCTGGCAGCTGCCTGCCGTCCGCATCGAGGATCAGCCGCGCTTTGGCTGGCGTGGCAGCCATCTGGACACGGCACGGCACTTCATGCCCAAGAGTTTTGTACTCAAACACATCGAGCTGCTGGCGCAGAACAAGATGAACGTATTTCACTGGCATCTGACGGACGATCAGGGCTGGCGCATCGAAATCAAGCGCTTTCCGCTGCTGACGCAAGTGGGCGCCTGGCGTAGCGAAACCCAGCTGACGCCGCGTCCCGGCGATCCACCGGGCCTGCGTTACGACGGCCAGCCGCATGGCGGCTACTACACGCAAGAGGATATCCGTGAAGTGGTGGCTTATGCGGCGGCCCGCCACATTACCGTGGTGCCGGAGATCGAGATGCCGGGCCACGCGCTGGCGGCGATTGCCGCCTATCCTGAGCTGGGCAACCAGCCGGCGACCCGGCTGGCAGTGGGCCGTGAATGGGGCGTGATCCGGCAAGTGTTCAGCCCAGAGGACAACACCATCCGCTTCCTGCAACAGGTGATGGACGAGGTGCTGACGCTGTTCCCCGGCCAGTACATCCACGTCGGCGGCGACGAGTGTCCCAAGACCGAATGGGCGCAATCTCCTGCGGCGCTGGCGCGCATGAAGACGCTGAAGCTGGTGCCGGCATCGGCCACGCTGGAAGACATCCAGCATTACCAGGACGCGCAAGGCAAGCCTGCCGAACATCCCGCACTGCATCAGCTGCAAAGCTGGTTCATCGGTCAGATGGACGCTTATCTTTCGCAGCATGGCCGCCGCCTGATCGGCTGGGACGAAATTCTGGAAGGCGGCCTGGCGCCGGGGGCGACGGTCATGAGCTGGCGCGGCGAGGAGGGTGGCCTTAACGCCAGCCGCGCCGGGCACGATGTGGTCATGACGCCCGAGCGCGAAACCTATCTCGATTACGCGCAGATCCCGGCCAACACAGAGGGCTACCGCGAACCGCCGGGAGCGCGTGCGGTCATCACGCTGGAGCGCATCTATGCCTACGACCCGCTGCCTGCGGCCATGCCGCCGGAACTGGCCGGGCATGTGCTGGGCAGCCAGGTGCAGTTGTGGACCGAATACATGAACGGGCCGCGCGAGGTGGAGTACATGGCCTGGCCGCGCCTGCTGGCGATGGCGGAAGTGTTATGGACGCCGAAACCACGCAAGGACTACAGCGGCTTCCAGCAGCGCCTGCCGTCGTCGCTGCAGCGTCTGGACGTACAAGACGTCAATTACCGTACTGCTGACGGCCCACGCTGGCCACGCTGAGAGGAGCGCCATGTCGCAAAAGAGTTATCAGATATTCCTGGCCGTGGTCAGCGGCCTTGCCGGCCTGCTGTACGGAATCGATATCGGCATCATTGATCCGGCGCTGCCTTATTTGAACCGTGCCACCAGCCTGTCGGAAAGCCAGTTGTCGCTGGTGGTGGCGGCGGTGCTGGGCGGCTCGATTCTGGGTTCGGTGGTGGCCGGCGCGCTGGCCGACTGGCTGGGCCGCAAACCCATGATGGTGATGAGCGCGCTGATGTTTGTCGGCAGCGTGGCCGTGATTTATCTGTCGCAGTCCTTTGTGCCGCTGTTGCTGGGCCGCCTGTTGCAGGGCACCAGCGGTGGCGTGATCGCCGTGGTGGTGCCCCTGTATCTGGCCGAATGCCTGCCCGCGACCCAGCGTGGGCGCGGCATGGCGGTATTCCAGTTCATGCTCACGGGCGGGATTGTGCTGGCGGCTTTCGTCGGCAACCATTATCTGGGCAACGCGGAGCTGGAAATCCAGGCGGCAGGCAGCGACCAGCAGCGCATCGTCGCGGCGGCCGACCATGCGTGGCGCAGCATGTTCCTGACGGTGATGTATCCGGGCGCCCTGTTTTTCCTGGGCTGCTGCCTGGTATCGGAGTCGCCGCGCTGGCTGATACGCCATGGGCGTGCAGAAAAAGCGCGCGCTGCGCTGGCACGCCTGCTGCCACCGCCGGCCGCAGCGGCGGAATTTGAGGATATCGGCAGTGCGCTGGCGGCGGAGCGCGCCCGGCCCAAGACGTCGCCGTTTACGGCGCTGACGGAGATGCTGACTGAACGCCGTTATGTGCTGCCATTCGTCCTGGCCTGCATTATCCTCGGCTGCAACCAGGCGACGGGCATCAATTCGGTGCTGCAGTTCATGTCGACCATTTTGCAAAAAGCCGGACTCGATCCGGTTTCGGCGGCGGGCTATGGCACGCTTATCAAGATCCTCAATTCAGTGATGACGGTGGTGGCGATCATACTGGTTGAACGCAAGGGCAGGGTATTCCTGCTGAAGCTGGGGACGGGCGGGATTATCGTGTCGCTAGGTCTGCTGGCGGTGCTGTTCTACCGCTTTGAGTCGCAGCGGGTTGACGTGCGCGCCGACGTGGCGGCGCTGGTCAAGGACAACCGTCTGGATTTCAACCTGGCGGATGCGCGCTGGGCTGGCCAGGGTGCGGTGCAACTGAGCATCCTGTATCAATACGGCGACCATCAGCAAGTCGCGGAAGCCTATACGCCGACCGATGCATCGCTGGCGGTGCTGGCGCGTGCAAGGTCGGAGCTGCAGGCGCTGCCCGCCGCGCAGCGTGCGTTGCTGGAGCAGGCGCAGCTGGCCTGGAGTGGACGCGGTGCAGCCGCGGCTGCAGATCAGGCGCAGCAGCTGATTGCCACGCTGCCGCCGGCATCGCGTGACGCGCTGAATGCGGCACGGCGCGTGTATGCGGCGCAGCATGTACAGGTGCAGGCCGCCGGCCCTGCTGCGGAACGGCTGCCGCTGCAGATCGTCCGCGCCAGCGTCGGCCCGACACCCAGCCGCGCGACCGGCCTGCTGGCGGCGCTGTGCATCGGCGGCTTTATCGCTTTCTTCTCGATCGGGCCTGGGGTGTGCGTGTGGCTGGCGCTGTCCGAACTGATGCCGACACGGATACGCTCGGTCGGCATGGGCGTCGCGCTATTGATTAACCAGGGCACGGGAACATTGATTGCAGGCGCCTTCCTGCCGATCGTCGGCAATTACGGCTTCCACCTCATGTTCCTGTTCTGGACCGCTTGCACCGTGGTGTACTTCGTGACATCGGCCTTCTTCCTGCCCGAAACCAAGGGCAAATCGCTGGAAGAAATCGAGCAGCTGTTTGCGCGGCCGGGGAAGACGTAGAACTACTTCTGCCGCTGGAGCGCAGAAATGCGCTCGGCTTGCTCGAAGACGCTGCGGGCAGTCAGGTTGATGCCCGATACCGGCAAGCCGGCGGCCCGCAGCGCGCCAACCAGCCATGAGTTGCAGTTGTTGAACATGCTGTAATTGCCGGTGGCCTTGTAGAACAGGTTCAGGTTGGCCACCTGCTTGCCGAGGTAAACCGGCTTGCCGTCCGCATCGGCGGCAATGCTGCGGTCAACGTAGGCAACCAGTTGCGCATAGCCGCTTTCCGTGACTGCCAGCGCGACGCTGTCTCCGGCTGCCACGCCCAGTGGTGGATTGGTCTCGCGGCCGCCTACCTGCAAGGCAGGATAGTCGGACGCCACCAGCGCCTTGACGGCCTGGCCCATGCTGGGGTGGTCTTCCACAAAATACTCGCCATCGCCCCAGCCGACCAGCATGTACTTGTGGTCCTTGAAATCGTGCCCCAATTTGGTGCTGCGGGCCAGGAAGGACGGGCCGTCAAACAGCAGCGCGGTATGCCAGCCGTACTGCACCACATGCACGGTGTACGGCGTTTTTTCTGCCGGCAGGTCAGCCCGGCTCGGGGTGCCGGCACAGCCGGTCAGGAATAAGGTGAAGGCGAAGAGGAAGCACTGCTGGATTGATTGCATCAAGAAAAACGGCCGAAGGTCAGAAATACCCACGCTACCACAATCACTGCCATGCCGGCCAGTGTCATACATGACCAGGTGAAGAAGCAGGCCGACAGCATGGTGGCCTGCAAACCGCGCTCAAACAAAAATCCCAGCCCGAAGTCGAACGTGGCCAGCATGCTCCAGCGGCGCAGGTAGACCGGCAGGTAGCGGCTCATGTATTTGTTGTGCTGCAGCGCCGCGTGGCGCTCAAACCGGTTACGTGCCGCATTGACGTCGCGGAATAGCCAGTCGAAGAAGATGAACCGGTAGAGCAGGGTGCGGAACGGTATGGCCGGCGGCTCTGGCGTTTGATTCTCTTGATTGGGCTTCAATATTTCCGTCATCTCGAGCTCTCCCGCTGGTTTGTGGGCCGCCATCCTGCTGTTTAGCATATACGCAACGGCGGCCAGCCTCAAGCGAATGTGGAGGCTGGCGTTGCCTACTTAACGCCAGTCGGCATTTCCTATCCAGCGCAGCGCGCTCAGCGACGGCATGAACAGGTACTCACCGCCGCGCAGGCGGTTGAAGGTGTTCACACCGTCTATCCGGCGGCGCACCGGCGTTTCCGGAATGGTGAAACTGCCTGGCGGCTCCTGCAGCCCCACGAGCGGGTCGCGCTCCTCGCCGAGGTCGATGAAGTTGCCGCGGTTGATCCATTCCTGCTGGAAGAACTCGATGGTGTCGTAGGCACGGGCGCTGATAAAAATGAAAAATATGCCGCTGTCGCCCTTGTCATCTTGCGCCGTCAGGCTGCGCTGCCACTTGGGACCAAAGGTCGAGGAGCGGCGAATGATCCGGTGGATATTGATGTCAGTGAGGATGGTCAGCTGGCTGTCACGCGGATTCAGGCGCCGCATATGCGCGGCGTGCGGACACAGCAGGCCGCGCGGGTCCTTGGAAAAATCGAAATCGTTATTCCGGCCGGGATCTGCGCCGAGGGTGGCATCGTCGTGGTCCGGCGACATCACCAGCGGGGCGCCGCTGCGCCAGCGGCCGACCATTTTGGCGGCCAATAATTCTTCGTCGGCCTCGCTGCTCGCCTGGTTGCGGATGAAGTCATTGAAGGCGCCGACCTGGCTTTGATACTTGCGCAGCACCACAAAAGAGCCGTTCCGGCCGAGCTCGGTTGGATCAGGCATGGCCACCGGCGCGCCCGTTTCGCTGTTTTCACCCAGGATGAACTCTCCGGCGGCGATGGCGCGTTCCTGTCCAGGCGTGGGCGCGATGCCGCTGCCGGCGATGGACGGCTGCGAAATGGAGTCGCGGAAGCCAAACGGATTCTTGGCATCGGCGTCGGCGCCGAAAGCATGCTGTGCCACCAGCGTGACGCCGTGCGAGCGGCCCAGTTCGTCCATGGCCTTGGCTTTTGCCACGTCCAGCGCGGCCTGGTCGCGCGCATAAATCGTCAGCGCCAGGTGGCAGGTGCCCGGCTGGAATGCCGGGTCCCAGTGCTCCGGTGCGTTGCTGCCGACATCGCGCAGCTGCTCGGAACGCTGCGCCATGCCTTGCTGGAACGGCAGCGGGAAGCTGTCCAGCGAAGCCTGCGGCACTTCCAGCGCCTTCAGGCCCTGGAAGCTTAGCGCCATGCCCATCCAGGCTTCGCGGTCATCGGTCCAGCCGGCGGCTGATGGAATGTGTTCCGCCATGCGGCGTATCAGGTCACGTCCGCCTTCGGCGTCGTCGATATGCAGCATGGCATGCAGGCCGACATATGGCTCCGGGCGGGAACGCAGGATCAGGGCCTGGATATCATCGAGCGCCAGTGTGACGTGTTCGCGCTTGAAGCGCGCTGTGAGATCGGTGAGGAAAGCCATATCAGTAATCCACTCCTTTCGGCTGGGACAAGGCGGTACTCAACTGATTGAGTGCCTGGCGGGTGGCTTCGTCCTGCGGCGGCTGGCGCGACATCTGGTCAAGGAAGGCATTGAGCGCCTTGTCCATGCGCTGGAAGCGGCGGGTGTCCACCACCGTGACCTGCGGATTGGCGACAAACCAGCCCGCCGCGTCAATCTGATGGCCGGCGATGAAGTCTTTCACGGCCGGGCTGTCGATGCCAGGCCAGCCCTCGATATTGGCAAACAGCAGATCCATCAATTCCGGAATCTTGGTAGCGAAGTCGTTGATGTAGCTGTCCCAGTCGCCGTCGTAGGTGGTGGCGAACAGGATGCGCGTATCGTTGTCAAAGAACACGAAGCGCATATCGTGCAGCGTGGAGACCCGCTGCGCGCCATCCATATTGCCGTTGGTCAGGTCGAAAATCCGCCGCAGGCGCTCGGCGCCGCCAGGCTTGAGCGGCGCGATGGCCGTGAGTTCGGAGACGTTGCCGGACTGCTTGCCCGCGCGCCCGGCGGAGCTGGCGCTGCCCTTGAGGTCCGGGTTATGTTTGCGCACCAGGGCTTCCAGCGCGATTTTCGCCAGGTGGGGTGCATCATGGGCGACCGCGTCGATCTTGCGGCGGATGGCTTGCAGGGCCGATTCGTCGGCCAGGCGTGGGTCGGTACTGTGGTCAGTCATGGGAGTGTCCTTTCAATCGGGAATATCGGAAGCCTGGCCCGGCTCAACGCGCGGCTGCGCGTTCATCGCATGGCGGAAGGCAGTGGAGCGTTCGTAGGCAAATCGGCGGATACGCATGATGCCGCCAAGCGGCTGGTGCGCAACGATGCCGTTCCATGGGTTGAACGACAAGACGTCGTCACCATAGACCTGGCGCGCCGGATGGGCGGTGGACTGCGGCGCGAAGCGCAGCGTGGCAAGCGGGCGGTGCGGCGAGGCATGTTCCGGCCAGGTGACAGCGGCATCTTCCACCGGCATGCTGGCCAGATCGGTGCATAGCTGAGCCGACAGCGTGTACTCGGCGCCGTGCTGGGCAAAATGTGCTGCGACTGCATCGCGCATGCCTGCGTAGGCGATGTCGTCCACCGGCTGGCCGGTCAATTGGCGCACACTGGCCGAGCTGGGATGCAGTGCCAGCTTGGCGATGTAGTCGCCGAAGCGGATGGCGGCCTGGGTATGGTAGGTCTCGCCCAGCGGATGGTGATTGTCGCGCGCGAGTCCGTCCAGGGTAGCGCCCGGCGTGCCGCCCAATGCTTCGACCACCTGCTTGGCGCCGTGGGCGGTACCGGCCACCAGCCGTTGGAAGGTGTCGGGCGCATGGGCATTGGCCTCCAGCAGCGTCAGCATGCGTTTGTATTTGGCGATGGTGCCGAAGGCGAGGGCAGGGAAGTTCACCATCAGGAAGTCCTGGTTGTGGCCACCGATATCGGGCGTCAGCCGCTCACCTTCGACGCCGATGATCTTCAGCGCAAAGCCACGCGCTGCCGGGATGGCATCGGAATGGATATCGCCCGGCGCCGACGACAGCCTGGCGACCACGTCGTAGGTGCGCGGCTGGGCGAACAGGCCCTGGCGCAATTCGTCGGGCAAATCGGCATGCACCGTGAGCTGCCCTTTGAGCAGGCCGTTCGACTTGGCATGGGCATCGCGCAGTGCATGGCGGTGGCGTTCGAAGGCGCAGCGTGAGGTGGCGCCCATCTGTTCAACGATCTGGTTGATGAGTGTGCGCTCTTCTTCATCGATGACTTCAATGTCTGGTGTGTAAAGTATGGGGCTCACAATTTCCTCGGTAGTTGGGATTGAAAACGCACGATGGTGCTTTTTTTGTTTAAAAAAATGGCGTTGCTTTAGGCGGACATGGCGTACTGGCGGCAGTGCTCCAGATAGCCCGCCTCGTGGCTGGCGACCAGTTGCACCACGCTTTGCCACAGCCATTCCGGCGTGCCGGTGATCTTGCCGGGATTGGCCATCAACTCCTGCAGCCACTGGGCGCGGACGCCACTGTCCATTTGCGCGGCGTGGGCGCGGCCGACCACGTAGGCCAGGTAGCTTGCGGTGCGTACCGCGTCATGGATATCGAGCTGCTCAATTTCCAGTTTCAGGTCTTGCGGCATCAGCTGGCGCACGAATACGCCGCGCTCCATGAAGCGGCGCGCCACCATGCGCTGCCCCAGCGAGGGCGACAGGTGGCTGGCGCCTTCAACCACGCGCCGGGCGTTATCGCGCGGCATGCTGATGCGGCGGTAGCGCGGACTGGTGGCCGCCACCGCTTCCTTGATGTCGACCAGGCAGTGCGCGCCATTGAAATCCACCAGTACCGCGTAGCGCAGCAGGCCTAGCGAGCTGCAACCCTTGACCCAGTAGGCGGCATCCAGCACGGTGGCTTGCGGTGCCTCGGCGTCGGTGTCGCCTACAGCACGGCTGCCGGTGATGTGCTCCATGACGAGCGGGTCGGCAAACAGCTCTGCAATGGCGGCGCGTTCCGCCTCGCTCAGGGGCCAGAAGTTCTTGCCGAGCGGGATAGTCTGGCGCACGTCGATGGCGCGCTCCCGCGCCAGCATGCGCCATGACCGCTGCTGGGCGTGGCGCAGCGCGGACTTGACCACGCCAGGCTTGGCGACCAGGCCATCGTGGCCGGGATAAAACGCCCGCTGGTATCCGAGCAGCATGTGCTGTAGCATATGCGCTGTGACCACGCCCGGCAGCGACGAGCCCCGTGCCGCTGTTGCCAGTGACAGGCCAAGCCGGATCAGATCATGGGTGGGGTTGCCGATGGTGGTCTGGTCGAAATCGCGTAATTCGAGTTGCACCTTGCCGTCGAAATCGGCCACTGGCCCCAGATTGCCCACGTGGCAGTCGCCGCAGATCCAGATCGCCGGCCCACGCGGCAGCCGTTGTCCTGCCAGCGAGTGCAGCCAGTCGTAATACTGTGCGGTATTGCCCCGTACATAGGCATGCGGCGACCTGGCCATTTTGGCGTCGCGTCGCCGTAGTAACAAAGGGCGCCGTTGTTCCGGGGCGGGCAGGGTAGATGGCCTGGAGGAGTATGTTGGTGTTTTTGCCATGAACACGATTCTGCCCGGACTCCGCCGGCGTCACTGTGCGTAGCCCAACAGTAGAGCTCAAGTGCTTTTGTGCATCGAATGTGGCAAAAACTGCGGTGGCGTCTCCTATTATATGTCTTATATAAGAGTTGTTGATGTACAATAGCGCTCAGAACAGGCGGTCGCTCATTGCCTGCCCTGCAATCAACCTGACGAGATCTCTTATGTTAGCTGCTTATCGTGACCACGTTGCCGAACGTGCATCCCTTGGTATTCCTCCGCTGCCGCTGTCCGCAGCCCAGACCACCGACCTGGTGGAACTGCTGAAGAACCCACCTGCCGGTGAAGAACAATTCCTGGTCGATCTGATCACCAACCGCGTACCTGCGGGCGTGGACGATGCCGCCAAGGTCAAGTCCGCCTTCCTGACCGCCGTTGCCAAGGGCACCGAAACCTCGCCGCTGATTTCGCGCGAACTGGCGACCCAGCTGCTGGGCACCATGCTGGGCGGTTTCAACATCAAGCCGATGATCGATCTGCTGGATGACGCGGTGGTCGGCGACGTCGCCGCTGAAGGCCTGAAGAAAACCCTGCTGATGTTCGACTACTTCCACGACGTCAAGGAACTGGCCGACAAAGGCAATGCGCGCGCCAAGGGCGTGCTGCAATCGTGGGCGGATGCCGAGTGGTTCACCTCGCGTCCGGAAGTACCACAGAGCCTGACCCTGACCGTGTTCAAGGTTTCCGGCGAAACCAATACCGACGATCTGTCGCCAGCACCTGACGCCACCACCCGTCCTGACATTCCGATGCACGCACTGGCGATGCTGAAAAATCCACGCCCAGGCATCAATCCTGAAGAGCCAGGCAAGGTCGGTCCGCTGAAGCAGCTGGAAGCGCTGAAAGCCAAGGGCAACCTGGTGGCCTACGTTGGCGACGTGGTCGGTACCGGTTCGTCGCGTAAATCCGCGACCAACTCGGTGCTGTGGTTCACCGGCGAAGACATTCCATTCATTCCGAACAAGCGTTTCGGCGGCGTCTGCCTGGGCACCAAGATCGCTCCTATCTTCTACAACACCATGGAAGATGCGGGCGCACTGCCGATTGAGCTGGATGTGACCCAAATGGAAATGGGCGACGTGATCGAACTGCGTCCATACGAAGGCAAGGCCCTGAAGAACGGCGTTGTCATCGCCGAATTCAAGGTGAAATCCGACGTGCTGTTTGACGAAGTCCGTGCCGGTGGCCGTATTCCGCTGATTATCGGCCGTGGTCTGACCACCAAGGCGCGCGAAACGCTGGGCCTGCCAGCATCGACGCTGTTCCGCCTGCCGCAGAACCCGGCCGACACCGGCAAGGGTTTCTCGCTGGCGCAGAAGATGGTTGGCCGTGCTTGCGGCATGCCAGAAGGCCAGGGCATCCGTCCAGGCACCTACTGCGAACCGAATATGACCACCGTGGGTTCGCAAGACACCACCGGCCCGATGACCCGCGACGAGCTGAAAGATCTGGCTTGCCTGGGCTTCTCGGCGGACCTGGTGATGCAATCGTTCTGCCACACTGCGGCGTATCCAAAAATCGTCGACGTGAAGATGCACCGCGAACTGCCAACCTTCATTGAAAACCGCGGCGGCGTGGCACTGCGTCCAGGCGACGGCGTGATCCACTCGTGGCTGAACCGTCTGCTGATGCCGGATACCGTCGGCACCGGCGGCGACTCGCACACCCGTTTCCCTATCGGTATCTCGTTCCCGGCAGGTTCCGGCCTGGTGGCGTTTGCCGCCGCCACCGGCGTCATGCCGCTGGATATGCCGGAGTCGGTACTGGTGCGCTTCAAAGGCGAAATGCAGCCAGGCGTGACCCTGCGTGACCTGGTCAACGCGATTCCGCTGTACGCGATCCAGCAAGGCCTGCTGACCGTGGATAAGAAAGGCAAGAAGAACATCTTCTCCGGCCGTATCCTGGAAATCGAAGGTCTGCCGAAACTGAAAGTGGAACAGGCATTCGAGCTGTCCGATGCGTCGGCAGAGCGTTCGGCTGCTGGTTGCACCGTGCACCTGGATAAAGAGCCGATCATCGAGTACATGACCTCGAACATCACGCTGATGAAGTGGATGATCGCCAATAACTACCAGGACAAGCGCACGCTGGAACGCCGTATCAAGGCCATGGAAGCATGGCTGGCCAACCCGAACCTGCTGTCGCCGGATGCGGACGCCGAATACGCAGCGGTCATCGAAATCGATCTGGCCGACATCCACGAGCCTATCGTCGCCTGCCCGAACGATCCGGACGACGTCAAGACCCTGGCTGATGTGGCCGGCGACAAGATCGACGACGTGTTCGTTGGTTCGTGCATGACCAACATCGGTCACTTCCGCGCGGCGTCCAAAGTCCTGGAAGGCAAATCGGATATCCCGGTGCGTCTGTGGATCGCACCGCCGACCAAGATGGATGCGCAACAGCTGACCGCCGAAGGCCACTACGGTACGCTGGGCCGCACCGGCGCCCGCATGGAAATGCCGGGCTGCTCGCTGTGCATGGGTAACCAGGCGCAGATCCGCAAGGGTGCTACTGTGATGTCGACCTCGACCCGTAACTTCCCGAACCGTCTGGGTCTGGAAACCAATGTGTACCTGGGTTCGGCGGAACTGGCGGCGGTGTGCTCGGCACTGGGCCGCATCCCGACCAAGGAAGAGTACATGTCGCACATCGGCGTGATCGACCAGAACGCTGACAAGATCTATCGCTACATGAACTTCGACCAGATCGAAGAGTTCCGCGCTGTCGCCGATACGGTCAAGGTCTAATCCGGTCTTCCGGCTATCGCCCAAAAGCCCCTGAGCAATCAGGGGTTTTTTTTCGACTATCAAAAAGATATCCATTGGCTGTAGACGGATGGGGGCGGGCCGCTGCTGGTTTTCCCTGGCAAAGCCCGTGGTGACGGGGCCTGCACCCCTCTTTGTACGCAACAGTATTTTCCTGGCGTCCTGCAAAAAAAGACACATTGCAAAAAAGGCTAGCATCTGCGAGAATTGGTAAACGCGAATCATTATCATTCCAACTCCTCACATATGCCCATGCCCATGACCACTGCTGTCGACATCCGTCAGCTCTTTATTGCATCCCGCACCCAATTGCGCGATGCAGCCGCGCGCATCCTGGGTTGCCGCCAGCGCGCCGAGGATGTTGTGCAGGATGCGTATGTCAAGCTGGCCGACGGTATCGAAGAGCTGCATATTTTGAATCCCGGGGCCTACCTGTTTCAGCTGGTGCGCAACCTGGCCATCGACCGTCATCGCCGCGCCGCTTTCGAGCAGCAGGTGTTTTCGCCGGGCGAGGAAGACTTGCAGCCCGGTTCGAACGTCACGCCGGAAGTGCAGGCCATCCACACCCAGGAGCTGGTCCGTGTGGCGCGTGCGCTCGACAAACTGCCGGAGCGCACCCGCGCCGCATTCGAGCTGCACCGCCTGGCCGGCAAAACCCAGCGCGAGGTGGCGGCCCATCTTGGCATCTCCACCACGCTGGTGAACTTTATGATCCGCGATGCGATGGAATGCTGCCGCGATGCCTTGCGGGCGGCCTGATAACGCCAGTTGATATAATGTGCCGGCGGCGTCAATGACGATGTCGTGCATCTCATATCGGCAAGGCCATGACGACAAATACAAACGCTGACCAGCATTGGCAAAGCGCCCTCGATTGGATACAACGCGAGCACGAAAATGCACTCGATGAAGCTGCGCTGGCCGAACTGGCGGCGTGGCTGAAAGCCTCTCCCGATCACCTCAAGGCATATGAAGAAGCGCGCCGCGTCTGGCTTGCGGCGGGCCTTGTGCCGCCTGCGGACAGGCAGGCCTGAACTGGCGCCGTAGCCGCTTTTTCCTTACCCATCGCAGTAAATTTCGCTTTGCCTCATGCGTCATAGGGGAGAGTAGTGCCGCTGGCCTTCCATGTCGGAATGCGCGGCGCTGCCATCACCATCATGAGGTTAGCGCATGTCCACCAGTTGTTTCGATCGTGAAGATGAAGTCTTCATCGTCCTTGTAAATCACGAAGAACAGTATTCGATCTGGCCGCAATGGAAAGCGGTGCCCGGCGGCTGGCGTGCCGTCGATGGCGTGCGTGGCAACAAGAAGAGCGTGCTGGAATACGTCGAGAAGACGTGGACCGATATGCGTCCGAAGTCGCTGCGCGACTGGATGGCCGAACAATCCAGCGCACGCTGATACGCGGGACATCCGATGCTTACTCAGTCGCCCGCGCGCCACTATCCCGAGAATTTTGTCGCCCATCTGCGCGCGCTTGCCAAACAGCGTCCCGACGACGTCGCCCTGATTGTGGTGGCCGAGCGGGACGGCGCGGCTTTTGATGCACCCGTTTCCTATGCCTTGCTGGAGCAGCGCGTGCGTGCGCTGGCGGCGCATTTGCAGCGCCGCTTCGGCCATGGCGAACGCGTATTGCTCCTGCTGGATAATGACGATCACTATGTGGTCGGCTTCTTCGCCTGCATGTACGCGGGATTGGTCGCGGTGCCGGTGTTTCCGCCGGAGTCGGCGCGGCCGCAACATCTGGCGCGGCTGGTTGGTATCGCGGAGGATGCGCAGGCGGCTTGTATCCTGACGTCCGGCGCGATCCTGGCGATGGTGGGCGAGGCCATGAGTGCATTCGGCAGCGCGGTGGTGATTGCGGCCGATGGCTTCAGCGCCAGTCTGGCGGATGAATGGGCGGAGCATGCGCCGGCAAGCAGCGACGTCGCCTTTCTGCAGTACACCTCGGGCTCGACCTCGACGCCCAAAGGCGTGATGGTCACGCACGGCAACCTGATGGCAAATGAGCGCGCCATCGAAACCAGCATGGATGTGCGTAGCAGCGACATCTTCGTCTCCTGGCTGCCGCTGTATCACGACATGGGCTTGATCGGCGGCCTGCTGCAGCCGCTGCATCGCGGGATTCCCGTCGGCTTGATGACGCCGAAATTTTTCCTCGAACGGCCGGTGCGCTGGCTGCAGGCGATATCGCGGTTGCGCGCGACCATCAGTGGCGGGCCGGATTTCGCGTTCCGTCTTTGCCTTGAACGGATCAGGGATAGCCAGATTGCGCAGCTTGACTTGTCGAGCTGGCGGCTGGCGTTTTCCGGCGCGGAGCCGGTGCGCTACGATACGCTGCGTGATTTCATCGCCCACACCAGGCCTGCTGGTTTTTCCGCTGATTCAGTCTACCCATGCTATGGCCTGGCTGAAGCCACGCTGCTGCTGACTGGCGGCCGCCGTGCCGAGGGCTTATGCGTACAGGGCTTCTCCGCTGAGAGCCTGGCGCAAGGCCAGCCGCTGGCGGATGACGGTGGCGCCATGCTGGTGGCGTGTGGCGCCATCGCTGTCGATCACGTGCTGGAGATTGTCGATCCTGAGACGGGCCGTGTGCTGGATACCGGACATGCCGGCGAAATCCAGGCCAGCGGCCCAAGTATCGCCCGTGGTTACTGGCGGCGCGAGGATGCCAGCGCCGAAACGTTTATCGAACGCGATGGGCGGCGCTGGCTGCGCACGGGCGACCTGGGCTTCCTTTATGACAGACAGCTGTACATCACGGGCCGCATCAAGGACTTGATTATTGTGCGCGGCCTCAATATCTATCCGCAGGATATCGAGCAGGGCATCGAGGCGGATGTTGAAGCCGCGCGTAAAGGGCGGGTGGCGGCGTTTGCCGTCAGGACGCCCGATGGCGGTGAAGGCGTCGGCGTGGCCGTCGAAATCTCACGTGGCTTGCAGAAGCTGGTACCAGTGCAGGCATTGGTGGAAGCCCTGAGCCAGGCGGTTGTCACGGCCTGCAAGGAACCGGCATCGGTAGTGGTGCTGCTGAATCCGGGCGCGCTGCCCAAGACATCGAGCGGCAAACTGCAACGCGGCGCGTGCCGCAAGGGCTGGCAGGAGCGCACGCTGGACGCCTATGCGGTGTATGAATTCGGTGCATTTGCATCAGGAGGCCCTGCGGATGCGGATAGTGCAGACGCAGCGCCGCTGAACGACACCGAGGCAGTATTGGCGGCCCTGTGGCGCGATGTGCTCAAACGGGATGCCGCAACGGTGTTTGTGCGCGAGGCACATTTTCTCGCCAGCGGCGGCAATTCGCTGACGGCGGTACAGCTGGCGGCGCGCATAGGCGAGCGTTGGCATGTCGATTTTCCGGTTCGCCTGCTATTCGAGCATCCGCAATTGGGCGCGATGGCCGCTGCCATCGGCAGACAGCCGCAGGCTGCCGTCCATCCCGTCACCATCGTCCCGCTATCAGCAGATCGACTTGGTGCGCCGCTGCCGCTGTCGCATGCCCAGCAAAGACAGTGGTTCCTGTGGCAGATGGCGCCGGAAAGCTGCGCCTACCACGTCAGCGGAGCGTTGCGTTATACCGGCCCGCTGGATAGCGCCGTACTGCGTTCAAGCTTCGAAGCGCTGGTGGCCAGGCATGAATCGCTGCGTACCTTGTTCCAGCCAGGCGCAGATGGCAAGGGAGAGCAGCTGATACTGCCTGAGTTGCCGCTGGCCTGGTCGGAAAACGACCTGCGCGAACTCCCCGCAAACGCGCGTGAAGCCGAAGCACTGCGCCTTGCGGAAGAACTCAATGCCGAGCCGTTCGACCTGTGCCACGGCCCGCTACTGCGCGCGAAACTGCTGCGCCTTGACGGCGAAACCCATATCCTGGCAGTGGCCATGCACCACATCGTTTCGGACGGCGTGTCGATGCAGGTTTTGCTGTCCGAGCTGGGCGCGCACTACCGCGGAGATGCTGCGGTCATGGCGCCACTGCCGGTACAGTATGCGGATTACGCCGCCTGGCAGCAGGCATGGTTGCAAGAGGGTGAAGGCGCACGCCAGCTGGCGTACTGGCGCGAACAGCTGGGCGGTGAACAGGCGGTGCTGGCCTTGCCGGTCGATCGTCCACGGCCCGCAGTGGCAAACTATAAGGCAGCCGCCCATCAGCTGGAACTGGCGCCGCAACTGGCTGAGGCGTTGAATGCGTGTGCGCGCCGCAACGGCAGCACGCTGTTCATGGCGCTGCTGGCTGGCTTCATGGCGCTGCTGCACCGCTACAGTGGCCAGCGCGATATCCGTGTCGGCATCCCGATCGCCAACCGGCAGCGCATCGAGGCGGAAGGCCTGATCGGCTTCTTCGTCAACACCCAGGTGCTGCGTGGCGATATTCAGGGCCGTGGCAGCCTTGGCGCGCTGCTGGCGCAGGTGCGAAACGCTGCACTGGAGGCGCAATCGCATCCCGATCTGCCGTTCGAGCAGCTGGTCGATGCCCTCCAACCCGAGCGCAGTCTGAGTCATACCCCATTGTTCCAGGTGATGTTCAATCATCTGCGTTCGGACTTCGGAACACTGGCGCAACTGCCTGGCGTGACAGCCGAATACCTCCGCCTGCGCGAGCAGGCCGCGCAGTTTGAGCTGACGCTGGAAACGACGGAGCAAACGGATGGCCGTCTTGGCGTACGCTTCATTTACGCAGCAGAGCTGTTCGATGCCGCGACAATCGCCCGGCTGGCCGAAGACTATCTGGCTATCCTGGCGGCGCTGGCGCACCGCAGTGAGCTGGCGGTAAGCGATGTGGCGCTGGTAAGCCAGCATGAGCAGATCCAGCTGGAGAAATGGGGCGTGAATCCGGTCCGCCATCAGGACGCGGAGCCGGTGCACCGCAGCTTTGAACACAATGCGGCGCGCTATCCCGACGCGATAGCTTTGCTGTTTGGCGATCAGGCACTGAGTTATGCGGAACTCAACGAGCGCGCCAATCGCCTTGCGCATCGGCTCATCGCGCAGGGAATCGGCCTGGAAAGCCGCGTCGGCATCGCGGTTGAACGTTCGTTTGACATGATGACAGGGCTGCTGGCGATACTGAAGGCGGGCGCCGCCTACGTTCCGCTGGATACCGATTATCCGGCTGAACGGCTGCGCTACATGGCCGAGGACAGCGGCATCAGCCTGCTGCTGACGCACAGTGCGCTGACGGACAATCTTGCGTTGCCCGCGCTGCCCGTCCTGCTGCTGGACCAGATTGACCTTGACGCTGAGAGCACCGCCAATCCAAACGTTGCCGTGCATGGCGAGAACCTGGCGTATGTCATCTACACCTCCGGCTCGACCGGCAATCCCAAGGGCGCAGCCAACCGCCATCGTTCCCTATCCAGCTGCATGGCCTGGATGCAGGAGACCTACCGCCTGACGCCTGCCGATACGGTGCTGCATAAAGCCGCTTTCGGTTTCGACGTCTCGGTATGGGAGCAGTTCTGGCCACTCACCACTGGCGCACGCCTGGCGTTGGCTTTGCCGGGCGATCAGCGCGATCCGGCACGCCTGGTGGCGCTGATCCAGCAGCACCAGGTCACGACGGTGAATTTTGTGCCGCCGATGCTGCAAGCCTTCCTCGCGCATGAAGGCATTGAGGCCAGCACGCGGCTCAAACACATTATCTGCGGCGGCGAGGCCATGCCGGCCGACACGCAACGTGAGACGTTTGAACGTCTGCGCCGGGCCGGTCTTCACAACCTTTACGGGCCGACCGAAACTGCAATCCACGTGACCCATTGGGCCTGCCGCAACGACGGACAACGCCTGGTCCCGATCGGCCGCCCAATCAGTGAAACCCACGCATACGTACTGGATGCGGACCTGAACATGGTGCCGGCCGGCGTCGCGGGCGAGCTGTATCTGGGCGGCGTTGCGTTGGGGCGCGGCTATCTGCATCGTCCGGGATTGAGCGCCGAGCGTTTTGTCGCCGATCCTTTCGATCCGCGCGGCGGCCGTTTGTACCGCACCGGTGACCTGGTGCGCTGGAACGGGGAAGGGCAACTGGAATACCTCGGGCGTATAGATCATCAATTGAAGATACGTGGCCTGCGCATCGAGCTGGGCGAAGTGGAAGCGCAACTGCTGGCACAGCCGGAAGTGCGTGAAGCGGTGGTGGTGGCGCGCGATGCCGGCGGCGGCAAGCGCCTGGTGGGCTATGTGTCGGCGCACGAAGGAAAACAGCTGGACAGCGCTGAATTGAAAGCGCGTCTGGCCCGGCGCCTGCCGGACTATATGGTGCCGCAGCAGATCGCGGTGTTGCCGTCGCTGCCGCTGAGCGCCAACGGCAAGGTAGACCGCAAGGCGCTGCCGGATGTGGCGCTGGCGCAGCGTACCGCCAGCGAAGCTCCCCGTGGCCAGCTGGAACAGGCGCTCGGCCAGCTCTGGTGCACCTTGCTGGGACTGGAGAGTGTAGACCGGCGCGACAGCTTCTTTGAGCTGGGCGGTAATTCGTTGCTGCTGTTGCAGCTCCAGCGCCGTCTGGCACAGCAGCTCGATCTGCAGGCGTCCGTGATTGACCTGTTCAAGTATCCGACGCTAGAGGCGCTGGCCGCTTTCCTGAGCAGCGCTGCACCGGCCGTGCGGTCAACGGCAGCAGTCGATGAACGTGCAAAACGCCAGCGTGGCGCATTCTTACAACGTAAAGCAGTCGCAGAAAGAGTTTCGACATGAATCTCGCAGATCAAGGCCTGCCCGGACAGCAGGAGTTTAGCGGCGTAGAGATCGCCATTGTTGGCATGGCAGGGCGGTTTCCCGGGGCCTCCGGCGTGGATGAACTGTGGCGCAATATCGTTGGTGGCGTGGAGTCGCGTCAGGTATTCGATGACGAGAAATTGCGTGAACGCGGTGTCGCCAATGCTGCTCTGGCGGATACGGCGTATGTAAAAGCAGGCATGGTGCTGGACGGCCTGGATCAATTCGATGCGGGCTTTTTCGGCTACTCGCCGCGTGAGGCAGAGCGGCTCGATCCACAACAGCGCGTCTTCCTGGAAACCGCGTGGCACGCATTGGAACACGCAGGCTACGCTGGCGCTGCCACGCCGGCACTCACTGGCGTCTATGCGGGATGCGGCAGTAATCTTTACCTGATGCGCAATCTGCTGCCCGGCGTGGACTGGGCGGCCAGCGACATTGCTTCGCTGCTGGGACTCATGAATGGCAACGACCAGGGATCACTGGCGACGCGCATCGCATACAAATTGAATCTGCGAGGCCCTGCGGTGTCGGTGCAAACGGCATGTTCCACTTCGCTGGTGGCGGTACATATGGCTTGCCGCTCGCTGCTGAATTATGAAAGCGATCTGGCGCTGGCCGGTGGTGTCTGGCTCAATTTGCTGCAGGAGATGGGCTACCGGCACCAGGCTGGTGCGATTCTCTCACCGGATGGCCATTGCCGCGCGTTTGACGCGGCGGCCGGCGGAACGGTCATCGGAAGCGGTGCGGGCATTGTGGTGCTCAAGCGGCTGGATGAAGCGCTGCGCGATGGCGATACCATTCACGCCGTGATTAAAGGATCGGCACTGAATAATGATGGTGCTGAAAAGATGGCGTATAGCGCGCCCAGCGTCGATGGCCAGGCCGAAGTGATACAGGCGGCATTGGCGATGGCGGGTGTCGATGCAGGCACGATAGGCTATGTGGAAGCGCATGGAACGGGCACCGCGCTGGGCGATCCGGTGGAAATCGCCGCGTTGACCCAAGCCTTCCGCGCCAGTACGCAGGACAGCGCTTATTGCGCGATTGGCTCGGTAAAAACCAATATTGGCCACCTCGATGCGGCGGCCGGCGTCACCGGCCTGATTAAAGCCGCGCTGGCCCTGAAGCACGGCATTCTGCCGCCCAGCCTCAATTTTGAGCAGGCCAATCCGCAAATCGATTTCGCCGCAAGCCCTTTCTATGTGAACACCGAGGCGCGCCCGTGGACCACGGGCGGCGCACCGCGCCGTGCCGGCGTCAGCTCGTTTGGCATGGGGGGAACCAACGCCCACGTAGTGCTGGAAGAGCCGCCAACGCTAGTGCCGCAGCCGGTGTCCGGCGCTGCGCAACTGCTTCTGCTGTCGGCGCGCAGTGAAGAGGCGCTGGATAACGCGGCTGCGCAGTTGGCAGACCATCTGGAACGCCACCCGGCGCAGCGCCTCCGGGATGTCGCCTACACGCTGCACGCCGGGCGTCGCCATTTTGCTCACCGTGCGCTTGCATGGGCAGATAATCACGGTGACGCGGTCAAGGCATTGACGGGATCGGGTGCGCAGATGGTGCGCGGTTTGGCCATGGCCGATGCACCGGCGGTAGCGTTCCTGTTCCCCGGCCAGGGCGCGCAGCACACCGATATGGGGAGGGACCTGTACCGGACCAACAACGTCATGCGCGAGAGCGTGGATTGCTGCTGCGCTTTGCTGAAAGGCCGTCTTGGTCTGGATCTGCGCGATCTGCTGTATCCCGCGCCGGAAAACGAAGCCGCTGCAGCAGCGCAGCTTGAGCAGACTGTCTACACGCAGCCCGCGCTGTTCGTGCTGGAATACGCCATGGCGCAAATGTGGATCAGCCATGGCGTCAAACCCGATGCGCTGCTGGGTCACAGCATCGGCGAGTATGTCGCTGCTTGCCTGGCGGGTGTGTTCACGCTGGAAGACGCGCTGACCATTGTCGCTGAGCGCGGGCGCCTGCTACAGGCAAGTGCCGAGGGAGCCATGCTGGCGGTCAGCCTGGCCGAAGCACAGTTGGCGCTTGGCGCAGATGCCGGCTGCGATGTCGCCGCCGTGAACGCCGCTGATTTATGCGTCCTGGCTGGGCCGCTTGCTGCCATCGAAGCCGTTGAGCGTCAGTTCAACGCGCGTGCAGTGGCTGTACGTCGCCTGCATGTCAGCCGGGCTTTTCATTCTTCGCTGGTGGAACCGGTACTGGCTGAATTTGAAGCCGTACTGCGTACCGTGCACCTGCAGGCACCGGGGATTCCTTTCATATCCAACCTGAGTGGCGACTGGATCACGGATGACGAAGCCCGTGATCCCGCTTACTGGCTGCGCCATATGCGTGGCACTGTGCGTTTCGTCGACGGCCTGACGACTTTGCTGCAACCACCCAATCGCGTGCTGCTGGAGGTAGGACCAGGCGAGACGTTGACCAGTCTCGCACGCCGCCATCCGCAGTCGACTGGCCGGCCGGTATTTGCCACGCAGTCGCATCCTGCCCGGCGTAGCCAGAATGCGCAGCAGTATATGCAATGCCTGGCGCAGTTGTGGGTGACTGGCGTTGTACTGAACCCTTCGGCCCTGGGGATCAATGGAGGCCGTCGCGTTGCGCTGCCAGCCTACCCATTTGAACGGAAGTCATATTGGGTCGTGCCGGAGACCGTGGCGCCGTCCGAGAAGCCGCGTGGCATGGACGACTGGTTCCTGCATCCGGTGTGGAAGCGCGCCATGCCATTGGTGGTTGCGGACCAGCAGCGCCGTGGTGCTGTGCTGATACTCGGCGATGAAGACAGTTTTGCCAACAGCCTGGCCAGTCAGTGTGCCGCTCAAGGACGGGCGGTGATACACGTTGAACGCAGCTCCGGTTTTGAACGCATTGCGGCAGACCGCTATGCCGTGCGTCCTGATAGTGCGGAGGATTTCAAACAATTGCTGGCCGCAGTGCAGTTCTCCGCTATCGACGTGTGCCATTTGTGGACACTGAATCCGCAGTCCGACATGCTGGGACAAGGCTTTTACAGCTTGACGGCACTGGCGCGGGCACTGGATGATGCGGGCGTACGCGATGCAGCTATCACCGTCATCACCAGCGGCATGGAAGATGTCACCGGAACCGAGGAACTGCATCCCCAACTGGCTACGTTGAACGGTGCGTGCAAGGTCATTCCTCAGGAGTATCCGCATATCTCCTGCCGTTTGCTGGACGTCCTGCCAGGACAGGTATCGCCAGGTCAGGTGGTCGCCGAAATGAACGCGACGAATGGTGAACCGCTGGTGGCATATCGCGGCGCTCATCGCTGGATCAAGGATTACGAGCCCTTGGCGCGGCCGGTGAGTGGGGATCAGCGTTTACGTCAGAACGGCGTCTATCTCATCACGGGTGGCGCGGGCGGTGTCGGCATGATACTGGCGCATTACCTGGCGCAGGCATGGCGGGCCAGGCTTGTACTTGTGAATCGCAGCGTCATGCAGGCCGATGCGCCCGTGCTGCGTGAGCTGGAGTCGCTTGGTGGCGACGTTCTGGCGCTACAAGCCGATGTGAGCGACGCAGAACAGATGAACGCGGCCATCGACACCGCACGACAGCACTTCGGCACCCTTAACGGCATCATTCACGCCGCAGGCGTTGCTGGCGTCGGCATGATCGCGACGAAGCAGAAGCCGGCCATGGAGAAGGTCTTCGCGCCCAAGGTACAGGGCACAATCAACCTGCTGAACGCCACAAGGAATGAACCGCTGGACTTCATTCTGCTATGTTCCTCGCTGACAGCCATCACCGGCGGTTACGCACAAGCCGACTACTGCGCCGCCAACGCCTTCCTGGATGCTTTGGCGCAGCGCGGCAGCGATCCATGGCTGGTATCGGTTAACTGGGATGTCTGGCGCGATGTCGGGATGGCGTCAGGCCAGCGCCTTCCTGATGGCGAGGGCATCACGGCCGCTGATGCTGGCCTTCTGCTTGAACGTATTCTTTCCGGTCCGTCCGTACCGCAGGTGTTGATATCCACCATCGGATTACAGCGACAGATCGCGCGCAGCGCTTCGATGGAAATGGCTGAGCGTCTATTGGCGGCCCCTGAGTCAAAACGGCAGCAGCATGCGCGTCCAACCTTGTCCGCGGCCTACGTTGAGCCTTCCGGCGCTCTGGAAACCGGCCTGGCATCGTTGTGGAGTGAATTCCTTGGCATTACACCGGTAGGTGCGAACGATAACCTGTTTGAACTCGGTGGGGATTCGCTGCTCGCGATTCAATTACTGGCCAAGGTGCGCAGCACCTATGGCATCGAGCTGCATCCCACAGGATTTTTCAAAAATCCCACGGTCGCCGCGTTGGCAGTCACGATGGGCGGTGCTGCACCGGATGGGGGGAGCTCGCCCGCTATTGTGCCGCGCTCAGATAGTGGTCCGGCGTCACTGTCTTACGCCCAACAGCGGTTGTGGTTCCTGTGGCAGCTCGACCCGGAAAGCGCAGCTTATCATTTGAGCGGAGGTCTGGGCTTTAAAGGCAAGCTGAATATCGATGCGTTGCGCGCTGCTCTGGATGGACTGGTTGCCAGACACCCAGCCTTACGCACCGTGTTCCGTCAGGATCCGGATGGGAGCTTGTACCCGGTGGTGCAGGAGCCACAAGCCGTGGCACTGCCTTACCTGAATATGGGCGATGAAATACATCGCCTGTGCGCTCAGCCATTTGATTTATCGAATGGCCCTTTGTTGCGTGCGGCCTTGCTCAAACGTGGGGAGCAGGAGCACCAGCTTGTAGTGGTCATGCACCACATCGTTTCGGACGGCTATTCGACGCAACTGATTCTGGATGAATTGGCCCAGCGATATACAGCGCATGTTCAAGGATCGGCATTGCAGCTGGCACAACTGCCGATTGCCTACAGCGACTACGCCGCATGGCAGCGTGCCTTGCTGGCCGGCCCGGAGGGAGCGCGTCAACTCACGTGGTGGAAAGACCTGCTGGGCGCACAGAATACCGCATTGAATTTGCAGACGTCCCGTCCGCGTAAGGCAGATGCAAGGTATGGCGCGGCGCGGCACGTGATCTCATTGCCGCCAGAACTGACTGCAGGGTTGCGCCGCCAGGCTCAAAACAATGGCGCCACGTTCTTCGCCGTGCTGTTGACGGCGTACCAGGCGCTGTTGTTCCGCTACAGCGGACAGACCGATATACGCGTAGGCGTTCCGGTCGCGAACCGCCATCATGCTGAAACGGCGGGCCTGGTTGGCTTCTTCGTCAATACTCAGGTTCTCCCCGCGAGGCTGAACGCGAAAACGCCACTGGTGCAGCTGCTGGCGCAAACGCGGGATCACGCCTTGAACGCACAAGCGAATCAGGATCTGCCTCTGGACTGGCTTGTGGATGCGATGCAGGTGGAGCGCAATCTGAACGGAAATCCGCTGTTCCAGGTGATGTTTAACCATTTACGGCTGGATCATGGCTCCCTGGCGCAATGGCCAGATCTGGATGTAGAGCGCATCGACCTTGATGAACAAAACGTACAGAGCGAATTGTCGCTGACTACCTACGAAAACTCGAACGGCCAGGTAACGGCCAACTTCAGCTATGCGCCAGAGTTGTTCGATGGTGAGCATATTGAAGCCATGGCCGGACATTATCTGCTGCTATTGCAGGCATTGGCGAATCAGCCGGAGCACGTGGTTGGCGAGGTTGAGCTGTTGAGCGAACGGCAGCTGGACCGCTTGCAGCAATGGGGCGACAACCGTGAGCAGCATGGCCAGGACGCGCCTGTCCACCTGCTGTTCGAACGTCAGGCAGCAGCACAGCCGGACAAATGCGCGCTGCTGTTCGGTGACGAATTGCTGAGCTATGGCGAACTGAATGCCCGCGCCAACCGTCTGACGCATCATCTGATTCAACTCGGCGTGCGGCCCGAAATCAAAGTCGGCATCGCGCTGGAGCGTTCGTTTGACATGGTGATTGGCCTGCTGGCGATCCTGAAAGCGGGTGGCGCCTATGTCCCGCTCGATCCGGAATATCCGGCCGACCGCTTGCGTTATATGGTGGAAGACAGCCGTATTGGCCTGCTGCTGACGCATAGCCAGCTGCCAGGTCAGGTCGGCGTTCGCGCGCTGCTGCTCGATCAACTGGATCTGAGCAGCCAGCCGGCGCACAATCCGGCACCGGTACTCAACGGTGAAAATCTGGCATATGTGATTTATACCTCGGGTTCAACGGGCAAGCCCAAAGGCGCTGCCAACCGACATCGTTCGCTGTACAACCGGCTGGCGTGGATGCAGCAGGCTTACCAGCTGACGTCCGCAGACACGGTGCTGCAAAAGACACCGTTCAGCTTTGACGTCTCGGTATGGGAATTCTTCTGGCCCCTGATGATGGGCGCACGGCTGGCGATTGCCGCACCGGGCGAACACCGAGAGCCTGCGCGCCTGCGCGAGCTGATTTGCCGTCATCAGGTGACCACGCTGCACTTCGTGCCATCGATGCTCCAGGCCTTTATGGCACATGACGGCGTGGCCGCCTGCACCAGCTTGACGCGGATTATTTGCAGCGGCGAGGCGTTGCCGGTGGAGGCGCAGAACAGCGTGTTCAAACTGCTGCCGCAGGCGGCGCTGTATAACCTGTACGGCCCCACCGAAGCGGCGATCGATGTCACCCATTGGACCTGCCGTGCTGACGGCAGCAGCCAGGTGCCGATCGGCCAGCCAATCAGCCAGACCAAAACCTATGTGCTGGATGGCGACCTGAATCTGGCGCCGGCAGGCGTGGCGGGCGAGCTTTATCTGGGCGGGATCGGCCTGGCGCGCGGCTATCTGGAACGTCCGGCGTTGACGTCGGAGCGCTTTGTCGCCGATCCGTTCGACCCGCAAGGCGGCCGTTTGTACCGCACCGGAGACCTGGTGCGCTGGAACAGCGAAGGGCAGCTGGAATACCTGGGCCGTCTCGATCATCAGGTGAAAATCCGTGGCCTGCGCATTGAGCTGGGCGAGATCGAAGCACAACTGCTGGCGCAGCCGGAGCTGCGCGAGGCAGTGGTGGTGGCACGTGATAGCGCGGCCGGCACCAGGCTGGTGGCCTACATCTCGCTGCAAGCAGGCCTGCATTGCGAGACGGCCGAGCTGCGGGAACGGCTATCGACAGCACTGCCGGACTATATGGTGCCAGGCGCCATCGTGGTGCTGGATACCTTGCCGCTCAACGCCAATGGCAAGATAGACCGGAAAGCACTACCTGAGCCGGAACTGTCGATCACCACCGAGTACGAGGCGCCACAGAATGAGGTCGAAATCACACTGGCTGCGTTGTGGCGCGATCTGTTAGGCGCAGCGCAGATAGGCCGCAACGACCACTTCTTCCAGTTGGGTGGACACTCGCTGCTTGCGGTCCAGCTCACGGCGCGCATTCAGCGCGACATGCAGTTTGAGCTGCACGTCAAAGACGTATTCCGTTATCCGCTGCTCGCCGATCTGGCGCGACATGTCGGCAGCCAGCTTGGCAACTCGAATGACCAGGCCCTGGCCGACCTTGATTCCTTTATCGATAGTTTGGAGAATGTTTAATGAGTGACGTCGCAACGCGCCGTATTGCGGAGAAATTTGCGCAACTGTCGACGGCACAGCGCCGCGTGGTGTATCAGCGTCTCAAGGCGGATGGCATGAGCATCGGCCAGTTCCCGATTCTGAAACGCGCCGAATCGGCGACGCAGGCTTGCGCCTTGTCGTATGCCCAGGCGCGCCAATGGTTCCTGTGGCAGCTGGACCCATCCAGCACCGCTTATCATATTGCTGGCGCACTGGAACTGAAGGGTGACTTGAAGCCGGAAGCGGTACGTACAGCCTTCGCCGCACTCGTGGCGCGCCATGAAGCCTTGCGTACCGTGCTTCGCCCAAGTGACGATGGTCTGGCTGAGCAGGTCATCCTGCCGCAGGCTGAATTTCACTTGGAAATGATAGACCTGAGTTCAGTACCGGCAGATGCGCGTGAGTTGCGGGTGCAGCAGGAGGCCATGCGTATCAGTCAGCGGCCGTTCGATCTGCTTTACGGGCCATTGCTGCGCGTCGGTCTGATTCAATCGGCTGCGGATACGCATGTGCTGGTGGTGGTCATGCACCATATCGTTTCCGATGGCTGGTCCATGCAGATCATTGTCAACGAATTCTCTGCGCTGTACCGCGTCGCCGTACAGGAGGGCGAACTGACGCTGGCCGAGCTGCCGATTCAGTATGCGGACTACGCCTTGTGGCAGCGCAGCTGGATGGAAGCGGGCGAGCAGGAACGTCAACTGGCTTACTGGATGAATGCACTGGGCAAGGAGCAGGTGGTACTGCAATTGCCCGCTGACCGTCCGCGCCGCGCGGATGGTGTGTATCGCGCCGCGCGCCATAGTGTCACACTGCCGGCGGAACTGGCACTTAGTTTGCAAAAGCAGGTACAAGGACAAGGCCTGACCCTGTTTATGGCCTTGCTGACTGGCTTCCAGGCTTTGTTGAACCGTTATTCGGGACAGTCTGACGTTCGCGTTGGCGTGCCGATCGCGAACCGCCATCGTGTCGAAAGCGAGGGCGTTGTCGGTTTCTTTGTCAATACCCAGGTACTGCGCAACCAGCTGGATGGCCGAATCAGCCTGTCGCAAGCGCTGGTTCAGACACGCGATGCGGCGCTTGGCGCGCAGGATCATCAGGATTTACCGTATGAGCAGCTGGTCGAGGCGTTGCAGCCGGAGCGTAGTCTGGGCGGCAATCCGTTATTCCAGGTGATGTTCAACCATCAGCGTACCGACTACCGCGCCTTGCAGCAGTTGCCGGGCCTGTCGATGCACGACTACGTGCTGGATCGCCAGCAAGCACAGTTTGAACTGATACTGGATACGCGGGAAGACGAAAATGGTGTGCTGACAGCCACCTTCACCTATGCTGCCGAGTTGTTTGATGCAGCGACAATCGCGCGCATGGCGCAGCACTATCAGACACTCTTGCAAGCTATCAGTGATAGTCCGCAGCAGTTGCTGAATGAAGTCGCGCTGCTGGATGAGGCACAACACACCCAGTTACAGCAATGGGGTGACAACCGTGAACAGCACGGCCAGGGCGCGCCTGTCCAACTGCTGTTCGAACGTCAGGCCGCAGTACAGCCGGACAAAAGCGCGCTGCTGTTCGGTGACGAATCGCTGAGCTATGGCGAACTGAATGCCCGCGCCAACCGTCTGGCGCACCATCTGATTCAACTGGGCGTACAGCCCGAAACCAAAGTCGGCATCGCGCTGGAGCGCTCGTTTGACATGGTGATTGGCCTGCTGGCGATCCTGAAAGCGGGCGGCGCCTATGTCCCGCTCGATCCGGAATATCCGGCCGACCGCTTGCGTTATATGGTGGAAGACAGCCGTATTGGCCTGCTGCTGACGCATAGCCAGCTGCCAGGCCAGGATGGCGTGCGCGCGCTGCTGCTCGATCAACTGGATCTGAGCAGCCAGCCGGTGCACAATCCTGCACCGGTACTCAACGGTGAAAATCTGGCATATGTGATTTATACCTCGGGTTCAACGGGCAATCCCAAAGGCGCTGCCAACCGACATCGCTCGCTGTACAACCGGCTGGCGTGGATGCAGCAGGCTTACCAGCTGACGTCCGTAGACACGGTGCTGCAAAAGACACCGTTCAGCTTTGACGTCTCGGTATGGGAATTCTTCTGGCCCCTGATGATGGGCGCGCGGCTGGCGATTGCCGCACCGGGCGAACACCGAGAGCCTGCGCGCCTGCGCGAACTGATTTGCCGTCATCAGGTGACCACGCTGCACTTCGTGCCATCGATGCTCCAGGCCTTTATGGCATATGACGGCGTGGCCGCCTGCACCAGCCTGACGCAGATTATTTGCAGCGGCGAGGCGTTACCGGTGGAGGCGCAGAACAGCGTGTTCAAACTGCTGCCGCAGGCAGCGCTGTATAACTTGTATGGTCCCACCGAAGCGGCGATCGATGTCACCCATTGGACCTGCCGTGCTGACGGCAGCAGCCAGGTGCCGATCGGCCGGCCAATCAGCCAGACCAAAACCTATGTACTGGACGGCGACCTGAATCTGGCGCCGGCAGGCGTGGCAGGCGAACTGTATCTGGGCGGGATCGGCCTGGCGCGCGGCTATCTGGAACGTCCGGCGTTGACGTCGGAGCGCTTTGTGGCCGATCCGTTCGACCCGCAAGGCGGCCGTTTATACCGCACCGGAGACCTGGTGCGCTGGAACAGCGAAGGGCAGCTGGAATATCTGGGCCGCCTCGATCATCAGGTGAAAATCCGTGGCCTGCGCATTGAGCTGGGCGAGATCGAAGCACAACTGCTGGCGCAGCCGGAGCTGCGCGAGGCGGTGGTGGTGGCGCGTGACAGCGCGGCTGGCACCAGGCTGGTGGCCTACATCTCGCTGCAAGCAGGCCTGCATTGCGAGACGGCCGAGTTGCGGGCGCGGCTATCGACAGCGCTGCCGGACTACATGGTGCCCGGCGCCATCGTGGTGCTGGATACCTTGCCGCTCAACGCCAATGGCAAAGTAGACCGCAAGGCGCTGCCAGAGCCGGACTTCAGTTCCACTTCCTACGAGGCGCCGCAAGGAGATGTGGAGGAAAAGCTGGCCGCACTCTGGGCGGAACTGCTGGGGCTTAAGCAGGTAGGCCGTCATGATAATTTCTTTGAGCTTGGCGGCCATTCGCTGCTCGCGCTCAAACTGCTGGAGCGTATGCGTTCGCAAGGGCTACAGGCTCAGGTACGTACCTTGTTCCAGTACCCACAGCTGACCGCATTCGCAAAAGCGCTGATGCAGGGCCTGTTGGAAATCTCGTCCTACAGCGTTCCACGCAACGGCATTCCTGATGACTGCGATGCGCTGACGCCGGAAATGATTACGCTGGCGACGCTGGACGCCAATGAGATCGCGGTTATTGAAGCCACCGTTCCTGGTGGTGCCGCCAATATTCAGGACATCTATCCACTGGCGCCGCTGCAGGAGGGTATCCTCTTCCATCACCTGCTGCAAAGCGAAGGCGATGCCTATGTCACGCCACAGCTACTGAGTTTCGATAGCGAGCAGCGCCTCCTGGCGTTTGTCGATAGCTTGAACAAAGTCATTGCACGTCACGACATTTTACGTACTGCCGTATTGTGGGAAGGACTGAGAGAGCCGTTGCAGGTCGTCTGGCGCAAAGCCGGGTTGACGACCGAATGGCTTGACGTCGCCAATGGTGACGCCGCTGCGGCACTCACGGCTGCCGTCAATCCTGCAAGCTATCGCATTGATGTGAGGCAGGCGCCTATGATACGCGCGCTGGCCGCACGCGATCACGCCAGCGGACGGTATCTGCTGCAACTGCCTAGTCATCACCTGGTAGTCGATCACACCACGCTGGAATTGCTGGTTGAAGAAATCGGCATGATCCAGCGAGGAACCATACTTCCGCCTGGCGTGCCGTTCCGTGATTTCGTGGCGCGGGCACGTTACGGCGTCAAACCGGAAGAGCAGGAAGCGTTTTTCCGCCAGATGCTGGCAGATGTTGAAGAGCCGACGGCGCCGTTTAATCTTATCGATACTCAGGGCAACGGCAGCGCAGTGGAACAGGCCAGACTGGTGATGCCGCCATTGCTGGCAGCACGCTTGCGACAGGCTGCACAGCGTCATGGCGTGAGTGCTGCTACCGTCTTCCATCTGGCGTGGGCAGTTGTTCTGGCGCGCGCAGCCGGCAAGGATGACGTGGTATTCGGCACGGTACTGTTTGGCCGGATGCAGGGTGGCGAAGATGTCAGCCGCACGCTTGGCCTGTTTATTAATACGCTGCCGCTGCGTATCCGGCTTGGCACGCAGGACGTGGTGCAGTGCTTGCAGCAGACCCATGCCGCGCTCACCGGGTTGCTGCAGCACGAACATGCCAGCCTTTCCCTGGCCCAGCGCTGCAGCGGTCTGCCGGGAGGTACACCATTGTTTTCCGCATTGCTTAACTATCGCTATGGCAGCAAGCCCTCCGAAGACGGCGTGTGGGAAGGCGTGGAACTGCTGGGCGGTGAAGAACGCAGTAATTATCCGTTATCGATGTCCGTCGATGATATGCAGGATGACTTCGCACTGGTCGCACAAGTGCCGCCGTCCATCGGTGCATTACGGATATGCGAGATGATGCAGGAGGCAGTGACTGCACTGGTGGACGCACTTATAGCGCACCCGCAAACGCTGGCCGCTGCATTGCCAGTCATGAATGGGATGGAAACGGCACTGCTGCGCCAGTGGAGCGTGAATCGTCGTCGATATGCCGATGCAGCACCGCTGCATCAGCTATTTGAACGCCAGGTAGCCGCACAGCCAGCATCTTCCGCCTTGCTGTTTGGTGAACAGGTGTTGAGCTATGCCGACTTGAATGTACGCGCCAACCAGCTGGCACACCGATTGTTGGCGTTGGGTGTCAAACCCGAAGACAGGATCGGTGTCTGCATCGAACGTTCGATTGATATGGTTGCGGCATTGCTGGCGATCCTGAAAACCGGCGCCGCCTATGTTCCGCTGGACCCTGAGTATCCGCCGGAGCGTCTGCGCTATATGGCTGAAGACAGCGGCATTAGCCTGCTTCTGAGCCATTCGGGTTTGCAGCACATCGCGCCATCGCTGCCTGCGGAGCGCGTGCTGCTTCTCGACCAAGTTGACGTGGCTGCGGAAAGTACGGAGAACCCTGGCGTTGCGGTACATGTCGAAAATCTGGCATATGTGATTTACACGTCCGGCTCGACCGGTCTGCCGAAAGGTGCAGCGAACCGTCACCGTGCTGTTGCCAGCTGCATGCTGTGGATGCAGGATATCTACCACTTGACCGGCGACGACACCGTGCTGCACAAGGCGCCATTTGGCTTTGACGTCTCGGTATGGGAATTGTTCTGGCCATTGACCTCGGGTGCACGCCTTGCCCTGGCATTGCCAGGCGACCAGCGTGATCCGGCCCGCCTGGTTGCGTTGATACAGCAGCACCAGATCACGACGGTCAACTTTGTGCCGGTAATGCTCCAGGCCTTCCTGGCACACGAGGGCATCGAAGCCAGTACGCGGCTCAAGCACATTATTTGCGGTGGCGAGGCCATGCCATCCGAAACGCAGCGCGAGACCTTCCAGCGCCTGCGTGGCGCGGGGCTGCATAATCTCTACGGCCCGACAGAAACGGCTATTCACGTTACCAGCTGGCCGTGCCGCGATGATGGACAAAGCCTGGTGCCGATTGGCCGTCCGATCAGCGATACCGTGGCGTATGTGCTGAACGCCGGGTTGAATCTGGCGCCAGCTGGTGTGGCAGGGGAGTTGTACCTGGGCGGCGTTAGCCTGGGTCGCGGCTATCTCGGCCGGCCAGGCTTGAGCGCGGAACGGTTTGTGGCTGACCCATTTGATCCGCACGGCGGCCGCCTGTATCGCACGGGCGACCTGGTACGCTGGAATGACGAAGGCCAGCTTGAGTATCTGGGGCGTATCGATCATCAGGTGAAAATTCGTGGCTTCCGGGTTGAACTGGGCGAGGTGGAAGCGCAGTTGCTGGCGCAGCCCGAGGTACGCGAAGTCGTGGTGGTTGCCCGTCAGGGACCTGGCGGCACGCTGCTGGTGGCCTATCTGGCGGCGCATGAGGGACAGCACATCGACGGGATGGTGCTACGGGATCGTTTGCGCCGTACGCTGCCGGAGCATATGGTGCCGGGAGCAGTCATGGTCATGCCGGCACTGCCGCTCAACGCCAACGGCAAGGTTGACCGGAAAGCGCTGCCGGAGCCGGAGCTGGCCGTTCGCAGCCATGTCGCACCACAGGGCCAGTTGGAACAGACGCTGGCAGAGATATGGGCCGAGGTGCTTGGACAAGCGCGTGTGGGGCGCACGGACAACTTCTTTGAACTGGGCGGCGACTCGATTCTGAGTCTGCAAATCGTCGCCCGGGCGCGACGGGCGGGGTGGGCGCTAAATCCCAAGCTGATGTTTACGCATCCGGTGATTGCGGACCTGGCCAGTGTGCTGGAACCGTTGGCGCCCGCCGCACAGACGTCGACACCGCAGATACGTGGCGTATTGGCGGACTATCGGAGCGGCCCGGCGTTGGACGCCGTCTCGGTTGATCCTGCCGATATCGAGGATGTTTATCCGTTGTCGCCGCTGCAGGAAGGTATGCTGTTTATGTCGCTTGAGGCGCCGGGCAGTGGCTTATACATGAATCAGCTCAGCGTCACCGTACATGGACTGGATGCGGAAAAACTCGCTCAAGCCTGGCAGGCGATGGTTCGGCGACACGCGGTGCTGCGGACAAGCTTCCTGTGGCAGTCCGGCGCGGATACTGCGTTGCAGATGGTCTGGCGTGCAGCCAACGCTTTCGTGGAAATACAGGATTGGCGCGGATCTGCTGATATTGAAGCCCGCCTGAGCGCACTGCGTTCGGCCGAACTGTTGCGCATCACTGACTTCTCGCAACCGGCGCTGGCGCGCCTGTTCCTGATACGCGTAGCGGACAATGAACATCGCCTGCTGCTTGGCATGCACCATATCCTGCTGGATGGGTGGAGCCAGTCACGCCTGCTCGGCGAGCTATTGCAAAGCTATGGCGGCGCTGCACTGACGCCAGTCGAGGCGCACTATGGCGACTATATACGCTGGCTTGCCTGTCAGCCGGGAGATGCGGCCGAGCGCTATTGGCGCGGCCAGTTGCAGCAGCTGGATGGCCCAAGCCTGCTGGCAAGCCGCCGGCACGCGGACAGCGGCTATCACAAAATCTATCTGCACTGGGGTGCTGCGCAGACGGGAGTCCTGTCCGATTGCGCCAGGGCGCTGCGGGTCACGGTCAACACGATGGTGCAGGCGGCGTGGGCGACGCTGCTGCAGCGCCATCTGGGTAAGGACAGCGTGTGCTTCGGTGCGACGGTTGCAGGGCGGCCCGCAGATCTTGCCGGTGCGGAAGACATGGTGGGCCTGTTCATCAATACCATCCCGGTGTTGGCGGTACGCCAGCCGCAGCTGCCTGTGGGGGAATTCCTGCGTCAGCTGCAAGCCACCAATCTCGATGCACGCCAGTATGAGCATACGCCGCTGGCGCAGATTCAGCGTTGGGGCGGTGCTGCCGGCCAGGCGCTATTCGATAGCATTATCGTGTTCGAGAACTATCCGATGCACAAGGCGCTGGGCGAGCCGCTGGCGCATGGCCTCCGCTTTGGCGATGTCGGCAGCGAGGGGCTGACTGGCTACGCCATGGACTTGCAGGTGACGCTTGAAGGGGCGCTGGAGATTGAGTTCTGCTATGCACGCGCCAGTTTCGGCGAACGCGAGGTGTTGGCCCTGCGCGCCGAAATGGACCAGCTGCTGCGTACCATGAGCGTGACGCCGGATATGCCGATGGGCGAGCTGCAGAGGCTCGACGCGCAGGCCACGGAAGCGGTGCTTGCGCTTGGACAGACGGACTTCCGCCAGCATCCAGACTGGGTGCATCGTCAGATCGAACGGCATGCGTTGTCACATCCCGAAGCCATTGCGCTGCGCATGGGAGAACAGATGGTCAGTTTTTCAGAGCTGAATCTGCGTGCCAATCGTCTCGCGCACTGGCTGATCGCCCAGGGATTGAAGCCGGAAGACCGGGTGGCGGTACTGCTGCCGCGCTCTGTCGATATGATTGTGACGCTGCTGGCGATCCTGAAGGCCGGCGCCGGCTATGTACCGCTGGACGCGGAATACCCGCTAGAGCGTTTGCGCTACATCATCGGCGACTGTTCGCCGGCGCTGTTGATTAGCAGCGGTGTGTATCAGCATAATCTGCCTTGCCCTACGGTCTGGCTGGAGCAGTTACAGCTGGACGGCCGTAGCGCGGCCGATCCGGACGTTGCGCTCAGCGAGCACCATCTGGCTTATGTCATCTACACTTCGGGATCGACTGGCCAGCCTAAAGGTGTGACGGTGGCGCACGGGCCGCTGGCGATGCATTGTGCGGCGACCAACGAGATCTATGCAACACAGCCAGGTTCTTGCGAACTGCTGTTCATGTCGTTCTCGTTCGACGGCGCCCATGAGCGCTGGATTAGCGCACTGACCGCAGGCGCCTCCGTCGCGATCCGCGATCCGGAGATCTGGACAGCCGAACAAGCCAGCGACGCGCTGCATCGCTATGACGTCTCCACGGTAGCTTTTCCGCCGGCGTATCTGAGCCAGCTGGCCGATTGGGCTGGCATGGCTGGTGATCCACCGCCAGTGGAGTTGTACGTATTCGGTGGTGAAGCAATGCCGAAAGCAGGTTTCGAGCAGGTACGCCGGCATCTGCGTCCACAGCGCCTTATCAATGGTTACGGACCGACTGAAACCGTGGTCACACCATTGATCTGGCAGGCGCGCGGCGATGAGGGATTCGACTGTGCTTATGCGCCAATCGGCCGTCCGGTTGGCGAACGTACGGCCTATATTCTGGACAGCGATCTGCAGCTGGTACCGCATGGCGCCGTAGGCGAGTTGTATATCGGTGGCTACGGGCTGGCGCGCGGCTATATGGGCCGTAGCGATCTGACCGCCGAACGCTTTGTCGCCGATCCATTTGGCGCGGCGGGCGGACGCCTGTACCGTACCGGAGATCTGGTGCGCTGGCTGGATGACGGCAACGCCGAGTACATCGGCCGCGCCGATCATCAGGTGAAAATCCGCGGCTTCCGCATCGAACTGGGTGAGATCGAGGCACAATTGCGCAAGATTGCTGGTGTCAGCGATGTTGCTGTGGTGGCGGTCAATGGCGAGGGCGGCGCAGTCCTGCATGCCTACCTTGCGAGCGATGGACCCGCGCAGGAAGTGATGCAGATGGCACGTATCACGGTCGCTGATGCGCTGCCCGACTTCATGCAGCCCGCCGCTTATGCAGTACTTCCTGAACTGCCACGCCTGCCGACCGGGAAGCTGGATCGCCACTCGCTGCCGGCTATCCTGAGTACGAACGTACGCCAGTATCGCGCGCCGTCCACGCCGCAGGCAGAGCAAATGTGTGAGGTGTGGCGCGAGGTGCTGGGTGTGGAGCGCGTTGGAGAAACGGACAATTTCTTTGAACTGGGCGGCGATTCGCTGCTTTGCCTGAAATTGATTTCGCGCCTGCGTGCGCTGAAAGATGCACGTTTCAACTTCAAGCTGCGCGACCTGACGCAAAAGCCGACTATCGCCCAATTGCTTGGGCTGGATGCGGAAGAGCGCGCGATTCAATCCGGCGTCACGGCGCTGAACCACGAGGGCCACGAGCCCTTATTCTGCCTGCACCCGGGGTTTGGCACCATCTTTGACTACCAGCCATTGGCACGCAAGCTGGATGGCGTGGCCACGGTGTACGGCATCGCTTGCCGGATGCTGGCCGACAGCAGCCACGTTGATGCTTCGCTGGAGCAGATGGCGCGCGACTACACCCGCATGATTCGCCAGGCGCAGCCCCAGGGGCCGTATCGCCTGATGGGATGGTCGCTTGGCGGCACGCTGGTGGCCATGGTTGCGGCACTGCTGGAGTCGGAGGGGCAGACGGTCAGTTTTGCCGGCCTGGTTGATCCCTTCATTCCTGGCGCCGAACAGGCAGTCATGCCGCCATGGCAGCTGGATTTCGCTGACTTCCTGTCCCAGTTGCTGCCGGATGTGACGCTTTCCCCGTTACCGTCGGCGCCGGGGCCTGAGCTGGAAGCACTGCTGTCGCAGGCCTTGGCCGGTAACCGCACGGTGTACGGGGAGATGGGGGCGGCAGAGCTGTTGCGTGGCTTTGAAGTGGCGCGCCATCTGAAGGCGCTGTCGATCGAGGCAGGTCCGCTGACAAAGCTCTCGTGCCAGCCGCATTATTGGTGGGCTGAGGGACGTGCGGGCGATGAGCGGGCGGCACTGTTGCGGCAGACCGCTGCCCAAGGCGTGGCCAGCGAGATCGCGGCAGGCCACTACACGATCATGCGTAATCCACAGTGGCTGGAGCAGGCCGCCCGTTTGGGGGAGGGTGTGTTACAGGGGTAGGTAGAAGGTGAGGCTGGCCCCGCGCGGGGCCAGCCTATTTGGTCGCTGGCGACTTGCTTATCGCGGGGACCAGAATTGTTCGTCGAAGAAGCGCTGGCGTGGCAGGGCGCCCAGTACGGCGCGTTTGTGCGGGAAGTCGAATTCGCCCAGCAGGGAATAGCCGGAACGCTGCAGATTGCGGCGCATGCGCTGGTTGTCCGAGCGCGGCTCAATCACCAGCCGGTGGGTGCGGTGATCGTCCAGGAACAGATAGTGGGAAATCGAAGGCAGCCACGCCGATACAAAGGCCTTGCCGCGGCAATCCGCTTCGCCGATCAGCACGTGCCAGCCACGGTCAAAATCGGTGGCGTCGCAGAACGGCGAGATGCGGTCTTCCTTGGCCCAATATACTTCGAAGTAGCCGATCGGCCTTTCGTCCAGGCAGGCGATGAGCGGAATGCTGTGCGGGTCCGCGCCTAGCCGTTCCAGATAGCTGCGGTGATAGTCGAGGCTACCTTCCTCCTCCCAAAACTCGGCGACAAACGGATCGTTCATCCAGCGGTGAAAATGGGGTAGGTCGGCATCGATATCGGCTACGCGAAAGCTCAGTGTCTGCTGCAGCCATGGGATGTGGCGCTGGTACACCACGCCCACAGGTTGCGCAGGACGCGCGGGATGACGATGTCCGCCGCTGATCTCGAAACTCAATGGGAATACCCGCTGCGCTTGCGGCAACCACAGCGCGCGGTCGTGTGCGTTGTGCTGATTCAGTACAGGCTTACTGCGCTCTTCTGCGTGGGACGCGGCCTGGAGTTCAATCATTTGCTGTTACGCCGGCAAAGGCGCCAGATAAGATGTGCGCCAGATCGTCGCGCAGGGTGTCCGCGTCGTCAACGATATTTCCCAGCCGCGCAAAGTCATGCACCATGCCGGTGTAAATCTTCTGCGTTACCGGTACGCCGGCGTCGTGCAGCTTGGCGCCATAGGCCACGCCTTCATCCAGCAGGGGATCGTATTCGGCCAGGACGATGTGTGCTGACGCCAGGCCCGAGACATCCTGTGCCGCCAGCGGCGCAAAACGCCAGTCATTGCGGTCATGCGGGTGATTCAGATAGTGGGCAAACATCCATTGCAGGGTTTCCGCCTCCAGCAGATAACCCTGGCCATGACGCTCATGGGACGGACTGTTTTGCTGGCTGCTGGTGCAGGGATAGAGCAGCACTTGCAGCGCCGGTTGCCGTTGACCGGCGTTTTTCAGGGCGATGCAGAGCGTGGTGGCCAGCGTGCCACCGGCGCTGTCGCCGCCAACGGCGAGACGTCCGGCGTCAATTCCGTGGCTGGCGGCGTGCCTGCATAGCCATTGCCAGGCATCGCGGGCATCGTTGTACGCAGCGGGGAATTTATGTTCCGGCGCCAGCCGGTAATCGACCGCGAGCACTTTGCAGGGCGTGCGCTCTGCCAGATCACGGCATAGCGCATCGTGAGAGTCAAGGCCGCCGATGCAGAAGCCGCCGCCATGGAAGAACAGCAGGCAAGGCAGGCTGTCCGTCGACGGTGGTGAGTACAGCCTCGCGCCGACCTGGTGACCGTCAGCGCAGGGCAGGGACAGGTCTTGCGTGGCGACCGATGCAGCGCCGGGCGCATCGAGCATGGGTGTTGCTTCGTCATAGCTGGCGCGGGCGGCGGCCGGCGTTTGCAGATGCATAGGCTGGCTATCGCCGGCTTGCACCAGCTCCAGGAAAGATGCGAGGTCGGGATTGAGCGGCATGACAAACAAAAGTGATGACAGTGTCTGATAGACGATCCGCATGGCGGTTTGTTTAGCTAACTTTTTTGTGTGCTCGCTCGTCATGCTACTAAGTCCGGCAGTCCGGCCCGAATAACCAACTTGAACGCATATACCCTATGTCGAAGGCAAAAATCGTCTATATCTGCTCGTTGAGGAATGCCACTGCCGATCAGGCGGGACAGTACATCGAGTACAAGGAACAGCAGCGCTACATGAAATCGCCGCTCGAATATCTGACCGAGGCGCTTAACGAGACCAGTCTTGGCCTGTCCTACAGCCTGGAAGCCGTCATCTATGATGATGACGCCGACTCTCCGCGTGACCGTGAAAAACTGGCCGGCTATGGCTTCCGCCGGGAGCAAGGCAAGAAGTGGATCTATCCGCAAGGCCTGGCGGTACAGGGCCGCGCGCTGGATGATCTGCTGCAGCCGATCCCGTCGACCTATCGCCGTCACGCTAAAGGCACACCGGAGCACATCGCAGGCAAGCGCGATTTCGAGGCACGCCTGCTGGCACGCCTGAACGAGCTGGATGCCGACCTGGTGGTGCTTGACGGCCTGCTGGTGATCCTGGATGAACTGGTGCGGCCCGGCGCGGCATATCATCGCCGTATCGTGAATATCCATCCAGGCATTACCCGTCTGGAGTCGCCCTACGAACGGCGCGGCGCCTGGGCTACGCTGGACGCGTTGTACGGCGCGCGCGGCGAGAAGGTGGTTGACTGGACGACGAAAGAGACAGTCGCGGTCGAGCCGTTACGGATGACGGGCGCTTCATTCCACTATGTCGATAACGGCATCGACTCCGGCGAAGTGATTGTGGATGTGCTTAAAACGGAGATCGATCCCGAAGACACGATACTGGAACTGCGCTGGAATAACTTCAACTACAGCCTATTCCCGGCGCTGCATCAGGGCCTGACGCTGATGGCAGGCCGCCTGCGCAAGGCTGCCTGATAAGAATGCCGGGCATTGCACCCGGCCTTCTTCATTCTCAGAACTGGTACTTGAGCGTCGCCAGCACATTGCGTGGCGCGCCAAAAGTGATGTTCTTGAAGGTGTCGATCTGGTTGGCGTAGTACTTCTTGTCAAACAGATTGTTCACATTCACTTGCAGCGACAGCTGTGGGCTGTACTGGTAGTTCGCCATCAGGCTCGCCACCGCATAGGAATCCTGACCTACCTGTACGGTCTTGCCGTTGCGTGGATCGGTGATTTCCGCATAGCTGCGGCCTTCCCAGTTCACGCCGCCGCCGATCGCCAGCTTGCTCCATTCGCCAGGCAGGCGATATTTGGTGTAAGCCTTCAGCATCTTGTGCGGATGCGCGGTGTTGATGTCCTTGCCGGTGCCATCCTCGCTGTTAAACTGGCTCCAGCCCAGGCTTGCGCTCCAGCCGCGCGCCAGTTCGCCGCTCAGCTCAAACTCGTAGCCCTTGGTCTTGGTGCCACTGGTGGTGGTGTAAGCCTGTTCGCGGGTATTGGGAATGACCTCGTTGCCATCCGGGATGGCAAAGTTGTCCTGCTTGATGTGGAACACGGCGAACGAGGTATTCAGCTTGCCGTCAATCAGCTCGCCCTTGACGCCGGCTTCAAATGCCTTGCCCTTGAGCGGATCGACATAGACGCCGCGCTTGTCGCGATAGTTCTGCGCATCGAAGATGGTGGTGTAGCTGGTGTAAAGCGTGGTTTGTGGCGTCAGGTCGTACAGCGCGCCGACATACGGCGTGATCTCGCCGTTGTGGGTGATCTTGAAGGCTTCCGCCGTCCACAATGCCTTGTCGCCTTTGCGCTCCCAGTTGGTGACACGGCTGCCGACGATGAATTTGAGGGCGTCGGTCGCCTGCAGGCGGGCCATGGCATACGCGCTGGTCTGCGTATCGCGGTTGAAGCTGCCGGTCTGGTAGGGCGACCAGTTGGGTTCAGGATAAGCGCCGGTCCAGGCGCGGAAGTCGCCGATAGGCGGCAGCACGCTGGCATCGCTGGAAAGCCACAAGGTCTTGTGTTCACCGTGCAGAATACCAACGGCCAGTTCATGCTTGCGGCCAGCCAGTTCGAACGGGCCGGATGCGGTCAGTCCAAAGTCGCTTTGCTTGTCGCTGACGCCATAGCCGATGATCCATGGTTCCAGACCCAGGCCGGTGTTGCGGTCTACCACGCCATCCATCCAGTTGAGGCGCTGGTCACCGCTGTTGGTGCGCTGGTTGGACGAAGCTTGCAGCTTCCATTGATTGGCGAAACGGTGTTCCAGCGTGGCGAAGGCGGTGCGCTGTTTGGTATCCCAGAAGTTCCAGCTGGCGGCGGTGGTGGTCGAACGGTCCCAGTCGGTGCGCGTGAAGTCGCTGTAGAAAATCGGCAGACCTGCCCATTGGTTGCCGCGGTGACGGTCGCGCTGCTCGCTGAAGCCGACACTGAGGCGGGTATCCGGCGTCAGGTCGGCGTCGATCACGCCATAGGCCAGGGTCTTGCGGGTGTTTTCCAGCCGGATGAAGTTGTCCTTGTCTTCTGCGCTGATGACGACGCGGCCGCGTACCGTGCCTTCTGCATTCAGCGGCGAGCTCAGATCGATAACGCCGTTGCGCTTGTCCCAGGAGCCCACGCTCAGGCTTGCCGAGCCGGTGAAGACCTTGCTGTCCGCATGCTTGCGGATCAGGTTAATCGAAGCGGATGGATTACCCGTACCGCTCATCAGGCCAGTAGCGCCGCGGATCACTTCAACGCGGTCATAAATCGCGGTGTCGGCCTGCGACTCGCCTGCGTTGCCGCCGACCATAGGAATGCCGTCCATCTGGATTTTGTCGATCTGGAAGCCGCGCGCGTAGTAGTAAGCGCGGACACTGTCGATTTCCTTGGCCGAGACACCGGTGGTGTTATTCACCACATCGAAGACGGTGTGCAGCGCCTGGTCATCCAGTCGCTCGCGCGTAATCACGGTCACGGATTGTGGCGTATCGCGGATCGACAGATTCAGGCCGGTGGCGCTGGTGCTGGCACTGGTGGTGTAGGAGCCGCTGCCTTCCGTCGGGCCGGTGGCGCCGGCAGTGACAGTGACCGTGCCCAGTGTCTGGCCGTCCTTGGCGACGGATGCAGGTGCTTGCTCGGCGTGAGCCATGCCGCCCATGGAAAGACTGGCCAGCGCCAGTTGCAGGACCAGCGCACCGCGCCGGAGAGGGATGTGACGAAGAACAATATGCATATTTACTTGCCTGGTTGATAATAATAAAAAGCAGCTGTACATGCTCAAAAGAAACGGGCGCATGTAGTCCTACCCCGCTGACGAATCAGCGAGGCAGAAATTTAAGAAAAAGTTATTCCGCTTTCGCGGCGGCGGGGATCAGGCGGCGGCTTGCAGGGCGGCGCCGATTTCCTGGCTGCGGATGGCGGTGATGGAAAGCAGGGTATCGGACAGGCCGTGCGAGGCTTCGCAGCTGCCTTGCAGGAAGACGCGTGGCGCGAAGCGCTCATCGGCGATCAACTGGTAGTTGCGGTCCACTGCCATATTGTCCAGCCATGGCGACAGGGCTGACAGCAGTTTCTGATGCTGCTGGCGGCGATAGCCTGTCGCCAGGATCACCGCGTCGTAACGGCTGGCGAAGGTGGTGCCGCTGTCCTGGTCCTTCAGTTGCAGCTGGATGCCGCTGGCTTCCGCGTTGACCGTCACCACTTCGTGGCGGCGCAGGAACTGGTGGTGCTGGTGGCCCAGTACTTTTTGCTGGTAGAAGACACGGAAGATCTGCTCGATCAGGTCTGTATCGGCGACAGCGTAGTTGGTGTTCAGGTGTTCCTCGATCAGGGCGGCGCGCTCCGATGGCGGCTGCTTGAAGACGTAGTCGGTGTAGTCGGCGTTGAAGATTTCGTTGATAAAGGGGCTGTCGTCCGCGGGTTTCATGGCGCGTGCACGCGTCACCAGATCGACGTGGCAGCCCTTGCCGTGCAGGTCCATGAAGATTTCGGCTGCACTCTGCCCGGCGCCGATCACGGCGACGCGGCGCGCATCCTTCAGTTTATTCATGCTGGCCAGGTAGGCGCTGGAGTGGAATACGCGCGCATCGTCGCGGAACGGCGCAAAGCATTCGGGGATGGACGCGGCGCCGCCGATGCTGACCACGATATTGCGCGCCAGGCGCTCATGCTGCTCTCCGTGGCTGTCGCGTGAGACGACCGTCAGGTGCGTCACGCGGCCATCCTGCTGTACTGGCAGCACCGCCGTTACTTCTTCGCCGTAGCGGGTTTGCGCTGCGAACTGGCGCGCGGCCCAGGCCAGATAGTCGTTGAACTCATAGCGGCTTGGGTAGAATGTCTTGAGATTGATGAAGTCCGGCAGGCGCTGCTGCTGGTGCAGATAATTCAGGAAGGTGTAGCGGCTCGCCGGATTGCGCAGGGTCGCCAGGTCCTTGAGGAAGGAAATCTGCATGTGGGTACCATCCAGCAGCATGCCGGGATGCCAGGCAAAGTGCGCCTGTTTTTCCAGGTACAGCGCGTCAGGCGAGTGGCCTTGCTCCTGCAATGCAATGGCCAGCGCCAGGTTGGATGGGCCGAAGCCGATGCCGATGAGATTATGGATGTGCATGATGTGTGTCCTGTTATTCCTGTTAATCGGTTTGGGGAACCGGCGTTGTACGGTCTTGCACCCATGACGATCCGCGCGCCAAAGTGTTTAGCATCCAGCGCGTTTAAATAAACGCCGCACTGAAACGTCAGGTGGGTGAGCGAACTTCGAAAGGGCGGGACATGTTGAGGCGGTTGAAATTCGGGTTGATGGCGATGCTGGCGTGCGCCGCCGCCCAGGCGGGCAATATCGAGATCCGGCGCACGGCCGATGGCATCCCGCATATCAAGGCTGCCAGCTGGCGTGACCTGGGGCAGGGCTATGGCTATGTGCAGGCGGAGGACGCGCTGTGCACCATGAGCGAAGCCTTCACCACGTTCAAAGGCCGGCGCAGCCTGCACTGGGGCGCGGCCAACCGTCCAGCGCATGAGTCCATGATGGGGCGGTCCAGCAATCTGGAAATGGATATATTCTTTGCCGGCTTCCTGACGCCGGAGCTGATCCAACAATACCGGCAGGAGCAGCCTGCGGATCTGCAAGCGCTGGTAGATGGTTTTGCATCGGGCTTTAACCGCTATGTCAAACTGGCGCGCAAGCTGGGTAAGGTGGCTTGCGCAAATGAACCCTGGGTGGTGGAGGTCACCGCTGACGATATTTACCGCCGCATGTACGCAGCGACGCTCAGTGCTGGCTACGCGCGATTTATTCCCGCCATTGTCAACGCGGCGCCACCGGGCGCGAACAAGCAGGCGGACAGCACGGAGCAGCCGTCCCTGCGAGAACTGCTGGCGCAAACCATCGGCAACCAGCCTGGCATCGGCAGCAATGCGATTGCGCTGGGTGGGGATGTCAGTGGCAAGACGGAGCCAGTCCTGTTTGGCAATCCGCACTGGTTCTGGCGTGGGCCAGACCGGTTTTACCAGGCGCACCTGACTATTCCTGGCAAGCTGAATGTGGCAGGTGTTTCCTTCCTTGGCGTGCCGGTTGTGATGCTCGGTTTTAATGACCATGTGGCGTGGAGCCACACGGTGTCGGAAGCACGGCGTTTTGGCTTGTTCGATCTGACCCTGTCCGGTGCTACCAGCTATCGCGTCGATCAGCAGGTGGAGGCGATGCAAACGCGTACAGTCACCGTTCCTCTGCGTGCTGCTGACGGCAAGGGGCGCAGTGTCAATCGCACCCTGTATTTCAGCCAGTTCGGCCCCGTGGTTGACCTGGGTGCGCGCGCGCCGCAGCTGGCGTGGAGCGAACAGAAGGCCCTGGCGATGCGCGACATCAACGGAGAAAACTTCCGCGCCTTTCGCACTTTCTTCTACTGGAACCAGGCGCGCTCGCTGGATGAATTTGTGGCGATTCAAAAGCGCGAGGCCAGTATTCCATGGGTGAACACGATCGCCATTGGGCGTGACGATGCGCGCGTCTGGTATGGCGATATCGGCGCGGTGCCGAACGCCCCGGATGATCTTCGCGCCCGTTGCGCCACGCCGGTATCGACGGCATTTGCCGGCCTCGATGCCAGTACACCGGTGCTGGATGGCAGCCGGGGCGAATGTGACTGGCTGAACGGCGCCAGCGCGGCCCAGGCGGGCGCCATGCCTGCTGCACGTCTGCCAGGCCTGTTCCGCAGCGACTACGTAGCGAATATGAACGACAGTTATTGGCTGACCAATCCGGCGCAGCCGCTGGAGGGCTATGCACGCCTGTTGGGCGGCGAGCGCGAAGAGCCTTCGCTGCGCAGCAAGGCCGGACACCGCATCGCTGCCAGCTTGCTGGCGCGTGCGCCGTTGGCGCCGGCCGATGTAATGCATAGCCTGGGCGAGCAGGGACTGGACGCCCGCTCACTGGCGGCGCAGCAGTACAAGCAGCCGTTGTTGCAGGCGATTTGTCAGCGTGGCGAAGTGGAGGTGACCCGCGATACTGAAACACGCAAGACCTTCGACACCGTTCGCAAGGTCCCACTGGATGAAGCGTGCGCGGTGTTGCGCGCCTGGCCGGATAGCGCCAACGCCCAGGACCGTGGTGCGCTGTTGTGGGAGCAGTTCTGGGCGCGCGTGGAGCGCATACCGGATGAGGAGCGCTTCAGCGTTCCTTTTGATCCCGCGCGTCCGCTCGAAACACCAGCGCAAATCCGCGCCGACGATGCGCGCATGGCACAGAGCCTGGGTGCAGCCGTCCTGGCCATGCAGGCAGCGGGACAGCCGCTCGACACGCCCCTTGGCCGGGACCTGTTTGCGGGTGAAGGCAAGGACCATGTGGCCTTGTACGGCGGCTGTCATCAGGGCGGCTACTTCACGGTGGCCTGCCGGCTATTGGGCAGCAAGGGGTTGACCGAGGATTTCATCGGCAACAGCTATTTGCAGCTGGTGCGCTTCAACGAGCGGGGCGCAGTTGCGGAAACCCTGCTGGCACATGGCCAGAGCGAAACCGGACTGGATAACGTGACGCGCAACGCCGGCCTGCAGGACTATGCCGCCAAGCGTTGGCGCGCCTTCCCCTTCCACGATGCGGAGGTGCGCGCCGCCACCGTCTCACGTACCGTACTTACACCGTAACCAAGGATATTTATGCTGCGTTTTCTGATTCAACAATCGCGGGGCCTGCTGCTGGCCGCCGCCGCCGGCAGTGTGGCGCACGGTATTTGCGGCGTTGCGTTGATCGCCCTGATCAGCGAAGCGCTGAGTGCCAGTGCCGAGGCGCGTTCCGGCATGGCGGTCACTTTTGCCTTGCTGGCCCTGGGCTTGATGCTGACCCATATCGTCGCCTCCGTGCTGTTCGAGCGTCTGAGCCAGCATGCGCATGCGGAGCTGCGGCGCTATGTGAGCGGGCGAGTGATCGCCGCTGACTACCGCAACCTCGAATCGATCGGTTCAGCGCGCGTGCAATCGGCCCTGTCGGAGCATAGCGCCAATGTGGCGGCGTTTTTTGTGACCTTCCCGGCGATTCTGAGCAACGCCGTGGTGGTGCTGGGCTGCCTGGTGTATATGCTGCTGCTGTCGTGGAAAATCTTCCTGTTTGCGGTGGCGTTGATCGGCCTGGGCTCCTTCGGCTATCACCTCGCCAACCTGCGCGCGATTCGCCATCTTGACCGTGGTGCGGAAGAACAGGATCGTTTGTTCGGCCATTTCCGCTCCCTGACCGACGGCGCCAAGGAATTGCGCCTGCATTTCGGCAAGCGCAAGGTGTTCCGCGAGCAGGTGCTGGGTGCCTCGATCGAAACGGTGCGCAGCGAACGTGCGCTAGGCATGTCGATTTTCGTGATTTCGGCCAGCTGGGCGAACTTCCTGATTTATGCATTCATCGGTCTGGTGTTGTTTGTGCTGTTGGGGGATGCATCAAACCAGACCCGCATCATGACCGGCTTTGCGCTGGTATTCGTGTACATGGTCACGCCGCTGGAGGTGCTGCTGCTGAATATACCGCGCGCCAATCTGGCCAAGGCCTCGGCCACGCGCATCGATGAAATTACGGCCGGCATGAGCGACTCGGAGCAGGCTGTCAGCAGCGCCCAGGCCCAGCCACTGCAGCAGCTCGTGCTCGATCACGTTGAACACCGCTATTATCACGAGCAGAGTGATGATTTCTTTGCACTGGGACCGGTCAGCTTTACTTTCAAGCCGGGAGAGGTGGTATTTCTGGTCGGCGGCAACGGCAGCGGCAAGACTACGCTGGCCAAGCTGCTGGTCGGCCTGTATCCGCCGGAACGCGGCCAGATAGTCCTGAATAACCAGGGTGTCGATGACGCCAGCCGCGACCAGTATCGCCAGTTATTCAGCACGGTATTCTCCGACTTCCATCTGTTTGACCGCCTGCTGCACGGTGGCGAGGCTGGCGCCGACCTGGATGCACGGGGCAATCGCCTGATCGAGCGTCTGCATCTGCAGCACAAGGTACAGGTGCGCAATGGCGCGTTCACCACACAGGCCTTGTCGCAAGGGCAGCGCAAGCGTCTGGCGCTGGTTGTGGCCTGTCTGGAGAATCGCCCATTCCTGGTGTTTGATGAATGGGCTGCGGACCAGGACCCGGTCTTCAAGAATGTGTTCTATCTTGAAGTGCTGGCGGAGCTGAAGGCGCAAGGCAAGACTATTCTGGTGATCTCGCATGATGACCGCTACTTCCACGTGGCAGACCGCCTGATACGCATGGAAAACGGTCAGCTCAGCGAGGACACCGTGCCGCAACGTCCAGCGCAGGCGGCATGACTTCAGCACCACTGACTTTGCTTTGTCTGCCGAATGCCGGCGGCAGCGCCGCCATGTATCACCGATGGAAACGCCTGCTGCCGGACTGGCTGACGGTGCTGCCGATGGAGCTGCCAGGACGCGGCCATCTTGGCAGCCAGCCGCTCGTATCGGATTACGACGCCATGGTGACGCAGCTGGCTAGTGATTATCTCGCGCTGCCGCCCGGACGTTACGCACTGTTTGGTCATAGCATGGGCGGTCTGCTGGCCTATGGACTGGCACAGCGCCTCAGCCTATCGGTTGCGGGCAGAGCGCCTTGTGCGCTGCTGGTGTCTGCATCGGCCGCACCAACCTGCCGCAATCCGGTCGTCGGTGATCTGCGTGATGGTGCGTTGATTGCCGAAATGCGCAAGCAGGGCGGCACACCGGAAGAAGCGTTTGCCAGCGAAGAGTTGATGCAGATGGTATTGCCCGTGATGCGGGCGGACTATCAGGTCTGCGCCAGCTTCCAGCATGATGCGCGGCGCCAGCCGCTGGCGCTGCCGCTGCATGTGTTTGCAGGCCGGAGTGACCATAATACGCCGCAGCAGATGGCGGCCTGGCACCATGAAACGCAGGCCAGTTTCAGCCTGCACTGGTTCGACGGCGGCCATTTTTATTTGCGGGATGCTCCGCAGGAAGCGCTGCTGATGCATACCATTGAACGTCTACTGCATACGAACCGGATCGAGCGGACAGGCGCCGCAATAGTCCTGGCCGGGCAGGAGATGGTATAGGCAGCATTGGCTGTGCAGTGTAACCAGGCCGTCTGCAGCGGCCTGTTCGCCAGGCTTGGGTGAGGCGCGCTTGCGGCGCATATGCAGCGGATTTGCTTCGCCGCGCCATTGGGCATGATCCAGCAGTTGCGCGCGGTCGCTGTTTGCGGCGCCAGCATGGGGTTCGCCGAAGCTTTGCATCGCGTCGAACAGGAACGTCAGCCAACGCACCGTGTTCCCCCACATGATCTTCTGTGCCAGGCCGGACTGGCGGTTCAACTCGGCGAAGAACGGAGTCAAATGGCCGCGCAATAGTGTATCGTAGCGCTGTACCGCGTTTGTGCCAGGCAGTGACTCGCCCAGCTCGCGAATGTGGAATCCGGCCACCTCGCCATGAGGCGCCAGGCTCACGGCCATTTCGCCAGCGGGAAAACGATGATGCAGCAACGTGGCCGCCGCCACGAGCGGCGGTAGCAAGGCGGCCAGATAGCGGTTACTCCAGGCCGAGGCGGCAGGGCGCAGGTCGTGTACGCCGAAATTGTCAGCGGCTGCGCGTAGCTGGGTTGTGAGCAAATCCGGCTCGGCCAGCAACTGCGCCAGCGGTATGGCGGTTGCTGGAAATGTGGGCGCGTGAGACAGCGACTCGCCGTAGCTGCGCATCTCTCCCTGAAACAGGGGTTCAAGTAATGGGATCATGCCGGATAGACGAATGAGGCGGGCAGAAATTTGAAAACAGTATCAACCTTCGGCAGGGGGCATATGCAGCTACGCCTGCATTCCGCAGCCGGCGACTGCAATGTGCAGATGCTGCGCTATGACCTGGCTGCGTTTGATCCGTCGGCATTCGCTGATGCTGCTATCGTCATGCCGGTTTCGATCCAGCGCAGCGTAAAAAAGCGTCAGGCGGAATTCTTCTTTGGCCGGCTGGCTGCTGCGCTGGCGCTGCGGGAGCAGGGATATGCTGCCGTCGAAGTCGGGATAGGCGCCATGAGAGAGCCGATTTTCCCCGCCGCCGTGAAAGGGACGATTACCCATACCGATAGGGTTGCGGCGGCGGCGGTGTTGCCAGCGCATCGCTGCCGTGGCCTGGGAATCGATATCGAGCAGGCGATTGCGCCTGACGCCATCCACAGCGTCGAGCAACTGGTGCTGCAACCTGCGGAGCATGCCGTGCTGGCTGGTGTGAATGAGCTGGCATATCCGCTGGCCCTGGCGCTGGTCTTTTCCGCCAAGGAGAGTTTCTACAAGGCGCTCGCGCAGGCCGTTGGCCGGGTGCTTGATTTTTCGGCCTTGCGTTTGCTGTCCGTCGATCTTTCAGCGCAGCGCCTGCATTTCGTGACGGAAGAGATGCTCTGCGCTGACTGGCCTCGCGGCCAGCCATGTGAAATCGGCTTTCATCGGCTGGCTGCTGGTGAGGTGCTGACCATCTTTAGCTGGTAGACGGGATTTTGACGGCGGCCTTGCCCGCACCCAGCCATACGGCGCCAAATGCCAGGCTGCTACCCAATGTGACGTACACCATCGGTGCCGCACTGCCGTCGGACAGGCGGCTGGTGACCAGGCTGCATATCGCTGTCAGCGCCATCTGTATGAAGAAGAACAGGCCGGATGCCGACCCGGTGATGCTGGCATAAGGCTGCAGCACGCGGAACTGGCATGCCGGAATGGCGACGCCTACCGACAGCATGATGACGATGAATGGCAGGACGATGGCGGTTATCGAATCCCGGAAGAGCGTCGTTGCACTCATCAGCATGACGGCTCCCGCGATGTTCAGCAGGACGGCCCCGGAGATCAGGCGATCTGCCGGATGGCTGGCGGACAGGCGCCGGAAACCATGGGAGCCGCCAACGTATCCGGTGACAGTCAAGCCAAATACCAGGGCGTAACCGGTGGCCGACAGGTGCATGGTCCTTTGCAGGAGGACCGACGATTCGGCGACAAACGGGAAATAGGTGCAGTACACAAAGCTGATCGCCAACGCGTAGCGCAAAAAATAGCGATCGCTGAGCAAACGACGGTAGGTGCTCAGGATATTGGCTGAGGCTTGGACAGGGCGGGTTTCAGGCAGCAGCAATCCGGTCATGGCGAGCGACACGGTGGCCAGCAACCCCAGTCCGATGAAGACCCAGCGCCACCCGAGTGCGGCGTCGATCAGGCTACCGGCCAGCGGAGCGACTATGGGTGAAAGCGCCATGCCCATGGAAATCCTGCTTAGCATGGCGGCCTGCGTGCGCTGGTCAAACTGGTCGCGCACGATCACGCGTCCGGCTACGGTGCCGCTGCAGCCGCCCAGGGCCTGGAACATCCTGGCGATGATGATGGTCCCGGCGCTGCTGGCCGTTGCGCAGACCAGTGTGGCAAACAGATATAACAGGGTGCCCCATAGGAGTACTGGCCTGCGGCCGATGCGGTCGCACAGCGGGCCGCAGACCAGCATGGAAACCGCGTAACCGGCCATGTACAAGGTCAGTGTGAGCTGTAGCTGTGCGTCGGATGCATGCAGTGCATCTGCCATGGCGGGAAGCGATGGCAGGTAGGCGTCAATGGTCAGGCGGGGAAGACAGACGACGAGCAGCAGGAGGATGGTCCAGGTTCGTGGATGAAGATTTTTTGCGGACATGCCGATGCGTGGAGGGTTGGGTATTTTGCAAGTCTAGTGTCGCTGTGGTCTAATGCCCAGTACCGTTTGGCAGATTAATCATTGGACCACTATGGCACGAGGAAAGGCGGAACTTGCGCTGGACTTGCCGCGACCCGCGGCATTGCAGGCATGTTCTGAAGAGGAGGGCAGCAAGCAGGATATCGTCTACACGGCGTTGCGCGACGCTATTCTGGGCCGCTTGATTGCTGCCGGCGGCCGCCTGCCGTCGAGCCGGGCGCTGGCCGAGCGCTGGGGACTGTCGCGCGGGACGGTGGAAATTGTGTATGACAGGTTAGGCGCGGAAGCTTATGTGATGCGCATGCCCGGTTCCGGCACCCGTGTCAGCGCCGTTGTGCCGGACCGCTATCTGATCCCTGCCGGCCTGGCGCCAGTCCCGCGTTGCGCCGAGCAGGATGAGATCTATAAGACTGAGGAGGTGAGCGTGCGGGCGGGACGGGCGTTCGTGGCCCGGCTGGCCGATCCGGCGCTGTTCCCGATCTCTTCGTGGTCGCGGCATCTCGCCAGCGCTCTCAATGGCGCACATGCTGACGTGCTGTCGGCTGCCGATCCGCAGGGGCTGTTGACGTTGCGGACCCAGATCGCAGCTTACTTGCGCAGCTATCGGGGCATAGACTGCGATGCTGATGATATCGTCGTCCTGACCGGCATACGCCATGCGCTTGACCTGCTTGCACGTAGCGTGCTGCGCGCGGGAGACAAGGTCTGTGTCGAAGATCCTGGCTACGCTGCGGCGACGCAGATTTTTACCGAGGCTGGTGCGCAGGTGGTTCCCGTACCGGTAGATAGCGAAGGTCTGCAATGCGATCAACTGGACCGCCACACCGATGCGCGGCTTGTGTATGTCACGCCTGCGCACCAGTCTCCCACCGGCGTCACGATGCCGGTCACGCGCCGGCTGGCGTTGCTGGACTGGGCCGGCGCCAGCGGCGCCTGGATTATCGAAGATGACTATGACAGTGAGTTTAACTATCTCACTGCGCCATTGGCGGCGCTGAAGTCGCTCGATCATGGCGACCGGGTGGTCTACTGCGGCAGCTTTAACAAGACGCTGTTTGCGGGGCTGCGGGTCGGCTATGCGATCGTGCCCCGGCAGTTGAAACCACGTTTGCTGAAGCTGTGGCAAACCACGGGCCGTTCGGTCGGCGTGACAGAGCAACTGGCGCTGGCCGCCTGGCTCAAGGATGGCGGATTCATTCGCCACTTGCGGACATCCCGCCGTGCCTACCAGGAGCGCCGCGATGCGATTCTGGCGACGCTGGCGTCCCATGCGCCGGGACGCTACACGATAAGCGGCCAGCATGCAGGGTTCCACTTCGTTCTGTGGCTGCCCAAAGGGACGGACGAAGCCGGATTTTGCGCGCGCGCCGCGGCTGCGGGCCTTAGCCTGCAAGGGTTGCGCAGCCTATGCCGGGATACCGTGCCCGCTCCCGCCGTCATCATCGGTTATGCCGCACTGACGATGGCCCAGGCCCGCTATGGCGCACGCCTACTGGCAGATTTGCTGACCGGCTGATTCCATACTCCTGGTTGTGACACAAATGCTTGAAGCACTATTTATGCGTCTTTTGAACAGGAATAGTATTCACGCATAGACCCACGGGGGTGTCACGAAAGGAATGGTATGGCGAACATTGGCATTATTGGATCGGGCAATATCGGTGCGGCATTGACCCGTTTATTTACCAGGGCAGGGCATCAGGTGGCGGTGGCCAATTCGCGCGGGCCGGCGTCCTTGCAGGCGTTGGCAGGCGAGACTGGCGCACGCGCAGCGACGGTGGTGGACGCAGTGCGCGGTGCAGACGTTGTCGTCGTCACCGTGCCGATGGCTGCGGTCAGCACGCTGCCGAAAGACCTGCTGGAGAATGCGGCGGCGGATCTGGTGGTGATCGACACCAGCAACTACTACCCACAGCAGCGCGATGGCCTGATTGCCGACGTCGAGGCGGGGATGACCGAGAGCGGCTGGGTTGAGAAGCAGCTGGGACGTCCGGTCATCAAGGTCTTCAACAGCATCATCGCTCAGCACTTGCTGGACAAGGCCCGGCCACAGACGGATAGTGGCCGTGTCGCACTGGCGGTGGCCGGCGACAGCGCCCCAGCGAAAACGCTGGTGATGCAACTGGTGGACGACATCGGTTTTGATCCGGTGGATGCAGGCACGATGGATGAGTCATGGCGCCAGCAACCGGGCACACCGGGCTATCTCAAGGACTACGACATCGCCGGCGTGCGCCGTGCGCTGGCGGAAGCGACGCCGCAACGCAAACCTGAATGGCGCGCTACGCCGAACAGCCCAGGCACATTCGAGTCTCCAGCCTGAGCACATCGTTGATCTGCGCTTCGTCCATGCAGCGATCAAAAACGGATATTCATGTGCCAGAACGATACTGGCGTATGCGAAGAATGGGATGCGAACGAAGGCGGCAACAAGGCCGGTGCTGCAACTTGGCCAGATCAGGCTTCGCTCCACTGGCGCAGCAGATTGTGGTAGTGGCCAGTGAGGCCGATCGTCTCCTCGCAATCGCCCAGGCGCGCACGCAGGGCCTGGATGTTGCGGTCCAGATCGAGCAGCATGCTGCGGCGGCCATCGTCACGCACCATGCTCTGCGTCCAGAAGAAGGAACACACGCGTGCACCACGCGTCACTGGTTCGACGCGGTGAATGCTGGTTGAGGGATAGACGATCAGATCACCCGCAGGCAGTTTGACTTCATGTGTGCCGTAAGTGTCTTCGACGATCAGCTCACCGCCGTCATATTCGTCGGGATCGGTCAGGAACAGGGTAGACGAGACGTCGGTGCGCAGCCACTGCCCACCCGGATACACCCGGCGCATTGACCCATCCACGTGGTTGCCGTAATGTCCGCCATCGGCGTAGCTGTTGAACAGGGGCGGGCAGGTACGCTGCGGTAGCGCTGCCGAAAAGAATAGCGGGCTGCGCGCCAGTGCATCCAGCACGATCTGCCCCAGCTCTTTCGCCAGTGGCGAGTGTTCCGGCAACTGGCGGTTGCGCTTTACTTGCGCTCCCTGGTCGCCGACGGACTCGCGGCCATCCACCCAGTTGGCGGCATTCAGCTGACTGCGCATATTAGCCACTTGTTCTGGTGTCAGAAGACCTGGTATGTGTAACATCATTTTTGTATTTCTCCGTGTATGAATTTGTTGGCCAGCGAGGTAGCGCTTATTGGTTCGCTGAAGTAGTAGCCTTGTGCCAGATCGCAGCGCAGCTCACGCAGGAAATCGCGCTGCTGCACCGTCTCCACGCCTTCCGCCACCACCGTCAGGCCCATGCTGTGCGCCAGGGCGATGACTGCGCCGGCAATGGCCGCGTCGTCGGTGTCCGCCGGGATGTCGCAGACGAAGGAGCGGTCTATCTTCAGCGCGTGTATGGGGAAGCGCTTCAGATAGGAGAGACTGGAATAGCCAGTGCCGAAATCGTCTATCGCCAGCTGCACGCCCATGTCGCTCAGGCGCTGCAGGGTTTGCGCCGCACTGTCCGGTCGCTCCATCAGCACCGTCTCCGTGATCTCCAGCTCGAGGTAGCTGGCGGGGCACCCGGTATCCGCGAGCACGCGTGCCACCATGGCGTCCAGTCCATGCTGGCGGAACTGCCGTGCCGACAGGTTGACAGCGACCCGCACATCCGCCAGCTCCGCGCGATGCCAGGCCACCTGCTGTGAACAGGCGGTACGCAGCACCCATTCGCCGATCGACACGATCAGCCCCGTTTCTTCGGCGATCGCGATAAAGGCATCGGGCATGACCAGCCGCTGGCCATTGGGTTGCCAACGCAGCAGCGCTTCGGCGCCAATCATCTTGCCGCTGGCGAGGTCGATCTGTGGCTGATACATCAGTTGCAGCTCGCCCCGTTCCACCGCGTGCCGCAGGCCGCTCTCCAGCGTCAACCGGTCCAGCGTGCGGGCGTTCATCTCTTCGCAATAGAACTGGTAATTGCCGCGCCCCAGGGCTTTGGCCTGGTACATCGCGGCGTCGGCATTCTTGAGCAGTGTCTTGCCGTCGGCGCCGTCGCGTGGATAGAGGCTGATGCCGATGCTGCATGCGGGCGCCAGTTCGTGGCCCTGTATCAGCATGGGTTCAAACAGCGCGCACAGGATTTTCTGCGCCAGTGCAGCGGCCACCAGTTCGTGCGGAAGATCGGCCAATAGCACCACGAATTCATCACCACCCAGCCGGGCGACGGTATCGGCATCGCGGACCGACTGCTTGAGGCGGCGGCCGACTTCAATCACTACGCGGTCGCCGGCATCGTGGCCCAGGCTATCGTTGATGGTCTTGAATCGGTCCAGGTCGAGGAACAGCATGGCCACCAGGGCGCCGCTGCGCCGTGCCTGGGCAATGGCCTGCGAGACGCGGTCCAGCAGCAAGGTGCGGTTGGCGAGTCCGGTGAGCGCATCATGGCGGGCCAGGTGCATCAGCTCTTCTTCGAACTGCTTGCGTTGCGAGATGTCTTCGAGTACGGCGACCAGCGTGCCGGGCTGCATGGCCGTCACGGTGGCCTTGACCCACACCAGCCGTCCGTCCTTGCAGCGGTAACGCTTTTCGCGCGCCGAGGTTTGCAGGTCGCCATTGGCCAGCGCTTGCAGCAGCGGCGCGTCTATCTGCCAGTCTTCCGGCGAGATCAGGTCGGGCACGCGCATAGCCAGCATTTCGTCCTCGTCGTAGCCGAGAATATCGAGCAGCTTGCGGTTGACGCGCAACCAGCGGCCATCTGCTGTCACCTGCGCCAGACCAACGGCGGCTTGTCCGAAGGCCGCGCGGAAGCGTGCTTCGCTGGCCCGCAATTGCTGGCGGCCTGCCTGGATATAGGTGTCCAGCGCCAGGCCCATATCAAAGCTGACCACCTTCATCAAGGCATTGTAGGTAGAGATGAACTGCGCAGGGCGGTCGCGCAGGATGTCGTGCAGCACCGGCGCCAGGTCGCCCAGATATTTGCGATAGGCGCCGATGTACCACACCGGCTCCAGGCCGATGCGCTGGTGCGCCAGTCCGACGCGCAGCCGGTGGCGCACGTAGTCGCTACCGTATTCGCCGGCGGTCAGCGTCTTGAAGTAAGCGCCCTGCAGATGATGCAGGCGGTCCAGCACCACCGGATCGCTGAGTAAGGCCTGCAGCACCGGTATCTCCAGCAGGTGCCGGTAGAAGGCGGCGATGACGGCCGGCAGCCGTGGTTGCAGCAGTGGATGGATGTGGCGCAGCAGGGCCACATCGTCCGCTGTCAACTCGAGATAATGCAATCGCTGCTGGATCTCGTCCTCTCCGGGCATCATGTCCGCGACGGTCTGGTCCACTTCGCGAGTGTCTCCCTGCATGCCTCGTATCCTGTAGTAAGGCCGGCGTGCGGGATGCGCGCCGTACGCCAACCACCAGTCTAGCGTGCATACAGCGGCAAAAAAATGCTCTAGATCAAGTCAAGTCGATGGCCAATTCAGTTCGAAGGCCGTACCGCCCAGCGGCGACGAACGGCAGATGGCCATGCCGCCATGCGCCAGGGCGATGGCTTTGACCACGGCCAGACCGAGGCCGCTCCCGCCGGTTTCACTGCGCATGGACTGGTCGCCGCGCTGGAAGGCTTCGAACACATTGCGCGCCAGTGCGGCATCGATGCCGGGGCCCTGGTCCTCGACGCACAGCCGGCATGCGCCGTCGGCCACCGAGACGCTGACCCGCAAGATGCCCGGTGTGGCGTGCTTGCGCGCGTTTTCCAGCAATGCCAGCAGCGCCTGACGTATCCGCATCGGATCGCAGAACACGGGTTCGCGGCACAATTGCAGCTGGAGCTGAAAGCCTACCGCTTGCAGCAGCGGCTCGGCTAACTGGACCACGCTGCTCACTTCTTCTGCCAGATCGGCGCTAAGCCGCTGGAGCGGCAGGTGGCCGCTTTCCGCCAGCGCGACAGTGCGCAAGTCTTCGATCAGCCGCCCCAGTCCCTCGACCTGGGTCAGCAGGCTTTGGAACTGGCTCTGCTCTGGAGCGAACACGCCCTCGGTAATACCTTGCAACCGGCCCCGCAGGATGGTGACGGGGGTGCGCAGTTCGTGGGCGATGGCGGCGTTCCAGAACGCGCGGTGCTGCGCCATGTCCTGCAGGCGCGCGGCCATCTGGTTGAAGTCGTCCACCAGCTGTGCGGTTTCGCCCATCGCGTGTTCGTCGCTGGTGGCGCGTGCGGCCAGATTGCCCTGGGCGACCTGGCGCAGGCTCTCCGCCACCGAATTCAGTGGCGCCAGGATGCGCCGCGACAGTTTGCCGGCCGCCAGTACGGCGATCGCCAGCGAGAGCAGTGTGGTGACGACCAGCCAGATGGTTTCTTCCTTGGTCGGCCAAATGTCCATCGGGTCGGACTGGAACTCGGGTGAATAGCGCAGCAGCCACGCGTATAGCGCGTAAGAACTGATCTGCACCAGCAAAATGATACCCAGCGCGACCAGCGCCATCGACATGGAGATTTGCCGGCTGATGCCTGCATTGAGCTTCATGCACCGCTCCCGAGGCGGTAGCCGACGCCGCGTACCGCTTCCAGCAGGCCGCTGATACCCGCTGCTTCGACTTTCTTGCGCAGTTTGCTGAGATGGCTGTCCACCGTGCGTTCCAGCGTTTCGCCTTCCGGCAGGCAGGCTGCCAGCAATTCGGCGCGGCTGAAGACCCGCTTGGGCGCGCGCGCCATGTGCGCCAGCAGGCGGAATTCGGTCAGCGTCAGTGCCAGTACCTGGCGCGGCGTATTGTCGATACAGACAGCGGCCTCGTAGTGATCGAGGTCGATTTCGATGCCCTCGACGCGCAGCAGCTTGTGCGCCGGCGCGTTGGCGCCGGCGGTGCGGCGCAGCACGGCCTGGGTGCGCGCCACCACCTCGGCGGGATTGAACGGCTTGACCACATAATCGTCGGCGCCGATGCGCAGGCCCATCAGCTTGTCGAGATCCTGGTCCATGGCGGTCAGCATGATGACTGCGGTGTTGCCGCGCTGGCGGATTTGCGATAGCACGGACCAGCCGTCCAGCTGCGGCATCTGCACGTCCAGCAGCACCAGGTCCGGTTTCAGCATATCGTGCATTTCCAGCGCGCGGCGGCCGTCTGGCGCGTGCGCGACGCGCAGACCCGCACGGGACAGGTAGGCCATCAGGATCTGGGCGATCTCCGATTCATCCTCTGCCACCAGCACCAGCGCCTGCAGGTCCGGGTCGCCGCTGGCGCCCGGCAGTTCAGTATTCATGCTCATATCGTCATGATACTGCATCAGCTGACGCCCCCACCCAGCGCCTTGTAGAGGGCGATGGCGGACTTGAACTGGTCGCGGCGCAGGTCCAGCAGCGTGCTTTGGGCGCCGTAGGACTGGCGCTGCGCATCCAGCAGTTCCAGGCGGCTGTCCTGGCCGGCGCCGTAACGCAGCTTGGACAGGCGCTCGCGCAGCGCGGCGGCGTCCACCACGCGCTGCTGGGCGACGATCTGGTGCTGATAGGTTTCATTGCTGGCCAGCGCATCGTTCACTTCGCGGAAGGCGGTCTGTATGGCTTTTTCATACTGCACCACCGCGATGGAATCGCGTACCTTGGCCAATTGCAGCTCGGCGCGCAGCTGGCCGCCATGGAAGATCGGCTGGCTGATTTGCGGCGCGAACGACCAGCTGCGGTTGCCGCTTCTGAACAGCCCACCCATTTCGGCGCTGCTGAAGCCCATGGTGGCGGTCAGCGAAATCCGGGGGAAGAAGGCTGCGCGTGCCGCGCCGATTTCGGCATTGGCCGCAACCAGGCCTTGCTCCGCCTGCATAATGTCCGGACGGCGCACCAGCAGATCGGATGGCAGGCCGGCGGGCAGGGCGGTCATTACCGGTTGCTGCGCCAGCGGTACGCCTTGCGGCAGGCTGGCTGGCATTGACGTTCCGATCAACAGCTCCAGGTTGTTGCGCGCAAGGCGCAGCGCGCGTTCGCGGGCATGCATGTCCGCTTCGGCAGTCGCCACCTGGCCGGCGGCCTGCGCCACGTCGATGCCGCCGCGCTGTTGTGCGCGATGCAGGCGCTGGGTGATATCCAGCGCAACCCGCCAGTCTGCCAGCGTGCTCTGGGTCAGCAGCATCTGTTCCTCAGCGAGGCGCTGTTCGAGGTAGGCATCCGCGACCGCGGCGATGAGCGCCAGGCGCGCAGCGCGTTGTCCTTCCACCGACGCCAGATAGCGCGCCATGGCGGCATCCGACAGCGAGCGCAAACGGCCGAACAGATCCAGCTCAAAAGCGTTGATGGCCAGTCCGGCACTGCTTTGCTTCTGTATCGCACCTGCCGGCGCTTCCGGCGAGGAAGCGCGCTGGCGCGTACCGCCAGCGGTGGTATCCAGTGCCGGGTAGCGGTTGGCATCCTGGATCTGGTACTGCGCCTGCACGGCGGCCACGTTCAGCGTGGCTTCGCGCAGGTCACGGTTGTTTTCCAGCGCCAGTTCCACCAGGTGCTGCAAGGCCGGGTCGGTCAGCATCTGGCGCCAGCCCAGATCTGCAGCGTTGTCTGGCTGCGCTGCGCTGCTGGCGTAGCTGCTTGCCACTGGCAGCACAGGTTTGACCAGCGGGGGATTCATTGAACACGCCGACAGCAGCGCCAGCGTGACGGAAATACTCATTATTCGCATGGTGTGCATCGTTCTGCTCCTTTACCCAAACGCATACGGCCCAGGCGTTCCGCACCGCCGACGACGAGTACAAAGAACACCGGTACAAAGAAAATGGCAAATACAGTCGCCGCCACCATGCCGCCAAACACACCCGTGCCAATCGCGTGCTGGGTCTCGGCACTGGCGCCGGTTGCTATCATCAGCGGCACTACACCCAGTGTGAAGGCGAGGGACGTCATCAGGATAGGGCGCAGTCGCAGGCGTGCCGCTTCAATCGCCGCTTCCACCAGGCCCTTGCCTTCGGCGTGCAGCTGTTTGGCGTATTCCACGATCAGTATGGCGTTCTTGGCTGACAGGCCGATAATCGTAATCATGCCGACCTTGAAGAACACGTCGTTCGGCATTTCACGCAGGATTACGGCTGCCAGCGCACCGAACAGGCCCAGAGGCACGACCAGCATCACCGACAACGGAATCGACCAGCTTTCATACAGCGCCGCCAGTACCAGGAATACCACCAGCATCGACAAAGCCATCAGCATGGGCGCCTGTGCAGCCGAGGCCTTCTCCTGCAGCGACTGACCGGTCCAGGCGACGGCATAGCCTTGCGGCAGCTGCTTGACCAGACGCTCCATCTCGTCCATGGCGGCACCACTGGAGACGCCTTCCGCAGGGCCGCCGCTGATACGAGCGGCCAGATAACCGTCGTAACGCACCAGCTGCAGCGGGGTTTGCTCCCACACCGGACGCACGATTTCGCCCATGGCAACCATGCCGCCCGCGTTATTGCGGATGCGCATGGTGAGCACATCGTCCAGTTGCATGCGCGCGCTGGCATCGGCTTGCACGATCACCTGCTGCATACGGCCGGCGTTCGGGAAGTCGTTCACATAGGTCGAGCCGGTGGCGCTGGCCAGCATGTCGCTGACGGCGCTGAACGGTACGCCCAATGCTTCGGCCTTGCGGCGGTCGATCTCCAGCCGGATGCTGGAACCGGGCGGCAAACCTTCCGGGTACACGCCGGTCAGCAGTTTGCTCTTGGCGGCCAATGCCAGCAACTGATCCTGCGCTGCCTGCAGCGCAGCGATGCCTTTGTTGCCGCGGTCCTGCAGACGCAGGGAGAAGCCGGAGGAATTACCCAGTTCTTCAATCGCGGGCGGCATCACGCTCATAATCATGCCTTCGCGGGCGCTGGCCATGGCAGCTTGCGCCAGTTCGACTTCGTGTGCGGCGGTGGCGCCGTTGCGGTCTTTCCAGTCTTTCAGCATGGTGAAGGCCAGGCCAGCATTCGGGCCGGAGCCCGAGAAGCTGAAACCGATCAGCGACTGGTTGACGTCCACTCCCGGCCGGCTGGCGACGTGCTTTTCATACTGCCGGATGACGTCCAGCGTACGCTCCATGGTGGCATCCGACGGCAACTGGAACGAGGTCATGAAATAACCCTGGTCTTCTTCCGGCAGGAAGGAAGACGGCAGCAAGATAAAGCCCGCAACCACGCACGATACCAGCGCTGCGTACACCGCCATCACACGGCCGCCGCGTTTCAGCAGAGAGGTGGTGCGCGCCGTGTAGCTGGCGGTCAGGCTGTCGAATTTGCGGTCGAACCAGGCGAAGAAGCCTTTCTTCTTGTGGTCTTCCTCACTGATAGGGCGCAGCAGCGTGGCGCACAGGGCTGGCGTCAACGTCAATGCCAGGAAGGCCGAGAACAGGATCGATACCGCCATGGCCACCGTGAACTGGCGATAGATCACGCCGACGGAGCCGGAGGCCAGCGCCATCGGAATGAACACGGCCGTCAGCACCACGGTAATGCCGATCACCGCGCCGCTGATCTCGCGCATGGCGCGCGAGGTAGCTTCGCGTGGCGACAGCTTCTCGGTCGCCATCAGGCGCTCCACCGCCTCGACCACCACGATGGCGTCGTCGACGATGATACCGATGGCCAGCACCATGCCGAACATGGTCAGCACGTTGATCGAATATCCCGCCACCGCCATTACCGCAAAAGTGCCCAGCAGCGCGATAGGCGCCACAATCGCCGGAATCAGCGTGTAACGGACTTTTTGCAGGAACAGGTACATCACCAGGAACACCAGCACCATGGCTTCCACCAGCGTGCTGACCACTTTTTCAATCGACACCTTGACGAATGGCGCGGTGTCGAACGGGATGGTGTACTCCATCCCCGTCGGCATGGCTTTTGCCAGTTCGTCCATGCGGGCACGGATGGCGGCGGCGGTCTTCACCGCGTTGGCGCCGGGCGACATCGCAATCGAGGCGCCGGAGGTGTTCTTGCCGTTTTCACGCGCCTTGAAGGTGTAGTCGCGCGCACCCAGTTCGACGCGGGCGACATCGCCCAGCGTGACAGTGGAACCGTCGCGTTCCGCGCGCAGCACGACGGCTGCGAATTCCTGCGGCGTGCGCAACTGGCCTTGCACCGTCAGTGGTGTCGTGACCATCTGGCCCGAGACGGAAGGCGTGTCGCCCACGCGTCCCGGCGCGATCTGCACGTTCTGCTGGGCGATGGCGTTGGTCACGTCGCCCATGGAGATGTTGTGGGCGACCAGCTTGGCCGGATCGACCCACACCCGCATGGCGCGTTCGGCGCCAAACAGCTGTACACGGCCGACACCGGGCACGCGGCGCAGTTCTTCCACCACATTGCGGGCCAGGTAGTCGCCCAGTTCCTCTTCGTTGTGACCGCGTGTGGAGTTCAGGCTGATAATCATCAGGAAGCTCGAGGAGGCCGATTCCACGCTCAAGCCATTCTGGCGCACCGCCTGCGGCAGGCGCGGTTCGATGGCTTTCAGGCGGTTCTGCACATCGACCTGCGCCATTTCGGGATTGGTGCCAGGCTTGAAGGTGGCGCTGACCGAAGCTGAACCCGAAGTATCGGTTGACGACTCGAAGTAAAGCAGATTCTTCACGCCGGACAGTTCGCGTTCGATCAGGCTGACCACTGCATCATTCATGGTCTGCGGCGAGGCGCCCGGATACACCGCGCTGATGGAAACGCTAGGCGGCGCCACCGACGGGTAACGTGCGATTGGCAGATTGGGCAGGGCAATCAGGCCAAACAGCACAATGAATATCGCCACGACCCACGCGAAGATGGGGCGGCGGATGAAAAACTGTGACATGGTGTTTCCTTATTGTTGGGCCGCGGCGCCCGGCGCTGCGGACAGCTGGGCCGGAGCCTTCCACGCTTTCGGTGCAGTGGCGATGCCGGGTTGCAGGCGCTCGTGGCCTTCCACTACCAGCATGTCGCCGCGCTTCAGTCCTTCGCGCACCACATATTGATGGCTGATGACTTCACCGACGATGATCTGGCGCTGGGCTGCCTTGTTGGACTTGTCCAGCACCCAGGCGACGGCATGGCCATCCGGCGCGCGTTGCACGGCCTGCTGCGGCACCAGGATTTCATCGGATGCCGTGCTGCGGGCGATGCGCGCGCGCACAAACATCCCGGGCAGCAGCGTGCGGTCGGCGTTATCCACCTGGATGCGGATGGTGGCGTCGCCTGTGCCGGCATCCACGTTCAGGTCCGAGAACAGCACGCGGGCCTCGGCGCTGTATGGCTGGCCATCGGCGCCGAGGATGGTGGCGTGCTGGCCAGCAGGCGCGCGTGCCTTGAGGGAGGCCAGCATGGATGCCGGTTGGCGGACGTCCACGTACACCTTGTCGATTTGCAGAATCCGCGCCATCGGGTTGGCGTCGGACTGGCCAACCAGTGCGCCTTCGGACACCAGTTCGGGTCCGATGCGGCCGGAGATTGGCGCCTGTACCGTGGCAAAAGCCAGGTCCAGGCGGCGGCGTTCCAGCGTCGCGCGTGCCTGCGCGACGTTGGCGGCAGCCAGGTCGCGGTCGGAGACGGCGTCATCGTAGGCCTGTTGGCTGATCGCGTCCGCATCGATCAGTGTGCGCAGGCGTTCGGCCTGCCGTTTGGTGCGGGCCAGCGTGGCTTCGGCGTGCTGCAAGGCGGCGGCTGCGGTGTCGAATTCCGCCTTCAGCGGCGCGGGATTCAACTGGAACAGCGGCTGGCCGGCCTTGACTTCGGCGCCTTGCTCAAACAGGCGGCGCAGCACAATGCCGCCCACCTGCGGACGGATATCGGCGGTACGGAAGGCAGCCACACGGCCTGGCAGATCGTCGCTGAGGGTCACTTCCGCCGGCTTGATTGACAACACGGTGACCGCTGGCGGCGGCGTTTCTTCGGATTTATGCGGCTCACCGTTGCAGGCGGCCAGGGTCAGTACGGCCGCAAGCAGAGGCCAGGTCTTGAAATTCATAGTCGTTCCCACGAGCTTACAAAACCTGAAGCTTACTTAGTACTGTTGCAGGTTTTGTGTGGGAAGTGTGGAGATTTTATGGAGAAGGCGGAATTACAGCGCCTTGCTGCACATCTGGAATTCGGGATCGTCCTCGTAAGGACGGATCTCGAACTCTAGGCTGGCCATGAGCTTCAGCATGCCACGATTTTTGCGCAGCACGAGGCCGACGATCTCCGTCAGGCCGCGGTCGCGCGCGACGTTCATAATCTCCAGCATCAGGCGCGTACCCAGGCCCTGGCCCGAGAACCTGTCGTCAACCAGCAGCGAGAATTCGCAGCTGCTGCGGTCAGGGTTGGCGATGTAGCGCGATACGCCGATGATGCTTTCGGTTTCCGTGAAACTGCCGTCATCATCGGCAGTGCGGGTGGTCAGCACGGCGACCAGCGCCATTTCGCGGTCATAATCGATGAGCGAGTAACGCGCCAGCATCTGCGCCGACAACTCGCGCAGCGAGGATGCAAAGCGGTTGTAGCGCGACTGCTCCGACAGGCCGCGTACCAGCGCTTGCAGCATTTCGGCATCGGTGGGCTGCACTGGACGCAGCGTGTATTCGCCACCGCCGCGCATGGGCCACATGCTGGCGTAGCTGGCCGGGTAAGGCATGATGGCCAGCTGGTCGTAGCGCTGGGCGGAAGGCGGCGCAGCGCCGACCACCACGCGTGCGTCCACCGCCAGCACGCCGCGCTGGTCGACGATGAGCGGGTTGATGTCCAGCTCGCGCAGTTGCGGCAGTTCGCACACCATTTCCGAGACGCGCAGCAGGATGTGTTCAATCGCCTGCACATCCACCGCCGGCGCGCCGCGCCATTCGTCCAGTGTGGTGGCGACGCGGGCGCGTGAGATCAGGCGCTGGGCCAGGAACTGGTTCAGCGGCGGCAGTTCCACTGCGCGGTCGTTGAGCAGCTCCACCATGGTGCCGCCGGCGCCAAAGCCGATCACGGGGCCGAACAGCGGATCGCTGGCGACGCCAATATACAGCTCGCGGCCATCGCGCTTGCCTGCCATGCGTTGAACCGTCACGCCGTTGATGCGGGCGGCCGGCTGCAGGCGATGGACGTTGGCCAGCATGTCGTGATAAGCCGCGCCCAATGCGGCGGCATCCGCCAGGTCCAGCACCACGCCTTGTACTTCGGACTTGTGGCTGATGTCGGGCGAATCGATTTTCAGCGCAACCGGGTAGCCCAGCTGGGCGGCGATCAGTTGCGCTTCAGCGGCGCTACGGGCCGGCATGGTGGGCGTGATCGGGATGTGGAAGGCTGCCAGCAATGCCTTGGATTCCATCTCGGTCAGCACGCTGCGGCGTTCAGCCAGTACACTTTCCACCAGGCGGCGCGCACCGTCCAGGTCTGGCTTGGCCAGTTGCGACAGGGGCGGCGGCGTTTGCTGCAAGAGCTGCTGATTCTGATAGAACGCGGCGATATTGCCGAAACCATCGACCGCCGCTTCCGGCGTGCGGAAGCTGGCCAGACCGGACTGCGCGATCAGCTGGCGCGCGGACGTGACGAGTTCATCGCCCATCCAGCAGGTCAGTAGCGGCTTGTTCAAGCCGCGGCCTGCTTCGGCCACGCCGCGTGCGACGGCCAGCGGGTCGCCGTCCAGCTTGGGCGAATAGATGACCAGCAGGCCGTCGATGTTCGGATTCTGGGCGCACGAGCGGATTGCGGCCGCGTAGTGCTGCGCTCCCGCTTCCTCCGACAGGTCCAGCAGGTCGGTCAAGGTAGCGTAGGGCGGCAGTTCCGGCGCCAGCGCTGCGGCGGCTTCTTCGCCGGGCTCGCCCAGCTGCAGTCCCAGTTGATGCAGCCAGTCGGCCGCCAGCACGCCAGGGCCGCCGCCGTTGCTGATGACAGCCAGGCGCGGGCCGACCGGGCGATAGCGCGAAGCCAGGCATTTGGCGGCGGAGAACAGCTGCACGAAGGTGTTCACGCGCACCGCGCCAGTGCGGCGCAGCGCCGCATCAAATACTTCATCGCTGCCGATCATCATGCCGGAGTGGGTGGCGGCGGCGCGCGACGCGGCGGCGGCATTGCCGGACTTGATGATGACCACTGGCTTGGTGTTGGCCGTGCTGCGCAGCGCCGACAGGAAGCGGCGTGCGTCGGTAATGCCTTCCATGTAGATGACAATGCTTTCGGTGGCCGGGTCGGTGGCCAGGAAATCAAGTGTCTGCGCCAGATCGACCGCCGTGTTGGGACCGAGCGATACGACTGCCGACAGGCCGACAGCGTTGGTGCCGGCCCAGTCCAGGATCGCCGACGTCAGCGCGCCGGATTGCGAGATCAGCGCCAGGCTGCCGCTTTGCGCCAGCTTGCCCGCGACGCCCGCATTCAGGTGCAGGCGCGGACGCTGGAAACCGAGGCTATTCGGCCCAAGCAAATACATATCGTGCTTGCGGGCGATGGCATGCAGCTCGGCCGCCTGCGCCGTCGGTACGCCCGACGAAATAATCAGCGCCGACTTGCACTGGATGCGTCCAGCCACTTCCAGGGCAAAAGCCAGTTCCTCATGCGGCAGCGCGATGAGCGCCAGGTCGGCGCGCGACTGTACCAGGTCGGCCAGCGTGCCGGTCATGCTGACATCCAGGAAGGTGATGACGCCTTGATAACCGCTGTCGCGCAACTGGGCGCAGACGCTGCGGCCATAAACGTTCTGGCGCTCCGGCTGATCCGGCGGGCCGGCAAATACCACGATGGATTTCGGTGAAAACAGTGGGGTCAGATAGTGCAGATCCATGACGTTCTTCTGGGCAGTGACTGGCAGACCACACTATACGCCATGCGTCGAAAATCTGCGACGCCTTGACCTGGATCATGGATTTGCGCTGGGCCGATTGGCATAGTACAAGCCGCTAACAGGATAACAGGAGGAATCATGGAAACGACCGCTTTGAGCCCCGACATGGTGCTTGGTATCCCGCTCTTTGACGAAGCGCATGCGGCGCTGGCGGAGCAGATCCAGACGCTGCTGCATGGTCCCGACGAGGAGTTCGAAACGCATCTGGCGGCGCTGGTGGAGTGCCTGGAAGTGGACTTCCGGGTGGAGGAGCAGCTCATGGACGCGATTGACTATCCCGCCACGCGCAGCCATCGCGAACAGCATGCGCGCGTGCTGGCCACCTTGCATGGACTGCCGCCCGGCGATATCGATGCCGGCCGCAAGGTGGCAATGCTGATACTGCCATGGTTCCAGATGCATCTGGCGACGGCGGATACGGCGCTGGCCATCGCCTTGCAGATGGCCGGCCGCGCCGAAAGCGGATCGGCAGAAAAAGCGTGCCTGCCGCGCGCATCGCCCGCCGCCGCCGTGGCGCTGCCACGGCAGTGAACTAGTCTTCCAGCATTAGCGGCGTACCCGCCGCTACTTTCTCGACCTGGAGCCGGCCCGGCAAGTGATAGGCGCGCTGGCCCATCGTCAGCCAGCCGCGCCGCCGCATGGCGCTCAGACAGCGGCTCACCGTGGAGGAGGTCAGGCCCAGGTAGTCCGCGATGTCCTGGCGCGACATCGGCAGCGAGGCCTGTTCCAGCCTTTGCAGCAGAAACTGCGCGACCCGCTGCACCGCCGAGGTGCTGCGCAACATGGCCGCATGCTGCTGGTGACGTGCGATGGTGCCGCTCAACATCTGGCCAAACGCTTCGGCGCTGCGCGGCTGGCGGTCCAGCAAAGACAGCACCTGCGCGTAGGGCACGATGGTCACTTCGCAATCGGTCAGTGCCACCGCGCCTGCGTGGCGGTGCTGCTGGTTGAGCGATTCCAGTCCTACCCACGCGCCGCTGCCCAGGAATTCGATGATGTGCTGGCCGCCATCGCGGCCATGCTGATACAGCTTGATGTCGCCGCTGCGGATCACGTGCAGCTGCTGGTCCACTTCATCGGAAACGCGGAACAGGTGTTCGCCGCTGTGCAGGTGCACGCAACGCTGTTCCAGGCAGGTGTGCGGCACGGCGGCGGCGGGCGGTGCATCATCCCGGCACAGGCCGGACAGCGGGCAGCCATAACACGGGCTGACGCGGTCATTGGATACCACCAGTTTCAGTTTGCTCGCCATGATCAGCCCTCCGTGCCAGCGGCAGTGCGCTCCAGCGCTGCCGGATCAAGTAAGGTCAGGTCGCGCCGGTGAACCTGCATTACGCCCTGACGACGGAACTGGTCTATCAGCCGGCTCACACACTCGGCGCTGACGCCGATGTAGCTGGCGATATCGCAGCGTGACATCGGCAGCCGGAAACGCGATGCCGAATAGCCGTTATTGCGGTAGACCTGCGACAGATGCAGCACCAGGTCGGCCATGCGCTGACGCGAATGGGTGTGGTGCAGCAGTAGCGCGTCCTGCTGCGCGCGGCGGATTTCCGCCGCCAGCAAGGCATGCAGACCGGCGCGCTGCATGGGCTGGCTGCGGCCACGAAAGGCCTGGCGGTCCCAATCGATGCAACAAACTTCGCTGTCCTCGAGAGCGATGGCGCTGGTGCTATGGCCAGCGGCGCCCAGTGTATTCAAACCCAGAAATTCCGGCGCCATGGCGAAGCCGATGACCTGTTCTTCATGGCCGGGGCGTTCCAGCACCAATTTAAAACTTCCCGAGCGTATGCAATAAATGCGGTTGCCGGGAGCGTCGCCCGCGCGGTATAGCGCGTCGTGGCGACGGACCCGCATGCGATGGCCAGCGATCTGGTCGTCCGCCGCGGTGTCCCGGCAAAGATGCAAATGGATGCAGCGCTCGCAGTTGCTACGGTAATTATCGACGCGCATGCAACCCCGCTTAGTGCGCCATCAGGACTGGCAGCGTCATCGACTGCAGCACGCGGCGGGTGACGCCGCCAAGGACGATTTCGCGCCAGCGTTGATGGCCGTAAGCGCCCATGACCAGCAGGTCCGCCCCCAGATCGGCCGACAGCGACAGCAGCGCATTGCCGATATCCAGGCCGGCGGGCGTGTGCTGCTGCGTGACTTCCACCCGGACGCCATGGCGTGCCAGGTACAGGGCGATGTCGGCGCCAGGCTGTTCGCCGTGTACGCCGTACTGCGTCTGCGCGTTGAACACGGCCAGCGTAACGTGCTGGCTGCGGCGCAGTAGCGGCAGGGCGTCGGTCACGGCGCGCGTGGCGGCGCGGCTGCCATCCCAGGCGACCAGTGCGTGACGGTCGATATGGGTATAGCGGCCGGCGTATGGCACCAGCAGGACCGGGCGGCCACTGTGCAGCGTCAGGTGTTCCGGCAGCTTGCGCAGCCAGTCAGGCCCGGTCAGTTCGGGATCGCTCTGGCTCAGCACCAGCAGATCGGCGTAGCGCGACTGCAGTACCAGGCCGGTTTCGGAATCGTCGTCGCTGATGCGGCGCTCGAAACTGACGCCTGCGGCCTTGGCCTGGACCACAAAGCGGTCCAGCGCCTGTGCGCTGTTGCCGGTGACGGCGTCGATGTCGGTCGGGGCCAGCATGCCACCGTAACCGAAAGCGGCGTTACGGTAGCATTCCATGGTCAGGCCGGTGAACGCGGCGCCGACCAGATGCGCTTCGTGACTGAGTGCGACCTGGCAGGCCAGCTCGTAGCGGGACGCAGCGTGAGGCGACAGGTCGGCGTGAAGCAGGATATTTTTGTATGTCATGATGAGCTCCTTGTGATTGCCAATGTCAGGCTATCAAAGCGCATCGATAATTTTTATGATCTGGATCAAATTTCCCCGGATAAATTGTAGTAGGCCTTATTTCGCCGGACGCCGGGACAGGATCAGTGCCGCGATGCCCAGCAAGGCGGTGATCCACAACGGCAGCCGCGCCAGCGCCGTTTGCCAGCCCGATACCGTTGACATGGCCGCAGAAGGCGTAAATACGGGCACCTGATCGAAGTCGCGGAAGCCGTAGCCACCGAGGCAGGTCGCCGGACATGGCTGGCGTTCATCGCCCAATGCGGACAGCTGGATCACGCGCTGGAAGTAGTCGCGCAGCGTGCGTTGATGCTGCTCGACCTCCGCCAGAAAGTGCTGGTGACGTTCATGGCCGTTCCCGGCCAGCGCCGACAAGGACTGATATGCCAGGGTGACAGGGCTGAATCCCTGCAGGCGTTCAAACAGTCGCTGACGGTTTTCGCCAGCCTGCGCGAAGCGGCGATCCACTTCCGCCATCACGCGTTCCAGCTCCTGCGCCCTTTGAAGCCGGGAGACGCTGGAGGATACCTTGTCCAGCGAAGCCGCCGGTTTCCACTCCGGGTGGCTGTCGTAGAAGCGCGCCAGACTGACCAGTTTATTCGATGCCACCGCGTCGCCCGCATCGCGCAACGCCTGCACATAGCGTTCGCGCTGTGGCACCGGCGCCGCTGCCTGCACCGCGGCTGTCAGGGCGCCAGGCAGCAGGATGGCAAGGACCAGCCAGGCGCCGAAGCCGGCGAAAGCCGCCGTCATGCGGTTGCCGCAGGTCGCGCAGACCACCACTGCCACGGCGGCCCAGAACAGCGAATACAAGGTCACGACACCGCTCCACCGCGCCAGCGCCGTGTAACCGTCAGGGTTGGCGGGAACCGCGCCCGACGCCAGCGCAAGCGCGCAACACGTCAGCATCAGGAGCGCGCTTGCCGCGAGTGTGCGTGCGGCCGTCTGCGCGACCAGCATGCGCCCGATACGCACGCCCTGCAACTGCAAGGCGCGCAGCCGCAGGCTTTCCCGGTCTTGCGTCAGTACCGATGTGGTCAAGGACAGCAGTATCAGCGGCCAGAGATAGACGACAAAGAACATCAGATCGAAACGTCCCACGGCAAGCAAGGCGGGATGTTCGATTTCCAGTGCGGTGCGCGCGGACTCCATCGATTCCGCCCGTACCCGCACGTAGGCGGGAAGCAGGTCGGCCTGGCCGACCGCCAGCGCCGCACCCGCCATCTGCGGCTTGGCGGCAAAGCCTACATGCTCGCGGAAGACATAGCCACGGATATCGATGGGGCTGCGGAACCATTGAAGGCCGCTGAACTCCGCAGCATCGGGATGCGCAAAATAGCGTTGCGCCAGTGACTTGGCGTCATTCCGGGCCTGCGACTCCTGCATCGCAGCGGCATTCACGGCACTGCGGTTCTGGCGCTCAAAGCGATTGCCCTCGTACAGGCCAAATATGGCCAGCAGCAGCGCTGCCACTAACAGCATCAGCGTGCCGCGTTCGCGCAGCTGGCTGCGCAGATCGTAGACGATCAGTGTAAACAGTTGTTTCATCGTAGATTTCCATAACGAAGACGACGCAGACCGGCCGCGCACAGCAGCAAGCTGCCGGAAAACAGGACGACCAGCGGCAGCAAATGGCGTTGCAGCAGGGCGGCGAGATCCAAGGGCTGATAGGTAAAGCGGAACGGCGGCACACGATCCCATAGCGCCTGGTCGCCGTCGTAGCGGGCGCCGTTTTGCTCAGGGTGTGCGGTAATCGCCTCATTCAGTACCAGCTGTATGGTGCGGCGCTGCTGTTCCGCGCCGTTGACGAACTGGATATGGTGCTGCGTATCGCTACCGGCTGCCATGCCAGACAAGCCGGCTACCGCAGCGGACGGCGATATCCAGCCGGCCAGCGATGCAGCCTCGCTCTGGCGCCGCATGGCGTCAAACAGCTGGCCATAGTGCTGGTCAAAAATGCGGTCGCCATGCTCCTCGCCGCGTTGCAGGCTGATGCCGGCCCAATTCACCGGCAAGTCCCTGGCGTCTTTTACACCATATTTACGCAGCAGCTGCAGCTTGTCGCGGCGTGCCTGCTCCGGATCGTCCGGCATGCCCAATGCATTGTCCAGCGATGCACGGAATGCCTGCATGGAGGGCAGCGGCACCGCCAGCTGCGCCAGTTCTGCGGCGGCGCGCGGCACTACCAGCGCGGTGACGGCCCACAGCGCTATCAATACCGCCAGCGCAGAACGCAAGGTGCGCGTCCAGGCGGAGACACCAGCAATCAGCGCCGCCCACGTTGCCAGGTAAAGCAGGTAGCCCAATGCGAACAGCAATGCACGCAATGGCCCGTCACTGAATGGGCTGCGGCCATGCATCTGCCACTCCACGGCGCCGACGGCAACGCTGGCAGGAATCACCAGCGCCATGGCCATGCAGAACAGCACAGAGCCGCGTGCCATCGCGATGGCGCCGAGCGGCGCGGCATTGATGCGCAAGGCCGCTAGCGTGCCCCGTTCACGTTCCCCGGCAAACATGCCAAAGCCGAGGAAAATCATCGCCATGGGCGCCAGCACTTGCAGCACCAGGGCCGGATTCAGGCGAAACTGGCGATTGACACCCGGTTCATCGTTGGCGGGACGGTACACCAGCTCATTCTGCTTGTGCGCCTCCAGCCAGACGCTGGAGCCTACATAGTGTTCTATGCCCGGGTCCAATGCGGATAATGCCGACAGGGGCTTGAATACGTAGACGCCGTAGTGCGCCGCAGCGTGCGGGTATTTTTTGCCTTGCTGGGACCAGCGCTGCTGTTCCGCTGCCTGCGCACTGCTGCGCGCATCGAGCGCAGACTGTAATTCCAGCGAGGACAGCGCGGCCGCGCCAGCCGCCAGCGCCAGGCCTATGCCGATCACCAGCCACACGCGCCAGTCACGCCGCCGTTCGCGCCAGTCCGCAAGCCAGGCGGCGCCAAAAGCCAGCAGCCAGTGCGCCATGCCGCGGCGGCGGTCAGACGCGTCGGGCGAGGATGTCAAGGTAGTTGCGTTCAAGTTCGCCTGCATTCAAGTCTCCCAGTTTCCATTCCCCAGCCAGTTGGCCACCTACCAGCATGCCGCAGCGATCGGCCAGCTCCTGCGCGCGGAATAGATCGTGGGTTGCCATCAGAACCGCCGCGCCATCGTCGGCCAGCGTGCGTACCAGTTCACCAAAGGCCACGCTGGCCTCGGGGTCCAGCCCGGAGGTTGGCTCGTCCAGCACCAGTACCCTGGCGCCTTTGGCCAGCGCCATCACGATGCCGACTTTCTGCCGCATGCCTTTGGAATAGCCTTGTGCCATGCGGTGCCACGCATGTTCGGGAAGGCCGGCCCGCTCCAGCAACGCCTCAATCTCCGCACGGCGCGGCGTGCGCCCCAGCAGGCGCATGAAGAACTCGACGTTTTCCACGCCAGTCAGGCGTTCATACAGCGCGACGTTTTCGGCGATGTAGGCTGCATGTTCGACTGCTGCCTGTGCCGGGGGCAGGCCGGACCCCGCCAGCTGTATGACGCCGTCGTCAGCCTGGACGAAACCCAGCAGGCAGCCGATGGTGGTCGACTTGCCGGCGCCATTCGGTCCAAGCAGGGCATAGACCTCTCCGTCGTGGACGTGCAGATCCAGCCCATGCAGCACCGTGCGGTTGTCGTAGCGCTTCACCAGTTTTTGTATGCGTATCATGCGGGCTCCTTAAAAGGCGTAACGCACTTCGGCAAATAGCGTACGGCCCGGATAGGGGTGTAGCTGATATGCCTTGTTGTTATTCAGGTTATCGACACCCAGCGACACTTCGGTGCCCTTGACAGGCTTGAGCAGCAGGCGCACATCCAGTTGGCTCACACGCGAGACGCCGCCATAGACATCGGTGTTGTAGTCGGTATTGTTGATTTCGTTGAATTGCGGCCCCGAATAACGGTAGCTGGCCGCCAGGCTCCAACGGTCGGATGGTGCGTATATCAGGGTGCTGGCGGAGCGCACCCGTGGCACGCGCGACCAGTTCTTGCCGACTGACGGCAGATAGTTGGCGTTTTCAAGGATGGTGGATTTGCTGAAGGCGATATTCGCTTCCGCGCTCAGGCCAGGAATACCCAGGCGATCGATCTGGCCCACCAGCTCCAGTCCACGCGTACGCACGCGCCCGACGTTCTGCACATTGGTCACATTGGGGAAGACGTTTAGATTGAGCTGGCTCCAGATGGTATCGCGCACGTCGTCCTGGAACAGCGAGGCGCGCAGACTGCCCAATGCATAGCGCTGCTCGGCACTTAGCTCAAGCGCGGTTGACCGTTCCGGTTTCAGGTCGGGATCATTGACGGTGATGCTGCTGCCTGCCGCCGTTCCCTGGAACAGTTCCGCCACCGTTGCAAAGCGCGTGCCGCGTCCAGCTGACATGCGCAGCGTGGTTTGCGCATCCATATCCCAGGCCAGTGACAGCTTTGGCGACCACGCATGGTCGTTGCGGCGTGGGTAGTCCACGCTGGCGCCTGGAACTACGCGCTGCGTGCCGCTGCTGGCTTGCCAGGATTCCGCCCGCAGGCCCATGACCAGGTGCCATTGCTGCGTGAAATGCCACGCATCCTGTCCGTACAGCGCCAGGATGCGCGTTTCTCCGCCCACGTACTGCGTCTCTGTGCCATTGGCGTTGCGCCAGTCGGCTGTGGCGCGCGTCGACTGTTTGAGTTGATAGGTATCTGCGTGCAGGCCAAAGGTCAGTGCGTGATCGCCTGCGGCATTGCTGGTGCTGGCGTCCAGCGACTGGAAGCCGCTGCCGTCGCGTACCACAGCACTGCCTGCGCCACCGCTGGCCGCAAGCGGATCGGCCACCGTGGCATTGCGCTGTACATCGTCAAGGATGCGGTAGGCGCTGACGGTGACGCTGGCGTTCCATCCCGCCTTGTTACGCGTCTTTGCGCTGAATCCCAGCAGGGCGTGGCGCTCTTCGCGCGTGTATGGTGCAAATGCCGAAGTGGGAATGTTGAACACATTGATGCCATCGGTAACGCGGCCAGACCAGACGGCGTTGCCGGCGGCATCGCGCAGGAAGGTTTGATTGCGTGTGGTGCTGTCGTTGCTCCACCACGCCAGCATGGCTTCGGTGCTGATGGTGGGGCTGAAATCGTAGCCGAGCGTGACTTTGGCCGTGTTCTGGATCGTGTGATCGATGGCGCCAGTATTGGCGCCCATGATGGCGCGGCGTGTCCCGAATGGCCCGGTGTCGTAAGCGATGCCGGTGACTGGCGTCGCTGCACCGCCGCCGGTGACTGGCGTGGCGGCGTAGTAGCCCATCGGCTGGCTGGTGGCGTCCTGGTGATTCACCATCAGCTTGTACCAAAGTCCCGATGGCAGTTTATCCGCCAGCAGCGCGGAAGCCTGGTAGTTGCGGAAGTGGTCGGAGACGCCGTACTGGTCGTAGCTCTGGTCCTGGCCGGCAATGCGAACCGCGCCAGAAAACGCGGTCGGTCGGCTGGTGGTGACGGCAATGCTGGTGCCGATGGCGTTACCGGGATAAAGCGCGGAGTAGGGACCATACAGCACCTCGACGCGTGTCATTTCTTCCGGCGCGATCATGTTCCAGCGCGGCGCATCAAAGCGGCCCAGGAAGTTGGACAGCAGGTAGCCATCCATGTACACCAGCGCGCGCGGCGCCTGGGTGGTCGAGAAGCTGCGGCCGCCGACCAGCGCATTACGGTCGCCGCTGTAGCGCTTGCGGATCGTCATGCTGGGCAGATTGCGCAGCGCATCCTCGGGGTTGAAGATATTCTGCTGCTGGCGCAGCTCTTCCTGTGTTTTTGTGATGCTGGTGCTGGGCAGGTCCGGATCGAGCGTGCTGCGGGTGCTGTTGATGGTAATTGTCTGTAGTGTGGCGTCGTCTTCCGCCTGCGCGTAGTGAATCGTCAGGGCGAGCGGGATCGCCACGGCCAATGGCCGCATTATGGTTTTCATGGTCTGGAGTGAAGTGGTGTTAATGCAAGAGACTTGCATAATAGACCGGCTTGGTTGTTAACGCAACATGGTTGCATTAAATTTTCAGTCGGCCAGGGTTTTCCAGATCAGGACCAGATTCAGGCTGACGATGAGGCTCATCATGCCCCACGCAAGCCAAGCCACGGGACGCGGCGTGGCAAAGCGGCCCATGATGGCGCGAGAGCTGGTGTAGCGTATCAATGGCCACATGGCGAAGGGCAGCTGCAGGCTGAGTACCACCTGGCTGAAAATCAGCAGGCTGGTGACGCCGCGGTCGCCATACACGCTGGTAACCAGCAGCGCTGGCACAATGGCGACCGCACGCGTTAGCAGACGTCGCGCCCATGGCGCCAGCTTTAGCTGTACGAAACCTTCCATCACGATCTGGCCAGCCAGGGTTGCGGTGACTGAAGAACTCAGGCCGGCCGACAGCAGGGCCACCGCAAACAGCACGCTGGCCAGGGTCGCGCCAGTCAACGGGCCAAGCAGCAGATAGGCTTGTTCCAGATCAGCGACGCCTGTGTGCCCGGTGGTATGGAATACTGCTGCGGAAGTAATCAGGATGGCGGCATTGACCAGAAACGCCAGGCACAATGCCACCACGATGTCCACCGAAGCGAAGGAAATCGCTTTACGCGTGCCGTCTTCGCTGGTATTGAAGCGCCGTGTTTGCACTGTTGAGGAATGCAGGTAGAGGTTGTGCGGCATGACGGTGGCGCCGATTATGCCGATCGCCAGATACAGCATGCCGGGGTCGGTAACTGTCTGTGCCGACGGAATAAAGCCCGCCGCCACGGCATGCCACTCCGGCTGCGCCAGCAGCAGGTTGACGGCAAAGCACAGGAAGACGATGCCCAGCAATGCCATCACGAACGCCTCCAGATAACGGAAGCCGCGCTGTTGCAGCCACAGGATGACCAGCACATCGAGTGCGGTCAATACCACGCCATAGCTTAGCGGTATGTCGAACAGCAGCTTGAGCGCAATGGCGGTGCCGATGACTTCCGCCAGATCGCAAGCGCAGATCGCAACCTCGCACAGCAGCCATTGTGCCAAGGCGGAGCGACGGGACGAGTGGCGGCGGCACAGCTGCGCCAGGTCGGCTTGCGCCACAATGCCCAGGCGCGCGGACAGGATTTGCAGCACCATCGCCATGCAGCTGGACAGGCAGATAATCCACAGCAGCGTGTAACCGTAAGCGGCGCCACCGCCAAGGTCCGTGGCCCAGTTGCCCGGGTCCATATAGCCGACTGCGACGAGGTAGCCGGGGCCGATGAAGCCAAGGAAACGCCGCGACCATGGACCGTGACCGGCGACTGCCACACTGCGCTGGCCATTGGCGCCTGCTGGTTCGGCGGTGATTACGGGCGGCGTCATACATACTCCTGTTTCAAAAGGAAGAAATGCGTGGCGCCGGCGGGTTGGCTACGTCCTGGCTGCTATGGTACGACATTTCTCCGGCTTTTGCGCACTGGCGCGGCAGTGCGGTCAGGCGGTTGCCGCGCGTGCGGTTGCTGCATAACGTATCAGGGTGTCGCCAAAGCCGCCGCGCGCCTTGGCATCGCGGCGCGCACTGGTGTTGACGCGCGGCGCAGCGCTCCAGGCGAATTGGGCGCCGCTGCGCTGTAGCGCTTCCACCAGTGCCACGTCTTCGCTGCAGGCCAGCGGTTCGAAGCCGCCCGCACGCAGGTAGGCGGCAGCTGAGACGCCGAGATTGGCGCCGTGGATGTGGCGGTGGCCATCGGCGTCGGTGTAGCTGTTGCGGAAGTGATTGCGCAGCAGTTCAGCATCGTCCTGATGCGGCGACCAGTCGTCCACCGCGACGGTGCCGCAGACCACGTCCACGTTCAGGCGTAGCTGCTGCACCAGCCAGTCCGGCGAAACCTGTGTATCGGCGTCGGTAAAGGCCAGCCAGCGTGCGCCGAATTGCAGCAGATGGCGGGCGCCGGCCGCACGCGCGATGCCGACGTTATGTGCGTCCACGCAGATGCCGTCGATGCCTTGTTCCTGCGCGGCGTGCTGCGCGACGATGGCGAACGAGCCGTCCGTGCAGCTGTCCAGCGCGACGGTGATGCGTACCGGTTCGCCGCACAACGCGGAATGCCCGGCCGCGATGTGGGCCGCGTGCAGGCAGGCGTCGAGATAGCGTTCTTCGTTATGGGCGGGGATGATAATGCCTATCATGGCGAGATTCCTTCATGTTGGGCCACGGAGTGCGGGTTGTTCGACCACACATCCAGCAGGAAGTCGGCTTCCTGGTGGTTGACGATGCGATGCAAGGCCGGGCTGGCGTTGAATGCCGCGTGGATGGCGTCTGTGTCCAGCAGGCGGTCGGCAAAGGGACGACGCCAGTGACACAGCACGACCGCACCACCGGGCGCCAGGGTACGCAGGCAGCGTTCCAGCAATAGCGGCAGGTCGGCGGGCGGAAGGTAGTACGCCATCTCGCTGATGACGATGAGATCAAACTGCTCACTGGGCCACTCGCCCGGCAGATGCTGGCATTGCACCTCGACGGTGGCTACCTGCCTGGCGTTGACCGTGGTGATCCGCCGCCGTGTGAGTGCGACTGCTGCCGGCGATACGTCGCTGGCTGTGATACGGTCGGCACGTTCGGACAATGCTGCCGTCAGTTCTCCATTGCCGCAGGCGGGTTCAAATATGTGGCGGTAGCGTGGCGCGGGCAGGCTGGCAAGCAGCAGGCTGCGTTTGCGCTGCTCGTACCAGCGTTGACGGACCTGCCACGGATCGTCAGCCTGTTCGTACAGCTGCTGGAAATGGGCGGTGCTCATGTGAAGTAGACCTCATATGGACGCAGCAGCCTTGCCAGCACGTGCGGTGGCAGGACGGCTTCGTGACCGGCTTCCGGTTCGGCATGGAGCTGTGTGGTGAAACAGGCGGCAGCCCGGCGCTTGCCCTCCAGCTGCTCCGCGGTGAGCGACAACCGTTTTGCCCGATGCCACGGCACCCGGCGGTCGCCAGGCGCTGCCCAGTGCCATGTCCAGACGGGTGTTTCGACGAGGGTGGCGCCGCAGGCGCGCGCGGCCAGCGCAGTCGCCAGGCCACAGGCTTCGTGATCGGGATGCCCGTCCTGGCGCCAGGTAACGAAGACGACATCGCCCGGGCGCAGCAGTTGCAGCAGCAAATTGTGTAGCTGGTCCATGCTGGCGTTGACGCGACCATCCGCCAGGTGGGCGCGTACGCTGCGGATGGCGGTACTGTCGCTGAGGCCCAGCGCCTGCAAGGCGGCCTCGGTTTCCCGTGGCCGCAGCCGCGCCAGATCGCCGGCAGAGAACCGCCGCGAGCCGGGATGGCTGGCCTCACCATCTGTGACCGCCAACAGTACGATATGGCTGCCTTGCGCATGAAGTTGCTGCAGCAGACCGCCGCAAGCCAGCACTTCATCGTCCGGATGTGGCGCGACGATCACCGCGCGGCTGTGGGACGGCACCAGTTGCGCAGCGATGGTGCCGGGGAGATCGGCCAGCCCGCTCCATGCCTGCCATGCTGATTCGGGCGTGCCATGGCCCGTGATGAGGGGCTGCTCTGCAATCACGGCGCCCATGGCGAGGCCTCCTGGCGCGCCAGCATGCTGCCCAGCGATGCCAGATCGCGTTCGGCATGGCTCTGGCGCAGGAATACGGGCAGGTCTGCCGCCATGCGGGCAAAATGCGCGTTGCGGCACAGCGGTCCGGCGCCTAATGCCCTGGTCACGTGATGCAGCACAGTGTTGGCCGCAGCTTCCACTGCGAGACGCAGGCGCAGCGCGGGCAACGCCGCCTCGGCTTGTGGTGCGGCGTCGATCGCTGCTGCGGTCTGGCGCAGGAGCGCGGCTGCTGCGCTCATGGCGATGTCCACTGCGCCGAGATGGGCGAGTCGATGAGGGTCGGCATCCGGCCCGCCGGTGTGCAACTGATCGGCCAGCGATTGCGCCGCGCCGTACCAGCAGGCTGCGATACCGGCGCCGCCATGCCAGAATCCCGGCCGGCTCAGATAGGCGCCTGGTGCACCGACGGGTGTCGCCGGCGCGTCGTCAAACAGCACATCCACGCTGGCAGTAGCCGCCATGCCAACCGCATGCCAGCCTTCGTTGGTGATCGTCACGCCAGGGCCGCGCAAGGCGACAGCCGCCAGCCGGCGCTCGCCGTTGGCATCGAGGCAGCTGACCAGGGCGTGACTGAGTGCGGCGGCGCCGGAGCACCATTGTTTGCGTCCGGCCAGCACGTACTGGGCGTCGCCAGTCTGGCGCAGCGTCACTGCGGCGTTGGGCGGTTCGGCACACCACACGCCCCACGATGCGCCAGGATGATCGGGGCCTTGCAGCTCGGCCAGGATCGCCAGTGCGTCGGTATGGCCTTCATACAGCTTGAGCAGAGCCAGGTCATAGCCAGCCACCAGCGCCAGGCATTGCCAGCGTTGCAGCGTGGCGCCATGGCCGGGCAAGGGCAGCTGGTCAAAACCTTGGGCGATCAATTGTTTCAACTGCTCGCCGGGCGTCTGCAGAGCATCCAGCGCGGCCAGCGCGAGTGCCAGCGCTTGCTGCTGTGTGGCAGGCTGACGATGAAAGTGGGAGTGCGGATCAGGCATGCGCTATTCCTGTAATGCGTTGAGGCTGTCTGCATGATGGGGCGTGGCACCACCGTACGCCGTGCGTTGACGCACATACTGGCAGCGCGTGATCGGCGATCCTCAACTGGCGCACAATCAAAAGGAAGAAATCTATGGATGCCTGGCTGGACCTGTTGCAATGGCCGGCGATGGTGGTCACCGTGCTGGCGGGGCTGCTGGTCGCTTCCAGATCGCTACCCCGACGCAAGATCGGCTTCTATGCCTTCTTGCTGAGTAACGCCATGTGGATTGCGTGGGGCTGGTCCGATGGCGCGTACGCGCTGATTGTGCTGCAGCTGTGCCTTGCGGTGACCAACGTGCGCGGTGTGCTGAAGTCCGACCAGGACTAGCTGTAGCACTTTTGTGCGACAGACAAGCGCCTGATTCATCAATATCATTCCGCCATCATTTCTTTGGACGGAGGGTTGCATGAAAAAGATGATGTCGATACTGGCGGCGGCGCTAATGCTGTTGGCGGGCGCCGCGCACGCTGACCGCTATGATGCGGAACTGAATATCAATAAATACGGCAAAGTGGGCGCCAGCAATGGGCATGTGTCGTTTGTGCTGCAATCCGACGGCACGGTCAAGGGCACGCTGATGTCGTTATCCGGCCAGCCGTTCCAGTTTGGTTTCGACTCCAGGGAGCACCTGCTGACGAGGGACTATGTCCTCTCTACGGGCGACATCAAGGATATTGGCGCGCTGGCCTCCAGTCCTGACGATATTTATTCGATCGGCACCCTGCTGGGCAATTTCGAATCCGGCTTCACGTGCTACTACTGCGCGAAAGAGATCAGCTGGACCATCGCCGGTAAAAACGGCCTGGCCCTCACCTCGGTCAAGCAGGTGCTGGGTGGCGATGCGGATGCCGACTTCGCGCTGATCTCTTCTTTCGGGCCTGGCACCAAGAACGTGCTGTACGCCGGGAATGGCATCTACAATCCCGTGCCGGAACCATCCACGTGGGGCATGATGCTGCTTGGGCTGTTGCTGATGGCAAGCTGCCGCTCGAGGAACTCCACGCAGACGCGCACCTTTGCCGACCCGGCCAGCCTTTGAGGATAGACCGCCCACACATTGGCGCTCTGCGTGTAGTGCGGCAGGATCTGCACCAATTCACCACGGTCGATGTGTGGTTGCGCGTCCCAGCGAGAGCGCAGCACGATGCCGGCGCCTTCCACAGCCCATTGCAGCGCGATCTCGCCATGGTTGGAGGAAAGCGTACCGGTGACTTTGACGCTTTCCTCGCCAGCGCCGCCGCTTCCGCTACCACTGCTGGAGCGCAGAGCCCACACGCCAAACGGCAAATCGCGCTCCTTGATCGCCAGGCAGTTGTGGCCTGCGAGTTCTTGCAGCCTGCGCGGCGTGCCGTGCTGCTTCAGATACGCAGGTGACGCGCATAAAATGCGGTGATTGGACATCAGCTTGCGCGCGATCAGATGCGGTGCGATATCGTCGCCGACGCGAATGTCCAGGTCAAAGCCTTCGCCAACAATGTCAACCAGCCGGTCGAACACTTCAAAGCGCACCTGCAGCGATGGATGCGCCGCAACCAGGCGCGCCACCACCGGCGCCACCACATTGCGGCCGAAGCCAAAGCTGCTACAGATGCGTAGCAGGCCGCGCGGCACATCGCGCCGTTCGGCGACTTCGTGCAGCAGGCTGTCGAGGTTCTCCAGGATGGTCATGGCATGTGTGTACACGCGTTCGCCGTCCTCGCTGACGACGACACGGCGCGTGGTGCGGTGGAACAGCCGCACGCCCAGCATCTGCTCCAGTATGCCGATACGCTTGCTGATATAAGCGGGCGACATGCCCAGTTCCTCGGCGGCCGCCGCAAAGCTGGCCTTGCGGGCAGCTGCGGCAAAGACGCGCAGATCCTCGTTGTCGATACGATTGTTCACGATATGTGTTTTATTGAATCACAATGCGGTGCATTGTAAACGATGGAAAAAGCACTATGCTGCTACTTTCGATGAAGGGGGCAGTCATGAAAGTACACAAGATCGCGGTGCTGGCGGGCGACGGCATCGGCAAGGAAGTCATGCCGGAAGGGATACGCGCCGTGGAAGCCGCCGCGCGCCGCTTTAACATCGGCATCGAATGGACCACGTTTGAATGGCCGAGCTGTGACTACTATCTCCAGCATGGCAAGATGATGCCGGACGACTGGATGGATCAGCTCAAGGGCTTTGATGCGCTGTTCTTTGGCGCGGTGGGCTGGCCGGAGACGGTGCCGGACCACGTGTCGCTGTGGGGATCGCTGTTGAAGTTCCGCCGCCAGTTTGACCAGTACATCAATCTGCGGCCGGTGCGTCTGCTGCCCGGCGTGCCTTGTCCCCTGGCGAACAAACAGCCGGGCGATATCGATTTCTACATCGTGCGCGAAAATACCGAAGGCGAATACTCCAGCGTCGGCGGCCGCATGTTCGAAGGCACGGACCGCGAGTTCGTCTTACAGGAATCCATCTTCACGCGCACCGGCGTGGACCGCGTGCTGAAGTTTGCTTTTGAACTGGCGCAGCAGCGGCCGAAGAAGCACCTGACTTCCGCCACCAAGTCCAACGGCATTTCGATCAGCATGCCGTATTGGGATGAGCGCGTGGATGCGATGGGGCTGAGCTATCCGGAAGTCCGGCATGACAAATACCATATCGATATCCTGGCGGCGCGGTTTGTACTGTCGCCGGAGCGTTTTGATGTGGTGGTGGCATCCAACCTGTTTGGCGATATCCTGTCCGATCTGGGGCCGGCATGCGCGGGCACCATCGGCATCGCGCCGTCGGCCAATCTGAACCCCGACCGTATCTTCCCGTCGCTATTTGAACCGGTGCACGGCTCGGCGCCGGATATTTATGGCCGCAATATCGCCAATCCCATCGCCATGGTCTGGTGCGGCGCGATGATGCTGGATTTCCTGGGCCACAAGGAGGCGCATGATGCGATCGTCGCTGCAGTGGAGCGCTGCCTGGTCGATGGTCCGCGCACGCCGGACATGGGCGGTACCGCCACGACCACGGAGGTCGGCAAGGCGATCGCCGCCATCATCTGACCGTCAGCGGCGCCAGATGGTTTGCATCAGCGGCTTGACGCTGAAGCCATGCACCAGTATGGACAACATGATGACGCCCAGTGAAATGCCGGTCAGCTGGTTGGCCAGATCATCAGGCAGGCCGGCTTCTATCGCAAACACCAGGTAGAACAGGGAACCGATGCCGCGCACGCCGAACCAGCCGGTCATGGCGCGCATACGCATGCTGGTGGCGCTGCCGATCAGGCCAAGGTACACGGACAGCGGCCGCGCCACCACGAACAGGAACAGCGCCACGCCTATCGTTTCGTAAGGCAGGCGCTGGAGCGTAATCATGCCGCCCAACAGCAGCACCAGCGTGAGTTCCGACAGGCGCTCCAGGTGCTCCTTGAACACCAGCGATTCGGTGCTCACGGTGAGTGGCGGGGAGTTTGTCTCACTTGTTTTCGCGACTTCGGATTTGGTGACGTCTGGCTCCAGCAGACCATGACGGTCGCGCGGTGCACCGGCCAGCACCAGCTCCGTGCGACGCAAGGCGACGGCGGCAAAGAACACCGCCAGGAAGCCGGATGCCTTGATGAGGTTCGCCACGGCGAACACCACGGCGATCAAACCTAGTCCCACCAAATCGTCCATGATGTCGTGGCGTGGCTCGATAATGCGCAGCCGCCAGCTCAGGCGCGCCAGTCCCGCACCGAACAGCGCTCCGACGGTCACCGCGCCTGCAGTGCCCCAGATGACGTCCACCAGCAGCCAGCGCAAGTGATGCTGGCCGGTGTCGCCGATACCCAGCATGCCCAGGCCCAGGAGCACAAACGGGAAGGCGCTGCCATCGTTCATGCCGGCTTCGCAGGTCAGCGTGAAGCGCAGTTGTTCCTTGTCGCCAGCATGGCGCACCTGCACGTCGGTGGCCAGCACCGGATCGGTAGGGGCCAGTATCCCGCCCAGCAGCACGGCGGCGCCAGCGGGCAGGCGCAGCACGAAGTAGCCAAACAGTGCGACCAGGCCGACCGTGAGCGACATCGATATCCACGCCAGCCGCAGCGAGGCGTCCCAGCGTGCGAGCTTGAACGGCACCGGCATCTTGATCCCGGCGGAGAACAGGGAAATCAGCAGCGTGACCTGGGTCAGCATCTTGAGCAGTGCGGATTCCTCGGCTGGGTCGAAATTGAAGATGTTGAAGAAGCTGGGGCCGAGCAGTATCCCCACGCCCAGATAGACGATGGCGGAGGTGAAGGGTGAACGCGAAATGGTGGTCACGGCAAGACCACGCGCCAGCATTAACAAGCCCACCAGTAAGAACCATTGATTGGTGTTCATTCTTGCAGACTAAAAGCATTTATTCGGGTTGTCTGTGGGGCAGGGCACCCAGGCGCGGTTATACTGGTCGTATCATGACTAAATGTTGATTTCGCTTGCTGCGATGCTGCCCGTGCTGGCTGCGGCCGCGCCGTGCCTGGCCGTTCCCGCCCTGATCGAGCGCGATACGCAGTACGAGGAAGCGCTGCGCGTGGGCGATACCGCTTTCCTGAAAACGCTGCTGGCCGAGGATTATGTCTGGGTCCACACACTGGGTTCGCAGATCGAATCGCGCGACAGCCTGCTGGCGCGGCTGGCCAAACCGGTGGTCTACAAAGCGCGCTTCACCAGCGATGTGCATGCCCATACGCAGGGCGACACGGTGGTGCTGCGCGGCGTGAGCACCACGGAACAATGGAATGCGGATGGCACGACCTGGCGCACTAACCGTTACCAGTTCATGCGTACTTACGTGAACGTGGCAGGTCAGTGTAAGCTGCTGTCGGTACAAACCATGAATCTGAAGTGATGGAAGAATCGAGTATCAACGCCGTCGTCGGCGTGGCGTTGTCGCGCGCCGAACTGGAAGCGCAGCTGGAACTGGGCGTGCGCCGGTTTGAAAGCTGCGGCTTTGACGGGGAAGACCTGTCCCGCCTTGAGTTGCAAGGCTGTGTCTTTGAGCGCTGCACTTTTACCGACACCATCCTGTTTGCCTGCAAGCTGGCGGGTACGCACTGGTTGCGCTGCCGCGCCGGCGGCGCCGATCTGGAGTCGGTGGATGCAGTGGACGCGCGCTTTGACGCCTGCGATCTCAATAACAGCAAATGGCGCCGTGCCAAGCTGGCATCGGCCGCCTTCCATGGTTGCAAACTCACAGGAGCCTCATTTGAGGAGGCGGCGCACCTGGGCATCCATTTTGAGGAATGCCTGCTGGTGGGCGCGGACCTGCGCGGCTTCTCGTTCCGCAAGGCGGTCCTCAAGGAGCTGGATTTCAGCGACGCCTATCTGGCCGGTTGCGATTTCCGCGAAGCCGTGTTTGAAGGCGGCAGTCTGCGCAGCGCCACGCTCAAGCTGGCCAAGTTTCAGGGCGCGGACCTGCGCGGCGCCAATATGGAAGGGTTGAAGCTGACCGAACCTGGTCTGTTCAAGGGCGCCACCATCTCGCTGGCGCAAGCCGCAGGCTTCCTGCAGGAGATGGGGCTGGCTGTCAGGTAGCGCCGGCTTCTTCGTCGCGCAGCTGCATACTCATGCCGTCGCAGCTGTCCGACCATTGCGACAGCCATTGGGGCAGCGGCGGCGACTGATCCGGCACGCCAAGATCGCGCACGATGTCGGCCGGTTTCACCGTGCCTTTGGACGAGCGGAACACGCCGCGCATCACCACCACGCCGGCGACGCGGCCATCCTTGACGAAACGGTGTTCGAGGAAACTCCACTTGTCGTCCCAGCCCAGCATGCGGGTGTGGATTTCAAACGACTCGAATACCTTGAGTTCGCGGCGGAATTTGCCCCAGGCGTCGCCCACGATGGGCACAGCCTTGTGGCGCAGCGCGGTGCGGAACGCGCCCGTGCGCAGCACGTAGTCCATGCGGCCCAGGTCCGCGAGCGTGAAATAGCGGCCGTTGGTGACATGGCGGTTGAGGTCCAGGTCCAGCGGCCACACGCGCATGCGCACCACGGTAGTGGAAAAAGGATCGGCGGGCTTGCGCCATGGACGGCGCAGCAGCATCATAATCAGTCGAAACCAGAGATTCATCGTATCAGCAGGGAGTAGAGCACGGCCACCACTATATGCGAGGCGAATCTGATAAGGTAGGTGCAGAAATGACTTTTTTCATGCGAAATCTGCAAACCTCCCGCCATGCACCTGACCTTACTCCTGACTGACCAATGTTCGGCCGCCAGCGCCACCACCGCGCTGGAACTGCTCACCGCCGCCAATATGTTCGCCGAAGCGCCGGTGTTCGATGTGGTGACCGCTTCCCTGGACGGCAAGCCGGTGGACACGCTGCGCGGCCAGACTTTGCAGGCGGATGCCGCACTGGCTGACATTGCGCACACCGATCTGGTGCTGATCCCCGGTTTTCTGTTCACGCTGCGCGAAGCCTTGCCGGGCTTTGGGCGTTATGGCGACTGGCTGCGCAAGCAGCACGCACAAGGCGCGGTACTGGCCAGCATGTGCACGGCCACCTTCATGCTGGCGGAAACGGGCTTGCTGTCCGGCGCCCGCGCGACGACACACTGGGCCTTTGCGGATTTGTTCCGGCGCCGCTATCCGGATGTCCGCATGGATGAACGCGAGAACCTGTGCGAAGACAATCGCCTCATCACCAGTGGCGGTGCGACAGCGGCGATGGATTTGCTGCTGCACCTGATGCGCCGTTACGGCTCGCTGGAGCTGGCGCAGAAATGCAGCCGCTATCTGCTGATCGACCATGCGCGCAGCGAGCAGTCCGTGTACGTGATGTGGTCCATGCCCAAGAGCCATGGCGATGCCGACATCCTACGCGTGCAGAACTGGCTGGATGAGCATTACGACCAGCCTTTGCTGATCGATGCGCTGGCGCCGCGCTTCGGCTTTGGCGTGCGCAATTTCATGCGCCGCTTCAAGGAGGCGACCGGCTATACGCCGCTGGCCTACCTGCAAACGCTGCGTCTTGAGAAAGCCAAGCACCTGCTGGAATCCACGCGTATGAGCCTGGACAGCATTACCTTGAAAGTGGGGTATGAGGACAGTAATTCGTTCCGCCGCCTGTTCCAGCAGCGGGTGGGACTGCTGCCCGCGTCGTACCGGAAGAAGTTCCAGCCGCGGGCAGCATAGGGAGGGCTTACTTGTTCAGCAGCGAGTGCTTGCGGGCGTAGCCGAAGTAGATCACCAGGCCGATTGCCAGCCAGATCAGGAAGGCGACCCAGGTGAACCAGCTCAGATAGCACATCAGCGTCACGCAGAAGATCACCGCCAGTGCAGGAATTACCGGCACGCCAGGGCAGCGGAAGGCGCGCTTGAGGTCAGGGCGGGTCTTGCGCAGGATGACGATGGCGATCGACACCAGGCTGAAGGCCGCCAGGGTACCGATGTTCACCAGTTCATTGAGCACGTTGAGCGGCACCAGCGCGGCCAGGACACCGAACACGATACCGACCAGCCAGGTGCAGAAGAACGGGGTCTGGTAGCGCGGATGGATTTTCGACAGCTTCGCAGGCAGCAGGCCGTCGCGCGACATGGCGTAGATGATGCGGGTCTGGCCGAATGCCATCACCAGGATCACGGTGGTCATGCCCAGGATCGCGCCCAGGTCCACGAAGCCGGCGAACCAGTTTTCACCGGCTTTTTGCAGGGCCAGGGTGACCGGATGGTCGATGCCCAGGAATTCCTTGAACGGCACGATGCCGGTCATGATGGCCGAGACGATCACGTACAGCACGGTGCACACGGCCAGCGAGCCGATAATGCCGATCGGCAGATCGCGCTCCGGTCGCTTCACTTCTTCCGCCGCCGAGGTGACCGCGTCAAAACCGATGAAGGCGAAGAACACCAGCGCCGAAGCGCTCAGCATGCCGTTGACACCGTAGGGCATGAATGGCTGCCAGTTGGCCGGCGTGACGTGGCGTGCGCCAACCAGGATAAACAGCAGCACCACGCCGATCTTGATGACCACCATGATGTTGTTCATGCGCGCCGATTCGCGTACGCCAAGACTCAGCATCCCGGTCAGCAGCATCATGATGCACAGTGCTGGCAGGTTGATGAAGGTGGTCACGCCGGGAAGGGCGCCCGGTGCTGCAGTCAGTTCAACCGGCAGCTTCCAGCCAAAGCCGGACAGCAGCGACTGGAAGTAGCCCGACCAGCCGACCGACACGGCCGACGTTGCGAGGCCATATTCCAGCAGCAGGTCCCAGCCGATCATCCAGGCCGCCAGTTCACCCAGCGTGGCGTAGGAATAGGTGTAGATGGAGCCAGCCACCGGCACGGTGGAGGCGAATTCTGCGTAACACAGCGCGGCAAAGCCGCAGGCAATGGCGGCCACCACGAAAGACAGCGTCAATGCGGGACCAGCGGTAACAGCACCCGTGCCGGTCAACACGAAAATGCCCGTGCCGACGATAGCGCCGATGCCCATCAAAATCAGGTCCATAGGACCAAGTACTTTTGCCAGACCGCCCGGTTTACGGGCGACGGCAATCATGTCGTCAAGATTCTTCGTTCTAAAAAGGCTCAAAATAGCTCCAGTGCTTTATTTTTTAATTTCCATCGTGTCTCCCGGCGACGGCCTCGTGAGCCAAATCGGGCAAGCGCAGATCATACATCAATGCTATACGCTATACCGAAGCTGTTGTATTTTGTGTATCACTAGCTTCCTGGACTGGACAAGAGTACTGAAATATAGAGTAAAAATCTATCTTCCAACCGAGTTAAATTCAGTCCGGTGATCTCGCCGACGCGGCGCAAGCGGTAATCCAGGGTGTTGCGGTGAATGTGCAGCGCCTCCGCCGTGGCGGCCGGATGGCCGTCGTGGGCAAACCAGCAGGCCAGGGTGCGCTGCAGCATTTCCCGGTTTTTGCCGAGCTTTTCCATGGGCGCGCGCAGCTGGGCGGCCTGCCATCCACGGTTCAGGCCAGACAGCAGTACAGGCAGGACATGGTCGTAGTAACTGTACTGGTGCCGGCGCGGATGGCGCGCGCGGCCCAGCCGGGCGGCCGTCTTGGCGCTCTGATACGAGGTTGCCACGCCCGCCATGCCCTGCATGGCAATGCCCATGGTCAGCTTGTGCGGCTGCGGACAGAGTTCGCGCAGCAGGGCGGCAAGCGCAAGCAGCTGCTTGTCGGGACCGGGACCCGGAGCGTCGTAAAAATCGAGCAGCACCAGCTCATGCGGACCGGCGGCTGCGGTCAGCAAGGCGGGTGCGCGCGCCTGCAGGCGCAGTTGCAATGCCTGCAGATCGGTGGCGGCGGCGTTGCTGTCGTCCAGTTCCAGCAGATAGACCACGTGCGGACGCTCGAATTGCACGTCCAGCCGCCGCGCCCACGCCGCCAGGTCGGCCGGATTGGCATGTTCACCGTTGATGAGATTCAGGACCAGGGCCTCGCGGTAGCGCGAATTCCGTTGGAGCTCGCCCGCCAACTGGGCCTGTTCCAGGATCATCTCGGCGGTCAGGCGTACCAGTTCGCCGAACTGGCGCACCTCGTCCGGCGCGCCGCTCAGACCGACCGCGCCGCACAACTGGCCGTGGACCGTCAGCGGCAAATTGATGCCGGGCTGGGCGCCGTGCATATTCCGGGCGCTGGCATCGTCAATTTCCACCGTGAGCTTCTTGGCCAGCGCCAGCAGGGCGCCCGCATGCAGTTCGCCGATGCGGGCTGGATTGCCGCTGGCGATGATGCTGCCATTGGCGTCCATGACGTTGACGTTGTAGGGGATGATACGCATGGTGCGGGTGACAATGTCCTGCGCCAGCTCTGTGCTCAGTATATTCATACCGATGATTTTAGGGCATATGCACAAATTATGGCGCTAACCGTCGCCCATATTTGGGCGGTTGGCCAGTGCTTTTTTGTGATCGATTCCAGATAATCGGCGTATTATTAAAACACCGGAGACCTGCATGAGCACTTCCACCACCACCGCACAGGCGTGGCCGGCGGCGTCCGTTCTGGATGGCGCGTATAAAAAAGCCAGCTGGCACCTGATTCCGTTTATCTTCGTCTGCTACCTGTTCAATTACCTGGACCGCGTCAACGTCGGCTTTGCAAAGCTGGAGATGCTGGACGCGCTCAAATTGAGCAATACCGTTTATGGCCTGGGCGCCGGCATCTTCTTCATCGGCTATGTACTGAGCGGCGTGCCAAGTAATCTGATCCTGCATAAAATTGGCGCACGCCGCTGGATTTCGGTGATGATGGTGGCGTGGGGCGCCCTGTCTGCCGCCATGCTGTTCGTGGCTACCCCGACTTCCTTCTACGTGCTGCGCTTCTTTACCGGCGTGGCGGAAGCAGGCTTCTTCCCGGGCATGGTGCTGTACTTCACGCACTGGTTCCCGACCCAGAAACGCGGCCAGGTGATGGCCTTGTTCATGTCGGCGATTCCGATTTCCGGCCTGATTGGCGGCCCGCTGTCGGGCTGGATGCTGTCGCATTTCTCGTCCGGCCAGGGCGGCATGGCGGGCTGGCAGTGGCTGTTCCTGCTGCAAGGCTTGCCGACCGTGGTGCTGGGCATATGCGTGTACTTCTACCTCAACGACGGCATCGCCCAGGCCAGGTGGCTGAGCAGCGAAGAGAAGAATGCCATGCAGGCCGCGCTGGCTGCCGACGAACAGCAACGCGCCGCCACCAGCAATGTGGGCCAGTCGTTTGGCGCAGTGCTGCGCAATGGCAGCGTGTGGATGCTGGGCGTGATCTACTTTTGCATCCAGATGGGCGTGTATGCGATTAACTTCTGGCTGCCATCGATCATCAAATCGCTGGGCTTCGAAAGCGCGGTGACGGTGGGCTGGCTCAGCGCCATTCCCTATCTGGCGGCTGCCGTGTTCATGGTGTGGGCAGGCCGTTCGGCCGACAAGCGCCGCGAACGCCGCTTCCACGTATCGCTGCCCATGGTCATGGGCCTGACCGGGCTGATGATGGCGGCGAACTTCTCCAGCAATGCGCTGATCGTGATGATCGGCTTGAGCATGGCGACCATGGGGGCACTGGCGGCGCTGGCGCAATTCTGGTCGCTGCCTGCGGCCTTCCTGGGCAGCGCTGCAGCGGCGGGCGGGCTGGCGCTGATTAACTCGCTGGGCCAGATCGCCGGTTTCGTCAGCCCGTTCCTGGTTGGCTGGATCAAGGACGCGACCAACAGCACCGACGTGGCGCTGTATATTTTGTCCAGCGTGCTGCTGCTTGGTGCGATACTGGTGTTGCGCATTCCCGCCAAACTCGTTAATCGCTAAGAGCACCTGATGAAAATTGTAATCGCGCCCGATTCCTTTAAGGAGAGCCTGACTGCGCTGGCTGTCGCGAACGAGATCGAGGCAGGCTTTCGGGAAGTCTTTCCGGATGCGGAGTACGTCAAGCTGCCGGTCGCCGATGGTGGCGAAGGTACTGTGCAGGCGATGATCGATGCCAGCGGCGGCAAGCGTGTCGCCTTGCAGGTGACCGGGCCGCTGGGTACGCAGGTATCCGCCTTCTACGGTTTGATGGGGGACGGCCAGACCGCCGTGATCGAGATGGCGGCGGCCAGCGGCCTTGAGCTGGTAACGCCATCGCAGCGCAATCCACTGCGCACCACCAGCTTTGGCACCGGCCAGCTGATACTGAATGCGCTGAACGCCGGCGCGCGCCGTTTCGTGCTCGGTATCGGCGGAAGCGCCACCAATGACGGCGGCGCGGGCATGCTGCAAGCGCTGGGCGGCCGCCTGCTCGATGCGGCGGGCGCTGACCTGGAGCCGGGCGGCGGTGCACTGAGCCTGCTGGACCGTATCGATTTGTCGGAGCTGGACCCACGCATCCAGGACTGCACGTTTGATGTGGCTTGCGATGTCAGCAACCCGCTGGTCGGGCCGCAAGGGGCGTCCGCCATCTTCGGACCGCAAAAAGGCGCGACGCCTGAGATGGTGGCAACGCTGGACGATAACCTGCGCCACTATGCCAGCATTATCGCCCGCGACCTGGGGCGGCAGGTGGCCGACGTGCCGGGTGCCGGCGCGGGCGGCGGCATCGGCGCGGCCATGATGGTGTTCCTGGGCGGCCAGCTGCGGCCCGGCAGTGAAATCGTCACCGCCGCTGTCGGGCTGGATGCGGCGGTGGCCGCTGCGGACCTGGTCATCACCGGCGAAGGCCGCATCGACGGCCAGACCATCCATGGCAAGACGCCGATCGGCGTTGCCCGTGTCGCCCAGCGTCATGGCAAACCGGTGATTGCGATTGCCGGTTCCTTGTCCACTGGCGCGGCGGCTGTGCATGAGCATGGGATTCAGGCGGTGTTCGGCGCGGTCAGCCGCCCGTGTACCGTGGATGAAGCACTGGCTGCAGCAGCCGTCAATGTGCGTAGCGCGGCACGCAACATCGCCGCCACGCTACGGTTGGGGGCGGGGCTGGGCTTGTGATAGAGTAGTTTCCCATAGAGGTCATGGGGGCACACTTTTATGGCGCGAGGCGAACGGCCGTCGATTAAGGTGCGGATCTACAGCCTGGTCTGGGCCTGTGCCTTGCCGGCCATCGTCGGCTTTTCGTTGCTGACTGCGCACTTCATCGCGCGTGAAAGAGACCAGATCAGGCGGGATACGCTGATTACGGCGCGCGCACTGATCCACGCGGTGGACCGCGACCTCAATACCGGCATTTCGGTAGCGCTGGCGCTGGCGCAGTCCCCCAGCCTGGATAAAGGCGATTTCGCCGCCTTCCATGCCGAAGCCACGCGCGCGCTGCGTCCTGAATTCCCCGGTTTGAATTTTGTTCTCCATGACCGCAATTCGGTGCAGCTGCTGAACACGGTGCGTCCTTACGGTGGGCTGCTACCTGACCCCGGCAGTGCGGCGCGCATACGCAAGGTATTCGACACCGGCAAACCAGTCATTTCCGATGTCTTCATTGGCGGCGCACTGAAACGGCCGCTGGTCGCCATTCACGCGCCGGTGCTGCGCGGCGGTAAGGTCGTCTACTGTATTTCGGTGGCCTTTGTACCCGAGCGTCTGGGACAGGTGCTGAAAGAGCAGCGGCTGTCATCCGATCGCGTGGTTGGTATCTTCGATTCTCAGGGAGTGATTGTGGCGCGCTCCCACGACCCGGAAAAGTTCGTCGGCAAAAAAGGCTCGGCAACGCTGCTTGCTCAGATGCCTCTCAAACCGGAAGCGGCCATCGAGTCGATTACGCTGGAAGGTGTTCAGGTCTATTCCATGTATAGCCGCTCGGTGACCAGCGGCTGGACCGTGGTGATTGGTGTGCCGCGCAGCGTGGTGATATCCGAGATGCTGGCGTCGATCAAGTGGATCAGCTGTGTGGTGGCGCTGCTGCTGCTGGCCGGCTTTGGCGTGGCCTGGGTATTTGCCCGCAATATCGGGCGAGCCGTGGCGACGCTGTCGGCGGCGGCGTTGGCGCTCGGAGGGCGCGGCAAGGTCGAGTTGAGCGAGCGCCCGATGTTCCGTGAGGCCGATGATGCCATCCACACGTTGCAGCAGGTGGAGCAGGAACTTGAAGCGCACCGCAATCATCTGGAAAACCTGATTGAAGAGCGCACGCAGCAACTGCAAGCGGCGAACGCCGCCAAGGATGCCTTCGTGGCCAATATGAGCCACGAGTTGCGGACGCCGATGAACGCGGTATTGGGCATGGCGCATTTGCTTGGAACGACGCCGCTGTCGCAGGAGCAGAGCCGCTACCTGGAAATGATACGCGCCTCCGGCCAGTCACTGATGGGCATACTCAATGACATACTGGACTTCTCCAAAATGCAGGCGGGGAAGGTGGAACTGCACCCGGTGCGCTTCAAGCTGGACGACGTCATGCACTCATTGGCCACCATCATGAGCGTCAGCGCTGGCGAGAAGGAGCTGGAACTGTGCATCGGCGTGGACCCGGACGTGCCGCGCGTGCTGTTTGGCGACGCGCTGCGCCTGCAGCAGGTACTGGTCAACCTGGCAGGGAATGCCATCAAGTTTACCGAGAAAGGCGAAGTGGCCGTGTCCGTGCAGCGCGCTTGCGATGCGTCGGCGCTGAGGTTCACGGTGCGCGACACTGGCATCGGCATGAGCGATGAACAGCTGTCCCGATTGTTCTCTCCCTTCATGCAAGGCGACCTGTCGTTCACACGGCGTTTTGGCGGCACCGGCCTTGGACTCACGATTTCCAAGGGACTGGTCGATCTGCTGGGCGGAACCATGCAAGTCCGCAGTGAACCTGGCAAAGGGAGTGAATTCCAGTTCACGCTGGCGTTTGCGGCGGCCGAAGATACCGAACCACGCCCGCAGTGCAAGCTGCACGCGTTGATTGTCGACGATAACCAGACCAGCCGTATATTCATCAGCAAAACCATACAAGCCTGGAACTGGAGCAGCGACAGCGCGGCAACCGGCGAAGAAGCCTTGTTCCGTTTGCGCAGCGACACGCATTACGATGTGGTCCTGATCGATAGCCTGTTGCCCGGCATGGGAGACATGGCGCTGATTCGGGCGATCCAGGAACTGGCGCCGATTCCCGTGATCTGCATGGTCAACGCTTACACGCGCGGGAAGCTGATGCAGGAGATGGCAGAGGCCAGGGCGGCAGCGTTTCTGACCAAACCCGTTACTGCCTCCAGCCTGTTTGATGCCGTACAAACGGCCCTGGCGCCGACGCCTGATGCAGTCCGGCTGCCGCAGGAGCATGCCTTGCCTGACCTGCACGGCGTGCGTGTGCTGCTGGTGGAGGACAACCCGATTAACCAGAACGTCGCCAAAGGCATACTGGAACAGTCAGGCGCCTCGGTGACTGTCGCGGAGAACGGGCAGCAGGCGGTCGATCTGCTGGGCGATATAGGCTATGACCTGGTATTGATGGATGTGCAGATGCCGGTGATGGACGGGTTTACCGCGACGCGCAAAATCCGCGATGAACTGGGGTTGAGCTTGCCCGTCATCGCCATGACGGCGGGTGTGATGGAGTCGGAGCGCGAGCAGTGCACCAGCGCCGGCATGAACGATTTCATTCCCAAACCGATCGACGTGGAGCACATGTTCGCGACGTTGATCCGCTACCTTCCCGTCGGACGGCGCTAGCCTGGCTTGCGCCACTCCACGCGGTTGCGGCCAGCCTTCTTGGCCTGGTAGAGCAGCGTATCCGCAACGGAGAACAGTTCTGCGCTGTTTTCCGGCGCGGCGCAGTTCAGCGTGGCGCCGCCTGCACTCACAGTCAGCATCGGCGCGACCGACGAGGCTTCGTGCGGAATCTGCAGATCGACAATTGCCGCACAGATGGCGTTGACAACCTGCTGCGCCTGCGCGGCTTCCGTATCCGGCAAAAGCAGCACGATCTCCTCGCCGCCGTAGCGTGCCGCCAGGTCGGCCGGGCGGCGCAGGCCCGCCGCTGCCGTGCGGGCGACGGCACGCAAGGCGCGGTCGCCGGCGGGATGGCCGTAGAAGTCGTTGTACTGCTTGAAGGCGTCGATATCCAGCAGGGCCAACGACAGCGGACGGCCGCTGCGCCGGCTGCGCTGGCACTCTGCCTCGTACACTTCGTCAAAGCGGCGACGGTTGGCCAGTTCGGTCAGGCCATCGACATGGGCCAGATGTTCCAGCATGCGGCGCTGGCGTACCATCTGCAAGTGCATGGCCACGCGCGCCATCACCACCGTTTCGTTGAACGGCTTGGAGATGTAATCGGCTGCGCCCATCTTCAAGCCATTGGCCTCGTCTTCAGGGCGGCCCAGGCCGGAAATGAAGATCACCGTAATATGCGCAGTCTGGGCGTCCGCGCGCAAGCGGCGCAGCACCTCGTAGCCGTCCATGTCCGGCATCACGACGTCGAGCAGGATCAGGTCCGGCAGGTGGCGGGCCGCGCGTTCCAGCGTTTGTTCGCCGTTCTTTGCCAGCAGTACCGTGTGCTCGGGTTTGAACAGTTCGGCCAATACCTGGCGATTGACGACGTCGTCATCGGCTACCAGGACTTTTTGGGTTCCTGCGAAGTTCATGCGCTTTCTTCCAGTTCGTTGTGCAGCATGCGCGACAAGGCGCCCAATGGCGCCAGGGCGGCCTGATATTCAATGTCGTCCACTGCCTGCCTGATGGCGGCAATCTGTTCGGGGTAGCGCGCCATCACCGGCAGCGCGCGCAGTTCGGCCAGTACATCTTCGGCACTGGCGTCGTCGCTGCGCAGATAGGCTTCCAGGCGCGAGATGAGCAGGGCTGCGTCGTCGTCGCGGTAGCGCGTTGGCGCTGGCGGTTCGCCCAGCTGCGCCAGGCCGCCGACGACCAGGTCCAGGCCATCCGCCAGTTCCGCTGCGAGCATGGGCAATCGATCCTTGTGGTCGGTGCGCAAAGCCTGTTCGAAGGCCTGCGCCTGCGACGCAAGATGGAAGGCGCCAATGTAGGCTGCGGTGGACTTCAGATTGTGCGCCAGGCTGAAAAGTATGTCGTGGTGGCCGCCAGCCATGGCTTCGCGCACTGTCTGGGCGGCGGGTTGGTATTCCTGCAGGAAGCCGCGGATGCGTTTGTCCAGGCGGCCGCGCTGGCGGTCGACGCTGTCCAGCGCCAGTTGCCAGTCAACGCCGGGAATGGCAGGCAGCGGCGCGGTAGCGCCCACGTAGTCGATTGGTGGTGGCGCCATCTGCATGGTGGCGCTGGCCTGTGCGCGGCGGGCGGACAGGCGCGAAGGCGGTATCCATTTGATCAGTGTGCGGAACAGCTGTTCCGGCACAATCGGTTTGGTGACGTGGTCGTTCATGCCCGCGGCGATACTCCTGTCGCGGTCCCCGGCCATCGCGTAAGCTGTCATTGCCACGATGGGCAGATGCTCGAAGCGCTGCATGGCGCGGATGCGGCGGGACGCGGTGAGGCCATCCACCTCGCGCATTTGGACATCCATCAGCACCAGGTCGTAGTCTCCTTGTTCCACCATGCTTACCGCTTCGCCGCCATGTTCGGCAACGTCGATCTGCATGCGCGCGGCGGCCAGGAAGTCCAGCGCCACCTCGCGGTTGTTGGCGTTGTCTTCGACCAGCAGAATGCGCGCACCGTCCAGCGAAGAGAGGTCGCGCAGCGCCAGGCCGGCGCTGTCCGAGCGGCGCAATGGGCGCGCGGGCTGTTGCGGCGCCAGCGGCCAGTCCACCGGTGCGACGGTCTGGTCGGCGATGCCAAGACGGACGATGAAGCTGAAACGGCTGCCTATGCCTGGCGTGCTGCTGACCTGGATGTCGCCGCCCATCAGTTCCACCAGCTGGCGCGAAATGCTCAGGCCCAGGCCTGTGCCGCCATATTTGCGTGTGGTGCTGACGCCGGCCTGGTTAAACGACTGGAACAGGCCCGCCACTTGCGATGGGCGCATGCCGATGCCGGTGTCGCTGACCGAAAAGCGCAACGCGACGGTGTCCGCGGTCTTGTCCATCAAATCGACAGCAACGATGATTTCGCCGCGTTCGGTGAATTTAACGGCGTTGCTGGTGAGGTTAATCAGGATCTGGCTAAGGCGCAGCGGGTCGCCCACCAGGCGTGGCGGCACGTTGCTGTCCACACGCAGTTTCAGCTCAACGCGGGCGGCATCGGATTTGATGACGGTCAGGCTGGCAAGGTGGTCCAGCATCTCCTGCACTTCAAACGGCACGGATTCCAGCCCCAGTTTTCCCGCCTCGATCTTGGAGAAGTCCAGGATGTCGTTGATGACGGCCAGCAGATGCTCGCCTGCGCCCAGGATTTTGCCGAGGTAGTTCTGCAGCTTGGCATTCGGCTCCGTCATCAGGGCCAGGCGGCTCATGCCGATGATGGCATTCATAGGCGTGCGGATCTCGTGGCTCATGTGGGCCAGGAATTCAGACTTGGTCCGCGTCGCTTCTTCGGCACGCAGCATGGCGGTCTGCATGGCTTTGGTGCGCAAGCCGAGGATGCGGGTGAAGACCAGCATGTCGAACAGGTTCCCGAACTGCAGCGCGTGCATGCTCCAGAAACCGGCATCGACTTTGCCGCTGACGACCTGGCTCAGTACTGCCGACGAGGCGAAGCTGACGCCCCAGCCGAGCAGGAAGTAGACGCCGACCGCATCGCCACGGCGCGCGCGGAAGTAGGCGCCCGGAAGGCCCAGCAGCATGGGCATAACGCCCAGCGTGCTGACGATGACCACCAGCGTTTCCACGCTCATGATGTCGGTCATGTAGGCCAGCGCGCTGACAGCGCAGAGCGCGGCGCCAGTTTTCATCAGGCGACTGAAGATCAGGTCCTTGCCGGGACGTGCGAGGGCCTGCTCGACAAAGAGATAGGCGCCGCAGGAGGCGCCCAGTGCGAACAGGCCGCCGGCATGAATGCTCATCCAGGCACTGTCTGGCCACAGGTATTGATTGCCAAGGCCGAAGAACTCGACCGAGAACAGGGTGGTGCCGGCTACCAGCAGCGCAAACTTGGCGAACAGCGGCTCGCGCAGCGTCGCCCATTGCGTAAGGCTGTACAGCAGCAGGCACAGACTCAGGCCGGTCAGCACGCCTTGCAGCATCTGTTCGTTGAGCGCGCCGACATGGAAGCTGGCCGGGCGTGAAAGCGATATCGGCAGGATCATGGCGCCGACGTTGTGCACGCGCAGCAGCAGTACGTGTTCGCTGCCCGGCGTGAGGTGCAGCAGGGCGGCTGGCGTGCGGCCGCGTGGCGCGCCTGGCATATCGGGCTGCAGGTTGCCGATGACCTGGTGTTCCCTGATCTGGCCATCGGTGGCGACGTAGATGTCCACCCGGTTCAACACCGCATAGTCGATATTGAGTATCCACTCGCCGTCGCTGTGCGCAGGCAGAGCGACGGGAATGCGCAGCCAGATGATGTCCTTGTGTACGCCCAGCGTGGCGTAGGCGGAGTTGGGTACCGCATATTGCTCGATGCTGGCCAGCGCCTGTTGCGGCGTCAGCTTGCCCTCGGCATCGGACATGACTTTCACTGCCGGCCATGCTTCGACGTGGTCGCGCGCGTTATCCAGCAATAACGGTGCAGAACCGGCAAAGGCTGCGCCCGACATCAGCGTCAGCGCAAGGATCAGCAGCAGGCGGGCCAGAGTTTTCAGCATGGGATCAGAAGCGGTAGTCCAGTCGGAGGTCAACGGTGCGTGGATCGCTTGGCGTCAGCATGCCGAAGCTGTCGATGTTGATGGGGTGGACCTTGTTCTCGAGATTCTTCACCCGCGCCGTCACTGTCCAGGCGCCGCGCTGTGGGCGGTAGCGCAGCGTGGCGTCGCTTTCGGTGTACGAAGGTACGCGGTATTGCAGCAGCTGGGCAGGCACCGCGATGATGTAGGAAGCGCTGCGGCGCGCATTCACGCCAGCCGCCAGTTCACCGTTCGCCACCGGGAAGCTGTGTTCATAACCCAGCGTCAGCGTGTTGGACGGCGCGTGATCGAGCTTGTTGCCGGCCCAGTTGTGTACGCCGTCCGGGGTGTAGCGCACGTAATGCGCGTCCAGCAGCGACAACGCGTAGTTGAAGCGGTCACGCGCCGTGACCATGAACTGGCCTTCGGCTTCCAGTCCCTTGACGCTGGCTTCCCCCGCGTTACTGGTGACAAAGCGCGGCGCGCCGGAGACGATGGCGACGCTCGACAACTGCAGATTCTTGTAGTCGTATTTGAACACCGACAGGTTCAGGCTGGCCTTGTTGTCCCAGAAGCGGGTCTTCACGCCGGCCTCGTAGGAACGCACGGTTTCCGGCTGATAGACCAGCGCTTGCGCAGGCACCGCCAGTGCGGCAGGGCAGCTCAGTCCCAGCTGGTTGGCGCCAGCCAGGCAGCCGTCGTTAAAGCCGCCAGCCTTGTAGCCGGTGGCCACCGAGCCATACAGCAGCGTGCTTGGCGCCAGGTCGTAGTCGGCACCCAGGCGCCAGGTGTTCTGGTGCGTTGTCAGGCTGGCGTCGTTGAGCAGCTTGAAGTCGGTGGCGGGATTGAATGCCGCCGCCTGCTGGAAGTTGGTCGAGCCGATGCGCGACTTGTCGTCATGCGTTGAACGGATGCCTGCCGTGGTGCGCAGCTTGTCGGTGACGCGGTAGGTGGCCTGGCCGAAGATCGCCTTGCTGGTCGCAACGGTCGGACCGTGATCGAAGATGTAGTACGGCGGCAGGCCGATCACGTCCAGGTCATGGAAGGTGTACAGCTGCGACGACTGTTCGCTGAAGTAGTACAGGCCTGCCTGTGCGTTGAATGGCCCTTCGCTGTTGGTGGCCACGCGCAGTTCGTGCGAGTTCTGCGTGTAGTCGCCCAAGAAGCTCTCGCGCACGTTGAGCGCCAACGCCGGCTGCACGCGGTAGTAGAAGTTGGCCAGCTGGTCGTGATCGAAGCTGCGATGCGAACCAAGATAGTAGAGCGTGGCCGGTCCCAAGTCCCAGGTCAGGTCGGCGCTGATGCCGGAGGTGTTCTTGTAGCTGTGCGCCTGGGCCGGCGGCGCAATCGCCGCATTTGGTGCGATGAAGTTGTAGGTCAGCTGCGTACGCGTGCCGCTGCCGTACGGGACCGGCTTGCCGTCAGCCACACCTTTGTAGAAATTGGTGTCCGGGACGTAGCTGTCGTTGTTGTCGTCGACCTTGCTATGGTCGTAGCGCAGCACCAGCGTGGCGTCGCGCGTGATTTTCAGTTTGGCCGACAGGCGCGCGGACAAATCGTCGCGGTCCTTGCCCAGCTTGCGGCCGGTGTTCAAGCCGTTGGTGAGATAGCTGTCATGCTTGTTGTAGGCCATGGCGGCACGCAGCGACAGCATGTCGTTGACGGGCAGGTTGACCATGGCGCTGAGTTTGCGGCTGTTGTAGTTGCCGATTTCAGTCGCCACCCACGCTTCGAAGCGGTTGATGGGGGCCTTGGAAATCACGCTGACCACGCCGGCCGTGGTGTTACGGCCGTACAGCGTGCCCTGTGGACCGCGCAGCACTTCCACGCGTTCCAGATCGTAGAAGCTCAGGTTCTGGATTTGCGGGCGCGCGATGTAAATTCCGTCCAGCAGGAAGGCGGCGGAGGGATCGCCTTTTTCCGTGGTGTCGGCGTTGAAGACGCCGCGCATGGTGATGCGCAAGCCATCCGGCGCGTAGTCCATTTCCACGTTGGGCACGCGCGCGGCGATGGCGCCGGGCGTATCGATGCCGGCGGCGTTCATCTGCTCGGCGGTGAGCGTGGTCATGGACACCGGTGTTTTCGATTCCAGCGATGGCGAACGCTGGGCCGTGACCGTGACTTCCTGAATCTGGGCGCGCGCCGCTTGCGCGAACATGAGCGACAGGGAAAGGAACAGCAGTTTTGGGATAGCGGAGGCCGGTGCTTTCATCATTGTTATTTTCTAAACGACAGTTGCGTTTAAGATGCAAAACCCAAGAGCATATCATGTTGGCTTGCAAAAACGTAGTTGATAAAGCAACTATCTGGATAGAAAGATCACATTTACAGCACCGTCGGATTCCGTTGCCAGACGGCGTAGCAGAGGCACGTCGCAAAGCTCACCCAGCAGATGTAGGGAACTAACAACAGTCCAGCCCAGCGGTCGCGGCGCCAGAACGCGTGGATGGTGGCGGCGATCAGCAGCCACAGTAAAACAATGTCGCCAAACGCTGCCGCGCCCTCGTGCCAGGCAAAGAACAGCCAGGTCCACAGCGCGTTGACAGCCAGCTGAATTGTGTACAGCGCCAGTTCTGTGCGCGCAGTGCCCGGCGCGCTGGCACGCTGCACACGCCATGCGGCGATGGCCATGAGCGCGTACAGCGCAGTCCATACGGGAGCAAACAGCCATGGCGGCGGCGCCCAGTTCGGCCGTTCCAGATGCTGATAGAAGTCCTGTGCCTGCGCCGAGGCGTAGGCGCCGATGGCGGCAAAGATAAATGTCAATACCAGCCAGCCGGCGAGGGCAGGCAGCTGTAACGGTCGATGCGGGTCGTGGATCTGGGCTGTCATAGGGCTTCCTCCGGGTTGACGGTGGCATCATGGTCGCGGCCAGTGGTCGTGGGGTCTGTGCGGCATATCACGGATCTTCAATCTGGCGTTGAAGGTCATTCAAGGTCCAGGCCAATTATCGCCGCAATCGTCCAGGCGCAGAATGTGTTGGTCAACTTTATAACGGAGCACATCATGAAGAATCAGACGGTGGTGGTGATAGGCGGCCTTTCCGGCATCGGCAAGGCGGTGGCGGAGCAGGCGGCAGCGGCGGGCGCGCGCGTGATTGCGGCAGGTCGCCGCTCTGCGCCGCAGGTGGACATTGCGGATGACGCGTCGGTGCAGCGCTTCTTTGCCGAGGTGGGGGAGTTCGATCACCTGGTAGTGACTTCCGGCCCGGTCATCGCGTCGGCCCGCCTGGCCGATTTGAACGTGGCGGATGCCATGGCCGCGTTCAACGTCAAATTCTTTGGCCAGTTGCGCGCTGTGAAGTTCGCTGCGCCGTTCCTGCGCGCCGGCGGATCGGTGACGCTGACCTCCGGCCTGCTGGCGCGCAAGGCAGTGGCCGGCGCGTTGGGGAAGGCGACCATGAATGCGGCTGTCGAATCGATGGCGAAAACGCTTGCGCGTGAACTGGCTCCGCTGCGCGTCAATGTCATCAGTCCGGGCATGGTGGAAACCGGCATGTGGGGTGAAATGACCGACGCCGAGCGTGCTGCCATGGCGCAGCGCGCCGGCGGTGGCTTGCCTGTCGGACGCGTAGGCCAGCCTTCGGAACTGGCGCAGGCTTACCTGATGGTGATGCAGAACGGCTTCATGACAGGCGCTGTGGTGGATGTCGATGGTGGAGGTGTGCTGTGAAGCGCCGCCAGTTTTTGTCTGGCGCGGCCGGCAGTGTGGCCCTGGCGGTGAGCGGCATCATGACCACCGATGCGCAGGCCGGCGATGCGCCAGCTGCTGGCAGCATTGGTAGCACTGGCGGTTTCTGGCCGGGTGACACGCGGCTGGTCATTTCCATCTCAATGCAGTTCGAGGCAGGCGGCCAGCCCGCCAAGGGCGCGGACTCGCCGTTCCCGAAAGTCGACTTTCCATTCAGCGTGAAAGCCGATGCCGTCACCAATACCTGGTTTGCCTACGGCTACCGCGAAGGCATCCCGCGCATGCTGGATCTGTGGGACAAGCACGGCGTCAAGGTGACCTCGCACATGATCGGCGAAGCGGTGCAACGCCATCCAGAGCTGGCGCGGGACATCGTCCGGCGTGGCCACGAGGCTGCGGGCCATGGTCCGCGCTGGAGTTCGCAGTTTGCGATGAGCCGCGCCGACGAACGCGCTTTCCTGGTGGCCGGCCGGGATATGGTGCAGCAGGTGACGGGCGAACGCACCGTCGGCTATAACTGCAACTGGCTGCGCCGCGGGCCGAATACGCTGTCGCTGCTGCAGGAGCTGGGCTTTGTTTATCATATCGATGACCTTAGCCGCGATGAGCCGTTTATTGAAAAGGTCGATGGCAAGGATTTCGTGGTGGTGCCATACACGCTGCGGAATAACGACATCCTGCTGATCGAGGGCCGTAATTATTCGCCGCAGCAGTTCCTTGACCAGATCAAGGGCGAGTTCGATCAGCTGTATGAGGAAGCGGGAAAACGCCGCCGCATGATGTCGATTAGCGCGCATGACCGCATCAGCGGTACGCCGCAGATGGTGCGGGTATGGGACGAATTCCTCACTTACGCCCGCAGCAAGGCTGGCGTGGCCTTTATGCGCAAGGACGATATCGCCCGTTATGCGCTGGCCAGCCCACTAACGCTGCGTGAAACGGAAACGATCTAGGCCTAGGCGCGGCGTGTCCAGATAGGCTGCGCGGGCCGGCACGGTCAGTGTCACGCGCAGGCCGCCGGCTGGATTGGCAACCAGCTCCAGTGCGCCGCCAGCGCGGGCGGCGCGTTCGCGCATGCCGACCAGGCCGTAATGCTTTTGCTTGCCCGCCGCATCCGCTGCGATGCCCACGCCGTCATCGCTGATCTGGAGTTTGAATGCGTCCTTCTCGTAGATGACACGCGCTTCCACATGGCGCGCATTGGCGTGCTGGAAGGCGTTGCGCAATGCCTCGCGCGCAATTTCGCAAGCTTCTTCGGCGACCGTGTCCCGCAGCTTGCGGCGCGGCCCGGCCATGGCGCTGCCAAACGCGGTGGCTGGATGCTCCTGCTGCAAGAACTGGCCAGCTTCCTCGATGGCTGTCTCTACATCGTCCACACGGCCGGTACGGAGTTCGTACACCTGGTCGCGGCCTTCAACAATGGTGTCGTTGGCCTGGTCCAGTATCGGCATCAGCTTTTGACGTGCTTCTTCCGGCAGGCTGTGCGACACGATATCCAGACGCAGTATCAGCGCCTGTACGCTTTGCAGGAAGGTGTCGTGCAGCGTGCGGGCGATGCGTTCGCGTTCGGCCATGCGTACCGTGAGCTGGTCGGCTACACGCCTGGTCGCCACCCGCATGCGGTATTGATACAGCAGGTAGAGCAGGGCCGCAGCGGCGATTGCGCACAGCGCCTTGAACCAGATGGTTTGCACAAACCTGGGTTCGATCGTGAACTCCAGCACGGCATCGTTCACGCCAGGCACGCCGTCTTCGTTGATTGCCCGGACCCGGAAGGTATAGCTGCCAGGCGCCACGTTGGTGTAGTAGGCGGTGCGGCGTGCGCCAGCTTCCTGCCATTCTTCATTGATGCCGGATAGCTGATACTGGAAGCGCATGGCTTCCGGCTTGCCCAGGCCCGGTGCAGTGAACTGGATGCTGAAGTTTTGTGCGCCCGGCGGCAGGCGCTGCCCCGGCACCGCTGCGTAGCTGGTGCCGCCTGCATCCAGCTGCATCACCTGCGGCACGGGCGCGATGGCGTTGCGGCGAATCTGGCCGGGTGACAGACGCAGCACGCCAGCGCTGGTAAGAAACCAGATCTGGCCGTCGCGGCCCATGTAGACGCTGGGCAGGCGGGTTTCCAGCATGGCTTGTCCGATGTAGCCGTCCAGTGCCCCGAGCAGTTCGTACTGGAGCGCGACATCGGGATTGGCTACTGCCGCGCGCCAGTCGTCGCGGCGCACATGCACCACACCGTGGCCGCCGTTGAACCAGCGGTCGCCGTCGGCGCTGACCGCCATGCCGGAGATGTTGGCCAGGTCCTCAGGCCTGGCGGCCTTGATCTTGCGGAAGCCATGGCCGTTGAAGATGGCCAGGCCAAGGTCGCCACCGATCAGGACATCGTCGTTGACAGCGACCATGGTGGCGAGGCCAATGTCTTTTGCATCGTAAGTGGTCAGCTTGCCGTTGTCGTTCAAGACCACGGTGGCGTCGCCGGTTGCCTGCCAGCGTACGCCGGGTTTGCGGCCTGCGCCCGCAATAAAGATACGCGGCGGCAGACTGAAGGCGCTGCGCGGTTGCCAGCGGCCGTCGATATATCCCATCAATCCGGTTTGCTGGGAAGTGGTCCACAGCACTTTGCCGTCATCCTGCAAGCCTGCGACGTCCAGATCCATCACTTTGCCGTCGCGCGCCGGCGGCAGTGGGATGTAGCTGACTTGCCCATGGAAGCGTCGCTCGATATCACGGGCTCTGACCATCAGTAACGCACCGTCGCGGTCATTGGTCATGGCCTGATAAAAAGTGCTGGAACGCTGAGGTTCGCCGCCGGCGGACAGGCGCCAGGTCATCTTATTGACCATGTCGGACAGCCAGACGCCGCCCTCGGTATCGCCGGCCATGCTGAAATGGCCGCTGACCGGCGGCAGGCGAACGGGGACCAGCCGGTTTTCACGAAAGCGATCCAGGCCGCCCTGGGTAGCGATCCATACGTTGCCTTCCTGGTCTTCCAGTACCGCATTGGCGGATGGCGAGGACAGCGTCAGTTGCGGATTGCGTTTGTCACTGGCTTCACGCGACGGGAAATACGCGCCGCCCTGGCGTTCGCCCGCGCGCGCGACGATGCACAAACCTTCTGGGCAGGACCGTGTCCATAAATTGCCATCACGGTCAAACTGGGCAAGGTAGCGTGATTCAGCGGAGTTAAAGCGTGCGGGGCGCGGCAGCGTTGCGCTGGCGCCGGCAGGCTGGGTCTTGTCAACTGCAACCGGATAAACCTGGTCGGCATCGGCGAGCCAGATACGGCCGTCGGGCGACTGTATCAGGCTACCCTGATTGTGCTGGGCCAGCACCAGCCTGAATTTTCCGCTGGCCTGGTCGCGCAGATAGACACCATCGGCAAACAAGGACCATAACTGGCCGTACTGGTCGATCAGGACGCCGCGCGCGGTGTCCTGCGGCAGCCCCTGTTCTGGTCCGATCTTGCGCAATTGCTGATGGGCGTAGTGATACAGGCCGTTGGCAGTGGCGATCCACGCGCTGCCGTCATCTACGATAGCGAAGGTCATGATAGGGCCGATCGGACTATCCAGCGGCACGATATCATCTATCCGGCCGTCCTTGTGCAGCACCGATACGCCGCCCACGGAATAGCTGATCCACAGATCGCCATTGCCATGTGCGCGCATATTGGCGATGCGGCGTTTGGCCACTTCTCCGCGGATGGGGAACTCGTAGCGCTCGAAACGCACGCCGTCAAAGCGGAATAATCCGGTGGAGGTGCCCAGCCACAGCCAGCCATCCGGCGTCTGCGCCATGACCGAGACTTCGGCTGGCGCACCGTCACGCGTGGTCCAGCTGGCGTGGTTATAGTCGGGGAGCCTCAGGTCAGGGTTGATGGCGTGGGCGGCGCCGGAGATGACAAGTGCAAGCGGGAGCGCGGCCAGCACTGCCCTGAATGAGCGGTGCCGGCCGATTTTTGATACGGGCATTCTGATTATCCAAACAGGCGGCGCCACCAGGATTTGCGGTGGCCCGCATAGGCGCGTGGCGCGGAGAGCGTCATTGTAACGCTGCTGCCGGCATCTTGTGTACTGTCGATTTTCAGCGCCGCACCGATGCGCGCTGCCCGCTCGCGCATGCCGACCAGTCCCCAGTGGCCGCTAGCTGGCGTTGGCGGCATGCCTTTGCCGTCATCGCGCACGCTGAACGTGAAGTGCTGTGCGCCGTAGTCCAGCTGCACCACGATGCGCTCGGCTTCGGCATGCTGGAAGGCGTTGCGCACCGCCTCGCGGGCGATTTCGCAAATGTCCTCGACCACGCCGGCACGCAGCATGGTGCGCTTGCCGCTGACTGCCAGCTCAAACGCGCTACCGGGATAGCTGGCCGATAGCAGGGCAGCGATGTCGCGCAAGCCGCTTTCCAGCTCATCGAGCTGCGATGCGCGCAGCTCATGCACCTGCGCACGGCCTTCCGTGATGCTGGCGCGGGCGCTGTCCAGTATCGGCGCCAGCGATTTGCGGGTGGCGCTATCGCCGGGCAGTCCATCGACCGCAGCGTCCAGCCGCAGTACCAGGCCTTGCACGCTTTGCAGGAAGGTGTCGTGCAAGGCGCGTGCGATGCGTTCACGTTCCGCCAGGCGTACTTCCATACGTTCTTCCAGCCGTGCCGTGACGACGCGCAGGCGGTAGAGGTACAGCAGATACAGGGCAATCCCAATCGCCAGCACACAGACTGCCCGGAACCACCAGGTTTGCACCACGGTTGGTTCGATTTCGAAGTCGACGCTAGCCGGCTGCGCACTCCACACGTCATCTTCATTGGCGGCACGGACCTGGAAGCGGTACGCACCTGGCGGCACATTGGTGTAATAGGCGGTGCGGCGCGGGCCGGCGTCCTGCCAATCGCGGTCCGCACCCTCCATCCGGTACTGGAAGTGCACCCCTTCGGGCTGGCGCAGGCTGGCCGCCGAATAGTTGATATTGAAGCTGTGGGCGCCGGCGGGCAGCTTCAGGTCGGGCTGGACGGCATAGCTGGCCGCAGCCGTGTGCAGGCCTTGCACGCTGACGACCGGGGCGACGTCGTTGCGGCTGATGTTACGCGTGTCGAAGCGCAGCAGGCCGCCCGTGCTGTTCAGCCAAAGCTGGCCGTCTTTGTCCAGCTTTGCGCTTGGATGGCGATTTTCCAGCATCGCCTTGCCGACATAGCCGTCGTCGGCGCCGAATAGCCTGTAGCGCATGGGCTGCTCCGGGTGCAGCAGGGCCGCCTTCCAGTCCTCGCCGCGTATGTGCACCAGGCCTTTGCCGCCATTGAGCCAACGGTCGCCATCCGGGGTCACGACCAGGCCGGAAATGTTTTGCAGAACCTCTGGATCGGCAGCCGTCAGTTGCCGGAACCGGTCGCCGACCAGCACGGCCAGGCCTTTGTCACCGCCGACAACGATCCCGCCATCGGTGAAGATGCCGGTCGCCAGGCCGGCCATCGGTGCGGGATAGATGGTTTGCCTGTCATTTTCGTCGAACAGCACAACCGTGCCGTCGGCGCAGGCAAGCCAGGTGTGGCCAGGCTTGGCGCCGGGTGTCCCCATGACTATTTTGGGCGGCAGCTTGTATTTTGAGCGCGGCAGCCATGGGCCGTCACCATCCTTGAGGAATAAGCCGGCTTGCACTGTCATCAGCCAAAGACGTTTGCCGTCGTCGGTGAGTCCAAGCACCATCAGGTCTTGTGGCCGGCCATCTTTGTCGGGAACCTCGGGCATCGCGATCTTGTCGATTTTTCCGTGGTAGCGGTGTTCGATATCGCGCTTCCACGGCAGCAGCAGGCCGCCGTCACGGCTCTTTGCGGTGACGCTGGCTGGCGTCGGGTCCCGTTCCGGTTCGGCGCCAACCTTGAGTTTCCAGACTGCGTTGTTATAGGGATCGGCCGCCCAGAACTGGCCATTTTCATCGACCGTCGTCATGTAGACAGCGCGGCTGCTCGACAAGCGGAAACGCTGCATGCGGTTGTCACGGTAGCGGTCCAGGCCTTCCATGGTGGCGACCCAGATATTGTGCTCGCGGTCTTCAAGGATGGCATTTCCCGCCAGGGCAGTCGCTCCCGGCGCCATTTTGAGTCCGTCCGCCGCTTTCGGCGCAGCCGCGATGGCATCGGTTTTTGCCACCACGTGGGCTGGCGTCACGCACAAATCGTTGGGGCATTTCAGCTGCCATAGATTGCCGTCGCGGTCAAAATGCGCGACCCAGTCGGTGCCGAAACCGGGCAGGCTGCCTGGCTTTGCTTGCGGCGCCATTCTGGCGCTGGGATCGGCGGGCGCCGGCAGGGCTTCGATCTTTTCGCTATTGGTGGTCCAGATGCGGCCATCGGGCGACTCAATCAGTCCTGACCTCACCGGTAGTGCGCGCACCTGCTGGAAGCGGTCGGTCGTGCGGTCGTACAGATACACCGCATTGAATCCGGCAGCCCAGAAGCGGTTATAGCGGTCAACGCGGATATCGGCAATCGCATTGGGCAGGCCCTGTTCGGCGCCGTAGCGCCTGACCTGGCCCTGGCGTATGCGGAACAGGCCGCGCGCAGATCCAGTCCAGACATCGCCGTTATCGTCGAAGGCCATTTGCGAGGAAGGCGGAATCTTATCGATAGGGACCACTTCCTCCAGCTTGCCGTCTGGGTGCAGCACCGACAGCCCGCCCGCACCGGCATAGCTGAACCACAGGTCGCCGTTGGGATGGGCGCGTACCATGAAGACCGGGAAGTTGGCGCCATGGGGCAGCTTGTACTGCGTGAAGCGCACGCCGTCGAAATAATATAAGCCGAACGGACTCGCCATCCACAGGCGGCCGTCACTGGTCTGCGCCATGCTGGCGATTTCCGCGGGTGCGCCGTCCTTGCTGGTCCAGGCGGTGTGGTGATAATCCGGCAGTGCGGTGGCGGGATTGAGCGCCTGTGCCGCGCAGGCCAGTGTGAGGAGGAAGAATCCCGCGAGGAGACGGGGCACTGCGGAGAGACGCGATGTCATGAATGATCCTGGAAGCCGGCACGCGCCGGAGCATCCAGGATTCTAGCTTGAAACCGATGTCAGGTAATTAAGCTTTTTTAACTCCCAGCTTGTAGCCCAGGGCCAGCACCACCAGCCATACCGGGATCAGATAGACCGACAGGCGCAGGTCTGGCGTCAGATACATCACCACCATGATCGCCGCCAGGAAGGCCAGGCACAGATAGTTGGTGAGCGGGTAGCCGAGGCTCTGGAACTGCGTGCTTTTGCCTTCGGCTTTCTTGTGCGCGCGGAAGCGCAGGTGTATCCAGCTGATTAGCCCCCAGTTGATCAGCAGCGCCGACACCACAAGACCCATCAGGAAACCAAACGCCTTGCCGGGCATGAAGTAGTTCACCACCACGCAGATGCCGGTCGCCACCGCCGACACAGCCAGCGCCGTGAGCGGCACGCCGCGCGCGTTCACCGTCAGCAGCGACTTCGGTGCATTGCCTTGTTTGGCCAGGCCGTACAGCATGCGGGTATTGGAGTACACGCCGCTGTTGTACACGGACAGCGCCGCCGTCAGCACCACCACGTTGAGCGCATGGGCCACCAGATTGCTGTTCAATGCGTGGAAGATCAGCACGAACGGACTGCCGCTGGTGACGACTTTCTCCCATGGGTACAGCGACAGCAGGATGCCCAGCGCGCCGATGTAGAAAATCAGGATGCGGTAGATGGCCTGGTTGGTCGCCTTCGGAATGGTGTGCGACGGGTTATCCGCCTCGGCGGCGGTAATGCCGATCAGCTCCAGGCCACCAAACGAGAACATGATGACGGCCATCGCCATCACCAGGCCACCGACACCGTGCGGGAAGAAGCCGCCGTGCTGCCACAGGTTGGCGACGGTGGCTTGCGGGCCGGCGTCGCCGGAGATCAGCAGGTATGCACCAAAAACGATCATGCCGACGATGGCCAGCACCTTGATGATCGCAAACCAGAACTCCATTTCGCCAAACGCTTTCACGTTGAACAGGCTGATGGCGTTGATGATGGCGAAGAAGGCCAGCGCCGAGACCCAGGTCGGCACGGCCGGCCACCAGTACTGGATGTAGATGCCGACCGCCGACAGTTCGGCCATGCTGACCAGCACATACAGCACCCAGTAATTCCAGCCCGCCATGAAGCCTGCCCAGTGGCCGCAGTATTTGTCGGCGAAGTAGCTGAAGGAACCGGCGACCGGTTCGTCCACCACCATTTCACCCAGCTGACGCATGATGAAGAAGGCGATCAGGCCCGCGACGCCATAACCGAGCAGCACGGAGGGGCCGGCCATCTGGATGGTCTGGGCGATCCCAAGAAACAGGCCGGTGCCTATGGCGCCGCCTAGCGCGATCAACTGAATGTGCCGGCTTTTCAGGCCGCGCTTAAGTTCACTCATCGAGTCCTCTGTGCGAGATTAAACATTGATTCTCGCATAACTCAGTCGTCATGCACAGGCAGTGGGGTGAACTTGTAGTCGCTGCGCGCGAACTCGTGCCCGCGCTTCACCGTCATGACGACAGCGCGGATGTTGGCGATGTCCTGCAGGGGATCGCGCTGGAGGAAGAGCATATTGGCGTATTTGCCCACCTCCAGCGTGCCGAACTCTGTTTGCTTGCCCAAGGCCTGCGCGGCATTGGCGGTGGCGGCAATGATGGCCTGCTGTGGTGTGAACCCCGCGTAGCGCACCAGCTTTTCCAGTTCGCCGTCAACCGCCGGGTAGGGATCTTCGCCGGTGTTGTCGGTATCGGTACCGGCAATGATCCTGACGCCGGCTGCATGCATGGCGCGTGTGATGTCGCCAGCCAGCGCCAGGTGGCAGTGCGGGCCATCGTTTTTGTACACGCTCAGCGTGGCGTCCATGATGGTGCCGGATCTGGCCAGTGCGGCGATGTATTCTTTGATGCCCGGATCTTCTGCGGTCAGACCTTCGTACGATGGTTCGCCGCCGTGGCCGTAGGCGGCTTTTCCCGTTTCACGTACATGGCGCGCGATCATGCAGGCGTGGGAAACGGCGGTTGCGCCCAGCGAATCGTAGGGCGTGGCAGGATAGACCTGCATGTGCGTCCATACCGGGAAATGCTGCGCTTTTGATTCCGCGATCAACTTGCGTACCAGCGTGCCAGGCAGATTGGCATAGATTTTCATGCCGGTGGCGCCGGTGCCGCGCGCCTGTGCGACGGCCAGCGGCAGGCTGGTTTGATCGTCAACCGCATACAGCCATGGCACGGCGCCGGGCTGTGCGCCCAGCGCCGCGACCACGGTACGCGGGTCTTTGAAAAAGCTGGGACCTGCGACCAGCGACGCATAGAAGATGTCCGGCGACGGGATGCGGTTCAACAGCGCGTCACGCGACAGTCCGGCCAGTTCGCGTGCATCACCGGCCATATCGCGCACGCCGGTCACGCCGCCGTAGATGCTGCGTTTCAGCTCCGCCTCGGCGTAAGGCCTATCCGGATTGGTGGCGTAGTGAACGTGGGAGTCGATCAGGCCAGGCAGCACGTATTGGCCGCTCACATCGACCATGCGGGCGCCGGCGGTCAGCTGCGGGCTTAGCTGGCTACTGGGGATGACGGCTTCGATACGGTCGTCCTTGACGATCACCGCCATGTTGGCGCGCGGCGCGGATGGCGTGCCATCAATCAGCGTGGCGCCGCGATAGATGACCCGGCCCAGTGCTTTGCCATTCAGCTTGTCGAGGCGGTCCTGCTGGGTGTTGGCGGTGCCGGCGTGTGCGGCCAGCGTGGCGATGCTCAATGCCAGTGCGGCGTACTTCAACGTCATCTCAGCTCCATATGCCATCGGCCACGCGCAGGAAGTTCGTGCCCAGGATTTTTTCGATGCGGCTGCTGCTGTGGCCACGTTTTGCCAGCAGGTCGGCCAGCTTTCTGAATTTGTCCCTGCCCGTCAAGTCAGGCAGGAAGGGCACAATGTCCGGACGTTCGCCGGGGGCGCTGATGCCGGCAGCGCGGCGTTGGCGGACCTCGTCTTCCAGGCCTTTCAGATACGTTTTCATGTCATCGATCGGCGTGACGGTACCGTCAGTGCCGATGCCGACATGGTCTTCGCCGCAGATATGGATGGCGTGTTCGATGTGGGCGACCAGGTCGGCGGCTAGCGGCTGCCGGCCCATCGCCAGGAAAGGCATGAAGTAAATGCCGACAAAGCCGCCTTTCTCCGCCACCAGGCGCAGTTCCTTGTCGGTCTTGTTGCGCGGCAGGTCAGCGATGGCGCGGCAGCCTGTATGGCTGATGATAATTGGTGATGTAGATGCGCCGATTGCATCAAGACAGATCTGCTCACCACTGTGGCTCAGGTCCACCAGCATGTGATTGCGGTTCAGCTCCGCCACTACTTCGCGGCCAAACGGCGACAGGCCTTTATTGGCCGGGACCATGGCGCCATCGCCCAGCTGGTTCGGGCCGTTGTACGTCAGCTGGACGACACGCACGCCACCCTTGGCAAATACTTCCACCCGGCGCGCATCCTTGCCCATCATGCTGGCGTTCTGGAATCCGAGAATCACGCCGATGCGGTTCTCGTTCTGGGCACGCCGGATGTCGGCAACGCTGCGCACCAGCAGCAGATCCGCTGAGCGGCGCTGTATGAGGGCGTTCCAGGATTTGATGTCCGCCAGCGTTTTTTCGTAAGGGTCGGCATCGCCGAACACGTAGCCGATGGTCATATTAAAGGCGTTCAGGCCCGAGGCCTTGGCGTCGGCGAGGGAGCGCGCGTCGATGCCAAAATCGGCTGCGGGATCGTCGCGGCGCACCGACGGCAGGTTCATATTGTCGATACCGCCCAGCGCATCGATGATGAGCGGATGCTTGTCGCGTGACGCCGGTGCCGCGGCAAACGAAGGGTGTACGGAGGCCAGGCTGGCGGCAGCGGCGCCATGCAGGAAGGTGCGGCGGGTGGTCATGCGGTTTCCCCTATTTCTTCAATGGCGCATAGGCCATGCATTCAACTTCCACTTCGCCACCCAGGGCCAGGCCGTTGGCGCCCAGTGCACTGCGCGCCGGCAGACGGTCCGGCTTGAAGTAGCTGACGTAGACCTTGTTGAAGTCTGCCCATTTCTTCATGTCGGCGATCATGATGGTGCATTTGATGACGTTGTCCATGCCCAGGTCCATGCCTTTGAGGATGGCGGCGACGTTCTCCATCGCCTTGCGTGACTGCGCTTCAAAGCCGCCCGGCACCAGACCCTTGTCGTCCGTGCCGAGTTGGCCGGACAGGTAAACCACATCTCCGGCGCGCACCGCCAGTGAAAATGGGCGGCCAGGCGGATTGCCTTGATTGTAGAACTCCGCGTCGGCAGCCGACGCAATCCCCGTGCACGCCAGCAGGGACAGGATGATGGTGAGGCGTTTGAGCGTCATTTCGGTCTCCTTTGCGTTTATGGTATCAACAATTTGTTTAAATGGTGAGAAAATATAAGAACAAATCAACAAACTGTTTTGACTTCATGAAACCAGTTGCATTGGCTGCCGAGCGCGCAGCCGTTATCAACGCCTTGCGGCCCATCGTCCACATGCTGGCGGCGATGGCCGGGCCGCATCTGGAAGTGGTGCTGCACGATGTGAGCAAGCCGGAAAATTCGGTCATCGCCATCGCCATCGCCAACGGCCATATTTCCGGCCGCAGCGTAGGCAGCTCGGTGCTGGAAGGGCCGCAGAACGACAAGGGTTTTGCGGCCGCCACGCGGATTAAATCGCAGGATGGCGCCGTGCATAGCCTGGTCGAGGATTATGTGACGGTGACTGCGGATGGCCGCGAATTGCGCTCCGCCTCTGCCATCTTCCGCGATGCAAGCGGCGAACCGTTTGCGACGCTATGCCTGAATGCCGATATGTCGGGCTTTCAGGCAGCGCATGGCTGGCTGTCGCAGATGCTGAAGCCGGTGGTGCAGCAGGCCCCTGTGTCCACGCCGCCGGCGGAATCGCAGATGGATACGCTGATGCAGGAAATTATCAGTGAGGCTGTCGGACCGGGAGGCAGCGCAGCAGCCCTGACGCGCGAGGAAAAGATACAGGCGGTCAGCGCCATGCAGCGACGCGGCCTTTTCATCGTCAAGGGAGGCGTGGAGCGCGCGGCAGCAGCGCTGCATGTCTCGCGCTTCACGGTCTACAACTATATGGAGCAGCTGCGTCGCCGCGAGCATGGCTGATTATTGCCACTCCATCAGGCATGGAGGGAGCAGCAATAACAAGGCCAAAGCTGCATAGGCAATTTGCAGCGGTATCATCCAGCGTGCCCAGGTGAGCCAGGGAATGCGCGCCAGTGCGAGCACACCGACTGTAATGCCGGACGTCGGTATCATCGGAGTGGTGAACTCGCCGAACTGATACGCCAGCACTGCCGTTTGTCGCGTAACGCCCACCAGGTCCGCCAGCGGCGCCATGACAGGCATGGTCAGCGCCGCTTGCCCGCTGCCGGAGTGAATGAAGAAATTGATCACGCTTTGAATCAGGAACATCTTTTGCGCGGCAAACACCGCGCTGGTCGAGGCGACCAATGGCATCAACGCGTGCAGCAAGGTGTCAATGATGTGTGCATCGCGCGCCAGCACCAGCGCGGCGCGGGCCAGCGCGATGACCAGTGCGGTGCCTACCAGATCCCTTGCACCGTGGATGAAGGTGGCGACCAGCGTGTCTGCATCGATACGCCCCGCAATGCCCGTTGCTATCGCCATCGCCAGAAACAATGCGGCAATCTCCTCGATAAACCAACCGTAGTACATCACGCCCACTACCATGGCGCCCAGTGTGGCGGCAAAGATCGTCAATACCAGTCTATGTCTGCGGTTGAGCGCGAGGTGGTCGCCGGCCGGCATGCTCAGTCGCTTTTCCTGATCGAGTGCATAGGTCGGGCTGTGCGTGGGATTGGCTTTGATGCGGGCGGCATACTTCATCAGGAACGCAATGGTGAGCGCCGTTGCCAGCAGCCAGACCAGCAGGCGGTATCCGATACCGGAAAATATCGGTATCCCGGCGATGCCCTGGGCGATGCCGACGTTGAACGGGTTGAGAAAGGCGGCGGCAAAGCCGACCTGCGAGCCGACAAAGGGGATCGCCACGCCGACCACTGAGTCATATCCCAAGGCCAGCGCCAGTGGCACAAACAGCAGGACAAACGGAATAGCCTCTTCGTTCATGCCAAAAGTGGCGCCGCCAAGCGAAAACATGGTGACAAACACCGGTATCAACGCCGCCCGCACGACAGGCGAGCGCGTATGGGCGCGCGCGATGGTGTGGATCAGCGCTTCGACCGCATCGGTTTTTTGCAGTACTGCGAAGGCGCCGCCGACGATCAAGACAAAGCCGATAATCAGTGCTGCTTCCGTGAAGCCTTTGATCGGAGCTGTCAGTAGCTGCACCACTCCTTGCGGCGCCGCGGCCACGTAATGAAAACTGCCGGCGTCGACCAATTGTTTACCATTCACCATGTGGGTGTCGTAACGTCCCCCCGGCACTATCCAGGTGGCGGCGGCGATCAGGATGAGTATCGAGAACAGCAGCACGAAGGTGTGCGGTAGCTTGAATTTTTTCATGGTCATAGGCTCAGTAGTTTGCCTTCGCGGAAGGCATCGCGGCCGGCGACCTTGCCAATATTCATCCCCCGCAGCACGTGCCGGTACCCACTGCGAGCGAAAAATACGCCCGCCACTTCTGTACGCAAGGGTGTGGCCTGGCCGCTGACAGGATCGATCAGCTCGGCGATCACGTCACCCGCTTCGACGCGCTCCCCTAACTGGCGCCGGTAGAGCAGGATGCCGGCGTGCGGCGCCAGCAATGGCTGCACCGCTTCCAGCGCCGTGGCGGCGCACAGGGGCTGCGGTATGGCCTGATTCTCGTCGAGCGCCAACGCGCCGTTCAGCGCCAGGTATCGCAGGATGGCGTCGGCGTCCGTCTCGGCCAGTGCTTCACTGACATCGCGTTCGCCGCGCAGCTCGATCGTGGCGGCAATGCAGGCGGCAGGAATCGGATAGCGGTCGCCGAAATGCCGCGCCAGCTCCCACCACAGACGGCTGCAGGCCTCGTCAAACGGCTCACCACCGGATGCGGTTGTCAGCAAGGTGGCGTGTGACTGCATCAGCGCTGCCAGTGGGGCAATGGCGCCGGCCAGTGGCGTGCCGCTGTAAATATGCAGCGCAGCCTCGTTGTCGCAGTGCAGATCGAGCACGATATCGGCGTCAATCGCCAGCCCGAGCAGCGTCTTTTTAAGGGTTTCGCTATCGTCGGCTGGCCGCCAGTCGGCCAGCGCTGCGCGCGCATGGCGCCGGACGATACGGACATTGGCCGCTGCATCGCTCCCCAATTGCCCTGTCAGCATGGTTTTCAGCTCTGCCGCTACATGCTTGTAGGCCCGGTTGAAATTGATGCCGGTGCGCAGGTCAAAGCGGCCAAAGGGTGCGCCATGCACTGCCTGTGCCAGTCCGATGGGATTGGCGGCTGGGACCAGCACGATTTCTGCGCGCAGCTTGGCCTCCGCCTCCAGCGCAATGAGCCGGCGGCGCAAGAACTGCGCGACCAGCATGCCGGGCACTTCATCGGCGTGCAGCGATGCCTGGATGTAGACCCGCTTTTCGCTAGCCGGACCAAAGTGAAAACTGTTTAGCTCATACACGGCGCTGCTATGCGGTGCGGATATTGCGTGTCTCTGCACTCTCATGGTGATCGGGTGCCCAGGTTTGGGGCATGGTGGTTGGGATGCGGTCGATTATGTATCGAAATTTTCACAAAGTAAATCGATGTAAATAAATTTACAGAAAATTGTTGAGTTTTGTTTTTGGCGTTGCTACAGTTGTCTGCAAATAGAGTTCCGTGTTTTCCGAAAATGTAAGTATCCTTACACTTTTCGGAAAGGGAGAATCAGGCATGAAATCAGTAAGTACGGCAGAAGTGGCTTTTGCACATTCCGAGCTCGGGCAACGCTTGTCCGGCGTGCTGGCGGAAGGTTCGGTGTCCAATCGGAGCATCGCCGATTATTTGTTGCGTAATCCGTTACGTGTGACGGCGCTGAAAATAGATGAGATGGCCGAAGTGTGCGAGGTGTCGAACGCCACGATCAGCCGGTTTGCGCGCGATATCGGCTTTGGCAATTATGCCGCCATGCGGAGCGCGGTGGCGGAAACCCTGCACACGGAAATGCAGCCGGTGGACAAGCTGCGCCACACGATTGAACACCGCAAGGGCACGGTCTGGCCGGGCGACGAAAGCATGGAATACGCGTTGGCCAATATCAGCAATACGCGCAACGCCCAGTCGCAGCAGGAGATGAAACAGGTGGTGCAAAAACTCAGCAAGGCGCGCACGGTGTATGTGCTGGGGTTCGGCCTGTCGTCCCATCTGGCGGGGCTGTTGACATTGCATCTGCAGCCGTTCTGCCATCACGTGGTGGAGGCGGCGGCGGCGGGCGGCACCGAGGTGGCGGCAGGGCATTTGGCGCATATCGGAGCGCATGATGTACTGGTGGTGATTTCCTTCCCGCGCTACGCGCTGGATGTCATCCGGTTGGCTCAATATGCGCGTGACCGCGGCGCTTGCGTGATAGCGATTACCGATGCGCCGGCATCACCGCTGGTTGAGATGTCCGAGCATGTGCTGTACGCCACCAGCAGCCATGCTGTGCTGCCGAGCAGTGCGACGGCAGCGGTTGCCGTTATCGAGGCGCTGGCCGTATCGCTGATGGTGTCGAACCAAAACAACGTAGAAAAAGCTGCGCGGCTGACCGAGGCGATTTCCGCCTATCTGTACGGCGCGGCAGGAAGCAACACCAGGAAGGTGAAGAAGCGCACCGCCAGGAGCGGGGCCACATAACGGCAATTTCAACAGGGGAGTGGGAATGAGTCTGCATCAGAAAAAAATAGCAATCAGGCTTGCGGCAGTAGGTGTTACGGCAGCGGTGGTGTTGCCGGCGCAGCAGGCGCAGGGGCAGGAAGACACGCAGAAGATCCAGCGCGTGGAAATCACTGGCTCCTCCATCAAGCGCCTGGACGCGGAAACCGCGTTGCCGGTGCAGATCATCGGGCGGGACGACATCGACAAGAGTGGCGTGACCACGGCCGCCGAACTGCTGAAAAATATCAGTGCCAATACGGCGCCGTTGTCGGATGGCGCCAGCATCACGGACGGCACCTCGGGCCAGCGCGGCTTTAATGGCGCCAATTTGCGCGGCATCGGCGTGTCGTCCACGCTGGTGCTGCTGAACGGCCGGAGGCTGGCCAATTTTGCCTCGCCAGGCGATAACGCCGGCGTCGATCTGAACAATATTCCGGCGGGCGCGATTCAGCGCGTGGAAGTGTTGAAGGACGGCGCATCGGCCATCTACGGCACCGACGCCATCGGCGGGGTGATCAACTTTATCACCCGCAAAGACTATACCGGCGTCGAGGTGAACGCCTCGGCAGCCGGCACGCAGCAGGGCGGCGCTGGCAAACGCACCGTCAGCATGAGCGCTGGCTATGGCAAATTGCAGGACGACCGTTTTAACCTGTTTGGCGTGCTCGATGTGCAGAAGCTCGATGCCCTGCGCTCAAGCCAGCGCGACTTTATCAAGGAACGGCCACTGGCCGCCAATCTGCCGGCCCTGATGTCCAGTAATACGTATCCGGCCAATATAGATATCACCAGCGCCCAGCGTAACGCGCTGATTGCCGCCGGCGTATTGCCCAAGGGAGTCAGCGCCAATCGCATCAATCCCAGTGCCCCGGGCTGCGCACCACCAGCGACGGTGTATGCGCCCAAGGGCCCGGGTGGCGCCCTGGGATGCAGCTACGACTACATGGAAGATACTGAAATCTATCCCGAGTCGAGCAAGATCGGTTTCATTGGTCGTGCCACGTTCCAGGCCAGCGCAGACCATCAGGTCTTCCTTGAACTGGTGCAGTCGGAGGCTAAAAGTGATTATGTTCTGAGTCCCAACCCGCAGCGCATCCGCAATTTGCCAATCGGCCTGCTGCCAGCGCAATACCGTGCGGCGCTCAGCGCGCCGGGGTTGCCGGCGACGTTCAGCGGTATCCGCTACCGCATGACAGAGGCGGGCAATCGCACCAACCAGGTGACCAGCGAGGCCCAGCGCGTCGTTCTCGGCGCAACCGGCACCATCGCTGACTGGGACTATGACATCGGCCTGTCGCGTGCCGAAAACCGCGCGGTTGACAAGTATGTCAATGGCTATGTCCTGTACGACAAATTCGAAGCGGGCGTGCGCAGCGGTGCAATCAATCCGTTTGGCCCCTCGTCCCAGGCCGGACTGGATCTGATTAACAGCATCAAGGTCAACGACGAGGCGCGCAAATCCAAGGGTACCTCGACGGCAATCGACGGCAAGGTATCGACCACGCTGACGACGCTGGAGGGCGGCGACCTGGGTCTGGCGATCGGTGCCGAGGCGCGGCGCGAGCGCGCCACTTTCACACCGTCGGCGCTACTGCTGTCAAATAATATTGCAGGGGACCGCGATACCGGCCTCACCGCGGGCTCCACCACGGACCTGGTAGCGACTGACGATGGCCGTACCGTGGCCTCGGTTTATGCGGAGATTAACGCGCCGCTCACGCGGCAACTGGAATTGCAGGCGGCGTTGCGCTACGACCGTTATAGTGAAGTCGGGTCGACGATCAATCCCAAGTTGGGCGTGCGCTGGCAGCCTGTCAAGCAGCTGGTGCTGCGTGGCTCGGCTGGTACCGGCTTCCGCGCCCCGTCGTTATCGGACCTGAAACGTCCGACCACCTACGGTAGTGCGTCCAGCTTCCTTACCGATCCGGAGTGCGTGAAAAATGGATTGGATAGCATCGACGGCTGTACTGATCAATGGCCGGTGGAGCGCCGCTCGAACCCGAATCTGAAGCCGGAAAAATCACGCCAGTTCTCGCTGGGCGCGGCACTTGAGGCGGTGCCGGGCCTGAATCTGACGCTGGATTACTGGGATATCCGCAAGACAGACGTCATCAGTACACTGGGAGAGCAAATCATCGTCGACAATGCGGCCAAATATGACGGCAAATATATTCAGCGGGACAGTGACGGCTTCATCACCAACATTATTTTGCAAAAGGAGAACCAGGGCAAGCTCACCACCTCGGGCCTCGATCTTGGCCTTGACTACAAGACGGCCGCTGGCGCCGCCGGGCGTTTTTCGGTCAATATGACTGGCACGCTGGTGCTCAAATACGACCGTCAATTTGGTCCACTGGAACCGGTGCGCAGCAATCTGGGCTTGTTCCTCAACGATCAGGTTATCCAGAAATGGCGTCATCGCATCAGTTTCGGCTGGGATCGCGGACCGCTCAACCTGACCCTGGCCAACCAGTTTTCGTCAGGTTATACCGACCAGAATACGACTTACGATCCGGTCGCCGACAGCTTGTTGCCGTCGCGTCGCGTCAAGCCATACTCGCTGTGGGACCTGACGGGCAGTTGGGCTGTGAGCAAGCAGATGAAGGTGCGGGCTGGCATACTGAATCTGGCCGACACGGCGCCGCCGTATTCAAATCAGGCTTATTATTTCCTGGCAGGGTATGATCCTACCTATACGGATCCACGCGGACGCAGCGCATTTATCAGCGCAAGCTACGCATTCAGGTAAGTCGGGCCGGGGGAGTGCGGGAAACGCTCCCCTTTTTGAAACAGGGATAAGGTATGACGATTTTAGTAAAAGCGGTACGCCTGCTCGGAGTGTCGCTGTTAGCGCTGAATATGCAAATGTCCTGTGCGGCCGAGGCGCCGCCGCAAGGCAACCTGCTGATCGCGGGTGGCGCGATACGTGCCGATAACACGGTTGTATGGCAAAAACTGGTGGAACTGGCCGGCGGGCAGGGCGCGCGCATCGCGGTCATGCCCAGTGCTGCGGGCAATCCGGAGCGTTCCGGTAAAAATCTGGCGGCGACGCTGAACAAGTATGGTGCATCGGCGTTTGTGGTGCCGGTGGCGGTGCGCTTCAAGGACCGCAACTACCAGCGCGACGCGGAAGACGAAACGCTGGCGCGCGCCATCCGCGAAGCGGGCGGCGTCTATTTTGTCGGTGGCGACCAGGGTTATATCACCAAGGCGCTGGTGCGCCCCGACGGTAGCCGCACCGCCGTGCTGCAGGCGATCTGGGACGTGTACAACAAGGGCGGCGTGATCGGCGGCACCAGCGCTGGCGCGGCGATCATGAGCAGCACCATGTATTACGAAGCAAAGACGGTCCTGGGTACGCTGGCCGCTGGCGTCAACGATGGGCGCGAACTGGCGCCGGGCCTGGGCTTTGTCGGCACCGACGTGTTTGTGGACCAGCACCTGCTGGCGCGCGGCCGCTTTGCCCGCATGCTGCCGGCCATGCTGAAGAAGAACTACAAGCTGGGACTGGGCATCGATGAAAACACCGCCATGGTCATCAATTCAAAACGGGAAGTTGAAATCATCGGCTATCAGGGCGCGTTGCTGCTGGACCTGACCCAGGCCACCACCAATGGCGACGTCAAGGAATTCAACCTGACCAACGCCCGTATCAGCTATCTGGATCATGGTGACCGCTATAACCTGGCGACCGGCCAGTACACGCCATCGGCCGACAAGATCGACGGCAAGCTGGATGCCAGCAAGCCGTATCTGAACGAGCAGGTATATTCGGCCGATATCCTGGGCCACAACACGGTGCTGGTGATGATGGAAAAGCTGATTACCAACGCGCGTACCGAGGCGATAGGCGTGGCGACCGCCATGCCGGGCGAGCCGCAGGATGATCTGGGATTTGAATTCAAGCTGACGCGCGATGCCCGCAGTGCGGGCTACGAGTCAGCCACGGCGGACGCTTACAGCATTCTCAATCTGCGCATGGATGTGCGCCCGGTGCATATTACGCGGCCTTGGTATCGTTGACTTTCTCGCGCAGCTTCTGCTTGCGCAGTTCTTCCTGCTGAATGTTGGCGATCTGCTGCTCCTGCATCTCGATCAGGCGCTGCAGATCCATGATCTGCTTCATCAGCATCTTCTGTTCATTGGGGTCGGTGGCTTTTTCCAGTTGCTTGCGCAGCGCCGTGAGCTGCTTGCGCAAGCCCCTGATCTGCGAGAGCAGCATACTGATCTGGTTCTGCACGGCGGGGCCGCCTGCGCGCGCGCTGCTTTCGATTGATAAGGCCATGATGTACTCCATAGTGTCGTTGTTTAGGTAAGGCGGCCACTTACGGGTAAATACTAAGTTCACAGTTGCCTGAAATGTACGTATGCTTGCACCTTTTTAAAAATCGAGTGCGGCATGACTTCAGGTAAATCAGTTCCGGCGGACGTCGCGTTTGTGCAATCGGCGCTGGGCAAGGTGCTAGCCACGGTGCGCGCCGAGGGATCTGCCTCCCATCGCAGCATCGCCGACTACCTGATGCGCAATCCCATGCGCGGCACCGCGCTCAAGATCGAGGAGATGGCAGACGGCTGCCAGGTTTCCACCGCCACCATCAGCCGTTTTGCGCGCGACATCGGTTTTGCCAGCTACGGCGCGATGCGCAGTGCGCTGGCCGAAACGCTGCACACGGCCATGCAGCCCGTGGAAAAGCTGCGCACCTCCATTGCGCGGCGCAAGGAAGCGCTGTCGCCGGGCGAGACCAGCATGGAGTATGCGCGCGTCAATCTGGCCGCCGCGCAGGACGCCAACAGCCAGCAGGTGCTGGACATGGTGGCGCGCCAGATCAGCGGTGCACGCACGGTGTATGTGCTGGGGATGGGCATGTCGTCCAGTCTGGCCGCGATGCTGGCGCTGCACTTGCAGCCGTTTTGCCAGCATGTGGTGGAGATGGCGGGGCCGGGCGGCGCCGAGGTGGCGGCCGGCCATCTGGTGCACATCGGACGCGGCGACGTGCTGGTGGCGCTGTCGTTCCCGCGCTATTCCGCCGATACCATGCGGTTTGCCCAATTCGCCCGCGATCACAAGGCCCGCGTTGTCGCGATTACCGACGTGCCGTCCGCACCGATGGTGGCGTTGGCCGACCAGGTGCTGTACGCAAGCAGCGCACACGGCGTGCTGCCCAGCAGCGGCGTCGCCACCGTCGCGGTGATCGAGGCACTGGTGGTGTCGCTGATGGTCTCCAGCAAGGCCAACGTTAAAAAGGCGGCGCGCCTGACGGAAGTGATTGGTGAATATTTGGTAAACGTTTAATTTATAAAATTAGCCTTAAATATTGAGTTGTTGCGTAAACCACGCGAACGATAGAAAAACGTTTACCTTCATTTTGAGCTTGAGTATGCTGACCCTGCATTAAAAACAACTTTACAGGGGACACACCATGCTGAAAATATCTGCTGTCGCTTTGCTTGCCAGCGCGATGCTGGCGTCGTTGCCGGTCCTGGCGCAGACCAGGCTGACAATACCGAACGCCAATGTCTCGGCCAGTTCCAGCGATTCCAACCTGCCGGTGAACGCGAACGACGGTTCGCTGGCCACGCGCTGGTCGGCCGACGCCACCAATGGCGCGCAGTGGCTGCAATACAATCTGGGCGGCTGCTACAAAATCTCGTATGCCAATCTGGCCTGGTACAGCGGCGACTCGCGCAAGTACAACCTGTCGCTCAAGATCTCCAACGACGGCAATACCTGGACCGATGTCTTCAACGGCACCAATAGCGGCACCACGGCGCAGCTCAAGCCTTACAGTTTTGCCGACCGCTCGGCGCGTTACGTGCGCCTGCAGGCGACCGGCAGCAACGTCAATAACTGGGTCAGCTTGTCGGAGATGGAAATCTGGACCAATGGCGCCGGCAGCTGTTCCGGCCTGAACCCGAACCAGCCGCCCGGCGGCAATTTCGACCTGTCGATCTGGCAGCTGCAATTGCCGGTCGGTTCGCCAGGTTCACCGGAGACCAAGACGCCATCGCAACTGGAGGGCGGCTACACCAGCGCTTACTTCTACACCGATACGGATGGCGCGATGACGTTCTGGTGCCCGGAAACCGGCGTGACCACGCCCAACTCCGACCATCCGCGCTCCGAACTGCGCGAGATGAATGCCAACGGCAGTGCCGCCAATTGGGATATCGCCGGTACGCACATCATGAATGCGACGGTGAAGGTGGTCAAAGTCCCGAGCAGCACGGCCATCGGGCAGATCCACATTGGCACGGCGCTGCAATCCGGGCTGCCGTCGTCGACCAAGCCGCTGCTTGAGCTGTACTACCGCAGCAGCGGCGACATCGTGCTGGGCATCGAAAACAGCCCGGCCGGCGGCCAGACGCCACATACGCTGACCAATATCCCGCTGAATACGACCTTCACTTATCAGATCAAGGCCACCAGCAGCACGATTACGGTGTCGATCAATGGCACGCCGTATTCCTTCCCGCTGCCACAGAGCTTTATCGGGTATGGCGAGTATTTCAAGGCGGGGAACTACATCCAGTCGAACGGCACCGATCCAAACAACGGCGCGCTGGTGAAGTTCTATGCCTTGAACGTATCGCATAACTGAGCATGAAAGGCAGTCAGCGCGGCGTGGCCGTGGTGACGGCCTTGCTGCTGACGGCGCTGTCGGTCACGCTGGTCACTGGCATCTTCTGGCAACAGCAGATTCTGGTGCGCGGCATGGAGGGGCAGCGCCAGCGCCTGCAAGCCCAGTGGCTGGCGCGGGCGGGGCTGGACGCGGCACGCCTGTCGCTGCTCGACGATACGGCGCACAGCAGCGTCACGGCACTGGATGGGGCATGGAGCACGCCGCTGCTGGAGGAGACGGAACAGGGTGGCCGCCTTGCACAGCAGGTCGCGGATGCGCAGGGCTTGTTCAATCTGCGTAATCTGGCTGGCGCTGGCGGCATCGACCTGTTTCAGGTGACGGCATTTGCCAGGCTGCTGTCGGCACTGAGGCTGGAGGCGGCGCTGGCGTACAGCATTGCCGAGGCGCTGGCGGCCGATCAGAAAGGACCGGTGATCCAGCAGCTGGATGATTTGCGCGGCGTGCGTGGCCTGAATGACGAAGTGCTGGAGCGTTTGCGTGGCTTTGTCGTGATCCTGCCTGCGCAGACGGCAATCAACGTCAACACCGCACCGCCCGAGGTGCTGACCTCGGTGGTGAATTTCTCGCTGAACGATGCGCGCCTGCTGGCCGAGCGCAGAAGGCAGGCGCACTTCAAGGGACCGAGCGACTTTGCTTTCCGCCTCAATGACAAGGAGACGCTGGAAGGCATTAACTACGGCGTCACCAGCGACTACTTTCTGGTGCATAGCACGTTGACGCAAGGCGCTGCCAAGCTGCAAACGGAGGCGCTGATCCGTCGCAGCGGCGCTGCCGCGCTGGTGTGGATGCGCTACGACTAGCCGGCTGTGTTTAGTGAACTCACTAAACAATCACACTCCCGGGGACGGGCGATTGACCGTGGCCTGGGCAAGCGCTATAAAGTTGCATCGTCTTGATAGCGAGTGCTGAATGAATGTGATTAAACTCTTCCCGGCTGGCGCACTGGCGCTGGCGCTGGCATTTCCTGCGCTGGCCTCTGCCCAGGCCACGCCTGCGGCGGCAGTCGATGTCTTTATCGGCACCGGTGGCGATGGCCACACCTTCCCCGGCGCCACGCGGCCTTTCGGCATGGTGCAGCTTAGCCCGGATACACAGGTGCGGCCGTTCCGGCAGAGCTATCCATGGGCGTCCGGTTACCGCTACGATGATGACTCCATCCTCGGTTTCTCGCATACCCATTTTTCAGGCAGCGGCCACTCCGACCTGGGCGATGTGCTGCTGATGCCCTATAGCGGCGAAACCAAGTGGGAGCCGGGCTACCCGGAACGGCCTTTCAGCGGCTACCGTTCGCGCTTCAGCCACAAGGATGAACGCGCCGAGCCGGGCTACTACTCGGTCAAGCTGTCGGACAACGAAGTGGATGTCGAGCTGACGGCGAGCGAGCGTGTGGGCTTGCATCGCTATCGCTACGCCAAGGGCGCGCAGGCCAAGGTCATGCTGGACCTGCGCAGCAGTATTTATGACTACGCCGCCAAGAACCTGTGGTCGCGCTTGCGCGTGCGTGACAACACGCTGATTACCGGCATGCGCGAGACGCGCGGCTGGGCGCCAGGGCGCCAGCTGTATTTTGCGATCCAGTTCTCGCATCCCCTCACTGCGCGCTCGCTGCGCAATTTTGAGCGTGACATCGAATACAAAGGCTTCGCCGGTCCGGGCAGCGGCCCTGGCGACAAGGTGGTCGTTGAAGGCAAGGCGCTGGCCGGCTCGCTGGAATTCGGCGTTCCTGCGGATGGCCAGTTGCAGGTCAAGGTGGCGATATCGGGCGTGAGCGAAGAGGGCGCAGTTGCCAACCTGGCCGAGATGCCGGGCTGGGATTTTGACGCCGAACGCAGCAAGGCAACGGCGGCATGGAACGAGGCGCTGGGTGCTGTCGCCATCGAAGCCGAGCCGGAGATGCGCAAGATGGCTTACACGGCGCTGTATCACAGCATGCTGGCGCCTAGCCTGTTCATGGACCGCGACGGCCGTTATCGCGGTCCCGACAACGAGGTTCACCAGGCCAAGGGCTTCCGCTACCATTCGACCTTCTCGCTGTGGGATACCTACCGCGCGCTGCATCCCTTGCTGACGCTGATACAGCCGGAACAGCGCAATGTGGACTTCGTGCGCTCGCTGGTGGAATCGCAGAAGGCCAGCCCTTACGGCATTTTGCCCGTGTGGCAGTTCCACGGCCAGGAAACCTGGTGCATGATCGGCTATCACGCCGTGCCGGTGATCGCCGACGCCTACATGAAAGGCCTGAAAGGCTTCGATGCCGAGGAGGCGTTGAAGGCCATGACCAGCAGCGCGGAATATGGTCCGTACGGCGGCCTGCAGCACTACATGAAGCTGGGCTATGTGCCGATCGATCTGGAACCGGAAGCCGCATCCAAGACGGTGGAATACGCGTTTGACGACTGGACCATCGCCCGCATGGCGGAGAAGATGGGCAAGAGGGATATCGCCGCGAAGTACTTCCAGCGCGCGCAGAATTATCGTAACTCGTTTGACGTCAAAACCGGCTTCCTGCGCGCGAAGAAGTCGGACGGCCAGTTCCGTGAGCCGTTCGATCCCGTGCTGTCCAACTTCGGCAGCGACTATACCGAAGGCAGCGCATGGCAGTATTCCTGGTATATGCCGCACGATAACGCGGGCCTGATCAAGATGCTGGGCGGCGACACCGCTTTGCAAAACAAGATCGACATGGTGTTCGATGCCAAGGTGGACGAGAACGTGTACGCGCATATGGAGGATATCTCCGGCCTGATCGGCCACTACGCCCACGGCAACGAGCCTTCCCACCATGTCGCCTACCTGTACAACTATGCGGGTGCGCCGTGGAAGACGCAGAAACGCCTGACCCAGGTGGTGGCGTCGCAGTACAACACGACGCCGGCCGGCTTGTCGGGCAACGATGATCTTGGCCAGATGTCGGCGTGGCTGGCCTTCACGGCGCTGGGCTTCTACCCGGTGGCGCCGGGCAGTAACGAGTATGTGATTGGCCGCCCATTCCTGGACAAGGCGGTGATGAATCTGCCGAATGGCAAACGCTTCACCATCCGCGCGGTTGGGCTGAGCAAGGAGAATATCTACGTGGCAGGCGTCACGCTGAATGGCAAGCCGCTGGCGCAGACTTTCCTGCGTCATGAGCAGATCACGGCCGGCGGCGAGCTGGTATTCACCATGTCGAGTCAGCCGAATACGGCGTGGGGCAAGGCCACCACTGCGCGCCCTTATACGCAGACGGCTTACTGATGACGTTCGCTCCTCTGTTCAGGCATACTGTGGCCTGAACAGAGGAGGAGTGCAATGAACAACTGGTTATGCCTGGCGATTGCGATTGTCGCTGAAACGATCGCCACATCTGCGATGAAGGCCAGCGATGGATTCACCAAAGCGGGGCCGTCCACCATTGTCATCGCCGGTTATGCAATCGCCTTCTACTTTCTTTCCCTGACCTTGCGTACGATACCGGTTGGCGTGGCCTACGCCATCTGGTCCGGCGTCGGCATCATCCTTATCGCGGCGGCGGGCTGGCTGCTTTACGGCCAGAAGCTTGATCTGCCAGCCGTCATCGGCATGGGCCTCATCATCGCCGGCGTCGTCATCATGAACGTGTTTTCCAAGGTCGGACACTGAGAAAATCACTGGAAAAAAAGCGCATCAGACTTCGGATAAATTTTTTTCTGTTTTTTTAAAACCTTTTCATCGTTGTCAGGAATATACGGTTGGTGCGCCCAGGCGCGCTTCCCACAACCCTATACGGACAACTGACATGAAAAAATTCCTACTGAAGACGCTTGCTGTTGCCGGCATCGCCGCTGCCGCGAATGCCCATGCTGTTACTGATCCAGCCAATGACTTCCTGTCGGTCTACACCGGTAGCAAGGATGCTGCGTTTGATGTGCTGTCTGCGGACGTCGGCTACAACGCGGCCACCAATGAGTTTGTGTTCCGCACCACGGCTGCCGGCCCGATCGCCGATGTCGCTGGCGCTGCTTATGTATTCGGTCTTGATGTGGGCGGTTCGAACAATGCGCCGTTTGCTTCCGTCGGCCTGCCTGGCGTGACTTTCAACTCGACGTTGACTTTGCGTGCCAACGGTACTGGCAGTGTAGGCGCCAATGCGGTTGCAACGCACATCGTTGGCAACCAGATTTTTGCGACGGTCGCCGCCTCGCTGCTGCCATCGAAAGGCCTGCTGCCGCAGGATTACACATGGACGGTCTGGTCGATTGATAGCCGTGTTTCGGGCCTGGGCCGCCTGGCCGATTTCGCGCCGGATGCCAACATCAAGGTGAGCGCGGTACCGGAACCGGGCACGTATGCGATGCTGGGCGCCGGCCTTGGCTTGCTGGGCTTTGTCGCCCGCCGCCGTTCGCGCAGCCAGCCGCAATAAAAAATGGCCCACTCCATCGCTGAAGTGGGCCACGCTGTTACTCAGGGCTTACAGGCAGCAGGCCAGCATCTTGATGCAGCAGATCACATCACCGCAGCAGCCGGCATTGGCTGCCAGTGCGAAAGCGGAGGTGGTCAGCAAGCCTGCTGCGACTGCGAGTTTGGCGATTTTCGATTTCATGTTAAGTCCTATCGGTATGGTTGAAAGAAGTGTGTCCGGGCCTGAGTGCGTTCAATCAGGCGGGGTCCAGACTTCTTCATAGCGGTCGGGCTGATACGCCGGAACGTGGGCGATGTAATCCCTGAACGTTGGCGTGGTTGATTCGATTGCCGTCGCGCCCATGGCGGCTGGTTGCATCGGGGCCGGTGCACAGCCCATATCAAGGCATTGCGCCACGCTGCATTGTTTGACGGGACAGCAGGTATGCACGGGCGCCATCGCATAGGCGGAGGAGCCTAGCAGGAAAAACAGCGCCAGCAGCAGAATGCGGATTTTGTGCATGCCGTATTGTATGCGCAATTCCCTGGTTCAGGGCTCCCGCTCCATCAGCTGGTATTTCTTCACCACGCCGCCCTTGTCGAACAGGATGGACAGTTCTTTTCGATTGTCCGCGCTGCTGACCAGCAGGTTCATATACGGGATGGAGTCTACCGTCTTTGAGTAGCCGACCTGGTACAGCCAGATCTCGTAACCATTGGGGAAGGTACTGATCGAGGCGGCGCCGAAGGTGCGGATGATGTCGGCCTTGGTCGATTTGCCGATGACGATGCTCTGTGCCGCGTTTTTTTGCGTCAGTGTTTTCACTGCGCCGTTGCCGGTCGATGCGCAGCCCACGATCGATGCGGTGACAATGAGGGCGGCGGCTAGTTTTACTCTGTTCATTCGGTGGCCTTGTCGTCGTCCATGTAGTCGAATTGCAGCAGGGTGTCGTCGGACCAGCCCTTTTCATACAGGGCCTTGAACTTCACCATGTAGACGCGCTCGCGCAGGAAGGTCCAGTCCTGCTGGCCCGCCATGACGGGGTATTCCGGTCCATGCAGCATGGTGGCCGGCATGGCGCTGCGGCGGTTGCCGTCGATCAGGGTCACGCTGAACAGCGCGCGGTCGGCGAAATTGAACATATTGATCGGCATGGAACGGCAGGGATCATCCATCTTGGTGATCATGATGTTGATTGGGTGATGGATGTAGGCCACCAGATCGCCTGCCATCGCCACTTTGCATTCGAGCAGCAGGTCGCCCAGGCGCTTGGCGTTGGGCGGCACGTTGGGGCTGCGGATGTCCGCGCGCCAGGTCAGGCTCTTGTCCTTGCGATTGGATCTGACCGTGGCATTGTCGTTGGCGGCATCGGCGTTGCGCGGCAGGGAGAAGGTCTGGTCCGCCGCCAGCGGCAGCGCGATTTTTGTATTGGCGCCGCTGATTTCCAGCGCCAGGCCTTCCATGGCAACGCCGGCCTGTCGCGGGAGCAGCTTGAAACGCAGCTCGGCGCCGGGCGCCAGATTGCGGTTTCTTTCGAAGATGTCCACGCCCGCCAGCATGCTGCGATAGGATTTTTCGTCACGGTCCTGTGCGGCGCCAGGGACCTCCACGGTGGGGCTGGCGGGTGTGTTTGCCTTGCCGGTATCGGCGGCAGCCGGTGCGAGGTAGCACAGGGCCAGCCACAGTGGCATTATAGTTAGCGTTCTCATTCCCCAACTCTAACTGCCGCCGCCGCGAGGCCGGCGGGAATCGTCAGAGTATTGCGAGGCAGTCCGCCTGGTACTCGCCTACGATGCTTCTGATGGCTGCGGTTTATTCCTCACGCGGCAGTTCGCGGATTTCCACGGTGCCGCCGGCTTCATAGGTCGGGTTACCGGCCAGGAAGTGGCGCGCGGCTTCCAGGCTGTCGGCGCGGATGCGGATGTAGCCGGTGAGTGGCGTCAGCGCGCCGGCCTGGCCTTGCTTGAAGGCCGCGCCGTGGCCGATGGAACTGCCGCCGTCGAACTGTCCCGAGGCGTGCAGTTGGCGGATGTAGTCGCCCCACAAACTGTTGTCGCTGGCTTTGGCGGCATCCTGCACGTCGTCGTGCATCAACAGGATGTATTCGTTCATGCGGAGATCTCCGGGTCGCGGTTGTAAAAGGTCAGGCGGTTGCCCGCCGGGTCCTGGATCGACATTTCGCGGCCGCCCCATGGCGCTTCTGTTACGCCGGGACGCGCGTGCCTGTATTCCTTGGCCAGCAATTCGGCCTGGTAGGCATCGACATCGGTAGTGGTAATGCGGATGGCGGCGCCGGGGCAGCAATCGCCGAAGTGGCCGGATAGCTGCAGCAGGCAGCCGTCCCTGGACACCTGCATGTACAGCGGGAAGTTGCCTTCAAAACGATGCTCCCAGTCGACCTGGAAGCCGAGAAAATCAACATAGAATTCGCGCGTCATGGTTTCGTCGAACAGGCGCAGGATGGGGGTGACAGTGCCCAGGCTCATGGCGTCTCCCTACAGATGCTGGTCGAACAGAACGGGATTGCCGTCCGGGTCCAGCACAATGAAACTGGCCGGGCCGGTGGTGGTTTCGTCGGCCTCGGCCTGGAATGTAACGCCTTGCGATTTGAGCTGGCGCTGGATCTCGCGCACGTCGGTGAAACCGTCCAGCGCCTGTGCGTTCTGGTCCCAGCCGGGATTGAAGGTCAACATATTGTTGGGGAACATGCCCTGGTACAGACCGATGACGTGGTCGCCGTTCTTCATGATGAGCCAGTTTTGCGCCGGGTTGCCGCCAAACTGGGTGAAGCCCAGCTTTTCATAAAACGCCCGCGAGGCTGCCAGGTCCTTGACTGCAAGACTGAGGGAAAACGCACCAAGCTGCATCATCTTTCTCCTTATCTGAATAGACCCATTACATAGCCAAGCCCGCCCATGAACAACAGATAGAACAGGACCGGCATTATCAGGAACCAGAACCTCGCCTTGTTTTTGTGGACAGTAAACGCTGTTGTCCCGCGCAGTAGCTGGTCCAGCATGACCAAAGCAAAAACACCAGCAACAGCATGCCGCCCGCGTCAGCGGCCTGCCAGGCTTGTGCATAATTGGGGTAGCTGACTGTCTGTATCAGCGTCCACAGCATCACCGGCAAGACATAGACCAGGTCCTGCAAGGCGCTGATCGAGCGTGCGCGTACTGGCGCGACGTCGCTGGCGCCCGACCACTCCAGACGCTTACGATACCACCAGCCGGCGATATACCACGACAGGATTGCGCTGACCATCCCGCCGCAGACCGCCAGCAGCCAGTAATGGCTCCAGGACGCAGTCATCCAGCTGGTCGTGACATCGAGATGCTCAATGTCACGATGCTGCATGCTGGTCTTGAGCAGATTCTGGTCGATGCGGCCCATCACATTGGTCATGCCGATGATGGCAGCGGCGATGAGGATGCCGCGGCGGTCCGATAGCAGGTCCGGCTGGGCGAAGTAGGCGCGCGGGGTAAGCAGCAGCGACACCAGGCGGTGCGGGCTGAAGACGGATGTGGAAGAGCCCGCGCCAGGCATGGCGCGGAGGCTATCGTCGCTGCTCATAAGTGCTGAATCCTGTGTTTATGTTGACAAGCTTAGCACTTTAGCAGCGATGCGGGAATTAATACACCTCGGGGACGATAATTTCCGGCGGCACCGGACGGCGTACGTAATCGTCGTGGTACTCGCGCTGCGGCAGCAGGATGGCCGGATGTTCCACTTCCACGTAAGGCATCTGGCCCAGCAGGTGATGGATGCAGTTCAGGCGCGCCTTCTTCTTGTCCACGCCTTGCACCACCCACCACGGCGCCTCGGGAATATGGGTCCGCTCCAGCATGATCTCCTTGGCCCGGGTGTATTCCTCCCAGCGGCGGCGCGATTCCAGGTCCATCGGGCTCAGCTTCCACTGCTTCAGCGGATCGTGAATGCGGCCGAGGAAGCGGGCATTCTGCTCTTCGTCGGAAATCGAGAACCAGTACTTGATGACCTGGATGCCGGAACGCGCCAGCATGCGCTCGAATTCCGGCACGGTCTGGAAGAACTCCTCGTACTGGTCGTCGGTGCAGAAGCCCATCACGCGTTCAACGCCGGCGCGGTTGTACCAGCTGCGGTCGAACAGCACGATTTCGCCGGCCGCCGGCAAATGCGACACATAGCGCTGGAAGTACCACTGGGTGCGCTCGCGGTTGTTGGGCGCCGGCAGCGCGGCGACACGGCACACGCGGGGATTCAGGCGCTGGACGATGCGCTTGATGACGCCGCCCTTGCCGGCAGCGTCGCGGCCCTCGAAGATGATGACGACCTTGTGGCCGGTATGGACCACCCAGTCCTGCAGCTTGACCAGCTCCGCCTGCAGGCGGAACAGTTCGCGGAAGTAGATGCGGCGCTCTTCCTTGGCTTCGGCAGTGCGTTCGCGTTCGACGACCTGGCGCGTGACTGGATCGATCTCGCGGTCTTCCAGTTCCATCTCCAGCTCTTCGTCGTAACTGTCGGTCAGCTCGCGCTGGACGCGGTCCAGCAGGTCGTGCTCGTTCAGGTTCACGCAATGCTCCTCATTTTGCAATGGGGAGCAGCATACGCCGGCTTTATGACGCGGTGATGACCATGCCTGGCAGGGCCGGTTCGCTGACCGGCTGAGGGGCTTCGACGTCCTGCGTGGCCAGTTCCAGTTCTTCAAACGCGTCGTAGGTCAGCTGCATCAGGCGGTCCGGGTCGGGCACCAGGTCGGTGTCCACGAACAGCGCCAGTTGAATCTGGCCTGCATACGAGATAAAGGCCAGGCCCACACCGAGCTTGCCTGCCTGCGGCACCCAGCAGATCAGGTCCGTCAGGCGCGAGCCGGCCAGGTAGCGGCGGCTGGACGGGCCTTCGATATTGGTCAGCACCACGGAACCCTTGGACGTGAACAGGTTCAGCGCGAAGTGCTGCAGGGCGGTCGGCAGGCAGCCGGCGATCGACAGGAACGCCATGGTGGCGCGCGGCTGGTGCGAGCGTTTGATGGCGGTCATGCGGCTGCTGGACAGGCGCAGGCGCTCGCACGGGGCTTCCTCGTTGGTCGGCAGGTCGACGGCGACCAGGCCAAATTCATTCCCGAGCTGGAAGGCATTGCCTTTCTCGCGCAGGTTGAAGGTGACAGCGGCGCGCAGGGCGCGGCCATCGGGCTTCTGTCCACGCTCGCCCAGATAGGTGCGCAGTGCGCCGGAGACGGCGGCGACCCAGACGTCATTGAGCGTGACGCCCATGCGCTTGGACATGGCGCGTACGCGGTCCATTTCCAGCGGCGGCAGCCAGACCAGCTGCTTTGCGCCTGTCATCGGCGTCTTGAACTGGGTCTGCGCATCGGGCCACAGCACCGACAGGCGCGCCACATGGGCAGCGACCTTGAGCGCCGACACCGCACGCACCACGGCCGAGCAGACCGGGTTGTGCGCGACAGCGCGGTGCGGATGGCCGACCGGCGATGGCGTCCTGCCATGCAGGCCGTTGTCGTCGGTGAGGTGGTTGAGTACATGCACCAGGCCCAAGCCGTCAGTAATGCAGTGGTGGACGCGGAACACGATGGCGTGGCCGCCGTTGACGCGGTCCAGCACCGTCATATGCCACATGGGACGGTTACGCTCCAGCGGCAGGTGGGCCAGGCGGGTCAGGTGATTTTGCAGCTCGTCGCGCGGCACATCGCGCTCCATGCGTTCCAGTTTGATGTGCTGCGTGATGTCGAACTGGTCGTCTTCCACCCAGTGCGGGCGGCCGCGCAGGCGGATGACCTTCTGCGTGAAGCGGGGATAGTTGGGCAGGCGGTGGCCAATGGTGGAGACCAGCCGTTCCATGTCCACCGGGCCTTCAAACAGCAGGATACTGTTGATGACCATCAGATTCTTTTCGGTGTCCATGCGGTGCCAGGCATAGTCGCGGCGGGTCATTGCCGCTGGTGCTGCAGGGGCTTTGCTCATTCTTGCTGTCTCCGGTGCTCGCTTTATATTTTTATAGGTGCTGCTTTTGCTTCTGTCTCTTCTGTTACGGGTACATCTGCTGCCGCCGCTGCCGCTTCCACCGACTTGGGCGACCGTGGCCGCAAGGCGTAGCGGTTCAGGCCCGTCATGTGGATGCGGCAGAGGTATTCGCGCCAGTCGATGGTGCCGGCGTCGACGTTGTAGCGGGCCTGGTCTTCGCTGCTGAAGCGCTGCGCCAGCGCCTGCAGGCGGTCGTTGTGGAATACATAGCGCGGCGCCGTGTAGAACGAGAACGTCAGGGCCAGCAGCTGGGTAGTGCGCAGGGCTTCGAGCCGGGGCGATTCGCCCGCGCCCAGCAGCTTGCGCACGCCGCTCCAGCCGCTTGCACCCAGGCGCATGGCGCGCAGCATGAGCAGGAAGACGGGGCGGCTGACGACGCGGAAATCGTGTTTCGGCTCGTGGTAGAACAGGCGCTCGTACTGGCGCCAGTTGCGCTGCGACTCGCCCTGAATCAGGTCGATGACACTGCCGACGGTAATCGGGTTGCTGGAGCCGGTGCAGGCCTGATAGATGCGGGTGGCTGGTTGGGTGCTCAGCGCTTCTGCGGAGGCCAGCACGATGCTGTTGGCGACGAGATCGGCCGGGACGATGTCCACCACCTCATTCGGCCGGGCCGGGAAGAAGCTGGTTTTGCCGCGTGCGTAGGCGAGGATGATGGCGTCCGCCACCTTCACACCTTCGATCCACCCCGGCGCTGGCTCCTGCAGGGTGCTCTCGATGATGGAAGGCCGGACAATGGTCAGCGCGCGGCCGCGCATGGCCGCCATGGCCAGTTGTTCACCCATCCATTTGGTAAAGGTATAGGTGTCGTTCCAGCCGTGGTAATTGGCCTCGGCGATGCCTAGCTCCGTCAGGCGACGGGCCAGTTCGTCGGGATCGCGCACCTCCGCGCGCACCATGGCGATGCGGTGTTTCAGGTGCTGGAGTAAACCGTATAAATCGTAATGGCCCTCGGTCAGGTGCGGGATGGCGGCGCGCGCCGGCGCCACGTTTTCCTCGTACATGGGGCCGCGGTTGTAGCCGTTGACGTAGCAGGTCGATACCTGGATCAGCGGCGCATTACCGGCGCGCGCCAGCTCGGTGATGTTCTGTACGCTGATGGCGTTGATGGCCAGCGCCTCATCCAGCGCTTCGCGGAAATTGACGCTGGCGGCGGCATTGATAATCAGATCGACGCGGCGGGCCAGCGCATTGAAGGCGCTGATCGGCATGCCGAAGCCCGGCTCCGTCACTTCGCCCGTGATGCATTCGATTTTTTCGGCAAAGAAGCCGGCCAGGAAAGCCGGGCGCTCGCTACGCAGGCGGTCGAAGATGGACGAGGTGGCGATGTCGCGTTCGAAGCGCGCACGGGCATCGGCGCCATTGGCGCTGCCGCGTATCAGCAGCACGATGCAGCCGATGTCCGGCACGCTGCGGATCAGTTTTTCCAGCACCACTTTGGCCAGAAAGCCGGTGCTGCCGGTGATCAGCACGCGCTTGCCTGAGAGTGCCGCTTGCACATTCAATGCTGGTGTCATAGGTTGCTCAAGAAACGGTGTCAGAACTGCAATGAGCCGATCTTAGAGCGAAACCACTTTGTTAATAGTTACTTTGCACTGGCTTGGGAAGCCAAACGCATGGCGTGGGGAGTCAGCAACGGTGGCGCCATAGTGTGGCAACTGAGGCATTTGTACAACGATCAGCTGTGTTTCCTCCCGGGAAATATGCCGTCCCAGACTTCCTTGATGGTGGAGGTGACCACGCCCAACGCTTCCTGGTCGCCGCGCAGCAGGGCGCGCAAGTAGTGGGCCGCCTGTTTGCCGGACACGTGCGGCGGCAGCGGCGGCACATCGGGATCAGTGACCATTTCCAGCAGCGTCGGCACCGGCGAGCTCAGGGCTTCCTCCCAGGCCGCCGCCACCTGTCCGGGCTCATTCACGCGGATGCCGCGCAGGCCCAGCAGCTCGGCATACGCGGCGTAGGGGAAGGGCGGCAGATCCTGCGAGGCTGGCAGCTTGGCGTCGCCTTCGGTAATGCGCTGCTCCCAGGTGACCATATTCAGGTCGCCGTTGTTGAGGACCATGATGACCAGGCGCGGGTCGGCCCACTGGCGCCACATCTGCGCCAGCGTGATGAGCGCGTTCACGCCCAGCATCTGCATGGCGCCATCGCCCAGCATGGCGATCACGGGACGGTCGGGGTGGACGCACTTGGCGGCCAGCGCGTACGGCAGCGCGCAGCCCATGGTCGCCAGGCCACCGGACAGCGAGGCGCTCATGCCGGGACGGATTTTGAGATCGCGCGCATACCAGCTGGCGCAGGAGCCGGAATCGCAGGTCAGGATGACATTGTCCGGCAGGCGTGGCGACAGTTCCCAGAAGACGCGCTGCGGATTGACGGGATGGGCGTCGTTCATGGCGCGCGCTTCGAGCACCTGCCACCAGTCGGCGACGTTGCCTTCGATGCGCTGGCGCCAGCTGCGGTCGGCCTGATGGTCAAGCAGCGGCAGCAGGGCTTCCAGTGTGGCGGCGCTGTCGCCGGCGAGGCAGACTTCCATCGGATAGCGGATATTGAGCATGCGCGCGTCGATATCGATTTGCACGCCGCGCGCCTTGCCTTCCTTCGGCAGGAATTCGGCATAGGGAAAGGAGGAGCCGACCATGAGCAGCGTATCGCATTCGTTCATCATGTCCCAGCTGGCCTTGGTGCCGAGCAGACCGATAGCGCCCGTCACATAGGGCAGCGTGTCCGGCACGGCGGCTTTGCCCAGCAGGGCTTTGGCGATGCCGGCGCCGAGGCGTTCGGCGACAGCGATCACCGCGTCGGTGGCGTGCAGCGCGCCGGCGCCCACCAGGATGGCGACCTTCTTGCCGGCGTTCAGCACGGCGGCGGCGCGTTGCAGGTCTTCGTGACGTGGCGCCAGCGCGTGGCCGGTGTAGCCGATGCCGCTGTGGACGGTGCCGTGTTCGTGCGGCGGCGTCTCGACCGCCTTCATGTCCTGCACGTCGTTGGGCAGGATCACGCAGGTGACGGTGCGGCGTTCGATGGCAATACGCATCGCGCGGTCGATCAGGTGGCGCACCTGTTCGGGCGTGGTGGCCATGTGCACGAAGTCATGGGCGACGTCCTTGAATAGCGACACCAGATCCACTTCCTGCTGATAGTCGCCGCCGAGCGACATGCGGCTTTGCTGGCCGACGATGGCGACCACCGGCTGGTGGTCCATCTTGGCGTCGTACAGGCCATTGAGCAGATGGATGGCGCCGGGGCCGGAGGTGGCAAGGCAGACGCCGACTTCGCCGCTGAATTTTGCGTGTGCGCAGGCCATGAAGGCGGCCAGCTCCTCATGCCGGGTCTGCACGAATTCGATGCCGGTATCCTTGTGGCCAAAGGCGCCGATCACGCCGTTGATGCCGTCGCCCGGATAGCCGTAGATGCGGCGCACGCCCCATGCTGCCAGTCGTTTGAGTACAAAGTCGCCTACGGTTGACGCCATCTCGCACCTCGCTGTGATCAGGTTGTTGGGCCGATTCTAGCGAGGATGTCTGGTATTGCGCAGCGATAACGTGCGCGGCTTACTCCGGGTAGAGCTTGTGTATGCGGCCGAACAGACGCGTCAGGCCGAGCAGGGCATCGATATTCGGTGTCGCCACTTGCAGGCGCTGGCCGATCTCGCGCACGGCTGCAACCAGCGCGTCCAGTTCCAGCTGACGGCCCGCTTCGGCGTCCTGCAGCATGGAGCTTTTGAAGGCGCCCAGCTTGCGCGTAACCAGGTGGCGCTGCTCCGGCGTCTCGCTGATCGGGCAGCCGATACGCTGGCCGATGGCGCCCGCTTCGCGCATGGCGGCGCGGCAGAATTCGGCGACCAGCTGATCGTCGAGGATGCGGTCGGCGGTGGCGCCGGTAATCGCCGAAACGGGATTCAGCGTCATATTGCCCCACAGCTTGTACCAGATGTCATAGCGCACGTTGGCCGACACGGTGACGTCAAAGCGGCCCAGGCGCAGCAAGGCGGCCAGCTGCTGCGCGCGTGCGGAGTCGCCGCCCTGGGGGGCGCCGATAATCAGGCCGTTGCCCATCTTGTGCGCCACCAGCCCAGGTTCCGGCGTGGACGTGCTGGCGTGGACCACGCAGCCCAGCACCTGGGCGTAGGGCAGGGCGGCGGCAATCACGCCACCGGGATCGACGCTGTCCAGCGGCGCATCGCCGATCGCGGCCACGCCCTGGCCAAACCACCATGGCACGCCATTCATGGCAGGCAGGATCAGCGTGTCCGGCCCGACCAGCGGCGCAATCTGCTGCGCGACGGCGGCCAGCGCCGGCCCTTTGACGGCAATGATCACCACATCCTGCGAACCCAGCTCGGCCGCGTTATCGCTGGCGTGTGCGGGGGCGGTGTGCAGCACGCCATTCTCTTGCAGACGCCAACCGTGCTCGCGCAACGCCGCCAGCGTCGCGCCGCGCGCAAACGCGCTCAATTCGCAAGCCTGAGCCGCAGCCAGGCGCGCACCAATAAAACCGCCGATGGCGCCGGCGCCAACAATACAAACTTTCATGGATTTAGTCCTTTTACCGTGCAGTGCAGCATGGGGTTTTGCTGCTCGTTGTGATCTTGCAACAGTTTAACGCAGGAAGGGAGGGGCAGGAGGGAAAGCGCCCGGCCAACGGTGTGGTCGGGCGTGTGGAGCTACTTAGTTATCGCGGATGGCCCAGGCGCGGTTGATGCTCAGCGCGGCCAGCGAACTGACGGCGCCGGACAGCAGGTACAGGCCCGCATACGCCAGACCGAAGTGCGAGGACACGCCGAGCGCCACCAGCGGTGCGAAACCGGCGCCGACCAGCCAGGCCAGATCGGACGTCAGCGCCGCGCCGGTATAGCGGTACTGCTGCGGGAAGTTGGCGGTCACGGCGCCGGCAGCCTGACCGTACGACAAACCCAGCAGCGAGAAGCCGAGCAGGACGAAGGCATCCTGGCCTGCCTCGCCGGCACCGATCAGGTAAGGCACGCTGAAGCTGAAGATGGCGATGCAGGTGGCCAGCGTACCCAGCGTGCGGCGGCGGCCAACGCGGTCGGCAATGAGGCCGGAGATGATGATGCCGATTGCCATGAGCACCACGCCCACCATCTGCACCTGCAGGAAGCCCGCCAGTGAACGTTGCGACGTCAGCGTGATCCACGACAGCGGGAACACCGTCACCAGGTGGAACAGCGCGTAGCTGGCCAGTGCTGCCAGCGCGCCGATGATGACGTTGCGGCCTTGCGAGCGCATCAGGTCACCGACCGGCACCGGATCCAGCTGGTGCTCGTCCAGCAGGTGGGTGTACTCGTGGGTGGTGACCAGGCGCAGGCGGGCAAACAGTGCCACCACGTTGATCGCAAACGCGACATAGAACGGATAGCGCCAGCCCCAGTCGAGGAAGTCCAGCGAGCTCAGATTGGACAGCATGTACGAGAACAGGCCGGCAGCGATCAGGAAGCCGATCGGGGCGCCGAGCTGGCCCAGCATCGCGTACCATCCGCGCTTGTGCTCCGGCGCATTCAGCGCCAGCAGCGACGGCAGGCCGTCCCAGGAACCACCCTGGGCGATACCTTGTCCGACTCGCAATACTGACAGAATGACCAGGGACGTAGTGCCCAGGCTGGCGTAATCCGGCAGGAAGGCGATGCCGGCCGTGGACACCCCCATGATGAGCAGGGCCAGCGTGAGCTTGGCTTCTCGTGTGAAATGATGCTGAACTGCCATAAAAGCCACAGTTCCCAACGGCCGCGCAATAAAGGCGAGCGCAAAAATGGCAAAAGCGTATAGTGTGCCGTCAAGCCTGCTCTCGTACGGGAAGAACACGGACGGGAACACCAAGGCTGAGGCGATGGCGTAGACAAAAAAGTCGAAGTACTCGGAAGCGCGCCCGATGACCACGCCGATTGCTATTTCCCCAGGAGAGATATGCCCATCCCTGGCGTTGATGTTGCGCGCACCAGGGCTCGTTTGATGATGTTCGTGGACGCCAGCTTGGCTACCACTGATGGAAGTCGTATTAGCCATAATCTCTTTGTCTCTTGTTAAGTAATTGTTATCACAAGGGCTGCCCGGACGGGTAGGACAAAGTGTCCAATGGCAAGAACAGTCCTTAGTGAGTACAGTAGCATGTTCCCAATATTCTGTAACGTACATTACCGCATGATTCCTCCTATCGTTCGTCGTGGATTGCTCCTCGCACCGTTATTGTGGCTCGCTGGCTGCGATACGGTCGTGCTCAATCCGTCCGGGGATATCGCAGCGCAGCAGGCCCACCTCGTTGTGGTGTCGACCTTGCTGATGCTGTTGATTATCGTACCTGTCATGTTCCTCATCTGTCTGTTCGCTTGGCGCTATAGAAAGTCAAATACCGCCGCCGAATACAAACCAGACTGGGACCACTCGACCAAGCTCGAACTGCTGATCTGGGGCGCTCCGCTGCTGATCATCATCGTGCTGGGCCTGATCACCTGGATCTACACCCACTTGCTGGACCCTTACCGTCCGCTGAGCCGCCTGGACGAAAACCGTCCGATCGCCGCCGGCGTCAAGCCGCTGGAAGTGCAGGTCGTGGCGATGGACTGGAAGTGGATGTTCATCTATCCGGAGCAGGGCATCGCCACCGTGAATGAACTGGTGACGCCGATCGACGTGCCGGTACGTTTCCACATGACCGCCAGCACCGTCATGAACGCGTTCTACATTCCTGCGCTGGCCGGTATGGTCTACACCATGCCCGGCATGGAAACGCAGCTGAATGCAGTGATGAACAAGGTAGGCGTGTATGACGGCTTCTCCGCCAACTACAGCGGCGCCGGCTTCTCCGACATGAGGTTCAAATACCACGGTGTATCGCAGGCGGACTTTGACGCCTGGGTGGCCAAGACCAAGGCCGGCACCAGCGCGCTGACCCGCGCCGAGTTCGTGGCACTGGACAAGCCGACCATCAAGCATCCGATCATGCACTTCGGTACCGTCGACCAGGGCATCTATGACCTGATCCTGAACCGTTGCGTGGCTGAAGGCAGCACCTGCATCAATACCCAGATGCACCAGGATGCAACGCGCATGAAGGCAGCGGCAGCGATCAAGAACCTGCCAAAAGACGTATGTGAACCGAACGTCGCCGCCACTGCTCAACCTACCCGTAAAGAATGACCATGTCTGATCTGAATCTCACCAATCTGATCTTCGGACGGCTGTCGCTGGAAGCAATTCCATACCACGAGCCTATCCTGATCGGCACTTTCGCCATGGTGGCGATCGGCGGCCTCGCGCTGCTGGCTGCCATGTTTAAATTCCGTCTGTGGGGCCCGCTGTGGCGCGACTGGATCACTTCCATCGACCACAAGAAAATCGGCATCATGTACATGGTGCTGGGTATCGTCATGCTGCTGCGCGGCTTTGCCGACGCGCTCATGATGCGCGCGCAGCAGGCCATGGCCTTCGGCGACAATCCCGGCTTCCTGCCGCCGCACCACTTCGACCAGGTGTTCACCGCCCACGGCACGATCATGATTTTCTTCGTCGCCATGCCGCTGGTCACGGGCCTGATGAACTACGTGGTGCCGCTGCAGATCGGCGCGCGCGACGTTTCGTTCCCGTTCCTGAACAACTTCTCGTTCTGGATGACCACCTTCGGCGCCATGCTGACCATGGTCTCGCTGTTCGTTGGTGAATTCGGTAAAACCGGCTGGCTGGCATTCCCGCCGCTGTCGGGCATCGCCGCGTCGCCGGACGTCGGGGTCGACTACTACATCTGGTCCCTGCAGGTTGCGGGTGTCGGTACCACGCTATCTGGCGTCAACCTGCTGGCCACCATCATCAAGATGCGCGCCCCAGGCATGAGCATGATGAAAATGCCGGTCTTCACCTGGACCGCACTGTGCACCAATGCGCTGATCGTTGCGACCTTCCCGATCCTGACCATCACCCTGGCCATGCTGTCGCTGGACCGCGTTGCCGGCTTCAACTTCTTCACCAACGAATTGGGTGGTAACCCAATGCTGTACGTGAACCTGATCTGGATCTGGGGCCACCCTGAGGTGTACATCCTGATTCTGCCGGTCTTTGGCGTGTTCTCGGAAATCGTCTCGACCTTCTCCGGCAAGCGTCTGTTCGGCTACACCTCGATGGTGTATGCAACCGTCGTGATTACCGTGCTGTCCTACCTGGTATGGCTGCACCACTTCTTCACCATGGGCTCCGGCGCGAGTGTCAACTCGTTCTTCGGCATCACCACCATGATTATCTCGATCCCGACGGGCGCGAAGATCTTCAACTGGCTGTTCACCATGTACAAGGGCCGCATCCGCTTCACCGTGCCTATGATGTGGACCGTGGGCTTCATGCTGACCTTCGTCATCGGCGGTATGACCGGCGTGATGCTGGCCGTGCCACCTGCCGACTTCGTGCTGCACAATTCGCTGTTCCTGATCGCTCACTTCCACAACGTGATTATCGGTGGCGTGGTGTTCGGCCTGTTCGCCGGTATCAACTACTGGTTCCCGAAAGCCTTCGGCTACAAGCTCAATGAGTTCTGGGGCAAGGTATCGTTCTGGTGCTGGCTGGTCGGCTTCTGGGTCGCGTTCACGCCGCTGTACATCATGGGCTTCATGGGCGTTACTCGCCGCATGAACCACTTCGATGATCCATCGCTGCAGATCTACTTCATCATCGCTGCACTGGGTGCCGTGATCATTGCTGCTGGTATCGGCGCCTTCCTGCTGCAGATTTTCCTGAGCTGGAAAGACCGCGCCAAGCTGCGCGACGTCACCGGCGATCCGTGGGAAGGCCGTACGCTGGAGTGGGCAACCTCGTCGCCACCGCCAGACTACAACTTCGCGTTCACCCCGGTGGTGCACGACAGCGACAGCTGGGCTGACATGAAAGCCAACAACTACAAGCGTCCGTTGACCGGCTTCGTGGATATCCACATGCCGAAGAACACCGGCGCCGGCTTCATCATCTCGGCACTGGCCTTCGCCTTCGGCTTTGCCATGGTCTGGTCGATGTGGATTCCTGCAGTCGCGTCCTTCGTGGCGATGGTTGCTGCCATCATCATCCACACCTTTAACTACAACCGCGACTTCTACATCAAAGCCGATGAAGTAGTTCGTACCGAAGAAGCGCATACCCGTTTGCTGGAAAGCCATGTCTGAAATTAACGCTAATGGCGCCCTGAGCGCAGATCCAAGCGCGCGTTACTACGTGCGTGACCATCATCCTGAGAACAGCACGCTGCTGGGCTTCTGGATCTACCTGATGAGCGACTGCCTGCTGTTCGCAGGCCTGTTTGCCGCTTACGCAGTCCTGGGCCGCAACTATGCGGGCGGCCCGTCGGGCGCGGAACTGTTTGACCTGCCGCTGGTGGCCCTGAATACGGGCTTCCTGCTGCTGTCGTCGATCACCTACGGCTTCGCGATGATCGCGTCGCAGCGCAAGAACCTGAAAGCCACCATCATCTGGCTGCTGGTGACCGGCGCCTTCGGCCTGTGCTTCCTGTACCTCGAGGTGTATGAGTTCCTGCACCTGATCCATGAAGGTGCAGGTCCGCAGCGCAGCGCGTTTCTGACCTCGTTCTTCGCACTGGTCGGCACCCACGGTCTGCACGTGACCTTCGGTTCGATCTGGCTGCTCACCCTGGTGTTCCAGCTGGCGAAACATGGCCTGACCCATGAAAACAACCGTCGCCTGATGTGCCTGTCGATGTTCTGGCACTTCCTGGACGTGATCTGGATCGGCGTCTTTACCTTTGTCTACCTGATGGGAGTCCTGCCATGAGCGCACCACATAATCACTCTGAGCACGGCCACCATGACGACCATGGCCACGGCCATGAAGGCGACGGCCACCACGGCAGCCTGAAGGACTACGCGATTGGTTTCATCCTGTCGGTGATCCTGACCGCGATTCCATTCTGGCTGGTGATGGCCAAGGTGTTCGACAAGTCGAGCACCACCGCAGTGGTGATCCTGGGCTTTGCGGCGATCCAGGTGGTGGTCCACATGATCTACTTCCTGCACATGAACGGCAAAGCAGAAGGCGGCTGGTCCTTGCTGGCCACCGTGTTCACGCTGGTGCTGCTGGTGATCGTACTGGCTGGCTCGATCTGGGTCATGTACCACATGAACATCAACATGATGCCTTCGATGGGTAACGACGCTCACAACATGCAAGACATGCAATGATGACAGGCGCCATCAAGCGCCAACGTCCCCGCGCCCTGCGCGTCATCCTGGCCCTCGTGGCCGGGGTGATGTTTGCAGGGTTTTTTGCTTTGGGGACTTGGCAGATATTCAGGCTTCAATGGAAACTGGCGCTGATCGAGCGCGTCGACCAGCGCGTGCATGCGGCGCCCGTCGCTGCGCCATCGATGGCGCAATGGCCGCAGCTGAACGCCGAAGCGGATGAATACCGCCGCGTGCAGCTCAGTGGCGTGCTGCTCGATGGTTCGACCACGCAGGTGCTGGCATCGCTGGACCGCGGCATCGGCTACTGGGTGCTGACGCCGCTGTGTACGGCGGACGGCGGCATCGTCATGATTAACCGTGGTTTTGTGCCGGCCGGTATCGGCGGCTGGAAGCCGCAGGCGGTGCCCGCGATGGCCGCCGCCGATGCCTGCAAGACGGCGCAGGGCGCGACGGTGGCGTTCAGCGGCCTGCTGCGGCTCAACGAGCTGGCCGGGCGTCTGCGCCAGAACGAACCGGCGCGCAATTACTGGTACACGCGTGACCTGCAGGCGATTGCGCAGGCGCGCGGCCTGCCGGCGGTGGCGCCGTACTTTGTCGATGCAGACGCGCCTTCCGCGCAGGCAGCGGGGCCGGTGGCGGGTGAGCAGCCGATGGGCGGCCTGACGGTTATTTCCTTCGTCAACAACCATCTGGTTTATGCTATCACCTGGTACGCACTGGCCCTGATGGTGGCTGCTGCGACGGTATGGGTCATCCGAGATGCGCGCAAACAAACAACCTAATCCTTACGACAGAGGCCGGCCAGGCATGCCGGTGGTGGAGCCACTGGCCTCGGTGAATGCGTCGGCCAACACCATCACCCACGCGGCCGGCCACAAAAACATGCAGCAGCTGATCCAGCTGCGCTGGATCGCGGTGATCGGCCAGATCACCACGATCGCCACGGCCTCCATCCTGCTCGGCGTGCGGCTGCCGATGCCGGCCATGCTGAACGTGCTGGCCTGCCTGATTGCGTTCAACGTCGCCAGCATCCTGCGCTGGCAGGAAAACCAGGTGGTGTCCAACAGCGAACTGCTGCTGGCGCTGACGGTGGACGTAGCCAGTCTCACGGCGCAGCTCTACCTGAGCGGCGGCGCCACCAATCCCTTCGTGTTCCTGTACCTGCTGCACGTGATTCTGGGCGCAGTGCTGCTGGAGACATGGTCAACCTGGACCATCGTGATCGTCACCGGCGCCTGTATCGTCGGGCTGGCGCTGTTCTCCGAGCCGCTGCCGCTGCCGCAGGACCATGCGCTGGGCATCTTCAGCCTGTACGTGCAGGGCATGCTGATCTGCTTCATCCTGGACGCGGCGCTGCTGGTGATCTTCATTACCCGCATCACGCAGAACATGCGCAGCAGCGCGGCCAAGCTGGCGAACTTGCGCCAGCGCGCGGCAGAGGAAGAGCACATCGTGCGTATGGGCCTGCTGGCGTCAGGCGCCGCGCATGAACTGGGGACGCCGCTGGCGACGCTGGCCGTGATCCTGGGCGACTGGAAGCACATGCCCGAGTTCAAAGGCAATCCGGTGCTGCTGGAAGAAATCGCCGAAATGCAGACGCAGCTCAAGCGCTGCAAGTCCATCGTCAGCGGCATCCTGCTGTCGGCGGGCGAAACGCGCGGCGAATCGTCGGCCGCGACCACCATCAACACCTTCCTGGATGAAGTAGTGGCGGAGTGGCGCATCGGCCGTCCCGTGGTAGATTTCGAGTTTGACAACCGCATCACGCCGGACCATCCCGTGGTGTCTGATTCCACGCTAAAGCAAATGATCTGCAATGTGCTGGATAATGCGCTGGAAGCGTCGCCCGCGTGGCTGCGCATGCAGACCAGCGTCGAAGGCGACACGCTGGTGCTGCAAGTGACAGACAAGGGCGCCGGCTTCGATCCGTCTATACTGGCGCAGTTCGGCAAGCCATACAACTCCAGCAAAGGACGTCCGGGCGGTGGCCTGGGGCTGTTCCTGGTGGTGAATGTGGCGCGCACGCTGGGCGGAGAAGTCACTGCGACCAATCTGCCGCAGGGCGGGGCGATGGTGCGTTTGACGCTGCCGTTGTCCGCCATCGAGATCAAATCGGAACAACAAACGACATGACAATAGAAGAACGAGTACTGCTGCTGGTCGAAGACGATGCGGCCTTTGCCCGGACCTTGGGGCGTTCTTTCGAGCGTCGCGGCTACAAAGTGCTGCTGGCGGAAAATGTGGACGAAGCCAGCGCGCTGCTGGTCGATCATTCGCCCGGCTATGCGGTGGTGGACCTGAAGTTGAAAGGCAACTCGTCCGGCCTGGCGTGCGTGCAGATGCTGCACGAGCATGATGAAGAAATGCTCATCGTGGTGCTGACCGGCTTCGCCAGCATCAACACCGCCGTGGAAGCGATCAAGCTCGGCGCGTGCCAGTACCTGGCCAAGCCATCCAATACCGACGACATCGAAGCCGCGTTCGAGCACGTGGCTGGCGCGGCGGACCTGGAACTGAGCACGCGCGCGACATCGGTCAAGACGCTGGAGTGGGAGCACATCCACGCGGTGCTGGCCGAGACCGATTTCAACATCTCCGAAGCCGCGCGACGACTGGGCATGCACCGTCGCACCCTGGCGCGCAAACTGGAAAAGCAGCGAGTCAAATAAATGTCAGAACAAGCCTCCCTGTTCGATTTCGAACCGCCACCGAAGAACACCGACCGGCTGTTCTTCGCCGTGATGCCGGACCAGCATGCCATCACCGCCATCAGCGCATTGGCTGCGGAACTCAAGACGCAGCATGGCATGACGGGCCGGCCGATCAACGACCTCAAACTGCACGTCACCTTGTGCGTGCTGGGCGACTTCCCCGGCATGCCCGACGCGCTGATCAAAAGCGCATCAAAAGCCGCAGCGCTGGTGGCCGACAGCACGTTACCGTTTAAAGTCAGCTTCGACACCGCGCAAACCTTCATCACCGGTCCGCGCCACCGCCCGCTGGTGCTGACTGGCACCGAAGGCATCGTCGGCCTCAATGGCTTCTACAAAAACCTGGCCACCGCGCTGCTGAAAACCAGCGGCGTGCGCAGTCCGGCGAGCTACACACCGCACGTGACGATGCTCTACGACGACGTCACCGCCGCACCGCAAAGCGTAGCGCCGGTCGAATGGACTGTGCGCGAACTCGTGCTCCTGCACAGCCACATCGACCAAGGCCGACCCTATACCATCCTCAAGCGCTGGCCTTTTTAACGGCCAATCCGGGGTCAGGTCCGTCATTTCTACACGGCCTGGTCTGTAGCGTCCGTTACTGTTGGGTTCGTGTAGAAATGACGGACCTGACCCCGGATTTATGGTAGCTTTGGGGTGTCGATTTCTGTCGGGGGCATCATGCAAATCAGGCGTTGTGCTGTGCTGTTTGTGGAACCGCGCGAGGATCTGGATGTCGATTGGGCGTCGCTGTTTGCCGGGCAGGGGGCGATCGCTGCGACTATTCAATGGATAGCCCTGGCGCCGCATCTGGGGGATGAGGTCTCGGTCGATGCTGCGCAACTCGCGGCGCTGGGGGCGATCAGTCTTACGCTGTGGCAGGATCGCGTTGCTTGCGAAGCGCAATTCGGTGCTGCGACGATTACCCACCTGCTGGACCTCGGCCTGCTGCTCAGTGATGCGCCAGAAGGCGCGGCCTTGCGCGAGCGTGATGAGGTGCTGCGCTCGCAGCATTGGCGGCCTTTGTCAGCCACGATTCATATGTTTAGCCGCTGGGCCGATATGCGGGTCGATAAGGGCATGCAGTTCCCCAGCTTTGAGGAGCTGGTGGAGAATTACGGCACGCCGCCCGGTCCGACCATTGACCGCCGCAGCGATGGCCAGTCAATCGCGCTGCCGCAGCCGGAACGTGCGCGTCTCGATGACACGCTGTTCCAGCGCTATACGGGCCGTAATTTTGATCCGCAGGCGGTGCTGCCGCTTGCGACGGCCTCGCGGCTCTTGCAGCGCGCCTTTGGCTCGCAGGGAGAACGCGAGATGGCGCCGGATGCCTTTGTGCTCAAGAAGCTGAGCCCTTCGGCCGGCGGCCTGCATCCAACCGAAGTCTATGTACTGGCGCAGCGCGTGGAGGGGCTGGAACCCGGCCTGTATCACTATCAGCCGGTCAGGCATGCGCTGGAGCCGCTCTCCGGCATGACGACGGCGCAGACGGAGGAGCTGGCGCTGCGCATGGTGGCCGATCAGGACTGGTTCCAGCCGGCGCCGATGATGGTGGTGCTGGTTTCGCGCGTCGAACGCAATTTCTGGAAGTACCGCAATCACGCCAAGGCTTACCGTGCCTTGCTGCTGGATGCGGGCCATCTGTCGCAGACTTTTTATCTGCTGGCCACGGAGGCGGGAATGCCGGCCTTTGTCACTGCGGCGGTCAATGAAATCGATATCGAACGCGCGCTGGGCCTTGATCCGCTCAAGGACATGGTGATTGCGGTGTGCGGCTGCGGTCCCGCTTCCGGTGCGCAGAATACGGTGGAGATGCGCTACGAGCCATAAAAAAAAGCCCGGCCCTTTTCAGGGGCGGGCCATACTGCCGGGGAGGAGCGCTCAACGCTGGCCGGACAGGAAGAAAGGGATGGCGCCGGCGGCGTTTTCCAGTTTGCCTTTGATGGCGTGACGGCTGGCGGCGATCAGCTCTTTCGATGGCAGGCTGCGTGCCGCCGGAATGCTGCTGGCGTCCAGCTTGATACCCAGGCCGCCCAGCGCCAGTTGCGGATCGCTCAGGAAGCTCTGACGGAAGCTGTCGTCACCCGACAGTTTGGACAGCAGGAGGTCGAGATCTTGTGGGGAATGCGTGGCCATGTCTTGCCCTTTCATGTTGAGGAGGAGAACGATGCGTGTGGGGAACGCAACTTCATCGTAAGACATGCACAATACGATCTCAAGGCATTTTCACCCTACCATTTCGCTAGGGAGTGGGCGCAGTTTCGTCTTCCCTTGCGCTGGTTTCACGTTGCGCGCCATGCATGACAACATCAAATGACTGTACAAATGCACGCAGTAAATCCGGCAGCGCCAGCGGTTCCGCTCTGAGGCGGTCTTCGAGGGCGGTTGACGTTTTAAAAAGTTCGTTTGCAGAAAGATTACCCGCCGCGCCGCGGATTTTGTGGACCAGATCGGCCGCGCGTAACAATTCGCCCGAGTGAATTGCATCTTGAATCTGTTGCAAACTGGTTTCAAAATCGTGCGCGAACAGGCGCAGTAGCTGAGATAACAAGGCGTCGTGGCCACCCAGGCGCTCCATCGCAGCGGTGATGTCGATGCCGGGGCGTGGCGTCGCTGGCTTGCCAGAAGGCGGCACGCGCGGCGGCAGCGGCTCGGCGTCCGCTGCGCGCGCCAGGTCCGGCGTGACCCAGGTGGCCAGCACGGCGTACAGCGTGTCAGGATCGATCGGCTTGGTGACGTAATCGTTCATGTCCATTTCCAGACAGCGCTCGCGGTAGCCGGCCACGGCGTGCGCGGTCATGGCGATGATGGGCAGGTCGGCCTGGCGTTCGTCCTTGCGGATCAGGGCGGTGGCCTGGTAGCCGTCCATGTCGGGCATCTGAATGTCCATCAGCACGGCGTCGTAGTGGCCGGTGCTGACCATGTTGGCCGCTTCTTCGCCGCTGCCGGCGACGTCGGCGCGCACGCCGGCGCGTTGCAGTATCTCGCTGGCGACCTGCTGGTTGATGGAGTTGTCGTCCACCACCAGCACGTGGGCGCCACGGATGCGCTGCACGGCGACGGAGGGCGGCGCGGTCATCGCGACCACGGGCTGGCTGGCCTCCAGTCCCAGCGCGGCAAGGATGGCGTTGCGCAGCAGCTGGGGATTGGCGGGCTTGTCGAGGAAGGGCATGATGCGGGTTTGCTCGATGGTTTCCTTGTTGTGCTCACGCGCATAGGCGGTGACCATGAGCACCGCCGGCACGGCTGCCAGTTCAGGATCTTCGGCGATGCGGTGCAGGGTGTCGATGCCGTCCAGCTCCGGCATGTCGGCGTCGATCAGCAGCACGTCGTAGGGATCGAGCTGCATGGCGGCGACGGCTGCGGTGCCGCTGGCGACGGCGCGTGTTCTCAGCCCCAGGCTGGTCAGCTGGATCTTGAGCATGTGGCGCGTGGCTTCGGAATCGTCGACCACCAGTACGCGCTTGCCTTGCGCGGCGGCGGGCACCGGTTGCAGGCGCGGCGTCTGGTCGTTGGCGGCTTGCAGGTGGACGGTGAAACTGAAGCTGCTGCCGACGCCTGGTTCGCTATCCACCTTGATTTCGCCGCCCATCTTGCGCACCAGCTGCTGCGAGATGGCCAGGCCCAGACCGGTGCCGCCGTACAGGCGCGTGGTGCTGGCGTCGGCCTGCGCAAAAGCCTGGAACAGGCGCGCCTGCTGCTCCTGGCTGATGCCAAGGCCGCTGTCTTCCACGGTGAAGCGCAGGATCAACGGGCCGCCAGGTGTGACGGCCGGGCTGGCCTTATCCAGTTCAACCCGCAGTTCGATGTGGCCGCGCGCCGTGAACTTCAGCGCGTTGCCGGCCAGGTTGACCAAAATCTGGCCCAGCCGCAGCGGGTCGCCCAGCAGGTTGGACGGCACATCGGGCGCGGCCCACACCACCAGTTCCAGGCCACGCTCGGCGGCGCGCCACGAGAACAGGTCGGCGATCTGGTTCAGCGTATCGGGCAGGTCGAAGGGCAGGGCTTCCAGTTCCAGCTTGCCGGATTCGATCTTGGAGAAGTCCAGCACGTCGTTGATGATCTGCAACAGGCTTTGGCCGGCGCGGCTGATCTTGCGGAAGTAGTCGAGCGGCTGTGCCGGCAGGTCCATATGCGTGCCCAGGCCGGCGAAGCCGAGGATGGCGTTCATGGGGGTGCGGATCTCGTGGCTGATATTGGCCAGGAAGTCGCTCTTGGCGCGCGTGGCTGCTTCCGCGTTGGCACGCGCCTGTTCGACCATCCGCATCGAGCGTGCCTTCTGATAGGCGGAGACAAAGGGCTCTTTGAGCGCCTTGAGCAAATCCAGGTCGCTGGGTTCAAACACCGCCTGGTACTGGTAGTTTTCGAAAATCAGATAGCCTTCGACCTGGCTATCGATCACCACGCGCACCGACAGCAGCGCGCACACGTCGCCGGGCAGCGAGTGCTGGTGGTGAACTTCAAAAATATCCGGCGCGATCATGCCGTCGGGTGGCGCGTAGCGCAGCTCCGCCTGGCGCAGGTCGATGCGGTAAGCGTCAGCCGTGGCGTCGATGCGGCCCCAGGCCGCGCGCAGGCTCAGTGTTTCGGTACCGTCTTCACGCACCAGCGCCAGCGCCGAATCGATGCCCTTGATAATGGTCGATTCGTGCAGGATGGTGTGCAGCAGGGCGTCGAAGTCGATCTGTTCATTGATGGATTTGACGATGGCGTTCAGCTTTTCCAGGTGCTGGGTGCGCGAGTAGACCAGTGTCTGCAAGGCTTCGCCCTTGCGGTGCAGATGCCTCAGGCGCCAGCGCACCAGCGCCCACGCCAGCGCGCAAGTAGCGAGCAAGTAGCACAGCCATGCCCACCAGGTCTGGTGCCATGCTGGCAGCACCACCACGCGCAGCGATACTTCGTCGGCATTCCACAAGCCTTCACGGTTACTGCCGCGCATGCGCAGCACGTAGGAACCGGGCGGCACGTGGCCGTAGGTGACGATGCGGCGGCTGGCATCCACCTCGATCCAGCGCTGGTCGAAGCCTTCCAGCAGGTAGGCGTAGCGGTTGCGTTGCGGCGCCGAGTAGTCCAGCGCGGCCAGCTCGACTTCGAAGCTTTGGTTGGACGGTTTCAGCACCAGTGTCGGACCTTCCTTGGCGGCCAGTTCGGACGGCGTGAGCGCGCGCTGGTCCAGCCGCACGGCGCTGATGACCAGCGGTGCGCGGTACGTCCAGTCGTTCAGGCGGCCCGGGTAGACGATGGCCATGCCGGAGGTGGCGCCGAACAGCAGGTCGCGCTCCTGGGTTTCCGTGCTGGCGCCGATGAAGAAGGTGCGGAACGCCAGGCCGTCGGCGCGTGACAGTGCGCGCGCGTGCAAGGTGCTGGAATCGATCACGGCAATGCTGTCTGCGGTCGCCGCCCAGATGCGGCCCACCGGGTCGGACTGCAGCGCCATGATGGTGCCGCTGGACAGGCCGGAGGCGATGCCGATGCGTTCGAACACCGGCTCGCCGAGCGGATCGCGGCCGGTCATGACGCAGATGCCGCCGCCATAGGTGCCGACCCACAGGCGGCCGCGCCGGTCGATGGCCAGCGAGCTGATGATGGCTTCCGACAGTGCATCCGGCTTGGTGGCGTTGGCCTTGATCTGTTCCACCTTGCCGCTTTCCGGGTCCAGCCGGTTCATGCCGTTGCGGGTGCCGACCCATAGCGAGCCGTCAGCGTCGGGCGCCACAGCGTGGATGCGGTTATCGGTCAGGCCGCCGCTTTCTTGCAAGCCCTGGGCATACTGCACCAGCGTGTTGGTGGCCGGGTTGTAGCGCAACAGGCCCTCAAACGTGCCCAGCCACAGTTCACCCTTGCGGACCAGGATGGCGCCGATGCGCGGATAGGCGTTCTCCTGTGGCAGCGTGACGCGTTTGACCACGGCGCCATTCTGGCTGGTGTGGTACAGGCCCAGTTGCGTGCCGATCCAGGCTTCACCGGGTTCCGCTTCCGCCAGCGACAGGATCATGCGGTTGGGCAACGCGGTCTCGGGCTTGTGCGGGTCAGGGCGCAGTGCGGCGCGGCGGGCGCCGTTGCGGGGCACGATGTCGATGCCCTGGTCGGCCAGGCCGATCCACACCTGGCCGCGGCTATCGGTCATCAACGCCGTGACGGCAGCTTCCTGCGTGCCTTCGGCGCCGAAGACGGAATCGATGGCTTCATTGTGCGGATCGTAGATGTCAACGCCGCGCTCGGTAGTGACCCATATGATGCCGCTACGGTCGCGCAGCAGTGCCGCCGTGCGGTCGTTGCTGAGGCTGAAGGAGACGGCGGGCTGGTGCAGGATGCGGACGCTGGTGTTGCTGTCCGTACGGTATTCGATGACACCGCCGCCGTAGGTGCTGGCCCACCAGGTGCCTGCTACCGTTTCCGTCACGGCCAGCACCATATTGGCCTGGGTGTCTTTCACGCCGCGCAGGTTGACGATGCGGCCTGCGCCGCTTTGCGGATCGACGATGCCGAGGCCACTCTTCAAGGTGCCGAAGGCGATCTGCCCCCGGCTGTTCTCTCCCAGCGCCAGCACGGCATCCGACCAGGCCGTGTGGCCGTCATTGCTGACGGCGACGGTCACGATGGTGCCACCCGGACGCATGCGCGACAGGCCGGTGGCGCTGCCGATCCACAGGTTGCCGGAGCGGTCCATCAGCAGCGAGCGGATCTGGTTGTCGGGCAAGCCGGGCGTGTCTTCGTGCGTGTAGCGGCGCAGGGTTTTCTGGACCGTGTCGTAGTATTTGAGGCCGGTTGGTGTGCCGATCCACAGATTGCCTTTGGCATCGCTGGTCATTGCGCTGATGAGGCCGTGGCTCAGTTCATCGGTCAGGCGCACGAAGTGGTCGGTCTGTTTGTCGTACATGGCGAGGCCGGCGGCGGCCGTGCCCACCCACAGCCGTCCGGCCACATCCACGTGCAGGGTCTGGATAAAGTCGCCGGGCAGGCTGGAGGGATCGGCGGCGTCGGCATGGTAGCTACGCACGCGGTAGCCATCCCAGCGTGCCAGGCCGCTCTGGGTGCCGACCCAGATAAAGCCGTCGCCATCCTGCGCCAGCGCCATGCCGACCGGGTGCGGCAAGCCCTGTTCCAGGCCCAGATGCTCGAACAGCGGCGTGGCCAGCCGATCCCAGCGTTCCGGACTGGCGTTGCTGATACCGCACATCGTCAGGCAGGCCGCCAGCGCACACAGGGCGGCGCGCAGCCCGCGCAGGACGGCGGCTAGGGCGGAGTGATGGGGGGCGTGGTCTTTCAAATCAGGGCGCGCTCCTCTCTGGGGTAAGTCAAGCATACGGAAATGCTGACTGAAAGTCTATGACTCCCAACGGGAAATCGCCCGCGCTTGTACAATCGCCACAATGCTAACGACAGTAGGTACCTATATGAAACCTGAAGTATTAGTCATGGCCGCCAGCCCGTCCGCCGATGTCATGGCGCAGCTGGAGCAGCGGTTTGATTGCCACCATCTGTGGCAGCAGCCGCGCGAGGCGCAGGCGGCGTGGCTGCAAAACGTGGCGCCCGGTGTGCGTGGCGTGCTGACGACAGGTGCCATCGGTATCAACGCCGCGCTGCTGGCGCAGTTGCCAAAAATAGAAATCGTGGCGGTCAACGGCATCGGCACGGACGCGGTGGATCTGGCGGCAACGCGGGCGCGCGGCATCGCCGTGACCAATACCCCGGGCGTGCTGACCGACGACGTGGCCGACCTGGCGCTGACGCTGCTGCTGTCGGCGGCGCGCCGTCTGCCGGCGCTGGACTTTTATGTGCGGACTGGCGCCTGGGAAGCCGGCAAGCCGGTAGCGCCCACGCGTGCCCTGCGCGGCAAGGTATGCGGCGTGTTTGGCTTTGGCCGCATCGGCCAGGCCATCGCCGCCCGGGCGCAGGCGTTTGGCATGCAGGTTCAGTATTTCCAGCCGCGCGCGATCGACGGCGTCACGGTACCGCGTGCCGCGTCGCTGCTGGCGCTGGCGCAGGCCAGTGACTATCTGGTGGTTGCCGCTCCCGGCGGCGCGGCGACGCAGCATGCGGTGAATGCGGAAGTGTTGGCGGCATTGGGTCCACAGGGGACGCTGGTGAATATCGCGCGCGGCTCGCTGGTGGATGAGGAGGCGCTCATCACTGCGCTGCGCGGGCGCACGCTGGGCATGGCAGCGCTGGATGTCTTCGCCGATGAGCCGCGCGTGCCGGTGGCCTTGCGTGAGCTGGACAATGTGGTGCTGACGCCGCATATCGGCAGCCTGACGGTGGAAACCCGCCACGCCATGGGGCAGCTGGTGGTGGACAATCTGTCGGCGCACTTCAGCGGCAAGCCGCTGCTGACGCCCGTCGCCTAGGCTTCGGTGCTCAGGCTGACGCTGGCGGGGACGTGGGCGGTGACGGGCAGCGGCAGTTGTGAATAGACTTTCACGCAGTTGCGGCCCGCGCGCTTGGCGGCGTACAGTGCTTCGTCGGCGCGGCTGTAGGCCAGCTCGAAGCCGGTGCCTGCCGTATTCCAGCTGACACCCACGCTGGCCGTGATCTGGCGGTCGATCGGCGTGCCGAAGACCTGGTCGGCGATGGCCTCGCAGATGTGCAGCGCCACCTCGCGCGCTTCCTCGACGTCGGAGGTCGGCCAGATCACCGAGAACTCTTCGCCGCCGACGCGGCCGACTGCCACTTCCGGTCCAAGCAGGCGGCGCAAGCAGACCACCACGGTCTTGATGACGGTATCACCGGCCGGGTGGCCGAAATCGTCGTTAATCCACTTGAAGTGATCGATGTCCAGCACGATCAGCGCCATATCGCTGTGTTGCAGGCAGGCGCTGGCGGTGTCGATGACGGCGGCGCGGTTCAGGGCGCCGCTGAGCGGATCGTGGGTGGCGCGGTATTCGAGCTGCTGCGCCAGTTCGTGCAGCTGGCGGTTCATCTGGTTCATGTCGAGCTCCGCGCGGTCGCTGCGGCGGATCAGGCGCCGGCTCTCGCGCATCAGGCGCTCGTAATGAACAATCATCTCGGCCAGCGCTGCGCGGGCGTCGGCGCGTGGGTCGGCATGTGCCGCCTTGGCGTTGGCCAGGGCGGCGCTCTCCAGCGCAAACAGGTCGGCGTCGGCCATGGGTTTCATCAGTTGCTCACTGCATGGTCGTGGAAGTCGAGAGCGCCGAAATCGTCCTGCAATTCCTGGCCGAATTCGAGGATGGTGTCGTCGTCCTCGTCGTGGTACCAGTTCAGGCGTACCTGGTTGCCGGCGATGGCGGCATTGTTGAGCGCTTCAAAAAAGGTGAACAGCATCTTGGTGCTGGAGCTGTTGAAGTAGGCCAGCGAGACGTTGACGGTAATCTCTGCATCCTTGTAGCTGTCCAGATAGGCCTGCACGCGCGCGATCACCGGGCCGTAGAAGGCGGCGGCGTTCTCTGGATAGGATTCGCCCTTGATCGACAGCGTGTGCTGGTCGAAGCGGAAATCGACTTCCGGCGAGGTGGGCGAGGCGGCGATAAAAAGTGGTTCCATTGTCGTTGTTCTCAGTATTTGGTTCAGATAATCGCTTTGATGCAGAAGACCGTGGCTTCGGGGTTGTGTTCATCCTGCACAAATTCGAATTCCAGCGGCTCGCTGGCGTCGCGCGCCATGGTCAGGAAGCCCAGGCCCGCGCCCTTGCTGTCGGCCGGGGTTTCTTCACGCAGCGCTTTTTTATAGGCGGACTTGATCTCTTCCATGGTCATGCTATGCAGCGGCTCCAGGCGGCTGCGGATGCGTTCCACATTCTCGCTGTCCACCGGATTGGCGCACAGCAGGAAGAAGCTGTCGCCCTTCATGCCGATGCAGAACGAGCCGCGGCGCATCTGGTTCTCGGTCGCCGTATCCGGCGTCAGCGTGTCCGACGAGTAGTGCATGATGTTTTGCGACATTTCGACAAACGAGGAGAAGATGCGGCGGCGCGTTGGGCCTGCCGCACCGGCCGTATCGAGCCGCGCCTTGATGGTCTCTGAAATGGCGGCGACCACGTGCTGCGAGAAATAGCCCACGTAGAAAAAGATGATGTGGCGCTTGCGGGCCACTTCATAGAAATCGCTGAATTCTTTGTACAACAAATCGTGCTCCTCTTAGGGGCGGAAACAGAAAAAGGTGAGGTCGTCGCGGCGCGGCTGTTCGCCCTGCCACGTCTGGTAGTCGTCCAGCATGGCCTGGGCCACATGGCGCGCGCACTCGGTACGCGTGGCCAGCAGCACGTCGCGCATGCGGCGCTTGCCGTAGGCGATGTCCTTGGCGCCGCCGATCTGGTCGATCAGGCCGTCGGTGGTCAGGAACAGCAGGCTGCCTTCCGGAATCGGGATGACTTTATTGGTCCACTGGTAGTCCAGCGGCGAATCGACATAGCCGACGCCCATGCGTTCGCCGTCCACGGTCTGCACCGCCTGCTGGTCCGGGTCGAGCTGGAACAGCGACAGCTTGGCGCCGGCGAAGTGCAGCTGGCGCGTAGCGTTGTCGAACCACAGGAAGGCGGCATCCATGCCATCGTTGGACTCGGCCGTGCCGTGGCCTTCGACCTGGCCCAGCATGCCTTTGACGCCGCGGCTGACTTCGGCAATCAGGCGGGCCGGATCGCGCGGCCCCAGTTGCTGCAAGGCCTGGGTTAACGTCGAGGAAGAAATCAGGGTCATGAAGGCGCCCGGGACGCCGTGGCCGGTGCAGTCGGCAATCGCGGCGAACCAGCCGTCCTCGTAGCGGGCAAAGTGGTAGAAGTCGCCGCCCACCACATCGCGCGGCTGCCACTCCAGGTGGGCGTCGTCCAGCGCTTCGGACAGGGCCAGGTTGGAGGGGCGCAGCAGCGAACGCTGGATTACGCTGGCGTAGTCGATGCTGTGCATGATCTGGCGGTTTTTCTCGGCCTGCATATTGGCCACCACGTTCATGAGCTGCAGGCCGAAGCCGACGCCGGCCAGGACGCCGTCACGCGTTACGATAAATCCGTCGGCCAGCGCTTTTTCGCCCGACTCCACGGCACGGAAGGTCAGCGCTTCAATGCTCATGTTGGCATCGACGATCAGCGGTTCCTTGTCCATGAAGGCGATGCAGCTCTTCTTGCCATACAGCTCGTGATAGAAGGGCTTGGACATCTGCGACATGAAGATGTTGCGGCTGATGAGGCCGATGGGGCGGCCGGCCTCGATCACGGGCAGGCTCATCAGGTCACGGCGCTCGGTGAACAGTTCCAGGACGGCGAAATTGCTGGTATCCGACAGGACCGAAATCGTCTCGACGCACAAATCGGCGGCCACAGACAGACGAAAACGAGGCAGGTGCAAACGAGAGGCATTGAACTCCACGGCCGGAAACCCTTTATCAACACTGAGCCTTACATGCTACTGGGAAATTGTTACATCCTCATTACATCTTAACCAGAAGAAAATAGTATTGCTTAAATTGCCTTGCGGTAACATCGACGTCATATTCGGTGTGTAGATTGGTGAGTATTCGTGCAGTAGGCACTTTTCCTTAGATGAATGGCTATGAAATTCCCCCAATTGAATACGGGTATGCGTGTGGTGGCATCGTTCGCGGTGCTGTTGTTTGTGATGGCGTGCATGTCGGGCGTGTCGCTGTGGCGGCTGCAGTCGGCCAACGATACGGCGTCCAACCTGGTGCATGAGAAGCTGGCGCGGCAGCAGCTGACGTCCGAGTTGCTGGGCGTGACTGAGCTGAACGGCTTGAGGGCGATGTCGATAGGCCGCAGCGACAGCCTGGAAGTGTCGGACATCTTCCAGGCCCAGCTGACCGCCGGCGAAAAAGTCGCGGCCGAGATGGAACGCAAGCTGGCGGCCATGCCGGCTGCGGGCCAGGAAGTCGAACTGCTGCGCGCGGTGGCGGCCAGGAAGGCGGCTTTCCTGGCCATGCGCGGCGAGATGTTCAAGTTCAAGGACAGTGGCCGGGTGCAGGAAGTGGGCGAGGTGCTGGATAACCAGTGGCCCGGCGTCTTCAAGGCCTACACCGGTGCGCTGGATAAACTGCTGGCGTATCAGACGCAGCAGGCCAAGGCGCTGGCGGAACAGTCGGCCAGCCAGTTCGCGGGCAGCCGTGCCTTGCTGATCGGCCTGGGCGGAGCGACGCTGGTACTGGGCGCGGTGCTGGCCTGGCAGCTGACCCGCAGCATTGTGCGTCCGCTGACCAGAGCGGTGGAACTGGCGGAGCAGGTGGCCGGCGGTGAACTGCATGTGGCGATTGCCCATGGCCGCAGCGACGAGATCGGCCAGCTGTTCGACGCGCTGAGCCACATGACGGGCCGCCTGGCCGACACGGTGGGCCGCGTGCGCGATGGCGCGGTGGCGATCAACTCGGCTTCGCGTGAAATCGCCACGGGCAATATGGACTTGTCGCGCCGTACCGAGCACCAGGCTGGCGCGCTGGAAGAGACGGCGTCGGCGATGGAGGAATTGACTGCCGCCGTGCGCCAGAACAGCGGCAACGCGCGCCAGGCGAATCAGCTGGCGGTGTCGGCGTCCGAGGTGGCGGGCAAGGGTGGCGCCGTGGTATCGCAAGTGGTGCGGACCATGGCCAGCATCAATGATTACGCGCACAAAATCGTGGACATCACCAGCGTCATCGACGGCATCGCGTTCCAGACCAATATTCTGGCTTTGAACGCGGCGGTGGAAGCTGCACGCGCCGGCGAGCAAGGCCGTGGCTTTGCCGTGGTGGCGGGCGAAGTGCGTTCGCTGGCGCAGCGTTCTGCGGATGCGGCGAAGGAAATCAAAAAGCTCATCAACGATTCGGCGGAGCGGGTTGCCAGCGGCAGTGAGCTGGCTGAGACGGCCGGCGCGACGATGGTCGAGATCGTTGCCAGCGTGCAGAAGGTAACGACGATTATTGGCGCCATCAGCGCTGCCAGCGAAGAGCAGGAACACGGCATCGAGCAAGTGAATGCGGCCATCAGCGACATGGATGACGTCACCCAGCAGAACGCGGCGCTGGTGGAGGAAGCCGCCGCTGCGGCCGGCGCCATGCAGGCGCAGGCGCGCGAACTGGCGCAACTGGTCGGATCCTTCAAAATCGACGCAGCGCGGATTCAGCAGCTGCCGGTGCGGGTGGCCTTGCCACCAGCGGAGTTGCGCAAGGCGGCGTGAGCAGGTCGGGGCTTGGCCATAAATAGTTCGCCAAATGGGAAACTATTGTGCTATAGTTCGCCACATGGGAAACTATTCTGCATCGTTAGACGACATGTTCCACGCACTGGCTGACCCGACTCGACGGTCGGTGATTGCGCGGCTGGGCTTGGGGTCCGCTTCCATCAAGGAGCTGGCGGAGCCATTCGGCCTGGGACTGCCGTCTTTCCTGAAGCACATCAAGGTTCTTGAAAGCTGCGGTCTGATTGCATCCGAAAAGACAGGTCGGGTACGAACCTGCAAACTTAACCGCGAGAACCTGGCAGCAGCAGAACAGTGGTTCGAACAGCAGCGCGTGACCTGGCAAAGCCGATATGACAACCTCGATAACCTACTCATTACCCTGAAAGGCGAACAAGATGAAAGCTGATTTGCAATTTGACTTCGTGGTCGATAAAGAAAAGAGCACCATCACCGTCCAGCGCGAGTTTGCCGCCGGGCGGCAGCTGGTGTGGGATTGCTATACGAAGAGCGAGCTGCTGGACCGTTGGTTTGCGCCGAAACCGCTGACCACGAAAACCAAGTCCATGGAGTTCCGCGAAGGCGGTCATTGGCATTACGCGATGGTTGAACCGAATGGCCAGGAATACTGGGGACGTCTGGATTATCAGACCATACAGCCGATTGACCGTTACACGGCGCTGGATGGATTTTCCGATGCCAGCGGAGCGCTGAATCCTGATCTGCCGCGGTCGACCTGGAGTGTCACGTTCTCGGACAAGGCAGACCATACCGTGGTCGAGACAGTGGTTGCCTATGCCTCGCCCGAAGCGATCCAGCAAGTCATTGACATGGGAATGAAGGACGGCATGACGTCAACCCTGGAGCGCCTGGACGAGTTGCTGCTGGCGTTGAATTAAACCGGCGGTGCGGTGGCATGCTTCGCCACCGCTGATATTAGCGTAAGCGTTGCAAGTGGCGGAACATGGTGGCGGCATTGAAGTCGTTCCCGCGCTCGGAGAGAACGGACACGGATACAGCGTGTACACCACTTTGGCAATGGCTTCAGCATTGCTGGCCTGGGCCTGCGATAGCCGCGCAATCACGGCGGCCTTGATGATGGGCAGCGTGACAGCGGCGCCTGCTGGGCGGAGGCGCTGCCGCAAACACAAAGCAATAGCAGAACAAAGGGGTTGATCAGGCGTTGCATCGTGATTGTGAAAAAGAAAATTCTTACTCTATCACTGTTGCCCCGCCGGTAAAGCAGATGCTTTGCTATATTGCCAATCTGCAATTTAACCGTGATGTTCGTGAGGGTGTTTGTTGTCTTCGTGCTTTTCTGGCGCGGGCTTGGCTGGCGCTGGCGGCGCGGAATGCGGCCGCTCGTTGTGCATGGCGAGCATGTCCGGACGCGCTGGATGCGGCTGAGAATGTTCAGGCGGCTTCGCGTCATGGCTCGCAGCGGGAGGATGCGGCTGGTTCGCCTCTACGTGCTGGGCCATTTGTGGCATGTTGTGCTGGGCGGCATTGCTGTGTTGCTGCGGCTCGGCGGCATGTTCGTGGACTGGGTTGACAGCAGGTGGCGGGCTTTTCGGCACCGGCATTTGCTGGGCGACGTGTTGCTGCGGCTGCTGTGGCTGCAGGTGCAGATCATGGCGGGGCAACGGCGGCGCGGCTTGCGCGCTATGCGACGGCGGTGCGGTCCGAACGGCAGGTGGCGCTGCCGGCTGGACCTGCTGAGGTGCGGCCGCCATGCGGACGGGCGGCGGCGGTGCTACTGCTGTCGCATGCGGGCCTGGTTCCATATCGCGATGATTGAAGTGCGGCATGCTCATCGGCCCGGCTGGGCGTGGCGGCGCCTGGTTGATGACGTTGTTGGTAATGCGGTAGTTATTGACGTGATTCACCACGGTGACGGACTTTGATATATACGTGGCGTTGTTGTACACCACGGCTGGGCGATGCCAGCCGCCATCTTGGTCATAATGGCCAGGATGCGGCGCACCCCAGTTGACGCCCCACGCATGCCAGCCGTTGTCGTGATGATGGTCGATGGCGGCGCCGACCAGCACGCCGACACCAAATGAAAGCAGCCCGGTCGTCACCAGGTTTTCACTGCTATAAGCCGGCTGCTGCCGCACCCAGCCCGGATAAACCGCCACCGGTTCGCCATACACGACCGTGGGATTGTATTGCGGCACGTAGACCACATCCGGCTGCGCCGGTTCAATCACGATGGTCTGCGGTGGTGGCGGTATCACTGCCGGACCGGCATAGGCCAACGGCTCCGCCGCAGATGGCGCGTAGTCCGGCGGCGGCGCCTGGCGCACGGTGGTCGATACCCGCAGCTGCGGCGAGTTCTTCAGGTTGCCCGCCTGCTGGGCGCGCAGCCGCATCGCCTGTATGGCGTTCATCACATCATTGGGATCGTTCACATAGGCTTCGCCCAGCGACCTGGTCCATTGGGGATTGCCAGCCATCTGGTTCAGTACGCCAGGGAAGGCGGTCAGCGACTTCACGCTGACGTCCCACGGCTGCGCGGCTTCTGCATTTTGCAGCGCGTCACCTTTCAGGGCCGGATTCTGCGCCAGCCACTGGTTGGCGGCGGTAATTTGTTCGGGGTAGGTGGCGCCCGCCAGCACCTGGGCTACCAGCTTGTCGGGGAACAGCGCAATCGGCGCCACCATCTGCGACAGTTGCTCGGCGGTGGGCGGCGTGTAGGGGGCAGCGGCTGGCGCTGCCGCGATATTCTGTTGCGGCGTGTCCGCAGGCTTGTTGCATCCGGCAATCGTCAGCAGGCTCAGTATCAGGGTCGAGGAAATTGCTGTTCTTAAATTTTGTGGTTGAACGGGCATGATGAGCTTCCTTCTTCGCTAAGTTTGGAAGCAGATTAACAACTCGCCGCTGATAAAGCTGTTACCTGTTGTAACGTGCGCGGGGTCGGCAAAGCCCCATTAGCTGTGCAAAGGCACGGCTATTTTCTGGATGAACCGGTATGGGAGGGGCGCATGATGAAGCGGTCGTAATGGATTGAGTGAGGCCATCATGGAGCCGCCCCGGACACAAACTACCCATCCCAGCAAAGAGGCGGTACGCCGCCTGTTGCAGCAGCGCCGTGATGCACACACGCCGCCGCCCACGCCCGAACGCATACGCGAAGAACTGGGCTGGCGGCTGCTGAAGCACTACAACTTGTACGAAGCCTGAAGCGATACGGTGCGCGGGGCCATCGGCAGGTCGTAAGGCAGCGTCAGGCCGGGCGCCGGGCTGGGCTCGCGCACGTCGGTGTTGAACAGGTTACGTAGCGCCAGCGCGAAGTTCCACTGGTTGCGGCCATTGCGTGTGGCCAGCGTCAGGTCCAGCGTGGTGTAGTCGCTCAGATTGGTGCGGGCGTCGCCGAACGCACGCTTGCGGCCGGCCACCCAGTTGACTTGCGCGCCGGCCTGATAACCGCTGGTGAACGCCCAGTCGGCGCGGCCAAACAGGTGGTTATGCGGCGCGTAGCCGGCATCGGTGTGATTGGTTTCGTCAGTCGAGCGCTGGAAGGCATAGTTGCCCGACAGGCGCAGATCGCGCGTCACCGTCCAGCTGGACTCCAGCTCGATGCCATGGCCCGTCTGGTCGCCGGTGTTTTTGTAGGTCGAACCGGTGCCGGTCATCGCGTTGGGCACGGTGCGGATGATGTCCTTCATCTTGTAGCGGTAGAAGGTCAGGTTCACAGTCGCATCGGTGCGTGCCTGCCAGGCGAAGGACAGCTCGGTGGTGGCGTTCTTCTCGGGCTTGAGGTTGGGATTGCCCAGCACGACCGGGTTGGTGATGCCATAGCTTTCGGCAAATGCTGGCGCGCGGAAGGCACGGCCGTACAGCAGCTTGGCGGTCAGGTCAAAGCTGGCGTCCCACACCAGTGCCAGGCGCGGATTGGTGGTGCCGCCAAAGTCCGAGTAGTGATCGTGCCGCACGCCGGCGGTGAGATTCCAGTCCGGTGCGAAGCTCCATTCATCCTGCAGATACACGTAGTCGATCTTGCGGCGCTGCGGGCGCAGGAACGGCGTGGTGTAAGTGGTTTCAATCACGGCCGGCAGCGGAATCGGCGTGCCGTTGCTGGCGTAATTGAAGTTGCGGAATTCGCGCGTGCGGTACAGGTCGATATCGTCGTGGCCCAGGCCGACACGCAGGTGGTGGTTGCGCACGCCGCTGTAGTCCGCATAGCCGGACAGGCGATAGGTGCGTTCCCATGTCTCGGGCGCGCCGATCATCCCGTTCGGGAATGGGCCGGTGGGGAAGGCCAGGCCGGGCGGCAGCAGGTTGTACCGCGTCGGCATCTCCTGCGAGTACTGCTGGGTGCTCAGGCTCGCGCCCAGTCCCAGGTCGCGCGTCACTTGTGGTTCGGCCCAGCTCAGGCTTGAGGTTACGCGTTCGCTTTGCTGGCGGCCGACCGGATCGAGCGCCGATGAAATGCCCGCGCCGCTGCCCATGTCGTAGCGGCGCTTGTAGCCGAAGCGCGCGCGCCAGGCGCCGTAGATCAGGTCCAGATTGGCGTCGACTGCCTTGTACTCGGTGTTGAGCTGTCCCGGCGCCAGGCTGGCTTTGGTGCCGAATATTTTGTCGTTACGGGTTTGCGCATCGGCCTCGATGGTCTCGCGGATGCCGTCGGTCTGGCCGACGCGCAGATAGGCCGCGACGTCGATGGCGCCCAGCTTGCCGCCATGCTGTACCCAGCCATCGTAGGTCGACAGCGAGCCGGCGCGCACGCCGATCTCGGTGCCGGCCGCCTCGCTCGGCCCTTTGGTGATGATGTTGATGACGCCCGAATAAGCGTCCGAACCATACAGCGCCGAACCGGGGCCGCGAATGATTTCGATACGCGCGATATGCTCAACCGGATAGCCGGCCCAGATATTGCCCTTGTTGCCGATGTAGGCGGTGGTAATCGGCACGCCGTTCTGCAGCATCAGGATCTGCGGCGTATAGGCGCTGACGATGCCGCGCACCACATACAGCGGCGAATAGCTGTTGGGCGTGCGGTTGACGTGGATGCCAGGGACGCTTTCCAGTACCTGGTCGAGATCGGTCGCACCCATTGCGGCGATGTCCGCAGCGGTAATCACGGTGGCCACGGCGGGCGCGCGGCGCAAGGCCTGTAGATTGCCGGTGGCAATGCTGACACTATCGCCCGCGCCGTAGACCAGCGCCAGTTCGTCTTCGTCCGCGACCGGGCTGGCGAAGGCGGCGTTCAGCGCCAAGCTGAGTGCCGCAGACACGCACAGCTTGAGCTGTCGCTGGTGGGCGCTCAACACTTTCAAGATGCAATCTCCCTAGTTGTTTTTTTGATTCTATCCTGAATTCAGCAGCTTGACGATGGAAGTGTTGTAGCCATGTCTATAGTTCTTCTCACAAGTTCAGCAAACTGGTCTGCCGGAATCGCGGGGCTCAGGTGATAACCCTGCATCAGGTCACATTCGCGGCCCGCCAGGAACGCCAGCTGCTCGGCGGTTTCCACACCTTCGGCCACCACTTCAAGGCGCAGGCTGTGCGCCAGCGCGATGATGGCGCTGACGATGGCTGCATCGTCGGCGTCCTGCGGCAGGTCGTACACGAATGAGCGGTCGATCTTGATGATATCGACCGGGAAGCGCTTCAAGTAGGACAGCGAGGAATAGCCGGTGCCGAAATCGTCGATCGACAGGCGCACACCAAGCTCGCGCAGGCGATGCAGCGCGGCCAGCGTGTCCTGCGCATTTTCCATCAGCGTGCTTTCGGTGATCTCCAGTTCCAGCAGGTGCGGCGGCAGGCCGGTGTCCGCCAGCACCGCTTCCACCGACGCAGCGAAGTCTTTTTGCAGCAGCTGGCGCACCGACAGGTTGACCGCCACGCGCAGCTCCGGCAGGCCGTTGCGCATGAACTGGCGCAGTTGCGTGCAGGCGGTACGCAGCACCCAGTCGCCCAACTGGTTGATGATGCCGGTTTCCTCGGCCAGCGGAATGAAGTCCGCCGGCGGTATCATGCCGCGCGTCGGATGGCGCCAGCGCACCAGCGCTTCCATGCCGATAATGCGGCCGCTGCTCAGGCAGGCCTGCGGCTGGTAATAGACTTCCAGCTGGTGCTGCTGTTCCATGGCGCGGCGCAAATCGCTTTCCAGCCGCACGTGCTCGGAGATCGAGTGCTCCATTGACGATTCATAGAACTGGAAGCCGGTGTTGGTGCGCTTGGCGCGGTACATGGCGCTGTCCGCATGCTTGACCAGCGTGGCGACGTCGCCGCCGTCATGCGGGAACATGGCGATGCCGACGCTGGCGGTGACAAAAATCTCGTGGCCGTCGATGGGGAAGGGCACGGACAATGCGCGTACGATGTTGTGTGCGGCGCTGGCGGCCGATGCCGGGCTGTCCAGCTCATTGAGCACCACGGTGAATTCGTCGCCGCCCAGGCGCGCCACGGCATCGGCCGAACGCACGGTCTGGCGCACACGCTGCGCCACGCCTTGCAGCAGGCGGTCGCCGATTGCGTGGCCCAGGTTGTCGTTGACGTATTTGAAGCGGTCCAGGTCCATGAACAGCACCGCTACTTGCTGGCCTGCGCTGCGCGCGTGGTCGATGCTCTTGTCCAGCAGCTCGAAGAACAGCGTGCGGTTGGGCAGGTTGGTCAGCACGTCGTTATAGGCCAGGTGGCGGATGCGCTTCTCCGCGCGGTTGGCTTCGATGATGCGGCGTACGCGTTGCGACAGCACCGCGTAGTGGATCGGCTTGGGAATGTAGTCGCTGGCGCCGGCCGCGAATGCGCGTTCCACCGACGAGTTGTCCTGCAGCGCGGTGATCATCAGCACCGGAATGTCGGCGCCGTTGGGCAGCTCCTGCATGCGCGCGCAGGCGGTGAAGCCGTCCATCACGGGCATCATGGCGTCCATCAGGATGACGTCCGGCTGGAAGCGCGTCAGCATCGCCAGCGCCTGCTGGCCGTCGGAGGCTTCCTCCACGCGGAAGCCGTCGCGTTGCAGTGTGTGGCGCAGGGTGCTGCGAGTGCTGCGGTCGTCGTCCACCACCAGCACCTGCGGGGTGTCGTCGCTCAGATGCAGGTCGTCGCCGTCAGTGCTGTCCAGCTCTGCGCGCAGGAAGGCGGCCAGCGACCGATACTGCTCGTTCAATGGCGCCAGCAGCGGCTCGATGCGCTCCGGCTGGTTGGCGGCAGCGAATTGCTCCGCCTGCAGCGCCAGTTGCGCCAGCGTCTCCGCGCCGAAGTTGCCCGATGATCCCTTGAGTGCGTGGGCGCGGTTGCGGGCGGTGTTCATGTCACCGGCGCGCACTGCCAGCGTCAGTTCTTCCAGGCACACGGGGGTGTCTTCCAGATAGGGCATGACTGCGTGCGGCAGCGACTCGCCCAGCACTTCGCGCAGCTTGTCGAAGACTTCCAGGTCGACCGGTGCATTGCCGGCGGCGCGCGAGGTGTGGCTGGCGGCAGCCGTGGTGTGACTGGCGGCGCTGTGGGTGACGGCGCCCGGATGATCGCCTTGCGGCAGCCATTTCTCCAGCTTGTGGCGCAGTTCGACCAGCGTGATGGGTTTGGCCAGATAGTCGTCCATGCCGGCGGCCAGGCATTTTTCTGCATCGCCGATCTGGGTGTTGGCAGTCATGGCCACCAGCGGCGTGCGGCGGCCCAGCGCCAGTTCGGCCAGGCGGATGTGGGCGGTGGCTTCGTAGCCGTCCATCTCCGGCATGCTGCAATCCATGAGGATCAGGTCGAAGCGCTCGCGCTGGGCGGCACGCACGGCTTCCACGCCATCGGCGGCAAACTCGCACACGCAGCCGTTCATGGCCAGCATGCCGGCTGCCACCATCTGGTTGGTGCGGTTGTCTTCGGCCACCAGCACGCGGAACTGGCGCGCAGGCGCGGTGCGCGGCGCTGCATGCAGCACGGTGGCAGGCAACTCTGGCGCCAGCGGTACGCCGGCGGGCTGGCATGGAATCGCGAAGGTGAACGCGGTGCCGCTGCCGGCCACGCTCTGCACGCCGATCTGGCCGCCCAGCAGTTCCACCAGCTGCTTGCAGATGGCCAGGCCGAGGCCCGTGCCGCCGAAGCGGCGGGTAGTGGTGGGATCCGGCTGCACGAAGGCTTCAAACAGCTGGCGCTGGACGTCGGCGCTCATGCCGATGCCGCTGTCGCGCACTTCGAACGTCAGCATCGGTGCGTCGGCGCCGGACTGCGTGACGTTGATGGTCACTTGTCCGCATTCGGTGAACTTGACGGCATTGCCGGTCAGGTTGATGAGGATCTGGCGGATGCGCAAGGCGTCGCTCAGGATGCGGTCTGGTACGCCGGGAGCGACGGCCCAGCTGACGCCTACGCCTTTCTGCTGCGCCGGCCGGCCGACCAGTTCGACCACTTCCGCCAGCAGCGTCGCCAGGCTGAATTCGGTCTCCTCCAGTTTCAGTTTGCCCGCTTCCATCTTGGAGAAGTCGAGGATGTTGTTAATCAGCGCGATCAGCGTGCGCGACGAATTCCAGGCGACGTCGACAAACTCCTGCTGGCGCTGGGTGAGGCGGGTTTCCTTGAGCATGTCCAGCATGCCGACCACGCCGTTCAGCGGCGTGCGGACTTCATGGCTCACGGTGGCGGCGAATTGCGCCTTCATCTGCGCCATGTTGACGGCGGCGTCGCGCGATTCCTTGAGCTCCGCTTCGCGCTGTTCCAGCACGTTCATCATCTGATTAAAGGCCTGGCCCATTTCGATCAGGTCGCGCGGGCCGGCGGGATCGGCGCGCATGCCGGATTCGCCCTGTTCCGCGCGGCGCATCAGGCGCGACAGCGCGTTGAGGGGATTCAGCATATGGCGCGTCAGCACCCGCGCCAGCACCAGCAGGATCACGGCAAACGACAGCGTCAGGCCCAGATTCCCCAGCAGCAGGGACCAGGTCAGGTTTTGCAGCGTGGCCTTGGACAGCTGCACATGCACATAACCCAGCAACTGCTGCTGGTGTTCCTGCAGTTCAAACGGCGACGCTTCCGACTGGCCACCGTAGACCGGCGCCACAAACACCCAGCCATCGGCCGTCTCGCCCACCATGGCCGCATGCGACGGCGGCATGGCGCTGAATAGCGCCGCATCGAGCCTGGCATTACCTTGTACGCGCGACAGCAGCACCTTGCGGCGCGCATCCATGATCTGCAAACCGGCGACATCGGGAAAGGCCAGGGTGGCGTTGACCACGTCGCGCGCATTCTCGGCGGAGTGGAACAGCAGCGCGAGCGTGCTTTGGCGGGCCAGGTTGTCGGCGATGCGCTGGCCCTGGCCTATGAAGTGGTCGCGCATGCGGGAGTTGGCTTCCCAGGCATTCATCAGCGCGGAAAACACGGCCAGGCCCAGGATCGCGGCCGACACGATGATGGTCAGCTGTTGCTGGAAGCCGGTACGGCGCAGGAATTGTCGGATGGTGTTCATGGCTGTGGGTACACGAAGTCAAAACTGCGCTGTTGCAAGGCACCCAGATTCAGGCCGATATGGCTGGCGGTACGAAGATTGATGGCGGTCTGCAGTTCGCGCAGCGGCACCAGCGGGCGGCGGCGCACGTCGCCGGCGATCACGCCCATGGCGGATGCGGCCAGCGTGCGGCCCAGCTCCACGTTATCGGGCAGCATGGCAAACAGCGCGCCTTTCTTCACGTGCAGCACATTGCTGGAGAACAGCGGCAGGTTGCTGTTCCAGGATTCCTTGAGCACCAGCGGCAGGATGGTGCTTTCTTCGACAGTGGTGCTGTCATGCGGCAGCCAGATGGCGTCGTGGCGGTTGTCGGCGCTGGCGATGAGCTGGCTATACAGTTTGGCTGCGCTGGCCAGATCCGCCGCCACGTAGGCCGACAGTTCGAGGTTCTGCGCCTTCGCCGCCTCGCGCGCCAGCTTGATGAGCCAGTCGGATTTCTGCGGGTTGTAGACTACGATGATGCGGCGCAACTCCGGCAGCAGCAGGCGCAGGCGCGAGAACAGCATGGCCGGATCGGGCGTCATGCTGATGCCCGTGACGTTTTCCGACTCCGACAGCAGCAGCACGCCGCCGGCCAGCACCGAGATCTCGCGGTCAAGGCCAGCCGTGGCGCTGAGACCCTGGCGGCCCAGCGCGATCACCACTTTGGTGCCGCTGCGTTTGAGCGTGTTGTTGAGGTCAGTCGTATCGACATGGGGATCGACCGGGTAGGCGCGCACCCTGAGCTTGATGCGGTCCTCGATGCCCTGGATCATGGCCAGAAAGGCCGAGCGGAACGGCTCTTCCACATTCGGATACACCACGGCGATGCTGCCTTTGCCCAGCGAGGCTTGCAGCTCGGGGCGGCGCAGCTGGTCTTCCAGCTGGGCCAGCGTGACGGGACGCACGTCCGGACGCAGCGGCGCCGCGACGGTGACGATGTCCATGGGTTCAATCAGCATGCCGGTGTCGGCAGCGGCTGTGGCGACCGCGGCGCTGGACTGCAAGGCGCCGCCGCTCGCCTGTAGGGCGCCGGCCGAGCTCAGCAGCACTACGGCGGCAAACAGGGCGTTTATTATCTTTTTCATCACGGCGATCGTTACCGCATCGACAGGCAGACGGCGCCGTTAAGATGCTTTCATAGTATAAGTCGAGTCTTTGCTAAAACGGAAAGAAATTTAGCCACCCGTCTACGGCTGGGGGTAGATGGCGTCGAAGTTCCGTTGTTGGCTTACGACAAGATTCAAGCCCAGGTGGCTGGCGGTGCGCGTGTTGAGGGCGGTACGTACCGCGCGCAGCGGCGTGACCTCGCGCCGGACGGTTTCGCCGTTCTGCATGGACAGCGCCAGCGCGGCCAGATCGCGCCCCAGTTGCTGGTTATTGGGATACATCCCGAACAGCACGCCTTTCTTCACATGCAGCACGCTGCTGGAAAACACCGGCAGGGAACGTGTCCAGGATTCTTTCAACACCAGCGGCAGGATGGTGTTTTCATCCACGGTGACGGCATCCTGCGGCAGCCATAATGCATCGCGGCAGCCGTCGGCGCTGGCCAGCTGGGTTTCGTAGATGCGCGCGGCGCTGGCCAGGTTGGCGGCTTCCAGCGCGGTCAGCTCCAGTCCCTGGGTGCGCGCGGCGTCCTGCGCAATGCGTATCAGCGCGGCGTTGGTCTGCGGGTTATAGACGACAATGACACGGCGGACGCCAGGCAGCAGGCCTTTGAGCGTGGCAAACAGCAGCGCCGGATCGGGCGTCAGACTGATGCCCGTGTAGCGCTCGGCGTCGGTGCTGCCGCCGATGCCGCCAACCACGATGGCCGGCGCGGGTTCCAGCGCACTGGCGGCCCTCAGGCCTTGCCGTCCCAGCGCGATGACGACCCTGGCGGCGTTGCCGCGCAATTCGGCCGCATCGCTGTTGGCGGCCAGCGGCACGGTGTGGGCACGGGCTTTGGATTGCTCTTCTATGCCTTGAATAATCTCCGCAAACACCGCGCGATATGGTTCGCCGATCTCCGGATACAACACGGTCAATGACTGTGCGGCCGCGTTGCTGCTGAGCAGCAGCAGGGTGGACGCGCAGACGAGAAAGCGATGGTTCAATGGCATGTCGAAAGTCTAACGGCTAGCCGGATAGTTTTCTCAAATACTATTAGTGAAAGCGCTTCCACTTGGTATAAAGTAGAGCTAATTGGCAACACTTCTACTGACCGCTCCCATGTCCGCCTCCCCAACACCGGTACGCACGCCACCCATGTTTAACCTTGCGTGGCCATTGCTGGTCGAACTGGGATTGGGGATAGCGGCCAGCGTGATCGGCACCGCGCTGGCTTCGCGCATTTCGGATGAAAATGGCGGCGCGTTTGCGATCGCCAGCCAGGTGTCGGCGACGCTGTTCATTTTGTTCCGGATTATTGGCGCGGGCGTCAGCGTGGTGGTGACGCAGAATCTGGGCGGCGGCCAGCGCGCGGCGGCCGACAAGGTGGCGCGCGCCGTGGTTGGCGCCAGCACCTGGCTGGGCGTTGTCACGGCGCTGATGGCGCTGCTGGGCGCCCACGGCCTGCTGCATTTGCTGAACGCGCCCGTACAAGTGCTGCCGATCGCCGCGCCATTCCTGATGGCGCTGGCGCCCGCGATGCTGCTCGACGCGTGGAATGCGTCCATGGCCAGTGTGATGCGCGCGCATCTGCGGACGCGCGATACACTGGTGGTGCTGGTCATCATGCACATCTCGCATTTGCTGCTGGCGATTCCGCTGATGTACGGCTGGGGGCCGCTGCCTACCATGGGCTTGCCCGGCTATGCACTGGCGCTGGCGGTCAGCCGCGCCATCGGCCTGGTCCTGCACCTGCTGATGTGGCGCGCGCATCTGGGCATTACGCTGTCGCGCGGGGACTGGTGGCAGCTGCCGCGCCGCGAACTGGCGGCGGTGCTGCATATCGGCTTGCCCGGTGCGGCGGAGAACATTGCCTGGCGGCTGGCGTTCATGGTCAGCGTGGCCACGGCGGCGGAACTGGGCGCCAAGGCGCTGGCGACGCAGGCCTATGTGCTGCAACTGATGGGCGGCGTGATGATGTTCAGTATCGCCACCGGCCTGGCGGTGGAAATCGTGGTGGGCTATCTGATTGGCGCCGGCCATTTGCGCGAGGCGCACCGCGTGGTCAAGCGCGCGCTGGCGCGTGGGCTGGTGGTGTGCGTGACGATCGCTGCTGCGGCGGCGCTGATGGGGAACTGGCTGCTGGGCTGGTTCACCCAGGACCACGAAATTCTGGCGGCGGGCGCCACGCTGCTGTGGATTACGGTGCTGCTGGAGCCGGGCCGCACCTTCAATCTGGTGGTAATCAACGCCTTGCGGGCTGCGGGCGACGCGCGCTTCCCGGTGATGGCCGGGGCATTCTCGATGCTGTTCGTACTGGCCGGCGGTAGCTGGCTGCTGGGCGTGGTGCTGGGATGGGGCCTGCCTGGCGTGTGGATCGCTTACGCCGCCGACGAGTGGATACGGGGTCTCATCATGTGGCGGCGCTGGCAGACCCACGCCTGGGTGCCGCATGCACGCACCTCGCGCAAGCGGCTGCGTCCCGCTATTGTGGTGGAAGGCTGAAGCGCTCTGCGATCCAGTCGATGAACACGCGCAGCCGGTTGCTCATGTGGCGGTTGGGCGGATAGACCACATAGAACGGGTAGGGCGGCGACTGCCAGTTTTTGAGTACCGGCACCAGCGCTCCGCTGGCGATATAAGGATCGGCCAGGTAATCAAAGGTCTGGATGATGCCAAGTCCCGCCAGCGCCGCTTCGAAGTGGGCGTTGCTCTCGTTGATGCCGACCGCATGGCGCGCGCGTATCTCCAGCCGTTCGCCGTTTTTCGTGAAGTGTACCGGCAAGGCCCGCCCCGTGCGGGCGGACAGATAGCTGACCACCAGGTGGCCGCTTTCCAGATCATGCGGATGTTTGGGCACGCCGTGCCGCTTGAGGTAGTCGGGCGAGGCGCATGTCACAAACGCCGCCTTGCCGATCTGCCGCGCGACCATTGACTGGTCGGTGATCGCGCCGCCGCGTATCACGCAGTCGACATTATCGCTGATGAGATCCACCGGGCGGTCGCTGACGCCCAGGTCCAGCTGTATGCCCGGATACTTCGCCATGAACTCGGGCAGCGCCGGCACGATGATGCGGGTGGCGACCGAGGAGCCGGTGTCCACCCGCAGATGGCCGCGCGGCGTGCCGTGGGCCGCGCCAAAGCTGGCATCGATATCACGCAGGTCCTTGATGAAGCGCGTCGCCTTGTCGTAGTAGGCGGCGCCGTCGGGCGTGACGGTGACGCGGCGTGTCGTGCGTTGCAGCAGCTTGACGCCCAGATGCGTCTCGAGTGACTGCACCAGCTTGGTCACGGTGGCCTTCGGCATTTGCAGCGAATCCGCAGCCTTGGTGAAGGTGCCGGCTTCCACCACGCGGGCGAAGGTTCGCATTGCCAGTAATTGATCCATTATTGTGCATGTATGGGAATAATGAATTCATTATAGCCATATTTATCAATTAATCGTTACGCCTTAAAGTGTGTTCACTCAACTCACTTTTAAGGAGCAGATCATGAAATTAGCAGGCAAAACAGCGTTGGTTACCGGTGGCACCTCCGGCATTGGTCTGGCGACCGCACAGGAGTTTGCGCGCCAGGGCGCCAAGGTGTTTATCACTGGCCGTCGTCAGGCCGAGCTGGATGCGGCAGTCGAGGCAATTGGCCACGGCGTGGTCGGCATGCGTGCCGACAGTGCCGACCTGGCTGACCTGGATCGCGTATATGCGGAAATTGCCCAGCGCTCCGGCCAGCTCGATGTGCTGTTCGCCAATGCGGGCGGCGGCGATATGCTGCCGCTGGGCGCGATCACGGAAGAGCATTTTGACCGCATCTTCGGCACCAATGTGCGTGGCGTGGTGTTCACGGTGCAGAAGGCTTTGCCGCTGCTGAAAGACGGCGCGTCCATTATCCTGACCGGTTCGACGGTGTCGATCCAGGGCACGGAGAATTTCAGTGTCTACAGCGCCAGCAAGGCAGCGGTGCGTAACTTTGCGCGCTCATGGCTGCTGGATCTGAAAGCACGCCGCATCCGTGTCAACGTGGTGAGTCCCGGACCGATTGCCACGCCAGGCCTGGCAGGGCTGGTGCCGGTGGAGCAGAAAGACGGCCTGTATGGCCATCTGGCGAGCCTGGTGCCGATGGGGCGCCTGGGCGAACCGGCGGAAATCGCGAAAAGCGTCTTGTTCCTCGCCACCGACGACAGCAGCTTCGTGAACGGCATTGAGCTGTTTGTCGACGGCGGCGCGGCGCAGATCTGACGCTTACTGCACGGTGAGGATGACTTTGACCGAGTCATCCACCGCGGACTTCTCGATATAGCCGATGGCGCTGGGGTCCGCCGCCACGGCTTTTTTCACCTCGGCGCTGGAGCCATACTCCTTGGGCGCCGTGGCTTTACCGGTGAACACCAGCTTGGACCAGATGGCCTTGACCTGGGTGGTGTCCTTGTCCAGCACCTTCTTGTAAAACTCGTTGCGCAGCGGGCCGTCGCTGTGTTCGACCGGTGTAAACAGCGTGGATTTACCAAGGAAGAACTGCGCCGCCTGTTCGCTGAACATGCGCGTGGCAGGATTCTTGGGATTCACGATCACCACAATTTCAGCTGCGAACACAGGGGCGGCAGCCAGCCATACGCCAGCCGCCAGCAGCAGCTTGCCGATAGTCTTGTGCATGGCATTCTCCTTAGAAGACAAAATCGATGCCTGCGGCATAAACGTTGACGGTGCTACCGGCAAAGCCAGGTTTGGCGTTGACGAAGTAGCCGCTGCCATCGCGCGTCTTGATACGGTCCATCTGTATCTTGAAGGCGGCCGATTTGTAGAAGTCCCAGCGCAGACCGATGGCGTTGGTCGATTGCAGGCCTGACTTGATGGCGCCATTGACGGCGGCACTCAGCGGCGCCAGCGGGCCGGTGGTCGGCAGCGTCTCGAAGCTGCGGCGGCTGTCCTGCTTGACGTCGCCGTGCATGTAGTAGGGCACGAACTTGCCGTAGCGGTAGCCCAGCATGATGTACCACGAACTGGTGTCCTGCACCAGGCGCGTATCGGTCTTGCGCTTGGCGTATTCGGCCTGGCCGATGATGTTGTTGTAGTCCATGCTGATGCCGGCCGAATTGAACGTGCCCTTGATGTCGGTCAGCGGCAGTTCAGCCACCACATTGTTCAGCCCCAGGCTTTTGGCCGTGTTGACCAGCGTGGTCAGGCTGGCGTTGTCATAGATGCCGAAGGTGGCGCGCGAATGGCCGAGGCGATAGGTGAAAGGACCGTTCTCCAGCGATACCTGGGTCGAGATCACCGGTTTGAATTCGACGTAGTAGTTGCCTGGCGAGCGCACCTTGGTGCGGCCAATCGCGGCCTGCGCAGTCAGCGTGCTGTCGCCAAAACTGTGCTGGTAGATGATGTCGCCGCCGTCCGCATTGTCAGCCGTGACCTGGCGGTACACCTCGTTGGGCGGGCGCAGCATGGTGTTGGCGTAGCCGACGTTGCGTACGTCGGAAATCATGTACACCGGCAGACCAATACGGCCCACGCGGATGGAGAATTCGTCGTTCAGCTTGAACTTGGCGAAGGCCCAGGCCAGCTCGGCGCCGAACTGGTCGTTGTTGCCGTTCTTGCGTACCAGGCCCTGCGCAGTGAAGGAGATGGTATCGCTCAACTTGGCGGTGGCCTGGATGCCGAGGTTGGAATCGACGCCAGCGCGGGCGTCTTTGCCGGCACCGGAGGTCTGGTTGACGCGATTGAATTCGGCCTGGTCGCTGTTGGTCATGGTCAGCGCGCCGGTGCCGAAGCCGCTGACGGTGATGGGAATGCCTTCCTGGGCATGGCTGTTGAAGGCCAATGTGCCGAGAACGGCTAAGGTGGTGATGGCGAGCGCGGGTTGCTTCATCGTGTCTACCCTCCTGATTTGTCGTTGTGGTACTGCTTTTTCAGTATGGGTGTTTTCACGGGAAATGTCACAAATGCGTTGTGTAGTGGCAACGGAATCCGCGATGTGAACGCTACCATGTGATGCAAACGGCAAGCTTACCTAAAGGGCATCCGCGATATTCACTGTGGAATGCGAAGATCCAGCCTGAGCTTGCATGACACAATTTCGTCCCGCATGCTTGGCCCTGTACAGGGCCTGGTCCGCCGCTTCCAGCAGCAGCGCCGGCGTCTGGTCTTCCGAGGGAATAACGGAGGCGACACCGATGCTGACCGTGACGCAGCCGGCCGGCGCATGGGCGTGCGGCAGCTTGAGCGCCTGTAGCGCGGCGCGGATTTTCTCCGCCATGTCCGCTGCCTGGCTGGCGCTGTTCAGCGGTGCGATGAAGGCGAATTCCTCGCCGCCGTAGCGGGCCGCGAGGTCGGTGGCGCGGTGTACGCCTTCATCGAGCACGCGCGCCACTTGGCGCAGGCAGGTATCGCCAGCCTGGTGGCCATAGTTGTCGTTGTAGAGCTTGAAGCAATCGACGTCAATCATGGCCAGCGCAAGCGGTTCGCCGGCACGCTGGGCGCGCCGCCATTCGCGTGCCAGCGCCTCGTCAAAGCTGCGGCGGTTCGCCAGGCCGGTAAGGCCATCCGTGGCGGACAGGGCGGTCAGCTTGCGGTTGGATTCCTGCAGTTCCTGCGTCCGTTTGGCCACCAGCGCTTCCAGCCGCCTGGCGCGCCGTGTCAGTGCCTGCACACGTAAGCGGTACAGCATCACCACGCTCGCCGACAGTAGCAAAACTGTACCGGTACGGAACCACCATGTGCTCCAGAACGGCGGCGTCACAGTGATGGGCAGGACCAGCTCTTCGCTCTGCATGCCTTTGTTGGTGTAGGCGCGCAGGTGGAAGCGGTAGCTGCCGGGATCGAGGTTGGTATAGGTGGCCACGGGCTGGGTGGCGTCTGCGCGCATCCATTGGCCATCAAAACCTTCCATCCAGTAGGCATAGGTGTTGCGCTTGGGCGCCGCGTAATGCAGGTTGGCGAATTCCAGCGTCAGCACGGCGGCGCTCCACGGAATGGTCAGCGCGCGCGGCGCCATTACCGCGCCTTCCAGTATCACGTCCTTGGGGCGCATGCCGTTGCTCAGCGATTTGTCGTATATGCGGATATCGCTGATGGCGGCTTGCGGTACGGTCGGTGTGCGTAGGGGCAGTTCGGGATAGACGGCGGTAATGCCGGTGGTGCCGCCGAAATACAGCTTGCCGTCGCTGGCCCGCGCCGACGAGCCCTGGTACAAGCCATCGGTCAGACCGTCGTCGGCGGAGTAATGGGTGAAGTGGCCGGTGCTGGGGGCCAGCCGCGAGAGTCCGCGTACGGTGCTGACCCATAAGATTCCGGCGGTATCGCTTTCTATCGATTCGATCAGGATGGGGCCGGGATCGCCTGGTCCGGTGTACTGGCGGAACTCCGGTACACCGTCGCTGCCGGGCACCATGCGGTTCAATCCGTGCGTGGTGCCGATCCAGATGGTGCCGTACATGTCTTCGTACAGGCAGGTGATCTTGTCGCTGCTGATACTGCGCGGTTGGCCTGGGTCGTGGCGGAAGTGCCGGAAGCGGCCGTCGCTGCCGTTCATCATATCGAGCCCGGTGCCGCGGAAGAAATCGCCCACCCAGACGCGGCCCTGCGAGTCCTCCAGCACGGCACTGGCCTCGCTGACACTGCGGCTGTGGGGATCGTTGTCGTCATGGACGTAGCGGCGCATGCCGCCAGTGTCCGTTTCGTAGCGTATCAGGCTGGCCCCGGTACCCAGCCAGAGCACCTTGCCGCGGCCGGGCGCCATGGTGTTGACGAAGTTGTCGGCCGGCGTTTCGAAGCGGATTGAAGTAAACCGTTCGCTGCCCGGAGCGAGCCGGTTCAGGCCTTTGGAGGTGCCGACCCACAGCGGGCCGTCGGGCTGGTGGTAAAGGCTGTAGACCGAATTGTGGTTGAGCGAACCCGCTTGGCCGGGGTTCGCTGTGTAGCGCCGTACGATGCGCTTTTGCGCCGGATCGAACAGCACCAGGCCATCATCGACACCGAGCCAGATCTGGCCATCCCGGCCCGCCGCCAGGCTGCGCACGAAATTACTGGACGGGAAGCTATCCGGCGCCACGTCGCGCGGGATGATGCGCTCCAGCCCGTAGTTACCGAGATTGGCACGCGAGACACCGTCGGTGAAGCTGCCTACCCAGAGCGTGCCGTGACGGTCTTCCATCACGGTGTTGACCGCGTTGCTGGGCAGGCTGCGGTTGTCTTCGGCGTGATGGTTGTAGGTCTGGGTTTGCTGCAGATCGCGGGTCCAGCGTATCAGGCCTTCAGTGCGGGTGCTGACCCACACGTTGCCATGGCTGTCGATATTGATGTTGTTGATGCGCCCATGGGGACCTGTGAGCTGCCGGCGGTCGCTCCATGGCGCGCCATGCTGCCACAGCACGAGGCCCAAGTCCGTGCCCATCCACAGCCGGCCATCCTGATCGAAGCGCATGGCGCGGACATCGTTCAACTTGGGATCGGGATTTTGTTCGCTGTCCAGCCGCAGGTGTGCGAATCCTTTTGCACCGGGCGCCAGGTAGCTCAAGCCGCCCGGCCAGGTGGCGGCCCATAAACCGCCGGCCGGGTCCAGGGCAATGGCGTTGACGTCGTTGTAAGCCAGGGCGTCTTTCTGTGCCGGGTCGGCCTGATAGAGCTTGAAGCTGCCGGTGGCGATATCAAAGTGCTGCAGCCCGCCCCAGGTGGCGACCCACAGGCCTTTGGCGCCGTCGCCGATGATGCGGCGGATGATGCGCGTGTTGCGCTGCTTCGAATCGGGATGAAAACGCGTGAAGCTGTTGGCCTCCGGGTCGAAGCGCGCCAGGCCTTCGTCGGTGCCGACCCAGATGCGGCCCTGGCTATCGCTGTGCAGTGCGCTGACACGGCCGCCCGGCAAGCTGGCAGGGTTGGCCGGGTCGTTGGTGTAGCGCGTGGCGCGCCGCCCGTCGTAGCGGAACAAGCCGCCTTCTATGGTGCCAATCCAGATATAGCCCTGGCGGTCCTGAAGCAGCGAGATAATGGACTGGCTGTCCGACCCCAGCGACTCGATCGCTTCAAAGGTCAGCGGCAGTCTGGCCGGTTCGGCTGCGCCGCATGGCGCGAGCAGGGAAGCCAGCAAAATACAGCATAGTGAATATGGCTTCAGTCGCATCGATGTAGAGACATTTGGTGACAATTATGCGCTGGGTTGAATATCAGCGCGCCGCCAGCAAACGTCAATACATATTTTTGCGGTTGTGGTTTAGCTGCAAACGCCGCTGTCAAATCGCTTTGGCGGCAAAGCGGAGGTAGCTGCCGGCGATGCCGTCCATTTCGGTGCGATAGCTTGCACTCATGCTGGCCAGCGCGTTGTTGCCGCTGGCTTCCAGGGCCGACCGGCTGGTATTTTTAGCGTCCCGAGGCAGCGCGTTGGGCGGCTGGGAGATTGCGTGCGATGACGCGCAGCATTTCCTCGACATCGATCGGCTTGGCGATGAAGTCGTTCATGCCGCAGCTGATGCAGTGCTCGCGCTCCGACGCCATGACGCCGGCGGTCATGGCCAGCACCGGGAGATGCAGGCCCAGGTCCTGGCGTATCCGGGTGGTGGCCTCGAAGCCATCCATCTCCGGCATTTGTACGTCCATCAGCACCAGGTCATAGCGGTGTGCGTCAGTGCGCAGGCGTTCGACAGCGTCGCGGCCATTGTCCACCGCCTCGATCACCGCGCCGGCATGCGCCAGCATGCTGGTGGCGACCAGCTGGTTGACCGGATTATCTTCCACCAGCAGGATACGCACCCCATCCAGACGCTGGCCACTGATTTCGGTCTCGGCAACGGGCGCGGCGCCGGCGGGATCGCGCGCGCTGGCCTGCGCCTGTTGCAGCGTTTCCGCCAGCCGTCCGGCCGTGACAGGTTTGAGCAGCACTGCATCGGCTGCCTGCGCGCCGTCGGTGTGCAGTAGCTTACCCTGGCCGAAAGCGCTGATCATTAAAATCACCGGCAGCTTGGCGATGGCGCTGTCGGCCCGGATGGCTTGCATGGTCGCCAGGCCGTTCATGCCGGGCATGTTCCAGTCGACCAGCACCGCGTCGTAGCGAACCTGGGAGCTGTGCAGCATGGCCAGCGCCTGTTCGCCCGTGCCGGCGCTGTCGCAGGTCCAGCCACGCGCGTGGATGGTGCGGCACAGGTAGTCGGCGCTGATGCTGTCATCATCCACCACCAGCAGGTGCTGGACGGTTCCAATCCGTTCATGCGGCGCTTCCGCGCCGAGCTGCAAGGGCACGACCAGCCTGAATTCGCTGCCTGCGCCGCAGGTGCTGCGCACGTCGATGGCGCCCCCCATCAGCGCCGCGATACGGCGCGAGATGGCCAGCCCCAGGCCAGTGCCGCCGAAGCGCCGCGTCATCGAGGCATCGGCCTGGGAGAAGGGCGCGAACAGCTGCGCCAGGCGATCGGCCGGAATGCCGATGCCGCTATCGCGCACGGTGAAACGCAGCGTGGACGGCGCTTCGGCCAGTTCAACCAGTACTGCTACCGCACCCTTTTCAGTGAACTTGATGGCGTTGCCCACCAGGTTAATCAGCACCTGCTGCAAGCGGTGGCCGTCGCCGATCAAGGCTTGCGGCACGCCCGGTTCGACGCCGATGGCCAGCTCCAGATCCTTTTCGCCGGCGTTGACCGTCATGATGGTGGCAATGGCTTCCAGCATGGCCGACAGCTGGAACGGCGCTGGCGCCAGTTCCATGCGTCCCGCTTCGATCTTGGAGAAGTCCAGCACGTCGTTGAGGATGCTGAGCAGCGAATTGCCGGAAGACCGTATCATCTCGACGTATTTAAGCTGCTCCGGTTGCAGCGCGGTGTTGCTCAACAAATGCGTCATGCCCAGCACCGCATTCAGCGGCGTGCGGATTTCGTGGCTCATGTTGGCGACAAATTCGCTCTTCGCGCGGCTGGCCGCTTCCGCCTGATCGCGCGCGGCGATCAGCGAGCTTTCCGATTGGCGTAACGCTCCCGTCATCTGCTGCGCCAATGCTGTGGCGTAGGCCTGCCGCGCCGTCAGCGCGCGCACCACGCCAAAGAACAGCAGGCTGATAATCACGCCGGCCAGCAGGACGATATGGGACTTCTGCCGGTCGATCGAATCCTCAAACGCGGGTTGCGATGCAAAGCGCAGCGTCCACTGGTGGTGGAGCAGCTCCAGCGGCGCGGTGCGCAGGTAGGGGTTGGGATACTGCTGCGGATCGGCGGATTCCGGTTCGCTGGCAAACAGCAGCGCCGCTGGCGTGGTCCGTGCGCCGTCAAAAATCTCCAGCCTGACGGTGCGGTCCGCGGGGCCAAGCAGGTCATGCATCAATTCGTCGGCGCGGATCGGGCTGTAGGCGAATCCCTGGAGTGCCGCCATCCGTTGTTCTGCGCTCGCGTCATCGGACAGCAGGGTGTTCTTGCGGTAGATGGGAAAGTACATGAGGAAGCCGGGCAGGCTGGCTTGCTGGCCGTTCTGCACCAGGGCCACCTTGGCCGTCAGCGCCGGCGTGCCGCTGCGCGCAGCTTGCAGCAGCGCAGCGCGGCGCGCCGGCTCGGACATCATGTCGTAGCCGAAGGCGCGCAGGTTGCGGCCTGCGAATGGCTCCAGGTACATCACGACCACGGAGGCGCCGGGGTCTTCGTCCTGGCCATTGGTCCAGATGCGGAAGTCCTCATAGCCCTGCTGACGCATATCCCTGACGGTTGCGGCACGCTGGTCGGCACGCAGATACAGTCCGTAACCCAGACCCATCACGCCAGGGAAGTTATCGTGCAGGTCCATGCCGGAGACGAAGTCGCGCCACTGGTCGCGCGTCGGTTCCTGCTGGGCCTTGAACAGCGCCTGCGCGCCGCGCAGTCCGGATTCGTAGAGCGTCACGCGGCGGCTGATGCGCTTGGCGATGTCGGCGCATTCGGCGTCGAACTGTTCCTGCGCACGGCGCTCCGTGCTGGCGGCCAGCAAGTGCCATACCGCGACCGTCAGGCCGACGCCGACCAGCAGCGTGGCCCATTGCGCGATGCTGTAGCTGGCTGTGTCATTGCCGATGCGTTGGCGCTCGCTGGCGTCGGCCGACAGCACCATGGCGATCAGGCTGCACAGCATGATGAAAGTCGCCAGTGCGATCAGCGCGTCATTCAGCGTGCCGACCGCAAACGGGCCGCGGCCATGGATGGTGCCCATGACCGCGCTGCCAGCCGCCACCATGCACACCACACTGGCGCCACGCAAGCCATGCCGGTGTGAGGACCAGGCAATCGCCAGCACGAACAAATACGGCATCCAGCCCAGGCCATCGTCATACGAGTAGCGCCGGCCGAACACGCCGGCAGCCAGCAGCAGTAATATCAGTCCAGAAAAGCCGATCTCGATGGCGCCGCGCCAGCTCCAGCGCGGCAGGCGCCGTATGCACCAGACCACAATCGCGGGTCCCACCAGCAGCACGCCGGCGGTATCGCCAACCCACCACGTGAGCGCGATGGTGCCGTAGGCCGCCATTGGCGCCAGGCCGCTGAGTACCAGCGTGGTGCTGCCGATGCCGGCGGCGACCGCGCACATGGCCATGGCGACGACTGCGAATTTGTAGACATTCTGTTGCTGGCCCATGGGGGCCTTGATATCGAAGAAGCGCTTCACCAGCCATACGCCAGACAGGGCTTCCAGCGTATTGCCGCTGGCGATCAGCAGCGAGGCGACCGCAGTGGCGCCGTTAAACGCGACGCCATTGGTGTAGAAGGTGGCCAGGTTGGCGATGAGTGCACCGGCAAACACGCCAGGCCAGGCGCGGTAGCCGATCAGCAGCATCGCAGCAAAGGCAATGCCGGACGGCGGCCAGACCGGCGTCACATTCGTATGCGCAAACGCCAGCATCAGGCTGGCGTGGGCGATAACGGCGTAGCTCATTGTAAGCAGCATCAACGCGCGCATGACAGGTTCCACGAGTGTCAACGATGAACCACTATAGCGTAAATATTGTCATAATGGTTTGGCATTCGTTGCGGCTAAAGGTAATATTTTGCTATCCAGTCTATCGTGAGCCAGCTTTGACCATGCCCTCCAAAGAACTGTTGATAGTCGCTGCATCGCTGGCCTTTGCGGCCTTGGCGGGCCTGCTGTCCCTGGTCAGCAACGCAAGGCAGAAGGCGGAGCGCGATGCGGCCCTGCACCGTACCAGCGAGAGCGAGCGCCGCGCGCGCGTGCTGGCCGATACGCTGCCCTTGTTGATCGCCTATATGGACCGCGATCTGCGCTACCGCTTCGCCAACGCGCATTACCGCACCCAATGGGGGCTGGACCCGCAGGCGATGATCGGCAAGACCGTGATCGAAGTCTTTGGCCCGGCGGCGGAATCCTGGCTGGGTGATTTGAATGCGGCGCTGGCCGGACGTCGCTTGCATTTTGAGCGCGAGTTCCGGAGCGCGGAAGGCGTCAGCCATTTTCTGGTGGACCTGGTGCCGGATGTGGGGCCGGATGGCGTGGTCAATGGATTCTATCTGACCGCCATGAACATCACCGACCGCAAAAACAGCGAACAGCGCGCCGAAGCGGCCAGCCGCGCCAAGAGCGAGTTTGTGGCAAATATGAGTCACGAGATCCGTACGCCGATGAACGCGGTACTGGGCGTGGCATATCTGCTGGAGAATACGCCGCTGAGCCGCGCGCAGCAGGAATACGTCGGCATGATAAGGTCTTCCGGCCAGGTGCTGCTGGGTATCCTGAACGATGTACTGGACTTCTCCAAGATCGAAGCGGGACGCATGGAACTCGCGCCCACCGCATTCCGTCCGCGCGAGGTGCTGGACGCTGTCTCCAGCGTGATGGCGCTGCACGCCAATACGCGCGGCATCAGCCTTGCCATCAATGCGGACGCCGATGTGCCGCCGGTGCTGATCGGCGACGCCATGCGCTTGCAGCAGATTCTGATTAACCTGGTGGGCAACGCCATCAAATTTACCGAGCGCGGTGGGGTCACGGTGCGTGTGGTGGTCGCGGTGGCCGGGCAGGGTGGCATGGTGCGGCTGCGCTTTGCCGTGCGCGATACCGGCATCGGCATGGATATGGAGCAGCAAAGCCGCCTGTTTTCTGCGTTCAGCCAGGCCGACGCCTCGACCACGCGCCGCTTTGGCGGCACCGGGCTGGGACTGGCCATCTGCCGGCGCCTGTCGGAGCTGATGGGCGGTGACATCTCGGTGCACAGCATGCCGGGGGCGGGCAGCGAGTTCATGGTCACCCTGCCGTTTGCGCTGGGCGAGGTGGATGCCAATACGGATCGCGAGCCGCCCCTACCGCAGGCCGCACCTGCGGGCAGTTGGGTGCTGCCGGAAGCACCAACTCCGGTGGCGCCGGCGCCATCACCCGGCGAGAAAACGCCGACCCTGCAGGGTCTCCGGCTGCTGCTGGTGGAGGACCACCCGCTGAACCAGGTGGTGGCGCGCGACATGCTGGAACACGCCGGCGCCAGCGTCGCCCTGGTGGAGAACGGCCAGCTGGCGGTCGACTATCTGCGTGAGCACGCGGCCGACATCGATATGGTGCTGATGGATGTGCAAATGCCAGTGATGGATGGTTTTGAGGCGACCGGGCATATTCGCCATGAGCTTGGCCTGAAACTGCCCGTGCTGGCGATGACGGCAGGGGTGATGCAGTCCGAGCAGGACCAGTGCCTGGCGGCGGGCATGGATGACTTTATCGCCAAGCCGGTCGATATCGAGCAAATGCTGGCCACCATTTCGCGCCATCGTGGCGCACTTCGCGCCGGGTAGGCGCAATTCGTCGCATGCTGGCACGGCGGCGCCGGGCAGTGAATAAAGTGGCATCACACTTCATTCACTCAGGAGCCCAGCATGTCCAAGTTGATACTCGCCGTACTGTTTGCCGCCGCCTTGCCAGCCTATGCCGCCGACCTCACCATCCGCGTGGCCGATGTCGCCAGCAACGACGGCCAGGTCATGGTGGCCGTTTTCGATTCGGCCGACACCTTCCCCACAAAACCCATGCGTGCCGTAGTCGCGCCCGCCCACAACGGCGAGGTACAGCTCACGGTAGCCGATCTGCCGGCCGGTGACTATGCGTTTGCGGTTTTCCACGACGCTAACGGTAACGGCAAACTGGATCGCAATGGGGTCGGCATGCCGACCGAGGACTACGCCTTCAGCAACAATGCGCTGGGCAAGCACGGCGCGCCTGGCTTCGACGCGGCGCGCATTCAAGTACCTGCATACGGCGCCACCTCGACCGTCAACCTGCGCTGATCGGAGACCATGATGACGAACCGCCGCCAATTCCTCAGCTTTGCCGCGCTCGGCCTGGCATCCAGCTCCGCGCTGGCCGACACGCTGACCTACCGTGACTTCCACGCCGCGCTGGAGCAGAATGCCCAGTTGTCGGTGTACGCTGACCATAGCGGCGACCTGTCCGGCGACGCCACGGTGCTGGGCAATCTGCCGAAAGACCTGAATGGCGTCTTCTTCCGCAACGGGCCGGGGCGCTTTGAACTGGGTGGTGAACGCTATCACCACTGGTTCGATGGCGACGGCTTTGCCCAGCGCTGGCAGATCGGCGACGGTAAAGTAAGCCATATCGGCCGCTTCGTCGCCACCCGCAAATTTGAAGAGGAAAGCAAGGCTGGCCAGTTCCTGTACCGCACGTTCGGCACCTGGTACGGCCGCAAGGGCTTCAAGAACAACGATACGCTGAATGCGGCGAACACCAATCTGCTGCCGCTGAACGGCAGTGTGTATGCGCTGTGGGAAGGCGGTTCGGCGACGGAACTGGACCCGCAAACGCTGGCCACGCGCGGCATCAAGACCTGGCGCAGCGATCTGAAAGCCATGCCATTCTCCGCGCATCCTAAGATGGACCCGGACGGCGGCCTGTGGAACTTCGGCACGGCGCCGGGCGCGGACCAGCTGGTGATCTACCGCTTGAGCGCCACCGGCGAAGTGACACGCACCGCCATGCTGCCGATCCCGCAGCTGAACATGGTGCACGATTTCGTGGTCAGCGGCCGTCATCTGATCTTCCTGGTGGCGCCTTACGACATGCATGCCGAACCCGAACGCAGCCTGGCCGACAGCTTTGTATGGGTAGGCGATCAGCGCCCGATGCGCGCCATCGTGGTGTCCAAGGATGCGCTGGCGGTGCGCCAGATCTTCGAACTGCCGGCGCGTTCGGTCTTCCATCTCGGGAATGCCTACGAAGACGGCGCCTGCACCCGCCTGGACGTGGTGCTGCATGAGGGCGACGGCATGCGCAAGTTCGCGCTGCCGATGAGCGGTCAGATGAACATGGTGTCGGATAACCCGAGCAGTGTAGTGCAGATTACGCTGGATTACGCCAGCGGGCAGGCCCGCGAGGCGCGGCTGTTTGGCGTCAGCGAATTTCCGCGCGTTGCGCCGCAAGTGATTTCGTCGCGCCACCGCAAGCTGCTGGTGCTGGGCGCCACCGGCCGTGAACTGATCCTGAACAGCGTGAACCTGATCGATACCGACAGCGGCAAGGTGGATGGCTATGATTTCGGACCGGGATGGCGCGCGGAAGAACACGTGCTGGTGCCACGCCGTGGTGCGCGTTCGGAAACCGACGGCTATGTGGTGGGCGTGGCGCAGGACACGCGCCGGGGTCAAAGTGTGTTGACAGTGTTTGATGCACACAACATCAAGGCGGGTCCGATGGCATTGGCACGGCTGCCATATCGCGCGCCGGTTTGCTTTCATGGTAACTTTCTGGCGGCATGAATAACCTGATCTTATGATGACCACACCGAACTCCGTACCGCCACTGGCGCATCCGCTGGAATTGATACCGTTTTTCCGCCGCTGGCCTGCATCGCAACCGCGCAACCTGCTGTACACCATCATCTGGAGCAGCGGCTTGGGCGTGATGCTGGCGGCACTGGAGGTGGTGCTGGTGCGTGACGGCGTCTCGTACTGGACGCGCCTGGGGCCGATGCTGCTGATGTCGAACCTGATCGGTCTTATGATCCACACGGGTTCTGTGCTCAGCAACCGCCTGCTCAACGGCTGGCCGCGCCGCGCGCGTGGCCTGCCGCGTGTCTTGTTCAGCATGGCGTTGATGGGCGTGAGCGTATTGGTTGGCATTGGCTTCGGCAACCTGCTCTGGAGTGGCGCCGATCCCTTGCTGCTGCTGTCCAACCGGGGCGTGCAGGCGGAGTCGCTGGTGATCGCGGCAGGCGTGGCGCTGCTGCTGTACATGGTGCGTAGTGCCGCCGACCGCCGGGCGGCGCGTGCGGTGGAGGAGGCGCGCCAGAAGGAAGTGCTGGCTTCCAGTGCGCGCATGCTGGCCGAAGCGCGGCTGCGCGCCTTGCAGGCACAGATCGAACCGCACTTCCTGTACAACACCCTGGCCAATGTGGTCAGCCTGATTGGTCCCCAGCCGGCGCAAGCGCAGCACATGCTGGAGCGCTTCATTGATTATCTGCGCGCGACCCTGAGCGCCAGCCGCAGCGAGGAAGCGACGCTGGCCTCCGAGTGCAAGCTGATTGCCGCCTATCTGGATGTGCTGAAGGTGCGGATGGGCGAGCGCCTGCTTTACCGTATTGAGGTCCCGGATGAATTGCGCCAGTTCCGCATCGCGCCCATGCTGCTGCAGCCGGTGGTGGAAAACGCCATCGCCCACGGTCTGGAGCCCAAAGTGGAAGGCGGCGAGGTGGTGCTGAGCGCGCGCGTGGAAGGCGACCATGTCAGCCTGCGCATCAGCGATACCGGCGTCGGCCTGAATGAAGCCGCACCACGCAAGCCGGGCGGCGGCGTCGGCCTGAGCAACCTGCGGGAGCGTTTGCGCAGTTTGTATGGCGCTGCCGCTAAGGTAGAATTATTAGAAAACCAACCCTGCGGCATGACGGTGCGCCTCATGCTGCCTTTGAATGAGAGTCCAACATCGATACCATCCGTGCCCTGATCGCAGACGACGAATCCCATCTGCGTGAATATCTGGAAGGCCAGCTGAAAACCGTCTGGCCTGAACTACGCGTGGTTGCCCGTGCCGCCAATGGCATCGAGGCGCTGAGCATGATTGACGAAGAGGCGCCGGAGGTGGTGTTCCTTGATATCCGCATGCCCGGCATGACCGGCCTGGATGTCGCAGCGAGACTGGTGGACAGCCCGAAGCCGCCGCATATCGTGTTTGTCACGGCGTTTGACCAGTATGCGGTGGAAGCGTTTGAGCATTCGGCGGTGGACTACCTGCTCAAACCTGCCAGCCTGGATCGCCTGGAAAAAGCCGTCGCCAAACTGAAGGCCCGCCTCAAGGCGCCGGAGCCGGCGTTGCCAACGGCGGCCCTGCAGGCTTTGCTGGCGCAGCTGGCTGGCGGCGGGGCGGCGGTTCAGGCATCCGCGCCAGCGCCCGCCGCTGCAAGCGCGCCGCTGCAATGGATACGAGCGTCGCACGGCGAGGAAACCCGCCTGATTCCGATTGAAGAAGTGATCTACTTCCAGAGTAACGACAAGTACACCAGCGTGTTTGTCGCCGATGGCGAGAGCCTGATCCGCACGCCCATCAGCAAGCTGCGCGAGCAGCTCGATGAGCAGCAGTTCTGGCAGATACACCGCAGTGTGATTGTCGCCGCGCGCCATGTGGCGGGCACCAAGCAGGATTTTCGCGGGCGCCTGATGGTGCAGCTGAAAGGCCGCCCGGAGCAGCTCGTCGTGAGCCGTAACTACGTCGATCTGTTCCGGGGGATGTAGCAGGTCTTACTTGACGACGACTGGCTTCACTTTGGATGCGGCCAGTTTGGCGTTGACACGCGCGGTTTCCACATCGTCAGCGGTGGCCAGCGCCACGCCCATGCGGCGGCGGGCAAACGACTCCGGCTTGCCGAACAGGCGGATATCGCTGTTCGGTACGCGCAGCGCGTCAGCCACGCCTTCAAAGGCGATGCCCTGGGCTTCGTGCTGGCCATAAATCACGGCCGAAGCGCCCGGCGCTTTCATGGCGACATTGACTGGCAGGCCCAGAATGGCTTTGGCGTGCAGTTCAAATTCGCTCTGTACCTGCGTCGCCATGGTGACCATGCCGGTGTCATGCGGACGTGGGCTCACTTCCGAGAACCAGACCATGTCGTCCTTGACGAACAGCTCGACGCCGAACAGGCCCAGGCCACCCAGGTCGCCAGTCACCTTGGCGGCGATATCGCGGGCGCGCTCCAGCGCCACCGGGTCCATGCGGCATGGCTGCCACGACTCGACGTAGTCGCCCTGTACCTGCACGTGGCCGATCGGATCGCAGAACTGCGTCACCACCTTGCCATCCGCGCCCAGCGAGCGTACGGTCAACAGCGTGATTTCGTAGTCGAAATCGATAAAGCCTTCCACAATCACGCGGCCCGAATCCACCCGGCTGCCGGCGGCGGCGTAATCCCAGGCTGCCTTGACGTCTGCGGCGGAGTCCACCTTCGACTGGCCTTTGCCCGACGACGACATCACCGGTTTGACCACGCACGGGAAACCCACGGCGGCGGCGCCGGCTTCCAGTTCTTCCAGGCTGCTGGCGAAACGGTAGGGCGACGTGGCCAGACCCAGGGTTTCAGCGGCCAGGCGACGGATGCCTTCACGGTTCATGGTGAGCTGCGCGGCGCGTGCGGTGGGGATGCAGGTGATCTTGCCGGCCAGCTCCAGCTCCGCCAGTTTATCGGTGGCGATGGCTTCGATCTCCGGCACCACCAGATCTGGCTTTTCCTGTGCGATCAGCGCTTCCAGCGCGGCGCCGTCGGTCATGTTGATGACGTGGGCGCGGTGTGCAACCTGGTGGCCAGGCGCATTTGGATAACGGTCTACAGCAATCACTTCCACGCCCAGGCGCTGCAGCGCGATGATGACTTCCTTACCAAGTTCGCCAGAGCCAAGCAGCATGACTTTGGTGGCGGTAGGGGACAGGGGCGTACCGAGAGTGCGTGGAGTGTTCATAAGTGCGATGTCAAGTTAGAAGGAATAAACCAGTGTTACCGAGGTCTGGGTATCGGTGTTCTTTTTATCGGCCGGCACGTTGGTGTCATTGCGGATGTTGAACGCGGCTTTCATCTGCATCGTGCTGTTGATTTTGGTGCGCAGCGCAGTTTCGGCCATCGAGTGGACGTTGGAGGTGCCGCGTTCAACGCTGACGTTCTGGCTGAACTGCGCGCTGTCGCTGAGCTTCCATTTGAGGTTGGCGGCGCCGCGCACGGTCATGCCGCTTTCGGTTTCGCCTTCCGAACGGACGCCGCGGAAGTAGCCAGGACCGATTTCCACGTCCAGCGTGTGATTTTCGGACTGGTAGGTCTGGGTGCCGTAACCGACACCGACGGTCGAGTAGCGGGTGTAGGCGCCGAAGCGGTCGTCCACGTGGGTGGCCAGCGCGAACAGTTTGCCATGGTCGTCATGCAGCAGCTTGTAGCCTGCCTTGGCGGATGCCGAATAGCGCTGCGCGGAACGCTCGCGCACTTTCTGGCCTGCGTCGTTGGTGACCTGCTCGTCTTTGAAGTAACCGGCCAGGATGTATTCGTTGCTCCAGTCAGGGAGCTCCTGTTTGGCGTCGATCTTGCCGGTGACCGAGGTACCGACCGTGTTACCGGAGGTGGAGATCGCACCCAGTTCAGCGGAAGTATTCCAGCCGTGGGCATTAACAGGATCGAGCGAATCGGCTGCGGCGTAGCCGGAAGCCAGCGCAAACGCGGAGAGGATCAGGGGAGATTTCATAGGCATGAGAACGCGATGCCGCGCAACGACAACGCGCTTGTGATACGGAAGAAGGCGTTATTGTACCCGACGTAGAGCGAAAATGCCGCACGCAGCGTGTGCGTCCGTACAGACGCGGGGCGCGGCCGGCCCGATCATGGTGTCACTTGTTAAAGGGGCATCGATCATGAAATTCATTCTATGTGCGGCGCTGGTCGCGATGAGCGGCATGGCGGGTGCCGCAATCAATAAGTGCGTGGACGAGCAGGGCCAGGTGACATTCACCGATATCGCTTGTGCGGAAGGCAGCAAGCAGGCCGAGGCTGAACCGGAACCGGCGACGTCCTCGGTGCCGCCCGTGTTGCCACCCGTGGTCGCGCCTGCGCCGCGTAGCCGCTGGGCAGACCTGCCACGTCCTCTGGCGCGCAAGATGGTCAGTGTCGATGCGGCGACCCTGCAGGCAGCGCATCAAAACCTGCAGCTGCAGGATGAAGTGCACAAGTCGCGCCGTTTGCTCAGCGCCCGTTGACGTAATCGTCCAGGCCTGCCGCCAGCGCGCTGTAGACCGCCGAGCAGGCCGGATTGGCGCGCAGGTTTTCATGCATGGCCAGCCAGGTGTCGAGCGGAATGGTCAGCAGGTCGGGCATTAGGCGTACCAAATGCGGATCGCGTGCGGCCAGCCGTACCTGGCAGATGCCGATGCCGAGTCCCGTACGGATCGAGGCCAGATGGACCAGGTCATTGTCGCTGCGGACGGCGTAGGCGCTGCTCGACAAGTCGCCCAGCAGCGGCTGCAGCTTGCGGGTGAAGGCGTTTTCGCGGTCTATGCCGATCAGCGTATGCTGCGCCAGTTCCTGCCACGTGCGCGGCGTGCCGTGACGCTCCAGATAATCGCGCCGCGCGTGAAACCCCAGATCGATATTGCCGATGCGGCGCGCCACCAGTACATCCTGTTCGGGGCGCTGCATGCGTACCGCGATGTCAGCATCGCGGCGCAGCAGGTTTTCCATTCGGTTCGATACCGCCAGCTCAATGGTGATGCCGGGATGCCTGGCGCGTAGCTGCGCCAGTATCGGCGGCAGCACTTCCACGCTGACCACCTCACTGGCGGTGACGCGCACCGAACCTTTGACCTGCGCGTCTTCACCGCGCCCCAGGCCGGAAGCCGCGCGCAATAATGCCGAGGATGCGGAGGCCAGCGTTTCTGCAAACGGTTGCAGCGCATAGGCGGCATCGGTGGCGATGAAACCGGACTGCGAGCGCGTGAACAGGGACAGGCCCAGTGCCTGTTCCAGGGTGTCGATATGGCGGCCGACGGTCGGTTGCGTCAGACCGAGCGCGCGGGCGGCGCCGGACAGCGAACCTTCCTGTAGCACGGACAGGAAGGAACGGTACAAATCCCAGTTTGGTTGGCTCGATGTCATACAAAATTTTATAGCGGCTATGCGGTTTTGGGTAATTTTCTTTTAGGTCGCGCCCGGGCACACTGTCTCCATCGACATTCACTCAAGGAGAACAACATGGAAGCACTGGTACTGGGCGCAACGGGCGGTGTAGGTGGCGAGGTGGCACGTTTGCTGGCGGCACGCGGCTGGATTGTGAAAGCGCTGCACCGCGCGCCGCAGCAGGTGGCAAAGCCCGGCGACGGCATGCAATGGCTGGCTGGTGACGCCATGAACCGGGACGATGTGGTCAAGGCCGCGCAAGGCGTGCAACTGATCGTCCACGCGGTCAACCCGCCGGGCTACCGCAACTGGGGCGCGCTGGTGCTGCCGATGATCGACAATACCATCGCTGCGGCACGTGCCAGCGGCGCACGTATTCTGTTGCCGGGCACTGTCTACAACTATGGCCCCGATGCGCTGCCGAATATCCGCGAGGACTCGCCCCAGCATCCAGTCACCCGCAAGGGCGCGATCCGGGTTGAGCTGGAGCGCCGTTTGAAGGATGCCGGCGTGCCGGTGCTGATCGTGCGCGCCGGCGATTTCTTCGGGCCGAAAACCGGTAATAGCTGGTTCGCCCAGGGTCTGGTCAAGCCGGGCAAGGAGGTGTCGGCGATCAGCAATCCAGCCGCACCGGGCGTCGGCCATCAGTGGGCGTATCTGCCGGATGTGGCGGAGACCATGGTGCGCCTGGTGGAGCGCAGCGACCAGTTGCCGATGTTCGCCAGCTATCAGATGAACGGCCACTGGGATGCGGACGGCACCCAGATGACGGCGGCGATCGCCCGCGCAGCCGGCAAGCCCGAATTGAAAGCCAGCGCGTTCCCATGGTGGCTGCTGGCGCTGGCATCGCCGTTCGTGCCGGTGTTCCGCGAACTGCGCGAGATGCGCTATCTGTGGCGCCAGCCGGTACGCATGTCGAACGCGCGCCTGCTGGCGGTATTGGGCAGCGAACCGCATACGCCGCTGGACGTGGCGGTTCGCCGTACCTTGCAGGGGCTGGGCTGCGTGACGGCGGCTTAACTGCGCGGCCAGTAGGCCAGCAGCATTGCTGTCAGCAGGGCGCCGATGGTGAGCATGCCGAGCCAGGCAACGAAGCCGGCGCCTGCGCCCCACAGCAACACGCAAGGTGGCATGGCAAGTGCGAGCAGCACCGCGCCGCCGGTGCGCAGCAAGGCGCGCTTGCCAGGTGGCGTGTCCCCGCCGTAGACCTGGCGGTGGTGGCGGTCGATCGCCAGCGAGAGTGCAGTCATGCCGAGCAGGCAAAGGCCCAGCGCGATCAGGATATGTGTCGCATAAGTCATGGCACGGCCTTTCTGACAGCGGCGCTGGCAACAGTCTTGCGCTGGCCTGTACGTATTGCGGCAAAGGCCAGCACGGCGCCCATGCCGATGGCCGTCAATTCAACGGCCGCGCGTTCGAGGTCACGTTGCGCCAGATATGTCAGCAGGTGCTGGCCGGTAGTGGCCAGATTCAGCAAGGGCAATGCAGCACACAGCGCCGCGCCAGCCCACAGCTGTTCGCGCCAGGCCTGGGTCACCGGGCGCAGGGCCGCATGCAGCAGGGCTGCCGCCCAGGCGCCGAAGAATGCCGCCACCTCCCATTCGTGCCGCTCGTCCAGCGCCAGCGGGATCAGGCGGTTGGACCACAGGAAGGCGATGCACGCCAGCGACAAGCCGGCAATGCTGGCCACGTTCAATACGTCGATGAGGCGGTAGACGCGTTGCGTGCTGGCGCCAAATTCGTTCAATGCCCGCTGCCGGCGTTTGACCATGAACAGAATGGCGCCGGTTGCCATCATTGCCGTACCGGCCATGCCCGCCACAAAATAGATCCAGCGGATCACCGCGCCGGCAAAGTGCAAGCGATGCAGTTCGTCGAGCGTGACCATGGTGGCGCGGGCGCCGTTGGATGGGGCGCGGTGCGGCATCTCGGTTTCAAGCAAGGCGCCGCTGACGCCATCAAACTTCATCATGCCGCGCTTGCTGAGCAGGTTGCCTTGCTGGGTATCGGGCGAGGTGGTGCTGTAGACCTGCACCGTCATCGCCGCATCGCCAGGATGGTTGACCACGAGCGCATAGACCGGCGAGTGGAAGGTGGCCTCGGCCAGCCGCACCAACGGTTCCAGTGGCGTCAGCACCCCCGGCTGGCCCGAGGACTTGATCTCGGGGCCGTATTCGCGCGTGTAGGCCTCGTCGCCGGTACGCAGCTGCTGTGCCCACGATATCGCCGGCATATACGTACTCCAGCTGATTGCCAGTCCGCTGTAGACGATCATGAACAGGAAGGGCAGCGTGAGTACACCAGCCAGATTATGTGCGTCCAGCCATGAGCGCTGGCCTTTGGCGGGGCGGAACGTGAAGAAGTCCTGGAAAATGCGCTTGTGCGTGATGACGCCGGAAATCAGCGCCACCAGCATCGCCGCCGACGCCGCACCAACGATCCACAGGCCCGCGGTGCCGGCATGCAGCGCGTGGTGGAATTCGACAAAGTGCATGCCGCCCAGTGTATCGCGGACGGCGCCGGCGTCTTCACGCAGCGCTGCACCGGTGGCGGACGATAGGTGCGCGTCCTCGTACATGCCTTGCGCGTTGAGCCAGAATACCTGGAACTGTTCCTTGCCCGCGCGTGGCCATAGCTCCCACATCTTGCTTTCGGCGGCGTGTTGCTGCAGGTAGCGCAAGCCATGATGGAGCTGGCTGGCGTGGTCCAATGGGCCGGTGAACTGCATCTGCGCTGACTCCTGCGCCTGTTCCGGCCGCATCCAGTCGGAGATGGGATCGACAAACACGCTCAGCGTCCCGGTCAGGAAAATGGCGAAGGCCAGCCAGCATACCCACAGACCTGCCCAGGTATGCAGCCACGCCATGCGTTGTCTCAGTCCGCTCATGACGCACCTCCCACGATGGCGGTCAGCGCCGCACAGCACAGGCTTGCGCCTAGCAGTCCCGCCCAGGCGCGCCGGTTGCTGCGGGCGGCAAACGCCCAGATCACGGCCGGTGCATACAGCGCCAGGCCAAGCAGGGCGCCGCCCAGCATGGCGTCGCTGCCGGGGCCATTGATGGTTGAAAGTAGCGCGCCCGCAGCTGACGCGAAGAGGTAACCGCCAAGTATGGCGGCGGCGATACGGTTCATATGAGTCCTCGGTGGCTTAGCGGAAGCGATAGTTCAGCGACAGCATGACGTTGCGTGGATCGCCATAGAAGCCGCCCGCAGCGGATGAGTAGTACTTCTTGTCGAGCAGGTTGTTGAGGTTCACGGTTGCCGACAGTTCGCGCGTCAGGCGATAGCGCGCCATCAGCGCCAGCAGCACGTAGCTGTGCTGCGTGAAGCGCTCGCCGTGCGGGCCGGCGCTTTCGGTGTAGACCTCGTCCTGCCAGTTGATGCCGCCGCCTACCGTCAGCTTGTTGACATCGTAGCTGGTCCACAGTTTGAAGTTGTTGAGCGGCTGGCCCGTTTGCAGGCGGCTCCCCTGGCTGTCCTCGATACGTGAATGGGCGTAGCCGGCGGTGAGCTGCCAGCCTGGATGGACTTGTCCCGAGACTTCCAGCTCATAGCCTTGCGCCGTTGCGCCTTTGACCGTGTGATAAGCGTAGGTGCCGCCGCCCGCAGGCAACAGCAGCATGTCCTGATCGATTTCCGCCAGATTGTCCTGCTTCATGCGGAATACCGAAACGCTGGTGCTCAGCAGGCCATTGAGGAAGTCACCCTTGACGCCCACTTCCGTGTTGTTGCCTTCGAGCGGCGGCAACAGGCTGTTGTCGCGCTTGCGATAGCTTTGCGGCGAGAAGATGCTGGTGTAGCTGGCGTAGGCCGACCATGCGGGATTCAGCGTGTAGACTGCGCCGGCATACGGCGTCAGCTTGCCATTCTTGCGGAAGCTGTCGGCGACGGTGGGCGCGCCGAATTCCACAGTTTCCGTATCGCGCTGCCAGTTGGTGACGCGCGCGCCCAGTATCAGCGACAGTTCGTCCGTCGGACGCAGGCGCATGGAGCCATAAGCGGCCAGCTGCTTCTCGCGTTCCAGCGAGCTGCCTGTGACCTTGCCGTGGTAGTCCGGCATGGGCGAGTTGCCGTTCCAGGTGTAGAAGTTCGGGATGCTGGCATCGTAGCCCGGCAGTATCCAGGCCGGATAACTCGGGCCTTTGAGCTCCATGCGCGATGCGCTCATGCCAAGCACCAGCTCATGTTTGCGGCCGAAAGCGGTGAACGGGCCGCTGGCAAAGGCGTCAACCGTGAGCTGCTCCGGTTTGGAATCCCACTTGGTGACCCACTGCGACAGGCCGCCGCCGGTTTGCCTGTCCAGATTACCGCGCATGGCGTAACCCTGTACCGCGTCGTACTGGTTGGCTGCGTAGTTGATGGCCAGCTTGGCGCTCCATTCGTTGTCGAAGAAGTGTTCAAGTGTGACGAAGCCGAGGCTTTGCTTGCGTTTGAAGTAAGAGTAGCCGGCCGCGCTGTTGATGGAGCGCGGGAAGTCGGTCAGGCTGCCGTCGCTGTAAAAGCCGGCGAAGCGGCGGCTGGCGCCTTCCAGCTTTTCGTTCTGGTAGATCAGGCCAGCGCTGAGCAGTGTGGATGGCGTGACATCCGCTTCGACCACGCCGTAGAACAGGTCCTTGTCCTGATGAAAGCGGTCGATGAAGGAGTGGTCGTCCTGCTGGGCGACGACGATGCGGCTGCGGACATGCTTGTCTTCACTGAGCGGCGCCGAGATGTCGGCCTGCGCGCGAAAACGGTCCCACGAACCGGCCTGCAGCTCGAAGCCGGCATGGAGCTCGCGCGCAGGGCGCTTGCGCACCAGGTTGACGGCGGCGGCCGGGCTACCGGTGCCGCCCATCAGACCTGCTGCACCGCGCACCACTTCAATCTTCTCGTAGATGTTGGCGTCGAAACCCGAAGGCTCGACCAGCCTGGTGGTGGGGATGCCGTCGAACAGATAGGTGTCGATGGCGAAGCCACGCGAGTACATCTGGTCCGTTTCGCGCGTGGTGGATGAATGATCGAGCGTGATGCCGGTGGTTTGTGCGACCACGTCCTGCAGGGTTTCCAGCCGCTGGTCTTCAATGCGTTGGCGCGTCATGACGCTCATCGCCTGGGGTGTTTCACGTATCGACAGTTCCAGGCCGGTAGCGCCGGTGCTGCGCAAGTTGCCCGGCGCGCCTTCGCCTACTCCCCGTACCTCCACCTGAGCCAGCGTAGCCGGAGCGGCATTCGCGCTCGTTGCTGCGGTAGGGCTGGGGGCGGCGTGCTGTTTTTGCAGGGTCAGCGTGCCGTCGGTCCGCGTGACCAGTATCAGGCCGCTACCCGCCAGCAGGCGTTCCAGCGCCACGCGCGGCGGGTAGTTGCCGGTGAGCGCAGGGCTGCTCAGGCCCGCCGTCAGCGCCGGGTCGAACGACAGCGGGATGCCTGCGCCAACCGCAACGCCGGACAACGTGCGGCCCAGCGGACCTGCGGGCAGTTGATAGGTTTGCGGCGCGGCGACGGGTGCTTCTGCAGCGATGACCGCCGGGCCAGCGGCCAGCGTCATGCTGAGCAGGGCGATGCGGACAGCGCGCGCCAGGCGGCGTTCGGACGAGGTGGAGCGGTGGATCGGCATTACAGCGACTTCCTTTTGGTTGGCAGTTAATTGGTTACTGCCTGTTTGCCAGCCGGGCCGCAAAAAAGTATCAGGACAATGCAAAAATATTTTTTAGCCGCGTGGCGTGAGCGTGATCCAGTAGCCGCGCAGGCGCTGTACGGCGTCGACCGGATAGGTGGAGACCAGCATGTCCAGCGTGCGCTCGGTATCGGTGATGGGAAAGGCGCCGGACACGCGCAGCGATGCCACCGCCGGATCCACCCGGAGCAGGCCTTTACGATAGCGCGACAGCTCCGCCACCAGATCCTCCAGCCGCATCTGGTCGGCCAGCAGCATGCCGGTGGTCCAGGCACTCAGGGCGGGATCGATAGCGCGTGCGGGAGCGATGTGGCGGGCGTTGAAGCGCGTCTGTGTGCCGGCGCCGATGACCTGCACGTTCTGCGCTGCGTGCGCTGGCGTGACGCGGACCGCGCCTTCGAGTACGGCGAGTTCGGTACTGCATGCGTGGCGGCGTACGTTAAAGACGGTGCCCAGCGGCTGCATGAGGCCTTCTGCGGTGCTGACCCGCAGCGGGCGCGCGTCAGGCGTCGATGCGCTGCGGACCAGGATTTCGCCATTGCGCAGGACGATCAGGCGCTCCTCTGCCGTGTAGCGGACGTCGATGGCGCTGGCGGTGTTCAGTGTGACGCTGGTGCCATCCGCCAGCGTGACGAGGCGGCGTTCGCCGGTGGCGGTATGGATTTCGCCCGCCCATGGCTGCGATTCGGCATAGCGCCACGCGGCCCAGCCGGCCGGCACGGTCAGCATCAGGGCGACGATGCGCGTGACCGCCGCACGGCGCGAGCCCGGTGCGCGGCTCAGCACCGGCATCGCCAGTTCCGGCGGCAGCGTTCCCAGTTTGCTCATCAGCTTTTCGGCGCGCTCCCAGGCCAGGGCATGCTGTGGATCGCTGCTGCGCCATTGTTCGCAGGCCGCGTGGTCGGCGCTGGTGGCGCCGTCCTGTAACCGGACCAGCCATTCCGCCGCCTGTTCCAGTGCCTTCGGCGAGACGCGCGCATTCATGCGAAATCCTCCATCGCCAGCAGGCATTGCAGGAAGGCTTGTTTCATATAACGCTTGATGGTGATGACGGACATGCCCAGGCTGGCCGCGATCTCGGCGTAGCCCAGACCATCCAGCTGCGCCATCAGGAAGGCCTGCTTGACCTTGGCGGGCAGGGAGTCCAGCATGGCGTCGATTTCGTGCAGGGTTTCCAGGATCACCATGCGCTGCTCGGGCGAGATGGCAGTTGGTTCGGGCAGCGTCGCCAGCGCTTCAAGGTAGGCGCGTTCCAGCGCCTGGCGCTGATACCAGTTGACCAGTACACCTTTGGCGACGGTGGTCAGGTAGGCGCGCGGCTCGTGCAGCGTTGCCAGGTCGTTTCGACCAAGAATACGGGTGAAAGTGTCTTGTGTGAGGTCCGCCGCGTCATGCGCGTTGCCCAGTTTGACGCATAGCCAGCGCTGCAGCCAGGAGTGGTGCGCACTGTATAGGTCGGTGAAATGGGTGTGGAGTACGGCGGCTGTCATGAATTTGAGAATAAGAACTATTCTCATTCATTCTACATGAGCATAACAGCCGCCGCAACCGCTTACATGCGTGGTTCGCCGGTTTGCGCGTTGACGGCGATATTGGACGCCGGTGGCGTATTCATTTGTACGCGATGCTCAACGCCACGGTAGTTGTACGTCACGTCCCAGTATTCCGGCTTGGGATTGCTGACATTTTCGCAGCGGCGTACGTCGCGCGAGTAGCTGTTGTTCTGGTTGGCGACGTTGTTGCCGACAGCAGCGCCGGCGATAGCGCCGCCGGCCGTGGCCACATCACGTCCGGTGCCGCCGCCCACCTGGTGACCCAGGATGCCGCCAATCAGCGCGCCGGCGATGACGCCGCCCGCGTTGGGGCGCGATGGCTCATTGACTTGCTGGCGTTCGACCCAGCAGCGCTGCTCAGGCGTGCCCACCACGGCGCGCACCGAGGTGACTGGCACCTGGACTACGCGCTCGCTAGGACGGCGTCGCCACTCGTAGCTTGGCTGCGCCAGCGGTGGCGGTGCTTCATTGTCGTAACGGTCGCGTACCTTGACCGGGCGTACCGAGGAAATACGGTTGTTGAGGCCCATGCCGCTCAGCGATTCATAGCTGCCGGGGCGCAGGACCATGCATTGACCGCGGAAGTTGGAATCTTCGCAGACTTCCCAGCGGCCGCGGTCGACGAATACCGAGGAAGCGCGGTCGTTAAATCCGACGCGGCCCAGATCCCGGACCTGGCCGTTGGCGCTGTAAGCACGGCCACGCAGGCCGTCGCCTTCGTAAAAAGTGATTTGTGCAAACGCCTGCGAGGCCAACCCCATGGCTGCGATGGCTGCGGCGATTTTCAACGTCTTGTTCATTGTCTTCTCCTGTGTGGATGAGCCTTGAGCATGTACGTTTTTGAAAGTGGCCTCTGTACGCAGCCGCACATACCTAGGGTTCGACCGACTGTGTGCGCTTCAGGCAGCGCAGCACGAAGGTGGAGCGGCTGTGCTTCAGGCCCGGCAGCTTGTAGAGTTTCTTGCGCAGGAATTCCTCGTAGCCCGCAGTGCCGGCCACGGCGACCTTGATTAGATAGTCATAATCGCCGGTCAGCAGATAGGCTTCCATGACTTCCGGCAGCGTGGCCAGCGCCTCGCCGAACTTTTCAAAAATCTCGTCGTCGTGGCGGTCCAGCGTGACTTCAATGATGACGGTGTCGGGGTAGCCCAGTGCAGTCTGGCTAATCAGCGCGGTGTAGCCTTCGATCATGCCGCCGTCTTCCAGTGCGCGCACGCGGTTCCAGCACGGTGTGGTCGACAGGCCGACCTTCTCGGCCAGCTTGGTGTTACTCAGGCGGCCGTCCTTGCGCAGTTCACGCAGGATGCGGCGATCTAGTTCGTCGATTTCCATGAAAAATCCATGTTTGAGGATGAATATTCCATGTATTTTATACTGGCCAGGAGAATCTGCTGAAATTGGGCAAAATCAGCGTAAATTCAGGAAGCCTATTTTTCGCCTTCCCGGCTATGCTGATAGCATGGATACCACACAAAAAAGCTACCGGTTTTGCATCGAGCCAGATGCGCCCATCGCGACGCTGGAAGCGGCGTTGCAGGTTGTGCGTCGCCTGGAGATTGATTTGCGGGCCTTGCGAACCACCAGTACGCCCTACGGCATGGAGGTGCAAATGCGCCTGGCGGCGCCGGAGGAGGATATTCTGACGTTATGCCGCATGCGCCTGCATAACCTGATCGGCGTGCTGCCGATCAGGGAAATGCCGACGCTGGTGGTGAACAACCTGCGTCAGGCGGCGATGTAGGTGTATTTGATGAGGAAGACGATCGCGATGATCCACACCACCGGCTTGACCTTGCGGGCCTGGCCGGTCAGCAGTTTCAGGCCAGCGTAGGTGATGAAACCGAAGGCGATGCCGTGGGCGATGGAGTAGGTGAACGGGATCACCAGTGCCGTGATCGCGGCCGGTACACTTTCGGTGGTGTCGCTCCAGTCAATGTCGATGAAGTCGCGCAGCATCAGGCAGGCGACAAACAGCAGCGCAGGCGCCGTTGCGTAGGCTGGCACCACGCCTGCTATCGGCGCGAAGAACAGCGCGGCGAGGAACAGTACAGCCACCACGACAGCGGTCAAACCGGTACGGCCACCCGCCTGTACACCTGCGGCGCTTTCCAGATACGCCGTGGTGCTGGAGGTGCCCAGCATGGAACCGGCGACGATGGCGCAGCTGTCGGCCAGCAGTGCCTTGTTCAGGCGTTCCATGCGGCCGCCGACCAGCAGGCCGGCACGGCTGGCCACGCCCATCAGGGTGCCGGTGGCGTCAAACAGTTCGACCAGGAAGAACACCAGCACCACGTTCAGCAGGCCCATATTCAGCGCGCCTTGCAGGTCGAAGTGGAACAGCGTCGGTGAAATCGACGGCGGCAAGGACATGAAGCCGTGGAAGGTATTCCCGCCGAAGAAGAAACTCAGGACCGTCACGCTGACAATGCCGATCAGCAGCGCGCCAGGTACTTGCAGGCGGTCCAGCGTGACGATGAGCAGGAAGCCGAAGACGGCCATGATGGTGTGCGGATTGTGCATATCCCCCACGCGCACCAGCGTTTCAGGATTGGCGACCACCAGGCCCGCACTCTTCATCGCGATCAGTGCGAGGAACAGGCCCAGGCCCACCGTGATTGCCACGCGCAGCGAATGCGGTATGCCATTGATGATTTGCTCACGCACCCTGAACAGGCTGACGATGACGAACAGGCAGCCGGAAATGAACACGGCGCCCAGCGCCGATTGCCACGGCACGCCCATGCCCAGCACCACGGCGTAGGCGAAGTAGGCGTTCAGGCCCATGCCCGGCGCCATGCCGATCGGGTAGTTGGCGTACAGGCCCATGATGATGGTGCCCAGCGCAGCGGCGAGGCAGGTGGCGACGAACACGGCGTCCTTCGGCACGCCGGCGTCGCCCAGAATCGCGGGGTTGACGAAAATGATATAAGCCATCGTCAGGAAAGTCGTCGCCCCGGCGACGACTTCGGTACGGACGTTGCTGCCGTGCTCGGAGAGCCTGAAGAATTGATTAAGTGACGGCATGCGCGCGCTCCTGCTAAACATCGAGGGCGAAGAATATCACGGATGGGCGCCACAGATGGTGGTGTCAAAAGGATAAAAAAATGTGATAATGCAAAAATAGTTGTCCAATTTATTCGGGTCGCCACCATGGAATTACAGCCAACACAAGAGGGCAGAACGGTCGTGCTCAACCCCTCCGGCCGCATCGATCATACGCATGCCGATGCTTTCAAACTGGCGCTCGACCCGCACCTGGCGGACTGCCGCAAAGACGGCGCATCGCTGGTGATCGATTTTTCCAACGTCAGTTATATCAGCAGCATCGGCTTGCGCGCCTTGATGGTGGCGATCAAGCAGGTGAAGGCGCAGGGCGGACGCATGGTGCTGGCGGCCTTGCAGCCGCTGGTGCTGGAAGTGTTCACCATCAGCCGCTTCGATATGCTGTTTGAGATCTTCCCGGATCGCGCGGCGGCGCTGGCCGCTGTAGGCAGCGCCTCATGAAAGCGCGCATCTGGGGCGCGCGTGGTTCGCTGCCTGTTGCGCTGACCCATAAACAAATCCGCACCAAACTGCAGGCGGCGCTGGAGGGCGCTATCGGCCGTGATCTGGATACGGCTGAAAAAATCGCCGGCTATGTGGATGAACTGCCGTTCGAACTGCGCGGCACCTATGGCGGCAATTCCAGCTGCGTGGAAGTGGAGGCCTGGGACACGGACGCCATCCATGAGCACATCATTCTGGACCTGGGTTCCGGCGTGCGTGCGCTGGCAGGCGCCAAACTGGCCAGGTATGGACCGGGCAAGCCGCAGACCTACCACGTGCTGATGTCGCATCTGCACTGGGACCACATCATGGGCTTCCCGTTTTTCACGCCGGCCTACATTCCGGGCAACCGCATCATCATTTATGGCTGCCATGAGGAGCTGGAGACGGCGTTCCGCCGCCAGCAGGAGCCGATCAGTTTTCCCGTGGCCTTCCACCAGCTGGGCGCCACCATCGAGTTTGTACAGATCGAGCCGGGCGTGCCGACGCAGATACGCGATGTGACGGTGACCGCCAAGCTGCAGCTGCATGCCGGCGATTCGTATGGCTATCGGCTGGAGAAAAATGGCAAGGCGCTCATCTACAGCACCGACTCTGAGCACAAGCTGGATAACGCGGCGGAGCGCGTGGCTTTCGTGGATTTCTTCCGCGACGCGGACCTGGTGATCTTTGACGCCATGTACTCGCTGGCCGATTCCATTTCGGTCAAGGCCGACTGGGGCCATTCCAGCAATGTGGTGGGCGTAGAGCTGTGCCAGCTGGCCGGCGTGCGCCAGCTATGCCTGTTCCACCACGAGCCTATTTACGACGACGCGCAGATATCGCGCGTGCTGGCGGAGACGCGCCGCTATGCGGAGATTACCGGCGAAGCGCCGCTGGACATCGTCTCCGCTTACGACGGCATGGAAATCACGCTGTAGCCGCCTATGCTGCGCCAACTGCAAACGCGCGCCTGGGGCGGCATACGCGCCGGGCAGGGCAGGCCGTTGGCGCTGCTGCTGGCATTGGTGCTGGCTTTGCTGCTGGCGCGGGGCGGCGATGGCCCGTTACCTGCGCTGCGTCTGGCCCTGTTCGATAGCTATCAGGTGCAGCTGCCGCGCCAGCGGCTTTCCGGTCCGGTCCAGATCATCAACATCGATGAAGCGGCGCTGAGCGAATATGGCCAGTGGCCTTGGCCGCGCACCTTGTTTACCGAGCTGCTGGCGCATATCGGCGAACAGCACCCACTGGCCATCGGGCTGGATATCCTGATGCCGGAGCCGGACAACACCTCGCCCGAATCACTGGCGGCCCGTCTGCCGGATGGTCCGCTGCGCGGCGAGCTGGCCACGCTGCCGTCGCACGATGCGCTACTGGCGGAGCAGATGCGGCAGCTGCCGGTGGTGCTGGGAACGGCGGGCTTCCTGCATGTGGAGGCAGGCACCAGTGACGCCTTGCGCGTGTGGCCGGTGCGGGTGCATCGTGCTTCGGGCACGGTTGACGGCCACGCCGCTGCGCCATTGCCGGTGATGCGCTTCCCGCAGGCGATGTCCAGTCTACCCATATTGCAGGCGGCGGCGCATGGACAGGGACTGCTGTCGGCCAATCTGGAAAAAGGGATTGTGCGCCGTGCGCCCCTGGTGGGCGCCGTGGGCGAGACGCTGGTGCCATCGCTGTCGATGGAGCTGCTGCGCGTGGCGACCGGTGCGGCCGCCGTCGAGGTGAGCGCCGATGCTGGCGGTGTGCAAAGCGTGTCGGTAGGCGATCTGCGTGTGCCGACGCTGCCGGATGGATCGGTGTGGGTCAACTTCTCGGCGCCAGCCATGGACCGCTACATCTCCGCGCTGGATGTGATGCGCGGCCGCACCGGCACCGATGTACTGGAAAATAAAATCGTTATTGTCGCCATGACGGGGCTGGGCCTGAGCGATTACAAGACCAACGCCCGCGGCGACCTGCTGCCCGGCGTAGACACGCATGCACAGATGATCGAAAGCTTCTTCGATGGCGCCTTTCTGCGTCGTCCGCAGTGGATGCGCTGGGTAGAAATGGCGGCATTCGGCGCATGCAGCCTGCTGACCATCTGGCGCCTGCCTCGCCAGCGGCTGCGCGTTGGCGTGCCGATGGCGGCAGCCCTGCTGCTTGGCCTGTTTGGCACAGGCGCCTTGCTGTTCGCACGTGCCGGCCTGCTGTTTGATGCAGCGACGGTGGCATTGGGCTATGCGGCTGTCTGTCTGAGCCTGTTGACCAGCATGCTGTCCGCAGCGGTACGCGACCGCAAACAGTCGGAGCGTGCCTTGCAGGCGGCGCGCGAGTCCGCAGCCCGCACGGCGGGTGAGCTGAATGCGGCGAGGCGGATTCAGATGGCGTCTTTGCCGCAGGCGGCAAGCGCCTTTCCCGGCGAGCGGCGCTTCGAACTGGATGCCTTGCTGGAGCCGGCGAAAGAAGTGGGCGGCGACCTGTATGACTTCTTCATGCTTGACCAGGACCGCGTGTTCTTCATGGTGGGGGATGTCTCCGGCAAGGGGCTGCCGGCCAGCTTGTTCATGGTGGTCGCCAAAGCCCTGTCACGCAGCATCGCGTTGCGCAGCGAAGCGGATATGGCGGTGATTATGAACGACGCCAACCGGGAGCTGGTGCGCGAAAATCCGGAGATGCTGTTTGTGACCAGTGTCGCCGGCATGCTTGATGCCGCAACGGGCGCCGTCTTCCTGTGCAACGCCGGCCATGATGCGCCGCGCCGCATCACGGCCCAGGGCAAGGTCGAGCTCCTGCGGCCGGCCGATGGTCCGCCGCTGTGCGTGATGGATGATTTTGAATACCCCGTCCAGCAGTACCAGCTGCATCCGGGCGAAAGCCTGTGCCTGACCACCGACGGCATCAGCGAAGCGATGAATGCGGCGGGGGAATTGTACGGCAATGAGCGTTTGAATGGCCTGCTCAGCGGCGTGGTGACGGCTGCGCCAGCTACATTGGTGCAGGCGGTGCGCGATGACGTGCGCCGTCACGTGGACGGCGCCGAAGCATCGGACGACCTGACGCTGCTGGTACTGCGCTGGAACGGTCCAGCGGCCGCCGGGGCCTAACGCACGCGGATTTCCACGCGCCGGTTGCGCGGCTCGTCCACACCGTCGGCGGTGGGCACCAGCAGTTCACGCTCGCCGCGCGCCTGCACTTCAATCTGGTTTTCGGCGATGCCTGCTTCGACCAGGATGCGCTTGACCGTCTGCGCGCGGCGCAAGGACAGGGCGTCGTTGTATTCGCGCTTTGCTACCGTATCGGTGTGGCCGATGACGATAATTTCCGGCGCCGGACGGGCGGCCAGTTGCGACCTGATTTCTGCCAGCTGCGCTGCCGATTCAGGCGTCAGGCTGTCGGTGTCCGTGATGAAGTAGACGATGAACACCGCAGCGCGCTGCGGCAATGCCTCCAGCAGCGCGCCATAGCGGTTCCTGGTGTCTGCGCTGTCGCCTGTGGTAGTGACGGCGCCACGGCTGTCAACTGCGGCAGTCTGATATGGTTTGTCGAGGACAGTGTCCTTGCCGGCCGTGGTGATAATCACGGCGCTGGGCTTGCCGTCCTGGCTGGGCAGCAGCGTGATTTGCTCGGTGGGTCCCCGATGCAGCTGTGAGACAGCCGCCAGCAGGCCCATGGCCCATAGCAGAAGGGCGGCCATCGCTTACTCCCCGTCTTTGACGTCGATGACAAACTCGGTGCCGCGTACACCGAGTATCGAGGTCGGCGTGCGGAACTGCACCGCCCCCGGCGATTGCTTGGACAGCTTGCCGGAGATGACGCCCAGCGTGCCTTTCTTGACGGTGGCATCCAGCGCGCCCTCGTGCGAGGTCGGATCGAAAGCGTACTTCTCCAGCCACACATTGCTGTTCGGACCAACCGCCAGCAGCGTTTCATCGCGTAGCGTGATGCCGACGCTGCCATCGGCGCCGGTGACGACGCGGTCCCTGGCCATCAGCGCGGCGCCGGCTTGGGCCGGGGTCTTTTTTCCTTCGCGTTCGATAGCGGCGACGCCTTTTGCGGTCTTAATCATGCCGGCCGGGAGTTCGGCGGCGTTGGCCAGCAGCGCCATGGAGGCTGCCAGTGTGGCGATTATTCTTTGCACGGTTCTTCTCCTCACATGAGCATTCCGATAATATGCTCGAATGGACGAAAAAGAAACCGGTATTGCGCATCTGCTGCAGTTTCCGGCACGGCTGGATGCGATCCCCGGCGCGATGGCATTTGCTGCCATGGCGCTGACGCAGGCTGGCCTGGCGCCTGGCCTGGTGGCGCGCGCCGAATTGATCCTGGAGGAGCTGCTGCGCAACAGCATCCTGCACGGCTATGGCGGCGACAGTCCGCACGCGGTGTGGGTCGGCGTGCGTGGCCAGGTGTTGTGTTATGAAGACGCGGCGGCGCCGTTCAATCCCCTGACCGAAGGCCCGCCGCCTCCCGACCTGTCGCTGCCGCCGGAAGAACTCATCGCGGGCGGCGTCGGCCTGCTTCTGATACGCCAGCTGGGCAGCGCCGTCAGCTACCGCCATGACGAAGGACGCAACCGCATCGAGATCACCTTACAATAGCGTCCGTAACATCATCAACTACCAGGACCACGCATGACCGAGTTTTCCACCGATATCTATACCGAACCCCATCCGATCGACGTCAATACCCTGAACAACCTTGGGCCGCTGGCGCCCATGGCAGGCATCTGGAAAGGCGAACGCGGTCTGGATATCAAACCCAAGGCCGACGGCGCACGCAAGCAGGCTTACGTTGAGCGCATCGAGCTGTATCCCATTGATCCGGTGACCAATGGGCCGCAGCTGTTCTATGGCCTGCGCTATCTCATCATCGTCAACAAGCCGGATAACGTCAAGACTTACCACGAGCAGGTAGGCTACTGGCTGTGGGAGCCGAAGACCAGGACCGTGATCCAGACGCTCGGCATCCCGCGCGGCCAGATCGCCATGGCTTCCGCCGTGGTGGAGCCGGATGCGAAGGAGTTTGAACTGGTGGCCCGGCTGGAATCCGATACCTACGGCATCCGTTCCAATCCCTTCCTGGAGTACGGCTTTAAAACCACCGAGTACCGCATCAAGGTCACCATCAACGACGACGGTACCTGGGGCTACGAGGAAGACACCGTCATGCTGCTGCGTGGCGAAGAGGAATTCCATCACCGCGACCGTAACATCCTGCATCGCGTGGCCGATCCTGTGCCGAACCCGCTGGCCAGCGGCGTGCCTGCCTAATCGGCGATAGCGTATCCATCGCGGCCATTGCGTTTGGCTGTGTACAGCGCGCTGTCGGCGCGCTCCACCAGTTGTTCCGCCGCCTCTTCGTCACCCTCATGCAGGGCGATGCCGATGCTGGTAGTGACGTGGCGCGGCAGGCCGGCCAGCGAAAATGGCACGCGCATGGATTCCACGATCTTGGCCGCCAGCCGCGCGGCTTCCTCCACGCTGGCTACCTGTTCAAAGACGATGACAAATTCATCCCCGGCCAGGCGCGCAACCGTGTCCGACGCGCGCACGCAGGCCAGCAGCCGCGAGGCGAATTCCTTCAGGACGATATCGCCTGCACCATGGCCGCGTGTGTCGTTGATCTCCTTGAAATGATCGATGTCCAGATAGGCCAGCGCCAGCGGCTTGCGGTTGCGCCGCGCGCGCAGTATCGCCAGTTGCAGTATCTCTTCAAACATCAGGCGGTTGGCGATGCCGGTCAGCGTGTCGATGCGCGCCAGCTGTTTCAGGCGCTCCTCGATTTCCTTCATGCGCGTGGTGTCGTGCGTCAGCGAATAGATGCCGACTACCTGGCCGTCCGCCGCGATCTCTGGAACAAAGGTGGTTTCCAGCGTGTGCAGGCAGTCGCCGATGTTTGCCTTCAGCTCGTAGGTGGCGTTGTGGCCATGGTAGGCGAGGTCCAGGTGCGGTTCGGCGGTGGCGTAATGGTCTTCGCCTATCCCTTCCACGAGGTGGCGGCCGATCAGGGTTTGTGGGTCAATGCCGAACCACTGCTGGAAGGTCGCGTTCAGGAACAGGAACTGGCGTTTGTGGTCCAGGTAGGCAATCAGTACCGGCAGATTGTCAGTCAGTAGCTTGAGCCGTTTTTCGCTGGCGGCCTGCAGCAGCTCCGCGTTCTTGCGTTCCGTGATGTCCAGCGCCATCAGGTAGAAGCCCGTGACACTGCCATCGGCGGCGATGTCCGGCACCAGATCGCCCATCATCTGGCACGGCTTGCCGTTGCGTAGTCCCTCGCGTTCGTAGTGCACGCGCTGGCCGCGCAGGGCGGCTTCGCTCAAGTGGGCGACGCTGTCGGCAAAGGCCTGGCCGGAGACCTCCGCCACCGTCCTGCCCAGCATGGACTGCGGATCAATGCCCATCAGATGCCGGAAGTGTTCATTGGAGAAGCGGTAGCGGCGCTCGCGGTCGATGTAGGCGATAAGGGCGGGCACGCTGTCCGCAATCGTGCGCAGGCGCTTTTCGCTGGCGGCGATCTGCTGCTCGTAGAGCACGCGATCGGTGACGTCGTGCAGGAAAGCGGTGGCGTAGTAGTTGCCGTCATGGCGCAGCGCGCCGACCGACAGCTCGATGGGGATGCCGTGTCCATCCTTGTGCACCGCCATCACACGGATGCGGGCGTCGATCATGGGGCCGGGCACGCCGCGCGAGAAGTTGAGCATACCGGCGCGGTGCGCGTAGCGGCGGTCTTCGGGAATAATCAGGTCGGCGATGTCGCGGCCGATGGCTTCCTTGGCGGTCCAGCCGAAGGTACGTTCGGCGGCGGCATTCCACTTGGTGACGATGCCGGTGTTTTCGCAGCTGACAAAGGCATCGGGCGCGCGCTCCAGCACATTGCTGATGAAGGTCTCGCTGTCGCGGATGACTTTTTGGGCCTCCTCGCGTTCGGCCATCAGCTCATAGAAGGCCGCGCCCAATTCGCCGATTTCGTCACGGCGGCCGCGCGGCAGCACATCGATGCCGGCGCTGCCGGTGCGGATGTCGGCGATGTTACGGTGCAGCCGGCCGAGTGGACGCAGCAGCATCTGTATCGCCAGCCAGGCCATCAGGCCCGCGATGCCGGCAAACAGGGCCGCGGCCAGGACTGCGTGGCGCCGCATCTCGATCATTGGCGCAAAGGCTTCATCGACCGGGAAGCGCGAGCCGAGTATCCAGTCGGTGGAGTGCAGGCGCTTGTACGAGTAGATGCCTTCGCTGCCGGCTTTGTTGGTCGCTTCGGTCCAGCCCTGGAAACCGTCCAGCGCCATTTCCGTGGCGCGGTTATAGCCCGGACGGGCGTTGATGTTTTCCAGCAGCCGCCGGTGGTCGGGGTGCAGCAGCAGCGTGCCGTCCTGCGTCATGATGAAGACAAAGCCTGTCTTGCCAGGCTTTTGCGCGGCGATCTGCCGGATGAAGTCCGAGTTGGCGAGGTCGATGCTGCCGCCCAGGAGCATGACGACCTTGCCATGGCCGTCGCGCACCGGCTGCAGTATCATCACCGACGGCTGGCCGGTGATCTCACTTTTGTAGGGCGGCGTGATGACCGCTTCTCCCTGCGCGAACACCTTTTCCAGGAAGTCGCGGGCGCGTGGCGGCAGCGGCATCAGCGCCGTGGCGTTGTCGCCTTCGGTGTGCAGCAGATCACCATGCTGGTTGAAGATGTGGAGATTGACGAACTCCTTGCGCGCGACCGGGTGGTGCGCCACAAAGTCCTGCATCGCGGCGGGACTGTCACCCGCCGACAGCGGCATGGTGTCGGCCAGGCTGGCCAGCAGTACCTTGCGTGCGGTGAGTTGCGCATCGACTTGCGAAGCGGTGGAGGCGAGGACGGCGTACTGCTGGTCGCCGATGACGCTTTTCATGTCCTGTTCCGCCAGCAGTAGCGCCATTAGCGTGACGGTGGCGGTGGCCGTCAGCACAAGCATCACCACCACTCCGGTCATGCGGAATTTCAGGCTACGCGGTAGCGTTGCAAAAACGGCCATGTTGCGATGGATGGTCTTCGGTGAATTTGAGTATGTCATACCCTGATGGGCAAGGCCAGAGGGTATGTGCTACAGCATCGTCTGAGTCCCATTTACAACAACATCGACATTGACAAGCAAGGTGCGCCGGGACCAAAGTAGCTACGCTCACAAGCGTCTCTTTGCCGGGTCAATCCCTGCCCTTTGTCGCTTCGGATATGATCTACATCTTCGACAAGGAGAGTCGCGTGAATGTATCGAACTGGAAGATTGGCACCCGTCGCAGTGCCGACTTTAGCATTGTGCTGCCGGCCAGCCGCGAACAGGAAATGGACACAGAGCAGATCGACCAGACCGTGGCACAGATGGACACGGTGGTCCAGCAGAATGCGGCACTGGTGGAGCGGCTGAATCAGGCGCACCGGCCGGTCTCAACGCAGCTGGCGTTGCCGCATCGGCGCCAGGGTGTGCTGGCGGGCGGAGGCTGATTGGCGCATCTTCACCTGTGCTGGGAACTGGGCGCCGGACTGGGGCATGCCGGCCGGCTGAAGATGCTGGCGCAGGCCTTGCTCGAACATGGCCATCGCGTCAGCCTCAGTGTGCGTGACCTGAGGCACACGCATGCCTTGCTGGCAGAACTCGAGGTCCCGATACTGCAGGCGCCCGTGTGGCTGCATGACACGGTAGGTCTGCCGCCGCCGGCCAGCCTGGCGGAGATCCTGTTCCGCTGTGGTTATCTGGAAGCGCCGGCCTTGCGTGGCATGGTGGACGGCTGGCGCGCCATGCTGGCACTGCTGGAGCCCGACCTCGTGGTTGCTGACTATGCGCCAACTGCGTTGCTGGCTGCGCGCAGCATGGGCTTGCGCACTGCCGCCATCGGCACCGGTTTCAGCATGCCGCCTGTGGGACGGCCGCTGCCCGCTTTACGCGAGGCGCCGGCAGAACGTCTGGCATCGTCTGAGGCGCGCATGCTGGCCACGGCGAACGCGGTGCTGGCGGAACTGGGGGCTCAACCCTATGCCCACGCGGCAGACGTCTTCCTTGGCGATGCAAATTTGCTGTGTACCTGGCCGGAGCTGGATCATTACCAGCGTGATGGCGCGGACTGGCTGGGGCCGAGCTGCGTGGCCGAAGGTGGCCTGGCGCCATATTGGCCGGATGGCGAAGGACGCAAGGTGTTCGCGTATCTGAAGGCATCGCATGCGGCGCACGCTGCGGTGCTACGGGCGCTGGTGGACGAAGGCTGCCGCGTGCTGGCGTATGTGCCGGAAGTGGCAGCTGGCGGCGTACCGCCCGTCATCAGTGAACGCGTGCTGTATGCAGAGGCGCCGGTGTCGCTGCCGCAGGCTTTGGCGCAAGCGGATCTGTGCGCGTGCCATGCGGGCGAGGGCACGCTGGCACAGTCGCTACTGGCCGGCGTGCCGCTGCTGATGCTGCCGTCGCATACCGAACAATTCCTCGGTGCGCGGCGGGTTGCCATGTCTGGCGCCGGTTACAACGCCGCATTGCTTGCCCCGGATGGGGATTGGCGCGCGGTCCTGCGGCCCTTGCTGAATGAGGCAGGGTATCGTGACGCCGCGCGTGGTTTCGCGGCGCGTCACGCGGGATTCAGCCCGCAGCAGTTGAACGCGCTGCTGGTGGAGCGGATAACGCTTCTACTCGACGGGCGCCACGACGCCCGGCGCTGATCGACGAGATCCGGGCGCTACGGCCTTCGCCATCCAGCTTGAACACGCTGACCGCATCGACCAGGTGCGAGGCCTGCTCCTGCATGGTGACGGCAGCGGCGGATGCCTGTTCCACCAGTGCCGCATTCTGCTGCGTGGTCTGGTCCATCTCGGTGATGGCGCCGTTGATGTGCTCAATACCCGACAGCTGCTCCTGGCTGGCGAAAGCGATTTCGCTCATGATGTCGGTGACGCGGCGTACGCTGGTGACGATTTCCTCCATCGTGGCGCCAGCCTGGTCGACCAGGCGCGCACCAGCATCGACCTGGTCCACTGAATCGCCGATCAGTTGCTTGATCTCCTTGGCGGCAGCGGCCGAGCGCTGGGCGAGGCTGCGCACTTCGCTGGCCACGACCGCGAAGCCGCGCCCTTGTTCGCCGGCGCGTGCTGCTTCCACTGCCGCATTCAGCGCCAGGATATTGGTCTGGAAAGCGATACCGTCGATGACCGCGATGATATCGACAATCTTGCGCGCAGAAGCGTTGATCGACGCCATGGTGTCCACCACCTGCGCAACCACTTGTCCACCTTTGCCGGCCACGCTGGACGCCGACATCGCTAGCTGGTTGGCCTGATTGGCATTGGCAGCGTTCTGTTTGACGGTGGAGGTCAACTCCTCCATCGAGGATGCGGTTTCTTCCAGCGATCCAGCCTGGCGCTCGGTGCGTTCGGACAGATCCAGATTGCCGGCGGCGATTTCGGCCGAGGCGGTGCCGATCGAATCCGTGCCTTTGCGTACTTCGGACACGATGGAAATGAGGCTGGTGTTCATGTCCTTCAGCGCGGCCGACAATTGACCGATTTCGTCGCGGGTGCGGATCTGGATCTCGGAACTCAGGTCGCCATCGGCCACCGTGCGCGCCACGCGCACCGCATAACGGATCGGACGCACGATGGTGCCGGTGACATACCAGCCGGCGAACAGTCCCAGTGCGGCGCCGGCAACGCCAAGCGCAATCATCAGCGCACTCGCGGTGCTGGCGGTTTGTTCAGCGCTGTCGCCCGAGTGCTGCATGAGCTGCACCTGGAAATCAATCAGCTTGTCCAGCGCCGCCACGTACGCCGCTTGCGCCGGGCGGACTTTTTGCAGCAACAGGGCGGTCGCACGGTCCTTGTCGCCGGCCTTGACGGCGGCAATCAGCTGGTCGCGCAGCGGCGAATACACGCCACGCGCATCCTGGAGCTCCTTGAACAACACCAGCGCCTGCGGCTGATGGAGAACGCCGCCCAGCTGCTCCAGCAGACCACGGATGGTCTTGCTGCGCTGTTCAACCGCGGCGTATTCCGCATTGGCTTCCGCCGCGTCGATCAGCAGCAGGTCGCGCAAACCGCGCGACTGCTGCGCCACCTGGTCCTTCACCTGGTTAAGCAGGCTGATTTTCAGGTAGCGGTCATGGTTGGTCAGGTTGATTTCATTGCTGGTCGCGCGCAAGCCCAGGGCACCGACAATGACCACAATGGCCATCAATAGCGTCGTCAGCGAGAAAGCGATGGTGAGGCGGTGGCCGATCTTCAGGTTGGCAATATTCATGACTTGTCTTTAGTTATGTTTTTAAGAGATGGTAGTTACCTGTAGGAACGGAAAGTTTATCGGGGAAATAAATAGCTAGCTAGAAATATTTCTTATTTGCATAGACACTTTCGTGAATAAAGCAACAAGGGCAGGCGTGCGCCGTGGGTGCGGTCATTTCCGTAGCATGGGACAACCCCAACTGCGTAGGAGATCCATCATGCCGAAAGGAGTCAGCCCCAAGCGCGAACGCGAGTACCAGGAGCTTGAACACAAATTCGAGAAGGAAGGGCGCTACAAGGGACGCGAGGAGGAAGTAGCTGCGCGCATCGTGAATAAACAGCGCGCCAAGGCGGGAGAAACCAAGTCCGGCCACAGCAAATGATTCTGATATGCGTCATGAGGGCTTAGACAGCAGTGCTAAACCCGTGTATAATTGCAATCAGTGTTGCACCAAATGAAATAAAAACATTGCCTCTGGTAGGGCTGGATGTTTTGAAAAGGCTGGCGTTCTGTGAACGCCAGCCTTTTTTATTTTCCGGCCTGCGTTGCGCTGAGCACCGCAGTGGCGATCAGCAGTAGCCCCATGACGCGCGCGGCGATGGTGGAGCTTTGCGGATGGCGCGCAAACCAGCCGCTGGCGGCGTAGGCCAGCGCACCATAGACACCCAGTTGCGTGAGCGCGGTGATACCACCCAGTACGCCTGATTGCACCCACAGCGGCCCGGCGCCCGGGCGCAGGAATTGCGGGAAGATGGCCAGCATGAAGATGTAGGCCTTGGGATTCAGCAGGTTGGTGGTTAGCGCGCGCCGGAAGATGACGGCGTCAGCCATGGCTTCCGCTCCGGCCGTCGGATGAAAGATGCTGTCGCTGCGCAGCAGCTGATAGCCCATCCATGCGATGTACGCGGCGCCCGCCAGCAGCATGATCTTGTACAGCGGTGGCCAGCATTGCAGCACCACGGCCACGCCCAGCGCACCCAGGCATAAATGACAGAAACCGCCGGCGATGATCCCGGCCACGGCCGCCATGCCGGAGCGCCGTCCCCCCAGCATGGCGCTGCCCATGACAAACGCCATATCCAGCCCCGGCAGCGCGATCACGCCCAGAACCACGATGAAATACAGCCAGAGATTGGCGGCTTGTGACATGGTTAGACTCCGTAAAGTTGTTGTTTGGAACAGCTTAAGTGGGAATCAGGGCGAATTTGGCCCTATAAACCTGCTATCTTTACGGCATGTACCATCCAACCACACGCGTACTGGCAGTGCTGGAACTGCTGCAAACCCATGGCCGCCTGAGCGGCGCCGACATGGCCGGCCGGCTGGCGGTCGATGGCCGCACGCTGCGGCGCTACATCGCAATGCTGGAGCAGCTCGGCATTCCGATCATGGCTGAGCGTGGCCGGCATGGCGGCTATGCGCTGATGCCCGGTTTTAAACTGCCGCCCATGATGTTCACCGACGATGAAGCGCAAGCTTTGTCGCTGGGCTTGCTGGCGGCGCGGGGGCTGGGGTTGGCGGAAGCCGCGCCAGCGGTGGCCAGCGCCCAGGCCAAGCTGGAGCGCATCATGCCGGATGGTTTGCGCAACCGCGTGAGCGCGATGCATGACACGGTGCGGCTGGACTTGCGCAGCGGGTTGTCCCGCAGTGCACCGCCGCCGGATAACGCCGCGCTGGGCGCGCTGTCGCTGGCTGCCAAGGAAGGACGGCGCGTGCGCCTGCATTACCGCGCCGCCGGCGTGGACAGCGAACGTGATTTTGATACCTATGGCCTGGCTTACTACGGCGGCTATTGGTATGCGGTGGGGTACTGCTATTTGCGGCAAGACATGCGGACGTTCCGGCTGGACCGCGTGACGGCGGTCCGAGCCACGCGCGGACTGGCACAGCGGCCGCCTGGTTTCGACGCGCTCGAGCATCTGCGGGTCGCGGTCGCGACGGTGCCGCGCAAGTTCGCTGCCAGGGTACTGCTGAAGACCACGCTGGACCAGGCGCGACGCGCCTTCATCGATACCATCGGCCTGTTTGAGCAATGCGAACATGGCGTGCTGCTGCATAACCAGTCCGATGAGCTGGAGTGGTTCGCGCGCCAGCTGGCGGCGGCTCCGTTTGAGGTGGAGGTGCTGGAGCCGCCCGCATTGCGCACGGCGCTACGCACGATAGGCGAGCGCTTGTTGCGCATGGCCGCCGTCCGCTAGAATGCGGCGACTTTATCGCAACAAGGAAACTATGTATCTGATTCAGCGTCTGGTGGCCACGGCTGCAATGCTGGCCGCCACCGTGGCCACGGCGGGCCAATGCCCCACTCATTATGTCGATGGCCGTTTGCCGGAAATCCGCAATGCCAAAATGAATGTCGCCACCACCGAGCTATGCTACGGCGTGTTTGGCGTGATGTACTCTGGAATCACGCGCACGCCGCTGTGGTCGGCCGAGCATCTGACGGCGCAAAATATCGATGCGGCAAAGAACCTGTCGCGCGAAAACTCCTTCCACCCCGAGCCGCGCCTGGCGCCCGGTACGCGCGCCGAATTGACCGACTACGCCCGCAGCGGCTACGACCGTGGCCACATGGCGCCGAACGGCGATATGCCAGACCGCGAAACCCAGCACGAAAGCTTTACGCTGGCAAACATGGTGCCGCAGGATGCCGAGAATAACCGCCACATCTGGGCCGGTATCGAAGGCGTGGTGCGCAAGATGGCGCAGAAGGAGGGCGATCTGTACGTGATCACCGGGCCGGCCTTTATCGGCGGCAATCTGCAGAAGGTCGGCAATGTCCTGGTGCCGAGCCATTTGTACAAGCTGGTCTACAGCCCGCGCCAGCGTGCCGGCGCAGCTTTCTTTATCGAAAACCGTAGCGACGCGAGCTACGATATGCTGAGCATTGCACAGCTTGAAGACAAGGTGGGCATCAAGCTGTTGCCGTCGCTGTCGACGGCGCAGAAAGAAGTCATGCTGCGCATGCCGAAGGTGAGACAACGTAAAGACGGGAGCAAGGAATGAGCAAGTTTGTGCCTTATCAAAATGAATCGGACGTGCTGCGCATCGGCGGTCTGAGTATCGAGAACCGCCTGGACCGTGTGACCATCAACGGCGATATCGACCTGACGGCCGACCAGGCCGGCTTGGCGGATGCGCGCGCATTGCAGCAGTTGCTGGCTGGGGTCGTGGCCCGCCTGGAAGGCCAGCCGCTGCCGGCCAAACTGCCGCCTGCTGCCCACACTATCGTCGCAAATCCCTTTGAATAAGTATCGCTGGGGCAACAAGAATGTTATTCTGTGAGGAGGCTCGGCGATGCTGGCCTGCGCCCTTTATTTTATTGAATCGACAATGTCATGAGCTTAACGACCGGTAATAATTCCATTGACTCCCTGGTGTATAGCAGCTGGAAATCCAAAGCTGGACAGCCGGTGTCGCTCACCTACAGTTTCATGACGACGCTGCCTTCCGACGCCAGCGCCGATGACGCCAATGGTTTCGCGCCGATGAGCGCCGAACAGCAGGCTGGCGCGCGTGCGGCCATGGCCAAATGGGCAGCGGTGGCGAATATCAAATTCACCGAGGTGGCGTTTGGCGGCAACATCCAGCTGGGTACCAACGACCAGGGCAAGCAGAGCAGCGGCTATGCGTATCTGCCGAACGGTAGCGATCCGACCTATCTGTTCACGAATAACAAGGACGCCTACAACTTCAGCTTCCAGGACGGCGACTTTGGCATCGCGGTGCTGATCCACGAGCTGGGCCATACGCTGGGTTTCAAGCATCCTGGCAATTACGATTCCACCGGCAGCTCCATTGACGGCCCGTTCCTGCCGGCGGCGCAGGACAATATCGATTACACGCAGATGTCGTATAACGTCGGCGCTGGTTTCAAGCTCAACGGTAACTACGGCATCACGCCGATGCTGTACGACATCCAGGCGATGCAGTATCTGTATGGCGCCAACATGAGCTATCACACCGGCAACGATACCTACAGCTTCGGCACCGATGCGCCATTGCAGTGTATCTGGGATGCGGGCGGCACCGACACGCTGGATTTTTCCGCGTGCACCAATGCCAGCGTCATCAACCTGAACGCGGGCAGCTTCAGTGAAACCGCGCCGGGCTATAACAATATTTCGATTGCCTATAACGTCACCATCGAGCGCGCGCTTGCCGGCAGTGGCGGTTCGACGATTTATGCCAATTCGGCTGGCAACGTGATTACTGGCGGCGTGGGCGCCGACACGATATACGAAGGCGCCGGCAATGACCTGATTACGGGCGTCGGCGGCAACGATACGGTGGTGTTCAGCCATACACTGGCGTCTTATGCCTTGTCGGGTTCGATCAGCAACCTGACTGTGACCGGCGACGGCACCGATACGCTGGTGGGCATCAGCAAGCTGCAATTCAGCGATGCAGCGATCCAGCTGTCCAATTACAGTTCGCTGCTGGCGGGCGGCGTCAATAACGATGTGCTGACTGCCGGCAGCGGCAGCCAGCTGATCTGGGGCGGCGCTGGCATCGACCTGGTCAACTTCGGCGGCAAGCGTGCCGATTTTACGGTGTCGGCCAATGTCGGTGGCGTGACGGTGACCAATGCTGCCGGTACTGCGGATTTCCTGGCCGGCGTGGAACGTGTCCAGTTCAGCGACAACACGGGCCTGGCGCTGGACACCAGCGGGGAAGCGGGGCAGCTGTACCGTTTGTACGGCGCCATGTTTGCCCGTACGCCGGACGACCTGGGCATGGGCTTCTGGCTGTACCGCATGGATCACGGACAGACGCTGCTGTCGATCGCCAGGGGATTTATCAACAGCCCCGAGTTTGTGCGGACCTACGGCGAAAATGCCAGCAACAGTGTGTTTGTCACCAGCCTGTACCACAACGTGCTGCATCGCGAGCCGGATATCGCGGGCTACAATGTCCAGCTGAATGCGCTGACCAACGGCATGTCGCGTGAGCAGCTGCTGGTGAACTTCTCGGAGTCGGCGGAAAACATCGAAGTCATCAGCCATGTGATTCCGGTCGGCGTGTCGTACACGCCGTGGATTCCAGCGTAATCACGGACCATCGGTACCCGGCAGGCTGATACGGTTGCGGCCCATGTGCTTGGCGCGGTACAGCGCCGAATCGGCCGTGGCCACCAGCTGGCTGGGATCGGTCTCCGGCGCCGCCAGCGCCGTGGCTGCGCCGATGCTGACCGTCACCACATGCTGCTGGCTGCCCAGGTTGGGTAGCCGCAGCTGCTCCACGCGGCAGCGGATGCGTTCCGCCACGATCGCCGCGCCTTTCAGCGACTGGTTGGGCAAAATCACCGCAAACTCTTCGCCGCCATAGCGCGCCACCAGGTCGTTGGCGCGCATTTCGCTCGACACGGCCGTGGCGATGCGTTGCAAACACTCGTCGCCGCCCAGGTGGCCGTAGGCGTCGTTGTACTGCTTGAAGTTATCGACATCGACCATCAGCAGCGACAGGGGCTGCTGATGGCGCAAGGCGCGCTGCCATTCGGCGTTGAGGGTGTCGTCGAAGCAGCGGCGATTGGCCAGGCCGGTCAGGCCGTCGCGCGTGGCCAGCTGTTCCAGCGCCACCTGGGCGTGCTTTTCATCGGTGACATCGCGCAGGGTTTCCACCACCGCCACCAGCTTGCCTTCGCTATCGAGAATGGGGCTGGCGTCGGCAGCCAGGTAGCGGCGCCGGCCCAGGCGCGGCATGTCGCACCAGTTTTCGGCGCACAGATTGTTGTCGGCGTCGTTGCGGCGCGCGTGCTGGCGGTAAAGCCGGTGCAGATCGGCGGCGCGGCCCTGGATCACGAGGTCGGCCAGCGTGGGACGCTGCTCGCCATAAAAGCATTTCCAGTGGTCGGCGGTGCCCAGCACCTCCCAGGCTTCGACGCCGGTCAGGCGTTCGCACGCGCGGTTCCAGATAATGATTTTGCCACTGGTGTCGATGACGAAGGTGGGAATGACCAGCAATTCCATGAGTTTGAGCGCGAAGCCATGCTGCTGGTCCGCCTGGGAGAATTCCATCACATGCTGGATTTTCTGGGAGCTGTTCATGGGCGCCGCCTCGCTGGTTATTGGATGGGGATGGACAGGGTGAGCGCGGTGCCCGCGCCGGGTGTGCTGGCAATGTCAACGCGGCCGCCGACCTCGGCGACGCGCTGGGCGATGCCGCGCAATCCAAAGCCGGCACGTGCGCCGAGCTGCGGCAGGCCGACGCCGTTATCGCGCACGGTCAGGTTCAGACAGTGTTCCTGCCGGTACAGGTCGACGCGGACTTCGGATGCCTGCGCATGGCGCACGATATTGCTCAGGGATTCCTGCAGCACGCGGTAGACCACGGTGTCGGTGCGTTCCGCAGGCGGGCCGTCGAAGGCGTCGGGCGTGGCGTCGAGACGGCACGGGATGCCGCTCAGGCGCGAGAACTGGGCGATCTGTTGTTGCAGCGCGCCTTCCAGGCCCGATTCCAGCGCCTCCGGCGTCAAATCGTGGACAATGGCACGCATGGCCCGCGTCGCTTGCTGGATGCGCGATGCCTGCCAGGCCAGCGGCTGCGCCAGCGCGGGGTGCTGCGTCTGCAGCGTGGCGCAGTCCATCGCCAGCGCCAGCAGTTGCTGGCCGAGGTCGTCATGCAGGTCGCAGGCGATGCGGCGCCGTTCGGCGTCGCGCAGCGATTGCTGGCTGGCGCTGAGCTGGCGGATCTGCTGGCGCGCGTGGGTCATCGCCCGCCTCGCCTGCGCGCGTTGCCGCCACCACAGCAGCACGCAGGCGGCGGCTGCCAGCATGCACACGCTGGCGCAGAACAGGTCGATTTCAAGGAGGAGCGGCGCGTATCTCATGGTGTATCTTCCTGGGATGGAGGACAACGTTGGCAAGCGTCCACATCGACCAACATAACTGCTTACCAAGTGCAAGCATTGTGAAATGTCAACTTCTGGCGGTTCTACCCGGAAACTGTGGCGTGGGATATAATTGAGGGTTGTCCTATCAGGAACTATCGTGACTTACAGCATCAAAGAGATTTTCTACACGTTGCAGGGTGAGGGCGCCCACGCCGGCCGTCCGGCCGTGTTCTGCCGCTTTTCCGGCTGCAACCTGTGGACCGGCCGCGAAAGCGACCGTGCCAGCGCCATTTGCCAGTTCTGCGATACCGATTTCGTCGGGACCGATGGCGAAGGCGGCGGCAAGTTCAAGACGCCGGAAGCCCTGGCGGCCACCATCAATGCGCTGTGGCCGGAAAGCTATCCGGCCAGCAAGTACGTGGTATTCACGGGCGGCGAGCCGCTGCTGCAGCTGGACAAGCCGCTCATCGATGCCATGCATGCGGCCGGCTTTACCATTGCGATTGAAACCAACGGCACGTTGCCGGTGCCGGACGGCGTGGACTGGATCTGCGTCAGCCCGAAAATGGGCGCCGAGCTGGTGGTCCGCAAAGGCAGCGAAATCAAGGTCGTGATACCGCAGACCAACCAGGACCTGTCGGTCTACGAACAGCTGGATTTCGAGAACTTTTACGTGCAGGCCATGGACGGCCCGCTGGCCGAGTTCAATACCCGGCTGGCGATCGAGACCTGCAAGCGCAACCCGAAGTGGAAGCTGAGCTTGCAAACCCATAAACTTTTACAGATACCTTAAATGTTAACCATTACCCGCAAGCTGGAATTCGATGCCGGCCACCGCATTCCCGACCACAAGAGCCAGTGCCGCAACCTGCACGGCCACCGCTACACGCTGGAAATCACGCTGACCGGCAACATCATCGATGTCGAAGGCAATTCGGATAACGGCATGATCATGGATTTCTCGGACATCAAGGCGCTGGCCAAGGAGCACTTGGTGGACGTCTGGGACCACGCGTTCATCGTCTATGAAAAGGATGACGCGGTACGCGAGTTCCTGGCCTCGCTGCCGAACCACAAAACCGTGGTGATCGACCGTATTCCGACCGTGGAAAATCTGGCTCACGTGGCTTTTGCGATCCTCAAGGCGGCCTACAAGGACCGCTACGGCACCGGCCTTCACCTGCACAAGCTGGTGCTGCACGAAACCCCGAACTGCTGGGCCGAGATCACCGATGGTGTCTGACAGCGTCTACATGCAGCTGGCGCTGGAACAGGCGCAGCAGGCGTGGGACCTCGGCGAGGTGCCGGTAGGCGCCGTCGTCGTCAAGGACGGCGAGGTGATTGCGGTCGGCTGCAACCAGCCGATCGGCAGACATGATCCCACCGCGCATGCGGAAATCGTCGCGCTGCGCGCTGCAGCCGAGAAGCTGGGCAACTATCGTTTGCCCGGTTGCGAACTGTATGTAACGCTGGAGCCCTGCGTGATGTGTTCGGGCGCGATGATGCATGCGCGCCTGGCCAGGGTGGTGTACGGCGCCGCCGACCCGAAGACGGGCGCCTGTGGCTCGGTGCTCAACCTGTTCGAGCAGGAACAGCTGAACCACCATACCGATATCGTCGGCGGCGTGATGGCCGAGGAATGCGGCGCCATGCTCAAGAATTTCTTTGCCGCGCGCCGTGCGGCACTGGCCGCTGCCAGGCGCGCCACACAAGCGTAAGGCCGGTTTCACCGCGCCAGCAAAAAATGGTATGCTGATTCCCAAGCACGCACAGGGAGATGGTCTTGGCTACGGCGCAAGCAAACGGCATCACGATTGCCTACGAAACCAGCGGTAATCCGCTCGATCCGGCGGTGCTGCTCATCATGGGGCTCGGCATGCAGCTGATCGCCTGGCCTGCGGATCTGGTGGAAGGGCTGGTCGAACAGGGCTACTATGTGATCCGCTTCGACAACCGCGACATCGGCCTGTCCAGCAAATTCCACGAACATAAAAAACCCAATCTGCTGTGGGCCTATCTCAAGTCGCTGGTCGGCTTGAAGCAGCAGCCCGCCTACACACTGGGCGACATGGCCGACGATGCGCTTGGCCTGCTCGATGCGCTGGGCGTCGCCAAGGCGCATGTGGTGGGCGTCTCCATGGGCGGCATGATTGCGCAGATCTTCGCTTCGCGCTTTGCCGCGCGCACGCTGAGCCTGACCTCCATCATGTCCACCAGCGGCAAGCGCGGCTTGCCTGGTCCCACCGCGAGCGCGCGCAATGCGATGATGCGCTCAGTTGACATGGGCGACCGCAAGGCCGTGGTGGAACATATGATGGCGGTGTATCGCCTGATCGGCAGCCCATCCTTTCCCACGCCGGAGCGCGTGTTGCGCGCGAATATAGAGCGGGCGCTGGACCGCGGCACCAATCCCGATGGCGTGGCGCGGCAACTGGTGGCGATTGTCGCTTCCGGCGACCGCACGCCGCTGCTGCGGCGGATACATTGTCCGGCGATGGTGATACACGGCGCGGCCGACCCGCTGGTGCCGGTGGCCTGCGGCGTCGATACGGCGCAGTCGATTCCCGATGCGCGGCTGCATGTCATCGAGGGCATGGGACATGACCTGCCGCCGCAGCTGATCGAGCGCCTGCTTGCCTTGCTCGACCAGCACCTGCGCGGTAATATGACGGCCGAACTTCCTCCGCTGCCGCAGCATCGCGCAGGCAGCGGCACCCATCACTGACAGAGACACTTTGAGCACATCGAACATCGGCATCGCCATCGCGGCGCCCAGCGGCTGTCCGCTTGATATCGCAGCCTACAACCTGGGCGTGCAGCGCCTGGAGCAGCAAGGCTTCCTGGTCCACAATTACTACGACGACGATAAGAAATTCCAGCGCTTCGGCGGCACCGACGAATGGCGCCTGGCGCAGTTGAATGCCGCCGCCGCCGATCCCGCAGTGCAGGTGGTGATCGCGCTGCGCGGCTCGTATGGCATGTCGCGCCTGCTGCCGTCGATCGACTTTCATAAGATGGCGGACAGCGGCAAGCTGTTTGTCGGCTACAGCGACTTTACCGCGTTCCAGATGCCGTTGATGAAGCAGACCGGCCGCATCAGCTTTGGCGGGCCGATGATGTGCGACGACTTCATTCGTCCCGAGCCGGTGGCGTACACGCTGGACCAGTTCTGGAACTGCCTGCGCGGTCCGGTGCACCAGGTGCGCGGCGCGGTGGCCGACGGCGCTGCCGATAATCCGCTGCTGGACGTCAGCGGCAAGCTGTGGGGCGGGAATCTGGCGATGATGGTCAGCCTGCTCGGCACACCGTATTTCCAGGCGCTGGAGCAGGGCATCTGCTTCATCGAGGATGTCAGCGAGCATCCGTATCGCGTAGAGCGCATGGTGCTGCAGCTGTTCTACGCGGGCGCGCTGGAAGGACAGCGCGCGCTGGTGCTGGGCGATTTCTCCGGCTACAAACTGAGCCCGGTGGACAATGGCTATGACTTCGACAGTATGGTGGCGTACCTGCGCCAGCGTTTGCCGATTCCGGTGCTGACCGGCCTGCCGTTTGGCCATATCAAGGAACGCGCCACGCTGCCGTATGGCGGCATGGCGCATCTGGTGTCCAGCGAACGTGGTTTTGATCTGACGATCAGCGATTACCCGACGCTGTAATTACTGCAGGCGGCGCACGCGTGGCGCCTGGCTGGCGCCTTCGATTTCCAGGAAGATCGTGCCGATACCGTTGCGGCTGATCCGGACTTTGGGATTGGTGACTTCGCTGATGGAGGCCGCACTGTCATCGGCGACGCGCCAGATCTGGCCATTGGCCAGCTTGAACAGGGTGCCGGCACTCCAGCCGTCGATGGTGCCGATCAGAGTGCTTTCAATGGTGGTCGGTTCGTCGGACTTGCGCAGCTGGGTGGCGCTCAGGCCGAAGTTCGCTGCCGGATCAGGCTTCGCTGCGGGCGCGCTTGGTGCGACTGGCGTGGCCGCAGCAACGCCGGGGGCGGCCGCCGGGCGGGCGGCCGTTGCGACCGGGATCGCGTCATAGCAGGCGACACGGCCGGCGACGTCGGCAATGCTGCGGCAGCGCAGCAGGTCGGCGTCGGAGGCGAGGGCGGAACCGGATACTGCCAGCAAAAGAAGCAAAGCTTTCATCGAACTCTTTCCAGGTTGCGGGCGCCATCGTGCGGGCGCCTCTTTACTGAATTATATCGATATCGCGCCCTGGCGTCAGCGCTGGTCAGTGCCAGCAGGAACTGGACGATGCCGTAGGCCTCGGCCTCGCTCAGGGCAAGTGCCGACAAGTAATAGTATGTTGCTATTGCATCAAAAGTAACAATTGGATAGAAATCATTACTCCCGTCACCGGGAATGTCGGCGGTAAGGTGAGCGACACCGAGTCGATGAAACTGACCTATGGTGGCAATAAGACCTTTAGCAAAGAAGTTGACGGCGTACCTCGGATTGAATTCTGGACGATGACGTTTCCACCAATCGTTATGATTTTCCGCGCTTCATTTCCATGGATGCGAGCCCGATTCCCGAGGCGGCCACGTATGCCATGCTGCTGGACGGCTTGGCGCTGGTGGGCGTTGCACGTCGCCGTACTCGACATGCTCAAGTAGTGCACAAAAAAGCAGGGCTGCCGAATTGGCAGCCCTGTTGTTAATACCTTGCTTAAGCAGTTTTTTTACGGCGTGCGGCGTACGCCACCAGGCCCAGACCGCCCAGCAGCATGCCGTAGGTGGCTGGTTCTGGAACAGCGCTGATGTCCAGGCTGTAGAAGCGTGGAATTGCCTGGCCCTGACGCGCGGAGTAGAACTCGATCGAGTGCACGCCAGCGACGTTTTTCAGCAGAGTTTGATCAGGACCATAGTTCAGCTGGAAGGAATCCGTATCGATTACTTTGCCGCCCAGGTCTTTGAAGGTCATGACAACCGTGTAGGGATTCAAATCCCAGAATAACTCCTGGCTGCCGCCCAGATCGTAAGGCGTGAAATTCAGTTTGATGCCGTGGTAGTTGAACAGGCCGGCATTGTAGGAAATGGCAGCAGTGCCTTGGCTCAGGTTGTTGATCACGGCAGGACCGCCCAACGACACGATGCCGGTGTAGTTAAAGCCAGCAAAGGTGCCGGTGATCTCGCCAGGAATCAGATCGACTGGAATGGTGGTGGCGCTGGCAGCCATGCTGGCGCCGGCAATCATGATGGCTGCGATGATTTTCTTCATGTAATACTCCTGTTAGTGGGCTGTTGATTAGCATTTGAATAATATCATAAAAAATAATGAATGTTATCCAATTGCTACAGTTTTCTTTTTTTTAGCTCTTTTCAGGAGCCGCCCGGGAATGCACCCAAGAGAGGGAGGGGCGTGTTGTAGTATAATGTCCGGTTTCCGCCTAACGGCATGATTTAATTCAGAAAAGTCCAATTCCACAATGCTATCCACAGCAAATATCACGATGCAATTCGGCGCCAAGCCGTTGTTTGAAAATATCTCCGTCAAGTTCGGCGATGGCAACCGTTATGGCCTGATCGGCGCCAACGGCTGCGGCAAGTCCACCTTCATGAAAATCCTCGGCGGCGATCTGGAACCGTCGGCCGGTAACGTGATGCTGGATGTGAACGAGCGCCTCGGTAAGCTGCGTCAGGATCAGTTTGCTTACGAAGAGATGCGCGTACTGGACGTGGTCATGATGGGCCACACCGAGATGTGGGCAGCGATCTCGGAACGCGACGCGATCTACGCCAACCCGGAAGCCACCGACGACGACTACATGCGCGCCGCTGACCTGGAAGGCAAGGTCTCCGAGTACGACGGCTACACCGCGGAATCGCGCGCGGGCGAACTGCTGCTGGGCGTGGGTATTTCCATCGACCTGCACCAGGGCCCGATGAGCGCCGTCTCGCCAGGCTGGAAGCTGCGCGTGCTGCTGGCACAGGCGCTGTTCTCGAATCCGGACATCCTGCTGCTCGACGAACCAACCAATAACCTGGACATCAACACCATCCGCTGGCTGGAAGATGTGCTCAATGAGCGCAACTCCACCATGATTATCATTTCCCACGATCGCCACTTCCTGAACCAGGTGTGCACCCACGTGGCCGACATGGACTATGGCACGCTGAAGATCTACCCAGGCAATTACGATGACTACATGCTGGCATCGACGCAAGCGCGTAACCAGCAGCTGGCCAACAACGCCAAAGCGAAAGAGAAGGTCGCCGAGCTGCAGGACTTCGTGCGCCGCTTCTCGGCCAACAAGTCCAAGGCCCGTCAGGCGACTTCGCGTGCCAAGATGATCGACAAGATCAAGGTGGAAGACATCAAGCCGTCGTCGCGCGCCTATCCGTTCGTGCGCTTTGAAGGCGAGAAGAAGCTGCACCGCCTGGCCGTGGAAGTGGACAGCATCAGCAAGAAATACGACCGCACGCTGTTCAACAATTTCAGCATCATGGTGGAAGCGGGCGAGCGCATTGCCATCATCGGCGCCAACGGCGCCGGCAAGACCACCATGTTGCGCAGCATCGGCGGCCAGGACATCACGGGCCTGAGCGCCGATCACGGCATGGTCAAGTGGGCGGAGAACGCCAACGTCGGCTACATGCCGCAGGACCCGACCGAAGATTTCGCCAAAGAGATCACGCTGACCGACTGGATGGGCAAGTGGACCAAGGAAGGTGACGACGACCAGGCCGTGCGTTCGATCCTGGGCCGTCTGCTGTTCGGCGGCGACGAGGTGAAGAAATCGGTCACGGTGCTGTCCGGTGGCGAGAAGGGCCGCATGATGTACGGTAAGCTGATGCTGGGCCGTCACAACGTGCTGCTGCTTGATGAACCAACCAACCACATGGACATGGAATCGATCGAGTCGCTCAACATCGCGCTGGATAAATATGCCGGCACGCTGATCTTCGTGTCGCACGACCGTGAATTCGTGTCGTCGCTGGCGAACCGCATCATCGAGATCAAAGAGAATGAAGTCGTCGACTTCCGCGGCAACTATGAAGAGTATCTGACCAGCCAGGGTATCGCTTAAACGATTATGCAAGCTATCGAGATCAAACCCGTCGAGTATGAACATCCACAAGACGGTGCCAGCTGCGTTGCCCACGCGTGGGCGCGCACGCCAGCGCCAACCACTGCGGAACAGCGCGTCGAACTCAAGGAACGCATCAAGCGCCTGCTGAAGGAAAAGCAGGCGGTGCTGGTGTCGCACTATTACGTGGACGCAGATCTGCAGGACCTGGCCGAGGAAACCGGCGGCTGCGTGTCCGACTCGCTGGAGATGGCGCGCTTTGGCCGCGATCATCCGGCCAAGACGCTGATCGTCGCCGGCGTGCGCTTCATGGGCGAAACGGCCAAGATCCTGAGCCCGGAAAAACGCATCCTGATGCCGGACCTGGACGCGACCTGTTCGCTGGACCTGGGCTGCCCGGCCGACGAGTTCACCGCCTACTGCGACGCCCATCCGGACCGCACGGTGGTGGTGTACGCCAACACCAGCGCTGCCGTCAAGGCGCGTGCGGACTGGATGGTGACCTCGTCGATCGGCCTGGACATCGTCAAGCACCTGCATGAGCAGGGCAAGAAGATCCTGTGGGCGCCGGACAAGCATCTGGGTTCCTACATCCAGAAACAGACCGGCGCTGACATGCTGCTGTGGCAGGGCTCCTGCCTGGTGCATGACGAGTTCAAAGGGGTGGAGCTGGAACTGCTGAAGGCGCAATACCCTGAAGCGAAGATCCTGGTGCACCCTGAATCGCCAGCCAATGTGGTGGCGCTGGCCGATGTCGTGGGCTCGACTACGCAGATCATCAACGCCGCCGTGGAGTCGGACTGCGATACCTTCATCGTTGCCACCGACAACGGCATCCTGCACAAGATGCGCGCCGCCGCGCCGGGCAAGCGTTTCATTGAAGCGCCAACCGCCGGCAACAGCGCCACCTGCAAGAGCTGCGCGCACTGCCCGTGGATGGCCATGAACGGCCTGCAGAATCTGGCGGACCTGCTGGAGAATATGGACCAGCCGGAGGTCAGCGCGGCCAACGAAATCTTCGTCGATGCGGAAATCGGCAAGCAGGCCGTGACCTCGATCACGCGCATGCTGGACTTTGCCGCGGCCAAAAAAGCCAAGGTGCAGCCAGGGCCGGATCTGGCGCAAGAAGCTAAACTGTTTTCGGGAATTGGTCCTGCATGAGCACTCTGATTAACAAGTTCGCGCCGTTTGACGACGCGTTGAAGTCGGCGTTTGAAGCCAATCTGCTGGCGGCGCTGCTGGAAGATGTCGGTCCCGGCGACCTGACCGGCTTGCTGGTGCCGGAAGGCGGCCGCGCGCAGGCCCGCGTGATCGTGCGCGAAGATGCGGTGCTGTGCGGCGCGGCGTGGTTTGAAGGCGTCATGAACTGCATGCAGGCTGGTATTGAAATCGACTGGCAGTACGCGGAAGGCGACATGATGAAGGCCGACAGCGTGGTCTGCACCATCGCCGGTCCGGCGCGCGCGCTGCTGACGGCGGAACGCGGTGCGCTAAACTTCATGCAGCTGCTGTCCGGCGTGGCGACGGCGACCCGCAAGTATGTGGACGTGATCGCCGGCACCCGCGCCGCCATCCTGGATACCCGCAAGACGCTGCCGGGCCTGCGCCTGGCGCAGAAGTATGCGGTGCGTGTGGGCGGTGGCCAGAACCAGCGCCTGGCGCTGTATGACGGCATCCTCATCAAGGAGAACCACATCGCGGCGGCGGGCGGCATCACCAATGCGGTGCTGGCGGCCAAGGCGCTGAACAAGGGTGTGTCGATACAGGTGGAAGTGGAATCGCTGGACGAGCTGCGTGAAGCGCTGGATGCGGGCGCGTTGTCCATCCTGCTGGATAACTTCAGCACGGACATAATGCGTGAAGCGGTGGCGGTGAATGCTGGCCGCGCGCTGCTGGAGGCTTCCGGCGGCATCAATTTCGATACCGTGCGCGCGATTGCCGAAACCGGCGTGGACCGTATCTCCATCGGCAGCCTGACCAAGGATATCCGCGCTACCGATTATTCTTTACGCATCATTGGTTAACAAAATTTTATTGTTGACTTCACCCGCGCACGATTGAAAATTGTTAAATTGAGTAATCAATAAAACAATAAAATATGCCCTCTTTTTAATCAAAGTGGGTAATACATGAAATTACAATACGTGGCGGGTGTACTGGGGATGCTGTGCCTGAGCGGTCTGGCGCAGGCGGAAGACTTTGTGAATGGCGGCTTTGAAGATGGCAACACTAACGGCTGGATCACGGGCGGCGGTTACCGTGGCACCGTTCTCAACGACGCGCTGACGCCAGCGCAGCTGTTGCCAGGCGGCAGCCTGCATACCGATAACGGCAGCCGCGGCGCCATCGTCGATGGCAGCTATGTCGATCCACGGCTGGGCAGCCTGATTGGTTCGACCATCTATAGCGGCAAGTACGCCTACCGCGCGGAAGACACCTGGGATGGCGGCAACGCCACCGCCATCAGCCAGCAGGTCAGCAATTACACCGACAATAAAATCGTTTTCGCCTGGAAGGCCGTGCTGGAAAACGGCGGCCACGTCGAGAACGAATCTGCCGTGATGAAGCTGACGCTGACCGACAATACCACTGGTCAATTGCTGGTCAGCCGCAGCTACAATGCCGGCTATACCGGTTCTGGCGTCGACTCGCGCTTCCTGACCGAAAATGGTTTGTTCTACACGCCGCAATGGCAGGTTGAGCAGCTGAACATCGACCAGTCGCTGTCCGGCCACAGCTTCACGCTGTCGCTGCTGGCGGCGGATTGCAACCCGACCGCACATACCGGCTACGTCTATCTGGATGGTTTCGGCGCGGCGCTGCCCGTGCCTGAACCGGAAACCTACGGCATGCTGCTGGCAGGTCTTGGCCTGATGGGCGTGGTTGCCCGCCGCCGTCAGGGCGCCGCTTAAGCCGCGACGGTCTTGCGCATTTTTGCCAGCGGAACTTTGACGTTCCCTGGCAAATCCAGTTCCATGTTCTCGATGATGGTAAAGCCGCAGGCCTGGTAGAGCGGCACGCCGGGCATGGTGGCGGCCAGTTCCAGGGTGTGGAAGCCGCCCGCCAGCGCTGCGTCGGTGCAGTGCTGGAGCAGCAGACGGCCCAGGCCCTGGCGCGCTGCCGACGGATCAACAAAGAAGGCGCGGATGCGGGCTGGTTCCCGCGCCGGATCCAGCAGCGGATCGGCGCCAAGCTTGGTGCGATCGGCGCCAAACAAGGTGGCACGCTTGCTCCAGCCACCGCAGGCCGCCAGCTGGCCGTCCTTCTCAATCACAAAATACGTCTGGTCCGCCACGAGTTGCGTATCGACGCCAAATACGTAACGCGTTACGGCTTGCGCCTGCTCGCTGGTATAAAAACCGGCGCTGAGCGCAATGCCGGAACGCGCGATCAGCGCTTCCATGGCCGGGATGTCGGCTGGCGTGGCGTGACGGACTGCGATCATTATTTGCGTCGCGGCGGCGTCAGGATGGTGGGCAGCGCCTTGGCCAGGGTTTCCGGATAGTCGCGGCTGAAATGCAGGCCGCGGCTTTCCCGGCGCAGCAGGGCGCTGTTGACGATCAGGCTGGCGACATCGACCAGGTTGCGCAGCTCCAGCAAGTCGTGCGTGACGCGGAAGTTCTGGTAGTACTCGTCGATTTCTTCCTTGAGCAGCGCAATGCGGTGCTGCGCGCGTTCCAGGCGCTTGCTGGTGCGGACGATGCCCACGTAGTTCCACATGAAGCGGCGCAGCTCGTCCCAGTTGTGGGAGATGACCACTTCTTCATCGGCATCGCTGACGCGGCTTTCGTCCCAGTCCGGCAGGTAAGGCACTTCGCCTTTTTCCTTGGCGGTGATGTCCATGGCGCAGGCGCGGCCGATGACCACGCATTCCAGCAGCGAGTTGCTGGCCAGTCGGTTGGCGCCATGCAGGCCGGTGCAGGCGGTTTCGCCGACCGCGTACAAGCCCGGCAAATCCGTGCGGCCGTGCATGTCGGTCACCACGCCGCCGCAGGTGTAGTGGGCGGCCGGCACCACGGGGATCGGTTCTTTGGTGATGTCGATGCCCAGTTCCATGCAGCGCGCGTAGATGGTCGGGAAGTGCTCGATCAGGAATTCGGCCGGCTTGTGGCTGATGTCCAGGTGAACGTAGTCCAGGCCGCGCTTCTTGATTTCAAAGTCGATGGCGCGCGCCACCACGTCGCGCGGCGCCAGCTCGGCGCGCTCGTCGTGCGACAGCATGAAGCGCTGGCCGGCAGCGGCGCCGGCTTCCGGCGGCAGCTTGAGCAGGCCGCCTTCGCCACGGATCGCTTCGGTAATCAGGAAGGACTTGGCGTACGGGTGGTACAAACAGGTCGGGTGGAACTGGATGAATTCCATATTGGCCACGCGGCAGCCCGCGCGCCAGGCCATGGCGATGCCGTCGCCGCTGGCGGTGTCCGGGTTGGTGGTGTACAGGTAGACCTTGCCGGCGCCGCCGGTGCACATCACCGTCTGCTCGGCGGCGAAGGTGTGGACCTGGCCGGTCTGCTCGTCCTGCACGTACAGGCCGTAGCACTTGGGCTGGGCGTGGCCTTTTTTGAGCGGGTGCACCTTGTCCGAGGTAATCAGGTCGATGGCGCAGTGGTGTTCGAACAGCGTGATGTTCGGGTGGGCGCGGACTTTTTCTTCCAGCGTGGTTTGCACGGCGTTGCCGGTGGCGTCCGCCGCGTGGATGATGCGCCGCTGGCTGTGGCCGCCCTCGCGCGTGAGGTGGAAGCCCAGTTCGGCCGAGTCGTCGCGCGTGAACGGCACACCCTGGTCGATCAGCCATTCGATCGCTTCGCGGCCGTGCTCGACGATGTAGCGCGTCGCGCTTTCGTCGCACAGGCCGCCGCCGGCGATCAGGGTGTCTTCTATATGCTGGCTGTGGCTGTCGCCGGAATCCAGTACGGCGGCGATGCCGCCTTGCGCCCAGTTGCTGGCGCCATCCTTGAGCGCACGTTTGGAAATAATCGCTACGGTGCGTGTTTCGGCCAGATGCAGGGCGACCGACAGGCCGGCCAATCCGCTGCCGACAATTGCAACATCAAATTTCATGATTACGTGGTGGAAATGCAATAGAGAACCATGACTATAGACCATTTGTCATAGTCGCGTCACAAATAGCCCTTTTGGCGAGGTGGGTTGCGGACGCTCAAGGCCTGAGCTTGAGCATTCCCCATGATGAAAGCTTCGCCTGGGAGGCCACCGTGATCCGCATCTTTCACCATTATGTGTCCAGAATCGCCGTCATGCTGCTATTGCTGGAGCTGTCGATATTGCTGGCAGCGGCAGTGGCCAGTGCGCCTCTGTGGCTGTCCGATGCCAGCCAGCTGTATGGGCCGGCAGTGGTGTTTGCACTGGTGATGGTGTTCAGCATGGGCACACTCGGCATGTACCAGCATGACCAGTCGCGCGAGGATGTCAAAAGTACACTGCTGCGTATCATGCCGTCGTTTGTGCTGGGGTTTTGCCTGATGCGTTTGCTGGCTGGCCTGCTGCCGGGCATACAGTTGGGACGGCTGGGCAGCACGGTGTTCTTGCTGGGCGGCGGCGCGGTGCTGCTGGCGCGGCTGATTGTCTTCACGTCGGCGCAATCGCGCATGCTGGAGCAGCGGCTGATTATCGTGGGGGACGGCGCACTCGCGCTGGAGTGCATGGCGCTGGCGGCAAGCAGCGTCGGCTTCCATCCATTTCGCGTGGTGGGGTTTGTGCCGGTATCCGGCGAGCTGCGCGCGGTGCCGCCGGCGATGCTGCTGCCGGCGGATCTGCCGTTGCTGGCATTGGCGCGGCGCTACGCGGCGGACGAAATCATCGTCACGGTCGGCGACCGGCGCAATGGCGCTTTCCCTGTGCGCCAGTTGCTGGAGTGCGCCCTGGGCGGCGTGCCGGTAACGGATGCCGCCACCTTCTTTGAGCGCGAAGCCTGTCAGATCCGGGTGGATTCGCTGCAGCCCAGTTACCTGATTTTCGGCGGCGGCTTTGACCAGAGCGTCACACGCGCGGCCGTGAAGCGGCTTTTCGATTTGACCGCCAGTGCCGCGATCGGCCTGATCGCGACGCCGGTGATGCTGGCAACGGCGCTGGCGATCAAGATGGACGACGGCGGGCCGGTGTTTTTCCGGCAGGAGCGTGTCGGCCGGGGCAACCGCGTGTTCCACGTGCTGAAATTTCGCAGCATGCGGCCGGATGCGGAGCGCGATGGTCAGCCACGCTGGGCGAGCGAGGGCGATCCGCGTGTGACGCGCGTGGGGCGCTGGATACGTCAGCTGCGCATCGACGAGCTGCCGCAGATGCTGAATGTGTTCAGGGGCGACATGAGTTTTGTCGGTCCGCGGCCGGAGCGCGCCTATTTCGTCAAGCAGTTGCGCCAGCGGATCGCGTACTACAACGTGCGGCACGGGATCAAGCCCGGCATCACTGGCCTGGCGCAGGTGCGCTACCGCTATGGCGCTTCGGTCGAGGACGCGGTGCGCAAGGTAGCGGAGGCGGCCAAGGTCATCGAGAACACCCAGCGCGACCTCAACATCGCCTTGATGAATGAACTGGCGATTATTTTCGACCGGCTCGACATCGATACGGCGGAAGTGTTGCAGGCGGCCGGCAGCAAATGGAATTTCTTGCCGTTTCGTCCTGGGCTGGTGGGCGGGCATTGCATCGGCGTTGATCCCTATTATCTGACCCATAAGGCCGTCATGCTTGGCTATCATCCCGATGTCATCCTGGCGGGCCGGCGCATCAATGACGGCATGGCCAAGTTTGTGGCTGAAAAAACCGTCAAGGAAATGGTCCGCGCCGGCTTTAAGCTGCGTGGTTGCCGCGTCAATGTGCTGGGGCTGACCTTCAAGGAAAACTGTCCGGACCTGCGCAATTCCAAAGTAGCGGACCTGATCCGCGAACTGGAATCCTACGGTTTGCAAGTCCACGTCCACGACCCGGTGGCCGATGCCGACGAAGCCATGCACGAATATGGCATCCGCCTGCGTCACTGGGACGAACTACCGTGCGCCGAAGCCTTGATCAGCGCGGTCGCCCACAAACAGCTGATTGAGCGCCCGCTGGGCCAGATGCTGGACAAGGTGGCGCCCAGCGGCTGCTTCATCGACCTCAAATCCCAGTTTGATGCGCAAGCGTTGCGTCAGGGCGGACTCAGCGTGTGGAGGTTGTGATGAGCGACTACGAAAACGGTACACCCACCACCAGCACTTACCAGATCGTCCGCGAGCAGTTGGGGCAGGCGCAGCATCGTTGGGTTATCACGGGAGTGGCCGGCTTCATCGGTTCCAACCTGCTGCAAGCGCTGCTGGAACTGGGGCAGCACGTGGTCGGCGTCGATAACTTCCTGACCGGCTACCGGCACAATCTGGATCAGGTGCGGGACCTGGTGGGCGACAAGGCATGGCGCCATTTCGAGTTGATCGAAGGTGATATCCGCGATCTTGCCGTTTGCCGCCAGGCCTGTGACCATGCTGATTACGTGCTCCATCAGGCCGCGCTGGGTTCCGTGACGCGCTCGCTGACCAAGCCCTTGCTGTACAACGAAATCAACATCACCGGATATGTGCAGGTGCTTGACGCGGCACGCATGGCAGGGGTCAAGCGTCTGATCTACGCGGCATCCAGCGCGACGTATGGCGATCATCCGGGATTGCCGAAGCAGGAGCAGCACATCGGCGCAGCCTTGTCGCCCTACGCACTGACCAAGCACGTCAACGAACTGTATGCCGGCATGTATGCGCGCTGCTATGGGCTGGAAACGATCGGGCTGCGTTACTTCAACGTATTCGGTCCACGCCAGGATGCACTTGGAGCCTACGCAGCAGTCATACCGCAGTGGGTGCGGGCCATGATAGAGCAGCGTCCGCTGGTCATCAATGGCGATGGAGAAACCAGCCGGGATTTTTGCTACGTCGCCAACGTCGTTCAGGCCAATCTGCTGGCCGCGCTGACCGGCACATCCGGCGCCGTCAATCAGGTGTATAACGTGGCGTTGAACACCCGAACCAGCCTGAACAATCTGTATCTGCTGCTGCACCAGCTGTTGGTGGATCGTTACCCCCATTTGCATGACTATCAGCCAAGCTATGGCCCCTTCCGCGCAGGGGACGTGCAGCATTCGCAGGCGGATATTTCCAAGGCGACGGAGCTACTCGGCTATGCGCCGACGCATGATTTGCGGCGCGGGCTCAGGCAGTTCTTGCACTGGTACGAGCGGCACCTCGCCACCCATCACTGATCCCAGGGCGTGCCGGCCAGTTCCTGCACCAGGAAATCGATCATCACTCGTACCTTGGCGCTCAGGTGGCGGCGGCTGGGGTAGACTGCCAGCACATCCATATCCGGCATCTGATAGTCCGGCATCACACGCTGCAGCCTGCCGGCGCGCAAGTCCTCGCCGACCAGGAAAGTCGGTTGCCAGATGACGCCCAGGCCGCCCAGGGCGGCGGCACGCGCAGTATCGCCGTTGTTGGTGTGCATCGCGCAGCGCACCTTCACCGCATGCGGCTGGCCACTGGCGTCAAGCATCTGCCATTCATCGGCGCTGGCGGCGTAGCTATAGCCTATGCAGGTGTGACGCAGCAGGTCGGACGGAGTTTGCGGCATGCCGTGCTGCTGGATGTAATCCGGCGACGCGCACAGCACGTTGCGCGAGGTCGCCAGCTTGCGCGCCACGTTGGACGCCGAACCGGCGCGCGAGATACGCACCGCCATGTCATAGCCTTCCTCGACGATGTCAACCACGCGGTCTATCAAGGACACATCCAGTTGCACTTCGGGATACAGCCGCATGAACCTGGCCCACAGCGGCGCCAGGTGCAGCACGCCAAAACTCAGCGGTGCATTGATGCGCAACACACCGTGCGGCTGCATGGTGGCGGACGAAACGATTGCTTCCGCCTCGGCGACATCATCAAGAATGGATTTGGCGCGCTCAAACAACGCTTCGCCGCTGGAGGTCAGCGACATCTTACGCGAGCTGCGGTTCAGCAAACGGGTCTGGAGATGGGCTTCCAGGTCGCTGATATAGCGGGTGACATTGGCGGGGGAGGTGTCCAGCGCTTCGGCGGCGCGGGCAAAGCCATCGCGCTTGACGACTTCCACGAACACTTCCAGTGCGCGCAGCCGGTCCATGCCGGGCTCTTAGTGCGCTACATAATTGGCGGTAGCCGCTTCCTTGAGGACGCGGCTGGTGTTCAGCGTTGTCCCGGCGCTGCCAGAACTGGCGACACCGGTTTCGTGCGCCATACCGACCAGGCCGACGGCAGCCTGGGCATCGCCCGCACTGGCAGCACGTTCAAACAGCGCCATGGCTTCCCGGCGTTTGGAGGGATTGGACAGGTAGCGCAGCGCCAGCTCGCGCTGGGCCACTGGCGACCCTTGCTCGGCCCACTCCTGCAGGCGGCGTTCGGCAGCCGGTTGGCCGTTAGGGCCGATTTGCATGGCAGCAGCTTCAATCACCGATGACGATGGAATTGCGTCTTCCTGAGCCTGGCAGGCGATGAGTGCACCGATGAGCACCAGCACCGAAGATACCAATACACCAGACTTGTTGAATAATTCCATAAATTTAACATCCTTGATTAAAGCTTGGCCACCGGTCGCCGACGGGCCACGATGCGCTGCACCATTATACTTGCGCCTGGGCAAATTGTCGATTACGCAATAGCATGCAAAATGCAATCCAAGACGGGGCATTCTACAAAGTCGTCGCAAACCGTGGCGCACCCTCTGACATTTGACAAGCTTGCCGATCCACACTTCAGTTGCTGGCGATATTAGCATGAAGAATTTCTACCGCCCGTTCTCAGATGGCGAATGGGGGTAACAATTGTAACCATTCGTTAATGGCCAAAATAACCATGCGCAGCCTGCTTCTGCTGTGCAATGCAGCAAAAACAGGGCTTCATAAATCGTGAATGATAGGGGCGGGTACTACACGCCCTGAGGCATATTACGTTGCAGCCAGTCATCAGCATTGCGTAATACCAATTGATACTCGGATTCAAGCGCGGTCAGCAAGGTAGGGATGAGCTCGGTATGTTGTTCGGCAATCGCCTTTTCCAATGACAGCGAGGCCGTCACCAGGCGCTTGGCGCCCAGCGTACCGATGGAACCGCGTAGCGTGTGCAGGATTTTGCCCGCATCGGCCAGCCGTTGCTCGCGCAAGGCCGTCGCTGCCAGCTCAATCGGCGCCATGCGGGGAGCGACAGCGTCGCGGACAATTTTCGACACTACAGCCAGCGCCTTATCGTCATTCCCCATATATTTCAACAACATATCGACCGAAAAGATGCTTTCTGCGGAATTGGATGGAATGGCGTCGGTCATGCGGTACTCCGGGGACAGGGTTGTCATTATCCTATCATACGCCTCGGTAGCGCCACCCCAATTACTGTTGCCCGTCGTGAAATTGTTGCGACAAAGTTTGCAACGGTCCATGCGCGCTCGCCGGCGCCGTCCCGCCCGGCGGTGTCACACGCACAGGCTGATTGATAGTGTTGGCTGCATGCAACACATTATCTGCCATGCCGGGCGCCGCATTCCATACCGGCGCGTCCAGCCCCTCAAAAACGCTCTTGAGCTGCTGGCCCCAGGTGTTGCGTATCATCTGGAAGTACGCATTGCGGTCATCAATTGTTACAAAATGGGTCAGCGCCAGCTGATCACTCTCGTACACCAGCAAGTCCAGCGGCAGGCCGACCGACACATTCGAGCGCAGCGTTGAATCCATGGAAATCAGCGCACACTTAGCCGCGTCATCAAGCGAGGTGGCTGGTGTGACCACGCGGTCGATGATCGGTTTGCCATACTTGGCTTCTCCGATCTGGAAATAGGTGTTCTCGTCACGCGCCTCGATGAAGTTGCCGGCCGAATAAATTTGGAACAGCCGGCAGCGCTCGCCCTTGATCTGGCCGCCGAAGATCATGCTGACGTTGAACTCAATCCCGAATTCCGACAGCGCCTGCGCATCGCGCGCATGCACCTGGCGCACGGCCTGGCCTAGGATGCGGGCCGCCTCATACAGATTCGGCGCGGTCCAGATGCTATGGCCGTCGTCGGTTTTGAGCTCCGCCACCAACTGGCGTATCGATTGCGAGATCGACAGATTCCCCGCCGTCATCATCACCATCAGGCGCTCGCCGGGTATTTCAAACACACTCAGCTTGCGGAACGTGCCGACCTGGTCCACACCAGCATTGGTACGCGAATCGGATAAAAATACCAGCCCGGCATTCAGGCGCATGCCCACACAATAAGTCATCGTCGCACAGTTTTAAGATGGTTAATCGAGGTTATCCGGCTCATTGCGGCACGATCTGTACGTCCACACTCAGCGACTCGGTACCGCCGCCGCGCCGCACGCCGCGCACAGGTGCGGCGCCGTCGTAATCACGGCCTATGGCGAGGCGGCAATAGGCATCGGACATCAGGCGCGCATGGGTGACGTCGATGCTGACCCAGCCCGCATACCCCTTGTCATCGGCCCAGGCATCCACCCAGGCATGGCTGGCGGCATGGCCGGTATTGCCAGGATCGATATAGCCGGACACGTAGCGCGCCGGAATCCCGTGCGCGTGACAGCAGGCCAGGAACAAATGGGCATGGTCCTGGCACACCCCCTGACCCAGGGCGAGCGCGTCGCTGGCCGTGGTGGACACCGCCGTCGCACCGCTTTGATACCGGACCGCACCAAAGATGTGCTCCGCCAGCGACATCAGGTCGCGCGTCATCGCCTGGCCGTCCGGCAAGCAGGACGCGGCCAGCTCCTGGATGCCGGGCGTGGCGGCGGTCAGGCGCGTCGGCACGGTAAAGATCAGCGGCGATTGCGTATCCCCGGACGGCACACGCCCGCGCTCGGGCGCCGTGGTTTCCACCACACCCGTGGCCACGATCGACAGCGTCTGATGCGGCGTCTCCATGGTCATCATGTGCGACAGGTTGCCGTAGGCATCGGTATAGGCGTGCAGATGGCCCGGCGCCGACAGCTGCCAGGACAGCACATGCTGCTGCGGTTCAATACGCGGCGTCAGATGTAGCTGCTGGATGGTGTAGGCCAGCGGCAAACTGTAGGTGTAGCGTGTTTCATGCCGGATGGTTAGTTGCATGGAAGGGCCTTTCGCTTATGCCGCCAGCGGCACCAGGAAATCGCGGCTGACGCGGTTGCCCAGTTCGTAAATATCCGCCAGGAAGCGGGTCAGGGTATCGTGCAGGCCCTCGGCCAGGATGTCCTCGATCTTACCGAATTGAAGCTCCGCGCGCAGACGTCCGGCAAAGCGCTCGGTATCGGCCGATACATCATTCCGCACTTCGTGCAGGTTCTGCACCACCTCGTCCATGCACGCCAGCAGCGAGCGCGGCATGTCAGGGCGCAGCATCAGCAGCTCGGCGATGCGGGCCGGCGTGATGACATCGCGGTAGACCTTGCGATAGATTTCGAAGCCGGAAACCGAGCGCAGCATCGCGCCCCAGTAGTAAAAGTCGCGCTGGCTCATGCTTTCGCCGCTCTCCGGCGCGCCGCTGTGGTATTTGACGTCCAGGATGCGCGCCGTGTTGTCGGCACGTTCAAGAAAAGTACCCAGGCGGATGAAATGCACCGCCTCATCGCGCAACATGGTGCCCAGCGTGACGCCGCGCGACAGGTGGGAGCGGTACTTGACCCACTCGAAGAACTTGCTGGGATCGGTTTCCAGCAAATCCGTTTGCAGGCGGCGCTGCATGTCCAGCCAGGTCTGGTTCTGGATCTCCCAGACTTCGGTGGTCAGCGTGCCGCGGACGGCGCGCGCGTTCTCCCGCGCCTGCGTCAGGCAGGCAACAATCGACGACGAGTTACCGGGATCGCGCACCATGAAGTCGATCACCTCGCGCCCCTCGAGCGACTGGTATTGCTGGTCGAACGCATATTGCAGCTCGGAGATGCCGAGCAGGGCACGCCAACCCTGCGCCTGCTCCTGCACCGATTGCGGCAGCATCGAGGTTTGCACGTTCACATCCAGCATGCGGGCGGTATTTTCAGCGCGTTCGGTGTAGCGCGCCATCCAGAACAAATGGTCGGCAGTGCGGCTCAGCATGGCATGTCTCCTTATCGTTCCAGTATCCAGGTGTCCTTGGTGCCGCCGCCTTGCGACGAGTTCACCACCAGCGAACCTTCCTGCAGGGCCACGCGCGTCAGGCCGCCGGGCACCATGGAAATGGTCTTGCCGGACAGCACAAAGGGACGTAAATCGATGTGACGCGGGGCAATGCCGTTTTCCACATATGTCGGGCAGGCGGACAAGGCCAGCGTCGGCTGGGCGATGTAACCGTCCGGCCTGGCGATCAGACGCTGGCGGAAGTCTTCGATCTGCGCCTTGGTCGAGGCGGGGCCGACCAGCATGCCGTAGCCACCGGCGCCATGCACCTCCTTGACCACCAGCTCGGGCAGATGCGCCAGCGTGTACTCCAGCTCTTCTTTCTTGCGGCACTGATACGTCGGCACATTGTTCAATATCGGCGCTTCCGACAGGTAAAACTGGATCATGTCCGGTACATAGGGATAAATCGACTTGTCGTCGGCCACACCGGTGCCGATGGCGTTGGCCAGCGTCACGCGCCCGGCGCGGTAGACCGACAGCAGTCCCGGCACGCCAAGCGAGGAATCCGGCCGGAAGGCCAGCGGATCGAGGAAATCATCGTCGAGACGGCGATAGATGACGTCCACCCGCTTCGGCCCGCGCGTGGTACGCATGAACACCGTGTTATCGCTGACAAACAGGTCCTTGCCTTCCACCAGCTCGACGCCCATCTGCTGCGCCAGGAAGGCGTGCTCAAAATAGGCGGAGTTGTACATGCCCGGCGTCATGACCACCACCGTGGGATCGTTGATGCCCATGGGCGCGACCGAGCGCAGGTTATCCAGCAGCATGTCGGGATAATGGTCGACCGGCGCAATCTTGTTGCGCGCGAATAGCTCCGGGAACAGCCGCATCATCATCTTGCGGTCTTCCAGCATATAAGACACACCGGACGGCACGCGCAGATTGTCTTCCAGCACGTAGAATTCGCCCTGGCCGGCGCGCACGATGTCGACGCCGGCGATATGCGCGTAGATGTCCGACGCCACGTTAATCCCTTGCATCTCTGGCCGGTACTGCGCATTGCGGTAGATCTGCTCGGCCGGAATGATCCCAGCCTTGATGATGTTCTGCTCGTGATAGATATCGTGGATGAACATATTCAGCGCCTTCACGCGCTGCACCAGCCCGGTTTGCAGCTGCTTCCATTCAGGCGCCGGAATAATGCGCGGGATGGTGTCGAAGGGGATCAGCCGTTCGGTGCCGGCGTCGTCGCCATACACGGCAAACGTGATGCCGACGCGGCGGAAGGTCAGATCCGCTTCGGCGCGCTTGCGTTCGATGGTTTCTGCCGACTGGCGTTGCAGCCAGCCGCAGAATTCGCGGTAGTGTTCACGGACGTCGGCGCTGGCTGTGTGTGCCAGGCCGTCAACAGTCATTTCATTGAAGAATTTTTCCATATCGAACATTCCCAGTTGAGCACACATATCCTTCTATCAAGAAGTGTGCCAATGGAAATGCCCGGTTTTGGTGCAATCAGCGCGAATCGGCCAGCGCCTGTCGGCGGTAGCGCTCGATCAGGCCGCTCTCGCGCATCTTTTTCAACACCACCCCGAGCCGGCCTGCCAAATCGGCGTGTTTGCGGTTCAGATAGCAATAGACGGCGCTCCGCTCGATGACCGAGGCTTGCCGTATGCCAAGAGTGCGGAATTCGTCCGACGACAGCAAGGGTTCCACCACCTCGATATTGTCCACATAGAGATCGATGCGCCCCAGCGCCAGTTTACGCAAGCCCAGTTGCGCGCTGCGTACGCTGGTCAGATTGGCGGCGGGAACCACGGCGGCCAGCTTCTTGCCCATGACCATGTAGCCGGCGCGGTATTCAACGTGATAGCGAGTGTCGCGCAGCCCCTCCCAGCCAGCCGCTGGTGTGACGTCGGGCCGATGGACATAGCTGGCGGTGGTCACAAACATGGTGGGCTCCGGCACGCGTACCAGCACCTGCTGCATCTCCTGGTACTCCAGGTTGCGGACCATTTCACCGTCCACATTGCCGGCCAGCGCTTCGGCGGATGCTCGGCTGGCAGGGTAGTTGCGGATTTCCAGCGCAACGCCGAGTTGGCGGAATGCCTCGGTGTAGATCAGGGTCAGCCATTCGGCGGCGTAGCGGTCAGCCTCCGTGACCAGCCCGGCCAGGACAATGCGCTGCGGCGCCGGCGCCGCGTACACCAGGCTGCTTGCGGCAGTGGCCGCTGTGACCATGAGAAAACGCCTGCGCCGCATGGCGGCCCCTGTCTCCAGATGAATTATGGGGCAAGTATAGCAACTTATTGCGTCAGATCGATTTGCCAGAAACCATTGGCTGTTTCCTTCTTGCGCGCCGCCAGCGTCGGCGGCAAGCTCACTTGCAGCGCCGCCAGACGGGCCGGGTCGATGAGTACCGTCGGCGTGCTCTGGCGCAGAATCGGCAGCACATCGGGCTTGGTGTGGCGCTGCAAGATTTTGGCCGCCTGCGTGCCCGCCAGCTGGCCGACCTGTTTGAAGTCCGCTCCGACGTACAGCGCCGCGCCTGGCACGCGGACCATGGCCAGCGTCACCACCGGCACCTTGTTTTCGATGCCAAAATCGCCCAGATCCATAGCGGCCTCGTAGCGATGCAGGCCGTAATAGGTGTCAAGCGGCACGGCAAACATGTCGACGCCGCCCGCATGCAGCTCCTTGAGCGAGGGCGCGATATGGTCGGACTTGTTGACCAGCCGGGCGCTCACTTCCAGCCCCAGCGGCTTGCCTTTCACGGTAGCCGCCGCCACGTTGGCAACGCCATTCTCGTCATCCGTATGCACCATGCCGATCCGGCGTACGGACGGAAACACATCCTTGACCAGCTTGAGGCTGTCGGTCATATCGGTGTACAGCGTGGAGCCCGTGGCGCCTTCGCCCGCGTCCACAAGGGACACGCAGCCCGCATCCTCGGGATTGGCCACCGCCGTGAACACCAGTGGAATATGGGCGTCCGCCATCATCCCGCGCGCATACTTGGTGGCGGGCGTGCCGATGGTCAGCACCAGATCCGGCTTGGCTTCGACAATGCGCGAGGCTTCCTGGCGGATGCGCAGCAGCACGCCGAGCTTGCTCCAGAAGCCGCCGTTCTCGACGTCGAAATCAATCGTGGACTTATGCACGCTGAGGTTTTTGCCATCCACCAGGCCGCTGGCTCGCAGGGACTTGAGGAAGCCGTTGAGCGCATCGCGATAGGGTTCGATGTCGGTTACCTGTAGCACCTCGACCTTGAACACGCGCGTGTCGTCCATGGTTTCAGCGGGCAGCGGTTCAAAAGCGTGGGCGGGCAGCGCTGCGGCGAGCGCGAGGAGGGCTGTAGCGAAGGTTTTTTGCATGGCTGGTCATAGCGCTATCGATGCAGCGATTAAACCAGAGATGCCCGCCAGGCATGCCGTCTATCGCATGCCTTGGCGAGCCAATATGTGCGCCGGTAAAGCCAGCGTAATTAGTAGTTACCGCGGTTACGGGCAGGGTCGTCGCTCAGCGTACCGGAAGAACCGGCGGTGCCGCCGATATTGCCCGTGCCGCCGGTGCCGATACTGCTGCCGTAGCCAGGATCGCTTTGCAGGCTACCGCTGCCGGTGCCCATTACGCTGCCGCTCGCGGTCACGCCGCCCGGCACGTTCTGGCTGGTGCCATAGAAGTTGTGGAGCTGGCTATTGAATTCGGCGCTGGCCATGTCCGGCCAGTTGTCCTTGTCAAAGCCCGGTGCGTTTTTCAGATGGTCTTTCGAGACGTCCAGCAGGAAGCGCTTGTTGGCGGTGTCCAGTTGCAGCGCTTGCCATGGCACGGCAAACAGCTTGTCGCCCATACCCAGCCAGCCGCCGAACGACAGCACAGCGTAGGCCACCTGGCCATTGCGCATGTCCAGCATGATTTCCTTGATATCGCCGAGGTCTTCGTCCTGGCGGTTGTACACATCCTCGCCGATCAGCGTGTCCGCGCCCATCAGACGTGGGCCGGGGCCGGTGTCCTCATCGCTGCGGTAGATGCCATAGGTGTCGCGGTCCAGGTAGCTCATGATAGTGGTCTCCAATTGGTTAATAACGCCCCGCGTCAGTGGACGTGGTGACAGCGCTAATGATGCGTTCCGCGCGATAGTTGAGGTATCGGTGCGCGTGCAGTGTCGGTGTAGGACAGGGACTAGTTCCGCAGGAACCAAGCGCGCAGTGATAAACTATCGCCCTCGCTGATTTGAAAGACCCGTATGGCTGTACCTCAGGAACTGCGCGCCCGCGCACTGCATTGCTTGATCGAAGCCGATCCGGACGCCAAGGTAGCGGCCGTGTATGCGATGGCGGCAGCGGCGCAGGAGGGCGGCTGCACGCCGGATCCAGCCGCCGAACTGGCGTCGTCGGCCGCCATTCCCGGCCGCCCCGACAAGCCGGAACTGGTGCCGCCGCTGAAGGTAGGGCGACGCTCCATGAACACCACCGAAGGCCGCGCCATGCTGATACACGCGCTGGCGCACATCGAGTTCAACGCCATCAACCTGGCGCTGGACGCCATCTGGCGCTTCCCCGGCCTGCCAGCCGCGTACTACACGGACTGGCTGCAGGTCGCCCGGGAAGAGGCTTACCATTTCTCGCTGCTGGACGCGCACCTGCAAAAGCAGGGCTACCGCTACGGCGATTTCAGCGGCCATGGCGCGCTGTGGGAGATGGTGGAGAAAACCTGCGACGATGTCCTGGCCCGCATGGCGCTGGTGCCGCGCACGCTGGAAGCACGCGGCCTGGACGCCAATCCGCCACTGCGCGCCAAGCTGGCCCAGGCCGGCGACCAGGAGGCCGCCGCCATCCTGGACATCATCCTGCGCGACGAGATCGGCCACGTGGAAATCGGCAACCGCTGGTACGGCTACCTGTGCCGCCTGCGCAGCCTGGAACTGATGCCGACCTACTATGAACTGGCACGCCAGTACAATGCGCCGACCCTGCGCGGTCCCTTCAATCTGGAGGCCCGCCGCCAGGCCGGATTCACCGAGAGCGAACTGGAAGCGCTTCAGGCAGGCGCCCAGACGCTGGCCGTCACGCCCGATACCTGACGCCGCCGCGCGGCCAGCGCCAACCGGATAAACACCAGCGCAAAGCACACCGCCGCAATATCGACGCCGTAAGCGTGGCCCGGCAAGCCACGCCACAGCGTAGCGGCAGGGATCAGCAGCGTGGCAAATGCCGCAAACCACAGCAGTTCAGCGCCTGCCCTGGCCGCACCGCGCCAGAACGCCCATCCGCAGCACACCACAAACACCGTGTAGTACAAAGGCATATGCCATTCACCGTGCAGCAGCTTGGCGGCGGCGATAATCACGGAGATGCCGGCCATGCTGCCAACGCAGACACCGACGGTGCCGGCAGACAGCCAGTAGGCGGCCCGTGTTTGCAGCACCGGTTCGCCGCCGCGCTGGTTCTTGCGCCGGGTTTCAATCCACAGCAGATTCCCGGTGTAGAACAGCACTGCGCCGCCCAGTCCCAACGCAAAATAGGCCCAGCGCACCGGCTCACCGCCAAACGTCCCGAAGTGCAGTGAGAAGGCTGCCGATACCGGCTCGGTCCAGCTATTCTGCTTGCCCGGGAAGTAGGACGTGTCCACGATCTGGCCGGTGACTGGGCTTATCAGCAGAAAGCCTTCACGGCGTAGCATGAAGCGGGCATCGTTGCCGCTCACGCGCACCGTGGCGCCCATGGTGCCAGGTGCGCGGTACTGCATCGAAACCGGCTCAAACTCGGGTGCAAAGTCACGCACGCGCGCCAGCAGGTCCTGCGGGGACAGCATGTCGGCCGGCTGTTTGTCCGGCCTGACCGCGTTATTCGGACTGGCAGCCTTCATGATCTGCGCCATATTGCCGTTGTAGACCAGCTTTTCCTGGATATCGTAGATCTTGTCATGCAGTCCAAAGATCATGGCCGTCACCGCAATCACGATATGGAACGGCAAGCTGGCGATACCGATGGCGTTGTGGGCATCAAGCCACATCCGTTTGAGATTTTTTCCCACGCGCAGCGCAAAGAAGTCTTTTACGAGCGATGGCAGCAGAATGATCGTGCCCGACACCAGCGCCACGGCATATGCCAGGCTGACCAGGCCCATGATGAACTCCGTGACCTCCGCATCGCCAGGCAAGCCGCCCGTGCGGTGCAGATGATCGATAAATTGCGCCAGGCCGGAAGGCTTGGCCTGCACGACACGCAGGCTGCCATCTTCGGTGTAGTCCGCCGTCCAAGGCTGGCGGTCGCCGCGTCCCTTGGTCCAGGTGATGCGTGCCGGGATCTGCGCGTCATCGTGCAAATGCAGCGTGAACTCCTTGCGGGCATCGGCACGCGCGGCCAGCGTCTCCTTGATGAGCTGCGGACTGCGGTCCAACGGCGACAACGCCGCACGCGCAGGCGACGCCACCCAGCGTGACAGCGGTTCCTCAAACATCGTCAATGCGCCCGCGTAGAAAGCGATGAACAGCACAAAGCCGCAAACGATGCCGGTCCAGGTATGGACGGATTTATAGATGCGTATGATATCGGTGCGCATGGCGAACCTCAGGAAAGGAATTGGCGACAGGCCGCCAGCGCGGCCGCAGCCAGCACGGTCGCGCCGCCCAGCCAGCGCCAGGCCTGCGCGCCGCTACGGAAGAAAAACACGAAGGACATGATGGCCGCCCACACCGGCGCCGTCACCCACATCGTGGTCTGGAACTTGTTCGGCGCCCCCGGGCCGCCCGGCGTCAACCAGGCAAACAGGCCGCTGAACAGCAGCGACAGCACACATCCCAGCAGTATCGCTGCCAACGATTTGCTGAACCAGTCCTTGCTCATCGCTCGCTCCCCAGCTTGCGCCATGCGGCCAGATACGGCAGCACGGCAAACAGGATCATGGTCAGGGTGAGCACGGCAAACAGCGCCGTCGCAACCTGTGCCTGCGTCAGCCACAGCAGCAGCGAAACGGCCAGTGCCGACCACGCGGCAGGCCGCGCCACACTTGCAGACAGGGCTTCGCTGCGCCACTGCTGGCGTGGTGCAGCCAGATAAAACAGCACCGCAGACAGCAGGTTCAGTGCCACGGCCAAGGCAATCACTCCGCTATGCATGCTTACTCCAGGAAGAATTCCAGCCCGCGCGACAGCGCCGGGAACAGGGCTGAACCATGATTTTCCCGAGGCAGCTCGATGAAGCGCACACGTTCCAGGTTGTAGGCCGAGCGTTGCGTATCCAGCTGCGCGGCCAGGTCCCTGGCCTCATCCACCATGCGTTTCTGCGCCAGCAGCGCGGAACGGTCGGTGGGCTTGGCCGATGCTGGCGCTGGCGACTGCTCCAGCTCTCCCACGGTCAGCAGCACGCGCGCCTTTTGTGCGCGTGCTGCTGACAGACCTTTTACTTCGTTCAGTACATAGCGGTCCGCAAACCAGATCGACGGACTGGCCGCGATATAAGTCTGGAAAGCGGCCGGCCGCGTGAACAAGGCATGCAGCGTCAGCAAGCCGCCGTAAGAATGGCCGAACAAGGCCTGGCGCTGCGGATCAACCGCCACGCCAGCCTGTATCACGGGCTTCAGCTCGTGCTCGATAAAATCAAGGAACAGGTCCGCACCACCTTCGCCTTTGGCCGCCTTGCCATTTGCTGGCGGCGTGTAGTCACGCGCACGGGCCACCGTATCGAAGTCTTCGCCACTCGCGTAGCCGATACCGACCACCACCGGCGCGTGCAGACCAGTCACCTTGCTGCGGCGCGCGACAGTGCGCGCCATCAGCGCCACGCTCGGGAAAGCGGCATTGCCATCCAGGACGTAGATTACTGGATGGCCGCCTGCCGGCGCTGGCGTTTCCGGCACGCTGATGAAGATGCGGTAGCGGTGTCCCGTGCGGGCGGAGGTCAGATCCAGCTGTCTGGCCTGCGGCAGGCTGGCGGGCTGCCAGTCCTGCGCAGGCATGGCGGCGAGAGCGGGCAGCATCGCGCCGGCCAGCAGGACAGCGCCAATGCGAAGAAAGGCGCGCCGCATCAGAAGTCCACCGAGGCGGACAATTTGTACACGCGGCCTGCGCCTTGCGTTACGTAGCCATCGTTGAAGGAGCCAGCCCAGTAGCTCTTGTCTGCGACATTGTCCACGTTGGCGCGCAGTTGCACCAGATGGTCCTGCACGCGCACGCTGTAGCGGGCGCCCAGGTCCAGGCGCGTCCAGCTATCGATTTTCTGCGTATTCAGGCTATTGACCCACTGGCTGCCCGTGTACACCACGCGGGTATTCACGATCAGGCCATTCACGCCTGGAACAGTCCAGTCACCGCCCAGGTTGGCCTTCCATTTTGGCGTGCCGTAGATGGTTTTTCCGGTCAGCGCCACAGTCGAAGCCTTGGTCATCTTGGCGTCAGTATAAGCCGCGCCGCCCAGCAGGCGCAGTTGGCCGCCGATCTCGCCAAAGGTGTTCCACTCGACGCCGCGATTGCGCTGCTGGCCATCGTCGTTATACGTGTTGGAAGCCGTATCCTTGACCATGCTGGGGCGCTCGATCTGGAACACGTTGACGGTATTGCCATACGCGCCCTGGTCCCACTTCACGCCGCCTTCCAGCTGCTTGCTTTTGTACGGCGCAAACACCGTGCCAAAATTCTTGGCCGTGGTATCGGTAACGGTACCGCCCTGGCTCAGGCCTTCGATGTAGTTGGCGTAGAGCGCCACCGATGGCGACCATGGTTTCACGACGATGCCCACGGCAGGCGTCAGCGCGCGCTTGTCGTACAGCGTAGGCGTGCCAGTCAGCGTACGGGTTTTGACTTGCTGCTCGCGTACGCCGAGGATGAGCAGGACCTTGTCATCGGCGAAGGACAATGTGTCGGCCAGTGCGGCGCTGCGCAGCGCGGCGTCGCTGACCTTAGGCGCAGGACCGGGATCAGGTGCCAGCGCCGGGTTGACCGGGTGGTAGATGTTGGAACTGTAGTTGGCGCTGGTGTTGACCGTGGCCCGGCCGGTATCGAATTCGAGCGAGGTGTAGCTGGCCACGATCTGGTGCTTGACAGGTCCTGTGACGAAGCGGCCACGCACACCGATTTCACCCGAGGTGGTATCGGTGGTGCCACGCTGATTGAAAGTATTACCGACATAGTCACCAGCCGCATTGCGTATCGCCGCGCGGGTACCATTAATATAGCCTTCGTAGGTGTAGCTCAGCTGACCCAGCGCCGCGTAGGCAGTGATGGCATCATTGAACTCATAGCTGCCGCGCACCGCAACAGCATCGTTGGATAGTTTGCCGTGGATGCCGCGCAGCAGATTGGTGCCGGTCTTGGGCGGCGCGATCACGCCGGTGGAGGGAAAGGACGCCATCCATGAGCTGCCATTGTCGATATTTTCACGGTTGGTGTAGGCATCCAGCGCGAGGTTCAGCTGCGTGCCGCGATAATCCAGCGCGATGGCCGCCAGTGTGCGTTGCTTTTTCTGATCGTCGACGCCGACTTTGCCGTCGCGGTAGCCGCCGTTGAAACGCACGCCATAGCGGCCGTTTTCACCGAAGCGCTGTCCCGCGTCCAGATGCACACCGAACTGCGAGCTGGAGGTGTAGTCGGTCGTCAGGCGCAGCAGAGGCTTGTCCTCGGCACGCTTGGGAATCAGGTTGATCACGCCACCCACGCCGCCCTGTGGCGACATGCCACCCAGCAGGGCACCCGGACCTTTCAGCACTTCCACGCGCTCGATGAACTCTGTCGGTGCGTGACCGTATGGCGACAGCCCATACAGACCGTTAAAAGCCAGGTCTTCGCCGCCGACTTCAAAGCCGCGAATGCTGAAGTTCTCGTAAATGTGGCCTTCCGACGTGGTGAAGCGTACCGAGGGATCGTTCATCAGCACCGCAGCGACAGTCGACGCCTGCTGGTCTTCAATCAGCGCCGCCGTGTAGCCGGTGGTGTTGAATGGTGTGTCCATGGTGCTGGCGCTGCCCAGGATACCAAGCTGCGTACCGCGTGCGACCTGGCCGCCAGCATAGGCGCGCGGCAGTTCGTCGGCCAGCAGGGTAGAGTTGACCGTCACTGGCGCCAGCGCCTGTTCGCCACGCTGAGGCGCGGCGGGTGCAGCTGCGGCGGCCGGCTTGGCCACCAACACGTAGCCAGCACTGGTGCGCGCAATGGCATAGGGTGTATCGCGCAGCAGGGCGTTGAAGCCTTCTTCCACGCCGTAGCTGCCTTTAAGGCCAGCGCTGCGCAGTCCCTGGATCTTGTCCGCGTCCAGCGCGATGGCGGCGCCGGATTGCTGGGCGAAGCGGTTCAGGGCGTCCGACAGCAGGCCGGCCGGGATGTCATACTGCGCCGCCGCGCTTTGCGCATAGGCGTTGCCAGCGGCGCTTACCGCGATCGCGCCGGCGAATGCCAGGCGCAGGGCGAGGCTCAGGGGAGCCAGTTTGGTACGTGCTTGATGATGCATGGGTTCTTCTTTCCGTTGGTCTGATTTGCGTGCTTACATAGACCATGACGCACCAAAAACGCGAACCGGAACTCGATACTGAAAATATTTTTACTTCGATGGCGCCGCTGGCGCGTCCACCAGCACCACATAAGGCGTGATGGTGCGGATACGCAGTGCCGGAAAGCTGTTGAGCAGCAGGTGCAGGGCGCGATCCGTGTCATCCAGCGGCAGCACCGCGCTGACCCGCATGGCCGCAATCTGGCCTGCGTCGTAACGAATCATGCCGCGATGATGGCGTGCCAGTTGATCCAGCACCTCGGCCAGCGGCCGGTTTTGCACCACCAGCTGATGATCGCGCCAGGCGTCGGCGATGCTGCCCGCATCGACGTGGGCAACCGGTCCCACGCTGTCCGGCGTAATGCGGACCTTTTCGCCGGCCACCACCACGGTGGCCAATGCAGGACGGCCAGCGGCACGAACTTCCGTTTTCGACTCCAGCATCGCCAGCTCAGTGGCGTGTTCGCCGCGTTCAACCGTGAAGCGCGTGCCCAGTGCGCGTATGCTGCCGTCTTCCGTCTGCACGAAGAATGGTCGCGATGGATCGCGTGCCACATCCACCAGTACCTCGCCTTGCAGCAGGCTGACCACGCGTTGGCCCTCGCTCATGTGGATGTTGACTGCGCTGCCGCTACTCAAGGTGAGCTGGCTGCCATCGGCGAGGATGCGCGTCTGCCATTCGCCAGCGCCGGTGCGCGCATCCGCCAGCAGCAGCGACGGCTGTGTCAGAGGCACGCCCAGGCTGAGCGCACCAACCGCAATCGCAAGCGCGAGCGCAGTCACGGTGCGTGCAACCACTCGCTTGCGCGATGCGCGTCCTGCGCTGGTCAGGGCGGCGCGGGCGGGGCGGCCTTCATGAGCGTCGAGTTGTCCGAGCATGGCTTGCATGCGCAGCGCGGCGGCGGCGTGGCGGGGATCTTCCTGTTGCCAGGCTTCGAAACCGGCGCGCGCCTGTTCGCGTTCGGCCTTGTCGTCAACGGTCAGCGAGACGATCCATTCGGCCGCTTGCCTGCTGATGCGGCTTTGCTCCGGACTTACAGGCATGACTGGCCCACAGCCTCGTCGCAGCCAAGCAGCGCCTGCACCAGGTACTTGTGCACCATGCGGGTTGAGACACCCAGACGCTGCGCAATCACGGCGTGCGGTTCGCCGTCGAGGAAATGCATCAGGAAGGCATCGCGCGCGCGGGCGGACAGCTGCTCCAGCGCGTAGGCGATACGCTCCAGCGACTGCACCGCCTGCAGCACTTCCTCCGGCGACGGGAAGCAGGGCGGTTGTTCCGCCAGCAGTCCCAGTTCCGCCAGATAGGCCTGCTCGACCGCCTGACGCCGGCCACGGTCCACCAGCAGCCGCTTGGCGGTGGTGGTCAGAAATGCGCGCGGCTCATCGAGTTGCGGCAGCTTGTCGCCGACGGTAATCAGGCGCAAAAACGTGTCCTGCGCCACATCTGCCGCGTGATGCCCGCAGCCCAGACGCTTGCGCAGCCATCCCAGCAGCCAGGCATGGTGCTCGCCATACAGCGATGCCATGTTCTGTTGCAGTGGATACCTCGCGCTTGTCATTCAGGGCTCAAATGCTAATAAGAATTATTCTCATTCTATCCTGAACTCAGCCAAATACGCAACACTGTGACATTTGGATATCTTTTTACTATGTTCGATAGCGAACAATAGAGATTTTCTCTTGTCGAGGAGTTAATAAAATGAACAAGCTTAAAACGCTGCTGTTTGCCATGCTGGTGAGCGTCAGCCAGCTAGCACTGGCAACACCGGACTGCGATCAGGATATGTCCAGATTAAAGACCCCGGACAAGGTGGAATGCGCGCGCCTGGCATCCATCAAGGCCCAGCAGGCGAAGAAAATGCTGGAGCAGCGCCTGGCCAACTACATCAACAGTATTAACGCGCTGCCCGAGCGCAGCCGCGATCGCGCATTGATGGCCGACCGGGCGCTGGAAGGCAAGAAGGTACTGGAAAATGTCACTACTGCCTCGACGGAGCTGGACAAGGCGTACGAGAAGATCCGCAATGCAGAGCTGCAGTTGAAAGCCACGCCCGGCTATGTCTCGCTCACAGATACCGAGATCGCCAAAGCCAGCCAGCTCGCTCAGCTTGCCAAACAGGCGATCGAGCTTAGCAAGTGCGCGGATCAAGAACTGGAAGACAGCATTGTCAACTTGGCCGACGCGAAAACGCCAGAAGCCAAAAGAGCTGCGCTGATCGCGCTCAGCCAGCGCAACAAGGATGCGGCGGCAAAGAAAGACACTGCGGATCAGGCCAAGGCCGACATGCTGGCCAGCGTCATCAAACTCGCCAAAGCTGAAAAGGCGGCCTATCTGCCCGCCGACAAGGACATGGAGACGCAGCTGGATCAGGTCTGGACCCAGAACTGGAGTGCTGTTGCCGCCGCCAATGACATGATGCTCAAGCTGATGCAACCGGTCGACGGGAAATCCACCACCGCCGGCGTTACTTCACCAGGCAAAAACGAGATGCTGCGCGAGCGCGCATTCCTGACCTTCATGGAAAACCATCCCCTGCTGAATTCGGAAGTCAGCGGTTCTGGTGCGCAGATCAGCAGCACGGGCGGCGAGGGGACGGTCGCCATCAAATATGTGCTGCAATGGGAACGTACCAGCAACCAGCGCCTGGCGGTAACGGTATCGGCGCCGTTCAGCAAGGATGACAAACACAAGGTCGTCAACAACAGCGTCCTGCTGGACAAACTCAGTAATGACACCCGGATCAAGCTCGATTACACAAAAATTGGCGGCGAGGCGACCGCGCCCATGCTGCCTGGTGGCTACCATCTGTGGGGCGGCAGCGGCGAATTGGGCTATCAGGAGTTTTCCTACTACGACAAAAAAACCGCGTTTGCCGACCCCAACAATCCTGTGGCCACCCAGACGCATAACAAGTCCTATACGCTGGCAGCTTACGCGGGCTTTGCACCGAAAGACTGGGACACCTTGTTCTTGCTGCGCTATGCCCACCAGTACAAGCGGGATGGCGCGGACAATACAGTGGTTTGCCCCGCAATGGCCAAGGACGCAAGCTGGGTCGAATGCAACAGCCTGCCCTTGGGCGAACCGGCCGGCAAGAAGTCCAACACCGTCAGTGCCGAGGCGCGCTACCAGTCGAAATTCTTGGCGTTTTCCACCATTCTCAGCTACGACCGCACCAACAAAATACGCTCGCTCGCGATTCCGATTTACCTGCCGTTCAACCTTGGCCTGGGCGCCTATAACAGCAATCAGCCGCAGTTCACCGCTGGTGTGATCGCTGGTTGGCGCAGCGACACCAGAGGCTCCCTGGGCTTCTTCGCCGGCATGCCGTTCTCGCTGGTTACGCCGGAGTGATGGCGGGACTGGCTGGCGCCGACATGCGGCGGCGCTGGTCGGCATCGGCCGCTGCATTCAGGTCCGGCGGGAAGTCGTCGACGTGCACCGACAAGTCGGTATAGCGCGCGAAGTCGGACATGGCGCGGCGTTCTTCCGGCGTCATTACGCCCTGTGCGGCGGCATCGGTGATCCAGCGCTCCATCTCGGGCAGGCTTTGCGGGATGGGCTGCAGCTTGCCCGATTTGACCGCCGGCTTGAGACGGTGCTCGATGCCTTCCACCATCGCCAGCAGGCCGAACGCCAGTTCTCCGCAGGCCACCGGATCGCGCAGGTCATCGGCCAGGAAACTACCCGCCAGCAGCCGTTCGCGGGCGTCGCCGTGGGTTTGCATGGCTTGCGCCACCTGGGCGCCCAATTTGTCCGACGGCGCCTCATACGGCAGACCAAACGGGAATACCAGCAGGCGCGTGAAGGCGGCGGCAAACCGGTTCGGGAAGTTCTGCAGCACGCCATCCAGCGCCAGTTGGGCCTTTTGCAGGGCATCCTGAATCGACCAGTGAACATAGGGCGCGTCGGCTTCCTGCCGGCCTTCGTCTTCATAGCGCTTCAACGTCGCGCTGATCAGATACATCATCGACAGCGCATCGCCGAGGCGTGACGAGATGCGCTCGCGCCGTTTCAGATCGCCGCCAAGGATGAACATGGACATATCCGTCATCAGCGCAAAGCAGGTGGACAGGCGGCTGACGGCGCGGTAATAGCGTGCCATCTCGCCGGGAGCCTTGTCCGGTGCGGACGCCGTGAGTCCGCCCGTCAAGCTGTACCACACAGCGCGCAAGGCGTTCGCGCAGGTAAAGCGCATGTGGCCGAAGAAGGCGGCGTCGAAATCCAGCAGGCCTTTGCACTGGTCGCTCTCGGTAGTGGAGCGCATTTCTTTCAGCACGTGGGGATGGGCGCGTATCGCACCCTGGCCAAAGATGATGAGGCAGCGCGTGAGGATATTCGCGCCTTCCACCGTAATCGCAATCGGGATCTGCTGGTAAGCGCGCGCCAGGAAATTGGACGGTCCCATGCATATGCCTTTTCCGCCCAGGATGTCCATGCCGTCATTGACGACCGCACGGCCGCGCTCCGTCACATGGTATTTGGCGATTGCCGAGATGACAGCAGGCTTTTCTCCCAGATCGACGGCCAGCGCCGACAGCCTGCGCGCTGCATCCATCATGTACAGATTGCCGCCCATGCGGGCCAGCGCTTCCTGCACGCCCTCAAACTTGCCGATCGCCGTATTGAACTGGCGCCGTATCGCACAGTAGGCGCTGGTGCCGCGCACGGCCAGCTTGGCGGTCCCCACGCTGGCGGAGGGCAGCGAAATGGAGCGGCCTGCAGCCAGGCATTCCATCAGCATGCGCCAGCCTTTGCCGATTTGCTGCGGCCCGCCGATGATCCAGTCCATCGGAATGAATACGTCCTTGCCGCTGGTGGGACCGTTCTGGAATACCGCATTCAGCGGCCAGTGACGGCGGCCTATCACCACGCCAGGATGGTTGGCCGGGATCAGCGCGCAGGTGATGCCTGGCGTTGAGCCGACGGGCAGCAGACCATCCGGATCGACCACGCGGAACGCCAGGCCGAGCAGGGTGGCGATCGGTCCCAGCGTGATGTAGCGCTTGTTCCAGCTCACGCGCAAGCCCAGTACCTCGCGGCCTTCGTGGCGGCCCATGCACACCACGCCGGTATCGGGTATCGCTGCGGCGTCCGAGCCCGCATAAGGGCTGGTCAACGCGAAGCAAGGGATCTCTTCGCCCTTGGCCAGGCGCGGCAGGTAGTAGTCCTTCTGCTGGTCGGTGCCGTAATGCAGCAGCAGTTCGGCCGGTCCCAGCGAGTTAGGCACCATGACCTGCACCGCCAGCGCCGAGCAGCGCGTGGACAGTTGCATCACCACCTGCGAATGCATGTAGGCAGAAAACGCTTTGCCGCCATACATCTTGGGAATAATCATGCCAAGGAAGCCTTTGTCGCGCGCAAACTGCCACGCTGCCGCCGGCAGGCCTTGCCACACCTGGGTCGCTTCCCAGTCATCCACCATTTCGCACAACTGGCGCACTTCGTTATCCATGAAAGACTGTTCTTCGACGCTCAGTGCCGGGCGCCGGATCTGCAGGAATTTGTTCCAGTCGGGACGGCCGGAGAACAAATCGGCATCCCACCAGGTGGTGCCAGCTTCCAGCGCATCGCGCTCGGTATCGGACATGGCCGGCAGGATGCGCTTGAACAGCGCGTAAAGATGCGGGGTGATCAGGCTGCGGCGCAAAGGGCCGTAGGTGAGCACGAGAATGATGGCGGCCAGAACCGCTGCGATTATCCATAGGATCATATTGATCTCCTTTTTGTTAATAGGACGATAGCGCGCTTGCTCTGCGGTTACTGTGCGGTTCCGCACGTGTAAGCAGGCACGTTAATGACCCCAGGAAACTCACGAAATTTCACAGTTGAAAAATCACGACACTTGGGTGGTTTACTCTGGCCAAGTAGCAGTTTTGTAATATGCTTATTATATAATTTCACTATTGCTAATATAACAAGGGGCACTGTAATGCGTGGTACAGTCGATAACTGGCAAGTGGAATTGATGGATACGTTGAGCAATGAATCCGATGTGGAACGCGCCTTCGATGCGATTGCCGCTTGCGGCAGGCTGCTGGGCTTTGAATACTGTGCATACGGCATCCGCGCGCCGTATCCGCTGTCCAATCCACCCACCGCGCTGTTCAGCAACTACCCGGCCGATTGGCAGGAATATTACCGTTACGAAAACTATCTGAGCTGCGACCCCACGGTGCAGCACGGGCGGATGTCGCGTGTGCCCATCGTCTGGAACGATACGCTGAGGTCGGCCTCACCGGCATTCTGGAGCGATGCCAAGGCGGCGGGCCTGTGCCACGGCTGGGCGCAGTCCTGCTCCGATGGCGCCGGTTGCGTGGACATGCTGACGCTGGCCCGTTCCCACGAACCCGTCACCGCCACCGAACTCGCGCGCAACGAAGCCAAGTTCCGATGGCTGGTGCAGACCGCCCACCTGTACCTGTCGCCGCTGTTCACCTCCAAGCTGGCCTCGCCCAGCATGGACAAGCTCACCGTGCGCGAAGTGGAAGTGCTGCGCTGGACTGCGGATGGCAAGTCGGCGTCGGAAATCGCCGAGATCTTGTCGCTGGCGACCGATACGGTCAATTTTCACGTCAAGAACGTCGTTCGCAAACTGTGTACCGCCAACAAAACTGCGGCCGTGGCTAAAGCCGCCTTGCTGGGCATGCTGGGCTGAAAGCCTGGCGTTACGTTATTTCGCTACCAATGTTGGTAGTTATGCGATAGGTCAAATTCCGATGTAATGATGCCTCGCTAACAAGCAGGGGGCAGCATGAGAATTACTGTCGGAACCGCCAGCACGCTGGGACCAGAGCGCATGGCCAAGTTGACGCGCTATCGGCACCAGGTGTTCGTTGAGAAACTGGGCTGGGACCTGGACCTGCGCGATGGCCAGGAACTGGACCAGTTCGACCACGACGACACCGTCTACCTGGTGGCGTGGGACGAACAGGACCGGGTTGGCGGCTGCGCCCGTTTGCTGCCCACCACGCGCCCTTATCTGCTGCAGGAAGTCTTTCCCCAACTGCTTAATGGCGCTCCAGCGCCGCGCTCCGACGAGGTGTGGGAGCTGTCCCGCTTTGCCGCCGTCGATCCGGAAGCCGTCAGCACCCCTGCCGCCGGCCAGCTGTCCTCGGCAGCCACGCTGCAACTGCTGGCCGCCGCTGTTGAAAGCGCCGCCGAACGGGGCGCGCGCCGCCTGATTACCGTCTCCCCACCTGGCGTGGAGCGCCTGCTGCGCCGCACGCCATTTCGTATCCGCGCCGCCGGTCCGCGCATGGACGTCGGCACGCACGCCCTGTTCGCGTGCTGGATAGACGCCGCCAACGACCACGACGAGCGCGCCGTGCTGCCCAGGCGTCACCACATGCCGGAGCCGGCGCTGCTTGCGGCCTTGGCCTGATTCCCCCCGCGCGGCATACCGCTGCGTATGAGTCCCGAACAATACAGAGGAGCACATCATGGTTGGAGCAAAACGTAACCGCTGGTCGCGGGTAGTGCATCACCAGACCGGCCAGGGCTTGATTATCCCGGTCGACCACGGCCTGACCTCCGGCCCGATCTCCGGCATGGAAAGCTCGGACAGCCTGGTGCGCTGCCTGTCGCATCCGGCCGTGAGCGCGGTGGTGGCGCACAAAGGCATGCTGGAACGCCTGGCGTTGTCGGGCTGCCTGCTGGGCAAGGGCATGATCCTGCAAATGAACGGCATGATGTCGCTCGCCACCCAGCCCAACCGCAAAGAGCTGCTGGCGACGGTGGACACCGCACTGCGCCTGGGCGCGGATGCGTTGAGCGTTGACCTGGTGTTCGACAGCGTCAACGACGCGCACAACCTGGCGCTGCTGGGTTCCGTGGTCGACCAGGCCGCGCCATACGGCCTGCCAGTGCTGGTGATGGCCAAGTATTTTCACGCAGGCGGCAATACCAGCAGCGAAGTCACCATCGGCGGCATGCGCCGGGTGATCCGCGCGGCATGGGAACTGGGCGCGGACGCGGTCAAGATTCCCCGGCCTGACGCCATCGCCGACATTCCGGTACTGCTCAAAGGCCTGAGCAGCGACATTGACGTGTTCTTTGCCGGCGGCGCGCGCAGCACCGACGAAGAAACGCTGGAGTTGCTGAGCGCGGGCCTGGCCGTCGGCGCCAAAGGCTTGTGCGTGGGCCGCAACGTCTTCCAGAACCCGCATCCGGAACACCTGCTGGGTGCCCTGAGCGCGCGTTACGCCCAGCATGCGGTCGCGTGAGGAGATGGACGTGACTCAGCAAGCTCCTTTGCTCAACGCCCAGCAACGCTACTGGCTCAAGTTGAACCCCAGCCTGGGCGCCGGTAATTTCCTGCATGTGGCTGCGGGCCTGAATCCCGACAATGAGCAGCCGCTGCTCTGGTCGGACCAGCCTTACTACCTGATGGGCGAAGCGTGCCACGCGCCGTTGTCGCTGCGTGCACTGAAGCAGGCGACCGACACGCTGGCCGCCTGGTACGCCGCGCAGGGTATTACGGCCAAAGATCCGGTCGCCGTCTACGGCAGCAATGGCATTCACTATCTGCTGCACTACATGGCGCTGACCGCGCTGGGTGCGATCCCCGTGCTCACCAATGGCAATATGCAGACCGCCATCGCGCTGCAGCACTTCACGCGCGTGGGCGCGGTGGCCGTGGTGGCGGACCACGCGCAGTTCGAGGCGCTGCAAGCACTGGTGCAGGCGGACGACTTCCGCTTCATGGTGGACATGGCGCAGATCCGCGCGCAGGGGGAAGCAGCGCTACCGGCTGGCTACCCGTATCGCCACGATCATCTCGATCCGGTCATGATTACGCACAGCTCCGGCACCACCGGCATCCCCAAGCCGGTGCTGCTCCAGCATGGCAAATGGTTCCACGGCATCCGCCACCTGCTTGGCCTGCCGCCGGCACAGGGCGCGGAGCGTTATCTCTCCAGCCTTCCCGTGTCGCACAACGCGGCAATTGCGTACAGCATGCACGCCATCCTGTGCGGCGCCGCGCTCATGATCGTGTCGCGGCCCGAAGGCGATGCCGTACTGGGATGTATTGAAGAATTTGCGCCATCCACGGTGGTGTCCTTCCCATCGACCTATGTCGGCATGGTGGCCAGTGGACTCGAAGGCCGCAAGCTGGACTCCGTCAACAACTGGATCAACAGTGGCGACGCCGCGCACGAAGCGCATATCCGCCAGCTGGTGAAGCACGGCTATCACTATCGCGGCCAGCAAAAACTGCCAGGTTCGCAGTTCATCGATGGTCTGGGCTCGTCCGAGATGGGACATTCCAGCTTCCGCGTGGTCTACACCGCCGGCGACCAGAACTTCGACCGCTGCGTGGGCCTGCCGCAGGAATGGGTGGAAGCCCGCGTGCTGGCCGACGATGGCAGCGAGATGCCGGTCGGCCAGGTCGGCAAGCTGGGGATCAAATCACCCAGCGTCACCAGCGGCTACTGGAACGACTCGCTGCTGACCCACCGCAGCCAGCTGGCCGGCTACTGGCTGACCGGGGACCTGGTCTATCAGGACAACATGGGCTGCTTCTATCATGTTGACCGTATCACCGATGCCATCCGCACCTCGCAGGGCGTGCTGTATAGCCTGCAGACCGAGGAGCTGATTCTTAAAAATCAGCGCGATGTGCTGGATTGCACCGTGCTGGGCGTCACTGCCGCCGATGGTGTGCAGGATGCGGTGGTGTGGGTCTATCCCCAAGCCGGTGCGCAAGTCGATGCAGATCAACTGCTGGAGCGCATCAATGCCGACCAGATGGCGAAACAGCGTCCGGCATTGGCGCGCGTGGTCATGGCGGGCGAGGGCGATATTCCGGTCGGCGTCACGGGCAAGGTCATGAAGAACGCGTTGCGGCAGCAACTGGCGCAAGCCGCGTAATCAACCATTCAGTCAACTACACAGAAACGGACATCAACATGGCAGCAGAACACGCGTTTGTATGCGAAGGTAAATGGAACGGTACCCTGATGGAAGGCGAAGGCCGCCTGCACGCGGGCGCCATCGAACAGCAAATCAGCGTTCCGGCGGAACTGGGCGGCAAGGGCCGTGGAACGAATCCCGAAGAACTGCTGGTCGCCGCCGCCAACTCCTGCTATCTCATGACGCTGGCCGCGATCCTGCAACTGGAAGGTGTGGCGTATGAAGAACTGCGCAACAGCAGCCGTGGCATCTTCGCCAGCACCCCGACTGGGCCTGTGCTGACCGCGATCGAGCACCAGCCGGTGGTGTATCTGACCGCCGCAGGCCGCGCACTGTTTGGCGGCGCCGTGCAGGGCTGCTTCCTGCAGGCGGAGCGTGGCTGCATGGTGTCCAAGGCCTTGGCCGACAACGTCACGGTCAGCGCCCAGGGCCGTGTCGACGTCATGCTGGCACAGGCTTGAGGTAAGCCATGGTCAAGCTACTGAACTGGTTGGCGCAGGCGGCATCGCCGCGGCGCACCGCCCCCGAGGCAGCGCCGGCAGCACCAGCCGCATTCAGCGGCACGACCACTGTGAGCGAAGTGGCCGGTCCACGCCATGCGTTCCCGTTTGAACAGCGCCTGGAGCGCCTGTTCTTCGATCGCAGCACGGCGTGGAGCGACCGCATCGCGGCGTTTGATGAACCAGTCGCTGGCACGCCACGCCAGCTGCGGTATGGCGAATTGCGCCAGCGCGCATTGGTGCTGGCCGCGCATTTGCGGCAGATGGGCGTGCAGCCAGGCCAGGTCGTGGGCGTATATCTGGAGCGCTGCGCCGATCTGCAGGCTGCCATCATGGGGATATGGGCGCTGGGCGCGGTGTACCTGCCGCTGGACCGCACCTTCCCGCAAGCTTATCTGCAGACGCTGTGCGACATCGCGCGGCCGGTCGCGATGCTGACCACCAGCACTGGCGGGTTCGCTGCCGGCCAGCTTCCCCAACTGGCGCTGGATACGCTGGATTACAGCAGCGGCGCCATCGCAATCGAGGCGCTGCCCGTCATGCCGGCCAGCGCGCCGGCGCTGATCATGTTCACCTCCGGCTCGACCGGCCAGCCCAAAGGCGTGCGCCACAGCCAGCTGCAACTGATCAACCGCCTGTACTGGATGTGGCAGGAATATCCGTTCCGCAGCGGCGATGTGATCGGCCAGCGTTCGCCGATCAACGTGATGCCGTCGATGTGGGAACTGCTGGGCGGGCTGCTGGCCGGCGTGCCGACCGCCATCGCACCGGAAAGTACAGTCCGCGAACCGGGCGCGTTGTTTGGCTGGCTCGGTGCTCGTGAGGTCAGCCACCTGACATTGAACCCGCAACTGATCCAGCTGCTGCTGGACCTGCGCCAGAACGGCGCCCCGCATCCGCAACGCCTGCGGCGCGTGATTAATGGCGGGCCGTTGAGCGCTGCGGTACAACAGCGCTTTCTGCTGGCGTTCCCGCAGACGGAACTCCTGCACGATTTTGGCTGCACCGAAACCAACACCTATTTGCACGATGCGGTAGACCATCCCGGTGCGGCTGTCGTGACCGTGCAGGGCGGCTATCGCCCCATCGCCAATACCACCGTGCGGCTGCTGGACGCGCAGATGCAGCCCGTCGCGCGCGGCGCCGAAGGCGAAGTCTATCTGTCCGGCCCTTGCCTGGCGATGGACTACCTGGGCCAGCCAACACTCACCGCAGAACGCTTTTTGCCAGGAACCGTTGCCGGCTTGCCGGCCGCAGAACGCCTGTTCCGCACGGGCGAGATGGCGCGCATGGCAACCGATGGCACGTTGCGCATGACAGGCCGTTACGATCACCAGGTCAAGATCAACGGCCTGCGCGTGGAACTGGAGCATGTGGAACTGGTGCTCAGCGAACATCCGGCCATTGCGGAAGTGGCGGTGGTGGCGCAGCAGCTGTCGGAACTGCACATACGATTGCTGGCGTTCTGGGTCGCACGCCCCGGCATGGACGCTGACGTCCAGCCGCTGCGCGCCTTTGTCGCCTCGCGCCTGCCTGCACACATGGTCCCGGGCAGTTACACCGAATTGTCCGCGTTGCCGCGCCGCCCGAATGGCAAGATCGACCGCGTCGTCCTGCAGCAGACGCAAGGCGACGTGCCGGCCATGCTGAAATCTGCGGCCAGTGTGCCGCAGGCTACCGAGCCTGTGCTGATCACGGTGGCCGCTGAACTGCTCGGCGTCGCACCTGAAGACATCGACCCGCAACGCGAGTTCGATAGTCTGGGCCTGGATTCGGGCATGCTGATGAGTTTTGCTACCAGCGCTTCGCTGATGACGGGACTCGACGTACAGGTAGCGCGCTGTTTCGACTATCCCAGCATCGCCTTGCTGGCCCGCCATCTGGATCAAACGGGCGCTCCTGCGCCTGCCGCTTCCGAGAGCGCCGCCAGCACCACCGTCAACGCGCAGGATGGCATTGCGATTATCGGCATCAGCCTGCGCGTGCCTGGCGCGCACGACTACCGCAGCTTCTGGAACAATCTGAAGCAGGGTATTGAAAGCGTCGGTCCCGTGCCCGCCGAGCGCTGGGACGGCGAAGCGTATTACGACGCCGATATGTCCGTCCCGGGACGTTCCAATAGCAAGTGGGGCGGCTTCCTGTCCGACATCGACCAGTTCGAGCCGCTGTTCTTCAACCTGGCGCCAAAAGAAGCGGCGCTGATGGACCCGCAGCAGCGTCTGTGCCTGATGGAGTCCTGGCGCGCGCTGGAAGATGCCGGCTACGCGCCCGACAGCCTGCACCAGCAGCAGGTGGGCGTCTTTGTCGGCGCGCGTGAGCCGGACTACGCGGGCCTCGGCGCTCGTCAGGGACAGCCATCGAGCGCAGCGACGCTGCTGGGTAGCGATATGTCGCTGATCGCCGCGCGCATTTCCTACTTCCTCAACCTGAATGGTCCAAGCCTGGTGGTCGATACCGCCTGTTCCTCCTCGATGACAGCCTTGCATCTGGCCTGCCAAAGCCTGCGCAGCGGCGAGTCGGACATGGTGCTGGCAGGCGGCGTTTGTCTGACGCTGGACCCGGAGTTCTACGTCGCCAGCAGCAAACTGGGCATCTTCTCGCCGACCGGCCATTGCCGCGCGTTTGATGCGGCAGCCGATGGCTTCGTGCATGGCGAAGGCGTGGCGTTCACCGTCCTCAAACCACTGCAGGCGGCGCTGCGCGATGGCGACCATGTCTACGCCGTCATCCGTGGCACGGCCCTGAACCAGGACGGCCGTTCCAACGGCATCACCGCACCTAACGGCCTCGCGCAAACCAGCCTGCAAACCGGCTTGTACCGCAGACTGGGCATCGACGCCGGCAGCATCGGCTATGTCGAGGCACACGGCACCGGCACGGCGCTGGGCGACGTGGTTGAGCTGCAGGCGTTGACACGCAGCTTCCAGGCCGACACCACGCAGACTGGTTTCTGCGCCATCGGTTCGGTCAAACCCAACATCGGCCATCTGACCACCGCTGCCGGCATGGCGGGGTTGGTCAAGACCGCACTGTGCCTGCATCACGCGACGCTGGTCCCGTCGATCAACTACCAGACGCCCAATCCAAAAATCGACTTCGATCGCACGCCGTTCTACGTCAACACCGAGGTGCGGCCGTGGGCAGCCGGCACGGATGGCGTACGCCGCGCGGTGATTAATTCGTTCGGCATCGGCGGCACCAATGGCCACTGCGTGCTGGAACAGGCGCCGGCCATGGCTGCGCTCACCGAAACGTCGCGCTGCTATCTGGTGCCGCTCACCGCCCGCACGGAGGCGGCCCTGGGCGACAAGCTGCGCGATTTGCAGCAGTGGCTGCACCAAGGCGGCAGTCAGGCTTCGGCAAGCGCAGTCGCCTACACCCTGAGCTGCGGGCGTAGCCATTTCGACCACGGCGTGCTGCTGGCGTTCCACGACCTGGCCGAGTTGAAGTCCTTGCTGGAAAACGCCAATGCGAACGGCCGCTGGACGCTAAAGCGCCAACCGCCCGTATCCACCACGCTGCGCGAGCAGGGAAACGCGCTATGGCATCAGCTGTCAGCGGGCGCCCGCCGTAGTGACCTGGATACGCTTGCGGCGCTGATCGTGCAGGGCTACTGGCCAGACTGGGCATCCTGGTTCACGCCGCAGCAACGCCACCGCGTCGCGCTACCCGCTTATCCGTTCCAGACAGAACGCTGCTGGCTTGCTGCGCCAGTGGCGCCACGCCTGGCTGTGGCGATACCCGTCGCCCCGGCCGTCCTGCCGGCAGCCGTTCAGGCGATCCAGCCGATGCCTGATATCGCACTACCGTTGGCCGCAGTGCGCGCCATTCTCGGTGCGGAATTGGGGATGGCAGCAGACGACATCGATCCCGACGCTTCGCTGTCCGACTACGGCATGGAGTCCGTCAAAGCCATCAACCTGCGTTTCCAGATCGAAGCCCAGCTTGGCGTTGACCTGGAGGTGCAGGACATCGTCGGTGCAGACAGCGCAGCGAGCCTCGCGCGACTGGTGCAGCAGGCCAGCGCTATCACCGCCGTGGACGACGAAGCGCCGCTGGACGACGTCTCCGAAGAGCAGCTTATCGCTCTGTTCAACCAACTCTCGACCAACCCGGATCGGTCCTACTCTCATGCAAATTGACGATTTCAAGAACCTGACGCTGGCCGACAAGAAGCGCGTACTGGCGCAGATGCAGGCGCAAGCGGCAGAGCAGCGTCACCCAACGCTGGTGCGCGACGACCGTGCGGCAGATCAGCCATTCCCGCTGACCGACCTGCAAGGCGCTTATCTGGCAGCCAAATCCAATCCGGTGCGCCTGGACCGGGCAGGTTGCCACGTCTATCTGGAATTTGACGTTGCCGGTCTTGACACGGCGCGCCTGGAACGGGCTTGGCATGCGGTGGCGGCTGCCCATCCGATGATCCGCGCCGAAGTGATGAGCAACGGGAGCCAGCGGATACACCGCAGCCGCGCCTTGCCGGCATTTGTCTGCGAAGACCATACCAGCGAAGCTGCGGCGGAGCAGGGCGCGCAACGCGTGCGTCAGCAGCTGTCGCACAAGCTGTATCGTGCCGGCGACTGGCCTCTGTACGAAATCCGCATCACGCGCGGCCCGCAAGCCAATAGCCGCGTGCATGTCAGCATGGACTCCTGGATTGTGGACGCCAAAAGTGCAGACCTGATCTACCGCGAGTGGCGCGCTGCCTACGACCAGCCCGAATTGCGGCCCGAAGCGCCCGCGCTCGAATTCCGCGACTTCGTGCACAGCATGGAAGCATTCAAAACCAGCGCAGGCTACGCACGCTGCCTGAATTACTGGCAGGAGCGTCTGCGCGATTGCCCTGACGGCCCGGCACTGCCTTACACCGCCGCCATGCGGCAAGGTCCGGCGCAGGAAAACAACCGTCAACGCCTGTCGTGGCGTTTGCCCGCACCCGCGTACGCGGCATTGCAATCCGCACTGACGGACCGCAAGCTGTCCTCCACCGCTGGCGTGCTGACGTTGTTCTGCGAAGCCCTGCGCGGCTGGAGCGAACAGGCGCGCTTTGGTCTGATACTGACGATGCAGAACCGGCCGCCTATCCATGCCGATCTGGCGCGTGTCGTCGGCCCATTTACGTCCACCGCACTGTTTGACGCAGATGTCGCACCCGGCCAAAGCGTAGCCGAACGCGCCCAGTCATACAGCCAGCAGCTGCTGGCCGCGATGAATCACGGCTATGTCAGCGCCATGGCCGCCTTACGCAGCCTGGGGCCTGACCGTCCCGCGCGCAGCTTCCCCATCGTCTTTACCAGTTTGCTGGGTGCGGCGCAGTCATCGCAAGAACCCAGCTGGAGCCAGTCCGTCGGTTATGGCGTGGCGCAGACCCCGGATACCGCCTTGCATTGCCAGTTGCGCGACATCGACGGCGAACTCGAAGTCACCTTCGACTGCGTGCCATCATGGTTTGCAGACGGCTTCCTGGAACAGTTCCGCAACGGCTTTGACGCCTTGCTGCGCCGTGCCGGTAGCGATACGGCATGCTGGGAATCCGCCAGCGCCACATTGATCGCTGCACCGCAATTGCCGTCGCCCACAGTATCGGCGGCCGTACAGCACAGCGTACCGATGACCACCCTGCAGCGGGGCTACCTGGCCGAGCGCATGCGCCAGCCTGGCAGCGCAGCTGGCTACATCACGCGCAGCTTCGCCTTCGAACGTCTGGACGTGGACGCCATGCAAACCGCCCTGGCGGGACTGCTAAAGGACCACCCGATGCTGTCGGCGGTTGCCGGACAACGGGGCAGCTTCGAATGCGCTGATGCGGTCGCGAGCTATCGCATTCCCGTCACCCCGCTGGGCAACGAAGCGCCAGATCTGGCCGCACAACACGCACAACTGCTGCGTGAGTGCTACGCCGAACGCCAGTGGCCCGCGTTACGCCTGCACATGATGACGCGTGCGGACGGTAGTGGCTACCTGTCCACGGTATTGGACATGATGGCGTTCGACGGCCATTCCTCGTGGCTGTTCTACGACGAATTGTTCCGGCGTTATTCGGGACAGGGCGGTCGTCCGGAGTCGCCACTGTGGAAACCATGGCTGGTGGCGCGCGGCAGCCATACCGATTTGCCGGTGCAGTCGCAATACTGGCGCCAGCGTTTCAGTGCGCTGGCGGCTGGTCCGGTGCTGCCGGCGGCGGACGGCAGTGGCACCGAACGCTGGTCGCATACGATTCAAAACAGTGCGGCGCTGGAGCAGCTGGCGGACCAACACCGCGTCAGTGTGGAAGCACTGCTGCTGGCGGCCATGGCCTCGGTGCTGTCATTTGATCGCGCTCCGATGGCGATTGGCGTGGTGGATTATGGCCTGCGCTATCCGGAATCGACCTACGGTTTTGGCGACGCCACCCGTTTCGCCTGGGCCGAAACCGCGCAACCGCAACACCAGAACGTGCTGGAACTCGCGCGGCAGCTGGAAGCACAATTGCAGCACGACCGTTTCCACGCATTGGCCGATCCATTTGCGGGCTTGCGCAGCGTGCTGGCCGAGGGCGGCGAACTGCGTCAACGCAGCGCCGTGCTAACCAACTGCCTGGATGCCCCTCAGCCGCATTGGCCTGGCATTACCGTGCTGGATGCCGCATCCGATACGCCCGGCGTGGATCTGGACAATCTGGTCCATCGTTCCCCACAAGGTATCGTGCTGTGCTGGACAGTGCGCCGCAGCTGCGACCTGACGCGCCTGTCCGCCAGCTTCGCCGCCTATTGCGCCGCGCTGGATCAACTGACGATAAACGCCGATGCGTTGCAAGCAGCGGTCGCCATGCCGCTCGACAAAGCGGCACAGGGCCGTATCGCACAACTGGCACAATGGAATGCGACGGACCGCGACTATGACCGCCAGGTTTGTGTCCACACCCTGATCGAACGCCAGGCTCAGGCCACGCCGTATGCCGTCGCACTGGTCGGCGACGACCAGGTGCTGACCTATCAAGAACTGGATCGCCGCGCCAATCGTCTGGCTAACTACCTTCAGCAGCAAGGCGTACGCAATGGTGATCTCGTCGCCGTGATGCAATCGCGCTCGCATGAGCTGATCGCAACCCTGCTGGCGATTCTCAAATGCGGCGCAGCCTTTATTCCGCTGAACGTGGAAGATCCGCAGCAGCGCCTGGAACGCGTGCTGGATCAGGCGCAGGCCCGCTTTGTCGTCTCAACGTGTGCCCATTACGGCCGCTTCACCGATAACCGCCGCCGCGTCCTGCTGATCGATGCCGACAGCGCCACCATCGAACAACTGTCGGCCAGCTTTACCCCGGCCCAGCCGGTGCAGGCGGAAGACCGTGCCTACATCATCTTCACCAGTGGCAGCACAGGCACGCCCAAAGGCGTGGTGGTACGCCATCGTCCGGTGATTAACCTGATTGAATGGGCTGCACGCGAATTCGGCTTTAATCCATCTGACCGTGTCCTGTTTGTCAATCCGCTCAGTTTTGACCTGGCGATCTTCGACCTGTTCGGCATGCTGGCTTACGGCGCCAGCATCCGCATCGTCAACGATGCGGACCGCACCAATGCGCTGGCCGTCGCCCAATATCTGCGCGATGAGCCGATCACGTTCTGGAATTCGGCGCCAGCTTACCTGCAAATGGTGCTGCCGTTCCTCAAAGCGAACGCCAACGGCAGCGCGGTCCTGCCGCGCTTGCGCATCGTTTTCCTCAGCGGTGACTGGATTCCGCTGGCGATGCCCGATGCAACGCGCGCACTCGCGCCGCAAGCCCAGATCATCAGCCTGGGCGGCGCCACCGAGGCGACCGTCTGGTCGAATTTCTATCCCGTCGGCGCGCTGGACCCGGCCTGGCGCAGCATCCCTTACGGCCGTCCGATCCAGAATTCCCGTTATTATGTGCTGGATGAACAACTGGCGCCGCTGCCGGTGGGCGAGGCAGGTGACTTGTACATCGGCGGCGAATGTCTCAGTGATGGCTACATCAACGAGCAGGAACTGACTGCGCGTGCCTTCATTCCCGATCCGCTGCATGAAAAAGCGGGCATGCTGATGTATCGCACCGGTGACCGCGCGCGCTTCTTCGCCGATGGGAATATCGAATTCCTGGGCCGGATCGACCAACAGGTCAAGCTGCGTGGCTACCGCGTTGAACTGGGCGAAGTGGAAGCCGCACTGGAAGGCTGCGGCCTGGTACGAGCAGTAGCGGTGGTCCGCAACGACGCGGGCGGTCAGCGCCTGGTCGGTTTTGCCTCCGCCAGCGACAAAGTGGCGGCCGGCGAATTGCGTGATGAGGGCATGTGGCAGCAGCTGAAAGCGCGTCTGCCTGCTTACATGGTGCCGTCGCAGATCATCGTACTGCCAGCGCTGCCGATTACGCCAAACGGCAAGGTAGACCGCAAACGCCTGGGCCAGGATACGTTCGACAGCCTGACCGCCGGCGCTGTCAGTGCGGCGGAAGAGGTGTCGGCCGCCCCCGCATCAGCGGCTGCGCCACAAGACCCGCGCCAACTGGAAGAAAAGCTGGCACAGTGGCTGTGCGCCGGTGTGGTCGAAGTATTCGGTGCAGAGCTGGGCAGTGTATCGCTGGACGACAATCTGGGCTACCTTGGATTCAATTCGCTCCACTACACGCTGCTGGCCGCAAAACTGGCCAACGAGCTTCAGGTCGCGCTGAATCCCGCGCTGTTCTTCCGCTACACCAGCGTCGCCGAGATTCTGGAATATCTGCTGCGTGAGCATGCAGCCCAACTGACGCAGGCCCTGATGCCGGCCGTCGTGGAAGTCATCGCGCCAGCCCCGGTCAGCATCGCACAGGAACCCAAAACCGCAGAACGCGCTGCCGTCGGCGCCATTGCCATCATCGGCATGGCCGGCGTGATGCCGCAGGCCGCGGACCTGCAAGCTTTCTGGTCCAATCTGCAGGACGCGCGTGATTGCAGCACCGTGATCCCGGCAGACCGCTGGGATTGGCGCGCGGTTCACGGCGATCCTCACGGGCCAGGCAACTACACCAATGTCCACCGCGCCGCCTTCATGGACGATGTGGCCTCGTTCGACGCCAGCTTCTTCTCCATCGCCCCGCGTGAAGCGGAACTGATGGACCCGCGCCAGCGCATGCTGCTGGAAGCGGTATGGGCTTGCCTGGAAAATGGCGGCCAACGCCCGGGCGCACTGCGCGGCAGCCAGACCGGCCTGTTTATCGGCGCCACCGGCGACGAATACGCCACGCTGTCCTTGCAACCGGGCCGCGAGATCGACCGTTTCACGCTCTCCGGCGTTTCGCGCACCATCCTGTCCAATCGCATCAGCTATCTGTTTGACTGGCACGGTCCGAGCGAGGTGGTTGACACCGCGTGCTCCAGCTCACTGGTCGCCGTGCACAACGCGGTGCGCGCGCTGCAGAACGGCGACTGCTCGCTGGCGATTGCAGGTGGCGTCAACATCATGATCGACCCTGTTCCGCATGTCTGCCTGAGCAAAATCGGCATGCTGGCAGCTGACGGCCGCTGCAAAACTTTCGACGCCCGTGCGGATGGTTATGCCCGTGGCGAGGGTATCGGTCTGGTTCTGCTCAAGCCACTGGAAGACGCCATCCGCGACGGCGATCCGATACACGCGGTGCTGCGCGGTACGGCCGTCAACCATGGCGGCCGCGCCAGCGCATTGAGCGCGCCAAATCCGGCGGCGCAGGTACAGGTCATCAGCAACGCGATCCGCGCTGCCGGCATCGATAGCGGCCAGCTCGGTTACATGGAAGCCCACGGTACCGGCACCGCGCTGGGCGATCCTATCGAGGTTGAGGCGCTCAAAGAGACTTTTGCCACGCTGCGCCAGCAGGCCGGCCTGGCGCCGGTAACGGCGGGTAGTGTGGCGCTGTCATCGGTCAAGCCCAATGTCGGCCACCTGGAAGCCGCCGCTGGGATAGCGGGCATGCTCAAAGCCGTCATGTGTGTCAAGCATGGCGTGCTGCCTGCGACGCTGCACCTGGAACAGCTCAATCCCAATATCGAGCTGGAAGGCAGCCCGTTCTACATCGTACGCCAGACGGCAGACTGGAAACGGGTGATGGACGCCAGCGGCACGCCAGTGCGCCGCGCGGCCGGCATCAGCTCCTTTGGTTTCGGCGGCGTCAATGCCCACGTCATCATCGAGGAATACCAGCCAGCCGCACCGGCCATCGCCGAAGACAACACGCTGTGGCCAGTGCCCTTGTCCGCGCAAACCGAGGCCCAGCTGCGCGACATGGCGCTGGACCTGGCAGCGTATATCGATCGATCGACTCCAGGCTCGTTGCGTCTGTGCGATGTCGCCTACACCTTGCAGACGGCACGCGACAGCATGCAGGAGCGCCTGCTGCTGGCTGTCTCGTCGCTCGACCAGCTGTCTGCATTGCTGCGCACCTTTGTGAACGGGGCGCCATTGCCTGCTAATGTATGGCGCGGCATGGCCAAAACCGCACCGATGCGGCCAGCCAAAGCAGGCAGCGCGCGCACCGCGCCACCACGTGCGTTTATCGCCAATGACGACATCGAAATCAAAGCGCTGCTCAACGAAGCGGGCCAGCTCTGGAACCAGCACGGCGCAGCTGCCTGGCCCTGGGCCGGCACGGCACCACAGGACGCGCGCCGTATCGCCTTGCCGGGTTATCGATTCGCGCGTACCCACTACTGGTTGCCAGCCATGAGCAGCAGTGCCGCTCCGGTAGCGCAAGCAGCGATCGTCCCGTCCATGAAGGCCGACGGCGTGATCGCGCTGGCGGCTGATGCTGCGGTATTGCGCCAGCACGACATCGGTGGCCAGGGCGTGCTGCCTGCGGCGGCTTATCTGGCGATACTGCGTCAAACTGCACTGGCCACCGCAAATACCACCGACTGGATAGGCTTCGGCGACATCGTGTGGATGCAGCCTTACACCGCGACTGGCGGCGGCAGGCTGAAACTGGAATGGAATACCACCGCCCAGAACCGCATCCGCTGCATTCTGGTCAGCGAGCAGCCAGACCAGCGTATCGAACACTGTAACGCCGAACTGCTGGCGCCAGCGTCGCGCCCTGCGGAGGCCGCACCGCTACACAGCGGCGAGGGCATGCAGCAACTCCCACAGGATGGCTGCTACCGCTTGTTTGAGCAGGGCGGCATGCGTCTCGGTCCGCTGTATCGCACTGTGCGTCATCTGGCCTGGAACGACAGCAGCGCCGTGGCCCAACTAGGCTGCGTAGCGGGCGCGGATGCCGACGCGCGCTGGATGCTGACGCTGGACGGCGCGCTGCAAGCGATGGCGCTGCACCAGCAACTGCTGCGTCCTGGCAGCCCACCTAGCGTGCCTTTCCACATCCGCCGGCTGTATTTGGCGGCAGACTGCCCGCAGCAATCCGTGGTGCACTTGCAGATTTCCGCCACCAGCGCCCGGCTGCCTAAATATGAGGCGCAACTGCTGGACACGGAGGGCAGGGCGATTGGACGCATCGAAGCTTGTGCGGGCAAGGCTATCAATATCGCTGCCGCGCAGCCGATCCAGCCTGCCCACCACTACGTGCCGCACTGGCAGGTTGTTCCTGCTGGCGCGGCGGCTGCTGTATCACAGGTCCTGCTGCTGTCCGATAGCCCGCTGCATCCGGCTGCGCTGCCTGTCGGCTGGTCGTCGGCGCAGCGTCAAAACGGCATCCAGTCAAGCGACGAAAGCGCATGGAGCGCGCTGCTGACCACCGCAGGCACTCCGCCCGCAGTCATTCTGCTCGATTACCGCAACTGGAGCAGCAACGGCGATGGTGCCGGCGGCATCGCACCATCGGCAAATGGAGAACCACTGTACCAGGCCTTCGACGAAGCATTCGCGCTGGCCCGCGCCGCGATGCGCAGCCGCCTGCGCCAGCCATTGACGGTCATCGCCATCACCGGTCCGCAATCCGGCCCACATTCGGCGGCGGTGCAGGCGCTGGGTTCCTTCGGCCGCGCAGTAAGCAGCGAATCTCCCAAAATCCGCTTCTGCGCCGTCGAGCTGCACGAAGCCACAAACTATATGGCCGATAAGGCGGCGATGGCAGCCATGGTGTCCCAGATCCAGGCACGTTCCGCAGGCGCCAATCGCCCGGTCAACTACCGCTACGACGCCCGCAACAGTCAGTTGTCCGCCGCCAGCCTGCAGCCGGTAGCCATCCCCTCCGCCGGCCGGGCCGCGCTGCCGGAAGGTAGCGTGGTGCTGGTCAGCGGCGGTGCAGGTGGTATCGGTCGGCTGGTCGCCAGCTTCCTGCTGGCACGCGGCTGCCGTGTCGCGCTGCTGGGCCGTACAGCGGAAAACGAGGCACGTCAGCAAATGCGCACAGGTGGACTGCCAGATCATGCGAACTGCCGCTATCTGCAAGCCGACGTGGCCGACGCCACCCAGGTGGCGCAAGCCGTGGCGCAGGTTCGGACGGAGTGGGGACCAATCCGCGCGGTGTTCCATGCAGCCGGCTCCCGCGCCGACGGTTTGCTGTTGCGTAAAGACGCAGCGGGCAAGCGTGCGGCACTGGAAGCCAAAGTGAGCGGCGCACTGGTACTGGATCACGCCACCCGCAATGAGCCGCTGGATTACTTCGTCTGTTTCTCGTCACTGGCCGCCTACATGGGACCTGTCGGCCAGACCGACTACGCCTATGCGAACGCTTTCCTCAACAGTTTCAGCCAGGCGCGCAACCAGCAGATGCGGGAAGGACGGCGCAGTGGACTGAGCTACGCGGTTGGCTGGCCATTGTGGCGCGACGGCGGCATGCGTATGGACGACAAGGAACGCGAGTACATCCTCCAGCTGCACGGCATGGAAGAACTGGCCACGGATGCAGCGATGCAGTGCCTGTTCGGCATCCTGGGCGGCACGCACGACAACATCGCGCTGGCCGTCGGCGACAAAGACAAGATCGATCGCGCCCTTCTGGGCAACCCGGCGGACGCCTGAGGCGACGCTTTCATAGAACACCCTGCAGCAGCAGGCATTTTTGATGATCAAGGAGATGGTATGGCAATCGGTGATGCAGGCTTAAACGCCTCGTGGCAGCGGCAGGTGGAGGCCATAGTGCGGCAGGCCATCGCGCTGGAAACCAAGCTGGATGAGCGAACGCTCAGCAACGATACGTCGTTTGAGGAATATGGGATTGAGTCGGTGATGGTGGTCGCCATCACGCGCCGCCTGGAGGAAACCTTCGGCGAGCTGGCCAAGACGCTGTTCTTTGAATTCCAGAGCATAGGCGAACTGGCTGCGTATCTGGCGGAAGAATATCCGCAAGCCGCCACCGCCACGCCTGCGGCAGTCCCCGCACCGGCAGCGACCACACCGGCGGTGGCGCCAGTCGCCGTGAGCGTGGCCGAACCAGTCGTCCATGCCGCGCCGGCATACATCCCACCTGTGATGCCCGCACCGGCGCCGCAAGCCGCCTCCAGCTCCATGCATCGCAGCGACGACATCGCCATCATCGGCATGAGTGGCCGTTTCCCCATGGCCGACACCATGGAGCAGTTCTGGGAAAACCTGACCAATGGCCGCAACTGCATCTCCGAAGTGCCACCGGAGCTGTGGGACTGGCGCGAGATCTGGACCACCGAAAAAGGCGTGGAAGGCAAGTCTTACACGCGCTGGGGCGGTTTCATGAACGATATCGACAAATTCGATCCGCTGTTCTTCAACATCTCCAACCTGGAGGCAAACTCGCTTGATCCGCAAGAACGCCTGTTCCTGCAAACGGTCTACCACACCATCGAAGATGCCGGCTACGCCCGCGAACATCTGTCCGGCCGCAAAATCGGCGTATATGCAGGCGCCATGTGGGGCCAGTACCAGCTGTATGGCGTGGAGACCGCGAACGCCGGCTCCTCGTACAGCTCCATCGCCAATCGCGTTTCCTACTACTTCAACTTCACCGGCCCAAGCATCGGCCTCGATACCATGTGCTCGTCGTCGCTGACCACCGTGCACCTGGCCTGCGAAAGCCTGAAACGTGGTGAAACCGAACTGGCCATCGCCGGTGGCGTCAACATCACCACCCACCCGAACAAATACCTGTTCCTCAGTAAAACCGGCTTCGCCTCGACCGAAGGCCTTTGCCGCAGCTATGGTGACGGTGGCGACGGCTATGTGCCGGGCGACGGCGTCGGCGCGCTGCTGCTCAAGCCATTGGCCGCCGCCGAACGCGATGGCGACCGTATTTACGGCGTGATCCGCGGCAGCGCGATCAACCACGGCGGCAAGGCCAACGCCTACACCGTACCGAATCCGAAACTGCAAGCGACGCTGATCCGCGATGCCCTGCAGGCAGCGAACGTCGATCCGCGCACCATCAGCTATATCGAAGGCCACGGCACGGGCACCGCGCTTGGCGACCCGATCGAGGTACGCGCGCTGACGCAAGCCTTCACTGACCACACCACCGATACCGGCTATTGCGCCTTGGGCTCGGTCAAATCGAACATCGGCCACCTGGAATCGGCCGCTGGCTTTGCCGGCATCGCCAAGGTGCTGCTGCAAATGCGTCACCGCCAGTTGGTGCCGTCGATTCATGCCGACACGCTGAACCCGAATATCGATTTCAGCAAAACGCCGTTTGTGGTGCAGCGCACGCTGTCGCCATGGAATCCGCCGGTCATGCGCGAAAATGGCCGCGACATCCGCGTGCCACGTCGTGCCGGCATCAGCTCCTTCGGTGCGGGCGGCGCCAACGCGCACGTTATCATCGAAGAGTACACCGGCAGCACCGCCACCGCAGTGCGCCAGCCGGAAGCGCGCCAGCTGTTCGTTTTCTCCGCCAAGAACCATGAGCAACTGCACGCAGTGGTGCGCCAGTTCCTCGCTTCGCTGACGCCATCGGCCACGCTGGAAGCCAGTGCCGCTCAGGATGCGGGCGAAGTCCTGGGCAGCATCGCCAACGTGCTCGGTATTTCCGCTCAACTGCTGGACGCGGCCGACCGCTGGTCCGACCTGGCGCTGGATGACAGCGTGGCCGAAGCGCTGGCCCGCCAGCTGAATCAGGGTTACGGCTGCGCGTTGAACGCCACGCAGGTGCGCGAAGCCGCCAGTTTCGGCCAATTGAGTACGCAAGTCTTCGGCGGCGCATCGCTGTCCGCCTCCGGCAACGATGCTGAACGCTTCGAACGCATCGCCTACACGCTGCAAGTCGGCCGTGAGGCGTTGCCGCGCCGCCTGGCGCTGGAAGCGGAGAACTTCGCAGAGCTGCGCGACAAGCTGGGGCGCTTCCTTGGCGGCGACGATGGCATCGATGCTTGCTGGACCAGCCCACGCTCGCAACGCGACCGCGTGCAGGCTGATGGCGAACACGATGCTGAATTCCTGCGCTCCATGGTGGAAGGCCGCCGCTGGAACAAGCTGGGACGCCTGTGGTGCCAGGGCGCCAACGTGCCATGGATGGAGGGCTATCGCGGCCTGGGCATCCGCCGCATCGACCTGCCACTGTATCCGTTTGCCAGGGAACGTTGCTGGGTGCAGACCGCTGCGCAGCCTGTCGCTCCGGCCACGGCCGCTGCGCCTGCAGGTCTGGCCGCTTACCTGAACCCGCAGCGCAGCATCGGTGGCAGCCTGCATTTCGATCTGCCGGCTGCCACCGGCAGCGCCATGACCATATTGGGACAGGCCGCCGACTACTTCCAGGGTGTACACAGCCTGGCCGCAGTGCGCTGGCGCCATGGCGCTGCCGATGATGCGGCAGCCGCGCGCAGCCTTGATATCGGCGCTGGTTCGCCATGGCCGCTGGTGCGCCTGACGGATGCCGAGCAGGCACTGGCCGGCAGCGCCGAGTTGCGTCCGGCCGATGGTGGCAATCAGCCAGTGTCGGCGCCGACCGATGTCGCCGGCTGGCATTCGCGTTGCGACCACGCTTTGATGCCGATGAACTGGCCAGCCGGGCAGGCGGGTAATTGCGCGCTGACCGAAGTCGGATGCGGCGATGGCTTCGCACTGGCGCACTACCGTTTGAGCGGCGCGAGCGGCAAGCCGTGGGCAAGCGCCGCAGCGTTGCTGGATGCGGCAATCGCCGCGGCCGGCGCCGCTGGCATGGTGCAGGACTACGTCGCTGGCGTTGAGTGCCGCGCTGATCGTCTGGCGTTGATCGGCGAGCCTGGTGCAGAAGGTTATCTGTTCATCCGTGCCGGCCAGGCCGGCAGCCTGTCGGTCGATATGCTGGACCGCGAAGGCCGCATCACTGTCAGCGCCCAGGGTGCTGGCATCGATCAGAGCGATCCGCTGTTTGAACGCATGTTCTATCAGCCGCGATGGGTAGACGCCAGCGCGACCGAACTGGCGCCGGCCGCACCAGTTAGCAGCGGCGCCACGCTGCTGGTTTACCCTGCGGCTGCCGCGTTTGTGGCCAGCGCGCTCAAAGAACGCATCAAAGGCCAGGTGCATGAAATTGTCCTGGCGGCGAAAACTGAGGTACTGTCCGAGCGTGCCTGGAGCGTGTCGCCAGACGACGAAATGGCGATCCCCGCCTGCATGCAGCACGTGGGACAGGTGGGCACCGTCTACTTCCTCGGCGGCCTGAATATCGACCAGTGGCATCCGCGTACGTCCAAGGAATTCCGCGCACTGCAAAATGGCTGCGTCAACGTGCTGCTGCGCGTAGTGCAGGCGATTGAATCCGCCAATACGGCCCGTCAGCGCTGGGCATTGCGTGCGGTGACCAATGCGATATTCAACGCAGTAGACGGCGACATCATCCAGCCGTTCACCGCTGGCGTAGCGGGCCTGGCCAAGGCACTGCCTAACGAACTGCCGCATGTCTCCAGCCAGCTGTTCGATCTGGCACTGCCGGAAGGCAGCCAGGAACTCACGCCGGCGCTGCTGGCGGACCTGGACCGCGTCGTCACCGGCGTCGCTGATGGCGTCCAGCTGGCCCTGCGCGCTGGCCGTGCACTGCGCCGCACCTTGCTGCCGGCCGTATTGCCACCCGCAGCTGCGCCACAGCTGAAAAACGATGGCGTCTACCTGATCGTCGGTGGCGCCGGCAACGTGGGCGTGCGTATCAGCCAGTATCTGGCCAGTCACTGCGATGCCAATATCGCCTGGATTGGCCGCCGCGCTGCCGATGAAGACATCGCAGCCAAGCTGGCTAGCATCGATAGCGGCGGCGCACGCGTGCGTTACTACGCCGCCGATGTCAGCGACGACAAGAAGCTGGCGAAGGCCATCGCGCAGGTGGAAAGCGAATTGGGCGCGCTGCGTGGCGTATTCCACTCCGCGATGACGTTCGCCGGTGGCCGTCTGGCGACACTGACTGAAGAAGACTTCAACAACGCGCTGCAAGCCAAGACGGCGGGCTCGCATGCCCTGTACCGGGCATTGCGTGGCAAGGTTGTGGACTTCCTGATGTTCTTCTCGTCAGGCGAATCGTTTGTCGGCAACAAGGGCTGGGGCGCCTACACGGTCGCCTGCAACTTCCAGGACGCCTTTGCGCTGCATCTGCGCCAGGAAACCGAGTGGCCGGTGCATGTGATTAACTGGGGCTTCTGGGAAGGGAATGACCGGGGCGATCCCGAACTGCTGCGCGCCAAAGGCATCTTCCCGCTGAACGCGGAGCAGGGTGGTGAGGCGATCATGCGTCTGGTCGCTTCGGGCCAGGGCCAGGTCATGGCGCTGAATGTCAGCGACGCGGTACTGCAACGCATGGGCGTGCAGCTGCCGGAGCGCCAGGAGAAAACCGATATGGCGGCGTTTGCCGTTACCGCTGCCACGACGGCGGCGGCGCCAACGCCGGTGCGCCAGGCAGCCGAACAGGCCAGCCAGGTCATCGGCCAGATCGCCCAGCAAAGCAAGGTTGGCCATGTCCAGGCGGCGCTGACCGAGGAAGCCGTGGCCCATAGCGTACGCGCCATCGTCGCCGACACGCTGATGATCGAGCGTGAGAAGATCGACCTGGACGCCGATCTGGCGGACTTCGGCGTGGACTCGCTGATCGTCGTGAACCTACACCGGGCGCTGGAAGAACTGGCCGGTACGTTGCCAGCCACGCTGTTCCTGAACTACCAGTCGGTACGCGAGGTGGCGCAATTCCTGATCGCTAACCACGTCGAACAGGCAGTGCGTCTGCTGGGCGGCGGCGTGGCTGCAGGTGAGGGTGCGGAAGCCACGGTGGCAAGCGCACCGGCCAATACATCAGCCAATACAGCGGTCGACGCCACGGCTGCAATCACCACGAAGCCAGCAGCTTCCACCACAGACTACGCCGGCGCCAAGCTGCTGCGCCGCATACCTGGCAACGAGATCGAGCAGTTCCTGTTTGGGTACGGCGACCAATACCGCGATGGCCAGCTTGCCGTCACGGGCGAGGCGCCAGGCAGCGCCCAGAACGCGTCTCCGGACGATTTGCAGCACTGGCTGATTGACGTGCCATCCTGCCCGCAGGTCGAAGTGTTCGTCACCGGCCAGGGCGCGCCGCTGCTGTTCATGCCGGCCGTCGCGCTGACGGTGCCGGTATGGCTGCAGCAGATCCTGTCGCTACGCTCGCAGTACCGCCTGATCGTGATTCACGCGCCGGGCTATGGCTTGAGCAAAGGCATCCGCGCCGCCAACACGGCCGGCGTCTCGCAGGTATTCTCCGAGGTGCTGAGCGTGGTACAGCCTGACCAGCCGGTGCATCTGGTGTCGTCCTGCTTCGGTTCTATCGCGGCGTCCCACCTGGCGCGCTTCCATGCCGATCAAGTGGCCTCACTGACCATGGTGGGCGGCTTCTATGACGGCGCCGACTTGCCGCCAGTGGCGGGCGCCGACCTGTCCATCGACGAAATCATGCAGATGATTCAGGTGGTTTCCGGTTCGCTCAAGCAGGACTTCGACACCGTCGCCGCACAGTGGGACGAAAGCGATCCGCGCCGCCAGGTCACGGAACGCATGGGCGGCCTGCTGATCGGCAGCCAGTGCGCCAACCCGCTGGTGGCCATGCGCTACCTGAACGAGATGATGACGCTGTCCACGCTGGACTGGGTGGGTGAACTGCGCCAGCCGGTGCAATTCCTGTTTGGCGACCTCGATACCGTGATCCGCCCGGTGCACTCGCAGACCATGCATGCTCACCTGGCGGGTTCGGACCTGGTTGAAATCAGCGGTTCCGGCCACTACCCTTTCCTGACCCACAGCGCTGAATTCGACCGCCTGCTGACCGCATTCCTGCACCGCATCGGCGCTGGCGCGGCAGCCATTTCCGATACGCCGACTGTTGAAGGGGGCACCCATGCGTAATCATTCAAATCCATTCACCTCGCTGGACTATCAGCTGGAAATGCGGCTGGACCATGCCCACGGCGCGCTGACCGGCCAGGCCTATCTGGACAGCCTGGACGACAACCGTGAAGTCTGGCTGGATGGCCAGCGTGTCCGCGTGACCGAGCATCAGGCTTACGCCGGCTTGCGTAACGAGATGGCGCGCCTGTACGATCTGCAGCACAGCGACGCGCTGCGCGAGCAGATGACGGTCGCCGTGCCGGATGCCAGCTACCGTATCAGCCACTCATACACGCTGCCGCAGGACGACGCCCAGCTGGACGCCAAATGGGCCAACTCCCATCTGTGGATGCAGAACAGCTGGGGCCAACTGCCGCGCGTGCCGGACTTCATGGCCAATGTGGTAGTGGGCCTGCACGACTATCAGGCCGAACTGGCGAAAGTCGATCCGCAGTTTGGCGCCAACGCGGCGCACTACCATGCGTACTGCGCCCGGCATGACCTGAGCATCACGCATGCCATTGGCGATCCGCAGATCGACCGTTCGTCCGGGCCGGCCGAAAGTGCCGACCTGGCGCTACGCGTCATCAAGGAGACACCGGAAGGTGTGGTGATCCGCGGCGCCAAGCAGCTGGCTACCATGTCGCCGTTTGCGCACGAGGTGCTGATTTATATGTCGCCGACCTTCGCCATGCGCGAGCGTCCCGAATTCGTCATCTGGTGCGCCTTGCCGATGCAGGCGCCAGGCCTGCGCATCATGTGCCGGGAGGCGCTGGCGCGGCCGGAAAACAGCTTCTCCCATCCGTTCGCCAGCCGCTACGACGAGCAGGACGCAATGCTGTTCTTCGACGACGTGTTCGTGCCGCGCAACCGCATCTTCCTGCTGCGCGACAGCAAAACCGCATTCGAGGGCTTCCGTCGCCTCAACGCCTGGTCGCTGTACGTGGGCCAGATCCGCTTCTACCACCGCATGCGGACCACGCTGGCGGTAGCGGCCATGGTCAGCGATTCGATAGGCGTCAGCAGCTTCCGCGAAGTGCAGGGCAAGCTGGGCGAGCTGACCACCTATGTCGAAATGGCCCGCCTGGCGCTGCTCGGCATGCAGCAGGAGCGTAGCCGCACCGCAGGCGGCCTGCTGGCGCCGGGTTCGACGCTGGGGCCGGACACCTTTGCAGCGCAATTCGGCACCCGCGCCAGCGAGATCCTGCGCGAACTGGGCGCCTCCGGCCTGCTGATGCAACCCAGTGAAGCCGACCTGGCGACACCCGAACTGCGCCCGCTGCTGGAGCGCTACATGCGCGGCAAGGACATCGATGTCGACCGGAAATCGCGCCTGTTCCGCATGGCGTGGGACCTGACCTGCGACAGCTACGGCATGCGCCAGGAACTGTATGAACGCTGGAACCGCGGCGACCTGGCGCGCAACCGCATCGCGCTATTCAACCAGTTCGACCGCAGCGAGATCGGCCAGCGCATCCTCGACGAGATTTCGGTGCCAGCACCATTACCGGCCGGCCGCGAGCTGCACGCCGCGCCGATCCAGCTGGACCGGCCGCTGCGCGCCGCCGCCAACGACATCGCGCCCGCGCTCGCAGCGCATATGAATCCCCCATTATCACCAGCCATTGAAGGAAACCAGCATGAGCAATAAGCCGCAGTCCTCCCAGCAGCAGATGCCGCCCGTGTGGGCCATCGTCATCCCGGTGTTTATCGAACTGCTGCTGACGTTTTCGATCTTCTTCTCCGATTCCTACTTCCTGAGCCGCCTGTCGGACCAGGCGGCGGCCAGCGTCGGCACCGTCATCCCGATCTTCATGGTCTTCGTGCTGGTGTTCATGATGATGGCGCAGGGCGCCAGCAACGTCGCCGGCCAGTTCATCGGCGCCGGCAAACCGGAGGAAGTGTCGCGCGTCTACTGCGCGGCCATCGTCATCAACCTGCTGCTGGGCGCCGTGACGGCATTGGTGGTGGGTCAGACCGCACCGCAAATCGCCGCCGGCCTGGGTCTGGAAGGCGCGGAACTGCTGGATGCGGCCAACTTCCTGCACTACATCGCTCCGGCCATGCTGCTCATCAGCGTCAAATACGGCCTGGCCTGCGTGTTTGTCTCGCAGGGCAAAACCATCTGGAATATGTTCGGCGGCCTGCTGGCCATCATCGCCAATATCGGCCTGAATCTGCTGTTCCAGCAGCGCGGCATGGGCATCTACGGCGTGGCGCTGGCCACCATCCTGGCGCAGGCGCTGGTGATCGTGTTCTATCTGGCAGTTATCGTCAGCAGCGGCCTGGCGCGCTATCGCTGGTCCGCCTTCTTGAGCGCACCGGCCGTGCCGCTGCGTACTGTGCTGCGTATCGGCGTACCGTCCGTGGTGCAACCGGTGTCGTCAGAACTGGCCATGCTGGTGATTGCCGCCGCTGCCGTGCGTCTGGGCACGGAGGCGATGGCGGCCCGCGTGTACGTGATGAACCTGGCCACGCTGGCCATCTGCTGGGCGGCGGCGGTTTCGATCGGCAACCAGGTACTGGTGGCGATACTGGCGGGCGCAGGCCAGCCGCAGGCGGCCGACGCCACGCTGCGCAAGAACCTGCGCATTGCCATCGCGGGTAGCCTGATTATCGCGGCCGCGCTGCGCGCTTTCGGTCCACAGCTGATCGGCGTTTTCACGACCGATCCCAAAGTCATCGAGATCAGTCTGGGCCTGTTGACCATTGGCCTGGTGCTGGAAGCGGCGCGCTCGTTCGGCACCCTGACCAGCTTCGCATTGAAGGCGGCCGGCGACGCCAACTTCCCGGCGCTGGTGGGCGTGGGCACCACCTGGCTGGTGGCCGTGCCGCTGGCGCTGTACCTGTGCCTGGCCACGTCGGCCGGCATGGCAGGCTTGTGGATAGGTCTGGCGGTGGATGAAGGCCTGCGTGGCACGATCAACTACCTGCGCTGGAATTCCGGCATCTGGCAGGGGCGCTCGGTAACTGCGTGATCGCCCAGCCTCAAAATGCCTTATTATTCACATTGTTTTTTATGTAAGGAGTAAAAATGACTATGCATTACGACCTGGTGACGATGGAGCCTGTGACCATCGCCGGCATTACCCTGCGCACCGATAACAGCGAAGCGGGCATGCAAAAGATCCAGCAGCACTGGGGCCAGTTCTTCCAGCAGGGCGTCACCGCCAAGGTGGCGCGCGCTGTCGATCCGGCGATCTACGAAGCGTATTTCGACTACGAGAGCGACGCCAACGGCGCCTACACGCTGATGCTGGGTAACCGCGTGCCATCGGGCGAAGACGTGCCGGCCGGCCTGCACCAGGTAACGCTGCCAGCGGCCACCTACGCCAAGTTCACGATCGACGATCCGCGCGCGATCCGCCAGGCCTGGGAACATATCTGGAGCCGCGCAGACCTGCAGCGCACCTACAGCGGCGATTTCGAAGTGATCGGCGAGAAAAGCGCCGACATCTACGTGGCGGTACAACAGTGAACCAGCCGCGCCCGCAACGACAGCCGGCCAGGAAAACCGGCATGCTGAAAGTCCATCCTGACCGTCCCGCGCTTGCCGAGGACATGGCGCCGGATGCACTGGACCGCTATTACTGGTATATGGCGGAACTGGTGGCGTACTGCCGCGAGGCGGGCCTGCCGTCCAGTGGCCAGAAGCATGAGGTGGTCGAGCGGGTGCGCGCGCATCTGGCGGAGCGGCCGCAACCGTCCAGCAAGCCCCGCGCCGCACGCCAGGTCAAGGCGCCGGCGCGCAGCCTGCCGCCGGGCGGGCCGCGCAAGCTGGCGCTCGACCAGCCTGTCGGCCCGGATTACAAGTGCGACGCCGAGACGCGTGCGTTCTTCGAGTCCGAGATCGGTCCGCACTTTCATTTCACCGCCCACTTGCAGCGCTACCGCCGCAATCACGTAGGCGCACCGCTGACTTACGGCGATCTGGCGCGCGAATGGGTGGCGGAATTTGAACGCCGCAAGGACAAGAACTACAAGTCGACCTTGATGCACACGTGGGAGTACAACAACTTCGTGCGCGCCTACCTGGCCGACAAGCCGCGTAATGCGGGCAAGACCATGAAGGATGCGGCGGCGGCGTGGAATGCCGTGCGCCAGTCCTGTGGTCCGCGCGACTACGCCAGCAGCATCGCCCGCGCTTCACCGGAAGTGGAAAGCTGATCCCTGGCGCCGCTGAGGCGGCGCCACACCTGAACTGATTTTTTTCACGGTGCGGCCGCGCCGGGGGAGCACTCATCCCTGCATCTGCCGCCAACAAGGAAAACGCCACGATGCACAGCATGCCGTACGCGCCAGCCCGACGACCGCCAGCAGGTGAACTGCACGCCTGGATGGTGCAGCTTGACGACTGCCTGGCGACCGACGACGACTGCCTGGAAGTGCTCGACCAGTCCGAGCGTGCCCGTGCCGGACGCTTTGCCTTTGCGCCGCTGCGCCGCCGTTATCTGGCGGCGCATGCCGCCTTGCGCGGAATCCTGGGCCACACGCTGGGCCTGGCGCCGGAGCAGGTGGCCTTGAGCAGTGACGCCAACGGCAAGCCGCGCCTGGCCGATGGCATGCCGCCGCTGTCATTCAATCTCTCGCATTCGCATGGCATGGCGGTGGTGGCGCTGGCCCCGCAAGGTGAAATCGGCATCGACATCGAATGCTGCGCGCCGCTGCCCTTGCTGCTGCCGCTGGTGCGGCGCCACTTCAGCGTGCAGGAAAAGCACGCCTTCTGGACGCTGGATGAAAACCAGCGTCTGGCCGGGTTCTACCGCTGGTGGACCGGCAAGGAAGCCTGCCTGAAGGCGCTCGGTGTTGGCCTGAGCAGCCCGCTCGATGGCTTCAGCATTGAATTCCGGCCCGGCTACGCGCTACGCATGCTGGAAGCGCCGGCGCCGATGGCGTCGATGCAGCTGCTGCCGCTGCACTTGCAACAACCTGGCTGGTGCGGCGCGGTCGCACTGGCAGACACACAACCACCGGTGCTGCGCATGCGGCACTGGTCCTGGCATGGATGGAGGATGTGAGATGTTTGAACTGCAAACCCCGGCTGCCCAATCGCCCGTACGGACGGTCCGCCCAAGGTCGCCCTGGATCGGCGCACAAACCCACGCGCCGCAGGCCCGCCTGCGCCTGATCGCGTTTCATCACGCAGGCGGCAATGCCGGTTTTTTTGTGCCGTGGGTGCGCTACTTCCAGGCCATGGACTGGATCGAATTTGTCGCAGTCCAGCTGCCGGGACGCGGTCGCCGCCTCGGCGAAGCGCCATACGACAGCCTTGAACCGCTGATGGCGGCGGTGCAGCAGGGCCTCGAGCCATTGCTGGACCGGCCGTATGTGCTGTTCGGTTTCAGCATGGGCGCGATCCTGGCGTTTGAGCTGGCGTTGCGCCAGCAGCAGGCGCAGCACCGCCGTCCTGCCGCCCTGATCCTGGCTGGACGCGGTGCGCCGCGCACCCAGCCACCGGCGGTGCAGCGTGGCGCCTTTTCGCGCGAAAAAATCCTGCGCGAGCTGGAGCGGCTGGGCGGCACCGACCCCGCATTACTGGCCGACGGGCCGTTCATGGAAGTATTCATGCGTACCTTCCAGGCAGATTTCATGGTGGCCGACGGCCACCACTGCCCACAAGCGCAGACGCTGCAATGCCCGCTGCATGTCTGGGGCGGCGCTGATGATCCCGAGGTGCCGATCGAACGGATCTACCGCTGGGACGCTTTCTCCGGACAGGGATTCGCGGGACGGCTGTTCCCCGGCGATCACTTCTTCCTCAAAAGCGCCCACGCGGCAGCCATGGACAACCTGATGGAAATTCTTGAAAAAGCAAGGAGAGTGCAATGATGACATTGATGTTCCCCGGTCAGGGGGCGCAGCACAAGGGCATGGGCAGCGCGGTATTCAGCCAGTTTCCCGAGCAGATGCGCCAGGCGCAGGAGATCCTTGGCTACGACCTGGCGGCGGTCTGCGCGGAAGGTGGTCCGAAGCTGAACGACACGGCCTATACCCAGCCCGCGCTGTACACGGTATCGGCGCTGATGCATATGGACCTGGTGCGCCGCAGCGGCATCCGGGCCGACTACGTCATCGGCCACAGCCTCGGTGAATACAACGCCATGCTGGCTGCGGGCGTGATCGACTTCGCCACCGGCCTGGCGCTGGTGCAGAAGCGCGGCGAGTTGATGGCGCGCCAGAACGGCAAGGGCGGCATGTTCGCCGTGCTGGACCCGGACCGCGCCGTGCTCGATGGAGTCGCGGCGGAACTGGGCGGCGACTTCTCGATCGCCAATGACAATGCGCCGAACCAGGTGGTGTGCGCGGGCGGGACGGCCGCACTGGAGGCGGCCAGCCGCCAGATCACGGCCCGCCAGGGCGGCAAGGTGGTGCCGCTCAAGGTCAGCGGCGCCTTCCACACCCAGCACATGGCGGCGGCAGCCGACGAGTTCCGCGCCTTCTGCGCCCAGCAAAGCTATCGCAAGCCCGCCATGCCGGTGATGTCCAACCAGTCGGCCCAGCCGCACGACGGCGCGGACTGGCCGGCACGCCTGTCGGCCCACCTGACGCACCCGGTGCGCTGGCGGCAAAGCCTGGCCTACCTGGCCGCCCAGGGGCCGATGCTGTTCCAGGAAGTCGGTCCCGGCGCCGTGCTGACCGGGCTGGCCAAGGCCAATCTGCAGTCCTGATTATTCTTGATTATTCCTGACTATTCCAAGATCCCGACAAGGAGAACAACACCATGTATCAACGCATCACTGAAGAGTATGTGGAACGTCTGCGCAGCCATCCGTTCGTGCAGCGCTGCCGGGACGGCAGCATCACCGACCGTGAGCTGAATATCTTCCTGACCCAGCACGCCAAATACAGCGCCTACTTCACACGCTACCTGTGCGCGCTGATCGCCAATCTGCACGATGCGGGCGATGTCATGCGGCTGGCGGAAAACCTGGCCGAAGAACTGGGCTTCGGCGAAGAGGGAGGCGAGCCGCATGCGCGCATCTTTGCCCGCATGATCGAACAGTTTGGCATCGACCTGCAACAGGCGCCGCTGTTTGACAGCACCCAAAAGCTGATCAGCACCACCTTCCACTACTGCAAACAGCCCGACCCGGCGTATGGCCTGGGCGCGCTGTGCCTGGGTGCGGAAGCCATCGTGCCGGCGCTGTACAGCGACATCATCTCCGGTTTCGAAGCCAATGGCATCGCACCGGAGCGCCTGCATTTTTTCCGCATCCACGTGGAATGCGACGACGACCACGCCGACACCATGCGCGAGATTTTGCAACGTCTGCAGCAGGACAATCCACAGGGCGAAGAACGCATGCTGGAAGGCGCGCAGGCCATGATCGCGGCGCGCCTGGCGTTCTTTGACGGCGTCATGGAAGGAGCGCGCCAATGACCCAGCATTCCTCCCGCGATTTCGGCCGCGTGCCATCGCAGCTGCAGGCCGAGGTGCCGGAGCGCCTGGTGCATGTGGATGTCATGGGCCGCCACGGCGACGATGACGCAGACTTCTCGCGTGACCGCCAGCACGCGGTGCACATCGTCGATCTGCCGTCGAAAGTCATCAGCATGACCATCGGCGGCCTGACGCCGGGCCAGCAGACCCGCCGCCACCGCCACAACTACGAAACCCTGATCTACGTGCTGGAAGGCCAGGGCATGTCGGTCATCGGCGACCGCGAGGTGCGCTGGCAGCGTGGCGATGCGTTCTATGTGCCAGTGTGGGCCTGGCATCAGCACATCAATCTGAGCGAAAGCGAAAGCGCCAGCTACCTGGCTTGCGAAAACGCGCCGCATTTGCAAAACCTGGGCATCGCACTGCGCGAAGAAGCCTGAACATCATGGGAAAGAACGACATGTTAGAGTTAGCCGAAAAAATCGACAGCGCCGCGCCCGTCTACACCGAGGCAGCAGTGCAGCCAGCCGTCGCCGACAGTACGCCGGTGCTGGGCGCGGGCGAAACGCAATGGTGGTTCGACGCGCGCCAGGCCGGCAAGACCATCCTGCCAGCGGTGGAAGCCAGCAACTGCACCCACATCGTGCTGGATCACGGCCAGCACCGCAGCTTCGCCACCCGCAAGCAGAAGGTGGTCTCGGTCGATACCGCGTCGCAGCTCAAGGACCTGGAAGCGGGCGCCTGGGTGCTGACGCGCGATGACGCCGTGCGCCGCAAGGCGGTGGCGGCGGGCCACAAGGCCGGCCTGTTCATCAACGTGGTGGACCTGCAGGCGGAATTCCCTTATTGCATATCGGTCTGCGAACGCGGCGACGATTTCGTGGTCATCGATATCGCGCACGCCACCTACATCCCGTACGAACTGCTGCTGGCCAAAACCGAAGGCAAATCGACCATGATCTTCCGTAACGTGCCGATCAAGGGTCTGGACGGCGTGGTCGATGATGTCAACCAGTCGCTCAACGCGTTTGCCACCATGGAGCACGGCATCGGCGTGGTGATGCGCACCGAGCAGCCGGAAGTCATCGCCAGCCTGACGCAGGGCCTGGCGCGGCGCCAGGACAGCGCGCTGAAACTCGTGAAGGCGCGTGTCGAACAAGTGCAGCATACGGGCCTTGGGCACCGCGTCTGCGTCGATACCACCTCGCTCATGAGCGCGGAAGAGGGCATGATCGTCGGTTCAACCGGCTGGGGCGGACTGTTCGTGTGTTCGGAAACCCACTACCTGCCGCATATGAACCTGCGCGAATTCCGCGTCAACGCCGGCGGTGTGCACTCCTACATCTGGGGACCGGACGACAATGTGATGTATCTGAGCGAGATGCAGGCCGGCGCCGAAGTGCTGTGCGTGGATCTGCATGGCAATTCGCGCGTCATCACGGTGGGCCGCGCCAAGATCGAGCGCCGTCCTTTGCTGAAGATACGCTGCAGCGTGGCGCTCGATGAGGTATCGCCGGAACTGCGCGCGGCAGTGGAAAACGCCAACGCGGCAGCGCGCGACGTCACGCCCGACCACGAAACCACGCCGCTCGAAGATCCGAACCGCATCTACCTCAACACCTTCCTGCAAAACGACTGGCACGTGCGGCTGATGGGCGGTGACGGCAAGATCCGCCACGCCACGCTGGTGCAGCCGGGCGACACGCTGCTGGCGCACGTGGCACTGCCGGGCCGTCATACGGGTCTGAAAGTGGCGGAGCACATCATCGAGAAATAAAACGGGCAACGCGGACAAGGGCGCTTGTCCGCACATTTTTATCGTAACGCGCTGCGTTTTTCCCTCCTGTGTTTTGGCAGCGTGTTACGTTTTTTGACGCCTCAGGGCCGTCAACTCTTCCAGCAGCAAGGCGTTTTCCCGCCGCAGCAACTCCACCGTTTTATGTGCCTTATCCAGCTCGGCGATGAGCCGGCGTGGCGATCCATCGTCCGGAATTTCCTGTGACGCGTTACGGGAAATGACGATGGCCGTCTTCTCTTCGCGCTTGCGGTCGCGGTAGGCTTTTTGTCGTTCGGCACTGCTCATGGCATTGCCGGTGGTGGGGCGTCCGCGGCCGCGCTTGGCGCCGGGCATCGCGAGTTCCAGAGTTTTGTTGTCGGCCGCTTGCTTCATGAGTCCCTTGACTGGTCTGTTCAATTACAGTGACGCGTTACGTTAATACTATCGTACTTATGGAAAGAAGGAAACATCTATATCATTAGTACAAATTTGCATAACGCTAGGAGCCCATGTGGTGTCACAAGTGAAGGATTCCGTTCTGGAGGCAATTGGAAACACTCCTGTCGTTAGATTGTCCCGGGTTTTTCGTCATGCCCACGTGGTTGCCAAGCTGGAGTACATGAATCCGGGCGGCAGTATCAAGGACCGCATGGTGCGGCACATGCTGCAACGCATGCCGCAGGGTACGGAGCGCGTGGTGGAAGGATCGTCCGGCAACACGGGCGCCGCCCTGGCGATGGCCAGCGCCGTGCTCGGCCTCGATTGCGAAGTGACCATCCCCGACACCACCAGCACGGAAAAGGTCAAGCGCATAGAAGCGTATGGCGCGCGCGTCCACCGCTGCGCGACCAGCGCGCCGGCCGAGGATTATGCCAGCGCCGCCAGGCGCATCGCGCAGGAGCAGGAGGCGCATTACCTCGACCAGTACTGTTCCCGCCTTAACAGCGAAGCCCACTACACCGATACCGGACCGGAGCTGTGGCAGCAGCTGGCCGGAGAAATCGACGTGTTCGTGTGTGGCATCGGTTCGGGCGGCACCATCTCCGGGATCGGCCGCTACCTCAAGGAGCGCGATCCCCATATCAAGGTCATTGGCGTCGAACCGCTGCATTCGGCCTATCGCAAACAGGTCACGGACCGGCCGGCGAACGGCAATTTCCAGACGGTGATTGAAGGCCTGGGCAAGTCTCGTCCCTCCGTCAGTTTTGATCCGGCCGTGGTCGATGACGTGGTTCAGGTGCCGGACCAGCAAGCGCTGCTCTGGCTTGAGCGCCTGGCACAGGAAGAGGGCATCCTGGCCGGCGGCTCCAGCGCTTGCGTGGCGGCCGGTATCGCGCAACTGCTGCCGCATTATCCTCAGCAGCGGATTGCCACCGTGTTCCCCGACTCGGGCATGTTCTACCTGTCGAAGTACTTCTAGCCAGGCTACAGCCCGTGTTCCAGCACAATGGTAGCGCCTTCGGTGCCGACGGCGGCATGGGGGCCGCCATCGATGCCGAAGTACACCACACTTAACTGCTTGAGATGGCCCACCGCCGGGTCGCCGCCCATCGATTCATTGGAGATCTCGATGTGGCGGTTATTTCCCTCCACCTTGTCCTGAATCTGTTTGGTGACGTCGGCGTAGTGCCCCGGTATGCCATAACTGGCTGTGATGATTCTGAGTGTCATTGTGGTTTCCTTCCATGGTCGCGCACTTGAAAACCTGGCATTGCCGCGACAGTGCAGCGTCAGGCGTACCGGCGGCTGCCGGTGCAAACCAGATTAGCGTCGGCGCCGCCGCCGTTGCTGACCAATCCTGACCCGCCGCGCGGGCGCCGTCAGCTTGTGTCAGCGAGTGGCACAATCGCCGCCGCAGAATCCAATGGAGCCGGCGCATGCGGCGCCGGACGCCATTTGACCTGGGAGGTGGACCATGAAATTCCTGTTCTGCGTGTTGCTGAGCGTACTGACGCTGGGCAGCGCCCATGCCACGGACGAAGCGGTCTGTCCGGCGCGTGGGGGCAGCCAGCAGTCGGCCCCGATTGACGCCGCGATTGCCCGGCTGGACAACGCGCGGGTTGCCTTGCCGTCGCCCAGCCTGGCCAGCGGCACCTTGAGCTACCTGACGATTTATCCCAACTTTGCCGAGCGGCTGGACCGCATCTGCGTGCTGGGCTACTTTGAATTGCGGCGCGGCGCGCAGGTGCTGTCGCTGCCGTTCACGGTGGACAGCGTGGAGGTGGTCAAACTGCCCAGCCAGAGTGCGCCGGAGCAGACGCAGGCCAATACCCGCATCTTCTTCCGCGTGCCGTCGATTGCCGATTTCGACAACCAGACCGAAGCGCAGCGGTTCTGGCGCTTCTGGGACCGCGACCAGACCCTGCACCTCAAGATTGCCGCGTTTGCCTATGCCGACGAGGTGCGCGGCGAGCCATACTTTGGCCGCGACCTGCCGCTGACGGTGTCCGGCAAAGGCGGCAGCGTGGTGGCGGCGCTGCTGTTTGCCGTGTTCTTTTACCTGCTGGCCGCAGCCGCGATTCCCACTGGCGCGCGCAGCATCAACGCCGATGGCAAGCCCGGGCGCCGCTGGCGTGGCGGCGCGGGCCGGCTGCTGCCGTGGAATATCACCGGCGCCAACGGCCAGGCCAGCCTGTCGCAATTGCAGATGCTGATGTTTACGCTGATCGTCGCCACCCTGCTGTTTTACCAGTGGCTGCGCACGGGACTGCTGCAGGAGCTGTCAACCGATCTGCTGTACCTGATCGGCATATCCACGGCGGGCACGGCGGCCAGCCAGGTCGCCACCAACATCCGCAAGGATCTCGACCCGCTCATCTACCAGTATGTGCAGCAGCTGGGCTGGTTCACCGCGCCCATTGCCGAGATCCAGGGCAAAGGCCGACCCAGCGGGCTGCTGCTCACCAACAAGCGCTTCGACATCTACAAATTCCAGATGCTGGTGTTCACCTTTGTGATTGCCGCCTACGTGATCGCCAGCGGCGCCAATGAACTGGGCAATATCCAGATTTCCGCCACGCTGCTGACGTTGATGGGCATGAGCCAGGGCGCGTATGTGGGTGGCCGGGCGGCGGCCGACCAGCTCTCGCCGCTGCAGGACCAGCTGCGCGGCATGCAGAACCTGCAGCAGCGCTACCGCGACAATGCCGACCCAAATGTGGCGCTGGAATTGCGCCGCCAGTTCCAGCTGGCGGCGGCGCAGGCGGGCGCCACGTTTGGCGTGATCTACAACCGGGTGCTGCCATCGCATATGCTGGACATGCCGGTGGATGCGCTGGCCGCACTGGCACCGTCGGCCCCACCGGCCACCTGACGCGTCAGCGGCGGAACTGGTTGCCGGTACGCGCCGCCGCCTCGTACACCATGGGCAGGGAAAAATGGCGTGCCCGCATCCGCGTACCGTTCATGGTGACAATGAACTGGCTCGAGGCGACGATGGGCAGCGTGGCGGGATCGCGGTGCTCCAGCGCGATCTGCAGCGCGCGCCGGCCGGCCACTTCACCCTGTTCGTAGGGGGAACTGCCGATCGCCAGCATGCCGCCGTCTTCGGTATAAAAGCCGTTGAAGCAAATCACCGGCACGGCGGCATTGGCCTCGGTCCACGCCACCACCTCTGACGCCGGCACCAGCGCGGGATCGGTGGCGGAGCGGCGCAAGGTGCGGTAGCCGCTGACCAGCACCACGTCGTGCTCGGCGGCCAGCGCCTTGACGCCGGCCTGCCATGCGGGCCAGGTATCGACCAGCAGCACCTTGCCCAGCACCAGCGGGTCCCAGCGATAGTGTTGTACCTGGCTGGCATCGCCGTCCACAGTCTCGGACTGGTCGCCCAGGAAGGCGACGCGGATCGGATGCGGCAAGGCCTTGAAATCGGCGGCGCTGCGCAAGGCTTCGCGCATGGCGTCGAGCGGTATGCGTTCCAGCACGCCGGTCACATTGGACGCGTGCACATAGCCATAATCGGCCGCCTCGCGGTTGACGCCGGCGAAAACGATTTTGATGCGCTTGTCGTTGACGAAATAGCGCGCCGCGAATTCCTGCGCATCGTCGTCAATGGCAATCACCACGTCCGGACGCATGGCGGCAATCACGTTGCGGGCGGCGATCCCCGCGCTGGTCTTGAAATCGGCCGAGGGATGGCGCTTGGTGTCCATGTAATACCAGCGTACCTGGTACAGGTATTTGCGGTCGAATACACGGTTGAGGCCGAGGTTGACATCGCGCACCCAGGCATAGTCCGGCGCATAACTATGCAGTACCAGGATGCTGGGCTTGTGGATGTTGTACCAGCCGAACAGCAGCAGTGCGCCGCACATGAACAGGCCCAGCATGAGTTTTTCAGGTTTCATCGTATCCCCAGCATTTTCCAGTATGGGAAGGCGGCGTAGACGGCCAGCAGTCGCGCCAGGTTGAGCACAGCATTGAGCAGCAAAAAGCGGGTGTCGTCGTAAAACGGCTGTTCGCGGTTCATCTGCTGCATGGGCAGGTAATAGCTGCACTGGTAGGGAAACCACCAGATTTCGGAAAACATCAGGATGATGAAGCCCACCAGCCATTCGTTGACGCCGTTGACCTGCGCCAGCGGCATCAGCACGGTGGCCAGGATCACGGCCGTGGCATTGATGGGCGCCGCCAGCCGGATGACATTGATGACCACGAACAGCAGCAGCACAAACCAGCCGAAATGGTCGCGCATATTGATGCCAAGGTTGGGCAGATGGGTGGCCAGCTCACGGTCCAGTCCCAGATGATTGAAGGCTGCGACGATGCCGGTAATCCCGCTCAAATACAGCAGAAAGGTCCAGTCCACCTTTTCCTTGAGTTCCTGCTTGCCCAGCGTGCCGCACAACAGCAGCCCGAACAGCATGGTGAAGCCGAGCCACGGCGCCTGCACCTTGTGCAACGCGCCCGTGACGATGCCGACCACCATGAACACCGTGCCCAGCAGGGCCGCCTTTTCGCGGTTGGTGAGGGGACCCAGCAGATTGCACTGCTCGTCCAGGCGCGCCCGCGGCAGATGCGGCATTTCCACGTTGCGGCAACCGAACGCGGCTGCTGCAGCTTGGGCCAGCAGCAACACGGCGCCCGATACCAGCGCGGCCTGAAGCCAGCCCATCCATTGAAAATGGTCCTGGCCCTGCGGCGACAGCAGGCCGAACACCGCGAAGTTGACCGATTTACTCGTGATGAAAATTGCAGAAAACAGGGTGCCGCCGCCAAAACAGCTGATGGCCAGCCGGGTTGCCGCCGCGCCCGGCTGGCGCAGGCGCAGGTTGTCCACCATGTCGGCATAAAACGGCGCCAGCAGCGCGATGCGGCCGTTGGCCGTGGGAATAATCGGCGTCAGCAGCAAACCGGTGGCGAACAGGCCGGCGTTGTGCCAGCCCTGGTGGTTGGGCAGGCGCCGCAGCAACAGCAGCATGGCGCGGTAACTGAGGCCCGAACTGACCACCACCGTGCCCAGCGCGAGCGTGCTGAGCGCCATCAGGAAACCATCGGAGGCAAAGCCGGACAGGATCACCGGCACCGGCACCAGCCCGGTCAGCAAAGTCGCCATCAATGCAAACAGCGCGGGAATGTAGTCGTCCACCAGATTGCAGATCCACATGGCGACGGTGGCGGAGAAAATGGCCAGGAAGATCACGCCGCCGCGCTCGATGCCCAGCCTGTCGCCGAACGCCAGCACCAGCAGGGGCAGGGTGGTGACCAGCAGCCAGCCCGGTGCGGCGTGGCGCCGGTAGCCGCTGCGCGGTACCGGAGTTTTGGGCGGCCGCGTCACGGTTTCTCCGGCCAGATGGCTGGTCAGCGAGAACAGCAGATCGGTTTGTAGCCGGGGATTGGCCTCGACCAGCGCCTGGATGGCGGCGCGTGGCAGGCACAGCACGGTCACGTCTTCCGCCGCCACCGCGCTGGTCAGGTACGCATGGGCGTTGGACGCAGCCTCTTCGCCGAAGCGGCCGGCGCTGACCGCGCGCCGGCTACCGCGCGGCGATACCAGGATAACCGCGCCCGCCACCAGCAGGTAGCAGCAATCGGCGGCCGAGCCAGCCGCGTAGATGCGCGCGCCGGCCCGGAACTGGCGCCGGCTCACCTGCGCAAGCAGCCGCGCCAGGCTGGGTCGGCTGGCGCGGCCAATCAGGCTGTCGGCGAGCAGGCGGGCGGCATCTTCCTCGTTGAGCGCATTCATACCTCATCTCCCTGGGCCTGGCGCAGGCTGTCGAGCCGCTGGCTGATGGCAGCGATGGCCGGCAGCGCATGGTCATCGCCGGCCGCAAGTGCCCTGATGCTCGCCAGCCGTGCGTGGAATTCGCTGAGCACCTGCGCGCTGAGCGTGCCATGCAGCAGGCGGTCATCGACGGCAGCATCCAGCTCCGTGACCTGCGCCACGCAATCGGGCGAGCCATCGTCCGCCGGTACGGATTTAAACCACTTGACGACGACCAGCCCGGCCGAGAACACCGACATGCTCAGCCCGATTGCCGCCTTCAGCTGGTCCAGCAGCGCGCGTGACAGCAAGGGCTTGTCACGGTCGATGAAGCGGCGCGTGCCTTCCGAGAGTGCCGAGCTGCCGGCCGACAGGATGGCCGCCTCGTCCAGGTGGATCTGCAGGCGCGACTCCAGCGTGGGGCTGTACAGGCTTTCCAGCAGCTTGACGATGGCCTTGGTATCGACATGGCGGTTGGCCACCAGCAGCAGCTTGATGCCCACAGTCTTGATCGGGCGCGGCGGCACCGGCGGCGCTGCGCTATACATGAACGCACCGATCTCGGCATCCGCAGCCCAGGTATGGCGCAGCGCGAAGGCCGAGGCAAACGGCACTTCCAGCAAGTGATAGCCCTGCTGCTTGACCAGATAGTCAACCACATCCGATGGCGCAAACGAGGTAATGACGATCACGTCCGGCAGCCGCTCGCCATGCTGTTCCAGCAGTTTTTCGGTGGCGATGTTGGACTCCACGTAATCGATGTCTTCGCGCAGGCCGGCAAACGTGAGGATCTGGTGCGCCACCAGCCGGGTGCCGCCCTTGCGGCTGTTGAGGTTGACGCGGTGACCGCGCAAATCGGTAATCGACTCAATCCCGGGACGCGCGAGAAAATGCAGCAGCTCCGGCGCCACGGTGGCCACCTGCACCACATCCTGGCTCGGCAGATCCAGTCCGCCCTGGATAAAGGCCAGGTCCAGCTGATTGGCCGCGACCAGCGCCAGCGCTTCCTGCGAGCCGCCGGTGGGCCGCAGCGTCAGCGTGATGCCGCTGTCCACCGCCACTTGCTGCAAGGCGCGCGCGAGAAAATGCCGGTTGCCGGTGAGGTCGCCGCCTGAAATCGTCAGCGCGTAATTGCGTGGCACCAGTTCAAACAGTGACGCGGCAGCCAGGCCGCAGAGTGCTGGCAGGGCGGCCAGGACCAGCCAGCGCGCCGGGCGGCTGTGTTCGCGCCATCGGCGTATCAGCGTTTGCAGTATCAGGGGCAGGGACATGGGTGGACTCTCCAGGGTTAGCAAACTGCGATCAGGCCCAGGCTGGCGACAATCGCCTGGCCAGCGGCGCTGCGGGCAAAGTGGACGAAGGCCTCACGTTCACCGCCGGCCGCGCCGTGCAGCAGCAGGTGAAAGCCCTGGGTGTAGGGATAGCGCCCGGACAGGACCGTGGCCGTGCTGGCGGTCACGCCATCGACCGGCAGCACAGCCGCCAGTTCCTGCCCGCTGCGCGCATGGCCAGCCTGATAAGCAATCGCGCCCGGCTGCGCTGCGACGGCGGCAGCCAGTGCCGCGTCGTCCGGCGCTTCGCGTGCTTCCGGCGCGAACTCACTACCATCCAGCAGCAGCTGTTCGGTCGACTGGCGCGGCGCGGTGTTACGCGGATGGGCATGCACGATCACCGGCAAGTCCGGACCGCCGAGCGTGCGCCAGTTGATGATGTCGCCGGCCAGCAGGCCACGCACTTGCGCCCGCGTGAGGTTGGTCACAGCCAGGTCGGGATGGGCAATGATGCGGATGTCGCTGCGCGCAATCAGATAGTGGCGCGCGCCGGGACCGTCCTCCGCATCGGACAGCACGCGCGCCATGGCCGCGACATCGATGGCGCGGCGGCTGGCCGCGATATAGGCCGGCAGCGAACCGCCGCGTTCAACGATGGCGTCCAGCGCCGGCCGCTCGCGCTGGAATGCGCGCATCAGCGCCTGCAACAGCGGCAGCATGGCATCGGCGCCGCTGACCAGCAGCGCGTGGCGCGCGGGCTGGCGGCGACGGCTGCATGCAGCCAGCGGCAACGCAGCGCCCAGCATGAGGCAGGCCTCGCGCCTATTCACGGGATTCTCCCCTGGCTGGCGCGGTGGCGGTGCGCGCGGCGTGCGCCATGAAGCGGGTCGCGGCCGGCGATGGCGGGCCCAGTGTCACCAGCATCATCGGCGCGTACAGCGGGTACTGCTGCGGCGATGACTCCGCGGCCAGTCCATCGATCCTGAGTGCTTTCACGCGGGCCGGCAGCACCGCCATTTGCGGCATGAAGGTGATGGCGTCAGGGCGGGCCGCCGCCTGCGCCAGACGCGCCGCCGCCCCCAGCACCTGGCTGGAGGCGGTATATGTGTCCTCGCTGCCCAGCACCAGTTGCCGCCAGCTGATGGAGACACCGCCGGCCGGCGGTCCGACCAGCACCTCGATGCGCCGATCCAGTCCGCCAACCGCGTGCCAGTTGGTGGTCCTGCCGGTAAAGATATTGTTGAGCTGGCGCAGCGTGAGCGCCTGGACCGGATTGGAGGGGTGCACCACCGCCAGGATGGCGTCACGGCGGATGATGGTCGCATGCAGCGGCGCCCCCCGCGCCACCGCCGCGCTGACGATGCTCTCCGACGCGGGACCGCTGGCCATGGCAATGTCGGTGGTGCCGTCGATCAGCGCCTTGAAGCCGCGCGCGCTGCCGCAGCCGCCGTTGATGACAACCCGCACATCGTGCAGCTGCATATAGGCTTCGGCGGCCAGTTGCATATACGGCTGCAGCGTGGTGGAACCGGTCAGCTGGAGCGCTGCTGCAGCCTCCGGAAGGGGCGCGCGCGGGAGTGGGGCGTTCATATCGGTCCATTGCTGTTTGTTGTCAATGGATAAATATTAGGCGGGCAAAAGCACCGCATTCTGACGCTATCTGGCAAGCGGCCGGAGAGAGTAATCGGCGTCACGAAACCACTTCACTACCAGTTATTTCCTTTGGGAATTCCAACGAATTGTCACAAAACTGATTTTTATATTTCAGGCATAAGCTGACCTGTAGATCGGCTATATTCGATACCGTTTTAAGCTTATGTATTATTCAAATTTACTTTTAATATTTCGAAAAAAATATTCAAAATAACGAAATGAAATTTTCTCTAAGAAATTATTTAAATTTGATGACATGATATTCAATCTTAAAAATATACGTTCCTATTCGTCATACTACGCTGCATTCCACACAACATAGCAATCCGCAAGCTTCTGCTCTATGAAAACCTGGGTAACTATTTAATAACAATCCGCTCTGGCGGATCTCTATGTAGTATTTTCATGTCGCTGAGAATAAACATGACTATACAACTTCGTGTTATTTGGAAATTCTAATTTACTAAATGTAATTTTAATAATTAACTTGCGATATTCAAAAGGTTTACAATAAAATATTGTGGTCAGCGTTGCATGATTTCAATAATAAAGATTAAAACAAGTCACTTTTTATCCGCACGAATATCGGCATCCTTTTGGCTATCCGCAAAGGCATTCAATGCAAGTACCAATAGAAGACCAGTTTGGTGTTCAGCCTGTCGTCAGACCAGACCGTCCGGCGTCTGTGCGGCTGACGTTCCTGCTGTTGTGGCTAAGCGAATCGGCGTTTGACCTGGGGTCTACCCTGATCAGTTTTGCTATCGGCGTGTGGATCTATTCCCATACCGGCTCGGTGCAGGACTATTCGCTATCGGTGCTGGCCGCCGCCGTGTCCTCGATGCTGATCATGCCGTTCGCGGGCGCGTTCGTGGACCGCTACAACCGGCAATGGGTCGTGGTCTGCTGCGATCTGGTGTCGATCTTCAGCACCGCAGCCATCGTGCTGGCGCTGTCCGTTGGCCAGATCGGCGTTGAAGTGCTGTATCTCTATACGGCGCTGTCGGCTGCGGTGGCCTCGTTACGGCGCTCTGCGGTGCGCGTGGTAATCAGCAGCTTCGTGCCCAAGGACCGGTTCACCCAGGTCAGCGGGCTGAGTGGCGTCTCGCGCGCTGTGGTACAGGTTGCGGCGCCCAACGCGTCGGGCTTTCTGATGGCGCACCTGGGCCTGCAAGCCGTGATGGGCGTGCATCTCAGCCTGCTGACGGGTGGTGCGCTGCTGGCGTTCAGCGCGCTGTCGAGGGTACGCAATGCCATACGCGGCCGCCAGTCCATGAATCCGCAGCACTCATTCCTAGTCAGCGCCAGAACCAGTTTTCAGGGCGCGATCGACTATCTGAAGGACAGCCCCCTGATGCGCAGCCTGCTGCTGTATGGCGCGCTGGTGCAGTGCCTGCTGGTGCTGGCCACGGTGATGCTCACGCCGCTGGTGCTGTCAACTCACTCGACCGACGTGCTGGGCCTGGTCATGTCAGTCGGCGTGGTGGGCGCGCTCGCCGGTTCGCTGCTGGCTGCCACCTCGATCATCAAGCGCCATCTGATGTTGTGGGTACTGATCTGCGATGCAATCCAGTCCGCTGCCATTCTGGTGGCGGGACTGAGCACGTCGCCTGTGATCTGGTGTGTGGCCGCGTTTGCGTGCCTGTTTGGCGGCAGCGCCTCCGTCGCCTGTTCCGGTGCGCTGTGGATGCGCAAGGCGCCGCTGGCGCAGCAGGGCAGCGTGTTTGCAGTGCTGTCGGCGTCCAACCTGCTGGTCATGAGCCTGGTGCTGCTGATCGGCGGTTATCTGGTCGATGCGGTGCTGGAGCCGGCCTTCGCCGCCGGCGGCGCCTGGACCCATTCGGTCGGCAGCTGGTTCGGCACCGGCAAGGGACGCGGCATCGCCTTCCTTTTCTTTGTCGCCGGCGCCTGTGGCTTTTTGTTGAGCGTTGTGGCTTTGGCCAGTCCCAAGTTGCGGCAGCTGGAAAGCCTGGTACCTGAGCGGTCGGACGATTGACCGCGATTGCGGACGGTCCGGCATCGTCCTTAATTGAACCACCAACAAGGAAAGTCTCACGTCTATGAACAGCGAAGCTCTCTACCCACTCAGTTCGCCCCAGCACGCGGTTTGGCTGGATCAGTCCCTGGCGCCAGACCTGCCTTCTTATAACATCGGCATTGTAGTGCAGGTAGATGGTTCACTGGACTTCGACTGTTTCGAGGCAGCCATCGAGCACGTGGTCCAGACCAGCGACGCCTTGCGCATCGTGCTGGAACCGGGTGAAGACGGTTGCCAGCAGCGCTTCGCGGCCGGTATCGGCCCTTCGCTGCAGCGCTTTGATTTCCGTGATGAAGAAGATCCGGAGGCGCACGCGTGGTCGCATATCAAACAGGCATTCAGCAAGCCGTTCGATCTGTACGCTTCGCGGCTGTGGTTCATGCACTGGATGGAAATTGCCCCTGGCCGTGCGCTGTGGCTGGTTTGCTTCCACCACCTGGTATCGGATGGCATGTCGATTTCCCTATTCGGCAGCGCGCTGGTCGAAGCCTATAACCGCCTGCTGCACAAGCAGGCGCCGGAGGCGGCAGTCCCTTCCTACAGCGACTTTGTCACCTGGGATGGCGACTACTTTACTTCGCCCCGCTATGTCAAAGACCGCGAGTTCTGGCTGGAGCGGTTTGCCCAGCTGCCGGAGCCGTTGTTTGAGCCGGGCGTCAGGAAAGGGCGCTCAGACCATCCATTTGGACAAGTCGTGTGGCAGCTGGAGCGCCCGGCCTACACGCGCCTGAATGAAGTCGCCGCCGAACATGGCGGCTCCAGCACGCATTTCCTGATGGCGGTGTTGGCGGCGTACTTTTCGCGCATCTTCAATCGCAGCGGGGAAGTGGTGATCGGCATGCCGGTACACAACCGCACTGGCGCCGCGCAGCGACGCACGGTTGGCATGTTCTCGTCGGTGATTCCGGTCGGCGTGCTGGTTGACCGCGAGCAGCCGTTCTCCCGTACTTTGCAGGATGTTGCCGCTGAATTGAAACGCTGCTATCGGCACCAGCGCTTCCCGCTGACCGAGATCCATCGCCACCTGCTGTCTGGCGTCAGTGACCGCCGTGGCCTGTTCGACATCCAGCTGTCGGTCGAGGGCTTTATGGGCGACCTACAGTTTGAAGGGAACATCCAGACCAAAACCTTCCCGCTGCATAACGGCTACGAGCGGCAGCCGCTCGGCATCTACGTCAGGGATTACGAGCAGGAGAAGCCGGTCCATATCGAATTCAATTTCGACACCGGCTTGCTGACGCTGGAAGAAGTCCGTCAGCACGTCACGCGCATCGAACGATTGACGCTGGCGGCAATCGCGGCGCCGGAAGCCAGTTTGCTTGCACTGCCTGTGATGGACGATGCCGAGCACCAGCTGGTCATTGAGGCCTTCAACAACAAACAGCGCGACTACGGCGCCGAAACAACCGTTCACGCCCTATTCGAACAGCAGGTGAGCCAGACGCCTGACGCAGTCGCGCTGGAATATGAGGGACAGCGGCTCAGCTACGTTGAGCTCAACCGCCAGGCCAACCAGCTGGCGCTTTATCTGCGCGAACTGGGCGTGCAGCCCGATGACCGCGTGGCCTTGTGCTTCGAGCGCGGTATCGGCCTGATCGTCGCGATTGTCGCCACGCTGAAAGCCGGCGGCGCCTACGTCCCGCTCGACCCGGTACTGCCCGATGAACGCCTGGCCCATATGCTGCAGGACAGTGCACCGGCGGCTTTGCTGACCCAGCAGCATCTGCATGACCGTTTCGCCAGCCAGACCAACCTGGTCGTCACCGATGGCGATGCGCCTTGGCGCCAGTATTCCCTCAACGATCTGCCAGCCGATGCGCTCAGCCCGTCGAATCTGGCGTATGTGCTCTACACCTCAGGCTCGACCGGCCTGCCCAAAGGCGTTTGCATGCCGCACCGCGCGCTGGTCAACCTGCTACGCTGGCAGCGTGACGATTTGCCGCTGCCAGCACGCACGCTGCAGTTTGCAGCTCTCGGCTTCGACGTCGCCTTCCAGGAAATCTTCTCCACCCTGTGCAGCGGCGGCACGCTGGTGATGCTGGGCGAATCGCTGCGGCAGGACCTGCCGGCACTGGCCGACTGGCTGGGACGCCAAAACCTGCAACGCCTGTACCTGCCATACATCGCCCTCAACAGCCTGAGCGAGCTCTGGTCGCAGCAAGAACAGCCATTGCCCGCCTTGCAAGACCTGATGACGGCGGGCGAGCAGTTGCGCATCACCCCCGCGATCCGTCGCCTGTTTACGCAGTGCCCGCAGGCGCGCCTGCACAACCATTACGGTCCGACTGAAAGCCACGTGGTAACAGCACACGTGCTGACTGGCGCCCCTGACAGCTGGGAAAATCTGCCGCCAATCGGGACGCCCATCGCCAATTGCCGCCTGTACCTGCTCGACGACAAGCATCAACCGGTACCGGTAGGCGTGGCGGGCGAAATCTATATCGCGGGCGTGCAGGTGGCGCGCGCCTATCTGGGACGACCCGACCTGAGCGAGGAACGCTTTCTTGCCGATCCTTTCGTCAACGGCGAGCGCATGTACAAGACCGGCGACCTGGGCCGCTGGCGCGCGGACGGCGCGATCGACTACCTGGGCCGCAACGACTTCCAGGTCAAGATACGCGGCTTCCGCATCGAGCTGGGCGAAATCGAAATGCAGCTGGCGCGCCTGGACGGTGTGCGCGAAGCGGCTGTGGTGGCGCGCGAAGACCAGCCCGGCGACAAGCGTCTGGTGGCCTACCTCCTTGCCACGGAACGGACGCCCGATCCGGCGCAATTACGCGCAGCACTGGCCGACAAGCTGCCCGAATATATGCTGCCGTCCGCGTTTGTCACACTGGACGCCTGGCCGCTGACGCCCAACGGCAAGCTAAACCGCAAAGCCTTGCCGGCACCGGCGGGCGATGCCTTCGTCCAGCGTGCGTACGAAGCGCCCATTGGCGAGGTCGAAACCACGCTGGCCCAGATCTGGTCGGAGCTGCTGGGCGTCGGCCAGGTTGGCCGTCAGGACGATTTCTTCGAGCTCGGCGGCCACTCGCTGCTGGCCATCCGGCTGGTCGAACAATTGCGCCGGCGCGACTGGTTCATCGATATCCGCGCCCTGTTTGCGCAGCCTGCGCTGTCTGCCTTGGCAGAAGCCATCCGTCAGGGCCAGCAACTGGGGCTGGCCGAAGTCGACGTGCCCGCCAATGCGATTCCATCGCAGTGCACGGCCATCCAGCCCGGCATGCTGCCACTGATTCAGCTGGATGCCGTCCAGATCGACCGCATTGTCCAGGCGACGCCGGGCGGCGCCGCCAACATCCAGGACATTTATCCGTTGGCGCCGCTCCAGGAAGGCATCCTGTTCCACCACCTGTTGCAGACAGACAGCGATACTTACGTGCTGCCGACCTTGCTGCGCTTCGATAGCAAGCAACGTCTCGACTACTTCCTTGCTGCGCTGGACCAGGTCATCGCCCGTCACGACATCCTGCGCACGGCGATTCTTTGGGAAGGTCTGGACGAGCCGGTGCAGGTCGTCTGGCGCGAGGCGCATCTGCACATCGAAAACCTGGCGTTCGATAGCGCACAAGGCGATACGGCAACCCAGCTCCAGGCACATACCGCACTGAGACACGCGCGCATCGACGTCCGCCAGGCCCCGATGCTGCGTGGCTTTGTGGCGCCTGATGCAGACGGCCAGCGCTGGTGGCTACAACTGCTGTACCACCACATTGGACTGGATCACACGGCGCTGGAACTGGCGATTGCCGAGGTGGGCCTGCTGCTGCAAGACCGTGCAGCCGAACTGCCCGCGCCTGTACCGTTCCGCAATTTTGTCGCCCAGGCCCGACTGGGCATCAATACCAGCGAGCATGAAGCCTTCTTCCGCCAGATGCTGGGCGATGTGGACGAGGCGACGACACCGTTCGGACTGGTCGACGTGCAGGGCGATGGATCGCATCTGGCGCACGTCAGGCTGGCGCTGGAATCCGCGCTGGCGCAGCGCCTGCGACGCCTGGCCAAGGCACGTGGCGTCAGCGCGGCAAGCGTGTTCCACCTGGCTTTGGCGCAAGTGCTGGCGGCGAGCACGGGGCGCGATGATGTGGTATTCGGCACGGTGCTGTTTGGCCGCCTGCAGGGTGGCGCTGGCGCCGACCAGGCGATGGGCCTGTTTATCAACACGTTGCCGGTCCGTGTGCGTTTAGGCGAGCAGACGGTGGAGCAGGGATTACGGCAGACGCATGCATCGCTGGTGGCATTGCTGCGGCACGAACATGCGCCGCTGGCCTTGGCGCAGCGTTGCAGCGCATTGCCGACCAACACGCCGCCGTTCTCGGCGCTGCTCAATTATCGCCATAGCCAGATCAAGGGCGGCGGCGCCGAACTACTGGATGGCATCGAGTTCATCGGCGACCGGGACCGCACGAATTACCCGTTTAGTCTGTATGTCGATGATTTCGGTCTGGACTTTGGGCTGACGGTTCAGGTCCACGATAGCGTATCGGCGCAGCGTGTCGCTACATTTATGCTGCAATCGCTGGAGGGACTGGTCGATGCGCTGGAGCGCAATCCGCAGCAGCCATTGGCGCAACTCGAAGCGCTACCAGCGGCAGAACGCCATGAAGTGCTGTACGGCTTCAACGACACGGCGACCGATTATCCGGCAGCGCTGCTGCACGAGCTGGTCGAACAGCAGGTCGCCCGCACGCCGGACGCCATTGCCGTGCGCTTCGAGCAGCATCAGCTCAGTTATGCCGCGTTGAATGCGCAAGCCAATCAGTTGGCCCGTCACCTGCGCCAGCTTGGCGTCGGACCGGACCGTCTGGTCGGCGTGATGCTGGAGCGTAGCGACGCCATGGTCATCGCGCTGCTGGCCGTCGTTAAAGCGGGCGGCGCCTATGTACCGCTGGATCCGGCTTACCCGGATGACCGTCTGGCGCATATGCTGGCCGACAGCGCGCCGGTGGTCGTGCTGACGCAGGCCAGCCTGAGCGCACGCCTGCCAGATCCTGCCCAGGCCCACCTCGCGCTCGATGCCAGCGCGACCACAGCGATGCTGGCCATCTATGACGCCGCCAACCTGGCGCCAACTGAAGCGGAGCTGAAATCGCAGCACCTGGCTTACGTTATCTACACCTCCGGCTCCACCGGCCAGCCGAAAGGCGCGATGAATGAACATCGCGGCATCGTCAACCGCTTGCAGTGGATGCAGCAGACTTACGGGCTCGGCGCGCAGGATGTGGTGCTGCAAAAGACGCCTTTCAGCTTCGATGTCTCGGTGTGGGAGTTCTTCTGGCCGCTCATGAGTGGCGCACAACTGGTGGTGGCGCGTCCAGAAGGCCATAAAGATCCGGCCTACCTGGGTGACATAATCCGCGAAACCGGCGTCACCACGCTGCACTTCGTGCCATCGATGCTGCAAGTATTCCTGAGCCAGCCAGAGGTGGTGGCACAGTGCACCAGCATCCGGCGTGTGATCTGCAGCGGCGAAGCGTTGCCGGCCGCACTGGTGCACGGCGTTCGCAGCCAGCTGCCGCAGGCCGAGCTGCACAATCTGTACGGCCCGACCGAGGCAGCCGTGGACGTCACGGCATGGGCATGCACCGGCGAAGAAACTACGGCAGTGCCGATTGGCCGCCCGATTGCCAACACCCATATCTATATCCTCGACGAATATCAGCGTCCGGTGCCGGTCGGTGTGGCGGGCGAGGTCTACATCGGCGGCGTGCAGGTAGCGCGTGGCTACCTGAACCGCGCGCAGCTGACCCAAGAACGCTTCCTGGCCGATCCCTTTGTCGCTGGCGGGCGCATGTACCGCACCGGCGACCTTGGCCGCTGGCGCGCTGACGGCGCGGTCGACTACCTGGGCCGGAATGATTTCCAGGTCAAGCTGCGCGGTTTCCGCATCGAACTGGGCGAAATCGAGGCGCAACTGGTGCGCCAGCCCGGCGTGCGCGAAGCGGTCGTGATCGCGCGTGCCGACGGCGCCGGGCTGGTCGCCTACGTGGTGCAGGACGGCGCCACCGATGCAGCAGTCCTGCGCGCCGAACTGGGCAGGCATCTGCCGGACTACATGATCCCGGCCGCCTATGTGCAGCTGGACGCGCTGCCGCTCAGCCCGAACGGCAAGCTGGATCGCAAAGCCTTGCCGGCGCCGGATGACGGCGCTTTCACCCGTCTGGCGTACGAAGCGCCGGTCGGTGAGGTCGAACAGGCATTGGCACAGATCTGGAGTGAACTGCTCGGCATCGAGCGCATCAGCCGGCACGAGCAATTCTTTGAACTTGGCGGCCACTCCCTGCTGGCAATCCGCCTGCTGGAACAGCTGCGCCGAAACGGCTGGTCGCTCGACATCCGCGCGCTGTTTGCCCATCCTGGCCTGGCTGGCATGGCAGCGGCGATTCAGGCGGCCAACCAGCTGGCGCAGCCCGCAGTCGAGGTGCCGCCCAACGCCATCCAGCGAGATTCCAAGGCCATCACGCCCGCCATGCTGCCGCTGGTGGATCTCGACGAAACCCAGATTGCCAGTATCGTCGAGGTGACACCAGGCGGCATCGCCAACATCCAGGACATCTACCCGCTGGCGCCGCTGCAAACGGGCATATTGTTCCACCATCTGCTACAGACCGAAGGCAACGCCTACGTTCTGCCAACCCTGCTGAGCTTTGATAGCCAGGAAAGATACGCTGCTTTCGTTGCCGCACTGGATACGGTCATCGCACGCCACGACATCCTGCGCACTGCGGTCCACTGGCAAGGCTTGGCCGAACCGGTGCAGGTGGTGTGGCGGGAAGCGCCATTCAATATTCAGCTGCTGGCATTTGACGGCGACGTCGAAGCCCAACTGCTACAGCATGCCGATCCGCGCCGATTCACACTGGACGTCAACCATGCGCCGATGCTGCACGGCTTTGCCGCCGTTGACGCCCAAGGCCAGCGCTGGCTGCTGCAGCTGCTGTATCACCATCTGGTCATGGACCATACGACGCTGGAAGTCCTTACCCAGGAAATCGCCCTGATCCAGCAGGGACGCGAGTCCGGCCTGCCTGAACCGGTTCCATACCGGAATTTCGTGGCCCAGGCGCGGCTGGGCGCCAGCGAGGCTGAGCACGAGGCATTCTTCCGCAAGATGCTTGGCGACGTCACTGAACCTTGCGCGCCGTTTGGCATCCTGGATGTGCAGGGCGACGGTTCGCAAGTCGCACAAGCGCGCCTCATGTTGCCGAGTGAGCTGGCGACACGCTTGCGCCGCCAGGCGAGCCGGCGCGGCATGAGCGCGGCCAGCCTGTTCCATCTGGCGTGGGCGCAAGTGCTGGCGCAGTGCACGGGAAGCGCGGACGTCGTTTTCGGCACGGTACTGTTCGGGCGTATGCAGGGAGGGGAGGGAGCCGACCGTGCCGTCGGCATGTTCATCAACACCTTGCCGCTGCGCGTTTCGCTTGGTGACAGCGATGTCGAAACCGGCCTGTCGCAAGTACAAACAGCGTTGACGGAACTGCTGCAACATGAGCATGCCGCACTGGCGCTGGCCCAGCGTTGCAGCGGCTTGCCGGCCAGTACGCCGCTGTTCTCGGCGCTGTTGAACTATCGTCACAGCCACACGGCGGAAGTGGACGAGGTTGAAGTGCTGAAAGGCGTGCGCTTCCTTGGCGTGCGCGATCGCACCAATTATCCGTTCGGCCTGTATGTCGACGACCTGGGCGCGGGCTTTGCCTTGACCGCCGAAATCCATGTTTCCGTATCGGCGCAGCGCATTATCGGCTTCATGCAGCGGGTGCTGGAAGGGTTGGCGACAGCACTGGAACAGGCGCCGCACACGCCGATGCACGCCATTGCAGCATTGCCGGACGCCGAGCGTGACCTGGTGCTGCATCGCTTCAATGACACGCAACGCCGATACCACGTTCCAGCCCTCGTGCACCAGGCTTTCGAACAACAGGCGGCACTTCATCCAGAGCGTACAGCGCTGGAACTTGATGGGAAATGGCTGAGCTATCGCCAGTTGAATGAGCAAGCCAACCAGCTGGCCCGCCATTTGCGCAGTGTCGGCGTCGGTCCGGATGCGCGCGTCGCCATCTGTGCAGAACGTAGCATGGCCATGGTCATCGCCATGGTCGCCACGTTGAAAGCCGGCGGCGCCTACGTGCCGCTTGACCCAAGCTACCCGGACGAGCGCCTCGCGCTGACGCTGCGCGACAGCCAGCCGGTGGTATTGCTGACCCAGCAAACCCTGCTCAAGCGTCTCGATAGCGCGCAAGCGGCGGTGCTGCTGCTTGAGGACCAGCAGCCGTGGTCCACGAACGACGTCAGCAACCTGGCGGCGGATGGCATTGGCCTGGAATCCGAGAACCTGGCTTATGTGATCTACACATCCGGCTCCACCGGCGTGCCGAAAGGCGTAGCGATGCCGCACCGCGGTCTGGTCCAGCTGCTGGCCTGGCAACAGGAACAGCTGCCGGAACCGGCGCGCACGCTGCAGTTCGCAGCACTGGGTTTCGACGTCGCGTTCCAGGAAGTTTTCTCGACCCTGTCCGGTGGCGGCACGCTGGTGCTGCTGCGTGAAGCCCTGCGGCAGGATCTGCCTGCGCTGGCTGAATGGCTGGGCGGACAGTCCATCGAGCGCATGTTCCTGCCGTATATCGCCCTGAACCATCTCAGCGAACTGTGGTCTCAGCGGGCGGCGCCGCTGCCGATGCTGCAGGACGTGATCACCGCCGGCGAGCAATTGCGGCTCACACCGGCCATCCGGCGCATGTGCGCCAGCCACACCGGGGTGCGTCTGCACAACCACTACGGTCCGACTGAAACCCACGTGGTCAGCGCGCATGTACTCGAAGGCGATCCCGATGCGTGGGACGATTTGCCGCCGATCGGCGCGCCGATCGCCAACAGCCGGCTGTATCTGCTGGATGCGCACCGCCAGCCAGTACCGCTGGGTGTGGCCGGCGAGATCTATATCGGCGGCGTGCAGGTGGCGCGCGGCTACCTGAACCGGCCAGAGTTGACCGAGGAGCGCTTCCTGGCCGATCCGTTTGTCGGTCAAGGACGCCTGTATAAAACCGGCGACCTTGGGCGCTGGCGTGCGGACGGCACGATGGACTTCCTCGGCCGTAATGACTTCCAGGTCAAGCTGCGCGGCTATCGCATCGAGCTGGGTGAAATCGAAACCCAGCTGGCACGGCTGCCGGGAGTGCGCGAAGCCGCCGTCATTGCGCGCGAAGATCGGCCAGGTGATATCCGCCTGGTGGCGTATGTGGTGGCAGTACCCGATGCGCCGCCTCCGGCGCCGGCGCAGCTGCATGCGCAGCTGGCCGAACGCCTGCCGGACTACATGGTGCCGCTCATCTATATTCCGCTCGACGCGCTGCCGCTGACGCCAAACGGCAAGCTGAACCGCAACGCGCTGCCGGCACCGGAAGGCGCAGGCCATATCCAGCGCGCGTACGTCGCACCGCAGGGCGAGAATGAACAGGTGCTGGCAAGGATCTGGTCCGCATTGCTGGGCGTAGAACAGGTCGGCCGCGAAGACAATTTCTTCGCGCTGGGCGGGCATTCCCTGCTGGCCGTGCGCCTGGTTTCCCAGGTGCGGCAGCAGCTGAATGTGGAGCTGCCGCTGGCAACGCTGTTTGCACATCCGCAACTGGCGGCGTTGGCCGCGCAGGTGGCGCTCGCCAACCGCAGCAGCTTGGCTGCCATCACGCCGGTCGACCGCAGCGCGCCGCTGCCGCTGTCCTACGCCCAGCGGCGCCTGTGGTTTATCGACCGTATGGACGCGCAAGCCAGTGCGGCCTACCACATTCCCGGCGCGTTGCGCCTGCGCGGGCCGCTCGATCAGGCCGCGTTGCAGAGCGCGCTCGACAGCGTGATCGGCCGCCATGAATCGCTGCGTACACGCTTTGTCACGGTCGATGGCCAACCGTGGCAGGTGATCGATGCAGCTCAGCCTTTCCTGCTGGAGCACCTCGATACGACGCTGCCGGCGCTGGACCAGCTGTGCGCCACGCTGGCAGCAGCACCGTTCGACCTGGCGGCAGGGCCGCTGATCCGAGGCCATCTGCTGCGCCTGGCCGATGACGACCATGTGCTGCTGGTGACCATGCATCACATCATCTCCGACGGCTGGTCGCTCAGTGTGCTGATGCGTGAATTCTCCGCCGCCTACCGTGCCTTGCGACTCGGCGAAGAAAACCAGCTGCCACCGTTGGCGATCCAGTACGCGGACTACGCCGCATGGCAGCAGCAATGGCTGCAAGGCTTGCTGATCCAGGACAAGCTGCAAGCCTGCGTCGAACCGCTACGCTGGGCGCCCGCGCTGGTGACACTGCCAACCGACCGTCCTCGGCCAGAACTGCAGGATTATCGCGGCGCCAGCATCGAAGTCAGCCTGGACGCCGGCCTGAGCAAGGCGCTGCGCGACCTCTGCAACCAGCATGACACGACACTCTACATGACCGTGCTGGCCGCCTGGGCCGCCGTGGTAGCGCGCCTGAGCAGCCAGAGCGAAGTCGTGATCGGTACCTCGCATGCCGGACGCAACCGCATCGAGCTGGAGCCGCTGATTGGCTTCTTCGTCAACACGCAAGCGCTCAAGATCGATCTGGACGGTGACCCCAGCGTGGCCGCGCTGCTGGCGCAGGTCCGGCAGACCGCGCTGCGCGCGCAAGAGCTGCACGAAGTGCCGTTCGAGCAGGTGGTGGAAGCGCTGAACCCGACGCGCTCCATGTCCCATCACCCGGTGTTCCAGCTAATGCTGACATGGCATAACACGCCGGACGTGGCGCTTGATCTGGCGGATCTGGCCGTGGAACGCCTGGATAGCTTGCCCGGCAGCGCCTCCTTCGACCTGTCGCTGGACCTGGAAGAGGCGGGTGACCGCATCGTCGGCCAGCTCAACTACGCTACCGCGCTGTTCGATGAAACTACCATCCAGCGCCACTGGGGCTACGTGCAAGCAATGCTGCGGGCGATGGCCGCCGACCAGCGCCAGAGCGTCGAGCAGATCACGCTGCCTGGCGATGCCGAGCGCGCCTTGGTGCTGGACGGCTTCAATGCGACGCAGCGTTCGCACGGCGCACCACAGCTGGTGCATACGCTGTTCGAGCAGCAGGCCGCCACCCAGCCCGATGTACTGGCGCTGATGCAAGATACGCAGCAGCTGAGCTATGGCGCCTTCAACGCCCAGGCCAACCAGCTGGCCCACTATCTGCGCGCGCTGGGTGTGCGTCCCGACGACCGCGTCGCGCTGTACATGGAGCGCAGCATCGACATGATGATCGCCCTGATGGCAACGCTGAAAGCGGGCGGCGCCTATGTGCCGCTGGATCCGGTGTATCCCGAAGAACGGCTGGCGTATATGCTGCAAGACAGCGCACCGTCGGTGGTGCTGACGCAGCCGCATCTGCAACACCGGCTGGCACTCCCGCCCGGCTGCCGCGCCATCGTGATCGACAGCGAGGCGGAGGAACAGGCCGCCTGGGCCACGCTGTCGGCCCGTAATCCGGAGCCTGCCGATGTCCAGCTCAATGCGTCGCATCTGGCCTATGTGATCTACACCTCGGGCTCGACCGGCAAGCCCAAAGGCGTGATGGTCGAGCATCGCCACCTGTGGCATCAGGCGGCGGTCCTGAATGAGCTGTATGGCTTTACGCCGGAAGACCGGGTATTGCAATTCTGCGCGTTGACCTTCGACGTCTCGGTCGAGGAAATCTTCAGCGCCTTGCTGCATGGCTCGACACTGGTCTTGCGCACCGACGCCTGGGTGACGGACCCGCAAGGCTGGTGCCAGCTGTGCGCCGAGCACGCGCTGACCGTCGCCAATCTGCCGCCGCTGTTCTGGCAACGGCTGGCGCTGGAGCCGGAAGTCGCCATTCCCTCCCACCTGCGTCACATCGTGATTGGCGGCGATGGCGCCAGCACTGCGGCGTTTGACGCCTGGTGGCAGCGCCCCGGCCATCGTCCTGCCTTGAGCAACGCCTATGGCGCGACCGAAACCACGATCAACGTCACGGTCGCCCGTTGCGCACCACAATATCAGCCCGGCAATATCGGCCGGCCCGTTACCAATAGCCGTGTCTATGTGCTGGATGCGTACCGCCAGCCAGTGCCGCTGGGCGTGGCTGGCGAGCTGTACATCGGTGGGGTGCAGGTGGCGCGTGGTTATCTGAACCGGCCCGAGCTGACCGAAGAGCGCTTCCTGGCCGATCCGTTTGTGGCACACAGCCGCATGTACAAGACCGGCGACCTGGGCCGCTGGCGCGCGGATGGCACGCTGGAGTTCCTGGGCCGCAACGACTTCCAGGTCAAGCTGCGCGGTTTCCGCGTCGAGCTTGGCGAGATCGAAACCCAGCTGGCGCGCCTGGACGGCGTGCATGAGGCCGTGGTGATCGCGCGCGAAGACCGGCCCGGCGACAAGCGCCTGGTGGCCTATGTGGTGGCCACCCCTGATGCGCCACGTCCCGATCCGGTACAGCTGCGCACGCAACTGGCCGAGCGCCTGCCGGAATACATGGTGCCGCTGGCCTATGTACCGCTGGCGGCGCTGCCGCTGACGCCAAACGGCAAGCTGGACCGCAAAGCACTGCCGGCGCCGGAAAGCGACGCCTACATCCAGCACACGTATGCAGCGCCACAAGGCGAAATCGAGCAGGTGCTGGCGCGGATCTGGTCGGAACTGCTGGGGATCGAGCAAGTGGGACGCCAGGACAACTTCTTCGAGCTGGGCGGCCATTCGCTGCTGGCAGTGCGGCTGATTTCAAAGTTGCGCCAGCAGCTCGATATCGAATTGCCGCTGGCCGCGCTGTTTGCCCATCCGCAGCTGGCGGAACTGGCGACCCAGGTAGCGGTCGCTGGCCAGAATACATTGAGTGACATCGTGCCGGCAGACCGTGGCGCACCGTTGCCCTTGTCATATTCGCAGCAGCGGCTGTGGTACGTCACCCAGATCGATGCGCAAGCCCACGCGGCCTACCACATTCCAGGCGCATTGCGTCTGCGCGGTGCGCTGGACAGGGCGGCGCTGCATGCCGCCGTGTCCGGCATCGTGGAGCGCCACGAAGTCCTGCGTACCCGTTTTGTCGTCACGGGCGGCCAGCCGGGCCAGGTGATCGGCACGTTCCAGGACCTTGCACTTCAATACAGCGACGTAGCCGGCATCGGCGAGGACGAACTGCAAGCCATCTGCCAGCAGGAGGCGGTCGCACCGTTCGACCTGAGCCAGGGGCCGCTGATCCGCGCCCACCTGCTGCGCCTGGCCGATGATGACCACCTGCTGCTGGTGACGATGCACCACATCATCTCGGACGGCTGGTCGTTGAGTGTGCTGGCGAGCGAGTTCTCGTCCCTGTACCGCGCATTCCACACTGGCCAGCCAGTGCCCTTGGCGCCGCTGGCGATCCAGTATGCCGACTATGCCGCATGGCAGCGCGAATGGCTGCAAGGGCCGGTGCTGCGCCAGCAATTGCAATACTGGGTGCAGCAGCTGCAGGATATTCCGGAACTCATCAGCTTGCCAACCGACCATCCGCGTCCGGCAACGCAGGATTATCGCGGCGCCACCTTGCAGGTCGCGCTGGACAAGGAACTCAGCCGCAAACTGCGCGCGCTGAGCCAACGCCACGGCGCCACCTTGTACATGACGGTGCTGGCCGCCTGGGCCGCCGTGCTGGCGAAGCTCAGCGGACAGTCGCAGATAGTGATTGGCAGTTCGGAAGCAGGGCGTAACCGGGCCGAGCTGGAGCCGCTGATCGGCTTTTTCGTCAATGCACAGGCAATCCGCTTCGATCTGGAGGGGCCGCTGAGCGTGAGCGAACTGTTGGCACAGTCCCGGCAGCTGGCCTTGCAGGCGCAAAACCATCGCGATGTGCCATTCGAACAAGTGGTGGAGGCGCTCAATCCAACCCGCTCCATGGCCTACAACCCGGTCTACCAGGTTCGGCTGGCCTGGCAAAACACGCCCGAAGTGCGCGTCGATCTGGACGGACTCACGCTGGAAAGCGTTGGCAATAGCGCCGGCAGCGCGCAGTTCGACCTGTCGCTGGACCTGGAAGATGCGGGTGACAGCATTGTCGGCCAGCTCAATTACGCTACCGCGCTGTTCGAACACGGCACGATACAGCGTCATTGGGACTACCTGCAGACCATGCTCAGCGCCATGGTGGCCGATGACAGCCAGCGTATCGATCAGATCCCGCTGCTGGGCGAGGAGGAGCGCGAACTGCTGCTGCAAGGCTTCAATGCCACGCAGCGCGGTTATCCGACCAAAACCTTGATTCATGCCTTGTTTGAAGAACAGGCCGCCGCACAACCGGACACGCTGGCGGTGTTCTACGAAGGGCAGCAACTGAGCTACGGCGCCCTCAATCAGCGCGCGAATCAGCTGGCGCACCATCTGCGCACCCTCGGCGTACGGCCGGATGACCGGGTGGCCTTATACCTTGAACGCAGCATCGACATGGTGGTCAGCCTGCTGGCGACGCTCAAGGCGGGTGCGGCCTACGTGCCGCTGGACCCGGTCCATCCCGACGAACGCATCGCGCATATGCTGGAGGACAGCGCGCCAGCGGTGGTGCTGACCCAGGTAAAACTGCGCGGCCGCCTGAACCAGCCGCCACCCTGCCCAGTCATCGCGGTGGATGCCACGGCGTGGGAAGCGGCGCCATGGGCGGCAGCGCCAGTCAGCAATCCGCTGGCTTCGGAGGTGCAGCTCAACGCCGCGCACCTGGCCTATGTGATCTACACCTCCGGCTCGACGGGCACGCCGAAGGGCGTCATGGTGGAGCATCGCAATGTGCTGACCTTCCTGCGCGGCCTTGAAGAGCGCATCCACGGGACGGCGCCGGATTGCCGCCGCATCGCCTGGAATTCGTCATTTGGTTTCGATATGGCGGTGAAAGCCTGGGGCCAGCTGGCCATGGGCCGCAGCGTGTTCCTGTTGCCGGAAGAGACGCGGCTCGACGCCAATGCCTTGCTCGGCTACCTGGAACAGCATGGCATCGAGGCCATGGAGTGTACGCCATCCCATTTGCGCATGATGCAAGGGGCCGGATTGGGCCAGCAGCGCGTGCCGTCGCTGCGCAAGCTGCTGCTGGGTGGCGAGGCTATCGACGCGGCAACCTGGCGTACGCTGGCGGCATTCCCGGGCGTTGCGTTCTTCAATATGTACGGTCCCACCGAGTGCAGCGTGGACGCTGCCTGCGGCCCGATCACCGGCGAGGCGCCGCACGTGGGCAGCGTCATGCCGAACGCCAGGATTTACCTGCTGGATGCGCAGCACCAGCCCGTGCCGCTGGGCGCCCCCGGTGAAATCTACATCGGCGGGGCTGGCGTCGCACGTGGCTATCTGCACCGGCCGGAACTGACGGCCGAACGCTTCGTCCGCGATCCGTTCTCTTCTGACAGCGAGGGCCGCATGTACAAGACCGGTGACCTGGGCCGCTGGCGGGCTGACGGCACCATCGAATACCTGGGCCGTAACGACTTCCAGGTCAAGATCCGCGGCTTCCGTATCGAACTGGGCGAGATCGAAGCGCGTCTGGCACGGCTGAGCGGCGTCCGGCAAGCGGTCGTGATCGCGCGTGAAGACAGTCCGGGCGACCAGCGCCTGGTGGCTTACATCGTCCCGGAAGCGGACGCACCGGCGCCAGATCCGGCCAGCCTGCGCAATGACCTGAGCACCCAACTGCCCGACTACATGCTGCCCGCGTCGTACGTGGCATTGCCGGCGTTGCCGCTCACGCTCAACGGCAAGCTGGACCGCAAAGCCTTGCCCGCGCCTGAGGGACAGGGCCTGGTGCAGCGCAGCTACGAGGCGCCCATCGGCGAGGTGGAACAGAAGCTGGCCGCCATCTGGGCCGGTCTGCTGGGCGCCGAGCGCGTGGGGCGGCACGACAACTTCTTCGAACTGGGAGGGCATTCGGCACTGGCCATCCAGCTGATCTACGAGATGAGCGAAAAGCAGCTCCAGGCCGATGTGCAGATGATCTTCAACGCACCGAGTCTGGCGCATTTGGCTAGCTCAACTATTCAACTTGAGGAGGTCGAACTGTGAGTGCAATAGAACTGCTGGACAAGCTGGACGCGGTTGGCATCTCGCTGCGTCTGAACGGGGACAAGCTATCGGTGGTGGGCGACCAGCGCAAGCTGGCGGATAACGAACTGATGGCATCGCTACGTTCACACAAACACAATCTGATCGAGCTGCTGAAACAGCGCGCCAGCGCCGATCCCATGCACTACGTGATTCCGGAAGGAACACAGACGATTACGCCGGACATGCTGCCATTGGTCACGCTGGAACCGGCGCAGATCGACCAGCTGGTGCGCGCCACACCGGGCGGCGCGGCCAACATCCAGGACATCTACCCACTGGCGCCGCTACAGGAAGGCATTCTGTTCCACCACCGCGTGCAGGCAGAAGGCGATATGTATGTGATCCCCACCTTGCTGCGCTTCGACAGCCGCGCGCGGCTGGACGGTTTTGTGGCCGCGCTGAACCAGGTCATCGCGCGCCACGACATTCTGCGTACCGCCGTGCATTGGGAAGGGTTGACCGACCCGGTGCAGGTGGTGTGGCGGCAGGCGCATGTTGAGGTGCAGATGCTGGCGGCCGATCCCCACGCCGGCGACGTATTGAGCCAGTTGCAGGCGTACGCCGATCCCCGGCACCTGCGGCTGGATGTCCGGCGGGCGCCGATGCTGGCGGCGTATGCAATAGCCGATACGTCCACCCAGACCTGGCTGTTGCAGCTGCTGCACCATCATTTGATACTCGATCACACCGCTTCGGCGCTGTTGATCGAAGAAATCGTCCTGATGCTCGAGGGCCGGCCGGCGGCCTTGCCTGCGCCGGTGCCGTTCCGCCGTTTCGTCGCCCAGGCGCGGCAGGGCATGGACCTGACCCGGCATGAAGAATACTTCCGCCGCATGCTGGGCGACGTGGACGAACCCACCGCACCGTTCGGCGTGCTGGACGTGCAGGGGACCGAGGCGCGCATCGGCAAGGCTACGGCACAGCTGACGCCTGCACTGGCAGCACGGCTGCGCGCGCAGGTGAAGATACGCGGTGTCAGCGCGGCCAGCCTGTTCCATCTGGCCTGGGCCAAGGTGCTGTCGCTGTGTACGGGCCGCGAGGACGTCGTGTTTGGCACCGTACTGTTTGGCCGCATGCTTGGTGGCGCTTCCATCGCGCGGGCGATTGGCATGTTCCTCAACACGCTGCCATTGCGCGTGCGGCTGGACACAGATCAGGTCGAGCAGGGTCTCAAGCGCACCCACGGCGCGCTGATCGAACTGCTGCGGCATGAACATGCACCACTGCCTCTGGCTCAGCGCTGCAGCGCGCTGCCAGCCAACACTCCTTTGTTCACCAGCCTGCTGAACTACCGTTACAGCCATGAAGAAGAGGGCGGCGGCGTCATCCTCGAAGGGATTGAACATCTGGGTGGTCATGACCGCACCAACTACCCGTTTGTGCTGCATGTTGATGATTTGGGCGAGAGTTTTACGCTGAGCGTGGAAATTCATGACAGTGTGCCGGCACAGCGTGTGGCCGCGTTCATGCTGCAATCGCTGGAGGGACTGGTCGATGCGCTGGAGCGCAATCCGCAGCAGCCATTGACGCAGCTCCAGGCGCTGCCAGCGGCAGAACGCCAGCAAGTACTGTACGGCTTCAATGAGACGGCCACCGATTATCCGGCGGCGCTGCTGCATGAGCTGGTCGAACAGCAGGTCGCCCGCACGCCGGACGCCATTGCCGTGCGCTTCGAGCAGCATCAGCTCAGTTATGCCGCATTGAATGCACAAGCCAACCAGCTCTTTTTTTGTCCGGTGCCGGTCGGTGTGGCGGGCGAGGTCTACATCGGCGGCGTGCAGGTAGCGCGTGGCTACCTGAACCGGCCTCAGCTGACGCAAGAACGCTTCCTGGCCGATCCCTTTGTCGCTGGCGGGCGCATGTACCGCACGGGAGACCTTGGCCGCTGGCGCGCTGACGGCGCGGTCGACTACCTGGGCCGGAATGATTTCCAGGTCAAACTGCGCGGTTTCCGCATCGAGCTGGGCGAAATCGAGGCGCAACTGGTGCGCCAGCCCGGCGTGCGCGAAGCGGTCGTGATTGCCCGTGCCGACGGCGCCGGCCTGATCGCCTATGTGGTGCAGGACGGTGTCACTGATGCAGCAGTCCTGCGTGCCGAACTGGGCAAGCATCTGCCGGACTACATGATCCCGGCCGCCTATGTGCAGCTGGCCGCGCTGCCGCTCAGCCCGAACGGCAAGCTGGACCGCAAAGCCTTGCCAGCCCCCGACGGCGGCGCCTTCATCCGTCTCGCATATGAGGCGCCGGCCGGTGAGGTCGAACAGGCATTGGCGCAGATCTGGAGCGAACTGCTCGGCATCGAGCGTATCAGCCGCCGCGACCACTTCTTCGAGCTCGGCGGTCACTCCCTGCTGGCGATCCGTTTGCTGGAGCAGTTACGCCAACGCGGCTGGTCGCTCGACATCCGCGCGCTGTTTGCCCATCCCGGCCTGGCGGCCATGGCAGCCGCCATCCAGCTATCGCCAACATCCGGTTCGCATGCCATTGACGTGCCGCGCAACGCTATTCCAGTGGCGTTCGCGGCATCCGCTATCCCAGAAAACGAAGAAACCGAGGAGTTCCGACTATGAACATGGAAGTAGAAAACAGCGCCATGAATGCACAGGGCCTGATCGAGCTGTTTGGTGAAAACCAGGTGGAAGTAAGGGTGGAGCAAGGTGAATTGGTCATCAAGGCGGCGCGTGGCTTCATGACGCCAAATGTGATCGCGTCGCTGAAACTGCACAAGCGCGAACTGCTGGCCTGGGCCGAAGCGCGCCCGGCCGGCACGCAGCAAGCGCCCGCCGTTGCTGTGCAATCGAAGATCACCCCTGACATGCTGCCGCTGGTTCGTCTGACGCAGACGCAAATCGACCGCATCGTCCAGGCGACACCTGGCGGCGTGGCCAATGTCCAGGACATCTATCCGCTGGCGCCGCTGCAGGAAGGCATTTTGTTCCATCACCTGTTGCAGCAGGAGGGCGATGCCTACCTCAACCGACTGTTGATGAGTTTTGATCACCAGGAGCTGCTGGACCGTTTCCTGCGCGCCGTCAACCAGGTGATCGCCCGCCACGACGTGCTGCGTACTGCCATGCACTGGGACGGGCTGGAAGATCCGGTCCAAGTAGTGCTGCGCCAGGCCCAGCTTGAGGTGCAGAAGCTGTCGTTCGACGGTGGCGACGTGCAGGCACAATTGCAGGCCCACGTCGATCCCCGCCATTTCCGCATGGATGTGCGCCGCGCGCCGTTGATCCAGGGCTTTGCTGCGTTTGACCAGGATGGACAACGCTGGCTGCTGCAACTGCTGTACCACCACCTGGTCATGGATCACATCAGCCTGGAGCTGCTGGTGCACGAGGTGGTGATGTTCATGCAGGAGCGCGAAGCGGAGCTGGCGGAACCCGTGCCGTTCCGCAATTTCGTTGCGCAGGCTAGGCTGGGCAACAATAAAACCGAACACGAGAATTTCTTCCGCCGCATGCTTGGCGATGTTGACAGCAGCACCGCGCCATTCGATCTGCTGAATATCCAGGGCAACGGCGCAAACACGGTACAGTCCCGTCACGTGCTGGACACTGCGCTGGCGGATCGTCTACGGCGCGTGGCAACGGCGCACGGCGTCAGCCCAGCCAGCGTGTTCCATCTGGCCTGGGCGCAAGTGCTGGGCGCTTGCACGGGGCGCGACGATGTGGTGTTTGGCACGGTTCTGTTTGGCCGCATGCAGGGCGGGGCGGGAGCTGATCGCGCCATGGGCATGTTCATCAACACGCTGCCGCTGCGGGTGAAGCTGGGCGTGCACAGTGCGCTCCACAGTGTTCGCGAAACCAGCCAGTTACTGGTCGAATTGCTGCATCACGAACAGGCGCCGCTGACGCTGGCGCAGCGTTGCAGCGCCATGACCGGCAGCGCCCCGCTGTTTTCCGCCTTGTTGAACTACCGTTATAGTCGCCCGGTGCAGGCCAGCGAAGGCGAAGTGATCGACGGCATACTCCATATCGAAAGCCGCGACCAGACCAATTATCCGTTCGTGCTGCATGTCGATGACCTGGGCGAGGGGTTCCGCGTCACGACTGAAATCGTCCATTCACTCTCCGCCGAACGTATAGGCGGCTTTGTGCTGCAGGTGCTGGAAGGTCTGGTGGCGGCACTGGAAAGCGCAGCCGACACGCCGATGCAGGCGATTCCCGCGCTGTCGCGCGCTGAACGCGAACAGGTGCTGTACCGCCTTAACGCCACGCGCCGTGAGGACGGTCCCGAAGCGACCGTGCATGCGCTGTTTGAACAGCAGGCTGCACGGACGCCGGAGGCCGTGGCGCTGGAATTCGAGGGACAGCAGCTTGCTTACGCGGAGCTCAACGCCCGCGCCAACCAGCTCGCGCACTATCTGCGCGAACTGGGCGTGCAGCCGGACGACCGCGTGGCGCTGTGCTTTGAGCGCGGCATCGACCTGATCGTTGCCATTGTCGCCACGTTGAAGGCGGGCGGCGCCTACGTCCCGCTCGATCCGGTGCTGCCCGATGAGCGCCTGGCCCACATGCTGCACGACAGCGCACCAGCGGCGCTGCTGACCCAGCAGCATTTGCGCGACCGTTTCGCCGGCCAGGCACATCTGGTGGTCACCGATGGCGACGCGCCCTGGCGCCAGCATCCGGCCGACGATCTGCCGGCCGGCGGGCTCAGCCCGGCAAATCTGGCGTATGTGCTGTACACCTCGGGCTCGACCGGGCTGCCGAAAGGCGTTTGCATGCCACACCGCGCCCTGGTCAATCTGCTGCGCTGGCAGCGTGATGATCTGCCGCTGCCAGCGCGGACATTGCAGTTTGCAGCCCTGGGCTTCGACGTCGCCTTCCAGGAAATCTTCTCGACCCTGTGCAGCGGCGGCACGCTGGTGATGCTCAGCGAATCGCTGCGCCTGGATCTGCCGGCCCTGGCCGATTGGATGCGTGCACAGGATTTACAGCGTTTGTACCTGCCATATATCGCGCTGAACAGCCTGAGCGAACTTTGGTCGCAGCAGGATCAGCCCTTGCCAGCCCTGCAAGACCTGATTACGGCGGGCGAACAATTGCGCATCACGCCGGCCATCCGGCGCCTGTTCGCCCAGTGTCCACAGGCACGCTTGCACAATCACTATGGCCCGACCGAAAGCCATGTGGTGGCTGCGCATGTACTGACCGGGCCGTCCGAAAGCTGGGAAGACCTGCCACCGATTGGTGCGCCGATCGCCAACAGCCGTCTCTACCTGCTCGATGCCAACCGGGAGCCGGTACCGCTGGGCGTGACAGGTGAAATCTATATCGCGGGTGTGCAGGTTGCCCGTGCCTATCTGGGACGACCGGACCTGAGCGAGGAACGCTTCCTGGCCGATCCTTTCGTGGATGGCGAGCGCATGTACAAAAGCGGCGATCTGGGCCGCTGGCGCGCGGACGGCGTGATCGACTACCTGGGCCGCAACGACTTCCAGGTCAAGATACGCGGCTTCCGCATCGAGCTGGGCGAGATTGAAACGCAGCTGGCGCGACTGGACGGCGTGCGCGAGGCGGTGGTCGTGGCGCGCGAAGACCAGCCTGGCGACAAACGTCTGGTGGCTTACCTGCTTGCCGGGGAAGCCACGCCAGAGCCGGCGCAGTTGCGCGCTGCACTGGCCGACAAGCTGCCCGAATACATGCTGCCGTCCGCGTTTGTCACACTGGACGCCTGGCCGCTGACGCCAAACGGCAAGCTGGACCGCAAAGCCTTGCCGGTACCGGATGGCTATGCCTTCGTCCAGCGCGCCTACGAGGCGACCATCGGCGATATCGAGACCACGCTGGCGCAGATCTGGTCGGAACTGCTGGGTATTGAGCAAGTGGGCCGGCACGACAATTTCTTTGAACTGGGCGGCCACTCGCTGCTGGCCGTGCGCCTGGTATCGCGCTTGCGCGAATGCCTGGGTATCGAACTGCCGTTGTCGGTGCTGTTCACGCATCCACGGCTGGCGGATCTGGCACTGGATGTGGCCGAAGCGGGCCAGGATACGCTGAGCACGATCGCCAGGGCAGACCGCTCGGCGCCGCTGCCGCTGTCGCTGGCGCAGCAACGGCTGTGGTTTATCTCGCGCGTCGATGCACGCGCCAGCAAGGCCTACCACGTCCCGGATGCGGTGCGCTTGCGTGGCACGCTCGACAAGGCGGCGCTGCAGGGCGCGCTGGACCGTATCGTCGCGCGGCATGAGGTGCTGCGCACGCGCTTTGTCGGCATCGGCGGCCAGGTGCGGCAGGTCATCGATGAACCGCGCGGCTTTGCGCTGACGCATCAGGATCTCGACGGCGCCAGCGCGCTGGAACTGGACCGTATCAGCAAGGAGGAAGCCAGCCAGTCCTTCGACCTGGCGCTTGGCCCGCTGATCCGTGGCCGTCTGCTGCGATTGGGGGATGATGACCACGTGTTGCTGGTTACTACCCACCACATCATTTCCGATGGCTGGTCGGCCGGGGTGCTGGCACAGGAATTTTCCACCCTGTACCAGGCGCTGCGCAATGGACAGCCGGATCCGATGCCACCGTTGCCGATCCAGTACGCCGATTACGGTGTCTGGCAACGCCAGTGGCTGCAAGGACCGCTGCTGCAACAGCAGTTGCAGCAATGGGTGCAGCAGTTGCAGGGCGCGCCAGCGCTATTGAGCCTGCCGACCGACAGGCCACGTCCGCCGATGCAGGATTATCGCGGCGCCAATGTCGAAATCAACCTCGACGCTGAACTGACCCAGGGCCTGAAAGCGCTGAGCCAGCGCCACGGTACGACCATGTACATGACGCTCGTGGCGGCCTGGGCGGCGGTGTTGAGCCGCCTGAGCGGACAGGAGCAGGTCGTGATCGGCAGCTCGCACGCCGGCCGCAGCCGGGTCGAAGTCGAGCCGCTGATCGGCTTCTTTATCAATACGCAGGCGCTCAAGATCGACCTCTCGGGCCGCCCCAGCGTGCAGTCGCTGCTGGTTCAGGCAAAACAGATGGCGGTACAGGCGCAGAGCCTGCAGGATGTGCCGTTCGAGCGCCTGGTGGAAGCACTCAACCCGCCGCGTTCGCTGTCCCATCATCCGGTGTTCCAGGTCATGCTGTCCTGGCACAACACGCCCAAGGTACAGCTTGAACTGCCGGGGTTGACGGCGGAGACGGTCGGCGGCGCACCGGAATTCGCGCAGTTCGACCTGTCGCTGGAGCTGCGTGAAATCGATGACCGCATCGGCGGCCAGCTCAATTACGCCACGGCCTTGTTCGACGAAGCCACCATCCAGCGCCAATGGACCTATCTGCATGCGATGTTGCGCCAGATGGTCACGGATGATGCCCAACTGGTCGATCAGATCGATCTGCTGAGCCCTGCGGAACGTAGCCTGGTGCTGGACAGCTTCAACCAGAGCGCTATCCCGCCAGCGCAAGCCGGCCTGATTCATGCACTGTTCGAACAGCAGGCTGCGGCCCAGCCCAAAACTACTGCGATTGTGTTTGAGGGGCAGCAACTGAGCTACCGCGAGCTGAACGAACGTGCCAATCAGCTGGCCCATCACTTACGCGAACTGGGCGTGGGGCCGGATGCGCGCGTCGCGATTTGTGCTGAACGTAGCCTGGACATGGTGATTGCCCTGTTCGCCACGCTGAAAGCGGGCGGCGCCTATGTGCCGCTGGACCCGGTCTATCCGGACGAGCGTCTGGCGCACATGCTGCAGGATAGCGCCCCGGTGGCCGTGCTCACGCAAGCGGCGCTGCGTGCGCGGCTGGACCTGCCAGGCGGCAGCGCCTGCCTGGTGCTGGATGCAGCGTCCTGGGAACAATCGGCCTGGGGCAACGGGCCAAGGCACAATCCCGACGCCAGCCAGATCGGCCTGTCGGGCGAACACCTGGCCTACATGATCTATACCTCGGGTTCAACCGGCACGCCCAAAGGCGTGATGGTGGAGCATCGCAACGTGCTGACCTTCCTGCATGGGCTGGAAGCATGCATCCATGGTGTGCAGCCAGATTGCCGCCGCGTGGCGTGGAATTCGTCGTTCGGTTTCGATATGGCGGTCAAGGCCTGGGGCCAGCTGGCCCGGGGGCGGACGGTTTACCTGATCCCGGAAATCACGCGTCTCAGCGGCGAAGCCTTGCTCGGGTTTATCGAGGAACACCGTATCGAGGCGCTGGAGTGCACGCCGTCGCACCTGCGCATGCTGCAGAACGCCGGTTTCCTCAAGGGCCGCGCGCGCACGCTGCGCAAGTTGCTGCTGGGTGGTGAAGCGATCGATACGGTCACGTGGAATGAGCTGGCGGCGGTGGAAGACACGCTGTTCTTCAATATGTACGGTCCGACAGAATGCAGCGTTGACGCCAGTTGCGGTCTGATTGACGGACGTACGCCGAATATCGGCCAGGTCATGCCTGGCGCACGCATCTACCTGCTGGACGAAGCGCGGCAGCCGGTACCGATCGGCGTCGCTGGTGAGCTCCATATCGGCGGCGCTGGTGTGGCGCGCGGCTATCTCAACCGCGAAGAACTCACAGCCGAGCGTTTTGTGGACGATCCGTTCGCCGCCGGCGCCCACGCACGCATGTACAAAACGGGCGATCTGGGCCGTTGGCGTGCCGACGGCAGCATCGAATACCTGGGCCGTAATGATTTCCAGGTCAAGCTGCGCGGTTTCCGCATCGAGCTCGGCGAGATCGAGGCCCAATTGAGCCGCCTGGACGGTGTGCGCGGGGCTGCCGTCATCGCGCGCGAAGACCAGCCTGGCGACAAGCGCCTGGTGGCCTACATCGTTGCGGCGCCGCATGCGGCTGCGCCCGACCCGGCACAACTGCGGGCGCAACTGAGCAGCACGCTGCCCGATTACATGCTGCCGTCCGCCATTGTGACGCTGGAGGCCTTGCCGTTGACGCCCAATGGCAAGCTCGACCGCAAAGCATTGCCGGCGCCCGAAGGGCAGGGCCTGGCGCAGCAGAGTTACGAGGCACCCGAAGGTGAGATCGAGCAGATGATCGCGGCCTTGTGGTCGGAACTGCTGGGTGTCGAGCGCGTTGGCCGCCACGATAACTTCTACGACCTGGGCGGTTATTCGCTGATGGTGTTCGAGGTCATCGAAGGACTGAAGCAGAAGGGCTTCCAGGTGACGCTGCAAGACATCCTGCTGGCGCAGAAACTCAGCGAACTGGCGCAATTGTTGACCGCCCACCATGGCGGCGCCCAGACGTCCGACCAATGGGTCACGATCCGCCGTGGCGGCCAGCGCCAGCCGCTGATCTTTATCCATGAGCCCAGCGGCGAGGTGCTGTCTTATGAACGCCTGGCGCGGCATATCGACGATGAGGTCGGGCTGTATGGCATCCGTGCGGACCGCAGCACGGTAGCGGCCGGCAGCAGCTATGAACAGATCGCCCAGCGCTATGCGCAGATCATCCGCGAAGCGCTGCCAGGCGGGCCTTACCGTTTGGCCGGCTGGTCGGCGGGCGGTGTGTTGGCGTACGAGGTTGCGCGCCAGCTCATGGCGCAGGACCAGACGGTGGAGTTTGTCGGCCTCATCGACAGCTGGCATCGCGGCACGGACCACGGTATCACCCGCGAAATCGACCTCAACGACAAGAAAATGCTGCTGGTGTCTTACATCGAATACCAGGGCTACAAGCTGGGCGATACCGAAGTGGCCAAGCTCATGGCGGCAGCCGACCTGCCGGCGGCACTGGATTGTGCCAAGCAGCACGGCTGGCTGAGCCAGGGTCTGGCGGTGGACGAGTTCGATGCAAGGGTGGAACTTGCGTTCAATCTGCGCGTGGCTGCGCACCACTATGCGGCACAGCCGCTCGCTGTACCGGTGCACCTGTTCACGGCGCAGCCGGACCAGCCGTCCGATCCGGCCAATGGCTGGCGCCAGGTGGCAGGCGCGCGGCTACAGGTCCACCCCATCGGCGGCAACCACTGGAGTCTGATGATGGACCCGGTACGCGCCGGGCACTTGGGCAGCGCCATCGCATCCGTGCTGGCCAGCATCGATGGCACGGCGGCGCGCGCAGAAGCCGCCCACCACCCCGCAGCAGTCGTCATCAGCAGCGGCGACGGGCATGGGACCAAGGTATTTTGCATACCGGGCGCCGGCGCCAACGCCACGTCGTTCCTGGATCTGAGCGCCAGCCTGGCGCACGGCGCCACCTATATCGGCCTCGAGGCGGAAGGCTTGCTGGGCCTGGCCAGCACGGTGCAGGCCGCCGCGCGACATTACGTGGAAGCGATCAGGACCGTACAGCCTGCCGGACCGTACTACCTGGCCGGCCATTCCTTCGGCGGCTGGATCGCGCTGGAAGTGGCGCGGCAACTGATCCAGGCCGCTCAAGTGGTGGCGCCGGTCGTGGTGATCGATAGCGAAGCGCCGCGCGCGCAAGGACACAGGGCGCGCAGCGAAGCGATGGCCGAGTACATCTATCTGGTCGAGCTGGCCGGCGACACCAGCCTCGGCATTTCCGACGGCGATCTGGCACGGCGCGACGAAGCGGGGCAAATCAGGCTGGTGTTCGAACGCATGAAGAAAGCCGGCCTGCTGCCCGTGAAAGCCAGGATCACCGCGCTCCAGACCGTCATTGAAACGTTCTTACGGCAGTGCACGATCGGCTATCTGCATGAACAACCCTTCGGCGGCAGCCTGCTGCTGTTGCTGGCTACGCCGGAGCAGGGCGGCAACGCGGTGGACCTCAGCGCGTGGCGCCGCGCCGAGCCGGGGCTGCGGGTGGTCAAGATCGACGGCAGCGACCATCTGTCGATCCTGAAAGCGCCGTATGCCGGCCTGGCGGCCAAAGAAATTCTCAAGCAGTGGTATCTGGGTTAATCGGGGAATGCACATCATGGACAATATCTGCGACACCGCGCCACTGGAAGTGAGCAGCACCAGCGGCTTCCCTTACCTGATCGAAGCCAGCCCGGAGGCGGACGGCTACGCGTGGTTTGAAGCGTCGGCGCCGGACCTGCTCAGGCTGCTACGCAACACGGGCGCGCTGCTGTTTCGCGGCTTTCCGCTGCACGGCGCAGAGGATTTCAGGCGCGTGGTGGGCGCCATTGCGCCCCAGCTGCGCGGCTATGCGGGCGGCACCTCGCCAAGAAGCCAGGTGGCCGAGGGCGTGTATACCTCGACCGAGTATCCGCAGCATCTGGAGATCCCGCTGCACAACGAGATGTCCTATAGCTGCCAGTGGCCGGAGCTGCTGTTCTTCTTTTGCGCCACGGCGCCGGCCATCGATGGCGAAACGCCGATTGCCGACTCCCGGGCCATCCTGAAGCGCATGCCGCCCGGGATCGTCGAGGAATTCGCACGCCGCCAGCTCATGTATGTGCGCAACTTGGCGTCGGCCGAATCGCGCTACAACTCGTGGACCAAGGCGTTTGAAACCACCGACAAGGCCAGGGTGGAAGCCTATTGCCGCGACATGGACATTGGCTACGCCTGGCAGGCCAATGGCGGTTTGCGGATCCAGGAGATCCGGCCGGCCTTGCAGACCCACCCGGTCACTGGTGAACGCGTCTGGTTCAACCAGGTTCATCTCTGGCATGCCTCCAACACCCCTATGGCCAGCAGCGTCACCGCGCACATTGAAGCCGGACTACCGATGGCGGCGTATTACGGCGACGGCGGCAGGATCAGCAATGACACCCTGGCGGCGGTACGGCAAGTGCTGCAGGCCGAAAAAAGACTGTTCCGCTGGCAGCAGGGCGACCTGCTGATGGTGGACAACGTATTGGCAGCGCATGGCCGCATGCCGTTTGACGGACCACGCAAGATCCTGGTGGCGATGTCTTGAAGCGATCAACTTTACACGAAGGGAAATCATGAATATCTCAGGTACGCAAGGCGAGTCGCTCTCGCAATGGATTCAACGCCACCGCAGCGATATCGATGCGGCGCTGTGGTCAGACGGCTATGTGCTGTTCCGTGGCTTTGAGGTGGGCGGGCTGGAAGGGTTCGAAAACAGCGCCGCAGTGGCATGCGACATGCTGTACAAGCATTACGGCGATCTGCCGCTGGCGAGCGCCAGCGACAATGTGTATTTCGCCACGCCATATCCCAAGCACCTGGAAATCCAGTTCCACAACGAGGCCTCGCACACCCACACCTGGCCGTCGCGCCAGCTGTTTTACTGCCTGGAGCCGGCCCCGGAAGGCGGCGAGTGGACCTTGTCGGACGGCCGCAAGGTGCTGGCCGCACTGCCGCCGGAGATGCTTAGCGAGTTCCGCGCCAAGGGCCTGGTCTACCGCCGGCGCTTTATTCGCGGCCTGGATGCCTCATGGCAGCAGTTCTTCAAGGTGGATACGCTGGAACAGCTGCGTGACAAGATCGCTCCCACCGGTCACGAGATCGATGCGCCGTCCGAAAACGATGTGACCGTTTCGTTCCGCACCCACGCCGTGCTGCAGGTGCCGGAACGCGGCACCGAGGCCTGGTTCAACCAGATCCTGCTGCACCATCCGGCCGCCTTGCCGCAGGAAGTCGATGCGCTGCTGTGCAAGCATTTTTCGCGCGATAAATTCCCCCGCACGGTGTTCTTTGGCGACGGCAGCGAGATTCCGGCCGAATGGGTCAAGACTATCGATAGCGTACTGAACCAGTGCTCGACCCGCATTCCGACCCAGGCCAATGACGTGCTGCTGGTGAATAACCTGCTGCTGGCGCACGGCCGCAGGCCGTATTCCGGTAACCGCCAGATCCGCGTCGCGCTCGGCGATATGCGCGCCCATGCGACGGCCTGAACGCGCATCGCTTCCACCCAATTGATGGAGAACAGGATGATAGAACGGCAGCATGTTGTGAACGAATTTTTCCCGGAAGCCGACGCCATGCGCGAGGCTTACGATCTCAAGGTCAAGGATCCCTATAAACAGACCGTGAGCTGGCAGTACTTCTGCGCGCCGCAGATGTACACCTATCTGCGCACGGTGCCGCAACAGATGTTTCCCGAGCCGCTGTTCGGCCGCTTCATGCAGCACATGAAGCAGTGGTGCATCGACCACCTGGGGCTGGTGCCGATGGGCGTGCCCAATCTGCACCTGATGATTAACGGCTGCACGCTGGGACTGCACAGCGATTTCCACAACGGCACCTGGGGCTTTGTCTATTCGCTTACGCGCTGGCAAAGCCGCAAATTTTCCGGCGGCGAGACGCTGATCATGCGTGATGGCGTGCCCAGCTACAAAAAGCACCATGTGCAGGGCGAGTCGCTGTACGAGCTGGTACCGGCGCAGTTCAACCAGCTGCTGCTGTTTGACGACCGCATCGTGCACGGCACCCAGACCATCGAGGGCAGCATGGACCCGATCGAGGGGCGGATTGCGCTGGTGGGCCATCTGCGGCCGACTTCACCGATCGTCAAGGGCGCGCTCGATCCGGCGGGTGCGCGCAAGGTGATCCTGGACTTCCATCGCCAGCTGGCGGAGCAGATCACGGCATACAAGGAGGTGCAGGGCACGCTGACGTTCCGGCTGGCCATCGCCGCATCCGGCGAGGTGGAATCGGTGACCATCCTGACCAATAATCTGGTGACGCCGGCCACCGGCTACGCGCCATCGGCGGAGGTGGAGCAGGTCAGAAACCTCATCCAGCGCGCTGCGGCGGCACTGCGCTTCCCGGCTGCCAACGGAAAATCAACCGTGACGGCGCCGGTGCTGGTGCCGCTGCCCGATCTCAAGGCCATCGAGATCGTGGTGCCGCATGCCAACCGTCCCGCCCGGCTGCAGGAGGTGCTCAAAGCCCAGCTCAAGGACATCGAGGCGCAGGGTTTCCAGATCGAGCATGCGGGCGACGAGTTTGCGGTGCGCGAGCCGCTGGCCGGCAGCATCAGGATCGAATCCAACCGGATCGCGGCAACCTTCGATCCGCCGATGTGGGTGCCGTCGCAGCGCGATCATTTCCAGGTGAACTTGAAGGAAAGCCTGGGCATGCTGGCAAGGATAGGCGGGTGAGCGTGATCGACTTTCTCCTGGTCGGCGGCACCGTGCTGTTTTCGCTGGCATCGCTGGTGTCGCGGCGATCGCGCGCGCCGCGCGCCATCGGCATGCTGTCGCTGCTGGCTGCGGGCTGCCTGCTGCAGGTGCTGCTGGAGGGCTGGTACTGGCAGTTCACGCCGGTCTACCTGCTCATCCTGCTCGGCTTGCTGCGCGCCGTGCTGCAGGACGGGCCACGGTGGCGCATGGTTGCCGCGCGTACCGGACAGGCGGGCGCCGTCTGTGCGCTGGGCATGAGCTGGGTGTTCCTGCCGGTACCAGACCTGCCGGCGCCAAGCGGGCCGTACGCCGTTGGCACCGAGGTATTCCGCTGGGTCGATGCGACACGCCCGGAACCGGCCACCGATGCGCCGCAGGACAGGCGCAACATCATCGTCCAGGCCTGGTATCCGGCGCCGCGCGGCGCCGTCGGGGAACATGCGGTCTACCTGGACGGGCTCGGGCATTTGCCGCGGTTTGTGTCGGGCGTGCCGAGCATGGTCATGACGCGATACGACCGCATCAATACGCATGGCTTGCTGGCGGCGCCGCTGTCGGACGACCGCGCCAAATGGCCGGTGGTGCTGTTTTCGCCGGGCTACGGCGCCTCACGATCGTTCTACACCAGTCTGCTGAGCGACCTGGCCAGCCGGGGCTTTGTGGTGCTGGCGATCGATCATCCGTTTGAGGCGGCAGTGACGACGCTGGCCGATGGCTATATCGCCACGCCGGTCGAGCGCTTCGCCGCCAATGACCCGTACCGGCTGGCCTATATGAGCGAGCATCTGGACATCCGTACGGCGGACATGGACGCCGTGCTCGACCAGTTGGCCCGCAAGGAGCGCTGGGGCGCGCTGTCCGGCCGCATGGACCTTGACCGTATCGCCGCGATCGGCCATTCCTTTGGCGGCGCGACGGCGGTGGCTGTGATGGCCAGGGATAGTCGGGTCAAGGCGGCGGCGAACATCGACGGCACCCTGTACGGGACGCTGGCCGAGCGCCACCTGGGGCGGCCTTTCCTGCTGGTCGAAAGCGACCATGGCGAGACCGGCCATTCGGAGATGTACCAGCGCGGCAACCAGCGCCTGATCGCCAACCTGCGGGACCAGGGCTTCCGCTACCAGATCGCCCGCGCCAACCACTACAGCTTTACCGACGCGCCCCTGATGTTCTCGCCGCCGGCGCGCTGGCTGCTGGCGCAGCTGGTGGGCGGGTCGCGCGGCCCGACGGAGACGCTGCACGCCACCAACGACATCGTGGCGGCTTTTCTGCAGGGGCCATTGACGGGCAGGCCGGCAGATATCGAGCGCGCAGCCAGGCGCTACCAGAACATCCAGGGCGGGCCGGTCCAGGGCAACGCCATGACTTTAACGAGGAGGTAAGTGCTGTGACTATTCATTCCTTCCCAGTATTCAATTATGAAGACATGGTGAACGGCGCCATCACGCCCGACCATGTGTTTGACACCTTGCGCAAGCACGGCTACTTCTACCTCACGCGGCTGGAACAGGTGGTGCCGCCACGGCTGTTCAAGTCGCTGCACGAGAAAGCGCGCCATTTCTTTGCCTCGCCGCTGGAGCAGAAGATGGCGTACTACATCGGCGCCTCGCCCAACCACCGCGGCTATGTGCCGGTCACGGAAAAGGGCGCCTACAGCGACGAAAAGATCCGCGCCTACGAAGCCTTCGACATCGGCTATGACAGTGCCGAGGCGCCCGGGCGCGGATTCAAGCTCATCGGTCCGAACCGCTATCCAGGCCATGTCGATGGCATGGATGCGGCGCTGCAGGCGTATTACAACGCCAACCTGCGCATCGGCACCGAGCTGCTGCGGCTGATCGCGCGCGCGTCGCAGCTGGAAGACAGCCATTTCGACCGCTACATCACGCGCCCGGCCTCGCAGCTGCGCCTGATCCACTACCTGGAAAACGATGTGCTGGTGGGCCAGGACGACGCCAGCATGGGCGCCCATACCGACTACGAGGTGTTCACCATCATGCACCAGTCGGCGCCGGGCCTGCTGGCCTTCGACCAGGTCGGCCGCAGCTGGAAGAATATGCCGGTGTTCAAGAACACGCTGCTGGTGCTGGCAGGCGACATGCTGGAGTTCATGTCGGGCGGCCACATCAAGTCCCTGCTGCACCGGGTGGTGTCAACCGGGGAAGAGCGCTACAGCTTCCCGTTCTTCATGAACCTGGATTTCGACACCGAGCTGACCGTGCTGCCGGCGTGGGGCCGCAGCGACAAGAGCGTGGTGGTCGGCCACCATCTGCTGGGTCAGCTGTACCGCGACTTCCCCTACATCAAGGAGCGCGTCGACAGCGGCCAGTGGGTGCTGGATTTTGCGATCCCGAGCCATAACGAATACGAACAAATCTAATCCAGGAGGCAGCGATGCAAGGACTCAGCAACAAGAACGTGGTGGTGACAGGGGGCGCCAGCGGTATCGGCAAGGCAAGCGCCCAGCGCTTTGCCGAAGAGGGCGCCAAGGTCATCATTATCGACAGGAACGGCAAGGCGATCGACCAGACCATGACCGAGCTGCCTACGCTGGTGGCAGGGCTGGTGGCCGATGTGTCGGACCCGGATGCCGTGGCGCAGGCTTTCACGGCGATCGACCGCCATTTCCAGTCAATTGATGTGCTGATCAATAACGCCGGCATCAGCATTCGCCATGCCGGCATCCGCAGCATCGAACCGGCGCAATGGCGGCAGGTGATAGACACCAACCTGAATGGCATCTTCTACGTGGCCAGGGAAACGCTGGCGCGCATGCAGCAGGGCGTGATCCTGAATATGTCGTCGGTCAACGGGCTGGCGGCGTTTCCGCACTATGCCGACTACAACGCCTCCAAGGCGGCGGTGCTGGCGCTGACCCGGACCATGGCGGTCGAACTGGCGCCGGCGATCCGCGTCAACGCGCTGTGCCCGGGCGCGGTCATGACGCCGATGCAGCAGGCCGAATATACCGAGGAGATGTTTGCGGCGGTGAACGCGAATATCCCGCTGGGCCGCCATGCCGACCCGGCGGAAATCGCCGCTTTCTTCGCCTTCCTGGCGTCGGATGAGGCCCGGTTCATCACCGGCCACCATTACGTGATCGACGGCGGCGAGATCGCCAGGGCCTCGGCATAAATTAGCGTTACGCGTAACGCTAATTTACAAGTTACGGCAAGGCGGCTGTGACCGGAGCGTCGGGCGTGAACTCTTTCAGACAAGCGGACAAATCCACCTTGTTCGCCTGCTGCTCCAGCGCCAGGCGGGCGCTTTCGGACAGATACCAGCCGAGCGGAACCAGGTTGACGCTGCTTTCCTGATCCAGCGTGCACGGCTGGAGCTTGTTGGGATCTTTTTTATCGCTGTACCAAAGGGCGCTACCGGCCGGCTGACGGCCATGTGCGCCCACGCCGGAGACATGCAGCAAGGTGGCGGGCGGCCCGAATGCATCGGCATAGAAGGTCTGGCCCGGTGTTTTCAGCGGCTGCATCAACGCATTATCCCGGTCCTGGTGCGCCGGCGCTTCGTTTTTCAGACAGTCAGCCAGCGGCGCCAGCCGGCGTTTTTTTTCGCAATCGGCCACCGGCTGGCCATTGCGGATCAGGATCAGGCGGATCGGATTTGTTTTATAGCGCTCGCGGATGGTGGGCATCAGGTCCGCCAGCGCGGTTACGCCGCTATTGTCGTAGTAACCGCCGTCGGCCAGATGGCGAAAATCCTTCTTCCCAGGACCTTTTGCAACCGCCAGTGGGTTGATAAACGGGAAGCGCGCTGCGGCATGGGCTGCCGTCACCAGGCGCGGTTCGCCGTCCAGTTCCTCGATGATGTCGTTATTGGTGGGTATTTCGTACGGTTCCAGCTTGACGGTCGAAAAGGTGTTGCGGTTGCCCGTTTCGACGGCGGTGCTGTTCAGCATGAGTTCCGGCTCGCCGGGCCAGGCTGGGCTCAGTGGCTGCGCCATGGTGCGAAACGCCGCGATCCAGACGCGCTCAAAGGGCAGGGCGCGGCTGAGGTAAGCGCAGCCTGGCACATCGCACAGGCTGGTCGGGACGATACGCGCCAGCACATCCTCCATCATGAACGCTTCCAGCATGGGCGATAGCGGGTCCATCGTTGCAAAGCCTGTCTTGATGCACTCACTGACCGGCCTATCTTGCTGGCGCAGGCAGGCGCGGTAGGCTGCCGCCCCCAGGGCGCCGCCGGAGACACCGCTAACCACCAACAGCCGCTTGGCCACCTCCTGCTTCGGCGCCTCGTGCAGCTTGGCCAGCATCAGTGCAGTCCAGTAGGCACTGCGGATGCCGCCCCCCTCGGCGGCCACCACGTACAAGACCTTGGACGTGTCTTCCCGCTGGTGTAACTTGGTGGTCAGCAGGTCTCGCTTCACCTTCGCCGTCAGCATGGAAGCTGGCTCGCTATGGTGTTCTGCAAAACGTAGCCCGCCAAATAGCAATACCACCAGCAACAGGGTATAGCCAAGGAACAGCAGGCCGCCGCTGGCCGTCGGGCTGCTGAGCGTTTTCCGATGCGTATGTGTGAGCAACCACCATACCGCCGCCAGCAACCCGATGATGACGCCGCCCACCAGTGCCGGATATTCCTTGACTGAGTCCGATGCAGCGCCATGGGCTAGCAAGGAGAACTGGTGGTTGTTGGTCAGGTTGTACAGGCCCAGCACGCCTATCAGTATGAGCAGGAACAGGCCCCAAGGCACCGAGGTGCGCTGTTCGATCAGCGACAGTACCCCGGCCACGCCCAGCCACCAGGTCAGGCTCAGGCAGAGTTCCGCAAATGCTTGCGGCTGCAAGCCCGGCATCAGGCGCAACAGCAACAGCAGCGACAGCGCCACCAGCGGCAGCGCGGTCGGCGACAGCAGATCGGCCAACGGCTGGAAAACTGCGGGCACGCCACGTGGCAACCGCGACCGCTCCTCCAGCAGGTGGCCAATGCCCATCGCGTTGTAGTAGCTGGCCAGATTATCCTTGTGCAAGGACTGACGTATTTTGACGAACAACCAGCACAGCAGCACCACCAGCGCCACAAAAAAACTGAGCCAGCCGAGCACGTTGACGTTGTCCAGGCCCCGCATGCGCAACGACGCCAGTGCGTCGCCGGTGACGTAGCCAAGCAGAATCACCATCATCAACGCCGGCAGCAGGGCGAGGAAGCGTGCCCATTGCTGCGCGAAATAGCCCACCGAAGACGACACGGCGCCTGTGGTGAATTGCGGCAGGCTGATACGCTCGACCATGCACACCAGCCGCGTCCACAGGAAACAGGAGTAGGCGAACATGGCGCCTGCCAGCGCGTTGAGCACGATCACCGTCACCCGCACCGGCCACTTGATGTCACCGTCGACCATCGACAGCACCACATCGCGGCATTGGTCCATCACCAGCGTAAAGCCCGCAAACAGCGCCAGCGCGCCCAGCACGTAACGGCTGCGGCCAACGACGCCCATATAACCATGCCATTTTTCGCGGCGCAGCTGTACTACCGCGTCGCTGCAATGGAAGCCCAGCCACCAGGCCAGCATGTAGTACAGCGCGGGCAGTAGCGTGGCAAACAAAAACGGGAACTTGAGCTTATTAAACACGTCGGCATGCGCGCCGAAGTAATGCGGCACGGGGTAGCCCAGCTTGCTGAAGCCGGACAGATTCTCGGCCAGGTCGTCCAGGACCAGGAGCAACAGCAAGTACGGCGTTATCCGCCACAGTGCCCTTAGCAGCCAATTCCCCGGCGTAAAACGGATATGCAGGGCCGACGTGGCGCCATAGATGAGCAAGCTGTACAGGGGAATAAAGCAGAAGGTGTCGAGCAGCAGGTAATACGTGGGGCCGTTGTGGAAGACCGGCAGGAAATCCCAATAGATGATGGCCTGGCGGATGCCGCCCGCATTATCGGTATTGCTGGCCCAGCCCATGAAGTCTTCGATACCGTAACCGGCCGGCAGGCGCAAGGCTTGCTGCATGGAAAACAGCCACAGCGCGACGATTGTGGTCAGGCTCGCGATCCATGCCTTGCGGGTGGTGGCGAACGTGTGAATCCGGTTGCTGAACGACATGAGCAGTTTCCCAAAGAAGGTTGGCGATGCTGATGTTTGTAGGCCTAGTCCTACAAACAACTACTTTACGCTGTCTTTTTGAAAACTATCTCTCGAATTGTCACTTCAATAATTTTTAAAGCCAGAGACGCCGCCTGATGCAAGCGCCTCTGGCTGCCACTTCGCTAGCTGACCTGACGGCGGCGCAGCGCCGCCAGACCGATCAGGCCCACGCCCATCATCAGATAGGTTTGCGGTTCCGGCACGGCGCTGGTCACCAGCGTTTTTGTACCCAGTTGCGGCGTGATGTCGCCGTTGAGCGAGTTCACAAACGCCACATCGGCAAAGCTCAGCGTGCTGGTGCCGGCGCCGATGACATCGAAACGCAGATGCGCCAGTATGCCGCCGCCATTGGCGCCCGGCACCGGACCAAACCGGGTGCCGTACACATAGAACACCTGGCCCGGCGTACCGGACAGATCAGCCACGCCAAAGTCGGTGGCGCCGCCAGCCGCCCCCAGGAAGGCGCCTTCGCTGGCGCTGGACGCCCGCAGGTAGGCCGGATTGAACAGCAGCGAGAAATTGTAGCCATACAGGTCGCTGACACCGGAAATGGTGATGTCCAGATCGATGGTTGAACCGACCACGCCGCTCGACGGGGTGGCCACAATGCTCAGCACCGGATCGGCGGCGTAGGCCGACGGTGCGGCAAAGGCGGAAGCCAGCAGCGCGGCACCGGCCGCGTATTTCAGTTTATTCATACTCAACATGGTTATTCCTCAAGCTAGGATTCGGGATCGGCACCGCCACGGCATGGCGGCGCCGTTCAGGTGCTGCGGCTTAGATGTGGCAGCCGCCCGCAATGCGTTGCGACACCTGCGTCAGGTCGCGCGCGTCGATCACGCCATCCTGGTACAGGTCGGCACGCGCATCGTAGCCAGCCTGGCCGCTGCGTTTGCCCAGCGCGCCCTTGATGATGGCGTAGTCGTCGCAGCCGAGGCTGCCGTCACCATTGACGTCGCCCACCAGGCGGATCGTGAAGTTGGCATTGGAGACGTCGAAGAAGACGTTGCCTACCGCTTCCACCTTGATGCGCGCGGTAGTGCTGGCCACCAGTGGCAGCGTGACTGCCTTGCTGCCATTGTTGGCGGTGCTTTCCGCCAGCGTGTACGGATAGGTGTTGCCGCCGTCGACGGACAGGCTGATCTTGACGTTGGCAGTGCTGACCGGGGCAGCATTGGTGTTGGCCACGTTCCAGGTCACGGTCTGGGTCGAGCCCGCATCGAGCGACACCGCAGTGTTGGGCGAAGTGACCAGGAAGGGGCCGGCGCCCGCAGCCAGTACCAGACGGGTGCTGGCATTGCCGACACCACCACGGCCGTCACGCGCGGTCAGGCGGAAGTTCAGCGCCGCCGGATTGGCGTTGGCGCTGAAGCCCACATAGTCCGCCGTTGGCAGGTACTCCGAGAAGCACTCGATCTGGGCCGGGGTTGGCGTCGCCGAAGCGGCCGGGCAGGCACCGGTTTCAGCGTTGGTGTTGTTGGCCAGGATCTGCGCCAGGTCCGGGAACACGCGGGTCGGATTGGTGCTGACGTGGTTTTCACCCGGCGAACCATACTTGATGGTGTCGTCGGCGCTGACCACGGCGCGCACGCCAAACTGACGGAACAGCGGACCGTTGGTCTTGGTATTGCTGACCAGACCGGTACCTGCGCCGGCAGCGCGGTCGTTCTGTTCCCACAGATAGGTCAGCGTATCGCCTTCCGCATCCACGGCGCTGCCGGTCAGCGCGAACGGCGTACGCACCGGGATGACGTAGCTGGCGGCAACCGTCACCACGGGCGAGGTATTGCCCGTGAACGATAGCGCGCCGCGGCGGGTAGTCGGGCCACCGGCCGTGATTTCCCCGACATAGCCGGTGCAAGCACCACTGCAATCGGTGAGCTGCAGCGGCGCTACATTGGTGCCGAGCAGCGTGCCGCTGAAGGTGAAGGTCGCGGCATTGTTGCTCAGCGTGCTCACGGTGACGACGCCACCCGCAGGCCAGCCGCTGATGCCTTCAATCGCCGCCTTGAGGCCGGAGGTGGTGAAGTTGCTGCCGTTGATGATGGCGACCGACTTGTTGCCCTTGTAGCTCAGCTTGAACTGCTGGCCGCTGCCAAAGTTGGACAGCACCAGGTTCTGCACTTCGTTCAGATTGGTTTCGGCGCCTGCAGTGTAGGCGACGATTTCATCGAAGCTGCGCTGCGACCAATAGGCGTCGCTGTGGGTTTGCAGGTTGTCGCTGCCGCAAATGCCGGCATAGGCCATGATCGAGGAACCGCTGCCCGGTTCCACCGACGTACCCGCGTTGCGGTTGCTGCCCGAGCAACTGCCGACCACGCCGTTGAAGGTGTGGTTGCCGGCAAACTGGTGGCCCATTTCATGCGCCACGTAGTCAACTGCGTAAAAGTCGCCGACCGGGGTTGGAATGCCGGTGCAACCCTGCGCCTTGCCACTACCGCCCACCACGCCCAGACTGGCGATGCCGCCGCCGTCAAGGCCCAGCGCGATGTGGCCGATGTCAAAGTTGCCAGCGCCTGCCAGCAGGCCGGCGACTACGCGGTTGCGGGTCAGCGTCGCGCTGCCGCAGCTCGACACCTGGGAAGCGGTAAAGCACGCGGCGCCGCCGCAAGGACCGTTAGTGCCGGTCATTTGCGCGGCGGTGTCGAGGTTCAGCGCGTCGGTATTGTTGATCAGCACCAGGCGGATCGCGGTCTCGTCTTCATAGACCTGGGTCACGCGGTTGATCAGGCTGACCTTGGCAGCGGTGACGTTGGCCGAGCCGCCGAAGTAGGTAGCGTAGGACGGATCGGTGACCAGCGCCAGGCGGTAGGTACGCAGCTGGTTGCCGGACGCCGGTGCGGCCGCAACCTGGTCGTCCACCACGTGGTAGGCCACGGTGCTGGTGCTGCGGCCGTCGCTGGCGCTGACCTCGAAGGCGCCGGTATTGCGCGATGGGTCGGCCACCAGCGTGGTGTTGATCACGCCTTCGCTGTCGGCGTTGACCACCAGGCTCTGGCGGTTGCCACTGTCGCCTTCAGCACTGACCGAGACGGTGACGGCCGCCCCCGGCGTGAAGCCGGCACCGCGCACTTCGACCGCTTCGTCAGCGTGGTAGAAGCCTTTCGACAGCGCGACCTGGGCATCGGTCAATGGTGCCTCGCGCAGCGCGCCGTGCACGTTCGGCAAATCGCGGCTGTGATAGCTGTTGTAGACACTGTCGTCGAGCACCGCTTGCGGATCGACATACCAGGCGCCTTTGGGCGTACGCACCGAAGCGTGCAGGCCGAGCGGGGTGATGTCCATGCGCAGGCTGGCGTTAGGATCGTCGATGCCCTTGCCGGCATAGGTCTTGATTTCCGGGTGCCTGGCGGCCAGGCCAGCTTCCATGATCGGCGAATCGACGATGGCAAAACGCTGGTAGCCGCCATCCGGATGCGGCAGCGAAATGATCAGCGGCGTGATGGCGGCGTCGGCGCTACGCTCCAGTGGTGCGCTTCTGGCAAAGCCCTGCAAACCGGAGCGGTTCAGCTTGGCGGCGTGGAATTTGCGTGGACCGGAGGCGAGGGCGGTAGCCGCCTTGGTGCTCCTGCCGTCGCCGACGTCCTGCCAGAAGTCGCCCGTAGGCAGGGTCTGGACGGTAAGGTCTGGCGCGCTCACGGCGGCGGAGCCGGGGATGGCCCAGCCTGCAGCCATGAAGGCAAATAACATGCGTCCAGCGGTAGAGCGCAAAGTGGTCCCGGTCTTTTTGAGGCGGGGTGTCGACGGGTGGTCTGATCGTTTCATGCCTGCATTACCCTTTCGTCTGGTGGTTAGTCGAAAATCGGTCGTCCCTTCGTGGCGCAACAGTGATGCCCAATGGAAACATGCATTCCTTATCAATAAGGCATGCAAAAGTTTCAATTTTAGTATTACTGAATTAGCTAAATGTCACAATACGTATTAGAAATTTTGTTGTCGATTGTGCACAACTCGCCGAAAGTCGCTCCGCCCGTCAACACTCCGCCGGTGCGCCATACAGTTGAACGCCGCTGCATGCGGACGAGCGCAACGCAGCGCCAGCCTGCTCGCACATGCCTTGTTCATAGAAGCGGATCGCCTGGTCAAGCGTGCCGGCCGTTGCCGAAGCCAGTTGGCGCACCAACAGCTCGGCGTCCTGCAAGGCTGTATTGCAGCCCAGGCCGCTGGCAGGACTCATCACGTGTGCAGCGTCGCCGAGCAAGGTAATCCGGCTGGCCGGCCAGGCGCCAGGCGAGGGCGCTTGCCGCACCGGCAGCATGGCGCGCAGGCCGGCAGGCGTCTCGTCGAACAAGGCTTTCAAGCCTGGCGACCACCCGCGCGTGACGGCGCTGATGCGATGCAGGAGTTGCGTATCGTTGGCAGGCAAGGGGGTATCCCCGGCCAAACCAAAACGCGCGCGCAGGCCGATGATGGCCCAGTACAGATAATCGGGGACCGCGCGCAAGCCAAATGTATCGAGCAGAGGCGAGGGCGCGAACTGCATCGCGTCCACCACCACCGCCAGATTGGCGTCGAATATCACCGAGGTACCTTCCCGCAGGAGTGGCGCGATCTGCGTCGGCATCCCTTTCTCCAGCGGCATTTTTCCGTAAATGCACACCGCGCCGGTGTCCAGCCCCCGTACCTGCGGGAAGCGCAGCGCCGCAACACGGGAATTACTGCCATCCGCGCCGACCAGCAAGCTGCTGCGGCAGTGGCTGCCATCCGCAAAGCCAGCCATCACTTCGTCGCCATGCTGGTTCAATTCATGCAGCGCTTTATTGAAGTGAACCCGGTCCTCAATGCCGCACATGAGCACTTCGCGCAGCATCTGGCGGTCCGCTTTGAGTTCCTGCTCCTTGCCAGCGTCGGCATCATCGCGCCAGGCATCGATCCAGCGCGTATCCACCCCCAGTTGCGCATCAAGTGCTTGCGTGCGCGGCAAATCATCGGCGCAGCTGGCCTTGAACAGCGCGAACTGCCGGGGCGATAGACAGTGTTGCAGCGCCCGCTGGCCATCAGCGTTGATACGGAGGCGGTAGCCCTGCGGGCGGCTGTCGAGCGCAGCATCGCGCTCAAATACATCGCATGCAATCCCGTGTTTCTTCAATCCCTGCGCCAGGCACAATCCGCCCAGGCCAGCGCCGATGATGGCGACATGAAATGCTGTATTGCTCATGAATGACAAATCCTATCTCGTGGAAACGCTGTTCAGTATTCGACAAGAAAGGCTACAAGTGATAACGTTGTTTGGTCTAAAAATAATGAATTTGAGCCATGCCGCAAGATCAGAGCGAACAACGTGACGGCCCGGAACTGATCGTCCAATGGGGCGACACCCGCGCTGACACCGAATTCCAGCTCGGCACAAGGAATTACCCCAGCCATCGCCATTACCGCGGCCAGATCTTCTGCATCGAGAGCGGACTGATGCAGGTCCGTACGGCGTCCGGCACCTGGCTGCTGCCGCCGCGGCGGGCCGGCTGGATACCGCCAGGCGAGGAACATCAGGTCAGTATCAGCGGCGCCATGAGCGGCTGGAGCATCTTGCTGACACCGGCGGCCAGCGCGCGCCTGCCGTCCCATCCCACGGTGATCGGCGTCACTGAGATCATGCGTGCGCTGGTGCGGCAAGCGGTGACATGGGGCACGCAACAGTCGCTGACGCCGCCTCAGCAACGTGTCATGGCGGTCCTGCTGGACGAATTGCAGCAACAGCCTCAAATGACATTGCATATACCGATGCCGCAAGACCGCCGCCTGTTGCGCGTCACCAGCGCGCTGGCGGCGGCGCCGGGAGATGGCCGCAGCCTGGCCCAATGGGCGGCGTGGGCCGGGCTGTCCACGCGCACCATGAGCCGCTTGTTCCAGAGCGAAACTGGCGGCAGTTTTGGGCAGTGGCGGGAACAGTTCCAGCTGGCGGTCGCGCTGGAACTGCTGGCACAGGGGAAGTCCGTCAATGCCGTATCGGACACGCTGGGGTACGCCACTACCAGCAACTTCATCGCCATGTTCAAACGCCATTTCGGTATGCCGCCAGGGCGTTATTTCCGCAGCGAATAAGCGATGGATAATACTAGGCCACTTTAGCGAGGGGCGGGCGATCAGCGAAAACGCTGACGGAGTGCTAGGATTCGCTCACACTTTGCTTCCAGAAGTAGGCGGTTCCGCCTGGGGCCGCGGCTTGAAAGTGCCGGCATCAAGCTGCGCTGGGAGGTCGAGCATGTGCCGGAGATGGAATGGATCGATCCGCGCAATGCCTTGCACATCCTGCGCATCTTGCAGGAAGCGTTCGCCAATATCGTCAAGCATGCGGCGGCGACGGAAATCCGTGTTGCCACCTGCGTCGAGGCCGACTTTGTACTGGTCGTCATCACCGACAACGGCGTGGGATTTTCAGTCGATCAAGGATTGGAAAAGGAGGGTAAAGGGCTGCGCAACCAACTGCGCCGGGCAGCGTCCATCGGCGCCATGATCCAGCTGGAGTCCGGCAAATCCGGGACCCGCCTGGTACTCAGTTTGCCTATCGTGAAAAAGCCCTGATTGCGGGCAATGCAGTCGAACCCAAACCCCGTTTAAACCAGCGCGCTTACCTAAAGTTGGAGACACACCGATACTTCGCGCTTCATATGGTAATCCCCCCCAGCAAATGATCGCGTTTAAAAGTAGAATTTTTCAAACTCAGATTTTGAAAGTTCTGCATGAAGACGTCCCGTTTTACCGATAGCCAGATCATTGCCATCCTCAAGCAAGCCGAAGGAGGCGCGCCAGTCCCGGAGCTGTGCCGAGAGCATGGCATCAGCAACGCCACGTTCTACAAATGGCGCTCCAAGTTCGGCGGCATGGATGCCTCGCTCATGGCCCGTATGAAGGAGTTGGAAGAGGAAAATCGTCGCCTGAAAAAGATGTATGCCGAGGAGCGCCTGAAGGCTGAGATCGTCGCGGAGGCACTGGCAAAAAAGTGGTGAAGCCATCTCGTCGATGTGAGATGGCGCGGCGCTACGTGGCCGCAGGCCGCTTGAGCGTCAAGGTCGCGTGCCGGGCCTTTGGCATCAGCCAAACTTGCTACCGCTACGAAGCCAAGCTGAATGCGGAGAACGAGGTTATAGCCGACTGGCTGGTGCGACTGACAACCAATCAGCGTAACTGGGGCTTCGGCCTGTGTTTTCTATACCTGCGCAACGTGAAGTCATTTGGCTGGAACCACAAACGTGTCTACCGGATTTACCGCGAGCTCGAACTGAACCTGCGAATCAAGCCGCGTCATCGCCTGGTGCGGGAGAAACCGCTGCCACTGGCCGTGCCCACACAGGCCAACCAGACTTGGTCGATGGACTTCATGCATGACCAGCTGGCCGATGGCCGCAGTATCCGTTTGTTCAATGTGATCGACGACTACAATCGCAAAGGACTCGGTATAGAGGTGGACTTCTCGCTGCCAGCTGAGCGGGTAATCCGATCGCTCGATAGGATCATTGAATGGCGGGGAAAACCACTGGTGATTCGTTGCGATAACGGCCCTGAGTACATCAGCGCAGTGACCATGTCCTGGGCTGCCAGGCGCGGTATCCGCATCGACTTCATACAGCCGGGGCAGCCGCAGCAGAACGCTTACGTTGAACGCTACAACCGCACCGTGCGCTATGACTGGCTGGCTCACCACCTATTTGAAACACTGGACGACATCCAGGATTTTGCAACCCGCTGGCTGTGGACTTACAATCACGATCGGCCCAACATGGCACTTGATGGCATAACACCAAAACAGAAGCTTGCCTTGGCCGCTTAACCTCTACTTTTAGCGCGCTCTAAATTTAGCGCGCTCTAAAAATGGGGGATTACCGTGGTATGCCTGCTTGCTGGGGCTAGCGCAGGTTTAGGGTTCGTCCTTGAACAGGATGACTGAGCGCCGGCGGGTTAAATTGGCGGCCAGTGTGTCTTCGGGCGGGGCTTCGTCGACGTGGGTGCGGTCGCTGCTGCTTACGCCGCAATACGACTTGGGAAAGGCGCCGCCTGGGATATCGTCGTCGATTAGCCGCAAGATGTCGAATGTTGCCGGCGGGTGTGGCGGCATGCTGGCGCTGCGGGCACGGTGGACGGGAGCGGAGATGGTGGTGGGGGGCGGCGGTAGGCTGGCACTGCGCGGGCGGGTGGGGACTGCGGGGTGCGTGGTGGTGAGCGTCGATGTCGAGGCTTGCGTGTGCTGCGCTTGCCGGCGGTTGATCGCTTGTTGGTCGAGTTCCTTGATGACGTTGTAGCATCCCCAGCATGCGCGCTTGGCGCCGCCCAGCAATAGCTTTCCCGAGCCGATCAGCCATGCGGCGCGCACGACTCTGAGTTCGGCGTGGACGATGGACAGTTCGCCGGCCCAAGTGTGTTCGGCGATCAAGGACATGCTGGCGGCAATGCCGTCGCCGTTCCTTAGCGCCTTTAGGAAATGATACAGATTGGCGAGTTCGCCTTGGTTGGTGCGGTCGATGGTGCGCTCCACCACGTTCTTGTACCATGGCGATTGCTCGATGACGCCGGCCAGAACGTCGTCGCGGTCCTTGGCGAGCTTCTGTTCCGCCGTCTGATTTTCCTGATTGAATATGTCGAGTACTTCTTGCAGAGGAAGTTGGCCGCGCTCGATGCGCCGGTCTCTACTCGTTTGCCTGACCTGTATCGCTTCTTCATGCTTGCTTTGCAGCTTGGCGTGACTGTCTTCGCGCTGCTCGTCGGCACTGAACAGACTTTGAATGCGGGCGATGGCGCGCGTCAGGGGCCGCTCATGGTCGGGATCGGCGTCCGGCTGACGCCGGACCCACTTGAGCATCTTCAAATAGCTTGCGCGGTCTATGGCTCCCGCGTTGGAAGCGATGTACATGCCGCGGTCGTCAAACCCGATCTGTACTTCCGCGTGCTTGTTGGCGGCCGCTTGTTCCGCTTCGACAGAGGAACTGGCGTTTGTTGAACGACCTTGCTGTTTGGGGTTGGACGGCTTGCCCGACTGTGCAGCCTGGCCGTTGCCTTCCTGCTCGAGATACTCCAACATGCATTGGCTTAAGGAAGAGAGCAGCTGCAGCTTGGCCGAGTCAAGCGAAATATTGCAGTTCAGTCTGACGCTGCCAAAGTTGGCCTGGGTTTGTTTGCCTTCGACCAGCGTGCCGCTGTAGACCGTTAATTCCGGCTCGGCGAACGTGACCCGATAGCGTAGGCAGCGGGTGGTTTGAATCTTCGCCTTGACAATTTGGTCTTTCGGTACCGGCCGAATCTGCTGGCGAGGAACGATTTCTTGCTGGGCTGATGCGCTGCCCAGCTTGATACGCATGGGCGGCGCATGCCTGTTCGCGCTGGACTCGTTTTGGCGCTGGCCCGAGCTGCTCGTCGACTCGTCAGATTCGGATTTCTGCTTGGTTTGCTCGTTCTTTTTTCCCTGATTCTTGATTCTGGTCTTCGGTGGCATCGTGGCGTATCCGTGGGTCGTATTTTGATTGTCTACAACTGACGGCTTACTGTAGCACCCGGGGGGCGACGGAAAACTGTCGAATTGTCACAGCGCTCGACTCGGCTGGATGGCGCGGCCGGGGCGCTGCTGTGTGCTACGTGCCATGCCGTCTATAGACGTGACTTGGTAATTCGACTTGTGGTGCATTGGCCCGGCGTGGTGCTGGTCAGGCGGATGTCGGCTGCCGTGGCCTTGCCCGCTGACTGGCTGGCGGGAGAGCAGGGCGAGGACCCGGGCGGGGCCGGTGCATGCCGGTTGAAACGGCGCTTTTCCTGTCGGCGTGTTTTCAAACGCAGGTCGCTACAATTAGCCGCCACCGCCTGCGCCAATTTTCCGCTCTTGGTTATGTTTTGTGGTTCTGCGGTGGCTGCGTTCTAAGACAATAGGTGTGCTAAAACGATTTTCTCGTCAATGGGCGCAGCAGAGACATGCCATGGAATGTATTGATAATCTGCTTAAAGCTCCAAGGTCTGCAACTGGGCGGCTTCCGCCTGGGCGTGACAAATCGTGAACTTTGCAAGCAGGTAAGATGCTATCTTGACCATGCATGCAGCAGCTGGCAGAAGCCGGCGTTTGCGATGTGACTTGGATACGACTTTAGCTTTGTGTAAAGGCACTGCGAAGTTCCTCAGTTGCTTGAGTGTTGAGTTGCACTGAAAACTGACCCACTTTCCCCACGAATTTGCATCTGAATCTGACCCACGTTGGTAGCACAATTCCACCTGTCTTATCGGCAGGAGATCGGAGTGATCGACGTGGCATTGCTAGGAATAATTCGACGCTGGCACCTTCGTGACCAGATCCCTATACGAGAGATAGCCAGACGGCTCGACATCTGACGTAACACCGTCCGACGCTACCTGCGATCGGAAACGACTGAGCCTTCCTATGCGGAGCGGCGATCATCTAGTGGCTTGGATAAGTACTCGGTGCAGCTATCAGGCTGGCTCAAAGCCGAGACCACAAAGCCGCGTAAGCAACGGCGCAATTTGAAACAGCTCCATCTGGATCTAAAAGAGCTAGGTTATGAAGGATCATATGATCGCGTTGCCGCGTTCGCCAGGCAATGGAAGGCGGGTCAGTTGGAGTGGGTCAATTCCGCGAGCAAACGAACAGGTTTAGACGCTGCGCTAAGTGCGTGATAATCGAGTGGGAAAGGCGCGGCGTACGAATCTTTACGTTGAAGCGCTTACTGTAACTCCCCGACTTAAAGATTAGTACGTCCGTTCAGGCTAGGACGGTTTCGTTTTCATAGGGTCGGGATCCCACAGCCCGGTTACATCGTATAAACTTTTCTGTCGATTGTTGAAAACGAGGTTGACCACGAGGTACGGCGAAAATTCATACGAGGAACGGGGTGTAAAATTTCGACGCAATGATTTAGACAAAGGTCGGATGTGATCAGGGTAACGTCAAGCTGGAAGCGCTCCAATATAAAGTTGATGACGTCTCCGAGACCGACACAATCGTCTTCGCCGTGTGCTTGTGGATGAATGCCTTTGCGGTCGGGCATCTGGGCAAACCAAAGCGACGGCCGCGTTGAGTCGCCGCGGGGCCTGTTGTCGCATACATAGGTCCATAGACGGGCCGTGCTAGTTTTGCCATTGCCGGGTCGCAGCACCGGAATCAGTATACCGTCGGCATGCATTTTCGACGCTGCTAGCAGATGGCGGAGGAAAGCATCGTTCGAGCAATTGTGTCAGGGGCGGGCTTAACTATCACACGCATCTGCGCGCTTGTCGGGTCAATGTCAAGTTAGCTTGCATTTCAACGGGATACCCGTAGACTGTAGCAGCGCACCTCTATCCAGCCGGCAATCGGTGAGGCATGGTGCCGACACCATGCCTACCCAATCATCCACCGCCCCTTCGAAATTCGAAGCATTAGCGCAGGAACTCCAGCAGCAGATCGCTGTGGGGGTACTACGCCCGGGGGACCGCTTGCCCTCCGTTCGCCAGACCTGCGCCGCGCGGCGGATGAGTCCGAGCACGGTGTTCCAGGCTTACTACCTGCTCGAGTCCCGCGGCCTGGTGCGCGCGGTACCCCGGTCAGGCTACTTTGTCGCCGCGCGCGCCAGCGGCTTGCTACTCGCCGAGCCGCGAACCTCCGCCCCGCAGCCGGGTGTTCAAACCGTGCAGGTCAATGACTTGATCTGCACCATCCTCGGCGTTGCCCGTGCGCGCGACGTGGTGCCATTCGGCTCGGCATTCGTGAACCCGGCGCTGTTTCCACTGGACCGATTGCGGCGCTCGCTGATATCGAGCACACGACGACTTGAACCCTGGAACATGGTCGATGACCTACCACCGGGTAACTTGTCGCTCAGGCGCGAGATCGCCAAGCGCTATTTGCTGCACGGGATGGCAGTGGACGCCGACGAGGTGGTGCTGACCAACGGCGCGATGGAAGCCTTGCATCTGTGTCTGAGCGCGCTGACGCGGCCGGGCGATGCGGTGGTGGTCGAATCCCCAACCTTCTATATCGCGCTGCAGGCCCTCCAGCATCTGGGCCTGCATGCAATCGAGGTGCCAACCCACGCTCGCGAGGGCATCGACCTCGACCGCCTGGCGCAAGTCATCGAGCTGTATCGCCCGAAGGCGTGCTGGCTGACGACGACTTTCCAGAATCCGCTCGGCAGCCTGATGCCCGACGCGAAAAAGCGCGACCTGGTCGAGCTGCTGGCGCGCCACAACCTGCCGCTGATCGAAGACGACGTCTATTCAGAGCTTTATGAGGGCAAGGTAGCGCCGCTGCCCGCCAAGGCGTTCGACCGCTCCGGCTTGGTGCTGCACTGCGCGTCCTTTTCGAAGTGCCTGGCGCCAGGCTATCGCGTCGGCTGGACCGTGCCCGGCCGGTGGGTGCACAATGTCCAGCGGCTCAAGGTGATGACCAGCCTGTCGGGATCGATCCCTGTGCAGGCTGCGCTGGCCGGCTACCTGCAGGAAGGCGGCTACGACCGCCATCTGCGAAGTCTGCGCCTGTCGTTGCAGGCCCAACGCGCCGCCCTGTTCGACGCCGTCACCCGCAACTTCCCCGAGGGAACGCAGGCCGTGTGCCCCGCCGGCGGATACTTCTTGTGGGTCGAATTGCCCGTCGGGGTCGACGCGATGGCGCTGTTCCGCGCAGCGCTGGAGCAGGGCATCAGCATAGCGCCGGGCCCCATGTTCTCCGCGCGCGGCGAGTTCCAGCACCACATTCGGCTGACCTGTGGCCAGAGCTGGGACGCGACGCTCGAACGCGCCATCCGCACGCTGGCGCGGCTGGTGGACGACGCGATGCGCGCCTATGCCGGCCGGCATCCGGCGATCTGATCCGGTCACCCAGGCCCGCAACTGCTCACCTACACAGCACAGTTTGCCGGGCAAACTGTCTGCATGGAAAAACTAACCACAGATCGGGCTATCCCTTACGGCGCGGCGTCGCCGCTCCCGCTCGCGGCCGCCGGCGTGCCGCCTTCCGCCGAGCGCACGCTGCACGATGTGCTGGATCGCCTGGGGCCATCCGTCTTCGCCGGCCTGCTCGACGTCGACGGGGTTCTGCGCTACGCCAACCATGCCGCGCTGCGGAGCATCGGCTGCACGCCGGAACAGGTACTCGGCCAGCGCTTCGACAAGACTCCGTGGTGGCAGGGCTGCAAGTCGTCGCGGCGGAAAGTGCAAAAGGCGCTTGCAAGGGCGTCGCGCGGCGAGGTCGTGCGCTTTGACGTGCGCGTCGCCACCAGCGACGGTGACACGGTCGCCATGGACTTCTCGCTGCTACCGCTGCATGGCCCTGACGGACGCGTGCAGTGGCTGATCCCGTCCGCCTGCGACGTCAGTGAGCGGGAGCGGGCGCAGCGCCAACTGCTGCTCACCCGCCACGCCGTCGAACAGGCCAACGATGCGCTATTCCTGGTGGGGCCCGACGGCGCCTTTCACGATGCCAACGCGGCCGCCTGTCGGCTGCTGGGACTGGACCGCCGGCAGTTGCTGCGGAGGCGTATCACCGACCTCGACACCCAGATCGAACCGATGCGATGGCCTCAGCACTGGCAGCAGTTGTGCGAACGCGGTTCGCTGCGCTTCGAGAGCGGCGTGCGCGACAGCAATGGTCAGGAAATCCCGGTCGATGTCTCCGTCAGCCTGATCAGCAGCGGCGGCGAGACGTTCGCCCATGTCTGCATGGACGATCTGCGTGAGCGCCGCACCGCTCAGGCCAAATCGCAATTTTTGGCGACCATGAGCCATGAAATCCGCACGCCGATGAATGGCGTGATCTGCATGATCGATCTGCTGGCGCGCTCCGCACTGAAACCCCATCAACTGGCCATGGCGGATCTAATACGCGATTCGGCCTCTTCGCTGCTGGGCATCATCGACGACATTCTCGACTTCTCCAAGATAGAAGCGGGACGCCTCGATACCGAGAACGAGCCCATCGCGGTTGCCGACGTGGTCGAGACAGTTTGCGCCATGCTCAGCTGTTTGGCGAAAAAACAAGGGGTGGAGCTGACCCTATTCACCGACCCGGCGATTCCCCGTCTGGTGCTGGGCGACCAGTTGCGTCTGCGGCAAGTGCTGATCAACCTGATCAATAACGCCATCAAATTTTCCGCTGGCGCCGGCAACGCGGGCCACGTCGCGGTGCGGGCGATGCTGGTGGCGAGTGAGCCGGGCAGGGCGACTGTCGAGTTCCAGGTGGTGGACAACGGCATAGGCATGACGCAAGACACGATTTCCCGCTTGTTCGTGGCCTTTAGCCAGGCCGATAGCTCCACCACCCGACGCTTCGGCGGTACCGGACTAGGCCTGGCCATCAGCCATCGTCTGGTGGAGTTGATGGGCGGCGCCATCACGGTGTACAGCGCGCCGGGCAAGGGGGCCACCTTTTCCGTGCGGCTGCCATTCGCGTTGAGCCCGAACCAAGAGACCGGTCGCGATCCTCAGGACATGGACGCCGACCGCATGTCGGTGGACGCCAATGTACTGGAGCCTCGACAGGCGCCGTCGCGCGAACAGGCGCGCCGTGAGGGCCGCCTGATTCTGGTGGCCGAGGACAACCACCTGAATCAGATGGTGATCGAACAACAACTCACCCTGCTCGGTTTTGCCGCCGACCTGACGGCTAACGGCGAGCAAGCGCTGGCCCGCTGGCGCAGTGGCGATTACGCGTTACTGCTCACCGACCTGAACATGCCAGCGATGGACGGTTACCAGCTTACCGCCGCCATCCGTACCGCGGAATCTCCCGAGCGGCCTATCCCCATCGTCGCGCTGACGGCCAATGCACTGAAAGGCGAACGCGAGCGCTGCAAAGCTGCGGGCATGAACGACTACCTGAGCAAGCCCGCCTCCCTTGCCGCGCTACAGAACATGCTGGAGAGTTGGCTGCCCAAGGCGCCCGGAGAAATGGCGGACCCAGCCGCCATGGTGGCCGGTCGTGACGCGGGACCTGATATGGCTGTTCCGGTGGACGTTAACGTATTGCGCAAAATGGTGGGGACGGACAGCAGGGTGGTCATGGATTTCCTGCGCCATTTCCGCGCCAGTGCGGCGAACATCGCCGGCGAGATCGGCGATGCCCGCGCCAAGGGCGACCTGGGCAAGGCCGCCGCCGTCGCCCACAACCTGAAGTCGTCGGCGCGCAGCGTCGGTGCTGTCAAACTGGCCGACCATTGCGAGGATATCGAACGGGCAGGCATCGCCAATGCGATGGGCGATCTGGCCAAGGCATGGAGCTTTTTCCAGCCCGAAATGGCGCTGGTGGACCTCTATCTGGCCGGCATTTTGTCAGCCAGCGACGAACCACAAACCTGACAGGGTTCAAAATCATGCACAACATCAATCCTAGCATCCTGGTCGCCTCCGACAACGCCTGCGACGCCGATATGGTGAGGCGGCTGCTGGCGAAGGACTTCAGCCGGATCAACACTTCCACCGTCGAGGAAAAGTCCGCGGCTGACTTCGAGCAGCATCTGCCGGACGTCCTAGTGCTGGCTTTCAAGTCGCTGGCGCAGGCCGAGCGGTTTTACTTGGGCCTTTACCGCCACTGTGCCAGATTGAGCCTGCAACCGCACCGCACCATCATCCTGTGCGGAAAGGACGAGGTGCATCGGGTCGCAAAGTTGTGCCTGCAGCAGCATTTTGATGACTACGTGCTGTTCTGGCCCATGAACCACGACGCGCCGCGCCTGACCATGGCGATTCACCTGGCGTATCGCGAGCTGAGCAAATTTAACAACGACGGTCCTACTCTGGCGGAATTCGCCTCCCAGGCGAGGCGGCTGAGCGAGCTTGAGGGTCTGCTGCAGCAGTACATGGCGGCCGGCTTAAATCAAGTCAGCGTCACGCAGCAGGCGGTCGAGCATGCCGAGCGTGAGATCAATGCCGTGGTGGACGGCTGGTCCCGGCAACTGAGTCAGGCGGCAAATACCCATGCTGTGCCGATCGACGCGGTGGAAACCATGGAGCGCGAACTGGCGCGCTTCAGAGAGGAGGACATCGCCGCGCGCTTCGACAGCGTGCGCGACTCCGTGCAACCGATAGGCCAATGGGCAAAAAGCCTTACCCGCCAATTCGCCGCGCCGCTGGAGTCCGCGCGGGCTCTCTCGGCCATGGCGGAAAAGGTTAAGCCGGTGGTGTTGGTGGTCGATGACGACGACTTCCAGCACAAGATCATCGCCACCATCTTGGGCAACCAGCGTTACCGGCTGATTTCCGTCGCCAGTGGCGCCGAAGCATTGAGCAGGGTGCGCACGGACAGGCCCGACCTCATCCTGATGGACGTGATGATGCCGGAAATGGATGGGCTGGAGACGTTGAAACGCATACGCTTCATACCGCAGCTGGCCAAAGTGCCCGTCATGATGATGTCGGCCAAGAGCGAGGGGGCGGTGGTGGTGCAGTGCCTCAAGTCCGGGGCGGCGGACTTTGCCGTCAAACCGTTTGAGCGCGATCGGCTGCATTCCAAGGTTGCGCGCCTGTCGACCGGCCTGGAGGCGAAAGCGTCGGCTGTCCACGGCAGTTGAGGGTTACCACAGGATCAACGCCGAACGCCTTAACGGGAGTAAGACCATGGACCGGACCAACTGCAAAATTCTTGTGCTGGACGATGACGCTTTCACGCGCATACTTCACGCGACCATGCTGGCCAACCTCGGCTTTCAGCAGGTGGCGACCTGCGCCAGCGGACCTGAAGCCTTGGGCACGCTGCATGACGCCCGCACCGCGCCGCTGGTGATTCTTATCGATCTCAACATGCCTGGCATGGATGGCGTGGAGTTCGTGCGCCATTTGGTAACGCATGGATACACAGGCAGCCTGGTGTTGGTTAGCGGGGAGGACGGGCGCATCCTGAAGTCGGCCCATGCGCTGGCCGTGGCGCACCGGCTGGACGTGCTTGGCAGTTTCAGCAAACCGGTTTCACCGCTCCTGCTCGGCGCGGCCCTGAATAAGGCGCAGTCCTGCGACGCCACGGCGCCGGGGGCAGTCCGCAAGAGCTACGGCGCGGTCGAATTGCAGTTCGGCATTCAACACGGCGAACTGATCAATCATTACCAGCCCAAGCTCTCTCTCTCCAGCGGTCAGATCACTGGCGTTGAAACTCTGGTTCGCTGGCGGTCCCCAATGGACGGGCTGATATACCCGGACCAATTCATCCCCGAAGTGGAATCTTACGGCCTGATTGACGCCTTGACGCGTGCCGTGCTGGTGCAGGCTTTCAGCGACGCCGCAACCTGGCAAGCGGCGGGCTTGGACCTGAGCGTCGCCATCAATGTCTCCATGGCCAACCTGACGGCATTGGATTTTCCCGATTTTGTATCTGAGCAGGCCGGCTTGAAGGGACTGCAACCCGAGTCCATCGTACTGGAGGTGACGGAAAGCCAGTTGATGAGAGACTTGCGCGCGCCGCTCGAAATTCTGACTCGCCTGCGATTGAGGCGGTTCCGCTTGTCCATCGACGATTTCGGCACGGGTCACTCGTCGCTGGCGCAATTGCGTGATCTGCCTTTCGACGAACTGAAGATAGACCGCAGCTTTGTCTTGGACTGGCCAAGCAGCTGGGAATGGCAACGGTAGCTGAAGGCGTTGAAGACAGCGACGACGCTGATTTTCTGAGGTCGACCGGCTGCGATCTGGCGCAAGGCTACTTGATTGCCAAGCCGATGGCGGCGTCCCAAGTGCAGGCGTGGGTACGCGCATACCAGTAGTCTGAACGAATTTTGCGTCAGTTTCACAAAGAGGATTGCTGTCAATTTGCACAAAATAGTGTCCACAGACTCTACGAGTGTCTAAATTATTGCGTTGAGGCGTTAGCGCTCCAGCTTAGGCGAAGAGTGCGATGAACCAAATTTGACATAATATAAATTATGCGAAGATTCTGTCTGGCATTTCATCAATTACTTTTGCACAGCTCATAATTATCGTAACGAGTTACAACAAATATCTTTGTCTCCGCCATAGATTCTTGCATGGTCCGTTGCGGCACTTGCCGCGTTGTATCCTTGAGGCCGGTCTGTTACCATCATCATTAAAGTATTTATCTCAAGGCAATGGGACATTGCCAACTTTGTTTGCCCGACCCAGCCACCGTCGCCATGCAAACCAAGCAACAGAGCTCCGCCACCCCGAGCTTGTCGTTTAGAAAAATCAACTTAGCTATGCTGAAGAAAATTTCTGTCGACCACGCACGTGCGGGCATGTATGTACACGAACTGTGCGGCTCGTGGTTCGACAATCCATTTTGGAATCCGACTTTCCCCTTACGTAACAGTACGGATGTCAACAAGCTTCAGGCCAGCGGCGTACGCGAACTGTGGATCGATACCAGCAAGGGCTGCGACGTCGAGTCCCCAGTCCAGGACGAAGACGAGGCCAACGCGGCCGCGCCGGTCCAGGACCCCGTGCCCTCGCCGCCCGCCTTTGCGTTCGTGCCCCAGGCTCCGGCCAGCATGCAGGATGAAGTGGCCCGCGCCACCAAAATTCTCAAGAAGACCCGCGACGCGGTCGGCGTGATGTTTGAGGACGCGCGCATGGGCCGCATGGCCAGCGCCCAGGCCGCCATGCCGTTGGTGGAGGAAATCGCCTCGTCCGTGATGCGCAATTCCGGCGCCCTGGTGAGCCTGGTGCGCCTCAAGCAGGCCGACGATTACACCTATATGCATTCTGTTGCCGTGTGCGCCATGATGATTGCGCTGGCCCGGCAACTGGAACTCAGCGATGAGGAAGTGCGCGACTATGGTCTGGCCGGCCTGCTGCACGATATCGGCAAGATGGCGATTCCGGCCGCCATCCTGAACAAGCCAGGCCGCCTGACAGATGAGGAATTCTTGACGGTCAAGCGCCACCCGAGCGCCGGCTATGACATGCTCAAGACTGTGGAAGGCATGCCGGAGATCGTGCTGGATGTCTGCCTGCATCACCACGAACGCATGGACGGCATGGGCTATCCCGACCAACTGGCAACGCAGACACTGAGCCAGGCCGCGCGCGTCGGCGCCATCTGCGATGTATATGACGCGATCACCTCCAACCGGCCGTACAAGCAAGGCTGGAGCCCGACCGAGTCCTTGCGCAAGATGGCCGCCTGGGCCAAGGAAGGCCACTTCGACGAAAAACTGTTTGCCGCCTTCGTCAAGTGCATCGGCATTTATCCGGTCGGCACCCTGGTACGCCTCAAATCCAACCGGCTCGGCGTGGTGATCGACAACAGCAAGTCGCTGCTCAAACCAACGGTGCGCGTGTTCTTTTCGATTACGTCCATGGCTTATCAGGCGCCGACCACGATCGACCTGAGCCGTCCCGGCACCATGGAGGCGATTGCCGCCTCGGAAGAAGCGCACACCTGGAAAATCCGCAATCTGGACAGCTACTGGATGGCTGAGTAGCTTTTTCGCCCCTTCATGCATGCAAGCCCTGCTCCGGCGCCAGCCGCACAGCACGCCGCTGACGCCCCGCAGCAGCGATTTGGATAATTTCCACAAGTCAACGTCAACTACTTTTTATCATGTTGTAGCAATGCCGAACGTGACTAATGGAGACAATCTGACCCAGCCCTAACTCCTAAGATTCTATATACGAATTGCGCATGTGCTTATGCGCTGTATGGACATGGGAGAAAGACATGGCATTGCGAAATGTAAGCGTCGCCAAACGGTTGGGCATCGGGTTTGGCCTGGTTTCGGTGCTGCTGAGGGTCAGCCGGGATAAGGCCAGAAATAGCACATAAGCGCAAAAGTAATGATGTTCCCGATTTATATGCGCGGTTCACATATAGGCCACTCAAACTTTACTTTTGTGCGGCCGACGGTTCAAGCGACTACTAGTAAGTCATCAATTCGAGGGCGGCCGGGATTCGTGTAAAAATACCCAGAAACCAGTGTAGGCCTTTGTTTTTTAGAGTATTTTTAAATCCAATTTTAGTGGCGACATCTATTCGCTTTGACTTTGACGACGCACCACCTCTTCAAGAGCAATTCGCTCTTGGGTCCAGATCGTTTTTTCTTGCGCTAACTGGTCCGTGATGCCCTGTAGTCGCCGCACCTCCTTGTTGGCTATTTCTACCCGACCCCTCGAAAAGGTAAAAGTTCTCATAACGCATTGATTTTGTGGGCAACATTACTATCGGCCTGGCTTGGACTGTGTTCGCGTTCAGTCAATTTTTGAATCAGCCCCAGCCGTTCCTGATCTGCCTTTTCCGTCTTTGCCTCTGCGCTGGCCAGTTGCTGAGCAAGCATTTCTGCCTGCTTTTGCGCGGCTGCCGACATCATTTTAGTCTCGGTCAACGCCTGGTGTGCCGTCTCCAGCTGCCGGTCCAGTTCAACACGCGCTGCCGATATGCGACCGCCGAGTCCATGCAACAGCGCAAGGAAGTGGCCGACGCGGAATCGGCACGGGCCGATGACGACCTGCGCGCCGCGCAGGCACTGGTAAAAGCCGGCCGGGAAGCCGAATTGCGCGTGGCTCAGGCACGCGCCAGCGCCGCTGCCGCAAGCGCTTCAGTTCAATCCGCCGCCGCCGATGTCACCGAGGCGCTCCAACGCTTGACCGTGGCTAACGGCGCATTCGGACTGCAACGACCACACCCGACAGGAACGTGATTGCTGCGACTAACCATACCGCGCTGGCCACGCCGTACAGGTCGGCCACAACGCCCGCCAATAACGCGCCGATGGCATAGCCGAGATCGCGCCAGAAACGGTAAACACCGACGGTCGAAGCACGCCAGACCGGGTTGACAACGTCGCCGATAGCCGCCAGTAGCGTCGGATAGACCAGGGCAGTCCCGACTCCCAGCAGGATTGCGCCCGTCGCATACCATGCGAACGAGGTCCGGAGCGCGATAATGGCGATGCCAGCTGCCTGCACCCACATCCCCGCCACGATCAATCCCTTGCGGCCGATCCGATCCGACAGCGCGCCGGTGAAGAGTTGGCACACTCCCCATACGGTCGGGTAGATCGCAGCAAGCGTGCCGATTTGGCTTAGGGTCATGCCAGCGCCGGCAAACACAAAGGGAAACAATCCCCACGCCATGCCGTCGTTGAGGTTATTCACAAGTCCCGCCTGACTAATCGAATGCAAGTTGGGGTCGCGTACGCTGGTCTGCCAGAAGATCGCGCGTTGCGACGGCACGATGGGCGCTCCGTGTGTCGAGTCCATTGCGGCTTCCAGTTGTGCGTGGCCGCGCGTCTCGCGCACGACCAAAACCGATAGCAGTAGGCCGATCATTGCAAACGCCGCGCCAAGGTAGAACGGCTGCGGCCGCAAGCCATAATTGGCGGCAATCCAGCCGGTCGCCAGCGCCGTTGCGCCGACGGCGAAATATCCTGCGAATTCATTGATGCCCATCGCCGTACCCCGATTTTTTGGACCGGCGAGATCGATCTTCATGATTACCGTGGTCGACCAGGTCAGCCCTTGGCTCACACCAAGAAAGACGTTGGCCAGCAAGATCCAGCTCCAGGACGGCACCCACATCAGCAAAAAGGGAACGGGCGTGGCAATCAGCCAGCCAATCACCAGCACTACCTTGCGTCCATAGGCGTCGGAAAAGCGGCCGGCAAAATAGTTAGTGATGGCCTTGGCAACGCCGAAGACGATGATGAACGCGAGGATCGCCGTGTGGGCGACCAGCTTGAATTCCTGTTCCGCAATGGCGGGCAAGATGCTGCGCTCCATCCCGACCATGGCGCCGACAAATGCGTTGACGACTACAAGCAAGCTGAATTGGCGCCAGTTCGCGCGCAGTCCGAGTCTTAGGCCAATGGCGGCGGCCGGGGAATGCGCCGCCGATGGTATCGCCGGTTCCATGCTCATGCAAACTCAACTTGGCCGAGATTGGCGGCGACAAGCCGTTCCATCTCGGCGGGACGCGGTAGGATCGTGGCCGTCAGGGTTGTTATGAATGCGTCCTTCCCCAGGGATAGCAAAGCGTTCCAGTGCTTTTCGAAGCCGATCGTTGACGACGGCTTTCCCGAGATGTCTGCGCCGCATGCGCTTCCAGCTTGGTGTCCTGGAAAAACTTCCAGCTCATCCGGCAAGTTCAGCAGCCGATCATGCAGACTATGCCAGAGCTTGGCCGCCATTTCTTGTTCGCGTCCCGCGAGGTCCGGACGGCCGACCGCACCGACGAACAATGTGTCACCGGTCAGGACGAACCATGGCGCTTCCGCGCGGCGGCGGTCCGAGACCAGCAGGCAGATGCTATCTTCCGTGTGGCCCGGGGTATGCAGGACCTGGATGCGCGTATTACCCGCATCAATTACCTGTTTGTCGTTCACCGGGGTGAACGGGAAGGCGGTCTTGCCGATATTGCTTTCGTGTAGCGAGTAAGTCGCGCCGCTTAGTTCGGCGAGCGTTCGGCCGCCGGACAGGTGGTCGGCGTGGATATGTGAATCGAACACATAGGCGATTTCAACGTTCAGCTTGCGTGCCTGATCCATATACCAAGCTTCGTCGCCGGCCAGCACGTCGAGCGCGATCCCCTTGCCTTGCCCGCCGCAACCGAAGAAGTACGAAATCGAGGCGTCGTCATTTGTTCGTTGTTTGAAAAACATTACAACCTCCTAGAATACGAAAACTTTGTCCGCCCATTCGGACCAATCCGCCAGTTGCTCGAGGGTGCCGCGATGTGCGCCCTCGATCAGTTCGTCGTCCTGCAGCGCGCGTGCATCCATGCAGCCAGCGCAGACGCCGATGTTGTGTAGGCCGGTGGCGCCAACCTGCCCCAGTGTGGTTTGCAGGTTGGGCTGCCCTTCCTGCACCTTCTGACCGCTTTTAGCGGTGCCGACCGCGTCGCCCATCAGATAGACGCGCACCATGTTGTGTTCACGCTTGGCAAGTGCTGCGGCCAGCCGCAAGCCGTTGTTTGTGAGCGCGTTGCCGTATGGCGCGGCGTTCAGAATGAACAGTGCCTGCATTGGAATTTGCCTCATGAAGTGAAAGAACCAACAATCTAACGATCATTGGAATATAATAGATCTTTGCCATTCGTGCAAGACTAAATTGCCGGTGGCCTTGACCTTGGACTACGAAATGCTGACACTCCTGCCTATGACGACGAATAGAACCATCAAGGACGCCCTGTACGAGCAAGTAGCGCGCATCGCTAAGGCCTCGGCCAGCCCGAAACGGCTGGAGTTGATCGAATTGCTAGGGCAGTCCCCAAAGACTGTTGAGGCATTGGCGTTGGAAGCTGGCATAAGTGCCAAGCTGGTCAGTGCGCATCTGAAGGAATTGAAGTCCGCGCGCCTTGTTGAAGCTGAACGGCAGGGGAAGTACATCATCTACCGGCTGGCCAGCGCCGAGGTGGGCAAGCTATGGGTGACGCTTCGGCTTCTGGCTGAGGACCGGTTGTTTGAATTGCAGGATGCTCTGCGCCAGCTCTCTGCTGCCACCCATGAGTGGGTCGGCAATAGTCGCGAAGAACTGCTGAACAAGGCGAAATCCGGCGAAGTGATCGTGATCGACGTGCGGCCGGGCGAAGAATACGCGGTTGGCCACGTGCCGTTTGCACGCTCGATGCCACTGGCCGAACTGAGGAACCGTCTGGCCGAATTGCCAAAGGACCGGCCCGTGATCGCTTATTGTCGCGGTCCGTTCTGCTTGATGTCGTCCGATGCAGTCAGGCTGCTGCGCGATCAAGGCATCGACGCGCTACAGATGCGCGAGGGCATTGTTGAGTGGAATAGTTGACGCTGTGCGCGCCATTCAGGTTGCGATGATTTAGAAGGTACCGAGCTTTACGTTTTACGCCCGCGTGCCTTTGGTACGGATACCATCGCCTTCGCTTTCAACAAAACGTTCTCGCTCTCCAGCTCGGTCAAGCGCGCCTCCAGCCGCACATTCGCTTGCTGGGCGTGGTCCAGGCGCTCCTCGGCCATTTCCATCTCAAACTGCCTGCTACTCGCCATCTCGCGCGCAGCAGTCAGCGCAGCCGTCGCTTCGTACAGCTTCCGGGCCTGCTCTCTGGCTGCATCAAGCTGTTCGGCCAGGGTATGCTCCAGATGGACCTTCTCGCTACGCAGCACGGCCAGCGCCTCGCGGCTGTCCTGGAGATAGGTGCGCAGCGTGGCCGCCTCCTGCTCAGTACGGGCAATGCGCGCCTCATATGCGCTCTTGTCTTCCTGGCGCTGGGTCGCGCTCGCATCCTGGAAGTGCTCGAACTGGCGCCGGGCCTGAGCAAGCTGCTCCGCGAGCTCCCTGACCTCCGCCGCGCGATCGGCCAGGCGTTGAGCCTGGCCGTCTTTTTCGGATTCTAGGGTGGCGATCGCCACGGCGTCTTTTTGCCGTGCGGCCTGATCGCGCGCCAGCGTTGCCTTCACGTTGGCCAGTTCGCCCGCAAGCGCTTCGCGCTCGGCGCCAAGCTGGCGCCATTCGGCGTGCAGCGCCTCTACCGCCCGCGCGGCTTCTTGCTCCGCATGATTATGTTCGGCGCGCAGATGCTCGATCTGGGCTTTCGCACCCTCCTGCACACGCTGGTACACCGCTTGGACCGCCTCCAGCAGATCGGCCGGCAAGCCGGCGCCGGCCGCCGCGACCTCGCCCTCGTGTTGCGCCTTCCATTGCTTGAGCATGGGGGCGATGGTGCTTTTGCTGCCGGTGCCGCCCATGGCCTCGCGTACGGTGTCGACGGTGGGGTTCTTGCCGGCAGCTGCAAGCTGGGCGGCGGCCTTGGCGACGTGAGAGTACAGGACACCGGCTCTGGCCATGATCGTTCCTTGAATTAAGTAATGTGCTACGTAATACGTAATAATACATTAAATTACATTTCAAAGCTGATCGGGAAAATACGCATATTAAGGCTCGATAGTCTACTTTATCGCAGGCCATGCCGGGCTGCGGCGTGCTATGCTCACCGTAATCCCGTTACGAGCGCGCATTTCGCGCGACGCCACCATGGCCAACACTCCGACCGTACCTGACGCCACCGACATGCCCAATACTGGGTCGGCGCCGGCTATCTGTACCGCCGTTACGCCGCAGGATGACCACGAGCTGGCCGCGCGGCACCGCGCATTCCTGGCAGCTGCCACGTCCGACAACACGCGCCAGGCGTACCGGTCGGCGATCAAGCACTATCTGGACTGGGGCGGCGTGCTGCCGGCCGACGAGGCGGCCGTCATCCGCTACCTGGTGCGGTACGCCGACGCACTCAATCCGCGCACCTTGGCGCTGCGCCTGACGGCGCTCTCGCAATGGCATGTCCATCAGGGCTTCGCCGATCCGGCGGCCACCCCGACCGTGCGCAAGATCCTGGCCGGGATCGCGCGCACCCACGGGCGGCCGAAGAAGAAGGCCAAGGCGCTGCCGATCGAGGATCTGGAACTGATCGTGGCGACCCTGGCCGCCCGGAGCACGCTGAAGGCGGCGCGCGACAACGCGCTACTGCAAGTGGGCTTTTTCGGGGGATTCCGGCGCAGCGAGCTGGTGGGCATTGAGGTCGACCACATTGCCTGGGACGCACAAGGGATCACGATCACGCTGCCGCGCTCGAAGACGGACCAGACCGGCGAGGGCGTGGCCAAGGCGATCCCCTACAGCGCCGGGCCGTGCTGCCCGGCGACGGCGTTGCAGACCTGGCTGGACGCCGCCGGCGTGACCAGCGGCCCGGTCTTCCGGTCGATCAGCAAGTGGGGTGTGATGGGCGGCGATGGATTGAATCCGGCCAGCGTGAACACCATCCTGGCCGGCGCTGCGCAGCTGGCCAAGCTCGGCTACGTGCCGGAACTGTCGAGCCACAGCCTGCGGCGCGGCATGGCAACCAGCGCCCACCGTGCGGGCGCGGACTTCCGCGACATCAAGCGCCAAGGCGCGTGGCGCCACGACGGCACCGTGCAGGGCTACATCGAGGAGGCCGGGTTGTTCGAGGAGAACGCTGCCGGCAGTTTGCTGCGCTCGCGGGTCAAACTGGCCTGAATATGCATAGCGCACGATTTTTTCCGAATTCTGTGCGCCCCCCTGCTAGACATAACAAAGGTTGGAAATGAAAATACTAATTGTTGAAGACGAGCCCAAGACCGCCGCCTTCATCAAGCGAGGTTTTGTCGAGGAAGGTTTCTCCGCTGATCTCGCGGCGAATGGGCCGGACGGGCTTCATCTCGCGCTGACGGGCGTCTATGACCTGATCGTACTTGATGTCATGCTGCCTATGCAGGACGGCTGGTCGGTGCTAACACAGATCAAGGAGCGCCTGCCGCGCCAGCCTGTGATTCTGCTCTCGGCCCTCGATGCGATTTCTCATCGCGTCAAGGGCCTGGATTTGGGCGCCGATGACTACCTGGTCAAGCCGTTTGCGTTTTCCGAATTGCTTGCCCGTGTGCGCAACGCCTTGCGTCGCGCACCGGCGCAGCAACCGGACGTCTTGCGTCTGGCCGATCTCGACATGGACCTGGCTCGGCACAAGGCATCACGGGCGGGAAAGCCGCTTGACCTCGCTCCACAGGAATACCGACTGCTCGAATACCTGCTTCGTCACCCCGGCGAAGTGTTGACCCGGACGCGGCTGGCCGAACAGATATGGGACATCAATTTCGACGGCGACAGTAACGTGGTCGATGTCGCTGTACGCCGACTGCGGCGCAAGGTAGACGATCCCAGCGACCGGAAACTGATTCACACTCTGCGGGGCGTCGGCTATGTCATCGAAGAACGACTTTAAACCGATGGCCCTGATCGGGGAGCGCGGCTCGATCGCCTTTCGCCTCACCGTCTGGTACGCGCTCCTTAGCGTGGTGTTGATCGCGTCGGCCGGCAGCATCCTGTACTTGGTTCTGGCGGATCGCCTGCGCCAGGAAGATGACCAATGGCTGGCTGGGAGAATCGCCGAAGTGCGCGGCATCCTGTTGTTACATTCCCGCGACTTCGCCGCGCTCCAGGAAGAGGTCCATCGCGAGGCAGCTATGCTTCCCGGCTCTTACCTGCGCGTCGTTGATGCCCAGGGCGTCGACGTGGTCGAGGCGCCGCCCCCTCATGCTGCCGAGGACGGACGCCCATTCGCCGATCCCCGTTTCCGCGCGGGTGGCGACGAACAGGGCATGGACTGGGCTTCAGGTTCCGGGGAAACGTACCGCCTCATGTACGCTCGCGTCGGCATCGACGGTGGATTTACGGTGCAGGCGGCAATGAACCGGACAAGTGAAGAGGAAGTGCTCGCGGCGTACCGGCGCATCCTATGGCTCGCTCTTTCCGCTTCGCTTGCCATCGCCGTCATTGCGGGCTACCTGATCGCGCGGCGCGGACTGCAGCCAGTGTCCCGGCTGGCTGCGATCATCGCGGAACTGAGCGCGGCACACTTGCATCGTCGCGTGGCGGACGACGACTGGCCTAGGGAATTGCGACCGCTCGCCGCCAATTTCGACCAGCTTCTCGTGCGCTTAGATGAGTCGTTCGCCCGAATTTCTCGGTTTTCCGCCGATATCGCGCACGAATTGCGCACCCCTTTGCACATTCTTCAGGGCGAAGCGGAAATGGCCCTTTCCAAGGACCGCTCGAACGAGCAATATCGCGACTGCATCGCATCGGCTACGGAGGAGTACGAGCGCCTGACACGGATGGTGGACGCCTTGTTGTTCCTGGCCCGAACGGAGCAACCCGACTCGCTGCCTAACAAGCAAACACTGGACCTTGAGCAAGAGATCGCCGCCGTGTGCGCTTTTTACCAGGCGCTCGCGGACGAACAGGACACCACGCTGATCGCCGGTGGGGTGGGAACGGTGTTGGCCGATTCCGCCTTGTTGCGGCGCGCGTTGGGCAATCTGATCATCAATGCACTACGCCACACTCCCAGCGGCGGGTCCATTGTTGTCGATGTGGCGAAAACCCCCGATCATGGGGTTGACATCGTCGTCAGCGACACCGGAGAGGGCATTGCGCCCGAGGACTTGCCCCACGTTTTCGATCGGTTTTATCGTGCCGACAGCGCACGCTTGAGGCAGGGAACAGGCACGGGACTCGGCCTCGCCATCGTCAGGTCCATATTGCTGCTTCATGGCGGATCGGTTTCTCTCGATAGCGAACTTGGCTGCGGCACCGCCGCGACACTGAGGTTCCCGGCCTCGTAACGACCATGTGAATCGGGCACTTCAAGATGACCGAATGGTCAGCTTCCGGTCATGTCGCGGTATCACTACCTTCGCTATCCTGTTGTGCTTTGGGCATCGGTCACTCACGACCGGTTGCCGACATTCTGGCACTGCGCAGAACGGGAGAACATGAAACAGCTATTGATGCTGCTGGCGGCACTGCTTGCCGGGTGCGCCAGCTATACACCCAAACCGCTTGACCCTGCTGTGCAGGGGAGCGCATTCGGCGCCAGGAGCCTCGATGCTCCGGAGCTCAAGCAATTCGTCGAGCGCAGCTACGGGCACGAACTATCGTCCTGGCCCCCGAAAGCGTGGGACAGGTCGATGCTCACCCTGGCAGCATTGCACTTTCACCCTGACCTCGATACCGCGCGAGCGCGCAGCCAGCTTGCGCAGGCGGGTGTGGTCACAGCCGGCGCGCGCCCCAATCCCACCTTGGGGGTATCGCTGCAGCACAATGCAGACGCCTCCGTAGATCAGTCACCGTGGACGTACGGGCTGGGCATTGACCTGCCGATCGAAACCGCCGGCAAACGTACTTACCGCAGCGAACGGGCACGGCATCTTGCGTTGGCCGCTCGGTTTCGGGAGAACGAGGCACTTTGGCAGGTGATCAGCGGCGTGCGCACCAGCCTTCTCGCCGCCTACCCGACTGATGTGCTGATACGGCGCCAGCACGGCCTGCAGGCGGAAATTACGCATCTGCTGGAGCGCCGCTTCGCCGCGGGATATCTTTCGCAACCCGAACTTACCCAGGCGAGGATTACTCTGAACCAGATCACGCTGACCTTGGCTGCGAACCAAAAACAGCGCGCAGAAAACATGGCACGGCTCGCCGCAGCCGTCGGCGTGCCGGTCAAGGCACTAGAAACGGCCGCGATATCGTTTGAGAGTTTTGAGCAAGTTGTACCAGTTTCCGCCTTGCCCTCGGACGCAATGCAGCGCGAGGCGATGCGCAGCCGGCCCGATATCCTTGCCAGCCTGGCCGAGTACGAAGCGAGCCAATCCGCACTGCAACTGGAGGTCGCCAAGCAATATCCTGATATTTCAATCGGGCCGGGCTATAGCTGGGATGCCGGCGCCGTGAAATGGTCGCTCGGGCTATCCCTTACCTTGCCTCTCCTGAACCGCAACGAGGGTCCAATTGCCGAAGCCGAGGCACACCGCAAGGAAGCGGCAGGCGTGTTTTTGGCCACCCAGACGAAGGCCATTGCGGAAGTGGAGCTGGCGTTGGCGGGGTACGGCCACGCAGTGCGTCTGTTCCACATTGCAGATGCTTTGCTGCGCGACCAGAACAAAGCGGAACGTGCCGCCGCGGCTTCCTTCAAGGCAGGAGAATCGGACAGACTTGCGTGGCTGAGTTCTCGCTATGAGACTGTGACTGCTGAATTGGCGCGATTAAGCGCTTTGTCGCAAGTGCAACTGACCTTGGGACAATTGGAGGATGCCTTGCGCCGCCCGCTTGGCGGCAATGTACTCCCAGCGGCGGTTGAACAGGCCGTTACACCAAAACCATTCAACAACCGGGAACAACCGTGAAAAAGAAATACATCTTGCTGGCGGCCGGCGCGATCGTTGCCGGTCTGGCTGCGTGGGGATTCATCGAGGGGCGCAAGGAACTTGCCTTGGAACAGGAGCGGGAGCGGCCGGTCAAAGTACCGTCGCGTGTTGTCGTCCAGGACGGCGGCACAGCAGTGTTGTTCGATGCGGCGACGCAGAAGCGCGCCGACATCGCCGTGGCGCCCCTTGAAGAGACGACGCGACGCGGGGAAGTCGAGGCGCTCGCCACGGTCCTGCCGCCGCAGGAACTCATCGATCTGCGTGGGGCATACGTCGCGGTCAAGACCCAGGCAGAGAAGGCACATGCCACCCTGCAGGCCTCGCGGCGCGAATACGATCGTCTCAAAGCCCTTCACGGCGACGAGCAAAATGTCTCGGCCAAGGTTTTGGATGCCGCAGAAGCAACGTGGCGCGGCGACGATGCGGTAGCCCGGAGCGCCGACGCAGCGATGGATGCCGCGGCGCGAAACGCACGACAGAAATGGGGCAATGTTCTCGCTTTCGCTATTGTGGGTGACGCCCCACTGTTTCGACGGTTGTCGGAACAGCGTGACGTATTGCTGCGGGTGGCGGCGCCATCTGGCACGAACATGACTAAGGGCCCCGCCGCAACGCGGGTGAGCGCCAATGACGGGACATTCAAAAATGCTACCCTGGTGTCGGCATCTTCTCAAGCAGATCCCCGCATGCAGGGCGCCGCTTTTTTCTACATCGCGCCGGCCGATGGCCTGCTGCCAGGTACGACGCTGACGGCTTATCTGGCGACGGGGGCCGAACAAACCGGCGCACTCATACCGGCTGGGGCTGTGGTCTGGTGGCAAGGCAAGGCGTGGCTGTATGTGCAAAGCGCGCCAGGGCATTTCGTGCGACGTGAACTGCCGGCGGCCATACCCGTCGAACAAGGCTGGTTCGCGCCGGGAGCGCTCAAGGGCACGCAGCTGGTCGTACGCGGTGCTCAAACCCTGCTCTCGGAGGAACTGCGTTCGCAGATTCAAGTCGGCGAGGAAGGCAAATGACAACAGCTTCCCGCACTGGACTGCTCGCCGCCATTGTTGGCTTCTCCCTGCGTTACAAGGGTGTCGTGATCGCCCTGGCCGTCTTGCTGGCCGCCTATGGTTTTTATGCGTTCAGCGGCGCCAAATACGACGTGTTCCCGGAGTTTGCTCCGCCCCAAGTCACCATCCAGACCGAGGCGCCGGGTCTGGCTCCAGAACAAGTTGAAGTGCTGGTGACTCAGCCCATCGAGAACGCCGTCAACGGCGTAGTGGGAGTCGATGCCTTGCGCTCGCAGTCCATCCAGGGACTGTCGGTCGTTACCGTGACCTTCGACCCCAAGAGCGACATCTACCGTGATCGCCAGAACCTTGGCGAACGTCTGGCTGCATTGTCTACCCAGTTGCCGCGCGGCGTGCAGGCACCGGCAATGTCGCCGCTTACCTCGTCCACCAGCATCGTGATGGCCATCGGGCTGACGTCGGAGAAGCGCTCGTTGATGGACATGCGAACGCTGGCCGACTGGACGCTCAAACCGCGCCTGCTTGCCGTCCATGGGGTAGCCACGGTGGCGGTGTTCGGCGGCGAGGCGAAGGAATTTCAGATACAGATCCGGCCCGAGCGGCTTATCAAATACGGACTGGCGCTGAACGATATCCATGACGTGGCGCGCCGTGCCACCGGGGTGCGCGGCGCCGGGTTTATCGACAACGCCAACCAGCGCATCACGCTGCAAACCCATGCGCAATCGCTGAGCATCGAGCAGCTCGCCCGGACCGTCGTGCGGCAGCAGGACGGTGCCAACCTGACGCTGGCCGACGTAGCGGACGTCCGCGCGGCCCCCGAGCCGCCCATCGGCGCTGCCGCGGTGGCAGGTACGATTGGAATCCAATTACTCATTTCCGAGCAGTACGGCGCCAACACCGTGGCGATTACCGAGGCGGTCGAGCGCGCGCTGGCCGAATTGCGTCCGAGCCTGAAAGACCAGCAGGTCGTGCTGCACGACGACCTGTTCCGGTCAGCGAATTTCATCGCCATCGCAACCCAAAACGTGCGCTCGTCGTTACTGTTCGGTGCTGTCCTGGTGGTGGCGGTCGTGGCGCTGTTTCTGTTCAACTGGCGTACCTCCGCCATCGCCCTGACCGCCATTCCGTTGTCGCTCCTGGCTGCCGTGACCGTCATGGAGCAGCGTGGCCTCAGTCTCAATACGATGACTCTGGGCGGGCTGGCCATCTCCATCGGGCTGCTGGTCGACGATGCCATCATCGTGGTCGAAAATATCTATCGACGGCTGCGCGAAAATCGACATCGCCCAGTACCCCACATGTCAGTTCAAGTCGTGCTCGATGCGGTGTTGGAGGTGCGCAGCGCTGTGGTCTATGCGACCTTTGCCATTGCCCTGGTCTTCCTCCCTGTGCTTTCCATGCCCGGCGTAGCGGGACGCTTGTTTGCTCCCCTTGCAGTCTCATATCTGTTGGCGACACTCGCATCGCTGGTGGTGGCAATCACGGTCACGCCAGCGCTGTGCGTGGCGCTCCTGCCCCGGAGCGCGCTGCCTGAACACGATCCGCCGCTGGCCCGGCGGATGAAGGAAAAATACGGCCAGCTGATCGGCGGGGTCGAACATCACTATCGCCTGATCGTGGTAACGGTGGCGCTGCTCACGTTAGCCGGTCTGGCCGCGCTGCCATTTTTTGGCGGCGGCTTCCTGCCGGAGCTCAAGGAAGGACACTACATTCTGCACATGTCGGCGGTACCTGGAACCTCCCTGACTGAGTCGTTGCGCATCGGCCGTCAAGTCTCAGCTGAGCTGTTGAAGTTGCCCGTCGTGCGCAGCGTCGCCCAGCGAGCCGGCCGCGCGGAAAAGGCTGACGATACCTGGGGCACCCACTACAGCGAATTCAATGTTGACCTGAAGCCGCTCTCAAGCGAACAGGCCGAATTCGCTCAGGCCGACATCCGGAAGGTTCTGTCGCGCATTCCCGGCGTCAGCTTCGCGGTCAAGACCTTCCTCACCGAGCGAGTCGAAGAAACGCTCTCCGGCTATACCGCGGCGGTTGTGCTCAACATCTACGGCAACGAACTTGATACCCTGGACACCGATGCCCGCCGCGTTGCCCAAACGCTGGGACAGGTGTCCGGGGCGACCGAGGTACAGCTCCAATCGCCGCCGGGTTCTCCTGAACTCGGCATCCGCCTGCGCCCTGACGCGCTGGTGCGCTGGGGCTTCGACGCCGTGGATGTGCTCGATGCCGTCGAGACCGCCTTTCAGGGATCGGTGGTCGGCCAAGTTTACGACGGTAACCGGGTATTCAATGTGAGCGTCATCCTGTCGGCCGCGAAGCGCAGCAGCATCGCCAATGTGCGGGCGCTGCCCCTGCGCAATGCCGCAGGGGTGTACGTGCAACTCGATCAGTTGGCCGACGTCTACATGACCTCCGGCCGATACGTTGTTCTGCATAGCGGCGCCCGCCGCGTACAGACCATCACGTGCAACGTTGCCGGTCGTGATGTGACTTCCTTCGTCGCCGAAGCAAAACAGCGTCTGGCTGCGCAAGTGCCACTTACACGGGGCAGTTACCTGGAGTTCGGCGGTGCTGCGGCGGCCCAGGCGGCATCGGTGCGCGACTTGATCGTCCACTCCGCTATCGCCGCGCTGGCCATTGGGCTGCTGCTTTGGATTGTATTGCGACGGGCCCGCAACCTGGCTCTGGTCTTGCTCAATTTGCCTTTCGCCCTCGTCGGCGGGGTGCTGGCCGTCTTTGCTACCGGTGGCGCGATCTCTCTTGGTTCCATGGTTGGATTCGTCACCCTGTTCGGTATCACTTTGCGCAATTCGATCATGCTGCTGTCGCACTACGAACACCTCGTTGACGTGGAAGGGATGACGTGGGGACCGGAGGCCGCCGCACGCGGCGCTATCGAGCGCCTGACGCCAATCCTGATGACGGCGCTTGCCACCGCCCTCGGTCTGCTGCCGCTAGCGATCGGTAGCGGCGATCCAGGGCGCGAAATCGAGGGGCCGATGGCGATGGTGATCCTGGGAGGACTGTTCACGTCCACCGCACTCAATCTGCTGGTGATGCCTAGCCTTGCATTGCGGTACGGTAGATTTTCCGCAATAGAAGAGCTATGAAAGCGTTTCGTACGCCGTCACGCTTCCGGGAGCCTGTTCCACCCAAATGAAAAAACAAACGCATTGCCAGAAATCATTCTAAAAATTGGAAAAACGATGAACGTAAGAATGAAGGGTGAAATTTTGCGGCAGATCCCGCTCAGTATCTGGATGCTAGGCTTCGTGAGCATGCTGATGGATATTTCCTCGGAAATGGTCCATAGCCTGCTCCCCCTATTTTTGGTCGGCACGCTCGGGGCCAGCGCCCTCGTCGTTGGTTTGATTGAAGGTGTTGCCGAGTCCACCGCCCTTATCGTCAAAGTGTTCTCAGGAGCATTGAGCGACTATCTCGGCAAGCGCAAAGGCTTGGCATTGTTCGGTTATGCGCTTGGCGCGCTGACAAAGCCACTTTTTGCGATGGCAAATACGTCCGGCTTTGTACTGACGGCACGCCTATTGGACCGGGTCGGGAAAGGAGTGCGAGGAGCACCCCGTGACGCGTTGGTCGCTGATATCGCTCCACCGCACCTGCGCGGCGCGGCTTTTGGCCTACGCCAGTCTCTCGATACGGTGGGTGCATTCCTCGGTCCACTGATCGCGGTCGGCTTGATGCTCCTGTGGGCTAACGACTTCAGGAAAGTTTTTTGGATAGCGGTGATTCCCGGCGTGCTGGCCGTTGCGCTGCTTCTGTTCGGCGTGCGCGAACCAGAGCAGCACCAAAATGGCAAACGAACAAATCCTATTCGTCGAGAAAATTTAGTACGCCTTAGCGCCCCGTATTGGTGGGTGGTTGGGATTGGCGCGGTATTCACATTGGCCCGTTTCAGCGAAGCGTTTCTTGTCTTGCGCGCTCAGCAGAGCGGCATCCCGGTTGCGTTGGTGCCGCTCGTGATGGTAGCGATGAATTTGATTTATGCCGCCTCGGCGTATCCATTTGGAAAGCTGTCCGACCGGATGAGCCATACGAAGTTGTTGGCGCTCGGGCTTGCCGTTTTGGCGGCCGCCGATCTGATTCTGGCCGCAAACGATCATTGGGCGGTGGTATTAGCCGGCGTCGTACTGTGGGGCGTTCACATGGGGATTACACAGGGACTCCTGGCAACGATGGTGGCCGATACAGCACCAGCCGATCTGCGCGGCACGGCCTATGGCGTGTTCAACTTGATGAGCGGCGTTGCCATGCTGATAGCGAGCGTCGTGGCGGGCCTGCTATGGGATTGGTTTGGGGCGTCGTCGACGTTCTATGCGGGTGCCGTTTTTTGCGTGTTGGCCCTGGTTGGACTCGCCAAGTATCGTTCTGGCGCGATCCATAACCGCACTACCTCTCCCTCGAAGTAATAAACCGACGCAAGCCAAAATGATGCGATCACAGTTATCAACTGACATTTTTTACGGAGCAAAACCGCAAACACGCTGACATGCCTATCGGAGAGTGGCTGCTGCAAGAGGCGAAAAAACTAGGCGTAGGCGGCGCCACGCTGCTGGGGTGCGACGAAGGTTTTGGACGCGATCGTAAGCTCCATTCTTCTCACTTTATCGAACTGGCCGATCAACCGATCGAGGTGACGATGGCGTTGAGCAATCTTGATGCTAAGTCGTTATTGCTGCTATTGCGGCAGGAGCAGATCAATGTGTTTTACGTCAAGACGCCAATCGAATTTGGCATGACCGCTGACATTGATGGCTGACGAGCATAGAGGCGCAGCAACGTCGTTTCGGCCGGGCTTGTATCCCCCAGTGCTATTTCATTCGTCTTGCGTACTATGGATTGGTCCTGCTGGCCATTCTGTCCAAGAACCGGCGCCCGCCGCCGGAAAGGTAGAACTTCGTCGCCTTAAAATCCCAACTGGCCATCTCGCCCAGCAACGAGGCTTGTCATCAGGGAATGCTCAACGACTTGGGGGCGGTCCAGAAAGCGGAAAATACAGCACGCTAAGCCGTTGCCCGGCATCCCAAGGCTGAAGGCCCCGGCTCAGTACCAGCTAAGTCTGCCTGCGTACCTTCTCCACTGTGCAAATCCCTGCACTCCTCTGGAGAAGCATCATGTCCCGCTACACAAAACTTTCCCTTCTGGCCGTCGCCATCGCTGCAACCGGGGCGGTCGCCTACGCCGCCAATGGCGGCATGGAAAACGACGCCCTGGCAATCAGCAAGGCCAAGATTCCCCTCACACAGGCGGTCACAGTCGCCGAGCAGCACGCCAACGGCAAGGCGTCACGTGCCGAGTACGAGAACTCGAAGCAGGGTTGGGTCTATGACGTGGAGGTCGTCAGTGGGGCCAAGGTCTTCGATGTCCGGGTCGATGCCGACAAGGGCACGGTCATCTCGTCTGCCGAGGACAAGGCGGATCACGATGACGACCACGACAAGCGGGACTGACACCCCCGCAATTTGGCTGGATCGATTCCATTGGAGGCGATCCGGCCCGGAGACCTCATGGAATCACTCAACCAAACATTGTTTTTATGGCTCAACGCACCGGAGCACCCCAGTGCTTTTGCGCTGACGCTGGCCATCTTCTTTGCCGAGCAACTCATCTGGGCGGTTCCACTCCTGATCGGCATCGGATGGCTTCGCGGCAGCGACGCCACCCGGAAGACGATGCTCATTGCTACCGCATCGGGATTGCTGGGCTTGCTCATCAATCAGATCATCGGCCTAGCTTGGTTGCATCCCCGGCCGTTTATGATCGGCCTGAGTCACCCCCTCATCCCTCATGTTGCCGACTCTTCTTTCCCGAGCGATCACCTGACGCTGTGGTGGGCGCTTGCCTTCAGCCTTTCGTTACAACGAGGCCAACGAATCGCAGGCGTGGCTTTGGCATTGTTGGGCGTCCCCGTCGCCTGGGCGCGCATCTACCTTGGAGTGCACTTCCCATTCGACATGGTCGGAGCCATCGCCGTCGCTGCGCTCTGTGCCTGGCTGACGTTGCGTGAAGCACGCTGGTATCTGGAGCCGAGTTACCAACTCGCCACCGGCATTCATCGCCGGTTTTTCGGCGGGTTGATCGCGCTCGGATGGGTTCGCGAGTGAGCCTATGGCCGGGCTAAGTCAGCCTATTCAAACTGCTGGCAAACCATTTCACTTCGGCAGGAGAACACTATGAACAAATTGCCCACGAGCAGCACCACAAGCTGGCTCAATAAAGTCCCAGAAGTCGCGCTGTCATTCTGGATCATCAAGATCATGTCCACTACGGTGGGCGAGACAGGAGCCGATTTCCTGGCGGTCAACGCAGGTTTGGGCCAAGGCGTGACTCGAACCGTCATGGCGGCTCTGTTGGCAGCCGCTTTGTTCATGCAATTGCGTACCCGCCGCTATACCCCTTGGACTTACTGGCTGACGGTGGTGCTGGTCAGCGTGGTCGGCACCCAGATCACCGATCTGCTGACCGATGGCCTTGGCGTCAGCCTGTACATCAGCACCTCGGCGTTCGCCGTTGTGCTCGCCGCGATCTTTTTTGTCTGGCATCGGGTGGAACGCACCTTGTCCATCCACGACATCGTGACGCGAAACCGGGAGCTGTTCTATTGGGCCGCCATCCTTTGCACGTTTGCGCTGGGCACTGCTGCGGGCGATCTGGCGACCGAGGCATTGGGCCTGGGCTTTACCTGGGGTGCGGTGGCATTCGGTGCACTGATCGGCATCACCTACGCGGCCTGGCGCATGGGAGGTAACGCCGTTCTGACCTTCTGGATTGCCTACATCTTGACCCGCCCCTTCGGGGCCGCACTCGGCGACTTGCTGACACAGGCTAAGACTTATGGTGGCCTTGGCATGGGTGCCATGTGGACAAGCGCGTTGTTCCTCACGGTGATCGTCATACTGGTGGCCGTCGCGCAGATCGGCATGAATGGACGCCGCTCTGCCCAGCTCGCCGAATAACCTCGTCCCTCAACACAAGGAGAAAAACATGTTTATGAAATCCTCAATCGTTCGCCCTGTCGCCACCGTTTCGGCGGCCGTCCTATTGGCCCTGGCGGCCGGTTGTTCCAAACCAGCCGAGCAAGGCGGCGCAAGCGCAACGTCGGCCACAACGGCCCAGAGTGCTGCGCTAACGCCGGGAAGAGCAGCCTCCAAACTCGGCGATCTGTCAACCTTCCGCAGCATCGCCACCGATATCGCCGTCATCGTTGACAAGGGCGACCTGGCTGCTGCCAAGGCCCGTATTAAGGATTTGGAAGTCTCTTGGGACTCGGCCGAGGCCGGACTCAAACCACGCGCGGCAGACGACTGGCATGTGCTTGACAAATCCATCGACAAAGCATTGGCTGCTCTACGCGCCGATACGCCAAGCCAAGCCGACTGCAAGGCGGCGATGGGTGTCCTACTAAAAACCTTTGACACGCTCGAAGGCAAAGGCTGACCTGTGAGCGTCCCCATGAAAATATCCACCGAACACACTCTGGCCAAGGTGCCCGAAGTCACGCTGGGCTTCTGGCTCATTAAGATTGCCGCCACGACACTCGGCGAAACCGGCGGCGATGCCGTCTCGATGTCCATGAACCTGGGCTACCTGATAGGCACGGGCATCTTCGGGGTGATCTTCTTAGCTGCCGTAGTCGCGCAGGTTAAGGCCAAGGGCTTCCACCCGTTTTTGTACTGGACCACCATCATCGCCACCACCACGGTTGGTACGACGCTGGCCGATTTTGCTGACCGTTCGCTCGGAATCGGGTACGCTGGCGGTTCGAGCTTGCTGCTTGCATTGTTGCTCGGCTCGCTTCTCGTCTGGCACCGGACCCTCGGCTCGGTATCAGTGAGTACCGTCAGCTCGCCCAAGGCGGAAGCCTTCTACTGGTTGACAATTATGTTCTCCCAGACACTGGGCACGGCGCTGGGTGACTGGACTGCAGACACAGCGGGGCTGGGTTACACCGGCGCGGCCGTTGTGTTCATCGGGTTGCTCACGCTAGTCGTGGCGGCCTATTACTGGACGATAGTGTCCCGCACGCTGTTGTTCTGGGCGGCGTTCATCCTGACCCGCCCGCTTGGCGCCGTGGTCGGGGACTTTCTGGACAAGCCACTGAGCGCAGGCGGTCTGGCGCTGAATCGCTATTCGGCCTCGGCCGCACTGCTGGCCTTCATGCTGACCGCGATCCTGCTATTTAGGCAGCGGGCAGCCAGGACGGCGCATTGAATAGCGATTGAAAGGAGGAGGAATGCGGGTATTGCTAGTCGAAGACGATCCCATGATCGGTGACGCGATTCAAGGCGCACTGAAAGATGGGTCTTATGCCGCCGATTGGGTGAAGGACGGGTCAACCGCCCTCGCAACGCTGAGCTGTCAACACTACGACCTGGTGCTCCTCGACCTGGGTCTGCCTGGCAAGGATGGGCTAGAGGTGCTCACCAGCATCCGTGCCAAGGACAACCCGATTCCACTGCTCATCATCACGGCGCGCGATGGCCTGGATGATCGCCTGCGCGGCCTGGATGGCGGGGCAGACGACTACGTATCCAAGCCCTTTCAAATGGCAGAGCTGCTAGCCCGTATGCGCGCTGTGCTGCGGCGCAAGGGCGGCACCGCAACGCCCGTACTCAGCAACGGTGTGGTGACGCTCGACCCGGCCACCAAAGTGGCCTGCGTCGATGGTGACGTCGAAGTGCAAATGTCGAACCGCGAGTTCTCGCTGCTGCAAGCCCTGTTGGTTCGGCCCGGGGCGATCCTCTCGCGCAGCGATCTGGAGGATCGCATTTACGGCTGGGGAGATGAGGTCGAAAGCAATGCCGTCGAATATCTGATCCACGCGCTGCGGCGCAAGCTCGGCAGCGCAGTCATCAAGAACATCAGGGGGCTCGGATGGATGGTCTCAAAAAACGATTGAACGAATCGATTCAGCTCAAGCTGTCCTTCACGCTGTCGTTGGCTATCCTCGTGGTGGCCATTGTCGCAGGTGTTTTCTCATTTCTGTCTGCTTTCGATGAGGCCCATGAACTACAGGATGACGTACTGCGCCAGGTGGCGCAGCTCATGGATCGACAGCGCCTCTCACCGGCCCCACTGACCACCAATACCCATCTCAAGGATGTCGATGAAGAATCGCGCGTGATTGTCCAGCGCTTGGACGAGACCAACCCCTCTCAGGTCGACGTGGATGCCGGAGGGCCGCTTTCGCTCCCAACAACCTTAGCGGATGGACTACATACGCTGGAGATCAGCGGCGAGACATTCCGCGTGCTTGTTAAGACCCTGGATGCAGGTGGACGCATTGCCGTGGCTCAGGAGTCCGGCTTCCGCAATGAAATCGCCCGCGATGGGGCGCTGCGCACCGTGATGCCTTTCCTGATACTCGTTCCGGTTCTGCTGTTGATCGTCGCCGACCTAGTGCGCAAAATGTTCCAGCCCATTGCGGCGCTTTCCAAGGAAATCGACCAGCGGGCTGAGCAGGAATTGCACCCCATCGAAGGCCGCCACCTTCCGGTCGAGGTGCGCCCATTCGCCATGGCGATCAATCGGCTGCTCGAACGTGTCGGACAGTCTATGGATTCTCAACGCCGCTTTGTGGCTGATGCCGCGCACGAGCTGCGCTCGCCGTTGACCGCCATATCGCTGCAAGCAGAGCGGCTGGCAAATGCGGAAATGTCCAGCTTGGCACGCGAGCGGCTGATGGTCTTGCGCCAAGGGATTGAGCGCGGCCGAAGCCTGCTGGATCAACTCTTGACTTTGGCCAAGGCACAGTCGGCGACCGAACTGCCGAAATCGCCGGTATCCGTTCAGGGCATCTACCGGCGCGTAGTGGAAGACCTCATGCCGCTGGCCGAAGTGAAGCACATCGACATCGGCTTCGAAGGCGCCCACGACGTCGAAGTATGGGCCAGTGAGATGGACATGATAGCCGTGGTTAAGAACCTCGTCGATAACGCCATCCGCTATACGCCAGAGGGGGGGCGGATCGATCTTTCCGTGGGCGTAGCGGATGGGAAGGCCGAGTTGCGCATCCAAGACAACGGGCCAGGCATTCCATTGGCCGAAAGGCACCGGGTTTTTGACCCCTTCTACCGCACAATGGGTAGCGAGCAAATTGGCTCGGGCCTGGGGCTGTCCATTGTCCAAACGATTACCAATCGCATCGGTGCTGAAATTCGCCTCGCCTTCGCAGACGAATCTCAGCAAATCGGCTTAAATGTTACCGTTATCGTTCCCATGAGGTAACAGAGTGAGAAACGTGAGGAGGGGTGAAATGGTTACTTCAGTTGGTTGGTTCTATTGGGCTTTACTATCCGCTATCTTTGCGGCCCTGACGGCCATTTTTGCCAAGGTGGGCATCCAGGGGGTTGATTCCGATCTGGCCACCTTGATCCGAACGGCAATCATCATGGTCGTCCTGTCGGCGTTCGTCGCCTACACGGGAAAATGGGCCAACCCTTTCGAACTATCACTCAAGACATGGCTTTTCCTTGGGTTGTCCGGCTTGGCAACAGGGGTATCGTGGGTATGCTACTTCCGTGCGCTCAAGATCGGCGATGCATCTAAGGTTGCGCCAGTCGATAAACTCAGTCTTGTTCTCGTGGCGGTGTTTGCTTTCACCTTTCTGGGCGAGCGCCCGTCACTTCGCGAGTGGTCCGGCATTGCGATGGTCGCCGGAGGGGTTCTGTTGTTGGCGTTCAAGCGATAACTGCAATCCTCGGGGCCGCCGTGGCGACGTTGTCGCGGGTCTGATTGAGACCGAGATCGGGCCGGACAGGCCGGCTGCCAGCTGTTGCGGGAGGCACAACAAGATGCCGAGCTCTTGGAAACAAACTACAAGTGTGCCGGCAAGACCTCGTCAATAAATCAATAACTTACAGCAGGATTTCGGTATTTTTACACGAATCCCGGCCGCCCCTCGAGTTGGCCCTCTCTGCCTCTAAATTAGGTAGCTAAAGATATTTGGTGATGGCTTGGAATTCTTCGAGGACCTGCTGGCGGGTGGTGTTGTCTGGGCCGATCGTATGCATCAGGCATTCGCCGATATGGTCGTGAATCAGCGCCTTCTTGGCGGAATTGATGGCACTTTCTACAGCCTGCAGCTGCTGCACGATGTCCAGGCACGCGCGCTGCTCTTCCAGCATGGTGACGATGCTGGCTAGATGCCCGTTGGCTCTTTTCAGTCGTTTGATGATCGCCGGATGCGAAGTATGAGTTGACATTATATCCTCCTAGGGGGATATAATAACCGATCCAAACGCAACTATAAGCCCCGCCAGCACTCTCCCGATATGAAGAAGGCGCTCCTCATTCTCTTGGTGATGTTACTTCCGTGGCAAGCGATTGCTGTTGCGGAGCGTAATCTCGTCCACGTAATGAGCAGCGGCAGCGCGCACGGTTTGGAATTCGTCGCCAAGCATATGGCGGAGCACGACGCCCATGTCCTGCATCACCACGATGACGATGACGATGAAAGTGACGACGGGGTCAATTCCAGTTCCCACGAAGACAATTCGCAGAAATCGGCGCAGCATCTGGCCGACTACGAGCACGGCTGCACCCTGCATATTTTGATTCCGGCATGCAATAAGCTGCCTCTTGCGGATACCCCAAGCACACCGCCGCGCTTCGCGATTGATACGTTCTCTGATCGAACAACCATTCCTCTGCTTCGGCCTCCTCGTCCCCCCGCCTAAACTGCGGGTTCGTTCGTCATGCGTGACCGCCTGATGGTCACGTCACGGCCCGCCGTACTGCATCCAGTTCAATCCAGTAGAGGCTTTTCATGCATAAAATTTCTATACGTCCGCGCGCTTGGTCGTGTGGCGTTCTGGTGGATGTTCGCGTCCGCCCGACACAGCAATCCAATTTCGCATCACGATCAGGCGCACTCCGTGGTGCGCTACTTTGCCTGTTCCTTGGCGCAAGCTATTTGCCGAGTCACGCCGCCGAGACACCGTCTTTCTCAGTACTCCTGGTTCAAGCCCAGGCTAACGCGCCCCAGTTGCTCGAACAAGCGGCCAACCTTCGGGCCGCTACTGCGGACGCGCGCCAAGCTAGCGCCTGGATTAATCCGACGCTAAGCGTCACTGCCGAGAACCTTGGTGCGCCCAAGTCCGGGGGCGTCAGCCAGCGCCAGGATACCTACGCCATCACACAGGTGTTCGAGATCGGCGGCAAGCGGTCCGCCCGCATTGATGCCGAACAGCGCAAATCGGCTGCCGCCGTCGCCCGCGAGCGGCTAGCGCGTATGACCTTCGCCAACGAACTGGCGGTCGTCTACGCCACCGCCGAGGCTATGCAACAACGCCAGGAAGTCGCCGACGCCGAACTGGTCAGGGCACAGGACGATCTGCGCGCCGCGCAGGCGCTGGTGAACGCCGGCCGGGAAGCGGAGTTGCGCACGGCGCAGGCCCGCGCCAGCGTAGCAGCCGCTCAGGCAGCGGTGCAATCGGCCTCGGCCGATGCCACCGAGGCGCTGGAGCGCCTGTCGGCACTGGTCGGAGCAACCGAATCGTTCACGCACATCGATCATCCATTTTTGTCCGTCGCGGCCGCCGTTCGTCCATCCGACGGTTGGACGGCAGCCGACGCACCGGCACTGGCGAGCGCCACGGCTGAACGCGATGCGGTTGCTGCGCAGGTACGGGTGGAGGAAAAGCGCTGGATCCCGGATATTGGTGTAAGCATCGGGGTGCGCAAATTCGGCTGGAGCAGCGAGAACGCGGCCACCGTCGGCTTGTCCGCCAGCATTCCGTTGTTCGACCGCAATCAGAGCGGCATCACCGCCGCCAGGGAGCGCGCCAACGGTGCGGCCATGCGGGTAGAGGCGGCCCGACTGGAAGCTGTAGCCCTGCATCGGTCCGCACTGGCACAAGTGCTGGCGTCCGGAAAACGCCTGCAAGCCGCTGAACAGGGAGAGCACGCGGCGTCCGATGCCTACCGGCTTGGCCGCGTCGGCTACGACGCCGGAAAGACCTCGCTGGTTGAACTGCTGGCGATCCGCCGCGCACAGTCCGAAGCGAAAGCGCTCACCATCGAGGCCCGTCTGGCCCGTGTCCGCGCGATCGCCACCCTCTCAATGGCCGAAGGCCGTATCGCATTTGGAGAAGCACCATGATGGAACATGAACGCCGCACCATGAATTGGCCGTTGGCCGCAGCAATGGTCGCCGTCGCTGCGGCACTGGGATTTGGCGCAGCGCACTGGCTTGACGCCAGGAAGGTGCCAGCGGCGGCACCTGCAACGCCGGCACCCGCGCAGGCAGATAGTGGCGTCCCGGAGATCAAGATCCCGGCGCAGTACTTGGCGATTGCTAAGATCGCGGTGGAATCGGTCACCAACGGCGGCATGAAGGCCGAAATTTTGGCCGCCGGCACGGTCACCGCTCCGCCCAACAGCGAAGCGGTGGTCGTGGCGCGCGCTTCCGGCAATATTTCCCGTCTCAAGCGCCAGCTTGGTGATACCGTACGGGCCGGCGAGGCTCTCGCCCAGGTAGACAGCATGGAGGCGACCACGATGGCCGCCGACAGAAGCGTGACTCATGCCAAAGCTGAGCTCGCGCGCAAGGCCTATGCGCGAGAGCTCAGCCTGTTTCAGCTGGGGGTGACGCCTCGTCAGGAGATGGAGGCAGCGCAATCGGCGCTGGCGGTCGCGGAAAGTGAAGCGCAGCGCGCCTCCTCGGTGGCGCGTGCCGCTCAAGTATCGGGTGACGGTAGATCCGTGGCGGTGGTGAGCCCCATCAACGGAAAAATCACCGCGCAGACGGGGACGCTCGGTGGCTTTGTCCAGCCACAGACGGAGCTGTTCCGGGTGGCAGGCGCCGGCCAGGCGCAGGTGGAGGCGGCCGTGTCAGCGTCCGACATCGGCCGCATTGCCGCAGGCGACAACGCCACGATCTTGGCGCCGGGTGGCACATCAGTGGCCGCCATAGTGCGGTCGGTGACCCCGACCGTCAGCGGTAGCACTCGGGCGGCCACCGTGGTGCTGACCCCGGTCTCGCCGGCCAGCCGTCTGGTGGTTGGCGAAGGCGTTCAGGTACGCCTCCATGTCAAGGATGGTGCCATCGGCATCGTGGTGCCGGAGGATGCGGTACAAAACATCGATGGCCGCGACGTGCTGTTTGTGCGAACCAAGGACGGTTTCCGTGCTCAGCCAGTGCTAGTCGGGTTACGCAGCGGAGGGGCGGCGCAGATCGTATCCGGCATCAACGCCGGCGAACAGGTCGCCACCCGCAATGCCTTCCTGGTCAAGGCCGACATGATCAAAAGCGCCAAGGAAGAATGATGATCGATACCATACTGACCGGTTCGGTCCGCGCTCGCTGGATGATCCTCTTCTTGACGCTCGTTGTCGCGCTGGCGGGCGCCTGGCAACTGAACCTGCTGCCCATCGATGTGACCCCCGACATCACCAACAAGCAGGTCCAGATCAATACCGTGGTGCCGACCTTGAGCCCGATCGAGATCGAAAAGCGGGTGACGTTTCCGATCGAGACCGCGCTGGCTGGCCTGAACGGCGTGGAAAGCGTGCGCTCGTTCTCGCGCAACGGCTTTAGCCAGGTCACGGCGGTTTTCAAGGAAAGCGCCGACCTGTATTTCATGCGGCAGCAGGTATCGGAACGCCTGGCGCGCGCCAAGGCGGACCTGCCTGAAGGTGCAACGCCGCAGATGGGGCCAGTGTCCACCGGCTTGGGAGAGGTGTTCCACTACAGCGTCGAATACATCCATCCGGGTGGCAAGGACGCACCGCGCCAAGACGGCAAGCCAGGCTGGCAGAGCGACGGCAGCTTTCTGACCGAACAGGGAGAACACCTCGCCGATGAGGTTGCCCAGTTAGCTTATCTGCGCACGGTGCAAGACTGGATCGTGCGCCCGCAACTGCGCACCACGCCTGGCTTGGCCGACGTCGACTCGCTGGGCGGCTACGTGAAGCAATACGTCGTCGAGCCCGATTCGGCCAAACTGGCGGCCCAGGGCATCTCGTTCGCCGAGCTTGCCCGTACCGTCGAGGACGCGAACGTCTCGGTGGGCGCAAACTACATCCGCCGCTCGGGCGAATCCTACCTGGTGCGGGCCGACGGACGCATCCGCAGCCAGGATGAGATCGCCCGTGCCGTCGTGGCCACGCGTAATGGTGTACCCATCACCGTGGCGCAGGTAGCCAATGTCACTGTCGGTGGGGAATTGCGCACCGGCGCGGCCAGCCGCAACGGTTACGAAACGGTGGTCGGCAGCGCCTTGATGCTAGTCGGCGCCAATAGCCGCACCGTGGCGCACGCGGTCGGCGAGAAGCTCAAGGACGTCGCCAAGACGTTACCGAACGGCGTCACGATCGTGCCGACACTGGACCGCTCTCAGCTCGTGGTGGCGACGATCTCCACCGTCGCCAAGAATCTGTCCGAGGGCGCGCTGCTAGTCATCGTCATCCTGTTTGCGCTGCTGGGCAACTGGCGTGCCGCCATGATCGCGGCAGTGGTCATTCCGCTGTCCCTGCTCATGAGCGCGATCGGCATGAACGCGCTCGGCATTTCCGGCAATCTGATGAGCCTGGGCGCGCTTGACTTCGGTTTAATCATCGACGGCGCCGTCATCATCGTCGAAAACACGCTGCGCAGACTGGCCGAGAGACAGCATCACGAAGGCCGGACCCTGGAGCTCAAGGAACGGCTGGAAGAAGTGGTGGCTTCGTCACGTGAGATGCTGCGCCCGACCATTTACGGCCAGTTGGTCATCCTCCTGGTGTTCCTGCCTTGCCTGACGTTCAAGGGTGTCGAAGGCAAGATGTTCTCGCCGATGGTCATCACGCTGATGTTAGCACTGGGCTCGGCGTTCGTGCTGTCGCTGACGTTTGTGCCGGCGTTGATCGCGGTACTGATGAAGGGGCGATTCTCGGAGAAGGAAGTGCGGGTGATTGCCGCCACGAAAAGTCGTTACGAGCCCTGGCTGCGGCGTGCTGTCGCTCGTCCGCTGCCGTTCGTCGGCGCAGGCATAGGCGTGCTGGTGATGGCTGCGGTAGCGTTCACCTTCGTCGGACGGGAATTCATGCCGACCCTGGACGAGCAAAACCTCAACCTGTCGTCGGTGCGCATCCCGTCAACGTCAATCGACCAGTCCGTGGCGATCGACCTGCCGCTGGAACGCGCGGTCATGACGCTGCCGGAAGTCAAGATGGTCTACTCCAAGGCGGGTACGGCCAGCTTGGCTGCTGACCCGATGCCACCGAACGCATCGGACAACTACATCATCCTCAAACCCAAGGGCGAGTGGCCTGCGGGCGTGACTACCAAGGAACAGGTAATCGAACGCATCCGCGCCAAGACCGCCTCGCTGGTCGGCAACAACTACGATGTCACCCAGCCCATCGAAATGCGCTTCAACGAGTTGATCGGCGGCGTGCGCAGCGACGTCGCGGTCAAGATCTTCGGCGACGACCTGGACCAGCTGGCCGCCAGCGCTAGGAGCATAGCGGCGGTGCTGCGAAAGACGCCGGGTGCGGCCGACGTGCGGGTAGCGCAAACGGAAGGTTTCCCGACCTTCGATATCGCTTTCGATCGAGCGGCAATCGCCCGCTACGGGCTGAGCGTCAAGGAAGTGGCCGATACGGTCTCAACCGCGCTGGCCGGACGTCCCGCCGGGCAGATCTTCGATGGCGACCGCCGTTTTGACATTGTGGTGCGCTTGCCGCGCGAGCTGCGCAACAACCTCGACGAGCTGGGCGCATTGCCAGTGATGCTGCCTGCCACTGGCGAACAGGTGCGCGCTTCGGTACCGCTACGCCAGTTGGCGCAGTTCCGCTTCACCCAGGGGTTGAATGAAGTGAGCCGCGACAACGGCAAACGCCGCATCTATGTGGAAGCGAACGTTGTCGGCCGCGACCTTGGCGGCTATGTCGACGACGCTCAAGCCAGGCTCGCCAAGGAAGTCAGGCTGCCGCCGGGATCGTGGATCGAATGGGGTGGACAGTTCCAAAACCTGCGCGCGGCCACAGAGCGCCTGTCTATCATCGTGCCAATCTGCTTTGTGCTGATCTCTGCCGCGCTGTATATGGCGATCGGCAGCGCGATGCTGACCGCTACCGTGCTGACGGCGGTGCCGCTCGCGCTGGCCGGCGGCGTGTTCGCGCTGGTACTGCGCGGCATACCGTTCTCGATCTCGGCCGCAGTCGGTTTCATCGCTGTGTCCGGCGTGGCGGTGTTGAACGGCTTGGTGCTCATTTCGGCCATCAATAAGCGTCTGGCGGAGGGTATCGATGCGGCGACAGCGGTGATCGACGGCGCGATGGAACGCTTGCGTCCTGTGCTGATGACGGCGTTGGTGGCGTCATTGGGCTTCGTGCCGATGGCGATCGCCACCGGTACCGGTGCCGAGGTGCAAAAGCCGCTTGCAACGGTCGTCATTGGCGGCCTGATCACCTCGACCATCCTGACGCTGTTCGTATTGCCAGCCATCACCGGCATGGTGCTGCGCCGCCGGGCCAAGGTCGCAACTCAGCATATCCGTCAGGTAGCGGCGGTGTAGTCGTTTCCGATGCCTATGCCGATGCCCGGCTCGCGGGCATCGGCCCTTTCAATTTTAGGAGTAAGATCAAGATCACAATGAATACAGAATCGAACCAGCACCCCGGCTTGCACAAGGGCGTCGTCTATGCGCTGCTTGCCGCCGCCTTGTTCGGCGTCAGTACGCCGTTCGCTAAATCACTCGTGGGTCAGGTGGCTCCCGTGACGCTCGCCGGCATGCTGTACATGGGGAGCGGTCTTGGCCTGCTGGTGTTCTACCTGCTGCGCGCACTGGTGCAGCGTAGCGAGCAAGGTGATACAGCGCGGTTGACCCGCAAGGATTTGCAATGGTTGGGTGGTGCCATCGCGGCGGGCGGCGTGGCGGGCCCGGTGCTGCTGATGTTCGGCCTGACTATGACGCCAGCTTCCTCCGCCTCCCTCCTGCTGAACATGGAAGGCGTGCTGACGTCAATGCTGGCTTGGTTCGTGTTTAAGGAGAATTTTGATCGTCGCATTTTCATCGGCATGCTGCTGATTGTCGTTGCCGGAGTCTTGCTATCGTGGGAGCAGGTTCCGACCATCGGCGTGCCATGGGGTGCGTTGGCCATCATCGGAGCGTGCCTCTGCTGGGGCATCGACAATAATCTGACGCGCAAGGTCTCGGCCAGCGACGCGGTGCAGATCGCCTGTGTAAAAGGCCTGGTGGCCGGTTCAGTCAATCTAGCGATCGCCTTCGCACTGGGTTATAGCCTGCCGACGGTCTCGATCGCGGCGGCGGCCGGCATCGTCGGTCTGTGTGGGTATGGCCTGAGCTTGGTGATGTTCGTGCTGGCGCTGCGCCATCTGGGCACGGCGCGCACCGGCGCCTATTTTTCGGCCGCGCCGTTCGTTGGCGCGGTCGTTTCGCTACTGATGCTGCGAGAGCAGCCGGGCCTGATATTTTGGGGCTCCGCCGCGCTGATGGGCGCCGGCATCTGGCTGCACCTGACCGAGTCGCACGAGCACGAACATGAGCATGAGGTCTTGGACCATACGCACGCGCATAGCCACGACGCCCATCACCAACACGACCACGACTTCGATTGGGATGGTAGCGAGCCGCATGTGCATCCGCATCTGCATGAACCGATCCGGCACGCGCATAAGCACTACCCTGATATCCACCACCGTCACGCGCACTAACAGCCAGGGGGAACTCGGACAGCGGCCAACTTCCAACGTTGGAAACGTCGCCTGGGCCGCCGCCCAGGGACAGTTTTTAGTTCTGATGGCTACCAGAACGAATTAAACTTCGCCTCGACAAGCTGATCGAATTGATGACATCGCCGCCAAATGCGCGGCGTGCATAGCACATTGGCCAGCAGTTTGTCTCCACAGCATATAATATACCCCCCCATACTATATTTATTCATCATGAGCCATACCATACGAGACAAGCAAAAGCTGCTCAACCGTGTGCGCCGCATTCGAGGACAGGTCGATGCCATTGAACGGGCGCTGGTCGACGAGAGTGATTGCCTCGCTCTGCTGCAGCAAATCACCAGCTGCCGGGGGGCGATGAACGGCCTGCTCGGTGTGGTACTCGAAGATCACATCCGCACCCACCTTGTCGATGTCGACCATGCAGGCGACGACAAGGACGACGGCAAGGAACAGTTGATCGAAATCGTCCGCAGCTATTTCAAATGAGACCCTATATGAACGAACTATACGAAGCCCCTTTTTCCGCCGGCCATGATCACGTGTTTCTGGGCGCGGGCCACGAAAGCAACGAACGCAAGACCTGGGCGGTCATATTCATTTGCGCCCTGATGATGATTGCCGAGATAGCCGGCGGCAGCCTATTCGGATCGCTGGCCTTGGTGGCCGATGGCCTGCACATGTCCACCCATGCCGGCGCGATGCTGATTGCTGCATTGGCCTATACCTATGCACGCAAGCACGCCAACGACAGACGCTTTGTCTTCGGTACCGGAAAACTAGGCGACCTGGCCGGATTCTCCAGTGCGATCATTCTCGCCATGATCGCGCTGCTGATTGGCTACGAGGCCGTCGTTCGCCTGATGGCGCCGGTGTCGATCCGGTTCGATGAAGCCATTCCGATTGCGGTACTGGGTTTGGGGGTCAACGTCGTCAGCGCCTGGCTGCTTAGTGGCGGCGACCACCACGGTCATACCCACGGGCATGAGCATGAGCATGAGCATGGTGAGCAAGCTCATGATGAGCATGATGACGAAATTCGGCATGTCCACACGGCCGAGGGCGTCTACACGCTGTCGATCTTCGAGGACGGCGTGCCTCCAGTGTTTCGGGTACTTGCCAATGCCGGCGCCGAACCGCTGTCGCATCAGGTACTCGCCACGACGGTACGCCCAGATGGTGCGCGCCAGCAATTCCAGTTCGTCCAAAAAGCGGGGTTCTGGGAGTCGGTATCAGACATCCCCGAACCCCACGGATTCGATGTGATCCTGGCGCTGCCGGGCGGCGAGCACGAAGTGCACTTCGAGGAGCATGCACATGGTCACGATGATCACGGCGGCGACGCCCACGACTACAACATGCGCGCTGCCTATGTCCACGTTATCGCCGACGCCGCAGTCTCGGTCCTGGTGATCATCGGCCTGCTGCTGGCCAAGTCGTTTGGCTGGCTGTGGATGGATCCGCTCGCAGGCATCGTGGGCGCCTTGGTCATCGCAAACTGGTCGTACGGACTGCTGCGCGACACCGGGAGGATCTTGGTCGACGTCAGCTCCGACGATTCCATGGCCAACAAGGTGCGCGGTGTGATCGAAGGTGCTGGCGACAAACTGCTGGATCTTCACGTGTGGCGCCTGGGCCCAGGCCATTTTGGCGCGGTGGTTTCCGTGGCCACCAGTGAGCAGCGTGGGCCAGCGTTCTATCATTGCCGACTGCAGCACCAGAAGGGGCTTTCGCACATCACTGTTGAAGTGCATTCTCCATTAGCGGCTTGACGTATGAGCGTAAAGTCTCCCTGCATCGAGTTGTGCAAATTCGACGGAAAAACTGGCGCGTGCATCGGGTGCTGGCGCACTCGTGAAGAGTGCCGCCAGTGGAAGAAAATGACGGATCACCGCCGCCATCAAATCCTTGGAGAACGCACACGCCGACAGGCTAAGGTGCTAGGTTCGGGCTAGAGTAGGGAATTACAAGACTGGAATTCTTCAGTAAATCAAATGTCATTTGGGTCATAGCCCATCATGATTCCCATTGGCATTTTTTCACCACCGATCTTAGTTCAATCCCGCGATTTTGGCTTGACAAAAAACTAGTAAACGATGCATTATTTTTAACAACTTTCTCACAAGGCCGTTGCCGATATATTGCGATGACGAACGCGCTTGAAACAGTCTATCCATGCCTGGATCTTTGCAATCCAGGACTGCACCGACGACAGCGCTGGCAACCACGGCACCGGCCACCACTGCATTTGCGGCATCCTCGCCGCGCGCCCTTTCCGATGCAGCTCAAGACTTCATATTGGCTGAGATACATCTCCTTTACGCAGCGCAGCAGCAGCTGCTATGCGACACATCCCGCGAACGCACCTTCATGGAGTGAGATCCTATGGCGAGCATCGAAAGAACCGCATATCCGCAATTTCCGCGTACCTTGACGCTGAAGGATCTCCAGACATCGTTCTCTCCGCGCCCTGACGAGATTGAATGGGCGCAAGGTAACTCCCGAAGTCCCGATAGGCGTCTATCGCTATTGGTACTGCTCAAGTGCTTCCAGTTCCTGCGGTATTTTCCCGCACTGGAGGAGATACCGCCGGATGTCGTGGAGCATGTGTCCGCCACCCTGGCCATGCCGCCGGCACAGGCCATCGACTATCCCAGCCCCACCGCACTGTACCGCCATCACAAGGCGATCCGCGCGCTGCTCGGTGTGAAATCGTATACCGATGCCCATACCCGGCCCTTGGCCATCGGTATCGCAAAGACCGCCGCCGCTGTGGTCGACACACGCACCGATATCATCAACATTACGATCGACGAACTGGTGCGGCTTGGATACGAGTTGCCCGTGTACCGCACGATCGACGAAATCGCCGAGCAGGCCTATGCGGCGGCCGAACTTGAACTGCACGCGAGTATTGCCAAACGGCTCACCGAAGAGCAGCGAAAATGGCTTGATTCACTGCTCAATGCGGAGCTGCCTTTGCGCAGGACGCTGTACAACAAGATCAAGCGGTCCGCCAAGAAGACATCGCGCAAGCACCTCGACGCCGTGCTGGACCAGCTCGACTGGCTCGAATTGCTGCCCGACAGCGACGTACTGCTCGATGGTGTGCCGACGACCAAGCTCAAGCATATCGCCGACATGGCCTCGGCGCTCGACGCCGGCGACATGAAGGACTTCACGCCCGCCAAGCGCCACACATTCATCCTGGCGCTGATCCGGCAGATGCGCGTGAGCGCGCGCGATGATATCGCCGAGATGTTCATCCGGCGGGTGGGCACCATGCACAAAAGCGCGCGCGAGGAATTGCAATCGATCCAGGCACGTCAGCGTCAGATGAGCGAGGAGCTGGTGGCCACGCTTGAACATGTGCTGGAGATTCTGGCCGAGGGGCTTGACGATGCGGCGACCGGTATACGCGTGCGCGAGCTGCTGGCGCCCAACGGCGACCTGGAAAAACTCGGCGCGGACTGCGAAGCAATTCGGATTTGGAGTGGTGGAAATCATTTGTCGCTACTGTGGAAGCCTTACAGCAGCTGGCGGGCCGGTATGTTCAGGATGGCCAAGGTCTTGCGCTTTCAGGCGGCGACGGCGGACCGCAGCCTGCTCGACGCCCTCGATGTCGTGCTGGAAAACGAGCACAAGAAGACCGAATGGATTGCGACCGAAGTGTCCTTGAGCTTTGCCTCCGAACGGTGGCGCAAGCTGGTGCGGCGGTCGCACGGCTTGGGTAATCCCACGAACCGCCGCCATCTTGAAGTCTGCGTCTTCAGCCATCTGAGTAGCGACCTGCGGTCCGGGGACGTGTGCATCGACGGTTCCAGCTCTTTCGCCGATTACCGCAAGCAACTGTTGCCCTGGGACGAGTGCCAGGCGTTGCTGCCCGCATACTGCGATCGCGTCGGTATCGCCGACAACGCGAAGGATTTCGTCGACGGCCTCAAGAAACTGTTGACGGACACCGCCACCGAGGTTGACAAGGGCTTCCCCGCCAACATCGGCGACTTCACCATCGGCAGCAATGGCGAGCCAACAGTGCGGCGTAGCACGGCCCGCGAAGTGCCTGCCTCAGCTATCGCGCTGCAGGCGGCGATCGAAGCCCGCACCGTCCCTCGAAACCTGCTCGATATCCTGGCCAATATCGAACATTGGACCGCTTTTACGCGTAATTTTGGACCGCTCTCCGGCGACGAACCCAAGCTGCGCAACGCGCGCGAACGCTACTTGCTCACCGTCTTTGCGATGGGCTGCAATCTGGGGCCGACCCAAGCGGCTCGGCACCTATCCAACGGCGTGACGCCCCACCAGCTGTCCTACTCGAACCAGCGCCACATGGGCCTAGAACAGCTCGACAACGCCTGTCGCGACCTCACCGAGCTATACCTGCGTCTGGAGCTGCCAAAGCTGTGGGGCGAAGGCAAGAAGGTGGCCGCCGACGGCACGCAATACGAATTCTACGAGCAGAATATGCTGGTCGGCATGCATTTCCGGTACCGGAAAAAAGGCGCCGTGGCGTACCGCCATGTGGCGGACAACTACATCGCCAACTTCAGGAGCTTTATACCGCCGGGTGTGTTCGAGGCCTTGTATGTTATCGAAGGCTTGATGAAGGCGGGATTGAGTGTGCAGGCCGATACGGTGTATTCGGATACCCACGGCCAGTCAGAGACCGTCTTTGCCTTCACGCATTTGCTGGGTATCCAGCTGATGCCCCGCATCCGCAATTGGAAGGATTTGAAATTCTACCGGCCGACGAAGGCCGCTTCGTATCAGCACATCGATCGGCTGTTCACCGATGTGGTCGACTGGGACCGGATCGCCGACCACTGGCAGGATCTGATGCAGGTGGCGATATCGATCCAGACCGGCCGTATTTCGTCGCCCATGCTGTTGCGCAAACTGAGCCACGAAGGCCGGCACAATCGCCTGTTTGCCGCGACGCGTGAACTTGGCAGGGTGCTGCGCACGGTGTACTTGCTGCGCTGGATCTCCAGCAAGGAAATGCGGCAGGAAGTGACCGCGACAACGAATAAAATCGAGTCTTATCACGCTTTCACCAAATGGCTCGATTTTGGCGGCGACGTCATTGCCGAGAACGAATTTAACGAGCAGCAGAAGCGATTGCGTTATATCGACCTGGTCGCCTCGGCCGTGATCCTGCAAAATACGGTCGACATGATGAGGATCATGCAGGAAATGCACGCCGCCGGCGAACCCGTTTCAGCGGCCGATGTCGAATACATGAGTCCGTACGGGACCTTCGGCGTCAAACGGTTCGGCAACTACCACCTGGACATGAAGCGTCCACCTGAGCCGTGGCTGAAGGAGTCGCAGTTCAGGCGGGCGGCGAAACAGGCCAAGGCGGCAGCATCCGAGAAAAAGCGAAATGACCAACCAGGAAACAACCCATGACCGACACGTCCAACACGATCTCAACCGCATACGGGCTCGTCGATAGTGCGGCCCTTGATGAATTGCAAGCCAGCTTCGATACAAGCATGCTGCTGCGCATTGTCGACGAAATCGATGCCGCAGCATCGGCGGCAAGAGGGGAGAACAGTTTAAGGGAGATGGTGCTTCGCCTGCACGCGATGTCGCATACAGTGATCAATGGCGCCGGCATGTCCGTGGGCACGGACGCTGAAACGCTGCCGGAGCTGGCAGACACAATAGTGGACGACTTGAGAGAGACGGCCACGCGAATGCGTACTTGGATTGCCAAGTTGGAACCACTACTGAAGTTGGAGCCGCGTCACTGATCGCCAGAGGCCGAAGGGCTGGGCGTTCCTTATGTGCGATTTGGCCTAAAGTGTGCCACCTTTATTACTTTTACGCTTATGTGCTATTACTGGCCTTATCCCGGCTGACCCTCCACTACGGCCATGCGGCCTGACCCGCTCAGCATGCAGGCGGCAGTAGCGCCGGAACGCGCCATCGCGCCAGTCAGCCTGTGGACGCTGGCACTGCTGTTCCTGCGCATCGGCTGCACCGGGTTTGGCGGCTTCATGGCGATGGTGGCCGTTACCCAGCAGGTGCTATGCGAACGGCGCCGCCTGCTGCCGCAGGCGGATTTGCTGGATGGCCTGGCGCTGGCCTCCGTGCTGCCCGGTCCCGTTGCGGTGAATGTCGCGGCGTATGCGGGCTACCGCCTGCGTGGCGTGGCCGGCGCTATCATCGCCTTGCTGTGCGCGGTCTTGCCGGCGTTTTTTTGCATGGTGGCCCTGGGCACGCTGTATCTGCGCTACGGCAGCAGCGATGCGCTGCGCCCCATATTTGCCGGTATCGCGCCGGCGATCGTCGCAATCGTGCTGGCAGCCGGTTGCCGGCTGTGGCAAGGCGCAGTACATGACCGCCGGCAGGCCGCTCTGGGTGTGGGCGCAGCGCTGGTGATGGTCTGGCAGCCGGGACTGGCAACGACGTTGAGTGTGATGGCCGTGGCAGCCGCGATTGGCTATCACAGCTACGGTGGTCGGTCGGCCCCGTCGCCAGCGCTGGCCCGCCGCGCGCCACTGGCGGCGCCGCAAGGCACGCGTCGCCGCTGGCCACAACGGCTGGCGATGCTGCTGGTCGCGCCGCTTGCCGCGCTGGCGCTGCTGAGCGCATCGCCCATCCTGCTGCAATTGCTCGGCGTGTTCTCCAGTATGAGTTTGCTGGCGTTTGGCGGTGGCTATGTCTTCATCCCGCTGCTCCAGCACACGGTGGTGGAAGCCTATCACTGGCTGACGCCGGCCGAATTTACCGATGCGCTGGCGCTTACCCAGCTCAGTCCCGGTCCAGCGATGATCAGCTCCGCGTTGATCGGACTGAAAGTTGCCGGCTTTTCCGGCGCAACGGCAGCCAGCATCGGCATGTTCGTCCCCAGCGCCATGCTGATTGTGGCCGCAAGCGGCGCCATGCAGCGCATCCGCAGCAGCACTTCCGTGCAGGCGGCGCTCAGCGGCATGCGCGCGGCGCTGTCGGGCATGGTGTTTGCGGCCGCCGTCACCATCAGCTGCAGCCATCCGCTACACCTGGCCACTGTACTGGTCTGTTTAGCGGCACTGTTTGCGCTGCTGCGCTTACGTGTCGATGCCGCTGTGGTGGTGCTGTGCGCAGCACTGTCTGGCTGGCTGTTTTTCTAGGAGAGTTGCATGCATACCCATTCCCAGTCGGCGGAGCAGGCCCCGCGCCCGGTCATGATGATCCCGTTACGCCGCTGCGGCAGCCATGCGCTGCGGCTGCGGCTGAATAGGGCGCCGCAGTTTTATTCGCCCTACCCGCTGCACATCGTGGATTTCATGCCGCTGCTGCCGCTGTATGGCGACCTGCGCGACGACCGCCAGTACTTCCGCCTGGTCACCGACCTGTGTGGCCTGCAGGCGGTCAGCATGGTCAAGTGGCCGCAGATGAGCTTTGATCCCGTTGAGATTTTTGAAACGCTACGCCACCAGCCGCGCAGCATCCACCGCATCCACTGGGAGCTGCTACTGCGCGCCGGCGCCCAGCAAGGCGCCAGCGTGGTCATGGACAAGTCGCTCGACAATGTCCACTACGCCGACGAACTCATGGCGCTACTGCCCACCATGCTGTTCATCAACGTGGTGCGCGATCCGCGCGCCCAGGTAGCCTCCATGAACCGCGCCATCATTCACGACTTTGACACCCATCTCAACGCGGAAACCTGGCTGGCCGCGCACCGGGCCGCCGACCACGTGATGCAGCGCTATCCGGAACGCGTGCTCACCATCCGCTACGAAGATTTTGTCTCCCAGCAGCGCGCCACGCTGGAAACCCTGTGCCACTTCCTCGGCATCGACTTCCAGCCGCAGATGCTCGATATCGGCGCCTCGCAGGAGGCCAGGCAAATTGCACAGCTATCGGCACTATGGTCCTCCAACTGCTATCCGCCGATTGTCGCCAATATCGACAAATTCCGCCAGCAGCTGTCGGCGGACGACATCAACCTCATCGAAACCGTAACTGGCGACTATATGGACCGCTACGGCTATACCCGGCTGGCCAGCGGTGATGCCGATTTGTCACCACGCCGCCGCGCCGAAGCGGTAGCCCGTTCCGACGCCGGCCGCGCACGCGCCTGGCGCGACCTGGAACAGGACAATTTCCGCGATTACGTGCTGCGCCGCTGCCGCGCCGACTACCTGGCCCAGCTGCGCGCCCGCCTGAGCCAGCCGCCAGCGTCGATGATGCACGGCAGTGCGCCGGTGCGTCTCAGCGAGCTTGATCCCGCCGCGTTTGAGGTCAGCGACTAGGCATGGGCTGTGCCGGCGGCTGATCGCGGTCACAGCGCCGCCATCTGCTGATGCAGCAGCTCCTGCGCTGCGGTGAAATCCAACGCCTGGATGGACTGGGCTAATCGGCACAGTTGCGCATCCGTGCTGCCCGCCAGCGGCGTCACCCAGTCCAGCGCCCGCAAATTGCCGGCCGCCAGCAGCGCCGCCAGTTCGTCCAGCGGTAGCGGCGACAGCAGTGCCGGTGGCGTGGCCGGCAGCGGGGCTGGCGCCGGCGCCAATCCGGCGCGCAGGCGCTGCGTGGCGTCGAGGCCGGCCTGCGGCAATGCCGCTGTCTGCGCCAGCAAGGCGTCATCGGTCTCCCCGCGTTTGACCGCCTGCTCCAGCGCGCTGACCTGCGCCGCCAGCCCGCGCGCGCCCAGTGTCGCCGCCAGACCCTTGTAGGTATGCAGCGCCGCGCCTGCCTCCGCACGCTCGCCGCTGCGCAGCGCCGCCACCGCCTGCGCCGCCAGTTCGCGACTTTGCGTACCAAAGCCGTCAAGCGCCCGCCGGTACAGGCTGTCGTTGCCGCCAAACCGCGCCAGCACCAGCGCCGGCGCCTCGTCGCCGTCCAGCGTGGGACTCGGCAGCGGCGCTGGTGCGGCCGAGCGCAGCAGGCAGCGCACCAGTTGCTCGAGGTCGATCGGTTTGCCCACGTGATCATCCATGCCGGCCGCCAGGCAGCTGGCGCGATCGGCCTCGCCGGCGTTGGCGGTCATGGCAACGATACGCAGCGCCGGACCCAGCGCGGTGCGGATGCGGCGCGTCGCCTCCAGCCCGTCCATTTCCGGCATCTGCATGTCCATCAGGACCACATCTGGCAGCAGCTGCGCGGCCAGCAGATAGTCCAGGCCCTCACGGCCGTTGTCGGCCAGCGTCACCTGGGCGCCCTCGTGCCCCAGCAACTCGCCGGCAACCTCGCGGTTGAGCGGGTTGTCTTCCACCAGCAGGATGTGCATGCCCAGCAAGCGCTGCGGCGCTGGCTCCAGCTGCGGCGGCGCCACCGGCCCATCGAGCGCCCGCTGGACCGCCTTCGCCAGCATGTGCGGCGTCGCCGGCGTGCTCAGCACTTCGCCGCTGGCCGGCGTCTCGCAGGCCGGCGTCAGCAGCACCAGCGGCATGCCGCACGCTGTCACCTGGCGTTCCAGCGCGGCGCGCTGGCCCAGCGCCTGATCCAGCAGCACCGCATCATAGCGCTGCAAGGACATGGCCTGCACGGCTGCCAGGCCATCGCCCGCCAGCGTTGCCTGCCAGCCCAGTCCGCACGCCATGCGCTGCAGCGCGCTACCGGCCCCGTGGTGGGCATGCGCGATCAGCAGCGTCGGGCCCGGCAGCGCCGGTGCCGGCGCCAGCGCTCCGCAGCCAAGGTCGACCTCGAACCAGAAGCAGCTGCCCTGCCCTGGCGCACTATCGAGTTGCAGCGTGCTGCCCATCAGGGCCAGCAGACGGCGGCTGATTACCAGCCCCAGTCCGGTCCCGCCATAGCGCCGCGAAATCGACGCTTCGGCCTGCGTGAAGCCGTCGAAAATACGCGCCTGTTGCTCGGTGCTGATGCCGATGCCGCTATCGGTCACGGCCACCCGCAAGCGCAACCAGCCTTCGGTGCCGGCCAGCACCCGCACGCTGACGCAGACCTCGCCACACTCGGTGAACTTGAGCGCATTGCCGGCCAGGTTGATCAGAATCTGCTGCAGGCGCAGGCGATCGCCGATCAGCACTGCGGGCAGACGGGGATCGAGATCAAAAATCAGTTCCACCGGCTTGCCGGCCTGGTTGCCACCCAGCACCACCGCCAGATCGCGCAGCATGGCGTCGCTGTCGAACGGATGGGGGTCCAGCTTGAGCTTGCCGGCTTCGATCTTCGAATAATCCAGCACATCGTTGAGCAGTTGCAGCAGCGCGCGCGCGGCACTGCCGGCCTTGCTCAGATAGTCGCGCTGGCGCGGCGCCAGCGGGGTGGCCTGCACCAGTTGCAGCATGCCCAGCACGGCATTCATCGGGGTGCGGATTTCGTGGCTCATATTGGCCAGGAAATTCGACTTGGCGGCACTGGCGGCCAGCGCTTCTTCCTTGGCACGCTGCAGCGACGACAGCAGTTCGCGCCGTTGGGTGATGTCCATGGCCACGCCGAGGTAGCCGCTCAGTCTACCGTGCGCATCATGCATGGCGGTGACGATCAGCGACACCGCCAGGCGGCTGCCGTCCTGGCGGATATACGTCCATTCGCGCGTCTCGGCGCCGGCCCGCTCGGCCCCGAGCACCAGCGCACGGAACGGCCCCACCAGCTGGGCTTCCTGTTCGCTCAGTTCGGCCGCGCGCGCGGCGAGTTCCCCCGGATCGTGGAAGCGCATCGGGGTGGCGCCGTGCAGCATCTGCTCAGCCGAATAACCCAGCATGCGCTCGGCGCCGCGGTTGAACACGGTAATACTGCCGTCCACCGCACAGGCGATGATGGCCACGCCGGTGGCGGCATCGAGCACATTGCTCAGGATCAGATTGGTGTCGCGCAGTTGCGCCGTGCGCTGCGCCACGGTATCTTCCAGGCGCGCGTTGGCGGCGCGCACGCGCAGTTCGGCGGCCTTGCGTTCGGTAATGTCGCGCACCGTTTTGGCGGCGCCGATCACACTGCCGTCCGGGTGGCGTACCGGCGCCACCGCGACCCAGACATCGACCACATGGCCGTCGCGGTGCAGGCGCTGGGTCTCGACGTCGGTCACCGTCTCGCCGGCCGCTAGCCGCCGCAAGATGGCCTGCTCTTCATGCTGCAGATGGGGCGGCACCAGCAACTCGGCCACGGTACGGCCCAGCGCCTGCGCCGTGCTGTGGCCGAACAGGCGCTCGGCGCCGTCATTCCAGCTGGTGATGCGGCCCTGCATGTCCTTGCCGATGATGGCGTCGGCCGAGCTATCGACGATGGCTGCCAGCCGCGCCTGTCCGGCCAGCGCCTCGTCGCGCCGCTGGCGGCCGGCTGCGGCCACCGCCAGCAGCGCCGTCAGCGCAGCCGTCATCACCAGCCCGGCGGCCAGCACCACGGCCGGCGAGGGCAAATGCTGGCGCATGGTGTAGGCCTCGCCGCCTTCCACCGTGAGCTGCCAGCGGCGGCCATAGGTGTGCAGCGTGGTGCTGGTGCGCAGCACGTCGCGCGCGCCGCCGTCCAGGCGCGGCAGCACCCGCAGCGGCGTCGGCCCCGTCACATCCTCGAGGCTGATGCTGAGCCCGGCCGCTTCAGCGCCCACATCCTGCACCACCTTTTCAATCCGCAAGGCCGCATAAGTCCATCCCACCAGCGTCGCTGCGCGCAGCGCCGGCGCCGGCACGGCGCCGGCGGCGTAGACCGGCAATACCAGCAAAAACGCCGGCCGCACTTCACCGCTGCCGTACAACATCACGGGCGGCGTCAGGCGCGCCTCGCCGGCCGCTGCGGCCAGGTCGGCGGTAAGCCGGCGCAGGGTTTCCGATCCCAGGTCCAGTCCCTGCAAGGGCTGGCCGCCGTCCAGCGCGCGGTAGGCCTGGACCACGTAGCGGCTGTGCGCGTGACGGCTGAATTCGCTCACATAAAAATCAGGCTGCCGCGCGCGCTGCTCGCGCACAAACGCCGCCTCGTCCTCGCGCGGCACGCGCCGCACAAAGCCGAAACTGCGCGCGCTGCCCAGTTCGCGCTCGGGCGCCAGGCTGGCCAGATAGAGATTCAGTTCGCCCTGCCCCATGCGGGCCGGGCCGGCCGTCAGCACCACGCCGCGCAATCCCTGCAAGGCATCCTGGTAGCGCCCCAGATGCTGCTGCATGTGTTCCGCCGCCGCCGCGCCGACCGCCTGCAGGCGTTGCTGCATCAGGCGCTGGTTCTGCAGCGTCTGGTACCACGCCGCCGCACCGCTCAGCAGCAGGCCGGCAAGCGCCACCAGCACGGGCGCGCGCCAACGGCGCCCGACGCGCGCGGGCTTCATGGCGCGACCGCGTCCAGGCAGGCGCGGTCGCGGCCGGCGCCCTTGGCCAGGTAGAGCTGGGCATCAGCGCGCGCCAGCAGGTCGGCCACGCTGGCATGACCATCGCCGCACGCTACCCCCAGGCTCAGCGAGACCACTCCGGCCGCCGTACCGGCCGCGTGCGGCAATTGCAGCGCCCTGACCTGCTGGCACAGATGCTGCGCCAGCCGCAAGGCGTCGGCCTGTGCCAGCCCCGGCAGCAACAGCGCGAATTCCTCGCCGCCGTAGCGGGCCACGAAGTCGCCGGGGCGGCGCAAGCCCGCCTGCAATGCGGCCGCGACCTGGGTCAGGCAAGCGTCACCGGCCTGGTGGCCATACAGATCGTTGTAGCGCTTGAAAAAATCGACGTCGCCCAGCATCAGCGTGAGCGGCTCGCCGCTGCGGCGCGCGAGCGCCAGCGCGGTGTCGGCCTGCTGATCGAAATAGCGGCGGTTGGGGATGCCCGTCAAGCCATCCAGGTAGGCCAGCCGCTGCAGCGCGTCGGCCTGACGGCGCAGCGTCAGGTGCACCTGCACCCGGTGACGCAAGGTCAGCGGATTGAGCGGCTTGCTCACAAAGTCCACCGCGCCGGCCTGCCAACAGGCCGATTCCTCCTGCGCATCGGTGCTGGCCGTAATGAAGATCAGCGGAGTGGCGGCGGTGCGCGGATCCTGCTTGAGGCGGGCCGCCACCTGCATGCCATCGACCTCCGGCATCACCAGGTCCAGCAGCACGATGTCGGGCTGCTGCGCCAGGCAGAGCGCAATGCCGGCCTCGCCGCTGGTGGCCATCAACACCTCGTACTGCTGCGACAGCATGCTGTAGACGGTCTGGATATTGAGCGGCTGGTCATCGATTACCAGCACGGTGGCGCGCGCCGACGGCGGCGCCGGCGCCGGAAACGCCATCATGCTGCCCATGGCGTACTCCTCAAGCGCCGTGGCGCCATGGCCGCGCGGCTGCGCATTACTTGGGGGGAAATCAAACGAAACATGACACGCTCCTGCTAAGCCATCCGCCGCTGCCAGGCAGGCGTCGCGGAAGGCGGTTCGGGGAGCGGCGGGAAGGGGCCGCGTCAGCTGTATCCGGCCCGGACAAGGGGGCAGGCCAGCCTGGGCTGTGCGCGCTCAGTACCGCAGGAGGGGGCGGTACCGGGCACCGCGCACGGCAGTGATCGACCGTGTCAGCATACCACAACAAATTGCCCAAAACCAATAATCTCCCGGGCTTTTCGCGCGGCTGTGGCGCCGCCGCCTCATTTGCGCAGCGGACCACCCAGCGCATTCAAGGTATCGGCGGCGGCCAGCAACTCGCGCGCGACGTCGTTCAGGCGGCGCTGGTGCGACCGGGCCTGGTCGCGCAGCAGGTTCAGGGCGCTGAGCTGGTCGAGCCGGTAGCGCTCCATGAGCAAGCCGATCGCCATGCCGGTTTCGCGTCCCTCGCGCAGGGCCTGGCCGAGACGCTGCTCTTCCGCACGCAAGCCGCGGATTTCCGCCCCGCGCGCCAGCGCTGCGCGCACCGCCGGCAACAACTGGGCCAGGTCGATCGGCTTGCGCAGGAAGCCCACGGCGCCGCTGCGGGCGGCCTGTTCCACCACGTCCTGCTCGTCGTTCGCCGACAGGAACATGTGCGGCACACCATCCATGCGCGCGGCCAGTTCCAGCCCGGACATGTCCGGCATGGTGATGTCCAGCACGGCCAACTCGGGCGGCGCCGCATCGCTCAGCGAGGCCAGCGCCTGCGCACCGCTGCTGGCCAGGCGCACCCGCAGCCCGGCCGCCTCCAGCGTGCGCGCCAGCAGGCCCAGGATCGGCAGGTCGTCATCGACCAGCAGCACCAGCGGCGCACTGTCGCCGTGCAGGCTCATGGCGCCGCCTCCAGCAGCGCCGGCCCGCCTGCCTCGCGCTGGCTGGCGCTGCGCAAGCGGGCCAGCGCCGCCATGGCCTGCGGCGTGTCGCCGTTGCGGCAGGCCAGTTCCAGCGCGGCCGCCTGCGCCCCGCTGTCCGGGCAGCCAAAGGTGGCCGCCGAGCCTTTGATCGCATGGGCGTCCATCTGTGCCGCCGCCCACTCGCCGCGCGCCAGGGCCTCGGCCAACTGCGCCACCCGCGCGCCGAGACCGTCGCGGAACGCCTGCACCATGGGCTGGAACTCGGGCAGATCCTCAAAGCTGGTCAGCGGCGCCAGCCGGCGCAGATAGCGCGCCACCACCGCCTCGAATGCGGCCCGCTCGATCGGCTTGGCCAGCCAGTCATCAAAGCCGGCCTGCCGGTAACGTGCATGGTCCTCGGCCAGCACATTGGCGGTGAGCGCCACGATCGGCCGGCGGAAGCCGGCCTCGCGCAGGCGGCGCGTGGCGCCGAGGCCATCCAGTATCGGCATCTGGATATCCATCAACACCAGGTCGGGCAAGGCCGCCAGCGCGCTCTGCACCCCCTGCTCACCGTCGGCAGCGCAGGCCACCTCGGCGCCCATGCGCTGCAGCAGCTTGCTGATCAGCAGGCGGTTGTCGGCACCGTCCTCGACCACCAGCACCCGCCCCGCGACCTGGCCGGGCGCAGCCGCGCTGGCGGCCACGCTGGGCAGCGCGGCCGCCACGGCCGCGCGGATCGTCACGGTCATGGTGGTGCCCTGCCCTTTGACGCTGGCGACCTGGATGCCGCCGCCCATGGCGCTGGCCAGCTGGCGCACCAGATACAGGCCCAGGCCGGTGCCGCCAAAGCGCCGCGCCACGCTGCTGTCGGCCTGGGTGAACGGGGTAAACAAGCCGGCCACCTGGTCCTCGCTCATGCCGATGCCGGTGTCGCGCACCCGGCAGCCCAGCAACTGGGCCTCGCTGTCGTACCAGACCGCCACCTCGACCTCGCCGTACTCGGTGAACTTGATCGCATTCGATACCAGGTTGAGCAGAATCTGGCGCCAGCGCGTGGGATCGCCCAGCAACGCCGCCGGGCAAGGCCCGTGCATGGCAGCCTGGTAGGCAATGCCGCGCTGGGCCGCCGAGGTCCGCATCAGCGCGCTGACCGCATTGAGCGCCTCCTCGGGCGAGAAGGCCACGCTTTCGAGCACCAGCTTGCCCGACTCCACTTTGGACATGTCCAGTATGTCGTTGATCAGCGACAGCAAATGCTGGCTGTTGCGCAGGATAATACGGCCCAGCTCGCTCGTTTCCGCGCGCCCCGCATGCTCGAGCTGCTCGGCGAAGCCGATCACGGCGGTCAGCGGGGTGCGGATCTCATGGCTCATCATCGCCAGGAAGGCCGACTTGGCGCGGTTGGCGGCGTCGGCTTCAGCCTTGAGGGTGCGCTGCTCGCGCACCGCGCCGTCGCGCTTGCGCATGGCGCGCAGCACGATCAGGCAGGCCGCCAGCACCGCCAGGCTGCACACTGCGCCCACCGCGCTGAGCTGGAGCGCAAAGTTGCGCCACTGGGCCAGGAAGACGTCTTCCGGCACGCTGATATTGATCACCAGCGGGTAGTTCGGGATCAGCCGGGCCGCCCCCATGCGTGTCACCGTGCGGCCGTTGTCCGCCAGCCGCGGCGTGGACACCACGGCGGTGCCGGCTTCGCGCCGCTGGCGTTCAATGATGTCAAAGCTGCTGCCATTGCGGTTGATTTGCCCCATGACGTCATCATTGTGCGGCCAGCGCGCCAGCACCGTGAAGTCGCGCCGGTACAGCGTCACGGCAGAGCCTTCGCTGAGCCGGATCTTGCCGTAAAAATCGCTGATCTGCCGGCTCGACACGCCCACCAGCACCACCCCCAGGAACTCGCCGGCCGGCGCACTGATACGGCGCGACAGATAAAACGTCTAGGCGCCATTGCCCTTGTTACGCACCGGCTTGCTCACATACAGGCCAAGCTCGGGCGAGGCGCGGTGGGCCTGGAAATAGTCGCGGTCGGCCAGGCTGATGGCGGGCGCCGGGTGGCTGCGCGTGAAGTTGACGACCTGGCCGTCGGCCGCCACGATGGTGGCCACGTCGATCTGCGGCAACACCCGCTTGCGGTCCAGCAGACGCTGGAATTCGGCCTCGTCGCCGAGCCGCGCGCGCAGCGTGGCGCCGTCCTCGACGCCGAGCAGGCGGATGCGCTCGAGCATGCCGTCGAGCATCAGATCAGCCGCACTCATCTCGTGCGCAGTCTGCTCCGCCAGCAGCAGGGCGGTGCCGTCGAGCTGGTCGCGCCACTCGGCAATTTCGCTATCGCGCGCCTGATACAGCGCAATCCCCAGCGCGCTGGCGATGGTCAGCAACAGCGCCGCGCCGGTGGCGGCAATCAGGGTGCGGGAACGGTTGGAATCAGGCATCTTGCTATCCGGTATGAGTGTTCACGATAGCACCAGCCCCGTCTTTTGCCGCGCTTTTTTTGGCGGCCAAGCGGCCCGATGTTGCGCCGGCGCGACCTTAGCGTTGACTATCAAAACGGTAGAGATAGCGCTGCAGTGCCGAGCACACCTGGGCGCTGCGCTGGCGGCGTTCGCGCGCCTGCACCTGGCCGCCGACCTGCAGGCTATGGCGTTGCATCAGCCGCCAGCGCCACAGTTGTTGCAACACGGCCGCCACCGCAGCCGCCTCGGTTGGTTCATGCATGACAGCCTCCGTTCAGGTCAGGTGATGTCGCTGGTCGAGCAGCATTTGCCGCGCCTGCAACTGCTTGAGTTCGGCAATCGGGATATCGAACGCGTCATGTACGCGCAACAGCACCTCGTCGCTGACCGGCACCCGGCGGCGGCGGATTTTGCTGATGCTCGACGGCGCCAGCCGCAGGCACCGGCTGAGCTCGGCGTCGTTCTTGATTTTCTGCCGCGCCATGACGCCGTCAAGCAGGCAGTGGGTCAGCCAGGCGCCGTGCGCGATTGCGGCCGGATCGGGTTTCTCGCTACTCATGCTGCACTCCTCATTACCGTTGGGGTGGGTTCGTGAAAGCGGCGCTGGATGACCAGCACCGCGTCCAGCTCGGCCAGCAGGGCGTCGACGCAGGCCGGGTCGAAATGGCCGCCGCGCTGGGTGTGCAGATAGTCCACCGCGCGCGCCAGGTCCCAGCCGGGCTTGTAGGGCCGGGCCGTGGTCAGCGCGTCAAACACATCGGCCACGGCGACGATGCGCCCATACAGGGGAATCGCCTGGCCTGCCAGGCCATGGGGGTAGCCGGCGCCGTCGTAGCGTTCGTGGTGGCTGATGGCGATGGTGGCGCCCGCCTGCAGCAGGGCCGACTCGCTGTCGGCCAGGATCTCGGCGCCGATCTGCGGATGGCGCTGCATGATGGCGCGCTCTTCCGCCGTCAGCGGCCCGGGTTTGAGCAGCACCGCATCCGGTATCCCGACTTTGCCGATATCGTGCATCGGCGCCGCTTCGCAGATCAGGTCGCACTCGGCGGCGTCCAGGCCGAGCCGCTGCGCGATCAGGCGCGCGTAGGCGGCCATGCGCAACAGGTGGCTGCCGGTATCGTTGTCGCGAAATTCCGCGGCACGCGACAGCCGGTGGATGGCTTCCTGCTCCCGCGCCACGATGGCTGCGGTTGCGCGCCGCACCGCTTGCGCCAAGCCCTCGGCGCGCGTGGCCAGCTGCAACTGGGCCTGGCGCAAGGCCAGCAAGTTGCCGATGCGGACATTGAACTCGATGCTGTTGACAGGCTTGGTCAGGAAATCATTCGCGCTCAGGCGCAGCGCCTGGTGCCGCACCCCCACCTCGGTGTCGGCGGTCACCATCACCACCGGCACCTCGCGCATATTGGGCAGGTCACGGAAACGGCGCAGGAATTCGAGGCCATCGATGCCGGGCATCATATAATCAATCACCACCAGGTCGGGCGTGCGGTGTGCGCACCAGGCCAGCGCTTCCGCCGCGTCCTGCATGGGCAGCGGTTTCGCCACATCGAGCATGCTCAGCATGTGGCAGAACAGGTCCAGATTCATCTGGTTATCATCTACGACCAGCACTTTCATTGCGGCTCCTTTCGGATTCCTCTAGGCGCTTGCCGGGTTCAGCGGCATAATGGCGTCGGGAAAAGTCATTCGTCAGTAAAACCGATTATGCCTTAATTTTTATCGAAATCGGTATATTTGGTATTTTTAATTCTTGCTGTAGTTTATTGGTGACAACAGGTACTATGAAGAGTGCAATACAAACAGAGGAAGTCTGCACCACGCAGCGGGCCGCGGAATTGCTGGGCATTTCTGTCTCCACGGTGCAACAACTGGTGGAGGCCGGCGAAATCGAAGCCTGGAAGACCAAGGGCGGCCACCGCCGCATCCCGCTGGCTGCGGTGATGGCGTACAAGCTGCAAGCGGGCACCGAACTGATGCCGGCGCGGCCGCCAACTGAAGCGGGCGCCGCCATCCTGATCGTCGAGGACAACCCCATGCAGCGTCAGCTGTATCAAAAGCAGATCGGCAGCTGGGAGCTGGGCGCCACGCTGGGTTTCTGCGACAACGGCTACCAGGCGCTGCTGGAAGTGGCGCGGCGCCAGCCCGACATCTTGCTGGTCGACATCATGATGGAAGGCATGGATGGCTATGAACTGATTAACACCCTGCTGGCCGACTCCCATTTGCGGCCGATGCACATTGCGATCCTGTCAGGCCTGGATCGCGCCGCACTGCAGCAGCGCGGCGGCGTACCGCGCGGCGTGGTGTTCTTCCAGAAGCCGGTCAACTATGACGAATTGCGCGGCTATTTGCGGGCCTGTTGCGCCCAAGTGGCGCGCGATGCCAAATGAATTTACCGAATTAATTAAATTTGACAAATATCGCTAGTTGAAGCATGCTGTACCTAACAGGCCGGCGGTACGCCACCCATCTCGGGCGGTGGCCGGCCACGGGAGCACACCATGTGGCAATCCGTACAGAAATATGGCGACACGCGCTGGGCGCTGACGGCCTTTGCCCTGCTGCTACTGGCCGGAATCTGGGGCCTGACGCTGTGGCAACTGGACAACGATGAACACCAGGCGCGCGCTGCCGCCCAACGCGAAAGCCGCGACCTGGTGCGCCTGTTCAGCGAACATGCGGCGCGCACCGTGCTCGCCGCCGATCAGGCCGCGTTATTCCTGCGCCAGCGCTACGCTGCCGAGGGGCGCCAGCTGAAAGTCAGCGACGAACTCAAAAGCAGCCTGGGCGCCGGCCGCCTATACCACCTGTTTTCCATCGTCGACCCCGCAGGCAATGTCGTACTGTCCAGTCAGCCTTTCACGCCGACCAACCTGGCCGACCGTCCCCACATCCGCATTCATGGCCCCAACAGCCCCGACCTGCTGTATATCAGCGCGCCGGTGCTGGGGCGGGTGTCCGGCAAATGGTCGCTGCAAATTTCGCGCCGCATCACCATGGCCGACGGCCGCTACGGCGGCGTGGTGGTGGTGTCGCTGGACCCGCTCTACTTCACCCAGCTGTACGGCGAGGTCGACGTCGGGCGCCAGGGCTCGGTGGCGCTGGTCGGCGCCGACGGCGTGGTGCGCGCGCGGCGGGTCGGCCAACAGGACAGCCTGGGCCAGAATATCGGCGCCAGCACCGTGTTTGGCGCCATGCTGCGCGGCGGCGGCGGCGGCGAGTACGCCGGTCCCATCGATGGCCGGCCGCGCTTCTATGGCTTTGCCCCGTTGCCGGGGCTGCCGCTGTATGCGCTGGTGGGGCTGGACCGCGAGGAGCGCCTGGCCAGCCTAGTCGAGCACCAGCGCCTGACGCTGTCACTGGCGACGCTGACCAGCGCGGTGGTGCTGGCATTTACCGCGATGCTGAGTGTGCTGACGCGGCGCCTGATCCGCAGCCGTGAGGCGGCCTGCGCCGCCAACCTGGCCAAGTCGCGCTTCCTGGCCAATATGTCGCATGAACTGCGCACCCCGCTCAACGGCGTGTTGGGCTATGCCGAATTGCTGCAGGGGGAGCTTGGCGACAGCAAGCAGGGCAATTTTGCCAGCCGCATCCACGCCTGCGGCATGCGCCTGCTGGGCCTGGTCGAAGCCGTGCTGGAGCTCAGTGGCCTGGAGTCGGGCCACGCCACGCTGGACCTGCGCCAGGAGCAGGTCGGCGAGATGGCGCAGCGCGTCGTCAGCGCCCAGCGCGTTGCAGCCGAGGCCAAAGGCCTGGCGGTGAAACTGGACCTGGGCAGCACGCTGCCACGCCATTATGTGTGTGATCGCGCCAAACTGCTGCGCGTGCTGGACATTCTGCTGCGCAACGCGGTGGAAGTCACCAGCACCGGCAGCGTGCGGCTGCTGGTGCGCGCCGCCCCGAACCAGCTGGTGTTCCGCGTCTGCGATACCGGGCCGGGCATACCGCCAGCGGTGCGCGCGCGCCTGTTCGAACAATTTACCGTGGCCGACGACAGCGCCAGCCGCGGCCGCGACGGCGCCGGCCTTGGCCTGGCGATCGCCCACCGCCTGACCCAGCTCATGGGCGGCACCATCATGCTCGAAAGCAGCAATAACGACGGCACGGTGTTTGTCGTCACCCTGCCCTATCTGCGCCTGCAACAACCGGCCGGCGCCATTATCCTGAGCGAGGAGGCTTAATCATGCACACCGCAAGCTACCAACAGATCGATCCGGCCGTGCTCATGCGCCTGGCCGGCGACCGCAGCACCTTCCGCGTCTTGTCACAGACGTTCATGGAGCACGCGCCCGAGCTGTTCCGGCAGCTGGTCGGGGCGTTGCAGCGCGCCGACTATACCGCCATCGGCCGCCTGAGCCATGCGCTCAAAGGCATGACCACGCTGGTCGGGGCCGATCGCCTGACGACGTTGTTGCAGACCCTGGAACTGGCGGCGCGCGCGCAACAGCCGGCCGAGGCCACCGAATTAGGCCAGCTGTTCGTGCAAGTGCTGACTGAAGTGAGCGCCAGCGTTGAAGATGACGGCATTGCCGCCTGAGGCGCCCGCCACCGGTGCGGCCGTGGCCAGCCAGCGCCTGCGTCCGAGCGCGCGCCAGCTGGCCGCGCTGATCTGTGCAGCGCTGCTGACGCTGCTGGCCCTCACCATGGCGAGCTCGGCGTGGCTGCTGCGCGAGCATGAGATAGCCGACTGGCGCCTGGATCTGGACAACCTGAGCCAGGTGCTGGCGGAGAATGTTGCACAAACATTGAGTTCCGGCCATCTGCTGCTGGACAGCCTGGCCGGCCTGGCGCACAGCAACGCCGACGACATCGCCAGCGTGGCGGTGTATCGCAGCCTGCGCGACCAGGCGGCGATGCTGCCGCACGTCGCCGTCGCCCATATCGTCGATGCCAGTGGCAAGATCCGCGCCTCGACGCGCGGCTATCCGGCAACGCCAGCCAGCGTCGCCGCGCAGGACTACTTCCGCTATCACCGCCGTCATGCGCTCGGCCAGCCGTTCCTGAGCGCGCCGGAGCGCGACCCGGGCGACGGCCGCTGGCTGTTTTATGTGAGCCAGCGACTCGACGACAACCATGGCCAGTTCGCCGGCGTGGTGGTGGTCGGCCTCGCGTGCGACTCGTTGAGCGAGTCGTTTCGCACCGCCAGCCTGAATGGCCAGGCCGCGATCGCGCTGTATCGCCAGGACTTGACGCTGCTGGCGCGCTGGCCGCAGCTGCCGGCCGCCACCGGCAAGCTGCATCGCGACAGTGCCGCGCACCAGCTACTGGCAAGCGGCAAACAGCACGACGTGGTCCGCACGCCCGACCTCCACACCGGCGGCGACGAACCGGCCGGTAGCCTGAGCGCGGTGCGCCTGCTGCGCGACTATCCCGTGCTGCTGAGCGCCAGTGTCAGCGAGGGCACCCTGCTTGCCGGCTGGCGCACCAGCATGCACCTGATCGGTGCGGTGGCGCTGGCCAGCGCCGCAGTCACGCTGGCGGCCTTCTGGCTGGTGGCCCGGCTGCTGCGTCGACGCGAGCGCGACGCCGACCATGCGCTGGCGCTCAAGGCGCGCGCCGATGCGGCCAGCGCCGCCAAGTCGCGCTTCCTGGCCGTCATGAGCCATGAAATCCGCACCCCCATGAATGCGATCCTGGGCATGTCCGAACTGCTGCTCGATACCGAACTGAGCCCCACTCAGCGCAATTACGCCGGCAACGTCCATCAGGGTACGCTGGCGCTGCTGCACATCATCAACGATGTGCTCGACTTCTCGCGCATCGAATCGGGCCAGATGACGCTGGACCTCCAGCCGTATGATGCGGCGCTGCTGGTCGAGCAGGCCGTGGCCCTGCACCGTCCGGGCGCGGCGCGCAAGGGATTGCGCATGACGTGCCGCAGCAGCGCACCGCCCGGCCTGGTCGAAGGCGATGCCGGCCGTGTGCGCCAGGTGCTGGGCAACCTGCTGGACAATGCCATCAAGTTCACCGACCGCGGCGACATCGAGGTCACGTTCAGCGCCCGCCCCGACGGCGAGCAATGGCTGCTGCGCTATGCGGTGCGTGACACTGGCGCCGGCCTCCCGGCCGCCATGCAGGCACGCTGGTTCGCCACCACCAGCCAGGCGCAAGCCGGGACAACCGATGACGGCGCCGACCTGGGCCTGGCAATCTGTCAGCGCCTGGTGAGCCTGATGGGCGGGGCGATGGATTGCGTCAGCGCCCCTGGCGTCGGCACGACGATTGGGATTGAATTGCCCTCGCGCTACGTCAGCACATCCGCTGCGGCGGTTCCGGCGCCGGCGCCGGCGCCGGCCTTGCCGGCCACAGGCAAACGCGTGCTGCTGGTGGAGGACACCGAAATGAACCGGCTACTGGCGAGCATCCTGCTCAAAAAGCTCGACTGGGAGGTCGACGAAGCCCATGACGGGGCGCAGGCGCTGGCCGCCCTGGAGCAACAGCGCTATGACATTGTGCTCATGGATTGCATGATGCCCGTGATGGACGGTTATGAGGCGACGCGGCGCTTCCGGCTGTGGGAGCAAGCCCAGGCGCGCACCCGCACCCCGGTGGTGGCGCTGACCGCCAGCGCCGTCGAAGGCGACCGTGAGCGCTGCCTCGCGGCCGGCGCCGACGACTATTTGACCAAGCCGTTCACGGCGGCCGCCTTCGCCGGCGTGCTGGCGCGCTGGGTGCCTGATAATGATGATGCAAAACAACAACAGCAGCAATCCCAATAAGACTAATTCCACCGATTTAATCAATTTAATTGATTTCATCAAATATTCTTGGCATGATGCTCTTACAGCGGCAATCGCCGCAACCAACGTGTGGAGCCTCATCATGACTTTCGCAAAAAAACTCTATATCCTGATTTTCGTTGCCGTGGCCGGCCTCATTGCATTAGGAACGGTCGGCATGGTGCAGATCCAGTCGGTGTATCACGCGGCCAACTACGCCAACGAAAACTCGCTACCCAGCATCGAACACCTCGATGACGCGGCCGAAGCCATGTTCCGCATGCGGATCAACGTCTGGAAGCATATTGCGAGCACGGAGGGTGTCGAGAAATCGCGCGTGATGGAGGAAATCCGCAAGCAGGAAACCGCCATCGAGGCAACGCTGGCGCGCTACCAAAAAGAAGATTTGTCGGATGAGCATGACCGCCAGCTGCTGCAACAGGACCGGGAAACGTTGCGCGGCTACTATGCAGCGCGCGACGCCGTCCTGGCCCTGTCGGCCGCCGGCAATATCGAGGCGGCGCGCGCGAAGCAGCTGTCGATCCAGGCGCACATCATGGCTGCCGACAAGGCAATGAAAGAGCACCGCGCCTACAACGTCAAGCTGGCCGAAGACGCTTCCGAGCAAGCAGCGGCGACGCGCCATGATGCGATCCTGCTGTCAAGCGCCATCGCTGCCATCATTACACTGGGCGTCACGGTGGCAGGCGTGGTGCTGGTGCGCCAACTGGTGCAGGCCTTGCGCGCCGCAGTGGCGCTGGCGGACGCCGTAGCCGGCGGCGACCTCACTACGCGCGTCCACAGCGCCAGCGGCGACGAGATCGGACAGCTGCAGCGCGCGCTGAGCCAGATGAGCGACAAGCTCACCGCCGTCATCGGCGAGGTGCAGCACGGCGCCCAGGCGATCCAGACCGCGTCGAGCGAAATTGCCAGCGGCAATCTGGACCTGTCGGCGCGCACCGAGCAGCAGGCTGGCGCCCTGGAGGAAACCGCCTCCTCGATGGAAGAACTGACCAGCACTGTGCAACATAATGCCGACAGCGCGCTACAGGCCCGCCAGTTGGCCAGCGAGGCGGCCAGCACCGCGCAACAAGGCGGCCAGGTGGTCAGCCAGGTGGTCGACACCATGGCGGCCATCAGTACCGCATCGGCCAGGATCGTCGATATCATCAGCGTCATCGACGGTATTGCCTTCCAGACCAATATCCTGGCGCTCAACGCCGCAGTCGAGGCGGCGCGCGCCGGCGACCAGGGGCGCGGCTTCGCCGTGGTGGCCACCGAAGTGCGCAACCTGGCGCAGCGCTCGGCAGGCGCAGCCAAAGAAATCAAGGCACTCATCGACGACTCCTCGACGCGCGTGCAGCAAGGCGGCCTGTTGGTGGAACAGGCCGGCGTGGCGATGGAGCGCATCGTCGACAGCGTCAGCCGCGTGGCCGGCGTGATCGGCGAAATCGCCGATGCCAGCCGCGAACAGAGTACCGGCATCCAGCAAATCAACGAGGCCGTGACGCAAATGGACGACATGACGCAGCAGAATGCCGCACTGGTCGAGCAGTCTGCGGCTGCCGCCGTCGCCATGCGCGAACAGGCCGATACGCTGACCCAGCTGGTTGGGCAATTCCGCCTGCAGGCGGACGCCCGCGCCCTGCCCGCCCCCGCCAAGGTGATGGCCTTGCCCGCGCGGCGCAAAAGTCCGGCGCTGGGCTACGCCTGATAGCGTGTCGCTGGCCGGCATTGCGCTGCCGGCGGCGATCTCGCGCGGCACCAGGAAAGCTGACTTAAGGCCTTGATTTTGCTATAATTCCCGCCTTCACACGTAAGGAATCAAGCCATGTCACTGCTAGCCCACCAGCTTGAACTGCTGTCGCCCGCCAAAACCGCCGAAATCGGCCGCGAAGCCATTTTGCACGGCGCCGATGCCGTCTATATCGGCGGGCCGGCCTTCGGCGCGCGCCATAACGCCAGCAATCCGATCGAGGATATCTCCAGTCTGGTGGAGTTTGCACACCGCTACCGTTCGCGCATTTTCGTGACGATCAACACCATCCTGCATGACGCCGAACTGGAAGCCGCACGCAAGCAAATCTGGCAACTGTACGATGCCGGCGTCGATGCGCTGATCATCCAGGACATGGGGCTGCTGGAGATGGACCTGCCGCCGATCCAGCTGCACGCCAGTACCCAGTGCGACATCCGCACCGTGGAAAAAGCCAAATTCCTGGGCAATGTGGGCTTCTCGCAGCTGGTGCTGGCGCGTGAGCTGACGATTGAGCAGATCAAGAAAATCCATGCCGAGGTCGATACGCCGCTGGAGTATTTCGTCCACGGCGCGCTGTGCGTGGCGTACTCGGGCCAGTGCTACATTTCGCACGCCGACACCGGCCGCAGCGCCAACCGCGGCGACTGCTCGCAAGCCTGCCGCCTGCCGTACACGCTGAGCGACAGCAAGGGCGGCGTGGTCGCTTATGAAAAACACCTGCTGTCGATGAAGGACAACGACCAGAGCGCCAACCTGGAAGCGCTGATCGATGCCGGCATCCGCTCGTTGAAAATCGAGGGCCGCTACAAGGACATGGGCTATGTGAAAAACATCACCGCCCACTACCGCCTGCTGCTGGACGAAATCCTCGAACGCCGCACCGAGTTCACGCGCGCTGCCAGCGGCAACACCAACATCCTGTTCACGCCGGACGTCGACAAGACCTTCCATCGTGGCCACACTGATTACTTTGCCAACGGCCGCCTGGATGACATCGGCGCCTTCGACAGCCCGAAATACGTGGGCGTTGAGCTGGGCACCGTGACCCGCATCGCCACCGACCATTTCGACGTTGTCACCAACGACGCCATGGCCAACGGCGATGGCCTGAACTATCTGCACAAGCGCGAGGTGTACGGCGTGCAGGCCAACGTGGTGAAGAAGCTGGACCAAAACGAAGAAGGCCAGGTGTGGCGCGTGTTCCCGAACGAGGCTGTCAGCGCGCTGACCGGCCTGAAAGTCGGCCTGTCGGTCAACCGCAACCGCGATCACCACTGGGAAGCTGCGCTGAACAAGAAGTCGTCCGAGCGCAAGGTCGGCCTGCATCTGGCGCTGAGCGAACAAGGCCAGGGCCTGCGTCTGTCATTGACCGATGAAGATGGTTTCGTCAGCGAGACCACCGCTGCCATCGCGCTGCAACCGGCACAGAACGCCGACCAGGCCGATGCCTCGCTGCGCGCCAGCCTGGCCAAACTGGGCAACACCATGTTTGCTGCTGAAAGCGTGGACCTGAAACTGTCGCAGCCATGGTTCGTGCCATCGGCCGCCATCAATGCGCTGCGCCGCGAAGCGATTGAAGCGCATGAAGCCGTGCGCCTGGCCGGCTGGGACCGCCCACAACGCAAGGCCGCCGCCGAGCCGCCGGCCGTGTACCCGGACACCCAGCTCAGCTACCTGGCCAACGTCTACAACGAAAAGGCCCGCGCCTTCTATCACAAGCATGGCGTGCAGCTGATCGCCGCCGCTTACGAGGCGCACGAAGAAGCGGGCGAAGTGCCGCTGATGATTACCAAGCACTGTCTGCGCTTCTCGTTCAACCTGTGCCCGAAACAGGCCAAGGGTGTACAAGGCGTGCAAGGCCAGGTGCGTGCAGAGCCGATGACGCTGGTCAGTGGCGACGAAACCTACACGCTGCGCTTCGATTGCAAGCCATGCGAAATGCACGTGGTCGGCGCCATGAAACCGGGCATCCTGAAATCGGCGCCGCCGTCCAACGTGCCTTACAGCCCAATGGTGTTCCACCGCCAGCGCCCGCGCGCCTGATACGCTGACGGCGCCGGCCGGCGTTAGCTGGTCCGGAAAATCAGCTCCTTCACCTGCCGCAGCTTCGGTGCGACGGCAGGTACCGTCAACATGGTGCTGGCCACCGCCATCAACAGCATGGCGGTAAAGGTCTCGTTGGTGATGATGCCTTTGTCGAGCAGGATGTTGACGAAGATGATCATGATCAGCGCTTTGGTTTGCAGCAGCCAGCCGATGATCGATGCCTCACCCGGCTGCCATTTCAGGATCTTGCCGGCGATCTGCACGCCGAGCAGCTTGCCCGTCACCGACGCCACCAGCAGCACCGCTGCGGCGATGAACACCGCCGAACCGCCCATGCCCCAGTTGGTGCGCAAGCCGGTGCTCAGGAAGAAGACCGGCATGAACGCCAGCAGCACATGGTGGCGCATCAGGTCCATTTTCTCCTGGTCGAACCAGTGCGCGTCCATCACCGCACCGGCCAGGAAGGCGCCCACCATGAAGTGCAGGCCGGCCCAGTCGGCCGCAAAGCCGCACGCCGCCAGCCAGATCAGCGACACATACCAGCGGTCGCGCTCCGGCAGGCGCGCCATGAGCTTGCGGAAGCCCCACGCCGCCAGTGCGAACAGCACCAGGAAACCAAGCTGGCGGCCGACGCGCGTCCAGTCCAGCAGGATCAGCGCCAGCACGCCCCAGATGGCAATATCGTCCAGGCTGGCGTAGCGCAGGATGCGTTGGCCGATAGGCTGACGCAGAATCTCAAGGTTCTCCATCAGCAGAATCAGAATCGGCAGCGCGGTCACGGCGCACGCCATGCCCACGCCCAGCACGAATTGCCAGTCCTTGCCGTTGGGGCCGATCCAGCCGCTGTACGACAACATGCCCAGCGCCGCCACGCAGCCAAACAGCAGCGGCGTGCCGAGCGCCATGCTGGCGGTGATCACGCTTTCGCGGCGGTGCTCCCAGGCCTTGGGCAAATCCAGTTCAATCCCCGCGATCATCACAAACAGCATCACGGCCCACCAGGCAATGCTGTTCAGCGACTGGATGACGGGTGGCGTGAACACAAATTTGTAGTAATCCGGAAATGCCGAACCCAGTACGCCGGGTCCCAGCAGGATGCCGGCGATGATTTGCACCACCACCAGCGGCGCATAGTAATTGGTGTCGCACAGGCGCCAGACCAGATAAGGAATGGAAAAGATGATCAACATTGCCAGGAGAAAAATCTCCGTGGTGGTCATCGCAGTATGCATCGAGGTATCCCCAGCTTATGTAATTATGTAATTTCACTACGCAAAAAGTATAAACTGACTGTTTTAAATCTGGCAAAACATTTGTTTTTATCGCCAAAACAGTATTTGGAAACGTTGTTTTATCTGCTTGACAGGTCATATCACCCAATATACCTTCACGTTCGTTGCCATGTGGCAATGTCGTAGCGCCTTCATATACTTGAATCATTCGTGCGCTGCGAAAACATTTTCTGTAGCAAAATGCGCGGCGCCACGGTGATGTGCCGTTGGCAACCTTTTACACCTGCCGAAAGCCAAGGGGATAGCATGCTTATACGTTCAGATCGACTGCGAACGATGGAAACGTTTCACCGACTAAGAATAACCGGGTTGCCACTCGCACTGAGCCTGGCGCTGGCCGCGTGCGGCGGCAGCAGCGACAGCACGCCAACGGACAGCGGCCGTACCGCCAGCGCCATGCGGATGGGCGGCGCGGCGGCCGAGCCGGAGGTGGTATTGACGCCGGTTGGCGCAACGTCCAGCGGTTCGGAGCGCGGCGACCTGTCGGCCGCCGCTGCCATCGACCACAATTCCAACACGCGCTGGGGCAGCCTGTTCAGCGACGACCAGAACCTGACGCTGGATTTCGGTAGCAGCAAACCGATCAACCGCGTACACATCGAGTGGGAAAACGCCCACGCCACCAAATACCTGCTGCAGGTATCGGATGACAACAAGACCTTCACCACGATTAAAACCGTGGACAACAGCCAGGGCGGCACCGAGGACTGGACGGGCCTGAATGCCCAGGGACGTTATCTGCGCATGCAAGGCGTCACGCGTTCGACCAACTACGGCTATTCGATTTTCGAGATCCAGGCGTATTCCGGCGGATCGGCAGGCACGCCGACCGATCCGACCACGCCTGACAATCCGACCACGCCAGATCCGGTGCAGGTAGATCCAACCAAGCCAGGCGTCACCATCAAGCCCGTCACGGCCATGTCGTCCAAGGTCGAGAATCCCGCCAACGCGGCGGTCTACGCGATCGACGGCAAGACCAGCACCCGCTGGTCCAGCGACGCCAAGGACGGCGACGGCGCCTGGATCCAGTTCGACTTCGGCGCCAAGACCCAGGTCGGCTATATGAAGCTGCTGTGGGAGAACGCTTACGGCAAGGCTTACGATCTGCTGGTCTCGGACGACGGCCAGAACTTCACCAAGATCCGCTCCGTCACCGACGGCAAAGGCGGCACCGAGGAATTCTTCAACCTCGGCGTGAACGCGCGCTACCTCCGCCTGCAAGGCGTGGCACGCGCAACGCAGTATGGCTACTCGCTGTTTGAGGTGGAGTTCAAGACGCCAGGCAGCGACAACTCGCTGGGCAGCTCGGCGACGTCGGCCTTCAACTTCCCGGCCAGCGGTGCGGGCTGGGCGCCCTTGCCTGCTTCCGGCGAACCGATCGAATCGCTGCAATTCACGCTGCCCGACGGTACGCTGGTGACCCGCTTCGGCGCCCGCGGCCTGGCGCGTCACGGCCGCGAGCGCGGCGAAGACTGGAACGAAATCGGCTACGGTCCCAACGAAACGGTGGACCCGGTAACCGGCCTGCCGGTCGATAAAGGTCCGGGTAACTACCTGACCTTCGTGCCGCAATACTTCAAGAACCGTACCTGGGGCATGGAGATCATCGACAACAGCAAAGTGCCTGGCGTGACCAAGCCGCAGCTGATCGTCAACCAGTACACCACCGTCGACTTCCTGCAAGGCGGCGTGGCCTTCTTCCGCGCCATCGACCGGCCGGGCGTGACCGGCTATGGCTGGATGGCGCCAGGCCAGTTGGTGGACGACACGGTCAAGGTCTGCAAGCCGATCGCCTACCCGGCCAACAACAAGCTGGCCAGCGCCAACGGCATCAACGGTGCGTGCACCTTGCAGGTCAAGGAATATCCGGGCATGACGGCGCTGGACACCAACGGCTTCCCGATCGCCGGCAAGGACATCAAGGCGCGTCCGCTGGTACAGGGCGACGTGATCGAGGTGTCGCCATCGATGTTCTCGACCACCGACTCGATGCAGTCCAAGGGCGACAACGGCGGCATCCGCTACTACTCGTATGAATGGGTATATGTTGTCGGCCAGGGCCTGAAGCCATGGTACGGTGTGCAGCCGCGCCTGAACTCCGTGCCGCTGCCAACGGAAACCCTGTCCGGCGGCGCCGGTTCGGTCGGCTACAACTACTCGGACAACGCCTTGTTCATGTTCCAGCAGCCGCATACCAATATCGGCATGCAGAACATGCAGCGCTTTGTTGAGGGCCGTCGCCTGTTCCACACCAACTTCACCACCGGCGACCACAACGAACCTGGCAATGACCGCTACGATGCTGCCGTCGGCCTGCAAGGTCCCCGCTTCAACCAGTCGTCGTGCTTTGCCTGCCACGTCAACAATGGCCGCAGCTACGCGCCAACAGCGCTGAACCAGCGTCTGGACAGCATGTCGGTGCGGGTGGCGTCGACCAACGCTTCGGGCCAGCAGCTGCCGCACCCGGTGTATGGCACCACGGTGCAGATGAATGCCGTGTCGTCCACTGGCGTGCCGCAGAACTGGGGCACCGGCGTGCGCGTGTCGAGCTTCGAAACCACCAGCAAGAAGCTGGCCGATGGCACCGCCGTCGAGTTGCGCAAACCGGTGCTGGCGTTTGAAGGTCCTACGCCGGATACCGTGTCGCTGCGCGCAGCCCAGCCTATCATCGGCGCCGGCCTGCTGGAAGCCGTGGCGGAAGCTGATATTCTGGCGCGTGCAAGCGCGTCGCCGGACGTCGATGGCGTCAAAGGTGTCGCCAACTATGTCTACGATTCGGAAACCGGCGCGGTGCGTCTGGGCCGCTTCGGCTGGAAGGCATCCAAGGCGACGCTGCGTCAGCAAGCGGCAACTGCACTGCTGCAGGACATGGCCGTGACCTCGCCTGTGTACCGCAACCGCTCATGCAATAGCGACCCTTCCAGCTGCGGATCGGCCGCACAGCAAAAAGGTATTTCGGAAGCGGACCTGCAATCGCTGTCGCGCTATCTGGCGCTGGTGGCCGTGCCTGCGCAACGCAGCCTGGCCAGCGGCTTCCCGAAAGGCGTGGCGCCGATTGATGAACTGAACGTCGATCCAGCCAAGGTGGCTGCCGGCGCCAAGGTCTTCACCGGCATGCGCTGCGTGGCCTGCCACACGGCGGAAATGAAGACGGGGAGTGGCCACCTGTTTGCGGAACTGCGCAACCAGACCATCCGTCCCTATTCCGACCTGCTGCTGCACGACATGGGCGCCGGCCTGGCCGACAAGTTCGCTGAAGGTCAGGCCAAGGGCAATATGTGGCGTACCGCGCCGCTGTGGGGCCTGGGCTACACCGAGAAAGTCATGGGCAACAGCGCCAAGGTCGGCTACCTGCACGACGGCCGCGCACGCAACCTGACCGAAGCCATCATGTGGCACGATGGCGAAGCAGCCAAAGCGCGCCAGCGCTTCGAGAATCTGTCGAAGACTGACCGCGATGCGCTGCTAGCCTTCCTCAAGTCGCTGTAATGTGAATCAACCGGGCCACTCGCTGGCCCGGTTTTTTGCGCTGCTTACTTCTTCATCTCGTCCTTCTTCATTTCATCCTTTTTCATTTCATCTTTCTTCATGTCGTCCTTCTTCATGGCGTCTTTCTTCATTTCGTCCTTTGCCATGTGGTCTTTCTTGGCCGGCTTCTTCATGGCGTCCTTGCTCATCTCTTCCTTCTTCATGCTGTCCTGAGCGTAGACGGCGCCGGTCATGGTCAGGCAAGCGGCGATCAGTGCGATGGTAATTTTTTTCATGATGGTTCCTCTGTAAGAAAATAAATGAAGGTTCAGCTGCCGCCGAACCAGTTATACCCCTGGTCTTCCCAGTAGCCGCCAGAGTAGGTATTGGTGACAAAAATGGCTTGTACGTGCTTGGGATTCTTGTAGCCGAGCTTGGTCGGCATGCGCAGCTTCATCGGAAAGCCATAGCGCGGCGGTAATGGCTGGCCATCGTAGGTCAGCGCCATCAGTGTTTGCGGATGGAGCGCGGTGGCCATGTCGATGCTGGTGAAGTAGTCGTCGGCGCATTTGAAGCCGACATATTTGGCGCTCAGGTCAGCGCCGATACGGCGCAGGAACACGCTGAACGGCACTCCGCCCCACTTGCCGATGGCGCTCCAGCCTTCAACACAGATGTGCCGCGTGATCTGGCTTTGCTGCGGCATCGCCTGCAGCTGGCGCAGCGTCCATGGCTTGCGGTCGGCAATCAGACCGCTGAGCTCCAGCCGCCAGGCTTCGCCATCGACGTGACGCACCTCGTCTTCCTCGTAATAGGCGTTGAAAGGAAATGGCCGCGTAATCATGCTGTCCGGGTAGGTCGGCGCAAGGCGATTCGGGTCGAACAGCAAGCCCTGTGCGCGGTCGTTGAAGCGGGACACGGACATCAGCGCCCGTTCCACGCTTTCCTGGCTATCGAGCGAACAGCCGGTCAACAAGCTCAGGCCGCCCAGCGTCAGGCTGCGTTGCAGGAAGGCGCGTCGCGAAGGCTGCGCTACTTTGGCGATGGCGTCTTTGAGCATGGCCGCGCCATCCGGTGGAATAATAATCGACATGATGTATCCTGTTGGTTTAACGGCCGCGCAGCATGGCCAGCAAAGTGCGTGGCACCAGCGCCACCATCGCGACATGCACCACGATGAAGGCGCACAGCCCGGCCATGGCAAAGAAATGCACGCGGCGCGCGCCTTCGTAGCCGCCCATCAGCTCCCGTAAAATCGGAAACTGCACCGACTTCCACAGCACCAGGCCGGACATCACCAGCAGCACGCTGTCCAGCATGACGAAGACATAGGCCAGCCGCTGCACGCTGTTGTAGTGGCGCAGATCGGCGTGCGCCAGCCTGCCGCGCAGGGCGGCGCTCACGTCCGCCAGCACCTGGCCCGGCGAGATAGGGAAAAATTTGCGGCGCAGCCGCCCTGTCCACAGATTGATCGCCAGATAGCAGACGCCATTGGCAACCAGCAGCCACATGGCGGCGAAGTGCCACTGCAACGCGCCGCCCAGCCAACCGCCCAGCGTAAGCTCCTTGGGAATCGCGAAATCGAGAAAGCGCGTCGCGTTGTAGATCCGCCAGCCGCTCAGGACCAGAATCACTACTGCAACCGCATTCAGCCAGTGGGCACAGCGCAGCCAACCCGGATGGATAAGGCTTTTGACTTTGCGGTCATTGTCGGCATATGATGCCGACGCAGGATCAGGCGTGAGTTGGCGTTTCATGATGTATTGCCTGTTTATGTGAGAGTGACAGGTAATTCGCTGGGACCGGGTAAATGGTTACAGCGCGAGACAAAAATTTTTTCAGCCGATATTTATCAATCACATGCTGTTACCAAAAGCGCCCACAGAGCGAATAACAGAGACAGACGCCCTGCGTCACACAGAGCTGCGCTTGCATGCGCTGTTTGTGCAGGGACTGGATGGCGACGCCCAGGCATATCGTCACTTCCTGCAAGCGACGACGCCCTACTTGCGCGCCTTCCTGCGGCGGCGCCTTAGCGGCTGGCCGAGCGAAGTGGAAGACCTGGTGCAGGAATCGCTGCTGGCGATCCACAACCAGCGCCTGAGCTACGAGCACGGCCTGCCGCTGACCGCGTGGATTTACGCCATCGCCCGCTACAAATTGATTGACTGGCTGCGCCGTCACGCGCGCCAGGACGCGCTGCACCAGCCGCTGGAGGACGAAGACGCGCTGTTTTCCAGCGCCGACCAGGAGGCCGGCGAGGCGCAGCGCGATTTATTCAAGCTGCTGGCCACACTGCCGGACAAGCAGCGCGAAGCCATCGTCTACACCAAGCTCGATGGCCTGTCGATGCGCGAGGCGGCGGACTTGCTGAAGATGTCCGAAGCGGCAGTCAAAGTATCCGTGCACCGCGGCTTGAAAGCACTGGCAACGACACTGAGAGAAGCATCATGAAAACCGATGACCTGATATACATGCTTGCCAGCGGCCCCGACGTCGCCGTCAGCGCCCCGTCTGCCCGTTCGGCGCTATCGCCTTTGCTGTGGGGCCTTTTGGCCAGCTTCCTGATGATGCTGGTACTGCTGGGCGTACGGCGCGAGCTGATGGCGGAGCTGATGCTGCCGGCTTTCTGGAGCAAGCTGGGGTTCTCAGTGGCCTTGATGGCGGCCGGCCTGATTGCCGTTCGCCGCCTGTCGGTACCGGGAGCGCGCACCCGGACCTTGCCGGCGCTGATCGCCGCGCCATTGCTGCTGGCATGGACCGCCAGCGCCGCATTGCTGACGAATGCCGCACCCGAAGCACGGGTCGATCTGTTCTGGGGCAGCACCTGGCACTACTGCACCATGCTGATTGCACTCATTTCCCTGCCCATGTTCGTCGCGATATTGCGCGTGATGCGCGAGCGCACGCCGACGCGCCTGCGCCTGGCCGGCGCCGCTGCGGGCTTTGCCGCTGGCGCCACGGCTGCTGTCTTGTATTGTCTGCACTGTCCCGAACTAAGTATTGTGTTCGTCGGTTTCTGGTACCTGCTCGGCATGCTGGTTCCCGCCGCAGTGGGCGCCTTGATCGGTCCCCGCGTACTGGCCTGGTAAGCGATGCGGCCGACCGAATTCGAACCGCCGGAAGCGCTGCGCGACGTCGTCAAGTGCTTCTGGCATCTCCACCGCGACCTTGGACCGCAGCGTTCGTCCTTCGAAGTGATGCCGGACGGGTATGCTGAAATCATCTTCCATTTTGGCGGCGACTGCAGCGCGGACGGCAAGCAGACCTTGCCTTCGCCATTTCTGGTCGGGCTGTTAAATCAGCCAGTCCATTTCAGCGCTCACGGCCGCCTGGACATACTTGCTATCCGCTGTTTTCCGTGGACCGTGTTTGAGTTACTTGGCGTGCCGCCGGCCAAGGATAGCATTCAGCTATTCGAACACCCTGTCGCCCACTTGCATGCGACACTGGCGCAGTGGATGCTGGCCGACCGCATCGATCTGGCGGTGGCCGCGCTGGAACAGCATCTGCTTGGCGCGCAGGCGCAACTGGACACCACGTTGCACAAGGCTGGCGAGGCGATACGCCAGGCAAACGGCGCGCTGCCGGTCAGCCAGGTCGCAGCAGCAGCGCATGCCACTGTGCGTACGCTGGAACGCAAATTCAAGCAGTCCGCCGGCCACACGGTCAAAGACGTATCGGGACTGGTGCGCTTTGAACAGGCGCGCAATCAGCTCATGCAGCAGCCGGACTCGGACATCGCCGATCTGGCGCAGCGGCTGGGCTATACCGACCAGTCGCACCTGAGCCGCGAGTTCAAACGCTACAGCGGCACCACACCAGCTGCCTTCGCGCGCAAGGCCGGGAAGCCCTGAGCGCTGCCATTTTGTCGCGTTTGTACAATCCGGGCGCGATCGCTGCCGATAGACTGGCTGCATGAATACTACCTATGACGTGATGATCTGCGGCGCCGGTCCTGTCGGCCTGTTTCTGGCTTGCGAGCTGGCGTTGGCAGAATGCTCGGTGCTGGTCCTGGAAAAGGCGGAGCAACCGGATTCCTTGTTGAAGCAACTGCCATTCGGCACGCGCGGACTGTCGTCCCTGAGCGTCGAAGCGCTCGACCGCCGTGGCCTGCTGGCGCAGCTCGAAGTCCCCCGGCGGCTCAAGAATCCGTTCGGTGATAACAAATCGCTACAGGCCGGGCACTTTGCCGGCATCGCATTTCAGTACCCTGATATCGATACGGCACAATGGCCTTATCGTCTGCCCAGCTCCACGCCCACCAACCTGCTGGCGGAGATGCAGGAACTGGAGTCCGTACTGGCGCGCCGCGCCAGCGCACTGGGTGTCCGCATCCTGCGCGGCCACGCCATCACGGCGTGCCAGCAGAGCGCAGATGTGGTTTCAGTTCAGGCAAACAGCCAGTCATTCCACGGCCAGTGGCTGATCGGCTGCGATGGCGCACGCAGCATGGTGCGCAAACTCGCCGGGTTTGATTTTGCCGGTACGGAGCCAGAGTTCACGGGTTACACCACGCGCGTCGATATCGCCGATCCGGAAAAACTCAGTCCGGTCCGCACCAAGACGCCGCGCGGCATGTACTTCCAGTCCCAGCCTGGCTACCTGGCCATGCAGGATTTCGACGGCGGCGCGTTTCACAACGGCGAAGAACCCATCACGCTGGCACACCTGCAATCGGTCCTGCGCCGCATCTCCGGCACTGACGTGACGCTCAGCGCGGTGCACACCGCCACCACCTGGACCGACCGCGCCCGCCAGGCCAGCAGTTACCGTAACCGCCGCATCCTGCTGGCGGGCGACGCGGCCCATATTCATTCACCGCTGGGCGGCCAGGGACTCAATCTCGGACTGGGCGATGCAATGAATCTGGGCTGGAAACTGGCTGCCACCCTCCATGGCACGGCGCCCGATGGGCTGCTCGACAGCTACCATGACGAGCGCCATCCCGTCGGCGCGCAAGTGCTGGACTGGTCACGCGCCCAGGTGGCGGCCATGCGCCCGGGACCGGAAGGACAGGCATTGCATGCCATCTTCCGCGACCTGGTCGGAACACGTGACGGCGCCACTTACTTCGCGGCGCGCGTATGGGGCATCTTCACGCGCTACGATCTGGACGCTGGCCATCCACTGGCCGGCCTCAGTGCCCCCAACTTTGAATGTGAGGACGGCACTCGGGTCGGCGACTTGATGCACGGCGGCCGCGCACTGCTGCTGGACTTCACCGGGGACGCCGCGCGCCAGGCCTGTGCCGCAGCTTACGGCGAACGGGTTCAATACGTCGCCGCTCGTGTCAGGGAATCGCTGGGTATCAGCGCCCTGCTGGTGCGTCCCGACGGCACCGTGGCCTGGGCCACCGACCAAACGACGGGCCATGACGGGCTGCCGCAAGCCCTGGCCCGCTGGTTCAATCCAGCGGCGTAAGCACCACGTTGTGCAGCTCATATGGCGTGCCTTCGAGCTGGAAGCCGATGCGGCCGGATGCCGGTATCGCATGCGACACCCGGTTTTGCGGCACGCCATTCAGCGTCACCTCCACCACGCCGTCGCGACTGAGGATATCGCAGGCATTCCATTCGCCGACCGGCTTTTCGCTGTCCGCCGCCGTATGGGCTTTGATGCGTGGCTCGGCGCCCGGCTTGCTGGTCAGCGCCTCGTCAAAACTGGCGGCCGCCATGGGCAGCAAGTCACCGGCATTGCCATTCTTGGTTTGCACTTGCAGGCTGACGGGCCAGACGCGGTCAAAAGTACCAGGACTGATGTGCAGCAGCACGCCACCGTTGCCAGGCTTGCCGCTCCAGCGCCATTCCACGTGCAGCCTGTAATTGCTGTAGGTCTGCCGGGTGGCCAGAAAGCCCGACGGTTTGCCGGTGGAAGCGATTACGCCATCCGGCAGCATGCGGAAGGCGTCCTCGATCACGGCTGCGGGTGTGGTCTGCAATTCCCAGCCGCTGAAATCGCGGCCATTGAATAAATCGGCTGCACCCGCCGTCTGCGCGGACAGGCTGAATATCACTGCACTTAACAACTTGTTCACTGTGTCTCCTCCGCTAAACATCTGCAAGTATCTCACTTTAGAATCTGGCGGACAGCAGAAAAATAGCGCTAGACTAGAGCTTATGGCTATCTACGACACCTTCAAGACCCGCACCGCCCAGGCGCTGCCCAAGCTGACGCCCACGGAGATCAAGCGCATCCAGCGTTTCGGCACGCTGGTCGCCTTCCGTGATGGCCAATGCCTGTTCGACGCGGGCCTGACCAGTTTTGGCATGTACGTGGTGATGCAAGGCGCTATCCGCATCAGCCGGCACGACGGCCTGGGGAATACCTCGGTGATCGCCGAACATGGCCCCGGCGAATTCGCTGGCGAAATCAGCCAGCTGTCCGGCGCGCCCACGCTGGTCAACGGCCATGCTGTCGGCGACGTGGAAGCGCTGGTCCTGACCACGGAATCCTTGCGCGCGCTGCTGATCGCCGAGGCGGAGCTGGGGGAACGCATCGTCCGCGCCTTTATCCTGCGCCGCGTCGAGCAGATCGATAACAAGGATGGCGGTCTGGTGCTGGTCGCAACGCCCGGCCATGCGCGCATGCACAGCTTGCAGGGATGGTTGTCGAGTAACGGCCTGCCGCACCGCGTGCTGGACCCGCGCAGCGATGAGCAGGCGCGCGCCCTGTGCGAACGCTATCAGCCCGAAACCCAGGACTGGCCTTTGGCCGTCTGCCCCAATGGCGACGTCAAAAAGAACCCCAGCATTGTGGACCTGGGCCGCTGCCTGGGCACGCTGCCAGAACTCAGCCCGGACCAGGTCTGGGACGTGATTGTCGTTGGCGCCGGCCCCGCCGGTCTGGCCACCGCCGTCTATGCGGCGTCGGAAGGCTTGACGGTACTGGTGCTGGAAACACGCGCTTATGGCGGGCAGGCCGCAGCCAGCGCGCGCATCGAAAACTACCTTGGCTTCCCGACGGGGATCTCGGGCGGCGCCCTGGCCGGCCGCGCGTTTGTGCAGTCGCAGAAGTTCGGCGTGAAGATGGCGATACCGGCGCCAGCGGGCCGTCTGCTGTGCGGCGCCTATCCGCTGCAGGTCGAGATGTGCGGCAGTCTCACGCGGCTGCAGGCCCGCAGCGTGGTGCTGTCGTGCGGCGCGCGTTATCGCCGTCCATCGCTCGCGAATCTCAAACAGTTTGAAGGCAAAGGCGTGTATTACTGGGCCTCGCCGCTGGAAGCCGGCTTGTGCGCGACGGAGGAAGTGATACTGGTCGGCGGCGGCAACTCCGCGGGACAGGCGGCCGTCTACCTGGCCGGCCACGCCGCCAAGGTACACATCCTGATCCGCAAGGACAGCCTGGCGTCCACCATGTCCAGCTACCTGATCGACCGCATTGCCGCCACGCCCAACATCGCGCTGCACACGGAATCGGAAATCGTGGCGCTGGAAGGCTGCGCAGAAGAAGGCCTGCAGCAGGTCCGCGTGCGTCACCACCGCAGCGGCGGCGAGGCAGACTACGATATCTGCCGCGTATTCCTGTTCATCGGCGCAGACCCCAACACCGGCTGGCTCAGCGACTGCGGTGTGCAGGTCGATGACAAAGGCTTTATCCTGACTGGCTACGACTTGCCCGGCGCGGCGCAGGCGGAACGCGCGGCGCTGGAGACCAGCATTCCCGGCGTGTTTGCCATCGGCGACGTGCGCGCCAACTCCACCAAGCGCGTGGCCGCCGCCGTTGGCGAAGGCGCTGCCGTGGTATCGCAGATCCACGGCTTCCTGGCCAGTCAGCGTTAGGCGATATCGATACGCTGGTGCGGCTCCAGATCGTGGAACACGTCTTCCTGATGCAGAGGGATATACAGGTGGATCGCCTTCCCGCGATGGAAGACACCACGCAACTGATTGCAAACGCTCCAGACACGTTCGTAGGAATCCGCGACTTCAATCAGCGCCCACGGACTATCGTTATCGCCCTGCCTCACCATGCTGACTTGCTTGACATGGAAATACAGCGCCAGGCCTTGTGCAACGCTGTCTTCACTGGCATCGCCATGCAGTCCGGTCAAGATTACTTGCATCTTCAACTCCCCTCAAGCGATGATATTCAGGCCGCCGTCCACATAGACCGTGCTGCCCGTCAGGCGTTTGGCATAGGGCGAGGCCAGGTAGGCACAGGTATTGCCCACATCGACGATATCGACCAGCTCACCGAGTGGCGCCCGCGCCACGGCGTCGGCAAGCAGATGGTCGAAGTCCTTCAGTCCCGATGCCGCACGGGTTTGCAGCGGCCCTGGTGAAATGGCATGCACGCGGATATCGCGCGGCCCCAGTTCAAACGCCAGATAGCGGCATGCCGCTTCCAGCGCGGCCTTTACCGGGCCCATGACGTTGTAGTTCGGGATGACCTTGTCGGCGCCATGGTAACTCATGGCGAACATGCTGCCGCCGTCCGTCATCAATGGCGCGGCCAGCTTCGCCATGCGGATGAAGGAGTGGCAGGACACATCCATCGCCTGCAGGAATCCGTCCAGCGAACAGTCGAGCAAGCCGCCTTGCAGATCCTGTTTGGCCGCAAAGGCGATGGAGTGGACCAGAATATCCAGCCTGCCCTGCTCTGCCAGTGCGGCAAACACGGCCTCCAGCTGGCGAGGCTGCGTCACGTCCAGCGGCAGCAACTGCGCATCGATCTGCTGCGCCAGCGGCGCCACAAACGGTAGCGCCTTGTCGTTGAGATAGGTGAGCACCACGTCCGCGCCCAGTTTGCGGAACGCCAGCGCGCAACCCCAGGCGATCGAATGTTCGTTGGCGACGCCAACCACCAGCGCGCGCTTGCCCGTTAAGATGGGATAGAGGGTTTCGGTGCTCATCCAGCCTCCACCAGTTCCAGCGCGTGCTGCGCAATCATCAATTCTTCATTGGCAGGGATTACCCAGACGTCCACCTTGCTGCCAGGCGCACTGACGCGCGTGACACCGCGTGGATTGGCGGCGTTGGCGGCTTCGTCCAGCTCCACACCCAGCCAGGCCGCATCCTTGCAGACCGCGGAACGCAGCGCCACGCTGTTTTCGCCGATGCCGCCCGAGAACACCAGCGCATCCAGTCCGCCCAATGCCGCGGCCAGCGAACCCAGCTCGCGGCCGATGCGGTAGACCATGAGCGCAATCGCCGCCTTGGCGCGCGGTTCGTCACTCTGTTCCAGCGTACGCATATCGGACGAAATGCCGGAGACGCCCAGCAGACCGGATTCCTGGTACATCAGCTTCTGTACCGCCGCCACGTCCATGCCCAGTTCCTGCATCAGATACAGCACCACACCCGGATCGAGCGCACCGCAACGCGTGCCCATGGGCAGTCCGTCAACCGCAGTGAAACCCATGGTGCTGGCCATGCTGCGGCCGGACTGCATCGCACACATGCTGGCGCCGTTGCCGAGGTGGGCAGCGACGACTTTCGCCTGCGCCAGCCGGGGTTCTGCCTTGGGCAATACACTGGCGATGTACTCGTAGGACAGCCCGTGGAAGCCGTAGCGGCGCACGCCAAGGTCCGTGATGCGGGCCGGCAGCGCAAACTCCTGCGCCTCCGCCGGCTGGCCGACGTGGAAGGCGGTATCAAAACAGCCTATCTGCGGCACATCCGGCGCCATCGCCAGTACCGAGCGCACCGGCGCCAGATTGTGCGGCAGATGCAGCGGCGCCAGCGGCACCAGCTTTTCCAGCTCATCGACCAGCGCGGCATCCAGACGCTGCGGGCCGCTGTGCGCCACGCCGCCGTGCACGATACGGTGGCCCACCGCGATCACGCGGTGCCCATCGAGATGGGTTTGTGCGAAGTCCACCAGGAAGCGCATGCCGCCTTCGTGGTTGAGCGGGCCATCACGCCATTCGCGCTCGCCGACCACGCTGCCATCCGCGTTCTGGGCGATGAAACGGGCCACGCCACTGTACAGGTTCTCGATCTTGCCGCGTAGCGTCAGATCCAGCGCCGGACCGCTGTACATGGAAAACTTGATGCTGGACGAACCAGCATTAATCACAATGATGCTGTCATTGGCCTGCATCTGTTCAGCCTCCGAGAATACGCGCGCCAGACAGTTTGCTATGCGCGACTAGTACAGCCACCGCACACGACGCCAGGCGTGCCTGTACAGTATCGGCACGGCTGGTGAGTATCACCGGTACGCGCGCGCCCAGCACGATGCCGGCGGCACTGGCGCCGGCCATAAAGGTCAGGCTCTTGGCCAGCATATTGCCCGCCTCCAGATCCGGCGCGACCAGCACATTGGCCCGCCCCGCCACTGGCGAGACCAGATGCTTGATGGATGCTGCTTCCGGGCTGATGGCGTTATCCATCGCCAGTGGGCCGTCCAGCAAACCACCGGTGATCTGGCCACGGTCGGCCATTTTGCACAGCGCGGCGGCATCGATGGTGGATGGCATTTTGGCGCTGACCGTTTCCACTGCCGCCAGGATGGCGACCTTGACGGGATCGAAACGCAGCACATGCGCCAGGTCGATCGCGTTCTGGACGATATCGACCTTCTCTACCAGCGTGGGAATGATGTTGACGGCAGCGTCAGTGATGATGAGCGGTTCGGCACGGCCCGGCACATCCATCACGAAGCAGTGGCTGAGCCGGCGCGCGGTGCGCAGGCCGGTGGCGGTGGCGACGACAGCGCCCATTAATTCATCGGTATGCAGGCTGCCCTTCATCAATGCGGTCGCGGCGCCTTCGTGCACCAGCTGCACGGCGCGGGCGGCAGAGGCGTGACTGTGTTCGGTATCGATGATGGGCAGTGCAGAGATATCCAGCCGCGCTTCGTCGGCGACCTGGCGTATCCGGTCCTGGGGGCCAACCAGGATGGGTTTGATCAAGCCCATATTGGCCGCGTCCAGCACGCCTTCCAGCGCGTTGCGGTCACAGGGGTGCGCGACAGCGACCGTGGCCGGTCCGGCATGACGCGCTGCAGCGATCAGTTTATCGTAATGCGGGTGCGTTGCTTCCATGCGATCTCCTCAGTAGACGGCACGGGAATGATAACAATAAATGCAAATAAATCAATCGCTTTTTGTGCGTCGCCGCAAGCCCAGCCAGAGACATAACAGCACCGGTACACCCAGCGCGACAGCAGATACATGGTCCCACACACCGTCGCCTAACAGTGCGGACAACAGTCCAATCACGGTCAGCACGGACAGCGCGATGGGGGCCGCCCACATGCGCAGGAACGGGCCGCTCATGCCGGCACCTGCTGCTGTTCTTCCTTGGCTGCCGCTGCAGCGCGCGCGGGCGCCGGTGCGCCCCGCTTCAGCCAGAGATACAGGCCGCTGCCCAGCACAAAGATGGTGATGATATCCAGCGCCGCCCACAGGAACTGCATCCACGGGCCGCCGTAGTCGCCAAAGTGCAGCGGCTGCGAAATCAGCAGGCCGGTCAGGTACCAGGGCAGCTGGCGGCGGTCCGTAATCCGGGTGGTCTGCGCATCGATCAGCACTGGCTTGTACAGGCGCGACGTCAACGCCTCGTTACCGCGCATGAAGATGCCGTAATGGTGCGGGCTGGTGAACGGGGTGCCTGGGAAGGCGACAAAACCGATCTTCATGCCCGGCTCCGCAGCGACCGCGTGCTCCAGCGATTGCTGCATCGATCCCAGCTGGGTGGGCGGCGGCAGACCTTTGTATGGCGCGACCATTTCCGCCATCTCGGTGTACTGCCAATACTTCAGCAGCAGGTCAGCCCAGGTATTAATCATGCCGGTGGCGCCCACCACCAATGCCCAGGTCAGTGTGACGATGCCCAGCATATTGTGCAGGTCCAGCCACTTGACGCGCGGGCCGCGCTCGCGGCGCACCTCGCCAAAATCCAGCTTGCGCATGAACGGCGCGTACAGCACGACCCCGGAAATAATCGCCATCACCAGCAGCAGTCCCATCAAACCGAGGAACAGCTTGCCCCACAGGCCTGCGTACAGATCCACATGCAGGTGGAACATCACGCCCAGAAAACTGCCTTCGAAACTGGGCTCGCCCAGCACCTTGGCGGTGCGCGCATCCACGGCGATCGATTTGAATTTTTCGTCGGTCGGATTGTCGCCCATGGTCAGGAACCAGATCTTCGGATCATCGGCCTCCTGCGACAAATACATGGCCATCTTGTCCGGGTACAGCGCCTTGCCGGCCGCGATGACCTTATCCAGGCTGGCCATCGGCGTACCGGCCGCCATCTGCGGCGCTTCAATGGCGTTGCCAAGCGCGTGATCGATTTCGTGGTGATAGATCAGCGGCAGGCCGGTGACGCACAACAGCAACATGAACACGGTGCAAACCAGGCTGCTCCACTTGTGTATCCATGCCCAGCGGCGGACGGCGATTGGTGTCATTTTGTCATCCAGATTACGGTATTCAGACGCCAATGATAATGCAAATTAGTCTCATTCAGCAGCAAAAAAACGTTTCCAACGCTATAATTGAGAATCAATCTCATTTAATTAGTTAAACAGCCATGCTCACCCTGAACCTGAAATTGTCCCCTTTCGCCCTGGCAGCCATGCTGCTGGCCAGCGCCACCGCCCACGCCCAAACGCAAGCGGCGGCCGGCAGCGCCGATGACGTGCAGACGGTCGTCGTCAGCGCCTCCGCCGATGCGTCGGCCGGCGGCCTGCCGAAGAACTTCGCCGGTGGCCAGGTCGCGCGTGGCGGCCGGGTGGGCATGCTGGGCAATGTGGACATGATGGACACGCCGTTCAACACCTTGAACTTCACATCGGCGCTGATTCAGGACCAGCAGGCGCGCAGCGTCGCCGATGTGCTGCAAAACGATCCGTCGGTGCGCGTGGCGCGTGGCTTCGGTAATTTTCAGGAACTGTATGTGATCCGCGGCTTCGCCGTCAGTTCGGACGATCTGGCCTACAACGGCTTGTACGGCATCCTGCCGCGCCAGTTCGTGGCCTCCGAACTGCTGGAGCGCGTGGAAGTGTTCCGCGGTGCGACCTCCTTCGTCAACGGCGCCGCGCCGGGCGGTGGCGGCATCGGCGGCTCCATCAACCTGCTGCCTAAACGCGCCGGCAACAAGCCGCTCACGCAAGTGACCGTGGGCGTGGAAACCGGCGGCCAGGGTTATGCCGCCGTTGATATCGCACGCCGCTTCGGCGCCGACGGCAATACCGGCATCCGCATCAACGCCGCGCGCCGCGACGGCGACACTGGCGTCGACCGCGAACACCGTGAACTGAACGTGGCCTCGATTGGCCTGGACTTCCAGGCGCGCGACTTCCGCCTGTCGGCCGATATCGGCTATCAGGATCACAAGCTGAAAAACCCGCGTCCCGCCGTGACGCTGCTAGAAGGCGTGGCCATGCTGCCGGCGCCGGATGGCAGCAGCACCTGGGCGCAGAACTGGACCCGCTCCAACGAACGCGACACCTTCGGCACCCTGCGCGGCGAATGGGATCTGGGCAAGGATACAGTAGCCTGGGCCGCTGCCGGTGTCCGCAGCGGCAACGAGGACAACAGCCTCGCCGAGCCGACCGTCAACAACAATGATGGCAGCGCCACCTCCTACCGCTTCGACAATACCCGCCGCGATAATGTGCGGACTGGCGAAATCGGCGTACGAACCAAGCTGCGTACGGGCGGCATCGGCCATACGCTGAGCGCAAGCGCGTCCAGCTACTGGCTGGAGTCGAAGAACGCTTACGCCTTCAGTGCATTTGGCGGCCTGAGTACCAACATCTACAAGCCGGTTGACGTCACCGCGCCTGCGCCCAATTTCTTTGTTGGCGGTGTGCTCAGCGATCCGCACCTGACCGTGAAAACAATCCTGAGCAGCTACGCCGTCGCCGATACGCTGTCGATGCTGGACGATAAAGTCCTGCTGACTGTGGGCGCGCGCCATCAGACCATCAAGACCGATGGCTTCGACTACAACACCTCGGAGCGCAACGCGCATTACGACCAAAGCAAGGTCACGCCGGTTGCCGCCGTGGTCTACAAGCCGGTGAAAGACGTGGCGCTGTATGCCAATTACGCCGAAGGCCTGCAACAAGGCCCGACGGCGCCCGCCCAGAACGTCGACAATAAAAACCAGATGTTCGCGCCTTACGTATCGAAGCAAAAAGAAGTGGGCGTGAAATACGAACACGGCACGCTGGGCGCCACCGCTGCCCTGTTCAGCACCAAGCAGCCATCGGCCTTCGTGAAAAACGGCCACTTTGGCGTGTTTGGCGAACAGCGCAATCAGGGCGCCGAACTGACGGTGTATGGCATGCCGGTGCGCGGCCTGCGCGTGCTGGGCGGCCTGACGCTGCTCGATGCCAAGCAGCGCGTGACTGACGGCGGCAAGAATCAGGGCAATGACGTCATCGGCGTGCCGGATACGCAGCTGAACATCGGCGCCGAATGGGATGTGCCAGGCGTGAGTGGCCTGAACCTGAATGCGCGCACCACGTACACCTCGTCGCAGTACGCCGACGGCGCCAACCAGCAGGAACTGCCGGCATGGACCCGTCTCGACCTGGGCGCCAGCTACGCTACCCGTGTGCTGGACCGCAACGTCACCTTCCGCGCACGCGTGGATAACGTTACCGACAAGAGCTACTGGGCTTCTGCCGGCGGCTATCCAGGTTCGGGCTACCTGATTCTGGGCGCACCGCGCACCGTGGCGGTGTCGGCGAGCGTGGAGTTCTAATAGATCTCGCGGCGCAGGCGCTGCATTTGCATCTCGTGACGCTCGACCCAATGTCGGGCGTCATCCCAGCGCCGCTCCATGCGCTGCAAATAATCGATCAGGTCGCGGCGGTCCTGTTCGCGGCGGCGATCCTGCTTGGCGGTTTCCTCATTGGCCGGCCGGTCTTTGGCTTCCTGATTGGCGCGGATCTCGCGCTCCAGCCGTCCCAGTCGGTTGCGCGCATCATGCACGCGATCGGCCAATTCATTCGCTTCATCCACCGCCTGGCGGTACTTGGCTGCGGTGATTTCATAATCCTGCCCGCTGACGTAAGCGTGCTTCATCTGGCTTTGCAGCGCAGGCGCGCAGACCTCCACCGCCATGCCAGTGTTGGCACGGCCACGTTCAAAGGCATTGTCCAGCGTGCAGTAGCGCGCATTCTCCTGACGCCAGGCGTTGGTGTAGGCATCGCGCGTGGCGGGGATCACGAACACGCCATCGCGGCCGGCGTTCGCCATGCGTTCGTCAAGGCGGAATGGCTGGCCATAGCCGTCGGCTGCGCCGGTGTCGCGCCAGTAAGTGCTTAAGCGCGCCTCCCAGGCCTGGCGATATTCCTGTTCATGGATCTTCAGGCCTTTTTGTTTGGCCTCGCGGCTGCGCATGCCGAACTCCTTGCCGCTCGTCGCGTCCTGCGTACCAAGGTTGCGCCAGTAGTTGATGATCTCCGCATTCCATGCGGCGCGATAGGATTCTTCCTGAATGTCCACGCCGGCGCTGCGCGCGGCGGCGGCGCGGTTGCGGAACTCGCTGTCCGGCAGGCCGTTGCTGGCGTCGTTGCTGCCGGCATCCGTCCAGAAGGTGCGGTTCCCCGCGCGCCAGCCATTGGCGTATGCCGCTTCGTCAAAATGCAGTTGTGCGGCAGCCGCCCGGCTCCGGCTCAATTCTTTTTGCGAGGATGGCTTGCCTTCCGTGCCATCGCGCTTACCGGTGTTTTCCCAGTAGAGCGAGTTACCGGCAGCCCAGCCGGCATCGTAGGCCGGACGGTTGAGCGGCGTCTTGTTTTTGCGGAGGTCTTCCGAGGCGGCCAGCGCATCGAAGCGCGCCAGCTTGCCCTCCGTACCATCGACACCGCCGAACCGATACCACAGGTCCCAGTTACCTTGTGCCCATCCGGCGGTGTAGCGCGCGGAGGCGTCTGCGGCGCCGGCCTTGATGCCATGGTCATCGCAAAACTCCTTGCGTTCTCCAAAGCTGGGCGGCTCGCCCTTGGTGCCATCGTTCTGGCCGATGGCGACCCAGTCATCGGTTTTGCAGGCGGAGATCAACTGCTCGTTGGACATGCTGCAGCCAGCCAGCAGCAGTAACAGGGGAATCAGGCGCAATGTGGTGTTCATGCGCCGAATTATAATGCCAATTTGCTATGGCGTTGCCTGAAAAATCACATCGACTTGCAAGCCGCCAGTATCGGCGCGATTGTTCAGCTGGATCGTCGCGCGGTTGCGCGCGGCGGCGCGTTCCGCGATCGCCAGCCCTAACCCGCTGCCCGGCTGATCCTGGCCAGGCAAGCGGAAGAAGCGCTCAAATACTTTGCGCTGCATGTCGGGCGCGATGCCCGGACCTTGGTCGGATACCGACAGCACCACCTGTTCCGCCGATGCTGCAATACGCACCGTCACGCGGCTCTGCCCGGGCGAGTACTTCACCGCATTGCTGACCAGGTTATCGATCAGCGACGCCATGCTCTCCAGATGCAGCGGCATGGCGCAGGTATCGGGCGCCAGCAGTTCTATCTCGATGCCGCGTGTGGCGGCGATCTGGCCGGCCATGGCCAGACGGTCCGCCACCAGTTCCACCAGGTCGCGCGGCGCCAGCCTGGCGTGATCGCGGTCGCTGCCGGAACGGGCCAGGGCCAGCAGCTGATGCACCGTATGCGTAGCGCGCTGCACGCCGGTACGCAAGCCATTGCCTGCTTCCGCCAGCCGCTGCGGCGTGCGCGCTTCACCAAGGCTCTCCGCATTGATCTGGATGATGGACAGTGGCGTCTTCAATTCATGCGCGGCATCGATCAGGAATTCCTGTTCGCGTTCCAGCCTTTCCGTCAGCCGCTCCATCAGGCGGTTGACGGAGCCCACCAGCGGCGACAGCTCCTGATACGGCGATGGCGCCAGCGCCGACAGATTGGCGCCGGAGCGCTGCTCGATCTCGCCAACGATGTCGTTCAGCGGCCGCAGTCCCACGCGGATGATGAACCAGGCGGGCAGCAACAGGAACGGTATGCTGAACAGCAGCGGCGCCAGGTAGTAGCCCACGCTGGACACTTGCAGCATCCACTCGCCTATCACTTCGGTGGCCATCCGCACCGTCACATCGGTGGCCGGATCATGCTCCACCGACGCCACCCAGCTATCGCGCAGGTTCTGGTGATACGGTCCCGCAACGGCGTCAGTACCCGGCAAGCCGGCATCGGGTGTCTGATACAGCAGACGGCCATGGCGCCAGACGTGCGTCTGCAAGGCTGGAATATACCAGCCCAGTTCCTTGTACAGCGCGTAGTGCAGCGCTTCCATCTTGTGCACCATCGGCTGTATCTCTGCTTCGGGTCGGCCATCCATGGTCTGCATCACCACCAGGATGCGCAAGGCGCTGGCGCGCAGTTCGCGCTGCATATCGCGGCGCTTGGCGGTGCGCGTTTCGTACATATCCAGCGCCAGGTTGGCCAGCCACACCACCGCCATCACCGAGATGAAGCCGAACAGCAAACGCCGGAACAGCGAGCGGTTCTTCATTTGTCGACCACGTAGCCGACGCCACGCACCGTGCGGATATAGCCTTCGCCGATTTTCTGGCGCAGATGGGACATATGCACATCCAGCGCCGCACCTTCGCTGTGCGGCAGCGCGCGCGACTCCAGCTCGCGCCGCGTCAGCACACGGTCCGGATAACGCATCAGCGCATGCAGCAAGGCGAATTCGGTTTTCGACAGCACCACATTGACGCCGCCGCGCGTCAGCAGCATGCGCTTGTCGTCGAGGACCAGGTCCTTGACCTTCCACACTGGCTCGCCGGCTTCGGTCCAGCCGGTGGCCCGGCGCATCACCGCGCGCAGACGCGCCAGCAGCTCACTGACTGCAAACGGCTTGACCAGATAATCGTCGGCGCCACGGTCCAGGCCATTCAGGCGGTCTTCCAGGCTGTCACGTGCGGTGATGACGAGAATGGGCAGTGTCAGGCCGGCCGCACGCAGATCGCGCAGCACCTCGATCCCGCTGCCATCCGGCAGGCCGAGATCGAGCAGCGCCGCATCGAACGGTTCCGTTTCGACCCAGCGGCGCGCGTCGCTGGCGCGGCGCACCCATACCACTTCAAGTCCCGCGTCCTGCAGCGAGGACTGCAAAGCCTTGCCCAGCTCTAGATCATCTTCAACCAGGCATATCTTCATGGGGGTAATACCTCTTTTGTTCATGGCCGATATCTACGCACTTTCTTGCATATAAGTCAATCGCCTGCACGCCACAGCCTTAGGCAAACGTTAAGGTTTCTTTTGGATTTAATTAAGAGAATCTGGCGAGAATGACTGGATAAATCTACAACCACAAGACGAGGGACAGCAATGGAAAGGATGAAAACGACGCCGACGCCTATCGCATCGGCAGTCTTCATGATGTTGGCGTGCGGCGCGGCGCCGGCGTGGGCGCAAAGCGCAGACACGCCGATGGAGCAAGTAGTGGTCACCGGCATACGCGCTTCGCTGGAACAGGCGCTGACCCGCAAGCGCAATAGCGACACGCTGGCCGAAGTCATTTCGGCCGAAGACATCGGCAAAATGCCGGACAAGAACGTGGCCGATGCCGTGCAGCGCGTCCCGGGCGTGAACATTTCATCCTCCGCCGGCGGTGAAGGCGGCTTCGCCGAAAATGACCGCGTCAGTATTCGCGGCACCAGCTCCAGCCTCACGCAGACGCTGGTCAACGGCCACACCATCGGTACCGGCGACTGGTTTGTGCTGGACCAGACCGGCGCGGTCGGGCGCAGCGTGAGCTATGCACTGCTGCCATCGGAAATCGTCAGTGCGGTCACGGTGCAGAAAAGCCAGCAGGCCGATATGGTGGAAGGCGGCGTCGCCGGCTCCGTCAATATTGAAACCCGCAAGCCGCTGGACTTCAAGAAGCAGTTCACCGCCGAAGCCACGGTACAGGCCATCTACGCCGACCTGCCGCGCAAGACCGATCCGCAAATGAATGCGCTGTTCGGCTGGAAAAACGATGCCAAGACGTTTGGTGTGCTGGTCCAGCTGTTCTACGAAAAACGCCATGAGCGCCGTGATGGCCAGGAGTTCTACGGCTATACGCCTATCGATGCCGAGAGCAATGCGGCCAAGGCCCATCCGGAACTGGCTGGCATCCTGGCGCCATCGGGCATCAGCGCATCGCTGTTTGAACAGGAGCGCAAGCGTACCGGTGGTGCGATTGACCTGCAATTCAAGCCTTCGCGTGACCTGAGCTTTGATATCAACGGCTTTAGCTCCTCGCTGGATGCGGCCAACTACAACCGAAGCTTCTACAACAATATCTCGGCCAACATCAATGCCACCGATCCCGTTACCGGCGCCCCGGTTGGCGTGGTGCCTTCTGCGTATGTGATCAAGAGCGGCACGCTGGTGTCGGCGACCATTCCGGCCTCGCAGTATCCGGCAGTCAGCGCGACGAAAACCTATAACTCGTCGCTATATTCGGCATTCGGCGACCAGATCTATCGCCCTGGTTCGGCATCGTCTTCCGCATACATCGATCTGGATGGCAGCTACCGCGTCAACGACGATTTGCGCATCAGCGGCAGCGTGGGCTACACGCGCGGCGTTGGTAAAACGCCGTCCGATATCGGCTACGAAGCAGGCCTGACTGGCGCTGGCTCCACCTATACCTTGAACGGCCTGTCGCCAGCGACGATGTCCTTCCCTGGCGCGGACACCTCCAGGTTCACCAACTACGTGACCGCGTCGGCCTGGGGTTCCAACGTCAAAACGCAGGACACGGAAAAATACGGCCAGCTCGATGGCGAGCTGCGTCTGGACCGTGGCGTGATGGAGTCGGCCAAGTTCGGCGTGCGCTACGCGGAACACCACCGCAGTACCAGCCAGCCGGAGAACCGTAGCTGCCCGGCCTGCGACGGCACCACGTCCGCGCCGCTGCCGCAATGGGATGGTTCGACCTTCCCTGGCAATTTCGGCAAAAACATCAGCACCGATGCGGGCTTCCTGCGCAATGTCTGGCAGATCAGCCCTGCCGCCATCGCCGCCTGGGCCGCCAAGTACGACCTGGCCGGCGGCCCAACCACCCGCAACTGGGCTGGCGAACTGGATGTCCGCGAAAAGACCAGCGCCATTTACGGCATGGTCAATCTGGCAGGCGACAGCTGGCGCGGCAACGTGGGCGTGCGCTATGTGCACACCAACCAGGCCACCATCACCAACGTCCCGGGCGGTTCCAATCCTATTGGGCTGGACAACATCAACGGTCCGTACACGCCGACGCTGAACGAGCGCGGTTACAACGATGTACTGCCTAGCGCGAACTTCAAGTTTGACCTGTCGCCGACACTGGTAGGCCGGCTGGCTGTAGCCAAGACCATGGCGCGGCCAGACTACAGCGCCATGGTTGGCGCGGTCACGCTCAATGACACCAACCTGACCGGCAGCAGCGGCAATCCAAACCTGAAACCGGTGCGTTCGGTGAATTACGACGCGGCGCTGGAATGGTATTTCGCACCGAAGTCCTTGTTGTCAGCAGGCGTGTTCTACATGGACATGTCGTCCTATGTTACCTATGGCACGGCCAACCTGACCTACTACAACACCTCGTTCAAGCGCTTCGACAGCTATTCGATTTCGTCGCCGACCAACATCGCTGCGAAGAACAAGGGCGTGGAACTGGCGTGGCAGCAGCATATCTGGGGCGGCTTTGGCGCGCTGGCCAACTACACCTACACCGATGGGTCGGCGGAGGATGGCAAGCCAGTGGTGGGCAATTCGAAAAACACCTACAATGCCGAAACCTATTATGAGGACGACAGGCTGAGCGCGCGTCTGGCTTACACCTACCGCTCGTCCTTCTCCGGCGGGCTGTATAACAGCTTCCCGCAGGTGATGGCGGGCACCGGCAACCTGGCGGCGTCGCTCAACTACAAAATCAACGACAACCTCTCGATTACATTCGATGCGCTGAACCTGAATAATGCCGTGCTGCGTTACTACGGCACAAACAAGGACCAGCCTATCGCCTCGTATTCGAACGGCCGTCAATACTATCTGGGTCTGCGTGGCAAACTCTAAACCTGTGCGGGTACAGGCAATCGATGCCTTCCGGGGCATCACCATCCTGGTCATGATCTTTGTGAACACCCTGGCTGGCGTGCGTGGCATGCCGGCCTGGATGGATCACGCGCCCGCCGACGCGGATGCCATGACCTTCGCGGATGTGGTGTTCCCGGCCTTCCTGTTCATCGTCGGCATGTCGATTCCGTTCGCCATGGCGCAGCGGACGGCGGCTGGCGACAGCGGCTGGCGCCTGTGGCGACATGTACTGGCGCGCGCCGTGGGCTTGCTGGTACTGGGCGTGTTCATGGTCAATGCCGAGGAAGGCTATAACGAAGCTGCGATGGGCATGTCCATCCATTTGTGGTCGCTGCTGTTTTATGTATGCGCCATACTGGTGTGGGCGGTGTACCGTTTCAAGGAACGGGCGCTGACCTGGGGTTTGCGCGCCACCGGCGTTGCCGGCCTGCTGGCGCTGGCGCTCCTGTTCCGTGGCGGCCCCGATGGCAGCCTGCGCCTGGCGCCACAGTGGTGGGGCATACTGGGACTGATTGGCTGGGCATACCTGTACAGTGCCGTGGCATGGGGCGTCACACGCGGCCGCCAGTGGGCGCTCGCGGCCCTGATTGTGGCCTGTACAGTGGCGATACGCAGTGAGGACGCCGTCCACACATCGATCGCACTGTGCGGCATGCTGACCGCGCAGATTTTCTTTGGCGCGGAGCGTCAAGCGCCGTTTCTGCGCGCCGTGCTGCTGGCGGCGGGGCTGGCGGCGCTTGCTCTGGTGCTGCGTCCCTACTTCAAAATCTCCAAGATTTACGCCACCCCAAGCTGGGGCCTGTACAGTTCCGCCATCTGTGTGCTGCTGTTCGCCGCGCTGTACTGGGCGGTGGACCTGAAGCGCTGGCGCCGCTGGACCGCGTTCTTCCAGCCGGCAGCCGCCAATCCGCTGCTGGTCTACATCATTCCCTTCATCGTGTATGCGGCGATGCAGTACTGCCACCTGTCTTTTCCCGCCGTGCTGGGCGCCGGCTGGCCCGGCTTGCTGTGGGCGATGGCCTATGCGGTGATCGTCATGGTGCTGGCCATGCTCCTCAACCGCATGCACATTAAATTACAACTCTGAACACTATGCGTATCAATTCTATCGACGCCGTGCGGGGCCTGACCGTGGCCGCCATGCTGCTGGTGAACGACGCGGGCGACTGGTCGCACGTCTACCCGTGGCTGGAGCACGCGGAATGGCATGGCTGCACGCCGGCCGATTTCATTTTCCCCATTTTTATGCTGATCGTCGGCGTTTCCATCCAGCTCGCGCTGGGGCGGCAACTGGATGCGGGTGCACCGGCCCAACCCATGGCACGCGCCGCGCTGCTGCGCGGCGGCCGCATCATCCTGCTTGGCATCGCCCTCAATGTGATTGCTGCAGTGCTGCTGCATGGGCGGGATTTCCGCCTGCTTGGCGTGTTGCAGCGCATCGGCTTCTGCTTCGCCGTGGCCGGCCTCATGGCGATTTACCTGCGCAGCGTGCGCGCGCAATGGGCTGCACTGGCCGCCATCCTGCTTGGCTACTGGGCCTTGCTGGCTGCCAGCGGCGGCGTCGAACCGGTCGTGAACCTGGCTGACCGCATCGATACCGCGCTGCTTGGTCACCTGGCCTACCAATACGACGCCGCCACCGGACTGGCGCACGAACCGGAGGGCATATTCAGTACCCTGCCGGCGCTGGCCACCGTCATCCTTGGCATGCGCGCCGGCGACTGGATACGCCAGCAACGCATCGCCAGACTGGGATGGGCCGGCGTTGCCGCCATGCTGATTGGCGGCGCATGGGCGGTAGCGCTTCCATTCAACAAGCAGTTGTGGACCTCGTCGTTTGTGCTGTGGACTGGCGGCTTCGGCATGCTCGTGATCGCCCTTGCCTACCAACTGATCGACGTGCGCGGCTGGCCGCCGCTGGGCCGCGCAATGGGCGTGAATGCCATTGCGGCCTATGCCGGTTCCTGGATTGCGACCTGCCTGCTCACCGGCAGCGGCATCATCACGCCGCTGTATCAGAACGTATTCCGCGCGCCGCTGGAACCGTTATTCGGGCCGGAGTTTGCCTCGATGGCCTTCGCTGCCGCGTTCACCGGCGTGTTCTGGCTGGCGATGGTTTACGCGTACAAACGCAGCTGGCGCCTGACGATTTAAAACGTCCAGCGCAGCGATACCGTCAGGCTGCGCTCCTTCTGCACCGGCGCCTCGCCCACCAGCGAGCGCGCCGGCCGGTCGCTGCGCACCAGCAGCGCTTCCGTCATCAGCGACAGGCGCTCGGCCAGCGGCCAGTCGTAAGCCAGCGCAACGCCATAGCCGACTTCATTGTTCGGATCGGATGGAATCAGGTCATGCTCGCTGGTGCTGAAACGGTCATAGCGCACTGCCGCCGTGCCTGGCCCCAGCGGATGGCTGGCCAGCACGAACCATGACTGAAAATCCAGCCCGACGCCATTGCGTCCCATGATGGTATCCCCGCGCATGGCCTGCATCGACAACTCCCACGCGCCCTGCGGACGCCAGACGGCGCTGAGATGGTCGAAACGCGTACGCCAGCCGTATTGCCAGTCCTTCACCACCTGCGGATCGGCCAGATTATCGTAATGCAGCGCGGCCAGTTCCAGCCGTGTGCCGAAATTCAGATTGGCGCCGACGTAGTAGCCCAGCTTGCCGTCAATCTCGCGGAACGGATGGATGTCGCGCCACTGGCGCAGCAGGAAGCCGTTCGGCGGCCGGTACACTGGCAGGTCAGCCAGCTTCACGGTGTCGTTACGGCCAGCGATACGGTCGCTGATCGACCAGCCGCGCCAGGATAAAAGTGTGCCGGTAGGGTCGTTGCCGGTGTAGACGGCAGCCAGCACACCGACATCGTACGGCGCGCCACTGTAGCGGCCCAGCCGCCGTGCACTCCATTCAATGCCATTGGTCCGCAGCTCCTCGCCGATCCAGCTGTTGATGGCGGAACTGGAAATGGTGCGCTTGGGCACCCAGCCCACGCTGTCGTAATCGAGTTCCACACTGGTCGGCGGAAAGAAGAAGCCGGCCTTGACGCGGGTCTTCCAGGCGCCGGCCGGCACCGGATTCCACGAAAGATAGGCCTCGCGCACGTCGACAATGCCGCGATGCTGCTGATCGGCGCTGAGCTCCAGGCTGGCGCTCACGCTGTCCAGCACATCCACGTCGCCGCGCAACACGGCCTGGCCGATGCTGAGCCGCGGCGAATTCTGGTCATAGCGTGTCTTGCCCAGGCCACTGTCCAGGAAGCTGCGGCCGGCGTCGGAGTCGACCGCGCGCACGTCGAGCAGGCCGCGCCACTCCGCGTCTGGTGCGGCACTGGCGCCGGCGCCGGGCAGCGCCAGCATCACGGCGCAGGTCAGGAAGCATAGTTTCATGCTTGCATGATACACGGCTATAATCCAGCGTCTATCAACCTGGAAGAAGAAAGCGACGGATGATTAAAAGTTTGCGTATCGCCGGACTGGCCCTGCTGGCCTGCGTTTCCGGTACGGCCCTGGCCGACACCTTTGAGACCATAGAACCGGCGCCACTGAAAGAAGTCTGGATCAATGGCGGTTTTTACACCTACCACTTCCAGCGCGACAAAGACCTCAACGGCGCGAATGGCGGCCTTGGGGCGGAATGGCGTTTCTCGACAGTCGCCTCGGTCACCGCCGGCCGTTTCTACAACAGCGACCGCGCTTACTCCAACTATGCGGGCATCTACTACCAGCCATTCAAGGTTGGCCCGGTACGCATCGGCGCCGTGCTGGGCGGCTTTGACGGCTATCCCAAAATGCGGAATGGCGGCTGGTTCCCCGCCGCCATTCCGACACTGAGCTATGAATATGAGCGGGTCGGCGTCAATGTCGCCATCATACCGACCTACAAAGACCGCCTGTACGGCGGCATCTCTGTACAGCTCAAACTCAAAGCCTTTTAACTGCGCGCCTTGCTCACGGCGATCTGGTCCAGGATATGTTTCGGCACTTCCGCATAGTGCTTGAATTCCATGGTGTAGGTCGCCCGGCCCTGCGTCAGCGAACGCAAGGTGGTCGAGTAGCCAAACATCTCGGCCAGCGGCACGGAGGCGCGGATGATCTTGCCGCCGCCGCCCGGGATTTCATCCATGCCCTGCACCATGCCACGACGTGACGTCAGATCGCCCATGGCATTTCCCATGAACTCTTCCGGCGTTTCCACCTCGACCTGCATCACCGGTTCCAGCAGCACCGGACCTGCGCGCCGCATGCCTTCCTTGAACGCCATCGAACCGGCCATGCGGAAGGCATTCTCGTTCGAGTCAACGTCGTGGTAGGAGCCAAACGTCAGCGTGGCGCGCACATCGACCACGGGATACCCCGCCAGCACGCCTGAACGCAGCGTCTCCTGGATGCCCTTGTCCACCGCCGGAATGAACTCGCGCGGCACCACCCCGCCCTTGATGGCATCGACAAACTCATAGCCTTTGCCGCCCGCTTCCAGCGGCTCCAGCGTCAGCACCACGTGGCCGTATTGACCACGCCCGCCCGACTGCTTGACGAATTTGCCTTCCACATCCATCGCCTTGCGCGTGATGGTTTCGCGGTAGGCCACTTGCGGCTTGCCGACCGTCGCCTCCACGCCAAACTCGCGCCGCATGCGATCCACCAGGATCTCCAGATGCAGCTCGCCCATGCCGGACATGATGGTCTGGCCGGATTCCTCGTCCGTATGCACACGGAAGGACGGATCTTCCTGCGCCAGGCGATTCAAGGCGATGCCCATTTTTTCCTGGTCGGCCTTGGTCTTGGGCTCAACCGCCTGCGAAATCACGGGCTCGGGGAAGATCATCTTCTCCAGAACGATCACATGGTCAGGCGCGCTGAGCGTATCGCCGGTGGTGACGCCTTTCAGCCCCACCGCCGCGGCGATATCGCCCGCATACACTTCCTTGATTTCCTTGCGCTCATTGGCGTGCATCTGCAGGATGCGGCCCAGGCGCTCCTTCTGCTGCTTGGTCGGGTTGTACACGGTGTCGCCGGAATTCACCACGCCCGAGTACACGCGGAAGAAGGTCAGCTGGCCCACAAACGGGTCGGTCATGATCTTGAACGCCAGCGCCGAGAACGGGTCGCTATCGGTCGGATGGCGCTCGATCGGCTGGTCCTGTTCATCCGTACCGGCGATCGCCGGCACATCCACCGGCGAAGGCAGATATTCGATCACCGCATCCAGCATGGCCTGCACGCCACGGTTCTTGAAGGCGCTACCGGCCAGCATGGGCACGATCTCGTTGCGGATGGTGCGCAGGCGCAGGCCGGCCTTGATCTCGTCCTCGGTCAGCACGCCGCCGTCCAGATATTTTTCCAGCAGCTCGGGCGTGGCTTCGGCCGCAGCTTCCACCATTTTCTCGCGCCATTCCTCGGCCACGGCTTGCAGGCCGGCCGGGATGTCCTCGTAGGTGAACTTGACGCCCAGCGTCTCGTCGTCCCAGTTAATCGCCCGCATCTTGACCAGGTCGATCACGCCATGGAAGTTGTCCTCCGCGCCCAGCGGCACCTGAATCGGAATCGCCACGCCCTTGAGGCGGTTGGCAATCTGCTCGCGCACGCGGAAGAAGTCCGCACCCACCCGGTCCATCTTGTTGATGAATGCAATCCGCGGCACATGGTATTTATTCGCCTGGCGCCACACGGTTTCCGACTGCGGCTGCACGCCGCCGACGGCGTCGTACACCATCACGGCGCCATCCAGCACGCGCATGGAACGCTCCACCTCGATGGTGAAGTCCACGTGGCCCGGCGTATCGATGATGTTGATACGGTGCTCGGGGAAATTGCCGGCCATGCCCTTCCAGAAGGCGGTGGTGGCCGCCGACGTAATCGTGATCCCGCGCTCCTGTTCCTGCTCCATCCAGTCCATCGTTGCGGCACCGTTATGTACCTCACCGATCTTATGGTTGACGCCGGTGTAAAACAGGATGCGCTCGGTGGTCGTGGTTTTGCCGGCATCGATGTGTGCGCTGATGCCGATGTTGCGGTAACGCTCGATAGGGGTCTTGCGGGTCATCACGATCTCCTTGGGATCTGCTATGGGAAGTCTCAATTGCGGCAATAGTCACCGAAATCAAGAGCCTGTTTAGCGTGCGACATAATCAATGGCAATTAATGTAGTCTGTAACATAATCAAACAGCTTAACTCTCATCTGGAAAAACTGCATGCGTGTACCACCAAAAACTACCCTCCTCCTGACCTTGGGCATAGCGCCGGCTCTGGCTTTAGCCCAGGCTTCCGACCTCGAACTACGGCTGGAACGTTGCGCCGTGCTGGGTGACGCCAGCGCCCGCCTCGCCTGCTACGATGGCCTGTCCAAGACCGCGCCGACAGTGCAGGCGGCCGGCGAGAACGCGGTGGCCCCACTGGCCGTCGGCGCCGCCGACAAGGTGGCGGAAGCCGCCGATGCGCCAGCCCGCACCCAGCCGTCGGCGCCGCCGCCGGAACCCAAGGTGCCGCCCAAGGTCGCGGCGCTGACCACCATTCCGCCCGAAGACACGGTCTCGCGCATGGTGCAGGAATGGGAACTGGACCGCTCCGCCAAACGCGGCGTGTTCAATTTCCGTCCGCACCATGACACCTACCTGCTGCTGGCAAATTACAGCACCAGCTCCAATGATGCGCCTTTTAAGGACTTTACGCCCGCCGGCATCAAATCCAAGCACGTCGAACTGACTTATCAGATCAGTTGCAAGATGAAGCTGATCGAGCAGCTCATGAGCTCGCCGGTGGACCTGTGGTTCGGCTACACCCAGAACAGCTTCTGGCAAGCCTACAACCGCGCGGCCTCGAGTCCCTTCCGCGAAACCAATTACCAGCCCGAGCTGATGCTGACCACGCCGCTGGCGCTGGACCTGGGCGTGCTGGACGTGCGTTATCTGACGCTGGCGCTGAACCACCAGTCGAATGGCCAGACCTCGACGCTGTCGCGCAGCTGGAACCGGATTTACGCGGAAGTGGGAGCGGAGAAAGGCAAGTTCGGCGTGTCGTTCCGCCTATGGAAGCGGCTGGATAACGCCCGCTCGGACAATGACAACATCGACATCACGGACTTCATGGGCCACGGCGACGTTCGCGCCACCTACCGTTTTGACGGTCATGAACTGTCCGTCATGGGGCGCCGCAACTTCAGCACGCGCCACGGCGCGCTGCAGTTCGGCTGGGCCTTCCCGCTGGCCGCCAATCTCAAGGGCTATGTGCAGGGCTTCAGCGGCTACGGGCAGAGCCTGATCGACTACAACTATTCGCAGAAATCCCTGGGCGCGGGATTCCTGGTCAACTTCTAACGGGGCGAGCCACCCAGGATGCGCGCCGGCAGCATGACAATGGCGCGCAGCAGCTCAAACAGACCTTCGACCCCAATGCCGATCAGGCGGAACGGCAAGGTAATCAGCCAGAAGAAGGGATACAGCACCAGCGCCAGCAGCGCCAGCGGCCAGCACAGGAACAGCAACATCAGCCACAGCATGAAACTCAGCATGAGACGCTCCCGAAATGGTTGTTTTTCTATGGTGTCACTTTAATCAAGCGACCCATCGGGGGCAATTTCTGTGCGACCAGCTGCATAAAAACGCTGACCAAGCGCTGCTTTCAGGGGATAAACGGCAGCCTACTGGCCCAGGCAGATGATTTTGGTGACGTACTCTTTGGCGTTGGGCTTTTTCTGGTTGGCCCAGGCAATCGCCTGGTTGGCTTCATCGATGGTCAGCACCGAGGCCTTTTCCTTGGATTTGATGAAGGACACGCCTTCAAACACGCCTTCCTTGCTGCGCATGACTTTGGCAAACACGGGCGGTTTGGCCTCGCCATCGACAAGTTTGTTTTGCTGGATCAGGTAACGTTGGTCGGTCTGGGTCATATATTTCTCGCTTAAAAGGCGAAATATACGCTCCCGACCGGCCGTCGTGGGGACTTTTTACGCGTAAGCAGGGACGCGCGTGGGTTGCAGCGTGGCTTCGTACAGGATCTCGGCCTTGAGCGAGGCTTGCAGCGATGGAATTGCGCCACCGGCGCGGTACTGGAAGCTCACCTGCAGCACATCGCCTTCACGCGCCTTGACGGGCGTGGCCAGTGGCAGCGTCATGTAGTGGTTGAGCCAGTCGATGGTAGTGGAACGCTCCTGCACCACCGCCAGAATGTTCTTGGTGACAAAGCGCATGGCATTGATCTCGCCATTGCGCTCAACCACGAACTTGCCCTGCCACGAATACATCAGCTCGTTCGGCTGGTTGAAATCGATGATGCTGTAGACGGCCGGCGGCGCCATTTCCACCGTGCCCGGGTAGATCACCGTGGTTTCCTGGAACTGCACGATCGGCGCGTAAAAGCCTTCAAAGTCGTATTCCTGCTGCAGCGGCTGCACTGCCATGATGACGGCTTCCGGCAGGAACACCGGCAGCGGGCCGCCGAAGCGCTCGGTATAACGGCGCTTGAACGATTCAATCACTTCCACCTGTTTTTCACGCAGCATGCCGACGTGGATCATTTCGCAGATCACCACATCGACCGGTTCCGGCGGCAGGTATTCAAACGCATCCGCGTGGACGACTTCGACTTTTTCGCCGTTGGGATTCATGGCCAGGAACTTGCGCGCTTCCTTGACCATGTCCGGATTGAATTCGACGCAATACACCTTGGCCGCCTTGGCGGCCGCAAACCACGACAGCACGCCCGTGCCACCACCAAGCTCCAGCACCTTCATGCCCGGCTTCACGGCATAGTCGATGGCTGACTTGAACCCGTGCATGCGGTTCTGATCCATCAGCATATTGTGATGGTAGTGGACTGGAATAAACTGCCCCAGATAGCAGCTTTCAATTTCGCGTTCGTTCAGCATGGTGGTCCTTGGTGAGTGCTCTAAGGACATTATCGTTAAGATTGTTGCCCCACCATGCAGTGAGCTGGGCAACAAATACCCGTCAATTCAATCGCTCACCCAAATACCGTCACGCGTTACGTTATTTATGGCTTCGCCTGCTTTGCCGCCAGGAAGGCGTTGATGGTTTTGGCGATCCAGGGCTTGTCGGCCTTCAGCGCAAACTCGGCGGCCGTGAGGTGGAAGCCGCCATCTTTGAGAGTGGCGTCGGCGCCCTCCTTGAGCAGCAGCGCCACCACGTCTTCCTGGCCTTCGCGCGCGGCGATCATGAGCGGCGTCATGCCGGACGGGGTTTCGGCGTCGATGTAGGCGTACTTGTCCAGCAGGATGGTGGTGATTTCCACGCTGCCCGCGGCGGCGGCGTAATGTAATGCCGTCCAGCCCTTCTGGTTGACCTGGGCGCCGCGCTGGAGCATCTCCAGCACGGCCTGCTTGTTGGTGCGGAAGGCAGCCATCATCAGCGCGGTATTGCCGTTGGGCGCCTTGGCTTCCAGATCGATGCCGGGCTGGTCCATGAGCAGGCGCGCCACCTTGAGCGACTCGTAACGCATCGCGACAATCAGGCCCGTCTCACCGTTGGGATCACGGACATTCGGGCTGACGCCACGCAGCAGCGCGGTCTGCACGCGGCTCACCGCGTCCAGCTGGGCGGCACGGAAGAAGTCAACCTCGTCGTCGCTCTGCCCGCTGGCAAAAGCCGGTGCACTCAAGGCGGCGGCCAAGCCCAGCAGAATGAGGCGGCGGCGCATCATTCTGCAACGTTGAACAGCGTGCGGAAATTGGCCGTGGTCTGCGCAGCGACCTCTTCCACTGGCACGCCTTTGAGCTTGGCGATGTATTCGGCCACGTGCGCAACAAAGCCCGGCTCATTCATCCTGCCGCGGTACGGCACCGGCGCCAGGTAGGGCGAGTCGGTTTCGATGAGGATGCGTTCCAGCGGCAGTTCCAGCGCCACTGCCTGCAACTCCTTGGCGCTCTTGAAGGTCACGATGCCCGAGAAGGAAATATAAAAGCCCATCGCGATGGCGGCCTTCGCCACTTCCAGCGACTCGGTAAAGCAGTGCATCACGCCCGCCACGCCGCCCGCCTCCGTGCCGGCGCCCTCTTCGCGCATGATGCGGATGGTGTCTTCGCTGGCGCTGCGGGTATGGATAATCAAGGGCTTGCGGGTGATGCGCGAGGCCTTGATGTGGGTGCGGAAGCGCTCACGCTGCCATTCCAGGTCGCCTTCCAGGCGGAAGTAGTCCAGCCCGGTCTCGCCGATCGCGATGATCTTGGGGTCATCCGCCAGCGCCACCAGCTGCTCGACGGTGGGCTCCGGCGTGTCTTCATAATCCGGATGCACGCCCACCGAGGCGTAGATGTGCGGATACTGGTGCGCCAGCGCCAGCACCTGCGGGAAATCCGGCAAGTCCACCGACACGCACAGCGCATGGGTGACCTTGTTGTGCGCCATCTGGGCCAGGATGTCCGGCATGCGAGCAGCCAGCTCGGGGAAATTGATGTGGCAATGAGAGTCGATATACATGCCGGGATTGTAACCGATCCCGCCGTGCGCCCGAGTTGTGGAAACGATACCACTGCCGATATCAAAAACACTTTTCGGCTTGTTAATACTCGGCTACCATCGCCTCACGTTATGTAATTACGTTACAAAAACAAAAGGAGACCTATGAGTACCACCGAAATTTTCCTGCTGGCGATGCTGCTGATTTTCGTTGCCCCTTACCTGGTCTGGCGGCTGGGCAAAACCGATTACTTCGCACCGCTGGTGATCGTGCAGATCATCATGGGCATCATTCTTGGCCCTGGCGTGCTCGGCGCCACCATGCCCGATTACTACAAATTCCTGTTCAATCCCGATGTGGTCAAAACCCTCAACGGCATTGCCCAATGGGGCGTGATGCTGTTCGTGATGCTGGCCGGTATCGAGCTGGATCTGAAAACAGTCTGGCAATACCGCCGCGAAAGCGTCACCACCGCCGGCCTGTCGCTGGGCGTGCCGCTGCTGTTCGGTTGCGCCGCCGCCCTGCTGCTCATGAACTACCAGGGCTGGATGGGCGCCAAGGCCGCCAACTGGCAATTCATGCTGGGCACCGGCATGGCCTGCGCCGTGACCGCGCTGCCGGTGCTGGTGCTGCTGCTGGAAAAACTCGACATCCTGCGCCAGCCCATGGGCCAGCGCATCCTGCGCTATGCCAGCCTGGATGACGTCGCCATCTGGGGCGTGCTGGCGCTGATTATGCTGGACTGGGAGCGCGTGGGCCGCCAGGCCGGCTTCCTGGTGGCGTTTGCCACGCTGACCTTTGTGTTCCGCCGCCTGATGGCGCGCCTGGACGAAAGCGACCGCTGGTACGTGGCCGTGATCTGGCTGATCGCCTGCTCGTTTGGCGCCGACTGGGCCGGTCTGCACTTCATGGTGGGCGCTTTCCTGGCAGGCGTGGTCATGGACGCGGAATGGTTCGGCCAGGAAAAGCTGGACGCGCTGTTCAAAAACGTGCTGCTGGTGCTGATGCCGGTATTCTTCCTGAGCACGGGCCTGCGCACCAAGTGGGACCTGGGCGGCTACTCGGTGTTCTTCGTGGCGGGGCTGCTGCTGTTCGCTTCGGTCGGCGGCAAGCTGGCCGGCGCCCACCTGGCCGGCAAAGTGCTGAACTGGAAAAAAGGCGAAGCCTCGATCATCGGCTGGCTGCTGCAGTCCAAGGGCCTGATCGAGATCGTGTTTGCCAACATCCTGCTGGACAAGCAAATCATCACCAACGAGACCTTTACCGCACTGTTGCTGATGGCGGCCGGCAGCACCATGTTGACGATTCCGATTGTGCACCCTAAACTCAACCGTGCACAAAACCGGGGACTGGTGGGTCAAGCCAGCTCCTGAACGACAACAGGACAAACACATGGCGCGTACCGGATTAAGCAAATCACAGGTCAGGGAAACACGGGACCAGATCGTGGCCGAGGGGCGCTACCCCTCGGTTGATGCCGTGCGCCATGCCTTGGGCACCGGCTCCAAGTCCACCATCCACAAGCATCTCAAAGACCTGGCCGAGGAAGACAGCCAGGCCGGCCAGGGCCTCCGGCGCGACGACACGGCGCGCAGCATTACGGCGCTGGTCGAACAGCTCACCGACCGCCTGCACAAGGACACCGACCGCCGCCTGCGCGATCTGTGCGCCGGCTACGAAGAAGAACTGGAAGAAAAAGACCGCGAAATTGCCGAACTGCGCCGCACCGTTGCGCGCCTGGACGCGCGTCTCGACCAACTTCAAGCCGATACCCACGCCACCGATGCGCAGAACCAGGGCTTCGGCGACTTCAGCGACCTGTTTGCCAGCTCACGCAGCGGACCGCGTGACGATACGCCGTTCAATGTGATCCTGGCGGGCGGCCGCACCATGACCATCGATTTCGACAGCCCGCAAATCCACCTTACGCCACGCGTTTTCCAAGGATAATCAGGTCGCGCTCAACGCCGTCCAGATTCGCCACCTTGGGCAGATGCGCCCAGGTTTCAAAGCCGAATTTGCCGAACAGGCCCAGGCTGGGCTGGTTGTGGCCGAAGATGAAACCCAGCAGCGTGTGCACCTTGATCTGCGGCGCGTAGGCAATCGCCTGCTCGATGCAGTAACGGCCCACGCCCTTGCCGCGCGCCGCCTCGGCGATATAAATTGAAATTTCCGAAGTCCCTGAATAGGCCGGGCGGCCATAGAAATTCGAGTACGACATCCAGCCCAGCGTCGCGCCAGTGTCCGCCGCTTCGATGATCCACAGCGGGCGCTTGTCCGGCGTATGCTCGTGGAACCACGGCAGACGCGATTCCACCGGCACCGGCTCGGTATCGGCAGTCACCTCGCGCGAGGCGATGGTGCTGTTGTAGATGGCAACGATGGTAGGCAGATCTTCAAGCGTGGCAAGGCGATGGCGGAAAGTCATGTGAAGTGAAAAGCAGGGTTACAGGGTGTGGGTAGCGCGCGCAGAACGCAATGCGGCGCCAAGGATTTCTTCGATACGCAGCCGGGCGCGCTGGCCGCTCTCATCGTCCGGAAAATGCACGCCCACGCCCTGCGCCTTGTTGTTGTGCGCGCCGGCCGGCGTGATCCAGGCGACTTTGCAGGCGATCGGATACTTGTTGGGGTCGTCCATGAGCGCCAGGATCAGATAGATCTCGTCGCCCAGTTTGTAGGGCTTCTGGGTCGGCACGAACATGCCGCCGTTTTTCAGGAAAGGCATGTAGGCGGCATACAGCGCCGCCTTTTCCTTGATCGCCAGCGACAGCACCGTCGGCCGTGGCGTCATCGGCACGGTGTTCGGGTCAAGTGGGCTGGCAGCGGACATTCCTTACCTTTCAGGCGCAGCAGGTCGTGTATTCAAGCAGCATATCCTCAAGGAACAGCTTGGGCGACAGCGGATGGTCGGCAGTCGCGCGGCGCTCGTTGGCGCCCTTGATCGCGGCCATCAGGCGGCTGACGTGGATCTTGTCCGCCAGGCTGGCCACCTCTTTCTGATAGCGAGGATAATACCGGATGTTACCGGACAGTTTGTAGGAAAACACATCATAAAGCCAGCGCTGCAGCCAGGACACCGGGCCGCTCAACGGCGCTTTTTGTAACTTATCCGCAACTTTCAAGGCAAGATCCACGCTTGGGTGGGCCAGCATCTGCAGCAGCGTTTCCAGATCCTCGCGGCTGCCGTTCTCGGCCTGCTCCATGGCCGCCAGCGGGGCGCCGCCCTGCTCGCGCAACCAGCTGTCGGCGTCCGGCACGCCTTGCTCCTTGAGCCAGGCCAGCGCCTCGGCATGGCTCGGCATCGGCAGCGCGAACTTGCGGCAGCGCGACAGGATGGTCGGCAGCAGGCGGTCCAGGCTATTGGACGCCAGCAGGAATACCGTGCCTGGCGGCGGCTCTTCCAGCGTTTTCAGCAGTGCATTGGAGGCCGGCATATTCAGCGCTTCGGCCGGATACAGCACCACCACGCGCAAGCCCTGGCGGTGGGTGGAGATGTTCATGAAATCCGCCAGGTTGCGGATCTGCTCGATCTTGATTTCCTTGGATGGCACCTTCGACTTGGCGGCCTTTTTGGTCTCGCCTTCGCCGTCTTCGCTTTCCGCCGGCTCATCCTCCATGGACTCGGGCCGCACGCGGCGGTAGTCCGGGTGGTTCTGCTGCGAGAACCAGCCGCAGGACGCGCACGTGCCGCAGGCGTGGCCATCCGGCAGCACCGCCTCGCACAGCAAGCCCTGCGCAAAGCGCTCGATGAAATCGGACTTGCCTATGCCGGCGGCGCCATGGAACAGGATGGCATGCGGCATGCGCTGGCGCAGCGTTTGCAGCTGCTGCCACGCGGATTGCTGCCACGGGTAAATGGAATCACTCATTATTCAGTATTTTATTTCAAAAGCAGGCGTCGAGGATGGCAGCGATCTGCTGCTGAATCTCGGCGATGCTTTGCGTGGAATCGATCACGCGGAAGCGCTGCGGGAACTGGGCCGCACGGCGCAGATATTCGTTGCGGGTGGCGGCAAAGAAGTCGGCCTTTTCCTGTTCGAACTTGTCCAGCTCGCGCGTGGCGTCCAGGCGCGCGCGCGCCACTTCCAGCGGCACATCAAACAGCAAGGTCAGGTCTGGCTGCACATCTGGATGCACCCACTGCTCCAGCGCTTCCAGCTTGGCCAGGCTGGTGCCGCGGCCGCCGCCCTGGTAGGCAAAGGTGGAATCAGTGAAGCGGTCGGAGATGACCCAGGCGCCGCGCGCCAGCGCCGGCTGGATGACCTGGGCGAGATGTTCGCGGCGGCTGGCAAACACCAGCAGCGCCTCGGTTTCCAGGTGCATTTTTTCGTGCAATACGATCTCGCGCAACTTCTCGCCCAGCGGCGTGCCGCCCGGTTCGCGCGAGCTGACCAGCTCAATGCCGCGCGCCTTGATGTAGTCGCTGACGAAGGCAATGTGGGTGGACTTGCCAGCGCCATCAATGCCTTCAAAGGTGATGAATTTAGACATTTACTCTTATCGTTGATACTGATTGACTGCCCGATTGTGGTCGTTCAGGTTGTCCGAGAACTGGCTGGTGCCATTGCCCTTGGAGACAAAATACAGCGCCGCCGTCTTGGCCGGCGCCAGCGCCGCCGTCAGCGATTGAACGCCCGGCAAGGCGATCGGCGTCGGCGGCAGGCCGGAACGGGTATAGGTATTGTACGGGGTGTCAGTTTCCAGGTCCTTCTTGCGGATCTTGCCGTCGTACTTCAGGCCCATGCCGTAGATCACGGTCGGATCGGTCTGCAGCAGCATGCCGATCTTCAGGCGGTTGACGAACACGCCGGCGATCATGGCGCGCTCGGATTTCTGGCCGGTTTCCTTTTCCACGATGGACGCCATGGTCAGCGCCTCATACGGATTCTTGTATGGCAGCGCCGGATCGCGCTTTTCCCAGGCATCGGCCAGGCGCGTGAGCATCATGGCATGCGCCTGCTTGTAGATTTGCAGGTCGCTGGCGCCCTTGGCGAACAAATAGGTATCCGGGAAGAACAGCCCTTCCGCATCCTTATACTCGGACGCAATGGCGTTCATCACTTCCTTGTCCGACAGCGCGATGGTGTCGTGCTTGAGGCCCTTGTGCGCAGCGATCGCGGCGCGCATCTGGCGGAACGACCAGCCTTCGATGATGGTCAGCTGTTCTTGCGCAAACTCGCCGCGCGCCAGCTGGTCAATCAGGCGCAGCGGCGTCGATCCCGGCTTCAATTCATAGGAACCGGCTTTCAGCTTGCTGCTCTTGCCCGTCACGCGCGCCAGCAGGTTGAACAGCAGCGGCTGGATGGGGACGCCCGCTTCGGCGATTTGCTGGCCGGCGGCATGGGCGCCGCTGCCGGGCGCGATCGTAAACTCAATCGACTCCGCCTCGGACGGAATGATCGGATTTTGCGACCAGTACATAAAATAAGCACCGCTGACGATGGCCAGCAAAACACACAGACCGATTATTTTTTTGATAAAAGCCATTATTAAAGCCGAATTGTTGGGTCAAGTCGCACAGCTTGCCAGTTCCTGGCACGCCACGCCAGTGCCACGTTTTGTGTGGCATCTGACGCGATCGCCGCGACATCACTATAATGAGCCCGTAATGATAATGCCTTCCCCGTCAAAATATTGAAAATTATGTCTTCTTGGAACGAACTTTTAGCGCAGCACGCGGCTCCGCTGACCACCGCACAACTGCAAGCCGGCTTTGTCGCCCCGATCACCGACCTGGGCCTGATCGCGCTGGACGGCGAGGAATCGGCCAGTTTCCTGCACAATCAGTTGACCAACGACGTTGAGCACCTGGGCCAGGGCGAAGTGCGCCTGGCCGGCTATTGCTCGCCGAAAGGCCGCCTGCTGGCCTCGTTCCTGATGTGGCGCAACGCAACTACTATCTTCCTGCAACTGCCGCGCGACATCCAGGCGCCCGTGCAAAAACGCCTGAGCATGTTTGTGCTGCGCTCCAAAACCAAGCTCAGCGACGCGACCGACGCCCCGGCCAACCAGTTGCTGCTGGGCCTGGGCGGCGCCAGCGCCAACACCTTGCTGGGCCAGTGGTTCAGCGCCCTGCCCGCCGCACCGTACACCAGGATCGATGCCGAGGCTGGCACCCTGATCCGCGTTGCCGACGCCTTCGGCGCGCCGCGCTACCAGTGGCTGATGTCCGCCGAAACCGCCGCCGCCGTGGTGCCGGTGCTGGCCGGCAAGCTGACCGTGGGTGCTGGCGATGCCTGGCGTCTGTCGGAAATCCATGCCGGCGTGCCGCAGATCGCCAAGGCGACGCAGGAACAGTTCGTTCCGCAGATGGTCAATTACGAGCTGCTGGGCGGCGTCAACTTCAAGAAAGGCTGCTACCCGGGCCAGGAAATCGTTGCGCGCAGCCAGTATCTGGGCAAGCTCAAACGCCGCACCACGCTGGTCAGCATCCCTGACGCCAACGCCGCCGCCGGCATGGAAGTGTTTGCCACCGCCGATCCCGAGCAGCCATGCGGCATGATCGTCAACGCTGCACCCAACGGCCAGGGCGGCATCGACGCGCTGGTGGAAATGAAGCTGGCCGCCATCGAAGCTGGCTCGGTCCGCCTCGGCTCGGCCGACGGCGTGGCGCTGACCTTCCTCGACATGCCGTACGTGCTGGAACCGCTCGATCTCTAGCATGGATCTGTACATCTACTACAAGGTCAAGGACGCGGACGCAGCGTCCTTGCAGGCAGCGGCCGCCGTCATGCAGGCGACGCTGGCGCAGCGCCATGGCGTTGCGGGCCAACTCAAACGCCGTCCAGAGACCAGGGACGGCGTGCAGACCTGGATGGAAGTCTACCCGTCCACGCCGGAAGGATTTGCGGCCGTGCTCGACAGCGCGGTGCACGAGGCCGGCTTGCTGGCCTGGATCGCCGGCCTGCGCCACACCGAAGTTTTTATGGATGTCGCCCCATGTGCCTGATTGTTTTTGCCTGGCAGGTCGTGCCTGCGGTACCGCTGATCGCCGCCGCCAACCGCGACGAATTCTACCAACGCGCCACCGCGCCGGCCGCGCCGTGGCCCGAACATCCACAGATTTTCGCGGGCCGCGATTTGCAGGCGGGCGGCAGCTGGATGGGAATTACCCAGCCGGGCGATGACGGCGGGCCATCGCGCTTTGCCGCCATCACCAACATCCGCGCGCCGTCCGAACACAAGGACCAGGCGCCATCGCGCGGCCAGCTGGTGGCTGACTACCTTGCGGGCAGCCTGTCGCCGCAGGAATATGTCGCCGCCATCCGCCCCACTGCCGACCAGTACAACGGTTTCAACCTGGTGCTGGGCGACCGCGATACGCTGATCTGGTATTCCAACAAGGGCGACAACGATGCGCGCAACGGCCAGCCGCTCGCACCCGGCGTCTACGGCCTGTCCAACGCCTTGCTGGATGCACCGTGGCCGAAAGTGCTGAAAACCAAAGCCCAGTTCGCCAGCCTGCTTTGCCTGGGCGCGCCGGATGAAGCCTTCTTTGAAATGCTGTCCGACACCGCACCGGCGCCGGATCTTCGTCTGCCAGAAACCGGCGTGCCGCGCGACCTGGAGCGCGTACTCTCGGCCGTCCGCATCGAAAGCCCGAGCTATGGCACGCGCACTTCCACCGTGGTCAAACTCTACAAGGACGCCCCGGCCACGCTGCACGAAATGCTGGTCCACTGAGCGGCCACGCGGCCCAGCAGGTCGCGGAACGCCTTGCGCTGCACATCGGTGAAGCTGCCCTTGGCGTTGGATACGTCAACAACCAGCAGCTCGCCGCCCGGCAGCTCCGCGCAATCCACACAAAGGTAAGGCAGGTTGAGGCGTTGCTGGATGGACGATAGCGCTGGCCGGTGCCGCCGCATGTCATCGCAAACGCAAGGCTCGCCATCGATCAGGACAACGCGGCGCAGTGCTTGCGCGCCATCACCGGCAGCGCTGGCAACGAAGAATTCCACACCCTCCGCTGCTGCCAGATAGGCGGCCAGTTGCGCCGGCGTCTCTATCCTGTACCAGCGCGTGTCACCCTTGGCTGGCCGCACGCTGACCGGCAACTGGGCGGCTGCAAGCCGGCCCAACGCGCTGCAATCCGCGCGCACCGCCAATGGCATCGCCACACCTGGCAGACCGCTCAGTGCAACCGGCGCCCGGTCCGGCGACAGCATACGGATCTGCTCGGGACGGCTGATTACCGGGCGCGGCCAGTTGCTGACGTAGTCCGCCAACAATGCCAGCAGCGGTTGATTTGCCTCCGTGCTGGCCACCGCAACCAGCATGATGTCATGCGCGGGCACCTGTTCCGGGAACGCCTCATCCGCGCGCAGATACAGCAACTCCAGCTTGACGTCGCTGTCCTGTAGCAGAAATTCAACCGGCGTGTTGGCCTCCAGATCGCCCGGCCCCATCAGCGCCAGCAGTGTCAATCCGGGCTGCGGCCGCGCGGCGGGAATCGTATAGTGCGGCTGCAGCATGATGGCTTCCGCCTGCACGGCCAGCGCATCTTCATGCTCGCCCGTGAGATGCAAGACCGTGGAAAAATCCATGTAAGCGTGGGCGTCATTGGGGTAGGCTTGCGCGCGTTGCAACAACACCTGGCCGATCGATGCCAGGTCTTCGCCCGCATCGGCATGCCGCAGCAATGACGCCAGGCCCATCAGCGGGGCATCATGTTGCGCGATGGCATCTGCGAGCATCTCATGCATTTTTTGGGACATTTCGCTCAATTTTTCTTCAGACCTGCCGTTATCACCAGTAGCGGAGCATTCCGTTGCCTGCCGCGCCCCATGACACAGAAGAAGGAAATCAGCCACTATGGACACAAGCAGCATCAGCCGCCTGGACTTGCCATCCATCGCCACTGTGGCGACGGCGTCCACGCCTGCGTCCGGTAAAAATGGGGGCACGGATGCAACAAACGCTATTGTCGCGCCTAAAGACAGTGCTCAGCCCCGCGCACCGAGTAAAACTGAGTTAAAAAATTCCGTAGATGCAATTAATCACTTTCTGAAAGACAACAGCGAAGTGCATTTCAGCATCGATGAGGATAGCGGTCTGTCGGTCGTGAAAGTCATCGACAACGAGACCAAGAAAGTGCTGCAACAGTTCCCATCGGAACAGTCGCTGCAAATCGGCAAAAAGCTGGACAGCCTTAAAGGCTTGCTAATCAATAGCGAAGCTTGATTTAAAAAATGTTGTTATAAACAATTTCCTTCGTGATAGCATCTAATGAAATTTAGATAATTCACAAAGGGGAATGTATGAAAACCATGAAGATGCTGTTGGCAGGTGTTGCGCTCGCCGGTGTTACGGCTGTGAACGCCTATGCGGGTGTCATTACGGTTCCAGACACAGGGCTGAGCACCCAGTTTAACTGGAACGCCGGCATCGGCCCTGCCCTCGACAGTTTCAGCCTGACGGTGGCCGGCCCATCGAAAGTCAGCGTCACGCTCACCGACATGTTTATCGCCGGCGACGAATTTGCCCTGTCGCTCGATGGCAATGCCATCACCTGGAATACCAGCGGCTACGTCGGCAACTACTTCCAGGGCGTCGCCAGCAATGTCCTGCTGAGCGCAGGCACGCATAGCTTCGGCATTACCCTGACCAAGACCGCGCCAGGCTATACGGCGGGTACGGCATTGGCCACCTTCGGCGCAGTCACTGCAGTTCCTGAACCGGCAACCTACGGCATGCTGATCGCCGGCCTGGGCATGCTGGCCTACGCCGCACGCCGCAAAAAAGCCTGATTCAGAAGTTGCGCTGCATGTTGATGTGCGCGATACCCGCCTCATAAAACTCATCGCCATCCACGCTGAAGCCGTGCCGTTCGTAAAACGGTGCGGCATGCGTTTGCGCGCTCAGCGCCACCAGGGTATCGCCGCGCAACCTGGCCTGCTCCATCAACGCTTGCAGTAGCTGACCGCCGACGCCGGTGCCGCGCGCGGATTTGCGTACCGCCATGCGGCCGATGTGGCCATCCGGCAGCAGGCGGCCGGTACCCACCGGCGTTCCCTCGGCATCATAAACCACCGCGTGCAGGCAGACCGCATCCATGTGGTCCATTTCCAGCTCGGCCGGCACGTTCTGTTCTTCGACGAAAACTTCCGTGCGGATCAGTTTTGCATCCGCACTCAGCGTGCCCCAGTCTCCCAGTCTGATCATGCTTTTGCTCCTTTGATTTTCGCGCGCAGCATGTCCTTGAGTTGCGGCGCTGCGGCGTACGGGTCGGCGGGATTGGCGCCCGCCACAATATGCTCCATGCGCTCGCGCACACCGGCCAGCGCTTCGGGATGCGAGTAAATGTAAAAGCGGCCTTCCGCCACGGCGCGGAAGGTTTCCTCCGCCACCGCTTCGGCCGACACCTTGCCAGACGAGACGGCTTTATCCGTCATGGCCTGCGCCGCCAGCTGACTGGCCGTCGGCCCTGCCGTCATGCGCACATCTTCGGGACGATTACGGTGCGACTGGCTAATGCCGGTCGGGACAAAGTACGGGCACAGCACCGAGGCGCCGATGGGCGCGCCCACCAGTTGCAAGTCCTGATACAGCGTCTCGCTCAGCGACACCACCGCATGCTTGGAGACATTGTAGACCCCCATCGCCGGCGCATTCAGCAGGCCCGCCATCGATGCCGTATTGACGATATGACCTTCAAACGCGGGATCGCTCTCCGCTGCGGCCAGCATCAATTTGGTGAAAATGCGCACGCCGTGGATCACGCCCCAGACATTCACCCCCATCACCCATTCCCAGTCCGCCTCGGTGTTTTCCCAGATCAGGCCACCGGAGCCCACGCCAGCGTTGTTGAACAGCAGATGCACGGCGCCGAACTTGGCCACCGCCGCATCGGCCAGTGCCTGCACCTGCTCGCTCTTGCGCACGTCGCACAACTGCGCGATGACGCTGGCGCCCTGCGCGGTCAATTCATCGACCGCCGTTTGCAGCGCGTCGCGCTGTACATCGGCCAGCACCAGCTTCATGCCCTCACGTGCCGCCACGTTGGCGAATTGACGGCCCAAACCACTTGCACCGCCGGTGATGACGGCGACTTTGTCCCGGAATGTTTTCATTTTTAAATGAGCTTCACCAGTTGTTTGCCAAAATTACGCCCTTGCAGCAGGCCCATAAACGCTTCCGGCGCGGCGGCCAGGCCGTCCGCAACGGATTCGCGATACTTGATCTGACGGTTGGCGACCAGCACGGCCAGCTCCTGCAGGCCCTGCTGCCAGTACTCCATATGTTCAGTGATGATGAAACCGCGGATGGTCAGGCGGTTAATCAGCAGCACGCGCGAATTCTTGATCGGCATGTCGGCGCCGTTGTAGCCGGCGATCAGGCCGCACAGCGCGATGCGCGCAAACGCATTGGTGCGCGCCAGCGAGGCATCGAGGCAGGCGCCGCCGACGTTCTCGAAAATCGCATCGACGCCGTCCGGCGTGGCGGCCGCAAGATCGGCGTCCAGATTGCCAGCCTTGTAGTCGACGCAGGCATCAAAGCCCAGTTGATTGACCACGTAATCGCATTTCTCCGGTCCGCCCGCGATGCCCACCACGCGGCAGCCGCGCAGCCGCGCCAGCTGGCCGACCACGCTACCCACCGCACCGCTGGCGGCCGACACCACCACGGTTTCACCCGCAGCCGCTTCCATGATCTGGTTGAAGCCATACCATGCCGCCATGCCCGGCATGCCGACCACGCCAAGATAGGCCGACAATGGAATGCGCGTGGTATCGAGCTTGCGCAGCATGACGCCATCGGACACACCCATCTCGGCCCAGCCCAGCATGCCGTTGACGAAATCGCCGACCTGGTAAAACGCATCGCGCGACGCGAGCACTTCACCGACCGTGCCGCCGATCATGGTCTCGTCCAACGCCTGCGAAGCGGCGTAGCTGGCGGCCTTGCTCATGCGCCCGCGCATATACGGGTCCAGCGACAGGTAGTGATTACGGATCAGCACCTCGCCATCGGCCAGTGCCGGCACTGGCACGGTCTCGAGGCGGAAATTCTCCGGCGCGACCGCACCGCGCGGACGCGCCGCCAGTACGATGCGCTGGTAATGCTCAGGAATACTCATACTGCGGAAACGCCTCCGTCCACTGCCAGGATCTGGCCCGTGATATGTTTGCCCGCGTCCGACGCGAACAGCACCGCCGCGCCTTTGAGGTCTTCGTCATCGCCCAGGCGGTTCAGCGGCGCGTGCGCGGTGAGCTGGTCGCCCATTTGAGACAGCAGGCCCTTGGTCATTTTCGACGGGAAGAAGCCCGGCGCCAGCGCGTTGACGGTGATGCCATGGCGGCCCCACTCACCCGCCAGCGTGCGCGTGAAGTTGACCAGCGCGCCCTTGGAAGTATTGTAGGCGATGGTCTGCATCGTACCGGGTGGATTGCCGGCCAGGCCTGCAATCGAGGCGATGTTGATGATGCGGCCATAGCCGCGCGGGATCATCGAGCGCTTGCCCACCAGTTGCGACACCACGAAAATGCTGCGGATGTTGAGGTCCATGACCTTGTCCCAGGCGTCCACAGGATGGTCTTCCGCCGGCGCGCCCCAGCTGGCGCCTGCGTTGTTGATCAGGATATCGATGTGGCCGAGATGCGCAATGGCGTCATCCACCAGCTGCGCGGCCTGCTCGTCCTGCGATAGGTCGGCGGCAATCGCATGCGCGCTGATGCCGTGCTGCGACAGGTAGGCGACCGCTTCATCCAGGTCGGCCTGCTTGCGGGCCGAGACCACGATCTTCGCGCCCTGCTCGCCCAGCGCCAGCGCCATTTGCAGACCCAGGCCGCGCGAACCGCCGGTCACCAGTGCCGTCTTGCCTTGCAGGGAAAAGAGTTCTTGGGTAGTACGCATGGGATGTCTCCTTTTATATTTCGTAGTCCATGCACTGGCGCTGATCGCGCACCGCGCCGAAGAACGGCTTGATGGCGACGTGCTCAGGATGGTTCTGGTACGCGTCCAGCGCGGCCTTGCCGGTAAATTCGGAATACAGGATCACATCGTAGGTGGCTTCCAGGCCAGGCTGCGCCACCGCCGCTTCAAACTTCAGGATGCCAGGCACCAGATTGGCGCAGGCGTCCAGCATGGACTTCATTTTGGCGGCATTGGTGGCGCGGTCGGCGCCTTCGGCGTGGTCCTTCAGTTTCCACATCACGATGTGCTTGAGCATTGCTATTCCTTGTTAAAACCACGCATCCTTCATATCGAGCGTGGTGGTGTCTATGCTGGCCAGCAGTTCCAGCTGCGGGCCGACTTTCGGCAACTCCCACCGGAAGAAGTAACGGCAGGCTTGCAGCTTGCCGTGATAGAAGTCCGCATCGTTCGCACCGAGCGATGCCGCTGCCACCAGCGCCTGCTGCAGCCAGATCCACGCGACCACGATGTGGCCGCATGCTTCCAGATAGGTGCTGGCGTTGGCCAGCGTCTTGTTCATGTCGCCGACAGCATACAGCTTTTGCGTCACTTGCTCCAAGACCTGCCATGCCTGTTCCAGCGCATCGGCGTGCGACAGCAGGTCCTGGCCGATGCCGGCATAGCCCACCGGCGCCACGTCCGGCGCGCCGACGCTGCCACGCACCTTGCGGATGGTCTTGCGCACTTCGGCGGCAAACGCCTTGAACAGCGCGCCGTCCTGCATCGACACCTTGCGGCCCAGCAGATCCAGGCCGTGAATGCCGTGCGTGCCTTCATGGATGGCATTCAGGCGGTTATCGCGGTAGAACTGTTCGACGTTGTACTCGCGCGTATAGCCATAGCCGCCGTGGACCTGGATCGCCAGGCTGTTCGCTTCCACACACCATTGCGATGGCCAGGACTTGGTCATCGGTGTCAGGAATTCCAGCAGGCGGGCAGCATGTTCGCGCGCTTCCGGCGTTTCGGCGGTCTGCTGCTCGTCGACCAGCCGGGCGCTGTACATTACCAGGCCCAAACCGCCTTCCACATAGGCTTTCTGCGCGAGCAGCATGCGCCGCACATCGGTGTGTTCGATGATGGCCAGCTGCGGCTGCGCCGGATCCTTCTGCGCCGGATGGCGGCCCTGCGGGCGGTTGCGCGCGTAGTCCAGCGCATGCAGATACCCGGTGTAGCCCAGCACCGCAGCGCCCAGGCCCACGCCGATGCGCGCCTCGTTCATCATGTGGAACATATTGGCAAGGCCCTGATGCGGCTTGCCGACCAGGTAGCCGATGGCGCCGCCCTTCTCGCCGAAATTGAGCAGGCAGTTGGTGGTGCCGCGATTGCCCATCTTGTGATTGAGGCCAGCCAGCGCCACGTCATTGCGGTCACCCAGGCTACCGTCATCGTTGACCAGGAATTTCGGCACGATGAACAGCGAGATGCCCTTTACGCCGGGTATCAGCTTGCCGTCTTCACCGGGAATCTTGGCCAGCACCAGATGGACGATGTTTTCGGCCAGCTCGTGCTCCCCGGCAGAAATCCACATCTTGTTACCGGTCAGGCGATATTGATGCTCGCCGTCCGGCACCGCGCGGGTGATGATGTCCGACAGGCTGGAACCGGCCTGCGGCTCGGACAGGCACATGGTGCCAAAGTAGCGGCCTTCCAGCATCGGCGTAACGAAGCGCTGGATCTGCTCCGGCGTGCCGGTCTTGAGCAAGGTGTTGGCGTTGCTCATGGTGAGGAAGGTGTAGGCCGACGTGCTGACGTTGGCCGCGGTGAAGTACGCCGCGAGCGCCTTCTCCACCACCACCGGCAGCTGCATGCCGCCGCGTTCATAGTCATGGCCCGCCGCCATCAGGCCGGCGGCGGAAAAGGCCTGCAGTGCCGCCCTGACCTCGGGGATGATCTGCACTTTGCCGTCCACCACGTGCGGCTCGTTGCTGTCGGCTTTCTTGTTGTGCGGCGCGAACAGCTCGGTGGCGAGGCGTTCGGCGGTATCCAGTGCCGCATCGAAAGTCTCACGGTTGTGATCCTGGAAGCGGGTGCGCCGCGTCAGCGCCTCCGCATCCAGCCATTCATACAGCATGAAAGCGAGGTCGCGGCGCGACAAAATGGTCGAGTCCATGCGGCTTACACCACTTCGAACAGACCTGCCGCTCCCTGGCCGCCACCGATACACATGGTGACCACCACATATTTGACGCCACGGCGCTTGCCCTCGATCAGCGCGTGACCGACCAGGCGTGCGCCCGAGACGCCGTAAGGATGGCCGACCGCAATCGCGCCGCCGTTGACGTTCAGACGATCCATCGGGATGCCCAGCTTATCGGCGCAGTACAGCACCTGCACCGCAAACGCTTCGTTGAGCTCCCACAGGCCGATGTCTTCCACCTTCAGGCCCGCCTTTTTCAGCAGCTTGGGAATCGCGAACACCGGACCGATGCCCATTTCATCCGGTTCGCAACCCACGGCAGCGAAGCCGCGGAACACGCCCATTGGCGCAATGCCTTTGGCGGCAGCCGTCTGTGCGTTCATCACGATGGTCATGGCGCCGCCGTCCGAGAACTGGCTGGCGTTACCCGCCGTGATCACACCGCCCGGCAGTGCGGTGCGGATTTTCGAAACGCCTTCATACGTCGTATCAGCGCGAATGCCTTCGTCGGCCGAAATGGTGACTTCCTTCGACAGCAGCATGCCCGAGGCCTTGTCTGCCACGCCCATCACCGTAGTCATCGGCACGATCTCGGCGTCAAAGCGGCCGGCAGCCTGCGCGGCGGCCGCGCGCTGCTGGCTCTGCGCACCGTATTCATCCTGGCGTTCGCGGCTGATGTTGTAGCGCTTGGCGACAGTCTCCGCCGTCTGCAGCATCGGCCAGTAGATTTCCGGCTTGTGCTGCGACAGCCAGACTTCCTTGTACATATGCAGATTCATTTCCTGCGCCACGCAGGAAATCGACTCGACACCGCCAGCGGCGTAGATGTCCCCCTCGCCCGCGATGATGCGCTGGGACGCCGTGGCAATCGATTGCAGGCCCGAGGAGCAGAAACGGTTGATGGTCATGCCGGCAGTCGTCACCGGGCAGCCGGCGCGAATGGCGATCTGGCGCGCGATATTGCCGCCGTTGGCGCCTTCAGGGAAGGCGCAGCCGGCCAGCACGTCTTCCACTTCGCCCGCTTCAATGCCAGCGCGCTCGATCGCGGCCTGCAGCACGTGGCCGCCCAGCGTGGCGCCATGCGTCATGTTGAACGCGCCTTTCCAGGACTTGGCCAAACCCGTGCGGGCGGTAGAAACAATGACGGCATCGATCATGAAAGTCTCCTATGGAATGAGGTGTTATGCGGCCCAGAATAGCATATTTTTAGTACGGTCGTTCGCAAATATTTTTGTCAGTTTCGTGTAAGTTTCAAGCAAGCATGACGTAAGGTTCGGGGTACAGACTGGGATCAAGCTGACGAAGTTATAACTATCTCGGCTGGGGAAAAAATCCTAAAAAACTAAAGGAGACACACATCATGGCAAATACAGGAACCGCTGACGCGCGCACGCCTGGGCGCTCCAGCCCGATCACTGCCGAAGAGCGCAAGGTGATCTTTGCGTCCTCGCTGGGCACCGTGTTCGAATGGTATGACTTTTATCTGTACGGCTCGCTGGCGCCGATTATCGCCAAGCAGTTCTTCATCGGCGAACCGACTACCACCTTCATCTTTGCGCTGCTGGCGTTTGCTGCCGGCTTCATCGTGCGGCCATTTGGCGCGCTGGTGTTTGGCCGCCTGGGCGACATGATCGGCCGCAAATACACCTTCCTGATCACCATTCTGATCATGGGCGCCTCCACCTTCATTGTCGGCCTCTTGCCCGGCTATGCGGCCATCGGCATCGCGGCGCCAATTGTACTGGTCACCCTGCGGATTTTGCAGGGCCTGGCACTGGGCGGCGAATATGGCGGCGCAGCGACCTACGTGGCGGAGCACGCACCGCACGGCAAGCGCGGCGCCTTCACTTCGTGGATCCAGACCACCGCGACGCTGGGCCTGTTCCTGTCGCTGCTGGTGATCCTGGGCACCCGCACCGCGATCGGCGAAGAAGCCTTCAACGCCTGGGGCTGGCGCGTACCATTCCTGGTATCCGTGCTGCTGCTGGGGATATCGGTGTGGATCCGCCTGTCGATGAATGAATCGCCGGCCTTCGCCAAAATGAAAGCCGAAGGCAAAACCTCCAAGGCGCCGCTGAGCGAAGCGTTCGGCCAGTGGAAAAACCTGAAAGTCGTGATCCTGGCGCTGATCGGCCTGACCATGGGCCAGGCAGTGGTGTGGTACACCGGCCAGTTCTACGCCCTGTTCTTCATGACCCAGGTACTGAAGATCGACGGCGCCAACGCCAACATCATGACCGCGCTGTCGCTGGCGCTGGCGACGCCGTTCTTCATCTTCTTCGGCATGCTGTCCGACCGGATCGGCCGCAAATACATCATCCTGGGCGGCTGCGTGCTGGCTGCGGCCACCTACTTCCCGCTGTTCGGCGCCCTGACCCACTACGGCAATCCGCAGCTGGAAGCCGCGCTGAAAAATTCGCCAGTGGTGGTGGTAGCCGATCCGGCCTCGTGCCACTTCCAGTTCAACCCGACCAACACCAAGAAGTTCCCATCGTCGTGCGACATTGCCACCGGCATGCTGTCGAACGCCTCGGTGAACTACACCACGCAGGAAGCGCCAGCTGGCAGCGTGGCCAAGATCAAGGTCGGCGACAAGGAAATCAGCTCGTTCAACGCCGTCATGACGCCCGACGGCCTGAACTTCGACAAGCCATCGAAAGACGCTGAAGCCGCGCTGAAAAAAGAAGTCGGCGGCGCCATCAAGGCCGCTGGCTACCCAGCCAAGGCCGATGAGGCGCAGATCAACAAACCGATGGTGGTGCTGATCCTGTTCATCCTGGTGCTATATGTGACCATGGTGTACGGCCCGATCGCGGCGATGCTGGTCGAGATGTTCCCGACCCGCATCCGCTACACCTCGATGTCCCTGCCCTACCATATCGGCAACGGCTGGTTCGGCGGCCTGCTGCCGACCATTTCGTTCGCGCTGGTGGCCTTCAAGGGCGACATCTACTACGGCCTGTGGTATCCCATCATCATCGCCCTGGCCACCGTCGTGATTGGCGTACTGTTCATCGGCGAAACCAAAGACAACAATATCTACGCAGCGGACTAAAGCCTTTCCCGCCGCTCAGTTAAGCCGCCTTCGGGCGGCTTTTTTCATCCGGGGTCAGTTCTTGCAATCCAACACGACCTCATCAATAACGGCTTACTCTGCACGGTGGATGATGCGGCTGACGGTGGCGTAGGAGATGTGGAAATGCGCCGCTATCTGCGCCATCGTATATGCGGTGGACCGATAGGCTTGAACGATAGCCGTATCCCGATCCTGAAATTTTGCCTGATATTCGTCCAGCGAAAGCGCTAGTGCGCGCCGATGCACTCTCGTCACTTCGTTTAACGTGGTATCGAACTCTGTACAACGATGGCCGGCAATAAAAGCCTCGTCGCCAAGAAACAGTTGATGCCGAACGTTGTTGAAGGGGTTGCTCCCTCCGATCCCAGCGACGATAAAGCTGCGATAGGCCTGGATCGCCTCCAGACGAGTGGCTCCGAATGGCGCCAAAATCAAGTTGATTTGCATCCAGGGCGGTGATGCGTCCAGGCTCGTCACGAGATGGTAGCTACTCCAATGCCAATCATCCGGCAACCGCACCATTCCTGCGCGCACTGGATTCAGCACAACATAACGCGCAGCTTCGCGCAAATGCGCTTCCTTCTGAACCAGGATCGCCTTATATCTGCCCTGAAACAGGTGCCCAACCACTCGATGGCGACGATTGAAGTACTGGGAATAAATTCCATTTAACTGACGCATTCCGCGCGACAAATTCGCATCGCCAGTCTCTACCAGCAGATGGTAGTGATTCGTCATCTGGCAAAAGCCATGCACAGAAAAGTTGAAGCGCTCACAGGTCTTTTTTAGCACTTCTATCCAAAACAACCGGTCCGTGTCGTCACGATAGATAGCCTGCTGCCTGTCGCCGCGTGCGGTGACATGATACAGCGCGCCGGGAAACTCAAATCGTAATGGTCTGCTCATGAAGCAAACCGTACATCGGGAAGAAATCCGTCGTTCTGTGCAGTCTCAACAGACGAGCCCGTGTTGGATTGCAAGAACTGACCCCGGGAAAAAAAACCGCCTCGTGGAGAGGCGGCAAACTATTAACCCAAGGAGTTTCTACTACTGTTACTACTGCTGCTTGCTACTACTGCTCTACTGCTTGCTCAGTGCTGCTGACGGCGGCGCGCGAAGGCGCCAACCAAGGCGAGGCCGCCCAGCAGCATGGCGTAGGTTTCCGGTTCCGGAACCGCCGCCATGACACTTGACGTGCCAAACTCAACACGCAGGCCGGTCGGATTGCCGCCGTTCTGCGCCCAGTTGGTGACCACGAAGTCCAGCTTGTTGAGGCCGGACACAAATCCTGTACTTGCGCTGAAGCTGCTCCAGTCGGTAAAACCGCTCGCGCTACTGATGACCTGGTTGTTGAGTTTGACCACCACCGCATTGTCCGCCGCCAGGCGGCCCACGAACGAGGCGCTGGCGGCGTTGAAACCGCTCAGGTCAAACGACAGGGAATAGGTGTAGGTGCCCGCGCTCCCGGCGTCAAAGCTCTGGCCCTGGCTGCCGGTCGGCGTGATCCATTTGGAGCTGCTGCTGTTCGACAGCCACGGACCGATCGGCCACTGGCTGTCGTAGGTGATGACCGGTACGCTGTTGCCGATAGCAGTATCGCTGCTGGCTGCGCTCAGGCTGTAGTTGGTGTCGGCACTGCCGCTGGCGCCCAGGCCGGTGTTTTTCAGGCCGGTGATGCTGGCAGCGTGTGCAGCAGTCATGGCAGCGAATGCCAGTACGGCAGCGGTAATCAGGGGGCGTTTCATGGGAGCCTCTAAAAAATCGGTTAGTCGTTTCAGCCAGCATCGATGGGGATGCCTGGAGTTCCGACCCGTTTTTTAGGGCGTCGAAGGAGGTGCTTGTTGTGAAGAATTATATCGGGCTTTTCGCCGAAATGCTCACATGCCAATAAATTTTCTATACGGCATGTGAGCTTTTACCACACTTTTATTGTTGTTTGCGACGGCGCGCAATGGCGCCAACCAGCGCCAGACCACCCAGCAGCATGGCATAGGCTTCTGGTTCAGGTACGGCCGCCACGTTGGAGTTCAGGAACTCGACGCGCAGGCCGCTTGGATTGCCGCCATTCAGCGCGTAGTTGGTGACGGTAAATTCCAGCGTGTTGACGCCGGCCACAAAACCGCTGTGGGCCGAGAAATCGCTCCAGTTGGTGAAGCCGACCGCATTGCTCAACAGGCTAGTGGTATTCAATTTGACGGACACCGCGTTGTCCGCTGCGATGCGCGCATTGAACACTGCCGATGCGGCGTTGTAACCGGTCAGGTCGAACTGCAGCGTGTAGGTGTAAGTGCCATTGCTCCATGGGTCCAGGCTCTCGCCCTGGGTGCCGGTTGGCGTGATCCATTTCGAGGCGTCGGTGTTGGCCAGCCACGGGTTGATCGGCCACTGGCTGCCGTTGGTGATGGTCGGTACGGTGTTGCTGACACTGCTCGAACTCAGCGTGTAGTACGCGTCCGCCGTGCCGCTGATGCCTTCGCCGGTGTTGTGCAGGCCGTTGATGGAGGCAGCCTGAGCCGATGAGAAGCTGGCGATTGCCAGTGCGGCAGCGATGATGGTGTGCTTCATGAAAACCCCTGGATTTTTTAGTATGAATTCGGACGCCCACCACACTGCCAGCCGTTTCCTGGGCGCGGGAAAACAAAAACGGCCGGGGTCGATTATAGCGACGCCGGCCGAAAAGTGTGAGCACAAAATCAATTACTATGGTTTATTTGCAACGTTAGTTTATCCGTTGAAACCTTTCCCATCGGCAGCCAGCTTGCTCAGCAATGGCGCTGGCTTCCACGCCCCGCCCTGGTGTCCTTTGGCGTATTTGTTGATGGCCAACAGCACATTCGGCAAGCCAACCGTATCGGCGTAGAACATCGGTCCGCCACGGTACAGCGGGAAGCCATAGCCGGTCAGGTAGACCATGTCGATGTCCGACGCGCGCAGTGCAATGCCCTCTTCCAGGATCAGCGCGCCTTCGTTGACCAGCGAGTAGACCAGGCGCTCAACGATTTCCTCATCGCTGATCTTGCGGCGGGTGATGCCCAGGTCGGCCGAATGCTTGACGATCATGGCGTTGACGTCCTCGTTAGGATACGCCTTGCGGTCGCCCGCCTTGTAGTCGTACCAGCCAGCGCCGGTTTTCTGGCCATAGCGCCCCATTTCGCACAGCAGGTCGGCGGTTTTGGAATAGCTGATCTCTGGCTTCTCGACATAGCGGCGCTTGCGGATCGCCCAACCAATGTCGTTGCCGGCCAGGTCGCCCATGCGGAACGGCCCCATGGCAAAGCCGAATTTCTCGGCTGCTTTGTCGACCTGCTCCGGCAACGCGCCCTCTTCCAGCAGGAAACCAGCCTGGCGGCTGTACTGCTCGATCATGCGGTTGCCGATGAAGCCGTCGCACACGCCCGACACCACGCCGGTCTTCTTGAGTTTTTTGGACAGCGCCAGCGCGGTCGCCAGCACGTCCTTGCCGGTGGCCTTGCCACGCACGATTTCCAGCAGCTTCATGACATTGGCCGGCGAGAAGAAGTGCGTACCGATCACGTCCTGCGGGCGCTGGGTGAACGCGGCGATCTGGTCCACGTCCAGCGTCGAGGTGTTGGTGGCCAGGATCGCCCCCGGCTTCATCACTTCATCGAGCTTGCGGAACACGGCTTCCTTGACGCCCATTTCCTCAAACACGGCTTCCACCACGATGTCCGCCTGACCGATATCTTCGTAGGCCAGCGTGCTGCTCAGCAGGCCCATGCGCTGATCCAGTTTTTCCTGCGTCAGCTTGCCTTTTTTCAGCGTGTTTTCATAGTTCTTGCGAATCGTGGCGATACCCTTGTCCAGCGCTTCCTGCCGGGTTTCCAGCAGCTTGACGGGAATGCCGGCGTTCAGGAAGTTCATGGCAATCCCGCCGCCCATGGTGCCGGCGCCGATGATGGCCGCGCTCTTGATCGGACGCACTGGCGTATCGGCAGGCACATCCGGTACCTTGCTGGCCACGCGTTCGGCAAAGAAGGCATGGCGCAGCGCTTTCGATTCGGTGGTCTGAATCAGGTGCAGGAAGCGCTCGCGCTCGAACTTCATGCCGTCTTCAAATTTCATGGTGACGGACGCGGCCACGGTTTCCACGCACTCCAGCGGCGCCGGGAACGGACCGGCCATGGCCTTGACCGTGTTGCGCGAGAATTGCAGGAAGGCTTCGTGGTTCGGGTAGTCCACCTTGCGGTCGCGCACTTTCGGCAGCGGACGCACATCGGCAATCTTTTCAGCGAAGGCCACGGCCGACGTCAACAGGTCGGCATCGGCGGCAAAGATCTCGTCAAACAGGGCCGGCAGCTTTTCCGACGCGACCGGATTGCCCGAGACAATCATGTTCAATGCCGGTTCCAGGCCCAGCACGCGCGGCAGACGCTGCGTGCCGCCAGCGCCTGGCAGCAGGCCCAGCTTCACTTCCGGCAGCGCGATCTGCGCGCCCGGCATGGCGACACGGTAATGGCAGCCCAGCGACAGTTCCAGGCCGCCGCCCATGCACACGGTATGGATCGCCGCCACCACCGGCTTGGTCGAGCTTTCGGCGGTGGCAATGAAGGTATGCAGGCTGGGCTCGGCCAGCGCTTTGGGGGTATTGAATTCTTTGATGTCGGCGCCGCCCGAAAAGGCTTTGCCGGCGCCGGTGATGACGATGGCTTTGACCGCATCGTCCGCCAGCGCTTGCTGGATGCCCTTCACCGCCGCAGTCCGCGTTTCCAGGCCCATGCCGTTGACCGGCGGATTGTTCAGGGTAATGACGGCAACGGCACCGTGCACTTGATATTCAGCAGTCATGTCTCTTCCTTATGTTTTGGTTGAAATGGCAGGCTTGCTTACTATACCTTACAAAACGAACGACCGTGTTATTTTTTATGGTGAGCTCATGCTTTTGAATCCGGTGGTAACGCTTCGTAATGGCGCGAGTGATTTAAAAACCTGTCGTTTGCGGAGTACACTTCACCAAGATTCCTTATTGCTCAGCTTGCCCCAGATTTAAATACAGGAAATAATTAATCAACGCCACGCATATTCCCCGCCCCCGAATATCATATTAAATCTCACTAAATATCACACAGTATCAAAATACTTACGTATTTAGTATCTCCTTAATATCAAACAGGGACTCCCATGAACGCTCCTAGCCAGGTAATCCAGACGCAGGATGTAGAACTCCAAGCCATCCACGCGGCATTGAACCGCGTGCAAGCGGTCATTGAGTTTGATCTTGAAGGCATCATTTTGCACGCCAACGAAAACTTCCTGCGCGTGCTCGGCTACTCGCTGAGCGAAGTCCAGGGCCGCCATCATTCGATGTTCTGCGAGCCGGAATTTGCCGCCAGCCCAGCATACAAACAGTTCTGGATCCGTCTGGCCGCTGGGGAATACGAGCACGGCGAGTACAAGCGTGTGGCCAAGGACGGCCGCGAGATCTGGATCAACGCCTCCTACAATCCCGTGATGGATGCCGATGGCAAGCCCTACAAAATCATCAAGTTCGCCACTGACATCACCGCCAACCGCCTGCGCAACGCCGAGTATGAAGGCAAGGTCAGCGCCATCAGCAAAGCCCAGGCCGTCATCGAGTTCGACATGCAGGGCCACGTGCTCAACGCCAATGAAAATTTCCTCGATGTTATGGGATATTTTATGGACGACATCAAAGGCGAGCACCATCGCATGTTTGTCGACCCCGATTATGCGGCCAGTGCCGACTATAAACGTTTCTGGCAGAAACTGAATCGTGGCGAGTTTGATGCCGGACGCTATAAACGAATTGGCAATAATAAGAAAACGATATGGATTCAAGCCACGTATAATCCGATTATGGATTTAAATGGCAATCCATACAAAATAGTTAAATACGCAACTGATATTACCGCCCAGGTGGAACTGGAAGAATCCGTCACGGCCAAAGCCAAGGCCGACGGCGATAAAATCGCCCGCCTGCTGGACTCGGTGGAACGCGCGGCCAGCGGCGACCTGACCAGCAAAGTCACGATCGAAGGCGACGAGCCGCTGGATCACCTGGCCGAGGGCATCAGCAAGATGATTACCGACCTGCGCCGCGTCATCAGCGACGTCGTGATGTCGGCCAGCGGCCTGGCCGACGCCTCGACCACGATTGCCGAACGCTCCAACGGCGTGGCCGTGGGCACCCAGGCGCTGGGCGCCACCGTGGAAGAGATGAACGCCTCCATCGATGGCCTGACCAGCTCGATCAACACGATCGCCGGCAATACGTCGGACGCCGACGCCATGGCCAAGTCTACCCAGTACGAGGCGGAAGTGGGCGCCAAGGCCGTGGCCAAGTCGATCGAGGCCATGGACCTGATCAACCGTTCGTCGGAAGACATCGGCGAAATCGTCAAGGTTATCAGCGATATCGCCAACCAGACCAATATGCTGGCCTTCAACGCCGCGATTGAAGCAGCGCGCGCAGGCGAGCACGGCCTCGGCTTCTCGGTGGTCGCCGACGAAGTGCGCAAGCTGGCGGAACGCTCCTCGCAGGCGACCAAGGAGATTTCCAAGCTCATCAACGAGTCGGTCAAGCGCGTGTCGGCGGGCAGCGAGATTTCGCGCCAGGCCAGCGATGCGTTCGACAAGATCCTGGTTGGCGTGGTCAAGACCACCAATGCGATTTCCGATATTTCCAAGGCCACCAACGAGCAGCTGCTGACCGCGCGTGAAGTCAGCACTGCGGTGCAATATATCGCCGAGGAGGCCGAGAAATCGGCGGCCGCCTGCGACAGCATCGCCCGCTCGACGGAGGGCTTGAACCAGCGGGCCGGCGATCTGAATAAAACGGTGGCCGGCTTTACCGTATGACCATGGACGCCGGTATCACACCGGCAACGCTGTCCGCGCTCATCGCGCTGGTGCGCAAGCATACCGGCATCGCCATGACCGAGCGGAAAAGCGTGTTGCTGGAGCGGCGCTTGCGCCCGCGCGTTCAGGCGCTGAAACTGAACAGCTACCAGGCTTATCTGGACATGGTGGAGCAGGACCGGGCCGAGATACCGCATTTTATCGACCTGGTCACCACCAACGACACCCTGTTCTTCCGCACCCCGCAAGTGTGGGATTACGTGGAACAGGAGTTTTTGCCACAGTGGTGGCGCGAGCATCCGGGCAAGCGCCTCAAAGTGTGGTCTGCAGCAGCCTCGAGCGGTGAAGAGTTGTACTCGATGGCCATGCTGTGCGAAGAGTTTCAAGCCGCGCACCCCGGCTTCAGCTACCAGATCCACGCGACCGATATTTCGCGGCAGATCCTGGCGCTGGCGCGCGACGGCCAGTACACCGGCCGTTCGGTCGAGCGCATCCAGTCCTCGCATCCGGACTGGGTCAAGAAGTACTTCCGTCCCAGCGCCAATGGCCTGCGGGTGGTGGATGCACTGAAGAATAACGTGGAATTAGCCCAACATAATTTGCTAACGCCACTCAAGCCTGCCAAGCAGTTTGACCTGGTATTTTTGCGCAACGTGCTGATCTACTTCGATCAGGAACAGCAGCAAACCATCCTTCAGCAAGCGCGCCTGAGCATGGCAGCCCACTCAGTCATGATTGTGGGTGAATCCGAATCGATCTCTGGCCTCAACACCGCCTACCAGTTCGACCGGCCGATGATCTATCGAATGGAATAAAGGCGGTGTCCCATGCAAGCAACCATCCATACCAATCTGCCGTTTCTGGCGCCCCTGCCCTGGCCGGAGCTGGAGGCGCCCGAACGCGACAGCAGTGCGCCGCGCCCACCAGTCCAGGTCGGCATGGGCCAAATCAAGATCGCCAGCCGCACCGGCCAGTTGCAGGCGCTGCTGGGCTCGTGCGTGGGCATTGGCATCCTCTGGAAAAAGCGCGGCCGCTGCGGCCTGGCCCATTGCCTGCTGCCGGAGTGCCCGCAAGCGGCCGAGGAACTGGGTGCGCGCTATGTCAACCAGGCCGTGCCTTCGCTGCTGCGCCTGATGGGCGCCACCGAGGCGGATTACGCGGATATTGAAGTGGTGGTCGCCGGCGGCGCCACTATGCTCAACGCCTGCTCCAGCCGCCTGCAGATCGGCCAGCAGAATGCCGACGCAGCGCGCCATCACCTGCGCAAGTACGGCCTCAACGTGGCTTACTGCCGCGTTGGCGGCAAATGCGGCCGCACGATCACCATCGATTGCGCCACCTGCGACTACGCGGTGCAGGAAATTGTCACCACTACTTCGAAGGCCAACTATGCCTGATGCTTCCGCCACCTCCGTCACGGAGCTGTTTGGTTCTTTTGTGTTGGGCGAAGACGAATTCGCCCTGCCCGCGAGCTGCTTCCGCGAGGTGGTCAACTATCCGGACAAGATGACCACGCTGCCCTTGTCGCCCAAATTCCTGGAAGGGATCTTCACGCTGCGCGGCAGCGTGATCCCGGTGGTGAACCTGGGCCGCGTGTTTGACACCAGCGCGCGTTCGGCGCTACCGACCGACAAAATCGCCATCCTCGACTATCAGGGCGTGCTGGTCGGCATACTGTTCCACGCCACCGGCGAAATCCTGCGCGTGCGACCCGAGCAGCGCAGCACCCTCGCCTACAACGATGGCGACCAAGGCGGCGTGGTGGCCGGCACGATACTGCTCAACCACGGCGCGCGGCTGGTGCAGGTGCTGGACCCGGACGCGCTGATACGCATCGAAAACGTGCCGCAAGTGCTGGCGCTGCAATCCGCCGACCGCCTGGCGCGCCGCACGCACGGCGAGCGCCGCCAGTGCGTGAGCTTCTGCGTGGGCGGCTCGGCGTTTGCCTTCGAGATGAGCGCGATCCAGGAGATTATCCGCGTGCCCGAGCTGCAGGCCTCGGTGCTCAACAGCGCACTGTGCCTGGGCCGCATCAACTTCCGCGGCAGTCCGGTGGCGGTGGTGGACTTTGCCACGCTGCTCAACGCGGCGACGCCCTCTGTGGCGGGTGCCGAGCGCAGTTTCGGCGCCGACCAGCGCATCATCGTGGCGCGCATCGACGACGCCACCATCGGCTTCCTGGTCGACTCGGTCAACAACATCGTCAACTTCTACAGCGAAGAAGTGATGCCGATTCCGCTGCTGAGCAAGACCCGCACCGGCATGTTCGGCGGCTGCCTGTCCAAGCCGGACCTGGGCGACATCTTCTTCCTCGACCACCAGCAGATCTTCTCCAGCAACGAGATCAAGGAAATGCGCAACGGCCACGCCAACCTCTACCCCAAGGACGAGGAAGTGCTGAACAAGCTGCAGCGGCAGGACGCGCGCCGTGGCCAGCGCAAGGTCTACATCACCTTTGCGCTGGAAAACAGCTATGCGGTGGAGATCAAGCAGGTGCGCGAGATCATCGATTTCACCTCCGGCGAAATCACGCGCCCACCCGGCGTGCCGGCGTTCATGTACGGCATGCTCAATCTGCGCCAGCAAATGGTCAGCGTAGTGGACTTGCGCAGCCTGTATGGCATGGCGCCGCTGCAAGACACCTCGAAAGCCAAGATCCTTGTGGTGGACCGTGGCGATGAATGCTATGGGCTGATGGTGGATGCGGTCGAAAACATCATGACCATCGAGGACAGCCGCCGCTTTGGCGCGCCCAAGATGATGCGCAACCCGAACGCGCAGGGCGATCCGCGCACCGAGATGGATGAAGTCATCAACATCGACAACGACGACGGCAGCCAGATCACGCTCAGCGTGTTCCAGTGCGACCGCCTCATCGAACGCCTGTCGAGGGAGATGCCGGCGCTGGCGGCGTAAGGCGCGGTGGAGTACAGTAGCGCATACCGGCGGCTGCCGGTGCTGCCAACCTGGAGGTCCACCCATGCAGATATCCCGTCGTTCCATCGCCGTATTGATTCCTCTGAGCGTGCTGGCGGCCAGCGCCTTTGCGCTGTCGCTGGACGATCTCACCAACAAGGACGCTTCCGGCGGCCTCAAAGCAGCGCTGGAAACCGGCTCCAGTCAGGCCGTCAGCAAACTCGGCGCCGACGGTGGTTTCCTCAACAACGACAAGGTGCGCATCCCGCTGCCCAAGATACTGGAACAGGCGCGCCCGATTCTCAAAATGACGGGCAAAGGCCAGCAGCTGGATGACCTGGTGGTGCAGATGAACCATGCGGCCGAAGCGGCCGTGCCCATGGCCAAGCCGCTGCTGCTGGAGGCGGTCAAGTCGATGACCGTGACCGACGCCAAGAACATCCTGACCGGCGGCGAGACCTCGGTCACCGATTTCTTCCGCGGTAAAACCCAGGACAAGCTGGCCGTGCAATTCCTGCCGGTGGTGAAAAAAGTCACCGACAAATCCGGCCTGGCCACCAAATACAATGCGGCCATGAACCTGGCGCCGAAAATCGGCGTGATCGCCAAGGACCAGGCCACGGTGGAAGGCTATGTCACGCAGCGCGCGCTGGACGGCCTGTACACCATGATCGCCGAAGAGGAAAAAGCCATCCGCGCCGACCCGCTGGGCACGGGCAGCAAGTTGATTGGCAAGGTGTTTGGCGCCCTCAAATAAGCCTGCTTCCTCCCCTGCCCGGTTCGCCGGGCTTTTTTTCATCTTGAATTCCAGCCAGGCGTGGCTTAATATAGATAGGTAGCCTACCTATATTTATTGCCATGAGTCCTGAAAAACCCATCCCCCAGCATGCGATCGCGCTCGCCGACGAGCTGCGGGTCGCGCTGCACCATGTGTTCCGCCGCATCCGCCAGGAAAGCGACAACGATCCCTCCGGCCTGACCTTGCAGCAGAAAATGCTGCTGTCCACCATCAGCCTGCATCCTGGCATCGGCGTGGCGGAGCTGGCGCGCATGGAAAAACTGCGTGGTCCGACCATGAGCGGCCATATCAAGGCGCTGGAGGCGCTCGACCTGGTGCGCCGCGACGCGCCCGATCCAGAAGACCGGCGCCGCAGCGGCCTGCTGCTGACCAAACACGGCACCACCGTGCTGGAAGACATCCGCACCCGCCGCCGGGACTGGCTGGCCCGCAAACTCGCGCAACTGCCGCCGGAAGGCGCAGCGGCGCTCCGCAACGCTTTGGTTTATCTGAATGAGATTGGCGAATGACGACGATGCAAAACCCCACCCAAATCCGGAATATCTACATGGGCCTGGTCATCATGATCGGCCTCTCCGCGCTGGACCAGAGCATCGTGGCCACCGCGCTGCCGCGCATCGTGTCGGAACTGGGCGGCATGGCCCACCTGTCGTGGGTAATAACGGCCTATGTGCTGGCCTCCACCGCCACCATGCCGCTGTACGGCAAACTCAGCGACCAGTACGGCCGCAAACCGCTGCTGTACGCGGCCATCATCCTGTTCCTGACGGGTTCGGCGCTGTGCGGCCTGGCGCAAAGCATGACGCAGCTGATTGTGTTCCGCGCCATTCAGGGCCTGGGCGCGGGCGGCTTTTTGCCGCTGGCGCAAATCGTCATCGGCGACCTGATTCCACCGGCTGAACGCGGCAAGCGCCAGGGCAGCATCGCGGCCGTGTATGCGGCCACCAGCGTCATCGGCCCCGTGCTGGGCGGCTTGATGACGGACTGGCTGTCGTGGCATTCGATTTTCTACATCAACCTGCCGATCGGTGCGGTGGCCGTGTACGTGATCGGCAAATACATGCACGACGACAAACCGCACCATGCCCACAAGATCGATTATCTGGGCTCGGTGCTGCTGACGGGCGCGGTGACGTCGGCGCTGCTGGTGCTGGCGCTGGGTGGTACCGAATGGCGATGGGACGGTCATCAGGTCAAGGAACTGGGCGCGCTGGCGCTGGTACTGGCCATCGCGCTGCTGTTCCACGTGCGCCGCGTGCCGGAACCGGTGCTGCCACCAGACCTGTTTGACAACCGCGTGTTCAACGTCGCCAGCGTGGTGCTGGCGCTGACTTTCGTCGGCATGATGGGTTCCAGCGTGTTCTTCCCGCTGCTGTTCCAGATGGTGATGGGGGTCAGCCCGGCCAATTCCGGCCTGCTGACCATGCCGATGATGGTGGGCCTGGTGCTGTCATCCACGCTGAACGGCCGCGTGCTGCTGAAATCCAGCGGCCGCTACAAGCCGGCGCAAATCCTGGGCCTGAGCCTGGCCACCTTGTCGTTTGCCACGCTGTCCTGGGGCATCGCGCATGCGGCCAGCTTTGGCCTGCTGGAACCGGCCATCTTTGTGCTCGGCGCCGGCCTGGGTCTCGTGATGCCGAACATGACGATGGCGGTACAGAACGCCCTGCCCGCCACGCGCCGCGGCGTCGGTACCGCCATGCTGGGCTTCTTCCGCTCGCTGGGCGGCCTGATCGGCGTGACCGGCTCCGGTGCGATCCTGGCGATGCAGCTGCACGGCCAGGCCGCCAACCCAGATCTGTACCGCCACGCGCTGGCCATCATCTTCAGCGCTGGCACGGTGCTGGTGGGACTCGGGCTGCTGATGCTGTTCTGGCTGCCCGAACTGCCGCTGGCACATCACACCAACGCGAAACAATAAGGAAAGCCGCCATGCACGCCTTTGCTCATTTCTTTACCGGCGCATTCCTGTGCAACGCCCTGCCACACCTGGCGGCTGGCCTGCAGGGCAAGCGCTTTCCGACGCCGTTTGCGAGGCCGCGCGGCGTCGGCCATTCGTCCGCTGTACTCAACGTGCTGCGGGGCTTCTTCAATCTGCTGACCGGCCTGGCGCTGTTGACGGCATGGCCGGTGCAACCTGGTGTGACGCTGGAGTTTGGCATCACGGTGCTCGGTGCGCTAGCGCTGGGGCTCTATCTGGCGCGGCACTTCGCCAAAAACGCTGTCCCGGCTTAACCTAGCCGCCGCCGATATTGTGTCGGCGTTTCGCCCATGACCTGACGGAAGGCCTGCGCAAACAGGCTGGCGCTGGAAAAGCCCGTTTCGTGGGCAATCTGGACCACCTGGTCGCGCGACATCGCCAGCCGCTCCGTGGCTTTGACGACACGTGCGCGCTGCACGAACTCCGACCAGCTCATGCTGAATTCTTCGGCGAAGCGCCGTGACAAGGTACGCTCGGACGTGATGGCTGCTCTGGCCACGTCCGAAAAACTCAACACCTCGCCGAGATGGGCCAGCGTATAGCTCACTGCGCGATCCAGCTCCGCCGTGCGGGCACGCGGAAACCACAGGTCTTCGACGCAAGCGGCAGCTTCGCCAACGACGCCTGCCAAGGCGGTCAGAAACGGTTGCGAGCTTTGATCCGATGCCGCCTGCTGCGCATCCCAGCGGGTCGCGTATTGGATCATTTTCGCGATCAACGGCGTGACCCGGAATACCTGGCAGGGCAGCGAAGGCTGTGCCACGCATCCGGGCGCGAACAGCACCGACGCCGAAGTGGCGGCGGCATTGCTGCGAATGCGGATCGGCGTGCCCGCCGAAATCAGCGCCGCCCGGTGCGGTGGCAGCAGCCAGCTGCGCTGCTCAACGTCCAGGTGGAAGGCGCCAGCGGAGGCATACAGCAGGTAAGTCTGCCCGAAAATGCGCTCACCGGTATCAAAGGGTTCGTCGAACCGCTTGGGGTAAGCGAAGGAAATCATGGCGCCTCATTGGAGAATGTCGGCGGATTATACGTCACGCCGACGGCCTATTTCACCGCGCAGGCGCCAGCCACCACCAGTTCCGGCTGCAATTGCCGCAGCAGGCTGGCGGTATCGAACAACGCCCAATGCTCGACGATGCGGCCGTCGGCAATCCGGAAGGTGCGGTATTGCGTCACCTCGATAGCCTTGCCGGTGGCGGCGATGTCGCGAAACTGGCCGCTGTGGCGGGCCTGGACCCTGAGCTGAAGCATCACCATGTCGCCCTGTGCCACGCACTGTTCCACCCTGTGCGCGGCGCCGCTGAAGGCGGCAGAAAAGACCCGCACCATATTCCCATGGCCACTACTGTCGTGGGGTGTGTAGGCATGGTCGACAAACCCGGCGCCGACGTAGTGATCGATCAGCTCTGGATTGCCGTCGACCCAAACGGCCTGCATGAAATCGGTGACGAGGCTAACGTTGGCGTCCAGCGGTGGCGTGATGGCGGGCATGGCTTTCTTTCATGTGAGTCGGGAGAGGGACTTCATGATAGAAAATGGCACCCGGAGCCGATAGGCCCTGGATGCCAAATGCTGTCGGTTTTACGCCAATCTTAGTTGGTCAGCGCCAGCGTTGGGCGACGCAGCGCTGTACGCATGCCGATGCGTGGCGTGCTATCGAGCTTGAAGGTGCTGACCATTTCTTCCAGCTGCGCGGCCTGCTCCTGCATGGCGTTGGCGGCTGCGGCGGCTTCCTCCACCAGCGCGGCGTTCTGCTGCGTCACTTCATCCATCGAGACGATGGCCTGGTTGATCTGGTTGATGCCTTCGCTTTGCTCTTCGCCGGCCACCATGATTTCGGTCATGATGCTGGTGACGCGCTCCACGCCGCTGACGATATCGCCCATCGTGGCGCCGGCCTTGTCCACCAGCGCCGTGCCCGCGTCAACCTGTTCCACGGACGCGGTAATCAGCTCCTTGATCTCCTTGGCTGCGGCGGCCGAACGCTGGGCCAGATTGCGCACCTCGGTCGCCACCACGGCAAAGCCGCGCCCCTGCTCGCCAGCGCGCGCCGCTTCCACTGCCGCATTGAGCGCCAGGATATTGGTCTGGAAGGCGATGCCATCGATCACGCCAATGATGTCGGCAATCTTGCGCGACGAATTGTTGATGCTACCCATGGTATATACCACTTGCGACACCAACTGGCCGCCCTTGCCCGCCACGTCCTGCGCGCTCAGCGCCAACTGGTTGGCTTGACGGGCGTTGTCGGCGTTCTGGCGTACCGTCGAGGTCAGCTCTTCCAGCGACGACGCGGTTTCTTCGAGTGCCGCAGCCTGATTCTCGGTACGGCGCGACAGGTCGAGATTGCCGGCTGCGATTTCCGCGCTGGCAGTCGCGATGGCACTGCTGCCGTGACGGATGCTGCTCACGGTGTTGGACATCTGGTCCTGCATTTTAATCAGGCCCTGCATCAGGCGGCCCATTTCGTCGTGGCGCTCAATGCGGATCTGGTTCGCCAGGTTGCCGCTTGCGATCTGGTCAAAGTGGCCCAGTGCGTGCTCCAGCGGGCGCAGGATGGCGCGCAGCAGGCGTACGCTGGAAATCACAATCAGCACTGCGCCCACCAGCAGAATCACGGTAAAGCCTTTGGTAAAGCCGGAGAAGAAGGACTGGCTGTCGTCGTAATGCACCTTGGCGGAGTCCATCTGGAACGCTTCCAGCTTGTTGGAGGCCGCATCGAATACGCCAAACTGCGCCGACAGGGTCTTCATCGACAGCGTGTCGATTTTTTCCATGTCCTGGGCCCGCAGCGCCGCCATCAGGGCGCGCATTTCATTCACGTACAGCGTGCGTTTGGCATCGAGGTCGGCTGCCAGTTCTTTTTCGCCTTCGCCCAGCGGCAGCGCCAGATAAGCCTTCCAGGCCTGGTTGGAATCCGTAATGAAGCCTTCGGCGCGGCTCAGGGTCTTGTCCAGATCAGGGGCGTCCGGGTGGAACACGCCGCGGTCGATCACAAAGCGCGAGCGGTTCAGGAAATTCTTGGCATTGGTCAGCGTGACGGTCGAGGCCATCTGGTTGGTGTACACGTCTTTCAGCGAGTAATTGACGGTGTTCATGCCGTAGATGCTGAGGCCGCCGAGGAACAGCATCAACGCGCCGAGGAAGGACAGGCTGGCGATTAAGCGCGTTCGTATCGTTATATTTTTAAACATCTTTATCTCTCCGTTTACTCACAAATGATTCCATATGGCAATAATGTAAAGGCAAATTAGTTCGCAGTCAAAACATTTATCCCTGAATTAAACGGTTTTCCGATAGCTAAAAACAAAAGCCCCGGCACGTGGCCGGGGCTGGATTGCGGCGTAACGATGGGGCTTATGTGGTGGGCAGCACGTAGTTGCGGTACTGCTCGCGCAGCTTGTTTTTCTGGATCTTGCCGGTGCCGCCGACGGGCAAGGCATCGGCAAACACCACATCATCCGGCAACCACCACTTGGCGACCTTGCCGTCAAAATGGGCCAGCAACTGCTCCCGGCTGACCTCCTGGCCGGGCTTGCGCACCACCACGAGCAGCGGACGTTCGTCCCACTTTGGGTGGAATACGCCGATGCAGGCGGCCTGCATCACGGCCGGATGCGACATGGCGATGTTTTCCAGGTCTATGGTGCCGATCCACTCGCCGCCAGATTTGATGACATCCTTGGCGCGGTCGGTGATCTGCATGAACCCGTCCGCATCGATGGTGGCGACGTCGCCGGTCGGGAACCAGCCGTCTTCCAGCACATCGCCGCCCTCGCCTTTGAAGTAGCTGGCGATAATCCAGGGGCCTTTGACCAGCAGGCTGCCGCTGGTCACGCCATCCCATGGCAACTCCTCGCCCAATTCGTCCACGATCTTCATATCGACACCGTAGATGGCATGGCCTTGCTTTTGCAGGATCTGGCGCTGCGCCGCTTTCGGCAGTTCCAGGTGCTTGCTCAGCAAGCCGCCTGTCGTGCCCAGCGGCGACATCTCCGTCATGCCCCAGCCGTGGATGACCTGCACATCAAACTCGTCAATGAGCGTGTTCATCATCGCTGGCGGACAGGCCGAACCGCCGATGACCGTGCGGTGGAAGGTGGAGAATTTCAGCTGGTGCTGCATGGCGTAGTTGATCAGGCCCAGCCAGACGGTGGGCACGCCCGCCGAGAAGGTGACCTTTTCCTGTTCCATGAGCTCGTAGACGGACTTGCCGTCCAGCGCCGGGCCGGGAAATACCATCTTGGCGCCCGACAGCGGCACGGAATACGGCAAGCCCCAGGCATTCACATGGAACATGGGCACGACCGGCATCACGGAGTCGCGCGACGACACGTTCAGCACATTGGGCAAGGCCGAGGCATACGCATGCAGTACCGTCGAACGGTGCGAATACAAGGCGCCTTTGGGATTGCCGGTGGTGCCGGATGTGTAACACAGTGTCGCAGCGGCGTGCTCATCAAACGTCGGCCAGGTGTAGTCCGGTGATTGCGCGGCCAGCAGATCTTCGTAGCACAGCAGGTTGGGAATATTGGTCTGCGCCGGCATGCGGTCGGCCGCGCCCAGCAGCACGAAGCCTTTCACGGTCTTGCAGTGCGGCGCGATGGCCTCCACCAGCGGCAGGAAGCAGAAATCAAACAGCAGATACTGGTCTTCCGCGTGGTTGCAGATGTAGGCCAGTTGTTCGGGATGCAGGCGTGGGTTGATGGTATGCAGCACGGCGCCACTACCGGAGACGGCGTAGTAGGCTTCCAGGTGACGGTAGCCGTTCCACGCCAGCGTGGCCACGCGTTCGCCCATTTGCAGGCCAAGCGCCTGCAGCGCCTTGGCCAGCTGTTTGGCGCGCTGCGCACAGTCGCGGAAAGTGTAGCGGTGCAGGTCGCCTTCCACGCGCTGCGAGACGATCTCGCTGTTGGCGTAATGGCGCGCGGCAAATTCGAGGATGCCTGAAATCAGCAACGGCTGATCCATCATCTGGCCCATGAGCATGCAAGGTCTCCGTTTCGTCGTAGTTTGGATGGTCCGAGTGTGGTGCGCCGTTGCGCAGAGCGTCAACGGATTTCGATGCTGCACCGCCGCATCGCCAGCCTGCGGTAAAATTCCGGGCTAGCTTATTCTGAATGGGAACACATCATCACTGCCGCCAAACTGCCGCTGGACAATTCCTTCGCGTCCTTGCCGCCTGCGTTCTACACCCGTTTGATGCCGACCCCGCTGCCCGCACCGTATCTGGTGAGCGTCAGCGCCCCGGCTGCGGAGCTGATCGGCCTGACGCCGGCGCAAGTCGCCGACGGCCTGGATATCCTGATCGGCAACGCCGTGCCGGAGCGCGCACTGCCGCTGGCCGCCGTGTATTCGGGCCACCAGTTTGGCGTGTGGGCCGGCCAGCTGGGCGACGGCCGCGCCATCCTGTTTGGCGAGGTCGCGACGCCACAAGGTCCGCTCGAGTTGCAATGGAAAGGCGCCGGCCTGACGCCATACTCGCGCATGGGCGATGGCCGCGCGGTGCTGCGCTCGTCAATCCGCGAATTCCTGTGTTCGGAAGCCATGCAGGCGCTCGGCATCCCGACGTCGCGCGCGCTGTCGGTGGCGGGTTCCGACCAGGGCGTGGTGCGCGAAACCATTGAAACCTCGGCCGTGGTAGTACGCATGGCGCCCAGTTTCATCCGCTTCGGCTCCTTCGAGCACTGGTACTACCGCAAGAAAAACGACGAACTCAAGGTGCTGGCCGATTACGTCATCGACCGCCACTATCCGGCGCTGCGCAGCGCGGAAAACCCGTATGCCGCCCTGCTGGAAGAAGTCACGCGCCGCACGGCGCACATGATCGCGCACTGGCAGGCGGTGGGTTTCATGCACGGCGTGATGAACACCGACAATATGTCCATCCTGGGCCTGACGCTGGATTACGGCCCCTACGGCTTCATGGAAGCATTTGATGCCAACCACATCTGCAACCACACCGACCAGCAAGGCCGCTACTCCTACGCCAACCAGCCGCAGATCGGCCACTGGAACTGCTACGCACTGGCGCAAGCGCTGCTGCCGCTGATCGGCGAAGTCGAGCCGACCCAGGCCGCATTGGACGTCTATCAGCCCGCGTTCGCCGCCAAAATGGACGAGTTGCTGCACGACAAACTGGGTCTGACCATGCTGGACGAGCACCTGGACGCCGACCGCACACTGTTTGACGATATGTTTGCGATGCTGCCCGGCGTCGATTTCACGCTGTTCTTCCGCCGCCTGAGCGGCGTGCGCGCAGCCGATGCCAGCGGCGACGAGCCGCTGCGCGACCTGTTCATCGACCGGGCCGCGTTCGACGCATGGGCGCAACGCTACCGCACCCGCCTGCGCGCCGAAGCCAGCGACGACAGCGCGCGCGCGCTTGTGATGAATCAGGTCAACCCCAAATATGTGCTGCGAAACTACTTGGCCCAAGTGGCCATTGAAAAAGCGCAGAATAAGGACTTTTCCGAGGTGGAACGCCTGCTGGCCGTGTTGCAGCGTCCCTACGACGAACAGCCCGAACATGAGCACTATGCCGCCTTGCCGCCGGACTGGGCAAGCCAACTGGAAGTCAGCTGTTCCTCTTAAGCGAGTACTAAGCCATGAGCAATAAAGTCACCAAACCCGACGCCGAATGGCGCGCCCAACTGGACCCGATGGAATATCAAGTGACCCGGCATGCGGCCACCGAGCGCGCATTCACCGGCAAGTTCTGGGATCATCACGAACCCGGTATTTACACCTGCGTGTGCTGCAACACGCCGTTGTTCCGTTCCGACACCAAATTTGACTCCGGCTGCGGCTGGCCCAGCTATTTCGAGCCCATCGACCCGGCCAATGTCATCGAGAAAGTCGACCGTTCCCATGGTATGCTGAGAACGGAGACCATCTGTGCCGTGTGCGACGCCCACCTCGGCCATGTATTCCCGGACGGCCCGCCGCCGACCGGACTGCGTTACTGCATCAACTCGGCGTCCCTGCGCTTTGACCCACAAGACTAATAAGACATCATGAAATTCCTGTTCGACTTTATCCCGGTACTACTGTTTTTTGCAGCCTACAAACTGACTGGCTTGAATGCCGATGCGGCTCAGCATTTCATCAACACTTACCTGAGCGGCATGATTTCCGGTGGCTCCGTCACGCCGGAGCAATCGCCTATCGTCATTGCGACCCTGGTCGGTATTCTGGCCACCATGGCGCAAATTGGCTGGATCAAGCTGCGCGGCCGGAAGGTTGACGGGATTTTGTGGCTGTCGCTGGGCATGTTCGTCGTGTTCGGCGGCTTGACCATTTACCTGCACGATGAAGACTTCATCAAATGGAAGCTCAGTATCGTGTATTGGCTGCTGGCGGCCGTGCTGCTGGTCAGCGACCTGGTGTTTAAAAAGAACCTGATGCGCAAATCGATGGGCGAGATCATTGAATTGCCGGAGCAGATCTGGACCCGCCTGAATCTGGCCTGGATCGGTTTCTTTGTGTTTATGGGCGCATTGAATTGGTATCTGGCCTTTGTGCTTTTCAAAGGCAATACCAACGCCTGGGTCAACTTTAAAGCGTTTGGCGCCACCGCTATCATGTTTGTATTTATCGTGGCGCAAACGGTTTATTTGTCGCGTCATATCAAGGACCAGGCATGAACCCGATTCAGGATACCCGCCTGGAGCGCATGCGCGCCCGCTTTATCGACAAACTCAATCCTGTGGAACTGGTGCTCGATGACGACTCCGCCGCCCACGCCGGCCATGCCGGCGCGGCGTCCGGTGGTGGCCATTACAACGTTAGAATTGTTTCGTTACAATTCGAAGGGCTTAAACTCGTCACGAGACATCGACTCGTGTATGATTCCGTGCACGATATGATGCATAAAGAAATTCATGCATTGGCCATTACCGCATTGGCTCCGTCCGAAGTATGATGTAGCGCTTGGAACGGTGAGGCTGCTATCGGCTTTTAAAATAATTGAAGACAAAGACAGATAGTTAGTCCAACCCCATCCGAGTACCTCGCTAAACTTTCCCTATTACAGGAATTAATAATGACTTTCAAGCCAGCCAAGTTGCTGATTGCACTTCTCGTTGTCGCTGTTCCAGCTTTTGCGCAAAACGTTGCCGTTGTTAATGGCAAGGCTATTCCAACTTCGCGCGTGGACGCGGTCGTCAAACAAGTCGTGGCCCAGGGCCAGCAGCCTGATTCCCCACAACTGCGCGATCTGATCAAGAAAGACCTGATCGGCCGCGAAGTCATGATGCAGGAAGCGGAAAAGCAAGGTTACGCCAAGAACGCCGACGTCAAGACCGCGCTCGAGAACGCCCGTCAGGCCATCATGATCAACGCCATGGTTGCTGATTACGTCAAGAAAAACCCGGTATCGGATGCGGAAATCAAGGCCGAATACGACCGCTTTGTTGCCCAGGCTGGCGACAAGGAATACCACGTGCGCCACATCCTGCTGGGCACCGAAGCCGAAGCCAACGACGTGATCGCCAAGATCAAGGGCGGCGCCAAGTTTGAAGACCTGGCCAAGCAGTCGAAAGACACCGGCTCGGCAGCCAATGGCGGCGACCTGGACTGGGCTTCGCCTTCATCCTTCCCACCAGTGTTCTCGCAAGCCTTCGTGGCCCTGCAAAAAGGCCAGGTTACCGAGAAGCCAGTGCAAACCCCTAACGGTTTCCACGTGATCAAAGTGGACGATATCCGTGCCGCCAAACTGCCAACCCTGGAAGAAGTGAAGCCACAAGTGGCCGAAGCACTGACCCAGAAGAAACTGCAAGCTTACCAAGAAGAACTGGTCAAGAAAGCAAAAGTGCAGTAATGTTATGAAAGGCGGCGCCCTGCGGGGCGCCGTTTTTGATTCAGCGTTGGTATCATGCGCCCTTAGCGTGTACTTTTTATAGGATTTAAATAATGATGTTGAAACCAGCCCGCCTGTTGTTAGCACTGATCGCTGTCGCTGCAGCACCAGCATTCGCGCAGAACGTCGCGACCGTCAATGGCAAGGCTATTCCTGCCGCCAAGGTTGATCAAATGGTTAAGCAAGTCGTTGCGCAAGGCCAGCAGCCTGATTCGCCGCAACTGCGCGACATGGTGAAAAAAGAACTGATCGGCCGTGAAGTATTGCTGCAGGAAGCGGATAAACAAGGCTACGGTAAAAAGCCTGAGGTCAATGCCGCAATCGACAATGCCCGTCAAAGCATTATCATCAATGCGATGCTGGCTGATTATGTGAAAAAGAATCCAATCAAAGACGCTGATATTCAGGCTGAGCTGGATAAATATAAAGCGGCAGTTGGCCCAACCGAATATCACTCGCGTCATATTCTGGTAGCGACCGAACAGGAAGCCAAGGATATTATCGCCAAGCTCAAAGGCGGCGCCAAATTCGAAGACCTGGCCAAAGCATCGAAAGATCCAGGTTCGGGCGCCAATGGCGGCGATCTGGGCTGGATGTCCCCAGGCAAACTGGTCAAGCCATTCGCCGATGCCATGGTGGCACTGAAAAACGGTGAAACCACCCAGACCCCGGTCAAATCGGAATTCGGCTACCACGTGATCCGCCTGGAAGAATCGCGTCCAACCAAGTTCCCAACCCTGGACGAAGCACGCGGCCAGATCAGTGAAGGCCTGATGCAGCGTAAGATCGCCGCATACCGCGAAGAACTGATGAAGAAAGCCAAGATCCAGTAAGCTGGATTCCGGCAGCAAGAAGCGCCTGTATGCAGGCGCTTTTTTTACGTCTTGTTCACACTGACAAATGGCTTGAACGCGCCAACTACTAGCATGAAACCGGACTTTCTGACCAACGTAGCAATCGCCCTTGCCTCGGAGGCCGATCCCGCCCGCGCACCCGCCATGCGCGCCTACATGCGCGACCAGTTCGACTTCATTGGCGTCGGCACGCCGCAGCGCCGGGCAAGCTGCAGGAGTTTGCTCAAGGCCCTGAAAGGCAGCGGCACGCCAGCCCTGCTGGAACATGCCCGCGCACTCTGGGAATTACCGCAGCGCGAATATCAATACGTGGCGCTGGATATGCTGGCCATGCATTGGAAAGAATTAGATGCCGAATCCATACCCGCGTTAATGGCCTTGGCAAAGGATCAGTCCTGGTGGGACACGGTCGATACGCTGGCAGGAATTATCGGCGATGTTTTACGCCACCGGCATGATTATATGGACGAGGCGTTACGCGATCAGAATATGTGGATACGCCGCATCGCCTTATTGCACCAATTAGGTTGGCGTAATAAAACCGATCAAACACGCTTATTTGATTACGCCCTGGCCTTGGCACATGAAAAGGAATTCTTTATTCAAAAAGCCATCGGCTGGTCATTAAGGGATTATGCCCGTCATGCACCCGATGCGGTCCGCGCTTTCACATTAAGGGAACAAGCACGTTTAGCGCCGCTCAGTTTCCGCGAGGCCAACAAGCATCTTTAATCGTCTGGCGCGGGGAGTTTCTCCAGTCCATCTCATAAATGCACGATTAAATGCGCTTTGCTCGGAATAGCCTAAAAGCAGTGCGATTTCCGGCAATGTCAGACGTGTATCACGCAGATATTCTTGCGCCATTTTAAGGCGTACATCATCCAGCAATTGCTGGAAAGTCCAGCCGCCCTGCTCCAGCTTGCGGCGCAGCGTGCGGCCAGAAATATGCATCGCTGCGGCGACCGTGTCCAGCAGCGGTTCACCCTGCACGAGCGCGGCGGCAATCTGGCGTTGTAGCTGCGACGCCAGGTCCTGTTCGTCCGGCAACGCCGCCAGCAGTTCCTGAACCTGCCGCTCCAGCAGGGTTACCAACGCAGGATCAGGCTGGCGCAGCGGCTGCCCCGTCAGACCGGCGGGAAAGTCGATTCTGGTCGCCGCAGCATTGAACAGCACCTGGCAGCGGAACAATTGCGCATAAGGCGTCACGTCAGCTGGCGACGGCTCAACGAAATGGACCGCCAGCGGCGCGAGCGTGGGCACGCCAGTAATGTCACGGACAAACTGCACCATCGCCGCCATGCCGCACTGATTGACCAGCAAACCGACCTCGCGCGACGCTGCGCCCCACTCCAGCACCAGCCCGTCACTGCCCAAGGCATAACGTACCGGGCTGACGTCATGCACCAGGCGCTGATAACGGATGTAGCGCTCCAATGCCGGCAGTACGCTGCTGGATGCCAGCAGAACGTACCCTAGCGGTCCCAGATGTGCAGGCGTGATGCCCGCCCCGACACGCAGCCCCAGCGCGGGATCATCAAGCCGCTCGGCCGCATTCTCCAGCATGGCGCGCCACTGCGCTGCCGTACATCCCGACTGCGGCGTGCCGACCAGCGCCGTTTCGCCACGCGTGACAAGGTAGTCGGACAGCAGGCGGACATAGGCGGCAGGAATGGCGGCGGTGTAGCTCATGGCCTGAATTGTCAAAAAGCTGGCCATCATTGTCAAGCCAGCAATGCTGGCAATGGCTAGCATCGTGCCATTTCAACCACAGGAGTACGCACATGATTGCAGCATCAGCCGCGCAGGCACAGGACCTGGTCCGCAACCCATCCCATTTTCAGTGGTACGTCATCCCCCTGCTGTTGCTGGTCATCTACGCCTATGGCGAACAGGCTGCCGCCAGACGCTGGAATGTCGTGCTGGCCGGCCTGGCGTTCTGGCTGATGGACTGGGTGAACGAAATCTGGAATGGCCTGTTGTTCCACTTTTCCGGCGTCGCCCCGGCCTGGGCGACGCCGGGCGGCTCGGCCTATGTCATTCTGATCGGGCTCAACATCGAAATCTGCTTCATGTTCGCCATCATGGGCTTGTACGCGGCGCGTACGCTGCCGGCAGACCGTTCGCTCAGCATCGCCGGCATCAACAACCGTTGGGTACTGGCCGCAGTGAATTCCGTGCTCTGCGTGATTGTCGAATACGCGCTCAACAGCATCGGCGCGTTGACCTGGGAATGGCCAGCATGGAACCGCAGCGCACCGTGGCTGATCTGGCTGATCGGCTACCTGCCCTTCTTCCTGGTGGCGTACTGGGTGCATGACATGCCATCCCGGCCGCGCCAGATCGCCGTCGTCGCCACGCTGGGCATAGGCGTTGCGACGGCGCTGGCCGTGTTCGGCGGCATGCTGGGCTGGATATAAAAAAAGCCGGATCGCTCCGGCCTTCATCTGCATCAGCCCACGAACTTGCGGGCGTTGCGGAACATCCGCATCCAAGGCGATTCCTCACCCCACGACTCCGGCGCCCAAGAGTGCTGGACGGAACGGAACACACGCTCAGCGTGCGGCATCATGACGGTGAAGCGGCCATCCGGCGTGGTCACCGAGGTCAGGCCTTGCGGCGAGCCGTTCGGGTTGTACGGATAGGCTTCGGTGGCGGCGCCACGGTTGTCGATGAAGCGCATCGCCGCAATCGCGTCGCCGATGTTGCCGGTCTGCGAGAAGTCGGCATAGCCTTCGCCGTGCGCAATCGCGATTGGCGTCTGGGTGCCGGCCATGCCCTTGAAGAAGATCGACGGCGAATCCAGCACTTCCACCATGGCAAAGCGGGCTTCGAACTTCTCCGACTTGTTGGTGGTGAACTTGGGCCATGCCTGCGCGCCGGGGATCAGCGGTTTCAGGTTGCTCATCATCTGGCAGCCGTTGCAGACACCCAGGCCGAAGGTGTCCTGGCGTGCGAAGAACTTGGCGAACTGGTCCGACAGCGCGTTGTTGAACAGGATGGTCTTGGCCCAGCCTTCGCCCGCGCCCAATACGTCGCCGTATGAGAAGCCGCCGACGGCGATGATGCCCTGGAAGTCGTCCAGCTTGGCGCGGCCCGAGATCAGGTCGCTCATGTGCACGTCGACTGCGGTGAAGCCAGCCTGATGCATCACGTAAGCCGTCTCGATGTGCGAGTTGACGCCCTGCTCGCGCAGGATGGCAACGCGTGGACGCACGCCAGTGGCGATGAACGGCGCAGCGACGTTCTCGCTCAGGTCAAACGTCACTTTCGGCGTGATGCCTGGGTCTTGCTCGTCCAGCAGACGATCGTATTCCGCATCGGCGCAAGCAGGATTGTCGCGCAGGCGGGCGATACGCCAGCTGGTTTCGCTCCACAGGCGGTGCAGTTCAACGCGCGGCTTGGTGTAGATGATCTTGGCGTCGCGCGTGAACTCAATCACGCCACGGTCGTTCGGCTTGCCGATGATGTGGCTGCAGGCGCCCAGGTTGAACGAACGCAGCACATCCATCACAGCCGACTTCTCGTCAGCGCGCACCTGGATCACCGCACCCAGCTCTTCCGAGAACAGCGCGCGCAGGGTTTGCTCGTTGCGGCGTTCGGCGATCTGGGTGGCCCAGTTCTTGGCATCGCCCTGGTCGGCGCCATGGCCTTCTTCCAGCGTCAGGATGTCGAGGTTGATCGACAGACCAGCACGGCCAGCGAAGGCCATCTCGGTCAGCGTGCCGTACAGGCCGCCATCCGAACGGTCGTGGTAGGCCAGCAGCTTGCCGTCCTTGTTCAGTTGCTGGATCGCAGCGAAGAAGGCTTTCACGTCTTCCGCGCTGTCCACGTCCGGCACGCTGTTGCCCAGCTGGCCCATGACTTGCGCCAGCGACGATGCGCCCAGACGGTTTTTACCACGGCCCAGGTCAATCAGGATGATGGCGGTGTCGCCAGCATCGGTACGGATTTGCGGCGTCAGCGACTTGCGCACATCGTACACTGGGGCAAACGACGACACGATCAGCGATACCGGCGACAGCACGGCCTTGGCGTCATCGCCTTCTTTCCAGGTGGTGCGCATCGACAGCGAATCCTTGCCGACCGGGATGCTGATGCCCAGTGCCGGGCACAGTTCCATACCAACGGCCTTGACCGTGTCGTACAGCGCCGCGTCCTGGCCAGGCTGGCCGCAAGCGGCCATCCAGTTGGCCGACAGCTTGATGTCTTCGATCGAGTTGATCGGTGCAGCAGCGATGTTCAGCACCGCCTCGGCAACCGCCATGCGGCCCGACGCGGCAGCGTCGATCACGGCCAGCGGGGTACGCTCGCCCATGGCCATCGCTTCGCCCTGGTAGCCTTCAAAGCTCATCGCCGTCACGGCGCAGTCCGCTACCGGCACCTGCCATGGGCCGACCATCTGGTCGCGCACCGACATGCCGCCCACGGTACGGTCGCCAATGGTAATCAGGAAGGATTTGTCGCCAACGGTCGGCAGCAGCAGCACGCGCTTGGCGGCTTCTTCCAGATCCATGCCGGTCAGGTCGATGGCCGGGAAATCGTTTTGCACGTGATGAACGTCGCGCTGCATCTTGGGCGGTTTGCCCAGCAGGACTTCCATCGGCATATCGACCGGGTTGTTGCCCAGGTCCGGATCGATCAGCTTCAGCTGACGTTCTTCGGTGGCGGTACCGACCACGGCGAACGGGCTGCGCTCGCGTTCGCAGATGGCCTGGAATACAGGCAGATCGGCTGGTGCAATCGCCATGACATAGCGTTCCTGCGATTCGTTGGACCAGATTTCTTTCGGCGCCATGCCGCTTTCTTCCAGCGGAATCTTGCGCAGATCGAAGATCGCGCCGCGTTTGGCGTCGTTGGTGATTTCCGGGAAGGCGTTCGACAGACCACCCGCGCCAACGTCGTGGATCGAGATGATCGGGTTGTTCGCGCCCAGCTGCCAGCAGCTGTTGATGACTTCTTGCGCACGGCGTTCCATCTCTGGATTGCCACGCTGGACCGAGTCAAAGTCCAGGTCCGCCGTGTTGGTGCCGGTAGCCATCGACGAAGCAGCCGAGCCGCCCATGCCGATCCGCATGCCCGGGCCGCCCAGCTGCACCAGCAGGCTGCCGACCGGGATGTCGTTCTTGTGGGTGTGCTGCGACGAGATATTGCCGATACCGCCAGCAATCATGATCGGCTTGTGGTAGCCGAACACGGTGTCGTGCGCGCCGGCAAACTGCTTGCCGATGTTCTGTTCATAGGTGCGGAAGTAACCGCCGAGTACCGGACGGCCAAATTCGTTGCTGAACGCGGCGCCGCCGAGCGGACCGTCGATCATGATTTGCAGCGGCGAAGCGATGCGCTCCGGCTTGCCGTACGGCTGGCCGCTGTCGCGGTAGTCAGCCACCGGTGCGGTCACCACCGCGTCGCTTTCCCATGGACGCACGGCGCCCGGCAACAGCAGGTTCGACACGGTAAAGCCGGCTAGGCCGGCCTTGGGCTTGGCGCCGCGGCCGGTTGCACCTTCGTCGCGGATCTCGCCGCCGGCGCCGGTGGAGGCGCCAGGGAATGGCGAAATCGCGGTTGGGTGATTGTGGGTTTCCACTTTCATCAGGGTGTGCGTCAGTTCGGTGACTGGCGCGTATTCCTGGTTGCCAGACTGCGGGAAGAAGCGCATCACTTCGGCGCCTTCCATGATCGACGAGTTGTCGCTGTACGCCACCACGGTGCCTTTCGGCTGCAGCTGGTGGGTGTTCTTGATCATGCCAAACAGCGATTTGGGCTGGGCCACGCCGTCGATGGTCCAGTCGGCATTGAAGATCTTGTGGCGGCAGTGTTCCGAGTTGGCCTGCGCGAACATCATCAGTTCAACGTCGGTTGGATTGCGGCCGGCCTTGGTGAAAGCGGCATCCAGGTATTCCACTTCGTCGTCCGACATGGCCAGGCCGAGGTCGGTGTTGGCCTTGTCCAGCGCAGCCTTGCCGCTGCCGATCACATCAATGGCTTCCAGCGGACGCGCTTGCAGTTCGCGGAACAGGCCGGCGGCCTCATCCGCCGAACGCAGCACCGATTCCGTCATGCGGTCGTGCAGCAGCGCGGCGACGGCCTGGATTTCCTCGTCCGACAGCTTTTTCGGTGCGCCAATCGAGCTGCCCAGAATGCCGGTCTTCAGGTTGATGCGGTACGCCACGCCACGCTCGACACGCTTGATGTGCGCCATGCCGCAGTTGTGGACGATGTCGGTGGCTTTCGAGGCCCATGGCGAAATCGTGCCGAAACGCGGGATGACGAAGAACTCTTCGGCATGGCCTTCGGTATTGTCGGCGTGGGCCGGTTCACCGTAGGTCAGCAGACCGCCGAGGCGGCTGGTGTCGTCGGCCGACAGCGGCTGGGCGGCATCGATGAAGTGGACATAGCGCGCCTGAACAGCGGCAACAGATGGCAGCACAGCCTGCAGTTGGTTCAACAGACGTTGGCTACGGAATGCAGACAGGGCGTTGGAGCCCGGCAGAATCAGCATGGTTGGAAGATAGTTGATGCAGCTAGGCTGCGGTTTAAAGGGGAATGAGGCACGAGATACTTGGTCTTGCAGATTTTCCTTTGCCGACATTATACCCGCTATCAGCGTTGCCATATAGTGCCTCTAGCCGGCAAAAGCTGCCACAGAAGCAACATTTTGCGCCAAAAATAAGGTATTTTCACTTGCCATGGAGTATGCTGAACAAAACTTAGCATGGATGTAAAACAATGGCAGAATATAGCGACTTGTCAGTGCTGATCGTTGATCCCAACCCCGGGATGCGCGGCAACCTGCACAATATGCTGAGCCAGTCATCGATCACAAAAATTGACTATGCGGTCAGTTCCGGCACGGCGATCCGCCAGCTGGCGAAAAAACCGTTCGACATTATTTTGTGCGAGTACGACCTGGGCAATGGGAGCGGCGAGAACAATGGCCAGGACGGCCAGCAGCTGCTGGAAGACCTGCGCCATCACAAGCTGATCCAGCCCTGGACCATCTTCATCATGCTGACCTCGGAAGGCGTCTACAGCAAGGTCATCGGCGCCGCCGAGCTGACCCCGACCGATTACGTGCTCAAGCCATTCACGGTCGACGCCCTGCTCCAGCGCATCCGCAAAGCCGTGGACCGGCGCGAGGTGTTCCTGCCGATCTACCAGTTGATCGAATTTGGCAATATCCGCAAGGCCGTCGCCGATTGCAAGGTCGCCGAGGAAAAGAACCCGCGCTACGCGGTCGACTTCGCCCGCCTGCGCGCCGAATTGCTGTTCGATCTCGAAGAGCTGGCCGATGCGGAATTGATCTACCAGTGGATCCTGATGACCAAGCCCATCGCCTGGGCGCACCTGGGCCTGGCGCGCTGCCTGTTCGGGCAACAGAAATATCTGGAGACGCAGGAGACGCTGGAAACGCTGCTGGAACAGAATCCCCGCTACATGGCGGCCTACGACCTGCTGGCCCGCACGCACGAGGTGCTGGGCCAGCAGGAATCGGCAAAAAAAATCCTCGAAGACGCGGTGGCGATTTCCCCGCACATGGTGCGCCGCCTGCGCCATCTGGGCGAGGTTGCGTTTGAGGCGGGCGACGTCGGCGTGGCAGAAAAAGCCTTCAAGCAGGTGGTGGCCAAGGCCAAGTATTCCGAATTCCGCGATCCCGAAGACCACGTCAAGCTGGTCAAGACGCTGGTCAAGAAAGGCGATGCCAACCAGGCCAGCGGCGTCATTCGCGACATGGAGCGCTCGCTGCGCGGTGGCCCGAATGTGGACGTGTGCCGTGCGATTGCGGCCGGCATGGTGCAGGAGATGGCAGGCAATATAACCGCCGCCGCGACAGAGCTGACCAATGCGGTCAACTCAGTGGCCGGCAGCCGCGGCTTGTCGACCGGCCTGAAAATCGGCCTGGTGCACAGCTGCCTCAACATCAAACTGGATCAGCAGGCGTCCGACCTGATGCTCAACCTGATGAACGACGTGGAGAGCGGCGTCTCGATGGACGATGCCGTGAATGTGTTTGAGAAGGCCGGCCGCCACGACCTGGCCCAAGGCATGGGCGAACAGATAAAGATTCAGGTGGACGAGCTCATCGCGCACGCGGCCGACCAGCGTTCACACGGCGACCTGCGCGCGGCGGTGGACACCCTGAATGCCGGCCTGCGCAAGGCGCCGGGCAATCTGGCGTTGCTGCCAGCTGCCGCCTCGGCCATCCTCAAGCAGCTGGATGACCTGGGCTGGGAGGCGCCGCTGGCCGAACAATGCTACTTCCTGCTGGAGCGCATGCGCCGCCTGGACCCGACGCATCCGTCACTGGAAGCGCTGATGGCGCAATATCACCACACCCAGCGCAAATACGGTATCTCGGCCGTGGCCTGACTTTAGTCCGGGGCGTCGATCTGGTAGCCCTTGGCCTGCAACGCGGCGAGATAGTTGCGGGAACCAAGAATATTGCCGAGGCCAAGGACGGCAAAACTGGTGTTATTGGTGCTGATCGCCTTTTCCGCCGCAGTCACCCAGGCGTCCTGTATGCGCTGCTCCAGGTTCTGCCAGCCGGGCTGATTCTTGACAAAGCCAGCGCCCATCATGGCATCGTCGCAGGCGCTTTCCTGGTCTGGATAGCTGAGTTTCTGAATGCCTTCCAGATCGCCTTTGGCCCAGGCGTTGGCGCGCACGCGCATGCCGTCCAGATCCTGCTCCAGGCGGGACACGGTTTTGATAAAGCATTCGGTATCCGCCAGCGAGGACTTCTTGAAATCGCTGAGCGCCTGCGACGCGCCACTGGTATCGAGTGCAATCGCCGTCTCGGTGACCTTGATGTTGTGCTCCTTGACGATGCCGCGCAGCTTGACGCCCACCGCCTGCCCCTTGTTCAGGCCAGCCTGCTTGAGGCCAGCGTCGAACAGCGCCTGCGCCGCGAAGATGGGACGTTCCTGTTCCACATCGTTATTCCTGGGCAGGTATTTGGCTTTGAGCGGTTGCCAGCGCGCGTAAATATCGGCGGGCAGCACTTCCTTGAGCGAGGCGCCGTCAGGATTTTTCTTCAAGCCGATCAGCTTGGGCAGCAAGGTCAGGCCGCGCAAGATGCCAACATGGGCCGAAGCGCCGGGCGGCGCCAGGTATTCCTGCGATTGCGACAGAATGTTCTCGACCTGCTGCGAGCGCCACTCCATCTTGTCCGGCAGCGGACCATAGCTGCCAAACACCCACAGCACGTGGCCGTCCTTGCTCACCTTCCACAGGCCGGGGCCGGGACGCTGGCCAACCAGCAGCACCGTCTCGCCTGCCGCCGCTGGCTCGGTCTCCGTGGGCGGGGCCTCGGTCTGGGCCCAGGCCGTGGAGAGGGACAGGGACAGGCAGAGCGCTGGCAGCAGGTATTTGGTCATGAACGGGCTTTCAGAAGGAAATCAGGCCGGGCGTCAGGCAGTGGCTGATGATGTACCAGGAAGCAAAGTACAAGCCGCAAAGCAGGAAGGCCAGAATAATCGCCGTGCGCGACGAATTACGGGATTGAAAAATCCTGAGTAATGTACGCATCGTGCCCTCCTCTTGCCTGTCGAAAACACGACTGTACGTCGCCGGCAAAGTGGCAGACAAGCAAGGAATCCCGGGTAGCAGATTTCAGCACTACCGGTATTGAGATACAGCACGCAACTGCGCTTCCGCAGCGCTGTTCAGTACATTCAGGTCAATGCCGGCGGCTTTAACAGCCAGTTCGCGCAAAGCCAGGGCGGCCGCCATTGCGTCGCCCGGCTCTTCCGGGATGTTGAGGTGGTGGAGATCGGTCACGCATCAACTGTCGTTGACGCACCATAACCGCCACCGCCCGGCGTCTCGATGACGAACACATCGCCCGGCTGCATATCGGTCTTGCCGATGTGGCCCAGCTCCTCGATGCTGCCGTCCACACGCTGCACGCTGTTGCGACCCAGGGCGCCCAGCTCGCCGCCAGCCATGCCAAATGGCGCGTGGATACGGTTGTTGGACAGGATGGCGGCCGTCATCGGCTCCAGGAAGCGTACCTTGCGCACGCCGCCGTTGCCGCCATGCCAGCGTCCCGCACCACCGCTATCGGCGCGGATCTCGTAGCTGTCGAGACGCACCGGGAAGCGGAACTCCAGTATCTCTGGATCGGTAAGGCGCGAGTTGGTCATATTGGTTTGTACTACGCTGGTGCCGTCGAAACCGTCGCCGGCGCCAGAGCCGCCGCTGATGGTTTCGTAGTACTGGTAGCGCGCGTTACCAAACGTGAAGTTGTTCATGGTGCCCTGCGCCGCCGCCATCACGCCCAGCGCGCCATACAGGGCATTGGTGATGCAGGTTGAAGTTTCGACGTTGCCCGACACCACCGATGCCGGATAGCGCGGGTTCAACATCGAGCCCTGCGGAATAATCACCTTGAGCGGCTTGAGGCAGCCCGCGTTGAGGGGGATCTCGTCGTCCACCAGCGTACGGAATACGTACAGCACGGCCGCCATGCACACTGCGGACGGCGCGTTGAAATTGTTCTGCAACTGCGCCGAGGTGCCGGTGAAATCAATCTCCGCGCGCCGCGCCGCCTGGTCGACACGCACCGCGACCTGGATCTGCGCGCCGTTATCCAGCGGCAGCGTGTAGCTGCCGTCCTTCAAAGCGCTGATGACGCGGCGCACCGCTTCCTCGGCATTGTCCTGCACGTGACCCATGTAAGCCTGCACGACATCCAGGCCGAAATGCGCGACCATCCTGTGCAGCTCTTCGACGCCTTTCTGGTTGGCCGCAATCTGCGCGCGCAGGTCGGCCAGGTTCTGGTCAGGATTACGCGCCGGGTATTGCGCGCTTGCCAGCAGCGCGCGGGTTTCCGCTTCCCGCAGCTGGCCGCCGTCAACCAGCTTGAAGTTATTGATTAGCACGCCCTCTTCTTCGATCACGCGCGAATCGGGCGGCATCGAGCCTGGCGTGGTACCGCCGATGTCCGCGTGGTGGCCGCGCGAGCCGACGTAGAACAGGATGTTGGCGCCCGCTTCGTCGAACACCGGCGTAATCACCGTGACGTCCGGCAGATGGGTGCCGCCGTTGTAGGGGTCGTTGAGCATGAAGACATCGCCCGCGCGCATCTTGCCGGCGTTTTCGCGCATCACGGTCTTGATGCTCTCGCCCATGGAGCCCAAATGCACAGGCATGTGCGGCGCATTGGCGATCAGGTTGCCGTCGGCGTCGAAGATGGCGCAGCTGAAGTCCAGGCGCTCCTTGATGTTGACCGAGTACGCGGTGTTCTGCAAACGCAGCCCCATTTGCTCGGCGATCGACATGAACAGGTTGTTGAAGATCTCCAGCATCACCGGATCGGCGGTGGTGCCGATCGCGCGGCGCTCGGGCAATGCGGCGACGCGGCGCAATATCAGGTGATCGTGCAGCGTGACCTCGGCCTGCCAGCCCGTTTCCACAATCGTGGTGGCATTGGCTTCGGCGATAATCGCCGGACCTTTGACGATATCGCCAATCCGCGTGGCAGAGCGCTGGTACAAGCTGGTTTGCCGCCATTTGCCGCCGCTGTACATCGGCACCACTGCGTGCGGCATCAGGCCGGACAAGCGGCGCGCCGCCGGCTCTACCGCTTCCGATGGTGCATCGGACTTGCCGACCGCTTCCACCGATACAGCTTCCACGATCAGCGCGCGCGCCGGCATCAGGAAGGAATAGCGTTTGCGATAGGCCGCTTCAAACTGGGCCTGCATGCTTTCCGGTGTATCGAACAAGACGATCAGCGCGGTATCCGTGCCTTCGTAACGCAGATGGACCCGGCGGATCAGCGCAATGCGCTCGTCTTCCACCTGCTGATGATGCAGGTCGGCGCGCGCCTGGCGGCCCAGCGCGTGCAACCGTGCTTCCAGATCGGCGTGCGCTTCAGCGCTCAAACGTATTTCAACGGCGGCTTCGCGCATTGCAGTCTGGTCGGCCAGGCCCATGCCGTATGCCGACATCACGCCGGCCAGCGAATGCACAAAGACGGTCTTCATGCCCAGCGCATCCGCCACCAGGCAAGCGTGCTGGCCACCGGCGCCGCCAAAACTGGTCAGCGCGTATTCCGTCACGTCGTGGCCGCGCTGCACCGAGATCTGCTTGATGGCGTTGGCCATATTGCCGACGGCGATATCCAGGAAGCCTTCCGCCACCTGCTCCGGCGTGGCCGGCTGGCCGGTGGCGGCAGCAATCTGCTCGGCCATCTCGCTGAAGCGCTGGCGTACCGTGGCCGCATCGAGCGGCTGCTTGCCGTCCGCGCCAAACAGCTGCGGGAAATGCTGCGGCTGGATTTTACCCAGCATGACGTTACAGTCGGTGACCGCCAGCGGACCGCCACGGCGATAGCTGGCCGGTCCCGGATTGGCGCCCGCGCTGTCCGGGCCGACGCGATAACGGCTGCCGTCAAAATGCAGGATCGAACCACCGCCCGCCGCCACCGTGTGAATGCTCATCATCGGCGCGCGCATGCGTACGCCCGCAACCTGGGTCTCGAACACGCGCTCGAATTCGCCGGAGAAGTGCGAGACATCGGTCGAGGTGCCGCCCATGTCGAAGCCGATCACCTTGTCAAAGCCGGCCAGCTTGCTGGCGCGGACCATGCCGACGATGCCGCCCGCCGGGCCGCTCAGGATCGAGTCCTTGCCCTGGAACGCGCGCGCGTCGGTCAGGCCGCCGTTGGACTGCATGAATTGCAGGTTCACCCCGGGCAGTTCCTGCGCCACCTGGTCCACGTAGCGGCGCAGGATCGGCGACAGATAGGCGTCGACCACGGTGGTATCGCCGCGCGCCACCAGCTTCATCATCGGGCTGATTTCGTGCGACACCGAGACCTGCGTAAAGCCCATCTCGCGGGCCAGATCGGCCACCTTGGTTTCGTGCGCGTGGTAGCGGTAGCCGTGCATGAAGACGATGGCCAGCGAACGTAGACCACGGTCGTATGCCTCGGCCAGCCCGGCGCGCGCGGCGGTGAGGTCGAGCTCCGCCACCGTCTCGCCGTGTGCGCCCATGCGCTCATCAATCTCGATCACATGCGAATACAACAGCTCCGGCAGCAGAATGTGGCGATCGAACAAGCGCGGACGGTTCTGGTAGGCGATGCGCAACGCATCGCGGAAGCCACGGGTGATCGCCAGAGCCGTCGGTTCGCCTTTGCGCTCCAGCAGCGCGTTGGTGGCAACCGTGGTGCCCATTTTGACAGCGCCGATCTGCGCCACCGGAATCGCTTTGCCTTTGGCCACGCCCATCAGCTGGCGGATGCCGGCAATTGCTGCATCGGCATAGTGCTCTGGATTTTCGGACAGCAGCTTGAGTGTACGCAGCCGGCCATCCGGCGCGCGCGCCACGATGTCGGTGAACGTACCGCCCCGGTCTATCCAGAATTGCCAATCCATGCGTGCCTCGCTAAGCTGTGAAGCGTATATTGTAGTGCTGCGCGCCCGCCGCGCACCAGACGCTGCGACCAAAATTTTAGATGCTAAAATGGCACGATGAATCCACTCTACTCCGTCGCCGAAATCCGTGCCATCGAACGCGCCGCCGCAGCCACGCTGCCGCCGGGCGCCCTGATGCAGCGCGCGGGCCAGGCCAGCGCCAATGCCGCGCTGGATTTGATGCCATTCTCTACGGCCCACGCCAAGGTACTGGTGCTGGCTGGCCCTGGCGACAATGGCGGCGATGCGCTGGAGGCGGCGGCCCACATTTCCTACACTGGCGCACAAGTCACGCTGATCCATTTTACGCCCGCTGGCGCAGCATCGCCCGAGCGCATGGCTGCATTGGAGCGCGCCAAGGCCAGTGACGCCCGTTTCCGCGCGTGGGACGATGCCGATATCGCCGGCACGGACTGGAATCTGGTGGTTGACGGCCTGTTTGGCCTGGGCCTGAAACGCCCGCTGACGGACGAATTCCGCGCACTGGCGGAAGCGGTCAACAAACTCAGCTGCCCGGTGCTGGCGCTGGATATCCCCAGCGGACTGGATGCCGACACCGGCTGCGTGGTCGGTCCCGACGGCATCGCCATCCACGCCACGCATACCATCACTTTCATCGGCAACAAACCCGGTTTGCATACCTGCGATGGCCGCGACTATGCGGGCCTGGTGGACGTGGCCCGGCTTGAAATCGAAGCGGAACACTACGTGCCATCACAACTGCATCTCAACGACGTCAAATTCTTCTCGCGCCATCTGCGCGCGCGGCGCCATAACTCGCACAAAGGCAGCTATGGCAATGTGGCAGTGATCGGCGGCGCACGCGGCATGAGCGGTGCACCGGTCCTGGCCGCGCGTGCGGCACTCAACAGCGGCGCCGGCCGCGTGTATGCCCTGTTTGCGGACGAGGCACTGGCCAGCGATCCGGGCCAGCCGGAACTCATGTGCCGTTCCGCCGGCGAGTTTGACCTGAGCATGGCGACTCTGGTGGTCGGCCCCGGTCTCGGCGACGCGCGTCACGCGCACGACCTGCTCGCAAAAGCCATCAACTGCGGCAGCGCCCTGCTGGCTGACGCCGATGCACTCAACCTGCTGGCCGTTGACCCGGCCCTGCAAAACGCGCTGGCGCACCGACCGGCCGCCGTGGTGCTGACGCCGCATCCGCTGGAAGCGGCGCGCCTGCTCGGCACCACGATTGCCGCCGTACAGGCCGACCGTCTGGCTGCGGCCCGCACACTGGCCGCGCGCCTGCACGCCATCGTGATCCTGAAAGGCTCGGGTACCGTGATTGCTGCACCAGGCGGCGATGCGGTCATCAACACCACTGGCAATCCGGCGCTGGCCACGGCCGGCACCGGCGACGTACTGGCCGGCCTGTGCGGCGCACTGCTGGCGCAAGGCTGGCCGCAGTGGGAGGCAGCGCTGGCCGCAGTCTGGTTGCATGGCATGGCGGCCGACGTGCTGGTGACGGAAGGCCTTGGCCCTATCGGCCTGACCGCGACGGAACTGATCCCGGCGATCCGCACGGCGCTGAACCGTATGGTCCAGCACCACGGCCGCTAACGCGTTTTCAGATCCGCCTCGATCACTTTCAGGAAGTTTTCGGTCGACCATTCCAGGTCATTGACCTCGATCTGCGGCGAATAAAACTGTCCCGAAGCACGCGGACGGCCAACGTACACCTTGTTGGGAATGACGACGCGGACCAGCCCTGAATCCAGCGGCTGGTAACGCACTTCCATGTAGGTGGAGTCAGCAGAACTCGGAGCGCCAATCAGCTTCGTATTCGGGAACATGGTGAACACGTCCAGCGCATCCAGGCAGGCGCTCGCACATTGGCCTGGCACGATGACGTACACCGGACGGTTGAAGGCCGAAGCTTGCACTTCCGCCGTTGCCGCGGGCGGCCTTTTGTCGCCAGTGACGAAGAATTTATCGCCACGCTCCAGCGCCAGTTGCATCTGCTTTGCGACTTCCCGCACCCCGGCTGCGATATCGGCGCGTCCCTGCCCGTCCAGCATGCCGGCCAACCAGCGCACATGCGCCACATTGCCAGCCGACGCCCGCCACCACACCTGCTGCTTGCTCAGGTTTGCACGTTCGTGCTGCGCGACGGCTTCATCTCCCCACAGTGCGCGGGCAAAATCCTGGCTCCACAGCGAAGAGCCGCCGTGGTTGCCGCGCAGGTCGATCACCACGGCGTCGGCCTGCTGATAGCGTTCGGGATGGGCGCGCAGCGCTTCGTACATGGCGCGATATGCGGCGCGCTGTGGCTCATCGGGCTGGAAGTTGGGCATCGCGGCCCAGTAAAGGTGCAGGCGCGGCTCAGTCAAGCCGACCGGCAGGACGTCGCCGTTGTAGCTCTGCTGGCGCCAGCGCAGCATGTCGTTGTCCATCGGGCTCCAGGCCAGCGTCATGCTGAAGCGTTTGCCATCCTTCGAAAAGCTGCACACGGACGGCAGCTGGATAAACGGATTGCCCGCATCGGTGAACACTTCGCGCGCTGTGATCCACCAGCTGCCGCGCTCCTCGCTGCGGCCCTGATAGGCAAACACATTGGTTTCGGCCAGCTTGGCAACCGCCTGGCCATCGCACTGCTCGATCTTGCTGCCGGCCGCAGGGCCGCCCGGTACGGTGGCGTAGACATACATGCTGTCGCCGCGCCATGCCGCCACAAAGCCGGGCCAGCGCCACTGCGCCGCCAATGGACTGGTGAATTCCACACCCGCGTGGCCGTCGTGGATGGCGGCATTAAAACCGGCCAGCGCCGCCTGATAGCCCGCACCATCGCGCACCTGCGCCCCCAGCTGCAGGCCAAGCTTGCGCGCCTCGGCCAGATGAGAGGCAAAGCCGGGATTGGCGGGATCATAAGTGCCGGGATGATTGTCCAGCGTAAGCTGGTAGGCAGCCGCAATATCGGCGACCGCGGCGTGCTGCCATTGCTCGGGCGTCTGCGGCGGCTCCACTGCCATCGCCACGCCGGCCGCAAACAGGCTCGCCGCAACGAGGCGGCGTATCAAACCAGTCTGCCTGCCGCGATGGTGATGGTGCGCGCACAGCGCGCCGCCATGGCCTGATCGTGCGTGACGAGCACCAGCGTCGAGCCATGCTGGCGATTCAGCTCAAACATCAGCTGAATCACGGCTTCGCCAGTGGCGGCGTCCAGGCTACCTGTCGGCTCGTCGGCAAACAGCAGCGGCGGCTCAGTGACGAAGGCACGCGCCAGCGCCACACGCTGCTGCTCCCCGCCGGACAAATATTTGGGATAGTGTTTCAGGCGGCTCGACAAACCCACACGCGACAGCATGGCTTCCGCCCGCTCTTTCGCGCCCGGCACACCGGCCAGTTCCAGCGGCAGCATGACGTTTTCCAGCGCCGTCAGGTGCGCCAGCAGCTGGAAGGACTGGAACACAAAGCCCAGCTTTTCCTTGCGCAGCGCGGCGCGGCCGTCTTCATCCAGTGCATAAATGTCTACGCCATCCAGCACTACTTTGCCGGCGCTGGGCGTGTCCAGGCCTGCCAACAGGCCCAGTAAAGTGGATTTGCCGGAGCCGGAGGCGCCAACAATCGCCAGCGTCTCGGCCTTTTGCACGGTAAAATCCACCTCGTGCAGGATTGTCAGTTCGCCGCTGGCGTCGGCGACACGCTTGGCCAGGCCGCTGACGGCAATCGCAGGCGCCACAGACGCCGCCACCGCGGCCTTCGATGACACAGCCGCCGGAGCATCCGGCATGAAATGGGAAGACGCATTAGGGAAATCAGGCATGCTCAATATGTTCAATCGTTTATTATCTGGAAAACCACTGGCCGCCCTGCTCTTGTCGATGGCAGCGGCGAGCGCCTATTCTGCACCAAAAACGGTACTTGTGGTGGGGGATAGTTTGTCAGCCGAATACGGCCTGTCGCGCGGCACCGGCTGGGTCGCGCTGGCGGAGCAGAAGCTCAAGCAAAACCATATCGATGCCGTGGTGGTCAACGCCAGCGTCAGCGGCGAAACCACGAGCGGCGGCCGTTCGCGCCTGCCGGCCCTGCTGACCAAATACAAACCCGACGTCGTCGTCATCGAACTGGGGGCCAACGATGGTCTGCGCGGCCTGCCGGTGGTGGCGGCCCAGGCCAATCTGCGCGCCATGAACGATGCCGCCACCCAGGCCAAGGCCAGGGTTATGCTGATCGGTATGCGGATGCCACCCAACTACGGCCGCGACTACGCCGACAAATTCTTCGCCATGTACGGCACGCTGAGCAAGGACATCAAGGCGCCTCTGGTGCCCTTCATGCTGGATGGCATAGCGGACAAGCCGCAGATGTTCCAGCCCGACCGCTTGCATCCACTGGCCGAAGCCCACCCTGCCATCCTGGCCAATATCTGGCCGGTGCTGCAGAAAACCATCAAGGCAAAATGAAATACCCGGAAATACTGGGCATCGACGAGGTCCTGTCCCAACTCGACACCTTTGATGCCATCATCGACGCGCGCAGTCCCTGCGAATTCGCGCTCGACCACCTGCCCGGCGCCATCAACGCGCCGGTACTGGATGACGAGCAGCGCATCCGCGTCGGCACCATGTACAAGCAAACCGGTTCATTTGAAGCCAAGAAGACCGGCGCGGCGCTGGTCGCCAAGAACATCGCTCATCACATTGAGACGCTGTGGATCGACAACCCACGCGAATGGCGGCCGCTGATTTACTGCTGGCGCGGCGGCAATCGCAGCGGCGCGATGGCGCACATCCTCGCCAAGATCGGCTGGCCGGTGGTGCAGCTGGAAGGCGGCTACAAAGCCTTCCGCCAGCAGGTCAATACAGCGCTGGAGCAGGCGCCCGCGCTGCGCTTCAAGGTCATATGCGGCACTACCGGCAGCGGCAAGAGCCGCCTGCTGGAGGTGCTGGCGTCACAAGGTGCGCAGGTACTGGACCTGGAGCGGCTGGCAGCGCATCGCGGCTCGGTGCTGGGTCACCTGCCGAATGCACCGCAGCCCAGCCAGAAAGCGTTTGAAACGCTCGTGTGGGATGTGCTGCGCCGCTTCGATCCGGCGCGTCCGGTGTTTGTGGAGTCCGAGAGCAAAAAGGTCGGCAATCTGCGCGTGCCGGCGGCGTTGATGGACACCATGCGCGCGGCGGACTGCATCACGCTGTCGCTGTCCGTGCCGAACCGCGTGCGTCTGCTGATGGAAGACTACGAGCACTTCCTGGTCAGCCCGGACACCCTGAACGGTCAGCTGGCGCATCTGACGCAGCTGCATGGCCGCGAGCAGATCGCGCAATGGCAAGCCCTGTCGCAAGCCGGCCAGATGCCGCAGCTGGTTGAGCAGCTGCTGGTGCAGCACTATGACCCCGCCTACCTGCGCTCCATCGACCGCAACTTTACGCAGTATGCGCAGGCCGGAGCGCTGGCACTGGATGATATCGACGCTGCGAGCTTCGCCGCGGCGGCGCAGTGGCTCATCGCCAATCACTCAGGCGCGTGACTCCGGGTCAGAGGAACCAGCCGTACGGAAAACCATAGCGCCAGACATTGAATAGCTCGGCGGAACTCTGCACCCCGCAAATCTCCATGATCTGGGTGAAATATCCCAGCAGCCGGTCACGTTCTTCCGATTCCACGGTATCGAAATTCGCCAGGGCGACCTTCATTGTGCCAAGTACGGTCGAGCGCCGTGGATGTGCCGGCAGCTGGGTAATCAGCGATGCAATGGTCGCATCCACCGCCGCCTGCGCAGCCGCGCGTTCCGTCTCATTGCGCGCACCTGGGTAGAATGTCATGGGGTCAGGCTCGAACTTGCGCTCCGACTGCAAATCGCGCAGGCGCTGTATGACCTCCGGCGTAATCGCCAGTTTGTGGTCAATCAAGCCAGTCGGCCAAACGTAAAAGATCAAACCGGTACAGCCGGCAAACACAACCGCCGCAATAAATGCGGCCACGGCGGCCAAAGGGGTCGCCACAAATTTTTGCAACATCATTCCTAACCTCCGGATACTATTGATCCGGTTTTGTCTTGTTTTTGAAATACTCGGCCCATGAGCTTCTTGGCAGTCTCATAGTCCATGGCGGCGGCGAGCGAGTGCGCCGAGAGAAATGAAGATGCCGCTGATCGCCACGAAAGCGGGCGCCAGCAGCCTGGCATGCGCCGCTGACAGGGTCTTTACCCACAGGTTGAAGTCTGCATACAGCACCGAGGCGGCCAGCAGGGTCGCCAGTGCGAGTACGCCGGACAGGCCCAGAATGATTACGGTTCTACTGAACGACATCTTTTACCCTTGAACTCAACAGGCTTTCAGCATAACAGTTTGCCAGGGCGGAAAATCCTCATATTGTCACGCAGGCATCACTCATAAACAAAAAGGCCGCTGATGTTTTCAGCGGCCTTTTGTTTTACTTCACTTCAGCGACGGTTGTCGTCGTCACAGGCTTGAGGATTTTCACTTTCGCCTTTTGCTTCAGCAGTTCGATGTATTGCGCCATCTCTTGCTGGGCGATGATGTTACCGATCTGCTCGGCTTCCTGCTTGCGCTGCGCCTCGTCCTGCTGGGCAGGCTGCTGCACCTTGGCGATACGGTACACGCCGTAGCCCATGCCGGGCACATCGACGCCGACGTAGGCTGGCAGCTTGGTGGTGTCCGTTTTCATGATCGACTGCATGGCCAGGCCGTTGATGCCTTCGTTCTTGGCGCGCGAGACAACTTTCACAGCGCTGAAGCCAGTCGCTTCGCCGGACTTCTTGAACGCAGCCAGCTTGTCTTCGCCAGCTTTGGTGGCCAGCTTGGCGGCCTCTTCCATGGTCACGCGCTGACGGATCTGCGCATCGACTTCTGCCAGCGGACGCTTGGTCGCAGGCTTGAATTCGACGATGCGGCCAGCCACCAGCGTGCTTGGCGCGGTTTCAACGGCTTCGGTATTGCGCTTGCTGCTGATCGAATCGTTGGAGAACAGCGCAGCCAGGAACTTGGCGTTGTTGTACGGCGCCGCAGCAGCCATCGGCGATGGCATACGCGATACATTGGCCGCGGTTTCGATCTTCAGGCCCAGCTTGTCAGCGACTGGCTTCAGGCTGTCCGATTGCTCGTAGACGGTGTTGGTGAAGGCCTCGGCCATCTCCGAATACTTCTTCGAGGCTTTCTGCTTTTTCAGCATATCGGTCACGTCAGCTTTTACCGACTCAAACGGTTTGACCACGGCTGGCTTCAGCTCGGTCACGGTCAGGATGTGGAAGCCGAATTCCGACTGTACCAGATCGCTGATCTCGCCCTGCTTCAGCTTGTTGATGCCGTTTTCAACCGGCGCCACCAGCATGCCTTTTTCAATCACGCCCAGATCACCGCCCTGCTCGGCCGAACCTTGGTCTTCCGATTTGGCTTTTGCGATTTTAGCGAAATCAGCTGGCGCCTTGCGCACTTCGGCCAGAATGGCTTCGGCCTTGGTTTTGGCTGCGGTGGTCTCAGCGGCGCTGGCGCCCTTCTTCAAGGTCACCAGGATGTGGCTGGCGCGGCGCACTTCACCGGTGGTGAATTGCGCTTTGTTTTTCTCGTAGTAGTCCGACACTTCGGCGTCGGCCACGCTGATCTGGCTCAGCACCGCATCATTGTTGAACACCACGTATTCGATCTTGGCCTGTTCAGGCACTTCGAACTGCTTGGCGTTCTTTTCGTAGAACGCCTTGACCATGTCGTCGGTTACTTTCACTTGCGGCACGAAGTCAGCCACCGGCAGCAGCAGCTCCTGTACTTCACGCTCCTGCGCGGCGATGTCCGACAGCGACTTGGCCACGGTGCGCGGTGCAAAGCCCGTGCCTTCCACCGCCACGGCCAGTTGCTGCAGCACCAGATCCTGACGCATACGCGCGTCAAAATCGGTCGGTTTCATGCCTTGGGCGGCCAGCACCTGTTTGTAGGTGTCCATATTGAAGTTGGCCGGACCGCCGAACTGGTCCATGATGGCCTTCTGCAGCTGAGCATCAGGGACCGCCAGATTGCTGTGGGCGACTTCCGCAGCCACGGCGCGCTGCGCGATGAGCTGGTCCAGCACGCTTTGCTTGAACTCTGGGGTATCAACCATTTTTTGGTCGAACTGTGCGCCCATACGCTGGCGATAGGTGTCCAGCTGGTTGCGCACGGCGTTGTCAAATTCCAGCTGGGACAAGGGCTTGCCATCGATTTTGGCGATGGTGCCGGCATCGTCGCCAAAGCTCTTGTAACTACCGAGACCGACAAATGCAAACGACGGAACAATAATGATCGCCAGGAAAATCTGCATCAAGCGCTGATGGGTACGAATAAATTCAAACATGGTCTACCAATTCGGATGATGGTTACTTGCACATACAAAAAAGGCGAACTCGCGTTCGCCAATTCTCTTTTTTATTCAATGACTTGCACCGCAAAGTGAAGCCGGAGTATGCCGAAAAAATCAGTATCGCACGATTCTACAGGGGCACTGGTGGCTTAGCAAGCATCTGCTTATCACTTTGATAGCGGACGATCGGCAAAAACGAAGATTTTCAGAAACTATGTTTATGACCCAGCTCACTAAAGGACTTTCGATGCGCCATACTTTGACGCTCCTCTTTGTATGACCAGCTCAACCAGGGCCGCCTGGTGACTATCGACTATGCCTGCGTCGATGGCCACGGCAAACGCCACTACTAACTGCTGGACACGGGCAAATTCCAGAAGTTGAACTAGCCGCCACGTTAGCCCATGAGCACGAAAATATTAACCATAAAAAAATAGCACCCAAGTCGTGCATTTGCGCTACGAACAGTTCGTTTAATTGCGGCCGCATTAAATCAATACGGGGAATTATTCTGGCGTGAAAAAAGAAAAACCCCGCAGCTTATTTAAAGCTGCGGGGTATCTTGTTCTTGGCGGAGCGGACGGGGCTCGAACCCGCGACCCCCGGCGTGACAGGCCGGTATTCTAACCAACTGAACTACCGCTCCTTGTTGGGTCCTACTAAACTCAATATCTCGTTGGCGGAGCGGACGGGGCTCGAACCCGCGACCCCCGGCGTGACAGGCCGGTATTCTAACCAACTGAACTACCGCTCCAGCTGGATACTGAGGTGCAACATTCTACTACATGTTTTACTGCTTGGCAAATGTGATTGATAAACAATCTTTGGTGGGCGGTGAGAGGCTCGAACTCCCGACCTAAGCCTTGTAAGGGCTCCGCTCTACCAACTGAGCTAACCGCCCATTTGCCGCAGTGAACAGCTTGATTACCTTTGCTGCTCACCGAAGTCCGTTAGTTTACAGCATCTTTCAAAGCTTTACCAGCTTTAAATTTAGGAACTTTAGCTGCCTCGATAACGATCTCTTCTTTGGTGCGTGGGTTGCGGCCGGTACGGGCTGCACGCTCGCTGACCGAGAAGGTGCCAAAGCCGACCAGGGTCACGCTGTCGTTGTTTTGCAGGCTGGTGGTCACGCCGTCGATTACTGCGTCCAGTGCGCGTGCAGCAGCCGCTTTCGAGATATCAGCGGTGGTGGCGATATGGTCAATCAATTCAGTCTTATTCAAAGCAATTCCCCGTGACTAAGGTTATATCTGTTCCCGTTAAAATAACTGGAACGCAAAAAATTCAGGCCGTATTAAACAAGCCAGCCCACTATCGTGTCAAGGCTGCACAATAGAAAAATAAGTAAAAATAAAAAAACAGGCGCTATAAAAGCGCCTGTTTTCTTGATATTACAGCTAAACAGTTAGTGTTTTACCACGTCACCCTGGCCGTCAGGTTTGGTCGCGGCAGCCGCCACAGCCTCCACTGGTGCGGTTTCCACCAGCGCTTCCGGCTGGCGCTCCAGCGCGATTTCCAGCACTTTGTCGATCCAACGCACCGGGATAATTTCCAGTTTGTTTTTGACGTTGTCCGGAATATCGGCCAGATCCTTGACGTTCTGCTCAGGGATCAGCACGGTTTTAATGCCACCGCGCTGCGCTGCCAGCAGTTTTTCCTTGAGGCCGCCGATCGGCAGCACTTCGCCGCGCAGCGTGATCTCACCCGTCATCGCCACATCGGCGCGGACCGGGATGCCGGTGAACACCGACACCATGGCCACCGTCATTGCAGCGCCGGCAGATGGACCATCTTTCGGCGTCGCACCTTCCGGCACGTGGATGTGAATGTCGCTCTTCTCAAAGACCTCGTTCTTGATGCCGAGGCGGTTGGCGCGGCTGCGCACCACGGTGCGGGCAGCTTCGATCGATTCCTTCATCACGTCGCCCAGCGTACCGGTACGGATCACCCCGCCCTTGCCTGGCATCGACACCGCCTCGATGGTCAGCAGATCGCCGCCCACCTCGGTCCATGCCAGACCCACCACCTGGCCGATCTGGTTTTCCTTCTCGGCCACGCCGAAGTCGTAGCGGCGCACGCCCAGGAACTTGTCCAGGTTTTTCGGCGTGACCGTAACCTTCTTCTCCGACTTCTTCAGCAGCAGCATCTTGACCACCTTGCGGCAGATCTTCGACACTTCACGTTCCAGCGAACGCACGCCAGCTTCACGCGTGTAGTAGCGCACGATGTCGCGGATGGTCGCTTCGCTGACAGCAATCTCGTCTTCCTTCAGACCATTGTTCTTGATCTGTTTCGGCAGCAGGTAGCGCTGGGCGATGCTGGTCTTCTCATCTTCGGTGTAACCCGACAGACGGATGACTTCCATACGGTCCAGCAGTGCCGGCGGAATATTGAACGAGTTCGAGGTCGCTACAAACATCACATCCGACAGGTCGAAATCGACCTCGATGTAGTGGTCCGAGAACGTGTGGTTCTGTTCCGGATCCAGCACCTCGAGCAGCGCCGACGATGGATCGCCGCGGAAGTCCGCGCCCATCTTGTCGATCTCATCCAGCAGGAACAGCGGATTGCGCACGCCGACCTTGGCCAGCGACTGCAGCACCTTGCCTGGCATCGAACCGATGTAGGTACGGCGGTGGCCACGGATCTCTGCCTCGTCACGCACACCGCCCAGCGCCATGCGCACGAACTTGCGGTTGGTGGCGCGTGCGATCGACTGGCCCAGCGAGGTTTTACCCACGCCTGGCGGACCGACGAAGCACAGGATCGGCGCTTTCAGCTTGTCCACGCGCTGTTGCACTGCGAGGTATTCCAGAATGCGTTCTTTGACTTTTTCCAGGCCGTAGTGGTCGCCTTCCAGCACTTTTTCAGCGTTGGACAGGTCGTTGTTGACCTTGGATTTTTTCTTCCATGGCAGACTGACCAGCGTGTCGATGTAGTTGCGTACCACGGTGGCTTCGGCCGACATTGGCGACATCAGCTTGAGTTTTTTCAGCTCGGCAGTAGCCTTGTCCAGTGCCTCTTTCGGCATCTTGGCCAGTGCGACCTTCTTCTCCAGCTCGTCCAGATCGGCGCCGTCTTCGCCCTCGCCCAGTTCCTTCTGGATGGCTTTGACCTGCTCGTTCAGGTAGTACTCGCGCTGCGACTTTTCCATCTGGCGCTTGACGCGGCCACGGATGCGCTTCTCGACTTGCAGGATGTCCAGTTCGCCTTCGAGCTGGCCCAGCAGGTGCTCCAGGCGCTTGGCAACACTGAAGATCTCCAGGATCACCTGTTTCTGCTCCAGCTTGAGCGGCAGGTGCGCAGCGACGGTGTCAGCCAGACGGCCGGCGTCATCGATGCCCGACAGCGATGCCAGGATCTCCGGCGGGATTTTCTTGTTGAGCTTAACGTACTGGTCGAACTGCTGCACGATGGCGCGGCGCATCGCCTCGATTTCCGAATCGTCGCCCAGCTCGGAATCGAGCGGCGTCAGATCGGCCACGAAGTGCGTCGGCGCATCGGTAATTTTGTTGATGCGTGCACGCTGAGCGCCTTCAACCAGCACCTTCACGGTACCGTCCGGCAGTTTCAGCATTTGCAGAATATTGGCCACGCAGCCAATTTCATAGATATCGGAAGCAGAAGGTTCGTCCTTGGCAGCGGCTTTTTGCGCGGCAAGCATGATGCTCTTGCCCTGCTCCATAGCGGCTTCCAGCGCCTTGATCGATTTTGGGCGCCCTACGAACAGCGGTATCACCATATGCGGAAATACGACGACGTCCCGCAGTGGCAATAACGGCAGCTGAGTTTGCTCAGTTAATTTGGAAGTTGTCATGGCGTACCTTATGTGAAAGCGTGATTATGATATTGGCGCTGTTTTGCCGAATCACAAGACCAAACTACAAGAAATAATTCCTTATATAAAAGAATGTTTTTCAAAGAAGCCAGTCGCACTCTAAAAGAATCAAATAAAAAAGCCACGCGTGACAGGGTGTCACGTGTGGCTTTCCGAATGAAGCCTGATTCTTTTATTGGTTTTGATTGTACCGCCTTGCCCTTGGGATGCGAAATGAATTTTGCATCCGTCAGAGCGAAGTGTGCACAAGTTATTTAATTCTCACCAGACGCTTTTGCCTGTTCCTGATAAATCAGCAAAGGTTTAGCGCCACTGGTAATGGTATTTTCATCAATAACCACTTTGGTGACATTGGTTTCATTTGGCAGCTCGTACATGGTATCGAGCAGCGCGTGTTCCAGGATCGAACGCAGGCCACGGGCGCCGGTTTTACGCGCCAGCGCTTTTTTGGCGATCGCGTGCAATGCAGCAGGACGGATCTCCAGTTCAGCGCCTTCCATTTCCAGCAGCTTGGAATATTGCTTGATCAGCGCGTTTTTCGGCTCGACCAGAATCTGGATCAGCGCCTCTTCGGTCAGCTCGGCCAGCGTGGCCACTACCGGCAGACGGCCCACCAGCTCAGGGATCAGGCCGAACTTGATCAGATCTTCCGGTTCGGCTTCCTGCAGCACATCGCTGACTGCGCGCTCGGACTTGCTCTTCACCGAAGCGCCGAAACCAATGCCGGATTTCTCCGAACGGTTCTCGATCACCTTGGCCAGGCCGTCAAACGCACCGCCGCAAATGAACATGATGTTGGTGGTGTCGATCTGCACGAAGTCCTGGTTAGGATGCTTGCGGCCGCCTTGTGGCGGGACCGACGCCATGGTGCCTTCGATCAGTTTCAGCAGCGCCTGCTGCACGCCCTCGCCCGAAACGTCACGGGTAATCGACGGGTTGTCCGACTTGCGCGAGATCTTGTCGATCTCGTCGATGTAGACGATGCCGCGTTGCGCCTTGTCCACGTCGTAGTTGCAGCTTTGCAACAGCTTCTGGATGATGTTCTCGACGTCCTCGCCCACGTAGCCGGCTTCGGTCAGCGTGGTGGCGTCGGCGATCACGAACGGCACGTTCAGCATGCGCGCCAGGGTCTGGGCCAGCAGGGTCTTGCCGGAGCCGGTAGGACCGACCAGCAGGATGTTGGACTTAGCCAGTTCGACGTCGTCTTTCTTGCCCAGGTGTTTCAGGCGCTTGTAGTGGTTGTACACCGCCACCGACAGGATGCGCTTGGCCGTCTGCTGGCCAATCACGTATTGGTCCAGCAAGTCCTTGATTTCATGCGGCGTTGGCAAGTCCGACTTGGCGCCAGTGACCGACTCGATGGCCGAGGTTTCATCGCGGATGATGTCATTGCACAAATCGATGCACTCATCGCAGATGAAGACCGATGGGCCGGCGATGAGTTTCTTCACCTCGTGCTGGCTTTTGCCACAGAACGAGCAGTACAGAAGTTTTTCGCCGCTGGAGGATTTTTTGTCTGACATGGGGCAGTTTTCTTTGGTTACAGGATGCAAGTACGCTGCGATGCGGGCGGGAAACCCGGCCTACATGCACATGCTACCCGAAATAAAAACGAAACGCCCGAACGATTAATCGCCCGAGCGTTTTTTCTAGCAATGCTGCAATGGATGCATCAAGCCCGGTTGGTCAACATTTTGTCGATCAGACCGTACTCTACCGCCTCTTCCGCCGACATGAAACGGTCACGATCGGTGTCTTTGGCGATCTGTTCGACGCTTTGGCCGCTACGCTCGGCCATGATCGAATTCAGACGGTGGCGCAGGTACAGGATTTCCTTGGCCTGGATTTCGATATCCGACGCCATGCCTTGCGAGCCGCCCGACGGCTGGTGAATCATGATGCGCGAGTTCGGCAGCGAGAAGCGCTTGCCTTTGGCGCCGGCCGCCAGCAGGAATGCGCCCATCGAGGCGGCAATACCCGTGCACAGCGTCGAGACGTCAGGCTTGATGAACTGCATCGTATCGAAGATGGCCAGACCGGCCGAAACCGAACCGCCAGGAGAGTTGATGTACAGCGAGATGTCCTTGTCTGGATTTTCGCTTTCCAGGAACAGCAGCTGCGCGACGACCAGGTTGGCCATCTGGTCGTTGACCGGACCGACCATGAAGATAATACGTTCCTTCAGCAGGCGCGAGTAGATGTCGTAAGAGCGCTCGCCGCGACCGCTTTGTTCCACCACCATCGGTACCAGGCCGAGCATTTCGGTGTCCAGTGCCGGATTACGGTTCATACCAGTCATTCTATTTCCTTGTGAAGCAGCTTTGGGGGCCGGAATGTTTATATTACATCATCCGGCCCAAACTGAATTACGCTTGTGCGTTGCTTCCCATCAGTTCGTCAAAGGCGATTGCCTTGGACGAAGTCTTCGACAGGCCCAGGACGTAGTTGACGACGTTTTCTTCCAATACAAGGGCTTCGACTTCTGCCAGACGACGACGGTCGCTGTAGTAGTACTTCAGCACTTCACGTGGATCTTCGTAGCTTTGTGCGAAGTCTTCGATCTGGGCTTTGACTTGTTCTGGCTGGGCTTGCAGGTTGTTCTCACCGACCAGTTGCGACAGGATCAGGCCCAGGCGTACGCGGCGCTCGGCTTTTTCTGCGAACAGTTCTGGTGGGAATGGCACGTCCTTGACGTTCATGCCGCGCTGCGCCATATCTTGACGGGTCATTTCAGCCAGACGCTCGGTGTCCTGAGCGATCAGCGATTTTGGCACGTCCAGGGTAGCGGTCTTGACCAGGGTTTCCATCACGGCTTCTTTGTTGCGTGCTTTCACGCGGCCAGCGACTTCACGTTCCAGGTTGACTTTGATGTCTTCGCGCATTTTAGCGACGTCGCCATCGGCCACGCCCAGCGATTTAGCGAACTCGGCGTCCACTTCCGGCAGGTGCGCCCATTCCAGTTTTTGCAGGGTGATGGTGAACGAGGCGGTTTTGCCGGCCACGTCTTTACCATGGTAGTCCTCTGGGAATGCCAGTGGGAAGGTCTTCGACTCGCCCACTTTCAGGCCGACGGTCGCAGCTTCGAATTCTGGCAGCATGCGGCCTTCGCCCAGGACGAATGGGTAGCCTTCAGCTTTACCGCCTGGGAATTCAACGCCGTCGATCGAGCCGACGAAGTCCACGGTCACGCGGTCGCCATTGGCAGCGATGGCTTCGCCGCCGTCGCCGTGTTCGCCAGCTTCGCCTTTGGTGTGGAAGTGCACGCGCTGTTTGCGCAGGATTTCGATGGTCTTGTCGATCTCAGCATCGCTGACGTCGGCTTTGACGGTTTCGATCTCTACCTTGGTCAGGTCACCGATGGCGACTTCCGGGTAGATTTCGAAGGTAGCGTCGAAGGTCAGCACGCCAGCTGGCGAGTCCGACTTCGGCTCAATGTTCGGGAAGCCAGCAACACGCAGTTGCGCTTCGTTTGCGGCGTCGTTGAAAGCGCGGCCAACTTTATCATTCAGCACTTCGGTTTCGATCTGGTAACCGTACTGTGCTGCGACCATTTTCAGAGGAACTTTGCCCGGACGGAAGCCTGGTGCCTTAGCCGTTTTGGCTTGCACTTTCAGGCGCTTCTCAACTTCAGCGCGGACTTCGGTCAGCGGGAAGGAGATCGTGATACGACGTTCGAGTTTGCCCAAGGTTTCGACTGCAGTTGCCATGTAAAAATCGTCCAAAAAATAAAAAATACAGTTGGTGCGAGGAGGGGGACTCGAACCCCCACACCATTGCTGGCGTCAGGACCTAAACCTGGTGCGTCTACCAATTTCGCCATCCTCGCGGCTTGTTTGCACAAAAGCAAAGGGCGACCTGTAAGTGAAAAAGGGTCGCCCTCTTCCTGCTTTATACGCAGGAGCTTTCAACTTCAACGCGATATTCTAACGGGTTTTTCAGCGAAATGAAGAGGTTTTTTAATATGTCGCCAACATTCCACTGAAAATAGGCCGATTTTGCTGATTAATTGGGCTTTTTCACTCTGAACCACGCTGCATACAAGGCGGGCAGGAACAATAAAGTCAGCGCCGTTGCCAGGATCAGGCCGCCCATAATCGCCACCGCCATCGGCCCCCAGAATACCGAGCGCGACAACGGAATCATGGCCAGCGCCGCCGCGGCAGCCGTCAGGATAATGGGCCGGCAACGGCGCACCGCTGATTCGACAATCGCGGTCCACGCATCGTGGCCAGCCTTGATGTCCTGCTCGATCTGGTCCACCAGGATCACCGAGTTACGGATAATCATGCCGAACAGCGCAATGATGCCCAGGTTGGCCACAAAGCCCAGCGGCCGTCCCAGCAGCAGCAATGCCATTGCCGCGCCCGCCACACCCAGCGGACCGGTCAGGAACACCAGCAGCGAACGCGAGAAGCTATGCAACTGCAGCATCAGCAGCGTGAAGATGATGAAGATCGCCAGCGGCAGATTGGCCGCAATCGATGCTTCCGCCGCCCCGCTATCCGACGCCGCGCCCTTCTCGGTAATCGCGTAGCCAGCCGGCAGCGCGTCACGCAGCGCTTTCAGCTGCGGCGCAATCTGGCCGGAGACGGTGGGGCCTTGAATATTGTCGGCCACGTCCGACTGCACGGTAATGGCCCAGTCACGCCCTTCGCGCCACACCACGCCTGGCTCCCACACAAAGTGGGCGCGCGCCAGCTGGCTGATCGGCACCGACTTGCCGCTGGCGGTCGGGATGTTCGTATCGTTGAGCACGGCAATGGTGTTGCGCTCTTCAAGCGGCTGGCGGATCTGGATATCGATCAGCTTGATGCCTTCGCGGAACTGGCCTATCGTGGTACCGGACAGGATGGTGTTGGCGGCACGCATCACAGTTTGCGACGTCACGCCCAGCGCGCGCATCTTGTCCTGATCGAGGTCGAGGCGCAGCACCTTGATCGACTCATTCCAGTTGTCGTTGACGCCGATGGTGTTGGGATTGGCCCGCATCAGGTCCTTGACCTGGTCGGCAATCGCACGCACCTTGTCCACTTCGGTCCCCGTCACACGGAACTGCACCGGATAAGGCACGGGCGGACCATTCGGCAGCAGCTTCACGCGGCCGCGCACTTCCGGGAAGTCATGCTTGAAGAGATCGACGATCTTCTCGCGCAGCGCGGCGCGCGCCTGCAGATCCTTCGGCAACACCACGATCTGCGACACGTTGGTCTGCGGGAAAATCTGGTCCAGCGGCAGGTAGAAACGCGGCGAACCGGTGCCCACATAGCTGGTCACGCTGACCACGCCTTCCTGCTTGCGGATGAAGGCTTCAAACTTCTTCACCTGCGCTTCGTTGGCGGCAAACGTCGTGCCTTCCGGCGTCCACATCTCGACCATGAGTTCAGGCCGGCTGGAGTCCGGGAAGAACTGCTTCTCGATGAACTTGAAGCCATACACGCCCAGCGCAAAAATCAGCAGCGTGGCGACGATGGTGGTCTTGCGGAACTCGACACACCAGTTCACCAGCGCACGGAACTTGCGGTAGCCAGGCGTGTCAAACAAATCATGCTCTCCGCCGCCATCGGTATGCGGCTTGACCTTGAGCAGCACATAGCCCAGGTAAGGCGTGAAGGTCACGGCCACCACCCACGAAATCACCAGCGCCAATGCGTTCACCGAGAACAGCGAGAAGGTGTATTCGCCCGCCGCCGACTTGGCCATGCCGATCGGCAGGAAGCCGGTGACGGTAATCAGCGTTCCGGTCAGCATGGGAATCGCGGTGGACTTGTAGGCGAAGGTGGCCGCGTCAAAGCGCGACATGCCCTCTTCCATTTTGCGCACCATCATCTCCACCGCGATGATGGCATCGTCCACCAGCAGGCCCAGCGCGATAATCAGCGCGCCCAGCGAAATTTTGTGCAGGTCGACATCCAGCATCCGCATGAACAGGAAGGTCACCGACAGCACCAGCGGAATACTCAGCGCCACCACCAGGCCCGGCCAGACGTCAAGACGCAGCCGGGGTTTGCTGTGCAAGCCCAGCGCCACAAAGCTGACCGCCAGCACGATCAGCACCGCCTCGATGAGCGTATGCACAAACTCGCCAACTGACGCTTTCACCGCTTCCGGCTGGTCCGACACACGCTCCAGCTCGATACCAACGGGCAGCTTGACCTTGAGTTCGCGCACGGTCTTTTCCATGTGCTTGCCAAGCTGGATGATGTTGCCGCCCTTCTCCATCGATACGCCCAGACCAATCACTTCCTTGCCGTTGAAGCGCATCTTGTTGCCCGGCGGGTCCTGATATTCGCGCTTGATGGTGGCAAAGTCGCCCAGGCGGAATGTGGTGCCATTGGCGCGCAGTTCCAGCTCTTCCAGATCCTTGACGGTCTTGAGCGCGCCAGTCACGCGCACTTGCAGGTTGTCGGTGGGCGTCACCATCACGCCGGTGGCCTCCACCGTGTTTTGCGTGGCGATCTGGTTCACGATGGCTTCAAACGGAATCCCGAGCTGCGCAAACTTCTTGTGCGAGAACTCGATATTGATTTTCTCGTCCTGCACGCCAAACAGCTCGACCTTGGACACCAGCGGCACGCCCAGCAATTGCTGACGCACGAAATCGGCATAGTCCTTCATCTCGGCATAGGTAAAGCCGTCGCCGGACAGCGCGAAGATGGAGCCATAGGTATCGCCAAACTCGTCATTGAAGAACGGCCCCTGCACGCCGGATGGCAGCGTGCCGCGGATATCTCCGATCTTCTTGCGCACCTGGTACCAGGCGTCGGAGACGCTTTTCGGCGGCGTCGATTCGCGCAGTTTCAGGATGATGGTGGTTTCGCCCGGCTTGGAATAGCTCGAAATCTCATCGATGCCGGGCGTTTCCTGCAGCTTTTTCTCCAGCTTGTCCGTGACCTGCTCGGCCATTTGCAGCGAGGTCGCGCCCGGCCAGTTGGCCCGCACCACCATCGCACGGAAGGTGAATGGCGGATCTTCGTCCTGCCCCAGGTTGGAATAACTGAGCATGCCGCCGATCAGCAGCACGGCAATCAGATAGCGGGTCAGCGGGATGTGTTCCAGCGCCCAGCGTGAGAGGTTGAATCCTTCCTTCATTTGGCGGCCTCTGCCACCTTGGGCGCGACCGGCACGTCATTGCCCAGGATTTTCACCTTCTGTCCCGGCTTCAGCAGGTTGACGCCTGCCGTGACCACGGTCTGCCCCGGCTTGACACCGCCCGCCAGCACAATCTCATTGCCGGCCACGCCACCGATCTGCACGGGAATCAGCTTGACGGCGCCGCTTTCCACCACCCACACCGAGGTTGCGGACTTTTCGTAGAACAGCGCGGTCAACGGCACCTTGATTTGCGGCACTGGCGTCTTCGAGGCGAACTGCACCACTGCAGTCATGCCCAGCTTGGCTTCCGCCAGCGAATCCGGTATCGAGACTTTGACAGTGTAAGTCCGGGTGGAAGGATCGGCTATTGGCGAAATTTCACGGATCTTGCCCGCCACGGTATTTTTAGGGTCAGCCCACAGGCGCACCTGCACGTCCAGCACACGGCGCAGCGTATCGACCTTGTCTTCCGGAATGCCGATGACGATTTCCTTCTCGCCCGCCTTGGCCACGCGCACCACCGGCGTTCCCGGCGACACCACCTGGCCCACTTCCGCATCGACCGAGGTCACCACGCCGTCCACATCCGACAGCAGCGAAGCATAGCCCGCCTGGTTGGACTGGCCGCGGTAGCCGGCCTGCGCAGCGTCAACACTGGCCTGGGCCGCCTTGTAGGTCGACTCCTTGGAGTCCAGCACTGCCTGGCTCACGAAGCTCTTGCTGCGCAGCTCCTGATAGCGCGCCAGTTCGGCCTTGGCCAGATCGCGGTTGGTTTCCGCCGCGCGCAGATTGGCCAGCGCCTGCGCCTGCGACAGCTGCAAGTCCAGCGGATCCAGCTGCATCAGCACCTGGCCTTGTTTGACCAGCGTGCCGACGTCGACCTTGCGGCTGACGATCTTGCCGCCGACGCGAAAGCCCAGACGCGATTCCACGCGCGCCCTCACCTCGCCGGAAAATTCGGCATTCACGTCCACATCGCTACTGACCAGCGACATGGTCCGGACCGGGCGCACATCTTCGGTTTTTTCGACCTGTTTGGAACAAGCGCCAAGCAGTACCAGCGCCGAGGCGGCAACCAGCATGGCGGGAGTTGGGCGCACTTTTTTCGTAGTGGACACGGCAGCTTCCTTTGATTAATGACTGAAGGGTTATTTATTAATTATATGCTCAACAATCATCTTTGCAAATGACTTCTGCGTCATTAAGCACCAAAATAAGGCCCAAAAACTTGCCCTGATTTCAAGATGGCACTACCATTACACGCTGGAAACCACCCGGCACCCGCCGCTCTTCTCTTTTCTATGCCGGTCGATCACTACGAAAACTTCCCTGTCGCCTCAATTTTGCTGCCCAAACGCCTGCGTCCAGCGGTGGAAGCCATTTACGCTTTCGCCCGCAGCGCCGACGATCTGGCCGATGAAGGCGACGCCACGCCGGAAGAGCGCCTGGCGGCGTTAAGCGCCTACGAGACAGCGCTGGCGCGCATCGAGCAAGGCGCCAGCGACCATCCGCCGCTGTTTGAACGGCTGGCGCAGGTGGTGCGGGACTATGAGATGCCGCTCAAACCGCTGTATGAGTTGCTGTCGGCATTCAAGCAGGACGTGCTGGTGTCGCGCTACGCCACGTATGACGCGCTGCTGGACTATTGCGCGCGCTCGGCCAACCCGGTGGGGTTCATGATGCTGCACCTGTACGGCGCGGCGGACGAACAGAATGTGCGCGACTCGGACGCCATCTGCACCGCGCTACAACTCATCAACTTCCTGCAAGACGTGGCGATTGACCTGCACAAGGAACGGATTTACCTGCCGCTCGAGGACTTGAACCGTTATGCGGTCTCGCCTGCTGCGCTGGATCACGCCAGCGCCCGGCCGCGCTGGCGTTCGCTGATGCGCTTCGAGGTGGACCGCGCCCGCAAGCTCATGTTGAGCGGCGCACCGTTGGCCCTGCGCCTGCCCGGCCGCATCGGCTTTGAACTGCGCCTGGTGGTGCAAGGCGGCCTGCGGATTCTGGATGCGATTGAAGCGGCGGAATACGACGTGTTCCTGCACCGCCCCAAATTGAGCAAACGCGACTGGCTGGGGATTTTCTGGTCCGCCGTGCGGATGAAAAAGCAGATGAAAGCGGTGCTCCGCACGGCTTGACCCGGCTCGACGCCACGCGGCGGGCGGTCAGGCGGGAGCGACGGACCGGGCCGACGCCAGCTTGGCAGGATGGCGTTCCGGCAGGCTGTTCACGGACGATGAGGGTGGCGGCGCCTTCGGTGCCGCTGCCGGCACGGCCGGCCTGGACTGCTTGAGCACGAACTCGCGCAACGATGCCGCTTCCGACACCGACAGCGCGGTCTGGCAATTTACGCCTTCGTTGGAAATTTGCCACTCCTGATAGTCGCCGACGCTCAGCGTACGCTGTTTTTGCACGTCCAGCAGCTTGCAGCGGCCGGCCACGTCGTGCGCCTCCTGCAAGTGCTGGGTGTAATAGGTGGCAGACTTCATCGGTGTCGCTCCCTCTGCAGACGTGCCCTCACATCCAGCGAGCGCCGGAATCAGGATCAAGGCTGCAACAGTCGGCGATCTCATACAAATATGCTCCTTACAAACAGTAACATATTGTATCCGCAAATCGCCTCATTTTGCAGCCGGAGGGCCTTTCAGCTCAACAATGTTGCCTTCTGGGTCGGTAATATAAATCGACGGCCCCTCGCCTTCCGCGCCATAACGGGACTCAATCGCGCCTGCCTGGACGCCGTGCTGCATCAGATGCGCAAAGATGGCGTCCGCGTCAAACGGCTCCACCCGCAGGCAGAAGTGGTCCATATTGCGCCCCTCAACCCCAGGCGCGGCGCCGCCCATGCGGCCCAGCTTGCCATCCACGGGGATCAGGTCGATGAGCGAACTGCCTGCGCGCAGCTGGATCAGGCCGATTTCCTCCTGCTTGCGCTCGACTGGACAGCCCAGCACGCCGCAGTAGAAATCCAACATCCGCTGCAGTTCAACCACACGCAGCACCAGGTGATCTATTTCACGAATACTAAACATGCCCATTCCTTAACAAATAATGGACCGACACTATAACGCTATCCTATAAAATAGCGGCTTCGACCAGCCCATCATTGCTTTTTATTCATGTCCCCCGACGACTACTGCCAGCAAAAGACCGCCCAAAGCGGCTCCAGTTTTTACTACAGCTTTCTGTTCCTGCCGCCGGAGCGTCGCCGCGCAATTACCGCCTTGTACGCATTTTGCCGTGAAGTGGACGACACCGTCGATGAATGCACCGATGAATCGATTGCCCGCATCAAGCTGGCCTGGTGGCGCAAGGAAATCAGCAGCATGTACGCCGGCCAGCAGAGCCATCCGGTCACGCTGGCGCTGCAGCCGCACCTGCAGCCGTACAACCTGAAAGAAGAACACCTGCAAGCCATCATCGACGGCATGGAGATGGACCTGAACCAGACCCGCTACCTCGACTACGCGGCGCTGGGCAAATACTGCTGGCACGTAGCCAGCGTGGTGGGCATTCTGTCGGCCAGCATCTTTGGGGTGACCAATCCGCAGACCCTGCAATTTGCGGAAAAGCTCGGCCTCGCCTTCCAGCTCACCAACATCATCCGCGACGTCGGCGAAGATGCGCGCAAAGGCCGCATCTACCTGCCGATCAATGAACTGCAGCAGTTCAACGTCACCGCCGCCGAAATCCTCAACGCCAAACACAGCGACAAATTCGAGAAGCTGATGGCCTTCCAGATCGCCCGCGCGCAACAGGCTTACGACGAAGCCTTCGCCCTGCTGCCGAAGGAAGACCGGCGCGCCCAGCGTCCGGGCCTGATGATGGCCGCCATCTACCGCACGCTGCTGACCGAAGTGGAAGCCGACGGCTACCACGTGCTGGAACACCGCATCTCGCTGACGCCAATCCGCAAACTCTGGCTGGCCTGGAAGACCTACATCCGTGGTTGACCAGCCGATTGCCGGCACGCCGGCAGACAAGCGCGGCCAGGCGGAACCGGCGCTCGCTTCGCGCGCCATCGCCGTGATTGGCGCCGGCTGGGCCGGCTGCGCGGCGGCGGTGGAACTGGCCCGTGCCGGCTACAAGGTGACGCTGCTGGAAGCGGCCCGCACCTTGGGTGGCCGCGCGCGCCGCATCGAAACCGACCGCAAGCAGCTCGACAACGGCCAGCACATCCTGCTGGGCGCCTACAGCGAATCGCTGCGCCTGATGCAGCTGACTGGCGTCGATACCAGCCAGGCCTTGCTGACGCTGCCGCTGCAGATGCGCTACCCGCCCAACACCGGCGGCATGGATTTCATCGCGCCCGCGCTGCCGCTGCCGGCGCCGCTGCACCTGGCCATCGCGCTGTTGCGCGCCCAGGGTTTGCAACGCGAAGACAAACTGAGCCTGGCGCGCTTTTCCACCAGCGCCCGCTGGATGGGCTGGCAGCTCGACACCGATTGCAGCGTCAGCGCACTGCTGGAACGCTTCGACCAGACGCCGCGCCTGATCAAGCTGATGTGGCGTCCGCTGTGCCTGGCCGCGCTCAACACGCCGCCCGAGCGCGCCTCCGCGCGCGTCTTTCTCAACGTGCTGCGCGACAGCCTGGGCGCCAAACGCCGCGCCTCCGACATGCTGCTGCCACGCGCCGACCTCAGCGCGCTGTTTCCGGAAGCGGCCGCCGCCTACATCGGCCGGCACGGCGGTTCAGTGCGCAGCGGAGCCAAGGTCCAGGCGATCCGCAATATCGAAAGCCGCTTGTGGCAGCTCGATATCAGTGGCGCGGCGGTGGGCGGCACCTGGAGCACCTACTTTGGCGGCGTCGTGATCGCCACCGGCGCCAGCCAGGCCGCCGCGCTGCTGCACGATTTGCCGGACTGCGACACCAGCACCCTGTGCCACCAGCTCACCGCGTTTGAGGCGGAAGCCATCACCACCGTCTACCTCCAGTACGACAGCACGACCAGGCTGGACCTGCCGTTCTACGCCCTGCAGGACGATCCGGACAACCATCATTACGGCCAGTTCGTGTTCGACCGCGGCCAGCTCGACGCCAGCCAGGCCGGCCTGCTGGCCGTCGTCATCAGCGCCTCCGGCCCGGCCGCAGCCCAGCCGCAAGAGCTGCTGGCCGAGGCGGTGGCGGTGCAGCTGGCGGTGGATTTCCAGCGTCCGGAACTGGGGCGGCCCGCATGGTTCAAGGTGATTACCGAAAAACGCGCTACGTATGCCAGTTCGCCCGGCCTGGTCCGGCCCGCCAACGCCACCGGCCTGCCCGGTCTGGTGCTGGCCGGCGACTACACGGCCGGCGACTATCCGGCCACCCTGGAATCGGCCGTGCGCAGCGGTATCGCCGCCGCCAACCTGTTAAAGAGGAGCACCGTCCAGTAGCCCGTTTTTGTCGCCTGTTCCGCATTTTGTGCAGCCTGTCACATGCCTGTGGCACCAGAACGGACGCTTGCGTACAGTGGAATCATCGGCAAACCCCTATATTGGAACCTAAATGAAACTCGCCCTGAGCCTGAAAACCCTCGCGCTGCTCGCCTTTGTGGCCGCCAGCACCGCAGTCATCGTGCATCCGGCACGGACGGCGGACGGCACGATGGCCATGGCGCACAACACGACGAATGGCCTGCCCCTGCCGTCGTCCTTTCACTAAGAGAAACATTGGGGAATTGATATCATGACCAAGCAGGAATACCTCGACGCGCTCAAGCAAGCCATGCAGGGTCTGCCGCCGGAAACGGTGGCCAAGACGCTGGCCTACTACGAGCAACGCTTTATCGACGGCCTGGTGGCTGGCCGGAGCGAGGCCGAGGTCTATCAGGAACTCGACGAGCCGCGCAAGATCGCCATGACGCTGCGCGCCAGCGCCCACCTGAACGCTTTCGAGCAGAAAAAGACCCCGGTCAACCTGGCGCGCATGATGATCTCCTTCATCGGCCTGGCGATTTTCAACCTGTTCATGGTCATCCCGGCCATGGTCTACGCCAGCCTGCTGGGCGCCATCTACATTTCCGCGTTCGGCTTCTATATCGGCGGCGTGGCGCTGACCGCCAGCGGCCTGTCGGGCCAGAACGAACTGGCGCTGGAAGGCCCGCTGCGCCACATCATGGAATTCACCAACAGCCATTTCGACACCCGCGCCGAAGAGGAAGAAGCCCAGGGCTGGCGCGTCTCCATCAACAATATGGGCGTGCAGGTCAACAAGGACGACAACGAAAGCCCGCCGGCGGACGAGGAAGGCCTGAGCCGCAGCGGCCGCATGCTGAACCGCGCCGAATCCGTGGCGGCCGGCGATGTCCATATCACCACCGATTTTGACAGCGGCGCCCGCACCACGCAGTCGCTGATTGGCATGGGACTGGTCCTGGGCGGGATCGGCCTGACCCTCATCAGCATCGTGCTGACCCGTTACACCATGATCGGCCTGCGGCGTTATGCGGCGATGAATGTCTCGCTGCTGCGCGGACGTTAAGGAACAATGATGCGCGCATTATTAAAAATCGGAGCGGGCCTGCTGCTGCTGGCGTTTGTGCTGATCGGCATAACCTACAGCATGCTGAAAGCCTACGGCAGCAGCAGCCCGACCAGCGTTGCCGGCCGCTCGCTGGGCAGCGAAAGCCGCAAGATCGAGGCCATGGCCACCGCCGTGGAACTGAGCGGCCCCATTGACCTGATCCTGACTCAGGGCCAGACCGCGTCGCTCAAGGTGCGCGGCGAGCAGCGCTCGCTGTCGAATATTGAAACCATCCAGGATGGCCGCGATCTGCACATCGGCACCAAGGGCATGCTGCTCAATCCACGCCATCGCCTGCAAGTGGAGCTGATCCTGCCCTCGCTGGAAGAACTGGTGGTCAACAGCAGCGGCGACACCAAGGTCAGCGGCTTTAACGGCGAGCGCCTGGAACTGCAGCTGCACGGCTCGGGCAATGTGAACTTCAACGGCCGCTATCGCGAGTTGACTGCGGGCGCACGTGGCAGCGGCAACCTGAATCTGAATGCGGGCAGCAGCGAGAACGTGGAGCTGGAAATGGTGGGCTCGGGCCAGATCAGCGCGTCCGGCAGCTGCAAGAACCTCAACGCGGAGCTGACCGGTTCCGGCGACCTCAATGCGCGCCATCTGGCGGCGGACAAGGTCACGGTCAATCTGAAAGGCTCGGGCACCAGCCACGTGTTCGCCAAGCAGTCAGCGGATCTGACCTTGCGCGGCAGCGGCGACATCCGCGTGCTGGGCAATCCGGATCAGCGCAACGTGAGCCGCACCGGCTCCGGCGAAGTCACCTGGGAGTAAGCCAGGCCAGCGCATCGCGCGCGGCCGCCACGCCGCCGGCAAAGCAGGCTGTCAGCAGATAGCCGCCGGTGGGCGCTTCCCAGTCGATCATCTCGCCCGCCACAAACGCGCCCGGCACGGCCTTCAGCATGGTGCCCTCCAGCGCTGACCAGCACACGCCGCCGGCGCTGCTGATCGCTTCATCGATAGGACGCGGGCGCAGCAGCCGCACCGGCAGGCGCTTGATGGCCTGCGCCAGCAGTGACTCGTCCGCGTATTCGTCCTTGCTCAGACACTCGCGCAGCAGCCCCGCTTTCACGCCCTTGATGCCGAGACGGCTTTGCAGATGGCTGCTCATGGAACGCGAGCCGCGCGGCCGCGCGATTTCGTCGGCCACGCGCTGTGGCGACAGGTCCGGCAGCAGGTCCAGCCAGATGGTGGTGGTGCCTTCCGCGGCGATCTGGTCGCGCAGCGCGGCGGACAAGGCGTAAATCAGGCTACCCTCGATGCCGCCCTGCGTGACCACGAACTGCCCTTGCTTGCGTATCTCCTGGCCTTGCGCATCACGCGCGATCACGGCCACGGTCATCAGCGGTTCGCCCGCGTGGCGGCTGCTGAAATGCTCGCTCCATGCGACATCGAAACCGCAATTGGCAGGCGCCAGCGGCGCCACCTCCACGCCACGCGCAGCCAACACCGGCATCCAGGCGCCATCCGATCCCAGACGCGCCCAGCTCGCACCGCCCAGCGCAAGGATTACCGCGTCGGCGGACACCAGCTGTTCGGCCGGATGGCCGTTGTCGTCCGGCGCGCTGAAGACCAGCGCATCATCACGCCAGCCCTGCCAGCGGTGGCGCATGTGGAACTGCACACCGCTTTCGCGCAACTGGTGCACCCACGCCCGCAACAAAGGTGCGGCTTTCATATCGGTCGGGAAGACGCGGCCAGAGGTGCCGACGAAAGTCTCCAGTCCCAGGCCATGCACCCAGCCGCGCACCGCCTGTGGATCAAATGCGTCCAGCATCGGTTGCAACGGCTGCGCGCTTTTGCCGTAACGCGTTACGAAATCAGCATATGGCTCCGCATGCGTGATGTTCATGCCGCTGCGGCCGGCCAGCAGAAACTTGCGGCCGACCGAAGGCATGGCGTCGTAGACATCCACCCGCACCCCGCCCTGCGCCAGCGTTTGCGCGGCCATCAGGCCGGCGGGGCCGCCGCCAATGACGGCGACGCGAAAAGGTGTCAAACTAGACTGCATGTGATTCGGTCCAATACGTAAAACAAGGGAGACAACATGGGTGCGGTATTCTGGATTAAACGCTACCTGCAAGCGGCCGTGCCGCTGTTTGCGATACTGGCCGCCGTCGAATGGATCAAGGGCTCAACCGCCAGGGAAGACTACCTGAGTGCCGGCGCATGGGCGCTGATCGCCGCCGGCATTTTCACTTACTTTGCCTGGCGCCGCTACCGCAACGCCGTGGCTTGCGGCATGTGCGATAACTTCGCCGCCGCCAGTAAAAACGACAAGCCTTCCTAACCGCCCGTCACCGGCGGGAAAAACGCCACTTCGGCGCCATCGGCAAGCGCGGTATCGGCGCTGCACATCACCTGGTTGCACGCCATGCGCAGCGCCGGGTGCGACAGCGCCTGCTGCCAGTTCTCGCCACGCGCAGCCAGGTGGTCGCGCAAGGCGCCCACCGTGTTCACGCCATCCGGCAAGGCCAGCGACTCGGACGATGCGCCAAGCGCCTCACGCACGCTGGCAAAAAATTTAACGGTAATAACCATCAATACAGTAACTCATTAAACGGTATAAATCGTACGGTGTCGCCGGCAGCGATTGCCTGGCCAGGCGGATTATCGATCACGCCGTCGCCCCACACCGTGGATGTCAGCACACCGGAACTCTGGTTGCGGAACAGTTCTACGCCACCATTGTCGTTGATACGGGCACGCAGAAATTCGTTGCGCTTGTCGGCCTTGGGCCAGTCAAAATCGGCGCGCATGTTGAAAGCACGCGGCGCCACCGCGCCTTCCACGCCCTGCAGGCGCAGCACAAACGGCCGCACGAACAGCATGAAGGTGACGAAGCTCGATACCGGATTGCCAGGCAGGCCGACAAAGAAGGCCTGCTGCACTTCGCCGAACGCGAGCGGTTTGCCAGGCTTGACGGCGATCTGCCACATATTCAGCTTGCCCTCGGCTTCTACGGCAGGCTTGATATGGTCTTCTTCGCCGACCGACACTCCACCCGAGGTGATAATCAGGTCGTGACCCTGCGCGGACTGGCGCAGCACCGAACGTGTCGCCTCCAGCGAATCCGGCACGATGCCAAAATCAGTGATCTCGCAACCCAGGTTTTCCAGCAGCGCGCGCAACGTGAAGCGGTTGGAGTTGTAGATCGCGCCCGGCGCCAGTGGTTCGCCCGGCATGGTCAGCTCGTCACCGGTAAAGAACACTGCCACACGCAGCTTGCGTTTGACCGGCAGCTCTGCCAGGCCTATCGATGCGGCGAGGCCCAGTTCCTGGCTGCGCAAACGCGCACCAGCTTTCAGCACCACGCTGCCGGTGGCGATGTCCTCGCCCGCGCGGCGTATCCACTCACCGGATTGCGGCGTATGCCTGACGGTGACCACATCGCCAGCCAGCTCGCACTGCTCCTGCATGACAACAGCGTCCGCACCTTCCGGAATCATGGCGCCAGTGAAGATGCGCGCCGCCGTCCCTGGTTGCAAAGGCTGGCCAACGTGGCCCGCCGGAATACGCTGCGACACCTTGAGCGCCGCGCTGCCGCTGACGCAATCGGCTGCGCGCACCGCATAGCCGTCCATCTGCGTATTGTCCGCGCCGGGCACGTTCATGCCCGATACCTGCGCCACCGCCAGCACGCGGCCATTGGCCTGCAGCGTCGGGATGGTCTCCGACTCCGCCACAGGGCGCACGGCGTCCAGCATCAGCGACAGCGCATCGCTGAGGGACAGCATCGGTTTGCGCGGCTCGCTCATTACAGGCCCGTGTTGGAAGCGATGTAGGCCTTCATGGCGGCGACATCCGGCTTCATGACGACAAACTTCTGCGGCAGGTCTTCGATATTTTCGAAGCCGTCCGGACGCTCGGCATCTTCACCCAGCGCTTCCAGGATGGTTTCGTTGAACTTGGCCGCCAGCGCGGTTTCCAGCACGATCATGGTGACGCCAGGTTCCAGATGCTCCTTGGCGACCTTGATGCCGTCGGCGGTATGCGTATCGATCACGATGCCGTAATCGTCGGCCACATCGCGGATGGTATCGACGCGGTCCTGGTGCGTGGACTTGCCGGACTTGAAGCCGTAGTTAGCCACGAGTTTGAATTCGTCGCCATCGCTGCCCGGTTTGCCCGACAGGTCGAAGCCGCCGTGGGTGTCTACCTTCTGGAACAGCGCGCGGGTGCGGTCGCTGTCGCGGCCCACCAGCTCATAGACGAAGCGCTCGAAGTTCGACGCTTTCGAAATATCCATCGACGGGCTGCTGGTGTGGTAGGTCTCAGCCGACTTGCGCACGCGGTACACGCCGCTGCGGAAGAACTCATCCAGCACGTCGTTTTCGTTGGTGGCGGCGACCAGTTTGTCGATCGGCAGACCCATCATCCGGGCGATATGGCCGGCGCAGATATTGCCGAAGTTACCCGATGGGACCGTGAACGACACTTTCTGGTCGTTCGAGGTGGTCGCTGCCAGATAGCCGCGGAAGTAGTACACCACCTGCGCCACAACGCGCGCCCAGTTGATCGAATTGACGGTGCCGATCTTGTGCCGGGCCTTGAATTCCAGGTCATTCGACACGGCCTTCACCATATCCTGCGCATCATCGAACACGCCTTCAATCGCGATGTTGAAGATGTTCGGGTCCTGAAGGCTGAACATCTGCGCGGTCTGGAAGGCGCTCATTTTCTTGTGCGGCGACAGCATGAAGACGCGGATACCCTGCTTGCCGCGCATCGCGTATTCCGCCGCGCTGCCGGTGTCGCCCGAGGTGGCGCCGAAGATGTTCAGCTCAGCGTTTTGTTTGGCCAGTGCGTATTCAAACAGGTTACCCAGCAGTTGCATGGCCATGTCCTTGAAGGCCAGGGTCGGACCATTCGACAGCGCCTGCAGCACCAGTCTGGTGCCATTCTCGCCTTCTTCCAGCACGCGCAGCGGCGTAATGTCGGCAGCGCTTTCTTCCTTGCGGGCGTTTTTATAGACTTCTGCGGTGTAGGTCTTGGCGGTCAGCGCGCGCAAGTCGGCTTCCGGAATATCGGTCGCAAACTTCTTCAGGATTTCAAACGCCAGTTCAGCATAGGACAGCTTGCGCCAGGCATCCAGCTCGGCGCCAGTCACCTGAGGGTAGGAAGCTGGCAGGAACAAGCCACCGTCAGCGGCAAGGCCGCCCAGCAGAATATCGGAAAACTGCGCGGAAGATGGTTGGGAAGGCGAAGCGGCGGCCGACGAAGCGGCGCGGGTAGACACGTATTGCATAGAGTAGAAAAGTCCGGTTGGGCTGCAGAACGGTACAAAGCGAGCGAATATTATAGTGCCACCGGGGCTTTCACGTGAAATTCACGTTGTTTTAAGGTCATTCTTCCGTTTCTGGGGTGCTGGCCGGTCCGCGCCGCAGGCCATATACTATTGGTCTCTGTAGATCGTCACCTAACACCATGAAGTCGCCCGTCCATTCCTCACAACGTCATTTCGCCAGTTATCTGTGGGCCTGCTTCGGCACCCTGCTGCTGGTGGCAGCGGCGTTCATGTTTTACGTCTGGACCGAGAAACGCATCGACGAAGCCAACGAGCTGCGTTACAACTCGCACAACCTGGTCGATGAACTGCGCCAGTCTTCCGACGACCTGTCGCGCATGGCGCGCACCTACGTCATCACCGGCGAACCGCAGTACCGCAAAAACTTCCAGGAGATCGTCGACATCCGCGAGGGCCGCGCGCCACGCCCCAGCAATTATGAAAACGTCTATTGGGACCTGGTGCTGGGTAACGGCCAGCGCCCGCGCAAGGTAGGCGTGACGGTGCCGCTGATGCAGCTGATGCGTGAATCGCGCTTTGCGCCGGAAGAGCTGGCGCTGCTGGCCGCCGCCAAGAACGAATCCGACAAACTGGTCGGACTGGAAATCGCCGCCATGGACATGCGCGCCGCCGGCGGCGACGTCCAGCGCGCCATCGCCATGCTGCACGATGAGATCTACCACCGCGGCAAGGCCGACATCATGCGGCCGATCGGGGAAGTCAATGACAGCGTCGACCGCCGCACCCGGTTGCTGGTCACGGAAACCGAGGTCGATGCCAACCTGGCCCGCTTCTCCTTCATGTTCAGCGCCATCGTGCTGGTACTGCTGGTGTGGCGCGCCAAGCGGCAGCTGGACGCGTCACTGGGCTGTTCGGTCGACCAGCTCCAGACCGTGATGGAACGGCTGGGACGCGGCGATTTTTCCGAACCATTGAAAGTCGCCAGCAACGCGCAAAACAGCGTCTGGGGCTGGCTCGCCCACACACAGCAAGGACTGGCGCGCCTGGATGCGGAGCGTAAGGAAGCGCTCGAGCGCACGCAGCGCCTGAGCCGCCTGTATTCGGCACTAAGCCAGTGCAATCAGGCGATTGTCCGCAGCCACAGCGAAGCCGAACTGTTTGAGCGCATCTGCCGCGACGTTGTTACCTACGGCGGCATGGCAATGGCGTGGATCGGCCTGATCGACCGCGAACATGACCGCATCAGCGTTGCTGCAGCCTATGGCGGCGGCGTCGAATATCTGGACGACCTGGAAGTCTCGCTGGACTCTTCGGTGCCGCACGGCCGCGGCCCCATCGGCCTGTCCTATCAAAGCGGCCAGCCCTACTGGTGCCAGGACTACCAGCACGCGCCGGAGACCGCACACTGGCACGGCCATGGCGCCCGCTATGGCTGGGCCTCATCCGCCGCGATCCCGCTGCGGCGCGACGGCGAAATCATCGGCTTCTTCGCGCCCTATTCCAGCGCCGTCAACGCCTTCGACCACGAGGTGCGCGAGCTGCTGCTGGAAATGACGCTCGATATCGAATTCGCGCTGAAGAACTTCGACCGCGAAACCATACGCCAGCAAGCCGACCAGCGCGTGCAATACCTGGCCCACTACGACGTGCTGACCGGCCTGCCGAACCGCTCGCAGTTGCACGAGCGTGCGCGCCTGCTGCTGGAACAGGCCCGCAGCAGACGCACGCCGATGGCACTCATGATGCTGGACCTGGACCACTTCAAGGACATCAACGATTCCCTGGGCCATACGGTGGGCGATGCCCTGCTGTCCGAACTGGCGCTGCGCCTGACCAGCTGCCTGCGTGACGGCGACATGGTGGCCCGCCTCGGCGGTGATGAATTCATTTTCGTTATGCGTAACGTCAATAGCGCAGAAACCAGCGACATCGCGCGCAAGCTGCTGGACCTGACCGGCCAGTCCTACACCGTCGGCCTGCACGACCTCAAAGTCTCTGCCTCCATCGGCATCGCCATGTACCCGGAAGACGGCCTGGATGTGGAAACCCTGCTGCAGCGCGCGGACGCCGCCATGTACCAGGTCAAGCGCGCCGGTCGCCACGACTTCCGCTTCTTCACCGCCGCCATGCAGCAGCGCGCGGCACGCCATCTGCAAGTGGTGAATGCGCTGCGCTATGCGCTGGAGCGCGAGCAGATGCACGTGGTGTATCAGCCGCAGGTATCGCTTAAAACGGGACGCATCATTGGTGCGGAAGCGCTGCTGCGCTGGAGCACGCCGGAGCTGGGCGCGGTATCGCCAGCGGAATTCATTCCGGCCGCCGAGGAAAGTGGCTTGATTGTGCCGATCGGCGAATGGGTGCTGCGCCAGGCCGTACGCCAGGCGCGGACCTGGCTGGATGCGGGCCTGCCGCCGCTGGTGATGGCAGTGAATCTGTCCGCGATCCAGTTCCGCACGGCCAACCTGCCATCGCAAGTAGCCCAGGTGCTGTATGAAGAAGGCTTACCGCCGGAGTACCTGGAGCTGGAATTGACGGAAGGCGTGGCGGTGCAGGATCCGCAAGGCGCCATCGCCACCATGAACCAGTTGCACGACCGTGGCATCCGCATGTCCATTGACGATTTCGGCACCGGCTTCTCGTCACTGAGCCATCTGAAAAAGTTCAAGGTCTACAAGCTGAAAATCGACCAGTCCTTTGTCCGCGACATCAGCACCGACAGCGAAGACAAGGCCATCGTCAGCGCCATCATCAACATGGCGCGCAGCCTGGGGCTGACCACCATCGCCGAAGGCGTGGAGACGGTGGAACAGCTGGAGTTCCTGCGCGAGCAGTCGTGCGATGAAATTCAGGGGTACCACATCAGCAAGCCATTGCGGCCTGCTGATTTCGAGGCGCTGCTTAGCAGGCAGCGTGATTGACGGTGATGACGTGAATCGCCAGGCCACCCAGGGAGGTTTCCTTGTACTTGGCCTGCATGTCGGCGCCGGTCTGGCGCATGGTTTCGATCACTTCATCCAGGCTGACGAAATGGGTACCGTCGCCTTTTAAGGCCAGCGACGCCGCGGTAATGGCCTTGACTGCGCCCATGCCGTTACGCTCGATGCAGGGGATCTGCACCAGGCCACCGATAGGATCGCACGTCATGCCCAGATGGTGCTCGATGCCGATTTCGGCAGCGTTCTCGATCTGGCCATTGCTGCCGCCCAGCGCCGCCACCAGGCCTGCTGCGGCCATGGCGCAGGCCACGCCCACTTCACCCTGGCAGCCGATCTCCGCACCGGAAATCGACGCATTGCGTTTGCACAGCATGCCGATGGCAGCTGCCGTCAGCATGAAATTACGGATGCCGGTCACCGGATCACTCGGTTTACAGTCCTCCGCATAGTAGCGCAGCACCGCTGGAATGATGCCTGCCGCGCCGTTGGTCGGCGCAGTGACCACGCGGCCGCCTGCGGCATTTTCTTCGTTGACGGCCATTGCGTACAGGCTGACCTGGTGCAGCGCGTCGTGCGGCAGTTCGTTGGCGCGGTCGCTCACGCTGGTGTGCTGGGACCACAGACCGGCAGCGCGGCGCTTCACATTCAGGCCGCCTGGCAGCTGGCCCGGCGTCTCGAGACCATGCGCGATACAGTCGCGCATCACATGCCAGATCTTGTCCATGCCCGCATTCAGCGCTTCCTCGCTCATGCGTACGCGCTCGTTGGCACGCAGCATTTGCGGAATCGTCAGGCCACTGCGCACGCCGTGGGCCAGCAATTCGTCCATGGTGTCGAAGGTGTAGGGAATGGCGACTGCTTCCGCCGCCGCAGCTGGGGCCTCGCCTTCTTCGCGGATGAAGCCACCACCGACCGAGTAATACACTTTGCTGATGCTGCTGCCGTCCTTGCGGGTCAGCGTGAAGCGCATGCCATTCGGATGCTCAGGCAGCGATTCAGCCATATGGAAAATCAGGTGCGTACCGCGTTTGAATGGCACAGCGTGAGCGCCCAGCAGTGCCAGCTGGCCAGCGGCTTCGGCTTGCGCCAGCTGGGTGTCGACGCTGGTCGGCACCACGTCCTGCGGGGTTTCGCCCATCAGGCCAAGCAGCACTGCTTTATCGGTTGCGTGGCCAACGCCGGTCAACGCCAGCGAGCCATACAGCTCCGCCTTGACTTCCGTGACGTCGTCCAACGGAGCGTTATCCAGCAAGAAGCGGCGTGCCGCAACCATCGGTCCCACGGTGTGGGAGCTCGATGGGCCGATGCCGATCTTAAATAAATCAAAAACGCTCATGTCCATCAGATGTCTCTCTTATAAATAGCTGCACCCCGCACGCAGCGGGGGCAAAGTTGTATTACTGGCCGCGGGCTTATGCCGCTTTGCCCAAGCTGACATCAACGTTTGCCAGCATGTCTTCTACCATTTCATCCACGCCGATGCGCGCTTTCCAGCCCCAGTCCGCAGTGGCGGTGGCGTCGTCCAGGCTTTGCGGCCAGGAGTCGGCGATCGCCTGACGGCTGTCGGGCTTATACGCAATCTTGAAGTCCGGCAGCTTGCGGGTAATCGCCGCCGCCAGTTGCTCCGGATTGAACGACACACCTGCCACGTTGTACGACGAACGTACTTTGACCAGCTCCGCCGGTGCGTCCATCAATTCGATGGTGGCGCGGATGGCGTCCGGCATATAGATCATCGGCAGCGTGGTTTGCGGGCCGAGGAAACACTCATAACGCTCACCGCGCAGCGCTGCATGGAAAATCGCAATCGCGTAATCGGTGGTGCCACCGCCCGGCGGCGACTTGAAGCTGATGATGCCTGGGTAGCGGATCGAACGCACATCCACGCCATACTTCAGGAAGTAGTACTCGCACAGACGTTCGCCGGCCAGCTTGCTGATGCCGTAGATGGTGGTTGGGTCCATCACGGTCAGCTGCGGCGTATCGGCTTGCGGCGTGTTCGGGCCAAATGCCGCAATCGACGATGGCCAGAAGATTTTCAGCGGCTTGCCGATGGCGCCGCGCTCGCGCGCCACTTCCAGGATATTCAGCAGGCCGTCCATGTTCAGCGTCCAGGCTTTGAGCGGCGCCGCTTCGCCAGTGGCCGACAACATCGCTGCCAGCTGGTACACCTGCGTGATGCCCTCTTCGGTCACCAACGCCGACAAGGCCTGCTTATCCAGCACGTTCAGCGTGGTGTAGCGGGCGGCATTATACAGATTCGTCGGGCTGACATCGCTCGCGATCACGTTCTGTGCGCCATGCTGTTTGGCGAGTGCTTCCACCAGCTCGCTGCCGATCTGGCCATTGGCGCCGATGACGAGAATTTTTTGTTGTTCCATTTCTGTAGTCCTGACGATTTTCATTTTAGTTCTTCAGCAGGCCCAGTTCGCGGCCAGCCTGTTCGAATGCTTTGAGTACGGTTTCCAGCTGCTCACGGGTATGCGCCGCAGACAGCTGCACCCGCACGCGCGCCTGACCCATAGGCACCACCGGGTAGAAGAAGCCGCTCAGCAGCACGCCCAGCTCATACATGCGCGCCGCGAACTTCTGCGCCACGGGCGCCTCGAACAGCATGACCGGCACCACAGGATGGGTACCTGGCTTGATGGTGAAGCCGATACGCTCAATCTCCTTGCGGAAGTAAGCGGTGTTTTCGTGCAGGCGGTCGCGCAGCTCGGTCGACGACGACAGGCGCTCCAGCACTGCCAGCGAGGCGCCGGCAATCGATGGCGCCAGCGTATTCGAGAACAGGTAAGGACGCGATTTCTGGCGCAGCATGTCGATCACTTCCTTGCGGCCGGAGGTAAAGCCGCCCATCGCGCCGCCCAGCGCCTTGCCCAGCGTGCCGGTGATGATGTCGATTTTGCCGACCACATTGTGGTGCTCGTGCGTGCCGCGGCCGGTCTTGCCCATGAAGCCGGAGGCGTGGCATTCGTCGATCATGACCAGCGCGCCGTATTTCTCGGCCAGTTCAACGATCTTGTCCAGCTGGGCGATGGTGCCGTCCATCGAGAACACGCCGTCGGTGACGATGATCTTGTGGCGCTTGTCGGCCGCCGCTTGCAGCTGCTGCTCCAGGTCCGCCATGTCATTGTGGGCGTAGCGGAAGCGCGCTGCCTTGCATAGACGGATACCGTCGATGATCGACGCATGGTTCAGCGCATCGGAAATGATCGCGTCGTTTTCGTCGAACAGCGGTTCAAACACGCCGCCATTGGCGTCGAACGCCGCCGCGTACAGGATGGTGTCTTCCGTGCCCAGGAATGTGGAGATCGCCTGCTCCAGCTGCTTGTGCACGGTCTGCGTGCCGCAGATGAAACGCACCGACGACAGGCCATAGCCATACTGCTCGGTCGCGTCGATGGAAGCCTGCGCCACCCACTCCTGGCCCGACAGGCCGAGGTAGTTGTTGGCGCACATATTAATCAGCTTGCGACCATCTTCGCTCACCACTTCCGCGCCCTGGCGCGAAGCCAGTACGCGCTCCGGCTTGTACAGACCCTGTTCGCGCAGTTGATCCAGAGTTTGCTGGAGGCCGCTGTAGAAAGTGCTTTTTGCTTGATTGCTCATGATGGTCCTTGTATATGATACGATTTCGCTGCCTTATGCGGAATTCGCTATTTCGAATGCGAGTTCAATATATTGAATATTATAGAGAACCAGTGAACTCTGCAACCCGCCAAGGTGTACCGATTCACTTGAAATTTAGCCCATACGCCAAATAAAACAATGAAAACTGCTGTATCGACAAATGCTCCTCCGGAGGTTGGCGCCGCGCTCCAACGCTTGCGCCTGGCCCGTGGTCTCACGCTGGAGGACCTGTCACGCATCGCTGGCGTGTCCAAATCAATGTTGTCTCAAATAGAAAGGGAAAAGGCGAATCCGACCATCGCCATCACCTGGCGTCTGGCGAATGCGCTGGGCGTGCAGATCGGCGAACTGCTGGCCACTGCCGAACGCGAAGTCGAGACGATCCGCGTGGTCGAGTCGCACGAGATCCCTACCCTGCCCGGGCTTCATGCTGGCTATGTGCTGCGCATCCTGGGACCGCTGGAGCTGGCCAGTAAGTATGAATGGTATGAATTGACGCTGTCGGCCGGTGGCGAACTGGCCTCGCAAGGCCATGATCCCGGCGCGCAGGAGCACCTGACGCTGCTACACGGCTCGGTGGAAGTGGAAGTCGGAAACGACAAGAAGAAGGTCAAACTGGGCAGCACCGCGCGCTACCCGGGCGACCAGCAGCACATCATCCGCAACGTCGGCAAGACTGAAGCGAAAGCGCTGCTGGTGGTGATACACCGCTAAGCCTTGCGGCGACGGCTTGCCACAGACAGCGCCACCACCCCGCCGAGCAGCATGGCATAGGTCTGCGGCTCTGGAACAGCGACGGCAGAAAACGCATACTGCGCCGTGTTTAACGTCATTGCCGCTGTCCCGCTACCAACCTGGTGAACATACGTCGTCAAATAACTGTCCACAGCCACGGCGTTCGCATAGGACAAGGGATTAGCGCTGTACATCATCACGTTAAAGTTCGCTGCCTGCGCAGTTCCGTTCGATGCGTAGTTGGCCCAGCTCGGCAGCCCCGTCAAAGGCGTTTGCGGTACGAATGCGCCGTTCTGCAGCGCACCGGCAAATACTGTGCCGACCAGGCTGGCCTGCGCCTCGCTGCCCTTGGCGTCAACGGCGTAACTGCCCGTGAGGCCGCTACCGACCCTGGTTTGCAAGGCGTAGCCCGTTTTGGCCACGGCCACCACGCCAAAACTGGCAAAATCAGAATTTTGCTGCGTCTGCGTGCCGGTGGCCGTCCCCGGCCGCACCGTTGCAGTGACATCAAACTCCGGCCGTACCTGCAAAGAGATCGTGTCGCCAATCACCGAGGCGGCACCCACTCCCCAAAAGTCGGCATCATAGAAAAAGGTGGTATGCGCGCCATCAATCTGGACCAGATTGGCGGCACCGGCGGAAGACAGGCATGCGGCACTGGCCACAAGTGCGATCAAACAACGAGAAAGTTTTATGGTCGGCATGGTCGCTCCAGTAATGATGTCGAAATAGCATCTCACTTAACCCTGCCAATGTCAATGACATTAATGTCAGCTGCGTACCCTGGGTTTCCCCGCCCATGCCAGGATACCCAGTCCAGCCAGCAGCATGGCGTACGTCTGCGGCTCAGGAATGGCCACAGTCGCAAACTGGTATTCAACAGAATTCAACGACAAGCCAGTGGTGCCGCTACCAACCTGCCGCACGTAAGTGCTCAGATAGCTTTCCACGCCCAGCGCATGGGCATACGGCAGCGTATTACCTGCATACATCAAGGCATAGAATGGGGCCGATTGCGCAGCGCCGGTGGACGTGTAATCGGCCGTGACACTGTAGCCAGTGAAGCCTGTTTGCGGCACAAATACACCATTATTCATGCTACCAAGCAGCAGGCTGCCGCTGAGCGTGACGTCGACCTGGCTACCGCCGGCAGCCACAGTGTAGTTACCGCTCAAGCCGCTTCCCACCAGCGTCTTCAGGCTATAGCCCGACTTGGCTACCGCCACCACACCAGGGCTGGCGAAGTCAAAGGCCTGCTGAATTTGGCTGGCGGTGGTGGTGCCAGGCCGTACTGTAGCCGACACCGCGAAATCCGGCCGCACCTGCAGCGAAATCGCGTCGCCTAGTACGGAGGCGGCGCCCAAGCCCCAAAAATCGGCATCGTAGAAGAAGGTGGCATGTTCGCCGTCAATCTGGACCAGATTGGCGGCTTGCACTGAAGGCAGGCTGGCAGCACTGATCACCACCAAGCAGGAGAAACGGGCCGAGCGCAAGATTTTCATGATCACTCCTTCAAAATATCAAATAAGCATCTCACCCGCTGTCGGCAAAGTCAATTGTAATCAACTCACCAGTTGGATTCGCGTTCCGGGGTCGAAGTAATGCGGTGGATCGACAAGTCCGCGCCCTGGAACTCCTGTTCTGGATCCAGACGCAGGCCCACCGTTTTCTTTAGCAAGCCGTAGACCAGCGCACCGCCAGCAGCGGCAATTGCCACCCCCATCACCGTGCCAGCGAGCTGCGACGCCAGCGCCACTCCGCCGACGCCACCCAGCGCTTTCAGGCCAAAAATGCCGGCCGCGATACCGCCCCAGGCGCCACACAAGCCATGCAAGGGCCACACACCCAGTACGTCGTCAATCTTCCATTTGTTCTGCGCCAGTGTGAACATCCAGACGAAGATCGCGCCGGCAATGCCGCCGGTGACCAGCGCGCCCAGCGGATGCATGAGGTCCGAACCAGCGCACACCGCCACCAGTCCTGCCAGCGGGCCGTTATGCACGAAGCCGGGATCGTTCTTGCCCAGCATGGTGGCGACCAGCGTACCGCCGACCATGGCCATCAGCGAGTTGACCGCCACCAGGCCGTTCATCTTGTCCAGCGCCTGCGCACTCATGACGTTGAAACCGAACCAGCCGACTATCAGTATCCAGGCGCCCAGCGCCAGGAAAGGAATCGACGAAGGTGGATGGGCGGCAATGCCGCCGTTTTTCATATAACGGCCACGGCGCGCTCCCAGCAGCAGCACCGCCGGCAGCGCAATCCAGCCACCGACAGCGTGCACCACAACGGAACCAGCGAAGTCGTGAAACTCCGCGCCGAACGTCTGCAGCAACCAGGTCTGCACACCACAACGGTGGTTCCAGGCGATCCCCTCGAAAAACGGATACACCAGGCCAACCAGCAGCGCCGTCGCCGCCGTCTGCGGATGGAAGCGAGCACGCTCCGCGATGCCACCCGAAATGATGGCAGGGATCGCCGCAGCGAAGGTCAGCAGGAAGAAGAACTTGACTAGCTCATAGCCATTTTTGGCAATCAGCACATCGGCCGGGGAGAAAAAATGAGCGCCGTAAGCAACGCTGTAGCCAACAAAGAAGTAGGCGATGGTCGATACGCAGAAGTCGACCAGAATTTTAACCAAGGCATTGACCTGATTCTTTTTACGCACCGTCCCCAGCTCAAGGAAGGCAAAGCCGGCATGCATTGCCAGAATCATGATGGCACCGAGCAGAATAAACAGTGCATCTGCACCGTCTTTGAATCCAGACATCAAATCACTCCCCAAAAGTACGCATATAAAATAAAGATGCTTCATACGAAGCAACATTCGTACCAATTTGGTGCAAAACCTTAAGTGATTGATTTCAAATACGGTGACATTGAGCGCGCAAGTAATTCACTCTGAAGGGCGCACCAAAACGGGGAGTTGGGATGCACTACGCTGGTGAGCCAAAAGCAAACAAGCCCCGAAGGGCTTTGTGATACGCAGCACAGGGCATCGCCACGATGGCCGAGCTGTCAGCCGCAGCGTCGCTAACTACTCGCCAACATGACAATTGCCATTTTGAAAATTAACATGAATTGTGCTTTTTCATATCGGCGCGCCTGGTGGCACAACGGGTAATGCACGCAACTTGATGCTGCGTTCATCGGCCAGGTAGGCGGAGATCCTGTCGGCTGCCTGCTTGCGGCTGTCCGCAGTCACGCCTTTGTCTGGATTTTTTTGCAGCCATTGAACCAGCTCCCGCATCGACTGACGCACTTCGGCTGTCACTTGCGGATGCAGTTTGCCTCCGTCCAGCAGATTGAGCAGACTGTCCGCGACCACCCAGTTGGCGGCCAGCTGCACCGCTTCGCCGCCAATCACATTTGCCGGCACCGCCTCCCGCTTCCAGGTTTTTTGCAGCAGCTGCGCCAGCACCTCCTGCACGCCTGGCTGTTTCGCGTCGCGCGCATGCTGCCAGGCGACACGGTTGATACGGCCGGCGTCGAGCAGGAAGCCGGCCGTTTGCGCGGCGCCCGCCTCGGCAATCGAGAAAGCATCGAATACCGAATCCATACGGGTAGCAAAATATTCGCGGTTGCGTTCATAGCCGGCCGCCGGTGGCGTCAGCACGTCCAGCACATTGGCGGGCAGTGCCAGGTATTCGGCGCGCAGGCTGTCGGTCAGGCGGCTGAGCGCCTGGCGTTGTACATCCGCTGGCGTGACTCTGATACCGGCCTTGGCGATGCTGGCTTTGACGTCGCCAGCACTGGTGTAGTCAAAGTCACCGCCGCCAATCAAGCGTGCCAGCGCTTCACCCTGATAGCGCTGCAGCAGAAAGACCGGCACCAGGCGCGCTTCCAGCTCGCCAATCTGGCGCGCATCCGGCAGCACATCGACAGAGAAGGTTTGCAGCGCGCGCTGGCGCACCGCGCCCAGCTGGTCCCAGGTTTTGAGCGTGTCCGGGCCGAAGTCCCACAGCAGGCCATCGGGATGGCTGGCGCCCGGGGCGCGGTCGTCCTGGTCGCTTGAGTACAGCATGCCCGCCGCGCGCGCCTCGCCGCGCAATTTGGCCAGCGCGGCCAGCTCTTGCGCGCCACTGCCAAAGTCGCCGTAGATGTAGTTGACGATGTAATCGTCCCATGGCCCGACGCCCACGCCATACGCATTCGACAGATCGACCTCGCCGCGCGCATTGAGCTTGACGATGGGATGAGGATAGTCCATCACCGAGCCGTTGCCCATGCGGCTGGCGGCAAAGTTGTGGGCGAAGCCCAGTGTGTGGCCGACTTCGTGCGCAGCCAGCTGGCGCAGACGCGCCAGGGCCATTTTCTCGGCCATTTGCTGCTGCTCGGCGGGTGTGCTTTTACCATATGGCGCCAGCAGCGCTTCCGCAATCAGGATGTCCTGACGCACACGCTGCGATCCCAGTGTAACGGCGCCGCGCACGATCTGGCCAGTGCGCGGATCGGTCAGCGCATTCCCGTAGGACCAGCCACGCGTGGCACGGTGCACCCAGGTGATGACGTTGTAGCGGATGTCCAGCGCATCCACGCCTTCCGGCAGCAGCTCGACGCGGTAGGCATCCTTGAAACCGGCCTTTTCAAAAGCCGTCGCCCACCACGAGGCGCCGGCAATCAGCGCCGAGCGCACCGGCTCGGGCGCGCCACGGTCGACGTAGTAGACAATCGGTTTTTTTACCGGACTGACAGCGGCCGACGGATCGGTCTTTTCCAGCTTGTGCCGCACCTGCCAGTGCACGTCGATGCTGTGCGACAGCGGCGTGGCGAAATCGAAGTAACTGGTATCGAAGCCGCCCGAATATGGGTGATAAACGCGCGGATGCCATGCGCTGCCAGCCTCGCTTTGCGGCAGCCGCACCATGCTGATACGCTGACGCATCGACAGGCTGGCCGCATCGGCGCCGACCTGGCGCACATACTCGGCCTGGCCCGGCCCCGCAAAGGTCAGCAGCGATTCCAGCTCGACGTTATCGGGAAAGGCTTTGGCTTCCGCCGCCAGCACTGCACTGCGCGCGCCATCAACCGCATACGCGCCCTGTCTGGCGCCCGCCAGCCGTGCAGCGATGCCGTGACGGTCGGCCAGCAGGAAGCTGGAAAAATCCACCAGTTGGCGTTCATTGTCGCTGGCCAGAATATCGCCCGACCACAGCACCGAGTTGGAGAACGACTCGCGCACCGCTGCACGTTCGTCGCGATCCGGCGAGACTGCAGCATAGTTCGTGTTTTCCTGCACCAGGAACAGGCGCGCACCGTGCTTCTCAAAATGCACCATGCGGACTTCGCCCGGCTGCGCGCGGTCCAGTCCAACGTCATTGGAGCCCAATGCATACGGCAATGAACTCACCAGCAGGAATGGTTGTTCCAGTGCGCCCACCGCCAGCAGCACCCTGCCCTTGTCCGTATCGCGCCAGACATCGATAAAGCCCGGCTGCGGCTGCAAACCGCGCGTGACATCGGCGATCTGCTTGACGGCCGGCGTGTTGGCGGCTGGCGCCTGGTCGGCGGCATGCACCGCCACCGGCGCCAGGCCAGCCATCAACAGCGCCAGCAGGATGGGTTTGGCGGCAGGCGCGCCGCTCATTGCTGGCCTGCCGCTTTAGCGGTGTCGCCAGTATTCATTTGCAGTGCGCGGCTCAGGAAACCCCAACGGTCAGCCACTTCCTCAATCTGCTTGTTGGTTGGCTTGCCTGCGCCGTGGCCCGCTTTGCTGTCAATCCGGATCAGGATCGGTGCACCGCCTGGCGCCTGGTCGGCCTGCGCGGCCGCCGCAAACTTGAAGCTGTGCGCCGGCACCACGCGGTCGTCATGGTCCGCCGTGGTAATCATGGTCGCCGGGTAGCAGGCGCCCTTCTTCAGATTATGCAGCGGCGAGTATTTGACCAGCGCCTTGAATTCGTCCGCATTGTCCGACGAGCCATAGTCCGAGGTCCACGCCCAGCCGATGGTAAATTTATGGAAGCGCAACATGTCCAGCACGCCCACCTGCGGAATCGCCGCCGCAAACAGGTCCGGACGCTGGGTCATGGTGGCGCCCACCAGCAGGCCGCCGTTACTGCCACCGCCGATCGACAGCTTGGACGGCGAGGTCACCTTGTGCGCCACCAGCCATTCCGCCGCGCCGATGAAGTCATCAAACACGTTCTGCTTTTGCAGCTTGGTGCCAGCCGCATGCCACGATTCGCCGTACTCGCCGCCGCCGCGCAGGTTGGCCATCACATAGACACCGCCCATTTCCAGCCAGGCCAGGTTCGCCACCGAGAAGGTTGGCGTCAGCGAGATGTTGAAACCACCGTAGCCGTACAGGTAAGTTGGATTGCTGCCATCCAGCTTCATGCCCTTCTTCGACACGATGAACATTGGTACCTTGGTGCCATCGCGCGAGGTGTAGAACTCCTGGCGGGTTTCGAATGCCGACGGATCAAAGTCCACTTTCGGCTGGCGGTACACGCTGCTCTTGTTGGACTTCAGATCGTAGCGGTAGATGGTCGATGGCGTGGTGAAGCTGGTGTACGAGTAGAAGGTTTCGGTATCCGAGCGTTTGCCGCCGAAGCCACCGGCCGTCCCCAGGCCTGGTAGTTCGACGTCATGCAGCGCCTTGCCTTTCAGGTCGAACACCTTGACCAGGCTGTGGGCGTCGCTCAGATAATCGACGATCAGCTGGCTGTTGACGACCGACGCCGATACCATGGTGTTGCTGGTTTCCGGCACCAGCTGCTTCCAGTTCAGCACACCCGGCTTGCGGGTGTCGATGCTGACGATGCGGCCGCGCGGCGCATTGCGCTCGGTACGGAACAGGAACACCGGGCCATCGTTGCCGATGAAGTCATAGGCGGCATCGAAGTCCTCCAGCAAGCCAACCACCTTGGCGTCCTTCTTGCTCAGGTCCTTGTAGAACACGCGGTTCTTGTTCTCGGTGCCCTGCGAGGCATTGATAATCAGGTAGCGGCCATCTTCCGTCACTTCCGCGCCAAAGCCCCAGTCCTTATGGTCCGGACGGTCGTAGACCAGCACGTCCGCGCTTTGCGGGGTGCCCAGCTTGTGGAAGTACAGCTTCTGGAAGTAGTTCACGTCCGCCAGCTTGGTGGCTTCTTTCGGTTCGTCGTAACGGCTGTAGAAGAAGCCCGAGCCATCGTGCAGCCAGGCGGTGCGCGAAAACTTGACCCACTTGATGTGATCCTCTACATCCTTGCCGCTGTCGATATCGCGCACCTTGATCTCGTTCCAGTCGGAGCCGGAAGCGGCGGTGCTGTAGGCCAGGTATTTGCCATTCGGGCTCACCGCCAGGCCGGCCAGCGCCACCGTGCCATCAGCCGCCAGCGTGTTCGGGTCGAGCAGCAGGCGTGGCACATCGGCCAGCGTCTTCATGGTGTACAGCACCGACTGATTCTGCAGACCGTCGTTGCGGCTGTAGAAGTAGCGGCCACCTTCCTTGAACGGCACGCTGAAACGCTCGAAGTTCCACAGCTTGGTCAGGCGCGCCTTGATCGCTTCGCGGTTGGGGATTTGCGCCAGATAGCCTTGGGTCAGCTTGTTCTGCGCTTCGACCCAGTCCTTGGTCTCGGCGCTATTGGCGTCTTCCAGCCAGCGGTATGGGTCGGCCACCACCGTGCCGTGGTAGTTGTCCTGCTGGTCCACGGTGCGCGACACCGGGTAGTTCAGGGTGGTACCTGCCGCAGGCGTTGGGCAGGTTTGCGCCATGGCGGCGGCTTGGGTGAACAGCAGTGATGCCAGGAGTGCTCGTCGTTGCATGTGTGATCCATATCCAGGTAAGGTTCATCAGGAACACAGATCATAACGTGAAGTATGACAAATATGACACGTTAGCTGAAATGCCAAGGCAACTTTTATTTGGCGTAGCTGACGTCCGGCTCATCGATGCCGGCCACCACCGCGACCGGCGGACGCCATTTTTCCAGCCACGAGAACAGCTGGTCGGCCGGAATCGGACGGCTCATGAAGTAGCCCTGCCCCTGGTCGCAGCCCAGGGCCGCAAGCAGGCGCCAGACAGCCTCGCTTTCGATCCCTTCGGCCACCACGCGCAGGCCCATGTTGTGCCCCAGGTCGATGGTGGAGCGGACAATCTTGGTATCGCCTTCGTCGTTCTCCATATTCAGCACGAAGGATTTATCGATCTTCAGCTCATTGACCGGCAGGCGCTTGAGGTAGGCCAGCGAGGAATAGCCGGTGCCGAAATCGTCAATCGACAGGTCGACCCCCATGGCGCTGAGGCGCTCCAGCGTGTGCTGGGCGCGCACCGGATCGTCCATGATGGCGCTTTCGGTAATCTCCAGGCAGAACGAGCCGGGCGTCAGCTTGTGGCGCGTGAGCAGGTCGGCAAACTTGGCCGGCAAGTCCTGGTCCAGCAAGTCACGCGTGGACAGGTTGACCGACACTTTCAGATGGTGGCCGCGCGTCGCCAGCTCGCGGCACAGCTCTGCCGAGCGCTCCATGACCCAGCGCGTCAGCACACGGATAAAACCAGTCTGCTCGGCGAACGGAATAAACTCGTCGGGGAACACATTGCCGCGCTCCGGATGCACCCAGCGCACCAGCGCCTCCATGCCCACCACCTTGCCAGTATCGAGCGAAATCTTGGGCTGCACATGCAGGCGGAACTCGTTGCGTTCGGCGGCGTTGCGCAGCTCGGTGAGCAGCGACAGGCTCTTGGCGCTGGACTTGTCCATGGCGACGTCGTAGACCACGGCGCCATCGTTGCGCTGCTTGGCCGCATACATCGCCACTTCGGCCATGCTCAGTAGCGTCTCGCCTTCCTCTGCATGCTCGGGATAACCCGCGATGCCCAGACCCGCGCCGATATCCACCATTTGGTCTTCCAGCGACAGCGGCGTCTCCAGCGCCTGCAGGATCTCGGCCGCCATGCGCTGCGCCGCCTCCAGATCGGCGCCCGGCAGCAGCACCGCAAATTCGTCACCGCCCAGGCGCGCCACCTGCGCCGACGACTGCCGGCGATTGGCCAGCAGCAGCTGCAGGCGGCCCGCCACCTGGCGCAACAGCGCGTCGCCAAAGCTGTGCCCCATGACGTCGTTGACGTGCTTGAAGCGGTCCAGGTCCATCATCAGCACATACAGTCCTTCCTGGCGGCCGCGCGCCTCCACCAGCGCGTCGTTCAGCAGCAGCACGAACTGCGCGCGGTTCGGCAGATTGGTCAGCGTGTCCCAGTACGCCAGGCGGCGGATTTCCTGTTCGCGCTTGGCGATCCCTTCGCGCATGGCGTCAAAGGCGTGGGCCAGCGCGCCGATTTCGTCTTCGCGCGTGCTGTCGATCGACACCTTGTAGTCGCCCTCCTCCAGCCGCTTGGCGGTCACCACCAGTTCGCTGATCGGCTGGGCGATGCGCTTGGCGGTAAACACGATGGCCAGCGCCGACGCAAAGATGCCGCCCAGCGCCAGGCCAATCAGCCAGCGCTCCAGTCGCCGGTACTCGGCCGTGGCTTCGTCAATCGAGCGCGCCAGCAGCACGCTGGCGTTCTGGTCGCCGTCTTCGCCAATCGAGATCAGGCGCGCGCTGTATTTGGCGGTTTCCACCGTGAGGTCGAAAGGCCCGGTGGGCCGGGTTGGCCCCAATGCCTGCAGCTGCTCGACCACGGTCTGCGCCGACGGGCCAACGAAGGTCGAACCGGCCGACAGCCATTTGCCCTGCGCGTCGCGGGTGAGCACCGAGGTGTGGAGCGAGCTGACCTCGCGCATATCGTTGGCCAGCTGGCGGTCGATCGGGAAGGTCATCACGATCCAGCCGATGGTAATGGGCGCCTTGACCGGCATGGCGACGATCTGGAACGGCCGGTGGTCAACGATAGCAATGCCGATCGCACCGTCCGCCGCTTCCGCCTGGTCCAGCAGGCTCAACGCCATTTTCTGCAGGCCGGCCGACTGCTTGGGATTGGTGGTGGCGCTGATCTTGCGTTCATCGCTAATCAGCATGGACAGCGAGGCCTTGATGCGGCGGCCGCTGTTTTCCAGCGCCGACTCGATGGTGGCGCGGTCGCTTTCGTCGTTATTGCCGATGGCGGCCACAAACGCGGTGTCGCGCGCCAGCAGCCGTGCGCCAAAGCGCAGGCTTTGCGCATTCTGCTCCAGCAGGCGGCGAAACACCTTGGAGCCGTTATTCAGTTCACTGCTGATGGCCAGGCGCGCATTGTTGTCGATGCCACGCTGGATGACAAACAAGCCCACCACCTGGACCGCAATGATGAGGACCAGGAAAAGCGTAACGATCCGGCTTTCGAGGCTGCGAAAACGTAAACGCATGCTCAGGCTATTCCCTTAAAGAGTAGAACCATCATCCGCCGTAAATGGCTTCATCGGCAACTTGAACACTGCGGTGGCCAGGTCACCGGCCTTCACCGTCAGCACCTGTTCCAGCGTCGCGCCCCCCACGGTATTGTAGTGCCAGGCCTTGACCACGTACTTGCCGGCCGGCAGTTCCACGCGCGCCGCGCCGGAACCGTCCGTCTTGGCGAAATACGGCGTATCGACTACTTTGACGTAAGCGATCATTTTGTCATGAATATTGCAACCGAGGACAACCGTCCCGGCTTTATCGAACACCTGCGGCGATGCCGACTGTCCCGAATACAGCTTCTGGTCGAATTTATGCGCCGGCGAGAACGAGTAGATGTGATGCCGCACCTTGTCGTTATTCGGGAAGTTGATGGTGGCGCCAACTTGCACCACGGTCACCAGCGGCATGAATTTCAGGCCCTTCTGCTCGATCTGCGCCGCTGCGGTTTTCGCGCCGCCCGGCGCGCCGCTTTCCGGCTCCATGTAGATCACCGTATCCGGCAACACTTTGCCGTTGGCGTCCTGCACTTGCACCGCAATGCCGGTAGCGCTTGCGGTGGCTGCGCTCAACAGGGTCAGGCTGAAAAAAATACGGCGGGTAAAGCGGTGCATAGATATCCTGCTTGGTGGGGTGAGTCTATTGTAACGCTGTCCTGAACAAATTGTTTCCCAAATTCATCATCCGGTCATAAATCGACACTATGATCGTACAGTTAAACCGTTTTTTGGAAAACGATTCATCGTGAATTCCGCACTTAAGCCGGCCATCGGCGCCACAGTCACTTATCTGAAACCTCGAGAAGATGATGAGGAGGCCGTGTTGCGTGCCCATTTGTTCGATATCCTGGCCCGCCGCCAACTGAGTGCGCTGTTCCAGCCGATTGTACACATGCAGACCGGCGAAATCATCGCTTATGAAGGTCTGATACGCGGACCGTCCGACAGCCCGCTGCATTCGCCCATGAATCTGTTCAAGGCGGCGCGCGCCAACGGTCTGACGGTGGAAGTGGAACACCTGTGCCGCAAGGTGGTGCTCGAGCGCTTTGCCGAGCTCAAGCTGCCGGGCAAGCTGTTCCTCAACGTCAGCCCGGAGTCATTGCTGCAGCGCGACGCGCGCCATGGCGAAACGCTGGAAGTCATCCACCAAATCGGCATCCATCCGGACCGCGTGATTATCGAGCTGACCGAAAACCAGCCCACCTACGATTACGACCTGATGCGCGAGGCGGTACTGCACTACCGCAAAATGGGCTTTCAGATTGCCATTGACGACCTCGGCGAGGGCTTTTCCAGCCTGCGCCTGTGGTCGGAGCTGCGGCCGGAATACGTCAAGATCGATATGCACTTCATCCAGGGCATCAATCACGACCCGGTGAAACTGCAGTTCGTGCGCTCGATCCAGGAAATCGCCGAGAAATCGAACACCCGCGTGATCGCCGAGGGCATCGAGACCCAGGCCGAGCTGCTGGTGCTGCGCGATGTCGGCGTCGCCTACGGCCAGGGCTATCATCTGGGCCGCCCTCACCCGATGCCGGCGCGCGCCGCGCCAGCGGAAGTGGTCAAGGCCCTGTCGCGCAACGGCGTGGCGGTTTATCCGCAACGCGTTACGGATAAACAGGCCACGGTAGGCAAAGTGCTGCACCAGGTGCAGGCCGTGTCGCCAGCCATGAACAACAACGAGGTCTACCATATTTTCCAGCAGGCGCCGGAACTCATGATTATTCCCGTGGTCGATGATGGAATGCCGCTGGGCCTGATTACGCGCTTTGCCATGATCGAACACTTTGCCCGCCCGTATGAGCGCGAGCTGTATGGCAAGAAATCGTGCATGCAGTTCATGGACCGCAAGCCACTGCTTGCCGACCGCGCCACCAGCTTGCAGGAACTGAGCTTCCGCATGGCGGAGGCGGACGCCCACCACCTGTTCAACGGCTTCATCATTACCGACCAGGGCCGCTACATCGGCATGGGCACCGGCCACGACCTCATGCGCGAGATCACGCAAATGCAGATCCACGCCGCGCGCTACGCCAATCCGCTGACGCAACTGCCAGGCAATGTGCCGATCAACGAGCATATCGACCGGCTACTGGAAAGCGGCACGCGTTTCTGGGTCTGCTATTTTGACCTCGACCATTTCAAGCCGTTCAACGATGTCTACGGCTATCGCCGTGGCGACGATGTAATCCAGCTGACCGGCAATATCCTGACCAGCAATTGCGATCCCGACCGGGATTTTGTCGGTCATATCGGCGGCGATGATTTCATGGTGCTGTTCCAGAGCGAGAACTGGGAGCAGCGCTGCCAGGCGATCCTGGAGGAATTTGGCGGCAAGGTGCTGGATTTCTACAGCACCGACGACCGGGAGCGCGGCGGCTACCTCAGTGAAGACCGCCAGGGCAAGAAAGTGTTTTACCCCGTGATGAGCTTGTCGATTGGCGCAATCCGGGTCGAACCACACCAGTATTACACCCACCACCAGATTGCCACGGCGGCCGCCGAATCCAAGAAGCAGGCCAAAAAGGTCCACGGCAACAGCCTGTTCCTCGACCGTCGCCAGCGCGGCGCCTGACCTAGTCTGAGGCGCGGCCATGCTGCGCCGGCGCCAGCGCGGCAGGATGCGCAGCGCGCCACTGCCGCGCCAGCTCCTGCGCCTCGGCGATGGCTTGCGCCGTCATCACCAGCTGCATGCGCTGGCGGTTGCTGCCGGCCGCCACATCACCAGCCTGCGCCGACAGGGTGAGCCACATCAGGCATCGGCCGGGATCGCGCACCACGCCACGGCCGCTGCGGTACATGCTGCTCAGGTTGAATTGCGCCAGCGGATGGCCCTGCTCGGCAGCGCGGCCATACCAGTCGACCGCCTGCACATCGTCGCGTTCCACGCCCACGCCGTTGGCATACATCGCGCCCAGATTGTTCTGTGCGCCGGCGTCGCCCTGCTCGGCTGCGCTGCGGTACCACGCGGCCGCCAGCACCTCATCCTTGTTCACGCCATGGCCGTTGGCGTACATCACCCCCACGTTGAACTGCGCGTTGGCGGCGCCCTGCTCGGCCGCCATGCGGTACCACTCCAGCGCGCGCCGCTCGTCACGGTCGACGCCACGGCCGCGCGCATACATGCTGCCAAGGTTGTATTGCGCCAGCACATGGCCTGCCTCCGCCGCGCGCTGATACCACACCAGCGCCAGTTCCAGATCCTGCTCCACGCCCTTGCCGTTGGCCAGCATCACGCCCAGATTGTATTGGGCGTCGGCATCATCGCGTTCGGCTGCACGCAGCAGCCAGGCCACGGCGCGACGTGGATCGCAACGCACACCGCGTCCCTCGGCGTAGGCCACGCCGATCAGGCGCTGGGCCGCCGGCACATCCCGCATGGCCGCCTGACGAAACCAGGCCACCGCCTGATTTTCGTTACGCGTTACGCCGCAGCCGTGCTTGTACATCAGCCCGAGCCGCACCTGGGCGTACGGGTCGTGTTGCAGCGCCGCCTTGCGGTACCACGCCATGGCCATGGGATAGCAGCGCGTTACGCCACGGCCTTCCGCATAGGCTTCGCCAAGCAGGGTCTGTGCGCTGACAAGTCCCTGCTCGGCGGCGCGCGCAAACCAGTGTACGGCAGCCTCGTCGCTACGGACGAGGCCGCGCCCCTTGCGGTACATCTGTCCGAGATTTTGCTGGGCCGAGGCTTCGCCCTGCGTCGCCGCGCTGCGGAACCAGTGCACGGCCAGGCCATCATCGGCATCCACGCCACGGCCGTAGTAGTACATGGCGCCCAGATGATTCTGTGCGTACGCGATGCCTTGCACGGCGGCTTTGTTCATCCAGTAGAAAGCCTGCGCCTCATCGCGGGCGACGCCGTCGCCAGCCTTGTAGATGCGTCCCAGATTGAATTGGGCATAGGGATCGCCGCGCTCGGCGGCAACGAGAAACCAGCGATAACTGTCGTGGCCCTGTCGGGCTGAGCACGGTTTTTTCACGATACACCCCCGACCAACGTGAAACGTTGTTGGGTAAAGTGTAAAACGCGAGATGTACCGGAGTTTGCGCGCGCTCAAACGCGCTGTGATGATAATATTATCGTTTATTGCTCTGCGCGCCACGCAGGAATTGCGCCACCTTGGCGGCCGCCAGTTTGTTGACCGACACCAGCAAAGCCGGATCAACCTGCGTAATGCCATAGGTCGCGCGCAGGTGCCGGCCGATATGCACCAGCACTTGTGCCGCGACTTCCGCATCCGCCTCGGCCCGGTGCGCCGCGCTGCGGAACTTGATGCCGAGCGCGCCCGACAACAGCCCCAGCTTGTAACTACCGAGCTCGGGGAACACGCGGCGCGACAATTTCAGCGAGCACACCAGCGCCTGATAGCGCGGCGTCAGGCCAAGTGCGGCAGCTTCCGCACGCAGGAACTTATCGTCAAAGCTGGCGTTGTGGGCGGACAGCGCATCGCTGCCGATGAAGTCCAGCAGCGCCGGCATGACCTGCTCGACGGGCGGCGCACTGTCCACCATGGCCTGGGTGATGCCGGTCAGGCCCGTGATGAAAGAAGGAATGCGTACGCGGCAATTGACCAGCGACACATAGCGCTCCACCACCTCGCCCCCGACAATGCGCAGCGCCGCCACCTCGGTAATGCGGTCGCCGTTTTGCGGCGACAGGCCGGTGGTTTCAAAGTCCAGCATGACAATCGGTTGATCCAGCATCGTCGCCCTTAGCCGAATTTACGCACCGCATCCAGCGCCAGACCGGCGCCGATGCTGCCAAACAGGTCGCCCTCGACTTTACGGGCGGACGGCACCAGCGCGCCGATACGCTCGCGCAGCAGGCGCACGCCGCTGGAACCGCCGGTGAAGAACACCGTGTCCACGTCCTGCGGTTTGACATTCGCATCGCGCAGCAGGTTCAGCACCGTGGTTTCGATCGAGCCCACCAGATGGTCGATGGCGCCGTCAAACTGGGCGCGGTTCAGTTCCAGCGTGACGGGCGGCGCCAGACGGTCCAGATCCAGCTGCACCAGCGGGTCCGCCGACAGCGCGATCTTGCCTTCTTCCGCCTTCATGGCCAGCCAGTGGCCCGCGCGCTCGTCGATCAGGCGCTGCAGGCGGCCCAGCTTTTCCTGCTCGGCCGAATCGCGCAGCAGGTCAGACAGCTGGGTCCACATTTTCTTGGTGTAGACCTGGTTGATGGTGTGCCAGGTGGCCAGGTTGAAGAAGTAGCTGGACGGTACCTCGCTGTTGTTGCGCAGCCGGCTGCCATAGCCCAGCAGCGGCATGACCGACGACAGGCTCAGATATTTATCGAAGTCGGTACCGCCGATGTGCACGCCGCCGTTGGCGAGAATGTCATCGCGGCGCTCTGCCTGTTTGGCGCGCTCGGGCGACAGGCGCACCAGCGAAAAGTCAGAAGTACCGCCGCCGATGTCGGCAATCAGCACCAGCTCTTCGCGGTCGATCTGCGACTCGTAGTCAAACGCCGCGGCAATCGGTTCGAACTGGAAAGCGATGTCCTTGAAGCCGACCGAACGCGCAACCTCGGCCAGCGTATCCTCCGCCAGCTGGTCGTTTTCCTTGCTGTCGTCAATAAAATGCACCGGGCGGCCAAACACCGCCGAGGTGAATTCGCGCCCGGCCGACCGCTCGGCGCGGCGTTTCAATTCGCCGATAAACTGGGCCAGCAACATGCGGAACGGCAGCGCACGGCCGCCCACCTCGGTCTGACCGTCGATCAGACTGGTGCCGAGCAGGCTCTTCATCGAGCGCATCAAACGCCCTTCGTAGCCCGCCAGATATTCCGCCAGCGCAGCGCGCCCGTAAGTGACTTCGTCGTCGTCCGCATTAAAGAAGACAACCGACGGCAAGGTGGCTTTCCCATCCTCCAGTCTCAGCATCACCGGATGGCCGGGACGCACCCAGCCGACGGTGGAATTGGATGTGCCGAAATCGACGCCGCAAGCAATGGCCATCTTGCCCCTTCCTGTAAATTAAGGGGCGATATGCTATCAGAAAAAGAGTCGTCGCAGGGAAAATTGCGTAGTAGCCACAGCTTAAATGATATTTCTTTCCAGAAATGCGATATTTGTTGCCATTGGGTAAGTTTCTTATTATGCTTGTTCAACTGATAAAAGAGCAAAGCCCAGCAGCGCAACGAGACGATGACCAAATCCAAGCCGACTGTCGAACACAGCGCAAATGCGCTGAAGGCGGTAATCGCCAGTGAGAACCGCCGCGTCACTTCCTATGACGTGGCGCTGGTGGCTGGCGTGTCGCAATCGGCGGTGTCGCGCTGCTTCAAGCCGGGCGCCAGCGTGGCGCCCGCCACCCATGCACGGGTCATGAAGGCGGCCACGCTGCTGGACTATATTCCGAATGCTGCGGCGCGCAGCCTGATTACGCGGCGATCGAATATGATCGCGCTCATCATCACCAACCAGGCCAATCTGTATTACCCCGAACTGCTGGCTGAACTGAGCCAGCAATTCAACGCGCGCGGCAAGCGCGTGCTGCTGTTCACGCTGGAGCGCGAAGCCGACGCCGACCGCGTGCTGGCCGACGTCTGGCAGTACCAGGTCGATGGCGTGATTGCCGCCGCCCGCCTGTCCGATGAACACGTGGCCGAATTTGAGCGCCGCCGCGTGCCGCTGGTGCTGTTCAACCGCACACTGCGCGATAGCGCCGTCAATACCGTCACCTGCGATCACCTGGAGGCCGGCCGCATGCTGGCAACCAGGCTGGCCGCAGCGGGCCACCGCCGCTTCGGCATCATCGCCGGCCATGATGACGCCAGCCCCGCCAACGAACGGCGGCATGGCGCCTGCGAACGCATCGCCGAACTCGGCCTGCCGCCGCCCGTGGTGGTGCCCGGCGAATACGACTACCGCAGCGGCGCGCTGGGACTCAAAGCCATCATCGCCCGCCTCGGCTCGGTACCGGACGCCATCATCTGCGGCAGCGACGTCATGGCGCTGGGCTGCCTGGATGCCGCCCGCCACGAACTGGGGCTGGACGTACCAGGCCAGCTGTCGGTGGCCGGGTTCGATGCCGTCGAGCCGTCCAACTGGACCAGCTACAACCTGACCACGCTACGCCAGCCGATGCCGAAGATGGCGGCGGCGGCGGCCGACCTGCTGTGCGCGCGCATCGCCTCGCACGATACGGAAACGGAAAAACGCGTGTTTAACGCGCAATTCATCGAGGGCGCCACCGCGCGCCTGACGCCAGTGGCCGTCACGCCGGCCATTCCCGCTACCGGCTTGCGCCAGCCGGTCGCTATAATGTAGCGGATGAACCCGTCCAATCCTCCCCGTTTTACTCCGCAAGGCCTGATCCCGACCGCAGAACAGCGCGCCATCCAGCTGGCGCAGAACAAGGTGTCGCTGGTTGAAGCCAATGCGGGCGCGGCAAAAACCACCACGCTGGCGCTGCGCATCGGCGAGGCACTGGCGCGCAACATGGCGCCCGGGCAGATCCTGGCGCTGACCTTCACGCGGGAAGCGCGCGAAGTGCTGCGCCGCCGCCTGATGGAAGTGGGCATTGCGCAGGCCACCGTCGAGCGCATTGCGGTGCTGACCTTCGAGGATTTTTCCGCATGGATGATGGACCTCATCGATGACGATGGCGTGCGCCAGTGCCGCGAAGCGCGCGCGCTCAAGGACTATGCGCTGCAGGCGATGGACCGCACCGGCGAGCGCTACGCCGGCAACGTCGATGGCCTGGAACTGCATACGCACAGCCTGGCGCTGAGCCGCTTCCTCGACGTCCAGCAGACGCTCAAGGCCACCATGGCGCTGGAAACCGACGTCGAATTCCTGCGCCACGAAGAGGCGGCCGAGCTGCTGGACGTGCCGCTGACCGACTACCTGACCACCATCGAATATGAAACCCTGCGCCTCGATGGCGGCGCCGGCGCCGTGTTCCGCGGCCCGTTCGACGCCACCTACGACCTGGCCTGCAATCTGCACGGCGGCGCGCGTCTGGCGGAACAGTTTCCGGATTACCGGCTGGTGCTGTGCGATGAGCTGCACGACCTGAACGAGGCCGCCTTCCGCGTCCTGGAATCACTCATCGACCGGCCGCAATGCTACTTCGTTGGCGCCGGCGACAAGGACCAGGTCATCCACGCCAAACTGGGCGCCAGCGATGAATACCTGAACCGCCGCTTCAGCGAACGCTTCCCCAAGCTGACGCGTTATCCACTCACGCAAACCTATCGCCACGGCCCGCATCTGGCGTATGCCATGGCCGAGTTAAAGCAAAAGCAAGTGGAATCCAGCCTGCCCTTGCGCACCGAAATCCAGCAGGTCCATTACGCCAGCGCCGCCGACTGCGCCCAGCGCGCAGTGGCCGCCGTGCGTCAATGGAAGGCGGACGGCCACGACTACGACGGCTGCGCCATCCTGATACGCGACCGCCACCAGTCCATGGCCATCGAAAACGCCCTGATCGAGGCCGATATCGACTACCGTACGCCGCCCATGGCAGGCTACCTGCAGCGCGACGAGATCCTGTTCCTGCGCGGCCTGCTGGCGATTGCGCTCAAGGACTTTGGCGCCGTCAAATCCGAACAGGTACGCACCGCCATCGTTGACGCCATGGTGGCGTTCAGCGAGATGAAGTTTGCCGCGCGCAGCATGGACAACTTCAAGCAGCAAATCCTCAAGAGTCCGGATTTGCTGGGCGAACTGTTCCTGATTGAAGACGAGCGCCGCGAGGGCATGGAAGCCAGCTACCGCGATGTCGCCAGCGAAGGCACCAAGCGCAACGTGATTGCGGCGCTGGCGTGGCTGTCCACGGTCGATCCCGCCCTGCCAGCGGCCACCGTGCTGAGCGAGCTATGCACACGCGTGCAGCTGGCCGCCACCGCCAAGCGCATCTTTGTACGCGCCTACGATGCCGGCGTCATCACCAAGTCCATCGACAGCCTGCTGCAGTCGGCAGCCGCGTCCGGGCAAAGCCTGGCGGAATTCTGGAAGGCCGTGAATGCGCGCGAAGCCTTTGTGCGCCGCAAGCGCGACCGCAAGTCAGTGCTGATCGAATGTGCGGCCAATGCCAAGGGCAAGGAATTCGACCACGTGATCCTGCCCTTCCTGCAAGATGGCGAGTTCCCGCATCCCATGCAACCCCGGCGTGAAGAGGAAAACCTGTTTTACGTGGCCGCCACACGCGCCCGCGCGCGTCTTACCCTGTTGTCGCCAGCAGAGGCCAGCCAGCGCAGCAGCTTCCTGGCCCAGATGCGCCTGTCCAAGTCGTCAGCAGCGGCCGAGGCTGCGCTGGAACGCAACCAGCGTACGGCAACCCAGCCGATGCAGCCTGCGGGCCGCCACTACCTGGCCGCCAGCTTTGCGGAGAAGGATGAAGTGAAGGCCTTGGGCGCCAAATTCGACATCGCGCGCCGCGCCTGGTACGTAGAAACCGATAGAGATCTGGCACCTTTTTCACGTTGGCTAAAAAAATAATGCATAAGACCAATTTTTCCAAGGGAAACCCTTATATAATACTGCTCGCGGCTGCAGAACAGCCACACACCTAGCGTGTATCTTATTTGTCCCACAAACAAAACCAATTCGGGAGTTCTTCGATGAAAGCTACAACCCAAAGCCTGCTGGCTGCATGCACCGTCGCTCTGCTGAGCGCCTGCTCGACCCCTGCTCCAACCCCAACTCCAGCACCAGCGCCGACCCCGGCGCCAGTGGCACCGGCACCAGCACCAGTGGCTGCGCCAGTACCAGCACCAGTGGCTGCTCCACTGCCAGCGTACCTGGACCCAAACAGCTCGATCTACAAAAACCGTAGCGTGTACTTCGACTTCGACAAGTACGCTGTCAAATCGGAATTCGACACCCTGGTTGCCGACCACGCCAAGTTCCTGGCCGCTAACCCGAACGTAGCGATCAAAGTCGAAGGCAACACCGATGACCGCGGCGGCGCAGAATACAACCTGGCCCTGGGCCAGAAGCGCGCACAAGCCCTGATCACCGCCCTGAAAGTACAAGGCGTGAAAGAAGGCCAGCTGGAAGCCGTATCGTACGGTAAAGAGAAAGTCACCGGCACCGACGACGCAGCCCGCGCGCATGACCGTCGTGACGACATCATCTACCCAAGCAAGTAATTCAAGTTGTATTGAACGCCCGGCACTGCCGGGCGTTTTTCATTGTGGCTCTGCCTTTTGAGAGCGGCAAGAAGCTGTCGTAGTCGTTATGCTGGAAGTTTCCATTCATCCCCATCAGGCGAAGGAAGTTTCATGAAAAATCTCACTACGGCTGCCGGCGCCCCGGTCGCCGACAACCAGAATACCCAAACCGCAGGCCCGCGTGGTCCGGTGCTACTGCAAGACGTGTGGCACCTGGAAAAGCTGGCCCACTTCGCGCGCGAAGTCATCCCTGAACGCCGCATGCACGCCAAAGGCTCGGGCGCCTACGGCACCTTCACCGTCACGCACGACATCAGCCAATACACGCGCGCCGCGCTGTTCTCCGAGGTCGGCAAGCAGACCGACGTTTTCCTGCGCTTCTCCACCGTGGCCGGTGAACGCGGCGCAGCCGATGCCGAGCGCGATATCCGCGGGTTCGCCGTCAAGTTCTACACCGAGCAAGGCAACTGGGACATCGTCGGCAATAACACGCCGGTGTTCTTCTTCCGCGACCCGCTCAAATTCCCGGACCTGAACCACGTGGTCAAGCGCGATCCAAAGACCAATCTGCGCAGTCCAGAAAATAACTGGGACTTCTGGACCTTGCTGCCGGAAGCGCTGCACCAGATCACCATTGTCATGAGCGACCGGGGGATCCCGAAAGGCTATCGCCACATGCACGGTTTCGGCAGCCATACCTACAGCTTCCTCAACGCCAGTAATGAACGCTTCTGGGTCAAGTTCCACTTCGTCTCGCAGCAAGGGATTGAGAACCTCAGCGACGCCGAAGCCGCAGCGTTGGTCGGCGTCGACCGCGAAAGTTCGCAGCGCGATCTGTTCGACGCCATCGAGCGCAAGGAATTCCCGCGCTGGAAACTGGCCGTGCAGATCATGCCGGAAGCGGAAGCCGCCAAAGTGCCCTACCATCCGTTCGACCTCACCAAGGTGTGGCCGCACAAGGACTATCCGCTGATCGATGTCGGCGTGCTGGAGTTGAACCGCAATCCGGAAAACTATTTCGCTGAGGTTGAACAGTCGGCCTTTTCGCCAGCCAACGTGGTGCCGGGCGTGAGCTTCTCGCCGGACAAGATGCTGCAATCGCGCCTGTTCTCGTATGGCGATGCGGCGCGCTATCGCCTGGGTGTGAATCACCACCAGATTCCGGTGAATGCGCCCAAGTGCCCGTTCCACAGCTATCACCGCGATGGCGCCATGCGCGTGACGCCAAACGGCGGCGGCAGCACGCCGTATGAACCGAACAGCCGTGGCGAGTGGGCGCAGCAGCCACAGTTCACCGAACCGCCGCTGGCGCTGGAAGGCGCTGCGGGGCACTGGGATCATCGCGTGGACACCGACTACTACTCGCAACCGGGTAACCTGTTCCGCCTGCTGACGGCAGAGAAGAAGCAGCTGCTGTTTGAGAACACGGCACGCGCGATTCACGGCGTATCCAAGCCAGTGCAGCAACGCCATATCGACAACTGCACGCAAGCCGATCCTGCCTATGGTGCAGGCGTGGCTGCGGCAATCGCGGCGCTGGAAAGCAAGTAAATTCGGTACAATGGGGCGGCTTATTTGCCTCATTGTCCGATGCCGCTGATTCTCCTGATCCTTTCGCTGCTTTATCCTGCTGCCGCTAGCGCGCAGCAGGTCGCCTGGCTGTGGGACGAAGCACGTTTGCCAGCCTGGTCGACACATGAAGCAGCCGTGCTGCAGCGGCATATTCTCCTCACCGGCGACAAGACACTGATACGCCCGCGCATGCGCTGGCCCGCCCTGCCTTCTTCCGCACTGGTGACGCCGGTGCTGCATGTAGAAGTCAGCACCGTCAATCCGCCAACCCAGATTGAACACAGCCGCGCCATCATCATCGACGCACTGCTTGATGCGGCTGCCATCAGCACCTCCGGCTGGGTGCAGCTGGACATGGAAGCCAAACCATCGCAGCGCGTGTTCTACCGTTCCCTGGTCCAGGACCTGCGTACCGCTTTGCCGCAGCGGATAAAACTCAGCGTTACAGCGCTGGCATGGTGGTGCCGCGCGCCCGCCTGGCTTGACGGCCTTGCCGCAGACGAAGTCGTGCCCATGTTTTTCCGCATGGGTAAAGATAGTGCGGCGATGCGCAAGCTGCTGGAACACTCCCCCAACACACTGCACGCCAGCTGCCGCGCGAACAGCGCAGGCTTCTCGCCGCAAGAACCGTTCGCACCATCTATCAGCGGACGCTATGCCAAAACTTACTGGTTTGACCGCTATGCATGGAAGCGTAGCGGATCGGACTTGCCGCCACCATCAAGGAGTTCACCATGATTTATACAATGCGCCGCCTCGCCGCCGCTGTTGCCGCCCTGGCCTGTGCCAGTGCTTATGCCAGCGGCGGTGGACCGTGGGACCCATACGTCAACCGTAACGTGCCGGACATCGCACTCTCGCGCTACCAGGCCGGGGAACTGGGTGTGGTGCTGAGCAGCTATGAACGCATGTATCTGTACACGGCCTGGCGCAGCGTGATGCTGGGCGCGGACGGCATCAAGAAGGCGCCCGCCGAAGAAGCGGGCCTGCTGCGCGCAGTAGGTAACCGCAAAGGCGGCTGGGTGGATGCATCGGAAGGCGCCGGTGGTTACGGCGAATGGACTGCTGCGGTCAGCGCCGCATTAAAACAGCCAGTACCCAAGCCGAAGGAAGGCAGCAGCCTGGCCTACGGCTACATCAACTGCCCGCTGACCAGCTATGGCTTTGCCACCAACACCTTGAAAGAACTCGCCAAGCGCAGCGACGCCACGCCTGCGCGGCTGGCGGCCTGGGTGGCGTCGCAGAAGCAGGTGTTCAAAATCTGCGGCGATGATCCGGATTCCAACCGCAACCGCTACGAACAGCCCAAGCCTGTGATTCCAGCACCAGCCGAACTGCCTGCAACAGAAGCGCTGTACTGGCGCCAGATGCAGCAGTACCAGCTGGCAGCAGCGGCCTTCTACAGCGAAGACTACGCGCGCGCAGCCAGGCTGTTTGCGGCAATCGGCGCTACCGACAAGCATCCCTTACGTCCATGGGGCGAGTACCTGAGCGTGCGTGCGCAAGCGCGGGCCGCTACCTATATGCCCGAGGACGAGCAATGGAAGGAAGCGCAGACCATCCGCACGGAGAACGCGGAGGCGGCGGCAGCGCGGCTGGCGAAGCAGCAGAAAAAGCTGGCAGCGATCCAGGCCAGCATCACCCACATCCTGGCCAATCCAGAGCTGGCGCCGCTGCACGAAGCCACGCGCGCGATTGGCCGCTCCATGCAAGCGCGCCTGACGCCAGCGCAGCGCTTCGCAGAGCTCAGCAAACTGCTGGATGATCCACGCGCCAACCCATACACCGAGGATCACCTGGGCGACTGGCGCGTGCTGGCCAACGATCAGCTGCAAGCGCCGGCCGGCGAGCAAGCGGACAAACGTGACGCACTGCGCGCCAGCGCCGGCTTTATCGACTGGATCCAGACCTTACAGCAATGCGGCGAATATCAGGCGAAACGCAGCTGCGCAGTCGAACAGGCGCACGCACTCGATCTGTGGCGCCGCTACGCCAAGGAGGGTAACAAGCCACAGGCACGCGTGTGGCTGCTGGCCAGCACCATGCTGTCAAACACCCTGACGCCTGAACAGGAACAGGCAGCGCTGCAAGTGCCAACCGCCGCACCGGAATATCTGACACTGCGCTACGCGCTTGCCCGCCACTACCGCCTGGCCGGTAAAGCCGACAAGGCACGCGCACTGACAGATGCCGTGCTGGCCAGCCCTGTGCTGACAGCAGCCAAGTCCACCAGCGCGCGCAACCAGTTCCTGCAGGAGCGCTTTGCCGTCGCCACCTCGCCGGCGGACGCAGCCAGCTTCCTGATGCGTACCCATAGCCGCGACCTCGATCCCGACACCGGCGAAACTGCCGCCAACAACGAAGCCGTTACCGACATCGCAGCCGATGGCCAGCGCTGGCTGAACAGCGGCCTGTCCGCCGCCGACATCCGTGCGGTCGCATCACAACCGTCGCTGCCGGCGGAGTGGCGCGCGCGCATTGCCGTCGCCGCATGGCTGCGTTTTGACCTGATGGGACAACAGAAAGAAGCGCAGGAAGAAGCGCTGGCGACCTCGAAACTGGTCGAACAAATCGCGCCCGAGCTGGCAGGCATCGCCCAGCAATACCGCAATCTGCCAGGCGCACCTGAGCGCCATTACGCGCTGGTAGTGAGCGCGCTGAAATACGGTTTGTCCCCAGTCCTGCAAAGCTACGCCCAGCCACTCAAGCTGCGCAGCGCCGACGACACGCTGGCCGACATGTGGTGCAAGCTGCCAGAAAAGCCTGGCGCCGCCTACTACGAAAACATCGACGCGGAATTCTCGCTGCCGATGCCCAACGTCGGCAACACCGCCGCACGCGACAAGGAACTGGCCCAACTTGGCACACTGAAAACCGCCACCGGCTACTTCGGAGACACCATCATGGCCCGCGCCAAAGCGCTGCCCAACGATCCCGAGCTGCCATGGCTGCTGTACGTGACCGTGCAATCCACGCGCGGCGGCTGCCTCGACAACGACGCCAAAGCCCTGTCCCGCAGCGCCTTCTCGCTACTGCACAAGCGTTACGGCAAAACCGAGTGGGCTGGCAAGACACCTTACTACTATTGAGTGGTATCGAACTTCAGCAAAGGTGCGCCGTGACAGGTCATCATGCCGCAGCCATGACGCCCGAACGGTGCAGCAAGGTGGTGCACCGTTGCGACAGGTGCCGTACCTGCAAGGTCTTGCCGGCTTTGGCGTAACGCTCGCTGAGCGTGGCCACCGCCACCAGCGCGGAATGATCGGCCAGGCGCAGGTGGCGGCAGTCCAGCAGCACCAGGGCGGGATCGGCCTGCGGTTCAAACAGGTCGTTGAAGTGCGCTACCGAGGCGAAGAACAAGGTGCCATGCAGCGTGTAGGTCTTAACGCCCTCACTTTGCGTCACGTCCGCGCGGATCTCGCGGGCGTGACGCCAGGCGAAGCTCAATGCCGCGATCACGATGCCGCACAGGACGGCGACGGCCAGATCGGTGGCGACAGTAATCGCCGTCACCGCCACAATCAGCAGTGCGTCATGACGCGGCACCCTGCCCAGCACCTGCAGCGAACTCCAGGCAAAGGTCTGCTGCGCGACAACCAGCATCACACCAACCAGCGCCGCCAGCGGAATCCGTTCAATCAGCGGCGACAAAAACAGTATAAACAGTAACATCATTACGCCCGCGACCACGCCCGATACGCGTGTACGGCCACCCGAGCCCAGATTAATCATGGTCTGGCCGATCATCGCACAGCCGCCCATGCCACCGAACAGGCCGGAAGCCACATTGGCAGCGCCAAGCGCCACACATTCCCGGTTCGGCAAACCGCGCGTTTCAGTGATTTCGTCGGTCAGATTGAAGGTCAACAGCGTTTCCAGCAGACCCACGACCGCCATCAGCAGCGCATACGGCAGCACGATGCGCAGCGTTTCCAGCGTCATCGGCACCTGCGGCAAGGCCAACGCAGGAAGCCCGCCGGCGATGTGCGCCATATCCCCCAGTGTACGCACCGGCAGATGCAAGACCTGCGACAGCAAGCCGACACCAACAATCGCCACCAGCGCTGGCGGCAAGGCTTTCGTCAGGCGCGGCAGCAGATAGACAATCAGCATCGTCAGCGCCACCAGACCGCCCATCCACCACAAGGCGGCGCCGTGCAGCCACACACCATCCGCCTTAAAATGTTGCAATTGCGACCACGCAATCACAATCGCCAGGCCGTTGACGAAGCCCAGCATGACCGGATGCGGCACCATGGACACCAGCTTGCCCATGCGTAGCGCGCCAAACAGCACCATTATCAAGCCACTCAACAGCACCGTCGCCAGAAAGTATTGCAGCCCGTGCTGCGCCACCAGCGCCACAATCACCACCGCCATCGAGCCGGCCGCGCCTGAAATCATGCCGGGACGGCCGCCAAACAGCGCGGTGATCGTGCAAATAAAGAACGCGCCATACAGACCGACCAGAGGATTCAAGTGCGCCACCAGCGCAAACGCGATGCATTCGGGGACCAGCGCAAAGGACGTGGTCAGACCAGCCAGCGCATTTCTAGAAAAATTCGAAGACCACATGGGGAAAGTGAGGAGAAAAGACGATGCAGAAAAGCAACAAGCCGGGTATTTTACACGGCTTGAAATGATTTCTCATCGTTATGGGTGAACTGGCGCACATTCAGAACCGGGGTGAGACGGGCACAATGGCATCGCATCTCCGATCAACCAGCCAGTCACACTACGCCATGACTACTTTGATATCCGCCAGCTACGCCCTGCAAAGACAGAAAATCGCCGTCGAAAGAACGCTGTATGCGCGTTCGGCAGAAGAATCCCTGCTCGCAGCCCGCTGGGCCAGCGCCTGGCACAAACTGGTGCAGCGCAAGCTGGATCAAGACCTGGCTGCCAGTATGCCCAAACCGGTGGGCTCGGATGGCTTCCTGATCCTGCCAGCCACCCGCGTCCTGCACTAATTAAGCTGCGTAACGTTGTTGGACCGGGGCTGAGATCGTGTTGGGGCCTTGATAGCAGCTGCCTGCGCGGCGCTCCATGCCATCCCGATCCAGCACCGTCACACAACCGCGGCGGTACGTAATCAACCCCTCCTGAGCCAGCTTGCCGGCCGCACCGGTGATGCTTTCACGGCGCACGCCCAGCATATTGGCGATCATTTCCTGCGTCACCTTCAATTCATTCGACATTGAGCGGTCCAGACGTTCCAGCAGCCAGCGGCACAGCTTCTGCTCGATGCTGGTGTGACGGCTGCCGGCGACGCTTTGGGCGAGCTGGGCAAACATCATGCTGGTATAGCGCATCAGCTGCTGGGCCAGCGGGCCGCCGGTGTAAAACACTTCGCGCAGCATCGAGGTTTTCAGGCGATAGCCATAACCGGCGGTCTGCACCACAGCGGCATAGCTGGCGCGCTCGGTCGGATTCAGCGCTACACCGACCACACCTTCGCGGCCGACGACAGCGATCTCGGTCGTGGCGCCGTCTTCCATCACATACTGCAGCGAGACGATGGCATTGGTAGGGAAATAAGTGTAATCGATGGTATCGCCAAAATCGAACAGGTGCTTACCTTCTGGCAACGTGACCAACTCCAGATCGCTAAACAAAGCCAGCAGATCGTCACGCGACAAAGCGCGCAGCAGATCATTCTGTTGCGCACCGATCAGGCTGATGGATTGCGATGCGGCTGGAGTGGAGTGGATCGTGTTCATGTTTAAGCCCCTGTGAATATATGTCTTGTCGATGTAGACACTATATCCAGCGACCTAAACAGCCGGTATAGGAGCACCTTGTAGTCCTGTGTAGGCTGTGAACATTGCAAAATGTCATCTTAATCCTACACTCCGGGGTCAGGTCCGTCTTTTCTACACGCGCTCAGCTGTAAACCGGGTATTACATGATTTAGAGCAACTCACGTTAGCGGTGCTGACATAGGCTGTGGGAATGACCCGACCTCTCAGAATCCAATATCCCGGCGCGCTGTATCACGTGACCAGCCGTGGCGACCGTAAAGCGCTGATCTTTCGCGACGACACCGATCGCGCAGTGTGGCTGCAGCTGCTGGGGGAGGTTTGCGGGCGCTTCGGCTACGCGGTCCATGCGTTCTGCATGATGGGGAATCACTACCATCTGCTGGTCGAGACCATCAATGCCAACCTGGCTTTGGGAATGCGGCATTTGAACGGGGTGTACGCCCAGTATTTCAATCGGCGACATGATTTGGTGGGGCATGTGTTTCAGGGGCGTTATCACGCCGTGCTGATCGAGAAGGAAGCGCATCTGCTCGAGCTGGCCCGCTATATTGTGCTGAATCCGGTGCGGGCTCAGTTCGTCACACAACCACAGCATTGGCGTTGGAGTAGCTTCAATTTCACCGTGGCCGTGTTGCCGCCGCCAAGCTGGCTGGAGACGGATTGGCTACTGTCCAAATTTGGTCCCAATGCAAATGCCGCCAAGCTGGCCTACCGTCAATTCGTCCTGAACGGACTCGGCATCAGTAGCCCGTTGCAGAACATCTATCGCCAGCTCATGCTTGGCAGCGCGGAGTTCATCCGCCAGCATCAGCAGACAACATTCTCGGACCACATTGATGGCGTCTCCCGCCAGCAGCGCAGCGTACTGGCCCTGCCACTGCAAGCCTATCGCGACAAATTTCCCGGTGACCGCAACACAGCAATGGCAGCCGCCTACCAGACCAACGCCTACACCATCACCGCCATCGCACGTGCGTTTGGCGTCTCCCACGCAACGGCCAGCCGTGCCATCAGACAAGGCCTACCGTTGAGTTCGTGTAGAAATGACGGACCTGACCCCGGAGTTTAGTAGCTGAGGTGGAGCTGGACGTAGGCGGTGCGGGGTGCGCCGACCATGCGGCCGGCGTTGCCGTCGACGTTGCGGGTGTAGTAGCGCTTGTCGGCGAGGTTGTTGATGCCGGCCGCGATTTCATACGCTTTCTGTTTCCACGACACTTGGGTATTCCACAGGCGGAAGCCGGGCACGATGCCGTTGCTGCCGTTGGCCGCTTCGGTCACGGTGTTGGCGGTGTCGGCGTATTGCTTGGTCTGGTGCGTGGTCGACAGGTTGGCGGTCCACGCGCCCACGCGGTAGCGCGCGCCGAGGGTGTCGGTGTTGCGCGAGTAGAACGGTACGTCCAGCCCCGCCGTCGCGCCCGATTTCTGGATGGCTTTGGTGTAGGTGTGGTTGGCGTACACGTTCAGGCCCGCCAGCACACTGGCTTCGTCAAAGCTGTAGTCGGCTGCGGTTTCGATACCGTCGTGGTTGGTCGCGCCGAGGTTCTGGAAGGTCGCCGGTGTGATGCCCGGCACTTGCAGGATCTGGTTGTCGAACTTGAGTTTGAAGGCGGTCACTTCGGCACTCACCGATGCGCTTTTCCAGCGTGCGCCCAGTTCGGCGGTCTTCGCCAGTTCCGGCGTCAGCGGATTGTTGGGCGTCTGCGAGTTGAGCTGGGTGTTCTGCACGGCGCCAAACGAGGTGGTGTAGTTGGCGAACACGGTCAGCGCGCGGTTCACCAGGTAGGCCACGTTCAGCGATGGCAGCGCTTTGTTGTTGTCGGTCTCGAAGCTGGCTTTGCCGTTGACGTCGTTACGGGTGGAGGAGATTTTCTCGTAACGCACGCCCGGCGTGACGCGCCATGCGCCCAGCGCGATGCGGTCGTCGATGTAGGCGGCGTTGGCATCGGTGCTGTTGATGAAGGTGGTGGCGGCGCCATTCGCGCCGGTGGCCACGGTTTGCACGTAGTTGTTGTCGTCGCCGCGCTCGCGCAGGTAGCGGTAGCCGACCGTGACGTCGTGGGTCAGGCCGGCGGCGTTGAAGCGCTGCGTATAGCGCGGTTCGACGCCCAGCACTTCGTAGTTGCGCGGCTGCCAGGTGATCTGGGTCTTGGCCGCGTTAATCAGGGCGCTCTGGCGGAAGCTTTCGTTGTAGTAGGCCTTGACTTCAAATTCCTGCGTGGCCGAGATGGTGTTGAGGTAGCCGACGTCCACACCACGGCGGTCGCCGCTCCAGAAATCGGTCGGACGGGTGTTCTGGAAGGGATCGGCGTTGTACTGTGCCACCGTCAGGCCGCCCGGCGTGCGCGACAGCACGTCGTAGTAGGAGACTTTGCCGTACACCTCGCTGTGGGCATTCAGCGGGTAGCGGAATTTCAGCGCCACGTCGTTGACGCGTTCATCGCTGCCCTTGCGCCATTCTGAACCTTCCATGCCCGAATACATCAGCGCCACGCCCAGGCCATTGCTGGCGGTGCCGCCCACAAACGCGCTGTACTGGCGGTTCTGGCCGCCTTCGCCGAAGTGGTTGTAGCGCACGCTGGCGTCACCGCTGATGCCCTCGCCTTCGGGAATGGCGCGGCTGCGGAAGTTGATGATGCCGCCGACGTTCTGCGGACCATAGCGCACGGCGCCGCCGCCACGCACGACGTCGATCGAGTCGATGTTGTTCAGGCTCACGGGGGCGAACGACAGTTGCGGCTGGCCGTACGGCGCCACCGCCAGCGGAATGCCGTCCAGCAGCACGGTGGAACGCGGCGAGTAACGGCCAGTCAATCCCCGTACGCCGATGTTCAGCGAGATGGCGCTGCCTGCCGTGCCGGAGTTGTCGGTCGTCTGCACGCCCGGAATGCGGCGCAGCACGTCGCCGATGTTGGCCGCGCCGGTCTCGGCGATGTCGTCCTTGTTGACGACGGTACGCGCGCCGGCGAAATTCTTCACGCTGTTCTGCAGGCCGGAGCCTAGCCAGCTGCCTGCGACCTGAATCGTTTCCATCGGCGCGTCTTCGGTTTGCTGGGCCTGCGCGGCCGAAGCCAGCAGGACGGACACCGCGGCAGCCAACGCGGTCAATTTGAATGGAGATACGCTCTGGGACAATGCAGACATGGGAAGAATTATTGTGGAATAAAAACGGTGTGAATGATAACACTTCTCATTCTCAATTTCTAGCTATTAAGCTTATAGGCTATAATTGAAAGATGTTTAACGCTCTCCGACGCCAAACGCTGCATCTGTGGATTGCCATGCTGGCCGTCCTGTTTGCTGCGCTTGCGCCGACCGTGTCGCACGCGCTCGCCTCGACCACCGAGGCCAGGCTGGCGGAGATGTGTTCGGTCGTCGATGCCGGCAAAAAAGCGCCAACCAACACCATGCACGGCATGGAGCACTGTCCCTACTGCGCGGTGCATGGCACGGCGCCGGCGCTGCCAACCAGCATGTTGAGCGGTTTCGCCGTCATCGGCGGTCACGATTTCTACCCACCGCTGTTCTACACGGCACCGCAACCGCTGCATACCTGGCGTGCCGCCAGTCCGCGCGGGCCACCTGCGTTTTCCTGATCTTTCCGCTCTTGTTTCCGTTATCCCTCAGAGGATGACGGCTATCTATCCGCATCATCAGGAACACCCATGAAAACCACTTTGTCTCCCCTGGCATTGGCGCTGCTTGCGGCCTTTGCCACCTGCGTCCACGCTGAAGACGCGCCCCAGCATGTATTGGGCACGGTCACCGTGACCGGCAACCGCCCTACTTCGCTGCCGACGCTGATCCCGACCACGATCGAAGGCATCACCAAAGAAGAAATCGAACGCGATATCAACGCCACCGATGCGGAAGACGCATTGAAGTATCTGCCCAGTCTTCTGGTGCGCAAGCGCTACATCGGCGACTACAATCACGCCGTACTGTCCACGCGCGCTTCGGGCACGGGCAACAGCGCGCGTTCGATGGTGTATGCCGATGGCATCCTGCTGTCCAACTATCTGGGTAATGGCGCGACATTTGCGCCGCGCTGGGGCATGGTCAGCCCGGAACAGATTGAACGCGTGGATGTGCTGTATGGCCCGTTCTCCGCTGCCTACGGCGGCAATTCGGTAGGCGCGGTGGTGGACTATGTCACGCGCATGCCAGACAAGTTCGAGGCGCACGCCAGTCTGACGCTGACGCACCAGCCCTTCAAGCTATACAGCACCAACGATAACTACGACGGCAAGCAAGGCAGCTTCGCACTTGGCGACCGGCATGGCGCCTGGTCATGGTATTTGGACCTGAACCGCACCGACAGCGACGGCCAGCCACTCACCTTCCCCAACCGCGCCGTCAGCAGCACTGCCAGCAATGCCGGCGTGCCTGTCACGGGCGCTGTGCAGGGCCGGGACCGGACCAACAATCCATGGTATCTGCTTGGCACGGCCACGCAGTACCACACGGTGCAGGATCAGCTCAAAGCCAAGGTGGCATATGACTTCTCGCCCACCATGCGCGCGACCTACACCTTTGGCCTCTGGCGCAACGATTCCCAAGGCCGCCCGAATACCTATCTGCGTGACGCTGCGGGACAGCCGGTCTACCGGGGCCAGGTCAATATCAATGGCAGCAGCTATACCCTGAACGACACCGATTTCAACCTCTCCAACGAAGACCTGCAGCATGTCATGCATGGCCTCACGCTGAAGACCAATACCAGGGGTGTCTTCGACTGGGAAGTGGCCGCCAGCCTCTATGATTACGACAAGGACCAGCTACGCGCTGCCACCGTGGCGCTGCCCGGTGCACTTTCGGGCGGCAAGGGACGTCTCGTGAATCAGGGCGGCACGGGCTGGAATACCTTTTCCGCCAAGGGCGTGTGGCGCCCGAACGAAGAGCACATTGCGGAATTCGGCTATCAGCGCGAAGCGTACAAGCTGGCCAGCATTGAGAATGCAACCGACGACTGGATCAACGGCGCGCCAGGCAAACGTAACGCCGCCTTCCAGGGCAAGACTGAAACCAACAGCCTGTATGCCCAGGACATGTGGAAGTTCGCATCGCAGTGGAAGACCGTGCTGGGTGCCCGCTTTGAACACTGGCATGCACATGACGGCGCAACCTCGAATGCCGCTGCAACCGCGTCGCATCAGCAGCGTAGTGAGAATTACGTGTCGCCGAAAGCCGCGCTGGCCTATCAGGCCAGCGATGACTGGGTGCTCAAGGCCTCGCTGGGCCGCGCGGTCCGCATGCCGACGGTATCGGAGCTGTACCAGGGCGGCGTCAATGCGGCCGGCGAACTGACCAACAATGACCCCAATCTGAAGCCGGAGAAGTCCTGGACCACGGAGCTGTCCGGGGAACGCAAGCTGGCGGACGGCTATCTGCGCCTGACCGCGTTTGGCGAACGCACTGCGGACGCGCTGTACACGCAGATCAACGCGCAGACCCTGGTCAATAACATCCAGAACGTGGACCTGATCCGCACCAAGGGCCTGGAAGTGTCCTACGCCCAGAATGATGTGTGGCTGCGCAGTCTGGACTTGAGCGCCAGCGCGACATGGACCGATTCCAAAATCATCCGCAACGATAAGGCGCCAACCAGCGTCGGCAAATGGCAACCGCGCATCCCCGAGTGGCGCGCGACCGGCGTGGCAACTTACGCCGTGAACGACCAGTTGTCCGTCACGCTGGCGGCGCGCTACAGCGGCACGCAGTATTCAACGCTGGATAATTCGGACGTCAACGGCTTTGCCTATATGGGCGCCAGCAAATACTTCACCGTCGATACGCGCCTGCGCTACCGGTTCAATCAGCAATGGAGCATGGCACTGGGCGTGGATAACCTCAATAACGACAAGTACTGGAACTTCCATCCGTATCCGCAACGGACCTACGTCGCTGAATTGAAGTTCGACCTCTAAGCACCTGACGAAGCGCCACGGGATTCCGGTGGCGCTTCGTGCACGCTTAAACATTCATATGGTATACTTGTTTACGTCGTAACCCATTGAGAGACTGAAATCATGCTGAGCACCGAACATAAAGCCATCATTACCGCCACCGTCCCATTGCTGGAAACCGGCGGCGAAGCCCTGACCCGTCACTTCTATCAGACGATGTTCCGCGACTATCCGGAAGTGAAGCCGCTGTTCAACCAGGCCAACCAACACGAGGGCCATCAGCAACGCGCCCTGGCCAATGCGGTGCTCATGTACGCGAAGAATATCGAGAAGCTGGAAAACCTTGGTCCGCTGGTCAGCACCATCATCAACAAGCACGTCTCGCTGCAGATCCAGCCAGAGCACTACCCTATCGTGGGCGCCTCGCTGCTGAAGGCCATCCGCGAGGTGCTGGGTGAGGAAATCGCCACGGATGCAGTGATCGAGGCATGGGCTGCAGCCTACGGCCAGCTGGCTGAGATCCTGATCGGGGCGGAAGAGAACATCTACAAGGAAAACGAACAGGCGCCAGGCGGCTGGCGCGGCGCCCGTGCTTTCAAGGTGGCTTCGAAGACGATGGAGAGCGACGAGATTACGTCTTTTGTGCTGACGCCGGAGGATGGCGGCCAGGTCGTGGCGCACAAACCGGGCCAGTACATCGGGCTGACGCTCAACATCAACGGCATTGGGCAGCGCCGCCAGTATTCGCTGTCCGCAGCGGCGAACGGCGTCAGCTTGCGCATCAGTGTAAAGCGCGAACCCGGTGGCCTGGTGTCCAACTTCCTGCATGACCAGGTCAACGCCGGCGACAGTCTGGAGGTGTTCCCGCCAGCAGGCGACTTTGTGCTGACGGACAGCGACAAGCCGGTGGTGCTGATCAGTGGCGGCGTGGGCATCACGCCGACGCTGGCCATGCTGACTGCGGCGTTAAGCAGCAATCGCCCGGTGCACTTCATCCATGCCGCACGCCACGCTGGCGTGCACGCGTTCCGCGACCATATCGATGCGCTGGCGGCCAAACACCCGCAGCTGCAGCGCTTCTACTGCTACGAAAACGCCGATACGCAAGCACCGCAGCCGCATGCAACCGGCTATCTGAATCCGCAACAGCTGTCGGACTGGCTGCCGGCCACCCGCGACCTGGACGCCTACTTCCTCGGCCCGACGCCATTCATGAAGGCCGTGAAATCACACCTGGCGGAACTGGGTGTGCCGGCTTCGCAGACGCACTACGAGTTCTTCGGTCCGGCGGAAGCACTGGCTTGAAACAGTGATGACAGGCGGGATGGTGCGGCTTGCGTTCATCGCGACTGCACCGTCGCCCGCACCGCCGTCTGGCTTGCTTTTTAATGCAGAGGGATCATTAATTTGAAGAACGCGAGATTAGCATAGGCGCTCAGTGCAACCGCTTCCCAGGACCCATTGTTCGAGCCATAAAAGTATCCGCCCGGGGCTAAGCTATGTATGCTGAATAGCCAGCTCTCGGTTACGGGTGAATCAAATTCAACAGGAGCATCGTGAACTCTGCAAATAAATTGGAAATTCCCACGCTTCTTAAGTGACAGCAGATCATCCCAACATGCAGATATAAAGCAATTATCATCTATCTTTCGAACGACAACTACACTCTTCCTGTCAGACCAGACTTCAGCAGCCAAACCCAGCTTTGAACATATATTCTCAATTAATTTAGCGACAGCTTTGACTGTCACTTTATCGTTTGACAGGAAAATGTCAGGAGCGCTTGCTTTAAAACTCTCCAGCTCCTTATTTTTTATAGCTTTAATCAATTGCAGATACGCCAGCCAGCGGTCCGGCTCGTCAACCGCCATCCTTTGATACAACAGATAATTCGCATCCAGGGAACGTCCTGCGCCGACAGGCCTTCCGTCAAGAACTGCCTTCCGCAGCAAAGAATTCACGTAGGGAGATTGCTGACCGGCTGGCAGTTCCTGATGCAACAAAGGATTCCAGATGCCTCGTTTAAGGTTGAGCGCTTCCTTAAATACTTCATCAAAATAGACACTGACATGCTGCTCGTCCGGCCTGCGGGTCCGCAGCCCTTCAATAAAATTGAAATCATACTCGGGCAGACTCAAACCTGCATCAGCGAGCTGAGTTGCAAGCTCCCTGCTGGCGATCAGCTTTGATTTGATTTTCTCGACGCATAGATTGGATAAAATATCACTCATAGTATTTTATTAATTACGTGAATCCCCAATAACTACAATTGCAAGTCAAGTAAACCGTGACCGAAGACTGCCTTGCTCGGCAGCCTTCATATTTAACGCGTTAGAACTTGGCGCGAACGCCGAATACAATATTCCGTCCTGGCAAAGGTGCGATATCCTTCAGCACCGAAGTCGATACGCGGATCTCGTCATTGGTCAGGTTTTTCGCCAGCAGGAACCAGGTCAGATCATACGCGCCGGCTTTCTGGGTGTACGAGAGGTTGGCATTGAGCTGATTGTAGCTTGGCGTAGCGCTCGTCTCAAACGAGGCCAGACGGTCCTGCGACTGTGCGTGCACCAGCGACAGGCCCGCGCGCCATGCGCCCATCTTGTACGCCGTGCTCGCGCCGACCCGCGTCGCTGGTTGCAGCGGCAGGCTGCCGCCACGTTCCAGCTTGCCGCGCGTGGTGTCGGCAAATACGCGGCCAGACCAGCCGGCGCCCGTCGGGTTGTATTCCAGTTCGGCTTCCGCCCCCTGGATCGTGGCGTCGGCCTGTTCAAAGATGCGCTCGCGCAGTTCGTCGCCTGGATGGCCCTCTTCATCCAGCAGCTTGCCGGTGATGTGGCCATAAATGAAGTCACTGACCTTGTTGCGGAAGACGTTGGCCTTCCAGCGCACCAGGCCCGTGGTCTTCTGGAGCGTTACTTCGATGTTGCGCGAGGTCTCTTTCCTGAAATCGGCGTTGCCGATGTCGAAGGTCACGGTAGCGTCATGCGGACCGTGGGAGTACAGCTCTTCCGTCGACGGTGCGCGCTGGGCATACGAGAAAGTGGCGCCCAGCGCGTAACCAGGCACGAACGGCCACAGGCCGCCAAACGAAGCGGATTGCAGGTTGAACGAACGGTTGACGCCCGTCACCGGTTCGCGCTTCACGCGCTCCACCCGCCCGCCGGCGTTGAACTTGACCGGGCCGAAGTCGGTTTCCTCGACCACGAAGGCGGCGTTGGACGTCGAGTGCGTGACCGGCACGGTATCCGGACCGCCCTCGGCGCTGAGCGCGGAAAAGTTGGTGTTCTCGGTCTGTACGCCCAAGGTGCCGTGCCAACCGGCCACCGGTTGATGGGTCAGCTCGAAGCGGGTCTCCAGCGCATGGTTTTTGAACAGGACTTCCGGCAGGCCGTCCTCGCCGATTTCGGCGTGCTTGTAGTCGGTGTAGCCAGCCTTGAACTTGAAGGTTTCAAAGCCTGCGAATGGGGTTTTTACCAGGCTGTCGAGGTCATAACGGGTTTGCTTCTGGTCGATTTTCGAGCCTTCGTCGCTCGGAATCCCGTAGACATTGGACAGGCGCGACACCGACGCGCCAATAAAGCCCCAGCTGTCGATGTAGGAACCGCCAAAGCCGCCGGTGCGCGAGCGCGTGTCCGAATGCGGCAGACGGCCGCTGGCGGAATCCGGGTCATTGAACACACGGTTGCCCGGGATTTTGTAGTCGCCGGCATTGCGCAGATTGCCGTCGATGTGCCACGCCAGCTTGTCGACAGCGCCGTCCAGGGTGCCGGAGAGATTGCGGCCATTGTCGACCGTGCTGCCGCGCGCTTCCAGCTGGCCCGTCAACCTGGGTTCCAGCGCCGTGGGAATACGTTCGTTGACGACGTTCACCAGACCGCCGATCGCGCCAGAGCCATACAGCAGGGCCGCCGGACCGCGCAGGATTTCAATTTGCTGCGCCACCGCGCCTTCCGCCGCGACCGCGTGGTCATTCGACAGCCCGGACACGTCGGACACCGCCATGCCATTCTCCAGCATCTTGACGCGCGCGCCTTCCAGGCCGCGGATGATAGGACGCGATGCGCCAGCGCCAAACGCCGACGCGGAAACGCCCAGCTCCTGCGACAGCGTCTCGCCCAGCGAGCTGCCGGCTTTGTCGCGCAGTTCGTCGCCGGCCAGCACTTTGGCGGGCGCCAGGATCTGATCATTGGCGGTGTTGCCGAACGGGTTGGCGGTGACCACAACTTGTGGCACCACAGCCTGGCCGAAAGCCAGCGAGGAATAGGCGGACAGGATCGCGCTGGCCAGCAGCGTACGTTGGATATTCATGTAAAACCTCTAGCAAATAGGGATGACACGCACGCAGCCACGCATCCCGCGGCCACGGCGAAAAACTCAAGATTCAGGACGGATTTCGGGTGTCAGGCCAGAGGGGGAGCGCGTGGCTGGAAGACGCAAGTGGTGCGCTCGCAGGCGGCCAGCGTGGCCGGCATCGCGACCGGGCCGGTGCTGAGGGTGGAGATGGCCAGCGTCAGCGGCGAGGCGGTGATGGCCGCAGCCATCTGGGCCACCGAGACGCATTCCGCGCAGACCTTGTGGACGGCCACGCGCTTGCGATGCTCGGCCTGGTCGGCGTCGGTCAGCTGGAAGTTTTGCTGCTCCGCGCCCAGCCAGTGCGTATAGACGTGCGTCACCCCGACCTGCTGCGTCAGGAGCAGCAGCAGCGCGAGCAATACATGGACTATCGGAGCGGTGGATCGGCGTAACATGCCGGTATTCTAACCGCAAGCCTGCCGCTTGCGCCACCAGCCAGTTTCATACGCCGTGTTACCATAGCGGGATGCCTACGAATACTGCTGAATCACAGATCCGCGCTACTGGCGCCCGCGTTACCCGCCAGCGTGTCATGGTGCTTGACTTTTTACTGGGCCAGAGCAAATCCCTGACCCACCACGAAATTCAAACCCATCTCGCCAAAAAAGCGCACGCGGAACTGGACTCGGTCACGCTGTACCGCGTGCTGGAATGGCTCACGGAGAATGAGCTGATCCACCGCATCGCCGGCGCCGACCAGGTCTGGCGCTTCAGCGCTGGCGCCGGCCACCACGCCCACGAGCACGCGCACTTCCAGTGCACGCGATGCGAACAGGTCACCTGCTTCACCGATGTCGCCCTGCCGCGCAAGATCAAGCTGCCGGAAGGCTTCCAGACGCAGGAAATCGACTTCCTCATCAAAGGCACCTGCGCCAACTGCAATCGTAAAAACTAATTAACGCAACTTGGTTGCGTTTAAATTCGAATCCGCTTAATATGCAACTCGATTGCATTAACCAAGCGAGATTTGCCATGCCCGTTCCAGATACCCGTCTCCCCGTCACCGTGCTTTCCGGCTTCCTCGGCGCCGGTAAAACCACCCTGCTCAATCACATACTCGCCAACCGCGACGGCTTGCGCGTGGCCGTCATCGTCAACGACATGAGCGAGGTGAATGTCGATGCCAGCCTGCTGCGTGACGGCGCGCAGAATGCCGGCGCCGCGCTGTCGCGCACCGAAGAGAAAATGGTCGAGATGAGCAACGGCTGCATCTGCTGCACGCTGCGTGAAGACCTGCTGCTGGAAGTGCGCAAGCTGGCCGCGGAAGGCCGCTTCGACTATCTGTTGATTGAATCGACCGGTGTCGGCGAACCGATGCCGGTCGCCGCCACCTTCGACTTTGAGGACGAAGGCGGCGCGTCACTGAACCATGTGGCGCGCATCGACACCATGGTGACGGTGGTGGATGCGCTGAATCTGCTGGCCGACTACAACAGCACCGACTTCCTGGCCCAGCGCGGCGAAACGGCGGGCGAAGGCGATGACCGCACGCTGGCCAGCCTGCTGTCGGAGCAGATCGAATTTGCCGACGTGATTGTGGTCAGCAAAACCGACCTGGTCACGCTGGAGCAGCTAGGCGACGTGCGCGCCGTGATCAAGGCGCTCAATCCCGGCGCCGACATCGTGTATGCCGAGCGTGGCCGCGTCGCGCTGCATAAAATTCTGGGCACCGGCAAGTTTGACCTGGACAAGGCCAGCCAGATGGCCGGCTGGGCGCGCGAGCTGGCGGGCGAGCATGTGCCGGAGACGGAGGAGTACGGCATCGGCAGCTTTGTGCTGCGCGAGCCGCGCGCCCTGCATCCGCGCCGCTTCGATCATTTCCTCGACCAGGGTTTCCCTGGCCTGATACGCGCCAAAGGCTATCTGTGGCTGGCCACACGGCCGGAATGGGCAGTGGCGTATTCACGCGCGGGCAAGATCGCCTCGGTCGAACCGGTGGGCCGTTGGGCGCCGCCCTACACCGACCGTGTCAACGAGGTCGTGTTCATTGGCCGCGCCATGGACCGCAGCGCCATCGAGGCCGCGTTTGCCCACTGCGTACTGACCGACGACGAGCATGCCGCCGGGGTGGCCGCATGGCGTCATTTACCCGATCCTTTCCCTGACTGGCAGATCGAGTGATGGTATGATGCGGCCCCATGAAAAAGACGCTCATCACCCTCGCCTGCGCCCTGACGCTTAGCGCCTGCGCGCCCTTCCCGCGCCAGAAACCAGCTGCACCGGACACCGTATCGGGCATGCGCTTCATCGGCGAACAACGGCTGCCATGGCGCCAGGAATTCCAGGGCACGACGGTGGGCGGCCTGTCCGGCATCGACTACCACGCCGACAAGGACGAATGGGTGATGATCAGCGACGACCGTTCGCAATTCAACCCGGCCCGCTACTATCGCGCCAAGCTGGCTTACGATCTGCAGTCGTTCAAATCGGTGCAGCTGACTGGGGTCAGCAGCTTCCTGCAGCCGGATGGATCGACCTATCTGACCAAGGAAGAGTACAAGCGCAAGAACGGCGTGGTGCCGGACCTGGAAACCATCCGCGTTGATCCGCGCGACGGCAGCATCTGGTACGGCAGCGAAGGCGATGTGACACTGGGCCTCGATCCATTCATCCGCCAGGCCACTGCCGACGGCCACTATCTGTTCACGCTGCCGTTACCGCCGTTGTTCACGGTATCGAAAGAACACAAGTTCGGCCCGCGCAACAACCAGAGCTTTGAGGGCTTGAGCTTTACACCCGATGGCCGCACCATCTGGGTGTCACTGGAAGGACCGATGTATCAGGACGGCCCCGAGCCGACGCCGGAACACGGTGCCGTCAACCGCATCACGCATTTCACGCGGGACGGCAAGGTACTGGGCCAGTATGCCTATCCGCTGGAGGCCATCCCCGCCACGCCGGGCGAAGGCAAATATGCCGACAACGGCATTTCGGAAATCCTCTCGCTCAGCGAACACCGCATGCTGGTGATGGAGCGCTCTGGCGTGCAGGCTGACGACGGCTCGTACAAGGACTATGTGCGGATCTTCGAGATCGATACCGACGGCGCCAGCGATATCCAGCAGCTGGCGACGCTCAAGGAGGCCCGCTACACGCTGGTCAAAAAGCGCCTGGTGCTGGACCTCGCCGACCTCAAACTGCCGATCGTGGATAACCTGGAAGGCATGTCCTTCGGTCCCCTGCTAGCCAATGGCCATGCCAGCCTGGTGCTGATCTCCGACGATAACTTCAGCAAGACGCAAGTCACCCAGCTGCTCCTGTTCGAGCTGATCCCCTGATATCACGGGCGGCGACAGGCAGTTGTCGCAGCGGCAGCAGCGCTCGAAGCCGGGCAGCGGATCGCCGAAGTAGTCCAGCAGCAGCTTCCAGCGGCAAAAGCCGCTTTGCGCGTAGCCGATCATGCGCTCGAGTTTTTCGCGGTCGAGTTCATGCCTGTCGTCCGGCGCCTTGCTCTTCATGAGGAAGAATTTTTGCAGGCGCGTGTCGTCGTGGTAGTACAGCAGCGTGCACGCGGCGTCCTCGCCATCGCGGCCGGCGCGGCCGGACTCCTGATAGTAGGCTTCCAGATTGCCAGGCACCTGCAGGTGAATCACAAAGCGCGTATCGCTCTTGTCGATGCCCATGCCAAAGGCGTTGGTGGCGACCATGATGCGGCGCTCGCCGTTCATGAACAGGTTCTGATTTTCGCTGCGTTCGGCCGCGCGCAGCTTGCCGTGGTAGAGCGCGACGCTTTCGCCGGCATCCAGCAGTAGCTGGTAGGCCTCCTTCACCGCCTTGACGGTGGCCGCATAGACGATGCCGACACCTTGCGTGCCGCGCACCAGCTCCAGCAGCGTGGTGTTCTTCTCTTCCGGATTGGTGACCTGCTGTACCCGGTATTGCAGGTTGGGCCGGTAAATGCCCGTGTTGACCACCCGTAGCGCGGGCCGGCCCAGCTGGGCGCGGATGTCGGCGATCACGTCATCCGTGGCGGTCGCGGTCAACGCCAACACCTGCGGCTGGCCCAGCGCCGCCAGCGCGCTGCCGATTTCCATATACGCCGGCCGGAAGTCATGGCCCCACTGCGAGATGCAGTGGGCTTCGTCGATCACCAGCAAGCCGACGCCGGTCTGCTGCAGCAGTTCCCGAAACTCGGTGCTGACCAGGCGCTCCGGCGTACAAAAGACGATGTCCTTGTCTGCGCCCCCGATTGCTTCCAGTGCTTCCAGCTCGTCGGCGCGCGACAGGCTGCTGTTGACTTGCGCTGCGCTGGCAATGCCCGCCTCTTCCAGTTTTTCGGCCTGGTCCTTCATCAGCGAGATCAAGGGCGACACCACCACCGTGATGCCGTCCAGCAGGCGCGCGGGCAACTGGTAGCACAGCGACTTGCCGCTGCCGGTGGGCATCACGGCCAGCGTGTCGCGCCCCGCCATGACACTGTCGATAACGCGCTGCTGCCCGTCGCGCAAGGCTTCAATGCCAAACACCTTGCGCAGCAGCCGTTCTATTTGTTTGTTGATTGAGATAGCCATGTCCTCAACGTAGCAAAGAATACAAGCCGGGTATGTGCGGCAGAGCACAAAGCTGACAGGGTTGCTGCGGCATCTGTCATACTATGACTTTTAGTGGCTATCCCAAACAACGATGGACCCGAGACGAGAGCATGTTAGGCGGTTGTTGCAGGTCGACGCCTATCTCACCGATGTACAAGGAGAACACAATTTTCCTGCGCAGATCATCGACATCTCGCGCATGGGCGTCGCATTTGTGAGTGACCACGCGATGCCCGCTGATGAGCAGTACCTGCTCAACTTCTGCTTCCCCGGCAGCACCATCCGCAACGAGATCACGCTTACCGTGGTCAACAGCCAGGCGGTCGGCACGCACGGCCGCTTCCGCAACGGTGCGCGCTTTATCGCGATCTCGGAGGCCTGCGCCGACCGCATCGTCGATTACGTGACGACGGCACCGGCCTGACTTACCAGCCGATATCCTTCAACAACGGCAAGGTCAGGTCGTACGGCGGCCTGACCGCATGCCGCAGGTCGGCGTTGATGGCCGGCTCCATCAGCAGGTTCGGGGTGGCACTGGTGTCATAGTGCGACACCGATGATCCGGGCTGATTGGGACGTGGCGCATACATCAGCACCCGCCCCAGCGCATCGGTGCCAGCGCGCACCGCCAGGTTCACGCCGAGATTGGCGAACAGGCCGGAGTGCTTGCGTGATCGCCCTGCCAGTGCCTGCCTCAAGGCTGCGCCATCTTCTTGCGTAATGCGTACGGCGGCAATGAAGATGCCGGGATCGCTGCCACCCAGCCCCGGCGGTGGCGCCCCGGCCACGTTGTCGGCAATCAGCACCGCAATCGCCCCGGCGTCCTGCGCATGGCGCACTTTGACCACGAAGGTGCAGGCGCCACGGTCGATCAGCGCTATCCTGCCCTTCACTGCCCGGGCATTCAAGGCGGAAAGCGGCGTGCATGCAAGGCCGGTATCGGGCGCCGTATCGACCACCGGCATCACTTCGCCCGTCAGGCCAGGACTCGCCAGCGGCGGGCCGAAGGCCGCCGTTCCCACCTGCAGCACGCCCGATTCGGACGGTGGCGACAGGATGGTCAGCACCGGCGTGCCCGCCTGCAAAACCAGTCGCGCAGCATTGGTGACCTGCACACCGTTCCACACCAGCTTGCCCGATTTCACCGCTGACGCGGCGCGTTCCGCATTGCGCATGTCCTTCCACACCTTGCCGCTGCTGGTATCGAGCAGAAAGTAATCCCAGATGCTGGGCACGCCGGCCAGCAGTTCGCCGGTTTCGTCATCGGTATAGGTCTGGAAGCCGAGGCCGTGTGCGAACTCGTGCAACAACACCGTGACCAGATCAGTGTTGCTGCCGTGGTTGTTATCGAGGCCAAGATAGAACGGCGAGCCGGTAAAACAGCCCGGCTGGCCAAGATTGACATTGAAGCGCGCACGCACGTCCGGCGTTTCCGGGTCCATGTCGAAGCCGAGCAGCTTGTTGGCTTCCGCCTTGCCAAACCAGGCGTTGGCTTGCGGCGCGCCCGGAAAATCGGAAAACACTTCCAGTGCACCTGCGCTGCCCAGCACGGCGGCGGAGTCGGTGCATGGCAGGGCTTCCCAGGTCGCCAGCACGCGGATCGGAACGCTGCTATCCAGGCTGTCGCCCCACTGGCTGGCGGCCGCCTGGAAGGCATTGAGCCGCTGCGCGCCCAGCGTGGTACCGGCGTTGCCGCCCACCGGCGCAACCGGTGTCGGATCATTGAAGCCGACACCGGGCGCATCGCCGTTCACGATGGTGATGGTGGCGGCGGCCCAACTCACGGAAGACAACAGCAGCGCCACCAGGGCAGTCAGTAGCGCTTTCATTTTGTCTCTCCTTCGGCTGGCACGCAGGATTCCGTGATGCTGCCATCGTCGGCCTTGCGGACCATGGCGTAGCGGGCCTGGCGCTCATCCAGCATCACCCCGATGCCGCCATACGGCGGGCGGATGAGTTGCGGCCGCTGCCTGACCAGCGGCGCCGGCGTGCGCGCGGCCGCTGTCAGCAATGCGGCTTGCGCGGGATTCGGGCCGGTGAGCTGGCCGGTCTGCGGGTCCTTGTATGCCATGAAACCGCCCTGCCCGGGATCGGCAGCGGCAACGGTAGCCGGAGCTTGCTGCCGCATCACCTGCACATGGGGGAAGCTCATGACACCGTGCTCGTCCGCATTGGCCACCAGCGCGCTGGCGGCCAGGCCGGTCGTGGCCAGCCATCGGCGTCGCGAACGGCCAGTGCCCAGCAGCACAACCAGGCCCAGACACAGCAAGGCCACGGTATCCGGCACCGGCAAGGCATTGACGCTGACGGTATCGATACCGACATAATTACCATTGATACTGGTGTCGTCCACGACATAGCGGAAGGCGTAGCGCCCAATGGCCGGCGCAGCCAGACCGTTGACCAGGATGGTCTTGTCGAGCCAGCCGGTATCGCTGTCCGATTCAAATGCCGCCAGCATCGAGAAGGCGCCGCCGGTGCTGACATAGACTTCCATGCGGTCCAGCAGGCCCTCGCCCAGCAGGCGCAAGGAGAAGTCCAGTGATTCGCCGTTGGTCAGCATCACTTCCGGCGTCAGCAGCCAGTTGCTGACAGCGCCGCCGAAGCCGGCGTTATTGAAGTTGGCCGCGATGTAGGCGTTCGCCGGCCCGGACGCTGCCGGGAAGATCGCCGCGTTGCCCTGAAACCAGCCGGTGGTGCCCGGCGGTGAACTGCTATCGACGAACGCCCAGCCCCGCCCCGGCAACGTCGCCACATCGTCAAAGCCCTCCGACAACAAGGGCGCTCCCATCGCCGAGCAGCTCGCCACCAGCGCAAGCAACCCCGCCAGATGCTTAGCCAGATACTTAATCAGGTCCATATCATCCCCCAAGGAAAATACACGTCACACGGCTCACTTTGCCTTGGTTGGACAAATAGCCGGGCTAACAAGTTCCGTTGAAGATGACAATTACATTGACGGCCTGCGGGGTTGCGCGCTCAGCCGAGCACAGTGTCGATGCGCAGGCCGGCCTTGAGGGTCAGCGTGACAGGCGTTTTCTCGGCGATCTCCGCCATCCGTGCTTTCTGCGTGGCATCCACCGCGCCGGTGATCGTCAGCGTGCGGCGGATCACGGTACTGCCGTCGTCGGCGTGCGTCAGGTGCAGGTCGACGTCCACCGCGTCCACTGGCCACTGCTTGCGATCGGCATACATGCGCAAGGTGATCGCGGTACACGAGCCCAGTCCCGCCAGCAGAAAATCATAGGGCGCCGGTCCCGCGTTCTTGCCGCCGTTGCGCTCCGGCTCGTCGCCGATCAGCGCGTGAGCGCCGATCTCCAGCCGTGTGGTGTATGTTTCTTTCCCGATATGTGCAGTGCCACGTGCCATGCTGTTGTTCTCCAGTTGCCTTACCTAAGTGTAATTTTGCGCGATTCCCGGCGTGATACGATGATTTTGTATTACCCTGAAGTGGTTTTCGCCGCGCTGGTCGCGGCGCTTTTTTTGCCTTGCGCGCGCGTGCCCGCGCTTGCCTTGCGCCGCTTTATGTCGTTTGTAAAGCCAAAGTAAAGAAGCGTAAATGCGATAATTTGCCAGATACCCCGCTGGTATAATGGCAACTCTACCGTATAGTGACGGTGCGCCGTCAACACCATGCAAAAGATACTGCTTACCTGCTGCCTTACCGGCAGCGCTATTCTGCCAGCTTACGCTCAAAACACCACTCCCGAAAAGCCAGCCACAAAGCCCGCTACGACCGCCGTTAAAGCCAAAGACGCCAAAGACGCCGTCGTTCCGGAGGTAACTGTTTCAGCCGAACGCCCCACCAACCGCATCGACCGCCAGGTCTACGATGTGAAATCCGACGTCTCCAGCACCAACGGCTCCGCTGCCGATGCGCTCAACAACGTCCCCTCCGTCAACGTCGATCCGGACGGCAGCATCACCCTGCGTGGCAGCCCCAACGTCCAGATCATGGTCGATGGCAAGCCCTCAGCCATGCTGCAGGGCGATAACCGCGGCCCGGCGCTGCAGGCCATGGCCGCCGACGACATCGAATCGATTGAGGTCATCAACAATCCCGGCGCGCAGTTCGGCAACGAAGCCGGCGGCGGCCCCATCCTGAACCTGGTGATGCGCCGCAACCGCAAGCCCGGCGGTTTTACCACCGTCAACGGCAACGCCGGCACTGCGGGCCGCTACAACAGCGCCGTCAACGGCAGCTACAACGAAGGCGCCTGGGGTTTCCAGGGCAGCGCCAACGTGCGACACGATGGCCGCAACTCGGTGGCCGATGTCACGCGCGACCGCCTCGATCCACTCAGCGGCCAGTTCGTTCACAGCAGCCAGCAGTCCGTCGGCCGCGGCCTGAATGACATGGCGGGCCTGAACGGCACCGTCAGCTACAACCTGAATCAGACCGACACCCTGGCCGGCAGCGCCTCGTACAACAGCCGTACCAACGACCAGCACTCCGCTGACCATTACATCAACGGCGCCACGGCCATGATCCCGGCCAGCGACTACCAGCGCACCACGGTGCGTACCGGCGACAGCAAGAACTTCAGCTGGGGCGGCCGCTACGATCACAAAGGCGAACTGCCAGGCGAAACGCTGAAGATCGACCTGCGTGTGTCGGCATCGGAAAACGATAACGTCAGCAACTACGACAATGTGTATGCCACGCCTGGCATGATCGACGCGCGCGCCAACCAGCACAACGAATTCAGCACCCGCATCATCGACTTCACCGGTGACTACGAGCGTCCGCTGTGGGGCGGCACCGCCAAGGCGGGCTACAAGGTCGCCACCAACAAGAACGATTTCGACACGCTGTACACCGACATCGATCCAGTCACCGGCATCGCCAGGATCAACAACGGCCGCACCAACAGCTACGAGCTGGATGAAACCGTGTACGCGCTGTACGGCACCTACCAGATGCGTCTGAACGAACGCTGGGGCGCGCTGGCCGGCCTGCGCACCGAATACACGGACATGGACATCCACCAGATCACCGGCGGCATTGAAGGCAAGAACAGCTACATCAACTACATCCCCAGTGCATATGCGACCTACAAGGTCAACGACAACGCCAACCTGCGTTTCGCCTACGCCCGCCGGATTCGCCGTCCCAACGCCAACGACCTGAATCCGTACGTGACCTACCGCGACGAATTCAACGTCTCGTCAGGTAATCCGAATCTGAAACCGACCAAGACCGATTCGTTCGAAGTTGGCTACGAAACCAAGATCGGCGGCCTGGAAACCAATCTGCGCGGCTACTACCGCCGCGACACCGACGCCATCGTCGATTACCGCTACTTCGTCGCGCCCAACGTGCTGCTGACCACCAAAGCCAACGGTGAAGGCAGCCATTCGAGCGGCCTGGAATTTACCGTCAGCGGCAAGCTGACGCCATCGCTCACGCTCAACACCAGCGGCAACCTGGCCCGCTCGCAGCAAAGCTTCTACGACGACAGCGGTTTGCTGGTGACGCGCACCGCCAATTCGCTGAGCGGCCGCGTGCGACTGAACTACCAGTACGATCCGGCCAACCAGATCCAGATGGCGCTGCAAATGATGGGCAAGACGCTGTCCGGCCAGGGCTACCGTTCGCCCAACCACACGTTCAACATGAGCTGGCGCCACAACGTCACGCAGCAATTGAGCCTGGTGGCCAACGTCACGGACTTGTTCAACACCAACAAGATGGAAACCGTGATCAACAGCGCCACACTGCGCGAAACCAGCACCCGCCGCTTCGACGGCCGCGTGTTCTATGTCGGGCTGTCCTACCGCTTCGGCGGCAGCGGCACCTCCAACAACGAGAACCATGAGCAGGGCTGGGGTCCGCGCCCGGGCGGCCCTGGCGGCCCTGGTCCAGGAGCCGGCGGCCCGCCACCCGGCGCCTGATCGACGAAAAACCGATGATGACCTCATCGGTTTTTTTACGCCTGCGAACATGGTACATTGCACCCATGTCAAATCCCATACCGCTCGCAGCGCGCATCCTGAAGGTCAACCACGCCGGTGAACAAGGTGCGGTCAGCATTTACGCAGGACAGATCCTGATGGCCCGCCTGACGGCAAAGGGACTGGTCGCGCAACTGGAATCGTTCAAGTCTCACGAGGAGCGGCACCGCGCGATCTTCCTCGCCGAACTCACGCGGCGCGGCGTGCGGCGTTGCAAAAGCTACTGGTTGTGCGCGATCGGTGGATATGGGCTGGGCGTGCTGACGGGATTATTGGGCGCGCGCGCCATCGCGCAGACCACGCTGGCGGTCGAACGGGTCGTGCTGCGGCATTTGCAGCAACAGATGGTGCAACTCAAGGACGATGCGGCGGCATTGGCGGCAGTCGTCGCCATCATCGGGGAGGAACAGGAGCATCACGACCTGGCTGCCGGTCATGTGCAGACAGGCGGACCATGGGCCCGCCTGCTAGAGACCACCGTATCCGCCGCAACGGAATCGGTGATCTGGCTGGGGATGCGGATTTAGTCCTCGAAGTAGGCGTGTTTATTTCATCACAGCCAGCTTCTGGCGTTTGGCGTCTTTGAAGGTGAAGATTGTCAGCACACCATTCTGGATGTCGCCACGCGCGTCAAACGCGATATTGCCGGTCACGCCTTTGTGGCTGATCTTGGCCAGCACCGGCAAATACTTCGCCGGATCTGGCGAGCCGGCTTTCTGCATGGCGTCGACCATGGTCATCAGCGCGTCATAGGTGTATGGCGCGTAGGTCTGCACCTCGATGCCAAAGCGTTTCTTGTAGCGGGCGTGGAATTCGGCCATGCCTTTTTCCTGCGACGGCTCGACACCGCCCGCTTCCGCGCAGATCACCTGGCCATCGCTCATGCCTTCGCCGGCCAGGCGCGGCACCGAGTCCGAGCACATGCCGTCGCCGCCCATGAACTTGATCGGAATGCCCAGCTGCTTCATCTGGCGCAGCATGGGGCCGGCCACCGCATCCATGCCGCCGAAGAAGATCATGTCCGGTTTGGTGGCCTTGATCGCGGTCAGGATGGCGCTGAAGTCGGTCGCCTTGTCGTTGGTGAACTGGGTCGAGACAATCGTGGTGCCGCTGGCGGCGCCGGTCTTCTTGACGGTCTTGACGAATTCGTCGGCCAGGCCTTTGCCGTAAGAGGTGCGGTCGTCCACCACGGCGATGCGCTTGGCCTGCATGCTCTGCATCGCGTAGCGCGCCAGGGCCGGGCCGAGCTGCTCATCATTGGCAATGTTGCGGAACGTGGTGTTGTAGCGCTGGCGCGTGTACTGCGGCGAGCTGGCCGATGGCGTGATCTGCGGAATGCCGGCATCGTAGTAAATGCGCGACGCCGGAATCGTGGTGCCCGAGGTCTCGTGGCCGATCACGCCCTGCACTTTGGCGTCCACCAGTTTTTGCGCCACGGCGGTGGCTTGCTTGGGATCGCCCGCGTCGTCCTCGGCCTGCATCACGACCTTGTACTTCTTGCCGCCGATGAGCACGCCCTTGGCGTTCAATTCTTCCACGGCCATGCGCGCGCCGTTCTCGTTGTCCTTGCCCAGATGGGCGATCGGGCCGGAGGTGGCGGCCACGTGGCCGATCTTGATGATGTCTTCCGCATGGGCGGAAGTCGCGCCGACTCCGGCGACAAAGGCCAGCGTCAGTGCCTGGCAAACTGTTTTTGTTGTGAACTGCATAAAATCCTCGTTGGAATCCTCATTGGCTAACACCACTAGCATACCAGACGGCAACGCACGATTGCGAATAGCTACTTGCATGTCAGTCTGATTGAAGTAGAATAAATATTTCCTAAAGTGAATCAATATGGACCTCTCTCGCCGCATTGCCCGCTCTAAACCTCTGGCCACAACGGCCATGCATGGCCGTGTCGACGCCATGAAAGCCTGTGGCGACGACGTGATCGATTTCTCCATCGCCATTTCGCATTTCCAGGCGCCGCCCACCGTGCTGGACGCGGTGCAGCACGGCCTGGCGCAGCCCTACCTGCCCTATACGGCGGTCGCTGGCGACAGTCAGATCCGTGCGCGGTTGGCGGCCAAGGTGGTCAAGGAAAACGCCATCCCGGCCCGGCCCGAAGAGATCCTCGTGACCAATGGCGCCAAGCAGGCTTTATATCAGGCGCTGTACGTGATGGCCGATCCCGGCGACACCGTCATCATCTTCAAACCGCACTGGCCGGCCTATGTCGCCACCTGCGAATTGCTGGAGCTGAAGCCGGTGCTGGTCGATCTGCCGTTGGAGATAAACGACACATTGCTCGACAGCCTGCCGCCGGCGCGCATCCTCATCATCAACAATCCGCACAACCCGACCGGCGCGGTGCTGAAGCAGCAGGAACTCGATTGTATCGCCGCCTGGATGAAGCGCACGGGCACGCGCGCCATCGTCGATGAAAGCTACGAAAAGCTGATCTTTGACGGCAGCCATATCAGCCTGGCGGCGCGCGGCAACTGGCAGGAGCTGGGCATCGTCACCCTGTATTCGGCCTCGCAAAGCTATGCCATGATGGGCTGGCGCGCCGGCTTCGCGGTCGCCCCGGCGCACCTGGTCGCCGCCATGGAAACGCTGCAAGGGCCGATCACCGCCGCCGCGCCGATGCTGATGCAGCTGGCCATGGCCGCCGCATTTGAAAGCGGCGAACCGGACGCCATGCTGGAGGACTACCGCCAGCGGCGCAACCTGGTGCTGGACCTGGTATGTGGCCTGCCGTGGATGACCATGCACTGCCCCGCGTCCGGCCCCTATCTGTGGGGCGACATTTCCAGCCTGACCATGGATACCATCCACTTCAGCGAACAGCTGCTGGCCGAATACGCGGTCGCGGTCATGCCAGGCGAAGCATTGGGGGTGCCAGGTTATATTAGGATAGGGTATATTTCCGATGACGTGGCCACCTTGCGCCGAGGGGTGCAGGCCATTATCCATTTCGGTAACCGCCTTCATAACGCTGCCTGACCACGCCGCATGGCCTTCCTGCTCTTCCAGCTGAATAGTTTGCGCAGCCGCCTGGTGCTGCTGGTCATGCTGGCGATTGCGCCCATCGCGATCATGACCTTCATCAACGGCGCGCGCGAGCGGGACCATGCAATCGAGGTGGCAGAAGATAACCTGCTGCGCCTCACCAATCTGGCTGCGGCCAACGAGGCCCAGTCGATTGCCAGTGCGCGCCAGATTCTGCGCGACGTCGCCAGCGTCCCCGACCTGATGGGCGACGACGAGGACTGCAACCGCCTGCTGGCCAATATCCTGCGCCAGAATCAGGATTACGCCAATCTCGGCCTGATCCAGCTGAACGGCGACGTTACCTGCAACGCCACACCCTCGCAAGGCAAGGTGAATCTGGCGGACCGCTCGCACTTCCGCCGCGCGGTCCACCTGAAACGCTTTGTGGCCGGCGGCTATATCTTCGGCCGCGTGATCCAGAAGCACACCGTCAACCTGACCTACCCTGTGATGGACGACGACCAGAAGGTCAAGGCCGTGGTGTTTGCGGCGATGGACCTGACCAAGCTGGATCGCTTTGTGGCTGATATCAAGCTGCCACCCGGCTCGCTGCTGCTGACCGCCGACTCGGAAGGCAAGATCATTTCGCGCAAGCCCAATCCCGAACAATGGTTTGGCAAGCAGGTATCCGAAGCGATGCGCCTCGCCATGGCGGCGGAGCCGGGCAAGCCGGTGCTGCTGGTCGGGCCGGATGGCATCGAACGCCTGCACCGCTTTGCCCGCGTCGGCAACAACGGGCTGACCGATTACACCGTCACCATCGGCATACCGGCCGATGAAATCACTGCCAGTGCGCGCCACGATCAGGTGCTGGACCTGCTGGCGCTGGGAGCGACGCTGGTCCTGGCGCTGCTGGCCGCATGGTTTGTCGGCGATGTGCTGGTGCTGCGCCGCGTGAAGCGTCTGGCCAACACCGCCAACCGCATCGCCTCCGGCACGCTGGAAGCGCGCAGCGGCATCGTCTATGGCAAGGAAGAGATCAGCGAACTGGCACGCGCACTGGACGCGATGGCGGCATCACTGCAGGAAAAGGAACTCCAGCATCTGAAGGCCGAAAGCCAGCTGCGCGAAGCCGATCGCCGCAAGGATGAATTCCTCGCCATGCTGGCGCACGAGCTGCGCAACCCGCTGGCGCCGATCAGCGCCGGGGCGCAGTTGCTGCAAAGCGGCCATGCCAGCGAGGCGGCCGTGCAGCGCACTGCCAGCATCATTGTGCGCCAGGTGCACCACATGACACGGCTGGTGGACGACCTGCTCGATGTCTCGCGCGTGACACGCGGACTGGTGACGCTGACGCGCGTGCCGCTCGACGTCGCCAAGATCATCGCGGATGCGGTCGAACAGGCGGACCCGTTGATGAAAGCGCGCCAGCACCGCTTTGACGTGGTCCTGCCGCCATCGACACTGGTGGTGACGGGAGATCACAAGCGGCTGGTGCAGGTGCTGGTCAATGTCCTCAATAACGCTGCCAAGTACACGCCGTCGGGCGGCGCCATCAGGCTGACCGCACGCGCCGAAGGCAGCAATGTGAAACTGATCGTCAGCGACAACGGCATCGGCATGTCGCCCGAATTGCGCAGTCACGTGTTTGAGCTGTTCGCGCAAGCCGACCGCAACTCGGACCGCTCGCAGGGCGGGCTGGGACTGGGTCTGGCGCTGGTCAAGTCGCTGGTGGAACTCCATGGAGGCAACGTCGCCGTGGAAAGCGAGGGCGAACAAAAAGGCAGCACCTTCACCATCACCCTGCCCGGTACGCCGCGCCAGCAGCCAACGCAGGAACAGCCAGGCCACAGTGCCATCGCGTCCCGCAAACTGGCAGTGCTGGTGGTCGATGACAACGTCGATGCGGCCCAGACCCTGCAACTGCTGCTGGAAGCGGGCGGCCATCATGTCAGCGTGGCGCACACCGCGCTGCAGGCGCTGGAGCTGGCCCAGGCCACATCGCCGGAACTGTGCCTGCTCGATATCGGCCTGCCGGACATCAGCGGCTACGATCTGGCACGCGGCCTGCGCGCCTTGCCGCATACCGCCCACGCCACGCTGGTGGCCGTCACCGGCTACGGCCGCCGCGAAGACCGCGAGCAGGCCGATGCCGCCGGCTTCGATCACTACTTTGTCAAACCGGTGGACGTGGATGCGTTGTTGACGCTGATCGCCGGACTACCCTAACGGAGTTTCATGAAACACCTGCTACTCAGCCTCGCCATTGCTGCGGCCCTGCCTGCGCATACGCAGGAACAGAACATGGCGCGCATCCTGGCGCAGCCCACGGTGAAACAGGCGCTGGCCTACATCGAAAAGAACGAAGCCACGACGCATGCCAACACGCTGGCGATCAACGCCATTCCCGCGCCGACCTTTGCCGAAGCGGCACGCGCCCGCGACATGGCGGCCCGCTTCAAGGCCGCTGGCCTGGCCGATGTGCACACCGATGATGCGGGCAATGTACTGGCCACCTACCGTGGCAGCGGCAAAGGCCCGACCATCGTCCTGGCGGCGCACCTGGATACCGTCTACCCTGCCGGCACCGATCTCACGCCGCATGAAAAAGATGGCCGCATCTACGCTCCCGGCATCGCCGACAACGGCCGCTCACTGGCGGCCTTGCTGGTCATCGCGCAGGCCTTGCAGGAGACTAAAATACACACCGAGGGCGACGTGCTGTTTGTCGCCAACGTCGGCGAGGAAGGCTTGGGCGACCTCAAAGGCGTGAAGCACCTGTTCATCCAGCGCAAGGACATCAAGGCCTTCATCGGACTGGAGCCCGCGCTTGGCGTCGACGGCGATCCCGTGACCTACATCGGTACCGGCAGCCGCCGTTTCAAAGTCACGATCCATGGCCCCGGAGGCCACAGCTACGAGGGCTTCGGCCTGCCGTCCGCCATCCACGCGGCGGGCCGCGTGATCGCGCGCATTGACGACATCCGCGTGCCCACGCAACCCAAGGTGACGTTCAATGTCGGCGTGGTGCAAGGCGGCCAGTCGGTGAACAGCATCTCGGCTGACGCCACCATGCTCATCGACATCCGTTCCGCCGATGCGCCGTTGCTGGCCAAGGTGGAGCAGCAAATCAAGGACGCCATCCAGCAAGGCGTGGCGGACACCAATCAGCGCTGGAACAGCAAGGGAATTACTGCGGATGTGGTCCTGATCGGCGACCGGCCAGCGGGGCAAATGAAGGCAGACGCCGTCATCGTCAACACCGCGCTGGCGGCGGCCAAAGTCCAGGGCCGGCCCGCGCTGCTCGACAGCCCGCACTCCACCGATGCCAACCTGCCCATGAGCCTGGGCATCCCGGCCATCACCATGTCCGGCGGCGGCACCTCGGGCGGCTACCATTCCGAAAAGCTGGAATGGTGGTCGGGGCATAACGCCCATACCGGCCCGCAAAATGTGCTGCTGACCATCCTGGGCTTGGCAGGCGTGCGCGATGTCGCGCCGCCGCTAGCGCAGTAAGCCCAACACGGCGGCCAGCGCCACCACGCTGACAAGCGCCGCCGCCCAGCCGATACGCACGATGGCATGCGCGGCGTAGCACAGCGTCAGTACCAGCGCGAATGCCGACGCGGTCAGCACGCCGGCCCAGGCTACCCAGCCCTGCGCCGCGCCCCAGATAAACAGACACACCAGCAGCGAGATAAGTAGCCCGCCGCTGCCGGCCCAGCGCAGCAGGCGGCGCTGGCCATCGCGCGGCACATTGCCGCGGCCGTGCAAGGCTTCCCAGTGGCGGTCCATGGCCAGACTCAATGCCGTAAAGCCGGCGGCCGCGCTGGACAAGGCCGCGACCATGGCCGCCGCGTTCGAGGCGCCACTCATGCCGCCACCTTGGCCAGCTTGGCCTTGAGCGGCGCCTTGGCGGCGCTGCCGAGACGCCTGCTGGCCCACAGCAGGCCGCAGCCGATCAGCAGCGACACCAGATCAAACCCCGCCACTGGCCACAAGCCCTGCGCCACACTGGTGAACAGTCCGGCGCCACCGGTCAGGGGATTGAGCGGCAACAACAGCGCAAACAGCACGCCTGCCAGCGCAAGCTGGATGCGCCACATCCATCGCTGCGGGAACGCCAGTGCCGCAACGGCGGCGATGCCCCACGCGGTAAAGAAGCAATGGATTTCCAGGTCCGGGCGCCCCTCCAAGCCAGGCGGCAGCAGGCGATTGGCCCAGAAGTAGACGCTCATGGCGATCAGCAGGCCGGCGATACCGCCCAGGTTCAAGCCATCCACCAGGCGCAGACCAAAGCCGATACGGCCGTTCGCATTCGCCTTCACATGCTTGGGCCGTTCTTTCACGGCCCACAGCAGCACGCCAGTGGCAACCATGGCGCAGCCGGCCAGGCCGGACAGGAAGAACAGGCCGCGCAGCAGCGGGCTGGCGAAGCGGCCGATATGCAGGCCATACATCACGCCACGCGTCTCCACTGCAGCGCCACTCTTGTCGGCCTCGGTCAGCAAGCCGCCGGTGACGCCGTCGAAGGTCAGCGACGGCAGGTTGTTGCTGACGCCATGGCCATCCTGCTGCGTCAGCGTGACCGTCGCCGCACTGTCGCCGGCATGGCTGACCATGATGCGGCCGACCGACGCGCCATCCCACAGCTGGCTGGCCTTGGCCACCAGCGGCGCCAGTGGCGTCAACGGCGCCGATAAGCCGGAGGCTTTGGCTTCCACCCGTGGGCCGCCATTCAGATCGGCGAAGAAGGCGTCGCTGTCCTTGTACACGGCGCCCAGGCCCTGCGGCAGGTACATGAACATCAGCGTGACCAGGCCGGTGTAGGTAATCATCAGGTGGTAAGGCAATGCCAGTACCGCCGTGGCGTTATGCGCGTCCAGCCAGGAACGCTGGCCTTTCCCCGGCCGGAAAGTGAAGAAGTCCTTGAAGATGCGCTTGTGCGTCACGATGCCGGAAATGATCGCCACCAGCATGAACATGGCGCAGATGCCGACGATCCAGCGCGCCCAGAGCACCGGCATGTAGTGCATATCGAAGTGCATGCGGTAGAAGAAGTCTCCGCCCCGTGTGGCCCGCGCGGCGCTCAGCTCCTGTCCCGTGAGCGGATCGATGCTGGCGTTCTCGAAACGGCGGCGGCCGCGTGTCTGGCCCTGTTCTCCCGATGGCGGAGGTGCCCAGCTGGCGCGGACTGCGGGCTCGCGCCCGGTCGGCATGGTGATGAACCAGCGCGGGCTGGCGGGTGCGCGCTGCTGCAGCAGGTTCTGGATCTGTGCCGCTGCCACGCCCTGCTCCACCACGGCATGCGAGGACTGATGCAGCTCGGGCTTCATCCACAGCGTGATCTCATCGCGGAAGTAGCTGGCGGTGCCGCAGCTGAACACCATGAACAGCACCCAGCCCACCAGCAGGCCGGACCAGGTATGCAGCCATGCCATCGATTGACGGAAGCTCTCTTTCATAGGCCGCCTCCGAGCCAGACTACGGCGCCCAGCGCCACTGCCATAGCCAGCACACCAAGCCACGCGCGCAAGGCCGTCCGCGTGGCAAACGACCACATGACTATGCAAGGAAAAATGGCCAGGCCGGACAAGGTGGCGGCGACCACACGGTCAACCTCACGGCCCGGCAAGGTGAGCGCCAGCGCAGTCACCGCCAGCGAAGTGACGGCGTAACCGCCGCCTATTGCAGCCAGCGCACGCGAGGCAACGCCCAACCGCCGGTTCATCAGTATTGGAATCATGGGATGACATCTACCTGGCTTGCCGGCGGGTGCGGTAAATGCGAAAACTAAACAATAATGATTCTCATTTTGATATATGCTGCTGATTGTGTCAATCCTTCCTCGTGCAACGACAGCCAGGAAGGGAACGAATCGGCGGCGGGCGGCAAAATGGTACCCTAGGCGCACAGGAGGCAACCCGAGGGGACGATATGAAGCGAGCCATCATTTGGGCGCTACTGACAGTGTTCACACTGCCGGCGGTGGCGCAAAAAGAAGCACGGCCGGATACCGGCTTGTCCATCCGCACCTGGATACCGGATAACGGCAATGGCACCTTCACCAATCCCCTGTTCTACGACGAGCTGTCCGATCCCGACCTGATACGCGCCGGCGAATGGTTCTACCTGACCGGCAGCACCATGCACGCCATGCCCGGTTTGCCGCTGCTGCGCTCCAAAGACCTGGTCAACTGGGAGTTTCTGGGCTACGCGGCCGACCGCATCGACTTCGGCCCGGCCTACCGGCTGGAGGGCGGCAAGAACATTTACGGCCAGGGCATCTGGGCGCCCAGCCTGCGCTACCGCAACGGCGTGTTCTACATCTTCGCCAATGTGAACGGGCGCGGTACCCAGGTCTATTCCGCCGTCAACCCGCGCGGCCCGTGGACACGCTGGGAGATGAAGCGCAGCCTGCAAGAACTGTCGGTGCTGTTTGACGATGACGGCAAGGTATATGCCGTCTGGGACCGTCAGCCAATGCACATCGCCCAGCTCACCGATGACCTGCTGGACATCGTGCCGGGCACGGAGAAAGTGCTGTTCTCGAAGGCGGACGGCATGGGCGGCGGCGCCCACTTCTACAAAATCAACGGCAAGTACTACATCCTGGGCGCCAACGATATCGGCGGCCTGCGCATGCCGGCCGCGCGCGCCGACACTATCTACGGGCCGTATGAGGTCAACCCGGCCATCAGCAAGGAGGAAGGGTTTGGCATGGTGGCCGGCTACCGCCTGAGAAACAGACAGTATCCGTTTGAGGTGACACCGCCCGATCCGTCCCTGCGCGATGCCACCGCCATGCACCAGGGCGGCATCGTGCTGACCGAAGCTGGCGAGTGGTGGGGCTTCTCGATGATGGACTATAACGCCGTTGGCCGCCTGCTCAGCCTCGCACCGGTCACGTGGAAGGATGGCTGGCCCTATTTCGGCCTGCCCGGCAATCCCGGACGCAATCCGCGCACCTGGATCAAGCCGCGCGTGACGGAGCGCCAGCAGATCAAGGCGCCGTTTGAGCGCAGCGACGAATTCTCCGACACCACGCTCAAACCCGTCTGGCAGTGGAACCACGTCCCGGTGGAGGACAAATGGTCGCTCAGCGAACGTCCCGGCTTTCTGCGTTTGCACTCCATGCCCGCCAGCGCGTTCTGGGATGCGCGCAACACGCTGACGCAGCGTGCCATTGGCCCTGTCTCGTCGCCAACGGTGGCGGTGGATGTCAGCGGCCTGCTGGACAACGACGTCGCCGGCCTGGCCCTGCTTGCCCTGCCCTACGCGACGCTGGGCGTGGAACGCAGCAACAGCAAGCTGTCGCTGGCGCTGTTCGATCAGGCCCGCAACCAGACCACGCGCCTCGCCATCAACGCGCAGCGCCTGTGGCTGCGGGCCGAGTGCGATTTCCTCACGGAGAAAGCACGCTTCAGCTACTCGCTGGATGGCGAAAAATTCCAGCCTGTCGGCGACGAGTTCACCATGATCTTCCAGCCCGTGACCTCGCAAGGCGTGCGCTACGGCCTGTTCCACTACAACACCAGCAAGCAGAACGGCGGCTGGGCCGACTTCAACAGCTTCGACGTTTATCAGCCCTACCCGCACGGCCACATGCGTGCGATTCCATATGAGCAGCACATCCAGCTTAAATCCGCCAACGGCCCGGCCGCCAGCCAGCCGCTGATTTTCACGGTGCGCGATCTGGGCCTGGGCCGTATCGCACTGCAGTCGGGCGGCAATTATCTGAGCGTAGGCGCCGATGGCGCCGCCACGCTGCAAACGGTACGCCCCGGTATTGCCGAGGCTTTTGAATGGATAGAAACTCCCACCGGCGAGCTGATACTCCTGTCATTACAAACTAACTTTTATTTACGTATTAACCCGTCAAGCGGCGCCTTGATTGCCGACAGTCCCGGCCCTGTCCCGGGCAATAATGACGGCGTGCGTTTCAACTGGGGAGCAATAAAAGTCGATTAACTTTCGAAAGTGTGGTTTATAAATTAGTTTTTAATACTCTGTCAGATATTGTCAGAATTGCGTTTTATTTTCGCAATAACATTTGTCTGTTGCCAATATTATAACGGAACAGATATGCTGGAACTACTTGTACTCCGCCATGACGACGCTTATACCCATAAGTTACCCGAAATAATCCACGACGCTGGCTACCAGATCATTAACCTGAAAGATCTGGTTGCCTGTGGCCGGCGTGCCCCTGACAGCGCCATCAATCTCGAAGAGCAACGCTCGGAAATATTGGCTTGCATCCTGACACTTGCACGCCAGCTCAACCCCGGCTGGCGTCTCCACATGCGCGACCGCCGGCTGGAGGCGCCGGCCGGCGAGTCGATTAATCTGACCAGCCTTGAATTCAACTTCCTCAAAATATTCAGCATGGTGGAAGTGAATGAGGCTGTCTCCCGCAAAAAAATCGTCAAGGAGTTTGGCGAGGATTATCTGAGCTATGACCAGAACCGCATCGACACCATGGTCAAACGCCTGCGCAAGAAAATAGAAACCCACATCCACGTCAAACTGCCTTTAAAGACGGAACGCGTACGTGGCTTTTCTTTTGGAGATGTGCTGATTATTGATCCTTGAATGTCATGAAATGACATCGACATTTTCCCATTCCCCGCTATCATCGATATGAAACATCCAGGTTCTCTTAACTTTTTTTACGCAAGGAGAGTTACATGCGACTAGCCTCATTCAAGGTGCTGACACTCGGCCTGTTAATTACTGCACTGCTGCCCCAAGCCTACGCCGAGTCAACGCCACTGCCCGCGCTGGGCGCCGATTTGAGCCAGACCTCGGTATCCGGCATTTCCTCCGGCGGTTTTATGGCGGCGCAACTGGCCACGGCCTACTCTTCCCGCTTCATCGGCGTCGGCATCATTGCCGCCGGTCCTTTTTACTGCGCCGGCACGTATCCCTCGTTGAGCTTTCTGCAAAACGCCGTCACCACCTGCATGGCGCCAGCGTCGCGCTTTGCCGCTGCGGACGGCGCCAAGTCACTCGAGAACGCCAAACGATTCGCCGACCAGGGCCTGATTGATCCCGTCAGCAATTTAAGCCGCCAGCGCGCCTACATCTTCAGCGGCAGCAAAGACCCGACCGTGGCGCCGATCGTGGTGGATGCCAGCTACAACTACTACCGGCTGGCCGTGGCCGATCCGGATAAACAGATCCTGTATTCGAAGGACGTCGCGGCCGGACACTCCATCGTTACCCGGGAACAGGACGATGTGCCATGCGGCGAAACCAGGGCGCCCTATATCAACAACTGTGACTTCACGCAGTCCCAGGTGCTGCTGGCGCATATTTATGGCGACGCCAGCAAGCCGCCCAGCAAGGCCGAGCCCAGCGGGAAAATCATTCGGTTCAATCAGCGTGCCTTTATCACCGGCGATCTCAGCAGCATGGATGACGAGGCGTACGTCTATGTTCCCACCTACTGCCAGCAGAACAGCTGCATTGTCCACATCGCTTTCCATGGCTGCCAGCAAGGCGCGCGCTATATCGGCGACCATTTCTATGCCGGCACCGGCTACAACCAATATGCCGATACCAACAAGATGATCGTGCTGTATCCGCAAGCCATGCGCTCCAGGGGCATCCCGGCGAATCCCAAAGGGTGCTGGGATTTCTGGGGCTACTCCGACGAAGACAGGCAGTATCCGGCCTTCTTTTCAAAAAAGTCCCCGCAGATGCAGGCCATCATCGCCATGCTGGATCAGCTGGGGAAAAAGCCTTGAACAACCTCTACTCTCTCTTTAAAGGAAAATCATGAGCAGCTCATCCCACAACAGCGCACAAGCCCATTGGGCACACATCGTCCAGGCCACGATCAGCGCAAGCAAGCAGTGGTCGGAACAGCAGACGGCAGCGGGCATCCGTGCCTTGCACACGCAACTGGACGCCGTGACCGCCGGCCCGGTGGCCGACGCGTTCAAAAATCTGGCCGACTTGCAGCAGGACCTGGCTCGCACCTGGTCGCAGCAGCAAGCCAGTACGCTGAGCGCCATCAGCAGCCGTACGCAGGCATGTGCCAGCGACTTGCGGCGGGCGCAGACCAAGGACGAAGTCGGCATCGTGATTGCAGGTTACGCCAACGACGTCGGCACGCATGTGCGCGAACAGCTGGAGCAAACCATGACCTTGTTGAACTCGGCCAGCGCGGCCTCGGAAGTACTGGTCCAGAAAACGCTGACGCAAATGACGGCAGGCGCGCCGCCCAAATAACTACCGCATCGCCACGCAAAAAAGGGAGAGCTCGCTCTCCCTTTTTCTTTGTGCCGCCAGCGCCAGATTCGGTCAGGTTGAGCCACCGCGACGCCGCTATTCTAGGTCGTGGTAATCCGATCAACAACTAATGGAAATCCTATGGCGATCTTGACTAGTTTGGAAGACATGGTGCGGGCCATCGCGGGCTCGATCATGAATGCACAGCACATGGTTGAAAAGGCGCAGCTGGCAAATATTGCGTCCTTCTTCGACGACCTCCACAAACCCAGCGTGATCGAGGTGGAGCTGCCGGCCATCCACAGCAACGCCGAACCTGACAGCGCCTATCTGTACCAGGTGCCCGTGATTTCGCTGGTGCCACATAGCTCGCTCATTATCGGCGAGGCCGAGATCGATCTGGATGTGGAAATCGGCGGCTTTGAAGAACAGGAGCGGCCCGACGTGCACGAAGGGATCATCGACCAGCTGGGGCGCGCCGCGCCGGCGGAAAAAAAGGCCACGCTCATGGTCAACCCCGGCACCGGCACGCTCGCGGCCAAGAACGGCAACGCTGCCCACATCAAACTCAAGCTGGTGGCAACGGAGAAATCCGAAGGCCTGGCGCGGCTGGTCAATGATGTGGTGAAAGCGCAGGGTCCGGTACACGTCCGTAAACAGCAGGCCGCTGAATAACTACAGGAGGTTGCGTTGAACCCTAATAATTTTCACCTGGCGAATATCCGCTTCATCAAGCGCATCGTGGTCGGCAACGACAACCCGCAAAGCATGCGGACCGAAAAAGAGGTGCAGGAATCGATGGACATGGTGAACCGCTGCCTGTGCTCCACACCGCGCGGCTACATCCTGAACGTGGAAAAAAGCTTTGGGCTGTACAACGTCGGCGAGCATCAGATCGTGCTGCAATACGCCGTGTACAACATCGGCTTCGACCGCAAGCCTGCGTTCCTGGACGATCATGCGCAAGGCTAAGCATGATGGCGCCACACACCACGTCGGCCTGCTCAGCGATGCCACGCAGGCTGCGTACGACGACGCCAACCGCAGCCTGCAAGACCTGGCCTTGCAATGCCAGCCCGCCATCCGCTGCGCAAGCGCACCAGACATCCAGTACAGCGACGGCAGCGTGGCTGTTGTGATTCCGGCCGCGAGCTTTCATCGCAACTACGCCCTGTGCCTGCACACGCTGGAACTCACCGTCTACGGTTACTGCGTGTCGCGCAAGGCCGGCTGGGAGCGAAGGATAGAGCTGGACTTCAGCATGCGGCGGCCGCCCTGGTGGCGCCGCATGCTGCGCCGGCCACCCTTGCTGGCGCTGGACGTACAGGTGCTGCACGAAAGCGTGCGCTTACGCATCCGGCCCGCTCCTGCTGACGCAATGGCGCCGCGTTCCCGCTATGTTTTTCAGCTGAACGCGGCGCTGCAGAATGAGCTGGAAACGCATCACACAACGCAGCTTGCTGCGCGTTCTGTTCCTTCCAGGCTGCGTGCCTGGATGTCGTCTTTTCGTCAAAAGCAGTAACACTGGTAGCCGTCAGAAAAGGTCATTTCTCCTTGAATTTAACACCCTAAGCTTAGTTCGTCGTTGGGCTGCATGCATTACCGGCCAGGCGATACAAGCCCGCATCTTTATGTGGAACTGCGTTTAACTTTCGAGGAGCAAAATAATGTCTGAACTGATTGATATGGCATCCCAGTTTAAAGGTCTGCCGATGGGTGATCTGATCGGTGGTCCGCTGGCCGCCGCTTGCGACGCCCAGGTCAAACTGGCCAACGCCACCGCCGACTTCATCAAGCACGTCGGCTTCCTGCCACCGGCCGACAACGATCCTGCAGGCGTCGGCAGCACCCGCCTGGCGCACTTCGCGTTCACCCGCCCGGTTGCGGATCCCAATGATCCGAAGAAGACGGTGGAAGAAAATGTCTCGCTGGATGTGCCGCTGCTGGCCATCGTGAAAATCCCTAGCCTGTCCATCACCAAGGTCGATATCACCTTCGACATGGAAGTGAAGTCCTCGTTTGCCTCGAAAGAGACCGAAGACAAATCGGGCAAATTCTCGGCCGACATCAAGGCTGGCTGGGGTCCTGTCAGCGTCAACGTCCACCTGGAAGGCTCGGTTGCTACCCACAAGGAAAACACCCGCAGCTCGGACAATTCGGCGAAGTACCACGTACAGGTGCTGGCCGAAGACGGTGGCATGCCTGAAGGCCTGGCGCGCGTACTGGACATCCTGCAAACCTCGATCCAGCCACGCGTAGTAGCACCGGCAGCAGACAAAGCGCCTGCCTGATCCACCGGCGCCGCACTGTGGACCCGGTCTCCGGGTCCATTTCCCGCATATCTAACAGGAGTAATCTATGAGCGACATCACCAAGGCGCAGTTGCAGGCCATACTGACCACGGCTGATGCGGAAGCGCGCGCCGCACAGTGGATCGACCCGATCAACAGCTGCATGAAAGCATGCGACATCTCGACGCCATTGCGGCAAGCGGCATTTCTGGCGCAGGTGCTGCTGGAATCGTCGGAGTTCCATCAGTTGCAGGAATCCCTGAGCTATTCCGCCGAACGCCTGCGCGCCGTGTGGCCACAACGTTTTACCAGCGACGAGATTGCAGCAGCCTACAGCCATCAACCGGAAAAGCTGGCCAACAATGTGTACGCCAACCGCATGGGCAACGGCCCCGAAGCCAGTGGCGACGGTTGGGCCTACCGCGGGCGCGGCCTGATACAACTGACCGGCCGCCAGAACTACGCGAGCTTTTCCAAGGCCATGGGCATCGATGCGGTGAAAGATCCCGACCTGCTGCAGCAACCGACTGGCGCCGCCATGTCCGCCGCCTGGTTCTGGCAGGCGCACGGCCTGAACGAGCTGGCCGACAAGACCAGCGGCGCCGACGCGGACGAAAACTTCCGCCTGCTGACCCAGCGTATCAACGGCGGCACCAATGGCCTGCCACAGCGCCGCAGCTACTGGCAGCGCGCGCTCACCGCGCTGGGCGTCCGCTGACGCCGCGTATCCAGTCGGCAGCGCGCTCCGCAATCATGATGGTCGGTGCGTTCGTATTTCCGCTGATGAGAGTCGGATAAACCGAGGCATCGACCACGCGCAAAGCCTGCAGCCCATGCACGCGCAATTGAGGGTCCACGACCGCCATGGCATCGCTGCCCATCCTGCAGGTTCCCACCGGATGATAGATTGTGTCGGCACGCGCACGGATCTGCGCCGCAACCGCACTGTCATCATTGAAGTCAACCGGATACAGGTTGCGGTGCCGATACTTGGCCAGCGCTGGCGCGCTCATGATCGCGTGCGTTTGTTTCGCGCCTTTGACCAGCAGGTCCAGATCATCTGAATGCGAAAGGAAGTGCGGATCGATGCGCGGCGCCGACTGCGGATCGGCGTTGTAGAGGCCAACCTCTCCGCGCGATTTCGGACGCAGCACGCATACGTGGCACGAGAAGCCGTAACCCAGGCGCAGCTTGCGCGCATGATCGTCCACCATCCCGATCACAAAATGCAGCTGCAAATCCGGCCGCGCCTGGCCAGCGTCGGATTTGATGAATCCCGCACCTTCGGCAAACGGTGTGGCGATCAGGCCGCGCCCCGTCCTGCGCCATTCGTTGGCCGCCAGCGCAAGACGCAACGCTCCTGTCGCGCCGATGCCGAACAAATCCTTTTCATCGCACTGGTAGGCCAGAATGTAATCGAGATGGTCCTGCAGGTTCTTGCCAACGCCGGCAATGCATGCCGCACCGCGATGCCGTGCGCCTCCAGCTCGGCCGGATCACCTACGCCGGATAGCATCAGCAACTGCGGCGTATTGAAGGCGCCACCGGCGAGGACCACCTCGCCACGGGCGCGGATAATCCGGGTGCCGGCGCCACGACGCACTTCAACACCAATGGCGCGCCGGCCATCGAAGACCACGCGCAAGGCCTGCGTGTTGGTCAGCACGTGCAGGTTGCTGCGGTCCTGCACCGGATCCAGATATGCCGCTGCAGCAGAGCAGCGCTCGCCGTTGCGCGCGCCTCCGTGGAATTGCGTGACCTGATAGTGCCCTACGCCCTCCTGGCTGACGCCATTGAAATCCGCATTGCGGGGGTAGCCGCACTCCATGCCGGCGCGGACGAAATCCTCAGTGATGCGGCGCGGGCTGCGCTGCTCCGCGACTTGCAGCGGGCCGTCGGCGCCATGCCAGTCGCAGGCGCCGCGCTCATTGCCCTCGGCGCGTTTAAAATAGGGCAGAACCTCGTCAAACGACCAGCCGGCACAGCCCTGCTGCGCCCAGCCATCATAGTCCTCACGCTGGCCGCGGATATACAGCATCGCGTTAATCGCGCTGGAGCCGCCCAGGCATTTGCCGCGCGGCTGATAACCGCGCCGTCCATTCAGCCCTGGTTGCGCCACCGTCTGGTAGGCGTAGTTGTTGATCTTCGGACGGCCCGGCACCATCGCCACCACACCTGCTGGCGCCCGCACCAGAATGCCGCGGCCATCGCCGCCCGCTTCGATCAGGCAGACCGTGGTTGCGGGGTCTTCGCTAAGACGCGCCGCCAGTGTCGCGCCACCGGAACCACCGCCAACAATGACGTAATCAAATTCCATGCTGCCCCCGCGCATGGAAAGCGCGCATGCCGCTGCGCAGATTGGCTTCGGCGGCCAGCTGGCGTTCGGCGGGCGTGGCGAAATCGCGGTCCCAGGCCAGCACCTTGGGTGTCATGAGGCGATGCCACAACGGCGGGATCATGGCGACGACAATGGTGGTCAGGTAGCCGCTGATCATCATGGGCGCGTGCTGGAACGGTTTGAGATCCTGATATGGCACTTCGCCTTGCGCGTGATGGTGGGAATGACGCGTCAGGTTGAACATGGTCCAGGAGCTCAAACGGCGATTGGTGTTCCATGAATGGCGCGGCTGCACCGGTGTCGCCGGGTCACGCACAATACCGTAATGCTCCATGTAGTTGACGATCTCCAGCAAGGCCTTGCCAGCCAGGCCGCACAGCACGAAGTAACCTGCCGCCGCCAGGCCACCGGCGCTCCAGGCAGCAGCGACCAGCACTACGCTCATCAGATGTCCGCGGATGAAGGCATTGCGTGGCGAAACCACACTACGTCCTTCGCGCTGCAAGCGCTTTTGCTCGATCAGCCATGCGCTGGCGTTGCCACGGATGGTGGAAATCAGCACGTGCAGATACACATTGCGTCCGCGCGGCGCCGTCGCCGGATCGTCCCGCGTCGAAACGTAGCGGTGATGGCCGTACACATGCTCGATGGCGAAGGTGGTGTCGAAACTGAAGGCCAGCAGCCAGCGGCCGATTAGCATGGATACCGGGTCCCAGGTGCGGTGCGTGAGTTCGTGCGCGGTGATGGTGCCGATCATGCCTATCATCAGGCCAGTCAGCACGATGCCCGCGAGGTGCTGCGACATGCTGGTGGCGTTGCGTGCCGCAAGTACGTCATAGCCTGTCAGCTGCGTCACCTGCGCGCCGACACCGAGAACATCGGCAGTACACACGCTCCATACTGACGCGAATACAATCAGCGCCAGTAACGGCAACGCCAGCCACAGTTGGAAGGTCAGAATGCCGGGATGACGGAAGGTGGGCGTACTCACGTCATCGCCGCCGATCGCATCGCCAAGCAGATACAGTCCAAGTATCGCAACAAGACCCAGCGGGATGCTGCTGCCGCCAGCGACAATGGCGACCAGGGCGCTGAGCCCGATCACATGGAACAGGAAATACTTCAGGTAATGCAAAATGCTCATCAAGGTCTCCTTATTGTTATAAAGCGGTCTGCAAAGCGGTCTGCAAAAATGTGTTCGTGCGCGACACCACGCGCCAGCAGCGCCGCCGTGCAGGCATCGACCATGGCCGGCGGCCCGCACAGGTAAGCCTGCGCAGCCTCGCCAATGTGTACGGGCAGATGATCGCCAACCATGCCGCGCGCGCCGCGCCACGCGTCGTCGCCGGACAGCGCCGACAGCACGGGGATAAATGTGAACGGCGCCCGCCATTGCTGACGGATCGCTTCGATCTCGTTCAGCGCATACAGATCGCTTTCCGTGCGCGCGCCAAACAGCAAGGTGACTGGCCGCGTGTTCGCGGTTTGCGCGGCATCCAGCAGCATGGCGAGGATGGGTGCAAGGCCGCTGCCGCCTGCGACCATCACCAGCGGGCCGGAGCCGGGGCGCAGCCAGCAATCGCCAGAAGGCCCTTCCACGATGGCCGCTACACCAGTCAGGTCGCGCTCATTGACAAGCGTCGACAATGCACCGCCCTCCACCTTCCGTACGAAGAACTCGACCTGTGCATCCGCCTGCATCGGCGTGGCAAACGAATAGCTGCGTGCATGTTCGCCCAGCGCCGCCAGGCCAAGCTGGGCGAACTGTCCAGCCTTGTAGGTCAACCCTTCATCCAGTTGTATTTGCAGTAGCGTGATGTCATGGGTAAGCCGCTGCTGGGCAAGCACGCGGCCAGTGACGCGGCGGCTCGCGGGTCGCGCGGCCAGATCAACTTCCACGGCGATATCCGTGGCCGGCACCGACTGGCAGGCGAGGATGTAGCCTTGCTCAAGCTCCGCAGCCGACAGCACGTAAGCGGACTGCGTCAACTCCCTGACCCGTCCACTCACCAGCCGGCATTTGCACGTGGCGCAACCGCCAACCCGGCAGCTGTGGGGAAAGTCGACGCCGCTACGCAGCGCGGCCTGCAACAAGGTCTCCCTCGGGAGGACAGTCAGCGGCGCGCCATTGATATGGGCCGTTGCCGCCTGCTTCTTTTTGAATAGCGTGAACATGGGCTGAAAGTGTGGTGTTCTGACAGCACGATCGTAGGGGAAGCGCCACAGTCCAGCGAGGTGCGGGCTTGACATCCAGCAGTCATTTTTTGACAATCGACAGTTCGTTCACTGCTGCCCGCCGCCATGCATACGCTGCAATTCGCCCTGCCGGTCCAATACATCCGCCAGATTACCGACCAGGTGCGCCGCATGAATGTGCCCCTGCCCGCGTCCTTTGTGCGTAACCGCTGGGACGCGCTGCCCGCCGGCGAGGTACAGGTGCTGGCCCTGGATGTATTTGAACAGTCGGTGCAGGACGCCATCGATGCCACCGGCGAACCGGCTTTCGGCTTGCTGGTCGGCGAGCGCATGCGAATCAATAGCCACGGCATGCTGGGCTATGCAACCATGAACAGCGCCACGCTGAGCGAAGCGATCGCCTTGATGGAGCAGTACCTGCTCACCCGCACCCGCCTGGTCGCCGTGCGGCATCAGGCCAAAGGCGCGCAAGTCCAGCTGGTGTTTGACGAGCTTCTACCACTGCGCAAGGTACGGCAGTCCGTGCTGGAAGCGATTGTGCTGACCATCAAAAACCTGTACGACTACATTACCTCGGGCGGCGCGTCCGTCGCCTGCATCTGTTTTCCGTTTGAGGCGCCATGCTATGCCGACCTGGCGCGCGAACTGTTCAACTGCGAGGTGCGCTACGGGCAGTCCTGGTGCGGCTTCGCCTTCCCTGCCGAGGCGCTGACTGCGCCGCTGGCCATGGCCGATCCCACCACGCTGCAGCAGGCCATACAAGCATGTCAGCGCGAGATGCACAGGATGAGCGCCGATGCCGGCTGGACGGCGAAACTCACGCGTGTGATGCTGGAAAAGCAGGGACCGTTTCCCTCCCTGAACGTGGCGGCCCGGCTATTCAATCTGACGCCACGCACACTGCATCGCCGTCTGCTGGAGGAAGGCACGTCCTACCGCGAAGTGCTCGACCAGGTGCGCCATATGCTCGCGCTGGAGCACCTGAAAACGGGCAAGCTGTCGATTCCGGAAATCGCCTACCAGCTTGGCTATACCGATACCGCCAACTTCCGCCGTGCGTTTATCCGCTGGCAAGCGGTATCTCCCGCCGCGTACCAGTCGGCGCAGACTGAATCCGCGAACAACAGTTAATCTGGAACCGGGGGCAATTATCGACTTTCCCGCTAAAAAATACCCTCATGACTGCCAGTTGGTCGTAAGATAAAAGAAAGATCATTTCTCCGTCACCAATATATGCGTATGCGCTTTTCGTGCTGTGCAATTCGCAATGGTTCTCCGGCCCGGCCACGGCGCCGTGCGTGTCTGCTTACACTGCTGGCCGGATTGCCAATGTTGACGTGCATGCCTGCGCGGGCCGACGCACCGCTTTCCGTCACCCTGACCATCCACGACTATCCGCCCTTCATTGGTCTGGACCTGCCCTACGGCGGCCTGCTCACGCGGGTGGTGGTGGAAGCGTTCAAGGCCTCCAACGTCACCGTCAAATTCGCACGCGTTTCCAGCAACCGCGCCATCACGGGGGTGATGATGGGCTTGTACGACGGCGGCTTCGGCTGGGCGCATACCCCGGAGCGTGACCGCAAGCTGCTGTATTCGGATACCTCCATCTACACCTTCCGCATGGTGTTTTTCCAGCGCCGCGACATGCAGCTCAACTGGAACGCCCTGTCCGACCTGAGCAAGTACCAGATCGGCGCCACGCTCGGCGACCACTACTCCGACGAATTCTCAACACTGCACGCGCAGCGCAAACTGCAGGTGCAGGAAGCGGCGGGAGACTTGAACAATATGCGCAAGCTGCTACTGGGCCGCATCGATCTGTTCCCGATGGAGGAAGAAGCGGGCAAGATGCTGATACAGACCTCGCTGACGCCGACCGAGCAGGCGCGCCTGAGCTATCAGCCCAAAACGATTTCGACTGTTCCCACTTACCTGGTGCTGCGGCGCGACCTGCCCAATGCCCGCGAGCTGCTGAACCGCTTTGAGCAGGGCTACCGGCAATTGCAAAGCACGGGCCAACTGGCGCGCTTGCAAGCCGAGACGCGCAAAGCCCTGCTGGATGCGGCATCACCAAAGCGCCCGGCGCCCTAGAGGAGAATCACGATGCGGCCACCTTCGATACGCATTCTGCCCGCAGCAATCAGCCTGATATGCGGTGGTTTGAGCTGGTGCCAGGCACAGGCACAGGATGGCCCGGTCGAACAGGTGCTGGTGACGGCGCAGAAGCGTTCCGAGGCGCTGCAAAGCGTGCCGCTCAGCGTTACCGCCTTGGACTGGCGCGAACTGGAACACATGGGGGTCGAGCACTTGTCCGACATCGCGCGGCAGGCGCCGGGGCTGACCGTGGTGTCATCCGGGCCGGGACAGAACATCCTGATCGTCCGCGGGATTTCCTCCGTGGCCGGCACGGCCGGAACGGTGGGCTACTATCTGGATGACACGCCCATCGCCGCGTCCAGCAATGCGTCGCTGTTGTCGCTGCGGGGCTTGATCGATCCGGCCATCTTCGATATCGCCCGCGTTGAAGTCCTGCGCGGACCGCAGGGAACGCTGTACGGTTCGAGTTCCATGGGCGGCACCGTCAAGTATGTGAGCACACAGCCGGACCTCAACCAGCGTAGCGGCAAAGCCAGCGTCGTACTGTCGCACACACAGGACGGCGGCTGGAACAAGGAAGGCAATGCCAGTATCAACGTGCCGCTCAGCGACAGCGTGGCAGCGCTACGGATCGGCGTCTACTACCGCGACCAGGATGGCTATATCGACCGTTATCCGGTCGCGGCCAACAACATCCTCGCCATCGCGCCGGGCGGCGCCAGGACCAGCAACGTCAACACCGAGCAAACCAAAGGCGCACGCATCGCCTTGCGCGTCAACCTGGGCGATGGTCTGGTGGCGACCGCGTCGCTGTACTATCAGCATATGCTGCTTGGTGCGCCGTTCCAGATCGATGTGCCGCCGGGTAGCCTGGAGCGGCTGATTCAGACCCGGCTGGTGGCGGAACCCAGCGTGCAGAATTCATCGCTGTCCAACCTCACCTTGCGCAAATCCTTCGAGCGTTACGAGCTGGTGTCGTCCACCTCTTATTACGACCGCCGCGTTTCGGTGGACGAAGACGCATCCAAGGTGCTGTACTACTTCTTCTCGCCCAAGCCGCAAACTTCGGTCTACCCGGGCCGCATGCACGGCGACTACATCAACCGCGAATTCACGCAGGAAGTGCGGATGGTGTCCGATTTCAGCGGACCGCTGCAAATGATCGCCGGCGCCTACTACCATCACGTGGATGCGCCGCTGGCCTCGTCGATTCCCGTCCCCGACGGGTATAACAATCAGTTTGGCACCAGCTACGACAGCTTCTTCAAAGGCGCGCGCCAGGCCACCGTACGCGAGACAGCCTTGTTCGCGGAAGGCTCCTACCAAGTGACGCCAGCATGGATAGCGCGCCTCGGTGTGCGGGCGTTCCGCGTCAACCAGGGCTTTGCGCAGCAAGGCGACGGTTTTTTCAATGGAGGTCCTTCCGCCATCACCGGCACGTCGCGCGACCAAGGCTACAACCCCAAGTTCAATCTATCGTGGCAGGCGACACCGGATGCGATACTGTACGCAACCGTCTCCAAAGGCTATCGTCCCGGTGGCCCCAACAACCCGGCGCCCGCCGCGCTGTGCGCCAAGGAAGTCGCGACACTGGGCCTGAGCGAAAGCGCGCTGCGGACCTTCTCGCCCGACACCTTGTGGAACTATGAAGCCGGCGCCAAAACCCAGTGGCTGAACAAACGTCTCACGCTGAATGGCTCGCTCTACAGCATCGACTGGAGCAAGGTGCAGCAGCAGATCGTGCTGCAATGCGGCTTCAATATCACCGCCAATTTTGGCTCGGCGCGCAGCAAGGGGGGCGAACTGGAAGCGGCATTCCAGGCCACGCGCGCACTGACGCTTCGCGCCACCGCAGGCTATGTCAGCGCAGTGCTCAATAACGACGTTCCCGGCACCGGCGCCAAACAAGGCGATACGCTGCTGGATGTGCCGCGCTGGAGCGGCAGCGTGGCGGCAGAGTACAACTGGACCCTGGGCGCAAACTATGCGGGATTCGGCCGGCTCGATGCCACGTACACCGGCAGCGCCAACGCCCTGTACGACCGCAGCAGCCCGTTCTATCGCCACGCCGGATTCGCGCAAGTGAACCTCAAACTGGGCTGGCAGCCGATAGGCAAAAACCCGCGCTGGACCGCCACCGTCTTCGTCGACAACCTGCTCGACAAAATCGGCCAGACCGGCCTGCCAGTGGCACTGTTCGCCGACCTGCCTGACACGCGCCGCATCGCCGTCAACCGGCCACGGACCATGGGACTGAAATTGGGGACGACATTCTAGACAATCGAACCCCACTCGGTAGACGGGACTCTACTCCATACGCGCCTGCTTTTTTCGACAGGCAGAGTACGGACATTTAGACTAGTCGTTGATTGAAATTTAAAATGACAGTTAGTCTTATTCCAATCTTGCGGTGAAAGAAATAGCAAAATTTCACTTAAAATGGCACTCCCTTCACTTACGGAGTAGTCATGACATCTCGGCGCGATGCGATAAAATTTTCGGTGCTCGGTACTTTGCTAGCACGTTTTCCGCTTGCTTACGCACAGCAGGCTGCAGGACTGACCCCGGCCCAGTATGCTGCTCTGCAAAAAGCCCATCGAACGCCGGGTGCTGTGGTGCGTACTCCCACGTTGTTTGTTGATGCGCGGCGCGGCGATGATCTCAAAGACGGCAAGACAGCGGCAACGGCAATTGCCACCCTCGGAGAGCTGGCAAAGCGCGAAGCGAACCTGGTGCCAGGCTCGGTCATTGGCCTTGCGAATGACTCGGTGTTTGAACTAAGTAACGCCGTCGTCTTCCGAAAACTGAATGGCACAGCGGACAAGCGTATGTATTTGACCAACTATGATCCGGGCGGCGCTCCTGACAGCTTGCCGAAAATACGCTATTGCTTCAAACCGAAAGCGTCAGACTGGATCTGGGATCCAGATCCCAAGCATCCGGGTTGGTATTTTGCGCATCCGGCTGGCCGCAAGTTTGATTATGCCTACGTTCGCTTTGGCGATGGCAACTGGGGGATTTCATACTCCTTCCTCAAGGATTATCAGTCCCTGAAAACTACTGAGTATTCTTACGTTTCCGATTTTGATCTGAAGCGGATTTATGTCCATTCGCCAGAAGGCGTCAATCCGACCGACCACTACGGCAGTGTCACCATTGCCGGTGACGAGTTCGGTTGTTTGCTACTGCTGCGTTGCGGCTCCTATTTGACTGTCGAAAATATTGATTTTGAAGAGGCGCCAAACCTGATTGGTATCGGCTCCTTCGACAATATGGATGCAGTCGGCAATATTACCGGCTTCGAGATGAGCAACTGTCACGGCACCAATGTCGTGTCCTTGCTAGGTAGCTATGCCGACGATCACAAGTACACGGTGCAAGTCCATGTCCATGACTGTTCGTTACAGCACTACTCCAGTGGCGGGGTGCGGCTTGGGAATAACTCAGCCAATTGCCTGATCGAATATAACTGGTTCTACGATGGCGGCAAATGCTGCACGTCGGCAGGTGCCGTGTACTTGCAGGAACGTCCGACTACAATCGCGCCAATTAGCGGTACAACGGTTCAGTATAACTTTGTCGATACTTACGGTAATGGCATCGGCGACCATCCGTTTGACGGTGCCGGCCTGTATTGCGAGATCAACAGCAACGGCTGCCAGATACAAAATAACATCGTCATTAACTGCCGCACGGCGCTGCAGGACAATAGCGGCAGGGCAAACTCTTTTATCGGCAATCTCCTGCATTGCGACAAAGCGCTGCTGGTGACGCCAGGGCAGATCGTTGTCAAAGGCCAGCGGCTGAACACTAAACTGATTTTCGACGGCAATACAGTATATTCAGCCAACGGGCGCAACGCTTATTCATCGTCTTCGAACTGGTCGGGCAGATCGGATGCGGTAATTTCGTGGCACCTTGATTTCGGCGATACTAGTGGCCCTCACAATTGTTCCCTTTCCGCACGTGCCAACGTCATTCGCGCTGCCGGCTTTGGCACGGAACAAGCGGTATTTGGCATTTACTCGTACGGTGGCGTGGCGCAATTGAACCTGGAGGGCAATTCACTGTCCCATAATGTGCCATTCTGCTTTCTGAAAAGTGGCATCTACGCAGACGGCAGCCCGGCCGGACTGCTGGCGAGGGATCCGGCAGGCACCACGCGCCTGGATCTTGAGGCACTGGCCTCATCGTCCTATGTAGTGCCGGGCGTGGGTACGATAGACGGCACGGGATCCACTTCCAAGCGCGATCTGCTGGGGCGGACGCTGGGTACAGGTAGCGCACGCGGCGCCATCGCGGGCTAATCATGCAGGTTCATCGCGGAAGTCCGGGATGAACCTGTAGTCACCGCAAGAGAGCAGTAAGAAAGAGTCATTGTGTTTGGGCGACCAAACCAATTTCCCGGCCTACCGCTCTCATGCCAAATCATGCACTGGAGCGGGAAGCCGCCGATTGCGCATGTGGGCAAACTGACCGCCCTTCACTTGGGATGTTTTATCCCACGTCGACTGGATGATTTCCGACTCTCCGTCATTCACAGCTGACGCTCTGGCGTCGGCTGGTCGGTAAGCGTAAAGCCAGCGCCGTCTAGACTCTGCTCGCAGCACCATCCATGATCTAATTTTGGCACGGCATTTGTGCCCACAAATTTTGATTATGGACACAAATTTTCAACCAGTCACTTCCACCAATTCACGTGGTCACTACCGTCAGCATCCGCTGGAGTTCAAACGTGCCTTGGTGGCATTGTCGCTGCAGCCAGGTGTTTCGGTGGCGCGCATTGCGCGCGACCATGGCGTCAATGCCAACCAGGTGTTCAGCTGGCGTCGGTTGTATCAGCAAGGACGTCTCGGTGCAGCGGCGTTAATGCGCGACGATGGTCTATTGCCGGTGGT
>NZ_FRCX01000008.1 GCF_900143065.1 Duganella sacchari | reverse complement strand
CTTAGGACGTATGCGGTATTAGCGTAACTTTCGCTACGTTATCCCCCACTCCTGGGTACGTTCCGATATTTTACTCACCCGTTCGCCACTCGCCACCAGAGCAAGCTCCGTGCTGCCGTTCGACTTGCATGTGTAAGGCATGCCGCCAGCGTTCAATCTGAGCCAGGATCAAACTCTTTAGTTTAATCTCTGTTTTATTCTGTTTTCTGGGGATGGTTCGCTCACTCAAAATACTGACAGTATTACTACTGTTTATTTCTTGTTGAGCATTTAATGCTTTTAGTTTCGCGGAACCGAAGTTCCGCGTGCACTGCATCAAATACCCACACTTATCGACTGTTGATTTTTAAAGATCATCTTGTGTTGCTAGCTGAAGAAGCGTTTTGTTCATCAGCACAGAAGCGAGATTATGAAGCATTTCGTACATCTCGTCAACCCCTCGCTTTTCTTCGTTTTCGCTTTGCAGCGTCTGCGTTGTCTTGCGAGGGACAGAATCATATCAAAGACCTTCGAAGTTTGGCAAGCGCTTTTCGAGGAAAGCCTGCATGCCTTCTTTTTGCGCAGGCGTGCCGAACGCTGCCTGGAACAGACGGCGCTCATACGTCACACCTTCCGACAGCGTGGTTTCAAAGGCGCGGTTGACCGAATCCTTGATCTGCATCGCAACCGAAGTCGACATCGAAGCGATCTGCTTCGCGATCGCCAGCACTTCCTCAATCAGCTTGTCCGCCGGGATCACGCGCGACACCAGACCGATGCGCTCAGCCTCGGCCGCATCAATGGTGCGCGCGGTCAGCAGCATGTCCATGGCCTTGGCCTTGCCGATCGCGCGCGGCAGGCGCTGCGTGCCGCCGGCGCCCGGCACCACGCCGACCTTGATTTCCGGCTGGCCGAACTTGGCGCTGTCCGCCGCGACCAGAAAGTCGCACATCATCGCCAGTTCACAGCCACCGCCCAGCGCAAAGCCGGCCACCGCGCCCACCACTGGCTTACGCACGCGCAGGATATGTTCCCAGTTGCGGCCTATATAGTTGTCGCGATAGGTATCTGGATAGGTGTAGTCCACCATGGCCGCGATATCGGCGCCCGCCGCAAAGGCTTTCTCGCTGCCGGTCAGCACGATGCAGCCGATGGCGGGATCCGCGTCGAACTTATATAAGGCATCGCCCAGCTCGTTCATCATGCGGTCGTTCAGCGCATTCAGAGCCTTGGGACGGTTCAGACGGATCAGGGCTACTTTGTCGTGCACTTCTACGATCAGGTCTTCATACTGCATGGTTGCTCCTCCAGAGTGAAATATGACTCATCGATTGTAGCGCCTATCCCTGTCACTGGTATGATTGAAATTCGGCAATCCGCACCAAAGAGCTTCCCATTTTTAACTCCTTCCGCAACGACGAACTGCTGCGCAACGGCGATTTCCGCCGCTACTGGGCCAGCGCCATCCTCAACGGTTTTGGCAGCTACGTCAGCGCGCTGGCGATTCCGCTATGCGCCGTATTAATGCTCAAAGCCTCGCCCGCGCAGATGGGTACGATGGGCGCGGCCGCAGCCCTGCCGTTTGCGCTGCTGGGCTTGCCGGCCGGTGTATTCCTCGACCGCAACCGCAAGCTGCCCATTCTTTTAGCAAGCAAAGCCATCCAGGCGCTGTCGCTGGCCAGCATCCCGCTGGCGTGGTGGCTGGGCGTGCTGTCGGTGCACTGGATGTATGCGGTGTCCTTCATCAATGGCTCATGCAGCGTGGTGGGCGGCGGCGCCGAACAGGTCTTCCTGACCAATCTGATTGGCCGCGACAAGCTGACTGACGCCCAGTCCAAGTTCGCCGCCACCGATTCCGGCTCGCGCCTGCTGGCGCCCGGACTGGCCGGCGTGCTGATTCAATGGCTGACCGCGCCCTATGCGGTGCTGCTGAATGCCTGCGGTTTTATCGTATCCATCGGCCTGCTGCGCAATCTGAAAGCCAACGATCCCAAACCGCCGCCCTCCAACAAGCATCCCTTGCGCGATATTCTGGACGGCCTGCGCTTTATCTGGACCCATCCCCTGCTGCGCGCGCTGGCCTGGGCCTCCGGTCTGTGGCATATGCTGTTTTACGGTTTTGCCGCATTGCACGTGATTTTCGCGACGCGCGAGTTGGGCATGAGCGCCGGCATGCTGGGCGTGGCGCAAATGGTCGGCGGCATCGGCGTGCTGGTCAGTTCGCTGATGCTGAAACCACTGGTCCAGCGCTACGGCCCCACCGGCGCCATGCTGATCGGCGTCGGCCTGTGCGCGTTTGCGTATACGATGACGCCGCTGATTCCCGCCAATCTGTTCGGCTACCCGCTGGCCAGTGCAATGGCCTGCGCCGCCATGTCTTTCTTCCTGGACTGTGGCGTGATGCTATTCCTGATGCCCTACACCACGCTGCGCCAGAAGGTCACGCCGGATGCCTACCTGGGGCGCATGGTGTCCACCATGCGTTTTCTGACCGTGGCGATTGCGCCGGTCGGCGCGCTGTCGGCCGGCTACCTCGGCGAGCATTTCAGCATTCGCACCGGACTGGCCTGCGTTGCGGCCGGCAGCATGGTGCTCATGCTTTTGTTGGCGTTTTCGCCATCCGTGCGCCAGAAAAGCTGAGTAGCCAGTAGGCTGGCTCCAGTGTTCATCGACAGGAGTCAGCCATGTTCAAATCCATACTTTTCCCTACCGACGGTTCCGATTTATCAGAGAAAGTAACTGCGACGGTGATGGAATTCGCCAGGTTGCATCAATCACGCATTACTGCCGTGACGGTGATACAACCCATGCTCATGCCGACGCTCGGCGACGGCGCCGCCGTGCTCGACGCCGGCCAATATGAAGTACAGATGCAAAGCACGGCACGCGACCACATTAACAAGGTGGCAGCTGCAGCCAGCGCCGCCGGTGTGCCATTTGAAGGCATCGTGGCGACATCGACCAATCCCGCCGACGAGATCGTCCAGGCCGCCAAAAAATATGGCTGCGACCTGATCGTCATGGCATCGCACGGCCGAACCGGCTTGAGCAAACTGCTATTGGGCAGCGAAACCCAAAGCGTGCTGTCGCACACCTCGCTGCCCGTGCTGGTACTTCATTAAAACTTCTTCGGCAGCAGCACCCAGATGCTGCCGCGCTGCTTCATGCGGCCCGCATTTTCGGCCGCTTCGGCGCCAAAGCCGAAGAAGTAATCGACCCGGATGGCGCCACGAATCGCCCCGCCCGTGTCCTGCGCCATGACCAGCCGCTGCAACGGAATGTCGCTGTTCGGCTGGGTGGTAGACAGGAATACGGGCGCGCCCTGCGGCAACTGGGTTGCGTCAATCGCGACGGAGCGCTGCGGCGTCAGCGCCACACCCAGCGAGCCTTTCGGCCCGACTTTCGGGTCCGGCAAGCGCTCTTCCTTGAAGAACACATAGCTCGGGTTCACATTGAACAGCTCTTGCATGCGGGTTGGATGACCGGCGATCCACGACTTGATGCCCTGCGCCGACGCCTGTTCCAGCGTCAGCTCGTTTTTCTCCACCAGATACTTGCCGATGGATTTATAGGGATGGCCGTTCTGGTCTGCATAGGCCACACGCACGGTGTCGCCATTATCCAGCTGCACCCGGCCCGAGCCCTGCACCTGCAGGAAGAAGGACTCCACCGCGTCATCCACCCACAGCAATTCCTTGCCCGTGAAATTGGCAGATTCAATCTCCGCGCGGGTCGAGTAAGGAATCACCTTCTTGCCCACCACCTTGCCGCGCAGGCGCATGCCTTTGAGCTCGGGATACACGCCGGCCAGGTCAATTGTGACCATATCGTCCGGCACTTTATATAGCGGCGTCTGATAGGCGCCGCCCTTTTTGCGCGAACCACGCAGCAGCGGCTCGTAGTAGCCGGTAATCAGGCCATCGGTGGCGCCATCCGGCGCGATGACCTGGTTGGGCTCCATGAAAGCTTCAAAGAAGGTGCGAATCGCGCGTTCATCACTGGCGTTGACGGTGCGGGCGATGGTGCACGCCTCCTTCCATGTGGGCTGCTTGATGAGCACCGTGCATGACGACATAAACGCCGGCCAGGCGGCGCGCAGATCATCCTTGTCCCAGCCTGGCAGCGCAGCGAAGGTGGCTGGCACCATCTGCAATGTGGCTGGTTTGGCTGGCTGGGCCGGCAGTGTCGGCGGCTGCACCGGTGGCTGTACTGGCGGTGGCGGCTGCACCGGCGGCTGGGCCGGCTTTTCAGGCGGCAGCGGAGCGGAAGTACAGGCAGCAAGCGCGAGCGCGACGGCGCTCAGTGGAACGAGTAGACTACGGCGTGTTAAAGACATAAAAGGATAACTATGTGGCTATTGATGGTTGAGGCGGGCGTGGCGTTCTTCCTGCTGGTATTCATCGTCTGGTGGACCATGAAGGGGAAGAAGTAATCAGTGCAGGGTGCGTGGCAGCGACAGCACGAATTCCGGAATCTTGACTTCGAACTGGTGACCGTCTTCGGCCACGCAGAAATATTCACCGACCATGGAGCCTTGCGGCGTTTGCAGCGCGGCGCCGCTGGTGTATTCAAACTGCTCGCCCGGCGCCAGCAGTGGCTGGTGGCCGACGACGCCCAGGCCGCGCACTTCTTCAATATGGTTGTTCGCGTCGGTGATGATCCAATGGCGCGAGATCAGCTGCGCTGCCACCGTGCCCGTGTTTTTGATCGTGATCGAGTACGTAAACACGAAATTCGTGCGTTCCGGGTCCGACTGTTCCGGCAGGTACTGCGTTCTGACCGACACAGTAAATTCATAAGTGGACATCGACGTTCCTTAAGGCTGGCTAAAAAGTAAACTTGGCGATTGTATATCGTCAGATGTCCATTGCACCGCAAATCCGCCCTGTATGCAAGGACGGCGCGTCTGAAAACGGGCGCAGCGGCCCGGACCAGCGTAAAATAACGCATCTTTTTTTATTGCCAGCCCAACGCCATGACCACCTTCCGCATCGCTCCCAGCATTTTGTCCGCCGATTTCGCCCGCCTGGGTGAAGAAGTCCGCAACGTCGTTAGCGCCGGCGCCGACATCATCCACTTTGACGTGATGGACAACCATTATGTTCCCAACCTGACCATCGGCCCGCTGGTGTGCCAGGCAATCCGTCCGCACGTGGATGTGCCTATCGATGTGCACCTGATGGTCAAGCCGGTCGACCGCATCATTCCGGACTTCGCCAAGGCCGGCGCCAACATCATCACCTTCCACCCGGAAGCGTCGGACCATATCGACCGTTCGCTGCAACTGATCCGCGACCACGGCTGCAAAGCCGGCCTGGTCTTCAACCCGGCTACCCCGCTGAGCTACCTGGAACATGTGATGGACAAGATCGACATGATCCTGATTATGTCGGTCAACCCAGGCTTCGGCGGCCAGTCCTTCATTCCACAGGTGCTCAAGAAAATCGCTGAAGCACGCCGCCTCATCGACGAATCCGGCCGCGACATCCTGCTGGAAGTCGATGGCGGCATCAAGATCGACAACATCGCCGCCGCCGCTGCTGCGGGCGCCGACACCTTCGTCGCCGGCTCGGCCATCTTCGGCCAGCCAGACTACAAGGCCGTGATCGACGCCATGCGCGCCAACCTGGCCAAGGTTTAAGCCGATGAGCGTGCTGGCAGGCGTACGCGCCGCAATCATTGACCTCGACGGCACCATGCTGGACACGATCCCCGACTTCCACGTCGCGATCAACAGCATGCGCGCCGAACTGGGCCTCGCACCGATCACCCAGGAGCAGATCGCCCTGATGGTCGGCAAGGGCTCGGAAAACCTGATCCGCGCCGTCCTGGCGCTGGACTGGGACGCGCAGCGCGTTGACGCCGCGTTCGAACAGGCGATGGACGCCTACCAGCGCAACTACCTGGCCATTAACGGCAATCACAGCACGCTGTTCCCGGACGTGCTGCAAGGCCTGAGCGCGATGAAGGCCAACGGCCTGCGCCTGGCCTGCGTCACCAACAAGCCGATCAGCTTCACCACGCCGCTGCTGAAACTCAAAGGCCTGGACCAGTTCTTTGAGGTGGTCTACGGCGGCGACTCGCTGCCGCGCAAGAAACCGGACCCGCTGCCGCTGCAAACCGTGTGCGCCGATTTCGACCTGCCGCCATCGCAGGTGGTGGCGATTGGCGACTCCTCGAATGACGCGCAAGCCGCACGGGCTGCGGGTTGCCCGGTGCTCACCGTGCCTTATGGTTACAATCACGGAGAATCTATACACGAAACCGATTCCGATGGTATAGTAGCCACGCTGCTAGAAGCGGCTAGCCTGATTCGTTCACATCAAACCAATAGCTGAACAACTGACCAACATGTCGTCTCTCACCAAAAAACACAACGTCAACCAACCAGGCTCGATTGAGGCCTGGCTGTGGCGACGCTGGCAATCCTGGCAAAACTAAGCCGCACTGATTGCTGTCGTCCGCCCGCTTGCGCGCGACAGGTTTTTTGAACCCACCACCGCTGGAACCTCCTCCTTTTTCCGGCGGCATGGAGAGCACACATGACCGAACTCGAATTCAAATCGTTGGCCACGGATGGCTACAACCGTATTCCCCTGATCGCGGAAGCTTTTGCCGATCTCGAAACCCCGCTCACACTGTACCTGAAACTGGCCCAGACCCAGAACGCCGGCAAGAACACCTTCCTGCTGGAGTCGGTCGTCGGCGGCGAGCGTTTCGGCCGTTACTCTTTCATCGGCCTGCCCGCCAACACGGTGCTGCGCACCTTTGGCAACCGCACCGAGATCGTCAAGAACGGCACGGTGATCGAGACCCACGAAGGCAATCCGCTGGATTTCATCGAGGCTTACCAGCAGCGCTTTAAAGTCGCCATCCGTCCGGGCATGCCGCGTTTCTGCGGTGGCCTGGCCGGCTACTTCGGCTACGACACCGTGCGCCATATCGAGAAAACGCTGGCCAACAGCCAGCCGAAAGATGACCTGGGCCTGCCCGATATCCAGCTGATGGTGACCGAAGAACTGGCCGTCATCGATAACCTGAGCGGCAAGCTATATCTGATCGTCTATGCCGACACCACGCAGCCCGAGTCCTACTCGAAAGCACGCCAGCGCCTGAAAGACCTGCGCATCATGCTGCGCCGTGGCGTGGAAGCGCCGGTCACCAGCTCCTCGGTGCGCACTGAAGCCGTACGCGAATTCCCGAAAGAAGACTATCTGAAGGCCGTCGCCAAGGCGCATGAATACGTGCTGGCCGGTGACCTGATGCAGGTGCAGATCGGCCAGCGCATCCGCAAGCCTTATGTGGATTCGCCACTGAGCCTGTACCGCGCACTGCGTTCGCTGAACCCGTCGCCGTATATGTACTTCTACAATTTCGGCGACATGCAGATCGTCGGCGCCTCGCCAGAGATCCTGGTGCGTAACGAGACGGCCGCGGACGGCGAGAAGAAAGTCACGCTGCGTCCTATCGCCGGCACCCGCCCACGCGGCGCCACGCCGGAGCGCGATGCCGAACTGGCCAAGGAGCTGCTGTCCGACCAAAAAGAAATCGCCGAACACGTGATGCTGATTGACCTGGCGCGCAATGACCTGGGCCGCATTTCCGAGATCGGCAGCGTCAAGGTGACCGACCGCCTGGTCATCGAAAAATATTCGCACGTGCAGCACATCGTCTCCAACGTTGAAGGCAAGCTCAAAGAAGGCCTGTCCAACCTGGACGTGCTGCGTGCCACCTTCCCGGCCGGTACGCTGACCGGTGCGCCGAAAGTGCGCGCCATGGAAGTCATCGACGAACTGGAAATCTCCAAGCGCGGCATCTACGGCGGCGCCTGCGGCTACCTGTCGTTTGGCGGCGAGATGGACGTGGCGATTGCGATTCGTACTGGCGTGATCAAGAACGGCAATCTGTATGTGCAGGCCGCCGCCGGCATCGTCGCCGACTCCATCGCCGAAATGGAATATCAGGAAACTGAACACAAGGCGCGCGCTGTGCTGCGCGCTGCCGAGCAAGTGCAAGATGGTCTGGATGGGGAGTTCTAATATGCTGCTGATGATCGACAACTACGACTCCTTCACCTACAACATCGTGCAGTACTTTGGCGAACTGGGTGAAGACGTGCGCGTCTACCGCAATGATGAAATCACGATTGCGGAGATCGAAGCGCTGAACCCGGACCACATCTGCATTTCGCCAGGACCGAAAGATCCTGCGCAAGCTGGTATTTCGATTGAAGTGCTCAAGCACTTCGCCGGCAAGAAACCGATACTGGGCGTGTGCCTTGGCCACCAGGCCATTGGCGAAGCGTTCGGCGGCAAGGTAATCCGCGCCAAGCAGGTCATGCATGGCAAAACTTCTTTAATCGCGCATACGGGCGTGGGCGTTTTCAAAAATCTGCCCTCTCCCTTCACAGTGATCCGATATCACTCGTTGGCCATCGAGCGTAGCTCGCTGCCGTCCTGCCTGGAAGTGACGGCATGGACCGACGACGGTGAAATCATGGGCGTGCGGCACAAGGAATACGACATCGAGGGTGTGCAGTTCCACCCTGAGTCCATCCTGTCCGAACACGGCCATCAACTGTTGAAGAACTTCCTCGTACGCTGATTAAGGAAACGCCATGCCTATCACCCATCAAGAAGCACTGGTACGCTGCATCGAACACCGCGAGATTTTCCACGACGAGATGCTGCACCTGTTCCGCCAGATCATGTCCGGCGAAATGTCCCCGACCATGGTCGCGGCCCTGACCATGGGCCTGCGCGTGAAAAAAGAAACCATCGGCGAAATCGCCGCCGCCGCGACGGTCATGCGCGAATTTTCCACCAAGGTGCCGATGGCCGACACCACCGGCCTGCTGGATATCGTCGGCACCGGCGGCGATGGCGCACACACGTTCAATATCTCCACCACCGCGATGTTTGTGGCCGCCGCAGCAGGCGCGCGCGTGGCCAAGCATGGCGGCCGCAGTGTGTCGTCATCGTCCGGCAGCGCGGATGTGATTGAATCGCTGGGCGCGAATATCAACCTGAAGCCAGAGCAGATTGCGCAGTCGATCGCACAGACCGGCATCGGCTTCATGTTCGCCCCCAACCACCATGCCGCCATGAAGCATGTGGCGCCAGTGCGCAAAGAACTGGGCGTGCGCTCCATCTTCAATATTCTGGGACCGCTGACCAACCCGGCCGGTGCACCGAATATCCTGATGGGCGTATTCCACGCTGACCTGGTGGGTATCCAGGTGCGCGTGCTGCAGCGCCTTGGCGCGCAACATGCCATCGTGGTCTACGGCAAAGACAATATGGACGAAGTGTCGCTGGGCGCATCGACCCTGGTCGGTGAGCTGGTGAATGGCGAGATCCGCGAATACGAAATTCATCCGGAAGATTTCGGCATGCAGATGATCGCCAGCCGCAACCTGCGCGTGGCCGACGCCACCGAATCCAAAGCGCGCATGATGGAAGCGCTGCGCGGCGAGCCAGGTGCGGCTTACGATATCGTGGCGCTCAATGCGGCGACCGCGCTGTACGCGGCTGGCGTGGCCAGCTCGATTGAAGATGGCCTCAAGCGCGCGCGTGAAGCAATTACCTCTGGCGCGGCACTGCGCAAGATCGAACAGTTTGTCGAAGTGACGCAGTTGCTCGGCCGGGGGAACTGACCATGTTCGGCATCCACGACCTGACGCTGTTCATCATCTCGGGCCTGCTGCTGAACATCATGCCCGGTCCCGACTCACTGCTCATCATGACGCGCAGCGCTACCCAGGGCTGGCGTGCCGGCTCGGCGGCCGCGCTGGGCATCGGTGCCGGCACCATGGTCCACATCTGTGCGGCGGCACTCGGTCTGTCGGCGGTATTGTCGACGTCCGCCGCCGCATTCACGGTCGTGAAATGGATCGGTGCAGCCTACATTATCTACATGGGCATCGGCATGCTGCGTGCAAAACTGCGCAACGAAGCCGACGAAGCAGCGTCCACCGAGCTGGCGGCGCGCGCTGCCCAGCCGCTGGCCTGGCGCAAAATCTTCTTCCAGGGTTTCCTGACCAATGTGCTGAATCCCAAAGTGGCGCTGTTCTTTTTGGCGTTTGTGCCGCAATTTATCTCGGCCGGTTCCAGCAACAAGCCGCTGGCCTTCCTCATCCTGGGCAGCATCTTCAACTTTAACGGCATGCTGTACTGCCACGGTCTGGCGCTGTTCACGGCCTTTGCCAGTGCGCGCCTGAAGATCAAGCCACGCGTATCGCTGTGGCTGAACCGTACCATGGGCGGCCTGTTCCTGGCCCTCGGTGTGCGCCTCGCCCTCTCGGAGCAACATTAATCATGTCTGACATTCTGAACAAAATCCTCGCGGTCAAAGCTGATGAAGTGGCGGCCGCAAAAAAGTACCGCAGCTTTGCCAGCCTGCGCGACGACGTGGAATCCAATGCCGAGCTGCGCGCCGGCCTGCGCGGCTTTGAAGCCAGCCTGCGGGCCAAGATCGATGCCGGCCATGCAGGCGTGATCACTGAAATCAAGAAGGCATCGCCATCGAAAGGCGTCATCCGCGCCGACTTCCGCCCGGCCGACATCGCCGCGACTTACGAAGCCAATGGCTCCGCGTGCCTGTCGGTGCTGACCGACGAGCAGTTCTTCCAGGGTTCGGTGGCGTATCTGCAGCAGGCGCGCGCCGCCTGCTCGTTGCCAGTGCTGCGCAAGGACTTCATGATCGACATTTACCAGATCTACGAAGCCCGTGCGATGGGCGCCGACGCGATCCTGCTCATCGTCTCGGCGCTGGACCATGGCCTGATGGCGGAAATGGAAGCGGTGGCCCATGAACTGGGCATGGACGTCCTGGTGGAAACCCACGACGGCGACGAACTGACGGCCGCCTTAAAGCTGAAAACCCGTCTGCTTGGCGTCAATAACCGCAATTTGCGGACTTTTGAGGTATCGCTGCAAAATACCCTGGGCCTGCTGGACCGCATGCCTGCGGACAAGCTGGTCATCACCGAATCCGGCATTCTGGCACCGGCCGACGTCAAAACCATGCGCGACGCCAACGTGCACGCCTTCCTGGTCGGCGAAGCTTTCATGCGCGCGCCAGATCCGGGCGCCGAACTGGCCCGTCTTTTCAGCTAAGCAACTAAGCCCGGGCGGCGACCATCGCCACGATGGCATCCGGCGCGATCTCGATACGGTCGCGTCCTCTTTCCTTTGCGCAATACATTGCCTTGTCAGCACGGATCAGAATGCCATCCAGGCTTTCTTCCGGGCTGGTCTGGCACGCGACACCGATGCTGACGGTGTAATTTGGCACGCCGTCGCGCGGCTGGCGCAGCGCCGACTGGATACGCTCGGTGATGTGCAGCGCCCGGTCCAGGCCGGTGGCGGGCAGCAGCACCACGAATTCTTCACCGCCAAAACGGGCCACGTGGTCGGAAACACGCAACGCTTTGCCGATAACATCGGCCACATCAATCAGCACGCGATCACCAACCGCATGGCCATGCCAGTCGTTGATTTTCTTGAAGTAATCGATATCGATATTCAGCATGGTCATAAACGTGCCTTCGCGGCGCATCAAGGCATGCTCTTTGGTATAAATATCGGCAAATCCACGACGGTTTAATACCTGCGTCAGCGGGTCCAGCGTAGAACGGCGCTCCAATATGGTTTGCAGGCGACGCGTACAAACCGTCATGAAACCAACCGTCATCATCAATATCATGAAATGGGCGGTGGCCAGATAAATACTCTGGAACGGACCAATCGCCAGCAGATTAACATGCGATTCGCCATGCAGCGTGGCCAGCAAACCGCGGGTCAATACCACCAGCGCCTGGAACGCCATCAATACGCCAAAAAAGCGCGTGGAAAAGTGCGCTTCGCCATATTTCCAGATTAAATAAATCTGACGAGCATAAAATATAAATACCAGATAAGAAAATGTAGCGACGCGGGCGCTGAAATGAGGCTCAACAACCATCCAATAAGTAACGCCCGACATGCCTGCCAGCCAGACGCCATGGAATAAATACCAGGACTGCGGCTGTTCGTAAAATTTCTCGGTACCGATCAGGGTTAATCCCAGGCCCCAGATTAATACCGCATTCGCGCACAGCGCTGGAATATAGGAATTGCCGCGCAGGCTAAAGAAAATGGCGCCAGCTACCAGCAACACCAAGCCCAACGCCCATTCCCGCATTCCCTGAATCTCCTTGGGAAAACTCAAATAGGCAGAATACAGGACGACACTCATCGCGCCGGCCATGAGCGTTGCCATAACAATTACGGTGGTGGGGTCGAGCAATATCACTGGCGTCCCGGTCTACAATTTACGGTTTGCTACGATTCTAAACCACAAATTTGACGCGGCGGTGAATTACCGGCTTACATGCTGGTTGTTGGCTATTACGTGCTAAAAACTGGCATGAATCAGGGGCAAAAAAAGGCCGCGTCAGAGCGAAGCGGCCTTTTTGAGATGAAAAATCAGCGGCTTGCGCTTGGACGCAATGGACCGGAAGATTTCTTGGCAGAAGAATCCAGGCTCAAGGTAATGCCCGGAACGCGATCACCCTGCAGGGTTAAATCGAAGCTCATTAATTCGTCACGACGGAAAGCCATCACCTGGACCGTGTCACCAACCCCGTAACGTGACAGCAGATTATCCAGATTGGTGGCAGTAACCCGCAGGCCATCTACGGCAATCAGAATATCGCCAGCCGACAGACCAGCTTGATGGGCTGCGCCATTCTCATGGACAGCATTCAGTTTGCAGTCATTGCCATCGCGGCCCAGATTGGCATCAAAACTCGGTTTCGACGACTTACGCTCGTCACTGTATTTAACGCCAAATGGCGCCAGCAATTTAGCCAGCGGCAAATCCTCAGTACCACGGATATATTTATCGAAGAATGCCTTGAAACGGCCACCGCTGATTTCATCAAACAATGCTTCAGCTTCGGCTGGCGTCACGCCACGGCCGCCGCCTGTATAAAAATCGCGACCATAACGCTGCCACAAAGCACGCATTACATCATCCAGCGATTTTTTACCGCCGGTTTTCGCACGAATACTTAAATCCAGCGCCAGGCCAATTAAAGAACCTTTGGTGTAATAACTGACGATGGAATTCGGTGCATTTTCATCCTGGCGATAGTATTTACCCCAGGCGTCAAAACTCGAATCCGCCACACTCTGCTTGGTACGGCCGGCGCCACGCAATACGCTGCCGACGGTTTTACCCAGCAATTTGAAATATGCCGGTTCAGCGATAATACCGGCGCGCACCAGCATCAAATCATCGTAGTAACTGGTAAAGCCTTCAAACAACCACAGCAGCGGAGAATAATTCTCGACTTGCAGGTTATATGGCGCAAACACAGCCGGTTTGATGCGTTTGACGTTCCAGGTATGGAAATATTCGTGGCTGCACAGGCCCAGGTATTGCAAGTAGCCGTCGCTGATTTCCCTGCTCTTGGACGCGGTGCTCGGCAGGTCTGCGCGGGCGCAAATCAGCGCGGTCGAGGCGCGATGCTCCAGGCCGCCGTAACCGTCGCCCACCGCCATGGTCATGAACACGTAGCGGTCCATCGGCGCTTTTTTGGTTTTCGGCTCAAAGAAGGCGATCTGGGTTTCGCAGATTTTCTTCAGGTCGGCGCTCAGGCGCGCCAGGTCCAGATTCGGCACATGGCCGGTGATGACCACGTCGTGCGGGATGCCGTGCGCCTTGAACGTGGCCAGCGCAAAGTCGCCCTGCTCCACCGGATGGTCGATCAGCTCATCGTAATTGGACGCGATATACGTGCCATAACCATAACGTTTCGCTTTCAGCTCAGGCAATGAGGTGGCAACGCGCCAGTTGGCCGCAGCTTCGTCGGCTGGGCGCTGGATATCCACCACATGCGGCTGGTCTTCCTGGCCGAACACGCGCAGGAACACGCTAGTGCCATTGTAGAAGCCATGATTCTGGTCCAGATGCGCAGCGCGCACCGACAAATCCCAGGCGTAGACCTCGTAATGCACGGTCAGCGCGGCGTTGCGGTCGGCCAGCGGCGCGGCCTGCCAGGAATGCTTATCCAGCTTGGTCAGCTCGACCGCTTCGCCCTTGGACTCGGCGCGGATACGGACGATATTGCGCGAAAACTCGCGGATCATATAGCTGCCCGGGATCCAGGCCGGCAGCGCGAAAATCTGGCCCAGTTCAGAAGGCGCAGCCACCGTCACCGAGACATGGAACAAGTGCGCGGCCAGGTCGTGGCCCACGATGGTATAGGCGATCGCCGCCTGGTTTTTATTCGGTTTTTTCATCTTCAGTCCTGTCTACAGATCGCCCGGTGTGTCGATGTCGCGTATCACGCCGACATCATCGACCACCACTTCGCTCACCGCATGGCTTTTTAAAATCGCGCGCGCGCCCTGGTCGCCTTCCAGCGCCAGCAGCAACGGCAAGTGATAAGCGCTGAAGGCGACCGGATTACCGCGCCGTCCTTCATACACAGGCGCCGCAATGCGCGCGCCACGCTCTATTGTAGCGACCAATGCGCGCATGGTGTCCGGCTGAACGTGGGGCATGTCGCCCAGACCGATCAGCCACCCTTCGGCGCCCTTGGTAAATTCGATGGCGGTCGTCAGCGATTCTGCCATGCCCAGGTCAGCATCGGCGCACACGCGCACTTCGCAACGCAGGCTGCCCAGCAGCGCGGCGACCTTGTCGTCGCCGGGACGGACCACGGCCAGCACACGCGGCAGCGCGGCCAGCATATTCTTTGCGCTGGCGGCGATGACTGTCTCACCGTTCGCCAGCGTTTGCAGCAGTTTATTCTGAACGCCGGACGGATCGAAACGTCGACCACGTCCGGCTGCGAGCAGGATGCCAGTTAGCGCCATCCAGCTCAGGCGCTGGCCAGATCGAACGGCAGTTTGCGCAGGCGCTTGCCGGTCAATTTGAACAGTGCGTTGGCGAAGGCCGGCGCCAGTGGCGGCAGGCCGGGTTCTCCCATGCCGGTAGGCGCATCGGTCGACGGCACGATGTACACGTCGATCTTCGGCATATCGGTCATGCGCGCCACGGTGTAGTCGCTGAAGTTCTGCTGCTCGACCACGCCGTCCTTGAGCGTGATGGCCGCTCCCGGCAGCGTCATGCCGAGGCCCATCAGCGCCGCGCCCTGAATCTGCGCTTCGATGGTCAGCGGGTTGACCGCCAGGTTGCAGTGAACGCCGGCCGTGACCTTGTGCAGTTTGGGCTGGCCGTTTTTCACCGAGGCCACCACCACATAAGCAATCACAGTGTTGAAGGACTCGTGCACGGCCACGCCATAGGCCTGGCCTTTCGGCAGCGCCTTCTTGCCGTAGCCCGACTTGGCGACCGCCAGCTCCAATGCAGCGAGGTGGCGCTTGCCCTTCTCGCCCAGCAGCTTTTTGCGATAGGCCACCGGATCCATTTTGGCGGCATGTGCCGCTTCATCGATCAGGGTTTCCATCACAAATGCCGTGTGGGTCGAGCCGACGGAGCGCCACCACAACACCGGCACATTGGTCTTGACCGAATGCGCGCTCAGGTTCAGCGGCACTTCATACGGCTCGCCCATGCCTTCAACCATGGTCGCATCAACACCGTTCTTGACCATCATCGGTTCAAACATGGTGCCGCTGACGATGGATTGGCCAACGATGACGTGATCCCACGCCACGATGTCGCCCTTGGCATCGACGCCAATGTTCGCGCGGTGCACATGCGACGGACGGTAGTAGCCGCCCTTGATATCATCCTCGCGGCTCCAGATGACTTTCACCGGCTCCTTGTGGCCAGCAGCCTGCCAGACCTTGGCGATGTTGACCGCTTCCACCAGATAGTCCGAGGTCGGCACCGCGCGGCGGCCAAAGCCGCCGCCAGCCATCATGGTATTCAGCACCACCTGCTCCGGCTTCAGACCGGCGGTAGCGGCAATCGCGCCCTGGTCCACGGTCTGGAACTGCGAGCCGGCCCATACGGTGCAGCCATCCTTGCGCAGATCGACCACGCAATTCAGCGGCTCCATCGGCGCGTGCGCCAGATACGGGAATTCATAGACCGCAGAGATTTTCTTCGCCGCGCCAGCCAGCTTGGAGGTGTCGGCAGCGCGCACCACATTGCCCGGCTTTTGCGACAGCGCCTTGTACTCGGCCAGCTGCTTGTCGCTGCTGACTTTTTCGACACCGCTGGTATCCCACTCAATGGCCAGCGCTTCACGGCCAGTCTTGGCAGGCCAGTAGCCATCGGCGATAACCACCACGCCGCTACCGCCACGATCGGTCTTCACTTCCAGCACATCGATCACGCCCTTGATGGCCTTGGCCTTGCTGGCATCGAACTTGGCCACCTTGGCGCCAAATACGGGCGGACGCGCCACCACCGCGACCTTGCTGTCCGGCGCTTTGAAGTCCATGCCGAACTGCTGCTTGCCGGTCGACTTGGCGCGCGCATCCAGGCGCTTGACCGGTTTACCGATGATGGTGAAGTCTTTGGGATCTTTGAGCTTGACGGTGGCGGGCACCGGCTGCTTCATGGCGGCATCCGCCATGGCGCCATAGGTCGCCTTCTGACCGGCAGGACCAATCAGCGTGCCCTTGACGGTCTTGATCTGATCAGCCGGCACCTTCCACTGCTCGGCCGCCGCCGCAATCAGCATGGCGCGCGCCTTGGCGCCGATCTCGCGGTACTGCGTGAAGGAGTGTGCGATGCTGCCCGAGCCGCCAGTGATCTGAATGCCGAACGCCGGGTCTTTATACTGATCGCCAGCTGGCGCCAGCGCGCCGCGTACTTGCGACCAGTCCGCCTCCAGCTCCTCCGCAATCAGCATCGGCAGCGAAGTCTGAACGCCCTGGCCAAACTCCAGACGGTTGACCTGCACCGTCACCGTATTGTCCGGTGCAATGTGCAGGAAAGCGTTCGGTTCATACACCTTGGCCGGCGGCTGCTGCGCATTGGCAAAGCGGCCCGCACCCGGCATGACGAAGCCCAGCACCAGGCCGCCGCCCGCGACAGCGCCCGCTTTCATAAAACTGCGGCGCGACATGCCAGAGAACGATGCGCTGGCGATAGTACCTTGATTAAGCCATTCGATACGCATGGTGGTCTCCTCAGGCTATCGCTTTGGCAGCGTCTTTGATGGCGGTGCGGATGCGCTGATACGTGCCACATCGGCAGATATTGCCGCTCATGGCGTTATCGATGTCCGCGTCGGAAGGATTTTTGTTGGTGCGCAGCAGCGCTGTCGCACTCATGATCTGGCCACTCTGACAGTAGCCGCATTGCGGCACGTCGATCTTGACCCAGGCTTCCTGCACGGCCTTGCCGACCTTGTCGTTCTCCATCGCTTCGATGGTGGTGATCTTCTGGCCTTCGGCCGCCGAAATCGGCGTCACGCACGAACGGATAGGCTGACCGGCCAGGTGCACCGTGCAGGCGCCGCATAGCGCCATGCCGCAGCCGAACTTGGTCCCGGTCATATTCAGGTTATCGCGCAAGGCCCACAGGATAGGCGTCGACGGATCGGCGTCTACCTGTACATCTTTCCCATTGATGTTCAAAGTGATCATTCAAGTCTCCCGTTTTGGACTGCGGTGGTACAGCTTTTTTACTGCTTGGTCTTGTTCAGCTTTTCTTCCAGGGTCTTGGTGTCGATCGCGCCAGGGATGCGCGAACCGTCGGCAAAGAAGATCGCCGGCGTGCCGGAGATGCCCAGCTTGCGGCCCAGCGCCAGCACTTCCTCGTTTGGCGACGCGCAGGATTCTGCGGCGACGACAGCGGGTTTACCGCCGATCATCCAGTCATCCCATGCCTTGGCACGGTCTGGCGAGCACCAGATGTTCTTCGATTTGACGAAGGAGTCATCCGACAAGATGTTGTACATGAAGGTGTAGATGGTGACGTTGTCGGTCTCTTTGAGCGTCGTCTGCCGCAGACGCTTGCAATAGCCGCAGTTAGGATCTTCAAACACCGCGATCACGCGCGAGCCGTCGCCCTTGACGGACTTGATGGCCTTGTCCAGTGGCAGGTCGGAGAATTTGATCTTGTTGATTTCGTCGATGCGCTCGCGGGTCAGGTTGGCGCCCGTCGTCACATTGAACACATAGCCATTGAATACGTAGGTCGCCGTTTTGTCGGTGTACAGAATGTCATTGCCGATGCGGACTTCGTACAAGCCGCTGTACGGCGTTTCGGTGACCGAATCGACCTTGACGTTCATGCCCAGGCGCGGTTCGATGAGCTTCTTGATCTGGTCCGTGGTTGGCGGGGTCTGGGCGCCGACGCAGGACGCCATCAGGAAGGACAGCGACAGCAAAGCGAACTTACTCTTTCTCATAACTTCTCCGGTAAATGCGGGCGCACGGCTCACTTGCCCATGGCATGCGAGATCAAACGGCGCTTCAGCACAGGTAATTTATCCAACAAGTTTAATCCCAAATTGCGAACTACGCGCAAGGGCTCGATATCGGTCTCGAACAGGCGCGCCAGGCCATCGGTGGTGAGCTGCATCAGCAGCACATCCTCCTTGCGCGCGCGCTCGTAGCGGGCCAGCACGCGGTCGTCGCCGATGCCGCGCTGCGGCTCGCGTTCCGATAGCGTCTTCACCAGCTGCGCCACATCGGCAAAGCCCAGGTTCATGCCATGGCCGGCCAGCGGATGGACCACGTGGGCGGCGTCGCCGATCAGGGCCACGCGTGGCGCGATCATGGTGTGAGGACGCATCAGGCGCAGCGGGAAATCGCGCACCAGCTCCGGCTGCAGCGGCGTCAGGGGGCCCAGTTTTTCGTGGGCGAAGACGGCCAGGCGCTCGGCGATCTGCTGCGCCGACTCGGCACGCAGCGTATCGGCCAGTGCTTCCGGCGCCGACCACACCAGCGATACCTTGTTGCCAGGCAGCGGCAGCAAGGCCACGATGCCTTCGGTGCCCGTGAACCACTGGTAGGCTGCGCCATGGTGCGGCTTTTCGCATTCAAAATTGGAGACCACGGCGCATTGCGCGTAGCTGCGGTAATCGAGGCCGATGTCGCACTGGCCGCGCACCCAGGACTGGGCGCCATCGGCCCCCACCACCAGCGGCGCCTTGATACTGCCGCCATCGTCCAGATGCACGGTGGCGCTATCGGCGGCGCGCAGCAGGCCGGTAGCACGGCCGGTCACAATCCTGACGTTCTGGGCAAAGCGCAGCGCGGCGTCGAGCGCCTGATTCAGGTTGCGGTCTTCGAGTATCCAGGCCAGCGTTCCGGTGTGGGCGCCATAGGCATCGAAAGCCAGTCCGCCGGCCTGCGGGCCATCGCCATGGACGATCATCGCGTCCACCGGCGCCACGCGGGCATGGTCCAGTGCATCCCATACTTTAAGAGAAGACAGCAGCCGGTTGGCCGTGTGATTGAGCGCATAGACGCGCGCATCCCACCCCGGATCGGCCGATGCCGGCGGCGCCGGTGGGAGCGGCGGCCCCAGCAATGTCACGCTCAGGCCAGCCTGGGCCAGGCCCAGCGCTGCGGTCTTGGCAATGGCGCCATTGCCAACTATGCAAACATCACTTTCGATCACGCGCAGCGCCGCGGGGGAGGTGGGCTTATTCATCCAGCCATTATAGCGTTTGTAGGATTTCGAAAACGGCCCTTGCGCTTTTTCAACGACCTGCTATAATTCTGGTCCTTGGCCTGGTAGCTCAGTTGGTAGAGCAGAGGATTGAAAATCCTTGTGTCGGTGGTTCGATTCCGCCCCGGGCCACCAAGAATAAAGAAAACGCCACCTTCGGGTGGCGTTTTTGTTTTCTGGCGTTATACTCCGGCCATGATGAACATGGTCGCCACCTTCGCGCGCCGCAACGGCCTGCGCTTTAACCGCAATCTCGCCTGGCTTTCCTAAGGCTCGGCGGGGCTGGTCGTCTGTGTCGCCTCTCCGAGCCACCTTCCGTTTCCCGCATTTTGAAAACGAAAAACAGGAGAGTATCCATGCAACCCAACATCACCATCTCGTCGCTCGACGCCGAGCGGCTCGAAGCCCTGATCCACGCCACCAGGCCGGAAACCGCCACCAGCCGCGGCCTGCTTGCCGAACTGACGCGTGCCGACATCCTCGAACCGGAGGAAATGCCGCACGACGTCGTGACGATGAATTCCACCGTCCGCTTTGAAATCACCGGCACGGACGAGGTACGCACGCTGACACTGGCCTATCCCAAGGACATGGCCCAACTGCCAGACAGCATCTCCATCCTCACCCCGATCGGCGCCGCCCTGCTGGGCCTGTCCGTTGGCGACACCATCGACTGGCCGCGTCCAGACGGCCAGCTGGTGAAAGTGCGTCTGCTGGACATCCTGTACCAGCCAGAGCGCGCTGGCGAGTACTTCCGCTGAAGCGGGCGCTACCGGCCGCACGGAACAGGCGGTTTTAGGTATATTGGCAGCCATTTACTTTTGCCAATATACCAACCATGAAATCTGTCCTCACCGCAGCGCTGCTGTTCCCCCTCCTGGCCAGTGCCAACGACGGCATCGGCGCTGTCAGCGCTGGTGGCATTGTGTTCGGCAAGACCGACGCCATTGCCATGAAAAAGGAAGTCCTCAATGTCAGCTACACGCTGATTAGCGTGGACTATGAATTCGTCAACGAATCTGCAGCGGAGGTGGAAGAAACCATCATCTTCCCGCTGCCCGCCTACCCTGCCGCCAACCTGCCGAGCGAGGCCTATTACGGCCAGCCCGGCGGCTTCTCCATCAAGGTGGACGGCAAACCCGTGAGCTTCCGCACCGTGGTGCAGGCCTCGCTCAATGGCAAGGATGTCACTGCCCAGCTCAAAAAAGCCGGACTCAGCGACGCGCAGATTGCCTACACCCCCGCCTTTGGCGAGCAACGCAAGGTGGCCAAGCTCACTGCACAGCAGCGCCAGCAGCTCATACAGCTCCACCTCATCGGTGAAGGGCCGACTGCGGAAATCGAACCCATCTGGGATATTCAGGTCAACTACGTATGGCAGCAGAAGTTCCCTGCCAACAAAGTCGTGCGCGTGCACCACGAATACAAACCATTCATCAGCGGCGGCCCCGGCGACTGGGTCATGGATGAGGACACTGAAAAACGCTTTTGCACCGATGCGGCGTTTCTCGCCAGCTGGAAAAAACTCGCCACGCACGATCCTTATTCCGATGTCCTGCCCTCCTCCAAGGTGGCCTACATCCTCAAGACCGGCAATACCTGGAAGAACGGCATCGAAGATTTCACGCTCAACGTCATCAAGAACGATCCGAAGGAACTGGTCAGCCTGTGCTTCCCCGGCAGCTTCAAGAAAATCGACGCCAGGACCTACCAGGTCAAACTCCGCAATTTCCGGCCGACAAACGATCTGGACGTTTATTTCGGCAATATCACGCCGGGCGAGACCGTCAGCGAGGGCGAGATGCCGCTGGTGAAGTAGTTCTGCCGCCGCCCCGTTCTCCTGAATGTGGATTTTTTCTTGACGCTTATCGAATTTCGACCTATATTTAACCATCAAGTTAATTAACTTATCGGTGAAATTCGATGCAAGACCATCTGAGCCAGACCTTTTCCGCACTTGCCGACCCGACCCGGCGTGCCATGCTGGCGCGGCTGTCGACAGGCGAAGCCAACGTCTCCGATCTGGCCCAGCCATTTCTGGACGACATGAGCCTGCCGGCCATCACCAAGCATCTGCAAGTGCTGGAAAAGGCCGGCCTCATCACCAAAACCCGCAAGGCGCAATGGCGCTCCTGCAAGCTCAACGGCGACGGCCTCAAAGACGCGGCCAACTGGATGGAGCAATACCGTGTGTTCTGGGAAGAGAGCTTTGATCGCCTGGATGCCTACCTGAAAACCGTCACTGCAAAAAAACCACCTCAAGGAGATGAAAATGTCTGAGTTCAGCGCCCCGAATGAAATCCGCATCGTCCGCATCTACGACGCCCCGCTACAGGCAGTGTGGGATGCCTGGACCGACCAGGCCCAGGTGGGGCTGTGGTGGGGGCCGCGCGGCTTCACGATCACCACGCACAGCAAAGACCTGCGCGTCGGCGGCCACTGGACCTACACCATGCACGGCCCGGACGGTACCGACTATCCGAACAGCACGCTGTACCACGAAGTGGAGCCGCTGCGTAAGCTGGTCTACGACCATGGCGGCAATGCCGACCGCCCGCCCCTGTTCCGCGTCACCGTGCTGTTCGACGAGGTCGATGGCAAAACCCGCATGGACATGACCATGGCCCTGGCCGACGCCGAAACCGCAGCGCAAACCCGCACCTTCATCAGGCACGCCAACGGCGAATCGACCTGGGACCGTCTGGCCGAATACCTGGGCAAGCGCCTGGAAGACGAGGAAAAGTTCGTCATCAACCGCAGCTTCGAGGCGCCACAGGACGTGGTGTTCGATATGTGGACCACGCCGGAGCACCTGGCGCGCTGGTTGCCGCCCGCAGGCATGGAGATGCGCTTCCTGCGCGCTGACATCCGTCCCGGCGGCGGTTCGTTTTACTGCATGAGCAATCCCATGATCACCATGTACGGCCGCGCGCAATACGAGGAAATCCAGCGCCCCAAGCTGCTGGTCTACACGCAGCAGTTCTGCGACGAGCACGAAAACATCTCGCGTCACCCGATGGCGCCAACCTGGCCGGAGACCATGCGGACCAAGGTGGAGTTCAACGCCGAAGGCCCGAACCGTACGCGCGTCACCGTGACCTGGGATGTCGCCGGCAAGGCGACCGCCGAAGAACTGGCCGTCTTCCTTGCACACCGCAGCAGCATGACGCAAGGCTGGAGCGGCTCCTTCGACAAACTGGAAGCGGTGCTGGCAGCTTAAGCAATCCAGGCCAGCGTCACCACCAGCGTCGCCGCCGACAACAGTGTTTGCAGCGTGATGATGCCCGCCATGAGGTGGGCATCGCCGCCCATCTGGCGCGCCAGCACGTAGGCAGTTGGCGCCGTCGGCAGCGCGAAGAACAAGATCAGGATCGCGCTTTCCAGCTTCGGCAAATCCAGCAGCTGCGCGCACACTGCAGCGACCAGCGGCGCGGCCACCAGCCGCGCCAGCGAGTTCGCCGTCAACGCGCCGAGCTCTCCGCGCAGCTCGCGCAGATTCAGCGCGGCGCCCACATTCAGCAAACCAAGCGGCAAGCTGGTATTGGCCAGCAGGGCTAGCAGTTTGTCCGATCCCCACTTCAGCTCAAGGCCGCCCAGGTTGAACGCCGCCCCCGCCAGACAGGCCAGGATCAGGGGATTGCGCGCAATCGGCAACAGCAGCGCCTTCAGGCTGGCGCCGCGCCCTGCTGTAAAAGCCAGCACCGACAGCACATTCACCGTCGGCACATACACCGCCATGATGACGGCGGCCAGCACCAGTCCCGCCTTGCCAAACAGGCTGCCGACCACCGCCAGCCCCAGATAGGTATTGAAGCGTAAGACACCCTGCGCCAGCACGCCGAAGCGGGCAGCCGGCCAGCGCCACAGCCGCCACGCGATCAACAGACCGGTGCTGCATGCGCCAAGGCCCAGCAGCACCGCGCCCAGCACGCGCGGCAAGGCCGGGTTATCCAGCGGCGCATTGGCCAGGCTGGAAAACAGGAGCGCCGGAAACAGGATGAAGTAGTTGATTTTTTCAGCGCCGGGCCAGAAGCCGTCGCCGGGAAAGGAGCGCTGTTTCATCACATAGCCGGCGATGATGAGCAAAAACACCGGCCATAGCGTGGTCAATAAAGAAGTCATGTATCGTTTTTTTGATCTGGCGCAAAGATTGAGAGAGGTTGAGGCTATAAAGTCTCCAGCTTTTTGTCCCCATGCGTCAAGCTCCCGAACTCCTCCTACCCGCCGGCTCGCTCGATAAAATGCACGCCGCCTTCGACTTTGGCGCCGATGCCGTCTACGCCGGCCAGCCGCGCTACAGCCTGCGCGTCCGCAATAACGACTTCTCCACCCTGCAGGCGCTGCAAGAAGGCATCGACGGCGCGCATGCGCGTGGCAAGCAGTTTTTCGTCGCCAGTAATATCTTCGCCCACAACGCCAAGCTCAAGACCTATTTGCGCGACATGGCGCCGGTCATCGCCATGAAGCCGGATGCGCTCATCATGGCCGATCCAGGCCTCATCATGATGGTGCGCGACAAATGGCCGGACGTGCCGGTCCACCTGTCGGTGCAGGCCAACGCCGTCAACTGGGCCGACGTCAAATTCTGGCACCGCATGGGCCTTACCCGCGTGATCCTGTCACGCGAGCTGTCGCTGGATGAAATCGAAGAGATCCGCCAGCAATGTCCGGAAATGGAACTGGAAGTGTTTGTGCACGGCGCCCTGTGTATCGCCTATTCCGGCCGCTGCCTGCTGTCCGGCTACTTCAACCACCGCGATTCCAACCAGGGTACGTGCACCAACTCCTGCCGCTGGGACTACAAGGTGCAAAACGCCGAGGAAGACGCCAGCGGCGATTTCAACGTGATTCCGCTGCAGTTCCACAAAGCGCTGGCGGAGGCCGAACAGCGTCCGTTCTCGTCGCTGCACCAGCAGCCACGCCATCCGCTGGCTGACCAGGCTTACCTGATCGAGGAAGCCGAACGTCCCGGCCAGCTCATGCCCATCATGGAAGATGAACACGGCACCTACATCATGAATTCCAAGGACCTGCGCGCGGTGGAGCATATCGAGCGCCTGGTGAAGATCGGCGTCGACTCGCTCAAGGTCGAAGGCCGCACCAAGTCGCTGTACTATGCGGCGCGCACGGCGCAGGTGTATCGCCAGGCGATCGACGACGCTGTCGCAGGCCGGCCGTTCAATATCGACCTGCTGGGTCAACTGCAAGGCCTGGCCAATCGCGGCTATACCGATGGCTTCTACCAGCGGCACCATACACAGGCGCACCAGAACTATATGCGCGGCGCTTCGGAGGCCAACCGCAGCCAGTACATCGGCGATGTCCTGAGCGTGGAAAACGGCTGGGCGCGCGTGCAGGTGAAGAACCGCTTTGCCGTGGGCGATAGCCTGGAGGTCATCCACCCGCAAGGCAACTGCGATATCACGCTGACCCGCATGCTGTCCGACCAGGGCGCGGAAATTCAGGTGGCGCCGGGCAGCGGCCATATCGTCCGCATCGCACTGGATCCGTCGCTGGACCGCGCCCTGCTGGCCCGCTACCTGTAATCCCCGTTGCGCCCGCAGCGGCGCTGTGACAAGATGACCGGTCACGCCACGTTACCGATCAGGAGCCGCCTTGTCCAAACTGCCGCTGCTTGCCCTGCTGTTCGCCGCCGCTTCCGCCATGGCGGCCGAGCGCCACATTGCCTTCTGGCCCAACGCTGTGCCGGAAGCCATCCACGCCAACGTTGACGGCCAGGCCGCGCTGGAAACCGTACGCACACTGGGCCGCTTCCACCGTGTGCACGGCTCGCCCGGCTATGCGGCAGCGGCCAAATGGATGCAGGAACAGGCGCGCAGCGCCGGCATGCGCGACGCTGCGATCGAACACTTCCCCGCCGACGGCAGCACGCAGTATGCCCACTTCCGCAGCTATGGTGGCTGGAACCCACAGGACGCGCAGCTGGACGAAGTATCGCCCCAGCCACGCCCCATCGCCCGTTTCCCGCAACTGCCGGTGGCACTGGCGGACTACAGCCAGAATGCCGACGTCCAGGCGCATCTGCTCAGCGTCGGCGCCGGCACCACGCCGCAGGACTACGAAGGCAAGGCCATCAAAGGCAAGCTGGTACTGGCCAGCGGGCCGCTGCCGCTGGTGCACAGGCTGGCGGTGGAGGAGCGCGGCGCGGCAGGCATCCTGTCTGATTTCCCCAACCAGACCAGCGCATGGTCGGGCGACGACACGGACCTGGTACGCTGGGGCCATCTGTCGCCATACCAGACGCAGAACCGGTTTGCCTTCATGCTCTCGAAGCGGCAGGCCAATGACTACCGCAAGCGCCTCAGCGCAGGCGAAGCGGTCACCCTGCACGCACAGGTTCGCGCCAGCATGGCGCCCGCCAGTCTGGACGTGGTCACCGCCACCATTCCCGGCACCGATCCGGACGCCGGCGAAGTGATACTGACGGCCCACCTGTGCCACCAGTCGGCCGGCGCCAACGACAATGCATCGGGCAGCGCCGCGATTCTGCAAGTGGCGCGCGCACTGAACCAGGCGATTCAATCCGGCGCGATTGCCCGTCCCCGCCTCAGCATACGCTTTTTGTGGACACCGGAAATCGCCGGCTCGCAAGCCTGGCTGGCGCGCAATCCCGAACTGAAAAACCGCATCGTCGGCGGTATCCACATGGATATGGTGGGCGCCCTGCTGGGCAGCACCCACAGTACCTTCCACCTGTCGCGCACTGCACAAACGCTACCGCATGTGCTGAACGATATCGGCCAGGCCTTCTTCGATGAAGTCAGCACCGCGTCGGCGCAGTATGCGGAGCGTGGCGGCGACAGCTACGCCGGCTTCGTCACGCCAGGCGCCTCGCGTGACCTGTTCCTGGGCGACGTACGCAATGTGGAGCTGGGCAGCGACCATGAAGTGTTCCAGGCGTGGGGCGTTCCCATGCTGTACTTCCACGACTGGCCAGACGTCACCATCCACACCAACAAGGACCAGCCGGAAAATCTGGATGCGACCAAACTGGGACGCGTGACCTATCTGGGGGCCGGCATTGCCTACACACTGGCGGCCCTGCCGGAAGCCGAAGCACCACGCCTGCTGGCCATCACCCGCTATCAAGGCGAGCAGCAACTGGCGCAAGCACGCCTGCGCGCGGCGCTAAGCGAAAATCACCGCGATGGCGCACTGGCTGTGCGCGAAACGCTGGCCATGAACACCAGCAGCCTGCAAACCCTGGCCCAGCGCTGGCCATCCACCGCAGCTGCCACGCGCACGCTGACGGAGCAGATCAAGGCGCAGCAGACATCCGTACCCGCCGCGCAGCAGCGAGACTTGCGCATTCCGCAACCATCGGCCGCCATCCGCGGACCGTTGAGCGTCTACTATTACGACCATGTGGAGGAGATGGAAAAGGCACGCGGCTTGAAGAGTCCTCCGATGCCGGAATTCAAGGGCCACGGCGATTTGATCCTGTACGAAACCATGAATCTGGCCGACGGCCGCCGCTCGGTCAGCGAGATCCGCGACATCATCAGCGGCCGCTACATGGGTGTGCCGCAAGCAGATATTGCAGCCTACTTCGAGCGCCTCGCGGCAGCCGGCATCATCCACTGGAAGTGATATGAAGCGCTACGTAGCACCGCTGCTCGCCATCTCCTGCGCCGCCAGCGCCGCGCCGCAACCGGATGCCGAACAGCTCATGACCATGATTAATGCCTACCGTGCTGCGCCAGGTGTCTGCGAGGGCCAGCGCGCGCAGCCGCTGCCTGCGCTCACGCCGCAACCGCAGCTGTCCACCATCCGCATCGCTCCCGCAACGATACTTGCGGCAGCGCTGGAGCGTGCCGGCTACAACAGCGGGCAAGCAGACGCCATTACGGTCACCGGGCCACGCACGCCGCAGGACGCCATGCAAACCATATTGTGGCAGCACTGCGGCACGCTGCTGAAGAGCGGTTACACGGAAATCGGCAGCTCACGCAATGGCAATGAATGGACAGTGGTACTCGCACAACCTGCACCACCGCGTCCTGCGGGCATGCCACCGCCCACCACGCCGGGCGTTGCCATATTGATGGAGGATTGGCGGGAAGTCGGGCAAATCCTGCTCGACGGTGTGAATGCAGCACGCGCCACGGCACGCAATTGCGGCGAACAGTCTTATCCACCGGCGCCCCCGGTACGATGGAACCAGCAATTGGGAGAGACGGCGCTAGCGCACAGCAACGATATGGCGACGCAGCAGTATTTCAGTCACGCCGCCAAAGATGGCAGCGTGGTTGGCGAGCGCGCCAGACGCGCCGGCTATGCATGGTCGCGCATCGGCGAGAACATCGCGGCGGGCCAGCACTCACCGCAGGAGACGCTGGACAGCTGGCTCACCAGCCCAGGCCACTGCGCCAACATCATGACCCCGGAATTCACCGAGATGGGTGCGGCCTACAGCAGGTCGCCGGGACCGAACGCCGGCATCATCTACTGGACACAGGTGTTCGGCAAGCCGCGCTAGGTTTTACCACATCAGATCATCAGGGATCTTGTAGGCTGCGTATGGATCGTCTTCCTCGACCTCTGTGCTGGCCTGCTTCACGCGCACCACGATGTCCGGATTGCGCTCGGCGATTTTGTCGGCAATCACGCGCGGCACCAGCTCGTAGCTGCCATTCTCGCCGATGATGACCAGGCGGCCAGTCACCAGATGCTCGCGCACCGCGGCAGTCACATAGATACGCTCGATCTTGGTGCCAAAGGTGAAGTTGTAGGCGATATCGCCGTTGTTACCCTTGCTCTGCTTATTCTGCTGCACCATCTGCGTGATCTGCGCGGCGATGGCCTTCTGCTGGGCGGCGGCGTCGCGCTGGGCGTTGGCCTGGCGCGCTTTCTCGGCGTTGGCGCGTTGCTGCTCCTGCGCCGCCAGACGCACTTCATCCACGGTTTCCACGCCGCTGCGGCGTTCATCTTTCTGCTGCTTGCTCTTGGTCTGATTGACGACTTTAACCTTCTTTTTATCGACCAAGCCGGCTTTTAGTAACTGATCCGCCAGTCCCATGATGCTCACTCCTTATAAACGAAGGCGATAGCATACCATTGCTACTGCTCCCAGCCACCGCCCAGCGCCAGAAACAGCGCGACCTGGTCGGAAGCCAGCGCCGCATCGGACGCAGCCCACGCGGCATCCGTGGCGGCCAGCGTGCGGTCGGCATCGAGCACCGTCAGGAAGTCCGTGCGTCCATACTGATAGAGGCGGTGCGATTGTTCGGACGCCAGCGCGCTCTGGTCGCGCGCCGTCTTCAGCGCTGCATTGCGGTCCAGCTCACGCGCATAGACCGTCATCGCGCTTTCCACTTCCTTCAAGGCGTTAAGCACGGTGCCGTCAAAGCGCGCCAGCGCGCCATCCGTACCGGCTTCCGCCTGCCTGATGCGGCTACGGGCGGAACCGGTGTCCGGCAGCGTCCACGAAATCAGCGGACCAAGGCTCCAGCGGAAGGCATTGCCGGCGCCGAAATGGTCCAGCAGGCCCGTGCTGCCCACCGATGCGCCCAGGCTGATGCTCGGGTACAGGTCGGCCGTGGCGACGCCGATGCGCGCGGTGGCGCCAGCCAGGTTGCGCTCGGCCTGGCGGATGTCGGGACGGCGGCGCAGCAGTGCGGCGCCATCGCCAACCGGAATCTGCGTGGTCAGACGAGGTGCAACCTTGCAGGTCAGCAGATGCATGTCCATCTCTTGCGGCGTCAGCCCGGTGAGCGCCGCCAGGCGATAGTGCGCGGTACGGTGCTGCGCCTGCAGCGGCGGCAAGGCGGCCTGCAACTGCGCCAGCTGGCTGCGGGCACGCGCGCCATCGATGTCGGTGCCACGGCCGGCATGCGTGCGCTGCTCCGTCAGCGCGACGAATTTCTGCTGCAGATCCACCGCCTGCTGTGCCACAGCGATCTGGCGCACCGCCGAGCAGGCATCGGCATAGGCGCGCGCAGTATCGGCGGCCACGGTCACGCGCACCAGGTCCACCCCCGCCTGTGCAGCCTGGGTGTCGGCATTGGCTGCCTCCACGGCACGGGCGATCTTGCCGAACATGTCGGCCTGGTAGGAGACGCTGACGCCCGTGTCGTAAGTCCATTTGTCCGGCAGCGCCGTTGGCGAACCTTTGACCACGCCGGACGAACGGCCGACACCCGGCGCCGCGCTCACGCTGACCACCGGTTTCTCGCCCTCCTCCACTTCCTGCAGCACGGCACGCGTGCGCGCCAGGTTGGCCGAGGCCACGCGCAGGTCGGTATTGGCCGCCAACGCTTTCTGAATCAGCTGGTCAAGTACGGGATCGTCATACAGACGCCACCAATGTGCAGGCAATGGCTCCGGCTTGAACGACGCCTCCTGCGTACCGATGAAAGCCGCACCGGCCTGCGGACGCTGGGTTACCGCCTGTTCCGGCACCTTGTAATTCGGGCCGACCGTGCTGCAAGCCGCCAGGGCAGCGAGCAGCGTCACGCCACCGAGTATTTTCAGGGAGTTCATCACATCCTCCGCATCACGAGTGTTTGGTCTGCACATCAACCGTCACGGTCTGCCCGGCCACCAGGCGGGCGCCTTGAGGCAGCGCATCCAGCTTGATACGCACCGGAATGCGCTGCGCCAGACGTACCCAGTTGAAGGTCGGATTCACACTGGACAGCAGATTCGCCGAGGTGCTGCGGTCACGGTCCGCCACGCCACCGGACAGGCTTTCCACATGGCCGCTCAGGCGCAGCGAAGCGCCCATCGGCAGCACCGCCACCGCATCGCCGACGCGGATGGCCGGCAGCTTGGTTTCTTCAAAATAGCCTTCCACGTAATAGGAATCGCTGTCGATCAGCGCCATCACCGCGCGTCCTGTGCTGACGTAGGAGCCGGCCCGCAGATCCAGATTCGAAATCGTGCCATTCACCGGCGACACCACACGGGTGCGATCCAGATTCAGCCTGGCCACATCGCGATTCACCACCGCTTGCGCCAGCGCGGCGCGCAGCTGGTCCACGCGCGACGAACCCTGCTCGCGCGTTTCAGTCGATACCAGATCACGCAGATCGGTATTGCGGCGCGCTTCCTTCTGCGCCTGCTCCAGCGTGGCGCGCTGCGCCTGCACTGCGGCTTCGGCCTGGCGCAGCGCCAGCTCAAAGCGCGCGCGGTCGACTTCAAACAATACCTGTCCAGCTTTCACCTGCTGGTTATCGTGCACCAGCACCGCAGTCACCTGGCCGGTAACGTCTGGTGCTATCTGCACCACATCCGCCTTCACGCGGCCATCGCGCGTCCAGGGTTCCACCTCATAGTGCTGCCACAGGCGCCACGCCATCACACCTGCGACAGCCACTGCCGCCATGGTCACAATAAATCGGCCAGTGGCTAGTAAAGGAGTTTTGAGGTTCATGTTTAGCCCCGATTCATCAACAATGTAGAGAAGCTGCCCAGGAAAATAAAGAACAGCGCAAATTCAAACAAGGCGGGATGCCACACCAGACGGTAGAAGCCAACCCGCATCAGCAGCCGGCCCAGTACGCGCGTGCAGATCAGCGCGAGTATGGACAACAGCAGCAAGGTAGGTACGTATAGTCCGTACAGACTCAATTCAGCAATCACGATGCGGTCTCCGGTTGATAGGCGGCGGCACGCGGGAACAGGTCGCGCCGCATGCTTGCCAGCGCGGCTGCGGCCTGCGCGCGCGCTTCACCGGCTGCAGCCGGCGACACCGCACACACTGCGCGCAAGGTGCTGTCCAGACCATCGAGCAGCGCGGCGGGCGCCTGCCCATGGGCATGGCCACCACTGCCCAAATAAGCGCCCAGCTTTTGCAGCAACGGCCGCAATGCCACGCCGGCCTGCTCCAGCGCTTGCTGCAAGCCGCACAGCTGCGCAACATGCAGACCAACGCGCAGTTCACGCAGGCCATCCACCGCGCTGGCGCGCGCCTCCGGCGTCGGGTGGGCAATCGCCAGGCGCGGCATCAGCAGCCCAATCCGGTCCACCATGCGCGCCGAGATATGCAGCAGCGGCTGTGGCGACGCGGCCTGCGCCATCTGCGCCACTTCACGGCGAGCCTTGCGCAGCATGCGATTGGCCATCCAGTCGCCACCTACCGTGCGGATCAAGCTGGTGATGACTGCGGCGACGATAAAGCCTGACAGCTGCGCCGTCATACTGTTCAGGAAGCCAGGAATATCCAGCGTGCCCGTGTCCTGCAACGACAAGGTGCCCGCCACGCCGATCAGGAAAGCCAGCGAGGCTCCCGCCGTGGCCGGACGCGGCATGAACACGCCGCCGATCAGGAACACCGGCGCGATCACCAGTACCAGCATTTCGTAGCTGTGCACCGCAGGCAGCACGAACAGGATGTAGAACGCCGCCACCGGCATCGATATCACGGTCCACTTGAGGAACATGCGTATCGCCGGCACCGGGTTGTCCTGCGTCGCGAAGAAGCAGCACAACACCCCGGCCATCATTGGCGCTGCCGCACCGGATGGCCATGCGGTCAAAATCCAGAACGCGCAGCACAGCAAAATCGCCACCACGGCTGCCAGCGCCGACCGGAAAGCCATGCCATGGTCGCGGTGCAGAATGGCCGGCGTCAGGTGCGGCGTGTAGCTGGCGACGCCGCCCTGCATCACGGTGCTCACATTGCTGCGCAATTCCAGGCCGTCCTCGCAGGCCTCAATCAGGGTGTCCAGACGCTGCGCCAGATTCAGACGCAGGATCTCGCTCCAGCTGGCATGGGCTGCCAGCGCAGGCTTCAGCTGCACCAGCCGCGCACGCAGTTGCGCGGCACGCGTCGGATCGGCTTCGCGGCCCGCCTCTACCCAGGAAGCGATATCGTCCAGCAGCTGGGTCCATGGTTGCAGGCTGCCGGGATCGACTTCACGCAGCGTATTCAAACGGTCTTCTACCGCCAGCAGCAGCGGCACCATCACCGTCAGGCGGTCATGCAGGCCATGCACCATGCCGGCAGTCCAGCGCAGCTGCGACGTGTCAAACGGCAGGTGGGTCGACATCACACGCAGCTCGCTGATTTCACCCGCCAGCGCCAGACGGGTATGCGCGGCCTGCGCCTGATCGTCGCCCGGCTTGAGTACATTCGCCATCCAGCGCTGCGCGTCGGCGAGCGCGCGGTCCAGGCGCCCCAGCAGCACCGGCCCCACGCCTTGCGGGAATACCAGCGAGTGCACCACCGTGGCAGACAGGATGCCAATGGTGATTTCCTCCACACGCGCCAGACCCGTATCAAAAATAGCCGACGGGTCCGACACCGCCGGGAAACCGATCAGGCCTGCCGTATAACCGGCCAGCATGAAGATATAAGAACGCGGCGTGCGGTCCAGCAGCGAGATATACAGGCACAAGCCCACCCAGCAGGCCAGCGCCAGCGACAACAGCTCCGGCGCATTGGCCATGCGCGGCACCATGATGATGGTGGCGATACTGCCAATCAGCGTGCCGCACACGCGGAACAGCGCTTTCGACCGCACCGCGCCGGACAACGGGCTGGCGACGATGTACGCCGTCATCATGGCCCAGAAGGGGCGCGGCAAACCGGCGGCCAGGGACACATACAGCGCCAGCATGGAAGCCATGAAGCATTTGAGCGAGAACAGCATCTCGCTCATCTTGGGTGCATTCATGGCGCGCTGCGCTCGGCCAGCACCTGGTCAAGCTTGATGAGCACCCGCACCGCCGCTTCCACATCGGCTTGCGGCATGTCCTTGAACAGCTCACGGCGGAATGGAATCAGCGCCTTCTCCAGCCGCGCTGCCATGTGCGCACCTTCCGGCGTCAACGCCAGTATCCTGGCGCGGCGGTCGCTCGCATCATCCTGGCGCAGCACCAGCCCGGCCGCCACCAGCTGGTCAATGATACGCACCAGCGACGGCGGTTCGATGCCGACTGCGTCCGCCACCTGGCTGGGACGTACACGGTCGCCCAGGCGCGAGATCATCAGCAGTGGCCAGGCGCTGGCATGCGACAGTTCGAAATCCGCCGTCAAGGCGTCGGCCGCACTCTTGTAAGAACGTGCCACATGGATCAGCGTGTGGGTCAGGGACATCAGGGTTTTGTCGTAGCTGCTCATCTCTGGCTCGATTAAATATACTTAGGATGCTAAATATTAGCATCAAACGAAAATCCTTGCTGGACGCCGCCCCAAAACGCCGGCATTGCCAAAAATTTAATGCTGCGATATTGTGGCCGGTATCGTTTCCATACCGTGAGCCCTCCACCATGCTGCGTGCCAGTCTGTTACTCGCTTTTGCGTCCGCCGCCTATGCCGCGCATGCCGCGCATGCCGCGCCCATCCCCGCCGAGCAGTTTTTCAAGCGGCCAGCGATTACCGGCGCAGTCATGTCCCCCGACGGCAAATGGGTGGCCGTGCGCAAGCTGTCACCGGCGGGCCGCAGCATGCTCACCATCGTTGATCCCGAAACGCGCACCGGCAAGCCGATTGCCAGCTTTACCAACGCCGACGTCGACCTGTTCTACTGGGTCAGCGACAAGCGCCTGTTCTTCACCGTCACCAACGTCGATCGTGAAGGCGACGCCGGCAAGCCTGGGCTGTATGCGGTGGATGTCGATGGCAAGAACAGCATCCGCCTGTCCGAAACGCTGGTGCGCCGTCCCTCCTTTGCCGAGAACGATTTGCCCAGCCAGACCTACCTGCGCGAGATCACGCTGCATGGCTTCCCGCGCTTCAAAAACGAAGACCTGCTGGTCATCGAATCCAGCCCTGAAGGCATGGGACTCAAACGCCTGGACACCCACAACGGCAGGCTGTATGACATGCGCGCACCGCACGGCGCGTTTGGCTGGCTGTTCGACGCCAACGGCGACGCGCGCGTCATCTCGGCCCAGCGAGACAACCAGATCCTGATCTACCTGCGCGACAAGGACGAATGGCGTCTGCTGAACAGCTTCGACAAAAACGCGCCCGATGGCTACGAACCGCTGCTGTATGTGGACAATGCGCTGTATGTGCGCGCCCGCAACGGCAGCAACGAAACCGGCATCTACCGCTACGACGTCGGCGAAAAGCTGACCAATCCCAAGCTGCTGATATCCGCACCGGGTTTCGACGTCTCCGGCTACTTCGATGTCAGCGACACCAAGATGCGCGGCTTTCGCTTTTATACCGATGCGGAAATCACCGTCTGGTTCGATGCGCAGATGAAGGCGATCCAGCAGGAAGTCGACCAGCTCCTGCCAGGCATGGTCAACATCGTCTCGCGCGGCGCCCGCAGCGAAACGCCCTACGTCATCATCGATACGCACTCCGATGTGCAGGGCCATGGCTACCTGCTGTACAACACCTTCACCAAAAAACAGATCCTGCTGGGCGAGGCGGCGCCGGACATCGATCCGGCGCAGATGTCGCACATGACCATGGTGCGCTACAAGGCGCGCGACGGCATGCAGATCCCGATGTTCGTTACGGCGCCAGGGCTGCCCAACAAGAAAAATTTGCCGACCGTGGTGCTGGTCGCCGCCAATCCACGGCACCGCAATGGCCTGTGGCAGTGGAATCCGGAAGTGCAGTTCCTGGCCTCGCGCGGCTACACGGTACTGCAGCCCGATGTACGCGGCAGCACCGGCTACGGCCTGCAGCACAGCGCGGCCGGCGATGGCCAGTGGGGCCGCGCCATGCAGAACGATCTTGCCGATGCGGTCAAATGGGCGGCGGCGGAAGGCTATACCGATCCGGCGCGCGTCTGCATCGCCGGCAGCAACCTCGGTGGCGAGGCCGCGCTGATTGGGCTGATACGGGACCCGGCGGTATATCAATGCGGTATCAGCTGGTCTGGCGTGGCGCGTCTGCTGCCGCAGGATGCGGCGCGCCTCAAACAGCCAGTGCTGCTCGCCTACGGCAAGGACGATGTGGAGGTCCCGTACGCGCAGGGACGAAAATTATATGAAGCCATCAGCGCCGTGAATCCCGGCGCCGAGTGGCTGAGCTACGAAACCACCAGCGAAGACCGGCGGACGCAGAAGAACCGCATCGATCTGTGGCAGCGTATCGATGCGTTCCTGGCTAAAAATATCGGCCCGCAGCAAGCGGGCCGATAGTCTGGTCAGGCTGATTGACGCTTATTTGCGCTTGGCAGCGCTGGCATCGCGTGCAGCGCGGAACTCGGCATCCTTGGACCAGTTAGGCCAGTCCTTGGAATCCGCCAGGTCACGGCCCAGCGAGTACAGCATGCCCAGGTCATGCGCCATGCCGGTGAATGGCCAGTTGGCGCTCCACTCGTCGGAAGGCTGGTGGTAGTTATTGGTCACATAGGCTTCTTCGATTTTGTTGCCGGCTTCCAGGCCGCCATCGACCATGTCATCACCCGAGCCATATGAAATCGCCGGCACACCTTTTTTCGCGAACGAGAAATGGTCCGAGCGGAAGAAGTGGCCTGCTTCCGGTTTCGGGTCCGGGGCATACACCAGATTCCACTGCCTGGCCTTGGCGACCAGCTGGTCCAGCAGATCCAGCTTGGCGCTGCCGGAAATGGTGAAGTTGCGGGTCGGGCCGTACGGGCTCAGGGCATCCATATTGATGACGCCAACCGTGGTCGCCAGCGGATACACAGGATTCGACGCGTAGTATTCGGAACCCAGCAAGCCTTTCTCTTCCGCCGTCACGGCCAGGAACACTACGCTGCGTGCCGGTGCGGGGGCTTTGCCGTAAGCGCGTGCCAGTTCCAGCAGCGCGGCGATGCCGGTGCCGTTGTCGACCGCGCCGTTGTAGATCTTGTCGCCCTTGGCATCCGGCAGGCCGACGCCCAGGTGGTCCCAGTGGCCGCTGTAGATCACGGTTTCATCCGGCTTCTTGGCGCCAGCCAGGCGCGCCACCACGTTCTTCGAAGTGATGACTTGCGCATCCACCGCGTAGTTCGCCGACAGCGTGATGCCTTTCAGCTCAACCGGTTTGAATTCGCGGGTTTGCGCCAGCTTTTTGAGCGCTTCGAAATCCAGGCCGGAGCGCTTGAACAGGTCCACTGCCAGGTCGCGCTGTATCCAGGCTTCCATCGGCGCGTGCGAATCGGATGGCTTCTTGCGCACGATGTCATACATGACGTTGGTGTTCGAGTTCTTCACCGTGTTCCAGCCATACGATGCCGGTGCGGTTTCGTGCACGATGATGATGCCGAGCGCGCCGCGGCGTGCCATCTCTTCATACTTGTAAGTCCAGCGGCCGTAATAGGTCATGGCCTTGCCGCCGAAGTCGCCCGTGCCGGTTTCGAAATCGGGGTCATTAATCAGCACCACGGCCAGCTTGCCCTTGAGGTCCTGGCCTTTGAAATCGTCCCACTTGCGCTCCGGCGCGGTGACGCCATAGCCGACGAAGACCAGCGGCGCATTCTTGAAGTCGACCAGCCGGGAACCGTTCATGGCGGCGCGCACGGCCAGGTCATCGCCCTGCTTCAGCTCCTGCGTGGCCTTGCCATCGTTCAGCGTCAGCTTGACCGGGCCTTTGATTTCAAAGCGTCCCAGCGGCACATCCTGGGTCCAGGCGCGTTTGCCCTTGACCAGGTCACCGCCCGGCTGCATGCCGGCCGCTTTGAACTGCTCGATCAGATAGGCGACGGTCTTGGTTTCGCCGGCGGTATTCGGGCCACGGCCTTCAAATTCGTCCGACGACAGCACCTTCACATCCTGCGACAGACGTTTTGCGTCAAACTCAGGACCACTCGCCGCGTGTGCGGCGACAGCCGAAAACGCCGCGATAAGCGACATTACAAGCATGGTTTTCTTCAAGCTAGCCTCCTTGGTTACATCATAAAAAACGGTCAGCGTATGCCGACCATGCCGCGGACGGACGCGTTCAACCGGGCCGGGTCATAGCCGTAGCCGTCTTTGAACACGATCTCCACGTTTTCGATATCGGCGATACGCCGGGTCGGATCGCCCTTGAGCACCACCAGGTCGGCGTGCTTGCCGGGGGCGATCGAACCTATGCTGTCGTGGCGCCCCATGTAGCGGGCGCCGTTGAGCGTCGCGATGCGGATGGCTTCCAGCGGCGTAAAGCCGGCTTCCACCAGCAGCTGTAAGCCGCGCTGGTCGCCAAAGCCGGGCAAGGTGCCGCCATTGCCGGTCGGGTCCGGGCCGGCGAGGAGCAGGCCGCCAGCGCGCACAAAGGCCAGTTCGAACGCCATCTCTTTTTTCAGCAGCGCTTCCTGGCGCGCGGCATAGCCGGGCGTGGTCGAGGCCAGCGCACGCGCTTCCAGATGGCTGCGCAGCGATTCGGGCGACATCAGCGCCATCTGCTGGCGCGACAACAGCGGACGCGTCGGTACAAACGCTTCAAATACCGGCAGCGTGGAAGTGATGGCGACGTTGTGCGCGACCAGATCGGCAATCAGCGCCTGCACTTCCGGGCTGCCGATCTCGCGCTGTTCCCACGACGCGGCCACCGCGCTGCTGGCCGGGCATTCATCGGCCGCGCGGCCGGCGACAAACTCGGAGTCGGTGAACACCGGTCCGTGTTCCAGGTTGTCGATGCCCAGCGCTGCGGCCTGGCGATAATCGACCGCGCACAAATGGCCGGTGACTTTCAGCCCATGCTTGTGCGCCTGATCGACCGCCGCAGCCAGCACCGGCTGCGAAATCTTCACATACGCCTTGAACGAGGTCACGCCCTCGCCGGCCCAGAAGTCCACCGTCTTGCGCGCGTGTTCGGTTTCGGTCAGCACCGCCATCTGCGGGAAGAAAGTGTCCTTGCCTTCCAGGTAGGGACCAGTGACGTCGAGATGCGGACCGGGGATCTTGAATGCGTCGATCTGGCGGCGGATATTCAAATCCGTGTACGGTTCCACGCTGCCCGTGGTACGCATGGTGGTCACGCCCGCGGCCAGATACAGGCGCGGCGCGCTGAATGCAATCTCGGTCACGAACATGCTGGGCGGCGGCGTCCTGCCCTCGTCATCGCGGTTGATGGACGCCGTGTACATCAGGTGATTGTGCATGCCCACCAGGCCCGGAATCACGCTGCGGCCAGTCAGGTCGATCACCTGCGCACCTTTCGGCGGCGCCGTACGCGCATCGGTAATCGCGTCAATGCGGCCGTCGCGCAGCAGCACGGTGCGGTCTTCCTGGGCGGGGGCGCCGGTGCCGTCGATGACACGCACATGCGTGAGGGCGATCAGCGGCTGGTCGTACTGGAGGAATTTGCGGACTTCCGCCGACGGCGCCTGCGCCAGCACACTGCTGCTGATGAACCAGGCCATGCAGGCCAGCGTGATCTGATGTCGCATCCATCCCCCGTATCGTGACCAGGCATACTGCCACGAATCAATGATGACGACAATGTCATAAATAATTACCAACTTCGCAATTATTTCCTGTAGGATACTGATTTTCTTGCAAGGAGTATTCATGCGCCGCTTTATTGCCGCCCTGCTCAGTCTGAGCCTGACCGCCGCCCTGCCGGCCGTCGCCGTCGCTGCCGACGAAGCCCCTAAAATGACTGCCCAGCAGTTCCTCGCCACGCTGACCTTCCGCGAAGGCAAAATCAAGCTGCCAGGCGATATCGCCACGCTCGACCTGCCGGCCAACTTCCGCTACCTCGACCCGGCCGATGCCGGCAAGCTGCTGACCGAGGGCTGGGGCAATCCGCCGGGCGCCAAGACGCTGGGCATGATCCTGCCGGCCGACGTCAACCCGCTGAGCGCCGCCGGCTGGGGCGTGATCGTCACCTATGACAAGGACGGCCATGTCAAGGACGACGACGCCGACAAGATCAACTACACCGACCTGCTCAAAGAAATCCAGGAAGCCATGGTCGAGAACAACAAGACCCGCAAGGAACAGGGTTATGCGCCGATGACGCTGGTGGGTTGGGCCGAGCAGCCCAGCTATGACAAGGGGCAGCACAAGCTGTACTGGGCCAAGGAGCTGCATACTGACGGCGACAAGGACAACGGCTTGAACTACAACATCCGCGTACTGGGCCGCGAGGGCGTGCTGGTGCTGAACGCCGTCTCCGGCATGGAGCAGATTGCGCAGATCAAGACCGAAATGAAGAAGGTCACCGGCTTCACCGAATTCACGCCGGGCAACCGCTACACCGACTTCAACGCCAGCACCGACAAGGTGGCGGAATATGGCCTTGCCGCGCTGGTGGCTGGCGGCGTTGCGGCCAAGCTGGGCTTCTTCGGCAAGATTTTTGCCGTGCTGCTGGCCCTGAAAAAATTCATCCTGATTGGCGTCGCCGCTGTCGGCAGCTGGCTCTACAAACTGTTTGGCCGCAAGCGCGAAGAAAAGGCCGCAGCGGTCGACCTGAGCAAGCCGGAATAAAGCCATGGGCAAGCTGATTGTCTGGCTGCTTGCTGCGGGCAAGATGGGCAAGCTGCTGACCACCTGCGGCACCATGCTGATTTCAATGGTGGTGTATAGCTGGGTATTTGGTTGGCGCTATGCGGCCGGCTTTGTGGGACTGATCTTCGTCCACGAGATGGGGCACTACGTCGCCGCGCGCCGCCGTGGGCTGGAGGTCGGTGCGCCCACCTTCATCCCGTTCGTCGGCGCCTGGATCGCGCTCAAGGAAGTCCCGCACGACGTCGAGACCGAAGCCTATATCGGCTTTGCCGGACCGCTGGCCGGGACGGCCGGTGCGATGCTCTGCTACTACTTCGCGCGCAATAGCGACAGCAACCTGCTGCTGGCCCTGGCCTATTCCGGCTGCATGCTGAACCTGTTCAACCTGATTCCCATTTCACCGCTGGACGGCGGCCGCATCACCGCCATCATTTCACCGAAGGTGTGGCTGGCCGGCGTGCCGCTGCTGGCAGGCCTGTTCTTCTACCATCCCAGCCCGATGCTGATACTGATTGCGGTACTGGCTTATCCGCAGCTCAAGGAAGCCATCTGGGGCGATCCGGCCAAAGGCGCCGACTACTACACGGTGCCGCGCGATACCCGCATCAACTACGGCGTGCTGTATCTGTGCCTGGTGGCGTTCCTGGCCATGATGAGCTACAGCATTCACGAGATGCTGGACGGCTCGGTGAAGTAACGTACAGTGCGGGCGCTGCCGCGCGCCCACACTGGAGGCCTGCAAGTTCGGGAGGCAGGCCATGCCGGAAGGACCATCCATCGTTATTTTGCGTGAACAGGCCGCAGGCTTTGCCGGCCGCACCATCACGCACGCCAGCGGCAACAGCAAGGGTATCGATTTCGACGCCCTTGTTGGCCAGCCGATTGTGGCGCTGCGCAGCTGGGGCAAGCATTTCCTGATACAGCTGCCGCCCCTGGCGCTGCGCATCCATTTGCTGATGTTCGGCACCTACCGCATCAATGAGCGCAAGGATGCGCAGCCGCGCCTGAGCCTCGGCTTTGACGATGGCGAGGAATTCAATTTCTACACCTGCTCCGTCAAGACCATCGACGCCGACCTGGACGCCCAGTACGACTGGAGCGCGGACGTCATGAACGACCAATGGAATCCGGCGCAGGCACTGAAAAAGCTGCGCGCCGCGCCGGACATGCTGGTCTGCGACGCCCTGCTCGACCAGGAGATTTTCTCCGGCGTGGGCAACATCATCAAGAACGAAGTGCTGTTCCGCATCCGCGTCCATCCGCTGTCCAGGGTGGGCGCGCTACCGGCGGCCAAGCTGCGCGAGCTGGTGGCCCAGGCACGCGCATACAGTTTTGACTTCCTCAAGTGGAAGCGCGCCCTGGTGCTCAAGCAGCACTGGCTGGCGCACACCAAACGCATCTGCCCGCGCTGCGACATCCCGTTCCACAAGGCGCACCTGGGCAAGACCAATCGCCGCAGTTTTTTCTGTACGCGCTGCCAGAAGCAGTATCCCGCCGCGCTGCTTACACCAGTCCGGTCAGATAGTAGACAGCGATCACAAAGAACACCGCCAGCGTCTTGATGATGGTGATGCCGAAGATGTCGCGGTAAGACTGGCGGTGCGTCAGTCCGGTCACCGCCAGCAGCGTGATGACGGCGCCGTTATGCGGCAGGGTGTCCATGCCGCCGCTGGCCATGGCCACCACGCGGTGCATCACTTCAAGCGGAATGTGCGCCGCGTCAGCCGCCTTGATGAACTGGTCCGACATGGCCGCCAGCGCGATGCTCATGCCGCCCGACGCGGAACCGGTAATGCCGGCCAGCGAGGTGACGGACACTGCCGCATTCACCAGCGGGTCCGGCACGCTGCGCAGCGCCTGGCTCACCGACAGAAAGCCCGGCAGCGCCGCGATCACGCCGCCAAAGCCGTATTCCGACGCAGTGTTCATGGCCGCCAGCAGCGCGCCGCCCACCGCAGCCTTGGTGCCTTCGGCAAAGCTGACGTTGATGCGCTTGAACGCGGTGGCAATGGTCAGCAGGATGCCCAGCAACAGCGCACCTTCCACCGCCCAGATGCCGACCACCGACTTGATGGTCAGGCTGACCGGTGCGTGCAGGCCAGGCAAGGCGTCGGCGGTCAGCGCATAGTTGTCGCCATACCAGGTGGGAATCATTTTGGTCAGCGCGAAGTTGGCAACGCCCACCAGCACCAGCGGCGCCAGTGACAGCAGGGGATGCGGCAGGCCGCTGCGGGTGGCGGCGGATGGTGCTGTGCCGGTAGCGGCAGGGGCAGCGGCTGGCGCCGAGGCGGCCGCTTGCACGGCAGCTTCATAGCCCTCGCCTTTCGCCATCGCGCTGCGGCGGCGCCATTCGAGGAAGGCCAGGCCGGCAATCAGCGTCGCAATCGAGCCGATCACGCCCAGCGACGGCGCGGCCCAGCCAGTGGTCTTGAAGAAGGTGGTTGGAATGATGTTCTGGATCTGCGGCGTGCCCGGCAAGGTATCCATGGTGAACGAGAACGCGCCCAGCGCAATCGCGCCCGGCATCAGGCGCTTGGGGATATTGCTCTGCCGGTACAGCTCGGCCGCAAACGGGTACACGGCAAACACCACCACAAACAGCGACACGCCGCCATACGTCAGCAGCGCGCACACCAGCACAATGACGGCGTTGGCGCGCGAGCGGCCGATGTATTTGATCGCCGCCACCACAATCGATTCGGAAAAACCCGACAGCTCGATCAGCTTGCCAAACACGGCGCCCAGCAGGAACACCGGGAAATACAGTTTGACGAAGCCCACCATCTTGTCCATGAAAATGCCGCTGAAAACCGGCGCCACGGCGCCGGGATCGGTCAGCAGCACCGCGCCCAGCGCGGCAATCGGGGCAAACAGGATGACGCTATAGCCGCGGTAGGCGGCCAGCATGAGGAACACTAACGCAGCAAGAACAATCAGGAAGGACATGCCAGCTCCAGTTCTGGGTGAAAGTGCCACTATTGTAGTAAAGATAAGTGGCGCGCAGCCACTTTATCTTTACCGTGCTCGCTTGGGCAATATTTTCACGCGGCACAACTGGTAAGGGTAAGGCTCATCACCTATCGCCGCAGGATAAGTTGTGCAGCTGGCAGCATCCAGTTCCAGGCCGTAAGACCGCACATGGTTGCTGGCGGCCGCCACGAGATCGCGATTCACAGCAGCCAGGTCCATGCGGTGCTGCGGCAGCAGGTCAAAGGTGCAGCCGCCGCTCGGCAAGCGGCGCAATTCGACCTGGAAGCGTACGCGGTGCATGAGCTGTTCCAGACGGTTGCAGCCGGCCACATCATCGGTCAGGCCCAGCCATTGCACGGCGGCTAGCTTGTGCAGGCGCGTGCTGTCCTTTTCGTTTTTGGCGCTGTTCAGCAGCACATAGTGCGGGCCAGGACGCGCCGCCATCGCGGCATCGATGCGCGCGCGCCACGCCGGCGATTCCGGGAAACCGGTGCCGATCGACACCACCTGCACCGGCTGCGGGAAGAAGGTGGACATCCAGCCCGTCGGCGGGTCCCAGTGCGCCAGGAAAACGATGCTGGATGCGGGCGTGGCAAACGCCGGCACCTCGGCGCTGTAGCCCTTTTCCGTCCAGCCCGCGTGGCCCCAGGTCGACGCCTGCAACACCATCAGCGCCAGCACTGCCAGCACCGCACCCGCCAGGCGCCGCGCCGTGGGCCATACCGCTTGCCAGACCAGCCACAGCAGCAATGGCGCCAGCAGTTCCAGCGGGATCAGGTAACGGTAGATGCTGAACATCCGCATCCAGACCAGGTAGGCAATCGCAAAGAACAGCAGCACAAACGCGGCCCGCGCAGACAACAGCGGCGTGGCCGGCGCCGCGGCGCCTGCGCGCGCACGGCGCCACAGCCAATGCACCGTAAACGCCAGGACCACGACATACAGCACAGGCCAGATCATGAGCTTGAGCGTCAGCTCCGAAACGCGGTGTGCATCGCGTGCAAAAATAAACGGCCACAGCAGGTTTTCCGTCATATTGAGCGGACGGAAGTGGGTATCCAGCACGCCATTCAATGGCGCCAGCGGGCTGCGGAAGATGCTGTTAAATTGCGGGAACAGCGGATTGCCGAAGGTCTGCCACATCTTGAGGAACCACCAGCCGGCGCTGGCCATGAGTCCCGCCAGCACGCCCAGGCCAAACACCAGCGACAGGCGCAGGCGCTGCCACCACGGCAGCGTCACGCCCAGCAGGGCCAGACAGAGCGCGACCGCATAGGTTGCATTGGTCAGTTTCAACCCCGCGCTGAGGCCGCTCAGCGCGCCCGCCGCTGCCAGCATCCACACGCTGCGCGCCTGCCACAGCGACCAGCCATCCCAGTGGCGCAGGATCAGGTACAGCGCGCCCAGCAACGGCAGCGCCGACAGATTGTCGCCCATGGTATTGCCCAACTCGCTGAGGAAGCCCGCACCCAGCATGCCCATCCCGGCCAGCAGCAAGGCCAGCCGCGGGTTGCCCAGCAGCTGGCGCGCAATCGCGGCCAGCAGCACGAAGTTCAGGCCATGCAGCCAGCCCAGCACAAAGCCGGCCAGGCGCGGCGACAGGCCGTGATTCAGCACGTAGTACAGCACATCGAGCGTCGGAATGAAGTAGGTCTGGAATGCCGCCGGCGCGATGTCGAAGCCGATGCGGCCATGCATCAGCGCATAGCCGTTGTACAGGTGGTAGTTACGCAAATCCCAGTTGGTGTCCTGGCCAAATGCCATCGACAGCAGACCAAACAGCAGCGGCACCAGCACGGCGGCAATCAGGCCGGCACGCGGATGGTCCAGAAAAGCAAAGCGGGGAAATTTCATGAAGGACTCAGGATTTGAAAACGAAGAATTTGGCGCTCAGGAAGTTGAGCGCCATGCCAGCCAGCGAGCCGACCGCCACGCCCAGCGCAGGCAGCCATGCGGCCGGCGGCAGCAGCCACAGGGTCAGCGTGTACGCGCCCAGGTTCAGCAGCGCGCCGCCAGACATGGCGCCCAGATAGCGCCACCATTCGCGCCACGGCGAGCCGGACGACGTAAAGGTGTAGCGGCGGTTGATGCGCCAGGTGACGTACACCGCCGCCAGGAAGGACAGCAGGCGGCCAAGATAGGGACCGCTGCCCAGGGCCAGCGCGCAATACAGCACCGCCACATCGGCGCCGAAGCCGATCACGCCGGTCACGGCAAAGCGCAGCAACTGGGCGGCAAGCTTACTCATGCACTGGCAAGGCCGGGGCCGGATGGGCCAGATAGGCAAAGCGCTTCTGCTCGATACGGCCCTTGGTCACGGCATCCAGAATGATGCCGCACACCAGCAGGATTACGCCAAACAGCATCAGCGCGGCGCACAGCACGGCGGTCGGCAGGCGCGGCACCAGGCCGGTGTGCAGATAAGTCTGCACCAAGGGTTCGGCCAGGATCACCGACAACAGCATGCTGACGACGGCAAACAGCGAGAAGAACGCCAGCGGCCGCTCGGACTTGAACAGGCGCAAAATGGTGGAGAGGATACGCACGCCGTCACGGTAAGTATTGAGCTTGCTGACCGAGCCTTCCGGCCGCGATTTATACACCGTGGCCACTTCCGCCACCGGCATGCGCAGTTCCAGCGAATGCACCGTGAGCTCGGTCTCGATTTCAAAACCGGCCGAATGCGCCGCAAACGATTTGACGTAGCGGCGCGAAAACACGCGGTAGCCGGACAGGATGTCGGTGAAGGTACGGCCAAACAGGAACGAGACACACCCCGTGAGCATGGCGTTGCCGAAGCGGTGGCCGGGACGGTAGGCTGCCTGCTCGGTGCTGACGCGGTTGCCGACCACCATATCCAGCCCGTCCTGCAGCAGGCGCGCCACCAGTTGCGGCGCCACGCTGGCGTCGTACGTGTCGTCGCCGTCCACCATGATGTAGGCATCCGCCTCGATATCGGCAAACATGCGGCGCACCACGCTGCCTTTGCCCTGCTCCGGCACGTTGCGCACGATGGCGCCGGCCTCGCGCGCGATACGGGCCGTGTCGTCGCTGGAGTTATTGTCGAACACGTAGACTTGCGCCTGCGGCAGGCAGGCCTGGAAGTCGCGCACGATGGCGGCAATCGTCACCGCCTCGTTATAACAAGGCACCAGAATGGCAATGCGTGTGGTGCTGGGGAGGATCATGGCGGAAGTTGAAAATCAGCAACAAAGCCGCCATTATAATAAAATTAAGGCCAACAGGGCACAGATCACGCCGGGCGGCGGATGGCCAGCAGGGTGCAGTCGTCATCCAGCACCGGCTGGCCGGTGAAGGTGCTGACGGTCAGCCGCAGCAGGTCCAGCGCCACCGGCAGCGGCGCATCCTCCCAGTGCGCCAGCAGCTCCAGGCAGCGCTGTTCGGAAAATTCCACGCCATCTTCATTGGCCGCTTCGGTGACGCCATCGGTGTAGCACAGCAGCGTATCGCCGGGCGCCAGCACGGTGTCCATGCCGCTGAACGCCAAGCCCGGAAACGCGCCCACCAGCACCCCTTTCGGTATCGGCAGCAGGCTGGCGACACCGCCCGCCAGCACCATGGGCGGACAATGGCCGCCGTTCGAGTAGCGCAGCACACCCGTGTTCACGTCGAGGAAGCCGCAGAACATGGTGACGAACAGATTGGTGTCATTGCCTGCGCACAGGCGGTCGTTGAGCGTGGCCAGCAGCTGTTCCGGTTCCGTGATGCTCATGGCCAGCACGCGCAGCAGGCCTATCGTACGCGCCATGAACAGCGCCGCCGCCACGCCGTGGCCGGAGACATCGCCGATACAGATGAACAGCAGGTGATCGTCGATGAAGAAGGCATCGAACAAATCGCCGCCCACGTGCGAAGCCGGTTCCATCAGACCGCAGGCATGCAGGTCGCTGCGTTCCGGGAACAGGGGCCGCTGCAGCGGCAGCATGCTCAGTTGCAGCTGGCGCGCGATATCGAGCTCCTTACGCAGGTGCTGCAACTCCAGCGCGGCGCGCTGCGCCTTGAGCGCGGCTTCGTTGGAGCGGCGCATGCGGCCGGTCAGCGTGGTCATCAGATTGCTGGCGACGCCCGGCAGCGTCATGAGCTTCTGCCAGAACAGGTCGCGCGACAATTGCAGCACCTGCGACGGCGCGTGCGCAATCACCAGCGCCGACACGGGCTCGCCATCGATGGCGGACAATTCGCCGATCAGCTCCCCCGGCGCCACCGAGATCCCGCGCTCGGAACCGCTGTCGCCATCGAGATGCACGTCCAGCCGTCCGGACAGCAGGATGTACACATTGTGGTTGGTTTCGCCGTAGCTGAGCAGCGGCGCACCGGCCGCCAGCTCCAGCACATCGGCTTCCGCCAGCGCCGCTTCCACCGCATCCGCGCTGGCCTGGCGGAACAGGCCGATCCAGTCCATACCCTCGCGCCGGCGTTCGACGTGGCGGTTTTCATGACGGTGCTGACCAAGCAGATGATCCAGTCCGTGGCGCCGTTCGCCACTGCGGCGGAACGGCCGCCGCGTGATGCCGGACGTGCTCATGCCGCGCGCCAGCGCACCGTGACACTGAGGCAGTTCTGGCCATCGCGGTAAGCATAATCCAGCTGGTCCGAATGACCGCGCAGCATCACCACGCCCAGGCCGCCCGGCAGCGTGTCTTCCAGCGTGCGCGGGCGCTCGGGCGTCGCCGCCTGGGTGGGATCGTAAGGGGCGCCGCCGTCGGCAATGGTCAGCACGGCACTTCGCGCCTGCGCCTGCACCTGCAGCCGCAGTGCGATCTGCGCCGGCGCCGCCAGCCCGCTATGGTCGAGGATATTTGCCATCGCCTCGTGCAGACACATATCGAGGCGGGCGATATCCTCCTCCGGCACCGCACGTGCGCCGGCCTCGCTGTGCAGCCAGGCGGCCGCGCGGCGCAGTTCCGCGGCTTGCGCCGCCACCATCAGCACGGCGTGATTCAGCGTGACGTTCAAGCCAGGGCTGCCTGTTCCGCCTGCGCCAGGTCGTTGAACATCGGGATCACCACATCGATGCCGGTGGTGGACAGGGTCTTGGCGACCGGGCCATTTTCACCAACAAACAACACCATGCGCGAACCGCGCTGCTGCATGGCGCGGGCATTGGCGACGATGGCGCGAATGCCGATCGAGGCCAGAAAGTCCACGGCGCTCAGGTCGACCACGGCACGCTGCCGGGCCGACGCGGTCAACGCCGCAAACTGCAGGGCGATGGCATCGGTGCCGGCGATATCGAGGCGGCCCGAGAGGGAAACGCGGCGCAGGGTGTCGTTAACGTCGGTGTACGCAATACTCATTATGGTTCCTGTGCTGAAGGCAACAAGGGTGACGCGCACCGGGCGCGCAAGCGCACCAGCATACGCGTCCATTGTGACCATTCCGTGACAGCCGCTATCGTGCGCCATGAGTCATGGTACGCTGGAGGTTACAGACGGAAACGATATTAAAATAAAAGCAATGCGGTAGGGAGACGACATGACTGAACTCCGAGCCTCGCTCCGGAGCCGTGACAAGCTATCGCTCAACTGGAGCTATCTGAACGCCATCGCCAATGGCGTTTCGGCCATCGACCTCGGCGAACTGGCCCTGCGCAACCTGCACGATGCGCGCCAGTTCGTGCGCGAATACGGCTTTGACCTCGAGCAGCCCGCCGCCCAGGAACTGATACGGCGCGCGCACCGCGAGGCGGTGGACTTCATCAGCAGCACCTTCCTTTCGCCGTCGCAGCAACACCTGATCCCGCCCGAGGTCAGCGCTCCCGACGATCCGCTGCAATTGCTCGTGTATGCCTCGCTGCGCGGCCAGCAGGTGGACGCGCGCCGCATGTGGGCCTGCGCCGTACTCAAGGTCATGCACGGCATTTTTTACATCGACAACAACCTCAAGCTGCGCCACTTCCATGCCATCCGCGCGCAGGTGTTTGGCGCGCTCGACGAAGTCATCAAGCGCGATGGCGAGCAATACTATCTGACCGACGGCGACATCTGCCTGCCGCTGCTGCATTACGACCGCAAGGACAACAAGGGCCGCAACAGCATCCTGCTCAAGCTGCTGCAGAAAGCCGCCTACCTGGCCGCCGACATCTTTGATTATCTGGGCGTGCGGCTGGTATTCGCCACGCGCAGCGAATGCCTGCTGGCCTTGCGCACCTTGCAGCGCGCCCATCTGCTGTCGGTGACCAATGTCGACGCGGAACGCACGCGCAATACCCTGCTCGACATCGACGCCGCCAAGCAGGTGTTCTGCAAATACCGCGCGCAGCTCGAACATAGCAAGGAGTACCCGATCGATCTGCTGCGCGCCATGGATGCGGAACTGGAGGACATCGCCCAGCCGCAGACGCGCTGCGACAATCCGCACAGCGGCGTCGGCTTCAACAGCGTGCAGGTCACGGCGCGCAAGATGATCCACGTGCAGCAGCTGGATGCCGCGCCCGAGCAGGACTACGACGTCGGCTTCTTTTTTGAGTACGAGATCCAGCTCATGGACCAGGCCAGCTATGAACGCAGCCTGACCGGACCGGCCAGCCACGAAGCCTATAAAAAGCGCCAGGTCGATACCGCCCGCACACGCGTGTTTGGGCGCGGCCTGATCCGCTGGCTGGAGCAGCACAGCGACGCCTGAATGGTGCGCCGCCCTCCGGCAGCAGGCTTTACCATGGAGGCTCTGCTTGCAGGAGGCGCGTTTGAAGCTGGCACTGGCAATTTCACTGCTGACCGCAATCGGGGGCGCCGTCGCGCAGAACGCCCCCAGCGTCACCGTGTCCGCCACGCGTGATCCGGTCGACAAGTCCTACCGCAAGATGATCGCCGGCATGGATAGCTTTGAGCGCCACCATGCGCTGGCGCCGCAGGCCAGCCTGCGCTTCCAGTTGCTGCCCCGCCTGCCCACCACCCAGCTCGATGGACTGACCATGCGCGTGGTGGGCGACACTATCGCGCTTCCCGTCAGCATTGCTGGCGACCACACGTTCACGCTGGAGCGCAACGCCCAGGCGCTCAAGGAAGACGCGGCGCTGATCGCCAGCCGCAAAACCAGCACGCTGACCTGGCGCGCGCAGGTGCGCAGTCCCGGCGTGCCGGAAGGTATGCGCCGCCTGGGCGACCTGCGGCTGGAATGCCTGGTCGGGGTCGAGGCCGGCCTGCTGTCGAACCATGCGAAGCTCTTCGCCTGGCTGGGCGAGCTGTTCACCGACGCCAGCCGCGTCTGCAACACCGCCGATGGCAATTATCTGTTCTTCTCGGACCGCCCCGTGTTTGCCGTCACCCTGCGCGACGGCGAACGTCAGGCCACGTTGCCTTTCCAGGCGCTGTACGCCGGCGGCACGCAAAGCGCCGCCACGCTGCCCTATTGCGACTGCCAGGTGCTGCTGGACCGCAGCTATTACGCGCCGCTGTGGGACCGCAACTGGTCCGATGACACCCTGCTCAGCTTTGAAGACATGGACGGCCCGCCATCGCCCGACGACACCGCCATCGCCGCCGACCATGCCAGCGCGGCGCAGATGCGCGCCCGGCTCGGTCCGGCCCACACGGTGAGGTTCGACAGCGGTTATGAAATGTGGCGTTACACTTATCCTGCAGCGCGGCCCGAACAGGCGCCGGCAGAATTCACCATCCTGTTCGGCCCGGACGGCGTGGCCCGCAAAGCGCGGCTGCGCGAACCCTTGTAATCCACCTGCCCTTGGACCATGATGCAACCATGAAAACCCTATTCCGCCTCCGCTCCCTGCGCCTGGCCACAGCCAGCCTGTTCGTCCTCACCGCGTGCGCCGTAGCCCAGCCGCCCGCGCCGGACACCACCGTCTCGCTGTGGCAAAAAATCCAGTCCGCCAATACCAATCTGAGTTGCGATAACAGCAGCCAGTGCCATACGCTGGGCGTGGGCGCCAAGGCCTGCGGCGGACCGGAAAACTATATCGCCTGGTCCAGCAAAAACAGCGACGGCAGCCAGCTCAAGGCGCTGGTCGAACAGCATGCGGCCGCGCGCCGCGCCGATGATGCGCGCGAACACATGATGTCGACCTGCTCCGTCATCAGCGATCCAGGCGCCAGCTGCAACGCCGGCCAGTGCGTACTCAATTCCCGTCCCCTGCTCAATCCACCCAACAGCCAATAAAAAAACCCCGCGGCGTACTGCCCGCGGGGTTGATCGGATCACGTTACTCTGATCAGAACGCCAGCTGGTCTTTCGCGCGGGAGTTCTGGAACAGTGGCAGCGGATCGGTGGTGTCCACATCGATCACCGTGGTGCCTTGCTTGACGCCGCCCAGCAGGAAGTTGAGCGCGCCCACATAGCGTTTGCCGGTTGGCAGGCCAGACCAGCTCAGACCGACGCTGGCAGTGCCGCCGATGGTGGCCGAGCTCGGTGCGATGACCTTGAAGTTGCCACCGGTCGAGCTTGGTTGTACCAGCCAGGTCGACAGCGCGTAGGTTGCCGAGCCGCCTTTTGGTGCATAACCCACCACGCACACCTTGTAGTCGCCAGCTGCTGGGTTCAGCAGTTGTACCGACTCGTTGGCGCTGTCGCCGCCGCTGGTGCCGACGACGGTCGCACCTTTGGCGACAACCAGGTCGAGGTCGCTCAGGCCAGGGGTTGCGCCCTGGGTATCCGCATCAAACAGCGAGAAGCGTGCGGCAATGGTGCCGGCCGGGATGGTGACCGTGTGCACGTTGATGCCGGTGCCGGCGGTGCCGGTGCACTGCGCGTTGGCGGTCGATGGGCTGGAGGCCTGCACAATGGTGCGGGTTTCCTGCGACGGTGCAATCAGGCCGCCTTTCGCCACGCTCATGGCGCCGGCGAAACCGGTACCCACGGTGAGGGTTTTGCTGCCCGAGGTCGCTTCGCTGGACACCGAGGCTGGCGCCGCCAGTGCGCTGCCACGCAGGGTCAGCGGGCTACGTACGGTGTGCGAACCATCGTTCCAGGTCAGCTTGCCGTAGACCCAGGTATCGATAGGCGCATCGGTACGGGTCGCTTTGACCGTGAAGGTGCCTTTGGCGCCTGGCGCCAGTACCAGCTGCGATGGCGACACCACGACCGTGTAGCCAGGCACAGCCGCCGTGGCGTTATAGGTAGCGGTGGTGGTGCCGACGTTGGTGACGGTACGGGTCAGCGTGGTGGCGCCCAGGACGTTACCGACGGTCAGCGATGCCAGGTTCAGGTTCTGTGCCGTGATCGGGCCGCCGAACGAGGTGCACTGTGCCGGCGAGTAGATCATGCCCTGGCCGCACAGGAAGCGTGCGTATTCCACGGGGTCGATGTCGTACACCAGGCCAGGATCGGCCGCCGAGGTTGGCGCGATGTGGCCGGCGCCTTGTGCCCATGGCAGCGTGCCGGTGTTTTTGGCGGTGCTGTCCCAGGCCACGCCGGTGTTCAGGCCGTCGGTGTAGGTGTCGTAGGCGGTGGTCATCAGCGCCGATTTGATGGCAGCCGGGGTCCAGTCAGGGTGACGCTGTTTCAGCAGCGCAGCCACGCCAGCCACGTGTGGCGACGCCATCGAGGTACCGGTGTAGAACGCCCAGTCCGCGCTTGGCGCCACGCCGCCGGCCGCCACGGCATCGTGCTGCGCCCGGGTCAGGTCGGCCGTCACGGCAGCCAGGATGTCGGTGCCAGGTGCGGTCACGTCCGGTTTCAGGATGTTGGCGCTGGCGACGTTAGGACCGCGCGACGACGAACCGTTCATGATCGGCGCCTTGACGGTCGGGTCGAAGGTGGCGCGCAGGTTGCCCAGGGCGCTGTTGGCCGATGGGTTGGCGGCGACGTAGTCCTTGACGATCTTGCCGTTTTCCTTGGTGATGTGCACCGTCGAAACGCTGTGCGCCTGGTTGATGATGGTGGTGTTGCCGCCTTCGACGTTGGCGATGATGACACCCACCGCACCGGCCGTCTTGGCGTTGGCGCTCTTGTTGACCAGCACGTTGTTGCCGCGGTCGCAGACCAGCACTTTACCGCTGACTTTGCTTGGGTCCAGCAGGGCCGCCTGGCCATCCGCGCCGCCGAAGCACTGGGCCAGCTGCGCTGGGTTGGCGCCTGGCAGGCCGGCATCCTTGGACAGGATCAGCGGTGCCGACGGGGTGTTGGCGTTGCTCGATGCACCGGTCACGCTGACACCGTTGCCCAGGATGGCATCGCCCACGTAGATACGGTCGTGGGTCGAGTTGCCGACCGTGGTCAGCCATGGGCTGATGTGGGCCACTGGCGCAGGCGCGGTCGAGGTCGGGCCGGAGTTACCGGCCGACGCTGCCACGAACACGCCCGCTGCAGCGGCGCCGTAGAACGCTTGTTCGGTCGCTTCGTTGAACGCGCCACCGCCCGAGCTTGGGCCGATCGAGAAGTTGATGACGTTGACGCCGTCTTTGACCGCCTGGTTGATCGCCGAGACGCTGTTGGACGTCGCGCAACCGTTCTTGGCAGTGGCGGCGTCGGTCCAGCAAACCTTGTAGGCAGCGATACGGGCGCGTGGCGCCACGCCGGAGGTGCGGCCCAGGCTGACGCCGCCGCTGACGGTGGCCACCTTGTCATTGCCGCCGGCGGTGCTGGAGGTATGGCTGCCGTGGCCGCCCGAACCTTCTGCGCCTGCCACCGAGTCACGGGCCGAGTTGAACTCGGTCCAGTGCAGCGCTTGCGATGGTTGCTTGTAGTAGCGCGCGCCGATCAGCTTGTTGTTGCAATTGTTGAGGCCAAAGCCTTCGCCGGTGTCGCAGCTGCCTTTCCAGCTGGCTGGCGGCGGACCGTAGGCCAGGGTCGAGCCGGAATGGCTAGGATAGCCGTCGCTGTCGACGCGGTCGGCGTAGCTGTTGTTCTCTGGCCAGATACCACCGTCAACGATACCGATGATGATGTCTTCACCGGACGCGCCCTTGCCGCCCAGCTGTTCCCACAGGCCGCCGGCCTTGTCCAGGCCGATGAAGGTGTTCACGTAGCTGTCGTCCAGCTGCATGATGGAGTCGGCGGTAATGGCGGCCACGCCGGCATTTTTCTTCAGCGCGCGCACTTCGGCGTCGGTCAGCAGGGCTGCAAAGCCGTTGAACACGACGTCGTACTTGTGGGTCACTTCGGCGTTGCCGATGGTGCTGATGACGTCATTCTGTTTGGTTTCCAGGTAGCTGATGTAAGCCTGCACATCGGAGGCGCTCACATCCAGGCGTTGGCCCTGGGCCGGCATGGTCGCGGCCAGGCCGGCGACCTGGCCGGTATAGGTGGCAACCGGCTTGTCGGCCAGTTGCACGATGTAGGAACGGCGCTCTTCTTCAGCGTGCGCGGTGGTGGCCAGCGCCGACAGCATCAGCAGGACGGCGGTGGAGACGGGACGAAGTTTCAGTTTCATGGAGAGCTACCCTTGCTTAAACGTTGTTTTGCTTTTGAGCGCGACGGCGCGCCACCAGGCCGATCGCGGCCAGACCCAGGCCCATCATGGCGTAGGTTTCCGGCTCAGGCACGGCGGCCAGGACCACGTTGTCCAGTGCGAACTGGGCCTGGTTACCGGCCGGATTCACGCAGTCGTTGCCGCTGAACATGCAGGAGCTGATGGTGACGTTGCTGAACAGGGTATTGCCAAATTTCGACGCCAGGCTGGCCGTTGCGAACGGCGAATTGCCGCCCACCAGGGCCGGGAAATCAAACGAGGCCGACACCGTGCCGCCACCGGCTTTTTGACCAACCACCGTCACCTGGCCGTAGGAGTAGCTCGCCAGGCCGCCGACCGGCGCCACGAAACCGTAGTCCAGGCTTTGCAGCGTGAACGCCTTGTTGTCGCCGCGCGCCAGATTCAGGCTGCCGTCATTGACGCCCACGTAGAAATGGCTGGAGTTACCCACCGGGCAGGCAGCGATGTCGCACGAGTTGGGATCCAGGCCGTTGATGATGGCGCCGGCAAAGCCCGTGCCGCCAGGACCGGCCACCGGGGTATCGATCACCGTCAGGTTGTAGCCCGCTTCGCTAAACACCTCGGTGCCACCGAAAACATTCGGCGCGAGAGACTCGAAATTGATGGTATCGGCCATGGCTGGGGCAGCACCCATCAGCGCAATCGCGCCGATCGCGGCGGCAGCCAATTTTTTCAGCCCGGACGTAGACGGGACTGCCTGGAATTTTGTGGTGTGGTTCATTCTCTTGCCTTGTTGGTTGAGTGTGGAGCCATGGCCCGCCCAGTCGATTGCCAGGCTAATGCCCTTGTCTACTTTTTTTAGAAAGTAACAATCAATATAGCCAAAACCACCAGGTTCAAGTAATGAAACATTAACGTTTATTGTTTAATTATCTTGCCTAGGAACCAAATTTAATCCGGCCTCCACTATGAAAGTGACGTCATGACGCTGTCATAAAATCATGCTCAAATAATTGTATTTCCGTTGTAATTGTGCAAAAAGCCATCTATATTCAAAATTAATGTATCGAATTAAATATTACTTATAAAGAAGCAATTTCTGCCAATTTGGCGTCTTTTTCGCATAACATGCAAGGAATGGCGCGCATAAAAAAAGCCAGCCGTGACCGGCTGGCTGTTGTTGCAAAAATGCCTCCCAATTAATGTATCGTCATTGCTTTCTTTATGGCAATACAACGTGCATCTTCCTGTTTTATTACCTGAAGAGAACGTGAAGTGCCGGTAGACAATTCTTTGGATTTAACAATCGCGCTTTCCAGGCGCTGGACGCTGGCCGGCGTACAGGTAGCCGGTATCATGGCCGCACCGTAGGCCCGCATGTAGACCGGGCCGGCGGCCTTGTCGACCGCTGCCAGACCGGCCAGACGCTGCGCTGCGGTTTGCTCGCTCAGTGCGCCCTGCTCGGATGGATAGAGGTTGTTCATCGCCGTGCGTACCTTGGAGAACGGCAGCTTGGTCTGCAGGTCGGCAATCGCCGCCAGCCATTCGGTTTTCACCTTGGCGTCCGGACGCACCACGGTGGCAGCAATCGCCGCCTGCTGGCCACTGTCGGTTTTGTCGCGGTCCTGTTCAGCCGCCAGCAGCTCCGCACTGCCGGCATAGGCATAGCGGTTCAGGCGATTGATGATGTCCCAGCGCACGTCCTGGCTGACGTTCAACCCGGGCACCACCAGCTTGCCCGCCAGGATGTCAGCCAGTTGCTTGAGCGCTGCCGGGCTGCTGGCCACATCGAGATAGGTGCCGAACCAGCGGCGCTGGAAGTTCTTGTCCGCGCTGGCCGCCTGCGTGGCGGCAAACGCCATCCGCTCCAGTTGCACGCCGACCTTGGCTTTGTAGGCGGCGACCGATGGTCCCATCGCGTTCAGATAGTCCATCGACAGGTGCAGCTTGCCGACCACGTCACCGAGCAGCGTGTAGTCCTGTTCCGTCGGCGCGTTGACCAGTACCGTCTGCAGGAATTCGTTGAGCGGCAGCTTGGCTGCGCGCACGCCATCCCACAGACTTTGCCACAGCATGGAACGCAGCAGCGGATCGTCCACCTTGCTCAGGCTGGCCTGTGCGGTGGTAAACGACTTCTTATCCAGCTGCACTTGCGCAAAGCCCCAGTCCTGATAATTCGGATACACCAGGTCCGGGCACACCGCGCCTTTCAGCTCAGGCACCGCAGTTGCCGCGCCTTGGTAGGTCACCGCCACGTTCTTGCTCAGCGCGAGGCCCTGTGCCCCCAGCTGGAACAGGCCGATCTGCACACGCTGCTCGCGCAGGGCCGGCAGCGCCTTGCTGGCTGCACTCTGGCGCAGCGTGAAAGCACTGATCTTGCCGCCCGCGCAGCTGAAGTCGGCCGCGATGGTGTTCACGCCGGCCTGGTACAGCCATTCCCTGGTCCAGCCGCTCAGATCGCGCTGGGCAGCCTGGCCCAGGCTGCCAATAAAATCATCCAGCGTCGCATTGCGGTACTGGTACTTGACCAGATAGTTGTGCACGCCCTGGCGGAACACTTCCTCGCCCAGCAAATGGCGCAGCTGCTTGAGCGTCGAGGCGCCTTTCGAATACGTGATGGCGTCGATATTGTCGAAGGCATTGGCGGTCGACGGTACCGGCGTTTCAATCGCGTGCGTGGTCACGCGCTGGTCCTGCACATAGGCCGACTGCTTGCCGCCCGAGTAGAAGCCCTGCCAGGCATTGGTAAATTCAGTCGCTTCCGCCGTCGCCAGCGTGCCCATGAAGGAGGCGAAGCTCTCGTTGAGCCACAAGCCGTTCCACCACTTCATGGTCACCAGGTCGCCAAACCACTGGTGCGCCATCTCGTGCATGATGACGCCGGCCAGCGACTGCTTCTGCGCTGCCGTCATTTCTTCCTTGTGCAGGAAGCGGCCTTCCGCAAAAGTGATGGCGCCGGCGTTTTCCATCGCGCCGTACAGGAAGTCCGGCACCAGCAGCTGGTCGTACTTCTCGAACTGGTAAGGAATGCCGAAGTACTCATCAAAGAAAGCCAGGCCCTGCCTGGTGTACTTGAACCAGTCCTGCGGCGATACCTGCGCTGCCACCGACTGGCGCGCAAACAAACGCATCGGATATTTGCCGCTATTGTCTTCCCATACCTTGTACGGGCCGGCGTGCATCGAGAAGTTATACGGGCTCAGTTTTTTCGAACGCGGGAAGGTCCAGCGCTTGCCGCCCTCGATGTCCTGCACGCCGGTCTCGCGCGTGGTGGACGAGACGATCCAGTCGACCGGCGTGGTGACGGTCACCTGATACGTGCCTTTCAGATCCGGCTGGTCGAATACCGGGAACATCTGGTGCGCGGCCGCCGGTTCAAAATGCGAGTAGGTGTAGACCCGGCCATCAACCGGATCGACCATGCGGTGCAGCCCTTCGCCGTTGGTGCTGTGCAGGCGCGTGTAGGCGATGGTGACGGTGTTGCGGCCGGCCACCAGGTCCTGCGCCGCCAGCGTGATGAACCACTGGTTGTAGTGCGGCGTGACGGCCTTGCCGTTGACGGTGATGCTGCTGATGCTGGCCTTGTCCAGATCGATGGTCAGCGGCTGCGACGCGTCGCTGAGATCAAAGTTCAGCGTGGTGGTGCCGCTGAAGCTTTCCTTGCCGGTCAGCGCGAACGCCAGCGTGTAATCGACATTGCTCACGCGCGCGGCGCGGGCGGCGGCGTCCTGCTGCGACAGATAAGCGTTTTCGGCGCGCGGCGCCTCGGCGGCGGCATGCACGCCGGCGCACGCCAGCGTCACCGCCGCAGCGATCAGATATTTTTTCATGAAGGTGTCCCTGAAAGTAAAAACGCCCGCAACTGCGGGCGTTATGCGGAATGCTTACTGCTTCTTGATGTAGGTATCGAGCCAGTCGATCACCGTGTGGTGCCACAGTACCGAGTTGGCCGGCTTCAGCACCCAGTGGTTCTCGTCCGGGAAGAACAGGAATTTGCTCGGGATGCCGCGGCGCTGCAGCGCCGTGAAGGTGCCCAGGCCCTGTGCGGTCGGGATGCGGAAGTCCAGGTCGCCCTGCACCACCAGCATCGGCGTCTTCCAGTTCTTCACTTTCAGCGCCGGATTGAATTTCTCGTGCAGTTCAGGCACTTCGTAATACGGACCGCCATTTTCCCACTCGGTGAACCAGATCTCTTCGGTCGCATAAGCCATGCCGCGCGTATCGAATACGCCGTCGTGGTTGACGATGCACTTGAAGCCATCGGACCAGTTACCCTGGATCCAGTTCATCATGAAGCCGCCGTACGAAGCGCCCAATGCGCAGCTGTTCTCGCGGTCCAGCCATGGGAACTTCTGCGCTGCGGCAGCCAGGCCTTTTTGCAGGTCTTCCAGCGGCTTGCCGCCCCAGTCACCGCTGATCGCATCGGTGAACTTCTGGCCGTAGCCTGTCGAGCCGTGGAAGTCGATGAACACGGTCGCATAGCCAGCGCCCGCGTACACCTGCGGGTTCCAGCGGTAGCTCCACGAGTTGCCGAAGCTGCCCTGCGGACCGCCGTGCACCAGGAAGGCCACCGGATATTTCTGGCCCGGCTGCGCGTTCCATGGCTTCATCACGTGGCCATACACGGTGTCGCCATTGGCGCCGGTGAAGGAGAACTGTTCGTACTCGCCGAACTTGACGTCGGCCAGCGCGGCTTCATTGAGCCGGGTCAGCTGCTCGGCTTTTTCAGCCGAAGTACCCAGCTTGAATTTGTACAGCTGCGCGCCGGATGCCAGATTGGCTTGCGCGATCACCACCGTGTCACGCGCGACATCGAAGCCGCTGACATAGCCCTTGCCGGTCAGCGCCGTCACCTTGCCGCTGGCGGCGTCGATGGAGAACAGGCGGTGCTGGCCGATATCATCGGCGGTGGCCAGGATGGCCTTGCTGTCCGGGGTCCAGCGGAAGTCCGCAATCGACCGGTCCCAGCTATCGGCCACGGTACGCTTCTTGCCGCTGGCGACATCGATCAGCACCAGGTGGAAGCGGTCCGCTTCAAAGGTCGGCTTGTCCATGGCCACGTAGGCCAGCGTCTTGCCGTCCGGCGAATAGATGGCCTTGGTGTCCCAGGCCTTGTTCTCTTCGGTCAGATTCTTCGGCTCGCCGCCGGTGGCGGGCACCGTGTAGACGTCAAAGTTGGTCGACCACGCCTCGGTCTTGCCGGCGATGCGGGCCGAGAAGGCCACGCTCTTGCCGTCCGGGCTGAAGTGATATTCGTCGTGATCGCCAAACGGCTTCGATGGCACGTCGCCATCGAGCTTGCCGCTCAGGTTCACCGGCTGCGCGCTGACCTTGCCGCTGGCGTCGATCGGCGCCGAGTACAGCACATTGTTGCGGCCATCGGCCCAGGTGTCCCAGTGACGCACGAACAGCTTGTCGTAGACCTTGCCGCTGGCCTTGACCTTGGCCTGCTCGTCCAGGCGCTGCTTGCTGCAAGCCAGGTCGGCGCAGTCGCGGAACACGGCCATGCTGAACAGCAGGCGGTCGCCCTGCGGCGACAGGCGGAAGTTGTCCACGTCCAGCGGCAGGTCGGTGACCTTGCTGGCCTCGCCGCCGCTCAGCGGCAGACGCCAGACCTGCGACGAACCGGAGCGGCCCGACAGGAAGTAAATCGCATCGCCATTCGGCGACCATTCCGGATCCATGCTGCTGGCGCCCGCCTGGGTCAGGCGCACCGGCGCGGCTTTGGGATTACGCAGGTCCAGCAGCCAGATCTGGGTATTGCCACGGTTCTTGTCCAGATCGGTGGAACGCACGGTGTACACCACGCGGGTGGCGTCCGGCGACAGCACGGGGCTGCCCACGCGCTCCATCTTGACCATGTCTTCTACAGTGAAGCCGCGCGGCGCGGCCACAGCGCTGGATGCCATGACGGCGCCCAGCAGCAGCAGTGGAAATCTCATTCGGTGCTCTCCGATGTTATTAGAAAAATACCGGCTTGTGGCCGGGTGCCGTGCATCATACCAAGAGAGCGGAACAAGGGCGTAGGTCTGTTACGTTCTGCTACCTGCCATTGCGGACCTGGCGTATCGCATCCCAGTAGCTGTCGATCTGGGCCTGGTTCTTGTTGTAGAAGATTTTATTGACGATCAGGTACATCGGCGTGGCGATCAGCGGTGTGGGCAGCATCTCCAGTTCGCCCTTGTATTTGCGGGCGATGATCTGCTCGCCCTCGCCCTGCTGCGTGACCACCGCCGCCACGCGGTTCTGCGCCAGCATGGCAAATGCCTGTTCCGGACTGCTGGCGCTGTCGTCGATCACCACATTGAGCTGGCGCAGCAGCGACACATGCAGCAAGCCCGGCTGCGTGCCCACCGGCTGCTGGCCCAGGTTGATGAACTGCTTGCCATCCCAGTCGACGCCGCCGCCGCGCCGACGCGACACGCTAAAGTTGATATCGCCCACGGCGCGGCTGGCGTCGGGCTGCGATCCCTTCATCGGAAACGCACTGTAGGAGGTACGGTCTTCAATGAACGCGGCCAGCATGGCGTCCACCTGGCCGGTACGCAGCTGCTCCATGCACTGGAAGCGCGGCGCCACGATATTCTGAATCACCACCGGTTGCAGTTTCGATGCACGGCGCAACACGTCCTGCGCCTGGCCAGAGCCGTCCGGATTGGTCATCGGCGGGAACGGATGATCGAAAATACACATTTTCACTTCCAGCGGCGCAGCCTGGGTCAACAACGGAAAACCCAGCAGCAGCGACATCAGCAGCGTTGGCAGTTGGCGCACGGCAGACCTCCTTTCAAAGTTGATAACAACCATCTTATCGCGCTGCCGCAAAAAGTTCTTGACTTAATTAAGACGACCGGTCATATTTACGTCATGGCTAAAGCAAACGTCAAAGAGCAAATCGTCAGCACCAGCTTGAACCTGCTGCACAGCAAAGGGTTCAACGCCACCAGCGTCCAGGACATTACCGACGCTGCCGGTGTACCGAAGGGCTCGTTCTACAACCACTTCACCAGCAAGGAAGCGCTGGGGCTGGAAGTATTGCAGCGTTATGTGGAAGGTGCGGCCCAGATCGCCGCCATCCTGAGCGACAGTACGCTGCCGCCGCTGGCACGGATACAGCAGTTTTATGCCCGCATGATCGCTGCCAACACGGTCAACGACTATAACTTCGGCTGCCTGATGGGCAATTTCAGCGCCGAGCTGTCCAACCAGATCCCGGCCATGCGTGCCGCCATGCAGGAAAACTATGCTGCATCCACCGCGCTGATGGCGGACGTGATTGCGCAGGGCCAGCAGGACGGCAACATCAGCAATACCCTGCCGGCCGCCACACTGGCCGGCTTTGTAACGGATGCGTGGCAAGGCGCCGTGCTGCGCGCCAAGGCTGACCACAGCATTGCGCCGCTGGAACGCTTCGCCCAAGTGGTATTACAGCATTTGTTACGCTGATTTATTGCGCCGGATTTTTTTTCGGCCGTTTTAAGACGACCGGTCATATTGTAGTTTTTACTTAACTCTGAAAGGAAACATCATGAACTTGAACAATGCCGTCGTCCTCATTACTGGCGCCAACCGTGGTTTGGGCAAAGCGCTGGCGCAGGCCGCAGTCGCGGCCGGCGCGCGCAAGGTGTACGCCGCTGCCCGCAACCCGGCCACGGTGGACATCGCCGGCGTCACGCCGATCCGGCTGGACGTCACCAATGCCGCTGACATTGCCGCCGCGGTGCAGGCGATTCCCGACCTGAACATCCTGATTAACAACGCCGGCATCTCGACTGGCAGCGGCGTGACCACGGCAGACGCGCTGAGCGCCGCCCGCAACGAGCTGGAAGTCAACTTCTTCGCCCCGCTGGCGCTGAGCCACGCGTTTGCGCCCGTACTGGGCCGCAATGGCGGCGGCGCCATCATCAACATCCTGTCCGCGCTGAGCTGGGCCAGCCTGCCAAGCACCGGCACCTACAGCGCCTCCAAGGCGGCGGCGTGGGCGCTCACCAACGGCCTGCGCGGCGAGCTGGCGGCGCAAAACACCCACGTGCTGGGCGCCCACATGGGCTATATGGACACCGACATGACGGCCGGCATCGAGGCGCCCAAATCCGCGCCAGCCGACATCGCCCACGCCATCGTCACCGCGCTCGAAGCCAATCAGGATGAAGTGCTGACCGACGACACCTCGCGCCAGGTCAAAGCCGGCTTTGCTGCACCGCGCAGCCTCTACCTGGGCGCACCACGCGCCGCATAACCCAGTTCGGGGTCAGTGCCGACATTCGGACACGAGCTCATGTCCGAATGTCGGCACTGACCCCGAACTTGCGGCAACGCAGTATTGATGCTGTGGCTATCCTGCGCCGTCGCCGATAGAAATTTTTTCTCGCAAACGCAATAAATCGCGTATTTTCAATCAAGGAAAAAAGGCATAATCGCTTACTCAGCCAGGTGAAAAAGTACACGTTGCGGGCCGGCTTGACGTGTACCCAATTCGTTTTCCTCGCCGGTAATGCTTCGCTTTGTATTGCCTCACAACCAGTTGTGAACAATTGTAACTCGGTGTTGTATGAGCCTGCCGAGCGCGCTAAGGTAGCAGCTTCACCTCGGACCGCGTTGGCTCCTATGCGACGACCACCGCGCAGCCGAAGTCACACGAAATACGGGAAACGCTATGCTTACTGCCACCTATGTCTTGTTGACACTTTCTATCGAACAAAAAAAAGAACGCCACTTCATTTCGCGTCTGCTGCAATACGTGCAGTCGATTGCGCGCCGTCCGCAGGAAATTGATCCTGTGTTCATTGAATCCCAGCTCAAACAATTAGCCAGCTTTGCCGAAGCGCGCCACCAGCGCAAGGTGGAAGCCTGCCTGATGCCGGCCGTGCGTGCGGCCGACTCCAATTGCACCGCCCTCATGAACGACCTCGAGTGCCTGAGCAGCCGCGGTAGCGCCATGCTCAACGCGGTCTACCGCTGCCTGCGCCGCGCCGCCCGCCGCAGCGCGTCGCAAGGCAAGTTCCTGTGCAAGACCGTGGACCTGTATTGCCAGAACCTGCTGAAACGGCTCGACAAGGAGGAGCAGGAACTGCTGCCGCTGGCGCAGAAAGTCATCTCCAGCGAAGAGTGGTTTGAGATCGGCAGCAAATTCCTGGCGCAGGATGACGACGACGCGGCATCCCGGCCGGAACTGCGGCCGCGCCAGGGCCACATGGGCTATGGCGCGACGCCGGTCTGATTCGGCGCGCTGCCGTTTTTAGCCAGCTGCACGTAAAAGCGCACTGCTTCCAGGTAGTTGTCCACGCCAAGGCGTTCGTTGGTGCCGTGGAAACGCGGCAGATCGTCCTTGCCCGCGCGTACCGGCGAGAAGCGGTACACATGCTCGCTCACGTCCTTGTAATGGCGCGCATCAGTGGCGCCGATCACCACGCCGGGCGCCACTACCGCATCGCTGAACACCTCGCGGATGGTGCGGTTAATCAGCGCATACTGCGCCGAATTCACGGGCGACACCGGCGACGGCTCCGACGAACCGCCATCCAGCGTGGCATGCACCGCCTCGTTGTCGACGGTCTGACGCACATGCTCCATGACGCCGCCCACCGTATCGCCGGGACGCACGCGGAAATTCACCACCGCATCGGCGCGGCCCGGCAGCACATTGTCCTTGTTGCCGGCATGCACCACCGTCAGCGCGGTGGTGGTACGCATGACGGCATTGGTGCCCGGCGATTGTTCCAGCTGCTTGCGCACTACCGGCGCAAACAGCCACAGATTGGACAGCACCACGCGGTTCATGCCCTGCATTTCCGGCGCGATGGTGTCGAACATCTCGCGCGCCACGCCGGTCATCTCGGCCGGCATCTGGTTGCGCTCCAGCTCCGCCAGGGCCGCGCTCATCATGCCGATCGCGGTTTTCTGCGGCGGCATCGACGAGTGGCCCGGCGCCATGCTGACCGCCAGATTGACGCTGGCATAGCCTTTCTCGGCGACGCCAATCAGCGCCACCGGTTTGCTGATGCCGCTCATGATGCCCTCCGTGACCAGCATGCCCTCGTCCAGCACATAGTCCAGATGCACGCCGCGCGACTTGAGCAGCTTGGCGATTTCCACCGCGCCCTGGCCGCCGCCCATTTCCTCATCGGCGCCATAGGCCAGGTACAGGGTGACGCGCGGCTGATAGCCCGCGGCCAGCAGCGTTTCAATGGCTTCCATCTGCGCCACCAGGCTGCCCTTGTCATCCCATGAACCACGGCCCCAGACAAAACCGTCCTTGACCACGCCATCGAACGGCGGCTGCTGCCAGCTGCTCTCGGTGCCGGGCGCGATCGGCACCACATCCTGGTGCGCCGCCCACAGCATCGGCCGGGCCGCCGCGTCGCTGCCCTGCCAGGTGAACAGCATGCTGTGGCCGATCAGCTCACGCTTCAGCGTCGCATGCAAGCGTGGGAAGGCTTGCGCCAGGTAGGCCTGCAGGCGCTCGAATTCTTCCGCGTGCGGATCGCCGGCCGTGCCTTCGGAAATGGTGCGGAATTTCAGCGCCCCGGCCAGCCGCGCCGCCACCGCGTCGCGTTCCAGCGCCAGGGATGCAACTGGTTTCACATCGATCTGGCGCGACGGCAGGCGCCAGGTATGCCACGCCACCACCGCCACCAGCACGGCCGCCATCAACACCACTGTCCATCCGATACGTTTGATCATAGTTAGCCTGTTTACCTGTCAGAGTGCGCCAGATTGGTGCGCAATGCAGCATCACGCGGACCCGATTTTGGCACTGTTGTTTTGAAAGATTGCGCACGATTCTAAAGCTTGCTTATGCAATATCGTGCAGCTAATATCGCCAATATGCAGACCGATCTCGCCACCGTGACACAAATAGCACAAAGGGCCCTCGCATCATGAACCATGGCGCCAAGATCATTCATCTGCGTGGCGCCGCCGGCATGGACGCCATCTATCGTAAAGTCAGCTGGCGGCTGCTGCCGCTGCTCATGCTGTGCTACGGCGTGGCCTACCTGGACCGCGTCAACGTCAGCTACGCCAAGCTGCAAATGGGCGCCAGCCTGGATTTCAGCGAACAGGTGTACGCCTGGGGCGTCGGCCTGTTCTTCATCGGCTACTGCCTGTTCGAGCTGCCCAGCAATCTGCTGCTGGTAAAAATCGGCGCCCGCAAAACCCTGTTGCGGATCATGCTGTGCTGGGGCGTGACCGCCGCCGCCAGCGCCTTCGTGCGCGAACCGGTCGAGTTCTACATCATCCGCTTTTTACTGGGCGTGTTTGAAGCGGGCTTCTTCCCCGGCGTGATCCTGTATCTGACCTACTGGTATCCCTCGGCGCGGCGCGCGCGCGTGATTGCGGTGTTTGCGTCGGCGGCGCTGCTGGCTGGCGTCGTCGCCGGCCCGCTGTGCGGCGCCACGCTGCAGTACATGCGCGGCCTGGGACCGCTGGATGGCTGGCAATGGCTGCTGCTGATGCAAGGGCTGCCGGCGGTGCTGCTGGGCGTGGTCGCCTACTTCTACCTGGACGACAAGCCGGAAGATGCGCCCTGGCTGTCCTGCTTTGAACAGCAGATGATAGAACAGGACCTGGAACGCGATGAGGAAGCACTCAATGACGCTGCGGCGCTGCAGCACCATCAGCAGCCTGCCGAAGCGCCATCCGCCGCCAGCACCATCTGGTCGCTGCTACGCGAGCCGTCCATCGCCCTGCTGGCCGTGGCCAACCTGCTGCTGATGGCGGCCAGCTACGCGCTGGTGTTCTGGTCACCGACGCTGCTGCAGCGCTGGGGCGCGGGCAGCCATATGCAGCTTGGCCTGCTGGCCGCGATTCCGAATCTGGCCGGCGTCGTCGGCATGGTCCTCATCGGCTACGACTCGGACCGCCGGCGCGAGCGGCGCGGCCACTTCATCGCCTGCATGGTGCTGGCCGCCGGAGGACTGGGCATGGCCATCGCCGCAGACAATGGCCTCACCTGGTCGCTGGCCGGCCTGACGCTGGCGTCGCTGGGCATCGCCTCCGCGTCGCCGCTGCTGATCGCCATCCTCACCGGCATGCTGAATCGCCAGCGCGCGGCCACCGGCATCGCGCTGGTGGGCAGCGTTGGCTTGCTGGGCGGCGCCGTCGGACCGGCACTCAGCGAACGCATGCTGCGCTGGGGCGACAGCGCTGCCATGCTGGCCACGCTGATCGTGCTGTACCTGGCGGCGGGCGCCATCCTGCTGTGGGCACTGCGGCGCGCGCCACGACGTGGCGGCCCGAGCGCCGGCCATGGCCAAACCGACAAGATGGCTCGTAGTTAAAGCTTGGGCTAGAATCTGGGACGTGCCGCGATCCGGCGCTCCCGTTCACTCCATCTACAAGCGAAACTACCGATGCGTTTTGTATTGCCATTCCTAGCGACCGCCATCGCGGCCAGCGTCGCCAACGCCGCACCAACGCCCATCACCCTCGACCAGGCCATGGCCAATCCGGACTGGATCGGCAACCCCGTGGAATCCGCATGGTGGGGCTGGGACAGCCGCCAGATCTACTTCAAGCAGAAACGCAGCGGTTCCGCCGTGCGCGACACCTGGCAGATCGCCGGCGCCGCCGCCAGGCAGGTGGACGACAAGCAGCTGGCCAACCTCGATAGCGCCGATCCGGTCTACAACCGCGAACGCACGCGCGCCATCCTGCTGCGCAACGGCGACCTGTTTGAACGCGACCTGAAAACCGGCGTCCTGACGCAAATCGTGCGCGGCACCACGGCCGCTGCCGACGCCCAATACGCGGCCGACGGTAACCACGTGCAGTTCCGCGTCGGCAGCGACTGGTTCAGCTGGAGCCGCGCCGAGCGCCTGGTCTCGCCCGTGGCCCTGCTGCGCACCGCCAAAGATCCCGATGCCGCGCCGGACGCCGACTTCCGCCGCGACATGCAACTGCGCCTGATGTCCACGCTGGCCCGCATCAAGCAGGAAAAGGATGAAACGCGCGACCAGCGCAACGCCGAACGCGCCGCCGACGCCACCCGCGCGCCACTGCCGGTCTACCTGGGCGACAAGGTCACCATCGAAACCAGCTCGCTGTCGCCGGACGGCCGCTACCTGCTGGTGGTCACGGCCACCAAGGATGGCGACAAGCGCCGCATCGGCAAAATGCCGCGCTACGTGACCGAATCGGGCTACGAAGAAACCGACGACGAACGCAAACGCGTGAGCGAAGCTGGTCCGCTCAAGCATGAACTGAAACTGGTGGAAGTGGCCACGCGCAAAGTCACCGAGCTGTCGCTGGACGACCTGCCGGGTATCAAGGAAGACCCGCTGGCCGCCATGCGCAGCGCGCAAAAGCTCGATGCACTGAAAGGCAATCGCGGCGTGCGTTTTGAAGGCCGTGAAGAATCCATCCGCTGGAGCGCCAATGGCCAGCGCGTCGCCGTCATGGCCCAGGCCATCGACAACAAGGACCGCTGGATCGCCGGCGTCGACCTGGCCGCCGCCAAACTGAAACCGCTGCACCGCCTGAGCGACGCCGCCTGGGTCAACAACCGCGGCAACGACTTCGGCTGGCAGCCGGACAACAGCACGCTGTGGTACGAGTCGGAAGAAAGCGGCTACTCCCACCTGTATCTGCAGGCAGCCGACGGCAAAGCGCGCGCGCTGACCTCGGGCAAATGGGAAGAGTCCAGCGTCACCTGGTCGTCGGACGGCCAGACCGCCTACTTCATGTGCAACCCAAAACTGCCAGGCACGTATGAAGTCTGCTCCACCAATACCAAGGACGGCGCGCTGAAAGAACTGACCGCGCTGGGCGGCGTGGAAAGCTTCGCGCTGTCGCCGGACGGCCGCAAGCTGCTGGTGCGCTACTCCACCGCCTACATGCCGACGCAGATCGGCACCGTCAGCAGCAGCGGCGGCGCCATCACCCAGCTCACCGACACCCGCAGCGCCGACTTCAAGGCGCGCGAGTGGATACAGCCGGAAATCGTCGCCGTGCCATCGACCCACGGCGCCGATCCGGTGTGGGCCAAGCTGTATCGCCCGGCCACACTGGAAGCGGGTAAAAAATATCCGGTCGTGATGTTCGTGCACGGCGCCGGCTACCTGCAGAACGTGACCAAGCGCTATCCGGTCTACTTCCGCGAGCAGATGTTCCACAACCTGCTGGTGCAGAAGGGCTACATCGTGCTGGACATGGACTACCGCGCCTCGCTGGGCTATGGCCGCAACTGGCGCACCGCGATTTACCGCCAGATGGGGCATCCGGAACTGGAAGACTACGTCGATGGCCTGAACTGGATGGTGGCCAAGCACCAGGGCGACGCCGCCAATGTCGGCATCTACGGCGGCAGCTACGGCGGCTTCATGACCTTCATGGCGCTGCTGCGCGCACCGGACCAGTTCAAGGCTGGCGCGGCGCTGCGTCCCGTGACCGACTGGACCACCTACAACCACGAATACACCGCCAACATCCTGAACTCGCCGGAGCTGGACCCGGAAGCGTACAAAGTCTCGTCGCCGATTGAATATGCGGACAAGCTCAAAGGCCACATCCTGATCGCCCACGGCATGGTGGATGACAACGTGTTCTACCAGGATTCGGTGCGCATGGCCCAGCGCTTCATCGAGCTGAAAAAAGACAACTGGGAACTGGCATCGTATCCGCTGGAGCGCCACGGCTTCGTGCATCCGGAAGCGTGGTACGACGAATACCGCCGCATCTACCAGCTGTTTGAACGCACCCTGAAACAATCAACAGGAGAGTTATGAAAAAGCTTGCCGCCTCGCTGATACTGGCGACCTTGTTCACCGCCGCCCACGCCGAGACCAAACATCCGGCGTGGACGCGCAGTTCCAACGTGTATGAAGTCAACCTGCGCCAGTACAGCAAGGAGGGCACGTTGAACGCCTTCACTGCCAGCCTGCCGCGCCTGAAAGCCATGGGAGTCGACATCATCTGGCTGATGCCGCTGCACCCGATCGGCGAGAAAAACCGCAAGGGCACGCTGGGCAGCTACTACGCAGTGAAAGACTACGGCGCCGTCAACCCGGAATTCGGCAGCCTCGATGATGCGCGCAAGCTGGTCAAACAGGCGCACGCGCTGGGCATGCACGTGATCCTGGACTGGGTCGGCAACCACACGGCCTGGGACCATCCATGGGCAAGCCAGCATCCAGAGTGGTACAAGAAGAACGACCAGGGCGAGATCGCCGCCGTCAGCTTCAAGAACGGTGCGGGCGAGACCGAGGAATGGACCGACGTCATCGGCCTCGATTACAGCAACAAGGACCTGTGGCCCGCCATGACGGCAGCCATGGCGTTCTGGGTCAAGGACGTCGGTGTGGACGGCTTCCGCGCCGATGTGGCAGGCATGGTGCCGACGGCATTCTGGGACCAGGCCCGCGCGCAGCTGGACAAGATCAAGCCCGTGTTCATGCTGGCAGAAAGCGACGCCGCCGACCTGCACGAGCGCGCGTTCGACGCCAGCTACGACTGGTCGCTCAACGACATCATGAAAAAGATCGGCAAGGGCGAAGCTGGCGCCGCCGAGTTGCGCGCGTATGTCAGCAATCCGCCGAAAACCTACCCGCGCGACGCCTACCGCCTGCAGTTCACGAGCAACCACGACATCAACTCCTGGCAGGGCACCGACAAAGCACTGTACGGTCCCGCGTGGGGCGCGCTGGCAGTGCTGAGCTACACCCTGCCCGGCATCCCGCTGACCTACAACGGCCAGGAAGCGCGGCTGGACAAAAAGCTGGCGTTCTTTGAAAAAGACGCCATCGAGTGGAACAACATCGACCTGGAACTGTTCTTCGCCGGCCTCAACGCGCTGAAGAAACAGAACCCGGCGCTGTGGAACGGCACGGCCGGCGGCGCGGTGCAGCTGCTCGACACCGGCAACGACAAACTGTTTGCCTTCAAGCGCCAGCAAGGCGCCAACCACGTGCGCGTGATCGTCAACACTACCGGCCAGCTACAGAAATACAGACTGGCCGGCGACGAAGGCCCCGCCTTCCTCAAACCCTGGCGCTGGCGCATCATCGTCCCTGAATAAAATCCGGGGTCAGTTCTTGCAATCCGACACGAGCTCTGCTGTAGTTGTGACTACAGCAGAGCTCGTGTCGGATTGCAAGAACTGACCCCGGATTGTTTATTGGTCGGTGGCGAGGCGTTTGCCGAGGCGGTACAGGTATTCCTGGCCGTCGTACAGGGACTTCACGCGGATGTGCTCGTTCAAGCCGTGGGCGCCGCTGCCTTCGGGACCATGGAACATGCCGCTGATGCCGTAGGTCCAGATGCCGGCGTTGTTGAGGAAGCGGCCATCGGTACCTCCGGTCGACATGGTCGGAATCACCGGCACGCCCGGCCACATGTCATTGCTGATGGCTTCCACCGCTTTCATCAGCGTTGGTGTCATCGGCGGCATCGGGCCATCTACACCGTCGCCAATGCGCGTGATCTTGATTTTGTCATCGGCTACCACGCGCTGCAGCGTCGCCTGCACCTCGGCGATCGGCTCGCCCGGCAGGATGCGGCAGTTGACGGTGGCCCGCGCACGCTGCGGCAGCGCATTGTCGGCGTGTCCCGCATCCACCTTGGTGGCGACGCAGGTGGTGCGTACGGTGGAGTTGTGCGATGGGCTCAGCGCATACAGGCGATCCAGCGCGGCCTGATCCGGCGGGTCCTGCAGGATGGCTTGCATGTCTTGCGCCACCTGGCCGGTTTCTACCTTGGCCATGCGCTCGTAGAATGCACGCGTCACCGGCGACAGCTTGAACGGGAAGGCGAACTGTCCCAGGCGCGACAGGCCATCGGCCAGGTGATAAATCGCGTTGTCTTTGAGCGGCGCGGAGCTGTGGCCGCCCGGATTGGTGACTTCCAGCTGGAAGCTCTGGTAGACCTTCTCGCCGGCCTGGATGCCATGGCGTACCGGTTTGCCGTCCTTGTCCAGCAGGCCGCCGCCACCTTCGTTGAGGGCGATTTCGGCGTCGATCAGCGCGCGGTGATGGTTGACCAGGTATTCGGCGCCATCAAATTTGGATGGCACCATCTCTTCGTCGCAAGTCAGCGCCAGAATGATGTCGCGCTTGAGCGGCAGCTTTTCTTTTTTGTACAGCAGCATATTGTTGACGAAGGAGGCCGCCATGGCCTTGTCGTCAGAGGCGCCGCGCGCGTAGAACATGCCGTTTTCTTCGACCAGCTTGAACGGGTCGCGCTCCCAGTCCTCGCGGTTGGCTTCCACCACGTCGATGTGGGCCAGCAGCAGCAGCGGCTTCTTGCTGCCGTCGCCCTTCAGGCGCGCGACCAGGTTGCCTTTCTTCGGACCACCCGGCGGCACGATGACCTGCAGTTCGCTGTCCTTGAAACCGCCCGCCTTGAGGCGTTTGGCCATTTTTTGCGCCGCCACCGTGCAGGAGCCAATCGAGTTGGTGGTATTGGTCTCCACCAGTTCCTGGTAGATGGACCGCATCTGCTGTTGCACCGGCGTCAATTCCGCGCCATGCGCAGCGCTTGCCACCGCCAAACCCGCCAACCACCACGTTGCCTTGTTCATATCGCCCCTGTCCGGATGAGATTGCCTAAACGGCCAAATTTATACCCGGTCCCTAGGGCTGTCAATAAAGTGGATTCAGAGACTTGCCAAATCCGGCAACCGCCCGCTATAATTGCGGCCCTTGGCCTGGTAGCTCAGTTGGTAGAGCAGAGGATTGAAAATCCTTGTGTCGGTGGTTCGATTCCGCCCCGGGCCACCAAGAATAGCTTTAACAAAACGCCGATCCATGCAGATCGGCGTTTTGCTTTCTGCTCAAAAAACCTCATGCGAAGCACGACGGCGCCCCTCGCCGAGGTAACATCCAACACAACCGGCTAGCGCATCAGTATGGCAGCACGAAGTCATGCACATCCAGCGGATGCGTTGGTCTGCCATGCTGCTGCAGAAACGCCACTGCATTTTCCTCATTGATTCGAATGCACTGTACTGGACGGTAGTAGCCGGGCATGGACTCGATGCTCAGCGAGAAAATCCCTGTTTCTACGAAGGCGTCGACCACAGCGGTGGTGGCTTGCATAGTATTCTTGTAGGGAGAGTCATCCGGCAGGAAGCAACGGCGCACAATGGCGTCAAGGCCATTCCGGGCTTCGCCTTCAAAACTGGCATAGGTTTGGCGTCTCTTGCTGACCGCGAGCACCGAGATTGTTCCACGGCGCGTCCACGCATCCACAAACTGCCGCAAGTCGATCTGCGCCCCCGGCCCGCCATGAGGCAATTGGATAAACAGTCCATCCGGACTGAGCAAAGATGGCGAAGCAGCTATTTCGCACTCTGTAGTAGAGAGGCTGCTACGCGCATATTCAGCGTAAGGGATGACGACGAATAATGGCCGTCCTTCTGCATCGTTAATAAATTGTACTGGCATATCTTCCCTTTTCATTGAATTACAGCGAAATATACAGTGAAAACAATGAAAAATCCAGCCGCCCCGCCCAACAGCTGGAAACGCCACGATGGCGACGCTGCCACTCGGCCAGTTCATCAACAATAAATAGCAAAAACGCCACCCTCGGGTGGCGTTTTTGCTATGCTTGCCGGATTTGCGAGGACGGGATGGCTCAGAGCCCTCTGCTGCTGCGGCGACTGCTGCGTGCGAAGGACCGGATGGATCGCGCGCCCCACGAGGAGTGGCCGGTCGGGCGCCTGGCCGAGGTCAGCGCGGTGTCGCCGGCCTATTTTGCGCGCGAGTTCAAGAAGGCGTTCGGCCTGCCGCCGCACCGCTATCTGCTCACGCGCCGCATCGAGCGCGCCAGCGCGCTGCTGCGTGACACCGACCTGCCGATTACCGACATCGCCCTGCAAACCGGCTGGACCAGCCTGGGCACGTTCGGCCGCATTTTCCGCGATATCACGGGCGCCAGTCCTGGCGAGCTGCGTGTGACGACGCGTCCGGCGCCGGACGCGGCCGCCCATATCCCGGAATGCGTGATGCGCGGCGCCGAGCGGCCTGACCTCAATATCGCAGTTTTGGAGAAGCGCCGCCAGAAAGCCACTGGCAAACTGTGATCTCACTTTAACGGAGGGGATATGAATCAACGTGTCGATGTCGCTGGTGTCTATGTGCGCGATCAGGATGAGGCGCTGGCGTTTTACGAGAAACTTGGTTTCGTGGTGTACACCGATGTGCGCAACGGCGATTACCGCTGGCTGACGGTACAGCTGGCCGAACAGCCATCGTTCCAGCTGGGCCTGTTCCGTCCCGGCGCGCCCGTGCATGACGCCGCCACCGCGCAGGCGCTGCACGAGCTGGTGGCCAAGGGGGCGATGCCGCCGCTGGTGCTGCAGGTTGATGATTGCCGCGCCGCCTACGAGCGCCTGAGCAAGGCCGGCGTCGAATTCACGCAGGAGCCGGTGGCGCGCTACGGCAAGGTCGATGCCGGTTTCCGCGACCCGTCCGGCAATGGCTGGAAGATGATCGAGGCAGCGCGGAGCAACACGCAATGAGCTGGGCCCACCCCATCCGCCAGAGCCACCGCTGGCTGTCGATGCTGTTCACGCTGACGGTGATCGCCAACTTCGTGGCGCGGGCCGCGGCGCCGGGCGAGCCGCCGCCGTGGATCACTTACGCGCCACTGCCGCCGTTGTTCCTGATGCTGCTGTCGGGCCTGTATCTGTTTGCCCTGCCCTACACGGGCCGGCAGCGCGGCGCGCGAGGCACACGCTGACCGTCGGCACTGCGCTGGCGATGGTGGACGAGTCCATCAACGCCGCGCCGTGGCCTCTGCAGCCGGGTTGCCACCGCTGCGGCCGTCCGGGTTCACCCGCGCCAGCGAGGCGCGCAGCGTCATGGTGACGGGGTAGCGGCGCGTGACGGGGCGCTGCAGGTCGTAGCAGCGGTTGAGCAGGTCGCTGACGCCGTTCTGCGTCATTTCGCGCCACGGCATGTGGACGGTGCTCAGGCGCGGGGCGGAGAATTCGGCGCTGGGCGTGTCGTCGTAGCCGATCACGGAAATCTCGTGCGGCACGCGGATGCCGGCTTCCTGGAAATAGGACAATGCACCGGCCGCCATTTCATCGTTGGCGCAGAACATGGCGCTGCAGCGGCGCCCCGATTCCACCAGTTCCTTGGCGGCCGACCAGCCGCCCGCCGGCGAGAAGTCTTTTTCCACCATCCACATGGCGCTGGTATCGACGCCGGCCGCGGCCAGCTCCTGCTTGAACGCGGTGACGCGCAGCACGTTGTCGGGCAGACCGCCGGGACCGGCCACGATGGCGATGTCGCGGTGGCCGTGGTCCAGCAGGGTGCGCGCGGCGATCTTGCCGCCCGCCTGGTGGTCGACCGTGAAGCATTGCGCGGCGATGCTGTCGAAGTGGTGGTTGAGCACCACCATGGGCTTGGGGCGCGGTCCCATGGCGCTCAGGTCTTCTTCCTGCAGCACGTTGGTCATGAGGATCAGGCCGTCGCAGCCGCGCTCGACCAGGAAGGCCACGCCTTCAATCGCCTGCTGGCGCGCGCCGCCCAGGCCGGCGCCGAAGGCCACCACCATGTGCAGGCCGGCCGCGCGCAGTTCGGTGTCGATGATCTGCAGAATCGGCGTGTAGAAGGTGCCGCTCAGCACAGGGATGTAGACGCCGATCATCTTGCTGTTGCCGGACAGCAGAGTGCGCGCGGCGTGCGAGGGCCGGAAGCCCAGTTCGTCAATCGCGGCGCGCACCTTGGCCAAGGTGGCCGGCGAGACCGAGCCCTTGCCGCTGACCACGCGCGAGGCGGTGCCCAGTCCCACGCCCGCCAGGCGGGCCACGTCTTTAATGGTCGCCACGGTGTTGTCTTTTCACGTAAGTCATGATGTTGAGGAAGGTGTCAGTCCAGTACAGGTCGCGGTGCTGCGCCAGGTACTTTACCAGCTCTTCGTGCGCTTGCGCGCTGGTGGTGAGATAGTCGCCGCCGACGCCGTGGAAGGTAAAGTTGACCATGGTGCCCTGGGCGGCGGCCTGCTGCACCAGCGCGATGAGCTGCGCCCCGCTCTGCCCTTCGGGCGCATACACGCCCACGGCGTACGGGTCCAGCGTCTGCATCGCCGGGGTGACGGCGGCGCCGCCGACCTTGATGGCGACAAAGCCCTGACGCAGGCCGGGCAGGTAGTTGACGCCGGCCGCCAGCACGTCGCCGCACGGCACGGTGTAGGTGCGCTCGCGCTGGCCGTCAATGGCATACAGCATGGTGTTGGCCAGCAGCACCTGGTCCTGCATCTGCGCGGCGCTGGTGGTGTCGAGGTCGCGCTGCGGCTGCACCCAGTCGTGGCCGGGCGCGCTGCGCGCACACTGGTGGAACAGGCTGTGGTTGCCCAGCTCGTGGCCGTGGGCGGCCGCGCGGCGCCAGTCGGCCAGGCGCTGGTCGACCGCCGGGTTGGACAGCTGCAGGTAGAAACTGCCTTTGAGGCCGTACTTGTCCAGCGTCGGGATGGCCTGGTCGAGCTGCGACTTGAGCGCGTCGTCGTAGGCCAGGCTGACTGCGGCGCGGACGCCGTGGGGCCAGACAAAGGGGGCGGCGGCGGTGGCCGCGGCTGGCGCCAGCAGCAACGCTGCCAGGGTCCAGCAGGTGCGTCGTGTCATCCGGAAGCCTCACACATGGAAACGTTACCAGATGATCGCACCCGCGCGCTGCCGCTGTCAACGCCCGGCGCTGGTGGAAATCGATTGGAAACGTTGCCAATTTGCCTCACTTGGCGCCCCTGGCTAGCGGTTTACTAGCAATCTGCTGCGCTGCGAATTGACTTTGATTTTTGATCGATGCTATATTCATCACAGGATTGGAAAGCTTTCCAAGCCTTGCAGAGTAGGCAGGCGGAGTTGTTCATATAAAAACAGGAGATAACATGCATTATCCTAAAGCACGGCAATCACTGATGAGTCTGGCGGTAGCCAGCGCCTGCGCGGCTGCGGCCGCGCAGGCGTACGCGCAGGAGGCGCCGGCCAAGGCGGCCGACGCGCCAGCGGAGGTCCAGAGCGTGGTAGTGACTGGCCTGCGCGCATCGCTGTTCTCGTCGATGAATTTGAAACGCAATTCCGACGGCATCGTCGACGGCATTGTGGCGGAAGACATCGGTAAATTCCCGGACACCAACCTGGCCGAATCGCTGCAGCGCATTTCCGGCGTGTCGATCGACCGCAACATCGGCGAGGGCCAGAAGATCACCGTGCGCGGCGTCGGCCCCGACTTCAACATGGTGCTGCTCAACGGCCGCCAGATGCCGACCTCCAATCTGGGCGACCTCAACGGCCGCGCCTTCGACTTCGCCAACCTGGCGTCGGAAGCGATCTCGCAGATCCAGGTGTACAAGACCAGCCGCGCGGAAACCCCGACCGGCGGCATCGGCGCCACGCTCAATGTCATGACCGCGCGGCCGTTCGACCGTCCGGGCCTGCACGCCAGCATTGGCGCCAAGGGCGTGTATGACACCTCCAATGACAAGCTGCCGCACGACATCCAGGCCAACCGCTCGCTGACGCCGGAAGTGTCGGGCATCTACTCCAACACCTTTGCCAACAACACCTTGGGCGTGGCGCTGACCGGCAGCTACCAGGAACGCAACCTGGGCTTCAACAATGCAGCCGTGTCGAATGGCTGGAAAGGCCCGTTCCGCGGCGATGAAAACAGCTGGGGCGTGATCCCGCAAGGCCCGAGCACCGACTGCCCGGCGTGCGTCATCACCAACCGCCCGACCGGCGGCAATCTGTACTCGGTGCCGCAAAACCTCAACTACAACTTCAACGGCGTCAAACGCCAGCGCACCAATGCCCAGCTGACCTTGCAGTACAAGCCGGTCGACACGCTGGTCACCACGCTCGACTACACCTATTCGGAAAACAAGTTGCAGACCAAGCGCAACGACATCTCGGCCTGGTTCAACTTTGGTCCGTCGAGCAGCGCCTGGACCTCGGGTTCGCCTTCGAGCCCGCTGGTGTACAAGGAGTTCGTGTCGAACAGCGACATCGCCATGGGCGCGGCCGACTTTGCCACCAAGACGCAAAACAAGTCGCTGGGCTTTAACGCCGTGTGGAAGCCATCGAGCACGCTGCGCATGGAACTCGACGCCCACCACTCGACCGCCGTGTCGGGCGCCGACAGCCCGTTCGGTTCCAGCAACACGCTGGGCACCGCCAGCTTCAGCCGCGGCAACACCACGGCCGACTTCAGCCACGACTTCCCGGTCCTCAGCATCGAGGGCGCCGACTTTGTCGGCAAGCCGCAGCAGGTCACCGGTTCGGTATTCACCAATTCCTATATGAAGGGCGAAGTCGAGCAGCTGCAGGCCAAGGGCGCGTGGAAAGTGCTGGAAGCGTCCGAAGTCAAGTTCGGCCTCAACTACACCAAGGTGGACAACCGCTCGGCCTTCTCCAACAACCAGCGCGACACCTGGGGCGGCGCCACCAAGCCCTCCGACTACCCAAGCAGCCTGTGGCACCCTGACACGCTGCGCCAGTACTTCGACAAGATCGACGGCAGCGGCAATCCGAACCTGTTCAACCAGTTCTACACCTTCAACTTCGCGCAGGTGCGCCAGGTGGTGGCGAATGCGTCCGGCCAGCCGAATCTGTACATGCCGAAGAACTACTTCGACAACGATGCGCGCACCGAAGAGAAATCCAAGGCGCTGTACCTGCAGTTCAACACCGACTGGGATACCAGGCTGCCGATCCACACCTCGGTGGGCGTGCGCTACGAGAAGACCGATGTGGTGTCGACCGCGCTGGTGCCGTCCGCCACCAAGATCAGCTGGGTGTCGCAGAACGAGTTCCCGATCACGTTTGGCGATCCGACCTTCACTACCCTGACCGGCCGCTACCACAACCTGCTGCCCAGCTTTGACTCCGACATCGAGCTGACCTCGGACCAGAAGCTGCGCTTCAGCTATGGCGAAACGATTGGCCGTCCGCGCTATGACCAGATCCAGGGCGGCACCACGCTGAACTCGCTGGTGCGGACCGACGGCGGCACCGGTTCGGCCGGCAATCCGGCGCTGAAACCGGTCAAGTCGAAAAACTTCGACCTGTCCTACGAGTGGTACTACGGCAAGCAGAACTTCGTGTCGCTGGGCCTGTTCAAGAAGAACCTCGAGAACTACGCCGGCCAGTCGCGCGTGTTTGCCACGCCGTTCAATCTGCACACGCCGGTGGGCGGCGCGCTGTGGAACGAGGCGATTGCCAGCGCCTGCGCGAATACCGACACCACCTGCATCCGTAACTACATCTTCAAGAACCACCCGACCGCGCCAGGCGTGACGCCGCCAGGGGTCAACGGCGATGTCAACGGCACCATCGTCGGCCAGCCGAGCGATCCGGTCGCGCAGTTCCAGATCACCTCCTTCTCCAACCAGAAGAAGGCCAGCCTCAACGGCGCCGAGCTCAACCTGCAGCACATGTTCGGCGAAAGCGGCTTTGGCGTGTCGACCAACTACACCTTTGTGCACTCGGGTCTGCGTTACGACAACAATGCGGTGGGCGAGCAGTTTGCGCTGGTGGGCCTGTCCAACTCGTACAATGTGATCGGCATCTACGAGGACAAGAAGTGGACCGGCCGTCTGGCCTACAACTGGCGCGGCCAGTTCCTGTCGTCGACGTTTGACGGTTCGGGACCGAACCCGCAATATGTGGAACCGTATGGCCAGGTGGACGTGAGCCTGACCTATGCCTACAACGAGAAGCTGAGCTTCCAGCTGGAAGGCATCAACGTGACCAACCAGATCCAGCGCGTGCATAGCCGCACCCAGCAGCAGCTGGAATCGGTGACGCAAGGGGGGCCGCGTTACATGATCGGCGCGCGCTACAAGTTCTAAGCGTTGTAGCGACGCGACTGCGAGGCCGCTGTGAGGACAGCGGCCTTTTTTCGGTTAGAATTTTCGTACGCCATTACGTAATAAGGGACTGTATGCTGAGACGTATCGTGATCGTAGGCGGTGGTTCCGCCGGCTGGCTGACCGCCGGCCTGATCGCGGCAGAGCACCGCGCCGCGCCCGCCGCGCTGCACATCACGCTGATCGAATCGCCGGACGTGGCGCCGATCGGCGTCGGCGAAGGCACCTGGCCCAGCATGCGCGATACGCTGCGCCGCATCGGCGTGGCCGAATCCGATTTGTTCCGCGCTTGCGACGCCGCCTTCAAGCAGGGCTCGCGCTTCAACGGCTGGGTGGATGGCAGCGCGGACGACAGCTACTTCCATCCGTTCTCGCTGCCGCAGGGCTATGGCGAAGTGGACTTGCCGGCGCAATGGCAGGCGCAGCACCCGCAGCGCGCGTTTGCCGACCTGGTCAGCTATCAGCCGCTGCTGTGCGTGCAGGGCCGCGCCCCCAAGCAGGTGGTGACGCCCGAGTATGCGGCCGTGGCCAACTACGGCTACCACCTCGATGCCGGCAAGTTCGGCCTGTTCCTGCGCCAGCACTGCCAGGAAAAGCTCGGCGTGCACTACGTCGCCGACCATGTGCTGAGCGTGGTGTCGCATGACAACGGCGACATTGCCGCGCTGCGCACGCAGCAGCATGGCGCCATCGAGGCCGAGCTGTTCATCGATTGCACCGGCATGCAGTCGCTGCTGCTGGGCCAGCACTATGGCGTGCCGCTGGTCCCGCAGCAGCATGTGCTGTACAACGACGCCGCACTGGCGGTGCAAGTGCCCTACCCGGCCGACGATGATCCGATCGCCTCGCACACCTGCTCCACCGCGCAAAGCGCCGGCTGGATCTGGGACATCGGCCTGCCGACCCGGCGCGGTGTCGGCCATGTGTATGCGAGCCGCTACATCAGCGACGACCAGGCCGAGGCGGAGCTGCGCGCCTACATCGCGCGCACCAGCGGCCAGACCGACATTGCGACGCCGCGCAAGCTGCGTTTCACCCCTGGCTACCGGGAGAAATTCTGGCACCGCAACTGCGTGGCGATCGGCCTGTCGGCCGGCTTCATCGAGCCGCTGGAAGCGTCGGCGCTGGCCATCGTCGAGATGTCGGCCGCCATGGTCAGCGAAGAACTGCCGGCCACGCGCGCGGCCATGGACATCGTCGCCAAGCGTTTCAACGAGGCGTTCACCTACCGCTGGGAACGCGTGATTGACTTCCTCAAGCTGCATTACGTGCTGAGCCAGCGGCGCGACACCGCCTACTGGCGCGACAACACGGATCCGGCCAAGGTGCCCGAGCGCCTGCAGGAGCTGCTGACGCTGTGGCAGCACCGGGCGCCGTCGCGCAGCGATTTCTACCGCATCGAAGAAGTGTTCCCGTCCGCCAGCTACCAGTACATCCTGTACGGCATGGGTTTCCGCAGCGATTTCAGCCGCGCGCCCAAACCGCAGGAAGCGGCCATGGCGGACGGCTATTTCCATGAAGCGGCCAGTCTGGCGCGCAAAATGCTGGGCGCGCTGCCGGACAACCGCGCCCTGATCCACCACATCAAGCGTCACGGCTTGCAAAAAATCTAGAACGAGAGACCCCATGGCCCATCCAGTTTTGCTCAACAACCTCGAACACCGCGAGCTGCGCGTGATCACCCGCCGTGGCGCCGCGCTGGGCGACCAGCTCATGTCGGTGCCGACCTTCCCGTCCGAATTCCGCGACGTCCAGGCCTGCTATCCCATCGTCTTCCGCAAGACCACCGATGGCCTGGGCTTCGAGCCGATCGCGCTGTTCGGCTTTGAGGACGGCGAGAACCTGTTCCTGCGCGGCGAGCGCTGGGACGCGCCCTACATCCCGCTGCTGCACGACCGCCAGCCGTTCCTGATCGGCGTCAGCGGCGAAGAGCTCATGGTGAATGTCGATCTCGAGCACCCGCGCGTGAGCCGCAGCGAGGGCGTCGAAGTATTCAAGCCGCACGGCGGCAGCACCGAGTTCCTGGAGCAGGCCAACTCGATGCTGCTGGCCATCCACCACGGCCTGCAAGGCACGCCGGGCCTGGTTGCCGCGCTGCTCGAACACGCGCTGCTGGAAAGCTTTGTGCTGGACGTGGAACTCAACGACGGTTCGCAGAACCGCCTGGTCGGCTTCTACACCATCAACGAAGACCGCCTGCAGGCGCTCAGCGGCGAAGCCATCGTCAAGCTGCACCAGGCCGGCCACCTGCAGGCGATTTACCTGGTGATCGCATCGCTGTCCAACTTCCGCATGCTGATCGACCGCAAGAACGCCACGCGCCATGACTGAGGCCATCCGCGAAGTCAGCGGCCTCGGTCCGACCGACCTGACTGACGCCATCCTGAGCGCCACCGCGCCGCTGGTACTGCGCGGACTGGCGTCGAGCTGGCCCATGGTGCGCGCGGCGCGCGAATCCGACCGCGCCGGCAGCGACTACCTGCGCCGCTACTACCAGGGCGCCACCATCGGCGCCATGCTGGGCGGACCGGAAGCGGCCGGCCGCTTCTTCTACAACAGCGACTTGAGCGGCTTTAACTTCCAGCCCGTGCACGCCAAGCTGACCGGGGTGCTGGACGAGATCGAAGCCAAAAGCGCCATGCACCCGGCGCCGACCATCTACGTCGGCTCGACCACCATCGACACCTGCCTGCCCGGCTTCCGCCAGTTCAATGACCTCGACCTGGGGCGGCGCGACGCGCTGGCCAGCATCTGGATCGGCAACCGCACGCGCATCGCCGCCCACTACGACCTGCCGGACAATGTGGCGGTGGTGGCGGCCGGCCACCGGCGCTTTACGCTGTTCCCGCCCGAGCAGCTGGCCAATCTGTACGTGGGGCCGGTGGACTTCACGCCGGCCGGCCAGGCCATCAGCCTGGTGGATTTCCTGGATCCCGACTTCGACCAATTCCCCCGCTTTGCCGAGGCGCTCAAGCATGCGCAGACCGCCGAGCTGGGACCGGGCGACGCACTGTTCATCCCCAGCATGTGGTGGCACCACATTGAAGCACTCGATCCGTTCAATGTGCTCATCAACTACTGGTGGCGGCAGTCGCCCGACTTCATGGACACGCCGACCAATGCATTGATGGCGGCGTTCCTGACCATGCGCGATTTGCCGCCGGCCCAGCGCAAGGCGTGGCAGGAGATCTTCCGTCACTACATCTTTGAAGCCGATGAACACACGGCCGCCCACATACCGCCCAATGCACGCGGCGCACTGGCGCCGCTCACGGAAGACGGCGCCCGCGCCCTGCGTACGCAATTACTCAAAAGACTGAACCGCTAAAGGAGACAACCATGCGTGACACTAACAATCGCCAGCCGGTACGGCGCGTCGTGATCTGCGGCGGCGGCACGGCCGGCTGGATGGCGGCGGCTGGCATCTCCAAGGTGCTGGGCAAGCTGCTCGACATCAAACTCATCGAGTCGGAAGAAATCGGCACGGTGGGCGTGGGCGAGGCCACCATCCCGACGCTCATGAACTTCCACAATGTGCTGGAGATCAACGAGCAGGAATTCATGGCCGAAACCCAGGCCACCTTCAAGCTGGGCATCAGCTTTGAAAGCTGGCGCGACGTCAAGCAAGACTATATCCACTCGTTCGGCACCACCGGCATCGACCACTGGACCGCAGGCTTCCAGCACTTCTGGCACAAGGGCGTGGAGCGCGGCGTGGCCAGCGACTATGGCGACTACTGCCTGGAGCTCAAGGCCTCGCTGGAAAACCGCTTTGCCCACCTGCCCAACAACGGCATGAACTACGCCTACCACCTGGATGCGAGCCGCTACGCCAAGTACCTGCGCCGCCTCAGCGAACCACGCGGCGTGCAGCGCATCGAAGGCAAAATCGTCAGCTACGCCAAGCATGACAACGGCGATGTGCGCTCGGTGACGCTGGCCTCGGGACAGGTGATTGAGGGCGACCTGTTCATCGACTGCACCGGCTTCCGCGCGCTGCTGATTGGCGACGCCATGCAGGAAGATGTGGAAGACTGGTCGCAATGGCTGTTCTGCGACCGCGCGATTGCGGTGCAGACCAGCTCGGTGGGCGACGCCGTGCCACTGACGCGCTCGATGGCGCATCAGGCCGGCTGGCAGTGGCGCATTCCGCTGCAGCACCGCGTCGGCAACGGGATTGTGTATTCCAGCCGCCATCTGGACGAGGAGACGGCGCACAAACAACTGCTGGCCAATGTGGAAGGCAAGACGCTGATTGAACCGCGCGTGATCAAGTTCAAGCCGTGTCAGCGCCGCAATACCTGGAAAGGCAATGTGGTGGCGATCGGCCTGTCCAGCGGCTTCCTGGAGCCGATCGAGTCGACCAGCATCCACCTGATCCAGCGCAGCGTGATCCGCCTGATGCAGTCGTTCCCGTCGGATGGCATCCAGCAGGCCGATATCGACGAATACAACGCCCAGTGCAACCGCGAGATCGACCACATCCGCGATTTCATCATCCTGCACTACCACGTCAACAACCGTACGGATGCGCAGTTCTGGATCGATGCGCGCGAGATGCGCATTCCGGAGTCGCTCAAGCACCGCATTGACCTGTTCAAGGAAACCGGCCGCGTGTTCCGCATCCCGAACGAGCTGTTTGCGGAAAACTCGTGGATACAGGTGATGCTGGGCCAGGGCATCATGCCGAAGTCGCACCACCAGACGGCGGACCTGATGGCCGATGAAGAGCTCAAGGCTTTCCTCGGCGGCATCAAGGGCCGGATCGACCGCACCGTGGTGCAGCTGCCGACGCACCAGGCCTATGTGGAACGCTACTGCGGCCGCGCCGACGCCGGGGCCAAGGCGGCTTAATCAAACACGACGTCTTCAAGGCGGAAGCGGAATTTCCGGCGCTCAGGCAAGCTCCATTCTGCGCCGGGCGTCACATTGCGCGGTGCTGCCGGCCGCTCCGGCACAGGCGCTGGCTGGCTGGCCAGCTCCTGGCGCAGCAGGCGCGCCATCCTGAACTGCTTGTCCTCGGGACGGCGCACCGACAGATCCACCCAGGCGTTGCGCATGCTGCGCGCAAACGACTGCGCAAACTGGTTGGGCGTTACCGCTTTGCCCCGGTGGATGATTTCATCGCCGACCACGCGTGCGTAATTGTGCTCGCCATAGCTCCAGGAGCGCAGCTCGGTTCCTTCGGGCAGAAAGAGCGATTTCCACTGGTAGCCGCGGACGCTGGCGGGATCACAACCGGCCGCGAGCTGGCTTTGCTCGCGCAGCCAAAGCACGATGGCGCTATTGATCGCCGACGACAAGTCCTGCGCGCCGCCGCGTATTTTCAGGACGGAGATCAGCTGCAGCAGGGTATCGGTGTCTACCTGCAGGGTCATTGTGGATTTCATTCGATTTCTCCTTCTGCTTTTCTCTATTTAGATCTGAAATCTCCTGAAAAGTTCAAAGCAGAAGATTTCAGAAAAAAGCAGAACAAAATAGAAGGAAAAACAGAAGACTCGCCACAGGGAGGCGTACGAGCTACCCCATACCCAGGCTGCTCACCAGCGCATCGAACACCAGCCGGATACGCGCGGGCACGGGGCCGCGCTGGGGGCGGTAGACGTAGATGTCCCAGGCGTCGGGCTGCAGTTTTTGCAGCACCGGCACCAGCCGGCCGCTGGCGATATGTTCATCGGCCATGAAGCCCGGCAGCTGGCCGAAGCCGCGGCCCGCCAGGATGGCCTCAAACTCCGCTTCCGAGTCATTGCTCAAAAAGCGTGGATTGACCGGCGAGATGTGCTGGCCGCCGGCAAAATACCATGGCCATGGCCTGCCCGTACTCAGATCACGCAGCGAGGTCGTCGGCAGCTCATGCAACTGCTCCAGCGTTTTCGGCTTGCCGTATTGCGCCACCAGTTCCGGCGTGCCCACCGTGCGGAACGGCGGCGACGCCACGCGGCGCGCCACGTAGCGGCTGTCATGCAGCGAGCCGTAGCGCACACCGATATCGATGCGGTCGTCCACGACATCCGCATGCGTGTCGCTGAGCTGCACGTCAAAGCGCAGCAGCGGATGCTGATTGCCCAGGCGGTGCAGCACCGGCAAGATCAGGCGACGGCCCAGCGCCACCGGCGCCGTCAAACGTACCAGCCCTTCCGGCTGCGACGGCGCCGCTTCCGTTGCTGGCTGAAACAAGGCATCGAGCCGTTGCACGCTGTCGCGCGCCTGCGCGGCAAGATGTTCGCCATAGGTGGTGATCTGCACGCCGCGCGTATTGCGGTGGAATAGCAGCTCGCCCTGCGCCGCCTCCAGATCCTGCACCGCGCGCGTCACCGCCTGCGGCGAGATCCCCAGCCGGGCGGCGGCCTCCTTGAAGTTGCGCGCTTCCGCCGCAGCCACAAAGATGCGCAACATCTCCAAGCGATTGAGCATATAAGAATTCCTGAAATTGGAATTCTCAAATCATATCATTTCCATTTATTCCCATAATCGAACTTCCTATACTGGGCTCATCAACCAACCATCAAGGAGCCTCACATGAACAACATCGAAAACAAAGTCGTCGTCATCACCGGCGCCAGCAGCGGTCTGGGCGAAGCGACCGCGCGCCATCTGGCCGCGCGCGGCGCCGCCGTGGTACTGGCGGCACGCCGCACCGACCGGCTGGAACAGATTGCCGCCGACATCCGCAGCGCCGGCGGCAAGGTGGAAGTAGTGGCCACCGACGTCACCAGCCGCGCGCAGGTACAGGCGCTGATCGACACGGCAGTCAGCGTATATGGCCGTATCGACGTACTGGTCAACAACGCCGGCCTGATGGCGATTGCGCCGCTGGACGAAGTCAAGGTGGAGGAGTGGGACCGCATGATCGACATCAACGTCAAAGGCGTGCTGTACGGGATTGCCGCCGCGCTGCCGCAGTTCCGCAAGCAGAACAGCGGCCATTTCATCAACGTCGCCTCGGTGGCGGGCCTGAAAGTATTCAGCCCGGGCGGCACCGTGTACAGCGGCACCAAGTTTGCGGTGCGGGCGATTTCGGAGGGGCTGCGCCATGAGGTGGGCGGCAGCATCCGCACCACCACCATCGAACCGGGCGCGGTGGACACGGAGCTCAAGCTGGGCAGCTCGCACCAGCAAAGCGCGCAGTTCGTCAACGAGTTCTACAAACTGGCGATCCCGGCGGATTCGGTGGCGCGCGCGATCGCCTACGCCATCGAGCAGCCAGCCGACGTCGATATCAACGAAATCGTGCTGCGCCCGACGGTGCAGGAGTTTTAAGCGGGGCTTACTTGGCAGCGACCACGCCGCAGGCGAGGCGCTTGCCGGAGTTGCCGGTTGGCTGGGTCATGAAATCGTCGGCATCCGCGTGCACGATGAGGCCACGGCCCACCACATTGCCGGCCGCGCCCGCGTCCAGCGAGATCTGGCTGGTTGGCACCACCAGGTGCAGCTTGGCGTTGCCGCTGGCGTCCGCCGTGAGGTTGCCGAAGTCGCCGCCGTGATGCATGGCGTGGGCCGGATCGCCGTGCTGCTGGCTGCCCGGGTTGAAATGGCCGCCGGCGCTGGTGCCGTCCGGCGCGCTGCAATCGCCCTTCTCGTGCAGGTGGAAACCGTGCACGCCCGGGGTCAGGCCCTTGACGTCGGCGTCGATGGTCAGCTTGCCATCCTGCTGCGCAAAGCGCACGGTGCCGCTGACGTTGTTGCCCTGGGTCGGTTTCAGTTCCGCTTCAGCGGTGGTGGCGGCCGCTTGCGCCAGGCCAGTGGCCGCCATGGCCAGACAAACCGCCAGCAGGCGGGAAATCGAAGGACGGTGCATGAGGTGTCTCCAAAAAAATAAGCAGGCCATTATTGTTGCATTATTTTTACGGAACGTGCGTTTCGTTTTGTTTCAACCGGCATTTCCTTTGTGTTGCAATGTCGGCTATAGTGAGCCCATGTTCAACCGAGGGAGTGCCCCATGAAGAAACTGTTCGTAGCCAGCCTGATCCTGTCGCTGAGCGGCGCCGTGCTGGCGGCCGAGCCGACCGCCCAGCAAAACAAGATGAAAACCTGTAATGCGGACGCCGCCGGCAAAAAGGGCGATGAGCGCAAGGCCTTCATGAAGGAGTGCCTGAGCGCCAAGCCGGCCGCCGAAGCGCCCAAGCTGACGCAGCAGGACAAAATGAAGAAATGTAATGCCGATGCCACCGGCAAAAAAGGCGACGAACGCAAAACCTTCATGAAGGAATGCCTGAGCAACAAGTAAGCGCCGCCGCTGCCAGGCCAACGCCATCCGCCGGATGGCGTTTTTTTTTGCGCCTAGGCCGCGTGCTGCTGCTGGCGGTCCTGGCGCCGGTACAGCATCAGCGTGGCAAACAGGCCGCACACGGCAGCTACTGTCATCCACCAGCCCGGCGCGCTCTTGTCGCCGGTGTACTCGATGAGGCCGGTGGCGATGGCGGGCGTAAAGCCGCCAAACAGCGCCGTGGCCAGGCTGTAGGCCAGCGAGAAGCCCACCGTGCGGACCTCGGCCGGCATGACTTCGGTGAGCGCCACCACCATCGCGCCGTTGTAGCTCGCGTACAGGAAGGACAGCCACAGCTCCACGGCCAGCATGCGCGCAAAGCCTGGCGACTGCACCAGCCAGTGCAGCGCCGGATACGCGGTCAGGATGGTCAGCACCGTAAAGCACAGCAGCAGCGGGCGCCGCCCCACGCGGTCCGACAGCGCGCCCATGACCGGTAGCCAGAGGAAGTTGGAGACGCCGATCGCGGCCGTCACCAGCAGCGCGTCGGCGCTGCTCAGGTGCAGCACGCTCTTGCCAAAGGTCGGCGTGTACACGGTGATGAGGTAGAACGACACGGTGGTCATGGCCACCAGCAGCATGCCGCAGATCACCAGCCCCCAGTTGTTCAGCATGGACTGGAAAATCTCGCGCACTTCCGGCCGGTGCTTGCGGGCCATGAACGCCTCGGTCTCCTGCAGCGAGCGGCGGATGACAAACAGCACCGGCACGATCAGGCAGCCGATGAAGAACGGGATGCGCCAGCCCCAGGCGCTGATCTCGGCCGGCGCCAGCCACTGGTTCAGCGCAAAGCCCAGCGCGGCCGCCACCACCACCGCCACCTGCTGGCTGGCCGACTGCCAGCTTACATAAAAACCCTTGTGGCCCGGCGTCGCCATCTCCGACAGATACACCGAGACGCCGCCCAGCTCGACGCCGGCCGAAAAGCCCTGCAGCAGACGGCCGATCAGCACCAGCGCCGGCGCCAGATAGCCAAGCGTCGCATAGCCCGGCACACAGGCGATCAGCAGCGTGCCCATGGCCATCAGCGCCAGCGTGACGATCAGCCCCTGGCGGCGGCCCACGCGGTCGACATAGGCGCCCAGCAGGATGGCGCCCAGCGGGCGCATCAGGAAACCGGCGCCAAACGTCATGAAGGTCAGCATCAGCGACGCCAGCTCGTCGCCGGACGGGAAGAATGCGGCCGCAATGGCATTGGCATAAAAGCCGAACAGGAAGAAATCAAACATCTCCATGAAATTACCGCTGACCACGCGGATCACGGTAGCGAACTGGCTGGACTTCGGCATACACACCTCGCGCAAAAAAACCACAGATGGCCACCACTATAGTGGAAAACAGTCGCCGCCCAACAACACAGCGCCGGAAATCCACCATTCGTCGCAAACTCTTCGGCAGGCCCGGGCAAGTTCAGTAAAATTAATGTGTCGAATTTGCCAACCTTACCGAGGAATTATCATGCGCCGTACCGCTGTTGCCGTCCTGATCCCCGCCCTGTTTGCCGCGAGCGCCGCCGCGCAGGCGGCCGAGTCCACCCGCAAGCTGCCGTCCTTCATTGCCATCAACGCCAAAGGGGCGTTTTCCATGAACGTCGACGTGGGCCAGGCGCAGTCGGTGGTGGTCAGCGGCGAAGAGCGCTTCGTGGCCGCGCTCAAGACCGAAGTCATCGACAACGAACTGCAAATCTCGCTGCCGGAAAAGCTGCTCAGCAACGCCAAGGGCGCACCGCGCCTGAGCATCACGCTGCCCGCGCTGAGCCGGGTCAAGGTCGAGGGCGCCGGCGAAGCCATCATCAACAACGTCAACAGCGAGCGCCTCGACATCAGCTACCAGGGCGCCGGCCACCTGGCGGCCAGCGGCAAGGTCAAATACCTGCGCCTGTTCGCGCGCGGGGTGGGCGAAGTGGACGCCAAACAAGTCCTGGCCGAGCGCGTCGACGTCCAGTTTGAAGGCGTCGGCGACGTCCGCGTGCACGCCACCGACACGCTCAATGCGGTGGCCAAGGGCATCGGCAGCCTGACCTACTACGGCCACCCGAAAACCGTCAACAAGTCGGTGGCCGGCATCGGCAACGTCAAGGCCGGCGATTAATCCAGCAACTAATTGCCCCGGTGACACACGGTGCGAATGCGGGTAGTATCGGTGACATAAGAACCGCAACGCATCCTGGAGGTGTCCCCTGTGGCTGTGGCAAACGACATAGCGCACTGGCGCGCGCAAATCTTTGCGAGGCTGCTGCTGGTCGTGTTCATCCTGGGCATGGTCACCGCCATCCCCAGCGTGCTGCTGGCCGTCAGCGAAGGCATGTGGTCGATCGCGATCGTCGACACGCTGGCCCTGGTGTGGATCGGCGTGATCTGGCGCTGGCGCCGGCTCGGCTACACCGCGCGCGTGGTCAACTTCCTGGCCGTGGCCATGGTGGTCGGCGTGGCGCTGCTGCTCAAGGTCGGCCCGGTCAGCCAGATCTACCTGCTGGCGGTGCCGGTGCTGGCGGCGCTGCTGCTGGGCCTGCGCCCGGCGCTGTGGACGCTGCTGCTGGCCGGCCTGGCCGTGATGGTGTTGGGCTTTGACGATAACGTCAATCTGCACCTGGCCGGCCTGCCCGACTACGGCTTCCTCAAGGCCGCCATCATCTCGATCAACTTCATGTTCATGACCGCCGTACTGACGCTGTCATGCGCGGTGCTGCTGCAGCACCTGGAACGCTCGTTCGACCGGCTGTCCGCGCTCAACGCCGAACTGCGCCTGACCTCGGCCGCGCTGGCGCGCCTCAACGACATGGTGCTGATTGCCGAAGTCGACCAGCAGGCCGGCGCGGCCGCGCCGTCGCAGCACATCATCTTTGTCAATCCCGCGTTCGAGCGCCGCACCGGCTACCGGCGCGACGAGGTGCTGGGCCAGAACCTGCGCATGCTGCGCGGCCCTGCCACCGAACAGGCGGTGGTGGCCGACATCGAACGCGCCATGGCGCGCAGCGAAACCGTGCGCGCCGAGCTGCTCAACTACACCAAGGCCGGCGAGCCCTACTGGGTGGAAACCGAACTGGTGCCGTTTGCCGACGAGGGCGGCGTCAACACCCACTGGGTGGCCGTCGAACGCGACATCACCGAGCGCAAGAAATCGCAGGACGACATCCACCGCCTGGCCTTCTTTGACGTGCTGACCGGCCTGCCCAACCGCCGCCTGCTGATGGACCGCATCGACAAGCTGCTGGCCAGCTCCGAGCGCGGCGCCACCTACAGCGCCGTGATGTTCATAGACCTCGACCGCTTCAAGACCATCAACGACGCCCGCGGCCACGCGATCGGCGACGCCCTGCTGTGCAACGCCGCCGACCGCCTGAGCAAATTGATGCGCAAGGCCGACACCGTGGCGCGCATCGGCGGCGACGAATTCGTGGTGCTGCTGGGCCACCTGTCGCACACGCTGCACGAGGCCAGCCACGCCGCCCTCACGGTGGCCGAAAAAATCCGCACCACCATCGGCCAGGACTTCAGCATCGAAGGCCAGACCTACAACTCCACCGCCAGCATCGGCGTCACCATGCTGCCGCGCAGCGGCGCCGGCGGCCAGAGCGCGCAAGACCTGCTGCGCGAAGCCGACACCGCCATGTACCGCGCCAAGTCGGACGGGCGCAACGGCATCGCCTTCTTTGAAAGCGCGATGCAGGCCGAAGTGGAACGCCGCCTGACGCTGGAACGCGACCTGGTGGCCGCGCTGGCCGCCGGCGAACTGCAGATGCACGTGCAGGCCCAGGTCGACCGCGACGGCCGCGCAGTGGGCGGCGAACTGCTGATGCGCTGGCCGCTGGCCGACGGCAGCATGGTGCCGCCCGGGGTGTTCATCCCGGTGGCGGAAGAATCCGGGCTCATCATCCACCTGGGCGCGTGGGCGCTGCGCCAGGCCTGCGCCGCCGTGCTGCAGCTGCAGGCGGCCGGCCTGGCCATGCCGCTGTCGGTCAACGTCAGCCCCACCCAGTTCCGCCAGGGCGACTTTGTGGCGCAGGTGCAGCAGGCGCTGGCCGACAGCGGCGCGCCGGCCCAGCTGCTGGTACTGGAAGTGACCGAAGGCCTGCTGATCGACAAGATGGACGACACCATCGCCCGCATGCACCAGCTGACCGCACTGGGGCTGCGCTTCTCGATCGACGATTTCGGCACCGGCTATTCGAGCATGGCCTACCTCAAAAAAATGCCGCTGTACGAACTCAAGATCGACCGCAGCTTCATTATGGACACGCCCGACGACGCCAGCAGCAAGGCGCTGGTGCAATCGATCCTGGCGATGGCCGCCCACCTCGGGCTGCGCGTGGTGGCCGAAGGCGTCGAGACGCAGGCCCAGGCCGACTTCCTGATCGCCCACGACTGCAACTGCATGCAAGGCTATCTGTACGCGCGGCCGATGCCGGTGGCCGCGCTGATTGAACAGTTACACCGCAACACGGCCGTGGCCGCCGCATAAGCCACCCACCAAGGGGAGCACTGTCATGAGATTGAGCGTCGCACAAAAAATGGGCCTGCTGGCCGCCAGCGCACTGACCGGCATCGTGCTGCTGGCCAGCGTCAGCCAGTACCAGATGGAGCAGGTGTACGAGGCCGCCAACTACTCCACCGTCAACACCGTGCCCAGCGTGGTGACGCTGGACCGCCTGCGCGACAGCGTGCTGCGCCTGCGCATCCGCGTCAACCAGCACGTGCTCAATACCGACGACAAAAAACTCGCCGAGATCGACAAGGGCATCGACGAAATGCGCGTGCTGGTGGACCAGAACCTCAAGAAATACGAGGCGCTGATTTCCGACGACAAGGACAAGGCCATCCTCGCCAAAGAGCGCGACGCCTGGACCCAGGTGCAGCCGCAGATCGCCGCAGTGCTGGTGGAATCGCGCGCCAACCACAACGACAAGGCGCGCGTCCTGCTGGAGCAGGCGCGCCCGGCGATCCAGGTGCTGCAGGGCGCCATCGACGAACACTTTGACTACAACGTCGCACTGGGCCAGCAAGGCGCCGACAGCGCGGTGGCCGCCAAGAAGACGGCGGTGCGCAACGCCATCGTGATTGCCGTCGCTACGCTGCTGGTGGTGGCGCTGATCGCCGGCCTCATCACGCGCGTGCTGCTGCGGCAGCTCGGCGGCGAACCGGACTACGCGGCCGACATCGTCAACCGCATCGCCAGCGGCGACCTGACGGTGCAGGTCCGGCTCAAGCCCGGCGACACCAGCAGCCTGCTGGCCGCCATGCACACCATGCTGGGCAACCTGGCGCGCGTGGTCACCGAAGTCAACGACGGCGCCGAGGCGCTGGCCAGCGCCTCCGAAGAAGTCAGCGCCACCGCGCAATCGCTGTCGCAGGGCGCCAGCGAACAGGCGGCGGCCGCCGAAGAATCCAGCGCCGCCATCGAACAGATGTCCGCCTCGATCGCGCAAAACACGGAAAACGCCAAAGTCACCGACGGCATGGCCGGCAAGGCCGCGCAGGAAGCGGGCGAAGGCGGCGATGCGGTGCGCTCCACCGTCAGCGCCATGCGCGAGATCGCCCGCAAAATCGGCATCATCGACGACATCGCCTACCAGACCAATCTGCTCGCGCTCAACGCCGCGATCGAAGCGGCGCGCGCCGGCGAACATGGCAAGGGCTTTGCCGTGGTGGCGGCCGAAGTGCGCAAGCTGGCCGAGCGCAGCCAGGTAGCGGCACAGGAAATCGAACAGGTGGCCTCCGGCAGCGTCAACCTGGCTGAAAAGGCCGGCGCCCTGCTTGACACCATGCTGCCCAACATCAAGCGCACCTCCGACCTGGTGCAGGAAATCACGGCCGCCTCGGAAGAACAGTCGACCGGCGCCAGCCAGATCAACGCCGCCATGAGCCAGCTGAGCCAGACCACCCAGCTGAACGCCTCCAGCTCCGAGCAACTGGCCGCCACCGCCGAAGAAATGAGCGGTCAGGCCGAGCAGCTGCAAAGCACCATGGCCTTCTTCAAGGTGCGCTGACGGCGCGGGCTTACTGCACCACGCTGACGCGCTTGCCGCTGATGCTGCGCTGCGACGGATTGCCATACACCGTCACGCTGCCCGAGCCATTGGCGGACGCCACCAGCGACTGCGTCACCGCCGCTGAAATGCTGCCCGAGCCATTGGTATTGAGCTCCGCGCTCTGGCTGGTCAGGCCCGCCAGGTCGGCGCTGCCGGAGCCATTCAGGCGCACCGTCATGCTGCGCACATTGCCGCTGGCGCTGGCGCCGCCCGAACCCTGCACCTCCAGGTTCAGCAGCTCACCGTTCACGCGGCCCAGCGCCAGCTGGCCCGAACCGCTCAGGCGCGCTACTGTGCTGCCGCTTTCCAGGCCGCCCGCATTAAGGCCGCCCGAGCCGTTCAGGCGCGCGTCCAGCCGGCTCACATTGCCGTCCAGGCGCACCGCCCGCGAGCCGTTCAGGGACAGGCTCAGCGGACCGCCATGCAGGCCGCTGATGTGCATATTGCCCGAACCATTGGCGCTGACCTGGCGCAGCTCCGGCGTGGTGTAGGTGATGCGCAGCGGATGGCTGGTACGCACGCTGCCATCGATCCAGATGCGCAGCGTGCCGCTGCTGGCATCGGTGCGCAGCAGCGGCAGGATGTTGCTGTCGCCTTCCACCTGCAGCGACGGCGCCTGGCCGACACGGATCTCCACCTGCATCGGGCCATTCACATCAATGCCATCGAGCGTGCTGACCTCGCGGCTTTCCGTCGCCTGCTGGCCATTGCCGTCCACCGCATTGCTGCCAAACGCGGATTTGTACTGCATGCCGCCGTCGCCGTCCGGCACGACAATCACGGCGCAGCCGGCGAGGATGGAAAGGGCAGCAAGAGCAAAGATAGTACGGCGCATGGTGGAAATCCTTGAAGTGATAGTGTCGCCACTATAGTCATTCCCATGCGCGCAAGGGCGGCCGTGCGACAAACGGTCAAAAACAGGGGATGAAACGCACAAACGGCGGTGTTACCATATTGGCCATGACCGATGCCCGCTCCGACCTCAACGACCTCCGTGACCGTACCCGCCAGTTCGCCCGTGAACGCGACTGGGCGCCGTACCACACGCCCAAAAACCTGGCCATGGCGCTCTCCGTGGAAGTGGCCGAAGTGGCCGAACACTTCCAGTGGCTGGCCACCGGCACCGCCGACGAAATCAGCGACGCCCAGCGCGCCGCGATCCGCCACGAGCTGGCCGACGTGCTGCTCTACCTGGTGCAGCTGGCCGACAAGATGGACGTCGACCTGCACGCCGCCGCCGTCGACAAGATGGTCCTCAACGCCATCAAGTACCCGGTCGGCCGCAAGCTCTGACGCCGCCGGCGCGCACTTACTGCGCCAGCCCCAGCGCCTGGCGGATCTGCGCCGACACGATGGTCCATGACGGCGACGTCGCCGCCACCTCGTCATAGTGGCTGGCGCCCGGCAGCACCAGCAGCTGCGCCGCATCGCCGGCCGCCTGCGCGCGGCGCGCATAATCCTGGCCCACGCGCGGCGGCGAGACGGTATCGAGTTCACCGTGGATCAGCACCGTGCGGATACCGGCCGGCAGCATCTCGGCCGGCGAAGTATCGCTGAAAATATCCGGCCGCGCCGCGCTGGCCACACCGGCCAGCTGCACCATGTCGCGCTCACAGCTGGTCTTGATCAGCGCCTCCTCGTGGCGCAGGTCGGCCAGGCCGCCAAGGCTGATCACCACCGGCACCGGCAGCGGATCGGCCACATACAGCGGACTGCTGCGCGGCAGCCGCGCGCGCGACGCCGCCCACTGCGCCAGATGCCCGCCCGCCGAATGCCCCACCAGCACCACGCGCGCCAGATCCAGCTGGTGCTGCGGCGCGAGGGTGCGCAGCAAATCCAGCGCCGTCGCCACATCCTGGTACATGCCCGGGTAGCCGCCGCCCTCCTCATCGTAGCGGCGGTATTCCACATTCCACACCGCGATGCCCTGTTCCACCAGGCTGCCGGCCATGCTGCGCATCTGCGTGATGCCGCCAAACGCCTGGGTCCAGCAACCGCCGTGGATCAGCACCACCAGCGGAAACGGCCCCGCGCCCACCGGCAGGAACAGCTGCGCAAACTGCGATGGCGCAGCGCCATACGCCACCTGCTGCGCCGGCGCCGGACCGTTGAGCGCCAGATAATCCTCCAAGGTCATCGGCGTCGTCACCACGCCGCCGGCACTGCCCTCCACCGCCGCCTGCAATCTGCTGCGCATTTTTTCCAGCATGTCCGTACTCCTGATTTTCGAGCCGCCATGCTACACCAAAAAAAAGGCCGCCCGGGAGGACGGCCCAAAGAACTAAACCCCCGCTTAGAACTTGTAGTTGGCGCGCGCGTAGTAGTAGCTGCCGTTGATGCCGAACGGCGAGAACGATGGCAGGATGTTGACCGCCGCGTTGTCGCCCGCCGCCCGCTGGTCGGCCAGCAGCGCCGGATTCACACCGTTGGGATAGGTGTTGAACAGATTGTTCGCGCCCACCGCCACCGACCACGCCGTGCTGATCTTGTAGCCCACTTCCAGGTCGGTGATGCCCTTGGCCGCAATCTCCGTCTTGTGGTACACCGAACCATCTTCACTGCCGTACTCCGACGACTTGCCATAAATCGCCTCGCGCAGGTTGACGGTCCAGTTACCGATCTTCCACAGCGCACCCAGATTCATGCGCATGCGCGGCGACGCCGTCTCCAGGTCCGAAATCGCCGTCTTGTCGAGCAGCGTTTGCGGCAGCAGCTGCGCCGGCGCCTGGTTGATCTTGGTGACTTCCACCTTGTTGTAGTTGGCGGCAATCGACCAGTCCACCTTGCCGGCGGTGCCGTAGTTGGAGTTAATCGTCGTCACAAACTCCAGGCCGCGGCTGCGCGTGTCCACGCCATTGGAGAAGATGTTGATACCGGTCTGGCTCACCGTGCTGTCGAGTACATTGCCATTGGCCTTGATGGCCGCCGTCACCGCCGGCGAATTCACCGAACCGCCCGAACCATACAGCGCGCCGGAACCGACGATACGGTCGCGTATCTTGATCTGGTAGACGTCCAGCGTGATCGCCACATTGCTGGCCGGGTTCAGCACGATCCCCAGCGACAGGTTGGTCGAACGTTCAGGCTTCAGGCCATCCACGCCCACCAGCCTGGCGCCGGCCGAATTTGGCGCCAGCTGCACAAAGGCCGTGGTCGGGCCAACGTTGGTGGCCGAATAGTATTCCTCCGCCAGCGTCGGCGCACGGAACCCGTTCGAGAAGGTGCCGCGCACCGCCGCCGCTGGCGAGAAGTCATAGCGGCTGGTGATCTTGCCCACCTTGGCGTTGCCGAAATCGCTGAAGTGCTCATAGCGCGCCGCCAGGTCCACCGTCAGGTCAGTCACCGGATTGCCGGCAAAGTCCACATACGCCGCCTGATTGGTGCGGCGGTGGCTACCCGCATCCGTGAGCGAGAAGCCCGGATAGGACTGCGAGCCTTCCTTGTAGCGCGAGGCCGGATCGCCCGCCTCGATCTCATACTTGTCGATGCGGTGCTCGACACCGGCAGCGATGTTCAACGGCTTGGCCCAGCCGATCTCAAACTCCTTGTTGGCCTCCAGCGTGGTGGTGAGCTGGCTCGCAATGAAGGTGCCCGCGCTGAAGTTGGTCGGCGTCGACCCCGTGTCGTTGAACAGCGAGACATTGCCCGAATCGGCCACGCCGATGCGCGCCTTGTCGCGGCCATAGGTCGAGCTCAGGTCCGTATTCCAGCCCGCCAGCTTGCCCTTGACGCCCGCCGTGAAAGCGAAATCCTCCTCCTTCATGGTTTCCTTCGGCGAGAAGCCGTTCGGATAGATCTTCGGCAGACGGCTCGGCAGGCGGTAGTTCTCGAACGCGCGCGCTTCCTTGCGGCCGGCGGTGGCAATCGCATACAGCTGGCTGTCCGGCGCGAAGTCCCAGCCGAAGTTGGCGGCAAACACATTCAGGTGGTACTGCGCGTCGCCCGCGATGTGGTTCACATGCGGATAGCCCGGATGCTGGAACATGGTCGGATAGGCCGCCATATTGGCCGGATCGACCACGCGCGGATCGATGCCGCCACGGTCGCTATAGCCGTGATACTTCGATTCCGCCGTCAGGCTCAGATAGGCGTCGGCAAACGGCTCGACACCGATATTGGCCGAGCCATCCAGCGTGCGGCCGCCGCCATCGACATAGCCGCCGCCGTTGACGGTCGCCGTGCCGCCATGGTTGTTCGACTTCAGGATGATGTTGACCACCCCCGCAATCGCGTCCGAACCATACTGCGCGGCCGCACCATCCTGCAGCACCTCGATATGGTCAATCGCCGACACGGGAATATAGTTCAGGTCAGCCGCCGCGCCGCCCTGGTACGGGCCACCCAGCACCGCCAGGTTGGCGGTGCCATGGCGGCGCTTGCCGTTGATGAGCACCAGCGTATTGTTCGGACTCAGGCCGCGCAAGCGCGCCGACAGCGTCAGGTTGGCGGTGTCGCCGCCAAACGCCTGCGCCGTGAACGACGGCAGATTCTGTGCCAGCGCCTGGATCAGGTCCGGCTGGCCGGTGCGCTGCAGCGAGGCCGAATCGAGCACCTGAATCGGCGACGCGCTGTTCTCCACCTTGATGCCGCTGGAACGCGTTCCGGTGACGATCACCGCGCCCACGTTCGGTGCGGCGCCAACGTCGGCCGAGGCGGCGACATCATCGGCGGCCGGATCGGCCGCATGCGCGACGCCGAACGCCAGGGTGGACAGCACGGCTGCAACGCCGGTCTTGAGTATGGCCTTATGCATAGTTAAATCCCCGTTTGAATGAAAAAGAAAACTGCTGAATGCCTGTGGCCTGTTCTATTTTTTCGCTGCGACGACCTCGATCTCCACCAGCCAGCCCGGATTGCTCAGGCCCGCCACCTGCACCACCGCGCGCGCCGGCAGATTGGGCTGGCTGCCGCCGAAGTACTGGGTGTAGGCCTCCATAAAGCCCTTGGTGTCAGCCTTGCCGCCCTTGGCCGGATCGCCGACCAGGAACACCTGCATCTTCACCACGTCCGACATCTCCAGCTTCATGCCCTGCAGGATTTCCTTGATCTTCTTCAGCACCGACTCCGACTGCGTTTTGGTGTCGCCAAACGCCGCCAGCGAATCCGGCGCCGCTGCCGCATCCACCACCGCCGGCACCTGGCCGCTGATGAAGTGGATCGTGGCAGTCGACGGCACCGTCACCGCCAGCGCAATCGGAAAATCGGAATTGGGAATCTTGTGGCGCACGATGTCCGCTTTCGGCGCGGCCGCCGCACTACCCACAGCAGCGCACATCAACACGGTGGCAAATACTTTTTTCATGGAGTTCATCTCTTTCAGTGTTTGTTGGACATCAGGGAATTGCCGAACGGGTCCACGCCCAGCGTGGTGCGCAGCGAGCCGACATCCGACTCCGTGAGGCCGTCCGCCTTGTTGCCCCAGTTGGAGCGCACAAAGGTCAGCACGGTGGCGATATCGCGGTCGCTCAGCGAATCGCTGAAGTCCGGCATGCCGCCACGGCCTTTCAGCAGCACGGCCGCGACGTCGGTGCTTTTCCCTTGCACGAATTTGCTGCCCGCCAGTGCCGGGAAGGCGCCCGGTATGCCCTTGCCGCTTGACTGGTGGCAGGCCGCGCAGTTCTTGAGGAACAGCGCCTTGCCATCCACCTCCTGCGCCTGTGCCGACGACAGCAGCATCGCCGCCGCCATGGCCATCATCGATACGAGTTTCATGCGCCGGCCCTTTCATGGATCCTGGCGATCTGCTGCCACGCCGATTCAATCGCCCCGGCCTGCCAGCCGGTCAGATAGCTCAGATGCTCGCCGGCCAGCAGGATGCGGCCCTCGCCTTCCAGCAGCACCGGATATGCCGCAGCGCGCGTCTTGTCGGTCCATTCGGCCCAGCCGCCCAGGTTGTACTGCACGCGGTGCCAGGCCACCGAGAACGCCGTCTCAAAGTTCTCGGTGTACTGCGGGAAGATCTTCTGTCCCGCCGCCAGCGCAAACTCGGCACGCTCTTTCAGCGATAGCGCACTGGTCTCGATGGCCGCCGTCTGGTACTGGTAGTAACCAAGCAGCACGCCCTTGTTTTTCTGGAAGCCATATGAAGGCACCGAGATGGTGTTGATGCCTTTCAGGTCGGTCATGATGTGGCCACCGTAGATATGGTCATCCTCTTCCCAGAAGCGGCGCTTCATCTGCAGGCCGATTTTGCCCACTGGCGCATACGCCACCGAGGCGACCGCCTGCTTGAATTTGTCCGAGAAATCGGTATCGATCTGGCGCAGCACCGACAGCGGCATCGCGCACAGGCAGTAGTCGGCGCTGATGGCGCTGACCTTGTTGCTGCCGGTATCCTTGTAAGTCACCGTCACGCCCTTGTCGTTCTGGCGTATGGTCTGTACCTCCGCCTTGTAGCGGATGTTCTTGCCTACGCGTTTTTCAAATGCCTTGGCAATCGCGTCCATGCCGCCCACGGGCTGGAACATGGTGTTCTGCATCGGGAAGTCCTGCACCGCGCTGTAGACGTGGCCCAGCTTCGACGCCAGCAAATCCTTGAAGCCAAGCGGATCGGATGGCGTGCCCGCTCCCGGCGACAGGCCCGCACCTGGATTCACCGCGTAGCCACGGCCACTGCGGCCCTTGTATTGCAGCTCGCCCGGTGTCAGCGCGCCTTCATGCGCCAGATAGTCCAGCAGCAGGCGCTGGTCATCTTCCGTCAGCGCCTGGTCCAGCTGATGGTTCTTGACCGACTTGGCCAGCAGCTCCGACACATGGCCGCGCATATCGGCCTTGACCTCTTTCACGCGCAGGCGCTTGCCGGCAAACGGTCCCGCGTTTTCCGAGTAGACGTACGCATGGTCGTTATCGTTGACCATGACTTCCAGCGGCACTTCAAACAGCTTGGTGTAGTGCAGCGTCGATTGATGGTGCAGCGGGATACGCCATGGACCATGATTGATGTAGTGGCCCTCGTCAAACGCGCAGGTCTGTTTTTCGCCACCCAGCTCCGTCAGGCTGAAACCCTTGCGCGCGGTCTGGCAGCGGCCACCGGCAAACGCACGCGCTTCCAGTATCTGCACCTTGTAGCCCAGCTTTTCCAGCTCATAGGCCGCCGTCATGCCGGCCAGGCCAGCACCCAATATCAGCACCTTCTTGCCTTTGCCGCTGCCGCTCAGCGCCGGTGGCGCCGACGCCGTCGAGGCGATACCCATGCCCCAGGCATTCATGGTATTCAACAGCAAGCCGGTGCCGCCCACGGCGGCGGCCCGGTACAGAAAATCCCTCCTCGTTAATGCGCTAAACGATTTAAACGGTTTTACTGTTTTACTATCCATCTGCTTCCTCACCATTCTGCTGAAAGATCCTTGGGCGACTTGCTAACCCATAGCTCCTCTTTAGCAAACGGCGTGCCACAGCATGGTCAAAAAATAAACCTGTTTCGCCGCAGCGCGCTGCGTGCGGCCAGACCGCAAACAAGGTTGGATAAGCGAACAGACTTTATTCGCAGGCACGTGACAAGGCACGGCAACGCGCCGCACCTTAACGATGCAGCGCGCAGCGTGATGCACAGCGTTGGAAAGGATTCAGTTGACGAAGCTGGCGACGCCCTGCGTAGTAGTACGCAATGGCGCCGCCATCGGATGGCAGGCGTGGAACTGCATGGGAGAAGACGGGTCGAGAAAATAGACCGTCTCCATATCTTCGGGATCGTAAGCGAGCTTGATATGCCAGGCGCCGCGCAGGCGCGCACGTTCGAACCAGCGCTCGCTGATGGCGCGCGCGCACGTGTACTGCCGGTTGAACAGCGCAATGCCATCGCTGGTCACGCTGGCCTGCGCCACCGGCATCAGGCTACAGCGGATCAGATGCTCAGGATAGATCTTTAATCCGCCCGCGCGGTGTTCGCGGCCCCAGTCCCACAACTGGCGCGGCGTCGCCTTGCCCGCATGCGCCAGCGGCTGACGGTTGTTGTAGTACAGGATGCAGTCGATGATGATGCGCGTGAACTGCTCCACATGCATGACGCCATCAAGCCGGCATGGCGCGCCTTGTGCGTCCGGCGCCAGCAGACGGAAACGCTTTTCAAGCACCGGGCGCCAGTCATCGGGCCCGTCGTCGGATGCCACGCAGCGCAGATTGAAATTGTTCAGCAGCGGATCGCCGTTCCAGCCCGATGTCAGCGCCGGCCTGACATGCAGCGTGTCCGGCAGATGGCGGCACGGCCACTGCTCCGCCTCGATGTGGCGGCCATACTGCTGGCTGTAGCGCTGCTTGTCAGCGCCGCAGTTGGCCAGCGCCAGCATGGCCTGCGGCCACTGCGCCGCGCCAAAGCCCACATACAGGCCGCACACCAGCCGGCTGAAGATATCCGTGACCACATACAGCAAAGGACGTCCCGCAAGCTGCTGGCGGTCCGCACGCGACACCAGCTGCACGTCGGCGCGCACCACGTCCAGATAAAAGCCGGCGCCGGGCCGTCCCGCCGGCAACCGGCACGCGTCCAGCGGCGGCAACTGCACCTGCGGCAGCGGTGCTGGCGACGCTGTCATTCCGGCCGGACGGCGCGCCACTTCCGGCGGCCGGTCGTCGTCGTGATCGAGCCAGTAGTTGAACTGGCCGAAGGTAGGAATCGCGCTGACCGGGCCGGACGTCAGCACGCGCCCCGTCTCCGCATCGATGCGGCGCTCGACAAAGAAGTCGGCCAGCATCTGCTGGTAAGCGCCCAACCGCGAAAACCTGGCATTGGCAGCCGCATAGCAGGCCGTGGCGACGCGAAAGGTGCGGCGTATCTCCTCGTCCGCATTCAGGCCGGCGCCTTCCTCTGCGGCGTTCTTGCGCGGCCGGCCGCGCTTGACGTCGGCCGACGACTGGCGCACCTTGCCGCGTCCACCGGAGTTGCCGTAGTCCGGCAGCAGCGCATTGGGCGTCTGCCCGCGCTGCCAGTAGCGGCGCAGATAGCGGTAAATGGTGGGATGCGAGACGCCATGCGCCGCCGTCGCCAGCGACACCATCTGGCCGCGCTGGCGCGCTTCGAAGATCTGCGGTTCCTGCGCCACCAGCGGCGCGATGATCTGCCACGCGCGGGCGCGCAACTGCAGATGCTTGGGCGGCAGCAGCTCCTGGCTCACCACCATCAGATAAGGATCGGCCGCCAGCACGCTGGCGTGGCCGGCCTGGATATCGGCCAGCAGCACCGGCAGCGGCACCAGCTCCACCTCCGCCGATACCGCCGCCACGTCAAACACATAGGCGTGGCCCTGCCCGGGAGCGATCCACAGGACGCGAACGGTGCGCGGCGACGGATGCGTGTAGTGCAGCAGGTCGTTCCGCAACAGCATTAGCGCTCCCGGGATGAGAGCGTAGCGACCTTGAATGGTCGCGTATCAACATAAATCGAATGCAGCGCAACAGGATGTCTCTCGCGCAGCATCTGCGGCTTGAGCGCATCAACAAAGGCCGTCCACAGCTTCCTGAATGAAGTCATTGCCCTGCTCCCACGCTTAACGTCTCCAGGTCGAGGCGCTCATGCCGCCGCCGTTTATCACAATGTACTGACACCGATGCAATAAGCGGGCCAGCTACCTTCTACTATGACAACAGTGCTGGGAGGTCAGTATTTCAGACACGTTAAGCTTTGTTTTGGTGCAATGCAGCACCGCACGTGTGCAGAGGCAGGAATGAAAACGGGGCCTTGCGGCCCCGTGGTGTTTAGTACTTCTTCGACTTCGGCTTGGCGCCCGGCGCCGGTTTCTTCGGCGGCGTGTGCTTGCCCGATTCCGGCGGCATGCGGTCAGCCTGGCTGATCTTCAGCTGCGCACCGCCGACCCAGACCTTGCCCAGGTTGCGGAACATGTCTTCCGGCATACCGTCCGGCAGTTCCAGCATGGTGTGGTTATCGAAGATCTCGATGCGGCCGATGTACTTGGCTTCCAGGCCGGTTTCGTTGGCGATGGCGCCGACGATGTTGGCTGGCGTGATTTCGTTGGCACGGCCCACTTCAACGCGGAAAGCCGTCATCGGCACGGAGACTTTGTTTGGCTTGTCTTTTTTCTTCTTGGCCGGCGCTTCTTCCACATCTTCCGCAGCGGCGCGCACCGTCTTGTCCAGCGGCGAACCGGCTGGCTTGGCGGGGCGGGCCGGCACTGGCTTGGCAGCGCGGGCTGGCGCGGAGGCTGGCGCCGGCGCCGGCGCACCTTCGCCATCCACGCTGATGCGCAGTGCCTGGCCGGCGACACGGATACCGCCCATCAGCTCCAGCGCTTCGCGGCTCAGCGTGTCCGGCATATCCAGCACGGTGAAGTCGTCAAAGATCTCGATGCGGCCAATGTTCTTGGAGTCGATGCCACCTTCGTTGGCAATCGCACCAACGATGTTGCCCGGCTTGACGCCATGCTGGTAGCCCACTTCGATGCGGTAGGTGCGCATGCCTGGCTCGGACTCGCGCGGGATGCGTTCCTTCTTGCCGAAACGCTCGCTGCGGTCAGGACGGTCACCACGGTCGCCGCGGTCAAAGCGGTCGCCGCGTTCCGGACGGTCGAACGATGCGCTGGCGCGCGCCGGACGCTCTTCCCACTGGGTCTGCTGTTTTTTATCCAGCAGCAGCGGCACGTCGCCACGCGCCAGCTTGGCCAGCGCGGCGGCGATTTCCAGCGCAGGCACATTGTGTTCCTGCTCGAAGGCCTCGATCAGCGACTGGAACTGTTCCAGGCCGCCTTCTGCCAGCGTGTCGGTAATCTGCTGCTTGAACTTGGCGATACGCACATCGTTGACCGCCTGGATAGTCGGCAGTTCCAGCTGGCCGATCGGCTGGCGCGTAGCGCGTTCGATCATCTTCAGCAGGCCTTTTTCACGTGGCGTGATGAACAGGATCGCCTCGCCGCTACGGCCGGCGCGGCCGGTACGGCCGATACGGTGGGTGTAGCTTTCCGGATCGTGCGGCACGTCGTAGTTGACCACGTGCGAGATGCGCTCCACGTCCAGGCCACGGGCGGCAACGTCGGTCGCCACCAGGATGTCGATTTTGCCGTCCTTGAGCATCTGCACGGTGCGCTCGCGCTGCGCCTGCTGGATGTCGCCGTTGATGGCGGCGGCCGAGAAGCCACGCGCCTGCAGCTTCTGCGCGAGTTCCTCGGTACCCAGCTTGGTGCGCGAGAAAACGATCATGCCGTCGAAGTTCTCGGCTTCCAGGATGCGGGTCAGCGCGTCGAGCTTGTGCATGCCGGACACCAGCCAGTAGCGCTGGCGGATGTTTTCATTGGTGCCGGTCTTGGCCGCCACCGTGATTTCCTTCGGATTGCGCAGATAGGTATTGGCAATGCGGCGGATCGCCGATGGCATGGTGGCCGAGAACAGCGTGGTCTGGCGCGACTCCGGCGTCTCTTGCAGGATGCGTTCGACGTCGTCGATAAAGCCCATGCGCAGCATTTCGTCGGCTTCGTCCAGCACCAGCGTCTTCAGCTTGGACAGGTCCAGCGAACCCTTGTCCAGGTGGTCGATCACGCGGCCTGGGGTGCCGACCACGACATGCACGCCGCGGCGCAGCGCCGACAGCTGCGGGCCGTAGCTCTGGCCACCGTAGATCGGCAGCACGTGAAAGCCAGGGATATGGGCGGCGTAGGTCTGGAACGCCTCGGCGACCTGGATCGCCAGTTCGCGCGTCGGCGCCAGCACCAGCGCCTGCGGCGTGGTCTGTTTGATATCGATGCGCGCCAGGATCGGCAGCGCAAAGGCAGCGGTTTTACCGGTACCGGTCTGGGCCTGGCCCAGCACGTCCTGGTTATTCAGCAGCAGGGGGATGGTCGCGGCCTGGATAGGCGATGGCGACTCGTAGCCGACGTCATTGAGCGCTTTAAGCAGCGGCGCGCCAAGATCGAGGTCGGAAAAAAGGGCAATTGGGGATACTGGGGATGCAGACATGGCGTCACTCACAAAATTGTTCGAATCGCCTAATTGCGAAAGAAATTGTCGCGTAGTTTACTCTGTCTGGGCCGAACAGGCGGTTTTTTACATGATTTCACGCTGAAATGCAGGCTTTTTGCGGGCAGCCTATAGTGAAGACTTTGTCGTTTCCGGAGCACATCCCATGCGTATCCTCCTCGCCGCCGCCCTCTTCGCCGGCACCGCGTCCGCCGCCACATATGGCCCACAGCTGGAAGGTTTCACCTATCCGCATCCAGTCCACAAGTACAGTTTCGCCTCGCAGGGCCTGAACCTGCAGATGGCCTACATGGACATCGCGCCGACCGGAGCGGCCAATGGCAAGACTGCGCTTCTCCTGCACGGCAAGAACTTCTGCGGCGCGACGTGGGAACAAACCATCACCGACTTGACCAGGGCCGGCTACCGCGTCGTGGCGCCGGACCAGATCGGGTTCTGCGCTTCGTCCAAGCCGGAGCACTACCAGTACAGCTTCCAGCAGCTGGCAGCCAATACGGACGGACTGCTGAAAAACCTCGGCATCAAACAAGCCATCGTGATCGGCCATTCCACCGGCGGCATGCTGGGCACACGCTATGCGCTGATGTACCCGGAGGCCGTTTCGCGCCTGGTGCTGGTCAATCCGATCGGACTGGAAGACTGGAAAGCGCTGGGCGTGCCCGCTCCCAGCGTCGATCAATGGTATGCGCGCGAACTGAAACTGTCGGCCGACAGCGTGCGCGCCTACGAACGCGCTACCTACTACAGCGGCAACTGGAAGCCCGAGTACGAAAAATGGGTGGACATGCTGGCCGGCCTGAACGCCGGTCCGGGCCACAAACTGGTGGCGTGGAATTCCGCGCTGATCTACGACATGATCTTCACACAGCCGGTGGTCTACGAATTCGCGCTGCTCAAGGTGCCCACTACGCTGCTGATCGGCACCGCCGACACCACCGCCATCGGCAAGGATGTTGCGCCGCCGGACGTCAAGGCGAAGCTGGGCCATTACGATGTGCTGGGCAAGGAGACGGCGAACAGGATACCGCAGGCGCGGCTTGTGGAGTTCAAGGGCTTGGGACATACGCCACAGATGGAAGACCCGGTGGTCTTCCATCGCACCCTTCTGGAGGAACTGCAGAGGAATTGAATCGTTGAATCGGTTAACGTAACGCAGAGAAGACGGAGGTGGAATCCGTCTTCTCTCTTGCACCGCCCAGGCCCGAAGGGTCCGGGGCGGTACGTCCGGCACTAGCTTAAATTACTTGCTGGCAGCTGGTGCTGAAGCGGCTGGCGCTGGGGTCGAAGCAGTTGCCGATGCCGAGGCGCTGGCGGCTTTCTCTTTCTTGTGATGCTTGCTGGCTTTCTTGGCAGCTGGTGCCGATGCTGCCGGAGCCGATGCTGCTGGCACCGAAGCGGCGGCGGATGCGGATGCCGAAGCGGCTGGAGCTTGAGCGAAAGCAGCGGAAGCGAACAGGCCGGCGATCAGGGTAGCGATAACTTTTTTCATGATTCAATCCTCGATTTGGCAAATTTAGTTTATACGGTTTATATCGTTAATTACTTGACTGCTGGTGCTGCGGCTACCGCTGGATTGGCGGCTGGTGCTGGTGCTGGTGCTGGTGCTGCTGCGGTGGCTGGTTTGGCTTCCGCAGTCTTGGATTCTTTAGCCTTGTTGTGATGGGCTTTGTGTTTGGCGGCTGGTTTCGCTGCGGTTTTTTCCGCTACGGCCGGTTTGGCTTCAGGTGCGGCTGCAGGGGTGGCAGGCGCTTGAGCGAATGCTGCGGTTGCGAACAGGCCGGCGATCAGAGTAGCGATTACTTTGGACATGATTAATTCCTTTTCGGAGTTTCGGCATCAGGACAATTCCTGTGTCGCATGAGCAAAAAACGCGATGGCCGATCACCCAGTTGACGGCCATTACAATTTCTTACAATCACTACCGATCAGGGCACAAGGTCTTAGTCTTCCTTCTTTTTACGCACCGTATCGGACTGCTCCTGTGCCGGCCTGGTGGCCGGTGGCGGCGCCACTGGCAGCGGGATCCCCAGCAGTACCATGACCAGAAATACCGGCAGCAGCAGGTAGAATAAAGGTCGTCGCCAGTTGAGTTTGAATTTCCACATGGCTGGCATATGGCGCTGGACCTGGCTTTGTCAATAAGACAATCAAGGTTTTACCTCGTCCTTGAGCGCTGCCAGCGCCATCTTCTCCACCAGCCCCGGGGCGATGAGTTTCATCCAGCGACCCAGCTTGCCTTTGGCCGACATCACCACCTCGCGGCGGCGCGACGCCATGCCCTCGACAATGAGTGCGGCACACTGCTCCACGGGCATCGCCTTGTCTTCTTTGAGGCTGCTGCTGCCCAACTGGGCACCGGCCGCATTGAAGCCGCGATGGCGTATCTGCGTTGCCACCACGCCTGGATAGGCCGTGGTCACGCTGACACCGTATGGCTTCATCTCAATCCGCAGCGCTTCAAAGAAACCACCCATGGCAAACTTGGTGGCGCTGTAGGCGGTGCGCCCTGGCACGCCCACCAGGCCCGCCAGCGACGACACCGCCACAATGCTGCCGCGCGACTGCTTCAGGTAAGGCAGCGCCGCATGCGTGCACCAGACGCTGCCCCACAGATTAATCCGCATCAGCTCCTCGTACCATGCAAGGTTCTCCACCTCCGAGAACAGCGCATGTGCCGAACGGCCGGCGTTGTTTATCAGTCCATCGATGCGGCCAAAGCGCGCCACGCAAGCGTCGATCAGCGCCACGCACTGCGCCTGCACCGACACATCGGTCGGCACCACCAGCGTCTGCGCACCGGATGCGGCACACTGCGCCGCCACCTGCTCCAGCATTGCCGCGTTGCGCGCCGCCAGCACCAGCGCCACGCCATTGCCATGCTGGCGCGCCAGCTGACGCGCGATTTCTGCGCCAATGCCATCCGAAGCGCCGGTGAGAATGATGGTCTGCATAGGTCTCCTTTAGTTTGTGATTTACAGTAAGATTACCGCCTTCTGCACCACACTATGGAGTAAACATGCGTCTTCCAGTTATCGCCCTGGCTGCCGGCCTCGCCCTGCAAGCTCACGCCCAGCAACCTGTTGTCGCCGAAGCACCATTACGCGCGCACCTGTCGCTGCTGGCCGATGATTTGTTCGAAGGCCGCGGCACGGGCCAGCGCGGCGGCGACCTCACCGTGCGCTACCTGGAAACGCAAGCGGCCGTGCTGGGCCTGAAACCGCTGGCTGATGGCAGCTACCGCCAGCTGGTCAAGGCTGAAGGCAGCAAGCTGCTGCCGGGCAGCTTCGCGCGCTTCACCACAGCGGGCGGCAAGACGCTGTCGCCCGCCACCGGCAACGACATCCTGATCGGCACCATGGGCGGCAAGGAGCACGTCAACATCGACGCGCCGGTGGTGTTTGTCGGCTACGGCGCGGTCGCCCCGGAAGAAAAATGGGACGACTACAAGGGCATGGACCTGAAGGGCAAGGTGCTGGTCATGATGGTCAACGATCCGCAGCCCACCGCCGAAGAACCCAACCGCTTTGCCGGCAAGGCCTACACCTACTATGGCCGCTGGATGTACAAGTATGAAGAGGCGGTACGCCAGGGCGCGGCCGGCGTGCTGCTGATCCACACCACGCCATCGGCCTCGTATGACTGGAGCGTGCCCGCCACCAGCTTTGCGCACGAGCGCTTCCACCTGGCCGGCAGCGGCAATCCGCTGGAAGGCTGGCTGCAGGAAGACACGGCGCGCGCCCTGTTTGCCGCCAGTGGCTTTGATCTTGACCAGCTGCGCGCCGCCGCCGAGCGCCGCGACTTCCGTCCGGTCGACCTCAAGCTGACCATGCACGCGGAAGTCAACAGCAAGATCCGCCAGATCGAGCAGTACAACGTGGTCGGCATCGTGCCCGGCACGGACGCCAGACTGAAAGCCGAAGCCGTGGTCTACTCGGCCCACTGGGACCACCTGGGCATCGACGAGAACAAACAGGGCGACAATATCTGGAACGGCGCCATCGACAATGCCTCCGGCGTCGCCGCGCTGCTGGCCATGGCGCAGGAAGCCGTCAAACATCCGGCCAGGCGCAGCCAGGTGTTCCTGTGGCCAGCCGGCGAGGAAACCGGCTTCCTCGGCAGCATCGCCTACATCCGCAACCCGGCCTGGCCATTGGACAAGACCACGGCCGACCTCAACCTGGACAGCATGAACTTCGTCGGCACAACCCGCGACATCGGCGTGGCCGGCGCCGAGCGCAGCAGCCTGTACGATGCGGCCGCCGTGGTGGCCAAAAAGATGGGCCTGAAACTGGCGCCGGCGATTCCCGACCTGTCGGGCGCCTACTTCCGCGCCGACCACTTCAGCTTTGCCAAGGCGGGCGTGCCGGCGTTTAATGTCGGCTCGGCCGTGTTCTCGGGCGATGGCTACTTTGACTTCGTCAAGGACCAGGACAAGTCGCGCGCACGCCTCATGGCGTTCAAACAAGACTACCACCAGCCCAGCGATGAATACCACGCCGACTGGGACCTGGCGGGCATGGTGCAGCAGGCGCAGTTCACGCTGAACCTGGGCTATGAAGTGGCCAACGCGCCGAAAATGCAAACCTGGAAGGCCGGCGACGCCTTCAGCAAAGTAAAACGTTAAAAAACTGCCACACGGAAACGGAGCGTAACCGCCTATAATTCAGGCAGTTCACCTTCCTAGAGGTCTCTCCGTGTGGCTTAATGTTTTAACCATGTTGCGGCGCGGTTGCGGCATTGCGGCTGCCATTGCAACCAGTCTGCTGCTGGCCGGCGCGGCGCAGGCAAGCACCTTCAACTTCAACGGCAGCAATGTAGTGCCGACCTGTCCACTGACGGGCACCACCTACAACTGCGCCGCGCTGCCCAACGCCAACGACACCGACGTCATCATCATCGCCGGCGGCTACACGGTGCAGGTGAGTTCGGCGGTCTCATTCAGCTACAACCAGAGCCTGCAGATGAGCGGCACCGCCACGCTGCAAACCACCGGCAGCGGCAACCTCAACATCGCCGACATGAACCCGTCCAATCTGGCGGTCAGCGGCGGCACCTTCACCGCCGGCGGCAATTTCAAGATCGGCAACCAGGCGCAGACCATCATCGCCAACGTCAACGCCGCCACCATGACCATCGGCAGCGGTTCCGCCACCAAAATCACCGGCACGCTGACCGCCAGCGGCCAGATCGACCTGGGCTCGCACGCCACCATCGTCGGCCCGATTTCCGCCTCTGCCGTGACCAGCAATTCACCGGTATCGCTGACCGGCGATGTCACCGCCACCAGCTCGTTCCAGCTGGCGTCCGGCAGCACGCTGAAAGGCAACCTGACCGCCGCCACCGCCACGCTCGATCCATCGTCCATCACCGTCACCGGCAACATCACGGCCAACAACTCGCTGACCATCGGCAGCGGCAACACGGTCAACGGCACGGTCAAGGGCGGCCAGCTGACCATGGCCTCGGCCAATGTCACCATCAACGGCGGCGTCACCATGACCGGCGACATCGACATCGGCTCGGGCGGCACCATCAATGGCGACGTGGTGGCGCGCAACGTCAACACCCACTCCAGCAATGCCTTCATCAAGGGCAATGCGGCGGTCAACTCCATCTACATCGACTGGAATAGCGGCGTCACCAAAACCATCACCTGCACCGGCCCCGGCGCGGCGCAGTGCAGTTGCGTCACCAAGGCCGATCCCAACTATCAGCCGACCTGCGGCGCCGCGCCGGCCGGCGCGCCGCACCACTTCCAGATCAACCACAGCGGTTCGGCCCTGACCTGCCAGCCGCAGACCGTGACGGTGACCGCCTGCGCCAATGCGGCCTGCACCGCGCCCAACTACACCAGCAACGTCAACGTCACCCTGCAACCGGGCGGCAAGACCTTCACCGTCAGCGGCGGCGTCAACAGCGCAGCCACCGTGCAGAGCGCCACTGCTGGCACATTCACGCTGTCGGCCGCGGCGAGCGGCGTCACCAATGCCACCACGTGCGTCAACAGCGGCAGCGGCGCCGCCTGCGATATGGTGTTCAGCGGCACCGGGCTGGTGGTCAGCGGCAGCAATCACGTGTCCATGGCTTCCGGCGCGCAAGTGACAATCCAGGCCCTGACCGCATCGCCGAGCAATCCGCAAAGCTGCGTGCCGCTGGTCGCCAACCAGGCCACCAATATCACCATGTCCTGCAGCTACAGCGATCCGGTGGCCAGCAAGGCGGCAGCGGTGCCGGTCAGGATCGGCAATACCAGCCTCAGTTGCAGCAATAACAGCACCGCCAGCATCCCGTTCACGTTTGATGCCAATGGCCTGGCCACCAACACGCTGCAATATGCGGAGGTGGGCCGGGTGACGCTGACGGCCAGCTATGCGACCAGCGCGCTGAGCGCGACCGGCAATGGCGACTTCATTGCCGCGCCAGCCAGGCTGCTGCTGACCGCCGTCAACGCGGCCAACACGGTGACCATCGGACCGCAGCCGCTGGCAGCGCCGCTGACAGGCATTTTCGCCCGGGCCAGCGAACCGTTCTCGCTCACTGTCACTGCAGTGAACAGTCTCGACAACCCCACCACCAACTTCGGCAAGGAAAATACCCCGTCGCTGGTTGTCATCAATCCGGTCATCAATCAGACCAGCGCAAATCCGGCCAGCACCAAAAGCTATACCCAGGGCGTGCTCAAGGCAACCTTCCCCGCCTTCAGCCAGGGCCGCAGCACCGCCAGCGCCAGCTTCAATGACGTCGGCTATCTCCAGCTGGTGCCCAGCCTGGGCAGTGCCGCCAACAACAGCACGAACAATTACTATCTCAGCACGCCACTGGCCAGCTTCCAGACCACCGGCCAGCAATACGTCAGCCGCTTCATTCCGGACCATTTCGATACGGCTCTGCTGACCACCACCGAGATCAACACTCTGGTGCAAAATCCGCAGATCGGCCTCACCATGAGCTGCATCTATAACAACCAGTCCTTGCCGGCCGGCGTCAATCCCTGCAGCGGCGGCGCCACCAGCTTCATCAACTCGAAGCAGTTCTTCTTCATGAAAGTGACGGCCTATAACGGCGACTCGCCGCCGACACCCACGCTCAACTACACGGGCGCACTGGCCAGTCCGGTGACCATCAGCGCCTGGAGCAGCAATGGCGGCACGGTGGCCGCCGACGGCGCCGTCGGCTGGAGCGCCGGCAACAGCGCGACCCGCTTCAACTTCAGCAACGGCGTCGGCAATCTGGCCAGTCCCGGCCCTGGCAGCCCCAACCTGCCGTCCTTTACCTTCACTTACGCCTACCCGGCCAAGGACGTGCCGCCCGCCACCATCTACCTGCGCGCAGCCGATACCGACAACGCCAGCTCGCAGCGCACCACGCCCGCCAACTCGGTGGAAGCGCCGCTGTCCGTGGTCAGCGGCCGCCTGCTGGTGTCAAACGCTTACGGTTCGCCCACCGCACCGCTGCCGGTCAGCGCCACCGCCCAGTACTTCATGCCCGGCGGCTATGTGTTCAATCCGCAGGTCACCACCAGCGGCAATGGCAATATCAGTAACGCGATCACCTTTACCAACTGCCAGAACGGCCTCGATACCAGCAGCAACAACAGCCACACCTGTCCATCCACGCTGACGCTGGCCGACAACAACGCCGCGCTGTTGCTGAATGGCGGCCGGGCCACGTTCCGCCTGGCGGCGCCGTCGCCTACGCTGACGCGCAATGGCTCGGTCGATGTGCGCCTGAATACGGTCGTCAATGGCAATACGGTCGAACTGATCCCTTATCTGCCCAGCAGCACGGGCCGCGAAACCTTTGGCATTTACCGCTCCGGACCGGTGGTCTACACGCGCGAGGTGTATAACTGAGCGGCGCTGCAAACCAGCGCAAAACGGAGTACGATGGCCGCTTTCTGACCTACCCACCAAGGAGCACCATGGAAACCAACGCACAGTGGATCGATGTTGAAACCAGCGACGGCAAGTTCGGCGCCTACCTGTCGCTGCCGCGCGGCGGCAAAGGCCCGGGCATCGTGCTGATCCAGGAAATCTTCGGCGTCAACCAGCACATCCGCAATGTGGCCGACCAGTATGCGGCCGACGGTTACGTAGTGCTGGCGCCGGACATGTTCTGGCGCCACGGCGCCCGCATCGAGCTGGGTTATGACGACGCCGGCTGGAAGCGCGCGGTGGAACTCATGAATGCCACCGACTTCGCCACCGCCCAGCAAGACATCGCCGCCACCATCAAGGTGCTGCGCGGACTGGACGCCGTGGGCAGCGCCAGGGTGGCCTCGCTCGGCTTCTGCTTCGGCGGCCGCCTGTCCTACCACACGGCCGCCAATGGCCTGGTGGATACGGCCGTGGCCTACTACGGCGGCGGCATCCAGAACGCGCTGGACCGCGCGCCGGAAATCAAGGTGCCGGTGCTGATGCATTTCGGTGCGGCCGACAGCCATATTCCAATGGACGCCGTAAAGAGCATCGCCGAGCGTTTTGAAGACAACGAGCAGGTCGAAATCCATGTCTACGACGGCGCCGAGCACGGCTTCAACTGCAACCACCGTTCGTCCTACAACCAGCGCGCTGCAGCCGAAGCCCACGGCAACACGCTGGTCTTCCTGAGCGAACAGCTCTAAGCCTGCGGCTGCGCCTTCAGGCGGCGCAGCTGCAAGGTCACGCCTACCAGCAACAGCAGGAACATGACGCCGGTGATCGCTTGCAGCGCCGGCGCCTCGGCGTTCGGCAACCATGGCGCGCCCAATGGCAAACGCGTGCTGGTTTCCGTCACGGCCGGCACCAGGTGGAAGAAAAACGTCAGCGAATAACTGATGGTCGATATCTGCACCGAACGGCGGCCAAACCGTCCCCGGTCCGCCAACCAGGCCAGCCCGAGCACCAGCAAGGTGATGATGCCCAGCATATGCGGCTTGCCAAAACCGCCGTGCTGGTAGATGCCGAAGCCGGTCACGCAGGTCAGCACCGTGGTCCAGACATAGACTTTGCCCAGCGCGCTGGCGGGATCAATGCGCTGGTCGCGTACGAAGCTGGCCAGCGCCGCGCCGACCGCAACCAGGCTGATCAGCGTATGCATGACGCCCAGGTAAGTCAGGCCATAAATCATGGCAGCTCCTTTCAGTGTGTGTAGGCCGATCGTACACACTATTGCTGCCGCGGTCTTACCACTAAAGAGCTATTGCCGACTGCGTTAAAATGGCGGCATCACACACAAGGAATGCGCATGGCCCGCCTGAAACTGGACTTCCCGGATGAGTTGTTTATTTTTTCCACGCAGCTCACGGTGCGCGTCACCGACATCAACGGCGCCAACCATCTGGGCAATGACTCGATGGTTTCCATGATCTCGGAAGCGCGGGCGCGCTTCCTGTTCGAGTATGGCGTGCAGGAGACGGGGCAGGATGGCACTGGCATCATCATCACCGACCTGGCCACCACCTACCGCGCCGAGGCGCATGCGCGCGACCAGCTGGTGTTCGAGGTCGGCGTGATGGACTTCAACCAGTACGGCGGCGACATCATCTTCCGCATCACGCGTCCGGGCGACGGCAAGCTGGTGGCCATGGCCAAGTATGGTTTTGTCTTCTTCAATTACAAGACCAGCCAGGTCACCCCGATGCCGCCGGAGTTCCTGGCCAAGTTCCCCAAGGCTAACCGCCTGGACTAGGCAATCAGCGCTTGGCGACCTTGGGCACGATGGATTTGTTGAACCAGTCGTCCAGCATCTGCTTCTCGTAGCGCAGCGGGTCGCTGTCGAAGTAGCCGCCCAGGCGGCCCTGATAGTTCATGTTCGACAGCTGTTCGTCGCCGCTGCGCAGCACCTGGCCATCCTGCTCCAGCGTGTACTTCAGGTGCATATGCGGCCAGTCGGCGCCGCCATTCATGATGCGGATATCGTCGCCGGCGCGGCGCGGATACAGGCGGCCGGCCAGGTCGATGTCCAGCACTTCGATCTTCAGCGACTGCCCGGCCGGCAGCTTCTTGTCCAGCGTCTTGAAGTAATCGCTAAAGTCCTTGAGCGTGCGCTCGCGGTCAATCGCGTTGCGCGGCATATCGGTGTAGTCGTCGGCCTTGACGTAGGTGACGGTTACTTGCGCCAGCGCGGCGCTCGAGGCCAGCAGCGCCACAGCGGCCACCAGCACGGTACGGGGATTCAGGCGCATGATGCGGCTCCTTCTTGAAGTCTATGCAAACAATATAGCCCTTTTCCCCACCCCACGCCCGGGTTGAAGCGATTTGTTACCAATCAACGGTTTGGTGTCGTTCTGTATCGCTTTGTATCGCAATGTCACAGTCCTGTCATACCAAATAGCTAATATTGCCGCCGTCGAAGCCCAGCCACTGCTTCGCATGATGCCCTCTGCCAGGCACATGGAACGGCCACAACTACAACAGGATTCCTTCTACCATGACCGAGCAACTCGATTCCTCCCGCCGTAGCCTTCTGAAATTCTTGTCCAGCGCCCCCTTGTTGCCACTGGCTGGCGGCAGCGCCACCGCGGCCCTGCTGTCCGCATGCGGCGGCGGCGACACGGCCGCCCCTACCGCCCAACTGATGTCCGTCAGCTTCTCGGGCATGGCGGCGCCGACCCTGGCCGACGCGCCAAAAATGGCGACCACCGCCGTGGCTTCGGCCATGCAGGCCCTGTACTCGGACGGCAAGACGGTCCCGTACAACCTGGCTTACCAGACCTTCTTCATCACCGGCGCGCAAGTGCCGAACGGCAGCGGCGGCACGATACTGGCCGGCGGCTACTACGACATCAACAACAAGCCGATCGTTGACAAGACCGACGCCAACTCGCGCCAGTTCTTCTCCGACTGCCCGGACGGCACCTCGCTGCTGAAGCTGGCGTCGACTACCGTCAGCGGCATCAAGGGCAACGCCGTGTTCGCCGTGGTGCAGTTTGAATACGCCACCCGCAACGTCAAGGGCGATTCCATGTACGGCATGCTGCCGTCGCCTATCGCCATCCTGACGCTGGACCAGGACAAAACCACCGGCGCACTGTCGCTGGTGAAATACCACAACGTCGATACCAGCCCGGCCAACGGCCTGTGGATCACCTGCGGCGCCAGCCGTTCGCCATGGAACACCCACCTGTCGAGCGAAGAGTACGAGCCGGACGCGACCACCATCGAGAAGAACACCCAGTTCGCCAATTTCAGCACCAACCTGTACGGCGACGCCACCAAGGCCAACCCTTACCATTACGGCCACCTGCCGGAAATCACCGTCAACGCCGACGGCACCGGTTCGTGCAAGAAGCACTACTGCCTGGGCCGCATCTCGCACGAGCTGGTGCAAGTGATGCCGGACGAACGCACCACGCTGATGGGCGATGACGCCACCAACGGCGGCCTGTTCATGTTCATCGCCGACAAGGCGCAGGACCTGTCGAGCGGCACCCTGTACGTCGCCAAATGGAACCAGAAGACCACCGACAACGGCGGCTCGGCGACGCTGACCTGGATCAAGCTGGGCAGCGCCACCAGTGCTGAAATCAAGGCCCTGGCCGACAAGCTCAAGGCAGCCGACATCATGGAAGTGAAGACCAGCGATCCGTCGGACGCCAGCTTCACCAAGATCCCGTTCAGCGGCACCTACAACTGGATCAAGATCAAGCCAGGCATGGAGAAGGCCGCAGCCTTCCTGGAAACCCACCGCTACGCAGCGCTGATGGGCGGCAGCATGGGCTTCACCAAAATGGAAGGCACCACCGTCAACGCCAAGGACAAGATCGCCTACTCGGCCATCGCCGCGATTGGCTCGGCCATGACCAACGGTTCGGGCGGCATCGCCATCAAAGGCCCGGCCGCTGGCGCCGTCTACGCGCTGAACATGAAGGGCGGCCAGAGCGACACCAAGGGCACGGCCATCAGCAGCGAATGGGTCCCGGTCGACATGGGCGCCGTACCGGCCCTGCTCAGCGAAGACCTGGCCACGCCTGATGCACTGGGCAACAAGGCCAACGCGGACAAGGTCGCCAACCCGGACAACATCAAGTTCTCCGAAAAACTGCGCACCCTGTTCATCGGCGAAGACAGCAGCACCCACGTCAACAACTTCCTGTGGGCCTACAACGTCGACACCAAGGCGCTGACCCGCATCATGTCGACGCCGTCGGGCGCTGAATCGACCGGCCTGCACGCGGTCGACGACATCAACGGCTTCGCCTACATCATGAGCAACTTCCAGCACCCTGGCGACTGGGAGTCGGTGCACAGCAAAGTGCAGGCCACGCTGGATCCGCTGATCCGCGCCAACTACCGCGACCGTTACGGCGCGGCAGTCGGCTACATCACCGGCTTCCCGGCACTGAGCTTCTAAGCCAGTCCTTTCCTGGTTGATTCTGCCCGCCAGAGCTGACGCTCCTGGCGGGCTTTTTTTATAACGCTGCGCGGATGGCTTAGGCCGACGGCTTAGCGGCTTTGCGGCGGCGGACGACGGCGCCCACCAGGGCCAGACCGCCCAGCAGCATGGCGTAGGTTTCCGGCTCGGGTACCGCCGTGGTGATGTTGATGGTGCCTGAATAGCTCGACGCCTCTCCATATTTTCCGAACACATGCAGCTTCAGCGGTCCCGTCAGGACCGTGGTCGGCAGCGTGGCCAGGTTGAACGTCGTGCCTTTGGATAAGTCGAACTTGTAGCCGTTCAGCGTCACTTCCTTGAACGTGATGTTTTCCGCGTTGTCGCTGAAGATATTGAGCAAACCGCCATTGACACGCAACTGCCCGCCCAACGCCGGTGCAAAGGTGTAATAGTCTTCAAAGAATGGTTCGCGGTCGGCGATGGCAAAGCTGTTGCCAAACTTGGCGGTCCATTTGGCTGGATTGCTTTGCGAGTGCACCAGATCGACGACGAAGGTGTCAGCTTTTGCGGCAACGCTGGCCAGCGCAAACAACGTAGTCAGGACTAACTTCTTCATGAAATACCCTTTCAAGAGTTAAATTGGTGGAATGGGTGATGATATTTTTATATTATTCTTATGGACATAGTCCATTTGGACCATTTTGATTTCACCTGCTTGCGCCGGCCATGGCGATGGCGTGTAATTGACAATATGACGACCCACATTCTTTTGATCGACGACCATTCGCTATTTCGCGCTGGCCTGCGGATGATGCTGACCAGCGCGATCAGCGAAATACAGTTGCGCGAAGTGGCCTCTCTCGCGGAAGCAATGCAGGGCGCTCGCCACGCAATGCCGCCCCAGCTGATCCTGCTGGACGTGCAACTGCCCGGCATCAATGGCCTCGACGGCATGACGCTGCTGCAGCGCCAATGGCCAACCTGTCCGGTGGTGGTGCTATCGGCCGATGCCAGCACGGACACGCAACGCATGGCATTGCAGCGCGGCGCGGTACAAGTGCTATCCAAGGCGGCACCAGCGGGCGCGATCCTCGAGGCGATTCTTTCAGTGCTCCGCGCGCCGGCAGTCATGGCGACGCCCGCCAGGGTCAATGGCGACCATGCGCCGCGCCTGACAGCGCGTCAGTGCGAAGTGCTGGACCTGGTGTGCCAGGGCCTGTCCAACAAACTCATCGGCAGGCAGTTGCATCTGTCGGAAAACACGGTACGCGGCCATGTCCAGGCCTTGCTGGCAACGCTGCAGGTCAGCAGCCGCGCTGAGGCGGCATTCGTGGCACGCAGCCGTGGCCTGGTGGGCTAAGATCCGATGCAACGCGCCGGGGTCTTGATACAAACGGAGCAACTGCGCCTGTTGCTGAGCAATATGCGCAGCTCGCTGCTGCCGGCCATCATTGTCGCGCTGCTGCTGGGCTATACGCTAGACCAGTTACAAGGAGGCGATGCCCGCTGGTTGTGGCTATGGTGTGCTGCGGTCATCGTCTCGAAAGTATTTGCGACCTGGGACGCGCAGCGCATCCTGGCCATGCCGATCGCCCCCCAGCGCGTGCCCCGGCTGGTGCGCTGGCTGATGCTGCTCAATGCGATCGACGGGGCGGCCTGGGGCGCACTGGCGTGGGTCGGCCTGGACCCGTCGTCCTCGGCCAGCTGCATTTTGGTGATCGCCGTACTGTCCGGCATCGTGGGCAACTCCATGTCGCTGCTGTCACCGGTGCTGCCGGTGTTTGCCATTTTCTGCGTGTTCGAGCTGGGCATGCTGGCGCTCAAGGCGTGGTCACTGCAAGCGCTTGCTTATCAAACCCTGAGCCTCGCCGTACTGGTCTACCTGGCCAGCTTGCTGTCGCAAGGCCGTAACAGTGCCAAGGCAGCACGCGCGGCGATCGAACTGCGCTTCGACAATATAGGCCTGATCGAACAGCTGCGGGTCGAAGGCGAGCGCGTAAACGCCGCACTGGCGCAGGCGCAGCAAGCCAACGACGCCAAGTCGCGCTTTCTTGCCGCCGCCAGCCATGACTTGCGCCAGCCGGTACACGCGCAAGGTCTATTTCTGGAAGTACTGGCGCGCTCTCCGCTGTCGGAGCTACAGCGCGAGCTGCTGGACAGCGCGCGCTCGGCATCGGACGCGTCGGCTGCCATGCTACATACCTTGCTGGATTTTTCACGCATCGAGGCAGGCGTGGTCGAACCACAGTGCGAGCCTTCCTGCTGCAGCCGCTGCTGATCAAAATCGAAAGCGAATTGGCGCCGCAAGCCAACACCAAAGGTCTGTTCTACCGCACCCGCGACAGCACGGCCACGCTCTATTCGGATCCGGCGCTGGTCGAACTTATCTTGCGCAACCTGGTATCCAACGCTGTCCGCTACACCGAGCACGGCGGCGTGCTGGTCGCGTGCCGGCGCCGCAACGGCGTGGCGCTGCTGGAAGTCTGGGACACCGGCATCGGCATTGCTGCGGAACAGCAGGAATCGGTGTTCCAGGAATTCCACCAGTTGGGCAATCCTGAGCGCGACCGTCAGAAGGGACTCGGGCTGGGCCTGTCGATTGCGCGTGGCCTGGCCATGCTGCTGAGACTGGAACTCACGCTGTGTTCCGAATCTGGACGCGGTAGCCTGTTTCGCCTGGCCATCCCGCTTGCCCCCCAGGCGGCAGTGCAGCGCCCCCCGGCAAACCGCCTGCAACGCCGCCGCGCCTTGCCGATGAAGGTACTGGTCATCGATGACGATCCCGTGGTCTGTGCCAGCATGCAGCGTTTGCTGAGCGACTGGGGTTGCACCTGTCTGGTGGCCGGCAGCGTCAGCGAAGCACTGGTCCTGGCTGCCATACAGCCACCCGACATGTTGATCAGTGACTACCGTCTGCGCAGCAACAGTACCGGCGCGCAAGCGATTGCCGCTTTGCGTCAGCAAGCGGGCCGCGACCTGCCAGCCCTGCTGGTGACAGGCGATACCGCACCAGCCCGTTTACGTGAAGCACGCGCCAGCGGCGTGCCATTGCTGCACAAGCCCGTGGCGCCGGACCAACTGTACAGCGCACTGGACCACATCCAGGCCGGCCTGATAATGCCTAGTTGACGCCGCCCGCCAGCGTTGCAGCGTCAGACTGGCCTTTTTGCGCGATGGCCCAGCCCACCAGCAGCAGCGCCGCCACGGTCAGCGCGGCACCGGCAAACATCACCGCAGCATAGCCCAGGTTGGCATTCAATACCGCCGCGCCCAGCGCCGCACCAATCGCATTGCCCAGGTTGAAGGCGCCGATGTTGACCGACGATGCCAGGCCCGGCGCTTCAGTCGCAGCACGCATCACGCGCATCTGCACCGGCGGCACCAGCGCAAAGGAAGCGATCCCCCACATCAGCAGGCCCGCTGCCGCGCCCAGCTGCGTCTGCGCCAGCCACGGGAAGGCAATCATGGTGGCCGCTTCCAGCAGCAGGAAGCCGATCAGCGTCTTGTCGATCGAACGGTCGGCCAGTTTGCCGCCCAGCGAGTTACCAATCGTGAAGCCAATGCCGATCAGTGCCAGCATCGCCGTGATGAACCCTGGCGATGCATGGGTGAAGGATTGCAGCGTCGGATTGATATAGGTGTACAGCGCAAACATGGCGCCCGATGCCAGCACCGTGGTCAGCAAGCCTTGCAGCACGACTGGACGCAGCAGCACTTTAAGCTCCTTGCGCACATTCGGCGCCTGGCCCACGCTGCCTTCATGCAGGAACAGCATCAGTGCCGTCATGGCCAGCAGACCCAGCGCGCCTATCGCACCGAAAGACTGGCGCCAGCCCATGACGTCGCTAAGCCAGGTCGCAGCGGGTACGCCGCCGATATTGGCAATCGTCAGGCCAAGGAACATGGTTGCCACGGCGCTCGCCTGTTTATCGCGCGGCACCAGGCTGGCCGCCACCACCGAGCCGATACCAAAGAAGGCGCCGTGGGTCAGGCTGGTGATGACACGCGCCACCATCAGGCTGGCGTAGCCCGGAGCCAGCGCCGACAGCACGTTACCCAGGGTGAAAATCGCCATCAGCGCAATCAGCGCTTTGCGGCGTGGCCAACGGGCCAGCAGCAGGGTCATGACCGGTGCGCCGATGGTGACGCCGATCGCGTAAGCCGACACCAGCAAGCCGGCCGTGGGAATCGAGACGTTGACGCCTTGTGCAATCGTCAACAGCATGCCCATCGGGCCAAATTCGGTGGTGCCGATGCCGAACGCGCCGATGGCCAGCGCCAACAGCGGCAGCGCAGCGCCAGGTTGTGAAGAAGCGTGTGTGTTCATTGTGGGTTCACCGGGAGAGATTTCTGATGAACGCATTATGCGGGGGTGACTTTCCCAAATAAAGTGCATAATCCTCAAAATACTTTTGCCGAATTTGGAAAAATGAAACTGGCCCTTGATGAACTTTCCGTATTTCTGGCTGTGGTGGACAGCGGTTCGCTGACGGCCGCCGCCGAGCGTCTGGGGCAGCCGGTGTCCACCATCAGCCGCCTGCTGGCGCGGCTCGAGGACAAGCTCCAGACCACGCTCCTGCGCCGTACCACGCGGCGGCTCGACCTGACCGACGAAGGCCATGATTTCGTCAAGGACGCGCGCGCCATCCTGGAATCGGTACGCGTGGCGGAAGACCGGGCGATGGAACGGCGCGGCCAGCTTGCCGGTCCCTTGCGCGTGGATGCAGTGACGCCCTTCATGCTGCATGTGCTGGTGCCGCTGATGCCGGGCTACCGCACGCTGCATCCCAAGGTGGAACTCAACCTGAGCAGCAACGAAGGCTTTATCGATCTGCTGGAACGGCGCGTCGATCTGGCCATCCGCATTGGTGAACTCAAAGACTCAACCCTGTACAGCCGCCTGCTGGGCCACAGCCGCATCCGCCTGCTGGCCAGCCCCGGCTACCTGCGCCGGCGTGGCGTGCCGCACACGGTCGCCGACCTGGCGCAGCACGAGCTGCTCGGCTTCAGCGAACCGGAAATTCTGAACCAGTGGCCGCTGCTGCATCCTGACGGCAAGCCGGTACGCATCACGCCTACACTGGCTTCCGCCAGCGGCGAAACCCTGCGCCAGCTGGCCTTGCAGGACATGGGCATCGTCAGCATCTCGGACTTCATGAGCGCGCTCGACGTCAGCGCCGGCCGGCTGGTGGAAGTGCTGCCGCAGCTGATGCAGGAAAAACTCAAACCCATCCACGCCGTCTACTACCAGCACTCCACCGTCTCGGCCAAGATCGCCTCAATGGTGAATTATCTGGCCGAGGCGATGCGCGTACCCGAAACCGTCTGGCCCAGCCTGACCACCCGCTGAGGCGCGATCTGGCGCACTGGCCTGCCCTGCTGCGGCTGACGCTCCAGCTGGAAGAACCCGACTTCCGCCGTCAGCGCCTGCGCCTGTTCCTGTAACGCGGCGGCGGCGGCGGCAGCTTGCTCCACCAGCGCGGCGTTCTGCTGGGTGGTCTGATCCAGGCCCACCACCGCGTCGTTGACCTGCGTGATGCCGGAGCTCTGCTCGCGGCTGGCCTGCGCGATTTCGCCAATGATCTGGTTGACCTGGTTCACGCTGTCCACCACCTGCTGCATGGTCGTGCCGGCGTCCTCTGCCAGCTGGCGTCCCACATGCACCTGGCCGACCGAGTCATCGATGAGCGCCTTGATTTCCTTGGCCGCCGTTGCCGAGCGGTGCGCCAGGCTGCGGACCTCGGTCGCCACCACGGCAAAGCCGCGTCCCTGTTCCCCTGCGCGCGCCGCTTCCACTGCCGCGTTCAGGGCCAGGATATTGGTCTGGAAGGCGATACCGTCAATCACACCAATAATTTCGCTGATGCGTTTGGAAGCATCACTGATGGACTGCATGGTCGATACCACGCGGCTTACCACCTGGCCGCCTTCACGGGCCACGGTGGAGGCCTGGCCCGCCAGCGTATTCGCCTGCGCGGCATTTTCAGCATTCTGGCGCACGGTTGACGTCAGCTCTTCCATCGCTGACGCAGTTTCTTCCAGCGAGCCAGCCTGGGATTCGGTGCGCCGCGACAGGTCCATATTGCCGGTCGCGATTTCGCTGCTGGCCGTAGCCACCGAATCCGCGCTTTCGCGCACCGCATGCACTACGCGATGCAGGCGTCCGTTCATTTCGTCCAGCGCCTGCAGCAGTTCCGCCGTTTCATCACGGCCCGTGATCTGCACCTGGTTGGCCAGATTGCCGGCGGCGACATTCTGCGCCACCTTCACCGCCGACTGGATCGGCACGATGATGCCGCGCGTGATGGCATACGCAATCCAGGCGCCAAAGGCGACAGCGCACACGGTGATACCGAGCAGCGCCATCCACGCATGGGTGTAAGCGACATGCGCCTGCGCCACCGCTTCACGGTTTTGCCTGACCTCGATGTTTACCAGTTCGGTCAAGGCCGCCGTCCACTGGTTTTGCACTGGACGCAGTTCCTTGATGAGGACATGCGTGGCCGCATCGTTGTCGTTGGCCAGGCCGAGCTTGAGCACCTTGGCGACGATAGGCTCGGAGGCTTTGGCGGCCGTATCAGCTTTTTCAAGCGCGGCAGCTTCCTCGCTGCTGGCTTGCACCTTGCTGAAGATGCCGCGCAGTTCGGCGTCGTAATTCGCATACTTGCCGGACTGGCGTTTGACGCGTTCCACTTCGGGCTGCATCTCTTCGTCTGTTTGCAGCAGCACGACGTTGCGCAGCGCGATCATGCGGTCGTCAACGGTGGCCCGCATTTCCGTGGCCAGCGACGACTCCACATCATTGACCGAAATGATGTCCTGCATACGCTGCTCCATCTCGCCCATGCGGTTGATGCCAACGCCCGCCACGCCGATCACGATACAGAGCATCACGCCAAAGGAAGCCGCCAGACGCGTACCGATTTTGTAGTTACCGAGTTTCATAGCTATTCCTTAGTCGAATTGAGGTTGGACGGCGGCAGGCATTTCGGACGCTTGGCCCGCGATGGACTTCAACAGGTGATTCAACGGCCGCGTGATACTGCTGGTAATGCTCCATGCCAGCGATGCGCTCACCAGCAGCGCGAACGCCGCCACGACCAGCATGGTCCAATGCGCCTGGGCGACCAGGCGGGAGGTGTGGTCCACCACCTCGGCGTTTTGATCGAGCTGGATGCGTTCCAGCCGCAGCAGCACATCGCGCCACCGGCGCAGCAGCGGAAACAACTGCTCCTGCTGCAAGGTACGCGCGCTGGCTACGTCACCGCCGCGCAACTGCTGCAATAGCACGGCCGTCATGCGCGAGACATCGTCATGCAGTTGCGCGGCCTGGTTCAATGCCAGCAATTCTTCAGGCGAGGTGCTGCCGGACTGGCTGAACGAATCCCTGAGCGCCGCTTCGCTGTTCAGGTAGCGCTGGTCAGCCACATCCAGCGCGGAAGGCTGGTCCTGCTCGTGCAACGGCAGGCGTTGCGTCGCCATTTGTTCGACCAGCAGAAAGCGTTCTGACACCTCGTTCCGCATTTCGGACGCCGAGGCGAATTCGCGTTGATTGACTGCGGCGATCTCCGTCACATGGCGTTCCAGCACCTGCATGCGGTTCAGCGCATAGCCGGCGATGGCTGCCAAAAACAGGATCTGGATACCGAAAGCCAGCAGCAGGCGGCGTCCGATCTTGAGCGTAGGGATTTTCATAAACCGTCTCGTTGACTAACACAGACGGCGGGGACAGGGCCGGAGGGAATGGAAGCTCGTAGTGATTAGGAGCTAGAAAATCATAGCACGAATTTCCATGCGGAAATCAATTGCCGTAAAAAAGACGCCAGAACGGTGCAGCAGGCGTGGCGAAATGACCACCATGCTTGGCGTTCTGGCATGGTCGCCAAAGGGCGTCCGTCAGCGCAGTGCCAGCTCCAGTGCCGCCAGCGCTGGTGCGATCATGGCCAGCAGGCGCGCCTTGCTGACGCCATCGCGCGCCTGGACCGACAAGCCATGCAGCAGCGTGGCATAGAGGTCGCCCAGCGCCACCACATCGGTACCGGCCTTCAACTCGCCAGCCTTCAACGCCACGCGCAAACGGTCGATGATGGACTTGGTGCGGGCGCTGCGATGTTCGCTGAGCCAGACCACCACCGCATCATTCTGCAGGCTGCCATTGGTGGCCGCCGACACCACCATGCAGCCCTGCGGCCGGCCACTGCGCGTGTACAGCTGCACCGCCTCGCGCAACATGCGTTCGATGGCGCCGCGCACGCTGGTTTCTTCGGCCAGCGCGCGCGTGGCGAAACCGCCCTCGCCTTCCACGTACAGTGTGATCGCTTCGCGGAACAACTCTTCTTTCGATCCAAACGCGGCATAGATGCGCGCCGACGCAATGCCCAGCGCCGCCACCAGATCGGACATGGCGACACCCTCGTAGCCACGCTCCCAAAAAGCATCCCTGGCCTTTGCCAGCGCCAGTTCGCGGTCGAATTCTCTTGGCCTGCCTGCCATCGCTACCTCAGTAAAAATACCCGGACCGCAAGTATAGCCGCTTCACCGCGCTTGACGATCCGTAAAATTTACCCTATTCTTTGTCGATCGACAAACAATAGGAGCCGATAAAAATGCGTACCATCAAAGGACCCAGCCTGCACCTCGCCCAATTCAGTGACGTGGTAGCGCCCTTCAACGACCTGCCCTCGATTGCCGCCTGGGCCAGCGACACCGGCTTCAAAGCCTTGCAGCTACCCGCCTGGGACCAGCGCCTGTTCGACGTTGCCACCGCGGCCGAAAGCCAGACCTACTGCGACGACATCACCGGCATGCTGGCCGACGAAGGCCTGGTGCTGAGCGAACTGACCACCCACATCTTCGGCCAGCTGGTCGCCGTGCATCCCGCCTACGATGCCATGTGCGACAGCTTTGCGCCCGCCGAACTGCACGGCAAGCCGCAGGCGCGCACCGCCTGGGCCATCGAGCGTTTGCTGATGTCGGCCAAGGCCTCGCGCCGTCTCGGCCTGACTGAAATGGGCACGTTCTCCGGCGCGTTTGCCTGGCCTTACCTGTTCCCGTTCCCGCAACGTCCGGCCGGCCTGATCGAAACCGCGTTTGACGAACTGGCCAAACGCTGGCTGCCAGTGCTGAATGCCTGCGACGAACAAGGCGTCAACCTGTGCTACGAAATCCATCCGAGCGAAGACCTGCATGATGGCGTCAGCTTCGACATGTTTTATGACCGCGTCGGCCAGCATGAGCGCTGCAACATGCTGTACGACCCTAGCCACTTCGTGCTGCAGCAATTGAACTACCTTGACTTCATCGACATCTACAAAGACCGCATCCGCATGTTCCATGTGAAGGATGCCGAGTTCAATCCGAGCGGACGGCAAGGCATCTACGGCGGCTACCAGTCATGGGAAAACCGCGCCGGACGTTTCCGCTCGCTGGGCGACGGCCAGGTCGACTTCAAGGCCATCTTCTCCAAGCTGACCCAGTACGACTACGCCGGCTGGGCCACGCTGGAATGGGAGTGCTGCCTGAAGCACCAGGAAGTCGGCGCCAGGGAAGGCGTGGACTTCATCAACGCCCACATCATCCCCGTCACCGACAAGATCTTCGACGACTTCGCCGGTGCGCCGGTCAACCAGCAGCAGATGCAGCAACTGCTTGGCATCGCCTGATGCCGCCAACCGATCTGACAAGGAACACCATGCAACAAGCACTCGCAGTAAACGACCAGCCGGAAACCGGCTTCACGCACGACTACGTACGCATCAACGGCCAGCGCATTCATTGCGTCAGCGCCGGTAGCGGCCGGCCCGTCCTGCTGATACCCGGCTGGCCGCAAACCTGGTACACCTGGCGCCACATCATGCGCGCGCTGGCCGCACGCGGCTATCTGGCGATTGCCGTCGACCCGCCCGGCACCGGCCATTCCGACCGGCCGGCCGGCGGCTACGACACCGGCGCGATTGCCAGCGCGCTGCACCAGACCATGCTGCAGCTGGGCCACGCCAGCTACGACGTGGTCGGCCACGACATCGGCATGTGGGTAGGTTATGCGCTGGCCAGCGACCATCCGGGCGTGGTGGGCCGGCTGGCGCTGACCGAGGCCGTGATTCCCGGCCTGGCGCCGGCGCCGCCGATCTTCGTCGCGCCGGAGGACAACATCTTCCTGTGGCACTTCATGTTCAATCAGGTGCACGACCTGCCCGAGGCGCTGACGGCCGGCAAGGAGCGCGAGTACATCGGCTTCATGCTGGACAAATGGTCCTACCGCCGCGACCGCGTTGCCGCCGAGGTCTACACCGAAGCCTACGCCACACCAGGCGCGCTGCGTGCGGGCTTCGCCTACTACCGGGCGATTCCCGAGACGATCCGCCAGAACCTGCTACGCGCCGAGTCGGCATTGACCATGCCGGTACTGGCCATCGGCGCCGAACACGCGACCAAAGACGCGCCACTGCAGACCATGCAGGGCCGCGCCACCAACCTGCGCGGCGTGATGATCGCCGACTCAGGCCACTTCGTGATGGAAGAAAATCCCGACGACTTCCTGGCGCACCTGCTACCGTTCCTCGACCAGCACTGACGGTAGCGCGCAGGATCTCTGCGCCCTGCCGCAAACCACCTGCTGCGGTCATGCTGCACTTTTACAAAAATCTTTGTTTTTAGATAGCAATATTGCTAAAAACGAAGTATTGTTGTGATTGCACATGAGCGCTACAGCAGACGTATGCCGCGCCGCTCTCAACCAGCGCGGCGTACAATAAGAACAACCCACGTGTTGTGCAGAGCGACAGGAATTTTTATTGCCTGTTGTTAATGGCTGTGTGTAAGACTACAATCGGGAAATTCACTCTGTCAGTGTCATTTTGTGGAACTTGTTCATATGTCCTTTTTGTCCTCTGCCTCGCCCAAGCTAGCGCCATGGAAAGTCCTGTTGGTCGACGATGAACCGGACATTCACGACATCACAAAACTGACCCTGAGCCGCTTCCGCCTCGATGGCCGCGCGCTGAGCTTTGTGCATGCCTACAGCGGCGCCGAAGCCAAGGAGGTACTGGCGCGCGAAACCGACATCGCGCTGGTGTTCCTCGACGTCGTGATGGAAAAGGAAGACAGCGGCCTGGAAGTGGCGCGCTGGATGCGCGAAGACCTGGACAACCAGTTCACCCGCATCGTGCTGCGCACCGGCCAGCCCGGACAGGCGCCGGAAGAACGCGTGATCGTCAACTACGACATCAACGACTACAAAGAGAAGACCGAACTCGATCGCACCAAGCTGTTCACCACCACCTTCGCTGCCCTGCGCGCCTACCGCGACATCATGAAGGTGGAGGAAGCGCGCCGCGCGCAACTGAATTACCGTGAGGGCCTGGAGCGCGTGATCGCCGCCTCCTCCCACATCTTCCAGCAACGCAACCTGAAAGACTTCGCCAACGGCCTGCTGCAACAGGTCGTAGCGCTGCTGCGCCTGGAACACAGCATGCTGCTGCGTCTGCGCGGCGCCACCGCCATCAGCGGCGAGAACGATTACGAAATCCTGGCCCAGATCGGCGACGAGGACGGCACCCTGCTGTCACCCGACGTACTGGCCCAGCTGGACGCCGCCAAGAGCAACAAGATCTCGCGCGTGCAGGGTGACACCTACATCGGCTACTTCCCCAACAGCAGCGGCAAGGCCTCGCTGCTGGTGCTCAAGGGCGTGGAAGAAATCTCGGAGATCGACACCAAGCTGCTGGAAGTATTCTGCTCCGGCGTCGCCATCGCTTTCGACAACATCCTGCTCAACCAGGAAATCACCGACACCCAGGCCGAACTGATCCTGCGTCTCGGCGATGTGGTGGAGTCGCGCTCCAACGAAGCGGGCAACCACGTGCGCCGCATGTCGGAAGTGTGCCATCTGCTGGCGCGCGAAGCAGGCCTGCCGGAAGACGAAGTGGCAGTGCTGCGCCACGCCGCACCGATGCACGATATCGGCAAGATCGCCACGCCGGACGCCGTACTGCTCAAGCCCGGCAAGCTGGATGCGGCCGAGTGGGAAATCATGAAGCAGCACCCGGCGGTCGGCCTGTCCATCCTGGACGGCTCGCAGCGCCCTATCCTGAAGGCGGCCGCCGTGATCGCCCACCAGCATCACGAGAAATACGACGGCAGCGGCTATCCACAAGGCCTGAAAGGCGAAGACATCCACCTGTACGCGCGTATCGTGGCGGTGGCCGACGTGTTTGACGCGCTGATGCACAAGCGCTGCTACAAGGAAGCCTGGCCGATCGAAAAAGTCATCGAGCATCTGCGCGAAGTGGCCGGCCATCACCTCGATCCCGTGTACGTCGATCTGCTGGTCAAGAACATCGATCAGGCGCTGGCCATCAACGAGCGCCTGCCCGACTGACGTCGTTCCCGCGAAAGCGGGCATGACAGCGGCGCGTCGAATAAGCATATTAGCAATTGTTAGTAGGCGCGGGATTTCCTTGCTCGTAAGATCGTAGTCTGTCTCCAGACTCCGCAAGGAAATCACGATGCCCCATCACGTTCTCCCTCATTTGCCGTTGCGCCGCAACGTGCTGGCCAGCGCGTTGCTGCTGGCCGCACTGCCCGCCGCCGAAGCGCAAACTACCACCGGCGACGCCGCTGCCGCCCTCGACCAGGTCACCATCGTCGGTTCCCGCGCCCGCAACCGCACCGTGTTTGACAGCGCCGTCCCGATCGACCGCTTCGGCGCGCGCGAAGTGGAGAACGCTTTGTCCAGCGGCGAAGTCGGTGCGGCCTTGCAGGCGCTGGCGCCCTCCATCAACTTCCCCCGCATCGAATCCAGCGGCGCGTCGGACTCGGTACGCGGCGTGCAACTGCGCGGCCTGGCGCCGGATCAGGTGCTGGTACTCATCAACGGCAAGCGCCGCCACGCCAGCGCCGTGCTGGACACGGAAAGCAGCTTTGCCGGCACGGTGCCGGTGGATGTCAACGCGATCCCGCCGGGCGCCATTGACCACATCGAGATTCTGCGCGACGGCGCCGGTGCGCAGTACGGCAGCGACGCGGTGGCAGGCGTCATCAACATCGTGCTCAAGCAGCAGCGTACTGGCGGTACCGCCTCGGTCAGCTACGGCGCCAATCACACGGACTTCAAACCGACCAACGAGAAGAAGACGGATGGCCAGACCAAAATCGTCAACGCCGACTACGGCGTGCCGCTCGGCGATGCCGGCTTCCTGCGTTTTGGCGCCGAGAGCCGCAGCCGCAATCCGACGCAGCGCGCAGGCTATAGCGACGCCGGCTGGACCTCATGGAATGCGACGCCGGCCGACCTCGCGCTCGACGGCAAGGTCGTCTTCAAGTCCGGCGACGCGCAGCAGCACAACGGCTATGCGTTCTACAACGCCCTGCTGCCGCTGGCTGACGGCGTGGACGCCTATTCCTTCGCCACCGTCAACCAGCGCAAGTCGGATGGCAGCGCCTACTTCCGCTATCCGGGCGATCCATCGAATGTGCTGTCGCTGTACCCGCAGGGCTACCGCCCCGTCACCCATGGCGATCAGAGCGATGTGAGCGTCGTCGCCGGTGTGCGCCTGGCCAGCGCTGGCTGGAACTGGGACATCAGCGCCCGCCACGGCAGCAACATCTTCCACTACGGCGTCAGCGATTCAGCCAACGCCTCGCTGGGTGCGCAAAGCCCGACCAGCTTCCACCTGGCCACGTTCGACTATCGCCAGAATGCGCTGAACGCCGATGTCACACGCGAGCTGGATCTGGGCGTGCCGGTCAACCTGGCGCTCGGTGCGGAGTACATCCGCGAGACTTATACCAGCACACCGGGCGACGCCGCCTCGTATGCCGCCGGTCCGTTCACCGATGCGCCGCCAGGCGCGCAAGCCGGGCCGGGCCTGCGTCCACAGGACGCGTTCGACGGCAGCCGCAATGTACGCTCCGTGTATGCCGACATTGAAAGCGACATCAGCAAACAGCTGCTGCTGGGCGCCGCCGCGCGTTATTCGGACTACAGCGATTTCGGCAGCGCCAGCACCGGCAAGCTGTCCGCACGCTACAAATTCAGCGAGCAGTTCCTGCTGCGTGGCTCGGTCTCGAACAGCTTCCGCGCACCGGCACTGGTGCAGACCGGATTCCGCTTCTCCACGCTCAACTTCAACAGCGATGGCAGCGGCCTGCAAACGGCGTCACTGCTGCCCGCCAGCGATCCACTGGCGCGCGCGTTTGGCGCACAGGCGCTGAAGCCGGAGAAGTCGACCAACATCTCGCTCGGTCTGGCCTGGCGTCCGCAGCGCAACACCAGCTTCACGCTGGACGGCTACCGCATCAAGATCAAGGACCGCATCACGCGCACCAGCGATCTGCAAAGCGACGCCGCCACCGCCTACCTGGCCAGCATCGGCCGCAACGATATCCAGTCGGTGGCCTACCTCGCCAATCTGCTCGACACCACCACCAGCGGCCTGGATGTGGTGCTGAATCACGACCTGCCATTCGCTGGCGGCAAGCTGGATCTGAACGCCGCGCTCAATCTGAACCACACGCGCATCGACCAGGTGCACCAAAGCTCGGCGGCGCTGGCCAGGATCGATCCCACGCTGACGGTGCTTACCGACACCAGCCTGTTCCGCATCCGTAACGCCTCGCCCAGGAACAAGCTGGTGCTCAGCGCCGACTGGCAATCCGCACAATGGGGTCTGCAGGCACGCGCCACGCGCTTTGGCCCGCTCAAGGATTTTTCGTATGACGATACGGCGGAAGTCATCGACGGCGTGCACGCCCAGCGCTTCGGCGCCGTGTGGACGCTGGACCTGGAGGCGCAATACAAGATCAGCAAACAGCTGACGCTGTCGGCCGGTGGCGACAACCTCCTCGACCGCTACCCACAGCGCGTACGCGAAACCAACAACGCCACTTACGGCGGCGCCCTGCCCTACAACTTCATCAACCCGATCGGCGTGAATGGCGCATACTTCTACGGCCGCCTGCGCTACACCTTCTGACCTCAAGGACACCATGAAAAAACTCTTCACCGCCCTGTGCCTCAGCGCCGCCCTTGCCGCGCTGGCCGCGCCCGCCTTCGCCGCCAAGAACGCACTGGTGCTGCAAACCGACTTCGGCACCTCCGACGGCGCCGTCTCCGCCATGCGTGGCGTGGCCTACGGCGTCGATCCGGGCCTGACGGTAGCCGACCTGACCCATAATATTCCCGACTATGACATCTGGGTCGGCGGCTATCGCCTGTTCCAGACCGCGAATTACTGGCCGCAGGGAACCGTGTTTGTTTCCGTGATCGATCCGGGCGTGGGCACCACGCGCAAATCGGTGGTGCTGAAGACCAAGGCGGGCCGCTACTTCGTCGGCCCCGACAATGGCCAGTTCACGCTGATCGCCGAACGCGATGGCGTGGCCGAGCTGCGCGAGATCGATGAATCGGTCAACCGCCTGGCCGGCTCCGGCGAGTCCTACACCTTCCACGGCCGCGACGTGTATGCGTATGTGGGCGCGCGCCTGGCCTCGGGCGCCATCAGCTATGAACAGGTTGGGCCAGCGCTGCCGGCCGACTCGGTGGTCAGGATCGCGTATCAGAAAGCGGTGCGCAATGGCGACACCATCCGCGGCATCATCCCGGTGCTGGACGTCAAATACGGCAACGTCTGGACCAATATTCCCAAGCCGCTGTTTGAAGAACTGAAGATCGGCGTGCACGACAAAGTGCAGGTCCGCATTCTGCACAAAGGCAAACAGGTCAACAAAGTGGTGGCGCCGTTCGAGCACACCTTTGGCGGCGTGGCCAAAGGCCAGCCGCTGGTGTACCTGAACAGCCTGCTTGACGTTGCCGTGGCCATCAGCCAGGGCAACTACGCCGCCAAATACAAGATCGACTCCGGCGTCGACTGGGAAGTCGAAATCAGCAAAATCAACAAGGCGAAGCCGTAATCACTTGCGTTTGATTTTGGGGAAGCGCAGCTTGTAGTGCAACCCCATGCCCGGCGCGCTGACCACCTTGACGGTGCCGCCCAGCGCGCCCGTCACCAGGTTGTACAGGATGTGCGCGCCCAGTCCGCTGCCGCCGGAACCGCGCTTGGTGGTGAAGAAGGGATCGAACAGCTGCGCCAGCGTGGCGCTGTCCATGCCTACGCCATCATCGCTGTAATCGAACTCGACGACATCACCATCGACCTTGCCGGTAATTTTGATCTTGCCGGACTGCCCCTCCTCAAACCCGTGCACCAGCGAGTTGACCACCATATTGGTGACGATCTGTGAAATGGCGCCCGGGAAGCTGGCCATGTTGATCTGGTCGTCGCAGTGGATTTCCACATCGATCGGCTTGCCCTTGAGCTTGGGCTGCAGCGACAGCAGCACCTCGTCCAGGTATTTGCGCAGGTTGAAGCTGCGGATATCGTCCGAGGACTGGTCCACCGCCACCTGTTTGAAGCTACGCACCAGCGCCGCAGCCCGCTGGGTGTTGGTGGTCATGATTTTCAAAGACTGGTCGATGATGTCGAAGAACTGGTTCAGGCCATCTTCATCCAGCGTGCCGCCGGCCAGGTCCTGGCGCGTCAGTTTCAGCTCCTCCACCAGATGACTGGTGGCGGTGACGCAAATCCCCAGCGGCGTATTGATCTCGTGCGCCACGCCGGCCACCAGGCGGCCCAGCGAGGCCAGCTTTTCCTGGCGGACCAGTTCGCCCTGCGCATCCTTAAGCGAGGTCAGCGCATTTTCCAGTGCGGCATTCTGCTGTTCCAGCGTTTCCTTGGCCACGCGGATCTGGCGGTCGGCCTGCATGCGCGCAATCGCCACCGCGACGTGGCTGGCCATGAAGGCCAGGATATCGAGATCGGCCTGCGTATATTGCACCGTGTCGTCATAGCTCTGCACGATGATCACGCCGTAGGCCTGGTCACCCAGCAGCATCGGCGCGCCCATCCAGCTGGAGATTTCGACGTTACCCAGCGGGTGTTCCATCTCGCCGCTGTCCACCAGCGCCTGGAAGCCGGCGCGGTCCAGCAGCATGGCCTGCTTGCGCTGCAAAATGTACGAGGACATGCCCTTGCCATAGTCAAAGCGTTTGACCGGCGCGTGGTCATCCTTTTCGTCGACAAAATAGGGAATGCTGACTTCCTGCGTATCCGGGTGATACAAGGCCATGAGGAAGTTCTTGGCGGGCACCAGTTCGCTGATGATCTGGTGCAGACGCATATTCAGGCGGCTGCCGCCGGTAGCGGTCGCCGAAAGGTTGGCCAGCTCATACAGCGCGCGCTGGATGTTTTCGGCGCGGCGGCGCTCGGCCACTTCGTGTTGCAGCTGGGCGGTCCGTTCCTGCACGGCGCGCTCCAGACGGTCCATGCTCTGCAAGCCCTGCAGCGCGCTGGAGACGTGGTTGGCAATCGATGCAAACAGCGCCTGATCTTCGTCGCTGAAGGTGTGCTCCCTGTCGTAGCTCTGTATGACCACGGCGCCCAGCACCTGGTGATTGTGGTCGAACAAGGGGCAGCCCATCCAGTGCTCGGCAACCGTACCGATGCCAAACTCGGCGTTGTCCTCGCGTTTGGAGCGATGCTCAGCCGCCGTCATGACAATGCGTTCACGGCTCAGTATCACGGCAGCGGTCGGCGATTCGCCGGCCACCAGTTCAAACAGCTCGTCGCGCGGCGGCGGATCATCCACCTCGTCAACGAAATACACAAAGCGGACCTTGTTGGCCGGGCCTTGCTGATCGCTCAGCGCGACGAAAAAGTTCGCCGCGTACATGATACGACCCAATGCCGCATGTACTGCCTGGAGGAATTCGCTGATATCGGTGCAACTGCTGGATTTCTGCCCGATTTCGAGCAGCACGGTTTGAACGGCTTCGAGCCGGGAGAGACGACTTTCCATCGGTTTTCCTATGTTATGACCATGTGGTACATGCGCATAGGAAATACTAGCAGAGCCAGGCGGCGCGAGCCACCTGGCTGGCGCGCAAAAAACGCGGTTACATCAACTTATGCAGCATCCGAAGCTTTTTGCTTGCGGCGTGCCAAGGCGCCCACCAGACCCAGGCCACCCAGCAGCATGCCATAGGTGGCAGGCTCAGGGACGGCCGTTACCGCTGCGGAACCGGTGTAGCTTGCCACCGAGTTCGACAGTACGGTACCGCTCACCAGCAGGAAGTAGTGGCCTGCGGCCAGCGGACCCGAGGTCAGCTCCCACACATCGGTTTTGCCGGTCGAGGTCTGGCTACCCTTGAGTACCAGGCCATCCGCGTTGAACAGTGCCAGACCCAGAATGTCCAGGCCGCTGTTGGCGTCTTTGGCGTTGGAGAACAAATCGGCGTAGATCGAGCTGCCGGCGCCAACGTTAAAGGTGTAACGCTCGGCGAAGCTGTTGCCGGCGTTGTTGTTTGCGAAGGTATGACCGAAGTAGTCACCACCCACGGCCAATGGCAGCGCGGTATCCGGGTTGCTGACATCCGCCGCCATGGCGCCATTGGCCACCATGGCCGCGCCGGCGATTACCACTGCACTTACGATGCGTTTTGCTGTTTTCATGAAACCTCCTTGGGTAAAAAAAAACGGTGTAAAAAATACACCGCGCGAGGAGGTTTCAATGTAGCAGTCGAGCGTCAAAAATCAGGGCACGCACGATTGAGTGTTACATTCACTTACACGTTTATTTAACGAAATTTTTATGTAATTCAATAACAATAGCTTTCAAGCATATAGTTTCTTTAAGGCTTCTTGTAGCTGCTATCTATCCATGCGGACGCGCTGCTTACGCTGAGTTTAAAGGTGGGGGCGACACGTACTTTTGCAAGCTCTTCGCCGTACTGGTCGAAGGCGCTCAGGGTCGCGTAAGGGTCATCTTCGTCGGGCGTGATGTCCAGGCAAACCTTGACCGGGCCATCGTCCGTTCCCACTGTGACGTTCTTGTGCAGCTGCGCGTGCAGTTGCTGCTCGTGGCGGCGGATCACCTCGTTGGCGGTCTTGACCAGGGTATTGAAGGCGTTGACGTCGAGCGGTTTGGGATTTTTCTTGTCACGGCCCATGGTCCACGGCCCGACCAGCGCCGGTTCCGGTTCACCATCCTTGATCATGGCGACGGCCCAGCCATCGTCGTCTTCGTTTTTAATCACGCGCGCGGTCCAGCCATTGCCTTGCCACAGGCGATCATCCTGCACCAGGGCGCCGTCATCTGCATCGGGGTACTCAATACTCATACTTATGGTCGTGTCGAAAGAAAAGTGGGGGTGAAATAATAAGCGGCTCGCACCGTAACAACAATAGGAACCCGGCAATCATGCACAAGATTCTTTCCGTCCTGCTCGCCACCCTGAGCGCCAGTGCTATCGCCCAGGACGATGTACAGGTGTATGGCCGGCTCAACGTCGGCCTGGAACGCCTGCAAAACGATGGTACGCCCGTGGCGCGGCTCAGCAATTACCGCTCGGTGCTGGGCTTTCGCGGCAGCGAAGATCTGGGCGGCGGTACCCGCATCCTGTTCCAGATCGAAGGCACGCTGTCGCCCGATACGGGCGCCGGCAGCCCGGCCGCGCGCGACACCCGGCTCGGCATCGAAGGCGCTGCCGGGACGCTGTTCGCCGGTAACTGGGTCACGCCCTACAACGGCGCCACTGCCAGCCTCGACCCGTACTACCCGACCACCGCCGGCTACATGAGCATCATGGGCAACGGCGCCGGCGCCACCGTCAGCAACACCAGCGACACCGCGTCCTTCGACCGCCGCCAGCAAAACAGCGTACATTACTGGACGCCACTCTGGCATGGCGTGCAGCTGCGCGTCGCCCACGGCCTCAGCGAAGAGCGCCCGGCCAGCGGCGCCCACCCATCGCTGAGCTCGGCGGCGCTGATCTACGAACAAGGCGCCTGGTATGCCAGCGCCGCCTATGAGCGCCATCACGCCTACCAGGGTCCCGGTCTGAACGACAGCGGCGCCAAGCTGGCTGCCGCCTACCGCTATGGCGAAACGCGGGTGGCGATGATCGCCGAACGGCTGCGCTACGAAACGGCAGGCGGCACGCTGGCGCGCAACGATGTCTACGCCGCCCTGACGCAGCAGATGGGCCGCCACGGCATCAAGCTCGGCATCGGCCATGCGGGCAATGGCAGCGGCAGCGCGGCGGACGGCGTCACCGTCGGCTTTGTGCGCAAAGGAGCGGCGACCGGCGCCACCCACTACACGGCAGGCTACGACTACACCCTGTCCAGACGCAGCGCGCTGTTTGTGTATTACAGCCATCTGTCGAATCGGCGCAACGGCGTGGTGGATTTCGCCATCAACAGCCTGGGCGTGCAGCCCGGCGCCACGCTCAAGGGCGTAGCGCTGGGCCTACGGCACAATTTCTGAACCCGATGTCACACATCCACGTTAAAAGACACACTTACCGACGAAACGTTCTAATTCGTAATTTGTATTGCCTCTTAGTCATTTGTATTATTAATTTGCAATCAGCAATTTCCAGTAGCTAATAAACAGGGGAACACGATGACCATGAGCAAATTCCTGCTGGGCATGAGCCTGGCCAGCGCAGTTTTCGGCGCTCACGCCAGCGTGAGTTACAACGCCACGGGTGGCATGACTTCGGCCCAGCCCGTGACCGCCACCGTCACTTTTGACAGCGGCCTGCCGGTCGGCTTTGCCACCTACGACAACCCTGCAGCAGTCATTGCCTATCCCGGCAACTCCGGCTACGCTGCCGAGCCGCCAGGCGATCTGACCGCCTTCTTCTCGGTCGGCACCACGCATGGCCAGCCATCGTCTTCCAGCGTCACGTTCGGCGGCTATGGCGTAAGCTACTTTGGTTTCTACATGGGCTCACCCGACAATTACAATTCGGTCGACCTGTATGCCGGCGCCACCCATCTGGCCACCATCACCGGTGCGCAAATGGCGGCCGCAGCCACCGTCTCGCCGGACGGCAACCAGGGCGTCGGCTTCTACATGAACATCTTCAGCAGCACCGCCATCACCAAGGTGACATTCTCGTCCACCCAGGATGCGTTCGAGTCGGACAACCATTCCTATATTGCTGCCGTGCCTGAACCGGAAACCTATGCCATGCTGCTGGCCGGCCTGGGCCTGGTGGCAGCCGTCGCGCGCCGCCGCAAACCATAAGCTTCCCGTTCCAATGCAAAAGCCCGCAACGCATGCGGGCTTTTTTTATTTCCTGTTGTGAGACCTCAGCAGGTCATGCAAGGCCGCCGCTCCGTGATCGGCGGCTTCAGCGGTGTGATGCGCGGGTCGATGGCCGGCTCCGGCACCTGGTATGTAAACGGCGTGATGATGATGGGCGGTATCGTCGGCGGCGCCGATGGCGGGCCTTTCGGTCCTCCGCCAGAGAGACGCCGGGCGCTGCATTGGCGCCTCGTTCGTTTGCATACCGAGGGAATCGGTTGCCCCTCGCTCATTGCTAGCCAAGCCATGTTCAAGCCCTCCATGTGCAAGTGAGATTATCAGTTTAGACCACCATAACTTTAAATCAAGGTCTAATCCCGCCTATTCCAGCTCGTCGCCGCTGGCATGCGTTCCATCCTGCAAATCCGCCGGTCTGTCGCAATCCGTTCGCTGCCGCAGTGCGTGGCCGGTACAGTTCAACCATGCCAAACGGCATTAACGAAATCAACGAACGGGGTACGCCATGAACACCAAAGCAAAAAAACTCATCTTTGCCGCGCTGATCTTCCTGCTGGCCATTGCCTTATGGCAGGCGGTCTTTGGCGACGGCATGTACGTCAATATCGATGGCGATGAAATCGACGGCCCGCTGGGTGCGGTGCTGGCGGTGGTGTTCGGCGGCGCGGGCATGCTGTTTGCCGGCCTGGTGATGGTGTGTGTGGCGGTCTTCCTGTGCATCCTGTTCGCCAGTCTCGGCATCCTCGCCGTCGCTGGCGTGGGCCTGGCAGCACTGGTGGCTGTGGCGGTGGTGTCGCCCCTGCTGCTGCCACTGCTGATCCCGGTTGGCCTGTACTGGATCTTCGTGTCCCGCCCACGCAAGCACCGCGCACAAGCAACCATGCAACAGGCAGTGTAACGATTCAACCGGAAGCGGCCGGGACCTGATGCCCCGGCCGATCCGCCTCCACATCCATCAGTTCCACCCGATTACGGCCACCACGCTTGGCGCAGTACAACGCCTGGTCGGCGCGGATCAGTGCCGAATCCCCGGCCGGATAATTCCCTCCCATAGCAGCAATCCCGATGCTGACCGTGATGCCCAGTGCGGCGCCAGTGTTGAGCTGCATGGGCGTCTGCTCCACGCGCTGACGCAGACGCTCGGCAAACACCGCCGCCGCATCCAGGTCGGTGCCCGGCAGCAGTATCGCAAACTCTTCGCCACCGATGCGGCCCATCATATCGATCTTGCGCTGGCCGTCGCGCATCAGGTCAGCAAGCTGGCGCAGCACCGCGTCACCCGCCGCATGGCCGTATTCATCGTTGATGCGCTTGAAGTGATCGATGTCCAGCAACAGCACGGCCGCACAGGCGCCGATATCGCGCTGCAGGCGTCCTTGCTCTTCCTGCAGGCGTCCCATGAATTCACGCCGGTTCGACAGGCCGGTCAGGAAGTCGGTGGTCGCCAGCACCCGCAACTCATCGTTCATGCGGCGCCGTTCGGTGATGTCCAGCGTCGAGACAATCACAAAATCCAGGCTGTGGGTATGGCCCGGCATCACCAGCAGCGTCAGCTCGTTGAGGCGTGCCACGCCATCCAGCCGTTCAAAGCTGCCTTCGCAGGCAAAGAAGTGCTGCCCGCGCGCGAGTGCTGTCAATGCGCGCGCAAAATTCGGCATCGCCGAGGCGTCGAAGTTCTGCGCCAGCGTCAGTGCGCCGAGGTCTTTGCGGCCAGGCGGCGCCGCTACCTGCTCCAGCGCTGCCGCGTTGACATCCATGATGCGTACCAGGGAAGCCAGCCGCCGCAACTGGCTTGGATTGGCCTGCAAATACCCCTCCAGGTCCTCCACGCCCGACAGCTCCAGTTCGGCCAGCGCGCCGCGCACGGCGGACCAGTCCTGCTCCCACAACGCCACCGGCGCATGGTCGTACAGGCTGCGGAAGCGCGCCTCGCCGGCCCGCAGCGCCACCGCCGCCTGCGCCTGTTCAATCGCGATGCCGGCCAGGCGAGCGCCCTGCTCGATCAGGGCGATATTCGCCATGCTGGGCAAGCGGGCATCGCGGTGGTAGATCGCGAACGTGCCCAGCACCGTGCCGCTGGCGCTGAAAATAGGATCGGACCAGCACGACACCAGCCCCGCCTGCAGCGCGATGTCGCGGTATTCAGCCCACGATGGCGCGCTGCGGATGTCTTCCACGATCACGCGGTTACGCGTCACCACCGCCTGCCCGCAGGCGCCCATGCCTTTGCCGATCGTCAGCCCATGCACGGCGGCGTTGTAGAAAGCTGGCAGGCTAGGCGCGGCGCCCACCAGCAGATGCTCGCCGCTTTCGTCGAGCAGCAGGATGCTGCACAACATATCCTCGTTATCCGCTTCCACGCCCAGCACCACGCTTTCCAGGATGGTCTGCAACGGCGCGCCTGTCGCCAGCAGCTCCAGCACATGGCGGCGCGTCTGCTCGCGCTGCTCTATCTGCGTGCGTTCGGTGATATCACGGAAGGACCAGATGCGCGCAGGCTCGCTGCCCAGTTGCAGGCCGCGCGTATGCTTCTCGATCACGCGGCCGTCCTTCAGATGCAGCACTTCATGCTCTTCCTCGAACGGTGTACCGCGTTGCACGCCAGGCAGCGTCAGCTGCGCCGGTTCGTCCAGCCGCAAGCCGCTGCCCGCATGACGCAGCTGTGCGCTCATGTGCGACATCAGCACCGCGCCATCGCTCTGCCAGTCCAGGTGCTCCGGCACATTCCACAGCTCGCGGAAGCGGCGGTTGGAATTGAGCACGGTGCCCTTGAGGTTATCGACCAGGATGCCGTCGATGGTCGAATCCAGGATGCTGCGCAACATGGCCTGGCTGCGCTGGGCGCTATCGGCCAGCACCATCAGCGTCGACTGGCCTTCCTTGAGTTCCTCCGTCAGCGTGCTGCTACGCTGCAGCCCTTCGCGCGCGCGCACGCGGCCACGGGCCAGCAGCCAGGTCAGGCACGCCAGCAGCACGCTGAGCGACACGCCAAACAGGCCAATCTGCTGTGCCTTGTCGCTGCGCGCCGAGGCAGGACCGGGCAGCATCGAGATACGCAACGTCCAGCGATGATTGGCAATGCTGATTTGCTGGCGCGTGGTGCGCTGCTTGCCCTGCGCATTGGCGGCGCTGTCATACATCAGCGCCGACGGTGCGATGGCGTCACCATCGTAGATTTCAACATCCAGCGCGGCGACACGCGGGCCACCCAGACCCGCCATCAGATCGCCCACGCGGAACGGCGCATACACCCAGCCGTTGATCGCAGCGCGGCGCTGCGCCAGCGTGGCAACTGGCTGGCCGTGGTTATACAGCGGCAGCACGATCAGAAAACCCGACTGCACCAGCTTATCGCTCTCCTGCACCAGGCGGATGCTGCCGCTCATCGCCGGCTGGCCGGAATCGCGCGCCTGCTCCAGCGTAATGCGGCGGCGTGCTTCCGATGCGGGGTCGAAGCCAAACGCCAGACGGTTGTTGTCGCTGAATGGCTCCAGGTAGACGATAGGCGCATACCAGGCGCGTTCGCCCGGCGGGAACACGCGATAAGCAGGAAAGCCCTGGCGCCGCACCATCGCTTCATGCTCTTCGCGCTGGTGCGGACCAATCAGCTTCATGAAGCCCACGCCGTGCACGCCGGGGAAGTGGCGGTTCAGTTCCTGGCCGAGGATATAGGTACGGAATTCATCCCGTCCCACGCTTTCCGAACTGGCGAACAGCCCCTGCACGCCATACAGCACCTGGATATAGGTCTGCATGCGCTGATCGAGATTGTTCACCAGTTCCCGCACACGGCCGTCAAAGTCGGCCTGGGCGTCCTGTTCGGCATCGGAACTGGCGCTATGCCACAGCGCAGCGGTCACACCCAGGCAGCAGGTCAGCACCAGTGCCGACAGGATCGCTGGCGACAGCAGATCCTGCAGCAAACGGCGCAGCCGTGCCTGGGTATGGGCAGGCATCTACACCTCGGCGCCCACAAATTGGTGGTAGCCACGTGCGCGCAACGCGCAGGCCGGGCAAGTGCCGCAGCCATAGCCCCAGTCGTGCAGCGCGCCGCGCTCGCCCAGATAGCAGGTATGGGTGCCGCTGCGGATCAGGTCCACCAGCTGCTGGCCGCCGAGTTCCTGCGCCAGCTCCCAGGTCTGCTTTTTATCGCGCCACATGAGCGGCGTTTCCAGCTTGATGCGGGTGTCCATGCCAAGGTTAAGCGCCACCTGCAGCGCTTTCATGGTGTCGTCGCGGCAGTCCGGATAGCCGGAGAAATCGGTCTCGCACATGCCGCCCACCAGCACCGTCAGCCCACGGCGATAGGCGACCGTGGCCGCCACCGTCATGAACAGCAGGTTGCGGCCGGGGACGAAGGTATTCGGCAGGCCATTGGCCTGGGTTTCAATCGCGATGTCATGGGTCATTGCGGTTTGCGAGATGGCCGAGATCAGCGACAGGTCGATCATGTGATCTTCGCCCAGCCGGGCGTTCCAGTCGGCCGACTGGCCGCGCAGGCTTTGCAGCAGTTGCGGACGCACGGTCAGTTCCACAGCGTGGCGCTGGCCGTAATCGAAACCGATGGTTTCAACGCGTGCATAGTGTTTTAACGCCCAGGCCAGGCAGGTGGTGGAGTCCTGGCCTCCGCTAAACAGGACCAGGGCGGTATCGGTAGGCAGCATAATTCTTTCCAGATGAAGCAATATTATTAGTACGCCATCTTTCTGGGCAATCCGGTAACATGCTTACTAGCGTACACCTTATGGAGTCTCATGTTACCGGCATCGCCAGCAAAAAAACGGGCAGGATCACGAATTTTGGCACAAGTTGTGACAAAAGTATCCGGCGGACTTCTTACGGCCCTGTTGGCCATGGCGGCGCAGGCACAAGGTTTGAAGTATGACGTCCGTATCGACGCCCCCGGCGAGGTGCGCGAACTGCTGGAACATAATCTGGACCTGCTGCGTTTTCGCGGCAATGAACGCATCGACCGCGAACAGCTGCAACGGCTGGTGCGCGTGGCGCCGGAGCAGATCCGCACGCTGGTGGCAACGGATGGCTATTACTCCCCAGTGGTCAGCGCGCGCGTGGACCGCGACTCCGCCACACCGCAGGTGCTCATCAAGGTGGAGCCGGGCGAACCGGTCCGCGTCGGTGAAATCGCGCTTGAACTGCAAGGCTTTAGCGTCAATCCGGAACTGCCTGCCGACAAGCAGTTCGACGTAAATGCGCTAAAAGCCGCATGGCCGCTCAAAAAGGGCGAGGTATTCCGCCAGGAGGCGTGGGAAGGCGCCAAGCGCGCCACGCTGCGCTCCGTGGTGCAGACGCGCTATCCACGCGCGCAGCTGGTCGACAGCCAGGCCACGGTCGACCCGGAGGCCCATCTGGCCAACCTGCATGTGGTGATCGACAGCGGCCCGGAAATGCGCTTCGGCGAACTGCGCATCGAAGGCCTGAAACGCTACCCCGCTTCCGTGGTCCGCAACCTGAATCAAATCCATGCGGGCGACTATTACAGCGAAGCGGCGCTGCAGTCTTACCAGTCACGCCTGCAGGACACCGGCTATTTCGCCAGCGTGGAAGTCAGCGCCGACATGAGCGCCATCCTCAGCGAACAGCTGGATGCGGCAGCGATGACGCCGGAGCAGAATGCCGCCGCCCCCATGGCGCCCCTGCCGCTGCTGGTGCGCGTGGTCGAGAACAAACGCAAGAACGTCAGCGCCGGTCTGGGTTATTCGACCAACACGGGTAACCGTGCCTCGCTGACCTATGACGATCTGTCGGTGTTCGGCCTGCGCATGAAAAGCGCGCTGACGCTGGAAACCAAGAAGCAGACCGCCACCAGCAATTTCTACTTCCCGGTCACGCCGGAAGGCTACAACGACAGCGTCGGTGCATCGTTTGAACGCAGCGATATTTCGGGCGAAGTCACCAGCGTGGCGAGCATCGCCGGCAAGCGCGCCTGGGGCACGCCACTGCTGGAACGCAGCCTGACGCTGGAGCTGCTGACCGAGACCAAGACCATCGGCGGCATCCCGTCCAGCCAGAGCAAGAGCTTGCCGCTGACGTATGGCGTCACCTGGCGCAAGCTGGACAACCTGCTGTTCCCGACCAAGGGCTATGCGCTGAATGCGCAGGTAGGCGGCGCGCTGCTGCCGATCCTGACCGATGAAGCCTTCGTGCGCGGCTATGCACGTGGCGTAACCTACCTGCCGCTGGGTGTAAGCACCAATGCGATCTTCCGCGCCGAACTGGGCGCGCTGACGTCACGTGACAAGAACGGCGTGCCGGCGGTGTACCTGTTCCGCGCCGGCGGCGACCAGTCGGTGCGCGGCTATGGCTATCAGGAGCTGGGGGTGGCACAGGACGGCGCCATCACCGGCGGCCGCTATCTGGCCACGGCCAGCGCCGAGTATCAGTACTGGTTCAAGCCGCAGTATGGCGCGGCCGTATTCTACGATGCGGGTAACGCTGGCGATACGATCAGCGCCCTGCATCCGAAATCGGGCTATGGCGTCGGCGCGCGCTGGAAGAGCCCCGTCGGACCGATCAACGTCGACGTCGCGTATGGCCACGCAGTTCGTAAATATCGTTTGCACTTCTCGCTGGGATTCACCTTCTGATGACTGAACAAGATAAATCTCAGGAAACCGCGGCGCCACGCCGCCGCTGGCCGCGCCGCGTGGCGATCATCCTGGCCGTGCTCTTGCTGCTGGTGTGTGCCGCCTTCTGGCTGCTGGGCCGTGAGTCAACCTTGCAGCAGCTGGTGCAGCGCATTTCCAATGCCAGCGGTGGACAGATTAGCGTGACGGGCGTCAGCGGTTCGCTGTATCACCGTATGCACGTGGACAAGCTGGTGTACCGCGCCAAGGACACGGTAGTGACGGCGGAGCAGATCGACATCAACTGGTCGCCATTGCAGTATTTTTCCGAGGGCCTGACGATCAGCGAACTGCATGCGCGCAGCGTGGTCGTGCAAAGCACGGGACCGTCGGAGCCTTCCACCATGCCGGAGTCGCTCAAGCTGCCTTTCAAGCTGAGCGTCTCGGATGGCCGCCTCGACAAACTGGTGCTGACCAGCGACGCTGGCAGCGATGTCATCGAACGTCTGCACGTCCGTCTGGATGGCGGCCAACAGGGATGGGAGGTGCAGGAAGCCTCCGCGCATACGGCGTTTGGCGACATCACGGCCGCGCTGACCATTGCGGGGAGCAAGCCGTTTGCGCTGCAAGGCAAAGCGGCGCTGGCATACGGCAGCGCACCCGCCGCAAACGCAAAGGTGAATGTGCAGGCCAGCGGCGACCTGGCGGCGCTGAAGCTCAAGGTGCAAGGCGCGGCCAACGGCGCCAGCGGCGAAGCGGCACTGGCGTTGGCGCCTTTCGATCCGGTGATACTGCGCGCCATCGACCTGACTGGCCGAGATCTTGACCCGGCAGGCTTCGACGCCAGCTGGCCGCAGGCAAAATTCAGCCTGAAACTCAGCGCCGCCATTGCCAAGGACCAGAAACTCTCTGGCCAGTTCACGCTGACCAACCAGGGCAAGTCAGCGCCACTGGACCAGAACGGCCTGCCGCTGCAGACCTTCAGCGGCCGCCTGGATGGCACGCTGACCGCCTCGGTGCTGGATAACGTGCTGCTCGACCTGGGCCAGGCCGGCAAATTCACGGGCGGCGGCAAAGTTCAGCGCAGCGCGCCGGACGCCGGCATCGATGCCGCCAATTTCAAGCTGCACACCGACCGCCTGGATCTGAAGAACATCCACAGCAGCATCGACAAGACCGCTGTCGCGGGCGACATTGCGCTCACCAGCACGCCGAAGCAGCAGGCGCTGACGGCCACGCTGGTTGACAAGGGCCTGCGCCTCGATCTGCAGGCCACGCTGGCGGACGCGCTGCTGCAACTGCACCAGGTGCGCCTGCAGGCAAAGAAAGGCAGCATCTCCGCCACCGGCCAGGCCAGCCTCAAAGACAGACAGGAATTCAGCGCCAAACTACGTGCAGATCACTTTGATCCATCGGCGCTGGGCCCTACCTATCCCATCGCCGACCTGAATGCCGACATCAATGCCAAGGGTGTGTTGACGCCGGCATGGCAAGTGGCGGCGGACTTCCAGATCAAGGCCAGCAAGTTGATGGGCCAGGCGCTGACAGGCAATGGCAAGCTGAATGCCGACGCCAGGCATATCAGCGGCGTCGATGCCCATTTGTCGCTGGCGCAGAATACGGCCGATGTCAGCGGCAATTTCGGCGCCCCCGGCGAGCAACTGCGCTGGAAGGTCGATGCCCGCCAGTTGTCGGCGGTGAGCAGCGACCTGCTGGGCGCCATCACGGCCAGCGGCATGGTCACGGGCAGCATGGACGCGCCGCGCAGCAGTTTTGAGGCGGACGCCAAAGGCCTGGCTTTCGCCTCGGCCAAGCGCGCTGCGGACAGCGTGATCCACGCGGCCGGCGATGTCGCCGTGGTCAAGGGCACGCCGCAGCTGAAAGTGGCGGGCAGCATCCAACGCCTGAACCCCGCCAGCTTCGGCGCGGCGCAGGCAGGCGCGATCAATGCCACGTTCACTGGCGACGCACGACTGGCCAGCGACTGGCAGGCCGGCGTCAACCTGATGCTGCAGCCGTCGACATTTGCCAATGCGCCCTTGTCCGGCTACGCCAGGCTGACCGCTGCCAAGGGCAGTGTCAGCAATGCGGACGTCGACCTTCACCTGGCCAGCAACAGCCTGCAAGCCAAGGGCAGCTTTGGCAGCGCGCTGGATAAGCTGGAATGGAAGCTCGACGCACCGCAACTGGGCGCGCTGGGTCCGCAGTTTGGCGGCACGCTGCGCGCCAACGGCACGCTGTCCGGCACCAGTGCGCGTCCGGCGCTGGCCTTGACACTCAACGGCAGCAATCTGCGTACGCCAGGCCAGCAGGAGATCGGCACGATTCGCGGCAGCGCCACGCTGGGCAATACGATCGCGATGGCCAGCGGCGGCAACGTCAGCGCCAGCACCAGCACAGCGCGCCGGACCGCAACACGCAATAACGCGGCGGCAGCGGAGATTGCGGCTGACGTACCGCTGGTCAGCGACATCGAGATCACGCGCTACGTCTCGCCAGCGATCTCGCTCGACAAGGCCCGCTTGCAGACCAGCGGCACGCGCTCGGCCCACATCATCCAGCTGAGCGCCAGCAATCCGGACTTCGATGCCGCCTTGCGCGTAAAAGGCAGCTGGGCCAACGACACCTGGACCGGCGCCATCGACACGCTGCAAAACCGCGGCCGCTTCGCCCTCACGCTGGCCGCGCCAGCGCCGCTGAAACTGGTCGCACCGGAAGACACCGGCGTGGCCGGCCTGCTCAAGCCTGAGCAGCTTGTGCTGGGCAGCACCGCCATCAACCTGCCAGCGGGTTCGGTGCGTATCGACTACCTTGAAAAGACCGGCACCGCCTGGCGCAGCAAAGGCCAGGCGGCCGGTGTGCCGGTCAACTACCTCGCCCAGCTTTCCGACGCCTGGCGCGACAACGTGCGCAGCTCCATGACCATCGGCGCTGACTGGAACCTAAACCTGCAGGCCACCACGCGCGCGTTGGCGGGCGGCGTCCACGTCTTCCGCGAACAGGGCGACCTCACCATCACCGGCGCCGACCTGCCGCAAGCTCTCGGCCTGCGCACCCTGGATGCACGCGCCGATGTCGCCGACGGCACGCTGCGCGTCCAGCTCAACGTCGATGGCAGCCGCGCCGGCCAGGCCAAGCTCGATGGCAGCGCCCTGCTACGCGACGGCCGCCTCGCCGATGACAGCACCTTCACCGTCAGCGGCAGCGCCAATATGGGCTCGCTCGCCTGGCTCGCACCACTGGCCGGCCAACCCGGCCTGGAAATCGACGGCACGCTGAAAGCCGCCATCAGCGGCAGCGGCACCATCGCCGCACCACAGCTGAACGGCGACATCAGCGGCGACAAACTCAGCGTCAACTGGCTGGACCAGGGCATCAAGCTGCGTAACGGCCAGTTACAGGCGCGCGTCACCGGCGACCAGCTGCAACTGCAAAAACTGACCTTCGACGGGACGCAAGGCAGCGCTCAGGCGGATGGCTGGATACGCTACGCCGGCAACGAGGCCACCATGCAGCTCAAGCTCAGCGCCGACAAACTGGAAGTGCTGTCGCGCCCGGACCGCATCCTGGTGCTGAGCGGCCAAAGCACGCTGACGCGCGACGCCAGGCACTTCCAGCTCGATGGCAAATTCCGCGCCGACCGCGCCAACATCGAACTGGCGGGTGCAGATACGCCAACGCTGAGCGACGACGTGGTCATCGTCGGCAAAACCAAACCTGCCACCAAAGCGCCGCAGGGCATGCCGCTGAATATCGATGTCGAGGCCGATCTCGGTAATGACTTCGCGCTCAAAGGCAAGGGCCTGGATGCCCAGCTGGCCGGCACGCTGCGCATCCGCGTCGCCGACCGCCGTCCGCCGCGCGTCAACGGCAGCATCCGCGTGGTCAGCGGCACATATGCGGCATATGGCCAGAAGCTCGCAATCGACCGTGGCGTCATCAACTTCACCGGCGCCTACGATAATCCCGGCCTCAACATCCTGGCCGTGCGCCGCCGCCCGGAAGGCGAAGCTCTCAGCGAGACCAATGTGGAAGCCGGTGTGGAAGTCCGCGGCACCGCGCTGGCGCCGCAAGCCAAGCTGGTATCGACGCCCACCGTGTCGGACAGCGACAAGCTGGCGTGGCTGGTGCTGGGCCATGGCATCGACAACACGCAGGGCAACGATATGGCCTTGCTCAGCACTGCAGCCGGCGCCCTGTTCGGCGGCGGCCAGGGCAAGCTGGCCAATGCGCTGGGCGTGGATGAACTGGGCGTAGGCCAGGCGGCGGGCACCTCGTCCGCAGGCGCGGCGACGGGCTTGCAGAATACGGTGGTCACGGTCGGCAAGCGCATTTCGGCGCGCGCTTACCTGAGCTTTGAACAGGGTGCGAGTACGGCGACCAGTCTGGTCAAGCTGAAGTACAAACTCAACCCGCGCATCACGCTGCAGTTCCAGACCGGCACCAACAACGCACTCGACGTGCTCTACACCTGGGCGTTTGACTGACTGGGGTTGTGGTCGGGGACCGGATCATCCTGCGGTACGGGATGCGGCACGTTCGGCGGTACGGGATCGTCCGCCGGCACGGGATCGGGGGCGCGGTGAAATAATTTCATGGTCGTCACTCCAGTAGGCTGCACTGCGCCCCATTTTACGCCGATGCGTGGCGCACGTACTTCTCCAGCCAGGCATTGGTTTCGTACAGCATGTGCATGATGGATTCCCGCGCCCGGTAGGCATGGGATTCATTCGGCAGCATCACCAGCCGCGCCGTGCCGCCCAGGCCCTTGATGGCCTGGAACATGCGCTCGCTCTGCAAGGGAAAGGTGCCGGAGTTGCTGTCTTCCGCGCCATGGATCAGCAGCATCGCGTCCTTGATCTTGTCGGCGTTATTAAACGGCGACATGGCCTGGTACACCGCCGGCGCCTGCCAGTACGGCCGCTCTTCGGACTGGAAGCCAAATGGCGTCAGCGTGCGGTTGTAGGCGCCGCTGCGCGCGATCCCGGCGCGGAACAGGCGCGTATGCGCCAGCAGGTTGCCGGTCATGAACGCACCATACGAATGGCCGCCTATCGCGATGCGGTGGCGGTCGGCGACACCGCGCCGCACCACCTCCTCCACCGCCGCCTCCGCCGATGCCACCAGCTGCGGCAAATAGGTATCATTGGGCTCATCATCGCCAGTGCCCACAATCGGGAAGGAGGGATTGTCCAGCACCGCATAGCCCATCGCCAGGAACGCCGCCGGTCCCCAGTAGCTGACCGCATTGAAGCGGTAAGGTGAACCGGTGTTCTGGCTGGCCGCGCCGACGGATTTGAATTCCTGCGGATAGGCCCACATCAGCATCGGCAGCGGACCATCGCGGGCGGCGTCGTAACCGGGTGGCAGCATCAGCGTCGCTGTCAGTTCCACGCCGTCCGCGCGCCGATAGCGGATCTGCTCCTTGTACACATCACGCAGCTGCGGCGTCGGATGCGGATAGTGCGTCAGCGCCGTGAGCTGCTCGCCTTCCGGCTTGTTCAGATCGCGCAGATAGTAGTTGGGCCGCTCGGTCGGCGACTCGCGCGTGGTAAGCAGCAGCGTACCATCGTCGCTGAGGATGGCCGCGACGTTTTCAAAATACGGCGCGGCGCTCTGGAACAGCCGCTCTTTCTGCCTGGTGGTCAGGCTCAGACGGTCGATGAAGGGACGGTCGCCCTCCGGCGTGGCGCCCGCGCCATCCAGCAGCACCGTGGTGCCTGGGCCGATCAGCAGACGCGGGAAGCCATTCAGGTCAGCGCGCAGCACCGGCGAGCCGGGGCTGTTATAGCGGTCCTCGTAAGAACCGGCGTGGATCAGTTCCGGCGGCCGTGACAAATGGCCTGGTGCGATCATCCACTGCTTGTAGTCGCGCGTCTTGTGCCACCGTTCGTTAATCAGCGCGACATCATCACGGCCCCAGGCAATGCCCGCGTAGCGCATGGTCAGGCGCGCCAGCACCAGCGGCGGTTCGCGGAACGGCGCCGCATGCAGCATCACCAGATCGCGGATGCCATCAATCACCTCGCGCGCGGGATCGCCGCCATCCTGGGCCTCCGCCCACGCCAGGCTGGCCGGCGCGTCCGCGCGCCAGGCCACGTGGCGCACGCCTTCGGACACGGCATCGTTCCCCGGCGGCAGACCTTCTTCCAGCGGCAGATTGGCGACGGTGTGCACAACCTCGCCGTGCATGTCGCGCACCTCCAGCCGCTCGCCAAAGCTCGATACCGGCACGATGTACGAATACGGCCGGGTCATGCTCTGCGTCAGAATATATTCCCCGCTCGGCGCGATCGAGGTGCGCGAGAACGGTCCCGGTGCGCCCACCAGCCGCGTTTTTCCGTGCACATCGACGAGCGCCATCTGCACCGTGATGTAGTACTCGAACAGACGCGCGTCGTCTTCATTCTTCAACAGATCCTGGTAGGTGCGCAGCTGGCGCACATGGCCGTCGGAAGTGCTGTCCTGCTCGATCGGACCAAACGGCACGCCGCTCGAAGCGGGCGGCTTGCCGATCCCGGCGGGCCGCCAGTGCACCAGCAGTGCGCTGCTGTCCGGCAGCCAGTTGAAGCCGCGCGTGAGCACGGTAGACAAAGGCTGCGGCGACAGCTTGCGCGCCTTGCGTTCTTCGATATCGACCACCCACAGCTCGACCGCGCCGTGCTCGCCCTGCAAGGCCACGTGCGAAAAAGCCAGATAGCGCTGGTCCGGCGACCAGCTCAGGTCCGACAGGCGCAAGCTGCGCGGCAGGCCACGTATGCGGCTTTCCTTGCGCGTGGCCACATCCAGCAAGGCCAGGTCCGTACCAAACGAAAAGCGGGAAGAAGAACAGGTGCGCGGGTTGATGCGCAAGCCGGCCAGTTTCAGCTCCGGCTGCGCCACTTCGGCGATGCCGGGTAGCGGCGGGGTTTGAATCACGGCGACGAGATTGCGTTGCGGGCTCAGACTCAGCGCCGGTGCGCGCGCGGCATCGACGATGTCTTGCAGCGCCGCGGGCGGCAGGCGGTAGCCGCCCTGCTGGGCGCCGGCTTGCGGCGAGGCGGCCATCAGGCCTAAATTCAGGGGCAGCACAGATAATGGTTTGTTCATGGATGTCCTTTCGGTCCAGAAGCAGGGGCTGCTGCAGTTCAGTTTGCTCATGCTAGCCTTGATTGTCAATCCGTGCCGTACAATCACGGTTTTGACGATTCCGCACTGGACAGATTATGGAAATGACCACACTGGTACTGCTGCTGCTCGTGCCGCTGGCGGTATGGCGTATTTACTCGCGTCTCAAGATCGTACTGGGCCGCACCAGGTCCGAACTGTGGCGCCACTACGCCACGCTGGCGGTAATGGTGGTGATGCTGCTGGCGGTGACGGTACAGGTTCTGGGTAACTGGACCGCGCTGGCGGCGCTGCTGGCCGGCGCCGTGGTGGGTGGCCTGCTGGGCCAGCGCAATATGAAACTGAGCCGCCTGGAAAACCGGCCGGAAGGCTTCTTCTACACACAGAACCGCAAGCTCGCGCTGCTGGTCTGCATGCTGTTCATCAGCCGCCTGATCTACCGTTTGTTCGAAGCGTATCTGCATATGCATAACGGCCTGCCGCTGGACCCGGACTTCCTCGGCAACCCGATTTCGTCCTGGCTGTTTGGCCTGCTGGGCGGCTTCTACGGCGTGTATGCCGGGCTGCTGGTGCAGTGGCGGCGCAGCCAAAAACCGGTGCCGCGCCCGGTTGATATTTTCGACATCAAATAAGCCACAGTGCTATCTTGTAAGCTGCTGTGTGCGGTGGATTTGGTGGTATGCTGAATCTATCCGCAAGGCAACAAGATTGCACTGCTATGAAGACGTCCATCTACGACAAGACCACCAAAGGCAGGGAAGAAATCGCCACCCGCAAGTACCAGCTTGCGTCGCGCTTGCGTACCCTGCTGGTGCTCGTCGATGGCCACCGGTCCGAGGAAGAACTGCTGCGCAATGTGGCGGGACTGGGCCTGAACCACAGCGCCTTGCAGGAACTGCTGGCGCAAGACTACATCGTACTGGCGACCAGCTACGCGTCGCTGCCGGAACCTGATCCGCTGCCGTTACCTCTGCCGCTGCCACCACCGTCCACGATCGCGCTCGACCAGGTGCAGCAATTCCAGTCGGTGTACAACTTCTATAACAAGACCATCAAGAGCACCATGGGCCTGCGCGGTTTCACCTTGCAACTCAAGGTCGAGAAAGCGGGTTCGGTGGACGAACTGCGCCTGTTGCGCGCGCCCTATCTGGAAGGCGTCACCAAAGCAAAGGGCCGCGATACCGCGGCCCTGCTGGTGCAGCAACTGGATCAGCTGCTGGCGGGTTAGGCCGCCTTCGCTGCCGCTTCCTGCTGCTGGCGGCGCTGCAGCACGAAGATCGGCTGCGCCCACTGCGTGTCCTTCTTCTTTTTGCTCGTGATGAGCGTCAGTTCCGAAGGATCGTAGACGTCGGTGTTGTGGGTCAGCGGCGTCGTCATCAGGTACTGGGCGTCGGTGTTCTTGAGGAACTCGCCGACCAGCTGGATGTTACGGATATCCAGGTGGGCAAACGGTTCGTCGATGAACACAAAGCCGCCGGAACCTTCTTCCGACTTCAGCAGACCAATCAGCAGCACCAGCGATTTCATCACCTGCTGGCCGCCCGACGCTTCACCGTCGTTCATGCCGATCACACCCTTGCCGTCGAACTTGAAGCGCACGTGCAGGCCCGCTTGCGCCAGCTGCACGTCGTCGTTTTCCAGGCGGACCGGATCGGTGCTCACCTCGATGCCGGCCAGCTGGCCCAGCTCCTTGATGTTGGCCGCGTAGGTCTTGATGGTGTAGCGCAGACGCTCCATGTAGGCGCCACGGGCATTGCCGGTCGCTTCGATGGCGCGGTTGTTCTGGTAGCGGCGCTCTTCGGTTTCCGACTGGCGCGAGTGCAGCTGGTCGTTCAGGCGCTGGTACTGGTCGATCACGGTCGCATCGAGCTCCCAGTCGCTACGCGCCAGGCTGGTTTCCAGGCTGTGGATACGCAGATTGACCTGGTGCGCGTTCTGATGCTCTTTCACCAGCGCGGCACGGCGTGCCACACGGCGCCAGGCCTGCGGCAGATGGCGCCAGCTCTTGCGCAGCGCCAGCAGCGTCTTGGCGTGCTCGCTACGCTGTTCCAGCGCGCGCTTGTGATTCAGACGCATGCCGGCTTCCGCTTCCGACAGCGCGAAGCGCGCGTTCTGCCAGGTGGTGTCGGCGCGGGTGCGGGTGACCACGGCATTCTTGATGAGGTTTTGCAGCTCGCCCAGGCGTGCACCGACTTCGGTGCGCTCCGCGCGCAGCGGCACGGCATTGCTGGCGGCATCGGCGAATTCCTCCGAGCGCGCTGCCAGCTCCTTGGCCGCATCGACGCCGGCCAGACGGGTTTTCAGCGAGCTGATTTCCGTCGCCAGCTTGGACACTTGCAGCGTCAGCTGGTCTTCCTGCGCTTCCAGCGCCGGCAGCGATTTCTGGATCGCTTCCATCCGCTGGGTGCGGCCGGCGGAACCGAAGCGGTAGCGCGAAACTTCCACAAACAGCGAGCGGCCACCACGGCGTTCACGGTGATAGGCTTCCGGCGTGATCCACTCTTCGTGGCTGCCCAGCTTTGCGCCCACATCCACGCTGTCCACGCGGGTGATGCGCGACAGCTGTTCGACCAGCCATGCAGGCACTTTGGCCGAGAAGTTCACCACCGACATCAGCGAGTTGTCTTTGATGGTCGGTGCGTGCACCAGGTCCGGTACGATGAAGTGGCGATAGCGCTCCTTTTCCGCCAGGCGGTAGGCAGCAGCGGCATCGGACGATTTATCCAGCAGCACTACCGATGCGTAACCCGACAGCACGCCTTCCACCGCGCCCTGCCATTTCGGATCGGTCACTTCAACCACATCCGACAACATGACATGGCCGATGCCGGCATCGTTCAGCACCTTGCGCATGCTGCGCTGCGCTTCCGGTTCCGGCATCGCGGTCTTGCCCTGCAGCGCGGAGATGGTCGACAGCTCGCCGGCAATCTTGGCCGAGATGGCGTCGCGCGCGGTGCGCTGGCGCGCCAGTTCGATTTCCTTTTCCTGCAGCGTCTTCGCTACTTCCGCCAGGTCGGCGCCGGAATCGGCCGCCAGTTTTTCCAGGCGGGCTTTCTGTTCCAGCAGGCTTTCCAGCGGCTTGAGTTTGGTGTTGACGTGCGTGAGGCGGGTTTGCAGCGAGGTCAGTTCCTGCTCCAGCACCGTCTCATGGCTTTGCGCGTCCGACAGCGCCTTGGCCTGGCTGGCCAGCATCGAACGCTTGTCGGCCAGTTGCGCGTCGGCCTGCATCAGCGGCTTGCGCGCTTCGCGCAGCTGGCGGCTCAAGTTGCTGTTCTTCTCGCGTACCTCGTGGTACTCCAGCGACGGCAGCACTTCTTCCTGCAGGTTGCGGCGTTCCTTGTTCAGGTCTTCCCACTGGTGGTAGTTGGCCACGCGCAGGCGCAGACCTTCCAGATTGGTCCTGGAGGCTTCCAGCTCCGCTTCAAAGCGTTTCAGTTCCGTTTCGGTGTCGCGCTGGTGGCGCTTGGCTTCGTCGTACGCATCCAGCACTTCCTTGTCGCCGAACACCTGGAACACCAGGTCCAGCAACTGGCGCGGCGCGTATTCGCACAGCTTGTCGGTTTCGCCCTGCTCCAGCGCCAGCACTTTGGCCATCGCCGGCGACAGGCCGGCATTGGCCAGGCGCTTGCGGTAGTTCTCGACGCCCAGCCAGTCGTTGCCAGCCTCGCCGATGTCTTCGATCTGCACATTACCCGGACGCATAAGGTACTGGCGTTTCCAGTCGCCGCCGTTTTTCTGGATCTGGCAGAACAGCGTGACTTCGTCATCGCTGAAGAAGCCGGAGCTGCGGAACGGGCGGTTGGACAGCTGGCGGCCCATCGGCTTGTTGTCCACCACGGCGCGCAGCCAGGCGGTTTGCTGGCCGCTGTGGCGCGCATAGTGTTTGTAGGTACGGCCCATCGAGCAGTCCAGACCAAACAGGGTGCGCAGCGCGTCCAGCAAGGTGGTCTTGCCGGAACCGTTCTGGCCCGCGATGGTGATGATCTTGGCGTCCAGCGGGATATTCTTGATGCGTTGCCAGTAATCCCAGTGGACCAGTTCTAGCGATTTAATGTGAAACATGGCTTAGTCCTTGGCTGGAGTGTCGTCTTCGATCGGCGCCGGTGGCGGCGGTGGTATGTCGAAGGCAGGCAGGATTTCTTCTTCGTCGATGGCGACGACATCGACCGCAATCGGCGGCTCGCTGCGCGGCACCGCGACGATGGTCGGCGGCGAACGTTTGAAGACGTCGGCCAGCGCGCCATTGACGATGCGCTCTTTCAGCAAGTCGGTATCCATCAGCAGGTCCAGCAGCGGGCCTTCGACGACGACATCGCCGCGGCGCTCGATGAAGCCCAGCTTGGACAGGATGCCGAGGTTCATGTCCAGACGGGTCTTCTTGCCCAGCTTGTCGCCAAAGTCGGCCAGCAGCGCCTTGTAGGCGATGCCGATGGACGTGTCTTCCGCGCGCGGCAGCGGCTTCTCGACGCCGAACATATCGTTCTGGTTGTCTTCCGCGTGCTGGTGGGTTTCCTGGCGTTCGCGCTTGGGCAGGATGATCTGCGCCCACAGCACCACCAGCAGCGCCACGCCATCACGCGACAGGCCGAAGTTATTGTTTTGCCAGACGTCCTTGGCGCCGAAAATCTTCGGCTCGATATTGCGGTGCAGGGCCAGCGTAACGTGGTCGGCATAGACGTTGTCCAGCAGCTTGAGACCAACCGCCAGCAGGCGTGCATCGACTTCAGTGCGGAACTGTTCGTCCGACAGCACGCGCTTGACCAGTTTATCGTCACGGCGCAGCGTCTGGTGCGACAGCAGGCGCGCGATCAGGATTTGTGCATCATCATTCATCAGACTTGTCGCCTTCCGGATTCAAAGACAGTGTAAGGGAGGCTAGGGACATGGCTGCGACTTCGAGGTCGGGCAGCTTGACCATTTCATCTTGCGGCGAGAACGTCACCGGCAGGCGCGCCAGCTGGGCGGTGGCGCCCTGCAGGCGCGCTTCATCGGCATCGCCCAGCAGCGGCAGCAGCGAGGCGCGGTACGACGCCACGGCAAACGATGCCGGCAGCAGCGACTCGTGCGCCTGGATGGATTTCGGCGCTTCGTCCGCGGCAGCCGGGAAGTTGCCCAGCGTGGCGAAGTCGGACAGGCGCGCCAGCCAGTCGTCCAGTTCCTGCTGCATGGCAGGGCCGTCGCTGACGGTGGTCGGCGCATCGGTGCCGGCCGGCAGGCCATTGGATACAGTGGTGTTTATGCGGTCGGCCATTAATTCGGTTTCTGCTACGTCTATCATTTCTGCCGGCGTCATGAACAGCGGCACGACCGGCTTGTCGATGGCGTCCATGGCCAGCGAGGCCAGGTCTTCGTGCTCCAGCAGCCAGCGCTTGATGTCCGTGGTGGACAGGCCGGACTGGCCCAGGTGCACACGCTGGCGCTCGATCTGGTTCAGGGCGCGCGAGAACATGCCCTGCATGTTCAGCAGCGCCGACTGGGCGCGGCCGATGGCCTGCGCAGCCTTGTGGGTGGCGCTGTCGGCGTTTTCGTCGGTGGTGATGGCGCGCAGGATTTCCGAGCCCTTCTCCACCCAGTCGCACGCCATATGCCACTTGGCCTGCGAGGCGCGCAGGCGGAATTCCGACCCGGACGCAATCGCATCGGAGAATTCTTCGGTCAGTTCCACCAGGCGGCCCAGCAGGTGATGCAGCTGATCGACCGTGACGCCGCCCATGACCTGGGCGCCAGCCACCTGCGACAGCAGGAAGCCCATTTCGGCGTTGTCGTCTTCTTCCTTGCCCAGGGCCAGCAGCGCGTCGATGGCCGACAGCACATTGCGCGCCATCGGCGTGATGCGGTACACGGCCTGCTGCGCATCCCAGGCCAGCAGCTGGTTGGTGCGCAGGCGCATCAGCACCGTCTCCAGCGATTCCGGCAGCAGGTAGCCCAGGCGGGTATTGATGTCCGCGCGCGAGAAACTGGTCGAACTGGTGTCGCCAGCCAGTTCACGCAGTACCAGCAAGCGCACCAGCACACCGTCAAAGCCGCCGTGGAACAGGGCGGTGAACACCTGCAGCAGCGGCTGCGCGCGTTTCAGGTGGTAGACCTGCTCGATCTCATCGGCGGAAATATGCGGCTGGAAGTGGGCTTGCAGGCTGTCTGGCACTGCGTCACTTGTTATAGGTTCAATCATTCTTTGCCATTCTGTGGTCCCCGCCATTGCATTTTTTGCAAACAATTCTGATTATCGCGGGGGGCGTCAGTATAGCAGGCGGCTACTTCTTCACGACCTTTTCCAGTGTCTGGTCGACGAAGTCGCCGTCATTGTCGTTAAAGCGCACGCGCACCGGGTACCAGTCCATCGATGGCGCCAGCCACAGGTCCACCTGCTGGCCCTGCGCATCCGGCGGCGGCGCCTTGACCAGGTGGACGGTATTGACCTCGCCCGAGCCGATTTGCACGGTCTCGTTCTTGAGCACCTTGAAGCTCCACTGCTCGGCGTCGCGGCGGCCCGCCACGAACAGATGCCATTCGCTGCCCGGCTTGAACTTGTCCGGCGTGGCGCGCGCCATCGCGGCCAGCTGCCACTGGGCGCTGCTGCGATCCTGTTCGCCCCCCAGTATCGGATAGGTGACGTCGCTTTCAGTAAATGCAATGGTCTTCTCGGCGCGCTTGAAGCTGGTGGTGTACGGATCCTTGCGCAGGCGCTTCTCGTAGAAGCTGGCTGGCGCCAGGCCGAAGTCGTCGATCGCACCTTCGCTGCGGTTTTCCACCACCTTGCCGAAAATGGCGGCGCGGCTTTCGGTGGCGATGGAATATTTGCCATCGCCCGCGCGCCACTGCACGGTGGCGGTGCCGTTCAGCGACAGGCCGCTTTGCTTGATTTTCAGGCTGTAGCTCAGGTCAGCCGATGGCGGTGCACTGGTCGGACGCTTGCTGCTCGGGTGTTCGCCATTGGCCGCTTCGGCCGCGTGCACGGTGCAGGTGGAAAACGCCAGCAGCAAGCCGGCGCACAAGGTGGTCATTTTCTTCATTTGTCTGTCATCTTCATAGTGGAGACGGTTTGCGTGGTCAGCGCGCCGCTCGCTTCGGTGTTACGGATCTGCACCGGGTACCAGTTCATGCCCGGCGCCAGCCAGATATCCAATGTGGACGAATACGTGCCCGGCTTCGGCGGCCGGCTCAGATGCCAGGTCACCAGCTTGCCCATCTTCGTCTCGATTTCCTCTTCGCCTACCAGCTGGAAGCGGAACACGGTGGCTTCCTTTTCCTCGCCCACCTGTATATCGATGTCGCTGCCAAACTGGTTGACATCGGCCCGGCCGATGCCGCCTAGCTGGAACGGCACCGTGGCTTTGTCCTGCGCCCCCACCAGCAGCGGGAAACTGCGCTCCGACGCGGAAAAGCTGATGGTGCCGGTGTCGCGGTTAAAGTGGGTTGCGGTTTCAGGGCGGCGCGCGCGCTTTTCCGTGGCCGTGAGCGGGGCGATGCCATAGTCATCGATTTCGCCTTCGCTGCGCAGCACCAGCAGGTTGATGCGCGTGATCAGCAGGCTGATACCCGCCTCCACCGAGGCGCGATAGCGGCTGCCGTCAGTATGCCATGTCATGGTGGCAGCCCCCGTCCATTTGGTGCCGTCGGCATCGACCCGGTCGACCGACATCTCAAACACGGCCGATGGCGGCAGGTTGACCTTGTAGCGGCGCATGCCCTGGCGCGGCGCGGCCTGCGGCACTGCGGCGGCCGGCGTTTCGCCCTGCGCTACCGCAGGCGGCGGCGTACCGGTCTGTGCCTGTGCCGCGCCGGCCTGTTCGCCACCTGCCGCTGCCGGCGCACTGAGGGCGATGTCGCCTGCCGCAGCAACGACCGAAGCCGCATCCGCCGCCGCTTGCGCGGTTGCCGCGCCGGTGTCCGCGCTGACCGGCGCCACCACCGGTTCGCGCGCTGTCGGCTTCGGCCTGGCGATGGGCTTGGGCGCTGCCGCCAGCGGCTGCACTTCCGGTGCCGGTGGCATCGCCACACGCTTGGGCAAGGCCAGCCGCAACTGCGCTGTCATCAGAGACGGCGCCAACGCCGATGGTCTGTGCGTTTGCGCACGCAAGCTTCCGCCCACCCAGTCGATGGCGGCATAGTGCAACGCCAGCGTGGCGGCACACAAAACCAGCACACGCCGATGCCGGGCAAGGAAAGAAGCAATCGTCATGGCCGCTAGTTTAAACGGGATCGCCCATCTCGGCTTTACGGACATAGAAATGTTGTCAAAAACTTTTGAAGGGCGTACAAATATCTGCTACGCTAAACGCGCTAAAAACGCCCACCTGACAGGAGAGTCTCATGCCGCATCCGCAAATGCCGAATATCCCCGGCGCTGGAGTAATGAACGACACGCTGGACTTCGTAAAAAACCTGTGGGGCAGCATGGGCGTACCGGGCCTGACGGCGCCGACCCTGTCGGTCGAAGAACTGGACAAGAAAATCAACGACCTCAAAGCGGTCGAGAGCTGGCTCAATCTGAATATGAGCATGCTGCGCGGGAGCATACAGGCGCTGGAAGTCCAGCGCGACACCATTGCCACACTGAAGTCCGTGGGCGCCAGCCTGGCCTCGGCGGTCAACACGGGCGTCAACGACAAGTCGATTTTCGACGCCAATCCATATGCTTCGGCCTTCTTCCACCATGCACGCGAAGCGGACAAGGAGCAGGCCACCGCGCCGAAAGCGCCGGAGCCGCCAGCCAAAGCCGCACCTGAGCCGGAAGCGCCGAAAACCGCTGCGGGCACAGGTACTGGCACTGGCACCATTGGCAGCCAGCCCAACGCCTGGTGGAACCTGCTGCAGGAGCAGTTCAAGCAGGCCGTGTCGACCGCCATGGCGTCCGAATCGATGATGACCGATGCAGCCGTCAAATTCGCCGCAGCAGCCGCCAGCGCGCAGCAGGCTGCGAGCAAGTCTGCTGCCGGCGCAGCGCCCGCAGCATCGCCAGCCGCTTCAACGCCAGCGGCGGTCAAACCGGCAGCAACCAGGCCGGCCGCGAAAAAACCGGCGGCGAAAAAGCCTGCCGCCAAACCGGCCAAGCCAGCGTCCGATAAACCGTAACGGGAATTACGCCAGCCGCTGGATGCGGATGGCGTCAATCAGGCCGTCGGCCTGACGCTGCACTTTCTCGATATCGATCAGGCCCTCCTGTTCGAGCAGCCTGGCGCTGTCGTGGGCGGCCTGAAAACTGTCCAGGGTGTCACCTTTGGCGGAGACTGGCCGTATCCAGGCGACGCCGCCGACCTTCATTTTTTTATACACTTCCATGGCGATATCGCGCATATTTTGTGCCCTTTATTTGCCCTCAATATTGACAGCGAATCAAGCGCAGACAGGGCTGCGCCACAAATCAGTGTAATCATTTGGCGAAGCTGAAACAAGCGCGCTGTTGCGTGGCGCCGTCAGTTTAGTTGCCGGTCCAGCGCGTGCTCTCGGGGACGGGGCCGTTTTCCGCCTCGTATTCGCTGGCGGCCGCAGCGGCCACCACACCCGAAACAGGCGCCAGCAAGGCCAGTTGCTCCATGAGCTGTGCAAAGCGCTGCTGTCCCGGTGCGATGGCGTCAACGTGCATCAGCACCCCGATGGCTTCATCGGCCAGACCGCGCTCGTAACCGTTGTTCTGCAAATGCGAGATCAGGATTTGCGCGGAGTTGAACAGGATACGCATATTGTGCGGCAGCGCCTTGCGCGCCACGCGCATCCACTCCACCGCCTGGGCGAGTTTGCCCGTCTTCCACAGCAGTACGCCCTTGTTCATCATTTCGGCGGCTTCCTGCCGCGCATTCTTGATGAGCTCTATGCCCTCCTCGCCCATGCGCGCCCGGTCGAAGATCTTCTGCACATCGTCCAGCAGCGGCGCGTTGTCGTGGTTGTTGCGGGTGACGTAGCACAGCAGGTTCACCGGCGCATCCTTGACGCCGACCGCAAACAGCAGCGTCGCCATGTCCAGGCAGGTTTCAGTGTCGGGACGCTGGCGGCCTTCATCGGCCAGCATGGCCTCCAGCTCATCGCCGGACTTGCGCGCACGGCGGAAGTCGCCGCTCTCGTGATACACCAGGCCTTCGGTGATCTTGGCGCGCAGCGTGACCTGGTCGCCGCCGAACTGGTGGACGGCGGCATTCAGCAGGCGGATGGCTTCCTTGGTGTCGTTCTTCTGGCCGCACACGCGCGCCAGGCCAAGATAGGCGTCAACGGTTTTGCGCACCGAGAACTCGCCGATCTCGATGCATTTGCGGAAGGCCTTTTCCGCCACCGGGATATTGCCCAGCTTGAGCGCGGTCTGGCCCAGCGCGCGCTGGCGCGGCACGGAATTGGGCGACAGCTTGGCCGCTTTTTGCAGCACGTCGAAGGCCTCTTCCGTTTTGCCCTGCTGCTGGAACGATTCCGCCAGCTGGTCGAACGCATCGATGTAGAAACGGTTATCGGTAATCACCGCCTGGAACATCATGCGCGCGGCTTCCAGGTCGCCGTTGGCCATGCGGATTTTACCGAGGCCGCAGCGCGCCCAGTTGTATTCGCGGTCCTGCAGCACCTGCTCATACACCTGGCCGGCCTGTTCGGGATCGCCGCTCTTCAGAAGCAGCGTGGCTTTCATGCGCTGCAGGTCGATCGCATGCAGCGGATTGTGGGCGATCTGCGCTTCGCACAGCTTGGCCGCGCGCAGGTAGTCCTTGTCGGCAAAGGCCTGGTCGATCTCACTGAAAATCTGCTTCTTGACCCATACGCGGTTCAGGCGCGTCAACAGCACGCCTTCGGTAATCGGCTTGATGATGTAGGCATCCGGCTGATGCTCGGCCGCCCCCATCACCGACTCCACGCTTTTTTCGGCCGACACCATGAGCCACACGCTGGACGGCAATATGAGGTTGCGCATGCGCGCCTCCTCCAGTACCTGCTGGCCGTTCTTGCCATCACCCAGGTTGTAATCGCACAGCACCACGTCGTAACGGGTTTTCGACAGCAGCACCATGGCCTCGCCACCACTGGACGCCTGGTCGATATGCTTGGCGCCGAGATTGCGCAGCGACTCGCGCAGCAGCTGGCGGATACCGACGAAATCGTCAATGATCAGGTAGCGCTTTTCGCCCCAGTCGATACCGCCTTCAGCCGAGTGTGAGGAGCTCATGACGTCCACGCTCATCGTTACGGCAACCGCAGGATAAAGCAGCCGCCTCCCAGCGTGCCGCCGTTTTCCAGCGCGATGCTGCCGCTGCGCTGGCGATGCTTGTGCATCTTGGCGACTTCACTGGAGAAGTACAGGCCAAGGCCGCTGCTATTGTTGAGGAAGTTGATGCGCGAGCGTTGCGGATCCATGGCATTGACGCCCGCCTCCAGCAGCGAATTGGGGAAGCCCAGGCCATTGTCCTCGACGCGCACCTCAAGGTAGTCGCCATCAATCGTGATCGCCATGCGGACGCGGTCGCGCGTGTAGCGGATGGCGTTGTTGATGGCGTGGACCAGCACACCGATCACGAGGTCTTCGTCGAGGGACCAGATGGCGTGTAGCGGATAGTCGATATCCAGCGTCACGCCGCGCGATTGCAGCAGCATGCGTGCCTGCCCTTCTACCTGTTCCACCAGCTCGCGCACGCTGCGCGGCGCCGGATCGAAGGGGTAACCAGGCTTGCCGACGTCCTTGTACAGCGCCAGCAGCTGGATCAGGTTATCGTTGAGGCGCTTGGTCTGGTACAGCATGTGCGCCATCTGGCTGTATTCAGGGGCGCTGGTGCTCTGATGGGCGGCGAGCAGGTTCTCCAGCGTGCCACTCAGCACGCTGATCGAGTTTTTCATGTCATGCACAGTCGACGCCAGGAACATGAACAGCTCCGGTGAGCCTTCGTGCTGCTGCGCTTCTTGGTCATCCATTGCGATTCTCCATGGACAGCGCGGGATAGTTGTTCAGTGACCGATTATAGCCTGCTGACTATGACACCGCCAGCTATCAGCTGTGCGGGCCGCGCAACAGCGTTATTGCGCGCGGCGGCGTTGTTTGAGCAGGAAACGGCCAGGGTCCAGCGCATCGACCAGCGCGGCCTCCAGCGGCAGCGGCGCGTGTTCCAGCTGGCAGACCAGCAGTTCCGCCATCAGCGGCGCCCAGATCAGGCCGCGGGAGGCGTAGCCCAGCAAGCAGTGCAGGCCGTTGTGGCGCGGCACGTCGGCCAGGAATTCGAGGCGGCCGGCGTTGGGGTAATCCGGCAGCGCACCCGCCAATGGCAGGCGGTCCGGCGCGGCGCAGCGGAAGCCGACGCGGCCCGCCAGCGGTGCGCTGTGCGCCAGCGCAGCGACATCATCGCCGGGGATGATTTCCGCCAGCCGGGTGAGGTTTTCCAGCTGGCTGCTGGCACGCAGCTGGGGATCGTCGTCGTTGTCGTAGGTGGCGCCGGCGCAGACGATGCCGTTCGACGGCGGCGTTACATAGGCCTCGCGGCAGACCACCAGCGGCAGCATGGGTGGCGTGGCACTGGCATCCACCGGCAGATGCGTCACCTGGCCGCGCAGTTTGGACAGCGGCAGTTCGGAGGCCTGTTCGAGCTTGCCCGCGCTGGCGCCGCAGGCCAGGATGACGGTCGGCGCCTGCGCTATCAGCTGGCCGTCTTCGCCGCGCACATGCCATTCATCGCTCACGCGCTCCAGCTGCAGCGCTTCGGTGCAGAACACGCGTTGCAGACGGTCGCCGCATGCCGCCAGCATGGCCTCGCACAGCGATGCTGGCCGCGCCCAACCGCCCTGCCCGAATAGCCAGCCGCCGTGCGGCGTTTCCGCGCCGATCAATGCGCTGGCTTCCTGTGCGTCGGCCCAGCGTGCATATTCCTGCGGATAGTCCCACTGCGCCAGCACTTCCTGCTGCACCACCGCGTGTTTCGCATCGCGCGCCAGTTGCAGCACGCCGCAGTCGGCGCCATCAAACACCTTGCCGGCGCCGCCCATGCGGCGCCACTCGCGCAACGCGAACAGGTAGGCGGCGCGGCTCAGGCGTGTCGGGATGTTGTCGTCCTTGGACAGCAGCGGCATGAAGATGCCCGCCAGGTTGCCGGATGCTTCCTGCGCCGGCTGCGCGTGGCGCTCGATCAGCGTGACCTGCCAGCCGCGCGCACACAGGCGGTGGGCGGCCGAGGAGCCGGCCACGCCAGCGCCAATCACGATCGCACGCCGCACCGGCGCCAGCAAAGCGGCAGGCTGCGGCTTATAGCTGCGGTACTCCGCCACGACATCGGGTTCTGCACGGTCGTCGCCGGCGGCCAGCCGGCACACGAAGCCCGCTGCTGTCAGCGCCCATACCTGCGCCTCGCTGGCGGCGCGCGTGTGCAGCACCGCGCCTTGCACGGCAAGCTTCGCCAGGGTGCGCGCCATTGCTGGCGCCACGGCTGCACCGAGATGGAATTCGTTGACGCGCGCGGTCACTTGCGGCAGCACGGCATCCAGTGCGCCAACCAGCAAATCCAGCGTGACGTCGTCACCCAGGATCACGCGATGGAAGCCCGGCAGATTCAGCGGCCAGGCTGCACGCAAACGGGGATCATCGATATCCGCAGCAGGTGCCAGCGATGGCGCCACCGCGATGTAATGCAAACGCCCGCCTTGCGCGCACGCTTTCGCAAAACGCTCGCCACTGAGTTCCGTGTCGAGCACCACCCGCATCATCACTTGCGCGCTTTCCGGCAGAAGCAATCCGGCGCATGGTCATTCACCATGCCGGTGCCCTGCATGTAGGCGTAGATGATCGTCGAACCGACAAATTTGAACCCCAGCTTGCCCAGATCCTTGGAAATCCGGTCCGACAGCTCGGTCTTGGCCGGCACCGGTCCCTTGTTCACGAGCGGCTTGCCGCCCACATAGGACCACATCAGCTTATCCAGGCTGCTGCCGCTTTCGACCAGACGCAGATAGGCCTGCGCATTGGTGATCGCCGCCGCCACCTTCAGCCGGTTGCGCACGATGCCGGGATTGGCCAGCAGTTCAGCCACCTTCTCCGGGCCATAGGCGGCGATCTTCTTTGCGTCCCACTGGTCAAACGCCGCACGGTAGTTCTCGCGTTTGTTGAGGATGGTCTCCCAGCTCAGGCCAGCCTGCGCGCCTTCGAGATTGAGCATCTCGAACAACCGGCGCTCATCGTGGCAAGGCACGCCCCATTCGGTGTCGTGATATTCCAGATACAGCGGATTGGCCGGATTGGCCCAGCGGCAGCGTGTTTTTTCCATCGGTTCAACCCAGTTCGAGATCGCTGGACAAACCGATGCGGCGCCGCTCGCCGCCCAGCGCCAGCGGGCCTGTGAGATTGCTGACCAGCCGCACTTCGCCATCAGCCACCGCCTGGTCCAGCTGCTGCATCAGGCGCGGGAACACGCCTTCCGCCCTGGTCGCTGCGGTGCTGTACAAGGCCGCCCAGGCATTGCGGCCGGAGCGTTTGGCGATGTACAGGCCCTGGTCGGCCAGTTCCACCACTTGCGACCATGACAGCAGGCGTGGCTGGTCCGGCAGGAACGGGAAGCAGGCAAAGCCGATCGAGCAGGTTTTCGACAGCGACATGCCATCCGGCAGAACGAAGTCGCGCTCCGCCACCGCGCGGCGCATACGCTCTGCCACGCCGGCCGCCTCATCGCGATGCGTGGCGCGCGCCAGCACCAGGAATTCTTCGCCGCCCCAGCGAATCACGTAATCGGATTCGCGGAACACCTCGCGCAGGCGCTCCTGCATCTGCACCAGGATCGAATCGCCGGCCGCGTGGCCGTAACGGTCGTTGACTTCCTTGAAGTGATCCAGGTCGACCATGAAGAACACCAGGTCATTCGGCGCTTGCAGGTCGCATTCCGTGAGCTCGCGATGCAGGCTGGTGTCATAGCCACGCAAACTCATGGCCACGTCGACATCCACGTTCTGCAGGAAGAAGCGGCGGTTGCGCAGGCCGGTCAGCTGGTCGGTCAGGCTGACTTCTTCCAGCGCCTTGTAGGCCTGCTCCAGCTCCAGATTCTTTTCCAGCAGCTGCTCCTGCGTTGCCGCGACCTGGCGGTAGGCGCTGGCGTTATCCAGCGCGATGGCGCCATACGCGCACAGCGTGCGGAAGATCAGGCGTTCGCGTTCGCCATACGAATTGGCCAGCAGCGACTGCACCGTCATCGCACCCAGCACGCGCTCGCCCACGCGCAGCGGCGCAAACAGCAAGGTCAGTGTCGGCAGCGTACCGGGGATCAGGTTGGGCGTCATGCCCTCTTCATCCAGCTCGATCAGGATCTCGCGCCGCTCCAGCACGCAGCGGGCAGAATTGGCGCTCGAGGTGTCCAGCGGCACCTGGAATGGCGGCAGCGGATTGCCCGCTTCAATGCCGAAGGTGCAGGTCAGCGTTTCGCCGCCTGGATCAAGCAGGAAGATCGAAAAGTGCGTCGCATCCAGCAGGCCATGCACATGGCGGTCCAGCGCGCGGAATACCGCCTCCGCATCCAGATGCGCAGTGATTTCCTGACCGATCGCGCTCAGGTGCTCCAGCGTTGCGCTGGTCTGCTGCAGCACTTCGGCGCGCTGCGCTTCCGCTGCGGCCAGCTGGCGGTGATGCTCGCCCTCCGTCTGCGCGCGTTCGGTCTGGTACTGCACCTGCATGGCGATGGCGCGGTTGGTGGCTTCCTTGCTGTGCGTCTGGTCGCGCGCGGCATTGGCGCGCAGCGCAATGTTGTAGGCGCGCTGGTAGTCGCCCGTCGCCGCATACTCGCGCGCCGCCGCATCCAGCAGCGAGCCAGGCACGGTATAGCCTTCGATGGTGGCGGCGATTTCCAGCGCCAGCTGCAGGTAATGCAGCACCGGGTTGGGCGCCATCATCAGCTCCGGGCCGGGCAGCTGGTGGCGCGTGTGGATATCGGCCAGCACATTCAGCGCCGCGATCTGGCCCGAGGCGTCGCCATGGTCGCGTGCCAGCGCCAGCGCGGCTTGTGCGGCGGCCAGCGCCTCATCGGCGCGCGACAGGTGCGACAGCGCATGCGCCTGTCCGCGCCGCGCGCTGCTCTGGAAATCATTCTGGCATAGTGCATCGCCGCGCGCCGCCAGGCGGGTAAAACTGTCGAGCGCCGCCGCGTGGTTGCCCAGGTCCAGCGCCAGGTCGCCCTGATACTCCAGCGCCACCGCGTACGCGCGCGAACCGGACAGCGGCGACAGCGTGTTGAGTGCCTCGCGCAGCAGGCTTTGCGCGGCGTCGCGCTGGCCCAGCTGGCGCAAGGTCTCCGCCGTCTGCATCAGGCACATGCCGATGCTGAGCGGCCAGCCGGTGGGCCGCGCGAGATCCAGCCCGCGCTGCATCCAGTCCAGCGCCGCTTCATGGGCATTCAGGCTGGTGAAGCCATTGCCGATGTTGGTGGCGACGATGATGGCGCGGCGGATCTGGCCCGTCGCCAGCGCCGTTTCAAAACTCAGCATCAGATGGCCGATGGCGCGCCCGTATTCGCTGCGCTGGAAGGCGCAGGTGCCAAAGAAATCGCTGATCCAGCCGGCCGCGATCGGATGCGCGCCAATCAGATCGGTGCCGAAGCGGCCATTCCAGCGCTGCTGCGCCGTTTGCCAGTCGCCAAACGCATCGCAGATGCCGGAGGCGGCGTCCACCACGTCGATCCGCACCGGATCGGCCGCTGCGCGTGCGGCGGCGGCGGCCTGGCGCAGCCAGCGGTCACCCTCGGCGCTGGCGCCACGGTCATTCGACACCCAGGCCAGTATCCAGCATGCATCGGCGCGGCAGGCGGCCACTGCGGCGGGCGCGGCGGCCGTGGCCTGGTCGCACAGCGCCAGCGCCTGTTCGGCGTGGTATTGGGCGGTATCGAGTTCGCCGCGCAGCCATTCCGGTTCGGCGGCGGTCAGCAGCAGACGCGCGCGATGTAAGGCGGCTTCGGCGAAAGGAAGCGTGTCCAGCAGGGGCGTGATCTCAGCCGACAAGCGCTGGGCACGAGCAGGATCACGCTGGCGTAAATGCCAGGCGAGCGCCATCCCTAATGCCAGCCGCTCCGAGCCTTGCACTTCCGGCAATGCCGAATCCCACTGCGCCAGCTCTTCGTCGAGCGCAAACATGTCCACCAAATTGTGTTTCCTCTGCTGTGTCGCTGCAGCGCGCCGTTGCGCCGCTATAGCATTATTCCACAGTTTACGGGCGGTATTACATGCCCACTTTAAGTGCCTGATATCAAAGCGTTTTTAATTCCACGTGGAAATTACTTTGATGAAGGCAACACTTTCATTGCTTGCCAGATACTAAACCTTGCACGGTTTACAAGTGGCCGGCGCGCCACCGGCTGGCGTCCAGGCGTAAGATGAAAATAATTTCAGGGAGGATGGAATAAAGCAGCCGCAGCCGACGTTTACGCAATCACATTCACCCACACAAGGAGACACACCATGAAACTTGCCATCGCCCTCACCGCTGTGCTGCTGTCCGGCAGTGTACTTGCCGACGACGTCATGAAGAAGGACGGCATCCTGGTCAATGCCGCCGGCCTGACCGTCTACACCTTCGACAAGGACACCGCCGGCAGCGGCAAGAGCGCCTGCAACGGCCCCTGCATTGACAACTGGCCCGCAGTCACGCCATCCGCCAGTGTGACGGCGCCGTACTCGGTCATCACGCGCGACGACGGCAGCAAACAGCTGGCCTACCAGGGCAAGCCGCTGTACCTGTTCAAGAAAGACGCCAAACCGGGCGACCGCAACGGCGACAATTTCAAGGACATCTGGCACGTCGTCAAAGACTAGACATGCACGACAGCCAGCGCCTGCTCGACTGCCTCCCGCGCCTGCGCCGCTACGCGCGGGCGCTGCTGGGCTCATCCGCCGATGCGGATGACCTGGTGCAGGACACCATGGCCCGCGGCTGGGACAAGCTTTCCTCGTGGCGCCAGGGCAGCGATATGCGCGCGTGGCTGTTCGGCATCATGCACAACCTGCACATCGATCGCCTGCGCAGCCAGCCGCCTGCCTGCGAACCGCTGGACGACACATTGCACATCCCCATGGCGGACGCGGCCGCCGGCCGCCTCGCCCTGCGCGACCTCGACAGCGCGCTGCGCCTGCTGCCGCCCGAGCAGCGCGAAGTCGTGCTGCTGGTCGCGCTGGAGGAGCTGAGCTACGACGAAGTGGCGGCGCTGCTGCAGATCCCGGCCGGGACGGTGATGTCGCGCCTGTCGCGCGGCCGTGAGCGGCTGCGCTTGCTGATGGAGGGCCAGCCGCTGCCCTCGCCGCTGAAGGTGATCAAATGAATGCCCCCGTAACCGAAGCCGAACTGCACGCCTGGGTCGATGGCCAGCTGCCGCCCGCACGGCGCGCCGCAGTGGACGCCTACCTGAGCCAGCATCCGGCCGAGGCCGCGCGCCTGCAAGCCTACCGCGCGCACAATGCCGGCCTGCGCGCACTGTTCAATCCGGTACTGGATGAGCCGGTGCCGCGCGCCTTGCAACGGCGCCCGCTACAGTTGCCGCACTGGCCGCTGCGCATGGCCGCCATGCTGGCGCTGACGCTGGCAGGCGGCGGCGCCGGCTGGTGGCTGCATGGCGCGGCGCAAACTGGCGAGCGCGTGCAGCAAGCCGCGCTGGCGCTGCCGGCGCGTGCGGCGCTGGCCCATGCGGTGTACACGCCGGAAGTGCGCCATCCGGTCGAGGTTGGCGCCGACCAGCAAGCGCATCTGGTGGCATGGCTGTCGAAACGTCTGGGTGCGCAGCTGAAACCGCCACTACTGACGGCGCAAGGCTATACGCTGGAAGGTGGTCGGCTGCTGCCTGGCCAGAGCGGCCCGGTGGCGCAATTCATGTACCGGGATGGCGGCGGTGTGCGCCTCACCCTGTACGTCTCGACCGAGCAGAAACAGCACCGCGACACCGCCTTCCGCTTTGCGCAGGAAGGCGAGGTCAGCGTGTTTTACTGGCTGGATGGCCAATTTGGCTATGCCCTGTCCGGCAACCTGGACAAGGCGGCGCTGGCCACGCTGGCCAACGCCGTCTACGCCCAGCTGGAACCGTCGGGCGAATGACGCGCTAACACGACTCAGGCGCGCGCTGGCTGCTTGATCTGGATCAGGCGCGAGCGCATTCCCTCCGTGGCCGCCGGGCCGGGCGCGAACATATAGTCCTCGTCATTGATGGCCAGGCCGCTATTGGCATCCACCAGCACCTGATCGGCCGGCTTGCCGGTTTCGCGGCTCACCACCAGCAGGCTGGCCCCTTCCGGCGCCAGGTGATCGTTGCCCCAGGCCACAAAGGCCAGCAGCACCGGTTTGAAATCGCGCCCCGCCTTGGTCAGCACGTATTCATAGCGTGGCGGACGGGCGCTGTACTGGCGCCGTTCCATCAGGCCGCCCTCCACCAGGCCCGCCAGGCGGCGGGTCAGCATGTTCGGGGCGATCTTGAGGCTTTTTTCAAACTCGTCAAAGCGGGTCAGACCGTAAAACGCATCGCGCAGGATCAGGATGCTCCACCACTCGCCAACTTTACCTAGGCTGCGGGCAATCGGGCAGGGCATGCTGCCGAAGTCGGTATGTTTCATTTTGCTACTCCTCGTTGCAGGGTTATCAACAAAATGCGTCAGGTCGCGACGCCTTCAGACCAAGTAACTTGCATGTTTGATGCAAGAAAGTGTGACTTTTTTAGGTGATGCAACTACTGTGACAATGTGTGTATATTCCTCTTCCAATTCCGTCTCCTTTTTTTGCCTGCATTTTTCGACATTTCTCCTATGAAAAACCTGCTTTCGGGGCCGCTTTTTTTGCTCCCAACATAGGTCAAAAAACGACACCAAAAACTCTCCAAAAATCACGTTGTTTCCACACGTAAATTTCTATGTAAAATGTGAATATTCGCGAGAATGTTCCTGCAGGATAAAATTCTTCCTGTAGATTAACTTTCGCGGACTTGCTGGCTACCCAACAGGAACCCCGGAATCAGATGATCTGCACCGGATTCCGTAGCCATCACCGGATTGCTGCGCACCTCAAAAACGTGTGTGAAAATGAAAACTTTTACTAAAGCTCTCGCTGTCGTACTGTTCTCCTTGCCGCTGCTGGCCAACGCTGCCGGTAAAAGCGCGTCCGCTTCCATGCAGGTCACGTTTGAGGTCAAGGAATCCTGCACCGTCCAGACCCCGGACAACGCCACCGCCGCCGCCAATACCAACAGCAACACCAAAACCGCACCTACCGTCGCCTGCCAGCTGAAAAGCCCGTACCTGACGGCCCGTAGCACCAATCAGGCCGCTACCAGCAGCGACAAAGCAGCCAACACCGTCCGCCAGGAAACCGCCGGCGAATGGACCATCTACTTCTGACGCCTGCTTAAAACTGCACGGTCGCCGTAATCGTGTCCTTGTAGTCTCCCGGCGACGGCGTACTTTGTACCGGCACCCTGCCGTACAGCGTCTTCGTCACCGTCGTCCCGTCCCCGGTTCCCGTCACCACCGTTGTGCCTCCCGTGCCATCCCCCCAGTTGCTGCCGTTGAGCGTGTCGGACAGCTGATAGGAAATCGTCTCGGGCCCGCCGATGTTCTTCATCAGCCTTGCGGTCGCGCTGGCGCCATTGGTGCCGGCCGACAGCACGATGCGGTATGCCGTGTTCTGGCTGCAGCGGATGCTCAGGCTGGCGGTGGAGGTCACGGCGCCCGTCAGCAACTTGCTATCCGGGAACACCAGATTGCCGATATTGATGTTGCAATCGTTGATGACGGTGGAGCGCACCTGGAACGGCATCACCACCGTCTGCGGCACCAGGCAGCCCAGCACGCCGGTCAGTGAAAACTGGTACTGCAGCACCGCGCTGCCCGTGCCGAAGTCCGAGGTCACCTGCAAGTCGGTCGGCCCCACCGCCGTACTGGACAAGGTGGAGTCGGCCGTGAGCTTGGCGTACAGCGGGATGTTCTGCGATAGCGCGCCGACGCCGCCGCTCTTGACCATCTGGAACACAATCGGCGTCGACGCCGTGCTGGTGCCTGCCCAGCCGCCCCAGATTTTGCCGGCGGCATAGGTGGCATCGGTGTAAATGTTGTAGTTGACCCTGACTGCGCCATTGCCCAGCTGGCGTGGCGCCGTCACCGTGGTGGACGAGTTGCTGCCCGCGCCCAGCACCAGGCACACGGTGACATTCGGCGTCAGCAGGCTGCCCAGGAAATCGGTCCAGGTGCAGGTGACCTTGAAGGTGGCCGACGCAAACACATCGGTACTGGAAATCGAACTCACGCTGGGGAACACGAAATCGCTTGGCGTGACCGCGCAGCTGTCGGCGCGCGCCTGGCCGCCCAGCAGCGTCAACATCAGGCCCAGCAGGATCAGGCAGCGGCGCAGCATCATTGCACTCCCTGGCAGCTGAACGGTCCCAGCGTCGGCAAGGCGCCGGCGTTGGCGGCGTCGTAGCGGAACTCGATCACGCACGGCTTGCCTTCCACATTCAGGCGCACATGGTTCAGCGCTTGCAGGTGGTCGATAAACGCCACGCCGTCATAACCCACCACCGTGCTTTCGCCGCTTTCCACGTGCAGCACCGTGGTGCCGGCCGCCAGCGGCTTGCCATCGGCGCCCTGCAGGATGACGCTGGCCGCCGCATACTTCTCGACCGGGAAGCGCACCAGCACGCCGGACGCGCGCGCCGGCACCACGCTCTGGCCGCTGCTAATGATGCGCGCATCCAGCGGCAGGCTGGAGGTGTCGATATTCACCTGATTTTGCAGGTAAGGGTTCAGGTTGGGCACCAGCAGATAGCCGCTGCCGCTGGTCTTGCCGATGACCTGGTTCTCCTGCAGCACCGGCACCCCGCCCACGCCATCGGTCGACACCAGTGCAAAGCCGGCGCCGACCTGGCGGGCCGCGTGCACGCCGCCATCCATGAACACCAGTGCGCCGGCCACATCGGTGGAGGTGGTGCGCTGGCCGCCGGTCTGCTGGGTGTAGGCCGTGACCTGGCCGTAATTGCCCAGATACGTGCCCTGCGCCTGGCGCAGCGACGTGCCATTGTTGTTGACCGATTGCAGCGCCCAGCCAAAACCGCCGCCATAACTGACCGAGCGCGACAGTGTCATGGTGGTGGTCTGCACATCCTGCTGGCGGCTGCGGCTCACGGTGGCCGACACGCGTTCGCCAAACGTGCCGCTCAGGCTGAAGAACACGCCGCGCGATTTCTCGTCGCGGAAGTCACGGAAGGCGCTGGCACTGAAATACAGGCCCATGCCCAGCGTGGCCGAATACGACAGCGCCGCAACCCGCGCCGGCGGTTGCAGCGGCGTCCGCACGCTGATGAGGCTCAGGCCCAGCCCCTGGCCGCCAAACAGCGACAGGTTGACATTGATGCGGTCGCTGGCGCGCACCACGGGCGAGCCTTCCGCTGTGCCGAGATCGCTATAGTTGACACTGGCCCGCTGCGTTTGCAGGTCCACGCCAAAACGCGGACTCAGATATTGGTAGCCCAGCGATGCCTGTGCGCCGCGGCCGGTACCGCCGCTGCCCGCCAGCGACGCGCTCACCACGCCCGCCTGCCCCAGCCGCCACAGCATGCCGGCGCCGCCATTCAGCACGCCCTTGCCGCCTTCGCCATGCGCTTCCAGCGTGAAGCTGTCGCTGAGGCCGCGGCGCAGCGATGCGCTCACGGCGGGCGTCTGCGCATAGTCAAACGACGCCGTGGTGTAGCGGCGGCGCAGCGCGCCCAGCTCCACCGAGTAGTCGGTCAGGCCTGCCGCCAGCATGCGGGTATCGACATACAGCGGCAAGGTGGTGCTGATGGCGCGGCCGCTGGCATCGCGCGTCACCAGCGTGGCCTGGCCGGCGCCATTGATGCCGGCTACCTGGTTGATGATGAACGGGCCGGACGGCACCGACGACTCGACCTGGCGCACGCCATTGATATACAGGCTGACAGCGCTGGGCACCACCGCCGAACCGCTGAGCGCAGCAGACGGGAAGGTCAGCAGGTCAGGACGCAGGTCAAAGCTGCGCTTCCATTGCACTCCGCCCATGCGCAGCGAACGCGTCCACGTGAGCGAGGACGAAATCAGGTCGCCCACCTGCCAGGTTTCCAGCGTCTCCGGATCGGAATGCACCCAGGCCGTGTCAAACCGGATGTACTGGCGCAGCTGGCTGCTGTAGTTGAGGATGCCGGTGCTGGTCAGCACGCCGCTGCTATTGAAGTAGCGCAGCTCATTGGCCACCGAAGTGCTGCGGTCCTTGCCGAACACGGTGAAGGCATCGTAATTCAGCAGTGCGCCCGGGGTCACGGTGGCCACGCCGGCGCGGCGCTGGGTACGGCCGGAGAGCGCCACCGGTGCGCGCAAGGCATCATCGATGCGCAGCGCAATGCTCTGACGGGCCGGATCATAGGTGTAGCTCAGGCCCTTGACGCTATCGAGGTCGAACTCCTGCTGGCCATCCACAGCGAACAGCTTGGGGTCCAGCTCCAGATCGCGCAGATTTTGCACGCTGCTGCGCAGCCCCGAGGGCTTGCCTCGGGTAAAACGCAATATCAGGCCGGTTGCTTCGCCGTTCAAAATCACCTCCAGAAAAAGCTCTTCTTCCTGCGGCGGCGGGGATGGCGGGGTCTGCGCAAGCGCCCCACACATGACCAGCCATGTCAATAACAGCACCCAGAACTGGCGGCACCCCATGCCGGGCTAATCCACCCTGGCCACGGTACTGGCGCTCATGGGGCGGGTGTTCACGTTGGCTTTCACCGTCAACGTCCCGTTCAGATCGGCGTCGCCAGACGTGGGCAGGCGCCACTCGCGCAGCTTGCCTGCCAGCACATAGCCAAACAGCCCCGGCGCAATCACAAACTGCTGGCCGGCGGCGTTGCTCAGCTCCAGCGCGCCGATCTGTGCGCGCTGGGTGCCGCTGTTGCGGACCCGCAACATCCAATTGCCTTCTTTTTTGTAGACCGCCCAGGCCAGTGCCGGGGCGGCGCGTTCGTCGGCTGGCAGCACAAACATGGGCACGGAGTACCGTAGCCGGATGTCGACGCCGCTGGCGGGGCCGCTGTCGTCCTTGGGGATCTCGTCGATGAGGACGCGGTAATACAGTTCGCTGGCGGGCAGCTGCTCGCTGCGCCGTACCAGCCGTATCATCTGGCTGCTTTTGGGATTGATCTGGATGATGGGCGGACTGGCCACCACGTCCTGGGTGGGCGTCAACACATCGTCACCATCCTTTTGTTCCCATAAGTAGACACGCACCTGGCCGTACACGGCCTGTTCGCCAAGGTTTTGCAGCGTGACGCCGGTGGCGCCCTGGCCGGCGCGCAAATTGATCATCACCGGGGAGATCTGCAAATTGGCGGCCGCCACAGGCAATCCCAGCCACGCCAGCAGCTGTGCGGTCATCAGCCCTACGATCCGTGCGCGTACGCCAGTCATCCAGCCTCCAACATTGCTCTTGCTCAACAGTCGAATTCATTATTAAGGATCTAAGAAAATCCTGCTTTTGAAGGAAGCGACAACTGTTTTGCAAGCGTAGAAAACTATCAAAAATATTTAAAAGATAGGCATAATACGCAACAGGGAGTGATAAAACTTTATCAACCATATTTCTGGGGACGCCATGCCGACTACCCTTGAAAGCATTCGTTCCAAAATTCTGATCGTGGATGACTCCGCGTTTGAACAGCGTATGCTGGTGGATTTACTGAGCGAAATGCCGTACAAGGTCTCTGTCGCTTTTAATGGCTTGCAGGGCTACCAGCTCGCGCTTGCCAATCGACCTGATCTGATTTTGCTGGATGTGCGCATGCCGAATATGGACGGCTATACCGCCTGTCGCCTGCTCAAAGCGAATCCGGTCACGCAGGACATCCCGGTGATCTTCCTGAGCGGCGCCGATGCCGACGATGACCGCATCCTGGGCCTGTCGATCGGCGGCGTGGACTATGTCTCCAAACCGTTCTCCCCCGGCGAACTGGCCGCGCGCATCCAGGTGCATCTGAACCTGGCCAGGCGCCAGCACCAGGGCCCGCCCACCAATGCGGAAGAGGAAGAACAGCTGGAAGCGGAAAGCGATCCCGATGCGGTGCTGGTCAACGCCGTCAAACGTCTCATCAGCGACAACCTGGCGGCCCTGCCGGGCCTGGCGGAAATTGCGCGCAGCGTCGGCACCTACCGGGAAAAGCTGTCGCAGGTGTTCCGCGAGCAGACCGGCATGACGGTGTTCGGCTTTATCCGCGAGGAACGCATCCGCCGCGGCGAGGAATTATTGAAGGACACCGACATCGACGTGCAGGACATCGCGCTGCTGATCGGTTTCAACAACGCCGGCAATTTTGCCACCGCCTTCCGCGAGCGCATGGGCGTCACGCCCACCGCCTACCGCCAGGCGATCCAGAAAAAGTAACTCAGGCTGCCTGGGTCTGCATCTGGCGGCGCCAGAAGAACCACGACGCCAGCGCATTGATCCAGTACGCCGCATACAGCACGGCCGTCAGGTACAGGCCGCGGCTGGCGTACAGTGGCACCGACACCGTATTCACCAGCAGCCAGAACGGCCAGGTCTCGACGCGCCGCCCCATCAGCAGCAGCTGAGCCACGATGCTGAACATGAGCACGGCGGAATCAATGAACGGCGCGTAAGCGTTGGTGTAGGCCTGCAGCATCAGGCCGTAGGCCGTGGTGGCCAGCAGGCCGATGCCGGTCATCCAGCCCAGCGCGCGCACCTGGGCGCGGGAGATCGGCAGCGCCACGCCGCCGGCAACGCGCAGCCATTGCAGCCAGCCGATGGCGCAGGTGACGATGAAGAACAGTTGCAGCGCCACGTCGGCATACAGGTTGACGCTGTAGAACAGCGCCGCAAACATCCCGCAGCCGACGATGCCCAGCCACCACGAGTGCACATTGTTGCGCCCCGCAAGCACGATGGAAACCGACATGACGGCATTGGCAGCGATTTCCAGCGGTGAGATCAACAGCGGTCCTTGGTTTAGTTGCGGCACTCCGGCGGCAGCACGCTGGCCGGAATCTCCTCGCCGGCACATTGCCAGACGACGCGCTTATTCTCGTCCACACTGGGCGTGAACGCAATAGCCTTGCCGCGGTAGTTCAGGTCCGACGGGAACACGCGCACCACGCCATTGCCGGGATCGACCGCGATGTCCTGCACCGCATGGCTGGGGTCCGCCATTGCATAGCCGGCCTGCTCCAGTGTGGCCGGACCGCGGCCGTTGGCGTAGAAATAGCGCTCCACGGCGGCAGTCGCGTCATGGCCGACCGCAATTGCCTGCGTCATGCGCGCCTTGGTCATGTACTCTTCATAGGCGGGCACCGCGACGGCCCCCAGCACGCCGATCAGCGCAATCACCGCCAGCACGGAACCGGCGCCGCCCACACCCAGTCGCGGCACCAGCAAGGCCAGCAGATAGGCCAGGCCGTGACGGCCGGGCTGGCTCACTTCGTTGCCGTGCGCCAGTCCGCGCACCACCGCCATGCGCTTGACCAGCCACGGGTAATCACCGACCAGCTCGTGGAACGACATCCAGAAGCCCGTGCTCTGCTGCGCTTGCGCGGCGTACTGGCCTGCACTCATCTGGCGCCAGCGCTTGCCGCCGGCCGCCAGCGCGGCCAGGCCGACCTGTGCGCTTTTCAAATCGTCGCAGGCATGGAAGCCATAGCGGTCGCACGTGTATTCCCGGGCGCGCGCATAGGCCGCGCCCAGCAGCGGCAGAAACGTCGCCGGCGCCAGCAGTGCCGACCAGCGCAGATGGTTGCGTTTGATGTGGCCGATCTCGTGGCCGATGTAAAAGTTGATCGCATCCGGGCGCTCTTCCAGCGCGTCCACCACTTCCGAATACAGCACGATGAAATGACGGCCGAGGAAGCGCGTGGCAAACGCGTTGAACACGCCGCCCATTTGCAGCAGGTACGCGTCCGGTACCGGCGCCAGATCGAGGCGCTGGCAGCACGTCTCGATGCGCTGGTACAGGTCAGGAAATTGCGCCGGCGTGATCTGCACCGCCGTGCCCTTGAGGTAGGACACCAGCGCCGATTGCGCAAAGCAGTAGCTGATGAAAAAGATCAGCCCATAAACCAGCGCCATGCCGACCGTACTGATAATCAGCGCGGCCCAGATCAGCAGCGACACAGCCAGCATGATGCCGAACAGCGTCTTTTCATTCTTGTAAATCAGATTCATCCCGCTCCCGGCGCGCTAAAAGTTTCCCGGGAGCTATTTTAAGCTTTGATTTACGAAAATAGCAACTATTTATGACAACGAATTTTGTAACTCTGCGATATTGATCGGCTTGACCAGATGCGCGGCAAAGCCCGCTTCGCGGCTGCGTGTCTTGTCATTTTCCTGGCCATAGCCGGACAGCGCCAGCAGCTTCAGGTCAGCGCCGAGCGGCAACTGGCGCAGGTGGCCGGCCAGCTCAAAGCCATCCATGCCGGGCAGGCCGATGTCGAGGATGGCCACGTCCGGCATCGCGGCCGACGCCAGCGCGATCGCATGCGCCGGATCGTAGGCCACTGACGGCCGGTAGCCCAGCGCACTCAGCAGTTCGCCCAGCGAATCGGCCGCATCCTGGTTGTCGTCCACCACCAGCACGCGCAAGCCGGCGCCCTGCTCCAGCGCCGGCGCGGCGTTGCTGTTCACCACCGGCAGCTCCTCTTCCAGCATCACCGAATCGGGCAAGGTGATGGTAAAGGTGCTGCCGCGTCCTTCGCCGGCGCTGTAGGCGCTGGCGTCGCCGCCATGCATCTGCACCAGGTTGCGCACCAGCGCCAGGCCAATACCGAGCCCGCCCTTGGCGCGGTCGAGCTGGCGGTTGCCTTGCACGAACAGGTCAAAAATGTGCGGCAACAGCGTCGAGGCAATGCCGTTGCCGTCATCGGTCACCTGGATCTGCACGGTCTTGCCCTTGATGCGCGTGGCCAGCGTGATGTGGCCGCCCGCGGGCGTGTAGCGCGCCGCGTTGCTCAGCAGGTTGGACACCACTTGCGCCAGCCGCGCGGGATCGCCATGCCAGCGCACGGTCGGCACATCCACCAGCAGACGGTGCTGCTTCTGCTCCAGCAGCGGACTGGCCATCTCGATGGCCTTGTTCAGCACGTCCGCCAGCGGCACCGTCTCCTTGCGCAGTTCGACCTTGCCGCTGGCGATGCGCGATACGTCCAGCAAGTCATCCACCAGCCGCACCAGATGGTCGACCTGGCGCTGGATCACCGCCTGCTCATGCACGGTGTCGGTATCGCGCAGCTTCATGAGCTTGAGCGCCGTCACGATGGGCGCCAGCGGATTGCGCAGCTCATGGCCCAGCATCGCCAGGAATTCGTCCTTGATGCGGGAGGACTCGGCCAGCGCGCGGTCGCTCTGCAAGCGGGTCAGCGTGGCGCACACGGCGGCCGTGAACTGTTCGAGGAACTGGCGGTAAGCGCCATCCAGCGGCAGGCGCGTGGACAGCTTGAAGGCCAGCGCCAGTTCGGCGCACAGTTGCAGCTCGGCGCCACGGATGACCAGCACATCCGCGCCCGGACAATCCATCGCTTCAGCGCCGTTCAGCAAGGTGGCATCCAGCAGGTCGCCCGGATTGTCGATGGTGGACTGGGTGATTGCGGCGCGCACGTCGGCCTCGTTGCGGCAGCCCTGCAGGCGGCGGTTTAGCAGATCCAGCGTGTGCTGGCGGCGTTCGGCCAGCACCTTGGCGGTGGTCTCGCTGCACACCACCAGCACCCCGCCCACTTCATCCAGCTCGTTGAACACCGGCGTGTAGGTATAGCTCCAGTACACATCCTCGATCCGGCCGTTGCGCCAGATCGGCACCAGGTTGTCTGCATACCAGCGCGCCTCGCGGCCGTTACGCACCTCATCGATCTGCGGGCCGATGATGGACCAGATCTCCGGCCAGCATTCGCGCCCGCCCTGCCCCAGCGCCAGCGGATGTTTGCCGACGCCGAAGCACGGCACATAGGCATCGTTATAAATCTGCGTGAGCTCCTCGCCCCACCACAGGAACATCGGGTGCACCGACCGCAGCACGATGCTGACCGCCGTGCGCAGCGAGCCGGGCCAGCCGGCCACCGGTCCCAGCGGGGTATCCTGCCAGCGGTAGCTCTGCACCAGGTCACGCATGGGCGTGCCCGTGCCAATAAAGCGCGGCACGTGCTGCTGCGGATCGGGAATAGACGACAGGGAGGAAGCCAGCATAATAGTTTCGAGCCAAGAAAGCGAAATAGTATCAACTGTAGCGTACGGCGGCGCACAATAGGGGGTGCTGAATGCGAAAAGTACATCCGCTTGACATTCACGTCATATCTGGCAAATTGTAGCCATAGATCAAAAAAGGGTTGCGGCATGCAAGGGCGTCATCTGTTATCCGCCATCGCCCTGCTGGGCATGGCCGCGCAGCCACAAGCGTGCGAACTCAGCATGGCGCTGGAACAATGGCCTCCCTATCTCTACACGCAGCCAGACGCCACGCCTGGCGGGCTGGACTGGGAACTGGCGCAAGCGATACTCAAGGAGGCCGGCTGCAAGCTTCAGGTGCAGGCCGAACTGCCGACCGCACGCCGCCAGCGCCTGTTTGAACAAGGCCAGCTTAACCTGATGTTGTCCGCCTCCAACACGCCGGAGCGCCGCCGCTATGCGCGCTTCAGCGTGGCATACCGCCACGAATCGGTGGGCGTCTTCTCGCGCACCGCCACGCGTGGCCAGTTCCAGAACATCAGCAGCGTCGAGGCGGTGCTGGACCACAAGCTGTCGCTGCTGGCGCCCAAGGTGGGCTGGTACGGCGCCGACTACGCCAGGCTGCAGCCGACCCTGGCCGCCACCGGCAAGCTCAGCACCTTCCTCACTTTCCAGCAGGGACTGCGCATGCTGGAAGCGGGCCGGGCCGATCTGATCCTGGGCGACAGCGGCGCGCTGCGCCATGAGGCCAAGACGCAAGGCATCGCCATCAGCCCGTTACCGCTGGTGGTCTTGCGCGCGCCCGTCCACCTGATGCTCAACAAGGCCAGCACCACGCCGGCGGACCTGGAGCGCATCAACAGCGCCATCACACGGCTCGAGCATCAGGGTGTGCTGGGCGCGATCCGCACCCGCTACGGCGAGCCGTAATCCGGGTCGGCGCCTGCGGTGCAGATGGCGGCGGGCCGCCAGCAACAACGGGCCAAACGTGCTATCGTTGCCCCTTTTTGCCTCGCATTTTTGCCGCTTGACCATGCATCACGCACAGATTTCTGACACCCCCATCATTACCGCGCCGCACGGCGCCGGACTGGCCAATCTGGCCCTGGCCATCGGCGGACTGGCCATCGGCACTGGCTAATTTGCCTCCATGAGCATCCTGCCGGTGGTGGCCAACGACCTGCACACCACGCTGCCCGAGATGGGCCACATGATTAGCGCCTATGCGCTGGGCGTGGTATTTGGCGCCCCGCTCATTACCATCTTCCTCGCGCGCATGCCGCGCCGTGCCATGCTGGTGATGCTGATGGCGCTGTATGCGGCCGGCAACCTGTTCAGCGCCGCAGCGCCGGGCTATGGCACGCTGATCCTGGCCCGCTTTATTGCCGGCATTCCGCATGGCGCTTACTTTGGGGTAGCGGCGCTGGTCGCCGCCGCCATGGCGGTGCCGGAGAAACGCGCGCAGGCGGTGTCGCGCGTGCTGCTGGGGCTGACCATCGCCAACGTCTTTGGCGTGCCGCTGGCAACCTGGCTGAGCCAGGGCTTTGGCTGGCGTTCGACCTTCCTCGTGGTGGGCCTGCTGGGCGTGACTACGGCCCTCATGGTGCGCCGCTACGTGCCGTGGATTGCCACGGGCAACGCCAGCCCGCGCCGTGAGCTGGGCGTGTTCCGGCGCTTGCAGGTGTGGCTGACGTTGCTGATGGTATCGGTCGGCTTCGGCGGCCTGTTTGCGGTCTACACCTACTTCACGCCCACCTTGCTGGAAGTGACCAAGGTAGCGCCGGCCGCGCTGCCGGTGCTGCTGGCCATGATGGGGGTCGGCATGACCATCGGCAACCTGGTGGGCGGCTGGTTTGCCGACCGCTCGCGCCTGTGGACCATTTTTGGCGCGCTGGTGTGGAATGCAGCGGCACTGTCGGCGTTTTACTACTCGAGCGCCAACGTCTGGGCCGTGGCCCTCAACCTGTTTGCCATCGGCTGCGGCATTGCGGTCTGCCCGGCAGTGCAAACACGATTGATGGATGTGGCCGGCGATGCCCAGACTGTGGCCGCCGCACTGAACCACTCCGCCTTCAACTGTGCCAACGCCGCAGGCGCCTGGTGCGGCGGGCTGGCGATTGCCCACGGCATGAGCCTGCAATCGACCGGCCCCGTGGGCGCGCTGCTGGCGGTGGGCGGCATCGTCGTGCTCGGCGTCTCGGTGCTGCTGGAACAGCGCCAGCCTGCACCAGTCGGCGCAACGGTTTGAATTCTTGTACTCACGTCAGGCTGCTGCAGAATGCGGCGGTGGTGTCATCCGTGGGGAAACAGGATTCGACATGCAATTCATCCAGCGTCACGTCCCGCGGTGTGCCAAAGGTGGTGATGGTGGAGAAGAAGCTGATACGCACCTCGCCCTTGCGGAACGCCGTGGTCAGGATCGGCGCTGGTGCAGCGCCGAGGTCGCGCTGGCGCCAGTGCCGGGGCACGCCGGGATACGCCAGCACCGCGTCCAGCAGCTGGCGCGCCTTCAAGTCCGATGGCACGGCCGCCACTTCGTTATGCAGATGCCGCAGCAGGTTGCCGGCCACATCTTCCCAGTTGTCGATGGCCGGGCGTAAATCGTCCGGATCGAAAATCAGATGCAGCATATTGCGATGCTTGCTGTCCCGGCCATCCATCATGTAGCGGTTGAGCTTGAGCGCGGCCTGGTTGGCCATCAGGATATCCCAGTGCCGATTCAGCAGGAAGGCCGGATACGGTTCCTGCTGTGCCAGCATGGCTTCAATGGCAAAGCGCATCTGCGCCAGTTTGGGCGTATCGATCGGCGTCTCCGGATACACGGGCGCATAGCCACCGGCAATGAACAGCTTGTTGCGCTCGCGTAGCGGCACCGCCAGCGTTTCCGTCAGGCGCACGATCATCTCGCGACTGGGCCTGGATTTGCCGTTTTCCAGATAGCTCAGGTGCCGCGACGAGATGTCCGTCTGCAGCGCCAGATCCAGTTGGCTCAGACGACGGCTCAGTCGCCACTCGCGCAACAGCCCGCCGATGTTTGCTGGGGTCATAGTGTCCATGAAAGCAATTGTAATGCGGTTACCAACACGCAACCATAACCTCCGAGGTTATGGTTTCCGGAAAGCGCGCGTCATTGATGTCTGACGGCTGCGGTGCAATCGTGTGGCTTTCCACTTCACACGGGATTTCACCATGCATCGCAGAGATTTTATGGCACTTCCGCTGGCCGCCCTGACCACCCACGTACTGGCCAGCACGGTTGGCACGGCCGACACCATCGACGCCGCCCGCTTCCACGCCATGCGCCGCTTTCTCGTCACGCGCTTCGGCCGCATCGCCTATGTTGAACAAGGCAAGGGACCGGTAGCGCTATTCCTGCATGGCTTCCCGCTCAACAGCTTCCAGTGGCGTGGCGCGCTGGAAAGGCTGAGCCCATGGCGCCGTTGCATCGCCCCCGACTTCCTTGGCCTGGGCTATACCGAAGTGGCCGTCGGTGAAGACGTGAGCCCCGATGCACAGGTCGCCATGCTGATAACCTTCCTGGATATGCTGAAAATCGATCAGGTCGATCTGGTCGCCAACGACAGCGGTGGCGCCGTGGCGCAGCTATTGATCACGCGCCATCCACAGCGCGTACGCACGCTGCTGCTGACCAACTGCGATTCGGAAATCGACTGCCCGCCCGCCGCGCTCAAAACCGTGATCGACATGGCGCACGAGGGCGTATTCGCCGACCGCTGGCTGGCCGCCTGGGTTGCCGACAAAACCCTGGCCCGGTCGGCAACCGGATTGGGCGGCCAGTGCTTTGCGAATCCGAACAATCCCAACGACGAAGCCATCGACTGCTACCTGCAACCGCTGGTGGCGACGCAGCGCCGCAAGGATCTGGTCCACGCCTACGCGCTGGCACTGGAGCGCAATGTGCTGGAGGGCGTGGCCGACAAGCTGCGTGCCTCGCGCATTCCAACCCGCATCCTGTGGGGTAGCGACGACACCATCTTTGCGCCCGCCGGCGGACGCTACCTGGCGGGCCTGCTGGGCAATTCGCAAGGTTTGCAGATGGTCGCCAGCAGCAAGCTGTTTTGGCCTGAGGAACGCCCCGATCTCATCGCCAGCGAGGCGCGCAAGTTGTGGTCTACTGAAAGCCAAAGCTGAGGCTGGAGAATACCGTTTCATAGTCGGTGTCGCTGCCAGGCGGCCGGGCCTGGGTCCAGACCACGCCCAGCATCCAGCGTCCCGACTGCGGCATGGTGAAAGCGGCGCGGCCCTTGCTGTCCGTGACGCGCACTTCAAACGGCTCGGCGTCCGCGTCAAGGCTGGTCAGCTTGACGAGGGCACCGCCGAGTGGCGCGCCCGCGTATAGCACGTCCACTGGCAAGCTGAGGGCGCGGGGCGATGCGTAAGGATTCAGCGCAGGCACAATTTCCAGCGACAGCCCGAGCGGCTCGCTCACCCGACCGACCGCCTGCTGGCCCACCTGGATAATGGCTTTGGCGCAACGGCTATAGCGTTCCGATCCATCCTTGCCAGTCGTGTTGCTTTTGACGCGCGCCATCAGCGCCTGTGTCAGCCCTTCCTTACGCAGATGGGCGTTGAAACGTGCAGCAGGCAAATAGCTGTGCGCCTGGTTGTCACTCTCCAGCGCCAGCATGTAGGTGCCCGCCGCTGTGCCTTCAAGCCGCAATGATGGCCGCAGATCAGTCGCCGGACCATCAGCCGCTATCGCGACAAAGCGTGTGATGCGGCGCATGGGCATCGGCGAAAGCTGCCGTGCATCACCATGGCCGACTTGCAGCGTCAACGGCATCGGCTCGCCGGGCGCCGCGTGGAAGCTCTCCGGCTGCAGCCAGAAATCGTGCGCGTGCGTGGTCTGGCATAGCATCGCCAACGCTGCGATAAAGTAGCGCGGGCTCATTTGTATTCGCCGTCCGGTGCTGCCAGGAAGGGGAAGATATCGGCCGAATGCGTCAGTTCATCGCGCGTCACACCATCGTCGACGCCTTGCGTTGTGCCGTTCGCCAGCAGAGAGCGATAGATGTTGACCGCGTTATAGTTGGGCGTGCGTCCACCGCAATCGTTGCGCCAGCGTTGCTCGCGGCTCAGCGCAAGCAGTTCCACGGCGAACAGTTGCGTGCATCGCGTGGCGGCGGTATTGACCCACAAACGATCATCAGCGAGCAGCGCTGCCAGCGCATGATAGCGGGAGGTTGACGACGCGTGCTTGTGTATCAGCCACTGATTGCCACACGTGCCATCGAAGCTGTCATACAGCGCCAGTCCTTTGCTGATTTCCTCGACAAATTGCGATCCAGTCGCAGGCGTCGCCGCGTTGTACTGCTCCTTCAGTGCATCGCTTTCCTCGTCCGAGGCGATCGTGCCCAGCAAGGCGTTACCGGTCAGTGGCCTGCCGGCACGGTCAATCTGGCGGCCGCCCTGGTGCGTGCTTGCCCATACGGCGACCAGCTTGCCGCCCTGCGTCACGAGCGGCAAGTCAATCGACACCACAATGGACGCGGGCGTCCAGCCCTTGAGGAAATTGGTGGGCGGGCCGCCAGCGGTATGCTTCCATTCCTCTAGCAGAATCTCCGACTGCTCACGGCTCAGCAACGGACAGCCGGCGGCATCGCGTTGGGTGCCGCGGTTAAGCGCATCCATCACTACCGAATACGCTGCGCGGGTTCCTTTGACGTTGTTGAAAAACGGATCATCACGCATGCTGGCAAACACGCGCAAACGGCGCTTGCTGCTCTCAAGGCCCTGCGGCTGGCTGGCATCGCCGTCAACGCTATCGCCGCCGGCCTCGCAATGCGTCTGGCCCGCTGATGGGAACTGGCAGCGTATCGTCGCAGTGCGGATAGTCTTGCCGAATGCCTTGCCGCTATCGACATGGAACACATACTCGGCCTTATCGGAAAAGCTGTGGCCAACTATCGTCATCACCAGATTGAGGCGATGGCCGTCGATTGAGGTCCATGCATACAGATCGCCGATATCCAGACGCGGGTCGGCAATCACGGTTGGTGTATCGAGATGGTCGGAGGCCGCGCAGGCCAGCGGTACGAGCAAGGCCAGCGCAGCGCTGGCAGCTTTTAGGAGACGGGACATCGGGATTCTCCGGCAAGTGAACAGAAGGTTCACTATCGCGGATGGCGCGCGCCGCCGCTGTCGAAATCTTTAGTGATTTGCCAGCTTGCGGAAAGCCGATGGCGAGCAGCCGTACGTCTGGCGGAAGCTTGCGCTGAAATGACTGTGGCTGGAAAAGCCCAGATCAAAACTCACCGCCGACAAATCACCGCACTGCGCCATGACGGCCAGCGCCCGCTGCAAGCGCAGCTGCAATTGATAGCGATAGAGCGGAATGCCCTCAACCTGCTGGAACACCTGCGTCAGATAGACTGGCGAGCCGCCCGTCTCCGCAGCGATGTCATCGAGCGTCCAGCGGCGTGCCGTGTCGCTGGCCAATGTCAGCTTGATGCGGTCCACAAGCCGGCGTTGTCCGTGCCTGGCCTGACTGGATGGCTTGCTTCTTCCACCTAACGAGTGCTGCAAAAGCGACAGCATCAAAGTCTCAGCCTTCAACGGCTCCGTCGCATCATCATGCATCGCCAGCCGCAACTGCGCCACCAGCATCTGCGACTGCGCATCGATGCGCTGATGCTGCGCGAGGAATACGCCAGCCTGCAGCGTCCCTGCGGGCGCCAGCTCCTCCAGCACAGCGGGGGCGACCGCAAGTGACACACACGCATCACCACCCTTGACAGGATGGCTGATCCGATACTCCTGCTGCGCATTAAAGAACAGCACCTGGTTGCCATCGGCCACCGCAACATCCTGCCCCACCCGCCGCACATACACACCGCGATAGGGAAACACGATATGCGTCGCCTGCGCGCACTCCACATCACTGTCATGCCTGCAACCGCCCGCGCAGTGGACATCGCTGACCGCGACAGACGCCGTCCTCAACGAACGCGCAACATGGATAGACGACATGGGAATCCCCGCATAGAAAGATGTCCCATTCTATGGCGGTGGCGTTACGCGATCCATTACCTCAGAGGTTATGCTGACGTAGCTAGCGCCCAAACTGAAATCAGACCGATTCGTTATAATATTTCCAAAAGGAAATTTTACACAAAGCCCATGCCGTTTAGGCGTGACTTCAAACAGCCTTTTTAAGGAACTGGTATGTACATAATGAAGGAAGGTCGTGCAGCTTATTTGGAGTTTTTGCGTAATCTCACGCCGCAAATTTTAATGCTCTCCCTTGCGTTTTTCTTAGGGCGCAAAATTGACTTTACGAAATTCGACTGGTCTTACGCGACGCCCACTTTTATATTTTATGCTTTCATGATAATTGCCGTTTTTGCCGCTTACGCAAACGCCACTCTATTCATGGAAAAATTCTCACCGATAACCGATATGCGCAAAGTAGTCAGTCGAATCGTCAAGACGCGCAAAGGCCACTTACGGTGGAAGATGCAACTGGTTTATTTCAAGCGCCGATGGCTGGTGTTATTCGAAGCACTCCTGATGGTGTTTGCCATCGAGTTTGGACTGGCCGGAGCTTTTGTCACAGCGGTTACTTCGGCCAGTAAAATGACACTCTAAGAATGCGTATCAGACGAACTGCGTGAAGTCCGGCTTACGCTTCTGGAAGAAGGCCATGAAGGCTTCCTTGGCTTCCGGTGCGGACAGCATTTTGCCGAAGTGGACGTTTTCGGCGGCGATCGCTTCGGCCGTCGGGGCTTTGCGGGCGGCTTTCATGAGTTCTTTGGTGACGCGGATCGAGCTGGCTGGCAGTGCTACCAGCTTGGCGGCCTGGCCTTCGGCAAACGCGCGCAGTTCATCGACCGGCAGCACTTTCGATACCAGGCCCATCTCCAGCGCTTCCTGCGCCAGGAAGGCTTCGCCCAGCATGAGTTTTTCAGCAGCGCGCGGGTAGCCGGCGATTTGCGTCAGCAGCAGGCTGGAGCCGAATTCCGGGCACAGGCCCAGCTGCACGAACGGCATCGAGAACTTGGCGTTGTCGGCAGCGTACACCAGGTCGCAGTGCATCAGCAGCGTGGTGCCGATGCCGACCGCGTTGCCGGCGACAGCGGCGACGATCGGCTTGGTGCTGCCGCTCAGTGCCATCATGAATTTGTACACCGAACGGTCTTCAATCGCGCCGCTGGTCGGAGCGTTTTTCATGAAGTCTTCCAGGTCGTTACCGGCGGTGAAGATGTCGGCCTTACCGGCGATCAGAATGGCGCGCACCTCGGTGTCGCCTTCGGCTTCGGTCAGGGCCACGGCCATGCTCTGGTACATGGCGGCGGTGATAGCGTTCTTGCGTTCCGGACGGTTGAATTCCAGCGTCAGGATGCCGTTGTTCTTGCTGCTCAAAATTTCCATATCTGTCTCCAAATGAAAAAGGCGCCGGGATCAACCCCAGCGCCCTTTTTACCCCCAAGGCCGAAGGGGTCTGACCCCGTACGGGGTCAGACCCCGGCTGCGCGGGGTGCGGGGTGTTGTTATACGCGTTCGATGATACCAGCAGCGCCCATACCTGCGCCGACGCACATGGTGACCATGCCGTATTTCAGGCTGTTGCGGCGCAGGGCGTGCACCACGGTCGCAGCGCGGATCGCGCCGGTTGCGCCCAGCGGGTGGCCCAGAGCAATCGCGCCGCCCATCGGGTTGACCTTCGAGGTATCCAGGCCCAGGTCGCGGATCACAGCCAGCGCCTGTGCAGCAAACGCTTCGTTCAGTTCGATCCAGTCCAGCTGGTCCTGGGTGATGCCAGCGGCCTTGCACGCTTCTGGAATCGCGAACTTGGGACCGATGCCCATGATTTCCGGTGGTACGCCTTTGACCGCGAACGACGAGAACTTGGCCAGCGGGGTCAGGTTGTGTTGTTTCAGGATCTTCTCGGAAACCACCAGCAGCGCGCCGGCGCCGTCGGACATCTGCGAGCTGTTACCGGCGGTGACCGAGCCTTTGGCCGCAAACACTGGCTTCAGCTTGCCCAGGGTTTCCAGGCTGGTTTCCGGACGCGCGCCTTCGTCGGTATCGACGGTGCGGGTTTTTACCTTGATTTCGCCGGTGGCAAGGTCTGGCGTGCGGGTGATGATTTCCACTGGCGTGGTTTCATCCTTGAAGAAGCCAGCCTGCTGTGCAGCGATGGCGCGGCGGTGCGATTCAACCGAGAACGCGTCCTGGTCTTCGCGCGACACTTTCCACTGCTCGGCCACTTTTTCAGCGGTCAGGCCCATGCCGTAAGCCATGCCGACGTTTTCGTCGGTGAACATATTCATGTTCATCGATGGGTGGTGGCCCATCATCGGCACCATCGACATCGATTCAACGCCACCCGCCAGCATCACGTCGGCTTCGCCCACGCGGATGCGGTCCGCCGCCATGGCCAGGGCGGTGATGCCCGACGCGCAGTAGCGGTTGATGGTCACGCCGCCGACGGTGCGTGGCAGGCCTGCCAGCAGCACCGATTGACGGGCGATATTGAAGCCCTGTTCCGCTTCAGGGAACGAGCAGCCGATGATGGCGTCGGTGATCAGCGCCGGGTCCAGGCCTGGCGCCTGGGCCAGTGCCGACTGGATTACCTTGACCAGCAGGTCGTCCGGACGGGTTTTGTTGAACATGCCGCGCGGCGCTTTGCCGATTGGGGTACGGGTCGCGGCGACGATGTACGCTTCTTGAATTTGTTTGCTCATTTTGTTCTTCCAAAAATTTTTGATCGAAGACTAGCTACGCTTCTCAGATAAATACCAATCCACTTGAACCTGTGCGGCCAGCGTGCCGGCGGCGTCGAAAATGTCGACTTCCACCGGGAACGCGACCTTGCCTTGCTGTTTCAGCTCTGCCTTCAACGCATCCAGATCGCCAGGGACGCGGCCTTCGGCGCGCGTCGCACCCTTGGCTACTTTCTGGTACTGGATGCGCGATTCCTTGGCGACCGGGCGCAGGCCCAGGATCAATTCCGCGAAACCGCCTGCCATGGCCGCGCCGGAGGCCGTTTCGGCCAGCGTGAACAAGGCGCCGGCGTGCGGCGTGCCCAGGTGATTGTGCAGCTTGGGGTCATCCGGCATCGACACCTTGGCGGTGCCGCTGCCGATCTCGTCGATCCTGATGCCGAGCGTACGCACCAGCGGCAGGGTGTCCATCATTTGCTGCTTGATACGTTCGTACACGATGCTCGGCCTCACAAAAAGTAAAACTTTAAACGCTAGTGATGCGGCACACCGATTCAGGATCGACATGACCGGGATTAGTTACGCACTGGCTTGCCGGTTTGCAGCATGCCCATGATGCGTTCCTGAGTCTTCGGATGGTTCAGCAGTTCCAGGAAGGCGCGGCGTTCCGCGTCCAGGATCCACTGTTCGCTCACGAAGGAGCCCTGATCGATGTCACCACCGCTCACGATCTCGGCGATCATGTCGCCCAGCTTGAAGTCGTGTGCCGAGATGAAGCCGCCGTCACGCATGTTGACCAGCTGCGCCTTGATGGTGGCCCAGCCGTAACGGCCGGTCACTTGCACCGGTGCTTTCAGCGGTGCGCGGTAGCCCTTGTCGAACATGGCGCGTGCTTCGGTTTTCGCCACGTGCAGCAGTTCGTACGGGTTGAACACGATCACGTCGTCTTCTTTCAGGTAGCCCATCGCTTGCGCTTCCAAAGCCGATTTCGACACGTTCGCGGTGGCCGCGTTGGTGAAGCCGGTTTTCAGGAATTGCAGGATGTCGGTGCCCTTGGCTTCCTTGTAAGCACGCACTGCCGCTTCTTTCAGGCCGCCGCCGGCTGGAATCAGGCCCACGCCCACTTCCACCAGACCGATGTAGGACTCGATCGATGCCACGCGCTTGGATGCGTGCAGTGCCATCTCGCAACCACCGCCCAGTGCCAGGCCAGCGACTGCAGCCACGACCGGCACGTTCGAATATTTCATCGCCATGAAGGTGTCTTGCAGTTCACGAATGATCGGATCAACCGCTTTGGCGCCACCGCTCATGAAGGCTGGCAGTGCCGATTGCAGGTCGGCGCCGGCCGAGAATGCGCCGCCATCGGCGGCATCCGCGCTCCAGATCACCAGGCCTTTGAAGTTCTTCTCGGCTTCAGCCAGGGCTTTCTTGAAGCCGGCGATGACGCCTGGGCTGATCACGTGCATCTTGGTTTTCAGCGAGATCACCAGCACGTCGTCGCCCGAGTGCCACAGGCGGACGTCGTCGTCTTCATGCACGGTGGTGCCGGCTTTGCGGCCATCCAGTTCGCCCGAACCCAGTACCGGGGCGCGGAATTCCTGGCGTTTGTACACGGCCAGTTCCGAACGTGGCACGAACGATTTCGAGACTGCCGACCACGAACCTTCAGGGGTGTGGACGCCGCCTTTTTCAGCGACCGGACCTTCGAACACCCAGGCTGGCAGCGGTGCGTTACACAGTGCGTGGCCAGCGTCGATGTCTTCCTTGACCCACTGGGCCACCTGGGTCCAGCCGGAAGCTTGCCAGGTTTCGAACGGACCGACGTTCCAGCCGAAGCCCCAGCGCATGGCGAAGTCGATGTCACGCGCGTTGTCAGCCACGGTGTCCAGATGCACGGCGATGTAGTGGAATGCGTCGCGGAAGATCGCCCACAGGAATTGCGCTTGCGGGTTGGTCGATTCGCGCATCGCCTTCATCTTCTTGACCGGATCCTTTTCTTTCAGGATGCGGGCCACGATGTCGGCCGCCTTGGCGCCGCCCGCTACGTATTCACCGGTAGCGAAGTCCAGGCGTTGAATTTCCTTGCCTACTTTTTTGTAGAAGCCAGCGCCGGTCTTCTGACCCAGTGCGCCTTTTTCAACCAGCTTGGCCAGCACGGCCGGGGTTTTGTAGACCGCTGCGAACGGATCGTTCGGCAGGTAGTCCTGCATGGTCTTGATCACGTGACCCATGGTGTCCAGACCGACCACGTCGGCGGTACGGAAGGTACCCGACTTGGCGCGGCCCAGCTTGGCGCCGGTCAGGTCATCGACCACGTCCACCGACAGGCCGAATTTTTCAGCTTCGTGAACGATGGCCAGGATGCCGAACACGCCAACGCGGTTGGCGATGAAGTTCGGGGTGTCCTTGGCGCGGACCACGCCCTTGCCCAGGGTCGAAGTCAGGAAGCCTTCCAGCTGGTCGCTGATTTCTGGCTTGGTGAACTCGGTCGGGATGATTTCAACCAGGTGCATATAGCGCGGTGGGTTGAAGAAGTGCACGCCGCAGTAGCGCGATTTCAGGTCCGCGTCAAAGCCTTCCGACAGCTTGGTGATCGACAGGCCCGAGGTGTTCGAGGCGAAGATCGCGTTTGGCGCAATGTGCGGTGCGACCTTTTTGTACAGGTCGTGTTTCCAGTCCATGCGCTCGGCGATGGCTTCGATGATCAGGTCGCACTCGGCCAGCTTGGCCAGGTCGTCTTCGTAGTTGGCGACTTCAATCAGCGCCGCGTGTTCCTTGTTGCCCAGCGGTGCAGGCGACAGTTTTTTCAGGCCTTCGATGGCTTTCAGTACGATGCCGTTTTTCGGCGTACCTTCCTTGCCCGGCAGGTCGAACAGCACCACAGGCACTTTGGCGTTGATGCAATGGGCGGCAATCTGCGCGCCCATCACGCCGGCGCCCAGCACGGCGACTTTTTTTACGATGAAGTTGGTCATGGGTTTCCTCTATATCCTAATAAAAAGCGCTTAGAACAGGTCAGCGTCGAGTGCCATCAGGTTGGCGGAGCCCGAGCGTGCCTGGCGGATCAGGGTTGCGGTTTCTGGCTGCAGGCGGGCGAAGTAGAAGCGCGCGGTTGCCAGTTTGGCTTTGTAGAAGGTGTCGCTGCTGTCTTCTTTTTCCAGTGCGATCTGTGCCATGCGGGCGAAGAAGTAGCTGTACACCAGGTGGCCCACCACGCGCAGGTAAGGCACGGCAGCGGCGCCCACTTCGTCGGCGTTCTGGAAGGCTTTCATGCCGATTTCCATGGTCAGCTTGGTGACTTTGTCGCCCAGCTCGCCCAGTGGAGTGATGAATTCGCTCATCTTCTCGTCCAGGCCGTTCTCTTCCACGTAGGACTTGATCTTCTCGCCGAATTTACGCAGCTTGGCGCCGTTGTCGCCCAGGATCTTACGGCCCAGCAGGTCCAGCGACTGCACGGTGTTGGTGCCTTCGTAGATCAGGTTGATACGCGCGTCACGCACGTACTGCTCCATGCCCCACTCCGCGATGTAGCCGTGGCCGCCGAACACTTGCATCGCTTCCGAGGTAGCGATCCAGGCGTTGTCGGTGATGAAGGCCTTGATGATCGGGGTCAGCAGTGCAACTTCGTCAGCCGCTTCTTTTCGCACCTCTTCGTCCGGGTGGTTCAGTTCGCGGTCGATCTGCAGCGCCACGTACGAGGTGAAGGCGCGTGCGCCTTCCGCGTAGGCTTTACCGGTCAGCAGCATGCGACGTACGTCCGGGTGCACGATGATCGGGTCCGCTGGCATGTCCGGATTTTTAGGGCCGGTCAGCGAACGCATCTGGATGCGGTCTTTGGCGTAGATCAGCGCGTTCTGGTAAGCCACTTCGGTCAGGCCCAGCGACTGCATGCCCACGCCCAGACGGGCCGCGTTCATGAACACGAACATGGCTTGCAGGCCTTTGTTCGGCTGGCCGATGATCCACCCACGGGCGCCATCCAGATTCATCTGGCAGGTCGAGTTGCCGTGGATGCCCATTTTTTCTTCGATGGCGCCGCAGGTGATTGGATTGCGTTCGCCGACCGAACCGTCTTCTTTCGGCAGGTACTTCGGTACCAGGAACAGCGAAATGCCTTTCGAGCCCTCCGGTGCATCCGGCACGCGGGCCAGCACCAGGTGCAGAATGTTTTCTGCCATGTCGTGTTCGCCGGCCGAGATGAAGATCTTGTTACCGGTGATCAGCCACGAGCCGTCGTCCTGTGGCAGCGCTTTCGAGCGCAGCATGCCCAGGTCGGTACCGCAATGTGGTTCGGTCAGGCACATGGTGCCGGTCCATTCGCCCGACACCAGTTTCGGCAGGTAGACTTTTTTCTGGTGCTCGGTGCCGTGTTCTTTCAGGCACTCGTAGGCGCCGTGCGACAGGCCTGGATACATGGTCCAGGCCTGGTTGGCCGAGTTCAGCATCTCATAGAACGAGTTGTTCATCACCACCGGCAGGCCCTGGCCGCCGTATTCCGGATCGCAGGCCAGCGCTGCCCAGCCGCCATCGACGTATTGTTTGTACGCTTCCTTGAAGCCTTTAGGAGTGGTCACGGTGCTGGTCGCAGCGTCGTGTTTGCAACCTTCGCGGTCGCCCGAGTGGTTCAGCGGGAACAGTACTTCCGCGGTGAACTTGCCACCCTCTTCCAGTACCTGGTTGATGATGTCGGCATCGATTTCCGCGTGTTTCGGCAGCGCCTTCAGTTCATCTTCCACTTTCAGCAGTTCGTGCAGAACGAATTGCATATCCCGGATTGGCGCGACGTATTGACCCATGGTTTTCTCCTGATGACTACTTTAGTGTTTGAATTAATTAACTTGCGCAACCACCGCTGCCGGTGACTGCGGATTGCGATACGTTTCGACCAGGCGTTCAAAGCCCTTGCCGGCACGCTCCAGGCTGCCTGGGATGCGCAGGAAACGCGCATCGTGATGCAGCGCCAGGATCAGGCCGTACATCTCGTACACCAGCTGCTGCGGATCGGTGTCGGCTTTCAGATCGCCGCACTCGATGGACTGCTTCGCGCAGCGCAGCAGTGCGCCCTGCCACGCGCCAACCATCGCCATCAGCTCTTCGCGGATCGGACCGGGACGGTCGTCATATTCCACCGCGCCGCTGATATAGATGCAGCCCGAGGCGACCTCGACGCTGACCCGCTTGACCCAGCGCGCAAACATGGCCTTGAGGCGCTGAATGCCGCGCGGCTCTTTGACGCTAGGGAAAAACACTTCCTGCTCGAAACGGTGGTGATACAGCTTCAGCACTTCCAACTGCAAGTCTTCCCGCGAGCCGAAATGCGCGAACACGCCGGATTTGCTCATGTTCATCTTATCTGCGAGCAATCCGATGGTCAGACCTTCCAGGCCATCACGGCTGGCCAGATCGAGGGCCACATCCAGGATTGCAGCGCGGGTTAACTCGCCTTTGCGCATAAATTTAGTTGACGTATTAATAAGATTGCATCCCGAAGTAAATTTTAAAAGCATGGAGAAGAAACATTCTGCTCCACTTAAATTTACTCTGTGTGAAAAGAATTGCGAACGCTCGTACTATTATCCACTTGCAGGTGAATGTCAAACAGTTGTGTTAGAGGTGGCGTTCTATTGCTGCGACGCAGCAATGCAGGAGGGAAATTAAGTTACAGCTTGTCCAGTTCCCGGCGGTCGCGCTTGGTTGGACGGCCTTTGATGGTGGTGCCGGGTTCGCGGTACAGGCGACGGTTTTCCGCCACGGCGACGCGGCGCGCCACGCTCACATCGGTTTCTTCATAGAGGTTGCGGGCGACCGTGGCCGGGCCACGCACATCGGACAAGCCCATCACATCGATTTCCCACTGGTCGGCGCCGTTGTCGATCTCCAGCACGTCGCCAAGCTTGACGTTGCGCGCCGGCTTGGCGCGGTCGCCGTTGACGATCACCCGGCCCAGCGAGATGGCGTCGGTGGCCAGCGAACGGGTTTTAAAGAAGCGCGCTGCCCACAGCCATTTGTCCAGTCGTACACTTTCGCTCACGCGTATTTCCCCACTGCGAACACTCGCATCAATAACTTATAAAACACAAACGCAATCTCGTAGCCGATGCGGCGCACATGGCCGACGTGCTTGAAATCGTCATAGCTGATCACTTTGCCGTCGACAATCGCGTCTTCAATATGCTGGCGCAGGCTTTGCGCAAACGCCGCATCCTTGATGACGACGTTGGCTTCCTGGTTCAGGAACAGGCTCAGGCCATCGACATTGCTGGAGCCGACCGTGGCCCAGTCATCATCAATGACCGCCACCTTCGCATGCAGCTGAGTCTTGTGATACTCCACCACCTTGACGCCGGCCGCCAGCAGCTTGGGATAGAAGGAATGCGCGACTGCATCCTGCAGCCAGATCTCGCCAACGCCGATCAGCAGGGTCACGTCCACGCCACGCTGGGCGGCCGAGGCCAGCGCCTGGCGAAACTTGCGGCCCGGCGCAAAATAAGGATTGGCCAGCAGCACACTCTTGCGCGCCTTGCCCAGCGCCTGCAGATAAGCGCGCTGGATGGTGCGGCGGTTACGCCAGTTGTCGCGCACCACAAAGCCGGCCTGCACCGAGTGGGCCGCGGCAATCTTCTGCACCTTGCGCATGTCGCGGTACAGGCCGATACGCTTGATGATGCCGAGCTTGCCCAGGCGACGCCACTGCGTCACGGCTTCCGCCTGGATATCCACCACCAGCGGCCCGCGCACCTGCACCGCAAAGTCCCAGCGCGGCGCCGACAGTGCCTTGCTGTGATCGTAGTCGCAGAACATATCATCGTTGATGTTGATGCCGCCGACATAGGCCACCTCGCGGTCCACCACGCAGATCTTGCGGTGGGTGCGGGTGACGCCGCGCTTGAACCAGGGATTGAACATGCGGTGCTCGACGCCCTGGGCGACCAGGTGGTCATGCATGGAATTGACCTGGCGGCGGCCGGTGCCCCACCAGTCGGTAATCATGCGCACCTGCACGCCGCGCTGGGCGGCGTTCACCAGGGCGGCCAGCACGCGCTGGCCGGTCTCGTCACCGGCAAAGATGTAGGTCTCGAAATAGACCTCGTACTGCGCGGCGTCGATGGCGGCGACCAGCGCAGGGAAATAGTCGGTGCCGGTGTGGAGCAGTGTGACTTCGTTATCGGCGATAAAATTTACTGGGCGCATAGTTGGCGCTCAAGCCAGCGTCAGCGAGGCGACGATGGGAGCGTGGTCTGAGAGCTTGGCCCATAGACTACCATGCATCACCTCAGCCGTCTCTACCTTGAAGCCGCGCACGTAGATGCGGTCCAGGCGGAAGAATGGCAGGCCGGCCGGGAAAGTGCGCGCCGGCGTCACGCTGGCCTTGCGGCGCAGCTTGCGCAAGATGTCGTCCAGCGCCGAATTGCCGCCGATTTCATCAAACGCCTCGCGCACGCCCAGCGCGTTGCGCAGCTCGGCGCTGAGGGTATTGCGCCAGTCATTGAAGTCGCCCGCAATCACCACCGGTTCGCCATTGGGCGCAGTTTCCTGCACCGCCGAAATCAGCGCCTGCGTCTGGCGCCGGCGGCCGCTTTCAAACAGGCCCAGATGCACCACATAGCAATGCACCGGCCCATGCGGCGTATGCAATACGCAATGCAGGATGCCGCGCTGCTCATAGGCGTGATCGGAAACGTCGCGGTTGGCCTGGCTGGCGATCGGGAAAGCGCTGAGGAGCGCGTTGCCATGGTGGCCATGATCGTAAATCGCATTCATGCCGTAGGCCGCATGCAGATGGCGCGACTCGCCGGCAAAAAATTCATGCTGCGCCGCAGCGGGCCAATGCTTGTGGCCGAGGTGCTCAGCCCCGTACTTGGCGGCTTTGAGGTCATGTTTGCCCTGCACTTCTTGCAAAAAAACGACATCGGCATCAAACATACCGATCGCCTGTTTCAGCGCCAGCACACGCGGTTCCGCACGGATGCTGGAAACGCCCTTGTGGATATTGTAGGTAGCGACACGGATCTTCATGCAGAATATTCTACTCCCGAGATCGCATCCTGCGGTGTGCGTCGGCGCACATAGCCAAAGTCCCAAACAATCCGGGGTCAGTTCTTGCAATCCAACACGGGCTCTGGCGTAGCGGCCGCTACGCCAGAGCCCGTGTTGGATTGCAAGAACTGACCCCGGATTAGGGGCTTAGAGTTGGCGCGGGAGCTGGAGGATGGCTTCGGCGTTGGAGGGCGAGAAGCAGCGGTCGGCCGCTTCGAGGTACGGCAGCCAGACGTGGTTGACATGCTCGCGTGGACTCAGTGTGATGGCGATATCGCGCGGCACTTCGACGCTGAAGACGTGCTCGGTGTTTTCAGTGACGCCCGGCGCATAGCGGTGTCGCCAGACTTCGTAAATCGTGTAGATGTTGGACAGCTGCCAGTCGCGCAGCACGATGCGCTGGCCGTCAGCGACGATGCCGGTTTCTTCGAACAGTTCGCGCCGGGCGGTTTCCAGCAAGGGCTCGTCAACCGCGTCCAGCGATCCGGTCACGGACTGCCAGAAGCCCGCCTTGTCGGCGCGTTCAATCAGCAGCACCTGCAAATCGGCCGTGTGGATCACCACCAGCACCGACTCTGGAATTTTGTAAGGCTTCATAGACGGACAAAAGAAAAGGCGCCGCAGCGCCTTTTCTGAGCAAAACAGATTAGCCAGCGACTTTCGGCTCGGCTGCACGCAGACGGATGTGCAGTTCTTTCAGCTGCTTCTCGTCGACTTCCGACGGTGCATGGGTCAGCAGATCCTGTGCACGCTGGGTTTTCGGGAAGGCGATCACGTCGCGGATCGAATCGGACTTGGTCATCAGGGTGACGATGCGGTCCAGGCCGAACGCCAGGCCACCGTGCGGCGGCGCGCCGTATTGCAGCGCGTCCAGCAGGAAGCCGAACTTCAGGCGGGCTTCGTCGGCATCGATCTTGAGCGCGCGGAACACTTTCGACTGCACTTCTTCGCGGTGGATACGGATCGAACCGCCGCCCAGCTCCCAGCCGTTCAGCACCATGTCGTAGGCCTTGGCGATGCAGGCGCCCGGATTGGTTTCCAGCCAGTCTTCGTGGCCGTCTTTTGGCGCAGTGAACGGGTGGTGGGTCGCGGTCCAGCGGTCGGCTTCTTCGTCGTATTCGAACATCGGGAAGTCGATCACCCACAGCGGCGCCCAGACGTCGTCGAACAGGCCGGCGGCCTTGCCGAATTCCGAGTGGCCGATCTTCACGCGCAGCGCGCCGATGGCGTCGTTGACGACTTTGGCCTTGTCTGCGCCGAAGAAGATCAGGTCGCCGTCTTCGGCGCCGGTCAGTTCCAGCACCTTGGCCAGCGCGGCGTCGTGCAGGTTTTTGACGATCGGCGACTGCAGACCGTCACGGCCCTTGGCCTTCTCGTTGACCTTGATGTACGCCAGGCCCTTGGCGCCGTAGATGGCGACGAACTGGGTGTAAGCGTCGATTTCCGAACGCGGCATGTCGGCGCCTTTCGGTACGCGCAGACCGACCACGCGGCCGTTTGGCATGTTGGCGGCGCCCGAGAAGACTTTGAAGTCCACGTCTTTCATGACCTCGGTCAGTTCGGTGAACTGCAGCTTGACGCGCATGTCCGGCTTGTCCGAACCGTAGCTGCCCATGGCTTCGGCAAAGTCCATCACCGGGAACGGGTTAGGCAGGTCAACGTCCATGGTGTTCTTGAACGTTTTGCGGATCATGTCTTCGAACAGATCGCGGATTTCCTGTTCGTTCAGGAACGAGGTTTCGCAGTCGATCTGGGTGAATTCCGGCTGGCGGTCAGCGCGCAGGTCTTCGTCGCGGAAGCACTTGGTGATCTGGTAGTAACGGTCGAAGTTGGCCACCATCAGCAGCTGCTTGAACAGCTGTGGCGATTGCGGCAGCGCGAAGAAGTTACCGGCGTTCACACGCGATGGCACCAGGTAGTCGCGCGCGCCTTCCGGGGTCGACTTGGTCAGCATCGGGGTTTCGATGTCGATGAAGCCCAGTTCGTCCAGGTACTTGCGCACTTCCATCGTGACCTTGTAGCGCAGGCGCAGGTTGTTCTGCATCTGTGGACGACGCAGGTCCAGCACGCGGTGGGTCAGGCGGGTGGTTTCCGACAGGTTGTCGTCGTCCAGCTGGAACGGTACGGCCACGGAGGCGTTCAGCACTTCCAGTTCCGAGCAGATCACTTCGATCTTGCCCGATTTCAGGTTGGTGTTGACGGTGCCGGCCAGACGATCCTTGACCACGCCGGTCACGCGCAGGCAGAACTCATTACGCACGGCTTCGGCGGCCTTGAACACTTCAGCCTGTTCCGGATTGCACACGATCTGCACCAGGCCTTCGCGGTCGCGCAGGTCGATGAAGATCACGCCACCGTGGTCGCGGCGACGATGTACCCAGCCGCACAGGCTGACGGTTTGGCCAAGCAGCGCTTCAGTGGTGAGGCCGCAGTAGTGAGTACGCATTGAGGACATGTTTATTTCTCGGTTCAGGTTAAGTTACTCAGTTAATCTTGGTTTCTTCGAGGATGACTTTCGGCGCGTCTTCCGGCGCCACCACACCCATCGAAACAATGTACTTCAAGGCCGCATCGACAGTCATGTCGAGTTCGACCACATCCTTCCTGGCCATCATCAGGAAAAAGCCCGAGGTCGGGTTCGGCGTGGTCGGGATATACACGCTGACAAAGTCGCCCACCAGATGGTTCCTCACGTCACCGCCCGGGGTGCCGGTCAGGAAGGCAATGGTCCACGAATTCTGGTGCGGATACGGGATCAGCACCGCCTTGCGGAAGGCATTGCCGGACGACGAAAACAGCGTATCCGACACTTGCTTGACGCTGGAATACAGCGAGCTCACCACCGGAATGCGGTTCAGCAGCTTTTCCCACAGCTTGACCACATAATTGCCGACCAGGTTATTGGTCAGCAGCCCGGTCAGGAACACAATGATAATCGTCAGCAGCGTCCCCAGGCCAGGAATATCGAAGCCGATAAGCGTGCTCGGCTGCCAAGCCTTGGGCACAAACAACAAGGACTGGTCCATGGTGCTGATGACCAGATTCAGCACCCAGGCGGTAATCGCCAGGGGCACAAGGATCAGCAGGCCGGTGATGAAATATTTACGCATCGAATACCTTCGTGGTGGATGGGATCGTCAGGTCTCGCTCTTGCCGCCGCTTGAAGCCGGTGCCGGCGCAGGCGCCGGTGCGGCGCTGTCCGCTTTCGGGCCAGTGGACGTCCCCGTTGCCGGCGGCGTGCCGCCACGGAAGTCGGTCACATACCAGCCAGACCCTTTGAGCTGGAAACCAGCTGCAGTCAATTGCTTCTTAAACGATTCCTTGCCGCACGACGGGCATACCGTCAGTTGCGGGTCGGAAATCTTCTGCAAGACATCCTTGGCAAAACCGCATGCTTCGCAGCGGTAAGCGTAGATCGGCATCTATTACTCCGCAAAAATCATCAAAACCCTGAATTATAAAGCTTTTTGTGGGCTACCTGACTGTTTCCTGCGGTTATCGCCTGTACCAGGGTGTGCCATAATCGATTTCATTGAGAAAATCTATTCGCAGATTGTCTCAAAGCATGATTAAATAGGCTCCAACCTGCGTAGATTTCCCAATCCCTGAATCGCCGCCTCGTTAGCTGTCCCCGACCGACGACGCTCCAACTCTTTGATTCTTAGGGAAATCTCATGAAAAAATATCTGTACGCCGGCCTTTTGGCCGCCACCTTGGCAACGCCAGTCCTTGCCGCCACCACCAAATTGACGCCTCAGTCGCCCGATGAACCTTTGCATCGCCGCGCCATTATCCTGTGCATTGCGGTAGTGGTTGGTCTGAACGCCTACAAGCACCGTCCACGTATCCAGCGGCGCCATATGTCACGACACGACGATTAACCTACCACGCGGGGTTACCATGAAACGGTACACAGCCCTCTTGCTCTTGCCTGCATTGCTGGCCGTTGGCTCGGCCTCGGCAATGCGGGCGCCGGATTTCATAGACGCCGACCAGCGCGCCACCGTGACCTTGCGCGACGACCATCCAACCGTGGCGATTGCCGTCACAAACGTCGCCGCGACAACTGCGGTCACGGCTGGCGACGCCACGTTGCTTCCTGCGCGACAGCCGGATCACGCGCAATCTGCACCGGTGCCGGTAACGGTCACCAGTGCCGTGCCCGAGCCTTCCGGCTGGGCTATGCTGTTCTGTGGCGCACTATTACTGCTGCTGGTGCCCTACCGCCGCGACAGTGACGCCATACGGCTGGTCGACGTCAAGTAGTCCGCCGCCAGATCATCCAGCGCTCCTTGCCGACGAATACCGGGATGGAATCGCTGACGGCCTCGTCGGCCATGCACACGAAATACGGTTGCAGCAAGGCCTCCAGCTGCGCGTGGCCGATGCCGAACGGCGGCCCCTTGGGCGCCTCGTCAAAAAAGAAATAGCCTGCCAGTAGCGCGCCCGGCGCCAGCAGCTGCGCCCAGCGCGCCGCCACTTGCGGCCACATGGCGCGCGGCATCGCGCACAGGAAGGCGCGTTCATACATCAGTTGCAGCGGCCGGGCCGGCTGCCATTGGAAGAAGTCGGCCTCTACCACGCGCGCGGCATAGCTGCCCGCCGCCGCCTTGCCTTGCGCTACGGCGGCCGGGGAAAAATCGATGGCCGTCGCGTCCCAGCCCAGCTGCGCCAGATACGTCAGCTCGTACGCCGCGCCGCAACCGGGGATCAGCGTGACCAGCGGACCGCTGGCGGCGGCAAAATCGCGCAGCGCCTGCGGCACCCCGCCCTTGTCCCACGGCGTAAAGCGGCGCTCGAAACGCTCATCCCAGAACGCTGGCGACAAGGGATCACGCTGCTGGAAATCGGCCATGGCGCTTAGCCCAGATGATGCCAGCGCAGGTATAGCTGGAACCCGGCCACGCCCAGCGCAAACGCGCCGCCCGCGTAAATCACCAGACTCAGCAAACGATTGGTGCGCTGCTGCTCGCCGATCAGCACCTTGATGAGCTCGGTGTTGTCGTTAGGCTTTTCCGCATGGCGTTCCAGCGCCTGATGCATCAGGCGCGGCAGTTGCGGGAAGATGTGCGCGTAGCGTGGCGCTTCCGCTTTCATGCGCTGCAGCAGGCCTTTCCAGCCCACCTGCTCGGCCATCCAGTTTTCCAGATAGGGCTTGGCGGTCTTCCACAGGTCAAGGTCGGGGTCGAGCTGGCGCCCCAGGCCTTCGATATTCAGCAGCGTTTTTTGCAGCAGCACCAGTTGCGGCTGCACTTCCACATTGAAGCGGCGCGAGGTCTGGAACAGGCGCAGCAGAATCTGGCCAAACGAGATATCTTTCAGCGGACGGTCGAAGATCGGTTCGCAGCAGGCGCGCACGGCCGACTCCAGCTCATCGACACGGGTTTCTTTCGGCGCCCAGCCCGACTCGATATGCGCCTCGGCCACGCGCTTGTAGTCGCGCCGGAAGAAGGCCAGGAAATTCTGCGACAGGTAGTCCTTGTCGAAATCGTTCAGCGTGCCCATGATGCCGAAGTCCAGCGCAATGTAGCGGCCAAACGTCTCTGGCTCCACCGACACCAGGATGTTCCCCGGGTGCATATCCGCGTGGAAGAAACCGTCGCGGAACACCTGCGTGAAGAAGATTTCCACACCATCGCTCGACAGCCTTTTCAGGTCCACGCCGGCCGCTTCCAGGCGGTCGATCTGCGACACGGGAATGCCATGCATGCGCTCCATCACGATCACGTTGGAGGAGCAGTAATCCCAGTGCATTTCCGGCACCAGCAGCAGATGCGAGTCGGCGAAATTGCGGCGCAGCTGGCTGGCGTTGGCGGCTTCGCGCATCAGGTCCAGCTCATCGTGCAGGTATTTGTCGAACTCGGCCACCACCTCTCTCGGCTTCAGGCGCTTGCTGTCGGCCCAGACATTGCCGATCCATTCGGCCGCCACATGCATCAGCGCGACGTCGTCATCGATGGTTTTCTTCATGCCCGGACGTAGCACCTTGACTGCCACCTGACGGCCATCCTTGAGCGTGGCAAAGTGCACCTGCGCGATCGAAGCGGAGGCCACCGGCGTGCGTTCAAACGTGGCAAACAGCTGGTCCGGATGGGCGCCCAGCGATTTGCGGATCTGCGCGATGGCCAGATCGGAATCGAACGGCGGCACGCGGTCCTGCAGGCGCGACAGCTCGACCACCAGGTCGGCTGGAATCAGGTCGCTGCGGGTCGACAGCACCTGGCCGAATTTGACGAAGATCGGCCCCAGCTCTTCCAGCGCCATGCGCAGGCGCACGCCACGCGGCGCCGACAGGTCGCGCCAGAAAAATATCGTATCGATCAGCTTGGTAATGCGCGGTTTCTTCAAACCGGAGATGGCAATTTCGTCGAGGCCGTAACGCACCGATACCCGCAGGATTTTCAGCAGGCGTAAAAATTTCAGCATTATGTCGATCCCAGTTTCTGTTCCAGTTTGGCCAGGCGCTTGGCGGCGCGTTCGACGTCGTCACGCAGGCGCGAGACGTCGGCCGAGAAGGCGTCCACCGTGGGCGGCCGCACCAGCACCTGCTTTTCTTCGAGCAGGAATTCTGCGACATTTTCCGCCAGCTTTTGATGACCATTTTTGACCGCCTCAAACACCGCCCTGGCGCCGGACATCGCGCGCACGGCCGCCACCGGGCCGATGACTTTTTCCAGATCGTGCTCGGCTTCCCAGCGCAGCGACTTGCTCAGGCTGGAAATGGCGTTGGCAAATTCGGCATCGCCCTCGATCTGCACGTACGAAAAGGCGCGCTCGCGGTTTTGCGCGATCAGCGGCAGGTCCGACAGTTTGACGCGAATGGTGACGCGCGCGGCCTCGTCCGCCGGCGCCGGTTCCAGATAACCGTCCGCGGTCACGCGCAAACGCAGCGCGACCGAACTGGCGTCGATGACCGCCACCTTGCCGGCATGGCGTTGCAGCTCCTGGCGCGCCCACGGCTCCTGCGCCAGCAAATGGTTGATGGCAGCGCTCGCGGGCGCTGCGGAAAAACTACCTGGTTTCAGTGAAATCATGTTCTAGCCGTTCAAAACAAAACCGCCCGATGACGGGCGGCCTTGATCTTACCAGTTTTACCGGATTCTTCCGGTCTCTCACGCCAGCTGCTGAATACCCGCCAGCAGCCAACCGCCATTGCCGTTGATCGGCTTGCTCAGGTTCCAGACTTCGTTGAACGGTTCCGCCAGCGCATCCGGCGCCGGTTTGATGGTGCCGCTGAACTGCACGCTGGCCAGGTATTCGGTGGCGCCGGTTTCGATGCCCAGCAGTTGGGCGTCGATGCTGACCACATCCGTATAGTCGGTTTGCGCGCCACGCTCGGTGATCTGCATTTTCAGCTCGGCAAACACTTCTGGCGTGGTGAATTCGCGGATATCGGCCGAATCGCCCTTGTCCCAGGCGGCTTGCAGGCGGATGAAGTTGCTCTTGGCCACACGCAGGAAGCTGGCGCTGTCGAAGTCGGCAGGCACGCCCCACGGGGTGTGCGCCGGCTGCACTGGCGCGGCGGCTGGCTGCAGGCGCGAACCAATTTCCGGCGTCGCATTGCCAGCGGCCGGCGGCTGCATCGGGTACACATTATTGCCGCCAAATGCAGCCGGCTGCGCCGCAGACTGCGACTTGCCACGGATCAGGCGGATGATGAAGAATACCACGCCAGCCAGCAGCACCAGCATCAGGATGGAACCCAGTGCGCTCGCCATCGCGCCACCCAGGCCGAAGTGCGAGAACAGCGCGCCCAGGCCGAGGCCCAGCAGCGCGCCGCCCAGAATGCCCTTCCATGGGCTCGGCTTCGGTGCGGCCACCGGTGGCGCGGCGGGCGCCGGCGCAGGCTGGGCCTGGCGTGGCGCCTGTTGCGGCGCTTGCTGTGACGGCGGCATACGGTTGACGTTTTGCGATTGACGGCCGATCGACTTGCCGCCGCCCATCGGGCGCGCTTCCGCGATCATCGATACCGCCATGGCGGCGATCAGGGCGCCGACCAGAATTTTTTTCAAGTTCATAGTTTCCTCTCCAGGCATTACATTTTGATACCGGTGTGCAAAGCGGCCACACCTGCCGTCAGGTTGTAATACGTAACACGTTCCAGGCCCGCTTCTTCCATCATCGACTTCAGGGTGTCCTGGTCCGGGTGCATGCGGATCGATTCGGCCAGATAGCGATAGCTCTCGGCGTCGTTGGCGATCTTGTCACCCATCCAAGGCAGAATCTTGAACGAATACAGATCGTATGGTTTTTGCAATGGCGCGGCCACTTTCGAGAACTCCAGCACCAGCAGCTTGCCGCCCGGCTTCAGCACGCGGCGCATTTCTTTCAGCGCCTGGTCCTTGTGCGTCATATTGCGCAGGCCAAAAGCGACGCTGACGCGGTCGAAGTAATTGTCCGGGAATGGCAGCTTTTCTGCGTCACACAACAATGTGGGGGTCAACAGGCCGCGATTCAAGAGGCGGTCACGGCCCACGCGCAGCATGGACTCGTTGATATCGGTGAGCCAGACTTCGCCGGTCGGACCGGCCTGCTTGGCAAACACCTTGGCCAGATCGCCCGTGCCGCCAGCGATATCCAGGCACTTGAAGCCTGGGCGCACCGCTGCGTTGGCGATGGTGAAGGCCTTCCACACGCGGTGCAGGCCTGCCGACATCACGTCGTTCATGATGTCGTACTTGGCGGCGACAGAATGGAAAACCTTCGCAACTTCGCGGACTTTATCTTCTTCCGCGACGGTTTTGTAACCGAAGTGAGTGGTATTGGTCATGGTATGCAGGCCTGTTAGTTTGCCAGCATTATACAAGCTGACGCTCTTGAGGGCTGTTTAGAAACATGGCAAACTTGGCAAGTTTAATGCTCCCTAAAGGTTCGATATGAAGAAAATCATTGCCGCTATGCTGTTTTGCGCCTCGGGCGCAGCCTTCGCCAACTCCGCTTGCGACGTCCCGAAAAACGACTTCGACGGCCTGTACTGCCTGAACAAGGTCTACCAGGAAGCCGACAAGGAATTGAACACCAACTATCAGGTGCTCAGCAGCAAGCTGGATGCCGATGGCAAGAAAGCGCTGAAAGCCGGCCAGCTGGCCTGGATCAAGCAGCGCAACGACACCTGCTCCAAGCGCGAACCCACCGGCTTTTATGTCAATCTGGATTGCGCCACCAGCACCACCATCAAGCGTTCGCAGTTCCTGCAGGACCGCGTACGCGAATGCAATAGCGCTGGCTGCCAGAACAGCAAGCTGCAATAATTACTGCGCCGGCAGGTGACGCCACTCCAGTCCTAGCGCGGCGCGCTTGGGGAAGCCCAGCCACAGGCCGGTGTCTTCCTTGATGGTGCCATCGGCTTGCAGTGGCGGCAGGTCCAGATAGGCCTGCAAGCGCTGCTGCTTGAGCTGGATGCCCAGGAAGGCCGTCACGAAATGCTGGTTGATGTTGTTGATGCGGCGGCTATCCCATACCGGCTCGGAGTAGGAGGAAAAATCGTCGGCATTGCTCCAGTGGGCTGGCGATGGCGGATTGGGCGCCGAGTTGTGGCGGCCGCCGGCATAAGTCAGCAGATAGCGCTCCGCATGCACGGTTTTCTGGAACAGCTGCTTCACGCCGTCCTGATAGCCCGCCACGTCATCCTGATCGCCACTGATGAACAGCAGCGGAGTGCGCACGCCAGCCAGACCCGCATCATCCCACACCTTGTGTGCGCCGCCCCACGGCGCAAACGCCACCACCGCCTTGATACGCGCATCGCGCGCCGCTTCGTATTGCTGATTTCCCTGCTGGTTGATCGCCAGCTTGCCGCCGGGGACATAGGCTGCCGCCGCAGCACTGACGCCCGCGCCCACCGTGTTCAATGCGCCATAACCGCCCATTGAATAGCCAATCAACGCGGTGTTGTTAGCGTCCACCAGGCCTGCCAGGACATTGCCGCTGCCAGGTTTGGCCCATGCTGCCACGGTATCCAGCACGAACAAGTCATCGAGACGCCGGTTCAACAGCGTACTGGCAAAGCCTGCCTTGTCCGCGCGCGTAGATTCAAGATGATCGATGGCCACCACCACATAGCCCTTGGATGCGAGGTTTTCGGTCAGGTAGGACATTTGCAGCCGCGAACCGGGATAGCCGTGCGAGACGATAACCAGTGGATAGCCGCCTTGTGCAGCCGGCGCCGCATCCCGCACTGCGCGGCCATTGAACTGGAACGGCGTATTCGGCCGCTTGGGATCATTCGGGCCAGAGCCGAGAACATCGGTATAAACAGTATGTTCGTTCTGGCCTGCCGCCAACTGCGCCGGGTACCATACCTCCAGCACCAGCTTGCGCGTATAGCGTGGGTTCGGCTGTTCTGCGTTTGCATGCAAGATGTCAAGCTGGTCCTGATGCTCAGCCACCAGCGTGCGGACGCCTACTTTCAGCGGACCACGTGCCGCCAGCTCGGGCGCATCGGGGCGCATGTCGCCAAAATATTCCTGCGCACCCGCCTGCCCTGCCGCCAGCGCAACGGCCAACACCAACATCCTGCCTAACCTCATGCCATCTCCTATAAATCCAAATGCTCCCGCAAGGTGCTGCCCGAGTACGCCGTGCGAAACAAGCCGCGTCGCTGCAACTCAGGAATCACCAGCGTGAGGAAGTCGTCCAAATCACCCGGCAGCGCGGGCGCCATGAAATTGAAGCCATCCGCCGCGCCCTGCTCAAACCATTCCTGCATCTGATCCGCCACCTTTGCCGCCGTGCCGACCACGGTGAAGTGTCCGCGGCCACCGGCAATGCGTTCATACAGCTGGCGTATCGTCAAATTCTCGCCCTGCGCCAGATCGGTCAATAACTGCTGGCGGCTGCGCTGACCGTCCTGCGTCTGTGGCAGTGCCGGCAGCGGGCCGTCCAGCGGATAGGCGGACAAATCAAAGTTGCCGATCATGCGCCCCAGCAGCGCCAGGCCAGCTTTAGGCTCAATCAGCGCTTGCAGCTGTGCGAACTTCTCGTCTGCCTCCGCCTGCGTGCGGCCGACGACGGCAAACAATCCCGGCATGATCTTCACCGACTCCGGCTTGCGGCCCTTGGCTACCACGCGGTCCTTGATGTCGCGGTAGAAGGCCTGTGCCTTGGCCAGCGTCGGCTGCGCGGTGAACACGACCTCCGCCGTTGCCGCCGCCAGATCGCGCCCCGTCTCCGAGCCGCCCGCCTGCACCACCACCGGCCTGCCTTGCGGACTGCGCACCACATTGAGCGGTCCAGCAACAGCAAAATGCTCGCCACGATGATTCAGCCTGTGCAGCCTGGCCGGATCGTACGGCAGCTCGCCCGACTTGTCATCGACCAGCGCACCGGGGTCCCAACTATTCCACAGTCCTGTGACAACCTGATGAAATTCACGCGCCCGCGCATAGCGGTCCGCATGCGCCACATGCTGGTCGCGGCCGAAGTTGGCCGCCTCCGCCGCGTTATCCGACGTGACCAGATTCCAGCCCGCGCGGCCATCGGACAGCAGATCCAGCGAGGCAAACTGCCGTGCCACCGTGTACGGTTCGTTGTAGGTGGTAGTGGCGGTGCCAATCAAACCAATCCGCTCGGTGGACGCGGCAAGCGCCGACAGCAACGTCAACGGCTCCAGCGAAGGCGCGCCGGTCAACGCCACACTGTCCGCAAAAAACACCGCGTCCAGACAGGCCCGTTCCGCACTGCGCACCTGCTCGCGGAACACCTTGAACGGATTTGACGCCAGATCGGTTTCAGGATGCCGCCACGCCGCGACGTGGTGGCCATAACGCATCATGAATGCAGCAATACTGAGTTGACGCGGCATCAGAACTCCTTGCGGGCGGTGATGCCGAAATAACGCTCATCGTCACGCGGCACAGCGCGGGTGACATAGCCAGTCGACGTCACCAGATTGGCGGCATACGATTTGTTGGCCAGGTTCTTGCCAACCAGCGCAATGCGCCAGCCGCTGACCGGCGACGACAGCGCAATGCCTGCATTGACTACGCCATACGCACCCTGAATCGCATCCGGCGACTGGAACAGATCGAACTGCGTCTTGGCCTGCCAGCTGTAGTCGGCGGACAGATCAACGATCAGGCCATTCTCCAGCGGCAGCGCGTAGTTAGCGCGCGTGAACGACTTCCACTTCGGCGAGAATGGCAACGGTTTGCCATTCAGATTGCACGATGCCGCAGCGGCCGGAGGGCAGTTAAAGCTATCGATGGTGGCATCGGTGTAGGCCAGCGAAGCACTCAACGTCAGCGCGCGGGTTGGCCGTGCATTGATATCCAGCTCCACACCCTTGGTCGACACATCGCCAGCGTTAATCAGGCGCGTGACGACGGCGCCAGCCACCGTGTCATAGAAGTTGGCCTGGTAGTTCGCGTACTTGGTGCTGAACACCGCCACATTGGCAGTCAGCTTGCGGTCAAACGCACTGGCCTTCAGGCCCAGCTCAAACGAATCCGATGTCTCCGGTTTCAGCGCCAGCGTGTCGCGGCTCAGCATATTAAAGAACACGTTGTAGGCCGGGCCTTTGTAGCCACGCGAGTAAGTCGCATACGTATTCACATCACGCGCCAGATCGTATTGCAGACCGACGCGGCCCGAGTAGCCGTCCTCGCTGGTGGAGCCTGCATTCTGCACCGCAGGCTGGACGCCGGGGAAAGCCACCGTCTGCGTCGAAGTGCGTACATGATCATATGACAGATCGTCCCTGGTCCAGCGCGCACCGGCGATGGCGCGCCAGACTGGCGAGAAGTTCAACGTGCTCTCGCCAAACAGGGAATAGCTGTCATTCTTCACGCCATAATCCGCGCGGCCGGAATTAGTCGCCGCGCCGTTGTTGACGATGCGCTGATAGGTTTCGCGGTCCTTGCCATGCAAGTAGTAGGCACCGGCCACATATTCCACAAACTGGTCCTTCGGCGACGCCAGGCGCAGCTCCTGCGACGCCTGGCTGAACTCCACCGTGCCGATATCCCGCGTAGCAGGGAACGCCGCCGTGATGCGCGCCACTTCCGCCGCATTGCCGATGGCCGAGGTGCTGGTGTATTGCGTGTTGTCCCAGTCGCGCACCGCCGTGATGGACGTCAGCGTGTAACCGTTAAAGCGGTAATCCACCTGCGCCGACAAGCCTTTGTTCCTGTCGTGGATATCGCTAGGAATATCCGCATTCACCTGACGGTTTTCCGTACCCGCCACCACAGGCGCGATGCCGGCATTGAAGACTGCCGCCGTCGACTTATAGGCCGTAAACGTCGGCGAGGAATTCGAACGCAGATAGTCGGCAATCAGCGCGATATCCAGATCCTTGATTGGCGTGATGTCCACACGCGCACGCACGCCTTTGCGGTCATAGCCATTCAGCTTGCTGCCGCCCGCATGGACGTTATCGATATTGCCGTCGTAGTCTGCATACAGGCCGGTCACCGAGGCTGCCACCACGCCCGGCTGAATCGCGCCCGACACGCCAGCGCGCACGCGCTTCTCATTGCCCTCGTACCAGGACGCATCCACAAAGCCGCTGGTCGCCTGCGACGATTTGCGGCCCACCACATTCAACACGCCTGACGATGCGTTCTTGCCAAACAGCGTCCCCTGCGGACCGCGCAGAATCTCAATGTGCTCGATATCCAGCAAATCCAGCGTCGCCTGGCCGGGGCGCGCATACACCACGCCATCGACTACGGTGGACACGGTCGGCTCCACGCCAGGCGAGGTAGAAATGGTACCGATGCCACGTACGAAGATGGTCGTATCCTTGTTACCACCCTGCTGACGGAAGGTCACGCTTGGCACTTCCTGCACAATGGTATCGATGCTGGTGCGGTTGGCGTTGTTCAGCGCATCGCCATCCAGAACCGAGACTGCGACTGGCACGGATTGCAGCGAGGCGTTGCGGCGCGTGGCGCTGACAGTCACACTCGGCACTGCGGCGCTGTCGTCGCGGTCCTTGACCGAAGCGCCCGGATCAGTCTCCGCCGCGGAGGCATAGGCCGTCGCCACCAGCAAAGCACCGGTGGTCAGTGCGCCAAAAATTTTCTTATTGCTCTTCATTTCCTGATCCCTTGATTTGAAAGCGCCCCTTGCGCCGCCTACCTTTATGCGTAAAACCTACTTTCATTCTCGAAGAACCAGCTTAGTTATCCGCACGTCGTTCGCTACAATAAAAGTGGTACCGGTACCCTTTTTTTAGTGTCGTGGCGGCCCGGCTTGAAGTCAAAGAATTAAAAAAATCATCGATATGTCTTTTCGGAATATGCGTAAATGAGCGAACCAACACCACCACGAAAACGCCGGGGATCAGGACGCGCGACCATTCACGATGTCGCGCGATTGGCGGAGGTCGGATCGATCACCGCATCACGCTATTTCAGCGAACCGGGACGCGTCTCCGCAAAACTCAGTGCGCGCATCGCGGCCGCAGTGAAGGAACTGGGCTACGTGCCGAACATGTTTGCCGGCGGCCTGGCCTCATCGCATGGCCGCGTGGTGGGCATGGTGATCCCGAACATTTCTGGCCCCATCTTCGCCAACACCATCCAGACCTTCAGCGATACGCTGAACCGTCACGGCTACCAGTTGCTGCTGGCGTCCAGCTATTTCTCCGCCAAACAGGAAGAGAACGCGGTAAAGGCGTTCCTCGGCTGGAAACCCGCCGCGCTGGCAGTGGTGGGCCGTTTCCACAACCGCGCGACGGAGAAGATGCTGTCCACCGCCGGCATTCCCGTGGTGGAGACATGGGACTACCAGCCGCGCCGCAAGCCGATACAGGTGGGCTATTCCAATAACTCGGTTGGCGAGCAGGCAGCGCGCTATTTGTACGCAAAAGGCTATCGCCGCATCGCCTTCGTGCAGAACAGCCTTGCGGGCGACTTGAGCGCGGTGGACCGCAGCGATGGCTACGAGGCGGTGATGCGCGAGCATGGCCTTGAGCCCATCATCTACGCGCCGACTACAGAAGCGCCGTTCGACGCGGGCAAGCAGGCGATCGAGGCGCTGGCCTTGTCGCCAGCCCGCCGCGCACGGCCGGTCGAAGCCATCATCTTCGCCAACGACAACCTGGCTGCCGGTGCTTTACTGGCAGGCCGGCGCGCCGGGCTAAAGATCCCGGAACAATGCGCGATTGTCGGCTTTGGCGACTACGCGTTCTCGCCGCTGCTGATGCCCAGCCTCACCACGATCCGCCCGCCGGGGCGCGAGATCGGCGAGATCGCCGCGCTGCGCATTCTGGAACAACTGGGCGTACTCCCCCACGCCGGCCAGGACACCCGCTTGAACCTGCTGGCCTGCGAATTGATAGAGCGCGAGAGCGCATAAGGACGACTGATGAAGAAATGGATTTGTTTGCTGCTCGCCCTGCCCTTGTTCACGCAAGCGGCAGAAATACGCATCGGCTTTCAAAAAAGCGCTGGCTTGCTCAGCATGATGAAGACGCAGGGTTCGGTGGAGAAGTCGCTGCCGGGCCATCAGATCAAATGGATTGAATTCCCGGCTGGCCCGCAGATGCTGGAGGCGCTTAATGCAGGCAGCATTGACTTCGGCAGCACGGGCGCACCGCCACCGGTGTTTGCGCAGGCGGCAGGCATCGATCTGCTGTATGTCGGCGCGGAGCCTGCACCGGTGAATAGCGAGGCGCTGTTTGTGCCCAAGGATTCGCCTGCGCGCAGCGTCGCGGATTTAAAGGGCAAGCGCATCGCATTCCAGAAAGGCTCCGGCTCGCACTTCCTGCTGGCCTCCGCGCTGCAGAAGGCGGGCTTGAAGTTCAGCGATATCACACCGGTGTACTTGTCGCCATCGGATGCGCGTGCAGCGTTTGTGAGCGGCGGGATTGACGCGTGGGTCGTATGGGATCCCTACTTCGCCTCCGCACAGAAGGCATACCAGGTGCGCGTGCTGAGCGATTACAGCGGCCTGCCGTTGGCGAACGGCTTCTATCTCGCCTCGCGCAAATTCGTGGAGCAATCGCCGCAACTGGTGTCGGCGCTGCTGGAGCAGGTCAAGCTCACGGGCAAGTGGGCAAGTGAGCATCAGAAAGAAGTCAGCACCCTGCTGACGCAGCAGACCGGCGTACCTGCCGACATCGTCGCCACGTGGATGCAACGCTCCCGCTTCGGCGCCACGCCGGTGACGCCTGACATCGTCGCCAATCAGCAGCGTGTGGCCGACCTGTTCTACCAGCAGAAGCTGATCCCCAAAGCCGTCAACATCGCCAGCCGTGTCTGGACCTGGCAGCCGAAGTAAGGCGCGTTTGAACATCAGAAAATGGTCAGCGTGCGTGAACTTTTAGTTGGCGGTGGTGGTCTAAAAGCACAACCCCGATCTGCAGCTGACCATATTGCTTGCGCGGCATTTCATCACTGTGAAGTGCTTCTCACTTGGGATTGCAAGAATATCGCTAATGCACGAAAGCTGAGGCTGCTGAGAATGCTGGTGAATAACGGAGGATATTCCCTGCCCGAATTAGTAACGCCGTTTGAATTAATGGAGAATAGCTATGAAACTCTGTGGCGTAAAAATTCCGGATGACATTGAGATCCCGGAAATAGACCCTGAAAGCAAAGCCGAGCTCGATGAGCTGCGCACATCAAGCATCCGTGAGCGTGAAGAGCGGAAACGCCGTTTAGCCGATTCACCGCTCGCACCCTTCATTGCAAAAATGAAGGTCGCGCCGCTCCCGCCAGATGCGGACAAGCCACTGACATTCAACGTTGAGGGCTTACGCGACCTATCGCCCTGGGCGCGGGCGCGGATATTGTATGTGATGCGGGACCAGGTCAGCGATTAGTGCTTGCAGCCGCCGCTGCCGCAACCGCCGCCGTGAGTGTGCGCCTGCGTGGATGGGCCAGTCAGCGAGACGCCTGGTTCACGGCCGCTATCGCCGTCAAAACCGGAGGCATGCAGACGGTCCATATAGCCCGCCCACAGCACATCCTTCTGGCTGCCCAGCTTGTACAGATATTCCCAGGTAAAGATGCCGGTATTGTGGCCATCGCTAAAAGTCGGCTGCACAGCGTAGTTGCCCACCGGCTCAATGCCGGCAATACCCACGTCGCGCTTGCCGACCTGCAGCACTTCCTGTCCCGGGCCATGTCCCATGACTTCCGCCGACGGCGAATACACGCGCAGCAGTTCAAACGGAATCGAAAACGATGCGCCGTCGTTAAACTCAACGTCCAGCACTTTCGATTTGTTGTGGACCGTCAGGCCGGTAGGGACAGGTTTGCTCATAATGCTTTCACTTTCTCGACGATGGCTGCGTGCAGCGCCGGCAACAGCGCACGACGCGCTGCCAGCACTTCCGCCGACGATGCACGCTGCGCCACAGCCCAGGTCGGGTTGGGGAAATGCGCATCGTCGCGGTAACGCGGGATAACGTGCCAATGCACGTGCGGCGTCATATTACCAAAACTGGCCAGATTGATTTTTTCCGGCGCCATCACCTCGCGCTGCGCCGATTCCACCGCCCACACCACATCCATGATGCGTACGCGGTCAGCCACTGGCAGATCGGTCATTTCCTTGACGTGGGCGTTCCACACCACGCGCGTGAAGCCCGGATACTCCGCCTCATCCACCGCCACCACCGACACCTGATGGTCGCCCCAGATCAGCGCCGCACCCGGCGCCGCCAGCAGATTACACAAATCACAAGCCATCGTTACACCAATACCCGTTCGATACCGCCATCATTGGCGCGTTTGACATAGTCCGGCATCCAGTTCTCACCCAGCAGATGCTTGGCGATTTCCACCACGATGTAATCGGCCGTGGTGCCAGCATCTTCGCTGTAGCGCGATACGCCCCCCAGGCAGGCCGGGCAGCTGGTCAGAATCTTGACCTCGCCATCGAAGCCGTCCGCACGCAGCTTGTCCGCGCCCTTGATGACTTCCTCTTCCTTGCGGAAGCGTACCTGCGTCGAAATGTCCGGACGCGCCACCATCAGCGTGCCCGAATCGCCGCAGCAGCGGTCGTTCTTCTCGATCTTGACGTTGTCATGCGTCTGGATCAGCGAGTTGACGGTCTTGGTCGCCTCCTGCAGCTTCATCGGCGTATGGCACGGCTCGTGGTACATATAGCGCGTGCCCGTCACGCCTTCCAGCTTGACCTGCTTTTCATTCAGATATTCGTGAATATCCATGATGCGGCAGCCCGGGAAAATCTTCTCGAATTCATAGGTCGCCAGCTGGTCATAGCAAGTGCCGCACGATACCAGCACCGTCTTGATGTCCAGATAGTTGAGCGTGTTGGCCATGCGGTGGAACAGCACGCGGTTATCCGTCATCATCTTGTCGGCCTTGTCGTACTGGCCCGAACCGCGCTGCGGATAACCACAGCACAGATAACCCGGCGGCAGCACCGTCTGCACGCCCACTTCCCACAGCATCGCCTGCGTTGCCAGGCCCACTTGCGAGAACAGCCGCTCCGAACCACAACCCGGGAAGTAGAACACCGCTTCCGTATCAGCCGTGGTGGTCTTTGGATTGCGGATGATTGGGATGACCTTGTCGTCTTCAATATCCAGCAGTGCACGCGCGGTTTTCTTCGGCAGGTTGCCCGGCATCTTCTTGTTGATGAAGTGGATTACCTGTTCACGCACCGGCGGCTTGCCGACAGTTGGCGGCGGCGCCTTGGTCTGCTTCTTGGCGAATTTCTTCAGGATGTCATTGCCCAGGCGCTGCGCCTTGTAACCCAGGCCCACCATGGCCGCACGCGTGGCATTGATGGTGGCCGGATCGGTCGCGTTCAGGTAGAACATGGCCGCAGCCTTGCCCGGATTGAAGGACTTCTTGTCCATCTTGCGCAGCAGGTTGCGCATATTCATCGACACGTCGCCGAAGTCGATATTGACCGGACATGGCGTCACGCATTTGTGGCAGACGGTGCAGTGGTCCGCCACGTCTTCAAATTCTTCCCAGTGCTTGATCGAGATGCCGCGGCGGGTCTGCTCTTCGTACAGGAAGGCTTCGATCAGCGACGAGGTGGCCAGGATCTTGTCACGCGGCGAGTACAGCAGGTTGGCGCGCGGCACGTGGGTCGAGCACACCGGTTTGCATTTGCCGCAGCGCAGGCAGTCCTTGACGCTGTTGGCAATCGCGCCGATATCGCTCTGCTGCATGATCAACGATTCATGCCCCATCAGGCCGAACGACGGCGTGTAAGCGTTGCGCAGGTCGGCTTCCATGCCTTCCAGATTCAGCAGCTTGCCCTTGTTGAAGCGGCCTTCCGGGTCGACGCGCATCTTGTAATCGCGGAACGGCGCGATCTCGTCTTCCTGCAGGAATTCCAGCTTGGTGATGCCGATGCCGTGCTCGCCCGAGATCACACCGTTCAGCGAACGCGCCAGCGTCATGATGCGCGCGACGGCCTGGTGCGCCAGTTGCAGCATCTCGTAGTGGTCCGAGTTGACCGGCAAGTTGGTGTGGACGTTGCCGTCGCCAGCGTGCATGTGCAGCGCCACAAACACACGGCCGCGCAGCACGCGCTTGTGGATCGCCGTGGCTTCGTCAAGAATCAGCTTGTAGGCGGCGCCGTTGAAGATCTGACGCAGCTGCGCGCGGAGCTCCTGCTTCCACGTCACGCGGATGGTACGGTCCTGCACCACGTCGAACAGCGTGGCGTGCGGCTGCGTTTTCAGGCGCTCCTCAAACACCGGCAGCAGGCGGTCGAGACCCAGTTCCGCCAGTTGCGCGGTGATGCCGGCCAGCGGCTGGTCCAGCCCGGCCAGCAGATAGGTCCAGCGCGCGTGCACTTGCGCCAGCAGCGCTTCCGCCTGCAGCGCACGGTCGCCCAGCATTTCGGCATCGCCGACGCTGTCGTCCGCATCGTCGCTCTTGCCGATCGGCAGATTGCCGGCGGCGAAGAAGTCCTGCAGCGCTTCCACCAGTTGCAGCTTGTTCTTGATCGACAGCTCGATGTTGATGCGCTCGATGCCGTCGGTGTATTCGCCCATGCGGTTGAGCGGAATCACCACGTCTTCATTGATCTTGAACGCATTGGTGTGCTTGGCGATGGCGGCGGTACGGGCGCGGTCCAGCCAGAATTTCTTGCGCGTTTCCGGGCTCACCGCGATGAAGCCTTCGCCCACGCGGGTGTTGGCCAGACGCACCACTTCCGATGCGGCCTGGGCCACGGCGTTTTCGTCATCGCCGACGATGTCGCCAAACAGCGCCATCTTCGGCAGCACGCCGCGTTTCGATTTGGTGGCGTAGCCGACCGCGCGCAGATATCGCTCGTCCAGATGCTCCAGGCCGGCAAGGCGCAGCGTGGAGAATTGCTCGCCCTTGGCGGGCAGGCCGTCCAGGTAGTCCTTGATTTCCACGATCGATGGAATCGCATCGCGCGCCTGGCCGAAGAATTCCAGGCAGACGGTGCGGGTGAACTTCGGCATCTTGTGCAGAATCCAGCGCGACGAAGTGATGAGGCCGTCGGTGCCCTCTTTCTGAATGCCCGGCAGGCCGGCCAGGAATTTGTCGGTAACGTCCTTGCCCAGGCCTTCCTTGCGGAATACACGTCCGGCAATTTCCAGGATCTCCGTCTTGAACGGCGCGCCCTTGGCTTCGCCGCGCGCAGTCGGATGGGTCCATTCCAGCTTGAAGCGGGCCAGCGGCGTATCGTGAATCTTCGACAGGTTGTGATCCAGGCGCGTGACTTCCAGCCAGTCGCCTTGCGGATCAACCATGCGCCACGACGCCAGGTTATCCAGCGCAGTGCCCCACAACACAGCCTTCTTGCCACCGGCGTTCATGGCGATATTGCCGCCGATGCAGGATGCGTGGGCCGAGGTCGGGTCCACTGCAAACACAAAGCCCGCTTTCTCGGCCGCTTCCGACACCTTGTTGGTGATCACGCCCGCGCCGGTATAGATGGTCGCGTACTCGCGCTCCAGGCCGGGCAGCACCTTCATCTCGACCGCGCCCATATTCAGCAGCTTCTCGGTGTTGATGACAGCCGACATCGGCGTCAGCGGAATTGCGCCGCCGGTGTAGCCCGTGCCGCCGCCGCGCGGGATGATGGTCAGGCCCAGCTCGATACAGCCCTTGACCAGGCCGGCCATTTCCTCTTCGCTGTCCGGGGTCAGCACCACGAACGGATACTCGACGCGCCAGTCGGTCGCATCGGTCACGTGGCTGATACGCTTCATGCCGTCGAAGCAGATGTTGTGCTTGTCCGTGTAGCGGCCCAGCACCTTGTAAGTGCGCTTGCGCAGGTCATACACCTGCTTGAATTCCTCGCCGAAGTCCGCCACCGCCTTGCCGGCAGCGCGCAGCAGCTTGACCACATTGACGCTGCGTTCGCGCGAGGCGTCATCCTGCTCCGCGTCGTCCACATTCAGGCGGCGCTTATCGACTTCCGCCAGACGGTGATGCAATGCGTTGATGAGTTCCTGGCGGCGTTTCGGGTTATCCAGCAGGTCATCCTGCAGGTACGGATTACGGCGTACCGCCCAGATATCGCCCAGCACTTCGTACAGCATACGGGCCGAGCGGCCGGTCTGGCGCGCGCCGCGCAATGCATCCAGCAATGACCACGATTCCTCGCCCAGCAGACGAATCACGATCTCGCGATCGGAAAACGACGTGTAGTTATAAGGAATTTCCCGCAGGCGCGTAGCCTCCGGACCGTGGGGCGTTTCCGCCAGCAAAGCTTGAATTTGTGCAGGGGCGTTCATTGTGCGTTTCAGACCATAGACAGTACCCGGGAGGGCCATTCTAGCCTATTGCAACGCACCACGCGGGAACAGCCTTAGGCCGCCCATGGATACTACCCGGACGCAAAACCCGCTAAAAATTCGAAAATATGCGCCGCCGCGAGCAGTAACATGCCTCAACAACGACTCAAACTGAATGAAATTTACGCATTAGCTTATGCGGCAATATGATCAGTTGCACCAATTTAGCCCAACATTTGTCCGATCCGATGCCACAGTCCGTCCGGCACGTACAACAGCAAGGTGGTCATGGTGAGATAGCGCAACAGCTTGCCGACGGCCATATACGCCACGCTGGGCCAGAACGGCAGGCGCAGCCAGCCGCCCAGCGTGCACAGCGGATCGCCGATGCCGGGCAGCCAGGCCAGCAGCATGGTCTTGGCGCCGTAGCGCTCCAGCCAGTGGAACCAGCGGCTTTTGCGCTCCTTGGCAAAACTCTGCTTGGCCTGCCAGCCCATGTAGTAATCGATGGCGCCGCCGATGGTATTGCCCACCGTGGCGACCGCAATCGCGCTCCAGAACATCTCCGGATTGGCCTTGATGACGGCAAACACCGCCGGTTCCGAGCCCAGCGGCACCAGCGTGGCGGACACCAGCGCGATGAGAAAGACCGACGTCAGCCCGACTGCCGGCGCGGCCAGCACGTGCAGCAGCCAGGTAATTGCGGATTCGACCATCGTTTCTTTGGGTTCAATGAAAGGTGTCCATTATAATGAGTCACACACCGCACGTTTGAACAGTCCGGTCCCAGCCTACCCGCCAAGGACCAGCGCCCCTGCTCCACCCGGTCACCAGCCGGATAGTTAGCATCGTAATCCCGCAGTTGAACTCTTTGTTTGCAGACTATGACTATCGACTATCTGAAGAAAGTACTGACCGCGCGCGTCTATGACGTCGCTGATGAAACCCCGCTGGAACTCGCGCCGACGCTGTCGCAGCGCTTTGAGAACCGAATTTACTTCAAGCGCGAGGACATGCAGGGCGTGTTCAGCTTCAAGATTCGCGGCGCCTACAACAAGATGGCGCACCTGAGCGACGCGCAACGCAAGCGCGGCGTGATTTGCGCCTCGGCCGGCAACCACGCGCAAGGCGTGGCCCTGTCCGCCGCGCGCATGGGCTGCCGTGCGGTCATTGTGATGCCGACCACCACGCCGCAGGTGAAGGTGGACGCGGTCAAGGCGCGCGGCGGCGCCGACGTTGAGGTGGTGCTGCATGGCGAGTCTTACACCGATGCCTACAACCACGCGCTGACGCTGGAAAAAGAACAGAAGCTGACCTTTGTCCACCCGTTCGATGATCCGGATGTGATCGCCGGCCAGGGCACCATCGGCATGGAAATCCTGCGCCAGCACTCCGGTCCGATCCACGCCATTTTTGTGCCGATCGGCGGCGGCGGCCTGATTGCCGGGATTGCCGCTTACGTCAAGCAGATCCGTCCAGACATCAAGATCATCGGCGTGCAGTCGCTCGATTCGGATGCCATGGCGCGCAGCCTCAAAGCGGGCGAGCGCGTCACGCTGTCGGATGTGGGCCTGTTCGCCGACGGCACTGCGGTGCGCCTGGCTGGCGAGGAAACTTTCCGTCTGGTGCAGGAGTATGTGGACGACATCATCCTGGTCGATACCGATGCCATCAGCGCCGCCATCAAGGATGTGTTCAGCGACACGCGCAGCATTCTGGAACCGTCGGGCGCGCTGTCCATCGCCGGCGCCAAGGCCTATATCGAGCGCGCCGCGCTGACCAAGGACCCGATCAAAAACGAAACGCTGATTACGATTGCCAGCGGCGCCAATATGAACTTCGACCGCCTGCGTTTCGTGGCCGAACGCGCCGAGCTAGGCGAGGCGCGCGAGGCGCTGTTTGCCGTCACGCTGCCTGAGCAGCGCGGCAGCTTCAAGCGCTTGTGCAAACTGGTCGGCGCGCGCAATGTCACCGAGTTCACCTACCGCATCAGCGACAAGGACGATGCCCATGTGTTCTGCGGCGTGCAGATCGCCGACCGCAATGAATCCGGCGCGCTGGCACGCCGCTTTGAAGAGCACGGTTTCAAGGCGCTGGATCTGACCCACGACGAGCTGGCCAAGACCCATTTGCGCCATCTGGTCGGCGGCAAGAGCGCGCTGGCCGACAACGAGCTGCTGTACCGCTTCGAGTTCCCGGAACGTCCGGGCGCGCTGATGCGTTTCCTCGATTCGATGGCGCCAAACTGGAATATCTCGCTGTGCCATTACCGCAGCCAGGGCGGCGACGTCGGCCGCATCGTGATCGGCCTGCAAGTGCCGCCCGAGGAAATGAGCGACTTCGCGCAATTCCTGGCGACGCTGGGCTACCGCTACTGGGACGAGAGCAGCAACCCGGTTTATAAACTGTTCCTGGGCTAGCCCGGACAGGACGGCGTGGTTTGCGTTACCATGCCGTCCTTCACTGAAATACCGATATCGCCATGACCAATACCGCCGACCAGTCCCCGCTGGGGAAAACCTCCGCCTACCGCACCGATTACGCGCCGGAACTGCTGTTCCCGATTCCGCGCCAGGGCAAGCGCGATGAGCTGGGCTTGTCGGGCACCCTGCCGTTCTTTGGCGTCGATATCTGGAACGCGTATGAAATCTCGTGGCTGAACCAGCGCGGCAAACCGCAGGTGGCCATTGCGCGCATCACCTTCCCGGCCGATTCGCCCAACATCATTGAATCGAAGTCGTTCAAACTCTACCTGAACTCCTTCAATCAGACCCGGCTCGACAGCGTAGCCGCACTGAAAGCCTTGCTGCAGCAGGATCTGTCGGCCGCCGCCGGTGGCAATGTCCACATCATCCTGACCCAGCCGGAGGAATTCGGCATGGTGGAAATGGGCGAGCTGGACGGCTTGCTGCTGGACCGCCTGGACATCGACGTCGACCATTACAGCCCGTCGCCGGAAATCCTGAAAGCCGCGCTTGATGAAGAACCGGTCGAAGAGAAACTGGTTTCGCACCTGCTCAAATCCAACTGCCTGGTCACCGGCCAGCCAGACTGGGCGAGTGTGCAGATTCATTACGCCGGTCCGCAAATCGACCAGGAAAGCCTGCTGCGCTATCTGATCGGCTTCCGTGAGCACAACGAGTTCCACGAGCAGTGCGTCGAGCGCATCTTTGTCGACATCCTGCGCCAGTGCCAGCCGCAGCAGCTGGCGGTCTACGCGCGCTACACGCGTCGTGGCGGACTCGACATCAATCCATGGCGCAGCAACTTCAGCACAGCACAGAAACCGCTGAATCTGCGTGGCGCACGTCAATAACTGTAATTATTTTTTCAATCAAAAATCGAAAAACCGGCGTATGATGTGTCATCAGCGTGATGGACACGCCATACGGCCGGACCGGCTGAAAAACGCGTAAAAAAACGGAAAAACTCCCCGGTTTCCAAGCAAATACCGGTGTTTTCAAAGAATCCTGTCCAGAAATAGCGATTCATTTCTTCGGTGCATTTTTACCAACGTGCAGCCCAGCCCTTGGTGGGCGCCAACGCAACGGTGATGCGAGCGATTTCATGTTACACGGCACAGAAACAAGCCTATAATTCTGCTCGCATGCCACCTTTGTGCGTTGCAACATCTGACGTCGTACTATGAACAACCTTAGCAAAATACTCTCTCTGGAAAACGTGCAGCTGGATCTGGAAGTCTCCAGCAAAAAGCGCGCTTTCGAGCAAGCCGGCCTGATCTTCGAAAACAATTGCGGCATCGCCCGCTCCACTGTCTCGGACAATCTGTTCGCGCGCGAGCGCCTCGGTTCGACCGGCCTGGGCCATGGTGTCGCCGTGCCGCACGGCCGCATCAAGGGCATGAAGAGCCTGAAGACGCCGCTGGCAGCGTTCGTCCGTCTGGCCGAACCGATTCCATTCGAGTCGCCGGACGGCAAGCCGGTCAGCCTGCTGTTCTTCCTGCTGATCCCGGATCACGTGACCCAGCAGCACCTGGAGATCCTGTCGGAGATCGCCGAGATGTTCTCGGACGACGCGTTCCGCACCGCGCTGAGCACGGACACCGATCCAAAATCCGTGCACTCGCGCATCATCAACTGGCAACCGAGCCTGCAAGCCGCTGGCTGAGCCGCAGCGATGGGGTTACACTAGGGTTAGATTAACTAACCTGGTGAAATGCCCCATGCTGCAAACTCCGCTGACGATACAAAGGCTTTACGACGACAATCGCGAAAGTTTGCAGCTTGGCTGGTTCGCCGGCTTTCCAGGCGGCGAACGCCTGATTTCCGGCGACGTCGCCTCGGCCGCCGACCAGGTCGGCCACCTGAACACCATCCACCCGGGCCGCATCCAGGTCTTCGGCCATCAAGAGATCAACTATTACCAGCGCCTCAAGTCGCTCACGCGCACCCATGTGATTGGCGAGCTGATCGCGGGCGGCCCGCCGGCGCTCATCATCGCGCAAGGGCTGGAAACGCCGCCCGACATTCTCGCCATCTGCGACGAAAAAAATATTCCGCTGTTCTCGACGCCGCTGCCTGCCGCGCAGGTGATCGACTTCCTGCGCGTGTACCTGTCCAAGAAGCTGGCCCAGCGCATCATCATGCACGGCGTGTTCATGGACGTGCTCGGGGTGGGTGTGCTGATTACCGGCGACTCCGGCCTCGGCAAGAGCGAGCTGGGTCTGGAGCTGATCTCGCGCTCGCACGGCCTGGTGGCGGACGATGCGGTGGAGTTCTCGCGCATCGCGCCGAATATGATCGAGGGCCGCTGCCCGGCGCTGCTGCAAAACCTGCTGGAAGTGCGCGGGCTGGGCCTGCTGGACATCAAGGCCATCTTTGGCGAGACGGCGGTGCGGCGCAAGATGCGTCTGAAACTCATCGTGCACCTGGTGCGCCGTGGCGCCGCCGATGAAGAAGTGGAGCGCCTGCCGTTCCAGTTCCCGACCGAAGATGTGCTGGGCCTGCCGATCCGCAAGGTTGTGATTCCTGTGGCGGCCGGCCGCAACATCGCGGTGCTGCTGGAGGCCGCCGTACGCAACACCATCCTGCAACTGCGCGGCATCGACACGCTGCAGGAATTCATGGAGCGCCAGCGCCAGGCCATGAGCGGCGATTGAGGCGCTTGCATCCTGTCAATCGTGTACGCCAGTGCTCGTCACTGATCTGCTCATGACAAAGTTTTCAATCATATTTCCCGAGGCGGCGATGGGCAAGGCTGGTCTTACTGCGGTATCATCGACGCTATGCGCATCGTAATAATCACTGGTATCTCCGGTTCTGGCAAATCCGTCGCACTCAATGTCCTCGAAGACACGGGACATTACTGCGTCGACAACCTGCCGCCCGCCCTGCTTTCCAGCCTGGTCAAAACCTTGATGGAGGAAGGCCTGCAGGCGTTGGCGGTGGCCGTCGATGCGCGTAGCGCCGAGTCGCTGGCATCGCTGCCGGCCGATGTGAAGCGCCTGCGTGAAGAGGGACATGACGTCAAGGTGATGTTCCTGACGGCGAACACCCACTCGCTGGTGGCGCGCTTTTCCGAGACGCGCCGCAGCCATCCGCTGTCGCACGAGCTGCGTCCAGGGCAGAATCCCGCCGCGCGCCGCACCCTGATCGAATGTATCCTGGAAGAACGCGAGCGCTTGTCCACCATTGAAAAACTGGGCCATGTGATCGACACGTCCGAACTCAGCGCCAACAAGCTACGCGCCTGGGTCAAGGACCTGGTGGCGATCTCTGGTGCGCCGTTGACGCTGTTCTTTGAATCGTTTGCGTTCAAGCTCGGCGTGCCGATGGACGCCGACTTTGTCTTCGACGTGCGCGCGCTGCCCAACCCGTATTACGACCTGACCTTGCGCCCGCTGACCGGCCGCGACCTGCCTGTGATCAACTTCCTCGACGCCCAGGCCAGCGCCGGCGAAATGCTCAACGACATCCGCGCCTTCATCGAAAAATGGCTACCGTCCTTCAAGAGCGACAACCGCAGCTACCTGACGGTGGCCCTCGGCTGCACCGGTGGCCAGCACCGCTCCGTCTACATGGCGGAAAAACTGGCCGCCTACTTCAACGAAAGCGAACGCGTGGTCCTGCGCCACCGCGAGCAGAAATTCAACTGATCCAGTGCACCACCTCGATGGTGTGGCCATCGGGGTCTTTCACCATGGCGCCATAGTAGCGCTCGTTGATGTCCGGGCGCAGTCCCGGTTCGCGCAAGGCGGTAGCGCCGCAGGCGATGGCAGCCTCGAAAAATCCCTGGGCGGCCTGCTGGCTCGGCGCGGCAATGGCGACGTGGGTACGCGCGCCGATCAATTCTCCCTGCGGCGACGGATACAGCGCGAAACTCCAGTGGCCATTGGCACCGTAGATGGTCTGGCCGTCATCCTGGTGCTGCACGCTATAGCCTAGCGGCGCGAAACAGGCGCTATAGAAATTGGTGGCGCGCGGCAGTTCGCGCGTGCCGATGGATACGTGGTCGATCATGATGCTCTCCAAGAGTTGAGGAGCCCATCATACGGACGCGCCATGAGACAAATTTTCATTCTGCACCGGTGCGGTGCAAAACTTATTCAATCTTCATAACGGGACTTTGGTCTCGAACTTGGCGCAGCTCATCGCCAGCAAGCTCTTGTAGTTGTTGACGTTGTTGTTGGACGTGAAGACGCGGCGCGTGAAGGCCTGGAAGGCTTCCATCGAGGCGGCAGTCACCACCAGCATGAAGTCGTATTCGCCGGCCACTTCGTAGCACGCGCTGACGTCGGGCTCTTCGCGCATCAAGGCTTCAAACATTTTGAGCAGCGCGGTGTTCTGCTGCGCCAGCTGGACGGTGACGAAGGCGGTCAGGGGCCGCCCCACTTTCACGCGGTCCACCAGCGCCACGTCCTTGAGCAGGATGCCGCTGGCGCGCAGCTGGGCGATGCGGCGCTGGCAGGTGGCGGCGGAAGCATGCACCTGTTCGGCCAGGCGGCGCAGCGGTATCGTGGCGTCCTCCTGCAGCAGGTTGAGTATCTGCAGGTCGATGCGGTCCAGTTCCACCGCGCTCAGTCCAGATGGCGCAGCGGATGCGCGTAGTCTGGCCAGACTGGCTGGAACATGGCTTGCACCATCTCGTCGCTGACCGCGTCCAGCGTGGCCGGCGTCCATTGCGGCGCATTGTCCTTGTCGATGACCAACGCGCGCACGCCTTCAATGACTTCGCCGTTTTCAAAATTGCGGCGCACCAGTGCGCGCTCCATGCGCAGGCAGCCGGCCACGTCCAGCGCTGCACCGCGTTTAATGAGTTCGTGCGTGACGCACATCATCAGCGGCGAGCGCGTGGCGATGACGGCCAGCGTTTTCTGCGCGAACTCGCTGCTGTCGGTCTTGAGCGAGGCGACGATGGCGGGCACCGAGCCGGCACCGAAGTGGCGGTCGATGGCCGCGTGCGCGGCCGCCAGCGCGCTGTCGCCGGCCGGCTGAGCGTGCGCCGCGATGGCGGCAACCAGTCCTGCGCCCGGCGTATCGGTCAGCAGCGCCTCCAGCGCCGCGCGGTCCGCCAGCGGCGCGTAGTAATCGGCAAGGCCCGCATACAAGGCATCCGCTGCGCTGATGGTGACGCCGGTAATGCCCAGGTAGTAGCCCAGCGCCCCCGGCGCGCGCGACAGGAAATAACTGCCGCCTACATCCGGGAACAGGCCGATATTCACCTCCGGCATGGCCATTTTGGTCTTGTCGGTCACGATGCGAACGCGCGCGTCCGGACCGGCCTGCGCGATGCCCATGCCGCCGCCCATCACCACGCCGTCCATGAGCGCAATATAGGGTTTCGGATAGAAATGAACTAAATGATTTAGCGAATATTCCTCGGTGAAGAAATCCTCCACCAGCGCGCTGCCGTGCTGCGGCGTGGTACGGCCTGCATCGTAAAAGAAACGGATGTCGCCGCCCGCGCAAAATGCTTTTTCGCTGCTGCTGCGGATGACGACGGCAGCCACCGCCGCATCATCGCGCCAGGCCAGCAGCGCCTGGGTGATCGCACGCACCATGTCCAGTGACAGGGAGTTGAGGGCCTTGGGCCGGTCCAGTACGATCAGGCCGGTGCCGTTGCTAACGCTGGTGTGGATATATTCGCTCATGCGAATATTCTACTGCAGATGCTCCAGCGGGTTCGGCACTTCCAGCGCCCCGCCCAGACGCGGCTGCCACAGCGCCTTGCCGGCCGGTGGCGGCGGTTTGCCTTCGTGGCGGTTGTAGACAATGGTCACCTCGCGGCTGCCCACCGGTTCCTGTTCCACACCGGTGCGCCTGGCGATGCCGGACGGATCGGCCGAGCTGGCCACGGTGAACGCCACCAGCGTGTCCAGCCGCGCATCGTGCAGGTCCAGTATCGAGGCGATCATCACCAGCGGCGTGGCGGCATACACCTGATAGTGCAGCGCCTTGCCGGCGCGTTCCATTTCCGCAGGCAGCGCACCGTCGGCCGCCATCTGGCCCATCGCATGCTCGAATACCTTGCGGCCCCAGTCCAGATAGCGCGCATCGCCCGTGACGCCGCCCACCGCTGTCACGGCCAGGCCTTCCCAGTAGTAGTGGTTGTTGCGGCCGCCCTTCTTGGCATCCGCATGCGCCATGGCGGCGTCGGCCAGCGCCTTGAACCAGCTTTCGATGGCCGCGCGCTGCGCCGGCGTTGCCTGCTGCCGGATGCGCGCGTAGTTCAGCGCCAAGCCGCCCAAGGTCCACTTGCGCACGTAATAGGCCTGTTCGCTCGACATCTTGCCCAGCATGGCTTGCTGCCCGGCCCAGCTGTTCAACCAGGTGAGCGCGCACGCAGCATCCCCCTGATTGGCGTCGCGCGCCACCTGCGACAGGAAGTCCTCGATCGGTTTGGTGTTGGCGATGTTCCTGGCCCGCAGCACCGGATCGATGACGGAGTGATGCTGGTCCGAGTAATAGCTGTTGGCGTCGATGTCGCTGCGCGCGGGCGGCGGCGCATCGCAGGCATGGCTGGCCGGCGCGGCAAGCGCCAGTGCAATCAGCAGAGATTTCATGGTTCTCCAGGAAAGTTAAACGTTTAACTATGGTACCGCAAAAAAGGGCGTCCTTGAGCGCCCTTTGTTTGATGTGCTGTGACCGCTAATCAGGCGGAGGCAGCGGGTTCGTAGCTGTCGGGGATATGCTTGATGGCATCGTGCCCGTGCGATTGAACTTTGGATTTGTACTTCATGACCTGCCGGTCAAGCTTGTCGATCAGGGTATCGATGGCGGCGTACAGGTCTTGCGACAGGCTTTCCACGTAGACGGTCTTGCCGGACATACGCAGGTTGATTTCAGCCTTCTGGCGTTTCTCTTTCTCTTTAAGGTTATCTACGGTCAGGATGACAGCAATATCAATCACTTGATCAAAGTGGCGGGTGACCCGTTCCAGTTTATTCTGCACGTACTCGCGAATAGCTGCGGTCACTTCGAGATGATGTCCACTGATGGTGAGATTCATACACACTCCTAAAGATAAGTCGCTTCTAACGGTTGGTGCGATACCCCTTGCTACCGGGCGCGCAGGAACCAAGTAACTACAAAGACTTGCGGAGACTGACTGGTGGGATTTTGAGGGCTTCGCGATATTTGGCAACGGTGCGTCGCGCAATCACCATACCCTGTTCTCCCAGCATGTCCGCAATCTTACTATCGGATAAAGGATTTTTCGGGTCTTCTGCTCCTGTGAGTTGCACTATCAATGCACGTATCGCCGTCGAACTTGCTTCCCCGCCAGCTTCGGTGGCGACATGGCTACCAAAGAAATATTTCAGCTCAAACATGCCGTGCGGGGTCAGCATATATTTTTGAGTTGTTACCCGAGAAATAGTACTCTCGTGTAAACCCAGTGTATCAGCTATTTCGCGAAGCACAAGGGGGCGCATGGCAACCGCACCATGCGAGAAAAAGTTCTTTTGTCTTTCTACTATTGCCTGGGCGACACGCAGGATGGTGTCGAAGCGCTGGCGCATATTCTTGATCAGCCACTTGGCCTCCTGCAGCTGCGCGCCCATCGCGCTTTCGCCCTTGCCCTGCTTGAGCAGGTTGGCATACATCTGGTTCACGCGCAGGCGCGGCATGACGTCGTTATTGAGGCTGACCTGCCAGCCATTGCGCGCCTTTTTGACGATCACATCGGGCACCACATAGTCCGACACATCCGACGCAAACGCGGCGCCCGGATGCGGGTTGCACTGGCGGATCACGGCCTGCGCTTCACGCAGGTCTTCGTCATCGCACAGCAGCGCTTTTTTCAGTTTGTTGAAGTCGCGCTGCGCAAACCACGTGAGGTGTTTTTCCACGATGGCCAGGGCCATACGCCTTGTCACCAAAGGCACGCCCGGCAGGCGTTTGATTTGCAGGGCCAGGCATTCGGATGCATTGCGCGCGCCCACGCCCATCGGATCAAAGCTTTGCAGCAGGCTTAGTGCGGTCTGCAGTTCTTCGATTTCTACTGCCAGTTCTTCGGGCAGGCGCGCGTGGATCTCGTCCAGCGATTCTTCCAGATAGCCGTTCTCGTCGAGCGCATCGATGATGAGCTCCACCAGCGCGCGGTCGCGCATTTCCAGCACCGTCACCCGCATCTGCTCCATCAGATGTTCGCGCAGCGTGCAGTGATGCGCTTCCAGCTGCGGACGCGATTCCTCGTCATCCGTATTTTTGCTGCGGCCGGAATCGCCCCAGTCCATATCGGCGTCGGGCGTGGTGCTTTCGGTGTCGGCGGCAGGTGCTTCGTAGCTGTCGGCTTCGGCCGCCGGCGCATCGCCTGGCGGACCTTCGGCCGGCGCTTCCGATGCCGGCGCCTGCTGGCTGATGGCGCCATCGGCCAGCAGGCGCAGCGAGTGGTCGAGCGGATCGTCGAGGCGCTCCAGCAGCGGGTTATCGGTCAGCAGCTGTTCGAGTTCCTGGTGCAGCTCCAGCGTCGACAATTGCAGCAGCCGGATCGACTGCTGCAACTGGGGCGTCAGCGCGAGATGCTGCGACGTGCGCAGTTGCAAAGACTGTTTCATGAAGGCTTACATACGGAAATGTTCACCCAGGTAGACACGCCGCACCGACTCGTTGGCGATGATGTCGTCCGGACGGCCAGATGCCAGCACCGTACCCTGGTTGATAATGTAAGCGCGGTCGCAGATGCCCAGCGTCTCGCGCACATTGTGATCGGTAATGAGGACGCCGATGCCGCGTTCCTTGAGGAAGCGCACGATGCGCTGAATCTCAATCACGGCAATCGGGTCGACCCCGGCGAATGGTTCGTCGAGCAGCACGAAGCGCGGATTGGTCGCCAGTGCGCGCGCGATCTCCACCCGGCGGCGCTCGCCACCGGAGAGCGACAGCGCCTGGTTCTCGCGCAGCTTTTCGATTTGCAAATCGGCCAGCAGGGTATTGAGCCGTTCATCAATGTCAGCCTTGGATAAAGGCTTGCCGTCGACCTTTTGAATTTCGAGGACAGCGCGGATATTTTCTTCCACCGTCAGCTTGCGGAATACCGACGCTTCCTGCGGCAGATAGGACAAGCCCAGCGAAGCGCGGCGGTGGATCGGCAGCGAGGAAATGTCGGTGCCGCTGATATCGATGGTGCCGGCGTCCGACGGCACCAGGCCGACGATCATGTAGAACGAGGTGGTCTTGCCGGCGCCGTTCGGCCCCAGCAGCCCCACCACTTCGCCGCATTCGACTTGCAGCGAGACGTCATGCACCACCTGGCGCTTGCCGTAAGTCTTTTGCAGGCCTTTGACAATCAGGGTGCTGCCGCAGGATGCTTCCATCTTATTTCCCCGGCGCAGGCTGGTTGCTCGGCGTGGCAGGTGCGGCCGGTGCTGTTGCAGGCACGGCCAGCTTGCTCGATGGCTGGATCACCATGGTGCTGCGGCCACCGCCCGGTTTGCTGTCGCCGCTCGGCGAGTTCTTGACCGCGAAGAATTCCTTGCGGCTATCGTAGGAAATGAATTCACCATCGACCTGGCTGGCATTCTTGCTGCCTTCCAGTTTCTTGATCTGCGCTTTGGAGAACAGCTTGACCAGTTCGGTCTTGCCGTCGTACTCGATGCGGTCGGCCTGGCCTTCGACCCACTGGTCGCCGGCGCCGTCAAGCTTCTGGCGGAAGGTCGCCTGCACGCCACCGCCACTGTTCAGCACCACGTACTGGTAGCCTTCTGGATCTTCCGTCACCACCGCTTTGGGCGACTTCATCAGCAGCGTGCCGCGCGTCAGCACCACGTTGCCGGTGAAGGTCTTGATCTGCTTGACGTCATCGGCGTCCAGCTGGTCAAAGGTGATCTGGGTTGGCTTGCTGGAATCGGCCTTCTCGGCCTGTGCGGCAAAGGCCGCCAGCAGCAGCGCAGCCGACAGCATCAGTTTGCTCATCTTCATGTATCGTTCCTTTAATGTGCCGCGCGTGGCGGCATCGTAATCGTTCCGCGGCCGCCCAGCGTAATCTGGCGGGTCGCGTTGTTGGCGGTCATGCCGGTGCCGGTCGCGGTCGAGTGGCCCGACAGCATATCAACTTTGGCGTCGGTTTCCATGCGCTCTTCATCCGGGTACACCGTCAGCGTGCTGGTCTGCAGGCGCAGTTCCTGGGTGAGCTTGGTGGCAGGCCGGACCACGTCCACATTACCACTGAGCTTGACGCGCGTATTGCCCTGATCGACATAGGCGGTCTGCGCCCGCATATTCATGGGCGGCTGCTCGCCGGACAGGCTGTGCACATACGGCTTGTCGATCACCGAGGTGTCGCCGACCGGGCGATGGGTCAGCTTGTCGCCGGAAATGATGTAGGCCGGCTGGCCCGCCTTGTTCATGCGTACCATGCTGAAGCGGTCAATGATGTAGTCCGGCTCTTCGCGGAACTTGTCGATTTCCGCTTCCTGCCCGGCCTGGTTGACCACCTGCACCAGCCAGAAGCTGCCGAGCGCGACAAACAGGCCGATCATCATGATCAGCGTCAACTGCCAGCGGTGTGCTGTTCTTTTACGCATGACTTGTCCTTGTTAAACCAGGAATTGCGCCATCACGCGCTCGTAGCTGCCTTGCGCGTGCATCAGCAGTTCGCACACTTCGCGCACGGCGCCACGGCCGCCCTGCGCCACGGTGACGTGATGCGCGCGCTCCAGCACTTCCTTGCGGCCGTTGGGTACCGCCACGGCAAAGCCCACGCGTTTCAGGATCGGCAAGTCCACCACATCGTCGCCGATAAAGCCGACCTGTTCCGCCGTGAGGCCGGTCTTTTCCAGCAGCGCGTTGAACGGCGTCAGCTTGTCGTGGCCGCCCTGGTGCAGATGGCCGATGCCGAGGTCCGCAGCACGCTTGATCACCTGCGGCGACTTGCGCGCGCTGATGATGGCGGTGTCGATGCCGGCTTCCTGGATCAGCTTGATGCCGAGGCCATCCTGCACATTGAACGTCTTCAAGGCTTCGCCGTCGGCGCCGTAGTGCAGGCTGCCGTCGGTCAGCACGCCGTCGACGTCAAAGATCATCAGCTTGACGCGCGCGGCGCGTTCTACATAAGTCAGCTCGGTCATCAGATCACCTTGGCGCGGGTCAGGTCGTGGATGTGCAGTGCACCGACCAGCTTGCCATCAGCATCGGTCACCAGCATCTGGTTGATGCGGTACTGCTCCATCACGGCCACCGCATCGACCGCCATTTTCTCCGGCGAGATGGTGCGCGGGTTGGCGTGCATCACGTCACCGATCACCACCTTGGTGAAGTCCTGTACTTTGTCAATCATGCGGCGCAGGTCGCCGTCGGTGAACACGCCGACCGGCTTGCCATCGGCATCGACGATGGCCGTCATGCCCATGCCCTTCTGGGTGATTTCCAGCAGCGCAGCGGTCAGCTTGACGTCGGCCGTCACGCTCGGCACCGCATCGCCGCTGCGCATCACATCGCGCACATGGGTCAGCAGGCGGCGGCCCAGCGCGCCGCCCGGATGCGAGCGGGCAAAATCTTCTTCCTTGAAGCCGCGCAGGTCCAGCAGCGCCACGGCCAGCGCGTCGCCCAGCGCCAGCGTGACGGTGGTCGAGGTGGTTGGCGCCAGGTTCATCGGGCAGGCTTCCTTGGCCACGGCCACGTTGAGGTGGACGTCGGCGATGGTGGCCAGGCTGGAGCCCGGCTTGCCGGTCATCGAGATCACCTTGCTGCCCATGCGTTTCACTACCGGCAGGATGGTCATGAGTTCCGCGCTTTCGCCGGAGTAGGAAATGGCAATAAATGCATCATCGGCCGTGACCATGCCAAGGTCGCCATGCGCCGCTTCGGCCGGGTGCACGAACAGCGCCGGCGTGCCGGTCGAGGCCAGCGTCGCAGCGATCTTGCGGCCGATATGGCCCGATTTGCCGATGCCGGACACCACCACGCGGCCCTTGCAGTTCAGCAGCACGGAAATGGCCTGCACCACGCTGTCGTCGTTTTCCAGACGCGCGTTCAGGGCGTTGATGGCATCCGCTTCGTTTTGCAGCGTGTCTCGGGCAAGACGCAGTGCCGTTTTTGCATCAAAAGCTTTCAGCATTGTTTTTTCATGGGTTACACTCATGCCCAAGTATAGCCGAATTGAGAAAGCAAAAAACTTGCCAGTCATAACATAACGCGCCTAGCGTGCCAAAATCGTGCCGGTCACGGCCCACAAACAACGATCTTTTTTTACTGGCGATGTTGAAATGACGTTTTCACCTCTGGAATTAACCCTGTTGTTACTGGGCAGCGCCGTGCTGGGCGTGGTCGCCTTCCGCATGATGCACCTGCCGCCCATGCTCGGCTACCTGGCCGTCGGCATCCTGATCGGCCCCCACGCGCTGGGTCTGGCCGAGCAAAGCGAAACCACCGACGGCCTGGCCGAGTTCGGCGTGGTGTTCCTGATGTTCTCGATCGGCCTGGAATTCTCGCTGGCCAAACTCAAGGCCATGCGCACCATTGTGTTTGGCCTCGGGCTGGCGCAGGTGGTGTTCACCATCATTGCCACCATGCTGTTTGGCTGGGCCATCGCCACCCAGCTGCCCGCTGCCCTGCACATCAGCTGGCAAGCCTCGTTTGCGCTGGGCGGCGCGCTGGCCATGTCGTCCACCGCGATCGTGGTCAAGATGCTCACCGAGCGGCTGGAACTCGAAAGCGAACACGGCCGCAAAATCATCGGCATCCTGCTGTTCCAGGATCTGGCCGTGGTGCCGCTGCTGATCCTGATTCCGTCGCTGGGCGAACGTCCGGACGCGCTGGTCGAAACGCTGGCCTGGGCCGGCGTCAAAGCCATCATCGTGCTGGCCCTGCTGCTGTTCTTTGGCCAGAAGATGATGCGCAGCTGGTTCACCATCGTGGTCAAGCGCCGCTCGCAGGAACTGTTCATGCTGAACCTGCTGCTGGTGACGCTGGGCGCGGCCTGGATCACCGAGCGCGCCGGCCTGTCGCTGGCACTGGGCGCGTTTGTGGCCGGCATGCTGATTTCCGAAACCGAATACAAGCACCAGGTGGAAGAAGACATCAAGCCATTCCGCGACGTGCTGCTGGGGCTGTTCTTCATCACCATCGGCATGCTGCTCAACGTCAAGCTGGTGATGGCCAACTGGTGGCTGGTGCTGGTACTGCTGGCTGGCCCGGTGCTGCTGAAGTTTGCGCTGATTGCTGGCCTGTCCAAGCTGTTTGGCGCCTCCGATGGCGTCTCCATGCGTACCGGCCTGGCGCTGGCGCAGGCGGGCGAGTTCGGCTTCGTGCTGCTGAACCTGGCGGCGGGGCACAATCTGATGGATTCGCAGGTGGTGCAGGTAGTGCTGGCGTCGATGGTACTGTCGATGCTGCTGGCGCCGTTCATCATCGCCCAGTCCGACAAGATCGTGATGAAATTCTCCAGCAACGAGTGGATGATGCAATCGCTGCAGCTGACCAAGATTGCCAGCCGCACCATGTCCACCAACAAGCACGTGATCGTGTGCGGTTTCGGCCGCAGCGGCCAGAGCCTGGCAACCCTGCTGACCGAAGAAAAAATCGACTACCACGCGCTCGACCTCGATCCCGAACGCGTGCAGGAAGCGCAGACTGCCGGCGCCCAAGTGTCCTATGGCGATGCCGCGCGCCGTGAAAGCCTGGTCGCGGCCGGCATCTACCGCGCCAGCGCCATCGTCATCACCTATGCCGACACGCGCTCGGCGCTCAAGGTGCTGCACCTGGTGCACGAGCTGACGCCGTCGCTGCCGGTCATCGTACGCTCACATGACGACAGCGACCTCGACCTTCTGAAACAGGCTGGCGCCGCCGAAGTGGTGCCGGAACTCATGGAAGGCAGCCTGATGCTGGCTTCACACGCGCTGGTGATGCTGGGCGTGCCATTGCGGCGCGTGGTGCACCGCGTACAGGTGGCGCGCGAGGAGCGCTATGCCTCGCTGCGCGGCTACTTCCACGGCATGAGCGATGTGGATGAAGAGGCCGACATGGAACGCCTGCATTCCGTCACGCTGAACGGCAACGCGCCGTGCGTGGGACGGTCGCTGGGGTCGCTGGATGTGCATGCATCGGGCGCGGAAGTGGCCAGCATCCGGCGCGGCAAGAGCGGTGTGGAAGTCACGCCGGATACGACCTTGCAGGCCGGCGACGTCGTGGTGCTGCGCGGCGGCGCCGACGCCGTCAACCGCGCCGAGCAGCGCCTGACGCGCTAACCAGTTCGGGGTCAGTGCCGACATTCGGACATTTCTCAAAAGAAATGTCCGAATGTCGGCACTGACCCCGAACTTATTGGCGGGTGCTGACTACGCGGTTGCGGCCGTTTTCCTTGGCGTCGTACAGCAACTCGTCGGCGCGGGCGATCAGGTCACGCGCGATGACTTCCGCTTCGCCCTCCGCCGTGCCCACTTCCAGGCAGGCCACGCCAATCGATACCGTCACCGACAATTGCAGCGATGGCGACAGCACAATCATGCTGCCTGCCACGCTGGCGCGGATGCGCTCGGCCACAAAGGCCGCGCTTTCCAGGTTGGCGTCTATCAGCAGCACGACAAACTCTTCGCCACCGAAACGCGCCAGCGCGTCCGAGGTGCGCAGCTCGTTCTTGATGCGCACCGCCACTTCGCGCAGCACCTCGTCGCCGCCGCCGTGGCCGACGGTGTCGTTGACGCGCTTGAAGTGGTCGATGTCGATGTACATGAAGGAAATCGGATACTGCTGGCGCCGCGCGCGCGCAATCTCTTCCAGCAGGCGGCGGTCGATGTAGCGGCGGTTGTAGACGCCCGTCAGCGAGTCCGTCAGCCCGATGTATTTGAGCATCTCGTTACTGATGACGTTTTCCAGGCAGATGGCAATGATGGACGCCATGTGCTCGATGAAGTCCGTGCCCAGGCTGGGCGTAAACCGGGTGGGGTCGCAGCTGCCCAGGTTGAGGCTGCCGATGATGCGCTTGTTGCGCAGCAGCGGCACCAGCGCCACGCTTTGCAGGCCGCCCGGCGCATTCGGGAACGAGCGCGCATGGCGCTGCGCGTCGTACATGCCCAGCAGCGGCTTGGGCGTGGGCGAGTAGGCGTTGCGGCGGCCCAGGTCAAAGCCCAGCTCGTCCAGCGTCTCGACAAAAATCAGTCCGGGGAAATCTTCAAACACCACATCCAGCTTGCCCATGACGGTGCGGATGTCGGCGTCTTCATCGATCAGCGTCAGCGTCACGCTATCGAGTTCGGAAATGACCGGCAGCACGCGGAAGATGGTGCCCACCAGTTCAGGGAAGTTGCCGGCGCCGACTATTTCCAGATCGAAAGCCTGATGCCGGGTCATGATGGAATGGTTGCGCTCGGCCTGCTCCAGCAGATAGGCCATCCGCGCGCGCAAAGCCCGGTTCTCGGCCGCCAGATCATGCGCCGCTTCGGCGTGCTCATGCTGAGGCGGTAATTTCCCAGTTGCGGTCTGCGTCATAGTGGCCCTTCACCTGATTTCATGCGTATTCCCACATTACGCCAAGTTGCGCCGCTTGGGAATGCCCAGCTTGCTTAAAAAGCCAGTGTAACCTCGATTTCCTGGCCCACGCGCACGCGCTGGTCTTCACCAGCGGTCAAGATGCTATTCATACCGAAACACAATGCGCCCTCCACTTCCGGCTTGGCGCGGTAGCTTTGCATAATGTCCATCGGGTCCGGCCCGTAAGTACCGGTGGCCTGATCGATCGCTGGCATCGGGCACCGCGGGCATGGCTTGACGGGCTTCAGCACCACTTCGCCGATCTGGAACGATTCGGCGTAATCCTCTTCAAACGCTTCAATACCGTCGATCACCAGGTTGGGACGGAAACGGTTCATCGGAATCGCCTGACGGCCGGCAGCCAGCAGTTTCTGGTTCAGGTCGTCCAGCGATGCGCTGCCGACCACCAGGACCGGATAGCCGTCCGAAAACATGGTGGTGACCTGCACGCCATTGGTCCACTGGGTGCTGACCGGACGTTCGGCGTTGGCGTGGAAGCGCGCCAGACGGCACGGCACACCGATGGCCTTGGTGAACCATTCAGCGGTCAGCGCATCGCAGTCATAGGCCAGCACGGTGTCGTCCCAGACCTTGGTGGTCAGCGTGGGCGCCGTTTGCGGATCTGGCAAGCCCAGCGGAATTTCCAGCCGCAGCATGCCCGGCGCCTGCACTTCCAGCGTCGTGCCTTTGAGCGCCGGCTTGATCAGCGCCATGCGCGGATGCTCGCGCTGGGTCAGGCACATGCCGTTGTAGTCCACCACCATCCATTCCCTATCGTAGATCTGCGCGGTCATGACGCCCAGCGGCGTCAGCGTCGCTTCCTCGAGCGACAGGCCGGCACAGGATTTGATCGGATACAGCGTGATGGCGGACAACGTGGGCATTACTTATTCCTCGGCAGGCGCGACCGCTTTCGGTGGACGTGGCGCACGCGGTGCTGCAGGTTTGCGTGCTGGCTTGTCGGCCGCAGGCTTGGCTTTCGGCTTCGCTTGCGGTTTGGCTTGCGACTTGCCTTTGGCGGCTTTGGCTGGCTTGTCGGCAACCGGCACAGCCTCCGCGACCACGGTTTCCACCGGCGCAGGCGCAGGCGCGGTGGGCTCGACGACCACTGCCGGCGCGACCGCCTCCGCCGTCGCTGGTGCTTCCGGCTTGCCCTTCTTGGCAGCATCCTTCATCTTGCGTGCTGGCGGCTTGGCGCCATTCTTTTTCTTGGCGGGCGCCGAAGCCTCTGTGCTTGCAGCTTGCACGGGCAGTTCGACTGCCGCTTCCAGCACCACCGGTGCGGTGTCGACCGGCGCAGCGTCAACCGGGCCAGCTTCGGCTGGCGCAGGCTGGGCCGGCGCACCATCCGCCGCGCCATGCGCAGGACGCTGATGCTGGGACAGGCGCTGGGCCTGACGTTCTGCAAAACGTTCCGCGGCAGTACGGCCACGATTGCGGCTGCGGCGCGATTCCTGCGAGGCGCCGTCGGCTGGCGTGGCCGAGGCGGCCGGTGCGGCGCCATCCGCCGCCGCTGGCGCTTCGCTCGCAGCTTGCGGCACGCCGCTGCCACGGTACACATACGCGCCCGATTTCTCATCACGGCCAAATTCCAGATGGCCGCGTGCCTTGCACTCCTCGATCAGATTGCCGAAGGTGCGGAAACCATAGTAGGACTCGCTGAAGTCCGGCTTGCGGCGCTTGATCGCTTCCTTCAGCACCGAGGCCCAGATCTTGCCGCTGTCGCCACGCTCCAGCACCAGCGCCTCGAAGGTATTGACGGCGATTTCCACCGCCTGGTTGCGGCGCTTCTCCATCTCATCGCGGCGTGCGCGTTCTTCCTCCGGCGTCCGCTTGACTTGCGGCTTGTCGTTGCTGGTTTCACGGCGCGCACGGCGGCTCTCGCGCACCAGGTCGTCGTAGAAAATGAATTCATCGCAGTTGGCCACCAGCAGATCGGAGGTCGACTGCTTGACGCCGACACCAATCACCTTCTTGGCGTTCTCGCGCAGCTTGGACACCAGCGGCGAAAAATCGGAGTCGCCGGAAATGATGACGAAGGTATCGACGTGGGACTTGGTGTAGCACAGGTCCAGCGCATCGACCACCATGCGGATGTCGGCCGAGTTCTTGCCCGACTGGCGCACGTGGGGAATCTCGATCAGTTCGAAGTTCGCCTCGTGCATCGATGCCTTGAAGGACTTGTAGCGGTCCCAGTCGCAATAAGCTTTCTTGACCACGATGCTACCCTTGAGCAGCAGGCGCTCGAGCACCGGCTTGATATCGAACTTGTCGTAGTTAGCGTCGCGCACGCCGAGCGCCACGTTCTCAAAATCGCAGAACAGCGCCATGCTGACGTTTTCGTTGGAAGAAGCCATGAGGAGTATTGAATGAGTGTCAGAACGAACCGGGCGCAAAAAGCGCCCGGATGGAGGAAGAGATTTAAACGTTGAACAGGAAGTTCAGCACGTCGCCATCCTTGACCACGTATTCCTTGCCTTCGGCGCGCATCTTGCCCGCTTCCTTGGCGCCGCCTTCACCCTTGTACTGGATGTAGTCGTCGTAGGCGATGGTTTGCGCACGAATGAAGCCGCGTTCGAAGTCGGTGTGGATCACGCCGGCTGCTTGTGGCGCGGTGTCGCCCACGTGGATGGTCCAGGCGCGCACTTCCTTGACGCCGGCGGTGAAGTAGGTTTGCAGGCCCAGCAGCTTGTAGCCGGCGCGGATCAGACGGTCCAGGCCTGGCTCTTCCATGCCCATGTCGGCCAGGAAGGCAGCTTTGTCGGCGTCATCCAGGTCGGCGATTTCCGCTTCGATGGCGGCGCAGATGGCCACGATCGGCGCGTTCTGGGTGGCAGCGTAGGCGGTCAGCTGGTCCAGCAGCGGGTTGTTGGTGAAGCCGGTGTCGGACACGTTGGCCACGTACATGGCCGGCTTGGCGGTGATCAGGCACAGCGGCTTGATGAGGGCCATTTCGGCTTCGTCCAGGCCCAGTGCGCGCACCGGCTTGGCTTCGTTCAGGTGCGGTACCAGGCGCTCCATCAGGGCCACCAGCTTGATCGCTTCCTTATCGCCCGAGCGGGCTTTCTTGTTTTCGCGGTGGATGGCTTTTTCCACGGTGCCCAGGTCGGCCAGCGCCAGCTCGGTCTGGATCACTTCGATATCGTCCAGCGGGCTGACTTTGCCCGACACGTGGATCACATTGTCATCTTCAAAGCAGCGCACCACGTTGACGATGGCGTCGGTTTCGCGGATGTGCGACAGGAACTGGTTGCCCAGACCTTCGCCCTGCGACGCGCCCGCCACCAGACCGGCGATGTCAACAAATTCAACGATGGCGTTGACCATGCGCTCAGGCTTGACGATGTCAGCCAGCGCGGCCATGCGCGGATCAGGCACTTCCACCACGCCGACGTTAGGCTCGATGGTGCAGAACGGATAGTTCTCGGCCGGGATGCCGGCTTTGGTCAGGGCGTTGAACAGGGTGGACTTGCCGACGTTAGGCAGGCCGACGATGCCGCATTGGAGACTCATGAAAAACCTTTAAATTATCAATATTGCCGGCAAGCGGCTGGTGAAAACAGCCGCAGGGGGCGTTTTTGGATATTCTTGCTGTTTCTTGCTTTTACAGCGTTCAAGGGTCCATTGTACCTTTCTTGGCCCCACACTTCAAAAAACCGGAGACGCCATGACCCTGTGCGGCCCCTTCCCGCCCCGGTGCGTGCCGTACCTGCATTGCTTGCTTGACGCCGGCCGGCTTTAAGAATACTGTATAAAAATACAGTTATTTCTTTGAAGCTTATGACCGAACTCGACATTTATCTTGCCAAGCACTATCTGAACGACAACCAGCTGGCGCGGGCCAGTTCGATGTCGATTGAAAAAATCGATACGCTGATCCGCGACAGGCTGATCCCCACGCCAGCCTATGTCGTCACTGACAATGGCGAGCTGCGTTCGCATGTCTTCGGTGCGATGGCGGCGCCGGGTGCGCAGCCGGGGCGCTATTTCCACCCATCGCAACTGGTGTGGATCGCGCAGGCGCTGCAAGCCATCGCCAGCGATAGTTCGGCCCACCTGAAGGACCGCTTCACCAGCCGGTTTGCCGCCGCGCTCGCGACGCTCAATCTGAGTACCTGGCGTTTGCGCGACAGCTTTTACGACGATGGCACGCCGATTCCCGGCGGCCTGCAGGCGCGCACCGACAGCGCCTGGTCGTTCTTCCTGAACGGCACATTTGCCTTGTGCGTCGCCAATCCGGTGTCGGAGGCGCACATTGCGTACAAGGAGGTATTGCAGGAGAAGCTGACCCAGCTCAGCGAGAACGGCAGCTAGATCGCCTACCCAGCGCAGCAGCTGCCGCAGATGCATGAACTGATCGACGCTTACGCTGCCGCTGCCATGCCGTTTTCACCCATCGAATATCCGCGCAGCAGCCGCAAGCGCCTGGTCGAGAATCTGCGCGCCAATCTGCGGGCCACAGATAACGATTGTTGATGCAGCCGGTGGCTTGTTTGGTGCTAGACTCATTCGCTTTAGCGCCCGAACAACTTCTCTAAAGGTCAGGAAATCTTTATGTCTCGTTTGCGTACTTCTGTGCTGGTGGCCAGCTTAATGCTGGCTGGTGCTTATACCTTGCCTGTGCAGGCCAAGCCTGCGGTGACGGCGGCAAAACCGTCGCAGGCGCAGAAGCAGCTGGCAAAGCTGGCCGCGGCATTCCACACCGCGCGCTGCAAATTCGATCCGCTGCTGTTCGCCACCGCGAATGGCGACAGCCGCTACGATGACCAGATCGGCCTGGCGATTTCACCCAAGGTGCGCGCCGCGCAGTTCACACTGTACCGTTCGATGCAAAAGCAGTTGATGAGCGTGCACCGTGACCAGCTTGGCGCGCAAGACCAACTGACCTACGACCTGCTGAGCTACGAACTGAACAACGCCATGCAGATGGAGTCGTTCCCCGACCATCTGCTGCCGCTGAACCAGATGGACAACGTGCCCAGCACGCTGGCCAACTATGCCGGCGGTACCGGTTCGCAGCCGCTGGAAACCGTCAAGCAGTACCAGGCTTATTTGAGCCGCCTGAACCAGCTGCCGGCCTGGATAGACCAGGCCATCGCCAATATGCGCGACGGCATGCGCAAAGGTGTGGTGCATCCGAAAGCCATCACCACCGCCATGCTGCCGCAGCTGCAAAACCTGCGCGCGGCGTCGCCCGAGACCAGCGTGTTCTATTCGCCGGTTACGCGCTTCCCGGCCGCGTTCTCGGACGCGGACAAGAAGAAACTCACCGCTGCCTATCTGCAAACGGTGGACAGCAAGGTCGCACCGGCGTTGAACCGTCTGGTCAGCTTCCTGGAAAATGAATACCTGCCGGCGGGCCGCAGCACCAGTGGCTGGAGCGCGTTGCCGAACGGCGCAGCCTGGTATGCGGCGCACATCAAGGACAGCACCAACCTGCCGTTGTCGGCAGATGAGGTGCACGCACTCGGCTTGAAAGAAGTCGCCCGCATCCAGCAGCAGCTGACTGTGCTGGGACCAAAGCTGGGCTATGACGGTCCGGAGAAACAGCTGCCACAGTGGATGCGCGAACAGACCAAGTTCAACATCTTCACCACCGACGAGCAGGTGCTGGATGCCTACCGCGCCATCTATGCGCAGGTGCAGACCAAGCTGCCTACCTATTTCAGCCTGATCCCGAAAGCCAGGCTGGGGCTGCATCTGGAACCGGAGCTGACGCGCGCGACGGCATCGGACCACTACACGCCATCGGCGGCGGACGGCTCGCATCCGGGCGTGTTCTGGCCGGTCGTGAACGATCCCAAGCAGTACAGCCGCGTTGACATGGTCAGCCTGTTCCTGCACGAAGGCGTGCCGGGCCACCACCTGCACGCGGCGCTGCTCAAGGAGCTGGACCTGCCGGACTTCCGCAAGTTCAGCACCGAGAATCCCAACAGCGCGGCCTACACGGAAGGCTGGGCGCTGTATTCCGAAACGCTGGGCAAGGAGATGGGCCTGTATGAAGATCCGGTCGCCTACTACGGCCACCTGAATGCGGAGATGCTGCGCGCCGCGCGGCTGGTGGTGGACACCGGCATCCACGCCAAGGGCTGGACGCGCGAGCAGGCAGTCAGCTATCTGATGGACACGCTGGGCTGGACCGAGCCGCGCGCGCGCAACCAGATCGAACGCTATATGGTGATGCCGGCGCAGGCGCTGAGCTACAAGATCGGCTCGCTGAAAATCCTGGAGCTGCGGGCACGCGCGCAGCAGGCGCTGGGCGACAAATTCAGCTACCAGAAATTCCACGAGGTGGTGATTGGCGACGGCACGCTACCGTTGCCGATACTGGAACAGCGCGTCGACCGCTGGATCTCTGCGGCCAGGTAGGTAAAGGGCGTCTATCGCGTTTCGGTTGAGGCAATGTTGCATTTGTGATACTTTGCCACATTCTCAAGGGAGCCGTTTGATGGAATTCCTTTTATTTGTTTTTGCGGTATTTACCTTTGGTATCGCCTGGCGGGCGCGCAATGCCGCACGCCAGGCGCACCAGCAGATCAGGGATCTGCGCGCTGAGCTGGGCACCTTGCGCGCACGGCTGGACGCGACGCCAGCGCCAGGCGCCGCGCGTGAAGAAACCATCGCACCGCCCGTAGTCGCACCGGTCCCCGCCGCGCCCCCACCACACTACACCTACCCGGACGAAGCCTGGCGCACGCCGCCTCAGCAAACAGTGCTGGTGGTGCCAGTAACGCCGGCGGCGGCGCCCGCAGTCCCGCTTCCGCTCGCCGCCGAATCGCGCACGCCGGATCTCGCCATGCCGGCCGAAGCGATTGGCACCGTGGCCGCGCCCGCCGCCGCACCCACGACAACCACTCCGCCCCGCCCACCCGCGCCCACCCCGCAATGGCTGCTCAATGCCAAAGCCTGGCTGTTTGGCGGCAACCTGGTGGCCAAGCTGGGCCTGCTGATCCTGTTTATCGGCGTCAGCTTCCTGCTCAAATACACGGCCGCGCGCGTGAGCGTGCCGATCGAATTCCGCCTGGCCGGCATCGTCCTGGCCGATATCGCGCTGCTGGCCTGGGGCTGGCGCATCCGCCTCTCGCGCCCTGCCATCAGCCTGCCTGTGCAAGGGGCCGCGCTGGCGGTGCTCATGCTGGTCACGTTTGGCGCTTTCCGCCTCTACCACCTGATTCCGGGTTCGATGGCCTTCGGCCTGCTGTTCGTGCTGACCGTCTTCACCTGCCTGCTGGCGGTGCTGCAGGACGCAATGTGGCTGGCCATCTTTGGCATTGCCGGCGGCTTTGCCGCACCGATCCTGGCATCCACAGGCGGCGGCAGCCATATCGGGCTGTTCTCCTACTATGCGCTGCTGAATGCCGGCGTGTTCGCACTGGCGCTGCTGCGCTCGTGGCGTCCGCTGAACCTGCTGGGATTTGCCTTTACCTTCACCATCAGCACCGCATGGGGCGTGCTGCGCTACGTGCCGGAGAACTATCTGTCGGTGCAGCTGTTCCTGCTGCTGTTCTTCGCGTTCTACGTCTCGATCCCGCTGGCCTATGCGCGCCTGCAGGCAGTCAAGCTGAAAAACTACGTTGACGGCACGCTCATCTTCGGCACGCCCATGCTCGGTTTCGGCCTGCAGTTCACGCTGGTGCGCGACATGCCGTTCGGTGCGGCCTATTCGGCACTGGCGCTGGGCCTGTTCTATATTTCCCTGGCCACGGCCCTGCGGCGCAAACCGCAGTACGCGCTGCTGTCGGATGCCTTCCTCGCGCTCGGCGTCGTGTTCGGCACGCTGGCGATTCCATTCGCGCTCGATGGCCGCTGGACGTCGGCCGCGTGGGCGCTGGAAGGTGCGGGCATCGTCTGGATCGGCTTGCGCCAGAAGCAGAAGCTGGCCTGGATGTTCGGCCTGCTGGTGCAGGCTGGCGCCTGGCTGTCCTTCATCGGCGCATCCACCGGCATGACGCCGGAAAACGCCATGAACTCCAATCTTTGGCTGGGCTTCCTGCTGCTGGCGATTACCGCGTTCCTGATGGCGACCCGGTTCCGTGCGCAGCAGGACGGCAGCCATTACCGTCTGCTCTCCAGCATATTCCTGATCGGCGCCACCGTGTGGCTGGTGGCCGGGGCGTGGGCCGAAATCCTGCTGCGCCTGTCGCCGCAAACCCAGAGCACGCCATTGGCGTTCAGCGCGATGATTGCGGTCGCGGCACTGTATATCATCGCCCGGCGCATGCTGTGGCCCTTGGCCGGCGCCGTCGCACTGGTAGTGCAGGCGGTGGCCGGTCTCAAGCTGCTGGAACTGTTCATTACCCAACCCTCCTCCGCCTCCGCGAATCTGCTCCAGCGTCCGCTGCTAGGCTCTTTAATCATTGTGGCGGCGGCATTCTTCAGCAGCTGGGTATTGAAGAAACAGTCGCCTGCGCGTGGCACCAGCCTGTACAGCGTCTACCGCATCACCCTGACCTGCGCCGCCCTGTGGTGGTTCTGCATCGCGGCATCCGATTTGACCGCCTGGCTGGTCGCGCTGACGCACAGTACGCCATTCGACAGCCCCTTCCTGGCGTTCTGTATTTATTCCATCCTGCTGGCGGCGACCACCGTGGCCAGCGTGCATGCGGCACGCCGCCTGCACTGGCCGGGCTTGCGCTGGATGGTCACGCCGGTCTGGGCCGCACTGCTGAGCGCCAATATCGCCATGCTGGCCGCGCTGTACACCGACGGTAGCAGCATGCCGGACCTGGTCGCGTGGATCGGCTACGCCGTGTTATGGGTGCCTGGCAACTGGCTGTTGCGCGTCTGGCAGAGAGAAGGCTGGAATATGCGCGGCATCCTGCTGCGTGCCTTGCATGCGCTGCGCATCGGCGGCCCATGGCTGATGATCTGGCCCGTCGGTGCCTACTGGATCACGCGCTGGCTCGGTGATGTGCCGGGCAACGCCGACTGGACCACCAGCGCAAGCTGGGCGCGCTTCATCCCCTCATGGCTGATGATGGCGGCCGTCGCCTGGCTCATGCAGCGCAGCCTGCGTGGCGGCTGGCCGGCCGCGCCGCTGGAAGACTGGTACCAGCGCCGCCTGCTGCCGGTCGCGCGCGGCTGGGCGGTGCTGCTGGTGTTCGTGTGGAACCTGACGCAGGACGGGGCAATGCTGCCGTTGCCGTACGTCCCGCTGCTCAACCCGCTGGACCTGAGCACCTGCTTCGCCATCCTGCTGCTGGCGGCGGCCTATCGCCTGCATCCGGCAGCATTGCCGACGAACTGGCCGCCACGCTGGATCGCGCCGCAGCCGTTGTTTATCGCGTTGTTCGGCTACTTCTGGTTCAACCTGGCGCTGCTGCGCACGGTGTCGCACTATCTAGGCGTGCCCTACAATTTTGACGCGCTGTTCGCCTCGCAATTCGTGCAGGCCATGTTGTCGCTGGTATGGAGCGTGACGGCGCTGCTGCTGATGCGGCATGCCGCGCGCCGCACGCTGCGCCCGGTGTGGATCGCCGGCGCCACCCTGCTGGCACTCGTGGTCGCCAAGCTGTTCCTGGTGGACCTGTCCAACGTCGGCGGCGTTGAACGCATTGTTTCCTTCCTCGGCGTTGGCGCGCTGATGGTGGGCATCGGTTATCTCGCGCCCTTCCCTGCGCAGCAAACGGAGAACGCATGAAACATCTTCTGATCGCCGCCTGCGCGGTATCCACACTGGCCGTCGCCGCGCCCGGCGATACGCCGCAGGACTACACCCACGTCCTGCCGCTGACCGCCGCCACCAGGCAGGGCGTGCTGCAGGTGCGTTTGCCGAAAGAGGTGTATCTGCGCTCGCGCTCAGCCATGCTGGATGACGTGCGCGTGTTCGATGCCAGCGGCAAACCGCTGGCCTTTGCGCTACGCTCGCCGCCGCAGGAGACGCGTCTCAGCCATCGCGACTTGCCGCTGGCCGTGTTCCCGCTCATGAGCAAAGGCGGGCCGGCATCGCAACTCGACCTGGACGTCAACACCAGCACCGACGGCCGTTTGCTATCGGTGAAGGTGAAGCCGGACGCCAGCGACAATGCCGCCCATCCAGCGCGCCTGTCCGCGCTGGTGATGGACCTCGGCAAGGCGGCGGACGAGCAACCGCTGATTACCGCGCTACGCTTCACGCTGCCGCCGGATCAAAGCGACTACAGCGCGCAAGTGTGGCTGGAAGTCAGCGGTGACATGAAGCGCTGGGAAACCGTGGGTGCGGCAGAGCTGAACTGGCTGGTCAACCGTGAGGCGCAAACGCTGGTCAACGACCGGCTGGACTTTGCGCCGCGTGCATTCCGCTACGCGCGCCTGAGCTGGCGTGCGGGCACGCCACTGCAGTTCGCCACCATCACTGCCGAACAGCCGGTCCGCACCGACACGCCACCCGCCAGCGAGCAGATCCTGCTGTCGCCAACCGCTGGCAAGCAGCCTGAAGACCTGGTGTACACCGTGCCGGTGGCCATCGCGCCGGACAAGGCGGGGCTGCAGTTCCGCGAAGCGAATGTGGTGCTGGCGGGCCAGCTTGGCATCTATCGGGACATGCCGCCGCGCCATGTGGGCCAGCCCGGCTGGCGTTTTGATCCGGTGCTCAATTCCACCTTCTACCGCATCACGCAGGGCGAGCAGGTACGCGCCTCGGGCGATCTCGACGTGGCGCCGGTCCATGCACCGCAATGGGTGTTGCGCACCGCCAGGCCGGCCACCGTGCAGCCGCAACTGCACCTGAGCTGGCAGCCGGGTACGCTGGTGTTGCTGGGTAACGGCAATGGACCATATCAACTGGCCGTGGGCCGTGAACGCGCCACACCCGCAGCCAGCAGCATCGAGCAGGTGGCGCCCGGCTTTTCGGAAGCCGAGCTGCAAAAGCTGGAATACGCCAGCGTGGGACCGGCCCGCCAGCAGGCTGGCAGCGAGGCCCGCGATCAGGCCGCCGACGTGGAAGCGGCTTCCGCTGCGCAGCGCCGCCTGCTGTTGCTGTGGGGCGTGCTGCTGCTCGGTGTGGCCGTGCTGGGCTTTATGGTTTGGCGCCTGATCCGTTCATCACGTTCATGACCGCCAGCGTCATGGCCTGGGCCGCGGTCTTGATCGATGGCTCGGGCACCGGCGCGTAGTACGGCGAGTGATTGAAGGCGATCGGCTTGCCGCCCTTTTCGGCTTCCGCCACCGCCTGCGGGTCGTAGACGCCGGTGAAGAAGAACATGCCTGGCACACCCTGGTTGATGAACTGCGAGAAGTCTTCGCTGGCCGTCATGGCGGGCATGCGTGCGACATTGGCATCGCCAAAGGCTTGCTTCAGCACGCCTTCAGTGCGCGTGACCAGCGCCTCGTTGTTGTCGATGGCGATGCCACCCGGAATCAGGTCGACGTCCGGCGTCGGCGCATCGGCCATCGCGGCGGAAGCATTGGCGATGCGGCGCACGCCCGCCAGGATTTTTTCGCGCACCGCCGGGCTGTAGGTGCGGATGGTGCCGCGCACCTTGACGGTGTCGGGAATGATGTTGCCAACCGTGCCGCCATTGATGGCGCCGATGGTGACCACGCCAAATTCCTTCGGATCTTTTTCGCGGCTGATGACGGTCTGCACATCGACCACAAAGCGCGCGGCAATGGCGATGGGGTCGAGCGCCTTGTCCGGCGCGGAGCCGTGGCCGCCGCGGCCCTTGAAGGTAATCTCGATCGCATCGGAATTCGATGACACGGCGCCGCTGTTGTAGCCGATGGTGCCATAGGCCAGCGGCCACGAGTGCAGCGCGAAGGCATAGTCCGGCTTGCCGAAGCGCTTGAACAGGCCATCTTCCAGCATGGCCTTGGCGCCCGACACGGTTTCTTCCGCCGGCTGGCCGATGAACATGAGCGTGCCCTTCCACTGCGCCTTCAGCGCCACCAGCGCACGCGCCGCGCCCAGCCATGCCGTCATGTGGACATCGTGGCCGCAGCTGTGGGCCGCAGCAACCTTGCTCGCGTACGGCAGCCCGGTTTTTTCTTCCATCGGCAGCGCGTCCATTTCGGTCCGCACCAGCACCATCGGGCCGGGGCCGTTCTTGTAGATGGCGACAACGCCGGTCTTGCCGACTTTTTCTGTGACTTCAAAACCGATCTTGCGCATTTCCGCCGCCAGCCTGGCGGCCGTGCGCTGCTCCTGGAAAGCGATCTCGGGATGTGCGTGCAAGTCCTTGTAGATCGCATCCAGTTGCGGATACATGCCGTTGATGAGCGTGCCAGCGTCCTGCGCCTGGGCGGCGCCAGCAGTGGCGGCCAGCAATGCCACGATCGGTAAGAATTTCATCGGTGGTGCGTCCTTTCAGTCGGTGTGCAACTTGGTGGTAGCAGCGGGGAATTCGCCTTTGACGATTTGTGGCAGGACCAGCAGTGATTTCTCGATGGCCCGTTCGATCAGCTCCTGGTCTTCGCGGCGCGGACGGTGCAGCACAAAGTCCGCCACCTGCTGCGCCAGGTTCAGTGTACGCGGATGGCCGATGCCGATGCGCAGGCGCCAGTAGTCCTGCGTGCCCAGCGCGGCGGTGATGTCTTTCAGGCCATTGTGGCCGCCCGAGGAGCCACCCTTTTTCAGGCGTGCGGTGCCCGGCATGAGGTCCAGCTCGTCATGCACGACCAGCACTTCATCGGCGCTGATCTTGAAGAAGCGGCACAGCGCGCCGACCGACTGGCCGGAGCGGTTCATGAAGGTCAGCGGTTCCAGCAGATACACTTCCTGGCCGGCGATCGAGGCCTTGGCGAACATGGCGTTGTACTTGGTTTCGCGCTGCAGGCGGGCGCCGCTGTCATTGGCGAGGTTGTCGACCAGCCAGAAGCCGGCGTTGTGGCGGGTTTGTTCGTATTCCGGGCCGGGATTGCCGAGGCCAACGATGAGGCGTATTGCCATGGGAGTGTTCAGTTAAATAAATACGATTATCGCAAACTTTTACCCCGCAATGCGGCTGAGAGGGGTCTGACCCGTCGGGTCAGACCCCGGCATCCAGGTTGCGGGTTAACGCTTACGCATAAAAAAACCCGCCGGCGCTAGCGCGGGCGGGTTCTTGCGACTAAAAAGTCAGATTACTTCTTGGCTTCTTCAGCAGCAGCTGCTTCAGCAGCAACGTGGCCAGCTGGTACCGATGCGGTAGCGATGGTCAGGTTGTTGCCGTGGGTAACAGCGGTCACGCCTTTTGGCAGGGTCAGGTCAGCAACGTGGACCGAGTGGCCAACATCAACGTTGGTCAGGTCAACGGTCACGAATTCTGGCAGGTCAGCTGGCAGGCATTCGATTTCCAGTTCGTTGGCAACGTGGCTGATGGTTGCGCCGTGCAGCTTGACAGCTGGCGAAACGTCAGCGTTGACGAAGTGCAGTGCCACTTTCATGTGCACTTTTTTGTTGGCATCAACGCGCTGGAAGTCAGCGTGCAGTACCAGTTGCTTGAATGCGTGCATCTGGAAGTCGCGCAGCAGAACTTTTTCTGCTTTGCCGTCAATTTCCAGGTCCAGGATCGACGAGTGGAACGCTTCTTTTTTCAGCGCGTGGTACAGGGCGTTGTGGTCCAGGGCGATGGTCACCGGTGCTTCGGTACCGCCGTAGATGATGCCAGGGGTTTGGCCCGAATTGCGCAGGCGGCGGCTCGCTCCGGAACCTTGCAATTCGCGTTTGAATGCAACTACTTTCATGTGAAACTCCAATAAATAACAGGGCTTGCGCCCCGTGTTATGAAGCGCCCCGCGACCAGGCGCGCTTCGGGAAAAACGGCGCGCCCGGCTAAAAACCGGGCGCGCCGCCTGAAAAACTGACTTGTCGTTTGCCGTTTAGTCGACAAACAGGGAGATCACGGAATCGCCCTTGATGATGCGTTTGAACGTCTCTGCCAGCAGTGGTGCGCAGGTCAGTTGACGGATCTTGGTGCACTGCTTGGCGGCGTCCGACAGCGGAATAGTGTCGGTCACGACCAGCTCATCCAGCGACGAGCTGTTGATGCGGTCGATTGCCGGACCGGACAGCACCGGGTGCGTGCAGTAAGCGATGACTTTCTTGGCGCCGCGCTCTTTCAGCACTTCCGCTGCCTTGACCAGGGTACCTGCGGTGTCGACCATGTCATCCATGATCACGCAGTTACGGCCTTCAACGTCACCGATGATGTTCATCACTTCGGAGACATTGGCTTTTGGACGGCGCTTGTCGATGATGGCCAGGTCGCAACCCAGACGTTTTGCCAGTGCACGGGCACGCACCACACCGCCGACGTCTGGCGATACCACCAGCAGGTCTTCGTTGTGCTTCTTCTGCAGATCGCTCAGCAGAATTGGCGAAGCGTAAATATTGTCAACCGGGATATCGAAGAAGCCCTGGATCTGGTCTGCGTGCAGATCCATGATCAGAACGCGCTCAACGCCGGCTTCTTCCAGCATGTTGGCAACCACTTTGGCCGAAATCGCCACACGTGCGGAACGTGGACGGCGGTCTTGACGGGCGTAGCCGAAGTAAGGAATCGCTGCGGTGATACGGCCGGCAGATGCACGTTTCAGTGCGTCAACCATCAGGATCAGTTCCATCAGGTTGTCGTTGGTAGGCGCGCAGGTCGATTGCAGAACGAAGACGTCTTTACCGCGGACGTTCTCGTTAATTTCAACCATTACTTCGCCGTCCGAGAATTTCGAAACGTTCGCTTTGCCGAGAGGGATGCCGAGATTTTTTGCGACTCCTTCTGCCAACGCGGGATTAGCGTTGCCGGTAAAAACCATCAGGTTTTCGTAAGCCATGGGAGTCCCAGAGAAGTTGTAGAAGATTTTGAAGAAAGCCAGCGGAAGCCGCGTGGCACTGAAACAAGTAGAATGAGGCGCATTGTGCGCCTCACTTTTGCTCTATCTGGCCGGAGACATACGCCTCGACGGGTCCAGATACAAACGAATGGCAGGGGAACAAGGATTCGAACCTTGGTATGCCGGAATCAAAATCCGGTGCCTTAACCAGCTTGGCGATTCCCCTACGCAACTGACTGCTCGTCGTTACAGGCCAATATTATACAGCCATTTTCACGCTTCGCAAATTCTTTTTTCCGTCCTACAACTTCGCGATGATCGGATGCTGTTGCAGCGCTTTGGCTTTCCAGGCTTTCCACTTCGCTGGGACTTTTTCAAGTACCGCGTCGGCGTCGTCCTCGGATGCTACCGCACTGAACACACATGCACCGGAGCCAGTCATCCTGGCATCACCGTAAGCACCTAGCCATTCTACCGCTTCTGCTACCGGCGGGAATAACTTCGTTGCTACCTGTTGCAAGTCGTTCTTTCCAAACCCCGCTATTCTGGAGTGGCTGGAAAAGTCCGCTATATTAACGACCGGCGTATCCCTTGTCAATTGTTCTGAGCCAAAAATTGCAGCTGTTGGCACCATGACACCAGGTTCGATAACCACATACCAGCAATCCGGCGCCTGCACCGGCTGCAGCGCCTCGCCCACGCCCTCGGCAAACGCGGTCTCGCCAAAGATGAAAAACGGGATATCGGCGCCCAGCGGCAGGCCCAGATCCATGAGTTCCTGTTTGCTCAGTCCGGCGTTCCACAACTTGTTCAGCGCCATCAGCGTGGTGGCCGCATCGGACGAACCGCCGCCCACGCCGCCGCCCATGGGCAGCACCTTGTCAATCGCGATATCGACGCCGCGCGGCAGCACGCCCGTGCGGCGCAGCACTTCCGCCTGCAGCAGCGTTGCCGCACGAATCATCAGGTCGCTCTGTTCCGGCACGCCCGGCATGTCGGTCACGCGGCGCAGCACCGTATCGTCGCGCAGCGTGAAGTGCAGCGTGTCGCCGTGATCGATCAGCTGGAACACGGTTTGCAGCAGGTGATAGCCGTCTGCACGGCGGCCATTCACGTGCAGGAATAAGTTGAGCTTGGCGGGCGCCGGGCAGTGGTTCAGTTCAGTCATGCGTGCATTTTACTGGTCGGCGGGATAGATGACGATGCGGATTTGCATATCCTCCACCGCCTGCCCCAGCGCGATGCGCGTGACGTCAATGCGCTTGGGCTGCGGCACCTTGGCGCTCTCGTCCTGCCAGCTCATGTACTCCAGCTTCCAGCCATCGCGCGTGATGACGTTGTCGTTGGCCGGCGAGGCGACAAAGCGCTTGCCCTCGCTGTCGGTGGCATAACCTTGCAGCCAGTCGCGCAGGCCGGACACCGGCAAGGTCCAGCCCAGCGTTTGCGCCGTCAGCGTATCCAGGTCAGGTGCGGTGCGCGGCGGCTTGCCGCTTTCCGTCAGCGTGGCCGAACGCGGCGTCACGTTGATGACGGCCACCGTCTGTCCGGTCGGTGAAATCAGGTTGACGTCGGTATTGGCCTGGCTTTGATGCCAGCTGAAGGTGCCGTTCAGCGATTCCTTCTTGCCGTCGCGGCTGTAGTTGATGGCGATGCGGCCATTCAGGTCAACGCTGTCGCGGTAGGGCGCGACAGCGGCGCTGGAACGTGGCGTGGAAGGCGTGCTGGCGCAGCCGGCCAGCGCGCTCAGGGCAACAGCAATCAGTAGTGGTCGTATCATTTACAGGCTTTGGTTGAGGCGCGCCAGTGTGCTCTTCAGCGCGTCGTTTTGGGGATCTTTGGCGCGCGCTTCCTTCCAGATTTTTTGCGCGCCATCGACATCGCCTTTGGCAAACAGCACTTCACCGAGGTGCACGGCGATTTCCGGATCGCTGCGCAACGCGTAAGCGCGGCGCAGATAGCTCTCCGCTTCGCTCAGGTTGCCCATGCGGTACTGCACCCAGCCCATGCTGTCCATGATGAAGGGATCGCCAGGCGCCATTTTCATGGCCTTGTCGATCAGCGTATAGGCTTCCGGCAGACGCTCGTTGCGCTCGGCCAGCGAGTAGCCCAGCGCGTTGTAGGCGTGCTGGTTGTCTGGTGCGGCAATCATCACCTGGCGCAGCGACCGCTCCATGAGCTCGACCTGCCCCAGCTTCTCCGCCACCAGGGCATAGTCGTACAGCAGGTCGGGATTGCCCGGATAGCGCTTGATGGCGTTTTCCAGCACCACGAACGCGGCCCGGTGATCGCCCGCGTCGCGCAGCAGCTGGGCGTCGGTCTGGAACACCTGCGCCTGGTCGTTCGGGTCGCTGGGCTTGAGGTCAGCCAGCTGCTTGCGCGCTGCGTCCACATTGCCTTTGCGCGCAGTCAGCGCCGCCATTTTCATGCGGGCGGCGATATAGATTTTTTCATCGCTGTTGTCGACCTTGTCCAGCCAGTTGTAGGCCGCGTCCAGATCGCCGCGCTGTTCGGCGATCTGCGACAGGATCATCAGGGCTTTCGACGGGTCGCGCTCATCGTTGGGGTGGGCTTCCAGTTCGGCGATGAAACGGCTGAAGTATTTTTCTGCCTCATCCAGATTGTTGGTCTGGGTGCCGATCACGCCCAGCGCAAACAGCGTGGCAATGTTGTCCGGTTGTTCTTTGAGCAGTACCAGGAATTGCTTGCGCGCCTCGTCGAGCTGCTTGTTGTCCACCAGCAGGCGGGCGTAGGCGGCACGCACTTCGTTCGCTTTGGGATATTGCTGCAGGAAGCCGGTCAGCACTTTGACGGCAGAATCGATGTCGCCCGACACCTGTGCGCTGGTCAGCATGGCCAGTTCGGAATCCGGCTTGATGGCCAGCGCCTTGGCCGCTTCGGCGCGCGCGGTGACGGGATCGTTCAGGGCAAATGCGCCCTGGGCCAGGATCAGGTGCGACTCCATCACGCTGTCATACGGCCCCAGCACGCGCTGCTGCAGTGTATAGGCGGCCGCCTTATCCTTGGCGCGCAGCAGGTATTGCTGCATCTGGAACATGGCCAGCGGACGTGCCGCCGGCGGCGCATTGGCGAGACGCTGCTCGAATAACGCTTCCGCTTCGCTGAGGTCATCGCCGGCCACGGCAAAACCGAGGAAGTACTGCATCGCATCGTCCGAGTCCGGCGCCAGGCTGCGCCACAGACGGATGGCCGACATCGCCTCGCCGCCCTGCTTGGCCGTCATGGCCATTTCCGCAGCACGGCGCGCCAGGCGCGGATCGCGCGTCTGCTGCGCCAGCGCCATCATGGTGATGTACGGTCCCTGCCAGTTGCCCTGCTTGAACTCCAGTTCCGCCTTGGTGATGCGGAACAGCAGATCGCCGGTCAGCTCGGTATTGGGCAGCGCTTCCGGTGTGGGGGCCGGAGCTTCGGCCACCGCAGCGGCGGCCTCCGGTTCGGCAGGCGTGGCGGGCTGCGGCGTTGCGGCGGACTCGGCCTGCTTCTGCGGCGCGATAGCGCACGCCGACAGCAAGGCAGAGAGGGTTACAATGGCGAAAGCGTTTTTCAAAGGGGAATCCTGGCAAGTCAGCAAGTACGTCAGATTTTACGCCGAACGCATCGCGCGCGGAGTTTGACTAGTGTAACCAAATATTCCGCTACGGCCAGATTCCCAGCCTATCTTTCCACTCCAGCCAGACAGATGCCAGAATTACCAGAAGTCGAAGTTACCCGGCGCGGCGTCGCGCCCCATATCGAAGGCCGCACCGTGCGCGCGGTCGTGCTGCGCCGCGCGGGCCTGCGCTGGCCCTTCCCGCCCGCCTTGCCGCAGCTGCTGGCGGGCCGCAAGGTGCTGAGTACGGGCCGCCGCGGCAAGTACCTGCTGGTGCACTTCGCGCATGGCACGCTCATCATCCATCTGGGCATGTCGGGCCATTTGCGCGTCATGGCGCCCGGCATTGCCCCGGAAAAACATGACCATTTCGATCTGGAAGTGGACAGCCCGGACGGCCGCCAGGTGCTGCGCATGAAAGACCCGCGCCGCTTTGGCGCGGTGCTGTGGCATGACGCCGCCGACGGCGACCTGGAGCACCACATCCTGCTGCGTGAACTGGGCGTGGAGCCGCTGGAGGCGGGCTTTAGCGGGAAATTGCTGTACGATCAGACCCGGCAGCGCAGCGCGCCCGTCAAGCAGGTGCTGCTGGCGGGCGATATCGTGGTTGGCGTGGGCAATATCTATGCGTCGGAAAGCCTGTTCCGGGCCGGCATCAACCCGAAAACGCCGGCCAGACGCATCAGCCTGGCCCGTTACGAGAAGCTGGCGCAGGCGGTGCGCGAGATCCTGGCCGAGGCCATCGTCCAGGGCGGCAGCACGCTGCGCGATTTTATTAGCGTGAATGGGCAGTCCGGATATTTCCAGCAGACCTATTTCGTCTATGATCGGACTGGTGTGCCGTGCCGCGTGTGCGCGGCGCCGATACGCCAGATCAAACAGGGGCAGCGTTCTACCTTCTATTGTGTAAATTGCCAAAAATAAGGGCAGACAGATGATGGTCAGGGATTTTGAACAGTACAGCGCCTGGCGGCAGGGCGTCGTCAACGCGCTGAAAAACTATCAGACGTGGATGGCGGGCGCAGCCCTGACCGATGCCGCCACCGAGCAGCGCATCGTCCGCACCCTGACCCGGCTGGCGGATGACAAGCTGTCGGTCGCCTTTGTGGCGGAATTCTCGCGCGGTAAATCGGAACTGATCAACGCCATCTTCTTTGCCGAATATGGCCAGCGCATCCTGCCGTCCGCCGCCGGCCGCACCACCATGTGCCCCACCGAGCTGCTGTGGGATGCCAGCCTGGCGCCGTCGATCCGCCTGCTGCCGATCGAAACGCGGGCCGACAACCTGTCCACCGGCGATTACCGCGACCAGCCTGCCGCGTGGACCGTGCTGCCGCTGAACCTGGACGCGGGCGCCGACATTCACGAGGCGTTCAAGCAGGTCAGCAAGACGCGCTATGTGCCGGTGGAAGAAGCCAAGCGCTACGGCCTGTACGACGAGGACGATCCCGACATGCCGGTCACGCTGGATGACAACGGCCATGTGGAAATTTCGCTGTGGCGGCATGCGATCATCAATTTCCCGCATCCGCTGCTCAAGCAGGGCCTGGTAATCCTGGATACGCCAGGTCTGAACGCCATCGGCACCGAGCCCGAGCTGACGCTGAACCTGATCCCGAACGCGCACGCGGTGCTGTTCATCCTGGCCGCCGATACCGGCGTGACCAAGAGCGATATCGAAGTCTGGCGCAATCACATCGGCGCCGGTGCGGGCCGCCTGGTGGTGCTGAATAAAATCGACAGCATGTGGGATGAGCTGCGCAGCGAAGACGACGTCAACGCCGAGATTGAACGCCAGCAGGCCAATGTCGCCCACATCCTGTCGCTGGAGCCGCGCCAGGTGTTTCCCGTGTCGGCGCAAAAGGCGCTGGTGGGCAAGATCAATCACGATGTCGAGCTGCAGGCACGCAGCCGCCTGCATGCGCTGGAAGGTGCGCTGTTCAACGAGCTGATTCCGGCCAAGAAGGACATCGTGCGCCGGCACCTGAGCGAGGATTTGCAGGCCCTGAGCACGGCGCAGCAAGGCATGCTGAACGCGCGCATCCGCGGCATCGTCGAGCAGCTGCACGAGCTGAAGAGCCTGCGCGGCAAGAACCACAGCGTGGTGGCGCACATGATGCGCCGCATTGATGTGGAAAAGAAGGAGTTCGACGCCAGCCTGTTCAAGCTGCAGGCGACGCGCGCGGTCTTCACGCGCCTGTCGACCGAGCTGTACACCTGCATGGGCATGGACATCGTGCGCGACGATATCGAGCAGGTACGCGAAGAGATGCAGCGCAGCCGCTTTTTCATCGGCGTGCGCGATGCGGTGCGCAGCTATTTCGAACGCACGCGCGCCAATCTGGACGCAGCGGAGCGCAAGACCATCGAGATCACCGAGATGATGGGCGTGATGTACCGCCGCTTCTCCAGCGAGCACGGCCTGACGCTGGCATTGCCGATGCCGTTCTCGCTGGCGCCGTACCGCGACGAGATGGCCAGCATCGAGGCAATCTACTACAAGACCTTCGGCACGGCGACCCTGATTACCACCAGCCGCGTGGTGCTGATGGAAAAGTTCTTCGACACCATCGCTTCGCGCGTGCGCGGCTGCTTCAAGGCCGCCAACAACGATGCGGAAGCGTGGCTCAAGGTCATCATGGCGCCGCTGGAGGCGCAGATCCGGCAGCATAAGGATCAGTTGAAACACCGGCTGGCGTCGATCCAGCGCATCCACGATGCGACCGACAGCCTGGAACAGAAAATCGATGCGTTTGAACGCAGCCAGCAGGAGCTGGAAGCGCAGAAGATGCGTCTCAACGAACTGGCCGGCGCCATCAGCATCGCCATCAACGCGGAGTTTGTGGCGCTCGACGCCGCCGCTTAATTAGGAACACGATGAAAGTAGTCGCAGTAGAGAATTTTGCAGATCCCAGTTTTTCGGCCGATCTGATCGGCTGGCAAAAAGTCCATGGCCGTCACGCCCTGCCGTGGCAGAACACCACCGACGCATATTTGATCTGGCTGTCTGAAATCATGTTGCAGCAGACGCAGGTGTCGGCTGTGCTCGGGTATTACGCGCGCTTCCTGGAGCGCTTCCCTACCCTGCGCGATCTGGCCGCCGCGCCGGTGGAGGACGTGATGGCGCAATGGAGCGGCCTGGGTTACTACACGCGGGCGCGCAATCTGCACAAATGCGCGCAGCGCGTGGTGGCGGAGTATGACGGCGTATTCCCTGCCGATCCCGTGCTGCTGGCGGAGTTGCCTGGCATCGGCCGTTCAACGGCGGCGGCGATTGCAGCGTTTTCCAGTGGCCGGCGCGCGGCCATCATGGATGGCAATGTCAAGCGCGTGTTTGCACGCGTGTTTGGCATCGACACCTATCCGGGCGAGAAAAAGACCGAGGACGCCATGTGGCGGCGCGCGGAAGCGCTGTTGCCGGAGACGGGCATCGAGTCGTACACGCAGGGCCTGATGGACATGGGCGCGACCTTGTGCACGCGCAGCAGTCCGTCGTGTGAGCGCTGCCCGATGCAGCCGCGCTGCGTGGCGTTTGCCACCCAGCGTACCAAGGACCTGCCGGTGCGCAAGCCGAAAAAGGCGACGCCGGAAAAGCACACCGTGATGCTGGCGATAGTCGATAACGGACAGGTGCTGCTGGAACAACGGCCGCCGACCGGCATCTGGGGCGGCTTGCTGTCGCTGCCGGAGCTGGCGGGCCATGTCGCGGCCGAGGACGACGAGGTCGCCGATGCTGACCACGGTGCGCTGGCGCAGGCAGTGGGCCGCTTCGGTGAGTTGGAATCCTATGACCGGTTGTCGACAGTCACGCATGTCTTCACGCATTACAAACTGCACATTGCGCCCTACCAGGTCACGCTGGCACGCCGCCAGGCCATGGCGGCCGAGGCCGGCTACGTCTGGTGTGACGCCGCCAAGCTTGCCGAAGCTGCCCTGCCCGCGCCGGTCAAGAAACTGCTGCTGGACCTGGTAGGCGACCGCCGCGAGCCGCAGCAGCGGATGTTCTAGAGATACTTGATCGCCGCGACAAACATGGCGGCAACGCTGATCTGGGAGGCGAATATCCACTTCAGCAACATAGTCGTTGATTGCGCAATTTTGGTATCGAGTTGCGCGAACCCGACGTCGATCTTGGCACTGAGCTCAGTATGCACGCCGTCTATCTTGGCACTGAGCTCAGTATGCACGCCGTCTATCTTGGCACTGAGCTCAGTACGCACGAAGTCTATCTTGGCACTAAGCTCAGTATGCACGCTGTCTATCTTGGCGTTGAGCTCGGTACGCACGAGATCAATTTTGCCACTGAGATCAGCGTATACCAGATCGGTCTTGGCACTGGCTTTGGCGAATCCTGTCTCTGTTTTGGCGAACTCTGTCTGTATTTTGGCAAATCCGGTATCGGTATTGGCGAATCCGACGCCCATCTCTTCACGGAATACAGCAAGCTCGTCCTTGCGCACGTAAGTGGACTGGATGACGGCAACCTCGGTCTCCAGTGTACTGACCCGTTCGCTGATTTGCTGATCCATGGCCGCCTCCTGTCAACCATCATCCGCCGCACGATTGCGTGGGTCAAGCTCAGCAATGAACAGTGAAGCTTGAGGCAGATCAGAGTTCGTCGAGGGAGAACAGGCGGCGGTGTTCGCGGATCGCGTAGCGGTCGGTCATGCCGGCAATGTAGTCGGCGATCTTGCGCGCCTGCTTGTTCACGTCGCCGGACTGGTCCTGATAATCCGGCGGCAGCAGCACCGGCTCCGCCATGAACGAGTCAAACAGTTCACGCACAATCCGGCTGGCTTTGACACGCATGCGGTTGACCTTGTAGTGGCGATAGAGATTCGCATGCAGGAAGCGCTTGAGTTCGGTCGCATCCTTGCGCATGCCATCGGAGAAGCGGATCAGCGGCGGCGCGTTGCGCACGTCATCGATATGCTGCGGCGCCGCATCGGCAATGCGGCTGGTGGAGGTCACGATCAGGTCGTCTGCCAAGGCCGTGATCAACCGGCGCAAGGTTTCATAAATCGCGCGCCGGCCGGACAGGCCCGGGAAGGCCAGCTGCACATCGCGCCACAGGCGGGCAAAGAAATCGACTTCCTCCAGCTGCGCAATCGAGATCAGCCCCGAACGCAAGCCGTCATCGATATCATGGCTGTTGTAGGCGATTTCATCGGCCAGATTGGTCAGCTGCGCCTCCAGCGACGGCTGGGTGCGGTCGATGAAGCGCTGCGCCACCGGACCCAGCAGGCGCGCATTGTTCAGCGAGCAGTGCTTGAGGATGCCCTCGCGCGTTTCAAACATCAGGTTCAGGCCATTCCACGCGCCGTAGTGCTCTTCCAGCTCATCGACCACACGCAGGCTTTGCAGATTGTGCTCGAAGCCGCCGTAATCCTTCATGCACTCGTTGAGCACGTCCTGGCCCACATGGCCGAACGGCGTGTGGCCCAGATCGTGCGCCAGCGAAATCGCCTCGACCAGGTCTTCATTGAGCCGCAGATTGCGCGCCAGCGAGCGGCCGATCTGCGCCACCTCCAGGCTGTGCGTGAGCCGGGTGCGGAACAAATCGCCTTCATGGTTGAGGAAGACCTGGGTCTTGTACTCCAGCCGGCGGAACGCCGAGGAGTGGATGATGCGGTCGCGGTCGCGCTGGAACTGGCTGCGCGACGCATGCGCCGTCTCGGGATGGCGGCGGCCGACGCCGCCTTCAGAATGCGCCGCGTACGGCGCGAGGTATTCCTCCGGCGACATCGCAGCCTCCCCGTCAGATATGCGCTGCCAGCGTCGCCAGCAGCAGCTCCTGCGGCGCGTTGGTGATCTTCGGTGCGCCGAGCGGATTGAGCAGGATGAACTTGATGGCGCCGCCCTCGTTCTTCTTGTCGACTTCCATCGCCTCCAGCCACTGTGCAGTGCCGAGGTCCGGCGCCTTCACCGGCAGGCCGGCTGCGGCGACCAGGTTGCGCAGACGCACCACGGTGGCCGCATCGACCAGGCCCATGCGGTGCGACAGGTCGGCCGCCATCACCATGCCGCAGCCGACGGCCTCGCCGTGCAGCCAGACGCCATAACCCAGGCCCGCTTCAATCGCGTGGCCGAAGGTATGGCCGAAGTTCAGGATCGCGCGCAGGCCGCCTTCACGTTCGTCCTGGCGCACCACGTCCGCCTTGATCTCGCAGGAACGCGCAATCGCATATGCCAGCGCGCCCTTGTCGCGCGCCACCAGCTTGCCGATATTCGCTTCGATCCAGTCAAAGAACGCGGCGTCAATGATGGCGCCGTGCTTGATCACTTCCGCCAGGCCGGCCGACAGTTCGCGGTCCGGCAGGGTTTCCAGGGTCGAGGTGTCGGCAATCACCGCGCGCGGCTGGTAGAACGCGCCAATCATGTTCTTGCCCAGCGGGTGGTTGATGCCGGTCTTGCCGCCCACCGACGAATCCACCTGCGACAGCAAGGTGGTCGGCACCTGGATGAAATCGACGCCGCGCATATAGCTGGCGGCGGCATAGCCGGTCAGGTCGCCAATCACGCCGCCGCCCAGCGCGATCAGCGTGGTCTTGCGGTCGGCCTTGGTTTCCAGCAGCTTATCGAAAATCTGCATCAGGCTGGCCCAGTTCTTGAACTCCTCGCCATCCGGCAGCACCACCGAAGTGACTTGCTTGCCAGCATCACGCAACCCCGTCTCGATGCGCTCCAGGTAGAGCGGCGCCACGGTGGTGTTGGTGACGATGGCCACCTTGCTGCCATTCACATGGCGGGCCAGCAGCGCGCTGTCGTTGAGCAGTGCGGGACCAATGGAAATCGGGTAGCTGCGCTCGCCCAGATCTACGTTTAACAGGATGTTGGATTGTTCGTTCATCGATGGTTCGGCGTGAGTGACGCAGTTGGGCGCAGCTTCGCAAGCCAGGGCGTCCATCTGGTTCAAAATGGTCTGAACCATCGATTGTACGTTAGGACGGCCGGTATCGATGACCAAATCGGCAATTTCCATGTACAAGGGCTCGCGCACCGCCATCAATTCCACGAGTTTTTTGCGCGGGTCGGCGGTCTGCAGCAGCGGCCGGTTCTTGTCATGCGCGGTGCGTTGCAGGATGCTGTTGACGCTGGCGCGCAGGTAGATGACGGTGCCGCGCGCCTTGAGGAAGGCGCGGTTGTCCGGATTCAGAATGGCGCCGCCGCCAGTGGCCAGCACGATGCCCGCCTGCCCGGTCAGCTCGCGGATGACGTCCGCCTCGCGGCGGCGGAAGCTCGCCTCGCCCTCGATTTCAAAGATCCACGGGATCGAGGCGCCGGTACGGGCCTCGATCTCATGGTCAGAATCTATAAACCTCAGCCCCAGCTTGCGCGCCAGGATGCGGCCGATGGTGGTTTTTCCCGCCCCCATCAGGCCGACTAGAAACACATTCTGCATTCAACATCCACTATAAGGGGTTACTGCACAGCGTACCGACACCATAAGGACTGCTACGGCCCGGTGGGTCCTGGGTCTTGATGGCGTAATCTGCGCTTAATCCCATCAAGTGTACCAGAGAGGTGTAGCTGGACTCAGTGCCGCTGGCCTGGCCGCGTATCGTCAGGTTCACATCCAGCCAGTAAACATTGTCGCGCGGGTAGATCAGCGACACCGAGGCGCGGCCGCTGGCGTCGGTGGTCACGCTCGGCGTCACCGTCACCGGAATGCCAGGGTCGAGCCGGCCATTGCCATTGACATCCTCGCCGGCATCCAGGATGCCGTTGCTGTTGAGGTCCTCATTGGCGCAGGCGGTGCGGCTGGCCGGTTCCCACGGTCCGGCCGGCAAGGTGTATTGCTGCACGCCCTTGTAATACGTCACCGGCAGCACCGAGGCGGTCAGCTTGATGCCGGGCACGGCATTGCCGGCGGCGTCGGTAACGATGACCGCATAGTCCATCTGGTAAGTCGTGGTGCTGGGCACGCCAACGGTATTGCCGGTGCCGGCGCTGATGAACAGCGAGCGTTGCGCCACGGTCAGGTTGACAGCGGCGGTCGGACCGGAGCCGCCGATCAGCTTGGCCTGAATCTGCACGCCGTTGAGCGCGGTCGCGGCCGTGCCGGCAATGAAGCTGGTGGTGGCTGTGCCATCGGCGCCGGTGGTGACCACGGCCGGCTGGGTCAGCGTGCCGCCGCTCGGGTCGCTGATGATGGAGAACGCCACGGTCGCGTTCTTGACCAGGTTGTTGAGCGGCGTGCCATCCCGCACGATGGCGCGCAGCGTGGTTTGCTGGGTGGTGCTGCCCGCCGTATTCACGCCGATCACGGCGGGATCGGCTTGCAGCGAAATGGTGGTGGCATTGGTCACTGGCGCCACGAATTCCAGGTCGGTCTGCGTGGTGAGGCCGCCGGAATTGGCGGTCAGCGTCGCCACGCCGGGGCTGGTGGCATTCACATAGGCCGAGGCCGCACCGCCGGACACCGCCAGCGGACTGCTGAGTGTGGTGCGGCACGTCGATTCGGCATAAATCGTGCCGCGCGAGGTGCTGATGGTCACCGTGGCGCCCGGCGCATTGGTGACGGACACCTGCTGGCAACCGCCGATCGCAGCGGAGGTTTCCGGATTGCCGCTGCTATCGAGCGCCTTCATGGCAAAGGTGGAGGAATTGACCGCGATGCCGACCGAGGCAATCTCGCCCATGGACTTGACCGTGATCACGTCCGCCGAGCCGCTGCTGGCCGTGTAGGTCAGCACCAGCTGCCCGCCCGAATTGGTCACCGGCGTACCGCCGCCCTTGACCGTCAACGCATTCGCATTCGAGCTGTAGTTCACCGTTTTACCGACCAGCGCGTTGCCGGCCGAATCCACCAGCTTCACCGTCACATCGGCACTGGCGCCCACATTGATGGTTGGCGCGGCATTGATGGTGAGCCGGTTACCCGTGACATTGACGATCGTGGTGGCTGGCACGGCACCCGGCACGGTAGCGGTAATCTTGATCGCGCGCGAGGTGGCGTCACCGCCGGTCCCCAGTTTTTCCGTCACGATGCCTTGCGCATTGGTGACGCGGTTGGTCAGCGTCAGCGCGCCCGAGTCGGACTTCAGGTCGACCGTGACATTCGGCATTACGGTATTGTTGGCGTCACGCACCAGCGCGCTAACCGTGACCTCGTTGCCGGTGGTGCCGGCCGACGCCAGCGTGCCGGAATCCGTCGTCAGCGTCAGCGTCGGCACCGCACTGATGACCTGCACCGTGATGGTGTTCGAGTTGATCGATCCCGCGCTGGCGGTAATCGAAATGGTGCGCAGCGAGGAGTCTCCTTTGACGCTGAGCTTTTCCACCACCTGGCCAGAAGTGTTGGTCAGGCGGTTCAGGTTGCTGATGGTGCCCGAGCTGGCATTGAAGTTCACGGTTTCATTGGGCAAGGCATTGCCGCCGCCGTCTTTGACGATGACCGTCAGCGTCACTTCCGTGCCATCCAGGCCGGACGAGGCAATCGTGGCGGCACTGGCCGTCAGCGTCACGCTGGCCGCTTTCGACGGCGCCTGGCCATTGCTATTCGTTCCCGGGGAGCCGCCACCACCGCCGCACGCAGCCAGCAGGCCCGCGCACGCCATCACGCCCAGCCATCCAATGATTTTTTTCATGAAGCGCACCTCATTCAAAGTGAATCAAATTACCGCGCCGTCGACAGCTTGTCTGCCACAATCTTGGGCGTGATGAACACCAGCAGCTCCGTCTTGTCGTTGGTGCGGGTGTTGCTGCGGAAGAGATAGCCCAGGATGGGCACGTCGCCGAGCAGCGGCACCTTGTCGGTGGTGCTGCGTTCGGTTTGCTGGTAAATGCCGCCCAACACCACCGTGCCACCGTTGTCGACCATGACCTGGGTCTTGACGTGCTTGGTGTCGATGGCAAAGCCAGAACGGGTTTCCTGGCCCACGCTGTCCTTGTTGACGTCAACGTCGATCACGACATTGCCGTCCGGCGTGATCTGCGGCGTGACTTCCAGCCGCAGGTTGGCCTTGCGGAACATGATCGAGGTAGCGCCGCTGCTGGTCGCCACCTGGTACGGCAGCTCGATGCCCTGCTCGATCAGCGCCACCGCCTTGTCGGCCGTGATCACGCGTGGGCTGGAGATGATCTTGCCGGTGCCGTCTTCTTCCAGCGCGGACAGCTCCAGGTTCAGGAAACGGTTGGCGGCCGAGGAAAACAGGCTCACCGCCAGGCTGCCCGCCTGCGCGCCGTTGATGTTGCCCGCCGGCAGATTGATGAACTGGGTGTTGTTGTAGCTGCTGTCCGTGACCTTGACCTGGCCCGTGCTTTCGCCGACACCGGTCAGGTTGCCGCTCACTGCCACCCGGGTATTGCTGTTGCCCAGCTGGTAGCCAGTATCGCCGCCGCGGATGGTACGCATGTCGGAAAAGCCCAGCTTGGCGCCGAGGTTGCGCGTGAATGTGTCGCTGGCCTCGACGATGCGCGCCTCGATCAGCACCTGCTTGGTGGCGACGTCGGTCTTGGCAATCAGGCGGCGCACATCTTCCAGCTTGGAGGCGATGTCGGTCACAAACAGCTGGTTGGTGCGCGGTTCGATGATGGCGCTGCCGCGCTTGGACAGGATGCGGTTTTTGGCATCACCGCCCTCCAGGCCAAACACTACCTTGAACGCTTCCGCTTTCTGGTAATTGAGCTGGAAGATTTCCGACTTCAGCGGCTCCAGGTCGGCAATCTGCGCGCGCTGCTCCAGCTCCAGTTTTTCCTTGGTCAGCAATTCCTCCTTGGGCGCGATCCAGATTACCGAGCCGTTCTTGCGCATGTCCAGGCCCTTGGCTTGCAGGATCACATCCAGCGCCTGATCCCACGGCACCTCTTTCAGGCGCAGGGTCAGGTTGCCGCTGACGCTATCGCTGGTGATGATGTTGAGACCGGAAATGTCGGCAATCGCCTGCAAGGCCGCGCGCACTTCCACGTTCTGGAAGTTGAAGGACAGCTTCTCGCCACGGTAGCCTTGCGAGCCCTGCGTCAGCTTGTTGGGGTCTTCCTTGATCGGCTTGACGTCCACCACCAGCTGGGTGTCGCTCTGGTACACGGTCTGTTCCCACAGGCCGCGCGCCTCGATGGTCAGTCGTGTATTTTCGCCCTGCGGCACGGCGGTGACCTGCGCTACCGGCGTGCCAAAGTCGCTCACGTCCAGGCGGCGGCGCAGATTGTCGGGCACGCCCGTGCGCAGGAAGTCCACCACCACGCCGGTGGGCGTCTGGCGCACATCGACTGCCACCTGGTTGTTGGGCAGATCGACCACCACCCGGCCTTCGCCGTTGGCGCCACGGCGGAAATCGAGGTCGCGCAACATCTGGCGGCCCGTCGGTGCTGGCGACGTGGCCGCCTTGACCGGCAAGCCGCTGGCGTCCACTGCGGTAGCGATGCCGCCCGAACCATCGATGGTCAGGATGACCGACTTGCCGTCCACCGCAGTGGCGTAATTGAGCGAACGTTTCAGGTTGAAGACGAGCCGCGACCGTTCGCCGGCCTGCACCACATTCACGCTGCGCAGGTCGCCCTGGTTCAGCTCCTGCGAGGTTTTACCGGTGGCATTGACGGTGGCGCCAAAATCCATGACGATGCGCGCCGGATTGGTGATGGCAAAGTTAATCAGCGGTTCCGCCGGTTTATTGGTCATCGTGATCTTGACGATGAGGTTGGCGCCCTGCTGGCTGGCGGTAATCGATTCAATGCCATTGCCGACGCGGTCGTCAGCACGCGCGGGCGCCAGCTGCAGGCAGAGCGCCAGGGCGAACAATGGCGCCCAGTATGCGGCGGCGAACAGGCGCCGGGCCGTGTGATGAGCGTTCATTTGGCAGTCTCCTTGTTTTCCTGCAGTTCCAACCTGGACAGGCGCTCCACCCAGTCACCCGTGGCGTCCTGAACGATTTCCTTGAGGCTGACGCTGTCATCGTCAATGCGGGTGACGCGGCCGTAGTTCTGGCCCAGGTGCTGGCCCACCACCACATGGTGCAAAGCGCGGTCAACCTGCAGCACGGCATACAGCACGCCCTGGCTCTCGATGGTGCCCACCATCTTGATGGTGTCCAGCGGATACGTCTCCAGCAGCTCCTTGCGGCGCTGCGTATCGGGATGCAGCCCGCTGGCGCCGCCGCTGGCGGCCTGCCGGGCCAGTTCGGCCAGCAGCTTGTTGGGATTGAACGGGTCCAGCTCATCCTTGTGCACGTAGGCAAACGGAATAAAGGTTTTCGGCTCGGCCAATGGCGGCACCTTGACCCTGGTCTGGGCGTCCACCTGCTTCATCCAGGTACGGACTTCCTGCACGTCGCTGTCGCCACAACCAGCCAAGAGCAGCAATGCCATCAATGCGGTCAGCGTCCTCATGATTTTTTCGCCGCCTTCTTCTTGTCCGCGGCGGCCTTGCGCTGCGCTGCCACCTCTTCCGGATCCAGGTAGCGGAAGGTCTTGGCCACCGCCTCCAGTGTCAGCACACCATCCTTGCCCGTGCTGAGCGCCATGTTGTTGAGCGTGACGATGCGCGGCAGATTGGCGATGTCGCCGGTGAAGGCACCGATGTCGTGGTAATTGCCGGTCACCTTGATGTCGATCGGCAGCTCGGCGTAGTAATCCTTGACCACCACCTGCTGCGGCTTGAACAGGTCGAACTGCAAGCCGCGCCCGGCGCCGGCCTGGTTGATGTCGGTCAGCAGCGCCGCCATCTCGGCCTTGCTGGGCAGCTGTTTCTGCAACCGCTCCACGTACTGGTCGACCTGGGCCTTTTGTGCGCGCAAGGCATCGAGGTTGATCGCCTGCGCCATCTTGATCTTGTATTCGTCGCGCAGCTTGGCCTCGACCTGCGCGCCCGCATCCTGCTCCTCGAACTGCGAGCTCCAGTAGCCGAAATAGCCAGCCACGCACACCACCGCCGTCACGCCGACCGCGCACAGCACGCGCGGCGCCAGCGGCCACTGCCCTGGGTGGCGGCCATTCAGGTCGCGGAACTGGTCGGCGAACTGCGCAAACAGCAAATTCAGATTGAGGGTGGCTTTGGCCATCGCCGGCGCTCCTAGGCGTGCGCTGGCGGCGAGCCGCTGGCGGGAACGTTGGCGGGCGTGCCCGCAGGGGCAGCGGGTGCTTTGCCCTTGGCGCCGTCTTCCGGCTTGTCCTTGTCGCGCGGCCGCTTGATGTTGACGTTGAGGTTGAACTCCACCACCTTCTTGGCCGTCTTGCCCTGCCCCAGCCCGGTGGACTTCACTTCAATCAGGTCTGGCCGCTCCAGCCACGGCGACACACCAGCCAGGTTGCGCAGCAGCTCGGACACCCGCTCCTGCGACTGCGCATAGCCATTCACCGCCACCTTTTGCCCATCCTGCCGGAACGCCTTGAGATACACGCCGGGCGGCGTCTGCCGGACCAGTTCGTCCAGCAGATACACGGGCTGGTTGCGGTCGCCCTGCAAATCCTCCACCGCTTGCTGGCGCGCTTTGAGCGCTTCGATTTCCTGCTTGAGCGTGGCGATCTCGGCGATCTTCCGGTCGAGATCGACAATCGCGGTTTTCAGCACCTGATTGCGCTGCTCCTGAATCGAGATGGCGCGCGCGTTGTAGGCGCCCACCAGCAGCACGACACCCACGCCCACCACGCCGCCCAACGCCAGCAGCGCATAGAAGGCTTGCTTCTTTTGCTTGCGTTTCGCTTCGCGGTGCGGCAGCAGGTTAATCCGTATCATCAGTCGAACCTCCGCAGGGCCAGGCCGCAGGCCACCAGGTAGGCGGGCGCATCCAGCCGCAACTGCGATTCGCGTACCGATGGGCCGATCTGCATGCCCTTGAACGGCGAGATCACCGCGCTCGAGATGCGCGTGCGCGCGGCCACCAGTTCCAGCAGGCCCGGAATGACCGCGCAGCCGCCGGCCAGGAACAGCTGGTCGACCCGCGTGTACGGGGTGGACGTGTAAAAGAACTGGATGGCGCGCGTGACTTCCAGCGCAGCGCTTTCCAGAAACGGCGTGAGCAGTTCGGCGTGGTAGTTGTCCGGCAGGTCGCCGGTCTTCTTGCGCGCCTCGGCTTCGTCGAAGGATAGGCCGTAGCTGCGCACGATGTCCTGCGTCAGCGCAGTACCGCCGAACGGCTGCTCGCGCTCGTAGACGGTGGCGCCGTCCAGCATCACGGAAATGTGGGTGACCTGGGCGCCGATCTGGAACAGCGCAATGATCTGGCCCGCGCCCGCCTCGGGCAGTTGCGCGATCACGCGGTCCAGCGCGGCGCGCGCGGCATAGGATTCAATATCCATCACGCTGGCCTTGAGGCCGGAGGCTTCGGCAATCGCCACGCGGTCTTCGACTTTCTCGCGGCGCGAGGCGGCCAGCATGACTTCGATATCCTCGGCGGAATTGGCGGCCGGGCCGATCACGTCGAAGTCCAGGCTGACTTCGTCCAGCGCGAACGGAATGTACTGGCTGGCTTCGGACTCGACCTGCACTTCCAGCTGGTCTTCCGGCATGCCGGCCGGCAGGATGATTTTCTTGGTGATCACTGCGGCGGGCGGCATGCCCAGCGCTGCATGGCGCGCCTTGGTGCCGCTCTTCTTCCAGACGCGGCGCACGGCTTCCACCACCTGGTCCATGTTCTCGATATTGCCGTCCGTGACGGCGTTGCGCGGCAGCGGTTCGGCGGCGTAGCGTTCCAGCCGGAGTTCGCCCTTGGCGCCTTGCACCAGCTCCACCAGCCGGACGCTGGAGGTGCTGATGTCGATGCCCACCAGCGGCGGGTTGCCTTGGCCCAGCAGGGCCTTGAAATCGATCATACGTTTCCTCCGGCGTCATGGCTGGCGCCTGTTCTGCAGTACATCCGAACACGGGGTCGAACTGTTTGCATAAAAGGAAACTCGTTTAAAAACCTGCGTTTAGAAGGCTTATATATGCTCGTACATTAAAACGAGCCTATTTAAGTGTAAAGGTATTTCTACCGTGCACAATTGCCTTGGTGTGAGGGTTTCGCCACACTTTATTTCGCCATCGTAAGCAACAAAGCAACTCCATTGTTTTGTTGCTCATGCAGAAATATTACTGTCGTAGGGTACGGCGCGGCGCTCGCTTATAATGGCTCGCACATTTCCATAGAAAGATCGTACTGCATGGCCTATTCCAATTCGGCACCTCCACCCTCGCCGCCTGCCGACAAGGCGGACGGCAAACCGCGCAAACCTGCGTCCCGCTTCCTGCTCACGGCTGGCCTGTCCATTGCCGGCCTGGGCCTGACAGGCGTGCTGCTGGTTGTGTTCGGCCTGGCGATGGCTTATCCCAACCTGCCAGAACTCGACACGCTGACCGACTACCGTCCCAAGATGCCGCTGCGCATCTTCTCGGCTGATAACGTCCTCATCGGCGAGTTCGGTGAAGAGCGCCGCAACCTGGTGCGTATCAAGGACATCCCCGACGTCATGAAAAAAGCCGTGCTGGCGATTGAAGACGACCGCTTCTACGAGCACGGCGGCGTCGACTACACCGGCATCCTGCGCGCGGCCGTGCACAATGCGATGGGCGGCGGCGGCCGCCAGGGCGCATCGACCATCACCCAGCAGGTGGCGCGTAACTTCTTCCTGTCCAGCGAGCAGACCATCAAGCGCAAGGTCTACGAAATGCTGCTGGCCTGGAAGATCGAGAAAAACCTCAGCAAGGACCAGATTCTCGAGGTCTATATGAACCAGATTTATCTGGGCCAGCGCGCCTATGGTTTCTCGTCCGCCGCACAAATCTATTTCGGCAAAAACCTGCGCGACATCAGCATCGCGGAAGCGGCCATGCTGGCGGGCTTGCCCAAAGCGCCATCGGCTTACAATCCGGTAGTCAATCCCAAGCGCGCGCGTACCCGGCAACAGTACATCCTGCAGCGCATGCACGATCTGGGCTATATCACGGACAAGCAATATGAAACGGCCAAGGCGGAAGAGCTGAAAGTCAAAACCGACAGCAGCGAATTCGGCGTGCATGCCGAGTACGTGGCCGAACTGGCGCGCCAGCTGGTGTACGAGCAGTTCAAGGAAGACACCTACACACGCGGCCTGAACGTGTTCACCACCATCACCAAGGCCGACCAGGACGCCGCTTACCTGGCGCTGCGCAAGGGCGTGATGGATTACGAGCGCCGCCACGCCTACCGTGGTCCGGAAGCCTATATCGACATCCCGAACAACAAGGAAGAAGCGGACGACGCCATCGAAACCGCGCTGGCCGAGCACCCGGACAACGACGACATCGTCGCGGCCATGGTGCTGCAAGCCACGCCGCAGATGATTACCGCCGTCACCGCGTCCGGCGAGGAAATCAAGATCACCGGTCCCGGTCTGGAAATGGGCCGCTCATGGCTGTCCGACAAGAACCCGCCGAACAAGCGCATCCGCCGTGGCGCCGTGATCCGCGTAATGCAGGAAGGGAAAGACTGGCAGGTGGCGCAGATGCCGGAAATCGAATCGGCGTTCGTGGCGGCCAGCACCACCGACGGCGCGATCAAGGCCATGGTGGGCGGCTTCGACTACAACCGCAACAAGTTCAACCACGTGACGCAGGCGTGGCGCCAGCCGGGGTCGTCGTTCAAACCGTTCATCTACTCGGCCTCGCTGGAACGCGGCCTGTCGCCGGCCACCGTCATCAACGATGCCCCCATCTCGTTTGACGCCGGCCAGACCGGCGGCCAGGCGTGGGAACCGAAAAACTACGACGGCAAGTACGAAGGCCCGATGACCATGCGCAAGGGCCTGACCAAGTCCAAGAACATGATCTCGATCCGCATTCTGCACCGCATCGGCGCCAAGTACGGCCAGGAATACGCGACCCGCTTCGGCTTTGACGCCGACAAGAACCCGCCCTACCTGACGCTGGCCCTGGGCGCGGGCAACGTCACGCCGCTGCAGATGGCCGGCGCCTACGCGGTGTTTGCCAATGGCGGCTACAAGGTCAGCCCTTACCTGATTTCCAAGGTGACCGATGCCGATGGCAAGATCCTGTCGCAAGCCCATCCGGACGTGGCGGGCGACGAGAAAAACCGCGTGATCGACGAGCGCAACGCCTTCCTGATGGATTCGATGCTCAAGGACGTGGTGCGCTTCGGCACGGCGGCCAAGGCCAATGTGCTGGGCCGCCGCGATATCGCCGGCAAGACCGGTACCACCAATGATTCGATCGACGCCTGGTTCGCCGGCTACCAGGCCAAGCTGGTGGGCATTGCCTGGATCGGCTACGACCAGCCGAAGAATCTGGGCAACCGCGAAACCGGCGGCGGCCTGGCACTGCCAATCTGGATCGGCTACATGCAGAAGGCGTTGAAGAATATTCCGATCGAAGAACGCGCGGTGCCGGAAGGTGTGATGCTGGTGGGAGACGAGTACTACTACGCGGAGAATCCGCCAGGCGCCGGCGTGAATAACCTCGACGCGCCGGGACACGGCACCCCGGCTGAAGAAAAAGCCAAGGACGCCGTCAAGAACGAGCTGTTCTGACGGCAGGCCGGCGGACTGGTGTGTCCGCCGGCGCAAACGCCTGGTTCAGGCCAGGCTGACCTGGCTGCCGCCCTGGGCGCTGACCATCTCCGACAGCGAAGCAAACAGCTCGGTGTTATCGCGCGTGTTGATCCATCGTCCGTCGATCTGCCGGTAGTGGTAACCGCCCGAACGGGATGCCACCCACAGCTCCTGCATCGCGGCCTGGCTGTTGACGATGATCTTGGAACCATTGTCGATAAACTCGATTTCCAGCACATTGCCGCTGCGGCTGCACTCGACGTCCAGCACGTCTTCGTCGTTGAGCTGGTCCAGTTTGGCCTCAATCGCGTTAAGGGTGGCCTCGGCTTGCGCCAGGAATTCTGATTCGCCCATGCTACACTCCAGTATCTGCACAAAATAATCCATGATTTTATCGTGAAGTCCACATTCCGTTTAATTATCGGCACAGCCACCCTGTGTCTGAGCGTATTGCTGAGCGGCTGCGGCCAACCCGGCCCCCTGTATCTGCCCAAGCCACCAGCGGCCAAGCCAGCCAAGAGCGGCGACGCCCCTGCTTCGTCCTCCAGCCCTGTTACTCCAGCCCCTCAACAATAATGTCCCAATTTTCGTATAAAGACGGCGTGCTGCACGCCGAAGGCGCGTCGCTGAGCGCCATTGCCGGCGAGTTCGGCACCCCGACCTATGTGTACTCCAAGGCCCGGCTGCTGGCCAACTTTGCGTCCTACGCCGATGCCTGCCAGGGCCGCGACGCGCTGGTGTGCTACGCCATGAAAGCCAACTCCAACCTGGCCATCCTCGACCTGCTGGCGCGCGAAGGCGCGGGCTTCGACATCGTCTCCGGCGGCGAACTGCTGCGCGTGCTGGCGGCGGGCGGTGATCCGCGCAAGGTGATCTTCTCCGGCGTCGGCAAGAGCGTGGAAGAAATGCGCCTGGCGCTGTCGCATGACATCCTGTGCTTCAACGTCGAATCGATTCCCGAGCTGCACCGCCTGAACGAAGTGGCCGGCGCCATGGGCAAGCAAGCGCGCATCTCGCTGCGCGTGAATCCCAATGTGGATGCCAAGACCCATCCTTACATCGCCACCGGTCTGAAAGCCAGCAAGTTTGGCGTGGCCTTCTCCGATGCGCTGGAAACCTACCGCACGGCCGCCGCGCTGCCGCACCTGCAAGTGAGCGGCATCGACTGCCACATCGGCTCGCAACTGCTGGACGACGCGCCGCTGCTGGAAGCGCTGGACCGCCTGATCGAGCTCATCGACCAACTCGGTGCGGAAGGCATTGAACTGCACCACCTGGATATCGGCGGCGGCATCGGCATCGACTACCGTGAAGCCGGCGAATCGGCGCCAGTGCCGGTGGGCGACTACCTGGGCCGCCTGTTCGCCAAAATTGATGCCTGGCGCAACGCGCGTCACGACGGCAAGCCAATCAAGGTGATCTTCGAGCCGGGCCGTTCGATTGTCGGCGACACCGGCGTGCTGCTGACGCGCGTGGAATTCCTCAAGCACGGTGAAGAGAGAAACTTCTGCATCGTCGATGCGGCAATGAACGACATGGCACGTCCGGCGCTGTACCAGGCCTGGATGGACATGCAGCCGGTGGTGCAAAACGGCGCGGCCGCTGCGACCTACGACGTGGTCGGACCGATCTGCGAATCCGGCGACTGGCTGGCGCGCGACCGTGCACTGGCGGTAGAAGCTGGCGACCTGCTCGTGATGCACACCGCAGGCGCCTATGGCATGACGATGGCGTCCAACTACAACACGCGTGGCCGCGCAGCCGAAGTGATCGTCGATGGCAGCGTCTGCCACCTGGTCCGCCAGCGCGAAAACCCGGCCGACCTCTACGCGCTGGAATCGCTCATCAAATAAACCCAATCCGGGGTCAGTTCTTGCAATCCAACACGAGCTCTGCTGTCGCGACAGCAGAGCTCGTGTTGGATTGCAAGAACTGACCCCGGATTTAGACCCCGGATTTATTTGCGGATGGCCCACCAGACGCGTGTCAGCAGCAGTATGCCAACGATGCTGCCGAACAGGATGGGCTGGGTGAAGTTGTGCTTGCCCGCTTTCATCCACCAGAAGTGCAGGAAGGCCAGCGGCGCGATCACGTAGATCAGCCGGTGCAGCCATTGCCACCGCTTGCCCCCCAGGCGTTTGATCATGCCGTTGGTGCTGGTCAGCGCCAGCGGAATCAGCAGCACGAAGGCGATGAAGCCCACCGTGATGAAAGGCCGCTTGAGCACGTCTTTCCACATCTCTTGCACATCAAAGAAGTGATCGAACCACAGGAAGGTGGTGAAGTGCAGCAGGCCGTAGAAGAAGGTGTACAGGCCCAGCATGCGACGCAGCTTGATCAGCCAGTTCCAGCCGCTCAGCCGCCGCAGCGGAGTCACCGCCAGCGTGATGCACAGTAAGTACAAGGTCCAGTCGCCAGTGCCGCGCGTGATGAATTCCAGTGGATCGACCAGTTGCCCGGTCACGGTCAGGTAGGCCATGCGCAGCAGGGGCGCCAGCGCCAGCACAAAGATGGCGCCTTTGAGCCAGCTGACTTGTTTTGGGCTCAGCATCAGTAGAACTTCTTCAGGTCCATGCCCGCGTACAGCGGCGCGACGTCGTTATAGCCGTTGAACATCAGGGTCTTGCGTTTGCGCGACAGGAAGCCGTCTTCGCCGATGCGGCGCTCGGAGGCCTGCGACCAGCGCGGATGGTCGACGTCCGGATTCACGTTGGAGTAAAAGCCGTATTCATTCGGCGCCGACAAATTCCATGAGGTGCGCGGCAGGTCTTTCACGAAGCGGATCTTGACGATCGATTTGGCGGATTTGAAGCCGTACTTCCACGGCAGCACCATGCGCACCGGCGCGCCGTTCTGGTTGGGCAGCACGTCGCCATACATGCCAAAGGTCAGCAGCGCCAGCGGGTGGTTGGCTTCGTCGATGCGCAGGCCTTCGGTGTACGGCCATTGCAGCACGCGGCTGCCGACGCCGGGCATCTGCTTTTTGTCGGCCAGCGTGACAAATTCCACGTACTTGGCATTGCCGGTCGGCTCGAGCTTTTTGATGATCTCGGAGAAGGAATAGCCTATCCACGGAATCACCATGGACCAGCCCTCCACGCAGCGCAGGCGGTAGACGCGCTCTTCCATCGGCGCCAGCTTCAGCAGCGCATCCAGGTCCAGCGTGACCGGTTTCTTGACCTCGCCTTCGATGCTGACCGTCCACGGCCGCGTTTTGAGCGTGCCTGCGTACATGGCCGGCTCGCTCTTGTCGGTGCCGAATTCGTAGTAGTTGTTGTAGGTGGTGGCGTCTTTGTACGGCGTCTGCTTGTCGAGCGCCGAGTAGGCCGGATTCAGCCTGGCGGGCAGTTTGCTGCCGCCCTGGGCAAACGCTGCGCGCTGCGCCATCTCCAGCAGCGCGGCGCTGCCGGCCGCGCCCATGGCGATCTGCTTCATGAAGCTGCGGCGCGATTCGTACACCGCGCGCGGCGTGATTTCTGAAGAAAACGGCAAGTCGATGCCGTTGGGGCTGCGCTTGATCAGCATGATGGCTCCGGTAGATGTGTGCAGGGCTCCACCTTACACCAATCCTCCGGAGCAAATATTAAACTTGCGTTTACAACTTCCCGTACGAGTGCAGGCCGGACAGGAACATGTTGACGCCCAGGAAGGCAAACGTTGTCACCAGCAGGCCCACCAGCGCCCACCATGCCGCCGGACGGCCGCGCAGGCCGTTCATGAGGCGCATGTGCAGCCAGGCCGCATAGTTGAGCCAGACGATCAGCGCCCAGGTTTCTTTCGGATCCCACGACCAGTAGCCGCCCCACGCTTCGGCCGCCCACAGCGCCCCGAGGATGGTGGCAATGGTGAAGAAGGCGAAGCCGGCCGAGATGGCTTTGTACATCACGTCATCCAGCACTTCTTCCGACGGCAGGCGGTCCTTGAGGTAGCCTGCGGTTTTCAGCAGGTAGGCGGCGGCGACCATGGCCGCCAGTGCAAAGTTGCCATAACCGATAAAGTTGGCGGGCACGTGAATTTTCATCCACCAGCTTTGCAGCGCCGGCAGCAGCGGCTGGATGTCGGCCGCGTTGCGCGAGGTGGTGTACCAGAACAGGAAGCCGATCGCAGCCGAGATCACCAGCAGCACGAACGGTCCCATCTGGCGGGTGGCGTAGCGCTGCTCGAAGTACAGGTAGAACATCGCGGTAATCAGCGAGAACAGGATGAACACTTCGTACAGGTTGGACACGGGGATGTGGCCGACGTCCGCGCCGATCAGGTAGGACTCGAACCAGCGCACCATCATCGCGGTCCAGCCCAGCACCACGGCCGCCCAGCTGAGCTTGGTGGCGATGCTGGACGCCGCGCCCGAACGGCCGACGAAGCCGATCCAGTAGAACACGGTGGAGATGACAAACATCACGCTCATCCACAGCACCGCCGACTGGCTGGACAGCATCATGCGCAGCCAGAATTTCTTGCTGCCGTTGTCCAGCTGGCCCGCGTACATATAAATGGCCCACAGCGACAGCAGCGCCACCAGCGGCATCACCCAGCGCACCGGCTTCCAGTGCCAGCCCAGCGCGGCAAACACCGGTACCGCGCCCAGCAGCACGCCCTGTTCGTAGATGTCCATGAAATGGCCAAAGCGGTTCAGCGAGAACACCGCGCCGGCCAGCAGCGCCAGCGCGAACAGCCAGTCAATCAGGTTCAGGCGCTTGAAGTAGCCTGGCGCCTGCTGGTAGGTCTGCGGAGTTTGCCGGGATTGAGTCAGTTCCATCATTTTCTCCTGCTTAAGCCGCCGATTGCGGCAGTTTTTCTTTCAGTACTTCAAATTCGCGCTCAAAGTCCAGCGTCTTGCGCTGGGTGCTCATGGCCATCAGTGCTTCGCTGCCGGCAGCGTCGTCCTTGATCCAGATCCACAGGCGGCGTTCGCGGATGTAGAACATGGCAAACACGCCCAGCACCAGGAACAGGCAGCCCAGGTAGACCACGCTCTTGCCCGGCGAGCGCGTGACCTGGAACACCGAGGCCTGCACGTGGGTAAAGTCGTCCAGCTGCAGATACACGGGAGCGCCGTAGAAGAAGGCATCCGACAGCGCGTTGATGGCCAGGTTGAGGAAGCGCGCGTGCTGTTCGTCTTCCACCACGGCCGGCAAGCCATCCTTGATACGGGCAATCTGCCACAAGTCCCACAGGCTGGCGTTCAGGATACGCATGAAGACGTCGGCGTTTTTCTTGAGCGCTTCTTCCGGCATTTTTTCGAGGAACTTGGCGACGGCGGCAAAGCCGGCCATCTTATCGTCACCGGCGAAGATGGTCAGGCCTTTTTCGGCGGCGGCCTGCAATTGCACGCGCAGCGCGTCGTTGCTGGCCGCCTGCGGCATGGCGCGCTGGGCGTAGCGCTGGGCGGCGGCGGCGCGCAGGTCGGCATTCTGCAGCGCGGCGCGCAGACGCATCCATTCGTTGACGCTGTGGCCGTCGTCGGCGGGAATGCGCAGGTAGCTGAAGTTGTCCGACGGGTTGGCGCGCATGCCGGCCAGGAACACGGTGGCGCCGTCGATGGTGACCGGCTGCATGTAGTTGTTGAACTCGCGCGCCTGGCCAGTCTTGTCGCGCAGCTTGTAGCTGACGCTCGGGCCGATGTTTTTCAGGTCTTTATTGACGGCGTTCTTGCCGGCCGAGCCGGTGTGCTTGTCCAGCTCGTCGGCCAGGCTCACGCCTTTTTTGACGGCGCGCGCATCATCAACGGGCGCGATATTCTCGACGTTGAACGGACGGAAGCCCGACCATTCCACCGTGTAGGCGTCGCCCATCGGCGTGGTGCCGTTGACCTCGCCGGCGATATCGAAGCGGTTGTTGATGGTGCCCACCATCGGGAAGCCGGTCAGTTTGAGCTTGCTGCCGCCATCCTCAAAGCTGGACTGGTAGATGGCGATGCCGTTGACGATGAGCGGCTTGTTGACCTCGATGGTGCCCTTGGTGATTTTGCCGCTCTCGTTCTCGCGCACTTCCACGTCGCTGGCAAACAGCTTGGGCATGCCGGTGCTGTAGAAATCGATGGTGAATTTTTTCAGGCTGATGGTGAACGGCAGCTCCTGGATCAGCACGCCATCCGGGCGTGTGAGCACGGCGGTATTGCTGGTCTGGCCTTCCGGGATCATGGTATTGCCGCGGAAGGTAGGGTTGCTGGTGCTCAGGCGGCTGGCCTGCGGCACTTGCGAAATCAGGCCGCTGCCATTGAATGGCGTTTTGCCGAGGAACCATTCCTGCAGGCGGATCGGCACGTCCGAATCCATGACGGCGCCCAGGCAGATCACCACGATGGCGGAGTGCGCAAAGATGTAGCCGAACTTGTTGGCGGCGCCCTGCTTGGCGGCGACCAGCGTGCCATGGTCTTTCTCCACCAGCTTGACCTGGTAGCCGGCGTCGGCCAGCCGCGCCGCGCTCTGCTGCGCCAGCGCGGTGCGCGCCAGCGGCGAACGCCATTGCATCTTGTGGTGGAAGTTCAGCAGCGACTGTTCGCGCACGTTCTCGCGCCAGCTGCGCATGTCCTTCAGCATCTTGGGCGCGTTGCGCACGATGCACAGCGAGGTGGAAAGTACCAGCACGGCCATCAGCAGCAGGAACCACCACGCCGAGTAGACCGTGTACAGGCCGATTTTGCGGAACACTTCATACCAGAACGGCCCGAACTGGTTGATGTAGCTGGTGCTGGCCTCGCCCTGCTTCATGACCGTGCCGACCACGGCGGCAATCGCGATCATCGCCAGCAGGGCGATGGCGAAACGCATGGAGGAAATCAGTTCAACGACTTCGCCCACGAGGGGGCGGCGGGTTTTCAGCTGGATGCCGGTGGTACTTGGGCTACTCATGCGTATTCAAGTTCTTTAATTAATGGTGGCAGCCGCAGCATACCAACAAAAAGGGCGGCATGCTCACGCCGCCGCCCCCTTCTTTTTCCTCAGTCATGCCGAGAAATCAAGTTTATTTCAAGCCTGCTACGTAATCCGCAACGGCCTTCATTTCCTCGTCGGACAGGCGCTTCGAAATGGGCGCCATCTCGATGCTCTTGCGGGTCCCCGCCTTGAACAGGCCCAGCTGAGCAACCGTGTAGTCCTGATGCTGGCCAGCGATGCGCGGGTACTGCACGGGAATCCCCGCACCCGACGCGCCGTGACAGCTGGCACAGGCCGGCACGCTCTTCTCGGCGATGCCGCCACGGTAAATCTTCTTGCCCAGCTCAATCGTATCCTTGCTCTTGGCCGCGCCCGGTTTCTGCTGCTGCGTTGCCAGCCATGCCGCGACGTTGTGCTTTTCCTCATCGGTCAGCATCTTGGCGTAGGTCGTCATGACCGGTTGATTCCGGTCGGCGGTCGTAAAGTTCACCAGCTGCTTGTAAATATATCCTTCGTGCTGGCCAGCCAGCTTGGGATTGACCGCGATGGTGGAATTGCCGCCGGCGCCATGGCAGGACACGCAGGCCGGCAGACCGCGGGCGTTGTCGCCGTCGGTAAACAGGGTGGCGCCTTTGGCCGGATCAATTTTCGGAGCGGCAGGGGCTGGCTTCTTGTCGTCCGCGGAGGCAGTGGCCGTCACGGCGATCAAAGCGACGAGCAGGGATTTTACAAAAGGTGAAAACACACTATTCATTCAAGCACCCTAGTAGGAGTCTAAAAAGTTGTGCACCAAAGTGTACCTGCGCAGCACCAGACCGTGCGTAGAAGCACTTGGGAACTACTCATTGTACAATAGCTTAAAAAAATACCTGCTTTAAACTGTTGCTTTTTTCCCCACTCCCCCATGTCCAAACTCTGGCAAGCCCGTTTCTTCACGACCGTTAACCAATTACGCGACCTCCCTGACACCCAAGTGCCGGAGATTGCTTTTGCAGGTCGTTCCAATGCCGGTAAATCGACCGCCATCAATATTCTGTGTAACCAGAAGGGCCTGGCGTTTGCGTCCAAGACCCCTGGCCGTACCCAGCACATCAACTTCTTCTCGATCGGTGGCGCCCACGTCGCACAGCACCGCAAGGATCCGACCATCGTCGAGGAAATCCAGGCGCTGCTGGTCGACTTGCCGGGCTACGGCTATGCGGAAGTGTCCGGCTCGGCCAAGCTGCACTGGCAGCGCCTGCTGGGCGACTACGTCCAGCGCCGCGACCAGCTGGCCGCGCTGATCCTGATTATGGACTCGCGCCGCCCGTTCACCGAGCTCGACGTGCAGATGCTCGAATGGTTCGCCCCGACCGGCAAGCCGATTCATTGCATTTTGACCAAGATTGACAAGCTGAACCGTAACGAATCCGTCAACGTGCTGCGCCAGGCCAAAGCCAAGCTGGACAGCTATGTGGACGAAGACGGTGAAGGTTTCCCGTTCACCGTACAGCTGTTTTCCGCCATCAAGCGCGTGGGCATCGATGAAGCCAACGACAAGATTCTTGAACTGGCGGGACTGCTGGACGACGAAGACGTCCCTCCTCCCGATGTAGAAAGTGACAGCAATGACTAAAGTTTCTGCGCAATTCCCCGCGATCCGCATGCGCCGCATGCGCCGCGATCCGTTCTCCCGCGCGCTGATGCGCGAAAACGTCGTCACCAGCGCCGACCTGATCTACCCTGTATTCATCCTCGAAGGCACGCACCAGCGTGAGGCCGTGGCGTCCATGCCGGGCGTGGAGCGCGTCTCGGTGGACCTGCTGCTGAAGGTGGCGGAAGAATGCGTGGCGCTGGGGATTCCGGTGCTGGCGCTGTTCCCGGTCATCGATGCGGCCAAGAAAACCCCGGACGGCATCGAGGCCACCAACCCGGACGGCCTGGTGCCACGCGCCGTGCGCGCACTCAAGCAGGCGTTCCCGGAGCTGGGCATCCTGACCGACGTGGCGCTCGACCCGTACACCAGCCACGGCCAGGACGGCGTGATCGATGACAACGGCTACGTCATCAACGACATCACCACCGACCTGCTGGTGCGCCAGGCCCTGTGCCAGGCAGAGGCAGGGGTAGACGTGGTGGCGCCATCGGACATGATGGACGGCCGTATCGGCGCCATCCGCGAGGCGCTGGAAGCGGCCGGCCACATCCACACTCGCATCATGGCCTACTCGGCCAAGTATGCGTCGGCGTTCTACGGCCCGTTCCGCGATGCGGTCGGGTCGGCCAAGAACCTGGGCAAGGGCGACAAAAACCAGTACCAGATGGACCCGGGCAATAGCGATGAAGCGCTGCGCGAAGTCGGCCTGGACCTGGCCGAAGGCGCCGACATGGTCATGGTCAAGCCCGGCATGCCTTACCTGGACATCGTGCGCCGTGTGAAAGATGAATTCAAGGTGCCGACCTTTGCCTACCAGGTCAGCGGCGAGTACGCCATGCTCAAGGCCGCCGCGCAAAACGGCTGGCTGGACCACGACAAGGTGATGATGGAATCGATGCTGGCCTTCAAGCGCGCCGGCGCCGACGGCATCCTGACCTACTTTGCGCTGGACGTGGCGCGCAAGCTCAAGGCCCAGTAAGCCGCGGGTTTAACGTCGGCGGTAATCCGGGAAGAATTCTTTCATCAGGAACGCCGACATCTGGGCCTCGTCCGACGGACGGGTGCCCAGCACGATGGTCTTGCCCAGACGCTGCGACTGGAACGGCACTTCTTCCGGCCAGTCCTTGCGAATCAGCTCCATGAGCCGCTTGACGACGGCGGTTTCAATATCCTGCTCGGCGCCACGGTCGACGCGCACATCCTGCAGCCATTCCCGTTTGAAGTTCGAGTTCCAGTGACGGAACTTGACCTGCGCCGAATTGGCGCGCAGGTCCACAATCTCAATCATGCCACCCTTCTGCTCACGCTCACCCGAGGCCGAACGGCCCTGGGCGCCCATGATGTTGGCCATGGCGATGCGCTTGGCGCGGTCGGCTTCGCTCTCGGCGGGCGGCTGCGGCGTCGGCTGCGGATTTTGCGCCTCACGCGCGGCGCGGCGCTTGGCGATCATTTCCGACATATCCTGCTCCGGCGGCGGCGTCATCTTGGCCTGCACCGGCGGCACGTAGGTTTCCAGTTTCGGCGCGGCCGGCGCCGGCTCGCTGCGCTTGACGACCTGCTTGCGCGGCTGCTGCGTTGGCGGCTTGATGGCTTTTGGCGTTTCCGGCTTGGTGACGGGCTTGGGCTTCTTGGGTTCGGCCAGCGGCGCGATGTAGACCATTTCGCCGCGCTTGGCGGTGGATGGCGGCACCGGCTTGTGCGACGGCGCGAACAGGTAGTACAGCACGCCCAGCACGTGCAGCGCGATGGAGATGCCGATGCCGATGCGGTTGTTCTTCGATTTGCGTTCCCACGTCGCATAGCCCTGCTGCGCCGACGGCAGGCGCTGGCCGCAAGTCTCGCAGTATTCAGAGTGCGCTGAGAGGATGTGGGAATCGTGGTGCAAGATACAAACCTTGTGGAACGCAGAAGTCGTCAAAATGGGGCCATAGTGCCAGAGTCCCGCTCTTTTGGGAACCGCTCCAGGGTAGCCACTGTACAAGTTACGGCCCTTGACGGATGTTACCGTATGTATCAATTGCTTTACACAGTGCCATGAACTTGCGCTGCCATGGTCTCATACGGCTGCCGGTCCTCCCGATGCCCTTCCATTGTAGCGGCCATGGCCATCACGCATTGTTCGGCATCCAACACCTGGCGCGAGCGCAGCTGCGGGCGTGGCAAGGCATAGGTGTAGTAGTGCGGCCCCTCTGCCGGATAGCCCAGCGCCCAGAGCTCGGGCTGCACTTTGTCCTGCGCGTCGAGCAGTTGGCCGGCACGGTTGATGGCCAGGCCGCCGGGGTGAAAATCGCCGTTGTAATAGGGCTGCACGAGGCCGCGCTGCAACACATTACGGATGAGTAAGGATGTGTCGGTTTTGGGCGAAAACCCCGCCAGTCTTGCCATCACGATCACATCCGCCGTCCAGCATTCGACGCCCTGGGCAAACGGCGTGCGCAGCGTATGGGCGTCGATGCTGTTGCCGGGGCCGGCATGGAGCGCGATGACGCCGGCGTCGAGCAGCGCCAGCAGTTCCTCATTGCGCCGCAACGGCGGCCCGAACGCCGTGCGGTTGATGGCCGGGTGATATACCGCCAGGTAGCGGCGATGCGAGGCCGGCGTCAGGCCGCCATGTTCGACCACGGCCTGCAGCACCGCGCGCACGTCGCGCAGCACATCGGTGGCGGCCTTGGTGGGACTGGCCACATTACCCTTGCGGGCCTCGGCCAGGTCGCGTTCCAGCCAGTCGCGGAAATAGCGGCGGAATTCGGCCAGCGAGGCGAACTGCCGGTCCTGTGTGGGAAACAGCAGTTCGGCAAACAGCGCATCATTGTCCCGCGCGGCGGCGCCAGGCGTGGCGCGGTAAACCTCGGCCATTTCGCGCTTCAGCAGCGGCAACAGGTCGCGTTCGAAGTCCAGCTGGGTGGTGCCGCGCTGGATCAGCGACTGGCGGCGCAGCATGGCCACCGCATCCAGCGTGAAGTAGCGCGGCTGGTGGCGGCCGTCCACGCCCTTCTGGTTGATGCCGCGCGCGGCATACGGCAGGCAGTTGCGCGAGCACAGCGTCAGCTGCGGTTCGCGGCCGGAGGCCAGATAACGCAAGCCGCTGCCGCTGGCGACAAAGCTGCCGCCGCGTCCCACAGTCAAGCCGGCAATCACATCGTGCGCGGTCAGGCCCAGTCCCTGGATCGCCACGCGCGCACCGGCAGCGATATGCGCCAGCTGCTGTGCCGGATAGGCATGGCCGGCGCCATGGCCCGTGGTGAGGCACACAAAGTCGCTCACCACCACGCTGCCATCTTCAAGCACCACCTCGCAGCGGCCGTCCTGACGCCGCTGCAGGTCGATGGCAAGCCGGCGGCGATGGGTCAGCGCGGCGCAAGCCGGCAAGGCGGCGGCAATTTGCGCATAACACCAGCCCAGGTACTCGCCCAGCAGGCTGCGCGGCAGATAGTCGGCATCGGTGACGGGGATGCCGGCCTGCCGCGCCCATTCCGTCAGGGTCGGCGTCGCGCAGACGGGCGCGTGCTGTACAGCGCCAGCAGCGGGAAACAGCGTGACCTGGCAGGCCAGTGTGTTGATGAGCAAATACGGCGGCTGCTGCGCCAGATGCGCGCCCTGCCCGCATTCGCCGGGATCGACGACCACGATATCAAGGGGGAGCTGGCGGGCCAGCGCGGCGGCGGCGAGGCGTTCAAAAACGCTGAGTCCGCGCGGACCCATGCCGATCAGGGTGACGGTATAGCGTTGCATCGTATCGCCTCTTTATCCTGGAAAACTTGCCCATGATAAAGAGGCGATGTTCAGATCAGCTTGTCACCGCTCAATGCTTGTTCACGGCTTTCAACGGCACTGCGTGGACGGCTTCGCGTTCCGGCGCCGGGGTGGCGGCGTCGTCGGCGATTTCCTTGTCGCTCATCGGACCGGTGCCACTGTACTTGTCGAGGAACAGGTAGATCACCGGCGTGATGTACAGCGTGATCACTTGCGAGAAGATCAGGCCGCCCACCACCGCCAGGCCCAGCGGCTGGCGCAACTCGGCGCCTGCGCCCAGGCCCAGCGCGATCGGCAGTGCGCCCATCAGCGCCGCCATGGTGGTCATCATGATCGGACGGAAGCGCAGGATACAGGCCTGGCGGATCGCCACGTCCGGTGTCAGCCCTTCATTGCGCTGCGCGTGCAGCGCGAAGTCGATCATCATGATGGCGTTCTTCTTGACGATACCAATCAGCATCAGGATGCCGATAATCGCGATCATCGTCAGGTCCAGGTTGAACAGGCGCAGCGTCAGCAGCGCGCCGACCGCAGCGGACGGCAGGCCGGCCAGAATCGTCAGCGGGTGGATGTAGCTCTCGTACAGCACGCCCAGCAGCACGTAGATCACGCCCAGTGCGGCGACAATCAGGATCAGCTGGCTGCCCTGCGAACTCTGGAACACCGCCGCATCGCCACCGTAGTTGGTGATGATGGACGGTGGCAGGTGCATGTCCGCCGCCCACTGGTCGATCTTGGCTGTGGCGATACCCAGCGGCACGTCCGGCGCCAGATTGAACGACAGCGTGATCGCCTGCAGCTGGCCCTGGTGGTTCACCGCAGTCGGGCCGATGGTGCGTTCCACCGTGGCAAAGCTGGACAGCTGCACCAGCTGGCCGCTCTTGTTGCGCACCGAGATGCGCGTCAGCGCGCTGTCGAACTGGCGGTCGGCATCGGCCGCTTCCAGGATCACGTAGTAGCTGGCGGCCGGCGAGTAAATCGTCGAGACCTGGCGTTCACCAAAGGCCAGGTACAGCGCGGTGCGGATGTCGCCGATCGCCACGCCGAGGTTGTTGGCCTTGTCGCGGTCGATCTTGAGCGAGGCTTGCAGCCCCTTGTTCTGCGAATCGCTGGTGACGTCGCGGAAGTCCTGGTCGGCCCGCATGCGGTCCATATATTTTTCCGCCCACTCGTTCAGCGCGCCCGGACTCACCGATTGCAGCGTGTACTGGTAACGGCTCTTGGACTGGCGCCCGCCTAGCTGCAAGTTCTGCACCGGACTCAGGTAGACGGCAATTCCCGGCACCTGCTTGGTGGCCTTGCGCAGGCTGTCGAGCACCTGCGGCATTTTCTTGCGCTGGTCGCGCGGCTTGAGCACCAGGAACATGCGGCCGGTATTGCCGCCGCCGACAAACGAAGTCACATCCTGCACGTTCGGGTCGGCCTTGATGACGGCCGCGACTTTCTCCTGCAGGTCCATCAGCGCAACCGAGGAAATGTCTTCGGACGCCTCGGTGTTGACGCGGATCTGGCCCAGGTCTTCTTCCGGGAAGAAGCCTTTGGGGATGGTCACGTACAGCACGACGGTCAGCGCGAACGTGATGAACGCGGCCAGCAGCACGATGTAGCGGTGGCGCAGCGACACGTCCAGCGTGCGCGCGTAGAAATCGCGCAGCGCGCCAAAGCCGGCCTCGAACCAGCGGCCGATGAAGTTGCCCTTGTCGTGTTCAGGATCGATGGCGTCCGGCGGCAGCAGGCGGCTGGCCAGCATCGGCACCAGCATCAGCGACACGGCCGCCGACACCAGCACGGACAAGGCCACCACCACGGCAAATTCGTGGAACATCAGGCCAATCACACCAGGCATGAAGAAGATCGGAATGAACACCGCCACCAGCGACACGGAAATCGAAATAATCGTGAAGCCCATTTCCTTGGCGCCGATCAGCGACGCTTCCAGCGGCCGTTTGCCCATCTCGATGTGGCGCACGATGTTTTCCAGCACCACGATGGCGTCGTCCACCACCAGGCCCACGGCCAGCGTAATGCCGAGCAGCGAGACGTTGTCCAGCGAGTAGCCGAATGCGTACAGCAGCGCCAGCGCGCCCAGCAGCGAAATCGGCATGGTGATGGCCGGGATGAAGGTGGCCGCCGCGCGGCGCAGGAACAGGAAAATCACCATCACCACCAGCGCCACCGTCAGCAGCAGCGTCAGGTTGACGTCGTGGATCGCTTCGCGGATCGACACCGAGCGGTCGTTGACCAGGTTGATGTTGATCGACGCCGGCAGCTGCGCCTTGAACTGCGGCAGCAGGCGGCGCACGCCGTCCACCACCTGCACGGTGTTGGCGTCCGGCTGGCGCTGCACCAGCAGCACGATGGAACGCTCGCCGTTGTAGCTGCCGGCCGCCTTGGTCGACTGGAAGCTGTCCTGCACGTCGGCCACATCCTTGAGGCGCACCGGCTCGCCATTGCGCTGGGCGACGATGAGGTTGGCATAGTCGGCCGCCTTCATGAGCTGGGCGTTGCCCTGGATGGTCAGCGTCTGGCTCGGGCCGTCGAGAATGCCCAGTGGCGTGTTGGCGTTGGCCGACTTGATCGCTTGCTGCAGCTCGTCGAGCGTCAGGTTACGCGCGTTCATGAGGTCCGACTTGGCGCGGATGCGCACCGCAAAGCGCTTCTGGCCGTTGACCGTGACCTGCGCCACACCCGGCAGCGTCGACAGGCTCGGCGCGATCAGGTTTTCGGCGTAGTCGTTCAGCTCGGACAAGGTCAGCGAGGGCGAGTTCATGGTCATGAACAGCACCGGCGCATCGGCCGGATTGACCTTGCGGTAGGACGGCAGATCGGTCATCTCGATCGGCAACTGGCGCTGCGCGCGCAGCAACGCGGCCTGCACATCGACCGCCGCCTCGTTGACGTTGATGCTCGGGTCAAACTCCAGCGTCAGCGAGGAATTGCCCAGCGTATTGGTGGAGGTAATCATCGCCAGGCCGGCGATGGTGGAGAACTGTTTCTCCAGCGGCAGCGCCACCGAGGACGCCATGGTTTCCGGCGCGGCGCCCGGCAGGTCGGCAGAGACGTTGATCACCGGCGTGTTGTAGCTCGGCAGCGCCGCCACCGGGATGTAGAAATACGCCAGCACGCCGGCCAGGATCAGGGTGGCCGACAACAGCACCACCATGACGGGACGGCGGATGCACAACTCGGAAAGGTTCATCGCTTAGCCTTTCTGCTTATTACCATCGGCCTTGGCATCGGCTGGCTTGTCGGCGGAGGCGATACGCACCTTGCCGCCCGGCCGCAGGTTCTGCTTGCCGTCGACGATCACCTGCTCGTCACCGCTTAGGCCGGACACGGCGGCATTTTCGCCAAACGCGTACAGCCGCTTGATGTTGACCACTTTGGCGGACTGGTCTTTGTCCACCGCGTAGATGAAGGTCCCGCGGGTATTGCTAATGATAGCGTTTTGCGGTATCACCGTCGCATCTTTTATGATGTGGGACACCAGCTTGGTGTTGACGTATTGGCCAGGCCACAGATTGGTGTCCCGGTTGTCGAACTGCGCCTTGACGCGGATCACGCCCGCCACCGGATCGACCGTGTTGTCGATAAAGCTCAGCGCGCCATTGATGGCCACGCTGGAATTGTCCAGCGTCACCTGCACCGGCACCGCGCCCTGACGCTGGGCCGCCATCAGGCCGGACAGTGCGGTTTCCGGCAAGGTGAAGGCCACCGTGATCGGGTCCAGCTGGGTGACGGTGGTCAGCGAGGTGGTCATCTGCACCAGGCTGCCCGGGAAGACGTTGATGGCGCCGACCCGGCCCGTCATTGGCGCGCGGATGGCGGTGTAGCTGGCGTCCACGCTGGCCGAGCGGGCGGCGGCAACGTCGGCCTGCAGCAGCGCGCGCGCGGAATCGACCTGACTCTTGAGCGTATCGACCGCGCCCTGGGCGATGAATTTTTTCTCCAGCAGTTCCAGCGCGCGTTTGTACTGGCGCTCGTAGTCGGCCAGCGCGGCGCGGTCACGCTCGACCTGCGCCTGCGCCTTGTCCATATTGGCGCGCTCGGTGCGGTCGTCCAGCGTGAACATCAGCTCGCCTGATTTGACGAACTGCCCTTCCTTGATATGCACTTTGGCGATGGTGCTGGTGGTTTGCGGATGCAGGTCCACGGTGCTGATCGGCGTCACCGTACCGTTGGCCTCCAGGGTCACGGGCACATCCTGCCGCTTGGGGGCAACAATGCTGACCGTGGTGGGGCCTTGCGGGCCGTTGCCCGGCTTGTGGGCGCCGACTGGCTCGGCGCCTTGGTGCGTCATGTACCAGATGCCCCCTGCCACTACCACGATTGCGCCGACCAAAGATGCTATGGATGATTTTTTCATTTTAATAATGTTTTTGCCGTCGAAAATATTGCCGCCGTGCCTAGGGGCAAAATATTGTCGCATAGTATCCACGAGAAAAACTGCAACAATATGACCAGTTGCCAGTTTTTCTGTAGAGCGTTGCGTTAGCTGCCGGCGTAGTACTCCGGCACCACCAGTGTCACTTCCAGGCCGCCGTCCTTGTGGTTGGACAGCGAGACATTGGCGCCGTGCTGCTCGGCGATGTTACGGGCGATGGTCAGCCCCAGGCCGGTACCACCCGATTCCCGCGAGCGCGAGGTTTCGATGCGGTAGAACGGTTCGAACACGCGCGCCATCTGGTCCGCGGCAATGCCGGGACCGCCGTCGCGGATGCGGATGCGCGCCGCGCCAGCCATGCGCTCCACTGTCACGTGGGCGTACTGGCCGTACTTGACGGCGTTGTCGATCAGGTTGACCAGGCAGCGGCGGATCGCCAGCGGCCGGCCCATCAGCGCCATCGCCGCTCGGCCACGCAGTTCCACCTGCTGGCCGACGTCGGTGGCGTCGCTGCACACGCTGTCGAGCAGCGCGTCGAGGTCAAGCGCCTGCATGGTTTCCGTGGAATCCATGCTGCGCGCCAGGTCCAGGCCTTCCTTGACCATTTGCTGCATGGCCGACAGGTCGTCGATGAGACGCTGCTGCAGCTCGGCGTCGCTGACTTTTTCCAGCCGCAGACGCAGCCGGGTCAGCGGCGTTTGCAGGTCGTGGGTGATGGCGGCCAGCATCTGCGTGCGCTGGGTGATGTGCTGGCGGATGCGCGCCTGCATGGCGTTGAACGCCGCGCTGGCCTGGCGGATTTCAGCAGCGCCGCTCAGCACCACGGGCGGGTGGTTGATGTCGTTGCCGAGATCCTTGGCTGCCTGCGCCAGACGCTTCAGCGGGCGCATGGTCATGCGCGCCACCAGGTAGGCCAGGAAGGCAATCGAGACCAGGAACGGCAGCAGCGACAGCAGCTCGCTATGGCCCGATGGCGGCGGCTGGCGCGGCGGCAACACCGACAGCTTGAGCGTCTGGCCGTCGTGCAGGCGCACATTCATGGTTTCACAGGTGCCGCGCCACTGCGACGGCGCAAAGATGCTGTTGCTCTGGCGTGGCTGGTCGCAGGCGGCCGGATGTTCGGCCAGCGGTCCCAGCGAATAGCGCTCGCCCAGGCGCTGTTGCAGCAAGGTGGAGAATTCGGTCGCCGGCAGTCCTTGCGCCTGCGGCACATCGCTGATTTCCAGCCGCACCGTGCCGCGGTTGGCCGCCACCAGATAGGTGGGGCGCGCGCTTTCCGGCATCACGTCGGCGGTGGTGATCAATTGCTCGGCCCGTTCCAGCGCGTGGAAGTCGCGGTAGCGCTCCAGCGCGCGCGTGCGTTCGTTCACGGCCAGCCACTGGGTCAGCGCGGCCGACGCCACGATACCCAGCAACAGGACCAGGAATACCCGTCCGGTCATCGAACCGAGGAAGGCTCTCACGCTTGCGGCTCCACGCTGACCTGGCCGGCCAGCACATACCCGCCGTTACGGACGGTCTTGATGATTTGCGGCATACGCGCGTCTTCGCCGAGCTTCTGGCGCAGGCGGCTGATCTGGATGTCGATCGAACGGTCGAACGGATCGGCGTCGCGGCCCTGGGTCAGGTTGAGCAGCTGGTCGCGGTTCAGCACGCGGTTCGGATGCTCGAGGAACACCTTGAGCAGGCGGAACTCGGCGCCCGACAGCATGATGACGATGCCTTCCGGATTGAGCAGGTGGCGCGCGGTCAGGTCCAGCGTCCAGCCCGAGAATTTCATTTGCTGCGCCTTGTCCGTGCCCACGCCCACCGGCATCGCATTGCTGCGGCGCAGAACGCTGCGGATGCGGGCCAGCAGTTCGCGCGGCTCGAACGGTTTCGGCAGGTAGTCGTCGGCGCCCATTTCCAGGCCGAGGATGCGGTCCAGCGGCTCGTTGCGGGCGGTCAGCATGATGACCGGCAGCGTCGAGTGCGCGCGCAGCTTGCGGCACAGGGTCAGGCCATCGTCGCCCGGCAGGTTCAGGTCCAGTACCACCAGCTCGGGGCGGGCTTCGTCCAGCAGTTTCCACATCGCAGCGCCATCGGCGGCGCACAGCGCGCGGTAGCCGTTGGATTCAAGGTAATCCGCCAGCAAAGTGCGAATGTCACGATCGTCGTCAACGATCAAAATAGTAGATGTCGGTTCCATGCGCTCATTATCCATGCAAGACCATGCACCAATTGTATCGTCTTGTATATCCATATAGGGCATTGCGGGGGGCGAAACATCTGGATACAAAAACTTCGGCGCGCGCAACGTAAGAGCAACCTTGGGCCGCCACTATGGTTACCAGCGCGGCACATATGGCGCCGCGATGATTCAACTCTCAACCATGAAGGAACGACCATGAACACCTTACGCAAAAGCATACTGATCGGTTTTACGGTACTGGGCATGGCCGCCGCCCAGGCACAGGAAGCCCAACCTGCTCAGAAACAGCACGACGCCCGTCCAAGCAAGGAGCAGATGCAGGCCAAGATGGCCGATATGTACGCCAAACGCCAGGCGCGCCTGCATGACCTGCTGAAACTGACCACGCAGCAGGAATCGGCCTGGGCCACCTATCAGGCGGCAATCAAGCCGGCAGCCATGGGCGCCCGTCCGGAACACAAGCCATTCAAGCAACTGACGGCGCCTGAGCGCCTGACGCTGGCACTGGACATGAGCAAGAAACGGGAAGCGATGCTGGAAACTCATCTGAAGGCGGTGACCGCGTTCTACGGCCAGCTAAATCCAGCGCAGCAGACGCTGTTTGATGAGCACAGCTTTGGCGGCGAGCGCGGCGGCATGCGTGCCAGCTGGCGCCACCGCGGCCATCACGGTGGCAGGGGCCACGACCAGCATGAAGGCTGGGGCGGCCCGCGCCAGGGCTGATCAGTTCAGGGCGGACAGGGATGCGGTGAATTTGGCCGCATCCTGGAAGCCGATCACGCGCGCGTTCGGAATTTCCTTGCCCTGGCGGTCAAACAGGATAATGCCCGGCGGGCCGAACAGGCCAAAGCGTTTCAGCATGGCTTTGTCGTCGGCATCGTTGGCGGTGACGTCCACTTGCAGCAGCACGGTGTTGGCCAGTTTGGCGCGCACTTGCGGATCGACGAACGTCAGCTTTTCCATTTCCTTGCAAGACACGCACCAGTCGGCATAGAAGTCCAGCATGGCGGTCTTGCCGCCGGTTTGCGCCAGCACAGCGTCCAGCTGCTGGGTGGTTTTGATGCGCTGGAAGGCCAGCGGCGCCTCGTGTGCCTTGCTGCCCAGATGCGCGAGCGGCGCCAGCGGATCACGGCCACCGCTGACCACCCCGACCAGTTGCGCCACACCCAGCACGGCGACGATCACGCCGACCGACTTGGCGTTCCATTGCCCGGAGTTCATGAGCAGATACATACCGTAGCCGACCAACAGCGCGGCCCAGCCGAGCATCTGCACGGCGCCCGGCAGCACCGGCGACACCAGCCACCAGCCGACCGCCAGCATCAGCACGCCAAAGAAGCGCTTCACGGCATCCATCCAGACACCGGCTTTCGGCAGCAGCGTGCCAGCCGACACGCCCACCAGGATCAGCGGCACGCTCATGCCAACCGCCATCGCAAACAGGGCGGCGCCGCCGATGACGATGTCACGCGATTGGCTGATGTAGACCAGCGCTGCCGCCAGCGGCGCGGCCACGCACGGACCGACAATCAGCGCGGAAATCGCTCCCATCACGAACACGCCGGCCAGCTTGCCGGAGGCCTGGCGGTTGGAGACGGTGCTCAGTTTGCTTTGCAGCGCGGCCGGGACTTGCAGCTCGTAAAAGCCAAACATCGACAACGACAACAGCGCCATCAGCAAGGCAAATGCCCCCAGCACCCATGAATTTTGCAGCGCACTGGCCAGCCCTTCACCGGCCAGGCCGGCAGCAACGCCCAGTGCGGTGTAGACCAGTGCCATGCCCAGCGCATAGGTTACCGACAAAGCGAGGCCGCGGCTGCGGCTGCTCTGCGCACCTTCGCCGACAATGATCGAGGACAGAATCGGCACCATCGGCAGCACGCATGGCGTGAACGACAGACCCAGGCCCAGCAAGGCGAACAACGGCAGGATGACCAGCAGTTTGCCACTCTTCAACGCAGCTTCCAGACGGCCGGCTTCACTCGCCGGCGCCACGGTGGTTGCGACAGCAGGTGCAGGTTGCGGCAGGTCGGTGGCGGTTGGATTAGGGACGGTGTAAATCTTGACGCCTGGAGCGGCTGAGGCCGCTTTGCCGCCGTCGACGCCAAGGTTGACGGCGCCTTCGGCTGGCCGTGTGGCGGATATGGCAGCGGCTGTGGCGGCGGTCGCGACGCTTGCGGCGGCTGGTTGCGCTGCCGTAGCGGCTGGCGCCGGGACAGATGGGGCGGCCTGCGCGGCGGCAGGTGCGGTTGCAGCGGCTGGCGCCGGCACGGGCACCGATCCGCTACCCGTCAGCGCAGCCTTGTAATCCTGCGGCGCATAGCACAAACCCTTTTCCGAACAGCCCTGCCCGCTCGCCAGCAGCGTGAACGGACCGTTGACGTCGACCGGTATCGTAATCGTCAGCCCCTTGCGATAGGTTTCCACGTCCTTGGCAAAGGTATCGTCGTAATGCACCTTGCCCGGCGGGATGTGCGGTGCGCCCAGCCTGGCGCCCTGCGCGCTGAACTTGAAGCGCTCGCGGTACATATAGTAGCCGTCGGCAATCTGGAAGGTCACGGCAACCGTATGCCCGTCCACCATGCGCGCTGAAAACTTGAACGCTTCGGACGGATCAAGGAACTCCTGGGCACGGGCAGGCTGCAGCAGCAGCGCGATCAGCGCCAGCAATGGCGCGATAAAACGGGCAAAACGGGGCATGAAATCTTCTCTCAGAGGAACTGGTCATTGGAGCAACAGGCATAGTACACCGGGCGCGTTTTTCCCGCCTGAGCCGGGCCTTAAAAATTGATTTATGCGAAACTCGGTTTTTCATGTCACTGGAGCCCAGCCCCATGTCTTCTCTACGTCCCCTGCTGTTATCCGCCCTGGCGCTGAGCGCCCTGCCCGCGCTGGCCCAAGCGCCGGCCAAAGCGCTGAACGCCGTATCGTCCAAGGACCTGCTGCCCCACATCCAAACGCTGGCCTCCGACGAATTTCAAGGCCGCGCGCCCGGCACCGCCGGTGAAACCAGGACCGTGGCCTACATCCAGCAGGAATTCAGGAAGCTCGGCCTGAAGCCAGGCAATCCGGATGGCAGCTGGGTACAAGCCGTGCCGATGCGCGGCCAGAAACCGGCGCCAAGTTTCAGCTACACCATCGGCGGCCAGAAAGTGGCGCTGAATTTCCCGGATGACTATGTTGCCCATTCGACCAGCCAACCAAGCACGGTGGACGTCAAGCACTCGGACATCGTGTTTGTCGGCTACGGCGTGCAGGCGCCGGAATACGGCTGGGATGACTACAAGGGCGTGGACGTGCGCGGCAAAACTCTGCTGATGCTGATTAACGACCCGGCCATCCCCGATCCGAATAACCCGGCGGAGCTGGATCCGACTATGTTCAAGGGCAAGGCCATGACGTATTACGGCCGCTGGACCTACAAATACGAAATCGGCGCCAAGCTCGGGGCGGCGGCGGTCATGATTATTCATGAAACAAAACCGGCAGCGTATCCGTGGGACGTGGTGCGCAGCGGCGGCGTCGCTGAACACTTCAGCCTGCTGCGCAGCGGCGATGACCCAGACGCGCCTGCCGTACCGGGCTGGATTCAACTGGATAAAGCCAAGGCCATGATGCAGGCGGCCGGCTACGATTTCGACGCCTTGAAAAAACAGGCGCTCAGCAAAGAATTTCGTCCCGTCAGTTTAAACGCCACGGCAGATTTTCATATCGAGAATGTCGCCCGTAACGTCGATTCCAGGAATGTGGTGGCAAAAATTGAAGGCGGCGATCCCAAGCTGAAAAATGAATACGTCATTTACAGCGCTCATTGGGATCACCTGGGTATCGATGAGAAATTGCCCGGCGGCCGCGACAAGCAGATTTATCACGGCGCCCTGGATAACGCATCCGGCGTCGCTGCGTTAATGGAATTGGCAAAGGCCTATAAATCCCTGCCCAAAGCACCTAAGCGTTCAATCCTGTTTATTGCTACGACAGCGGAAGAAAAAGGCCTGTTAGGCGCCAGGTATTATGCTGCCCATCCACTCTACCCTTTGAAAAATACTGTCGCCAATATCAATATCGATGGCATCAACGCCTGGGGTAAAACGGCGCAGATTGAAAATGTCACTGCTGGCCATTCCAGCATCGACGGCATATTGGAAAAATATGCCAAGGCCCAAGGCCGTTTAATGGAAAAGGATACCCGCTCAGAATTGGGCAGTTTCTATCGCGCCGACCAATTGGAATTCGCACGCGCTGGCGTGCCGGTTTTATATACCAAGGCACGCAGCCGGTATCTGGATAAACCGGAGAATTATGCGCGTGAAGTCGTGGATAACTATTTCACCCACGATTACCACCAACCCACCGACGGTTTCCGTCATGACTGGGATTTCAGCGGCGGTGTGCAGGATATCCAGCTGCTGTTCCAGGTTGGGCTGGAGATTGCCCAGGGCGTCACGCCAAGCTGGAACGCCGGCTCCGAATTCAAGGCCGCCGGCGACCGCCGCTTGAAGTAAAGCAGACTCAAAAATGGTTTGTACATGCCAATTTCTGGCATGTACTTCCCTAGACTTCCGCGAGTTCCCCTGCGCGGCGTTCCGCAGTCACCACGCGGGACGCGCGTTTGCGCCACCAGATGATGACACCGGTCACGCTCAGCATCGCTACCACCACGCCCATGAAGGAAATCAGTATCCTGCCGGGCAAGCCGAGTATGCGGCCGGAATGCAGCGGGAATTGCGCCTGCACGAAGATATCCGCGGCCGTGCCTTTCCACGGCAGACGTTCGCCCAGTAATTTACCGTCAGTGCCGTCGAAATATAAATAGGCCGGGCCGACGCCGCCTGCACCGTGGTCATTACCAGCTTTATAGAAACTCACACCATAGACGTTATACGAATTCGTATAAAACACCGCGCCGACTGGTTCACTCCATTGACGCTGCCGGGCTTCCTTGTCAGCAGTTTCAATTATCGACGCATATTCGATTTTTGCCGTATAGGGCTTATGCAGCTCGGCCATCGGAATAACATCAAATGGTGTGGGTGTGACTTTCGATATTTTGCTCATGACCGGATAAAACACTTCACTGTATAAATTCAGCGAAAAGGCGGTAAAAGACAAAATAATCAGTAAAGCCCAGGTCCACAGACTGAATGCACGGTGTAAATCGAAGTTGAGTTTATTGCCGCCGCCGCTCCAGCGAACTTTCCAGGCAGGTTTCCAGCGTTCCATCCAGGATTTGGATGCACCTTTTCGGCGTAAAGGCAGCGTCAGATAAAACCCCACAAAACTATCAACAACCCAGATCATGGCAATACCGCCCATAAGCCATACACCCCAGCGGTCAATGCCCCACATTTCGGGAATATGCAGGGTGTAATGCAGACGGTATAAGAAGGAAACAAAGGTCTCCTTGGTAATGGGCCAGACCGCGCCCCATTCACGCTTGCCTAATTCCGCGCCGCTGACCGGATCAACAAAGATCTGATTGAATCCCGGCTCGTACAGTTTCTGCGTCGCCGGATTCACGCGCGGCGATACGCCGAATGCAATCGACTCGCCCGCCTCCAGCGCGATCGGAATATACGAAACCGTAATCTGCGGATAACGCGCCTCCAGCTGTTGCGCCAGTGCCAGCGGCGATTGCGGCGTACCCGGCGTAGGGGCGTGCATCAGGTGCGGGTTGAGCAGGTCGTCCAGCTCGTGGTCCCACGAAATGATGGCGCCAGTAAAACCGCTGATAAACAAAAAGCCTGCAGTCAGCAGGCCGGCATATCGGTGTACCAAAGTCCAGAAGGCTCGCATGGCAGCTTCCCCAAGAAAAAGCCGGGACCGTCAGGCCCCGGCGGACAATGTTAGAAGCGGTATTTCAGGTTCAGCGACGTGCTGCGCGGTGCGGCGTAAGTAATCGCGCCGTACGCGGCAAACATGCCGAAATGCTTCTTGTCGGTGACGTTGTTGACGTTCAGCTGGGCCGACAGGTTCTTGCTGATGTCATAACGCGCCATCAGGTTGACCAGGGCAAAGCCGTCCTGCACGATGTTGCCATTGGTCGGCGTACCGGCCGGTGCGCCCGGGTCGCGGGTGTAGGTGCGGCTTTCCCAGTTGACGCCGCCGCCCACGGTCAGGCCTTTGAGCTGGCCACCCAGGTCGTAGGTGGTGAAGACGCGGAACAGTTTGCGCGGGTAGATGCTGTTGAAATCCGTGCCGTTCGCCTGCCTGGCGCGGAACTGGCTCAGGCCGACGCTGGCATTCCAGCCACGGGCCAGTTCACCGTTCACGTCAAACTCGTAGCCGCGGCTGGTCGCACCGTCCACGCCCACATAGTAGGCTTCCGGCAGGTCGCTGCCAGGACGGGTGATCTTGTCCACTTCCTGTGCCAGGTTGTCCTGCTTGATGTGGAACAGGGCAAACGAGGCGTTCAGGCGGCCGTCCAGGAACTCGCCCTTGATACCGGTCTCGGCCGCCTTGCCGCGGACCGGGTCCAGCACATTGCCGGCCTTGTCCTTATAGCTCTGCGGCTTGAAGATGCTGGTGTAGCTGGCATAGGCCGAATAGGTGTCGTTGATGTCGTACACGATGCCGGCGTACGGGGTCAGCTCGTTGTCGTTCTTGATCCTGCTCGGCGCTTTGGCGCCAGCCTGCGTGTCGATGCTGTCATAGTTGGAGACGCGGGCGCCGACGATCAGCTTGAGCGGATCGGCCAGCGAGAAGCGCGTCACGCCGTAGGCCGCGTCCTGCTTGGTGGTGGTGCTTTCATAGAAGCCTGGTGCGCTCCAGCTCGGCGCCGGGAAAGCCGCGCCATTCCATTGGTCGAAATTGCCGACGGCTGGGTAGGTGGCGCCGAAGTTGGCCGTGCGGCTGTCAGCGTTGAACTTCTGGTTGGCGTAGGTGTAGCCGAACGCGGCTTCGTGCTTACGGCCCAGCAGTTCGAACGGACCGCTGGCCATCAGGCCGAAATTGTCCTGCTTGGTGTGGGTGAGGTAGGAGCCGGCAAACAGCGACATGCCGCCGTCCGCGCCCTTCACCGGCACGCCGGACAGGTACAGCAGGTGCGAGTCGGCCTTGCGGTCGCCATGGGCGGCGGTGGCGGTGACTTTCCAGCCGTTGTCGAAGGTGTGCTCCAGGCGCGCGAAGGTGTTGTTGTACGCGGTCTGCCAATCGGTCCAGCTGGCCGAGGTGGTTTTGGAGACATCCCAGTTGGCTTCCTGGCCGTTCGAATACCAGACTGGCAGGCCGCCCCACATCGGGCCTTTCGGTTCGGTTTCCTGACGGCTGAATCCGGCCACGAGCAGGGTCTTGGGCGTCAGATCCGCTTCCACGGTTGCGTAGAAGGTTTTGCTCTTGTTCTTTTGCAGCGCGGCCCAGCTGTCGCCCTGCTGGTATTCGCCCACCACGCGGCCGCGCACCGTGCCTTCCTGGTTCAGTGCGGTCGAAACATCGACCAGGCCACGACGCTGTTTCCAGCTGCCGATTTCCAGTTCAGCGGTGCCGCTCAGCTCTTTGCTGGTGGCGCGTTTGTGTACCAGGTTGATCGAGGCCGACGGATTGCCAGCGCCCGTCATCAGGCCGGTGGCGCCGCGCACGATTTCCACGCGGTCGTAGATCGCCAGCGTGCTCAGCACTTCGCCGGACGACCATGGCTGCTCCCAGGTGGTCGGTACGCCGTCGATCTGCAGGTTGTCGATGTCGAACCCGCGCGCGGTAAAGCCGGCGCGGTGGGTTTCGTACTGGTTGACCGAGACGCCGGTGGTGTTGTTGACCACGTCGGTTACGGTGACCATGCCCTGGTCTTCGATACGCTGCTGGGTCACCACGGTGATGGATTGCGGCGTGTCGCGCAGCGACATGTCCAGCGGGGTTGCGCTGCGCGCCTTGCCGGTGGTGTAGGAGCCGGTGCCTTCGGTGGTGTCCGACATCTTCTGCGAGGTGACCTGCACCGTCGGCAGCGCCTGTTCCGCGCCGCTTTGCGCCTGCGCCAGCAGCGGCAGGGCCAGGCTGACCAGCATGGCCAACGGCTTCATTGTGACTTGCTTATCCATCAGTTCCCCAGTATTGACTTTAATATAGAAACGCGAATGATAACGATTCCTATTTCAAAGTCAATCGTCTTCTCGGCAACAGACGAAAAAAAAGCCAGGCTAGGCCTGGCTTTTCAGTGATGCGAGAACCGGATTACTCAGCGGTTGGAGCGTCTTCTACAGCGGTGACTTCTGGACGGTCCAGCAGTTCAACGTAAGCCATAGGAGCATTGTCGCCAACGCGGAAACCCATTTTCAGGATGCGCAGGTAGCCGCCGTTACGTGCAGCGTAACGTGGGCCCAGTTCCGAGAACAGTTTGCCTACGATTTCGCGGTCGCGCAGACGGGCGAATGCCAGACGCTTGTTTGCCAGGGTGTCGGTCTTGCCCAGGGTCAGGATAGGCTCAACAACGCGGCGCAGTTCTTTAGCTTTTGGCAGCGTGGTTTTGATGGCTTCATGACGCAGCAGCGAGACGGTCATGTTGCGCAGCATAGCCAGACGGTGGGACGAGGTACGGTTCAGTTTACGGAGGCCGTGACGGTGACGCATGGTACTTCCTTTCGATGTTTATACCCGAGTTCTTCGATCGCTCAAGCCAGGCAGGAGCGCGGACCGGTTTCAGTTAAATACGCCCGCTACGACATGCAGCAGGCGGTGCTACAAAAATTACTTTTCCAGACCAGCAGGCGGCCAGTTTTCCAGCTTCATGCCCAGGGTCAGACCACGGGAAGCCAGGACTTCCTTGATCTCGTTCAGCGACTTGCGGCCCAGGTTCGGGGTCTTCAGCAGTTCGTTTTCCGAACGCTGGATCAGGTCGCCGATGTAGTAGATGTTTTCGGCTTTCAGGCAGTTGGCCGAACGCACGGTCAGTTCCAGGTCGTCGACTGGACGCAGCAGGATCGGATCGACCAGCGGCGCACGCGATGGCGCTTCCGCCGCCGCTTCGGTGCCTTCCAGTGCCGCGAACACATTCAGCTGGTCCACCAGCACGCGCGCCGATTGACGGATCGCTTCTTCTGGCGAGATCACACCGTTGGTTTCGATGTTGATGATCAGCTTGTCCAGGTCGGTACGCTGTTCCACACGGGCGGACTCAACGAAGTACGACACACGGCGCACTGGCGAGAACGACGCGTCCAGAATGATGCGGCCGATGGTTTTGTTGGTGTCTTCCGACAGGCGACGCACGTTACCAGGAACGTAGCCGCGGCCTTTTTCAACCTTGATCTGCATGTCCAGCTTGCCGCCGGCGGTCAGGTGAGCAATCACGTGGTCCGGGTTGATCAGCTCGACGTCGTGCGGCAGATCGATGTCCGATGCCAGCACAGCGCCTTCGCCTTCTTTTTTCAGGGTCAGGGTGACGGAGTCACGGTTGTGCACTTTGAACACAACGCCCTTCAGGTTCAGCAACAGGTCAACCACGTCTTCTTGCACGCCGTCCAGCGACGAGTACTCGTGCACCACACCGGCGATGGTCACTTCGGTCGGCGCGTAGCCGATCATCGAGGACAGCAGTACGCGGCGCAGCGCGTTGCCCAGGGTGTGGCCGTAGCCGCGTTCAAATGGTTCCATCACGACTTTGGCGTGACCGGCGCCCAGCGCTTCTACATCGATAATACGTGGTTTCAACAAACTGTTTTGCATGAAATGTCCTTTTCAATACCCTCGGCGCGTTAGGCCGATAAGGCTGATGGCATTAGTGAAAACGCCCGCTTAACAAAGCGGGCGGGTTTTGGTGCTACTTAGACGACAGATTAACGCGAGTACAGTTCGACGATCAGCGATTCGTTGACGTCAGCAGCGATCTCATTGCGCTCTGGCAGGGACTTGAAAGTACCTTCCATTTTCTTGGCATCCACCGACACCCAAGCTGGCATGCCAACTTGTTCCGCCAGCGACAGCGCTTCAACGATACGCACTTGTTTCTTGGCTTTTTCGCGCACAGCAACGACGTCGCCCACTTTAACCGAGTACGAAGCGATGTTCACCACATTGCCGTTCACGGTGAAGGCTTTGTGCGATACCAGCTGACGTGCTTCAGCGCGGGTCGAGCCGAAGCCCATACGGTACGCAACGTTGTCCAGACGGGCTTCCAGCAGCTTCAGCAGGGTTTCGCCGGTGTTGCCTTTGCGACGGTCGGCTTCTGCGAAGTAGCGACGGAACTGACGTTCCAGCACGCCGTACATACGTTTGACTTTTTGCTTTTCGCGCAGCTGGTTGCCGTAGTCCGAGGTACGAGCGCCCGACTTCACGCCGTGCTGACCTGGTTTGACGTCCAGTTTGCATTTGCTGTCCAGCGAGCGACGGGCGCTCTTCAGGAACAGATCAGTGCCTTCACGGCGGGAAAGTTTTGCTTTTGGTCCGATATAACGTGCCACGGTACTTCCTTTTTAAAATAATGACGTCCCAACCCACGCGGGCTGAACGCTAGTCTGGTCTGCGGGGAGCCAGACGTGGCTTAAAGTCTGCCGGCAAGCCAACAGACGACAATAGCCGGGCAGTATAGCCGTCACCAGCTTCCTGCACCAGCTTTATTGTGTAACAGCGAGACCGGCAACGCCGGTCTCGGCCATTAGATACGACGACGCTTTGGAGGGCGGCAGCCGTTGTGTGGAACTGGCGTCACGTCCTGGATCTCGGTGATCTTGATGCCCAGGTTGTTCAGTGCACGCACGGCCGATTCACGGCCTGGGCCTGGGCCCTTGATGCGTACTTCCAGGTTCTTCACGCCGCATTCGATCGCGACTTTACCAGCGGCTTCAGCAGCAACCTGCGCTGCGAACGGGGTCGATTTACGCGAACCCTTGAAGCCAGCACCACCGGAGGTCGCCCACGACAGGGCATTGCCCTGACGGTCGGTGATGGTGATGATGGTGTTGTTGAAGGAAGCGTGAACGTGTGCGATACCTTCGGCAACGTTCTTCTTGACCTTCTTGCGTACGCGCGCTGCTGCTGCGCTGCTTTGTTGCTTAGCCATGTGATTTCCCTAGATTATTTCTTGAGCGATTGAGCGGCTTTGCGCGGGCCCTTGCGGGTACGTGCATTGGTACGGGTGCGTTGACCGCGGACCGGCAGGCCCTTACGGTGACGCATACCGCGGTAGCAACCCAGGTCCATCAAACGTTTGATGTTCATGGACAGTTCGCGACGCAGATCGCCTTCAACGATGAATTTTGCTACTTCATCGCGCAGCTTTTCCAGTTCGCTGTCGTCCAGGTCTTTGACCTTTTTGTTGGTCGCAATACCGGTCTGCGCGCAGATGAACTTCGCGCGTGGACGGCCAACACCGTAGATGGCGGTCAGGCCGATAACGGTGTGCTGATGATTTGGGATATTAACCCCTGCAATACGTGCCATTCGTTATTCCTCGATAAATAACGGTTATTAACCTTGACGCTGCTTGTGACGTGGTTCGACGCAGATTACGCGAACAACGCCCTTGCGCTTGATGATCTTGCAGTTGCGGCAGATCCGCTTGACTGAGGCGTTAACTTTCATGATGAACTCTCTTCTAAGGTTCGATTATCTAAAATTACTTGGTCCGGAACACAATGCGGGCGCGGGACAGGTCGTAAGGTGTCAGTTCGACCGTCACCTTATCGCCAGGCAGGATGCGGATGTAGTTCATCCGCATTTTACCTGAAATATGCCCCAGCACCACGTGCCCGTTTTCCAGCTTTACTCGAAATGTTGCATTAGGGAGATTTTCTAGGATCTCGCCCTGCATCTGTATGACGTCGTCTTTTGCCATTCGGTATGTTTGAAACCGCGCTTATCGCGTCGGAATTCCGCCTTTGAAGTTTGCTTTGCGCAGCAGCGATTCATATTGCTGCGACATCACGTAGTTTTGTACTTGGGCCATGAAGTCCATGGTCACAACCACAATAATCAACAGAGAAGTACCACCAAAATAAAACGGCACTTTCCACTCGGCTACCATGAATTCCGGCAACAAACACACCAAGGTGATGTAGATGGCGCCAGCCAGTGTCAATCGGGTCAGAATCTTGTCGATGTAGCGGGCAGTCTGCTCACCGGGACGGATCCCTGGCACAAAGGCCCCGCTCTTCTTCAAGTTATCTGCTGTTTCCTTGCTGTTGAAGACCAGCGCTGTATAGAAGAAACAGAAAAACACGATCGCAATGGCGTACAACAGTGCGTGGATGGGCTCGCCTGGCCCCATCGATGCTGCCAAATCTTTCAGGAACCGGACCGCCGGGTTGGCCGTATCGGCGCCCGTCGTAAACCAGCCCACGATCGTTGCTGGGAACAAGATAATCGACGAAGCGAAGATCGGTGGGATCACGCCGGCCATATTCAACTTCAATGGCAGGTGCGAGGTTTGTCCACCGTAAATCTTGTTACCCACCTGGCGTTTCGCATAGTTCACCAGAATCTTGCGTTGGCCACGTTCCACGAATACCACCAGGAACGTCACCGCCACCACCAAGGCCATGATGATGATCGCGGACAAGGCACCGATCGAACCGTTGCTCACCGACTGGCCGAGGCCACCCAGTGCGCCCGGCAGACCGGCAGCGATACCCGCGAAAATGATGATCGAGATGCCATTACCCAGACCACGCTCGGTAATTTGCTCGCCCAACCACATCACGAACATGGTTCCGGTCAACAGCGTAACGACCGTCACGAAACGGAATGCATAGCCTGGATCCAGCACCAGACCTGCCTGCGACTCCAGCGCGACTGCAATGCCCAACGCCTGAAACGCCGCCAGCAACACCGTGAAATACCGGGTGTACTGCGTGATCTTGCGTCGGCCAGCCTCGCCTTCCTTCTTCAACGCTTCCATCTGCGGCGACACGATCGACACCAACTGCATGATGATCGAGGCCGAAATGTACGGCGTGATACCCAGCGCAAACACCGTGAAGCGCGCGAGCGCGCCACCGCTGAACATGTTCAACATGCCCAGGATGCCGCCCTCTTGCGACTTGAACAGCGCGGCCAATTGTACCGGATCGATCCCGGGAACCGGGATGTGAGCGCCGATACGATAAACCACCAATGCGCCAAGCAGGAACCAGAGCCGGCCCCAAGGGAAACCAGCTGCTGCACTTTTAGCCAATTGTGGATTAGTCGCCAATTTTCGCTCCGATCAAGCTGTTAGCGGTGGCTCAAGCTACCGAGCCGCCGGCTGCTTCGATGGCGGCTTTCGCGCCAGCGGTCACTTTCAGGCCTTTGAGGTTCACCGCTTTGGTGATCTCGCCGGACAGAATGACGCGTACATCACGTGCCAGCACGCTCAGTACGCCAGCTTGTTTCAGCACCAGGATGTCGACATCGCCAACGGCCAGGTGGTTCAGGTCGGACAGACGCACTTCAGCTTTGAAGGTGGCGTTGAGCGACTTGAAACCGCGCTTCGGCAGACGACGTTGCAGAGGCATCTGACCGCCTTCGAAGCCGACTTTGTGGAAGCCGCCCGAACGCGATTTCTGACCCTTGTGGCCGCGGCCTGCGGTTTTACCCAGGCCGGAGCCGATACCGCGGCCGACGCGGCGCTTGTAGTGCTTGGCGCCGTCGGCTGGTTGAATGGTATTCAGTTCCATGATTTCTCCGTGAGTAAGCCGGGGCTTACGCAACTACTTTAACGAGATACGACACTTTGTTGATCATGCCGCGTACCGATGGGGTGTCCTGCAGTTCTGCAACCGAGTTGACACGACGCAGGCCCAGGCCGCGCACGGTGGCACGGTGGTCTTGACGGGTGCCGATCAGGCCCTTCACCAGTTGTACTTTGAGGGTTTTCGTAGTCATGTGGTCACCTTAGCCCAGGATCTCTTCCACCGACTTGCCGCGTTTCGCAGCGATGTCAGCAGGAGTGCTCAGTTTAGCCAGGCCGTCCAACGTGGCGCGAACCAGGTTGTACGGGTTGCTCGAACCGGTCGATTTCGCGACCACGTCGGTAACGCCCATGACTTCGAAGATCGCGCGCATTGCGCCGCCAGCGATGACGCCGGTACCTGGTTTAGCAGGCGACATCATGACTTTCGAGGCGCCGTGGCGACCCAGGACGGTGTGGTGCAGCGTGCCGTTCTTCAGTGGTACTTTGATCAGGTTGCGACGGGCTTCTTCCATTGCCTTCTGCACACCGACTGGTACCTCTTTCGACTTGCCCTTGCCCATGCCGATGCGGCCATCGCCGTCACCTACTACGGTCAGCGCGGCGAAACCCATGATACGACCACCCTTGACCACTTTGGTCACGCGGTTGATCGCGATCATTTTTTCGCGCATGCCATCATCCGGCTTGTCGCTTGCCATTTTTGCTTGCATTTTTGCCATGATCGTTCCTTAGAACTTCAGACCGGCTTCACGCGCGGCTTCTGCCAGCGCCTTCACACGGCCGTGATAACGGAAACCGGAACGGTCGAAGGCGACTTCGGTGATACCGGCTTTGAGTGCTTTTTCTGCTACGCGCTTGCCGACCAGTGCGGCGGCGGCGGCGTTGCCACCCTTGCCCGATTGGCCAGCCAGTTCAGCGCGTACTTCCGCTTCAACGGTCGAGGCCGAAACCAGTACTTTGGCTTCCGGGCTGATCAGGTTTGCGTAGATGTGCAGGTTAGTGCGGTGAACCGACAGGCGGTTCACTTTCAGTTGCGCAATCTTGATCCGGGTTTGACGTCCGCGACGCAGACGAGATTCTTTTTTATCCATCGTCAGCCCCTAATTACTTCTTCTTGGTTTCTTTGATCTTAACCACTTCGTCCGAATAACGGACGCCCTTGCCTTTGTAAGGCTCCGGAGCGCGGTAAGCACGAACTTCTGCAGCAACCTGACCCACCTTTTGACGATCGATGCCTTTGATGACGATCTCGGTCGGGGTGGCGGTGGTCACGGTCACGCCTTCTGGCATGGCGTGCACGACCGGGTGCGAGAAACCCAGCGACAGGTTCAGCTTGTCACCTTGGGCCTGGGCTTTGTAGCCCACGCCCACCAGGTTCAGCTTTTTCTCGAAGCCCTTGGTCACACCGTTCACCATGTTGTTGACCAGTGCGCGCAGCGTACCGGACATGGCGTTGGCTTCGCGGCTGTCGTTGGACGGCTCAAAGCTCAGGGTACCAGCGTTGTTTTCCACTTTAACCAGGCCGTTCAGGCTCTGGGTCAAGACGCCCAGCGGGCCCTTGACGGTAATCGCTGCTGCGGAGATGGCGACTTCAGCGCCAGCTGGCACAGCGATTGGCATTTTAGCTACACGGGACATGTCTAACTCCTTAAGCCACGAAGCAAATCACTTCGCCGCCGACACCGGTAGCGCGTGCTTTACGATCGGTCATGACGCCTTGCGGAGTCGACACGATTGCCACACCCAGGCCATTCATGACCGATGGGATTTCGTCCTTGCCTTTGTAGACGCGCAGACCTGGACGCGAAACACGTTCCAGGCGCTCGATAACAGGACGGCCTACGTAGTACTTCAAACCGATTTTCAGTTCCGACTTGCCGCCATCTTCAGCGACTGCGAAATCTTCAATGTAACCCTCGTCCTTGAGGACGTTGGCAATCGCTACTTTGACTTTCGACGATGGCATGGCCACGGTCGTTTTTTGAACGCCTTGGGCGTTGCGAATGCGGGTCAGCATATCGGCGATAGGATCGCTCATACTCATTGCTTATTCTCCTATTACCAGCTAGCTTTAGTCATACCCGGAATTTCACCACGCATGGCGAATTCACGGAGCTTGATACGGCCCAGACCGAATTTACGGAAGGTGCCGCGCGGACGACCGGTGATGGCGCAGCGGTTACGCTGGCGGGTCGGGGCCGAGTTACGTGGCAGCGCTTGCAGTTTCAGGCGCGCTTCGTAACGTTCTTCTTCCGACTTCGACTGGTCATCAATGATGGCCTTGAGCGAGCTGCGTTTGGCGGCGAATTTATTCGCCAGCGCTACGCGTTTCGCTTCACGGTTAATCAGTGCGAGTTTTGCCATGATCTCTTAGTTCCTGAACGGGAATTTGAAGGCGGCGAGCAGAGCTTTCGCTTCGTCGTCGGTCTTAGCGGTGGTGGTGATCGAAATGTTCATACCACGCAGCGCATCGATCTTGTCGTACTCGATCTCAGGGAAGATGATCTGCTCTTTCACACCGATGTTGTAATTGCCACGACCATCGAAGGCCTTGCCATTCACACCGCGGAAGTCACGCACGCGTGGCAGGGCCACGGTGATGAAGCGGTCGAGGAACTCGTACATACGGGCGCCGCGCAGGGTCACCATCGTACCGATCGGGTAGCCTTCACGGATTTTGAAACCCGCGATCGCTTTACGTGCCTTGGTGGTCACTGGCTTCTGGCCAGCGATCTTGGTCAGGTCGCCTACCGCGTGCTCGAGGACCTTCTTGTCCGCAATCGCCTCGCCCACACCCATGTTCAGGGTGATCTTGGTCAGACGCGGAACTTCCATCACCGACTTGTAGCCGAATTTCTCGGTCAGGTCAGCGACGACTTTTTCTTTATAGAATTCTTGGAGACGTGCCATGATTTCTTAAGCCTTCACTACTTCGCCGGACGATTTAAAGACGCGGACTTTTTTGCCGTCGACATCTTTGAAACCAACACGGTCTGCCTTGCCAGTCGCTGCATTGAACAATGCAACGTTGGACACGTGAATCGGCATAGTCTTGTCGACGATACCACCTTGAACGCCAGTCATTGGGTTCGGCTTGGTCGCTTTCTTAGCAACGTTGACGCCTTCAACCACAACGTGTTCTGCGTCTACGCGACGCGAAACGACACCGCGTTTGCCCTTGTCTTTACCGGCCAGAACGATGACTTCGTCGTTTTTACGAATCTTATCCATTACTGACTCCTTACAGTACTTCAGGTGCCAGGGACACGATCTTCATGAACTTTTCAGTGCGCAGTTCGCGCGTCACTGGTCCAAAGATACGCGTACCGATCGGTTCCAGCTTGGCGTTCAGCAGTACGGCGGCATTGCCGTCGAACTTCACCAGGGAACCGTCTTGGCGGCGAACACCTTTAGCGGTGCGCACTACCACGGCGTTATAAATTTCACCTTTTTTGACACGACCACGTGGCTGAGCCACCTTTACGGTGACCTTGATCACGTCGCCAATGCCAGCATAACGGCGCTTGGAACCGCCCAACACCTTGATGCACATGACTTCCTTGGCACCGGTGTTGTCGGCTACTTCGAGCCGGCTTTCAGTTTGAATCATAATATTCTCTTTCCCAACTTAAGCCGAAGAATCCACACAATGCGGACCTGCGGTCAGTCTTGGTCCCGCCAGAAGCGCCTGCTGGCGCCGCTGCTTGGGTGCTTGACCTTCGAACTGCATACTGACCGCACGGTTCAGCGTCTGTGGCCAGACACTTTGCGGCGTTACATGAACGAAGCCCACGAGTATTACATACAACTCGCGGGCTTGCAAGAACTAATTGAAAAACACCGCCAACACCACAGGCTTGGCGGCGCGCTTCTCAATTAAACGATTTGTGCGGCTTGCACCACACGGGTCACGGTCCATGCCTTCGTTTTGGAGATCGGACGACCTTCGGTGATTTCCACCGTATCACCGGCTTTCACCTGGTTGGTCTCGTCGTGGGCGTGGTACTTGGCCGAACGAACGATGATCTTGCCATACAGAGGGTGTTTCACGTGACGTTCGATCAGCACGGTAACGGTCTTGTCCATCTTGTCGGACACAACTTTACCGATCAGCGTACGCTTCAGCTTTACTTGCTCGGTCATTTTGCTTCCTTCGTGTTCATTACCGTTTTTACGCGTGCGATATCGCGACGTACCTTCTTGAGCTGCGAAGTGTTGCTCAGCTGTTGCGTAGCGGTTTGCATACGCAGGCCGAACTGGGCTTTCAGCAGATCGTTCAGCTCTTTCTGCAGAGCTGCCTGGTCTTTGCCGCGGAGTTCAGATGCTTTCATAATTCACTCCTGTTATTGACCAACTTGACGGACCACGAACGTGGTCGCCAGTGGCAGTTTGGCAGCGGCCAGGCGGAATGCTTCGCGCGCCAGTTCTTCGCCTACGCCGTCCATCTCGTACAGGACTTTGCCCGGACGGATTTCAGCAACGTAGTACTCTGGATTACCCTTACCGTTACCCATACGGACTTCGGCAGGCTTGTTCGAGATCGGTTTGTCCGGGAACACACGGATCCAGATACGGCCACCACGTTTGATGTGGCGGGTCATGGCGCGACGCGCTGCTTCGATTTGACGGGCAGTGATACGGCCACGAGCCACGGCTTTCAGACCGAACTCGCCAAACGACACGTTGGTGCCGGTGGTGTGCGAAATGCCGGTGTTACGGCCTTTCTGCTCTTTACGATACTTTCTGCGTGCTGGTTGCAGCATGATTATTCTCCTGCTTTCTCGGCTGGCTTAGCAGCGCGGCGGGCGCCACCAGCACCAGCTGGGCGTGGGCGGCCAGCTGGCTTGCCGTCTTCACGACGTGGGCCACGTGGCTTTTTCTCGTCTGGCGGGGTATCGATCACAGGGGCTTCGCCGGTCGGCGAGCGGTCACCCTTGTAGACCCAGACCTTGACACCGATGATGCCGTAGGTGGTCGAAGCTTCCGACGTGCCGTAGTCGATGTCAGCGCGCAGGGTGTGCAGTGGCACACGGCCTTCGCGGTACCATTCGGTACGGGCGATCTCGATGCCGTTCAGACGACCCGACGACATGATCTTGATGCCCAGGGCGCCCAGGCGCATCGCGTTCTGCATCGCGCGCTTCATGGCGCGGCGGAACATGATACGTTTTTCGAGCTGCTGAGCGATCGAGTCAGCGATCAGCTGCGAATCGATTTCCGGCTTGCGGATTTCTTCGATGTTCACGTGCACCGGCACGCCCATGATCTTGGTCAGCGCCGACTTCAGTACTTCGATGTCTTCGCCTTTTTTACCAATGACCACGCCTGGACGCGAGCTGTAGATGGTGAAACGCGCATTCTTGGCAGGACGCTCGATGACGATGCGGCCGACCGAAGCGTTCTTCAGCTTGGCTTTCAGGTAGGTACGTGCTTTCAGGTCTTCGTTCAGCATGTCGGCAAAGTTACCATTGCCAGCGTACCAACGCGAAGCCCAGTTACGGGTTACCGCCAGGCGGAAACCAGTTGGATGAATTTTCTGACCCATCTTGGCTCCTTAGTTGCCGACGGTCACATAAATGTGACACGATTGTTTCGAGATACGATCGCCACGACCTTTTGCACGCGCGGTGAAGCGCTTCAGGATCGGGCCCTTTTCAACGTAGATCGTTTTCACGAACAGTTCGTCGATGTCGGCACCATCGTTGTGCTCGGCGTTGGCGATAGCCGACTCCAGCACTTTCTTGATGATGGTGGCGCCTTTTTTCGGGCTGAACTGCAGAATGTTGAGGGCTGCGTCAACTTTCTTGCCACGGATCAGGTCAGCAACCAGACGGCCCTTTTGGTCCGACAGGCGCACGCCTTTGAGGATAGCTTTGGTTTCCATTATTTCTTCGCCTTCTTGTCAGCGGCATGGCCTTTGAACGTGCGGGTCAGCGCGAATTCGCCGAGCTTGTGACCTACCATGTTCTCGGAAACGTACACTGGCACGTGCAGCTTGCCGTTGTGAACAGCGATCGTCAGGCCGATGAAGTCAGGCATGATGGTCGAGCGACGGGACCAGGTTTTGATTGGCTTTTTGTCTTTGGTCGCTTGCGCGGCTTCGACTTTTTTCACCAGGTGGGCGTCACAGAACGGCCCTTTTTTCAATGAACGAGTCATGATTTATCCTTATTTCTTGCCGCGGCGCGAGACGATCATCGAAGAAGTACGCTTGTTGCTGCGAGTCTTCTTACCCTTGGTCTGTTGGCCCCATGGCGAAACAGGGTGACGACCAGCTGCGGTTTTACCTTCACCACCACCGTGCGGGTGATCGACCGGGTTCATGACCACACCGCGAACGGTAGGACGAACACCGCGCCAACGCATCGCACCAGCTTTACCGATCTTGCGCAGGCTGTGTTCGGCATTGCCGACTTCACCCACGGTCGCACGGCACTCGATGTGCACGCGACGCACTTCACCCGAGCGCAGACGCACCTGAGCGTAAGTACCTTCACGCGCCATCAGCACCACGCCAGCGCCGGCGGTACGGGCCATCTGGGCACCTTTACCTGGCAGCATTTCCACGCAGTTCATGATGGTGCCGACTGGGATGTTGCGGATCGGCAGGCAGTTGCCCGACTTGATCGGCGCTTCCGAACCGGTCATCACCGCATCGCCCACCGCCATGCCTTTGGTGGCGATGATGTAGCTGCGCGCGCCGTCGGCGTAGCACAGCAGTGCGATGTGGGCCGTGCGGTTTGGATCGTATTCGATACGCTCCACTTTCGCTGGGATGCCATCTTTGCTGTTACGCTTGAAGTCGATCACGCGGTAGTGCTGCTTGTGACCACCACCGATATGGCGGGTGGTGATGTGACCGTTGTTGTTACGGCCAGCAGTTTTCGATTTTTTCTCAACCAGGGCTGCGAACGGACGGCCTTTGAACAGGTCCGAGTTCACAACTTTCACCATGCCGCGACGGCCTGGGGAGGTTGGCTTCATCTTAACGAGTGCCATTATTTAGCCTCCTCGGTGAAATTGATTTCCTGGCCTGGTTTCAGGCACACGAAAGCACGCTTGGTGTGGTTGCGACGGCCGATATGGGCGCCGGAACGCTTCTGCTTACCTTCGCGGTTCACGGTTTGCACCGATTCCACTTGGACTTTGAACAGCAGTTCAACGGCCGCTTTGATTTCTGGCTTGGTCGCGTCGGTGGTAACACGGAACACGATCTGCTCGTTCTTTTCCGCGACCAGGGTGGCCTTCTCGGAAATCACTGGAGCTACCAGCACCTTCAGCAGGCGCTCTTCGCTAAATTTCAATGCGCTCATGCCAGCATCTCCTCAATCTTCGCCAGCGCAGCCTTGGTCACCAGGATCTTTTTGTAGAAGACCAGCGACATTGGATCAGCGTGACGTGGCTCGACAACCAGCACGTTCGGCAGGTTGCGGGAAGCCAGTTCCAGGTTTTCGTTGGCGGTATCGGTGATGATCAGCACGGAGTCGAAGCCCAGGCCGGTCAGCTTTTGCGACAGCAGCTTGGTTTTTGGTGCTTCGATCGACAGATCTTCGATCACGACCAGACGGTCTTCACGGGCCAGCTGCGACAGAATCGAGCACAGACCAGCGCGGTACATCTTCTTGTTCACTTTGTGGGTGAAGTTCTCGTCAGGCGAGTTCGGGAAGATGCGACCACCGCCGCGCCACAGTGGCGACGACGACATACCTGCACGAGCACGGCCGGTACCTTTTTGGCGCCATGGCTTTTTGGTCGTGTGGTGGACTTCTTCACGGTCTTTTTGTTTACGGTTGCCGCTGCGAGCATTGGCTTGGTAAGCAACGACGATCTGGTGGATCAGGGCTTCGTTGTAGTCACGGCCGAAGACGGTATCGGCAGCTGCTACGTTAGAGGCGGCTTGACCTTGAGCGTTCAAGAGCTTGAGTTCCATCGTTTAAGCTCCCTTCTTTGCTTTAACTTTGACAGCCGGCGAAACCACTACCTGGCCATTTTTGGCGCCAGGGATCGCACCTTTGACCAGCAGCAGCTGGCGGTCGGCATCGATACGGGCGATTTCGAGGTTCTGCACGGTCGTGGTGACGTCACCCATGTGACCGGTCATGCGCTTACCAGGGAATACACGACCTGGATCCTGCGCCATACCAATCGAACCTGGAACGTTGTGCGAACGCGAGTTACCGTGGGTCTGACGACCCGAAGCAAAGTTGTGGCGCTTGATGGTACCGGCGTAGCCTTTACCGATCGATACACCTTGTACGTCGACTTTTTGACCAACTTCGAACAGCGAAGCGGCGACAACTTCGCCAGCTTTCAGTTCGGCAGCTTTGGCAGCGTCAACGCGGAACTCTTTCAGCAGAGTACCAGCTTCAACACCCGCTTTAGCGTGGTGACCAGCAACGGCTTTGGTCACGCGGGAAGCGCGACGTTGACCGAATGCGACCTGAACTGCAGTGTAACCATCAGTTTCAGGGGTTTTGATTTGCGCAACACGGTTGTTCGATACGTCCACCACGGTGACTGGGATCGAGTCCCCGTCATCGGTGAAGATACGCATCATACCAACCTTGCGACCGAGGAGGCCAAGGCTCATTTTTTCTCCAATTCCCACCTACGATTGGGCGGGGATATGTTGAACTACTAAAATTAGTACGGACCAATAAAAAGATGAATCCATACCGAAGCCGGCTAGTGTATCTTGATTTGGGGCTTGACGCAACAACTTAGTACGAGGTATGTCAGTTTTTTGCGGCGGTCGCCAAGCCCCGCGCAAACCACGGCGCCATGCGGCTTGCGGCGCAGGCCGACGGGTGCGGAAGATGGCGTTGCTACCGGGTCCAGCTTGTCCATTTCACCACCCTGCCCGGGCCGCAAAGCGGCGTCCCATGCAAAAAAGGGCCGGTCCACCGCATTGCTGCGGCAGACCGGCCCCTCGGGCTTAGCACACTACCTGATTAGAACTTGTAGTTTGCGCCAACGCCAATCTTGCGGAATTGTGGCTGGTAGCCATCACGCCATTGCATCGGCGCTTCCATCTGGAAGATGTTGTCGATGTACAGGCTCAGGCGGACATGGTTGATGCCGGTGTAAGCCAGGTTGTAGTCGACGGTGGTGTTGCTGCCCACTTTGCCGCAGGTGTCCAGGTACTGGGCCGCCACTTTCTGGGTAGCGCAGTAGTTCGGCGACGACTCGTCGTTATTGCTGTAGCCGCTACGGTAGTTGACAGTCACACCATTATCCCAGGCGCCCTTTTTCAGGAACAGACGGAACTTGGTGTTCAGGCGGGACATGCCCTGGTAGCCGCTGGCGAAGGTATTGTTGCCAGCCACGTACATGCCAGCCTGGTTAGGACCGTAGGCGTTGTCCGCCACCGAGAAGGCCTGGTATTTCCACAGGTAGGCCCCTTCCAGCTTCATGCGGACCTGGCCCAGATCGGTATCGAAACGGCCCGACGCGTCGAAGTCGAAGCCCGAAGCACGGGTACGGCCGCTGTTGACGTAAGGATCATACGCCATGCCCAGCTTGCCAACGCCACCGTAGTTGAGGGTGGTGCCCGGTGCGTATTTCTTCACCAGCGCCAGGAACTCGTTGTCGGTCGCGGTGTTGTCGATACGCACCAGCTGGCCGGCTGGCAGGCCTGCCTCGCCTTTCAGGATGTCGATGGTGCCGCGGGTACCGATTTCGTTACGGCGCTCGATGAAGAAGTAGTCCACTGCTGCGGTCCAGTTCTTGACTGGCTCGATCACGAAACCGGCGGTCAGCGAACGCGAGGTTTCTGGCTTCAGGTTAGGGTTCGAGGAAGCGAAGCTTGGCAGCGAGCCGGCGCAGTCGTAGCCGCGGTAGGTGTTGGCCAGTGCCTTGTCGCCGGCCGTGGCGCCAGGGGCGTTCTGCACCAGCGCGTTGAGCTGGTTGGCGATCGGGCAGCGGCGTGGATCTTCCACCGAATTGGTGATGGCACTACGACCCAGGCCGTTACCGGATTCAACGATGTTAGGCGCACGGAAGCCGCCCGCAGCGGTCGCACGCAGCAACAGGCTGTCGGTCACGTTGTAGCGCAGACCCAGTTTAGGCGAAATGTGGGCTTCGCTGTGGCTGGATTTGTCGGCGCGCAGTGCGGCGCTCAGTTCCACCTTCTTCACCACCGGGATGGTGGCTTCGGTGAAGATGGCGTAGTGGTCCACCGCGTCTTTCACCTGCAGACCGAAGATGCCGACCAGGTCGCCGTTCAGCACGTTGTCCGAGCTCTTCATCTCGTACGATTCACGGCGGATGTCGGTGCCCACCGCGATCGCCAGCGGACCGGCTGGCAGCTGTGCCACTTCGCCCGAAATGGTGGCGTCAAAGAAGGTGATCTTCGATTTGCCTTCGGTGGTACGGACTGGGAACATCGATTCCAGCAGCGCGCTGTCGTTCTTCTGGCCGAACTTGTAGGTGCCGTTGACGATCGCGTCGGTATAACCCTTGGCGCTCGGTGCGCGGGTAGCCTTGGTGGCTTTCGACTCCATGTGGCCGAACGCCGATTTCCAGTCGAAGCCGGCGATTTCGCCGGTCAGGCTCAACATGGCGCGGTACTGGTCGGATTCGGTGCGGTTGAAGTTGAAGCCATCACCGGTATCCATCAGGCGGGCGCGGTATTCCACCGGCACCGCGTAGGGATTGTTCGGGTGACCGACTGGCAGCTTAGGATAGCTGAACGGGCCGACCATTTTGCCGCCGTACACGTTGTACCAGATGTTGGTCGAGGTGGTGGTGCCGCCGTTGGCGGTCGAGAATGGTGGCACGATGTAGGCGTTCGATGCGCTGGCGTAGGTCAGCTCGAAGTTGGCATCGATCTCTTTGCCCAGACGGAAGTGGGTGTTGCTGGCAACCGCATAGCGCTTGGCATCGGTGGTCTGGCCAGCGTAGGGCAGCGCATCCATTTTGCACTGTTTATCGTTGGCATCCACATTGCCTGCAGGGCAGCCTGGAGCGGCAACGATGTTGGTCGCGCTCAGGAAGTAGTTACCGGTTGGCGAGAACGAGCTGCGGTTGTCCCAGGTCGAACGGCCCGGGGTCAGGCGGTGCCAGTCCGGTACGTGGTTGCGCAGGTCGTCGGTGGTGTAGCCGTCGCTCTTGTACGCTTCGTAGGTCAGGTAGGTGTTGAAGCCGTTTTCGTCGATGTCGCCATAGCCGATCTTGCCCGATACGCTGCGGTTGCGCATGTCGCGGAAGCCATCGGCTTCTTTGTAGTTACTGCTGATCTCGGCGCCTACATAGTCCTTCATCAGGATAATGTTGATCACGCCGGCGATCGCGTCGGAGCCGTAGATGGCCGATGCGCCATCTTTCAGGATCTCGATACGCTCAACGGCTGCAGCCGGGATCGCATCCAGGTTGGTGAAGTTCTGCTGCGCGCCGTCAGACAGACCGTACTGTGCAATGCGGCGGCCGTTGACCAGCACCAGCGTGGCAACCTTGCCCAGACCACGCATGCCGGCGGCGGACGAACCGGTCGCGAAGCTACCCGACGACGAGCTGGCCGAGCTGATGTCGGTGCCGATCGCCGACGACGAGCTCAGGATGCCCAGCACGGTGGTTTCACCGGTGCGGGCGATGTCATCACGGCCCAGCACCTGGATCGAACCGGCGGCTTCAGCGGCGGTGCGCTTGATGCTGGAACCGGTGATTTCGACGCGTTGGATTTTTTCTGGCTCTGCTGCTTGTTGTGCAGAGGCTTGATTGGCAAAAGCCATGGCGAGCGCCAGCGACAGCGCGCTCTGTTTGAAGAACTGCTCGTGTTTCAAAACTACTCCCTGAAGTGGTGGTTCTCGAATTTCGTACTTCTCTCCAGGCACTGATCAACGCGGCCGTCTTGCTGCGACCGTCACTTTCAACGCCAAGGGCGCAATTTCGCACAATATTGCAAGCTTCACAAAGGAAAATTTCACTTTTTTTATGGCCGTGACAACTTTTCGCCATATTTTTGTTGTTTTTTTGTATCAAGCGCGACCACATTTACGCAATCACTCTTGCAAAAACGCCAAATAAAATAAGAAACGATCACGACTGCAGGGCGGCCTCGCCGGGCGTGCAGGCGGCGGGCGGCATGCCCGCCAGGACCTGCCATTCCGCAGCAAAACACGATCATCGCCGGCAGCCAATCGTGATCGGGCAAGCGGGCCTGACCACCTTAATCGAGTCCGGTTTTGCCGGCGGCCCAATAGGCTTTGCTGTGCCGCTGCCCACTAGCAAGGCCCTGTTCACGCAACATCCGGGTGACCTGCTGGATGGCGCTGGCCTGACCGGTCAGCACGATGTCGGCCATGGGATCGGCCTGCAGTAGAGCCGCCATGCCTGCGGCGCCCTCCCCGCGCGCGGCCAGCCGCACATGCTCCAGCCCCAGATCCGCAATCACCGCCAGCACCTCCGCGCGCGCCGTGACTTCGCACAGCATGTGCAAGGTCGCCTGGCGTGACAACGCAGCGGCCAGTCCCAGCGAGGTTTCATCGCCAAACAGCACCACCGGCGACGCGCCGGGCGCCAGGCGTACCGAGCGGCGTGGCCCGAAGAACACGCAAGGGTCGCCGGCACGCAGCGCGCGTGCCCAGCGGGTGCCGGGCGCGTCGCCATGCAGGTAGACCAAGATGCGGGTGCGGCCGTTGGTGGCGTCCCAGTCTATCGGCGTGTAGGTGCGCTGCACCCAGCCGCCAAACTGCACCTGGAGCTTGTCGCCGGGCGTCCAGGCCACGTTGCGCAATGCGCCGCCGCCCAGTGTGACCAGGCGGAAGCGGTCGCCAATCGGTTCCACCGCCAGCACTTGCGCGCTACGCGTGAACCATTTTTGCAGCGCCGACTCGAACCGGCCAGCGCGTTGGGGAGAGGTAGGGGTATCCATAGCCTGGAGACGAACCAGGCTGGCGGATATTTTATTCCGGCACGTGAATCCGGGCTTTCACATGCTTGAGATGGGCAACGATGGTAAACGTCATCACCACCAGCAGCGACCATGAGCTCCATTTGCTGACATGCACCACCGACCAGGCGCCCAGCTGGTTGGGATAGCGCCACACGCCCCAGAAGGTGCTGATGTTTTCCGCCAGCCAGATGAAGAAGCCGATCAGCACAAACGCCAGCAGCAGCGGCATGCGCCGTTCGCGGTCGAGCGGACGAAACAGCACCGTGGTGCGCGCATACAGGCCCAGCGCGCACGCGGCCAGATACCAGCGGTAGTCGCCGATGTAATGGTGGGTAAAGAAGTTGGCGTAGATGAGCAGCGCAATCAGCACCGCCATCCAGTACGGTGGATGATGGCGGATGCGCAGGTCGAACAGGCGCCAGGCCTGGATCACGTAGCTGCCCACGGCCGCATACATGAAGCCGGAAAACAGCGGCACGCCGAACAGTTTGGTGTACGCAAAATCGGGATAGCTCCATGACTGGATCGCGCCCGACACCTTGAACACTTCCAGCCCGAAGCCCACCAGGTGGAACAGGCAGACGGACTTGAGCTCGTCCCAGGTTTCCAGACCGGCCCACACCATCCAGCCCTGGATGGCCAGCGCAATGAGCAGCAGCAAGTCATAGCGCGGCACGCCCAGCAGGCCGGCGCGCGGTACCAGAACCACGGCCGCAAAGAACAGCGCGACAAACAGGCAGGCGCGCGCTTCCTTGATACCAAAATACAGGAACTCCAGCGCAAAGCGCTGCCAGCCGCGCAGATGCTGGCGGTCGTTGAGATTAAGCAGGTGGGCGTCGAGGGTAGCTAACATGGCAACGGACTGTAGCGGTTCGCGCCCCAAAAGACAATGGGCTGGCGTGTATCCGGCACCATGGTAGCGACATCGGGGTCCAGGACCCCGAGCTTAGCGCTACTTAGTTGCCGTCGATACCAGAGCAGGTGTCGTAGCAGTCCAGACGCTGGACGTAGCAGTCGTGATAGCTGCCACCATGGCGCAGGCAATATTGCTCCAGGTAATCGCAATTATTGGTGCAACGGGTGCCGGCAAACGCCGACGACACGCCCAGGCCGAGGGCGAACAGGAATACCCCAATTTTTTTATTCATATTCATGGCTCCAAGAGAGATGCAAGCGGATGATGAACGGCAGAGCGCACGCCGCTACGCGCGCCCCCGACACGACAACGGGGTGCTGCGTGTAGTTCAGCTCACTGGCGGGCCAGCGCAGTGCTGCGCTGAAGGGCCGCAGCGATCGTGGCGGGCTGATAGCCAACAATACGGCGATTGCCGATCAGGATCACCGGCACGCCGCGCCCTTCCAATTGCTCGAATTCCTGGCGCGCGCGGTCAGACTTCTCGATATCGCGATCGGCAAACGCAATGCCGTGCTCACGCAAATAGTCGCGCGTCTTGGCGCAATAGGGACAATGGCTGGTGCCGTACATGACCACCCGGGTCTGGTGTTGCGCGAAATAGGCGGCATAATCGCCTTCCGTGTAGCGCGGCGCCATCCACTCGCGCACGTGGGTGGCGGCATAGCCCACGCCCAGGCCTGCGGCCAGCAACAGCAAATAAAACATCAGTTCCTTCAAACGCTTGGCGGTCAGCATTGCATCCCCTGTCTTCGTTTTATTTATATAAAATTATCATATAGTAATTACCAAAACAATACTTTTAATTAATTGCTATTTGCAAGCTGTAGCGACTGAAAAACAAACCAACCAAAAAAACAATGGGCCCGGACGCTTGCACGTCCGGGCCCATCATCAGCTGGCAGCCGAAGCTGCCTGCTTAAAATCGATTACTGCAGTTTGATTTCGACATCAACGCCAGCTGGCAGGTCCAGCTTCATCAGTGCGTCAACGGTCTTGTCGGTTGGGTCAACGATGTCCATCAGGCGCTGGTGGGTACGGATTTCGAACTGGTCGCGCGAGGTTTTGTTGACGTGCGGCGAACGCAGAACGTCGAAACGCTGGATGCGGGTTGGCAGTGGGACTGGACCTTTGACAACGGCGCCGGTGCGCTTAGCGGTGTCAACGATTTCCAGTGCGGACTGGTCGATCAGCTTGTAGTCGAAAGCCTTCAGGCGGATGCGGATTTTTTGATTGGTAACGGTCATGATAATTCCCTCAAAGAGCGAACTGGCAACTTTGTAGCGCCAGCAATTTTAAAAAGAACGATTGTGGTACAGCAGGGGCGACATGGTAGCACAACCATGCCGCCCCTGCTTACATCAGCGCTTAAAAATTAGGCGATGATTTTAGCAACAACGCCTGCACCAACGGTACGGCCGCCTTCACGGATAGCGAAACGCAGACCCTCTTCCATTGCGATCGGGTTGATCAGCTTCACAGTGATCGACACGTTGTCGCCTGGCATAACCATTTCTTTGTCCGCTGGCAGTTCGATCGAACCGGTCACGTCAGTCGTACGGAAGTAGAACTGTGGACGATAGTTGTTGAAGAACGGGGTGTGACGGCCGCCTTCATCTTTCGACAGAACGTAGATCTCGCCGGTGAAGTGGTTGTGCGGTTTGATCGAGCCTGGTTTTGCCAGAACTTGACCACGTTGCACGTCTTCACGCTTGGTGCCGCGCAGCAGCAGACCAACGTTGTCGCCTGCTTGACCTTGGTCCAGCAGTTTGCGGAACATTTCCACGCCGGTGCAGGTGGTTTTCACGGTGTCAACGATACCGACGATTTCGATCTCTTCGCCGACTTTGATGATGCCGCGCTCAACACGACCGGTAACCACGGTACCGCGGCCCGAGATCGAGAACACGT
>NZ_FRCX01000011.1 GCF_900143065.1 Duganella sacchari | reverse complement strand
GGCATCGCTACGCCACGGTGGTACTGGACGCGGACACCCGGCGCGTGATTTGGGTCTGCGAAGGGCGTAGCCGGGAGGCGATTCAGCCCTTTTTTGCCTGGTTAGGGCCAGAGCGTTGCCGGCGCATCCGGGCCGTGGCCATGGATATGAATACGGCCTTCGATTTGGAGGTCAAGCATCATTGTCGAAGGGCCAAAGTCGTCTATGACCTGTTTCACGTCATCGCCAAATATGGCCGCGAGGTGATCGACCGGGTACGGGTCGATGAGGCCAATCGGCTGCGCGACGACAAGACTGCTCGCCAGTATGTGAAGCGGGCACGTTGGCTACTGCTACGCAATCCGGGCAACGTGCCGGCCGACCAAGCACCAAAGCTGGCCGAACTACTCGCGGCAAACCAAGCTCTGATGACGGTCTACGTGATGAAGGCAAGCTTGAAAGAACTTTGGCAGCCCACCGATCCTTGGCGCTGGCGTGCTGCCTGGCGCACTTGGCAATCGATGGCTTTAAGCAGCGCCATCGAACCGCTGGTCCGCTTTGCAAAACGCCTTGCGCTGTACTGGCGGGGCATCTTGGCCCGCATGCGCTGGCCGATGCACACTGGACAGCTGGAGGGAATCAACAACCGGATTAAGGTGATGAAAAGGATGGCCTATGGCTACCGCGACTCTGATTTCTTCTTCCTGAAGATCAAAGCCGCGTTTGCCGGTAATCCGTGAAGAACCAAAAAAAAACCCGCGACCACACGGTGCGGGTTGAATTCCAATGTTCAGCGAACGGTTGGAGGAGACAGTTCCTACTATACCCCTCCTTATGTTGCACTGCAATACCGTAGAATTACGTTGTCATTATAATCATCTTCTTGAATACTCAAATCCTCATTTGGCGGGCAGGGCCAGCGTGAAGGTGCTGCCGTGGCCAAAGTCGCTCTTGAAGAACAGCGAGCCGCCAATCAGGTTGGCCAGGTTCTGGCACAGGTAGAGGCCCAGGCCCGCGCCTTCCGCGTGGCGCGTGGAGGTTGAGTCCAGCTGCGAGAAGGCCTGGAACAGTTTGTTCTGGTCTTCCTCGCGGATGCCGGCGCCGCTGTCGGCGACGGAAAATTCGATGAAGTGTTTGCCGCCTTCGGCCGGCTGCTCGGTCAGCGTGACGCGCACGGTGCCCGCTTCGGTGAACTTGATGGCGTTGTTGCCGAGGTTGAGCAGGATCTGCGTCAGCGCGCGGCGGTCGGTCTCCAGCACGATGGAGGGATCGGCCAGCTCCATTTCCAGCTTGAGGTTTTTTTGCGCGGCCAGTGGGCGCAGCGTGTCCACCACATCCTTGACCACTTCCTGGCACTGCACGGTTTCCAGTTCCAGCGTGACCTTGCCGGCTTCGATCTTGGCCACGTCGAGGATGTCGTTAATCAGCGAGAGCAGGTGGCGCGCGCTGGTGCGGATGGTGTTGAGCTGCTTGTCCTGCTCCGGCGTCAGCGGGCCGGGGAGCTTCATGAGCAGCGCGCCGGTGAAGCCGATGATGGCGTTGAGCGGCGTGCGCAGTTCATGCGACATATTGGCGATGAAGGCCGACTTCATGCGGCTCGCTTCCGCCAGCTCCAGGTTCTTCAGCGCGATTTCGCGGTTGATGGTTTCCAGTTCGCCCGCGTGGTGGGCCAGGCGCATATTGAGTTCGATGACCTGGCGTTCGCGCGCCTGCAATTCGCTGTTGACCTGCACTGCCTGTTCGTAGGTGGAGATCAGCAGGTCGAGGATCTGCTGGCGGTCGGCGTTGATGAAGTGCTTTTGCTCGCCCAGATACAGGGCAATGCCGATCTCCATGTTCTGGTTCTTGCGCAGCTTCTGGTTCATCAGCATGTGGCCGATGCGATTGAGCAGATAGTCTTCCGCATACGGCTTGCGGATGAAGTTATCGGCGCCGCATTCGATGCCGCGGATGATGTCCTTCGGATCCATCAGCGAGGTCACGAGGATGACCGGGATGTCGCGCAGTTCGGGATCGGCCTTGATGGCGCGGCATAGCGTATAGCCATCCATCTCCGGCATCACGATATCCGACAGCACCAGGTGCGGCTTGTGTTCGCGGATCGCTTCCAGGGCCAGACGGCCGTTGGACGCCACGCGCGCGTTGTAGCGCATGGACTGGATCAGACGTCGCAGTCGTTCAGCCTGGGTGGGGCTGTCTTCAACGATCAGGATTTCGATTTCATCAGGCTGTATTTCGTAGCTGGTGTCCACAGACCACCCTCCTGGTACATAGTTAGCTATACAGACTATATCGGATTTAGCCCTTCAAGGCGAACTTTCCTGTCCCTGGAATCCTCCGGTGCGCCAGGTCAGCACCAGCGTGTCGCGATGGCCATGCGCCACCAGCGGCTGGATCGGAGTGGATTCATGGATGACAGTTGCGTCATCGAGCAGCAGCATGGTCCACGGCGCGGTCATGGTGAAACGTTTGCCATTCGGGCCATCGGCTTCAAACACGCGCGTCTCGCCGCCCTTGATGCCTTCACGCGCGACCAGCAGCACGGCGACGAAGTCCACGCCGTCACGGTGCGCGCCTTCCGGCGTCGGGCGGCCGATGCCATCGGTGGTATCGATGCGGAACTGGTGCGCCTCCACATACCACGGCGCCGGCTGGTCGGCGGCGCTGCTGCCGCGTGCTGCGCTGCACACCTGGCCGATGGCGGTAATCAGCGCTGGCCATGCGGGCAGGGTCACGGTGGCCGGCTGCACCGGCTCGAACAGGCGGTGCATGCCGCCGTGCAGCGCGTTGTATTCCAGCGGCTGCCAGTGGGCGCGGTGCGCCGTTTGCGTCAGCTGGCGGCCATCCTGCACGAAGCAGGAGTGGCGGCGGCGACGATAGCGGCCGCCGTCCTTGAGATAGTTGTCCAGCTCCAGCGCGTCCCAGCTCGGAATCAGGTCATTGAGCGCGGCCAGCGGCAGGCCGGCCAGCGCGGCCACGTCCTGCGGTTGCAACAAGGCGTAGCCGTTCTGGCGCAGCGCGTCGGCCGCATCGGCCAGCGGCGTGTAGATAGGTGTGGTCATCGTACTAGGGTTAAGCGGAGGCGTTCATCAGGCTGGAACGCAGTTCATCGAGTTGCTGTTTCATGCCGACGATCTGGTCCAGCGTGCATTGGGTCGCTTGCAGGATGGACGGCGGCAGTTTGGCGGCTTCATGGCGCAGTGCGTCGCCGTGCGGGGTCAGCTTGATGATGACCTGGCGTTCGTCGTTGGCGGCGCGGGTGCGGGTCAGCAGCTCGGCCGCTTCCATGCGCTTGAGCAGTGGCGTCAGCGTGGCCGAATCGAGGAACAGGCGTTCACCCACTTCCGACACGGTGAGTTCGTTTTTCTCCCACAGCACCATCATCACGAGGTACTGGGAATAGGTGAGGCCGAGGCCGCGCAACAGTTTGCGGTACAGCTTGCTCATGGCCAGCGAGGTGGAGTACAGGGCGAAGCAGAGCTGGGCGTCCAGTTGCGGGACGGCAGAGGTGGTGTGCGTAGATGTTTCCATGTTCCCAGTATAGGTAGCGCACTATATAATTGCAAGCTCAGCCGGGAAAAATAGTTTTGGCGGGCAATTCCGCTCGGTTTATGATGGTGGTAAGCACACACGGGGGAGTAGCAGCAGATGAATGTCAAAAAGGCCACCGTCCTGATCGTCGATGAAGCTGCCGACAACCTGATCCAGATGCACGGCATGCTGGAGGATCAGTACGAAGTGCGGCTGGCCAACAGCGGCCGGGCGGCGCTGGATCTGATGCAGCAGGTGCCGCGCCCGCATCTGGTGGTGGTGGATGCGGACCTGGCGGGCCTGGACGGCTACAGCGTGTGCCAGCAGCTCAAGTCCAGCCCGGACACCGCCGACATTCCCGTCATCGTGCTGCAGCGCGCACCGGCCGAGCAGCGCGCGCTGGATGCCTGCGCGGCCGACGTGGTGCCCAAGCCGGTTATTGGCGAGGTGTTGCGCGCACGCGTCGACACCCACCTGCAGCTGCGCCACTTGCGCGAGCTGCTCAAGCAGCAGCGCAATCTGCTCGAACACGTGGTGGAAGAGGTCACGCTGGAACTGAGCCAGATGCTCGACGCGATGATCTGGGCCATGGCCTCGCTGGCCGAGACGCGCGAGTACGAAACCGCCAACCACCTGCGCCGCGTGCAGCATTATATGGCGGCGCTGGCGCGCCAGCTGCAGCACCACAAGCGCTTTGAGGAAGAGCTCAGCGACGCCAACATCAAGGCGCTGTTCAAGGCGGCGCCGCTGCACGATATCGGCAAGGTGTCGATCCCGGATGCGATCCTGCTCAAGCCCGACCGCCTGACTGACGAAGAATTCGCCATCATGAAGAAGCACACGGTGTATGGCCGTGACGCCATCGTCAATGTCGAGAATGCGCTGGGCTATACCAACACCTTCCTGCGCTATGCGCGCGAGATCACCTACTCGCATCAGGAGAAATACGACGGCTCCGGTTATCCCGAAGGCCTGCGCGGCGATGCGATCCCGATGTCTGCCCGGTTGATGGCGGTGGCAGACGTATACGACGCGCTGATTTCCAAGCGCGTCTACAAGCCCGCCTTCACCCATGAAACCGCGATGGAGATGATACGGCAGGGAAGCGGCGAACACTTCGACCCGGACGTGGTGGACGCCATGCTGACGGTGGAGGAGGAGTTCATGGCCATCGCCGAACGTTACAGCGACCCCGCCTGACCATGCGCGGGCGCGGCTACCTGGCTTTCTTTGTCGGGATATGCCTGACTGCCTGGACCTGTTTCTTCGTCATGGAGGAGCAGCAGAAGCAGCAGGTACGCGCCAGCTTCCAGCGCGACGCCGAAAAGGTGGCGCGCGATACCCAGAGCCGGCTGGCGATTTACTTCGACACGCTGCACGGCATGAAGGGCATGTACGCCGTCAACGACCGCATCGACCGGCTGCACTTTCACCGCTTCGTCAACGAGCTTAAGGTCGAGCGGCGCTATCCGGGTTTTCAGGCGCTGCAGTTTGTGCGCCTGGTGCCGGAGGCTGAACTGCCGGCGTTTGTGGAGCGCGTCAAGCGCGACAACAGCATCGAGCCGCAGGCGTATCCGGATTTTCGTGTGCATCCCGCCAGCCGCCGGCCGGTGCACTACATCATTGAATACACCGAACCGCTTAAAGGCAATGAGAGCGCCTTCGGCCTGGACCTGTCGGCGCTGTCGCCGCACCTGAAGGCGCTGGAGCTGGGCCGCGATAGCGGCGAGATCGTTGCCACCATTCCCATCACGCTGGTGCAGGACGCCAGCGGCGGCGAGCCAGGCTTTGTCGCGCGCGCGCCGGTCTACCGCAACGACATGCCGCGGGAAACCACGGCGCAGCGGCGCGAGGCGCTGGTGGGCTTTGTGGCGATTGTCTTCCGCGTCAATACGCTGATGCGCGAGGTGATCGATCCGACGCTGCTGGAACATCTGCATGTGCGTATCGAAGACGCCGGCCTGCTGAACGGCAGGCCGCCGGAACCCGGCGACGACACGCTGCTATATGACAGCGACGGCAAGGCCGAGACGCATCAGGAGCGCGCCGAAGTGGTGCCGGGGCTGGTCACCAGCACGGCGCTGCCGGTGGGGCAGCGCAACTGGATCATCAAGTTTGAAGGGCGCTCGGGGACGCGCTATGGGCGCTCGCAGCTGCCGGTGCTGCTGATCGGCGCGGTGGGCGTCATCATCAGCGCGCTGATCGCGGCGCTGCTGGTGGCCAACCGGCGCGAATCCGCCGCGCGCCACGGGCTGGAGTTCAGCCTCAAGGAGCTGGAGCTGCAAAAGAATAATGTGGAGCTGGCGCGCGGCGATCTGGCGCGCGTGGTGGCGACGCTGAAGCAGGCGCAGACCAATCTGCAAACCTCGGAGAAGATGGCGTCACTGGGGGCGCTGGTGGCGGGCGTGGCGCATGAACTGAATACACCGATCGGCAACAGCCTGCTGACCGCCAGCGCGCTGGGCGACATGGTGCGCGACTTCGAACGCCGTCTCAAGGCGGACGGCGGCTTGAAGCGCTCAACGCTGGAAATGCACATGGCGGAGGCACGCAAGGCCTGCGACATCATGACCAACTCGCTGACGCGCGCGGCGGACCTGATTACCTCCTTCAAGCAGGTCGCGGTGGACCAGGCCAGCGGCCAGCGCCGCCGTTTCCGTCTGGATGAGGTGCTGCACGATACGCTGGCGACGTTCGCGGCGCAGCTGCGTCGCGCCGGCTGCGCGGTGACGGTGAATGTGCCGGCCGATATCGTCTTCGATTCCTACCCCGGCAGCTTGAGCCAGGTATTCAGCAACCTGATAGGCAACGCGCTGCTGCATGGATTTGACGGCCGCGAATGCGGCGCCATCACCATCAATGCAAGGCGCGAGGGGAATGATCTGGTGGTGCTGGAACTGAAGGACGACGGCGTCGGCATGAACGACGTGGTGCTGCACAAGATCTTCGACCCCTTCTTTACCACCAAGATGGGCCAGGGCGGATCAGGCCTGGGAATGAATATTGTTTATAACATTGTCACCAGCGTGCTGAAAGGGACGATACGCGTGGACTCCATGCCAGCGGCAGGCACCGTGGTGACACTGGTGCTGCCGCTATGGCCCGAGGAGCAGGCGGCCTACGCCGCGTAGCGCTGGCGCAGCAGGGCCAGCATCGCCACGTTGAGTTCCCAGGCGTTCGAGACTTCCTTCTGCGTGTAAGGCAGGGTCTGGGTGTAGGGCACGGGGCCGAATTCCGGCGTCAGCGTCATGCGTTCCGCACCGGCGGCGCGGCGCAGGCGGATCACTTCATCCCACCAGCTTAAATGCGCTTCCAGTGCGGCCTGCGATTCCGGCGCGCGGAAGTCGGCAACCTGCGGCCCTTGGGCGTGGCCCACGCGGGCGTGGATGTGGCGCACGTGCGGCAGGGTCTGGGCCAGCGTTTCCGGCTGGTCTTCCAGCAGCGATTCGCAGGCGCAGCACCAGTGCGACAGGTCAGCGGTCAGCTGCAGGTCCGGCATCTGGCGCAGGTAAGGCAGCAACAGCATCGGGTGGCCGCTGAAACGGCTGCGGTGGATCTCGTGATAAATCGGCACGCCGTGCTGGCGCGAGATGCCGGCGGCAAGGTCCAGCAGTTCGCGGTTCTGCTCCGGCGTGTAGTAGTCCTTGCCGGTGTGCGAGTTCACGTGCAGCGGCTTGACGGCGCAGGCGTTGTGCAGCAGTTCGGCCAGCGCTTGCTTGTGCGCGTCAAACGCCGGATGGAACACTGTCTCCCACTGCGCCACGATCAGGCCCAGGCCCGCATCGGCGATGCGGCGCACCCATTCGTCGCGTGCGGCCACGTCCAGCGGCAGCGACATCTCGATGCCGTCGAAGCCAGCAGCCTTGACGCGGTTGATGAAGACCTGTGGTTCCAGCTCGTTGTTGCCCCAGTGGGCGGCGAAGATCTGGATCTGCATTACAGGAAGCCTCGCGCTGGCAGTTTGTCGTCGCGCTGTATCCAGTTTTGCGGCGAGTAGCGGGTGGCGCCATCGGTCACGTGCAGCGTGTAGGCGTGGCGCGAGACTGGCGAGCGGTTCGGCGCGCTGTAGTGCGGCAGCAGACCGTGGAAGCAAACCAGGCTGCCGGCCTTGCATTCCAGCGGCACGGCGGTACTGTTGTCCGGCCAGGCCAGGTCGCTCAATTTTTCCATCTCGACCTTGTCGCCATTGCGCAGGAAGCGTTCGCGCATCGGGCCGCGATGGCCGCCCGGTTCGGCCCACATGCAGCCGTTGTCCAGCGTGGCGTCTTCCAGCGCGAACCAGAAGGTGGTGACGCTGACGGGATCGGTGTCGAAGTAGGTGGCGTCCTGGTGCCAGCGCACTTCGCCGCCGATGCCGGGCTGCTTGAAGATGTACATCGATTGCCAGACTTTCGGATCGCTGAGGCCCAGCTCACGTGCCAGCGTTTCCAGACGCGCGTCCGCAGTGAAGGCGCGGAACGCCGGGTCGAGGTCGTGCATGGCGTGGCCGATCTTGTTGATCGACAGTTCCTTGGCCTGTTTCAGCTTGCCGTCCGGGCCGAAGGCTTCTTCTTCAAAGAAGCAGCGCACGGTGTTGTCGGAGCCGAGGAAGTAGTCGTCGGTGGTCTTTTCCTGTTCGATGGTGCTGAAGATGCCGGATTGGGCGCCCGGGTCAAAATCGTTGACAATCTGTGCAGCGCGGGCGCGCAGGGCGGCGATCTCTTCCGGGCTTTTGAAGCCAGGGATGACGATGAAGCCATCGTGTTGGTATTGTTGTTTTTGTGCTTCTGTCAGCATGTCCAGCTCCCGGGGGAATAGTCGATGGATGACATTTTACGGGGCGGCCCACCGCGTCACAATCCGCAAAAGGTTGACACATTGTCGCTGGAATGGCGACAATCGTGCCATGGATCAGTTACGGGCAATGGAGATATTTGTCGAGGTGGCGAGGCAGCGCAGCTTTAGCGAGGCCGGACGCCGCCTGGGACTGACGCGCGCCATGGTCAGCAAACATATTCTGCAGCTGGAGGAAAAACTGGGCGCGCGCCTGCTGCATCGCTCGACGCGTGAAGTCAGCCTGACCGATGTGGGGCAGGCCTATCTGGCGCCGTGCATGGCGACGGTGGCGCAGGCGCAGGAAGCGGCGCGCGTGGTGGCGCAGACCGGCGCCGATCTGGCCGGGCCGTTGCGCATACAGGCGCCGTCGAGCTTCGGCAGCGAGTGGCTGGCGGGCGCCTTGGCGCGCTTTGCGTTGCTGCACCCGGCGCTGGAGCCGATGCTGTACGTGGATGATGCGCTGCTCGATCCGATCGAACATGGTTTTGACCTGACCATCCGCGTGGGCGGCATACCGGATGTGCATGCACTGGCCATGCGGCCATTGGCGCCGTGCCGCGGCGTGCTGTGCGCTTCGCCGGCGTACCTGGCGCGGCATGGCATGCCGGTCACGCCACAGGATTTGCAGCAGCACCGCTGCCTGCACTTCAGCCATCTGACGGACGGCACGCAGTGGCATTTCAAACGCGGCAATGAAGCGGTGTCGGTGCGCGTGCCCGCCGCTTTCACCGCCAACAATGGACTGGTGCTGCAGCAGGCCGCGCAGCGCGGCCTGGGCATCGTCTATAACACCACCTTCCTCGCGTGGCGCAGCCTGATGGAAGGCACGCTGGTGCCGGTGCTGACGGACTGGGAACTGCCGCTCAACCATCTGAGCGCGCTGTATCCGGCGAGCCGCCAGCCATCCCCTAAAGTCCGCGCACTGATCGACTTCCTGGTGGCCGAATACCATCCCGTTCCGCCATGGGACCGGGAGTTGCAGACTTCTGGACTGCTTTAGATCTGCCAGGCGCCGTCCCGATAGACGCGTTCGCCATCCAAGTAGACGCCTTCGGTGACGGCAAACACGTCGATGTGGTAGCGCGCGTCTTTGCGCTTGAGCTGGGGCTTGGTGTAGACGCCGTGCTTGGCGCCCAGCGACAGGTGGATGCCGCACATGCGTTCATAGGTGCCGATGTCATCGACCATGCGTTCGCGCGAGAAGGCGCGGTTCATGCCGAAGCCCAGTTCGCGCAGCCACACTTCGCCTTCGTGTTCGCGGATGATGGACAGCATGGTGTCGAATTCCGGCGTGCTGTTTTCCGTGCCGGCCACGCGGCCTTTGTCGACGATGATGGTGATGGGCGTCGCCGGGCGGTTGACCAGGAATCTGGTGTCGCCAAACACGAAGATGCGCGCGCGGCCGCTCACCGCTTCCAGGTCCTGCGCCTCGGTGAACACTTCGCCCAGCGGGAACTGGCCGCCGACGTTGTTCATGCCGCTGTAGTCGCCGATATTCAGCTTGGCCGATTCGAACGGCGAGGCGAATACCAGTTGCGCGCCATTGCCGCTATCGACCATGCCTTGCCGGGCAGTGTCGATGCGGGCCTTGAGCGCATGGCCGACACCGCGGTAGTAGGACGGCTCGTACGCCAGCGAGTCGATGTACAGCAGTCCCTGCTCGTCCGGCATGCGCGACAGGTGCACATGCTCGATCACCTTGAGGCCGCGTTTGAACAGTTCGATACGGATGCGGTAGGCGTCCATGCGGAAGCTGGAGGACTGGATCAGCACCACCAGGTCGTCCGCCTGCATGCGTTCAAACGTCGCCAGGATGTCCGCCGGCGGTACGCTGTCGAAATCGATGAAGCGGGCATCCGGCACCACGCGGCGGTAGGCTTCGGTCAGCGCGCGATTGAGGTCGGTGCGGGTGTCGTAGACGATCAGCGCGGCGTGCGGGGCACGGTGTTCGATCGCGTGGGCCAGCGTGTCGCGGACATTCTGTTCGGCGGTAGTAACGGCGGCTTCGGGAATGGCGCCGAAACGGGAGGGGGAGGACGTCATGGTGAGGCGGTTTATGAGGATCAGCCTGCATTATAAGGGAGTTGCGGTGTACGCCACGGTGATGCAGTTTCTCCTTGTAAAGGCCGAAAGGGGGATATAGAATTAAAAAATAGCCTACAAGCAACTCCGTGGCAATAACAACAGGAAGCGTGATGACCGTATTAATGGGACAGGATTTGCCGCTGGAGCGACCGGACATGACTGGCCGCGCAGCGTTGTTCGTGCCGACGGCAGCGATCAAGGCTGACATACTGGAAACGGTGCGGATGGGCGCGGCGATTGTCGGTTACGGCAATCATGACCGGACCTTGACGATTTATTACGAAAGCAACCGCTTCAACGAGGCCAATCTCGTGAAGTGGGAGCAAAAGGCGCGCAAGGCGTTTGAACGGCTGGCGGAAAACCTGCCGACCGTGTCCAAGATGGTGAGCAAGCCTGACAACTTCGAGCAGGTCGGCTACATCAGCAGCAAGGGCATCCTGATCCGCCGCATGGCAAAACTGCAAAACTGGCTGGAGAAGTCCGACGCGCTCGATACCGGTCCGGAGTCGGAAACCATCGACTTTGCGCCGCCGCCGCCGCCCAAGAAAATCGTCGCAGAATAAGTCCCTCACTGGCGTGCGCTGCGGCTTGCGGCGCCGATGTATGCTCTTGGAAACAAACATTTTCCAGGAGAGGACCATGATGATGCGTTATGTTGCAGTGGCGCTGACCGCGCTGGCGCTGCTCGGCGGCTGCCAGAAGAAGGATGACCCGAGCGAAGCCGGTCCGGCCGAACGTGCGGGCCGCAAGATCGACCAGGCCACGCAGCAGGCCGGCGAAAAACTCGATAGCGCCGCCAAACAGGCCGACCAGCAGCTCAGCGATGCCGCCAAGGACACCAGCCAGAAGCTCGACAAGGCAGCCGACAAGGCCAGCGAAACCCTCAACAACGCCACCAAGGAAGCCGGCCGTAAACTGGAGCGCGCCGGTGAGAAGATGCAGACCGCCGCCGACGAGCGCGAGGCTGCCAAGAAATAATCAGTGTCCGCCCTTGGTCTGGGCGGCGTGTTTGATGGAGACCACGTTGGTGTGCTCCGTCGGCGTGGTGGGATGGGTGCCGGGATCGCCGCCCAGCACCACGCTCAGGTCCACGAAGCCGGAGCGCCAGGCGCGTTCCAGATCCTGTTCGATGGCCTCCATCGACGTCAGATGGAAGTTCTCGAATCCCCGCACGCCGTAAGCGCGGTTGCGGCCATGCGCCTTGGCCAGGTAGAGCGCCATGTCGACCAGGTTCACCGCGCGTTCCCATGGCAGCGGCTCGCCGCCCGGCACCAGCGGGAACGGCGAAAAGCCCACCGAGACATTCACTGAAATATCGTGCTCCTGGTAGCGCAGCGACTGCGAGGAGATGGTGGTCAGGATGCGGCGCGCGATTTCGTCCACGCCATTGCGCGGGATCGCCGGCAGGAAGGCGAGGAACTCTTCGCCACCCCAGCGCACGATCATGTCGGTTTCGCGCAGCGCGATGCGCAGGTTCTCGGCGATCATCTTCAACACCGCGTCGCCGGCCGCGTGGCCGTAGTTGTCGTTGATGTGCTTGAAGTGGTCGACGTCGAGCAGGAACAGCGCGCCGACAATGTCGTCATGGCGGTTCTGCGGCCCCAGGCTGCGCATGAATTCCTGGAAGTGGCGGCGGTTGTACAGGGAGGTCAGCGGGTCCAGCGTGGACTGCGCCTTGAGCTCCAGATTTTTCACCTCCAGCTGGGCATTGGTGTGGCGTACCTTGCGGTACAGCAGACCGACCACGGCTGCCGCCAGCGCAAACACCAGGGCCAGCAGCCACCAGACGCGCTGCTGCAGGCGGCGGTTGTCGATCTCCGCGCCCTTGACCTGGTTTTCATGGCTTAGCATCTCGATCTGGCGCTGCTTCTTCTCGGCCTCGTATTTTTCCTGCAGCTCCAGGACGGCCTGCTGGCGGCGCCGCTCAAACAGCTCGTTGGAGATGGCGCGTTCGCGGTGATAAGCCGATATCGCGCCGGCCAGATCGCCCGCGCGTTCCAGCACTTCGCCATATTCGATGAGCGCCATTTGCAGGTCAGGCTTGTTGTTCTCCTGCTCGTAGCGTTTCAGTCCCAGTTCGTACTGCTTCTTGCCCTCGGCCACGCGGCCCATGCCGATGTAGGCCTGGCCCAGATTGATGCGGGCGGTGGCGGCGGTAGAGTCGTCGTTGGTGCGTTCGGTGGAGCGCAGCGACTCCTGCGCGTACTGCACGGCGCGCGGATAGTCGTGGTCCTTCAGGTAATTGTCCGCCAGGTTGACCAGGGTGATGCCGACCATGCGTTCGGCGCCCATCTTGCGTTCCAGGTCCAGGCTTTGCATCAGCGCGCGCAAGGCGCGCTTGGGCTGGCCGGAGTCGATGGCCAGGCCGTACTCGGTGTTCTTGGCGATCGCCATGCGGCCCGGCGATTTGAGCTTCTCGGTTTCGTTGAGCAGTTCGTCCAGCGTTTCCGAGGCGTTCTCGTATTCCTTCATCTGGACGTAAAGCTTGGCCAGCGCGTTTAGCGCCGCCACCAGGCTGACCGGATCGCCGGCGGGCGGCCGCGCCATGTCCACGGCGCGCTGCAGCTTGACCAGCGCGGCCGGGAAGTTGCCCTGTTCGGCGTGCGTCTGGCCGGCGGTGACGGTCGCCTGAATCTTGAGCGGGTAGTCCTGCGTGGTGAGCGCCAGCTTCTCTGCTTCAAACGCCAGACGGTGGGCGGCATCGACTTCCGCCTGCGCGAACAGCACATAGGTCTTGGCCAGCATGCCCTTGGCGATGATGGCCGTGTCGTGCAGCGACTTGCCGAGCGCGATCACCTGTTCGGCGGTGTCCAGCGCGACGTCGTTCTGCCCCAGGCGCATGCGCGTGGCGCTCAGCTGGCTCAGGAATTCGGCACGGGTGTAGGAGGGCGCGGCAGTCAGTTCGGGCTGCAGTTTTTGCAGTTGCTCCAGGGCCTTGTCGGGCATGAAGCGGCTCTGCTCGCGGATCTCGAGAATGCGCTCATCGAGCGGGGTTTGCGCTGCCACGCAGGCAGGCGCCAGCGCGAACGCAAGGGCTGCAGCCATGGCTCGCCGCTTCGTGTGCCACCATCCGCCATTTCTTGATCCTGCCAACTTGACGCCCCCGCGATTGCAACGCAATGTCTAGACAATTATATGCTTGTTGCAAGCGGGAAAGCCTCAAGATGTGCGATTTTTCTCGAAAATCGCACAGTTTTTCACTGCTGCGGCGCGGCTTACGCGGCCAACTGTTGCAAAAGATATAGGCGTTGGTACAAGCCGCCGTTGATCTGCATGAGCTGATCGTGCGGACCGATTTCGGCGATGCGGCCATGGTTCAGCACCACGATGCGGTTGGCGTCGCGGATGGTGGACAGGCGGTGCGCAATCGCGATCACCGTGACCTTGCCGCGCAGTTCATCCAGTGCCGTTTGCACAATCTGTTCGGTTTGCGAATCGATGTGCGAGGTGGCTTCGTCCAGCAGCAGGATGCGCGGCGTGCCGGCCAGCGCGCGCGCAATCGCGATCAGCTGTTTCTGGCCCACCGACAGGCGCGAACCGCCTTCGCCGAGCGGCGTGTCATAGCCCTGGTCCAGCGCCGTGATGAAGTCGTGGGCGTGGGCGGCGCGGGCGGCGGCTTCGACCTGCTGCTGCGTCAGGCCGCGGCCCATGTCGATGTTCTCGCGTGCGGAAGCGGCCAGCAGGAACGGGTCTTGCGGCACCAGCCCCACTTCGGCGCGGAAGCGTTCATTGTCGATGGCGTCGAGCGGCATGCCGTGCACCATGATGCTGCCATGCTTGGCGGGATAGAAACGTAGCAGCAGCGACAACAGCGTCGACTTGCCGCTGCCCGTGTGGCCGACGATGCCGACGAAATCGCCTTGCGGGATCTCCAGCGACAGATCGTGCAGCACCGGGTGGCCCTCGTTGTAGGCGAAATTCAGATGGCGGATGGCGACGGCGGGCGCGTTGCTGTCGTTGGCTGCGGCAGTGCGCGTGGCTGCAGTCGCGGCGGCGGTGTGTTCCTGCGCCGTGCCTTCATCGAGCAGCGTTGCCACGCGTGCGCTGGCCACCACCGACTGCTGCAACTGGCTGAACTGCATGGTGATCTGGATCAGCGGCTCGATCACGCGCGCCAGGTAGCTGATGAAGGCGTACAGTATGCCGACTTCGGTGGCCGTCATCTCGCGATGGCCGAACATGAAAATCACGGCCGCCAGCAGGATGATGTTGAACATATCGAGCGCAGGGCGCAGCAGCCAGGCATTGGCGCGCAGCTCCGACAGGCGGGCCGTGTAGTGATCCTGATTGGTGCTGGCGAAGCGCTTGCCGAAGCGCGCTTCGGCATTGCTGGCCTGGAGCACGCTCATGCCGCCGATGGATTCCGCCATCTGGCCATTGATCTCGCTGCGCAGCGCGCGGGCGCGGGTGACGGCGGGCGCGCTCCAGCGCTGGTACAGCCAGACGATGAGCAGCACCGCAGGCAGAAGCGCCAGCACGATCAGCATGAGGCGCCAGTCCAGCCACGCCATGGCGCAAACAGTGCCGATCAACACGATGGTCGAATCGAGCATCACGAACAGCACCTGGATGTACAGGTTCTTGACCGCCTCGGTATCGTTGGTGACGCGCGACACCAGCTGTCCCGTGATGGCGCGATCAAAGAAAGCCATCGGCAGCAGCAGCACGTGGGTGTAGACCATCTCGCGCAGGCGCATCACCGAACGCATGGCAAGGCCGGACAGGCGCACCAGCTGCAGGTAGCGCAGGCCGCTGGCGATCCAGCCGGTGAGTACCACGCCAGCCAGCAGACCAGCCATGCGCGGCCAGTCCAGATGGTGCGGCAGCAGGTGTTCGTCGATCAGCGCCTTGCCCATGATGGGGCCGAGCACTTCCAGCAGCGCGGCCAGGACCAGCCACAAAATGGCCCAGCCCAGATGATGCTGGTCGGGCAGCGCGGCACGGCGCAGCAGTGCGATGGCCTGCCGCATCTGGCCGCGGGTGGATTGATGTTCAGGCTTCATCGAGGCTGGCTTCCAATTGTTGATAGCGCCACTGGCTGGCGTACCAGCCGTCCAGTGCGAGCAGTTGTTCGTGATTGCCGGTTTCGCTGATGCGGCCATCGCGCAGCACCACAATCAGGTCGGCGTTGACGACGGAACTCAGACGGTGGCTGGCGATAATCGCGCTGCGGCCTTTGCGCAGCTGGCGCAGTTCCTCGAGATGCTCGAGGATGCGCGTTTCCGTGCCGGTATCGACGGCGGACAGTGCATCGTCCAGCAGCAGCAAATCGTTATCGGCCAGCAGCGCACGGGCGATGGCGACGCGCTGGCGCTGGCCGCCTGACAGCGTGATACCTTTCTCGCCCACCTGCGTCTCATAGCCATCGGGGAACAGCCGGATGTCATCGTGGATGGCGGCGAGACTGGCGGCGTGCTCGATCTGCGCGCGGGTGGCGTCGGGACGGGCCAGCGCGATATTGTCGGCAATCGAGGCGGAGAACAGGAACGACTCCTGCGGCACCCAGCTGATGGCGGCGCGCAGGGCCTGCAGCGTGTACTCGTCCAGCGCGTGGCCGGACCATTCAACACGGCCATGCTGCGGTGTGAGCTGGCGCAGCAGCACGCGCAGCAGCGTCGACTTGCCGCTGCCGGTAGGGCCGACCAGGCCGAGCGTCTGTCCCGGCTTGAGCACCAGCGTGATGTCGCTGATGGCGGGCGTGCTTTGTTCCGCGTAAGCGTAGCGGATGCCGTGCAGTTGCAAGGGGCCGGATGGCACGGCGGTCAGCGTGCCATGGTCGTCGATGGCGAGTGGCGCATCCAGCATCGGCTGCAAGCGCTGCCAGGCGGCGCGGCCACGTTCGATCAGCGACAGCACCCAGCCGGCGGCAAACATCGGCCAGATCAACTGCCCCAGATACATCGTGAAACTGGTCAGCGCGCCGATGGTCAGCTGATCGTGCCAGATCAGGTAACCGCCCAGACCGAGCGTGAGACCGCTGGCGGCGGTCAGCGTCAGGCCGACGGCGGGTTCATAAGCGGCTTCCCACACTTGCGCGCGCAGGCTGGCATCGGAGGCCTTGCCGGCGAGTGCCGAAAACTGGCTGGCGCTGCGCTGCTCCAGGCCGAGCGCGCGCAGGGTGCGTACCCCGGACAGCGTTTCCTGCACATGATCGTTCAGGGCGCTGAAGCGCTTGAGCGAATCAGTCGATGCAGTGTGGATGTGGCCCGAGATATACCAGAAGGCCCACGCCATCAGCGGAAAAGGCAGCAGCGCAATGCACGCCAGGCGCCAGTCGACGCCGAGCAGCATCACGCCCAGCACCATCACCAGCGTCAGCGCGCCGTCAAAGCCGGCCAGCATGGCCTCGCCGGCGGCCATCTCGATGGCGTCGATGTCATTGGTCGCCAGCGCCATCAGATCCCCGGTGCGCTGACGCTGATAAAAGGCCGGACCTTGCAGCGTCATACGCGTATAGAGGCGCGTGCGCAGCGACACACCAAGCTGATAGGCCGCGCCATACAGAATCTGCCGCCAGCCCACGCGCAGAAAATAAATACCGAGACCGACCAACAGCAGCCAGCCAATTTCCATCAGCAGCGCGTTGCCGGACAGCGTATGGTTAGCCAGACCATCAATCATGGCGCCGACCTTGCGCGGGACCAGAATGCTGAGCGTCGCCACACCTGCCAGCATGGCACCGGACACAATATAAGCGCGACTATGCTGACCGACAAAACCGCCGATAAGCCGGGAAAGATTAGACATGTTGCCTCGGGAGAGCGTATAGCCCGCTAGGATACAACATGCGCAAAAAAGACGGGGTCAGGTCCGTAATTTCTACACGAGCCCAGCTGTAAAGGCGATGACGGCACAGTCCGTGTAGAAAAGACGGACCTGACCCCGGAGTCGAGGCGATGACGGCTCAGTCCGTGTAGAAATGACGGACCTGACCCCGGAGGGTTATTTTTTAGGAGGCTGGGCCGGTTTGGCTTTGGGCGCGGCGGCGGCTTTGGCGGGCTTGGCTTCTGGCGACAGTTCGATGGCTTTTACGGGCGGCTCGGGAAACAGCGCTGGCTTGACCTCGGCTTTGACTTCGATAAAGCTGTCTTCTTCCGCGTCAGGAATCGGCGCCGCCACTGGTTTGGCTTTCGGCGGGGCTTTGGCTACCGGTTCGGTGATCGGTTCGTTGGCGGCAACCACGGCTGCGCTCACCGCTGCGGCCAGCGCGGGCGGCGTCTTCTCCAGCACGGTGGCTTTGGTCGCGGCCAGGTCGGTGACCTGCTTCAGCGTGCTCTGGGCGCTCTGGATCAGTTCGCTCTGGGCGGTGGAGGCGATGCTGTACAGCTCGCGGCCGTAGGCCAGCAGGCTGTCGAAACTCGCAGGCTCGGTCGTGCTCAGGGTGAAGAATTCTTTGGGATCTTTGGCGGCCAGCAGTTTCTTGGCGGCGGCCGAGGATTTCTCTACCGAGGCTTTGGTGGTACTGATGTTGAGGGCGATGACTTTTTCAGCGCTCTCCACGGCCGCGCTGGCCAAGCTGCTGAAAATCTGGAATTGCGCTTCCAATTGCGATTTCGTGGCGACGGAAAACTGTTCGGTGATCGAAGACATGGTTTCTCCTGAAATTATGATGCAACGCAATAAGTCCATTCTAGCGACGATTTTGCAGCTTGAAAAGTTATTTTTTCTACCATGGCAACACAAGCACCCCAACAGAATTAATGCAATGCAACAATTTGCTGTATTTTGATGAATATGCCTACAATGGTTTTACTGAAAATCAATGGGAGCGCCGATGGATGTCGTGATACGCAACGCCAGTCTGGCTGACGGGCAGCAGGGTGTGGACGTTGCCGTCGAGCATGGCCGAATTGCCGCAGTCGGGCCGCGTTTGCCGGTGGCGGCAGCGCTGGAGATCGACGCCGGCGGTGATTTGCTGAGCGCGCCGTTTGTCGATGCCCACTTCCATATGGATGCCACGCTGAGCTATGGCTTGCCGCGCGTGAATGCGTCCGGCACGCTGCTGGAGGGCATCGCGCTGTGGGGCGAGTTGAAACCGCAGCTGACCCAGCAGGCGCTGATCGAGCGCGCCCTGCAATACTGTGACTGGGCAGTGGCGCGTGGCCAGCTGGCGATCCGTTCGCATGTGGATGTGTGCGATGACCGTCTGCTGGCCGTCGAGGCGCTGCTGGAGGTCAAGCGCCTGGTGGCGCCGTATCTGGATTTGCAGCTGGTGGCGTTCCCGCAGGACGGCGTGCTGCGCGCGCCTAACGCGCTCATCAACCTGAAGCGCGCGGTGGCCATGGGCGTGGAGGTGGTGGGCGGCATTCCGCACTTTGAGCGCACCATGGCGGAGGGCGCGGAGTCGGTCCGCATCCTGTGCGAGTTCGCCGCCGATCAGGGGCTCATGGTGGACATGCACTGTGATGAGTCCGATGATCCGTTGTCGCGCCATATCGAGACGCTGGCGTATCAGAGCAACCGCCTGGGCCTGCATGGCCGTGTGACGGGTTCGCATCTGACTTCCATGCATTCGATGGATAACTATTACGTCAGCAAGCTGCTGCCGCTGATACGCGAAGCGGGCGTGGCGGCCATCGCCAATCCGCTCATCAATATCACGCTGCAGGGCCGCCACGATAGTTACCCCAGACGCCGCGGCATGACGCGCGTGCCGGAACTGCTGGCTGCCGGCATTCCGGTTGCCTTTGGCCATGACTGTGTGATGGACCCGTGGTACAGCCTGGGTTCGGGCGACATGCTGGAGGTGGCGCACATGGGCTTGCATGTGGCGCAGATGACAGGCCAGGAGGCGATGCGCGATTGCTTCCGCGCGGTGACGTCGACGCCGGCCGCCATCCTGGGCCTGGAAGGCTATGGCATCGCGCCCGGCTGTCACGCCGATCTGGTGCTGCTGGACGCGGCCGATGCCGTGGAGGCGATCCGCCTGCGCGCCGCCCGCCGTCTGGTGATGCGTCGAGGAAAAATCATCGCGGAGTCGCCACGCGCGCATGCGCGCCTGAGTTTGCCGGGACGGCCGGAGCAGGTGAATTTCCGCCTTCACCGCTGAGTGCGCAAACTGGACTTGCCCGGAGAAATACATGACAATTGAACACGAGATTATCCGACTGGAGCTGCCTTGAAAGAAATCGCCATCCGCCCCGCAACGGAAGCCGACTTTGGCGCCATGTGGGAAATATTTCAGGAACTGATCGTCAGCGGCGACACTTATTATTTTGCCGCCGATACCAGCCGTGAAGATTGCCATGCTTACTGGTTCGGCCCGGGCGTGCAAAGCTTTGTGGCCATCCTCAACAACGAACGCCTGGTGGGCATGTACCGCCTGATGGCCAACCAGCGCGACCGTGGCGCGCACGTCGCCAATGCTTCTTTCATGGTCAGCCCTGCCGCGCAAGGCGTGGGGGTGGGCAAGCTGCTGGGCATCGATTGCCTGGACCGCGCCCGCGTGCAAGGCTATCTGGCGATGCAGTTCAATTACGTGGTCAGCTCGAATATGCCGGCCGTGCTGCTGTGGAAGAAGCTGGGCTTCTCCATTGTCGGCACGCTGCCGCGCGCTTACCGTCATCAATATCTCGGCTATGTGGACGTCTATGTGATGTACCAGTTGCTGGAAGATCCTACCCATTGGCCGGACGCATGAAGATACTGGAAACGCAACGACTGCTATTACGCACCATCACGCCCGAGGACGCGGAGTTTTATTTTATCCTGGTCAATGACCCTACCTGGCTGCAATACATCGGCGACAAGGGCATCCGCAGTATCGAGGGCGCACGCACCGCGATCCTGGAAGGACCGTGCGTGATGCAGGAGCGCCTGGGCCATTCGCTGTACATCATGGAGCGCAAGAGCGATGGCAAGCCGCTGGGCATGTGCGGCCTCATCAAGCGCGACAGCCTGCCGGAGGTGGACATCGGCTACGCCATCCGTCCTGAGCATTTTGGCCAGGGCTATACCTACGAGGCCGCCGCCGCCGTGGTGGCGTATGCGCGCGATACCTTGCGCATGAAACGCCTGATGGGCATTACCAATCCGGACAATACTGTCTCAATCAATTTGCTAGCCAAGCTGGGACTGACGTTTGTTGAACACAAAACGCTGCCACCTGATAATCGTCCTACCAATATTTACCAGCTTGAGCTGTTGTAGAGTGGAAATTCGATAGATTTTTTCAGTGCCTTATAGCATCATGAATGTACGGCACTGTTCGTTGCCCGTTCCCCAAAAAATGGAGCCAATTTAGCTGACAAGCTTGTCTGAATTGAATTCTTGAAAGGGGTAGTTATGAAACTCGCCAATCTGAAGATAGGCGTGCGGCTGGGGCTATTGGGCGCATTCTTTTTTGTCGCGCTGATGATCGTGGCGATCTCCGGCTGGCGCGCACTGGAAAACGCCAATGTGCGTAGCGCTATCGCCATGGAGCGCTCGGATGCGTTGAGCCAGGCGATCGATACGGCGCGTAGCGCACAGGTGGAATTCAAGATCCAGGTACAGGAATGGAAGAACATCCTGATACGCGGTAATGATGCCGCCCAGCTGGACAAGTACAGCAAGGCATTCGTCAAGGGCGGTGAGACCACGCGCGGCGAACTGCAAAAACTGGACGGCATGCTCGATAAGCTGGGCCTGAAAACCACGCTGGTGGATGAGGCCATCCGGACCCAGAACGAACTCGTCACGCGCTATATGGAAGCGCTGAAAAAATACGACTCCGCCAATGTTGAAAGCGCCCATGTGGTGGATGGGCTGGTCAAGGGCATGGACCGCGAACCTACCAAGAAGATCGACGACATCGTGGCCTTCATCAGCAAGGAGTCGGCGCGCCTGACGGTGGAAATGAATGAAGAAAATCGCGCTGCGCACCGCCAGACGCTGATCGCCATGGCCATCACGGTGCTGATTACCGTGGTGGTGGGCTGTGCTACGGTGATGTCGCTGATCCGCAGCATTACGCGGCCGCTGGATGCGGCGGTGACGGTGGCGCAGACCGTGGCTGCGGGGGATCTGAGTACCGAGGTGCGCGTCAACCGCAAGGATGAAATTGGTGAGCTGCTGGGTGCGCTCAAGTCGATGCAGAATAACCTCAGCAGCATCGTGGGCCAGGTGCGTTCGGGTACGGAGACGATCCACACGGCAGCCACCGAGATCGCGGCCGGCAATCTGGATCTGTCGAGCCGCACCGAGGAGCAGGCCAGCTCGCTCGAAGAAACCGCAGCGGCGATGGTGCAGCTGACCACGACCGTCCAGCAGAACAACGCCAATGCGACCGAGGCCTGCAAGCTGGCCGATACCGCCTCGAACGTCGCCGCCAAGGGGGGGGACGCGGTGGCGCAGATGGTGCAGACCATGGGCGAGATCAATGACAGCTCGCGCAAGATCGTTGACATCATCGGTGTGATCGACGGCATCGCTTTCCAGACCAATATCCTGGCGCTGAATGCGGCGGTGGAAGCGGCGCGCGCCGGTGAACAGGGGCGTGGCTTTGCGGTGGTGGCTTCCGAAGTGCGCAATCTGGCGCAGCGTTCAGCGGCAGCGGCGAAGGAAATCAAAGAATTGATCGGCACCTCTGTCGGCCGCGTGGAAGAGGGGAGCCGCCTGGTTGGCCAGGCCGGTGAAACCATGAGCGAAGTGGTGGAGAGTGTGCAGCGGGTCACGGCCATCATCGGTGAAATCTCGGTGGCCAGCGGCGAGCAGCGCGATGGCATCGAACAAATCAGCATTGCCATCAGCCAGATGGACAGCGTGACGCAGCAGAATGCGGCATTGGTGGAGGAGGCTGCGGCAGCTGCGGATTCGCTGGAGCAGCAGTCGGCCAGCCTGCGTGACGCCGTCAGTATCTTCAAGCTCAATAACCCGGGCAGCGTGGAGCGCATGCCTTCGCACCGCAAAACGCTGCAACTGGCTGGCTGAGTTTTGCCACAGGCCGTTTGATGCGCCTCAAACGGGCGCATGAACGGCCTGTTGATGTTTCCTCTATCCACTATTATTCCCTCTTCCGCAGTCCATCCGACGAAGAGGGGCAGCATGAACAGCTTATGGCCGGTGATGGCCGGCATGGCGCCATGTTTGCTGGCGCTGTACTACGGTCAATGGCAGGCGCGCGGTTTGCGGGCGCGCTGCGTTCAATTGCAGGCGGCGCTGGCGGCGCAGCGCGACACGGAGATGCGGCTGGATTTCATCGCTCATCACGACAGCCTTACCGGCTTGCCGAACCGCTTGCAGCTCCAGCTACAGCTGGAACATGGCATCGCCTATGCGCGCCGCCATGACAGCTTGCTGGCCGTGCTGTTTGTCGATATCGACTATTTCAAGACCATCAACGATACGCTGGGCCACGATGCTGGCGACCAGGTGCTGGTGCAGTTTGCGCAGCGTCTGCGCCAGTGCGTGCGCGAGGTGGATACGGTGGCACGTCAGGGCGGCGATGAATTCATCGTGCTGCTCACGGAACTGCACAACGGCGCCGATGCGCAGCAGGTGGCGGAGAAAATCATGCGTACCATCGCCGAGCCGTTCACCATCAACGACGCGCCGCTGGAGGTCGCCGCCAGCATCGGTGTGGCGGTGTATCCCGATGATGATGAAGATATCGAAGCGCTCATCGAGAAAGCCGATCTGGCCATGTACGCAGCCAAGCAGCGCGGCAATGGCGCCAGCCAGCGCTTTCTGCCCAGCATGCAGGCCAAAGCCTATTCGCGGCTGATACTGGAAGCAGCGCTGCGCCACGCGCTGGAACACAACGAGTTCATTCTGACTTATCAGCCCAGGCTGGACCTGAAGGCGCAGCAGATCACTGGCGTGAAGGCGCTGCTGCGCTGGCAGCATCCGGAACTGGGCGTGGTGATGCCGCTGGATTTCCTGCCTGTGCTGGAGCAGAGCGCGCTGATACTGCCGGTGGGGGCGTGGGTGATGTCCACGGCCGTGGCACAGGTGCGGCGCTGGCAGGAGCAGGGGCATGCCTTGACGGTGGCAGTGCATCTGTCGGCGCGCCAGTTCTTCAACAAGGATATCGTGCAGGCGCTGGCCTCGATACTCGACAAGGCCGGTGTCGCCGGCAGCTGCATCGAACTGGAAATTGCTGAGGCAATGCTGATTGATAAAAGCCAGCATGTGGAAGACATTCTGCAGCAGTTCAATCGTCTGGGTGTGCGGATTGCGATTAGCGACTTTGGTACCGGTTATGCGTCGCTGGGTTATCTGCGGCGCTTCTCGGTGGATGTGGTCAAGATCGACAAGACGTTTGTGGACGACTTGTCGCGCGATGAGGCGATGGTACGCTCCATTATTGAAGCCGCGCATGCCCAGAACATGCAAGTGATCGCCGCCGGCGTGGAAACCGGCGCGCAGCTGGCGCAGTTGTCGGCGATGGGCTGCGACGAGGTATTTGGCTTTTATATCAGCGCCGCCGTCTCGCCGGAAGAGCTGGAGGCGCTGCTGGCAGTGCGCCAGCAGCGGGTCGCATTACTTACTTCCTGAAGAACCAGATCAGTGGCAGATGCACGCGGGCCGCCCACGACTTTTCGTTGTGGATGCCACCTTCCGCCTCATGGTAGTACAGCGTGTAGCCCTTGGCCTGCATGGCGTCGCGCATCTTGCGGGTTTCCTCGATGCCGTCGTTGTCGGTGCCTGCGTCGATGTAGAACCTGACCGCCGGTGCATCCGGCAGGTTCTTGATGAACATCTCCTTATTCCACCAGAACGAGCTGGAAACGCCGCCCGCCATGGAAAACACTTGCGGGTACTTCTGGCCGATGTAGACGGAGGCGATGCCGCCCAGCGAGGAGCCCATGATGGCCGTGTGTTCGCGGTCATTCAAGGTGCGCAGGTTGGCGTCGGCCCATGGTTTCACGGTATCGACGATAAAGGCCGCGTAGGCGTCGATCTTGCCGCCGCCGTATTGCGGATCGCAGCAGGGCGTGTACTCGGCAATGCGTTGTTCGCCAGCGTTGTCGATGCCGACGATGATGGCCGGCTTGATGGCGCCGGTGGCGATCAGCTTATCCATGGTGATGCCGACTTCCCAGGCCGTGCCGAAAGCGGCGGTTTTCGGATCGAACAGGTTCTGGCCGTCGTGCATGTACAGCACGGGATAGCGCTGCTGTGGGTGGCTGTCATAGCCCGGCGGCAGGTAGATGCGCAGCTTGCGACTGTTGCCCAGTTGCGGCGAGGCGAATTGATCGACGATGCGCAGTGTGCCCGCTGGCGCAGCGCTGGCCGATGCATCGTTGCGCGGCACCGGCATGACGCGTATGCCGTGGATGTCGAATCTGTTGGACGGCCCTTTCACGCCGCCGGCATCGCTGTAGGTGGTGTTGGACTTCATATAGCTCATGTTGTAGAAGTCTGCCAGCTCCAGCGTGTAGCTGCCGGCCACCAGGTTGGCGCGCAATGGTGTCGAATATTTGGCGCCCGCATCGGCAGGGGAGTGCGGCATCTGGACGACGCCATTGGCGACGATGGTGCCACTGCTGTCTTTCAGCGAGGCCCATTTCACGCCACCGCTGACGCCCAGGTTGATCTGATGCGCGGTATTGCGGTACTTGATCTGGATGGCGTAGCTGCCTGTCTGATCGACCTTGAATACCTGTGCAAAGCTGTCGCCGGGAGCGCCCCAGCCGTTGTGCATGGCGGCGTATTCCGTGCCGGCGTTCAGGCAGACCGGCATGCTGTGGTGGCTGCGGTTGCCGGAGCGCGCGTACATCGCTTCCACCGCGTAGCAGAGGTTCCCTCCGGCCGCGCTGCCCGCATGGCGGTCAGACCATGTCGTCGCACTGATGCGCGCGCCCACCAGCTGGCCGTTGCGGTAGATGTTGTACACCACGCCGGCCGCGCGCTTGTCGCCCGCTGCGATGTGCAGCGTTGGAATGCCATAGGCAGCGCGCTCCAGTTTTTCAATACTCGGCTCGGCCGGCGCGTACACGCTTGCGTCCTGCACCAGTGGCTTGGCGGTCACGCTGCGCTTGCCCGTCTGGCCAGGCAGCAGTTTGCCAAGGCGGATGTCGATGACGTTGTTATCGGCCAGCGCATCCCAAGCCATTGCCGCGCTGGCAGGCTGGCCATTCAAGACGATGCTGTCGATGGCGTAGTAGCCGTTGCCGGCGACGGCGGCAGGCAGGTGCACCCGTACCTGCAGGCGCTTGCCGCGCAAGGACAGGTTATCCAGCGCGATCGTATCGCTGCCTGCGAACGTCTCGCGGCGCAGTTTGGCGGTGATGAAGGGTTTGAGTACGATGCCGTCATTGGTGGTCTGCACGCCGAACACGCTGCCCACTACCATGCCCAGATAGCCGCCGACAGACCACAGCTGGCGGCGCGAGTTGACTACCGGCCCACTCAGCTTGCCGTCATCCAGCATGGGTTGGGCCGATAGCCATTCCAGGTTCTCCATGTTGGAGAGGTTGGTGGCGGCGCCGCGCATCAGCGTATCGTAGGCGGCATCCGCCACGGCGACGTTGGCGCCGATGGCGGCCGCCTTCAAACCGTAAGCGGTGACGAAGGGCCACATGGCGCGGTTGTGGTAAACGGCGGTATTCGCCTGCTGCGGCCAGATCACCGGTACCCCCAGCGGACCATGCGGATAGTGGGCAAGGATGCTCTGTGCCTGCTGGGCATCGGCGATGCCGGTGACGATGGCCAGCGATTGTCCCAGCCAGTCGTATTTGTAGAGTGCCGCGCCGTCGAAGTGGCCGGCCGTGACGCTGCTGTACATGCCGCTGTCGGCTTGCCAGAAGCGCTGGTTGATGGCTTTTTTGAGATCCGCTGCCCAGCTGCCGTAGCGTTGCGCGCGTGCGCTGTCGCCTTGTTCCTGCGTCAGTTGTGCGGCCAGTGTAAGTGCCTTGTAGTGCGCGGCGTTGGTGGACAAGGCCTTGGACGTGGCCATGTATGACAGCTCGCCCGGCAACCATGCGGCATAGCTTTGTTCGCGCCAGTCGAGGAAGGATTCTTCGCCGTTGTACAAGCCGTCGGCGGCATCCCAGATGGCGATACGGTCGTTCTCCAACGTGTTGCCGAGGGCATGCAGGGCCTGGGCCGCGAAGGCCTTGCGCTCCTCGGCTGGCAATGCTTTGAGTGCTTCGTCGGCGCCGAAGGCCCAGCTGACGCGGTCCGTGCTGACCGGCCAGCTGCCGCCGCTGCCGGTGTCCTGCACGATCTGATAGCCGTCGCCGATGGCATGCAGGCCGGCTTGTGTGCCGTCCCGGTAGCCGGCGAGTTTGAACTGCAGCGAGTTGCGGGTGCGTTGCGGATCCAGCATGCCGAGGCCCAGGGAAGCGGCGTAGGACAGGTCGCGGGTCCAGACATAATGCCATAGCTCGCCCGTTTCAAAGCACTCGCACGGGATGGCGTTGCCGCCATTGTAGCTGCCGTCGCGGATCTCCTTGACGGAGTCCAGCTTCATCTCGCTGCCGGCCAGTGCGAACAGCGCGTCAAAGGCGAGGTTGCCGCTGCGGACAGTCGGCAGTGAGGCTGATTCGGCGTAGCTGACTTCCTGCTTGCCGCCTTCGCGTACGCGCATGGTGGTGGATTGCGTATAGCTGCGCAGCGCGGCGCCGGCGTCGGGCGTGGTGTAACTTACCGTCTCCTGCTTGCCATCCCAGGTCGGATAGCTGGTGGTGGTGGTGCTGGGCGCAGCTTGTGCGTTCAGTGTGAACAGCGGCAGCAGTGGCAGCAGCGGCAATAGCGCGGTGAAGTGCTTCTTCATTGGATCTCCAGTATCAGCGCAGAGCGCGCTGGCAGTTTTATTTGTCCATCCAGCGGGACGCGCTGGCCGGTGATGACGTCGGTGCCGGCCTTCACGCCGCCCAGCATTTCGTGGAAGCGCGCGGTTGACAGGACGGTGTCGGTGGCGTTCTTGTTGAGCGCCACCATGACTTTCCTGCTGTCGTCATAGCGGAAGTAGATGTAAGTGTTTTGCTCGGGGCCGTAGTGCATCAGCTTCCCGTGATGGATCACGGAGGCGGTCTTGCGCCAGTTGAGCAGCTTGCGGACGTAGGCCTGGGCGTCGGCCTGCCGGGCAGTGAGGCCGGCGCCGGTAAAGGCATTGACCTTGTCGCCAGCCCAGCCACCCGGAAAGTCCTGGCGATACGATGCATCGTCGCGGCCTTTGGTGGTGCTGGCCATCTGGATCTCGGTGCCCGAGTAGAACTGCGGGATGCGCGGCATGGTGGCCACAAACGCCACCGCCATGCGGAACAGGCCCTGGTCGGCATCCAGTGCGCTGTAGATGCGTGACAGGTCGTGGTTGCCTTCAAACAGAACCAGGTTGCCGGGTTCCGCGTACAGATAGTCCTGCGATACGGTTTCATAGAGCGTCTTCAGGCCTTGCTCGCCATCCTCGGGCGCCACCAGTGCACGGCGCAGTGCGTCGTTCAACGGGAAGTCCATCATGCTGGGCATCTGCGAGACATAGCCGTCAAAGTTCTTGTGACCACGCTGCCAATGCGCCACCACGGGGATCAGCGGACTCCATTCCTCGCCCACCAGATTCAGTTGCGGATATTCGGCCATGACCGCGCCTGACCAATCGCTCAGGAAGCGGGTGTTGGAGTAGCCGTAGGTATCCACGCGCAAGCCGGACAAGCCGGCGTACTCTATCCACCAGATGCTGTTCTGAATCAGATAGGTCGCCACAAAGGGATTGGCCTGGTTCAGGTCCGGCATGCCGGGCGAGAACCAGCCCTGCGTGAAATTGCGCTTGTCTTCTTCCGACGCATACGGGTCTTGCACTGCCACGCGCTTATGCCGGGTCGGCACGTATTTGCCCTGGTAGGTCAGCCAGTCCGGCATCGGCATGTCCTGCATCCACCAGTGTTTGCCGCCGATGTGGTTAAGTACCACGTCCTGTATCAGGCCGATGCCTTTGCCTTGTGCCTGCGTGGCCAGCTGGCGGTAGCTGGCGTTGCTGCCGTAGCGCGGGTCGATGCGGTAGTGATCGGTGGTGGCGTAGCCGTGGTAGGAGCCGCGCGGCATATTTGATTCCAGCAGCGGCGTGGGCCAGAGCTGGGTGAAACCCAGGCCGGCGATGTAGTCCAGATGATCGATGATGCCCTGGATGTCGCCGCCATGGCGGCCAGCGCCATCGGCGCGGTTTAGTCGGTCGGCCATGCCGTCGACATTGTCGTTGGCGGCGTCGCCATTGGCAAAGCGGTCCGGCATTACCTGATAGATGGCGTCGCTGCTGTTGAAACCCGGGCGCTTGGCGGAACCCTGGCGCCGCGCTTGCAGCTCGTAGCTGTAGTGGATTTCCTGGCCGCCGTGCTGGAATACCAGATCCAGCTTGCCCGGCTTCGCTTCTGGCGAGATATCCAGGTCGAGGAACAGGTAGTTGCGGTTGGTGACGCGCGCCACGCTGGCGATGCGCACCCCGGGATAATTCAGCACCGGCTCCAGATCGGCAATCTGCTGGCCATGCACCATGAGTTGTAGCCTGGGATTGTGCATGCCGGTCCACCATAGCGGCGGGTCCATATGGTCGATGCGATAGTTGGATGATGCCGCACAGGCGCTTACGGGCAGTAGGGCGGCAAGCAGCGCCGCCGCCAGCGTTTTCCTCATGTAGTCTCCGAAAAGGTAGTCGTACTACACGCCCGTGTTTTTATGCTTTCCGGGCTTAGTGCTTTGATTTTACGAGAGAATACTCTCAAAACCGCAGTTCATCAAACGCTGCCGACACGATGTAATTTAGTCGGAGTACAGTGGTTTCGTCATTTTCCTCCAAAATGGCTTTTGAGATCAAAAGTGGTGCGCTGGCGCGGTCTGGAAGGCAGGCTTCTGCTGGCGTTTGCTTTCAAAAACACCGTCTTTTTTCGTTCAAGGTGTAGTTCTACTACAAGTTGCTGATGCTGGTCTTGTAGCCGAAATACAACGAGATATCGTATCTCATAGGGGAAGCCGCGTGGCTAGAGGCTTGTAATCCGTAGTGGTACGGAAGTTTGATTGACACCGAATCTAGTTTTAGTACAAAATTCTTTCTAGAACGTCTTTAGAACGTTGTAATTCCTTGGATCCCGTGTAGTTGTCATGTTTGCGGGACTTAAATTTGTGTCATGAGAGGGGACATTAAATGAACATCTTCGCAAGTAAGCGCAGCCACACTGCGTTCCCATTAAAGCCGGTCGCCGCTGGTTGCGCCCTGCTGGCCGCAGCCATCGCCGCGCCGGTGCACGCGCAAACCGCGACCGCGCCTGCTGCGGATGACACCAAAGTCATGTCCGTGACCGTGGCCGGTATCCGCCGCGGTATCGAAGACGCTATCTCGGTGAAAAAAGACGCGACCTCCATCGTTGAGGCGATTTCGGCAGAAGACATCGGCAAGCTGCCGGACGTATCGATCGCAGAATCGATCTCGCGCCTGCCAGGTCTGGCCGCCCAGCGCGTTGCCGGCCGTGCGCAAGTGATCTCGATTCGTGGTCTGTCGCCAGATTTCTCCACCACCCTGCTGAACGGCCGTGAGCAAGTCTCCACCGGCGACAACCGCAGCGTGGAATTCGACCAGTACCCATCGGAACTGATGGGCGGCGTCACCGTCTACAAAACCCCGGACGCCGGTCTGGTCGGTCAGGGCCTGTCGGGCACCATCGACATGCAAACCGTGCGCCCTCTGAACTTCAGCGGCCGCACCGTGGCCCTGAATGCGCGCGGCGAAAAGAACTCGCTGGGCAAGATTGGTAACGCCAAAGACACCGGCAACCGCTTCAGCGCCAGCTATATCGACCAGTTCGCCAACCGCACCATCGGTATCGCGCTGGGTTTCGCCCACCTGGAAACGCCAGTGCTGGACAACGAAACCGGCCTGTACGAGCCATGGAAACGTGATGGCCGCGCCGGTCTGCCAGACGGCACCTTCGCTTCCGACGGTATCAAGGCCGTGGCCAAGAGCGGCCGCAACGAGCGTGATGGCCTGATGGGCGTGCTGCAATACCGTCCAAACAAGCAGTGGACCAGCATCGTTGACGTCTATGCTTCGCGCTTCAAGAACGAAGAAACCTCCAACCAGCTCGAAATCAACCTGAGCGGCTGGAATGGCGGCAACAAGCCTGACCCGGTCTACAACCCGGTCGTGGTCAACGGTGGCACCATCGCCAGCGGTACCGCCAACAATATCTATCCGCTGGTACGCGGCATGTACAACAAACGCCAGGATGACATCCGCGCTGCCGGCTGGAGCAATGAATTCAAGCTCAATGGCTGGTCGCTGTTTGCTGACCTGAACTACTCAAAAGCCAAGCGCGACGAGCTGAGCCTGGAAAACAATCTGCAGATGAGCAACGCCGCCGGCGCGCCATTCCTGGATTCGGTCAAGCTCGGTTACGGCGACGGTGGTTTCTCGCAGATGACCCCGGGCCTGGACTACAACAACCGCAACAACCTGTACGTCACCAACACCATCTACGGTTCCGGCTACGGCAAAACCCCAAGCGTGGAAGACGAGCTGAAAGGCTTCAAGCTGGTTGCCAACATCCAGTCGTTCGGCGCACTGGAAAAAGTGTTCTCGAGCTTCGACATCGGCGCCAACTACAGCGACCGTACCAAGAACAAGCATCAGCCTGAAGGCAATATCAATCTGAAGGGTGCGCCAACCACCATTTCGTCCGACCTGTTCTATCAGTCGGCTGACCTGGGCTTTGCCGGCGCCGGTTCCATTCCAACCTGGAATGTGCCAGCCGTGGTTGACAAGTACATGACCTTCGCGCCGACCGACACCCAAGGCTACCTGATCGCCAAGACCTGGGAAGTCAGCGAAAAAGTCACCACCGCATTTGCCAAAGCGAATATCGAAGCAGAACTGGGCAATGACATCAGCCTGCGCGGTAACGTTGGCGTGCAGGTGCAGCGTACCGACCAGTCGTCGGCTTCGCGCTGGTATGACAACACCACTGGTGCCATCAAGCCTATCAACGACGGCAAGAAATACACCGACGTACTGCCTAGCATGAACCTGGCCTTCGGCCTGGACAACCAGCAAACCGTGCGCGTAGCGCTGGCCAAGCAACTGGCCCGTCCACGTGTCGACCAGCTGCGTTCGGCGCTGGACTTCGGCATCGACACCACCAAGCGTGAACCAGGCGCCAGCGGCGGTAACGCACGCCTGGATCCATGGCGCGCCAAAGCCTTCGACCTCTCGTACGAGAAATACTTCGACAAGAAGGCTTACTTTGCTGCGGCAGTGTTCTTCAAGAAGCTGGACACCTACATCTTCACGCAGACCAAGTCGTATGACTTCAGCGCCTACATTCCACCAGGCGCCATTGGTGACGGCCCAGGCTACCCGCTGCACACCGCCATCGGTAATTACACCGCTGCCTACAACGGCAACGGCGGCAACCTGAAAGGCGCCGAGCTGTCGGCTTCCCTGCCACTGAACATGGTGAGCAAGGCACTGGATGGTTTTGGTCTGAGCGCCAGCACCACCTACACCGACAGCAAGATCACGATTGAAGATCCAAGCGGCAGCATCGGCCAGCACATTCCGCTGCCAGGCCTGTCGAAGCACGTCACCAACCTGACTGCTTACTACGAGAAGAACGGCTTCGAAACCCGTATCAGCCAGCGTCGCCGCTCGGACTTCGTGGGTGAGATCGGCAACTTCTCCAACGACCGTGCGCTGCGCTATGTGGTCGGTGAAAACATCATCGACTTCCAGGTCGGCTACACCTTCAACACGGGCGCTATGAAGGGTGTGGGCCTGCTGCTGCAAGTGAACAACCTGCGCAACGCTGCTTACGAAACCTACAACGGCGACCGTTCGCAGCAGCTGGAATACCAGAAGTACGGCCGTACCGTGCTGGCAGGCGTGAACTACAAGTTCTAAGCATTTTCGCTTAAGATAGAGCGGCGTCCTTCGGGACGCCGTTTTTTTTTAACACTGGAGAATGTCCATGCAGGGAAAATACCTGTTGTGCGGCCTCGTGAGCGCTACGCTCGCAGCTGGCATGACGTCCACCGCGCTTGCCGCCCCAGCGGCCGCAACCCCCGCCACCGCAGCCGCCGCCAGCGTCTATAATCAGCCGCCGAAGGAAATCCTCGATGTGATGCGCGCGCCGCCGCCGCCATCGCCATCCCTCAGCCCGACCCGCGACAAGCTGATGCTGGTCACCATGCAGGACTATCCGTCGATCGCCAAAGTCGCCACGCCTTTCCTGCGGCTGGCCGGCGTGCGTATCGAACCGGGTAACCATAGCCAGCACGACACGCCGGGCGGCTACGGCATTCCGCCATGCGTAAGCGCGATTGACCTGGTGCAGGTTGCCGACGGCAAGCAAACCGCGATCAAGCTGCCCGCCGATGCCTGCCCGCGCCGTCCGGTGTGGAGCGCCGATGGCCAGCGCTTTGTGTTTGAAAACGTCACCACCGACGCGGTGGAGCTGTGGGTCGGCGATGCCAAAACCGGCGCGATCCGCCGTCTGCCAGGCGTACGCCTGAACCAGATGTTTGGCGACCAGATGCAATGGATGCCGGACCAGAAAACCCTGCTGGTCAAGCTGGTACCAGTGCAGAAAGCGCCGCCGGTCGCACCACCAGGCTCGGACGGTCCGGGCATCCAGGAATCGCTGGGCGAGACTGGCCAGAGCAGCACCTATGAAAACCGTGACACGCTGCGCAACCGTCACGACGAAGAACTGTTCAACTACTACGGCACCTCGCAGCTGGCGCTGGTGGATGTGGTCAGCGGCAAGATCACGCCGGTCGGCAAGCCCGGCCTGTACGAAGAACTGAGTGTGGCGCCGGATGGCCGCCATGCGGTGGTGACGGAAATCCGTCCGCCATATTCGTATGTGACGACCTTCGACCGCTTCCCGAAACAGATCGACCTGTGGGACCTGAACGCCAAGGGCGGCAAACCGGTGGTGCGCGAAATCGCCGCGCTGCCGCTGGCCGACCGCGTGCCGAACCGCGGCGTGCCAGTTGGTCCGCGCAGCTTCACCTGGCGCCCGACCGAAGCGGCAACGCTGGTGTGGGCCGAGGCGCTGGATGGCGGCGATCCGAAAGTGCAGGCCAAGGAACGCGACAAGCTGATGATGCTGAAGGCGCCGTTCAATGCCGCGCCGGTCGAGATCACCCGCACCGAGCAGCGCTATGCCGGCCTGTCGTGGAGCGAGCAGCCGGGCGTGGCCCTGCTGAGCGACTATGACGTCAACCGTAAATGGCGCCGCACCTGGCAGGTCAATATCGATGATGCCAGCAATTCGCGCAAGCTGGTCTGGGATATGTCGGTCGATGAGAAATACGCCAATCCCGGCTCGCCGGTACAACGCCGGCTGGCGAATGGCTTCCCGGTGATCCGCGTGGATGGCGATACCATCTTCCTGTCTGGCGTCGGTTCTTCGCCGGAAGGTGATCGCCCGTTCCTCGACAAGTTCAACCTGCAGACCAAACAGACCGAACGCCTGTTCCGCAGCAGTAAAACCTCGTATGAACAGTTCATCGGCTTTGCCGGTAACAATCCGGGCCGTCTGCTGACCTGGTACCAATCGTCCGAGGAAACCCCGAACGCCTTCGTGCGAACGCTGGGTGCTGCTACCAACGCCGAAGCGGGCGAGGCAAACTACGCTTCGTCGAGCGTGGCGCTGACCCATCTGGTTGATCCGATGCCGCAAGTGCGCGAGATCAAGAAGCGCCTGGTGAAATACAAGCGCGCCGATGGCCTGGAGCTGTCGTTCACGCTGTACACGCCGCCGGGCTACAAGGAAGGCACGCGTTTGCCGACCATTCTGAACGCCTACCCGCTGGACTACGCGGATGCGTCCAAGGCCGGCCAGACCACCGGTTCACAAGCGACGTTCACGCGTCTGCGCCAGTATCGCCTGCTGCTGCTGTCGGGCTACGCGATTATCGACAGCGCCGCATTCCCTATCGTGGGCGATCCGCGCAAGGCGTATGACACCTACACCGAACAGCTGGTGGCGAACGCCCAAGCGGCGGTGGATGAAGCGGTGCGTCTGGGCGTGACCGATCCGAACCGCGTTGGCGTGACGGGTCACAGCCACGGCGCGCTGATGACCGCCAATCTGCTGGCGCATTCGACGCTGTTCCGTGCCGGTGCGGCCACCAGCGGCTCGTACAACAAGTCGCTGACGCCATTCGGTTTCCAGAACGAGCGCCGCTCGGTATGGGAAGCGCCGGAGGTGTACACCAAGGCATCGACCTTCTTCTATGCCGACAAGCTGAAGACGCCGCTGCTGATCGTGCACGGCGGGGATGACGCCAATCCGGGCACCACGCCGCTGCAATCGACCAAGCTGTATGAGGCGATCCGCGGTAACGGTGGTGTGACGCGTCTGGTGATGCTGCCGCACGAGCCGCACTGGTACGCAGCGCGTGAGTCGAACGAACAGCTGGTGTATGAGATGCTGCGCTGGTTTGACAAGTACGTGAAAAACGCACCGGCCGCTGCGGCGACCGATGCGTCGGCGAAGTAAGTTTAACTAAGGCTTACTTCGTTTCGGCGGCAGCGAAAGCTGCGTTCTGCTGGTCCAGCCAGGTCTTCAGCGGAGCAAAGTACTCGAGCAGCGCGTTGCCGTCGATCTTCTCTTCACCCGAGATAGCCTTCAGCGCTTCTGGCCATGGCTTGCTTGCACCCATGGCCAGCATTTGCTGCAGCTTGGCGCCGGCTTTGGCGTTGCCATACACTGAGCAGCGGTTCAGCGGACCGGTGTAGCCGGCTTCGCGGCACAGCGCGCGGTGGAACTGGAACTGCAGCATGTCGGCCAGGAAGTAGCGTGCGTATGGCACGTCGGCCGCCACATGGTACTTGGCGCCCGCATCAAAGCCGGTCGCGTCATCGCCAGGCGCCGGGCGCTTCATGCCCATGTATTGTTCGCGCAGCTGCCACCAGCTCTTGTCGAAATCGGCCGGCTTGGTCTTGCCCGAATAGACGTCCCAACGCCATTTATCGACCGAGTAGGCGAACGGTAGTATCGCCACCTTGCTCAACGCACGCTCCAGCAGTTGCGGGATGTCGGCCGTGACGTCCGGTTCCTGATCCATCAGACCGATTTTCTTCAGATAGCCTGGCGTGATCGACAGCGCGATGGTGTCGCCGATGGCTTCGTGAAAGCCGTCGTTGGCGCCGTTACGGAACAGGAACGGCTGTTTGGTGTAGCCGAGGAAGTAGTAGATGTGGCCCAGTTCGTGATGGATCACGGTGAAGTCTTCGGCGGTCGGCGTAATGCACATCTTGATGCGTACATCATCCTTCTCGTCGAGCGGCCAGGCGGAAGCATGGCACACCACATCGCGGTCGCGCGGCTTGGTCAGCAGCGAGCGTTCCCAGAACGATTGCGGCAGCTTCTGCATGCCCAGCGAGGTGTAGAAGCCTTCCGCATATTTGGTCATCTGCGTGGCGTCGGTCTTGCGCTGTTCCAGCACCTTGGTCAGGTCATAGCTGCTGGCGCCGGTGGCCGGCTTCAGGATCGGATACAGATTGTTCCAGCTCTGGCTCCACATATTGCCGAACAGGTGGGACGGGATAGGGCCGGTCAGCGGCACCACGTCCGGGCCGTAAGTGGCGCGCAGCTTGTAGCGGGTGTAGGTGTGCAGCGAGTCGTACAGCGGCTTGACCTGCTGCCACAGGCGTTCCATCTCGGCGGCGAAAGCTTCCGGCGGCATGTCGTACTGCGAGCGCCACATGGCGCCGGTGTCCGGGAAGCCCATCTGCTTGGCACCCTTGTTGGACAGCGCGATGTAATCAACGTACTTGGATTTGTAGGCAGGTGCTTGTGCGTGCCAGCCCAGCCACATCTCTTTGAGCTTGGCTTCATCGCGGCTGTTGGCCAGGACCTTTTCCATTTCGCCCAGCGGCATGCAGTCGCCGGTGGTGCCGTCCGGTTTTTTAGGGCAGTACTTGGCTTTGCCGTAGGCGCCGTTCAGGGCCGCCTGCAGCGCGGCGTATTGTTCGCGTTCTTTCGGGTCGGCGAAGACCAGCGTCTGCTGGAGCAGCATCATCTTGCGCGCGGATTCCGGCGACAGCTTCAGGCCATTGAAACGGCGCGCGCCAATGGCGGCTTCACCGGAGGCGGTCAGGAAGCGTTCGGCGAAGAAGGAGGCGATGCCTTCGGTATCGTCGGTGATAAAGTTCGAGCCGACCCATGCAGCGCGGGCCTGTTCGTTGTTCAGCTTATTGAGTCTGGTTTCGGTGTCGGCGAGGAAGCGTTCGGCTTCTGCGACAGTCGGTTTGCTTGCGGGCGCAGCCAGCGCGGTAGCGCCGGCGGCTGTCATGGCGGTGGCGGCCAACAGCGTGCTGATAATTTTTGATGTCACTTGCATCTCCCTGGGTGATCTTGTCTTGGTCACCGGACCGGCTGGTCCGATGGCGGCTAATCATACACTTACTCGCAGAGAACTTTGCACTGAGTAAAAGGACGATGACGGCGGATTGTTTTGTGAATGCGGGCAAAGTGAGGTGACAATCCACGCATTTTTCATTTGAGCAAGATGATATGCTGCGTGCCCATATTAGCAACAGTGTTCTGGCATGAAATTTCGAATTCAAACAACGTATGGCGGTGAAGTTATCTGGGCTGGGCAGTCTGCGGAAAGCCGCACTGTTTACTATGGCGGCCCGCCGCAGACAGGTTTGTGGCGGTTGAGCATTCCAGCGATGGAGGACTATATCGCGGCCAGGCTGGCTGGCCTGGATTTTGGGACTTCAATCGAAGAGTTTATTTTAGGCTTTGAACTTGCTGAACTCGAGGGATGGGGTGTCTGGTTTCATAAGACCAAGGAGTATATGAGCTATCGTCCCAAGATGAAGGCGTTTGTCTCTGTTGGTCAGGTGGAGTGGACGGAAGTAAAGGAACTGCCTGCGGAGCAGCAGTTCAAGTTCTTTAGTGATGCGCTGATTGCTGCAGTCAACCGCATCGCTACCGCGAAAAGAAAGCCCAAGGATTTTGATTACGCTGCCTTGTCGCGTGTTCTGCAATATATTCTTAATGAGTGTGATATCTCACTCGTTTGTGAGAACGAGGCTGACGACTAAAATCATCTTACAATGGGTTTTTGATTAGCGGAGCGTTGATTACTTCATGGCCCATCTTCACCCCACCGGCTGGCAAGAGATGTCGGCTACCGGCGCTGCGGCGCGCGAGATCGAGACGCTCAATTATCTGAAGTCTGTGCTGGCCGATGCGCCTTACCGGATTTATCACGGCGTCCATTGGACCAATGTGGAGAAGGGCTTCTCGGCCTTCGATGAAATCGACTTCATCATCGTCGCGCCCAATGGCCGGGTGCTGCTGATTGAGCAGAAGTCGGGCTTTCTCAGCGAGACGCCGGATGGACTGGTCAAGAACTACGAGGGCAAACCGCGCAAGGTCGCCAACCACATCATGCGCTCGATCAAGGGGCTGACCGAGCGGTTTGGCGGCCAGATGTCGATTGACTACCTGCTGTACTGCCCAGACTACATCGTGCGCGACCCGCAGCTGGCGGGCATCGATCCCCGCCACATCATCGATGCCAACCGCAAGCACCGCCTGGCGGAAGTAATCCGCGAAACGCTGCCGGTCACCAGCCCTGAACCCAGCGAGCAGTTCGACAAGGTGACGCGCTTCCTCGGCAATATGCTGAGCTTGCGCCCCGATCCCAGTTCGATGATAGGCAATGCGGCCGAGATGGTGACGCGACTGGCCGGTGGCCTGGCGACGTGGGCGCGGCGGCTGGAATTTTCGCCGTTCCGCCTGCACGTGATCGGCACGGCCGGCAGCGGTAAGACGCAGCTGGCGCTGGCGGAATATACGGCGGCAATCGAGGCGGGCTTGTGTCCGCTATACGTGTGCTACAACCGGCCGCTGGCGGATCACATCGAACGCCTGATGCCGCCCGGTGGGCGGGTGGCGAGCTTTCACATGCTGAGCGATGCGTTCGCGCGCGAACAGGGCGAGACGCCCAACTACGCCGCGCCGGACGTGTGGGAAAAGATCGAAACGCAGATGGCGGTGTCACCGCTGCCGGCCAGTTGGCAATACGATGTGCTGATTGTCGATGAGGGACAGGATTTCTCGCCGGTCTGGCGCGATATCCTGCTGCGCATGCTGAGGGAGGATGGCCGCGCGATCTGGCTGGAGGACCCGAACCAGAATTTGTACGGCAAGGCCGGCGTGCCGCTGCCAGGCTGGGTGACGCTGCACTCCGACACCAACTATCGCAGCCCGCGTCAGATCGTCCAGATACTGGCGTCCATCGGCGCCACGCAGACGCCGGTGGAAGCGGGCAGTCCGTTCAAGGGCGCAGAGATCGAGGAACTGGTCTATCCGCAAGGCGACACGGAAGCGATGCTGGCGCAAACGCGGCGTGCGGTGACGCTATGCCTGGGCGCGGGCTTTACGCGTGACGATATCGCCATCGCCTCGTTCCGTGGGCGTGAAAAATCGGTGATCCTGCATCTCGATCAACTGAGCGATGTGCATACACTCAAATCGTTCACGGGCGAGTACGACTTGTTCGGCAATCCGCAGTACCGCGATGGCGGCCTGCTGGCGGAGTCGGTCTATCGCTTCAAAGGCCAATCGGCGCCGGCGATCATCTTCACCGAGATCGATTTTGCCGAGATGGACCAGCTGGTGCTGCGCAAGCTGTTTGTAGGGATGACCCGGGCCAAGTTGAAACTGGTGCTGGTGCTGAGTGACCGCGCGGAGCAGCAGTTGCTTGACCGGCTTTGAGCTGCACCTGATTGATGGACGCGGCTATAAATGCCCTGAAATATTGGTTGCCTTTGCAGGCCACGACCTGGCCTGAAGGACGACGTTCGCCTTGCGACCGGCTTGGCAAAGTTGTGCTTGGTTTGAACATCACTGCCCCTATTGGCCAGAATGGCCGTTCCCCTCCTGAATTAACGCCCTGCCAGTCTACCGATGTCTCGCCCCGGAATTCATCAAGATAAAAATATTCTCTTGATAAGCTCTTGTTTGTCGAAAAAATAACATCAACTCGTGCGTATTCGAAAAGCGAGAGAGATCCATGAACCGATATCCAATCTGGAAGTACGTCCTGATTGCCGTCGCCATTTTGTTGGGCGCACTTTACGCCGCGCCGAATTACTTTGGTGAAGTGCCGTTGGTGCAAGTAACCAGCGGAAAATCCAGCGTCAAGATCAACACCGAGATGAGCCGCCAGGTTGCCGGCGTACTGGCGAAAGAGGGCATTGAATACAAGGAGCTCAGCTACGACACGTCCGGCGCCTATCCCTTCGTCAGCGCCAGCTTCGCTACCCCGGATATCCAGTTCCGCGCCAAATCTGCGTTGGATGCTGTCCTGAATGCGGACGCGAATGACCCCGCCTACGTGGTGGCCCTGAACCTGCAAGCCGACACGCCCAAGTGGCTGCGAACTCTACGCGCAATGCCGATGTATCTCGGCCTCGACTTGCGTGGCGGCGTACACTTTCTCATGCAGGTCGACACCCAAGCCATGCTCAACAAGCGCATACAGGGGATACAGGCAGCCACACGCGGCATCTTGCGCGACAAGGATGTGCGCCATGCCGGCATTGCGCGCGAAGGCGATGCGGTCAGCATCAAATTCCGCGACGACGCCACGCGACAGCGAGCGAAAGATGTGCTGGCCGGACAGCTCAGTGGACTGGTCTTTGCCGACACCGGTGACGGCAGCGATCTGGGTATCGCTATGCGCCTGAAGCCAGAAGCACAGAAACAGATCATTGCGGATGGCGTGCAGCAGAACATCAACACCTTGTCTAAACGAGTGAACCAGTTAGGTGTCGCTGAGCCGGTAATTCAGCAGCAAGGCGCCGACCGCATCGTAGTTCAACTACCAGGGATGCAGGACGTGGCGCGTGCCCGCTCGGTCATTGGCCGCACCGCCACTCTGGAAATTCGCATGGTTGATGACGCGATCCTGCCGGGTAGCGAAATGTCTGCCGCGATTCCGTTTAACGACGAACTGCTCACTGTCGGCAAGGACGCGCCAGTGGTGGTATCCAAGGACGTGGTACTGACTGGGGAGTACATCACAAGCGCCGTCGCGGCCTTTGACCAGAACCAGCATCCCGCCGTGAATGTGGACCTGAATAGCGAAGGCCGTCGCCGCATCAGCGAAGCTACCACCGGGAAAGTTGGCAAGCGCATGGCAATAGTGCTGTACGAAAGAACCGGAAAGCCAGAAGTGTTGTCGGTGCCGACGATTCAGCAGGAACTCAACGGCAGCGGCTTCAATATCACGGGCATGGGCACGTCCGGCAACGCTGCAGAGCTGGCGCTGCTGCTGCGTTCCGGTGCGCTGTCTGCGCCGATGGACGTGATCGAAGAACGCACCATCGGTCCTGCACTGGGCGCCGAGAACATCGCCAAGGGCATCCACTCGACCATGTATGGCTTTGCCGCGATTGCTGTCTTCATGATTGCCTACTACATGATCTTCGGCTTCTTCAGCGTGTTCGCGCTGGCGTGCAACCTGCTATTCCTGCTGGCTATCCTGTCGCAGATGCAGGTGACCCTGACCCTGCCGGGCATGGCCGCTATCGCGCTGGCGCTGGGTATGGCGATTGACTCCAACGTGCTGATTAACGAGCGTATCCGCGAAGAGCTGCGCGCGGGTGCGACGCCGCAGGCGGCGATTGCCGCCGGCTTCGAACGTGCCTGGGCCACCATCATCGACTCCAATGTCACCACGCTGATCGTCGGTGTGGCGCTGTGGGTGTTCGGTTCCGGTCCGATCCGCGGCTTCGCTGTGGTGCACACGCTGGGTATTCTGACCTCGATGTTCTCCGCCGTGTTTGTCTCGCGTGGTGTGGTCAACCTCTGGTACGGCCGCAAGAAGAAACTGCAATCGATGGCTATTGGTACCGTCTGGGTACCAGGCCAAAAATAATCAGGGGCACTGAACATGGAATTTTTCCGCATTAAAAAAGACATCCCGTTCATGCGCCACGCGCTGGTGCTCAACGTCGTTTCGGCGTTGACCTTCGTTGCGGCCGTGTTCTTCCTGATCCACAAGGGTCTGCACCTGTCGGTGGAATTCACCGGCGGTACCGTGATGGAGCTGCGCTACCAGCAGGCGGCGAATCTGGAACGCATCCGCCACACGCTGGAAACCATTGGCTACGAGCAGCCGGAAGCGACCGGCTTTGGCACCGCGCATGACGTGATGCTGCGTCTGCCGGTGGTGAAGGGCATCACGCCGAAGGATGCTTCGGCGCAGGTGTTCGACGCACTGTGCAAAGCCGAAACCGGTGGCCTGAAGCAGATCGACACCGTGACCGCCAAGGGCGAGCACGTGGTCAAGCAATCGTGCGCTGGTACTGGCGATGCCGAGCTGGTGTCGTTGCAGAAGGTGGAATTTGTTGGTCCGCAGGTGGGCGACGAGCTGACCCAGAACGGCCTGAATGCACTGGTGATGGTGGTGATCGGCGTGATGGTCTACCTGGCCATCCGCTTCGAGTGGAAGTTTGCGGTGGCAGCGATTATCGCCAACTTGCACGACGTCGTGATCATTCTCGGCTTCTTCGCGTTCTTCCAGTGGGAGTTCTCGCTGACCGTGCTGGCTGGCGTGCTGGCGGTGCTGGGTTACTCGGTGAATGAGTCGGTGGTTATCTTCGACCGTATCCGCGAAAGTTTCCGCAAGCAGCGCAAGGCCTCGGTGCATGAGGTGATCGACAACGCGATCACCTCGACCATCTCGCGTACCATCATCATCCACGGCTGTACGCAGATGATGGTGCTGTCCATGCTGTTCCTGGGCGGCCCGACCTTGCACTTCTTCGCCATGGCGCTGACCATCGGCATCTGCTTCGGTATTTACTCGTCGGTGTTCGTTGCTGCTGCAGTGGCCATGTGGCTGGGCGTGAAGCGCGAAGACCTGATCAAGCCGGTCAAGGAAAAAGACGAAACCGATGGCGCTGTAGTTTGAACTATTGCGCCAGCCTCTCCGTCTCGGGCCTCGGAATTTATTACCGAATTCGCCCCATAGCAGAAGTTTACCCTTATTTAGCCTAAGCAATCAGGTCGCTTATTTTCCGGATTATTTCTGCCCCTTGTACAAAACGCGAAATGCGGTCGAATAAGCCGTTGCCGTCATCGTTCTGCGCATAATGGAGGAAGAAACTCCGCTGTCACTCAGAGCGCTATCCTCGACTGCATGGGCGACAATCCATCCGCGTTGACACATTGCAGCCTCGCTAAGGGTTGGAGCATCGGGACGATAGCTGTAGGCATTAACCAGTTGCTCCCCATCTTTATCCGGCAAGGTCGCTGCTACCGCCTTCAGCGTTCGGACTGTGAGTGCGCTCATTACGCTGGCAACTGGGCGATCTCCACTCTTGGGATTATCTTGGCGAGAAAACTCACCTGCTATTGCGGTAGCCAGATCCGCAGAAATGCCTCTCGAATGGGCCCCAAGGAAGTCATTGCGAGCAACCAAAAGCATGTTGCCTATGTCCTCCCCGCTTCGGCTATCACAATCTGCTCGACTCAGAGCATAAACGGCATTTTGATCGTTGAGCCTCCATAGCTTTTTAACAGTGTTATCTTTCAACAAGTCAAAAGAGTCCACGAAAGCCTTGTGGTAATGGGCGTACCACATACCGACTAACTTGCCCTCCTCGACTGCCGGCTGGCTGGCTAGCCAATTTGTGAGATGCGTTCGATACGAATCCTTCGTCCAAAGTTCATCCAATAAGCTGTGGGCGAATTTACGTTCCAAATCCCCGCCACTGATGAGAGGAATTATGATGTAAGGACTCCCCGCGTCTAATCGTTTATGTAGAATAGCCTGGAAGGTCTGCCCATCAGGGCTTATTGGCTCAGCATTTGCCAAATTAAAATTAACAGCCATGCCAATGGCAAATGCACAAAAAATCTTTCGACCCATTTAGTTCTTACACCCAAAAATTTTCAGCAAAATCATATGAAAGACGCTTCTGCGTGCCAAATTAGCGCCGCGAGTCCGGCTGTTTTTGGCCGACTGCAGCAGCGTTCAAAAAAGCTGGCTTCGCACTTCCTTCCACTCTTCCCAAATCCGCTCAGGATTGAGTCGGCCAATCGGCATCTGAGCGTCCAGAGACGCATAAAACTTTTCTGCTTGCTCCGGCGTCATGTCGATGGCAACGGTAGAGTCCCGCACATGCAATACCTCAATTTTAGTGAGAGGTGAGCCCTTCTGTTTTTCCGCTGCCCAAAGCATTGCGTGCAACGGATTCAAGTAAACCTTCACTGTCTTAGCACTTGACTCAGTTACGCCTTTTTTGCTTCGCCCAAACCATCCGAATAAACCCATCTGAACTCCAATTAAATGCCAGCTTCTGGCTGCGGACGCTGTCACCTGGTAACGATATATCGAGCGACGCAGCATTTTGCTACGGTCGCGGCGGACATTGGGTCGGATTTCGCTTCCTCAGCGTATGCCTTGTAAGTAGGGTACGTCAGAAAACCAACTTGAGGCCCGCTCTCAGTTAGCCACTGCATGACTGCACCCGATTCATTGACCGTCGAAACGGCACAAAACTTCAAATTTTCTGACTTCAAAAATGGTCCGGCAAAGGCCAGGAAATCACTTACGCCTTCGCGTGAATTCTGAAATGAACGTTCTATAAAGCCATCCTTCGCCTCGACAGCCACATTGAAGCCAGAGGGAAGAATGAGGATTGCCAAGATTTTAGCCATTACGATTTTCAAAAAATTGGAGGTCTGCTGATGGCTGGTAGCAGCCTCTCAGAACTCTAACTCATCTCACAGTTCGTGTCAGGTTAAGTCTGAGCTAGTGCAATTATCACTCAGTGCAGATCGAATTCTGCACATTCAAAATGGTTGTCAACGCGGCTTCCGCTGCCGACAGCACATCGTCATCGCTGACGTCCAGCAGTGGATCGTACGTTAAGGAAAAGTTCGAGTACACAAACGGCACGGACACAAATTTCTCCTCGCCATCCACCGTCAATGTCCCGAGGCTGTCGGCGGTAGACTGGCTGACAAGCTTCATATAGGGCGGCATATCTTTGGCGGTGAGCTTGCCGCCTGCCTGCGCGGTTTTTTGCAGTTTATTGAACTCATCCCGCGCGGCTTTTGCGTAGATCGGAGTAAAAAACAGATCAAACGTCAGGCCGTATGACGAGTTTCCTGCGCTATATAACTCATTGAACAGGATATATTTTTTGTTTTCGTCCTGTGTCGATGTAAAAACTGCTATTGCGCCAATGCTGGCCAGGGCTTCGTTGATTCTTCTTTGCGTGTAGAGAACGTTGTTGATGTTGACTTCTCGCGAACCCAGGCTTCTGCAGGAGTTTTTGGTGAAGTAGTGCATCAGCTCATGCGTTTCTATCTCTTGAAAGAATGTCGCAACCAGTTCGGGCCGCTTTTTCAGATAGGATCGGGCTTTAATCGTATCGGCGAAGATCAGGACTTTTTGCTGGGGGAGTCGCTTGTCAATTTCGCCGTAGCTTCCGCAGGACTCGCTGATGCCGTCCATCGCGTAACTGCGCGTTTTCTCTATCGTCACCTTGGGTATTGCTGCGGTTTTTATTTCGTACAGATTATCCGTGACTTGGTTCTTGAAGGCGTTTTTCGTCAGGAAGGATGTAATCTCCGGTGTGACCTGTATTGGCTCTTGCTGGAAGCTGTCTGCAAAGCAGAATTCTGGAAAATACAGTGGTGGAAAGCCCTCCCTGTTTCTTGCCTTCATTGATGAGGCGATGTAATAGCCGGTGGCATCGGAGACGCCATGCAGGAAGCTGAGGAATTCCTGATTAGGTGCTGTCTCTGGTTTGATTTCGGAGTCTGAAACTTCCAGGGAGAGCAAAAACTTCTTCTCTGCGCTAATGAGCGCGTTGCTGGCATAGGCGTGGTCGGCGGCCAATTTGAGTTTTTCAAAAAACGAGACAGGCTGCTGCTTTTCGATTTGCTTGATCGAGGTGCTGAAATCGGTATAAATCGTTTGCAGGCTTTTTTCCAGCTGCGCGATGGCCGCGAGGGCTTTGTCTTTGTCCTGGGCTTTCTGGAAACCTGTTGCGTAGTAGTCCTGGCTAGTGTTTTTAATGGCGGCTTGCGTTACGCTGGTGCTGAAGAGCAGGACAACTAAGAGTGCTTTTTGAAACATGAGGTGGAGGCGGATCGATGGTTTATTTGGGCGATATTATAAAGGCAATTGTTCTTGTGGCGGCTGGCGCGAAGTGATCGTTCAGGCGATCACGGTACCTTGGTGGAAGACGATCTGCCACGCGTCGCCGGTCTGCCGCCACAGCGTTGTTCTGCGTGTCTGCCGGCCTGGCTGTATCAGGATGTAATTGAGCTGGTAGAGATCTGCGGCGATCTGGCGGAGGGTGAAGTCCGAGCAGGACCAGTCATCTGGCTCCGGCGTCTGGTAGCGCTCCAGCAGCGTCTCGATGACGAATTCGCGGTTGTAGGCCTGGCCGCTGGCGCCGATTTCCCAGAAATCGTTTGCGGTCATGTTGAGCAGGTCTTCGCGGCGCGTGCCAAATTCTCGCCGGTGAAAAATCGGCTCGCGCGCGATGAGCGTTTCACGTACCGTATCGAGATCGGATATCTGCATTTGCACCTCCCGGAGATCAGGAGATTGTAATGCGAAACTCCCCGCTGCCTGAGCGGGGAGTGGTGGTGAACTACAGGGAGATGTCGACGCTGCGGCTGGCTTGCTCGCCGGCCGGCAGCTGTACCGTGAGCTGGCTGGTTTTGTCATCCCAGCCAAACACCGCTACCTTGCCGTCCACGCGCACCGACGATGGCGCCGCCGTCACGTTGTGCACCGTCAGTGCGATGCCGCGCGCCGGGCGCTGGTATTGCTTGCCCACTTCCGATTCCACGCGCAGCGACAGTGCCTTGCCTTGCAGCTTGCTGGTGAAGTGCAGCAGTTCGTACTTGCCCTGTTCATAGGCTTGCGCGGTCAGGCCATCGTCGTCATACAGCTTGCCAGCGCCTGCGCGCACCGAGGCGTCGTGCCAGTAGTGCAGGTCGATGTGTTTGGTGCTGTAGTCGCGCGTTGATTGCACGACCTTGGCCATCGGGATGAAGGCGCCAGCGCGTACATACACCGGCACGTGGTCCGGCGACAGCGCGATGGAGCGCGTTGCGCCGCCGGCCTGCTTCTCGCCCGTGTAGAAATCAAACCACGCACTGCGTGCCGGGAAGTAGATGTCGGCGGAGGTCTGGCCTTTCTTCAGCACTGGCGTGACGAGGAAGTCCTTGCCCCACAAGTAGGTTGACGACAGTGCGCGTACCTTGGCGTTGCCCGGCTCTTCGTAAATCATCGGGCGCATCAACGGCAGGCCGTGCTGGTTGTTGTCGAAGCCCAGCGTGTAGTTGTATGGCAGCAGGCGATAGCGCAGGCGGATCGCTTCGCGTGCCAGTGCCTTGGTCTGGTCTTCGCGGTAGACCGGCTCCGCTGGCACTTCCTCCTGCGCGTGCGGACGGAACACCGGCTGGAACACGCCGTATTGCAGCCAGCGCGTGTACAGCTCATTGTCCAGCACTGCGTTGGCGAAGCCGCCCAGGTCCGAGTGCATATAGCCCACGCCCTGCATGCCCATCTGCAGAGCGATCTCCGGCTGCGATTGCAGTCCGCCCCAGCCGCGTTCGACGTCACCCGACCAAGGGATGATGCCGTAGCGCTGCGTGCCCGAGTAACCGGAGCGCATCAGGATGAAGGGACGCTCGGCCGGAAAGTCCTGCTGGTAGCCTTCCGCCACCAGGCGCGCCCACTGGTGGCCGTAGATGTTGTGCACCTGGTCGGCGGTGCCGGTGGCGTGACGCAGTTCGGTTGGATGTACCTCCGGCTCGCCCAGGTCGCCCCACACGCCGGCCACGCCTTGCTGGCGCAGGCCTTTGTAGATATCCCAGAACCAGCTCCTGCCCTGTGGGCTGAAAATGTCGATCAAGCCGGTGTGGCCGAAATAGAAGTCGTAAGCGAGCGGCTTGCCGTCAGGGCCGGTGGCCAGCACTTGCTTGTCGACGGCTTCCTGCCAGCGCTTCGAGGTGTCGAGCACAAACGGCTCGGTAATCACCACGGTTTGCACGCCTTTGGATTTGAAGTCGGCAATCATGCCTTCCGGGTTCGGGAAGCTGTCCTTGTCCCAGGCCAGGTTGCCCATGGTGCCTTTGACTTCCTTGCCGAACCAGTACAGGTCAAACACGATGCCATCGAGCGGGATGTCGTCGGCGATGAATTTGTTGATGGTGTCGCGCGCTTCCTTTTCGTTGTGATAGCCGAAGCGCATGGCGAAATTGCCGAAGGCCCAGCGCGGCGGCAATGGCTGCTTGCCGGTCAGGCTGGTGTAGTTGCCGACCACGTCTTCCCAGCTGTCGCCGGCGATCACCTGGTAGGTCTTGCGGCCGCCGATGGCTTCATAGGTCAAGCTGTTGTTTTTCTTGCTGTCGAAATCCAGGTAGCCGGTCTGTGGATTGTCGAAGTGGATCGCGTACATTTTCGACGACATGGCGATCGGCATGGAGTAGCCCATGAGTTCCGAATGGTCGCCGTAGCCGTAGTGCGCTTTGTTGTACAAGGTGTAGCGGTGGCCGCGGCGGTTCATGCCGACCGCGCGCGAGCCTGCGCCGTACAGGGCTTCGTCCTTGTCCAGTGCGAATTCGATGGCTTCCAGTTCGCGTGGCTGGCCTTTGTTGATGTCCTTGCTGCCGCTGGCCACATCGTCGCGGACGTGGATGTAGCCGCGCTTTTCAGCCACCAGCGGCTTGCCCTTGTAGGCGTAGGCGATCCTGAACGGGGATCGGGTAATCGTGACGGTGATGCCGGATGTGGCATATTCGTAGCTGCCGCCTTTTTGCTTCAAGCTGGCGTTGACCGCTGCGGGCGCCAGCACCACGGCATGCGAGGCGGGCTCGACGGTTTCGCCTTTGGGCACAAACGTTGTTTCCACGATGCCGGGGGAGTAGGGCTTGATCAGGTAGCTGCCGTCGCTGGTCTGTACTTCCAGGTGACCGTCGCGCTGGGTGATACCGTTAAACTTGCGGTCGGCATTTTGCGCCAGCGCCGGCTGGGCGGCCAACAGGACCAGGGGCGCGGCAGCGGCCAGTTTGGCAAAGGAATGGATAGTCATGTAGGTAAAAGTCTCGCTGGTCGTCTTGAATTTTGTTGTTTGGCTACATTTGACACCATGATGATGCCCTTGAAAAGCCCTGTTTCCTTCATTTTACTAGGAAGTTCTTCCAATTGACACGCATAGGGTCGCGTGTTATTTTGCTACAAATTTTAAATACTCGGGACGCGCAGCATGCATTCTTCCAGCAAAAAGCCCCTACTGTCGTTCTGGCAGTTGTGGAACATGAGTCTTGGCTTCTTTGGCATCCAATTTGGCTTCGCGCTGCAAAACGCCAACGTCAGCCGGATCTTCTCCACGCTGGGCGCCAATCCCGACGATCTTCCCCTGTTCTGGCTGGCGCCGCCGGTCACCGGCTTGCTGGTGCAGCCGATCATCGGCTACCTGAGCGACCGTACCTGGCATCCCGTGTGGGGCCGCCGCCGTCCGTTCTTCTTCATTGGCGCCTTGCTGGCGTCAATCGCCCTGTTCCTGATGCCGAATTCCTCCGCGCTGTGGATGGCTGCGATTGTGCTGTGGCTGCTGGATGGGGCGATCAATGTGTCGATGGAGCCGTTCCGCGCCTTCGTCGGCGACAAGCTGGGACCGTCGCAGCAGACCGCCGGTTTTGCGATGCAGACCTTCTTCATCGGCTGGGGCGCGGTAATCGCGTCGCTGCTGCCGACCATCTTCACGCACATGGGCGTCAGCAATATCCCGCTCAACGGCGCGATTCCTGACACCGTGCGCTATTCCTTCTATGCCGGTGGCGCCGTGTACTTCCTGGCCGTGCTGTGGACCGTGCTGACCGCCAAGGAAGCGCCGCCCGCAGACTTGGCAGCCTTCCAGGCAGAGGTGAAGGACAGCCAGGGCATGGGCCGTGCGCTGAGCGAGATCTTTGGCGGCTTCGCCAAAATGCCGAAGACCATGATGCAGCTTGCCGTGGTGCAGTTCTTCACCTGGATCGGCCTGTTCGCCATGTGGATCTACACCACCAACGGCGTGGCGGAAAACGTGTTTGGCACGACCGATGCGCAGTCGGCAGCGTTCCAGGAAGCGGGCAACCATGTGGGCGTGATGTTTGCGGTCTACAGCGGCGTCTCGGCGCTGGCGGCGTTCATCCTGCCGGTGTTTGCGCGCCACACCAGCCGCAAGGTGGTGCACCTGACCTGTTTGCTCATCGGTGGCCTCAGCCTGCTGAGCCTCTATACCATCCATGACCTGAACACGCTGTTCGTGCCGATGATCGGCGTGGGCATTGCCTGGGCCAGTATCCTGACCATGCCGTATGCGATTCTGGCCGGCGCGCTGCCGGCCAACCGCATGGGCTACTACATGGGCGTGTTCAACTTCTTCATCGTGATTCCGCAAATCGTCAGTGGCCTGCTGCTGGGTTATGTGACCAAGCACTGGTTCGCGGGCCATAGCGTCAAGACGCTGATGCTGGGCGGTTTGTGCATGGTGATAGCAGGCGTGCTGACGCTGATCGTACGCGATGAGGCGGAGCCGGCGTGATGTAATATTGTTCGCGAGACAAGTTATTTGTGCGACGCGATTTTGCCGGAACAGGTAAAACCGTTGCTATGAATCTGTCATCTACCTTAGCGGAGCGAACATGAGCATTACGACGATCAGCACCACGCCTTTCGCAGGCCAGCGGCCAGGCACCTCGGGCCTGCGCAAGAAAGTCAGCGTTTTCCAGCAGCCTCACTACCTCGAAAATTTTGTGCAAAGCGTGTTCGACACGCTGGGCGATTGCAGCGGCAAGACGCTGGTGCTGGGCGGCGATGGCCGCTTCCATAACCTCGTCGCGGTGCAGACCATCCTGCGCATGGCGGCGGCCCATGGTTTTGCCAAGGTGCTGGTGGGGCAAGGCGGCATACTGTCCACGCCGGCGGTGAGCTGCGTGATCCGCAAGCATGCGGCGCTGGGCGGCATCGTGCTGTCGGCCAGCCACAATCCCGGCGGCCCGGAGGGCGACTTCGGCATCAAGTACAACATCGCCAATGGCGGTCCGGCGCCAGAGAATGTCACCGAGGCGATCTACCATCGCACGGAAGCGGTCAGTCAATACCGCATCAGCGATGCGGCGGATATCGACCTGAATCGCCTCGGCGCCGCGCGCGTTGAAGAAATGGACGTCGAAGTGATCGACCCGGTGGCCGACTACGCGGAACTGATGCAGCAGCTGTTTGATTTCGACGCCATCCGCAAGCTGTTTGCGGGCGGCTTCCGCATGTGCTTTGACGGCATGCATGCTGTCTCGGGGCCGTACGCCAGGGCGATTATCGAAGGCCAGCTGGGCGCGCCGGCGGGGACGGTGATCAACGCCGTGCCGCTGGAGGATTTCGGCGGCCATCACCCCGACCCCAATCCCGTCAATGCCGCAGAGCTGATTGACCTGATGGCGGCGGAAAACGCGCCCGACTTCGGCGCCGCTTCCGACGGCGACGGTGACCGCAATATGATCGTCGGCCGCAACTTCGCCGTCACGCCATCGGACAGCCTGGCCGTGCTGGCCGCACATGCCACGCTGGCGCCGGGCTACCGCGCTGGCCTCAAGGGCATCGCGCGCTCCATGCCGACCTCGCAGGCGGCCGACCGCGTGGCGGAGGCGCTGGGCATCCCCTGCTATGAAACGCCGACCGGCTGGAAGTTCTTCGGCAATCTGCTGGATGCCGGCAAGGCCACGCTGTGCGGCGAAGAGAGCTACGGCACGGGCTCCAGCCACATCCGCGAAAAGGATGGCGTGTGGGCCGTGCTGTTCTGGCTAAACCTGCTGGCGGCGACCGGCAAATCGGTCGAGCAGCTGGTCAGCGAGCATTGGGCGCGCTTTGGCCGCAACTACTATTCGCGCCATGACTACGAGGCGCTGGATACCAAGGCCGCCAATGAACTCATGGCTTCCCTGCGCATCAAGCTGGCCACGCTGGCTGGCACGGACCTGGGCCATTACGTGGTCGCCCTGGCCGATGATTTTGAATACACCGATCCGGTCGATGGCTCGGTCTCAACACAGCAGGGCATACGCATCGTGATGACCAATGGCTCGCGTATCGTGTTCCGCCTGTCGGGCACGGGCACCGAGGGCGCGACCTTGCGGGTCTACCTGGAGCGTTACGAAGCTGATCCCAAGTACCACCACCTGCCTACCCAGCAGGCCCTGTCGGCGCTGATACTGATTGCCGAACAGGTCGCGGGCATCGCCGACTGGACCGGCCGCGCCCATCCCACCGTCACAACATAAACAACCATAAGGACGACAGCATGAAATTGACGACACTCGCACTGACCATGGCAATGGCGCTAGGCGCCAACGCGGTAGCGGCACCGGCAGCACCCGCCGCAGCAAAACCCAGGCCATTCCTGTGGGAGAACGCGACAGTCTATTTCCTGCTGACGGACCGTTTCAACAATGCCTTTACGGGCAATGACCTGGCCTATGACCGCCGCAAGGACGCGGCGCCGCTGCGCGGCTTTATGGGCGGCGATCTGGCAGGCGTCATCAATAAAATCAACGACGGGTATTTCGACAGCCTGGGCGTGGATGCAATATGGGTGACGCCGCCGGTGGAGCAGATCCACGAGGGCACGGATGAAGGCACGGGCAAGTCTTACGGCTTCCACGGCTACTGGGCTTCGGACTTCACTGCGGTCGATGCCAACCTCGGTACGGAGAACGATTTCCGCAACCTGGTGGAAGCGGCGCATGCGCGCGGCATCCGCGTGCTGCTGGATGTGGTGATGAACCATACCGGACCGGTAACGGAAGCCGATCCCGTGTGGCCAAAGGACTGGGTACGCACGGCGCCGCAGTGCACCTACAAGGATGCGAAGACCACCATCGAGTGCACGCTGGTGAAGAACCTGCCGGACTTCCTGACCGAGAGCGACACGCCGGTCGAACTGCCGGAGCGGCTGATGGCGAAGTGGCAGCGCGAAGGACGCTTTGAGGAAGAGGTCAAAAGCCTCAACGAGTTCTTTGCCCGCACCGGCTATCCGCGCGCGCCGCGCTACTACCTGATCAAGTGGCATACGGACTGGATACGCAAGTACGGTGTGGACGGCTTCCGCGCCGACACCGTCAAGCATGTGGAAAGCAAGGTATGGAAGGAGCTGCTCAAGGAAGCGTCGATCGCCTTTGAGGACTGGAAGAAGGCCAATCCGGACAAGAAGCTCAGCGACGACAAGTTTTACAGCACGGCGGAAGTCTACAACTACAAGGTCGCCGATGGCCTGTATCACGAGCTGGGTAGCGGGCAGAGTGTCAACTACTACCAGGCGGGCTTCAACAGCATGATCAATTTCGGGCTGGTGAAGGATGCCGAGAAGGATTATGAAACGCTCTTCAGCACTTACTCGAATACGCTGCACGGCGGCCGCCTGAATGGCTATTCGGTGCTCAACTATCTGGACTCGCACGACGACGGCGCACCGTTCGACGCCGCGCGCAAGAAGCCGTTTGAAAGCGCCAACAAGCTGCTGCTGGCGCCTGGCGCGGCGCAGATTTACTACGGCGATGAAACGGCGCGCAAGCTCGATATTGCGGAGGCTACGGGCGACGCCAGGCTGCGCTCGTTCATGAACTGGCGTGAGCTGGAGCAGAATGTGGAGCGCGACGGCTACCGGATTGCCGATGTGCGCGCGCACTGGGCCAGACTGGGTCTGTTCCGCAAGGCGCACGTGGCGGTGGGCGCAGGCGTGCATCAGCAACTGCAAGCTTCGCCCTATGTTTTCAAGCGCACCTACGACAAGGACGGCTTGCGCGACAAGGTGGTGGTGGCGCTGGACCTGCCGACCAGCAAGTCAACGACGATCAACCTGCACGGCGTGTTCGCCAACGGCCAGAAGGTCAAGGACTACTACAGCGGCAAGACGGCGGTGGTGCGCGGCGGCAGCGTCAACTTCGGCACGCGCAACGCGGTGGTGCTGATCGGGCAGGAGTAGGCGGCAAACACGTCCGCTTCCAGCGGCGCCGCGAACAGATAGCCTTGCGCCTCGTCGCAGCCCGCCAGGCGCAGGAAGTTGAGCACATCGTCATTCTCGACACCTTCGGCCACCACACGATGGCCGAGGTCCTGCGACAGCGTAATCATGGCGCGCACCAGCGCCTGGCGGCGCGTATCGTCTTCCAGGCCGCGGATGAAGGACTGGTCGATCTTGACCACGTCGGCAGGCATGGTCTGCAGGTAGGACAGGCTGCTGTAGCCGGTGCCGAAATCGTCGATGGCCAGGCCCACGCCCAGCGCGGCAATCGCAGCCAGGGTGTCGTGCGCCTTGGCCGGCTGCTGCATGATGGCGCTCTCGGTAATTTCCAGCTCCAGGCAGTCGGCGGGCAGGCGATAGCGCGCCAGGCTATCGGCCACGCTGGCGGAAAATCCGGGCTCGGTGAGATTGGCGGCCGAAACATTCACTGCCATTTGCACCGCCATGCCGGCGCTGCGCCACGCGCTTTGATGGCGCAGCGCTTCGTTCAGCACCCAGGCGGTGGTGGCCTGCGCCAGGCTAGAACGCTCGACGATGGGAATGAATTCGGCCGGGCCGATGGCGCCCAGTTCCGGATGGTTCCAGCGCAGCAGCGCTTCGGCGGCGATGCACATGCCGGTTTCGATTTCTATGCGCGGCTGGAACACCAGGCGGAGCTGGTCCGGGCTTTCCAGCGCCGCGCCAAAGTCGTTAAGCAAGCTGAAGCGGCGCTGGTACAGCGCATCCTCCACCTGCGAGTAGATGGCCACCAGCAGGCCGCGGTCGGCGGCGTCGTGGGCGGCGCTGCGTGCCTTGCGCAGCACGGACAGGCTGTCGTCGCGGCCGACATCGAACGGCACCACGCCGGCGGCCGGCGTGGCCACATAGCGCGAACGCGCGATGGCGTGCGCCTGCTGCATTTTGTCCTGCAGGCGTGGCAGCAGGCTGTCCAGCGTTTCGCCCGATGACGGCAACAGGATGAACTGGGCCGTGGCGACGTGGTAGATGCGGTGGCCGGCGCCCACCTCCGCGCGCAGCCAGCGCGCGCCGTCCGTCACCAGTTCGTCCAGATATGACGATTTCATGGCGCGCGCGGCGTGGGCCAGCTGTTCCAGCGTGGCCAGGTTGATGAGCACCGCCAGCCGTTGCTCGCCTTCTGCCGCATCCAGTTGCAGGTCCTGGAAGTCTTCGATGAACTGGTTGCGGTTGGGTAGGCCGCTGACCGGATCGACGCGGCCCAGCGCGTGCTGCAGTTCGATCTGCGCCATCACCATGCCGGCCAGGTCGCACAGTGCGCTGATTTCTTCCGGCGTGGTGTCGCGCGGTTCCGTCCCCAGCACGCACATGGCGCCGAGGCAGTGGCCATCGTGGGTGGTGAGCGGTGCGCCGGCGTAGTAGCGGATGCCGCTTTCTGCCAGCAGGCTGTCCTGGTAACAGGCGTCCTTGAGCAGGTCGGGAATCACCAGCACGTCGCTGCTGTCCGCCACCTGGCCGCAGGGCGCGCGTACGCGCGGGATGTTGTCATGTTCGACGCCGACGCGCGATTTGAACCACTGGCGGTTGGCGTCGGTGAGCGAGACGGCGGCGATGGGCAGCTTGAACAGGCTGGCCGCCATGCGCGTGATGCGGTCGAAGGCTTCACTGGGCGGCGTGTCCAGCAGGTTCAATTTGTACAGCGCGTCGAGGCGGCGCGCCTCGGTGAGGGAACAGGGTATCGTCATGTGCAGTCCGAAGCAGTTCAAGGTGCAATGCGGGTCGGGGCACTGGCGATAATCGGGAGCGGGGCAGGGCTCGGGATGGCGCGGAATTAATTTAATTTCCACATGGAAACATCATCATAGCATGATCCCGATAGCCCTGCTGTAGGTATTCGCTATGGCTGCGATAGCGAGTAAGGCGCGTCGGCGGGCGCGGTGCCGCGCTGCTGATTCGGTGTGGCGCGCATGTCGAAGTCCAGTACCGTGCCCTGGGTCAGCGCGGCGTGATCCAGCCAGTTGTGCGCGTAGGGCTTGCCGTTGACCTTGAGCGCGCCGACATAGCGTTGCTGGTCGCTGTTTGCCGGTGCGTTAATGGTGATGGTTTTGCCATTCTCCAGGTGCAGTGTGGCTTTTTTGAACAGTGGCGCTCCCACCACATATTGCGGCACGGCCGGCGTCACCGGGTAGAAGCCCAGCGCGGAGAACACATACCAGGCCGAGGTCTGGCCATTGTCCTCGTCGCCGCAGTAGCCGTCCGGCGTGGGCTTGTACAGGCGGTTCATGGTTTCGCGCACCCAGTACTGGGTCTTCCATGGCGCGCCGGCGTAGCCATACAGGTAGATCATGTGCTGGATGGGCTGGTTGCCGTGCGCGTACTGGCCCATGTCCGCAATCTGCATTTCGCGGATTTCGTGGATCACCTGGCCGTAGTAGCTCTCGTCAAACGTTGGCGGCAGGTCGAACACCTGGTCCAGTTTGGCGACGAACTTGTCGCGGCCGCCCATCAGGCCCATCAGGCCATTGACGTCCTGGAACACCGACCAGGTGTAGTGCCAGCTATTGCCCTCGGTGAAGGCGTCACCCCATTTGAACGGGTTGAATGGCGACTGGAAGCTGCCGTCCTGGTTCTTGCCGCGCATGAGGCCCGTCTCGGGATCGAACAGCTTTTTGTAGTTCATCGCGCGCTGCTTGTAGATGGCGATTTCCGACTCCGGCTTGCCGAGCGCCTTGCCCAGCTGGTAGATGGCGAAATCGTCGTAGGCATATTCCAGCGTGCGTGCGGCGTTTTCGTTGATCTTGACGTCGTATGGCACATAGCCCAATTGATTGTAGTACTTGACGCCGCGGCGGCCGACGGCATCCATCGGGCCTTCGTTGTCGGCGCCGTGCTTGAGCGCCTGCCACAGGGTTTCGATGTCGTAGCCGCGCAGGCCCTTGATGTAGGCTTCGGCCACCACCGAGGCGGAGTTGTTGCCGATCATGACGTTGGCCAGGCCGGGGCTGGACCATTCAGGCAGCCAGCCGCCTTCCTTGTAGTCGTTGACCAGGCCGGCCTGCATCTCGCGGTTGATCGACGGGTACATCAGGTTCAGGAACGGATAGAGCGCGCGGAAGGTGTCCCAGAAGCCGGTGCCGGCAAACATATAGCCGGGCAGGACCTGGCCGTTGTAAGGGCTCCAGTGAACGATCTGGTTGTTGGCGTCGATTTCGTACAGCTTGTTCGGGAAGAACAGCATGCGGTACAGGCTGGAATAAAAGGTGCGCGTCTGTTCATCGCTGCCGCCTTCGACACTGATGCGGCCCAGTGTCTTGTTCCAGACCTCCTTGCCTTTTTGCGCGGTGGCGTCGAAGCTGTCGCTGGCCAGTTCGCGCTGGAGGTTGAGCTCTGCCTGTTCTTCGCTGATGAAGGAGGAGGCCACGCGCATGCCGACCTTCTCGCCTTTTTCCGTCTTGAAGCCGACCACGGCGCCGCTATGGTTGCTGGCCAGTTCACTCACGCCGTCCACGATCTTGTCGCCGCTCCAGATGCGGGTCGAGGTGAATGGTTTGTCGAAGTAGATGACGAAGTAGTTCTTGAAATTCTTCGGCAGCGGGCCGTGGGCGTAGCGCGTGCTGTAGCCGACGATCTTGCGCTGCGCGGGCAGGACCTTGATGTAAGAACCTTTGTCGTAGGCGTCCACCACCACGTAGGCTTCATCCGTTTTCGGATAGGTGAAGCGGAACTGCGCGGCGCGCTCGGTCGGTGCGATTTCGGTGGTGACGTCGGCATCGGCCAGGTAGACGCTGTAGTAGTAAGGCTTGGCCACTTCCGCCTTGTGCGAGAACCAGCTGGCGCGGTCATCCTGTTTGAAACGCAGCTTGCCCGTCACCGGCATGATGGCGAACTGGCCGTAGTCGTTCATCCAGGGCGATGGCTGGTGGGTTTGTTTGAAGCCGCGGATTTTGTCGGCGTCGTAAGTGTAGGCCCAGCCGTCACCCATCTTGCCGGTCTGCGGCGTCCAGAAGTTCATGCCCCATGGCAGGGCGATGGTCGGGTAGGTGTTGCCGTTGGAGAGTTCGGGTTTGCTGGCGGTGCCCATCAGCGGGTTGATGAATTCAACCGGATCTTTGACGGGGGCGGCGGACGCAGCGACGGCGAGCAGCAAAGCGGGGAGTGCGAGCGTGTGCAGTTTCATGTCCTGGAGTGTGGTGGATGGTGATGACCCAGTGTAGCAGTTACCTCCTGGGCGAAAACCGGCAAGGCCGGGCAGCCGCCGTGTTTATTGGCGGATTACTAAACACGGCTGCCTGGCCAGAAAGGCCAGTGCGAAGCCATTTGCTTTATGTTGCCTGTGGTTTTAATATGCAACTATGGTTAAAAGAACGAGTCATAAAGATGTAGCGTGTGGTGTCGCGCGGCCGCTGGATGCGATCGGCGACAGCTGGTCGCTGCTGATCGTGCGCGATGCGTTCGAGGGAGCGCGGCGTTTTGGTGAATTCCAGCGCAGCCTGGGGATGGCGAAGAACATCCTGGCGGCGCGTCTGCGGCATCTGGTGGAGCACGGCATCTTCGAGGTGGTAGAGCCGGAAGATGGCGGCGCACATCTGGAATATCAGCTGACGGAGAAGGGGCGCGGCATGTTTGTGCTGCTGACCGCGCTGCGCCAGTGGGGCGAGGATTATTTTTTCGAACCAGGCGAAGCGCATGTGCATCTGGTTGACCGCAAGCGCGGCCAGCCGGTGCGCCGGCTGGAACTGGTCGCCCAGGATGGCCGCCGCCTGACGCCGGAAGACACCATGGTCAACCGTGATGGCGTGGATTAATTCGCGGTGATGGTGACGGTGGACGCCGCGCTATCGAGCTTGCCGTCGTTGACGATCAGCGTGGCGACATAGGCTCCCGGTACGTCGGCAAAGAAGGTGGGCGTGGCGACGTGGTAGTTGAGCAGCGTGGCGCCGCTGCCGGCCGGTTTGGTCAGCGTCCAGGAATAGCTGAGGATATCCTGGTCGGCGTCGGTGCCGCTGCCGGCCAGCTTGATCGCGGTACCGGCGGCCACGGTTTGCGCCGGGCCGGCCATGGCGACCGGCGCGTGATTGGCCACCGGCCCCTCAGCGCCGCCGCCGCCGCAGGCGCTCAGTATCAGCATCGGCAGAATCAGGATCAATGATTTTCGCATCCCTTAATTTTCTACGAAAACCACGGCGCTGCGTGCAGGCAGCGTGAAGGTTCCTGTGCTTTTGTCGTACTTGGCTTCACGGATCAAGCGTTTGTCCCCTGCGGCCATGCCGGCTTGCACGGGATGTAGCGCGTAGTTGCGGTTTTGCTCTTCGGCGATGGTGATTTGCTGCGCGGTTTTGTCGACGTTGATCAGGTAAGTGATGGATTTGTAGCGCGCACCCTTGTAGCCTTTGCCGTCAAGGTGGGCGGCAATCACGGTCGGCACCTGCTGCGGGCCGGTGTTGAAGAAGCGCAGGCGCTGTTTGATGTCCTGTGCCGTGCGCAGGCGGAACAGCGTGCTGCTGGCGCGGATGGCCAGCAGGTCGCGGAACACGTCGCGCGCATAGGCGATGTCCGCTGGCGCCGGTTTGATGCCGGCGTTGTTCAGCAGTGGCTTGAGCAGCGCGTAGTCCTTGCCGTTGTCGGCGGCGGGCGGCAGGCCGGTGCCGTAGTAGTTGTCCTGATAGCTCCAGTCCAGGCGATTGAACCAGTCGCCCGATTCAAAGCTGTTGCGGTCCAGCGATTTGGAACGCAGGATGTCGAAGCCGGCGTGGAAGTAGGCCACGCCCTGGCTGAAGGCATTGATGGCAGCGCCGAGCATCTGCACCTGTGCGCGTTCGCGCGCGCTGGTGGCTTGCGGCAGCTTGAAGGCGTTGATGTCGTACAGGGTCTGGTTGTCGTGGTTCTCGACGTAGTTGACGGTTTCACCCGGCTCGCTGGCATAGCCGGCCGGCTGGTTGCCGCCGTAGACCATGTCCTGCAGCGCGATGGTGCGGCCGTCGGCGATGGTCAGCGGGTAGCTGCGGATGGTGCCGGCCAGGCCGACCTTTACCATGTCGGCGGCGTGCAGCAGGTCTGCGGCAGGGCGCTGCGGCGCCTGTTCATTGGCGTCGTAGACCAGGCCATTGATGTAGCCCTGCTGGGTGATGAGCTGCACGCCACTGTCACCGGCGCCGCCGCCACGCACGGCATCGCGGCCACGGTCGCTGAAGGTGCCGATGCCGCTGCCGTTCAGCGACAGCTGGGAGGCCTGCACGAAGCGCGCACCGTCGGCCACCTCGCCGAAGTTCCAGCCTTCGCCGATCAGGTTCACATGCTTGCCTGCGGCTTTGTCGGCAGCGGCCTGCAATTGCTCCATCACCGCGCGCGGCTGGTGGCCCATCAGGTCGAAGCGGAACGAGTCGATCTTGTAGTGTTTGGCCCATAGCGCGGCCGAGTCCACCATCAGCTTGCCCATCATGAGGTTTTCGGTGGCGGTGTTGTCGCAGCAGGTGGAGCGTTCGATGGCGCCGCTGGCGTTGAGGCGGTGGTAGTAGCCGGGGACCACGCGGTCCAGTACGGACTTCTCGTTTTGTCCGGCGATGTAGGTGTGGTTGTAGACCACGTCCATGCCGACGCGCAGGCCGGTCTTGTGCAGCGCCTGCACCATCTGGCGGAATTCGACGATGCGTTTGGCGCCATCGGCGGGATTGCTGCTGTAGCTGCCCTCGGGCGCGTTGTAGTGGAACGGGTCATAGCCCCAGTTGTAGCAGTCCTTGAACTTCACCTGCTCGATGGCGGCCTGCTGCACCTCGCTGTCGGCGGCTGCGACGGCGATTTCCGGATCGACGCAACCCAGTTCGGGCACGCTGCCGATGTCATACACGGGCAGCAGGTGGATGTCGGTCATGCCGGCCTTGCTCAGCGCAGCCAGGTGTTTCATGCCGTTGGAGCCAGCCTCGGTGAAGGCCAGGTATTTGCCGCGGTTGGCGGCGCTGACGGTATTGTCGTTGACGGAAAAGTCGCGCACATGCAGTTCGTAGACGGTCATGTCGGTTTGCGCGGCGACCTTGTTGGGCGCGGGTGCCGCATCCCAGCCGGCGGGTTTGAGCCTGGCGTCATTGAGGCTGGCGATGTAGCTGCGCCTGGAGTCCGTGGTCAGGCTGATGGAATACGGATCGGTGACGAGGTTGCGTACCAGGCCTGCGGACGGCGCCACCACATCGATCAGGTATTGGTAGTACTGGCCGCTGGCGCCGGCGCGTGCAGACCAGATGCCGGTGGCGTGATCGCGCGTCATCGGTGTGATGGCGCTGGCCTTGCCGGCGCCGCTGGCGTAGGTGCAGACGGCCACGTTCTGCGCGGTCGGCGCCCACAGTTTGAAGCCGGCATCGCGCGCGCCGACAGTGACGCCAAGATCGGTGGCCTTGGCGGCGCCCGCGTAGACGTCATCCAGCGCACCGGCGATCTGCAAGGTAGTGGCGTCGCGCACGGTGCCGTTTTCCGCTTCCAGCACCAGCATCACTTGCTGGGTGAGCATGGTGGGCAGATGCGCGGTGTGGTTGGCAGCGACGGTCAGCACCGGGCCGTCGCCGGTGAACTTGAAGCGCTGCGCGGTGGCGGCAGGCAGCTCGCCGTCAAAACGCGTCAGCGTGACGACGCCATCGGCGCCGGTCACGCGCGATCCGGAGGCGGCGCGCAGCAGCGCGTTGGTGGAGTAGTACAGCTTGAAGATGCCGGCGCTGTCTGCGCCTGGCCATTTGAGCAGCTGGCGGTTCAGCCAGTAGGCGCGGGCATCGGTGACGGGCGCGGCGCGCAGCGTGGTGGCGTATGGCCCATCGCAGTCTGCCAGTGTCGGCGCTGCACAAGCCGCCGCACTAGACAGCGCTAGTGCGCTGCCCAAAGAAACCCGCCAAGCCGCCCGCATACTACCCATATCCCATCCCCCTAAACCGTCAATAGAGGTAGTGTGATTACAGTTTCATCACATCTACCCGTGAAATTGGCGGCTATGGTACTCCAGAATCTGTAGTTTCGATACGTAGTGGCATGCGCGGGCGGTCCCGTCGTCAGCTACCTTGCTTAGCTTTTGCGATAGTTATCAACCATTTTGTAGCGCAGCGCGTAGAGCGCGAACAGCGCGGCAACGATGGCGGCAAACGCGGCAAAGAAGAACATCTGGAACGCGATCGCACTCAGGCCGCTACCGGCGATCCAGGCGCCCACAATGTCGTTCTTGACGCCGGAATTGACGATCAACACCCACAGGTTGCCGACCGTGACGGCCAGGTACCAGAAGCTCAGGATGATGCCTTTCATGGAGGCGGGCGCCTGGCTGTAGGCGAATTCCAGGCCGGTGGCGGACACCAGCACTTCGCCCAAGGTCAGCAGCGCGTACGGCAGCAACTGCCACAGGATGGAGACCTTGTCGCCGCCATCCATCCACAGCTGGATCATGCCGATCCCCACCCAGGCCAGGGCCGACAGGGCGATACCCAGCCCCATGCGGCGCAGCGGCGTCGGTGTGATGCCGACCAGGCGCATGAGCGGGAACAGGGCGACGTTGTTGAACGGGATCAGCAGCATCACGAGAATCGGATTCACGGCCTGCATCTGCGCCGGCAGCAGCTTGAATTCCCAGCCCAGGATGGACAGCAGCGGGCTTTCCATGGCGTTGGCCTGGACGATCCAGGTCGAGGCTTTCTGGTCGAACAGTGACCAGAATGGCGTAATCATGGCAAACACGATCAGGATGCGCAGCACCGAGCGTACGCCTTCCACTGCGGCGTCGGTGTGCTGGCCGCGCGCGCGTTCCAGCTGCATCGAAACGCCGATGCCGCCAAATGCCAGCACCAGTACCAGTGCGGTGCAGGCGGCAATCACGAAGCCCCACGAAGGCGTCATGCACAGCGATGCCACGGCAGCGATGGCGCCGGCGCCGGCCACCATCAGGCCCGGACGCGACTGGCCCGGCGCACGCGCCAGCAGGGCGGTGCGGGCCACGCTGCTGAACGAGTCGGGATTCGGCGCCTGCGGCGGCACGTGCACGTATTTTTTGCGGCCGGCCCAGAACACGATCGTGGCAATCGCCATCAGGATGCCGGGAATGCCGAACGCCACGGCCGGGCCGTAGTCGCGCAGGAACAATGGCATCAGCAGCGAGGCAAAGAAGGAGCCGAAGTTGATGATCCAGTAGAAGGCGTCAAACACCACCTTGGCGCGGTTCTTGTTGGTCTGGTCGAACTGGTCGCCGACAAACGACACCACCAGCGGCTTGATGCCGCCGGAACCAAACGCAATCAGCGCCAGGCCAAGGTAGAAGCCTTCGAGATTGTGCTCAAAAATCGCCAGGCAGGCATGGCCGGCCACGTAGATCAGGCTGAACCAGAATACGGTTTTGTACTTGCCCCAGAAACGGTCGGCGATCCAGCCGCCCAGCAGCGGGAAGAAGTAGACGCCGATCACGAAGGTATGGAACACGTGCTTGGCTTCGGTGGTGCGGTCGCTGATCGGGATGAACAGCAGCAGGGTACTGAGCAGGAACGGCGTCAGGATGTTGCGCATGCCGTAAAAGCTGAACCGCTCGCAGCCTTCGTTGGCGATGATGTAGGGGATTTGCCGGGGCATGGGGCCGTTGCCGGCCGTGCTCATTTCGTTGCTCACTATATCTACTCCTGAAGTTGTGTAGTTTGACTACTATTTTTTATCTCAAGGATTTCGGTGAAAATCATTAAGCTTTTGTTTTTTAACGGTTATTTGTAATAATCATTAAGCTGGGTACGCATTGAAAAATTGATTTTCGTGATGTATATTGTCTACAAAATCAATATTCTCGCTTGCCAACCCCGGATTTTCTTATGATTATGACTAAGCAACTTACTCAAGTTTCCCCGCACGCTGCAGACTGGTATCGCGATGCGATCATCTACCAGGTTTATCCACGTAGTTATATGGACAGCAACGGTGACGGCGTGGGCGACTTGCCCGGGATTACGGCAAGGCTGGACTATATCGCATCGCTGGGCGTGGACATCGTCTGGATTTCGCCATTCTTCAAATCGCCGATGAAGGACTTTGGCTACGACATTGCCGATTACTGTGACGTCGATCCGCTGTTCGGCACGCTGGCCGACTTTGACGTGCTGATCGCCAAGGCGCATAGCCTGGGCCTCAAGATCATGATTGACCAGGTCATGGCGCACACGGCCGAAGAGCATTCGTGGTTCAAGGAAAGCCGCGCCAGCCGCGACAATCCCAAGGCTGACTGGTATGTGTGGGCCGATCCCAAACCGGACGGCAATCCACCGAATAACTGGCTGTCCGTGTTTGGTGGCTCCGCCTGGCAGTGGGATACGCGCCGCCGCCAGTACTACATGCACAACTTCCTCGTCAGCCAGCCGCAGCTGAACTTCCACAATCCGGAGGTACAGCAGGCGCATCTGGCAGCGCTGCGTTTCTGGCTCGAGCGCGGCGTTGACGGCATCCGTCTGGACGCCTGCAACTACCACTTCCACGACCAGCAGCTGCGCGACAACCCGCCAGCCACCAACCGCGATTCGATCACCGTGACCGACGTCAACCCGTACGGCATGCAGGCGCATGACCACGACAAGACCCAGCCGGAAAACGTGCCCTTCCTGCAGCAGCTGCGCGCGCTGCTGGACGAGTACCAGGCGGTGTCGATCGGCGAAGTAGGTTCCGACGATTCGCTGGCCACCATGGCGGAGTACACGGCCGGCGGCGACAAGCTGCACATGGCGTACAGCTTCAACCTGCTGGTCAACCTGATGTCGTCGCATTACATCCGCGAGCAGGTGGAGCAGTTCGAGGCGCGCGTCAAGGGCGGCTGGGCTTCCTGGTCGGTCGGCAATCACGATGTGCCGCGCGTGGCCTCGCGCTGGGGCGGTCCGGCGGCGCCGCAGGCGTTCGCCAAGCTGGTGCTGGCGATGCAGCTGTCGCTGAAAGGCACGCCGTGCCTGTACCAGGGCGACGAGCTGGCGTTTGCCGAAGCGGACGTGCCTTACGAACTGCTGCAAGACCCGTACGGCATCACCTTCTGGCCCGAGTTCAAGGGCCGCGACGGCTGCCGTACGCCGATCGCCTGGACCGATGGCGACAACGGCGGCTTCACGACCGGCAAGCCGTGGCTGCCGGTATCGCCGGACCACCTGGCCAAGGCGGCGTCGGTGCAGGAGCAGGACGCGGCGTCGTCGCTTGCGTTTACCCGCGCATTCACGGCGTGGCGCCGCCAGCATCCGCAACTGCTGCGTGGCGACATCGTCTTCTTCGACACGCCGGAACCGGTGCTGGCGCTGCGCCGCGATCTGGCTGGACAGCGCAGCATCACCGCCGTTTTCAACCTGGGCGGCGAGGCGGTCACGGTCGATGTGCCGGCAACGGCTGGCGCCGAGCAACTGCAAGGTTATGGCCTGCCGGGCAGCGCGCAGGATGGCAAGGTCACGCTGCCAGCGTACGGCGCCTGGTTCGGCTACGCGGCCTGAGCTGCAGCATAGGAGAAGGAAACGATAACGTTATGTATCGTTTCCTTCTTAACACCACGTATTTCAGGTATGCTTCCGCCAACTGTTTTGACTGAACCGACGATGAAACAAGCTGAAGTAGATCAAAAACTGAATCGTACCGCCTTTGCCGACGGCCCGCGCCTGCTGGCCGACATCGGCGCCACCCACGCCCGCTTCGCACTGCAGACCGCGCCGGGCGAATTCCGCGCCGTGCGGGTGCTCAAGTGCGACGACTTCCCGGATATCGTGGCCATGCTGCGCTCGTATCTGGCGGACCATGCTGGCGTCAACCTGAATCACGCGGCGCTGGCGGTGGCCAACCCGGTCAGCGGCGACTACGTGCGTATGACCAACCGCGCGTGGGAATTCTCCACCGACGAAGTGCGCCGCGCGCTCGGCCTGCACACGCTGCTGGTGGTGAACGACTTCACCGCGCTGGCGATGTCCTTGCCCGGCCTGAAACCGGCAGACCTGATGCAGGTTGGCGGCGGCAAGCCCGCCTCCAATTCCGTGATCGGCGTACTGGGACCGGGCACCGGCCTGGGCGTGTCGGGCGTGATCCCCACCGTCGATGGTTTCGTCACGCTGGGTTCCGAAGGCGGCCACACCAACTTTGCGCCGGCCGACGAGCGCGAGTACGCGATCCTGCAATACGCGTGGCAGACCTGGTCGCACGTATCGACCGAACGCCTGATCTCCGGCCCGGGCATGGAAATCATCTACCGCGCCATCGCCAAGCGCAATGGCCGCCAGGTGCGCGATCTGACCTCGCAAGAGATTATCGCCGGCGCACTGACAGACAAAGATCCGCTGTGCCTCGAAGTGCTGGAATGCTTCTGCGCCATGCTGGGCGGCGCCACCGCCAACCTGGCCGTGACGCTGGGTGCGTTTGGCGGCATGTTCATCGGCGGCGGCATTGTGCCGCGCCTGGGCGAGTGGTTCACCACCTCGCCGTTCCGCGCACGCTTTGAAGCCAAGGGCCGTTTCACCAGCTACCTGGCGGAGATCCCGACCTATGTCATCACCACGCCGAACCCGGCGTTCTATGGCGTGGCGACGATCCTGTCCGAGCACCTGCGCGGCCGCAGCGGCGCCAACACGCTGATGGAGCGCGTGCAGCATCTGCAGCACGAACTGACGCCGGCCGAGCAGCGCGTCGCGCAACTGGTGCTGGAGCAGCCGCGCCTGGTGCTGAACGAGCCGATTGCCGATATCGCGCGCCTGGCCGAAGTGAGCCAGCCGACCGTGATCCGCTTCTGCCGCTCGCTGGGCTTCCTCGGCCTGGCTGACTTCAAGCTCAAGTTTGCCAGCAGCCTGACGGGGGCGATTCCCGTGCGTCACAGCCAGGTGCGCGTGAGCGACAGCACGCACGACCTGAGCGCCAAGGTGATCGACAACACCGTGTCGGCGATCCTGAAATTCCGCGACCAGCTCGACGTGCGTTCGCTCGACAAGGCGATTGCGCTGGTGGCCAAAGCCAAGCGGGTCGAGTTCTACGCCATGGGCAATTCGCGCGTGGTGGCGCTGGATGGCCAGCACAAATTCTTCCGCTTCCGGATTCCGACCTCGGCCTATGGCGATTCGCATTTGCTGACGCTGGCGGCCGAACTGCTGAATCCGGGCGACGTGGTCATCGCCATCTCCAACTCCGGCAAGCTGCCGGATCTGCTGGCGGCAGTGGACGCGGCGCGTGCGGCGGGGGCGGATGTCATCGCCATCACCTCCAGCAACTCGCCGCTGGCGAAAAAAGCCAGCGTCTGCCTGTCGGTGGACCACACGGAAGACAGCACCACCTTCCTGTCGATGATCTCGCGCATCCTGCAACTGCTGCTGATCGACATTCTATCCGTCGGCATCTCGCTGGACGCGCAGAACTCGCGCCTCGTGGTCGAGCACAAGAGCAGCAGCGGCGAAGCCGACAACCGCCGCCTGCTGATCTCCCACCTCGACAGCTAAACGCATCTAAACATTCCGGGGTCAGGTCCGTCATTTCTACACGGACTCGGCTGTAACGCGCGTTACAGCCGAGTCCGTGTAGAAATGACGGACCTGACCCCGTTTTTTTTGTGACCCCGTTTTTTTTGCTGTTACAAATCGCTACTTGAAGTTCTTTCGCAATCAGTTAAGATATATCTTAATACGTTATATCTTAAGGAGTAGCTCATGTTTGGATTTAAACATCATCACCATCGTCCTCACGGACCGCATGGCCATCATCACCATCATGGCGGGCCGCATGGTCCGGGGCCGCGTGGCCGTGGGCCGAAAATGTTTGACGCTGGCGCGATGCGCTATGTGGTGCTGCAGCTGATCGCCGAGAAGCCGCGCCATGGCTATGAAATCATCAAGGAACTGGAGCAGCGCTCCGGTGGCGGCTATACGCCGAGCCCGGGCGCCATCTATCCCTTGCTGTCCATGCTGCTGGATATGGGCCATGTCGTTGCGACGCCGGATGGCAATAAGAAGCTGCATACCATTACGCCGGAAGGCGAGGCTTTCCTGGCGGAGAACCGCCAGTTCGTGGATGCCATTCTGGCCCGCATGGCGGAAGGCGATGAGCACCGCGAAGGCTTGCGCAGTGCGATGCATGAGCTTAAGCACGCTGCCATCGAGCAGGCCCGCGCCAGTAATCACAATCAGGAGCGGATCGAGCAGATCCGCGCCATCCTGCGCAAGGCAGTCGAGGATATCAACGCATTATGAACGCCACGCTCCCTCTCACTCCGGCGCGCGAGCGCCTGCTCCTGTGGCTGCTCGCGCTGACGCAGTTCACTGTCATCATGGACTTTATGGTCATGATGCCGCTGGCGCCGCAGCTGATGCGCGCGTTTCAGATCGAACCGGCCGCGGTCTCGGGCGCGGTGTCGGCCTATGCCTGGTGTGCCGGCATTTCCGGTCTCGCGGCGGCCATGTATATCGACCGCTTCGACCGCCGCAAGCTGCTGCTGGCGGTGTTTGCATTGTTCACGCTGTCCAATCTGGCGTGCGCTGCTGCGACCAGTTTCCATATGCTGGTGCTGTCGCGCGCGTTTGCCGGGCTGACCGGCGGCATCCTTGGCGCCATCGTCATGGCCATCATCGGCGATCTGATTCCCGCCAACCGCCGTGGCGCCGCGACGGGCGTGGTGATGACGTCGTTCAGCATGGCCTCGGTGGCGGGCGTGCCGACCGGTGTGATGCTGGCCGCCCACTATGGCTGGGCCTCGCCGTTTTACATCCTGGTCCTGTGCTCGCTGCCGATCCTGCTGCTGGCTGCGCGCGTGCTGCCGGCGATGGACGGTCATCTGGTGAACCGTCCGCCGCTGTCGGCGGTGCTGCCCAATCTGGTGGCGCTGTACCGCGAGCCCAAGCATCTCAAGGCGTTCCTGCTGTCGGCCGTGAATATGATGACGGGCATGATGGTGATTCCGTTTATCTCGCCGGTGCTGGTGAATAACGTCGGCTTGCAGCCGGCCGAGATTACCTATGTCTACCTGGCGGGCGGCCTCACCACCTTCTTCACGGCGCGCATGCTGGGCAAGTGGTCGGACCGTGCCGGCGCGCACAAGGTGTACCGCATCGTGTCGCTGCTGTTCATCCTGCCGGTGCTGTTCATGACGCATATGCCGGTGATGCCGCTGATCGGCGTGGTGCTGTTCTTCCCGTTCTTCATGGTGCTGGCGTCGGGGCGCAATATTCCCATGCAGGCGCTGATGACGACGGTGCCGGAGCCCTCGCGCCGCGGCGCTTTCCTGAGCGCGAATGCCGCCATCCAGCAGGTGGGCACGGGGCTGGGCGCGCTGCTGGGCGGGCTGACGCTGCACACGCAGGCGTCCGGCCAGATCAGCGGCTATGGCTGGAATGGCTGGATTGCTGCCGGCATGGCGCTGCTGACGGTGTTGTGGGTAGGGCAGGTACGCGGCGCTGCACCGCAGGCAGCGCCGGTCAATGGGGTGAAGGCGGCGTAGTGCGAGCTAGTTGCCCATGCTGGTGCGCTTGGCCGGATGCTTCTCGCGGCGCCAGCGTGCCAGGCTGATGACTTCGTCGTTGGTGGCGTCTTCCACCAGGATCTCGTCATCGCTGGACGATACCAGGAAGCTTTCCCAGCGCAGCGCGGATTCCGCGCTGTTTTCCACGTAGCTGAACTGCCAGTAGTTTTTGCCGTTGAGCTTGCGTGGCGCCGGATCATATTCCAGCAGGCCGCCATGGGCCTTGCCGCTGGAGTTCTTTTCAATCAGCGCCGACCATGCCTGCAGTTCCGGCAGCGCCATCAGCGCGGCCGCGCCTTGCTCCTTGGTGCGGATGGCGCGCGGTTCCGCTGGCGGAGCCGGATCCTTGATTTCAGCTGGACGGTGCGGCGCCGCCACGGACGCGGCCTTGCTGGCCGAGGCCGCGCTGCTGGCGCTGGCCGACGGCGTCACGGGGAGCTTGATTTTGACCTGTGATTCGGCCGAGGGCGCGCTGCTGAAATAGGCGGCCAAACCCAGCGCAATTACGGTCGTCGCCACGCCGGCGATGATGAATTTGCGGGAGGACTGCTTGCTTAATTCCATGAGGAGACGATGAGACGTGTGATTGACGGTCATACTAAACCAAAGGCACAGCAGGGGCAACTTTTGCCCCTTTTTTACGCGTCATAACTTGACTTTTCGACATTGTTGCGTGGCGTGCCTATATTATTTTGGTATTCATCCGGCGAGATTATTCATTGGCCGCGGTCCCGGCTTTTTCGTACCATCGGTCCAGCATCAGTAAAGGATACGCCTAGTGAACAAGCATATAGTGGGGATAGACTGGGGCACGAGCAACCGGCGCGCCTATCTCATCGATCAAAGCGGCGCCTGCCTGGCGGAGCATGAAGATGGCCAGGGCATGCTGGCCGTGGGCGGCCGCGACAAGTTCGGCGCATCGCTGGCCGGCCTGCTGGCCGCCATGCAGCTGCCGCACGATGTGCCGGTCATCCTGTCCGGCATGGTGGGCAGCGCGTCCGGCTGGCAGGAGGTGGCCTATCTCGACGCCGCTGTGCCGCTGGTCCAGCTGCCGCAGCATCTGGCGGCCGTCACCGATCCGGCCTGGGCCGGCCGCTGCCGCATCGTGCCCGGCTATGTGTACCGCGCTGGCGCGGCGGCCGATGTGATGCGCGGCGAAGAAACCCAGCTGCTCGGCGCCATCGCCCTGGGCCGGCGCGATGGCTGGATCGTACTGCCGGGCACCCATAGCAAATGGGTGCTGCTGCGCGATGGCGTGATCCAGTCCTTTGCCACCTATATGACGGGCGAGCTGTTTGCCATGCTGTCGGCGGGCGGCACCTTGGCGGCCATGATGGACGGCGACAGCAGCGATGCCGAGGGCTTTGCCATCGGCCTGCAACAGGCGGCGCGCAACGAGCCGCTGTCGAACAGCCTGTTCCGCGTGCGCGCGGGCGTGGTGTCCCGCACGGCGCCGGCCCAGCTGGCGGCGGCCACCGTGAGCGGCCTGCTGATCGGCGCCGAATTTGCCGCCGCGCGTGGCGCCGGGCAGGGCATTACCGTGATCGGTTCCGCTGCGCTGGCCGCGCGCTATGACAGCGCCGCCCGCCATTTCGGCTTGCCGTGCACGGTGCTCGATCCGCACCAGGTGTATTGCAGCGCACTTTCCCAATTCATTCAGCAGGCTTGAGCATGACGATTTCCGATCCCACCACACCCCTGGTCGCCATCCTGCGCGGCCTCAATCCTGCCGAAGCCGTGGAGGTGGCCCAGGTGCTGCACACGGCGGGTTTCCGCGCGCTGGAAGTGCCGCTGAACCGCCCGGGCGCGCTTGACGCCATTGCCGCCATCGTCAAGCTGGACTTGCCGGACACGCTGGTCGGCGGCGGCACCATGCTGAACGTCGACCATGTGGACGCGGTGCATGCGGCGGGCGGCCGCCTGCTGGTGTCGCCGAACTGCGTGCCGGCCGTGATCCGCCGCGCCGCCGACCTTGGCATGTATTGCGCGCCCGGCGTGGCCACGCCCACCGAAGCGTTTGCCGCGCTGGAGGCCGGCGCCCATGCGCTGAAACTGTTCCCGGCCGAATCCGTGGGCCACGGCGGCGTCAAGGCGCTCAAGAGCGTGCTGCCGGCCGGTACGCCGCTGTGGCCCGTGGGGGGCGTTGCGCCCGACACCATGGCTGGCTGGTTCAAGGCGGGCGCCACCGGCTTCGGGATCGGCGGCAATCTGTACACGCCCGGGGTGACGCTGGACGAACTCCGGCAGCGCGCCGATGCCTTTGTCCACACCTGGCGCGTTTTAGTCGTATGATGACGGCTGTCTAAAATCAGGGAAGCAGACCGATGAGCAAGCATGACGTGCAGTGCCTGTGGGAAGTAGGCGCACAACTGGGCGAAGGCCCGCTGTGGATGGCGGAGCAGAACCGTCTGTACTTTGTCGATCTCAAGCAGCAGATGCTGCACGCGCTGGAAGCCGGCAGCGGCCAGCGCCGCAGCTGGGCCATGCCGGACTATATGTGCTGGCTGATCGCACGCCGCGACGGCGACGGCTTCATGGCCGGCCTGCGCGATGGCATCGCCCGCATCTGGCTGGAGCCGGAGCTGCGCATCGAATACCTGCATCGTCCGTTTGCTGAAGGCAGCGGCTTGCGCATGAATGACGCCAAGGCCGACAGTGCCGGCCGGCTCTGGGCCGGCTCGATGCACAACCACGATTACCAGCAGGCCGTGGGCAAGCTGTTCCGCCTGGACCCCGACCACTCGCTGCAGGTGGCGGACGAGGGCTACCACATCTGCAATGGCCCCAGCTTCAGCCTGGATGGCGCCACCATGTACCACACCGACAGCTACGAGGGCCGCATCTACAGCTACGCGCTGGCCGCCGACGGCACGCTGGACGCGCCGCGCGTGTGGCGCGCGTTTGGCGAAGGCGAAGGTTCGCCCGACGGCATGACGGTCGACAGCGAAGGCTGCGTCTGGATCGCGCAATGGGGCGGCAGCCGCGTGTGCCGCTACTCGCCGGCCGGCGAGCTGCTGGACACCATCGCCATGCCCGTGCGCAATCCGGCCTCGTGCACCTTGGGCGGCGCCGACCTGAAAACCCTGTTCATCACCACCGCACGTGAAGACAACACGCCCGAGCAGCTGGCAGCGCATCCGCTGACCGGCGCCGTGTTTGCCGTGCGGGTCGATGTGGCTGGCGTGCCCGCCGCCCGCTTCGGCTAGCCCTACATCTCTGCTGTACCCGCTGTTGCAAGACGCTGCGCGATGCGGCGGGGATGTGTTCATCCCGTTAAAACGACAATACTGGAGACTTTATGAAACTGAAAGCATTGCTGTTCGCAGCATGCGGGCTGGCGTTCGCCCTGTCCGCGCGCAGTGCCACCTTTGCCAATGGCGCTGATGTCAGCTGGGTTAGCCAACAGGAGTCTAGTGGCTATGCGTTCTACAACAGCAGCAGCGTGAAGACCGACCCGTTTGTGCTGCTCAAGAATTTGCAGGTCAATGCGATCCGTCTGCGCGTGTGGGTCAACCCGAGCGGCGGCTGGAACGATGGCGCCGATGTGCTGTACAAGGCCAAGCGCGCCGCCGCCCAGGGCCAGCGCATCCTGATCGACTTCCATTACAGCGACAGCTGGGCCGATCCTGGCCAGCAGACCAAGCCGGCCGCGTGGGCCAGCCACACGCTGACGCAGCTCAACAGCGATGTCTACAGCCACACTTACGGCATCCTGAACTACCTCAAGACCAATGGCATAACGGTGTCGTGGGTACAGGTCGGCAATGAGATCAACAGCGGCATGCTATGGCCGGAAGGGAAGACCACAAGCTTCAGCAACCTGGCCGGTCTGATCAACAATGGCTACAGCGCGGCCAAGGCGGTGTACCCGAACGCGCAGGTGATACTGCACCTGGCCAATGGCTACGACAACGCCGTGTTCCGCTGGTTCTTTGATGGCGTCAAGGCGGCCGGCGCCAAGTGGGATGTGATCGGCATGTCGCACTATCCGCCCGCAGCGGACTGGGCCAGCTACAACAGCAAGCTCTCCACCAATATGTGGGACATGGTGGCGCGCTACGCCAAGCCGGTGATGGTGACGGAAGTGGGCATGGACTGGACCCAGGCGGCCACCTCGAAAGCCATGCTGTCCGATTTGCTGACCAAGACCAAGGCGCTGGGCGCGAATGGCCTGGGGGTGTTTTACTGGGAGCCGCAGGCGTATCCGGGCTGGCAGGGCTATACCATGGGCGCGCTGGATGCGAGCGGCAAGTTCACGGTGGCGCTGGACCCGTTCTAAGCTTGCGGGACGGGGCGGATCAGGCGAAAATGCCGTCATGCTGAATTCCGCCCTCAAATATCTGCACCTGAGCCCTGCCAGCGACCTGCCGGCGCTGGAGGGCTTGCGCCAATTTAAAGCCGTCGTGGTGGTTGACACCGACGTTCATGAAACCATGATGTGGGACGTCAGCCGCTGGCTTATCGATTCCGGCTGCCTGTATGCGCTGGTCTGGGGCAAGGACTGCGAGCAGTGGCGCGAAGCTATTGACGACGCCGCGCAGGAAGCGGTGCATTATGAAGACGTGCCGGAAGCGCAGCGCGTCTTCATCACCGCGCACGAAGACGAGGAACTGGAAGAAGCGTTCTGGTTCGCCCGGCATCGCGCCATCCATCCCGCCCACGACCTCAATCTCACGCTGATCCTGCACATCGCCGACGTTCCACGCCGCGAAGAGCTCGAAGCGGCTTACCACGACGCCTGACGGCTTAGCTGTTGTGCTGCATGGCGACGCTCAGGGACCAGGCAACGCCAAAGCGGTCGGTCAGCATGCCGAACAGCTGCGTCCATTGGGCTGGCGCCAGCGGCACGGTGATGGTGGCGCCGTTGGCGATCTTGTCCCAGTAAGCGCTGAGCTGTTCCGGCGTCTGCGTTTCCAGCGCCACCAGAAAGGCGTTCTGGCCGGGATTGTAAGGCGTGGCCGATGGCACGTCGTAGGCCATGATGCGGAAGCCGTTGTCTGCCGCGACCTGACCCCAGATCAGCTGGTCTGCTTCCGCCTCGTTGCTCACCTGGCCGAAATCCTTGTAGCTCATGGCCATGACTTCACCGCCAAATACGGACTGGTAAAAATGGAGCGCCTCGCGCGCCTCGCCACGGAAGTTGAGGTGGGCGACAGCGCTGACAGTGGCTGGTTTCATTGAAGGTCTCCTGAAAGAAAAGTGAAACTCATTCTATTCAGTAGACCTGTCAGTTTATGTCAGTAGTGCGTCAGAACGTGATGTGCACTGACGGGGCGCTGCGTTTGGCTGCGCCGTTGACTCACCGGGCTGCGACGCTGGTGAATTTCGTTGGCCTCCATGCTGCGCTCCTTGAAGGTCGGGCAGCCGATTTTGGCTCAGAGTGCTTTTTGCACGCGCCACGATAGTGGCAAGGTCAGCAGCAGGATCGCCGCCAGCGACAGCAGCGCCACCGGCACGCCCATCACATCGCCGACGCGGCCAAACAGCACCGGCGACAGGGCGCCCGCGCCGATCGTACCGGTATAGAACAATGCGAACGCCTGTTCGCGCTTGCCTGGCGCCGCCAGTTCCGGCACCGCGCCATACAGCACCGACGAGGTGCCGTTCAACGCCAGGCCCAGCAGCGGCAGAATTCCCATCACGGCCGTCAGCGGCAGGAACACGGCCGCCACGATGCACAGCGAGGTGGCCGACTCGGTGACCCACACCGTTTTCATCATGCCGATGCGCGCGCCCAGATAGCCGCACAGCAGTTTGCCGAACGCGCCGCCGACAAACAGCAGCGACAGCGCGATGCCGATACCGGCCGTGCCGGCGCCCTTGCTTTTCAGCAGAAACGGCAGGAAGGTAAGAAAGCCCATGCGGACCGTGCTGTCCAGCGTGCCAGTCGCCAGCAGCGCGTGCAGGCCGCTGGCCGAACCCTTGCCGCGCGCGGCCTTGGCCGCATGCTGCGCATGTGCTGGCAGTTCGGCCGGCGCGGGGATCAGCCACCACAGCAGCAGTGCCGCCGCCAGGCCGAGCACGCCGATCAGGGTCACGCTGGTCTGCCAGCTTACGACCACTAGCAGCAGGCCGACCGCACCCGGTATCAGGGTCTTGCCGATGTCGCCGGCGAAGTTGTAGGTGGACAGCGCTTCCTTGACGCCACCGCCCGGCTCGTAGGCATCGGTGACCAGCGACGAAGCCAGCGGATGCTGCGTGCTGGCGCCCAGTCCGCCCAGCATCAGCGCCAGCAGCAGCACGGTGAGGCCGCCCGCCTGGCCGGCGATCAGATACGCCACGCCAGCCAGCGCGGTACCGCCGATCAGCATGCGTTCGCGTCCCCAGCGCCGCGCCAGGCGGCTGGCCAGCAACTGGAAACCCGCCATCACGCCCGAGTAGGATGCGCGCAGCAGGCCGATCATGGCGTAGCTGATGGCAAACTGGGTCTGCCAGATCGGCAGCAACACATAGATCAGATCAGTGAGGCCATCGTGCACGGCGTGCGCGCTGCTGGCGGCGAGGAGGGAACGGCGGCGGACTGAAGTAGACATCGCGCCAGTTTAGCAGACGTAAAAAAAGCCCGCGAGGCCGAGGCCAACGCGGGCTTTTTGTCTGGCAGGCTGAATCAGCCGGCCGGCATTTACATCATGCCGTCCATGCCGCCCATACCACCCATACCGCCCATGCCACCCATACCGCCGGCTGGCTTGTCTTCGGTGATTTCAGCGATCATGCAGTCGGTGGTCAGCATCAGGCCAGCGATCGATGCGGCATTTTGCAGCGCCGAGCGGGTGACTTTGGCTGGATCCAGCACGCCCATTTCAACCATGTCGCCGTAGGTGCCGTTCGATGCGTTGTAGCCGAAGTTGCCTTCGCCTGCCAGCACTGCGTTCACGACGACCGACGATTCTTCGCCAGCGTTTTGAACGATCATGCGCAGTGGCTCTTCCATGGCGCGCAGCACGATCTTGATGCCGGCGTCCTGGTCAGCGTTGTCGCCTTTCAGCGATTTGATCTGAGCGCGGGCGCGCAGCAGGGCTACGCCGCCGCCTGGCACGATGCCTTCTTCCACTGCTGCACGGGTAGCGTGCAGTGCATCTTCAACGCGGGCTTTTTTCTCTTTCATTTCAACTTCGGTGGCTGCACCGACTTTGATCACAGCAACGCCGCCAGCCAGTTTGGCCACGCGCTCTTGCAGTTTTTCACGGTCGTAGTCCGAGGTTGCTTCTTCGATTTGCACGCGGATCTGTTTGACGCGGGCTTCGATGGCTTCGGCCTGGCCAGCACCGTCGATAACGATGGTGTTTTCTTTGCCGACTTCGATACGCTTGGCTTGGCCCAGTTCTTCCAGCGATACTTTTTCCAGGGTCAGGCCGACTTCTTCAGCAACCACTTGACCGCCGGTCAGGATCGCGATGTCTTCCAGCATGGCTTTACGACGGTCGCCGAAGCCTGGGGCTTTCACAGCAACGGTTTTCAGGATGCCGCGGATGTTGTTGACCACCAGGGTTGCCAGTGCTTCGCCTTCGATGTCTTCAGCGATGATCAGCAGTGGACGGCCCGATTTGGCGATCTGTTCCAGGATCGGCAGCAGGTCACGGATGTTCGAGATTTTCTTGTCGCACAGCAGAACGAATGGGTTGTCCAGAGCGGCAACCTGTTTGTCCTGGTTGTTGATGAAGTATGGCGACAGGTAGCCGCGGTCGAACTGCATACCTTCAACGATGTCCAGCTCGTCGTTCAGCGATTTGCCGTCTTCCACGGTGATCACGCCTTCTTTGCCGACTTTTTCCATCGCTTCAGCGATACGCTCGCCGATCGAGTGGTCCGAGTTGGCCGAGATCGAACCAACCTGGGCGATTTCCTTGGTGGTGGTGCATGGACGGGCGATGGCAGCGATCTGCTCGACGGTGGCGGCAACAGCTTTGTCGATACCGCGTTTCAGGTCCATTGGGTTCATGCCGGCGGCAACGAACTTCATGCCTTCGCGAACCAGGGCTTGTGCCAGCACGGTTGCGGTGGTGGTGCCGTCACCGGCGTTGTCCGAAGTCTTGGAAGCGACTTCCTTGACCATCTGCGCGCCCATGTTCTGCAGCTTGTCTTTCAGTTCGACTTCCTTGGCGACCGAAACACCGTCCTTGGTCACGGTCGGGGCGCCGAACGAGCGCTCCAGTACCACGTTACGGCCTTTAGGGCCCAGGGTGACTTTGACTGCGTTAGCCAGAATGTTAACGCCTTCAACCATTTTGGCGCGCGCTGCGTCGCCGAAGATTACTTCTTTAGCTGCCATGTTATTTACTCCTGTGAGGTATTAAGTGGGATCGGTTCGGCCAAGTCTTACTTGGTGACGATCGCCATGATGTCTTCTTCGCGCATGACCATCAGTTCCTGGCCGTCGATCTTGACGGTCTGGCCGGCGTATTTGCCGAACAGGACGCGGTCGCCTACTTTGACATCCAGAGGACGTACTTTGCCGTCTTCAAGGATCTTGCCATTGCCAACTGCCAGTACCTCGCCTTGATCTGGCTTCTCAGCAGCAGCATCAGGGATGATCAGGCCGGACGCAGTTTTGGTTTCCTGGTCGAGGCGTTTGACGATTACGCGATCGTTCAAAGGGCGAAGGTTCATACAAAACTCCTTAATTTTAACAATGGTACAGTTTGTTGTCGTTTCAATCAGATTGCTACGACGGAAATATTAACGATGAGGTTGTTAGCACTCCATCGCATCGAGTGCCAATTATAGGGACGACCTTGTTGCATTTCAAGGCACATGCCTTGCGAGCGGTCAAAAAAATGAGGGATTTGACCACGCGCAGCGCAAAAAGCGCTGCTACGTGGTCTGGAAATGTTACTCGTGGTACAACTGTGAGCGGCCGCCGTCGATCAGGATGTCGGTGGCGTTGATGAAGGGTGCTTCGTCGCTGGCCAGGAACAGGGCGGTGGCGGCGACTTCTTCCGGCTTGCCGAGGCGCTTGCACGGCAGCAGGGCGGCCTGGCGCTCGCGCTCCGCCTGCGGGTCGGGACAGGCCGCAAAGTGGCGTTCGATCATGTCGGTGACGATCAGGCCCGGCGAAATCGAATTGACGCGGATGCCGCGCGCCGCGTACTCCAGGCCCAGCGCGCGCGTCATGCCGATCAGTGCATGCTTGGCTACCGGGTAGGGGAAGCAGCCGGGGATGATCTTGTGGCCGTGTACCGAGGCGATATTGACGATGCTGCCCGCGCCTTGCGCCAGCATCGACGGCAGCACGGCGCGCGCGCCATTCCACGCGCCCTCCAGGTCCACGGCAAAGCAGCGCCGCCAGTCTTCCTCGCTGAGCGCGAGCGGATCGTCAAACACATTCATGCCGGCGTTGTTGATGAGGATATCGACTTTGCCGAAGCGCTCGATGGTGCGCGCGGCCAGCGTCTCCATGGCGGCGCGGTCGGCCACGTCGGCGTGCACGAACAGGCTGCGCTGCGGTCCCAGTTCGGCGGTGATGGCCTGCGCGGCTTCATCGTCGCGGTGGCTGTTGAGGGTGACCATGGCGCCTTCGGCGGCAAAGCGGCGCGCGATGGCCAGACCTATGCCTTGGGTGGAACCGGTGACGATGGCGACTTTGCCTTTGAGGCGTTCAGACATGACTACTCCTTATGGGGTGATGCGCAGCTGGTACACGGGAATCACGCGGACGGCGCGCACCGTGGCCATTTGCGTGGCGCCGCCGAAGTCGGGACGCGCTTCTTTTGGCAGGTAGACTGGCGCATCGGCGCGCAGTGGCAGCACCGATACGGTCAGCGGCTGGTCCAGCACGGCGGCTTGCTGGCGCAGGCCGTATTGCCATGGATAGCCGCTGTAGTACCAGTCGTCCAGCATGCGGGTGCCGGCGTACAGGCGGCCGATGTCGCCGACAAAATCGATTTGCAGCAGGGCGTCGTCCAGGCCTTTGAGCTGCTCGCGCGGCACGTTGACCTGCCATGCGGCGGCGGCCTTGAAGCTTTCCGGCAGCGGCTGAACCGCAGCCCTGGCGGTACCGCCGATGACGACCGGCGGCGCGTCCTGCGCGTTGCGCGTTTGCGTGACGCTGGCCTTGACATCGCGTGCAGGCAGCACGGCTTCGAAGGTCTGGAAGATGCCGTCGTTGCCGGCGGCGCGCAGGGCGACTGTGGCGGCGCGCGGCGCTGCTGTCCACGCGGCGCCGGTGGTCGTCGCTTTCGGTGTGGCGGCCAGGGCCGGGTAGATGGCGAAGCGGAATGTGTTGTCGCCAGTGGCGCGCATCTGCAACGCCTTGCCATCGGCGTAAGCCTGTTGTGCGGTGAGTAGCAGGCGGCGCTGGCCGGCCAGTTCCACAACGCTGAGCTGCTGCGATTGTTCCGGCGTCAGTACGACGATGGTCAGCGGGCGTTTGCCATCGCGTTGCACCGTCACGGCCGCGCCGGCGCCAGGCTGCACACCGGTGACCAGCGTGTGGCCGTCAGCGTTGCTGATCTGCGCGCCGCCCGCCGCCGCAACGCGTGCGCCGGCGTCAAAGGACAGCTCGACCGGCACGCCGGCACTGGCGGCAAACACCGCGACCACGCCAGCCTTGCCTTGGTCCAGCAAGGTCACCGGCTGCGCGGTGGCGTAGTGCAGGTTGCTGCCGTCCAGATCCAGATTCAGCGGCCAGATAAAGTAAGCGCCATCGGCGATGTCGACGGGCTGGCTTGGCAGCGTGATGCTCTGGCCTGGCAGCCTGACGGAGAACTGCGTGGTCTTCTGCGCGGCCATCGGATACTGGCGTACGTGGTTGTTCACGAACAGGAAGCCGCGATCACCTTCACTGCGCACGGCAAAGCGCGCGGTGGTGAGATCATCCGGCCTGGCGGGCGACAGCGCAGGTTTGCGCACCGTCATGGGCGCCAGGCGCGCGCCGTAAGCGTGCAGGAACAGGTGATAAGGACGCAGCTTTTCCAGCACCTTGCGCTGCTGGCCATCCGGGCCAAGCGGCGCCTGGAAGTCGTAGCTGATCATGGTGGTGTCGTTGTAGCCGCCACTGAGCGTGCTTTCTTCCATGCCGGTGCCGCCAAGGCTGAGTGGATTGCGGCCGCCATGGAACATATAGTAGCCCATCAGGTTTACGCCGGAGCCCAGCTGCACCGGCAGCATGGCGGCGATATCGTCGGCCGACACCACGGTGCGGCGGCGGTACATGAACGGCAGGCCCGCGCCATATTCGGCGCCGAGGAATGGGGTTACCTCCTTGTCGGTTTCCGCCGTGCCTGGCGCATGCGCGGCGGTCTGCGCACCGAGGTCGCCGCTGACGCGCGTATCGAAGCGGAAGGCATAGGTTTCCTTGGGCGGCAGCTCCCTGGTGCTGACACCCCAAGGTTCGTCGGGATAGCCGCCAAACACCGGCGTCACTTCGCCGGCCGGATAAATCGTGCCGTCCCATCCTGTGACGGTGTAGTAGGGCACATCCATGCCCGCCTTGAGCGCCAGCTTTTTCAGCGCGGCGATGTGGGCGGCGCCCTTGTCCGGGCCATCAAGGTTGTATTCGTTTTCCAGCTGGATGCCGATGACGTGGCCGCCATCCTTCCACAGCTGGCCCTTGAGCTGCTGGCCGATCTGGCCATACAGGCGCTCGACGAAAGCCATGTATTGCGGATCGTTGGCGCGTGTCGGCATGGTGTTGACCACCCAGTCCGGAATGCCGCCGTAGCGCACCTCGGCGTGTGCCCACGGCCCCACGCGCACCACCACATTCAGCCCGGCCCTGGTGGCCAGTTGGACGAAGCGGCGCAGGTCGCGGTTGCCGGACCAGTCGAATTTGCCCTGCACTTCTTCGTGGTGGTTCCACATGACGTAGCTGGCGACGATGTCGATGCCGGCCGCTTTCATCTTGCGCAGTTCCGCTTCCCACATCGACGCGGGCGTGCGGCTGTAGTGGAATTCACCCATGACCGGCAGCCATGGTGCGCCGTTGCGGGTGAGGTAGCGGGCGTTGGCGCCCAGCGTGTCGCCGTTTGGCGCCCTGGCGCTGCCGAGGCGTAGCGCGGCGGCCAATGGGGCCGGTGTGGCGGCGCTGGCGTCGATGGACAGTGTGTCAGCCGTGGCGGTGCTGGTAGCAAGGACGCCAGCGATCAAGGCTGCGCACGCGCGGCGGTGCAGAGGTGGGAACATGCTTACCATTCCGCGACGCTGCCGTCTGCATGGCGCCATACCGGATTGCGCCAGTCCGGTGCGTGCTGGCTGGCCGCGATGACGCGCTCTTCATCCACTTCCACGCCCAGGCCCGGCTTGGGCAGCGGCTTGCAGTAACCGTCGACGATCTTGAAGTCTTCCTTGTTGATGACGTAGTCCAGCAGCTCGCCGCCCTGGTTGTAGTGGATGCCCATGCTCTGCTCCTGCAGCACGGCGTTGTACGAGACAAAGTCCACTTGCAGGCACGAGGCCAGCGCCACCGGACCCAGAGGGCAGTGCGGCGCCAGTGTAATGTCGTAGGCTTCCGCCATCGAGGCGATCTTGAGGCATTCGGTAATGCCGCCGGCGTGCGACAGGTCCGGCTGCACGATGGACAGGCCGCCCGCTGCAAACACGTTCTTGAATTCAAAGCGCGAGTACATGCGCTCACCGGCAGCCAGCGGAATCGAGGTCATCTCGGCCAGGCGCGGGTAGTACTCGGCCTGCTCGGCCAGTACCGGTTCTTCCACAAACAGCGGGCGGTAAGGTTCCAGTTCGCGCAGCAGCGTCTTGGCCATCGGTGCGGCCACGCGGCCATGGAAGTCGAGGCCGAATTCAATCGTGCTGCCGAAGGCTTCGCGGATCTCGGCCACGCGGCGCACGGCGTCGTCCACTTTGGCCGACGTGTCCAGCATGCCCAGTTCCTCGGTGCCGTTCATCTTGAAGGTGTTGAAGCCGCCTTGTTGCAGCGTGCGGATTTGTTCGATGATGTCCGACGGACGGTCGCCGCCGACCCAGCTATACATCTTCATGCGGTCGCGTACCAGGCCGCCCAGCAGCTCGTACACCGGCTTGTCCAGCACCTTGCCCTTGATGTCCCACAGCGCCTGGTCGATGCCGGCGATGGCGCTCATCAGGATCGCGCCGCCACGATAGAAACCGGCGCGGTACATGGTCTGCCACAGGTCGTTGATGCGCGACGGGTCCTGGCCGATCAGATACGGTTCCATTTCCTGCACTGCGGTTTCCACGGTGCGGGCGCGGCCTTCGATGACCGGTTCCCCCCAGCCGACGACGCCTTCATCGGTTTCGATTTTGAGCAGCATCCAGCGCGGTGGTACACGGTAGGTCGTCAGTTTGATGATTTTCATAGGATCGGGATGAGGTTCACGGAACAACGCTCAGTCTAAGCCCGGCCGCTAGACTGGAAATATGATTAATTCGCGGGGAGCCATATCAATATCAGATAGCACAATGCCGCTATCCGATATTGGCATGGCAGGGCGGGGTTTATTCATAGCTGCGGCGGGCGAGGCTCGCTTAGACTTGGCCAGTCTCCCATCGTTTCAGGACCCGTATGAATGCAGTCAGCACCGCCGTCGCCACCATGTTCGTCCGGGCGGGGCAAACGGGATGCACGCTGCGCTGGAGTAAAGTACACGCCTGCTGGCGCTGGCTCGATCCGGCGCGCCGCCAGCTGTACGCCTGGGCGCCATCCTTCACCGCGCCGGTCGCCGCGCGCCTGCTGGAAGGCGCCTCGCTCATGGCCAGTTGTGCTTCCGGCGGCATGCTGCTGGGCGTGGGCAAGCGCCTCGGCATGCTGGAGCTGCCAGTGCCCGGCCAGGCCAGCCGCCCCCTGCAGACGCAGGTACTGGTCACCATTGACGCCGCTGAACCGCGTACCGGCATCAGCGACGGCTGTGTCGACCGTGCCGGCAATTTCGTGTTCGGCACCGCCAATATGGCGCGTGACCAGCGTCCTATCGGCAGCTTCTACCAGTACTCGCAGCGCCACGGCTTGCGTCGTCTGGCCTTGCCTGCGGTGGCGCGCGCCGCCAGCATCGCGTTCAGCCCCGATGGCCGCCGCATGTATTTTGCCGACGCCGCCCACGGCGCGATCCGGCAGTGCGATTACGATGCCGAACAGGCAAGGATTGGTGCGATAACAACGTTTGCTGAATTGTTGGCGCCTGGCGCCGGCATGGCGGTGACCGATAGCGCGGCGCAGCTGTGGAGCGTGCAGGGCGGGCTGCTGGTGCAGTATGGCGGCGACGGCCAGCCGCTGCGGCAGATCGCGCTGCCGTGCGAGGCCGTGTCCAGCGTCGCCTTCGGCGGCGAGGGCCTGGAACAGCTGCGGATACTGGGCGCACTCGGCGGTCTGTATGGCTTGCCGGGCGCCTCGGCAGCCGGTGTGGCCGACACTTTATTTCTCGATAACGGTAGCGCTTCCAGCACCAGCGCATGCGCGCAACGGTGATTGACGCTGGTTCAGCCCGCATTTATGATGGGCGATCAACCCTATCGCCCATATGACTGATCCCCGCTCGGACCGCTTTGTCCGCTCCCACCTGAAAACCCGTCATCTCGTCCTGCTGGTCGAACTTGGCCGGCATGGTTCCATCGCCCATGCCGCGCAAGCGGCCAACCTGACGCAGCCCGGCGCCTCCAAGTTGTTGGGCGAGCTGGAACACGCGCTGGGCGTGCAGTTGTTCGAGCGCCTGTCGCGCGGTGTCGCGCCGACCTGGTATGGCAAGGTGCTGATACGCCGCGCCGGCGCCGCGCTGGCGGAGATGGATGCAGCGCACCAGGAAGTGATGGAGCTGCTGTCCGGTTTGCGCGGCCGCGTCGGCGTGGGCACGGTGCTGACGCCAGCGACCGGGCTGGTGCCCAAGGCGATCAATCTGCTCAAGGCGCGTCACGCGCGTGTGCATGTGTCGGTGAATATGTCCACCAGCAAAGCGCTGGTGGAGCGCCTGCGCAGCGGCGAGCTGGATCTGGTGGTGGGCCGCATCCTCGATACCGAGGCGGCGGATGAACTGAACTTTGAACCGTTGACTGACGAACCGCATGTGCTGATTGCGCGCGCCAGCCATCCGCTGATGGAACGCGATGACCTCAAGCTGGACGATTTGATGGAGCAATGCTGGATACTGCCGCCGGCAGGCTCGATACTGCGCGACCGTCTCACCGCGCTGTTCCTGTCGCATGGCCTGGAGCAGCCGGCGGAAACCGTGGAAACGCTGGACATGCCGGTGGTTGCCAGCCTGCTGCTGAATAACGACATGATCGTGGCGCTACCGGCGGAAGCCGTGCAGCCCTATCTGGATGTGGGCTTGCTGAGGGTGGTGCCGTTCGATCTGGGCGTGAGCATGGATTCGTTCGGCATTGTGACGCGCAAACGACACCAGCTGTCGCCTGGCGCCGATGCCATGCTGACTGCGCTGCGCGACGCCGCAGCCAGCATCTACCCTCACTACCGCATACCGGCGCGGGACTGACAGGGTTCCTGATATACGAACTTGGTATGGCCTGAGCTAAATTAGCTATTGGTTTGTAAATTCGTGTTTCGTTAGCATCCGGTTATCCGTCCACATCTTCATCAGAGACGGGACAAAATACAAACACTGGAGATGCACAATGAAACATAAAAAAATGAGCTGGCTCATCGCCACGCTCTTTACCTCCCCACTGCTCGTCCAGGACGCCCTGGCGCAAGAAGCGGCTGGCGATATCCAGCAGGTCAACGTGACCGGCATCCGCGCCTCGGTGCGCAATGCGCTGGCAGCCAAGGAGGCCTCCAACAGCATCGTGGAAGTAGTGTCGTCGGAAGACATCGGCAAGCTGCCGGATACCACCATCGCTGAATCGCTGGCGCGTCTGCCAGGCTTGTCGTCGGGCCTGGACCGTGGCAACGCCAGCCAGATCATTGCGCGCGGCATGGGACCACGCTTTATCGGCGCCACACTGAATGGCCGCGAGCTGGCCTCGTCGGAGCCTAACCGCGCCGTGCGTTTCGAGCAGTTCCCATCCGAATCCATCAGCGGCGCGACAGTCTATAAAACGCAGAACGCCGAGCTGGCGGAAGGCGGCATCGCCACCACCATCGATCTGCAAACCGTGTCGCCGCTGAAGTACAACGGCCGCCAGATTTCGCTCAAGGCCGATGCGCTGTACTACCCGCTGGCCAAGGACATCCAGGGCGCCGACAAAACCGCACCGCGTCTGGGCGGCGTGTATATCGACCAATTCGCCAACAAGACCATCGGCGCGGCAGTGGCGTTCAGCTACCAGGACCAGCCTTCAGTACAGAAGAACAAGCGCCACTGGGGCTTTAATGACAGCGGCTACGATCTGAATGGCGATGGCAAAACTGAAAAGGCGCCGTGGGGCTTCCAGGATGAGGCCCGTCACGGCAAGGACAAGCGCGCCAGTGTGCTGGGCAAGCTGGAATGGAAACCGAACAGCGATGTGCAGATCACTGCCGACACCTACTACGCCGAGGCCAAGATCAAGGAGCGCGGCCTGCAGCACTGGGCCGATGGCCTGGGCAACTGGGGCGGCACCAATGGGGCGGCTTATAGCAACCTGGATATCCGCAATGGCTATCTGGCCGGCGGCACCATCAGCAACGCGAGCCTGATTAACAATGACTTCGTCTACGTGCAGGACACCAGCGTGGCCGCGACCGGCCTGAATGGCAAGTTCAACGCGGGCGACTGGAAGATCGACGCCGACCTGTCGACTTCGCACGCGCGGCGCGGCAGCGCATGGCGCGACCTGCGCCAGTATGCCAACGGCAGTGTGCCTGTCACGTGGTCCTTCACCGGCGACGAAAAGCAGGACTACAGCTTTGGCATCGATAGCGGCAACCCTGCCAACTTCGGCACGCCGACCCTGTATGTCGATACCGATGGTCACGTGAAGGATCTGCTGAATGCCGCCAGTGTGAGCGCATCGCGCCCGCTCGACAACAGCATCTTCAGCCGCATCAAGGTGGGCGTGCGCGCGACCGACCGTGAGAAGAGCTACCACCAGACCACCTGGACGCTGGCGCAGAAATCGCCGATTCCGGCATCGGCTTATGAGACGGTGAACGTCAGCGGCTATCCGGCCTTTATCGCGCTGAAGGATTTCGACGGCAGCATTGCGTCCGCCTTTGGTCCTGACGCTTTCAATCCGAATGGCCAGGTGCAGGAAGGGTGGCAGATTCAGAATGACCAGCTGGCCGGCTGGAAGGTCAAGGAGCGCAGCAGCTCGGCCTTTGTGCAGGGCGACCTGGAAGGTGAAGCGCTGGGCAAGAGCTATCGCGGCAATGTGGGCGTGCGTCTGGTGCACACCACGCAAACCGGCTATGGCATGCAGTCGCTGAACGGCGCGGCGCCGACGGCGGTGTCAGATGGCGTCTCGTACACCGAAATCCTGCCGAGCATGAACCTGATCGTCAATCTGGACGAAGCGCAGCAACGCCAGCTGCGCTTCAGCGTGGCGCGCGCGATGTCGCGTGCACCGCTGGACGAGATGCGCAGCTCCCGCAACCTGAGCGTCAACAACACGGATACCAGCCAGCCGATCACCGGCAGTGCAGGCAATCCTCAGTTGAAGCCGATGATGGCCAACCAGGTGGACCTGTCCTACCAGTGGTACTTCAACAAGGGTTCGCTGCTGTCGGCCGGCGCATTCTATAAAAAGGTAACGCGCTACATCGCCATCGAAAGCGACACCACCACGCTGAATGGCCGCACGGCGACCATCACCCGTTCGGTGAACGGCGAGGGCGGCGACATCCGTGGTCTGGAACTGGTGTACCAGCAGGCCTTCACTTCGCTGCCGGCGCCGTTCGACGGCCTGGGTATCGCCAGCAACTATGCCTACACCACCAGCAATATCCATGAGCAGACGCCGGTCGGCAGTCCTTATCCGATTGAAGGCCTGATGAAGCATAACGGCGGCGTCACGCTGTGGTACGAGAAGGCAGGCTATGAAGCGCGCCTGTCGGCCAATTATCACAGCGCGTTTGCGCGTAACCCGACCTGGGGCGCCGGCCAGTTGATCATGAACGAAGCGGAAACCTATGTCACGCTGAACCTGGCGAAGCAGCTGACGTCCAATATCCAACTGCGCTTTGGTATCGACAATCTGACCAACCAGAAAGCGGTGTACACCAGCGCGAACATTCCGGTGCAGCAGGAAGTGACGGAATTCGGCCGCCGCTTCAATCTGGGCCTGTCCTTCAAACTGTAACTCCCCTTTGTCGTGGTTTGACGGAGCGGTGCGTGATGGCGCTGCTCCGTTTTTTTATTGGGGAGTCCATAGAGGCGGGCAACTAATTGACGTCGAGTAAATAAATCACGTGCTTGTTGGTTGCAAATACGCGATTCGGTTGACGGCTTCCCGCGCGCTGCCTATAGTGGCGGGATGATTTCCGAATTCCAAGAACTCTCCGACAAAATCGACCAGCTGGCTGAAATGGTGCTTGTCTTGCGCCGTGAAAATGCGCAGTTGCGTCAGTCCAATGTTAATCTCGCCGTGGAGACGATGGATTATCGGCGCCGCCTGAGCGAGGCATCCGAGCGGGTGGCAGCGTTGTTGCAGCATATCCCTCCACTGCAAGGTGAGAGCGGCGCAGAGACCCAGCCTGAAAAAGAGGATGCACAATGATCCATCTTGACGTGACCATCATGGGGCAGGCGTACAAGCTCGCCTGCAGGGAAGATGAAGAACGTGCGCTACGCGAAGCAGCCTCCTTCCTGGACAAAAAAATGTGCGCCATCCGTGACGCCGGCAAAGTCAAGGGCAACGACCGCATCGCCGTGATGGCGGCGCTGGGCGTGGCGGCCGAGTTCCTGTCGATGAAAACCTCGCGCGGCCCTTGGTCGGATATGTCCATGCTGGAAGTGCAGACCAAGATGGCGGCCATGCACAAGGTACTGGACTCCGCACTGACACCGCAAGAAACCCTGTTTTAATTTGTGACAGGCCTTCCTTTGCGGCGCACAAGAGAGTAAACTCCTAATCACCCTGCAGTGTTCGAGACTTGTCATATATTCCTTGAACCATTTGTTTGCACCGGTTACGGAAATTTGTTCGATGGGCGAGAGCGTCGCTAGTCCGATGAACCCGAAATTGAACTAACTGTGACCACCTGAGCCTTAGGTTCGGGATGCCGGCAAGACGGCACAGGCGGGGCCTTATTTATCGAGAAGCGGTTGCAAGCATGTGAATGCGCAGCCGCTTTTTTTCGTCTGGAGATCCGCATGCAATATTGGTTGATGAAATCCGAGCCGGATGAAGTCAGTATGGACGACGTCATGGCATCGCAAGCGCAGACCACGCCGTGGTTCGGCGTACGCAACTACCAGGCGCGCAATTTCATGCGCGACCAGATGCAGGTCGGCGATGGCGTGTTGTTCTACCATTCGAGCTGCCCGGAGCCGGGCATTGCCGGGGTGGCGGAAATCGTCAGCGCACCGTATCCCGATGCGACGCAGTTCGATGAAGACAGTAAATACTACGATGCCAAGGCGACGCAGGAGCAGCCGCGCTGGATTTCGATTGATGTGAAGGGCACGCAGAAAACGCGTTTGCTGTCGCTGGCGGAGATGCGGACCATCCCCGCGCTGGAAGACATGATTGTGCTGCAGAAGGGCAGCCGCCTGTCCATCACGCCGGTCACGCCGGCGCAATGGAAGGCGATCGTCAAGCTTTTGAAGTAGCCAGTACCGGTGCGCGGCCCTTTTGATTTGCTTTGTACGACCACGCCAGCATCGCCAGCGCGCCAACGATCATCGGCAGCGATAGCACTTGTCCCGATGTGATCGGCATGCCCAGAACCGTGGTCTCCCAGTCCGGCGTGCGGAAGTACTCGGTGAAGAATCGCGCGCAGCCATACAGCAGGGTGTACATGGCGCCCACTGCCAGGCGTGGACGTTCCTTGCGCGCGAAGAACCACAAGATCACAAACACCAGCAAGCCATCGATCAGCAACTGATAGAGCGGCGACGGATGGCGCAGGCCTTCCAGGAACACCGGATTCGGATGCAGCGGGAAACGGATGTCCGGCCATTGCATGGCCCATGGCAGCGTCGGATCGCTGACCACGCGGCCCGGCAGTTCGGCGTTGATGAAGTTGCCCATGCGGCCAGCGGCATAGCCCAGCGGCACCAGCGGCGCGATGAAGTCGTACACGTCCAGCAGATTGCGGCCCGCCTTGCGCGCCCACAGCGACATCGCAATCAGCACGCCGAGGAAGCCGCCGTGGAAGGACATGCCGCCGTGCCAGACCTTGAAAATCTCGATCGGGTCGGAGAAGTATTTGACCGGTTCGTAGAACAGCACCTCGCCCAGGCGGCCGCCGATGATCACGCCCATCATGCCGTAGAACAGCATATCGTCCAGATCCTCTTTCTTCCACTGCTGCGCGGCGATGTGCGGCTGCCGGATGCGGATGCGGCCCAGCGCGATAAACATGGCAAAGGCCAGCACATACATCAGGCCATACCAGTGTATGGCGACCGGCCCCAGTTGCAGGGCGATGGGATCGGGCATCGGGTGTATCAGCATAAGACGCTTTTCCTTAATTCTTTCCGTAATAATTCCAAAAAGCCGTGCAGCACGGGCGAAGCGTTATCGCGCCGCCAGGCCAGGCCGGTTTCCACCAAGGGCGTGGCATCGGCCAGCGCCCGGTATTCTACCCCGGTCCGCATCAGGTTGGAGACGGACTGCGGGACCAGTGCCATGCCGATGCCGGCCGACACCAGGCTGACAATGGTTTGCATCTGGATGGCTTCCTGGCCGATCTGCGGCGTCATGCCGGCGTCATGGAACACCGACAGGATGGCGTCATGCAGCGCCGGTGAAATCGCGCGCGGGAAGATGATGAGCGGTAGCGGCGGCAGCGCCGACAGTTTCAGCTTGCCTTTTTTCTTCAGCACGGGCAGGCCGGAGGGCAGGGCCAGCACCAGCGGTTCGTTCAGTACGGGCAGGTAGTCGAGTTCCTGCCGGGCCTTGTCGGGCAGCGGCGGGATCAGCAGGCCGGCGTCGATGCGGTGGTGCAGCAGGTCGTCCAGCTGCAGGTCGGAGGTGGCTTCCTGCAGCGTGATCTGCACTTGCGGATAGGCGGCGCGATAGGCGCGCAGGAACGGCGGCAGGACGCTATAGTCGGCCGAGGAGACGAAGGCCAGTGTCAGGCGGCCGACCTCACCGGCGGCCGCGCGCTGCACCAGCTGCGGCAGCTCCTGCGCTTGCGCCAGCATGCGGCGCGCTTCCGGCAGCAGCGCGCTGCCGGCGGGCGTCAGCGCGACGCCGCGGCGGTTGCGCTCGAACAGCGCGGCGCCCAGCGCTTCCTCCAGCGCCTGGATGGTCTGCGACAGTGGCGGCTGCGTCATGTGCAGGCGCAGCGCGGCCTTGCCGAAGTGGAGTTCTTCGGCCACGGTGACGAAGTAGCGCAGCTGGCGTAATTCCATATGGTTTACTGTTGAATTTGCTCTCTGTGATATTTTATACGACTCACAGCTATGGAAATCATATATTTGACACTGCCGCATGGGCAACGCAAACTCCTAGACTAAGCCAGCAGATTTAAGCTCGCCTTAGTAGCCGAGCAACACCAGGAGAAACATCATGCCGCAATACCGTTCCCGCACCACCACCCACGGCCGCAACATGGCCGGCGCCCGCGCCCTGTGGCGCGCCACCGGCATGAAAGACGGCGACTTCGATAAACCGATCGTCGCCGTGGTCAACTCCTTCACGCAGTTCGTGCCTGGCCACGTACACCTCAAGGATCTGGGCCAGCTGGTGGCGCGCGAGATTGAAAAGGCGGGCGGCGTGGCCAAGGAATTCAACACCATCGCCGTCGATGACGGCATCGCCATGGGGCACGGCGGCATGCTGTATTCGCTGCCATCGCGCGACCTGATTGCCGACTCGGTCGAGTACATGGTCAACGCGCACTGCGCCGACGCCATGGTCTGCATTTCCAACTGCGACAAGATCACGCCGGGCATGCTGATGGCTGCCATGCGCCTGAATATTCCGGTGGTCTTCGTATCGGGCGGCCCGATGGAAGCGGGCAAGGTGGTCAAGGTCGTCAACGGCGGCCAGAAGATCATCAAGCTGGATCTGGTGGATGCCATGATCAAGGCCGGCGACAGCACGGTCAGCGATGCGGATGTGGCGGAGATTGAGCGTTCGGCCTGTCCTACCTGCGGTTCGTGCTCGGGCATGTTCACGGCGAACTCGATGAACTGTCTGACCGAAGCACTGGGCCTGTCGCTGCCGGGTAACGGCACCATCGTCGCCACGCATGCGGACCGCGAGCAGCTGTTCCTGCGTGCCGGCCGTCTGATCGTGGAACTGGCCAAACGTCACTACGAGCAGGACGACTATTCCATCCTGCCGCGCACCATCGCCAACAAGGCGACCTTTGAAAATGCGATGGCGCTGGATGTGTCCATGGGCGGTTCGACCAACACCGTGCTGCACTTGCTGGCGGCAGCGCACGAAGCGGGCGTGGACTTCACCATGGCCGACATCGACCGTATCTCGCGCAAAGTGCCATGCCTGTGCAAGGTGGCGCCGATGACGGACAAGTTCCACATCGAAGACGTGCACCGCGCAGGCGGCATCATTTCGATCCTGGGCGAGCTGGCGCGCGCCGGTTTGCTGGACACTTCGCGTCCTACCGTGCACGCGCCGACCATGGCGGACGCGATTGAACGCAACGACATCAAGCGCAGCGACGACCAGGCCGTGCATCAGCTGTTCCGCGCCGCGCCAGGCGGCGTGCCGACGCAGGTGGCGTTCTCGCAAGCGGAACGTTATGACACGCTGGATCTGGACCGCGTTGCGGGCTGCATCCGCGACAAGGAGCATGCATATTCGCAGGACGGTGGTCTGGCGGTCTTGTACGGTAACCTGGCGGTGAATGGCTGCATCGTGAAGACCGCAGGCGTGGATGAGAGCATCCTGAAGTTCAGCGGCAAGGCGCGCGTGTTTGAATCGCAGGATGCGGCGGTGGAAGCCATTCTCGGTGACACCGTACATGAAGGCGATGTGGTCATCATCCGCTACGAAGGTCCGAAGGGTGGCCCGGGGATGCAGGAGATGCTGTATCCAACCTCGTACATCAAGTCGAAAGGACTGGGCAAGGCTTGCGCGCTGTTCACGGACGGCCGTTTCTCCGGTGGTTCGTCGGGCCTGGTGATTGGCCATGCTTCGCCGGAAGCAGCGGAAGGTGGCGCGATCGGCCTGGTGGAGGAGGGCGATATGATCGACATCGACATCCCTCACCGCACCATCAACCTGCGTATCAGCGATGAGGCGCTGGCCGCCCGCCGCGCAGCGATGGAAGCCAAAGGTGCGGATGCATGGCAGCCGGTCAACCGTGAGCGCTATGTTTCGCAGGCGCTGCAAGCGTATGCGGCGCTGACCACCTCCGCTGACCGCGGCGCAGTACGCGATCTGTCGCAGCTGAAGCGTTAACCCGCAACCCTGACGCGAGGGTCTGACCCCGTACGGGGTCAGACCCCTTCTGGCCGCCGTGCGGGTTTGATTTTATTTCTTGTCGAAGGTCTGCTTGACGCGGTCTTTGCGGCGCTTTTCATCTTCGTTATGGGCGCGGCGCTTGTCGAAGCCCATCATGGGCTCGAGGAATTCAAACCACAGGAAAGCCAGTACCATGATGGCGCCGATGGCCCACCAGGACAGCTCCGCAAACTTCCAGACCTCAAAGTAACGCAGTACACACAGGGCAACGATTAATAGGATAATCGGCATGATGTCCTCCTCTCCCCTCCATCTTACAAGCAATATTCCGGCAATAGTCAACCTTTCCTTGATTTAAGCGTTAAATGCATAAGGGCAAAAAGCGGTAGAATGACTAGCAGAATTTAGCGGTACTAACCTGGAGAATACACAATGAAACGCAATTTGATGATGGTTGGCGTAATCGCCGCATCGGCCTTCGCTTCGTCGGCCGCGCTGGCTGATCCAGGCCTGGACCTGGCCAAGGCGAAAAACTGCATGGCTTGCCACGCTGTCGCCACCAAGCTGGTCGGTCCTGCCTACAAGGATGTGGCTGCCAAATACGCTGGCCAGAAAGATGCCGAAGCCAAGCTGGTTGCCAAAGTGATGAAAGGCGGCTCGGGTGTCTGGGGTGCGATCCCGATGCCAGCCAATCCGCAGGTGAATGAAGCGGAAACCAAAACCCTGGTGAAATGGGTGTTGGCTCAGAAATGAAGCTGACGTAAAAAGCCCCATCAGCCTGAACGCGCACAAGGCCGCGCTCAGTGCTGATGGGGCTTTTTTTTATTTGATGACCTCTTGCTTGGTCTTCTTGCCGTCGTTGTAGTTGAACAGCGTCAGTGAACCATCCTTGATGTCGCCCTTGGCATCAAACGAGATCAGGCCGGTCACGCCCTGATATTTGATCTTCTGCAGCACCGGCAGATACTTGGCCGGCTGGGCTGAATTGGCCTGCTGCATTGCGGCCGCCATCGTCATCACCGCGTCGTAGACGTAAGGTGCATACAGCTTCACGTTGTCGTTGTATTTCTTCTGGTAGCGCGCCGAGAAATCATCCATGGCCTTCTGTTCGTCGCCGGTCACGCCGCCTGCTTCAGCGCAGGTCACGGTGCCGGTCACTGCGGCAACGCCCGCCAGCTTCGGCAGCGATTCGGTGCAAGTGCCATCGCCGCTCACGAACTTGGCTTTGATGCCCAGCGCCTTCATCTGGCGCAGCAGCGGGCCGCCGACCGAGTCCATGCCACCGAAGAACACCAGGTCCGGATTCTTGCCGCGGATGGTGGTCAGGATGGCGTTGAAGTCGGTAGCTTTGTCGGTGGTGAATTCCTTGGCGACGATCTGTACGCCTGGCTGCGCTTTCTTGGCGCCTTTGACGAATTCTTCGGCGACGCCCTGGCCGTAAGCGGTACGGTCATCGATCACGGCGATCTTCGTGGCGCCCATCTTGCCGACCGCGTAGCCGCCCAATGCACCGCCGAGCTTGGCGTCATTGGCGACCACGCGGAAGGTCGAGTTGAAGCCCTGCTGCGTGTATTTGGTCTGGGTGGTGGCTGGCGAGATTTGCGGGATGCCGGCGTCGTAATAAATCTTGGAGGCGGGGATGGAGGTGCCGGAGTTCAGGTGGCCGATCACGCCGTTGACCTTGGCATCGACGAGTTTCTGCGCGACCGCCGTACCTTGCTTGGGATCGCCACCATCGTCTTCCAGTTGCAACACAAATTTGACCGGCTTGCCATCGATCTTGATGCCCTTGGCGTTCAATTCTTCGATCGCCATCTTGGCGCCGTTTTCATTGTCCTTGCCAAGGTGCGCGGAGGGACCGGAGACCGGCGCGACGTGGCCAATCTTGATGATTTCCTGCGCACCGGCGCTGCCGGCAAATGCCAGGGCGATGGCGAGTGGAATGAACTTGAACTGCATGGGCGATCTCCAATAGTTTGTATTCAAGGCCACCAAGGTACAACAAATTATTCCTGGCGCAAAGCTGGAAACGTGGAGTTTTGTACTTTTTTGGAGCGTTTCCCCGATTTGATGCAGGGATGCTTCGGGGAGGTGCGATCCGTGCACCAGCATGGGCACGGATCGGGAGGGCGGGGCTTACTTTTTCTGCGCTTGCAGATGGGTCAGTTCCTGGGCGACGGCGCGCGACACAATCTTCTCGATGGTGTCATGCAGACCGATGCGGATTTCGTTGGTCAGATCATGCAAGGCATGGCTCAGCACTTCGGCCATGCTGTCCTTGATGCGCTGCTCCAGCACAAAATCCACGCGCGACTGCAGCTGGTGCATGATGCGTACCGACAAGCGGTGTTCCATGACCGCCCATTCCGCATCGGTCCAGCCGTCGATGGCGTCCGCTTCCAGTTGTTCCGCAGCCGAGATAGGGGGCGGTGGTGCGCCCTCGTCGCTCAGCGGCTCCGCTTTGAGTACTTCCGTCAAGACAGGGATACTTGCGTCAAACGATGCTTGGCTCATGATTTTCCTGCGACAAAGTGGGTCAGTGGATAGTCTTGCTGCTTGTATGCGACATAACGCTTGCGGCCGGCAGCCGCATCATCCTCTTGCGAGGAAATCACTTCGATCATGCGCGCAAACTGTGTCACGTTACGTGGCGTGCGGCGCGACAAATTGACCAATAATTCTTTGTGCGTGTGTGGTAATTCCGCCTCATCATTGTCTGTCAGCAGGATCGGCGTCTGCGTTGCCAGCGCATCATCGGCGAGCACGTGTGGCAGGAAGTCGGTCGCGGAAAATGTCCACATTGCCGCGTCAAGTTCTGCCAGTTGCTGCGCATCTTCCGTCATCAGCACCACGCGGTTGTTCGCGGCCCAGGCCTTGCGCACGAGGCGGCAGGCGTAGGCGAGTTTGTCCGGTACATTGGTGTGGAAGTCGATGCGGGTCATGGTGAATCCAGTGTATGCGAAAACGCCGGAAACCGCTGGCATCGATGTTGCTACCGTGCGGCTTCCGGCGTGGAGATTTGTTACGCGGCCATGCCGCTGTGGCGCAGCAGTGCGTCGATGCTCGGCTCACGGCCGCGGAAGGCGGTGAACGATTCCAGTGCAGGGCGGGAGCCACCGACTGACAGAATTTCCGCAAGGTAGCGTTTACCGGTTTCCGACACGGCGGCCGGCCCCAGTTTCTGTGCTTCCTCGAATGCAGCGTAGGCATCGGCGGACAATACTTCTGCCCACTTGTAGCTGTAGTAGCCTGCTGCATAACCACCCGCGAAGATGTGGCCGAAGGAATTCTGGAAGCGGTTGAACGATGGCGGGATCACCAGCGAGAATTTGCTGCGCACTTCGTCGATCAATTGCTGTACCGTCTTGCCGGTGCTGGCGTCGTAGTCGTAGTGCAAGTGCATGTCCAGCAGCGAGAACTCGACCTGGCGCAGCGTCTGCAGGCCGGACTGATAGTTCTTGGCGGCCAGCATCTTGTCGTACAGCGCGCGCGGCAGTGGTTCACCCGTGACAGCGTGCGCGGTCATATGTTCCAGCACTTCCCATTCCCAGCAGAAGTTTTCCATGAACTGCGATGGCAGCTCGACCGCATCCCATTCCACGCCCGAGATGCCGGACACGCCCAGCTCATCGACCTGCGTCAGCATGTGGTGCAGGCCGTGGCCGAATTCGTGGAACAGCGTGGTCACTTCATCGTGCGTGAAAAGCGACGGCCTGGTGACGCCATCGACCACCGCTGGCTCGGTGAAGTTGCAGGTCAGGTAAGCCACTGGGGTTTGCACATTGGTGGCGTCGGCGCGGCGGCCGCGGGCATCGTCCATCCAGGCGCCGCCGCTCTTGCCCGGACGTGCATACAGGTCCAGGTAGAACTGGCCGATCAGCTTGCCGTTGCGTTCGATGCGGTAGAAGCGTACGTCCTTATGCCAGACCGGCGCGTCGTCGGTTTTGATCTCGACGTTGAACAGGTTCTGGATCAGATGGAACAGGCCATCAACGACTTTGTGCTCCGGGAAGTACTGCTTCACTTCCTGGGCGGAGAAGGCGTAGCGGCGTTCCTGCAGCTTCTCCGATGCGTACGGGATGTCCCAGGCTTTGAGGTCTTCAATACCCAGCTCGTCCTTGGCGAATTGCTTCAGCTCGGCCAGGTCTTTTTCCGCGAACGGACGCGCGCGTTTGGCCAGGTCTTCCAGGAAGGCGATCACTTCGTCAGGCGACTTGGCCATCTTCGGCACCAGCGATACTTCGGCAAAGTTTTTGTAGCCCAGCAGCTGCGCTTCTTCTTCGCGCAGCTTCAGCAGTGTGACGATGTTTTGCGTATTGTCCCAGTCCTCTTTTTTGCTGAACACATCGCCTTGCTCTGACGCCTTGGTGGCGTTGGCGCGGTAAATGGTTTCGCGCAGCGCGCGCTTGTCGGCAAATTGCAGGATAGGGTAGTAGGACGGGAAGTGCAGCGAAAATTCCCAGCCTTGCTTGTTTTCTTTTTCAGCGGCAGCGCGTGCGGCGGCCTTGACGTCGTCCGGCAGGCCGGCCAGGTCGGCTTCGTCAGTCACCAGCAGCTTGTAGTCGTTGGTGGCGTCCAGCACGTTTTCCGAGAAGCGCGTGGAGGTCATCGCGTGTTCTTCCTGGATGGCGGCGAAGCGCGGCTTTTTATCTTCCGGCAGTTCGGCGCCGCCCATGCGGAAGTCGCGGATGGCGTTGTCAATGATGCGCTTGCGGGCGGGCGTCAGCGTGTTGAATTCGGCCGAGGCGCGCAGCGCTTTGTATTTGGCGAACAGGGCTTCGTTCTGGCCCAGTTCGGTCCAGAATTCGGTGACCTTGGGCTGGTTCTCGTTGTAGACGGCGCGCAGTTCCGGCGTGTCCACCACGTTGTTGAGATGACTGACGATACCCCAGGCGCGGCCCAGCAGTTCGGTGGCGTTTTCCAGCGGCGTGACAAAGCTGTCCCAGCTGACGGTATCCGAAGGTGCTTGCAGCTGTTCGACCACGGCGCGGCTCTTGACCAGCAGGTCATCGATGGCCGGTGTGACGTGCTCTGGTTTGATGGCGTCGAAACGTGGCAGACCCGAAAAATCGAGCAGGGGGTTGGTAGCGTCTATAGTCATTGTCAGATCCAGTTAATTTACGTGCGTGTGCTGCACAGTTTTACCCCGCACACCGCCTACTGGGGTCTGACCCCGCACGGGGTCAGACCCCTGCCGTCAGGGGTTAAGCAGTGCGCTCGGCCGCTTCTACCGTGTTCATGAGCAGCATGGTAATGGTCATCGGACCCACACCGCCCGGTACCGGGGTGATGTGCGATGCCACTTCCTTGATGCCGTCGAAGTCGACGTCGCCGCACAGCTTGCCTTCTTCATTGCGGTTGATGCCGACGTCGATCACGATCGCGCCAGGTTTCACCATATCAGCAGTCAGGGTGTTGCGGCGGCCGGTTGCGGCCACGACCACATCCGCCTGGCGCGTGTACACGCCGATGTCCGGGGTCGCACTATGGCAGATGGTGACGGTAGCATTGGCTTGCAAGAGCAGCAGCGCCATTGGTTTGCCCACCGTGTTGCTACGGCCGATCACCACCGCATGCTTGCCGCGCAGGTCGACGCCGGTGCTTTCGATGAGTTTCATGCAGCCATATGGGGTGCAGGGACGGAAGCCGTCCAGGCCGGTCATCAGCTCGCCGGCGCTCAGCACGGCGTAGCCATCCACGTCCTTCTTGACCGAAATCGCCTCGATCACCTTGTGTGCGTTGATGTGTTTAGGCAGCGGCATTTGCACCAGGATGCCGTGAATCGCCGGATCGGCGTTGAGCGAGGCGATGCGCTCCAACAGCGCGGCTTCGGTCAGGTCGGCCGGGTATTCTTCCTTGAGCGAGTAAAAACCGGCATCTTCGCAAGCCTTGACCTTGTTGCGTACATACACATGGCTGGCAGGGTCGTCGCCAACAATAATCACCGCCAGACCAGGCTGTTTGCCTTTGGCGGTGAGGGCGGCAGCACGTGCAGCAATTTCAGCACGCAGTTTTTTAGAGAGGGCGACTCCGTCGATCAGTTGAGCTGGCATGATTTACACAAGGTGGTAGAGGGAAAACGAGATTATAAGGCCGCAAGGCGCATCCCGCCTCGTTTTCCACGATATGCGCATGTTGCGCTGCACAAGTTTTTCATAGTGTTATTTCATAATATGGAATGTCTTATCGCAATTTGAAAAAGCCTAAAATCGCTGCTAGAATCCCCACACGTCATTAAAGTATTAGTAAATAATCAGCGAACTCTTATCCCGAAAGCCGCATGGTTCGGGCACCTCAACTCAGGAGACTTCACATGTCAGCAGTAGAAAACCAGGTAACGGCAAACACCGACCCTGATGCACAAGAAACCAAAGAATGGCTGGACGCACTGGCCGCCGTGTTGGAGCAAGAGGGTCCTGAACGTGCTCATTACCTGATGGAGCGTCTGATTGATCTGGCCCGCCAAAGCGGTTCCGACATTCCGTTCTCCGCAAATACTGCTTACGTCAACACCATTCCTGCGCACCTGGAAACCCACTGCCCGGGCAATCTGGAATACGAAGAGAAGCTGCGCTCGTGGATGCGCTGGAACGCCATGGCCATGGTGGTCAAGGCCAACCGCGTTGACGGCGACCTCGGTGGCCACCTGTCCTCGTTCGCCTCGCTGGCCAACATGCTGGGCATCGGCTTCAACCACTTCTGGAAAGCGCCGAGCGACACCCACGGCGGCGACCTGCTGTACATCCAGGGCCATTCCTCGCCAGGCGTCTACGCCCGCGCATTCCTGGAAGGCCGCCTGACCGAAGACCAACTGCTGCACTTCCGCCGTGAAGTTGACGGTGGCGGCCTGTCGTCGTACCCGCACCCGAAACTGATGCCGAACTTCTGGCAGTTCCCGACCGTGTCGATGGGCCTTGGCCCGCTGATGGCCATTTATCAGGCACGCTTCCTCAAGTATCTGCACGCACGCTCGATCGCTGACACCACTGACCGTAAAGTCTGGGCATTCTGCGGCGATGGCGAGATGGACGAACCGGAATCGCTGGGCGCCATCGGCATGGCGGCACGCGAAAAACTGGACAACCTGGTCATCGTGGTCAACTGCAACCTGCAGCGTCTGGATGGTCCGGTACGCGGCAACGGCAAGATCATCCAAGAGCTGGAAGCGGACTTCCGCGGCGCCGGCTGGAACGTGGTCAAGGTTATCTGGGGCCCAGGCTGGGACGCGCTGCTGCAAAAGGACAAGGAAGGCATCCTGCGCAAAGTGATGATGGAAACCGTCGACGGCGAATACCAGAACTACAAAGCCAAAGACGGCGCCTACGTGCGCAAGCACTTCTTCGGCAAGCATCCAAAGCTGCTGGAGATGGTTGCCAACATGACCGACGACGACATCTGGCGCCTGACGCGTGGCGGTCACGATCCACACAAGATCTACGCTGCATTCAAAGTGGCGCAAGAACACAAAGGCCAACCGACCGTCCTGCTGGTGAAAACCATCAAGGGCTTCGGCATGGGCAAGCACGGCGAAGCGCGCAACACCGCGCACAACACCAAGAAGCTGACCGACGAAGCCGTGCGCGAAATGCGCGACCGCTACTCGATCCCTATTCCGGACGACAAGCTGGCCGACATCCCGTTCTACAAGCCTGCCGATGACGCGCCTGAGATCAAGTACCTGCACGAGCGCCGCGCTGCGCTGGGCGGCTACCTGCCAGCCCGCCGCCAGCAAGCCGACGAGAAGCTGGCCGTGCCGCCACTGTCCGCATTCCAGAACGTGCTGGACGCGACTGCCGAAGGCCGTGAAGTATCGTCGACCCAGGCTTACGTGCGTATCCTGACCACGCTGCTGAAAGACTCCAGCGTTGGTGCACGTATCGTGCCGGTGCTGGTGGATGAATCGCGTACCTTCGGTATGGAAGGCCTGTTCCGCCAGGTCGGTATCTTCAACCAGCAAGGCCAGTTGTACGAGCCAGTCGATAAAGACCAGGTGATGTACTACCGCGAAGACAAAGCCGGCCAGATCCTGCAAGAGGGTATCAACGAAGCCGGTGGTATGAGCTCGTGGATCGCTGCCGCGACCTCGTACTCGACCAATAACCGCGTGATGGTGCCGTTCTACACCTACTACTCGATGTTCGGTATGCAGCGTATCGGCGACCTGGTATGGGCCGCTGCCGACATGCGCGCCCGTGGCTTCCTGATGGGCGGTACTGCCGGTCGTACCACGCTGAACGGCGAAGGCCTGCAGCACGAAGATGGTCATAGCCATCTGTTCGCCGCCGCTGTGCCGAACTGCCTGCCATACGACCCGACCTTCGGCCACGAGCTGGCAGTGATTATTCAGGACGGTATGCGCCGGATGGTGGAAGACCAGGAAGATGTGTTCTACTACATCACCATCATGAACGAGAACTACGCTCACCCAGGCATCAAGCCAGGCCAGGAAGAGGGTATTCTGAAAGGTATGTACCTGCTGCAGAAAGGCGATGAGTCGCTGAAACAGCGCGTGCAGCTGATCGGCTCGGGCACGATCCTGCGTGAATCGATCTTCGCGGCTGAACTGCTGAAGAACGACTGGAACATCGCCGCTGACATCTGGTCCGCACCGTCGCTGACCCTGGTGGCGCGCGACGGCCAGGACGCCGAACGCTGGAACCTGGTCAACCCGACCAAAGAGCAGCGCGTGCCATACGTGGCGCAGCTGCTGAAAGATACCTCGGGTCCGATCGTGGCGACCACCGACTACATGCGTGCGTTTGCTGAGCAGATCCGCGCCTTCATTCCGAAGGACCGCACCTACCGCGTGCTGGGTACCGATGGTTTCGGCCGTTCGGACAGCCGCGCCAAGCTGCGTGAGTTCTTCGAGGTGAACCGTTACTACATCACGGTCGCTGCGCTGAAATCGCTGGCAGAAGAAGGTAAGATCGATGTGAAGGTCGTGGAGCAAGCTGTGACCAAGTACAACCTCGATCCGAACAAGCCAAATCCGGTGACCCAATAAATAAAATACGGAGCAAACGCTATGAGCATTGTGGAAGTTAAAGTCCCGGATATCGGTGATTTCAAGGAAGTTGAGATCATCGAAGTGATGATCAAGGTCGGCGACACCATCAAGGTAGACCAGTCGCTGATTACCGTTGAATCGGATAAGGCATCGATGGAGATTCCTTCGTCCGCCGCTGGCGTGGTCAAAGAGATCAAGGTCAAGGTGGGCGACAAGGTGGCCATGGGCTCGCTGGTGCTGCTGCTGGAGGGCGAGGGCGCCGCTGCTGCTCCTGCCGCCGCCGCGCCTGCACCGGCCCCTGTGGCTGCCGCGCCGGCACCTGCACCAGCGCCGGCTGCTGCGCCAGCTGCTGCTGCCGGCCCGGTCGACATCAAGGTGCCGGACATCGGCGACTTCAAGGAAGTGGAAGTCATCGAAGTCATGGTCAAGGTTGGCGATACCATCAAGGTCGACCAGTCGCTGCTGACCGTTGAATCGGACAAGGCCAGCATGGAAATCCCATCGTCGCACGCCGGCGTGGTGAAGGAAGTGAAGGTCAAGGTTGGCGACAAGGTTGCCATGGGTTCGCTGGTGTTCGTGGTGGAAGCCACCGGCGCTGCTGCACCTGCTGCTGCAGCCTCGGCTCCAGCAGCGGCCGCTGCACCTGCTGCGGCGCCATCGCCTGCACCAGCTGCTGCTCCTGCTGCCGCCGCCCCGGCCGCATCGCAAGGCTCCGTGCAGACCGGCAAACTGGCGCACGCTTCGCCATCGATCCGCAAGTTCGCCCGCGAACTGGGTGTGGACCTGGGCAAGGTGCCTGGTTCCGGTCCTAAAGGCCGCATCACCCAGCTGGACGTGCAGAACTTCGTCAAAGGTGTGATGGCTGGTACCGTGGCTTCGCCTGCTGGCGCAGCTGCTGGTGGCGCGGTTGGCGGTGGCGGCAACTTCAGCGTGCTGCCATGGCCGTCGCTGGACTTCAGCAAATTCGGCGAAACCGAACTGCTGCCGCTGTCGCGCATCAAGAAGATCTCCGGTCCTAACCTGCACCGCAACTGGGTACAGATCCCGCACGTCACGCAGTTCGACGATGCCGACATCACCGACCTGGAAGCGTTCCGCGTTGAATCCAACGCCGCTACCGCCAAGAACAAGGACGCGACCAAGCTGACCATGCTGGCGTTCGTGATCAAGGCATCGGTGGCCGCGCTGAAGAAATTCCCGACCTTCAATTCGTCGCTGGACGAAAAGGGCGAGAACCTGATTCTGAAGAAGTACTACAACATCGGCTTCGCAGCGGATACGCCGAATGGCCTGGTGGTCCCAGTGATCAAAAACGCTGACCAGAAATCGGTCACGCAGATCGCCAAGGAAATGACCGAGCTGTCGCTGCAAGCGCGCGAAGGCAAGCTGAAACCGACCGATATGCAAGGCGCGACCTTCACCATTTCGTCGCTGGGCGGCATTGGCGGCACGCACTTCACGCCGATCGTCAACGCGCCGGAAGTGGCGATCCTGGGCTTGTCCAAGGCATCGCTCAAGCCAGTGTGGGATGGCAAGGCCTTCCAGCCACGCCTGTTGATGGGCACCTCGCTGTCCTACGACCACCGCGTGGTCGACGGCGCGATGGGCGCGCGCTTCTCCGTGTACCTGAGCGAAGTGCTCGGCGACATGCGTAAAATTCTGCTGTAAGGAGCCACTATGAGCACAGAAGTAAAAGTGCCGAATATCGGCGACTTCGCGGAAGTAGAAGTAATCGAAGTGATGGTCAAGGTTGGCGACACGATCAAGGTTGATCAGTCGCTGATTACCGTGGAATCGGACAAGGCCAGCATGGAAATCCCGTCGACACATGGCGGCGTGGTGAAGGAACTGCGCGTCAAGGTGGGCGACAAGGTCAAGGAAGGCGTGACGCTGCTGGTGGTGGAAGCCACTGACGGTGCTGCCGCTCCTGCGCCTGCCGCCGCTGCGCCGGCTGCTGCTGCACCGGCCCCTGCGCCAGCTGCAGCGCCAGCGCCGATCGTCGCGCCAGCCGGTAGCAGCTACACCGGCCAGGTCGACGTCGACTGCGACATGATGGTGCTGGGCGGCGGTCCTGGCGGTTACTCGGCTGCCTTCCGCGCTGCGGACCTGGGCCTGAACACCGTCATCGTGGAGCGTTACGAAACGCTGGGCGGCGTGTGCCTGAACGTGGGTTGCATCCCATCGAAAGCACTGCTGCACGTGGCGTCCGTGATCGACGAAACCTCGCATATGTCCAACACCGGCGTGACCTTCGCCAAGCCGGCCATCGACATCGACCAGGTACGCGAGTACAAGGAGGGCGTCATCAAGAACATGACCGGCGGTCTGGCTGGCATGGCCAAAGCCCGCAAGACGCAAGTCGTCACCGGCGCTGGCCAGTTCCTGAGCGCGAACCACATCGAAGTCACCGCCAAGGACGGCAGCAAGAAAGTGGTGCAGTTCAAGCAGGCCATCATCGCTGCCGGTTCGTCGGTCGTGAAACTGCCGTTCGTACCGGAAGATCCACGCATCGTCGATTCGACCGGCGCGCTGGAGCTGCGCCAGATCCCCAAGCGCATGCTGGTGATCGGCGGCGGCATCATCGGCCTGGAAATGGCCACCGTGTACTCCACCTTCGGCGCGCGCATCGACGTGGTCGAAATGATGGATGGCCTGATGCAGGGCGCGGACCGCGATGCCGTCAAGGTCTGGCAGAAGTACAACGAAGCCCGCTTCGACAACATCATGACCAAGACAAAAACCGTTGGCGTTGAAGCGCTGCCGGAAGGGATCAAGGTCACGTTCGAAGCAGCGGAAGCTGGCGCAGCAGCGCCTGCACCACAGGTCTACGACCTGGTGCTGGTGGCCGTAGGCCGCAGCCCGAACGGCAAGAAGATCGCTGCCGACAAGGCAGGTGTGGCGGTAACCGACCGTGGCTTCATTCCGGTCGACAGCCAGATGCGCACCAACGTGCCGAACATCTTCGCCATCGGCGACCTGGTGGGCCAGCCGATGCTGGCGCACAAGGCGGTGCACGAAGGCCACGTCGCTGCGGAAGCGGCAGCCGGCCAGAAGTCGCACTTCGATGTGAAGGTGATTCCATCGGTGGCCTACACCGATCCGGAAGTGGCATGGGCCGGCATCACCGAAGACGAAGCGAAAGCCAAGGGCATCAAGGTCGAGAAGGGCCACTTCCCTTGGGCAGCCAGTGGCCGCGCCGTGGCCAATGGCCGTGCGGAAGGCTTCACCAAGCTGCTGTTCGACGCTGAGACCCACCGCATCATCGGCGGCACCATCGTCGGCACCCACGCTGGCGATATGATCGGCGAGATCGCGCTGGCAATCGAGATGGGTTGCGACGGTACCGACATCGGCAAGACGATCCACCCGCACCCGACGCTGGGCGAGTCGATCGGCATGGCCGCAGAAGTCTATGAAGGGGTCTGCACCGATTTGCCACCGCCGCGCAAGCGCTAAGCAGTATCATAAAAGCCGGGACGAGTTCCCGGCTTTTTTTATCTGGAGACGTGCATGTCAGCGAACAAGGAATTTGTCAGTTACATCGAAGAACAGCTTGCGCCGCTTGGCTTCCTGAGTACGGGACCATTTTTCGGCGGCCGCGATATCAAATATCACGGCAATCAGTTTGCCTGGATCATCGGCAGCACGCTCTACCTGCGCGTCAGCGACATTACGCGTCCTGAATTTGAAGCAGAAGGCGCGCAGCCATTCAAATATATGACCAAGAAGGGCGAAGTCACCGTGCGCAAGTTCTACACCGCGCCCGAATTCCTGCTGGACGACACAGAACAGCTGCTGGCCTGGTCCCGCCGCGCCATCGAAAGTGCTGCTTGAATTCCTAGCGCAGAACGATGACCGGCGGATGCAATCCCAACGCTGCGATGCGTCGCGCAAATTTGCGGTCATCAAACGTAACCATCGTGTCACAGGTCCGGTAACTGGCATGATGCATAGCATCGGCGAAGGCGATTCCGCTCTGATAATTTTTCAAGGCTTGAATTACCGTTGGGGCATCTTCAATTCTGATATTGGGGCGACTTAGCAAGTGGCGTACAACGGCAATAAACTGAACTTGGTCATGATGATAGTAGCCTCGCATCAGCCACTCCAGCTCCAGGAGAACGGTTTTGCTAATATAAAGCTGTGCCTCGGAATCAATCAGACTCTGAGCTAGCGGGCGCTGCCGTGTCGCCTCAATGTCAGTGTCATCGATAACGTAGTAGCGCGCCAAGACATTGGTGTCGATCCCGACCATTATTTGAGTAACTCGGCTGGGTCGAAATCCACAGGAACGGCAGGCCTTTTGCTCTGGATCATGCCATAACCGCTTTTCGGCACGTCTGGATAATCCGGCCGTTTTGCACCTTGCACGCGCACTTCCAATTGGTATCCTGCGACGAAGAATTCTACTATTGCGCCGGTATGGATACCGAGGTTTTCACATATTGCTTTGGGAATAGTAACTGTACCGTCATCGTTGACTTTTGAGGTTTCCATGGCGTCCTCCGGATAGATTCAGCCATGGTAGCAGCACTCACTGTTTTTGCAGGGATTGATCCAGGCTTAACGTGTCAGGCGGTACAACAGGATGGCGGTGCGGATGGTGGCGCGTTCGATCGAGGCGATTTCCAGGTCTTCGTCGGGCGAGTGGGCGCCGTTGCCGGTGGCGCCCAGGCCATCCAGGCTGTCCAGCAGCGGCGCGACGAACTGTACGTCGCCTGCGCCGCGCTGGCCTGGTGGCAGGGCAGGGATCTCGCCCAGGCCTGCGTCCCGGCTGGCTTGCGAATACACTTTCAGCACAGCCAGATTGCCCGGCGTTTGCGACATCGGCGGATAGGCGTCATGGAAGCTGATGCTGGCGCTGGTGCCTGGCAAGTTTTGTGCGACGATGGCTTTCATCTTCGCGTGCGCGCGGTCGCGCTGTTCGTAGCTAAGGTAGCGCAGGTCCCCTTCCACCGTGGCGGTGCGCGAGATGACGTTGGTCTTGCCGGCCGCCTGCCCGGTGGTGCCCAGCGCGTTGGTGCCGGCGTCCGTACCGCCGACGATCAGGCCCGGGCTGAAGGTCAGATCCTGCTCCGCCAACTGCTGGCGGAAGCCATCCACAATGCGCGCAGCTTCGTAGATAGCGCCATAGCCCGCGCCCTCCGTAAAGATACCGCTGGAGTGTCCTTGCTTGCCTGTGACTTTCAATTCCCACGACGACGAAGCGCGGCGGCCGATGGTGCCGGTATCCTTGCCGTCCTTGTTGCGCACCGTGGCCTCGAAGGCGAGGGCGAGGTCGCTGCGTTTGGCGGCATTCACCATGTCCGCGCGCGAGAGCTCAATCGGATCGCCAGCGTTTTCCTCATCGCCGCTGAAGACGACGGTGATGCTGGTGTTGTCCAGCGCGCCCACGCGCTGCAAGGCGCGCAGCGCTTCGACGATGATGACGTCGCCGCCCTTCATGTCATTGACACCCTGGCCGCGCACACGGTCGCCATTGCGCTGCCATAGCTGTACAGGGCTGTCCTTTTCAAACACGGTATCGAGATGGCCGATCAGCAGCAGGCGCTTGCCTTGCTTGCCCTCGCGCGTGGCGATCAGGTGGCCGGCACGCTGCATCGCAGCCGGCATCTCCGACCAGCGGGTCTTGAAGCCCAGTTGCTCGAACTGCTCGCCAAAGACTTTGCCGACAGCGCGTACGCCGTCGTGATTCATGGTGCCGCTATTGATATTGACCGAGCGCTCCAGCAGCTGCAAGCCTTGCTCCGAATGCGCTTTCACTTCGGCGACAATTTTCTGCTCAAGAGGCGAGAGCCCGTCAGCGCGCGCCGCGCCTAACGTCAGGGCCAGAACTGCGAAAGCGAACGGTTTCAACTTCATGCGGCATTCCTCCGTAGGTGGTATGCCGCTGATTGTAGCCTAGCCTTGCGCCGATGCGGGCAAGCCGAAGATGCGGTCGAAGGCGAGCGTGAACACATAGGTGTAGACCATGAAGAACACCAGCAGGCCCATGTCCAGCACCAGCGCTTCCCATAGCGAGATGTCCAGCCACCACGCGAACAGCGGCACGATGGCCAGTACCAGGCCGCCCTCAAAGCCGATGGCGTGGGCGACGCGGCGTTTCCAGTTGCGGCCACGCGTAGGCTGGCGCGCTTCCCAGGATTCGAACATCCCGTTGAAAATGAAGTTCCAGATAATCGCCAGCATCGAGGAAGCAACGGCGGCGGCGCCAGCATGGCCAGGCGCCGAGCCAGCGAGGAGCATCAGGGCGCTACTGGTCAGCGCGATGGCGATCAACTCGAACAGGGAGACGTAGACGATTTTGCGTTTCAAACCTTGCATGATATTTCCTTTTTTATTGCACTGACATGCATGGTATGGGAGTTTTTCTGATCGAAAAAGTCAGCAGCTTTCGATTTTTATGATAGATTGGCGTTATGGCTTTTTCATCTGACAATATTGCGGTCTTTCTGGCGGTGCTGGACCACGGTTCGTTCTCGGCGGCCGCGCGGGCGCTGGGGCGGGTGCCGTCGGCAGTCAGCATGGCGATAGGCCTGCTGGAGGCGGAGCTGGGTCTGACGCTGTTCGAACGCAGTTCGCGCGAAGTACGGCCCACGGAATCGGCGCGTGCGCTGGAAGCGGAGGCGCGGCAGATGGCGGGACAGCTGCGGCGCTTGCAGGCGCACGCGCTGTCGCTGCATCAGGGACTGGAGCGACGCCTGACGCTGACCATCGCGCCAGAGCTGCTATCGGCGCCCTGGAGCGAGCCCTTGGCGCTGCTGGCCGAAGAGTTTCCGTCGCTGGAAGTGGAAGTGCTGTCCGTGCCGCAGGACCAGGCCTTGCGCATGCTGCACGACGGTGTTGCGCAACTGGCGATGATCTACGAGCGTGCCCGCGTGGATGACCGCGAGAGCTTTCAGGAGCTGGGCAGCGAAGTACTGGTGCCCGTGATCTCGCCGCGTCACAAGCTGGCGCAGACACGGCTCAAAAGCCTGGAAAGCCTGATCGATTCAAGGCAGATCGCGATTGTCAGCCGCGAGTTGCAGGAGGCCGACCAGCGCGTGCTCATCTCGCGCAACGTGTGGCGCACCGACAGCCATCTGGCGGCACTGAGCCTGGTACGCGCTGGCCTGGGCTGGGCCTATCTGCCGCGCCGCCAGATCCAGCCCTTGCTGGACAACGGCGAACTGCTGCACATCAGCTTTGCCAATATGAGCAATGAGCTGCGGCTGTGGGTGGACGTGGTGTGGACCAACGACCGTCCGTTAGGTCTGGGCGCCAAGCGGCTGATCGCGCTGATGCAGGATATTTCAGGATTGGAAGCGCGCCTGCCGCAGAAGTGATAATCTGCTGTCTTTGCTTTTTTAGAGGAACATCATGCGTTTGTTGAAGATTGTCCTGGTGGTCGCCGGCCTGTGTGCTGCTACCGCGTTTGCCTCGCCGACTGCGCCACGCAACGGCGCCGAGTACACCACCCTGAAAACCCCGCAGCCGGTGCAGGCGCAGGGCAAAAAGGTTGAGGTGATCGAGTTCTTCATGTACCACTGCCCGGCGTGCTATGCGCTGGAACCGGCCATGCTGGAATGGGTGAAGAAGCAGGGCGACAACATCTCCTTCCGTCGCATCCACCTGCCGCTGACCGGCGAGAACGATCCAGAAGCGCATATGTTCCTGACGCTGGAAGCGATGAAGCTGGAAGAAGGCCTGCACGCCAAGATCCTGAGCACCTGGCACGTTGAGCGCAAACGTCTGAAGAGCGATGCGGACAATATCGATTGGGCCGTAAAGAACGGTGTCGATAAAGAGAAATATACTGCGACCTACAACTCGTTCGCCGTGATGACGCGCCTGAAAAACGCCGGCCGCGTAGCCAGCACCTATGAGGTCAACAGCACGCCGACCATGATCGTCGACGGCCGCTATCTGACCAACCCGACGATGGTCGATAGCGCCAACCCTGGCATCCCCCGTCCACAGCTGGGCGCTGCCACGTTGCAGGTGCTGGACGCGCTGGTTGAGCAGGCGCGCAAAGGCAAGTAAGTCTTACAGGCGGCACTGGTACAGGTGGGAGGCGTGATCCGCGCCGTTCACCTGGACCACCACCGGCGCCGCCAGCGCATCGCGCGTGAAACTGCATTTATCCATTACGCGCCTTGATCCCGCATTTTGTTCTGATATCCATGCGTTGAGGATGCGCAGGCCGTATTGTGTGCGCGCCAGTTCCTGCAGGTGCATCAACGCGCCGCTGGCCAATCCCTTGCGCGCCTCCCTGTGGGCGATGCGGTAGCCCACTTCTCCCGTGCCGGCCTCGCGGTTGATGTGGCGCAGGTTGGCGCGGCCGATGATGGCAGTGCCGTCATCGCTGGTCAGTACGCAGGGATGCATGGCGCCTGCTGCATGGCTGGAGAGGTAGTCGGCGATGTGCGCAGCCACGCCAGCATGCGAGTAGAACGATGGATCGCGGGCTTCCACATGCTGTTCAAACCAGCTGCGGTTTTCCAGTTCGAACGCCAGCAGGCGTTCGACGTCGTCGGTTTGGAGTGTGCGGATTTTCATGGGTGAGCTGCGAGGTAGGCCAGCATGTGCTGGTTGAAGGTAGCGGCTTGCTCCATCTGCGGCAGGTGGCCGGACTGGTCGATCTCGGTGTATTCCAGCGACGGAATGGCCTGGCGGATGTGCGCGGACTGCGCGACGGCGATGGTGGGGTCTTGTTTGCCCCACACCAGATGCACCGGCGTGCCCGCGCGTGCGATGGCGGCATAGATGTCTTCAAAATTTTCCTGCGCCAGGCTGAGACGCGAGCGATAGAGCGCGCGGCCAAACCCTTTGTATTGCATTTGCGGGCGATAGCGGTCGGCCCAGCCGGGGAATTGTTCGGGCAGCAGGAAGTCGCTGTTTTGATTGTCGGCCATGCCCGGCACCACGCCGACCTGGAACAGATAAGGCCCCAGCCATGGCGTGGCGAACTGCCATGGGAGCTTGGGTGCGCTGTTGGAAGGATCGACCAGGTTCAGCGTGCGAATGCGCTGCGGGTGCGTGGACGCGTAGTGCGCGCTGACGTAGCCGCCAAAGGACAATCCAAACAAATCAATCTTGCCGTCGACCTTGAGCGCCTTGAGCAGGTCATCCAGTTGCTGGTCGTAGAAAGCGCCATCGTAGGCGGCATCCGGGCGGTCGGACAGGCCGCGGCCAAACAGGTCGTAGCGGATAACGCGGTAGCCGGCGTCGCGCAGCGCGGCAAAAGTTGGGTCCCAGATGTAGGCCGGGACGGAAAATCCGTGCACCAGCACCGCCACGCGGCCATCGGCCGGACCGGCTACTTCGTAATGCGTTACGCCGTCCGTGAGCGTGGCGTAAGCGCCGCTGGCATTGGCGCGCGCACGCGCGGCGGCATCCAGCACATGCTGTTCGGGATTTTTATACTGGTAGTAGCCAGTGGCGCCAACGCCAGCCAGCACCAGGGCCAGCACGGCCCAGCGCAGGGCTTTCATGTTTAGTTGACAGTGAAGCGGGCAGGGATTTCGATGCCGCCGCTGCGCGCTGCTTCTGCGTAGGCTTTCAGTTCGGTGACGACGGCATCCAGCTGCTCCTGGCCAGGATTGGCCTGGAAGTTCTTGATGCGCTCATTCATGAGCGTGATTTGCTTGCTCCAGTCCAGACGATTCGTTTTGCTCATGTGTGCTCCTATTTCCAAAAAATTAGTATAGAACAAATGGCAAAAGTTTGGCGGCTTTTAATGTGCGCTGGCGTACTAAGTCATGTGGATCAGCGTCGCACGCCGTGCAGGAACAGGTCCAGCCCCTCGGCTGCCCGGCTGCGCAGTTCGTCGATCGACGGCGCTTCGACGATGGGGAACAGCAGGCGCGACATATGGTCACCCATGATGCAGTTCAGCAGGAACACCGGCAGCAATTCCGGGCGCAGGTCGGGACGCAACTGGGCGCGGATATCCGGGCGCGCGAAGAAGCGGCCCAGCTCAATCCGCGTGCGCTGCGGGCCCGCCTCGAAAAACGTCTCGGCCAGTTCCGGCGTGGTCCGGGCTTCGGCCACCACCATGCGGTGCAGGCTGCAGAAGGTGGGAATGGAGATCAGCTCCAGGAAGCGCAGCGCGAAGTCGCGCAGGATGTCTTCCATCGGACGCGGATCGGTTTCCATATCCTCCATGCTGCCGAAGAATTGCGCGCGGCCGTCGGCAATCACGGCGTTCAGCAAACCGGCTTTGCCGCCGAACTTGACGTAGATGGTACGCACGGCCACATGGGCTTCGCGCGCAATCATCTCCAGGCTGACTTTGCTGTAGCCTTTTTCCAGGAACAGGCGGCCGGCAGTGTGCAGCAGCGCGGCGCGGCGGGCTGCTTTGTCGGCGGCGCGTGGGCGGCCAGCCGCCTTGCCGAAGCACGGCGAATCCGGGGAGTAGTTGCCGTCCGGGCAATCTTGCTCGTCCAGTGCGGCTGCGTCATTAAGTTCGGTGGTATTCATGGCGGGAGAATGATATCGAATGCCGCCATGCTAGTCCAAAAAAAAATGAAATGCAATCGTTTCATTTCTTGACTTTGCGCAGAAACTGGCCATAATGCACCTATCTCATTTCATTTTTCTGGAGCTCCTTCATGTCCGCCCAAGAACAAAAAATCAGTGCCGTGCCTGCCGCTCCAGCCGCTGCGCCGGCAGCCCCGGCCCAGCAACCTAACCGCCGCGTGCTGGTGATTGCCGCCGTGGTTGCGCTGGCTGCCCTGGCCGCCGGTGGCCGCATGTGGTACCGCAGCCACTACTATGTCGAGACGGAAAATGCCTACGTGGCTGGCCACGTGCATCCGGTATCGACGCGTATCGCGGGTGTGGTCACCAAGGTGTTCATCGACGATAACCAGTTGGTCAAGGAAGGCGACGTGATCGCCGAGCTGGATCCGTTCGACCAGGGCGTGAAAGTGGAGCAGATCCAGGCGCAGATCGCCTCGGCCCAGCAGCAAGTGATCCAGGCTGACGCGCAGATCCTGCAAGTGCAGGCCCAGGCCAGCGCTTCGGCCGCGCAAGTCGCGCAGTCGGAAGCCCAACTGGTGCGCGCCAAGCAGGATGCCGACCGTTTCGGCCAGCTGTATAACAGCCAGATGAAAGCCGTATCGAAAGCGGAACTGGATGCCGCAGTCGCCACCCGCGCCAGCGCGACCGCCGACGTCGCCGCCCGCAAGGACAGCGCTGCCGCTGCCAAGGCACAGATTACTGCCGCCAAATCCGCACGTGATGTGCTGAACGCCCAGGTCGGCGTGCTGCAAGTGCAACTGAAGGACGCCAAGCAGCAACTGGCCTACAACAAAGTGCTGGCGCCAGTGTCGGGCCGTATCGGCAAGCGCACCATCGAAGTGGGCCAGCGCGTACAGCCTGGCCAGCAGCTGACTGCCATCGTGCAGGAAAACGTCTGGCTGACTGCCAACTTCAAGGAAACCCAGCTGGCTGAAATGAAGCCGGGCCAGGAAGTCAAAGTGACCATCGATGCGCTGCCAGGCAAAGAGCTGATCGGCAAAGTGGACAGCTTCGCACCGGCATCGGGCGCGCAGTTCTCGCTGCTGCCACCGGATAACGCCACCGGTAACTTCACCAAGATCGTGCAGCGCGTGCCGGTCAAAGTCGTGTTCAAGCCTGAAGATGTGAAAGCCCTGAGTGGCCGTCTGGTGCCGGGCATGTCGGCGGTCGCTGAAGTAGCGATCAACCAGAAAGACGCTAAGTAATCAAGGAGCCTCTCATGGCTAGTACGACTATTGATACGCCGGGCGGCGGGGGCACGCACACCCCTGCATTCGTGCCGCCGGCGCCGAGCGAGAAGGTCTCCGGCCGCACCTGGCTGGCGGTGGCTGCCGGTATGCTGGGCGCCTTCATGGCGGTGCTGGATATCCAGATCACCAACTCGTCGCTGAAAGATATTCTCGGCACGCTGTCCGCCACGCAGGAAGAAGGTTCGTGGATCGCCACGGCTTACCTGGTGGCGGAGATCATCGTGATTCCGATGACCGGCCTGTTCGTGCGCGTGTTTGGCATGCGCGCCTACATGATGGGGACTACCGCGCTGTTCCTCGTCTTCTCGACGCTGTGCGGCTTTGCCTGGAACCTGCCAAGCATGATCGCCTTCCGGATGCTGCAAGGCTTTACTGGCGGCGCGCTGATCCCGATGGCGATGACGCTGGTCATGGCCAAGCTGCCGCCGTCCAAGCGCGCTACAGGTATGGCGATCTTCGGTTTGACCGCCACGCTGGCGCCTTCGATGGGGCCAACGCTGGGTGGTTACCTGAGCGAGCTGTATGGCTGGCCTTCGATCTTCTACATCAACTGGGTGCCAGGCCTGTTGCTGATCGGCGGTATCGCGGTTGGCCTGGACAAGGAAAAGCGCAATCTGTCGCTGCTGTTCACGGCGGACTGGCTGGGCATCTTCTTCATGGCACTGGGTCTGGGCAGCCTGACCATCTTCCTGGAAGAGGGCAATACCAAGGACTGGTTCGACTCAGCCTTCATCAAGACCTTTGCCGCGCTGGCCATTATTGGTCTGCTGGGCTGGGTAGTGACGAGCGCCACGCGCAAGCAGCCGTTTGTGAATCTGGGCCTGTACGGCAAGCGTAACTTTGCCGCAGCCACCGCGCTGTCGATGGCGATGGGCATGGGCCTGTATGGTTCGGCCTTCATCCTGCCGCTGTTCCTGGCGCAGATTCCTGGCTACTCGCCGATGCAGATTGGTGAAGTGATTATGTGGGCCGGCCTGCCGCAGCTGTTCATCATGCCGTTCGTGGCCAAGCTGTCGTCCAAGATCGACAACCGCATCCTGTGCACCTTCGGCCTGCTGCTGTTCGGCGGCTCCTGCCTGATGAATGCCTATATGGACGCGACCACCGGCTACGACCAGCTGCTGCTGTCGCAGATCGTCCGCGCGCTGGGCCAGCCGTTCGTGATGCTGACCTTGTCGAACTTTGCGATGAACGGCATCCAGCCTAAAGACATGCCATCGGCATCGAGCCTGATCAACATGACCCGTAACCTGGGCGGTTCGATCGGTATCGCACTGCTGGCGACGGCGCTGACCAACCGCGAGCACTTCCACTCGGCGCGCATCGGCGAGTCGGTGACCGGCTTTGCGCTGGCCACGCAGGAACGCCTGGACGCGCTGACGTCATCCTTCATCGGCAAGGGTTTCGATTCGGCGACGGCGGCGGATATGGCACTCAAGGCAGTCGACAACGTGGTGCGCCGCGAGGCTTATGTGATGGCGTACAACGACGGCTTCTTCCTGGTTGCAGCCGTGCTGTTTGCCTGCATCGGCGTGCTGTGGTTCTCGGACAAGGTCAAAGCACCATCCGCCGGTGGTGGCGGTGGCGCGCACTAAATAAGAAAGTGTTCTCCCCGCCGCGCGGGGAGAACGCAATATCAATCAAAAGTGAGGTAATCATGTTGAATTCAGCTCTGAAGCGCCTGACGCTCGCTGTTTCTGTAACGCTGGCAGTCACTGGCTGCGCCACGGTCGGCACCGACTTTAAAGCTCCGGCCAATGTCGCCGACGCTTCGTTCCGCCATCTGCCGCAAGCTGGCGCCAATGAAGCACGCTTGCCGACCCAATGGTGGACGGTGTTTAACGATGCCACCCTGAACCAGCTGGAAGAAACCGCACTGCGCGACAATCCAAGCGTGAAGGCAGCGGCACAACGCCTGGTGCAGGCGCTGGAACAGGCTGGCGTGACGCGCGCCAACGAACAACCGCAGTTGAGTGTCAACGCTGGCATCTCGAACTCGCGCACCTCGGCCGAGACTTCGCAAGGCCTGGCGCTGGGCCATCGCTCGATCAAGGGTAATAACTACTCGGTCGGTTCCAACTTCTCGTATGAAGTGGACTTGCTGGGCCGCGTGCGCCGTCTGGTGGAAGCCTCCGATGCACAGGCGCTGGTGGCGGAAGCTGACCGCGACGGCGTGCTGCTGATGCTGTCCTCGCAACTGGCCACCACCTACTGGCAGCTGCGCGGCCTGGATGCGGAAATCGCCATCCTGAACGGCGCGCTGGATACCCGCCGCGAAACCGAAGAGCTGGTGACCGCGCGCTTTGACGCCGGCCTGTCGAATGAGCTGGACGTGTCGCGTGCCCGCATCGAGCGCGCCAATGCGCAAGCGGACCTGCATGAAGTGCAGCGTCAGCGCAATTTGCTGGAACACAGCCTGGCCACGCTGGTCGGCAAATCGCCATCGGCGATGCTGACTGCGGCAAACGCCAATACGGCCGTGCTGCCGCAACCGCCTGCCATTCCAGTCGGCCTGCCTGCAAGCCTGCTGGCACAGCGTCCTGACCTGGCAGGCAGCGTCGCCAACCTGCGCGCCAACAATGCGCAGATCGGTGTGGCGGAAGGTGCGTTTTACCCATCGTTCTCGCTGACCGGTAACTTCGGTTTTGCGTCGGAAAGCCTGAGCAACCTGTCCAAGGGCGATGCGCGCCAGTTCAGCGTAGGTCCGCTGGCGCTGTCGCTGCCGATCTTTGACGGTGGCCGCAACAAGGCCAACCTGGCAATCGCCAAGGCGCGTTACGAAGAAGCGCTGGCAAACCACGAGACCAAGCTGCTGACCGCACTGCGCGAAGTGGAAGATGCGCTGTCGGACGTACAGCAACGCCAGTTGCAGGGTGATGCACAGAAGGCCTCGCAAGTGGCGGCAGCACGTGGCTACCTGGTGGCGCGCGCACGCTATGAACGCGGCGTATCGACCTACCTCGACGTGACCGATGCCCAGCGCAGCGCGCTGGCTGCGGACCGCGCGGCAGTGCAGATCAATACCCAGCGCCTGCTGGCTGCCGTGTCGGTGGCGCGCTCGCTGGGTGCTGGCTGGCAGCCTTCGGCGCAGCTGGCGCAGGTCGCACAGAACGGCGCCATCAAGGCGCAGTAAGCGCCATCCCTTTACGCGGAAGAGGCCAGCGGCAAACGTGCCGCTGGTCCGAAGCGTTCCACCACAAAATCCACAAACGTCGTCAGCTTGGGCGTGGCCAGCCGGTCGCGCGGATAGACCAGCTGCATCGGCCGCGGTGCGGGCAGGTAATCGCACAGTATCGGCACCAGCCGGCCGGCGGCGATATCCTGCGCCACCAGTATCTCCGCCTGCATCACAATCCCGAACCCCTGCAGCGCCGCCATGCGCAGCGCCAGGCCGTTGTTGGCGCGGAAGCGGCACTCGGGCAAGGTGCGCTTGCCGTTCTGGTCGCGCATGGTCTGCATGCGCCAGTGGATGCCTACCATGCCGACGATGAAGTCCAGGCATTCATGATCGGCCAGTTCGGCCAGCGTTTGCGGCGTGCCGTGCTTGCGCAGATACGCCGGCGAAGCGCAGATCGCCATGCCGTAGTGGCGCATCGGCCGTGCGATCATGCTGGAATCCTCGAGTGTGGCGATGCGAACGGCGACGTCATAGCCTTCCTCTACCAGATCAACCATGCGGTCATTCAGGTTCAGATCCACGCTGACCTCCTGATGCAGTTGCAGGTAGTCGGCGATCACGGGCGCCAGCCATTCGCTGCCGAAGGAGGTGGGGGCGGTGATGCGCAGACGGCCGCGCGGCGTGTTGCGCATCGCCTCCGCGCCGCTTTCGGCAGCGCTGATCTGGGCCAGGATGCTGCGGCATTGTTCGGCGTACTGGCTGCCGATTTCGGTGAGGCTCTGGCGGCGCGTGGTGCGCGTCAACAAGCTGGCGCCCAGTGTCGCCTCGAGCTGGGCGATGTGCTTGCCCACCATGACGGGCGAGAGATTGAAGCGCGACGCGGCGGCCGTGAAATTGCCGGCATCCACCACGGCGACGAAGATTTCCATGCTACGCAGCTTGTCCATCGATTGCTAACTGTGGGTTGGTAATGATCTAAATATTAGCTCATTTATTCCTTTGGCGAAGCAGAACATACTGGCGTTTTCTAACGGAGGTACAGCATGAAAGTCATCGTGATCGGCGCCACGGGCGCAGTAGGCAAGGCAGTGGTTGAGGAACTGGGCAAACGCCACGACGTGGTGACGGTGGGCGCGCGCGGCGGCCAGTATCAAGTCGACTTCGCCGACATCGGCAGCGTGCGCGGCCTGTTTGCCAAGGTTGGCAAAGTGGATGCGGTGGTGGTCACGGCCGGCGTGCTGCATTTCGCGCCGCTGACCAGCTTCACGCCGGAGCAGTTCTACGTGGGCCTGAACAGCAAGTTGATGGGGCAGGTGAACGTGGCGCTGGTGGCGCAGGAATATCTGAACGACGGCGGCTCGATCACGCTCACCAGCGGCATCCTGGCGGATGAGCCAATTCGTCAAGGCGCCAGCGCCACCATGGTCAATGCCGCCATTGAAGGCTTCGCGCGCGGCGCGGCGATTGAACTGCCGCGTGGCATCCGTATCAACGTTGTCAGCCCTACAGTATTGCAGGAATCGATGGACGCCTACGGCGCCTTCTTCATCGGCTTCGAGCCCGTGACGGCAAGCCGCGCCGCGTTGTCCTATGCACGCAGCGTCGATGGCGCGCAGACCGGCCAGGTGTACCGCGCACTGTAACGCTCTCCGAACAACAGCTGGAAGATCATGCATGCTGAAGGATGTCTGCTACAGCGTGATGTTCCGGCTATATGTGCCTGCTTTACGCTGCATTACAATGTGTTCCTCACTCTACCCGAGGAACACAATGAAAAAAATCCTGCTTCCACTGGCGCTGGCTGTCGCTTGCGCCACTGCCTTTGCTGCACCGGCTGACGTCAATCAACTCAACAAGATGAGCAAGCGTTATGCGCCGATCGCGCTGACCGCTGACACCAGCAAGCTCTCCGCCGGCGACAAGAAAGCCATCGCCAAACTGATCGAAGCCGCCAAGATCATCGACGTGCTGCAGTTGCGCCAGCGCTGGTCCGGCAATGAGGCGCTGTGGGCTGCGCTGCAAAAGGACACCACGCCATTGGGCAAGGCACGCCTGAACTACTTCTGGCTCAACAAAGGTCCATGGTCCATCCTCGACGACCACCAGTCCATCCTGCCCGCGGACGTGGGCGGCGTTGCAGTGCCAGCCAAGAAGCCGGAAGCCGGCAACTTCTATCCGGAAGGCGCCACCAAGGCCGAACTGGAAACCTGGATGAACGCCTTGCCTGCGGTCGATAAAGAGCAGGCGCAATGGTTCTTCACCGTGATCCGCAAGAACAAGGATGGCCTGTTCACCACCGTGAAGTATGCCGAAGAATACAAGCCGGAACTGGAGAAGGCCGCCGCGCTGCTGAAGCAGGCCGCTGCCGATACCGATAACGCCTCGCTGAAAAAATTCTTGAGCCTGCGCGCCGACGCCTTCCTCAGCAACGACTACTTGGAGTCCGATTTCGCCTGGATGGACCTGGATTCGCCAGTCGATATCACCATCGGCCCTTACGAGACCTACAACGACGAACTGTTTGGCTACAAGGCCGCGTTTGAAGCGTATGTGAGCATCCGCGACCAGAAAGAAACGCAGAAGCTCGACTTCTTCGCCAAGCATATGCAGGAGCTGGAAGATAATCTGCCGCTGGATGCGCAGTACCGCAATCCGAAAGTCGGTGCGCTGGCGCCGATGGTGGTCGTGAACCAGGTCTACGGCGCAGGCGATGGCAATATGGGCGTACAGACCGCCGCCTACAACCTGCCCAACGATGAGCGCATCATTAGCCAGCGCGGTTCTAAGCGCGTGATGCTGAAGAACGTGCAGCAGGCCAAATTCAAATCGACGCTGACGCCGATTTCCAAGCTGGTACTGCGCCCAGCCGATCAAAAGGACGTGGATTTTGATTCCTTCTTCACCCATATCCTGGCGCACGAAATCACCCACGGCCTGGGTCCGCACATCACCAAAAACGATGGCAAGGAATCGACGCCGCGCCAGGATCTGAAAGAAGCCTATTCGACCATCGAAGAAGCCAAGGCTGACATCACCGGCCTGTTTGCACTGGCCTACATGATGGACAAGGGCCAGCTCAAAGGCACACTGGGGCAGGGCGATGCAGCGGAGCGCAAGCTGTACACCACCTTCCTCGCATCGGCGTTCCGCACGCTGCACTTCGGCCTGACCGATTCGCACGCGCGGGGCATGGCGATCCAGATGAACTACCTGCTGGACAAGGGCGGTTTTGTGTCGCATGGCGACGGCACCTTCTCGGTCGACTTCAAGAAGATCAAGCAGGCCGTGATCGATCTGGACCGCGAGTTCCTGACCATTGAAGCGACCGGCGACTACGCGCGCGCCAAAGACATGATGAGCAAGTACGTGGTGATCCGTCCGGACGTGCAGAAGGCGCTGGATAAAATGAAATCTGTACCGAATGACATCCGTCCGGAATTCAAGACGGCCAACAGCTTGTTGGGCCGTTAATCATTCAGCTTTTTCTACGTAGTAATATAGCTGCCACCGGGCAATAATTATTGCCCGGTGCATGCTACAGTTTGATCACTATGATCAAGCGCGCCTTCCTCCCCCTGCTGCTGTTGACGTCCGGCCTGGCCTCCGCCGCCGAGCTGACCGACATGGAAATCCGCTGGCTGCAAGCCGGTTCCGCCGTGCTGGCCTATGCCAAGCAGGAACTGAAGCTGCCGCTTGATATCACCGTCCAGCCCCAGGCCGGCCCCAACGATGTGCCGCTGGCGCTGGGCTACCAGAACGGCCGCTGCAAGCTGGTGCTGTCGATGCGCGGCAACGCGAATGCGGAAGATATCCTGTCCACTGTGCCTGCCGCGCAACGGCCGCTGATGATTGAAGCGATGGTGGCGCACGAAATTGGCCACTGCTGGCGCTACACGCAAGGCATCTGGCACATGATGCCGTCCGGCTTTGTGGAAAGCCAGCCACAGCCGGACTCTGGCGCCGCCGAAGCACTGCGCGACACGCGCCGCGAAGAAGGCTATGCCGATCTGGTCGCTCTGGCCTGGACACAGCAGCGTCATCCCGCCGATTACGCTGCGGTGGCCGCATGGATCCGCGCGGTGCGCCAGCCATCGCTTGCCACCGGCTCGCACAGCACGCTGGCCTGGCTGGAACAGGCGCCGACCGGGGCCGCCTTTGCGCCGGGTGTGGCGGTATTTGAACAGGCCAGCCAGCTGTGGCGGCAGGGCCTGTTGCTCGACAGGTAAATCTGATCTGTGTACGTCTCCGCACAGAGCACGCGGCCGTACAGGCGTTTAATGTGTCCATCAACCACCACAAGAGGGACACATCATGAACAAATTACTCTGCTTCGTACTGGCTACCGCTGCCAGCGCTGCCTTCGCTGCTACCCCTAACAACGATACCGTTGCCTACAAAGCTGCAATCAACAAGTCGGACGCTGACTACAAAGCTGCCAAGGGCGCCTGCGATGCACAATCGGGTAATGCCAAGGATGTCTGCCAGGAGCAGGCCAAGGTCAGCCGCGCCAACGCCGAATCGACCGCCGCCCTGCAATACAAGAATGATAAAAAATCAGTCGAAAAAGCCCAGATCAATGTGGCCGATGCCAACTACGACCTCGCCAAAGCCCAGTGCGCCAACCGCACCGGCGCTGACAAGGACAGCTGCCTGAGCGGCGCCAAAGCCCAGCACACTGCGTGGGTGAAAGACGCCAAGGCTGGCAAGAAAGCCGCTGACGTGGCCCAGACCGGCATCGACTGCAGCGCCATGACGGGCAGCGACAAGGCATCGTGCGAAGCCCGCTCGAAAACCGAGCTGACCAAGGACGCGCTGGCGGACACCACCATCACCACCAAGGTGAAAACCGAACTGCTGGCCGAGCCTGCACTGAAATCGCTGGACGTGCACGTGGAAACCACCAACGGCACCGTGATGCTGAGCGGCTTCGTGCCATCGCAAGCGGAAGTTGACAAGGCAGTCGATGTCGCGCGCAACGTCAAGGGCGTGAACAAAGTTCAAAGCTCGCTGCGCATCAAGTAAAGGGCAGTGCGGGCTAGCCCCCCATGCCCGCTCGCCCCGGCGCCCGGCCGCGTTCCCCCACGCCGCCGGGCGCCGCCTCGTTCAGCTTATCGCGTGCTTATGTGCGTGCTTATTTTTGATGGTGCGTCGCATACAGCCGATACAGCCACAGCCAGTTCCCTTCGGCATCTGACATATCAGTAAAATAGTTCTCACTATTTTGTTCGAAGGGCTGCGGGATGGTCTTACTCCCGGCATACCGTCCAAATTTCGTCGTCACTGTGGTCCCGCTGGTCGTTACATAGATTGTGAACAGAGAATCTTTCTGTTCTTTGGTCGGGCCGATATGAATAAAAGCGACGCGTTCGGGTTCACCTTTTTCCACGCGTATCAGGTCGAAATCACCGATCGGTGCGGTAGACCAATTGCCGGTGCCTTGAGGGCCGTCATCCAGCACGAATTTCAGGGGAACCGTGATATCCCTGCCGCGGCTAAAACAAGGGGTCTTGGGATTGTCAGGATTATCGTCTACGGAATTAATGTATAAGCCGTCCGGATAAGCTTGCTTCAATGCCCAAATGCGAATAACCGGAATGCGGGGAAGCGCGAAAGACCGCTCGCCAAAGCCAGTGGATGGAAGTGCAGTAATATGTAGTGACATGTTTTACCTTATAAGGGTGAGTTGACGAAGTGCCATACAATGAACCTTGCATCTGACAATCGCCTGGTGACACCAGGCCCGGGGCGCACGTGGCAAACGTGCTGCGTCAACTATATGCCCAAATAAGTAGCAAAAAATACACGTATTGTCACTATTGCACCGTATTGGCGCAGCGCCGGTGGAGGCAAGTTTTCCTTGTATTCATTATGGTCGTAATCTAAAATGGCGGCAAGCGCGCCTTCCGGCACGCATTGCCATTGTGAGGACCACCATGTTTGCACAAGCTGTATCGACCTGGCTGCAGCGCCGCGGCCTGCATTTTTCGTGGGTGATGGTTGCCCTGACGTTTTTGACGGGGCTGTCATCGGCGGCTGCCCTGGGCCTGCCCGGCGCCCTGTTGCAGCCGCTGTCCAGGGAATTCGGCTGGGACGTGGAGCAGATCTCCTCGGCGCTGGCGGTGCGCTTCGCCCTGTTCGGCCTGATGGGGCCGTTTGCAGCCATCTTCATGGAGCGCTTCGGCTTGCGCAACGTGGTGGTCACGGCGCTGACGCTGGTTGCCTCCGGCATGGCGCTGGCCACGCAGATGACGCAGTTCTGGCACCTGGTACTATTCTGGGGAATCATGCTGGGCGTGGGCTCCGGCATGACCGCGCTGGTGCTCAGCGCCGTGGTGTCCAACCGCTGGTTCGAGCGCCATCGCGGCCTGGTGGTGGGCATCCTGACCGCCAGCTCGGCGACGGGCCAGCTGATCTTTCTGCCGGTCGGCGCGTGGATGATCGAGCACATGGGCTGGCGCCTGGCGGTGGTGCCGGTGTTTGCCGCTTGCGCGCTGATGGCCGTGGCGGTGTTGCTGCTGATGCGCAACCGCCCCAGCGATGTCGGCCTGGCGCCGTTTGGCGCCGCCCCGGGCACGCCGACAGCCGCGCCGCCTGCCATGCACGTCACGCTGGCGACGCCGTTCAAGATTCTGGCCGAGGCCTCGCGCAGCAGCGTGTTCTGGATACTGGCCGCCACCTTCTTCATCTGCGGCCTCAGCACCAATGGCCTGATCCAGACCCACTTCATTTCGCTGTGCGGCGATGCCGGCCTCGGCCCCGTGCCTGCCGCCTCCGTGCTGGCCATGATGGGCGCATTCGACCTGATCGGCACCATCGGCTCCGGCTGGCTGTCAGACCGCTATGACAACCGCAAGCTGCTGCTGATGTATTACGGCTTGCGCGGCCTGTCGCTGCTGTGGCTGCCGTATTCGGAATTCACGCTGTATGGCCTGTCCACCTTTGCCATGTTCTACGGCCTGGACTGGATCGCCACCGTGCCGCCAACCGTGCGCCTGACCGCCGCCACCTTCGGCAAGGAAAAAGCCGGCATGGTGTTTGGCTGGATCTTTGCCGCCCACCAGCTCGGTGCAGCGGTGGCAGCCTACGGCGCCGGCCGCGTGCGGACCCTGCTGCTGACCTACAATCCGGCGCTATTTGCGGCAGGCGCCGCCTGTCTGGTGGCGGCGGCCATCATCATGATGATCCGTCGTCCCGCAGCAGCCAGCACGGCGATGCCAGCGACCCCGGCCAAGGCCGCATAAAAAAAGTGGTAGCGCTTCCAAAATGTAATCAGCCTGTCATTTGCCAAATTTACACTGCGGCGAATTTCAACCAGCCTGATGGAGTTTTGTATGCGTTACGCCTTACCTGCGGCGGCCCTCGCGGCGGCCGCCGTGGCCGCCTTATTGGCCGCTTGCGGCAGCGATGGCCTGCCGGTCACGGAAACCAATCCGGGCGACGGTTTCAACGCCACGGGCGTCGCCTTCATGAGCGACGTCCACTTCGAGAACATCTACGGCGACCTCAAGAGCAGCCAGTTCTCCGGCATTCCCACCAAGGACGGCAAGAACGCCACCATCCGCACCATGTACGCGGAGCTGACCTCGACCCGGCTGTTCAACGAAAACTACTTCGCGTTCCGCGCCGCACTGGATGATGCCTACGCCAAAGGCCTGCGCCTGGTGGCGCTGCCGGGCGACATTTCGGACGACGCCCAGCCCATCAACATCGACGGCCTGGCCGACATCCTGCATGAGTACCAGGCCAAGGGCATGCGCTTCTTCATTGCGCCGGGCAACCACGACCCGAACGAACCGTACGACGATGACGAAGCCGGCAAGAACGACTTCCTGACCAGGGATGGCAAGGAACAGAAAATCTATGCCGTCAACAACAGCGCCTGCAAAGCCAAAGATCCCAGCGTGGTCTGCACCAACCAGCTCATGGAACAGGGCTACGAAAAACTGCTGACCAAGCTGGCGGAATTCGGCTACGTGCCCAACAAGAACGACGTCTACTGGGAAACCCCGTTCACCACCTACACCGACGGCAAATACAGCTACGATGCCGCGACCGCAGCGGCCGACCTGGGCAAGCGCCAGTTTGAAATCTGCGCCGAAGGCGAGGGCGGCAAATACAAAGTGGCGGGCAAGACCTACAGCCGCTGCACCAGCATCATCGACGCCAGCTATCTGGTGGAACCGGTGAAAGGCATCTGGCTGCTGGCGCTGGACGCCAATGTGCATGTGCCGAATGCGAACTTCGACCCGGCCAACCCGAAAAACTTCAAAGGCTTCGACAACGCCGGCGACGCTGGCTGGAACAAAGTGCAGACCCACAAAATCCACCAGATGGAGTGGATCAAATCCGTGGCCGCACGCGCCAAGGCGCAAGGCAAGCAACTGATGGCGTTCTCGCACTATCCGACCATGGACTTCTACGCCAACCAGACCGATGCGATGAAAGCCGTATTCAAATCGGGCGCGTTCCAGGTGACGCGCATGCCGGCTGCGGCGACCACCTCCGCCATGGTGGCGACCGGCCTGCCGCTGCATATCGGCGGCCACATGCATTTCAACGGCACCAACGACGTCAAGGATAGCGCGGGCAACTACCTGGTCAACGTGCAGTCGCCATCGCTGGCCGTGTTTGGCGCGGCGTACAAAATCGTCAGCTACCAGAGCAAAGACCTGATCGACGTGCAGACCGTGGGCCTGAACACCGTCGCGCGCCATAACGAACTGTTCCCGTACTACCAGGTCGAGTACGACTACCTGCAAGGCAGCACGGCAGCCAGCGACATCGCCAAGCGCTGGAACCGCAGCATCCTCGACAGCAAATCGTATGGTGAATTTACGCGCACCTACTTCGGCGAACTGTCACGCCTGCGCTTCATGGGCGACTACTGGCCGTGCGAGATGAAAGAAGCGGCGATGTCGCTCGATCTGCGCCAAATGCTGATCCTGTCGCAGCTGCAAACCAAAGTCACGCTGGCGCAGCTGAAAGACAATCCATCGGTACTGCCGATCACCGCAACGTGCGCGGCCAAAGGTACGCCATCGGGTGACGCGGTGGCGGCGAGCCAGCTGACGGCCGACTGGGCGGCAGCCACGGCCAAAGCCGAGCAGGTAGCGGCAGCGGCCAACCTGAAACTGGCCGACTTCGCCAAAGTCAGCGCTTACGAATTCTACGGCGACTTCCACCGTACCGTGTACGCCGGCGAGCTGGCCTTGCGCGACATGGGCGCGGAGCGGGTAGCGCAGTACAAAGTGTTGATGAGCGCATTCCCGGCATCGCCAGCGGCCATCGTCAAAGTGGGGGATCAACTGTCCGACCAGAACCCGGTACAGGTGGCGTTCCAGTCGCAGTTCAAGCAAGTATTCGCGATCCTGAAAGGCCTCGGTTCCGGCAAGCCGAGCGACCACTTCACGATCGACCTCAAAGCGCAAAAGCTGAACAACGTCAGCAATAGCGGCCTGAGCTTCAACTAAAAAACTCCGGGGTCAGGTCCGTCATTTCTACACGGCCTCTACCGTAGCGTGCGCTACGGTAGAGGCCGTGTAGAAATGACGGACCTGACCCCGGATTGTTTAGCTCAACAGGAGGATGGCGATGCTGATCCCTAGTCCGCTGATCCACACCAGCGTGCGCAGGATGTGGATGTTGGCAAGGTAGACGGCGATGTACACCAGCCGCACGGCGATGAAGCTGATCGCCAGCATGTCGATGCTTGCCTGGTCTGCATGCGCCTGCTGGGCCAGTACGACGGCGGCGATGAACAGCGGCAGTGCTTCAAAGCCGTTCAGCTGCGCGGCGTTGGCGCGGGATTTCCAGCCTGTCAGTCCCGCGACCCAGTCGCGCGGACGCTTGTTGTTGTAGCTGTCCGCGCCACGTGATGCCACTTTTGCCAAGCCGACGGTGGCCATCGGCAATATGCAGGCTATCAACACGCACCAGTTTGCATTCGTCATGCTGTCTCCTTAGTTGAGGTATTTCGCCAGCCAGGCATGGACCTCGCTGTAGAAGTAGCGGCTGTTCTCGCCTTTGAGTATCCAGTGATTTTCGTCCGGGAATACTAACAGCTTGCTGGGCACGTTCAGACGTTGCTGGGTGGCGAAGTTCATGAGCGCGTTGTTGGCCGGCACGCGGTAGTCGAGTTCGCCTACGGAGATCAGGATCGGCGTCTTGAAGCCGGTGCCTTTTTCGTGATTGCCCGCCTGCAGTACCGGGCTTTGTTCGCGCCACACGGCTTTGTCGCCCCACACCGGGCCGCCGCTGTTCACTTCACGGCCCCACACGCTGTCGCTGGTGCCCCATTGCATGATCAGGTCCATTTCGCCCGCGTGCGAGACGATGGCTTTGTAGCGCGTGGTGGTGGCCTGCAGCCAGTTGGCCAGGTGGCCGCCGTAGCTGGCGCCGCCTGCGGCCAGTTTGCTGCCGTCGATGTAGCTGTATTTTTTGACGGCTTCGTCGACCGCTTCGTTGACTTCGTCGCCTGGGCCTTTCAGCGGGTCGCCCTGGATCGCACGGGCGAATTCTTCGCCGTAGCCGGTCGAGCCTTTGTAGTCGGTCAGCAGGACGACGTAGCCGGGCTGGGCCAGCAGGTGGTAGTTCCAGCGCAGTACGAACTGGTCGCGCCACATATTGGCCGCGCCGCCGTGGATGACGGCAAACAGCGGGTATTTTTTGTTGGGGTCAAAGTTGGCGGGTTTGACGATCATGTTGTGGATCATGCGGCCGTCGCTGGCTTTGAACCAGAAGTGCTCTGGCGCTTGCCAGTCGATACCGCCAGCGCGTTCGGTGTTGAACGAGGTCAGGCGTTTTGGCGCGCCGTTGCCGAAGGCGTAGATCTCGGGCGGGTTGATGGCTGATTCCCACACGCCGACCAGCGCCTTGCCGCCGGCGTTGAGCGAGTTGATGCTGCCGGTCGGCAGCGATGCTTCGTCACGCAGGTCGCCGCCCGCGTAGTTAATCGAGTGCAGCTGTTCCAGTCCGGCGTGCTCGTAGCTGAACACCACGCGGTTGCTGCCGGCTGGCAGCGCGTAGCGCGAGATCGAGCGGTCCAGCGACGCGGTCAGGATCTTTGGCGCTGGATTGGTCACGGGCCATGCCAGGCTGGCGATGCGGCTGACGTCGTACACTTTGCCGGGCTCTTCCGCTTCGGTCAGTGTGAACAGGGTCTTGCCGTCATGGCTGAATTTGAGGTTGCTGTAGGTGTGCTTGTCGGCGGTGAGCTGGCTGGCTTCGCCACCGGCCACGGGCACGCTGAAGAGTTGCGTGTAGCCGGCTGCGCGCGCCAGTTCGTCGCGGTTGGTCGAGGCGGAGAACACCACGGCTTTGCCATCCGGCGCCCAGATCGCGTCCAGCGACTGGCCTTCGTCGCCCTGGCCGCCGCCAAAGCCTGGCTGTGCGGCCAGTTTGGTGGCGCTGAGCAGGTCGCGCGGCGCGGCGCCAATCTCGGCGTTCATGACGAACAGGCGGACTTTTTTGTCGTCCAGCCATTTGTCGAAGAAGCGTGGCGGGAAGCTTTCGTAAGCGCGTGCCGAGTATTTGCGGTCCTTGCGTTCTTTCGCCGTTTTCTTGACGTCTTCTTCGGTGACGTTGCCAGGGAAGATGTCGCTGACGAACAGGATCTGCTTGCCGTCCGGGCTGAATTTCGGCTGGCGTGCACCCAGCGTCAGCGTGGTCAGGCGCTGGGCCTCGCCGCCGCCGGCGACGTCGATGCGGTAGATCTGGCCGGCCTCGTCGCCTTCGCGCTTGGCAACGAAGATCAGCTGCTTGCTGTCCGGCGACCAGTTGATGCTGCCTTCGCCGCCTTTGCTGAAGGTCAGGCGGCGTGCCGGCGTGTCGTCGCTCAGCGATTTGATCCACAGGTCCGACCATTGGTCCTTGCTGTCATACGCAGGATCGGTGACGGAGAACACGGCCCATTTTCCGTCCGGGCTGGGCTGCGGTGCGCCAACGCGCTTCATCAGCCAGACGTCCTCGTGGGTGATGGCGTGTTTGGCCGGCGCGGTATCCGCTGCCAGGGCCTGGCCCGTCAATTGGGCCGAAATGATGAAGGCAAGAAGGGAAAGTCGCGGTATAGTCATGGCGAGTTCGCTTAGAAGTCAGTGAAACAACGATAGTGGCCATAACCGTCATTGCTGTCAATCAAGTTTTCCATCCTTCAGATTTCGGAGACAACATGCAGACCATTACCAAAGTTCACAAAGTTGCCGCCTTCACCGCAGGGGAAGAGGGCGGCAACCCGGCCGGCGTCATGATCCGCGCCGCGCTGCCGGAGGAGCCTGCCATGCAGCGCATTGCCACCGAGATGGGCTATTCGGAAACCGTCTTTGCCGCGCCCCATGAAGATGGCTGGCGCGTGCGCTATTTTTCGCCGGATGGCGAGATCGCTTTCTGCGGCCATGCCACCATTGCGCTGGGCGCCGTGCTGGCGCAGCAGAATGGCGACGGGATTTTTCCGCTCACCACCAACCACGCCCGCGTGACGGTGGAGGGCCGCCGCCAGGACCGGGGCGCGACCGCCGCGCTGCAGTCGCCGCCGACCTCCAGTTCGCCTGCTTCGCCGGCGCTGGTGCAGGAGGCGCTGGCGCTGTTTGGCTACCGGCTGTCCGATCTGGATGACCGCATTCCGCCGGCGGTGGCCAACGGCGGCGTGCACCATCTGGTGCTGGCGCTGAACAGCCGCGACCGGCTGCGCGCCATGCAGTACAAGCTCGATGCGGGCCGCAGCCTGATGCAGCGCTATGGCCTGACCACGATTTCGCTGGTGCACGCGGAAACGCCGCAGCGCTTCCATGCGCGCAATCCATTTGCGTCAAGCGGCGTGTATGAAGATCCGGCCACCGGTGCGGCAGCGGCGGCGCTGGCGGGGTATCTGCGTGACCTGGATTGGCCGCATGGCGGCGCCATCGACATCATTCAGGGCGAAGACATGGGGGCGCCTTGCCATCTGCAAGTGCAGATCCCGGACCAGCCGGGCAGTTCGATCCGCGTCTCGGGTAACGCCCGGATGATCGGCGATTAGTCCCACTTCCTGAACAGGCGCGCCAGCTCGCCGGATTTTTCCAGCTGCTCCACGGCGCGCTGCACGCGCTGGCGCACGGCCGGATCGACGTGCGTGCCCAGCGCCATGTAGACATCCACGGTGGCCATCACGGCGGGCAGGATTTTGACCTTGCTGGTGGCGCCGGCGCGCTCGATAAAGCCTTGCATGCCCGGCGCGCGGTGCAGGAAGAAGCGGCCGCGTCCGGCAATCAGCTTTTGCAGGTTGGCGGACGGCGTGCTGGAGCTGGCATCGACCTGCAGGCCGCCGATGCGATCCAGCATGCCCGGCGCGGTATAGCCGCGGTTGGTGAGGATCACGCCGTTGGCGCCCAGCTTGCGGACGTCATCCCAGCTGTTGATGGCGGCCGTATCGCCGGCGCGCGCAATCAGCTGGTAGCGGAACTGGAAGATGGCCGGCTCGAGAAAGCTATACTGGCGGGTGCGCTCCTCGGTGCGCTGCACGGCGCACAAGGCGTCATGCTCGTGGCTGGCCAGTTGCGACAGCGCTTGCAGCGCCGGCGTCCATTGCTGGTCGCCGACAAACACCACGCTGGGCTCAATCCGTTCGATGGCGCGGTACAGGTCCACGCACAGCCCGACCACGCGGCCGATGCCGGCCGGAATGTACTTGGGTTCCGTGCCTTCCTGTGCCACGACTTTCAGCTCCGTGGGCGCCGCCCAGACATGCGTACCCAGCAATGCACACAGCAGCGTCAGTCCGCAGCGCAATCCCTTCGGCAGCATCTCACCCCCGTACCCGTGTTCGTAAAATGGCAGTATAGAGCAGAGCGGGCTGAGTCGGGGGATTAGGGCTTGAGCAGACGTGGAATGCCTTCTGTTACGGCTTGGCGCAGCAAATGGTCCAGATAATCAGATTTCTCTTTGGCGCTCAGTGCGGCCCAGGTGCGCACGTTGCGGTCTTCGGCATTTTGCGCGTAGGTGACCAGTTCGCTTTGTTTGAGCCGCACTTCGCGCTGCACGGCCAGCGTGTCAGCGTCAATCAGGCGCAGCTTGATATAAGCGAATGGCATCAGCACGCCTTGTGTGCTTTCGCTGGATTTTTCTTTATGGGCGACCACTTCCACCAAATTGTCCATGTAAAAGCCCAGACCTTCGATCTTGCCGGTGCCACCGGACTCGTGCATGAATTTCAGGTCGGTATCGGCGCGGTACTTGGTCACCAGGATCACATGGGTCAAGCCCTTGTCTTTCCACAGCGTTTTCAGGAAATCACGGTTGGCCTGATTGCTGGACGGCTCATCGAACATGGTGTTTTGAGCCTTGTGCAGCTCGGCGTCGGTGGTCAACATCAGGAAGCGTCCGGCCTCGGGCTGGGTTGCCTGGATTGCGGCGCTGGTGGCGCGAATGGCGGCTTCGTCAAAGAAGGTGTTGTCACCCAGCGAGTAGACTTGCTTGTCATTGGCATCCAGCTTGGTGCCCGTTTCCGGCACATAGGTGATGGTGGAAATGCTATCGCCCACCAGCGACAGGATGCCGTATTTGCGTGGCGCTTCGGCGGCGTGCGCCGCGTTGGACAGCAATAAGGCGGCAGCAAGTAATAGAGATTTTTTCATCGGGAGTGAGAATAAAACGAAATGCTCGCGATTTTATCAATATTAACTTGAGGAAATACTCACAAATTATCACGTCCGCGATTTCAAGCGCATCAATCCCATTTGCGCATCAGCTTGTCCAGTTCGCCTTTTTTCTCCAGCACAAACAGCGCGCTGGCGATGCGGTCGAGCACTTTGCTGTCGAGCTGCTTGCGGGTGGCAAAGTAGAGTTTGGCGCTGTACATCACCTGCGGCAGAATTTTCACTTTATCGGTAGTGCCGGTGCGTTCCAGCAGTCGTTGCAGGCCGGGGCCGCGGTGGAAATACAGGCGACCGCGGCCGGCGATGAGTTTTTGCAGGTTCAGTTCCTGCTGGGTGGAACGCGCGTCGATTTCAATTCCGCCCATGGCGGCAATGATGTCGCCGGCGGCAAAGCCGCGGTTGACCAGCACCACGTTGTTGGGCGCCAGCTTGCGCACATCGTCCCATGAGCTGATGCTGATGTCGTCATTGGCGCGTACCAGGAAATGGTATTCGATGGTGAACAGGGCCGGACCGATGAAGTTGTATTTCTTCTCGCGCTCAGGCGTGCGCTGGACCGCGCATTGGATGTCTTCGACGCCGGTTTCCAGTTCGGAGTAAGCGCGGATCAGCGGCTTCCAGCGCTGGTCGCCGACGAAGCGCAGGCCTGGATCGATTTGCTCGACAGCGCGCATGATGTCCACGCACAGGCCGGTGACGCGGTCCTTGCCGGCCGGGATGAATTTGGGCTCGGTGCCTTCTTGGGCGGCCGTGCGTAGCTGGACCACGGGGTCGGCCGGCGCGGCAGCGGCCAGCAATGGAATGCAGCAAGCTCCCGCAAGCAGGTAGTGCAGTCCCTTGTCCCAGCCTCTCATACGATCCCCAAAAAATCCGGCGTGTTGACGCTCTTGGCCCACTAGCTTACACGAAGCTCGGGCGAAGACAATCCCCCGATTCTTGTTTACTAAAGTTCACTAAAAACGCCCGGAAATGCCAAAAGGGTTTGAAGTGGTATTGGCTGCTTGTTAAATTTTGGGGATCACAGGTGCTAGGAGTTTTGGGATGAAAACAGGCGCGAAAATATGCATGGTGTCGTTGCTGGCGACGACGGCAGCGGCGGCCGAATTGCCGGCGCCACTGGCCTATGAATGCCTCAGGGCGGCCGCACCCATCCATATCGACGGCAAGCTGGACGACCCGGCCTGGCAGCAGGCGCCGTGGACTTCGGACTTCGTGGACATCGAAGGCGACAGCAAGCCCCGTCCCAAGTTCCGCACCCGCGTAAAAATGCTGTGGGACGATCAGTACCTCTACATCGCCGCCGAGCTTGAAGAGCCGGACGTCAAGGCCACGCTGACCGAGCGCGATTCCGTGATCTTCAAGGACAATGATTTCGAGGTGTTCATCAAGCCGCTGCCGGAGACTGCAAGCTATTACGAGTTTGAGATCAACGCACTCAATACCGGCTGGGACCTGTTTCTGCCCAAGCCCTACAACCAGGACGGCCAGCCCGATAACAGCTGGGATATTGCCGGCCTGAAGACGGCAATTGCCGTGCAGGGCACGCTGAACAGGTCGTCAGACAAAGACCATGGCTGGACCGTGGAAATTGCCTATCCCTTGTCCGCGTTTGCCAACCGCCAGAGCGTGCTGCAGCCCCGGGATGGCAGCACCTGGCGCATCAATTTCAGCCGCGTCGAGTGGACCGCCGGCAAACCCAATGAAGACAACTGGGTCTGGTCGCCCCAGGGCGTGATCGATATGCACGTGCCGGAACGCTGGGGCTATCTGCATTTTTCATCGCGCACGGCGGCAAAAAAGAAATAACTATCGCCATAGGTAAATGTCGTAAATCAGCCTCATTTCAGTTTACTAAAGCTCACTAAACTTCGCCCGTTTTCTCGAAGTCTGTTGAACCGCCATAGTTTCCTTTGTATAAACCTTTCTGGGAGTAGTGATAGACCCAGCGACATACAGGCGGCAAATTGGTCGTTTAGTAAATCGCCGAAATAACAAGCCCTACGCAGGGCATCACAAGGAGACATACATGACGTCCAACATCCACCACAACTCACTGCAGAGCCGCTGCCGCGTTACGCCGATCGCGATGGCGGTGGGCGCTGCACTGCTGACCCTGACCAGCGCCCACGCGCAAACCGCCGCCACCGAGAAGAAAGCCGACCCGAACCAGGAAACCACCGTGGTCGTGACCGGCTACCGCTACGCGATCGAGAAAAGCCTGGACCAGAAACGTGACGCCAACGCCATCGTTGACGTGGTGACCGCCGAAGACATCGGCAAATTCCCCGACAAGAACGTGGCTGACGCGCTGCAGCGCGTACCGGGCGTCATCATCGACCGCAGCGGCGGCGAGGGCAAGAACGTCAGCGTGCGCGGCCTGTCGTCGGAACTGACACTGACCCAGCTGAACGGCAACTACATCGCGACCGCCGAGTCCAACGGCGATCCGACCCGCTCGTTCAACTACATGCTGATGCCATCGAATATGCTGTCCAGCGCCGAGCTGTTCAAAACGCCGGAAGCGCGCATCGACGAAGGCGGCATCGGCGGCACCGTGATCCTGCACACGCGCCGTCCGCTGGATGTGAAGTCGGGCACCGGCTTCGTGTCCGCCGAAGGCACCTGGGCCGACACCACCAAGAAGACCGACGGCCAGTTCTCCGGCCAGTATGCGTGGCACGACGAGAGCAACCGTTTTGGTGTGCTGGTCGGCTACACCCAGCAGAAACGCACCACGCGCACCATGGGCGCCAGCACCGAGAACTGGCAGTGGTACAGCGATAACAACAAAACCCATCCCGCGACCGACGTCAACGGCAAACCGTCGGGCATGAACAGCTACTGGTGGGGCCAATCCGGCTTCTACGACCAGAGCGGCAAGTACTACAGCAACTTCATGATGCCGACCTCGGTCAACTTTGACGTCAAGACCGAAGACCGCGAACGCAAGGGCGGCCAGCTGACCATGCAGCTGAAGCCGGTGCGCAACCTGACCCTGACCGGTAACTACTTCCGTTTCGACCTGTCGCAGAACTCGCAGACCAACACGCTCAAGATTCCGGAATGGAACCTGGCCCGCTATGACGGCGACGGCAACTGGGCCGGCGGCCGCATGCTCGACGGCCTGAGCTTCGACCCAAGCAAGACCATCGTCACGGGCGCCCAGTACAGCGCGCACGCCGGCAAGGGCTACTATTGCAGCGAAGCGCAGGCCAAGGCCGGCGGCCAGAAACCTGGCGGCTGGGGGCCGGACGACTGCACCATTCCAACGCCGCAGATCACCGGCAGCTACAACCGCGAAAAAGCCCTGTCGCAAACCTTCGATCTCGAAGCCGAATGGCATGGCGAGACGGTGGACGCCATCTTCAAGGGCGGCCGTACCTGGGCTGGCGGTGGACCGGACCTGCAATTCACCTTGCCGATCAAGCCGCGCATGCAAAACGCCGACGGCAGCTGGACGCTGGGCAATTACGCCAGCGCCTGGAACCTGAACGGCACGCCGAGCATGACCTTCTCGCCAGAGCTGATGGCCAATCTGCAAAAGGGCATCGGCGAGATCGACCTCGGTTCGACCCAGTCCTCGTGGACCCGCAACACCACCCAGCAGAAGTACGCCCAGGCCGACCTTACCTGGCATACCGATTACAAGTGGCTGGACTCGCTGCAATTCGGCGGCAAGTACCGTGACGGCGGCACCCACCGCAGCACCGGCAACAACTACTGGGCGTGCAAGGGCACGGACCCAAGCAACTACGACAACCGCTACCAGGCCGGTTGCGATCCGACCGCCAACAAGTTCCAGCCGCAGTTCCTGTACTCGCAATCGCTGGACAACCTGGCGGGCGGCATCAACGCCAGCGCCTTCCCGGCGATTAACTATCCGGCCTACATCGCCTACCTGGGCCAGACCTATGGCGCGATGCAGACCCGTAACGAAGACAACTTCATCTTCAACGTCAACGAGAAGATTGCCTCGGCTTATCTGCAGGCCAACATCAAGACCGACCGCCTGCGCGGCAACGTCGGTCTGCGTGTGGTGCGGACCCGCCAGCATGCCGATTCGACCGACAGCATCGACAACTACAGCGACTACTTCTACAACGTCAACGGTGCACCGGCGCCTTGCCTGGCGGGTGGCGCACCAGCCGTGGGCGCACCATCGGGTTCGGGCTGTATCAGCGGTTTCACCACGCTGCCGGACAGCATTGCGCATACCAAGTCGTTTGCGGTGAGCTCGCTGGACCGTACCTACAACGATGTGCTGCCTAGCTTCAATCTGGCCTACGACATCACCCACGACCTGCTGCTGCGTGCCGCTGCGTCCAAAGTGATTTCGCGTCCGAGCTATGGCGACATCGCCGCACCGGGCGGCCTGCAGTACTACAGCCAGGAATACGTCAACGACCGCCGTCTGATCGGTGGCGGCGACAAGCAGGGCTGGTTTGGTGCAGGCAGCAACAAGAGCCTGGAACCGTACAAGGCTAACCAGTTCGATATCGGCCTGGAGTGGTACTTCCACCGCGGCTCGGTGCTGGGTGCCGACCTGTTCCGCAAGAACGTCAGCAACTTCTCGGTGCCAGTGGTGCGTGACGTGACCATGAACGTGGGCGGCCAGAGTGTCACCGTGCAGAACTACTCGACCACTGCCGGCGGCCGCAACGGCGTGTCGCAGGGCGTTGAGCTGTATGCGCAGCACACGCTGTCGTCGGGCATTGGTTTCCAGGTCAACTACACCTACAACAAGACCAACCAGGCGGCCATCACGCTGGAAGACGGCACCAACATCGGCAAGTCGCCGCTGGTGGGCAGCGCCAAGAACCAGGCCAACGTCACCGTGTTCTACGAAACCGACCAGTACCTGCTGCGCGCGTCGTACAACCGTCGCGGCGAAGTGGTGGACGGCCTGATGAACGGCTTGAACGTGTATGAAGATCCGTACAGCCAGGTGGACTTGAACGTGGCCTACAACTTCAGCAAGCAACTGAGCCTGACCGCTTCGGTGCTCAACGTGACCAAGCAGGAAACCCGTTCGCACCTGGGCAACGACACCAACGACCGCTTCTACTCCAACGGTTACGCTGGACGCATCGCGTACTTCGGCCTGAACTACAAGTTCTAAGCCCTTCCGTTTCCTCCCCGTGCCGCAAGGCCGGGGAGGTCTTTTTCTTTGGAGTGCTGCGATGAACACGCTCAACCGTATCAACCACATCACCGTCGTCGGCGGTGGCAGCGCGGGCTGGATGGCCGCCACGGCGCTGGCCACTTACCTGGGCAAGGGCGCGACGATCCGTCTGATCGAGTCGGAAGAAATCGGCATTGTCGGCGTGGGCGAGGCCAGCGTTCCGCACATCAAACTGTTCAACGGACAATGGCTGGGCATCGACGAAGCCGAGTTCGTCAAACGTACGCAGGGCACGGTCAAGCTCGGCATTCAATTCAATGACTGGGGCCGGATTGGCGACAGTTATATCCACGGTTTTGGCGCGATCGGGCGTTCGATGGGGCCGCTGCCGTTCCACCAGTTCTGGCTCAAGCAGTTCCTGGCTGGCCGCGCGCCGGATATCGGCCATTACACGCCGCAGACGGTGATGGCGCCGCAGGGCCGGTTTGCGCCGGGCGACCGCAATGCGCCGCCGCATTCGCCGCTGGCGGACATTGCCTACGCCTATCACTTTGACGCCACACTGTACGCGCGCTACCTGCGCGAGCTGGCCGAACAGCGCGGCGTGCAGCGTATCGAAGGCAAGATCGTCAGCGTGCAGCAGCGTGCCGACGACGGTCACATCGAATCGGTCACGCTGGAAAGCGGCCAGGTGGTCGAGGGCGAACTGTTCATCGACTGCTCGGGTTTCCGCGGCCTGCTGATCGAGCAGACCCTCAAGACCGGCTATGTCGACTGGACCCACTGGCTGCCGTGCGACCGCGCCATGGCCGTGCCGAGCGCCAGCGTCGAACCGATCACGCCGTACACGCGCGCCACCGCCCGGGCGGCAGGCTGGCAGTGGCGCATTCCGCTGCAGCACCGCATCGGCAATGGCTATGTGTATTCCAGCCGGCACATCAGCGACGATGAAGCGGCCGCGACGCTGCTGGCCAACCTGGATGGCGAGGCGCTGGCCGAACCGCGTCCACTGCGCTTCACGACGGGCATGCGCAAGAAATTCTGGAACAAGAATGTGGTGGCGCTGGGACTGGCAAGCGGCTTCCTGGAACCGCTGGAATCGACCAGCATTTATCTCGCACAGTCCGGCATCACCCGTTTGCTGAGCCTGTTCCCGAAGCGCGATTTCAACCCGCTGCTGGCTGCACGCTACAACCGCGAATCGGCATTTGAATATGAACGTGTGCGCGATTTCCTGATCCTGCACTACAACGCCACCGAGCGTAACGACACACCGTTCTGGGACGATTGCCGCACCATGTCGATCCCGGACAGTCTGCGTGAAGCCGTCGAGCTGTTCCGCGCAGATGGCCGCTACTTCCGCAACGGCGAGGATTTCTTCGCGTTGCCAAGCTGGGTGCAGGTCATGCTGGGCCAGCGTATCATGCCGCAGAGCTACCATCCCATCGTGGATGAGATGCCAGAGGACAAGCTGATCGAGCAGGTAGACGGCATGCGCGCCATGCTGGCGCATGCGGTGGCCAGCATGCCCACGCATCAGGAATGGATCAACCGATACTGGAAAGCGTCTGCACCATGAGTATGCGTTTTCTTTTGCAGTCCCTGTTGCAGTCCCTATTGCGGCTGCTGTTTGGTCTGTGGCTGGTGGCCGGCGCGGCGTCGGCCATGGCGCAGACGCCCGGTGAACTGGTGATTGGCAAGGGCTGGACCTTCCGCCTCTTGCCCGGCAATGCGCAGCTGGCTTCCCACCCGGAAGCGGCGGCATGGAAGGCAGCGGCGGTACCCGGCACGGTACACACCGACCTGTTTGCCAACAAGCTGGTCCCCGATCCCTACGTGGGCGCACCGGAAGCCAGCCTGCAATGGATCGGCCTGGCGGACTGGGAATACCGCACGCGTTTCGATGCGCCGCGTGCCGCCCAGGGCAGCGCGCGCAGCGATCTGGTGTTTGAGGGCCTCGATACCTACGCCGAAGTCTGGCTCAATGGCGACCGGCTGCTGGCGGCCGACAACGCTTTCCGCACCTGGCGCGTGCCGGTGCAGGGCAAGCTGCGCGCCAAGGGCAATGAACTGCGCATCGTGCTGCGCTCGCCCATCACCAGGCTGCTGCCGCAGGTGCAAGCCATGCCGCACAAGCTGGCGGGCAACTATCCTTCACCGTATGGCGATGAACCGGCCGATGCGATGACCGGCAACTTTGCACGCAAGCCGGGCTATCACTATGGCTGGGACTGGGGGCCGCGCTATGTAACCGCCGGCATCTGGAAACCGGTCGTGCTGCAAAGCTGGGACGTGGTACGCATCGCTGACTTGCAACTGCGTCAGGATCACGTCGATGCCGCGCGCGCCGAGATGACCGCCGTGTTGTCGGCCGATGTCGTGCGCGGCGGCAGCTTTGACCTGCGCCTGTGGCAGACCGCGCCGGATGGCAAGCGTTCGCTGGCGGCCCAGCAGCGCGCGCTATTGCGTGCCGGCGACAACCGCGTCGAGCTGCCGGTGCATGTCGATCATCCGCAGCGCTGGTTCCCGAACGGCTACGGCGCGCAGGCGCTGTACCGCTACACGCTGGAGATCAGTGACGGCAAGGCAGTGGTGGCCAGCAAGAGCACGCGCACCGGCTTGCGTAGCATTGCCTTGCGCCGTGATGCCGATGACAAGGGCCGGAGTTTCTACTTCACCGTCAACGACATTCCCGTATTTGCCAAGGGCGCCAATACCATTCCGTTCGACATGTTCCAGCCGCGCGTGAGCAAGGCGCAGTTGCGCAGCGTGCTGCAATCAGCGCGCGATGCGAACATGAACTTCCTGCGCAGCTGGGGCGGTGGCTATTACGAAAGCGATGAGTTCTTTGACCTGGCCGACGAGCTGGGCCTGCTGGTCTGGCAGGACTTCATGTTTGGCGGCGGCATGCCGCCAGCCTACGAAGACGCCTTCCGCGCCAACGTCATCGCCGAAGCGCGCGATAACGTACGCCGCCTGCGCAACCATCCGAGCATCGCGCTGTGGTGTGGCAATAACGAGGAGGAAATCGCCTGGAAATATTGGGGACCCGGACAGGCCATGATGAAAGCCGATCCGGCGTTTGCCACCAAAGTATGGAGTGGCTATGTGCAGCTGTTTGGCACGGACCTGCGCAAGGTGGTGGCGGAAGAGGGCGGCGGCGTCGCCTACTGGGCCAGCTCGCCAAGCGATGATCTGGCCGAAGCTGCCAATACCCCAGCCAGCGGCGACATGCATTACTGGGAAGTGTGGGGCAACCCGGCCCATCCGCCGTCGAAGTATCTGGAAATTACGCCGCGCTTCATGTCGGAATACGGCCTGCAGGCCTGGCCGGTGCAGCGCACCATCGACGCGTTTGCCAAACGCGGCGAACAGGGGATTGCCACGCCGGTCATCGAGGCGCATCAGAAGTTCCTGGCCGGTAAAGGCAATGAACGGCTCATGAAATATGTGGACTACGAGTTTGGCGAGACCAGTGACTTCAACGCCTTCGTTTACCTGAGCCAGGCCGCGCAGGCGGAGGGCATCGAACTGGCGGCGCTGCATCACCGCGCCAACCGGCCGTTCACCATGGGCTCGTTGTACTGGCAGCTCAACGATGTGTGGCCGGGCGCTTCATGGTCCAGCGTGGACTGGTTCGGGCGCTGGAAGGCGCTGCAATTCCATGCGCGCCGTTTCTACGCGCCGGTCGCGGTGGCCGCCTTGCGTGATACGGCGGGCCACACCACGGTCAGCCTGCTCAATGACCGTCCGCATGCGGTACGCGGCGAGTTGCGCCTGCGCGTGATGACGGTCGATGGCAAGCTGCTGCGCGAAGAGCGTAAGCCGGTCGAGCTGGCGCCGCTGTCGGCCACCCGGATGGCGGAGTACGCCGATGCCGACTTGCTGGCCGGCGCCGCTCCCGCCAGCACCATCGCCGCGTTTGACTTGCAGGTGGTCGGCGAACCGGCCGCGCGCGGTGTCGTCTATTTCAAGGCCGCAAAGCAGATGACGTGGAACGATCCCCGCTTGCAGGCGACGCTGCGCAGCAGCAGCGATGGCTATGTGCTGGACCTGCATGCGGACCAGTTGGCACGCGCGGTATGGATCGATTTCGGTGACATCGATGCTGACGTCGCCGACAACGCCGTCACGCTGCTGCCAGGCGAAAGCCTGTCCCTGCGGGTACGCTCGAAGGCCGGCCTTGCCAGCTTGCGCAAGTCGCTGCGGGTGCGTACGCTGGCCGATATACTGGCTGGCCCAGCTGGACTTTAATCAATCGAATTGTGGAGACTTTTATGCACCTGATTTCGCTGCACAGCCGGACGCATTGCGCCAAGGAGCAGCTGTGAGCCAGGTTACGCTGCGTGATATTGCGCAGACCACCGGACTGTCGATCGGCACCGTATCGCGGGCGCTGAAAAACCAGGCTGGCATGACGGAAACGACGCGCAACACGGTGCGCGAGGCCGCGCTGCGCCTGGGGTATGACTTCTCGCAGCTGAAGAAGGGACGCATCCGCCGGATTGCCTTCCTGCTGCACAGCCAGCACAACACGCTGGCATCGAGCCCGTTCTTTTCGGCTGTGCTGCATGGTGCGGAAGAGGCTTGCCGGCGCGAAGGCATTGCGCTGTCCTTCATCGTGGTCGGCCCGGCGGAACCGGTGCTGGACCAGATCCGGCTGCACCAGCCCGATGCGATCCTGTGCGCGGGTTTTTTCGAACCCGAAGTGCTGACCGCGCTGCAGCAGGTTGGCAAACCGCTGGTGCTGGTGGATATGTACCGGCGCGGTTTTACCTCGGTCAATCCCGACAATATGCGCGGCGGCTATCTGGCCACCCAGCACCTGCTGCGCTGCGGCCGCAAGCGCATCGCCATGCTGTCCGGTTCGTTGGCGCACTACAGTATCCAGCAGCGTAACCGCGGCTTCCGCCAGGCGCTGTTTGACGCCAAGGTCCACGCCGACCCCGATCTGGAAGTGGTGGTGCCCACCATGGGCGAAGGCGATGAGGGCGTGATGGAAGCCATGCGCAACCTGCTGAGCCTGCCCCGGCGTGCCGATGCCGTGTTCTGCTACAACGACAGCACCGCGCTGGCGGTCATGAAGTACTGCCTTGGCGAGGGCCTCAAGATTCCGCATGACATCGCCATCGTCGGCTTCGACGACATCGCCGCTGCGGCCGCCGCGATTCCGCCGCTCAGCACCGTGCGCGTGGACAAGGAGGCGCTGGGCCGCGCCGGCGTCGAGCTGTTGCTCAACAAGGCCGACGAGGAACCGTCGCAGATCACGGTGCCGGTCGAGATGGTCGTGCGCGAGAGCAGTGAGGACTAGCGCGCCAGCCGCAAGCCACGCTTTCCCGAACTTTTGCAGCCTCGCCGCGCGCCTGCCGCGACGAGGCCCACCCGCTGCGTCCCTGGCGTCAGCGTAATGAAAGGAGCTGTAACCATGTTCATGTTTTCCCATTCACGCTTCGTCAGCCTGAGCACGTTGCTGGCGGCGTTCATGCTGCCCGCCGCGCATGGCGCCGCGCCGCTTGACGCCACGCCGGTCAACACCTTCATCGGCACGCAGGACGAAGGCAATACCTTCCCCGGTGCGTCGGCGCCGTTCGGCATGATCCAGGTCAGCCCGACCAGCGAACACTACGCCGGCTATCGTTACAGCGATGCGCGCATCCGCGGCTTTGGCCACTCGTATATTTCCGGCGCCGGCTGCTGGGAGCAGGGCGGCCAGCTACAGGTACTGCCGGTGACGGGGCTGATCGGCCCGGGCGGCGACTTCGATACCGGCAAGGCCGCCAGCTTCGATTACAAGCGCTATGCCGCCACTTACAGCCATGACGGCGAAGTGGGGCAGGCGGGCTACTACAAGGTGCAGCTGTCCAGCTATGGCGGCATCACGGCCGAAGCGACTGCGCTGACGCGCGCGGCGGCCGAACGCTATACGTTTGCCGCCGGCACCACCACCGGCCACGTGCTGCTCAACGTGGGCCAGGCCAATGAGCGCCATTCGGTGGTCGGCAGTGAAGTGCAGGTGCTGGACGACCGCAGTGTGGAAGGCAAGATCACCACCAAGAGCTTCTGCGGCGGCGCCCAGTACACCACCTGGTTCCGCATCACGTTTGACCAGCCTTTCGTCACGCACGGCGTCTGGGATGACCGTGGCGGCTGGCCGGGCGCGCGTGGTCCCAGCCAGCAGGGCGAGGCCCGCCCGCATGGCGTGTGGCTGAGTTTTGATCTCAAGCGCGGCACGGCGGTAACGGCGGTCAGCGCGATCTCGCACGTGGACATCGAAGGCGCCCGCGCCAACCTCAAGGCGGAAGGCATGGCCGGCGGCCAGGTGCTGGGCTTTGACGCCATGCGCAAGCAGGCGCAGGCTACCTGGCAGCGTGAGCTGAACAGCGTGCGTATCCTGGGCGGCAGCAATGATGACCGCACGGTGTTCTACACGGCCCTGTACCACGCGCTGCTGCAGCCGATGACGGGCAATGATGTGGACGGCCGTTATCGCGGCTACGACAACGCCATCCATACCGCCAGGGACTGGACTTACTACGAATACTTCTCGCTGTGGGATACCTACCGCGCGCAGAACCAGCTGCTGGCGCTGTTGCGTCCACAGCGCGCACGCGATATCGCCAATTCGGTGCTGAAGATCCGCGAGCAGGGCGGCTGGCTGCCACGCTGGGGTTACGCCAACTTCGAGACCAACATCATGACGGGCGATCCGGTCACCCCATTCCTGGTGGACCTGTGGCGCTATGGCGCACTGAAAGGACGCGAGGCGGAAGCCTACACCGCGCTGCGCGAGAACGCGTTTGGCGTGCCGCCGCATGGGATACGTGCGCAGGGCCGCGCAGGTAATCTGAATTACCTGAGCAAAGGCTATGTGCAGTATGACCGCAGCTTCATCTCCAAAGGCATGGACGTCGATCCGCACCACGGCGCTTCGTCCACGCTGGAATATGCGCTGGCGGATAGCGCACTGGCGGTGATGGCCAAATCGCTGGGCCATGCCGATGACGCCAAGCTGCTGGAGCAGCGCGCGCTCAACTGGCGCAATGTGTGGGATGCGAGCGTGGTCGATGCGCCGACTGGCCTGCGCGGCTTCCCGCGTCCGCGCCAGATCGATGGCGGCTGGTTCTCTGACGTCGATGGCACTTACGATCCACGCAGCGAGCGTGGCTTCCACGAAGGCACGGCGTGGCAATACCAGTGGCTGGTTGGGCAGGATGTGCCTGGCCTGGCCGCAGCGATGGGCGGCCAGAAGCAGGCGCTGCAACGTCTGGACCTGTTCTTTGACCATGATGCGCTGGTGACCGATCCAGGCGCCGTGCGCAAGTCGTGGGTGGTGGGACCTTATAGCTACTACAGCCAGTTCCGCTACAACCCGAACAACGAACCTGACCTGCACGCGCCGTGGATGTACACGCTAATGGGCCAGCCGTGGAAGACCACTACCGTGCTGCGCGCGGCGGAAACGCTGTTCGGCAATGGTCCCGGCGGCGTGACGGGCAACGATGACCTGGGCACGATGTCGGCGTGGTATCTGTTCAGCGCGCTGGGCATTTATCCGGACGCGCCAGGCAGCGGTCGCTTCCTGTTGCATGCACCGCGCTTTGCACGCGCCGAGATCGATCTGCCGAAAGGCCGTACGCTGCGTATCGAGGCGCCTGCCGCCAAACCGGGCGAGCGTAGCTACGTGCAGTCAGTCAGCGTGGATGGCCGTGCGCAGTCGCGCGTGTGGCTGGACTGGGAGCAGCTGCAAGCTGCTGGCAAGCTGGAATTCCGCCTGTCGCCGCAGCCGGATACGGCGGGCTGGGGCACGCATGGCCGTGACCTGCCGCGTCCACCTGCCGATGCTGCGCCGTAAGCGGACCAGCGATAAAAAACGATTGATAACAATACGACTGGAGACTCCCGTATGGAACACATTTCGCAGCGCACCCCGCTGCACGCGTCGCACGCGCAGACCGGCAACACCGGGCCGCTGGTCATCATCACCACGCTGTTCTTCATGTGGGGACTGCTCACGGCGCTGAACGACGTGCTGATACCGCACCTGAAGGCGCTGTACACGCTGAGCTACGTACAGGCCATGATGGTGCAGTTCTGCTTCTTCGGCGCCTACTTCCTGGTATCGCTGCCGGCCGGTATGTTGATCCGCAAGATCGGCTACCAGAAAGGCGCGGTAGCCGGCCTGATTACGGCGGCCATCGGCTGTGCGCTGTTCTATCCGGCATCGAAGAGCGGCTATGCGCTGTTCCTGTTTGGCTTCTTCGTGCTGGCGTCGGGGATTACGATTTTGCAGGTTGCTGCCAATCCCTATGTGACCGTGCTGGGCGCACCGCAGACTGCATCGAGCCGGCTGACGCTGACGCAGGCATTCAACTCGCTGGGCACCACGGTGGCGCCGACGCTGGGCGGCATTCTGATTCTGTCGGAAAGCACGCTGGGCGTGGCGGAACTGGCGCAGATGGAACCGGCGCAGCAGGCCGCGTACCGCGCGACGCAGGCCGCCAGTGTGCAAGGTCCTTACCTGGCGCTGGCCGCAGCGCTGCTGTTGCTGGCGCTGATGTTCGCGTTTGCCCGCCTGCCGAAAATCGACCATGCAGAGGAGGCGACGCCGCAGGCTGACAGTGAGTCGCAGCGTTCGGTGCTGACGCATCCGCCGCTGTTGCTGGGCGCGATTGGCATTTTCCTGTATGTGGGCGGCGAGGTGAGCATCGGCAGCTTCCTCATCAACTTCCTCGGCGAGCCGGAGATTGCCGGTCTGACGCCAGCAGCAGCGGCGCATTACGTCAGCTACTACTGGGGCGGCGCCATGATCGGCCGCTTCATCGGCTTTGCCGTGATGCGCTATGTCAGCCCGGGCAAGGCACTGGCCTTCAATGCGGCCAGCACCATGGTGCTGATCCTGGTGGCGATCTTTGGCCAGGGCCAGACGGCGATGTGGGCGATACTGGCGGTCGGTCTGTTCAATTCCATCATGTTCCCGACCATCTTCAGCATGGCGCTGTATCGCCTGGGCAGCCGTACCGGCCAGGCCTCCGGCATTCTGTGCATGGCGATTGTGGGCGGCGCCGTGGTGCCGTTCATACAGGGCGTGCTGGCGGATGCGATGGGACCGCAGCGTTCCTTCCTGGTGCCGGCGGCGTGCTACGCCTTCATTCTGTATTTCGGCCTGAAGTTTGCGGGGATGTACAAGGAGGACGCGAAGGCGTAAATGAAAAAAGGCTTCCAGATGGAAGCCTTTTTAGGAATTCGGTGGTAGGCCGTGCGGGATTCGAACCTGCGACCAACGGATTAAAAGTCCGCTGCTCTACCAGCTGAGCTAACGACCCCCGAAAGAGGCCGTATTATATACAGCCTCGCGGCAATTGCAAAGCGCTTTTTTATTTCATGCCCAGCGCGGCGGTCGCTTTCAGCACCTCATCGGCGGTGGTGACGCCTTCCTGTATCTTGAGCGCGCCGGCGATGCGCAGCGGTTTCATGCCGTCGGCCATGCTCTGGCGGCGCAGCGCCTGGATGTCGGTTTCCTCCTGCACCTGCGCGCTGAAGGCCTCGGTGACGGTGAGCAGTTCATACAGACCGGTGCGGCCGCGATAGCCGGTCTGGCGGCATTCGGGACAGCCGACAGGCTTGTAGATGGTGGCGGGCTTCGACAGATTCCATTCGCCGGCGAGGCTGGCCCAGATATCGTCACTGAGTTCGCCGCCGGCGGTTTTGCAGTCGGCGCATAGCGTGCGGACCAGGCGCTGCGCCATGATGCCAATGAGCGTGGCTTCGAGCAGGTAGTAAGGCACGCCCAGTTCCAGCAGGCGCATGACGGCCGACGGCGCGTCGTTGGTGTGCAGCGTGGACAGCACCAGGTGGCCCGTCAGCGCGGCCTGTATCGCCATTTCGGCCGTGGCCAGGTCGCGGATCTCGCCGACCATGATGATGTCCGGGTCCTGCCGCATCAGCGCACGCACGCCGTCGGCAAAGGTCAGGTCGATGCTGGACTGAATCTGCATCTGGTTGAACGCCGGCTCCACCATCTCGATCGGATCTTCCACGGTGCAGACATTGACCTCGGACGTGGCCAGCGCCTTGAGCGTGGTGTACAGCGTGGTGGTCTTGCCGGAGCCGGTCGGGCCGGTGACGAGGATGATGCCGTGCGGCCGCTGCGTCAGGGCGTCCCAGCGTTCAGCGTCGTCTTCGGGGAAGCCCAGTTCGGGCAGGGTCTTGACCACCACGTCAGGATCGAAAATACGCATCACCAGTTTTTCGCCAAACGCGGTGGGCAGCGTGGACAGGCGCAGCTCCACTTCCTGGCCGCCCGCCGTGCGCGTCTTGATGCGGCCGTCCTGCGGGCGGCGCTTTTCGATCACGTCCATGCGCCCCAGCAGCTTGATGCGCGCGGTCATGGCAATCATCACCACCGCCGGCACCTGGTAGACCTGGTGCAGCACGCCGTCAATGCGGAAACGGATCGCCGCCATGTCGCGCTTGGGTTCCAGGTGGATGTCGGAGGCGCGCTGCTCAAACGCGTACTGCCACAGCCAGTCGACGATGTTGATGACGTGCTGGTCGTTGGCATCGACCTGTTTGTTGCTCTTGCCAAGTTCGACCAGCTGTTCGAAGTTGTTGCGCAGGGCCAGGTCGTTGCCGCTGGATTTGTTGGCCTTCTTGATCGACTTGGCCAGGCTGAAGAACTGCGTGATGTACTGCGCGATGTCGAGCGGGTTGGCGATGACCTGCCGCACCACGCGGCGCGAGATCTTGGCGATTTCCGCTTCCCACTCGTGCGAGTAGGGATCGGCGGTGGCCACCACCAGCGTGTCGGCATTCAGTTCCACCGGCAGGATGTTGAAGCGCGCCGCGTAGCTGGCCGACATGACGTCCGCCACCTTGGTGAAATCAATCCTCAGCGGATCGATGCGGATGAAGGGCAGGCCGACGCGCTGCGCCAGCCATTCGCACAGCGCGTCCAGCGTCAGCATCTTGTGCGGCGGCTGCGCCGACAGCAGCTTGGCATGTGCCACCGCGCACAAGGGATGCATATAGCCGCTGGTGTTCTTGAGGATGGCCTGGCTCTGCGCGTACAGCTCCTTGACCTCGGCCTTGCGTATCATGCCGTCGGCCAGCAGCCAGGTGTAGATCTGCTGCAGGTCGAGTGGGGCCGCTTTGCTCGTCGTGGTTGGGACTGAACTCATCTTGCGGCCACCTTTCAAAAAGGATTTACTTCATGCTGCTGGCGATGCCCTTGACCCAGGATTTCGCCGGCAGCCTGGTGTCGGCAACGATCTGCGCGGCCCGCCCGGTCAGTGCGGCGAGGTCGATTTTGCGCTCGCGCCGGAAGGCGATCGCAACCACGTTACCATCATGTACCTGCGGCAGGCAAATCACCTGCGCGAACGCGAATTTCATGGCCTTGAGATTGCGAGCGTAGCTGGGGTGGTCGCCGAACAGGTTGACGGTCATCACGCCATCGTCGCTGAGGCAGCTGTTGCAGGCCTGGTAGAACTCGGGCGTGTCCAGCACCGGGCCGCGCGCGGTGGCGTCGTACAGGTCGACCTGCAGCACGTCCAGCGTGCCGTGATGGGCTTTGTCGTTGACGTAGTCGAGCGCATCCATCTCCAGCACCTGCAGGCGCTCGTCGTTGGGCGGCAGCTTGAACATGGACTCGCAGATCGTGATGACGGACGGATTCAGTTCAATTGCCGTGACCTGTGCCGCGGGGAAGCTGGCGTAGCAGAACTTGGTCAGCGCGGCCGTACCCAGGCCCAGCTGGGTGATGTGCCGGGGCTGCTCCAGCCACAGCATCCACGCCATCATCTGCTGGGCGTATTCGAGCTCTGGCCAGTTGGGCTTGCGCAGGCGCATGGCGCCCTGCACCCATTCCGTGCCGAAATGCAGATAGCGCACACCATCCAGCTCCGACAGCGTCACGGGCGCGTATTTGGGCTTGCGCACCTTGGCGGGCGCTGGCGCCGAGGCCGGGCGCGAGGATTCGACTTTTTCGATGGATTTGCGTTTGATTAACATTGGACAGGTGGGGGCAGGAGGTGAACCGGCATTATCTGAAAACAACAATGCCGGCGCAAGGCCGGCATTGAGGCGGGAGGAGAGAGGCTGCCCGATTAACGCTGCATCGGTTCGACCACCACGCGCAGGCGCACGCGCTCGCCCGGGTCGTAGGACATGATGTTGGTGTAGTTGCGGCCACGGTAATCGTAGGTCACTTCATAGCCCGAGGTGCGCGATTCCCAGTGATCCACGGTGCGGCACTGTTTCACCGCCTGTTCCTGGACGCCGCCGCTGCTTGGGGTATCGGAATTGTCGACGCGGTCGCCGACCAGCGCGCCAGCGATGGCGCCGGCTGCGGTGGCCACCGAGCGGCCCGTGCCGCCGCCAACCTGGTTACCGGCCAGACCGCCGACCAGACCGCCGATGATGGCGCCGCCCACGCTGCGCTGCGGCGCAGGCTGCTGGACCTGGACGTATTCGGTGCGGCATTCCTGGCGCGGACGGTTGATCTGTTCCACTTGCGGGGTGACGCGCACCACGCGGCCGAAATCTTCAAAATCGGCAGCTTGTGCAAAAGGCAAGGCGCTCAGGCACAGGGCCGATGCGATCAATTTAGCTTGCAAGTTCATTTGGTACCTCATTTATCGTTCAGGGTGTCTATCAGGGAAATTCTGATATCGCATGATGCCTATGGTAATCCGGCTGACTGGCCTCGGCTAGTGCCAGACTGGTATCTGTGGCAACAAATTGTAACAGCCGCGTTATTCGGTTTCCTGAGGGTGAATTGTGCCGATTTGGCCCCTAAAACCAGCAAAAATCTTCTGTTTTTAACAAATATTGCGTTAGACATCACATACGTGTTGATCTGGAAGGAACAACACGTTACCCTAATATGCGTATGGGATTGAATGGCTGGCGCCGACCTGCTGGCCATGTTTAGTGGACAGGTGCTCAAATTATTTACTCTTTAATACACAAATTAGGCACACCTGACAGCAAAGTGGACACTCCGTACGTACCGGGTCAAGTTGAGGGGAACATGAGCTTGCTGATGAGCGTGCCGCCCAATCTTGTGCAATCGATCCGCGCCTTCCGCGTGGTAGAGCTGCAGGAGGAAGCAGCGCGTCTGGGCCAGCACTTCCTGTATGCGCACTGCATCGCCGGTGCCACCAAACAGCAAGTACTCGGCATTATTTCGGAATCGTTCCAGTTTCCCAAAGGTGTAGGCAAGAACTTCGACGGGCTGCGTGAAACGCTGACCGACACCATGTTCAAGGCCAGCGGCGAACATACGGGCTTTCTGATCGTCCTGGAGCAACTGCCCAACACCCAGAAATTTGACAAGGAAGCAAGGGAAACCCTGCTGGACGTCTTCCGTGACGCTGCTGATTACTGGGCCGACAAAAAAGTTCCTTTCCGCGTGTTTTACTCGTTCGAGTAAGCCGCGGCACGCCGTGCGCCAGTGGCGCAGCGGGCTGCCACGGTCACGCCTTGCCTGCTGCATTGCAACATATCTTGCCGTTGGAGTGGCCCTGAGCCTGTGGACAAGGTACAATGCCGGGTTATGAAAAACATCGTCATCCTTATTTCCGGTCGTGGCAGCAACATGGAAGCGATCGTGCATGCGCTCGCATCCGAGGGCTGGCCGGCCCGGATTGCCGCCGTTATCAGCAACCGTGCCGATGCGCCCGGCCTGAGCTTTGCTGCCGAGCACGGTATCGCCACGGCGGTGGTGGCCAATAAGGATTACGCCAGCCGCGCCGAGTTCGACGCCGCCCTGCAGACTGTGATTGACGGCTTTGCGCCCGATCTGGTGGTGCTGGCCGGTTTCATGCGCATCCTGACCGAGCCGTTCGTCACGCATTACGCGGGACGCATGCTCAATATCCATCCGTCGCTGCTGCCGCTGTTCCCTGGCCTGGCGACACATGCGCAGGCGCTGGCCGCCGGCGTGCAGGAACATGGCGCCACGGTGCATTTTGTAACGGCCGAACTCGATCACGGGCCGATGGTATTGCAGGCCCCGGTGCCAGTGCTGCCGGAAGATACGGTCGAAACCCTGTCAGCCCGGGTGCTGGCGCAGGAACATGTCATTTATCCACGCGCCGTGCGCTGGTTTGTAGAAGACAGGTTGACGCTAGCAGCGGGCGCGGTCCAGGTGGACCACAGCCAGTAAAACTAACCAAGGAATTCCATGAGATTGCCTCCAGCGATACTCGCCAACGCCGAAGAAGTGTTGCGCGAGATTTTGCGCTTTGCCGCGCCAGCCGACACCACCCTGTCGCGCTATTTTAAAGATCACCCCCGCTTGGGCGGCCGCGAGCGCGGCGCCATTGCCGAGTGCGTGTACAACGTGCTGCGCAACAAGAACTTCTACACCGACTTCTCCGAGCAGGGCGGCGGCGCCACCATGCGTCGCCTGACGCTGCTGGGCATGACCGATGCGGTCGGCCTGGAGTCGCTGGGCGGCGTGTCCGAAGATGAAGTGGCGTGGGTCACCCGCATCATGGAAATCGACCGCAAGCTGATGCACAAGTCCAGCCGTTCCAACATGCCGAAATGGCTGTTCGACAAGCTGGTCGAGCAAATGGGCGAAGAAGAAACGCTGGCGCTGGCTGACGGCATGAACAAGCCGGCGCCGCTGGACCTGCGCGTCAACACGCTCAAGGACAACCGCGACGACGTCATCGCCAAGCTGGCCGAAGCGCCAATCAAGGCCGAGCCGACCCCGTTCGCGCCGCTGGGCCTGCGTATCCAGACCAAGCCGCAGCTGCAAAACCTGCCGCTGTTCAAGGATGGCCATATCGAAGTGCAGGACGAAGGCAGCCAGATCCTGTCGGCGCTGGTGGCGGCCAAGCGTGGCGAGATGGTGGTGGACTTCTGCGCTGGCGCTGGCGGCAAGACGCTGTCGCTGGGTGCGACCATGCGCAACACCGGTCGCCTGTATGCGTTCGATGTGTCGGAAAAGCGTTTGACCAAGCTGAAGCCACGCCTGGCGCGCAGTGGCCTGTCGAACGTGCATCCCGTGGTGATCGCGCACGAGCGCGACGCCAAGATCAAGCGCCTGGCCGGCAAGATCGACCGCGTGCTGGTCGATGCACCTTGCTCGGGCCTGGGCACCTTGCGCCGTAATCCGGACGTGAAATGGCGCCAGCAGCCAAGCGCCATCGGCGAACTGCAAATCAAGCAGGCAGCGATTCTGGACGGCGCCGCGCGCCTGGTCAAAGGCGGCGGTCGCCTGGTTTATGCGACCTGCTCGGTGCTGGAAGACGAGAATGACTTCATCGCCAAGCAATTCCTGGAAACCCACCCGGACTTCGAACTGATCCCGATGCACCAGGCGCTGGCCGAGCAGAAGATCGAGCTGGAAATGGGCGACTACCTGAAGCTGCTGCCGCACAAGCACCAGACCGACGGCTTCTTTGCCGCGGTATTCGAGCGCAAGCCGATGCCGAAAAAGGCCAAGGAAGAAGACGCAGAGTAAGTCAAAAGGCCGGAGCTTTTGAACTGAACCCCGAAAGTTGGACACCAACTTTCGGGGTTTTTTCATGACCAAATACGATGTTCGGCTCAAGTTAAAAGCAGTCAAGGCATACATCACGGGAACGCAAGGTTTCGAACTCGTAGCGCGACGCTATGGTGTTTCAAGGCGGAGGTTAAGGAGCTGGGTAGCCGCCTACCAAGTCCACGGTGCCGATGGTCTGCGTAAGAAGCACAGCCTTTATGATGCGGCGTTCCGGCTGCAAGTACTACAGCACATGTGGAATAATGGGCTCTCGTACAGTCAAGCCGCAGCCCAATTTGACATCCGCAACTCTGGCATTCTCGGTGTGTGGGAGCGCGAATACCGGGCTGGAGGCTTGGCTCGACTAGTATCACGACCGCGAGGACGTCCCAAAATGCCCACATCGCTACCACAACCAGAGCCGAAGAAGGATGAGGAGAAATCACGTGAAGAGCTCATTGCAGAGCTGAACCACGTGCGAATGGAGTTGGCTTACCGAAAAAAGTTGCAAGCCTTGGTTCAGGCGAATCAGACGGCAGCGCACGGGAAAAAGCGCAAGTCATCCTCGAACTAAGGCTAGACTTCCCCTTGACGGAACTACTGCAGATCGCTCAGTTGGCGCGCAGTACGTTCTACTATCAGGTCAAACTTATCACTGCTGGCGACCGCCATCAGCCTGTGAAGCTCCAGATCAGCGAGCTCTATCATACTCACAAGGGCCGCTACGGCTATCGTCGCGTGACGGCGAGCTTGCAGCAGCAAGGCATGGTGATCAATCACAAAAAGGTTCAACGACTGATGGGCGAGATGGGGCTTAAGTCACTAGTACGCCCCAAGAAATACCGCTCCTACAAGGGCGAAATCAGTGCCATTTCCCCCAATGTCCTGAAGCGCCACTTTAGGGCCGATGCGCCAAATGAGAAGTGGGTTACGGACGTCACCGAATTTCGGGTCGGAGCGAATAAACTTTATCTGTCGCCGATACTTGATTTGTACAACGATGAAATCGTGGCGTTTCAGATGGCCCGGCGCCCAAGCTTTGATCTAGACTCAATGCTCAAGAAAGCGTTCAGCAAACTACATCCAATGGAACGTCCGCTGCTCCATTCGGATCAGGGCTGGCAGTACCAAATGCCAGCATACCGACGACAACTCCAACAACGTGAACTCACTCAAAGCATGTCCAGAAAAGGCAATTGCCATGACAACGCGGCGATGGAATCATTCTTTGGCACACTTAAGTCCGAGATGTTTTACCTGGAGAGCTTCACCAATCTGGACCAACTCGAAACCAGTATCAGTGAGTACATCTACTACTACAATCACATTCGAATTAAACAGAAACTAAAAGGGCTGAGTCCTGTGCAATACAGAACTCAGCCCTTGGCTTCCTAGCAAACTAAACTGTCCAACTATTTGGGGTCAGTTCACTTCTCCGGCCTTTTTGTTAAGCTACGCACCTCAACCATTCAGACTTGAATCCAATGCAACAACAGCCACTCATTAACCTCATCGAAGACCTTACCGGCGACCTCAGCGATCCTAGAGTGCTGTGGCAGTTGGCCGCCATCATCGTATCGGTGGTGATTGGCTTTGGCATGGCCCGGCTGTTGAAGAAGCGCTTCGGCCGACAGGAAGTGCATAGCGGCGTGCTGGGCTTTGGTGTCGAGAGTTTCGGCCGCGTGATGGCGCCGCTGATGGTGGTGGTGCTGCTGGCGCTTGCCCGCCTGGCGCTGCGCAAATATCACTTCCATGTCAACTGGCTGGATGTCGCCCAGCCGATTTTTGGCTCGCTGGTGGTGATCCGCTTTACCTTCTACCTGATCCGCCGTGTATTTGCGCGCAATGGCCGCACCATCAGCGCTACCATGCTGGCGTTTGAAAAAGTGTTCCAGTTGCTGGTGTGGCTGGCCTTCGTGCTGTACGTGACGGGCATGTGGGTGGATGTGCTCGACATCCTGGAAAACACCACGCTGCCAGTGGGCAAGCACAGGGTGACGGTGGCCGATATCCTGCAGGCCAGCGCCTCCGTGGTGGTGCTGCTGATGCTGGCGCTGTGGGCCGGTGCGGCGCTGGAAGAATGGCTCATGAAAGTGCAGGGCATGCACACCAATCTGCGCGTGGTGGTGTCGCGCACGGCGCGTGCCGTGCTGATCCTGGTTTCGGTGTTGATGAGCCTGTCACTGGTGGGCATCGACCTCACCGTGCTGTCGGTGTTTGGCGGCGCGCTCGGTGTGGGTCTGGGCCTGGGTTTGCAGAAGATCGCCAGCAACTACGTGTCGGGCTTTGTGATTCTGCTGGACCGCAGCCTGACCATCGGCGACATGATTACGGTCGATAAATACAGCGGCCGCGTGACGCAGATCAATACGCGCTACACCGTGCTGCAAAGCCTGGATGGCATGGAATCCATCGTGCCTAACGAGATGCTGGTGTCGGGCGCGGTGCAGAACTCCTCGCTGTCCAACAGCAATGTGAATATTTCAACCAAGGTGTCGGTGGCTTACGATACCGATGTCGATTTCGCCATCCAGCTGCTGACGGATGCCGCCCTGTCGGTGGAACGCGTGCTGAAAGATAAACCGCCGTCGGTGAACCTGACCACTTTTGGCGCGGACGGACTGGACCTGACCGTCAACTTCTGGATTAGCGATCCGGAAAACGGCCGCGGCGGCGTGACTTCCGACGTCAACCGCGCGATCTGGCGCGCGCTCAAGGAAAACAATATCTCTGTCCCATTCCCGCAACGGGAGATGCGCATTCTGGGGCCGGTGCCGACGCCCGTGACTGGGCAAGAAAGCACGACCGTGCTTAAGGAATAGTCAGTGATTGAGGGAACGCTTCCTCAAATCCGGGTTAATTCGTCGTACAATATCGTCCAAAAGTCGGAACGGCGGGCGACGCACGCCTGTAAAAAATACAATCTTGGTTGGAGTAGTAATGAGTTTATACGCAGTATTGGATTTCCTGTCGAACGGCATCACCCGTTTCACAGGTTGGGAAGTATTCTTCTACACCATGGTGGTGACCCACATCACCATCGCCAGCGTGACGATATACCTGCACCGTTGCCAGGCGCACCGCGCGCTGGACCTGCATCCTATCGTCAGCCACTTCTTCCGTTTCTGGCTGTGGCTGACCACGGGCCAGGTGACCAAGGAGTGGGCCTCGATCCACCGCAAACACCACGCCAAGTGCGATACCGAAGAAGATCCGCACAGCCCGGTAACGCGCGGCATCAAGAAAGTGTTCTGGGAAGGCGCCGAGCTGTACCGTGCGGAATCGAAGAACAAGGAAACCATGGAAAAGTACGGCCATGGCACGCCGGACGACTGGATGGAGCGCAACGTCTACACCCGCCACAGCGCGCTGGGCGTGGCGTCGCTGCTGGTCATCAACGTCGCGCTGTTTGGCGTGATCGGCATTACCGTGTGGGCCGTGCAGATGCTGTGGATCCCGATTACCGCCGCCGGCATCATCAACGGCATCGGCCACTACTGGGGCTACCGCAACTACGATTGCGCCGACGCAGCCACCAACATCATCCCGCTGGGGCTGCTGATCGGCGGCGAAGAGCTGCACAACAACCACCACACCTTTGCCACCTCTGCCAAGCTGTCGTCGAAGTGGTACGAGTTTGACATCGGCTGGGGCTACATCCGTGCACTGGAAATGGTGGGCCTGGCCAAAGTGAAAAAACGCGCACCGGAGCCGAAGTTCGCCAAAGGCAAACTGGAAGCCGACTTCGACACACTGCAATCGGTGATCGCCAACCGCTACGACGTGATGGCCAAGTACGCCAAATCGATCAAGAGCGCCTGGAAAGAAGAGCTGGAGCACCTGAAAGACAAGGCCCAGCTGGAAGCGCGCTTCCTGAAATCGTCGCGCAAGCTGCTGCAGCGCGAGCCGGGCAAGCTGGAAGCGCCGCAGCAGGAGCAGCTGTCCGAACTGTTCCAGCACAGCAAAGCGCTGGAAACCATGCACAATATGCGCGTCGAACTGGGCGTGATCTGGGAACGTTCGCACTTCACGCGCGACCAGCTGCTGCACAAGCTGCAAGACTGGTGCAACCGCGCGGAAGCGTCCGGCATCAAATCCCTGCAAGACTTCTCGCTGCGCCTGCGTAGCTACGCATAAAGCAACACCGCGCAAACAAAAAATGGCCCTACGGGGCCATTTTTCATTCCAGGGTCACATTCCGGGGGCAGGTCCGTCATTTCTACACGACCTCAACCATAACGCTGCGTTAATGTCGAGCTTGTGTAGAAATGACGGACCTGACCCCGGAGTTGGGGTAATAAAAAAGCCACTCGGAGAGTGGCTTTTTCGGAGAAGCGAAGAGCAATTACTTGATCTTGGTTTCTTTGTAGATCACGTGCTTGCGTGCTTTAGGATCAAACTTGGTGATCTCCATTTTAGCAGGCATCGTGCGCTTGTTTTTGGTGGTGGTGTAGAAGTGACCCGTACCTGCGGTCGATTCCAGTTTGATTTTGTCGCGGCCAGTTTTCGCCATGATAGCTCCCTATTTAGACTTTTTCGCCACGGGCGCGCATGTCGGCCAGAACGGCATCGATGCCGACCTTGTCGATTACACGCAGACCAGCGTTGGACAGACGCAGGGAAACCCAGCGGTTTTCAGATTCAACAAAAATACGACGGTTCTGCAGGTTAGGCAGGAAACGACGTTTGGTTTTGTTGTTTGCGTGGGAAACATTGTTGCCGACCATCGGCTTCTTCCCAGTTACTTGGCAAACACGTGCCATAACGCACTCCTTAAAAGACATTCCAAAATTGGAAAAACAAGAGTATATCCAAAAAAATCAGCTTTTTCAATCACTTACGAAAAACAATTGTGTCTTTAATCTATGAATAAATTTAACAATTGTGAATTCGTTCGTAAACCCTTGAGCGCATAGGGGTAAACCTAGAGCTGACCATGCTCGGCAAACGAGTGCACTTGATGCCCGGCGACCACAAAATGGTCGAGGATGCGGATGTCCACCAAGGCCAGCGCCTGCATCAGTGCCCGTGTCAGCAACAGGTCGGATTCGCTGGGATCGGGCGTGCCGGACGGGTGGTTGTGGGCCAGCATCACGCTGGCGGCGTTGCGGGCCAGCGCTTCCTTGACCACTTCGCGCGGGTAGACCGAGGTGTGCGTGAGCGTGCCGCGAAACATTTCCTTGGCGTCGATCAGGCGGTTTTTCACGTCCAGAAACAAGACGTGGAAGGATTCGAAGGACTTGGCGGCAAAGGTGACGCGCAGATAGTCTTTGACCGCGTGCGGCGAACTGAGCGTGGTGCCGGCCTTGATTTCCTCGAGGATGGCCCGGCGCGCCAGTTCCATCACGGCCTGCAACTGGGTGAACTTGGCCGGTCCCAGCCCTTTGACGGCGCTGAATTCTTCCAGGCTGGCGCCAAACAGCTGCTGCAGGGAGCCGAAACGGTGCATCATCTCTTGCCCCAGCTGCACGGCATCCTTGCCGTAGACGCCGGTACGCAGGAAAATGGCCAGCAGTTCGGCGTCGGAGAGCGCCTGTGCGCCTTCGCGTATCAAGCGCTCGCGCGGACGTTTTTCTTGCGGCCAGTCGATGATGCGCATGATGATTCTCCTTAAAACGTCCCTCACTTTGCATCAGCGGCGACGAGAGAAGGCGAGGAGGATCAAAGGTGGCTTACAATATGGCCTTTGTCAGTTCAACGAAGCTTAAGTCATGTCTAACGAGCAACCTGTCGTCACCGCGTCGTCCTACCTTACCCTGAACTATCGTCTGGCCTCGCTGGATGGCGCCGATATTGTCACCACTTTTGCCACCACGCCGGCCACGCTGCTGATGGGCCAGGGCCAGCTGGCGCCGGTGCTGGAAGCGCTGCTGATCGGCTTGCCGGAAGGCACGCACAAGACGTTTGAGCTGGAGCCGGGTGTCGGCTTCGGTCCGCGCAACCCGGAGCTGATCCGCGAAGTCAGCCGCGCCACGCTGGACGCCAATTCGGCGCCCGATGCCGATTACAAGATCGGTGATCTGGTCGACTTCGCCGCGCCGGGCGGTGGCCGCTTTGCCGGCATCTTGCGCGAACTGGGCCAGGAAACCTGCTTATTTGACTTTAACCACCCGCTGGCCGGCCAGCCGTTGAAGTTTGAAGTCCAACTGATCTCGGTGCTGTGAGGAACGCATGAGCGATAAAGAACTCCTGTTGGCCCAGCCGCGCGGCTTCTGCGCCGGCGTTGACCGCGCGATTGAAATTGTCGAACGCGCACTGCAGCAGTTTGGCGCGCCGATTTATGTGCGCCATGAAATCGTCCACAACGCCTACGTGGTGGCGGACCTGCGCGCCAAGGGCGCTGTCTTTATCGAAGATCTGAGCGAAGTGCCGGCCGGCCAGACGCTGGTGTTCTCGGCGCACGGCGTGTCCAAGGCGGTACGCGCGGAGGCGGATGCGCGCGGTTTCAGCATCTTTGACGCCACTTGCCCGCTGGTCACCAAGGTGCACGTGGAAGTGGCCAAGATGCGCAAGCAGGGCTGCGAGATCGTCATGATCGGTCACGACGGCCACCCGGAAGTGGAAGGCACCATGGGCCAGACCGACGAGGGCATGTATCTGGTGGAAACCGTGGAAGACGTGGAAAAGCTGCAAGTCACCAAGCCGGACCAGCTGGCGTATGTGTCGCAGACCACGTTGTCGGTGGACGACACGGCTGACATCATTGACGCGCTCAAGCGCAAGTTCCCGGCCATCATCGAACCGAAAAAGGGTGACATCTGCTACGCCACCACCAACCGCCAGGAAGCCGTGAAGTTCATGGCGCCGCAAGTGGAGGTGGTGATAGTGGTGGGCAGCCCGAACAGTTCGAATTCCAACCGCCTGCGCGAAGTGGCGGAGAAGAAAGGCACGCCGGCCTACATGGTGGACAACGCCACGCAGATCAATCCGGCCTGGCTGGACGGCAAGCTGCGCGTGGGCGTGACGGCCGGTGCGTCGGCGCCGGAAGTGCTGGTGCAGGCCGTCATCGACCGCTTGAAGGCCTTGGGCGTGCGCAGCGTGCGTCCGCTGGAAGGCGTGGAAGAGAATGTCACGTTCCCGTTGCCGAAAGGTCTGGACGGACAAAAAGTTGCACCAGTGGAGGGCGCTGCCTAAACCTGTTACCCGCGAAGCGGAATATAATTCACCTTCGCGGGCGTTATTCCACGATTAGTTTTTCGGAAATCTCGCTATTATTTGCTTCGCTCTAAAAAGTTGTCGTTTCGGCTTATAAAACCGGGATGGCGGAGACACCGATCAGGCATGAAACTTGCATCGTGAACGTGTAGTCAACGGCGGCACTACGGGGACACCCGGGTGCCGTTTTTGTTACATGGACGCATAACAATAGGTAAAGGCAAAGCATGGATACTTTTATCCAACAAATCATTAACGGGCTGGTGCTGGGCAGCATGTATGCACTGGTCGCGCTGGGCTACACCATGGTGTACGGCGTGCTGAATCTGATTAACTTCGCTCACGGCGATGTGCTCATGATCGGCGCGATGACGGGCCTGACCATTCTTAACCTGCTGAATCAGCATGCGCCGGATTTACCCGGCTACATCAAGCTGGCGATTGCGATTGGTGGCGCGATTCCTGTTTGCATGATCGTGAATGTGATTATCGAGCGTGTCGCCTACCGCAGCCTGCGCAATGCGCCGCGTCTGGCGCCGCTGATTACCGCGATTGGCGTATCGACCTTGCTGAACACCTTTGCCATGATGATCTGGGGCCGCAACCCGCTGCCTTTCCCGCAACTGCTGCCATCTGATCCTATCTCCATCGGTGGTGCGCTGATCTCCCCAACTCAAATTCTGTTGCTGGCGCTGGCGCTGGTGTCGATGGCCGGCCTGGTGCTGCTGGTGGAAAAGACCCGCATGGGCCGCGCGATGCGCGCCACGGCGGAAAATCCGCGCGTTGCCGGTCTGATGGGCGTGGATTCGAACAAGGTCATCATCGCCACGTTTGCGCTCGGCGCGGCGCTGGCGGCGGTGGCTGGCGTGATGTGGGGCGCCAACTATGCGTCGATCCAGTTCTCGATGGGCTTCCTGCCGGGCCTCAAGGCGTTCTGCGCGGCGGTGCTGGGCGGCATCGGCAATATTTATGGCGCCATGCTGGGTGGCATCGTGCTGGGAGTGATTGAGAGCCTGGGCGCGGGCTATATCGGCGACCTGACGGGCGGCTTCCTGGGCAGCCACTATCAGGACATCTTTGCGTTTGTGGTGCTGATCCTGGTGCTGACGGTACGGCCGTCCGGCATCATGGGCGAGCGCGTGGCAGACCGTGCGTAAGGAGGCGACATCATGGCGATTCTGAGTTTTGACACCTCCCGCGAGCCGCGCAAGGCTTACACCAGCATGGCGCTGTTGCTGGCGCTGCTGCTGATCTTCCCGTTCGCGGCTTCACAGTTTGGCAATTCGTGGGTCCGCATCGCCGATATGGCGCTGCTGTACATCATGCTGGCGCTGGGACTGAATATTGTGGTGGGCTTCGCCGGCCTGCTGGACCTGGGCTATATCGCGTTTTATGCAGTGGGCGCGTATCTGGCCGGCCTGCTGTCCTCGCCGCAGTTTGCGACCTTGCTGGAATCGGTCATCAACCAGTATCCAGTGCTGGGCGACTCGCTGATTGCGCTGCTGGGGCCGGAAATTCAGCAAAACGGCATCCACCTGTCGGTGTGGCTGATTGTGCCGCTGGCGGCGGCGCTGGCGGCGTTCTTCGGTGCGCTGCTGGGGGCGCCGACGCTGAAGTTGCGCGGCGATTACCTGGCCATCGTGACGCTGGGCTTCGGCGAGATCATCCGTATCTTCATGAACAATCTGAACGAGCCGATCAACTTCACCAACGGTCCGCAAGGCATCAATATGATCGACCCGATCAAGGTGTTTGGCGTGAATCTGGCCGGCGAAGCGGGTTCGCGCGCCACCGTGTTCATCGGTGGCTACGGCATGCCGTCGGTGAATGCCTACTACTTCCTGTTCCTGATCTTGTGCATTGCCGTGGTGTTTGTGACCTCGCGCCTGCAGCATTCGCGTCTGGGCCGCGCCTGGGTGGCAATCCGTGAAGACGAGATCGCTGCCAAGGCCATGGGCATCAATACCCGCAACGTCAAACTGCTGGCCTTCTCGATGGGCGCCTCGTTTGGCGGTGTCGCTGGCGCTATGTTTGCTTCGTTCCAGGGCTTTGTGTCGCCGGAGTCGTTCTCGCTGACCGAGTCGATTGCGGTGCTGGCGATGGTGGTGCTGGGCGGCATAGGCCACATTCCTGGCGTCATCATGGGCGGTGCGCTGCTGGCGGCCCTGCCGGAAGTGCTGCGTCACGTGGTGGAACCGCTGCAGGAAAAACTGTTCGGCCACGTGCTGATCGAGGCGGAGGTGCTGCGCCAGCTGCTGTACGGCCTGGCCATGGTGCTCATCATGCTGAACCGGCCGGCTGGTCTGTGGCCCGCGCCCAAGCATGAAGATCGCCCGGATGGCGATTCCGACACCAAGAATCAATCGTCCGGCGTGATCGCGGCTTGAGGAAGAGACAACAATGACTGAACAGGTAATTCTCCATATCGCTGGCGTCAACAAGCGTTTCGGCGGCCTGCAGGCGCTGACGGATGTTGGCATCAAGATCATGAAAGGCCAGATTTATGGCCTGATCGGGCCCAACGGCGCCGGCAAAACCACTTTCTTTAACGTGATTACCGGCCTGTACCAGCCGGACACTGGCACTTTCGAGCTGGCCGGCAAGCCGTATTCGCCGTCGGCGCCGCATGCGGTGGCCAAGGCCGGCATTGCCCGTACCTTCCAGAATATCCGCCTGTTTGGCGAGATGACGGCGCTGGAAAACGTCATGGTGGGGCGGCATGTGCGCTCGAAGCAGGGTGTGTTTGGCGCGATTTTCCGCCACAAGGCGGCGCGTGACGAAGAGGCGTCGATCCGCCAGCGTGCGCAGGAACTGCTGGATTTTGTCGGGATTGGCCAGTTTGCGAATCGCACGTCCAAATTCCTGTCCTACGGCGATCAACGCCGTCTGGAAATTGCGCGCGCCTTGGCGACCGATCCGCAACTGCTGGCATTGGACGAACCGGCTGCCGGTATGAATGCCACCGAGAAACTCGCGCTGCGTGAGTTGTTGGTCAAGATCAAGCAGCAGGGCAAGACCGTGTTGTTAATTGAACACGACGTCAAGATGATGATGGGCCTGTGCGACCGGCTGATGGTACTGGAATATGGCAAGCCGATTGCCGAAGGCTTGCCCGCTGAAATACAAAGTAATCAGGCAGTGATTGACGCCTACCTCGGAGGATCGCACTAATGAGCGACAACGTTCTAAAAGTATCGGGACTGAAAGTCGCATACGGCGGCATCAAGGCCGTCAAAGGTATCGATCTGGAGGTAAACAAGGGCGAGTTAATCGCGCTGATTGGCGCCAATGGTGCCGGTAAAACCACAACGCTGAAAGCCATTACCGGTACTTTGCCGCCATGTAAAGTCGAAGGCACAATTACTTATCAAGGCGAACATTTAAAAGGCACTAAATCTTTTCATCTGGTGGAAAAGAAATTGGCGATGGTGCCGGAAGGTCGTGGCGTATTTACCCGCATGACCATCCATGAAAACCTGATGATGGGTGCTTATACCCGTAATGATAAAGCCGGGGTGGAAGCAGATATTGCGAAATGGTTCGATGTATTTCCACGTTTGAAAGAGCGCGCACAACAATTGGCAGGAACTTTATCCGGCGGTGAACAGCAAATGCTGGCCATGGCGCGTGCATTAATGTGCCACCCTAAATTGCTGTTATTGGATGAGCCGTCGATGGGTTTATCGCCTATCATGGTGGAAAAGATTTTCGAGGTTATTCGTAATGTCTCGAAAGAGGGAATTACGATTCTGCTGGTTGAGCAGAATGCGAAACTCGCATTGCAGGCAGCCCACCGAGGTTATGTCATGGACTCCGGCAATATCACCATGAGTGGCGATGCCTGGGACATGCTGGACGACCCGCGCGTCAAAGCTGCCTACCTCGGCGAATAATTCCGTCTCGCCTATGAAGAAGCCGCCATGTGCGGCTTTTTTATTGTCTGCACCATGCTAAAAATTGGCACGTATAAGCCGGTTTCTGGCGTGAGAAGGGCAGGTGGTACAAATAAAAAAAAGCCCCGGCATGACCGGGGCTTTTTAATCAGTTAATCCGGCACCCTACCGTGCCGGATTAAATCGATTTATTTCTTGACTGGAGCAGCTTTGGCGGCAGCAGCGGAGAATTGATTTACTGCGGCGCTCAGATTGTTTTCCAGCGATTCAACTGCTTGCTTAGCAGTTTTGGTGAATTGCTCGTAGCCGGCGTTTGCATTGCCGATTGCCGATTTAAACAGGGCAACAGCGTTTTCCGAACCGGCCGGTGCGTTTTTGCTGACTTCTTCAACCAGCGAAATAACTTTGCGGTTGGTTTCTGCGATTTGGGTTTCAGCAGCTTTGCTGAATTCTGCGCCGGTGCTGGTGGCGATGGTTGCCAGGTGGCGGCCATAAGCGATGGTTTTTTCAGCGCTAGGTTGTGCTTGAGCAGCAGCCAGCGAGAAGAATTCTTGTGGATCTTTAGCCGACAGCAATTGCTTGGTGGTGGCCGACGATTCTTCCAGCGATGCTTTGGCGGCGGTCAGGTTCAGATCAACGAATTTCTCTACACCTTCAAAGGCTTTATTGGTCAGCGTCGAGAAAATAGCGAATTGGGCTTCGAAATTAGCTTTGGTCGCATTCGAGAATTGCTCAGGAATCGAAAACATTTAGTTCTCCAGGAAAAATAGTCATTGAGGAATACTGCCAGTCTCTACCGTCGGTGAGAAACAGCCAAACTACGTTTCAGACCGAACAACGAATTGTGCATCGCAACAAACCCGATTTTACGGCCTTCAGAAATTAAGTCAAGCGATTTTTTGTGCATTGCATCAAAGCACCATTTGTTCAGCTGCCAGAAATATTTCAAGGTAGAACTATTGCCAAAAAGTGAGCAAATTAGCGGGCTGCCCATGGGAAACGACGTGCCGTGTTAGACTCAAACCCTCCTGAGTCAGCGTAGAAAGTCAGCGCTGATCGCCTTTTAGATCACAAGCCGCATTCATGCCCGATACGCCTCACACCGTGCCGACCGCCCGGCACGCCAGCTTTTTGTGGCCGTTACCGTTGTTTTTTGTGCTGTTGTGGAGCAGCGGCTTCATCGTGGCGAAGTTCGGCCTGCCTTATGCGCCGCCGCTGACGTTCCTGCTGCTGCGCTTTCTGGGCGTGCTGGTCTTGCTGGTTCCGGCCGTACTGCTGCTGAAAGCGCCTTGGCCGCGTGGCAAGATTGGCCATATTGCATTTGCCGGGTTGCTGGTGCAAGCCGGTTATCTGATCGGTGTCTGGTGCGCGATCAAACAGGGCATGCCGGCTGGTTTGTCGGCGCTGATCGTTGGCATGCAGCCGATTCTGACGGCGTTTGCCGCGCCCTTGATTGGCGAGAAAGTGCGTCCCCGCCAGTGGTTGGGCTTGTTGTTTGGCATAGGCGGCGTGGCGCTGGTGGTTGCTGCCAAGATTCAATTGCTTGGTTTGTCGGCCGTTGCCATTTTGTTGTGCGTGGGTGCACTGCTTTCCATCACGGCCGGCACGCTGTACCAGAAACACCATTGCCCGCAATTCGACCTGCGCGTCGGTACGGTCATACAGTTCACTGCATCATTGCTGCTGGTGTTGCCGCTGGCCGTGATTTTCGACGGGCTGGGCCCGGATTTTGCTGCGGTGCATTGGACGCCGCGCTTTATTGGTGCGTTGCTGTGGTCGGTACTGGGCTTGTCGATAGGCGCCATCTTCCTGCTGTTTGCACTGATACGCCGCAATGACGCCACGCAAGTCAGCAGCCTGATGTATCTGACGCCGCCGACCACCGCCATCATGGCCTGGCTGATGTTTGGCGAGGCTTTTAATGTCCTCGGCATTGCTGGTATGGTGCTGGCTGTGGCCGGCGTGATTTTCGTGGTCAAAAAATAAAGAAGCGAGACAGCATGATTTCTACCCCTCAACAGCAGGCCGTTGACGATGCAATTACCTCCCGCCGCTCCCTGCGCGCTTTTTTGCCGACGCCGGTCGCGCACGAAGACATAGTGCAGATTTTGCAAGTTGCCGGCCGCGCGCCATCCGGTACCAACACGCAGCCATGGAAAGTGTATGTGCTGCAAGGTGAGCGCAAGCAGCAGTTGTCTTCGGCCATTCTGGCCGCACATAACAATCCAGAACTGGCGAAACAGCACACGGAAGAATATGCCTACTATCCGCAGGAGTGGGTCTCGCCGTATATCGACCGGCGCCGCAAGGTCGGCTGGGATTTATATGCACTGCTGGGCCTGACGCGCGACAACAAAGCTGGCATGGCTGCCCAACATGGCCGCAATTATGAATTTTTCGGTGCTCCGGTAGGTCTGATCTTTACCATCGACCGCATCATGGAGCAGGGCTCCTGGCTGGACTACGGCATGTTTTTGCAGAACATCATGGTAGCGGCGCGTGCGCGCGGACTGGACACGTGCCCGCAAGCCGCGTTCACGCAATATCACCGCATTATCAGCGATCAACTGGCGTTGCCGGACAAGGAAACGGTGGTGTGCGGCATGGCGCTTGGCGTTGCAGATATGACCAAGGTTGAGAATTCTTTGATCACGGAACGTATGCGCGTCGAGGAATTTGTTAAATTTGTTGATTAGAACTAGCTTGTTTTTTCCTATATTGCGGCGCTACAACCATTGGGGCCGTGAAGGTTAAATTTGCTTGCGCTCGCTCTGTGTTTTGCTACACTGCAACCGTGATTGCTTGAATTCTTTTTTGGGGATACGAATGGTTAAACTCGCATTAAGCGCGCTCATTTCGCTGATGTTTGCATCTGCTGCCATCGCTGCACCGGCAACGGACGCCAGCGGCGCCGCGCCCAAAAAAACGCATGTGAAAAAGAAACGCCAGGTGGTACGCATCGCTGCGGCTGACGCCGGCGACCGCGTGGTCAAGCGCGTGATCAAGGTCAACGGCAAGCGCAAGGTGGTGTACCAGCGCGTGATCGCTGCCGCGCCGCCGGTGCCGACCATGGGCGATCTGGCGGGCCTGAGCAGCACCCACGATCCGCTGGACCTGAAATCCAACGTGGCGCTGGTGCTGGACCAGGCCAATTCGGAAGTGCTGTTTGAAAAGAATTCCAACATCGCCTTGCCGATCGCTTCGATCACCAAGATGATGACCGGCCTGATCGTGGTGGAAGCCCGGCAGGACATGGACGAAATTCTCACCGTCACCGATGAGGACGTGGACCGCGAGAAGTTCAGCAGCTCGCGCCTGAAAGTCGGCACCCAGATGACGCGCGCCAATATGCTGCACATCGCGCTGATGAGCTCGGAAAACCGTGCGGCCTCGGCACTGGGCCGCAACTATCCGGGCGGCCGCGCGGCTTTTGTGGACGCCATGAATGCCAAAGCCCGCGAGCTGGGCATGACGGACACCCACTATGTCGATTCCAATGGCCTGTCGAAAATGAATGTGGCCAGCGCGCGCGATCTGGCCAAGCTGGCGATGGCGGCGTATCAGCAGCCGATGCTGCGCCAGTTCTCCACCGACCCGAAAGCCATCGTGGAAACCAGCAATGGCCGTCCGATGGCGTTTGGCACCACCAACCATCTCGTGGCCAGCCCGGACTGGGCCATCGGTTTGCAGAAAACCGGCTTCATCAACGAAGCCGGGCGCTGCCTGATGATGCAGGCGGTGATTGAAGGCCGCTCGGTGATCATGGTGTTCCTGGATTCCAAGGGCAAGCAATCGCGTACGGCCGATGCCGGCCGCATGCGCAAATGGCTGGAAGCGCTGCGCCCGGCCAGCCTGGGCGGCAGCACCAGCCCAACTTACTCGGCAGGCATGTAACCCAGCGTGGCGGAGATCTGGCGTGCGGTAATGACCAGATCTTCCATCCATTCTTCCTGCAGACGGTCGGCCGGCGCCGAGATCGACAGCCCGGCAATCAGCTTGCCGCTGTCGTCGTAGATGCCGGCGGCCATGCAGCGCACCCCCAGTTCCAGCTCCTCATTGTCGCGCGAGTAGCCGCGCGACTTCACCAGGCTGAGTTCACGCTCCAGCTTGCCCAGATCCGTAATCGAATTCTTGTTGTGGCCCGCCAGGCCGGTACGGGTGGCGTAGGCGCGGATGGCTTTCGGCTCATCGGCTGACAGGAACAGCTTGCCGGTGGAGGTCAGGTGCAGTGGCGCCCGGCCGCCAATCGCGCGCACCACCTGCATGCCCGAGCGTTCCGAGAACGCGCGGTCGATGTAGACGATCTCGTCGCCCTGGCGTACCGACAGGTTGATGGTCTGCTGGGTTTTTTTGTGCAGTGCACGCATGAAGTCCAGCGCGGCCTCGCGCACGGACAGGCGGCTCTTGACCACATTGCCCAATTCCAGCAGGCGCATGCCGAGCCGGTAGGTGCCCGGTTCAACGCGGTCGACAAAGCGGGTGACCACCATGTCATTCAAAATTCGATGGGCGGTAGATGGGTGTAGCCCCGAAACCTTGGACAATTCCTTGAGGCTCACAGGATCTGGATACTTGGCCAAAGCATCGAGCAGCGCCACCATGCGCTCGATCACCTGGATGGTAGTCTTTTGCTCGGGAACGGGTTCGATTTTCATGATGTGGTTTGTGCGATGCGGTAATCGATACCAAACTTTATACCATAATGTGGAAAAAAACGAAAATGCTGCATAATTGCGGCATTCTTATTTTTTTCTACATCATGGATCCAGTCAGCGAGTTCAAAAGCAAGAGCGGCCTCAAACGGATTTATCAGGCATTTTGGTATTCGCTTGACGGCTTCCGTTCGGCCTGGCGGCATGAACACGCGTTCCGCCAGGAGGTCAGCGTATTTGTCGTGGGCGCCATCATTGCGCTGATCCTACGGATTTCAGCGTTTGAAAAGCTGGTGCTGATCGGCGTGCTGCTGCTGATCCTGATCGTGGAACTGATTAATTCCTCGATTGAAGCGGTGGTGGACCGGGTGTCGCTGGAACGCCACCCTTTGTCCAAAAACGCCAAGGATTTCGGTAGCGCAGCCGTGTTGCTGACCTGCTTGCTGGCGATCGCCACCTGGGCGGTGGTGCTGTACAACCGCTTCTTATGATTTTCTTGTATATGGAATCAATTAAATCTTAGTTCTCATTTATAAGGGACGGCAGTAATCTGGAGACCTTCACTACTAGGGGAATCCAATGCTGTCCAAAAAAATCATTGCTGCTGCTGTTCTCGCTGTCTCCGCTGTTGCACCTGCTTTGGCTGCGGAGATTTCGCTGCTGAACGTCTCCTATGATCCAACCCGCGAGCTGTACCAGGACGTGAACGTTGCGTTCGCCAAAGAGTGGAAAACCAAGACGGGCGACACCGTCAAAATCAAACAATCGCACGGCGGTTCGGGCAAGCAAGGCCGCGCAGTCATCGATGGCCTGGAAGCGGACGTCGTCTCGCTGGCGCTGGCTTATGACATCGACGCCATTGCCGAACATAAGCTGCTATCGCCAGACTGGCAGAAGAAGCTGCCGCACAACAGCACGCCCTACACCTCGACCATCGTATTCCTGGTCCGCAAGGGCAACCCTAAAAGCATCAAGGACTGGAACGATCTGGTAAAGCCAGGCGTGTCGGTGATTACCCCAAATCCGAAGACCTCCGGCGGCGCCCGCTGGAACCACCTGGCGGCCTACGGCTATGCGCTGCGTCAGCCAGGCGGCAGCGAAGCCTCGGCAAAAGACTTCCTGAGCAAGCTGTACAAAAACGTGCCAGTGCTGGATTCCGGCGCCCGCGGCGCCACCACCACCTTCGTTGAGCGTGGCATCGGCGACGTGCTGATCGCCTGGGAAAACGAAGCGCTGTTGGCGATCAAGGAACTGGGTCCGACCAAGTTTGACATCGTCGCCCCGTCGGTCTCGATCCTGGCCGAACCGCCAGTGGCCGTGGTGGACAAGGTGGTCGACAAGCGCGGCACCCGTAAAGTGTCGGAGGCTTATCTGAATTTCCTGTACACCGATGAAGCGCAGGACATCATCGCCAAGAACTACTACCGTCCAGCCACGGAAAAGGCGTCGAAGAAATACGCCGCGCAATTCCCGAACGTGAAACTGTTCACGCTGGCACAAGTGGCAGGCGACTGGACCAAGGCGCAGAAGACCCACTTCGCCGACGGTGGCCTGTTCGACCAGATCTACCAGCCTAACAAGTAATCCATCATGGCCAGCGTCTTTGCCGAGTTTCGCGTGCTGATTGCGCCCGGTCTGCATAACAGCGGACCGGACCACTGGCAAAGCCGCTGGCAGCGCCTGTTCCCCGCGTTCGAGCGGGTGCAGCAGGATGATTGGGAGGTGCCCGATCTGGCGCGCTGGTCGGCACGTGTCGATGCGCTGCGCCAGCGCGATACGCGGCCCACGCTGATCGTCGGCCACAGCTTTGGCGCACTGGCGACGGTGCACAGTCTGGCGCGCGATCCGGTTGGCGTCGCGGGCGTGCTGCTGGTAGCGCCGGCCGATCCCGATAAATTCAACGTCGCAGCGCAGCTGCCGCAGCAGGCTTTACCTGTGCCTTCCATCATGGTGGGCAGTACCAATGATCCGTGGATGGCGGCGCCGCGCGCGGCGCAGTGGGCGCGGCGCTGGGATAGCCGCTTCATCAATGGCGGACCGCTGGGCCATATCAATGCGGAGTCCGGCCTCGGCGATTGGCCTGAAGGTCTGGAAACCTTGTACTTTTTAGCAGAGCAAGCGCACAATGGTGTCTTGTCCGCTTGACCCTTTCCCATTGGAGAACATAACTATGACTATTCGCCTGGGCGATACCGCGCCTGACTTTGAACAAGATTCCTCGATTGGCAAACTGAAGTTCCATGAATGGGCTGGCAATTCGTGGGTAGTGCTGTTCTCGCACCCGGCAGACTTCACGCCAGTCTGCACCACCGAACTGGGCCTGACTGCAAAGCTGAAACCGGAATTCGACAAGCGCAATGTGAAAGCGATCGCGCTGTCGGTCGATCCGGCCGAGTCGCACACCGCGTGGATCAAGGATATCGAAGAGACCCAGAACACCGTGGTTGGCTTCCCGATCATCGCCGATGCCGACCGCAAAGTCGCGACGCTGTACGACATGATTCACCCGGAAGCATCGGCCACCGCCACCGTGCGTACGCTGTTCGTGATCGACCCGAACAAGAAGGTTCGCCTGAGCATCACCTATCCAATGAGCACCGGCCGTAACTTCGACGAAGTGCTGCGCGTGATCGATGCGCTGCAACTGACTGATGGCTACACGGTTGCCACCCCGGGCAACTGGAAGGACGGCGATGACGTCATCATCCCGCTGACCGTGCAAGATCCAGAAGTATTGAAACAGAAGTATCCAAAAGGCTTTAGCGCACCACGTCCTTACCTGCGCGTTACCCCGCAGCCGAACAAATAAGCTTATAAGTTTTCCGTTGTTTGGATATATCCTCGAAGTAGGTACCCTGCGGGCCTACTTTGGGGAAATTCTATGGATGTGCACTTTGTTGCATCGGGATTTGCAGTTGGCCTGCTGGTCGGCATGACCGGCGTTGGCGGCGGTTCGCTGATGACCCCGCTGCTAACTTTGCTGTTTGGCGTAACGCCGGCGGTTGCGGTCGGCACCGATCTCGCTTTCGCCTCGCTGACCAAGGGTGTCGGCACCTTCACCCACAAAATGCGTGGCACGGTCCACTGGGACATCGTGCGCCGTCTCTGCATCGGCGCGCTGCCGGCCGCGCTGCTGGCCTCCGTCGCCCTCAAACACTTTGGCACACTGAACAAGGAAATGGGACAGATCATCCGCTACATGATCGCCACCTCCGTGTTATTGACCGTCATTGCCCTGTTGTTTAAACGCACAATGCTGGCCTGGATTACCGCCCATCCGGAGCGTCAGTTGCAGGGCGCTGCCTTGCGCAATGCCACCATTTTGAGCGGCGCCGTGCTCGGCATCCTGGTGACGATTTCCTCGATCGGCGCGGGCGCGATTGGCGCTACGCTGCTGGTGATGCTGTATCCGCGCCTGTCGGCCGCCGAAGTGGCCGGTACCGACATCGCCTACGCCGTACCGCTGACAGCGATTGCCGCTGTCGGTCACTGGTGGCTGGGCTCGATCAACTGGACGCTGTTGCTGACCTTGCTGATCGGTTCCTTGCCCGGCATTACGCTAGGCTCCTATGCCGCGCGTGCGGTGCCGGAAGGGCTGCTGCGCGGCTTGCTGGCGGTGACCCTGGTGGCCGTGGCCGCCAAGCTCGTATATAGCTGAATGATCTAATCAAATGACTATTGCTTCGTTTGTATTATGAAGCATAGATGAGAATATGCAGCCCTTATAGAAGGTTTTGTAATAAGGGAGCAACCATGTCTGCAGTTCTCGCAGTGCCCGCCGCCACGCCGCCCGTGGCCAAGCGAGGCGCCCCGTTCCGCGTCATGCCGGGTTTCCGGCTATCGCTGGGATTCACGATTTTTTACCTGACGCTGATCGTCCTGATCCCGCTGTCGGCCATCTTCCTGAAGAGCGCCACCATGAGCTGGGAGGCGTTCTGGAACACGGTCACTTCGGCGCGCGTGATTGCTTCCTACAAATTGACGTTCGGCGCTTCGCTGATCGGCGCCTTCATCAACGTGATTTTTGGCGGCATCGTGGCGTGGGTGCTGGTGCGCTATGAGTTTCCTGGCAAACGGATTGTGGATGCGCTGGTGGACCTGCCATTCGCGCTGCCAACCGCTGTGGCCGGCATTACGCTGACCGCGCTGTATTCCGCCAACGGCTGGCTGGGCCGCTATATCGAAGGCGTGGCCGGCATCAAGGTTGCGTTCACGCCGCTGGGTGTGGTGATTGCACTGACCTTCATCGGCCTGCCGTTCGTGGTGCGTACCGTGCAACCAGTGCTGGAAGATGCGGAGCGCGAACTGGAAGAGGCCGCCGCAAGCCTGGGCGCCAATGCCTGGCAGACCTTCAGCCGCGTCGTGTTCCCGACCATCCTGCCGTCGCTGATGACCGGCTTTGCGCTGGCCTTTGCGCGCGCCACCGGCGAATACGGTTCGGTGATTTTCATTGCCGGCAATATGCCGATGGTGTCCGAGATTACACCGCTGTTCATCATCACCAAACTGGAGCAGTACGACTACGCCGGCGCGACCGCGATTGCGGTGGTGATGCTGGTGGTGTCGTTCCTGCTGCTGTTGACCATCAATCTGTTGCAAGCCTGGGCTCGCGGAAAGTCGGGGAAATAAAATGAGTGGAGCACCAACTACACCCGTGCGGCGCGGCGAGCTGCCGTCGGCGCCGGAGATTCTGGAACCACGCTGGGTGCGCGGCATCCTGATCACCATTGCGCTGCTGTTCCTGACGCTCTTCCTGTTTGTGCCGCTGGTAGCGGTGTTTGTCGAGGCGCTCAAAAAAGGCTGGGACGCGTATGCCGCCGCCATCATTGAAGACGACGCCATCTCGGCCATCAAGCTGACGCTGATTACCGCAGCGATTGCCGTGCCGCTCAACCTGGTGTTTGGCGTGGCGGCCTCGTGGGCCATCGCCAAGTTTGAATTCCGTGGCAAGAGCATCCTGCTGACCCTGATCGACCTGCCGTTCTCGGTGTCGCCGGTGATCTCGGGCCTGATCTATGTGCTGCTGTTTGGCGCGCAAGGTTGGTTCGGTCCGTGGCTGCAGGAGCACGACATCAAGATCCTGTTTGCGGTGCCGGGCATCGTGCTGGCCACCATCTTTGTCACGTTTCCGTTTGTGGCGCGCGAGCTGATCCCGCTGATGCAGGCGCAAGGCAGCGAAGAAGAAGAGGCTGCCATCGTGCTGGGCGCATCGGGCTGGGACACCTTCCGCCGCGTCACGCTGCCCAATATCAAATGGGGCCTGCTGTATGGCGTGATCCTGTGTAATGCCCGTGCCATGGGCGAGTTTGGCGCGGTGTCGGTGGTGTCCGGCCACATCCGTGGCGAGACCAACACCATGCCGCTGCAAGTAGAGATTCTGTACAACGAATACAACTTTGCCGCCGCCTTTGCCGTGGCGTCCCTGCTGGCGCTGCTGGCCCTGGTGACGCTGGTTGTGAAATCCTTTATCGCCTGGCGCCTGAACGAATCCATCGCCGACGACGTGCGCACTTCGGAGTAATACCATGACGATTGCAGTTAACAACATCAACAAGCGTTTCGGCGATTTCGTCGCCCTCAATAACGTGTCGCTGGACTTCCCGCAAGGCGAGCTGACCGCGCTGCTCGGCCCGTCCGGCTGCGGCAAGACCACGCTGCTGCGCTGTATCGCCGGCCTCGAGCATCCAGATTCGGGCCAGGTGCTGCTGGATGGCGAGGATGCGTCCCGACGTCATGTGCGCGAGCGCCAGGTCGGCTTCGTGTTCCAGCACTATGCGCTGTTCAAGCACATGACGGTGTTTGAAAACGTCGCGTTCGGCCTGCGCGTGAAACCGCGCGGCGAGCGTCCGTCGGAAGACCAGATCCGCCGCAAAGTGAAAGAGCTGTTGGAGCTGGTGCAGCTGGACTGGCTGGCGGACCGCTATCCGCCGCAGCTGTCGGGCGGCCAGCGTCAGCGGATTGCACTGGCGCGTGCACTGGCGGTGGAACCGCGTGTGCTGTTGCTGGACGAACCGTTCGGCGCGCTGGACGCCAAGGTGCGCAAGGAACTGCGCCGCTGGCTGCGCCGCCTGCACGACGAACTGCACGTAACCTCCATCTTCGTCACCCACGACCAGGAAGAAGCGCTGGAAGTGGCCGACCAGGTGGTGCTCATGAACAAAGGCAATGTCGAGCAGATCGGCGCACCGGACGAGGTCTACAACCACCCGGCCTCGCCGTTTGTCTACGGCTTCCTGGGCAACGTCAATATGTTCCATGGCCGCGTGCAGGATGGCGTGCTGGCCAGTGGCGACGCCAGCTTTACCGTGCCGGGCGAACCGGGCGCGGCAGGCAAGGGCATCGCCTATGTGCGTCCGCATGAGCTGGAGGTAGACCGCTACACGCCGGGCGCGGAAGGCATCGTGGTCAAGCTGCGCCGCGCGCATGCGATCGGTCCGCTGGCCCAGCTGGACCTGGAACGCGGCGACAACGCCGAACTGATCGAAGCAGTTATCCCTAATGAGCGCTTCAGCACGCTCGGCCTCAAGGAAGGCGAGACGCTGGTAGTGCGACCAAAACGTCTGCGCGTGTTCGTGGATGGAGGAGCCTCTCAATGAATTTTCAACAGCTGCGGTCCATCCGCGAAGCCGCCCGTCGTGGCTACAACCTGACGGAAGTGGCGAATGCCTTGTTCACCTCACAGCCTGGCGTGTCGCGCCAGATCCGCGAACTCGAAGACGAACTGGGCGTCGTGATTTTCGAACGTAATGGCAAGCGCCTGACCGGCATGACCGAGCCAGGCAAAGGCATCCTGAAAATCATCGACCGTCTGCTGATCGAAGCCGAGAACCTGCAGCAGGCCAGCCTGGAATACACGGGCCAGCAAAGCGGCACGCTGAGCGTGGCTGCCACGCACACGCAGGCGCGCTATGCGCTGCCGAAAGTGGTGCAGAGCTTCCGCAGCGCGTATCCCGATGTGCGTATCGCCTTGCAGCAGAGCGCGCCGGAACATATCGCCGAATGGATCTTGTCGGGCAAGACTGACATCGGTATTGCCACTGAGGGCCTGTCGCAGTTCCCGGACCTGGTGTCCTTCCCTTGTTACCGCTGGAGCCATCTGATTGTGGTGCCCGACGGCCATCCGCTGCTGAGCCGGTCGCCGATCAAGCTGGAAGACCTGGCCGAGTTCCCGCTGATTACCTATGACGTCGGCTTTACGGGCCGTGGCCACATTGACGCGGCGTTCGAACAGGCTGGCGTCAAGCCGGACATCGTGCTGACCGCCATGGATTCGGATGTCATCAAACAGTATGTATCGCTGGGCCTGGGTGTGGGTATTGTCGCCTCGATGGCGTTTGACCATGGTCGCGACAAAGGCATGCGTGCAGTGGAAGCGTCGCACCTGTTCGCGCAGAACACTACGCGCCTGGCCGTGCGCAAGGGCGCCTATCTGCGTGCCTACGCCTACCACTTCATCCAGCAATTTGCGCCGGACCTGAGCCGGGCCGACATCGACGCCGCCCTCAACGGCGGGGAACTCTCGTAATTGCCTGCCGCCGCCACCTGAGTGTGGCGGCGGCAGAACAGTTCTCAAATTTTCCCAAATTTCCGTAATGGAATGACCCTATACTGATTCCCTGCATCCAACTCCGGGAGCACTGAAATGGGTATCGGTAATTGGAAAATCGGCTACCGTCTGGCGGCTGGTCTGGGCGTTGCCATCATCTTCATGGTCGGCATTTCTGTTGTCGGAATAGGCAATCTTGGCAAGTTGAATAACAACACCAAGGATCTCGCCACGGATAAAGTACCCAAGGTCATCCTCGCTTACGAAACGATAGGCGGGCTCAACGACATTGCCCGCGCGATGCGCAACGCCATGCTGTCCACCGATCCGGCGGTGGTCAAGGCCGAGCTGGAGCGCGTGGACAAGCGCAAGGTGGAAAACGCCGAACGGCTCGACAAGCTGGGCAAGCTGATCGCCGACGATAACGACCCGCAAAGCAAGGCCAAGCTGCAAGCCGTGCTGGAGGCGCGCGAAAAATATCTGGTCGTGCAAAACGCCTTCATCAAAATGTCGCCCGACGAAAGCAAGCGCGACGAATCCGTCAAATATCTGCTGACCACTGTGCGCAAGGAACAGACCGCGTACCTGAATGCCTTGACCGACATGGTCAAGTTCCAGACTGCGGCCATCGAGGAAGCGAGTAGCGTTGCCGAGCAGGCTTATTCGAGTTCGCGCATGACCATGGTCCTGCTGACCGTGGCGGCAGCGGCGCTGGCGGCGTGGGTGCTGTACTGGATCACGCGCAGCATCACGCAGCCGCTGAACCGGGCGGTCGATATGGCGCAGGCGGTGGCGGGCGGCGACCTCACCATGCGCGTGGAGTGCAACACCACGGATGAAACCGGCCAGCTGTTGCGCGCGCTCATCGACATGAATGACAGCCTGGCGCGCACGGTGGGTCAGGTGCGCTCGGGTACGGACACGATTGCCACGGCGTCGAACCAGATCGCTACCGGCAATCTGGATCTGTCGTCGCGTACCGAGCAGCAGGCGTCCAGCCTGGAAGAGACGGCATCCTCGATGGAGGAACTGACTTCCACCGTGTCGCAGAACGCAGAGAATGCGCGGCAGGCAACCAAGCTGGTGGTGGCCGCCAGCGACTACGCTACCAAGGGCGGGCAAGTGGTGGGCGAAGTGGTCAGCACCATGGGCGCGATCAAGGAAAGCTCCAACAAGATTGTCGATATCATCAGCGTGATTGACAGCATTGCGTTCCAGACCAATATCCTGGCGCTCAATGCGGCAGTGGAGGCGGCGCGTGCGGGCGAGCAGGGGCGGGGCTTTGCCGTGGTGGCGTCGGAGGTGCGCACGCTGGCGCAGCGTTCGGCCTCGGCCGCCAAGGAAATCAAGGAGCTGATTGGGCGTTCGGTGGAGACAGTGAATACCGGCGCAGCATTGGTGGATCAGGCCGGGACAACGATGCAGAGCATCGTGCAGTCGGTGCAGCAGGTCGCGGAAATCATGAACCAGATCAGCGCGGCCAGCAGCGAGCAGAGTACCGGGATTGAGCAGGTCAATCAGGCGATTGTGTCGATTGACGACGTGACCCAGCAGAACGCGGCGCTGGTGGAAGAAGCGGCCGCCGCCGCGCAAAGCATGCGCGACCAGGCGGACTTGCTGGCGCAGGCGGTGAGTGTATTCAAGCTGGCGGGCAACCCGCCGCCAGCAAGAACACTGCGCCAGCTGACGGCTGCGTAAGCGCCAGCCTTGAACCCGGCACATCAGGGTCTGACCCCGTACGGGGGCGGACCCTTGCATACCGCTGTGCGGGGATAGGCTTACCAGCTATAGGCTGCCTTGGCGTAGTAGTAGCGGCCGTTGAAACCGTTCGGCGCAAAGCCGCTATACGGATTGATGCCGTTATTGTTCAGGTTGCCCGCCGACGTGACCTGGTCCGGATAACGGTTGGTCACGTTGTCGATGCCGGCACTCAGGCGCCAGTTCTTGCCCAGCTTGACGCTCCCCGACAGGTCCAGCACCCATTGCGGATCGTAGGTCTGGTCCAGCGCCACGCTATTCTGCGGCACCGTAAAGCTGCCGTAGCGCGTCACCACAGCACGCGCGCCCCAGATGTTCTGGGTCCAGTCGGTGGCCAGGCTGAACTTGTCCTTGGGCGAACCAACGGTGATGCGGTTGATGGTCTGGCGGTCGATCAGCGTCAGGCCGTTGGCGGTCAGGATCGCCGGGTTGGCGTTCACATGCTCCAGCGCCGTCTTGTTGTGGTTGTAAGCGGCGGTGAAGTCGAAACGGCCCACCTTGCTGCTCTCCCAGCGATAGGTACTGAGGATATCGACGCCGGTGGTGCGCGTGTCGATGGCGTTGGTGAAGTAGCGGCCCGCGCCCACCAGCAGCCCTTGCTTGGCCAGCGTATCCTTGAGCGTCTGGCTCAGCGTCATATTCGCCGACAGCGCGACACGGTCATCGATATTGATGCGGTAGGCGTCAATCGTGGTGGTCCAGTTGCGGGTCGGCTGCAATTGCAGGCCGAGGCTGTAGTTGCGGGCTTTCTCTGCCTTCAGCGGCGTCGCGCCCAGTGCCGAGGCGGCCGCGCTGCCCACCGCAAAGGTGCCGGTTTCAATCGGCGTATTCACGCCGTTCACGACCGAGAAGTTGGTGGTGGTGATGGTGTAGAACTGCTGCGCCAGCGATGGTGCGCGGAAACCGGACGAAGCCGTACCACGCAGCGATACCGCATCGTTGAACGCGTAGCGCGCCGAACCCTTGGCCGAGGTGGTGCTGCCGAAGTCGCTGTAGCGCTCGTGGCGCAGCGCGGCAGAGGCTGAGAACTGCTTGGTGACTTCCGCTTCCAGGTTGGCGTAGATCGACTGGTTGTGGCGGCTGTTGGTGCCGGCGTTGATTGGACGGAAGCCGGAGAAGCCCTGCGCACCGCTGCCCGAGTAGGACGCCAGATCGCCCGCGCCAATCTCGTATTCCTCGTGACGGTACTCGGCGCCCAGCGCCACCGTCAGCGGGCCGGTGAAGGCTTCCACTGCGTATTCCTTGGCGACATCCACATTCAGCAGCGACTGCGTGTTCTTCAGCTTGCCGGCGTAGAAGTGGGTCGGGCTGCTGCCAGCCAGGTCGAGATTGACGGTGTTGTCCAGGTCCAGCTTGAATTCGTTGCTGCCGTAGTTGGCGCTCACGTCCCAACGCCAGCCGGAGGCTTCGCCGCGCAGGCAGGTGACCAGCGAGGTGTCGGTGGACCGGCTGTTCTCGAGCGGCAGGAAGCCTTCCGGATAGATCGTCGAGCGGCCGAAGGTGCGCCAGGTGGCGGCGGCCGAGGTGTCGCGCTGGCCGTAGTTGGCGAAGGCGTACCAGTCGATATTGTCGTTCACGCGGTACTGGCCATTCACGAACAGCACGCGCGGCTTGGTGTCCGGGTCGCCGAAGCGCTGGTTGACCTTGCCGTAGCGCGGATCGGCCGGATTGCGGAAGTCGGCGCCGGCGCGGTTGGTCGGGTCACGGTCGGCGGCGTCGATGGCGATACGCACCCAGCCGTCATCACCGAGGTTGAAGCCGGTCGAGCCGCGCACCGACACTTGCTTGCCGTCGCGCTTCTGGTATTCGCCAAAGCCGATTTCCGCATCGCCGCCCGCCGCGCCTTTTTTCAGGATGATGTTGATGACGCCGGCAATCGCGTCCGAACCGTACTGCGCTGCCGCGCCATCGCGCAGCACTTCGATGTGGTCGATGGCCGACAGTGGAATTGCATTCAGGTCGACCGGCGCCGAGCCGCGGCCCTGCGTGCCGTTGACGTTGACCACGGCCGAAGCATGGCGGCGCTTGCCATTGACCAGTACCAGCACCTGGTCCGGCGACAGGCCGCGCAGTTGCGCCGGGCGCACGGCGTCGCTGGCATCGGCGCCGGAGGGGCGCGGGAAGTTCAGCGACGGCAGCACACGGCCCAGCACGGTCGCGAGCTCGGTCGAACCGCTGGCCTGCAGTTCGCGTGCGCCAATGATATCCACCGGCGATTCGGAATCCACGGTGCGGCGGTTCTTGGCATAGGTGCCGGTCACCACGATGGATTGCAGCTCGCCATCCGACACGCTTTGCTGCGCCCACGCGGGGACGCTTGCCATCATCAAACCGCCCAACAACAGGGCGCGCGGCAGGGGAGCAAGGACGGTCAGCGGTGAGCGGGTAGGCATGGTAGCAATCTCGTAGTGATGTAATGTCGGGATGTTATATGCGGGCAATGCATTTGCCCACGAATCGTTATTACTTAGGATATGTGAATTCTGAATATTGTTGTTACAAGGTGTCGCTATTGTGGCACGTATGGGTAAAATTTTGTCGCCGTAGCGGCAGCGCGCCACTGTGGGCGCGGCTATAGTGGAACGGTCGTTCAACCCACGGAGGATCGCCATGTCAGCCACACTGCGCCACTTTGCCATCAACGCCGACGATGTCGGCCGTGCCAGGACGTTTTATGAAAGCGTGTTCGGCTGGCGCTTCGACCCATGGGGGCCGCCCGGCTTTTACCAGATCAAGAATGCCGGACAGGGTTTGCTGGGCGCGTTGCAGGAGCGCCGCGAACTGGTGGCCGGCGTACGCGTCGCCGCCTACGAAACCAGCATGGGCGTGGACGACCTGCGCGCCACCATGGCGGCGGTGGAAGCCGGCGGGGGGCGCATCGTCATGCAGCCCTACCGGATTGAGGGCGTGGGCGAACTGATCTACTTCGAAGATACCGAAGGCAATCTGGTGGGCGCCATGCAGTACGATCCGGCCTTCCAGTTTCCCTGAGATGGATGGCGACGGCTACGATGTGCGCTCGCTGGCGCTGGGCTTCCGCACCGGCGCCGTCATAGAAGAGCACAGCCACGCATGGGGACAGCTGGTGTTTGCGGCGTCGGGCGTGATGCGGGTGTGCACCGCCAGCATGGCCTGGCTGACGCCGCCCACACGGGCCATCTGGGTGCCAGCACGGTTGCAGCACCGCATCGAGATGGAAAGCGCGGTGGCGGTGCGTACGCTGTACATCGGCGCGCAACGCGCGGCACCGTTGCCGCAGATGCCGGTGGTGCTGGCGGTGACGCCGCTGTTGCGCGAACTGATCCTGCACATCCTCGGCATTGGCATGCTGGCCCCGCACGAGCCCGCTCAGGCACGGCTGGCTGGCGTGCTGATTGATTTGCTGCTGTCGGCCGGCCATGAGGACCTGGCGTTGCCGCTGCCCGGCGATCCGCGCGCGTTGAAACTGGCGCAGCACTGGCTGCGGCAGCCGGATGATGAGCGTGGCATCGCCGCGCTGGCGGGCGAGGCTGGCGCCAGCCTGCGCACCATGCAGCGCCTGTTCCCGCAGCAGACCGGCATGACGCTGGAGGCCTGGCGCCAGAAGGCACGCCTGCTGCACGCGGTGTCGCGCCTGGCCGGTGGCGCCAGCGTGACCGACGCGGCGCTGGCCTGCGGCTATCATAGCCTGGCGGCGTTTGGCACGGCATTTCAGCGCCAGTTTGGCGTCAGCCCCAGCCGCTACATCGCATGAGCCTTACTGGCCCGGGTTGGTGATGCGCGCGTGAATGGCGTCGCAGGCCTGGATCACTTCTTTCGGCAACTGCACCTCGAGCGCGTCGATGTTCTGCTTGAGCTGGTCGAGGTTGGTGGCGCCGATGATGGTCGAGGCCACGAACCAGCGCGAGTAGCACCAGCCGAGGGCCAGCTGCGTCGGCGTCAGGCCGTTGGCGCGCGCCAGCTTGGTGTAGCAGGCCACCGCTTCCAGCACGCCCGAACGCAGGTAGCGCGGGCTCCAGTTGGGCGGGAAGATGGTCAGGCGGCCATGGGCCTTGGGATTGTCGTGGTACTTGCCGGTCAGCTGGCCGAACGCTAGCGGGCTGTACGCCAGCAGGCTGACGTTCTCACGGTAGCAGGTTTCGTCCAGCAGGCTGGTTTCGTAGTGGCGCGCGGTCAGGTTGTACAGGTTCTGAATCGAGGCGATGCGCGGCAGGCCTTGCAGCTCGGCCTGCTTGATGAATTCGTTGACGCCCCAGCAGGTTTCGTTGGAGACGCCAATCGCGCCGATCTTGCCTTCCTTGACCAGCTGGCCCAGCGCGGCCAGCGTGTCTTCGATGGCCACGCACTCGCGGTCATGCTGGGGATTGAAGCTGTTGTTGCCGAAGATGGGCGCGTTACGGCTGGGCCAGTGCAATTGATATAAATCGATATGCTCGATTTGCAGGCGCTGCAGGCTGGCGTCCACTGCCGCTTTCAAATTGGCGGCGTCGAAGTTGCGCGCGCGGCCGCCGCGTATCCAGCTGACGTTGGCGTTGGGACCGGCCGCCTTGGTGGCGATCACCACCTTGTCGCGCAGGCCGCTCTTTTTCAGCCAGCTGCCGATGTAGCGCTCGGTTGAACCTTGCGTTTCGGCGCGCGGCATCACTGGGTACATTTCCGCCGTGTCGATGAAGTTGATGCCGCGCTCGATAGCGTAATCGAGCTGGCTGTGTGCTTCCGCCTCGGTGTTCTGCTCGCCCCAGGTCATCGTGCCGAGGCAGATCTTGCTGACGTTCAGATGGCTGTTACCCAGTTGTACCGTTTGCATATGCTTTCCTTTTAGTGGCCGCGAAGCGCGTCGGCGCAGTCCTTGATCAGCGCAGGTCCAGCGTAGATCAGTCCGCTGTACAGCTGCACCAGCTGGGCGCCGCACTCCATTTTGACCTTGGCGTCCGCCCCTTGCATGATACCGCCGACGCCGATGATGGGCAGCGCATCGCCCAGCTCGGCCTTGAGCAGGCGGATCACGGTGTTGGAGAACTGGAACACCGGCGCGCCCGACAGGCCGCCCGCTTCAGCGCCGTGCAGCATGCCAGTCACTGCATCGCGGTTCAGCGTGGTGTTGGTGGCGATGACACCGTCGATCTTGTGGCGGATCAGCGCATCGGCGATGTTCTTGACCTGGTCGCCGTCCATGTCCGGTGCAATCTTCAATGCCAGCGGCACGTAGCGTTGGTGCTGGTCGGCCAGGCGCAGCTGGGCGTCTTTCAAGGTGCTCAGCAGGCCGTCCAGTTCGGAACCGCCTTGCAGCTGGCGCAGGTTCTTGGTGTTGGGCGAGGAGATGTTGACGGTGACATAGCTGGCGTAAGGGTAGACCTTTTCCAGGCAGTGCAGGTAGTCGTCGGTGGCGCGTTCAATCGGCGTATCGGCGTTCTTGCCGATGTTCAGGCCCAGCACGCCGGCCTTGTCCTGGTAGAAGCGCGAGGACTGTACATTGGCCACAAACGCATCGACGCCGCCATTGTTGAAGCCCATGCGGTTGATGATGGCGTGCGCTTCCGGCAGGCGGAACATGCGCGGCTTGGGATTGCCCGGTTGCGCGCGTGGCGTCACCGTGCCCACTTCGATCGAGCCAAAGCCCAGGTCGGCCAGCGCATCGATATAAGCGCCATCCTTGTCGAGGCCGGCAGCGAGGCCGACCGGATTTTTAAACGTGATGCCCATGACGGTGCGCGGATCGGCCTTGGGCTGGGCGACCAGCCGGGTCAGGCCCAGTGCGGCGGCGCGTTTCAGTGCAGGCAGGGTGAAGTGGTGGGCGGCTTCGGCGTCCATCGAGAACAGCATGGGACGGGCCAGGGAATACAGGAATTTGTTGGACATGGGGCGCTCTGGTTGGTGATCGCCCGTATTTTATCAGGCGTCCAGCACGCTCCACACGCCCTTGATGCGGGCTTCCAGCGGCTTGAAGTTGGTTTTATAGGACATTTTCGGGCTTTCCTTGATCCAGTAGCCCAGGTAGACATAGGGCAGCTTGAGTTCGCGCGCCTGCTCGATTTGCCACAGCACGTTGTAGGTGCCATAGGAGGCGCCTTCCACATCCGGATCAAAGAAGGTGTAGACCGAGGACAGGCCATCCGACAGCACGTCGATGATGCTGACCATGCGCAGCGTGCCGCCCGGCTCGCGGAACTCCACCAGCCGCGTGTTGACGCGGCTTTGCAGCAGGAATTGCGCGTACTGGTCGCGGCTGTCCTGGTCCATGCCGCCGCCGGCGTGACGGCGACTCTGATAGCGCAGGTAGAGCTCGTAATGCTCGTCCGAGAAGGACAGCGTGGCCACGCCTGCCGTCAGGTCGCCATGCTTCATGCGGGCGCGGCGCTGGGTGCGGTTGGGCTTGAACTCGTCCGCCACCACGCGCACCGGGATGCAGGCCTGGCAACCATCGCAATATGGCCGATAAGTAAAGATGCCGCTGCGGCGGAAGCCGTTCTTGACCAGCTCCGAGTAGACGTCCGCATTAATCAGGTGCGAAGGCGTAGCCACCTGCGAGCGGGCCTGACGGGCGTCGAGGTAGCTGCAAGGGTAGGGCGCCGTTGTGTAAAACTGCAGCGTCGCGAAAGGCAGGTCGTTCAGGTGCGTCATGCACGTCCTATCGGGCGAGTGGTTGAGTCTTTACGCTAGCTTAACTGGCTGGCGCGAGTGGTGCAATTGGTTCCCATGCTGTGATCTGAGGCAATTCAATACTGTTGCGCAGATGCGCCAGGAATTGGGCGCGCGGAATGGGCGCCGCACCCAGCGAGGCCAGATGGCCGGTCTCCTGTTGGCAATCGATCATGCTTACACCCTGCTCACGCAGGAAGCGCACCAGATAGGACAAGGCGATCTTGGAGGCGTCCGTGACGCGCGCAAACATCGACTCGCCATAGAACATGCGGCCAATGCAGACGCCGTACGCGCCGCCCATCAGCTCGCCATCCAGCCAGACTTCGGCCGAATGCGCGTAACCCATGCGGTGCAGGCCGGTGTAGCCGGCAATGATGTCTTCCGAGATCCAGGTGCCGGGGCCATCGCGGCGCGGCGCGGCGCAGTTGCGCATGACTAGTTCGAACGCGCTGTCGAAACGCACTTGCCAGCGGCCGCCTTCGTTGCGGCTGCGTTCTACTTTACGCAAGGTTTTCCTGAGCGAGTCGGTGACGTGGAAGTTTGCCGTCATGAGCACCATGCGCGGATCGGTGCTCCACCACAGGATGGGCTGGCCTTCCGAGAACCATGGGAAGATGCCGTGCTGGTAGGCCATGAGCAAGCGCTGCGGCGACAGGTCGGCGCCGGCGGCCAGCAGGCCGGGCGCCTCGGTCGTCAAGGCGGTGGAGACATCCGGAAACGGGGTGTCGGTATCGAGCCACGGAATCATCTTAATGCGTCACGCCGGTTCGATGTCAGAGCGCATATTGCGGTTGATGTCCTGCGTGTGGAAGCCATAGCTGCCGCCTTCGCGGATTTTTACGCGGTCGGCAAAGAACAGTTCCAGCGTGGTGCGGATGGTGGGGAAGGCCAGCTCGTCCCAGGGAATCTCTTTTTCCGTGAACAGCTGGACTTCCAGGCTTTCCTCGCCAGGCGCGAAGTCGAGGTCGATGAGTTCGGCCAGGTAGAACATATGGACCTGGTGCACGTGCGCGACGTTGAGCAATGTAAACAGCTTGCCAAGCTTGATATTCGCGCCAGCTTCTTCCTGGGTTTCGCGGATCGCCGCCTGGCTGGTGGTTTCATTGTTTTCCATGAAGCCGGCCGGCAGCGTCCAGTAGCCGTAGCGCGGCTCGATGGCGCGCTTGCACAGCAGCACTTGCAGCTCGCCGCCGCGCTCCCACACGGGAATCGAGCCCAGCACCATCTTGGGATTTTGGTAATGGATGGCGGCGCAGCTGGCGTTGGTGCACACGTAGCGGGGACGGTTATCGCCCGCCGGAATCGACAGGCTGACAGGGGAAGCGCATTCGGAACAGAATTTCATAAACTCATTGGACAGGTCGGTTTTATGCTTACTTTACACCGATTGCCGTGCGCGCGGCAGGATAGCCGTCCCGCCAGCTCGGCATTTATTCGATCTATCATGCTTCTTTCGGAGATTGATATTGCCTAAACGCGCGAACTGCCCTATAATAACGGCACAGACGCGGGGTGGAGCAGTCTGGCAGCTCGTCGGGCTCATAACCCGAAGGTCACAGGTTCAAATCCTGTCCCCGCAACCAGAATACGGCAAGCCGTTGAATCCAAAAGGACTCAACGGCTTTTTGCTTTTGCGGGTGTGCCATTCCTAGTGAGCCACCTATGCAAATCAAAGCACCTCGTTTGTTCCTCAACCGTTGCGGCGTCTACTACTTTCGCTACAAAGCCAACGGCACCGAGAAACGCATCAGTCTTCGCACTAAGTGTGTGCGAACTGCTAATATTATTGCTCTGCAATTGAATCTCAACATTGAGAGGCAACGAGCAATGAATCAGCCCAAAATTTCAGATTTCGACTTTGGCTCGATTGATCGTTATGAGATCAGCCTACCTAACGGAATGACCATCAAAACGGATGGCACCCAAGCAGATCATGACCGGGCTATGGAAGCCTTGGAAAAGATCGGTCCTATTCCTGAGCAGGTTCAACAGCGACGAGCTATGGAGATCAAGATGGAAAAATCTGAAGCCCTAATACCTGCTGTCAAAAAATGGCTGGCTAACTGTGCGGGGAAAAATGGGCCTAGGACAGTGGTGACGAAGACCTATCACATCAAAGATTTTCTAGCCCGCTCCTTCTCGCATGTTGAAGTCGTTGAACGCTGGCTCGCTGAAAGCCAGAATACGGACTTTTTGAAAGAGCGTGGTCTTCGGGCAGTGGAAGCTCGGAAGGCCAAAGGAGACTACAAAGAGAAAGACATTGAGAGCAATGCCATCAGCAAGAAGACCCTCACTGACTACAAGGGGATGCTCGCAAGTGGTGAGGATGCACAGTCGGCCAAGACCATTGATAACAAGCTAGACTCCTTGAAGGACTTCTTTGACTACGCCATTGGGCATGGCCTCTATACGCTCTCGCAAGAGAACCCTGTTCGGGGCTTACACATCCATACCAAGAAAACGAGGAAAGCCAGCACACAATCATTCCAGCCCTTCCCTGTGCAAGCCCTGCAAACGCTCTTTGAGTCGAAGGGCTATCTGGCTCGCATGACTGAGCCGGATTTATTCTGGGGGCCACTCTTGGGCGTTTATAGCGGTATGCGGATTGGGGAGGCGACTCAGATTCGCACACAGGACGTGCATCTTGCTGACAATGGCGTTCACTACATCCACGTCTACAAAAGTAAAACGGTCGGTGGCATTCGCAACGTCCCCATTGCACAAGCCTTGATTGATATGGGTTTCCTTCAATACGTGGAAGAGTGCAAAGCGGCAGGTGCTGAACGGATTTTCCCGCATACGCCATACATCAACCACTCTTATTACAAGCACCTCTCTGCCGCATTACTAGAGCATCAGCGGGCTTTGAAAATCAAGCTGCCACAAACGAGCTTCCACTCATTCCGCGTGAACGTCATCACAGAGCTTCACAACAAGGATGCCAACGCGGGCAAGATTTTAAAGATCGTTGGGCATGAAGATGGAAGCGGTGGCGGGCAAGCTGTGCATTGGGGCTATGTGCGTGATCTGCCTGACTGCAAGGAAATTGTAGACTTGCTGCAATGGCCTATCGATCAAACGGCTCTGAAATATGATGGCCGTTTTAAAGATTTCGTGAGTGAGCCGAAGAACTGGGCTAAAGAAAACCAACAGCCTAAAAAAGTAACAGGGCTGAAGAGTAAAAAAACAAGCAGCAACTAAGTCGTCTCACGAGATTTGATTCAAGCAGGATAAATTTTATTGTGCGAGCACAAACAAATCATTTAATCCATCAAGAATTTATCAAAAGAAAGTTACTTAGACCTGCCAACTTCAGGTAACTCCTGTAGAATTGCTAAAACATAATTGTTATTTATAACACGTTTTAGTCCACATGAATGCAGGGAAAACAGAACGGGGCCATGGGAGTCAGCCTGTGGCATCCTTCTTCAGTAGGTTTGAAGCTTTAGCAACTCGCTCGAATAAAGCAGAATGAGAGGAGCCAGCATGTCTCCTCTAAATCCTCTTTTCAAAATGGCTGTGATGGCAGGAGTTGAGAGTGCTGTGCAGCTCCATATCGACCGAGGCGATGATCTCAATGCTCGCGATGGGAATGGGCTGACCTTGCTCATGCTGTCAGCGACAAGAAACAAATCAGCCATATGCCAACTGCTACTCAATGCCGGTGCTGACGATTCATTACTTGACCCGGTAGGCAGAACGGCCCATGCGATAGCCGTTGAAGTGGGAGCTGACCAAGCGGCCCAAGTGTTGGCTCCTCCAACTTCTTCGCCTGAAATCGTAGCGTCGTCTGATGCACCACTGCCTTCTCCGGTAGAGCATGCAGCGGCGATAGATTCGCCCGCCGAATCAGCTCATCCAGATGAAGGCACAGTAATTGTCGTAGAAGCGACACCTTCTGATAGCAGCTCAGAAATCGAGGTGGATGGCTTTGATTTATTTGGATGGGAGCCGGAAGAAACCCTTACTCCACCTGAGCTAGATCCGACCTTAGCCGCCGAAGCGAGTGCAGTCCAGGCAGCCATATCTGCCCATGAACCCATTGATTCCTCAACTGACTGGGACGATGTTGATGCGTTCTTGCCAGAGCAATCGGTTCCGTTCATACGCAAAGATGATATTGAAGCCAGGGAGAATTTACGTCTCACGCTACTGAGAGCGTATCGTGAGGGAAGCGTGCCCCATATGGCAATCGAGGCTTTGTCTACGAATGACGACGGGACTGCGAACCCTGAGTTTGAAGCCCTGTTGAGCTTGGTAGTCAATGACTTGGCCGCAGAGATCGATGAGCGATTTGAATATCGAACCAGTCAGGAAGACTTCACCGTTTTCATCTCGCCGTATGAGAGTGAAGATGAGGAGCAAGTCATTGACACCGCCTTGCAATTTATCGATACCGTCGCTTCTCGACGCTCAGAGCCGTTGAGGATCTACCTCAAAGAATTTCAGAAGATCAAACTGATCTCCGGCGATGAAGAGGTTGCACTTGCAAAGCAAATGGAGAAGCAGCATGCACATGCTCTTGAGGTGCTCGCCTCTTGGCCCGAAGGAATCGAAAAGGTATTAGCCGCAGGTCGTCTTGTTCAGCAAAAAGCAAGGACTCTATCTTCAGTGTCAATGGGACCTCTTGAGCCTCAGCCTGATTTAGACGCCTCTGACGATGAGCCTACTCTCGTATCTGAGATGGAGGCCACTGACGACGAGACGGATGATGAAGCCGAAGAAGCTGCCATCACCTCGGATAGTGCTGCACACCCTTTCTTTGATGGGCTGCTGCGTTTGACCGAGTTGAAAAACGAGCCCTCATCAGCAGACTCAAAAAAAGAAATTCAAGAACAACTGGGAGCACTGCGGCTGAGCACGGGGTTTCTCTTCGAGTTAACTAAGGCCGCATGCAATGATCCTCACGAATCGGCTTGTGAATTTGCGGCGGCAATGGCTGGATACCTGCAAGCACGTGAACAGATGGCCGCAGCGAATTTGAAGCTAGCCTTCCATATCGCAAAAAAATATCTCTACAGCGGCGAGCCTTTGGACGATTTGGTTCAAGAGGCCAATATCGGCTTAATGAAAGCGGTTGAGCGTTTCGACTGGAGACGTGGTTATAAGTTCTCGACCTATGCTACTTGGTGGATACGCCAGCAAGTAGGCCGCTCCGTTGCTGACACTGCTCGGACGATACGGATTCCCGTTCATGTTTATGAAACGCTCCAGAAGCTATATAGAGAGACACGGGCTTTTGAAGCAGAGGTAGGACGAAAACCGGAGGCGGACGAGATCGCAGATCGTCTCGGCATCAGTTTGCGAAAGCTCAGATCGCTTGAGCGAATTCCGCAAGAGCCTGCCACGATAGATGACGACTTTGATGATGAACTGATTGATGCTAGTTCATACGATAGCCTGGTGTCGCCTGACCCGTTTGAAGTGTCAGCCGAAGCTCAGTTCTGCCGGATCGTTGACACGGTAATTTCTTGCCTCAAATTAAAAGAACAAAAGGTCACTCGACTACGCTTCGGTATTGGTGTGAACTCTTCCTCCACACTGGAGGAAGTTGGTGTCGCTTACGGTGTGACAAGGGAGCGTATTCGCCAAATTGAGGCAAAAGCACTTCGTAAGTTAAGACACCCTAATCAATCAGATCAGCTACACCTGGCCTTTTTCGGAAAGCCACCGATAAGACCGAAGCATCAAGTGAGCTCGGATGCTTCAGAAGATCAAACCGACGAAGGTGCTCAAGTGGATGACGATGCCTCTGTAGAAATTGAGCCAGCATCAGTCAACACCCCAGAGATGGAACTAACTAGCAAATGATTGCTTGCTTTAACTGAAGGCCATTGAACATGACATTAAAAACCCGTAGCGCACCTCCTCATGCAATGGCGATGCTTGAGGCACTTCGTGGTTTAGGTTATTCAACATCTGCGGCATTGGCTGACATCATCGACAACAGCATTTCTGCTGGAGCTAAAGAGGTGTGTGTCGATTTCGTTTGGGATGGTCTTTCAAGCCGTATTTCAATACTAGATAACGGCAGAGGCATGTCTGACGCAGAGCTGGAAAGTGCAATGCGTTTAGGTGATAAGAATCCACTCGATTTACGAGCAGCACATGACCTGGGCCGCTTCGGCATGGGTTTGAAGACAGCTTCATTTTCACAATGCCGGCGCCTAACGGTTAAGAGCATCAAGAATGAAGTGGAGAGCTGTCTTCGTTGGGATCTGGATGAGCTTGCAGCCAATCCTGACGGCGGATGGCTTTTGTTTGAGGGGCCAGCTGATGGTTCAGCTAGCTATCTCGACGCATTGAATGCTGCAAAGTCGGGGACGCTCGTGCTGTGGGAGCTGATGGATCGGGTCGTCACTGGCGGCTACACCGTCAACAATTTCAATGACCTAATAGATACAGTTGAATCGCAGTTAGCGATGATCTTTCATCGCCTGCTTCAAGGACCTCGTGCCAAGCTCAAGCTATTGCTCAACGGGAGAGCTGTCGCTCCTTGGGACCCGTTTATGTCGGGCCACGCTGCAAAACCTTGGACCTCACCGGTCACGAATCATGCGACCAGCTACGGTAATGTCGCGGTCCAGTGCCACGTATTGCCTCACCGAGATAAATTAACAGTAGCCGAGTTTGAGGAAAATGCGGGGCCTACCGGTTGGACAGCTCAGCAAGGGTTTTATGTATATCGAAATGAACGGCTGCTTGTTGCTGGTGGATGGCTTGGACTCGGCAATGCCCGTGCCTGGAACCGCGAAGAAGCTCATCGCCTAGCACGGATTCGCCTGGACATTCCAAACACCGCAGACGCAGATTGGAAAATTGACGTTCGCAAGTCCACGGCACGGCCACCTGTATCACTACGTCCTTGGCTGATGTCACTCGCAGAAAATACGCGTGAACGAGCACGGCAAGTATTTGCATACCGAGGCACACCAACACCGGCACAAGGTAACGCCCCCATTGAACAAGCATGGCGTGTAGACCGGCTTAAAGCAGGCATGCGTTACAGGATCGATCAAAATCATCCTTCGGTTGCAGCGGTTCTGGCAGGTGCTGGCGAGCTGCAACCGCTTATCAAATCAATGCTTCGCGTCATTGAAGAAACTGTGCCGGTTCAACGCATCTGGCTTGATACTGCTGAAAATAAAGAAACACCTCGAACCAGCTTCGAGGGAGAGCCTAATGAAGCCATCATCGAAGTGGCGAGCGTTCTTTTTGAAGATCTCATTGAACGCAAAAAACTCAGTGTTGAGGAGGCCCGCAAGACCATGCTCCGCACTGAGCCCTTCCAAAAATATCCATCACTTGTCGCAAAACTTGGGAGCTAAAACATGACTGTAGCTGAAGAGATCGCAGCACAGAACGAGTTAATCGAGAACGTTATCGCTACTGCACAGCGATTGATCCGGGCCGAAAAAGACAAATCCAAAATCACGCCTGCATACATCGCAGCCAAGGTGCAGAAGGCCGTGGATATGTTTACGGGTGACGAGCCCGTGGTCATTGACCAGCAAGCCGTTGTCTCGACCCTGATTCAGCGGTTCAGCCACTGGATGGGTAAGTCCACCACCATGAAGGACGACACCAATCACAAGGAATGGCTGAACGCTGCACGTAAAGCGGACTGGCAATACTGGCGGCGTTACCAAGACTTCTTGGAATCCAAGTTGTCTGATACCGTAGTGGAAGGCGTTGACGAGGCTACGGATAATATTCTTGAGCTATTAGAAGACCCGCAGCGAACAGACTCATGGGACCGTCGCGGCTTAGTAGTCGGTCACGTCCAATCGGGCAAGACCAGTAACTATTCCGGTCTTATCTGTAAAGCTGCTGACGCAGGCTATAAAATTATCATTGTGCTTGCTGGACTTCACAACAATCTTCGTTCGCAAACCCAGATGCGGCTTGAAGAGAGTTTCTTGGGATATGAGACCACTCTGGATCGATCCCCAGGCATGCCTATAGGCGTCGCAGAATTCGGTGGAGATCTAAAGACTCATTCCGCAACAACGCGTGCAGATAATGGAGATTTTAGTAAGGCTATCGCCAACCACTTCCAAGGTATTTCGCCTGAAGCCCGACCTTGGCTCTTTGTGGTCAAGAAGCAGAAAACTGTTCTAACAGCCCTCCTCAAATGGATACAAACCCGTGTCGCTGATTCTACTGATTCGGAAGACGGTCGGAAGTTGGTAACAAAGCTGCCGTTGCTTGTCATTGATGACGAAGCCGATAACGCATCCGTTGATACTGGCGAAGATATCATGGATGAAAATGGACAGCCTAATGAGGAATATAAACCCAAGACAATCAATAGCCTCATTCGTCAGGTCTTGCATGCATTCACCCGCAAAGCTTACGTCGGCTATACAGCGACTCCTTTTGCGAACATTTTTATCCATCAAAAAGGCAGCACTAAAAAAGAAGGCCCAGACTTATTCCCCAAGGCGTTCATCATTAACTTGTCCGCTCCTTCCAACTATGTGGGCCCTGCTCGCATGTTCGGAAAAATGACCAAGGATGGTCGACAAGGCGTGTTGCCTTTATCGCGGGATATTGAGGATAACTATGATGAGGGGACGCAATTAGGATGGATGCCGCCTAAGCATAAGAAGACCCATGAGCCGCTTTACGAGGGGCAGGAGACAGTTCCTCCGTCATTGCACGAGGCGATCCATTCATTTGTTCTTGCCTGTGCCGTGCGTGAACTTCGCGGACAGGGAACAGAGCATAGCTCCATGCTGGTTCACGTCACTCGATATGTGGATGTGCAAAATCATGTGAAAGCTCAGGTTGAAGAAGTGGTCCGCCGTATGAAACAGCGGATCACAAGAGGTATCGATTCTGAGACCCTTCTTGCTCAATTACGTGAACTTTGGGAGAACGATTTCCTTCCGACTCGCGATGAAGTAGCAGAGCTCTCTACTGAAGCGGAACGGCCCGCACTGTTGCCAGCATGGGATGACGTTGTGGCCGCACTTCCCAATATCCTGGCTGACATTCAGGTTCGCTCGATCAATGGAACAGCCAAAGACGCCCTTGACTATGCCGCTCCAGGAGCGGCATTGAAAGTGATTGCTGTGGGCGGTGATAAGCTTGCACGGGGTCTAACTCTTGAAGGCTTATGCGTTAGCTACTTTGTGCGAACCACTAAAATGTATGACACGCTCATGCAGATGGGCCGTTGGTTTGGATATCGACCAGGCTATCTGGATCTCTGTCGCCTCTACACATCGCCGGATCTCATTAAATGGTTTGAACATATAGCTGACGCATCCGAAGAATTGCGTGAAGAATTTGACTTCATGGCAGCGGCGAAGCTGACGCCAGAACAATACGGATTAAAGGTTAAGTCTCACGAACTCTTGACCGTCACATCGCCGCTAAAGATGCGAAACTCTGAAACGCTGTCCCTCACTTACAGCGGAACAAGACCTCAAACGATTCTCTTTCGCAGAAACGTGGAAACACAGGAAACCAATCTGGAAGCCACAGATGCTCTGATCAGCAGCCTTGGAGCTCCATCTGAGCGCGAAATCGAATATCAGCGTGATGGCGAAGCTCATCGCTGGAAGAATGCGGGCCTGTGGAGAGATGTGGATGCAACCAACATCATCACTTTCTTGGAAAGCTACTTAACACACCCTGCTGCAACAAGTGCTAAAGCTGCTGTGCTCTCGGACTTCATTACCAGGATGAATGACACGGGACAACTCACAAAATGGAGTGTCGCACTTATTGGCAGTGGCAGCGGGCGTGGTGAGTCTCATCAATTCGGCGAGATCACAGTTGATTCGTTCCCATTTCGGAAACTAGACGAAACTCTTGATAAGAAAGATCCGTCGAAATTCGCCATCGGAGTTTTAACTGACCCAAAAGACGAAAGCATCGACCTAAATGATGAGCAATGGCGAGCGGCGTTAGAGTTAACTAGGGCAGCATGGAAGCCTGAGCCAGCTCGCGGCCGAGTCAATCCTCCAAAGGAGCCGAGCGGGAAAGGCATTCGCGAGGCACGTCAAAAATTGGGAGGAACTGCTGACAGAGGTTTGCTATTGTTGTATCCACTGACGCCATACGATACGGAGAAAGATCCCAAAGATCCCCAAGATCTAGTTGTTCCAGGGTGGACTAAACCTATCATGGCCTTTGCCATCGCGTTCCCCGCTAGTGAAGATCCTATTAGCGTATCTTACAAAGTCAATCTCTTATACTGGACTCAAGAATATGGCCCGTCAGAGTGATGAATTTTTGATGGCGTGGTCATCACTGTCTGGACTTAGTAGCGAGCCAGGCTGGCAGGCTATTCCTATTGCCCCAGCCTTCCCGCTTGCACTCCAAGCGGGCCGCCGTTCACCAGACAATGCAGAAGCCGTGTTAGTTGGATTCCCTTCTATACATTTGTCTGCTTCAGACAAACTACCTGAGGGGCAAGGCTTTGCGGTTGAGCGAGTTGATCCTCAAGGCGATAGCAAACTATGGCTGGCATTGACACGAAAGGCAGCCGGTAGCGAAGATCTATTCGCAAGCATGGCGTCTGATGTAGTGGGAGCACTCGATGATGCGGTTGCTGTCGGATCGAATGAACAGAAGCTGCTGCGTGTCTTTATCGGTCGTGTTGGGGCTTGGCAGGAGTTCATGCGAAAGGGACTTCAGGCCCTAAGCCCTGAAGCTGAAATTGGTTTGGTTGGTGAGCTCTCTGTGCTTCGTTCCATCATGGATGCCGGTGTGCCGGCGCCACTGGCTGTCGAGTCATGGCTTGGGCCACTGGATGCTCTTCAGGACTTTGAATTAGGGACTGGAGCGTTAGAAGTGAAGTCCACGCTTTCGGCCATTGGATTCCCTGCCAAGATAGGCTCGCTTGAGCAGCTTGAGGACTCAGTGCGACAGCCGCTATTTGTGGTTAGTGTTCGACTTAAACAAACGAGCACTGGAAAAACTTTGCCTGAGATCGTTGATGAGATGCAGTGCATCGTTAAAGGTGAACCGGAAGCTGAGCGTCTCTTGGCCGAGAGACTGCTCGCAGCAGGATTCATAGAACAGCATGGCGATCGCTATTCTAGGCGGTTCTCTGCCGCAGGCACACGCATTATTGAAGTGGACAAAGACTTTCCTCGCCTCACACTAGGCAATGTCCCAGTAGGCATTACGAAGGCGACTTATGAGATCGACCTGGATAAGGCTGCTGGAACTGTTCTGGGGATTGATGAAGCATTGAAAAAATTAGGGGCAATGAAGCTATGAATTTGAATGATTTTTTGCTTGAGACGCAGACAAGTGTCAGAGCACAAATGAATGATGGTGCTCTTTTTGAAGAGCTGGTTTTTTCCGGCATTGTGATGGATCACATGGCCGAAATTGGCATGACCTTCGAGCCAGTCGAGTGCCACTACGAGGGCAAGTTCGGTGCCGCAAATCTGCGACTCAGCGGCTACGCGATTTCGGAAGACCTGGACCAACTGGATTTGTTTGTCAGTCTCTATGCTGGTGTTGATGTCCCCACTCCAATTCCTGACTCTGAAACCAAAACCGCAGTTGAGCAGTGCTTGCGATTCTTGACCCTCTGTGCTGAGGGTAAGCTTGCACAGAAGCTGGACCAATCGACTAACGTCCGCTCTCTTGCGGAGACTCTCCAAGCAATCTATAACGACTTGGAGCAGATTCGCGTCTACGTCATTACCGACAAAGTAGCGAAATCCAAAAGCTTCAAGACTCGCGAGGTTGGTAGCAAGGCAGTTCGTCTTGAGGTCATGGACATCGAGCGACTGCATCGCCATTGGTCAGAAGGAAAACCGCGCGATGAACTCGTAGTGGACTTTAATGAGGTATCAGGTGCTCCATTGCCTTGCGTGTTTGTCCCGGGAGAAAACGACGACTACGACTATGCACTTACCGCTGTCCCTGGTGAAGCCCTCCGTCTTCTCTACGAGCGTTTCGGTGCAAGGCTTCTGGAAGCTAACGTGCGCTCATTTTTGAGTGTCAAAGGCAAAGGCGTTAATGCTGGTATTCAAAGCACGCTGAGATCCTCTCCTGAACGCTTTATGGCCTATAACAACGGTATCGTTGTCGTGGCTGATGAAATGATCCTTGGCAAGTCAAATGATGGCCCATCGGGCATTGCATGGCTCAAAGGGCTTCAGATCGTCAATGGCGGGCAAACGACGGCTTCCCTGTATTTCACCAAAAAGAAATATCCTGCGACCGATCTGAGCCATGTTCGTGTTCCCGCAAAAATCATTGTGATGAAGACTGTTGATCCATCCAAGGAAGAGGCACTGGTATCTGATATCTCCCGATATGCAAACAGTCAAAATGCAGTCAAGCAGTCAGACCTCTCTGCAAATAAACCGTTCCATGTAGAGATTGAAAAGCTGTCGCGGACAATCTACTGCCCTGATGGCGTGGGCCAGTGGTTCTACGAACGAGCCTCTGGCAGCTACAACACCCTGCTGACGAGGGAAGGTTCTACTCCTGCTAAGCTCAAGGCTCTGAAGGATGCAATTCCAACGTCTCGACGCATTACGAAAACTGATTTGGCGAAGTATCTAACTGCTTGGGACCGTAAGCCGGATATCGTTAGCTTGGGATCGCAGAAAAATTTTGATCGCTTCATGGCGAGCTTGACGCCTGCTGATGGTCAGGAAATCCCGCTGCCAAACGTGCAGGACTTTAAAGCGATGATTGCCAAAGCGAAGATCTATCGTGAGGCTCAAAAACGCCTGCGGCCAATGTTCCCCGCGTTCCAAGCCAATGTCACTGCCTACACCGTATCACTCGTAGCAGAAAAGCTTGGAGGCCGCCTCGACCTGGATCGCATTTGGAACAAGCAGGCCGTATCTTCCGAATTGCTCGACCAGATCGCAGAGTGGGCTAAAGAAGTGAATGAAGTGCTACACAATTCTGCCGGTGGGCGTATGGTATCGGAATGGGCCAAGAAACCTGAGTGCAAGGAAGCAGTGATGAGTGCCAGTTATTCAGCACCAGCTAACGACATACCAGAGCTTAAGGCGGTGTAAATCTTACTTAGCGGGACAGAGGATCTTAGTGACAGACATCGTTCAACCTCACGTGCGAAGCCGGATGATGTCTGGCATTAAAGGGAAAAACTCTAAGCCCGAAATCCTGGTAAGACGTCTGTTGTTTGCAGCAGGCTTTCGCTTCCGTCTTCATCGACGGGATCTGCCTGGAACCCCCGACATAGTTCTGCCAGGTAGAAAGATCGCCATCTTTGTGCATGGTTGTTTTTGGCACGCTCACAATGGATGCCGCTACTTCAAACTTCCTTCAACAAGACCTGACTTTTGGAAGTCCAAACTTCAAGGAAATGTAGAGAGGGATCAGAAGGCGATCATTAACCTTATGTCATTGGGGTGGAGAGTCTTGAATATATGGGAATGTGCGACCCGCGAATTTCAAGGACAAGAACTGGGGGAGGAAATAATCGCTTGGATCAATAGCGATGCTCCATCCGGGGAAATCGGAAGTCAAACCAACAAATAGCTGGCGAGACTTCTCAACCTCATGCGGCTCTGGCAGCCAAAAACTTATAGATGACTTTTGCGATCTTCCGTGCCAACAAAGGCGGCACGGCATTACCGATCTGGCCGTATTGCTCCGTGCGATTCCCTTCAAAGAAATAGTTATCGGGGAAGGTCTGCAAACGGGCCGCTTCTCGCACAGTCAGGCTACGACATTGCGAAGGATCTGGGTGGATGTAGTAGTGGCCATCCTTCTTGATATGAGCCACAACGGTCGAAGAAGGAATGCCACCAATTTGCACTCGGAATCGATCTGCAAACGGAATATTTTCCTCATCAACGTTCGTGTGTGCGGGCAGCAGCTTAGGAGGGAAATGATAAAGCGTCGGCGCATATCCCTCTTCTTTTGCAAATGAGGCTGCAAAAATATATCGATGCAAATCAGATCTCATGTGGCTACGCGTTTCATGCTGTAGCACGCCGCCCAGCCTTGAGTCCAAATACCATGACTTCAATTCTCTGGGCATGGCGGCACTTGGCGTCACCGTCATAGGGATAAAACTCCCGCCAGAATGGATCAGCTTTTTTGCTCTTTCCAAAGCACTTGCCATGCGACCTTCAATGGCCGTGCGATTTTCCGCTCTCCAGTGAGTAAGACTCTTTTTTGCACCTGCTAAAGCATCCAGCCAAGTCTCGTGAGAGTCGGGCTCTTTAGACAAGCGACTACGCAAAGGTGGTAAGCCAGATAGAGCTGTAGCCACTCCAGTTTTAGGGGTTACTGCTCGCAGCAGGAATCGATGTGGATGCGTGATCAAAGTTGGTGTTTGCTCTGCCACATCCGAACGGATGCCGAAGAGAATGACTCGGTGCCGACTTTGAGGAATTCCGTAGGCATCCGCTTCAATCACATAGTCATGCGGAGCCAATTCATCTGCATGCACAACTAGCGAGCGAATTTGATAAGTTAGGCCTTCACGTGGGGCCTTCAAATCCGCCAAGATGCGTTCAAAAATTTTACTACCACCGTGCTTCGAGCTCAGCATCCCCTTCACGTTCTCCATCACAAAAACCGATGGTGAAAACTGCTGGATGATTCGTAAGTATTCGGTGTAAAGGAAGTGTCGTTTGTCTTTCTCAAACGCCTCGGGGTCTTTCCCACGCAGGCGAGAACGTCCAGCCGTAGAGTATGCTTGGCAAGGTGGGCCACCGATTAAAACCCAATCCCGTGCATCGCCAATGCCCTCTTTGATCCATCCATCGATGGTTTCAATAGGTGTTAGCCCCAACTCAGCACAACGAGCTTCGTGAGCAGCCTGCTCAGCCGCCTCCTTGATATCGGGATGAGACAAAAAATCTTCACGCTTGATGGTGCCTCGCACGTAATCATAATACGCATCAGGCGCCTTCCCCTTAGGGAACTTCCTGAATAGAGCACGCAGCATTAACGTCCGATGTGCGACCGGATCTTTCTCAATCGAGACCTTCACGTCAAATCGAGGCACTTCACGCTCATCGCGGATGGAGGAGAAACCCTCGCAAAGCCCTCCGGGCCCTGCAAACAAATCGATTACGGGTATTTTTGCTTGCTGCACTGCCATCAATTATTCGTCTTTATGTCTACATGGAGGCGGAGAAAACAGCCTCAAGCCAGGTGGGATCGAGCTCTTCACAACCCGCTTTCTCAAAACCCTTCATTCTATCCGAAACGATCTGTTTCCCAAAGGATCACATACGCCTAATCTTAGCCCGATAGCCCGTAAGTCAACTCGTCATATACACCATCATTTCTGGTCGTTTCAATGCGAGTGTATCTTGCCACTTAACAGCAGGCTCCCATTCCAAAGCATCCATAGACATCACCTTATTGCGCTGTATGTCTGTCTCCAAGGCCTTGATTAGCTTGCCCCTTTCAGAGTTGGCCGAGATGCTCTGTAATTGATTCAATAGGCTCAAGGCACTACTACCGTCCTTTGCCACATCAAGAGGGGCGGCACCTGCAAGCAAAAGAAGTTTGAAAGTCTCTGTCATCTGCGGATACCACTGATCGCAACCGCTCAGGGCAATGATGGGCGTGTCGCCGTAAGCATTGCGAGCATGCACATCGGCGCCGTGCTCCAGCAGCCATTGAACGCAACGAGGATGCGTGCCAGGCCTATATTTCAGATAGACCATTTTGTGCAAAGCCGTGTAAAGGCTATTTGGCAAGGGTGCGTTGATATCCCACTCGCCCCAGTGCAGTATTCGCATACAGCTAATTTCCGACAGCCCGTGAGGAGCAAATCCCACGAACTCATGCTTGTTAGAAGCTGCGTAGGCCATGAGCGGCTCAGGATTTTTCCAATTTAATTTGCAGGCAGCGAGAGCCGCTAACACGTAGTTATCTAGCATTGCCTCTGCTGCTCCTCGGCCACTGAGAAACAACTCCATATAGTCGTCAGTGATGCCGTAAGCTGCATCCACTTCCAGTGCGAACTCGCACAAAAACTCCCAGGCTTCGTCGCTCTCGAACTGTGGAAGCGTGTCAGCGAATATGAGCATCTTCTTCAGCCCATCGGGTGTCGGCCCACCTGCCTGCGTTAACAAGTCTGAGAGATCCTCAACTGACAGTTCCATGCCTGCTCCTCAAGCGTAGATTCAAGCTCCACGTCTCATCAAATTTAATGCGAATTATCAACGAGACTTTCATTTATCCAATATTATCATGGTAAATTATCAAATAGAGTATTAAAAACATTAATTTCAATTTAATATCAACTCGCCCATAGAGGCCGGTCAACTAGGGTCAGTGTTTGTGCAAATCGGGCAGGCAAAGCCTCAGCCCGGATGACGCGAACTTCCACCAGAAAGAGGCAACACATGCTGAAGAACATTCAACGCATCAAAGGGCTTGGCGTCTTTAACGACTACTCACACAAGGCGGATGAAACAGCGGAATTCGGGGCCAAAAATCTTATCTACGGATGGAACTATTCCGGTAAGACGACGCTATCCCGCCTGGTGTCTATGTTGGAGAAAAAAGCCCTGCCAACCGATCTTACGGCATTTAATTTTGTCCTTAACACAGATGGCGACGCCATCAATGACACCAACTACACAGCCCACCCTTTTGCCGTTCGGGTCTTTAACTCGGACTTCATCTCAGAGAACTTGAACTTTGCGGGCTCATCATTCAAACCCATCTTGCTCTTAGGTGCCGACTCAGAGAAAGCACAAAAGGAAATTGACGAGCTCGAAAAGGACGAGAGAAAACTTCGTGAAGAAGCCGACCTTAAATCGAAAGAGGCAGCGGCCAGCGTTAAATCCATGAACGCTGCGAAGACCACCACGGCCTCCACTATCAAGACAACCATGGGGATCGTTGAAGCGTTCAGTGCGACTCATCTTGATAAGCAGATCGGACTCGTTCGAATCGATCTTCCTGCGTTCAAGCTTGAAGCAGATGTTGTGCAAGAGAAGCTTAAAATCGCACGAGCTCAAGAGGTCGAAAAACTGCCTCCATTACAGCATGCTTCAATCTCGCTCAAGCTTGATGGAGTGCTCACTGAAGTGCCCGCACTACTCAACAAAATCCCCGACATGGCCAACACGATAGAACACTTGGCCCAGCATCCAAAAGTAGAAGCCTGGATTGCGACAGGTCTTCCGCTTCACGAAGGTAAAGAGGCTTGTGAATTCTGCGGTAGCCCATTGAAGCAAGACCACATGGCCACTTTGCTTGCCCACTTTTCCAAAGACCTGGCAAATCACAAGCAAGATCTCACCAATCTCAAAATCAAACTGAGCGGCGCCGAAATTTCTTACATCGCTCCCAAAGATGCTGAAGTTGAACCCGCCTGTAGGATAAAGATTGCAGAAGCTGCAGCGAAACTCATTTTGGCGATTAAGCACTACAACGAGGCCAGCGTTACCGCCATCTTAGACTTGGATCGCAAATCTCAAGCCCCGTTCTCGATCGTAAGTCAAACACCGATCAAGCCAGGTCTTACGCAAGCTGTGAAGGACGCCCTCAAGGAGCTCAACGATCTCATTGATGGCAATAACAAATCCTTCGATAACTTCCCAACAGAAAAAGCCGATGCGGTCAATGCACTGAAGCTTCACTTCGCTCAAGAGTTCTGCGTCAACCAGAAGCTCGGGGAGTTCGACGAGACGCAAAAAAAATTGGCCGATCGCGTGAAGGAATGCACAGACAGTGCCGCGAAGTTAACGGCCACCATTCAAGAGAAAAAAGCCATCATCAGCAAGTCCCAGCTAGGCCGAGAAGAAATGAACAAGCTGATTCACGAGCTCCTTGGCGTGAACAGTGTCCATATTGATGTGGTTCCTGTCGGCACAGAGGAACGCTTCCAACTTCAGCGAGCAAACAAGAAGCCTGCCAAGCATTTGAGTGAAGGCGAAAAAACCGCAATTGCGTTCTCCTACTTCCTAACGAGGCTGCGTGAGCACAAGAATTTTGAAGAGCTGATCGTTTACATCGATGATCCAATTTCGAGCCTTGACAGCAATCACATCTTCCAAGTCACAGCCATCATCAAAGACACCTTCTTCCATCAAAAACCCGGTGGCGAATGGGGGACTCGCTGCAAGCAGCTCTTCGTATCGACCCACAACTTTGAGTTCTTCAATTTGCTCAAGGAGCTCAAACCCGACAACAAGGCGTCACGGCATTATCTGGTCAAAAGGAATTCGCCCACGACTTCAATTTTCTGCGACCTGCCAAAATCTCTCAGCCAATACAGCTCCGAGTATCACTTCTTGTTCAGTGTCCTGCACGAGTTCCAGCAGTCCGCAGACAAAAAGGACTTCCGCGTTTTGATGATGCTTCCAAACGCTGCACGCCGCTTCTTGGAGCTTTACAGCTATGCCAAGTATCCAGACACGAAGAATGCAACTGTGGATCAGCGAGTAGATAAGATCTTTGGCGAAGTGAAGTCCAAGCGAATTCTCAAAGCCCTCCACTATTTCAGTCATGCCAACAACATTGAACGCATGGCGGAGAACAACGAGCTAATGTGTGACATCGAGGCTGCCGTAGGTGATCTTCTCACCGCATTGGAGGAGGATGACCCCAAACATATGGAAGCACTTCGGGCCGCCATCGCAGCCTAATCGTCAAACGTAATCGCAAGAGAGGGAGCCGATGGCAAACGAATGTTGGGCAGCATCTCGGGGAGACTGCACGGGGAAGATCTCCAGGGAGCATGTAGTGTCGAAGTGTCTGTTCATCACACCTAAGGTTCAGGTCCAAGGATATTCTTGGTGCAAGCACGAGCCGAAGGTCGTCGGTATTGAAGCCATCACTTCAAAGATCCTGTGCAAAGGACACAATAACTCCCTCACGGATCTCGACGCGGCAGCGGGCCACGCCTTCAATGCTATCCGAGAGCACTGTTACCGAGAAAATCAGCATCGCAAAGTGTCGCCTCTTAGTGAACTCATGGTGCCGCCAGCCGTCATTGATGCGAAATTGCTTGAACGGTGGCTGCTCAAGACACTTCTAAACCTATCATTTAAAGGCGATCTTTTCATCGGTGAAGACGGCACAGAGAAAGGTGTTCCACCGAAAAGTCTAGTCGATACCTGTTTCGGATCTCAGCCCTTTGAGGGAAAAGCTGGAATGTATGTCGCTGCGAATCTCGGCATGTGGATCAGATCGACGGACACCATACAGTTCGCACCGCTAATCAAAGACGATGAGCGAATACTCGGCGGCTTCTTCGAATTCAGAGGAATACGCTTTTTCCTCGATCTCACGAAAGAAGGACTGCAACACCCTCTCTCATCGATCCCAGGCGTTGGCGATGACTGGAAAAACGCGAATCTTCTCCGCCCTTTTTTGGCCATCAACACTCACGTCACACCTTTAATCGTGAGAGCGATCATCCGGTTTCAGTGGTGAATGTGTTGTAGTCAACAATTGAAGCACCTCCTGTTTTATCAAGGTAGCTTTACCTACACGGCTCGATTCAGATCATGCTTTACATCGTCATAGATATCTAGACCTTGAAAGCATGTTTGAACTCTCGGTAATGAAACGATCTAGTGCTCATCCGGCCTGACTATCACCCCATTTTGAGAGTGGAGAAACGCGAGTCTGTAGAGCTCCGCTCCTGAAGCAATCCCCATCTTCTGCTTGATGTTCGTGCGATAGCTTTCTACTGTATGCGGTGACAGATTCAGCTCGCGAGCAATGCCACCTTTTTTTAGACCCATGCCGATCAGGTGAAACACTGACATTTCTCGATCTGACAATGATCGGAACTGATCGTTTACTGTCGCACCATCCGTTGCGGCGATACGATTGACAAGCTCATCCCGCAACGACTCTGATAGCCACACCTTACCATCCCTTACGCTCTGGACTGCTTTGCACATAAGCTTCGCGGGAATCGTCTTCATCGCATACCCACGAGCTCCAGCACGAACAGCTCGCTCCGCATATAGCCTCTCGTCATGATGGGATACAACCAGAATGGGCATGCTTGGATTTGCAAGGCGTAGCTTCTTTATCAGCTCAAAGCTGCTGCCGCCAGCAAGTGAGAGGTCGATGACAGCGATGCTTGGCGAGTGCATAAGGGTTAGGTCAATCGCTAGCTTTGAAGTGTCAGCTTCTATGAATTTAAACTGCGAATCGATTTGGCGAAGCAGCGTCATCAGTCCCAAGCGAACGATGGGATGCTCGTCAACGAGTAACGCAAATGCAGAGGCTGATGGGCTCACCTCGACTTTCTCTGACTCATCCAGTTCTACTCTATCGCCTGTCATTCAACCATTTCCATCTCGCGGTAACACGCAGTTACAGTTTTTTCATCTGCTCTTTTGCTGGCAGCGATTGTGATTCGTTTATGCCTCGCCCGGTATCACTCAACTATTGACGGCAAAAAAATGAAGGCAGAAATCCTATTTTTCTCCTTTACCTAAAGGCGAAAAAAAAATCATCGCTTTAAGATTTTGTGCTGTGAGCTGCTTGCGGATTTCTCAAAAAGTGATCCCTGGAAAGTGGAATGGCACCGCTCATTGAGTGGTGCCAAAAACTTACAACGAGTGATTCTAGGATGACGTTCTTGAAAGCTAAAGTGCTGAATCAGCAATCTGCGCACATTTCAAATTTATTTGATTGACGTGCAGATTTCACTTCCACACGTTCAAAGGAGCGCGCTAACATGCCAAAAAATTTCAACCTGATCGGTCTGGTTTTCATCAGTGCTTTGCTGTCTGCTTGTTCATCAAAGCCCACTGACGATGATCTGCGTCAGGCTCAAACCAAGTCTTATCAGAAGATGACTGGATCATTGTCGGAACAGGATAAGAAAGACATTGCAGAGATGCGTGTTCTGTCATGCACAAAGTTGGAAGATAAGTCTTATGACTGCTCCATCCAAGGCATCCTGGGACCACAGAAAGTGCAAATGATTAAAGGTGATGATGGCTGGACCGTCGTTAATTAAACCCAGTAGGCCGAGTGCCGCACGCGGCATAAGGAACTATTTTTGATGGAGTGAATGATGATCGTAGATGAGCAAACACAGAAGAAGCGTGAGCAGAAAATGACAGTGGGAACCTTCGCGTTCTTTGTGTGCATTCCTGTAATCGGGCAGATCGTTGGCATGGGCATAGCTGCCTACATCGCGGGGAACATTCTGCGTCTTTCAGCTCGACGCATGCACGATCTTGGTTTTCTTCTGCTCGGAATCATCGTCTACATCATTGCTGGGCTGACGCTATTTTTGTCCATCTTTGGCAACGGCACCGATGGCCTCGTTGGCAGCATCATTTTTTCTACGCTGATGTGGGGAGTGAGCTACGTCCTGCTGTCGAGGCTCAAAGAGTTTCTCTGACTCGATCTATCTAACAGAAACGCCGCCAAGGTTAGCGGCGTTTTCCTTTTAGTCGTTGTGAAGTCTTGCGGTCAGTGCGGCTTAGGTGGCCTGGTCAGACGGATTGCGTAACTAAGCCTGCCGCGAGCACTGATAATCAAGCTCACAATTTGATCAACCGAGTCGCCTTGCTCAAGGCAGTCAAATGCGAACTCCAGCTCGAATTCTGTGATGCCTGGCACGAGCTCCCTAATCAGCCTCCGATCGCGATCCCATCCTCTCAGTCGCAGAAGAGCAAGCTTGATCGCCCTGGCAGGCATACAGAACCTGGCACAGGCTCTCACGAAGTCCTGTTCTGGCTGAGGTAGACGGCTGATGTGCGATACATTGAGCAGACCACTGACTCGCTGCTCGACTCTACTTATTGCGTGGCTCATATATCCTCCTGGATTGTTGAAATGGTGATCTGGTGTGATGTGCTCAAATGGGTCTAGCGATGTGCGAGCTCAAGCTCTTTCGACGCAAGAGCTTGGTCATACTCCGCAATCCAATCTTGATGTGCGACTTGGGCAGTGAGTTTGGCTTCGAGGTTCAGCATATAAGCTGACATGAGCTCTGCATCTTTAGCTGCCGAGAACAAAGCCATAGGGTGCTTAGTCAGGCTCTTGATCCAGGCATTGAGATACTGAGCATGGTTGTCGATGTTCGATTGCGATCTAGGCACGCCGGTTTCTGCGGCCAGGATGGCCGAACAGATTTCTGCACGCAGTTCTTCTAACGCGTAAGCCTCATCCCCCCACTGCTTTGAGATCGCCTCCGTGCGGTTCATGCGTTTAACATGCAAGGTCGAGTGAGCTCCTTCATGCAAAAGTGTTGAATACAGATCGTAAGTGGAATGGAAGGAGGCCTTGGGCGGCATCTGGATCTTATCTAAAGCAGGGCTATAGAAAGCCTGGTTGCCACTGTAAGCAATAGAGAGTCCCGTCTGCCTCAAGGCCTCCATGACACGCTCAGCCCTCGCTATCGTCTCGCTTTCAGCTAATGGGCTGGGAGCTTCAAACGGAGTGAGACCTTCTATTTGCTCTGCATTAAAAACAGTATAGCGTTTCAGAGCGAAGCGTTTCTGTTGGTGGGCATCAGTGCTGGAGCCTGGCTCTGCCGCCTGTTCGCCATCGCTGGCATGACCGGGGCTCAACTCGACTAGCTTGATGATGTGACTGCCTTTTTCGCCCCGCCTGACTTGCCAGCCTTCTGTGCTGGCCTGCTGATAAGTCATCCATCTTGGATCAGAACGCCCCGAAAGACTCAGCAAGAGCCGATTGATGCCACGATATGCATTGCCTGAAGTGGGATTCATAGGCAGTAAAGCCTGCGAGTTCCATGGTTTCTGCCATGGCGTATTGTTTTGCTTCATCGCTTCAATCAATGTGCGAGCGACTTCTGATTTCACATCGGTCTTTTCGTTCTGTGCCGAGTCCATGGCATCTCCTTATTGTTCTTGTTCGCTCGCATCCTCTGCAAAGCTTTTGTCACTGCTCACGGCTCCGTCCCACATTTGTGAGAACGGGCTGAAGTCATCTGATGAGCTGGCGTCATCTAGCGGAATCGCTTGACCATCATCCAGCCAGAGCGGCTCATCGCTGTGCGGCGTCGACGTGGTGCTAGGTGCGAATGCCACCACCGGATCGGGATGATCCGAGTTATCGTCGTTATCCATGGGGTGGTGGCCAATCGGTGTTACTAAGCCATTGGCCCAGGCTGATGGGATATGTGCGGCTCTTGCGTCTTTCATTGGAAAGGTAGGCCAAAAGAGTTCGTATATGTTGCCTTCCAGAGCCAGTGCAAACCGCACACCTTTGCGGTCTTCGTCATAGCCCAGCCGGGAGCCTAGTTCTGCGGCGGTATAAAGCGGAATGGTCTCGCGGGCGTAGGAGACGCTTTGAGAGCGTCCTGAGCCAAAGCTAGTGGAGATGTTGCGTCTTTCGACTTCGCGAGCTCCTAGAGCTTTTGCGAGCGTTTCAGCTGTATCACCTTGGCTGACCTGGCCGATCAGAATAGACCCGCTCATTGAAACAAGCGATTTAACGGTTTGGGCTCCATGCACTTCTTCGAGCTGTGCAAGATCCTGACACACCGCAATGCACCGCAGACCTCGCGACCGGCCAAGTTCAAACAAGGGCCGAATCGGGATCTTGCCCATCTGCGGCAACTCCTCACAGATGATCCAGACTTTGCGATCGGGACTGTCTTCAAGCTCCACACTGCTAACCATCCCGGAGATGACTGAGAAGATCCCTTCTACATAGCCCTTCGTAATTTCGGGATATGCACCGTTCCCTTGCAAGATGATCTGCCTGGGAGCCAGCTCTGGATTTTTAATCCAGTCAAAGAAGCTCACCCGCCGATCTGCGGGCGTATCCCCCCATGCGTCTGCTAAATCGAAAATGGGAGAGCAGAAAGCGGTCAGGTTGATGAGCACTCCCTGTGTTGTCACCGATGCTCGTTCGACCGCTCTCACAGCTTCAGGAAAGTGACGGCTCATAATCTTTAAAAGAGAGGGCTGCGGCAATGCCAGCGTGTCTGCGATCTGCCGCCATCCCCAATAGATGCCGTATTTCCTTTGTAGATAAAGCAGTGATCCCACCACAAGCTGGCGGGCAGCGTTGGCCCACATGGGGTCAGTGCCCTGCAAAATCAGAGCGGCAGCAAACCGACGTGCAAAACCGATGTTTCGCATATCACCGCCGATGTCCCACGCCCACCCGCGTTCATCCCATGGAGCAATCAAGATCGGTTTTTCAAATGCCCTGGTGAATTCACCTTTGGGATCGAAGAGAAGCATTTGCTCATCGTGCTTTACGATCGTTTGCACCAGTGGCCTGAGCACAGTTGATTTGCCGGCGCCGGTTCCAGCCACTACCAGCATGTGACGAGTCCACAAATTCTTGGGATAAAAAATGTCGGGGGCAATCGCGTGATCTGGTTGCCGCTTTACCGCAGGGGATAGCTTGGCCTTGAGCTTATCGACCGCCACCTTGCCCGAGTATCGACGGGCTCCCCGCAAATAGATCAGGCCATCCCTGGGCCGCAAATATTTCCATGCTGCCCAACCCAGTGGAACAAGGCCAGCAGCCGCACCCATTGCCAACCTGGCGTAAATGCCGCCTATCTCTCCATGGTTTTTCAGTGCCTCGATGTGAGCAGCAAAGAGCTGGGCTTTATGGGAGAAAAATGACGGTGCAAATTGATGCATCACCCATGCACCACCGTAACTCAGGTGATCTACAAACGAGCCGGGAGGCATCGGCAGTGATGGCAATGGCCTCCATGCTGCCCACGTTCCAATAAAGGCTACTGGAGGCACGGACAGCAAGATGGATTTACAAAACCGCAGAGGGTCTACCCGTTTAATCGATGGAGCAGCTCCGGCTCCCCACTGAACCTTTTCCCTTTTTTTCATCGCTCTGCCTCATCAGCCTGTCATGAGGCATAAGGCGAAACAGAACGCTGAACCTGCGAAGAAAATCGATCTGATACGACGAACGGGAAAAACTGCCAATTGTCAGCAAGATTGTTGATTCGGCCACGAATTCCGCCTACGTTTATTCTACAAATCACACGAGAAACGATATGCAAAACTACGCGAGCATGACCGAGCTTCTCCAAGCTTTTGAAGCCTTATCATCCATTGAAAAAACTCTACTCAGACAGTCAGCATCAGCAAAGATTTTTAGAACGCATTTCACAGAACCCGATGACCTCATTCACGAAGCACTCCATCGCTGCTTAAACGGAACAAGAAGATGGCCACGAGATGTCAATTTCGTGGTCTTTTTGATGAATGTGATGAAGAGCATCTCAAGTGGTGAACGCAGTAAGGCATCAGCACGCCAAATGATCCCCTTGGACCACTGGCAGGACTCTGATCCCTACAACGGCGAAGGCATCACTCACCTGTCAGCAGAAGAGCAGTGCATTGAGCTCGAAAAGCTTGTTGATGTTGAGAGGCGTTGGCTCCGCTTACGAGATGCACTGATAGACGACATCGAAGCCCAGGCCGTATTTCAATCGCAGCTTGATGGGCTGCGGGCGTCCGCCATCATGCAGCAGCTCAGCCTTACCGCTGCTGATTACGAGATCGCCCGTCGCCGCCTACAGCGGAAAATTGATGCTGGACGAGCTGCGATCAGTGGCATTTGACAAGCACGTATACGATTGATAACTTCAGTATACGGTCGTATACGTTAGTAAACATACATAACAGCAAAGGAGATAGCCCCCCGCCCGAATTCCAATCTGCCACATCTCACCCCGTAGAATCCATTCCCTAATTTTCACATGCACACGGTCAGCCTGTATCGGCTGAGGGAGACGCTTTACGCCTAAATTTTGATAAGACCAAGGAGACTTTTTTTATGAGCACCGCCACAACTGCCATCGTCAAGGACGGACGAAGATCTAAACGACCCACCTGCATCCTCATCACTGACCATGGCATCTACTGGCCACTGGCCGAATACTTTTTACGCCGAAACCTTAGTCTTTCTACCGAGCGTGCCTATGCTCTCTCCATCCGACGTTTAATGAATTGGACGGAAGCTAAACATTCGGCGTTTGTAGCAGGAGGAGGTCAAGATAGCTCAATCTTCGCGTCGTTCTTGCATGACCTCACTTATGGAACGATCCACAACAGTGAAGACCCATCCGGCCTCTGGTGGTTATCGCACAGCCCTGAAGTCGTCAAACGAACAGCAGGCCACATCGCCGAATTCTCAGATTGGCTTGCCAGCACAGGCGAAGGTATCTCGATCAATCCAAGAGATCGGCCCGCAAGTGCATTTGAACAGATGGTCACAGCCAAGGCCTTCGCTCATAAAAAAGCAGCCTCACTACTGGCACATGCTAAGCATCAGGATGCATCCCGTCTTTTCTCCAGCATGACCCGTCAGGTCACTCCACCTGGTCGCATTCAAAAGCTACTCAGCACACCACCTGCTTTTCCCGAATCCAAAATCAATGAACTGCTTTGGGTAGGATTCCAAAACGAAAAATATAAAGCAGACCCTCGCCCCTGGAAACGCTGGAAGCTCAGGGATATCCTCATCACATTGATCTGCCTATATGGCGGAGCAAGGGTCAGTGAACCCATGCACCTGTGGCTTGAAGATGCACGAAGAGACGAGTCTGATCCTGACTCATGCCGTATTTTGATTCATGAACCTGACCATGGCAAAGTCACGATCGATGATCCTGTGCTTGGAAAAAAGAATATCAGCAGAACCGATTATTTGACGCTCTACTGCAATGGAAAAACACCACTGACGCGTGCTATGGGTTGTCGGCACTCGGGCTGGAAAGGAGGACTTCTAGATGTTCCAGATCGTCTTGCGATGGACATTAAGTGGATCAATCCTGAAGCTGGCCGCCTATTCAAACAGCTCTGGGAAATGTATGTGCAAAACGTAAGACCCATGAGCCCGACACTTCCCTGGGCGTTCCTGACAAAAAATGGCCTACCGATGGGAACTTCGGCTTACAGTGACTCGCTGGAAAAAGCGGTAAGGAAAATCGGGCTGAAATTCAAGAAATCCCATGGCAGCACGCCACATGGCCTGAGGCATCGTTACGGCCAATGGCTAAACGATCTGGGCGTCAATGAGAAGGTCGGCCAGGTGTGCATGCATCATGCAAACCCGCTCAGCCAAGAAGTCTACCGACAACTCAGTGCGGAGCAAGTAGCCCAAGAAATGAAGGCCGCAGCTTTACACAGTCGCATCAGTGTTCCTGCACTTCCGTTGGAGGTGCTATGAACTCTCCATTGAAAACATGCATAGTTGAGCCTGGCCTTGAAATCTCAACGCGACACAGGCAAACGCGGATCATAGAAAACCTAAGCACTGATCGCTTTCTGATCCCGCCAACATGGACGGCTGCGGCGTGCAGTGCCGCTTTGAGTGACTGGATCAGCACGGCAAAAGGGACAGAGGAATCTACCAAAATTCTCGAACCAGCAAAGCAGCTTGAAGCGTGCAGAACCCGGAAACACTTTGCAGAGAAATTAGATACTCAGCTAACGGCCGCTTTCGTCGGGAAGTCTTGCGGCCCGATCAAACCTCTTCAAAAAATTTATCATCATTTATTGGTCGCGTTATGGAATAGAGGATGTTTAATTTGGCCGGCTGAAACGAGCGTCTGTGGCTGGCCACCCGAACATACAGCCTTGCCCTGGGGAGCCTCCAATGAGCTGGTTGAGAACATCGTTCAAGGGCTAACCGAGACCAAATCCCAAAGAGGAACACATCGATGTCGCCGGTTCATGCGATTACTCCTAAGTAGATCGAGCATCGATAACATCCTAGACCTCACACCTCGCTCAGACTCCAAGCTGTTATCTGATTCCCCGGCAAGACAAGATTCATCTGCGGTGGCAAAGCTGATCGTGATCTTGCAGCGTCAGGCCCCAGCACCGATCATCCTCAAGCATTTCGAGCCCTCCGACTTTACGCACGGAGGCAAGCCTAAGCCTGGTAGTAGATCCGATCCCGAATTCAGATGGGTCACGCAGAAAGACCATCGCTGGGATAAATGGAGAATGCTCGCCACCGAATATCTTAGTTTGCTTCGAAGAGGAAGAAATATAGCCACACACGCTCTGAATACTTTTCTTGATTACGCAAGCGAGCATGAACTTCCATACGATCCTAAGGAGCTGTTCCTAAACACTAAGGCGGCAAACTATCCCGCCTTTCCTTCAGCCCGGAGCTCAGACAATCCGCGAAACGCCATGCTCAAACGCTTTCTAAAGCACGTCGAGGATGGCATCAGGCAAGATCTTCTCTCCAAAGGATTACATCAACAATCCAACATTCTCAGGCTGTGCGTCTCGATTCCTGACGCCATTTCAGCACCGGCCCCAACGCAAAGTCATAGAGATCCTATGCCCCAGCATCTTGTCGATCTGTGCATAAAGATCCTGACCGAAAACGATTATGCCTGGCCGAAATCAAGCGGCTTGGACTGGATCACAATAGCCGATCCCATTAGCAAGCAGCCCACCACAATCTGGAGCCCAGTGAGAGCCTCGGTGCTAATCGCAAAACTGATGCTTCCGGCTCGCACTATGCAAATTCGGATGCTTGATTCTGGCGAAGCAGATGCAGAACGGTATGAGCCTGAAGGACGATGCTGGGCTCCTAATCTCAATCCTATGGCAATCAAGTCCGGCAAACGCTTGGAAAATGGGGTATTCCGAGCATACCCAAGAGAAGATGGATCTCGCGGCTCTCTCATCTACTTCAACACCAATAAGACGGCCGACGCCAATCAGCCCATTCATAAACGAGGACACCTCATGACCTGGGAGCACGAAGCTGCTTTGCAGCTCTTTGCGAATCTCAGAAATTGGCAAGAGCAATTTAATCCATTGTCTGAACCAACGGCTTGGACGGACTTGAGTAAGCAGCGATGCGAGTCCCAACTCGACTTGGCAGCACGAGGCACAGCATGCTTCTTATTCAGAGATCCAACCAATGCAAACCCCACGCTGCCAATCTCAAATGGCAAAGTTCAGATCATGTGGGCGAAGTTGATGGAGGAGGCAGAAAGGCGGCTTGCACAGCAAGGTGAAAAACATCCTGATGGCTCCCCCATTCAGCTCGTCATCTCTCGAACAAACGGAATGCCCACAAAGCTTGCATACGACCTGCACTCACTGCGAGTCACGATGATTACAGCTCTGTATGACAGTGGCGTGCCGGTAGATCGGCTGATGAAGGTGGCTGGGCATTGTGCAACCATGATGACGCTCTACTATGTCAAAGAGTCCCGCGAAAAAATATCTCAAGCGCTAACGAATGCCAACATAAAACGGCAACTGCCCGCCATCAAATCGTCGGAATGGAACGAGTTCCTCGCCCGTCCCAAGAGCCTGCCTGAGAGCCTCACGAACTTGCACAGTGGGGCAGTGCAAAGCACGGCCGCCCCCATCAAATTCATTGACAAGGGTTTGTGTTTAAAGGGGTCTCACTCCTGCCCAAGCTCGCAAGGCCCAGGCCGAAGCTGCGTGCAGTGCCCGCATTTTGCAAGCGGCCCAGCATTCATTCCAGGGCTTCAGGCCGAGTGTGGCGAATTATTTAAAGATACTTGCCGAGCGAGCGAGGCCTATCAGAAAGCGGAGATCCGAGTATCGGCTTTACGCCTTGATTCTGCACAGGGAAAGCCTGGTGCATCATCGGAGCTAGATGCTGCAAAGATCAAGCTGGAGCAGTCTGCTCACCAAGTCGATGAGCTCAGCCGCTCACTCATCGCATGCCACGCCTGGACAAAGCAGTGCATCGAGCTAACTACGATCGATCAAAGTAGGCCCATGCTCCTTAGATCAAGCGAGTTAGAGGCCCCATCTCTTGAATCTCCTTGCTCTGGTGACGCGGTGTTATCGAGGCTCCATAAGCAAGCTGCGATCTACACGGCACCTCGCTCAACGCCTCCATCCGAGATGGTATGCCGCCTTCGATTCTTGGCCAACTCCCTCGGAGCTGGAAAGGGAAACGTAGGATTTGGGATTTGCTTGAGTGCTGAGATCTCAAAAGGGATCGCAAAACAAGGGGCCCTCTGGGCCGAGCTACGCTGTCATCAGGTAGATCAAGGGCTCGCAGTCCCGTCCATATTGGAGCAAGCCACTCCCCCCGTAATCAAGGCCGTGCCATTACAACTCACAAGAAAGGAGGCAGTATGAAACATGTCGACCAAACGACATTAGCAGCGGCGAAGGATCTTCTGGAAAGCTACAAGAAGCAAAGTCAAAGTCCGGTGCGTCAAAAAAATCTTGATCTGCTATGGCCCCGTTGGCCGGTCAAATTCCCCCACCTCTGGCCACCCCAAATTCCCCCACCCTCTGACCGTATAGCGGCGCTGTAGAAGCGCCAGCAGCGACCACCGGGAGCATCCCGTTGGCAGGACGTTATCTTTCTCCTTCGATCGTCGAGGGAGTTCGGAGTGAACGTCTTGAAACCGCATCTGCAAACCACCATCCTGACCCTGCTGGCAGCGGGCAAGAGCCAGCGCGAGATCGCCCGCATCACCAGCGTCGACCGCAAGACCATCCGCAGCCTTGCCCAGCGCACGATTAGGGGAGTTTCAAATTCCCCCGGGGTGGCCACC
>NZ_FRCX01000010.1 GCF_900143065.1 Duganella sacchari | reverse complement strand
GTCGCTGCTGGCGCTTCTACAGCGCCGCTATACGGTCAGAGGGTGGGGGAATTTGGGGTGGCCAGAGGTGGGGGAATTTGACCGGCCAACGGGGCTGCTAAAAGCATGAAGACTCCCCGTTTTTATAGTAATGAACGACCATTATGACCCGAGCAAGGTCGCCACGGCTAGAGGCTCCGCACCAATTTTTTGTGAATGGTATAGTTCGGCATGACCTGGATTATTCTCATCTTGGCCGGCCTGCTGGAAGTGGTGTGGGCGGTTGGCCTCAAATATACCGAAGGCTTTACCAAGCTGATCCCCTCGGCGCTGACCCTGACCGCCATGGCAGGCAGCGTGGGCATGCTCGGCTTGGCACTGCGGACATTGCCGCTCGGGACAGCGTATGCGATCTGGACCGGCATCGGCACGGTTGGTACGGTGGTGTATGGCATCGTCATGCTGGATGAACCATCCAGCATCGTACGATTGACGTGCATCGCCATGATCGTTGGCGGCATCATCGGACTGAAAATCTCGACGGTTTAAAACGACGGGTTAGGGCGAGTGAGGTAATACCATTCGCTGTTGGCGCCCGCTGCGCTGTCGGGGAACAGAATGCGGCCATCAAATTCGGCCAGTACCGGCGTGCCATCGATACGGCGGCCGATTTCCTCACCCTGTTTGACCGGATCGAAGCTGGACCAATTGCGGCTGAACGTGTCATCGGCATGCTGCTTGTCGTAAACTGCGACCATGCTCAGCGCCTCCATATTTTCTGGCGCGATAAGTTCAGGCGTTGGTGCATCAATCAAGCCAAGAAACGCCAGTGTATTGAGGATGGCGCGATACGCGACTTCGGGCGCTTGCGGATCGTTGTGCTGCCCGCATTCCAGCGTCAGCGCATAGCCGCCGGTTGAGCGCATATATTCAGTTGTACCCATGCCGTAGCGAAGAACAGTTTGCAGCTCACTGCTATCGCTCATGCGACGCTGTACGCCATCGCCGTAGGTGCGCAACCAGCCGTCAACAAACCGCCGCACGCCCAGCCGCCGCGCCAATGCGCGTTCCTGCTCTTCATGCTTGAACGGCTCCAGTGGACCATCATTATTACGCGGCCCAACCATCACAAACGGCTCGCTCGCTGCATTAAACGAATGCAGGTCTAACAGAACATCATGCTGCGCAAGAAGAGGGCACAGCCAGTTGGCCACACGGTCCTCGAAATTCTGCGGATCTGAATTTGGGAAAAGATCACGGTTTAAATTCCGCTCGCCAGCTCGCTCGCCTATTGCGTATGCGAGCGGATTCGTCACCGGAACAAATGTGACTAAGCCGTTCTGAATTAGTAGCTTTCCGTCTTCCAACTCCTGTATTACTCGCAAAATCGCTTTAGTGCCGCAAGTCTCATTGCCATGCACAGCACCAGTTACGATTAGTTTGAGACTTGAGTTCAGTCCGCAGTACTGGATAGATTTTAGCTGTAGTTGATTTGCGGAATTCATATCGCTGTGTCGGTGCCAGTGATGCCGAAGCTATTATTTTGTATCGCTGCTGGGCTACTTAAGTTTATATATTCTTACTAACCTGTGACCTGCCATCAACGAATGATGACGCAGTTTCGTTCATTTCGTCAATTTAAGTTATTATGAGTTTTGAAAATAAAAATGAAAAAATCAGTGCAATGATATCAAAAATTAAAGCTCATTAGAAATGAGCTTTAATTGTATTTTTGCACTTATTACATGCGCGGATCATTTGAAACTTGCGGACCTCCCGATATAAATGAAATTTCTAATTTTTCTAATTTTTCAATTTCAGGTTTATTTGAAAAATTTTGACGATTTTTGTTAAATATTCTAGCAAAAAATTTTAAGAAAATCATAATTAATAATTGTAAATTAATTGAAATAATAAAGATAATTACTTGGAGCGTAGTAATTATTTTACCTGTACATTTCAGCTTCTGGGGAGCTAGAAGCGAGAGAAAAGTTGATTTTTTGAAGCTTACGGATTTTCGATTTATTTCCAGATCCATTTCGTTCACTGTACGCGAGAATTTTAGCTATAAGAGCGCGCAGTGATATTTAGTATTCTATTTGAATGGATGTAAAATGAAGCAACTTTAAGCATGCGCCGACTAGTTCTGAACCTGCAGGGTGCCTGCGACAATTTAAACTTTGTAAAAAAATAACACTTAAATTTCGGCTTTTTCCTCCTTTTTTAGCTTGGCACTAGCTGTGGAGATGTTTTTTGTTTCAATATTGATGTGTTCATTCAGTAGCCTCTTCCGCCGGTGTGCAAAGAGGCTTTTTAAAAAACTTAGGGGCGCGGTTCGTTCTGAACCTGAGGGCCACCAGAGACGAGTTGGATATCGGTTGCTCTAGTTGGTAAGTTATGGAAGATTGTTGAATGACTTGTTTTTTATTTCTTTTTATTGTCTTCAATAATAATGCAATCAAAGGCATAGTTAAATTCCTTAGTTAGTGTTGACGTATGGCAATTCGATTTTTCTATGTATCTGGATTATTTTGAACTTGTGGACCACCCGCGACGGCCTCAATCTCGCTAGGAGTTAATACACGAAACTGGGAGTGTGCATCCATCGGTGGGGTGGCGCTAGTTATCAAAAAATATGACGTTTTTTTGATTTTATCAAGAAGTGATATATTCATCTTAAATCTCTTAGTTAATTTTTTGTGATTTACTAATTATACCTCTGGTTTGTTTTTAGCCTGCAGTGCACAAAAAACAAGAAAGGCTTCTGGCCATTTGGTTTGTAAAATATCGAATTGATTTTATTTTTAGATTGTTCAATACAAGTCATGATTTTTAACCAGTTTAATAATTATTAAATTAATTACCTTTGTGGGTCGTTACTAACTTCTGGATCATGTTTAAATTCGACACCTTTTTCATCTACAAAGTGAAGAAGAATTTTAAGGGTCATGGCAACAGAATTGGCGTCACTGAAGGTCAATAACTTTCCAGTGATGCCGACGCTCGGTAAGCTCAGTTGATTATTGTCTGATGGCGTCACCGTCATTGGGTTATTTTTATTAAATACAATATTTTGCTCGCCGCTATCAACGATCTGATAATTGATAATGGTATCTGGTTGTGTCACACGCAGAATCGCTGGTGCTGTTTCTACTTTGTAGCTACCAGTAATATGATCAGGGCGAATTTTAATCGAAACATTAATGAATGGAGTACTTGCAACTAATTTGCTCATGACTTTTCTTTCTTTAGCGGGTGGGTGGATAGGTAATAAAAATACGTTGGGTCGCGATAAAACATTGCCTCTAATTGTTTTCGCGCTGACATTGCAAATTCATGCCGGTTTAAGCATATATTTGCTTTTACCCAAGGTGCAAGTATATTAAAATCAGAGCTGCCATTTACCGAAGATTTTAATATATTAATTGCTTTTTCGCATTGAGCTAGCGAATTATTTTCTTTTTTATTGAGGCTTATTTCCGATTGTTGTAGCAATGCTTCAACTAGTTCTTTTCGAATTAAGATATCATTCGGCGTTGAGACGTATAATTGCTGTAATTTGGTGATGGCTAGTTCTAAATTTTCAAGGGCTTTAAATATCTGCCCTTTCCTTGAATAGACAATGGCTTTATTTCGTTGAGTGGCAGCGATTAATACATTTAAAACAGGCTTTTTTGGTTCTAGCCGAATCAGTTCTGTAATATTTTGTTGCAGTTTTTCGAGGCGAGCAAGTACATCGGGCGATGGTATTTTTATGATTTCTTTTTCAATAACTCTCAATTCTGCAATATATTGATTGAGCTGCCATATACGATTACTAGGATCTTTTTCTACAAGTAATTTTCGTAATTCGTATGCTCTCCTACCAGCCGCTGAGCTACCTTCTAAATCCCCTTTGGCTTGCTTTAATTCTGCTTGATGGCCCCAAGCTGCTGCCAGCGGATTCACCCATAAAGTTTCCGCAGGATTAGCCTTATGTAGCGGCTCTAGAAGTGCAAGCTCGCGATCATTTAATGACTCCGCAAGTGACAACTGGCCAGATTGCATATGTGCGCTGGCTTGCCAAGACAAACTATTTGCGAGATCGGAAGCTAAGCGTTTCCTTTCTGGTTGCTGTTTGTAGGCCCGTTCTTTCAAACCCACCGACAAAGAAAATTCATTTACGGCACGTGGTAAATCGCTACTGCGAAGCGCGACGGTCCCTAAAGCGCTATGTGCATACGATTGTTCAATCCACGCATCTACGGACTCTGGAGCCACTGATGCTTGGCGATTTGCATAATCTTGATACTCTTCAAAATATTTGCGTGCTTGATCCCATTCAGTTTTATCTAGATGGATTTGTCCCAACCAGAAAGCGTTTTCTCCAGCATTTTTAAGCAAGGTAAGATCGTTCGGAGCAGTTTTTAGCAAGTTTTGAAGAACCTCGCGTCCGGCGAGCAATGCAGTATTGGCGCCGACAGGATCGGCACGTGCAATCTTAACCTCGGAGATCACCTGCAATGATTTAGCGCGCTGAGCCAGCACTGTATTTTTTTCATTTTCTCGTGATGGATCAGACAGGTATTTCAATGCGCGGTTGCTGATACTGTCTAGCAGGTCGAGTTTACCCAGAGGACGAAGCTTTTCTACGAACTCTCCTAGCATATACCCCATCAGATCTTCTGCTTCCGCACGACGGGTCTCGGCTTGGGTCTGGGCTGAGCGAGCGGTAATACCTAAGGCTGCGGCCAGGATGGCGAGGCAGGTGACTACGATCATTACTGCCATCCGCATACGCTCGCTGCGGCGCTCGCTTTGCAGCGAGGACTGGATGAAGTTTTGTTCTTGTTGCGTCAGGCTCAAGCTGGTGGCGTTTAACAGCTCGCGGGCTTGATTGGTCTGGGTGCCGGACGGCAGCAGCATGTCGCGCTTGCGGCCGCTTTCTTGCCAGCGGTTGGCTTGGGCGCTGATGCGGCTTCGGATTTGCAGCGTCTGGCGGTGCTCTTCGATCCACGCGACTACGCGCGGCCAGCGGCGCAGCAGGGCTTCGTGGGCCAGGCCGAAAGCAGGGGCGCCACCTTGCAGGTCGCTTACGAACAGGTGGGCGTCGACCAGCGCCTGGACCAGTTTGATCTCGGCGTCGTTGCGCAGGGCGGACCACGGTACGCGGCGCGAGCTCACGGTGGCTTCGTCTTCTGCAACCAGCACCAGCTGCGACAACACATGGGGCAGGGCGGCGATCTGCGGCGCGCCCAGTTCGGAGATCACTTGTTCTGCCCGCGCGCCGATGGCGCCTTCCAGCCCGCCCATGGCGTGGAAGGCGGCGTGGCTCAGCTCACCTTCGGGGCTGCGCTGGCGATACAGCTCTTGCAGGCAGTATTGCAGCAGCGGCAGGCTGTCGGCGCCGGACCGTGCAGCGTGGCACAGGACTTCATCCAGGCCTTCGCCGCGCTCGTCCACGGTGTAGCGCAGCTGCGCCACTTGCGCCGGGTGGCGGACGATCTGGGCGATGTCGGCGCTGCCGGGCGGCGTCAGGTCGAAGTGGCCGCCGCTCAGTTTCAGGCTCATCAGCGCTGGATAGGATGCCAGATGCGGGTAGAAGTCGTTGCGGCAGGCCAGTACCAGCTGCATGCTGCCGGAACGCGCCAGCTGGTCCAGCACGTTGATGAAGACCGCGCGCTCGGTGTCGGTGACGTGGGGCAGCCGGAACACGGCTTCAAAACGGTCGATGAACAGCAGCAGCTGGATGGCGGGTAGCTGGCGCTGCAGATGTTCAATCAGCGATGGCAAGTCCTGCGCCATGTGCTGGGCCAGCGTTGCGGCGCTGGTGTTTTCAAACAGCAGGCGGCCATCGATTTCGGCGTCCAGCAGCACGCTGGCCAGCGTCTCGAGCAGGCCGGACTGGCCCATGTCGGCGCAATCGAGCTGCACGTGGGCGCTGATGGCGATGCCGGATTCGGCCGGCGCGGCGCCTGCTTTCAATGCTGGAATCAGGCCGGCCTGTACCAGCGAGGTCTTGCCGGCGCCGGATGGACCGAGCACCAGCACCATCGCGCAAGCGGCCTGGGCTTGCGCAACCACCACCTGCACCAGCTGGTCGACACTCAGTTTGCGCCCAAAGAAGATGGCGGCGTGCTGTTCTTCAAATGCTTCCAGGCCGCGGAAGGGCGAGGCGTGCAGCCAGCTGCCCTGGCTGACTTCGTCGTCATAGCTCAGTTCGGCCAGCAGGCGGTAGCCGCGTTTGCGGATGGTTTCTATATAGCGCGGTTCGGTTGCGGAATCGTCCAGCGCCCGGCGCAACTGGGTGATGATTTTGTGGATGGCGTTGTCGCTGGGCGAGACGTCGCCCCAGCAGGCATCGAGCAGCGTCTCGGCCGAAATGACCACATGCGGATGGCGGCACAAGTACAGCAGCACGTCCATCGCCCGCGGTTCCAGCTGCCGGTTGAGTACACCACAGCTGAGGGTATTGGTGGCTGGATCGACCCGCCACTCGCCAAAACGGAAACTCTTGTGCTTCATCCCCATCTTCTTTGCTCAGTAAAAATATCTTTGCAATCAATGACTTATTTTCCAGAAGGTTTTCGGAAGGCCGTTTTTATAGCTTCTGGGTAAAGTCACCGCAAAGAAATATTAACATTATCCTGAGGGAAATAGTTGAAGAATTGCCACAACAAGTTGAACAATTTTTATGGAGTCCCCATGACCGTTTTGACCGGCGTGAAAGCACCGTTTGAACTGACGCAGTACGCAATAGCAATCAAGCAACAGGGGATCGATTTCGCCATGCGGCATTACAGCCACCAGGCGGGCAAGAGTTTGTCGCTGGCCGAGGCACGGGCGCTGACCGACGCCGGCATCCAGATCGGCGCGTTGTGGGAGATGCCGGATGCACACCTGAGCTATTTCAGCCGGGCGCAGGGGTTGGCCGATGGGGCGGCGGCGTATTTGATGGCGCAGTCGGTCATTACCCAGCCGTCCGGCTCGGCCATTTACTTCGCGGCGCCGGATGTGGCGTGGATAGACGGCGCGGTCACGCGCTATTTTGAGGGGGTGAACCAGGCGTTCCACGCGGCCGGTCCGACCGAGCGGCAATACCAGGTTGGTGTCTTTGGGGCCAGCGCCTGCTGCGAGGCGATCATGGCGCGGGGACTGGCCAATGTGGCGTGGCTGGCCAATGACGGCACCTCGGCCGCCGGTTACCAGCTGCGCCAGCTGAATGACGCTGCCACCTTGCCGGTGGACGATGGCCAGCGCATCAGCGTGGGTATGGTATGCAATAGTCCGGATCATCCGGCTGGCCTGTTCCGGGTGCTGTAACGATGAATATCTGCTTTACGGAGACGCCATCGCGCAAGACGGTCAAGCCGTCCAAGACTATTTTTCTCAACAATACCGGTGGCGATGTGACGTTCAAGTTTGTCACCGCACCGGATCTGGTGCTGGGGGCCTACACCATCAGCAACGGCCTGAGCGCCGCCATCGACTGCATCCGGCTGGGTGAGAAAGATTATTATTCTTGCCACAGTCAGAATTTCGCCATCCCCGGCGACAGTACGGCGGTGCTGACCTTGTCGAACAGCGTGCTGACCATGGCCATCTCCACCTAAGGTAATATACGGCCGATGAAGCAGACCACCATCGGCCGCAACTCCGGCCTCGACACCTTGCGCGCGCTGGCCATCGTGCTGGTGTTCATGAACCACTACATGATTTTCGTGAGCAGCCAGCCGACCTTTGGCTGGATGAGCGAGATCGGCTGGACCGGCGTTGACCTGTTTTTTGCCTTGAGTGGTTATTTGATCGGCAATCAGATCTTGTCGGGCATCCGCAAGGAACAGGCGGGGACCGGGCGGTTTTCGCTGGCGCGGTTTTATGCGCGCCGTCTGCTGCGCACGGTGCCGAATTTCTATTTCGTGCTGGCGTTGTACGCCTTGTGGCCGTACTGGCGCGGTGCCAGCGTGCTGCCGCCGTTGTGGAAGTTCCTAACATTTACCCAGAATATCTTCCTCAGTCCAGGCACGGCGTTCTCGCACGCGTGGTCCTTGTGCGTGGAGGAGCAGTTTTATTTCCTGCTGCCGGCGCTGGCTTTGCTGATCGCCATGCTACGCAAGTCGCTGGTCTGGGCCTGGCTTGCGGTGGGCAGCGCCGTGCTGGGCGGGATGGCGATACGCAGCTATCTGTGGACCAGCATCGGTGACGTGGCGGACGGCAGCTATCACTACTACACGCTGATTTATTACGCCTCGTGGTGCCGTTTTGACGAATTGGTGTGTGGCGTCGCGCTGGCGCTGCTGAAGAATTATCACGCCGCTGCGTGGTCGCGCATCACCGCATACGGCAACTGGACGCTGGCGGCAGGCGTGGCACTGCTGGCGCTGACCTGGCATCTGCTGCTGGAAGATCACTACGGCTATGCGATGACGGTGTATGGCTACCCGATGCTGGGCCTGAGTTTCAGCCTGCTGCTGGTGGCGGCGCTGAGCAGCGGCTCGCTGCTGCAACGCTGGCGCGTGCCGGGCGCCGCCAGCATCGCGTTGTGGTCGTATGCCATCTACCTGACGCACAAGCAGTTGTGCGTGCTGCTGCGCGCGCCGTTGCAGGCGCAAGGCTGGGACGCGGAAAGCTGGCAAGCCATTTGCATCATGAGCGCGTCCAGCATCCTGGCCGGCTGGCTGCTTTATCTTCTGGTGGAGACACCGTTCATGAAGCTGCGCGACCGCTACGTGCCATCGAACTACGCGCCGCAGCCTAGTTCATCTCAATCACATCAAACGGCGACTGTGTAGAACCGAGGAAGGCCATGACGCTGCGCGCGCGTTCCGGCAGCTCGTCGTGGCGGGTGGCCGCAACCATAGAGCGCAGGCCCGGTATCACCTCGCTGATATGCGGGCTGTCGTAGGCGACGACCAGCAGCGCGGCCAGTTCACTGGCGCGCCCGCGGTTATTGCGCATGCGCTCTTCCAGCATCGCCAACAAGGTGCGCTGCATGCGCGGCGTGGGATTGGTGATGTAACCGAAGACCAGCGGTGTATTGGCGATCGCGTCGCACAGGCGGCTTTCGATTTGCTCCGGCTTAACGTCGGAAGCGATATCGAAGTAGGCGCCGTTCCAGCGCGTGCGCTCATACGGATGGCCGGGCGGGAAGGAGTCGGCGGTCTCGAAGCCGAGCAGGTGACTGAGGCGGCGTAGCCATGTAAGTAGAATTTCCATCATTCCTGCATTCTAGCGTTAAGCCGGTATCGCCGCTTGCAACTGGTAGTCGCGCAAACCGCGCCTTCGGATAGATCGCTGGCTTGGACATGTGAAGTTTGCAATATTTTGGGTCCCTCCCTTTTCCTCAGAACGAAAGAGAAACCCATGAACTACAAGACCGTGTCCCTTTCACTACCAGTACTGCTGTTATTTTCGGGCTGCTCCGGCGGCAGTTCAAAGGAAGCTGTCGTCAAACCCGCCCGGTACACGGCCGATATCCGGCGCACGTCGTTTGGCATTCCCCACATCAAAGGTAATAGCGAAGGCGATGTGGGATTTGGTGTGGGCTATGCCTATGCGGAAGATAACCTGTGCGCGTTGGCGGATGAAGTTGTTACCGTCAATGGCGAGCGCTCGCGCTATTTCGGGCCGGATGGTAGCCGCGCGGGGTACAGCAGTACCAATCTGGAGACGGACTATTTCTACCGCCTCATTAATGACGAAGCCTCGCTCAAACAGTCCTGGGATGCGCAACCGGAAGAGATCCGTCAGCTGGTGCTGGGCTATGTGGCAGGCTACAACCAGTACCTGCAGCAGACTGGCGTGGCAAATCTTCCTGGCGACTGCAAGGGAGGCGCGTGGGTGAGGGCGCTGAATGAGCGCGACCTCCTGCGTCTGATGCGGCGGTATGCAGTGGAAGGAAGTTCGGGCCAGTTTGTGCCTGCGGTGGTGTCCGCAGCGCCGCCAGGTGCGCCGGCGGCGGCCATGCGCAAGGCCGGTGGCACGGAGCCGAATGTGCTGAGCGCTGAGTACTGGCGCCGTTTGCACAGCAAGACCGGCAGCAACGCAGTCGCACTTGGCAAGGACCTCACGGACAATGGCCAGGGCATGTTGTTGGGGAATCCGCACTTTCCATGGAAAGGGGCGCTGCGGTTTTATCAGCTGCATCTGACCATTCCGGGCAAGATGGACGTGATGGGAGCTTCGCTGGCGGGGCTGCCGCTGGTGAATATCGGCTTCAATCAAAATCTGGCGTGGAGCCATACGGTGAACACGTCGGCGCATTTCACGCTGCATCGCTTGCAGCTGGATGCCAGAGATCCCACGCGCTATGTGGTGGATGGGCAGAGCAAGCCAATGAACAAGCGTACCGTGACAGTGGATGTGAAGCAGCCGGATGGCACGCTCAAGTCGCAGTCGCGCGATTTCTATGGCACCGAATTTGGCATGCTTGCTGTGGTGCCGGGCGTGGCGGGGTGGGACCGCAGCAATGCCTATGCGCTGGGTGACGCCAACTTGAACAATCATCGCTTGATCGTGCAGTGGTATGCCATGGGCCGTGCGGCGACATTGGCGGATTTTCGCAAATCGATCGAGTCCGTCCTGGGGCTGCCTTGGGTGAATACGCTGGCGGCCGACAAGGACGGCCAGGCTTTGTTCATGGATGTGACAGCGGTGCCGAATGTGACCTCAGCGCAGCAGGCTGCGTGCGTGGCATCGGGTGACCAGGAGCTGGCATCGCAAGGCGTCTTTATTCTGGATGGCAGCCGTACAGCCTGTGCCTGGGGTGTGGACAAGGATGCGCCGCAGGCCGGCATCTTCGCGGCGGCGAGCTTGCCGGTGCTGGTACGCAGCGACTATGTGCAGAACTCCAATGACAGCGCATGGCTGACCAATCCTGCGGCGCCGCTGACGGGATATCCCGATATCGTCAGCCGGCAGGAGTATGAGCAAAGTGGCCGCACGCGCATCGGCATCAGCCAGTTGCGTTTGAATGGCGAGCGCATGAGCCTCGCCAAGCTGCAGCAGATGGTGCTGAATAACCGCGTCTACATCGCGGAGCAGGTGATGGATGACCTGCTGCGCATTTGTAGCGGCCCTTCCTGCACGGGTTTGTCCGCGTGGGACCGTACCGCGAATCTCAACGCCAACATGGGCTACGTCTACTTTACCGGCATGTGGGATCGCTTGCGTGGCCAGCCGGTATGGAAAGTGCCATTCAATCCTGCGGACCCGGTCAACACACCACGCGGCTTGAACGTGGATGATCCCGATATCGCTGCTGCAGTACGCATGGCGCTGGCGCAAGCGGTGAACGATGCTGAGGCCAAAGGCTGGACGATGAATAAGAAGTGGGGCGATATTCAAGTCGCCGTGCGCGGAGCGAAGAAAATTCCGATACATGGTGGCGACGATATCTACGGCGTCTACAACGCCATCACCAGCACCGATATCGGCGGCGGCCTGCGCGACGTCACAGACGGCACCAGCTACCTGCAAGCCGTCACCTTCGACAAGAACGGTCCGGTTGCGCAGGCGATACTGAGCTACTCGCAATCGAGCCAGTCCTCATCGCCATACTACGCGGACCAGACGGAGCGCTTCTCCAATAAGGCATGGATCGCGCAGCCCTACACCGAAGCCCAGATCGCCGCCGACCCAAACTACCAGACCCGCCGTATCACGTTACCGTGACTGAGCTAGCGCAACCCGGCCGCCAGCGTCGCGGCTATGCTGACTGCCGTTATCGTCACGGTTGGAGCTGGCCATGAAAGATCGTTTTGCTTTACTTTTGAGCGGGCTGGTTGCTGCGGTGCTGTCGGGGGCGTCGTGGCATTGGTGGGGGCAGGACGGCACGATGATGGTGATGGCTGTTCTGTTGCTAGCGTGTGCCGTCGATAATGGCATGTTGCGACGACAGGTACGCTATCTGCTGGCAGAGCGCGAGCGGCGTGAGAAGAAGGGCGCCTTGCGCCACCTGATGGGACGCTTGATCGCGCTGCGTGAAAAAAAAGGCCGGGACTAGCCCGGCCTGAATAGGGAGAGAAGTTCGGCAGCCGCAGGCGCTTTGTTGCGCCTGACGGCTGTTTGCTCTTTATGCCTGGGCTTCTTCGCCCAGTTTGCCGGCACGGAAGTCTTCGACGGCGGCGAAGATTTCGGCCTGCGTGTTCATCACGAACGGACCATACTGTGCAATCGGCTCGTTCAGCGGCTGGCCGGCGATCAGGATAAAGCGGCTGGCTTCTTGCGCCTTCACGCTCACGCCATCCGTACCTTGCGTGTTGGCCAGGATCGCCATGCGCCCCGACGCCACTGCCTTGTCACCCAACTCCACCGCACCGCGATAGGTGAAGATGAACGCGTTGTGACCTTCTGGCAGCAGCTGGTCAAAGCTTGCACCAGCTGGCAGATCGACGTCGATGTACAGCGGTTCGGTGACCTCGCGCTGCACCGCGCCGTCCACGCCATGGCTACGGCCTGCGATCACCTTCACTTTGGCGCCAGCAGCAGTGGTGAACACCGGCACGTCCTCACCATTGAAATCGCGATACCATGGCGCGCGCATCTTGTCCTTGGCCGGCAGGTTAAGCCACAGCTGGAAGCCTTCCATCACACCGTCTTCCTGCTCCGGCATTTCGGAGTGGATCACGCCGCGGCCCGCAGTCATCCATTGCACGCCGCCGTTGGTCAGCAAGCCTTCATTACCAGCGCTGTCCTTGTGGCGCATGCGGCCCTCGATCATATATGTCACCGTTTCAAAGCCGCGATGCGGATGGCTAGGGAAACCGGCGATGTAATCGTTGGCCTGATCGCTGCCAAAATTATCCAGCATCAGGAACGGGTCCAGTCGGCGTTGCAGGGATTGGGTCAACACGCGGTTGATCTTCACGCCCGCGCCGTCCATCACGGCCTGGCCCTGGATGATGCGTTCTACACTGCGTGCATTTTTTACTTGATCGGTCATGTTGTTCTCCATTGAGTGACGCCGCCGGTTTGCATTACACCAGGATGGCGTTGATTTCTGCTTCTGCCTGCGCCTGAGCTTTTGCGACCGCTTCCGGCCCCATGCCCATGCCTTCGGCGAAGACGTACTGCACATCGGTCAAGCCCACAAAGTTCAGGAACATCTTGATGTGTGCCAGTTGGGTGTCGGTCGGTGCATCGCGATGCAGGCCGCCACGCGACAGTGCGACATAGACTTTTTTACCGTTCAGCAGACCGACAGGGCCGGTTGGGCCGTATTTGAAGGTCACGCCGGCGCGGGCAATCGCATCGAACCAGGTTTTGAGCTGGGCGGTGACACCAAAGTTGTAGGTCGGTGCGCCAATCACAATCACGTCAGCGGCTTGCACCTGGGCGATCAGTGCGTCGTCCAGCGCCACGCGGGCAGCCTGTTCGGCGGTGCGTTGATCGGCCGGCGTGAACAGTGCCTGCAGCGCTGGCTCGTCCAGTACCGGATGTGGCTGGGCGGCCAGATCGCGGCGGGCCAGGGTGGCGCCTGGGTTGGTGGCGCTGATTTTGGCAACCAGTGCATCCGCCAGACGGGTGGATTCAGAACCCGTGCTACGGGCGCTGGAGTTGATTTGCAGGATGTTCATGGTAGTGCTCCTTCGTGTTTGGTGGAGTGCTGCGTCGATGGAGTAACTTTAATCGTTTCAAATACCATGCGGAAGACGTTAAAATGGATAACATTAATCCATATATGGAACAATCATCATGGAAATCGACCCTGGCGACCTGCTTTTGTTCGCGCGCATCGTTGAATGCGGCAGTTTCAGCCTGGCGGCGGAGCGGGTGCAGCTGCCCAAATCCACCGTCTCGCGGCGCATCACGCTGCTGGAAGGTAAATTGGGCGAGCGCCTGCTCCAGCGCACCACACGCAAGCTGGTGCTGACCGAATTCGGCGCCAGCCTGCTGGAACATGCACGCAAAGTAGCGGATGAAACGGAGGCGGCGGGCGCGCTGGCGCAGCACCGGCAGGGCGCGCCGAGCGGGCTGCTGCGCGTATCGATGCCGGCTGACTTCGCCAACGTCTCGATGAGTACGGTGCTGGCCGAGTTCATGAACCGCTATCCGGCCATCTCGCTGGAACTGGACTTGTCACCGCGCCGGGTGGATCTGGTGGCGGAAGGCTTTGACCTGGCCATCCGCATGGGCAGCCTGCCGGACGATACGACGCTGGCAGCAAGGCGCGTCACACTGAGCCGCATCGCGCTGTACGCCTCGCCCATCTACACCGGGATGCGCGGCCTGCCCGAGCATCCCGACGACCTGTTCAAGCACGACCTGCTGAGCCTGCCGCCACGGCTGAACGGCCTCATACGTTGGATGCTGCTACGTGGCAAAACAGAATGGGAACGGGAATTGCCGGTCAGACTGCTGGCCAATTCGCCGGAGATGCTGGTGCGGATGGCCGCGACGGGCGTGGGCATTGCCGCGTCCACCGAAGTGTTCGCGCAGCAGTATCTGCAAACGGGAGAATTGGTGCGGGTGCTGCCCGAGTGGGCCTTCCCCACCGTGACAGGCTGGGCCGTGTTCCCCGGTCGCCGGCTGATGCCCGCAAAGACCCGGGTATTTCTCGACATGCTGGAACAAAATTTTGCGCCGCGCAGCTAGTCCTTACAGCGAGCCGAGAATAAACCACGGCACTACCAGCGTCACTGCAACGGCGAAGCGCATGGCGCTGGTGAACCGGCCAGCCTGCTGATTGATCTTTCTGCTGACACTGATTGACCAGAGTGCTGCGATGCCGCCGACGATGGCAGCAAAGCCATAACTGTACATCGCCGCAAACATCTCGACGATGCCAGCGCCCTGGTTGTGGTACTGGTCGGCAGTGAGCCAGACATTCAAGCAGGTCAGCCACAAGGGCGTAATGCCAACCAGCATGGCCAGATTCAAGACAGTCAGGCTGGTAGGCTGCTGTTGCATTGGCTTATTTCAGATCGGCCATCTTTTCGCCGAGCTGTACCGGCGCGGCCGGCTGCCAGGCGGGATTAAACTTCAGCACATCCTTCTGGAACAACATGACCACAGTCGATCCGAGCAGGAAGCGGCCCAGCTCATCGCCTTTCTTCAGCACGATGTTCTTGTCGTCGTACTTCCACTCGGTCACTTGCGGCAGGCGCGGCGGATTGACGACGCCATGCCACACGGTCGCCATGCTGCCGACGATGGTCGCGCCCACCAGCGTCATCACGAAAGGACCGTGGGCGGTATCGAACACACAGACCACGCGTTCGTTGCGGGCGAACAGGCCGGGAATGCCGCGTGCGGTGGTCGGGTTCACCGAGAACAGCTCGCCGGGCACGTAAATCATGCGCGTCAGCTTGCCATCGATGGGCATGTGGATGCGGTGATAGTCGCGCGGGCTCAGGTACAGATTGGCGAAACTGCCATGCTGGAATTGCCGGGCCAGTGCGGCATCGCCGCCGACCAGCGCAGTGGTGCTGAACTTGTGGCCCTTGGCCTGGAAAATCTGGTCATCTTCAATATCGCCGAACTGGCTGATGCGGCCATCGACCGGGCAAACGTAGGCGGCGTCGGCCAGCGGGCGGGCATCCGGGCGCAGGGCGCGCGTGAAGAACTCGTTAAACGTCTTGTAATTCTCGATATTCGGATCGAGCGCCTCGCCCATATTGACGTTATAGCGGCCCACGAACCAGCGGATCAGGCCCGTCGTCATATTGCCGGCCTTGGCGCCAGCAACACGGCCGGCGAGATTGGTCAGCGCGCTCTTCGGGAGCAAATATTGCGGCAAAACGGCAAGACGGTCGGACACGATAGCAATCCATACAAATTAACGATCGCGCATTATAGCGCCCCCACTCCGGGGTCAGGTCCGTCATTTCTACATCAGTTCGTGTAGAAATGACGGACCTGACCCCGGAGTTTATGAAATTACGCTAAACAGGGAGACTGCGTTGTTAAATTCTGAACATTTTGAATAAATCAAGGCATAATGGCTGAGTTCGCACATCCTACAACTTGTTGAAATAGCATGACGCCGATTCGCCTGACGCCGCTTGCCGCCGCTTTTTCCCTTTGTTTTGCTGCCACCACTGCGCGGGCGGAGGCGGACCAGCCCGTCAAGCCGGAGGCGGCGCCGCCGATGCAGAAGGTGGAGATCAAGGGCGCGGCCGCCAAATATGATGCGCGCCGTGATGATACCGCTAGCAAGACGGTGGTCGGCAGTGAGGAAATCCAGAAGTATGGCGATACCTCGGTGGTGGATGTGCTCCAGCGCTTGCCCGGCATTACGGTGGGCGGTGCGGCCGGCCGTAGCGGTGGCGAGATTCGCATGCGCGGCCTCGGCGCCGGCTACACGCAGATTCTGATTAACGGTGAGCGTGCCCCGGCGGGCTTTTCTATCGATTCGCTGGCGCCGGAGGTGATCGAGCGCATCGAGGTGCTGCGCGCTGCCAGCGCGGAGTTCAGCACGCAGTCGATCGCGGGCACTATCAATATCGTGTTGAAGAAGGCCTTGAAGTCCGCGCAGCATGAGCTGAAATTTGCCGGCGCCAAGGGCAACCGCTCCAGTTCGCCCAGCCTGAGTCTGCAGATGTCGGACAAGCTCGGCGCGACGTCGTATTCCTTTGGCGGCAATGCCTGGCGCTTCATGTATGACCGCATGACGCCGACCTGGGAACAGGGCGTTGATGCCGCCGGCACGCCGAATGTCGATCGTGCGCTGACCTGGCAGGATCAGGGCCGTGGCGATGGTTTCAATCTGTCGCCGCGCATCAACTGGACGCTGGAGAATGGCGATACCGTCACCTCGCAAAACTTCCTCAACTGGAACCGGTTTGCCAGCAATAGCCACAGCCGCACCCGGACGCTCATCAGCGCCGATCCTGGCCCGGACTATGATCGCATCGACAGCACCTACAGCAGCCACAATGTCTTCGGCCGTACCGACCTGAACTGGGTGCACAAGCTGGCGGAGGGCGCCAAGCTGGATCTCAAGGTCGCGCTCAGCGATGCCCATAACACGGCGGACTCCCTGCAACTCGGCGGTAACAAGGGCGAAGCGGCGACTCTGCTGCGCACCGTCACGTCGGAGAGTACGGAGCAGGGCTTCAGTACACAGGGCAAGTATTCCACACCGTACACCTTCGGCAAACCGGTGGATGGCACGGAGGCGACCGAGCATTCCTTGTCCATGGGCTGGGACGCGGGGATCACCCAGCGCGACGATACCCGCATCCAGCGCGATGCCGATTTGCCCGGCAGTAAGCCAGACAACAGCGATGAAGGTTTTTCGGCCAAGGTCACGCGTCTGGCGCTGTTTGGCCAGGATGAGTGGAACATCACGCCGCTGTGGTCGGTCTATACGGGCGTGCGCTGGGAGGGCCTGGATACGCGCGCCGACAGCAGCGCCAGCGATGCGGTGCACAACCGTTCCAGCGTGTTTAGTCCACTCATGCAGACGCTGCTCAAGCTGCCTAACAAGAAGGATCAGCTGCGTTTCGCCATCACACGTACCTACAAGGCGCCGTCGACGTCCGCGCTGATTCCGCGCAAGTTCACCTCGACCAACAACAGCCCGATCGAGCCTGACCGCCGCGGCAATCCCAATCTCAAGCCGGAACTGGCGCTGGGTCTGGACGCGTCGTTTGAGCATTATTGGGGCGATGGCGGCCTGCTGAGCGCCAGCGCGTCGGTGCGCCGGATTGAGAATTACACCCATCAGGGACTGTTCTATGAAGACAGGCGCTGGATTTCGTCCGCGATTAATGATGGCCGTGCCGAAACGCGCGGGATCGAGCTGGAAGCCAAGCTGCCGGCCAGTGTGCTGATGGACCATGCACCCAAGCTGGATCTGCGTGCCAGCGTCAGCCGTAACTGGTCGCGCGTGGATACGGTGCCAGGGCCCGATAACCGTCTGGACCAGCAGGTGCCGCTCAGCGCGACGCTGGGTGTCGACTATAAGACGCCAGACGGCCAGCTCAGTACTGGCAGCAATTTCAGTTTCCGTAACGGCGGGCTGGCCCGGCTCAGCGGCACGCAGGGCGGCTACACCTCGGTGCGCCGCGATCTGGACGTGTATGCGTTGTGGAAGCTGGACCCGCAGAACAGCCTGCGGGTGGCCGTGTCCAACCTGCTGGCGCAGGACTATGTCACTGAAAGCCTGTACAGCGACATCAGCGGCACCTTGAACCGGAGCACTGTGGCCAGCGGCGAAGCCCAGCTGCGTGTCACGGTGGAGACGCGCTTCTGAGGGTGGTATGATTTCCACGGTGAATACTCTCGCCGTGGGAATATCCTGAAAACGCCTGACGCCACCGATACTCTCCAGCCCGACGACGCGCGTCTGCGCCTGGCGCTGGCCGAGGTGCGGGATTTACAGCGCACCGTGGTGGCCTTGCGCTCAGCGCTGGAGCAGGCGCATCAGGATCGGCAGCGCGAGACGCAGGATGCGCTGTCGTCCGCTTACAACGAATCCCAGCAGATCCGCGCCACGGTCGGTTCGCTGCGCGCGGTGCTGGAGCAGGCGCAGGCTGAGAAGGAATTGGCGGTCAAGTCTGCGGTCGCCTCTGCCCAGGGCGAAATTACCCAGCTGCGCGACACGGTCACGGCGTTGCGCATGAGCCTGGAGCGGGCGGCGCAAGAGCAGGCGGATGCCATGCAGGCGCTCACCACCGCCCACTATGCCGAGATCGCCCAGCTGCACGAGACGATCCGCGCGCTCAGGACAACGCTGGAGGCCGGGGCATGATGGACAGCGACAAAGCGCCGCCCGGCGCGCGCACCAGCCGCGCCGCACGCTCTGGCAAGCCGGCCAGGTCAGCTGCCAGTGCTGTCAATGCCGCCAATGCCGGCAACGGTGAAGTCGCCACCGCAGGCGCCCAGCGCAAGCGTCTGCGCCAGGTGGAGCTGCTGCTGGAAGTCTCGCGCCGCATGGCGGCTTACGATACGCTGGATGAAATCCTCACCGCGCTGGTCGAGGTCACGACCGACGAGCTGGATGCGGAACGCGGCACGCTGTTCCTGAACGATGCTGAAACCGGCGAACTGTTCTCCCGTATCGCGCAAGGCAATATCCAGCGCGAGATCCGTTTTTTGAACCATACCGGCATCGCCGGCCACGTTTTCACCACGGGGGAGGCGGTCATCATCGCCGATGCCTACGCCGATCCGCGCTTCAACCGCTCGATCGACGAGCAGACCGGTTTCGTCACGCGTAACATTCTGTGCGTGCCGATCAAGACGGTGAAGGGCGAAGTGATAGGCGTGTCGCAGACGCTGAACAAGCGGCGCGGCAAATTCACGCGCGGCGATCTGCAACTGCTGGAGGCGTTGACCACGCAAGGTACGCTGGCGCTGCAAAGCGCGCGCTTCCTGGAGAGCATGAAGAAGATCCGTCGCCAGGAGATGGAGTTCATCGATGTGGTGTCGGAAGTCACGGCCGATATCAAACTGGGTTCGCTGCTGCAAAAGGTGATGGGCGAGGCGACGCGCCTGCTCAACGCCGAGCGCTCCACGCTGTTCCTCAACGATGAGAAGACCAGCGAGCTGTGGTCGGAAGTGGGGCAGGGGCTGGAGTCGCTGCAAATCCGCCTGCCCAACAACGCCGGTATCGCCGGTGCGGTGTTCACGTCGGGGAAGACGATCAATATTCCCTACGCCTACGCGGACCTGCGCTTCAATCCTGCGTTTGACAAGCGTACCGGGTATTTCACGCGCTCGATATTGTGCGTCCCGATTGTCAACAAGGCGGGCAAGATCATTGGCGTGACGCAGGTGCTGAACAAGCGCGGCGGCCCGTTCAGCATGGAGGATGAATCGCGCCTGCGCGCTTTCACCGCGCAGATCTCGATTGCGCTGGAAAATGCCAAGCTGTTTGCGGACGTCCAGCAAATCAAGAACTACAACGAGGCGATGCTGGAGTCGATGTCCAACGGCGTCATCACGCTGGATGGTGCGGAGAAGATCGTCACCTGCAATGCGGCGGGCTTGCGTATCCTGCGCACCAGCGCTGCCAATATTGTCGGCCGTGCGGCGGACCAGTTCTTCGGCGGCGCCAATACCTGGATGCTGGAGAAGCTGCGCCGCGTGGAGGCCAGTGAAGCGGCCGAGCATCTGATGGATGTGGAGCTCATGGTGGACGAGGAGGCACGCTCCGTCAATCTCAGTGTGCAGCCCTTGCTGTCGATGGAGAAGAAGCGTATCGGCTGGATGCTGATGATCGAGGACATCTCCAGCGAGAAGCGCTTGCGCTCTACCATGTCGCGCTATATGGACCCCGGCATCGCCGACCAGATGGTGGCGAATGGCGCGGAAATGTTGGGCGGTAAAAACGTGCCGGCCACGGTGCTGTTTTCCGATATCCGCAGCTTCACCACGATTACCGAGCAGCTGGGCGCGCAGGGCACGGTGAGCATGCTGAATGAATACTTCACGCTCATGGTCGATTGCATCCAGCGCGAGGAGGGCATGCTGGATAAATTCATCGGCGACGCCATCATGGCGGCGTTTGGCATTCCGGTCGGCCATGAGGATGATCCGGACCGCGCCGTGCGGACCGCCATCGCCATGGTGAATGAGCTGCGCAGCTGGAATCTGGCGCGGGCGGGCGAGGGCAAGCCGCCGGTGGAAATTGGCATCGGCCTCAATACCGATCTGGTGGTGTCGGGGAATATCGGTTCGAAGAAGCGCATGGATTACACCATCATCGGCGATGGCGTGAACCTGGCGGCGCGGCTGGAATCGGCCTGCAAGCAGTATGGCGTGCGTATTCTCATCAGCGAATTTACTTATCGGGCGCTGCGTGGCACCTACCGTACGCGCGAGGTGGATATCGTGGTGGTCAAGGGCAAGACCAGGCCGGTGTCGATTTACGAGGTGCTGGATTATCACAATGACGACAGCTATCCCGCGCTGGCCGAAGCCATGGGCATTTTCCGCAACGGCCTGCAAAGCTACCGCAAGCGCAACTGGCTGGCAGCCGGCAAACTGTTTGAGGAAGTGCTGGCCTTGAATCCGCGCGATGACGTGGCCCAGCTGTATGTGGACCGTTGCCGGCACATGGAGCGCCATCCCCCGCCTGCGGACTGGGACGGCAGCTTTGTCATGGAATCCAAGTGAATGAAGATACCCCGGAGCACACTGGAGCAATGGCAGGTATTGCAGGCCATCGTTGAATGCGGCGGCTATGCGCAAGCGGCGGAGGCGCTACACCGTAGCCAGTCCTCGGTCAGCTATATGGTGGCCAAGCTGCAGGAGCAGCTGGGGGTGGAGCTGCTGGAAATCGACGGCCGGCGCGCACGGTTGACCAAAAATGGCGAGGCGCTGCTGAGCAAGGCGCGCGAGCTGCTGGGCGATGCGTTTCAGCTGGAGCAGCTGGCCAGCAGCCTGGTTGAGGGCTGGGAGCCGCAGGTCAGTATCGCCGTGGACAGTCTGTTCCCGGTCGAGTTGCTGGTGCAGGTGCTGCGGGATTTTGAACCCTGGGCCAAACACACGCGCGTCAACCTGGAAGAGACCGTGTTGTCCGGCGCGGAAGATGCGTTGCTTGAAAAACGCGTGGATATTGGCATTGTCAGCCGTATTCCCTCCGGTTTTCTCGGCGATGCGCTAATGGATATTGAATTTGTCGCGGTCGCCCATCCCTGCCATCCATTGCATGCGCTGGGGCGCGAACTGGAAATGGATGATTTAAGCCGCAATTTGCATATTGTGGTGCGGGATTCGGGCACATTGAATCCACGCGATCACGGCTGGCTGAATAGTAATCAGCGCTGGAGTGTTACCAGTCCGCATACGCGGCTGGAAATGATTTGTAACGGCATAGGCTTCGGCTGGCTGGCCGAACACAAAATACAAAAGCAGCTGGAGCAGGGCTTACTCAAACCCTTGCCATTGCGCGTGGGCCAGCGGCGTAAATTATCTTTATCACTTGTGGTTGCCAATCCTGAATTAGCCGGACCGGCGACCTGCCGGCTGGCTAATTTAATCAGAAATGTGGTCCAAGAGGGAATACAGCTACGGCCGCTATGCGAATGAATAACAGTTGTGGAAAATATTCATTTTTATCGCTATATTGGTATTTAGCTGGATATATGTGGAATATTCTGGCGAAGGTATGGTAAATTGCGCCTATCAAATCTCACAGAATCTCACTCCCCCAACGATCAAAGGAATTAAGATGACGACCTACCAGGAATACAAGGCAAAGATTGCCGAACTGGAAAATCTGGCGGAATCCGCTCGTAAAAACGAAATTTCGCAAGCCAAAGAAAAAGTCGCTGCCATCATGCGTGAGCACGGTCTGACCGTTGCTGATCTGGGTGGTGTGGCCAAGGTAAAGACCTCGAAGCCACGCGCTCCGGTGCCGACCAAGTACCGTGATGACGCAACCGGCCAGACCTGGACCGGCCGTGGCCGCGCGCCAAAATGGCTGGAAGGTAAGAACAAAGACGATTATCTGATTAAGTAATTCCTTATTAAAAGCTGGTACATCGGGGTTTATATTCATAAACCCGGTACCAGCTTTTTTCTTTTTGGGGCGCACCGTATGAAGCGTGGCCGCATTGCTGTCTTATTTCCGCTGTTAATCGTTCTATTCCCGCTAGCCGCTCAGGCGGCAGATACGCTGTTAAGCCCGGCCCGGGTGTGGACCGGCGAAGGTCCGCCGCATATGGATTGGGCTGTGCTTATCCATAATGACAAGATTGCAGCAGTCGGTCCCGAAGACAAAATGAATATCCCGGCTGGCGCCGAACGTATCGCACTGCCGGATACCACGCTGATCCCTGGATTAATGGATTTGCACTCGCATGTGCTGCTCCATCCTTATAACGAAACTTCGTGGGATGACCAGGTCTTAAAGGAACAGGTCGAATACCGCACGTTGCTGGCTGGGCGTCATGCCGCTGCAACTTTACAGGCGGGATTTACCACGTTGCGCGACCTGGGCACCGAAGGCGCGTTGTATGCCGATGTCGCCATTAAAAAGGCGATTAATGATGGCGTGATCCCCGGACCGCGTTTATTTATTGCGACCCGCGCGATTGTGGCCAGCGGCAGTTATGGCCCGTCGCCGCGCAGCTATCGCGCAGACGTGGATTTGCCCAAGGGCGCGCAGGAAGCCAGCGGTGTGGAGGAAGTGGTCAAGGCGGTCCGCGAGCAGGGCGCGCGCGGTGCGGACTGGATCAAGGTGTATGCCGACTACCGCACCGGCGCCGACGGCAGCGCGCACGCCACGTTCTCCCAGATTGAGCTGACTGCGCTCGTGCAGACCGCGCATGAATCGGGACGCAAGGTGGCGGCCCATGCCAGCACGGACGAAGGCATGCGCCGCGCCACGCTGGCTGGTGTCGATACCATCGAGCATGGCTATGGCGGCAGTGAGGCCACCTTCAGGCTGATGGCCGAACGCCATGTGGCCTACTTCCCGACCCTGACCGCGCCGGAGGCGACCAGCGAATACTTCCAGAAATATCAGCGTGGCGCGGCGCCCACGCCGTCCATGCAGGCAGCGGCGCGCGCATTCCAGCTGGCGCGCAAGCTGGGCGTCATCATCGGCAATGGCAGTGATGTGGGCGTGTTCGCGCATGGCGATAATGCGCGCGAGCTGGAGTGGATGGTACGGCTGGGCATGCCGCCGGTCGAGGCTTTGCGCGCGGCCACCGTGGTGAACGCCGCAGTACTCGGGCAGTCAGGCACGCTGGGCCAGATCCGCCCCGGCTATCTGGCCGACGTGGTGGCGGTGCAGGGCGACCCGACGCAGGACATTGCAGTGCTTCACAAAGTGCAATTTGTCATGAAGGATGGAACGATTTTCCGGCGGCCATGAACCGATCTGGTGCATTTCATGAGATGATAGCGAAATGCCATCGATACCCCTTTTTCCGCTGAAAACGATTCTGTTTCCTGACGGTCACCTGCCGTTGCAGGTGTTTGAAGTTCGCTACCTTGACCTGGTCAAACGCTGCATCGCCAAGGGCGAAGAGTTCGGTGTTGTTTCGCTGCTCGATGGCAGCGAGGTGCGGGTGCCGGACCAGCACGAAACCCTGTCCGGCTGCGGCACCATGGCGCGCATCCTCGACTGGAGCGCGCCCTTGCCTGGTTTGCTGCAAATCTCCTGCATCGGTACGACGCGCTTTCAGATCAAGTCTGCCGAGCAGCTCAAGCACGGCTTGTGGATGGCCGAGGTGGACGAGGTGGCCGAAGACATGGTCGTGCCCATCCCGAGCGAGCAGCAGGACGTGGCCAACGCCTTGGGCGCGCTGATACGTTCGCTGCAAAAGAAGCAGATCTCCACCGCAAATATGTCGCTGGCGCCGCCTTACCGTCTGGACGAAGCGGGCTGGGTGGCCAACCGCTGGTGCGAGCTGCTGCGGCTGGATATGGAAGAGAAGCAGCGCCTGCTGCTGCAGGAAAATCCCGTGCTGCGCCTGGAACTGGTGCAGGATGTGCTGAGCGAGAACGGCCTGCTCGATTAGCCGGCCGATGCCGCGTACTGCACCAGCAGCGCGGCAGTGGCCACATTCAGCGCCACGGTAATCCAGAACCGGATGCGGAAACTGGTCTTGCTGGTTTTATGGCGCAGCCATTGCTGCGCCAGCAGCCCGCCGGGCCAGCCGCAGCAAAAGCCCAGCAACAGCAAGGCGTTCTCCGAAATGCGCTGGCGCTGGTGCACGGCGGCCGACTTGTCGACCGCGTAGGTGATGAAGCAGGCCACGCTGGCGACGCCATACAGCGATACCAGCCACAGTAGCGTGAGCGCGATCAGAAGTAGCTCAGGCCGAGTGCGGCCTTCACTTCGTCCGCGGTCTGGGCGGCCACTTCGCGCGCGCGCAGCGTGCCTTCTTTCAGCATCTGCATGATGTGGCCCTTGTCCTGCGCCAGTTCTTCGCGGCGCGCGCGGATCGGCGCCAGCATTTCCTGCAGCACCAGTTCCAGACGCTTCTTGACGATGGAGTCGCCCAGGCCGCCCCGCACGTAGTGGGCTTTCATTTCTTCCAGCTTGTCCTTTTCAGGATCGAAGGCGTCCAAATAGATGAAGGCGACGTTGCCTTCCAGGTGGCCAGGATCTTCCACGCGCAGGTGCAGCGGGTCAGTGTAGACCTTCTTCACGGCGGCGGTGATTTCGGCCGCGCTGGAACCCAGGTTGATGGTGTTGCCCAGCGATTTGCTCATCTTGGCTTTGCCGTCGATGCCTGGCAGGCGGCCGATGTCCGGCACCAGCGCCTTGCACTCGACCAGGATTTCCTTGTCGGCGATGCGGTTGAAGCGGCGCACGATCTCGTTGGTCTGTTCGATCATCGGGATCTGGTCTTCACCCACCGGCACCAGCGTGGCCTTGAAGGCCGAGATGTCGGCGGCCTGCGAGGCCGGGTAGGTCAGGAAGCCGGCCGGGATATCGCGCTCGAAGCCGCGCAGGGCGATCTCGGTCTTCACGGTCGGATTGCGCTCGAGACGGGCGACGGTGACCATGTTGAGGTAGTAGAAGGTCAGCTCGGCCAGTTCCGGGATCTGCGACTGGATCAGGATGGTGGATTTGGCTGGATCGATGCCGACCGCCAGGTAGTCCAGCGCCACTTCCACCACGTTGCGGTGCACCTTGTTGGTGTCGTCCATATTGTCGGTCAGCGCTTGCGAGTCGGCCAGCATGATGAACTGCTTGTATTCGTGCTGGTACTGCACGCGGTTGCGCAGGCTGCCGACGTAATGGCCAAGGTGCAGCGGACCGGTAGGACGGTCGCCGGTCAGGATGATTTGCGGGCCTTTCGGGGCGGTGGCGACGGCTTCGGTATTGGACTGTTCAGGCAAACTCATCAGGGTTCCTTTGCGTTACCCCGGTCCAGCGCGCACAGAATAAAAACGCCACCAGACAAGGGCGGCGTTGATAAAAATATCACATCACTATGGGTAGACAGTGGCCGCTTGCGCTAGGAGCGGCGCCAATACGTGCAGACGTGAAGTGGGGCGAAAAAAATCATGGCCGTATGGTTGCAGGTCGTGGCCTGTCTGTCAAGGTGCTGTGCGGCCGCAAAACGCTGTGGTGACGCGGAACTATAGTGGGCATCCAGGGTCCAACTCAGGAGGGCAAGATGCCTGACAATTTCGATTCGGTAGCGTTTATGGACACGTTGATTGAAGGCGGCTTTCCTGAAAAGCAAGCCAAAGCGCTGGCGTCGGCGCTGTTTCAGCTGATCGACAGTCAGCTGGTCACAAAAAGTTATCTGGATTTACGCCTGGCGCAGGATCTGGCGCGACTGAAGAGTGAACTGTTGCAATGGGTTTTCGGCTTGCTTATCGTGCAGACCGGGATGACGGCGGTCCTCTTTAAACTCCTGCATTAATGGTAGGATTGCTCCTTTGGAAGTCTTCCTCTGGAGTTCATATGCATCGTACCGTGGTTGCTGCATTGCTTGCCCTGTCTTTCCCCGTATTTGCGCAGACGCCGGCCATGGCGCCGGACATCCCCGCCAAGTTCGATACGACCGTTCCCGAGGCCGACTACATCAAGCGCGAAGTGATGATACCGATGCGCGACGGCGTCAAGCTGCACACCGTCATCGTGATCCCCAAAGGCGCCCAGCATGCGCCCATGGTCCTGACCCGCACGCCGTACAACGCCAGCGGCCGCGCCAGCCGCAATACCAGCCCGAGCATGCAGGCCACGGTCGGCCAGGGCGACGAGGTCATGGTCGGCGAAGGCTACATCCGCGTGTTCCAGGACGTGCGCGGCAAATACGGCTCGGAAGGCGATTACGTGATGACCCGCCCGCTGATCGGCCCACTCAACAACACCCGCACCGACCACTCCACCGACGCCTGGGACACCATCGACTGGCTGGTCAAGAACACGCCCGAATCCAACGGCAAGGTCGGCATGATCGGTTCGTCCTACGAGGGCTTCACCGTGCTCATGGCGCTGGTCAATCCGCACCCGGCGCTCAAAGCCGCCGTGCCGATGAGCCCCATGGTCGACGGCTGGCGTGGCGACGACTGGTTCCACAACGGCGCTTTCCGCCTGCCCAACCTGAGCTACATCGCCGGCCAGACTGCCGCCAAAGGCGGCGGCAAGCAACTGGCCACCGGCGTGTATGACGATTACGATGGCGTACTGCGCGCCGGGTCGGTGTCCGCGTACGCCGCGCAATTCGGCCTCGACAAACTCAACTACACCAAAAAACTGTTCGAGCATCCGGCCTACGACAGCTACTGGCAGCACCAGGCGCTGGATAAAATCCTTGCCGGGCGCGATCTGAAAGTGCCGACCATGACCGTGGTGGGCTACTGGGACCAGGAAGACATCTACGGCGCCTACGCCGTCTATAGCGCGCTGGAGCCGAAGGACAGCGCCAACAACAGGAACTTCCTGGTGGTGGGCCCGTGGCGCCACAGCGGCGTCAATTACGACGGCTCCAGCCTCGGCGTGTTCAAGTTCACCGGCGACACCGCGCTGGAGTTCCGCCGCGACTACATGCAGCCTTTCCTCGACCAATACCTCCGGGACGGCGCGCCTGCTGCCGATACGCCGCCCGTGCTGTTCTACCAGACCGGCGTCAATCGCTGGCAGAAGCTGCCGCAATGGCCGGTGGCGCAGACGCTCACGCCGATCTATCTGCAGGACGGCTTCAAGCTGGGCTTCGCTGCGCCGAAGGACAGCGCCGCCTATGACGAATACGTGTCCGACCCGGCCAAGCCGGTGCCGTTCGTTCCGCGTCCGGTGCGGATGGGCGATGGCAATGTGTGGCGTCCGTGGCTGGTCAGCGACCAGCGCGCCGTGTCTGACCGCACCGATGTGCTGACCTACACCACCGAGCCGCTGAAGACCCGGGTGCAGATCGCCGGCCAGCCGATGGTCAACCTGTATGCTTCCACCACCGGCACCGATGCTGACTGGGTGGTGAAGCTGATTGACGTGTATCCGGATGAAGTGCCGTCGCAGCCGGAGCTGGGCGGCTACCAGCTGGGCATCGCCATGGACATCTTCCGCGGCCGTTACCGCAACAGCCTGGAGACGCCATCACCGATTCCGGCCAATGCCGTCGAGCGCTACCGCTTTGCGCTGCCGAACGCCAACCACGTGTTCCTGCCGGGCCACCGCATCATGGTGCAGGTGCAGTCCAGCTGGTTCCCGCTGTATGACCGCAATCCCCAGACCTATGTGCCGAACATCTTCTACGCCAAGCCGGCCGATTACCAGAAGGCGACGCTGAAGGTGTTCCACAACAGTGCCGTGGAGCTGCCGCTGGTTGAAGTGAAATAAGCGGACTAGCGCGCGCGGACGCTGTCGTTCAGCACGTCCGCGCGGAAGTAGTGCAGATAGCCTTCCATGATCTGGTTGGACTTGCCGGCCTTGTCCAGCGCCTCACGCAAGGCCGCCTGGTCTTCCGGCTTGAGCTTGTGCGAGATGTAGGCGCCGCTCTGCTGCCAGGGCAGTTCCGCTATCGCTTCCGCCTTCAGCTTTTCCTGCAGGCCGTGCACGCGCTGGTCGCGGCGGATGGCGCCGGCCATCAGCGTCGGCCCCATGATGGTGACGTCGGCCGACCCCGCGTGCAGCAGCCGCGCCACCGCAATCACGTCGACTTCCACAAACAGGCGTCCCTGCTTGCCCAGTTCATCGACGAGCGCCGTGTAATGCTCGCCGTAGTCAAAGCCGCGCACCACGGCCACGCGCAGGTCGCGCCGCGCCAGCAGATCATGCGCGCTGGTGATCGGCGCGCGGCCGCTGTTCACGGAAATCAGCATGGCGCGGTGATTGATCATGGGGATGAAGGTGCCGGCCTTGTCGCGTGCTGCCGTGCGCGAAGCGGGCGCCAGCACGTCGGCCGATCCGGACGTGAACATGGCCACCTGGCGAGCACGCGGCACCACCGTAAACGCAAACTGGCAGCCGGCCTTGGCGCCTATCGCACGCAGCAGGTCGGGATAGATGCCTTTGATATTCTGGCCATCGACGATGACGCTGGCGCCGTTGGCCGACACCGGCACCGTCACTTCGCGCGTGCACCCCGCAATGGCGTTATGCGCCAGCAGGCTGGCGGCAAGCAGCAGCAATCCTTTCACGCATCCTTTCACGCTAGCTCCGCGTGCTTGCGGAAGTAACGCACGGCGGCGAAAATCGCCAGCGCCTGCATCGCCGCGCACAGGAAGAACGTGCTGCCGAAGCGCCAGTCGTTGGGTGGCAGGTGGCTGACGCGGCCCAGTATGTCCGATCCCAGGCGCGGCATCAGTATCACGCCGACGCTGCTGATCGATTGCAGTGATCCCATCAACTCGCCTTGCTGCTCCGGGGCGGTGGACTTGGAGATGATGCCCTGCAGCGCCGGGTTGATCGCAAACGACAGCACATTACAGAGGATGAACACATACATCATCCAGCCCTCGGTCGCCAGGCCGTAGGCGATGTAGGTCAGGAAGCCAGAGGCCATGCCCAGCAGCGACAGCTTCACTTCACCGAATTTTTTAATCAGCATGCCCAGCAGGCCGGCCTGCACGATCGCCGCCGTCAAGCCGACGCAGAACAGCGCCAGGCCATTCTGGCCGGTGGTCCAGTTGAAGCGGAAGTTGGTGTACAGGACCCAGGTGGTCTGCAGCATCATCTGCGCCAGCGTTACCAGCGTGAAGGTCACCACCAGGCCGCGGATGTCTTCGCGGCGCGTCAGCCGGATCAGGGCGGAGAAGGGATTGATCTTGGACAGGCTGAATGACGTACGGCGCGAAGCGGGCAGCGATTCCGGCACCACGAAATAGCCGTACAGCAGGTTGGCAGCGGACAGCGCGCCCGCCACATAGAACGGCAGGCGCAGGTCGACGTCGCCCAGCAGGCCGCCCAGCGCCGGGCCGCAGATGAATCCCAGGCCGAACGCCGCGCCGATCTTGCCGAAGCTCTTGGCGCGGTTCTCCGGCGTCGAGATGTCCGACGCGTAGGCCGAGGCCACCGACATGCTGGCCGACGACATGCCGCCGATTACCCGGCCGATGAACAGGCAGGCCAGATTCGGCGCCCATGCCGTGGTCAGGAAGTTGATGCTCATGCCGGCCATGGAGTACAGCAGCACGGGGCGGCGGCCGATACGGTCGCTGATCGCGCCCAGCATCGGCATGAAGATAAACTGCATCAGGCCAAACACGGCGGCCAGCCAGCCATACCAGTCGGCCTGGGCGTCGCGCGAGCCGGTGAACTGGCCGACCAGCACCGGCAGCACCGGCACGATCAGGCCGATGCCCAGCATGTCGATAAAAACGCAGATCAGTACAAAATTCAGATTGCCTGTCACTACGGGTGCAGCAGGTGCGGCGGGTGATGCGGTATCAGGTGTCGTCATGGGGACTCGATCAAGGTTACGGTGCCGCCGGACTCGCTGCCCATTCGGCGATGAAGTTGTCGCGGAAGGCGATCAGCTCCTGCAGCCGCATCTCGGCCAGGCAGCGGCCGGCGGCGGTCTGCATTTTGCCGGGCAGGGTGGCCAGCTTGGTGTCGATGTGGTCCAGCGCATAGGTTTTGTCGTCCAGCTCGCGGTGCAGCGCCATCGGGTCATCGGCGTGCGCCAGCGCAGCGCCCATGCGGCCGGCCGTATAAAACAGGCGCGCCAGGCCGACCGCGCCCAGCGCGTCCAGCCGGTCGGCGTCCTGCACGATTTTGGCTTCGATCGTCTCCGGGCGGATGCCGGCGGAAAAACTGTGGCTCTCGATGGCATGCGCCACTGCGGCCAGCTTATTGGGCGGGAAATCCAGTTCGGCCAGCTGGCGGCTGGCCAGCAGCGCGGCCTTGCGCGACGCCAGGTGGCGTTCTGGATCGTTCTTGGCCAGGTTGACCAGGTCATGCAGATAACAGCCGGCCAGGACCACCAGCGCGTCGGCCTCGGGATAGTCGTCCAACAGCAGGCTGGCGTTGCGCCAGACGCGGTGCAGGTGGTTGGTGTCATGCGCGCCGTCGATGCCCTGGGCGGCGGTGGCCAGAGCGACCAGGCGTGGGTGCCAGCTGTTGAGCAAGCTATTCATCGTTCTCCCGAGTGTCTGACGGTTTTGCCAAATCATACAGGCTCGGACCGGGATTGTGCAGGCTAAAGCTGTGGTTTAAATATCAAGTCAGAACTTGTAATAAATTTATTTATTGCCGAAATGCATTTATTTGGTGCGTCAGATCTTGACTTGAGGTAACATTGCACCACGTCATTTTAGTAATGAAGGAAAACCATGTCCAACGTAAGCGAACTGCACGCGACGGCATCCATCGCCGGCGAATATCTGGCCTTTACCCTGGGCCAGGAAGAATATGGCATCGATATCCAGAAGGTCAGCGAAATCCGCAGCTACGAAACCCCGACCCGCATCGCCAATGCGCCGGAATTCGTCAAGGGCGTGATCAACCTGCGCGGCATCATTGTGCCTATCGTTGACATGCGGATCAAATTCAACCTCGGCACGCCAACCTATGACCAGTTCACCGTGGTCATCATCCTCAACATCGGCCACCGCGTGGTGGGCATGGTGGTGGACCGCGTGTCCGACGTGACCACGCTGAGCCACGAAGAGATCAAGCCGGCGCCGGAAGTGGGTTCAGCCATGAATACCGACCATATCGTCGGCCTGGGCACCATTGAAGACCGCATGCTGATCCTGGTCGATATCGACAAGCTGATGTCCAGCGCGGACATGGGCCTGATCGAAACCACCGCACTGGCGGCCTAAGCTCAGGACCATCATGCCGGGCAGGTCCCGATGCTGGTTGCGTAGTTCTGTTTTTGATTTACTGTGAGAGGTAGGTGCAAGAATGAATATGTTGGCGAATATCAGTATCGGCAAACGCCTGGCCTTGGGTTTTACGATCATTCTGGCGTTTGCGATGCTGATTACCGGCATCAGCGTGTGGCGCCTGCAAGGCGTGGCGTCCGCCACCAGCGAGATGATGCAGGTACCGCTGGCCAAGGAGCGCATGATCTCCGACTGGTCCGGCAAGATCGACAGCGGCATCCGCCGCACCACCGCCATCGCCCGCAGCAGCGATCCTTCGCTGGGCGCCTACTTTGCGGAAGAGTCCAAGGTATCGTCGGCCGGGTCGTCCGAACTGCAGAAAAAAATCGAAGCGCTGATCAGCGACGCTGACGAAAAAGAGCTGTTCGGCCGCATTGGCGAGCAGCGCAAGGTCTACCTGTCCTCGCGCGACCAGATCGCCAAGCTCAAGACCTCCGGTGAGCTGGACGAAGCCAACAAGATTTTCGAAACCGTATTCCGTCCGGGCACGGCCAAGTACCAGGAACTCATCGCGGAACTGCTCAAGATGCAGCGCGCCAAGATCGACGCCGCCGCCCAGCATATTGAAGATGTCGCCTCGAGCAGCCGCAATCTGCTGTACGTGCTGGCGACGCTGGTGCTGGCCTTTGGCGTGACCTCCGCCTGGCTGCTCACCACCGGCATTACCCGTCCGCTGCAGGAAGCGGTGGTGGTGGCGCGCCGCGTCGCCAGCGGCGACCTGACCGCGCACATCGACGACAGCGCCAGGGACGAAACGGGCCAGCTGCTGTCGGCGCTCAAGGAAATGAACGCCAGCCTGCTGGGCATCGTGACCGAGGTGCGCCAGGGTACGGAACACATCACCATCTCGTCGACTGAAATCGCGCAGGGCAACCAGGATCTGTCGCGTCGCACCGAGCAGCAGGCCGGCGCGCTGGAGGAAACCGCATCGTCAATGGAAGAACTGACGTCCACCGTGAAGCACAATGCCGACAATGCGCGCCAGGCGAATCAGCTGGCGACGTCCGCTGCGCAGGTGGCGGTGAAGGGTGGCGAGGTGGTGGCGCAAGTGGTCGGCACCATGGATTCGATCAACCAGTCGTCCAGCAAGATCGTTGACATCATTGCGGTGATTGACGGTATCGCCTTCCAGACCAACATCCTGGCGCTGAATGCGGCGGTGGAAGCGGCGCGCGCCGGTGAGCAGGGCCGTGGCTTTGCCGTGGTGGCGACGGAAGTGCGCAATCTGGCCCAGCGTTCCGCCGGTGCGGCCAAAGAGATCAAGGCGCTGATCGGCGACTCGGTGGAGAAGGTCAACCTGGGCAGCAAGCTGGTAGCGGATGCCGGCACCACGATGGATGAAATTGTCGCCAGCGTGCACAAAGTCAGCGACATGATTTCCGAGATCACGGCGGCCAGCAGCGAGCAAAGCGCTGGCATCAACGAAGTGAATCAGGCGATCGGCTCGATGGACGCGGTCACGCAGCAGAATGCGGCGCTGGTGGAGCAGGCTGCAGCAGCGGCGGAGTCCATGCAGCAGCAGGCCGCGGCGCTGGCGCAAGCGGTCAGCGTGTTCAAGGTGGAGGACACTCTGCGCCTGTCGCACAGGGAGGCGCTGGCCAAGCCGGCAGTGGCCCAGCGCAAGCAGCTACAGATCACGCGCAGCTGACAACTGCGCAACAGCGCCTTAATCGCCGGGCGGTCGCTGGATCGCCTGTTGCGACAGGCGGTCCGCCTCGCCGTTACGGTGGCGCGGCACCCAGCGTAGCTGCACCCCTCCCAGTGCCGCCATCAACGACACCACGCGCGCGCGGTGCTCTTCCAATCCCTTTGCCCCGCGCGCGGCGCCCAGATTCACGTCATTGACCACCACCTGGCTGTCGCCATACACGGTCAGTTCCGTGGCTCCCGTGCTGCCGGCCGCTTCCAGCAAGGCCGTCAACGCCAGATATTCCGCATCGCTGCTGCTGCCATGGCCCGCGCGGCGGCTGATTGCAACCCGCTGGCCATCCGGCCCGCATAGCAGGGCGCCAATGCCGATCTGGCCCGGATTCGGATGTGCCGAACCGTCAAACCATCCACGCCACGCGGTTGCCAATGGCTGCAAGCTGGCCTTGCGCAATGCCAGCTTGTGCGCGGCGGCGGCCTGCCTGGCGAGGCGGCGCTCTTCGTCGCGTTGGCGCAGCTGCTCGCGTTCTGCCAGTAACCGGGCCAAGCCCAGCGCACCGGCGGCCAGGGTCAGTACTTGCAGCAAAGCCTGCGCTTCGCTCAGTTGATCGCGCACCGCCAGACGGCGCGCGGCCACGCGCTCGCCTTTGTAGGCGGCCGTGGCCAGCATTTCAAACTCAGGATTGTCCATTAATCACGGCGACGGTTATCGGGATGGCGATCATACCTGTTTGGCACGCCATCGCCATCACGGTCGCGGTCATAGCGGTTAGGAACGCCGTCATGATCGCGGTCACCGTAGCCGCGACGGTCGCCACGGTTGTCGTGATGGTCGTAGCGATTCGGGATGCCATCGTGGTCACGGTCGCCATTGGGGCCACGGTCCCAGCGCGCCTCCTGGCGGAACCAGTGACCTTCACGCTCAACCCAGCGTGGTTGGGTGTAGACGTAGCCCGGACGCGAAGCGATCCAGTTACCGCCTATCCAGACGTGGCGGTTGGCGCGCCATTCCCAGTAGCCCGGCGACCAGATATAGCCGGGGCGCGGGGCGGGAATGACTTCATAACGCGGAGGCGGCGGCGCGACGCTGATGTAGTCCACGCGGCCGGGACCTGCGTCAATCACGGTCCAGCCGGCAGGGACCAGACGCCAGCCGCCGCCGTCGCGCACCCATTCGGCGCTGCGCCAGGTACTGCCGATACGTTCCGGCTCCCAGCGGCCGCCAGACCATACATGGCGGTGGCCGTCCCAGTTCCAGTAGCCAGGCGCCCAGATATAGCCCCGGCGCGGCGCCGGCACGCTTTCAAAACGCAGCGGCGGAGGCGCATTGCCGATCACGACGCTGACGCCGACCTGTGCGGACGCGATGGTGGGTACAAATGCTGTTGCGCTCAGTGCCAGCATGGCGCCAGCGACTATGGGCTTAATCATGATAGTGTCCTCCGTCTGTTTGTCTGCGCAGTTGCGCGCCTGGAGAAACTATATCAACGGAAGCAATAGTGTGCCGGGATTGATGCAGTTTTTTACATATGACACAAAGCTGTGCTGCGCAGTGTGCGGCAGCGTACAGATTGCGGTTGGGGAGGCTTAAAGCGGAGTAGCTGGAGTCGCTGTAGTAGCGAAAGACTTCGCCTGTTACGCGGCAGCGCGGCTGGGCGTACAGGCGAAGGTGATACGGGCGCTCAAATTTTGCTCGCTTTGTTCGATTCAGCGGCCAGCTGCAGTGCATGGTCTTCCAGTGCCGATTGCAGTTTCTGTTCAGGCGTCAGGCGTTTTGCGCTGACCACGACCACTTGCATGCTCGGGTCATTTGCTTCGACTGGCGCTTTTTCCAGAGCGTAGGTTGCGCCGCAAGCCAGAGCCACAGTCATAACAAACAGGGCTTCGAAGTTTTTCAGAACGTTCATGATGTTTCCTTTCGGTGGTTAAAGTGAGTTTCGATGTGCTCACTTTACGTAAAGGCCCGTCCAGTCACCACCGGAATGCGACGAGACGCGGTTTTGACGGGCCAAAATGCATTTTCGTGCGATAGAAGGCAGGTTTTTCCTTGCCCCTCTGCTAAGCAAAGCCAGAGACAGACCACCTGCATGAGGGGCATATGCCGCGATTCTTCCATCAGTTCTTGCAAGCCTGGCGCGACCGTCGCCGCAGCCGCCGGCGGGCCGTCAACCTGCGTGCCGCCCAGCGTCATCCCCGCATGAAGCTGGTGCCGTCGCGCGGAGAAGTGGCGCCGCATATCATCCCGGCGCGTACGGCGTGGATTTCGCTGGCGGCGTTCTGTGTGGTGGCCGGCGGCGGCGCGCTGATCGCCGGCCATGCGCGGCATCTGACGGCGGCTACGGCGAGCACGCCGCAATCCGCCGCCAATGTGCGTGCAGCGAACGCCTATCAAGCGACCTTGCCCGGCGTCGCCTTCACCGTGCCTGAGCGGGCAGCCATCAGCGCCAGCCTGCATCCTGCCGGCGCCTTGCTGATTGCCGCCGGCGTACAGGCCTCGCCACCTGTACGGGTGGACTTGTGCAGCCAGTTGCGCAGCCCGGGCGACAAACGCTTGCAGCCACTGCGCCTTGGCTACCGCTTCGATGATGTGAAGCGCTGGGTCGCGCGCAGCCAGGACGCCAATGTGCAAATCTCGCTGCACAACGTGCTGCTGGTGGCTGACCGCAGCACGGGAGCGGACGCCATGCCGGAAGTGCAGGTGGAGGGCGTCGCACGCGCTGACTTTACCGATCCGCTGAGCGAGCCGCTGCAACTGAGATGGCGCACCAGGCAGGGTGAGGCGCGCTGGCTCAGTGACGCCAGCCTCGGTCAGATCGAGCAGGGCGCGTCCGGGCAGGTCGCGCTGCGCCAGCAAGGCTGGTTGTTGTGGGGCCGTGATTCGGCCTTGCGCATCGAACGCCGCAGCAATGCCATGTGCCCGCAGGCAGGCGAACTGCTGGTGCAGATGTATCGTCCGGGCGCATCGCCGGAGACGCCTGCACCTGCACTGGTGGCTGCCTTCCCCGCGCGCGGCCGCGCGGTGAGCAGTTATCTGGCGCCTGGCTCCTACCAGGTGCCGCAGGCAGCAGCTGGCGCGCTGGAAGACCAATCCCTGTTCGACGAATTGCAAGCGAGAGGTCTGATCCGGCTGACGGCAAATGGCGCCATCGAACTTGCTCCGCGCGATCTGCCGCAATGGCAGGCCGCCGGTGCCACCGAGCGCGTGGCGGAACTCCAGAGCTGGAAACAGATCCAGCCTGGCCCTGCGACACATAAACTGTTCAAGCGCCTGTATTACCAGGCCGACGGCGCTTACGTGCGCCAGCAGGTCGATATCTACAATAGCGAGCGCCGTTTGCTGGCCTGGCGCATCAAGGCCCCGGCGGGACTGTCACTGGACTGGACGGCCAGCACCGGCAGCAGCGCCAATGGCAGCGCGCCGGTCATGGTGGCGACCACCAGCCAGATGCCGGTGTCCGCATCGCGCCTGTTTGCGTCGCTGCCACAGGGCTGGCAGCCGTGGACGCGCGTCGCCCGCTGGCCGCAGGCGGGAGAAGGGAACGGCCGTCCGGTCGTGCACCTGACGCTGGCTTTGCCGCGCGCGGCCAACGGTGGCGAACAGCTGCAGATGCTGGTCGCGGGCCGTGTCGGCAGCGGCATCATCGGCGCCGGCGCGCAGTTCATCCCGGCCTGCACTGGCCGCGCCTGTGCAAATACCGCCGATGTCCAGCAACTCAATCTGACGCTACAGGCGGGCGCCCGCAGTGTGCAACTGGATGTTCAGCCACTGGACTTCAGCGCACCGGAAGACCAGAAATACCGCCACCTGCGCGTCGCTGGCGGGCGCCTGGTCTGGCAGCCATTGGCGCAAAGCGACAACACTGCTGCGCGCGGCGCGGCGCCGTCGCCGGTGCAACTGGCGGATCGCAATGGCACGGCGCTATGGACCGACGGTGCGCCGACCGATGCCGCCATCGATGCCGGACTGGCGCCACTGCTGGGACTCGATCCCGAACATGCCAACAGCGTTGCGGGAATGCTGAGCCGCCTGCCTGCCGCCGATGGCGCCGTCAGCGCGAAGCTGACGCTGGACCTGCCGCTACAGGCACTGAGCCAGCGCGTGCTGGATTGCGTGGCCATGCACCGTGGCCGCTGGGACGGCGGCAAGTGCAGCGGCGCCCAGCCGGCGCCCGAAGGCCGCCATGCCGGCCTGGTCATCCTCGATACTGAAACGGGCGACATCCTTGCCGCGGCGGGGATGGGCGCCGGCGCAGTCACCAGCGCCAACTGGGCCGAAGTGCGCGACTTCGACCGCACCAGTCCCGCGCGCAGCCCGCTGCGGCTGCCGGCCTTGCAGCATGATGGCGGCGCACATCAAAGCCCTGGCTCCACCTTCAAGGTGGTCAGCGCACTGGGGCTGGAGATCGCGGCGCAAAGCGATCCCCAGATTGATGCGCTGCTGGGCGGTATGCCGCTGCCCGCGATTAATCGTCTGGCAGCGCAGCGCGGTTATGGTTTCCAGACCGATGCCGCCAGCTATCCGCTCAATCCGCGCCTGGCGCACATCACCAACTACCGCGAACAAAGTCTGGACCGCCGTGCACAGGAAGGGCGCCTCGGACTGGCGCAAGCGCTGACCTACAGCCTGAATACCTGGTTTGCCTGGTCCAGCGAACTCAGTGACCGCAGCCTGTTTGGCCGTCCGGATGGCGGTGCACCCGACCTGCAGGCGCTGGATGCCGATGCGCTGGATAGCATCCGTCCCATCGTGGCGGCAGCCCATCGCCTCGGCTTTGAACAGTCGCTGCGCCTGGATGGCGGCCTGTTGCCCGCCGATTTCAACTGGCGCAACTGGGACGCGCTGCAAGCGACGCCCGCGCATATGGACCCCATCCACACCCGTCACGAACTGCGTCAGATGGCGATTGGCTTGCGCATGCAGGTCACGCCGCTGCAAATGGCGCTGGCCTCCGCCGCTGTCGGGCAGGGACGCGTCGTCACGCCCCGCATGATGTTGACGCTGGGACGGCAGGACAGCGTGACACCAGCCGCGCCGCCGCTCGGCATCCGCCTGGACCGCATCAAGGCCGGCATGAAAGGCGTGGTGGATGTGGGCACCGGCGCCGGCGCATTCCGCAGCGCGGCACTGGGGAAGGTGCGTCCGGGCCTGTATGGCAAAACCGGCACCGCGCCCAGTGGCGAAGACACTGCCACGGTCTGGTTCACGGGCTGGCTCGAAGCTGGCAGCCTGCCGGGACAGACGCACCGGCTGGCGATGGCTGCCTTTGTCAGCCATTCCGACGCCACGGGCGGCGAGCATGCCGCCCCCGTGGTTGCCGCCATCCTGTCCACCCTGGCGACCCAGAACACTGAACAGAAGGGGAAATAGCCTTGTAAACGGAATAATGAAATCGGTCCGTTTATGGCATCCTTGAGAAAACAGAATTTTAACCATCACTTACAGGATTTTATGCGCTTGCCAGGAACCCGCTATCAGGAGCATGGCTGGGAACAAGTGCGCAAGCTGCTGGGACTTTGCTCATTGCAGGCGTTCCGGCAGATTGAGATGCACCAGATGCTCGAACCCGGGCAGCACGGAGCGCTGCTGGACGCCTATACCGATGCGGTAGCGGCGTCTTTGCACGGCTATGCCCGCAGCGCGCGCGGCGAGGCGGAGGGCAACAGCTACGGCGAAAGCGTCTACGAACTGTCGCTCGGCCTGCTGTATGAATTGCAGGCGCAGCCGGCCTACTGGGCGGCGTTTGCCGCTGCCATGGCCAGCGAGCATGCGCGCAGCGGTGCGTTCTGGGATGATCCGGCGGCCGAGGGTGTGCTGCGCAAAAAGGTCAACGATATGTACGCCACCTTGCGCGACAAGGTCGATGCCGACAATTACATCGTCGCCACAGGGCGCGACTGCTCGCCCAACAAAATCTATACCTATCGCATGCTGGACACCGCGTACCGCGAGATCGCCGGCCTGTTTGCCGCATGGGAGCTGAACGCGGCGCGCGTGGCGGCGATACTGGGCCGTGAACTCGCCGGCACGCCGATCGAGGTGCGCCAGCTGAAGTCCATCAGCGGCTGCAAGGCCGAGTGGGTCATCCGCTGGAGCGCGTCGCAGGAGCAGTTTGCCGGCTCGCCAGGCCCGCTGCATACCCGGTCCAAGCGCTTCGCCAGCCTGAAAAACAGTCCGGGCAAGATTGCGTCGCTGCTCACGGAAATCGGCGATTATGAGGAGCTGTCGGCCAATATGGACAGCATCGAAGAATGGCAGACCGAGGCTGGCGAGGCCGCGCTGTGGCTCGAGGACTACTGGCGTGTGATGAGCGAATCGGAACTCGCCGAAGCCGAAGGCCGCCAGCCGGACGACGACCGCATCGTGCCGCCGCCCGAACTGGTGGCGGAGGACGATGAAGCCGAGCCGGTGGAAGCCGTGGTGGACCAAGGCCCGGCCGTCAGCGGGCCGGAGCTGGCGGCGGAGCAGTCGCGTGCCGGTGAGCTTTCTCTACCCCTCCGCTATCTTGAATTGGCGCGGTCGGCGCAGGAAGCTGGCAGCTGGACCGTGCGTATGCTGCGCGAGGAATCGCTGCCGATCCGGCTGGCGGTGTACCACAAGCTGCTCGGCCCAGCCGACGATACCTACCCGGACGCCTGGCTGGATCCCGTCACCGGCGAGCTGCCAACCTTGCAGCAGCTGGCGGCGCTGGACCAGATTTCGATGCCGACGCTGCGCAAGCGCCGCAATGAAGCAATAGATAAACTGTATGCGGCCAACGCCGCAGCGGCGCAATGAAGGAGAACGAATTGAATTCAGCACAAGATGATCTCGACGCGCGCGTGCGTGAGCGCATGCTGTTGTCGCGCGCTGTTGCAGGCGACCGGCTGATGCTGGCCGATGCCACCTTGCTGGCGGCGCTGGACGGTACGCGGCCGCTCACGCCGAATGAGCGCGCGGCGTTGTCCGCCTCGCCGCTGACCTTGCGCCGTTTTCGCCAGTTGTCGCTGGCGCGGCATGCCGCCGAGGTGACGCCAGTGGCGGTTGCGGCCAATGATCCCGTGTGGAGCGGCAGCACCGGCATGCTGCGCGCCGCCGCCACCACCGAAGCGCTGGAGTCGCTGGTGACGGATGATGGCTGCTGGACGCTGCACTTTCTGCCGCAGGACGGGGGCTGGCAGGTGATACTGGGCTTGTCGGCGGAGGCGCCGTTTGCCGCGCGTCTGCTGCGCGAGCAGCCGCAGTTGCGTGTCATCGATGGCGGCGGTGCGATTGTGCTGCAAGGCCGCCTGGACGCCGATGGTGAATGCGAACGCGCCTGGCCGTTTGCGACAGCGCCTGCTGCGCATTTCCAGCTGTATGGCGCCAGCTTTGCGGTTGAACCGGTAGCACCTTAGATCATGGGAATTTTCAGCCGTCGCCGCAAACCGGCCGCCGACACCGGCGGTCTGGGGGAGACTTTGATCGCGCTGCGGCTCGATAGTGGCGATCTTGCGCCATCCGGCAGCACGCTGGTGATATTCAATGCGGCAGGGCATGCGCGGCGACTGGCGGCGGGCAAGGTGGCTTGTGATCAGGGCGAGACTGTATTCTGTTTTGATCCCGGACCGTACACGGTGGATCTGATTCCTTTTGCGTCCGCGCCGGAATGGGGGCTGCGGATGCGTTTCGTGGTGGACGCGGCCAATCCGCGTGTGTCGCAGCAGCGCTTTGATCTGTTTTTGTATAGCGAGACGGCAGGGCGTCTGGCGCTGGCGGACTTTGCCAGCTCCGCTGAACTGGCGCTGCAGGCGGAGCTGGCGCAGGGAGCGCTGGACCTGCCGCCATGCACGTCGGTAGAAGAGTGGCACGCCTTCCGCGCGGGTCTGAATCAGCTGATGTACATGCGCTACGGCGTGACAGTGGACGATTGCGTGCCGGTGGATCTCGGTGAGCAGATTGACTACGCTACCACCTTGCAGGCGCGCGCGCGCCAGGCCGCTGCAACCATTGTGCTCCCTTCGGTTCCTGTTGCGGAGCTGCGGCAAAGGGAGTTGCGCACGCCGCAGGCATCCACGTCACAGCAGGCATCCACGGCGCAGCAGGATGCGCGCGCCTTGCGGCGCCTGTTCCTTGAGCTGCCGCCACTGAGTTCGGAACTGCGTCTGCTCACACTTCCTGACGGCGCCTTCCCCCAGCATCAGGCCTTGCTGCTACGCCTGCGCATGGCCGCGCTCAACGTCAACACCATGCCGGCACTGGCCTGGGCTGCGCCCGATCAGCCATTGCCGACCGAAGACCAGGCCCGCCGCAGCGTCCAGGCACTGGTCGCGCAGGACGCGCTGGATGAGGCCTGGGCCTTGCTGGCGCGTCTTCAATTGGCAGGCCAGGAACAGTGGCCGGCATTGCTGGACGACGCAGACCGCATCTGCGCCAACATGGAAACCGGCCTGTCCCTGCGCCGCCTGGCGCAGCCACCACGCACGGAGCCATCGCTATGACCACGATTTCGACCAGCACCGTGCCGACCAATGCCGAATGCCGCAGCCTGCTGACGGATGGCCGCACACTGACCATCACCGCCAGCCGCCGTCCGCGCGCCAACCGCGCGGACGTGAAATGCACAGTGCCGAATGCACCGGCGATCGCAGAGCATATGCAGCAAGTGGTCCGCCTGGCGCGCCATACCGAAGTCCGCCTCGATACCCGCGACCAGGTCGTGCTGAGTATGGACATCACGCCCGCCATCGGCGAACGCGATTGGGAACTGGCGGCCGTGCTGGCAGACCGCATGGTGCGCGGCTTGTGCCCATCGGCGCGCACCAGCGCCCAGGGCAGCTCCGACGCCTGGCATCTCGGCCGCGTCGCGGGTACCGTGACCACTGCGGAGACACTGCAGATCACCCATCTGGGCGCATTGAGCGGCCATGCCGATCCCTCTGCCGCCGTTTCCACGGTGCGCACCTGGTTCCCGTTGCATAGTGGCGGCATTAACGATGCGCTGGGCTGGCTGGAGGTCAGCGTATTTCCTTTGGAAGCGCCCGCCGGCACCGAGGAGGACAGCATCGCCGCCCCCGGGCTGGATCTCGCTGCTCAGCAGGAAATCCGCCAGACGCTGGCCGCCGCCCGTCACTTCGACGGTAAAGGACTTAGCCGCTGGCGGAGCGTGGTCCGCTTCGGCCAGCCGCGTTTTCAGGGCAGCTCTTATCAGCTGGCGCTGGTCATGGCCGACCGTCTCGCGCGGGGACGCGAGTTTGTGCCGCGAGGCCGTATCATCGCCACCGGCTGCTCCAGCGCCTGGCATGCGGGCCGGGTCGAAACGGTAGAGGGCCGCGAACCCAAGCTGGATTTAATATTCAATCAAGTAAATAATGGTGACCGCGTATTGTTGCCCAGGGACTGGCAAGAGCATCTGCCGCCCGGATTTGCGGCCGGACTGCGTCAAAAAGGCGCCAGTCTGGCCTGCATCGACAGGATCGGCATGATTTAAACCGTGCGCAAGAAGCAAATCGGGCGCGCCCTGCTAAAATCGGGCAGATCGCAGGGCGACCCGGAAGATGAATCGTAGAAGGAGTCTGACATGTTCCAAAAGTTTGGTTTTGGCGGCGTTAAATGCCCGCGGTGCGAGCACAAAAACGACGGCCAGTCGGACTACTGCAAGCACTGCGGTCTGACGCTGGGCGCTCCGCGCAGCGAGCCAGTCCTGCGCGACAACCGCTGGATACCCGGCGATAATGAGCTGGCCGTCTATTTTGGCGTCAGCAGGCTGTCCGGCATCTTCACCAAAACGCTGCGCGTACCGGCCACCACGCGTGCCTACATCCTGCAGGCCGATAAAGCCACCGAAGTGCCGCAAGGTGAATACGAGATTGAAGGCTTCTTCACGCGCCTGAACCATCTGCTACGCAACCAGAATGCGGAAATCCTCATCACCCGCAGCCTGCCGCTGCCGGTGGAGTTTGTGTTCAGCGACCTGTACACGGCGGAACATCTGAAAATATCGGCCCGCTTCACGGTCGCCATCCGCATCGAAAACGTGCCTGCGTTTGCGCAGCATTTCATGACCGTGCCGGGTGTGGTGAGTACCCTGCATCTGCACGAATTGCTGGAGCCTTCGGTGCGCCAGCTGGCAGCGGAATTTGTCGGCAGCCGTTCGATGCGGGAGATGGCCAATAATGCGGAACTGCGTTTGCAATTGAATGAACGTCTGCAAGCGGCATTGAAACTGCGCCTGGCCAGCTATGGCCTGGCTGTCGAAGCCGTGGAAACCGCAGCCCTGCGCCACGATAAATTTGACCACAACCGGGAACGCATCGGGACGTTGTGGCTGGTGGCGGACGAGCGCCATGTGCAGCTGGAGCATGTGAAGCAGCTGGACCAGATCTACAGCGAGGAAGAGTGGCAGTCGATCTGGCGCGAAGAGCAGAAGATGCATTCCGACTTCCGCCGCGCCGAGCTGCGTCAGGACGCCAGCGTCAACAAGGCCGAACTGACGCTGAAGGAGGCGGAACGCGTACAGGCCTTGCGCACGCGCGAGGTGGAGCTTTACAGCCGCGTCATGGAATCCAAAACACGCAAGGTCGCCGTCGATAAAGGCGCAGGTACGGTGCTGGCGGACCTGGAACATGAACTGGCCCGCAATAAATCGCATCGCCAGGGCGAGCAGGCGGATTGGGAGCATGTACGCCAGCTGGCGCAGATCCGCATGCGTACCGAACTGGAAGTGCTGCAGCAGACCGCCGCCGAACAGCGGCAGCTGGCGCAGCAACGTCTGTCGCACCAGCTGCGCCAGCAGGCGATCGAGAACCAGATTGCACAGGCATTGCAGATCGAAGACGAATCGCATCGCCGCAACGAACTGGCCGCCTTGCGCCAGCGCGAAAAGGACGAGAAGGCGCGCGAACTGCAAATTGAGGCAGAGGCGCACGCGGCCCGGATTCAGGGCATGACGATGGCCAATGCTGCCCGCCGCCGCGAGGCCGAGCGCGTGCAGGAATGGGAAGACCAGCTGGCGCTGGCCCGTCAGCGTGAGCTGCTGCGCGAAGACGCTGTCAAAGATGCGGGCAACGCGGTGCAGGTGGCCGAGATCAACCAGAAGATTGAAGATCTCAAGCGCGCGGGCGCGCAGGCTGACGCGGTGGCGCAGTATGAAAAGCTGCTGCGCACCATCGAAGCCGATGGCGTCCATGCGCGCCAGAACCAGTCCAACGCCAAGCAGGCAATGCTGGACCAGCTGGCGGTGGACGAGCAGCGCCTGATTCTGAAACAGCGGGAGCAGGAGGCCGCGTGGCAGCACGAGCTGCGCAAGTTTGAGCAGGAGCGCGCAGCGGCGTTCAGCGTGCAGCAGTCGCAGCAAGACCATGAAATCCGCCGCATGGAAACCATGACGCGCCTGAGCGACATCGCGATTGCCGCCGTTGCCGCACCGTCGAATGTGGAGGCCGTGGCGCAGATCATGAAGCTGCAAATCCAGGGTGGCATGACGCCGGAGCAGATCCAGGCGCTGGCCCAGGTGGTGGCGGCGGAGCATGGCGTCTCGCCGGTGGAGGCCGCGCGCATGGCGTATGAGCGCGTGCTGGAAGAACGTTTGCACCGCGATGCGGAGCTGGACAAGGATCGCCGTCATCAGATCGATCTGTTGAACATTCAGAATTCCGCCAGCGCCAGTGCCCTGAATACGCAGAGCCAGTTGGGCGTCGGCGTGGCGCAGGCCGGCGCACCGGTGCATCACCATCACGCATCGCCTGCGGTGCGCCGCTGCGCCAATGGCCATGTGGTGCCGGCAGGCCGTGAACATGACAAGTTTTGCGCCGAATGCGGCGCACCCGTGCAGTAATTGACTGAGTAACGATGCAGACAGCAAGAGACAAGATCCGTGAACTGCGGGCCTTACATGATGACGGTTTGTTGAGTCTCCAAGAATTCGACCGTCGCAAAAACGCTATCCTGGATGCGGAATATGCGCCGCCGGGAGGCAGCGCCGCGCCTGTGGTTCTGCCAACGCGCCAGGGCACGGAACTAGGCCTGATGACGGGCCAGGAGATCGGTCCGCAGAATCGCCGCTACCGGCTGGAGCGTCTGATCGGCATGGGCGGCATGGGCCAGGTGTGGCTGGCGACCGACCTTGCCACGCATGCGGAGCTGGGACACAGCGAGCTGGTGGCCCTCAAGATCCTGCCGCCGCAGCTGACGCAAAGCGCTACCCACGCCAAGCTGCTGATCGAGGAAGCGACCCAGGCGCGCAAGCTGGCGCATGAAAATATCGTCCGCGTGTACGAATGGGCGCAGGACCCGGCGACGTCCAGCTACTTCATCATCATGGAGTATCTGGAAGGCCAGGATCTGGACGCCTATCTGGCCGAACAGGGACCGCTGCCGCTGGAATCGGTGTACCGGCTGCTGTCGCCCATCGGCGATGCGCTGCAATACGCATGGGACAAGCACAAGCTGGTTCACCGCGACATCAAGCCGGGTAACGTCTTCCTCACGCAGCGCGGTGAGGTCAAGCTGCTGGACTTCGGCATCGCTTCCCGTGCGCGCAGTGCGGGCAGCAGTCTTGGCTTGCAGACGCCGAACGCCGGCACTGCCGGCTATCGCGCGCCGGAAGCGGGAACCCATCAGCGTCAACCCGCGCCCAGGCTGGACGTGTATGCCGTTGCGGTGATGATTTACCAGCTGCTGGAAGGCCGCATGCCGTTTGATGACATGCGCCCCGCAGACTTTCATCCGTCGCCGCCACCTGGCCTGAATGAACGCCAGTGGAAAGTGCTGCAGGAAGGCTTCGCCTATCTGCAGGAGCGCCGTCCGGCGTCGGTGAATGAACTGTTGGCGGCGTTGCGTAACGCTGCCGGACCGACGGATGCGGAGCTGGCGGCGCAGGCGGAGCAGGAGGCGCTGGAGCAGGCCGCGCGCGCGCAGCAGCGCCAGAAGGAACTGGCCGCCCAGGCCGAACAGGCGCGTGCAGTCGAAGAGCAGCGCAAGACGCAGGCGCTGGAGCTGGCGGTGCGCCGGCAGGCCGAGATACAGGCAGCTGCGGCCGAAAAGCAGCGTCAGGATCAGCAGCGCCGCGCACTGGAGGCCAAACAGCGCGCCGAGGCGGAAGCCGCTTCGCAAGCACGCAAGCAGGTACTGCGCGAACAGCTGCAGGCGCGCCGCGATGCCGATGCAAAAAAAGCGCGTGAAGAACGTGAGGAGCAGCAGCGCAAGGCTGCACAGCTGAAGGCGGAAGCCGCCTATCGCCAGGAGCAGGAACGCCACCGCAAACAGCAGGCGGAACGCCATGCCGCTGAACTGGCAGTGATGATACCGACGCCCACCAGCCCGGTAGCGGATGCCAATGGTATATTGCGCGACCGCTTCCTCGATGGCACCGGCGTGGGGCCGGACCTGGTGCTGATTCCAACGGGCCGGTTTCAGATGGGCTCTCACGAACACGAGCAGGCGCTGGCCGTGAAGGCCGGCGCGCAGAAGAACTGGCTGGAGCGCGAGCTGCCGTTGCGCTGGGTCGGCATCGAGCATTCGTTTGCGCTGGGCCGCTTCCCCGTGACGGTGGGCCAATGGCGGCGCTTCGTCAAGGATACCTGCTGGGAGTCGCAATCGGATACGGACTGGCTGGACCCGGGCTTTAAACAGACGGACGACCATCCTGTGGTCGGCGTCAGCTGGATGGACGTTCAGCTTTATCTGCGCTGGTTGTCCGGTAAAACCGGCCAGCTGTATCGGCTGCCAACCGAAGCTGAATGGGAGTACGCCTGCCGTGCTGGCACCAAGACCGCGTTCAGCTTCGGCGATACCATCAGTACCGAGCAGGCCAATTACGACGGCCATTACACCTACAACGGCGGCCAGCGTGGCGCTTACGTGCAGGGCACCAGCAAGGTTGGCGCATATCAGCCCAACCCGTGGGGACTGTTCGACATGCACGGCAACGTGTGGGAGTGGACGCAGGACGTGGTGCATGAGAATTACGTCGGCGCGCCGGTCGACGGCAGCGCCTGGGAAGAGGGCGGTGATGCTGCGCGGCGGGTGCTGCGCGGCGGCTCGTGGCTGTACAACCCGCGTTATCTGCGTTCGGCGGTGCGGAATGGTTTTTCTGCGGTGCTGGCAAATGACATTGTCGGCTTCCGCATCGCCCGCAAGCTTGCATAAGGTATACTGCCGGGCTTTGAGAGTCAGGATTCAAGATGAGCGCCTTGCCACCATGCCCTAAATGCAGTTCCGAATATACCTACGAAGATGGCGCCCAGCTGGTCTGCCCTGAGTGCGCCCATGAGTGGACGGCGGGTGCGGCGCCAGCCGCAGAAGAGGGCGCACGCGTTTACCGCGATGCGGTCGGCAACGTCTTGCAGGATGGCGACACGGTCACTGTCATCAAGGACCTGAAGCTCAAAGGTGGCGGCGGCGTGGTCAAAGTCGGCACCAAGGTGAAGAACATCCGCCTGGTCGATGCCGACCACGATATCGACTGCAAAATCGACGGCTTTGGCGCCATGAGCCTCAAGACCGAATTCGTTAAAAAGGTGGTGTGATCGCCACCGTGGAGTAGTGCGAACGCACGCTCCAGCCTATCGTCAAATACAGCCCGCGGCCTGCTTCGGTTGCGACCAGCACACGCTGCGCGGCCTGTGACAGCTGCGCCGTTCCCAGCGCCGCCATGACCGCCGCGCCAAGACCCTGATGCTGATGTTCCGGCACCGTGGTGATGCGGTCGTACACAAACACTCCCTCATATTCCGCCGCGTAGCCGCTGGCCGCGAGCGTGTCGTCTTCAGCGAAGATGCGCGCGGTGGTGATGCCATCCTGCGTTTGCAGCTGTAGCCAGTACCCCGGCGGCAGCGACGGCACCGGATTGCGGCCGGCTTCCTTGGTCATCAGGTAGGCGCCTGGCTGGATCCGCCATTTTGGCGTGACCAGCGAGAGCAGGCGCGCGTCCGTGCCGCACATCTTGATGAAGACGCGCGGCTCGTTGATGTCGCGCGCCAGCTCCGTGATGGCTGGCGACGGGCCGGTAAAGACGTAGCGGCGCTGCTCGTTCGGCAGCCCGGTATCGACCCGCAGGCCGCCGCGGTCGGGCACCGGCAGCGGCAACCCACGCGCGATCGAGCGCGCGCGCAGCCAGCCTTCCATTAATTTTAGTTCAACTTGTTTATCCATTTGAAATGGTGACAATTTGTGCATTTTGCTTATCTGTCAGCTGATATTCTTGCAGCGTTATTCAACGGAGGCAAGGTACAGCGCTCTGCAGGAAAGCGCAGGGCGATTGACTTCAGGGGAGTCTATGAAAAACCAGTTCAGACAGATCTTTATTGTTTTCCTCATGCTAATCGGCTTGCACAGCGTATGCGCTGCTGATGATCTCAGTTTACAGCCTAAATACGGACTGGCCCCCAAGACCGCTGCACAGAAAGCCGCGGATGACGCATTCCTTGCCGGGGTAGACCAGTACTACAAAGGCGACCGCAAAACCGCGGCCGGCCAGCTCGCGGGGCGTGGCTGGGCGGCTCTGCGCGAAGGCAAGCCGCAAGACGCCATCCGGCGCTTCAATCAGGCATGGTTGATCGACTCGTCGAATGCCGTCGCCTTGTGGGGCATGGCCGTGGTGGAAGCGGGCAGCGGCAGGGAGCAGCAGTCGCTGACGCTGTTCGCGGAAGCCGCGCAGGGGGCTGCCGGCGACATGGATTTTGAGATGGATTACGCAAAAGTGCTGTTCTACACGGGCGACTACGCCAGCGCGTGGAAGAAAGTGAAGCTGGCGGAGCAAACGCCGGGCGCAAAGGGACTGGACCAAGGGTTTATTACGGCGCTTAACGCAAAAATGAACAGGCCTCAGTGAGGCCATTTTTTAACTTTGAAAGGAAGACGATGAAATCGTATGGCGCAGAATTTTTTGGCACGTTCTGGCTGGTATTGGGTGGTTGCGGCAGCGCCGTTCTGGCGGCGGCTTTCCCTGGCCTGGGTATCGGCTTTACCGGGGTGTCGCTGGCCTTTGGCCTGACCGTGCTGACCATGGCGTACGCCATTGGCCATATCTCTGGCTGCCATTTGAATCCGGCTGTGTCGATCGGCCTGTGGGCAGGTGGCCGCTTCCCGGCCAATAAACTGCTGCCCTACATTGTGGCGCAAGTGCTGGGCGGGATTGTCGCCGGCGGCGTGCTGTACCTGATCGCCAGCGGCAAAGCGGGCTTTGATCTGGCGGGCGGCTTTGCCTCCAACGGTTATGGCGAACATTCGCCGGGCGGCTTCTCGCTGACGGCGGCGCTGGTGTGCGAAGTCGTCATGACCATGATGTTCCTGATCGTGATTCTGGGCGCCACCGATGCGCGTGCACCGCAGGGTTTCGCACCGCTGCCAATTGGCCTGTGCCTGACCCTGATTCACCTGATTAGCATTCCGGTGACGAATACGTCGGTCAATCCGGCCCGCAGCACGGCGGTGGCGGTGTATGTAGGCGGCTGGGCCACCAGCCAGTTGTGGTTGTTCTGGGTTGCACCGATCATTGGCGCGCTGCTGGGCGCAGTGGTTTACCGCCTGATCGCTGCAAACGACCGTTAAGCTGGTTCGGCGCCGGCCGGGACGCAGCCGCCGATGGTAAGCGCCTGGGTTAGCTCAGGCGCTCCCGCGCGAAGTCGACAAAGCTGCGGACCTTGGCGCTGGGGCGGGCTTCCGGACGGCGCAGGATGTGCATGGCGCGCGACGGCAGCTCCCATTTCGGCAGCAGTCGTACCAGCTGCCCGAGCGCGATGGCCGGCTCCATCAATGCATCCGCCTGGACAACCACGCCCATGCCGGCAATCGCGGCCATCATCAGCGAGGCGCCGGTATTGCTGACCAGCGTGCCGCGCGCCTTCACTTCGACCAGGTCTTCGCCGCGCCGGAAGCGCCAGGTGGTGCTAGCCCCCGCGAACACCAGGCAGTTGTGCCTGACCAGATCCGATGGATGGCGCGGCGTGCCGTGCTTCTTCAGATACGCGGGACTGGCAGCGGCCAATATGCGCCCCGGCGCCAGCGGCAGCGCTATCAGACTGGTGTCGGTAACCGGGCCGGAGCGGATGGCGACATCCACGCCTTCTTCGGCCATGTCGATCACGCGGTTGCTCAGCACCAGATCGATACTGACCTTGGGATAACGCGCGGTGTACTCGGCAATGACGGGCGTGAGTTTGTGTTCGCCATATGTCGCCGGTGCCGAGATGCGCAAGCTGCCCTGTGGTTCGGCGCGCAGGTTTTCCGCCACGTGGTCCGCCGCCGCCACGTTGGCCAGCACGTCGTGGCAGCGCTCCAGGTAAGCGGCGCCGATTTCGGTGAGCGTCTGGCGGCGGGTGCTGCGTTCGATGAGGCGTGCGCCCAGATGCTGCTCCAGCGCTTGCACGTGCTTGCCCACCATGACGGCGGAGATGCCCAGCGTTTCCGCCGCTGCCGCAAAGCTGCCTGCCGTCGCCGCTGCCGTGAAGACTTCCATGCTGCGTAGCTTGTCGCTCATATTCGAAACTATTTGTTAGGAGTGAGTGAAATTCTAGTCCATTTATGTCGAATCGGCTTGTGATGATAATGAAGCCTCAAACACATCACAGGAGGTTCATCATGGCAGCATACGCAATCGGATACGTAACCCTGCGCAACACGGAATGGCAAAAAGAGTACGGCGCGCATATGCCGGCACTGACCGCAAAGCATGGAGGCAAGCTGTTGGCGAAAACCGCGCCGCAAACGCTGGAAGGCTCGCCAGTGCTGCCGGAGGCGATGGTGGTGATCGAGTTCCCATCGGCCGAATATGCGCAGGCCTGGTACAACGATCCGGAACATACGCGTCTCAAGGCGCTACGCCAGTCGGGTGCGGATTTCTCGATGGTGCTGGTCGGCGCGTAGCCTTTTAGTAGAAGCACAAGCCTCTCATTCGGTGTACATTGTGGGTTCTTGATTCACCGCCTACAAGGAATACCGAATGACTATCAAAGCCCTGCGAGATCAATCCCTGCCGATGCGCCACATCGTCCACGTGCGCAATCACATTATCTCCACCGACGGCTCGGAAGCGGAAGGCGGCAACGACGCCGGCCCATCGCCCCATGACCTGTACGACGCCGCGCTGAGCGCCTGTAAAGCGCTGACCGTGGTCTGGTATGCAAAACGCAAAAACATCCCGCTGGAGCATGTGGAGGTCAGCATGGAGCGCGATGCCAGCGAAGAGCGCCAGGGCATCTACCGCCTCAACGCCACCCTGCATGTCACCGGCGATCTGACCGAGGCGCAGCGCGCGGAGCTGCTGGCCGCGGCGCAGAAGTGCCCGATCCATAAGCTGATGACTTCTGTTACCACCGAAGTGACCACCGTACTGGGATAAGGCCATGACCATTTCGAATCTGCTGAAAGGCCACGAGAAAGACCTGGGCGGCGGTTTTGTGGTGCGCCGCTATTTGCCGTCCGCAGTGAAGCAGGCAGTCGGTCCCTTCATTTTCTTCGACCATTTCGGCCCGGTGGATGTGCCGGTGGATGCCGACCATGACGTGCGTCCGCATCCGCACATCGGCCTGGCCACGGTGACCTATCTGTTTGAAGGCGCGATGGACCATCGCGACAGCCTGGGGACCTACCAGCGCATTGAACCGGGCGCCATCAACTGGATGACAGCCGGCCGTGGCATCGTTCACTCCGAGCGTACGCCGAAAGACCTGGTCGGCGTACCGCACCGCACGCACGGCCTGCAACTGTGGGCTGCGCTGCCGGCCGCGCATGAAGAGGACGAACCGGGCTTCTGCCATACGCCATCCGACGCCATTCCGGAATTGCAGCTGGATGGCGCCGATGTGCGCGTGCTGATCGGCTCCGCTTTCGGCCTGACCTCGCCCGTGCAAACCTACAGCCAGACGCTGTACCTGGACGTGGCCCTGAAAGCCGGTGCGCAACTGGCGCTGGATGGCCTGCCCGCCGAAGCGGCCATCTATCCGATCAGCGGCGAGCTGGAAGTGGATGGCGCCGCACTGGCCCTGCACAGCATGGCGCTGCTGAACACTGCGGACACACGCCAGGTCAAGGCCGGCAGCGATGCGCGCTTTGTGGTGATTGGCGGCGAGCCGCTGGACGGCCATCGCTATATGTACTGGAACTTCGTCTCGTCGCGCAAGGAGCGCGTGGTGCAGGCGGGCGAGGACTGGGAGGCGCAACGCTTCCCTCAAGTGCCGGGTGAAACCGAGTGGATTCCGCTGCCGCCGAAGAAACCGGCAGCGTAAGCAAGGTTCAGGCGGTGGACATGGCGTTCGCCGCCACCGTGCTGTAGATGTCGTTGGCGCCGGTGCGGATGATCCAGTGTTCCGGGTACGCATCGCTGGCGAAGCGGGTGTGGCCTGGCACGCGGCTCAACTTATCCAGCGAGACGGTCGGCGCCAGCGCGGTTTCCTTGCCGGTCAGCTGATCGAGATGCCAGAAGCCGCCGTCGCGGTGGAACAGCAGCGGCAGTGCAGCCGCATGGGGCGCGGCGGCAAACGCCTTCACCGGATAGCCCGGATGGGTATTGGGCGCCAGCAGGTAGAAGCTCTCTGCATTGGCGCCATGGTCCACGCGGTGCAGGATCACGCCATGCGGCATGATGGCCGACACCGACAAGGTCACGATGCCTTTGATGCTCGCGCTGAATTCGATACGCATGCCGAGGCGCAGCGCGGCCGGCTTGTGCTTGCCCGGCCACACGCCATCCAGCAGGATGCCGTAGCGCGAGACGTCTTCAATCTCAAACCCCTGGCCCGAGCGGCGGATGATGGCATGGCGGCCCGACAGCCGGCGCGTCAGGCCATTGGTTTCCTGGCCGTCGGCGGTGTAGTGGGTCAGCAGCACGTCGGATTCCGGATCGACCAGTTCGAAACGGCCGATGACGCAGTCGTCCATTGCGAACAGGCGGATCTGGCGCTGCGCACCGGCTTCCGGCGCGGCATTGACCAGCGAAGCGGCCTGGCTTGGATGCGGATGCACCGCCGCAGCTTGCGGCATGTCGATTTCAATCAGGTCTTCATCCCACGCGATGGTGGAGAAGCCCAGGTCCACTTTACCGGCTGGCGCATTCAGGTCCAGATGGGCGATGCCCGCGTTGCGGGCGGTGACGTCGATATCCAGGCTGTCGCCGCCTTGCGCGCTGACGCGGGCGATGGAGGCGTCATCCGCCATCACGCGCACGTTTTTGTGCGTGCTGAGGAAGATGCGGTGGATTTCGGTCAGGGTCGCATCCAGGCGTGGCACCAGGATGACGAAGGTGCACACCCATTTACGCGCCGCCATACCGGTGTGCTCGCTGAGCAGCTCAATGCTGATCTGGTACTGGCCATGCTCCTTGCCGCGCGACGAGAACTCGACAAACACCGGGCGCCATTCGCCGCCGACCGCGCGCACGAAGTGCTGGCGAGAAGCGCCGTTGGGAATCAGGTCGGATTGCAGTTGCAGCGTCAGTTGCGGCGCGCAGGCGTCCGGCATGCCGCGCAGTTCCATCTTGAGCGTCTGACGGCCGCCGGCCGCGCGTGGATCAAAGCCGCTGATGTGCAATTGCGGGCGCTCGGCGTGAGCGCGTTGCAGTGGCCTGGCGTAGTTGGACGGGGCGGCTTGCGCAGCAGGGACGGCATCCAGCGCCGTGGCCGGGGAGGCGGCACGGGTAGTGCGCAAGGCGCTCAGCAGGTCAAAGCTGGAAGGCTCTGCTTGGGCGTGACCGCCTTCGCAAGTTTGCGCTCCAGGCAAGACCCAGTAAGTGCAATGCGGGTGCTGGGCATTACTGCATTTTTTCATGACAAACCGACCGATGGGATACCCGTCAGTTTATGCGGTTTCCGCTCTGTTTGGCAAACTTTGCAACGACTTTTTGCAGCTTTTTGCGGCTCCCTGTGCACATATCAAAAATGCGCGGGCATTGGTGCGACAGGTAGTGCTGTTTCGTCAACGTTGCAGCCGGCCGTGGCGGCGGAAAAACGCAGCACGATCGCGCTCAGATTGTCGATGTGGAGCTGCGGCGGCGGGTTTGCCGCATAGTCGGTGAACAGGGCGTCGAGTGCGGCGCCAGCCGGCTGGTTCAGCAGCGAGGGCCAGCGTTCTATCCACGGCTGCGGATCGGCGCAAGCCCAGAAACCGTCGGTCGCTAGCAGATAGGTAGCGTCGGCGCAGACCTGGATGGCGCGGCGGTCGGCCAACTGCTGCAGGAACGGCGGCAGATTGGCAGCGTGCAGCGGCATCAGGCCATCTTCCAGGACTTGTGGATTGGCGAAGGCGTTGCCGAGGATGTAAGCCTGGGAGATCTGCGCGCGGTGCTCGCCGTGCACCTGCTGCCACCATTCCTGTTCGCCCAGCAGGCCATGCATGGCAAAGGCGGTGGCGGGGACGTGGTCGATCGTCAGGGGCCGCGCGTGTTGTCCGGTGATTTCGTACAGGCGCGAATCGCCGGCGTGGAACAGCATTGGCGGCTGGCCGGGCGGGATCTCCAGCAGCGTGAGTGTGGTGCCGGGGCGGCGGAAGCTGTCATGATCGCCCGGGTGGCTGAAGCGGGCCTGCAGGTCGAGGTGCAGCTGGTCCAGGCGCGCGCCGAGTTGTTCCAGCGTGCTGCAAGCGGGAATGCGCAGCAGGCCGGTGGCGACGGCTTCCGCAGCCTGGCGTCCGTGGCCGTGGCCGCCCATGCCATCCAGGACGGCCAGGCGCACGTGGCCTGCGGGCCAGTCGGGCAGCTGGGTGGCATGCGGTTTCTGGTCGAGCAGCAGGACCGCGCGGCCGGCGGTGTCGATGATGAGCAGATTGTCCTGATTTTCCGGCACCTGCAGTTTGCTGATGCTGGCCGCGCTGCGGGCAGCGACATCGAGGCCGGGGCCGAAGTCGAGATGGTCGGTGATGCGCGTCATCGGGGCAGGCGCCGCAGCGCGAGGTGCGAAAGGCCACAGCTTAGCTGAAAGCGCGGCGGTGGTGGGGGCCAGGTGTGTCATTCGCCGCTCCGGCGCAGCCACAGGCTGCTGGCCCAGCCGCTGGTCTCGCGGCCGTTGATGATGGTTTTGATTTGCCACCAGTCGCCGTCATGCACACCGGTGGGCGTGACGATGGCGCCTGCCTGCACGGTAGCCACGCGGGCGGAATGGACGCCTGGAGCAGCCCGCAGATTCAGGTCGCGGTGAACGTGGAAGGGCTGGCCGGCGGTTGGGGCGTCATTGGCGGGTGCGGCGTTCGCCGCAGCGCTGATGAGCGGCGCTGGCGCTGTCGATGCGATGTTGGTTGCCGCCGCCGGGCCGTGCGTGGCGTACAGAATCAGGCTGCCAAATCCCCATGCGCCCACCACCATGATGAGCAGCGCGCGCGCGTTGGGACGGCGCCACCAGCTGCGTGGCGTCAGATACGCCGCCAGGAACAGCGTGATGATGAGCCCCGCGACAAACGCGGCGATGGCATAGAGTCTGGCCGCATCCATCTCAGGCCTCGAAACGCAGCACGTAATGGCCGGCGGCCAGATGATGGCCGTGCGGCAGCAGGTAGGGCGCATCACCGACGCTGGCGACGAATTGCAGCTTGTCGTCCAGGTGATACAGCGCTTGCGTGGCGCTCAGGCGGGCGATGGTGTAGCCCTTTGCCACCGCTTCAAAGCTGAAAGCATTGCGCGACAGGCCGATGCGGTCCGCACTGATGCCTGCGCCATCGGCGCGCTGGAGGAAACGCGGTGAATCCAGCAGCCGCAGGGCGGCCAGCATTGGCGAACTGCGGCCGAAGGTAAAGCGCGCGCCGCTGGCGACACCGGCGCTGATGGGCTGCGCGAGGCAGACCAGCGCGCGATAGCGGTCCGCCATCTCCGGAGCGGCAGGCAGCAGCCGCAGCGCGCGCGTGTCGACAGGCGCAAACATGGCCGGTGCTTCCACGCGCTGTTTGCCTTCGGGCGTGCAGGCATACAGATTGTCCGAGGCATCGACGATGAGACTGATGGCGGCTTGTGCATCGTTGGCGAGGGATAGCGCGCGGTCGAAGGGCAGTTCCATCGCTTGCGCACCGGTGTCGCGGTAGCGGCTCAGGCGCGGCAAGGCGAGCGCCACCAGGCTCACGCGCTGCTGCGATACGGGAGCGTAGGTGGCATCGCTCTCGCCGGGGCGGTTGGCGGGCTTATGGCTGGCCGCAGCGGGAACGGCGGTCAGGTCGATTTGTGCGGCGCCAGCTGGCGCCTCGCTGGTGCGCGAACGGCTTTGCCACACGGCTGGTTTGGCGGCGTTGACTGGCGCCGCCTCGGTGGTTTCGGTGAGCTGACGGGAACGCGCAGGAAGGGCGGAGGTGCGCGCGATTTTCAGCAGCAGGCGCTGTCCGCCTTGCGGTTCGCGCAGCGACTTGATGGTGTAGTAACCGCTGCGCGGATCGTAACGGCAGTCGAAAGCGTCTTTGGGACGCATCTGCACGACGGGCGGCGCATCGGGGCCGTCGTTGAGGATCAGCAGGGCGGCATCGGGACCGAAAGGCCAGCCTTGCGCCACGGCGCTGGCTTCGCCCCCTTCGCCGCCGATCAAGGCCAGCCGCTGGTCAGGATAGATCGGGCACACGGCATGCCAGATCGCGCTGTCACGCGACACGCTCAGGTTGTACAGGATTTTTTCATCCGGCGCCGGCAGATAGACAGCGTGGCCAAATTTGACTTCGATCTCGCCGGGCGCCAGCGAGGTATTGCCGACCACGTCGTAGCGCACCTGATCGCTGCCCAGCAGGTCGCCGAAGTCCTTTTGGTGCAGTGTCATCAGCGTCTGCGCCAGATCGCGGGCGCGGGCGCCACGCGTAAGATGGTAGTCGTCGTCAACTTCCTCTTGCGGCAGCACCAGCGTCACATGAGAAAAGCAGCGCGTGGCGGCACGGCCGCGGTGCTCGCGCGGGCTGCGCTCCAGCAAGTCGCGCAGCAGCGGACGGCGCGAGAACAGCGACAGGCCAGGCGCCTGCCAGATCGCTTCGGCATTGAACACGTCCGGAATGCGGCCAAGGACAGCGTGTTGAACATAGGTCGGCATGATTCAAACTCCTTCTGAAGATATCGCACTGAAGGTAAGCAGGGGGCAGAGGAAAAACAGCAGGTGGCTGCCACCAGCCGACAGAAAACTCATGGGCTGCCCCATGATGGGGAAGATCGCCAGGTTGGTTCCCCAGGACAGCAGGAAGTGGCCCAGCACGAAAGCGCCGCCGCCACACAGGGCGAAATAACGGAAGCGTCCCAGCCAGGCCTGACGGAAGTTGCGGGCGCTGGCGCCGTTGCGGTAGGCCTGCCATGCGGTCAGTACCACGCCGATCAGGAAGGCGGCTTGTACGGCCCACAGCAGCAGGCCGCTCAGCAGGCCATGGCGGTTGAGGAAGAAGGAGGCGGCAAAGTCATCCTGCACGGCGGGGATCTGCACCACGTTCCCTGCCGACTGGCCCAGTGCGCGCAGGCCTAGCCAGTGATCGGCGCCGAGCCAGCCGCCTTCGCCGATGGCGCGTGCGCCGAGCAGCAACTGCTGGCCTGTGTGTGGATGTTCGGCGGGATTCAGCCAGACGAGGAAGCGGTCGGCGTAGAAGCCCCAGCGTATCAGGTCATCGGTGCCGACGAGGCGCAGGTAGACGATGGCGGCGATCGCCATGCCTGCGCCGCTGAACAGCACTGCAGCCAGGATGCGGTTGCGTGCAGCCAGCGCATAGGCCAGTCCCATGCCGGTGCTCCAGACCAGCAGCAATATCAACGGCGAGAAGTCATCCACCTGCACCAGTGCGAGGCCCAGCAGGGCGAGGAACAGCAGCGCCGGCGCGATCAATTGCAGCCAGCGCGTACCGTGATCGGCCAGCCGCTGCGGGCCGTTATGCCAGTTGAAGCGCAATGCCAGGCAGTGGGCGGTGAGGGCGGTCAGCGCGAGTTTGGCCAGTTCCACCGGCTGCAAGTCGAAGACGCCGGTTTCATCGCCCCACAGGACCTGGGCGGCCAACGCCGCCAGCGCGATGGCCGCCAGCGCGGCGAGCAGCCACTCGATGAGACGCTGCTGTAAATGAGCGCTGCGCGCAGCCTGGTATTGCGCCCACAGGCGCAGCAAACCGCCAAGGCCGGAACCGATCGCCAGCATGGCTGCGCTCTTCTGGTAGTAGCGCAGCCAGGAGGATTCCGGCGCGCCCAGTCCAAGTTCCAGTTGCGCGAGCAGTCCAACAGCCAGCAGCACCACGCCCGCACCGGTGGCGAGTGTTAAGCGGCCTGGCAGCATCAGCCACATCGCGAGCGCGCCTGCGCCCAGCAGCAGCGAGCATGCAGCACTGGGCGCCATGCCCGCGCGTTGGGAAATCAGCGCGATCACGCCGGCGGCCAGCATGCTTGTTGCTGCCAGGAGCGCGCTGCTGCCGAGGTTTGCGAGCAGGCTGACGATCAACGCGACGATACTCACGCCCAGCGCGATCCAGACTGCGCTGGCATGGCCACTCCACAGTGCGCGCTGCTGCCATTGCCAGCTGATTTGCTCCGGCAGCTTCAGTTCCGGTTCGCTGTACAACTTGATGTGGCGGCTGGGTTGCAGTGTGAGCTGGTCGCCGCTTGCCGAAAGCTGAAACCGCGTATGGCCGACCATGATCGCGTTCACGCCTTGCAGCGTGGCTTCCTGCTTGCGTAAATCCGTCGCCCCGAGCAGGACGGCAGCGCGGTCGCCGTCGGGATTGGCGGCCGATAGCTGCAAGCGGCCGTTGATGCGTGAAACCGTTGCTGCGCCGGGTGTGACCTGATCGAGTCCGAGGCGGTTATCGCAGTAGAGATTTCCGCCGAATGACAATGGCCGCGCGATGGTCAGCGGCATTGGCGCAATGCGGTTCCAGGCGGATAAGGCCTTGCTGGCCAACCGCGATTCTGGGCAATTGGCTTGGGCGTGCCCGTCGCGGTACAAGGTCGCACCGTCGTAACGCCATTCCTGGCCGTCGCGCGTAAACACGACGTGGCTTGCATCGGCCGAGCGCACGTCAAACACTGCGCCATCGATCTGGAAGTGCAGCAAGCCGTCCAGCGGCATGCTGCCCAGGCGCTGTTCTTCGCCGTCGCGCTGCACGATGACCTGACGGGACGCGCTGAGGTTACGCAGCATCCAGCTGCCGTCGGCATCGCGGTGCAATGACAAATGGTTGCGATCAGTTTGTGGCGCTGCCAGTTCCTGCTGCCCCAGGGTGACGCTGTCGCCAGGCTTGAGGTGGACGGAAATCGCAGACGGCAGCCATGCCGCCGGAGCGCGTAGCAGGGCCAATGCCTGCAGGCCGCACAGTCCCGCCAGCAGGGCCAGTACGAATGCTAGACCGCTGGTGCGGGCAACCGCGCTGGCCAGAGTAGGGTGCGGCGCCTGATGATGCGGCTGCGCCGCGCGTGTGAGTGCAATTGCCATCATGCCCCCTGCATGGCCTGCCAGCCGTTGAGTGCTGTCGGACGGCGCATGCCGTGGACTGGATCGGCTGCGTCAAATTCACCGCGCGCCAGCTTTTGGCCCTGGATCGCGTTCAGCATGCGGCTGATCTGAATGGCGTGGCGCGGACGTTTGGAGGGATCGATATGCAGCAGTGCACGCAGCAGCTCCAGTGCTGCATCGCGCCTGGCGGCTGGAATGGCGGCGGCAAAGCGGTCTGCTTCTTCGGCCTGCAGTGCCGCCGGAATCTCGCCGCCGTTCATGCCGCGCAGCCGGTCGGCGCCGGCAATGTGGTGGGCGCGGTACGCGTGTCCGCAGTCCGCGCAGAAGCGCAGCGGCATGCCGTTGGTGACGAGAAAATACAGCATCGCGCCCAGCGAGAAATAGTCGCTGCGTGCGCTGGTGGCGTAGCCTCCGCCGTCTGTCGGGAAGAATTGTTCGGGCGCCTGCCAGTTGGCGGTGCCGGCATAAGAGTGCGCCTGCAGGTTGCCTAACTCGCGGTTGGTGCCGAAATCGGCCAGCTTGATGGTGTTCAGGTGTGTATCTACCAGAACGTTGGCGGGTTTGAGGTCCAGATATCGCCAGCCGTATTGATGGACTTTGGCCAGCGCCTGATTCATCTGCGCGATCCAGCCCAAGGCCTGCGGCAGCGGCACGGTTTCGCCGCGGCCCTTCAGCGCGATCATGTGCCTGCCCAGATCGGAACCCATCAGCTCCAGCGCCAGTACCGGCAGGCCTTCGTGCCAGCCTCTGTCCAGCAAGCGCACGATATGGCGCTCGTCCCATGGCTCCAGCGACTGCAGGAATGCGATTTCATTGCTGGCGCTCGTGGTCCAGCGTTCGCGCTGCGGCGGCAGGGCGCGCGCCATCTGCTCATGGTTGATTAATTTGATCGCCACATCACTTGTCGCCTGCGGCCCGCTGGCACGCCAGATGATGCCGTACGCCGATCCACCGATCTGCTCACGCAGCCGGTAATGGCCAAGTTCCAAAGCGATAATTGCGTCTGCTGTCGTCATGAGTTCCTCCGTCGCAAAGCACTAGCGGAGGGTGGCGGAAATTTGCCCAGCCTTGTTTCGGCATGTTAAATTGATATAAATTTTAACAAGTCGACAACCTTGGCGCACCAACTACGGAGGAAGGGGATGAAGTTGATCGTGGCGCTGGCACTCATTTCCGGACTGACGGCGACGCCTGTGATGGCGGCACCGTACACTTTTATTGAAGGTAAAGTGCCCAAGGGCGTTCAGCCGGATGGCAATTCGATTGTGCTTGAGGGGCCTGAGGAGCTGCTGGTCATCGATACTGGCCGCCATCCCGCGCATACCGATCAGATTATTGCAGTGGCCAAGGCGAAGAACAAGCCGATCACCGCGATCATCAACACCCATTGGCATCTCGATCATACGACTGGCAATGCGCGTATCCACGCCGCTTATCCCGGCGCCAGACTGTATGCTAGTACGGCGGTGGAGGGGGCGTTGAAGGGCTTCCTGGCCAAAAACATCGAGCAGGCAAAAGCGCTGCTGGACGATCCCTCCGCGCCGGAGGAGCGCAAGACCGATGCGCGGCTGTATCTGGAGGCGATCAACGATCCAGCCAATTTGATTCCCGACCAGCCGGTAAAAGGGCCGATGTCAATACAGCTGGGCGCACGTGAATTGCGTCTGCATCTGGCGAAGTATGCCGCGACCGAGGGCGATGTCTGGATTCATGATCCGGCAAATAAGACGGTGTTCGCTGGCGACCTGGTGGTGGTGCCGCTGCCGTTCTTTGATACCGGATGTACCGAAGGCTGGCGCCAGGTCTTGGCCGAGATAGACCAGCTTGATTTCCACACCCTGGTTCCGGGTCATGGCTTGCCGATGGACCACGCTGCTTTTTCGAGCTATCGGCAGGCTTTTGACGCCTTCACAGCGTGCGCGGAAAGCACTGCGGGTACGGCTAGCTGCGTTGCAATCTGGCGGCAGCAGGGAGCCGCTTTCGCTGCAATGCATCCCGATCCGAAATACGTGGATGCTGCGCTGACCTATTATGTCGATCAGGTCCTGCGTGTACCAGCCAAACGCTCGGAATACTGCGGAAAGTGATGGGCAGGCTGCTGATCTTTCTGGCGATGGTGTATGGAGTCGTTTGTGTGGCGCTGTACTTCATGCAGCAATCGTTTATTTATTTCCCCCAGCAGCGGCACAGACCGGACGTGCCTCTGTTAAAGCTGGCCGCCGGTGACGACACCATTCTGGTCACATCACAGTGATAGGCCGTAGCCTGGGGAGCGGTGTGGCGGTGCAGTTGGCCAGCGAGCGGCCGGTGGCGCGGCTGGTACTGGTCACTCCGTACAACAGCATCCAGGAACTGGCCGTGGCGCGGTTCCCGTATTTTCCCGTGCGCTGGATTTTGCGCGACAAGTTTGAATCGTGGAAGTACGCGGCGAAGATTACGGCGCCGACGCTGATCGTGATGGCGGAACAGGATAAGGTCATCCCGTCAAGCAGCAGTCGCGCACTGCACACCCATTTCGCCAAGGGCGTGGCGGAGCTGGCGGTCGTGGACGGCGCGGGACACAATACGATTGCCGACTATCCTGCATACGTCCGGCTGCTTAAAAGCCAGCCCTGAAAAGAAAACAGCCAAAGCATGCTTTGGCTGTCCTGTCTTGCCGGATCAACGATCCCAGCGACCGTGGTGGTGTTCCCAGCGATCACCGCGATAGTAAGGGCGCGGTTCCACGTAGATCACGCGTGGAGGCGGTGCGTAGTAGCGTGGAGGCGGCGCGTAGTACACCTGCTCTGGGCGTTCGTAGTAGACAGGCGCCGGACGCTCGTAATAAACCGGCGCTGGCTGCGTGTAGACGCGGGTCTCTACATAACCACGGTCACGGCCGCGATAGTAGCGGTCATCCGTGCGGATGCTGTTGCCGACCGCCGCGCCGACCAGGCCACCGACAATGGCGCCATCGCGGCCGCCAGCGCTGTTGCCGATTGCTGCACCGACCACAGCACCGGCCACCGTGTTGAAATCACGGTCGCCTGCGTATGCCGACGACGATACGGCTGCTACGGTCAGTAACGCTACACCCATCATTTTTTTGCTCAACATGGTAATCCCCTTGCTGTGGCCTGCATCGGAATGAATGCGTTAGCCAGTGACTCCACTATAAACCGCAGCAGGAAAAGTACCACGCCTTATACACATGCTTACAAAGTGGCTTGGCCGGTAATGCCTTGTAACAATTCATGATGGGCGGCGCTGCGCCTCCCATTCAGGGCGCAGCAGGCTGAAAACCGTAACATCCTGATAACGGCCATTGATGAAGAAGGCCTGCCGCAGCGTGCCTTCCGCCTGAAAGCCGCACTTCTGCGCGACGCGCACGGAGGCGACGTTTTCCGGTGCGGTCAGCAATTCCAGGCGCTGGTACTGGTGAACGTTGAACAGGTAATCCACCAGCAGCCTGCACGCCTCGGTGACAAATCCGCGTCCGCCCAGTTTGGACTCGAACAGGCGGTAGCCGATTTCGCGGGTGGTCGGCGTGCGGCTTTTGAAGTGGGTGATGACACCGACAATGTGATGCAGCGCGTCTTCGATCACAAACAGCTCGCTGTCTTCGGTGACAAAGCTGTTCTGCACAAACTCCTTGCGCATGATTTCCGGCGATTTGAACTGGGTGGAAAAATAATCGCCGCGCGAGGGCAGGTCGTTGACCAATGCGATAAAGGTATTCAGATCGGCGGTCAGCAGATGACGGACGGTGCAGAGTTGACCCTTGAGCATAGGCGCTTTCTTCTGGCAGTTGAAGTTATATCGTAGAGTAAGCGGGATAGCAAATCAACAGGATGACAAGTTCATCATGATAGGTTATCGTCTAAGACGATCTTGCTACCCATTCTTTTTATAACACAGGACCCGCATGAAATCCGTCATCAAGAACTCCCTGTCGCTGACCGTTCTGGCCACCAGCCTGCTCGCCGTCGGCGCTTACGCTGCCCCTGCCAATGATCCTGCCACGCTGGCCCAGATCCGCGACAATGCCATGAAAAGCGACTGGGCGTATGAACGCCTGGCCGATCTGACTGACCTGGTGGGGCCGCGCCTGTCCGGTTCTGCCGGTGCAGCCGCCGCAGTGGAGCAGGTGGCGGACGCCATGCGCAAGCTGGGCGCCAAGGTGACGCTGCAGCCTGTGAAAGTGCCGCACTGGGTGCGCGGTGCGGAATCGGCGGAACTGGTGGAATACACCGGCCGTCCGGCAGGCATCACGCAGAAAGTGGTGCTGACCGCGTTGGGCGGCTCCGGTGCGACGCCGGCGGCTGGCCTGACTGCGCCGGTTGTCATCGTCCGCAGCTTTGAAGAACTGAAGGCCAAGGGCGCGCAAGTCAAAGGCAGCATCGTGCTGTTCGACGTAGCGTTCGACCAGGAGATGGCCAACCGTGGCCACGCTGGCCCAGCGTACGGCCATGGCGCCGGTTTCCGTTTTGCCGGTCCCAAGCTGGCGGCGGACATGGGTGCAGCGGCAGCGCTGGTGCGCTCGGTCGGCGGCGCTGACTACCGCATCCCGCACACCGGCGCTACCGGCGTGGTTGAGGGCGCGCGCATTCCTGCCGCAGCCGTGACCTCGGAAGACGCCATGCTGATGAGCCGACTGTCGGTCCGTGGTCCGCTGAAAATGCATTTGACGCTGACGCCGCAAAATCTGCCGGATGCCGATAGCTTCAACGTCATCGCCGACTGGCCGGGCACCGACAAGGCGGACGAAGTGGTGATCGTCTCCGGCCACCTGGATTCCTGGGACCTGGCGACCGGCGCCCACGACGACGGCACCGGCGTGGCGGGCGCCATGGGCGTGATCGATACGCTTAAAAAGCTGAACCTGAAACCGCGCCGCACCATCCGCGTCATCGCCTGGATGAACGAGGAAAACGGCACCCGTGGCGGCAAGGCCTACTTTGAAGCGAACAAGGACAAACTGGATAAACACTTTGCCGCGATCGAGTCGGACAGCGGCGGTGGCCGTCCATTTGGCTTCATCGGCAGCGTTACGCCGCCGATGGTGAAGTACTTCGCACCGCTGAAGGATGTGCTGGAGCCGATTGGCGCCGGCATCTTTGAACGCCGCGACATTGCCGGCGCGGCCGATACCGGCCCGCTGGAACGCGCCGGCGTGCCGGTGTTCGAGCCGCTGGTGGATTCGAGCGCCTACTTCAACTATCACCACACGCCAGCGGACACGCTGGACAAGGTGAATCCATATGAGCTGAAACGCCACGTTGCCGTAATGACGTCGCTGACCTGGTATCTGGCCAATATGGATGAGAACATCGGCCGCGTCGCGCCGCAGCAGGACTAAGCCAGCGGCAAGGCCGGGGCATGCGTGCGCCGGTCAATCCGCTGCCGTGATAGCCTTCTTGCAAGATCAGGAGGCTATCATGGACCAACTTCACTACAAAGGCTGGGAGATCATCCCGACCGTGCTGCCCACCGGCGACCATCAATGGAGCGCCAGCTGCGACCTCGCCCGCAAGACAGCGGATGGCGAAGAAGTGTTTGAAGGCGCCACCATGCAGTTCGTCCGCGCCAACAAGGACGACGCGCTGACTGCCGCGTGCGAGGAAGCGGTTACGCAAATCGACAACATCATCGCCAACCCGCTGGTCCGCATGGCCTGAACGGCTGCTGCGGCTTGTGTTACCATAGCCGCATGACTGTTCTGCTGCGATCCTTTGTCGTCTGGCTCATGCTGCTGGCGCTCCCTTACCAGGGATACGCTTCGGCGCAGATGCTGCTGTGCGTCGTTCCGGCGCCGGTGAGCACCCACGCGATGGTGATGCCAGACGGTCCGCACGATCATGCGGCCATGCTCAAGGCCGCACATCAGCATGATGGCGACAAGTCATCCAGTCACTCCAGCATGAAGTGCAGTGGCTCGGCATGCTGCGCCGCAGCCGCGCCGGTTCTGGCGCTGACGTTGCCCGCGCCGGTGATGCCGGCGCTTTCCGCTGCTGTCGTCTACACTGATTTTCTTCCCGCGGTCGATCTGGCCCACCCTGAACGTCCTCCTCAAGGCCGCTACGCCTGATGACACCCAAGCTCCGTCTGCGAGCTTGATCTCCCTGTAACGATTTTTGAGGTATAGGACATGAATTGTCTGTATAAACTCGCCGGTGGCGCCAGTCTGGTGCTGCTGTTGAGCGGCTGCGCATCGCTGTCCGGCGATGGCGGCTTTGGCGCCGCCGCTGGCGTGAGCGAGGCGCGTACCGGCGCCAAGGCCAGTGTCGCTGGCCATCTGCCGCGCAATGACGACGATGCACGCGTATTGGCGGCCGTCATTCACGAGAAACTGGGACAGCCGCTGGCTGCCGACGACGCGGTGCAGATCGCACTGCTGAACAACCGTGGTTTGCAAGCCAGCTATTGGTCGCTCGGTGTGGCAGAGGCGGACCTGGTGCAGGCTGGCCGTCTGCAAAATCCGGTGCTCGACTTTAAGCGTAGCCATGGCGGTGGCGAGGTTGGCATTGAACGCACGCTGACCTTTAATCTCATCGGCCTGATTACGGCGCCGATGGCCAGCCGTATCGAAGGCCGCCGCTACGAGCAAAGCAAACTGCTGGTTGCAAACGAGGCGCTGAAAGTAGCGGCGGACACACGCCGCGCCTGGGTGGACGCAGTGGCGTCGGCGCAGATGGCCAGTTACGCCCAGCAGGTCGAGGCATCGGCCCAGGCCAGCGCGGAACTGGCGGAACGCATGCGCAAGGCAGGCAACTGGAGTTCGCTCGATCAGGCGCGTGAGCAGGCGTACCACGCGCAGACGCTGGCGGATGTGGTCCATGCGCAGAAGGCAGCGGTGGCGGCACGTGAAAAGCTTACGCGCTTGCTGGGCCTGAGCGGTGAGCAGGCCGTGAACTACCGTTTGCCGGATCATCTGCCCGAGCTGCCGACCGCGCCGCGCGAGCTGGCTGACATTGAGCAGACCGCGCTCAACGAACGTCTGGATATTCAGGCGGCCAGGCTGGATACCGAGCAAACGGCATCGACACTGGGGCTGACCAGGACTACACGCTTCATCAATGTGCTGGATCTGGGCGTAGTCCGCAACAGCGAAGGTGCAACGGCGACGCGTGGTTATGAGCTGTCGCTGGAAATCCCGCTGTTCGACTGGGGCTCGGCGCGTGTTGCGCGTGCGGAAGCGACCTATATGCAGTCAGTGAATCTGCTGGCGCAGGCTACCGTCGATGCACGCAGCGAGGCGCGTGAAAACTATGCGGATTACCGTGCTTCGTATGATCTGGCGCGTCATTACCGCGACAAGGTGGTCCCGCTGCGCAAGCAGATTTCGGATCAGACCCTGCTGCGCTACAACGGCATGCTGATGAGCGTCTTTGAACTGCTGGCCGACGCGCGCGAGCAGGCTACTGCGGTCAGCGGCTACATCGCCGCGCTGAAAGACTACTGGACCGCGCAAGCCAACCTGGAGGCCGCGCTGGGCGGCCGTCTGCCTACCAATAAAGGAGTACAACCATGACCACCCGCAGATCTTTTTTAAGTGGAGCGGCGACCCTGATCGGCGCTGGCATGGTGACCAAGGCTGGCGCGGCGTCGGTGCCGGAAGCGCCGGTGCAGTCGTCTGCCGCCACGCAAGGACCGTTGATGCCACCGAATGGCCGGCCGTACAACCCGGTCGTCACGCTGAATGGCTGGACGCTGCCGTGGCGGATGAAGGATGGCGTCAAGGAGTTTCACCTGGTGGCGGAGCCGGTCGTGCGTGAGATCGCGCCCGGTATGACGGCCAATCTATGGGGCTACAACGGCCAGAGTCCGGGGCCGACGATTGAAGTGGTGGAGGGCGACCGGGTACGCATCTTCGTCACCAACAAACTGCCTGAGCACACCAGCGTGCACTGGCACGGCCAGCGTCTGCCCAACGGGATGGATGGCGTGACGGGGCTGACCCAGCCTGGCATCGCGCCGGGCAAGACCTTTGTCTACGAGTTCGTCGCCAGGAATGCAGGCACCTTCATGTACCACCCGCATGCGGACGAAATGGCGCAGATGGCGATGGGCATGATGGGCTTCTGGGTCACGCATCCCAAAGATCCCAAGCTGCACGCGGTGGACCGCGACTTCGTCTTCCTGCTGAGTGCTTACGACATCGATCCTGGCAGCTATACGCCGAAGATCAATACGATGACGGACTTTAACCTGTGGACCTTCAACAGCCGCGCCTTCCCGGGGATTGATCCGATGGTGGTGCGCAAGAACGATCGTGTCCGCATCCGCGTGGGCAATCTGACCATGACCAATCATCCTGTGCATCTGCATGGCCATACCTTCGAGGTGACGGGCACGGATGGCGGCTGGGTGCGGCCGGCGGCGCGCTGGCCCGAGGTGACGACGGATGTCGCGGTTGGCCAGATGCGGGCGATTGAGCTGGTGGCCGATGAACCGGGTGACTGGGCCTTCCATTGCCATAAGTCGCATCACACCATGAATGCGATGGGCCATTCGGTACCGACCATGATTGGCGTGGATCACAGCGGCGTGGCGCAGAAGATCAATAACCTGGTGCCGGGTTATATGGTCATGGGCGACAAGGGCGCGGCGATGGGCGATATGCAGATGCCGATACCGGAAAATACGCTGCCCATGATGACGGGACGCGGACCTTTCGGCAGCCTGGATATGGGCGGCATGTTCACGGTGTTGAAGGTCAGGGAGGGACTGGCGCGCAACGATTACAAAGATCCGGGCTGGTACCAGCATCCACAAGGCACAGTGGCGCGTGAATGGACGGGCGAACTGCCGGCCGCGCCACGCGCTCCCGGTGCGCCGCCATCCAGGCCTGCCGAGGCAATGGATGTGAAACGTGACGGCGACATGCATCACCATCACTAACCGAAGGAGTGGGTGGCGCGCGATTTGATCCGTCCCGGCAGATTTGTTAGTATGCAAAGCTCTATGAAGCTAACTCGCTACCCGGAACAAATCGCGCTGCTGCCCTATATCGGCAAGTGGCTCACGCTCGCCAGCCTGGTCGCCGTGCTGAGTGGCACGGCTTCGGCCTTGTTTTTGTTTGCGCTGGATTTCGCCACCAACTGGCGCGAAGCGCACCGCTGGATCATCTGGTTCCTGCCGTTGGCCGGCTTTGTGGTTGGCTGGATCTACCTCAAGGTTGGCAGCAGCGTGGAGGCGGGGAATAATCTGCTCATCGATGAAATTCACGACCCCAAAAAAGTAGTGCCATTGCGGATGGCGCCCCTGGTGTTGATCGGCACCGTTGTCTCGCACTGGTTTGGCGCTTCGGTTGGCCGTGAAGGGACAGCCGTGCAAATGGGCGGCACGCTGGCCGACCAGTTGACGCACATCTTCCGCCTGCGCCACGCCGAGCGCCGCATCGTCCTGATGGCCGGTATCAGCGCCGGCTTTGCCTCCGTATTCGGTACGCCGCTGGCCGGCGCGATTTTTGGACTGGAGGTGCTGGCCATCGGCCGCCTGCGCTATGACGCCATTTTTCCGTGCATGGTGGCGGCCATTGTCGCCGACCAGGTGGGCATGGCTTGGGGCGTGCACCATACGCATTACGCCATTAGCAGCATCGCGCCGGTGACTTTCTGGAGCGTGGCGGCAGTACTGGCCGCAGGCATCGTGTTTGGGCTGGTAGGCATGGCATTCGCCAAGTCCACGCATGCCGCATCGGCATTCATGAAGCGTTATATTCCGTATGCGCCGCTGCGCCCCATGCTGGGTGGCGCGGCCGTTGCGCTGGCGGTGTGGTGGCTGGGCACACGGTATATCGGCCTTGGTATCCCGGTTATCGTGGAAGCCTTCCAGCAGCCGCTGGCGCCCTGGGACTTCCTCGGCAAATTCATCTTCACGGTAGGCTCGCTGGGCAGTGGCTTCAAGGGCGGCGAGGTCACGCCCTTGTTCTACATCGGAGCGACCCTGGGCAACGCAATGGCGCCGCTGCTGCATCTGCCGTTTGCACTGCTGGCGGGACTGGGTTTCGTGGCCGTGTTTGCGGGCGCCGCCAACACGCCGCTGGCGTCAACCATCATGGCGATTGAACTATTCGGGCCGGAAATCGGACCATATGCGGCGCTGGCGTGCGTGGTGGCCTATCTGTTCTCCGGCCACAACGGCATCTACCGCGCCCAGCGCGTTGGCCTGCTCAAACACCGCCTGCCACCAGTCGCGCGTGACCGCCTCAAGGATTAGGCCTGCTCTGGCGGCGTGTAGTCCTGGATGAAGTGTGGTGACGTGATGTGCACCCCCCGTTCGGCAAACACGTCGTTGATCTGCTGGTGCAGGCGATTCAGCACTTCGGCGCGCTGGCGCGGAGCTTCTGCGTTGGCATAGGCAACCAGCTTGTATTCGACATAGAAATCCGATAACGCGGTCTGCATCACATACGGCTTGGGTGTGCTTGCGATGTCCGGTGTGCGCTGCGCTGCGAGTTCCAGCATCTCGTGCACTTGCCGCCACGGCGTGTCATAGCCGATGGAGATTTTTGTATCGACCACAAAGCCCGCGCCTTCCAGCACGCGCGAATAATTTTTGCTGGTGTTGGACAGCACCCAGGCATTCGGCATGGCGATTTCTTCACCCAGACCGGTACGCAGACGTGTTTCGAACATGCCCAGCTCCACTACCGTGCCTTCGGCATCACCGATACGCACATACTCGCCTTTGCGCAGCGTGCGCGCGTACATCAGGATTAAGCCGCTGGCGCCCTGGCCGACGATGCTGGAGGCGCCTATCGATACCATCAGGCCGACCAGCACCGACAAACCCTGAAAAGCGGCAGTCTGTGCACCCGGCAGGTAAGGGTAGGCCATGGCCAGCGCGAACAGCCAGATCACCACGTTAGCGATGCGGCGCGTAGGCGCGGCGGTATCCTTGTCCAGCCAGCCCGCCTGCAGCTCGCCGCTTTCCACGCGCTGGAAGATGGAACCCAGCGTCAGCATCACCAGCCGCGCAATGGCGATGATGACTGCTACCAGCACCAGTCCCGGCAGCGCGTTGACGATGCTGGTGGCGACGCCACTGATGATGTCAACCAGATAGTCCTGCAAGCGCTCACCCCAGCTGCGCGAGTAGGGGATTTTTCCGAGTATGAAAGCGAGCCACAGATACGTGGCAATCAGGCGTAGCGCCCAAATCAGCAGATGTACAGCATGGCGCATGAAGCGCACGTAATGCTCCGCATCCAGCACGCGCACGTTCTTCACCTTGACGCGACTCAGGCGGCGGCTGATCGCCTGCGCCGAGCGCATGCCCACCCAGCGGTGCAGCAGATGCAGCCCGCGCAGCACCAACAGCCATGCCAGCGTGGCGATGGCGCACAAGCCGGCGGCAATCGCCAGATAGCGCGGGCTGGCTTGCTCGCGGCGCTCGGCCAGGGCTTTGGTCAGCTGCGCCGCGCTTTCCGTCGCCACGCTGTCGGTGGTGTCGCCGGCCAGCGGGTTGGTGTCGGCTGGCGTGACGAGGAACAGCAGCGCGCCGTCCAGCATCACCTGCGTACCTTCGTTGATGGGATGAATGCCCGGCTGCTGCGCGCCGTTGCGGGCGAGTGCGGCATCCAGGCGCTTGCGCGCGCCTTCTGAACGGTCGTCCGGCGTGAAGCCTGCCATGGCCGTGCGGAACACGAAGATGGTGCGGCCGGCCAGTACCAGCTTGGCCTGCGGCGGCGCGGCTGGCGCGGTGGTTTGGGCAGGAAGGGGCAGCGCTGGCGCAGTGGCCGCCAGCGCGGGGCAGAACAACGGCAACAGCAATATGGCGCACAACAGGCGGCGCAGAACAGTCATAAACATCCTCATGGCATCGATCTTGACAATGATGCCATGTTATCGGATTTAATAGTTGTCTGGCAGTTACGGCTGGTTCATGGCATAATATTGGGCTTGTGTGGGCCTCGATGGTGAAATTGGTAGACACAGGAGACTTAAAATCTCCCACCGCAAGGTGTGCCGGTTCGATTCCGGCTCGAGGCACCAGCCCCCCCCCCCTTCCTATTCGTTATACAGCAACGCACGATGCACAGATCATTCGTGTTTATCCAGCATATTCCCGCGCACTTTAGCAGCTGAAAAGCTTTCAGCGACCACGTTGTCACGGCAATTGCCTTGTCTGCTTATATGCCACAGCCCGAGAAACACATCGCAGAATGCTTGCTGCTGTAGCGACGCTCGGCGGCTAGCGAAAATTGCAATTTAGTAACATTGTAAATATAATATATATTTTATGCATGGGAAATTAAGTCCCAATCAGGGTGATAAAAATTTTATGATGAAATTAGCAATCTCAATGTTGGTGGTCAGCATGCTAACTGCGTGTGGTGGCGGTGGATCAGCCGGTGGTGCATCTTCTGATGTACCACTGACACCTTCAATACCAACTGTGTCGCAATCAAGCACTCAACCTTTGCCGACAGCCGGCGACTATTACACTTACCGTTCCACTGCTCCTCATCAAAGTTTGTTTGACGCAAATGTCAGCCCTATTTTGACGCCGGAATATTTTCTGTACACATCGTATTTCCCCATTGGCGGTGCTAGCGCCACTCAGTTAACCCAATGGGGGTCTCCGTATTTCAATGCTGGCAATCAAGTAAAATTTGCTGATGGTGGCATAGTGAACGTGGAAGACTCTTTGGTTGGATGCGTGTATGTCTATGCACAACCGTGGAATGAGATCCCTTCGACCGTGACAGTCGATAAGTCATGGGAAACTACCACGGCGATCAATAAGGGTAGCCGTTGCAGCGGTCTTGACATGCCAGGCCAGTTGACAACCAGGGGCACAGCTGTCGCAGCTGAAACGATTCAAGTAGCGGCCGGTAGCTTTAACACGATTAAAGTGGTTTTCCAGACTTCGCTACAGAAATTAGACGGCACGATTACCCGAAGAGGCACTTGCTGGCGGGATGTGGCGTCTGGCATGAACGTAAAATGTAATATCGAAACTGTCGTTCCGGTTGGGGTGTTAGGTGGAAAAAGCGGTAATGTGACGGATGAATTAGTAAGCTACTCGACCGCTGCAACGGGCAAGCTGAAGTCGGGCGTCGAGCGCTTTGCGGGGTCCTGGAAAGATACGTTTACTTCTGATGAATCGACCGGTTGCTTGATCTATATCGAAGCTACTGGGACAATTCGCGGAAGTTGTAGATCTCGATATTTCCCGAACGTCAGTCTGCCGGTAAGCGGTCGTATTGACACGGATGGTAATGCAGATTTTACCGTTAAATCGTCTTTTGGCCCGACCTATCTCACGCATTACAAGGGGAAGGCTACGGATGTTGCGACGATGAACGGAACATCGGATTCCACGATGAGCAGTAGCGGCGAATGGCGTTTGAAACACTTCTAATATCCGCGTATTCCGCCAAGGCCCGCTGAATAGCGGGTCTTTATTCCCGTTTTGTGCTCAAGCACATGCTACCATCCCAGTTTTTCTGAATGAGTGGAATGATGGCGTCTGAAAAAACGATAAAGGTTGTGTTGGCAGCAGCGATGGTGGCTGTGGTGCTGGGTGTGGCGGGGTATGTGGTGGTGTTCTGGCATAACTATCACGGATGCCAGCAGCTGGAGGCGGAGGCTGTGAAGAATGGCCAGCCGATGTCTTGCGCGGATATCAAGGCCGCTGCGAAAGCTGCGGCCCGTCGATAAAAAGCGGAGGCTTACGCTTCTTCGATGAGTTTGAAGCCGGCCCACGACAGGGTGGTGACTTCCACTACCAGTACTTGCGGTTCGTCCTGGACGGTGCTGGACAAGCGGTACACCGCGTCACGCACTTCATTGATGGCTTCATTCCCGCTGTAGCAGTACTCGCCTTGTGGCAGGTAGTAGCCTTTGCCGTCGTCGGCCTTGATGGCGCCAGCGACATTGTATTTTGCCAGCTCAACGTTCAGACGGTCATAAGTGTCGGCCTGAGGCGCGGTATAAGAAACGCGGATGATGTAGTTAACCATGTTAAATCCTTATTGTTGAAGCCGCATCATGGCATAAAAAAACGCGCCGTAGCGCGTTTTTTATTGATGCAGGGAATAATTACTGCGGGCGGCGACGGCGGGAAATGACACCCATCAGGCTCAGGCCAGCGAGCATCATGGCGTAGGTTTCCGGCTCCGGTACTGCATTCACGGCCGACAGGGCATTCGTGGTGAAGGTGGTGTAGTTGCCGTACTGGTTGTTCACAAAGCTTTGGCCGGAGGGAACGCCGTAGTTGCCGTAGTAGCTAGAAATGCCGACGGTATTGTTACCGACCGAAACATTGCCCAAGGTGATGCTGAAGTGCGCGGTGCTGCCTTGCTGGTAGACCGATTCCGTGTACTGGCCCCAGAAGGTGAAGGCTTGATAGCCGGCCGGTGCGACCATATTCTGTGTCGTATTGCTGCCACCCAGGGCCAGGTCCAGGCCGGTCGAGGCGCCGGTGCTCCAGAAGCCTGGGTTACCAACGTAGGGCGTTGGGGGCGTGACACTGAGCACCTGGGCGCCGGTCGGAATGTAGATGGTAAAGCCATCCAGACCGGTCTGGGTACCCGCGTAGCCCTGGCCCAGGTTGGTCACGGAATAATCGAAGACAAACTGATTGCTATGGCCGACGACGGCGGTGGCGCTGGAAGTCAGTGCGTATTGGCCGCTGAGGTTGGTTTCAACGGCACTTGCGGCATTGCTCAGTACTGCAACGACGGCGATGGCGGCAAGCTTGAGCGAGATCTTTGCAATCATGTTGTTTCTCCGAAGAATTAATATTTACTTCATTGCATCCAAGGTAGCATGAACTCAGTTTAATGTCGTTGTCAGAGTGGAACTTGTGTTGCAAATAGCCCAAAAAGCAAAGCCCCGATCAGGCGGGGGACCTGTCGGGGCTTTTGGTCAAGTGTTTGGAGAAAGCACGTTTGACTGGGTGTGATAGTAAAGTGGTTTTCTTAAAATTGCCTTAGTAACCATGTTGTGAGCCGGCCCTTTGGCCTGGCGGCGGGATGGTGTAGCATGCTGGACGGCGAGCGGGCAGGGCCTGTCGCCAGGAATTCAAGGATAGATATGCAAATCAAAATCAATGACGTACTGCGCGCTTACATCGAGCCGCTGACCGAAAGCGAATACCAGGCGCTGGAGCGCAGCCTTCTGACGGAAGGTTGCCGCGACGCGCTGGTGCTGTGGGAAGATGTGCTGGTGGATGGCCACAACCGCTACCAGATCTGCCAGGAGCACGGCATCCCGTTCAAGGTAACGGAGAACACCAGTTTCAAGACCATGGAAGACGTCAAACTGTGGATGATCGATAACAACCTCGGTCGCCGCAGCATTTCGGACTACCAGCGCGGCGTGCTGGCGCTGCGCAAAAAAGAGATCATGACGGCCCGCGCGCTGGAACTGGCCGCAGAAGCTGCCGCCGAGGACGCCAAGATTGCACCGCCGGAAGGTGAAGACGCGCCGGCCAAGAAACCGGCTGCCATGCCATTGGCGTCACGCGAGGACATCGCCCGCGCAGCGCGCCTGAGCACGGCCACCATCGGCCAGATCGAAAAGATTCAGAAAACGGCAGCGCCCGAGCTGGTGGAAGCTGTACGCACCGGCACCATTTCGATCAATGCCGCTGCCAACGTAGCGTCGCTGTCGCCGGAACAGCAACTGGCGGCGGTCGCCGGCGGCAAGAAGGAGCTGCAAAAAGCCGCCAAGGAAGTGCGTGAATTGCGTGCCGCCTCGCGTCCGCAGAAGGAGCCGAAAGAAGGCCGGCCAGCATCCACCGTCGATTACGGCGATGTGCCAAGTGATGTCGCCGAGCTGCGTGCTGAAAACATCGCCCTGCGCGAGAAGAACGCCGCGCTGCTGGAAGAAATCACCGCCTTGCAACGCCGTATTTCCGAGTTGGTCAGCGCCTGATAAATCACTGGAGTCCTAGTCCATGCAGCGACTGCATACCCCGTTTGCCTTGATATGTTTTGTTTCAATCAGCGCGGCGGTTGCAGCGCCTGCAGCGGCTCCCAAGGCGCCTGCGAGCGAAGCGGCACGCCTGAAAGCTGCCGCGCAACGCGTGACGATATTGCGCGACAAGTGGGGTATTCCCCACATCTATGGCAAGACCGATGCCGATGCGGTGTTTGGCATGGTCTACGCGCAGGCGGAAGATGACTTCCATCGTGTGGAACTCAACTTCATCAACGCCATGGGCCGCCTGGCGGAAGTGGAGGGCGAGGCCGCACTGTATCGTGACCTGCGCATGAAGCTGTTCATCAATCCCGATGAGCTCAAACGCCAGTACGCCATCGCCCCCGCGTGGCTGCAGAAACTGATGAACGCCTGGGCCGATGGCCTGAACTACTACCTGCAAACGCATCCCGATGTGAAGCCTGCGCTGCTCACCAGGTTCGAGCCGTGGATGGCGCTCAGCTTCAGCGAGGGCAGTATCGGCGGCGATATTGAAACCATCGACATCAAGCAGCTGCAAGAGCTCTACGCCAACGGTGCCAAGGCGCCCTTGATGCCGCCGGTGCTGATGTCGTCCAGCGACGGTGTGGACCTGGACAAGGAACCGGGCGGCTCCAACGGTTTTGCCATCGCGCCAGCGCTGACCAAAAATGGCCGCGCGCTGCTCATGATTAATCCACATACCTCGTTCTACTTCCGGCCTGAAATTCAGGTACACAGTGAAGAGGGCCTTAATGCATATGGCGCCGTGACCTGGGGCCAGTTCTTTGTCTATCAGGGCTTTAATGACCGCGTGGGGTGGATGCACACCTCCGGCGGCGGCGATGTCATTGACGAATACCTCGAAACCATCATCGAAAGAGACGGCCGGTTCTACTACCAGTACGGCAGCGAGCAACGCCCGCTGGAGGCGGTCGATATCGCGCTACCGTACAAGACCAGCGACGGCATGGCCAGCAAAACGGTGCGTGTCTATTACAGCCACCACGGACCGATTGTACGCGCCAGGGATGGCAAATGGATCGCCGTGCGTTTGATGAATGAGCCGTTGAAGGCGCTGACGCAGTCCTTTATCCGCACCAAGGCACGCAACTACAAGGCCTTCTACAAGTCGATGGAGCTGCGCACTAATTCCTCCAACAACACCGTGTACGCTGACGCGGACGGCAACATCGCTTACTTCCACGGGAATTTCATCCCACGCCGCGATCCGCGCTTTGACTGGAAACATCCGGTGGATGGCAGCGACCCGGCGACGGAGTGGCATGGCCTGCACGAGGTCAAGGAAACCATCACGCTGTTCAATCCAAAGAACGGCTGGATCCAGAACACCAATAACTGGCCCTACACCGCCGCTGGCTCATACAGCCCGAAGGTAAAGGACTATCCGGGCTATATGTCGATGAATCCCGAGAACCCGCGTGGCATCCACGCCGTGCGCGTACTGGAAAACAAAAAGAACTTCACCATCGACAGTCTGATCGCGGCAGCCTACGACACCCAGCTGCCAGCCTTCGAGCCATTGCTGCCGCAGCTGTTTGCAGCATACGACGAACTGCCTGCCGATGATGCGCGCAAGTCCTCGCTGGCGCCACAGATCGCCGCACTGCGTGGCTGGGACATGCGCTATTCGCTGGCGTCGACCGCAACCTCGCTGGCGATCTACTGGGCGCAGGATTTGTGGACCACCTACCAGCCGGCCGCCAAGGCCAGGGAAGTGCAGGTGCTGGATTACCTGCAGGCGGCCCTCACGCCGCAGCAGCGGCTCGAAGCACTAGAGCATGCCAGGGACAAGCTGACCACAGACTTCGGCAACTGGCAAACGCCATGGGGCGAGATCAACCGCTTCCAACGTTTAACCGGTGACATCGTGCAGCCCTTCGACGACAGCAAACCAAGCTTGCCGGTGCCTTTTGCCTCGGCTAACTGGGGTTCGCTGGCCGCCTATGGCACGACCAGCAAGCAGACGACCAAGCGTATCTACGGCGAGCGTGGCAACAGCTTTGTTGCGGCGGTGGAGTTTGGGCCGCGCATCAAGGCGCGCAGCATCCTGGCGGGAGGGCAGAGCGGCAATCCGGCCTCGCCGCATTTCTACGACCAGGCCGCGATGTACGCGCGTGGGGAATTCAAGGATGTTCTGTTCTACAAGCAGGACGTCGAGAAGAACCTGGAACGACGCTACCACCCGGGCGAATAACTCGGCAAATAATCAGGGCTGTGGGAATTCAGCCTGCTCCGGGTGTTCGACTTCGGTCACTTTCACCCATTGCAGGTTTTCTACCTTGTTATTGCGGACGTTGCCATCGCGGTGGCGGATGGCGGGCAGCTTGTTTGGATTCGGCAGATAGACTTCCGCCACTAGATCGTGCACATAGAATTCGCCGGTCCGCGTGCCGCCGCGCAGCTTGACTTTCAAGCCTTCAGGATACAGCGTGGGCTTGAGTGCGCTGACCTTCTTGCCTGCGGCCAGCAGCACCCGTCCGTCTTTCGACACCTTGTAATAATCGCTGCCAACCACCGGTTTGGCGCTGGCAACGATGATCGAATAGGCGAAGCCCAGCACCAGCACGCCGACAATAATGAGTAAAAATTCCATGCGCTGGATATTAGCAGCTAAATAGCATCCAGCGAACGGCGAATATCGGCCTTTAGATCCTCTATATCTTCAATTCCCACCGACAGCCGTATCAGACCGTCGCCTATACCCAACACTGCACGCTGGGCGGCCGGTATCGAGGCGTGGGTCATCAGGGCCGGATGCTCGATCAGGCTTTCGACGCCGCCCAGGCTTTCGGCCAGTGCGAACACCTTGCATGACTCGAGGAAGCGGCGCGCACCGGGAAGATCCGTATTGAGGTCAATCGAGATGATGCCGCCGAAGCCCTGCATCTGCCGTTTGGCCAGCGCGTGCTGCGGGTGCGATTCCAGGCCAGGGTAAAACACCTTGCGCACTTCCTTCTGCTGCTCCAGCCAGCGTGCCAGTTCCAGCGCGCTGGCGCAGTGGCGTTCCATGCGGATGGCCAGCGTCTTCACGCCGCGCAGCGCCAGGAAGCTGTCGAACGGCCCCGCGATGGCGCCCACGGAGTTCTGCAAAAAGGCCAGCTGCTCGCGCCATGCCTGCTGATGCGGCTCGCCGCCGACCACCGCGATACCGCCGATGATGTCCGAGTGACCGTTCAGATACTTGGTTGCCGAGTGGACGACAATGTCGAAACCCTGTTCCAGCGGGCGCTGCACGATGGGGCTGGCGAAGGTGTTATCCGCGATGGCGATGATGCCGCGCTCACGGCAGATTTTGCCGATGGCCTGCAAATCCGCCAGCTTGAGCATGGGATTGGTCGGCGTTTCGACCCACACCATTTTGGTTTCCGGCTTGATGGCGGCCAGCAGGTTTTCAGGATTGGTCAGGTCGACGTAGGTAAAGTCATGGCCGGCGCTGCGGCGGCGCACGCGTTCAAACAGGCGGTAGGTGCCGCCATACATATCGTCGCCGGCGATGATGTGCGAGCCGGCATCGGCCAGTTCCAGCACCGTCGATATCGCGGCCAGGCCGGAAGCAAAGGCGAAGGCCTGCGAGCCGCTTTCCAGATCGGCCACGCAGCGCTCCAGCGCCCAGCGCGTCGGGTTGTGCGAACGCCCGTAGTCCAGGCCTTTGTGTACGCCGGGGCTTTCCTGCACAAAGGTGGAGGTGGCGTAAATCGGCGGCATGATGGCGCCGGTCGATGGGTCGGGCGATTGGCCGGCGTGGATCACGCGCGTGGCCAGTGCGGCTTTTTTGTCGTTCAAGATAAGGTCCTTCTCAGATGGTTAAGCAGGTCGTAGCGGGTAATCAGCCCGTAGAAGTTTTCGCCTTCGGCCACCACGGCGGTCAGGCCGCGGTCCAGCACATCGCGCAGCGCGTGCATGTCGGCGGTGGGCGGCAGGATCTCCAGGCGCTTGGTCATGGTGGTGCCGACGGCGTGGTTGAAGCGCTCCGCATCGGCGCCGACGGACAGCAGTAAATCGGATTCATCGACGATGCCAACCAGCTGGCCCTTGTCGATCACCGGCAGCTGCGCCACATCGGCGGCGCGCATGCGGTTGAAGGCGATCATCAGCGTATCTTCCGGCGTGACGCTGATGACTTCACCGGCGTCGAAGCGGCGGCCGATCAGGTCGCGCAGGTCGTTGTGCTTGCGGCGTTCCAGCAGCCCCTGGTCGCGCATCCAGCCGTCATTGTAGACCTTGGACAGGTAGCGCGTGCCGGTGTCGCACACAAAGCTGACCACGCGTTTGGGCGTGGTCTGTTCGCGGCAGTAGCGCAGCGCGGCGGCCAGCAGGGTGCCGGTGGACGAGCCGCCGGGGATGCCTTCCTCTTTCAGCAGTGCGCGCGCGGTGGCAAAGCTCTCCACGTCCTCAATGGTGTAGGCCTTGCGCACGGCGGTCATGTCGGCGATGGACGGGATGAAGTCTTCACCGATGCCTTCGACCGCCCACGAACCGCTGGTTTCCGAGACGCGGCCGGTGTCGATGTATTCCGCCAGGATCGAGCCTGCGGGGTCGGCCAGAATAAATTCCACGTGCGGCGCCACCTTGCGGAAGTAGTTGGTCAAGCCGGTCAGCGTGCCGGAGGAACCGACGCCGACCACGATGGCATCGACGTTGTGCGCCATCTGTTCCCAGATTTCCGGGCCGGTGGTGGTTTCGTGCGCCAGCGGATTGGCGAGATTATTGAACTGGTCCGAGTACCATGCGCCCGGCATCTCGGCAGCCAGCCGCGCCGCATAGTCCTGGTAGTACTCGGGATGGCCTTTGCCCACGTCGGAGCGGGTGGTGCGCACCTCGGCGCCCAGCGCTTTCAGGTGCAGCACTTTTTCCGTCGACATCTTGTCCGGTACCACCAGCAGCACGCGGTAGCCTTTCAGGCGCCCGACCAGCGCCAGGCCCAGGCCAGTATTGCCGGCGGTCGCCTCAATGATGGTGCCGCCCGGCTTGAGCAGGCCTTCGGCCTCGGCAGCTTCAATCATCGCCAGACCGATACGGTCCTTGATGGAGCCACCTGGGTTTTGCGATTCCAGTTTAAGGAACAGCTGGCAGACGCCGGTATCGAGACGGGTAATCTCGGCCAGTGGCGTGTTGCCGATTAAAGAAAATAAAGCAGGGCTACGCATACGATCTCCAAAGTGTATTTCTGGCAAGTATGCTCTTTTTTTCAAAGACCTGCAGCTATAGTATCGGCAATGGAATAGTAGCTCAGGCCGAAAGGAAACGAATATGCACATCAAGGCCATGGCGTTCTGTGGGATACGCCGCCTCAACGCGTTTGCTTCTTGGGACGAACACCAACTGCTGGCGTGGCGCGCTCAACGCACGTGGTATGAATTCAAGGACATCAACATCGTCATCGGGGTGAATGGTGGTGGTAAGACAACTTTGCTGGATATGGTGCGCATGTTGGCTCAGCCAGCCATCCTGGTCACGCTGCCGCGTGAAAACCTGGAGGCCAAGGGGCTGACCGCATTTGAATTCGCGTTTGCTGACGGGGCCAGCTTGATCGGGCAAGCGCGCAGCCATCCGGCGGATGACATGCCTTCGGCCGCAAATGTCTCGACGACCAACCATGAGGCGTTGAATGCGCAGTGGTTGAACCTGCTCTGCCGCTACCAGGATGGCACGAGGTGTTCGTTCAATCGCAATGTGAGCAAGCTGCGGCTGGATGATATATCGGAGCAGGAGTTGACGGCGCAGTTTGCACGGTTTGGCTGCCAGGTGTGCTCCTGGCCGTCCGCTGCAATTCAGGAAGAGCGCGCGATGATCGAGGCGCTGAATCAGGCGGCGCTTCATCTGCCCGGCGTCTGGTCGGAGAATGAACAGCTGGACGAATTCTTTCATCTTAGCGGACAGGCGTCCGAAGGCATGCTGGCCAAGCCGTTCTATCAGCACGATAACGGCCGCCTCGGTGTCCTGTTATCCGACGACAGCCGCCAGAGCAACCATATACACTGGTCCACTTTGCCGAGCGGATGGCGGCAAATTGCAGACTTGTTCGCTTGGCTTGGCGCCGTGCCAGCCGGGGCCATTTGCCTGGTTGAAGAGCCCGAGGTTCATCTGCACCCGCGCCTTCAGCGCTATCTTGTGAAGGAGGTGGAGCGCATCACTGCGGAGCGGGGCCTGCAGCTCTTTATCGCCACCCATTCTCCGGTTTTTCAGCAGCGTAATGCCTGGCAAGCTGACGTGTCGCTGTTTGAGGCGAATGCCCATCGGCTGCTTAACTGGCAATCGGCAGGCCGGGTGCTGGATGCGCTGGGGATCAGGGGGGCGGATATCTCTCAGAGTAATGGCATCATCTGGATAGAGGGGCCGTCTGACCGCATCTACATCAAGCACTGGTTGACGCTGTATTGTGAAACTCATGGTCTGGTGCAGTATCAGGAACATGTGGATTATGCGTTTGCATTGTATGGCGGTGCGTTGCTGAGCCATGCGAGCTTGTGCGATACCGGTGATTTCATTGAATTGCTCAGCATCAATCGCAAGCTGATGATTGTGATGGACCGGGACGACGACTTTACAACGGACGCCGCAGGTGACCTGCTATGCGTGTCGCCGCGCTCGGCCAAAAAACGCATTCTCGACGAGCTTCTTGCTGCACATGGCACTACCGAGTGTGCCTGGGTGACGGATGCCTACACGATGGAGTCCTACCTGCCACTCACCATTCGGGACCGGTATTTCAAGTTGGACAAAAACAGGCTCAGGCATCTGAGCGGTGAGAAGGTAGCCATCGCTGGCCGTTATGTGCGTGAACATCTGGCATGGGCAGGCTGCACCAGCATGCCGGATCAACTGGCCGCGCGCATGGCAGTGCTGCATCGGATGATTCAGTCCTGGACGTTGTAATCTGGCCGCTATAATGGCGGCTATAAAAATTATTTCTTAGAACAACGTGGCAAAACTCTATTTCCGATACTCTGCGATGAACGCAGGCAAATCCACCGCCATGCTGCAGGTGGCGCATAACTACGAAGAGCAGGGACAGCAGGTTCGGCTGTTCACCGCCGCTATCGATAGCCGCTACGGCGTGGGCAAGGTCACCTCGCGTCTGGGGCCGCAGCGTGAAACCGAGGTGTTCGATGCGAACACGGATTTCCTGCAAACCATCGAACACAAGATCGCCTGCGTGCTGGTCGACGAGGCGCAGTTCCTGCTCAAGGAGCAGGTCAAGCAGCTGCACCAGCTGGCGCAGGTGCGCGGCATCCCGGTCATCACTTACGGCCTGCGGTCGGACTTCCTGGGCGAACCGTTCCCCGGCTCGGCGTATCTGCTGGCGCTGGCCGACGATATCGAAGAAATCAAAAACATCTGCACTTGCGGCAAGAAGGCGACCATGAACATCCGCGTCGACGAAAACGGCAAGCGCATCAAAGAAGGCGAGCAGATCAGCATTGGCGGCAACGAAAGCTACCGCCAGGCCTGCGGCCGTTGCTTCTATAGCGAAATCCACTGATCCGCCACACGCCCGATCGCCGCACGCCTGCGGCGATTGACGCGCCAGAAATCCCGATGCTATAGTTTTCTTGCCAGCATGGAAGCGTTTCCACTGTGACATGGAAGCGCTTCCAGTTCGCACTCAGGGTTCTTCACTAAAATAATCAAGGAGACCGTATGGAGACGAAACTGCAGCATTGCATCAGATGGATGGTGGCGGTGGCGGGATTGGCCGCCGCCAGTGCGGTGTACGCGCAAAGCGCTTTACCGGGCAAGGTCGAAGCGGAAAGCTATACCAGCATGAGCGGCGTGGCGCTGGAAACCACCACCGACACCGGCGGAGGCAGCGATGTCGGCTGGATCGACGCCAACGACAGCATGACCTATAGCGTCAACGTGGCCAACGCCGGCTGGTACACCGTGCAGTACCGCGTGGCTTCACTCAACGGCGGCGGGCAGGTGGTGCTGGCGCAGAACGGCAAGACCATCAGCGAGACCGCCAATATCGGCGCCACCGGCGGCTGGCAAAGCTGGGCCACCGTCAATTCCCACGTGTTCCTGCAGGCCGGTACGCAGAACCTCACGCTGCAGGCCAAGGCCGGCGGCTTCAATCTCAACTGGATCAACTTCACGCCGGAAGCGACCGGCGTCACGCTGCCCGGCATCCGCCAGAACGGCAAGTACTGGGTCGATACTTCCGGCAACCGCGTCAATCTGCGCGGCGTGAACACCGGTAACTGGCTGGCGCTGGAGATGTGGATGATGAACACCAATCTCTCTAACAATGGCGCCGGCATTGGCGACCAGTGCACGCTGGAGACCGCGCTGACCGGCCGTTTTGGCGCGGCTGAAAAAGAGCGCCTGCTGTCGGTGTTCCGCGACAGCTGGATCACCAGCCGCGACTTCGACCTGATGAAAGGCATGGGCATGAACGTGGTGCGCGTGCCGTTCCTGTATAGCCTGGTGGAAGACGATGCCCACCCGTACACGCTGCGCGCCGACGCCTGGAAGTATCTGGACTTCGCCATCAACGAAGCCGAAAAGCGCGGCATGTATGTGATCCTGGATCTGCACGGCGCAGCGGGCGGCCAGGCCGCCGCCAGTGAGCAGCATGATGGCTGCGTCGGCGCGGCGCAGATGTGGACCAACAGCACCTACTGGGACCGTACCAAGTGGCTGTGGGACATGATCGCCAGCCGCTACAAAAACCGCACATCGATTGCGGCATACGACCTGCTCAACGAGCCGTGGGGCACGGATGCCACCACGCTGGCCAACCGCGCCTATGAGCTGTTCAACGTGGTGCGCGCCAAGGATCCCAACCACGTGATCCTGCTGCCGGGTCATAACTCCGGCATTGACGCGTATGGCAATCCGAACACGCGCGGCCTCACCAACGTGGCGTTCTGGATGCACTTCTATCCCGGCCTGTGGGGATGGAACGAAGTGCAAGGCGCCACGGCACAGGCGAATATGCATGCCAACTGGCTGCACTGCAATGTCAACGGCACCGGTGAAAGCTGCGACTGGAACGCCAAGTTGACGGCATTGAATACGCCGTTCCTGATCGGTGAATTCCAGCCATGGACGCTGACCGGCAGCTACGGCGGCCAGATCACGCGCAAGACCTACGACATCTACAATATGTACGGCTGGGCCGCGACCAACTGGGCCTACAAGACAGTCAGCTACGGCGGCTCGAATGGCGATACCAGTTCCTGGGGCTGGGGCATGGTCACCAACAGCAGCAACGGCGGCACCTTTGGCGCGCTGGATGTCGGCAGCGCCACCAACGCGGCGATTGAAAACTACTTCCGCAATTTCGCCACACAGCCGCTGGTGCGCAACGAAAGCATCGCCTACTGGATGAACTGGAAGGCGGAGGCCGGCCAGCGCATCGAGGCGGAGATGTTCTCCAGTCACAACGGCATGCGCATGGAGACCACTACCGACGCGGGCGGCGGCTTCAATGTCGGCAATACCGATAACAATGACTGGATGACCTATCCAGTCAACGTGCCGAAGACCGGCTGGTACAACTTGCAGTTCCGCGTCGCCAGTCCGTACACCGGCGGCCAGCTGGTGCTCAGCAAAAACGCCACCGACCTCGCTGCGCTGACGGTGCCCAATACGGGCGGCTGGCAGAACTGGACTACCATCACGGGGACGGTTTATTTGACTGCGGGGCAGCAGGATCTAGCGATTTTTGTGCGGGTGGGCGGTTGGAACATCAACTGGTGGACGTTGACTCCACAGTAAGGTAGGCTAGGGTGCATGACCCTGGCCATCACCGATATTCCTTCGCTGGATAACCGGCGCGTAAAGACCAGCACAGAAGATGTGCTGGTCGATAAAGTCATTCCCGGCGAGCTGCTGGTGATTGCCTTCGGCTTCGTCTCATGGGACAAGCGGCCCGATTTCGATTTTTACGGACGCCTGAAAAAGCTGGAGCAGAACAGCGGGCGGCACATCAACAAGGTGCTGGTGCGCGATTCCGGCAACAGCTGGTATCACCGCACGATTGCCGGACTGGGTGAGCATCCCGATGAAACCGCGCAGAGCCTGCGGGCGCTGATCGATGCCATCCGGCCCAGCAAGGTGGTCACCATCGGCCAGTCCATGGGCGCTTACGGCGCCTTGATGTATGGCCTGTTGCTGGAGGTGCAGCAGGTGATTGCTTTCGGCCCGCTCTCCCTGCTCGACCCGCAGCACGCCCTGCTGTATCACGAACGCCGCTGGCTGAAAGTGATGCGCGACCTGGCGGCGCGGCCACCGGCATCCGGCTATTATGATCTGCAAGCGCTGGCGCGCAGCAAAGCCGGCGCGCTGCCGGACATGCACATCGTATTCGGCACCAAGCCGGATCTGGACCAGGCCACTGAATCCGTCAACCTGGACGCCATGCATGCCCATCGTCTCGCGGCCGCAGGTAACTGCACGCTGTATCCGTTCCCGTATTCTGGCCATCCCGTGGTGCAGCACCTGATCGACACCTACCGCATCAACGCGCTGCTGGCCAAGATCATCACCGGCATCACGCTGGACGACGAGGCGCGCGAGGTCACGCCGGACTGGCATGGCTGGATCGCCGAAAACCTGCGTCTCGGCAGCCCGCCGGAAGAGCTGGTGGAGATCCTCCAGCATCATGGCTTTGCGCGCGCCAGCAGCCTTGACGCGGTGAGGGCTACGTCAGCGGCGCTGTAGCGCGCTGCAGGTCGGCCACGGTGGCGGGCTTGGTCAGGTGCAGGTCGAAGTCCGCTTCGTAGGCGCGCGTGATGTCTTCTTTCTGGCCATAGCCGGTCAGCGCGACCAACCGCAGAGGCGTATCGCCAGCCTGATGGCGGATGGCCGCAGCCAGGGCGTAGCCGTCCATGTCGGGCAGGCCGATATCCAGGATCGCCACCTGCGGCATTTTCTGCCGCACCGCGTCCAGCGCTTCGGCTGCATTGTGGGCGACGCGCACCTCATGTCCCAGCAGTTCCAGCAAAGCGGCGCCGGCGCCGGCGGCGTCCACATTGTCATCAACCAGCAGCAGTTGCAGCCCTTCGACATGCGGCGCGGCGATGGCGCAGGGTTCCGGCGCGGGCGCTGCGGACAGCGGCAATGTGACTTCAAAGCGGCTGCCTGTGCCGGCGCCCGCGCTGTAGACGGTGACCTCACCATGGTGCAGCTCAACGATTTTGCGCACGATGGCCAGTCCCAGACCCAGACCGCCAGTGCGGCGTGCGAGAGATTGCGGCGCTTGCTGGAACGGTTCAAACACGCGTGCCATCAACTCTTCGCTCATGCCGATGCCGTTATCGCTGACCACCAGCCGCGCGTGGGTGGCATCAACAGTGAGCGTGACTTGCGTGGCGCTGCTGCCAAAACGCTCCGCGTTCGACAGCAGGTTGTTGAGTACCTGTGTCAGACGGCTGCCATCGCCCATCACCCATACCGCAGCAGGCGTCGACATGCTGATTTGCTGGCCAGAGGAGGTGGTGACCGCATGCCGCACCACGTCAGCCAGGTTGACGGGCGTGGCGTCGATCTGCAGCTTGCCTGAGGTGATGCGCGAGACGTCCAGCAAATCATCCACCAGGCGGCGCAGATGCTGTACCTGGCGCCGCATCACACCGCGTTCACGGCGGTTGCCCGGCTCATCGCGGAAGTCCATCAGGTCCAGCGAGGTGACGATGGGGCTGAGCGGATTACGCAGCTCATGGCCCAGCACCGCGAGAAATTCGTCTTTCGCGCGGCCAGCTTCACGCGCGTCGGCCAGCGCGGTCTGATGGCTGGCCAGCGCCCGGTTCAGCGAATCCAGCAACTGCGCGCGCTCGCGTTCCTGCGCGTTGCGCTGATGCTCGGCCTGTTCCAGCGCTTTGCCGATGTTCTCAATCTCGATGATGGACGATGGCGCCAGTGTCAGCGGCGCGCCCGAGCCGAGTGCGGCGGCGCCTTGCTGCAGCGCTTCGATGGTCCGCACAATCCGGTTAGCCAGCAGCGACGCCAGTAAGAAGCAGCCCAGCAGCGACAAGGCAATGCCGATGCCATAAACGCCCATGCGCTCAAACGCCGCCGCGCGCAGCTTGTCAGTGGGACGGCCGACAATCACTGCCCAGCCATAGCGCGACAAGGTGGTGTAGGCGGTAGCGACTTGCTGGCCTTCGGTCGTGACGGCGGTGCCGATGCCTTCCGGACCGGCGCGCATGAGTTCCACCAGCGACTTGCTTGGCGCATCGGCTACCCGGCCTTTCTGGTCGCGGGAGCGCGCCACTGTGGCGCGGGCGCCATCGCGGATGGCGATGATGGCGTCGGTGGGCACCTGCTGGCGTTCGATCAGGCGCACCATGCGGTCCGGCAGAATCACGGCGGTCAGGGTATAGAGCTTGCCTTTGGCGTCGGTGATGGGGACCCGCACCGGGAACGCCGCACGGCCACGTGGGCCACGGGCGATGCGGCCGGCCACCGGCTGGTGGGTGGACAACACCTGGTTGAGGCTATCCGGATCGGCGGGCGCGGCGGTTTGCGGTGCGCCGTAGCTGTCCATGGTGCGGAACAGAATCTTGCCGCTATCGTCGGTGAGGATCACGCCCAGCCAGTCCGGCTGCGCCCTGGCGAGCGTGCTGGCAGCGGCGTAGAGCGCGGGCAGGTCGCCGTTTTGCAGGGCAGGGGTGCTGCCCAGCGTGGTCAGCGTGGCGACAGTGCCATCCAGTTCCGCATCAGCTGCACTGGACAGGGCGCGCGCCAGGTCCAGCATCCAGCGCTCCTGTTCGCGCTCCTTATAGTCGCCGGCCGCGTGCAAACTCCAGCCGCCTAGCAGCGCCAGCGGCAGCAGTCCGAGTGCGGTCAGCATAATCAGTACATACCGCAAAGAGAAGGCAAACCGTGGCCGTGGAGGCATAATATTTTGGAAAGGTAAATTGTAAGCCGACAATTTACCCGAAGTTGGCCGCCTTGTGCGATTAAGCTGCTGCGCGGTCCTCTTCGATCCTGCGCATCACCGGCGTTTTGAACTCGAAACGCTTGATCTCGCCCACCATCAGCAGGTAGCACAGGATGGTCACCAGCGCGTTGGCGCCGACGAATACCAGCGCACCGGCGAAGGAACCGGTCTGCTCCAGGATGTAGCCAATCACTATCGGCGTGGTGATGCCGGCCGTATTGCCGAACGTGTTGAACAGCGCGCCGCTCATGCCGCCGGCTTCTTTCGGCGAGGTGTCGGCCACCACCGCCCAGCCCAGTGCACCGATGCCTTTGCCGAAGAAGGCCAGCGACATCACCAGGATCACGACCCAGTCTGCCTCCACATAATTGGCCACGATCATGCAGGTTGACAGCAGCATGCCGCACACGATGGGCGTCTTGCGCGCCACCGACAGCGATTTGCCCGACTTGATCATGCGGTCCGAAATCACGCCGCCCAGCACGCCGCCGAGGAAGCCTGCCACGGCGGGCAGCGCGGCCACAAAGCCAGCCTTCAGGATCGTCATATGGCGTTCGGTGACCAGATACACGGGGAACCAGGTCAGGAAGAAATAGGTCAGGGTGTTGATGCAGTACTGGCCGATATACACGCCCAGCAGCATGCGGTTGCCTAGCAGCTGCTTGATGCAGGACCAGGTATCGAGCTTGGTGGTGGCCGCTGCCTTGTCCTTGCTCTCCAGGTCGACCAGTGCGCCGCCCGCTGCAATATAGGCGACTTCGGCTGCGTTGGCGCGCGGGTGGTCTTTGGGGCCGTAAATGGTCTTGAGCCAGATGAAGGCCATGATCACGCCGAGGCCGCCCATGACGAAGAACACGCTTTCCCAGCCGAAGCTGTGCACCAGCCAGCCCATGATGGGTGCGAACAGCACGGTCGCAAAATACTGGGCCGAGTTGAAGATGGCGGCCGCCGTGCCGCGTTCATTGGTGGGGAACCACGAGGAGGCGATGCGCGAGTTGCCCGGGAAGGAGGGCGCTTCCGCCGCGCCGATCAGCAGGCGCAGAATAAACAACGCCGCTACCGCCGTGGCGCCGGTAAAGAAGCCCACGCTCCCCATTAACATGGTGAATAACGACCAAAGGAATATACTGAAGAAATAGGTGATTTTTGAACCAAAGCGGTCGAGCAGCCAGCCGCCTGGCAATTGTGCCAACACATATGACCACGCAAAGGCCGAGAACACAAAGCCCATTTGCACCGGCGACAGTCCCAGCAATTTCTTCAGTTCGGGGCCGGCAATGGCAATGGTGGCGCGGTCAGCGTAGTTGATGGTGGTGACAGCGAACAGGACTGCCAGGATCAGCCAGCGTACACGGCTGGCCTGAGTGGGTTGCGTGGTCATACGGTCTCCTTGCTTTTAGTCCGATGACTATAGCTTAGATATCAGACGTCATACAACTGGTTATCTACTGCTATTTTGCGAATAAACGTTTAACTTGTTGATTTGAAAGCACACTCTACGTATTGGTACGCAGGAAAGTTGTATGATGACAAGGGGCCCTATCGAGACTGTGGCATCTTTTGCACAAACCGGTGTGGGACAGTTTAAAATAACGGGCGGAATTAACTCCAAGCACCGATCGTTTATGAGGGAATGAACATGGCAACACAAAATTCAAAAATCATCTACACGCTGACCGACGAAGCCCCACTGCTGGCAACGTATTCCCTGCTGCCTATCATCAAGAAGTTCACTGCACCGGCTGGCGTCGACGTCGTTTCCAGCGACATCTCCGTTGCTGCACGCGTGTTGGCCGAGTTCCCAGAGTTCCTGACCGACGAGCAAAAAGTACCGAATAACCTGGCCGAACTGGGCGCACTGACCCTGAAGCCGGAAGCCAACATCATCAAGCTGCCGAACATTTCGGCCTCGGTAGCCCAGCTGCAAGCGGCCATCCGCGAACTGCAAGGCAAGGGCTACAAGCTGCCGGACTTCCCGGAAGATCCAAAGACCGACGAAGAAAAAGCCCTGAAAGCGCGCTACAGCAAGTGCACCGGCTCGGCCGTGAACCCTGTGCTGCGCGAAGGTAACTCCGATCGCCGCGCACCAAAGGCGGTGAAGGACTACGCACGCAAGCACCCGCATTCGATGGGCGAGTGGAGCCAGGCATCGCGCACCCACGTGTCGCACATGCACGCTGGTGACTTCTACCACGGCGAAAAGTCCATGACCCTGGACAAGGCCCGCAACGTCAAGATGGAACTGATTACCCCGTCGGGTAAAACCATCGTGCTGAAACCGAAGGTCGCGTTGCAAGCCGGCGAGATCATCGACTCCATGTTCATGAGCAAAAAAGCGCTGCTGGAGTTCTACGAGAAAGAAATCGACGACGCCTACAAAACCGGCGTGATGTTCTCGCTGCACGTGAAAGCCACCATGATGAAGGTGTCGCACCCGATCGTGTTCGGTCACTGCGTGCGTATCTTCTACAAGGAAGCGTTTGAAAAACACGCCAAGGTGTTTGAAGAACTGGGCGTGAACGTCAACAACGGCATGGTCAACCTGTACGACAAGATCGAGAAGCTGCCAGCATCGCAGAAAGACGAGATCCTGAAAGACCTGCACGCCTGCCTGGAACACCGTCCGAAGCTGGCCATGGTCGATTCGGCCAAAGGCATCACCAACTTCCACTCGCCAAACGACGTGATCGTTGACGCATCGATGCCAGCGATGATCCGCATCGGCGGCAAAATGTGGGGCGCCGATGGCCGCACCGCCGACGTCAAGGCCGTCATGCCTGAGTCGACCTTTGCCCGTATCTACCAGGAGATGATCAACTTCTGCAAATGGCATGGCAACTTCGACCCGACCACCATGGGCACCGTGCCTAACGTCGGTCTGATGGCGCAGCAAGCCGAAGAATACGGCTCGCACGACAAGACCTTCGAGGTCGCAGAAGGCGGCATCGCCAACATCACCGATCTGGAAACCGGCGAAGTGCTGCTGACCCAGACCGTGGAAGCCGGCGACATCTGGCGTATGTGCCAGGTCAAGGACGCACCGATCCGTGACTGGGTCAAGCTGGCCGTGACCCGCGCCCGCAACTCCGGCATGCCTGCCGTGTTCTGGCTGGACACCTACCGTCCGCACGAAGCGGAAGTGATCAAGAAAGTTCAGGCTTACCTGAAGGATCACGACACCAAGGGCCTGGAAATCCACATCATGTCGCAGACCCGCGCCATGCGTTACACCCTGGAGCGTGTCTCGCGCGGCCTGGACACCATCTCGGTGACCGGCAACATCCTGCGTGACTACCTGACCGACCTGTTCCCGATTCTGGAACTGGGCACCTCGGCCAAGATGCTGTCCATCGTGCCGCTGATGGCGGGTGGCGGCATGTACGAAACCGGCGCTGGCGGTTCGGCCCCTAAACACGTGAAACAGCTGGTGGAAGAAAACCACCTGCGCTGGGACTCGCTGGGTGAATTCCTGGCGCTGGCCGTGTCGCTGGAAGAACTGGGCATCAAGAACAACAACGCCCAAGCCAAGATCCTGGCCAAGACGCTGGACGTCGCGACCGGCAAACTGCTGGACAACAGCAAGTCGCCATCGAGCCGTACCGGTGAACTGGACAACCGTGGCAGCCACTTCTACCTGGCACTGTACTGGGCGCAAGCGCTGGCAACGCAGACCGAAGATGCTGCCCTGGCAGCCCACTTCGCGCCGCTGGCCAAGACGCTGACCGAAAACGAAGCCAAGATCGTTGAAGAGCTGAACAGCGTACAAGGCCAGGCCAAGGATATCGGTGGTTACTACTACCCAGATCCAGCCAAGACCGAAGCGGTGATGCGTCCAAGCGCAACCTTCAACGCTGCCATCTCGGCGTAAGAAGATGTCTCGCTTCCGCCTGCGCGGGAGCGAGATTGACTGCCTGCGGCGTCCGTGCGAGGATGCCGCATGAGCAGCCTGTTTGAATGTAGCGTGCTCGCGCCCACGTGGTTCTGCAACCACCGCGACCTGCTGATTTACCTGGCGCCGTCGCTGTTGCTGGCGCTGCTGATCCGTGCCTTGTCCGCGCGGCATCCCTTCTTTTTTCTCTTCACCCTGGCGGGAACGATCTGTCATGAACTGGCGCACTTTGTCGCCGGCTTGCTGACGGGCGCGCGCCCGGCGGCATTTACCGTGATCCCCCGGCGCATCGGGCAGGGCTGGGAGCTGGGATCGGTGCGGCTGACGCGGGTGCGCTGGTATAACGCGGCGCCGTCGGCGCTGGCGCCGTTTCTGGTGGTGCTGCTGCCGTTTGTGGTGGCCTGGTGGCGCACCCGCAGCGGTTTACACTTTCAATGGATCGATGTAGCGCTGGCGTTTGCCATCGCGCCGCAGTTCCTGGCATGCTGGCCGTCGACCACCGACTGGAAAATCTCGCTGCGTTCCTGGCCGTATGTGGTGATCGCCGGCGCAGGCTGGTGGACCTTGGCTATGCTGCGTTGAGGTTGGACCGCAGGCTGAGCGAACGTTCGCGGATCGCCGCCAGGTCCTGCGCGCTGAAACGTTGCAACTGCTTGTACGGCATCTGCAAGCGGTGATTGCTCTCCAGGCGAGGGCGGTTGCGTTCCAAAAAATCCCAGTACAGTGCGTTATACGGACAGGCACGCTCGCCGACGCGCTGCTTCTTGTCGTAGTGGCAGCCCTTGCAATAGTCGCTCATGCGGTCGATATAGGCGGCGCTGGAGATATATGGCTTGGTGGCCAGCAGGCCGCCATCGGCATATTGGCTCATGCCCAGCGTGTTGGGCGCTTCCACCCATTCGAAGGCATCGATGTAAATGCCCAGGTACCACTGGTGCAGCGCTTGCGGCGAGATCCCGGCCAGCAGGGCAAAATTCCCGATCACCATTAGCCGGTTGATGTGATGGCTGTGCGCATGCTCCAGCGACTGGCCGATGGCGCTGGCCAGACAGCGCATGCGGGTTTGCCCATCCCAGAACCAGTGCGGCAGCGGCGTGTGGTGGTCAAACACATTCAGCTCGACATAGCCCGGCATGCGATACCAGTACACGCCACGCACGTATTCCCGCCAGCCGAGGATTTGCCGGATGTAGCCTTCGGCAGCGGCGATGGGCGCGTGGCCGTCGCGCCAGGCCTGTTCGACACGCTGGACCACGGTGCGTGGCGACAGCAGCTTCACGTTCATCGCAAACGACAGCAGTGAATGGAACAGGCGCCAGGCCTTGTAGCTCATGGCGTCCTGAAATCGGCCGAAATGGGGAAGCGCGTGCTGGACGAACGCTTCCAGCTGCACCAGCGCTTCCTCTTGGTTCAGCGGCCAGCGGAAGTCGCGGGCCTGCGGCTGGCCGAAGCTGCGCGCACCCGCATCTTCAATGGCGGCCCACAGTGCGCTGTGATCGTGGCGGGGACGGGGATCGGCTGGCTCCCACGGCATGCCGGGCCACGCCTCGCGGTTGTCCTGATCGAAGTTCCACTGGCCACCCGCCGGTGCGCCGGTCTCGCTGACCATGATGCGGTGGCGCAGACGCATGTGGCGGTAAAAGTGCTCCATCACCCAGCTGCCGCGCTGCCCGAAAAAACCTGCAGCGTCGTCGCGCGCGCTGTAGAAATGCTCGGTATCGGCCATGCCGGTGGTAATTGCCAGCGCCGCTGCATACGCGCGCAGCTGTTCATCGAGCCGCCATTCATCGGGCGCCTGCCATTCGAAGGCACTGGCCTGGTAGCGGGCCAGCAGCGCGTCCAGGTTGTCCGGCAAGGACTGCACATTGTCTTGGTCGTCGATGGCCAGGTAGTGGACCACGTGGCCGCTGGCGCGCAGGCGCGCGGCAAAGTCGCGCATGGCGGCAAAGATGGCGATGATCTTCTGCGCATGGTGCAGCACGTAGTCAGTCTCCTGGCGCACTTCCATCATCACGTACACTACATCGTCGCGCACCTTGCTGTACCAGCTGTGCTGGCCGTTGAGCTGGTCGCCCAGTATCAGGCGCAGTGTCGTCATGGTTGCGGCGGGACTGCGGCAAAGCGGCGGCGCAGCCAGCGGATGGGCGCACCGACGACCGGCAGCTTTTGCAGCAGCTCTTCGGCCGCATCCCAGTAGTCGCGGTGCAGTGTCACCTGGCCTTCGTGGTTAAAGCGGAAATGCGAGGCGCCTGCAATCTCGTAGATGCGGCCACGCAGCGTGCAGACAAAGGTCCACGTGGCAAAGGCCTGCTCACCTTGTGCGATGCGCTCGCCGATGATGAAGTGCGGGTTGTCCGTGTGCGCAAACATGTGGCGCATGATGGTTTCGATGGCGGCGACGCCGCGCACATCGTTGAACGGATCACGGAAGTGGGCGTCGGCAGCATACAGTTCGGCGGCGCGGCTGATGCTTTGCGGCGTCATGGTGGCGTACCAGTCGAGCAGTGCGTCAAGTTGGGTCATGGGTGTACCAGTCGTGATATCAGCGGGAAGCGCAGGCGGTAGGGCAGCCAGCGCAAAAATTTGAGCGCCAGCGTAAAGCGGCGCGGGAAGTGGATTTCGAAGCGGCCCGAGGCCAGCCCGCGGCGGATCGCGCGCGCTGCTGCCTGCGGTGTTTGCAGCGCCGGCATGGTGAAGTCGTTCTTGGCGGTCAGCGAGGTTTGCACGAAGCCGGGATTAATCAGATACACGCTCAGGCCACGCGGACGCAGGTCCACATACAGCAGTTCCGCCAGATTGATGAGCGCTGCCTTGCTGGGACCATACACGCTGGCATTGGGCAGGCCGAAGTAGCCGGCCACGCTGGCCACGATGGCAATACCGCCGCTGCCGCGCGCCAGCATGGCCGGCAGCACCGTCGACAGGCCGGTGTAGACGCTGCCCAGATTGGTCTGCAGCGTGCGGGCGGCGCCTTCGGCATTCACTTCCCAGCTGCGTTCGGGATGGTAGTCGGCTGCGCAGAACACAATCAGGTCGATGCCGCCGAACAGCTGGCAGATCTGTTCATGGCGCGCATGCCAGGCCTGTGCGTCGAGGATATCGAACGGCGCCACCAGCGCTTGCGGATGGCCGCTGGCCACGGCTTGCAGGCGTTCGGTACGGCGCGCCGACAACGCCACGCGCGCACCCGCCAGCAGTGCCTCCACGGCCAGCGCCGCACCAATGCCGCTGGACGCGCCGATCACCCAGACCCGCAGTCCGGCCCAGTCGCGCAATGGATGGTTCAGGGGACGCATGCGCGCCTCCGGAAAGTCAGGGTTACCTGGCCCAGCTCCACGCCGAACTTGCGCATGCTGGCGCGGTTCATCATGGTGCAGCGGTCGATCAGGAACATCCAGTCGTCAAACTGCATTTCGTAAGTGCTGCCATCGACCGGCAGCAGCAGCGTGTACTGCCAGCGCAGCGCATTGCCCGCCACTTCACCTTGCGCCTCGCCCTTGACGTCGGCCGCCGTGCCGCGCCACAGGCCATCGGCACTACGCGCAAGATGCCAGACGCGTTGCTGGGTGCTGCCGTCGTCGTAGCGGAAGCGTTCGTCCAGCGTCAGCTTGTCCTGCTCACTCACGCCGGTGATCTCGACGTGGAAGCGCTTGGCCACCTCGCCATTCCTGCGCTGGAACATGCCCCAGGCATCGGTGGTGCCGTTGAAGTAGTCGGCCAGGTCCAGCGCCGGTGTCACCGACTTGTAGTGCTGGACGTCGGGACCGGTGCAACCGGCCAGCAGGGCTGCCAGTAAGGCTATGCATTGTCGTTTCATGTCGTGCTCCTGGAGGCCGCAATAGCCAGCAATTTAAGAAAACAGGGGAGTACCGCGTAAGCCAGCGTCAGGCTGGGGCCGCCGCCATGGCCCGGCTGATAGCCCAGCCACGCCAGCAGCGGCAGCGACAGGCCGGCCAGTGCCAGCGCCAGTTTGCCGAGCAGTGTGAAGATGCCGAATCCGGCGCCCGCGCCAAGATGCGCGCCCAAGGCGCGCCCCAGCAACACGGGCGGCAGCGCCAGGTCGGCGCCCAGTGCCGCACCAGCTGCGATGCAGACCGCGCCATACGCCAGCAGGTCGCCCGGCCCGAGCAGGGCGGCGCCGCAGAATCCGGCAACCGACAACAGCATGCCCAGACGCCAGCAGCGCAGCGGTCCCAGTTTGCGCGCCAGCGCTGTCCATGCCGGCAAGCCGCAGGCAGCCGCGCCGAAATAGCAGGCCAGGAACACGCCCGCCTGCTGTGGTGCCCCTAGCTGGTCGCCGATGTAGAACAGCGCCAGCGTGGCGGGTACCGCGACCGACAGCGCGTTCAGGAAGTAGGGCAGCAGCAGGGCGCGCACTGCACGATTGCGTGTCAGTTCGCGCAGGGTGTCGCGCCAGCCCTGCGGTGCAGTGCGGGATGCTGCGGGCGGTGCGTAGCGCAGCAGGACCAGCATGGCCAGCAAGAGCAGCAGCGCATAGACCAGGCTGTAGACGGCCAGGCGGGGACGTACCTGCGCGGCGTCGCCAGCAAGTATTGCGGCTGGCACCAGGCTGGCTGCCAGCATGCCGGCCAATCCCATGCCCTCGCGCCAGGCCACCGCACCCAGCGCGCGGGGCAAATGTGCGCCCCATGCCAGATACGCGATGTTGACCAGGCTGTGCGCACCGTAGGCCAGGACCAGCATCAACGCCAGCCAAGCACCCGGTGCGCCAGCTTGTGGCGGCAGCCACAGCGCCGCAAACGCCAGTGCCAGGACGGCGGCGCCGAGCGCCATCCAGCGCCGCTGCTGCGCCTGCGCGCGGTCGAGCAGATGGCCGAGCAGCGGATCTTGCAGCATGTCGATCAGGCGTGCGGCAAATAGCACGCCACCGAGCGGCGCCAGCGCCACGCCGAGATGTGTGGCGTAGTAGGCGGGCAGCTGGACGAACAGCGGCAGCGCCGCCATCGCCAGTGGTGCGCCCAGCAGGCCGTAGGCGGCGTTGCTCATGGCGGCGTTCCCAGCAAGCGTAGGCGCAGCGTCGGGTCACGGCTGTCCGGATTGAGCCAGATATCAAAGAAGGCGCGCGCCAGCGCTTCGTCGTTGAGTTCTGCCAGCAGGCGCTGGCGGTCGTACAGGCGCATGCCGTTGCCGGGCAGGTAGACGCCGGTCAGCTCATCGCCATCACGCACATCCACGAACGCGTTGGACAGCTGCGCTTCCCATCGCGCCAGCGTGGCGGCCGCGATGGGCACGGGACTGAGGCGGCGGATTTCCTCCATGCTGGTGCTGACCAGGCGCTCGCGGCTGATGCTGCGGTAGTAGCTGAGCTGCAAAGCAAAGGGCTGCGCGGCGTCGAATGGGCGGCTGGCCGACCATAGTGTGGCGTGGTAGATGCGCAGGCCGAACCAGCGCAGGTCGCCGCCTCCCACCGCTTGCGCTTGCGGCAGCTGCGTGCGCCAGTCGGCAGCGGCCACGCTGGGTGCGCTGGCCACCGTCGCGGCAGCGAGCAGCGCGCCCAGCACCAGGCGGCGCCTAGCGTTTATGGAGAAGGAACTGGACCACATCGGTACGACCCTCATCGAAAGCAGCTTCGCAATAAGCGAAATACAGGTCCCAGATACGCATGAAATGGGCGTCGAAACCTTGCGCCGTCACTTGTGCGCGCGCGGCGTGGTAGGCGCTGCGCCAGCGCCGCAGCGTCTCTGCATAGTCGGGGCCAAAGGCGTAGTGTTCTTCGCTGTGCAGGCCGGCGCGGGCGGCGCTGCGCTCGAAGCGCTCGACGCTCGGCAGCATCCCGCCCGGGAAGATGTATTGCTGGATGAAGTCCGTGCTGCTGCGGTAGCGCGGGAAGTGGCGTTCACCGATGGTGATGGACTGCACCAGTGCCTTGCCGCCGGCTTTAAGGCGCGCTTGCACGGTGTCGAAATACTGCGGCCAATAGCGTTCGCCAACCGCCTCGAACATTTCAATCGACACCGCGGCGTCGTAGCTGCCACGGATGTCGCGGTAGTCGCGCAGCTCCAGTTGCGCGAGTGCGCCCAGGCCCGCAGCAGCGATGCGCTGCTGCGCGACCTGCAGCTGCGCTGGCGAGATGGTCAGCCCATGCACATGGATGCCCTGGCGCGCCGCGTGCTCGGCAAAACCGCCCCAGCCGCAGCCGATCTCCAGCACCCGGTCGCCCGCCCGCAGTCCCAGCGTGTTGATGACGCGCTGGTATTTGCGGGACTGTGCCTGCTCCAGCGGCAGGCCGTAGTCGCCATCAAAGATGGCCGCCGAATAGGTCCAGCTGCGGTCCAGCCACAGGCGGTAGAAGTCGTTGCCGATATCGTAGTGGCTGTGGATGTTGCGGCGGCTGCCATTGCGCGTGTTGGGCCGCAGCCAGTGGCGCACCCGGTACCAGCAGCGTGCCAGTACGCCACCGAACACCGCCGGTTCGAGCGCCGCTTCATTGCGCAAGGCCAGCCGCAGCAGCGCGACCAGGTCCGGGCTGTCGATCCAGCCCGCGCCCCAGGCTTCACCGAGGCCGATGTCGCCTGCGCGCAGGATGCAGGCGCAGGCGCGCCAGTCGTGGATCTCCAGCGTGGCGCCGGGGTTGGCATGGGCATCGCCAAACACCATGCGCGTATGGTCGGGCGTGATCAGCTCCAGATGTCCCTGGCTGATGCGGCCCAGCAAAGTCAGGAATAGCCGCGCGCTGGGCGGCGCGGTCTGGATGGCGGTTGACAGCGTACGGTTCATCGGAGCGGCTCCTCGTGGACAGTGATGTTGGTGGCGGAACGTGGCGGCTTGCGGAAAAAGGGCACTTTCTTTAACCACAGCCGCAAGGCCTGCCAGTGAATGCGGAACACGATGCCCAGTCCCAGCAGCGGATAGCGCAGCAGGGCGGCGGCCAGCGCGCTGTCGCGCATGGGCTCGGCGCGGCCGGACAGCGTGGTGCGGATCAGCAGACCGTCGTCATCGTGGTAATCGAGGCTGGTACGCGGCTGCGCGCCAGTCAGATGGAAGCGGAAATGGTAGTGGCCGGTTGGCTGGCAAAACGGCGACACATGCATCTGCTTGATGCACGTGGCCGCGCCCTCGCTTGACACCTGTAGCAGGTAGCGGTGGGTTTCGCCGAAGGTGTTGTTCACCTCGGCCAGCACGGCGCGCAGGCGGCCTTGGCGGTCATGGCAATGCCAGAAGCTGACGGGGTTGAACGCATGGCCCAATACGCGCGGGAAGGTCTGCAGCCAGATCTCGCCATTAGCCGCGATGTCGTGCTCAGCCAGCAGCGCGCGCATCCAGTGTTCCAGGCTGCTGCCGTCGCGCGGGCCGTAGTCACGCGTGCGCAGTGACAGTGGGCGGCGGCGGTCGATGCCAAACCAGCGCGACTGGCATCGCTCCAGCTGCGCCAGATTCAGGCGCACATAGAACACCGGATAGACAAAACGGTGCAGCACCGGCCGCAAGCGCGCATGCATCACGCGTGCATGGACCAGTTGGGCGGGCGCTGGTGATTTCATGGCAGGGTGGTCCACGCTGGGGCGGCGTCAAATGCGGCGGCAATGCGCAGCGCAGACTTCAGGCCGTCTTCATGGAAGCCATAGCCGCTCCAGGCACCGGCATACCAAGCGCCGCCGAGACCCTGGATCTCCGGCAGCGCGCGCTGGGCGTCAATCGCCGGCTGGTCCATGATCGGGTGGTCGTACTCGAAGCGCGCCAGGACGGAATCGGCAGCCGGTGCGACGGGCGGGTTCAGCGTCACCACCACGGGCTGGCTGAATGGCAGGCTTTGCAGCTGGTTGAGCCAGTAGCTGACACAGACGGGGCGGCTGCCATCAGTCTGCCGTGACGACAGATAATTCCAGGCCGACCACACCTTGCGCCGTTTTGGCAGTAGCTTGGCATCCGTGTGCAGCCAGGCGGTATTGGGCTGATAGCGCACGGCGCCGAGAATCGCGCGCTCGCGTTCGCTGGCGTCGACCAGCAGCGACAGTGTGGTCGGCGCGTGCGTGGCGAAGACGACATCATCAAACACTTCGCCGCGGCCGTTGCTGCTGACCATGACGTGGCCGGCGCCGCGGCGTACCGCGCTGACGGGCGTGTTGAGGCGGCAGTCGGGCAGCGTGGCGGCGATCGCCTGCACGTATTGACGCGAGCCGCCGCGCACGGTGCGCCACTGCGGCCGGTCATTCACCTGCAGCAGCGCGTGGTTCAGGCAGAAGCGCAGGAACGTCGCGGCCGGGAAGGCCAGGATGTCACGTGGTGAACTGGACCAGATCGCCGCCGCCATCGGCAGCAGATAGGCGTCGCGGAACATGGTGCTGTAACCGTGCCGTGCCAGCAACTGGCCCAGCGTGGCGCCGTCCGATGCGCAATCGGCCAGAAATGCCTCGGCATGGCGGTTGAAATGCAGGATGTCGCGCAGCATGCGCAAGAAGGACGGCGATGCCAGGCGGCGGCGCTGGGCGAACACCGTGTCCAGACTGGTGCCAGCCCACTCCAGCGCACCGTTGTCCATGGAGACGGCAAACGACATATCGCTGCCGATGCTGTCGACGCCCAGTTCGTCAAACAGCGCGATCAGGTTGGGATAGGTTTTCTCGTTGTAGACCAAAAAACCGGTGTCGACGGCACAGCGCTGGCCTGCCAGTTCGATGTCCACGGTATTTGCATGGCCGCCAAGATAGCTGCCGGCCTCGAACAGCACTACGTCATGGCGGCGCTGCAGGAAGTAGGCCGCAGCCAGGCCGGAAATCCCGGCGCCGATGACGGCAATGCGTTTACGTGGTGTATTCATGATGGTTTTAAGCGGCAATCTGCCTGTTTTTGTACCGACGTGATAATATTACTACCAATAAATCAGAAACGCTACTGATTAGTAGCGAAATTTACTTATGAGTATTCTGTCCAAATTCAGTTTTAAAGACCAGGCGTTTAAATTGCGCGAGAACGCCATCCTGGACGCGGCGACTGCGGTGCTGGGCAGTAAAGGCTACGACCTGATGACCATGGATGACGTGGCTGGGGCGGTGGGCATTTCCAAGCCCAGCCTGTACAAGCACTTCAAGTCCAAGGAGGAGCTGGTGGGCGAGGCCATGATCCGCTTGCTGGATGGGGCGATTGAGCAGGTTGCCGCGCTGGACGCGGCACTGAATCCGGTGCAGAAGCTGTCGGCGTTGCTGGAGTGGGCGCTGCGCGTGCGGCTGGGTGGCGGGCTGCCATTCCTGCCGTCGACCAGCCCGCATGTGCGGGATATGTTGATGCGCAATGTGAAGTACATGCTGCGCGTGGTGAAACTGAACCGGCAGCTGGAGGGCCTGGTGAAGCAGGCGCAGAAAGAGGGCCTGCTGAATCCGGCCCTGCCTTCTGACGCGATTTTGTTCAGCTACTATGCGCGGACCTGCGACCCGGCGGTGGAGTATCTGCAGAAGTTCAGCAAGATGGCGGACGACGATATCGTCCGCCACATGCTGACGATGACATTTGGCGGGCTGACCCGGTAAGGGATCAGTGTGCCGCGTTGAGCGGCTTGACCGGCGCTTCCACTTCCACCTTGCTGCGCACCTTCTGCGCATCTTCAATCTCCAGCGTCAGCGGTACTTTGTCGCCTTCCTTGAGCGGCTGCTTCAGGTTCAGCAGCATCAGGTGGTAGCCGCCTGGCGCCAGCTTGACCAGCTGGCCGGCGGGCAGGTCCAGCGCCTGGATCTGGCGCATGCGCATGGTGTCGTTATCCATTTTCATTTCGTGCACTTCCACCACACCGGCGGCCGGCGAGCTGGCGCCCACCAGTTTGGCCGAGGTGGTCGAAGTCAGCGTCATGAAGGCGCCGGTGGCTTTCTGGGCCGCCACGGTGGCGCGCACCCATGGTTCGCCAACGGTGACTTGCGCCAGGGCGGGCAGGGCGGCCATCAGCAGCAGGGAGAGTAGTTTTTTCATTGGAAGAGTCCTTTCAGGAAGCCGGTGTCTTTTTTCGGGTTGAGCAGTTTGCGGATGTCGTCGGCGCACTGCTGGGCGGTTTCTTCGTGTTTCATGGCCAGGCGGACTTTGCCGCTGGTGTCGAACACGTAGGTGAGGGCGGTGTGGTCCATGGTGTAGGAGCTGCCGCTCGGGACTTTGCGGTAAAAGATCTTGAAGTCCTTGGCGGCCTTGGCGGTCTGCTCCAGGTTGCCGCGCACGGCGACAAAGGTGGGATCGAAGGCGCGCGTGTACTCGGCCAGCAGTGGTGCGGTATCGCGTTCCGGATCGACGGTGACAAACACGACTTGCAGCTTGTCGCCATCGGCGCCGAGCAGGCGCTTGATCTCGACGGCGCGCGCCAGCGCGGTCGGGCATACGTCCGGACATTGGGTGAAGCCGAAGAACAGCATTACCACCTTGCCTTTGAAGTCGCGCAGTGCGGCGGGCTTGCCGTCACCGTAAAACAGCTGATAGTCGGGGCCGATGCTGCTGCCCGTGATGTCGATGGCGGTAAAGCCGGCGGCGTGCGCCGTGCCCGCCACGAATGGCAGGGCGGCCAACGACGATAGGAATAAACGGCGTTGCATAGGGAATCCTGTAGAGCGGATGTTGCGGAAGCACGCAGGGCCGATAGGCGCCAGCGTGCGGCGGACGACAATCAGGCGGCGGCAGGTGGCCCGCGCGCTTGCGCGTCGGACCAGGTGGATTGCGGCAGGCGCGCGGTGTGGCGCGGCGCCGGATAAACGTCGTGGCCTTCCAGCACCGCCAGCAGGCCGGCGGGTGCGGGCGGGGGCGCATCGTTGCCGCCCTGGACGGCGCAGAGGACGCAATGCTTGACGGTGTGCGCGGGCAGCTTGGCTGGCGCGGTATCGTCGGCTGCGCGGGTCGCGCTGCAAATCTCCAGGGCCAGCGGATTGGCGGTCAATAGCGTGACCGCCTGGCTGACCGCCGGCGCGCACAGGTTCAGCAGGATCGCTATAGAAACGATCAGGCTGGTCAAGCGCCGGTGCTGGAGAAAAATAGGCATTCAGCAATTATAAAAGAAAAAAGCCGCCACCGTGATTCACGGGGCGGCTTGATGACTGGCGCGGCGCGCTTACTTGAGCGCCAGGCGCTGTGCCTGCGCGCGCGCAGGCTGCTGGTTGCCGCTGTGGCTGCCCAGCTTGAAGATGCGCACCACGTCTTCCAGTTCATGCGCCTGGTCCTGCAGCGCCTGGGCGGCAGCGGCCGCTTCTTCCACCAGTGCGGCGTTCTGCTGCGTCACCTGGTCCATCTGGGTGATGGCTTCGTGCACCTGGCCGATGCCGGCGCGCTGTTCTTCGCTGGCGGTGCTGATTTCGGCCATGATGCCGGTCACGCGGCGCACGCTGTCAACCACTTCCTTCATGGTGCTGCCAGCCTGTTCCACCTGCTTGCTGCCGATTTCCACTTTGCTCACGGAGTCGTCGATGAGTTCCTTGATTTCCTTGGCGGCAGTGGCCGAGCGCTGCGCCAGGTTGCGCACTTCGGAGGCCACCACGGCAAAGCCGCGGCCCTGTTCGCCGGCACGCGCCGCTTCCACGGCGGCGTTCAGCGCCAGGATGTTGGTCTGGAAGGCGATGCTGTCGATGACCGAAATAATGTCGGCAATCTTGCGCGACGAGGCGGTAATCGAGCCCATGGTGTCGACCACTTGCGCCACCACTTCGCCACCCTTGACGGCGATGTCGGACGCGGCCAGCGCCATCTTGTTGGCTTGCGTTGCGTTCTCGGCGTTCTGGGTCACGGCGGTGCTCAGTTCTTCCATCGAGGCTGCGGTTTCTTCCAGGCTGGAGGCCTGCTCTTCGGTACGGCCCGACAGATCCAGATTGCCCTGGGCGATTTCCGCCGATGCGGTGGTGATCTGCTCGGCGCCCTGGCGTACCTGGCCGACCACGCCGGACAGGTTGTCGCTGATGTTGTTCAGCGAGCGCAGCACCAGGCCGATCTCATCCTTGTTATTGATTTCCAGATGCACGTCCAGGTCGCCCTGGGCGATACGGCTGGCGGCTTCGGTAGCGCGCGACAGCGGACGCGAGACCACGGCACGCACCAGCAGGAACAGCACCACCGCAAACAGCAGCAGCGAGATCAGGCCGAGCACGGCGTAGCGGTTGCGCAGCTGGCCTGCTTCACGCGTGATTTCTTCCGTGTAGGTGCCGCCGACGATGAGCCAGTTCCACGGCTTGAAGGTATGGAATTCCACCATCTTCTCGCGCGGTGTTTCGCCGTCCTTGTCGGCCCAGTCGTACCTCATGCTGCCTTCCTTGGTGTCCAGCATCTCTTTGATGAACAGGCGGCCGTCGCTGCTTTTGCTGTCCAGCAGGCTCTGGCCTTCCAGGCTCGGGTGAACCACGGCCGTGCCTAAGGTCTTGCCGGCGGCGTTGACGATGTAGACGTAGCCGGTGTCGCCGATCTTGATGGCCTTGATTTTCTCTTTCAGCACGCTGAGGTTCTTGGAAATATCGAAGCCGATGAACAGCACGCCGATGACCTTGCCGCTGCTGTCCTTGATCGGATCGTATTCGGTGATGTACTGCTTGCCGAACAGCGTGGCCAGGCCGATGTAGTTGCCACCGGCGCGCAGCAGCGGGTAGCTTGGGTGCGCGTGGTCGAGCTGGGTACCGATGGCGCGTTCGCCGTTTTCTTTTTTCAGCGAGGTGGTGACGCGCACGAACTCATCGCCGTTGGCGGCAAAGATGGTGGCCACGACGCCGGTGTCGGCGGTGAATTTGTCGGGGATGCTGAAGTCCATATTCAGCGTCTTGCCGTTGTGCTTGAGCGAAGGCGTCGGCTTGCCGCCGATGTCGACGGTTGTAGCGGTGTCCAGCGAGAAGCCGCCGTCGCCGAAGCCGGCCGCGAACAAACGCGCGAAGCTGGAGGCGTCGTTGCTCATGGCGGTGTTGAACATCTCAACGGTATTGCTGATGCCGCCCAAGGTGTTGGCGACGTTGGCCTTGGCGCGCTCTTTCAGCATGGCCGAGGTGCTCATGTTGATGAGCGTGAGCAGCAGCGCCAGAATCACACTGATGAGGCCAAAAGTAAAAACGGTAATTTTGGTACCGACACCCCAATTACGGGGATTCAAGATTATTGTTTTCATGTTCTTTTTAGAAAAATACTGCGGTTTGAAGTCGCCCGGAAGCCGGGCGCGCCCGCCGGGGAGGCGGACAACAACTGCGAAGGCAAGGGCGCTGCCGGAGCAGAGCCTTCAGGATGAAACTAAGTGAAGACCAGTATGATACCAGATTTTTTCCACAAGGCAACCAATTCGAGGAATGTCTCGAAAAATTTTGTTTTTTAAAACAATGACTTAAACAAAATGAAGTCGCAAATACGTAGTTATACTTATTTCGGATGGTGAAAAGTTGCCGTGTTTCAGGTGTGCTTAAGCTTAGGCAGAGAAACTCGGAAATACTAGTCCCGTGTTGCTTACGCTATCCTGTAGAATCAGAGCGTAGTGCTCATACCTTAATCAATACGTTTCGGAGTAAGCCGATGAAGAAGCAAATGCTGTTGGTGGCCATCCTTGCGGCCCTGTCAGTGCAGGCCGGCGCCGCCGTGCCAGAGAAAACGGCGGATACCCCCCTCAAGCCTCAAGCGGGCCAGACGCAGGCGGCCGTGTGGGCCTCGCGTGTGCTCACCAAGCTGCATTACAAGCCGGTACCGCTGGATGATGCGATGTCGGAAAAAATCTTCGACCGCTACTTCAAGTCGCTGGATGCGGAAAAAATGTTCTTCACCCAGGCCGACGTCGACCAGTACGCCATCGTCCGCACCCGCCTGGATGACGCCATCAACGGCGAAAACCTGAGTGTGCCGTTTGCCATCTTCAATCTGTACCAGCAGCGTTTCAATGAGCGCATCGCCTATGCACGCGAACTGGTCAACAAGAGCAAGTTTGAATTCACGTCCGACGAGACCTATCAGTACGACCGCGAGAAGGCCGACTGGGCCAAGAATGACGCCGAGGTGAAAGACCTGTGGCGCAAGCGCGTCAAGAATGAGTGGCTGCGCCTGAAACTGGCCGGCAAGGACGACAAGGCCATCCGCGAAACGCTGGACAAGCGTTACGAAGGCTACCTGAGCCCGTCGCGCAAGCTGACCAATGAAGACGTGTTCCAGATCTTCATGAACGCCTACGCCATGTCGATTGAGCCGCACACCAACTACCTGGGACCGCGCGCGGCTGAGAACTTTGACATCGCCATGCGCCTGTCGCTGGAAGGCATCGGCTGCGTGCTGCAATCGCGCGATGACTACACCGTGGTGCGTGAAGTGGTGACGGGCAGCCCGGCTGGCCTGTCCGGCAAGATCAAGGTGGGCGACAAGATCGTTGGCGTGGCCAAGGATGAAAAAACGCCCATGACCGAAGTGCTGGGCTGGCGCCTGGACGACGTGGTGGCGCTGATCCGCGGGCCCAAGGATTCCACCGTCAAGCTGGAAATCATCCCGGCCGACGGCGGCGCCGATGCCAAGCACCAGTTCGTCTCGCTGGTGCGTCAGAAGATCAGCATGGAAGAGCAGTCGGCCAAGAAGTCGATCTATGAAATCAAGGATGGCGCTGCCAAGCGCCGCGTCGGCGTGATTTCGCTGCCAACCTTCTACATGGACTTTGAAGCGCGCCGCAAGGGCGACAAGGATTTCAAGTCGGCCACGCGTGACGTGCAGCGCCTGCTGGTCGAGCTCAAGAAGGACAAGGTCGATAACGTGCTGATCGACCTGCGCAATAACGGCGGCGGTTCGCTGACCGAAGCGGTGGAACTGACCGGCCTGTTCATCGACAAAGGCCCGGTAGTCATGCAGCGCAATGGCGACAACAAGGTGGAAGTCGAGAGCGACACCAATCCGGGCATGGCCTGGGATGGCCCGATGGGCGTGCTGATCAACCGTGGTTCGGCCTCGGCGTCGGAGATTTTCGCGGCGGCGATCCAGGATTACGGCCGGGGCATCATCATTGGCGAGCCTAGCTTCGGCAAAGGCACGGTGCAGACCCTGTTTGGCCTGGACCGCTTTGCGCAGAACGACAAGGTGCATTATGGCGAGCTCAAGTTCACCATTGCGCAGTTCTTCCGCATCAATGGCGGCACCACCCAGCTGCGCGGCGTGACGCCGGACATCAAGCTGCCGACCATGGGCGATTCGGATACCTTTGGCGAGTCGAGCTACGACAACGCGCTGCCGTGGACCCAGATCAAACCGGCAATCTACATCCCGACCGGTGACATGAAGGAAATCGTGCCGCTGCTGGACAAAAAGCACGAGGCGCGCGTGTCCAAGGACAAGGACTTCCAGTACCTGGCCGAAGACATCGCCCTGGTGAAAAAACAGCGCAAGGAAAACTCGATCTCGCTGAACGAAGCCGCGCGCCGCAAGGAACGCGATCAGCAGGAAGCGCGCGCCAAGCTGCGTGAAGCGCGTCTGCTGTCGCCAACGCCGGGCGCCGACGATCCTATCCTGGTGCCCGATCCGAAAGATGCGCTGAACAAGGCCATTGCGGCCAAGCCAGCCAACGGCAAGGCAGCGCCAACGCCGAAAGTCGCGGGCGTCAAGGGCGCGCTGCGCAGCGATGACGGCTTGCAAGGCGCCGAGCGTTCGCTGGCCGCCGAGCTGGAAGCGGAGAAGCAGGCCAAGGCCGCCAAGGACGTGCTGCTGAACGAAGCGGTGCACATCTTGTCGGACGAAGTCAGCGTGCTGAAGACGGACACCCGCATGGCCTCGCGCGTGCTGCCTTACGCGGCGGACGTCAAGTAAAACTAAGCCGCCTCCGCTAAAAACCCGAAAGTCACAACGTGGCTTTCGGGTTTTTTATTGTGTTGGGCAGCAGATGGCGCAGGACTGCAGTGACGCCGGCGCGGACGAAGTCACCGTCGCCACCAGGACTGGCTTTGGCAGCGCTGCTTGCGACCTGTTTTTTTATCCTGTCGTCCGCGTCAGACAAAGCCGAGATTGCGGGTGCCGGCGTTGTAGTTGGCCAGGTTGGGTAACAGGCTCAGCAAATCGCTGTCCGAGGCGCCCATCCATTTGCCCAGGGTGGCGGCATATTGCTCGATCGAGGTGGTCGGCAGCAGGCGGCCCTGGCCGACATCGTCAGGACCGTCGCTGGCGACGGCCGGAGGCTTGCCGTAGTAGCGCCCGCCTTGCACGGCGCCACCCAGCATGAAGTGCATGCTGCCCCAGCCATGATCGGAGCCATCGTTGTTGCCGCTCAGTGTGCGTCCGAAGTCGGAGGCGGTGAAAGTGGTCACCTGGTTTTGCACACCAAGTTCGACCGTCGCGTTGTAGAACGCCGAGACCGCATCGGCGACGCTTTTCAGCAGGCCGGGGTGCACGGTGAGCAGGCCATCATGGGTGTCGAAGCCGCCCATCGACACAAAGAACACCTGGCGCTTGGCGCCAATCGCCGGCGCGCTGGCAATCATTCGCGCCACCATCTTGAGTTGATCGCCCAGACCGTTCGCGGCAGGGAAGGGTGTGTTGATGGTCGCGCCGCCCGCCAGCGCCGTGCTCAGTACCGTATTGGCCGAGATGGCGCGCTGCGTGATGCGCGCATAGTCTGATTGCATGAAGTGGGAATGCGGCTGCGTGACCAGCGTTTGCAGTGCGGCGCTGGCAGCACTGGAGCCAAACAGCGGATGCTCCAGCGCGGTGAAGGGCACCGGGCCGCTGGTGGATACCTGGTATTGGGTCGCCTGTTTCCCGGCCAGGAACACCGCATTGCCCGACACGTTGACGCACGTGAACGTGGCGCTGCCATTGCCCGCTTCGAACAGATCGCCCAGGCGTCCGCCCCAGCCGGACTCGGCGCCTTCCGGCAGCGAGGATTGCCACTCCGACTGCTGGTCGTTGTGCGAGAACAGCTTGGCGGGCAGCGGCGCCGATTTTTGCACATACTGCTGCTTGGTGGTGGGACCGACCAGCGTGCCGACATTCAGCAGCACGCCCATTTTTCCCGCATTGAAGATGGGCAGCAGCGGCGCCAGTTCAGGCGCCAGCGCATACTGGCGCGGCATGCCGGACCCATCCAACGGAATGCTGGAGGGCCGCAGCACCGTGCCTGTCAGCGCGCTCTGCTGATAGGCCAGCGTGGGACGCAGATTGTAGTAGGCGTTGAAGCTGGCGCTGTCGTACGGCACCAGCGTGTTGGCGTAATCATTGCCGCCGTAAAGAAAGACACAGACGATCGCCTTGTAGTCATTGGCGGTGGCAGCAGCAGCTTCCGCCATGGCGGCCAGGTTGATGGCCCACGGCGTTGCCACACCGGCGACGGACAGCATGGACGCACGTTTGAGGAAAGCGCGGCGAGATGCATTGCTCATGGCGATCTCCAGTTATTGTTGGACGAGGAATTCAGGGGCGGCCAGCACCAGCGTCAGCGCGGCGTAGATGCGGTTGTACTTGGCGGCGTCAGTGGTGGCCGGCATGCCGCCGATGGCACTACTCAGCAGGCTTAGCGTGCCGCTGCTCAGCTGCCCTGCCGCCAGCACGAGATTGATTTCACCCAGCAGCGCTTTGGCGTCGCCCGCCAGCGGCAGCAGGCTGCTGTAGTCCGCCTTGACGTCGGCGATGCCTTTGCTGACGGCGCGCTGCATGTAGTTGACGTAGCCGACCACCGACGATTCATTGGTGAGCTGGAATTCTGGCGCCACCAGGCCGGCGGCCGCCACGGCGCCATTGGGCGGCACATAGCCGGGCCGGTAGAAGTTGAACACCGATGGCGAGCGCAGCGGGCTTTGCCCCAGGCGCGCGCTGGCGTCGCTGGTGTTGCCGATGGCCCAGACGTCGGTGGCGGAGGTGGCGCGGTAGGCGCGCGCCCACGCCAGCATGCGCAGCATCGGTTCACGCAGCTTGCCGTAGCTGGTGTTGGCGGTGGTGGGCGCGGTGCGCGCCTCCTTGTCCAGCAGTACGGCACGCAGCACGGCCTTCAGATTGCCTTTGACGCCCTTGCCATCGTTGCTGAAGACGGCGGCCACGCGCGCCACATATTCCGGCGAGGGATTGCTGGTCACCAGCTTTTGAATCAGCTGGCGGCTGATGAACGGCGCCACGTTGGGATGGGCAAAAATGATATCGAGTGCGGCATTGAGCGCCTTGGCGCCATCCGCGCCGGCTGCCACGGTCTGGCCGAGGAAAGTGCTGGCGCCGGTTTCGTGACGCTTGGGGATTTGCACCATGGGCCGGTGCAGGAAGTCTGGTGTGGTGGCATTGCCGCCGGCCATATCGAAATCCCAGCCCGTGAAGATGCGGGCCAGGCCCGTGATATCGGCCAGGCCGTAAGTCTCCTGCGGCTTGCCATTCACCAGCACCGGCGTGCCATCCTGGTTGAGTCGCAGCAGGCCGATGGTAAATAGCTGCATGACTTCGCGTGCATAGTTCTCGTCCGGCATGGCGCCGGTGGCCGGGTTGTATTTGACGTTGCCGCGGAAGGTCAGGAATTGCCCCATGGCCGGGCTGGTGGAAATTTTTCCGAGCAGTGTGCGGTAGTTGCCGAACGCTTCGCCCTCCAGCAGGTCAAGATAGGCGGCGGCAGAAAAGGCGCGCCAGCCACTACCGACCAGGCCGTCAATGGCGGCCACGCAGATTTCCGACAAGGCCAGCGTGACGCGCTGGCGCAGCGTATCCGGTGACGTGATCAGCTTGCGCCAAGCGCAATTGTCGAAGCCCGCTTCGCTGTTGCGGTAGCTGATGTTGTTATAGCCCTTGCTGACCAGCCAGTCCCAGCGCGAGGTGGATTGCGGCAGGGCGAATTGCGCTTCCAGCCAGCCGGCATAACCCAGCGACTGCACCGAGGCGATGTCGGCGCGGCTGGCGCCCATCGCCGCCTGCGCCAGAAAGCGTGCCGCCGCAGCCGCGCTGATGCCGGTGATCGCGGATGCCTGAGCGCCGCCCTGTACCATCTGGTGCGGTGCGGCGTCGCCGGACGGCGTGGCCGACGTGCCGCTGTCTGCCGCAGGCGCGTCGCCCTGCAGGATGCGCGCCATGGTGGTTCCATTGCCGCTGTCGGCCGCATTGCCACCGCCACAACCTGCCAACAGCGCACTGGCACTCAGGCCCGCCAGGGCGGCAAGGGGTAGGGCGTCAGCAGGTGCTTCTTCTGCGTTGGCGATCTCGGTACTCATGGCATGGACTCCCCATTCTTCGACTGATTGAGTGTTGCTTTAAGGAATGTATGCCGGCGACAGTCACTTGTACACCTGAACTTTGTAACGGGATATGTCGCTTGCCCTGGTGCACAGTGAGCGGCCTCATGGCAACGTGGAGCGCCGTGGGGAATATGCAACAAGTTTCATTGAGATATTTGCCTTGTGAATTTCAGCTATTGGAAAGATAAATTGGACTGATATGCTGTGATGCAGCATACTTCACCTGTCTCCTCTATTCTCCTCCAAGGAAATAGACTTCAGCCCGCTCCCTGAGCGGGCTTTTTTTTGTCTTTTTTGCAGCATGCTCTAGACTGTGCATTTTTAATTGCAGAGGTAGGGTATGAGGATCTGGGGCCTGGTATTGCTGTTCCCGCTGCTGGCGGCTGCATCGGATGTGAATGACGTTGTCGCCAATGCTGCCAAGGCGTATCTGGCAGCGCCGGCCACCCGCACCTTGTCGATCGGCGTGGTCGAACACAGCAGGATGCACAGCTACCACTACGCCAGCCCGGGGCAGCCAGCACCGGATGATCAGACCATCTATCCCATCGCCTCATTGACCAAGACCTTCGCCGGCGCCTTGCTGGCCCAGGCGGCGCTTGAGCACAAGCTGAAGCTGGACGATGACGTGCGCCTGTACCTGGGCGCCGGCTACGACAACCTGGCGTTTGAAGGGCAGCCGATCCGCTTGTACCATCTGCTCAATCACCGTTCCGGCCTGCCGTTCGACAACCAGGTGGACCTGCACAGCGTCAGGTTAAGCGCGCCCCCGGGGACCCGCTTCCAGTATTCAAATGCCGCTGCCAACCTGCTGGGCGATATCCTCGCGCGCACCTACGGCAGCAGTTTCGACCAACTGGTCCGGCAGCGCATCGCCGCGCCGCTGGGCATGCAGGATACCTTCGCCGAGCCAGGCGCCGGGCAGGCCAGCCGCGTTGCGGTTGGCTATGACGATAACGGCGTGCGCCAGAGCGGCGCAGACGCCGGGTTCCAGGCTGCAGGCGGACTCAAGTCCAGCTTGCCCGACATGCTGCGCTATGCGCGCTGGCAGCTCAAGGAAAGCGATGCCGTGGTGCGCCTGTCGCACCAGCCGACTTATACCAGCGACGACTACGCGGTGGGGCTGAACTGGCAGATGCTGACCAAGGACGCGCAGCGCGTGCTGTGGCAGGACGGCGCCATTCCCGGCTACGCCAGCCTGGTGGCGCTGCATCCGCAGCAGGGCATCGCGGTGGTGGTGCTGTCCAACCAGCTGGACCGGACCACGCTGGGCCGCTTGCGCGTGCTGGTCAACGGCATCGCGCACGCGTTAAGCGCCGACAGCCTCGATGTGCCCTAGAGCTGATTGCCGCCCGTGCTAAAAATTTGTTAAACTTGCCATAAATCAACTTCGGATCAGGCAAGTGTCTCCAACTCAATTCAAACTCACATTGCTTGCGCTGGCGCTCGGCGGCGCGGCGGTTGGCGGCGGCGTCGCCTACCTGGTGGTCCACAAGTCTGCCGAACCGGAACAGATCGGCACGGTGGCGCGGCCTGCGGCGGCCGGCACGCCGACCAGCTGGCGCGCGCGCGTGAGCACCATTGCCGGCGACGGCCTGCCGGGCACCAACAATGGTCCGGGCTACCGCTCGCGCTTCTCGGACCCGTTTGGCGTGGTGCTCGACCAGGAAGGCAACCTCTACGTTGCCGATGGCGGCGACGGCAACAGCATCCGCAAAATTGATCGGGACGGCGTCAGCTCCACGTTCGCTGGCGGCACGGAAGGCTATCAGGAAGGCGCGCGCAGTGCGGCAGCGTTCAACACGCCGTCCGGCCTGGCGATCGATGCCGCCGGCAATCTGTATGTGGCCGATACCGGCAATAACGCCATCCGCAAAATCACGCCGGATGGCTCGGTTTCCACGCTGGCCGGCGACGGGCTCGCCGGCGACAAGGACGGCAAGGGCGCGGGCGCGCAATTCAATGGCCCGATCGGGATTGCCGTGGACGCGGCCGGCACGGTGTATGTGGCTGACACCTATAACGACCGCATCCGCCGCATCGCGCCGGATGGCACGGTCACCACCATCGCCGGCGGCCAGCGTGCCGGCATGGCGGACGGCGCGGCGGCCCAGGCGCTGTTTGATACGCCGACCGGCCTGGCGCTCAGCGCCGCAGGCGATCTCTACATTGCTGACACGGCCAATCACGCCATCCGCAAGCTGGGCAAGGACGGCAATGTCACCACCATCGCGGCCGCCAAGGACGATGACCGCGATGCACTGCTGCGTTCCCCGGTCGGTATTGCGCTGACCCGGGATGGCTTCCTGTACATTGGCAGCAGCGCGCACGGCCGCGTGGCGCAAATCACGCCGCAGGGCGACGTGGTGGCGCTGCAGGATGTCGACCATCCTGCCCAGCCGGGCTATGGCGCCGATGGCGGCGTGCGCCTGTATTCGCCGCGCGCCATGGCGCTGGCCAGGGATGGCTCGCTGTTCGTCACCGATGGCGCCACCTTCCGCCTGCACCACATTGCGCTCGTCAACGGCGAGGTCACGCCGGCGCCGGACGCTCCGCTGCCCGGCCGGCCATCGCACAGCGCGACCATGAAGTGGCCGGTGTCGCCGCAGAACAAGGTGCATGAAGTGGTGGGCCTGATGGGCGAAGTGCGCGGCAATTTCGACGGCGAGAGCCGCGATCATTTCCACAGCGGCATGGATGTGCAGGCCGCCATCGGCACGCCGGTACTGGCCATCACTGCGGGCAAAGTCACCGATCCGCGCGCCAGCTGGGGCTACGGCGAATTGTCGGAAGGCCTGGCGTTCGACGGCATGCAGTACGTGCACATGCGGGTCGGGCGCGATGCCAGGGACAAGGCCATCGATGGGCGTTTCCTGATATCGAAAAACCAGAAGGGCGTGGCGCAAGCCGTGCGCGTCAAACGCGGCACGCGCTTTGTGGTGGGCGAGACGCTGGGCACCATCAACCGCATGGCGCATGTGCATCTGGACTACAAGCCCAATGGCGGAGCGCTGAATCCGCTGCTGCTGCCGTTCGTTGATCTGGAGGATACGATAGCGCCCGAGATCAACAGCATCAGCGTGGTCGACCACAATGGCAAAGCGCTCACGGAAAAACGCGAAGGCCGGCTGTACATTCCGCGCAGCCTGGGCGAGGTGCAGATCGTGGTGGATGCCAGCGACCAGATCAACGGCAACCAGAAGCGCCGCCGGCTGGGGCTTTACCGTCTGGGCTACCAGTTGCTGAACCAGGATGGCGAAACCATTCCCGGCATGACGGAACCGATCATCACGCAGCAATACGACCGTCTGCCGCGCAACCGCGACGCGGTGAAGCTGGTGTATGCCGCCAACAGCGGCATTACCGTGCACGGCGCGGCCGAGACGCGCTTTGCCTATGCCATCAACAATAAGCTCATCAACAGCAAGCTCACGCCGGGCAGCTGGAAGGTCGGGGAACTGGGGCCGGGCAATTACATCCTGCGCATCACCGCCGAGGATTACGCCGGCAACGCAGCCAACCGCAACCGCGAACTCGCAGTCACGATCGACTAACGGTATTGCAAATCAGGCTGGAACCAGCGCGCCGGACAGCAGGAATGGCAGCATGGTGGCCGTGGTTTCAAGGCTGTGCATCAGCTCATCCTTGTCTGCGGCGATTTCTTCTTGCGATGGCAAGCTGCGCTCTTCAGGAACCTGGTCAGCGGACAACGTGATGCCAATGGCGGCCAATGCGGAAACCGGATCAGCCAGCAGGTGCTCGCGGAACTTGTTGTCGTTGGCTAGTTTGTCAAGGATGGAACTCAATTCGCTGGTAGTGTGCATAGTGATAAGCCCTTGATTGAAATGATGAACAAGGCATACACAGCAAGCCGCCGCCGCATACGCAAAGCCATGCTACGTCAAACTTATGTTTTTGCCAAGCGCAATCGTTGCAAATTCTGCCATCCTTAGGCTAGACTCGTAACACCCTACTTGAGCGGAAACGACAAATCATGAAGATACGACGTTGTGCTGTGCTGTACATGGAATCGCGGGAGAAGTTATCGATAGACTGGCGTACCGTGCTGGCTGGCGGCAGCGCACTGGCGGCCACCACGCAATGGCTGGCGCTGGCGCCCCATCTGGATCAGGAGCTGCCTGTGACCGCGGAGGAACTGGCGGCGCTGGGCGGCTTGAGTCACACGGTATGGACCACGCGCGCCGAGGCCGAACAGCGCTACGGTGAGGCGACTATCGCCAGCTTGCTCAAGCAGGGGCTGCTGATTGGCGACACTACCGAGCATGCTGACGCCCAGGCGCGCGACGACACCCTGCGCGCCACGCACTGGCGGCCGCTGTCCGCACTGACGCACACGTTCGGCCGCTGGCGTGAGGTCAGCAGCGACAACGGCATGGAGGCGCCCAGCTTCCAGGCGCTGCTGGAGATGTTTGGCGAACCGCCGCCGCCCACGCTGGACCTGCCGGCCGAGGGCGCACTGAAACTACCCGCAGTGCGCAGCGGCCTGCTCGACGAGCAGCTGTTCAAACGCTACACCGGACGCAATTTCGATCTACAGGCCAGCATTCCTTTGGCTGTCGCCGCGCGCCTGTTGCAGCGGACCTTTGGTGCGCAGGAAGTACGCATGGTGGGACCACACGCCTCGGTATTGAAGAAGACCAGTCCCTCCGGCGGCGGCCTGCATCCGGTCGAGGCGTTCGTGCTGGCCCAGCGCGTGGACGGCGTGACGCCCGGCTTGTATCACTACCATCCGATTGAGCACGAGCTGCGGCCTGTACGCACCATGGACAGCGCGACAGCGGCGGAGCTGGCAAAACAGATGCTGGCAGACCAGCACTGGCTGGCGGATGCGCCGCTGCAGGTGGTGATGGTGGCGCGCATGGAGCGCAGTTTCTGGAAGTACCGCAATCACCAAAAGGCCTACCGCGCACTGGCGCTGGATACAGGCCATCTGTCGCAGACCTTCTACCTGCTGGCCGCCGAAGCCGGGTTGCCGGCGTTTGTGACGGCCGCCATCAATGACGTTGACATCGAGCAGGAGCTGGGTCTGGACCACCTGCGCCATGCCGTGGTGGCGATCTGCGGCTGCGGTCCGGCGCGCGGCGGTGTGCGCTCCATGGTCGAACTGCGTTACGGCGAAACCGACGCGCTGTGATCCAGTTCGGCGTCCTCCGCTGCCTGCAGGCCGCCGATCACCAAAGCCAGTGCGGTGTTAAACGCCGCCAGCGCTTCCCTGTAGTGGGCACGTTGCGGCGATAGCAGCAACTGCTCCAGTTCACTGGCGGTCTGGTGCAGCTCCTGCATCGACAGGTTGCCCGCCGCGCCGCGCACCTTGTGTACCAGCAGTGCCGCGCTGTCGAAGGCCTGATGCTCGACGGCCGCCATCAGCCGTTCGGCGCTGGCGGCGAAGTCCTGCACGAAACGCTCCAGCAGAACGTTCAGTAGTTGCTGGTTGCCACCCAGGCGAGCCAGCGCGTCGGTCATGTCGATGCCGGCAATGACTGGCGTGTCGAACATCATTGCTGCCAGTATCGGCGCCTGATTGGCCATCGTCACTGGCGCGCTCGCCGTCCGCGCAGGTACGCTGCGTATCTGCTGGGCCAGCACACTGAACAAACGCTCAGGATCGATCGGCTTGGTAACGTAGTCGTTCATGCCCATCCCCAGGCTGCTTTCGCGGAAGCCGGCCACCGCGTGCGCGCTCATGGCGATCAGCGGCAGCGCGCGGTGCGTCTCTTTCGAGCGGATGCGCGCGGTGGCTTCGTGACCGTCCATGCCTGGCATCTGAATGTCCATCAGGACCGCATCGTAATTGTTCTGGTCGACCATCTGCAGCGCCTGCGCGCCGCTGCCAGCGATGTCCACCTGCACGTCGGCGCGCAGCAGGATCTCGCGCGCGACCTGCTGGTTGATGACGTTGTCGTCGACCACCAGCACCCGTGCGCCGGCAATGCGCTGCGCCGTCTCCGACAGTGCCGGTGCGGTCAGGGTCGCTGGATGTGCCGGTGCTGCCAGTCCCAGGCCCACCAGCACGGCCTCGCGCAGCTGTGTGGGATTGACCGGCTTGGCCAGCGTTGCGCTGATCTGGCTGTCGCTGGCTGCGCGCTCCGCGGCTTCGCGGGCGAATTCGGTCATCATCAGTACCACCGGCACCTGCGCATGGGCGGCCATCTCATGGATGCGGTGCACAGGCTCGCCGCCTGTCATGACGGGCAGGTCCCAGTCCAGCAAGACCAGATCGACCGAGTGCTGACCCAGATAAGTCTGGGCCGCGCCGGCGCTGCCGACGGTGTACACGGAATAGCCATCGCTGCGCAACTGTTGTTCCAGCATGTCGCGCACCATGACGTTATCGTAGACCACCAGCACACGCTTGCCAGTCGCTTCCGCTGGCGGCGCCGGCAGCAGTGGCGCCGCCGTTTGCTGGCGGTGCAGCGTCAGCTCAAAATAGAAACGGCTGCCGTGGCCTGGCACGCTGTCGATCGCAATGATGCCGCCCATGGCTTGCACCAGTTGCTGCGAGATCGCCAGCCCCAGGCCGGTGCCGCCGTACAGGCGCGTGGTGCTGGTGTCGGCTTGCGAGAATGCGTGGAACAGGCGTGCCTGCTGTTCGGTGCTGATGCCGACGCCAGTGTCTTCCACCACAAAGCGCAGGCGTACCGGGGCGCTCAGTTGCGGCGCGGTTTCAATCAGCTCCACGCGCAGGCCGATATGGCCGCGTGCCGTGAACTTGAGCGCGTTGCCGACCAGGTTGACTAGCACCTGGTTCAAGCGCAGCGGATCGCCGATCAGGTATAAAGGTACGTCCGGCCTGGCCCAGGCCAGCAGCTCCAGTCCTTTTTCCGCTGCGCGCCACGAGAACAGGTCGGCAATCTGCGCCAGCGTTTCCGCCAGGTCAAACGGTACGGCCTCCAGTTGCAGCTTGCCCGATTCGATTTTTGCGAAGTCCAGCACATCGTCAATGATGCTCAGCAGGTTCTGGCCGGCGCGGCCGATCTTGGTGAAGTAGTCGCGCGGCTTGGCGGGCAAGTCCAGCTGCGTGCCCAGGCCGGCAAAGCCCAGGATGGCATTCATCGGCGTGCGGATCTCGTGGCTGATATTGGCCAGGAATTCGCTCTTGGCGCGGGTCGAGGCTTCGGCATCCGCGCGGGCGCGCTGGATGGCGCTGATCGCACTGGCTTTCTGGAAGGCCGACACGAACGGCTCCTTGAGCGCCTTGAACATCTCCAGGTCCTTGCGCGCAAACGGCGTGCTTTGCTTGAACACCAGATAGCCCTGCACCTGCTGCTCGACGCGGATGCGGACGGCCAGCATGGTGCTCTGCTTGAGGAACATGTCGGGCATGATGATGGTGGCGGCGTCGACAAACTGCGCCTGCGCCGCCGCCAGCGACATGCCGGCGCGCGCCGAGGGCAGGGCATCGTGCCCCCAGCTGGCGCGGATCGCCAACGGCCCGCCCGGTGCTTCGCAGATCAGGGCGTAGGCGACGCCCACTTCGGCGATGGCGCTCGATTCGCGCAGGATGGTGTGCAGCAACGCGTCGAAATCCAGTTCGTCGTTGATGGATTTGACGATGGCGTGCACGCGCTCCAGGTGCAGGGTGCGCGAATACACTTCCTGCTGCAGATTGCGGACGCGCCAGCGGTAGATGGCCCAGCCGGTGGCCAGCACGGCCAGCGCCGCGCCGAGGCGCGCCCACCAGGTCTGGTACCAGGCCGGCAGGAAGCGCAGCTCCATGCTGAGTTCATGCGGGCTCCACACGCCATCCCGGTTGCTGCCGCGCATGTAGAGGCGATACGTGCCCGGCGGGACATTGGCGTAGGTGGCGGTGCGGCGGCTGGCGTCGGCTTCCACCCAGTCCTTGTCATAGCCGTCGAGGCGGAATGCGTAGCGGTTGCGCTGGCTGGCGGAGTAGTCGAGGGCGGCAACTTCCACCTCGACCTTGCGGGTGCCAGGCGGGATGTCCAGCGCTGGCGCATTGGCTTCCGTCAGCGGCACCGGTGACACGGTTGCGCGGTCCACATGGATGGCGCTGATGACCAGCGGCGGCTGGTAACGCCATGGCTGCGGCAGCTGGGGCTGGACCACCACATAGCCGCCCGAGGTGCCAAACACGATGTCCGATTGCGCGGTCAGGCCGACCGCGCCGACGATGTAGGGCTGGAATACCAGGCCGGCAGTCCGGTCCAGCACATGGATTTGCAGCGTGGTGGTGTCAATGGTGGCGATGCCGTCCGAGGTCGAGGCCCACATATGGCCGGCCTGGTCGGCTTGCAGTGCCGTGATGCTGCTGCTGGGCATGCCATTGGCAATGTTGATGCGGCGGAAGCGGCGCGTGCCGTCCGCATTGCGGCCATCGAGGATGGCAATACCGTTGTTGAGGCTGCCTACCCACAGCCGGCCCTGGTCATCAAACGCCAGTGCCGCGACGACGCTGTATGGCAAGGAGGTGGCATACGATGGTCCGGGCAGGATCTGCTCGATCTGGCCGCTGCCGGGCGTCAGCCGGTTCAGACCGTTGCGCGTGCCGATCCATAACGCGCCGTCGGCCGCAACGCGCAGCACGGTGATGCGGTTGTCGCTCAGGCCGCCGCTGGTGGCAGGCCCTTGCACATACAGGCGGGCGCTGCGGGTACGCAGGTCGTAGCGCATCAGGCCGGCATTCACGCCCAGCCACAGCGTGTCACCCTGGCGCACAATGGTGCCGATGCGGGGGTAGGGATCGCCGAGCGGCAGCGGCACGCGGCTGACACGGCTGCCCTTGCCGCTGGTGTGGTACAGGCCCAGTGCGGTGGCGATCCAGGCTTCCTGTGGCTCCGCTTCAGCCATGCCCAGAATCAGGCGCTTGGGCAACGCGCTGTCAGGCTGCGCCGGATTGGGACGCAGGCCGGCCGTGCGGTTGCCTTCGGCATCGATCAGATCGATGCCCTGGTCGCCCAGCGCCACCCACAGGCGGCCACCGGCATCGCGCATAAAAGCAAAGGCGGAGATTTCGCTCAGGTCGGCGCCGTCCAGGATGGTTTCGACCGTGCGATTGGCGGGGTTGTGGATGTCCACACCGCGTTCATTGGCCACCCAGACCAGGCCGCTGTGATCGCGCAGCACGGCCGCCACGCGGTCATGGCCCAGGCTGATCGCCATGGCAGGGCGGTGCGTGATGCGGCGGCCGTGGCCGTTGGTGTCAAATTCAATCAGGCCGCCGCCATAGGTGGCCGCCCACCAGTTGCCAGGGACGGTTTCGGTCAGCGACAGCACCATGGCGTTGTCGGCATCCCGGACCTGGTCCAGCGTGAGCAGGCGGGCGCCATCGCCGGCTTGGGCGACGCCGATGCCGCTGCTGAGCGTGCCAAAGATGATTTCGTTGTTGGCATTGCTGGCCAGCGACAGTACCGCGTCGCTGCGGCCATTGGCCAGCGGCAGGTCTTCAAACTTGCCGCTGTTGCGGTCGCGGCGCGACAGACCCGCATTTGAGCCGATCCACAGATCGCCCAGCTGGTCGATGTGCAAGGCGCGTATCTGCTCGCTGCGGGCGCCGCCGGCTGCGCTGGCTTCACGCGCTACGTGGTGGATGGCGCCGCCGCGTGCAGTGTCGATATAGTCCAGCCCGGCAGCGGAGCCGACCCAGATGCCGCCGCGGTCATCGCCGGCCAAGGCACTGATGGCGGGGCTGCGCAGACCGTGCGGACCGGCCGGGTAGCGCACAAACCGCTCATGGCGCTTGTCATACATGGCCACGCCGCCAGTGGTGGTGCCCAGCCACAGACGACCCTGGCGGTCCACATGCAGCGTCTGCACAAAGTCGCCTGGCAGCGAGTAGGGATCATCCACCTTGAAGAAGAAATTGCGCATGCGGTAGCCATCCCAGCGGCCCACACCGGACTGGGTGGCAAACCAGATATAGCCATCGCCGTCCTGCGCGATTGCCATGGTGATGGGATTGGGAAAGCCGCGCTCAGCCGGGGACAGGTGCTCGAACATCACGGGCGCCAGTTTTTGCCATGGCGTAGGAGCGGCGTGGACAAGGGAAGTCAGCGACAGCAGGACTGCCGCAAGATGTGCGCTCAGCAGGCGGCGCCAGCTGGCACAGCCAGCAAAAGAGAAAATGAAATCGCGCACAAGTAACCGGTAAAAGAGTCCCCATTCCTGATAGCAAGGGGAATTGCGTTTGAAAGCATACGGAATTGTCGGACTGCTGTCTATTTATTAAGTACCGTATTGTGCACCGTTGCGCGCTTTCGTTGACAAAAAATATTTATCGGAATATATTTTGGATTCGCAATTGGAATCGTTTCCAATTTGTTTGGAGTGTGGATAAGGGAGACAAAATGAAAAACCAGAAATGCGTTTTATCCGCTGTCGCTGCCAGCATTGCGCTGGCGTATGCCGTGCCGGCGATGGCCAGCGTGACCAGTCCCGTCATTGGCGCCTTGCTGTGGTCGGAAGAGTTCAACGGCACGGCGCTCAACACCAGCCTGTGGACCACCTACGATGGCAACGGCTGCCAGATCAACCTGTGCGGCTACGGCAACCAGGAGCTCGAATACTACAGTCCGAACAACCTGTCGATCGTCAACGTGCCGTTCGAGCCGAACACGCGCGCACTGGCGATCCAGGCGCGCAACCAGACCGTGGGCAGCAACGTCTTCACCTCGGGCAAAATCGATTCCTTCAACAAGGTGCAAGTGCAGTACGGCATGGTGGAAATCCGCATGGCCACGCCGCAGCTGGGCACGGGCCTGTGGCCGGCGGCGTGGATGCTGGGCGTAAGCCCGCAGGCGTGGCCGCGCAAGGGCGAAATCGACATCATGGAAATGGGTCACAAGGCCGGTAGCCGGGCTGCGGCGGGCACGCCAACGCCGGGCATCGACAACTTTGTCGGCGCCAACGTCATCACCTGGCAGCAGGCCGCCTGCGTGACGGGCAATGAAAGCTGCGCGGCCTCGACCGCATGGCAGACCAAGAACTGGTACACGCCGGCGCAATCGCTGGCCAACCGTTTCGTGATCTACCGCTTCTACTGGACCGACACCCAGATGCGCTTCACCGTGATCGACAACGGCCTCGAGTACGATATGTACAACAGCCCGTTGCCAGTCAATTCGACCGCGCTGCAGGCGCCGTTCTACCTGCTGTTCAACCTGGCCGTCGGCGGCAACTTCACCGATGCGGCGACGCCGGGCCAGGTCACGGCGCCACTGCCGGGCACCATGTATGTTGACTATGTGCGCGTCTACCAGCTGGACGGCAAAGGCGCGGTCAAACTGGGCAACCAGACGCCGCCGGAAGTGGGCAAATTTGGCGTATTCACCGACAACACCGTGGTCAACAACAAGCTGCAGGCGGGCACCACGTCCGACGTGTTCGTGTGGAACAATGCGTCCACGACGCCCGGCAATATTGCGCCGTATGAAGGGGCGAATGCGCTGTCGTGGAGCTTCAACACGCCGGGCTCGTGGTTTGGCGGCAGCGTCGAATCGCGGCAGGCGCGCGACATGAGCGGCTTCCGCAACGGCAATATGAAGCTGAAGATCAAAATTCCAGCCAATGTCGCGTTCACGGTAGGGATCCAGGACACGTACACCAACCAGAACTCGGTGAAATTCCCGGCCAATGCCACCACCTATGGACTGGTGCGGAATGGTGAATGGGGCACGGCAACGATACCGATTGCCGACCTGGCAGGTCCGAAGGTCGCGTTGCAATCGATGCTCGACCTGTTCCAGATCGCCAGCGATGGCGCGGCCTTACCGCAGTCGGCGTTCCAGATGTCGGTGGACGACATCGTCTGGGATAGCGGCGTACCGACGCCAACTCCTACACCAACCCCAACCCCAACTCCTACACCAACCCCTACGCCAACTCCAACGCCAACTCCAACGCCGACTCCGACTCCGACCCCGACCCCAACGCCGGCGCCAGCAGTGACGCAGACCAGCTCGACGATGCTGAAATTTTCCGTCAACAGCTCCAGCTGGGCCGACGTGCACTACAGCGTCAACAACGGCGGTCAATTGAACGTGCGGATGACGCAAGCGGGCGGCGTCAACAGCTACACCGCCAGCGGCCTGAAGGCGGGTGACGTCGTCCGCTATAACTTCACCTACTGGGACACCGCCAACAACTACGCGGTCGACACCGCCCAGCAAAGCTACACCATGAAGTAACAAAATCCGGGGTCAGGTCCGCCATTTCTACACGAACTCAACCTTAACGCACGCTACAGCCCGGCCCGTGTAGAAAAGACGGACCTGACCCCGGAGTTAGGGCGTGACGGTGGCTTTCAGGGGGTGGCTGGCGCGGGCGGCCATGAGGCGCGCTTTTGCTTGCCATTCGGCGGACGATGTTATGTGGCCGGCGCGGTCCCAGGCTGCGCCCAGGTAGTAGCGCAGCGGTTTGCCGGATTCGACGGGGGCGAGGATCAGTTCGTTCAGTGCGTCGCCGGTGATGTTGGTCGCGCTCGGCAGTACGATGGCGGTGCCGAACGCGCCTTTGCTGGCTTGCGTGACCCATTGCGTCAACAGTGCGCCCTGGCGTTCGACGGCAATTTCTTCTTGCTGGTTTTTGTCGGCCGGCTTTTTGTTGAGGCCTATCGCTACCAGTAATTGCTGCGGACCATTGAAGCTGAACGTGCTGTCCATGGTGTCGAAGTCCTGGCCGGCGTCGATGGTGAAGCGTTTGACTTCGCTGACTTTGGTGCCCGCCGCATCCCAGGCGTCGTAGCTTAGCTCGAATACGCTGCGGATCGGGCCGTTCGCCAGCACTTTCCATGACGCGTAATTGCGGCCGACATATAACTGCTTGCCGTCCCACACGCCGGTGCCGCCGGCGCCACGCGATTTGCCGACGTTGTACATGTCCATGCCTTCACCTTCGTCATGGTGGTAGTGGTCGTGGCCTTTGTTGTACCAGCGGTCGACGATGGGATAGCTGACGCGCTTGAACCAGATGTCCAGCCCGCTCGTGACCAGCACTTCCTTGCCGCTGCCGGTGCTGTCCGGCGCGGCCAGCGCCGGGCCGTAGGTGCGGTGGCCGACGTGGTCGTTTTCCCAGGCGAAGTCGTCCAGGCGCTCGGGGATGTAGCGCGCGTAGGTTTGCGCGGGGAACGGCGGCGTGACGACGTCGGTCTTCTCGACGGTGAAGCTGGCTTGGGTTTCGCCCGCCGCAAAGCTGTGCTGGAAGTACAGTTCGCCGTAAGCGGCGCCGATGCCTTTGGGGTCTTTGGCCTGCGGCGCGATGTTGCTGACCTGGTAGGGCAGCAGCTTGCCCTGGCTGTCTTTGACGGCGATTTTCTGGATCAGGGCGCCCGGCAGCACGCGGTTGATCTCGCTCCACGGTACGGCAATGGTTTCCGAGGGCCGCGCCAGGTTGAGGTCGTGCGTGACGGTGATGCGCGCCTGTTCGGCGGCCTGTGCAGCGCCGCCCGCGAGCAGCGCGGCGATGGGCAGGAGCAGGGTACGCATGGCGGGGCCTCTTTTATTCATGGCTGTAGTTGGTGGCGCCGGCATCTTTCGGCACGTAGTGGTAGGTACGCAGGCGTACCTGAATGTCGATCTGCGGATTGTTGAGCAGCCGGATCATTTCGGCGCCCGCCAGCAGGGTGGGGCCGTAACCGTGCAGCGCATCGACGCTGGTCGGACGGTTGTAGTAGTAGATGTGGTCGCTGGCGAGGGTGGTGCCGACGCACGTGCCTTCCACTTGCCCGCGCGCGTTGATGCGGGTGTTCAGGCCGACCCAGCCGGCCTGGGCGATGGAGCCGTAGGTGGCGGCGCTGATCCAGCCTTCGTTGATGGCGTGCGCAATCACGTAGGTGAACATGGCGCTGGCGGACGTTTCCAGGTAGGAGTCGTGGCGGTCGATCATCTGGTGCCACAGGCCGGTGCCGGACTGCTGTTCGGCGATGCCGCGCAACGCCAGCCGCAGCTGCGCCAGCACTTTCGGATAGCCGGGATGGGTATTGGGCAGCACGTCCAGCAGGTCGCTCATGGTCAGCACCGCCCAGCCGTTGGCACGCGCCCAGTAGAAGCGCGGCGCGTCCGGGTTGTTGCTGCTCCAGCCGTGGGTGTACAGGCCCAGTTGCGGGTTGAACAGATACTGTGTCAGCTGCAGCACGTTCTTCACGGCGTCGTCGAAATATTCCTGCTGGCCGGTGAGGTGGCCCATTTCTGCCAGCGCCGGCACGCCCATGTACATGTCGTCGGCCCATAGTGACACGGCCTGTGGACGCTGGCGGGCCAGCGTGCCATCCGGCAGGCGGAACTGTTTTTTATAGACCCAGTTGCTGCACACGTCGATGAACGGGCGCATGTCCGGGCCGACGTTGGCAAAGTGCGCGCGTATCATGGCCGCGCACATGGAGCCGGCATCGTCCAGCGAGCGCGGTTCCAGCACGCGCGCGAAGCTGTTGTTGCGCTGCAGGTGGAACTGCTGTTCCTGCGCGGTGAAATACGGCAGTTTGTCGGCCATGAACTGGAAGTGGCGCGCGGTCATGGCGGTGAACTTGCGGTCCCCGGTGGCGGCTGCGGCTTTGATCAGGCCGGCATGCACGATGCCCATTTCGTAAATCTGGATGCCCCATTCGGCGCTGCTGGGCTCGACGATGGCGTCGGCTGCCGGTTTGCTGAAGTCGCTGATCTGGACGCCGCTGTCCTTGTGCACCACGCGGGTGGGCGTGGTAGCGTCCATGTAGCCGCGGATGCGGTTCAGGGCGGCGGTAATTTCAGCCACGGTCGGCTTTTTGTAGGGCACGGGGTAGGTGCCTTCACTGGCGTCATAGACGCTTTTGTTGTCCGGATTGCGGTAGGGGCCGTCGGCATGTGCCGGCAGGGCGAGCAGGGTGGCGGCGACAGCCGCTATCAGGGCGGAACGGGAAGTCACGGGCGAGGTCTCTTTATTGTTAAACGTTTATTTGGTCAGGCCATTCTAAATTGGTCCGGCCAATTTTGCAATTCGGACTGGCCACTTTGTGGCAAACCAGAACACCAGCGTCGCCACGCTGAGTCCGCCGCCAAGCAGGCAGACACCGGTCCAGCCTGCTGCTGCATAGGCGCTGGTGGCCGCCCATGCGCCACTACCGCTGCCGACGGCGTAGAACATCATGTAGCAGCCGATCAGCCGGCTGTGGGATGCGCTGGCGCGGCGCAGGATCAGGCTCTGGTTGGTGACGTGCAGCGCCTGCACGCCGAGATCCAGCGCCAGGATGCCGATGATGAGTGCGGCCAGCGATTGTGGCGCCATGGCCAGCGGCAGCCAGGCCAGCAGCATCAGCAGGATGGCGATGGCGCTGATGCGGTTGGCGTGCCCGTGGTCGGCCCAGCGGCCGGCGCGCGCTGCAGCCAGCGCACCGGCCAGGCCCACCAGGCCGAAGGCGCCAATGGCGCTGTGCGAGTAGCGGTATGGCGCCGCGCTGAGCAGGAAAACCAGCGCGCTCCAGAAAGCGCCAAACACGGCAAACATCAGCAATCCAATCACGCCGCGCACTTGCAGCACACGATCCTGACGTAGCAAGGTCAGCATGGAGCCGAGCAGGGCCAGGTAGGCGCGGTGCAATGCCGCTGGCTGTTTAGGCGACGTGGTCGGCGGCAGCGTCCGCCACAGGAGGACGGCGAGCCCCAGCATCGCCAGTGCGGAGATGCCATACACGGCGCGCCAGCTGGCGAGATCGGCAATGAGGCCGGCCAACACGCGTGCCAGCAGCAGCCCGGCGACCACGCCGCTTTGGGTGGCGCCGACCACATGGCCGCGCTCGTGTTCGGCGGCGGTGCTGGCCGCGTAGGCGATCAGGCCCTGCGTCATGGCCGTGCCCAGCATGCCGACCGCCAGCATGGCAAGCAGCAGTGTCAGTGTGCCCGGCGCCAGGCACACTGCGACCAGCGCCATGGTCAGCGCAGCCAGCTGTATCAGCATCAGACGCCGGCGCGGCACCAGGTCGCCGAGCGGCACGAGCAATAGCAAAGCCAGCACGCTGCCCGCTTGCGTGGCGGCGATGACGCCGCCAGCGACCGCTTGGCTGATGCCGAACTCTGCCGCCATTGCGTTCAGCAACGGCTGGGCGTAATACACGTTGGCGACACTGAGTCCGCTGGCGCAGGCGAATAGCGCCACCAGGGCGCGGGACATGGATTGCATGTGGTACTCCAATTTGGTTTCAATTTAAAACTACTGGCAGGATAGCGTAAAAGGTTTTAATATGCAACCATTTTGGCCGTAATGAAAAAAGTTGCGCGGAAGTGAAGAAACTGCGTCTTTCTGTCGCCCTATTAAAAGAGCATGGGAGTACAATGATTTTGAACGGTCGTGCTTTTTGGCCGCGCAAAACAATAAGGAGACAGCATGGATTTGACTTACACGGCTGCGGATCTGGCGTTTCGCGACATGGTGCGGGCTTTCCTCGACACCAATCTGCCGAGCGACTTGCAAAAGAAAGTCCGCAACCACTTGCGCCTGGGCCGTCAGGATTATGTGCGCTGGCACCAGATCGTCGCGCGCCAGGGCTGGGCCGCGCCGGGCTGGCCGGTCGAGCATGGCGGCACGGGCTGGAGCGCGACCCAGCGTCACATCTGGGAAGAGGAGTGCGCGCGTGCCGGCACGCCGCCCATCCTGCCGTTTGGCGTCAACATGGTGGCGCCGGTCATCATGGCGTTTGGTAACGAGGCGCAGAAGGCGCATTACCTGCCGCGCATCCTGAATTGCGATGACTGGTGGTGCCAGGGGTATTCCGAGCCGGGCTCGGGGTCCGACCTGGCCTCGCTGAAAACCACTGCCGAGCGCGCCGGCGACCATTACATCGTCAATGGCCAGAAGACCTGGACCACGCTGGCCCAGCATGCCGACATGATTTTCTGCCTGGTCCGCACCGACAGCAGCGTACGCAAGCAGGAGGGCATTTCCTTCCTGCTCATCGACATGAAATCGCCGGGCATCACGATACGCCCCATCATCATGCTCGATGAAGACCATGAGGTGAATGAAGTCTTCTTCGATAACGTCAAAGTGCCGGTGCAAAACCTGATTGGCCAGGAAAACAAGGGCTGGACCTACGCCAAGTATCTGCTGGGCCACGAGCGCACCGGCATTGCCGCCGTGGGCCGCTCCAAGCGCGAGTTGCTGTTCCTGAAGAAGATCGCCTCGGAGCACTACAAACACGGCAAACCGTTGATGCAAGATCCGCTGTATGCCGCCAAGGTCGCCAGCCTGGAGATCGAACTCATGGCGCTGGAGACTACCGTGCTGCGCGTACTGACACGCGAATCGCATATGCCGGGGCCGGAGGCGTCCTTGCTGAAAATCCGTGGTTCTGAAATCCAGCAGCAACTCACCGAGCTCATGGTCGAAGCGCTCGGTCCTGATGCGCTGCCGTTCGCCACCGATTACCTGGAAGGCAAGGCCGAGCACGCGGTCACGGGCGACGACGCCGCCGCCCCGCTGACTGGCTACTACTTCAACTTCCGCAAGACCTCCATCTACGGCGGGTCGAACGAAATACAGAAGAACATCATCACCCAGATGATTCTGGGCCTGTAAGGGAGCGGCAATGGATTTCAATTTCAAGCAAGAACAGCAGCAGTTTGCCGACGCCCTGCGCCGCTGGGTGGACAAGGATTACGGTTTCGATGTACGCCAGCGCATTGTCCACTCGGCCAGTGGCGTGTCGGATGTGGCCTGGAACACGCTGGTGGAATTGGGCATGACTGCCTTGCCGGTGCCCGAAGCGCAGGGCGGTTTCAGCGGTACGGCGGTGGATATGCTGGTGGTGATGCAGGAACTGGGGCGCGGCCTGGTGGTGGAGCCGTACTTCGCTACCGTGTGGGGCGCCAAGTTTTTGCAGCTGGCCGGCAATCAGCATCACCGGCTGGAAGATGTCGCCAAGGGCGAACTGAAACTGGCCTGTGCGCTTGGCGAAAAGCACTCGCGCCATGATCTGGCGGATATTAAAACCATCGCCAGCATCAACGGTGAAGGCTATCGCATCGATGGCACCAAGACCGTGGTGATTCATGGCGGCCAGGCCGATGCGCTGATTGTATCAGCGCGCAGCGCGGGGACCCAGCGCGATACCAACGGCATCAGCCTGTTTGTGGTGCCGGTCGAAACTGCGGGGGTGGTGGTGCGCGATTACCGCACCATTGACGGCCAGCGCGCGGCCACGGTGCAGTTCAACCATGTGGCGGTGCCGGCCTCTGCGCTGTTGGGCAAGATGGGCGGCGGCTGGGACATGCTGGAAGAGGCGGCCGACTATGGCGTCAGCCTGCTGTGCGCGGAGGCGGTGGGGGCAATGGATGCCATCTTCGGCGCCACGCTGGAGTACCTGAAAACGCGCAAGCAGTTTGGGTTGGCGATCGGCAGCTTCCAGGCCTTGCAGCACCGCATGGCGGATATGTACATCCATCTGGAGCAGGCGCGGTCGATGGCGATGCTGGTGGCGGCGCGCATGTCGTGCGACGCCGAGGAGCGGCGCCGCGTGGCATCAGCGGCCAAGGTGCGGGTCGGCCAGGCGGCCAAGTTTATCGGCCAGCAGGCGGTCCAGCTGCATGGCGGCATGGGCGTCACCGATGAACTGCCGGCGGCGCATCACTTCAAGCGTCTGACCATGATCGAACTGACGCTGGGCGATGTGGACCACCACCTGGAACGCTTTGCCGCCCAGCGCGGCTTCCAGCAGCATTCCTGAAACACGCTGCGCGCTACTCAAACTTGCGGACGGTAGTTCTGATGGACTTCCAGTGACGATAGCCTGGCGGCACGGTACAGTGGGCAGACGCCGACCAGCGCGGTCAGCAGCGGCACGGCGCCAGCCCACCCCCACGCGCCAACCAGGCCGTGGGCGGCCGCCATCATCAAACCCAGTCCCACGCCCACCCGCAGGGCGCGATCCACAATACCGACGTTGCTACTCATGGTTCTCTCCTTTTCATATGGTGTGTTGCTAGTATGAATTGGATCGAAGTAACAAAAATATGACCTGGATCAAACTGTCGGCAATTACCGGACACATCGTGTGCCATGTCCAGATGAGGAAGCGTCATTAGTGCACGGTAAGAATGATGGTGTGCAGCGGCTACGCGGCCTGCGCGTGCCCCAGCGCCATCTCGACAGCCTGCGCAAGGCCATGGATGGGCATGGCCGGCGGCTGCAGGTGGTGGTGCTGCCTGGTCCGGGCTAGGTCCTTCCGCCCTACGAAAACAAGGATTTCGCTGCCGCCCCAACACCCACGCCATGTTGCGCGCGCAGTTTCCCCGGGCGTGACATGGTGCAGTTGAAAGCTGTGCCGGGAAAGGTTGGCCAGCGCTTGCAGGCTGCCGTGCTGCGCCAGATACGCCGGGGACGCGCACAGCATGGCCTGCTGCACGCCCCGCGGCTTGGCAACCTCGGTTGCGCTGTCGAGAAGCGGGCCGAGGCATATTGCCAGATCGACGCCCTCCCGGACCAGGTCAACCATGTGGTCGCTGAACTGGATCTCCAGTTCCGGCAGTGCCAACGACGAGCGCCGCATGGCCGATACCTCGGCAGGGGAGTGGTGGACTGCGATCAGCATGACGCTGGTCAATCAGGGGTAGGACACCGGCCTGATCAGTTCGTGTCCGAGCAATAGCGGTTGCGGCCGGTCCGCTTGGCGCGGTAGAGATTGGCGTCGGCGGTGCGGATCAGGGCGCTCGGGTCGCTGCTGTCGAGCGGCGGATGCGCGGTTGCCAGGCCCATGCTCAGCGTGACTTGCGGCGTGGTCGGCGAGGCCGCGTGCGGCAACGCCAGCTTGCGCACTTCCTCAAGAATGCGGTTGGCCACCACTTCGGTGCCGTCAGGACCTTCCTGCGGCAGCAGCAGGATGAACTCCTCGCCGCCGTAGCGCGCCAGCATGTCCTGTGGACGCGAGGCGCAGCGCTTCATGGCGGCGCTCACCTGCTGCAGGCAGACGTCGCCGGCCTGGTGGCCGTAGTGATCGTTGTACAGCTTGAAGTGGTCAATGTCGATCATGATGACCGACAGCGGCAGGCCGGCGCGTGCGCAGCGCCGCCATTCGGCATCGACGGTATCGTTGAAGTTGCGGCGGTTGGCCACGCCGGTCAGGCCATCGGTCATGCTGAGTTCGCGCATGGCGTCGCCCTGGCGCTTGATGGTCAGCTGGCTGCGCACGCGCGCGCGCACCACGGCCACATTGAATGGCTTGCTGATGAAGTCCACCGCGCCCGCTTCCAGCGCGCGCGTTTCATCTTCGGGCTGGCTCAGCGCGGTGACGAAAATCACGGGAATATCCTGCAACCGGGGCGAGCTGCGCAGCGCCGCGACGACGTCATAGCCGTCCATGCCGGGCATCACCGCGTCCAGCAGGATCAGGTCCGGTTGCTGGTCGAGCGCAATCTGCACGGCTTGCTCACCGTCCAGCGCGAACAGCACCTCGTGCTCTTCGCGCAGCGCATGGTGCAGGATCTGGATGTTTTCCATGGCGTCATCCACCACGAGTATGCGTCCATTCCTGGCCAGGTCGGTCCAACTCATGCACTTTCCTTTCGCTGCAACATAGCTTCCACCATCTGACGTGCGGCCTTGAAATTGAGCGTTTCCACCGCTTCGCTCAAGGCCTGCGCCTGCTCGGCGGAAGCCAGCGCAGGACGTAATGCCCGGAAATGTTCTAATGCTTTCAGATTGTTATTCTGAAGCAAACCTTTTAACTCCGCCAGTTTTTGCGCCAAATTGGCCGGTACAGTGTTGCTTGATGGAACTTCCTGCGCCGGCAGGGCGATGCCGCGCGCGGTGCGCGTGACCAGTTCCATGGCCTGTTCCAGCCGGCCCAGCGCGGCCGGCACGGCCAGCGTATCGGCGCCCGCATCGTGCAGCACCGCCTCCACGGCGGCGGTCAGGCGGGCGACATCGCTGGCGCCCAGGTTGGCGGCCACGCCGCGCAGGCGGTGCAGCACCTGTGCCGCCTGCTGGCGCTGCTGGACGGCCAACAGGCGCCGTACTTCGGCCACGCAGCCGCCTTGCGACTGTTCAAAGCGCTTGAGCAGGGAAATCAGCGCGTCATAATTGCCGCCCAGGCGGCCCAGCGCCGCTTCCACATCGATGCCCGGCAACGGCGACAGCGGCGGCATCAGCGTGGCCGTCGGCGCGGACGGCGGCGCCTTGGCCGGCACCGGTGCGACCATTTCGCGCGTGGCGTCGCGGATCGTGACCAGCCGCGTCAGTACCGCGATCAGCTCTTCCACATCGATGGGCTTGGCCACATGGGCATTCATGCCCGCTTCCGATGCGCGGCGGCGGTCGTCTTCCAGCACGTTGGCGGTCATCGCAATCACGGGCAGGGTCAGCAAGCCAAGGCGGCGGATTTCGCGCGTGGCGTCGTAGCCGTTCATGACCGGCATCTGCACGTCCATGAGCACCACATCATAGCGCTCGGGCGCGGCGGCCAGCAGGTCGACGGCGAGCTGGCCATTGGCTGCCACCTCCACCGACGCGCCCGCATGCAGCAGCATGTACTGCGCCACCTCCTGGTTGATTTCATTGTCCTCAACCAGCAGGATCCGCATGCCGTTGAGGCGGCCTTGCAGCGGCACGTGCTCAAGCTGCGACATGATGCCGGCCGCGGCCTGGTCGCCCGCCAGCAACGCGCTGACGCGTTCCAGCAGGCGTCCCGGACTGACGGGCTTGGCCAGCACGCCGGCGAGGCCGAGGTCGGCCGACTGCTGGGCGGCGCCTGCCGCGCGGTGTTCCGAGGTCATCAGCAAGGCCGGCGGCAGCGCAAAGTCGGGCGGCAACTGCCGCAGCATGGCGGGGCCGTCGGTGCCCGGCATGTCGCGGTCGAGCAGCAGCAAATCATAGGGACGGCCGATGCGGGTGCGCTCTTGCAGCAGGGTCAGCGCTTGTTCGGCGCCGGTGGCGCAGGCCACATGCCAGCCAAAGCTGTTGCCGGCCGCGTGCAGCGCCTGGCGCACGCTGGCGTTGTCGTCCACAATCAGCACGGACAGCGATTTGGCGGCCGGCGGCGTCGGCGCGGCGGCATACGGCGTGGTGCATTCCAGCGGGCAGGCGAACAGGAATTCGGCGCCGCGTCCCGGCTCGCTGCGCACGCTGATGGCGCCGCCCATCATGTCCGCCAGCTGGCGGCAGATGGCCAGGCCCAGCCCGGCGCCGCCGAATTTGCGGCTGGTGCTGCTGTCGGCCTGCGAGAAGGCGTCAAAAATGCCGGCCTGCTGGTCGGCCGCGATGCCGATGCCGGTGTCGCGTACGCAAAAGTCCACCAGCAGCGCCAGGTCGCCCGGCTTGGCCGAGCCGGGCGCAGGACGCACCGACAGCACCACCTCGCCCTGGGCGGTGAACTTGATGGCGTTGCTGATCAGGTTGAGCAGCACCTGCTGCAGGCGCATCGGGTCGCCCGCGAGTTCGGTCGGCATGGCCGGATCGATGTCGTACACCAGTTCGATGCCCTTGTCGCTGGCGCTGCCGCTCAGCATGACGCTGATGCTGTCGAGGATGTGCTGCAGATTGAAGCCGGCATGCTCGAGCACCAGCTGGCCGGCCTCCACGCGCGAGAAGTCCAGCACGTCATTCACCAGGCTCAGCAGGGATTGCGTGGCAAACTGGATTTTGTGCAGATAGCCGCGCTCGCGCGGGGCCAGCGGCGCCTCTTCCAGCAGGCGCGCGAGGCCGATGATGGCGTTCATGGGCGTGCGGATCTCATGGCTCATATTGGCCAGGAATTCGCTCTTGGCGCGGCTGGCTGCTTCCGCGCGGTCGCGCGCGACGATGAGTTCCTCGTTCAGTTCCTGCAAATCCAGCTCCGTTTCTTTCAATTCTGTCACGTCGGAGACTAGCACAAAGAAACCCTTAACTGAACCCGTGGCGTCCATATCCGGGATGTAATTGACCCAGGTGTGGCTGGTATCGCCCGATGGCCACTGCAAACGGCCCGCAAACCCCTGTGCCTCGCCGTTCAGCGCTGCCTTGACGTAGGCGGCGCCTTCCTGGAATTGCTGGTCGCCCACCACTTCCGGCATATGGGCGCCCATCATCTGCTCATAGCTCATGCTGTGCCAGTCGAGGAAGAAGCGGTTGGCAAAGCGGCAGCGCAGTCCGGCATCCCAGTAGGCCACCATGCCGGGCAGGTTGTCGGTCACGGTGCGAACGAAATGCTCGCTCTCGGCCAGGCGTTCGGCGGTGGCGCGCAGCACTTCCTTGGCCTGCTTGCGGTCGGTGATGTCCAGCGCCATGCCCAGCACATGGGTGGCGTTGCCGTGTTCGTCGCGCAGCGCCACCTTGCGCGTGGTCAGGTAGCGGGTGTGGCCTTCGGGCGTGGTGAACGCTTCCTCGGCGATTACCGTGACTTCATTCTGCGGCGAGGCCAGCACGGCGCGGTCGGCCGCGTTGTAGGCGCTGGCCTGCTCGGCCGGCACGATGTCGAAGTCGGTTTTGCCGATCAGCTGCTCGCTGTTGCCCAGGCCGTACATCTGGGCGCCGTGGCGGTTGAACATTTCGTAGCTCAGGTCTTCGGCGCGTTTCAGGAAAATCATGGCCGGCATGTTTTCCACCACCGAGCGCAGCAGCTGGCGCGAATGCTGCAGTTCGGCTTCCACGCGCTTGTGATCGGTGACATCGAGCAGCAGCGCGGTGATGCCGATGATCTGGCCGTCGCCGCCAAACTGCGGGTAGTAGCTCAAAATCCAGTGGTGCAGCTGGTCGGGCGAGGAGGCCGGATAGCCGGTGCGCGCAATGCCGGTCAGCGGCTTGCCGGTCGCCAGCACGACGCGGTAGTCTTCCAGCACGCCGTTGCGCACGGCGTTGTCGGGAATCATGTCGCCGATGTGGCGGCCCAGGTGGGCAACCACTTTCTGCTGGTTCAACGCGGCCAGGTAGTCGTTGATGCGGACCACGCGCAATTCCGCATCGACGTAGCTGAGGCCGACCGGCGCGGTGGCATACAGGGTTTCCAGCTGCGTGCGGTTTTTCTCGAGCTGGCTGGTGCGTTCGACCACCAGGTTTTCCAGCTGCTGGCTGTTGCGCTGCAAATCGCCTTGCAGCGTGCGCAGCGCGTGGGCCACCATGTCGGCTTCCTGGAAGGTGGTTGCCGGCATCACGAATGGCTCGCCGCCGGCCAGCGCCTGCGCCGGCCCCACCAGTTCGCGCACCGAGCGCGCGATGCGTCCGCCCACCGACCACGCCAGCGAAAAACCGGCCAGCAACACCACCGCCATGGTCAGCGAGATCAGCACCACCGCCTGCACCAGTTCCTGCGTGGCCTGGGCTTGCGGCGTGGAGATGGTGACTGCAGCGCCGCTGACGGGGGCCTTGCTCAGCCCCAGATAGATCGGCGTGCCTTGCGCGTCATTGGTTTCCAGCAGCACCTCTTGCGCCTTGCTCAGGTAGCTGCGCATCTCCGGATCGGCGGCATGGCCCAGCAGCAGGCGTGGTCCGCCCGCCTGCGCCACGATATTGCCGTCGGCGTCAAACAGGGTCATGGCCTGGTCGGCCGTGATGTGTTCGTCCTTGAGGATTTTGCTGAGCCGGTCCGGCTTGAGCAGCGCCGTCAGCGCATGGGTGACGCGGCTGTCCTGGAACACCGGCACATCGATGGCCAGCAGCGCGCTGCCTTCCACCATCACCACCGTCATCTGCGGCCGGCCGTGATCGAACAGCGGTTTCAGGCGGCGCTGGTTATTGGCCGACGTCAGCGTCTCGGGCAGCGGCGCGCCGACATTGAGCAGGACTTTGCCACTGGCTTCGCTCAACACAAATTGGGAGGCGGGAAACTGGGGGCTCAGCAGGGCGCCAGCCTGCAGGCGCAGCGCGGCCAGATCGTCGCTGCGCAGGCTGGGCGAGGAGGCCAGCGCCGTGATGGCGCCTTCGCTTTGCACCAGGTCGCGGTCGATGGCGGCGGCCACCGCGCGCGCTTCCTGCTGCGTGTCTTCCTTGAGCGAATTGCGCTCGCGGGTGTAAAACTGGCTGACCAGGGCGCCGAACGCGATCAGCGTCGGCAGGGCGCAAGCCAGGACCAGCAGCGCGATCTGCGAGCGGATGGAAGGCAGGGGTGAACGTCTGGTTTCTGGCACGCGGCAAGCCTCAGTCTGGTGCTGGCAGCACGATAGTAGCTGAGGCAGGGATTTTCAGAAAGCGCTTTTGTCCAAGACGGCGCACGGCTGCCACACCGTGCCGTATCAGATCGCCTTGCCGCAGGCGTAGGACCAGCCCAGCTCCGCCATCGGACGCGCCATCTGGCCCGATTCCAGCGCCTGGGCGCTCGATGCGGTGCCGTCGACATAGCGCTTCATGATGCCTTGCATGATGCTTGCGAGGCGGAACATATTGAACGCCAGGTAGAAGTTGAAGTCGGCCAGCTGGATGGTCTTGCCCGTGCGTTCGGCGTAGCGCGCGATGTAGTCCTGCTGCGACGGGATGCCCAGCGCCGCCAGGTCGAGTCCGGCGATGCCGCGGAATTTGCCCGGTTCGATATGCCAGCTCATGCAGTGGTAGGAAAAATCGGCAAACGGGTGGCCCAGCGTCGACAGCTCCCAGTCCAGCACGGCCAGCACGCGCGGCTCGGTCGGGTGGAACAGCAGGTTGTCGAGGCGGAAATCGCCATGCACGATGGCGGTATCGTCGCCCGGCGGGATGTTGTTGGGCAGCCAGGCGATCAGCTGGTCCATGGCCTCGATGGTGTCGGTCTGCGAGGCCAGGTACTGCTTGCTCCAGCGTTCGATCTGGCGCGCGAAGTAGTTGCCCGGCTTGCCGTAGTCGGCCAGGCCGATTGCAGCGTAGTCGGTGCTGTGCAGCAGCGCGATCACGCGGTTCATTTCATCGTAGATGGCGGCGCGCTCGGCCGGCGTCATGCCGGGCAGGGACTGGTCCCACAGCACGCGGCCTTCCACAAACTCCATCACGTAGAACGCGCGGCCGATCACCTCTTCGTCGGTGCACAGCGCGTACTGGCGCGGCGCCGGGAAGCCGTTCTTGCTGAGCGCATCCATGACGCGGTATTCGCGTTCGATGGCGTGGGCCGAGGGCAGCAGTTTGGCGGCCGGAGCCGGCTTGGTGCGCAGCACATAATGCTGGCCGCCGATCGCCAGTTTGAAGGTGGGGTTGGACTGGCCGCCCTTGAACTGCTCGACGCTCAGCTCGCCGTCGGGATAGCCCGCCACGTGCTGGCGCAGCCAGGCGTTCAGCGCGGCGGTGTCGAACTGGTGGCGCGCGGACACCGCCTTGGTGCCCATGAATTCTTCAAACATGCTGTCTCCCCGCTGGTGATGGTGACAGCTATTCTAAACGAATAAAAGTACGGACGTGCTTTTAATTTTAGAAGAACACGGCGGTGCGCTGGATGACGCTGCCGTTGTTGGTGTAAGGGCTGGTGGCGCGCACCGAGCCGGTGTTGTATTTGCCGTCATCGAGCTTGCTGTCCACCTGCTCGGCAAACGAGTCGGGCAGGTTGTCGAGGCGAATGCCGTTGCCGCCACGGCCGGCCACCACGTCGTTGTAGATGTAGACGGCGCCGCCCTGGGCGCTGGTCATGAAGTCGGTGGTGCCGTTGTACGAACCGGTGATAAAGCCCGACAGCGCCAGGTGCTGCGGCGCCAGCAGGTATTCGGCGATCTGGCCGTCGCCATTGCCGTTGCCGGTGGCGCCCGGCGCGTGGGTCGTGCCTTGCAGGTCGTCGCCGGGCAGGGCGCGGAATTTATCCTGGTAGGCATTGACGGCTGCCGTCAGCGACGTCGATTGCTGGATGATGTTCTTGACACGGGCGCTGTCGATCAGCCCCTGGCCTTTGAGCACGCCGCCCAGTAGCAGGCCGATGATGACCAGTACGATGGCGATTTCCACCAGGGTAAAGCCGCGTTGGCGTGCAGGGACGGTGTGCATGGAAACTCCTTTCGTGTTGATGCCCATAGTATAGCAAGCGCCCTAGCGCTTGTGGCCGGCATTGAGCTGGTCCAGCCGGTCGGACAGGAACTGCAGTTCGTGCGGATCGGTGATCTGGCCGCTGCGCAGCAGGCCGCCAATGAGGGCGCGCGCGCTGTCCAGTTCATTCATGTCTTCGGCGATGAAGATTTCCAGCTCGCGCGCCCACGGCGGCACGTTGGCGCCGGTGGCCTGCTGGCGGATGGCGGCGGCGTAACGTCGTGCCAGCGGAAGGTCGTGCAGGCGATGCCTGGCCACCAGCGCCGCGTGCGCCAGCCATGGCCAGCGGTGGTTGGGATCTTCGGCAAAGCGGGCGTAGACAAAGTCCAGCATCAGGCGCGCGTGCGCGGGATCGGTGACGCCGCCATACACTTCGCTGGCGGCCAGCAGCGGATACTGGCCGCGCGGGTCGAGGTCCAGCACGCGCTGCAGCCACACGATGATTGTGCGGTAATCCATATCGCGCCAGGCGATGCTGATGCCGGCCTGCTCGTCAAAGCCCTGCACGTACAACATGGTGGCCTTGGACAGCGCGACCGGATCGCCCAGCGCGGCCAGCTGCAGCGTGGCCAGCGCGGGCGCGGGCGGCAGGTCCTGCGCGCGCGCATGGACTATTGGCCGGCTGGCCTGCCACAGCAGCTGCGCGGTCAGCGTCAGCAGCACGGCCAGCAGTACGGCGCGCGGCGCGCGGCGCGAAACCGCGTTGGCAGCGGCGTGGCGCGGAGCTGGCGACAGGGCGGCGGGCATGGCTCAGATATTCTTGCGGTGCAGATCGAACAGCGCGGCGGCGGCCAGCAGGGCGACATAGATCGCGGTCTGCGTGGCGATCGCTGCGAGGTCGGCGCCGCTGCCGTTGTGGTACACCAGCCAGTCGCTGCGCGTGAACTGGTCCAGATGCGGCAGCAGCAGCGCCAGGCCATCGATGCCGGTGCTGAGCGCCTGCTGCCCGTTGCTGTGCGCGGTGCTGGCGCCGTGCCCGAGCAACTGCAGCGTCGCGATGACCCGCGCCAGCAGGTAAAACGACAACGCCGCCGCCAGTGCGGGCAGGACCTGGCTCAAGGTCAGCATGCACAGCACGCTGAACGCGGCCACGATCCAGCATTCACACAGCAGCGAGAAGGCCCACAGCGCGGCTTGCGCGGGCGGCGCAAAAAACAGGGCCAGCGCGCCAAACAGCAGCGCCGGCAAGGCGGCCAGCGCACCGAAGCCCGCCAGTTTGCCGAACAGGTAGACGGCGCGCGACAGGGGCAGCGCCAGCAGCAGTTCCAGTCCCTTGTCGCTGGCTTCGCGCGCCATGCTGGTGACGACAAAGGTGGCGATCAAAAACACGGCGGCCAGGCGCAGCACGGCGCCCAGCAGCGCTGCCTGCAGCTGGCGGCTTTCGGTCAACGCCAGTTCGTTGAGGAAGCCGCTGACTGCCACCGCAGCGGCGGCCATCACCAGCACGAGCCACAGCAGCCGGTTGCGCAGGGCTTCCAGCAGGGTGTAGCGGGCGATGGTCAACGCCGGCATCATGGCAGACGCTGCGCCGCGACCATGCGGTTGTAGAGGATGTTCGGTGAAATCCAGAGCACCATGTCGTCAAAAGCGCCGCCTGGCGCGCGTGGGTCGTCGCTGACGTCACGGGCGATCAGGGCGTTGCCGCTGCTTTGCAGATTGGTCTTCTCGTCGATGTTGCCGGCGCCGCTGTCGGCAATGATCGAGTTCTGGTCGCTGGTGGCGCCGTAGCCGTTGCGGCCAAACGAGATGATGGCGGCCGGGATGTCGTTGATGTCGGTCGCCGCAGTCAATTGGCCGTTGGCGGCCCGGGTGGCAATGGTAATGTCGCGTGGGGTTTTCAGGGTGAAGAGGACGCCCGAATCGGCAAACGCCGGTGTCACGGTATAGCCCATCAGATGGTTCCAGCCATCCAGCCTGCCGATGCCGAGTGCGGCCCATGGCAGGTAACCATAGCGCTTGTTGCAGACATTGCCGGTCCGGTCCTCCAGCCCGTTGGACGAGGAGATCGCCGGACAAGGAAGGTAGCCGTTGCGCAGTGCGTAGCCGAACAGGGCCTCGCGTGCCTCATCCATTGTCCGCCGGGTGTCGCTGATGCGGCGCTGCTCCATCTGTGAGCTCAGTGGGGCGATCATGCCGCCGATGAGCAGGCCGACAATCAGCAGCACGATGGCGATTTCCACCAGCGTGAAACCGGCCTGGCGGCGTGACATAAACTTAGGGCTCATTGACATCCTTGATACGGCCTTCATTGAGGTCGAAACGCTGGCCAGGCTTGAGCACGATTTTTTTACCGGAAGGCAGCGTTACCGTCAGCAGTGCGCTGTCTGCGCGCTGCTGCAACTGCTGCCGCATACCGGGTTGCGGCTGATCGTTGAGCCACACGGTCGTGCGATTACCGCTGCTGCGCAAAACGCCATTCATGGTCAGGGCCGACAGCGGCGCGGCGGACGCCACTGGCGCGGCGCCGGTGGCATCCGGTGCTGGCATGCCGGGTGGCGTGGCTGGTCCGCCCGGCGTACCGGGGGCGGGTTGCTGACCCTGGGAGTTGGGCGCGAGCGTGGCGCTGGCACCACGGCTCGCTTCCATGGTGGCACGTTCCGCCGGGGTGGAGAACAGACGCCCCATGCTGATCTGGGCGCCAGCATGCGGCAGCACGATCACCATGGCCAGCAGTAATGACGCAGCGCGCATCATAATTTGCCTTTCGCAGGCGCGGCGGCCGCCAGGGCTGGTGCTTTGGGCGCGGTGTTCAGCGTGATCCAGTTCAGCGTGCAGTCGGCGCCCAGCGTGGCCGCACCGGGTGCACCGGCCACGACGCCCAGGCGCTTGATGGCGCAGTCCTGCACCGCGAGGAAGTTGTTGTCGCGCAGATTCTGCAAGAAATTGAACAGATCGAGTTCATGCAGTAACTCCATGTGCAGGTGCATGCGGCTGCCGCGCAGCTGGAACTCACCCAGATCCAGCGGCGCATCCAGCTGGACTGGCTGCTGCGGTTCGATCTCGTAGCTCAACGGCGCCAGTTTGAGCTGTTCCTGGGTCTGGCGGATCGCATCCAGCCATTCCAGCCGCCGCTCGTCGCCGATCAGGCCGCGCCGGCGCAAATCGACATAGCGCTGCTGGAAATTGCGGATGTCACGCTTCTCGGTATCCACCTGCGCATAGCGCGAATACGCGGCATCGCGGGTGCGCTGGCTTTGCTCGAGGTGTTCGCTGGCCTCCTGTTTTTTCCATTCGCTCAGCAAGACGCCAGTCAGCGAAATCGTCAGCGCGGCCACCAGGGCCAGCACTGCGGTGCGTATCAAGGCAAACTCCGCGAGCCAGTAGGGCAGTGCGACCTTGGCGGCGGCAGGTTTTTTGCCAGGGACAGGATTGGCGTTCATGGTTTCCACACCAGGTTCAAGGTGAATTTTGCATGGCCGTTGCTGACGACCTGTGTACCTGCTTTGCCGGCCAGCTTGACCGAGGAGCGCACATCGACCGGCGGCTTGTCGATTTCCACGGTCATGCGCGGATGTTTGGCCAGCGCCAGGGCAAACTCGTTCATGCGGTCGACGGCGCCGCGATAATCATCTTCTGCGGTCAGCACTTCGGCTTCCAGGGCCAATCCCTGTGGTGCGCGCTGCGGAATGCCGGCCACCAGCGACGAGATGGGCTGCGCCTGCGTTTCGTCCTGGCCGGGTGCGGGCGCATTGGCAGCCGGCGCCATGACTTTCCAGTCCAGCTGCAGCAAGCGGATTTGCGGCGACGCTTCCAGCGCCTGGCTGACCACGGTGGCCATGCCCAGCGGTGTCGCGGCCTGCGTGGCCAGCATGCGCTCGACGTTGACCGCCGCCCGCATATTGGCGGTGGTGGTCACGCGCGGCGGCATTTCGGCCATGGTGTCGCGGTAGCGCCGGTCAAACTGCGCCGCTTCCGCGGTCAGCCGCGTGCTGTCATTATTGGCTTCGTGTTCTTGCCACAGATTGGTGCCGGTCCATACCGCGCAGCAGGTGGCCATGATGGCGCTGATCGCATACAGGTTGACGCGCGCGCGCCACAGCTTGAAGTAACGCTGCCACGGCCCCAGCGTGTAATGGCTTTCCGGCGTGCGGCGGGCCAGGAAGGCCAGCAGCATGGGCTCGGCCAGGTGGCGCGACATTTCGCCGGCGCGGCCGTCACCGGTTTTCAGGCCAGTGCGTTCGGCCACCGATTCCAGCGTCAGGAAATGGAATTCGGTTTCGGCGCCGTCTTCGCATTGCTGGTCCAGCGTGGCGGTGGCGGCCGCAGGCGTGACCACCACGGTTTGCAGCACATTACCGCGGCCCAGCAGGCGCTGGCTGGTCAGGAACTGCTGGGTCTTGGCCGTTTCCATGCCAATGTTGACGGGCTGGCCGTCGCGGTCCAGCGCCGGGGTCAGGCGCGAGAATTTGAGCATGCCTTGCTGGAAGTAGCTCTGGCGCCAGCCGGCCGACTGCTGCGTCACCAGCAGCAGGTGCTGGTCGCGCAGTTTGAGCTTGTAGACCAGCTCCTCGCTCAGCAGCGTGGTGGTGTACAGGCCTGCCAGTGGCCGCTGCAGCTGCTCCAGCGCTTCCACCCACGGTTGCACCGAAGCTGGATTGGTCAGCGCCGACAGCAGTACCTGGTCGTCGCGGCGGCCGGTGCTTTCGCGGCCCTGCACTTCGTGGTGGCGGAATGGCGTTTCGCGGTATTGCTGCAGCAGGCGGCGCTGCAGCAGCGTGCGGCCGGCGCGGCCGCGCACATGGGGCACGGTGACGCGCTGGAAATCCTCCTCGATCAGGTCGGCCAGGATATAAACCGGCGAGGCGCGGTGGCTGTCGACGTAGTCCATGAAATCATCGATGCCGGCGCGGTCGTTGGCAAAGCAGGCGCCGCCCGTGAGGCGGCCGCCCTGCCACAGGTAGGCGCACAGCTGGTCGCTGGTCAGATAGAATAAATGTTTGCTCAACACGCTGGCCTCACGTCCTGATCTTGCTGATCGTATCGTAGATCGGCCCCATCACCGACAGCATGATCCAGCCCACCATCACGCCCAGCACCACGGTGATGGCCGGTTCGATCATGGACTGCACCTTCTCGATCATTTCCTTCACTTCGCGGTTGTAGAAGTAGCTGACGTTATGCAGCGCGCCATCCAGCGCGCCGGTCGATTCACCCACCTTGAGCATGCGGATCACCAGCGGCGGGAAGATGCCGGTGTTCTGGAATGCAGCCGTGATGCCCGTGCCTTCGGAAATCTGCTGCGCCGCGCGGCGCAGGCCCGCCGCCACTACGCGGTTGCCGACGATGCCTTCGGACAGGTGGATGCATTCCAGGATGGTGATGCCGGAGCCGTACATCATGGCAAAGAAGGTGGCAAAGCGCGCCAGGATAATCTTGTGCAGCACCGGGCCGATCATCCATACGCGCAGCTTGAGGCCGTCGGCTGTGTAGCGCGCCTGTTCGCTGCGCGCCAGCCAGGCCCGCCCGCCAAAGAAGGCCAGCAGCGGCAAGGCCAGCATGATGTACCAGTAATTGATGAAGATGTTGGAGACGAAGATCAGCGCCTTGGTGTGGAAGGGCAGGGTGTTGCCCATGTTTTTGACGAAGGAGGTCAGCTGCGGCACCAGGTAGATCATCAGGAAGAACATGACGCCGGTGACGAACAGGCCGACGGCGGCCGGGTACATCACGATCTTCTTGGTCTGCGACGCCAGTTCGTCCTGCCACTTCAGGGTTTCGGACAGGTTCTTGAACACCTCAGCCAGCTTGCCGCTTTGTTCGCCGGCGGTAATCAGGCTGGTGAAGGTGATGTCAAACACTTCCGGATAGGCCGACAGCGCGGCCGACAGCTGCTTGCCGCCTTCGATGTTCTCGATCAGGCCCGTAATCATTTCGCGGAAGCGCGGGTGGTCGATGCTTTCGCGCAGGTCGTTGAGGCCCTCCAGGATCGGCACGCCGGCGCCCGTCATCTGCTCCATGTGGAAGCAGAAGTTGATCAGGTCCCGGCGCGTGATGACGCGCTTGATGGCGATGACCTTGGTGCGCGACACGCGGCAGTCGATCAGGTCCAGCCCCATGCGGTGCAGGCGCAGCTCCAGATCCGGCTCGTTGGCGGCGTCCATATTGCCGGGCTGGATCTGGCCGCTGGCGTCCATCGCGCGGTAGAGATATTGCGGCATCAGGCCAGCCTTTCGGTGAGATCCACCACGCGCGCGACTTCTTCCAGCGTGGTCACGCCTTCCCGCACGCGGCGCAGGCCGTCGTCGATGAGGCTATGGAAGCCGCCCTGGGCAGCGGCGGTCTTGAGCTCGCGCGAGGAGGCGCGGCGCGCCACCAGTTCGTCCAGCGCCGGCGTCATCTTGAGCAGCTCGATGATGGCGATGCGGCCCTTGTAGCCCTGGTGTGCGCATTGGTCGCAGCCGACCGCGCGGTACAGCGTCTGCGGGCCGGCTTCCTCGTCCAGGCCCAGCAGGCGCCGTTCGATGTCGTCGGCCACATGCGCTTCGCGGCAGCTGGTGCACAGCTTGCGCACCAGGCGCTGGGCGATGATGCCGATGATATTGCCGGACATGATATCGGGCAGCACGCCGATGTCCAGCAGGCGCGGCACCGAGCCGATGGCGGAGTTGGTGTGCAGCGTGGAATACACCTGGTGGCCCGTCATGGCGGCGGCGAAGGCCATTTCGGCGGTTTCCTTGTCGCGGATCTCGCCAACCAGGATCACGTCCGGGTCTTGCCGCATCATCGAGCGGATGCCCTCGGCAAAGCCCATCTTGGCCGACTCGTTGACCGAGGTCTGGCGGATCATGTTCATCGGGTATTCGACCGGGTCTTCCAGCGTCATGATGTTGACGCTTTCGGTGTTGATGTGGTTGAGGATCGAATACAAGGTGGTGGTCTTGCCGGAGCCGGTCGGCCCGGTCACCAGAATCACACCGTCGGGACGGGCGATCATGAGCTTGAGCAGGCTCAGTTCGTCCTCGCCCAGGCCCAGGCCATCGAGCGGCACGATGCCTTTCTGGCGGTCCAGCACGCGCAGCACGAAGTTTTCGCCGTGCGTGGTGGGCTGCGCCGAGGCGCGGAAGTCGATCTGGCGGCCGCTGAACTTGATCGAAATGCGGCCGTCCTGCGGCGCGCGGGTTTCGGCGATGTTCATGTTCGACATCACCTTGAGGCGCACCGCCATCGCTGGCCAGTAGGATTTGTGCAGGCTGCGGATCTGGCGCAGGATGCCGTCGATGCGGTAGCGGATGCGCAGGAACGACTGCTCCGGCTCGAAGTGGAGGTCGGAGGCGCTGTTCTGCACCGCGTCGGCCAGGATCGCGTCGATCAGGCGCACCATGGGCTGGCTGTATTCGTCCGAGGTGGTGCCCAGGCTGGCGTAATTGACCTCGCCCGTTTCAATTTCGTGCAGGATGCCGTCGATCGACAGTTCAAAGCCGTAGTACTGGTCGATGGCGCGCTGGATGTCGGACTCGTTGACCAGCAGCGGCGTAATCGTGATGCCCTTGACCAGCATGGCGCTGATCTGGTCCAGCGCGACGATGTTGCTGGTGTCGGACATGGCCAGGATCAGGTTGTCCGTGGCGCGCTCGTAGACGATCGGGAACACGCGGTAGCGCTTGGCCACATCCTTGGGGATCAGCTTGAGCGCGATGGCGTCCACCACCAGGCTGTTGAGGTCCGCGCTTTGCGTGTTGAGGTTTTCCGAGAGCGCTTCGCGCACCGTGGCTTCGGTGACGAAGCCCAGTGTAATCAGCAGTTTCCCCAGGGGTTCATTGCTGCTTTTCTGCTCGATCAGCGCGATGCGCAACTGGTCTTCGCTGATGATGCCCTTTTGTATCAGCAGTTTGCCGAGCGGGAGTTTGGGTTGTTCTGCCATGGATCTCAGTGGGCGGCGGTAGTCAGTTCATGCATGCGCTTGCGCAGCGTGTTGCGGTCGAAGGCGACAGCCTTGTCCTGGCCCAGCGCCAGCGCGCGCTGGTAATACGTCAGCGCCAGCTTGGGCTGGTTCAGGCGGTCCAGGCCGATGGCGAGGTTGTAGGCGTAGTCCGGATTGTCCGGCGCCGAACCCACCGCGCGGAAGTAAGCCTGCTGGGCGTCGCCCCAGCGCTCCTGTTGCGCGTACAGATTGCCGAGCGCGAATAGCACAGGCGCGGCCTCCGGATTGGTGGCCAGGATGTTCTTGAGGCGTGTCTCGCTGAGGCTGATGTCGCCCTGGCGCAGGCCGACCAGGCCGGCTGTGGCGGCAGCATCGTTGGGCGACAGCTCCAGCAGGCGCAGATAATAGCCGGCGGCCCGGTCTTTCTGGTTCTGGCGGGTGGCGACGGTGGCGGCGCCCAGCAAGGCGTCACGGTTGTTAGGGTCCTGCGCCAGCGCAGCGTCATATTGCTGCTGGGCGCCGGGCAGGTCGCCGCTGTTGAACGCCTGGTAGGCGCCGTCCAGTACCGGCGCCACCGGCGAGGGTTGTATGGCCCGCGCAACACGGATGTCGCTGTTGTCTGGCGCGGCCAGCGGCGGCAGTTGCTCGGTGCGCGGCGCAGCGGCAGTGGCCTGGATGGCTTGCTGGGCGGCGGCCAGCTCCTGTTCCGTCTTGCTCAGGCGACGTTCCAGGTCCTGCTGGGCGGCGCGGCTGCTGCCGCTCGGCGCCAGCATGGGATCATCCACCGCGTCAGCGCCGGTGGCCGGAACGCCGTTCGGGGCGATGGCCGCCACCACCATCTGGGCTGGCGTGGCGCCGGTCGCGCCGGGCGGTGGCATGGGCACGGGCGGCAGGCCGGCGCCGGCGCCGGGCGCCGTCAGTGCGCGCCAGTAGTACAGCCCAAAGCCGCCCACCAGCAGCACCAGCACGGCGATCAGGCCGATCAGGCGCAGGCGTTCCGGGTCCATGCCGCTCGGTTCCGCCGTGGCTGCCGCACGTGCACGCGCACGCGCGGCGGCGCGCGGCTTGTCGCCGCCACCGGATGGCGCTCCGGGTTTGCCGCCGGCGCTGGCGGCTGGCGCGGCCGCCGCTGCCGGGGTTGGCGCGGCTGTTGCCGTTGCTGCTGCAGGGCGTGCGGCGGCTGCGGCGGCCACGGGCTTGGCGGGGTCGGCGCTGAACACCAGCGGTGGCGCCATGCCGGCGGACTGCGGCGTCGGCGCGGCAGCTGCGGCCGGCGGCAGGCCGACCGGGCTGGCGGGCGCGGCCGGATCGGGCGCCAGATCCAGCGTCAGGCCGGCTTGTTTGTGATCGCTGACGGCCGGTTCCGGGCTAGGCGACGGGCGCGGTTGCGGACTGGCGGCCGGCATCGCGGGCGCCATCGGCTCCAGGCTCAAGCCGTCCAGGTTGAATTCGCGCGCCGGCGCCGGGGCCGTGGCGGGCGCCGGTTCAGGCGTCAAGGCCAAAATGTCGTCAAACGCCTCCGATGGCTTATCCAGCTCGTCTTCGGTGGCCGAGTTTTGTTTTGCGCGCTCGGCTTTCTTGAGCGCCTGCATTAAGAGACTCATGATCCATTCGCCTTCGGAACGGGATATGGTTCGGTGTCGGGTTTCTGGCCCGGCAGGATGTAACGGTAATCCTTGTAGTCGCCGTTGATGCTGGCGTCTTTGACCACCACTGGCCGGATGAAAATGACCAGCTCGGTCTTGGTACTGTTCTCATTACGGTAGGAGAACAGGTTGCCCAGCACAGGGATCGTGCTCAGCAGCGGCACACCGTCCTTGGTATTGTTCACCGAGTCCTGCATCAGGCCGCCCATGACGGCGACCTGGCCACTGTTGATACGCATGATGGACTCCAGCTCGCGCGCCTGGATCACCGGAATCCTGCTGGTCACTTTGGCATCAGCCAGCGCCGGGTTGGGGTCGTTGACGTACTCGACCACGCGGGTGATGGTTGGCCGTACGTTCAGTGTGACCTCGTCGCTGTCGGAAATCTGCGGCGTAACGCTCATGACGAAGCCCACCGGCACCGTCTGCAGGTGCGACTCGTAGGTGGGCGGCGTGGATGGCAAACCGTTCGAGTTGAGGATGGCCGGCGTGACCTTGATGGAGAAGAACACATTGTTGTCCACCACCTTGAGCAGCGCGGTCTGGTTGTTCAGCACGCTAATCTTGGGGCTTGACAGCACTTTGACCTTGCCGAACGACTCCAGCAGCTGGATGGTGGTGGCGATGTTGCCGATGCGGCTGGTGGGATTGACATAATTCATCACGAACACGCCAGGCGAGTCGCCATTAATGGTCACGCCGCTGGGCAGGGCGGACTTGCCAACTGCGGCCTGGGTCAGTTTCAGTCCGCCATTGCCGATGGACGCCCAGTTGATGCCTTGCTGGTAGGAGTCGCTCAGCTTGACTTCAATGATGGTTGCCTCAATCAGCACCTGGCGTTTGGCTGCGCCCAGCACGGTATCCAGGAATTGCTGGATTTTCTCATGCTGACGCGCGCTTGCGCGTACGGCAATCAGGCCGCCTTCCGGGTTCACGATCACGGAGGTGGTTCTGCCGCGTGACTGGCCGCCGTTCAAGTCCAGCGCAGGGGCAGTCGCAGCTGGCACTCCCAGGCCACTGGCCGTTTGAATGGGCAAGCCGCCCGGCGCCGGTTGTGCCGCCATGAGCGGGTCGACGGGATTGTCGTTGAGGTTGGAGCTGCGCAGCATGTCGCGGATATTCTTTTCCAGGTTGTACCAGAAATTATTGTCCGCGCGGTTGTTGACCACCGTGGTGGAATTATTGGTGCCGTTGGGCGAGGATGCGTTATTGGCGCTGCCGCCCTGTTGACTATTGAGGTTGCCGCCCACGGTGCTGCCGCCTTGCGACGGCGACTGCTGTAGCGTGGCCTGCACCGGATTACTGGCGTCGTTGCCACCCGTGGTGGAAATCTGCGTGGCGATATTCACGCTGCTGCTGGTGCTGCGCGCGATGTTGACGTAGTCCACCTTGTAGTTGCGCCATTCTGGCGTGTCCGGCAGCACCGTCAACGTGGTGCCGTTGATTTCATAGCGCATGTCAACCTGGCGCTGGATGCGGTTCAGCAGCTGCGGCAGGGTCTGGTCCAGCGCATTCAACGTGACGAGCCCGTCAATGCCCGGGTGAACATCGACATTCATGCCGGCATCGCGCGCCAGTGCAAACAGCAGCGACTGCACCGGCACCTTGTGCACGGTCACGCTGAAAGTCTCGACCTTGGCGGCGGGTTTGGGTGGCGGCAGCGCCACGCTTTGCTGGACCGGCTCGGGGATCGCCCCCACGGGCGGCGGCGGTTCGCTGATGTGTAGCGGTGACTGCGGTATGGTATGGCTGGCGCAAGCGCTCAGCAATACGCTGCAAACCACGGGGGCGAAGGGGGAGCTGAGTTTTTTCATTGTTTCTTTCCGGCCCAGGGAAGATGCAGGAAGTCGTTGTTTTTGTTGTGCTTTTGCAATTATGGATACCATCATCTTACAAATTTGGTGTCGCCGCAAGGACGAGATACCAAATCGCCCCTATAAAAAGGGCCAATAAACACCCGAGAACAACAGGGCGCGCGCGCCAGCGGCCGGCGGGGCGGCGAAACGCGGTTTCGGCGATGGCCTGGTGCGCGTGCACCGCTTCCACCATGGTGGCATCATCGGCAAATGCGGCCAGCAGCGCCTTGTCGGCCAGGATGTTGATGCGGCGGACGATGCCCTGCGACGCTTCGGCGATCAGCCTGGCCGCAGCCGGGCTGAACAGGGCCGGGCCTTCGTGGCCGGCCGCGCGCAGGCGGAATGCCAGGAAGTCGCCGGTCAGCTCGGCTTCGAGCGCCGGTACCTGGAAGCTGTGGGTGATGCGCTCCTTGAGCTGGCGCATGCTGGACAGGTTGAGGTTCTGGTCCAGCTCGGGCTGGCCAAACAGCACGATCTGCAGCAGCTTGCTGCGCGCGGTTTCCAGGTTGGTGAGCAGGCGGATCGCCTCCAGTGTGTCAAGCGGCATGGCTTGCGCTTCCTCGACCAGCAGCACGACCTGGCGGCCGGCGCTGTGGCGCTTGATGAGTTCGGCATGCAGGCTGCGCTGGACCTCGTCGGCGCGCAGGCCAATGGTCGGCAAGCCCAGTTCGGCGGCAATCGCGTGCTGCACTTCCAGCGGATTGAGGTTGGGGTTGACCAGGTAGATGACGTCGATATGGGCCGGCATGCGGCTTTCCAGCATGCGGCACAGCATGGTCTTGCCGGTGCCCACCTCGCCGGTGAGCTTGATGATGCCTTCGCCATTGCCGACCGCATACAGCATGGCGTCCAGAATATCGCCGCGGGCATTGCCGGAATAGAAAAACGCCGGGTTGGGCGTGATATGGAACGGCGATTCGCGCAGGCCAAAGTGGGATTGGTACATGGGCAGGCTCAGGCTATGCAAGTCAGGAAAGCTTGTTCCAGCGTCGGCGCGCCGTACTGGGCGCGGCAGGCGGCCGGGGTGCCGGTGAAACGGATGCGGCCGTCGTGAAGAATGGCCATGCGGTCGCACAGCTCGTCCACATCGGCCAGCGCGTGCGAGGTCAGGAACACGGTGCTGCCGGCCTGGCGCAGGCTGCGCAGCTGGTCTTTCAGCAGGGCGCGCGCCTTGGGGTCCAGTCCGCTCATGGGTTCGTCCAATACATACAGCGGCTTGCGCGTGAGCAGGCACGCGGCCAGGCCCAGTTTCTGGGTCATCCCTTTGGAATAGCTGCGTACCGTGCGCCTGAGCGCGTCCGGCGCCAGGTCCAGCGCGGCCAGCATGGCCTCGACGGCGGGCGGCTGGTACGGCAGACCTTGCAAGCTTAGCAGATAGCGCATGAAATCGGCGCCGGTCAGATAATACGGTGGCGTGAAGCGTTCGGGCACGAAGGCCAGCGGCTGGCGCGCGGCCGGCCGGTGGTGCGGCTGGCCGAAAATCTCGATGCTGCCGCCGTCCAGCGCGCAAAAGTCCAGCAGGCATTTGATCAGGCTGGTCTTGCCGGCGCCATTGACGCCGACCAGGCCGAAACACTCGCCGGCGCGCAGTTCCAGGTCCACGCCGTGCAGCACGCTGGCCGCACCATAGCGTTTGACAACTTGCTGAAAGCGCAGGGCCGGACCAGTCATGAGGAGCAATGGGCAAATGAAACGAGCCACACTGTAGCGCATCCGTCCAAAGAAAGCGACACCTGCGCTTGCGCCAACTCGCTCTAAAAACACATCTGGCATAGAATGGCCGCAAGTTTTAGTGAGAATCGTCAAGGAGCGGGTATGTCTAGGCCAGAGAAAGTCCGGCTGGGTGAAATTCTGGTGCAGCAAAAGCTGCTGTCCGAGGAACAGCTGACGCTGGCGTTGGCCGACCAGAAGCGCAGCGGGCGCAAGCTGGGCCGCGTGTTTGTCGAAAACGGTTATGTGACCGAAGAGCAGATCGCCGGTGCGCTGGCGCGCCAGCTGAATATCCCCTACCTCAACCTCAAGTTCTTCAACATCAATCCGGAGATTGTGCGGCTGCTGCCGGAAACCCAGGCGCGCCGCTTCCGCGCGCTGGTGCTGGAAGACCGCCGTGGTTCGCTGCTGGTCGGCATGTCCGACCCGACCGACCTGTTTGCGTACGACGAGATTGCCCGCCTCGTGCGGCAGAATATCGAGCTGGCGGTGGTCAACGAGACCGAGGTCATGGCGGCCATCGACCGCATCTACCGCCGTACCGAGGATATCTCGGACCTGGCGCGTGAGCTGGAGCAGGACCTCGGCGACGTTTCGGTGGACTTTGGCGCGCTGGCTGCGGCCAATCCCAACCTCGAAGAAGCGCCCGTGGTCAAGCTGCTGCAGTCGGTGTTTGACGACGCCGCCCAGGTGCGCGCGTCCGACATCCACATCGAACCGCAGGAAGGGCGGCTGCAGATCCGCTTCCGCATCGACGGCGTGCTGCACTTGCAGACCGAAGCCGATATCAAGATTGCACCGTCGCTGGCGCTGCGCCTGAAACTGATGTCGGACCTGGACATCTCGGAAAAGCGTCTGCCGCAGGATGGCCGTTTCGCGGTGCGCGTCAAGAACCAGCGCATCGATGTGCGGATTTCGACCATGCCGACCCAGTACGGCGAGTCGGTGGTGATGCGTCTGCTGAACCAGGGCGGCACCCAGCTCAAGCTCGATGCGATCGGCATGCCGCGCGGCCTGCTGGAGAAATTCCGCGCCATCGTCCAGCGGCCCAACGGGCTGGTGCTGGTGACCGGACCGACCGGTTCCGGCAAGACCACCACCTTGTATTGCGCGCTGTCCGAACTGAACTCGGTCGAGAAAAAGCTCATCACGGTGGAGGACCCGGTCGAATACCGGTTGGCCGGCATCAACCAGGTGCAGGTCAACGACAAGATCGAACTCAGCTTCGCGCGCGTGCTGCGCTCCGCGCTGCGCCAGGACCCGGACATCGTGCTGGTGGGCGAGATGCGCGACCAGGAAACCGCGCAAATCGGCCTGCGCGCGGCCATGACCGGCCACCTGGTGCTGTCGACGCTGCACACCAACGATGCGCTCAGCACGCCGTTGCGCCTGATGGACATGGGTGTGCCGCGCTATATGGTGGGCTCGTCGCTGCAGGCGGTGCTGGCGCAGCGCCTGGTGCGCGTGATCTGCGAAAGCTGCTCCACGCCGTATGAACCGACGCCGACCGAGCGCGAGTGGCTGAGCATGGAGCTCAACGACAAGGTCGACAAGGCGCGCTATTTCCATGGCAAGGGCTGCTCGCACTGCAATGGCATGGGTTATCGCGGCCGGACTGGCGTGTACGAGCTGCTCGAGATGACGCGCGCGGTGGTGGATGCGGCCAATGATCCCGACCCCGCGCACTTCCTCAAGGTGGCGGCGCAGCAGATGGCCGGCGAAACGCTGCGCCGGCACGCGGTGCAACTGGTGGTGCAGGGCCGCACGACGATTTCGGAAGCCATGCGCATCAGCAACCAGGTCGAGGATTAAACGGTGCCATTCTTCGCCTACAAAGGCCGCAATGCACGCGGCGAACTCATGCAGGGCATCCTGGAGGCGGCCGATAGCGGCGCCGTTGCCGACCAGCTGTTCAATACGGGCGTGACGCCGATTGAAATTGTGGTCACCAAAAAAGCCGCTGCGGCCGGCGATGGCGAGACCTGGTGGGCCAAGCTGCTGGAAAAGCGTGTCACCTCGATGGACGTGCAGCTGTTCAGCCGCCAGATGTACACGCTGCTCAAGTCCGGCGTGCCCATCATGCGCGGGCTGGCGGGTTTGCAGGAATCGGCGGTCAGCAAGGCGTTTGGCAAGGTCATCAAGGATTTGCGCGAGTCGCTGGACGCCGGCCGCGAGCTGTCGGCCGCGATGCGCCGTCATCCCGAGGTGTTCACGCCGTTTTATCTGTCGATGGTGCGGGTGGGCGAGATGACGGGGCGGCTGGAAGAAGTGTTCCTGCGCCTGTTCGATCACCTGGAGTTCGACCGCGATATGCGCGAGCGCGTCAAAACCGCCACACGCTATCCGAGCTTTGTCATGATGGCGATGCTGATTGCAATGGTGGTGGTGAATATTTTCGTGATCCCGGCGTTTGTCGGCGTGTTCGCGAAATTTCACGCGGAGTTACCGCTGATGACGCGGATACTGATCGGCACTTCCAATTTCACCGTGCGCTACTGGCCGGTGATGGCGGTCGGTGTCGCGCTGGCCGTCTGGGGCTTTCGTCTGTGGGTACGTACGCCACGTGGCCTGTATGAATGGGACAAGTTCAAGCTAAAGATACCGGTGGCAGGAAAAATCGTCCTGAAAGCGACGATGGCGCGTTTTGCGCGCAGTTTCTCGCTGTCCAGCCGCAGCGGTGTGCCGATTGTGCAGGCCTTGACGGTGGTGGCGCAGACGGTGGACAACGCTTACCTGACGGCGCGCGTGGAGCAGATGCGCGACGGCGTCGAGCGCGGCGACAGTATCTTGCGGACTGCGGCAGCGGCGAATGTTTTCACGCCAGTGGTGCTGCAGATGATCGCAGTGGGCGAAGAAAGCGGTTCGATCGATGATCTGATGGACGAGATTGCTCAGATGTACGAGCGCGAGGTGGACTATGAACTCAAGACGCTGTCAGCACAGATTGAGCCAATTCTGATCGTGTTCCTGGGGGTACTGGTGCTGGTGCTGGCGCTGGGCATCTTCCTACCTATTTGGGACTTGGGTAAGGCCGCACTCCACCAGTAAATGTTAAAAAATCGTGAGTTCCTTGACCATTTTTGTACCCTGTAAGCAACGCGGCGCCAGCCTGCTCGAATTCGCCATAGCGGTGTTTGTGGTAGGCATCCTGATCGCCGTTTTGCTGAATCGCATAGCATATTATCAGGAGCAGGCAGAGCAGGCGGCGGTCAATGCCACACTGAGTAGTCTTCGTTTTTCCTTAGAAATGAAGGTTGCAAACAGAAAATTGTCGCGAACCAACGATGATTTAACGATATTGGCCGAAGAAAACCCGTTAAATTTGCTAAAAATTAAGCCGGCGAATTACGCTGGGGAATTATTCAGCCCGACGGACAAGGATATTGGGCCGGGTAACTGGTGCTTTGATCGAACCGATAAGAGTCTGATTTATTTGTTAAATTATGCAGAATCTTTTCGAGATGCCCCATCGAAACGTTTGAAATTCAAGGTAAAATTACAGCGCTTGCCCCATAGCCCCGCCAAGCCGTCAGGCACACCTGAGACCATAGGTGTGGCCCTTGAGCAAGTGAAGGACTAGCGCATCCGCGCAAATTTTTCGGACGATTTGGAGAAAGTAATGAATAAGCAAACACGCACTGCAATTTCTCAACGCGCCCAAGGTGGCTTCACGCTGATCGAACTGATTGTGGTGATTGTGATCCTCGGGATTCTGGCGGCAACGGCCTTGCCGAAGTTTGCCGATATGGGCGGGAGTGCGCGTGCAGCATCGATGAACGCGGCAGCCGGTGCGCTGAAATCGGCTGGAGCCATCGTTAAAAGTCAGTCGCTGCTGAACAATACCGCGACCTTGGCGAGCAGTTCGGTGAGCCTGGAAGGCACCACGATCAATACCGCCTATGGGTATCCGACATTGACGGACGCGCCCACTGCTGCGGGGTTGAGCACTAACGACTACGCCTTTGTAGCCGCCCCAGGCGGCGGCACCAATCAGCCGACTGTGGCGGCAGGCGCGGTCGCGATTCAACCCAAAAATGGCGCAAGTGCCACTTGCTACATCCTGTACACCGCAGCGACTTCCGCGACGGTGCCAGCGACGGTGACCAACAGCCCATCAGCAGCCAACTGTCAATAATCGGATGCGGCAACTGCGCGACGCGCCGTGAAGTCCGATTTTTGCTCACAACCGGATGCTGGATTTACCATCATTGAGCTGGTCACGGTGCTGATTGTTGTCGGCATCGTTGGCGCCATCGGGGTAGGGCGGTTTTTCGATAACAGGGTGTTTGAAAACCGCGCGTATGCCGATCAGGCGAAGGCCATTATTCGCTATGCGCAGAAATTAGCCATTGCGCAAAATCGCTTCATGTATGTACGCGCAGATGGCAATAGCTTTGCCGTCTGCTCTGGTTCTGGTTGCGCAGCAGCCGAGGCGGTCACCGCACCGGCTGGCAGCAACAGTGGCAGCAGTGTGACCAAAGCCAATTGCCAGCTGGGTGGCGCGTATGTCGCGCAGTGGCTTTGCGAAGGGCGCCCCGCCAGCGTGACGGTCAGTGCCGGCGGCCGCGCCGAAGTCGGCGCTGGCGGCTATTTCTTCTTTGACGCGCTGGGGCGTCCTTACAACAAAGCCGATAGCGGCATTGCCGGCTCTACCTTCAACGCACCGCTGGCCATTACCTTTGCCAGTGGCGGCAATTCGGCACAGATCACCATCTATCCTGAGACAGGTTATGTGCAATAAGCGCCGACAAACTGGTCTGACGATTATTGAGCTGGTCATCTTTATTGTCATCGTCGGCATCGCCGCTGCGGGGATTCTGCGCGTGATCAACCAGTCCACGGGCGCCAGCACAGATCCGGTGCGGCGCAAGCAGGCCATCCTGATTGCCGAAGCCTATATGGAAGAGATCCAGCAGGCGCAATTTACGGTGTGCGATCCGGCGGATGCAAATGCCGCTATTGCGACCGATGCCAATGCGGCCGCGCCGGTGGGATGTGCTGCATCGTCGACGACCGAGAAGCTGGGGCCGGAAGCCGGTAATACCCGGCCCTACGATAACGTCAACGACTATGTGCCGGTAGGTTATACGCTCGGTACCCCCGTGCGCGCCTTTGCTGTGGCTGACGCCAGCGGCAAGCTGGTGGACCGGGATGTCAGCGGCGCCGCGCTGGGCGTGAACGCGGTCGGCAGCGCATTGGGCAAAGTGTCGATGGATGGCATCACGACGACCTTGACCCTGAACCTGGTCAATGGCCTGGGCGGCACCATCACCTCCACGGCGCAGAATATGATCGCTTTGCAGATCACCATTACGGTCAACTACGGTCCCGGCGAGTCCGTCACGCTGGATGGTTATCGCACCCGCTACCAGCCAGGCGCGCTATGAGCCTACCGAGCGCCGCCCGCCAGCACGGCTTTACGCTGATTGAAACCATCGTGGTCATGATGATTACCGCCATTCTTGCCGGAATCATGGTGCTGTTCATCCGCCGGCCGGTGCAGAATTATGTGGACAATGCCGCACGCGCGGACATGGCCGACGTGGCAGAGATCGCCTTGCGCCGCATGACGCGCGAATTGCGCGGCGCGCTGCCGAACAGCGTCCGCTGGGCGGTCATTGGCAATACCTCCTACATCGAATTCATCCCGACCAAAAGCGGCGCGCGCTATCTGGCTTCTGACGATGGTGCTGATCCGTCGCTGTATCACGCATTGGACTTTAGCGCGGCCACGGCGCGTACCAACTTCGATGTCGTTGGCCCCATGCCGGCCTCGCCTTACGCGATCGCGGCTGGCGACCAGATCGTGATCTATAACCTGGGTAGCGGCTTCGCTGGCGCGGACGCATATGCTGGCGGTAACCGTGTTGCCCTGACTGCGGTGAACGGCAAGACCCTGACCATGGCTGGAAACCCTTATGCAACAGCCGGGACGCCGAACAGCTCGCCAGGAAAGCGCTTTGCCGTGGTCGGCACGCCCGTGACCTTTGCCTGTACCAATGACACGGCGACCGGCAAAGGTACGCTGCTGCGTTATTGGGGCTATGGTTGGAATGCTGCGCAAATCGCACCGGCCGGTGGCAGCAATGCGCTGATGGCCGATAACGTCTACGCCTGTCTGTTTTCAGTGACTGCGGTCGCGAATCAGCAAACGGCGCTGATCGGATTGTCGATCGCGCTGGCGCGCTATAACGCTGACATGGGGGCGCCGGAAACGGTCACGCTGACGCATCAAATCCACGTGAGTAATATTCCATGAAACCATTTGCGCGCAGACGCCGGCAGGCACGCGGTGTCGCCATCATCACTGCCATCTTCCTGCTGGTCGCCGTGGCGGGTCTGGCCGTCGCGATTGTGACGCTGACGACGACCCAGCAAGCCGGAACGGCGCAGGACATCCAGGGGATACGCGCTTACCAGGCCGCCAAGGCCGGCATTGAATGGGCACTGTACACGGCGCAGCAATCCGGCTTGAATCCGCCGCAGCCGGCAGTGACCTTTGGCTGTTCGGCGGCGCAGACCACGGTGACGCGCAACGTTGCGCTGCCGGCTGGCACCAGCTTATCGCCGTTCACGGTGACGCTGGTCATTACTTGCGACAACCTGGTGGCAGGCATTGCCGGCGGCGGCAGCGGCGACGCCACTGCCGCGCACATCAGAATTACCTCCACCGCGTGCAATCAGCCTGGCGCGGGAGGCGCGTGCCCGAACGCTGCGCCGGGTGCGGATTATGTGCAGCGCGTGATCACGGCGCAGCTTTGAAGCCGCAACTGTGCGGAAATTTGTGTATTTTTACAGAATGCTTGCCATTTTGAGCATGAAATGATCGGTAACTTGAATATAATCAAGCATCTAGCGCGTAAACTTCGTGTGTTGAGATATGGGCTTCTTTAAGCGGGCTAAAAAATCGGATGGCTGGTTGACCGTCACGTTTCTGCGGGACGGTATCTGTGCGGGCCGCGTTCAGCGCGTGCGCGATGCCAAGGCCATCGTCGAGGTGTCGGCGTTTTATCCGGCCGATGCCAGCTTCTCGCCGGAAGCGCTGGAACGCATGAGCCGCGAGCTGCGCGCCAGCAGCTACCGCTGCGGCACCATGCTCGGTGGCGGCGAGTATCAGCTGCTGATGGTCGACGCCCCCAACGTGCCGCCGGACGAGTTGAAAACCGCCGTGCGCTGGCGCTTGAAGGATATGCTCGACTTCCATATCGATGACGCCACCATCGACGTGCTCGATATCCCGCAGGACAGCAGCGGCGCCTCGCGCGGCCACTCGATGTTCGCGGTAGCCGCGCGCAATGCGCTGGTGCAGTCGCGCCAGGCGCTGTTTGGTGAAGCCAAGCTGGAACTTACGGTCATCGATATCCCTGAAATGGCGCAGCGGAATATCTCGGCCTTGCTCGAAACCGATGGCCGCGGCCTGGCCATGCTGTCGTTTGACGGCGATGGCGGCCTGCTGACCATTACCTACAAGGCCGAGCTGTACCTGTCACGGCGTATCGATGTGACGCTGGAGCAGCTGCTGGAACGTGACTCGGACCGCCAGCAAGTCTGCTTCGACAAGATTACGCTGGAACTGCAACGCTCGCTGGATCACTTCGACCGCCAGTTCCATTACGTGAACGTGCTCAAGCTGCTGCTGGCGCCCACCGGCACGCACGGCCTGCACGAACACCTGGCCGCCAACCTCTACATGCCGGTGGAAGCCATGACGCTGGACGATGTGTTCGACCTGCGCAACGCGCCTGCGCTGCAGGACGCCGCGCAGCAGCAGCGTTTCTTCCTGACGCTGGGCGCGGCGCTGCGGCATGAGGAGGTGCATCTGTGAGCCAGCAGATCAATCTCTTCAATCCCATCTTCCTCAAGCAGCGTAAGATTTTCGCCGCGTTGCCGATGGTGGAAGCGCTGGGCGTGATCGTGGCTGGCGCCTTGCTGCTGACCTGGTACGCGGGCCAGCGTGTGGCGGCGCAGGAGCAGGAAGCGGAGGCGGGCAAGACAGTGTTGGCCAAACGGGAACAAAGCCTGGTACGCGCCAAGGCGCAGTTCGCGCCGCGCGCCCAGAGTCCGGCGCTGGCCGCCGAGCTGAATGCGGCGCAGGCGGAACTGAAGTCGCTGCAGGATGTGGCGGCGGTGCTGCAAGGCGGCACGCTGGGCAACACCGCGGGTTATGCAGAATACTTCCGCGCGTTTTCGCGCCAGAACGTCAACGGACTGTGGCTCACCGGCCTCACCATCACTGGCGCCGGCAATGACATCGGCGTGCAGGGCAGGGCCATGCAGCCGACCTTGATCCCGCATTACATCGCCCGTCTGACGGCGGAGAAGGTCATGCGCGGCAAGACGTTTGCGGCGCTGGACATCGCGCGGCCGGAGGCGGGGGCAGCGCCGCAGGTTGCCGCTGCGGCGGGCGTGGCGTCCACGGCGCCAGTGGTGGCGGTCGCGCCGGCCGTATCGCCATTCGTGGAGTTCAACCTGCAATCGACCATGATGCAGGAGGCCGCCAAATGAAACAGCAGCTGCTGCAACAATGGATTAAGCTCAGTACCAGGCTGGATGCGATGACGCTGCGCGAGCGCGCCATGGTGTTTCTCGCCGTGGTGGCGTCGGTCCTGTTCCTGATTTATACGGTTGCGGTTGAGCCGATGCTAAACCGGCAAAAGCTGCTGCTCATGCAGATCAAGCAGCAGCAAAACCAGATCGCCGGCATCGATATGGAAATCAGCTTGCTGGCGCAAGGCTTTGTGCCTGATCCGGATGCGGCAACGCGTGCGAAGCTGGCCTCGGTGCAGCGCGAGATCGATACCAGCAGCGCTGGCCTGATGGCGGTACAAAAAGGCCTGGTGGCGCCGGAAAAGATTGCACCGTTGCTGGAGCATCTGTTGCACGGCAATGGCAAGTTGAAGCTCATGTCGATGAAGACGCTGCCGGTCACGGGACTGAATGAGGCGATCCTGCCGGAGCCGGCGAAGGCGGCATCCACGCCGCCGGCCGCAGTCACAGCAGCGGCCCTGGTGGCGGCCGCAACGCCAGGTGCGCCAGCAGCGCCGGCAGCGGTCAAGCCGCGCGAGCTGCTGTACCGCCACGGCGTGGAAATTGTGCTGCAAGGGAGTTACCTGGACATGGTCACGTATATGGAGGCGCTGGAGTCGCTGCCGGTGCAGCTGTTCTGGGGCAAGGCCAGGCTGGATGCGCAGCAGTATCCGAACTCGCGCCTGACGCTGACCTTGTACACGCTAAGCCTGGATCAGAAATGGATGAAACTATGACGCGGCGATTCTGCATGGCGCTCCTGTTGCTGTCCGGTGCGGCGACGGCACAGTCGCTGACCGATCCCACCCAGCCGCCGCCGGAATCGCGCCTGCTGCCGGCCACGGCGGCGGATGTGGCGCCGGTGGCGACCGGCCCGCAACTGCAATCCGTGCTGATCGGCGCGCATGGCCGCCAGGTGGCCGTCATCGATGGCCAGACCATCCGCAAGGGCCAGAAGTTCAACGGCGCCGTGCTGGTGGAAGTGCGCAAGAATCAGGTAGTGCTGCAAAACGGACGGAACAGGCAAGTTCTGACCTTGTTCCCACAAGAAGCCCCAAAAGCCGCCCATTAACGCGAAGACCGCTTATGCAAAAAATTCTGACCACCGCGCTTGTGACGATGACGATGCTGCTGCTGAGCGGCTGCAGCACGCCATCCACGCGCGATACTTACGACAAGATCAGCAATGAGGTCAACGGCGCCGCTGCCAAGCCGGTCGCCGTCACGCCCAACGAGGCCGTGTCCAGTGCCTTGCTGCCGCCGGTATCGCAGCTGACCGACCAGTTGCCAAAAGCGCGGGCGGTGCTGGAGGAGCGCTTCAACGTCGCATTCAATAACGTGCCGGTGCAGCAGTTCTATAACGCGATCGTGGCGGGCACACGCTACAACATGCTGATCAACCCCGAGGTGACCGGCAATATGACGGCCAATCTGAAGGACGTGACCCTGTTCGAGGCGCTGGATGCGATCCGCGAACTGTATGGCTACGACTACAAGGTGGAAGGCACGCGCATCTACATCCGTCCGCTGACCATGCAGACCAAGATGTTCAAGATTAACTACCTGACGGCGATCCGCAAGGGCGTGTCCAGCTTGCGCGTGTCGTCAACCTCGGTGGCCAATGCGGGCATCAGCAACAGCGGCAACCAGAGCAACAACGGCTCGAACGGCAACAATAACAACAACGGCAATAACAACGGCGGCAATGACCCCAACAATCCCAACGGCACGCAGCAGACCCAACGCGATTCGGCCAATGTGCAAACGCGTTCGGAAAGCGATTTCTGGCTGGAGCTGAAGACGGCGCTGGAAGCGCTGGTGGCGATCGGCAAGGATGGCCGCAGCGTGACGGTCAGCCCGCAGTCAGGCGTGATCGTGATTCGCGCGATGCCGGATGAGCTGCGCAATGTGGACCTGTATCTGAGGGCGACCCAGGTGTCGGTTGACCGCCAGGTGATTTTGGAAGCCAAGATCCTGGAAGTGGAATTGAACAGCAATTTCCAGAGCGGCGTGAACTGGGCCGCGTTTGGCAAGTTCGCGGCGGGCGGCAACAACCGCTTCTCGGCCGGCACGCTGCAGCCGGATACCACCTTGCGTCCGCTGGGGAACGTCATCAGCAGCAATGGCAAGGCAGGCATCACTTCCCTGCCGGGCAGTTCGCTGGGGGCATCCGGCGATGCGCTGGGTTCGCTGTTTGGCATGGCGTTCCAGACCAGTAATTTCGCCGCGCTGATTTCCTTCCTTGAAGGGCAGGGCACGGTGCATGTGCTGTCCAGCCCACGCATTGCGACCTTGAACAACCAGAAGGCGCTGCTGAAAATCGGTACCGATGAATTCTATGTGACGGGCGTCAGCACGACCACGACCACCAGCGGCACGGGTACCGGCGTCACCACGCCGACCGTGACCTTGCAGCCGTTCTTCTCCGGCGTGGTGCTGGATGTGACGCCGCAGATCGACGACGACGGCAATATCATCCTGCACGTGCACCCGTCAGTGAGCCAGGTGTCGACTGTGAACAAGGGGTTGAATCTGGGCTCGCTGGGGAATTTCAGCCTGCCGCTGGCGGCGTCATCGACGTCTGAAATGGACAGCATGGTACGCGGCCAGAATGGCCAGGTGGTGGCCATCGGCGGCTTGATGCGCCAGGCCACGACCACCGACAATTCCGGCGTGCCGGGCGCCAACCGCGTGCCGGTACTGGGCGCGCTGTTTGGCAGCAAGAGCGAGGTGGTGCAGAAGCGCGAACTGGTGGTGCTCATCAAGCCGACGGTGGTGGAGACGTCGTCGGACTGGAATCAGGACCTGCTGGATAGTGGCCGCCGCATCAAGGAACTCGACCCGCGCGACAGGGGGCGCAACTGACTATGTACAGCAAACACTTCGGCCTGCGTGAGGCGCCGTTCAGCATCACGCCGGATACCAGCTATTTTTTCACCAGCCCGCATTCGCAGGAGGCGTTGAATACCTTGCTGGTGGCGGCGAAGAGCGGCGAAGGCTTCATCAAGATCACTGGCGAAGTCGGCACTGGCAAGACGCTGTTGTGCCGTAAATTCATTGCGACCATCGGTGCGGATTTTGTGACCGCCTATATTCCGAATCCCTACCTGGAACCACGCACGCTGATGCTGGCCCTGGCCGACGAGCTGGAAGTGACGCTGGAGCGTGATGTGGACCAGCACCAGTTGCTGAAATCGATCACGCACCGCCTGATGGATCTGGCGCGCGATGGCAAGCAGGTCTTGCTGCTGCTGGATGAGGCGCAGGCGATTCCGACCGAAAGCCTGGAAGCCTTGCGCCTGCTGACCAATCTGGAAACCGAAAAGCGCAAGCTGCTGCAGATCGTGCTGTTTGGCCAGCCGGAGCTGAACCAGCATTTGCAGGAAAATTCGATCCGCCAGCTGGCGCAGCGCATCACCTTCCATTATCATCTCGGCCCATTGTCGCGCGACGATATTGAATATTATCTGGCGCACCGTTTGCGTGTGGCGGGGTATGCCGGGGGACGTCTGTTCAGCCGTGGCGCGATCGCGGGTTTATACAAGTCCAGCGGCGGCATTCCGCGGCTGGTCAACATCATGGCCAACAAGGCGCTCATGCTGTGCTACGGCGAAGGCAAGCAGCAGGTGACGCGCCGCCATGTACATCTCGCTGCCAGCGATACGGTGATGCCGCAAGGCCGCCTGCGCTGGGCGTGGATGGCGGCGGGCGTGAGCCTGCTGATTGCCGCTTGCGGCCTGACCTGGGCACTGACGAAATGAGCTTGATTAATAAAATGCTGCAGGACCTGGACGCACGCGGCGGTGGCGGCGAGCCGGCCTTGAGCCAGCAGGAAGTAAAGGCCGTGCCGGCCACGGAACGGGATCGCCGTCCGCTGATCGTGGGCGGGGCGGCGGCGGGTGTGCTGGTACTGGCAGCCGGCGGCTGGTATGGCTGGCAGTACTGGCGTTCACACAACGCGCCGGCTGCGGCGCCGGTGCCCGCAGCGCGCGTGGTGGACAACCGCATTCCAGATCGGCCACGCTTCCAGGAACCGCCGGCGACAACGTCGGCGGCCACACCGACGGCATCTGGCGCCGCTGCCGTCGCGCCGTCGCCTGCCGCCAGCGCGCCCGTAGCGGAGCGCGCCGCGCCGGAGCCTGTGCCCGCCAAGCCGAAACCTGCGGAGCATGTAATGGCCGAAGCGCGTCGCGAGGAGAGCGACATGCCTGCAATGGCGCAGCAGCACAAGGCGCCGCGCGCCGCTGCGGCTACGCCGGCCACCGGCGACGGCGTCGTGCTGCGTGAACTGACGCCTAAACAAATGTCGGAAAACAGCTACCGCCGCGCGCTGGGCCATCTGCAGGAAGGCCGTGTCAACGCAGCGCTGGTGGAGCTGGACAAGTCGGTCGAACTCGATCCGCGCAACGAGGCTGCACGTCAGACCTATGTCAGCCTGCTGCTGGAAAACAAACGCACCGACGACGCCATCCGCCAGCTGCGCCTGGCCCTGGGCATCGATCCGCGCCAGCCCGGCCTGGCCATGGTGCTGGCGCGCCTGCAACTGGAACGCGGCGATCCCGCGCTGGACACGCTGCTCAAAACGCTGCCGTACGCTGGCGCCAGTCCCGACTATCACGCCTTCCTGGCGGGTGTGCTGCAGCGCGAACAGCGCCACGCCGAAGCGGCGCAGCACTACCGCGATGCGTTGCAGCTGTCGCCGCAAAATGCTGTGTGGTGGATGGGACTGGGCATCTCGCTGCAAGCCGACCAGCACCTGCCGGAAGCGCGCGAAGCCTACAACCGCGCCCGCAGCACCGGCGGCCTGACGCCGGAACTGCGCAGCTTTGTCGATCGCAAGATAGAACAGCTGTCGCGCTAATCAGAGCGCTGCTTGTGCACCCCAGATCTGCTTCATGCTGAAACGGATCGAGGCCTGGTCCTCGCTCAGGGACTCGGTGATGCTGCAGCCATCGGCGCCAGTGCGGCGCACGGCTGCCGGCGACAGCACGCCGCCAGCCGGGTCGCGCAGGCAGTGGATGCCGCGCGCCGCGCCACTGTCCAGCCGCTGGCTGACTACCCCAATCTCACCGCTGGCCAGGCGCACCAGGCAGCCCGGCGGATAATCGCCCAGCTCCTGCTGGAAGTGCCGCGCCAGCGACGCATCAACCGGCGCCATCTTGTCCTCGACCAGATTACGCAAGGCCTGATGCGGCGGCAGCGAGCGGCGGTAATTGCGCGCCGACACCTGCGCGCAGTAACGGTCGGCCAGGCTCAGTAGTTTGGCATTCAAGGTCACTTCGGGACTGGCGATGCCGGCCGGGTAGCCGCTGCCTTCGTCGTTCTCATGGTGCATCAGCACGCAGGAAATCCAGTCATCGTCTTCCACGCCCACACAGCGCAGCATGTCCACGCTTTCCTCCGGGTGGCGGCGCACGATGGCCATTTCCTCGCTGGTCAGCGGTGTGTTCTTGTTCTGGAAGCCTTCGTGATGGCGCAGCATGCCGACGTTCATGGTCAGCGCAGCAGCGGTCACGGTGAGCGTGCTGGCGGCGCTCATCTGCATGCTGTGGGCGATCACCACCGTGACCACGGCGGTTTCAATACAGTGGCGTACCGCGTAGCTGCCGTTGATCTGGCTCAGGAAAATACAGGCCAGCGCGATGTCCGGGTTGAGGTCCACCGCATCGATGACTTCGCGCGCGATGTCACGGATATCGGCTTCCGCATTGTGTTCGTTGCGCAGGTTATGCAGCAGGCGCTCGAGCCGGCGATTGGATTCGTTCAGCTGATGCAGCACCGACGATGGCGCGGCCAATGAATTGGTGTCGGACATTTTTCGATCCCGATCTTAAACTTTACCCAGCCGCTCCAGTGCGAGTGCCAGGGTCTCATCTTTTTTGGCGAAGCAGAAGCGGACAATGCCCGACTCCTTGCCTTGCTGGTAAAACGCCGAAACGGGAATCGCGGCCACCTTGATTTCGGTGGTCAGCCATTCGGCAAATTCGGCTTCGGTGCGGGTGGAAATCTGATCGTAGCGGACGCACTGGAAGTAGGTGCCGTCGGCCGGCAGCAGTTCGAAGCGCGTGTTCTTCAAGCCTTCGCGGAACAGGTCGCGCTTGCGCTGGTAGAACGCCGGCAGTTCCAGGTAGGGCCTGGGATCGGCCATGTAGCTGGCAATGCCGTGCTGCATAGGCGTGTTGACGCTGAAGACGTTGTACTGGTGGACCTTGCGGAACTCCGCCATCAGCGGCGCCGGCGCAGCCACGTAGCCGATCTTCCAACCGGTCACGTGATAGGTCTTGCCGAAGCTGGAGACGACAAACGCGCGCGCCGCCAGGTCCGGGTAGCGGCTGACCGACTCGTGCCGGTGGCCGTCGTAGACCATGTGTTCATACACCTCGTCCGACAGGATCAGCACACCGGTGCCGCGCACGATATCGCTGAGCGCCTGCATGTCAGGGGCGCGCAGCACGGTGCTGGTCGGGTTGTGCGGGGTGTTGATGATGATGAGGCGCGTCTTGCTGTTGACCGCTGCCGCCACCTTGGACCATGGCACGCTGTAGCCATCGGCGCCCACTTCCATCTCAACCGATACCGGCACGCCGCCGGCCAGCGTAATCGCCGGCACATAGCTGTCGTACACCGGTTCGATCACGATGACTTCATCGCCCGGATGGACACAGCACAGGATGGCGGTGGTGAGCGCCTGCGTGGCGCCCGAGGTGACCGTGATCTCGCTGTCAACGTTGTATTCGCAGCCGTAGATGGCGGCGATCTTGGCGACGATGGCCTGGCGCAGCACGGGCGCGCCGCTCATCATCGGGTACTGGTTGAAGTCCGCCTGCATGGCGTCGTTGACGGCGGTGATCAGGCTGCGCTCGCAGCCAAAGTCAGGGAAGCCCTGGCCCAGGTTGACAGCGCCGGCCTGCGCGGCCAGCATGGACATGCGGGTGAATACGGTGGTTCCGACCGCCGGCAAGCGGGTGGTCAGGGACGGCGTCATCGGCAAATTGGTGCGGCTGTTCATGGCGACTTGATAGTGGATCGATGACCTATTCTAGCGCAGCCCGCACGGTTTGGTGTGGCTATACGTCCAAGCTCCACTTCTCAGGCAACATCACTTTGAACATGCCCTCGCGCGCGAGGCGGCGAGCCAGCTTCAGCAGCGCCTTGTCTTTGGTGATGAGCACATGGGCCTGGGCGTCGCGCGCCAGTTCCAGGAATTTCTGGTCGTCCTTGTCGCTGCACGCGGGCAGGCGCACGCCGGAGACGGGCGGCGCCACCACCTTGATCAAGGCATCAAAGCGGGCCGCGGCCAGCGGGCGCGTGTCATCGTCCAGCGGCAGGTGCTTGTAGTGCAGCACGATGTTGTATTCGTCGCGGCAATCCGAGCGCGTGATCACGTCGATCGCGCCGGTTTCCATCGCCGACAGCAGCGCCGACCAGCGCGGGTCCTTGAAGACGAACAGGTCCAGGCACACATTGGTGTCGATGACGATGCGTTGTCGGATGGAATTCGTTGGAACAGGTATCATGTTGGGTAGTTCTTGTAAAAATGTATTTTGGAATCTTATGCTGATAGTGCTTTCCCCGGCAAAAAGTCTCGATCTGGAGACCCCGCCCACCACCAAGCTGCGCACCGAACCGTCGTTTCTCGATCACTCCGAACAACTGATCCATCGCCTGCGCGAATTTTCGCCGGCCGAGCTCGGTGAGCTCATGGACTTGTCCGACAACCTGTCCTCGCTGAACGTGGCGCGCTATGCGTCGTGGAGCAGGGACACCAGCGAAGCCCGCCAGGCAGTCATGACCTTCAATGGCGACGTCTACGATGGCCTGGATGCGCGCACGCTCAAGCCGTCCCAGCTGGATTATGCGCAGTCGCGCATCCGCATCCTGTCCGGCCTGTATGGCATGCTGCGTCCGCTGGATGTGATCCACCCGCACCGCCTGGAAATGGGCACGCGCCTGAACACCCCGCGTGGCAAGAGCCTGTATGACTTCTGGGGCGACACCATTGCCAACGCGCTCAACCAGACGGCGCAAGAGCAGGGCGCCGAAACGCTGGTCAACCTGGCGTCGGAAGAGTATTTCAAATCGGTCAAGCCGAAGACGCTGCAATTGCCGGTGATTACACCGCAGTTCGAGGATTTCAAGAACGGCAAGTACAAAATCATCTCGTTCTACGCCAAGCGTGCACGCGGCCTGATGGCGCGCTATGCGGCCGTCAAAGGCATCACCGATCCGAAGAAACTCAAGAAGTTCGATATCGACGGCTATGCTTTCGTCCCGGACGCCTCCGACGACAAGACCTGGATCTTCCGCCGCAAGCTAGCGGCCTAAAAAAACGGGGTCAGTTCTTGCAATCCAACACGGGCTCTGCCGTAGCGTCACTACGGCAGAGCCCGTGTTGGATTGCAAGAACTGACCCCGGATTTTTACATCGAAGCGTTGGAGCTCCAGAACTTCCACCAGTGACGTTCGGCTTTTTTGCCTTCGTCCAGGAACTTGGAGTTCGGGTAGTTGAGCCTGAAGACGCGCTCGGTGTCGTTGCGCAGTTCGGTCATGCCCAGCTTGTCGTAGCTGCGGATCATGATGAACAGCGCTTCTTCGATCGACGGCGAGTCGCGGAAGTCGCTCATGATGCCCATGGCGCGGTTGGCTGCCGCCAGGTAGGCGCCACGGCGGTAGTAGTAGCGCGCCACGTGGATTTCGTAGGAGGCCATGGCGTTGATCAGATAACGCATACGGTCCAGCGAGTCCGGGGTATACTTGCTGTTCGGGAACTTGGTAACGAGTTCCTTGAAGGCTGCGTAGGCTTCACGCGTGGCTTTCGGGTCGCGCTCGGTGGCGTCCTGCTCGTAGACGAAGTTCAGGAAGCTGACCTGGTCGTTAAAGTTGATCAGGCCGCGCAGATAGTACATATAATCGACGTTGGCGTGATTCGGGTGCAGCTTGATGAAGCGCTCCACCGCTGCCAGCGCCTGGGCCTGGTCCTGCGATTTGTAGTAGGCATAGGCGATATTCATCTGCGCCTGCTGGGCATAGGTGCCGAAAGGATAGCTCGATTCCAGCTTCTCAAACAACTGAATTGCGCGCTCGTAGTGCTGGCCATCCAGTTCTTCGCTCGCCTCCGAGTATAATTTCGTAGCGCTCCAACCTTTTGTTTCGTCGGCTTTTTCAGAGAAAAGGCCACAACCGGACAAACCAAGCAGAACTACTGTTGCTGCGACTACCGATAATTTTTTTTGCATATCTTTTGCAAGAAACTGTTTAACCAAAGTTTTACGAGGCTAATTATAGCCGATAGGATTACCGTGATATTAAACGCAAAGCCGAATTTGGCCGAATCTTCCTCCGAAACCGATGCCGACCTGATCGCCAATGATGGCGATTTTGGCGACGACGATGACGGCCTGGCTCCGATCGAACTGCAGCTGACCGCCGAATTCTGCGGCCAGCGCCTGGATAAAGTGATTTCCGGCCTGGTCCCGCAATTTTCCCGTGGCCGTCTGCAAACCTGGATTACCGACGGCTTTGTGACGGTGGACGGCAAGCCGGCCAAAAGCACCAAGGATACCGTCTACGGCGACGAGAAGGTCATCATTCTGCCCCAACCGGAGCCGGAAGACGAGGCTTTTAAGCCGGAATCGATGGAACTTAACATAGTTTTTGAAGATGACCATCTGATTGTGATTAATAAACCGGCCGGCCTGGTGGTTCACCCGGGCGCCGGCAACTGGTCCGGCACGCTGCTGAACGGCCTGCTGCACCATTGCCCGCAGCTGGCTGGCGTGCCGCGCGCCGGCATCGTCCACCGCCTGGACAAGGACACCAGCGGCTTGATGGTGGTCGGCAAGACGCTGGCCGCGCAGACCGACCTGGTGCGCCAGCTGGCCGCCCGTACCGTCAAGCGCGAGTACTTTGCTTTGGTGTGGGGCACGCCGCGGATTAGCGGTACTATCGATGCGGCCATGGGACGCCACCCGCGCGAACGCGTCAAGATGGCGGTCTCGACCGCCATGGGCTCCAAGCCAGCCATTACGCATTATTCGCTGATTTCCAGCGGCAAGCTGGGCGAGGGCCGTCCCGTGAGTCTGGTGCAGTGCCGCCTGGAGACGGGCCGTACCCACCAGATCCGCGTGCACATGATGTCGATAGGCTTCCCGCTGGTCGGCGACACGGTGTATGGCAAGCCGCACCTGGCCGACTATTTCCCGCGCCAGGCGCTGCAAGCGCGCCGCCTGGGGCTGGTGCATCCGGCCACCGGCGAGCAGTGCGAGTGGATGGTGCCGCTGGCAGACGATTTTGCCGCACTGCTGGCCCGCGCCGGCATTGAGGAACCGGAACAAATTTGATGTCTACACAGCAGCAGTGGTTAATCCCGCACTGGCCGGGCTTGCCTAACAATGTGGGTGTACTGTCCACCACCCGGCGCGGCGGCGTCAGTCCGGCGCCGTATGACGATGGCATGGGTGGCGGCGGCCTGAATCTGGGCACCCACGTGGGCGACCAGCCGCATAATGTAGCGCAGAACCGCGCCATCGTGGGGGACATGCTGCCGGCTGAGCCGGTCTGGCTGTCGCAAGTGCATGGTACGGCAGTGGCCAATGTGGCCGAAGTCCGGCCGCAGGAAGTGCCGGAAGCGGATGCCAGCCTGTCTACGGTGCCGGGCAGGGTATGCGTCATCATGACGGCGGACTGCCTGCCGGTCCTGTTTGCTGACAAAGAGGGCAAGACGGTGGCTGCGGCCCACGCCGGCTGGCGCGGCCTGGCATCGGGCGTGCTGGAGCGCACGGTGGAGGCCATGCGCGCGGCGGGCGCGGGCGAGCTGACTGCCTGGATGGGGCCGGCCATCGGCGCCTATCAGTTTGAGGTCGGCCCGGATGTGATGCAAGCCTTTTTGAATGGCGTGGTGGACGATTCTGGCGTGCGCCATGTGAAGGCGGCCTTCAGTACTATCGACGGCAAGCCGGGCAAGTATCTGTGCGATATCTACGGTCTGGCGCGCTATCTGCTGCACCGCGCCGGCGTCGCCAGTGTGCATGGCGGCGAGTTCTGCACCGTCTCCAACTCCGGCCGTTTCTATTCCTACCGCCGCGATGGCGTCACCGGCCGTCAGGCCACGCTAATCTGGCTTAAATGAACCAGTATCCCGTGCGGCTTGCTCAGCAGCCCGCCGCCGGGCTTTGCGCTTGCCTGTTCCCGCGATGTACATCAAAGTGCCCAAGGGCAGCACGCAATAGAACAAAAACGTTACAATTCCCGCAACGACGGATGTCTCCGTCAAGGCCATCAGTCCGACTACGTAGATCCAAGCAACAGCAACAATCAGCATTGTGTTTAACTCACTTTTAGGGAACCACAGATGAATATGCCAGATCCTCAAGCTTTTGCCAGTGCCTGGATGGAATCCAATCCGCTGGCCGCCATGATGCAGGATACCGGCGCGCACATCAAGCCAGAGGCGATGGAGCAGCTGAAAAATGACTATCTCAAGGACTTCGGGGTGTTGTGGCAGGATTTTATGAGCGGCAAGACGCCAGCCATCAGCGACCGCCGCTTCAGCTCGGCTGCCTGGCAGGGCAATCCGATGTCGGCGTTTAATGCAGCTGCGTATCTGCTGAATGCCAAATTCCTCAATGCGATGGTGGAGACGGTGGAGGCCAATGCGCAGCAAAAGCAGAAAATCCGCTTTGCCGTGCAGCAGATCATTGATGCGATGTCGCCTGCCAACTTCCTGGCCACCAATCCGGAAGCGCAGCAGAAGATGATCGAGACCAAGGGCGAGAGCCTGAGCAAGGGCCTGGCCAATATGCTGGCCGACATGAACAAGGGCCATATCTCGCTGTCGGACGAATCGGCGTTTGAAGTGGGCCGCAACCTGGCCACGACCGAGGGCACGGTGGTGTATGAAAATCCGCTGTTCCAGCTGATCCAGTACAAGCCGCAGACCGAAAGCGTCAACCAGACGCCGCTGCTGATGGTGCCGCCTTGCATCAACAAGTTCTACATCCTCGACCTGCAGCCGGAAAATTCGCTGGTGCGTTATGCGGTAGAGCAGGGCAATACCGTGTTCCTGGTCTCGTGGTCGAATCCGGACAAATCGCTGGCCAACACCACTTGGGACGATTACGTCGACAAGGGCGTGATCCAGGCCATCCGCGTGACGCAGGAGATCACCGGCGAAGACAAGCTAAATATGTTCGGCTTCTGCGTCGGCGGCACCATCGTCTCGACCGCACTGGCAGTGCTGGCAGCGCGTGGCGAGCAGGCGGCCAACAGCCTGACCCTGCTGACCACCTTCCTCGACTTCAGCGACACCGGCGTGCTGGATGTGTTTGTCGATGAAGCGCAAGTGGCGATCCGCGAGCAGCAGCTCAAGGCGGGTGGGCTGATGCCGGGCCGCGACCTGGCGACCACGTTCTCCAGCCTGCGTCCGAACGACCTGGTGTGGAACTACGTACAGTCCAACTACCTCAAAGGCAACGATCCAGCCGCGTTTGACTTGCTGTACTGGAACTCGGACAGCACCAATCTGCCGGGGCCGATGTTCTGCTGGTATCTGCGTAACACCTACCTTGAAAACAAGCTCAAGACCGGCAAACTGGTGGTGGCGGGAGAGACGGTGGACTTGAGCAAAATTGATGCACCGGCCTTCATCTACGGTTCGCGCGAAGACCATATCGTGCCGTGGCCGTCGGCATTCGGTTCGCTCAACATCCTGACCGGCAAGACCCGTTTTGTGCTGGGTGCGTCAGGCCATATTGCCGGCGTCATCAATTCGCCCGTCAAGAACAAGCGCAGCTATTGGATCAACGATGGCAAGGCGAAAACGGCCGATGCCTGGTTCGATGGCGCGGCGGAAAAGCCGGGTAGCTGGTGGCCGGAATGGGCTGGCTTCCTGAACGACCATGGCGGCAAAAAGGTCAAGCCCAAAGCCAAGCCGGGAAATACCAGATACAAGCCAATCGAGGCCGCGCCGGGCCGCTACGTGAAGGTGAAAGCTGATTAATTTTCATGTGGGGAAAAAGCAAAAAATTGTTCAACTGTAAATTTGGTTGCGTTGCAATAAATGCCAAAAGTTATATCAGATTGTGCAGGACTAGCTTTTTCCCCTCTATAATAGGTGTAGTAGGCACGTGGAAAGAGGACTACCCGTCCGCTTTCTTTCCGATTTTTTAGAGTACGCGCTGCGGCGCAATAAACGGACTTGTGATGAGTAGTGCGAAAAAAAATGCTGACCGCCTGATTAAAAAATATCCTAACCGTCGTCTGTATGACACGCAGACCAGCTCCTACATCACGTTGACCGACGTGAAACAGCTGGTCCTGGATAACGAAGAATTCACCGTCGTCGATGCCAAGACCAATGAAGACCTGAGCCGCAGCATCCTGCTGCAGATCATTCTGGAAGAAGAGGCCAGTGGCGCGCCGATGTTCTCCAGCGACGTGCTGGCCCAGATCATCCGCTTCTATGGCCACGCCATGCAGGGCATGATGGGTTCCTACCTGGAGAAGAACGTCCAGGCCTTTACCGATATCCAGCGTAAGTTCACCAGCACCGCCGTGGGCGGCCAGCCGTTCAGCCCGGAAATGTGGACTCAGTTCATGAATGTGCAGGGCCCGATGATGCAGGGCATGATGAACAACTACATCGACCAGAGCAAGAGCCTGTTCGTGCAGATGCAGGAACAGATGCAGAGCCAGAGCAAAAACCTGTTCGGCACCTTCCCGTTCGCACCAGTCCCGCCTACCGATAAAAAGTAATTTCGCTACGTGTTGCAGTGCGTATAGACGGCACAGCCTCCTCAGGTGGCTGTGCCGTTTTTGTAACCAGGCTACAAAATCCACCAATAATTCGTTGACACCCGAAATTCTTCGCTGTTAGTATCTAATCATCTTGTGGAAGCGCTTCCACTTCCTATTCAAGCGAAGGAGCTTTTGTGGTTGAAGAGACGTTTTCGCCGCCGGCCGGCTCGGTCCTGTGGCGCAAGGATTTCCTGGTAGGCGCGGCTACTGCGGCGTATCAGATTGAAGGCGCGATCCATGAAGATGGTCGTATCCCGTCGATCTGGGATACTTTTTCCGCCACGCCCGGCAAAACGCTGGCCGGCGACACCGGCGAATTCGCCTGCGATCATTATCACCGCTGGCAGGAAGACGTCGAACTGCTGGCATCCCTGAACGTCGGCGCCTACCGCCTGTCGATCTCCTGGCCGCGTGTCATGACCGCTGACGGCCATCCTAACCAGAAAGGCATCGCGTTCTACCGCAACCTGCTGAAGGCGCTGCGCGCCAAGGGCCTCAAAACTTTCGTCACCCTGTACCACTGGGACCTGCCGCAGCACCTGGAAGACAAGGGCGGCTGGGTCAACCGCGACACCGCCTACAAGTTTGCTGAATACGCCGACATCATCAGCAAGGAACTCAAAGGCCTGGTCGATGCGTGGGCCACGCTGAACGAGCCATGGTGCTCGGCCATGCACGGCTACGGCACCGGCCACCACGCGCCGGGCAAGCAGGACGTGGTGTTCGCCACGCAGGCCATGCACCATCTGCTGCTGGGCCACGGCCTGGCCGTGCAGCACCTGCGCGCCAACGATCCGGCAGCGCAAGTGGGCATCGTCGCCAATGTGGGGCGCGGCACCAGCACGGACGCCAGCCCGGCCGGCCAGCGCGCCGCCTGGCTGTTTGAGCTGCAGCACAATAACTGGATCCTCGATCCGCTGCTCAAGAAATCCTATCCCTCCGCGTTGTGGGAGCTGTGGCCAGGCGCCGAGCCGACCATCCTCAATGGCGACATGGACCTCATCGGCGCGCCGCTCGACTTCCTGGGGATTAACTACTACTTCCGCACCAATGTGGTGAGCGACGGTAAGCACGGCTACACCGAAGTCGATCTGGACGGCGTGGAGCGCACGCAAATGGGATGGGAAGTGTACCCGGATGGCCTGCGCCATCTGCTGGTCGGCTTCCACCAGGAGTATGCTAATCTGCCGCCGATTTACATTACCGAAAACGGCATGGCCACTGACGATCGTGTCATTGATGGCGAGGTCGATGACCACCAGCGCATCTCCTTCCTGAACCGCCACCTGGAGGCAGTGAACCAGGCGGTGAAAGCCGGTGTGGATGTACGTGGCTACTTTATCTGGTCGCTGATGGACAATTTCGAATGGGCCTTTGGATATGAGCGCCGTTTCGGTATTATCCATGTCGACTATGCCACGCAAAAGCGCACGCCGAAACGCAGCGCGAAACTGGTTACACAATTTTTGGCGGAGAGAGCGTCCAAAAATTAAGCTGTACGAATAGAATGGGGCGCTCGACGCCCTCACGGAGACAGACAGTATGTACAAAGCCTCAAAGCTGGGCAGCGCCATTGCGCTCGCCCTGGTAGCAAGTGGTGCAGCTCATGCACAAGCGCCGTTGAAAGCAACCGTCATTCATTGGTGGACCTCGGGTGGCGAGTCGGCCGCAGTCAAGCAGTTCGCCGAAGCCTATAACAAGGCGGGCGGCCAGTGGGTCGACCAGGCTATCGCCGGCGCCGACCAGTCGCGCGCCACCACCATCAACCGCATCGTCGGCGGCAATGCGCCGACCGCAGCGCAGTTCAACACCTCCAAGCAGTTCCGCGACTTCGTGGAGCAGGGCCTGCTGAATAACGTCGATGACGTCGCGATCGCCGGCAAGTGGGACCAGATCATGCCGCCGTCGATCCTGCAAGCGATCAAGATCAATGGCCACTTCTATGCGGCGCCGGTGGACATCCACATGCCTGCATGGTTCTTCTACTCCAAAGCCGCATATAAAAAAGCCGGCATCACCAACGAGCCGCAAACCTGGGAAGAATTCCTGGCGCAGCTGGGCAAGCTGAAAGCCGCAGGCGTGGTGCCGCTGGCCTTCGGTGGCCAGGTGTGGCAGGAGAAGATCACCTTCGACGCCATCTTCGCCATGGTCGGTGGTGCGGACCTGTACCTGAAGGTGTACCGCGACCGCGACCAGAAAGCCGTCATGTCGCCCGCCTTCAAACAGGTGCTGGTCGAATTCAAAAAGCTCAAAGGCTTTGTGGATGCTGGCTCGCCAGGCCGCAACTGGAACGACGCGACCGCGATGGTCGTACAGGGCAAAGCCGGCGTGCAGATCATGGGCGACTGGGCCAAGGGCGAATTCGCCGCTGCCAAACAAGTCGCGGGCAAGGACTTCGGCTGCTACCCGGGCTTTGGACCGAAGGCGCCGTACATCGTGGCCGGCGATGCCTTCGTGTTCCCGAAAACGAATGACGCCAATGCCATCAAGGCGCAAAAACTTTTGGCCAATGTGGTAACGTCTCCAACGGCCCAGGTAGCGTTCGCAGCGCGTAAGGGCGCGATCCCGATTCGCGGCGACGTCGATGAATCACAGCTGGATATTTGCGCGCGCCAGGGCCTGGCCATCATGCGCGACAAGTCGCGCCAGCTGCCCAATACCGAGATGCTGGCTTCACCGGATACCACCGGCGCACTGCAGGACGTGCTGACCAGCTACTGGAACAAGAACCAGTCGCCGGAAGACGCGCAAAAAGCGTTTGCCCGCGCCATTAAAGGCGAATAAGTCATGTTCAAGAAACGTATCAACGTTTCATTCGCGGCCTACGTCGCCATCCTGCCGATGGCGTTGACCGTGCTGCTGGCCTACCTCGGCACCATGCTGTGGACGGCGCGCGTATCAGTCAGTAGCTCGCGCACTTTCCCGGCCAGCGACTTTGTCGGCGCCTCGCAGTATGTCCGCCTGTTCAACAACGAGCGCTGGCTGCTGTCGCTGCAAAACGTCGCGCTCTACGGCGTGCTGTTCATCGCCCTGTGCCTGCTGATCGGCTTCCTGCTGGCGGTGTTCATCGACCAGAAGGTGATGGCGGAAGGTGCATTGCGTACCGTGTTCCTGTATCCGTATGCGATGTCGTTCGTGGCCACGGGCCTGATCTGGCAGTGGATACTGAATCCCGAACTGGGCATCCAGGAAGTGCTGCATAAAATGGGCTGGGCCAATGCGCAATTCGACTGGATTGTCGACCAGGACATGGCCATCTATACCATCGTGATCGCCACCGTGTGGCAGGCGTCCGGCCTGGTGATGGCGCTGATGCTGTCCGGCCTGCGGGGCGTGGATGAGGAAATCTGGAAGGCCGCCCGTATCGACGGCATCCCGCGCTGGCGCGTCTACTGCAGCATCGTGCTGCCGATGCTGGGGGCCTCGGTATCGACCGCCTTCGTGCTGCTGTTCGTGATGGTGGTGAAGGTATTCGACGCTGTCGTCGCCATGACGCAGGGCGGTCCTGGCACCGCCAGCGAAGTGCCGGCCAAGTTCATCATGGATTATCTGTTCGGCCGCGCCAATATCGGCCTGGCTTCCGCTGCTTCGATCGTACTGCTGCTGACAGTACTGGCCATCGTCGCGCCGCTGTATTTTGTGCGTAACCGCCGCGCTGCGATGGGGGCATGATGGGACAAGTTGTGAAACTCGATAAAACCACCGGCGTTGCCGCCGCTGAACCTGCGCACCCCAATGCCGCCAACGACGCCAGCATCCCGACACCGCGTCCACGCCGCAGCCTGGCGTGGACACCGGCGCGCATCGGCGTGTATGCCTTCCTGATGATCGCCGCGCTGTTCTTCCTGCTGCCGCTGTACGTGATGCTGGTGACGTCGGTGAAACCGATGGAAGAGATCCGTCTCGGTACGCTGTTTGCGCTGCCGCAGCACTTCACGCTGGAGCCATGGACCCAAGCCTGGTCATCGGCGTGTACGGGCCTGGAGTGCAACGGTATCCGTGGCGGCTTCTGGAACTCGGTCGCCATCGTTGTCCCCAGCACCATTTTATCGATAGCGATCGGTGCGGTGAACGGCTATGCGCTGTCGTTCTGGCGTCCGCGTGGCGCCGGCTTCCTGTTTGCGATCCTGATGATGGGCGCCTTCATACCGGTGCAGGTGATGATCTACCCGCTGGTGCGCGTGCTGGCGTCGGTGAACCTGTTCAGCTCTCTGCCGGGCATCATCCTTATCCACACCATCTTCGGCATGCCGGTGATGACGCTGCTGTTCCGTAACTACTATGCCGCGCTGCCGCTGGAACTGTTCAAGGCCGCGCGTATCGATGGCGGTGGTTTCTGGCGTATCTTCCTGCAGCTGATGGTACCGATGTCGACGCCGGTGATCGTGGTTGCCGTCATCATGCAGGTGACCGGCATCTGGAACGACTTCCTGCTTGGCCTGGTGTTTGCGGGTTCCGAGCATCTGCCGATGACGGTGCAGCTGAATAACATCATCAACACCACCACTGGCGAGCGGCTGTACAACGTGAATATGGCGGCGACCATCCTGACCTCGGTCGTGCCGCTGGCGCTCTACTTTATTTCTGGCCGCTGGTTCGTGCGCGGCATCGCTTCTGGCGCTGTGAAGGGTTAAACATGTCTAACGTAGCTATTCGTAATTTGCAGATCCAACTCGGTGGCAACAAGGTCATCGAGTCCTTGAACCTGGACGTGAAAGCAGGGGAGTTCGTGGTGCTGCTCGGTCCATCGGGCTGCGGCAAATCCACACTGCTGCACAGTATCGCAGGCCTGATCGACACCAGCGCCGGCCAGATCGAAATTGGCGGCAAAGACATGACCTGGGCCGATCCCAAAGACCGCGGCATCGCGCTGGTGTTCCAGTCCTATGCGCTGTATCCAACCATGAACGTGGAATCGAATATGTCCTTCGGCTTGCGCATCAATGGCACGCCGAAAGCGGAGATCGCGCGCCGCGTCTCGCGCGCCTCCGACATGCTGCAACTGGGGCCGCTGCTCAAGCGCAAGCCGGCCAACCTGTCCGGTGGCCAGCGCCAACGCGTCGCCATCGGCCGCGCCATCGTGCGCGAAGCCGACGTCATGCTGTTTGACGAACCACTGTCCAACCTCGACGCCAAGCTGCGCACAGAACTGCGCCGCGAACTGAAACAGCTGCACAAACAGCTGGGCGCCACCATGATCTACGTGACCCACGACCAGGTCGAGGCAATGACGCTGGCGCAGCGCATGGCCGTGATGAAAGGCGGCGTAGTGCAGCAGTTCGACACGCCGGACATCATCTACAACACGCCGGCCAACCTGTTCGTCGCCACCTTCCTCGGCTCGCCGGGCATGAACCTGTTCAAGGGCGAGGTCGAACAGCAGGGCGGCCGCGCCATCTTCAGCAACCAGCACATGTCAGTCGACGTGACTGGCTATCCATTCAAGGCGCCACTGGCCGGCAAGCACGCGTGCGTGCTGGGTGTGCGTCCCGAAGACATCGACGTCGGTCACAGCGACGGCGCCGGTCAGACGATGCGCGCATCGGTCTCGCTGATCGAGGCCATGGGCGCGCACCGCGTAGTGTGGCTGGATTTCCACGGTACCCAGGTGGCTGGCATCGTGCAAGACCAGCAGCAGATCGAAACCGAGAGCAGCATCACCTTCTCAGTCCGCACCAGCCGTATTTCCCTGTTTGACGGAGCCAGCGAACAGCGGCTCTAAAAAAATTTGGGGTCAGGTCCGTCATTTCTACACGACCTCATCCTTAACACGCGTTTACGGATGAGGTCGTGTAGAAATGACGGACCTGACCCCGGAGTTCTGCCCCAAGTTTTTGTAGTTAGTTAGACCCCGGGCCGCCACGGCATGGCCCGACGCCTTCGTGCGTCTTGTGGTGGAACCGGTTCCACCGTGCATAGTCGTCCAAAGAGCCGGCAGGCACGCCACCTTAACTGATGGAAGAAGCGAGGATAGACAAATGAAAAAAACGATTTTGGCTCTCAGCATTGCGCAGATGGCACTTGCGACCGGCGCCGCCTATGCCCAGCAAGCGTCGCCGGATGCGCCTGCCGCCAGCGATGATATGGAGAAGATCATCGTCACGGCCACCCGCCGCGATACGCTGGTCCAGGACACGCCGCTGGCGATTACCGCCTACACCCAGGACACGCTGGCCAATAATCAGGTCAAGGACCTGGCCACGATGACTGCCATGGTGCCTAGCCTGGTGGTCGAGCCGCACAGCGACTCGGGCGGCGTCCACGTGTACATGCGCGGCGTCGGCTCGGCCAATCACACGGAGCTGGGCGACCCGGCCGTGGCGTTTTATGTGGACGGCATCTATGTGCCGCGTCCCCAAGGTGCGACGGCGCTGATGTATGACCTCAACCACGTTGAGGTGGCACGCGGCCCGCAAGGTACGCTGAATGGCCGTAACTCGACTGCCGGTGCGGTCAACCTGGTGTCCGGTGCGCCCAGCACCAGCAAGGTGTTTGGCTCGGCCAGCATCGTGCTCGGCGACTATCACCGCGTGCAAACGCAGGGCATGATTAATATTCCGCTCAGCGACGATATCGCGCTGCGCATCGCTGCCATCAAGGACCAGCACGACGGCTACGTCGATTTCCGCAAGGGCTCGAACGTGATGCCGGGCGCGCAGAAGTACGGCGCCGGTAATCAGCAGGGCGCGCGCGCTTCGCTGCTGTGGAAGTTCACGCCGGATCTGAAGGCGACCTTCATCGTTGACTACTACAGCGACACGGGCGCCGGCAATATCTACCTGTCGGCGGAGCCCAAGCCTGGCCAGGATCTGCGCTCGGCCCTGATCGATACCCCGGGCACGCTCGACCAGTCCATCATCACCGCCAAGACCAAGGTGCAATGGCGTCCGGTGGAAGGGATCGAGGCGCAGTATCTGGGTTCGTGGAGCCGCCTGAAGCGCAGTAACGCCAGCGATGCGGATGCGGGTTTCTACCCGGGCTTCAAGGCGGAGAACCGAACGGAGTGGGGCCAGTTCGACAGCGTCTCCAACGAGCTGCAACTGCGCTCGGATTCGGAAGCGCCGCTGCAGTGGGTGGGCGGCCTGTTCTTCTTCCGCGAGAAGAACAAGATCCGCTTTGACATTGACCGCAGCCAGATTTCGGAAGCCATGCTGGCGCAGGATATCGCCAACGGCAGCGTGATCTTCGTGCAGCCGACCGTGGGCCAGTATGCCTCGGCGATGTCTTTCATCCAGGGCGACCGTCAGCTGCATTCGAAAGCCGCTTTTGCACAGGCAAGCTATGAGCTGGATCCGGTGTGGAAGCTGACCGCAGGCGCACGTTATACCAAGGATCACAAATACGATATCGGTGGCCAGAACTGGGCCTGCCCGAACTGGCCGGATAACGCACCGCGCGGCGCGACGCTGACGCCAAGCCAGATCGCGCAGCTGGTGACGCCAGGCGTGGGCACCATCAACACCCACAATATCGGCCCAGGCGGTGTGGTGAACCAGGCCACCTGCGGCAATACCTACGGCGATAACACGGCGGATCTGGCGTATGGCCAGGCCACCTGGCTGGGTCGCGTGGAGTACAAGCTGTCGAAAGATATCCTGACCTTTGCCTCGGTGACCACCGGCTTCCACTCGCCGGCGATCGGCGATGGCGGCGCCACCACCAAGCCGGAAAAGCTGACCAGCTATGAAATCGGCTTCAAGTCGGATCTGCTGGACCACAAGCTGTCGCTGAATATCGATGGCTTCTGGATGAAGTACAAGGACAAGCTGGAGTCTCAGGTGGTCAACAACACGCTGCAGAACTTCAACGCGGCCGGCGCTTCGGTCAAGGGTGTGGAAGCGGAATGGGCATGGCGTCCGACCAATGTGGACCGTTTCAGCGGCAACGCTACCTGGCTCAAGGCGCGCTATGACGATTTCCTGTCGTGCGACGTGGATGCCGCGCGTGCCAATGGCCAGTCCTGCGGCACGACTGCGCCTACCGTCAACGTTGGCGGCAGCGTGCTGAAACACGCGCCGACCTTTGCGGCGACGCTGATGTATGAACATGACTTCACGCTCGGCAAGGGCCGTGTCACGCCGCGCGTGTCGCTGCACCATGAGAGCGAGTCCTTCGTCGGCTCAGGCGCTTTCAGCAACGATGTGCCGGGCCATCCTGGCGTGAAGATGCAGGCTGCCTACAGCACGCTGGACCTGAGCGTGCGCTACGAACCGTTCGGCAAGGCTTACACCGCTGAACTGTTCGTGAACAACGCGACTGACAAGGAAGTGAAGTATGACGCGATTGAAGTCTGCACGCAGGTCGGCGCACCATGCCAGCCTACGCAGCAGATCTGGGCCGCGTATTACAACAACCCACGCACCTTTGGCGCGCGCGTTTCGATGAAGTTTTAGTAGTAGGGGGTAGAAGTAGTTCTTTGGGCTGGCGTGTTCCCCTCGCCAGCCCTTTTTTTATGTCTGCTGAAACGTGACCTGTACGCGCGTGCCGCGGTTTTCCGGCCCCGAGGCGATGCTCAGTTGCGCGCCGTGGCGGGCCGCGATTTCATACGCGATCGGCAGCCCCAGCCCGCATCCGCCAGCCAGTTCGCTGGTGCTGCCGCGATAAAAGCGTTCCAGCACCAGGCCGCGTTCCTGCTCGGGGATGCCCGGGCCATCATCTTCCACCACCAGTGTGACTGGACTGGCGTTCAGGATCAACGTAACGGTGCCGCCGCTCGACTGATATCGGATGGCGTTGTCGATCAGATTGCCGATCAACTCGCGCAGCAGGTTGCTTTCACCGGTAATCATGACGCCGTCCTCCGGGCCTTCGTAGCCTAGATCGATTTCTTTTTCCAGCGCGGCGTCGGCCCAGCGTTCGACTTCTTCGCGGGCGATGCCGGCCAGGTCGACCGGGGCTAGCTTGAGGTGCTTTTCGGTTTGCTGCTCCGAGCGCATCAGCGTCAGCAACTGTTGTGTCACGTGGTGCAACCGCGTGACCGCCCGGTGCACATCGCCTAGCGCCTGGTCGTGCTTGAGCGGGTCGCGTTCGCGCAGGACGCGCTGGGTCTGGACTTGCAGCGTCGCCAGTGGCGTGCGTAGCTGGTGCGCGGCGTTGGAGATGAAGCGCTTTTGCGAATCCTGTTCTTCGCTGAGTTTTGTAATCAGGCGGTTGATGGCGCTGATGAGCGGTGCGATTTCTGCGGGCATGCTTTCCGTATCGGCCACCGGCGTCAGGTTGTCGGTTTCGTAGGCGCCGAGACGCGCTGCGACGCTGTCCACTTTTCTCAGATTGCGTGTGACTGCCAGCCAGATAAAGGCGGCTGCCAGCACCAGTACGGCGATCTGCAGCGGCGCCCATTGCGAGAAAATCTTGGTGGCTACGCTCTCGCGCTTGTGCATGGTCTCTGCAACCAGGATGCGTACGGTGTCGTTGATGCCGGCCGGCGCCGGGCGGTCTATCGCCACCACGCGCACCGGCTGCGAGTCGATCACCGCATCGTAAAACTGTGGTCTGGAAGGGCGCATGGGCAGCGGCGGCGCTGGCAGGAATGCGTTGCTGAGCAGGTGACCTTGCCGCTCCGACGATGCTTGCCAGTAGATGCGGTCCACCCGGTCCCACTCGAACATCTGGATTGCCGTTGGCGGCAGCACCAGTTGTACCTGCCTGTCGTTTGCCTTGATTTGTGCCGCCAGCGTCATTGCCGAATCCAGCAGCCATTGGTCATGTACCTGATAGCCGACATAGCGGGCAATCAGCACGCCTCCAGCTGCGCCCAAACCCAGCACCGCCAGCAGCGGAACTGCCAGATGGACCAGTAGCTGCCGCCGCAGACTGGATTGCGCGGGTTTATTCATGCGCTGCTTCTTCCAGGCGATAACCCAGGCCGCGCAGGGCGCGTATCAGCGTTTGCGAGTTGGCTTCCGCCAGCTTGCGGCGCAGGCGGCTGATGAAGACTTCAATCATGGCCGGATTTTTTTCATCGGCATGGTCGTAGATGTCGTCGACAAACTGGGTCTTGCTCACCACCCGGCCGGGACGGCGCAGCAGCAGCTTGAGCACCGACGCCTCGGCGGCAGTCAGCGCCAGTTCGCGGCCGTGGATGCTGGCTTGCCGGGTGGCAGGTTCAAACACGATGTCGCAGAACTGGATACGCGATTCCTGCGGTGCGCCGCGCCGCAGCAGGGCGCGGATGCGCGCTTCCAGTTCCGGCAAGGCGAAAGGTTTGGCGAGGTAGTCGTCGCCGCCCGCATCCAGTCCCGACACACGGTCGTCCAGATCGAAGCGGGCTGTCAGGATCAGCACCGGTGTGGTCATGCCCGCCTTGCGCAGACGGCGCAGCACCTCAAGACCATCCATGTCGGGCAGGCCCAGGTCCAGTATCACCAGGTCGTAGCTGGTGCTTTTGCAGGCGTCGATCGCGGCCTGGCCGTCGAAGACCACATCGGTGGCGTAGTCGGACTGCGCCAGGGAACTGCTCAGCCCATGGGCAAGTTCCCGGTCGTCTTCAACAAGTAAAAGTGGCATGGCAAGGTTCAGGCAAGGTTGGCTCGGTACTATCACGCGCAAGAATACTGGCCAGGCGCCGCACCATTGTAACTGACACGGAAAATTGCATGGATATGAAGAGTAGGTCGATTGCCATTGCCGCCCTGGCGCTGGCGGCAGCGGTAGTCATCGCATATGAGCTGTCCCCACACCATCCAGCGCAGGCAGCGACGCAGCCGCCCGCGGGGATGGCCGCACCGTCGAATCCCGACGAACTCCAATACCCCAACGGCGCAGCGCAGCTGGAAATGATACGCGCGCAAGTGATGCCCGCCGTCGCCGTGCCGGCGGGCGACACCCTCAGCGCGCGCGTAGTATATGACGAAGATGTCACCGCCCGTCTGGGCGCGAGCGTGGCTGGGCGGGTGGTGGCGATCAAGGCCGCGCCTGGTGATAAGGTACGTAGCGGTCAGGTACTGGCTGAAATCGATTCCGCCGATTTCGGCGCAGCGCTTGCGGATTTGAGCAAGGCGCAGGCGGATGAAGAACGCAAGCGCCAGGTCTTCGAACGCGCCAGGGATCTGGTGCCGGGCGAGGCGATCGCCAGCAAGGATTGGGAAGCCGCACAGGCCGATTATGCCCAGGCGCGCGCTGAAACGGTGCGCGCCGCACAGCGCGTCAAAAATATCAACCCATACGGAGCGCGCGGACAGGGGCAGCACCTTGCGCTGGCCAGTCCGATGGACGGCGTGGTGGCTGAACGGACGGTAACGCCGGCGCTGGACGTCGGCCCTGGCATGGCCGCGCCGATGTTCGTGGTGACCAATCCCAAGCGACTGTGGCTGCTGATCGACGTGCCGGAATCCATGCTGGCCAGGATCACGCTCGGCTCCGGCGTCGATGTGGAAAGCGATGCCTACCCTGGCGAGCATTTCAAGGCCGCGATTACCCAGCTTGGGCAGACGGTTGACCCCAACACGCGCCGCGTTGTGGTGCGCGCCCGCGTCGACAACCCGGCCGGTAAATTACTGCCGGAGATGTTCGTGCGTAGTACGCTGCTGCATGAACAGGGCAGCGCGGTGCGCGTGCCGAACAGCGCGCTGGTCAATCGTGGCTTGTACAACTATATATTCGTGCAGACCGGGAAGGGCCATTTCCAGCGCCGCCAGGTCAAGATGCTGACCCATGGCGGCGATGCCAGCTATCTGGGCGAAGGCGTGAAAGGTGGAGAAAACATCGTCACCAGCGGCGCCTTGCTGCTGGATGCGGAGATGGGCGCCCGTGCAGGCAGTGCGCCATGATAGACCGTTTGATTGTGTTCGCGCTGCGCCAGCGCGTGTTTGTCATGGTGCTGGTTTGTGCGCTGACCGGGTTTGGCATTTATGCCTTGTCCAACTTGCCGATTGAGGCTTTTCCCGACGTGCAGGATGTGCAGGTGCGCGTGATCTCCCAGCTTGCCGGGCAGGCGCCGGAAGACATGGAACGTACGGTGACCTTGCCGATTGAGCGTGAGGTGGCCGGCATTCCGCACCTGATTAACGTGCGCTCGGTGACCATGACCGGTCTTTCCATCGTCACGCTGACCTTCGATGACGACACGGACAATTATTTTGCGCGCCAGCAGGTGACGGAAAAGCTGTCTACTGTCACGCTGCCGACCGGCGTACAGCCGCAGCTTGCGCCGCTGTCAACCGCCGTCGGCGAGGTGTACCGCTATGCGGTGGAAGGCCCGCGCGGGATGCCGGAAGCGGACATCCGCACCTTGCAGGACTGGACCATCCGTCCCGCGCTGCGCATGACGCCGGGCGTGGCCGATGTGGTCAGCTTTGGCGGCACGATCAAGGAATACCAGATCGAAGCCGACCCTTTCCTGCTGCGTAAATACCAGATCACGCTGGACCAGCTTAGCCAGGCCATCAACAATGGCACGGGCAGCGCCGGCGGTGGCCTGCTTAAACTTGGCGATGCTTCGCTGGTGGTGCGTTCTGCGGGCCTGTTCAAGGATCTGGCCGATATCCGCCAGGTCGTTGTGGCGGCGCGCCAGGGCCGCGCCATCACGGTGGGCGATGTGGCGGCCGTGCGCGAAGGCGAACGGCCACGCTTCGGCATCGTTGCGGCGGATGCACGCGACAGCATTGTTGAAGGCATCGTCTCGATGACCAAGGGCGGCAATCCGTCCAAGATCAATGCGGAGCTCAAGAAGCGCATTGCGCAGCTGAAGAAACGGCTGCCGGAGGGCGTGAAGATCGTGCCGATTTACGACCGTACCGATCTGGTTCACCACACGGTGAAGACGGTGGTGGAAAACCTGGTGACGGGCGCGCTGCTGGTGATCGCCATTCTGGTGGTGTTTTTATCGAGCTGGCGGGCGGCGTTGATCGTTGCAACCGTGATCCCACTGGCGCTGCTGTTCGCCTTCATCCTGATGCATGCACGCGGCGTATCGGCCAACCTGATTTCACTGGGGGCGGTGGACTTCGGCATCATCATCGATAGCGCGGTGGTGATTGTTGAAGCGCTCATGGTGCGTATGGCCGTGATGCCGGTGCAGGAAGCGAATCCTATCGAAGCGCGCATGCATGTGCTACACCGGACCATGAGCGACATGGCGCATCCGGTGCTGTTCTCCAAAGCGATCATCATTCTGGCCTTTGTGCCCATCTTTACCTTTCAGCGTGTCGAAGGGAAGATCTTTACGCCGGTGGCGCTGACGCTGTCCTTTGCCCTGGCTGGCGCGGTGCTGCTGACCTTTACCTTGCTGCCAACCCTGCTGTCGTGGACCACGCAGCGCCGGCCGCTGGTGGAAAAGCACAGCCGCTGGCTGACATGGCTGCAGCAGCGTTATCACCGCTTGCTGGACTGGGCGCTGGGCCGCTCCAAACCGGTGCTGTGGCTATCCATGCTGCCGCTGGTGGTTGCGTTTACGCTGGCGCCGCGCCTGGGCAGTGAATTCATGCCCAAGCTGGACGAGGGCAATATCTGGCTGACCATTACCTTGCCGACGTCGGCTTCGCTGGAAACCACCAAGCAGGTGGAGCGGCTGATGCGCGCCAAGCTGATGGCTTATCCAGAAGTGGCGCACGTCATCAGCCAGGCCGGCCGCCCGGATGATGGCTCCGATCCTAAAGGCCCCAACAATCTGGAGACGCTGGTTGATCTCAAGCCCCGCGCCCAGTGGCGCTTTGCCGACAAGGAGGCGCTGGTGGCCAGCATGTCCAACAGCCTGGCCGCGATTCCCGGTGTGACGACCAATTTCTCGCAGGTGATCCAGGATAACGTGGAGGAGTCGCTGTCCGGCTTCCGTGGCGAGATTGTCGCCAAAATCAGCGGCAACAACCTCGATGTCCTGGAAAGCAAGGCGCAGCAGCTGGTGGATGTGATCCAGGCGATTCCCGGTGCGACCGACGTCGAAGCGACGCATATCGGCGGCCAGAGCGAAGTGGTGGTCACGCCTGACCGTGGCCGGCTGGCGCGCTATGGCATCACCATCGGCGACGTCAACACCCTGGTCAACGAGGCATTGTCGGGCGCCGCTGTGACCAGCTACTACGACCAGGACAAGCGTTTCGACGTGGTGCTGAAGATGAATGAACACAATCGCCAGAGCATCGATGCGATCGGCGAACTGCGACTGGCCGTGCCAGGCACGCAGGTGGGCAATGGCCCGGGCACGGTGGCGCTGCGCGAGGTCGCGGACATCGAGCTGCGTCAGGGCGTGTCGCGCATCCTGCGTGAAACCGGTTCGCGCAGCGTGATCGTCAAAATGAATCTGCTGGGCCGCGACCAGGGCAGCTTTATCGATGAAGCACAGCGCGCGGTCAGTGAGAAGGTGAAGCTGCCGCCTGGTTATGACATCAGCTGGGGCGGTCAGTTTGAAAATTCGCAGCGCGCGGCCAAGCGGCTGGCAGTGATTATTCCGCTGACGATATTGCTGATGTTCTCCCTGTTGTTCTGGGCTTTCCGTTCGGTGCGCCTGGCGGCGCTGGTGCTGGGCATGGTGCCGTTCACCATGATCGGCGGTCTGGCGGGACTGGCGCTGGCGGGGCTGCATCTGTCGGTGTCGGCGGCGGTTGGCTTTATCGCGGTGGCCGGGATCTCGGTGCAGAACGGCGTCATCATGGTGGAGGAAGTCATCCAGCGCGTGCGTGAAGGTGCGACTGTCGGTCTGGCCATCGTGCAGGGCGCCGCGATCCGTCTGCGTCCTATCCTGATGACTGCGCTGATGGCGGGTATGGGCCTGCTGCCGGCTGCGCTGTCGCATGGCATCGGCAGCGAGACGCAACGGCCGTTTGCCTGCGTGATCGTGGGCGGTATCGTTAGCGGCACCATTTTCACCTTGCTGGTGCTGCCGGTTGCACTACGCCTGTTCGGTAACTTCTCTGAGCCAGTTGACGCTGCGCCGTCCAAATCATGAACCGATATTTACCGACGCTGTCCTTTGGGCGTATTGCCCTGGTTTCCCTGCTGGCCGGTTGTGCTGTCGGGCCGGATTACCAGCGCCCGGCGCTGGACCTGCCGCAGTCGTATGCGCAGACAGCGGCTGCGCAGCACTATGCGCTGCAAAAGGATATCCAGAATAACTGGTGGACCTTGTTCCAGTCGCCCGCGCTCAACGCGCTGATCGAACAGGCCTGGGCGGCCAATCCCGGTATCGAGGCTGCCCAGGCGTCCTTGCGCGCGGCGCAGGAAAACGTCTATGCCCAGCAGGGTTACTTCTATCCGACGGTGCAGGCGGGCTATACGCCGTCGCGTACCAAGCTGGCGGGTAATCAGGGGGGCAATTCGCCGGGCGTGCAGGGTAACGGTTCCGTCATCAGCACCACGCAGAACACGCCGGCCAGCGAAGGCGGCACGGCGCCTTTCAACGCGCCGGTGATATACAACTTCCACACCGCGCAGCTTACCGTTGGCTATACGCCGGACGTGTTTGGCGCCAATCGCCGCCAGCTGGAATCGGCCCAGGCGCAGCAGCAGGTACAGCGCTTCCAGCTGGAGGCGGCGTACATCACGCTGGCCTCGAATATCGTGGCGGCGGCGTTTCAGGACGCCTTGTTACGGCGGCAGATCGCGCTGGTGCAGGAAACCATCACTGCCAATCAGAACGCGCTGACACTGGCGCAACGCCAGCTTGGCGCTGGTTATATCTCGCGGCTGGACTTCACCGCGCAGCAAGGTGCGCTGGCGCAATCGCGGCAGCTGTTGCCGCCGCTGCAAAAGCAGTTTGAGCAGAATCGCGATTTGCTGCGCGTACTGGCCGGCATCCGTGCTGACGGGGCGGTGCCAGGTTTTGACTTGAGCACCTTCCAGCTGCCGCAGGATCTGCCGCTTACCTTGCCTTCCCACCTGGTGGAGCAGCGCCCGGACGTGCGCGCCGCCGAGGAGCAACTGCGTTCCGCCAGTGCGGAAGTGGGCATTGCACGTGCGGCGCGCCTGCCGCAGTTCTCGATCTCCGGCTCGGCGGGCGGCACAGCCAGCCAGTTCGGCCAGATGTTCTGGAACAGCGGCAAATTCTTCGAGCTGACCGCCAGTGTGACGCAAAGCCTGTTCGATGGCGGCACGCTCAAGCACCGCGAAGCTGCGGCCAATGAATCGCTGCGCGGCGCTGTCGCCACTTACCGTTCAACGGTGGCCGGTGCGTTCCAGAATGTCGCCGATGTGCTGCATGCGATCGATACCGACGCGGAAGCGCTGCGCTCGGCCGCGGATGCCAGCGCGGTGGCCAGGGCAGCACTGGAGCTGACTGAACGCCAGCACGCCAAAGGCTATCAGGACCGCCTGGCGCTGATCGCCGCCGAACAGAATGTCCGCCAGGCCGGCATCACGCTGGCGCAGGCACAGGCCAGCCAGTTGGGCGACACCGCCGCTTTGTTCCAGGCGCTCGGCGGCGGCTGGTGGAACAGGAATGAACGTTAGAGAGGAAGACATCATGCGTAAGCTACTCATCAGCATTCTGCCCGCCGTCATTGGCGTGGCGCTCCTGCCGGGTTGCGCAAGCAAGTCGCAGCAAGCCTCTGCGGTCGACTGGGACCATGGCGCCAAACATGGCTGGGTGGTGGCGCGCTACGCGCCGGGCGCCAGCGGCAGCGCGCTGCCGCCATGCCTGGCCAGCCTGCCGGAAACGGAGTATGTGAAGCACCGCTACGCCAAACTGCGCTACCGCCAGGGCCATCATACGCACGACGTGGTCGCCGAGCTGCCGCCTGGCTTGCCGTTGAATGATGGCCAGCCGGTGGAACTGTGGCCGGCGGATTGCGCGGCCGGACAGCTGGCCCATATCAGTCGTATACTGGCGGCCACTGCGCAAGCCAACGACTGAAGAATATGACGACACTGCTTCCCCATCTGCGCCGCATCGCGGTGCATCTTAGCCTATGGATGCTGGTGGCGCCACCGCTGCATGCGCAGCAGGGCGACACCGCGCCAGACCTGCGCCTGATTGGCGATATCGGCGCTGGCGTCAACGCCGCGCCGACGGCGGCAAGCGCGCAATCGAATGGCGTCAAGCCCATTCCTTATTTGAATTTCGACTATGGCCCGGTATTTGCCCGCATCGATACTTTTGGCGTGAAACTGACGCCCATGGGGGCCGGCAGTGTGGAGCTGCTCACGCGCGTGCTATCGGACGGCTACACCCCGCGCAACGCCGCTGCCGGCACGGCGCATCGTGCAGACTCGTTGCCACTCGGCGTGGGGACTTTGCAGGTGACGCCGGTGGGGGCGTTGATGGCCAATTTTTACCACGACCTCGGCAAGTCCAAAGGCAATCTGATCGACTTGATGTATGCTGCTGAGCTTCCGCTGGGCGGGCTCACACTGTATCCTCAGGTCGGTATCGAACACCGGTCTGCGGCATATGTCCGTTATTACAATGGTGATGATAGTGCTAATTCGTTGTACCGGGCGGGTGCATCCAACAATACTTTTGCAGCAGTTTTCGCCGAAATGCACCTAAGTGGTCCCTGGTATGCGAATATAAACGTCCGCAGGACCTGGCTTGGAAAAACAATACAAAATAGTCCTCGGGTGCAGCGCACCACGCTGGACACCAGCTTAGTATCACTAAGCTACCGTTTCAACTGAAAAAACCAAAACGGGATAGAGATGAAAACAATCACACTGCCGGGCGGCGATCATGCTGTCCTGGCGCTGCATGGCTTGCTGGGTAACCCGCTTGAAATGCAGTATCTGGGCAAGCGCTTGCAGAAGGCCGGTTACACGGTCGTCATTCCGCTGATCCCAGGCTACGGTTATGCCACCGGGGCAGGGCAGTCGTACCGCACCACGAATTACCAGCACTGGTACGAGGAAGTCGTACGTCATTTTGATGAGCTGAAGGCCAGGCATAAAACCGTCTCGGTGACCGGCTTGTGCATCGGCGCGGTGCTGGCGCTGCGGCTGGCGATGGAACGCGGCGACGAAATCGCCGCGCTGTCGCTGTTGTCTACCACGCTGGCCTATGACGGCTGGAGCCTGCCGTGGTACCGCTTCCTGCTGCCGCTGGCGTACTACACGCCGGCGCGCTATCTGTACGCCTACCACGAACGTCATCCGTTTGGCCTGAAAAACGAAAACCTGCAGCGCTGGATTGCGCGTGAAATGAAGGTGAGCGGTTCGTCGGCGGCGGGCGCCTCGCGGCTGTCCGCCGAGGGCATTTTCCAGGCGCACCGTCTGATTAAAGAGGTGCGGCGCGGCCTGCCGCAGGTGCGTACGCCTGCCTTGATCATCCACGCGGAAGAAGATGATGTCGCCAGCACGCGCAGTGCGGATCTGGTTGAATCCAGCATCAGCTCTACCTCGCGTCGCAAGATCATCCTGCATGACAGCTATCACATCATTACACTGGATAATGAAAAAGAGATCGTGGCGGATGAAACCGTCGCGTTTATCGATAGCCATGCACAGGCATTTAATCACCATCTGAAAACCGCTTAAGCGAAACACTTATATATCATGACCACTTCACTGCCGACCGTTATCAACCTGCTGGCCAAGAGCCTGGATATTCCGCCTGAATCGATTACCGGCGACACCGAGCTGGAAACGCTGGGCGCAGATTCCTTGACGGTGATCGAGGTGATTTTTGACCTCGAAGAACAATTCAACATCCAGGTCGGCGACGAGCGTCCTGACCTCAAGACCGTGCAGGACATCGCCGACCAGGTCGACCGCCGCGTCGCCGCCAAAGCAGAGGCGCCATGAGCAATCGCCGTGTCGTGATCACCGGGCTGGGCGCCATTTCGGCGCTAGGTGTCGGCGCAGAACGCAATTTCCAGCAAGCCTTGCAAGGCCAGAGCGGCATCCACCTGCTGGAGCTGCCCGGCAACCACCAGCGCGCCGGCATCCCGGCGGCGCAAATCCGTTTTCCCCTGCCTGAGCTCATCAAGTCATCCGAGCATGCGCTGTTCGACCGCCACGCCCTGCTGGGCTGGTCGGCCGCCAGCGAGGCGCTGCAGCAGTCCGGCGTGACGGTTGGCGATGAGCTGTCGGAGCAGAGCGGCGTATTCTGGGGCACCGGCATGGGCGGCGCCTCGACGGTGGAAGCAGGTTATGTGGACCTGTTCGTCGAAGGCAAATCGCGCGTGCGTCCGATGTCGGTGGTCGCCGCCATGAACAACGCGGCAGCGTCGCAGATTGCCTTGCGTTGCCAGTTCAAAGGTTCGGTCAACAACTACAGCAATGCTTGCGTGTCATCGGCACAGGCCATCGGTGAAGCGTATCGCCACATCCATCACGGCTATGCGGAACGCGTGCTGGCGGGCGGCTCGGAAGCGCTGCTGAGCTATGGCGTGGTCAGCGCCTGGGAAGCGTTGCGCGTGCTGGCTGCGGCGGATGCGGGCGACATCGCCCGTTCGTGCCGGCCGTTCTCGGAAAAACGCACGGGCCTGGTGCTGGGCGAGGCGTCGGCTGCGGTGATGCTGGAGTCGCTGGAATCGGCACAGCGCCGTGGCGCGACCATTCTGGCGGAACTGGTGGGCTATGGCGCCAGCAATGACTCCACCCACATCACCAAGCCGGACGCGGATGGCCAGGCCCGCGCGATGGGCATGGCGCTGCGTCACGCAGGCCTGGACGCCGCGCAAATCGGTTACATCAACGCCCACGGCGCCGGTACGGCTGCGGGCGACCTGACCGAGACCCAATCCATCCGCCAGGCTTTCGGCGCCGCCGCCGACAAGCTGATGGTCAGCTCCACCAAATCCGTCCACGGCCACACGCTGGGCGCGGCGGGCGCACTGGAATTCGTCATGACGGTGCAGGCGCTTGCCAGCGGTTCGATTCCGCCGACCGCCTTCCTCGACCAGCGCGATGCGCAGTGCGACCTGGACTATGTGCCACTGCAGGCCCGTCATGGCCAGGCGATGGAAGCTGCCATGTCAAACTCCTTCGCGTTTGGTGGCAGCAATGTGGCGCTGATCGTTCAACGCTACTAGGCAGCCCCCGGCGGCAGGCGCATGCTGAACAGGGCGCCGCCGCCTGCCTGATTGGCCACTTCCAGCCGGCCGCCATGGGCCTTCATGATTGCCTGCGATAGCGCCAGGCCCAATCCAAAACCCTCCACATCCCCGGCACGCGGGCGCGAACCGCGGAAGAAGCGGTCGAACACGAAGGGCATTTCCGCTTCATCCAGGCCGGAACCCTGATCGGCGATCGCCAGCAGCGCGCCTTCTTCATCTGCCTTGAGGCTGATGGTAATGCGGCTGCCTTGCGGCGAAAACTTGATCGCGTTGTCCAGCAGGTTGCGCAGCACCAGCCCAAGCGGCCCCAGGTCCACCTTCGGCGTCGTGGCCAGCTGATTGACCAGCACCAGCGAGATCCGGCGTTCATCGGCGACCGGCTGCATGCGTTGCATGGTGTCTGTCGCGAGCTGTTCCAGCGTCCCCAGTTCGGTTGGTGCGCGTTCCTGGCCAGCGTCGATACGGGCCAGCATCAGCAGCTCTTCTACCAGCATGGTCAGGCGTTCCACTTCGTCCAGACAGGAGCGCAGGGCGCCGACGTAGGAGTCGGTATCGCGCGGCCGGCGCAAGGTAATCTCGATCTCCGCGCGCAGCCGCGACAGCGGCGAGCGCAGTTCGTGCGAGGCATCCGCGGTAAAGCGGCGCTGCACTTCAAACGCCTGCTCGATCCGTTCCAGCATGGCGTTGAGCGTATCCACCAGGTGGCTGATCTCATCTTCGCCGCCAGGGTGGGGCAGGCGCTGGTGCAGATTGCTGTCGCCGATCTGGTGCGCCTGGTCGACGATGTTTTCGATGGCGACAAACAGCTTGCTGGACAGGCGCGCACCGGCCCAGCCGACCGCCGCCAGCAAGGCCATCGCCATCGCCGCGAACAGCGATGCCGCGGATTGCAGAATATGGTTGGCGTCGTCCAGCGAGCCCGCCACCTGTACCGCGTAACGCTGGCCCGGTCCGCGCGAAGGCAGGGACACCATGCGCAGCGGCTCTTCGCTGGTATCGGGCAGGGTGTCGAACACCGTTTCGCCAGCCGTTAGCCGCGCCAGCAGCGCTGGTGGCGCCGGCAGTTTTTCCGAGCCGAGGTTGGCGCTGCGGGCCAGTATCCGGCCATCGGCATCGATGATCTGCACCAGGCGGTCCAGCCGCGTCAGCGACGGCGGCGCGCTGCCGCTGGCGGCTTCATGGATGCGTACCGGTGCGCCGTTACCATCGGCCAGCATGGCCAGTTCGGTTTCCGCCAGCGCCAATAATGCCGCGTCGAGCTGGCGATTGACGGATTGCGACAACACCCACCATCCGGCGGCGGCAGTCGCGCCGATCGCGGCCAGCACGGCCAGCAGGTGGACCAGCACCAGTCGGCGGCGCAGACTAAGCACCGTCATGCTCCGGCAGCGCCAGACAGAAGCCGCGTCCGCGCACGGTGGCGATCAGCGCCGCCTGGCCAGGCGCGTCAACTTTGCGGCGCAGGTTTTTGATGTGGACGTCCATCAGGTTGTCGATGGCAATCAGGTCCGCGTGCCAGACGTGTTCCGCCAGCTGCTGACGGCTGACGACCGCGCCCGTATGTTGCATGAACAGTTCGAGGATGGCGTATTCCTTGGGCGTCAGATCCAGTTTGGCGCCTGCCCGTGTGACGGCGCGGCTGCGCAGATCGAGCAGCAGGTCGGCCACCTGCAACGCGGCCGGCGGCTGCACGCGTTCCACCCGGCGCAGCAGCGCGCGCACCCGCGCCAGCAGTTCATCGAAGACGAAAGGCTTGGTCAGGTAATCGTCGGCGCCCGTATTCAGGCCGGTGATGCGGTCGGCGACGGCGTCGCGCGCCGTCAGCATCAGCACCGGCAAAGTCTGGCCGTCTGCGCGCCATTCGGTGCACACGGTGACGCCGTCCTTCCCCGGCATCATCCAGTCGAGGATGGCCATGTCGAACCGCGAGAGCGCGTGATGGCTGGCTTCCTCCGCCGAATGGGCGACCGTCACCGCGTAGCCTTCTTCTTCCAGGCCACGTGCCAGCAGGCGGGCTGCCTTGTGATCGTCTTCTACCAACAGGATGTGCATGATCGAGAGTATAGCAGTGCCGGCGCAGGCCTTTTCTGAAGAAGAATTCAGGATGCGGTGCAGCAAATTTACTTAACATGCTCGCACTAAGGAGGGTACCGCCATGACAACAACAACAACTCTGAAAAACTTCTATCTGCCGTGTGCACTGGGCATCGCTGCCTTTGCGCTGACCGGGTGGAGCGTTTACGGCTTGCAGGCCAGGGAAGCCGCTGCGCCGCAGCCAGAACCCGCGCTGGTGCATGAAGGCGATTTGCTGCGCCTGCCGCAAAAATCGCCATTGCGACGTTCGCTGGTGGTGCAGGCAGTGGCCGATCAAACCGTGCAGGCGCCGTTCATTTTGCCGGCGGTGGTGGAAGCCGATCCCGCGCGCCTGGTGAAGGTATTGCCACCGCTGGCGGGACGCATCGTTCGCCTCAACAAGCAGCTTGGCGATGCCGTGCAAGCTGGCGAGGTGCTGTTCGTGATCGACGCACCGGATTTCGCGCAAGCCAACGCTGACGCCACCAAGGCGCAATCGGCCCTGACGCTGGCGCGCCGCAACCTGGAACGCCAGCGGGAACTGGACAAGTCGGACATCGCCGCGCGCCGCGACCTGGAGCAGGCGCAGAGCGACTATGAGCAGGCCGCCAGTGAAGCGGCGCGCGCCAATGCGCGTTTGAGCCAGGCCGGTGGCGCCGGTGCTGGCGGTACTGCGGTTGCAGGCGGCAAGCTGGCCGTGCGTTCGCCGATCCCGGGCCGCGTGGTCGCGCTGGCCGCAGCCGAAGGCGGTTATTGGAACGACGCTACCGCACCGCTGATGACGGTGGCGGATCTGTCGCGCGTGTTCGTCAGTGCCAATGCACAGGAAAAGGACTTGAACCAGCTGTACGTCGGCCAGCAGGCGGCGATCCGGCTGGACGCCTACCCGGAGCCGTTGAAAGGGCAGGTCGGCTACGTCAGCGAGATGCTGGACGCGGATACACGTACGGTCAAGGTGCGTATGCCGTTCGATAATCGCGATGGACGCCTCAAGCCAGGCATGTTTGCCGAAGCCACGCTGCTGGCGCGCGCACACCCCGGCATTGTGGTGCCGATGTCCGCCATCATCCAGAACGGTTTTGCCAGCCGCGCTTTTGTGGAAGTCAAGCCGTGGCAATTCCAGCCGCGTGAACTCAAGCTGGGCGCGCAGATCGGTGAACAGGTGGAAGTGCTGTCCGGCTTGAAAGCAGGTGAGCGTATCGTGGTCAAGGATGGAGTGCTGCTGAATGATTGAACGTCTGGTCACCCTGTGCTTTAACCGGCGCGGCATCGTCTCGCTGATTTTCCTGATGGTGGCGTTGTACGGCGCTTACTGCTGGACGCAGCTGCCGTTGGAAGCTTACCCGGATATCGCCGACACCACCTCGCAGGTGGTCACGCAAGTCAATGGTCTGGCCGCCGAAGAGGTGGAGCAGCAGATCACCATTCCGCTTGAGCGCGAGATCATGGGGACGCCGGGCATGCATGTGATGCGCTCGAAGTCCACCTTTGGCCTGTCGCTGATTACCGTGGTGTTCCAGGACGGTGCGGAAGACTACTGGTCGCGCCAGCGCCTGCAGGAGCGTATTGCGGGCGTCAGCCTGCCGTATGGTGCGCAGCCTGCGCTTGATCCATTGACCTCGCCGATCGGCGAAATCTACCGCTACACGCTGGAGTCGAAAACGCGCGATCTGCGCGAACTGTCGGAGCTACAGCGCTGGAAGGTGATTCCACGCCTGAAGCAGGCTGCCGGCGTTGTTGACGTCAGCAATTTCGGCGGGCTGACCACGCAATTCCTGCTTGAGTTTGATCCGGCCAGGCTGTCCAAGTACAACCTGTCGCTGGCGCAGATCACGCAAGCGATTGCCGCCAACAACGCCAATGCCGGCGGCAGCGTGCTGACGCGCGGCGAACAAGGCCTGGTGGTGCGCGGCGTGGGCCTGATCCACAGTCTGGATGACCTGGGCAATATTGTCGTCACGCAGAAGGATGGCGTGCCGGTGCTGGTGAAGGACCTGGGCAATGTCACGCTCGGCAATCAGGAGCGCCACGGTGTGCTGGGCAAGGACCATGTGTCGGATACCGTCTCCGGCATCGTGCTGCTGCTGAAGAACGAGAATCCGTCGCGCGTGATTGCCGGCGTCCATGAAGCCGTGCAGGATCTGAACGACCACCTGCTGCCCAAGGATGTCAAGGTCGTACCCTATATGGACCGCAGCACGCTGGTGGACGCCACCGTGCACACCGTCGGCAAGACGCTGATTGAAGGCGTGGTGCTGGTGACGCTGGTGCTGGTGCTGTTCCTCGGCAGCCCGCGTGCGGCGCTGATTGCGGCTGCGGCGATTCCGGTATCGCTGATGATCGCCTTCATCCTGATGCACCACTTTAAAATTCCGGCGAATCTGCTGTCGCTGGGCGCAATCGACTTCGGCATCATTGTGGATGGCGCGATTTTCGTGCTGGAGAATATCCTGCGCAAACGCGAAGAGCAGCCGGAAGGCCTGATGTCCGGCCAGGCCGCGCTGAAGGCCACGCTGCAGGTGATGCGCCCAACCTTCTTTGGCATGCTGGTGATTATGATTGCCTACTTGCCGCTGTTCGCCTTCCAGCGTATCGAGTACAAGCTGTTCTCGCCGATGGCGTTTGCCGTGGGCTTTGCCCTGCTTGGCGCGCTGCTGATGACGATGATGCTGATACCCGGCATGGCGTTCTGGGCTTTCCGCAAACCGCGCAAGATTTTCCATAACCCGTTGCTGGAATGGCTGATGCCGCGCTACGAAGCGCTGTTGCAACGGCTGGTCGGCAAATCACGGCTGGTGCTGGTCCTGGCCGGCGCAACGCTGGCGGGCGTGATCCTGCTGGGCGGCGCTATCGGCCGCGACTTCCTGCCGACGCTGGACGAAGGCTCGATCTGGCTGCAAGTGACGCTGCCGCCTGGTATCTCGCTGACCAAAGCCACCCAGATGGCCGACGCGCTGCGCGAAACCACGCTGAAAGAGCCGCAGGTCGCCCACGTGGTGACGCAGCTGGGCCGCAATGACGAGGGGACGGACCCGTTCACGCCATCGCATATCGAGTGTGCGGTGACGCTGCATCCCTATAGCGAGTGGCCGTCGGGCATGAGCAAGCAGGATCTGATCGACAAGCTGGCCGCGCGCTACCGCGAGCTGCCGCGTACCGACGTCGGTTTCTCGCAGCCGATGATCGACGGTGTGCTGGACAAGCTGGCTGGCGCCCACAGCGATCTGGTGGTCAAGGTCTATGGTGAAGACTTCCACCAGACCCGCAAGCTGGCCAGCGCGGTCGAGCATCTGCTGCGCACCGTGCCGGGTGCGGAAGATGTCATCATCGACCAGGAACCGCCGTTGCCGCAGGTGCGGATTGATGTTGACCGCGCGGCGGCCGCACGCCTGGGCATCAACGTGGCCGACGTGATGGCGCTGATCCAGACCGGCATCGGCGGCAGCCCGGTGGCGCAAGTGTTTGTCGATGACCGCAGCTACGACGTGGCGGCGCGCTTCAGCGGCAACACCCGCAACAATCCGCAGGCGATTGGCGATCTGGTGCTGAATGCCGCCAACGGCGCACACGTTGCGCTGGCGCAGGTGGCGCATATCCGTCTGGCGGAAGGCGAAACCACGATTACCCGTGAAATGAACCGCCGCCACCTGACCGTGCGGACCAATCTGCGCGGCCGTGACCTGTCGTCCTTCCTGGAAGAGGCGCAGTCACGCATCGAACACGAAGTGGCTTACGACCATGCGCGTTACCAGATCACCTGGGGCGGCCAGTTCGAAAACCAGAAGCGTGCGCAGGCGCGTCTGGCGGTGATTGTGCCGGCGGTACTGGCGCTGATGTTTGTGATGCTGTTCTCCGAGTTCGGCAACCTGCGCCAGCCTGGCCTGATTCTGCTGGCGGTGCCGCTGTCGCTGCTGGGTGGCCTGGTCGCCCTGCAAATGCGCGGGATGACACTGAACGTGTCGTCGGCAGTGGGCTTCATCGCCTTGTTTGGCGTCTCGGTGCTGAACGCGGTGGTAATGCTGGCCAATCTGAACCGCTGGCGCAAGCTGCTGCCGGACGATCTGCGCACGGCGGTCATCAACGGTGCCCGCGAGCGTGTGCGTCCGGTGCTGACCACCGCCACGGTAGCCGCCTTGGGCCTGGTGCCGGCGGCGCTGGCCCATGGCCTGGGCAGCGATGTGCAGCGGCCGCTGGCCACGGTGGTGGTCGGCGGACTGGTGACAGCCACCGTGCTGACGCTGGTGCTGCTGCCAGCCTTGTATTACCTGATTGAAGATCGTGTCGCGCGCCGCGCCGGCCCGGACGGCAAGGTCACGCTGGATGCGATGGAAGGAGATAACGTATGATGAAAAAGCTTGTTCCCACTGCGCCAGCTGTGGCGGCGGCGTTGCTGGCTGCATCACTGGCCGCCTCGCTGACTGGCTGCGCTGCCGGTCCTGATTTTGTCCGTCCCGCTGCGCCAGCCGTGGACCGCTACACGGCAGAGGCGCTGCCCGAAGTGGCTGACCAGCGCTATACCCTGGGACAGGACGTGCCATCACAGTGGTGGACGCTGTTTGGCTCCGATGAACTGAACGCGCTGGTCGAGGCAGCGCTGGCCGCCAACCCGGACCTACAGGCGGCCGAAGCAGGCCTGCGCGCGGCACGTGAAACCGCTGCCGCACAACGCGGCACGCTGTGGCCAAGTGTCGATCTGCATTTCCAGCCGACGCGCCAGAAGATCGCCAATCCGTTGGCCAGTCCGGCCGCCTCGGGCGTCAGCCTGTACTCGCTGCATACGGCGCAGCTGAACATCGGCTACACGCCGGATGTCTTCGGCGGCTCGCGCCGTGCAATGGAGGCCGTCGATGCGCAAACCGACGTGACGCGCTTCCAGCGCGACGCCGCACGGCTGTCGCTGACGTCCAACCTGGTGCTGGCCGCGATCACCGAGGCTTCGCTACACGCCCAGCTCGACGCCACGACGGCCTTGGTGGAAAACGCCCGCCAACAGCTGGACGCGGTACGCAAGCAGCAAGGGGCGGGGCAACTGGGCGCTGCGGACGTCGCTGCGCAGGAAGCATTGCTGGCGCAGATGGAGGCGACGCTGCCGCCAGTGGAAAAACAACTGGCGCAGCAGCGTGATCTGCTGTCGGTGCTGGCTGGCCGCCTGCCAGGTGCGGGCGTGACGCAGCGTCTGGCGTTTGCCGCGCTGCGCTTGCCGGAGCAGCTGCCGCTTAGCCTGCCGGCACGATTGATCGAGCAGCGCCCGGACATCCGCGCAGCCGAAGCCGAGCTGCATGCGGCCAGTGCGCAGATCGGCGCCGCCAAGGCGGCGCGCTTGCCGGATATCTCGCTGTCGGCGACCCTGGGCAGTGCGGCGCTGAGCACGGGCACGCTATTCAAGGCCGGCAATGGCTTCTGGAGCATTGGTGCGGACCTGGTACAACCGCTGTTCCATGGCGGTGCGCTCAAACATCAGCAACTGGCGGCCGAGGCAAGCTACGACCAGGCCGCGGCACAGTACCGCAGCGTGGTGCTGACGGCGTTCCAGGACGTGGCCGATACGCTGCATGCGATTGAAGCCGACAGCCGCTCGCTGCGCGCATTGGCCTCGGCTGAACAGGCGGCCGGCCGCAGCCTGGCGATAGCCCGGCGCCAGTGGCAGGCGGGCGCCGTGGGCCATCCAGTGGTGCTGCAGGCGGAGCAGGCATACCAGCAGGCGCTGCTGGCGCGCATACAGGCGCAGGCCGTACGCTACGCGGACACGGTCGCGCTGTTCCAGGCATTGGGAGGTGGCTGGCGGGAGGATGCATGAGAACCGCGATGCTGATGGCGTGGATGCTGTCCGGTTGTGCCGCCGTCTATGACAGCGTCTACAACTACGAAGAAGGGTGGCGTGATGCCGTGGTGGAAAGCGTCGCGCCCGACGCGGCGCAGCTGGCGCAGGCCAGCGTCGATTGTCGCCGCATAGTGCCGCAAGGGCGCTATGTCTATGTGCGCTACGAGTCGGCACTGCGGCCCCGGCATGCCGTTGTGGCGGTGCCGGAGAACGTGGAGGTACAGGTCGGTCAGCGGGTGTATATCAACATCCGCGACTGCAGCCAGGCTATTGTGCCGGAGGCGCCACCGAGCCGCGACGGGTAACGGTGACCGGGAAATCGCGCGTGATCTCGTGCCGGGTGCCGTAGCAGATGTTGAGCAGCCAGCGCACCGCATTTTGCGTCAGCTGCTGCATCGGGATGTGCACCGAGGTCAGGCCCGGCGACGAGAATTCTGCCGAGTAGTCATCGTCGTAGCCGACAATCGAAACGTCGTTCGGCACGCGGACGCCGGCGCGGTGGAAGCAGGACATGGCGCCCACCGCCATTTCATCATTGGCGCAGAATAGGCCCGTGAACTGGCGGCCTTCGTTAATCAACTGCTGCGTGGCGCCAAAGCCGCCTTCGCGCGAGAAGTCCGATGGAATCTGGCGCACCGAATCGCGCGCGATGCCGGCGCGCTCCAGCGCATCAAAGAAGCCATGCAGACGTTCCTCATTGTCCGAGGTGCCGACCGGGCCGGAGATTACCGCCAGCTGGCGATGACCCGCGTCCAGCAAGGTGCGGGCCGCCAGTTCACCGCCGTGGTAGTGGTCGGGGCAGAACGAGGACGACTCCAGCTCCAGGCTGCGGCGGTTCAGGAACGCCATCTTTGGATGCATCTTGTGCAGCATCTGCATGTCTTCGTCCAGCAGGTCGTGGCCCAGCACGACGATGCCGTCGCAATCGCGGCCGATCAGGAACTTGACCGCTTCAATCGCTTCGTCGCGAGGCGTGCCGTCGCCGCAGCCGGTGGCCACCACCACGTGGCGGCGCATGGCGCGCAGTTCAATGTCGGTCTGTTTGAGGATGGTGCCGTAGTAGGCGCCGAAGAAGGAGGGAGCGAAAATGCCGATCATGCCCAGTGACTGCGCCGATAGCGAGCGGCCGATGGAGGAAGGGCGGAAATTCAGCTGTTCGATGGCGGCTTGTACTTTTTTCATCGCCTCGGCCGATACCGGGCCGGCGCCTGAAATGGCGCGCGATGCTGTCGACATGCCTACACCGGCGAGCATTGCGACGTCTTTCAGTGTTGCCACACAATCTCCTATAGAAAAGAGGGCGTTAAGCCACTATCCTAACATGGTATAATGTTCGATTGCTCGTAATTCTTGTGACGTTTTAAGCAACCATCATGCAATCGCAACCACTCTCTCGTCTTCCCAAGCCAGCCGCCGGCGCGCCAGCACCTAAAGTGGGCTTTGTATCGCTCGGCTGCCCTAAAGCGCTGGTCGACTCCGAACAGATCCTGACCCAGCTGCGTGCAGAGGGTTACGAGACCGCCAAGTCTTACGACGGCGCCGATCTGGTGATCGTCAATACCTGCGGCTTCATCGACGCCGCCGTGCAGGAATCGCTGGACGCCATCGGCGAAGCGCTGGCTGAAAACGGCAAGGTGATTGTGACCGGTTGCCTGGGCGCGAAAAAAGATGCCGACGGCTCGGACCTGATCACCAAGATCCACCCGAAAGTGCTGGCCGTGACCGGCCCGCACGCACTGGGCGAAGTGATGGACTCGGTGCACCTGCACCTGCCGAAGCCGCACGAACCATTCATCGACCTGATTCCACCGCAAGGCATAAAGCTGACGCCGAAGCACTACGCCTACCTGAAAATTTCGGAAGGCTGTAACCACCGCTGCTCGTTCTGCATCATTCCATCGATGCGCGGCGACCTGGTGTCGCGTCCTATCGGCGAGCTGCTGCTGGAAGCGGAAAACCTGTTCAAGTCGGGCGTCAAGGAACTGCTGGTGATTTCGCAGGATACCTCGGCCTATGGCGTGGACGTCAAGTTCCGCACCGGTTTCTGGAACGGCCGTCCGATCAAGACCCACATGACGCAGTTGATGGAAGCGCTGGGCGAACTGGCCAAGTCCTACGGCGCCTGGGTGCGTATGCATTACGTCTACCCATACCCGCACGTGGACCAGGTGATCCCGCTGATGGGCGAGCACGTTCTGCCTTACCTGGACATCCCGATGCAGCACGCGCACCCGGATGTACTGAAGCGCATGAAGCGTCCGGCCAGCGGCGAGAAGAATCTGGACCGCATCCTGGCATGGCGCAAGATGAACCCGAACCTGACCATCCGTTCGACCTTCATCGCCGGTTTCCCGGGCGAGACCGAAGCGGAATTCGAATACCTGCTGGACTTCCTCAAGGAAGCGCAGATCGACCGCCTGGGCTGCTTCGCCTATTCGCCGGTGGAAGGCGCTACCGCCAATGAACTGGCCAATCCGGTGCCGGAAGAAGTGCGCGAAGAGCGCCGCGGCCGCGTCATGCTGCTGCAGGAAGAAATTTCGAAAGCGCGCCTGAAAGCCAAGGTTGGCAGCACCGTGCGTGTACTGATCGATGAAGTCAACCGTACCGGTGGCGTCGGCCGCTCGGCCGCAGACGCGCCAGAAATCGACGGTGTGGTGTACGTCAAACCACCGTACGAGCCGCATAAAAAGCTGGTTGTCGGCCAGTTCGTCGATGTGCAGATCACTGCGTCGGACGCACACGATCTGTGGGGCGCAGCGCTCTAAAGACGAATTTAACGATTCATCTACTATAATAAAGGCGGACCAGCGTACTACGCGGTCCGCCTTTATCATTTTTAGATGCTTATGCCTGACTTGAAAATCCCGGCGGCGTTGGCCGCTTGCTTGCTGGTAGGCGTGCTGGCGCGGCCCGCGGTTGCGGCCGAAGCGCCGCTCATGCTGGAAGAAATGACCAGCACAGAACTGCGCGCCCGCATCGACGGTGGCGCCACCACCGCCATTATTCCCATCGGCGGAACGGAACAAAGCGGTCCGTATATCGCGCTTGGCAAACACAATGTCCGCGCCGTGGCGCTGGCGAAGATGATTGCGCAAAAGCTGGGCAATGCCGTAGTGGCCCCGGTCGTCTCTTACGTCCCCGAAGGCAGCATCACGCCGCCCGCTGGCCATATGCGCTTTGCCGGCACGCTGTCGATACCCGAACAAACCTTTGAAGACTTGCTGGTGTCAACCGGCCAGAGTCTGCGCCAGCACGGCTTCCGGCACATCGTGCTGATTGGCGACCATGGCGGCTATCAAAAAAGCGAGACCAAGGTTGCGCAGCGCCTGAACAAGGCCTGGGCCAGGGACGGCAAGGCTAGCGCCCTGGCGCTGCTGGCTTACTACGATGTCACGCAAGACGCTTATGTGGCGGATCTGCAAAAGCGCGGCTACAGCAAGGCCGAAATCGGCCTGCATGCCGGCCTGGCGGATGCGGCGCTGATGCTGGCCACTGATAAATCCCTGGTGCGCAGTGACGCGCTGGCGCGCGGTCCTTCGCCGACTGTCGAGCAAGGTGTGCGTGGCGATGCGCGCCGCGCGACGGCCGAACTGGGCAAACTGGGCGTGCAGCGCATCGTCGATACGTCGGTGGCTGCGATTACTGAATTTGCGGCGCATGGCGCGCCATCCACTTCTGTTAAAGAATCCAAATGAAACCATCTACCAATCGCATCGTTTATGCGGCCCTGGCCGCCGCAGGTCTGATCGCCGCCGGCACGCTGCTGGCCGCCGCCACTGCGCCCGCCGCCGCACCAGCCGCTGCACCGGCCAACGTCTATGCCGGCATTGCGCCATCCAATATGAGCCCGGCCGTGCGCGACCACCTGCCGCGCGTGTATGTGCCTAACCTGCGCTCCAACGACGTGTATGTGATCGACCCGGAGAGCATGAAGGTGGTCGACAAGTTCAAGGTTGGCGTCGGCCCGCAGCACGTGGTGCCGGGCTGGGACCTGCAAACGCTGTGGGTTGCCAATAACGCCGAGCGTACCAACAAGGGCAGCCTGACGCCGATCGATCCGCGCACCGGCAAGCCGGGCCAGCAGATCCCGGTGGATGATCCCTACAATATGTACTTCTCGCCGGACGGCAAATCGGCCATCGTGGTGGCGGAAGCCCTGCACCGCCTGGACTTCCGCGATCCGCACACGATGGCGATGCAGTATGCGATCGACGCGCCGCAGTGCGGTGGCATCAACCATGCGGACTTCTCGCCGGACGGCCGCTATGCCATGTTTACCTGCGAATTCAATGGTTCGGTGACCCGTATCGACCTGCAAGCGCGCAAGGTGGATGGCTACCTGAAGCTGTCCATGCCGACCACGCGCTTCTCCGAGAAACCAACCATTGATGATGTACTGGCCAGCGAAGTGTGCACCTCGAAGAAGGGCATGCCGCAGGATATCCGCGTTTCGCCGGATGGCAAGCGTTACTACATCGCCGACATGGATGCCGACGGCGTGCACATCGTCGATGCGGCCAGCTTCCAGAAGGTTGGCTTCATCCCGACCGGCCTGGGCGCGCACGGCCTGTACCCGAGCCGTGATGGCACCAAGCTGTATGTGGCCAACCGCGGCACTCACAAGATCCACGGCAAGCGCAAAGGCAAGGGCAGCGTGACGGTGATCGACTTCGCCACCGAGAAAGTGATCGCGACCTGGCCGATCCCTGGCGGCGGCAGCCCGGACATGGGCAACGTCAGCGCCGATGGCAAATATCTGTGGCTGTCGGGCCGCTTTGACGATGTGGTGTACCGCATTGATACCAGCAACGGCGACGTCAAGCAGGTCAAGGTTGGCCAGGAGCCGCACGGCCTGACCGTCTGGCCGCAACCGGGCCGCTACTCGCTGGGCCACACCGGCAATATGCGATGAATACCAGGAAGTCGCCGCAAACAGCGCTGATCCACTCGGATTACCAGGCGCCGGAAGGCTTCGCGGCTTTTCCGGGGGCGATACACCATGCGTCCACGGTGCTGTTCAAGAACGTGGCCGCCATGCGTTCGGGTGACTGGAAAGAGAAAAACTCTTATACCTATGGCCTGCATGGCACGCCGACCACCTTCACGCTGGAGGCGCGTCTGGCGGAGATCGAGGGCGGCGAGCAGTGCCTGCTGGCGCCCAGCGGACTGGCGGCGATTTGCATGGTTGATTTCGCGCTGCTGAAATCGGGCGACGATGTGCTGTTGCCGGACAATGTCTATAACCCGAACCGCGAGCTGGGTCGCTGGCTGTCGGCGGACTTCGGCATCACGGCACGCTATTACGATCCGCTCATCGGCGAGGGCATCGCCGCACTGATCCAGCCGAACACAAAGCTGATCTGGACCGAGGCGCCCGGCTCGGTGTCGATGGAAGTGCCGGACCTGCCGGCCATCTGCAAGGCCGCGCACGAGCGAGGCGTGCTGGTGGCGCTGGATAATACCTGGTCGGCAGGCCTGGCGCTGCGCGGCTTCGATCTGGGTGCGGACATTGTGATGCAGGCGCTGACCAAGTACCAGTCCGGCGGTTCCGATGTGCTGATGGGCGCCGTCATCACGCGCGACCGCGATCTGCATGACCGTATCAGCCTGGCGCATATGCGTCTGGGTCTGGGTGTGGGCGCGGATGATGCCTACCTGGTGTCGCGTGGTTTGCCGACCATGCGTTTGCGTTTTGACGCGCATGACGCGGCGGCGCGCAAGCTGGCGGCATGGCTGCAAGGGCGGCCGGAGATCAAGCGTGTTCTGCATCCGGCCTTCCCGGACTGTCCCGGCCACGAGACGTGGAAGCGCGACTTTAGCGGCGCCGGCGGCTTGTTCTCGGTGATCTTCGACGAGCGTTATACGGAAGAACTGACCGACCGGTTTGTCGACGCGCTCAAGCTGTTCAAGATCGGTTTCAGCTGGGGTGGTCCCAACAGCCTGGCGGTGCCATATCGTATCCAGCACATGCGCAAGAACTGGCAGGACAAGGGCACCCTGGTGCGCTTCAACGTCGGCCTGGAAGACGTGAGTGATTTAATCGCCGACATCGAGCAGGCATTTGGGGAAATGCCATGAGCAGGTTCTGGAGCAAAGTGGTAGACGGCCTGACGCCTTACACGCCAGGCGAGCAGGTACAGATGCCCAACCTGGTCAAGCTGAATACCAACGAAAATCCCTACGGCCCGTCGCCCAGGGCGATTGCGGCGATGCAGGCGGCCGTGGGTGATGGCTTGCGCAAGTATTCCGACCCGTCCAATGCCGGTTTGAAGGACGCGGTAGCGCGGCGCTTTGGTCTGACACGTGAACAGGTCTTCGTCGGCAACAGCTCGGACGAAGTGTTGGCGCATACCTTCCACGCCTTGCTCAAGCATGAACTGCCGCTGCTGCGGCCAGACATCAGCTACAGCTTCTACCCTACCTATTGCAGCCTATATGGGATCGAGTCGCTTGAGCTGCCGCTCAATGAGCGCTTTGAGGTTGATGTCGCGGACTACCATCGTCCTTGCGGCGCCATCATCATAGCCAACCCGAACGCGCCGACCGGCATCGCGCTGCCGCTGGCGCAGATCGAGGCGCTGCTGCTAGCCCACCCGGATCAACCGGTGGTGATCGATGAAGCCTATGTGGACTTTGGCGGCGAAAGTGCCGCTGCGCTGCTGGACCGCTACGATAATCTGCTGGTGATCCAGACCTTGTCGAAATCGCGTTCGCTGGCCGGCCTGCGGGTTGGTTTTGCGTTGGGTCATCCAGACTTGATCGCAGGCCTGGAACGGGTGAAGAACAGCTTTAACTGCTACCCGCTGGGCCAGGTGCAGCAGGCCGGTGCGATTGCCGCGCTGGATGACGTGGCGTACACGGAACAGACTTCGCAAGCCATCATCGCCAGCCGCACGTGGCTGACATTGCAGATGCAGGCGATGGGATTTGACGTGCTGCCGTCGCACGCCAACTTCATCTTCACCCGCCACCCGCAGCGCGATGGTGCGCAACTGGCGGCGGCGCTGCGCGAGCGCGCCATCCTCGTGCGCCATTTCAAGTCGCCGCGCATCGACCAGTTCCTGCGTATCTCCATCGGCACGGACGAAGAGTGTGGCAAGCTGGTGGACGCGCTCAAGGCGATACTGGCCTGACTTTCAGACGCGCGAAACTGACGCAGGCGCCGACGGCGGCAAACACCGCCGCCACGGCGAGCGCAGTCACCGGCCCCGCAGCGTGCGCCAGCATGAAGCAGCCGGCCACGGTGGCAGCGCCGGTAGCCTGGCCCGTGAGTCGCGCCGTGGCCACAATGCCGCTGGCGCTGCCCGCGCGCGTGAGCGGCGCACTGCTCATGATGGCTTTCATATTCGGCGCCTGGAACAGGCCAAAGCCGACGCCGCACACTGCCATGCGCCAGATGATCGCGTAGTCCGACGCCGCCGGCGGCAGCAGGATCAGCGTCACCACACCGGCGCACAGTAGCAGCAGGCCCGCGCCGCAAAGCGCGCCGGCGGTGTAGCGTTCACTGAGCCGGCCTGCAACAGGCCCCATCACCGCGACCATCGCGGGCCACGGCGTCATCAGGAAGCCGGTTTCGATCGGTGAACGGCCCAGCGCTTCAAAATAAAACGGCAACGAGACGAAAGCCGCGCCCTGTACCGCAAAGGTGCACACGGCCGTCAGCGCGGACAGCGTGAACACGGGGATGCGAAACAGATCGACCGGCAGCAGCGGCGCGCTGTGGCTGCGCTGACGCCGCAGCAGCAAGGCGAAGCACACCACCGCCACGATCAGCTCGGGCACCCAGCGCTGCGGCGATGCGCCGTGCGCGCCCTCGGCAAACAGCAGCACCAGGCTGCCGAAAGCGCCAACGTTATAGGCTGCGGCCAGGTGATCGAAACGGTGCGTGCCGCGCGCGTTGTCCGGCACGGCGCCGCGCGCCACCAGCCACGCGGTCAGGCCGAACGGGACGTTGATCGCGAATAGCCAGGGCCATGATGCGACCGACAGGATCAATGAACTCACGGTCGGGCCGACAGCAAACGCCACCGCCACCACCAGCGCATTGGTGCCAAAGCCGCGGCCTTGTAGCGCCGCCGGGTAAATGGCACGCATCAGCGCCGTCGTCACCGCCATGACGGCACTGGCGCCCAGCCCCTGTACGAAGCGCGCCGCTACCAGCGATGGCAGCGACCACGCCAGCGCGCAGCCTAGCGAGGCGGCGGTGAACGCTACCAGTCCGCCGATGAATACGCGCCGGTAGCCAGCGATTTCACCGAGCGCGGCAAACGGCAGCAGCGTGGCCACCATCGCCAACTGATAGATATTCACGATCCACACCGATGCCGCAGGCGTGGCTTGCAGCTGCGCTGCCATGGCGGGCAGCGCGGTGTTGGCGATGGCGGTGTCCAGCGAGGCCATGGCCACCGCAGTCATGACGGCGAGCATGGCGCGGAAGCGCGGGCCGGCAGCCAGTCCATCCTGTGGCGCGGTGGTGGGCGTGGTGGAGGCGATGAACGCCGTCACGGTTTAGTCCCGCACCACGCCGGATGGGCCGATGCGCTGTGCATTCGGCACGTCCGACATGCGGATACGGATCAGGTGGCGGCGTTCGTCGCTATAGGTGGTGCGGCCGTGCAGCATGCGATGGTTATCGGCCAGCATCAGCGTGTCGGTCGGCAGCTGCTCCATGAAGCGCGGGGCTTCCTGTTCAGCGACGCAGTTCATGATTTCCAGTGCTTCTTCCAGCGCCGGGCTGCTCAGGTCCGGACGTGCTGCCAGGCCTTTCATGATGGCGTCATAACGCCAGCGCATGGTGAAGCGGTCGCCGTCGCGTTTTGGCGGGCCGAAGACTGGCGCCGTGAAGACTTCAATATTCTCATCGCCCGCCGCGTACACGGCCGGCACACGGAACGGAACCTCTACCTTGCTCAGCAGCTCGAACGCCGCCGCGCCCTCCGGTGTGCGGTGCAAGGCCTGATAGATAGCTTCTGCGTCGATCAGGATCGAATGGCCGCCGTCGCAGCGGGCCGCATTGACCACGTAAAGAATGAACTGCTCTTCCGGCATCGGGTAGAACGATGAATCGGTGTGCATGTCGGCGCTGCCCACGCGTTCCGAGAACGTGACGAAGCGGCCATCGGCGCCGGTTTCCGGACGGGCCCTGACGTCCCAGGCCACGCGGCCGGTACGCTGGTCGGTGGAGGTCGGATACCCCAGCATCAGCGTCAGCGCGTACAGCGCGGCGTTGCGGCGATCCTCGGGGAGTTCGTGCAGGCCCAGATTGCGCAGCACCACACCGTTCGCGCCCAGCTTGCGGATCTGCTCACTCAATTTGCGCAAGGTGGCGACTTCCTTGAGTTCCTCACGCAGCGCCACTTCGTCCGCGTGGGGATAAAAGCCATTATCGTTAAAGCTATCAAAACGCTTATTCAATAGCTCAAAAATAATATTAAGATCATTACCCCATGAAAAATCTGTTGTAGCCAGGCAGATATTGCCTTGATATTCAATCGATGACAGCATGATTACCTCTAAAGTCTTTTGTGATCGCTATTCTATTGGAATACACTGGCTATGTTTGTTGTATTATTGGGTGAATAAAATGCTTATATTTTTATTTGAAGAAAATATTTTTATATTTTATAGAACGATTATCGGGGAGAGATGGAAATGAAGCAATTGACTGAATTACCAGTCGCAACCAAGCTCAGCCTGGCCTTTGTTGCGGTATTGCTCATGACTACGATTGTTGGGGTTTTCTCAATATTCGAGCTATCAAAGGTGAATGAAATATCGACACGCTTGTCATCGCGCTGGTTACCCAGTGTGCGGGTAATTGAAGATATTAAATCGCAAGTCGCGCGTATTAGAACCAGGGAATTGCAATATATTATTTCCACAGATCCATCTGAATTAGATAAATATGACAAGGTAATCGCTGCCGACCTTGTTGATTTACAAAAAATGCAAAAAGATTATGAGGCGTTGCTGGAATCCGCAGAAGAAAAACAGATGTATGGCCAATTCGTCGAGCAATGGGAACGCTATATGGCGGAAGATGGCAAGATCCGCGCGGCGGTGCGTGCCGGTGACACGGAACTGAGCAAGAAGCTGATCCGGGGCGAGTCGAATAAACTCATCGTCTCGCTGCGCGGACAGGTCGACAAGCTGGTGGACTTCTACAGCAATGGCGGCAAGGCGGCAGCGGAAGAAGGTGTGCTGCGCTATGCCTCGTCGCGCGTATGGATCATTTCGCTGATGGTCGGCAGTGTGGTGCTGGGCGCGGTGGGCGCGATGCTGATTACGCGCAGTCTGATGCGCGGGCTGGGCGGCGAGCCGACGTATGCCGCCGATATCGTCAACCGCATCGCCGCCGGCGATCTGTCGGTGCAGGTCGAAGTGCGCGATGGCGATGAGCATAGCTTGCTGCATGCAATGAAGATGATGCGTGACAGCCTGGCGAAAATCGTCACCGACGTGCGCGGTTCCACCCACGTTATTGCCTCGGCGTCGGACCAGATCGCGGCCGGTAATCTGGACCTGTCATCGCGCACCGAACAGCAGGCCAGTTCACTGGAGGAGACGGCGGCATCGATGGAGGAGCTGACCTCCACGGTGCGACAGAACTCCGACACGGCGGCGCAGGCCAATCAGCTGGCCGGTTCCGCGTCGAACGTGGCGCAGGCCGGTAGCGATGTGGTGGGCCGCGTGGTGGATACGATGGAATCGATCAATGCCTCGTCGCGCAAGATTGCGGACATCATCACGGTCATCGACGGCATCGCCTTCCAGACCAATATCCTCGCGCTCAACGCTGCGGTGGAAGCGGCGCGCGCTGGCGAGCAGGGGCGCGGCTTTGCGGTGGTTGCATCCGAGGTGCGCAACCTGGCGCAGCGCTCTGCGGGCGCCGCCAAGGAGATCAAGGAATTGATCGGCAACTCGGTCAGCCAGGTGGAAGAGGGCAGCAAGCTGGTGGCGGAAGCCGGCACCACGATGGACCAGGTGGTGGCCAGCGTGCGCCACGTGACGGACCTGATTGCCGAAATCACCATGGCTGGCAAGGAGCAGAGCACCGGCATCGAACAGGTGAACCAGGCCATTGCGCAGATGGATACGGTGACCCAGCAGAACGCGGAGCTGGTGCAGCAGGCGGCAACGGCGGCGCAAAGCATGCAGGAGCAGGCCACGTCGCTGGCGCAGCTGGTGAGCGTATTCCGTCTCAGCGCTCATGAGGAAAACGCCTTGCGTCCGCCGTCGCTGTCGCATGCCGCACCACGCAGGCTCTCCTTGTCTTCGCCCTAGACCGCATTTTTGCTATACTGTATAAAAACACAGTGTAGCGAGGCGGGAATGGAACTGAATGACAAGCTGGAAATCCTGGCGGATGCGGCCAAATACGACGCCTCCTGCGCCAGCAGCGGGGCGCCGAAGCGCAACTCCATCGGCAAGGACGGTTTTGGCGCGACCACGGGCATGGGCATCTGTCACAGCTATACGCCCGATGGACGCTGCGTCTCGCTGTTGAAAGTCCTGTTGACCAATTACTGCCTGTACGACTGCCAGTATTGCGTGAACCGGCGCTCCTCCAACGTGCCGCGTGCGCGCTTTACGGTGGCGGAAGTGGTAAAGCTGACTACCGACTTCTATCTGCGTAACTACATTGATGGGCTGTTCCTCAGCTCAGGCATCATCCAGTCTGCGGATTACACCATGGAGCAGCTGGTGCAGGTTGCGCGTGAGCTGCGCGAGGTGCACCAGTTCCGCGGCTACATCCACCTGAAGACCATCCCCGACGCCGATCCGGCACTGATCGCGGCAGCGGGGCGTTATGCCGACCGCCTCAGCGTGAATATCGAACTGCCGTCGCACGACAGTGTGCAGAAGCTGGCGCCGGAAAAGAGTGTGCATACCATCAAGCTGGCCATGGGCTCGATCCGCCGCAAGCTCGATGAAAAGGCGGAAGAGCCCAGAGCGCCGCGCTTTGCGCCAGCCGGGCAAAGCACGCAAATGATTGTGGGCGCCGATGCCAGCGACGACCAGCAAATCCTGACCACGGCCGAGACGCTGTACGGCAGCTATAAGCTCAAGCGCGTGTACTACTCGGCTTTCAGTCCGATACCGCAAAGCCCGAAGAGCGTGCCATTGGCGCCGCCGCCCATGCAGCGCGAGCATCGCCTGTATCAGGCGGACTTCCTGTTGCGCAGCTATGGCTTCCAGGTCAATGAACTGCTGCCGGCCAGCGGCAATCTGGCGCTGGACATCGATCCCAAGCTGGCCTGGGCCTTGTCGCATCGCGAGCATTTTCCGTTGGACCTGAATCGTGCGGAACCGCACATGATTGCGCGCGTGCCTGGCATCGGATTGCGCAATGCGCAGCGGATTGTGGAGTTGCGGCGTTTGCGCCAGGTGCGCTATGCGGACTTGTCGCGACTCAGGTGCAGCATGAAGAAGATTTCACCGTTCATCATCACGGCGGACTATTTTCCGGCCAACGACAGCAGTCCATCCGAACATCTGCGGCGGGCCATGGCGGAAGCGCCGCAGCAAATGAACCTGTGGCCGGAGCTGCAGGCGGCATGATGCGCAAGGTGGTCCGTTCGTTTGACGAGTGGCGCGTTGCGGCACGTGAGCTGATTGCAGGCCGTATCGCGCCGGAATCCGTGGAATGGGCGACCAGCGAAAGCGACGGCGACCTGTTCTCGGCTTTTGGCGCTGAACCGCATGCACCGGCGAGCCAGGCGGCACTGCATCTGCCGCGCCAGCTGGTGGAGATGCTGATGGCGGCCGGCTGCTTCAATACGCCCGATCGCTGGGCTTTCCTGTACAAGGTGCTGTGGCGCTGGCAGCTGGGTCAGCGCGACGTGGTATCCGCCGCCGATCCCGATGGTGCGCGCCTGCATGCCATGGTCAAGGCAGTGCATCGCGAGGAGCACGACATGCATGCCTACGTGCGTTTTCGTGAGCGCAAGGAGGAGGACGGCGCGCCGCGCTTTGTCGCTTGGTTCGAGCCCACGCACGAGGTGCTGCCGCAGGTGGCGCGGCACTTTGCGCGCCGCATGGGCGGCACCAGCTGGATGATCGCCACACCGGCAGCGGCCGTGGCGTGGGATGGCGAACGCCTGCACGACATGCCGCCGCTGATGCGCAGCGCAGCTGATATCGATGATGCCGGCGAAGCGCTGTGGCTGACCTACTACCGCAGCATCTTCAATCCGGCGCGCGTGAACGCGGATCTGCTGCGCAGCCATATTCCATCGCGCTTCTGGAAGAATTTGCCGGAAGGCGCCATCGTGCCTGCCATGGTCAGCGCGGCGGCCAATGGCGAGCGTCGTACCGGACAGACCAGCACAGTAGGCCGGCGCAGCGGCGCCACCACGATACCCGTCGCCGCAGAACGCGCCCAGCCCCAGCGTGAAGTGCCATCGACGCTCGACCAGTGCCGCCGCTGCGATTTGTGGCGCAATGCGACGCAGGCGATACCCGGCGTTGGGCCGCGCAACGCGCGCATCATGCTGGTAGGTGAGCAGCCCGGCGACCAGGAAGATTTGCAAGGCTTGCCATTTGTCGGCCCCGCAGGCGCGGTGCTGGACCGTGCGCTGGCAGAAGCGGGCGTCCGGCGCGATGCTGTGTATCTGACCAACGCCGTCAAGCATTTCAAGTGGGAGTTGCGCGGCAAACGGCGCTTGCATAAAACCCCGGCGCAAAGCGAGATCGCCGCCTGTCACCTGTGGCTGGAAGAAGAACTGGCGCGCGTGAAGCCAGACGTGATTGTGGCGCTGGGCAGCACGGCGCTGAAGTCCGTGCTGGAGCGGGGCAGTGCGACCATGCAGTCCGTGATGGATGCGCCGTTTGAACACGACGGCCGCTGGGTAATCACGGTCTACCACCCGTCATACGTGCTGCGCGCGCCCGATGAGGCGACCCGCCAGCAGGCCTATGAGGTGATTGTCAATGGCCTGCGGCAGGCGCTGGAACTTATAGCGGCGCCGGCTCGTTCCGGTTGATGCGGACGATGCCGACGATCAGGCGATAGGCCTTCCACAGCCAGGCGCCGATCCAGATTAGCCAGGCCACCGGAATGCCGATGATGGTGATGAAGAAGGCGCAGCCGACCACGATCAGCACCACATACCACCAGAACGAACGGATCATCCACGTGTGGTGGCTATGGACGAAGGTGTTCTCCGTGCTGGGTCGCTGCAGATAGTTGAGTATCAGCGGGATGATGGAAAATGCGCCCAGCGAAAACACAAAGCTGACGGCGTGTATCACGTACAGCCACCATGCTGTCGTTTTGGCCGATTCCAGGCGGCCATCCAGTACCAGTTCTTGGGACATGATCTCTCCTCGTTTTGTCGTACTACGTGCCAGCGCGGGCTGCGCCCAGCGTCCGCTGCAGGAAGGCAGTGACGTCGGCGAAGAACTCCGGCTGTATGGTTTCGCGGTCAAAGCCTTCCGGGTCCTGCGAAGGCTTGAAGTTCGGCCGCGTCATCTCCGGCGGGAACTTGCTCATGAAAGCAAAGTGTCCGGCACCGGCTATGTCTTGGTGTTCCACCAGTTCGGGATGGGCCACGCCTTCGATGATTTTGTGTGCATGTTCGATCGGCGTGATCTCGTCCTTTTCACCGGTACGTATCAGGATGGGCAGGTTCACCGGGCGTAGTGAGCCGGCGATAAACCAGAACGTCGCTGGATTCAGCAGCACCAGCGAACGGATGCGGGCGTCGGGCGTGACAGGTACCGGTTCCGGCTGTGTGCCGGAATCCTTGCAGTCATAAGGGCCGCTCCAGGGCAGACCACCGGCCGCCGCCAGCGCGGTGTAGCCACCGATGGAGTGGCCGATGACAGCGACACCGTTGCCGGCAATATGCGCACCCACGGTGGCATCGGCCAGCGCGGCGTTGATGGTGAGCGTGATGTGGCGCGGACGGTTGGCCAGATTTTCTGCGGTGCCGGCCAGCGTGTTGTCGAGCCGCGTATTGCCGGTGTGGGCGGGCAGGGCGACGATAAAGCCCGCCAGCACCAGGTGCTTGGCCAGTTGGCGATAGGCCCATGGCGTGCCGGAGTGGCCGTGCGAGATGACGACCAGCGGATAAACGCCGGCCGCTGGCGGGGCATCCATTGCCACGTCCAGCGAGTAAGGGCCGAAGTGTTCGGTATGCTCTTCGCCGTGCGCCGGGTAGAGCAGCGCAAGCGGCACGTCCGCGCCTTGGACGGCGTCGTGTACCTTGCTCAGCCGGCAGCCGCAGCGATAACCCATGTCTGATCCTTTTTCGCATAAAATGCAATGATGCTGATTATATAAGGTGCTGACTGTCATGGGTATGCGTGCCTCGTTCATTGCGGTAGATAGCGAACAGATAGACCGTTTTATGGCAGATCCCGATGCGCTGGGTGACTTCGTCTATGGCGAAGACCAGGCGCCGCCCCAGCATGCGATGGATGTCGACAAGGCCTGGCATGCGATTCACTTTGTGCTGAACGGCAGCGCCGAACCTGGCGCCGACGATGCCGCGCCGGTGATCTTCGGTGGCGAGCCAGTTGGCGAAGAAATGGATTATGGCCCGGTACGGGTGCTGCAGCCAGCCGAGGTGCGGGCCTTGTCGGCCACGCTGGCGGGTATCGGCGCAGAAGACATCCGCGCGCGCTTTTCGTCGGACCGGCTGGCCGCTGCGGACATCTATCCCGGTGTGTGGACGGAACCGGAGGAGGATCTCGACTACGTGCTGCACAATTACCGCGAAATGGCCCAGTTCTATGCCGACGCCGCCCAGCGTGGTGATGGCCTGCTGCTCTACATTGCGTGAGGTAAGGCATGGCTAAACCGGTATCGGTGCTGTTTGTCTGCATGGGGAATATCTGCCGCTCGCCGACGGCGGAAGGGGTGTTCCGCCATCGCGTGCAAGCGGCCGGGCTGGCGCACCGCTTCGTGATCGATTCGGCGGGCACGCACGGCTATCACGTGGGCGAGCCGCCCGACGCACGGTCGATGGAGTATGCGGCCAAACGTGGCTACGACCTGTCGGCGCAGCGTTCGCGCAAGGTGTCGGCGCGCGATTTCGAGGAGTTCGACCACCTGCTGGCGATGGATCACGATAACCTGAAGTTGCTGAAAGCGGCGTGCCCGCCGGAGTACCAGCAAAAGCTGGGGTTGATTATGTCGCACGCCACGCGCAGCGGCTCGGACGTGGTGCCTGACCCTTACTACGGCGGCAGCCAGGGCTTTGACCAGGTGCTGGACTATATCGAGGATGCCACAGATGGCTTGATCGCTACGCTCGGAGGCAAAAAGATCGGGTAGTATTATGAAACGACTACGCTTACCAGGCATAGGAGATCATCTTGAAAGAACCCGGCATACCCCTTGATGAGGTTCAACGGCTTTCAGCGCTAAAGTCGCTTGACGTTCTGGATACCCCGCCCGAAGAGCGCTTTGACCGCGTGACCCGCATGGCCAAGCGCATGTTTGGCGTGGAGGCAGCGCTGGTGAGCCTGGTCGACGAGAATCGCCAGTGGTTCAAATCACGCGCCGGGCTGGATGCGGCTGAAACGCCGCGCAATGTCTCGTTCTGCGGCCACGCGATTCTTGGCGACGATATCCTGTACATTCCCAATGCCCTGGCGGACGAGCGTTTCGCCGACAACCCGCTGGTCACTGGCGGGCCGAAGATCCGCTTCTATGCGGGTTGTCCGCTGCGTGCCGTGGGCGGCGCCAAGGTCGGGACGCTGTGCCTGATCGACAGCGCGCCGCGCAACTTCGATCAGGAGGACAAGCTGGCGCTGCACGATCTGGCGTCGATGGTGGAAGATGAACTCAGCGCCTTCCAGAACGCTACCACGGACGAGCTGACCAGGATATCAAACCGCCGTGGCTTCTTGCAGCTGGCTGCCTATGGGCTCAACTTCTGCGTTCGCCATCACCAGCCGGCGACGCTGGCATTTATTGACCTGGACCGCTTCAAACCGATCAACGACAATTTCGGCCATGCGGAGGGCGACCGTGCGCTGGCGGCGTTTGCCAGTGTGATGCGCAGCAGTTTCCGCAGCACGGACTTGTGCGCGCGCCTGGGCGGCGACGAATTTGTGGTGCTGCTGACAGGTGCCAACAAGCCGGAAGCGCAAGCGGTGATTGACAAGTTCAGCGCCCAGCTACATGACTACAACGCCAGCGCCAAACGTGGCTACGACCTGGCGTTTTCCTATGGGGCGGAAGAATTCCAGCCGAACGCGCCGCAATCGGTGGAAGCGCTGCTGGCCGCCGGTGACGCGCAGATGTACGCGATCAAGGCGGCCAAGCGCCGGCACTGAGCCGGTTTATTGCAGCAGTGCGAGGATGCCGTCCAGGCCGACGAAATTCAGCGCCACATTGGCCTGCTCGCGCACCACCGGCTTGGCGCGGAAAGCCACTGACATGCCGGAAATGCCCATCATCTTGAGGTCATTGGCGCCGTCGCCCATGACGATGGCTTGCGACGGCGTGATGCCCAGTTCCGCGCACACGCGTTCCACGGTGCGCTTCTTCTCTTCTGCATCAACGATGCCACCCACCACCTTGCCGGTCAGTTTGCCGTCAACGATTTCCAGCTGGTTGGCGTGGGTGTAGTCCAGGCCCAGGCGCTGTTTCAGGCGCTCGGTGAAATAGGTGAAGCCGCCCGACACCAGCAGGGTTTTCAGGCCGGCCGCCTGCACCGCTTTCAACATGCTTTCCGCACCGGGCGACAGTTGCAGGCGTTCTTCGTAGACGCGTTCCAGCGCCGAGGCGTCCAGGCCTTCCAGCAGCGCCACGCGGCGTTTCAGGCTTTCCGAGAAATCCAGTTCGCCGCGCATGGCCGCTTCGGTGATTTCCGAGACTTGCTTCTTCAAACCCTGCATGTCGGCGATTTCGTCGATGCACTCAATGGTAATCAGGGTCGAGTCCATGTCCATCGCCACCAGTTTGAACTCGCTCATCTTGTGGAAGCCGATGGAGTAGGTGGCGTCCAGCTGTGCCGCATGGGCTGCTACTTCGATGGTCTGGCGCAGTGCTGGCGAAAAGGTGATGCCTTCGCAACGCAGGGCGCGGTCGCTCAGCCAGGTGAGATTGGCAGGGGCGGTCAGTGCGGCGATACGCTCAAGACGGGCCTTGCAGTCGTCCACGCCTTGTAAAACGAGATTCATTGCGGTTTTTGCGTTTGTCATAGGTTTAGCATTGTTTGGGCTAAGTGGCCACGGTACGATGGTCTGGTTATGCGGTCAACTGTTTAATCGCGGCCTTGATCTGGCTGACGCGCGCGGGCAGGTCCGGCATGGCGGCAGTGATCTTGAGCTTGTCCTGGCCATTGAGCTTGATCTGGCGGTTCTTCTGGATCAGCTCAATGATACGCATTGGATCGATCGGCGGCTTGGGCATGAACTGCAGATTGGCGGCCTCGGTGTGGGCATCGATCTTGATGATGCCCACCGTTTTGGCGGCGATGCGCAGGCGGTGGGTTTCAATCAGCGCCTTGACCGGATCCGGCAGCTTGCCGAAGCGGTCGATGAGCTCTTCCTGCATATCGTCGATCTTGTCCTGCGTTGCGCAATTGGCCATGCGCTTGTAGATGGACAGGCGCTCGTGGACGTCGCCGCAGAAATCGGCCGGCAGCAGCGCCGGCACGTGCAGGTTGATCTCGGTGGTGGTGGCCAGCGGCGCCGCCAGGTCCGGCTCCTTGCCAGCCTTGAGCGAACGCACCGCTTCGTTGAGCATGTCGGAATACAGCTGGAAGCCGATTTCCGTCATCTCGCCGGACTGGTTGTCGCCGAGGACTTCGCCGGCGCCACGGATTTCCAGGTCGTGCATGGCCAGGTAGAAGCCGGAACCCAGTTCTTCCATCTGCTGGATCGCATCCAGGCGGCGCTGCGCCTGTTTGGTCAGCGACTGCAGGTCGTGTACCAGCAGGTAGGCGTAGGCCTGGTGGTGCGAACGGCCGACGCGGCCACGCAGCTGGTGCAGCTGCGCCAGGCCGAACTTGTCGGCGCGGTGCATGATGATGGTGTTCGCGGTCGGCACGTCGATACCGGTTTCGATAATCGTGGTGCACAGCAGGATGTTGTAGCGCTGGGCGACGAAATCGCGCATCACTTTTTCCAGGTCGCGTTCGTGCATCTGGCCGTGGGCGACGGCGATGCGCGCTTCCGGCAGCAGCTCGGTCAGCATGGCCAGGCGGTTCTGGATGGTTTCCACTTCGTTGTGCAGGAAGTAGGCCTGGCCGCCGCGCTTGAGCTCACGCAAACAGGCTTCGCGGATGATCGACTCGCCCTCGCTGCGCACGAAGGTTTTGATCGCCAGGCGCTTTTGCGGCGCGGTGGCGATCACCGAGAAGTCGCGCAGGCCTTCCAGCGCCATGCCCAGCGTACGCGGGATTGGCGTGGCGGTCAGCGTCAGCACGTCGACTTCGGCGCGCAGCGATTTCAGGGCTTCCTTCTGGCGCACGCCAAAACGGTGTTCCTCGTCGATGATGACCAGGCCGAGGCGGGTGAACTTGACGTCGTCCGACAGCAGCTTGTGGGTGCCGATGATGATGTCGAGCGTACCGTCAGCCATGCCCTTGATGGCCTGGGCGATTTCCTTGCCGGTACGGAAGCGCGACATTTCGGCGATGCGCACCGGCCAGTCGGCAAAGCGGTCGGCGAAGGTTTGCGCATGCTGCTCGGCCAGCAGCGTGGTCGGCGCCAGGATGGCGACCTGCTTGCCGCCCATGACGGCAATGAAGGCCGCGCGCAGCGCCACTTCGGTCTTGCCGAAGCCGACGTCGCCGCACACCAGGCGGTCCATCGGTTTGCCGGACGTCATATCGCGCACCACGTTGTTGATGGCTTCCTGCTGATCCGGCGTTTCGTCGAAGCCGAAGCTGTCGGCGAAGCGTTCGTAATCGTGCGCCGAATACTCAAACGCATGGCCCTGGCGCAGCGCGCGGCGGGCGTAGAGGTTGAGCAGTTCGGCGGCGGTGTCGCGCACCTGTTCGGCGGCTTTGCGCTTGGCTTTTTCCCATTGGCCGGAACCGAGTGTGTGCAGCGGCGCATCGTCCGGCGAGGCGCCGGAGTAGCGCGAGATCACATGCAGCTGTGACACTGGCACATACAGCTTGGTCTCTTTGGCGTACTCCAGGTGCAGGAATTCAGCCTCGCCTTCGCCCAGGTCCATGCTGGTCAGGCCCATGTAGCGGCCGATGCCATGGTTGACGTGGACCACCGGGTCGCCGATCTTCAGCTCCGACAGGTCGCGCACCATCGACTCGACTTGCGTGACGGCTTCCTGCTTCTTCTTGCCGACGCGGCGGCCGGAGCCCGCATACAGTTCGGTCTCGGTGATGAAGATGAGGCGTGCGCCCTCAGCGGCCAGTTCGAAGCCGGCATGCAGCGGCGCCACGCCCAGCGCCAGTTTGGCGTCCGAGGCGACAAAGGCGTCGAAACCTTCGACCGGCGCCAGCGCCAGGTCGTATTCGTTGAAATACTGCTGCAGCGTTTCGCGGCGGCCGTTGGACTCGGCGCAGATCATCACGCGGCTGCCGGACTGCATCAGGTAGCCGCGCAGATTGGTCAGCGGATCGTCTAGGTGGCGGTTGACGGCGATGTTGGGCACTGGCGCCGACAGCTCGGAGGCGCCGGCGTCCGGATTCTTGCGCACGGCGATCTGCGGATACGGCTTGGCCAGCACGAAGAACTGCTCTTCGTTGAGGAACAGGTCTTCCGGCGCCATGATGGGGCGCTCGCGGTCGGACTTGATAAAGCGGTAGCGCGATGCGGTATGGGTCCAGAAGCGCTTGATGGCCGCTTCGATGTCGCCCACGGTGGCGACTACCGCGCCTTGCGGCAGGTAGTCGAACAGCGTGGCGGTCTGTTCGAAGAACAGCGGCAGGTAGTACTCAATGCCGGCCGAGGCGATGCCGGCGCCGATGTCCTTGTAGACCACGGCGCGCGACGGGTCGCCTTCAAAATGCTCGCGCCAGCGGCTGCGGAAGGCGGTGCGCGACGCTTCGTCCATCGGGAATTCGCGGCCCGGCAGCAGGCGCACCTGCCTGACCGGGTACAGCGAGCGCTGGGTGTCGGCATCGAAGGTGCGGATGGTTTCGATGGTGTCGCCAAACAGGTCGAGCCTGTACGGCAGCGCGGAACCCATCGGGAACAGGTCAATCAGGCCGCCGCGCACCGAGTACTCGCCCGGCGACATCACTTGCGTGACGTGGGTGTAGCCGGCCAGCGTCAGCTGCGCCTTGAGCTGGGCTTCGTCCAGCGATTCGCCCTGCTGGAAGAAGAAGGTGTAGGCAGCCAGGAAGGACGGCGGCGCCATACGCACCAGCGCGGTGGTGGCCGGGACCAGCATGACGTCGCACTGGCCGCTGGAGATTTCATGCAGTGTGGCCAGGCGCTCGGACACCAGATCCTGGTGCGGCGAGAAGGCGTCGTAGGGCAGGGTTTCCCAGTCGGGCAGCAGGTGGCAGCGTAGCTGCTCGCCGCCGAACCACGGGATTTCATCCAGCAGGCGTTGAGCGTCGCTGGCCGATGCCACGACGATGGCCAGCATCTGGCCACGCGATTTGAGGTCCAGCGCAATTTGCGCCAATGCGTACGCATCCGCCGAGCCATGCAGCGCGGGCAGGGCAAAGCGGTTGCCAGGTTTGGGAATGGATTTTGTTAAGGCTGACGACACAACATACATTCAACGGTTATCCAGACACCTATTATAGCAAGCCATGCTCAAGGCTGTCGGCGGTTGGCCACGCCAAACGGAATGTGTACCATCGGGATATTCCCGGCCGGCGATTGCAGGTGGCTCAACTGGTCGTCAAAGAACATATGCGGCCTGAAAATGCCCAGCACGCGGGCTTTCTCCATGCCGCCCAGGAAGAAGGTTTCGTTGGCCGACACGCCCCAGCTCTTGAGCGTGGTCACCACGCGCTCGTGCGCCGGCGCGCTGCGGGCGGTGATGATGGCGATGCGCAGGACTTTCCGGTAAGCGGGATCGGCGCGCTGGGCGTCTTCTTCCAGCTGCTGCATCAGCGACAGCTTGCGGAACAGGTCGGCCAGCGGTCCGGGCTGGTGCGGGATGGCCACGCGCGCGGTTTCGTGAGCGTGGAATTCGTCAACGTTGTTATTGCGCTTGAAGACGGTTTCCGATTCGTCGTCGGCAATCACGCCGTCAAAGTCGAAGGCGATGCGTAGTTCGCCGTCGGCCTCGTCGTCTTCGGTGCGCGAGGGCAGCACCAGGCCGGCCGGGTAGTGGGCGTCCAGTGCGCGCCGCACGTCTTCTTCATTTGCTGATAAAAATAAAGAGGTGTTGAACGCTGGCAAATAGCGGTAGGGCGATTCGCCGGTCAGGAAGCAGGCGCGCGAAATATCCAGGCCGTAGTGGGCAATTGAATTCATCACGCGCAGGCCGGTTTCCGGCGAGTTGCGCGAGAACAGCACCACTTCCACCGGCGCCGTGTCCGGATGCAGCTTGTTGATGCTGAGGAAGCGGCGGATGAAGGGGAAGGCCACGCCCCTGTCGAGGATGGCGCCGATCTGCTGTTCCTGGTATTTGCGATAGGCTTCGGCGCCGCCTTCCAGGTAGACCTGGTGCGAGGCGGTCAGGTCAAACAGGGCGCTGGAGGCGATACCGATGACCAGCTTGTGTTCAATGGGGTAGGGCATGGCGTAGGGCGTAATCTGCGAAGAGCATTACTGTACCTTATCCATGCGTGGCGCGGCGGCGGGATTTGATTTCTTTCTTGCAATTTATAGATTGCTTCGGGGCAGGCGCTGCGCTACATTGACATTACCTTTCCATGGATGCTGGCGTGCTGAACCTCGATACCCTTTTGCTGGTCCAAATCTGCGTCACGCTGCTGACCACGGCGTTGCTGGTGGCCTCCGCCTGCTACACCCAGAGTCCGCCAGAGCAGCGCTGGTGGGCGGTGGGCAATGTGGCGGTGTCGGTCGGCATGACGCTGGGGAATTTCGACAGCGTGCCCGTCTTCATCAACAGCGCGCTGAGCTACGGCGTGATTGCGTTCGGCCTGGCGCTGGTGCTGCGCGGCCTGCGCGTGTACTGCGCCAGTTCGCTGAGCTGGACCAGCATTGCCATCATTACCGCGATTGCGGTGCTGGTGGCGGCGTATTACTCGTTGGGGGAGCCGAGCCTGCGCGCGCGCCTGTGCTTCAGCGGTTTTTATTTTGCACTGCTTAACTGGATCTGCGCGGCCGCAGTGGCGCGGCATGGCAGCTGGCGCGTATCCGGCATCGCGGTGGCCGGCTTTACCTTGCTGGGTCTGGCCTTGTTCCTGCGCGGCCTGCACATGGTGGTGGATGCAGATCCGGCCGACGATGCCAGTTCGCTGGTGATCGGCCTGAGCGCGCTGGTGGTGCCGCTGGCGCAGGTCTGCATCGCGTTCGGCCTGATCCAGATGGTGATGTGGCGCTATGCGGAGCGGCTGCGGCGCCTGTCGACGCTGGATGCGCTGACGGCGGCGCTGAACCGCGCCGGCCTGGAGGTGCAGGGCAAACGCATGTTCCTGCGCGCCCAGCGCGCGCAGCGCAGCATCGCGGTCATCATGATCGATGTCGATAACTTCAAGGTGATTAACGACAGCTACGGCCATCCGGTGGGCGACGAGGTGCTGCGCCATCTGGCGCGCGTGGTCAAGGTGGAGCTGCGGCCGCATGATGTGCTGGCGCGCTTTGGCGGCGAGGAGTTCGTGCTGGTGCTCGATGGCGTCGATCTGGCGTCGGCTGTGAGGGTGGCGGAGCGCGTGCGTGCGCGCATCGAGCAGGAGGCGGTGTCGCTCGACAAGCTGACGGTGAACTACACGGCTAGCATGGGCGTAGTCTGTTCCGATCAGCACGACTACGATCTGATACGCCTGATCTCCGCCGGCGACGCCGCCATGTATGAGGCCAAACGTGCAGGACGCAACCGAGTCGCCGCCGGCTGAGATTGTGAACACCGCGCCACAAGTCGCCACAATCTCATTGACGCCGCCGTTGCTGGGGCCGCATATTGTTGGCTAGGAACAATATTCACCAAATCTATCCGACGGTCCACTGACAGGAGTGCGCAATGTTCAAGAATTTACTCATCAAGTGGAAGCTGGCGACGCTGGTCGCGATCATGATGGTGGCCTTGCTGGTGGTGGGCTCGGCCGGCTATCGCGGCATTGCCAAGGTGGGCGGTGCGGTCAACGAAATCGGCGTGGTGCGCCTGCCGTCGATCCAGGGCCTGCTGGTCATGAGCGAGGGCCAGACGGCCGTGGCGGCCGCCACGCTGTATGCGGGTACCTATTCCAACGATTTTCAGGCGCAGGCCAAGTTCGCAGAAGCGATCGAGATGCGCAAGAAGGCATGGGCAAATATCGACCGTGGCTGGAAGCGCTACGAGCCGCTGCCGCAAACGGCGGAAGAGGCGGTGATGTGGAAGCAGTTCACGGCCGAATGGGCCGAGTGGAAAAACGTCGATGACAAGATCGGCGCCACCATCACGGCGCTCGCGGCCAACAAGGATGAGCAGAAGCAGAAGGATTTGTTTGGCGAGTTTTACCAGGCCTACAACCAGTCGCGCCCGCTGTTCCAGAAGGCCGAAACCACGCTCATGAAAATCGAGCGCCTGAATGAGGATATCTCGAGCAGCAGTGTGGATGAGGGCATGGCGGCCGTGACCAGCGCCGAGTGGGCGATGGTGATTGCGGCCGTGATTGCGGCGGTGGTGGCGATCGGTTGCGCGGCCTATATCACGGGCGCGATCACCAATCCGATCAATGAGGCGGTGCGCGTGGCGCAGACGGTGGCGTCGGGCGACCTGACCAGCCGCATCGAGGTGCACACCAGCGAGGAAACCGGTCAGCTACTGGGCGCGCTCAAGGGTATGAACGACAGCCTGATCCGCATTGTCGGCCAGGTGCGCAATGGCACGGATACGATCGCCACGGCCTCGCAGGAGATCGCCACGGGCAATCTGGATCTGTCGCAGCGTACCGAAGAGCAGGCCAGTTCGCTGGAAGAGACCGCATCCTCGATGGAGGAATTGACGTCCACCGTGCGCCAGAATGCGGACAATGCGCGCCAGGCGAATACGCTGGCGGAATCGGCATCCGGCGTGGCGCAGCGCGGCGGCGATGTGGTGGCGCGCGTGGTGGAAACCATGGATTCGATCAACGCGTCGTCGAACAAGATTGTCGACATTATTTCGGTCATCGACGGCATTGCGTTCCAGACCAATATCCTGGCGCTCAATGCGGCGGTGGAAGCGGCGCGTGCCGGCGAACAGGGCCGCGGTTTTGCGGTGGTGGCAGGCGAGGTGCGGACGCTGGCGCATCGTTCGGCCGCAGCGGCCAAGGAGATCAAGGAGCTGATCGGCGATTCGGTCGAGAAGGTCGGCGCCGGCAGCAAGCTGGTGGAAGAGGCCGGCGCGACGATGGGCGAGATCGTGACCAGCGTGCAGCGCGTGACCGACATTATGGGCGAAATTACCATGGCCACGCAGGAGCAGAGCACGGGTATTGATCAGATCAATATGGCGGTGGGGCAGATGGATACGGTGACGCAGCAGAATGCGGCGCTGGTGGAGCAGGCTGCGGCGGCTGCGGCGTCCCTGCAGGAGCAGGCGGCGGGACTGGCGGAGGTGGTGAGCGTGTTCCGCATGGATCAATCGATGGTGCCGCGCGCGCAGCCGATGGCCGCGCGCAAGACGGCCGTCGCCGCACCGCGTGTGGTGGCTGCAGCGGCGCGGCCGACGCTGAAAGCGGTGTCCGCCAAAGCGCCGGCCAGGCAAATGGCCACCGCATCGGCGGACGACTGGGAAGAGTTTTAACCGACAATAAAGTAAGCCACTATCTGGCGCAGCAGCACAGTGAAGCAGCCTTCGGGCTGCTTTTTTTTATATGATTTATCTCAATCGTGGCGCGTGGCGGCGGTGCTAGCGTGGCAGCTCATCTGCAAGGAGAGCGATCATGCTTGGCACCAATGAAAACCATCGGCTTGAAGATAGTGCGAGAAATTCTTATGATGTGCGGATAGGCGCATTGGAAAAGGAGGTCGCCGTGATGCAGAGCAGCTTGGCCACGAAGGACGACTTTCATGCATTGCGGACTGAAATGCAGGCCAGTCATGAGCGTATTTTGACGCTGCTGTACGAACACAAGCTGGAGTTTCAGCAGGCACTGGCGACACAGCGCGAGGATTTTCATACGGCGCTGGCGCAGCAGCGCGAGTATTTCAACGCCGCACTGGCAAAACAGCGCGAAGAGTTTTATGCCGCCCTGGCGGAGACCAAGCTCGATTTGCACAAGGCGCTGATCGGCCATATCTGGAAGCTCTACGGCTTCGCCTCATTGGTGGTGGGCGGCGTGTATTTCATTGCCCGCTATGTGCATTAACTACTCATAGGCAGGCAGGCGTTTTTGTTCGTCGGGCGTGAAGCCGGTGTCGCGCAGTTGCTGCAGGCTGGCCGCGCTGGCGGTGTTTTGCAGCAGTTGCTTGCGTTGTGCCTGGTAGGCGCTGATGCGCTGCTGCCAGTCGGCTTCTTCGCGGTCGACATCGGCCAGGCGCGCGGCGGCGGCCGGTGACAGCGCGGCGGCGCGCATGCGGTAGACCTCGTTGTCGTCGGCGCCGCGTGCGCGCGCTGCGCTAACCGATTCCTCCAGCCGTATCACTTTAGTCGGCGCATCCTTTTCTTCCCGTACCTGCTGCGGCAAGCGGGCATCCAGCTCGGCCAGCCGCTGTTGGCGCTGCGTTGCGGTCAGGCTGGTGTCGCTGCTGATGTCGAGGCGGGCGATGGCGTCCAGGTCGTAGGCGTCGCTGGCGCCAAACAGACCGGCGATTTCCTCATTGCTGAAATAGGCGGTGCGCAGTTGCTGCATGGCGCTCAGGCGCTGGCGCGCGCCCTGGGCCGGATTGGCGGGTGGCGGCAGGCCATGTTCCACATCGACCAGCGCGCGCTTGTAGGCCAGGTAGGCGTCCAGCAGGCGGCGAGCTTCGGCGGCCGGCGCTGGCCGCAGGCGGCGTTCCAGTTCGCGGATGATCTGGGTGCGGATGGCGTCCAGCGGCCGCTCGCCCAGGCCGGCCAGGTAGTAGTCGAACAGGTAGGCCAGTTCGGCGTTGACTTCCAGCTGGTCGTTGGCGTTGGCGCGCACGTCGCCATCGGCGTGCGTGCCGGCCATGGAGCGGGCAAACGGCAACGGCTCTGGCGCGGCGCGCTGCGCGGACGTGGCGGCAGCTGCTGTGGGCGCGTCGCCGCGCGCCCACAGCAGCCAGGCGGCGCCGGCTGCCACGGCCGCCAACACCACGACGCGCAGCGCGGCCCGCATCAGAGTCCCAGTCCTTGCAGGCGGTTGGCCTGCTGGCGGAAGATGGTCACCGGATTGGTCTCGAACAGATTGGTAATGCCGATCAGCTGGTTCACTTCATCGAGGTGGTTGAGCGCGTAGTCGTCGCGGATCACGCGGCCCAGATGGCTGGAGCAGCTGCTGACCAGGCCATCGTTCTTGGCGCCGTTGAAGGCCAGCGACGTCAGCGCCAGTACCGGGTCGCTGGCGTCGAGCACATTGGTGTACGGCTGGGCGCCGCTCCACGAGAAGTAGTACACGCCGCGCACCTGGTAGTCGCCCTCGCCGCAAGCGGAGGTGGGCACGCCTTCCGGATGGCGGCTGTTGAAGGCCAGCGTGCCGGCCGTGCTCAGCGAGGTGGCGGCTGCGCGCGCATTTTGCGGCAGGGTCGGGCTGCCGGACAGGAAGCTGATCAGGCCGGAGACGGCATTGGCCACGCTATACGTCACATCCGGGACGGCGCCGATCAGCACGTCGGCTACGCGCGAACCTTTGTTGACGCCGCCCACGCTGCTGACCGAGGCTACCAGGTCGGGACGCACGGAGGCGACGTAGCGCGAGGTCGGGCCGCCATGGCTATGGCCGATCAGGTTGACTTTCGCTGCGCCCGTTGCGGCCAGGATCTGCTTGACCTGCAACAGCAGCTGTTCGCCGCGCACTTCGGTGCTATTGGCGGCCGAGACCTGCGTTACGTAGACCGTGGCGCCGCCGCTGCGCAGCGCGCTGGCGATGCCATAGAAATAGTCGACCGGGCCGACATTGTCAAAGCCGAACAGGCCGTGCACCAGCACGATGGGATATTTGGTCTGGGTGTAGCCGGCCGCCCACGACGGGGCGGGCAGGGCGCTCAGCAGGGCTAGGCACAACGTCAGGTACTGCCAAATGCGTTTTCTCATGGTGGTCTCCGATATGGTTGTAGTTGTGATGCCGGGATCTGGCCCCGTCAATAAAATGTAGCACCCGCGTCAAGGCCTTGCAGTCCGCACGCACGGCCCCAGAAGCCAATCTGCTGGCTTGGTGAACGCGCCCGGGCGCGTAGGCTATAATCGGTCAAAAAATAAACTACAGGGACAACCTTGCCTGCGCAATTCGACTTCCAACAATTTCAGGCGATGACGCCGCTCGACGGCGCCAATATCTGGGCCTATCTGCTGGACCGCCACGCCGACCGCATCACGGTCAAGCGCCGCAAGCCGGCGCTGGAGAATCTGGAAAAAATCTTCAACGCGACGTTCAAGCTGGCCAACGAGGTAGGCTTCCGCGCCATGAACCTGCGCGACCTGTGCGGCGAGACGGGGCTGTCGATGGGCGGCCTGTATGGCTATATCACCAGCAAGGACCAGCTGGCGGAGATGATCGAGGACGTGGTGCGCCACGCCACGCTGGAAGTGCCGAAGATGTTCCGCGATGTCAGCGCGCCGCTGGACCAGCTGGAAGCGCTGATCCGGGCGTCGATTTATGTGTCGGAGATTTTGCAGCCGTGGTTTTATTTCGTCTTCATGGATTCGCGCGTGCTGCAGGCGGAGCAGCGCGGCACGGCCAAGGAGTCGGAGCTGCATGTGCAGTCGCTGTTTGCCGGCATCATCGCGCAGCTGCCGCCGCAGCCGGGCAGCAGCCCGGAACTGGCGGCGGCGCACATCCTGGCGATGTTCCAGGACTGGTATGTCAAGCGCTGGAAGTACCGCGCGGCCGACATCAGTCCGGATACCTTTGCCGACAGCGCCGTGCGCATGATGCGCGGCTATCTGTCGGCCTGAACCCGGCTTAGCGGGCCGGCGGCACCGGCCTGATATTTTCCGCGTTGGGCTGCGTGCCTGGCGCCGGCGCAGGCGGCGTGGCCGGCGCGGCTGGCGTGCCGGGTTCGACGTTCTCGGCGCCGGCCGGCGTGTCGTCCATGTCCAGCGTGTGGCGCGCGGCGTCGCCCGTGAACTCGTCATACAGCCATTCGCCGTTCACCTGCGTCAGCCCGGTCGGCAGCGGACGTTCCTGCGGCGGCCGGCTTTGCATCGCCACCTTCATGTAATCGATCCAGATCGGCAGCGCCACGGTGGCGCCGAACTCTTTGCCACCCAGCGATTTGGAATCGTCGTAGCCCATCCACGATACCGCCACGATGCCGCCGCCGTAGCCGGCGAACCAGCCGTCGATGGCGTCGCTCGAGGTGCCGGTCTTGCCGGCCAGGTCGGGGCGGCCCAGGCGGCCGACGGCGGCGCCGGTGCCGCTGCGCGTGACTTCACGCATCATCGCGTCCATCACATAGGCGTTGCGCGGATCGAGCACGCGCGCCTCGTCGGGCAGCGTGGTGCGCGGCTTGGCTTCCTGGATGATCTTGCCGTCGCCGTCGACGATCTTGGCGATCAGGTAGGGCTCGACCGAGTAGCCGCCGTTGGCGAACACCGAGTAGGCGCCGGCCATTTGCGCCGGCGTGACGGAGCCGGTGCCCAGCGCCATGGTCAGGTTTTTCGGATGCTTGGCCAGGTCAAAGCCAAACTTGCCCAGGTAGCCGTGCGCATACGGCACCGTGATGGCGCGCAGGATGCGGACCGAGACCACGTTCTTCGATTCGGCCAGCGCGCGGCGCATGGTGATCGGGCCGTCGAACTTGCCGTCGTCGTTTTTAGGCGACCAGGCTTCGTTGCCGGTTTCGGCGCCGGTCAGGTCGAGCGGCACGTCGTTGATCAGCGTCGATGGCGAGAAGCCGCGCTCCAGCGCTGCCGAATAGACGAACGGCTTGATCGAGGAACCGGGCTGGCGCCAGGCCTGTGTCACGTGGTTGAACTTCTGCAGGTTGTAGTCGAAACCGCCGACCATGGCGTGGTAGCCGCCGGTGACCGAATCGATCGACACAAACGCTGCCGCCACTTGCGGCACTTGCGTGATGCTCCAGCCGTTCTTCTCCTGCATGATGCGGATGACGGCGCCCGGACGCAGGCGGATGCTTTCCCTGGCCTTGTCGGTCAGCGCGCTGGCGGCCAGTTTCAGGCCGTCGCCGCTGATGGTGATTTCTTCGCCGGACGGGTTTTGCACCTTGACCGCTTTCGGTCCCGCTTCCAGCACCACGGCCGGAATCAGGCCGTCGCTGCCGGGGCGCTTCTGCAGCGCTTCCTCGATGGCGTCGTCGCGTTCTTCCTCGCCGGCCGGCAGCGTGATGACGGCTTCCGGACCGCGGTAGCCGTGGCGCTGGTCGTAGTTGAGCACATTGCGGCGCATCGATTCGTAGGCCGCCTTCTGGTCGGCTTTCAGGATCGTGGTGTAGACGCTGATCCCCTTGGTATAGGACTCTTCCTTGAACTGGGCGTAGACTGCCTGGCGCGCCAGCTCGGCCACATATTCGGCGTGGACATCGAAATCCTGGCCCTTGCGGCTGATGTGCAGGGTTTCGTGCAGCGCCTTCTGGTACTGCTGCTCGGTGATGTAGTCGTTATCGCGCATGGCGCGCAGCACTACCTGCTGGCGTTGCTTGGCGCGCTTGGGATTGACGGCCGGGTTGTGGCGTGCCGGATTTTGCGGCAGGCCGGCCAGCATGGCCATTTCGGCCACCGACAGCTCCTTGAGCGGCTTGCCGAAATAGGTCTGGGCGGCGCTGCCGAAGCCGAACGAGCGCTGGCCCAGGTAGATCTGGTTCATATACAGTTCCAGGATCTGGTCCTTGCTCAGCGCTGCCTCGATCTTCATGGCCAGCATGACTTCGTTCAGCTTGCGGCCGTAGAATTTCTCGCGCGTCAGGAAGAAGTTGCGCGCCACCTGCATGGTGATGGTCGAGCCACCCTGGCGCATGGCGCCGCCCAGGTTGGCCTTGGCCGCGCCCAGCGCGCGTTTCCAGTCGATGCCGTTATGCTCGTAGAAGCGCTTGTCCTCGATTGCCAGCACCGATTTTTTCATCATCTCCGGAATGTCCTTGATGGCGATGAAGTCGCGGTGTTCCTCGCCGAATTCGCCGATCAGGGCGTTGTCGGCGGTGTAGATGCGCAACGGGATTTTCGGCCGGTAGTCGGTAATTGCGTCCAGCGATGGCAGGTTGGGCGCCACCACCAGCAGCAGGTAGGCGATCAGCAGGCCGGCGGCGACCAGCGCGGCCAGGCCGGCGGCAAGGGCGGCACGTATCATATTGCGGCGGTTGATCCAGGTGGGGGTGGGAATAGGGGAGGTTGAGGTTGTCAAAACATCATCTCGTGGTTGCACAGGTATGGGCGATTATAGATCATGGCTATTGTTACTTGGCGTCACTTGTCGTAACGTACAGGTATACAGCTCCAAAGGGACCAAATGGCGGAACCGCAGCATATACTCGATTGTGATGTCCTCGTCATCGGCGGCGGCATCAATGGCGCCGGCATTGCCCGTGATGCGGCCGGACGCGGGCTGTCGGTGGTGTTGTGCGAGAAGGATGATCTGGCGTCGCACACCTCGTCGGCGTCCACCAAGCTGATACACGGCGGCTTGCGCTATCTCGAGTATTACGAATTCAATCTGGTGCGCAAGGCGCTGATCGAGCGCGAGGTGCTGCTGCGCGCGGCGCCGCACATCATGTGGCCGCTGCGCTTTGTGATGCCGCATGCGCGCGGCCAGCGGCCGGCCTGGCTGATACGCGCCGGCCTGTTTTTATACGATATGCTGGCGCGGCGCGAGCTGCTGCCGGCATCGGCCGGCATTAATCTGCGCAGGCACGCGGCGGGCCAGCCGCTCAAGCCGGAGTTTGAGCGCGGCTTTATCTATTCCGATGGCTGGGTCGATGATGCGCGGCTAGTGGTGCTGAACGCCATCGACGCCGGCGAGAAAGGCGCCACCATCCTGACCCAGGCCGTATGCCAGAAACTGGAGCGCAAAAGCGCCGACTGGGAAGCCACCCTGTTCAAGCCCAGCTGCGGGCAGATCCGCGTGAATGCACGCTATGTGGTCAACGCGGCAGGGCCGTGGACCGCCGGCCTGCTGCACGGCGCCGTGCCGCGCGAGGAGGCGGGCCGGCTGCGGCTTATCAAGGGCAGCCACATTGTGGTCAAGCGTATTTTTGAACACGACAACGCCTACATCTTCCAGCATCCCGACGGCCGCATTGTGTTTGCCATCCCGTATGAGCAGGATTTCACGCTGATCGGCACCACCGACCTGGATTACCACGGCGATGCCGGCCAGGTCGCCATCAGCGAAGACGAAATCAGTTATCTGTGCGGACTGGCCAGCCAGTATTTTGCCCAGCCCATCGTGCCGGCCGACGTGGTGTGGACGTATTCGGGCGTGCGCCCGCTGGTGGAAGACGGCGCGGACGCCAAGGCGGTCACGCGCGACTACCGGCTGGAAGTGGACAGCAACGGGCCGCCGATCCTGAGCGTCTTTGGCGGCAAGATCACCACCTTCCGCAAGCTGGCGGAAGAAGCGGTGGACCACATCGCCAAGGCGCTCGACAACCGTCACGGCAGCTGGACCCACAACGCCTGCCTGCCGGGCGGCGACCTGTTTGGCGCCGAGCCGCAAAACCGTTCGGTGCGGGACTTTACCCAGTGGACGCACGCCCAGCAGGCGCGTTACCACTGGCTGCCGCCGCTGCTGGTGGCGCGCTACTGCCGTGCTTACGGCACGCGTCTCCATACCTTGCTGAGCGAACGCGCGGACGTCGCCGCCATGGGCGAGGAAATCGCGCCCGGCCTGTACGCGGCAGAAGTGGAATACCTGCGCCGCTACGAATGGGCGCGCAGTGCCCAGGACATCCTGTGGCGCCGCAGCAAACTGGGCCTGCACCTGCCGGCCGATACTGCCGACACCCTGCAAGCCTGGCTCAACGCCCATCCGCTGGCCAGGTAGGCCCAAATAAAAACGGCGCCCTCGGGCGCCGTTCTCGTGATTACTTCACACCGTGCATGAGTTTCTGGATCAGCGGAGCGATCAGGAACAGCAGCACGCCGCCCGCCATCAGCGACCAGAAGCCGAAGGTGTAGCCGTGCAATGCCGATGGCACCGACATGCCGCCTTCGCCCGACACCGCCGACGCGAAGATGCCCGACAGGTTGTTGCCGATACCGGTCGACAGGAACCAGCCGCCCATGCCCAGGCCCACCAGGCGGGTCGGCGCCAGCTTGGTCACCATCGACAGGCCGATCGGCGACAGGCACAGCTCGCCGATCGATTGCAGCACATAGACCATGAACAGGGTCCAGAACGGGATCTTGTTGTTGACGTCCACCAGGCTCGACAGCGCGAACATCAGCAGCAGGAAAGCGGTGCCGTTGAAGATCAGGCCCAGGCCGAATTTACGCGGGATCGACGGATTGGCGCGGCCCATGGCCACCCAGATAAACGCGATGATCGGTGCGCAGGTGATGATGGCCAGCGAGTTTACGGTCTGGAACCAGGCGACCGGGAAGGTCCAGTTGAACATTTCGCGGTTGACGATTTTTTCGGCCAGGAAGGTGAACGAGCTGCCAGCCTGCTCGAAGAAGCACCAGAACATGATGTTGAAGAAGAAGATCACCAGCATGGCGATGACCTTGTCGCGCGCGACCTTGCCGTTTTTGACGCCTTCCACCAGCAGCATTACCGACAGCAGCACGAACAGGATCGACAGCACCACCTGCAGGTTCTTGGCGCCGGCGGCCAGCAGCGAGTACACCACGGGGATTACGCACAGCGAGCCGATGACCACATAGGCGAGGCGCTTGGGATCGGCGTTATGCGCATCCGGTGCGCCGATGCCTTTGAGGCCGCGGCGGCCGATGTAGAACCATACCAGGCTGACCAGCATGCCGACGCCGGCCGACATGAACACCACTTTGTATGCCGGCATGCCGCCAGTACCAAAGATGGCCGATGCCAGCCACTCGGTCAGCACCGGTGCGACCAGCGCGCCGGAGTTGATGCCCATGTAGAAAATCGTGAAGCCGGAGTCGCGGCGCGTGTCGCCGGTGCTATACAGCTTGCCGACCATGGTCGAGATGTTGGGCTTGAACATGCCGTTACCGACAATAATCGTGGCCAGGCCGAACTTGAAGATGGTCTCGTCGGGGAAGGCAATCATGAACAGGCCGGCGGCCATGAAGGCCGCACCGACCAGGATGGAGCGCTGGTAGCCCAGCACGCGGTCTGCAACATAACCACCGAACAGCGCGGCGGCGTACACCAGCGCCAGATAGGAGCCGTAGACGAGGTTGGCGGAGGATTCGCCGGCCGAGTCGCCGTTGTAGAACTGGGCGACCACGTAGAGCACCAAGGCCCAGCGTATGCCGTAGAACGCAAAGCGTTCCCAGAACTCGGTCATGAACAACATCCACAGCGGGGCAGGGTGCCCCATGATCTGCTTAAATTCCGGAATCGCGGCTTCCGTATTATGGGTGGTGGTGGTCGCACCGCTCATGCGGCTTCTCCTAATAATTATGGTCAAAAAGGAACTGGTTTCCCTTGTGGGGCAGCCAAATTGCGCGCCATTGTAATCTACAAATCTGCGTGTGGCGCACTTTTTGATGGTGTCCCTGCAAACTAATATCATTTGTGTTAATAATTCACCAGCCCCCACAAGCGGCCCAGATGTCGTATATTGGTGGCGCAGCACTCATAGAAACTGAATAGGATTTGTGCATCATGGAATATGACGTTGTCGATACCCTGATTTCCCCGGAAGGACAGTTGGAAATTCTGTCCAAGGCTGAAGTGAACAAGCTGCTTGATACCAGTCAGGGCGGCTTGTATAACGTGTTCCGCAAATGCGCGCTGGCCGTGCTCAATTGCGGCAGCACCATCGACGATGGAAAGGAACTGCTGGAACGGTATAAATCGTTTGACATCAGCATTGTGCAGCGCGAGCGCGGCATCAAGCTCGATATCAAGGGCGCGCCAGCCATCGCTTTTGTGGACGGCAAAATGATCAAGGGTATCCACGAGCACCTGTTTGCGGTGCTGCGGGATATCGTCTTCGTCAGCAATGAGGTGACCGACAATCCCAAGTTCGACCTGGATAAAACCGAAGGCATCACCGATGCCGTGTTCCACATCCTGCGCAATGCGGGCGTGCTGAAGCCGATGCTGAATCCGAACCTGGTGGTGTGCTGGGGCGGCCACTCGATCAACCGCGAGGAGTACAACTACTCCAAGAAGGTGGGCTACGAGATGGGCCTGCGCGACCTGGATATCTGCACCGGCTGCGGCCCTGGCGCGATGAAAGGCCCGATGAAAGGCGCCACCATCGGCCACGCCAAGCAGCGCCTGCATCGCGGCCGCTACCTCGGCATCACGGAGCCGGGCATCATCGCGGCGGAGTCGCCGAATCCTATCGTCAATGAACTGGTCATCATGCCGGACATTGAAAAGCGTCTGGAAGCGTTTGTCCGCACCGGCCATGGCATCGTGGTGTTCCCGGGCGGCGCGGGTACGGCGGAAGAGATCCTTTATATCCTGGGCATCCTGCTGCACCCGGATAATGCCGATATTCCGTTCCCGCTGGTGTTTACTGGTCCGGAAACGGCGCGCGAGTATTTTGTGCAGATCAACCAGTTCATCCACGATACGCTGGGGCCTGAGGCGCAGAGCCGCTATAAAATCATCATCGACGATCCCGAGCTGGTGGCGCGCGAAATGCAGGCGGGGATCAAGGCGGTGCGCGAGTTCCGCAAGACCCGCAGCGACGCGTATTACTACAATTGGGGCCTGAAGATCGACACCGAGTTCCAGCGCCCGTTCCCGCCGACGCACGAGAACATGCGTAACCTGAGCCTGCACAAGAACCAGCCGGTGCACCTGCTGGCGGCGCATCTGCGCCGCGCGTTTTCGGGTGTGGTGGCGGGCAACGTCAAGGAAGAGGGCATCCGCGCCATCGAGAAGCACGGCCACTTTGAGATCCACGGCGACAAGGAAATCATGGGGCCGATGGACGCACTGCTGGCATCCTTCGTTGCCCAGCACCGCATGAAGCTGGCTGGCAAACCCTACACTCCTTGCTATCGCGTGATCCAGTAAGTGTAGGTATATACAGGGAGTCCTTCCCGGCTCCCTGTGGTAAACCTTCTCTTTTGAGCTCTCTTTTCCTCTCTTTCTCCCTCTTTTCCTCTCTTTTTGAACTCCCTTCTCTTTTTGAGGTCTAAATAGGGGAAAAGAGAGCAAAAGAGAGGAGAAAAGAGAATGTTTACCACAATGAGCGTGCAGCTGCCTACCCATATCCTGCTCGACCAGAAGCAACTTTCCACCACGATGGACCCGGGCAGCCCCCGTGGCTACCAATGGAAATGCCTGTTCCTGCCGGAGGGCACTGTATTGCGCTCGCGGACTTACGGCGAGCATAATTCAGAGCGGCGCAAATGGCGATTGCGTCTTGAAGACATCGCCTTTGTGACTAGTCCTGGAATAGGTTGACGGGTAACCGCCTTTTTCGTTACCCGCTAACTAAGCTCCATTAAAGACGCCCGATGGACTTCATCGGGCGTTTTGTATTGTAGGGCGGTATGTAACCGCTTTGTATTGTAGATTGCGATTGCTTGGCGAATCATGACCTCTGCCTGCTCCAGGTTCGCCGGTTTGCTGATAAGGAACTCGGTCTTGAGTATTCCATTGACCCGCTCGGCCAAGGCGTTTTGATAGCAGTCATATCCATCAGTCATTGAGCATACGATGCCATAACGGTGATGGATTTGTTGGTAGGCTGTAGCGCAGTATTGAATGCCCCGGTCCGAATGATGGACAAGACG
>NZ_FRCX01000005.1 GCF_900143065.1 Duganella sacchari | reverse complement strand
TGATGTAAGACTGGCTCACCTTATAGCCGGCGGCCACCGGGAACACCATGGAGTTGCCGGTGATGGTGATGAGGTCGTTCTTGACCACCGAGGCCAGGCTGCGGAAGCCGACCGGCACGCCGGACGAATTGAAGACCTGGATGTTGAAGCCATCGAGCAGCATGTAGCGGCGGTCCGGATCCAGGCTGAACCACAAGGCCTTGTTGTAGTGCTCCAGATTGCTGTTGAGGTGGCTGATGAGTTTATTGACGACGTATATGTCTTCCTTGCGCGGGTTGCGCTTCTCGTCCGAATTCTCCGGAATATACAGCTGCGTGCCATCGAGCAGGTCGTCGTTGACATTGCCGCTGAAGAGGGTGCCGTGATAGTGCGCGGTGTCGTAGTAAATCTTGACTGTGCCGGTGTTCAGCGTGACCAGGTTAAGCAAGCCGTTGACCACCGCGCTGTCGAAGCGGATGTCGATATACAGAGGGAATTCGACGCGCTTCTTGGTGGTGGTGCCGCGGAAGTCCACGCGCATGGCGCGCTCGCCGCCTTTGTAGCGCGTGGCGCAGCTGAAGTCGAGCGCCAGGAAGTCGATGGCCAGGGTGTTGACGATCTTGTCGAAAATGACCGGCGCCATTTCGTTGTAGTAGATGTCATCCCACTCCGCGATCAGGCGGCCCTGGAAGTAATTCTCCATCATCGGAATCACGTCGGCATAGCCCAGCAGCTTGGCGTAGGTGGTCCAGACTTTTTTATCGACCACGTCGTTTTCAAAGAAGTCGGCAAACGTCACCGGCACCGTGACGCCGCCGATGGTGATGGAGGTCGGCTGGAAGTTGATGACGCGGACGCAGCGTGCCGGCGGCACGGTCTGGAAGTTGTCATCGATCTGCATGAAGGCATCGAAGATTTTTGCCCGGACCTGGATTTCCTCGCTCACCGTTTTGCTGTCGGAGTGCGCCAGCAGGGAAGCACCGCCAGTGAAAATCGCGCCAACGATTTCGCTGGTCGAAAAGCCTTTGGCTTCCTGGTGCGAGACGGTCTTGGTCACAATCGGCAATGACTTGATGCGGTCATAGCGCGTTTTCGGCCGCTGCAGATTGGTCTTCAGGTTGATTTCGCCGCGGACATAGGTGATGCTCTCTTCGTCGTAGCGGCCAGCCGGGAAATCCACGTTGGCGTAGTCGGTCTTGATGCGTTCGTTCGCATCAAAGGCTTTGAGCAAGGGATGGCGGTAGCCAAAGCCGCGGAAGCGCAGATAGGTTTCCGAAGGCATGTAGAGCAAATGCCTGGCCAGCACGTCGCGCCATTTGAAGATGTTTTCGGTGGAAAAATCCGTCATCAGCAAGGGCACGAACACGCATTCTTCAACGTTGCTGAGCTCCTGGTAGATGGCGTAGTGGCGCAGCACTTCAAAATACATCATCGTCAGTGCGTGGCAGTGATTGTGGTTGGCCACCACTTCGGTGGACGCGGCATAGCGCTGGCCTTCGCTGACGGTGGTGACGACCGAGGCGTTCAGCTGGCGATAGCTGGCAGCGTTCTGCATGATCGACTGGCGCAGCTTTTCGCCAAAGAATTGCGACACACCGCGCGAACTGCTTTGCTGCGCGCTGGAGCTGGAGTCCGCCGTGCCGCCAGAGACGCCCAGCACAGCGCCCACCGGACCGACCAGCGCACCCGCGCCAAAGCCTGCACTCACGCCGCTGGTATGGGCCGAGCTGCTGCCCTGCATGCTCTCGTTGATATTGCCGCCCAGCTGATCGAGGATTTCCCGGTCATCGACAATCGCGGCAGCCAGGTTTTCCGCCTGGCTGATTTGCTGCGTCTCGCGGGCTTGCAGGGAGTGGGTGGCGTCAAACACGACGATTTCTTTTTTCTGCCCCGGCGCCAGCGCCAGCGAATAGATTAAATCGCCGAGCGAGTAGCCGTCCGCCTTGAACACGGATTTGTAGTGCAGCACGTGACCGGTCGCTATCGTCACCGCCTGGTACAGCGACAGGTTGGCATGGTCGTCGGGCGCGTCCTGCCAGCGGATCGGATTGGTCAGGTCGACGGGCTTGCGCGTGATCTTGGTGGCGCCGCCGGTCAGCTCAAAGCTGGTCATCTTTTGCCCCAGCTTGGGCACATAGGTTTCGATCTTCTTCAGCGTGTAGTTGGCCACGTCCGGATCAGACGTCCGCACGATTGCCTTGTAGTTGTATTCATTGAGCGTGCGGTTGGGCGTGGACAGATTGACGCAGGAGCCGCCGATGTCCTGCGAATAATCGTCGGAGCCGATCAGGTCTTCGTGGTCGGGCAGGCGCGGGGCTTTCTTGGGACTGTGACAATCGCAGTCGTCATCGCTCTCATCGGGGCAGGTAAAGTCTTTCAGCAGCAGGTACAGGAAATCGTCCGAGATGGTGGCGCCGCTACCGTCATCGGCGATGATGGCGATATCGACCGGATCGTTGGGCATTACCGACAGCAGCGCCTGGGCTTTGACATAGATGCCGTAAGGGTAGGGCAGCGAGAAGTTGCCCGACTTGTCGGTGGTGCCAGCACTGACGATGTGCCATACCTGGTCGCCATCTTTCTTGGCCTGGACAAGGACGGTAAGGCCCAGCACCGGGCACTTCTTGGTCGGCTCCAGCACCTGGCCGCGGATCTTTTTGCCCGATGGTTTTTTGCCGTTCTTGTCGGCGGGATTGAGTACGATAGGCCGCATCAGCGGGACTTCGATGTCCAGTGCGCCCAATGCCTTGTCGCCGGCATCGAAAGATTCGGACCACAAGACCGAGCCGTCAAAGCCTTTGACCTTGACCTGTACATTGCCCTGTAGTGCGTTCTTGTAGATCGGCGCCTGGTCTGCAAAGGTGAAAGGCAGAGCATTGTCGCTGACGTTGTTTTTGTTTTTTTTCCAGTTGATATGGCGTTCGTTCTGCGCCGGGTTTTTGCTGTTGTCGGGGAGCGCCAGTTCGACGCTCACATCGTAGTAATCGAAATCGGCTTTGCTGACTGCGGACAGGTCTGAGGTCTTGATGCGCAGTGTGCCGGCAATCTCGAGGATGGCGATTTCCGCAATCAGTAGGGGGAAGTCAAACAGGCTGGCGTAGTGCTTCTTGATCAGTGCCAACGCGCTGGCGGGATCGCCGATGCCCCGTTCGCGCAGGCGTGCCATCAGCAGCTTTTCCAGTTCCGGATCGATCTTTTTGGAGAGCACCGGATAGTCGCCACTGGTATCGCACAGGTAGGCAATGATGGCGAGCAGATAGATGTCGTCACCGGACCTGGCCACGCCGCCGAGTTCCTTGAGCAGGGCGAGATAGGCTTCCTTGTTGATGAAGATGAGACTATCGCTGCTCAGGCCGGTCGATGGATTGCCGGTGTCGAGTTCCACGCGGTCGCTGAGTGCCGCGCCGGCAATGGCATGCGCGGCGCCCGCCAGCAGGCGGCCAAATGAGAACAGGGCATGGAACTGCTTCTGTCCCAGGCTATTGCCGTCTGGTGTCAGGTAACGCACCGTGACCGGCACGGTCAGCTGGTCCAGGGTCGCGGCTTGGCCCGGAATGCCGGCCGCATCGCTACCGCTGCCGCGCAGTACCTGCGCGACGTATTTCCAGAAATTGGCGACGGTGGTGTCGTCCTTGCCGGTCAGCGCGGAGGCGGGAAAACTGGCATGGTAGTCGCTCGCTGTGAGCGTGCTGGGGATGTCATAGTTGACGGCGGGGAGTGCCGTTCGTTCGACCCAGCCGCTGGTACTGCCGGGTGCTGCTGCATAGTCGTAAGTGGGGATGGCAAAAGACAGGATGATGTCTTTCAGGGGAATCTTGCTGGTATCGCCCTCGTATTTCAGCTTCTTTTGTAGTGTCAGCATGATCAGGCTTTCATAAGTAGAACTGCGTTCAAATGAACAATGGGAACCGTCCCCGAAAGGGGAAGTTCCCAAACCTAGTATCTGCTTATGTGATCTTTACTACAATGAATTTGCTGTAATTTTTACAACGGTTCTACATATTTAATTACTATTTATTTAATAGTTTCTACAGAGAGATTTAGTGGTTGCCCGTGGCGACAGGGCGGGTGGTATCGCCTACCCATTCGCTCCATGAGCCGGGATAGAGGGCGGCGCCGGGCAGGCCGGCCACTTCCAGGGCCAGCAGATTGTGGCAGGCGGTGACGCCGGAGCCGCATTGCATGATGGCTTTCGATGGCTCATCGAACAGCGGCGCGAATTCGGCCTTCAGTTGCGCGCTATCCTTGAAACGGCCGTCGGCGGTCAGGTTGTCTTTGAAGAAGCGGTTTTTGGCGCCCGGGATGTGGCCACCGACAGGATCAATGGTTTCATTCTCGCCGCGATAGCGGTCGTTGGCGCGCGCATCCACCACGGTGCGCGCTTGCGTCGACAGGTTGTTGAGCACATCGTCCACGCTGACGGTCGGCACCAGCGAAGACTTCTCGCTGAGCGAACCCGGCGTGCGGCGTTCGGCATGCGTCACCATCGGCAGGCCGGCGGACTGCCATGCCACCAGGCCGCCATTCAGCACGGCCACCGCTGGATGGCCGACCCAGCGCAGCAGCCACCACAGACGCGCGGCGAACATGCCGCCGTGTGCGTCGTAGGCCACCACTTGCGTGTCGTCGCTGATGCCCCAGCCGCGCAGGGTTTCGATCAGGGCCGCGCGGCCCGGCAGCGGATGACGGCCCAGGAACTTGCCGTCGGCGCCAGTCTTCGCGCCCGACAGATCCGTATCGATATTGGCAAACTGCGCGCCCTCGATATGGCCGATGGCAAAGCTGTCGAAACCGGCGTTGGGATGCATCAAATCATGGCGGCAATCGAGGATGACCCATTTCGGATCTTGCAGATGCTGGGACAGTGTTGCGGCGTCGATCAGGGTCGTGTGCATGGACTGGTTTCCTTAAACTTCGCTGGCGATAGGATCGGTAGTGGCAATGGCCTTACCGCGTTCGGTATTGCGGGTATTGTAGAACGTTGCCGCCATACCCGACGCAAGAATGATACCGATGCCCGCCCAGCTGTGCCAGTCGAACACGTCGCCAAAGATAAACACGCCCCAGATACTGGAAAACACAATGCCGGTGTACTGCAGGTTGGCCACCACCAGCGTATTCCCCAGGCGGTAGGCGCGCGTCATGGCGATCTGCGCGCTGGTGGCGCAGACGCCAATCGCCAGCAGCAGTACCGCACTGCGCACGCTGTTGATGGGATGCCATACCGGGCCGTCGCTGCCGCCGGTCAGGAACACGCCGACAATGCCGGCCAGCAGATTCATCACGGTGAAGTAGAACACCACGCGGTTCTCAGGTTCGCCGGCCAGGCCCATTTTGCGGACCTGCATATAGGCCGTGGCGGTGATCACGCTGGAGCCCAGCGCAATCAGCGCCGGCGTCAGCTGATTGGCGTTGAAGGCAGGACGCAGCAGCAGCGTGACGCCGACAAAGCTCAGGCCCACCGCCACCATCAGCGGCCATTTGACGTCGCCCTTGGCATGCCACCAGCCCAGGGCAAACAGCCAGACTGCGATCCAGATCGGCGACATGTAATTGAGGGTCATGGCGGTGGCCAGCGGCAGCTCGCCGATGGAGTAGTACCACAACCAGAGGGAAGTGACGCCGATCAGGCCGCGCCATACGTGGGCACCCGGCATGGCGGTGCGGAAGGTTTCGCCGCGCAGCTTGATGATGGTGCCGAGGGTGATCACGCCGACCACGCCCCGGTACAAGACCAATTCAGATGTTGAGAACTCTACCGAGGCCAGTTTCACGCACACGCCCATGACGGCAAACATAAAACTCGCAAACAACATCCAAAGTGACTGCATTGTAAAACCTTATAAATCCATTTTGCGTTGGTACCACTCGTGGAAGTGCTGCATGCCGTCTTCCATCGGTGACTGGTACGGCCCGCCGTCCGTCTCGCCCCGTTCCATCAGGGCTTTGCGGCCGGCATCCATGCGCTGGCCGATCTCGTCGTCCTCGATGCAGGTTTCCATGTAGGCGGCGCGTTCGGCCTCGATGAATTCGCGTTCGAACAGCACGATCTCTTCGGGGTAGTAGAACTCCACCACGTTCTTGGTGCGGTTCGGACCTTCCGGCCACAGGGTCGAGACGATCAGCACGTGCGGGTACCACTCCACCATGATGTTCGGGTAGAGCGTGAGCCAGATCGCGCCATATGGCGGCGGTTCGCCGCCGCGGAACTTGAGCACCTGCTCCTGCCAGTGCTTGTAGACTTCCGAGCCGGATTTCTGCAGGCCCTTGTGCACGCCCACGGTCTGCACGCTGTACTCGCGGCCGAACTCCCAGCGCAGGTCGTCACAGGTGACGAAGCTGCCCAGTCCAGGATGGAACGGCTCGACGTGATAGTCCTCCAGATAGACTTCAATGAAAGTCTTCCAGTTGTAGTCGCAGTTGTGGACTTCGACGTGATCCAGCATGTAGCCGCCGAAATCCAGGTCCTTGGTGACGGACAGGTCGTTCAGCGTTTCCATGACGTTGTAGCCGTTTTGCTCGAACAGCAGGCCGTTCCAGCTTTGCAGCTGGGTTTTCGGCAGGTTCAGACATGGCGTTTCAGGGAAGTGCGGCGCACCGATCAACTCACCCTTGAGGTCATAGGTCCAGCGGTGCAATGGGCAGACGATGTTATTCGCATTGCCACGGCCGTTGAACATCAGCGCCTGGCGGTGGCGGCAGACGTTGGACAGCAGCTCCAGGCCATTCGCATTCCGCACCAGCATGCGGCCTTCGTTTTCGGCGGTGAGGGTCGCATAGTCGCCGACATTCGGCACCATCAGCTCATGTCCGACATAACGCGGACCGGCCTTGAATAATTGCTGCATTTCGCGCTGCAGTAGCGATTCGTCAAAATAGACGCTTACCGGAAGTTGCGCAGTTGGCCGCGCTAGCTTGGCGTGGGTACCCAGATCGGACATCCAAACCCCCCTTAATTAAAAATTCAAACCAAGAAGAGACAGAATCCGTAAAGACGACCCGCATAACTAAAATGCGTTGAGGTGGTATTTAGGACAGAACCGGCAATTATACCGTCTTTTGTGCTCGACCGACAGCCTGCTGTGCTCGTTTTTCGTGCAAAAACTTGCAATTCCAGCATGCTGGTACGGCAAATGGGGGCGATTGCGATAAAATCCATAGTCTGCCCGCAGGTGTGGCCGCTAATGTTCCACCGGATAAGGTGGTTTGTTCTAAAATATCGGGCTACACTGCGCTGGCTCTGAGTAGGCCTAAGCGTGCCAAAGATAACTGAGTGACTATGTCTAAGAAAATAACTGCCGACGCGACTGCCGCCGCCCCCGTCTCGTTTGAAGAAGCGATGGCGGAGCTGGCGCAGCTGGTCGCACAAATGGAGGCAGGCCAACTGCCGCTGGAAGCCTCGGTGGCCGCCTATGCGCGCGGCTCGGAGCTGGTGAAATTCTGCGCCGCCCAGCTGGAGAAAGTGGAATCCCAGGTCAAGGTATTGGAAGGCGAGATGCTTAAGCCATTTATGGAAGCTGGCGAGGGCGAACAATGAACGCCGCTTTCCAGGATTGGATGAAAACTGTGCAGGCCGGATCTGAAAACGATTTATCCGGTTTCCTGCCTGCTGCTGATGTTATCCCCACCAAGCTGCACGATGCGATGCGCTATGCGCTGCTTGGCGGCGGCAAGCGTGTGCGTCCGCTGCTGGTGTACGCGGCCGGTGCGCTGTTCGGCGCCGATGCGGCCACCCTGAGCCGCGCGGCGGCGGCGGTCGAAATGATCCACGCCTATTCGCTGGTCCACGACGACATGCCATGCATGGACGACGATGAACTTCGCCGCGGCAAACCGACCGTCCACGTGGCCTATGACGAAGCGACTGCGCTGCTGGTCGGCGACGCGCTGCAATCGCAGGCTTTCCTGGTGCTGTCGGAAGCGGCCACCGTGCCGCCAGCGCGCCAGGTGGCGATGCTGCGTTTGCTGGCGCATGCTTCCGGTTCGGCCGGCATGTGCGGCGGCCAGGCGATTGACCTGGACAGCGTCGGCATCAGCCTGACGCTGGAGCAGCTGGAGCAGATGCACCAGCTGAAGACCGGTGCGCTGCTGCGCGCGTCCGTGGTACTGGGCGCGCTGGCAGGCAAGGATCTGACGGAACAAGAACTCAGCGCGCTGAATGTGTATGCGCGCGCCATCGGCCTGGCATTCCAGGTAGTGGACGATGTGCTCGACGCGACGGCCGATTCGGCCACGCTGGGCAAGACCGCCGGCAAGGACGCCGCCGACAACAAGCCGACCTATGTATCGATCCTGGGTCTGGAACCGTCGCGCGCGCTGGCAGAAAAATTGCGGCTCGATGCGCATGCAGCGCTCGCGCCGTTTGGAGATAAAGCTTTGCGATTACGCGAACTCGCGGATCTGATCGTGCAGCGGAAGGCATAAATGAACTTGCTCGATAAAATTGAAACCCCGGCCGATGTACGCAAACTGCCGTACAGCCAACTGACGCCGCTGGCGCATGAACTGCGCGCTTACCTGCTGGATTCGGTCTCCAAGACCGGCGGCCACCTGTCGTCCAATTTGGGCACGGTGGAACTGACGGTGGCGCTGCACTACGTGTTCAACACGCCGCATGACCGCATCGTGTGGGACGTGGGTCACCAGACTTATTCGCACAAGATCCTGACCGGCCGCCGCGACCGCATGCACACGCTGCGCCAGCTGGGCGGCATCTCGGGCTTCCCGAAACGCGACGAATCGGAATACGACACCTTCGGCACCGCGCACTCGTCGACCTCCATCTCAGCAGCGCTGGGCATGGCGCAAGCGGCCAAGATCAAGGGCGAGCATCGCCACGCGATCGCCGTGATCGGCGATGGCTCGATGACCGCCGGTATGGCGTTTGAAGCACTGAACAACGCGGGCGTGCAGGACGACGTGAATCTGCTGGTGATCCTGAACGACAACGATATGTCGATCTCGCCGCCAGTGGGTGCGCTGAACCGCTACCTGGCGCGCCTGATGTCGGGACAGTTCTACGCCGCCGCCAAGAACGTCGGCAAGTCGGTGCTGCCCGGTCCAGTGCTGGAACTGGCCAAGAAACTGGAAGAGCATGCGAAGGGCATGGTGGTGCCAGCCACGATGTTCGAGGAATTCGGCTTTAACTATATCGGCCCGATTGATGGCCACGACCTGGAATCGCTGATCCCGACGCTGCAGAACATCAAGCAGCTGAAAGGCCCGCAATTCCTGCACGTGGTGACCAAGAAAGGCCAGGGCTACAAGCTGGCCGAGGCCGAACCTATCCTGTACCACGGCACCGGCAAGTTCAATCCGGCCGAAGGCATCAAGCCAGCCGCCGCGCCGTCGAAGAAAACCTACACCGAGGTGTTTGGCGACTGGCTGTGCGACATGGCTGCTGCCGACAAGAAGCTGGTCGGCATCACGCCGGCCATGCGCGAAGGTTCGGGCATGGTGCGCTTCGACCAGGAATATCCGGACCGCTACTTCGACGTCGGCATCGCCGAGCAGCACTCGGTAACCTTTGGCGCGGGCCTGGCCTGCGAAGGCCTGAAGCCGGTGGTGGCGATTTACTCGACCTTCCTGCAACGCGGCTACGATCAGCTGATCCACGACGTCGCGCTGCAAAACCTGGACGTGACGTTTGCACTGGACCGCGCAGGCCTGGTGGGCGCAGATGGCGCAACCCATGCTGGCAACTACGATATGGCTTACCTGCGCTGCATCCCGAACATGGTGGTGATGGCGCCGTCGGACGAAAACGAATGCCGCCAGATGCTGACTACCGGCTATCACTACCACGGTCCGGCCGCGATCCGCTATCCACGCGGCGCCGGCATCGGCGCGGCGATCCAGCCGGAGCTGACTTCGATCGAGATCGGCAAGGGCGAGATCAAACGCACTGGCCAGAAGATCGCGATTCTGGCGTTCGGCTCGATGGTGACGCCATCGGTGACGGCTGGTGAAACGCTGAATGCAACCGTGGCCAATATGCGCTTCGTCAAGCCGCTGGACGTGGAACTGGTGAAGCAGCTGGCGGCCGATCACGATTACTTCGTGACGGTGGAAGAGGGCTGCATCATGGGCGGCGCTGGCGCGGCAGTGGCGGAAGCACTGGCAGCGGCAGGCCTGCACAAGCCGATGCTGATGCTTGGTCTGCCGGACCAGTTCATCGACCACGGCGATCCGGCCAAGCTGCTGTCCAGCGTTGGCCTGGACGCCGCCGGCATCACCGCTTCGATCAAGCAGCGCTTTGCCAGCGACGAACCACGCCTGGTGGTCAATAACGTCTAAAAAGTTCGGGGTCAGTGCCGACATTCGGACATTTCACAAACGAAATGTCCGAATGTCGGCACTGACCCCGAACTTTACTGGTTAATATAGCCTGCCAGTTCGGCGGCCATGGCTGCGTATCCGGCGTCGCCCGGATGCAGATGGTCGCCGCTGTCGTAGTGTGGCCGCATGCGCGCCGGGTTGGCCGGGTCGCGCAGCAGCGCATCGATATCGGCCACTGCGTCGAACTCTCTACTCTCCTTGATCCACCGGTTCACCTGCTGGCGCAACGCATCCTTGGCCGGCGTGTAGTAGCCTTCAATCGGCGTGCCTTCAAATGGCGGCATCGTGGCGCCGATAATGCGGATCTTGCGCGCACGCGCTTGCACGATCAGCTGGCGGTAGGCGCCGATCATGCGGTCGGCCGTCATGGGCGCTTCATCTGGCGCGAAGATGCTTTGCGGCCAGCCGATATCGTTAATCCCCATCAGGACAATCGCGGTGCTGACGCCTGGCTGGCTCAATACATCCTGCTCGAAGCGCGCAGCCGCGTTGACGCCCATGCGGTCGCCCAGCAGGCGGGCGCCCGAGATGCCGGCGTTGACGACGGCGATGCCTTTCTTCGCCAGCCGTGCTGCCAGATAGTCGGACCAGCGGCGGTCCATATCCGGCGTGGAGCCGTTGCCGTCCGTGATGGAGTCGCCAAATGCGACCACTGCGCTGGCCGGCGTCGCCGTGTTGACCCAGATCCCGCTGAGCAGCGCGCGGCCATGCAGTGCCTGGGCATTGGCCGGCATGGCCTCCCCGGTAAGGTTGCCGTCGGCGATGGCGCCGGTTTGCTGCGCGCCCCAGTGGAAAGTGGTCAGCGGTGTGCGCTGTGGCAGGTAGATGCTGACCGCCAGCTTTTCCAGCGCTTCGACCGGCATGGCGATGGCGTCGCTGACCATCGGCGCACCGGGAGGAATGGTGACGCTGCGTTGGCCGCCGAAGGTCAGTACCACCCCGTGAGCTTGTGCAGCCGCGGGTTCGGCGCGGGCGATGCGCGCCTCGCCGATCACCAGTGGCTGCGTGCCATAGCGGTTGGACAGCACTACGCGGGCATGCCGTCCACCGACGCTGATACGCACCATTTCGCGTACAGTCTGACGTTCCAGCACCGCTGGCACGCCTGTCGGCAGCACAAATTCCTGTTCGCTCCATGCCGCGTGCGGGCTGGCTTGCCAGCTTGCGACCCAGTTTTCTGCGGCATGCAGCGGCGTGATGGCGGCGGCGACCAATGCGGCCGCGATGAGTTTTTTCATGATGCTTCTCCTGTCGAAAAGCATACGATAGGTTATTCCATTGACGAGCAGAAGGCAGTAAAAATGACTATACTTCATTCGATATTGGAATGAGGATGTGAATGGATACGATACGATCATTGCGCTGCTTCGTGCGTGCCGTGGAGCTGGGCAGCTTGTCCGCTGTGGCGCGCGAAGAGGCGACCACGCAACCGACGGTCAGCAAGTTGATGGCCGCGCTGGAGCGTGAACTGGGCGTACGCCTGCTGGAGCGCAGTACCACCAGCCTGCAAGTGACGCCGCAAGGCATGCGGTTTTATCAGCGTGCGCTCGGCGTGCTGGCGGAATATCAGGAGGCCGTTGCCGAGGCGCGCGGCCAGACCGAAACGCCGGCCGGCCTGATACGCCTGAATGCACCCAACGCCTTTGGCCATTTCCGTCTGAATGCCTTGCTGGCGCCTTTCCTGGCAGCCTATCCGCAGGTTGATATCGAGCTGATACTGGATGACCGTATGGTCGATCTGGTCAAGGATGGCGTGGATATCGCCGTGCGGCATGGCCGCGAGCTGCCGCCGGATGCGGTAGCGCGGCTGGTGGGCGCGTCGCCACGCCTGCTGGTGGCAGCGCCGTCCTACCTGCAGCAGCACGGTAAGCCGAAGCAGCCGCAGGATCTGGGCCGCTTCGACTTCATCCGCTTTGCCTGGCTGCCCGATGGCGATGTGCTGACGCTGCATAACGGCGAACGTACCGAAATCGTGCACACGCATAGCCGTTATCGCATCAACAATGCGCTGGCAAAGCGCGACAGCCTGGTCGCCGGTGGCGGGATTGGGCTGTTCCCTCTGTGGCTGGTGCAGGACTTGCTCGACAGTGGCGCGCTGGTGCACGTGCTGCCCAAATGGCGCGGCCAGCCGCAGGCATTGCACCTGCTGTCGCCATCGCGCCGCTACCAGCCCTTGCGCGCGCGGCTGCTGCTGGATTATCTCGCTGCCAAGATTGCTGAGCTGCCGGGATACAACGCTTCCTGAAGATCTTCTTGCCTCTGGCCGAGGCTGTCCTATATTGATATAAACAGTTTATATCAGAGGATGGCATGAAACCGGTATGCGCAGTACTGATGATGCTTGCCATGGCTGCCGCTCACGGGCAGGTGCCGGGATCTGGCCGCACGCAGGAACTGAGCTTCAGTGCCGAAGAAGTGGACTCCCGCATGGAAGACCGCTATATCGACCGCATGGTGGACCTGGCTGCGGCTGGCCGGCTGGATGAGGACCATGCACTGCTGGCGCGCCTGCGCTACATCAGTGCGGAGCTCATACGTGCCGCGATTGAATTGAAGCCGGAAGCGGCCCGGTGGGAGTGGGAAGTCCATACTACCAGCGATCCAGAGGTCGATGCCATCTGCATGGCGGGCGGGAAAATCCTGGTGGGTAGCGCCTTCGTGCGGCAACTGGCGCTGAACGATGGCGAACTCGCAACCTTGCTTGCCCATGAAGTGGCGCATGCGGTGGCCGAGCATCACCGCGAAACCTTTTCGGAAGCCGTGCTGCTGAACCGTTTTCCTGCGGTCCCGCTGGATGTGGTGATGGCGCGTCTGGACAGTGATTTGTCGCTGCAAATCCGCCTGTCCAATTTATCAAGCTTGCAGGAATCGGAAGCTGATCAACTGGGCATGGTCCTGGCACACCGCGCTGGCTGGTCGGCCAGCGATATGGTGAGCTTCTACCGCAAGCTGGCCGAGGGAGAGCAGGCGGCGCTGGTGTCCGGCGCCTACCCCGCCACCGCGTCGCGCCTCAGCATGGCCAAGGGCATGGCGCGGCTATTCGATGATTAACCGCGCTTGCGCTCGTGCTGCCACAGCACGTCGCTGCCGCCGGCGTAGCGGTTCAATACACGCGACAACACAAACAGCAGATCCGACAGGCGGTTCACGTACTGGCGTGGATGCTCGTGGATGGTCTCTGCCTTGCCCAGCGTGACGATGGCGCGTTCGGCGCGGCGGCACACCGTGCGGCACACATGCGCCTGCGATGCGGCGCGCGAGCCGGCGGGCAGGATGAACTCCGTCAGCGCCGGCAGCGTGGCGTTGTACTTGGCCAGCAGTGCGTCCAGGCGCTCAACGTGCGCTTCCTTGATCATCTGATAGCCAGGGATGCACAGCTCACCGCCCAGATCAAACAGGTCGTGCTGGATAGTGACCAGTTCATCGCGCAGGTCGGCTGGCATGTCTTCGCACAGCAGCAGACCGAGATGCGAATTGAGTTCATCCACTTCACCGATGGCGGTAATGCGGACGCTGTCCTTGTCGGTGCGTGTGCCGTCGCCCAGGCCGGTGGTGCCGCCGTCGCCGGTGCGGGTGGCGATTTTCGAGAGTCGGTTACCCATGATGGTCAGCCCTGGTTGGCGATGCTTGCGCGGCGCGGGTTGTAGGGATCGAAGCCAGGCGTGTTCCAGAAATCCTTGGTGCCGATGGTTTCGTACATCTTGATTTCTTCGTCGTACATCGGGAACAGGCCGGCCAGGAAGATGGTGCGGTCCGGCAGTTCGAACTTGATCTGCTCTTCGTTCATGAACTGCGGACGGTAGACGAAGCAGGCGTTCATCGCGCTGTCCTTGGACATGGGCTGATCGAGCTTGAACGACGCCTGGTAGTGGAACGAGCTGTCGTTGAAGAAGGATTGCGCGATATAGGCGGCAGCGCTGCCCCAGCCGGTATCCTTGGTGTACAGCGAGAAGCTCAGTTCAGGCTTGCCGTGCACCCAGTTCGGGTGATTGGCGTTGGAGAGGCCGGAGGTGACTGCGGTCAGCATGTCCTTGGCCGGGAAGTCCTCGAAATAATAGATCAGCATGCGCGGGCGGTTATCCAGCGCGATCTGGCCTATCTTGGCCTGCACGCCGAACCGTTCTTCCAGCGCCAGGAGCCAGGCCTGTTCAAAATTGTGTTCCATACTCTGTTCCAGTAGTTGAAGTAGCTGCGCCCGAAAGAATACAACAAATCGGCGGGGTATTTCGCCTTGGGAGGCGTTTGTGCTTACAATCGTGTCTCAATGTGTGTTTTCAGGTGCACGACCCAATGAACACTGTGACTGATCTTACTGCCCGCCGGGCGCAGGTTTGTACCGCGTTGCAGCATGTGCTGCCGGCGCGCGCTGTGCTGTCGGCGGTGGAGGACACCCGTCCGTATGAGTGCGACGGCCTGGCGGCATATCGCCAGCTGCCGATGATTGTCGTGCTGCCCGATAGCGAGGCGCAGGTGGTGGCGGTGCTCAGGGTGTGCCGCGAGCTGGGTGTGCCGGTGGTGCCGCGTGGTGCGGGCACGGGCCTGTCCGGCGGCGCGATGCCGATTGCGGATGGTGTGGTGCTGTCCACCGCGCGCCTGAACCGCATCGTGAGGATGGATGCGTATTCGCGCACGGCTGTCGTGCAGCCGGGCGTGCGCAATCTGGCGATCTCGGAAGCTGCGGCGCCCTATGGTTTGTACTACGCGCCGGATCCTTCGTCGCAGATCGCCTGCACCATCGGCGGCAACGTGGCCGAGAACTCGGGTGGCGTGCACTGCCTGAAATACGGCCTCACGGTGCATAACGTGCTGCGCGTGCGGATGGTGACGATCGACGGCGAGGTGGTGGAACTGGGCAGCGAGGCGCTGGATGCGCCGGGCCTTGATCTGCTATCGGTGTTTATCGGTTCCGAAGGCATGCTGGGCATCGTGACGGAAGTGACAGTGAAGCTGGTGCCCAAGCCAGCCACCGCACGCGTCATCATGGCGTCGTTTGATGAGGTGGTGAAGGGCTGCCACGCAGTCGCTGCGCTCATCGCTGCGGGGATTATTCCGGCGGGGCTGGAGATGATGGACCAGACTTCTTCGCGGATGGTGGAGCCGTTTGTGAAAGCGGGCTATGACACCGAAGCCGCCGCCATCCTGTTGTGCGAAGCGGATGGCACCGTCGAAGAAGTGGAAGAGGAAATCGCCCGCATGTCGGCGGTACTGAACACGGCCGGTGCGATTGCGATTGCCGTATCGCAGACCGAAGCGGAGCGCCTCAGATTCTGGTCCGGCCGCAAGAACGCCTTTCCCGCTGCGGGCCGCATCTCGCCCGACTACTACTGCATGGACGGCACCATTCCACGCAAGCGCCTGGGCGAGGTCCTGGCGGGCATCGCTGCAATGGAAACCAAATATGGCCTGCGCTGCGCGAACGTGTTCCATGCGGGTGATGGCAATTTGCATCCGCTGATCCTGTTCAACGCCAACATCCCCGATGAATTCCATCGTGCCGAAGCGTTTGGCGCCGAAATCCTGGCCTTGTGCGTGGAAGTGGGCGGCACCATCACCGGCGAACATGGCGTGGGTATCGAGAAGATCAATTCCATGTGCGTGCAGTTTGCACCGGCGGAGCTGGAGGCGTTCTTTTCGGTCAAGCGCAGCTTTGATCCGCATAGCCTTCTCAACCCCGACAAGGCCATTCCCACGCTGCATCGCTGCGCAGAATTCGGCAAGATGCATGTGAGCGGCGGTGCGCTGCCGTTCTCCAACCTTCCCCGTTTTTGACGATGACTTCTCACGACGATTTCGCCGCCCGCATACGCAACGCCAGCGCGCCCTTGCGCATCCGGGGCGGCGGCACCAAGGACTGGTATGGCCAGGCGCTGCACGGCGAGATACTTGACACGCGCGGCTACAGCGGCGTGGTGTCTTACGAGCCGACGGAACTGGTCATCACCGCGCGCTGCGGCACACCGCTGGCGGAGATTGAAGCGCTGCTGGCGCAGCACAACCAGATGCTGGCATTTGAACCGCCGCGCCATGAAGGCTCAACGATAGGCGGCGTGGTGGCCAGCGCGCTTTCCGGCCCGCGCCGTGCCAGTGCTGGCGCGGTGCGCGACTTCGTACTCGGCGCGGTGCTGATGGATGGCCGTGGCGAAGTGCTGCGCTTTGGCGGCCAGGTGATGAAGAATGTGGCCGGCTACGACGTATCGCGCTTGCTGGCTGGTTCGCTGGGTACGCTGGGACTGATACTGGAAGTGTCGCTGAAGGTGCTGCCGATGCCGCTGCGCGAGGCCAGCCTGCGCTTCGAGATGAGCGAAATCGACGCATTGAGGCGCTTGAATGAATGGGCCGGCCAGCCATTGCCGATATCGGCCAGCTGCTGGCATCAGGACGTGCTGTCGCTGCGGCTGTCTGGCGCCGATGCAGCGGTGGAAGCGGCGCAGCGCAAGCTGGGCGGGCAGGCGCTGGATGGTGCGGATGCCTTCTGGTCGTCGTTGCGCGACCAGACGCACCCGTACTTCAAGGCCGCCAGCTTGTGGCGCATGTCCGTGCCCTCGCACGCCAGCGCCATCATCCTGCGCGGCGAACAGTTGATTGAATGGGGCGGGGCGCAGCGCTGGCTGGCGATCGATGCCAATGAAGCCATAGGCAGCGATGCAGGCGGCTGTGTCGAGGAGCGCGCGGGCATAATACGCCGCAGCGTCGCTGCAGCCGGTGGGCACGCCACGCTGTTCCGCTGCGCTGACAAACGCGTGGGTGTATTTCATCCGCTGGCGCCGGCCGTGGCGAAAATCCATGAACGCCTGAAGCAGTCGTTTGACCCTGCTGGTATCTTCAACCCTGGCCGCATGTACTGAATTATGCAAACCAATCTTGCCGATTTCATCAAGCACACGCGCGAGGGCGAAGAAGCCGATGCCATCTTGCGCGCTTGCGTGCACTGCGGTTTTTGCACGGCCACCTGCCCGACCTACCAGCTGCTGGGCGATGAACTGGATGGGCCGCGCGGCCGGATTTACCTGATCAAGCAGGTGCTGGAAGGCGCCCCTGTCACTGCGAGTACGCAGACGCACCTGGACCGCTGCCTCACCTGCCGCAACTGCGAAACCACCTGCCCGTCGGGCGTGAAATATGGCCGCCTGGTCGATATCGGCCGTCAGGTGGTGGAGCAGCGCGTGCAGCGTCCGCTGGGCGAACGTATCAAACGCAAGGTGCTGATCGAAGGGCTGACGCGCAAGCCGGTGTTCAGTGCCGCGCTGCGGGCCGGCCAGATCTTCCGTCCCCTTTTATCACCCGCGTTGCAGGACAAGATCCCGCAGCGCCAGAACGCCGGCGTGTGGCCGGCGCGCGAGCATGCGCGCAAGATGCTGGTGCTGGATGGCTGCGCGCAGCCTGCCATGGCGCCCAACATCAACGCCGCCACCGCGCGCGTGCTGGATGCGCTGGACGTGCAGTTGATGGTCGCCCCCAGGGCCGGATGCTGCGGCGCGCTGCGGCACCATATGAATGAGCAGGAAGCCGCGCTGGATGACATGCGCCGCAATATCGATGCCTGGTGGCCGTATGTCGATACCGTCGAAGCCATTGTCATGACGGCGTCCGGCTGCGGCGTCACGGTCAAGGAATATGGGCATCTGCTGGCGCACGATCCAGCCTACGCGGAAAAAGCCGCGCGCATTTCAGCGCTGACGCGCGATCTCAGTGAAGTGATGCCGCAGTTTGAAGAAGCGCTGACGCGTCGTGTCCGCAGCAGTGTCCGCAGCAGTTCAGCGGGGCGCGTGGCCTACCATCCGCCGTGCACGCTGCAGCACGGCCAACAGATCCGGGGCAAAGTGGAGAGTGTGCTGCGTGCGGCCGGTGTGGATGTGGTACTGTGCGCCGACAGCCATCTGTGCTGCGGCTCGGCGGGCAGCTACTCGCTGCTGCAACCGGAGCTGTCGCTGCAACTGCGTGACCGCAAGCTGGCCAGCCTGGCGGAGACGGGCGCGCAGACCATTGTTTCCGCCAATGTCGGTTGCACGGCGCATCTGCAATCCGGCACTGAAACGCCGGTGATGCACTGGATAGAGCTGATCGACCGCGCCTTAAATTAAGGCCATCTGCGAGGTGCCGCCGGCGGCGCTGTTGTCGTGCAGGCTCATAATCGGTGGCAGGCTGGCGGCAGCTTGCCATACAGTGGCGGTGTCGAAGCTGGCCACCCATGCCAGTACATCGTCTGCCGGCATCGGACGTGCGATGCCGTAGCCCTGCACCAGATCGCAACCGAGGCGCATCAGCATGGCGCCGTGTTCGATGGTTTCCACGCCTTCCGCAATCACGCCCAGACCAAACGAACGCGCCAGGCCAATCACAGCGCTGACCAGATGCAGGTCATCGCGGTCCACCAGCATATTGCGCACGAAGCTCTGGTCGATCTTCAGCACATCGGCGGGCAAGCGCTTGAGGTAGGACATGGACGAGTAGCCGGTGCCAAAATCATCCAGCGCAAAGCTGATGCCCAGCGCCTGGCAATCCAGCATGATGCTACGCACGTGGCTGATGTCGCTGAGCGCCGACGATTCCAGTATCTCCAGCTCCAGCATATGCGGCGGCACGTCCGGGAATTCGGCCAGGATGCCTTTCAGGCGCTCGACAAAATCATGGCGCTGGAAATGGCGGGCGGCGATATTCACGCTGATCACCCAGTCCGCATCGAACGCGCGCCACGACTCCAGCTGGCGCAGGGCTTCGCGCAGCACCCATTCGCCGATGTCCACAATCACATCGCTGTGCTCGACGATGGGCAGGAAGTCGCCAGGCGAGATGGTGCCGCGCAGCGGATGCTCCCAGCGCAGCAGCGCCTCCATGCCGATGATGCGGCCTTTGCGCATGTCCAGCTTGGGCTGGTAGTACAGCGCCAGTTCATTGGCGCGCACTGCCGCGCGTACCTCGGTGCGGCGGTTGTGGTGCGTGCGTACCTGTTCATCCAGGTCGGCGTCAAAGAAGTGATGGCGGTTGCGGCCGGTGATCTTGGCCTGGTACAGCGCCTGGTCGGCGTGACGCAGCAGGCTGTCGGCGCTGATGTCGTTGCCCGTGTAGACCGCAATGCCGACGCTGGCCGACATGCTGACCGCTTCGCCGTCGCAGATATAATCGCGCGCCAGCGCCGCCATCAGTTTGCCCATGGCGTATTCGATGGCGGCGCGGTCGTTCAGTTCCGGCAGCAGCAGCACGAATTCATCGCCGCCCAGCCGCGCGACATAATGGCGCTGGCCGGCGAAATCGTGCAGGCGGCTGGCGGCCTGCTTGAGGATCTCATCACCCACGGCCTGGCCCAGCGACTGGTTCACGTGCTGGAAGTGGTCGAGGTCAAACAGGCAGACTGCAAGCAGATGGCCATGTTCCCGCGCGCGCTCCACCTCCTGCTCGAAACGCTGGGCCAGCGCGGTGCGGTTGGGCAGGCCGGTGAGGATGTCGTGATTGCTCTGCCAGGAAATCTGCTGCATCAGCTGGCGGCGCTCGGTGACGTCGCGGAACACCAGCACCGAGCCTTGCACCTCGCCTTGCGGCGTGCGGATGGCGTTGGCCGTGTACTCCACGGTGCTGGTCTGGCCCATGCGGTTACGCAGGCTCTGGTTGCCGACCTTGACCATCTCACCGCCCGCATAAATCGCCTTCATCGACTTGAGCAGCGAATGCTGGCCGAAGTTATTCGCCAGGATAAACACCTGGTGCAGCTGCATGCCGCGTGCGCGCGCTTCGGACCATCCCGTCAGCTGTTGCGCTACTTCGTTGATGGTTTCGATGCCGCCGGTGAGATCAGTCGTGATGACGGCATCGCCGATCGATGCCAGCGTGACTTCGATGCGGTCTTTTTCCACCTGTAGCTGCTGCTGCGCCAGCAGGGTGCGCGTGAGCTGTGCGCTCAGATCGTTCTGGCTTTGCTGCAGCTTGTGCACCAGCGCCTGCACGCGCTGCGCCATGTTGTTGAAGGTACTGGCCAGCATGCGTGCTTCCAGCGTGCCGCTGATTGGCAGGCGGACATCGTGGTCGCCGCTCTGGAAGCGGTTGGTGGCGTCGGCCAGGCGGCGCAGCATGCGCTTGTTGGCGAAGATGATGAGGCCCAGCAGCGTGTAGATGACGGTGACGTTGACCACTGAAATAATGGCTTGCTGGTAGATGGTGCGCCAGACCTGCATCAGCGGCAGTGTCGGCTCAAAGCTCAGCGCCAGCGTGGCGTTACCGAGATGGATGGTGCGGTTGAACGGCGTGATGGTGCTGAAACGGGTGAACCAGCCGGGATAGTCCGGCACGGCGGGCACACTGCGCAGCGCCTCCAGGTGACCGCCGGCGAAATCGAGCCGTGCGGCGGACAGGTCGGGATTCAGCAGCAGCGCGGTGGACAGCGTGGTATCCAGGCTGCCGCGATCAGGCGTGGCCAGCGCGGGCGCCAGGGTCTTGCGCAAATGCGCCACCAGCTCGCCGGCGTCTTTTTGATAGCGGGCGTTGGCATAGCCGGTTTCGGACGCCAGCATGAGGTGGTAGCGCACACCGACCACCACCGCAATAATCGCGAAAATCGGCACGAACAGCCGGGAGTACATTCCCATCCGCAGCCACGGCGACAGTATTTTTCCCAACAAGGACATAGGCAACTGATTTGATAGGAAAGGACCAAATCGCATTATTACTTAAAAGTTAACCTGTGGCACGCTTTTTGGTAAACGTTTTTCACTTTTGTTGCCTTAAGTCACTCCGCGAGCAGCTTTTCGATGTCGGCGATGAGTTCTTCCGGCTTGGTGGCGGGCGCGTAGCGGTTGTAGACCGTACCGTCCTTGCGGATCAGGAATTTGGTGAAGTTCCACTTGATGCCTTCCGTGCCCAGGATGCCGGGCGCGTCCTTCTTCAGCTTCTGGAACAGCGGATGGGCGTGATCGCCGTTGACGTCCACCTTGGCAAACATGGGGAAGGAAACGCCATAGTTCTTCTCGCAGAAGGCGCCGATTTCCTCGGCCGAGCCGGGTTCCTGCTTGCCGAACTGGTTGCACGGGAAGCCCAGCACTTCCACGCCCCTGTCCCGGAACTGCTGGTAAACCGCCTCCAGGCCCTTGTACTGGGGCGTGAAGCCACAGGCGCTGGCGGTGTTGACGATCAGCAGGACCTTGCCCTGGTACTGGCTCAGATTGACTGGCGTGCCCGACAGGCTGTCGGCGGTGAGATCGAAAATAGTGGTCATCAGAGTATGCTTAAATGTTCGGTGCCGGCGGACAGGTCGCGGTTCTTGGCGGCCTTGCTCTCCAGCTTGATGGTGAGGCGCAGGTCGTTGACAGAGTCGGCGTTGCGCAGCGCGTCCTCGTAGGTGATGAGGTCGGCCTCATACAAATCGAATAGCGACTGGTCGAAAGTCTGCATGCCCAGTTCGCGCGATTTCTTCATGAGCTCCTTGATCTCGTGGACTTCGCCCTTGAAGATGAGGTCCGAAATCAGCGGCGAGTTGAGCATGATTTCAATTGCCACGGCGCGGCCTTTGCTCTCCTTGCGCGGGATCAGGCGCTGCGAAATCATGCCTTTCAGGTTCAGCGACAAATCCATGAGCAGCTGCTGGCGGCGCTCTTCCGGGAAGAAATTGATGATGCGGTCCAGTGCCTGATTGGCGCTGTTGGCGTGCAGCGTGGCCAGGCACAGGTGGCCGGTTTCAGCGAAGGCGATAGCGTGGTCCATGGTCTGGCGGTCGCGGATCTCGCCAATCTGGATCACATCGGGCGCCTGGCGCAGCGTGTTCTTGAGCGCGACTTCCCAGTCATCGGTATCCACGCCCACTTCGCGCTGGGTGATGATGCAGTTCTTGTGCGGGTGGACGAACTCGACCGGATCTTCAATCGTGATGATGTGGCCGTAGCTATTTTCATTGCGGTAGCCGACCATGGCCGCCAGCGTGGTCGACTTGCCGGACCCGGTCGCGCCCACCATGATGACCAGACCGCGCTTGGCCATGACGACTTCCCTGAGTACCTCGGGCAGGCCGAGCTCCTCCAGCTTGGGGATATCGCTGTTAATCACGCGCAGCACCATGCCGACCGAACCCATCTGCACAAACGCGGACACGCGGAAGCGGCCGATGTCAGCCGGGCTGATGGCGAAATTGGCCTCCTTGGTCAGCTCAAAGCCGGCGGCCTGCTTGTCGTTCATGATGGAACGGGCGAGATCGATGGTGTGGGCGGGCGACAGCACCTGCGCGGACACCGGCGTCATCTTGCCATCGATCTTGACGGCGGGCGGGAAGCCAGCCGTGATGAACAAATCCGATCCCTTCTTCGCCTGCATCAGACGCAGCAGATCGAACATGAATTTAGAGGCCTGATCGCGTTCCATAATCGTTCCTTCAAAAGAGCCTAAGTTCGGGGTCAGTGCCGACATTCGGACACGGGCTCAGCCGCGCGCGGCTGAGCCCGTGTCCGAATGTCGGCACTGACCCCGAACTGCTGACCGTGTTAGCCGGGGAAGTTTTCCGGGGTTTTGGCGGCGCTGCGGGCGGCGGCGGCGCTGATGATGTTGCGGCGGACCAGGTCGGTCAGGTTCTGGTCCAGTGTCTGCATGCCGACGCCGCTGCCGGTCTGGATCGCGGAGTACATCTGGGCGACCTTGGCTTCGCGGATCAGGTTGCGGATTGCCGGTGTGGCCACCATGATTTCGTGCGCGGCCACGCGGCCGTTGCCGTCCTTGGTTTTGAGCAGGGTTTGCGAAATCACGGCTTGCAGCGATTCGGACAGCATGGCGCGCACCATTTCTTTTTCGTCTGCCGGGAATACGTCGACGATACGGTCGATGGTCTTGGCGGCCGAGGAGGTGTGCAAGGTGCCAAACACCAGGTGGCCGGTCTCCGCCGCCGACAGGGCCAGGCGGATGGTTTCGAGGTCGCGCAGCTCGCCGACCAGGATGGCGTCCGGGTCTTCGCGCAGCGCCGAGCGCAGGGCGTTGTTGAAGGACAGCGTGTGCGGCCCCACTTCGCGCTGGTTGATCAGGCATTTCTTCGATTCGTGGACGAATTCGATCGGGTCCTCGATCGTCAGGATGTGGCCGTATTCGTTTTCGTTGAGGTGGTTGACCATGGCCGCCAGCGTGGTCGATTTACCGGAGCCGGTCGGTCCGGTCACCAGCACCAGTCCGCGCGGTTTCAACGCAAATTCGGCAAAGATCTTGGGCGCGTTGAGCTCTTCCAGGCTCAGGATCTTGGACGGAATCGTGCGCAGTACGGCCGAGGCGCCGCGCTCCTGGTTGTAGGCGTTGACGCGGAACCGCGCCAGCCCCGGTATCGCGAACGAGAAGTCGACTTCCAGCATTTCCTCGTAGGCTTTGCGCTGGCCGTCGTTCATGATGTCATAGATCATGCCGTGCACGTCTTTGTGCTCGAGCGGCGGCAGGTTGATGCGGCGTACGTCGCCGTGCACCCGTATCATCGGTGGCAGGCCGGCTGACAGGTGCAAGTCCGAGGCCTTGTTCTTGACGGAGAATGCGAGTAGTTCGGAGATGTCCATTTATAATCCCTGTGCCCAGACGTTGCGGGGTGCACCATGTGTGCCGTTTTAACGCTTTTTACTCGATGATTATGTCCCTGATCCGCCAGAACTTGCAAGCCATCACCGCGACAATTGTTGCCGCAACCCAAGAATCAGGCCGCCAGCCGGGATCGGTGGAGTTGCTGGCCGTGTCCAAGACGTTCGGCCCGGAGGCGGTGCTGGAGGCCGTGGAGGCGGGCCAGCGTGCGTTTGGCGAGAATTATCTGCAAGAGGGGCTGGACAAGATCCGTGCCGTGCAGGAAGCCGGTGCGCCCGCGCTGGCGTGGCATTTTATCGGTCCCATCCAGAGCAACAAGACGCGGCCGATCGCCGAGCATTTCGCCTGGGTGCATACGGTGGAGCGTGAGAAGATTGCGCAACGTTTGTCCGAGCAGCGCCCCGTGGATTTGCCGCCGTTGCAGATTTGTCTGCAGGTGAATATCAGCGGTGAAGCCAGCAAGAGCGGCGTCGCCCCGGAAGACGTGGCGGCGCTGGCCCACCAGGTCGCGGCGTTGCCGAACCTGACCTTGCGCGGTTTGATGGCCATTCCTGAGCCCGCTGTGGAATTTGCCAAGCAGCGCGCGGCCTTTGCCCAGTTGCGCGTTTTATACGAGCAGCTGCGGGCCGATGGGCTGGCGCTGGATACGCTGTCGATGGGCATGTCGGCCGATATGCGGGCGGCGATTTTTGAGGGCGCCACGATGGTGCGCGTCGGCAGCGCGATTTTTGGCGCGCGAAACTATAACAAGGCTTGAGACATGAAAATTGCATTTATCGGCGGCGGCAATATGGCTGCGGCCCTGATCGCGGGACTGGCAGGCAAGCTCACTGAAGGCGCCAACATCCATGTGGCGGATCCCAGCGCGGAGGCATTGGCGCGCTTGCATAAGCTGTACGGCGTGACCACGGCGCCCGCTGCCGATGCGGCGGTGTCGGCGGCCGATGTGATCGTGCTGGCGGTCAAGCCGCAAAGCATGCGCGAGGTGGCCGCGCAGCTGCTGCCGCTCATCGATCCGTCTCGTCAGCCGCTGGTGATTTCGATTGCGGCCGGTATCCGCAGTGCTGACCTGTCGCGCTGGCTCGGCGGCTATGGCGCCATCGTGCGCTGCATGCCGAATACGCCGGCGCTGATCGGCATGGGCATTACTGGCATGGTGGCAATGGCGGGCGTGAGCGAAGCGCAAGTCAAGGCGGCAGACGATATCCTGCGCGCGGTCGGCCCGACCGTGTGGCTGGACGATGAAAACAAGATCGATGCGGTGACGGCGGTGTCGGGCAGCGGTCCGGCCTATGTGTTCTACTTCCTCGAAGCGATGCAGCAGGCGGCCGAGGAAATGGGCCTGAGCGCGGAGCAGGGCAAGCAGCTGGCGCTGGCGACCTTTACCGGCGCAGCGCAGCTGGCGCAGCAATCGAGCGAGCCGGTGTCGCTGCTGCGCGAGCGCGTCACGTCCAAGGGCGGCACCACGTACGCGGCGTTGACCAGCATGGAGAGCGGCGGCGTCAAGGCGGCCATCATCACCGCCATGAAAGCCGCCGCCGCGCGCGGCAAGGAATTAGGCGAAGAGCTGGGTTCCGCCAGCTAAACCACCGCCAAGGGCTGCAACAATCGAAGGCCACTACCTGCTGTCGCAGCCTTCCTGCATGGCGGCGATCCATTCGCGGATCAGGGCCACACCTTCCTGATGGACTGAGCTGCGCCCCAGTTCCGGCATCATGACGCCGGGTTCGGCCGAGTTCAACCGGTACAGCATGATGGAATCGTCCGGCTTGCCGGGCGCGATGTCATGGCTGCGGCCGCCTGTGCCGGCGCCTGCGGCGACGGGCGGCTTGCACAAGCCCAGATGCAGGTCGGCCGGTGCGCCCATGTTCAGGTGCAGCGCCGTGGTGTTGGCTGCACCTTTGTCGTTGTGGCAGTGGGCGCAGTTGATGTCCAGGTAGGCGCGGGCACGCGCGTCAATCGGCTGTTGGGCGTCATGCCAGTTGGCGTTGCGCGGTGCGGCTTTGGCGCCCTCGGCTGGCAGCCCAGTCAGGTAGCCCACTTTCGCCAGGTATTGCAGCTGGTTGGTGCTGATGCCTTCATATGTGTAGTCGCGGTTCAGGTGGCGCGCTTTCGGGCCGATGGGCTGGAACTGGCGCGATTTCACGTCGGCCACGTGGCAGGACGCGCACTGGTTGACGTTCGGGACCACGTAGGTGATCCTGTCGCTGCGCTTGTCTTGGTGGACCACGTCCAGCGGGATCTGGTCGCCCGTGCGTGACAGCACGGCGTCGGTCTGCTCCGCATTCCACACATAGGGCAGGGCGATCCAGCCGCTGGCACGGCGCACCAGCAAGCGGGTTTCGATGAGGCGTACTTTGGTGGTGTCGAGCTGGTCGCCATCGCTGGCGTAGTTGGCCAGCACGGCTTTGCCATCGGCCGCTTTCGGGTAGTAGAAGGTTTTGCTGATGATGGTGCCGACCGGGAAGTCAAACGTGGTCTCGGCGTTGTAGGCAGCGCTCTGGCCCTTGGGCATCCAGACCGTGCGCAGCTTGTGTGCATAGTCGGTGAACAATGGCGTGTTGAGGTCGTACGGCACCACTTGCTTGTTCAGGTTCAGTTTGCTGCTGGAGACGGCCATCAGATGCCAGTCGCTGAGCTTTTCGGGATTGCCCTCGGCGATGAAGCTGACGGGCGCCTGCTGCTGCGAGCAGGCGGTGAGCGCGAGCGCGCACGCCGCCGCCAGCAGCGGACGAATGACATGGGTAGACATCATGACTGTGCGGCGAGTTGGACGATGGTGACAGGTGGCAGTTTGGCCAGTTCGCAGCGGAATGGCGCGGCGTCCTTGCTCGGGTTCTTGTACTTGTTGGGGCCGTCGGCGTTGAGCACCTCGGCGTCGTTCTGCACGCAGATGCGCTGCTCGGCCGGCAGCACGCCTTTGACCAGCAGCTTGTTGTCGACGTAGCCGTCCCACAGCACATCAGGCAGATGACCGCTCAGGCCGTACATGGCGATCTTCAGCGCTTTCAGGTCCAGGCCATCCGGCGAATCGCCGCCGCCCTTGAAGCGGTTGCCGTAGACGTAGATGGCTTTGGGATACGGGTCGTAATTGGCGGACACGCCTTTTTCGGTGTAGTAGCCAGTCGAGTGGTAGCTGGAGATGATGACGTTGGCGGTCTGGTTGTCGGTCACGTCGTTATCGAAAATCTCCACCTTGGAATTGGAGTTGATGACGATGCCCGAACCGGCCGGTACGCTGGCCACGGCCGTGCCGCGCGCAGCGAAGTTGCCGAGATTGTTTTTATCAACCTTGTTCTTGTACACGCGCGTGCTGTGGCCCGGCTGGGACAGGTTGGGCATGTTGAACACCAGGATGCCGCCCGTGTTGTTGGTGGCGACGTTGTCGTAGACGTCGGCATTGACGGTGTTCTCGATTTCGATGCCGGCCACATTGCCTTCCGCGCGCGAGCGGCGCACGATGACGCCGTTCGACTGGCCGACGTAGATGCCGGCATCGGAAGCGCCAATGGCTACGCTGTCCTCGATCAGCACGTTTCTGGTCTTGACCGGGTAGATGCCATAGGCGCCGTTGGTGACTTTGGGGCCGCCGGTCCATTGCACTTTGACCTTGCGGACCGTGATGGTGTCGCCGTCATTGATCTTCAGGCCATCGCCCTTGGAATCCTGGATGGTGAGGTTTTCAATCGTGAAGCCGTTGCCATAGACCAGCAAGCCTTCCGGGCCGGTGACCTGGCCTTTGAACGAGAGGATGGTTTTTTCCATGCCGGCGCCACGGATGGTGACGCCATCGCCACGCAGCGTGAGGCCGGAGGTCAGGTGATAGCTGCCGGCCGGGATCTCGATGACGGTGCCAGGCTTGGCGTCCAGCAGCTGCTCCTGCAGCTTCTTCTGGAACGCCGCATCGGCCGACGCCTTTTCCGCCGGCACGGCCGGGCCGTCCGTTTTGCTGCAGGCGCTCAACAGCACGCCGATGGAACCACATACTGCTAACGCACGTAATGCTCTGTTCATCTGCTATCTCCCCAATATTTTTTGTTATATGTAGAGTGCTTGGCAAGATGAGTATAACAGCATGTTTTCCGTAAATTAGTTAAACCAGATTCGTTCTGTTGCGTTTGCGGTCCAGCGTTATTTTTTGGAGATCAGCACACCGACGAGAACGCCAAGCGCGGCGCCCAGGCCGACGGCTTTCCAGGGATTTTCCTGGACGTAGGCATTGGTGCATTCTGCAGCGTTGCGGCCGTGGGCCAGCAGGCTGTCTTCGAGTTTGCGCAGGTCGTCCCTGGCGGTGTGCAGCGCGTCGTCGAAACGGGCGCGGGTGGCGGAAGCGGCCGCGCTGACTTCTTCGGCGTGTTCGCTTAGCCACTTCTCCGCTTCGCTGATGGTGTGGGTAAGCTCGTCCATGAGCTTGCCGCGTGCATTGCTGGCGGCGTTCTGGCTGGTGGAGATGGCGTCGTGTTCGGTGGATTCCATGGTGACCTCGTCTGTATTCACTGGTGGGAAGGGATGACCAGTGTAAGTATCGACGATGTCACCATTTTGTGCCCGCTCAATTGGGCTTAGCGCAGTGCGTAGTCCAGCACCACGCCGGCAAACACGGCAAAGCCCAGCCAGTTGTTGTGGCGGAAGGCGTAGAAGCAGCCGTCACGGTCGCGGTTGCGGATCAGCGTGTAATGGTAGGCGGCAATGCCTGCCGCAACCAGCAGCCCGGCCACGAACCAGAAGCGCAGGCCCTGCTGCCAGCCGCACAGCAGCAACAGCACCAGGTGCAGCGCGTAGCAGACCATCACGATGGCGACGTCGTAGCGGCCGAAGGTAATGGCGGAGGTCTTGATGCCGATTTTCAAATCGTCGTCGCGGTCGACCATGGCGTATTCGGTGTCGTAGGCCAGGGTCCAGAAGATATTCCCGACCAGCAGTACCCAGGCGGTCAGCGGCACCTGGTTTTGCACGGCCGCATACGCCATCGGAATGCCAAAGCCGAACGCAATGCCGAGGTAAGCCTGCGGTATCGCGAAGAAGCGTTTGAAGTAGGGGTAGGTGCCGGCAATGATGACGGCGGCAACCGACATCTGCTTGGTCAGCGTATTGAGCGGCAGGATCAGGCAGAACGCCACAATGGACAGCAGCGCGGCAATCGCCAGCGCTTCCTTGCCGCCGATGCGGCCGCTGGTGATGGGGCGTTGCGCCGTACGTTTGACGTGTTTGTCAAAATCCTGGTCGGCATAGTCGTTGATGGCGCAGCCGGCCGAGCGCATCAGGAAGGTGCCCAGCGTGAAGATGAGGATGAGTTTCCAGTCCGGCACGCCGTCCGCTGCCAGCCACATCGCGTACAGCGTGGGCCACAGCAGCAGAACGGTGCCAATCGGTTTGTCCAGCCTGATCAGGCGAAAGTAGAGCGCCAGCTTGTTCATATGCGACTTCGGGTAACAGGAAAGCAATGATTATCGCAAATCCTGGGACAGGACGTCATTCGTCGGCGCAGAGCGTGGTGATGCCGGGCAGGTTGCAGGAGGCCACCACTTCGCACACGGCATCGATGGCGGCCTTGCGCGTGAAGCTTTTGCGCCACACGATGACCACGCGGCGCGAGGGCGCCGGATCGTCAAACGGGCGGAATTGCAGCATGCCATCCTTGGCGTCCATGTCCGGCACCGAGGCGCGCGGCAGCACGGTCAGGCCGATGCCGCTGGCCACCATGTGACGGATGGTTTCAAGCGACGAGCCTTCAAACGTGCGCTGCATGCCATTGCCTGGCGCAGAAAAACGGGCCATTTCGGGACATACTTCCAGTACCTGGTCGCGGAAGCAGTGGCCGTTGCCCAGCAATAGCATGTTCTCGGTCTTGAGGTCGTCGGCGGGGATGGTCTTGCGTTTGGTCCACGGGTGCTGGGCCGGCATGGCCACCACGAATGGTTCGTCATACAACACTTGCATGGCCATACCGTGTTCCGGCAGCGGCAGCGCCATGATGGCGGCGTCCAGGTCGCCCTGGCGCAGCATTTCCAGCAGCTTGACGGTGAAGTTTTCCTGCAGGATCAGCGGCATCTGCGGCACTTTGTCGATCATGCCCTTGACCAGCGGCGGCAGCAGGTACGGGCCGATGGTGTAGATCACGCCCAGGCGCAACGGGCCGGCCAGCGGATCCTTGTTCTGTTTGGCGAGTTCCTTGATGGCGGCCGTTTGCTCCAGCACGCGTTCCGCTTGCGCAACGATTTGCGCGCCCAGCGGTGTGACGGAAATCTCTGCGCCGCCCCGTTCAAACAGGACCACGCCCAATTCGTCTTCCAGCTTTTTGATGGCAACCGAAAGCGTCGGCTGAGCGACGTAACAGGCCTCGGCCGCGTGTCCGAAGTGCTTCGCCCTTGCAACGGCGACTATATATTTCAGTTCGGTCAGTGTCATGAATATATTTGAACACAGGCGATGCTGAGATGCAATGAATGAACGCCAAGTTGCGCTATTGTAGCGGAATGGTGTCGATATAATGCAGCGTATTCCTGAAAGGCGCGATGTATGGCTTCCACATTTGGTCCTGAAGAAGCGCAGGCTTACCTGCACAAGCTGCTCAAGGTCATGCACCATACGGGCGGCTCCGATCTGTTCATCTCGGCCGACTTCCCGCCGAGCATGAAATCGCAAGGCGCCATGAAACCGCTGAGCCAGCAGAAGCTGACCGGCAGCGTGACCCGCGCCCTGGCGCTGTCCATCATGAACGAGAAGCAGCAGCGCGAATTCGAGGCTGAACTGGAGTGCAACTTTGCCATCTCGCTACCGGAAGTATGCCGCTTCCGCGTCAACGTTTTCGTGCAGCAGCAGAATGTGGCGATGGTGATACGCACCATCGCCTCGGAAATTCCGACGCTGGAAAAGCTTGACCTGCCCGAGGTGCTCAAGGACATCATCATGACCAAGCGCGGCCTGGTGCTGGTGGTGGGCGGCACCGGTTCCGGCAAGTCGACCACGCTGGCGGCCATGATCGATTACCGCAACGCCAACTCGGCCGGCCACATCATCACGGTGGAAGACCCGGTGGAATATGTGCATAAAAATAAAGGCTGCCTGATTACGCACCGCGAAGTGGGCGTGGACACGCTGTCCTGGCACAATGCACTCAAGAACACACTGCGGCAGGCGCCGGACGTGATCCTGATTGGCGAAATCCGCGATACGGAAACCATGGAGCACGCGATCGCGTTTGCCGAAACCGGCCACCTGTGCCTGGGCACGCTGCATGCGAACAACGCCAACCAGACCATGGACCGCATCATCAACTTCTTCCCGGAAGAGCGCCGCAATCAGCTGTTGATGGATCTGTCCTCCAATCTGCGCGCCATCGTCTCGCAGCGGCTGATCCGTACCGAGGACGGCAAGGGGCGCAAGGCGGCGATTGAAATTCTGCTCAACACGCCGACGATTGCCGAGATGATCTTCAAGGGTAACTTCCAGTCGATCAAGGAAATCATGCACAAGTCGCGCGAGCTGGGGATGTGCACGTTCGACCAGGCGCTGTATGAACTTTATAATAAGGGCTATATCGCCTACGAGGAGGCGCTGCGCAATGCCGATTCGGCCAACGGCCTGCGCCTGCAGATCAAGCTGCATGGCGGCCGGCCTGAACCGGGCGAGGGCGGCGGCGCCTTTGGCGCGCTGAGTATCGAGGAAGACCAGCCGGAAGATGAAGAACCCAAGACTTAACGAAAGAACCGATGCCTCAATTTGAAGACAAGATCTGCACCCGCGAACAACTGGCCGCCCGCGTGGCGGCGCTGCCCAAGCCGGTGGTGCTGACCAACGGTGTATTCGACATCCTGCACCGTGGCCACGTGACCTATCTGGCGCAGGCGCGCGCACTGGGCGCCTCGCTGGTGGTGGCCGCCAATACCGACGCGTCCGTCAAGCGCCTGGGCAAGGGCGATGATCGTCCGCTCAACACCTGCGGCGACCGCATGGCGGTGCTGGCGTCGCTGGAGTCGGTGAGCCTGGTGGTGGACTTTGACGAAGACACGGCGCTGGAAGTGGTGCAGCAGGCGCGTCCGGAAATCTATGCCAAGGGCGGCGATTACCAGATGGATGCCATCCCCGAAGGCAAGGCCGTGATTGCATATGGCGGCGAAGCGGTGGCCATCGATTTTGAGCATGACCGCTCGACCACCAAGCTGCTGGCCAAGGTCCGTTCGTTCAAATGAGGATCGTCCTGATCCTGGTGGCGGTGCTGGCGTTCCTGATCGCATTATGGGGACCGCCGCTCATGGTGGCGCGCAAGTTCTGGCTGCGCGAGAATCCATGGGCTTTCCGCAACCTGCGTTTCGTGCTGCCGGCGCAGCTGATTACGGCCGTGGTGCTGGCGTTTGCTGCCGAGTTCTCCGGCCTGCGCAACCCGGCGGCCATCATGGCTGGCACCACGGTGATGGTCGGCCTGCTGGGCGCGGGCTTGCTGGCGCTGCTGGCGGTCTGGGGCGCACGCCGCTGAATGGTTTACACTGGGCGGCATGAGCTCTACCGAAATCGATCTGCGCAGCTATGACGTTCCGTTCTCGGACGCGCATGATTTCGCCCAGATGGTGCTGCCGCTCAGCGGCCGGCTGACGCTGGACATCAACGGCCAGGGCGCGGTGCTGCATCCGCTGCGCGCGGCCTTCATTGCACCGGGCCTGGTGCACACGCAGTTTTCCCACGAACCGAATGCCTCGCTGATACTGGACTTCGACCTGGCGTCGGTGCCGGCGGAAACCGCGGGCCTGCTGGCGGAACGGCCATTCGCGCCGGTCAGCGCGGCCACCGCCAAGCTGGTCGATTTCATGGGCATGCTGCAGGAGCAGGGCGCTGCCAGCACCGGTGTCCTGGCCAACTGGACGCCCTTGCTGCTGGAGTCGCTGACCGCGCAGCCGATCCGCCCCGCCTCGCGCCTGCAGGCGGCATTGACGCGCTTTGAAGCGCAGCCCGCCCAGCCGTGGGATACCGGCAGCATGGCCAAGGTGGCCTGCCTGAGCGTGAGCAGCCTGCACCGCGTATTCCGCGAGGAGCTGGACACCACGCCGCTGGCCTGGCTCAACGCGATGCGCCTGCGCTTTGTGTGCCGCCAGCTGGTGGCGTCGTCCTTGCCGATTGCACAACTGGCGACGCTGGCCGGTTACGCCGACCAGAGCGCGCTGACCCACGCCATGCGCCGCGCCATGGACATCACCCCGCTGGCCTACCGTAAGCAGAATCAGACAAAAATCCGCTAGTCCCGCACAATCCTTGTGGTCCGCGCCGGGCCAGAATGCGTGTCTCAAAGGAGGCAAGTATGTGGTATGGCGTTTTATGCGGCCTGGCGGCCGGAGCGTTCTGGGGCATGATTTTCGTGATGCCGCGCTGGCTGGCGGAGTTCTCGCCGATGGAGCTGGCGCTGGGGCGCTATCTGGCCTACGGGCTGATTACCTTGCTGTTGCTGCTGCCGCGTCTGAACGGCCTGCTGCGCCGGCTGACGCGTGCCGATGGCTGGATGCTGCTGCGCCATGCGCTGGCCGGAAATATCGTCTACTACCTGCTGCTGTCGAACGGCGTGCAACTGGCCGGCGTGGCGGCGGCGTCGCTGATTATCGGCCTGCTGCCGTTGAGCGTGACGCTGCTGGGCCGGCGCGACCACGGCGCGCTGCCCTTGCGGCAGCTGGCGTGGCCGTTGGCGCTGGTGGTGGCCGGTATCGTCTGCATCAACGTCGATGTATTCCTGCACGCGGCTGCGCAAAGCAAGCCGTGGCCACTGGTCGCGCTGGGCATGCTGTGCGCGTTTGGCGCGCTGCTGTGCTGGACCTGGTACGCGGTCGATAATGCGCGTTTCCTGAAAAGTAATCCGCGCTACAGCGGCGCCGAATGGGCCGGCTTGTATGGCCTCAGCACGGGTGTGGTGGCGCTGGTGATGGGTGTGGTGGTGCTGGCGCTGGGCGGCGCAGGCGTTCTGGACGCGCATGGCGTGGCACGCGACTGGCTGCGTTTCTGGAGCGTGGTGTCGGTGGTGGCGCTGGGCGCTTCGGTGATCGGCAACCAGTTATGGAATATCGCCAGCCGCCGCGTGCCGGTGATCTTGTCCGGCCAGCTGCTGTTGTTTGAAACCCTGTTTGGACTGCTGTATGGCTACATCTACCAGCAGCAGGCGCCACGCCCGCTGGAGCGGGCGGCGATTGTATTGCTGATCGCTGGCGTCGCAAGCTCGGTGTGGCGACATGCAGTGGCGGACCAGCCGCCAGCCCCATGCGAGCTCGATTCCCAGGGCCCTGCGCCAGCCAGAACAGCCAGGCAGACGCAGTTGGGATGAGCATGATGCTGGTCGCTCAGGCGCCGCCGGCGTAGCCGTTCTGGCGCCAGGCTTCAAACACCACCACGGCAACGGTATTGGACAAATTCATGCTGCGGTTATCCGGGCGCATTGGCAGGCGGATGCGCTGGGCGGTGGGGAAGCTTTCGCGCAGCGCGACCGGCAGGCCGGCGGTTTCCGAGCCGAACACGAACACGTCGCCGGGCTGGAACTGGCATTGGGCGAATGGCGCGCTGCCGTGGGTGGTCATGGCGTACATGCGCGCCGGGTCGGGCCGGGTTTCGGCCAGGAAGGCTTCCCAGTTCTTGTGCACCTTCATGCGCGCGTACTCGTGGTAGTCGAGACCGGCGCGTTTGAGTTTGGCATCTTCCAGCGGGAAGCCGAGCGGCTCGATCAGGTGCAGCTGGGCGCCGGTATTGGCGCACAGGCGGATGACGTTGCCGGTGTTGGGCGGGATTTCTGGGTGGACCAGGACGACGTGGAACATGCTGTTTCCTCTTTTTTCAATCTTTTTCAATGGGGCGGCGTGCGGGCAAACACGAAGTTGCTTACGCGCGCGGCGCCGTGGCGTTTCAAGGTGGCCGCCAGCTCGTTCAGCGTGCGGCCGCTGGTCATCACATCATCCACCACGCCGATGTGGCGGCCGGCGACCAGGGCGGCATCGGGCACGGCAAACGCGCCGGCGATGTTATGTGCGCGCTGGTCCGGGCTGACGCTGCTCTGGGCCGCTGTCTCGCGCACCCGCGCGGCCAGGCGGGGATGCAGCGCGACACCCAGGCTGCGGGCCAGTGGCCGGGCGATTTCCAGCGCCTGGTTGTAGCCGCGCTCGGCCAGCCGGTGCGCGCTGAGCGGCACCGGACAGAGCAAGGCAGGCAGCGCACAATCCGGCGGCACGGCATCGCGCAGCAGACGGGCGCATAACGGCGCCAGCGCCAGGCGATGGCCGAATTTTAGCTGCAATACCAGCTGGTCTACCGGTAAAGCGTAATCGGCAGCGACCACCGTGCGGTCAAACGCAGGCGGATCGGCCAGGCAAACGCCGCATAGCGTACCGCCGAGGCCGTGTAGAAATGACGGACCTGACCCCGGAATGGGGTTGGCGCAGCGCGGGCAGCGGGCGATGGCGGCGGCGGGGCCGAAGAACTGGGCGGCGCAGCCGGGGCACAGGGCGTCGTCGCTGTCGCTGTCGCTGCCACATAGGGCGCAGGCGCTGGGCAGTACGCTGCGCAGCAGGGCGCCGCGCCAGCGGTGCAGCAGTATGCGCAGCGGCGCGGTTTTGCCAATCTTGTGATTCATGCCACGCTCCTGCCCGGAAAACCGGGCCGGTGGTCGTCGCAATGGCGTTCTACCATGTACACTGCCGACATTATCGCATTACAACGACTCTTCATCATGCAAGTCCCCGCTAATCCCCCCAAACTCAGCGCACCGATCGATCTGGAGCGCGTCCGCCAGCTGTTTTCCCGTCCTGAACGGGTGCAGGCCGCCGATTTCCTGCGCCGGGAGATATCTTCCCGCATGTTTGATCGCCTGGAATTGATTAAAATAGCGCCCTTGCGCGTTCTGGACGCCGGTTGTGGCACCGGCGCCGATCTGCCGCTGTTGCAAAAAATGTATCCTGCGGCCCATATTCTGGGCCTGGATGCCGCCGAAGCCATGCTGCGCGCTGCCCAGGGGCCGGGCGCCAAATCCTCGTCGCTGAACCAGTTGCTGAGCAAGTTGCTGCCGTCCAAAAGCGGCGTCGATCTGCTGTGCGGTGATTTTGCCGAGCTGCCACTGGGGCCGAATGCGCTGGATCTGGTCTGGTCGAATCTGGCCCTGCACTGGCATCCGCAGCCGGACCGCGTGTTTGCCGAGTGGCGCCGGGTGTTGCGCGTGAACAGCCTGCTGATGTTTTCCTGCTTCGGCCCGGATACGCTGCGCGAGGTGCGCAATGCGTTTGCGGAAGCGGACCTGTCACCCCATGCGCTGCCCTTCGTGGATATGCACGATTTCGGCGATCAGCTCGTGGAAGCGGGCTTTTCGACGCCGGTGCTGGACATGGAAACCATCACGGTGACCTATGAAACACCACAAGCGTTGTTAGCTGACGTGCGTGCGCTGGGCGGAAATCCGCTCACGACGTTGCGTCGCAGCATGATGGGCAAACAGGCCTGGCAACGTATGCTGGATACGCTCGAGCGTGGTCGTCGTTCCGATGGGAAACTCGGCCTGAGCTTTGAAGTTATCTACGGTCACGCGTTCCGGCCGGCGCCCAAGGTCACTTCCAAGGGCGAAGCAATTATCCGTTTTGACCCGCCGCGCAAGCCGCGTTAAGAGGGGAAGGTATGTTGCCCTGCGGCGTAACGCCCGTGGCAACAGCATAGTTGTGAAATCGATTATTTCTTGATGTGCTTCGTTTTTGTTCTATATAATCATTCACTAATTTTGCCAGCGTGTCACGTCGCCAGCTATAAATCCGCGACCCCAGGCGAAATCAGGTTATATCGAGCACGAACGAGCAGTTGAATTAAGCAGAATCGAGCGTCGGCGTTGTTCCGCAGAAGGTTGTGGGCAGGCAGGCGTCAGTTGTTTAAGGAGCGTCGCCGGTTCAGTTCACCGATCAGCCGGTAAGACGTTAAAAAAATATTTTAATTTCTTGGGCAGTTGGGGAAAACATGAAATATGCGAAGCGACTTCAAGCGTTGATGCTCGGGCTGTCGATGTTGGCAGCGGGTATGCCAGCGTGGGCAGCTGAAACCGCAGCAAGCACGGGCACCTATGCCGCAGCCACCGGCGGCACCGGCGGACCTATCGCCGGGGAACTGAATCTACAGCCTCCCGCCACCCAAATCGCCACCGAAGTCTACAGCCTGCACAACTGGATGATGGGCGTCTGCCTGGTCATCTTCGTCGCTGTGTTTGGCGTGATGTTCTATTCGATCATCAAGCACCGCAAGTCGCTGGGCCACAAGCCGGCCACCTTCCACGAATCCACTGCGGTTGAAATAGCCTGGACCATCGTGCCGTTCCTGATCGTGATCGGCATGGCGCTGCCTGCCACGCGCACGGTGGTGGGCATGAAGGACACCTCCAATGCCGACATCACCATCAAGGTCACCGGCATGCAGTGGAAGTGGGGCTACGATTACCTCAAGGGCGAGGGCGAGGGGATTTCCTTCCTGTCCAACCTGTCCACGCCGCGCGCACAAGTCGGCGCACCGGGCTTTGAGCCGACCGAGAAGCGCGGCGACAACTACCTGATGGAAGTCGATAACGAGGTGGTGGTGCCGGTGCACCGCAAGATCCGCATGGTGACCACCGCCAATGATGTGATCCACTCGTGGTCGATTCCGGCGTTTGCGGTGAAGCAGGATGCGATTCCTGGCTTCGTGCGCGATACCTGGTTCAAGGCTGAACACACGGGTGTTTTCCGCGGCTACTGCTCGGAGCTGTGCGGCAAGGAGCACGCGTTCATGCCGATCGTGGTGCGCGTGGTCACGGATGCCGAGTACAAGACCTGGGTCGACGGCAAGAAAAAAGAAATGGCCGCGCTGGCTGATGATCCCAACAAAACCTGGACGATCGATGAGCTGAAAACCAAGGGCGAAAAAGTCTACAACACCAACTGCGTGGTCTGCCACCAGGCCAACGGCAAGGGTGTTGCAGGCGCGTTCGCACCGCTGGATGGCTCGGAAGTGGTCAACGGTCCCAAGGCGGAACAGATCAACGTTCTGCTGCACGGTAAGAAGAGCGGAAAATATTCCGCCGAAATGCCCGCTTGGAAGCAACTGTCGGATACGGATATCGCGGCTGTGATTACTTACACCCGCAATAGCTGGTCGAACAAGGCCGCCGAGAACATCGTTCAACCAGCCGAAGTCGTGGCTGCACGTAAGTAATCAGGAGCGTTACAACATGAGCACTAGCACTTTGGATCACGCACACGACCACGGGCACGATCACGCACATGACCATCCGCACGGTCTGTCGCGCTGGCTGTTCGCTACCAACCACAAGGACATCGGCACCTTGTACCTGTGGTTCTCCTTCATCATGCTGCTGTCCGGCGGCGTGCTGGCGCTGGCCATCCGTACCGAGCTGTTCAAACCTGGCCTGCAATTCTTCCAGCCGGAGTTCTTTAACCAGCTGACCACCATGCACGGCCTGGTGATGGTGTTTGGCGCCATCATGCCGGCCTTCGTCGGCTTCGCCAACTGGATGATCCCGCTGCAGATCGGCGCCTCGGACATGGCGTTTGCGCGCATGAACAACTTCTCGTTCTGGCTGCTGCCACCGGCAGCGCTGCTGCTGGCGACCTCGTTCCTGGTGCCAGGCGGCGCCACGGCGGCCGGCTGGACGCTGTATGCGCCACTGTCGACCCAGATGGGCATGGGCATGGACATGGGTATTTTCGCGATGCACCTGATGGGCGCGTCGTCGATCATGGGGTCGATCAACATCATCGTCACCATCCTGAACATGCGCGCACCGGGCATGACCTTGATGAAGATGCCGATGTTCTGCTGGACCTGGCTGATTACCGCCTACCTGCTGATCGCCGTGATGCCGGTGCTGGCTGGCGCGATTACCATGACGCTGACCGACCGCCACTTCGGCACCTCCTTCTTCAACGCTGCCGCTGGCGGCGACCCGGTCATGTACCAGCACATCTTCTGGTTCTTCGGCCACCCGGAGGTGTACATCATGATTCTGCCGGCGTTCGGCATCGTCTCGCAGATCCTGCCGGCGTTCGCCCGCAAGCAGCTGTTCGGCTACGCATCGATGGTCTACGCCACCGCGTCGATCGCAATTCTGTCCTTCATCGTCTGGGCGCACCACATGTTCACCACCGGCATGCCGGTGACCTCGCAGCTGTTCTTCATGTACGCGACCATGCTGATCGCGGTGCCGACCGGCGTCAAAGTGTTCAACTGGATCGCTACCATGTGGCGCGGTTCGATGACGTTTGAAACCCCGATGCTGTTTGCGGTGGGCTTCATCTTCGTGTTCACGATCGGCGGCTTCACCGGCCTGATCCTGGCCGTGACCCCGATCGACATCCAGCTGCAGGATACCTACTATGTGGTGGCGCACTTCCACTACGTGCTGGTGGCCGGTTCGCTGTTCGCGCTGTTTGCCGGTTTCTACTACTGGTCGCCGAAATGGACCGGCCATATGTACAACGAAACCATGGGCAAGATCCACTTCTGGCTGTCGCTGATCACCTTCAACGTGACCTTCTTCCCGATGCACTTCCTGGGCCTGGCCGGCATGCCGCGCCGCTACGCCGACTACTCGGCGCAGTTCACCGACTTCAATATGATCGCCACCATCGGCGCGTTTGGTTTCGGTCTGTCGCAGGCGTTCTTCCTGTTTGGCGTGATCATCCCGACTATCCGTGGCGGCAAGAAGGCGGAAGCCAAGCCATGGGATGGTGCGGAAGGTCTGGAGTGGACTGTGCCGTCGCCGGCGCCGTTCCACACCTTTGAAACCCCACCGCAGTTCAAATAATCATGAACGGCCAAAAGAAGCCGAACAACCTGCGCACCGCCCTGTTCCTGGGCGGGGCAGCGCTGTTCTTCTTTGTCATGGTGTTCGTCAAGCGCATCTGGCTGAGCTGACATGACGCCCGCCAACCGCACCCTGCTGGGCAAGCTGATCGTCATTGCAGTCGCGATGTTCGGCTTTGCCTATGCGCTCAATCCGTTCTACCGCCAGATCTGCGAAGCGCTGGGGCTGAACGTGTTGACGCAGAAGGACGGCACCGTGGAATTCGACAAGAACACGCAGGTCGACAAGACCCGTAACGTGACCATCGAATTCGACGGCAATGCGCAAGGCCCGTGGCGTTTCCGCCCGACGCAAGCCAGCATGACGGTGCATCCGGGCGAGTTGAACACGGTGATGTATGAAGTGGTCAACATGCAGCCGCGCGAGATGAATGCGCAGGCGATACCAAGCTATGCGCCGCAAAACGCGACGCCGTATTTCAAAAAAGTTGAGTGCTTCTGCTTCAAGCAGCAAACCTTGAAGGCCAGTGAAGCGCGGCAGATGCCGGTGGTGTTCTACATCGATCCGAAACTGCCCAGGGACGTTAAAACGATCACGCTGTCGTACACCTTCTTTGAGGTGGGCGGCGGCCTGGTCAAGACGGCGGCCAACTGATGAGTAAAAAGCCCGGCTTCCTGTATTCGATGAAGGCTGTGCTGTGGTCGTTTGTCGGCCTGCGCCGCAAGCGTGATTTTGATGAGGACCAGCAGGGCTTGAACCCGTTCCACATCATCCTCGCGGCCTTGCTGGCCGTGGCTGTGTTCATAGGATTACTGATATCAATCGTCAAACTCGTAGTAGCTAAATAAAAGTTGATTAGGGAGATGAAGATGAGTTCCACAAGTTCACATGGCGCCGCAGCACCGTATTACTTCGTGCCCGGCCCATCGCGCTGGCCGCTGCTGGCAGGCCTGTGCCTGCTGGTGACCATGGCAGGCGCATCTGCCTGGGTCAATGACGTGTCGTGGGGGCCGGTGGCCAACCTGCTGGGCATCGTTGGTACGCTGATCGTGCTGTATTTCTGGTTTGGCGACGCCATCAAGGAGTCGGAAGGTGGCTTGTACAGCCAGCGCATAGACCATTCCTATCGCTGGTCGATGGGCTGGTTCATTTTCTCCGAGGTGATGTTCTTCGGCGCGTTCTTCGGTGCGCTGTTCTATGCGCGGACGATTTCCATGCCGTGGCTGTCGGACCTGGACCATAAATTCATCTGGCCGGATTTTGCACCGCACTGGGGTAATGTCGGCCCGGCCGGCACGGTGGAAGAGTTCCGGACCATGGGGCCGTTCCCGATCCCGACCATCAACACCGCGCTGCTGCTGACCTCGGGCGTGACGCTGACTATTTCCCACCACGCGCTGCGTGCTGGCCACCGCGCGCAGACGGCGTTTTGGCTGTTTGCTACCATCCTGCTGGGTGCCGTGTTCATGGGCTTCCAGGCGTATGAGTATCACCATGCGTACACTGAGCTGAACCTGAAGCTGACTTCGGGCATCTACGGTTCGACCTTCTTCATGCTGACTGGCTTCCACGGCTTCCACGTGACGATGGGCGCGATCATGCTGTCGGTGGTGCTGTACCGGGTGCTGCGTGGCCACTTCACGCCGGATCACCACTTCGCGTTTGAAGGCGCGGCGTGGTACTGGCACTTTGTGGACGTGGTCTGGCTGGGGCTGTACGTCGTGGTCTACTGGTTATAAAATCCAGATAGACAAAAGCCGCACTCCGGTGCGGCTTTTTTTATGCGTCAGACCCAAAGCGCAACGCCAGCCGCGGGGTCTGACCCCGTACGGGGTCAGACCCCTGCAGGCCGCAGTGCGGGTTAGGCGGTGCGGATGCCTGTCGGATGGATATAGCCCAGGCGATAGGCCAGCAGGATCAGCAGGAACAGGGTTATCGACAGCGCCACGCGCACTGCCAGCGCGCGCACGGTGTTGTTGCTGCGGCCCTTGTCGCGCATGAGGAAAAAGAACGCCGCCCCCAGGCTGCCGAGTATCAGGATGAACGCGATGGCAACAGCAATTTTCATAGCATGAGGAGTGACGGTTTGATCGAGGTTCCATTGTAATGGCGTTCCGCTTTAAATTGATTCCTTTCGTGGCCACGGTGCTGGTGGTGGTCGTCGGCGTACAGCTCGGCAATTGGCAGCAGCGCCGCGCCGAGCAGAAAATAGCGCTTCAGGAAAAACTGGCGCAGGGCGCCCATGCCGCGCCTGTCATGCTGGACGGCGCGCCCGTCGCGGCCGATGCCGTGGACTGGCACCGCGTCACCGTCAGCGGTGAATTCGTGCGCAGCTGGCCGGTGTATCTGGACAACCGGCCATATCAGGGCAGGGCAGGCTTCTATCTGCTGATGCCATTCAAAATTGCCGGATCGAATATGCACGTGCTGGTGGAGCGTGGCTGGCTGCCGCGCGATCCGGCCGTGCGCGACAAGCTGCCTGCCTATGCCACGCCGGAAGGCATGGTCACACTGCAAGGTGTGGCTCGCCTGAATGCCGGCCATGTGCTGGAACTGGGCAGCGCGCCGCCATTGACGCCCAACGCCATCGTACAGAACGCCGATCCGCTGCAACTGGCCAGGGACAGCGGCCTGACCATGCAGCCTTTCGTGATTGAGCAAGGCGCGCCAGCCCAGCCGTCCGGCGACGATGCGCAGATGGTGCGCGACTGGCCGGCGCCGTCGCTGGGCGTGGAAAAACATCAGGGCTACGCCTTTCAGTGGTACGCACTGTCGGCGATGGCGGTTATCTTTTTTGTCGTGAACGGATTCAGACGTGGAAAAACCAAACAACCCTAAACGCGGCCGCTGGAAGCTGATTGCAGTACTGGCCGTGTGCGCGGCGCCGCTGATTGCGTCATACTTCACCTATTACGTGATCAAACCCAAAGGCGGAGCAACCAATTACGGCGCGCTCATCGATCCGCGCAACTATCCGATTCCCGCCATGGCCAGCGCCACACTGGACGGCAAGCCGGCCAAGCTGGAGGATTTCAAGGGTAAATGGATTATGCTGAAGGTAGGCCCATCCGATTGCCAGCAGGACTGCCAGGACCAGCTGTTTGCCATGCGCCAGTTGCGTACCATGCAGGGCAAGGAGATGGAGCGTATCGAGCGCGTGTGGCTGATTACCGACGAGCAGCCGCTGGAAACCATGCTGTTGCGCGTGAACGACGGCACCCACATGCTGCGCGCACCGGCCGATGTGGTGGCCAAGTGGCTGCCGCTGGAGGGCAGTGGGGACCGTTTGTCCGACCATGTATATTTGATCGACCCGCTGGGCAACCTGATGATGCGCTTCCCGAAAGGGGCGGTGTCCAGCGATGTCGAGAAGGTCAAGCGGGTCCACAAGGACATCGCAAAATTGTTGAAGGCTTCGGCCATCGGTTAAAGAATAGGTAACGCAGATGCACCTCACCCTTGCTCAAATGGCTATCACGGCGCTGCTGATTGCGTTGCTGCCGGCCGCCATCGTCTGGACTTCATCGGACGCCAGTAAGTACCGCAAGCTGGTGTGGGTCTGCGTGTTCCTGACGTTCGACCTGATCGTGTTTGGCGCTTTTACGCGGCTGACCGATTCCGGCCTTGGCTGCCCGGATTGGCCGGGCTGCTATGGCGCCGCCAACCCGTTCCTGGCGCATGAGCAGATCGTGGCCGCCGAGGCGCTGATGCCGACCGGCCCGGTCACGGTGGTGAAGGCGTGGATCGAGATGATCCACCGCTACCTGGCCATGACCATCGGCGTGCTGATCGTCGCGATGATGGCGCAGTCCTGGTACCAATGGCGCAAGACGCGGCGTATCGAATACGCGCCTTGGCTGCCGACGGCCCTGTTTTTCTTCGTCTGCCTGCAGGGCGCGTTTGGCGCATGGACCGTGACGCTGAAGCTGCAGCCGGTGATCGTCACCATCCACCTGCTGCTAGGCATGGGCTTGCTGTCCATGCTGGTGTGGTACGGCGGCCGTCAGAACCATCTGATCGCGCCGCGCACCGTGGTCAGCGCCTCGCCACCGGCCATGCGCAACATCCGCATCCTGGCGGGCGTGACGGCCGCGCTGCTGCTGGTGCAGCTGGCGCTGGGCGGCTGGACCAGCACCAATTACGCGACGCTGGCGTGTACCGATTTCCCGCTGTGCGGCGGCCAGGTGATCCCGGACATGGACTTCGAACACGGCTTCACATTGTGGCGCGAGCTGGGCAAGACGGCCGCCGGCCACTACCTGCCATTCCAGGCGCTGACCGCGATCCACTGGGTGCACCGCAATTTCGGCATCATCGTGGCGCTGGTGGCCGGTTATACGGCGTGGCGTGCGTGGGGGCATGATGTGCTGCATAAAACCGCCCGCAACATCGCGCTGGCGCTGGCGGCGCAGATCCTGACGGGCATCGCCACCATCTACCTGAGCTTCCCGCTGACGATCGCCGTCTTGCACAACGCCGGGGCGGCGCTGCTGGTACTTTTGCTGACCATGTTAAACTACAAGGCTAAGTACCAGTACGACATTGCAAAAAAGGCAGCATTCGGCGCCTCGCATCCCTCCACGTCGACGGTACGGCATTGATTAAGTATCGCTCATGACCACGCAAACCGTAAGCAGCAAACAGCAGAACCGCGCCTCGCAATTTTGGGCGTTGACCAAACCGCGCGTCACCATGATGGCCGTGTTCTGTGCCGTCATCGGCATGTTCCTTGGCACCTCGGATGGGCTGCCGTCGCTGTCGCTGGTGCTGTACGCAACCGTCGGCATCTGGCTGCTCACGGGCGCGGCGTTTGCCGTCAACTGCCTGGCCGAGCGCGAGATCGATGCGCGCATGGCGCGCACTGCGCGCCGTCCCATGGCGCTGGGGAATATCTCGGTGTCGCAGACCGTGGTGTTTGCGCTGGTGATTGGCGGCGCGGGCATGTGGGTGCTGTACTCGCTGGTCAATCCGCTGACCATGTGGCTGACCTTTGTGACCTTCCTCGGTTACGCCATCATCTACACCATGATTCTGAAGCCGTCGACGCCGCAAAATATTGTGATCGGCGGGCTGTCGGGCGCGATGCCGCCGGCACTGGGGTGGGCGGCCGTGGCCAATGATGTGCCGATGGAAGCATGGCTGCTGGTGCTGATCATCTTCGTCTGGACGCCGCCGCATTTCTGGGCGCTGGCCCTGTACCGCCGCGATGACTATGCGAAGTCCGGCCTGCCGATGCTGCCGGTCACGCACGGCATGAAGTTCACCCAGTTCCACGTCTGGCTGTATTCGATCGCACTGGCGGCAACCACGCTGCTGCCGTTTGCGGTGCAGATGAGCGGCCTGATCTATCTGGTCAGCGCGGTCATCCTGAATGCCGTCTTCCTGCGCCATGCGTGGAAGATCTACCGCCACTACACTGACCTGATCGCACGTAAGGCGTTCACCTGGTCGATTGTCTACCTGGGCCTGCTGTTCCTGGCACTGCTGGTGGATCACTACATCAAGCTCTAAGGCGTGACAAAGCGCGTATTTCTGTTTTGAACAAGATGTTATGCTGCGCGGCTGGTAACTATTTACTAGCCACATGCTTGTTCATCCACGCCGGAACTTTGCTGGTTTAACCGCGGTCGCCCTGTTGCATGTGGCGCTGCTGTGGTTTGCCACGCGTCCTGTGCCCAATCGCCAGACACAAGACGAGCGCGTGTGGATACAGCTGTTTCAAGCTGCGCCACCACTACCGAAAGCGGTGCCAGTCCAGACCATGCAGGTGCCAGCCGCGCCGACATCACCGAAACGGTTAGCAGAGGACGCGCCAGCGCCCGCTGTGCCAGTCACGCAATCACCGCCGGCACCGGCACCGTCAGACACGCCTGAAGAACTTGCCCTGCTGGCCGATCCGCAGGCTGCGCTGCCAGCAGACGTCAAACAGCAGATGTTGAAGATCGCTGGCGCCATTGACCGTGAACTGCGCGCCCAACAGCGGCAAGGCTTTAGCGCGCCCGTGGATACGCCAGCCACGCGGCTGGCCAAAGGCGTGGCCGCAGCCCATGCGGCGGTCAAACCGAAATGGTATGAAGCCGCCCGCGTCGAACTGTTCAGCGCGCCCAACGACCCCAAGCGTATCTACCGCGTCATTACCGCCACTGGCGAGTACTGCCTGTTTTACCCCGACAAAGGCAGCATTTCGGCCAACAGCAATCCCAAGTCAGGCTGGGCCAGTTTCGGTCAGCCGACCGCGTCGACGTGCCCGATTCCGTTTTAATATGCATTGCAGCCGACAAAAAATGGCGTTCTCTTGTTGAGACTCATGAACATTACTAGAAGAACAGGAACAGGTCTTCGGATTACGTGCCAACCTCGTTATCGACGCAGCCGTTCCGCTAAAGAAAAACGGCAAAGTGCGCACTTCTCATTTGGGAACGGTGGTCGCACGCATGATTGGAACCGCGCTCGGTAAGTAACTTCCCTGGTAACTCGCCTGGCCTGATTGCAGCCGCCCTGGTGGGCTGGCTGGCCTCAACTTCATTGATGTTTGCCTCTTTTTGGCAATCGTTGATAATGGCGACATATTGCTTAGATTGTCTCAAGCAAAAACAAGTTCACCTGAAAGACACACACTGATGAAAAAAGTTCTCGCCCTGGCATTGATTTCGGTTTCCCTACTGGCTGGCTGTGAGCGCGCGAAGACGCCGCAGCAGGCCTCGGCCTCGGCCTCAGCCTCAGCCTCAGCCTCGGTGGCGGTCCTGCAGAAGACCGATACGGTAGTGGGTACCGGCAAGGAAGCCGTGGCAGGGACGGAGGCGGTGGTGAACTACACGGGCTGGCTGTATGTGCCAGATGCGCCGCAGCAGCATGGCGCGCAGTTCGATTCTTCGATTGGCCGTGCGCCGTTCAGCTTCCCGCTTGGCGGCGGTCAGGTCATCAAGGGCTGGGACGATGGCGTGCAGGGCATGAAAGTCGGCGGCAAGCGTACCCTGATCGTACCGCCAAGCCTGGGCTACGGCGATAATGGCATCGGTCCGATCCCGCCCAACGCCACGCTGATCTTTGACGTTGAACTGCTGGACGTACGCTAAGCCATGAAAAAACTCTTTGCTTTTGCCTTGATCGCATTGGCGCTGCTGGCAGGCTGTAGCGAGAAACCGGCGCCGGCGTTCAAGAGCACCGATCTCACCGGTGCATCGTTCGGCAAGGACTTCGCGCTGACCGACCATAACGGCAAGCCGCGCACCATGGCCGACTTCAAAGGCAAGGTGGTCATCATGTTCTTCGGCTATACCCAATGCCCGGATGTGTGCCCGACGACCATGGCCGAGATGTCGGAAATCATGAAGACGCTCGGTCCGCAGGCCGACCAGGTGCAAGTGCTGTTTGTGACGGTCGATCCTGAGCGCGATACGCAACAGCTGCTGGCGGAGTATGTGCCGGTGTTCGACAAGCGCTTCCTGGGGCTGTATGGCACGCCGGAACAGACTGCTGCCGTGGGCAAAGAGTTCAAGGTCATGTACAGCAAGGTGCCAGGCAAGGATCCGCGCAGCTATTCGATGGACCACACCGCCGCCAGCTATGTGTTCGACAAGCAGGGCAAGATACGCCTGCTGATCCGTCCAGGCCAGCCAGTGTCTATCACGGTTCAGGATCTTAAACTGCTGCTCTCATGATCGGACAACGCATGCAACAGCGCTTCCAGCCTTTTACCCGCCTTGCCGCCGTGATCCTGCTGGTGATCGGCTGCCTGATTGTGCTGCGGCCGTTCCTGGCGGCGATCTTGTTTGCCGCAGCCATTACGATTTCCAGCTGGCCGCTGTACCTGCGCCTGCTCGGCAAACTCAGGCAGCGCCGCACGCTTGCCGCGCTGGTGATGAGCGTGGGCCTGACCTTGCTCATCATCGTGCCGCTGGCGCTGGTGACGTGGAATATCGCCGGCAACGCTTCCGACTTCTATGACCAGATCAAGGACGGCCTGGGCAGCGGCACGCTCGATCCACCGGCCTGGCTGAAGGATATTCCGGTAGTGGGGGAGGCGGCTTACACTTATCTGGGCAAGCTGCTGCACAGCCGCGAAGAGCTCATGAACGTGGCCAAGAATTTGCTGGAACCGGCGCGCCGTTTGTTGCTGGGCGGCGGCATGGTGCTGGGCAGTGGCGTGGCGCAGGTCAGCTTGGCGGTGTTTGTCAGCTTCTTCCTGTACCGCGACGGCCAGGCCATGTTGCAGGCACTGGCCACCGGCATGAACAAGCTGATTGGCGAACAAAGCGTGACCGTGGCCGATACCGTCAGCCGCACTGTGCGCGGCGTGATGTATGGCTTGCTGGGCACCGCGCTGGCGCAGGCGGTGGTGGCGGCGATTGGTTTCCTGATTGCCGGCGTGCCGGCCGTGGCGCTGCTGTCGGTGGCCACTTTCCTGTTCTCGCTGATACCGGTTGGTCCACCACTGATCTGGGGCGGTGCGACCATCTGGCTGTTCAACCAGGGCAGCACCGGTTGGGCTATCTTCATGTTTGTGTGGGGAATGTTTGTCATCAGCGGCGTCGACAACGTGGTCAAGCCGGTGCTGATTTCGCGCGGCTCCAGCTTGCCATTCATCCTGGTGCTGCTGGGCGTGATGGGCGGCGTGCTGGCGTTTGGTTTCGTCGGCCTGTTCATTGGCCCGACCCTGCTGGCAGTGGGCCTTGGCCTGCTGCGCAACTGGACTGGCAACGCGCTTTAAAAGTTGATGAGTCTGGCCGCCAGTTCGGGATCGAGGTGACGTTCAAAGATGCGCTTCAGCGTGCCGTCTTCGCGCATGGCGCGGATGGTCTGGCTGAAGCGCGCGGCCATCGCTGCATCCACGCGCTGACGTGACAGGATCAGTCCACCCACCAGCGCTTCCTTCTGCGGCGACCAGTCCATGACACGGTAGCTGCCCGCCACCTGCTGATGCTTGACCAGCGGATACCAGCCGACGCTGAGCGCCATCATGGCCTGTACCCGTCCCACTTTGAACAGGCGCAGCAGGGCAGGGTAGTCCGGCGCTTCGTAAACGCGTCCTTGCGCGCGCAAGCGGTCCAGCCAGGCGTCGTAGACTTTGCCGTGGCGGAAGGACTTGATGACGCCGATTTTGATACTGGGATCGGCCAGGAAATCGTCCATGCTGCGGACGCTGTCACTGACGTCCTTGTGCAGCAGCACGTAATTGTGTTCGGCGATGTAGGGGACCACGCGCGCGAATTTTTCCCGGTCCGGTGTCGCCATGGCGGATACCGACATGTCGAGACTGCCCGCGACCAGGCCAGCCCAGATGCGGACGCGGGAATCGGTAGACGCTTCGATGACGCAGCCCATGCGGCGCGCCACCTCATCGACGACATCCTTGTCGATGCCGGTCCAGCTGCCGTCGGCAGCCTTGTAGTAGAACGCGCCGTATTCGTAGAAGGCGCTGCGCAGGTGGCCGCAGTTTTCCGCGGCGGCGGCACCGCCCAGGCCGAGCAGGGCGCTGCACAGGATAAGCCGGACTAGCATAACTCCTCCCTGGCGCCCCAGGGCGCCGGTCAGTCCTGGTCGGCGTTATCCTCGGTATCGTCTTTCGGGATCACCTTGACCAGCAGAATGCGCGGACCGTTCATTTTCTTGGCGACGATATCAAAACCGCGGAAGCTGATGCGTTGCCCCTGTTTCGGGATATCGCCCAGTTTCAGCATAATCAGGCCGCCTACCGATTCTACCTCTTCCAGGCCCAGTTCTTCATTTTCTATATCGATGCCCAACGTGCGTTCCAGCGAGAAGATCGGCAGGCTGGCTTTGCCGATCAGCGTGCCGTCCGGCTGCTTGAGCCAGTCGTTCTCGTTGAGGCGGAACTCGTCGTGGATCTCGCCGACCATGGCGCCCAGCAGATTGTCCAGCGTGACGAAGCCCAGCGGGCGCTTGCCTTTTTCGCCAATCATCGCAAAGTGCGGCGCGCCGTCGCGGAAGCGGCGGAACTGCTCCAGCGCCGGGGTGCGCGCGGAAATCGTTTCCACCGGCCGCAGGAACGGAATCAGGTCGGTGATTGGTTTGCCGGACTGCATGGCAAAGAATAAATCTTTCAAGTGCACCACGCCCAGCACGGTGTCGCCATCCTTGTCGTAATACGGGTAGCGGCTGAAGCGGTTGCGCAGCATCGCGTCCAGGTTGTCCTTGAGCGAGCGGCTGGCACTCAGGCTGATAACCTCATTAATCGGACGCATCAGGTCGGAGACGGACAGATCGCTGAAATCGAGCGAATGGGCCAGGATGTTGCGTTCGTCCTGGTTGAACTTCTCGCCAGGCTGGCTGGTACGCAGTATCAGCTTGAGTTCTTCGACGGAGTAATGGCTGTCGTGGCTGCCCTTGCCCGCCAGGCCAGCCAGGCCGAGCACCATATTGGCGCTGGCGTTGAGCAGATAGATGAACGGGTACATGGCCCAGTAGAAACCATACAGCGGCAGCGCGGACCACAGGCCGATCACTTCCGGCATACGGATCGCCAGCGACTTGGGCGCCAGTTCGCCGACCACGATGTGCAGGAACGAGATGACACCAAATGCAAACACGAAAGCGATGCCGTGCACCAGCTCGGGCGACGTGATGCCAACCAGCGTCAGCAGTGGTTCCAGCAGGCCGGCAAAGGCCGGTTCACCGACCCAGCCCAGGCCCAGCGAGGCCAGCGTAATACCCAGCTGGCAAGCGGACAGATAAGCGTCCAGCTCGCCGTGCACCTTGCCGAGGATGCGCCCCTTGAGTCCCTGTGTCTTGGCGATGGCGCGCACGCGCGTTTTTCGCAGAGTGACGATGCCAAATTCGGCAGCGACGAAGAAACCATTCAACGCCACCAGAAAGATGGCGAGAACGACAAGCAGGAAGTTTTGCATAGGGGCCGAGCGGCGGTTTTCCGTAATTGAAACCCGCATCTTAAACGACTCAGCACGAATACAGCGCAAATTCGACTATTTTTCCTGCGAGAAACCAGCGAGTTAGGCGAAGAGGCCGGAGTGGACTGCGTTGAGGATGGCTTCAATTGCCGGGTGAGTGATTTTGCGGGCGTTGGAGATGGCGTAGAAGTGCTCGCGCAATTCGGGCGCATCGCCGACCAGAACGGCGCCGAACTGGTCTTCGATGTCCTGCGCCAGTGCGGAGGGTGCGAAGAACAAGCCCAGGCCGTTGCGTCCGAAGGTGTTGAGCATGGCGTTGTCTTCAAACTCGGCAACGATTTCGGGCCGTACTTTACGCTCGACCAGCCAGGCGTCGATGCGGCCGCGCAGAGCGTTGTTGCGGGTCGGGAGCAGCAGTGGCGCACCGTGCAGGCTCTCTGGAAAGTTGCGGCGGTATTTGCGCGCCAGGCGCGGTACGCCAAACAATTTCATGTCGCTTTCACCCAGCAGGTGGCTGAATACCTTGAGGCTGCCGCCTGCGCGCACGGTGCGGTCGGTCAGTACGACGTCCAGCTTGCCCAGCGCCAGGTCGGCCAGCAGGTTTTCAAATTCGTCTTCCATGCAGACCAGGCGCACCTGCGTGTCCATGATCTGGGTGGCTTGCAGCAGGCGGTAGGCGATCAGCTTGGGCAGCGAGTCGGAGATGCCGACAGTGAGGCGCATCTTGCCGTTATCCGCTTCTTCCAGTGCGTCCTGCAACTGTTCGCCCAGCAGGAAGATCTGGTCGCAATAGCTCAGCGCCTTTCTGCCCGCTTCAGTGGGGACGAGGCGGCGCCCTTGCGGTTCCAGCAGCTGTTTTCCAATCGATTGCTCCAGCGATGCCAGCTGCATGCTGATGGTTTGCACGGCCAGGCCGAGACGCTCGGCAGCACGTGTGACGCCGCCTTCCTTGGCCACCATCCAGAAGAAGTACAGGTGACGAAAGTTCAGTGTGCTGTTTTTCATGGTTCGTTTTTTACGAAGTAATACTTCAATTATCTTCTATTTTTCAAAATGTCGGATTTCTTTACACTGCGTTGCATCGATTAATAACTACGAGAGAAAACGATGAAGCATTTCAGAATTTCTTTCCTCGTCAGCTTTATCTGCCTTGCGGTGGCTGGCTGGTGGGGCTATGCACTGGCAGGGTGGGGTGGGGCGCTGTCCGCCTTTGGTATCGCGCTGATCCTGGCGGCGATGGAGGTCTCGCTGTCCTTCGATAACGCGGTGGTCAACGCCTCGGTATTGAAGAACTGGGACGAGTACTGGCAGAAGCTGTTCCTTGGCGTCGGCATCATCATCGCGGTGTTCGGTATGCGGCTGATCTTCCCGCTGGTGATTGTGGCGGTGGCCGCTGACATCAGCATCATGGATGTGTGGACGCTGGCCTTGAATGATCCGAAAACGTATTCGATGCACCTGACGAATCACCACGCTGAAGTGGCGGCATTCGGCGGCATGTTCCTGCTGCTGGTGTTCCTGAACTTCCTGCTGGACCACGAGAAGGAAACCCACTGGCTGGGTAACTTCGAGAAGAAACTGGGCTCGCTGGGCAAGATGTCCTCGATCTCCGTGATGATCGCGCTGGGCGTGCTGCTGGGCTGTATGGGTCTGGTCAGCGAAGGCCAGAAGCTGGTGGTGCTGATCTCGGGTCTGTGGGGCATTCTGATCTACGTCGGTGTTGACGGTATCAGCAGCCTGCTGGAGAAGGAAGAAGAAGGCGGCGGCAACGTCGGCGACATGGTCAAGAAGGGTGGTATTGGCGGCTTCCTGTACCTGGAAGTGCTGGATGCCTCGTTCAGTTTCGATGGTGTGATTGGCGCGTTTGCGATTACCACGGACGTTGTGATCATCATGCTGGGCCTGGCGATTGGCGCGATGTTTGTCCGCTCGATGACGATTTATCTGGTGAAGAAGGGCACGCTCGACCAGTTCCTGTACCTGGAACACGGCGCCCACTACGCGATCGGTATTCTGGCCGCGATCATGTTGGCAAGCATGAAGTTTCATGTGCCTGAGATCTTCACTGGCTTGATTGGTGTGGCGTTTATCGGAGCGTCGGTGTGGTCGTCCATACGTCACCGCCGCAAGCAGGAAGCCACGGCTGCTATCGCAGCAGCGTAAAGAATCCGGCGGGCCGTTTTATACGGACAACGGCTCGCCGCCTGGTAGTACCCAAAGTCCGGTTTTCATTTAAGGAGTATCAAAAATGGCAATCAGTCTGCAAAAAGGCGGCAACGTCAATCTGAGCAAAGAAGCACCTGGCCTGACCAAGATCGTGGTCGGCCTGGGTTGGGATGTGCGTGCAACCGACGGTAACGCTTTCGACCTGGATGGCTCGGCCTTCCTGTTGAAAGTGGACGGCAAGGTCCGCACCGACAGTGACTTCATCTTCTACAACAACCTTAAATCGACCGACCAGTCGGTGGCTCACTCGGGTGACAACCGTACCGGCGACGGCGATGGCGACGACGAAACCGTCACCATTGACCTGACCAAGGTGCCGGCCGATGTGGAGCGTATCGCGATCTGCGCCACCATCCACGAAGGCGATGCACGCCGCCAGAACTTCGGCATGGTGCAGAAGGCTTTCATCCGCACGGTGAATGCTGGCAGCAATGCGGAAATCGCCCGCTACGACCTGTCGGAAGACAGCTCGACCGAGTCGGCCATGATCTTTGGCGAGGTATATCGCAACGGTGGCGATTGGAAGTTCAAGGCGGTTGGTCAGGGCTTTAAAGGCGGTCTCGGTCCTCTGGCTGGTTCGTTCGGCGTAGGCGTTTAATCATTCAGGAAAGGACTCGCAATCATGCCTGTATTTACGATCACTGGTGACGTCGATCCATTCCTGCATGTGTCGATGCGCCAGGGAGAAAAAATCTACTGCGAATCGGACGCGATGGTGATGATGGAATCGGCGCTCGACTTGAAGGGCAAGATCACTGGTGGCATCGGCGCAGCGATCATGCGCCGCTTCGCCAACGGCGAGTCCTTCTTCCAGCAGCATATCGAGGCGGTGCGTGGCGGTGGCGATTGTCTGCTGGCGCCGACCCTGCCGGGTGCAATGCAGGTGCTGGATGTCGGCAACCAGCAGTACATGCTCAGTGACGGCGCGTTTGTCGCCGCCACTTCCGGCGTGGAACTCAAGGTGCGTACGCAAAGCCTGGGCAATGCCCTGTTCGCGCAAAGCGGCGGCTTTTTCATCACCGAGACCAGCGGCGTCGGTCAGGTGGCGGTGTCCGGCTTCGGCGGCATCTCGCAGCTCGAGGTGGAGCCGGGGCGTGACATCATTATCGATAACTCGCATGTGGTGGCTTGGGATAGCGCTTTGCGCTACGAGATCTCGGTCACCACCGGCGGCAATAGCGGATTCCTCAGCAATCTGGTGAACAGCCAGACCAGCGGCGAGGGCATGGTGCTGCGATTTTCGGGCAAAGGCAAGGCGCTGATTTGCTCGCGTAACAGCACTTCGTTCCAGGCCTGGCTGCTGCGTCAATCCGCGCAATAAGGAGTAACTATGTCAGTCAATTTGAGCAAGGGCCAGAAGATCTCTCTGGAGAAGGAAGCTGGCGGCGCATTGGGCCGCGTGACGATGGGCCTGGGCTGGGATGCCATCAAGTCCAAGGGTTTCCTGGGTTTTGGCGCCAAGACCGAAGCGGTCGATCTGGATGCGTCCTGTGTGATGTTTGATGAAGGCCATCGTCCGGTGGACGTGATCTTCTTCCGTCAGCTGAAGAGCAAGGATGGCAGCATTGTGCACACGGGCGACAACCGCACCGGCGCTGGCGATGGCGACGATGAGCAGATCAATGTCGATCTGAACGCCGTGCCTTCGAGCGTCAAGAGCCTGGTGTTCACGGTGAACAGCTTTACCGGCCAGACGTTTGCGCAGGTAGAGAACGCGTACTGCCGTCTGCTGGACGCGGCGAATGGCCGCGAAGTGGCGCGTTTCAATCTGTCGGTGCAAGGTCCGCACTCGGCGCAGATCATGGCCAAGGTCTACCGCCACAACGGCGAATGGAAGATGCACGCCATCGGCGAGAACGGCAATGGCCGCACCTTTGATGATCTGCTGCCGCAGATTGCGACCCACTTATAAGATTTTCAGCTGTGTGTCTTTAACGGAGTACTGTACCGGCAGTGCTCCGTTTTTTTTTCGCCCGATAAACTCGCATTGACGCATGCTTTTCGTGCTTTCATGCGTTTCTTTTTTACGGCCTAGACAAAGAAATCGACTGGTCGGCGCAGCCAAGCTTCTGCGACAAAGAGTTGGCTGGAGTGATGCGCTGCCAGCGGCGCAATCGTTGAAGCGCCTGCTGGGCAGCGGTTGAAGTGCTTTAGAACGAGTGGCGGATACCGAGACTCAGCATCGTGGTGCGTGCGTCGATGTTTTGGCCGGCGCCAGAGAACAGCGGCACTTCCTGCGTCCCGAGCGGGATCAGGATCGCTGCCGGACCACCCGCCAGCGGCAGCGGCGTTGCGCTGCTCACCACCACGTTACCGCGTTTATCCTTGATGCCGCCGAAGCGCGTATAGATCGCCGTGCGTTTGGAGAAGTTATAGTCCACGCCCAGCATCACGCCGCGATCCTTGCCCCGGGTGTAGTTGGTGAATTTGGAATCGAGGAAGATCGCCGTCAGGTCAAACGCGCCAACCGGATGTTTGACGGTGGCCGACCAGGTACGCACTTCAGGATCGGTATTCCCGCGCAGGGTGAACTGGGCATTGTGGCCAGCGACAGCCACCGTGGTGCCGGCGCCCGGGAAGGTGTATTTGGCCGAGACCATGTAGGACGTGAAGTGTTCACCGTAGAACAGCGGCACCAGCGTGGAGCCGGACACCACGCCAATCGGCACGTTGTCGAAGTTGTTGCGATGGTAGGAACCCAGTGCTGTCAGGTTCTCGGTGCGGTAGGCCAGCATGGCGCCGGTGGTTTTACCGCGGCCGCTCGGCGTTTCGCTGCCGGCGGTCGCACCGCCGACAATCTGGCCGGTACCCGGCGTTGCCACTGGCGTCGACGATGTCGCGATCGAGCGCGCGGCGCTGATGCCGGTGCCGATACCCGAGTTGGTGGCATACGACAGGATCGCCGTCCATGGTCCCTGTTTAAGCGCATAGCTGATCTGGTTATCCTGCCAGGTCTGCACGGTGTTGACCACCAGGCCTGCGCCGAAGAAGTCCGTGCTGCCCAGCGCTTCTGGCGTCACCAGATAGTAGGCGATCAGCATTGGGCTGGCCTGGCGGCCGATTTTGATTTCGCCGCCTGGCGTGGTCAGGCCGACATACGCCTGGCGGCCGAACAGCCGGCCATCGTTGGCGGTACTGCCGTTATCGATGGTGACGCCGCCTTCCAGCACGAACAGGCCGCGGTAGCCGCCTCCCAGATCTTCCACGCCTTTAAAGCCGATATTGCTCTGGCGCGTATGCGATGGACTGATGCGCGTGGCGACACTGGCGGGAGCGGCGATGCTGTTGGGGACTGGGGTAGAACCACTGACGCCGAATACGGTGCCCTGGACATTGCCTTGGCCTTTATCGATACGGTCCCAGCCCACATCAAGGGTGCCGTACATGGTGACTGAGGATTGCGCGGCGGCTTGGCCGGCAAACAGGGCGAGTGCGGACATGCATGCTGCGTAAGCGGCATTTCTCTTCATGAGTGGTTCTCCTGTCGTTGTTTATGCTTGTAGTACGACTCTATAGCAGAGTTGAGGAATTGGCACGTGTGTTCTTCTTTTAACGTGCATTGATCGTGGCATTAAAAACACACTAAACGATATGAACGATTACTTCGCGTTTGCAAGCGAGCGTGCGGAAAAAATTGTGCAGCGCGGCTAAAATGGCGCATTCACGCAAGCAGGATGCGATATGCAGAGCAGCACGCAGTCGCCGGTGAACCGCAGGTGGATCGCCTTGCTGGTCGCTGGCGCATTCTTTATGGAGAATCTGGACGGCACGGTCATCACAACCGCCGTGCCGGACATCGCCCACGCGTTTGGCGTGGCGCCGCTGGCCTTGAATGTCGGCGTCAGCGCATACCTGCTGACGCTGGGTGTATTCATTCCGATCAGCGGCTGGGTGGCGGAGCGCTTGGGCGCGCGCCGCGTATTCGCTGCGGCGCTGGCGATCTTCACACTGGCTTCAGTGCTGTGCGGGATGGCGGACACGCTCACGGAATTCGTCTGGCTGCGCGTGCTGCAAGGCGCCGGTGGTGCGATGATGGTGCCGGTCGGCCGCCTGGTGGTGCTGAATAACACGCCCAAGGAAAAGCTCATCGCGGTCATCGCCACGCTCACCTGGCCGGCGCTGGTGGCGCCGGTGCTGGGGCCACCGGTGGGGGGCTTCATCACCAGCTACGCAAGCTGGCGCTGGATCTTTTATCTGAACCTGCCGCTGGGCGTGCTGGCACTGGCGGCAGCGTGGTGGCTGATCCCGGACACCCGCGCTGCCGGCAAGCGGCCGTTTGACTGGCCGGGTTTTCTGCTGAGCGGCAGCGCGTTGTTCCTGCTGACCTGGGGCGCGGAAGTGATCGGCGGCCAGCATCCCGACTCGCGCGAGGCAGGCGGCTGCCTGCTGATGGGGGCATTGCTGCTCATCGCGCTGGGCTGGCACTTGAAACGTGCCGCACATCCGCTCATCGACTTGTCTTCGTTTGCGATTCCGACGTTCTCCATCACGATCATCGGCGGCTCGCTGTTCCGCATGGCGATAGGCGCCGTGCCTTTCCTGCTGCCGCTGATGTTCCAGCTGGGTTTTGGCCTGGACGCCTTCCATTCCGGCCTGCTGGTGATTGCCGTCTTTGCCGGCAATCTGATGATGAAGCCCGCCACCACGCCGATCCTGCGCCGCTTCGGCTTCAAGCCGGTGATCCTGGTGAACGGCCTGACCAATGTGAGCGCGCTGGCCGCTTGCGCATGGCTGACGCCAGCCACGCCGGTGTGGCTGATCGCGGCCGTGCTGTTTGTCGGCGGCCTGACGCGGTCGATGCAATTCAGCGCGCTCAATACGATCGCGTTTGCCGATGTGCCGCAGGCGCGCATGGCAGCGGCCAATACCTTGTTCAGTACCGCCTTCCAGGTCGCGCTGGGATTGGGTGTGGCGCTGGGGGCGACGAGTGTGCGGGTCGGGCATTGGAGCGCGCAGCAGCTGGGTATTGCCGACTGGCCTGCCATCGATTACCGGCTGGCTTTTCTGCTGGTGGCGCTGGTCAGTTTGCTGGGCCTGGCGGATGCGCTGCGGCTGGCGCCGGACGCCGGCGAGCAAGTTGCAAGGGGTGCCGGCCGGTAAAGCGTTATAATGTTTCCATGGAAAAACTAAGAGACTTCTCGCAGATCGTCGCGCAGGCTGCGCGTGGCGAGCTGGTCTTCCCGACCAGTGTGAATGCGGCCTTGCGCCTGCAGCTGGCGTTGGCCGATCCTGATTGCGAGATGGACGACGTGATCCGCAAGGTGCTGGGCGAGCCCTTGCTGGCCGCGCGCACCGTGGCGCTGGCCAATGCAGCCGTGTTCAACCGCAGCGGCACGCCGGTCACCAGCGTGCGCGCGGCAGTGCAGCGCGTGGGATATCGCAATCTGTACACCATGGCTGCGGCGATGGTGGTGCGCCAGTTCGGCGCCCGCATCCGCGACGACAGGCTGCGCGCGCAGGCGGATCTGCTGTGGCGCCACACGGCCCACGTGGCGGCGCTGGCGCATGTGGTAGGCCGCAAGCTGACCGCCACCGATCCCGATACGGCGCTGTTTGCCGGCATTGTGCACGAGGCCGGCGGTTTCTACCTGCTGTCGCGCGCCGACGAGATTCCCGGCCTGCTGGACGATCCGGCCGAGTGGATGGGCGCAGCGCAGGAAATCATCTCGCGCGAGATCATGAAAAAGATGGCGATACCGGAGCCGGTCGCCCAGGCCATCGTGTCGCTGCGCGGCGCCACGCTGACGCCGCCGCCGCTGGGCCTGCGCGATACGCTGCTGATTGCCAAGCGCCTGGCGCCGGTACGTTCACCGTTCACGGCGGGCCAGGACAGTCCATCGCTGGCGGGCTTTGTCGACGACAACGCCTTGCTCGACCAGATCCTGCTGGAATCCTCCGACGAAGCCGCCTCCATGAGCGCAGCGCTACTAGTTTAAGTTTTCGCCTCTAAATTGTGGCGAAAATGATGTTGAAGATACAATTTGGTCCGAAACTCTGGCAATATGCGCAGCGCGGTACACATCAATGCGTGTATCCTAATAGTCGTCATACAACAGTAAAACAGCCATGAATCAGACCGTATCAGTATCCGCCGCGCCTGCCGCGCCAGCCCTTGTGCCTAAAAAGAAGCATCGCAACCTCGCCCAGGGCGTGGTGGAGAGCTTCACTTCCAGCATCCAGGCCGGCACGCTGAAGCCGGGCGAAAAGCTGCCGACCGAGTCCGTCATCATGGAAATGCACGGCGTCAGCCGCACCGTGGTGCGCGAGGCGATCTCGCATCTGCAGGCCGCCGGCCTGGTGCAGACCCGCCACGGCATCGGCACCTTTGTGCTGGAGCCGCAGCCGGCCAACCTGTTCTCGTCCGATACCATCCGCACCATCGGCGATGTGCTGGCCATCCTGGAGCTGCGTATCAGCCTGGAAACGGAAGCCGCCTGGCTGGCCGCCACGCGCCGCACGGAAGAGCAGGTGCAGCAGATGGAAGCGGCCTTGAAACGGATCGTCACGTCGCAAAACCGGGCCGGGGCAGTGGAGTCGGATAAGGCCTTTCACCTGCTGATCGCGCAGGCCACCGGCAACCGTTATTTTGTCGATATCCTGAGCGATCTTGGCAACACCATCATTCCGCGTGCCCGTCTGGACTCGGCACAGCTGACGCATGACGATCCGGTGGCCTACCAGGAGCGCGTCAACCGCGAGCACGACGACATCTACAACGCCATCCTGCGCAAGGATGCGGAAGCGGCGCGCGCCGCCATGCGTACCCACCTGAGCAACAGCCGCGAGCGCCTGCGTCGCGCCCAGCAGGAAGCCGGCAACGCCTGATCCCTCCCATTTGCTGAGGTAGCGGTTTGACGGTTTTCGTTAAATCGCTTGCATCCTTACAGATCTAGTTGTACGATGTCATACAACGCGACACGGAATGGGTCGCCTTCATCCTCACCAGACGTCAATATGGAGACTGTAATGCAACCGAATGACCTGAAAAAAATCCTTTCCTCCGGCCTGCTGTCGTTCCCGGTCACTGACTTTGACGCCGAAGGCAACTTCCGCAAGTCGACCTACATTGAGCGTCTGGAATGGCTGGCTCCCTACGGCGCCAGCGCGCTGTTCGCCGCCGGCGGTACCGGCGAGTTCTTCTCGCTGACCCCGCAGGAATTCCCGGAAATCATCAAGACCGCAGTGGACACCTGCCGTGGCCAGGTGCCGATTCTGGCTGGCGTTGGCGGCCCGACCCGTGTCGCTGCCGCGTACGCCAAGGAAGCCGAGAAGGCCGGCGCACAAGGCCTGCTGCTGCTGCCGCACTACCTGACCGAAGCCTCGCAGGACGGCCTGATCGAACACGTGGCGGAAGTCTGCAAGGCCACCAGCCTGGGCGTGGTGGTGTACAACCGCGCCAACTGCCGCCTGAGCCCAACCTCGCTGGCGATTCTGGCCGACCGTTGCCCGAACCTCATCGGCTTCAAGGACGGCATCGGTGACATCGAACTGATGGTGTCGATCTGGCGCAAGATGGGCGACCGCTTCAGCTACCTGGGCGGCCTGCCAACTGCGGAAGTGTATGCCGCTGCCTACAAGGCGCTGGGCACGCCGGTGTACTCGTCGGCCGTGTTCAACTTCATGCCGAAACTGGCGATGGATTTTTACCACGCTGTGGCGTCGGACAACAAAGCCGAGCAGAACCGCATGCTGGACGAATTCTTCCTGCCGTACCTGGAAATCCGCAATCGCAAGGCCGGTTATGCCGTTTCCATCGTAAAAGCTGGTGCAAAACTCGCAGGCCACGATGCAGGCCCGGTCCGTGCGCCGCTGACCGATCTGAACGGCGAAGAAATCGAGATGCTGCATAAGCTGATGCTGAAGCAAGGCGCCCAGTAATCCGCTAAGCTTACGGAAAAATCAAATCAAAGCGCGGCTACGACCGCGCTTTTCATACATAAGGAGTCAACATGCAAGTAGTAGGCGAAATGATCATCGGCCGCAATGCGGTCCTGGGTAAGGAAGGCACGATGAAAGCCATCGACCCATCGCGTAACGCGGAAATCGAACCGGCGTTCGGCCTGGCCAGTGCCGCCGACCTGCAACGCGCCTGCGAACTGGCAGATGCCGCTTTCGATGCGTACCGCGCCACCGGTCTGGAAGCGCGCGCAAAATTCCTGGAAACCATCGCTGACCGCATCATGGATCTGGGTCCTGCGCTGATCGAGCGCGCCATGCAGGAAACCGGTCTGCCGCAAGCGCGCCTGGAAGGCGAGCGTGGCCGCACCTGCAACCAGCTGCGCCTGTTCGCCAAGGTGGTGCGCGATGGCCGCTTCCAATCCGCGACGCTGGATAGCGCATTGCCTGACCGCGCACCGGCGCCACGTCCGGACCTGCGCCTGCGTAAAATCGGCCTCGGCCCGGTCGCAGTGTTCGGCGCGTCGAACTTCCCGCTGGCGTTCTCGGTGGCGGGCGGCGATACCGCGTCGGCACTGGCAGCCGGTTGCCCGGTCGTGGTGAAAGCCCACTCGGCGCACCTGGGCACGTCGGAGCTGGTCGGCAAGGCAGTCGCCCAGGCCGCTGCTGAATGCAATATGCCGGAAGGCGTGTTCTCCATGCTGATCGGTTCGGGCCAGACCATCGGCCAGAACCTGGTGGCGCATCCGGCGATCAAGGCCGTGGGCTTCACCGGCTCGCGCGCTGGCGGTATCGCACTCATGAAAACCGCCGCCGCACGTAAGGAACCTATCCCTGTGTACGCAGAAATGAGCTCGATCAATCCGGTGTTCCTGCTGCCAGGCGCACTGGATAACGCCAAGCTGCCGCAGGCGTTTGCCGATTCGCTGACGCTGGGCTCCGGCCAGTTCTGCACCAACCCGGGCCTGCTGATCGGCCTGAAGTCGGACAAGCTGCAAGCTTTCGTGGACGGCGCCGCCGGCACCATCGGCGCCAAGCCTGCGACCACCATGCTGACCCCTGGTATTCACAAGGCGTACACCAGCGGCGTGAAAGGCCTGGCGGGCGTGGACGGCGTGCAGCAGGTTGCGGCCGGTCAGACCAATGATCTGCCATGCGGCGCGCAAGCGTTCCTGTACCAGGTGGAAGCCAAGCGCTTCCTGAGCGACGCTGCGCTGGAAGGCGAAATCTTTGGCCCAGCCTCGCTGCTGGTGGTCGCTGACAACGAGGAAGAGCTGCTGGCGGTGGCGGAACACGTGGAAGGCCAGTTGACCGCCGCCGTGCACGCAACCGCTGACGACAAGGCGCTGGCGGCCAGGCTGCTGCCGGTGCTGGAACGTAAGGTTGGCCGCATCCTGTTCAATGGCTTTGGCACTGGGGTTGAAGTGTCGCACGCCATGGTGCATGGCGGTCCGTTCCCATCGACCTCGGACAGCCGGACGACGTCGGTAGGCGCATCGGCCATCGACCGCTTCCTGCGTCCGGTGTGCTATCAGGACGTGCCTGCGTACCTGCTGCCCGAAGCGCTGGCGGACAATAATCCGCAGCAGATTCCCCGTGTGGTCAACGGCGATCTGGTATGGAACGCGTAAGCGGCGTTAGCTGCACGGTGGGCGAAAGCCCCACCTGGAATGCGGCCGAAGGCGCCTGGTACTGGGTGGATATTCCGGCCAGGCGCGTATGGCGCATGGATGGCGCCAGCGGCGCCGCCCGCTCCTGGGACAACGCCGAGATGGTCGCCTGCGTGTCGGCGAAGGCCGGCGGTGGACTGATTGCGGGCATGGAGACGGGCATCTTCAGCCTGGAGCTGGGCGCAGAGCCTGCCGCCAGGGCGATCAAGCTGGCGACGCCGGTTTCCGGCCTGGGCGAAGGCATGCGCTTCAACGATGGCCGTTGCGATCGTCAAGGTCGCTTCTGGAGCGGCACCATGTTCATGGACATGGGCGCCGCCCGGCCAGTGGGACAGTTGTTCCGCTACGATGCGGCGCGCGGTATTTCGGCGCCGTTTGTGTCGGAGCTGATTACGCAGAACGGCACGGCGTTTTCGCCGGATGGCCGCACCATGTATCTGTCAGACTCGCATCCCACGCGTCGCATGGTGTGGGCGTTCGACTATGACATCGACGACGGCGTGCCAGGCAATCGCCGCGTGTTTGCCGACATGACGTCCTATGCGGGCCGTCCTGACGGCGCGGCGGTGGATGCTGATGGCTGCTACTGGATCTGCGGGAACGATGGCGGCTGTGTGCTACGCTTTACGCCGGACGGCAAGCTGGATCGCCGTATCGATGTGCCGATGCTGAAGCCGTCCATGTGTGCCTTCGGCGGCAAGGATCTGGAGACGCTGCTGGTCACCTCCATCGTCTCCGGCAAGCCGGAAGACGCGGAGTGGGGCGGCGCGGTCGTGATGCTGCGCCCTGGAGTGAAGGGCGTCGCTGAAACCTTGTTTGGTGCATGACGATGGGGCGGATACTGACACGGTGTCTGCCCTTTTTGTTTTGCGGCCTTGCTGGCCGCCTGTAGCACCGCGCCTGTCGCGCAATATCAGAATCCCGTGATACATGCGGACTACTCCGATCCGGATGTGATTCGCGTCGGCGAAAAGTATTACCTGGTTTCTTCAAGCTTCAATAATGCACCTGGACTGCCGCTGCTGGAGTCGCGGGACATGGTCAACTGGACGCTGGTTGGTCACGCATTGCCGCAGTTGATACCAGCGGAAGTCTTCGCCAGGCCGCAGCATGGCAAAGGCGTGTGGGCGCCATGCCTGCGCTATCACGATGGCAAATTCTGGATCTTCTATCCTGATCCGGATTTTGGCATCTATGTGATGACTGCGACCTCGTTCGCCGGACCATGGTCCGCGCCGAATCTGCTGACCGCCGGCAAAGGCCTGATTGATCCGGCACCGCTGTGGGATGAAGACGGTCAGGCCTATCTGCTGCACGCATGGGCCAGAAGCCGCGCAGGTTTTGCCAACGTGCTGACCTTGCGCCGCATGGCGCCGGATGGGAGCCGTCTGCTGGACGACAAGGGCACGGTAATCATCGACGGTAACAAGCTGCCCAAGTACACCACGCTGGAAGGCCCCAAGTTCTATCGGCGTGATGGCTACTACTACGTGTTTGCGCCAGCCGGCGGTGTTGAGCATGGATGGCAGTCGGTGTTCCGCTCGCGTAGCGTGTATGGTCCATACGAGGACCGCATCGTCATGGCACAAGGCAGTTCGCCGGTGAACGGACCGCATCAGGGTGCGTGGGTGCAAACGCCCCAAGGCGAAGACTGGTTCATGCACTTCCAGGACCAGCGCGCGTATGGCCGCGTGGTCCATTTGCAGCCCATGGTCTGGCGCGATGGCTGGCCATTGATCGGGAAAGATGTGGGCGGCAGCGCCGGCCAGCCTGTAGCGCGCTATCGCCTGCCGGTGACCGGGCAGGCGGTCGCCACGCTGCCCACCAGCGATGAGTTCAACGATGCTGCGCTGGGTCTGCAATGGCAGTGGAATGCGAACTGGCAGCAGTCATGGTATGCGCTGGGCGACGGGCATTTGCGTTTGTTTGGTCAGCCGCGTACGACCAATCTGTGGGACGTGCCATCGCTGCTGCTGCAGAAACTGCCGGCGCAGATGTTCACTGTCACAACCAAAGTCGATGCCTCTGGTTTGGTGGAGGGCGGTGTTGGTGGCCTCGTCATGTACGGCGCCGATTACGCGTGGCTCGGCACCCGTCGCACGGATGGTAAGACGCAGCTGGCGCTGGTCAGCTGCTACAAGGCGGACCAGAACTGCCACGAGCAGCAAGAAGCAGGCGCGGAGCTGCCATCGCCGCAGGTCTGGTTGCGCATGCAGGTGCTGGCGAACGGCGTGACGCAGTTTTCGTATAGCGTTGACGGCGACAAGTACATCCCTATCGGCGCCCAGTTCACCGCCAGGATGGGCCGCTGGGTCGGTGCGCAAATGGGCCTGTTCGGCGCCGGTGACGCCGGGCACATCGACATCGACTACTTCCGCGTCAGTCCTTGACGTACATTTCGCTAAAGGCTTCGTAGGAGTCGGTGGTGATGGTCCACTGCCCGCGATAGGGCAGCACCATGGCGCCGTTGATGTATTTCGCCTCGGGGAATTCGAGACCGTTGGCGGATGGTTTCATGGTGCCGTGACTGAAGCCGCCGCCATTTTCAACATACAGATAGGCGACGATCTTGGCCGCTGAGTCGTAGTAGTACAGCGTCTCGCCAACGTAGTCCGGCTTGCCCGGTGTCCGCACGGTGTGGACATCGCGCAGCGCGTGTCCGTCCAGCGCCCACTGGAAGCAATGCTCGTCCGTCTGCTTCCCGTCCGGGAACTCTCCCTTCCAGCAATGACCTGCCAGAAAAGCCATCGGCTTCAATGCCTCGGCAGGCGCCGCCTGGGCGATGGCGGCGGATGAAAGCAACAGCAGCGGGAGCAGTGGACGCATGGCAGGCCTCTTGACGTTATCCGGCCCAAGTATATGCCAATGCCCCCGCGCTGCTTTTGCGGCGATGCGACGCCTGTCAGGCCGACAGGGTGGTGTTATGCACCTTGCCGCCGATGGTCACATTCTTCAACGTCAGGCCTTTGACGTTGTACAGATACCATGGCGCCTCGGTGTTCACCGGTGTACCGAAATCACAATCGGCGATGGTGACGTCAGTGACCGGGAACACCGGCGGCATGGGCTGCGGCCCGTTGTAGTCCGACGCCACCGGCCCCAGAATTACAATCGCCTGGAAGCAGGAAGCGGTCTTGCCATCCTTGGTCACATTGCCGGCCTTGATGTTGGAGATGTGGATATTGCTCACCACCGGCGGCCGAATACGCACGTTGTCGCTGATCGGCGTGTAGTCGCAATCAAAGGTAACGATGGCGCCCGCCGCGGTAGCCACGGTCTTCGATTGAATCGGCGAACCAGGCAGGGAAGCATAGAACGAGGGCGAAATCTGTACGCCGTTCGGCACCGTGCAATCGCGGACGTAGAAGTTGCGCAGATAACCGCCACGGTTCATATTGGTCTTCATGCGAATGGCCGTGTTGAGCGGGTTGGTTTTCCAGTTCGCGTTTTCAAACACCAGCTTCTGTGCGAAGACGTTCTGGATGCCGCCAGCCATCTCGCTACCGAGCGTCACGCCCCCATGACCGCTGTGCATGATGCAGTTCTGGATGACGATGTTCTGCGAAGGGCCATACTGCGTATCCTGGTCCTTGCCCGCTTTGATGGCGATGCAATCGTCGCCGGTATCGAAGGTGCAGCCATCCACCAGCACATGGTCGCATGCTTCAGGATCGAAGCCATCGCTGTTAGGGCCGTGGCTATGGGCGTACACATTCCGGATGACGATGTTACGGCAGTGGACAGGGTGGTGCTGCCAGAACGGCGTGTTCTGTACCTTGTAGCCCTGCAGCAGAACGTTGGTGCAGCTGATGAACTGGATCATTGGCGCGCGCAGGTAATGACCGGCGCCGAATATGCGCTTCGACAGCGGCACGCCTGCTTCGGACAATGCCGGCAAATACTGCGCGTCGGCACGCCACTTATTGCCTTCACCCTGAATCAGCAGGCGCTCTTCTTCCGTCAGTGCTGGCGCCACGCTGGCCAGCGAGGTGGCATTGTTCGGGTTCTCGGTGTTCTCCGACATCTTGCCGGCTTTGAAGTTGGGCGTGGTGCCCTGGCCGATGGAGTTGATGGTTTTCTGTTTGCCTTTCCAGGTCCACCAGCAATCGCCGGCGTCGTTGAACGGCACGCCGCCCTGGCCGTCGAGGATCGCGGTCCAGTCGTCGCCAGTCAAGGCGATGTTGTCCTGGCCGTAGGCGTAGATCATCGGCGAGTAGTTGAGGCAGTCGTTGCTCTGCCAGCGCGAAATCGTCAGCCTGCCGTTCTTGCCGCAATCGATGTCGCCGTACTTTGCGAAGTCGGCGGGGTTGTGGCTGAAGTAGACGTGCGCGCCTTTGGCCAGGTGAACGTTCACGTTCGATAGCAGCACGATAGGGCCGGCGCAGTACCAGTCGCCAGCAGGGATCATTACGCGGCCGCCACCTGCCTTGTGGCAGGCATCGATCGCGGCTTTGATGGCGGCGTAGCAGTCCGGCGAGCCTGGGGCTGGTGTGTTCAGACTGTCCTGATCCTCATGCGAGATCCACGCTGTGACCTTGGTTAGCTTGCACGGCCTGGCGCCGTAGGCAGTGATATTGAAGTCCTGTTTGCGGAAATGCAGCGGCCTGGAGACGTAATCGACAATCGCCTGTGCTTGCAGCCATGGATCGGGCGCGGTAGCCGCAACGGCGGGAAGGCTGAATGACATGCTCGCAGCTGGCAGGGCTTTCATCAGATTGCGGCGCTGGGTGTTGATGGTCATGCTGTAATCCTTATTCATCCGAATTATTGAATTCACCGAGGAAGATGTCGGCTGGTGCCGCTGGTTTGCTGTAGCCCAGATCTTTCACCGGATCGATGCCCGCCTGTATCAGGTTATTCCAGTGATCGTCCGAGTTGTATTGGACCGGACGATAGGAGATCGTGCCTTTTTTGTTCCAGTCGGACCAGGGTTGCTGCTTGTTGATGTGCGCCCCGATACGCGAATTCAGGACCACCATTTTTCCGACCGCTTCCAGCGAGATGCGGGCCACCGTACCTACTGGCGTTTTGTAGCCGTTGCCCGGGCCGTAGGTGCAGCGGTAGCCCTCCACTGGCAACGGTGCGTACGGTGTACAGCGCGAGCTGTGGAACCATTGGCGCAGCAGGTACAAATTGTCGCTGCGTTTGCCTTCATGCGTGAAACGGACGCTGTCGAAGACGAAGCCGTATTTGGTGTTCAGGTGGGTATCTGGAGCGGCCACGTAGGAGACGCCACGGTCGCCCAGCGTACGGATCTCGCTCTGATAGAAATAGGCCGTGCTGTCGCCGAAGATGAAATCGACATCGCCCTCAATGTAGGATTTGTTGAAGAAGCTGCGCACGGTGCTGCCGATTTGCGGCGACTTCAGATAGAGCGTGTCCTGGAAGCCGAGCAGGCGGATGTTTTCGAATTGCGCCTTGTCCGCACCATCCACTTGCAGCGCGAGGGCCTGGTGGTGGATGTTGTTGATGTTCGGGAGCGCTTCAGCGCGGGCATTGCCGGTGTCCTTGTTGTAGCCGTTTTCAAAAGTCAGATTGCGCGCCTGGAAACCGCTGTTCCTGATCCAGGCGGTGGCGGTACCGAAGGTGCCGATCTGCTCGCGGGCTTTGACGCCGGTGTACATGGCTTGAATCTCGGCCGGTGCATTTGCGAACTGTGCGCCATGTGCTGCGTCATATGCGGCGCCGGTCATGGAGGCTTCCAGTCTTGCGGTGATACGGGTAGACGCTGGCTCTTTGCCTTCGCCGTATAGCGTGATGGGAGCGACGGAAGCGGGGATGTAGACCAGTTCCGGATACACGCCTGGCTTCATCAGCACATAGAGGCGCTTGGCCGGCTTCACGGCGCTGTCGATGACCGCACGGTTGATGGCTTCCTGGACGGTGGTGAAACTCCGCTTGCCATCGGCGGTAGCATTCTTATCGACGATGTAGTCGGGCGTGAATGACGCGCCTTTTGCCAGCGGATCGGACAGCGGGTCCCAAGGATCGACAGTTTCTTTGCCGGCGATGCCGACGTACTTCAGCACTTCGCTGTAGGCATACTGCCTGGCTTGTTCCTTCGTCAGCTGTGGGCGCGTGCTGGTCGCGGCCTCGGGGAAGGCGATAAAGCGGCAGGTGCCGCTGCCGTTGCTGCCGATGGCTTCGCCGGACAGACTGGCGAATTCAATCTTGCGTTCTGCCTTGCCAGCGATGCTGACGTTGCGCAGTGTCGCCTGCACCGGGCGTTGTTCATCATACCCTTGCACGATAACGCGGCCAGGCGTGACGCTATGCACATCTTCAAAATGGATGTTGGTGTAGACGGGAACTTGCGCGCCATCGGCTTTCTTGTTGTAGCTGGTGCTGATGTCGATGGGTGCTTTTACATCGCGCAGACAGATGTTGCGGTAGTTGACCTGATCGACCACACCGCCGCGCGAGACGTCGCTCTTGATGCGCAGGCCGGAGGTGGTGCCATCCATGGTCAGGTCTTCCACCAGCACGCGCCGCACGCCGCCATTGGTTTCGCTGCCGATGGACATGCCATGGCCGCTGTAGAAGTGGTTGTGCAAGACCGAGATATTTTCCGTGCCGCCGTTGTTGCCTGCTTTGATGGCGACGTTGTCGTCGCCAGTGCGGATATGGCTGTGGGCGATGGTGACATTACGCGACGAGATGGGATCGATGCCGTCGGTGTTGCGCGCCGTGGCTGGTGTATCAATGCGTACGCCCCAAGCCGTGAAACCGTCCACTTTGTTCAGCGTTACGTGAAAGTTGGGTGAATTGCGTAGCGCGATGTTGTGCAGGGTGATGTCCTGCGAATTGGTCACTTCGATCAGTCGTGGAACGTTCTGGCGGGCGTCCTCTTTCTGCGCGCGGCGGGCAAGCTGCCACCAGGATTCTGAGCCGCCATCAACCACGCGGCCACCTTGGCCATCAATGGCGCCCGGGCCGTAGATGCCGCTGGAGCTGGCGTTGTCGATGGTGATGAATGGCTTGCAACCGCGGCCTTGCTGGTCGATGGTGCCGCAGGTATTGGCGCCGCGGTCATACAGTTTTGGATTGGCGCTGGCTTGCAGGATGGCGTTGGCGTCAATGATGAGACTTACGCCGCTGCGCAGTTTCAACGGGCCGGCAGTGAAGACGCCGGCCAGACGCACGGCGCGGCCGGCGGGGCACTGGTCAATCGCGGACTGGATGCGCGCGGTATCATCGCCGCCTGGCGCGGTGTCGGTCAGCAGGAAGCACGACGGTGGCGCGACCGGCTCCGTGACCTTGCGTGTGTCCTGCGCGCAGGCTGGCGCGGTGCATAGCGCGGCAAGCAGCGCGGCGGCAATAGCCTTCGTCGCATGGCGCCGGGTGGCCGACGTTGAGCGCCTCGTCACTGTTCGCTCTCCGGTTTGAACTGATTGGACGTTTCCGGTATGGCGCGCTTGACCTCTTCCATCACCATGCGCGAGAAATAGGCTGCACCTTTGACGCCGAGGTGAGTGCGGTCGAAGGCTGTCCTGGCAGCGCCTGCAACCTCCACTTTACCGGCGGCTGGGGTATCGTAATCGGCTGGGCGCGGCGCCATGGCCAGCGTGTCCGCTTCATCCTGCCCCATGGACTGAACGGCCGCGTAGCTTTCCGCATTCAGATCCAGCAGCGGCGTTTTTTGCGCATTGGCGGTGGCGCGAATTACGTCGGCCCACGGCGCCAGGTTGTTTTCCAAAACACCGTCCTTGAAGGTGCGGCGGGTCAATGGCGTCAACAGCACTGGTATGCCGCCGAGTGCTTTCACTTCCTGCGCATAGCGCGCCATGTTAACGGGGAATTCAGTTTTCAGATCGGTAGAGCGGCCTGGCTTGCCCGGTTGGTCGTTATGGCCGAACTGGATCAGCACATAGGTTGTACGGTAGGCGGCTGCACCGCGCAGCAGTCCTTCGACTTCGTCCCAGCGGCCTTCGGCGCGGAAGCTGCCGGAACTGCGGCCACCCTTGGCCAGGTTGATGCAGGTATTGGCGCGGTTCACACGCGCGCAGAATGCGTCACCGTAGCCGCTGCTGCTGGCCATGGTGGAATCGCCTACCAGAATGAAACGTACTGGCTTGTCGGCTGCGTGGGCCGCGCTGGCGAGCAGGGTGGCAGCGGCGAGGGAAGTGATGAGGTGTTTCATGTATTGTCCGGATAAAAAAGGGCGCCGGCCGTGATTGCGGTCCGGCGCCCAATGCTCAGGCGGAGAGGTTCAATTTATGCGACCAGGTTTCCATCAGAAGTTGTAGGTTGCACGGACGTTGTAGGCGCGGCCGATAGGGCTGGCTGCGCTGCTCAGATAACCGTAGGTGTACAAGCTGCTGTTGGTGGCTGGCGGCGGCACGTTGAACAGATTGGTGATACCGCCGGTCAGCTGAATGTTCTTGAAGCCATTGTACGTGGTCGTGAAGTTCCACACCTTGTACGAGTTGATGTTACGCCAGTACGGCTTGGCCACCAGATTCTGGTCGGTGTACTTCGAGTTGTAGTTCTGGGTCAGTTGCGTGTTCCAGTTGCCGGCCGCCCAATTCAGCTTCAGCGTGTGCTTCCAGCGATAGGTGATGATCGGGAAGCTGGAGGTGGTGCCGTTGCTGGCCAGGCCAAACTGGCCGATGTTCGACGCGAACGGGCTGCCGTCATACAGCTGGTTGTCGAACTGGGTCAGGTAGGTGCCATCCAGCGCAACCTTGAATTCACCGTATGGCGTTTTCGGGAAGGTGTACGAACCCGAAACGTCCACACCTGCTGCACGCTGGCCGCCCAGGTTCATCGTGGTGTTGTTGATGTAGTTGATGGTGCCATCGGCATTGCGCACGAAGTATGATGCATACTTCACCGGGTCCAGGAAGTAGACCTGTTCTGGCAGGTTGGCCAGCATATTGGTCATCTTGATGTTCCAGTAGTCGAACGACACCATCGCATTCTTCACCGGTTCCATTACCACACCCAGCGTGTAGCCTTTCGACTTCTCTGGGACCAGGCTGGCGTTGGAGCCGGTCTGTTTAGGCAAGGTGGTGTTGCAGACGGTTGACGCGACAAGGCCAGGCAGCGCGGTGCCGGTGCCAGCCACGCCCGGCGTACCGCCAGGGCACAGTACTGGATCATCCCACTTCGCTGCCGTGGTGGTGGTGGCGCCTGGCAGACGGTAGCCGTAGCGGTCGAACAGGGTCGGTGCACGGAAGCCGGTATTGGCCGAGCCACGGAACATCAAGGTCTTGGATGGCTCCCAGCGGAAACTGAGCTTGGGATTGACGGTGGTGCCGAAGTCGCTGAATTTGTCGGCACGCACGGCGCCGTTCAGTTCCAGCGTTTTGGTGACAGGCGCGTTCACCTCGGCAAACAGCGCAGCGACATTGCGCGCGCCTTCACCATGCGCCGGCGAGGCGTTGGCGTAAGTGACCTCGCCGCCGATTGGCAGTTTGGTGTCTTCGGTGGTGTCGCGATGGAAGTCGGCGCCCAGTGCCAGTGCCAGCGAACCGCCTTGCAGGTCCATCAGCGCGCGGCTGGCGGTAACGTCAACACCGGTGAAAGTCGATTTGGAGGTGCGGTTTTTGGCGCCGTCGACGCTGATGGTAGCCAGGTAGGCTTTGCCGTCCGCATCCTGCAGGCCGAATGGATTCAGCTTGCCGTTCTTCAGGCCGTCCAGCAGGCCCTGGCCTTTGACGTAGCCCGAGTAGTAGTAATTGTCGCGCTGAGACACACCGATCACCAGGCCAGCCTTGTAGTCCCAGCCTGCGATCACGCCTTCGTCGCTGATGGCCAGGCGCTGGTTGAGCTGCACGTCTTTGGTGGTGGCCAGGCCCAGATCGGCCACGGCCCAGGTCAGGGTCAACGGAGCATTGTTCAGGCCCGCCACTGCTGGCACGCCGCCGCTGCCACCCGGGTACCATTTGCTGGTCGATGGCAGAATCGCTGCCACGCCGTTGACGTTGACGGCGTTGGTCGGGTTCTTGGTGCCGAGGATGAACTCTTCACCACGCGAATAGTCGACGGTGACGATATGGTCATCGCTGATTTTCTTTGCGCCGCGTGCGTAGAAGGTAACCTGCTGGTTGGCATACAGCGCGGTGCCGTATTCATTGTTATCCAGGACGCAGGTATTTTTCTGGCCGGTGATGGAGTACGGCGCCAGACAGCCCTTGGTGCCGTAGGGGTTTTGCGCGGTCTTGTTGGTCGGCGTGGTGAAGTTGGCCGGTGTGGCATTGCCGCCGGTGCCCAGAGTCGGTGCGCGACCCAGTGCGGTCAGCTGATCGGCGGTGCTCAGATAAGCGCGGTCCGATTGTGCCAGGCGCGTACGCTGGTGCGCGTCGATGGTGGCGTAGAAGCTCCAGCCATCGCGTTCCAGGTTACCCTTGCCCCAGGTGGCGCTCAGACGCTGTTCATCGCCACCACCCTTTTTCTCAGGCTGCACGGCTTGCGCAGTAATCGATGCGCCTTCGGACGATGTCTTGGTGATGAAGTTGACCACGCCGCCGATTGCGTCGGAGCCATAGATCGAGGAGGCGCCGTCGCGCAGGATCTCGATACGCGCAATCGCGCTGATCGGAATGACATCCAGGTTGGCGTAGCCGTCGGCGATTGCTTCGTTGGCCAGGCGGCGGCCGTTGAGCAGTACCAGGGTGCGGTTCACGCCCAGGCCGCGCAGGTTGATGTTTGTACCGGAGCCGGCGTTGGACGGCGCCAGCGATGCCGATTGCGGCAGCGCCATCATGACGTCTGCCAGCGTGGTCATGCCTTGCTTGACCAGGTCTTCTGCTTTAATGGTGCTGACCGGCAGAGAAGCTTCGCTGGCCACACGCTTGATGCTGGAGCCGGTGACTTCGATACGGGTCATGTTGGCATCGTCGCTGGCGGTTTGTGCTGCGGCCTGATTGGCCAGCGTGAGCACGGCCAGGCTAATGGCGGTGAGCAGCAGGCGTGGCTGGGCGTAACGGTTCTGGACCGAGTGCGCGGACTTCATGATGTTGTCTCCTTCGTCTCTTGAATAAAGTTATACGCCGCGTTTAAACGCTGGCGTGAGTGGAGTACCTCGCGTACTCCGTGCCGCTGAGACGAGGACCGCTGCGCTGAAAGCGCAGGCCGGACGAGGTCAAGCCGGTCATAACTTGATTACTTTATGCGCGGTCCGGCATCGAGGCCGGACCTGCGTTTGCTACAGATGCTGCTTATCCTCGCGAGAACGTACGGGTCACGCGTTCAAGGTGGGCGCGCATGGCCTTGCGCGCCGCCGCCGGATCGTGGGCGGCAATCGCCTCCAGGATGCGGCGGTGGTCCTTCAGCGTTTCCTGACGCAGTTCTTCGGTCTGGAAGTGTTCCTTAAGCTTGTGCCACAGGCGGCCGCGCTGATCCCACAGGTAGTTCAGCGATCCGACTAGCGCGCTATTGCCGGTGGCGCGCGCGATGGCCAGGTGGAAGTTGCGGTCGGCCTGTTCATTGCTCGAATAATTGGCGTGGTGTTTTTCCATCTCTTCCACCGCCTTGAGGATGGCGTCGATGGCACTGTCGGTTGCTACCCGTGCGGCGATCGCGGCGATTTCCGATTCGATCAGGCGGCGTGCGGACAGCACTTCAAATGGACCTGGACCTGCTTCCGGCAGGTCGGCTTCCGCAGGTTCCGGCAGTTCGCTGACGTAGACGCCGGAGCCGCCGCGCACTTCGATCACGCCACCCAGTTCCAATGCGATCAGTGCTTCGCGCAGGGAAGCGCGGCTGACACTGAGCTTGGTGGCGAGGTCGCGCTCGGACGGCAGGCGCTCGCCGGCGGCGATGTTTTCGTTGCGGATCAATTCCTGGATGCGGTCCGCCACCACGCGGTACAGGCGCGGTTCGTGCGTATTGCCATCAGCAGGAAGTGCAGTCTTTTTCAACATTGATGTCTCGTCTATATCGGTGGCTTATTGAATTGCCATCTGGTCAGGCCATTCTAAGGTGGTCAGACCAAATACGCAATGTGGACTAGCCAAATTAATTTTTAACTGGCATACTGAATTCATGGAGCAGCCTTCTTCAGCCCCTGTTTACAGGGCTAAACCCTGGCTAACCATGGGGGTTTCAGAGTGTAGCATGCAGGCCACAGATCGAGCTGGCCAACCAATAACAGAAGTGGTCAGGCCACTTTGTGAGACTAAAAAACAACGTAGGAAAGCCAGATGACGACATCGCCGAGCGCCAATACGCCGCGCTACATCCTCATGCACGACAACGATAACGTTGCGATTGTCGTCAACGACGGCGGCTTGCCTGCCGGCGCTGTTTTCGCCAACGGTCTGACGCTGCTGGAAGCGGTCCCGCAAGGTCACAAGGTCGGCTTGCGCGATCTGGCCAAGGGCGACGATGTGGTCCGCTACAACGTGACCATCGGCTTTGCGGCCAAGGACCTGCCGGCGGGCAGCTGGCTGGCCGAGCACAATGTCGAGATGCCGGCGGCGCGCGAGCTGGCCGGCCTGCCGATTTCCACGCGCGTGCCGCCGGCGATGGAACCGCTGGAAGGCTATACCTTCGAGGGCTACCGCAATCCGGATGGCAGCGTCGGCACGCGCAACATCCTGGCGATTACCACCACCGTGCAATGCGTATCGGGCGTGGTGGATTTTGCGGTGGAGCGCATCAGGAACGAACTGCTGCCCAGGTATCCCAACGTCGATGACGTGGTGGGGCTGGAGCATACCTATGGCTGCGGCGTGGCGATTGATGCGCCGGGCGCCAACATCCCGATTCGCACCATCCGCAATATCGCGCTGAATCCCAACTTCGGCGGCCAGGCAATGGTGGTCAGCCTGGGTTGCGAGAAGCTGCAGCCAACGCGCCTTTTCCCCAAAGGTTCGATCCCGATCCAGAACGCGGGCGGCGCCGATCCTGGCCTGGTCTGTTTGCAGGATGCGCAGCATGTGGGCTTCATGTCGATGATTGACTCGATCATGAAGCAGGCGGAAATCAATCTGGCGGAGCTGAACAAGCGTCAGCGTGAGACTGTGCCGGCATCGGAGCTGGTGGTCGGCGTGCAGTGCGGCGGCAGCGATGCGTTTTCCGGCGTGACCGCCAATCCGGCAGTGGGCTTTGCTACCGATCTGCTGGTGCGCGCAGGCGCCACCGTGATGTTCTCGGAAGTGACGGAAGTCCGCGACGGCATCGATCAACTGACGTCGCGCGCCACCACACCGGAAGTGGCGGAAGCCATGATCCGCGAGATGGACTGGTACGACAATTACCTGAAACGCGGCGGCGCGGACCGCAGCGCCAACACCACGCCGGGCAACAAGAAGGGCGGCTTGTCCAACATCGTCGAGAAGGCGATGGGTTCCATTGTCAAATCGGGCAGCGCACCGATCTCCGGCGTGCTGTCGCCCGGCGACAAGCTGACACAGAAAGGCCTGATCTACGCCGCCACGCCCGCCAGCGATTTCATTTGCGGCACGCTGCAACTGGCGGCCGGCATGAACCTTCACATCTTTACCACGGGCCGCGGCACGCCGTATGGCCTGGCTGAAGTTCCGGTGATTAAGGTCGCCACGCGCAATGATCTGGCCAGGCGCTGGCACGATCTGATGGACATTAACGCCGGCCGCATCGCCAGCGGCGAAGCCACCATCGCGGAAGTAGGCTGGGAGATGTTCCGGCTGATGCTGGACGTCGCCAGCGGCCGCGAAACCTGGGCGGAAAAATGGAAACTGCATAACGCACTGGTGCTGTTCAACCCGGCCCCAGTGACCTGATTAAAAACACCTGAGACGACCATGGCAAAACCATTTAAACGATTACTGCTGACCGGCGCCGCCGGCGGCCTGGGCAAGATTCTGCGCGACCGCATCAAGCCGTGGGCCGATGTGGTGGTGCTGTCCGATATCGCCGATCTGGGCGAGGCACGCGAGGGCGAGGAAATCGTCCAGTGCGACCTGGCCGACAAGGCTGCGGTAATGAAGATGATGGAGGGCGTGGAAGCGGTGCTGCATTTCGGCGGCATCTCGACCGAAAACACCTTCGAGAACATCATGCACGCGAATATTCTGGGCACGGCCAATGTCTACGAGGCTGCGCACAAGCAGGGCGTGAAGCGCATCATCTTCGCCAGCTCGAATCACACGGTGGGCTTCTACCGCAACACGGACTATATCGATGCAAGCGCACCAACCCGTCCTGATTCATTCTACGGCGTGAGCAAATGCTTTGGCGAGCAGCTGGCCAGCTACTACTGGGACCGCACTGGCCTGGAGACGGTGAGCTTGCGTATCGGCTCTTCGTTCCCTGAACCGAAAGACCGCCGCATGATGGTCACCTGGCTGAGTTACGACGACCTGGTGGAGGCGCTGCGTCGTTCATTGTTTGCGACGCGGGTGGGCTATACCATCCTGTTTGGCATGTCGGACAACGACGTCGCATGGTGGGACAACAGCAAGGCTGCGCACCTGGGCTACCAGGCCAAGGACAGCTCCAGCCAGTTCGACGACCACTTCCCCGATACTGGCGAATACCCGGACACTAACGCTGCGGTGACTTACCACGGCGGCGCCTTCGCGCTGGCCGAAATGCGCTACAAGGACTAGATCTTCGCCATCAACTCGTCTATCCATGCCATGAACACGCGCAGCTTGGCGCTGACGTGGCGATTCTGCGGGTAGGCGAGATACATCGGCATGGCGTCCGCCTGCCAGTCTTCAAATAACGGTATCAGCTCGCCGCGCGCTACATGGTCTCTGGCCATGTAGCGTGGCAGCCAGAGCACGCCCATGCCTGCCAGTCCGGCGGCGAGATAGGCGTTACCGTCATCTGCGGCGACGGTGTGGCGGGCATGAATTTGCAGCGATTCGGCCTCGCGCCGGATTTGTATTGGTGCGATGGTGCCACTGCTCGAGCGCAGAAAACCGACGATGCGGTGCTGTGCCGTCTCCAGTTCCTGCGGATGCGCGGGCGTGCCCTGTTCCTGCAGATAGCCTGGCGCGGCGTAGACGCCCAGCGGCAGGTCGCCAACGTGGCGCGCGACCAGTGACGGCAAGGTGATTTCACCACCGCGCACGACGCAATCGACGTTCTCGCCGATGACATCAATGTTACGGTCGCTGACGCCCATGTCGATTTGAATGTCGGGGTAGCGACGGTGGAAATCCGGCAGCGCTGGCATCAGCACGAAGCGGGCGAACGGGCTGGGAACATCAGTGCGTAAGCGGCCGCGTGGTGCGGCCAGTTCACCAGTGATGCCGCTATCTGCCTCTTCCAGGTCGCCCAGGACGCGCACCACGCGCTCGTAGTAGGCGGCGCCTTCCGGCGTTACCTTAACCTGGCGCGTGGTGCGGTTGAGCAGCTTGACCTGCAAGCGCGCTTCCAGTTGCTGCACCAGCTGCGATACCGTGGTCTTGCTCATGTGGAGCGTCTGTGCGGCTTTGGTGAAGCTGCCTGCTTCCACCACGCGTACAAACGCCAACAGGGTGTCGAATCGGTCCATGGGATTGTGTGGAAATACCAAACAGTCATTGTACGACTTGCCTGTTTATCGGGTGGCGCGATGTTTATACAGTCTCGTTACCGCTTTATTCAACGAGGAGTTTTATGTCTGTACGTGACGTTGTTTTTCCGCCGGGCCGCCAGGATCTGTATGAGCGCAACCGCTACTCACCGGCCGTGCGTTCGAATGGTTTGCTGTTCGTTTCGGGGCAGGTGGGCAGCCGGCCGGATGGTTCGCCTGAACCGGAACTGGAAGCGCAGGTACGCCTGGCCTTCCAGAACCTGAACGCCATCCTGTCGGCAGCTGGTTGCACCTTTGACGATGTGATCGACGTGACAGTGTTCATCGTCGATCCAGAGTCGAAGTTTGAACGTATCTGGTCAGTGGTCGGCGAATTCTGGGGCGGGGCGCCTCATCCGACCGTGACTGCCGTTGGCGTGACCTGGCTGTATGGCTTTGACTTCGAGATCAAGGTGATTGCCAGGGCGGCTTAATGTTGGCCGGCAGTGCCATGGCCGGAAAAGCGGTTGCGGTACTGTCCTGGGCTGATGCCCAACTGGCGCTGGAAGACACGCCGCAGATTCTGTTCTTCCATGTAGCCCATGTTGGCCGCGATGGTTTTTAGTGGCAGGGCGGTTTTCTCCAGTGCGCGGCAAGCCGCTTCCAGCCGCATGGCTTCTACCATGCGGGCTGGCGTACGTCCCATCTGGCTGGCGTAGGTGCGGGCGAACGTGCGCGGCGTCATGCCGGCTTGTTCGGCCAGCCGTTCTACTGTCAGGTTTTCATGCAGATGGGCGGCTACCCAGGTGTGTAGTGCGTCGAAACGGCCGCCTTCCTGTGTCTGTGCCGCCAGTGGTACGCTGAATTGCGACTGCCCGCCAGAACGCTTGATGAACATGACCATCTGTCGTGCCGTTTCGATGGCGACGTGATGGCCGTAGTCTTCCTCGATGAGCGCCAATGTCAGATCGATGCCGGCGCTGACGCCGGCCGACGTCCATATGGCGCCGTCCTTGATAAAGATTTTGTCGGCATCGATGTCCACCTGGGGATACAGCTGGCGCAAACGTTCCACCCATTCCCAATGCGTGGCGACACGTTTGCCTTGCAGTTGGCCGGCGGCGGCCAGCAGGAAAGCGCCCGTGCACACAGAGCACAAGCGCCGTGCATGCGGCGCTTGCCGCACTATCCATTTGACCAATGCCGGATGAGCGTAGAACTCCTGGCCTTTGCACCCGCCTGCGGCGATGATGGTGTCGATTGCCATGCCGTCCAGCGTGGCGATGGGCACGGTCATCACCGGCAGGCCGGCGCTGGTGTTGATCAAGCCACCTTCCGCAGACGCGACGATAGTGTCGTACAACGGCCCTGCGCTGCCGCCATGGCGCTTGCTGGCGGTCGTCAGCGCCTGCAGTGGGCCGCTCAGGTCCAGCAGGTTCATATCGTCATACGCCAGCAAGACGACGCGCAGGGTGGTGTGGGCCTTCATCGATAAGAAGGATACTCGAATTCCAGCGCCACGAAGAATGCTGTGCGCTGGCCGTAGCGCTGCGCCAGTTCGGCCAGTGTGCGGTCTAGTGCCTGCCCGGGCAGCGTGGATGCCGGCGATGGCAGGGTTGGCGGCGCTTCGGCATCCGTCGCCGCGTAGTCGGGAAGGATGGTCAGGCCATTCTGTGATTGCAGCGCATTGGTGCTGCTGGCGACGGCATATACCCGGCTGCGTTTGGAGCGTGCCCACGCATCCGCGCTGAAGGCCAGTACAATCTCATCGACGCCTGCCGCAACAGGCACGCCAACCCGGTCCGGTGCATGGAACCATTGATTGGTGTAGCGAGTGATATAGGCGCCCAGATTGACGCCCAGCGTGGGGTGAAAGATGTCGCTGTTGTGCGTGGTGCGCCAGTCGCTGACGCCGATGTCGCGTGCCAGCGTTGCCGCGCGCTCGTTGCCAGCGATGGCTTCCACCAAGGCGAGCGCCGTGGGCATGGCGGCACTGATGCCGGCGCTGGATACAACGCGGCCATCGGCTACATAACGGACATTGGTTTGCCAGTTGGTGTCGGGGTAGTGCTCCTTGCGGTAGGATTCGCTGGCCCAGTGCGCGGTGGCACGGCGGCCTTTGAACAAGCCGGCGTTGGCGACCACCACCGCACCGTCGCAGATGCTGACGATGGTCGCGCCTTTGCTGCTTTGGGCTGCTATCCACGCCACCAGCGTTGCATCGTCCGGTTTGACGACGGCCGGCACGATGACGTAGTCGGCGCCATCGGAGAAGCTGGCGTCAAACTCCGCAGTGGTTTTGTCTGGCTGGATGCGCAGGGCCGGCTGCATTTTCAGCGGACCGGCTTGCGTGGCGACCGTCAGCACCTGCGCGACACCGGAGCGCGCCAGCACGCCGTAGGGAATCGCAAAGTCGGTCAGTTCGGTGCCGCCGTTGTAACCAACGACAGCAATCACAGGCTGGGTGCGGCCATGCGGATTCTGATAGTGGGGAATCTCGCCAGCAGTGGCAAGGCGGCAGAGCAGCAGTAGGGATAGGAGTAATGTACGCATGCATACATTATCTGGCTGCGGCTTCGTGACGGAATGACATAAAACAGTCAATTCCTGCCACTAGGTGCGATCAGTATTGCTGTGAGAGGATCATGGCGTTGTACACCGCGTGGACCAGCATGGGCGCCAGCAGGGTCTTGCTGCGTTCATAGGTCCAGGCGGTGCACAGGCCCAGCATGAATACCGGCAGCATCGATAGCGGCGGGTGGACCACTGCAAAGATCGCTGCGCTCATCAGCATCGCTTGCGGCGCTTTCATCGAGCGGCGCAGACCGCCGTAAATCAGGCCACGGAAGATGAATTCTTCGCACAGTGGCGCTGCCACCACGGCCAGTGCCCATATCCAGCTACGCGCACCTTGCAGCGCCGTGGCGCTTTTGCTGATCTCTTGCCATAGCGCGGTGTGCTGCAGTACCTGCATATAGCCGATGCCCACAGCGCCGGCGACAGCGGTTGCGATAGTGGCGCTGCCCAGTGTTTGTTTGAGCGCCATACCGCGCCAGATGGCCGGCACGCCGGTCGTCCTGCTGCGCCAGTAGACCAGCCGCATCAGCCCATACACCGTGATGCCCGCGATACCGAAGGCGATGCTGATGGTCTGTATATTGGCATTGCCAAAAAATAGCAGCACGATGCCTTGCAGGATAAAGAATGCAGTGGCGGCGATCAGGCCATCCGAAGTGGATACGCGCGATGGCGGAGCGGCGGCGGGATCGAGCAGATAGGGCAGGGAGTCGCGCGCTTTCTGCCACAGGGCCAGTGCCATCGACGCGGTCAGCACCATTACCACCAGCTTTTGCGACCATACGCTGCTGTAAATCGACCAGGTGTAGAAGCTGGCCAGCAGCATGTACAGATACACATAGGTTGGCCTGACGCGCGTACGGACATCGACTGCCTGCGGATCGCATGCGAACACGCCCAGCGATACGGCGATCATCGAATAGATCGGAATGCCGATGGCGACTGTCAGCACGAGCACCAGCATGTACCAGTCGTAGTGCGGGGAGTACCAGGCACAGATGCCCAGTACAATGGCGGGATACAACAGCGTCAGCATGCCCCACAGCTGCGCCTTCTCTTTCAATACACTTTCGATGGAACGCGGCACCGTGTACAGCAGCCAGAGTACCTGGCCCTCGTTGTTGAGCGTCTGGAAGGCTGACAGCATCAGCACATATACGCCGATGCCGAACGCGATGGCGGCGGCCAGTGTGTGATGTTCGCCCAGTTCGGCGAGGCTATTCAGTTTGCCATTGAAGACCATCTGGCTGCCGACGATAATCACTGGCAGCAGCAAGGTCTGGAACAGGAAATTGCGGTCGCGGCCAAGCAGGCGCAATTCGCGGCGCTTGACCGGCGACAGCAGCGCGTGCCAGCCGGCGCTGTTTGCCGCGTTCACCACCTGCTTGCGCCGCACGCTTTCGCGTGCACCGGAATTGACCACGCCATGCCGCAACTGATAGCGCAGCAGCTGCATACCCGCCCATACCATCACGACGATTTCGGCCAGCAGCAGCGCGCTGTGCATCGCCAGCTCACCCAGGCCATGCGCCTGTATCGCCTGCAGCACCTGTCCGGGCGGCAGCCAGCTCACCCACGCCGGGAAGCCTCGCGCCCACTCCATGACAAAGCCATTCGCTTGCGGCATGCCGAGCGCCATGACGAAATAGATCAGCGGCAGGTTGAACAAGCCGGTCACCGCTTGCAGATTGCGCAGCTGTGAGGCGGGTAGCCACATGCGCAGCCCGGTGTCGGCCAGTGTGTGCAGCATCGCTGCCAGCGGCAGCAGGACGACGGTGGACAACAAGGCCACCGGCAGTACGGTCCATGTGTAGCCTGAATGCCAGGCGATGACGCCATATGCCGGCATCAACGCAAACCAGCCGCTGATGTTGCTGACACTGCGTTCCAGCACGCGCCCCCACAGCAGCAGGGAGCGTTCCACCGGCATGGTCACCAGCCATTCCAGATCCCAGTCCGGCTGCGCCATTTCCTTGTTCCCCAGGGGGAGCAGCACGGCGATCAGGAACAGGGTGCTGAGCTCCATGGTCAGGCCGTTCATCAGCGCCGGCGCGAATGCGGTGGGGATCGCCGTGTGCGGGCCGTTGCGGCAGACGCTGTCCGCATCGAGATGACAGTACATATTGGTCACCACGTTGTCGGACATGCTGACAAACGAGAAGGACATGAACACCACCATCAGCGCGGTCAGTATCCACAGGTTGCTGCGCTTGCCGGCGATGCCATCGCGCGATTTTTTCTTCTTGAAGCGGAACAGGTTATTCGCGAGCATATTGCGCTGGCGTGTCAGCCGCATTCTGGTCATGAGCCAGATGGTGTGGGCTGCGCTCATTGCGCTGTCTCTTCAGCTGCTTCGTCGGTAATTTTGAGGAACACGTCTTCCAGCGAACCACTGGCCGAAGACTCGGCGCGGATTTCGTCGAGCGTGCCGGTGGCGACCAGTTCGCCGCGATGGATGATGCCGACGCGGTCGCATAGCTTTTCCGCCATGTCCAGCAAGTGAGTGGAAACAAAGATGGTGACGCCGCGCGCCGCCGCTGCCAGCAGGCGCTCCTGCACATCGCGCGAGGCGCGCGGATCGAGGCCGTTGATGGGTTCATCCAGTATCAGCACGGCGGGATCGTGTATCAAGGCGCAGGCCAGGCCCAAGCGTTTTTTCATGCCCAGCGAGTAGTTGACCGCGTAGTCTTCGCCCGCTTCTTCCAGGCCGAATTCCGCCAGCAGGCGCGCGCTGCGCTGGGCCGATTCGGCGCGCGAGTAGCCGTGCATCTCGCCGACGAATTGCAGTATCTCGCGGCCGCGCAGGTAGTCGTAGAAGATGGGCGTGTCGGGCAGATAGCCGACGCGGCGCTTTACTTCCGCCGGTTCGGCGTGGCAATCGAGGCCGTCGATGCGGACCTGGCCGCCGCTGGGCACCAATATGCCCATCATCATGCGGATGGTGGTGGTCTTGCCGGCGCCGTTGGGACCGAGGAAGCCGAACACTTCGCCGCGCTGGACGGTGAGTGTCAGCGGCTTGACTGCGTTGAAACTGCCATAGACTTTGGACAGTCCTTGAAACTCGATCATGAGGGCACCGGCAACGTTATGAATTTACTACCCCCATCATAACACTGCGCGGCGCCTGCCCTTACTGCCTGGGATAGAGGCTCATGCCGAAACGTTCGGTACGCGGCATCCAGTTGCCGGTGATGTCGGCGGAAGCCAGCACCCGTTCGGCGCGGCCGATCAGCAGGGCGCGCGGCACCAGCCCGATATAGCGCGAGTCTTCGCTGTTGTCGCGGTTATCGCCCAACATCATGTACTGGCCGGCTGGCACAACGATGGTGTCAAAATCGCGGCGCGCCTTGACCTGCGGCAGGAACTGGATGGCGTGGCTGTGCTGGCCCAGTGATTCATCGACGCGGACCGCGGCCAGTTCGCCCACGCCCTGGATGTTTTCAGTCGTGTGGCCCATGGCGGTATAGCCGGCCTGCTGGCCATTGATGATGAGCTGTTCGTTGTGCATGGCGACGCGGTCGCCGGGCAAGGCGATCACGCGCTTGATGAGGCGCATGCCGTTGACCGGCGAGGAGAAGGTGACGATGTCGCCGCGCTGCGGTTCGCCGGTGGCGCTGATGACGATGCCGGTCAGCGGCACTTTCACGTTGTAAGCCAGGCGGTTGACGAACACCACGTCGCCCTCCAGCAGATTGGGATGCATGGAGGCGGACGGAATCGGATTCCAGTCGGCGACCGCCGTGCGGAACACGCCAAACAGCGCCAGGAACAGCAGGAATCCTTTGTTGGCGCGTACCCAGTTTTTCATCGTTTGTTCTCCCAAGTGAGTGGTAGTGGCGCACTCATATTGTGAGCAGATTCTTAACGATGGCTTAGTGCGCGGTTTTTTGTACCAGCGCGCTGCCGACGCCGTGGCGATGGCCTTCGCTGACGGCGGTCACCGTGCCGTCCTGGTTGAACACCAAGGCATTGGCGGCGCCGATTTCCTCGGGCGTCTTGCTCCAGTGCTGGCCGGTTTTCTCCAGCGCGAGCGCTTGTGCGGTGCCGGCGAAACCGGGTTCGATATCGGTGTTCATGCCGTTGCGTTCGGACAGACGCGGTGCGTTCACGGCATCCGGCATCGACATGCCAAGGTCTACATGGTTGAAGATGGTTTGCAGCACCGTGGTGATGATGGTTGAGCCGCCCGGGCTGCCGATCGAGAACGCCGGCTTGCCGTTCCGGAAGGCGATGGTCGGCGACATGCTGCTGCGTGGACGTTTGCCCGCTTCCGGCACGTTGGGAGCAGGGCCGGAGAAATCGAAATCGGTCATCTCGTTATTGAGCAGGAAGCCATAGCCCGGCACCACGATGCCGCTGCCGCCCCATGCTTCAATCGTAAAGGTGTAGGCGACGATGTTGCCGTCCTTGTCGGACACCGTGAGATGGGTGGTGTGCGCGCTTTCCGCAATTAGCTTGTTGGCGTTGGGACGCAGCGGGATGCTGCTGTCGTTCTGGAACGGGTAGGGATCGCCCACCGGCGCCTGCACGCTGGCCTGCTCGGGGTTGATCAGCTCACGGCGGCGCGCGGCGTATTCCTTGCTCAGCAGGCCGGTTACCGGGGCATCCACAAATTCGGGATCGGCCAGGTAGGCGTTGCGGTCGGCGAAAGCCAGACGGCTCGCTTCCAGATACAGGTGTTCGGCCTTCTCGCGCGGCATCGACCTGAGGTCATAGCCCTCCAGAATATTGAGCGCTTCGGCGATCGCGATGCCGCCACTGCCAGGCAGCGGCATACCGTATAAATCATAACCACGATAGGTGCTGTGTACTGGCTGGCGCAGGCGCGCTTCATAGTTGGACAGATCGGCCAGCGTCATCTGGCCGCTGTGGGCGTTGACCGTATCGACGATCGCGCGCGCCATTTTGCCGCTGTAGAAAGCCTTGACGCCGCCCGCTGCCAGCGTGCGATAAGCATTGGCCAGATCGGGATTGCGCAGCAGCGTGCCTTCGCTGATGGCTTTGCCGTTCCGCAGATACAGCGCGGCAGTGGCGGGGAACATAGCGAACTTGGCCTCATTCTCCTGCGCCAGATGGGAAAAATTGGCGCTTACCTTGAATCCCTTGTCGGCCAAGGCGGTGGCTGGCGCCAGCACTTGCCGGAAGCTCATGCTGCCGTAGCGGTCCAGCGCCTCATGCCAGCCACGCACGGTGCCCGGCACACCCACCGACCTGCCGCTGGCGACCACTGTATCGAAATCCATCGGCTTGCCGTCCTGCTGGAACACGGTGGGCGTAAAACTGGCCGGCGCCGTTTCGCGGTGATCGATGGTGATGACGCGTTTTTCCTTGGCCAGGTAAATCACCATGAAGCCGCCACCGCCTATGCCGCAGCTGAACGGATCGGTCACGCCCAGCGTGGCGGCCGCCGCGACTGCCGCATCGACCGCATTGCCGCCCTGATTGAGGATGGCAATTGCGGCTTGCGATGCCGGCTCGCTGATGGTGGCCACGGCGCCGCCTGTGCCGGTGGCAACCGGTGTCTTGGCGGCGGCCGGCAAGGCCAGGGAAATAAGGATGGAAAGGGTGAACGAAGAGGCGAGAACGGTGCGGGTGGGACGAATCAACGTGGTCATGTGGGCAAGGTTCAAGGTGAGTTAGTGTTGCTCACCTTTAAGCTTACCCGATAATCCGGCGTTGTTTCATTTTTTGCAGGGACTTCCTTGGGATCAAATTCGACCAGCGTGAAGTTGAGGCCGCCCTGGTTGATCGTCGTCGTGCCGTTGGGCATATTGTCTGACAGAACGAAATTACTGGTGCTGCCGTCAGGCTGGACCAGCGCGAAACTGAAGCTGATGTAGCCTGCCCAGACACAGACCGCGTCCTTGCGGCAGCGGCTATCGTTGACCCGGTCCAGCTTGAGCACGGGCGCGCTGGACGCCACACCCGCGCCGCCCGTTGCGGCCGGCGTGAGGGCAACGCTGCCGCCCTGGTGCAGCACGTAGGTGGTGGTGAACGGGGCCGGTGCGCGCACGCTGCCCGTGGCGCTGCCGCAAGCATGTAGCGCGGCCATAACGGCCACCAGTAGCGGTAGCACGAACAGCTGCCGTAGTATATTTTTTTTCATTAGAGAGCTCCTGCATCCTTTGAAAGCAAGCTTAGCAAAAAGACCATAGGCGCGGCGCACGAACGGCACGTGGTCAGCGCCACGTCAAAGGAGGGGCAAAAAAAAATGCCGCTCGGCTTGCGCCGGCGGCATTCCGGGGGAAGCGGGGAGGTCTTACACGTACGCGGCCAGCGCACCTTTCATTTTCTTCAGCGCAGCGGCTTCGATCTGGCGGATACGCTCAGCCGACACGCCGAATTCATCGGCCAGCGTGTGCAGCGTGGCGCCCGAACCGTCGTCGTTGGCCAGCCAGCGCGCTTCGATGATGCGGCGTGAGCGGGCGTCCAGCTTGCCCAGCGCTTCTTCCAGGCCTTCGGACTGCAGACGGGTGACTTGTTCGGCTTCCAGCACGCGGGTCGGCTCGGAGGCTTCCGACGACAGGTAGGCGATGGGCGCGAACTTGTCATCTTCATCATCCGTTGGCGATTCCAGCGCAATGTCACGGCCGCTCAGACGGGTTTCCATTTCGATCACTTCTTCGCGCTTCACATCCAGCGTTTTCGCCAGCTGATCGATCTGGGCAGGCGTCATCGCGTCCAGACCTTGCTTGTGGCTGCGCAGGTTGAAGAACAGCTTGCGCTGGGCTTTGGTGGTTGCCACCTTGACCAGACGCCAGTTCTTCAGTATGTATTCGTGCATCTCGGCCTTGATCCAGTGCATGGCGTAAGACACCAGGCGCACATTCTGATCAGGGTCGAAGCGTTTGACGGCTTTCATCAGGCCGATATTGCCTTCCTGGATCAGGTCGCCATGTGGCAGGCCATAGCCCAGGTAGCCGCGCGCGATCGACACCACCAGGCGCAGGTGGGACATCACCAGTTTCTGGGCGGCGCCCAGGTCGGCTTGGTCTTTGAGGCGCTTGGCCAGCGAGATTTCTTCTTCGTGCGTCAGCATCGGCAGGCGATTGACGGCCGAAATGTAGGCATCCAGGTTACCCAGGCTGCCGCTGAACCCGAGTTCCAGAGCGCTGTTATTGGCAGGTACCACGGACATCATAGTCATTTTCGTTCCCTTCGCTTGAGATTGCTTATGAGCACTAACGTACTCTTTCGAACATATATTAGCACTCTCTGTCGTTGAGTGCCAATCGTTCAAAATTTATGAGCCTGATAGTAAAAATGCTATCAAGACTTTGGATGCGTTTAGGATGCTGGATGGATCTTAGGTCTGACTTAATGATTGAAACATCGTAGACCTGCGGGGGCGCGGTTCCGTGCGCGGACGCACGGAACCGGGAGAGGACTTAGTTGAGGCGGGCAGTATGGCGCTTGACCGACAGGCGGGCGCCGATCAGGCCCAGCGTCGCCGACAGCGCCAGCAGGGCGGCAATCGCTATGGCCGGCAGGGGCGCCAGCTGGAATTCCGATGCGTACAATTTTGCAAATTCGGCAATCGCGGTGTTCAGCGGGCGCAGCGCCAGCGTCACTGCGCCGAGCGCCACCGCACCAGCACTCAGGCCCAGCAAGGCGCCCGTGTAATAGAAGGGCCGGTGGATGAAGCTGTCCGTCGCGCCGATCAGCTTGGACACCAAGATTTCCTCGCGCTGGGTCAGCACCTGCAGGCGGATGGTGTTAAAGATCACCGCCACCACCACCGTGCCCAAGGTAGCTGCGAGCAGCAGCAGGGCCAGACGCAGGATGTTCAGCAGCGCGGCCAGGCGTTTGACCCAGGCCGAATCCACCTGCACGGTATCCACGCCGGGCAGGCTGCGGATCTGTTCGGCCAACTGGTCGACATCGCCGCCGGCCTGGGCGTTGCGGAAGGCATCCAGCTTCAGCACATAGCTGTCTGGCAGCGGATTGTCGCCCAGGGTGGCCAGCACATCGGCCAGGCCGTTCTTGTCTTTCAGGTTCTCCAGTGCTTTTTCACGCGGCGTGAAGATGATCTTGGCTTGCCGGTCTTTCACAGCCTGGCGCAGCTGCACGGCCAGTGCTTCGGCGTTTTCACGCGAAGTCTCCTGTTTCAGGAACACGCTGATTTCCGGATCGACCGACAGCGATTCCGACATCGGCCGCACATTGTCCAGCAGCGTCACGCCCATGAAGGGCAGGGCCAGTGCAATCGCCACCACCAGAATATTGAACAGGAAACCACCGGGCGAGCGGCGCAGGTGCACCAGTGCCGCGCTCAGCGCGTAGCGGTGTTGGCGGAACCAGTAGGTCATGCTGCCACCTCCAGCTGACCCTGGTTGAGGTGGATGACACGCGCGGCGGCATCCAGCATCTGCTCGTCGTGGCTGGAGATCAGGCAGGTCACGCCCACCGAGTTGAATGCCTTGAGCGCATCCAGCACCTTGTTGGCGCTGGCGCGGTCCAGATTGGCGGTCGGCTCATCGGCCAGGATCACTTGCGGACGGTTGACAATGGCGCGCGCGATTGACACGCGCTGCTGCTCGCCGCCCGACAGGGCCAGCGGCTGCGCATCGGCGCGGTCGCCCAGGCCAACCTTGTCCAGTGCGGCGCGGGCGCGCTGCTCGGCCTGCGTCTTGGAGGCGCCCGTGACCAGCAGCGGCAGCATGACGTTGGCCAGCACGCTGCGGTCGGTCAGCAGGCGCTGTTGTTGAAAGATGAGTCCGAGATTACGGCGCAGGAAGGGCACGGCAGCCGGCTTGATGCGGGCGATGTCCTGGCCATTGACGATCACCTGCCCGGAGCTGGGACGCTCCATGGCGGCAATCATTTTCATCAGGGTGGACTTGCCGGCCCCGGATGGGCCGGCCAGAAAGACCAGTTCGCCTTTATTTACCGTCAGCGAGATGTCGCGCAGCGCCATCACATCGGAAGAGTAGTGTTTCGAGACGTTCCGGAATTCGATCATAGAGGTCTGATTATCCAAGCAGTGCTTCTACAAATTCGGCAGCCACAAACGGCTGCAGGTCTTCAATCTTCTCGCCCACGCCGATGAAATACACCGGCACTGGACGCACACGCGCAATCGCTGCCAGGATGCCGCCCTTGGCAGTGCCGTCCAGCTTGGTAATCACCAGGCCGGTCAGCTTGAGGGCGTCGTCAAAGGCTTTGACTTGCGCCAGCGCATTTTGCCCGGTATTGCCGTCGATCACCAGCAGAGTTTCGTGCGGTGCGCCGTCCATGCCTTTGCCAATCACGCGCTGGACCTTTTTGAGTTCTTCCATCAGGTGCAGCTGGGTCGGCAGGCGGCCGGCGGTATCGATCATGACCACGTCCACGCCCTTGGCTTTGCCGGACTGCACGGCGTCAAACGACACCGCCGCCGGGTCGCCCGACGCTTGCGAGATCACGGTGATGTTGTTGCGCTGGCCCCAGACCATGAGCTGCTCGCGCGCGGCGGCGCGGAAGGTATCGCCGGCTGCCAGCAGCACCGACTGGCCGTGCGTCTGCATATGCTTGGCCAGCTTGCCGATGGTGGTGGTCTTGCCAGCGCCGTTGACGCCGGAAATCATCATCACGGTGGGCGTGTGGCGGCCCAGCTCGAAGGGATGTTGCAGCGGGGTCAGCAGTTCGATCAGCAGCTGTTTGAGCGCGGCCTTGACGGCGGCGGCATCCAGCAGCTTGTTTTCCTTGACCTTGCGTTTGAGCGCATCGAGCAGGTATTCGGTGGCGTCGACGCCAGCGTCGGACATCAGCAGCGCGGCTTCCAGTTCATCGTACAGGTCGTCGTCGATCTTGGCGCCGACAAACAGGATGGACAGGTTGTTGGAGGTTTTGGACAGGCCAGCCTTCAGGCGCGCCATCCACGACTGTTTTTTCTCGGCCGGTTCTTCGATCGGCAGCAGGTCAGGGACTTGGATGGCGGCAGGCGCCTCGGCTGGGGTAGGGGCGACGACAGGCGCCGCAGGCGCTTCGGGAGCGACAGGTTTTTTCTTGAAGAAGCTGAACATGGATATGTAGTTGGGGTGCTGGCCAGCACGAAGTTTGCCTATTTTACCAGAGCGCCACCGCGCACCCCTAACCAAAGGGGGCTGACCCCATGCGGGGTCAGCCCCCGGGCTATGCGGTGTGCGGGGTACTGCGTGCACGCCATTCAGCGATCGCACCGGCCAGATGGGCCAGCTCGAACACGCGCACATACGGCGGCCGCCGGCGTTTCAACGCAGCATTGCTGCCACCGGCCCACAGCTCGGCGCAGCCATTCAGGCGTTGATGCAGTTCCGCCAGACCATCCAGCGCCTGGCGCGGATTCATGGCTACAGAGAACGACAGCGCAATGATATCGACGCGCTGCACACGCGCCGCTTCCACGATATCCAGCAGCGGCGTTTGCACGCCCAGCGAAATACAGTGGGCGCCTTCCGCCACGCACATGGCTTCGGCCATCAGCAGGCCCAGGCCATGCCGCTCCTGCGGCAGCGTGGTCAGCAGGATGCGTGGCGCACTGATATGGTTGCCATTGGCCTGCGGCATGGCAAAGATCGCGCTGCGCATCACCACGGTCAGTGATTCGGTATATAAATGTTCCTCAAACGTGGCCAGCTGGCCGCTGGCCCAGGCTTCGCCGATCAGCGTGGTCAGCGGCGCCACCAGCTCGATCACAAAACTCTTCAGCCCCATCATGAGCAACGCCTGCGACAGCTTGCGGCGCAGCGCTTCCATTTGATGGCTCTTGCATAAATCCAGATAGGTCTGCAGCTCTGGCGCGGGCGTGGCCGGGCCGTTGCCCAGGCCGGTAGCCTTGCCAGTCAGCGCCTGCAATTCCGCTGCACTGTATTGAATCACCTTGCCGGGACGGAAGCCGAGGTCGATGAGGCGTTTGACCAGCCGCAGCTTGTGCACCTGTTCAATCGGATAGACCCGTTCGCCATGGGGATCGCGCAGCGGTTGCGGAAAATCGTAACGCCGTTCCCATACGCGCAAGGTTTCCTTGGCCACGCCGGTGTCGCGTTCGACGTCGCTGATCGTGCTCGGAACAGATTGTGATGGAACTGTATTCGTCATCAGGCTTTAGCGGCTGCGATTTTTGGGGCAGCTGCGTGGGTTGGCACAGGGACCGGGTGCACACACATCTGAAGCCCTTGCCGCCTCAGTGCGACCTGCATTTTACATTCGTTTTTCGCCAGCAAGCACCGTGGCTGTATTGACGTTTTCGCTCATTTCAGCGGGCGCCGGGAAGCTTGTCCACGACACACAGTTGGCATACGGAACTATTTAACCGAATATCGTTTTTGCCCCGCCTTTGTCCATGACAAAAATGTTTGAGAAAGTTGAAAAATAATGAAGGCAGTTGTTGTAGACAGCAGAATTTCTGGCAAGACCGATGTCAGCCTTGTAACTTTCGGTGGCGAACGCCGTAAACAGCGGTGCGGGAGCGATTAATCTGGATGAAGTGAATCAATTTCATGCACCAAACCAGTGCGATTGTGCAAAAAAATGCACTATTTTGTCTCCTAAACACAACAGGTAGCAATTTCTTACAAATCAGTAACGGGATGCAAGTGAGCGCTGTTTTTGCAGAATTTACTACACTAATAAAGCTGTAATACTAGGGGCAAAGTTGGTTTCGGGGCCATTTTGCGCCGAAAAGCCACCTGAACAAAGTCTGGAGGCGTTAGCTTATTACCATTCGGTAGAGGCAAGGGATTCCAGGGTTCAGTATAAAATAACGTCAGAAATAGCAATGTAGCTATTTTTACTTGGTCCGTCGAAGAAGTGGTACACCCACCGTGTTCATCGTGCGGAAAGACTGGCCTGTTTCGCTTGATCGGCAGGAAATATTGCGATGCGGTAAAATACCGCTGCTTTTGAAAAAAACAAGAGTGCAGACTGTTCAGTATGAATGGTTTTACACTTGTTGAAGTTTCTCAGCATCAGTATAGTGCCGCCTCCAGCGCTCCGGGAGAGCGCTGCGATAAAGCCGGCGTAGATTTATCGGCCGCAATACAGTGAACGCATCCCACCGGGATGCACAGTGGCAGCTGGGGAGTTTGCCCTCACGCACAAAACGGCACAAAGCCGAGAAGCACCGAACACGCCGTACTACTGGCTCAATTTTTACAGCAACACAACTGAAGGAAACACGTAATGAAAAAATCCCTTATCGCTATCGCCGTACTGGCAGCTACCAGCTCCGCTGCGTTCGCTCAATCGAACGTCACCATCTACGGTATCCTGGATGCCGGTATCGTCAGCGAGCGCGGCGGCGCAGTTGGCAACACCACCAAAGTAACCAGCGGTGCCGCTTCGGCTTCCCGTCTGGGCTTCAAAGGCACCGAAGATCTGGGCGGCGGTCTGAGCGCAGTCTTCAAGCTGGAAGCTGGCGTGAAGATCGACGACGGTACCCTGGACAACACCGCGAACCGTCTGTTCAACCGCGAAGCTTACGTTGGTCTGTCGTCGAAAACCGCTGGTACCCTGACCCTGGGCCGTCAGTACACTCCGTACTACGAAACCCTGCGTGACGTAGGTGACCCGTTCGCAATGGGCTACGCTGGTACCGCTAAAAACCTGTTCCCGGTTGCTAGCTACATGACCCGCAACGACAACGCTGTTGTCTACAAAACGCCTAACCTGAGCGGCTTCACCGGCGCTGTTTCGTACAGCCTGGGCGAACAAGCTGGCGACGCTTCGGCACAACGTCAGATCGGTGGCTCGCTGGGTTACAACAACGGTCCTCTGAACGTTGCCGTTGCTTACAACAGCAAAAACAACGACACCACCACCCTGAAAACCGCTGGTGTTGGCCACAACGCTCTGATCGCTGCTAACTACGACTTCCAAGTTGTTAAAGTCTACGGCGCTTACTCGAAAGACAAAGGTCTGGGTTCGGCTCCTCTGAACAGCACCACCAACGCTTTCGGCTACACCTTCGCTCCGTCGACCGACAGCAGCGACGCTCTGATCGGTCTGACCGCTCCAGTTGGCGCGGCTGGCACCGTGATGGCTTCGTTCATCCGCAAAAACGACAAAGAAGTTGCTAACCGTGATGCTGACCAATGGGCAATCGGCTACAGCTACGCTCTGTCGAAACGCACCAGCACCTACGTTGCTTACGCTAAAATCAAAAACAAAAACGGCGCAGGCTACACCGTTGGTAACAACACCGAAGCTGGTTCGGGCGACAAAGCCTTCAACCTGGGTCTGAAGCACTCCTTCTAATCTGATTATTCAGGTTTAGATGCAACAACGGCTGCCCAGTGCAGCCGTTGTTCTTTTCTGAAAGCGTTTTATGACGAAGATGACACGACGTACTTTGCTGGCCGGTGCGATCCTGCTGGCTTCCTGCGCCGTGCTGGCTGCGCCTAAATCCAAAGCCAAGCCTGGCGCGTTGCCGCGTTACGGCATGCTGGTGTTTTCCGATCTGTGCGTCCATCCCGACAGCGGCGAATTTGGCGGCCAGCGCATCACGCTGCAGCGCTTTGCCGAAGTCGATACGATTTTGTACGAATACACCGCCGGCGGCTTGAGCTGGCCGGTAGTGGCCAGCGACGTGACGATTGATCCGCGCGGCCAGCAGTTTTATTTCACGGTGCAGCCGCCTGATGAGGAAGAGCGCACCATCAACGCCAAAGTGGTCGATAACGGCAAGGCCGTGGTGCTGGACGGCGGCTATTGCGGCGATGAATCCGTGCCGATGCGCTTGCCGCTGGTGACGGACTTCGGCCGCAAGACCGGCACCTGCCGCGCCTGCCCTGCGCCAAAAATCAAGCAGGAAAAAGAAGAGGAAGAAAAGCCGGTGCTGGACCCCGGCTCCACGCGCACCGCCGGTTTATAAGCCGGCGGCCTGGCTTACTTCGCCGCCTTGGCGGCTTGCGCCGTCTTGCGGATGGTTTCCAGCGTCGCGCCCGGCGTGATCAGGTTGCCGTCGTAGCGCAGCTCAATCACCGCTGGCAAATGCTTATCGCGCGTGAAGGCCAGCGCGCGTTCCAGTGCGGGCGCAAATTCCTCGGTCCTGGTCACCACTTCACCAGCGCCGCCATATGCCACCGACAGCGCGGCAAAGTCCGGGTTGTGCAGCGTGGTGCCGGACACGCGGCCCGGATAGTCGCGCTCCTGGTGCATGCGGATGGTGCCGAACATGCCGTTGTTGAACACGATGATGACGACGCCGGCCTGATATTGCACCGCCGTGGCCAGCTCCTGGCCATTCATCATGTACTCGCCGTCGCCAGCAAAGGTAACCACCGTGCGTTCCGGCGCGATGATTTTTGCCGCCACGCCGGCCGGCACGCTGTAGCCCATGGCGCCGCTGGTTGGCGCCAGCTGCGTGCGCATGCCGCCATAGCTGTGGAAGCGGTGTGCCCACGTGGCGTAGTTGCCGGCGCCGTTGGTGATGATGACATCGTGCGGCGTCAGCTTGTCGATCTGCTGCACTACCTGCCACAGGTCCAGCGGCGCCTTGCCGTCCTTGAAGATGGCCGGCTGCTGCTGCCATGCGTGCAGATCGGCCTTGGCCTCGGCGACGCTGGTCTGCCACGCGCTGGCGTTTACCGGTTCCATTGCCGCCAGCATCGCGGCGACTTGCGGCATGCCGCTATTGATCATCAACTCGGCCTGATAGACGCTGCCCAGTTCCTCGGTATCCGCATGCACGTGGATCAGGCGCTGCGCCGGTACTGGGGACGCCAGCAGCGAGTAGCCGCTGGTGGTCATCTCGCCCAGGCGTGGGCCGATCGCCAGGATCACATCCGCCTCGCGCACGCGCGCCGCCAGCTTGGGATTGATGCCGATGCCGACGTCGCCGATGTAGTTGGGATGCTCATTGTCCAGCAGGTCCTGGAAGCGGAAGGCGCACGATACCGGCAGGTCATTGGCTTCGGCAAAGCGCTGGATGTCGGCGCAGGCCTGTTCATTCCAGCCGCCACCGCCCAGCAGCACCAGTGGCTTCTTGGCTTCGGCCAGCATCGAGCGCACGGTGGCGATCTGCGCGGTGGAAGGCGAGGCTTGCACGGTCTGGTAGCTGCGCGTGTCGGCGACGGCGGCCAGGGTGGTCAGCATATCTTCCGGCAGGGCCAGTACTACCGGGCCAGGGCGGCCGCTGGTAGCGATCTGGAAGGCGCGTGCGATGTATTCCGGCATGCGGTCGGCGCGGTCGATCTGCGCTACCCACTTGGCCATCTGGCCGTACATGCGGCGGTAGTCGATTTCCTGGAAGGCTTCACGGTCCATGAAGTCGCTGCCCACCTGGCCGATGAACAGAATCATCGGGGTCGAATCCTGGAACGCCGTGTGCACACCGATCGACGCATTAGTCGCGCCCGGGCCGCGGGTGACGAAGCAGATGCCCGGCTTGCCCGTCATTTTGCCGTAGGCGTCGGCCATGAACGCGGCGCCGCCTTCCTGGCGGTTGATGATGAAGCGGATGTCGGAATCGTGCAGGGCGTCGAGTACGTCCAGATAGCTTTCGCCGGGTACGCCGAAAGCGGTGTCCACGCCGTGGATCTTCAGGGCGTCGACCAGGATCTGGCCGCCGGTGCGGGATGGTTGCGTCATTATTGTGAGCCTCGTGGGTGAATTATCAGAGCATTCTAAGGCGGAGTGCGAAGGGCGGCTTTTGGAATGGCGACACCAAATTTCAGATTTGGAGGCCCGGACTGGTACAATACCGCCTGAAGCAAGCCAGACAGCCGCTGGTCAGTGCGTAAGGCCTGACGGGAGGAAGGTCCGGACTCCATAGAGCGGGGTGACGGTTAACGGCCGTCCGCCGAAAGCCTATCCCAGCGCACTTGTGCGCTGGAGGCGGTATAAGGCGAGGAATAGGGCCACAGAGACGAGCGTATTAAGTTACGGTGAAACGCGGTAACCTCCACCTGGTGCAATTCCAAATAGGCACGCGATGATGTTGCTCGCGGAGCGTGCGGGTAGGAAGCTTGAGCGCTGGAGTAATCCAGCGCCTAGAGGAATGGCTGTCATAGCGCAGGTTCGCCTGTGCCGTAACAAAATCCGGCCTATCGGCTTGCTTCATCTAACAACGTATTCGCGGCGGACGCGGACCCAGGCGCACGCCGCGCTGGGGACTACTGCCGATGAAGAAATACATATTGGCCCTGGATCAGGGCACTACAAGTTCGCGCGCCATCCTGTTCGACCATCAGGGTCAGATCTGTGGCAGCGCGGCGCAAGAATTCCCGCAGCATTTCCCGCAATCCGGCTGGGTCGAGCATGACCCCAACGACATCTGGCAAAGCCAGCTCGCCGTCGCCCGCAAGGTCCTGCACGACAATCACATCGACGCGCACCAGGTGCTGGCCATCGGCGTCACCAACCAGCGCGAGACCACGCTGATCTGGGACCGCAAGACGGGCGAGCCGCTGGCGCCAGCCATCGTCTGGCAGGACCGTCGTACGGCCGACTTGTGCGATGACTTGCGCGCCGCCGGCAAGGCAAAAAAAATCAGCGACATCTCCGGGCTGGAACTGGATGCCTACTTCTCCGCCTCCAAACTGAAATGGCTGCTGGACCATGTGCCCGGCGCGCGCGCGAAGGCGAAGCATGGCGGTCTGGCGTTCGGCACAGTCGACAGCTGGCTGGTGTACAAACTCACCGGCCAGCATGTGACAGACGTCAGCAACGCTTCACGCACCATGCTGTTCAACATCCACCTGATGCGCTGGGACTACGACCTGCTGCACCTGTTCGATATTCCGGAGTCGGTGCTGCCGCAGATCGTCTCGTCCAGCGAGGAAGTGGGCAATACGCATCCGGGCCTGTTTGGTGCGGCGATTCCCGTGGCCGGCATCGCTGGCGACCAGCAGGCCGCTACGTTCGGCCAGGCTTGCCATAAACCGGGCATGGTCAAGAACACCTATGGCACGGGATGTTTCATGCTGATGCATCTTGGCCGTCATCCGGTGGCCTCGCACAACCGCCTGCTGACCACCGTCGGCTGGCGCGTGGATGGCGAGACCGACTATCTGCTCGAAGGCAGCGTGTTCATGGGCGGCGCCACCGTGCAGTGGCTGCGCGATGGCTTGGGCATCATCCGTTCGTCGGCGGAAGTAGAGGAGCTGGCGGCCAGCGTGCCGGATAGCGGCGGCGTGTTCATGGTGCCGGCCTTTGTCGGACTCGGCGCCCCGCATTGGGATGCCTACGCGCGCGGCTCGCTGTTTGGCCTGAGCCGCGGCAGCACGCGTGCCCACATCGCCCGCGCTGCGCTGGAAGCCATCGCCTACCAGAGCGCGGAGCTCATGACGGCGATGCAGAAGGATGCATCGATCCCGCTGACCGAAGTGCGCGCCGACGGTGGCGCCGCCCGCAATGATCTGCTGATGCAGTTCCAGGCCGACCTGCTGGGCGTTCCCGTGGTCCGTCCGCTGGTGACCGAGACCACTGCGCTGGGCGCCGCCTACCTGGCCGGCCTGGCTGTCGGTTTCTGGGACACGCAGGAAGAAATCGCCGCGCAATGGCGCTGCGGCCGCCGCTTCGAACCAGCCATGGGCGCCGATCAGCGCGCCGACCTGTTATCTACCTGGGCGCGTGCAGTTGAGCGCTCCAAATCCTGGACCGACTGATGGATCAAAGCGGACAAAGGGCGTTGGCCAATATCGCAACGTATGGCCTGCATATTCTGAATGTGATGGAGGAGGACGAGCTGCCGCCGTTTTCCTATTCGATCGGTATCGAAAAATCATTGGGCCTGCCCGAGCTGATTGTGGTGGGACTGGGTGCCGACGTTGCGCAGCCGGTCATCAATGAGTGCTATCGTCAGATGAAGCAGGGTGCCGCCATCGCGCCAGGCGCGCGCGTGGCTGATTTGCTGGGTGGCGATTTCGAGTGCGTGATCGGCGAAGTCGACCCGCGCCACTATGAGGAATACATGGGATGGGCGCTGTGGCTGCACAAAGGGCCACACTTCCGCGCCTGGCAGATCATCTTCCCCAGCACCGCTGGCGTCTTCCCATGGGAGCCGCAAGCCAGCGACGGATTCCGTAGCTGGCAGCCATTGCTGAACGCCTGAGCTAAAGGTAAGATTGCCCATCTTGCTAAAAGAGCATGGGGGCAGGGATGCAGAATGTCGAACTGGCGGCCATCGAAATCCTGTTTGATGAGCTGAGCGACGTCGCGTTTTTCGTCAAGGATCGTGCGGGGCGCTATCTGGCGGCCAACCGCACACTGGTGCGGCGCTGCGGCCTGCGCACGAAGCAGGAGATCGTCGGCAAAACCGTGATGGAGGTGCACCCGCGCCACCTTGCGCAGACCTATATGGCGCAGGACCGCGAGGTCATTGAAGCCGGCAGCACGATCAAGAAGCATCTTGAACTGCACCTTTATCCCAACCGCTGTCACGGCTGGTGCCTGACCCACAAGACGCCGCTGCGCGATGCGGCAGGCGTCATCGTTGGCCTGGTCGGCACCTCGCATGACCTGGGGCTGGCCGACGCGCAGCATCCCGAGTACCGCAAGATCGCCAGCATTGCCCAGCATATCCGCGACCATTACCGTGAATCCCTGTCTCTTAACGATCTGGCGCAGGACGCGGGCATGCCGCTGGCGCGCGTGGAGCGCCTGTTCCAGCGCGTGTTCCATTACAGCCCACGCCAGCTGCTGCTGCAATCGCGCCTGAGCGGTGCGCTGGCGATGATCGAGTCGGACCAGTACCGCAGCATCGCCGATATCGCCAATGAGTGCGGCTACACGGACCACAGCGCCTTCAGCCGCCAGTTCAAGTCTTTCACCGGCATGACGCCGGTGCAGTATCGCGCCTCCCATCATGCAAGGCCGGAGACCTCGGTCGCCGCGCTGTGGGAACTGCGGCCCTGAATGTCGTTTTTTCGTGCGGTGGCTGTGCTGATTGCGCGAGCTCCTGCCTCTAAATCTACCGAACCGCCAGTCTCCGCAGGGCCGCTGGCCCGTTCGGCAAGCTTATCAAGATAGTATTTTTCCTGCCGCTCGCCGGCAAATAAAAACACAAATAACACCCCTATCTTGAAGGAGAGGCAGACATGTCTTTGTCGAGAAATACCCTGTACTTTACCGCTTTGCTGGCCACCAGCCTGTCGCTCGGCGCCCGAGCCGACCAGAGCGCCGATCCCGCCGCGGACCAGCAAGGACGCCTGAAACAGGCGCCCATGCCGCACCAGCGTCAAAGCTTGCCACCGACGGCGGAACAGTCGCAGTTCAAGCTGCCGGCCACCACCAAGCCGCGCTACGACCTGCTGCCCAAGGAGCAGCGCAGCCGGCTGAAAGCACAACTGGCCACGCCTGAATGCAAGGACATGAACAAGCTGGCGTCCTACAGCGGCGCGGCGCTGGCCGATTATCTGGTCAACCTGCCGGATTATGAATGTACGTATGGCCTGTTCTCGCTGAGCGCAGCCCAGGGCGCCACCGTGTACTCGGCCAGCAACTGGAGCGCCATCGCCAGCCGCTTCACGCAGGAAGCGGGCAACTACAACGCCACCAATCTGGCGCTGGTGAACCTGGCGCTGTATCTGCGCGCCGGCTACTACCTGTCCAGCGGCGGCACCATTCCGGAGCCTGCGCAGACGCTCAAGATGTCGCTGCGCGCACCGATCAAGCAGCTGGCGGATGGCACCCAGCTGTATGCGCCCAACGCCACCGGCTATACCACGGCGGGAGAGGTGATCCGGCTGATCACCAATATGCATGACGAGCCTTACTACCTGTCCAGCGTGAAAGCGCTGGTGCAGCGCTACACCAATCGTCCGGACGCACCCAACGCCGTGAATGGCTTGCGTGACGCCAGCGCCAGTGGCGGCTTCACCTCGGCGCTGACGGTGATCTTCTACGCCCACTATCGTCCGGAGGGCACGCCGTTGCTGCAGAACGACCTGTCCTACGCGACGGCGCTGAACAACTTCGTCACCGCCAACAAGGCGGCGCTGCTGGGCGGCGACTATGGCTACCAGCTGACCGATGCGACCAATGAGGCATTCCGCTTCATGCAGTATCCGGCGCTGAAATACAGCATCAAGCCGATGGTCAAGAATATGCTGGCCACCAGCACCATGACCGGCGCCGACAGCGGCTTATGGCTGGCCGCCGCCAGTGCCGTCAAATACTACGACAACGCCAGCTGTGCGGAATACGGCACCTGCGACTACACCAGCAAGCTGGCCGACGCGGTGCTCAAGTACTCCAAGTCGTGCAGTCCGACGCTGCATGTGCGCGCGCAGGAGATGACGCCCGCCCAGCTGCAGGAAATCTGCGACAAGCTGGCGCGCGAAGAGAACTATGTGCACGACATGCTGCAGACCAAGCGCACGCCGGTCGCCAATGACGGCAATACCTCGCTGGAGCTGGTGGTGTTCGACGACTATGCCAACTACAGCAAGTACGCGTCTGTCATCTACGATATCAGCACCGACAATGGCGGCATGTATCTGGAAGGCGAGCCTGACGTGCCTGGCAACCAGGCCCGCTTCATCGCGCATGAAGCGTCGTGGCTGCGTCCCGTCTTCCAGGTCTGGAACCTCGAGCACGAATATGTCCATTACCTGGACGGCCGCTTCGACATGGAAGGCGACTTTGCCGCCGCCACCGCCAAGCCCACCGTCTGGTGGATCGAGGGTATTGCCGAGTACCTGTCGCTGAAAAACGATAACCAGGCCGCCATCGACATGGCCAAAACCGGCACCTATCGCCTGAGCGACATCTTCGGCAACACCTACGGCATGGCTGACTATGTGAACCGCGCCTATCGCTGGGGTTACATGGCCACGCGCTTCATGATGGAGAAGCACCGCGCCGATGTGGACGTGGTGCTGGGCGACTTCCGCGTTGGCGACTACGATCGCTATCAGAACTTCATGGGCCTGATCGGCACCCGTTACGACGCCGAGTTTTCCGACTGGGTCGCCAGCGCCACCACGGCCGGCGAGCCGCCGATGCCGAATCCTGCGCTGCCGGCGTGCTCCTCCACCTCCTACCTGGGCAAGAACTGCGGCATCGGCAACCTGGCGTCGTCGGGCCAGGCATACGCCTACCTGATGCTGCCTGCCGGCGCGAAAAATGTGCGGGTGTTCACCAAGGGCGGCACTGGCGACGTCGACCTGTACGTGGCGCTGGACCGCTACCCGACCATCGCCTCGCATGACCTGGCATCGGCCACCGCCGGCAACGCGGAAGCGGTGAACCTCACCACGCCGGTCAGCGGCCGCTGGTACTACATCCTGCTTCAGGCCCGCCAGCCCTTCAGCGGCGTGACGCTGTACGCGACGTACGATTAAGGTGGTCCGGCAGCGCGTATAATGGCGCTGAAGCAGTCGTGGTGCAGTGCAAAATTTGTATATACAACTTGCGCTGCACCCGTTGCTGAGAAGTAAATTTTGTCCTGGCTTGCCGCTGTTTTGTGAAGGTTCTGCATTCCGCCTGAGCGCGCTGTTGGCGCGCCGTCCGGCATTTCCCCTCTCCAATACCCGCGTTTTTCATCCTCATTTCCCTGTTGCTCATTTGATACCGCAATGTTGGCTGTTTGCAACTTTATGCTTTTCATTCAATTTTTTTATATAAGCATTTTCACGTTCAAACACATGGGTACAGATGAAGTAGCACCTTCACAACCTTACATAAGTACTTAATTTATTAGGTAATTTTATTTCTAGCTGGCTTCAAGGAATCGCGCTAAGTCCTTAATTTCATTACTAAAATCCGTGTTTCGATTGGCTGAAAGCGCTTGACCACTGTTATTGCTTCCTCTAAAGTGGGCATCTGTGTGAAAAAGTGTCTTTTTGTGGGAAATTTTGCCTGACTTAGCGGACAGGGGAGATGAAAAGCAAATCGCCATCATTTCATGCTCCGCTAACCAACTGAGGTAAAAGGTAATCACGTGTTTCAAGGCGCGTCCGCAATCAATCTCGATGCCAAAGGCAGGATGTCCATTCCTGCCAAGCACCGTGACGCGCTCTCGATCCAGTGCGAAGGCCGCCTCACCCTGACGCGCCACCCCGACGGCTGCGTCATGCTGTTCCCCCGTCCTGTGTGGGAACAACACCGTCAACAAATCTCCAGCTGGCCCATGCAAGCACGCGCCTGGCAGCGCATTTTCCTCGGTTACGCGACCGATGTGGAAATGGACACCGCCGGCCGCATCCTCATCTCGCCTGAACTCCGCGCCGCTGTCGGCCTGGACAAAGAGGTCATGATGATGGGCATGGGCTCCCACTTCGAGATCTGGGACGCCGCCAAAATGGCGGAAAAAGAAGCGCTGGCCATGGAAGCCGGCACTCCCGATGTACTCGCTAATTTCTCTTTCTAAGGCCCCGCCATCATGACCACGACAACGGTGCCTGAATTCCAGCATCGCACGGTGCTGTTAGACGAAGCGGTGGATGCGCTGGCGCTGGATGGCGCGCGCGCCAACGGCGTGTTCGTCGACGGCACGTTCGGCCGTGGCGGCCACTCGCGTCTGATCCTTTCCAGGCTGGGTCCTAAGGCCCGCTTAATCGCTTTCGATAAAGATCCGCAGGCCATCGCCACTGCAGAACAAATCAATGACCCGCGTTTAACGATTGTCCACGACAGCTTTGCCACCATGCGTGAAGCGCTGGCCGAACGCGGCGTGAACCAGGTCGACGGCATCCTGCTCGATCTGGGCATCTCGTCGCCGCAGGTGGACGATGCCGCGCGAGGCTTCAGTTTCCGTAACGACGGCCCGCTCGACATGCGTATGGATACCACACGCGGCATGTCGGCGGCGGAGTGGCTCGCCACTGAAAACGAACAGACACTGGAAAAGGTGATAAAGGAATATGGGGAAGAACGGTTTGCTTTTCAGATTGCAAAGGCGATTGTTGCTCGCAGGGCAGTCGAGCCAATTTCAACCACACGACAGCTTGCCGGCATCGTGGCAGGCGCGGTCAAGACTCGGGAAAAGGGCAAGGATCCGGCAACCCGCACCTTTCAGGCTATCCGGATTTTCGTCAATAAAGAGCTTGAAGACCTCGAAGTCGGTTTGAACCACGCTTACGACAGCCTGGCTCCCGGCGCCATCATCGCGATCATCAGCTTCCACTCGCTGGAAGACCGCATGGTGAAGCGCTTCTTCGCGTCCAAGGCCAACGTTGAACAGCCGGACCGCCGCTTGCCGATCCGCGCGGTAGACCTGCCGCAGCCGGAACTCAAGCTGCTGTCGAAAATGAAGCCGTCCGAGCGCGAGATCGACGAAAATCCGCGCGCCCGTTCGGCGGTGATGCGCGTCGCCCGCCGTCTGCCGGTTCCGGAGGGCGCGTGAGCAATAAGGTCAACCTGGTCCTGACGATACTGCTGGTCGCTTGCGGCCTGTCGCTGGTTAACGCGCAGTATCAGGCCCGCCATCTGTTCATTGAACTGGAACGCGCGCAATCGCAGGCACGCCAGCTGGATATCGAATGGGCGCAGCTGCAGCTGGATCAGTCGACGCTGGGCAAGCATGCCCGTATCGAGGAAATCGCGCGCCGCGATCTGAACATGACGCCGCTGACCGCAGCGCGCACGCAGTACCTGACGCCAGAGGCCACCAAATGAGCCGCGGCAGCAATCTGAACACCTCCCGTGTGGCCGCCTCCAAAGGTGTGGCCTTCTCCAAGAGCCCAGTGCTGGCAGTGCGTCTGCCAACCTGGCGTTCGCGCGTGGTGCTGTTTGTATTGTTTGCCGCCTTTGCCGCACTGGCCGGCCGCGCATTGTGGCTGCAAGGCCTGTCGACCCAGTTCTTGCAGAAGCAGGGCGAAATCCGTTACGCACGTACGCTGGAACTGCCGGCCACGCGCGGCAAGATCACCGACCGCGATGGTCAGGTGCTGGCGTCGTCCGTGCCGGTCAAAGCTATCTGGGCGATCCCTGACGATGTGCAGGAAGCCCCGCCGGCCAAGCTGAAACAGCTGGCCAAGCTGCTCGAGATGAGCGACGCCGAACTGCAAAAGAAACTGGATTCGGACCGCAGCTTCGTTTACCTGAAACGCCAGGTGGAGCAGGACGTGGCCGAGCAAATCACCAAGCTTGGCATCGAAGGCATCCAGACCCGCAAGGAATACAAGCGTTTCTATCCGCAGGGCGAAGTGACGACCCACGTGGTGGGCTTCACCAACGTGGAAGACCAGGGCCAGGAATCGATGGAACTGGCGCAGCAGAAAACCCTGCAAGGTGTGCCGGGCAGCCGCCGCGTCATCAAGGACCGCCTGGGCCGCATCGTGGAAGATATCGAGTCGGTGCGCGAGCCGCACGATGGCAAAGATCTCACCCTGTCGATCGATAGCAAGATCCAGTACATCGCTTTCACCCAGATCAAGGACGCAGTTGAGAAATTCCGCGCCAAGGCTGGCGCCGCGCTGGTGCTGGACGTCCACACCGGGGAAGTGCTGGCGCTGGCCAACTGGCCTAGTTATAACCCGAATGACCGCTCCAAGCTGACCGGCGAACAGCTGCGTAACCGCGTGATGACCGATACCTTCGAGCCGGGATCTTCGATGAAGCCATTCCCGGTTGCGATGGCGCTGGATGCCAAGAAAATCACGCCGCACACCATGTTCGACACGGGTAACGGCTCGATGGTCATTGGCGACCGCGTGATCCACGACACGCACGCGCACTACATGATCGACGTGCAGACCATCATCCAGAAATCGTCCAATATCGGCACCACCAAGATCGCCTTCGGCATGCCGGCGCAGGACCTGTGGGAGATGTTCACCAAGCTCGGTTTTGGCCAGCAGCCCAAGTGGGGCTTCCCTGGGGCGGTGGCAGGCCGCGTGCGTCCGTACAAATCGTGGCGTCCGATCGAACACGCCAACATGAGTTTCGGCCAGGGTATCTCGGTATCGCTGATCCAGCTGGCACGCGCCTATATGGTGCTGGCGCGTGATGGCGACATTATTCCGCTGTCGTTTCAGAAGGTACATGAAGCGCCGCATGGAACGCAGGTCATCAGTCCTAAAACCGCAGCCGAGATGCGTGAGATGCTGGAAATGGTGACGCTGCCTGGCGGTTCGGCCGTCAAGGCGCAGGTGCCAGGCTACCGCGTCGGCGGCAAGACCGGTACCGCGCAGAAGTTTATCGGCGGCCGCTATTCGCACACCAAATACATTGGCAACTTCGTCGGCATGGCGCCGATGTCGGATCCGCGTTTCATCATCGCTGTCATGATCGACGAGCCGGGTGGCCCGGTGACCTACGGCGGCGACGTGGCAGGTCCCGTGTTTTCGGCACTGGCAGCGCAGGCACTGCGCGCCAAGAACATCGCGCCGGACTCGGACCTGACCCATATCATCATTCCTGAATCTGCAGCACAGGGGAACATGTGACGACTTCTACTTTCGACCCGTTGGCTATTGCAGCCGCAATCCGCAAGCTGGCGCCAACGGCGAACCTGGCTTCGGACTCGCGCCGCATCAAGCTGGGCGATGTGTTCTTTGCTTTTGCCCCCGTCGCCGGTGAAACCGCCGACGGGCGTAACTTTATTGATGGCGCCATCGAGCAGGGCGCCTCGCTGATCGTGCTCGATCCCGCCGGCTTCACCTGGAACGACAAGTGGACCGTGCCTTACCTGACGGTCGAGAACCTGAAGAAGAATGCCGGTGACATTGCCCATGCTTTCTATGCGCAGCCGGATGCCGCCATGTTCACCGTCGCCGTCACCGGCACCAACGGCAAGACTTCCAGCGCTGTCTGGCTGGGCCAGGCCCTGTCGCGTGCTGGCGAACCAGCCGCCGTCATTGGCACGCTGGGCGTAGGCGTGTTCCGTCCACGCGGCGAAGTGGAATACGACGTCACCGGCTACACCACGCCGGATGCAGTGCTGCTGGCGCGTTCGCTGGCGGACCTGCGCGAGAAGGGCGCGGCGTCGCTGGCGATTGAAGCGTCGTCCATCGGCCTGGAACAAGGCCGCCTGTCCGGCATGCACTTCGACGTGGCGCTGTTCACCAACCTGACCCGCGACCACCTGGATTATCACGGCACGATGGAAGCCTACGAGGCGGCCAAGCTCAAACTGTTCGATTGGCCAGGCCTGAAAACGGCGGTCGTCAATCTGGACGATCCAGCCGGTGTACGCATCATCGACCACCTGAAAGCCAAGCCTGCGCCGCTGGCAGGCGAGTTCCCGCTGATCGGCTACACGCTGCACGACAGCACCGCGCGTCCCGACATCGAAGGCGTGACGATGCTGCGCGCCAGCCAGCTGCGCGCCGGCCGCAGTGGCGGTACCGAATTCCATCTTGAGTGCCCGCTGGGCATTGCGCAAGTGCGTACGCACCTGGTCGGCGCCTTCAACATCAGCAATGCGCTGGGCGTAATGGCTGCGGTGCTGGCAAAAGGCCTGGGCCTGCGCGCCGCGATCGAAGCAGTCGAAGCGCTGGAGCCGGCGCCTGGCCGCATGCAGCAAGTCGGCGGCCACGATGCGCCGTTGATCGTGATCGACTACGCCCATACGCCGGACGCACTGGAAAAAACCCTGGCCGCGCTGCGCCCTGTGGCGAATGACCGCGGCGGCCAGCTGTGGTGCGTGTTCGGCTGCGGCGGCGACCGCGATCCCGGCAAGCGTCCGCAGATGGGCAAGCTCTCGCAAGCAGCGGACCACGTGCTGGTCACCAGCGACAATCCGCGCAGCGAAGATCCGCACTCGATCATCGAGCAGATTTTGGCTGGCATGGACCAGAACAATCCGGCATCGACGGTGCAGGCGCTGGATGACCGCGCTGCCGCCATCCTGTCGGCGATCAAGCACGCCGCCAAGCCAGACGTGATCCTGCTGGCTGGCAAGGGCCACGAGCCGTATCAGGAAATCAAAGGCAAGAAACTGCCATTCTCCGACGCTGACCACGCCCAGCTGGCGTTGTCGGCACGTTTAACCATGATGAGGACGAATTAATGCGTGCAGCAGTTGCACAAATTCTGCCTTCTCTGACCGGCGCACGTCTCGTGAACGCCGGCGCGCAGTTGCTCGACCTGGTATTCAGCGGCGTCTCGACCGACAGCCGTAGCGTAACTGCAGGTGCTTTGTTCGTCGCCTTGCGCGGCGAAGTGTTTGATGCCCACAACTTCCTGAACGAAGTGGCAGGCAAGGGCGTGGCCGCTGTTGTTGTAGAAGAAGTGCCGGAGGGCTGCACCCTGCCGGCCATCGTTGTACCGGATACGCTGGTGGCCCTGGGCCAGATCGCCAACTACTGGCGCAAGCAGTTCACGATGCCGGTCATCGGCGTCACGGGCAGCAATGGCAAGACCACGGTCAAGGAGATGATTTCCGCGATCCTGTCGGCAGCCTATGGCGACGAAGGCCGTCTGGCGACGCGTGGCAATCTGAATAATGAAATTGGTGTGCCGCTCACGCTGTTCCGCATGGACGCTGGGCAGCAAGCCGCTGTGATCGAAATGGGCATGAACCATCCGGGTGAAATCGGCCGTCTGGCGTTGATCGCTGGCGCCAATATCGCCATGGTCAACAACGCCCAGCGCGAGCACCAGGAGTTCATGCACACCGTGGAAGCTGTGGCGCGCGAGAACGGCTCGGTGCTGTCCGCGCTGCCGACCGATGGCGTGGCCGTCTTCCCGTATGGCGACGAGTTCACGCCGGTCTGGGAAGAGCTGTCCGCCGGCCGCCGCCTGCTGCGCTTTGGTACGACCAAGGATGCTGAAGTGAGCTGCACCTTCCGCGCCAATGATTTTGGCAGCGAAGTGTTCATCACGATCTGCGAAAGCGAAGCGGATCCGCAGCAGTTCTTCGTGCGCCTGCAAGCCGCAGGTGAACACAACGTACGCAACGCGCTGGCCGCAGTGGCATGCACCTACGCTGCTGGCGTATCGCTGGAAAAAATCAAGCTGGGACTGGATACGTTTGCACCGGTCAGCGGCCGTTTGCAGAAGAAGGCAGCGTTCAACGGCGCCGTCGTGATCGACGACACCTATAACGCAAATCCGGATTCTGTACGTGCTGCCATCGACGTGCTGGCCAAGGCTGCCGCACCGCGCGTGCTGGTGCTGGGCGACATGGGCGAAGTCGGCACGCAGGGCCGTGAGTTCCACGAAGAGATTGGCGCGTATGCGCAGGATAAAGGCATCGATGCGGTGCTGGTAACAGGCGAACTGGCCGCGCACATCAAAGGCGCCAACATTCGTCATTTTGAAAACTTTGGCGATCTGCTGTCTGCGGTTGACGCAGCGGTGTCGCCTGATGCAACTGTATTAATCAAGGGCTCCCGTTTCATGAAGATGGAGCGGGTCGTGCAGCATTTGATTGGGTCGCAACAAGCTAACAAGGAAAGTCACTAATCATGCTGCTCTGGCTCGCACAATTCTTCCAGCAGGACGTCGGATTGCTCCGCGTCTTCAACTTCATTACCTTCCGCGCGGTGTTTGCCACCGCGACGGCGCTGTTCATTGGCCTGGCGGCCGGTCCGTTCGTGATCCGCAAGCTGACCGCCATGAAATATGGTCAGGCTGTGCGTACCGATGGTCCGCAGACCCACCTGAAAAAACATGGCACGCCAACCATGGGCGGTGTGCTGATTCTGCTGTCGATCGCGATTTCCACGCTGCTGTGGTGTGACCTGTCGAACCGCCTGATCTGGCCAGTGCTGATCGTCACGCTGGGCTTTGGCGCGGTAGGCTGGGTGGATGACTACCGCAAGGTGGTGTACCAGGACCCTGAAGGCATGCGTTCGCGCGAAAAGTATTTCTGGCAGTCGCTGGTCGGCATCGCTGCGGCGCTGTATCTGGCGTTCTCGGTATCCGCGCCGGGCACTTCGCAGGTGTTTGAGCTGTTCTTCGCCTGGGTGCGCTCCGGCTTCTCGATGGATCTGCCGCCCAAGGCCGACCTGATTGTGCCGTTCTTCAAGACCATCAGCTATCCGCTGGGCGTGTGGGGTTTCATCGCGCTGACATATTGCGTCATCGTTGGCTCGTCGAATGCGGTTAACTTTACTGATGGTCTGGATGGCCTGGCGATCATGCCGACGATTATGGTCGGTTCGGCACTGGGCCTGTTTGCCTACCTGACTGGTAGTTCGACGTATTCAAAGTATCTGTTCCTGCCGCATATTCCAGGCGCGGGCGAGTTGATTATCTTCTGCGGTGCGCTGGCTGGTGCCGGTCTGGCGTTCCTGTGGTTTAACACCCATCCTGCGCAGGTGTTCATGGGCGACGTCGGCGCGCTGGCACTGGGCGGCGCACTGGGGACCATCGCGGTGATCGTGCGTCAGGAAATCGTGTTGTTCATCATGGGCGGCATCTTCGTTGCGGAGACGGTGTCGGTGATGATTCAGGTGACGTGGTTCAAGTACACCAAGAAGCGTTATGGCACTGGTCGCCGCGTGTTCCTGATGGCGCCACTGCACCACCACTTTGAACAAAAAGGCTGGAAAGAGACCCAGGTTGTCGTCCGTTTCTGGATTGTGACGATGATTCTGGTACTGGTTGGACTCTCGACGTTGAAGCTGCGCTGATGATTTACGAAGGCAAAAACGCGCTGGTATTAGGGCTGGGGGAATCCGGCCTGGCGATGGCGCTGTGGCTCGCCCGCAGCGGCGCGCGCGTGCGCGTGGCCGATACGCGTGAGGCTCCTGATCGTCTGCCGGCCTTGCGTGCTGCCGTGCCTGACGTGGAATTCATCGCCGGTGCGTTTGGTGCTTCGCTGCTGGATGGCGTGGACTTTGTGGCCGTCAGCCCTGGCCTGGCGCCGAACCGTGAGTTGGCGGAGATCAATCCGGCCGCCATGGCCGCCGGCATTCCGGTGTGGGGCGAGATTGAGTTGTTCGCGCAGGCGCTGGAATCGCTGAAAGAAGCGCGCGGTTATACGCCGAAGATCATCGCCATCACCGGCACTAACGGCAAGACGACCGTGACCACGCTGGTAGGCCAGTTGTGCGAGCGCGCCGGCAAGACCGTGCGCGTTGCCGGCAATATCAGCCCGGCCGCGCTGGACGTGCTGCGTGAAGTCCTCGACGCCGCCGGCCCGGCCACCGCGCCAACCGATGCCGCGCAACCCGACGACGCCGCGTCCGAAGTCACTGCTGGTGCACCGGCTGCGCTGCCGGATGTCTGGGTACTGGAGCTGTCGAGCTTCCAGTTGCAGACCACCTTCACGCTGGAAGCCGACGCGGCGACCGTGTTGAACGTCACGCAGGACCACCTGGACTGGCACGGCGACATGCCGTCCTACGCCGCCGCCAAGCACCGCATCTTCGCCGCCAACACCGTCCGCGTCCTGAACCGCGAGGACGCAACGACCATGCGGATGGCCAGTGCCACCGGCAATAACGTCACCTTCGGCACCGACGCGCCGACGCTGCGCGACGATCTTGGCCTGAACAACGAGCGTGGCATCCTGTGGCTGGCCACCGCCATCCCGGCCGAAGAAGAGGGCGAGCCGAAGAAACGCAAAAAGAACGATCCACCGCCACCGCCGGTGGAATGCATCGTCAAAAACCTGATGCCTGCGGACGCGCTGCAAATTCGTGGCATCCACAACGCCGCTAATGCACTGGCCGCGCTGGCCCTGTGCCGCGCCATCGACCTGCCGCTGGCGCCACTGCTGCACGGGCTGCGCGAATACCGCGGCCAGCCGCACCGCGTTGAACTGGTCAGCGCCATCAACGATGTCGAATACTACGATGACAGCAAAGGCACTAACGTCGGCGCTACCGTGGCCGCGCTGAATGGCCTGGGCAAAGCCTTCACCGGCGACAACCAGCGCCTGCTGGTCATCATGGGCGGCGATGGCAAGGGCCAGGACTTCACGCCATTGGCCGAACCAACCGGACGCTATGCGCGCGCCGTGCTGCTGATCGGCCGCGACGCCCCGCAGATCCGCGCCGCGCTGGCCAATACCGGCGTCACGCTGGAAGACTGCGGCACCGACCTGCCGCACGCGGTCAAGCGCGCGAGCGAACTGGCGCAGGCCGGCGACGCCGTGCTGCTGTCCCCGGCCTGCGCCAGCATGGACATGTTCAAAAACTACGCGCATCGCGCCCAGGTGTTCATCGACACCGTGCGCGATATCGCGCTCGACGCTGGACAGGAGATCTAAATGGCCTTGCAGCTGCCGTTCCGCTTTGGCGCCAAGTCGGCTGAAACGCCGATGGAAAGCCGCGCGCGGCAGTCGAAGATGATGGAGTACGACCAGCCCCTGGTCTGGGTCACGCTGTTGCTGATGCTGCTTGGGATGGTGATGGTGTACTCGGCGTCGATCTCGCTGCCGGATTCGCCCAAGTTCGCCAACTACGTTCGCTGGCAGAACACCTACTTCCTGCAACGCCAGGCGATGTTCATTGCCGTGTCTCTGCTGGTGGGGCTGTTCGTCTTCCGCGTGCGCGTCGCCGACCTGCAGAAGGCCGCGCCGTACCTGTTTATCGGCACGCTGGTGCTGCTGGTGCTGGTGCTGATTCCGGGCGTCGGCGTCGTCGTGAACGGTGGCCGCCGCTGGTTGTCGCTCAAGGTATTCAACGTGCAGCCATCGGAACTGATGAAAGTCGTGGCCGTGCTGTACGCCGCCGATTACACCGTGCGCAAACAGGAATACATGCACAAGCTGACCAAAGGCTTCATGCCGATGGCGGCCGCAGTTGGTTTCGTCGGTCTGTTGCTGCTGCTGGAGCCGGACCTTGGCGCCTTCGGCGTCATCGTCTGCATCGCCATGGGCATCCTGTTCCTGGGCGGGATCAACGCGATCTGGTTCGGCGGTATTGGCGCCGTGCTGGTGCTGCTCTTCGGCTCCATCATCGCGCTGTCGAAATTCCGCCGCGAGCGTTATTTCGCCTACCTGAATCCGTGGGAAGAGGACAATGCGCTGAACAAGGCTTACCAGCTGACCCACTCGCTGATCGCTTTCGGGCGCGGCGAGATTTTTGGCGTTGGCCTGGGCGGCAGCGTGGAAAAACTGCACTACCTGCCGGAAGCGCATACCGACTTCCTGCTGGCGGTGATCGGTGAAGAACTGGGCCTGGCCGGCGTGCTGGTGGTGATCGCGCTGTTCTACTGGATCATCAAGCGCGCCTTCGACATCGGCCGCCAGGCCATCGCCATTGACCAGACCTTTGCCGGCCTGACGGCCAAAGGCATCGGCATCTGGATCGGTGTGCAGACCTTTATCAATATGGGTGTGAACCTGGGCTTACTGCCAACCAAGGGCTTGACCCTGCCGCTGATGAGCTATGGCGGCACGGGCGTTGTAATTAACTGCATCGGGCTCGCGATCCTGCTCCGGATCGATTACGAGAACCGGGTCCTGATGCGCGGTGGCAGACTATGAAACGATTAATGATTATGGCGGCCGGTACGGGCGGTCATATTTTCCCGGGTCTGGCGATTGCGCAAACCATGCGCGCGCGCGGCTGGGAAGTGAGCTGGCTGGGTACGTCGGCCGGCATGGAACAGGATCTGGTGCCCAAACACGGCATCGCGATGGACAGCATCGACTTCACCGGCATGCGCGGCAAAGGCCTGAAGCATACGGTGTCTGGTGCGTTCAAGATGGTGAAGGCGTTTGCCGACTGCTTCAGCTTTATCGGCCGCCGCAAGCCGGACGTGGTGATGGGAATGGGCGGTTATGTGACTGTGCCTGGCGGCTTCATGGCGCGTCTGCGCCGCACGCCGCTGGTGCTGGTGAATGCCGATGCCGCGCTGCTGCTGTCGAATAAAACGCTGGTGCCGGTCGCAAGCCGCGTGTGCTTCGGTTTCCCGGCCAACTTTGGCAGTGCGGCCAGCAAGGCTATCGTCACCGGCAATCCGGTACGCAAGGAGATTCTGGACCTGCCGTCGCCAGCCCAGCGCTTTGCTGGCCGCGAAGGTCCGTTGCGCATCCTGGTGGTGGGCGGCAGCCTGGGCGCGATAGCGCTGAATGACAGTCTGCCTGCGGCGCTGGCGCTGATCCCTGAAGATCAGCGTCCGCAAGTGACGCACCAGTCGGGCAAGAAGAATATCGATGCGCTGCGTGCGGCGTATCAGCAGGCCGGTGTGACGGCCAACGTGGTCGATTTCATCGACGACATGGCGGCGGCATACAGCACCGCCGACCTGGTGATCTGCCGTGCCGGCGCGATCACGATGTCTGAGCTGACGGCCGCCGGCGTGGCCAGCGTGCTGGTGCCGCTCGTGGCATCGACCACCAGCCACCAGCGCGACAACGCGCAATGGATGGCGAAGCAGAAGGCGGCGATTCATATGCCGCAAACGGAACTGAGCGCGCAATCCGTTGCGACGCTGCTGGAAACGCTGACCCGCGCATCGTGCCTGGCCATGGCCAACGCCGCGCGCGAAGTCGGCAAGCGCGATTCGAATGAAGCCATCGCGCAGGTATTGGAACAATTAGCATTGGATAAGCTGTGAAACATAAAGTACAGAACATACACTTCGTCGGCATCGGCGGCAGCGGTATGAGCGGCATTGCAGAAGTGCTGCTCACGCTGGGCTACACCGTGTCCGGCTCGGACCTGGGCAGCAATATTGTCACCCAGCGCCTGGCCGGCATGGGAGCGATTGTGTATCAGGGCCATGCGGCGGAAAACATCGGCAAGGCCGATGCTGTCGTCACCTCGACCGCTGTACAGCAGGACAATCCTGAAGTGGTCGCAGCGCGCAGCCGTAAAATTCCTATCGTGCCGCGCGCAGTGATGCTGGGCGAGTTGATGCGCCTGAAGCGTGGCATCGCCATCGCCGGCACGCACGGTAAAACCACTACCACCAGCCTGGTGGCGTCGGTGCTGGCACAGGGTGGCCTCGATCCGACCTTCGTCATCGGCGGCCGGCTGACTGCCGCTGGCGCCAACGCCAAGCTGGGTACCGGCGACTATCTGGTTGCCGAAGCGGACGAGTCGGACGCCTCGTTCCTGAATCTGACGCCGATGATCGAAGTCATTACGAACATCGACGCCGATCACATGGAAACCTACGAGCACGATTTCGAAAAACTCAAGCAGGCCTTTGTCCACTTCACGCACCGCCTGCCGTTCTACGGCCGCGCCATGCTGTGTATCGACGACCCGCACGTGCGCGCCATCCTGCCGCAAGTGACCAAGCCTGTGACGACCTACGGTTTTGCAGAAGACGCCGAAGTGCGCGCCGTTAACGCGCGCGCCGTTGGCGTGGAAATGCACTTCACCGTGAAGCAGGAGGGCTACCCGGACCTCGACGTGGTACTGAACCAGCCAGGCCTGCATAACGTGCAGAACGCCTGCTCCGCTGTGGCGATCGCGCGCGAAATCGGCATCGCCGACAGCGCCACGCAAGCCGGTCTGGCCGGCTTCGCAGGCGTCGGCCGCCGCTTCACCAAGTATGGCGACGTAGCGATTCCTGGCGGCGGCGCCTTCACGCTGGTGGACGACTTCGGCCACCATCCGCTGGAAATGGACGTGACCATGGCTGCCGCACGCGCCGCCTATCCGGGCCGCCGTCTGGTGCTGGCTTTCCAGCCGCACCGCTACAGCCGTACCCGCGACCTGTTTGAAGATTTCGTCAAGGTGCTGGGTGCACCGGACGTGCTGGTGCTGGGCGAAGTGTACGCCGCAGGCGAGACGCCCGTGGTGGCCGCCGACGGCCGCTCGCTGGCGCATGCTGTGCGCGCACGCGGCAAGACCGAACCAATTTTTGTTGAGGCCATCGGCGACATGCCGGAGACCATCATGGGCGTGGTACGCGACGGCGATGTCGTGATGACCATGGGCGCAGGCTCGATCAGCGGCGTCCCGGCCAAACTGACTAATTATCCAAAGGTCTGAATCGTGAGCACACTGAATCCACAAGACGCAAAAGCATTCGGTAAGGTCGGCGTGCTGTTTGGCGGCCGCTCGGCAGAGCGCGAAGTATCCAATATGTCCGGCGCGGGTGTGCTGGCTGCGCTGAAAAGCAAAGGCATTGACGCTCACCCCTTCGATCCGGGCCAGCGTTCGCTGGCTGAACTGGCGGCGGAAAAATTCGATCGCGTGTTTATCGCGCTGCACGGCCGCTTTGGCGAAGACGGCAGCCTGCAGGGCGCCCTGGAACTGCTGGGCATTCCCTACACCGGCAGCGGTGTGATGGCCAGTTCGGTGGGCATGGACAAGATCACCACCAAGATCGTGTGGCTGCACCAAGGTTTGCCAACGCCTCGTTACGCCGTGCTGAATGCGCAATCGGATCTGGCGGCCACCGCCGCCGATCTGGGCCTGCCGCTGATCGTCAAGCCGCCGCATGAGGGTTCGACCATCGGTATCACCAAGGTCAGCGAGGCAGCTGGCTTCAAGGCTGCCTACGATATCGCCGCCGCGCTGGATGATTCGGTGATGGCGGAAGAATTTGTTACCGGCCGTGAATTCACGGTGGCGATCCTGGGCGGCGGCGCCACCGCGCGCGCCTTGCCTGTGGTGGAAATCGTGGCGCCGGAAGGCAATTACGACTACCAGAACAAGTACTTCACGGACGACACCAAGTATCACTGCCCAGCCGCGCTGCCGGATGCGCTGGCCGCGGAGATGCAGCGTATCGCCGTGCAGGCTTACCGTGCACTGGGTTGCGAGGGCTGGGGCCGGGTTGACGTGCTGCTGCGCGAAACCGACCAGAAACCGTTCCTGCTGGAGGTGAACACCTCGCCAGGCATGACCAGCCACTCGCTGGTGCCGATGGCGGCGCGCGCGGAAGGCATCAGTTATGAAGACCTGTGCGTGGAAATCCTGCGCACTGCACGTTTGAAAATGAAGGGTTGAGTGGTCGATGTGGCATGACGTGAGGGCTTTGAATGCTACCGCCAGCGGCCTGTTTGCGCTGACGATACTGGCATGCATCGCGTCCGGCGTGTGGTGGGTGTCGCAGCGGCCGATGTTCAACCTGCGCACCATTCGGATTGAGACGATTAGCAATAACGAAGAACTGAAGCATGTGAATCACCTGACGCTGCGTAACAACGCGCTGGGCCGGATCAAGGGCAACTTCTTCACCACCAACCTGGATGCGGTACGCCAGGCGTTTGAGTCGGTGCCCTGGGTACGCCGCGCCACGGTACGCCGCGAATGGCCGGACCAGTTGATTGTGGCGCTGGAGGAGCATGAAGCGCTCGGCACCTGGGGCGAGGACGGCAGGCTGTTGTCGACCAAGGGCGACGTCTTCACCGCCAACCTGGCCGAAGCGGAAGAGGATCATGCGCTGCCGGAGTTTGAAGGGCCGGATGGCAGCGAGAAGGAAGTATTGTCGCGTTACGACGAGTTGCGGAAATGGTTTGCGCCGCTCCAGCTGGTGCCGCAAACGTTATCGCTTTCAAGCCGGTACGCGTGGACGGTGAAACTGAATAATGGCATGAGCGTGGCGCTGGGCCGGGAACAGACCAGTGCGACGTTGAAGGAGAGGGTGGACCGCCTGATCGGGATTTATCCGCAGCTGGTGGAGCACCTGCCCAATATTGACACGATAGACATGCGGTACCAGAACGGTTTGGCGTTGAGCGCACAAGGGCTGAAGATGCCCGTGGAAGGCGCAAAACCCAAATCACTCATCAAGAAACCTACGGCCAAAAAACCGGATACAAAGCACACATAGCAGGCAAAGAGAAATGACAAAAGACGCTAAAAACCTGATCGTCGGCCTCGATATCGGTACCTCGAAGGTGGTGGCCGTGGTGGCCGAGGTGATGGGCGATGGCCGCCACGAAGTAATTGGCCTGGGCCAGCATGAATCGCGCGGCCTGAAAAAAGGTGTGGTGGTCAACATCGAAGCGACCGTGGAATCGATTCAGCGCGCGCTGGAAGAAGCCGAGCTGATGGCCGACTGCAAGATCCGCAACGTGTACGCGGGTATCGCGGGCAGCCATATCCGCAGCTTCAATTCCAGCGGCATGGTGGCGATCAAGGACAAGGAAGTGACGGCGACCGACGTAGCGCGCGTCATTGAAACGGCAAAGGCGGTTAACATTCCGACCGACCAGCAATTGCTGCATACGGTACCGCAAGAATTCATCGTCGACAGCCAGGAAGATGTGCGTGAGCCGATCGGCATGAGCGGCATCCGGCTGGAAGTGAAAGTGCATATCGTCACCGGCGCGGTGTCGGCGGTGCAGAACATCGTCAAGTGCGTGCGCCGCTGCGGCCTGGAAGTATCGGACCTGATCCTGCAGCCGATGGCCTCGGCCGATGCGGTACTGACCCGCGACGAAAAAGAACTGGGTGTGGTGCTGATCGATATTGGCGGCGGCACCACCGACGTGGCCGTGTTCTCGGACGGCGCGATCCGTCACACTGCGGTGATTCCAATTGCCGGTGACCAGATCACCAACGACATCGCCATGGCGCTGCGTACGCCGACCACGGAAGCGGAAGAGATCAAGATCCGCTACGGCGTGGCCAAGCAGGTGCTGGCTGATCCGGGCGAATCGCTGGAAGTGCCGGGACTGGGCGACCGTGGTCCGCGCAACCTGTCGCGCCAGGCGCTGGCGGCGGTGATCGAGCCGCGCGTGGAAGAGCTGTTCGCGATGGTGCACCAGGTGGTGCGCGAGTCGGGCTACGAAGGCGTGCTGTCCTCGGGCATCGTGCTGACCGGCGGCACCTCGATCATGCCGGGCATGGTGGAGATGGCGGAAGACATATTCCTCAAGCCGGCGCGTCTGGGCACGCCGGATTACCGTGGCCAGTTGGCCGACGTGGTGCGCAGCCCGCGCTACGCGACCGTACTGGGCCTGTTGTTGGAAGCGAAAAAGCAGTACCTGCGTGGCCACATCGTCACGCGGCAGGATGGATCGGTAAAAGCAGTCTGGCAGCGTATGAAGGAATGGTTCCTCGGGAATTTCTGAGGCCTGTCTCTCACTAACACAAATTTTTATATTAAACCGCAGTTTTCAATCTCCAGTTCTCCTACAATTATGAGGACTGGCGCTTGAAAACCGCATTCTGATAGGAGTCACATCATGGAGTTCGATATGGTCGATAACGCAGCTTTGGGTACTGTCATCAAGGTCGTTGGGGTCGGCGGTGCGGGTGGCAATGCGGTACAACACATGATCAACAAAGGTATGTCCGGCGTCGAGTTCATCGCCGCCAATACCGACGCGCAGGCGCTGTCGACCTCCAAGGCCGACAACATCATCCAGATCGGCGAGACCGGTCTGGGCGCAGGCATGAAACCTGACGTCGGCCGCAAGCTGGCGGAAGAGTCGCGCCAGCGCATCGAAGACTCGCTGCGCGGCGCGCACATGGTCTTCATCGCTGCCGGCATGGGCGGCGGCACCGGCACCGGCGCCGCCCCTATCGTGGCGGAAGTCGCCAAGTCGCTGGGCGCGCTGACCGTGGCAGTGGTATCGAAGCCGTTCTCGCACGAAGGCCAGAAGTGCATGGACATCGCCGACGAAGGCCTGGAACAGCTGTCGGCCAACGTCGACTCGCTGATCGTGATTCTGAACGAGAAGCTGGAAGAGATCTACGAAGACGAATCGCTGATCGAATGGCTGCAACACGCTGACGATGTGCTCAACAACGCGGTGGCCGGTATCGCCGAGATCATCAACGTGCCGGGCCACATCAACGTCGACTTCAACGACGTCAAGACCATCATGGGCGAGCAGGGCAAGGCGATGATGGGTACCGCCACGGCTGCTGGCGTGGACCGCGCGCGCATCGCTGCCGAGCAGGCCGTGGCGTCGCCGCTGCTGGATGGCGTTGACCTGTCGGGCGCACGCGGCGTGCTGGTGAACGTCACCGCATCGCGTGGCCTGAAAGGTAAGGAGATCAAGGAAGTCATGGCGGCGGTACGCGCGTTTGCCGCGCCGGACGCCTCGATCGCACAAGGTATCGCTTACGACGACGAGATGGGCGACAGCATCCGCGTGACCGTGGTGGCCACGGGCCTGGGCAAAGCCAAGAAGCACGTGCAGCTGGTACCTCAGCAGATGCTGCGTACCGGCACCCACAACAGCCCGATGATGCCATCGGCTGCCATGGGGGGCGCGGCGGCGGCGCAAGGCCTGTCGATGGGCGCGGCCGGCGGCATGGGCGGCGGCGCATCGCCAGCGTTCGACGGCATGAAAGCCCCGGCCGTATGGCGCCGCGAATCGGCTTCCGAGCAGGTGCGCGCAATGGAAAAGAACGGCATGGAAACCTACGACATTCCTGCTTTCCTGCGCAAACAGGCCGATTAAGGCATACTGCCGGTTCTATCCGGGGAAAAAGCCGCACCTCGGTGCGGCTTTTTTACATTCAACTTATAAAAGGAGTCATCCATGACCATCAAGATTGGCGACAAACTGCCAGAAGGCACCCTGTCCGAATTCATCGAAACCGAAACCGAAGGCTGCTCGCTCGGCCCGAACACGTTCAATGTACAAGACCTGGTCAAGGGCAAGAAGATCGCGATCTTCGGTCTGCCAGGCGCCTACACCCCGACCTGCTCGGCACAGCACGTGCCGGGTTACGTCAAGCACGCCGCCGAGCTCAAAGCCAAGGGCGTGGATGAGATCTGGTGCATCTCGGTCAACGATGCTTTCGTGATGGGCGCATGGGGCCGCGACCAGAAAGCCACCGGCACCGTACGCATGATGGCCGACGGTAACGCCGCCTACTCGAAAGCGCTGGGCCTGGACGCCGACTTCAGCAAGTTCGGCATGGGCACCCGCTCGCAGCGCTACTCGCTGCTGGTGGAAGACGGTGTGGTCACCCAGCTCAATATCGAACAGGGTGGCAAGTTCGAAGTATCGAACGCGGAAACCCTGCTGGGCCAGCTGTAATTCCAGGACGGCGCCGCAGGCGCCGTTTTTTTATCCATGAAAATTCTGGCGATCTCCGGCAGCTTGCGCGCTGCGTCGATTAATTCCATGCTGTTGCGCGTGATGGCCGAGGTGGCGCCGCCTGGCATGGAAGTACGCGTGTATCGCGAACTGGGCCTGCTGCCGCTGTTTAATCCGGATCTTACCGAGCTGCCAGCGATCGTGGCGTCGTTACGCGACCAGTTGCTGCGAGCAGAGGCGCTGGTGATTGCCAGCCCGGAGTACGCGCACGGCGTGACGGGCGCGATCAAGAACGGGCTGGATTGGATGGTTGGTAACGAATCCTTCATCGGCAAGCCGGTAGCGTTGCTGAACGCCTCGCCGCGCGCCACCCATGCATACGCATCGCTGCGCGAGACAATCACAGTGATGTCGGCGCAGGTGGTGGAAGCGGCATCGATTACGCTGCCGCTGCTTGGCGCCAACCTGAGCGAATCGGCAATGCGCGCCGACCCGCAAATCTGCGGCATGCTGCGTGCCGCCCTGCTGTCATTGAAAGACGCTCACCGTAGCAGCGTGAGCGCGCAGGCCGGCATTGCCTAATCGACGATCTTTTTGATCTCGATACTCTTGAGCCATTTCACATGGCGCGGACCGGCGCGGAGGTCTTTGCCGGAGATCATAGCGATGCGGCCTTCATCGTCGGCCAGCGCCTGGCCGCCTTTTTCAAAGACCACCAGCACCTCGTTGCCCACCGGCGTATTGAAGACTTCCGACCACGAGTAGACCACCGCATAGCCGTCGCTGCGGTGGCGATGATGGCCATTTTTTTGGCGTCGTTGTGATCGCGCGAGATGACGGCCGCGCGCTCCAGCAGGTCGCGCGACCGTCCTCCTTTGCGTTCGCCCAGCTGCTGTGGCGTCATCAGGCGTTATGTGCCAGGAACATGGTGGAATCGATAGTGAAGGAGTCGTCCGGCTGCACGGAAAAATAAGCGCGCGTTTCATCGGGCGCGGTGCTGAACAGGCTGCGGATGGCGGTGACGCGCGCGGGCGGCGTACGCATGCGGGCGGTCCAGTCGTTGAACTGCATGTCGAGCTTCCAGCTGTCGATTTTTTTTGCGTTGAAGCCGGCGTCGCCGAGCATGCGTTGCCATTCGGATGGCCGGTAGTCGCGCACGTGCGAGCCGTCGCGCAGCAATTCTACCGCTTGCAATGTGGTGTCATGCAGCGGATGCTCGGGCGCGGTGATGTCGATGATGACCAACACGCCGTTCGGCTTGAGCACCCGGCGCACTTCGCGCAATGCGGCCGGGACGTCCAGCCAGTGATGGGCGGAGAAGCGTGTCATTACCATGCAGAAGGATGCATCGATAAAGGGCAAGCTGGCGACGTTGCCTTGCTGCGTGCCGATGTTGTGGTGGCCACGTTCATGCGCGGCGTTGCGGACCACGGTCAGCATTTCGGCGGACAGGTCAAACGCCGTCATGGATTCCGCCACGGGCGCCACGGCAAAGCTGGCGTGGCCGGCACCGCAGCCCAGGTCCAGCACGACGGGATGTTGGCCCAACCCTGCGGCGATCTCGCGCAACTGCGCCAGGTCGGCGCCTTGCGCATGGACGGTGCTGGTCAGGTAGGCGCTGGCGGTATTGCCGAACTGTTGGGCGACAACGGCTTGCTGTTGCATGATCTCTCCTCAAAATGGCGCAGTCAGTGCAGAATAGGCGTGTTCTTATCCTGTAACAAGGCAAGGACTTATCCTGGTATAAGGAACTACCATGCAAAGCAAACTTGGCGACTTCATCCGCGCCCATCGTGAACGGACTACGCCGGCCAGTGTCGGCTTGCCAGCGGGCGGCCGCCGCCGCACGCCAGGCTTGCGCCGCGAGGAACTGGCGCAGCTGTGCGAGGTCAGCCCGACCTGGCTGACATGGCTGGAGCAGGGCAGGGAAGTGGCCGCCTCCAGCAAGCTGCTGGCGCGCATGGCGGAGGTGCTGCACCTGAATGCGGCGGAACGCAGCTACCTGTTCAGTCTGGCCGAACGCCTGGACCCACAGCACGATGCTGACGCAGGCGAGGCCGACCAATCGTTGGACGCGGTCGTTGCCGCCATCGATGCGCCGGCCTATATACTCAACCGGCAATGGGATGCTGTGGCCTGGAACGGCCACGCGCTGGCCTTGTTCGGCGGCTGGCTGGACGTCGAGGAGACTGCGCCTGCGCGTCCCAATCTGCTGCGCTTCATGTTCCGCAGCGCCGCCGCACGGGGCCTGATTGTCGACTGGGATGACCGCGCGCGTCGCCTCGCCGCCGAATTCCGTGCCGACATCGGCAAACACGCCAGCGATCCAGCGCTGGCCGCAATGATCGCCGAACTGTCGCAAGACAGCCCGGAGTTTCGCCTTTTATGGGCGTCGCAGGATGTCGTCAGCCGCGAGGGCGGACTGCGCCGCTTCCACCATCCCCTCGCTGGCGAGATGAGCTTCAACCAGGTGACACTCCACATGGCCAAGCGTCACGATTTCAAGCTGGTGATGCTGCTGCCTTAGTCTTCAGCAGCTCCGCCAATATCCGTGGACATAAGTGCCATTTTTTCTTCTGTATCCATTGACCCAGCATTGTTTTACTGTTGGCGTAGAGGGGATGATTACTGGTGACTCAACTGCAATGTCGTTTGCTTCGCAAGGTTTGCCATCATGGTCACGGTCCAGATAGGTATGTCCAGCAAGGTATAGTGCCTGTGCTACGGATAGCGTCAGCTGGGAGCACTTGTAAATGCCGGTGTCTGGAATAGGTGCTATTGGTACTGCTGAAACAGAAACGCTTACGATTGCTGGGCGGCTAGCCCGGACACCGTCATTTACGGTTAGCGAGAACGTATAAGTACCTGCGGCATCAGGGACAAAATAGGGTTTGCTTGCGGATACCGAGGAAAGTGTATTCAGGCTGGTGCTTGGCTTGTTTATCACCGCCCATTCATATTTTATCGAATCGTTATTTGCATCGGTGCTCGCGCTGCCATCCAACGTGACAGTAGATTTCATCGTCGTTTGAACATTGCTGCCAGCATTTGCTACAGGGCGATAATTCACGCCGCGTTCGACGTATGCGATACCCTTTTCAACGGTTGGAGCTAATGCGTTTTTGTTCTCTGTACTTTCTGAAAATCCCACAAGCACCTGTGCTCTGGTTAGTCCCAGCTGCATCGCTCTCAGCCAGGAAGCAAGGCCAGCTGCATCTGGATCACGATGTAATGCGTTGTTGTATAACTTGGTGAGGAATAAGGTGTTATCGGGATTGACGCCGTAAAGCTGTTGGAACTCAGCGCTCCCCACAAAACTTTCGGCAATGGTGACAAGTGAGGTACCACTATCGAGTATTGCAAGCCAATGACCCAAACCGGCGAGATCTGGTTTTCGGTTAAACGCGGCTTGATAGAGACGGTAAATCTGGCTGCTGTAGTCGACGTCCAAGGCGAGCGATACGTCGGCAAATTGTACTCGTCGCAAAACGCTATAAGAGCGACTAGTGCCATCGTCTGGAATGTTTGTGATGACATAGCCGGATTCCTTGCTCTCTATGAGATATTGAGAGCGATCATTGGGTAGTACGACGTCGTCGTCATCGGCAGTCGGAGATGAACCTCCTTGAGTTCGCTGGGCGGAACGCATTTGAACTGACGATGTATCTGATTGGCCGCCACAGCCAATCAGGCTAGTGGCGATAAGCAGTGCTAGAAGACCGGATTGGTAGTGCATAGAAAATCCAATGTGTAAATTGTAAATATAATAACATATTAATTTCCATTTAGACACTTTGAAGAGTTGTTATAATCCATGCGATAGCGTCATGCGCCGTCCTGGCTCCCGACGTCGCCATCATGACGTTCTCCGATCAAGGAGCTTCTTCTGTCTTCCGTTAGCCGCCAAGAAAATCTGCGCGCGATCTACGCGATGCTGATTGCCGTTGCCATGTTCTCCTTCATGGATACCACCATGAAGCTGCTGTCCGAACACTATCCCGCCCGACAAGTCACTGCCATGCGCGCATTGAGTTCGCTGCCGCTGCTGTGCGCGTACATGCTGTACCGTGGCGCCTTCAAGGGCATCTTCCGGGTGCGCTGGCCCATGCATTTGCTGCGTAGTGCGCTGGGTGTCGGCATGCTCACCATGTTTGCTTTTGGCCTCAGCATGCTGTCGCTGGCGGAAGCGTATTCGATCTTCTTCATCGCGCCAGCGCTCATTACCGCGCTATCGGTGGTCGTGTTGAAGGAGAAGGTCAGCACTGGCCAATGGGTGGCCATCGCGGTTGGCTTGATCGGTGTGATTGTGGTGCTGCGCCCTGAAGGGGCGGGCTTCCTGTCGATTGGCGGCCTGGCGATTCTGGGCTCGGCGTTCTGCTATGCGACCACCGCTATCGTCAGCCGCGTGCTGGCGCGCAGCGATACCAACGAGTCCATGATGTTCTGGTATCTGATCCTGATGTCGCTCGGCGGCCTGGCCATGTCTGTGCAGAACTGGGTGCCGGTGCGGGCCGAGGATGGCTGGGTATTGCTGGCATTGGCGCTGAGCGGTTTCTTCGGCCAGCTGGCGATTACGCGTGCGTTCAGCACCGGCAAGGCTTCGGTGGTGGCGCCGTTTGAATATTCCGCACTGGCCTGGGGCGTGGCGATTGACTGGGTGTTGTGGCATACGCTGCCGGATGGCTATACCTTGCTGGGCGCGGGCATCATCATTGCCAGCGGCATTTACCTGGTGCGCCGCGAAGCCGTCCATGTGGAAGCTGAGCACCCTTAACCGCAGTTCGCTATAATCGCTGGATGTTAAAACAACGCACTATCAAAGAACTGGTCCGCACCACAGGTGTCGGCCTGCACTCCGGCACCAAGGTTGAACTGACCCTGCGCCCGGCCGCACCGGATACCGGCATCGTGTTCCGCCGGGTTGACCTGAATCCCATCGTCGAGTTTCCCTCGAGCGCCATGGCGGTGGGTGACACCCGCATGGCGTCGGTGCTGGTCAAGGATGGCGCGCGTGTCTCCACGGTTGAGCACCTGATGTCCGCCTGCGCCGGCCTCGGTATTGATAATTTATACATCGAAGTCAGTGCTGAAGAAATCCCCATCATGGATGGTTCGGCCTCGTCTTTCGTATTTTTATTGCAACAGGCGGGCGTGCTGGAGCAGCCGGCGGCCAAGAAATTCATCCGCGTACTGAAGCCGGTCGAAATCCGCGAAGGCACGGGCGACAAGGAAAAGTGGGCACGCCTGCTGCCGCACGACGGCTTCAAGCTGGACTTCTTCATTGAGTTCAACCACCCGGCAGTGGACGGCACGCAGCAGCGCGCCCGGGTGGATTTCGGCGACGTCTCCTATGTGCACGATGTGGCGCGTGCGCGCACCTTCGGCTTCATGCAGGACGTGGAAATGCTGCGCGGCATAGGACTGGCACGCGGCGGTTCGCTGGAAAACGCGATTGTGATGGACGAGTACCGCATCCTGAATTCGGACGGCCTGCGCTATGAAGACGAGTTCGTGCGCCACAAGATCCTGGACGCGATTGGCGATCTGTACCTGGTCGGCCATCCGCTGCTGGCCAGCTATGAAGCGCACAAATCCGGTCACGCGCTGAACAACCAGCTGCTGCTGGAGCTGCTCAAGCATCCGGATGCTTATGAAATTGTCACGTTTGAGAGCAATGACGTGGCGCCGCAATCCTATGTGCGCCAGATGGCGCGCGAGTGGGCGCTAACTTGACTTAGCCTTGTCCGGCGCGGCGGCGGGCCACCATGGCCTTTACCGCGTCGATCAGCGCGCTATTCTGCGGGCTGGCTTCCAATGTGGTGCTGAGCCGGTCGAACGCGTCCACGGCAGCCGGCGGCAGTTCCAGCGAACGCATCTTCTCCTTGATTTCGGCCGCCTTGGTCATCTGCACCTTGAGCCGCACGCCAGTCACCTGCCAGCCGCGCCGTCCCAGCGTTTCTTGCAACTTAGGCAATTGTTGCTTGAGTTTGGCGGCCAAGGCGGTGGTCGGCAGCGATAACAGCAATTGGCCATCCTCAAACGCCAGGATTTCGCAGTGCTTGAACATGGCCGGCAGGGTGTCGGCACAGTCCCTCTGCAAACGCGCCATGCGTTCAACCGCCGGCAGCAAGGCCGCCATGCGGTCGTTGCGGCGCAGGAAATCGGTGGCGCCCACGGCCGTCGGGCGCTTGAGCGAGATGTTGGAGGAGTTGAAACGCATGCGGCGAACCATATCACAGCGCCCCAAAATCGTCACCACCGGGTAAAATCGGTTGATTTTGTGACATTGTGAACGCTTGGACTATTGTTATATAGACCAATAACCCAATGTAGCACCGGACGCGTGATAAAATCACCGTCTTTTGCCATAGTCGAATTCCGTGCGGTAAGGCGTTTTTCCCCTAAACAGGCTTTTTTTAACGGCGTTTTTTCAAGAATTCAAGCATGTCTTTTCTGACCAAGATTTTCGGCAGCCGCAACCAGCGCCTGCTCAAGCAATACCAAAAAACGGTACGCGAGATCAATGCGCTCGAACCGGCAATGGAAAAACTGTCGGATGCCGAGCTGCAAGCCAAGACGCCGGCTTTTAAAGAGCGCATCGCCAATGGCGAAACGCTGGACCAGATCCTGCCGGAAGCATTTGCGGTGTGCCGCGAAGCGTCCAAGCGCGTCATGAAAATGCGCCACTTCGACGTGCAGATGATCGGCGGCATGGTTCTGCACTACGGCAAAATCGCTGAAATGGGCACGGGCGAGGGTAAAACCCTGACCGCAACCCTGCCAGCCTATCTGAATGCACTGTCCGGCAAGGGCGTGCACATCGTGACCGTCAATGATTACCTGGCACAGCGCGACGCCGACACCATGGCCAAGCTGTACAGCTGGCTGGGTCTGACCACCGGCATCAACCTGTCGCAGATGGAACACGCCGCCAAGCAGCAGGCTTACGCCTCGGACATCACCTACGGCACCAACAACGAATTCGGCTTCGACTACCTGCGCGACAACATGGTGTTCGACGCCAAGGACCGCGTCCAGCGCGTGCTGAACTTCGGCATCGTCGATGAAGTGGACTCGATCCTGATCGACGAAGCCCGTACCCCGCTGATCATCTCCGGCCAGGCCGAGAATCACACGGACCTGTATTACAAGATCAACGAACTGCCGCGCTTGCTGACGCTGCAAATTGGCGAAGAAACCGCCGATGGCAAAGGCAAGGTCGAAGTGCCTGGTGACTACACCAAGGACGAAAAAGCCCACCAGGTGCTGCTGACCGAAGCTGGTCACGAAAAAGCCGAAGCGATTCTGACCAAGATGGGTCTGCTGCCGGAAGGCGCATCGCTGTACGACTCGGCCAACATCACGCTGGTGCACCACCTGTATGCGGCGCTGCGCGCGCACGCGCTGTACTTCAAGGATCAGCACTACGTGGTGCAGAACAATGAAGTGGTGATCGTCGACGAATTCACCGGCCGTCTGATGACGGGCCGCCGCTGGTCCGATGGCCTGCACCAGGCGGTGGAAGCGAAAGAGGGCGTGAAGATCCAGAACGAGAACCAGACCTTGGCCTCGATCACCTTCCAGAACTACTTCCGCATGTATTCCAAACTGTCCGGCATGACCGGTACTGCGGATACCGAAGCTTACGAGTTCCAGGAAATCTACGGTCTGGAAACCGTGGTGATTCCACCTAACCGTCCTTCGCAGCGCAAGGACCGTCAGGACCAGGTCTACAAATCGGCACAAGAGAAGTACAACGCCATGATGCTGGAAATCCGCGAATGCTACGACCGCGGTCAGCCAGTGCTGGTGGGGACCACCTCGATTGAAAACTCGGAACTGCTGTCGGGCATCCTGACAAAGGCCGGCCTGCCGCACAACGTGCTGAACGCGAAACAGCACGCCCGCGAAGCAGAGATCATCGCCCAGGCAGGTTCGCCGAAAGCCATCACCATCGCCACCAATATGGCGGGCCGTGGAACCGACATCGTGTTGGGCGGTAACGTTGAAAAGCAAATCCAGTTCATCGAAGCCAATCCTGAGCTGAGCGATGCCGACAAGGCGGCGCAAGCGCAGGCGCTGCGCGATGGCTGGCAAGCGCTGCACGAGCAGGTGGTGGCGGCTGGCGGTTTGCACATCGTCGGCACCGAGCGTCACGAATCGCGCCGCGTCGACAATCAGCTGCGCGGCCGTGCTGCGCGCCAGGGTGACCCGGGCATGTCGCGCTTCTTCCTGTCGCTGGACGATCCGCTGCTGCGCATCTTCGCAGGCGACCGCGTGCGCGCGGTGATGGAACGCCTGAAAATGCCGGAAGGTGAACCGATTGAGGCGGGTATTGTGTCGCGCTCCATCGAGTCCGCTCAGCGCAAGGTGGAAGCACGTAACTTCGATATTCGTAAGCAGCTGCTGGAATACGATGACGTTGCCAACGACCAGCGTAAAGTGATTTACCAGCAGCGTAACGAATTGCTGGAAGCGACCGATATTTCGGAGCTGATCCAGTCGCTGCGCCACGGCGCCTTCACCGATCTGGTACGTGAATACGTGCCGGAAGAGTCGGTGGAAGAGCAGTGGAATATCAAGGGTCTGGAAGCTGCACTGGCATCAGAGTGGCAGATCGACGTGCCGCTGCGTGCCATGCTGGAAAAAGATTCCAGTCTGAACGACGAAGAGATCCTGCACGCCGTGCTGGCGGCAGCGGATGCGCTGTACCAGTCGAAAGTGGATATCGTTGGCAAGGAATCGTTCGGCGGCTTTGAGCGCAACGTCATGCTGCAGTCGGTGGATTCGCACTGGCGTGAACATCTGGCAGCCCTGGACCACCTGCGTCAGGGTATCCACCTGCGCGGCTACGCGCAGAAGAATCCTAAGCAGGAATACAAGCGCGAAGCGTTTGAGCTGTTCGGCCAGATGCTGGACATGATCAAGAACGAAGTGGTCAAGCTGATTATGACCGTGCGTATCCAGTCGCGCGAAGAGATCGATGCAGCGGAAGCCGCGATGCAGCAGTCGCATGTTGAGAACGTGAGCTACCAGCACGCGGACTTCAACCCGAACGCTGCACCGGAAGACCTGCTGGCGCCAATGCCATCGCAGTTCGGCGGCCTGCCGCCAGAGCTGCAAGGCCTGAGCGGCGAGCAGCTGATGGAGCTGGGCCTGAAGGTTGGCCGCAACGATCCATGCCCATGCGGCAGCGGTAAAAAGTACAAGGCTTGCCACGGCAAGCTGGCTTAACCGTTTAAGCCACTCATGAAGACCCGCAGCGCCGCAAGGCCTGCGGGTTTTTTTATGTGTATTAGCTCATACTCGACCTGACACAGGGTGTCTGAATGACGACCGGCAGCACCCGCCCCGAAGCCGCCGGTCGCGCGCCATTATCTTTTTGAGCGAACCATCAGCTCTTCAGCAATTGCCAGCAGTTCTTGGTCCCCCTCCAAGCCATAATAGGGTTTTACCTTGACATGATTACGAGGTTGACGGGCTATTTTTTCCGGTGAGTCATCAAGGATGGTGATGCGTTCAACTGGGTAACCATGACTTTGAACACGACGGAGGTCTTTGATATATACGTAGCCATTGGACTGTGCATCCACGCGTTGAATACACCGCTCCACCGCCCAAGAAAACTTCACATCAAAACCAGCGAAAATCTCCTCTACGACGGCATCGACATATTCCCGCGAAGACGATGACCACACAGCGAAATCGTATAAAGGCTTTGCGGCGATAAGGAGCTCTAAAAGGAACGGCCTCTTGTAGACGAAGTACGGCGCATATTCGAAATCCGCAGGCCGGGAAAGTTGCTCGGTAGTCGCATGTACCAGCGTTTCGTCGAGGTCGAAAATCAGGAGATTACTTGTCATCCATTACCTATACATAGTTCAGATGGCGCCTTCTGGCCGATGACGGTAATCAGCTAGTCTAAAGTCCAAACATATTGATTCACCACCCATTCTTTCTGTAACTGACCGTTCTGTGGCGATACTGTAAGTTTGCAACGCGCAGTCGCCTCTAGTGCAGCGGAATCCAGAATTTCATGCCCGCTCGACTTTACAACCTCTTTTTCAAGAACACGCCCATCAACGTCGATAAGGAACTTCATCGTTACAGTGCCGGTAAGCTCTTTCTTGAGCGCTTCTCGCGGCCAAGCTGGTCTGGTGCAAGGCATTTGAGGCATGGCGGAGCGAAGCTTTTGGTAAGGTGTCGGGGCTAATGTAGGATTTTCTCGAATTGATGCTACATCCTGCTGTGCCGCGCATTGACCGGCAAAACAAGCTGTAAGCAAAAATAGCGAGAATACTTGTAAAACCCGATATGTGCGGCACCCGCCGCGTTGTATTGATTTTTTCATTATTAAAAATTGGTGTCGAGTGTCGCCTAATGGCCGGTACCGGTCTCACAGAACTCTCACCAGTCTGACAGTTCGTTTCAGATCCAGTCTGAATTAGCACATTTTATGCGCTGAATAGATGTTTCAGCGATTCGGCTTCGGGTAATGCATCGCACCAAGTGCCCAGTTGCGCCATGCTGGCTTTGGTGAGCTTTTTGCGCACGGATTGTGGTAACGGACCGAAGCGCCGGGTGAGTTGCCTTTCCAGTAACGCCACGGCGCCTTCCTGGCGGCCTTGCTCCAGGCCTTTTTCCAACCCTCTTTGCCACCCTTTGTCGATAAACGACTGTTCCAATGAATTGAAAAGTTCCATCTCATGCTCCTTTTCAAGCTCAACGATCGCCTGCCAGTAGCGTTCCTGATATGGCTCCGGCAGGGCCATCATCCAGTTAATGACGCTGAATAATACGATTATGCGCCGTTTGCTCCACCCGTGCAGATAGAGGAGTTTCGTCAACTGCCATTTGGCGGCGTAGAGTTCTTCCGGGTTATGATGAGCCTGCTGCGTGCGCAAGTGGGCCAGCGTCACCCAGGCAAAAGGGTTGTGCGAGGCGAGCAATCCCTCACTGCGGGCGGCGTAATCGAGCAGCTTGGCGGTGGCGAAGGAAATGCCCATGCTGGTCCCCAGCAACTGGTTGTGAAAAGCGTGCGGACGCCAGTTGGGTTCATCATCGGCCAGTAGCACGAGGCTCGCCACAGGCCGTTCATACGCCTTGAAAATCCGGTAGTTGTAGTCGAGTACGCGCCGCGCCAGCGCGGGATCGCGTTGCGCCTGCACTTCAATGTGGATCAGCACCCACTGCAGGCGGCCGTCATGCAGACACACCTCGATCAGTTTGTCCGCGACCAGACCGTCTGGCGTGTTGCCTACGCCAACCCGCATCAACTCCTTATCGCGGAAGCGTGGCTTCTTTGACCAGTCTATCTGGGCGCCGAGATCGCTAAAGAAAAAAACCATGAAGGCTCTGAAGGCGTGCGTTACTGGCGCTTTCCACGGCAGGTCGTAGCGTGCGGGAGGGTTCGGTATCTATCGAGTCTACGGCCAGGCGCTGGCTGGCCGTATTGATGCGCTGCAAAGCTTATTTGCTGCTGCGTGTGCTGCCCATGGATGCGAGGATAATCAGGCCGATCGCCAGCCATTGCAGTGCACTCAGATACTCGTCGAGCAGGATCAGCGCAAGGACGGCGGCTACCGCAGGTTCGAGGCTAATCATGATGCCAAAGGACTGGCGCGACAGACGCTTGAGCGCCACCATTTCCAGCGAAATCGGAATCGCGCTGGACAGCAGCGCCACGCCGACACCAACCGCGAGCACCGTCGGCGACAGCAAGGCGCTGCCGACGTGGATGACGCCGACCGGCACCACCAGCAGTGCTGCCATCAGCAGGCCCAGTGGTACCGACAGCCCGCTATGCAAATGGCTGGCCCGCTTGCCGAAGACGATATAGGTACCCCAGCACACGGCAGCGGCGATGGCATAGGCAAGCCCGACCGGGTCCAGCGCCTCGGCACTGGGGACAACCGGTAACAGCAGCCCCAGTCCAGCGGCGGCCAGCGCTACCCACAGGAAGTCGATCGCGCGCCGCGACGACAACAGCGCGACGGTCAGCGGCCCGGCAAACTCGATGGCCACCGCTATCCCGAACGGAATCGTACGCAAGGCCATATAGAAGCACAGATTCATCGCGCCCAGCGCCAGGCCATACAAGGCCACCGTTCTGGCGTCAGCCCAGCTGAGCTGGCGGCGCCACGGCCGGTAAAACAGCAGCAACAGCAGGGCGGAGAAGCCGACCCGCACCGCTGTCGTCCCCTGCGCCCCGACCAGCGGAAACAGCACGTGCTTGGCCCATGAGGTGCCAATGCCAAGAAAAGTCACGGCACCCAATATGGCAAGAAAGGGGATCAAAGCACTGCGGGAAGTCGTCATGATGAAATGCCGGTTGAAAACAAAGTGATGAAAGTTTATTGTGTATGCGTGCTTATTTGGACTCAATTTTCACCCAGTTCATGCAACTTTCGCTCACGATGGACCTCGACGCCTTCGATCTGGCGATACTGGACATCCTCCAGCGCGACAACACAAGCTCCCAGCGCGAGATCGCGCAGCGGGTGCATTTGTCGGCGCCTGCCGTGCAGCGTCGCATCCAGCGCCTGCGGGACAGCGGGGTCATACGCGCCGAGGTGGCCGTGCTGGACGCGACCCTGCTGGGCCGTCCTCTGACGTTGACAGTGGAAGTCCACCTGCATGAGGACCACCCGGACCGTTCAGCCGCGCTGCGCGCACGCATCAAAGCCGAGCCGGCAGTGCAGCAGTGCTACGTGATTACCGGTGAAGCCGACTTCCTGCTGATCGTCACCGCCGCCACCATGGCGGACTATGAAGCGCTGACCGAGCGCCTGTTTGGCAAGGATGACAATGTGCGTCGCTACCGCACGTCTGTGGCACTGGGATGCCTGAAGGCCGGTTTTCATGTGCCTCTTGGTAACACAAGTTGAATTTCTGCTAGAATTGCGTTACCTACCTTAATTCGACAGAGAAGCACCTCGTCGAATTGCCCCTCGGCCCAAAAATCGCCGATAGCTGAATAATCCCTATCTGTCATTTTTGGAGCATTGCGTCATGCGCATTCAATCTATTTTGTTGTCTTTGTCCGCCGTTGCCGCCTTGAGCGCAGGTATGGCTCAGGCCTCGACCAACCTGGTGACCAACGGTAATTTCGAATCGACCACCAACGGCACCAACAAGCAGCTGTCGTCCGTGATCACGCTGGATGCCCACCGCACCACGCTGACTGGCTGGACCAGCAGCAATGGCAACGACGGCGGCTACAACTTCGTGTTGAGCAGCGGCCTGGCCAATACCTGGGATTCAGCCATCTGGCTGAAGAACAGCTATACCTCCTCGGCCAATGGCGGCAACATCTTCGCTTCCGACGCCCTGTACTACCCTGGCACGCTGTCCCAGTCCATCAGCGGCCTGACGGTCGGCGGCAAATACACGCTGACCTTCGATTACGCGCTGGGCCAGCAAGTTGGCTTCAATGGCGCCAACAGCAATAACTACTGGCAGGTCGGCCTGGGCGGCAGCACCCAGAACTCCACGGCGCTGAGCATCGCCAACGGCGGCTTCAGCGGCTGGAAAACCGCCAGTATGACCTTCACCGCCACCAACGCCAGCGAAGTGCTGTCGTTCCTGGCCAAAGGCGCCTCGCCAGGCGCGCCGCCATTCATGCTGCTCGATAGCGTATCGCTGACCAGCGCCGTGCCTGAACCGACGACCTGGGGCATGCTGCTGGGCGGCCTGGGTCTGCTGGGCTTCGTGGCGCGCCGCCGTTCGCAACAGGTCTGACGCACCCCGCATCAGCCATGAATATCGTACTGCGCCTTTTTCTGTGGCTGGTGCTGCTGTCGCTCCTGTTCGTTCCACTGGAACGCTGGTTCGGCGCGGCGCATGCGCCGCGTTCGCGCCGCGAGCAGTTGCAGAATCTGGCGTACTACGTCATCAGCAGTCTGGTGCCCATCGTCCTGTTGAGCGCACCGGCGGCATTGCTGGCAGTCGCGGCGCGGCATGTGGTGCCGGACGCGCTAGTCCTGGCAGTGCAGTCCTTGCCGCTGTCAGTACGCCTGCTGCTGGCTTTCGTCGTCGGCGAAACCGGTTTCTACTGGGGCCATCGGCTTAGCCATGAGCTGCCGTGGTTGTGGCGCTTCCACGCGCTGCATCACAGCACGGAGCATATGCACTTTCTGGCGAATACCCGCACGCATCCGGTGGACATGGTGTTGACCCGCCTGTTTGGCCTGGTCCCGCTGTATTTGCTGGGACTGGCCAGTCCCAATGTCGCCGGCAGTGGTGCACCTGCGCTGCTGCTGGTATTGGGAACACTGTGGGGCTTCTTCATCCACGCCAATCTGCGCTGGCGTCTGGGGCCGCTGGAGTGGCTGGTCGTCACGCCGGCCTTCCACCATTGGCACCACAGCCGCAACGACCATATCAACCGCAACTACGCCTCCACCTTGCCGTTCCTGGACCGGTTGTTCGGCACGCACTATCTGCCGCGACACTGGCCGGCCGAATATGGCACCGATACACCACAGGCGCCGACCTTGAGCGGCCAGCTGCTTGATCCGCTGCTGCCGGCCAAGAAGACTGCCGCCAGTTAGAGCTGCTGCTCGTACACGGCGCGTATGCCCACGCGGCCTGGCGTGGTGCTGTTGCGCGTGATTGCGTACACGCCGTCATCGTAAGCTTGCCCCGCCAGCTGCTGCTGGTGCAGCATGTTGAGCAGCGCGAAGCGCAGCTGCCGTTTGCGGTCGATTTTCCACAACGCGTAGCTGTCCAGCGTGCGCGTGACACCGGTATAGCTGCTCAAGCGGTCGCTCACGCACACCGTGCCGCCGGTCTGGATGCCGGCGTTCAGGCCCAGTGTCCACGCGGCGCTTGTCTGGTAGTCCATGCCAATGTTGGCGCTCAGCGGCGTTTGCGTCGCCAGGCGATTGCCCGGACCCGGTACGGCATCAAGCCGCGACCAGTTGCGGGCCGCGTTGGCGCGCAAGTCTATTGGCGGTGCACCGGGCAGCAGCGTGGACATGCGCGCGCGCATATCGAATTCCACGCCCATCGTGCTGGCTTTGCCGTCGTTGGCAGGCGTCGTCACCCATGTGCCGTTTTGCTGGAATAGCCGCTGCACCGTGACGTCACGGATGCTGCGCGCATAAGCGGAGATGCTCAGCGAGCCGTTTTGCGCGAAATAGGATTCATAGGCCGCATCCAGTCCCCACGCCAGTTCCGGCCGTAGATCAGGATTGCCTTGTACGTCCGGCGTGGCGGGACTGTTGCCGTTGTTGACGGTGTAGCGGCGCGGCAGCAGATCGCGTGTCGGCGGCGCCTTGTAGGTGCGTGCCAGCGCCAGGCGGATCTGGTCGCGCTCCTGGTCCGGCAGCTTCCACATCATCTGCGCGACGGGGCTGAACACACCGGCGCGGTTGCGTACTGGCGTCAGGGCTGCGCCTTCGGTGCGCGTATCCAGCGTTTCCCAGCGCAGGCCGAGATAGGCTTGCAGGCCCGGCGTGACATCCCATTCATCCTGGGCGAACAATGCCATGCGGCGCACGCGGGCCTGGTAGGCTTGCAGCAGCTCGCCGAGGAAGGCGCCATCGGCGGCGCTATCGTGCTGCTGGCGCACTTCGCCGCGGCGGGTGTCTGCCCCATCCCAGCCCAGCGCCAGGCTGTGAACCGCGCCGATGCGGCTCAGGTACTTGCCGCTGGTGGTGACGCTGTCGTCGTTGGCGCTGGAGATGACGCTGCGTGCCAGGCGCGGCGTAGCGTCGGCCGCTGCGCCTTGGAATAGATAGTCGGTGTTGCGGTGGTTGTAATCCCATCCCAGTTTGGCGGTCAACTTGCCCGCGCTGAGATTGTGCGTCCATGTCAGGCCGCTGCGCAGAAAATTGGTGCGGGATGCCGAGCGCCAGTGATTGAGAGGATACGCTGTCGCCGGACCTGAAACGTCGGTTTCGTATGAATCGCCATGAGCACGTGTACGCACCACGTCCAGCAGATTTTGCCACGCCAGCGTATCGCCGCCGTCCAGGCTCCAGTTCAGGCGCGGCGCCAGATTCAGCTTGGCTTGCCGCGAGATGTTCAGGTCGGCGATGTCGCGCAGCGCGGCCGGGTCGCGCGTCTGTTCCGTGGTGCCGGAGGTATTGCGGAAGCCGCTATCACTGATGGTGCCCGTCAATCCGTAGGCAAGGGCGTCATCGCGGCCGGCGACTTGCAATGTCGCGGCTGGACTGTCGATGCCTTGCAGGTTTTCGTAAGCGAGCTTGATGTCGCGCTGCGGGCGAGTACTGCGGCGCAGAATGACGTTGATGCTGCCAGCCATCGCCTGCGCACTGTATTCCGCCGACGCCGTACGCAGAATTTCGATACGCTCGATCAGTTCCGGCGCGACGCTGTCAATGCTCATGCCCTGTGGCGCCGGTTCGCCATTGATCAGCAATTGCGTGTAGCCAGCACCCAGGCCGCGCATGCGGACCTCGCTGCCGCTGATGGTGATGCCCGGCTGGCGCTTGAGCAAGGAGGTGACTGTGGAGTCGCCGTACTGTTCGATATCGGCGCGGCCGATGACGATTTTGGCGGCGGTATCATTGCGGCGCAGCGCTTGCGTGGCGGAGCCGCTGATTTCTACGCGCTGCATGTCGTCCTGCGCGTGGGCGCTGGCAGCCAGAAAAAGTAGTAGCAGATGTTTCATGATGGGGTGCGTGAGTTGTTCCGGCGCCGAGTATCCAGCCTTTGCGCGCACCGCCGAATACCTGTGTGACGAGTGGGCCTAACGCCGTGACGAGGGTGGCGAAAGCGGTGCAGGGCGCTGCTATACTCGCCGCCATGGAACGACATCAACTTACATGGCGCGAGGTGCGCAATACGCTGCTGATTAACCTGCTGGTGTGGGGCGTGATTTGCGCCAGCGGTGCAGGCGGCGTATATAGCGATGCACTACGTGCCGGTGATGGCCGCAGTTATGACCACATCATGTCGGCGTGGGTTGCGAATCATGCGCTGATTGCGCTGTTTAGCTTTGGCCTGTACCTGGCGCTGCGCCGCTGGCCCGCACTGGCGGCCAGCATGCAAAACATCCTGCGCAGTTACTTGCTGGTGCTGCTGATTTTCCTGCCGCTGCAACTGCTGTACATCGCGGTGCTGGATGGCGTACGTGAGGGAGGCGGACCATTGCTGGTGGCGCCGCGTGGCTTCAATGTGTTTCTGGAGTTGGCGTGGACCACGGGCACCTTTACGGCGGTGACAGCCATCTGTCTCTGGCGTCGGGGCCAGCAGCGTGAACGTGCCTGGCAGCAGGCGCAGACCGAAAATCTGCAACTGAGCTTGGCGCTGGAACAGCAGCGCATGCAGGCCTTGCGCGGACAGCTGGAGCCCCACTTCATCTTCAATGCGCTGAACGCCATCAGCGCCATGGTGCGTACGGGTGATGGGCAGCTGGCGCTGGGCGGCATACATCGGCTGAGCGATTTGCTGCGTTATGCTTTGGCGGCCAGCAGTTGCGACCACGTGAGCGTGCGGGAGGAGCTGGATTTCGTACGCGATTATCTGGCCTTGCAGGGGCTGCGCTACGGGGAGCGGCTGCAGGTGCGGCTGGATGTCGATGATGCGGTACTGGACGCCGTCTGTCCGCCGCTGCTGCTCCAGCCATTGGTCGAAAACGCCGTGCGCCATGACCTGGAGTGCCATGAGGGCGATAGCGACATCCACATCAGGCTGTGGTGTGACGATGCGCAGCTGCTGGTTTGCATCAGCAATCCGGTGAAGGCCGATGCGCCGCCCAATCCTGGCTTGGGCATGGGCTTGTCGAACACGCGGGCGCGCTTGCAGCTGGCCTATCGTGGCGAGGCGGCATTGCAAAGCGGTGAGCAGGATGGACGCTTTGTGCTCCAGATCCGCATGCCGCTGGAATAAATTCAGCGCGCAGGTTCGCGCTGCGGCGCCACCAGCGGCAGCAACATGCGGACCGCAGTGCCGACGTTGGGAGCGGAGTCGATGGTGATGCGGCCACCCAGTACGCCAGTCACGAGGTTGTAGACGATGTTCATGCCCAGGCCCGTGCCGCCCTGGCCCATTTTGGTGGTGAAGAAGGGATCGAATACCCGCTTCAGGACGTCATCCGGCATGCCGCAGCCGTCATCGCTGAACATCAGCTCCACGATGTCGTCGTCCACCCGCTCTCCGCGGACAGTGAGGGTGCCGCCGTGGCGATGTTCAAAAGCGTGGTTCAAGGCGTTGTTAATCAGATTGTTCAGGATCTGATACAGCCCGCCCGGATACGAATCGAATACCAGCCCCGCCGGAATTTGCAGCACCACTTCACATTGCAGGCGGCGCAGGCGCGGCATGTAGGTGGCGACGGTGTCCTGCACTGCGGCCAGCAGGTCAAAGGCGCGGCGCTGGTCGTTGGTCTGATCGACGGCAATCTGTTTGAACGACGATATCAGCTCGGCGGCCTTATGCAGCGAACCGGAAATCAGTTCGCTGGCCGTGCCAACTTCCTGCAGGTGCGTATTCAGTTCGGAGCGCCGCAGCGCGCCAGAGGCAACGTGCGCCTCGAATTCGTGCACGCGGTCGCGCAGGGCGGTGGAGGCCAGCAGGCTGTTGCCGATCGGCGTATTGAGTTCGTGGGCGATGCCGGCCACCAGTGAGCCCAGTGAGGCCATCTTCTCCGATGCCAGCAGTTCGTCCTGCGTGTGCTGCAGGGTCTCCAATGCCTTGCTGAGGTCCGCGTTGGCGCGTTCCAGTGCGGCCGAGCGTTCGCGTACGCGGCTTTCCAGCGAGACGTTGAGGTCTTTCAGTTCGCGTTTGGCGTTGAGTTCTTCCGTCAGGTCCAGCAAGGCCCAGATGATGGAGGCATTGCCGTCCAGCGTCAGCGAGGAGGACCAGATGGCGACGCTGCCCACGCTGCCGTCGGGCAGCAGCACGCCGGCCACGGCGCCATGTACGGCGCCATCGTCGCGGTACATTTTCCAGATGCGTTCCCGTTCCAGCCTGCTGGCCCAGAATGGCACTTCGTCGCTGCGCTTGCCGATCAGGTTGAGGGCATTCGAGCCAAAGGTCTGTATCAGCGCGCGGTTGGCGGTGATGATGCGGCCCTCGCGATCGGATACGGTCAGCGGCAGCGGCGCCATGTCGAACAGGGTCTTGAAGCGCGCTTCCGATTCCGACAGGCGCTGCTGCGATGTTTCCAGTTCGGCGATACGCTCGCGCAGCGCCGCGCTCATGGCGTTCAGCGTGCGCGTGAACACGGCGATTTCATCATCGCCGTGCACTGCCAGCGCCTTGTTGTAATCGCCCAGCGCCATCTGCTGCGAGTCGCCGGTCAGCGCTTCCAGGCGGCGGCCGATGCCGCGCGTGAAGATGTAGAACATGAGCATGCCGGCGGCAAAGCCGATCAGCGAAATCGCCACGCCTTGCATCATCACTTCATCCCGCGCCTGCTTCAGGTCTTTGGTGGTGAGGCCGAAGTTGATGCTGCCGATGCGGTTATCCTTGAGCAGCAGCGGCGAACGCGCGTGGATGGTGGCGTCGCTGATGATGGTACGCACGCCTTTGAAGCTGGTGCCGCCGCCGTTCCGCAGCACCTCGGGCAGCGGCATGTCGCGCTTGCCCACGGCGATGATGGGATGTCCGTTTTCGTCGAGGATGGTCAGGTAGCGCAGAAAGCTGTCGTCCGGGTCGGACAGCATTTCGGTGAGGTAGCTATTCAGCTCGGGCAGGCGCCCGCGCGTGGCATAGGGGCTGAGGGAGAGATTGAGGGTGACGGCGTATTCCTGGGCGACGCGTTCGGCATTGGTATTGACCGCGTGGTTCATCAGGCGCAGGCTGTTCCAGATCAGCAGGCCAACCACCAGCGCCTGGATCACGGCGCTCAGCATCAGAAACTTCGCACGTAGCGAGAGACTCAAAACGTTCACTCCTTGTTGGGCAATGCCAGGAGCTCACGCGCCTGCCGCACGGTGAGCGCGGCAGGCTGGCAGGGCGACCTGGGATTAAGGCAGGGTCAGAATCACTTTGACGGTATCGTCAACTGCCGATTTATCAATATACCCGATTGCCTTCGGATCGGCAGCAACTGCTTTCTTCACCTCGGCGCTGTTCGGGAATTCTTTCGGCGGCGTGGCTTTACCGGTGAACACCAGTTTGGACCACAGCGCCTTTACCTGTGCGGCATCCTTCTCTGCCACCTTGTGGTAGAACTCATTGCGGATGGCCGAACCGTCCGCCTGGTCGACAGGCGTGAACAGGTTGGATTTACCCAGGAAGAACTGCGATGCCTGTTCCGAGAACATGCGCGTCGCAGGATTCTGTTTGCTGACGATGACGACGATTTCCGCCGATGCTGGCGCGGAGGCCAAGGCGGCTGCTGCAGCCAAAGAGGACAGCAGGAGGGTGCTCATTATCTTTTTCATTGTGTAGTTTCCCCGATCAGAATACGAAGTCCAGCGCGACACCAACCACGGTCAGGTCCTTGTTGTAGCCAGCAGCTGGCACGTTCTGCAGCCAGCCCGATTTGGCCTTAGGATTGACGCGGTCGATTTGTACTTTCAGTGCCAGCGATTTGGCGAAGTCCCAACGCACGCCGATCAGGTCGGAGCTTTGTTCGGACGACGACAGCAGGCCGGCAAGGGCGGCGTTCAGTGGCGGCACTTTGGCCAGGCTGGCAGGTGCGGTCACGCTGGCGCCAGCGCCTTTCGACGATGTGTGCGCGTAGTAAGGCAGCACTTTGCCGATGCGGTAGCCCACCATGGCGTACCAGGCGTTGCTGTCGGCCAGGTAGACCGGGTCTTTGGCGCGGCGCTGGGCGTATTCGGCCTGGGCCACGATGTTGTTCCAGTCCATGGTGCCGCCGACCGAGGTGAAGGCGATCTTCTTGCCGCCGCTGAAGGTCAGGTCCGACGCCAGCTGGCTGAAGCCGTAGGTGTTCAGGGTGCTGGTCAGGCTGTTGATCGGCGCCAGGTCGTTGATGTTCATGTCAGCACGGGCGTGGGCAACGCGGAACAGGAACGGACCGTATTCGGCTGCCAGGCTCAAGCCAGCGGCCGGTGCGCGGTAGGTCGCGGTCGAACCGGAGCCCGATGGGACGTACAGCTTGCCGCGGCTAACGCCTGCGAAAGCCTGGGCGGTGAAGTTCACATCGCCGAATGCGTGCTGGTAGTTGATGTCGGCGCCATCCGAGTTCTCGATCGGAGCCTGGCCGTACATTTCAATCGGTGGACGCATCATGGTGTTGGCGTAGCCAACGTTCTGGTAGTCCGAAATCAGGAAGGTGGGCACGACCACGCGGCCGACGCGCACCGAGACTTCATCGTTGATGCGGGCTTTCAGGAAGGCCCAGGTCAGGTCGGTGGTGAAGGTCGGGCTGGTGTTCTTGCGGGTCAGTACTTGTGCGGTGCCCGACAGCCAGTCATTGATTTTGTAGGTGGCTTGCAGGCCCAGGTTGGTGTCCAGACCGATGCGGGCTTTGTTGCCGATGCCTTCGGCCTGGTTGTAACGCGCGAATTGTGCCTGGTCGGTATCGCCTTTGGCGACACCCAGGGTGCCGAAACCACTGATGCTCAGGTTGCCGTCATCCATGGCGCCCGCTTGCGCCGGCATGGCGGCGGTGGCAGCGACGAATGCAGCGGAGACTGCAGCTACTAAAAGTTGCTTTTTCATGAGTTCTAATCCTAGGGGGTTATTGTGGTTTGACGGTTTTGCCGTCGAGTGTATCTAGTAAAAATGCGGGGATGGGGCATTGGTTGTTACCTTAGACCAATTTCCTTGGAGCATGAAATGAAATTTGAATAAATCGAACGAACGTACTAAATTTTGTAGCTTTTGTGCAAAAATCGCTGCAAAAACAGTATGTTGTACGATATCTCTACAGTGATGTTTTAATAAATTTGAGGTTTTGCCATGTCTTGACTATTGGTTACAGACCGCGCACGCGGCATGTCAGGCATTACAATAGCGGCTCCCTCTTTCTACCCACGAGATCACGACTATGGCCGTCAATTCCCCTCTGCCCATTGCCTCCGAACTGAAGCCTGTCGCGGGCGTTGAAATCGGCTTTGCCGAAGCCGGCATCAAGAAGCCGAACCGCAAGGACGTATTGGTCATGAAACTGGCGCCGGGCGCGACTGTCGCCGGCGTGTTTACGCTGAACCGCTTCTGCGCCGCGCCGGTGCAGATCGCCAAGGCCCACCTGGCCGCCGCCAAAACCAGCGGCAAGCCGATCACCGCGCTGCTGGTCAATACCGGCAATGCCAATGCCGGTACCGGTGAACTGGGCCTGTCGCTGGCCAATGAAACCTGCGCCGCGCTGGCCTCGCAACTGGGCTGCGAAGCGTCGCAGATCCTGCCGTTTTCGACCGGCGTGATTCTGGAGCCGCTGCCGGCCGCCAAAGTGATCGCCGGCCTGCCGCAAGCCGTGGCCGGCCTCAAGGCCGACAACTGGTTCAACGCCGCTGAAGCCATCATGACCACCGACACGCAGCCGAAAGCCGGCTCGCGCACCGTGACCATCGGCGGCCATAGCGTGACCATGACCGGGATCTCCAAAGGCGCCGGCATGATCAAGCCAAACATGGCCACCATGCTGGGCTACCTGGCGCTGGACGCCAAAGTGGCGCAGCCAGTGCTGGATGAACTGGTCAGGCATGCGGCCAACCACTCGTTCAACTGCATCACCATCGACGGCGATACTTCGACCAACGATTCCTTCATGCTGATTGCCACGGGTGCCGGCTCGCTGGAAGTGAGCTCGGTCGACCAGCCGGAATACGCCGCGCTGCGCGACGCTGTGACCGACCTGTCGCTGTTCCTGGCGCAAGCCATCATCCGTGACGGCGAAGGCGCCACCAAATTCATGAGTATCGTGGTGGAAGAGGGCGGCAGCGTCGAAGAGTGCCGCAAGATCGCGTACTCGATCGGCCACTCGCCGCTGGTGAAGACTGCCTTCTTCGCCTCCGACCCTAACCTGGGCCGCATCCTGGCCGCGATCGGCTACGCCGGCGTGGATGATCTCGACGTCTCCAAACTGAACCTGTACCTGGATGACGTGTGGGTGGCCAAGAACGGCGGCCGCAATCCGGACTACAAGGAAGAAGACGGCCAGCGCGTGATGAAGCAAAGCGAAATCACGGTACGCGTCAAGCTGGCGCGCGGCGCGGCCACGGCCACCGTGTACACCTGCGACCTGTCGCACGATTACGTGTCGATCAACGCCGACTACCGTTCTTAAGATGTCGGCCGCCCTCGAACAATTCCTGGTGCGTGCGGAGGCGCTGCTGGCGCGCGTGGAGGCGATCCTGCCGCCCGCCGCGCCGCAGGTCGACTGGGAGCGTGGCTACGCTTTCCGCTGGCGCCAGCGCAGCAATGGCGCCAGCTATCTGCAGGCGGTGGCGCATGTATCCTCGATCGCGCTGGACGACCTGCAGCATGTCGGCCCGCAGAAGGAGCAGATCGAGCAGAACACGCGCCAGTTCGTGGCGGGCAAGCCGGCCAACAACGTGCTGCTGACGGGCGCGCGCGGCACCGGCAAGTCGTCGCTGATCAAGGCATGCCTGAACCAGTTCGGCAAGGATGGCCTGCGTCTGATCGAGGTGGACAAGGCCGACCTGGCCGAGCTGCCGGATATCGTGGATCTGGTGGCCGGCCGTCCCGAGCGCTTCATCATCTTCTGCGACGACCTGTCGTTCGAAGAGGGCGAGAGCGGCTACAAGGCGCTCAAGGTGGCGCTGGATGGCAGCATTTCGGCGCAGTCGGACAATGTGCTGATTTACGCGACCTCGAATCGCCGCCACCTGCTGCCGGAGCGTATGTCCGACAACATGAGCTACAAGCATGACGAGAACGGCGACCTGCATCCGGGCGAAACGGTGGAAGAGAAGATTTCGCTGTCCGAGCGTTTTGGCTTGTGGCTGACTTTTTATCCATTCAGGCAGGACGATTATCTGGCCATCGTCGCCCACTGGCTGTCGTCGCTGGGCTGCACGGAAGCGCAGATTGAAGCGGCACGCGCCGATGCGCTGCGCTGGGCATTGCAGCGCGGCTCGCGCTCGGGCCGGGTAGCGTGGCAGTTCGCTAAAGATTACGCAGGGAAGCTCGCATGACCAAGCCCGTTGATGTTGCAGTTGGTATTTTAATCAAGCCGAATGGCGATGTGCTGCTGGGCCAGCGTCCGGCCGGCAAGCCGTACGACGGGTATTGGGAATTCCCGGGCGGTAAAGTGGATCCGGGCGAGACGATCCTGGAAGCGCTGAAACGCGAGTTCGTGGAAGAACTGGGCCTGGCGATCCACAGCGCGGAAGAGTGGTGCGGTGTCGAGTACGTGTACCCGCACGCGCATGTGCGGCTGCATTTCTATATCAGCCGTGACTGGTCGGGCGAACCCCAGAGCCTGGAAGGGCAAGCGTTTGCGTGGCAGGGAGCTGTAGGCGTCGAGCCGCTGCTGCCCGCGACGATTCCATTGCTGGAGTGGCTGGAGCAGGTGCGCTACAGCTGAACCCCAAACCTTGTGGCTGGTTTGCGGGGCTGCTTATTCTTCGTCGTGCGCGTCTTTGGGCGGTGCGGCGGGGATGGCGTATTTTTCCTCGGCCCAGGCGCCAAGGTCGATCTTTTTGCAGCGTTCCGAACAGAACGGGCGGAATTTGTTTTCCGGCTTCCACTCCACTTTGGCGGAGCAGGTCGGGCATTCAACTACAGTGGTCATGAGCGTACGTTAGAAGTTACAAAGCGTGAGCTCGAATGGTACATCATCTTCCAATGGCTTGGGTTTCAGGTCGCCGCCTTGCGAGGTAAAACGCACCCACAGCATGTACTTGTTGGCGGAAATTTCCGGAATCGCGCCTTGCGATTCATCCAGCGTCAGGCGCAGCATCTGGTACACCTTCCCCTGCAACATCTGCTGATAGCTGCCGGCCACGGCAATCATCTTGACCGGGCTGCCGGAGTCGCGCAGCAAACGCAGCACCAGGGCCAGCGCGTCAAACAGCGGCGCCAGCGGCGTGAACCAGTTGATGATGTCGTTGAAACGGGCTTCCGCCGGCCGCTGCTGCCAGGCGTAGTAGGACGGCAGGTCGAATTCGCAGGCGCCACCAGGGATGATGGTGCGGCCGCGGATGCTCATGAGCCATTCATTGTCGCGCACGTTCTGGCCGGTCTTGCCCTGGGCCGCGACCAGCGCGCTGCTCACGCCGTCCAGCTCGGCGAGGATGGCGTCCAGCGCTTCCGGCTGGACATTGGGATTCATGCGGTAACTTAACAGGGTCTGGCGCTGACGCTCCAGTTCTTGCAGCAGGTCGGATTTCAGGTCGGCGCGTCCCGCCACTTCCAGCATGTCGAAGATGGTGGCCAGCGCCACATGGTGCTGCATGGGATGTTCTTGATGGACGAAGAACTTGAATTTCTCGTACAAATCCTCCAGGCGCAACAACGTGCGTATGCGCTCGTTGAAAGGATATTCGTAGACGATCAAAATAACATCCCTCTATAGATGGACCTGAATTCTCGTGATTTTGAAGCAAGCCAAGCAAAATTACAAACGTTGCGAAGGCATTATTGCCGTTCTTTGTGAAAATGCCAGATATAAATTGTGCAAACGGTCGATTTGGGGCGTCAAATCGGCAATTCCTGCATTATTGATAATCACATCGTCCGCTGCGGCCAATCTTTGCGCGCGGCTCACCTGCGTCGCCATGATGGCGCGCACCTGTGCTTCCGGCAGATTGTTACGCGCCATCACGCGGGCAATTTGCACTTCCTCGGGACAGTCTACCGCCAATAGCCGCGTTACGCGTGCACGCCACGTTCCCGATTCGATCAGCAGCGGCACGGCGTAGATCACATAGCAGCCGGTTGCGGCCGCGCCAGCCGCCAGTGCGGCGTCGCGGATGCGTGGATGGAGGATGGCTTCGAGCCGGGCCTTGGCGGCGGCGTCGCTGAACACCAGCGCACGCATACGGGCGCGGTCCATGGCGCCGCTGGCGTCGGCAAACTCGGGGCCGAAGGCTGCGACAATGGCCGGCATGGCCGGGCCGTATGGCGCTGTCATGCTATGGGCGATGGCGTCGGTATCGACGATGGTGGCGCCGCGTTCGGCAAACAGGTCAGCGACCGTGCTCTTGCCGCAGCCGATGCCGCCAGTCAGGCCGACAGAAAAGGGCAGGGCTTCCATTAATGGCTCAAGCTCATGGTCAAGCCCAGCAGCGGGCCGCCGTACAGCATGGCGATGAGGCCGGCCGCCGCCAGATAGGGACCGAACGGAATCGGGTTGTTTCGGCCGCGCTTGGCAAACACGATGAGGCAGATGCCGACCACCGCGCCCACCACCGAAGACAGCAGGATAATCGCCGGCAGCATGGTCCAGCCCATCCACGCGCCCAGCGCCGCCAGCAGTTTGAAGTCGCCATAGCCCATGCCTTCCTTGCCGGTTGCCAGCTTGAACAGCCAGTAAACCGACCACAGCGCCAGATAGCCGGCCGCCGCGCCAATCACGGCGTCCTGCAGCGGCACATAGGTGCCGTTGATGTTGATGAGCAGGCCAGCCCAGATCAATGGATAGGTCAGGTCGTCCGGCAGCAGCTGGGTGTCGGCGTCGATGAACGTCATGGCGATCAGCGAATACAGGAAGAACAGCGCAGCCAGGCCGGCATAGCCGCTGCCGAAGCGCCATATCACCAGTGCGGACAGCGCGCCCGTCAGCAGTTCCACCGCCGGATAGCGCGCCGAGATGGGCGCCTTGCAGTTGCTGCATTTACCGCGCAATGCCAGCCAGCTGACCACGGGAATATTCTCCATGGCGGTGATCTGGTGCTGGCAATGCGGGCAGGCTGAGCGCGGCACCATGAGGTTGTAGCGTTCCGTGTGCGGATGCGGCTTGCCGCTTTCTTCCGCCACGTAGTTGTCGGATTCGCGCTGCATCATGATCGGCAGCCGGTGGATCACCACGTTCAGGAAGCTGCCGAACAGCAGACCGAACAGGCCGGCGATCAGGCTGATGGCCAGGTCGCCCGCAGGGGCGAACAACAGGGTGGATTGCAGCATGGCGTCAATAGGCGTAAATAGTCACTGGCCCATATTAAAGCATTACAGCAACATCGCGCTGGCTTTTTCAGAATGCACTCCCCCGTCAGCCAGATGGGAAAAACCGGATATTGGTGGCAAGGTGTCAGCTCTGTTTTTCCGCTCCTGGAGCATTCTTTGCCGTCGTTTTCCCAGACACCGTTATTCCTGATGCTCGGGCTGCTGCTGGTCTGCCTGGCGTTTCTTGCCGCGCTGGTATTCTGCCTGCGCCGATTGCGGCGCGGCTATGAGGCGCGCCTGCGGCTGCTGGCCGAGCGCGAGCGCATCGCCACCGGGCTGCATGATACGCTGCTGCAAAGCATGCAGGGCTTGATCCTGCGCTTCCAGGGCGTCAGCGACAAGCTTGCTGCGGACAGCCCGCAGCGCGCCGCTATCGAACGCATCCTCGACCAGGCGGACGACGTGCTGGCCGAAGGCCGCCACCAGATTCTGGCGCTGCGCATGCCGGTGGTGTATGGCGATAACCTGAGCCAGGCCATGGCAGCCATGGGCAAGTCCTTGCAGGACAGCTTTGGCATACCGTTCCGCATGGTGGTCAGCGGCTGTCCGGTCACGATTGATGGCGACCGTGGCGAGGACATCTACTGCATCGTGCGCGAAGTGCTGTACAACGCCTTCCAGTACGCGCAGTCCAGCGACGTGGAGCTGGAACTGACGTATGGCCGCGAGTTCTTCATGCTGCACGTGCGCGACAACGGCAAAGGCATGGCGCAGCCGCCGTCCGGACTCAGCGCCCTGCAACAGCGTGCCGCGCAGCTGGGCGGCAGTATCGAGGTGCTGAGTCTGCCGGACCAGGGAACCGAGGTGATCCTCAAGGTGCCGGGCGAAGTCTGCTACCAGACACCACGCCGGCGTGGCTGGCGGCACTGGCTCAAGGCCTGGCTGGGCCGCACGGAAACGCAGGGTTAGCTGAGCACGGGCCGTGGCCGGTTGCGGATGCTGATGATGCCGCGACCCAGCGCAAGCAGCACGGCGTGGGTGCGGTCGTTGGCCTGCAGTTTGGCCATCAGGTTTTTCATGTGCACCTTGACGGTTTCTTCGGCGATGCACAGCTGCTGGCCAATCAGGCGGTTGCTCTTGCCCAGCGAGGCCAGTTCCAGTACCTGGATTTCACGCGGGGTCAATTCATCGCCGGGCGTCTGGCGTGCCACGGCCTGGATCAGCAGCGGCGGCACATGGCGCTGGCCGGAGTGAATGGCGCGCAGCGTCTCCAGCATCTCGTGGCGCGCGGCGCTTTTCAGCAGATAACCGGCGGCGCCGGCCTTCATGGCGCGCATCACCAGCGCGTCGCCTTCGTAGGTGGTCAGCACGACGATGGCGGCGTGCGGGAATTCATGGCGGATGCTGTGGGTCGCTTCGACGCCATCAAGGTCGGGCATCTGTATGTCCATCAGCACCAGGTCCGGGCGATGGCAGCGATACAGGGCGATCGCCTCGCGGCCGCCCGTGGCTTCCGCGACCAGGCAAAATCCCGGCGCGCTGGCCAGCACGCTGGCGATGCCTTGCCGGAAGACCGGATGATCGTCTGCCGTCACCACCGTAATCGGAGCCTGTTCCATCGCATCGCCATGTAGTCGGAAAAACGTAAAGTGCCACAACACTAGCACTTTTGCCATAACCCGGTGGTGGTAGTTACACCACCGAACCCAGTTTGAAGATGGGCAGGTACATGGCCACCACCAGGCCGCCGATCAGCACGCCCAGGATGACCATGATGGCAGGCTCCATCAGACTGGACAGCGAAGCGACGGCCTCGTCGACTTCCTCCTCGTAAAAGTCCGCCACCTTGGCCAGCATGGCGTCCAGCGAGCCGGACTCTTCACCGATGGAAACCATTTGCGTGACCATATTGGGAAAGACATCGGCGTTCTGCATGGCGACGGTGAGGCTGGTGCCGGTGCTGACTTCAGTCTGGATCTTGCGTGTCGCATCCAGGTAGACCGCGTTGCCGGCAGCGCCGCCCACGGAGTCCAGCGATTCCACCAGCGGCACGCCCGCCGCAAACATGGTCGACAGCGTGCGGGTCCAGCGCGCCACCGTGGCCTTGCGGATCACGTTACCAAAGATCGGCAGCTTGAGCAGCAGCTTGTCCATGAAGCGCTGCATCTGCAGCGAGCGCTGCCACGCGCGGAAGAAGAAATAGATGGCTGCGAACAGGCCGCCAAAGATCAGCCACCACCACTGCACAAAGAATTCCGACACGGCCATCACAAACAGCGTGGGCGCAGGCAGGTTGGCGCCAAAGCTGGTGAACACCTCCTTGAAGGCCGGCACCACCCAGATCATGATGACCGCCGTGACGATGAACGCCACGGCCAGGATGGACACCGGATACATCAGCGCCGACTTGATCTTGGCCTTCATGGCCAGCGTCTTTTCCTTGTAGATGGCCAGCCGGGTCAGCAGGTCTTCCAGAATACCGGCCTGTTCGCCGGCACCCACCAGGTTGCAGAACAGCGGATCGAAGTACAGCGGGAATTTGCGGAACGCCTGATTCAGGCTGGTGCCGGTTTCAATATCGGCGCGCAGGTCCATCACCAGCTTGGAGACGGACGGATTGGCGTGGCCCTTGCCGACGATGTCGAACGATTGCAGCAGCGGCACGCCGGCTTTCATCATGGTCGCCAGCTGGCGCGTGAATAGCGAGATATCTTTGTCGGTGACTTTCTTGCCCGAGCGGTAAGCCTTCTTCTTGACCTTGGTGACCATGATGCCCTGGCGGCGCAGGGTGACGTTGACCACCGCCTCGCCGCCGGCCCGCAGCTCACCGCGCACAGTCTTGCCGGTTTTATCCTTGCCTTCCCAGGCGAATACCGATTCCTTGACCTGATTGCCCGATGTCGCCATGATCGTCGTCCTATTCGTTGGTACAGCCTAGCACTTCTTCCAGGCTGGTCAGCCCGGCCTTGACTTTGACCAGGCCGGACTGGCGTAGCGACTTCACGCCTTCCTGCTCCGACTGGGCGGCGATGTCCATGGCATTGCCGTGGGCGAGTATCAGCGCTTCGATCGCTGGTGTGATCGGCATGATCTGGTAGATGCCGACCCGGCCTTTGTAGCCGCCGCCGTTGCAGCGTTCACAGCCGACCGGGCCGTAGGGTTTCCAGCTGCCGTCCAGCTCTTCCGGCTTGAAGCCGGCCTTGACGAGCAGGTCGGGCGCGATCTCCACTGGCTGCTTGCAGGTGCACAGGCGGCGCGCCAGGCGCTGGGCGGTAATCAGGATCACCGACGAGGCAATGTTGAACGGCGCCACGCCCATGTTCATGAGGCGCGTCAGCGTGGACGGCGCATCGTTGGTGTGCAGCGTGGAGAACACCATGTGGCCGGTCTGCGCGGCCTTGATGGCGATATCGGCGGTTTCCAGGTCGCGGATCTCGCCCACCATGATGATGTCCGGGTCCTGGCGCAGGAAGGACTTGAGCGCCACTGGAAAAGTGAGGCCGGCCCGGTCGTTGACGTTGACCTGGTTCACGCCAGGCAGGTTGATCTCGGCCGGGTCTTCCGCCGTGGAGATATTGATGCCGGGCTTGTTCAGGATATTGAGGCAGGTGTACAGCGATACGGTCTTGCCGGAACCGGTTGGCCCCGTCACCAGCACCATGCCATACGGGCGTTCGATGGCGTCCAGCAGCAGCGCTTTCTGGTCGGGGTCGTAGCCGAGCGAATCGATGCCCATTTGCGCCTGCGTGGCATCCAGAATCCGCATCACGGTTTTTTCGCCGAACAGCGTGGGCAGTGTCGAGATGCGCAGGTCGATCGTCTTGGTGGGGGAGACGATCAGGCGCATGCGGCCGTCCTGCGGTATGCGTTTTTCCGAGATGTCCAGCTTGGCCAGCACCTTGATGCGCGACACCAGCTTTTCCTTGATCGAGATAGGCGGCTGCGCGTGTTCGATCAGCACCCCATCGACACGGAAACGGATGCGGTAGAACTTCTCAAACGGCTCAAAGTGCAAGTCGGACGCGCCCAGGTTGACCGCGTCCATCAGCATCTTGTTGAGGAAGCGGACCACCGGCGCGTCTTCGACCTCGTTGGCGGCGGCTTCGGCAGCGTTGACGGACGCGGCCGGTTCTTCTTCCTCCGCGAATTGAATATCCGCCTCTTCACCGGCCAGGTCGGCGATGCTTTGTTCGCTGCTCTTGTTGATACGGGCCAGCAGTTGCAGCAGGGCGTCGTGCGCGACGATGACCGGCTCCACCGTGGACTCGGTCTGGAACTTGATCTGGTCCAGCGCCTGCGTGTTGGTGGGATCGGAGATGGCGACCGACATCTTGTTGCCGCGCTTGGACAAGGCCAGCACGCGCTGCGTCTGCATGAGTTTGTTGTCGATGACCTTGGGCGGCAGCGCTTCAATGCTGAGCGCGCTCACGTCCATGAGCGGATAGGCAAAGGTTTCGGAACAGAAGGCGGCCAGCGCCTTGGATTCGATGGCGCCGCTGGAGAGCAGCACGTCAATAAAGGCTTGCTTCTCCGCGACCGACTTTTTTTGCAAGGCCTCCGCCTGCGTGGCGGACAGGCGTCCGGCCTGCATCAATGCCCTCGCCAACCCCGGCATCGGGGTGCCTGGCGCTGCGTTCGGAAGGACTGCTGCCATAGTAGCGTCTATCACATGGGGGAGAGCGGATCAAGGAATGATGCTCTCGGGCATCACTTTTGTAAAGCCGTTTGTCGCCATCGAGAAACGATTGTACTCCGCTCTGCCGCGTGCGCCCACGCGTTTGGCGTAGCTAGCGCCTGGCCGGCTGTCGCAATTTGACGACTTTGATGGACTGATCGTGAACCTGCACCACCTCAATGATGCACTGGTCGACCTTGATGCTGATGGGCGCGTCTGGAATTTCTTGCAACAGTTCCAGCAGCATACCGTTCAGGGTCTTGGGACCGTCGAGCGGGAAATTCAGGCCCAGACGCTTGTTGACGTCGCGCAGCGGCGTGGTGCCGTCCAGCAGGCACTCGCCATTGCCGTCCCAGCCGAAGCTTTCCGCCTTGCTGGCGCTTGGCGTGGACGTGGTGAATTCACCGATCATCTCTTCGATGATGTCATCCAGCGTGACCAGGCCCTGCACCTCGCCATACTCGTCAACGATGATGCCCAGACGTTCCTTGTTCTCCTGGAAGTACTGCAACTGCGTGAACAGGCGCGTGTCTTGCGGGATGAAATACGGCGTGGTCAGCAGCTCGCGCAAATGGTCGGTGGTGAGTTCGTCTTCCTGATTGAGCAGGGCCACAGCCTTGCGCACATGCAGGATGCCGATGATGCGGTTGATCTCGCCTTCATAGACGGGCAGCTTGTTGTGGTAGCAGGTGGTCAGCTCGCGCATGATCTCTTCGACCGGCATCTCCAGATCCAGCGCTTCGACTTGCGCGCGTGGCGTCATGATGTCCTCGACCGAGATGGTTTCCAGGTCGAACAGATTAAGCAAAATGCTCTTGTGCTTTTGCGGAATGAAATTGCCGCCTTCCAGCACGATGGAGCGCAGCTCTTCCGGCGACAGGCGTGGATCGTGCGCGTGCGAACCGGCCTTGATGCCGAACAGCTTCAACAGCATCGACACGAACAGATTCACAAACCAGATGATGGGTTTGGAAACCGACATCAGCGGCTTGAGCACCATGCTGGTGGGCTGGGCGATTTTTTCCGGGAAGGTGGCGCCGATCACCTTGGGCGAAATTTCCGCAAACACGATGAGCAGGAACGCCACGGCGCCGGTGGACAGCGTGATGACGTTGTCGTCGTGACCGAACGCCTGAATGGCAATCGACGTGACCAGCGCGGTAGCGGCGGCGTTAAACAGGGTGTTGGCGATCAGCACCAGGGACAGCAGTTTATCGGTACGGTCGAGCAGCCACAGTGTCGTGATGGCACGCCGGCTGCCGCGTTTGGCCTCGTGGCGCAGGCGATAGCGGTTTGCCGCCATCAAAGCGGTCTCGGCCATCGCGAAGAAAGCCGAACAGAGTATCAGGAGGAAGAGTGCAAGGAATTGCACCCAAAAGGGCACGGTATCCAAGGGTCACCGTAAAGAATCTTGCATGGGGATAGTAATCAAGGCAACAGCTTTGAATTCTAAGGCAATGATGGAACGCATGCAAGTTCCTGGGGATTTAGAAAAGCTCGTCGAGTTGTTCGAAGAACTGGCGTCTGGAGGGGGAATCGGGACGATCAAGGTTTTTCAGGAACTGGGTGGCGGCTTTGGTGGAGAGGTCTTCACGCAGGTTGCGGTGGATGAAGGCGATGTCCAGCCAGCGGTCGGCTTTGCCACCGCGGCCCAGGTCGATGAAGTAGAGTTCGTCTTTGTCGGTGACGAAGATGTTGCTGTCGCCCAGGTCGCCATGGGAGAAGACCAGGTCTTCCTGCGGGACGGTTGCATGCAGGTGGGCGAGCAGGTCTTGTGGCGTGGTCAGCCCAGGCCACGCTTCGAGATCATAGTCTTGATCGATCAGGCCCTGGCTGACCAGGAACGCCAGTTCGCGCAGGCGTACGGCGGCACTGGCATCGAACGGGCAGTCAGCAATAGCGATGGATTGCAGTTGGCGCAGTGCGGTCTGGAACAGTTCGGTAGACAAACGCTGGGCCAGTGGCACCCCCGGCACGGCGCGCGTAATCATGTATTCCTGCCGCTCGTCTTGTGCGGTGAGAACCACCTCGGGCACATTCACTTTGCCAGACAGCCATTGCAGCACGGCGGCCTCACGCAGCACGCTGTAGGTAGTGGATGCGTAGACCGCTGGCGAAGTCTTCAAGAAATAAAGTTCGTTCGCGCGGCGGAAGCTGTGAACCGCGCATGGCGATTCACCTATTGGATCACGCTGCAGTACGGCGTCGCCGATGAAGTGGTGTATGGCTGGGGGGAGCATCAAAGTCTCCGGTGTCAGTGGCGCCGTCGAATGCACAACGGCGCCAGGGAAAATCAGCTATTGGTATCCCACAGACCGCCAGGGCTGTTGTAGCCATAGTTTGGTGGTGGCAGGTCCGATGGCGGGAGGATGTAGGGATCGATGATCTCAGGAGGATAGCCAGGATCATCGTTGCCAGTACCGCCCGAAACCAGATTCAACTCATCAATGCTTAATTTACGCATGTTTTCTCCATTGTAACTGCATTAAAAAACCACCAATTGTTTGATGGCGCCATTTGCCCTTTAAGAGGGAAATTCAGTTTCCGTGGCAAGCCAGCCGCGCTGCGATTCCGCAAAGGCGCTGAGCGGCAAGCGGAAATGTGCGTCATGCGGCACCGCCTGTTCCGGCGGGCGGTGGCGCTGACGATCGAAAATGGTCACGTGCCGCACTGCACCTTCCTCATCACGCCGCAGCCAGCGGATTTCGCGCTGAGCGGCAAACTTGTGATCGCGCAGGTAGCGCATCACGTCGTGCGCATGTCCGTAAGGGGCCACCAGGTCCATGATCCATAGCTGCTCGCCTTCATTCCATTCGCTGTAGTGAAGCAGCACATTTGGATCGTGTTCCAGGCGATGCGCTACATCGGGCGCGAGCCAGGCCCAGGTGAAATAAGCAACGGCGCGTCCCTGGCTGTCGAAGGCGAACCAGATTTGCCGGTGGTTGATGACAGGCTCTATCCATGCCTTCAGGCAGGCGACGGGATAGCTGCGGTATGACGGCGTCTGATACATCAGTCCCGCCACCAGGCCCAGTTGTTCGGCGCGTATATCCATGGGGTTAGTGTCGTGTGGTGGCGATTGCCAGGATGCGGTCCAGCGTGCTGCCCCAGTACTGGCGTATGGCAGTGGCGCACGGCAGCTGATGAAAGAAGGCGAACGTGATGTCTGTATCGCTGGAGCGCATCAGCCAGCGGCCGCTGCCTGCGTCAAATTCGACTTGTTCGCTGCCCCTTTGCCATATCAGCGAGCGCAAGCCCGTGCTGCTGCGGTAGACCATCTCGGCGTCGTCGCTGCACTCTTCGACCCATTGCTGAATGGCTGGCCCGGCGCTGCCCGCGCTCAAGTGGTCGCAGCGGTCTATGATGTTTTGGCGATACAGCTGTGGCATATTGCGCGCCTGGCGCATAGCGTTCAGCGCGCACAAGGTGCGCCATGCTGGTGTTGCTTCGCCCATGATCAACTGGCTCACGGCATCGTAGGCCGCGACGATGGCCGCGGGGATTTCGCTGATGATGGCGCAGCGGCAGGCCAGCGCGGGGAGCCAGCGCGATAGCGGATTGGTGCCGTACACGTCGAGATTGGCGACATTGGGCGCGAATGGTTTTTCCACGCCACGGCGGGCCGCCGCAATTAGTGCGTCTGCCAGCTGGATGCAGGCAGGATGTGCGTGATGCGGTGCCAGCAAATCTTGTGGAAAGCCGGCCAGCTCCACAAAACCCGTGCGCAAGGCAGCGAGGTAGTGCTGTTCAAACAGGCGCTTCAAGACAGTAGCGCGCGGCAGCGCGGCGGGTTCTTCGCGGTAGTATTTGCTCACCGAGAAGCTCAGATTATCGATGACTGTGAGCAGTGCAAAATGCTCTTGCCACAAGGTCGGCACCGGCGGCGGCAAGCCATAGGACTTGGTGTTGGCATAGCTTGGCAAAGCGGCGACGGTGCCGTAGTCCAGCCAGCGCCCATCCAGTGCGAGGTTGGATGACGTCAGCGTGCCGTGCATCAGGCGTTTGGCTTTTGCTGCCGCTGCCTGCTGCGCAAAGCGCTTGACCATTTCGGCCAGGCCGGCATGCAGCCGTGTGGTGTGATCCAGAGCTTGCCATGTTGCGCTGCTGGTCTCCGCCGGCATGGGCAAAAACTCCGGCAACTGGTTGACTGCACTACGTACCCGTTCGGTGTCCGATCCCAGTTCGCTGCCTGGCGCGGCGCGGAACAGCACGGCACGTTCGAAATGGGCGGGGCGCAGCGCGTTGTCGCGCACGGCCAGCGCGCGGGCGGTGGTTTGTTTGCTGCCCTTGGGACCTTTGATCCAGCATTGTGTGCCGGTCAATATCAGTGCAGGGCAGCGCGTTGCGCCATGCGGAAGCGCACGCTGCAGCACTTCGCCCCAGATGACTTCAGTCAGCGCATGCGATAGCGTAAAGCCGCCGTGTGAATGCCAGAAATCGGCGCGCTCGCCGGCCAGCTGGTTGCGGCCGATGCCCTTGACCTGAAAGCGCCCATCCGTGCCGCAGCGCGCACCGCCGCCATTGACGGAGATGCCGGTGCCGCCATAGCGTTCGGCGAAAAAAGTCCGGTGCTCACTGGTGAAGTCGCTGTCCTGTTCGAGTTCGGAGGCGATGAGGTAGGCGTATTGCCCCAGCCAGTCGATGCTGGGGAGACCTGGCTGTACGTAGGCCAGGGTAGCGTGTGCCAGTTGCCGCGTCTGAAAAGGGATCAGCGTCTGGTCGGGAAACCGGGTGTTCAACAGCGTCTTCTCCAAGGCAGGTGGAACAGCACAACGACTTTTTATTGCATTTTTAAGAACGTTTCCATACTATCGGAATGGAAATATTGTTTCAATAAAAATATTATATTTTTATGTATCCAAAAATGTAATTTCATCAAAATGACAGGAGAGGTATGTGGAATATGCGCGCGATCTAGGCCCCTGGATACAGGCACAGCAAGCGAAGGGCAGCAACTTTACCCAGACTGTCGTGACGCTGGCGCTGCAATTTGGCTACGCCGTGCCGGTGGCGCAGCGCATCGTCGAAGCGGTGCTGGATCATGAGGGCAATAGCGGCCGCTTGGTGGATGAGTCCTGCGGACCCGCGATTGATACTGCCTCGGAAAGCACTCATCTTGACCTTGGCGACATCCATGCGCAGCTGGTGTTCGAGCAGTTGGCGCCGCGTATAGTGCTGCTGGATCACTTCATGACCGATGCGGAATGCGCGGCCATCTGCGAACTGGCCGCGCCGATGATGCGGGATGCTGTGATCGCCCATGGTGCCGGCGGTACGCTGCGCAGCGACAGAGCGGTTCGGGATGCGGACAGCGCTGTGCTGCTGAAAGGATCATCGCCCATCGTCAACCAGATCGACAAGCGGATCAGCATGCTCACCGGCTGGCCGGTGAGCCATGGTGAACACTTGCAGGTGCAGCGCTACAGGCCGGACGGCCGATATGCGCCGCATTACGATTTTTTTGAAGCCAATGCCGAGCGTGCCTTGCGTGCGGGTGGCCAGCGCGTGGCGACGTTGATTGTGTATCTGCGCTCTCCGGACGCCGGCGGGGCGACTTATCTGGCCAATCTCGGTATGCGCATCAAGCCGCGCCGTGGCAGCGCGCTGTTCTTCACCTACCCTGAGGCCGATCCGCAAAGCGGCACCCTGCACGCCGGCGACACTGTGCAGCACGGCGAAAAATGGATACTGACCAAGTGGTTGCGTGAACGTGCCGTAGAGAGCAGCGGTCTCAATATCTGAAAATGATGGGCAGAACCGGACGGAAGTCCTTGGTCAGTCCGCGCTTTTCGTTGTCGAAACTGATTTCCAGCAGATGGGCGCTGCCTGGAGTAAATTCGATCCCACTGGCGCGGGCGGCTGGCGATAACGGCGCTGTCGCGGTGAATTTGAGACCGCTAATATTTGTCAGACCATGCGCTGGCTGCAAGGGTTGGCGCCGCTCCACCGGCCAGGCTTCCGGCGCCTTGCCCGTGGCGACGAAAAACCACATCGGCTCCGACAATGGCGCATTGGCGGCAATGCCTATACGCATGCCCGGTGGCAGATAGCTTGGCGCGTAGTCGAAGGTCGCGAAGGCCGGGCCTTCAGCGCTATGGGCGGGGCGGAAGCAGATGCCGAATGGCGATGCCGCACCGTCAGACAGGCGTTCATGCAGCATGGTAGGGCGGGTCTGCGCGCTATGGACTTCCGCCTCATCGGCTATCCACAGCAATTCAATGAACGCGTTGGCGAAAAAGAAGCGCCGGTTCGCCGTGCCCTGGCCGGGATGTACATTTCCCGAGCCTTCAATGAGTCCGAATGCGCGCAGTGCTTCAGCCTCGGCACCGCATGGTTTAACACGGATGAAGAGATGGTCTATTTGCATAACAGGAGTGCGTGGGCGGCGATGGGCGCGCCGTTTTCCTCGCGTGCCGCCAGTGCTTGTGAAGCGAGGACGGTGAAGCCGGTGTCCGCGGCCAGGCGCTGCAGGTATTCCAGCGTGTGGGCGTAGCGGTTCGATGGGCGCAGTACGTAGTCGGCGTCGTCGCCCGCTTCGACCGAGAAGCAGAAGCGGCCGCCGGGGCGCAGCGCGGTGTGGACTGCGCGGAATACTGGCGCCAGATCGCCGATGTAGACGAAGACGTCGGCCGCGACGGCAAGGTCATACGCGGCGTTGCGGTCATCGAGGTAGTCCAGCAGGTCGGCGCAGGCCAGTTCATCGTACAGCTGGCGCTGTGCCGCTTTGTCCAGCATTGGCTGCGACAGGTCGACGCCATCGAGCCGGCGCGAATAGGCGCGCAGGTAGGGGCCGCACAAGCCTGTGCCGCAGCCCAGGTCCACGGTGTTCAGCTCCGATGCCGGTGCGACGTGGCGCAGCAGGGCGTCCAGCACGGCGGGCGTTTGGTAGCCCAGCACTTCGGTCAGATGCTGGTCGAAGTGGTTGGCGTACTGGTCGAACAGCGAGCGGACATAGTCATTCGGCAGCGCAGGCGGCGTTGTGCCTTCGCCCACCGAGGCCAATGCGAAGGCGATGGTTTCGGGATCGTCGCCATGCGCCAGTGCCGCACGATAGGCGGCGACGGCTTCTTCGCGACGGCCCAGCGAACGCAGGGCATTGCCGCGATGGTAGTGGGCCAGTGCGTAATCCGGCTGGTGCTTGAGTGCCTGGTCGTAGCTGTCAAGCGATGCCGCGAACTCGCCCAGCTTGTGCAGCGAGGCGCCTTGCGCACTGTAGGCTTCCGCCCAGTCGGGACGCAGGTGGATGGCGCGGTCGAAGCTTTCCACCGCTTCCGGCAGGTAGCGCAGGCAGTGTAGCGCGCGGCCGCGCGCCAGCCAGGCGTCGGCATAGCGGTCCTTGATGTTGAGCGCAGCCTCGGCCGCGCCCAGGGCGTCAAGATAGCGGTTGAGGTCCTGCAGCACGATGGCGCGGTTGCAGTGGGCTTCGGCGTACTGCGGCTGAAGCTCCAGTGCGCGCTGATAGCTGAGCAGCGCTTCGTCCAGTCGTCCAAGGCGGCGCAGGGCGTTGCCGCGATTGCTCCAGGCAATGGTGTAAGCTGGATTCAGGGTCAGTGCGCGTTCGTGGCTGGCCAGGGCGTCTTCGATCCGGCCGGCGTCCAGCAAGGCCACGCCCAGATTGCAGTGTGCATTGGCCTGCGCACTGTCGATGGCGATGGCGCGGGAAATCAGGTCGATGGCGGTAACGGCGTCGCCCTGCTGGCGGGCGATCACACCCAGCAGGTGCTGGGCATCGAATTGTTGGGGATTCAACGCCAGAACCTGCCGGTACAGCGCCTGCGCCGGCTCCAGCCGTCCCTGCTGATGCAGTTCGACGGCTTGTTGAAGTAAGGATGCGGCCAATGTGTCAGTCATAGTGCCCGCATCTTATCAGACCCTTAATATCAGACGCCTAACTGCCCCGGTACGTGGAGTACGCCCATGGCGATACCACCAGCGGCACGTGGTAATTCTGGTCGGCGTGCGCGATGCCGAAGGCGATGGTCACTTCATCAACAAAACGCGGTTCCGGCAGCGCGACGCCTTGCACGGCGAAGTAGTCGCCGGCGCTGAAAATCAGTTCATACTTGCCCTGTTTCAGTGCATCGCCCTCCAGCAGGGGCGTGGAGCAGCGGCCGTCGCTGTTGGTAACGTCGGTTTTTAACAGCTCCCGGCCCTGCGGCCCCACGGCGTACAAAGCCACTTTGACGCCGGCGCCCGGCTTGCCCTGCGTGATGTCGAGAACGTGCGTGCTGAGTTTGCCCATGATTGGTCCTATATTTGCTCGTAACAGGTATCTATTGTCCAAATCATATACTGCCATGGATCTGGGCATATATGATTAGCGTTATATTCCCCATAGACTTGCCAGCGCCATGACCACTTACGATAACTACCCGCGCGACATGATCGGCTACGGCCCCAAACCGCCGCATGCACAATGGCCCAACAAGGCGCGCGTCGCCCTGCAATTCGTTTTGAATTACGAAGAGGGCGGCGAAAACAATGTGCTGCACGGTGACGCTGGTTCGGAGACTTTCCTGTCCGAGATTATCGGCGCCGCCTCGTTCAGCAACCGCCATATGAGCATGGAGTCGCTGTACGAGTACGGTTCGCGCGCTGGTCTGTGGCGTTTGCTGCGCATGTTCGAAGACCGCAAGCTGCCGCTGACGATTTTTGGCGTGTCGATGGCGTTGAAGCGCAATCCGGAGGCGGTCGCCGCATTCAAACAGCTGGGCCACGAAATCGCCTGCCACGGCCTGCGCTGGATCTCCTACCAGAACATGGATGAAGCCACCGAGCGCGCGCACATGAAGGAAGCAGTGGACATCATCCGCGAGCTGACCGGCAGCGCGCCGCAGGGCTGGTACACGGGCCGCGATTCGCCGCAGACGCGCCGGCTGGTAATGGAGCATGGCGGCTTCCGCTATGACGCCGACCATTACGGCGACGACCTGCCGTTCTGGCAGAAGGTCGATTACTCCGACGCGCAAGGCAAGGCGGCCAGCGCGCCGCAGCTGATCGTGCCGTACACGCTGGATACCAACGATATGCGCTTCGCCGCCGCGCAGGGCTTCAACTCCGGCACCCAGTTCTTCGATTATCTGAAGGACGCGTTTGATGTGCTGTACGCCGAGGGCGACCCGAACGGCTTGAATCAGCCCAAGATGCTGTCCATCGGCCTGCACTGCCGCATCGTTGGCCGTCCGGCGCGCGCGGCCGCACTGGCGCGCTTCCTCGACTATGTGCAAAGCCACGAGCACGTGTGGATCACACGCCGTATCGATATCGCCGAACACTGGCGCAAGCTTCACCCATTTGTAGATTGAGATTGTGATGTCCGAACCAATTCGCTTTTACTTCCGTGGCGCAGTCCAGGAAATTCATCACGCCGCGCCGACGCGCACCGTGCTTCAGCACCTGCGCGAAGACCTGCATTGCACCGGCACCAAAGAAGGCTGCGCCGAGGGCGACTGCGGCGCCTGCACGGTGGTGGTGGGCAGCCTGAACGCGGCCGGCCAGCTGGAGATGAAGGCGGTGAACTCCTGCATCCAGTTCGCGCCTACGCTGGACGGCAAGGCCCTGTTCACGGTCGAAGACATGCAGCAGCCGGATGGCGCGCTGCATCCTGTGCAGCAGGCGATGGTGGAATGTCACGGGTCGCAATGCGGCTTCTGTACGCCGGGCTTCGTCATGTCGTTGTGGGGCATGTACCTCGACAAGGATGGCCAGCCCGCGCAGCGCAAGGAGATCGACGACTGCCTGTCCGGTAACCTGTGCCGCTGCACGGGCTACCGTCCCATCATCGATGCCGCGCATCGCATGACGGAACTGCCGAAGGTGGACTTCGACCGCGCTGCGCTGACGCAGCAGTTGCAGGCCTTGCAGCGCGATGCTGGCGCCAGCTATACCGCGCAAGGACAAACCTTCCATGCTCCGCGCACGCTGGAAGAGCTGGTGGCGCTGCGCGTTGCGCATCCCAAGGCCACCTTGCTGGCCGGCTCCACCGACATCGGCCTGTGGGTGACCAAGCAGATGCGCGAACTGGGCGACATCATTTATCTCGGCCACGTCACGGCGCTGCAGAGCGTGGAGCACAAGGACGGCATGCTGGAAATCGGCGCCGGCGTGTCGCTCAACGATGCATACGGGGCACTGTGCAAGTTGTATCCGCAGGAGCTGGGCGAGTTGTGGCAGCGCTTTGCGTCGCTGCCGATCAGGAATGCCGGCACCTTGGGCGGCAACGTCGCCAATGGCTCGCCGATCGGCGACTCCATGCCATGGCTGATCGCGCTGGGCAGCGAGGTGGTGCTGCACGGCGCCGCCGGGCGCCGCGTGCTGCCGCTGGAAGCGTTCTATCTCGGCTATCAGAAGAAGGATTTGCAGGCTGGCGAATTTGTCGCCGCAGTGCGTGTGCCGCTGCCGCGCGCCAACGTGACATTCCGTACCTACAAACTGGCCAAACGCTTTGACCAGGATATCTCGGCAGTGTGTGCGGCGTTTGCATTTACGCTGGACGGCAACACCGTGGTTGACGCGCGCATCGCCTATGGCGGCATGGCGGCGACACCTTGCCGCGCGCCACGCGCCGAAGCTTCGCTCACCGGCTTGAGCTGGAGCGAAACCAATCTGCGCGTGGCGATGGATATGCTGGCGCAGGATTATGCGCCACTGTCGGATATGCGTGCGTCGAACACTTACCGCATGCAGACGGCGCAGAACCTGTTGCGCCGCTTCTGGCTGGAGACGCGCGCCGATGCGCCACTTGCGGCCGATGCCGTCAACGCCTTCGCTTGCCGCGCCTGAAAGGAGCCATCATGAATCAACCCGTTGCTCCAGCTGCGATTGCCGAATCGGCGTGGAAAGCCGTCGGTGTCGCGCGTCCGCATGAATCAGCCGAGCTGCATGTGCTGGGCCAGGCCACGTACACGGACGATATCCCCGAGCTGCAAGGCACGCTGCATGCGGCGCTCGGGCTGTCGTCCAAGGCGCACGCGCGCATTACGGCGATGGATCTGTCGCCGGTGCGCAGTTCGCCGGGCGTGGTGGCGGTGTACACGGCTGCCGATATTGTCGGCACCAATGACTGCGGTCCGATCATCCACGACGATCCTATCTGGGCGGTGGAAGAGGTGATGTACGTTGGCCAGCCGATGTTTGTGGTGGTCGCCGATACGCACGACAACGCGCGCCGTGCTGCGCGCCGCGCCGTGGTGTCGTATGAAGAACTGCCTGCGATCTTTACGCCGCAGGAAGCCAAGGCTGCCGGTTCATACGTGCTGCCGCCGATGCAGCTGAAGCGCGGCGATTATCAGGCAGCGTTCGAGCAGGCACCGCACGTTGTGAAGGGCCAGCTGTTTGTCGGCGGCCAGGAGCAGTTTTACCTGGAGGGGCAGATCGCCTACGCGATTCCGAAAGAAGATAACGGCCTGCTGGTGCAGTGCTCGACGCAGCACCCGAGCGAGATGCAGCACGTCGTGGCGCATGCCATCGGTGTGCATTCGCACAAGGTGCAGGTGGAGTGCCGCCGTATGGGCGGCGGCTTTGGCGGCAAGGAATCGCAGTCGGCACTGTGGGCAGCTTCCGCCGGTATCGCTGCTTCCAAGCTGCGCTGCCCCGTCAAGCTGCGCGCCGACCGCGATGACGATATGCTGGTCACCGGAAAACGCCACTGCTTCTATTATGAGTACGAGGTGGGCTACGACGACAACGGCAAGATTCTGGCCGCACGCGTGGACATGACCTTGCGCGCGGGCTTTTCGGCTGACTTGTCCGGCCCCGTGGCGACGCGGGCCGTGTGCCACTTCGATAATACTTACTACCTGTCGGACGTGGACATCCGCGCCGGCTGCGGCAAGACCAACACGCAGTCGAATACGGCGTTCCGTGGCTTTGGCGGCCCGCAGGGGGCGATTGCGATTGAGTACATCATCGACGAGATTGCACGCAATCTGGGGCGCGATGCGCTGGACATCCGTTGCCTCAACTTCTATGGCAAGACCGAACGCAATGTCACGCCTTATGGCCAGGAGATTGTCGATAACGTCATCGAAGCGCTGACGGCGGAACTGCAGCAAACCAGCGAATATCGCGTGCGCCGCAAGGCGATTGACGCGTACAACGCCACCAGCCCGGTGCTGAAAAAAGGCATTGCATTCACGCCGCTGAAATTCGGCATCGCCTTCAACGTCACGCACCTGAATCAGGCCGGTGCGCTGGTGCATGTGTATGTCGATGGCTCGGTGCTGGTCAACCATGGCGGCACGGAGATGGGGCAGGGCATCAACACCAAGGTGATGCAGGTGGTGGCGCATGAACTGGGCCTCGACCTGTGCCACGTGCGTGCGACGGCAACGGATACCAGCAAGGTGGCGAATACTTCGGCCACGGCGGCATCCACAGGGGCAGACCTGAACGGCAAGGCGGCACAGGATGCGGCGCGGCAGATACGCGAGCGCCTGGCGGCGTACGCGGTCAAGCTGTATGGCGATGAAGACGGACAGCCGGTGCGCTTCTTCGACAATCACGTACACGTGAATGGCCACAAGGTGGCGTTTGCGGAACTGGTGCAAAAGGCTTATCTGGCACGCGTACAGCTGTGGTCTGACGGTTTCTATGCGACGCCTAACCTGCACTGGGATCCGAAGACCATGAACGGCCACCCATTCTCCTATTACGCTTACGGTGCGGCTGTATCGGAAGTGGTGGTCGATACGCTGACGGGCGAGTGGAAGCTGCTGCGTGCCGACGCACTGTATGACGCCGGCCGTTCGCTGAATCCGGCGATCGACCTTGGCCAGGTGGAGGGCGCATTCATCCAGGGCATGGGATGGCTGACCACGGAGCAGCTGTGGTGGAACCCTGCCGGCAAGCTGATGACGCACGCGCCTTCGACCTACAAGATCCCTGGCATCTCGGACTGCCCGGAAGACTTCCGCGTGAAGCTGTTCGATAACGGTAATGTGGAAGACAGCATTCACCGCTCGAAGGCGGTGGGCGAGCCGCCGTTGCTGCTGCCGTTCTCGGTGTTCTTTGCGATCCGCGATGCGATTTCGGCGGTGGGCGGGCATCGCGTCAATCCGCCGCTGAATGCACCTGCAACCAGTGAAGAGATACTGCGGGCCGTGTCCGTGGTGGAAATGGCGGCGTGATGAACGAGTGGCTGACAGCGCAAGTGTCGGAACCGGCAGTGCTGGTGACCGTGGCAATCGTGGAAGGCTCCGGCCCCCGCGAGCCCGGCGCCAAGATGCTGGTGACCGCGCGCGGCCAGCACGATACGATCGGCGGTGGTCATCTGGAGATGTGCGCTGTCGAGCTGGCGCGCGCGATGCTTGCTGCGCCGCCTGGCAGCGCAGCCATAACGCGGCTGGAGCGCTATCCGCTTGGCCCCAAGCTGGGACAATGCTGCGGCGGCGTCGTGCATCTGGCGTTTGAGCTGGTCACGCCGGCCTTGGGCGCGGTGCTGGCCAGTCTGAATATGCGTCGCCGTGAGGACGGCTGGCGTGTTAGCGCCATTGATGGTCCGGCAATCACGCTGCTGCTGGATGCCGATGGTGTATTTGTGGTCGGTTCACCGCAAGCGCGCAGCACAGGGGCGAAGGTGAGCGATGGCGCTGTAAGCGTACCGGCCGTGGACCGAGAACGGGGCACGCATATTTTGCGGGATGCCGCCGGCCGCCGCTGGCTGGTTGATCCCTGTCTGGCTCCGCGCGCGCATCTGGTGTTGTTCGGCGCCGGTCATGTGGGTGCGGCCATCGTGCGGATGCTGGGTGAGCTGCCATGCACCGTGACCTGGGTGGACGAGCGCGACGAAATGTTCCCCGCCAGCGTACCAGCCAATGTCAGCGTCGAAGCGACCGACATGCCGGAGGCCTGCGTGGCCAGCGCGCCGGCCGGTGCCAGCTATCTGGTCATGACGCACAGCCATGCGCTGGATCAGCGCCTGTGCGAAGCGATCCTCGCGCGTGAGGATGTGGGCTGGTTTGGTTTGATCGGTTCGCAGACCAAGCGCGTGCAGTTTGAACGCCGTATGGCCGCGCGCGGCCTGCCGCAAGAACGCATCGACAGCATGGTCTGTCCGATCGGCTTGCCCGGCATTACCAGCAAACTCCCTGCTGCCATCGCCGCCTCCGTGTGCGCCCAATTGCTGATGGTGTGGGAGGCGCAGCAGATCGCGGCGCTGAATGCCACAACGCCGGTCCGCCTGGTTGCCGTGCTGTAGCGCGCCCGCGCCGCTTCTCCGCTAATATTCGAATTCAAGCTTTAGAAAGAACGACATGAAATCCAACCTGCAAGCCTACCGTGGCAGCTTGCTGCACTTTCTCGCCGATCCGGCTTTCAGCGACCAGTCACACGACTGGTTTGAAGATGGCCTGCTGATCGTTGAAGATGGCAAAGTCAATGCCGTGGGCGACTATGCCGCGCTGCATGCCAGCCTGCCGCCAGGCACTGTGGTGCATGACTACAGCGGCAAGCTGCTGATGCCGGGCTTTATCGACACCCACATCCATTATCCGCAGACCGACATGATCGCTTCGCCGTCGGAAGGTCTGCTGCCATGGCTGGAGACCTACACTTTCCCGTCCGAACGCCAGTTCGAGGACAGTACGCACGCGGCCAATGTGGCCAACTTCTTCCTCGATGAGCTGCTCCGTTGCGGCACCACCACCGCCATGGTCTACTGCACGGTACATCCGCAATCGGTGGACGCGTTTTTTACCGCCAGCGAACAGCGCGGCCTGCGCATGGTGGCGGGGAAGGTGATGATGGACCGGAACTGCCCCGACTTCCTGCGCGATACGGCCGAAACCGGCGCGCGCGATACCGAGGCGCTGATCCAGCGCTGGCACAAGCGTGGCCGTTCGCTGTACGCGATCACGCCGCGCTTCGCGCCGACATCGACCGAACAGCAGCTGCATCTGGCCGGCGAGCTGGCACGCGCCTACCCGGATACCTTCATCCAGACGCACGTGTCGGAAAACGAAGCGGAATGTTCGTGGGTGCGCGAGCTGTTCCCCACGTCGCGCAGCTACATCGATGTATACGACAGCTACGGCATGATGCGTCCGCGCGCGATGTACGGCCACTGCATCTGGCTCAACGAGCGTGATCGCGAGCGCATGGCGGAAACCCGCTCTGCCGCGGCGATCTGCCCGACTTCCAACCTGTTCCTTGGCAGCGGCCTGTTTGACTTTGAACGCGCCGACCAGGCCGGCGTGCTGCTCTCGCTGGCGACGGACGTTGGCGGCGGCACTTCCTTCTCCATGTTGCAAACGATGAATGAAGCCTATAAAGTAGCGCGCTTGAAGGGCAGTTATCTGCCCGCGTTGCGGATGTTTTACCTGGCCACGCTGGGCGCCGCGCGCAGCATGCAGCTGGAAGGCACGATCGGTAATTTCAGCACAGGCGCCGAAGCGGATTTCATCGTGATCGATCCGCAGGCGACGCCGCTGCTGCAGCGCCGGACCTCGCGTAGCGGCAGCCTGGAAGAGCTGCTGTTCGCGCTGGCCCTGCTCGGCGATGACCGCGCAATTGCGGCCACCTATGCCAATGGCCGCCAGGTGCATGTCCGCGAAACGACTTAATTAAGGAAAGCTTCATGAAGAAAAACATCGCCAGTCTCAAAGCCGCTGCGCTTGCCGCCGCTGTGTTCTGCGCCATGCCGCACGGTGCGCAAGCCGCCAATGCCAACGAGGAGGCGACCAAGCGCCACTTCGCCTCGCTGGTTGCGCCAGGCAAGGAGCCCAAGCTCGCCGAGCTGACGATGTTCTTCACCATGATGCCGAAAGGCGGCGACCTGCATCACCACTACTCGGGCGCGCTGTACGCCGAGCAGTACCTGGAGTGGGTGGACAAGGAAGGCTTCTGCGTCAACAAGAATACCTATCTGATCGAGGTCAGCAAGGCGGTGGCGCAGGCGGAGCAGGGCAAGCCGCTGGCGGACCGCGTGTGCCTGTCCGGCCAGGATGTGATGAACAATAACACCGTGCTGGCCAACCTGCTGCAGCGCTGGTCGGACAAGGACTTCTACAACCACAGCGGCCTGCAGTCGCCGCCGGACCGCCAGTTCTTCGACACCTTCGGCTATTTTGGCCCGGTAGCCTCGACCAACACGGCGGATGGCCTGCAGCGCCTGAAGCAGCGCGCGATCCAGGAAAACGTCAGCTACATCGAAACCATTTTCGAGATCGCGCCGATTGCGATGGATGCGGACTTCGACAAGAAGGCGCAAGCTGGCGCCCTGACCGACGCCGACTTTGCCGCGCTTGGCGCCAGGCTGGATCAGGACAAGGCCTACCAGGGCTGGATCGCTTCCTATATCGACAACGTTGACAAATCCGGCGCCGGCATCGACGACGCCAATTTCACGCTGCGCTACCAGCCGTTCGCGCTGCGTTTCCTGACGCCGTCGCAGGTGTATTCGCAAATCCTGTCCAGCTTCAAGCTGGCGTCCACCCATCCGAAAATCGTCGGCATCAACATCGTGGGCCAGGAGAGTGTGAACGTGTCGATGCGCGACTACGCGCTGCACATGCAAATGTATAAATTCCTCAAGGCGAAATATCCGAAGGTGAAGCTGGCGCTGCACGCGGGTGAGCTGGCGCTGGGCATGGTGCCGCCGGAGGGCCTGACCTTCCACATCAAGGATGCGCTCGATGTCGCCGGCGCCAACCGCATCGGCCACGGCATGGATATCGCCCACGAAAGTAATCCGCTGGCGATCATGAAAAAAATGCGTGATGAGAAGATCGCGGTGGAGGTCAACCTGAGCAGCAACGACTTCATCCTGGGCATCAAGGACCAGGCTCACCCGGTCACGCTGTACCGCAAGTATGGTGTGCCGTACGTATTGTCGACCGATGACGCCGGCGTATCGCGTAATAATCTGTCCGGCGAGTACGTGCTGTATGCGGCCCGCTACCAGCCGGATTATGCGGAAGTCAAAAAGCTGTCATATGACAGCATCCGTTATTCCTTCCTGGCGGACACCGACAAACAGCGCCTTTTGAAGGCATTGGACGGCAAATTCGCCAAATTTGAAGCGGAAATTGCCGGTTCGAAAACCAAACCGGCCCGCTGATCCCGGCCGTCAGGCGCGCGATGTGTGGGATGCATGCCACACATCGCCGCTTTGTTACAAACTATCCCACCTTTTAACGACCACGCTGTGGTTGTCATAAAACATAGTAATTATCAAAAGCAAGAGTTTTCTTGTTCATGCTGTTGTCTTTGCGCCACAATATTTAGTGGCCACACTCGGTCTTTTTGTGCATTTGGCAATGAAAGGAATTCATGCTGCGCTGCGTGGCATATAATTCCGCCTGCTTATTATCAGGCTGGCATGAAGGGCATTTTTTTATGACCTAAGTATGACTTATTTATACGTTTATCGTCTGAATTCCTAAGCTAAAACGTATTTGTCACGTATTTTTCCTTAATGGCATAGTTCGGGAAATGATCCAAAAAAGCAAGTTTATTGCTTTCTCTATAGTCCAGAATTCGTAAGTATTGCGGATGACGCGGCGCGCAAGATGCGTGGGTTTATGTCACAAAGTTGTCATAAACGCGTCATCGTCATGACATATTCGGTCGTTACACTCACCCGCTGCCCTTGGCACGCCGGGAAATATAACGGCCAGACCAGTTGCAGCAAAAGTAAGAGGGAATACCTGCTATCCGCAAGGGTTTCATATAACTATTAGTTAATTTAGTCTTTTTTGGGGTTATACAATGATCAATCATAAACGGCTCAAGCTGACGCAAATTGCGCTCAGCCTGTCTATCGCGCTAGCGGCAGCACCGGCCTTTGCACAGAACACCACCTCGGCGATTGGTGGCCGCATTTCCGTGACCGATGGCAAACCAGCCTCCGGCGCGACTGTCACCATCACCCACGTTGAATCTGGCACGGTCAGCACTGTTGTTACCGACGCCGAAGGCCGTTATGTACAACGTGGTCTGCGTACCGGTGGTCCATTCACTATCACCATCACCAAAGATGGCGTGACCGAAACCCGTGAGAACGTGTTCACCCAGCTGGCGGAAACCGCCACCGTGGACGCGACCCTGGGTCCCGTCATGCAAACCGTGACCGTAGCAGGCTCTGCTAGCCGCTCGGAACGCTTCTCGAAATCGAACATGGGCGCCGGCACCAGCATCACCGCGACCGAACTGGCGATCCAGGGTTCGATCAACCGTAACCTGCAAGACTATGCCCGTTCGGACCCACGCGTTTCGCAGACCGACAAAGAGCGCGGCGAAATGTCCGTAGCCGGCCAGAACTCGCGTTACAACTCGCTGACTATTGACGGCGTGGCCGTGAATGACACCTTCGGTCTGGAATCGAACGGCAGCCCGACCGCCAAGCAGCCGATCTCGATCGAAGCGATCCAGTCGGTGCAGGTCAACGTGGCCAACTACGACGTCACCCAGAAGGGCTACACCGGCGGCAACATCAACGCCGTGACCAAGTCGGGTACCAACACCGTCAAGGGTAATGTCTACTACGTGTTCCGTAACGACCGCCTGGCTGGCGACCGCTACAACGCGTCGAACGACACCTACACCGCACCAGCACCGTTCAAGGAAACCACCAAGGGTGCGACCGTTGGCGGCCCGCTGATCAAGGACAAGCTGTTCATCTTCGCGGCCTACGAAAAACTGGAATCGACCCGTAACGCGCCGTCCTTCGGCCCGATCGGCAGCGGTTACACCAACGTCGGTATCAACCCGTCGGCCATCAGCGCGGCGCAAGACATCGCCAAGAACACCTACGGCGTCAACATCGGCGACTCGACCCTGACCGCCGGTTCGCAGCTGACCGTGGATGACAGCCTGGTGAAACTGGACTGGAACATCAACGACAACCACCGCGCCATGGTGCGTTACTCGAAGACCAAACAGGCAGAACCACAATTCACCGGCATGAGCGCCACCGGCCTGTCGCTGAATTCGGAATGGTTCTCGCAAGGTAAAACCATCGAGACCCTGGTTGGCCAGTGGACTGCTGACTGGAGCCCGAACTTCTCGACCGAGTTCAAAATCTCCTCGCGCGACTACGACAGCGTTCCTGCGCTGAACTCGACCCTGCCGCTGATCAACCTGTCGTTCACCGGTAACAACGCGCCAGGCACCCCGGCTTCCGTGCCGACCACCTCGCGTACCCTGTCGTTCGGTACCGACAACAGCCGTCAGCGCAACATCCTGGGCACCAAAACCAAGGACGCCTACCTGGGCGCCAACTGGAGCATCGGCGACCACGAAATCAAGTTCGGCGGCGACTACAGCAAGAACGACGTGTACAACGCCTTCCTGCAAAACATCTGGGGCAACTACACCTTCTCGTGCGTCCAGAACTGGAACTACGCCTTCCTGGGCGGCGGCAACCTGGCTGATTGCAGCAAGCTGAGCAACGCTGACATGCAGGCTGCCGTGCTGGAAAACTTCCGCATCGGCCGTCCATCGTCGTACACCGTGCAGACCCCGAATTCGGGCTACTCGCTGGACCAGGCAGTATCGAACTTCAGCATGAAGAACCTGGGCGCCTTCGTACAGGACACCTGGACCGTCAACAACAACCTGACCGTGAGCTACGGTCTGCGTCTGGATGCGACCCGCATGGGCGACCGTCCACTGCGTAACGTGCTGGTGGCTGCACCGGTTGGTCCGGTCGACGCCAACGGCCGTCAGACCGGCGGCTTCGGCATCGACAACACCCAGACCTTCGATGGCCAGAACGTATGGCAGCCGCGCGCCGGCTTCAACTACAAACTGGACCGCGAACTGCCAACCCAGGTACGTGGCGGTGTTGGCCTGTTCCAGGGCGCGGCAGCGACCGTATGGCTGTCCAACCCGTTCTCGAACCCTGGCGTGGCGACTTCCAGCATCAGCTGCAACTCGTCGACCAAGGCTTGCCCTTCGGTTGGTGGCACCTTCACCCCGGACATCACCAAGCAGCCTACCGTCCTGAGCGGCGGCACCAGCTCGGCGCAGATCAACGTCGACGCCCTGGCGCCTGGCCTGAAACAGCCTTCGGTCTGGAAAGGCAATATCGCGTTTGACACCGAACTGCCATGGTATGGCATGGTGCTGGGCCTGGAAGTGCTGAAAACCCAGGTTAAAGACGGTATCTACTACCAGAATATGAACCTGGGCAAAGCCACCAAGATCGGTACCGATGGCCGCGAACTGTACTACACCTCGGGCGGCTACAACACCGCTTGCTGGCAGTCGACGGGTTCGTTCGTGACCACCGGCGGCGTCTGCGGCACCACCGGCACCACCCCGGCACGTAACAAGGCAGGCAGCAACCCAGCCTACAACAACGTGCTGGTTGCCACCGGTACCCATCAGGGCGGCAGCAACGTGATCACCGCCTCCCTGAGCCGTCCAATGACCAACGGCATCCAGTGGTCGGTAGCTTACTCGTACACCGAAGCACGCGAAGTGTCGCCACTGACCTCGTCGACTTCGAGCTCGAACTTCTCGGGCCGCTCGGTACTCAACCCGAACGAAGAAGTCGCCGCCAACTCGGGCTACCTGGTGAAAGACCGCGTCAACGCGCTGATCAACTTCCAGAAACGCTTCTTCGGTACCTACAAAACCACCTTCGGCATGTTCTACGAAGGCCGTACCGGTAAGCCATACAGCTGGACCATCAACAATGACTTGAACGGTGACGGCCTGTCCGGTAATGACCTGATGTACATCCCTTCGGCGCCAGGTTCGGGCCAGGTCGTGTTCTCTGGCGATACCGCGACCAACCATGCTAACGAAGACAAGTTCTGGTCGATCGTCAATGCCAACCCAGTGCTGAAAAAAGCTGCTGGCGGCGTTGTCGGCCGTAACACCGACTTCTCGCCATGGACCAACACCTTCGACCTGCGTATTGCCCAGGAATTCCCAGGCTTCTTCAAAGGTCACAAAGGTTCGTTCTCGCTGGACATCTTCAACTTCGGCAACCTGCTGAACAAGCGTTGGGGCCGTATCAACGAAGTGGGCTTCCAGGCTGCTGGTGCGCAAGCACGTAGCTTCGTCGACTACGTTGGTCTGGATTCGGCTGGCCGTTACGTCTACAAAGTACGTGACACCGTTGAAGCCCTGGACGTACGTCAAGTCAAAGGCGAATCGCAGTGGGCGATCCAGGCTACCGTCAAGTACGAGTTCTAATCTCGACAAGACTGGTCTGAACCACACATGACAGAAAACGGCTGATGGCAACATCAGCCGTTTTTTTTATTTGTAACGTAGTCTGCCTGGCATTTTTGAAGGCGGCGTTGCGCTGTACAATATTCGATTCCAACCCAGTTAGTTCGCAATGAAAAAATATCTGAGCCTGGTGGCGGTGACAGCACTGGCAGGCTGCGCATGGCTGCAGCGCGCCCCATCCTTGCCGCCCGGTGTGGCGGAAGTGCAGCTGGTGACACTGAACGATTTACACGGCAACCTGGAAGCCAGCAAATTCAGCTGGGACAGCGCAGCCGGCGGCGGTGAGCGCAACATCCAGGCCGGCGGCATCGATACGCTGGGCGCGGCGCTGCAAGCGTGGCGCAAGCAGGACCCGGAGCTGCTGCTGGTCGGCGCCGGCGATCTGATTGGCGCCAGTCCCGCGATCTCGTCGATGTGGGCGGATGAGCCGACCATCGGCGCCCTCAACCTGCTTGGCCTGCGCGCCACCTCGGTGGGCAATCACGAATTCGACCAGGGCCGCATCGAGCTGCTGCGCCAGCAGAAGGGCGGCTGCGTGTCGCCGCGCGCGGACAAGGCCTGCCAGTTTGACGGCCCATACAAGGGCGCGCAGTTCCAGTACCTGGCCGCCAACGTGATCGACATGGTGACGCGCAAGCCGGTGCTGCCGGCCTACAAAATCGAGACCGCGCATGGCGTCAAGGTGGCCTTTATCGGCACGGTGCTGCGCGATACGGCGGAATCGTCGCTGGCGTCGGGCATTGCCGGCCTGGAGTTCATCGATGAAGCGGACGCCATCAACCGCCAGTTGCCGGAATTGCGCCAGCAGGGCGTCGGCGTGTTTGTGGTGCTGATCCATCAGGGCGGGCGCACCACCGATAAATTCGACCAGCAGGACTGCGCCAATCTCAAAGGGCCGATTGTGGACGTGGTCAAGCGTCTGGATCCGGCGATTCGCGTGGTGGTCAGCGGCCATTCGCACCAAGGCTATCTGTGCAAGGTGGATGGCCGCATGGTGACGCAGTCCGACATGGGCGGCCATGTGCTCGGCCGCATCAAGCTCACGGTGGACACCAATACCAACACGGTACGCAGCGTCAGTGCGGGTCAGGAGGTGATGGTGCCGGGCGCCTGGCCAGCCGATCCCGTGCTGACGGCCTATATCGACAAGGCGCGCCAGTGCAGCAACGCCGCGCTGGCGAAACCGGTGGCCAGGCTGGCTGTCTCCGGCATCAAGCGCGAGAAGCACCATGACCGCGAGTCGGCATTGGGCGATTTGGTCGCGGACTCCATGCTGTACGCGGGGCGTTCTTTCGGCGGCCAGATTGCGCTGCAAAATCCCGGCGGCATCCGCCAGGACCTGGAGACGCTGGGCGGCAACCATGTGACGCTGGGCCAGGCCCTGGCCGTGCTGCCGTTTGGGAATACCCTGATTGCCATGAATCTGCGCGGCGCGCAGGTCGTGCAGCTGCTGGAAGAGCAATGGATGGGAGGACGCGCCACCGCGCGCGGCTTCCTGCAAGTGTCGGACGGCTTTTCGTACGAGTGGGATGCGGCGCAGCCCGAGGGCCACAAAATCGTGCCGGGCAGCGTCAAGCTGAATGGCGTGCCGCTGGAGATGGATGCGTCTTACCGCGTCATCACCAATAACTTCCTGGCCGAAGGCGGCGATGGCTTTCCGACCTTCACCAAGGGCAGCGGCCGCGCGCCGACCAATATTCGCGATATCGATGCGCTGACCGGCTATCTGGCCAGGCGCGACCAGGACGGCAAGCCTGCCGGCGCCACCGCGCCAGCCGTCCGTTTCAAGAGCATACAAAAGGAGTAAAGATGCGTCGTATTTTGATTTCCACGCTGGTCGCGGCCAGCGTGCTGGCAGCGCCGGCCTATGCCGAATTTGCCATTCCCGGCTATGAGCTGGTGCAAACTGCACCGGTAGAAACCCCGCTGCACAGCGATGACCTGCGCAGTGCCGCGCAAGTGTGGACCGAACTGTTTGACAACGCCAAAAGCGAAATCGTCATCGGCCAGTTCTATGCCGTCATCAAGCCTGGCAGCGTGTTTGAAAAAGTGGTGGAGCATCTGGAAGCCGCAGGCAAGCGCGGTGTGAAGATCCGCTTCCTGCTGGACCAGAAAGGCGTGAATCTGTCGGAGCAGCCCAGCATTGAACGCCTGAAGGCGATCCCGAATATGGAGTTCCGCGTCCTCGACTTCAACAAGCTGACCGGCAATGGCATCATTCACGCCAAGTATCTGGTGGTGGATGGCGCGACCGCCTATATCGGCAGCCAGAACTTCGACTGGCGCTCGTTTGAACATATCCACGAAACCGGCTTGCGCATCACCGATCCGAAAGTGGTGGGGCAGGTGCTGGCCATCTTCAACCAGGACTGGCGCGCGCAGGCGCTGACCTCGCAGGGCCAGACCGCGCCGGCGCTGAATGCGAAGACCGTCACGGCAGACATTCACCAGAATGCCTTCCTGCTGTCCAGCCCTAACCAGTACAACCCTGCCGGCGTGGGCGATTCCGAGACCGGCCTGCCGGCCCTGCTGGCGGAGGCCAAGGAAGAAGTCCGCATCCAGCTGCTGGACTATGCGCCGCTGAGCTATGGCCCGAAAGGCACGCGTCCTTACTACGCAGTCATCGACAACGCGGTGCGCGCCGCTGCCAACCGTGGCGTCAAGATCAAGCTGATGGTCTCCAACTGGAACCTGGAAAAACCGGCGCAGGCCTATCTGAAAAGCCTGGCGGTGCTGCCCAATGTGGAGATCCGCATTGTGACGCTGCCGGTGGCGTCGACCGGCTTCATTCCGTTCGCGCGCGTCATCCACAGCAAGACCATGGTGATCGATAACCAGATCGCCTGGGTCGGCACCAGCAACTGGTCCGGCGGCTACATGGACCTGTCGCGCAATCTGGAAGTGGTGATGCGCAACGAGAAAATGGCGCAGCGTCTGGCGGCCTTGCAGGAGCAGACCTGGAGCTCGTCGTATGCGCAGCCGCTCGACATCAACAAACAATATCCGAAACCGGCAAAAGGCAGCCCAGAATGAACAAGCTTGCATGCATCCTGGCGCTGAGCAGCGCCTTCATATCGTTCAACGCCCACGCCTGGGGCAACGATGGCCACCGCACGGTGGGCGCGATTGCCGATCAGCTCATCAAGGGTAGCGCTGCCGAGAAGCAGGTGCAGGCCTTGCTGCTGCCGGGTGAAAGCCTGTCCAGCATCGCTACCTGGGCGGACTGCGTGAAGGGTACTTACTGCGGTCCGCAGTCGGACGAGATGGTGGCCTACACCAGCGCCAATCCCAAACACGCCGAGTATCACTACACCGATGTGCCGTATCAGTTGGCGCATTACGAAGACCATGGCGTGGGCACGGCCGATCATGACATCGTGCAGACGCTGAAGCAGTGCATCGCTGTACTGCAAGGGCAGGTCAATGCCACCACCAATCCGCACAACTTCACGCCACGCCAGGCGCTGCTGATGCTGACCCACCTGACCGGCGATATCGCGCAGCCGCTGCATGTGGGCGAAGGCTATGTAGGCAAGAACGGCGGTTTCGTGGTGCCGACGCAAAAGCAGCTGGACGACAAGGAAGTCTTTGCCACGCAGGGCGGCAACAATCTGCTGCTGGATGATATCCGCCTGACGGCCAGCAGCACCAGGCTGATGCCGCCGGACGACAAGCCGGCGCCGGCCACGCCGCAAGCCACGCGCGCCTTCCACTCTTACTGGGATACGACGGTGGTGAACTACGCCTTCCGCCGTCTCGGTGTGCGTACGCCGGAGCAGTTCGCGCAGAAGGTCATCGCGGACAATCCTGTTGTCGCGCCCAATAGCGGCGACGCCGTCACCTGGCCATACCAGTGGGCGGATCAGACGCTGGTGGTGGCCAAGCTGGCCTACGCCGATACGCTGCCGGGCGCCATGGCCCAGCAGACCAGCAAGACTACCGGCGAACTGTATAACGTCTGGCCGCTGTCGATTCCGGACAATTATCCGGTGCCTTCGTCCGCCGCCGCCAAGGCGCAGCTGATACAGGGCGGCTACCATCTGGCCGCCGTACTGAGGGCCATCTGGCCGTAAGGGCATGCTTCAGGCCGTGCACAGCCTGGAGCACTACCGTTTTATCAGCGCGTGACGGCTTTAACCGCAGACCACGTCGTTGCTGATGTTGTTACCCAGTGCGCGCTTATCGCCACCGCTGGCGGTGTATTCGTAAGCTTGCTGGGTTTTCGCATCCAGGATGTACATCAGCATTCCTGGGTTGAAGAGCGAATTGGCCAGCAACTGGCGCGCCATTCCCGTATCGCCAAGATGGTTAGCGGAGTTCTGCGGAGTGGATGGGAAGCGCTGGTCGATATCGCTCAGTGGGTGGGAGTGTATCCATGCCACGACTGAATCACCAGGACGCGAAGTAAAGCTGATGGAGTTGGTGTCTTCGTCGCCAGTGGCGATCTCCGTCGAGCGCAGCGTGCCATCGGAACCGCGCACAATCAGCGCGCCGCGCTCGTACTGGTTGATGCCCATGATTTTCATGGTGTCGGATACCACCTGGACTGCGGTGCGCAGGTCGTTCAGACTGACACCGTCCGGCGTCTTGGCAGGTGCCGGCGAGGTATGCAGGCAATTACCGTCCGGTTCAGTCGGATTGCCCCCACCGCCCCCACCGCCGCCAGGATTGTATGGATACGGATCCCATGGGACCGGGTCCCAGCCGCCACCGCCGCCACCGCCGCCGCCAGGGCCGGGAACCGTGACGCTCGGGATCGAGCTGGTGTCGCTGGAACCGCCACCAGCAATTAATTCAAGAACTTGATCTGGAATTTGACGCATAAGTATTCCTTCATTCAGTAAAGACCACTTGCGGCTACTCGCAATAATGGAGTTGAGGAACTGGAGTGCTCTGCGACTCGAAACGCGCGGGCCCACGCGTTTTGAAAGTGAATAGCAGAGTTTTGCTAGGGATTAGCAGCTTGCATCGCTGGTCACGTTTTTACCGAGCGACCGGTTGTCACTACCAGCCGCCGTGTATTCATAGGCCTGGCCGGATTTCGCGTCGACGATATACATCAACATGCCTGGGTCAACTGAGGGGTTTTGCAGCAAAGCCCGGGCAGCGGCAGTATCACCGATGCCGTTGTTGGAATTGTGTGGGTTGGATGGCAGGCGTTCATCCCTGCCGTCCACCTCTGGATGCGAGTGGACCCAGCCCACGACCTTCTCGCCAGCCACAGGCTGGTAGCTGATGGAGTTGAGCTGGCCATCGGCATCGCCGGAGGTGATCGGCGTGGTGTGCAGCGAGCCGTCCGCGCTGCGCACGATCAGCGCACCACGCTCGACATCATTGATGCCCATGGCTTTCATTTCATTCGACAGCTGGACCACTTTGTCGCGTAATGCATCCAGGTTGACATTGGCGGGCGTCAGCGCCGGCGCCGGGGACGAATGATGGCATGGTGCAGGTGCAGGAGGTTCGCCACCGCCACCGCCACCGCCGGGGTCCGGATTGTATGGATACGGGTCCCATGGGCCTGGGTCCCAGCCGCCGCCACCGCCGCCGCCAGAGCCGGGAACCGTGACGCTCGGGATGGAGCTGGTGTCGCTTGAGCCGCCGCCGGCGATCAGCTCAAGCACATGATCTGGAATTTGACGCATGAATAATCCTTCAATTAATGTGTGTCGTATAAATTTTTTAAACTGTGATGAGGTGCTGGGTAAGCCGTACCGGGTGGAGTCCTCCTTTCTTCAAGCGGCGCTTTCGGTTGGCGCCGGAACCTGGGCAGCCGCAGCGGCCTGCTCCTGCTGGCTGTCGTAGACGATGGTGCCGCCGTTCAGGTAAATGACGCGGTCGGCGGCGGCGATGGTTTCCTTGCGGTGGGCGACGATGATGCGGGTCAGCGGCAGCTTCTGCAGCGCTTTGTTGATCTCGAATTCGCGCGCCATGTCCAGGTGCGAGGTGGCTTCGTCCAGCACCAGGATGCTGGGACGGCGGTACAGCGCGCGTGCCAGCAGCAGGCGCTGTTTCTGGCCGCCGGACAGGGTCGAGCCCATGTCGCCAATCAGCGTTTCCTCGCGCATCGGCATGGCCATCACATCTGCCGTCAGCGAGGCCTGCTCCAGACAGGACCACACATGCGCCATGTCGATATGCTCGTCGAAGAATGCGACGTTTTCAGCGATGGAGCCTGACAGCAGCTCGTCGTCCTGCATCACCACGCCCAGCGAACGGCGCACGGCACGCGGCCCCCACGAGGCCAGGCTGCGGCCATCGATCAGGACTTCGCCCTGTGTCGCGGGATACAGGCCGCACATCACTTTCAGCAGTGTCGATTTGCCGGCGCCGGAAGGACCGGCGATGGCCACAAATTCACCTGGCTTGATGCTGAACGAGACGTTGTGGAACACTGCTGCTTCCAGCGGTGAATAGCTGAAGGCCAGTTGGCGGAATTCCAGCGCGCCTTCAATCTGCATGGCAGGACCGCCGGCGTTGTCGATGCCGGCCTCCTTGGGGGACATGACGATGTCGGCCAGGCGGTAGGAATAGATATCGGTCATGCGCCAGGACACCAGCTGGTTGAACAGGGCGCTGGCCTTGTCTGAAAACTGCGACTGGTAGCTGAGGAAGGCGTAGAACACCCCCACGCTCATGTCGCCGCTAATGATGGCGCCAGCGCCCAGGTAGACCAGGAACACGCGGATGATGCCGTCGAACAGCGTCTGCACCGTGGTAAACGAGAGGTTGAACAGGATCGAGCGCTGGTCGCATTTGATGGTGGCGGCAAAGCGGTTGGCCCAGTCGCTTTCCCTGGCGCTTTCCGCTCCCATGACCTTGATGGTCTGGATCGCGCGCACGCTCTCGATGCGTTTGCCGTTTTCGGCGATACGCGCGCTAATCGCCTCGCTGCCATAGCGGATGCTGAGCGGCATTGCCGCCAGGCGCATGACGATGTACAGCAGCAGGCCGCCGCACACGATCAGTGCCAGCTTGGCGGAAACCACCAGCATCATGATGAGCGTGACGATGGCCAATACGCCGTCCACCAGGGTTGACACCAGCGCGCCGGACATCAGGTCGCGCACCGGGCCGATGGCGTCAAAGCGGGACAGGATGTCGGCCAGCTTGCGGCGCTGGTACCAGGGCAATGGCAGGCGCAGCATGTGGCGGAACAAGCGTATCGTCATGTCCCAGTTCAGCATGGCCGTCAGCTTGGCGGAGACGATGCCGCGCAACAGCGAGGCGCCCGCATTGAACACGCAAAACAGGCCGAAGCCTATCGCCAGCACGGCCAGCACGTCATGATCGCCTTTCAGCGCGGCCTGGTCGATGGCCAGCTGCATGTAAAAAGGCGACGCCACGATGTAGGCCTGCAGCAGCAGCGACAGCAGCAGGATTTGTCCCAGCGGCGCGTACATGGTGGGCACCACGCGGAACCAGGAGCCCAGGCTGAGCGGACTCTTTTCCTGGCGGCGGACGAAATCCGCCGTGGCGGACAGCTCCATCGCCACACCGGTAAACTTGGCCGAGACCTGCTTCATGCTCAGCGTCACCCTGCCGCTGGCCGGGTCCTGAATCACGACCTTGCCGCGCTTGACGCGCTCCAGCACGACGAAGTGGTGGAAGCCCCAGTGCAGGATGGCTGGCGTTTTCAATTCGGCCAGTTCGCCGATTTCACAGCTGACGGCACGCCCTACCATGCCCATGTCGGCAGCGACATCGCGTACTTCCTTGAGCGTCATGCCGCGGCTGGAGATCTGATATTTTCTACGGAGGGTCGAGATGTCGGTTTTGGCGCCCAGCTTGTCGGCCGCGATGGCCAGGCATACAAGACCGCATTCAGAGGTTTCTGTCTGGCGCACGATAATCAGCCGGCGAGGTAAGTGTTGATGAAGTCGAGGTCTTCGGTGGTCAAACCGTTGTCTTCCAAAATGCTGCCGTCATTGCCGATGGTGAGGCGGTAGCTGACGGGCTGCGGCTGCTTGCCGCGCTGTAGCTGCAGGCCGATGAAGGAGACATTCAGTCCGGCGGCGGCGCAGCTGAACCCAAAGTTGCCGATCAGCGGTTGCTTGAGCAAGGCTTGCCCGAACGGCGTGCCGGACAAGTCCTGCTGGACGGTGTGCTGGTCTTCGTACTGGAATTGCAGCGTGCGCCGGCTCTTGTCGAGGCGCAGCTGGTAGTGGATCTGTTTGCAGTCGGCGGTATAGATCACGGTGCGGCTGGTCGCGGCGGGCGCGTGGCCGCCCATCGGGATGGCGACCGGCTGTTGGGCGTGCGCGGCGCTGGCGGCGAGCGTGACGAGCAGCAATGCGGATGGTGCGAATGGCAGGCGTTTCATGGATATCCCTGGAGGTTGGGGACGCGCGGGCCCACGCGTCCATGTAAGACAGATGCTGCTAGCGCTTAGCAGGTCGCATCGGCAGTCACGTTGTTGCCCAGCGAGCGGTTGTCGCCGCCGGCTGCGGTGTACTCATAGGCCTGGCCGGATTTCGCATCCAGGATGTACATCAACATGCCAGGGTCCACCGACGTGGTGTTGTTCAGCAGATTGCGTGCCGCGCCGGTATCACCGATGCCGTTGCTGGAATTGCGTGGCGTCGAAGGGAAGCGCTCGTCAATAACCGGATCGACCGGGTGCGAGTGCAGCCAGCCGACAATCTTGTCGCCCGCGCTAGGCTGGAAGCTGATTGGGCTGCTGTCCTCATCGCCACGCGCCAGCGCCGTGGTGTGCAGGGCGCCGTCGCTACTGCGGTAGATGAAGGCGCCGTACTCGATGCGGTTAGAGTCGCTCATGCCCTTGATCTGGTTGGACAGCTGGCCCACCATGTCGCGCAGCTTGTCCAGATTGACGCCGCTTGGGGCCTGCGCTGGTGCTGGCGAGGAATGGTGGCATGGTGGTGGCTCCGGATTGTCGCCACCGCCACCGCCGCCACCACCTTCGCCCGGACCTGGATATGGATACGGGTCCCATGGACCTGGGTCCCAGCCGCCGCCACCACCGCCGCCTGGGCCGGTGACGGTAACGGTAGGCAGCGTGGCGATGGAGCCAGTATCGCTGGCACCACCGCCAGCAATCATTTCTAGTACGTGATCTGGAATCTGACGCATTGATATGTCCTCGTAGTTGGATAAACTAGTTAGTGTCTCCGGCGTCGAAACCGTGCACGATGGCAGGAGGCGTACTGCGGTTGTCTGCCCCTTTGCTGTATAAGCTGGCCAAGCCAATCAGCACCTTCGCGTCGATGACGACATCGCCGGTAAATACCGCAAACTGGAGGTGGATAACCTCCTTGTAGCGGCTCCGCATTTCGCGGACGTGCAGCGTGAACGCCTCCTTTCTCTCTAAATGTATGAAGTAGGCTACTGGCACCGGGGTGTCGCATGACACCGCCAGTAGGTCGTCCAGCCGGACCAGCACATAGCTGATCCGTCCATAGGTACGCAGTTCTGCGGCCACCGCATCCAGCGCCTGCACCAGCGACTGGCGCGCGCGGCCGCCTTGGGCAGCGGCGCGCACCGCGTCCACGCCGACCGGATAGGGCGGCGTTTCGTTCAGGCCAAGGTGGCTGGCCTGCGCCTGCGCGTGGGCTTGCGACAACCGGACTGCCCGTTCCAGGTCGTCTTCCCGTGGCGTCTCGATATGCTGTATCTGTTGGGCGTAGGCAGTCAGCGCGCGGCGCAAATGCGCCAGCACCCGGTGATGGCTGCCGTCGGCGGCGGCGCGTGCCATGAGTTCTTCGTAGCGGCCCGGATCGCGCTTGAAAATGTCGGCCAGCGGAATGTAATGATCGGCGCTGCCGTGCCGCCAGCTGAGCAGAAGGTTGAACAGGATGCGGGCGGTGCGGCCATTCCCGTCTGAGAACGGATGTGCCGACAGCATCAGCACATACAGATTGAGCGCCGCAAACAGCGGCGGCCCCTGGTCGATATCGCACCAGCGGCGGAACACCGGATTATCAGGCTGCGGCGGCGCGATATGCAGCCATGGCAGGTAGATGATCGACACGTTGAAGGTCCGCAGCGGTTCGCGTTGCCCGAACAGCAGTGCGCGCACGCCGCTGGCGATCTCGTAAATGCTGGCTTGCCGCGGCGGCAGACGGCGCATCACCTGGGCCAGGCAGGTTTTCTCCTGCGTCACGGAATAGCTGTAGGGGGAACGCTGCGCCAGCGCCGTGCTGATGCTGTCGCGGATATCGACCTCGGTGTGCGGCGTGCTGTCCAGTGTGGCCAGCAGCTCGTATGTGGGCTGCGCACATGCCATGGCCTTGCGTAGCTGCCGGTCGGCCTGCTGCCATGCCTGCTGCGCAGGCTTCGACAAACGGTTCCAATCCAGCGGCTGGAACATATGGTAGGTAGTCTGTTCCATGCCGTCTCCTAGATGGCGCGTTTGCGGGCGGCACGCAGTGGTTCCAGCAGCCAGTCGATCAGCGACTCTTCTTCCAGTATCAGGTCGGCCGACAGGCGCATGCCGGGAAAGACGGGCCATGCTTTGCCATACGCCATCAGTGACGTGGAATTCAGTACCACGCGGATGCGGAACAGCTGCTCGCGGGTATCCAGCGGGATCGGCAAATCAGTCGGCAGCACGGGCGTGCCGGAGACGTCCCGCACCCGGCCTTCGCCGACACCGAAGGTCTGGTAGGGGAAGGCGTCGTACATGATGCGCACGCGGGCGCCGGGCCGGACGAAGCCCACTGCGCGCGACGGCGCCCACAGCTCCACTTCCAGCTGCGCATTGTCGCCGACAATCGCCGTTTCCGGGACGATCACGGCCAGGGTCTGATTGGCGGTGACGGGCGCACCGGGGCGCGCTTGCAGTGCGGTGATCACGCCGTCGATGGGCGCTTGCAGATGGCGGCCCAGCTGGGCCTCCGAATTGAGCTCCTTTTCCTGCATGTCGGCCTGGCTGCTGGTGCTATTGAGGCGTGCCAGCGCGGCGTCGGCAATCAGGCGGCCGATCTGCGGCGCGATTTCCGCCAGCCGGCTCGATTGCGATTCATACTCGCGCTGCGACTGCTGTACCTGCTGCTGTATGCCCAGCAGGGTATCTTCCTGCTGGCGGATATAGGCTTCCGACACCATGCCCTGCTCGGCCAGCGCACGGTGCGCCTTGAGGTTTTTCTCCTGCAGCGCTTCGCGTTTTTCCAGCAGCACGCGGGCATCGCGCAGCCGCTGCAAATCGGACTTGATGCCGCTCTGACGGGTGCGTAACTCTTCGATCTGGCGCTGGACCTGTTCCACCCGGGTGCTTTCCTGCTGCGACTGGGTGCGCCGCTGGGTGGCCTGGATCAGTTTCAGGCCGGCCGCCAGCGACGCGCCGTTTTGCAGCAGCGGGTCGGACGACACCACCAGCAATTCGTCGCCAGCTTTGACATGCTGGCCTTCATGCACCAGTACTTTCTCGGCCAACCCGGTATATTGGGGCGTGATCCGGAACGACCCTTCGATGGGCGTGATCTGGCCGAACACGGTTTCCTTCCTGGCGTAGCGGGCGGTAAACAGGAACACCAAAGCAGCCGCCAGCAGGACGACCAGGAAGGCCGTCAGGATCCAGCCGCTGACGCCCAGCGGCGTGACCGGCGTGCCGGCGGGATTGCGGGCCTCTTGCAGCGCTTCCGCGCGGAAGAGGTCTTTCAGCGTGTGCTTGGCAACTTCTGGCGCGGTGGCGTCACTCATGGGGGCCTCCCTGACTTACAGGCTGTCTGGCCAGGTGTAGGAAGGAATCTCGGCCGGTGCGCTGCCGACCACGATGGTGATCTCGCGGTGGCCCTTGAGTTCCAGGCTTTGCAGGTCTCCCGTGTATTCGGTGAGCCCGGTGCCATCGTTGAGGTAGACCACCACCGGCTGGCCGGTCAGGTGCGCCACGTTGTCGCGCCCCAGCGGCTGGCCCCATACCGCAAAGAACTGGCCCAGCGTGAATTTGCGGTAGCTGGCGGTTTCAACGTGAATCACGCCGCTCAGGTCATGGGTGTGCAGTTCATAGGCGCAGCCTTTGAGGCCGATGTGGCCAGGGATCGCCAGCACGCGGCCGTCGCGCAGAATCGTCAGGTGGGTATGGATGTGATAGTCCTCGTTGACGAGGCAATTGACATCGGCCACCGGGGTGCCGCTGCCGCCGGTGGCGCTGGAACCTTCGGCCCAGAACGAGGTGCCGTAGGACATGCCGGACTGAAGTGGTATTGGCTGGGCTGCCAGGCGGATCGCAGCCGGCGCCTGGACGCTGGGATTGCTGGCATCGCCGCCGCCGCAGCCAGTTATTGCGGTGCAGGCAAGAGACAACGAGATTACAGACATTGAGAGTGTACGATTCATCATATAGTTTCAGTTTTAATATCCAAAACGTTGCAATTTTTGAATTGTAAGTAAGGATATAAAAAATGTAAACATTACTGAAATAGTAATTTCAGGAATGTTGTATAGATGAGAAGAGGGCAGTGGTCCGCTTCAGTTGCCGGTGTGCGGATCGAACCAGAGTTCGCTACGGGAGAGCGGGGTGGCGGGGGGCAGGTGGGGGTTGCGCAGTTGCAGGACGCGCCGTTTCTGCAGCTGGCCAGCCTTGATGCTGGCGCCCTTGTACTGCTGGAACAGGGCCTGCAGCGAGCCATCCCTGATCATGATTTCCATGCCGGCGGCAATCCGCTGTGCCAGCAGCCTGCCTTCGGCATCGCGCCGCAGGAAGAAATACACCGGCAGTGGATATTGCAGCAGCAGGGTGGGCTCAATCACCATGTGCGGCTGGGTACTGCGGCGCTCCCGGTATTCGCGCTGGGCTTCGTCGATGCCGCGCGAAAAAAAATCAAAGCGGCCCGCGCTCAGCATGCCGAACAGGCCGGAATAGGTGCTGCCTTCCACCACGCTGAATCCGCCATGGCGCAGGATGGGCACGTCGATCCAGTCCTTGCCCTGGCCTACGCTGAGCTTGCGCAAGTCATCCAGCGTACGCACCGCAGCAAAGCGTGGCAGGTCGCTGTCGCGGACCAGGAACATGCGGTAGCCCAGCAAGCCTTTGTCGATCGGCAGGCGCACCGGCAGATACCGCTGTTCCAGCTCTGGCGAGGTGGCGCGGGCAAACACGTTGATGCGGCCGCCCGGCATCAGCAGTTCCAGGGCAACGCGCTGGGAGGACATGGGGTGCGTGGATTGATGCAGTTCAAACGGGCCGTAGCGCGTTTCAGTCTTTTGCAGCGCCACGCGCAGCACCGCCCAGTCATATTCATAGCGGCTGTCGGCGTCGTCGGCGCTGGTCAGCGGATAGACCACGCGCATGGTCGCCGCCGGCGCGGCGCTGGACAGGCAAAGTGCTGCTAACAACAGGTGGCGCACCGCGCTTTTTCGATATCCAGACAGGTTCATGCCAGCAGTGTGCCATGTGTGTATGGCGTCAAGCAAGCCATGCTGCCGGTGCGGCTAAACAACGCTACGTGGCAGCGATGGCTCGTTCGGTTGACTTTGGCATTCCACAATGTCTATCCTAAGTGCAAGTAATTAAAAACGCGTTAGCGGCCCCGACCCTGCCGTTCGTATTGTGTTCTTAATCAGATCAGCAATGCCAAGTTAGGAGAGGTGTCATGAGGTACGCATTGAGTGCATGCATATTGGCCATGCTGTATGGTGGCGCGCTGCCGGCGCGCGCGCAGACCGCGCCCGCGCCGGAAATATCACCGTTCACCGCGAACGTCACGCTGGCGTCGCAGTACATATCGCGCGGCTTCCGCCAGACCTGGGGCAAGCCCGCACTGCAAGGCGGTTTCGATTACGCCGCCCCGAACGGATTTTCGGCCGGCACCTGGCTGTCCACGGTCAGCAATCGCTTCGTTGAAAACGGCACCGTTGAATGGGACGTGTATGGCAATTACGGCGCCACTGTCGGCGATGTGGGCTACAGCGTCGGCTACTACCACTACCTCTATCCGGGCGCCGAATACAACGCCAGCCACACCACCTATAACTACGGCGAAGTGGCGCTGGGCCTGACCTACAAGTTCGCCTACGCCAAATACAACTACACGGTGACGCCGGAATTCTTCGGCATCGAGAACGCGCGCGGCACCGGCTATCTGGACATCGGCGCCAATCCGGACCTGGGCAATGGCTGGACGCTCAATCTGCACTTCGGCCATGGCCGCGTGGCCCACAACAGCATGTGGAACTGGCGCGATTACAAGGTGGGTTTCAGCAAGCTGGTGGCGCCTGGGTGGACGGTGTCGGCCGCCTACACCAGGGCGCATGCACTGACCAACGCCTATGACAACTACACGCTGGGCATTCCCAATTCTGCCGGCGTGATCGAAACCTCCAATCCCGCGCAGGGCACGCTGGTGCTGGCGCTGACCAGATCCTTCTGATTCTTACAGCGATTATTTATGGCGATTTCACTTTCCTTGAATGGCAAAATCTGCGCGGCGGCCACCGCGCTGGTGGTCCTCAGTCTGGCGGTCACGGCCACCGTCACCGGCATACGCAGCAGCGCCAGTGCGGAGGCGGCGGCGATGAATCTGGCGCGGACCTCGGCGCGCGAAGTGGCCGGGACGCTGCAAGCGCGTATCGCCACCAATCTGTCGGCGGTGATCAACCTGTCGGCGGCCATGCGCAGCACGCGCGGCGCCAATCAGGCACTGGCGCGCGACCAGATCAACGAGATGGTCAAGGCGACGCTGGCGGGATCGGATGACCTGATCGGCGCCGCCGTCACCTGGGAGCCGAACGCGCTGGATGGCAAGGACGCCGAGTTTGCCGGCAAGCTGCCGCTGTACGATGCGAGCGGGCGCTTCATGCCGTATTGGACGCGCACCCCGAGCGGTACGCCGCACGTGGAGCCGATCGTGTTTGACAGCGCGCCTGGCGCCAACGACTGGTATGACATCCCCAAGCGCAGCGGCAAGGTGTTCTTCACCGAGCCGTATATCTATCCGGTAGATGGCAAGCCGACGCTGATGGCGTCGCTGGTGTCGCCGATCATGATAGGCGGCCAGTTCAAAGGCACGGCCAGCGCGGACTTCATGCTGACCCGCCTGGGCAAGATTCTCGCTGAGCTGAAAGTCATCGAAGGCGGCAAGCTGACACTGATCTCGAGTGGCGGCCTGTATGCCAGCCATCCGGTGGCGGAAAAGCTGGGCAAGAAAGCGGATGACCTGCCGCCAGCGGCGCTGGAACGCATACGCCAGGGACAGACCTATGAATACGAGGATGACCAGGGGACGGTGCACCTGCTGCAGCCGTTGTTCATCCACGCCGAGACGGCGCCGTGGTCGGTGCAGCTGACCTTCCCGAAACGTGTAGCGACCGCGCCGGCGCGCGAACTGCTGATGTACACGCTGATAGTCTCGCTGGTGTGCGCGGTGGCGACGGCGTTTATCCTGATTACCGTGGTGTTTCGCCTGACCGAGCCGCTGCGCAAACTCGGTGAACGCATGACGGCGCTGGCCGGCGGCGATGCGGACCTGAGCGTGAAGCTGGAAGTGAGCGGCAACGACGAGCTGGCGGTGATCGGCACCGGCTTCAATCAGTTCGTCGGCAATATCCATGACGTGCTGTTGCAGGTCAGCGCCAGTGCCGAGAATGTGGAGCGTGGCAGTTCCGAGATCTCGCACGGGAACAGCGACCTGTCCGCGCGCACCGAGCAGCAGGCCAGCGCGCTGGAAGAGACGGCGGCCTCGGTGGAGGAGCTGACCAGCACCGTCAAGGAAAATGCCGACAATGCGCGCCAGGCCAATCAGCTGGCAGATTCGGCGTCCGCAGTGGCGCAGCGCAGCGGTGCGGTGGTGGCGCAGGTGGTGGCCACGATGGCGTCGATCAATGAGTCGTCCAGCAAGATCGTCGATATCATCAGCGTCATCGATGGCATCGCTTTCCAGACCAATATCCTGGCCCTGAATGCGGCGGTGGAGGCAGCGCGCGCTGGCGAGCAGGGGCGCGGCTTTGCGGTGGTGGCGTCGGAAGTGCGCAGCCTGGCGCAGCGCAGTGCCGCTGCGGCCAAGGAGATCAAGGTGCTGATCGATGACTCGGTCGGCAAGGTGGCCGATGGCAGCCGCCTGGTGGACGAAGCCGGCAGCACCATGGATGAAGTGGTGGCCAGCGTGCGCCGCGTAACGGAGATCATGAGTGAAATCACGGTCGCCACGGCGGAGCAGAGCCAGGGCATTACGCAGGTCAACCAGGCCATCACCGAGATGGATGGCGTGACCCAGCAGAACGCGGCGCTGGTGGAGCAGGCTGCAGCTGCGGCGGAAAGTCTGAAAGAGCAGGCGGCGACGCTGGCGCAGGCGGTCAGCGTGTTCAAGCTGGATCGTGGCGCCGCCGCTATGCCGGCCCGCGCTGCCGCCGCGCCACAGGATCGGCTGCGTTTGCGCTGAGCGGTGTCAGTTTGTTGCTATAAAACAACTTCACAAAAAGCGATTGTTGATGCTAGGATTGCATCATTGCACATTTTACAATGTGTGCATTTCCTTTAACTTTTTGAGAAGAACATGACTGCTGTCGTAACCAATCCCAATCTGACCGGTGTCTGCACGACCAATGGTAATTCGAGTGAGATCACCATCATTCTGCCATTCAAAAATGAGAGCGCTGTCGATTCGAGCACTATCATAAATTCAACAAAACAATTTGTGGATGGAAATTATCATACAGCAGACGGCAGAGATATCTCAGTCAATGTGGCGCTGGTCAATGGCGCGGGCGGCACGGTGTTCCACAACGGCGTGGCGACCAACGATGCTGCGCCGCGCGCCTATGCTGAAGTTGGCGGGAATAATGTCTACCTTTACCCGTCTTCCGATAATTACACCGTTGCGCATGAACTGACCCACAATATCGGGTTGAAAGATAGCTATACCGAAGGTAGCGCAGGCGTTGTCAACCAGCCTGGCCTGATGGGGACCTATGGCGACCATATGAATGCGAACGAGGCGGCCGCCTTGTATGATAATTACTGCGGTGGCAACGCGGGTATCCAGATCATCGGCGGCGGTGGCGGCGGTGGCGGTGGCCCGCGGGTTGAAGCGATGGACTCCGCAGACTGCATGTTCTTCGATAACTATTCCGGTATGCAAATTTACTGAAAATTCTCTATGGGAAATTTGATAAGTAGCGTCCTGGCGTTGGCCCTGGTTGGCGTGGCTGGTTCCGCCATGTCGGCGGAGGCACTATGTTCCGGGAAGGCCATCCAGCCGGTTGCGCCGTCCGTCGCCGCTGATCGCGTGGTGCAGCTTACGGGTGAACAGTTGGTGAATGCCGAGCGCATATTAGGCGAGGCCAAGCTGAAAGAAGTCGATCCGGCGCTGATGGGGATGGCGGCGGTGCCTGGCCAATTGCATTATCTGGTGCGTGCCGCGGCTTTTACCAAAGCATCCAATCATTTCAAAGGCAGAATCCTCGACCATACGCTGTACATTTCGGCGCACATGCTTGGTCACGCGCGCGAAGTTGAGCCGGCAGTGCTTAGCTTATCCTCGCCGGTGTCTGTCAATGCGGTGGAGTGTGCTTACTTCGCCACTGAATAAGGTTGGACCGGTTCGGGCAAGGCGCGCTTGCCGCCTTGCCCGATATGGCTCCGGGTTTTTTTATGCGCGCTTATTTTTTGTTGACGCTGTTTTTGGCCGGGCAGGCCGCTGCCGCCGGTGATCCAAAGAATGGTGCGGCGCTGTTCCAGCGTTGTGCTTCCTGTCATGCGGTAGGACCGTATGCGAGTGCGGGTTACGGGCCGCAGTTGAACGCCATCGTTGGCCGCCGCTCCGCATCGACCAGGGACTATAAATATTCGGAGGCGATGAAAAAGTCCGGACTGGTGTGGGATGAGAAGACGCTGGCAGCCTTCCTGCGGGCGCCGCATGATGTGGTACCGGGAACCAGTATGCGCTTCTGGGGAATCAAGGATGAACAGCAGCTCGCCGATCTGCTGTCGTATATGAAAAAATTTTAGCTAGGAGTGTGTATGCGCGCTGCGCTGATGGTCATTGATTTTCAAAATGCAGTCTTTACCGAATCGCCAGCGGGCTATCAGGCCGACGTGGTGATGGAACGAATCCGCAAGCTGATCGCAAAAGCACGCGCCAGCGGTACGCAGATTATCTACATCCAGCACGATGAAGCTGGCACCGAATGGGCCTTGAACGGCAAAGGCTGGGCGTTTCCGGAAGCGATTGCGCCGCAGGCAGGCGACTTTGTCAGCCCTAAAAACCAGTGCGACGGCTTTTTCAACACTGGCTTAAAAGCGTTCCTGAACGAGCAGGGGATCCAGCGCCTGGTGATCTGCGGCTTCGCGACCGAGTTTTGTGTGGATACGAATGTACGGCACGCCGCCAGCAGCGGTTATCCGGTCACGCTGGCGATGGATGCCCACACCACGCGCGACCGCGCGCACCTCAACGCGGCCAGCATTATCGAACACCATAATGCGACCTGGCGCAATTTCGGCGGCATCCAGTTGCTGAACAGCGAAGAGATCGTTTTTTAGGAGACAGACAGCAGGCCACCGGCCTGCTGTCCTGCAGGAAGAGGCTTTAGCGGGACTTGACGAACGGCGTACCCAGCGCTTTTGGCGCCACCGACTTGGCCATCAGGCCCGCCAGTACGATCACGGTCAGCACGTACGGTACCATCTGGATCAGCGCGCCCGGCAGGCGGCCAACCACGGGCAGTTCCACGCCTTCGATCTGGATCTGCACGGCGCCGAAGAAGCCGAACATCAAACAGCCCAGGAAGGTGTACAGCGGGCGCCAGTTACCGAACACCATGGCGGTCAGCGCCAGGTAGCCTGCACCGGCCGACATGTCGCGCAGGAAGAAGCCACTTTGCACGATCGACAGGTAGGCGCCCGACAGCGAGCACAATGCGCCCGCGATCAGCATGGCGAAGTAACGCTGGCGTTCCACGCTGACGCCGGCGGCATCGGCGGCATGCGGGTTCTCGCCGCAGGCGCGCAGGCGCAGGCCGAAGCGGCTGTGGTAGACCACCCAGTGCACCAGCGGCACCAGCAGGAAGGCCACATACACCAGCACCGAATGGCCGCCGATCAGATGCGCGTACAGCCAGCCGAGGAAGGGGATATTCTCCACGGCCGCAGAACCGGGCAGCACCACGTCGAACAGGCGCGCCGAGCCCAGGTCCGGCGTACGCCCGCCTTGCTGGAAGATGTATTGCGCCACCACGAAGGTCAGGCCGCTCATGGCGATGTTGATGGCGATACCGGCCACCAGCTGATTGCCCTTTTGCGAGATGGCGACATACGCCTGCAGCGTTGCCAGCAGCACCGACACCAGCATGCCGGCCATCACGCCGTACCATGGGTTCTGGGTGGTGAAGGCGACGGCGGCCGAGACGAAGGCCGACGCCAGGATCTTGCCTTCCAGGCCAATGTCGATCACGCCCGAACGTTCGGCGAACAGGCCGGCCATGCCGGCGAAAATCAGCACCGGCGCATTGCGCACGGTCGATACCAGGATACTGCCGATATGCAGGTCATCAAAAGTCATATCGTCCTCACTTCTTCAGTTTGAGCATTTTGGCGATGGCCGGGCCGTACATATTTTCCATCGCGCCGCAGAACAGGATGATTACGCCCTGCACCAGAATCACCATCTCTGGCGGGATGTTCTGCTTTTCCAGCGACAGGTCAAAGCCGCCTTGCGTCAGCGCGCCAAACAGCACGGCCGACAGGAAGATGCCGACCGGATGCTGGCGTCCCATGAGCGCAATCGCAATGCCGATGAAGCCTGCGCCACCAACGAAGTTGAGCGACAGGTAGTGGGTCGAACCCATGATGGAATTGACCGCGCCCAGGCCGGCCAGTGCACCCGAAATCAGCATGACAATGATGATCATTTTGCTGATGCGGATGCCGGCGTAGTGCGCCGCATGCGGATTGAGGCCGGTCGCGCGCAGCTTGAAGCCCCACGCGGAACGCGACACCACCACACCGTAAATCACCAGCGCGATAATCGCCAGGAAGAAGCTGATGTTGAATGGCGTCTCGCCGAGGATGGGGAACCACTGGTTCAGGCGCGGCATTTCGGCAGCGGCGGCAAACGCGCGGCTGGCAGGGTTCTGCTCGCCGTCCGGGATCATGTATTTCACGATCACGAAGTTCATGAGCTGCGAGGCGATGAAGTTGAACATGATGGTGGTCACCACCACGTGGCTGCCGCGCTTCGCCTGCAGGAAACCGGGCAGGAAGGACCACAGCGCGCCAAACAGCGCCGCGCCCAGGATGCCGACCGGGATCAGGATCCAGGCCGGCAGCGTGTGGTCGAACGCCAGCATGGCCCAGGCCAGACCCAGGCCGCCCACATACATCTGGCCTTCGGCGCCGATGTTGAACAGGCCGGCCTGCATGGCGATCGAAACCGCCAGGCCGGTGAAGATAAAGGTCGAGGCATAGAACAGCGTGTAGCTCAGGCCTTCCGGATTGACGACGGCGCTGTTGACCAGGATGGCCAGCGATTCGGTCGGGCTTTCGCCCAGCAGATGGATCACCAGTGCCGTCACCAGCATGGCGGACAGCAGGTTCAGTACGGGCATGACAAACGCAGTGGCCCAGCGTGGCAGGTCTTTATTCATGATTTATGCATGCCCCCCATCAGCAGGCCGATGCGGGTGGTGTCGAATTCTTCAATTTTCAGTTCGCCGGTGATACGGCCGCCGCACATGACCAGGATACGGTCCGCCAGCGCGCGCACTTCTTCCAGCTCCACGGAGACCAGCAGGATGGCCACGCCTTCATCACGCAGCTTGAGCAGCTGGGTGTGGATGCTTTCGATGGTGCCGATGTCGACGCCGCGCGTCGGCTGGCCGACCAGCATCAGCTTGGGCTGCGCCAGCACTTCGCGCGCGATCACCACCTTCTGCTGGTTACCGCCGGACAGCAGGCCGATACGCAGGTCGTGGTTGTTCGGACGCACGTCAAAGTTCTTCATCAGCTCCGCGCAGCGCGCCGCGATGGCCTTGAAGTCCAGCAGGCCCCAGCGATTTTTCAGCTTGTCCTGGTAGCCGAAGATGGTGTTGTGCATGACCGAGAAGGCCTTGATCACGCCATCGCGCAAGCGGTCTTCCGGCACGTGGGCGATGCCCAGTTCGCGGAAGGTGCGCGGCAGGCCATCGGCATCCGAGCGGCCGGCGAAGGGCAGGGCCTTGTTGAGGAAATTCAGCTTGCCGGAGGTTGGCAGGCGCATGCCCGACAGGATCTCCATGAGTTCACTCTGGCCGTTGCCGGACACGCCGGCAATCGCGACGATCTCGCCGGCGCGCAGCGTGAAGCCGATGTCGGCCAGCAGCTTGACGCCCTGATCGTCCAGCAGCTGCAGCTGGTCCACTTCCAGCACCGGTGCGCCCGGGTTGTATGGTTTGCGCGGCAGGTTGTTTTCAATCGGACGGCCGACCATCATATTGGCCAGGTCTTCCTTGGTGGTGCCGGCGGTCGGCACGGCGCCGATCACGCGGCCGCCGCGCATCACGGTGACGGTGTCGGTGATGTCGAGGATCTCTTGCAGCTTGTGCGTGATCAGGATGATGGTCTTGCCCTGTTCCTTGAACAGGCGCAGGATCTCGAACAGCGATTCGGTTTCCTGTGCAGTCAGCACCGCAGTCGGCTCGTCCAGGATCAGGATGTTGGCGCTGCGGTAGATCTGCTTGAGGATCTCCACGCGCTGCTGCGCGCCCACCGACAGATCATGGATGGTGGCCAGCGGATCGACGTCCAGGCGGTAGCGCTTGCAGATCTCGCGCAGTTCCGCTTCCACCTTGGCGCGCTTGGCGTTGAGTTTGAAACCGCCTTCGCTGCCCAGCATGACGTTATCGAGCACGGTCATGTTCTCGACCAGCATGAAGTGCTGGTGCACCATGCCGATGCCGAGGGCAATCGCCTCCTGGCTGTTGTGGATGCGGCGCGCCTGGCCATCGAGCAGGATCTCCCCGCCGTCGGCGCGGTAGTATCCGTACAGGATGCTCATCAGGGTCGATTTGCCGGCGCCGTTCTCGCCCACCAGGCCATGGATGGAACCCTTGGCAATGGAGAAGCTGACGTCCGTGTTCGCTTTTACAGCTCCGAAATGCTTGGAGATGCCGCGAAATTCTACTGCTGGCTGCATAGGATCGTTTTCGGTGCAGTTAATTAAAATGTTAAACGCGCCGCACGGGGGAAAAGCCCCGGCGGCGCGTTTCGTGTTCAAACAGATGTTAGACCGGGCAGGCAGTACCCGAACGGATATCGATGACCTTGACCTTGCCATCGATAATATCCTTACGCGCACCCGTCACACGCTTTTCGATTTCCGGCGTGATCAGCTTGCGGTTGTTCTCGTCCAGCGCCCAGTCGACGCCGCCTTCTTTCAGGCCTTTGGCGGTGACGCCGGCCTTCCAGGTGCCTGCCTTCATTTGCATGAAGGAGTCGTACACGGCGTTGTCGACGCGCTTGACCATCGAGGTCAGCACGCTGCCTGGGTACAGGTGATTCTGGTTGGAGTCGACACCGATCGCCAGCTTGCCTTTTTCCTTGGCGGTCTGCAGCGTGCCCAGGCCCGAACCGCCGGCCACGGCAAACACCACGTCCACGCCGCGGTCGAATTGCGAACGGGCCAGTTCACCGCCCTTGGCCGGATTGTTCCACGAGTCGGAGGTGGTGCCGACCATGTTGGAAGTCACTTCCACTTTCGGGTTGACGGCCTTGGCGCCCTGCGCGTAGCCGCACGAGAAGGTGCGGATCAGCGGGATGTCGACACCGCCGATGAAGCCGATCTTTTTCGACTTGGAGGCCAGGGCCGCAGCCACGCCCACCAGGTACGAACCTTCTTCTTCCTTAAAGGTGATCGAGTTGACGTTGGCGCCCTGCGCCACGCCGTCGATCAGCACAAAGCGGACTTTCGGGAATTCCTTGGCGACCTTCTGCACGGCAGCCTGCTGGGCGAAGCCGATCGAGGCGATCAGGTCCAGGTTCTTGCGGGCGAGGCCGCGCAGCACCTGTTCAGCCTGGGTATCGCTGGAGGCTTGCACCTCGATGAAATTGATATTGGTTTCCTTCTTGAAGCGCGTGGCGCCTTCAAAAGCGGACTGGTTAAACGACTTGTCGAACTTGCCGCCCGCGTCATACACGATGCCCAGTTTTGGGTCAGCCGCGGACGCGCTGGCAGCGATAAACAGTGCTGCAACCGTCAAACTAAGTTGTGAAAGTTTCATGAATAGGCTCCTGGAAGATCGATATTGTATATTTTTATTGGCCGAAACATGTAATTCCGTGCCGTTAAATTCCTCTAAACCCCTGATTTCACTCGGTAAGCGCTAGCAACTTGCTAAAAGCTTGCTCGAATTGCAGCAGCCCGGCATCCAGCAATTGCTTGCCGATCGTCTCCAGATCGATGCCTTGATGGGCCAGTTGCGCCAGTACGGCGCGCTCGGCCTGGACCTCCGTGCTTAAGCTGGTTTCAGCCTCGCCATGGTCGCGGAATGCAGCCAGGGTGGCGTCCGGCACGGTATTGATGGTGTCGGGGCCAATCAGGCCTTCGACATAGCGCACATCGCGTTCGGCCGCGGTCTTGGTAGCGGTGCTGGCCCACAGCAGCCACTGCGGCGTGGCGCCAAAGGCGGCAAAGACGCCGAAACCGCTGTCATTCTTCCAGTCGGCGTAGGCGATGCGGGCGGCGGCGATGGCGGCCTTGCCGCGCAAGGCGTCGCCGGGCGGCAGCAGGGCGTCCACCGCGACGTCGATGCGGCTGATGAAGACACTTGCCACACTGACAATGCGCTGTACCGATAACTTGTCCTGCAGGCGGCGTGCCAGGCCACGGCGGTGGGCGGCGCGCACGGCCTGGATCTGGCTGGCGCTGAAAATCAGCGTCATGTTGACGTTGATGCCGGCGTAAATCACTTCTTCCAGCGCGGCGATGCCGGCCGGCGTGGCCGGAATCTTGATCATGGCGTTGGGACGGCCGATCAGCGCCCACAGGCGCTTGGCGTCGGCCACCGTGCCCTCGGCGTCGTGCGCCAGGCGCGGCGCCACTTCAAAGCTCACGAAGCCGGCGCGGCCGTGGCTTTTTTCGTAGGTGGGCGCGAACAGGTCGCAGGCGCGTTGCACATCCGGAATCACCAGGCCTTCAAAGCGCGCTTCCGGCGTCGCATGCGCCGTGCGCAGCAGGGGCAGGGCGGCCTGGTAGGCGGGATCGTTCTGGATCGCCTGGTAAAAGATGGCCGGGTTTGAGGTCAGGCCTTGTACGCCATCCTGGGCGATGAGCCCGGCCAGTTGGCCGGAAGCGAGCAGGTGGCGGCTCAGGTTGTCGAGCCAGATTTGTTGTCCCAGATTGCCGACCGCGCGAACGCGGCTCAAGCTGTGTTCCAAGGTGTTGTTCATCTACCGTTCCAAGAATAATGTCGCACTGCAACAACAAAGGCCGCCGAATTAAATATTTTTGTATTGTTGCTTTTTTGTCCGTTTGGAAAAAAAGTCAGGCGTTGGCGGTTCCTTGCTGCCATCTCTCTTTCATAGAGAAAGTGGCTGTCTGCCCGGTGTTAAAGGCAGTCCACTACTATGCCCCAGTGCCGATATGTACGACAAATTCGTTTTTTCTTGCTTATTTATACAAAACAAATATGAATCATTTGCCTGCAAAAGGGGGATTGGAAGCGTTTTTTTCCGTGCTAGCATGTTTGGTAATTTGTATATCGATATACGCAAATTGTTCATATTCGATACACATTTAATAACTAAAAAGCAATTTTGATCTACACAATATCAAGGGAGCAGGACATATGAGCAAGCAAAGCAGTTTCGCAGTGCGGTCGCTGATCGCACTAGCTGTCGCCAGCGCTTTCCCGCTGCATTCGGCCATGGCCGCAGAAGCCGCCGCAGTCGCCGCCGCCGCTGAGGCGCAGGACACCCCGGCCGCCGCTGAACCAGCCGCCAACAAGAACCAGCTGGAAACCGTGATCGTGACCGCACAGCGCCGCGCGGAAAACATCAAGGACGTACCCATGTCCATCGCCACCATCAAAGGCGACAAGCTGGATGCGCTGACGTCGGGCGCGGGCGATATCCGTGTGCTGTCCGGCCGCTCGCCTTCGCTGAACATTGAATCGGACTACGGCCGTGCTTTCCCGCGTTTCTACATCCGCGGTCTGGGCAATACCGACTTTGACCTGAACGCATCGCAGCCAGTGGGCTATGTGATGGACGATATCGTCCAGGAAAACGCCATGCTCAAGGGCTTCCCGGTATTTGACGTCGACCAGGTCGAGGTGCTGCGCGGTCCACAGGGCACGCTGTTCGGCCGTAACTCGCCAGCCGGCGTGATCAAGTTCGACTCGGCCAAGCCAGTGTTCAAGCAGGAAGGCTATTTGCTGCTGGGCGTGGGCAACTACTCGGCCAAGAATGTTGAGGGTGCGTATAACTTCCCGATCAGCGACACCGTGGCAGTGCGTTTCTCCGGCACCAGCCAGCACCGCGATAACCGCGTGCACAATACCAACCCTACGCCGAACAAGGGGACCCAGGACTTTGAAGGCTACGGCGACAATGCCTTCCGCCTGCAAGCGCTGGTACAGCCGAACAAGGACTTCAGCGCCCTGTTCAACTACCACGAACGCGACTACCACGGCAGCGCCACGCTGTTCCGCGCCAACATCATCAAGCAGGGCACCAACGATATCGTTGACGGCTTTGACTATGGTTCGTATCCGACCGATGGCGTCAATTACCAGCGCCTGAACACCAAGGGCGGCAGCATCCGCCTGAAGTACAACCTCAACGACATCACGCTGCACTCGATCACCGGCTACGAAAAGCTGAAGTTTGACAGCCGTGCCGACGTCGACGGCGGCTATGGCGCCGTCTTTGCGCCACCATCGGGTCCTGGCCGCATTCCATTCCCGGTCGAGACGGCCGACCTGCTGCCTAACCACAAACAGTTCACGCAAGAGTTCCGCGCCGAGTCGAATTACAGCGGCCCGCTGCAATGGATCGGTGGCCTGTTCTACTTCAACGAAGCGATCGAGATTGACAGTATCAGCTTCAATTCGCTGGCGCCAGGCAATCCACAGAACATCCCGTTTGCGCTGCAAAACCAAAAGGCGAAATCGTGGGCGGCATTCGGCTCGCTGAACTACACCGTGACCGACAAGCTGAAAGTGCGCGGCGGCCTGCGCTATACCTCGGACAAGAAGGACTTCTTCGCGTCGCGTACCGACTATGACGCCAGCAACACGCTGATCACCCTGCCATATAACCTGAGCAGCACCTCGCACAATGTCAGCTGGGATCTGAGCGGTACCTATGAGCTGGACAAAAACACCAACCTGTTTGCCCGCGCTGCTACCGGCTATCGCGCGCCATCGATGCAAGGCCGCCTGAATGGCCTCAGCGATGTGCCGTCGATGGCAGGTGCCGAGAAGGCCTTGTCGTTTGAAGCCGGTATCAAGCAAGACCTGTTTGACAAGCGTGCGCGTCTGAGTGCGGCGGTCTTCCAGTACCGCGTCAAGGACAAGCAGCTGACCGCAGGCAGCGGCACCATCAACATGAACCGTCTGATCAACGCCGACAAGGTCACTGGCCAGGGTATCGAGCTGGATCTGCAAGCGAACCTGGGCTATGGCTTCAGCGGCTCGCTGGGCTACAGCTTCAACGATACGGAGATCAAGGACAAGAATGTGCGCGTGGCTTACTGCGGTAACGTCGCCAACAATGCTGGCCTGGGCTGCACGCCGACGAATACCCCGGCGCCTGGCTACCCTGGCTACTCGCTGATCGATGGTAACGACCTGCCGCGCGCACCGCGCCACCAGGCCAACTTCTCGCTCAAGTACAGCACCGAAGTAGGCAATGGCGAGCTGTATGCGATGACCGACTGGAGCTACCGCAGCAGTTACAACTTCTTCCTGTACACCGCTACCGAGTACACCGCCAAACCGCTCACCGAAGGTGGCGTGCGTATCGGTTACAAATGGGGCGACGGCAAGTATGAAGTGGCTGGCTTTGGCCGCAACATCACCAACAAGATCGTCCTGCTCAGCGCAATTGAGTTCGATAACCTGACCGGTATGTTGAATGAGCCACGCACCTGGGGTGCGACCTTCAAGGTCAACTTCTAAGATAGCGTAAGCCAGAGTCCCCGCACATCCGGAAGGAGTGCGGGGATTTTTACATTGGAGACAGCAAGTGCAACACACCATCAACCTGTGGCCGCTGCTAGGCGTCGCCGTTATCGTCCTGGGCTTCGCGCTGCGCGCCCATCCTGTGCTGGTGGTGCTTGCCGCCTTTTTTGTCACCGGGATTGCCGCCGCGATGCCGATGGAGCATCTGCTGGCCTCACTCGGCACCGCCTTCATCAAAACACGCAATCTGCCCATCATCCTGCTGCTGCCGATTGCGGCGATCGGCCTGCTGGAGCGGCATGGACTGAAGGAGCATGCGCAGGCGTCGATTGCGCGCATCAAGTCGGCCACCACCGGCCGCCTGTTGATCGTCTACCTGGCGATCCGCGAACTGGCTGCCGCTTTCGGCCTGACCAGCATCGGCGGCCATCCGAACATGGTGCGCCCGCTGATTGCGCCGATGGCGGAGGGCGCCGCCGAAGTGCGCTATCCCAACCTGTCCATCGAAATGCGCTACCGCATCCGCGCCATGTCCGCAGCCACCGACAACGTCGGCCTGTTCTTTGGCGAAGACGTGTTCGTGGCCTTTGGCGCCATCGTGCTGATGCAAACCATCCTGCGCGGCGAAGGGCTGGAAGTCGATCCGCTGCACATGGCCTTGTGGGGCATACCGACGGCGATCTCCGCCTTCATCATTCACTCGTGGCGGCTGTACCGTCTGGATAAACACATCGCCCGGAGCGCCGCATGATCATCAAGCTCGATTACTTCTTCTACGTGCTGGGTGCGATGCTGCTGATGGTGGCGTGGATGGCGCTGCGCGACCCGCACAATCCCAAGCGCTACAGCAGCGCCCTGTTCTGGGCCTTGTACGCGGTGATCTACCTGGCCGGCGACCAGTTGCCGCCCGTGGCATCGGGCCTGCTGATGGTGGCAATGGGTTTGATCGCCGGTTTCGGCGGCGTCACCCTGGGCAGCTATGGCGACCGTAGCGTGGAAGAACGCCGCAGCAGCGCACAGCGCCTGGGCCACAAGTTGCTGATCCCGGCGCTGCTGATTCCCGTGACCACGGTCATCGGTTCCACGCTGTTCAAGGACGTCAAGCTGGGCGATTTGTTCCTGCTCGATCCCAAGAACCTGACTCTGGTCAGCCTGGGCTGCGGCTCGCTGTTCGCGGTGGCCACCGCATGCTGGCTCACACGCTCCACGCCGATGCAGGCGATGCGCGAATCGCGCCGGCTGATCGATCACCTGGGCTGGGCGGTGGTGCTGCCGCATATGCTGGCGGTACTCGGTCTGCTGTTTACCGAGGCCGGCATGGGCAAGGCGGTGGCGCATGTGGTCACGTCCTACATCAATATGGACATAAGGCTGGTGGCGGTGGCGGTGTACTGCATCGGCATGGCGCTGTTCACGGTCATCATGGGTAATGGCTTTGCCGCCTTCCCGGTGATTGCGGGTGGTGTCGGCATCCCGGTGCTGGTCGGCATGTATCACGCCAATCCGGCGGTGATGGCGGCAATCGGCATGTTCAGTGCTTATTGCGGCACACTCATGACGCCGATGGCGGCCAATTTCAACATCGTGCCCGCTGCGCTGCTGGAACTGCCGGACAAGAATGCCGTCGTGAAGATACAGGTGGCGACTGCATTGCCACTATTGGTAGTCAATATCGCGCTGCTTTATTTTTTGATGAATATGTGAGACGCTTCCGCACTTAAGCATCACCGGAGCTGTCGAGATGAAAAAGATAATATTGTTAACCGGCTTTGAACCGTTTAACAACGAGACTATTAACCCGTCGTGGGAAGCAGTACGTCAGCTCGATGGCTGGCATGAAGGTGAATTCGTGGTCCATGCGCGCAAGCTGCCATGCGTGTTTGGCCATGCCCTCAAGGTTGTGCATCAGGCGGTGGAAGAACTGCAGCCAAGTATTGTGATTGCGGTCGGCCAGGCCGGCGGCCGGGTCGACATGTCGGTGGAACGCGTGGCCATCAACATCGATGACGCGCCGATTGCCGACAACCAGCAGCGCCAACTGGTCGACCAGCCGATTGTGAACGGTGGTCCGGTGGCCTACTTTTCCACCTTGCCGATCAAGGCCATCGTGCACGAGCTGCGCGAAGCGGGCCTGCCGGCCTCGGTGTCGCAGACGGCAGGCACCTTTGTCTGCAACCACGTGTTCTATGGCCTGATGCATCAGGCCCACGAGTGGGGCACCACCATGCGCGCCGGTTTCATTCATATTCCCTACCTGCCGCAGCAGGCCGCCAAACATCCCGGCTCGGCCAGCATGAAGCTGGAAGATGTGGTCGAAGGCTTGCGCATCGCCGTGCGTACCACGCTGGCGCATACGGTCGATATGCGCGAAGCGGGCGGTCTGACACACTAGTCAGATCAGTCGGCGCGGGCGGGCGGATTCAGGATGTTGAGGAAGGCCCGCACCACCGGCGCATCGTCCTGCGTGGTGTAGGTGATATACAGATTTGCCGACGGCGGATTGCTGCGGATCGGCAGGAACACCACGCCCGGCCAGCCGATGCGGCTGGTGGTTTCCGGGATCAGCGTCACGCCCAGGCCCGCGCCCACCATGGCCAGCAGGGTTTGCGGCTCGGACGCTTCCTGGAAAATGGTCGGCTGGAAGCCGGCATTCACACAGCACTGGATCAGGTAGCGCGGGAAGGACGACTTGTCCAGGGCCAGCGTCAGCATCGGCTCGTCCGCGATATCGATCAATTCAATCGCATCCTGCTTGGCCAGCGGGTGGTGTTCGTTGATGGCCACGCAGACGTCTTCGCGGAAGCACAGTTCCTGGCGCAGGTTATCGTTTTTGAGGTCGTCCTCATCCAGCCTGGGTTCGCGCCAGAAGCCGACGTCGATCTGCTTGGCGCGCAGCGCGTCATATTGCGCGGTCGGCCCCAGTTCGTGCAGGGTCCAGGTCACGCGCGGGAATTTGCTCTGGAATTCTTCCAGCAGGCTGGGTATCGGCCCCCACATGGCCGAACCGACGATGCCCACGCGCAGCCGGCCCACTTCACCGCGGTCGATCTGGCGGATGGTGTCGATGGTCATGCGCATCTTGGCCAGCAGCTCGGAGGCTTCGCTCATGAGCGCTTTGCCGGCCACCGTCAGTTCAAAGGTGCGCGTGGTGCGCGCAAACAGTTTGACGCCTAGTTCACTTTCCAGTTTCATGATCTGCTGGCTGAGCGGCGGTTGCGAAATGTGCAGACGCTCGGCAGCGCGGCTGAAACTCTTTTCTTCTGCGACGGCGAGGAAGTACTTTAGTTGTTTCAGATCGATGGACATGGCGTTTTGGCGTCAGTGTTTCAGTGCGTCGATTGCATGGCCACCGCCAGTGCGGCGCCGCAGCGGGCATTGTTCTTGACCAGCGCGATATTGGTTGCCAGGCTGCGGCCTTCGGTCAGCGCCTTGATGCGGCTGAGCAGGAACGGCGTAACGTTCTTGCCGGTGACGCCTTGTGCATCGGCTTCCTGCAAGGCCTGTGCGGTGATGCGGTCGATTTCCTCTTTCGGCATCGCTTCCGCTGCCGGCACCGGATTGCTGACGACGATGCCGCCTTTCAGGCCCAGTGACCACTTGGTCTGGATGAAGGCCGCTTGCTCGGTCGCCGTGTCCAGCTGGAAGTCGGCGTTGAAGCCGCTCTCGCGTGTGAAGAACGCCGGGAAGCCGCGCTGGCCGACGCTGACCACGGGCACGCCGAAGGTTTCCAGGTATTCCAGCGTCAGGCCGATGTCGAGGATGGACTTGACGCCGGCGCACACCACGGCCACCGAGGTCTGCGCCAGTTCCTGCAGGTCAGCCGAGATGTCGAAGCTGGTTTCTGCGCCGCGGTGCACGCCGCCGATGCCGCCCGTGACGAACACCTGGATGCCGGCCAGCTCGGCGCAGATCATGGTGGCTGCGACGGTGGTGGCGCCCAGCTTATTTTGCGCCAGCACGTAAGGCAGGTCGCGGCGGCTGACCTTCATCGCATCCGGCGAGGTGCCCAGCAGCTCCAGCTGTTCTTCCGCCAGGCCGACGCAGATTTTGCCGCCGATGATGGCGATGGTGGCCGGCACGGCGCCGCCGTCGCGGATGATCTGTTCCACTTCACGCGCCATCTGCACGTTTTGCGGATACGGCATGCCGTGCGAGATGATGGTCGATTCCAGTGCGACGATGGCTTTGCCGGCGGCGCGGGCGGCGGCCACTTCCGGCGAGAACAGCAGGTATTGGTGCATGGTTTTATCCTTTATTGGGGAAGAGCAGGGTTTCAAAAGGCTGGCTCATATCAAAGTCGTGAATCTCGTCGAGGACGTCGGCGGCCAGCACCGGCGACACCGTCTCTGGACTTTCCAGCGTCATCGCGGCCACTTTCAGGCCACGGCGGCAGGCCAGCGTCAGGTCGGCGCTGCCCTGGTAGAGCGACCAGCAGACGGCCGCCGAGAAGCCATCGCCGGCGCCGGTCACGTCCACCACGTGTACCTGGTGCGCGGCCAGCCATACCAGCGCCTGGCCGCGCGTGTGGTAGACGCCCTGGCTGCCGCAGGTGACGATGACATCCTGCGCGCCTTGCGCCTGCAGCTCGTTGCAGGCGGCGCGGACGTCGGCCTCGGTCGGCAAGGCGCGGCCGACGCGGGTTTCCAGCTCGCCGCGGTTCAGGATCAGCAGGCGCAGGCCGTGCAGCTGTGCGGGCAGGCGCGCCATCTTCGGCTGCGACACGGCCACAATCACCAGCGGCACGTTATCAGTGCGTGCGCTTTCCAGGAGCACGGTGATGCTGTCGGCGGGGAGATTGAGGTCGGCCACGGTCATGGCGGCGGCCGCGCGCTGCGGTGCGCGGCTGAGCAGGAAGTCCGGCGTGATGCGGTCGTACAGCGCCATATCGGCCAGCGCCACCACCATCTCGCCCTTGTCGTCGAGGATGGCGGTGTAGGTGCCGGTGGCGGCGTCCTGCAGTTTGAGGCTGCCGCGCGTGTCGATGCCGGCGCTTTCGGCGTGTTCCTGCAGGCTGCGGCCGGCGCCATCGTCGCCCAGCGCGGTCAGCAGCGCGGTCGGCAGGTTCAGGCGGGCCAGGTTCTCGGCGATGTTGCGCGCCACGCCGCCATACACTTCTTCGGCGGTGGCGGGATTCGAGGTGCCCAGCTGCATGGTGGCGATGGTGCGCAGTTTGCGGTCCAGATTGGCGGCGCCGATGCACATGACGGGGCGCTTGTCCGGCAACACATAGGCGCGGCCCAGCAGGCGGCGCTCGCGTATCAGGCCGGCGATATGGCCGGCCACGGCGGAACGCGACAGGCGCAGCTCGACCGCCAGGTCTTGCTGGGAGATGAAAGGATTGGCGCGTATCAGCTGGTAGAGCTGTTCTTTTTTGGAAGAGTCGGTCACGGTAGTGGCCTCATAAAACATTTGTCCATCATGGTAAACATTTGTCTGAAATGAGTCAACGGCACGTCCACGTCTAAGTTTGCCTTGGTTTATAATACTCCTCATTCATATTTATTTAATATAAATGGCTAAGAAAAATGGTATTTGCCATACATATGGACGATGATGCATAGTGTCAGCTTCCCCAGCCATACCAAAAAACCAGAGGATACCCATGTCTAATAATTCCCCATTCCAGGCAGCCGACATCATTCGCTCCCGTCTCCCAGCTGGCTTCAAGCCGCGCGTCGCGATGATTCTCGGTTCCGGCCTGGGTGTGCTGGCGGAACAAATGACCGATGCCATCACCATCGGCTACGACGAACTGCCAGGCTTCCCGATTTCCACCGTACACGGCCACGCCGGTGAGCTGGTGATCGGCACCCTGTCGGGCGTGCAGGTGGTGTGCATGAAAGGCCGCGGCCACGTCTACGAAGGCTACGGCCTGGGCGTGATGACCAGCGCCGTACGCACCATGAAGCTGCTGGGCGCCGAGATGCTGTTCGTGACCAATGCGGCTGGCTCGCTGCGCACCGAAGTGGACGCTGGTTCGCTGGTGGCGCTGACCGACCATATCAACTTCCTGCCGGGCACCCCGATGATGGGTCCTAACGATGAGCGCTTCGGTCCACGCTTCTTCAGCATGGCCAATGCCTACGACGCCGACCTGCGCGCGCTGCTGCACACCTCGGCGAAAGAGAAAAGCGTAACGCTGCATGACGGCGTGTACATCGCTTACGCCGGTCCTAACTTTGAAACGCCTGCGGAAATCCGCGCGTTCAAGACGCTGGGCGCCGATGTGGTAGGCATGTCGGTGGTGCCGGAAGTGGTATCGGCCCGTCACTGCGGTCTGAAAGTGGTGGGCGTGTCGGCGATCACCAATCTGGCCGAAGGCCTGTCGCCGTTCCCGCTGTCGCATGACCAGACGCTGAAATATGCAGCGGTCGCAGCGACGTCGCTGATTGAAGTGATCCTGGGCTTCCTGGCAAACGTGGCAAAAACGCCGCAGGCTTAAGGAACCGAACAGGGGCGGCTAGTCCGCCCCTTTGCTTTTTAGGAGTTGATTATGAAACGCGCATTTATCCTGTTGCTCGATTCGTTTGGTCTGGGCGCTACGCCTGACGCGGCCAAGTACAACGACGCTGGCGCCAACACCTTCGGCCACATCGCCGAGCAGGTCGCCAAAAGCGGCAAGCCGATGTCGCTGCCGACCATGGAAAACCTGGGCCTGACCGCCGCCGCCCATCTGGCCAGCGGCGAGTGGGCCACCGGCTTCACCCAGCGCGAAGGCTTCACCGGTGCCTACGGCGCCGCGCGTGAACGTTCGACCGGCAAGGACACGCAGTCCGGCCACTGGGAAATCGCTGGCGTGCCAGTGGAATTCGACTGGGGCTACTTCCCGAAAACCGTACCATCGTTCCCGGCCGAGCTGACTGCCAAGCTGCAGGAGCTGACCGGCGTGCCGGGCTTCCTGGGCGACTGCCACGCATCGGGTACGGAAATCATCAACAAGCACGGTGACGAGCATGTCGCCACCGGCAAGCCGATTATCTACACCTCGGCCGACTCGGTGCTGCAGATCGCGGCGCATGAAGAATCGTTTGGCCTGGAGCGCCTGTATGAAGTGTGCGAGATCGCTTTCAAACTGGTCGAGCCGTACAACATCGGCCGTGTGATTGCGCGTCCATTCCTGGGCGCGAACGGCAACTACACCCGCACCACCAACCGTCACGACTACGCCGTAGCGCCACCGGCGCCGACGTTGCTGGACCACGTGAAGAACGATGGCGGCGAAGTGATCGCGCTGGGCAAGATCAGCGACATCTTCGCCACGCAAGGCGTATCGCGCGTGGTGAAGGGCAAGGACAATATGGCGCTGTTTGACGCGCTGCTGAAAGTGGCGGATGAAGCAGGCGACAAGTCGCTGACCTTCGTCAACTTCGTCGACTTCGACCAGGCCTTCGGCCACCGCCGCGACGTCAACGGTTATTCGAATGCGCTGCACGAGATGGATGCGCGCCTGCCGGAATTCATCGCCAAGCTGCAAGAGGATGACCTGGTCGTGATCACCGCCGACCATGGCTGCGACCCGACCTGGCCAGGCTCCGACCACACGCGTGAACACATCCCGATGATCTTCTTCGGTCCGAAGGTGAAAGCGCAGTCGCTGGGCATTTCCGAATCCTTCTCCGATATCGGCCAGACCCTGGCCCATCACCTCGGCGTCAAACCACTCTCGAACGGAAGCAATCTGCTATGAGCATCATTACTGACTTCAAGCGCAACGAAGCAGTCCCGCTGGACCTGGGCTGGATCAATCACATCCACGTCAACAAGTCCGCCGCCGACCGCCGCGCCGCCAGCCTGGCGAACCGCCGCACGGTGAAGAAGGAATACCAGGCCGCCTGGCTGGTCAAGGCGATCAGCCTGATCGACCTGACCACGCTGTCCGGCGACGATACCCCAGGCCGCGTTGAGCGCCTGTGCCGCAAGGCGCTGCGTCCGCTGCGCGCCGACCTGGTCGAGGCACTGGGCCTGCAGGACACCAGGCTGGCCACCGGCGCTGTCTGCGTGTACCACGAGATGATCAAGCCGGCGGTGGATGTGCTGCAAGGCCGCCTGCCGATCGCTGCGGTGTCGACCGGCTTCCCGGCTGGCCTGACCAGCATGGAAACCAAGGTGCGCGAGATCGAACTGTCGGTCGCTGCCGGCGCTTCTGAAATCGACATCGTCATCACCCGTCAGCACGTGTTGACCGGTAACTGGCAAGCGCTGTACGACGAGATGCTGGCTTACCGCAAAGCCTGCGGCGAAGCGCATGTCAAAGCGATTCTGGCGACCGGTGAGCTGGTCACGCTGGAAAACGTCGCCAAGGCATCGTGGGTGTGCATGATGGCTGGTGCAGACTTCATCAAGACTTCGACCGGTAAAGAGCCAGTCAACGCCACGATTCCCGTGTCGCTGACCATGGTGCGCGCGATTCGCGAGTACCACGAGCAGACCGGCTTCAAGATCGGCTACAAGCCAGCGGGCGGCGTCGGTACGGCCAAGGCCGCGCTGCAGTACCTGACCCTGATGAAGGAAGAATTGGGCAATGAATGGCTGGAACCGCATCTGTTCCGCATCGGCGCCTCCAGCCTGCTGACCGACATCGAGCGCCAACTGGAGCACTATGTGACCGGTAACTACTCGGCCGCTCACCGCCACGCGCAACCTTAATTACGGACACCGTCATGCCAACCATTAAAGAGATCCTCAACACCATGGAATACGGCCCAGCACCGGAAAGCACCAAAGAAGCGCAAGCGTGGCTGGAACAACGCGGCCGCCAGTTCGGCCTGTTCATCAACAACGAATGGAGCGAAGCCGGTGAACTGTTCGCGTCCATCAATCCAGCCGACGGCGCCAAGCTGGCCGACCTGACCCAGGGCAGCGCTGCCGACGTTGACCGCGCAGTCGCTGCGGCACGCGCCGCGCAGCCAGGCTGGCAGGCACTGGGCGGCCATGGCCGCGCCAAGGTGATGTACTCGATCGCCCGCCTGATGCAAAAGCATGCGCGCCTGTTCGCCGTGCTGGAAACGCTGGACAACGGCAAGACCATCCGCGAAACCCGCGATGTCGACCTGCCGCTGGTGGCGCGCCACTTCTACTACCACGCCGGCTGGGCGCAGCTGCAAGCTGAAGAATTTTCGGACTACCGCGCGGTTGGCGTAATCGGCCAGATCGTGCCATGGAACTTCCCGCTGCTGATGCTGGCGTGGAAAATCGCGCCGGCGCTGGCCGCTGGTAACACCGTTGTCTTCAAGCCTGCTGAATTCACCTCGCTGACTGCGATGCTGTTCGCTGACATCTGCGTACAGGCTGGCGTGCCGGCTGGTGTGGTCAACATCATCACCGGCGATGGCCGCGTGGGCGAAGCCATCGTCAAGCACGAAGGTATCGACAAGCTGGCCTTCACCGGTTCGACCGAAGTCGGCCGCCTGATTCGCGAAGCCTCGGCAGGCAGCGGCAAGAAGCTGTCGCTGGAGCTGGGTGGCAAATCGCCATTCATCGTGTTTGAAGATGCGGATCTGGATGCTGCGGTTGAAGGCCTGGTCGATTCGATCTGGTTCAATCAGGGCCAGGTGTGCTGCGCAGGTTCGCGCCTGCTGGTGCAGGAATCGGTACAGGAGAAATTCCTGGCCAAGCTGCGCGCCCGCATGGACAAGCTGACCCTCGGTTCGCCGCTGGACAAGTCGATGGACATTGGGGCGCTGGTCGATCCAGTGCAGAAGCAGCGCATCGAAGGCCTGGTGCAATCGGCGCGCGACGAAGGTTGCACCGTATACCAGCCAGCGTGCGAATTGCCAGCCAACGGCTCGTGGTTCCCGCCAACCCTGATTACCGGCGCGTCGACCGCTGCTGCCGTGGCGCAGGCTGAAATCTTTGGCCCGGTGCTGGTGGCGATGAGCTTCCGCACGCCGCCAGAAGCAGTACAACTGGCGAACAACACCGTGTACGGCCTGGCCGCATGCGTGTGGACCGAGAATATCTCGCTGGCGCTGGACGTTGCGCCTGCGATCAAGGCTGGCGTGGTGTGGATTAACACCGCCAACCAGTTCGACGCTGCTTGCGGTTTCGGTGGCTACCGCGAATCCGGCTACGGCCGTGAAGGCGGCCGCGAAGGCATGTACGAGTACCTGACCGCCAAGGCGGAAGATGCGCGTCCTGCGGCGCCAGTGACCGAGCCGAAAGCAAAAGCCAAGGCCGCGCCAGTCGCTGCCGGGGGCGCTTTCGCCATCGACCGCACCGCCAAGCTGTACATCGGCGGCAAGCAGGCCCGCCCTGACGGCGCCTACAGCCGCGCGATTCACGGTGCGGACGGTTCCTTCATCGCCGAAGTGGGCGAGGGCAACCGCAAGGACATCCGTAACGCCGTGGAAGCTGCGCACAAGGCAACCGGCTGGACCAAAGCGACTGCGCACAACCGCGCGCAAGTGCTGTACTACATCGCTGAAAACCTGGCCGCGCGTGGCGAGGAATTCGCTGCCCGCATCGCCGCGATGACCGGTTCGAAAAACGCCGAGAAGGAAGTGCAGGCATCGATCGAGCGTCTGTTCTACTACGCAGCATGGGCTGACAAATACGACGGTCTGGCGCATCAGCCGCCAATGCACGGCATTACCGTGGCGCTCAATGAACCGCTGGGTGTGATCGGTATTGTGTGCCCGAACGAAGCGCCGCTGCTGGGCTTCATCTCTCTGGTGGCGCCGGCGATTGCGCTGGGTAACCGCGTGGTCGTGGTGCCGTCGGAAGCGCATCCGCTGTCGGCGACCGATCTGTACCAGGTGTTCGATACTTCGGACCTGCCGGCTGGCGTGGTGAACATCATCACCGGTTCGGCCGATGAACTGGCGCGTACGCTGGCAACGCACTCGGATATCGATGCGGTGTGGCGTCATGACGGTTCGGCCGAAGGCTGTGCGGAAGTGGAGCGTCTGTCGGCAGGTTCGCTGAAGCGTACCTGGGTGGGCGGCGCCAAAGGCCGCGACTGGTACAGCACGGCGCAAGCGGGCGGCCGTGCCGTGCTGGCTCACGCATCGCAAGTCAAGAACATCTGGATTCCTTACGGCGTATAAAGCACCCCTGACAGCAGGGTCTGACCCCCTACGGGGTCAGACCCTGGCGCCGCCGCAGTGCGGGGTTCGCGGGTGCCGCGAGCCTCCACTGCGGCGTTATCAATTAGTTTTATGGAGAATTCCATGTCCTATTTACCCCAAGAGATCATCCGCAAGAAGCGTGACGGCGGCGCGCTGTCGGCCGAAGAGATCCAGTTCTTCGTTGGCGGGATTACCTCCGGTCGCGTGACCGAAAGCCAGATCGCCGCACTGGCGATGGCGGTCTACTTCAATGACATGAGCATGGACGAACGTGTGGCCTTCACCCTGGCCATGCGCGACTCCGGCGAAGTGCTGGACTGGCGCTCGCTGGACCTGAACGGTCCCGTGGTGGACAAACACTCCACCGGCGGCGTCGGCGACGTGGTGTCGCTGCTGCTCGGTCCTATGGTGGCAGCCTGCGGTGGCTACGTGCCGATGATCTCGGGCCGTGGCCTGGGCCACACCGGCGGCACGCTGGACAAGTTTGATTCCATCCCTGGTTACACCACGGTGCCGGACAACGCCTTGTTCCGCAAGGTGGTAAAAGAAGTCGGTGTCGCCATCATCGGCCAGACCGCGTCGCTGGCGCCATCGGACAAGATCTTCTACGGCGTGCGCGACGTGACCGCAACCGTGGAATCGGTGGCCATGATTACCGGTTCGATCCTGTCGAAAAAACTGTCGGCAGGCCTGGATGCGCTGGCGATGGACGTCAAGGTCGGCAGCGGCGCCTTCATGCCAAGCTACGAGAAATCGGTGGAGCTGGCGGAGAGCATCGTCAAGGTCGGCAACGGTGCGGGCATGATGACCTCGGCAATCCTGACCGACATGAACGAGTCGCTGGCGCCATACGCTGGTAACGCGGTGGAAGTACGCGGCGCGATCGATTACCTGAGCGGCAAGTCGCGTCCTGCGCGTCTGCACGAAGTGACCATGGCGCTGTGCGCCGAGATGCTGGTGCTGGGCAAACTGGCTGCCACCGAAGAGGAAGCGCGCGCCAAGCTGCAGGCATCGCTGGATAGCGGCGAAGCGGCGGAACGCTTTGCGCGCATGGTGGTGGCGCTGGGCGGCCCTGCGGACCTGATGGACAATCCGGACAAGTACCTGGAGCGTTCGCCGATCATCGTGCCGGCGCCGGCGCTGACATCGGGTTACGCTGCGTCGGCCAACTGCCGCGATATCGGCCTGGCAGTGGTGTCGCTGGGCGGCGGCCGTCGCCGTGCTGCGGACCCAATCGACTTTGCTGTCGGCCTGACTGACCTGGTTGGCCTGGGTGATAAAGTGGAAGCAGGCCAGCCGCTGGCGATGGTGCATGCGCGTACGCAGGAAGCGGCCGAGCAGGCGATCCGCGAAATCCAGGCGGCCTATCAGATCACCGATGCAGCAGCTGCCGCCAACCCGGTTGTCTATCGCACGATTCGCCCGTAACCATGTCGTCCCCGCGCAGGCGGGGACGCATATTCAGCTTGGACTCCCGCGTGCGCGGGAGCGACGGCTGGAGGAACTCATCATGAACAAGCAAGAACTCATCGCCGAAGCCGCCGCCGCGCGTCTGAAGGCTTACACCCCGTACTCCAACTTCAAGGTCGGCGCCGCGCTGCTGACCAATGACGGCAAGGTTTTCCACGGCTGTAACGTGGAAAACGCATCCTATGGCCTGTGCAACTGCGCCGAACGTACCGCCTTCTTCAGCGCGTTCGCCCACGGCTATCAGCAGGGTGATTTCGAACAGCTGGTGGTCATCGGCGAAACCGATGGTCCGATCGCTCCGTGCGGCGCTTGCCGCCAGGTGATCCTGGAACTGGGCGGCAATGAGCTGCCTATCCTGTTGACCAACCTGAAAGGTGACGTCTACGAAACCACCGCAGCCGCACAGCTGCCGAATGCCTTTGGTGGCCAGGACCTCAAGAAAAAGTAATGGCACACAAGAAGACGATTGATGTGCAAGCGGCGGTCGCCATCGCGGCAGCCGAAGCGATAGCCGCCAAAACGCAGGGCACGTTCGGTGTCGGCGGCCTGATGCTCGACCAGCACGGCAACGTGCTGCAGTCGCTGCACAACAACGTCATCAAGGATGGCCTGATCTTTGACCCGACTGCACACGGCGAACGCCAGCTTATCGACTGGTACTACGCCGAACGCGCCAAGGGCCGTGATCTGCCCGAGCCGCAGGACATCACCATCGTCACCTCGCTGGACCCGTGCTGCATGTGCAGTGGTGCGATCCTGGCCGGTGGCTTTAACGTGGTGGTGGCGGCGCCGGACAAGAACGCCGGCATCAATTATGACGCCAGCGCCACGTTCCCTGCGTTGCCGGAACCGTTGCGCGCGCAGGCGGAGCAGAGCTTCAGTTATCCCGCCATCCTCGGCACGTCGCTGTACTCGCGCGCCAGCACCGGCGCCACACCGAAGTCTTTCTTCATCGGCAAAACCATCTCCGAACCAACGCAGGCATTGTGCTCGCTGGTGTTCGAGGCCACGTCGGCCGAAGTGATGGAGATGTTTAATACCGATCTGCCGCAAGAGCTGCTGAAAGATCCTGCCACGCTGCCCGCCGATCACTACATTGTGCGCGCGCTGAAACAGCAATATCCCGATGCTTTGACCTATCGCGGCAAACCACACGCGCCGGATGCAGGTCTGGCGCCGTTCCTGAAGCAGGCCATGGCGCGCGACCGCGAACATGGCGGGGCAGGGGATGCGGTGGCCTTGCTGGATTCGTTCGGCAATCTGCTGCTCTGCATGCCAGGCCGCATGACGCAATCGGGCATTCGCAGCGCCTTCATGGAAACCACGCGTGCTTACGCACAGTTGCGCTATAAACTGATGCATGGCGCCGCGCCGGCGCGGCATGAAGAAATACGCCACTACCTCGGCCATCCGAAAGACGGCACCTTCGTGTTTGCCAAAGGCCCGGATGGCAGCGCCGTCAGCTTCATGAACCTTGGCGCCTATGGCTCCACGATGGAAGGCCCGCTGCCGTTGAAGAACCCGGCGCAGTTCCAGTACGTGCTGCCGTCGTTGCCAGAGGCCGAGCTGGCCGCCGTCTGCGCCGCCATGCCGCCCCTTTACCGCAGCGTCATCCGCATCCGCCCGACGCAGGTTGCCGATCATGCGCTGGTCGCCGCACTGGCCTGAATTACAGCAGCCGCAGGGTTGAGGCTTTGAGCGTGGCGGCAGCGCGCGTGTTGCAGCCTAGCTTGCGGAAGACGTTTTCCACGTGAGTGCGTACGGTGCTGGGACTGATTGCCAATTCCCGGGCGACTTCCTTGTTGGTCAGCCCAAGGCTGATATGACGGAATATTTCGGCTTCCCTTTGTGTGAGCAGAATGTTCTCCACCGCTTCGGCGGACGTGTGTGCAGCGCCGCTGACGGCGCGTACTGCGTTAACGTCGAAGCGGCCATTCGCTACCTCCGCCTCCAGCGTGGCGCGTGCCTGGTCAGCCGTCATCGCTGCGCGCCATGGCCGCATGGACTGCAGCGCGACCCAGGCCGTGGCTGCGGCGATGATTTTGCCGTCCAGTGGGATCGCCGTGTGCGTGCACGCGCGAAAGGCGCCGCTGCCATTCAACCGTTCGCTGGCATAGGAGCCGATGTCCGCAGCGGCGCCGAGTGCTCCGCTGCGCGCTGCGGCACGGCTGGTCCAGTAAGGCGCAAGCTGTAGCTGCTCGCGCGCGCCTGCGCTCAACTTTCCGCTCGTGTTCCAGACGTTGTTCGGTACCGCCGCCCGGCCAATGCCATGTACCAACGCTGCGCGGTAGCAGCGTAGTTGGGTGTCCGTGTCCAGCCCCATCACGCCGGCGGCGTTGCAGGCCACTTGTGCGACGCGGCGCGAGTAGCCCGTCATCCATGGCAGTTTGAGGTCGATGACGTCGGCCAGCAGTTCAAGCGGTACGGCGCTGCTGCGGGTGCAGGCTTCAAAGTCCAGGGCAGCCTGCCAGTCTTCGTCGCGCTCCAGTTGTTCCAGCCACGTGGCGGCATGCTGAACGGCGATGGCCACCAGTGCTGCCGGATAGGCTTTGCCGCTTTTGTGCGCGATGACGTCCAGCGCACGCGCCACACCCTGTTCGCGGCCAAGGATTTCGATATCGCTGGCCAGTGCAACCACGTACACGCTGTCCGGTACGGGACCGTCGCGCAGATGCGATGGTCCGGCGCCATCGTAGGTGGAGAAGATGCTGCGCAGCGCCCGTTCAACGTCTGCAGAAACGCCCAGCATGGCGGCAATTTCACCGGAGACTTCACAGTGAATCTCTGACAGCTGGTAGATCTCTCGGAATACCGCTTCGGCAGACTGCATGAAAGCCGGGTCATTTTTTTGCGACAGCATCCTGGCGCGCATGCCGACGTCGTCCCCGATCAGCGCACTGAATTCCGGTGCGTTGGCGGTGCAGCCGGACCAGCGCAACAGCGCCACTTGCTGGACGGCCGCACAGTGATCGCCCGCGTGTCCTGCCGCTTCGGCGATGCGCGCCGCCAGCCACGCGGTACGCAGCGAGTGCTCGGTCGGCTGGCCCATGCTCAAGTCGCCGATATAGGCCAGCGTGTGCATGGTGTCGGTGATGGAGGCGGTGGTGTCAGGATACATGGCGCGATTATAGCGACCCACGCCGTCCGGCCGGCATCGGATGTTTGACCGATGGCGGCCGCCAGGGCAGGGCGGCATAGTGCTGGCTCTCGTTCACTCAATCAAGGAATGCCATGAAACTGCTCAATCTACTGGTCGCCAGTGCCGCCCTCGTGACCGCAAGCGCCGGTTTTGCCGCCGATCGCCAGGTGCATCTGCGCGGCGAGGTCAGCGCCGTGAGCGCCACTGAACTCACTGTTACCGACCGCAAGGGCGTGAAAACCACGGTGAAACTGCCGGAGCAGGCGCAGGTGCTCGATGTCTCGCGCAGCACCGCCGCAGCCATCAAGGAAAACGCCTACCTCGGTATCGCCGCCGCGCCGGCGCCCCAAGGCAAGGTGCGCGCCATGGGCGTGATGGTTTTCCCCGACGCCGCGCGCGGCATGAACGAAGGCCACTTCCCGTGGGATATGGGCGACCGCAGCACGATGACCAACGCCACCGTCGCCAAGGTGAGCAAGAAGGCCAGCGCCACCGAACTGGAAATGCACTTCGGCGAAAAGACGCAGCAGGTCGTGCTGGATAACGCCACCGTCTACGGCCAGTTCGTGCCGGGTAAGCGTGAGCTGATTGTCGTGGGCGCCAAGGTGCTGGTGATCGGCGCTGTGGGGGCGGATGGCGTGACCAGCGCCAATGCGGTGCTGGTTGGCCGTGATGGCTTCCTGCCACCGATCTGATGTCTGCTATTGCGCCGCCGCTGTGGGTGCGGCTGTGTCACTGGACAAATGCTGTCGTCTTTGCAGTGATGCTGGGCAGTGGCTGGCAGGTCTACAACGCCGATCCGTTCTGGATCGGCAGCTTTCCACGCTACCTGACATTGGGCGGCAGCCTGCCAGGCGCGCTGCTGTGGCATTTCGCCGGCATGTGGCTGCTGGCGGCGAATGGCCTGGTCGCTGTCAGCCTGTTGTTGCTGAGCGGCCGTCTGCGGCGCCTGTATTTGTCGCCGGATGACAGTCACGGCGGACATGGACGCAGCCGCGTGCAGCAGCTTGCATATCTCGGTGTGCTGTGCCTGCTGACGATGATGACGTTGTCCGGTCTGGCCATCTGGAAGCCGGTGCAGCTGCAGTGGCTGACGCAGGCGTTCGGTGGCTATCAGATGGCGCGGCAAGCGCATTTCATGGGTATGGGTTTGCTGACCGTGTTCGCTTGCGGGCATATTTCTCTGGCGCTGCTGTCGCCGCGCCTGTTGTTGGCGATGTTAGGAATCAGAAAATGACGCAAAAGATCTGGACTGGCCGCCGCCAGTTGCTGCGCCTGTCACTGGGTGGCGCCGCGCTGGCACTGCTGCCGGACGGGGCAACGGTGGAAGCCGCACTAAAGCGCGTCTCACGTTTCAACGATGTGGCGCAAGCCGCGCTGTTTCGCCCGCAGACGCTGGCGCCGACTTTCGCGCAGAGTGAGTTGACGCTGCCGTTTCGCTTCAATGCTTTTTATTCGGAAGCGTCGGTGCCCGAAATCGATGAGCAGCAATGGCGCTTCAAAGTCGATGGTCTGGTCCGCAAGCCAGGTGCGTGGACGCTGAAGCAGCTCAAGGCGCTGCCGCCGCGCACTGAAATTACGCGGCTCGTTTGCATTGAGGGCTGGAGCGCCATCGGCCAATGGACGGGCGTGCCCTTGTGGCATTTTCTTGCGCTGCTTGGTGCGGACATCAGCGCAAAATATGTCGCGTTCACTTGCGCGGATGGCTATTACACCAGCATCGATATGGCAAGCGCGCTGCATCCGCAAACCATGCTGGCGTTTGGCTTCAACGGTCAGGATAGTTTGCCGGACGAGTTTGGTTTTCCGCTACGCTTGCGCATTCCCACCAAGCTGGGATTCAAGAATCCCAAACACTTGACGGGCCTGGTCGTCACGAACCGGTTCACCAGCGGATACTGGGAAGACCTGCACGGCTATAACTGGTTTGCAGGCTTGTAGGGATCGTAAGTGCCGATACTCCAGACATGGCCTTCAAGATCGCTGCAGGTAAAGCCGCGGCCGCCGTAGTCCTCGTCCTTGATGTCCAGCAGAATGCGGCCGCCGGCTTCGAGTACGCGGCCGTAGACGACGTCGGCGTCGTTCACCACCAGATAAGTGCTTTGGGTGGCGAAGCCGCCGATTTCCACCGGCTGCTTGAGCAGTCGGCCATATTCCGTATCGAAGGCGGAGCCCAGCATAATCATGCTGTTGCCGAACGCGAGCTGGGCGTGGGCGATGCCGCCGTCGCCGTCGGGCACGATCAGCTGTGGTACAAAGCCGAAGGTGTTGCACAGCCATTCGATGGCGGCGGGGGCATCGCGGTAGCGCATGCAGGGCATGACGCTGCTGGTGGTTTGCTTGGGTATGCTGGACATCGTTCCCTCCCTCAGTTGAGCTGTCCAGTATAGTCCCAACGACAGCGGGAGCACGTTACATTTGCTGGAATAAATGCGTGTGGCCGCGGCTCACTTCCAATAGCTCCGGATGATTGCGGATGCGGACCATTTGCCGCCCGCGCAGATCACGCGTCACTTCTTCAATCGCATCCACGCGCACCAGCGTGGAGCGGTGGATGCGCCAGAATTCGTTGGGATCGAGCTCGTCGGCGAGCTCCTTGAGCGTTTTGCGTATCAGGACTTCAGACTGCTCGGTCTGCACGCGCGTGTACTTTTCATCAGCCTGGAAGAACAGCACTTCACGCGTGGAGATCATGCGCAGGTTGGCGCCCACCACCGCCTGTATCCAGCGCAGGTATTCCTGCTTGGCGGCGGGCTTGCTGTGATGCGACAGCAACTGGCTCAGCTGCCGCTCGATATTGGACGGCTGCTGTCCGATCAGCGTCTGCAGGCGCGCGCAGGTGGTCTTGAGGCGCTCGCCGCCCACGGGCTTGAGCAGATAGTCGAGCGCACCCTGTTCAAACGCTTCAATTGCATACTGGTCGTAGGCGGTGACAAACACCAGGTGACAGCGGTTGAACAGCATGCGCGCCGCTTCGATGCCGGACAGCCCCGGCATGCGGATATCCAGGAACACGATGTCGGGCTGATGCTGGCCAGCGAGCGCCACAGCCTCGATGCCGTTGGCTGCCTCCGCCACGATGTCGAGCGCCGGCCACACATCCTGCAGGCGGCTGCGCAGCTGCTGGCGCATGCCTTCCTCGTCGTCAGCGATTAATGCGGTGGGACGGTTCATTTGGGCGCTCCTGCAAAAATGTCCGGCGCATATGGCACGCGGATGCTGGCGCGTGTGCCGCCGGTCAGCGGCGCCTCAATCACCAGTTGCGCGCGGTTGCCGTACTGGATACGCAGGCGTTCGCGCACATTGGCCAGGCCGACGCCATCGCTGGAGAAAGGATTGAAACCGACGCCGTCATCAATCACATCCACTTGCAGCATCTGGTTGTCGACCGCAGCGCGGATGTCGATACGGCCGCCGTCAATCTTGGGTTCGAGGCCGTGCTTGATGGCGTTCTCGATCAGGATCTGCAGCATCATCACCGGGAAGGTGGCGCTCAGCATATCCTGCGGCACGTCGACCGACACCGCCAGCCGCGAACGCATGCGTGCCTGCATGATGGCCAGGTAGGCGCGCGACATCTCGATCTGCCGGCCCAGTGTGCCCGCGCCCTTGGCGCGCATCTGCGGCAGCGTGGCGCGCAGGTAGTCGATCAGGTTCTGGTGGATGCGTGCGGCCTGCGGCGGATCGGTTTCAATCAGCTGGCCGATCAGCGCCAGGGTGTTGAACAGGAAGTGCGGTTCAACCTGGGCTTGCAGCGCCGCCATGCGGGCTTCGACCACGCGCCGTTCGATGCTCTCTTCGTCGGCGTGCGATTCGGCGCTGCGCGCTTCCAGCTCGGCCTTGCGCTTGCCGCCTGCCAGCACCTTGAGGCCAAAAGAGGCGAGGATAAAGCCCCAGGCCTGTTCATTGACGTGGAACAGCGACGCCGACAGGATCAGCAACAACAGCCAGATGATGACCAGCTTGCGCCATTCGACCTGTGCCAGCCAGTCGAAGAAATGCCACCACAGCGTGACTGCGGTTTCGCCTATCTCGCGGATGATGTCCAGCAGGCTCTTGGCGTTGTTGTAGCCGGCTTGTGCCAGCCGATTCTTTTTCATTCAACGTGCTCCTGATTGCGGCGAGCGCGGCGGCCGCCAATCACGCAGGCGCCCACCGCCAGCTTGATTAACATGAAGACCACGAACAGCACCAGCGCCAACGGCAGGATCGAGCAGATGAACGCCAGCAGCAGCGCGGCGCCCAGCAGTGCGGGCGGCGACATGCGGCCGATCAGGCGAACGCCGTAGCGTACGGTTTGCATGAAGGCGCGCAGGATCTCTTCCATCAAGTCCAGCACTGCTTGCGTGTTCAATTTGCTCATGTTGCATCTCCATCAAAACGTGTTGCGATGGGATCACTGTATCAAAGCAGTTTTGCCGTTTGTAGCGAATTCCGATCAACTGCGCTTTGGCGGGGACAGCCGGTTATTGCGTGCGATGGATGGCGGCGTGCCAGTCCTTGCGCAGCAAGCCGTAAATGATGCTGTCGGAGATCTCGCCACCGACAAACCAGCGTTCGCGCAAATGGCCTTCGCGCTGGAAATGCAGGCCCTCCAGGATGCGGCCGGATGCAATATTGTCGGGATGGATATCGGCTTCGATACGGTGCAGTTCCAGTGCGCCGAAACCATGGGCGATCAGCGCGGCCAGCGCTTCCTGCATGTAGCGCTGCCCCCAGTGCGGCCGCGCCAGCATGTAGCCGATCTGGCAACGGTGGTTGCGGCGGTCGAAATCGTACAGGGTGACGGTGCCGATCAGCTCGCCGTCGGGCAAGACCATCGCCAGGCGCAAGGCCGTGCCGTCCTGGTAGGCCTTGAGCGTCTGCTCGATATTGTCTGCGGCCTGGGCAATGTGCAGCCATGGCCCGCTGCTCCAGTAGCGCAGCGCCTCGGCATCAGAGAACAGGCGGAACAGGGCGCCCGCATCCTCCGGTGTGACAAAACGCAGCAACAGGCGCGGGGTGGTCAGGGACAAAGGATGAAAAGCTGATATTTTTATTTCCATAGAGCAAAATAATTTAAATTGTGATATCCTGTTGGAAACTTAAGTTTCTTATGGGGAAATTCATGGCTGTCTTAAAGAAAACCGCTGTTTCCGTTCTTCTGCTGGCAATTGCTTCGCTGGGCTCCGCACAAGCTGGTGTTCTGGACCTGAGCTCGATGGTCGGTGGGGCCAATGTGTTTTCCTTTACCGACTTCAGCGCACCCAGCGCGGACGTTGAAGGCGCCATCGTTGCCGCTGGCAACGTTAGCCTGAGTTCCTACACCGTCAATCTGAAAAACAAGGATGCTTACGGCCACTATGCCCTGATTGCTGGCGGCAACCTGACCTTCAAGGGCGGCGACATCCTGAATGGCGACACCTATGTCGGCGGCAAATCCAAAATCAGTAACGCTACCACGGCTTCGGCCGTCAAGGGTGGTACCGCGCCGGTGAAATTTGCGACGGTGGAATCGCACCTGACGCAGACGTCCAAGTCGCTGTCGAGTCTGTCGTCGACCAGCAGCGCTCAACAGAAATGGGGCGGTGTCTACATCACCGGCAGCAACAAGTCGGTCGAAGTGATTAACCTGGATTCCAGCTGGCTCAAAAACAGTACTTACTACGACATCTCCGGCATGGCCAAAGGCGCCACGCTGATCGTCAATGTCAAGGGCAGCTCGGCGCTGCTGCAGGGCGGCTACCAGGCGTTTGACGGCTACAACGTGCTGTTCAACTTCAGCGATGCCACCGCGCTCAATATCGCCACCGGCGCCAACGTCAGCCTGCTGGCGCCGAACGCCCGCGTCAATGGCGGCAGTGGCGTCATCAACGGTAACGTGATCGTGGATGCCTGGTCGTCGCAGGTGCAGATCAACGCCAGCAATTTCTTCAAGCAGGCCAACATCCAGGCCTTCGCGGCGCCGGTGCCTGAGCCGGAGACCTATGCCATGATGCTGGCTGGTCTGGGTGTGGCCGGTTTCATGGCGCGCCGCCGCAAGCAGGCTGCTGCGGCACGCTGATCGCCGACAGCACCATATCGACGATGACCTTCTCGGCATCGTCGAAGTCTTTCTTTGTCAGCTGTTTGCGGTTCAGGACCAGCGCCATCTGGGCCGAAAAGTCCGCATAGGACTGCGTCATCGCCCAGATCGCAAACAGCAGATGCGTCGCGTTCACCGGCGCCATCTTCCCCTCGCTGATCCACTGCTCGAACACCTCGATATCCTGGCGCACCAGCGGTACCACGCGGCTTTGTATCTGGCCGCCGTACAGCGGCGCACCGCTGATGACTTCCATTGCGTACACGCGTGAGGCCCACGGATTCTCGCGCGAGAACCTGAGCTTGGCCTGCACGTAGGCGCGCAGCACTTCGCGCGGATCCTGGTCGGCGTGGGCCAGGCTTTCCATGCGCGCCAGCCAGTCATCCAGCACTTCATCCAGCACGCGCTGGTACAGCGACTGCTTGGTGGGGAAGTAGTACATCAGGTTCTGTTTCGACAGCCCGACGTTTTCCGCCACGGTGGCGATGGAAGTGCCTTCATAACCGAATTCGGCAAACACGCGCACGGCTTCGGCGGTGATTTCCGCTTCCAGCTTGTCGCGGTTGAGCACCCGGCGATTGATTTTTACTGTCGGCATATGCGTCTCAGGAAGGTTTGCAGTTGTGGGTGGTCTGCGTAAGCTACGTTAAAACGGAACCAGATCGATTCCGGTGCGCGCAGCATGAAGAAGTCGCACGGCGAGAGCAGTATGCCGTGCTTCAGCGCCTGGTCGGCGATGATCTTGCCATTCCATTCCGGCGTGGGCGCATCGTGCCAGCCCGCGCTGACGAACATGCCGCCGCGCGGCCGCGCCAGCAAGGTCATGCCGACTTCGCGCAGGCTGCCCATGGCGCGTTCGCGGCCGGCGTCCAGCTGCGTGACCAGCTTGTCCACCATGCGGCGGTAGGGCCGTGCGGTGATGGCGTGGTAGACGGCGCGTTCGTTGATCTCCGAGGTGGTGAGGCCGGCCAGCATCTTCACGCGCAGCAGTTCGGGGACCAGCGACGTGGAGGCGCAGATGGAGCCGACGCGCAGCACCGGCGACAGCGTCTTGGAAAAACTGCCGACGCGGATCACGCGCCGCAGCCCATCCATCGCCGCCAGCGACGCTTCGCCGCGCGGCGCCAGTTCGCGGTAGATGTCGTCCTCCACCAGCCAGAAGTCGAACTGCTCGGCCAGTGCCAGCAACCGGTGCGCCTGCGCGATGCTGAGCGAAGTGCCGAGCGGATTTTGCAGCACTGTGTTGACGAACATGAGCTTGGGCTGGGTTTGCGCCGCCTGCTGCGCCAGCGCTTCCAGGTCCAGTCCATGCTCGCCGCGCGGAATGCCCACCGCGATACAGCCGTGGTGGCGTATCAGTGACAGCAGGTTGCTGTAGCCGGGATCTTCCACCAGCACCGTATCGCCGGGCCGGGTCAGGGTGCGTAGCACCAGGTCAAAGGCGTGGGTGGCGCCGTGGGTGAGCAGGATCTGTTCCGGTTCAACCGGGAACAGCTCATCGGCCAGTGTACTGGCCATGTACTGGCGCAGTGTCGGGAAGCCCAGCGGATGGCCATAGCCGCGCAGGCGGTTGGCGGGAATCCGCATGGCCTGGCGCACGGCGTCGAGGATGGTGTCTTCGCCATACCACTCTGGCGGCAGCCAGCCGGCGCCCACGGGCAAAGCTTCCGAGACACCGGAATACAGTTCCGGCGTGAGTGCGTCGATGGCGCTGGGCGTGGCCTGAAACGCGGCCGGCGCCAGCGCCGCCGGCAGGTCCTGGCGCGCGACAAAATAGCCCGAGCCGCGGCGCGACGACAGCAGGCCCAGTGTCACCAGCCGGTCGTAGGATTCCACAACTGTAAAGGTACTGATGCCATTACACTTGGCAAACTGCCGCACCGACGGCATTTTGGTGCCTATGCGCAACTCCCGCCGCGCCACCATATCGCTGATGGCGGCGACGATCTGTTCGACCAGGCGGCCCTTCTGTCTGCGCTCGATGACCACGCAGGGCCAGCTTCCCGGCCCACCGGTTTGATCGATCACAGGACTTGTCTCTTCCATCCTTGACTCCGCGCAGCGTAAATGAAACTGTAGTGTTTTTGTTGCCAGTACGGTTGGACAGTTTTGCGATTTGTGTATCTGTGCGATAGTTGTCCTGCTGTCTATTATTGCATCATCATTTTGCCAACTGGTAAATTTTTTTACGGTTCGTCAAAAAAATCCGAAAGCAGTTGTTTCCTAGGAGATGTGCATGAACGAGTCCCGACCAGAATCGATGGCGTCCTTCTGGATGCCATTCACGAACAACCGTGATTTCAAAGCCCATCCGCGCCTGCTGGTGTCGGCGGAAGGCATGTACTACAAGGACGTGGATGGCCGCAGCATCCTGGACGGCACCGCCGGCCTGTGGTGCGTGCCGTGCGGCCACGCGCAACCGAAGATCGTCGCCGCCGTGCGCGAGATGGTGGGCCAGCTGGATTTCGCGCCAACCTTCCAGATGGGCCACCCGGCCGCTTTCGATCTGGCCGAAAAGCTCATGGAGTACACCAATCACCGCTTCGGCCATGTGTTCTACACCAACTCCGGTTCCGAAGCGGTGGACACTGCGCTCAAGATCGCGCTGGCGTATCACAAGGCGCGCGGTGAGGCGAGCCGCACGCGCCTGATCGGTCGCGAGCGCGGCTACCACGGCGTTGGCTTTGGCGGCATCTCGGTGGGCGGCATCGCCGGTAACCGCAAGCCGTATGGCGTGATGCTGCCTGGCGTGGATCACCTGCCGCACACGCACAACCTGGACAAGAACGCCTTCTCGCGCGGCGAGCCTGAATATGGCGGCAATCTGGCCGACGAGCTGGAACGCATCGTCACGCTGCATGATGCGTCCACCATCGCCGCGGTGATCGTGGAGCCGGTTGCTGGTTCGACCGGCGTGCTGATTCCACCCAAGGGTTATCTCAAGCGCCTGCGCGAACTGTGCACCAAGCACGGCATCCTGCTGATCTTCGATGAAGTGATTACCGGTTTTGGCCGTATGACCACGCCATTTGCGGCCGACTACTTCGACGTCGAGCCGGACATGATGACCACTGCCAAAGGCCTCACCAACGGCACCATTCCGATGGGCGCGGTGTTCAGCAAACAGCATATCCACGATGCCTTCATGGATGCGCCGGCCGGGATTGAACTGTTCCACGGCTACACCTACTCGGGCCATCCTGTGGCCTGCGCCGCCTCGCTGGCGACGCTGGAAGTCTTCAAGGAACAGAAGATCCTGGAGCACGCCGCCGGCATCGCCGAGTACTGGGCCGATGCAGTGCATTCGCTGAAAGGCCTGCCGCACGTGATCGACATTCGTACCATCGGCCTGATCGCCGGCATCGAGCTGGCGCCGATTGCGGGCAAGCCTGGCGCGCGTGCATTTGCCGCCTTCAAGCAGGCGTTTGCGGATGGCGTCTTGATCCGCGTGACCGGTGACATCATCGCCTTGTCGCCACCGCTGGTGCTGGAGAAGAAACACATTGACGAGTTGTTTGGAAAGCTGAGGGAAGTACTTAAAAATCTGGACTAAAGCGCATAGCGCAGAGGAGAAAACCATGCTGGTCGGCGTCCCAAAAGAGATCAAGAACCAGGAGTCCCGTGTTGGCCTTACCCCGGCCAGCGTGAAAGAACTCGTTTTGCGTGGTCATCAGGTACTGGTACAAAAAAACGCCGGCGCGGCCATTGGCCTGGCGGATGTGATGTATGAAGCGTCCGGCGCCAGCATCATCGACAGCGCGGAAGAAATCTTTGCCCGCGCCGAGATGATCGTGAAGGTGAAAGAACCGCAGCCGCAGGAATGCGCCATGCTGCGCGAAGGGCAGATCCTGTACACCTATCTGCACCTTGCGCCGGACCCGGAGCAGACCAGGGCACTGGTCAAGTCCGGCGCGGTCTGCATCGCCTACGAAACCATCACGGGCGCCAACGGCGGCTTGCCGTTGCTGGCGCCGATGAGCGAAGTGGCGGGGCGCATGTCGATCCAGGCTGGCGCCGCGCATCTGGAGAAATCCAAGGGCGGCATGGGCCTGTTGCTGGGCGGCGTGCCGGGCGTGGCGCCGGGCCATATCGCGATTATCGGCGCGGGCGTGGTTGGCACCAATGCCTTGCAGATGGCGGTTGGCATCGGCGCGCGCGTGACGATACTCGACAAGAACGTTGACCGCCTGCGCCAGCTGGACCTCGTATATGGCAATCGCGTTGCCACCATGTATTCCAACGCACACTCGATCGAGGAAGCGGTGCTGGACGCGGACCTGGTGATCGGTGGCGTGCTGGTACCCGGTGCGGCCGCGCCCAAGCTGGTCACCGCGTCCATGATCGCGCGCATGAAGCAGGGCGCGGTGGTAGTGGACGTGGCGATCGACCAGGGCGGCTGTTTTGAAACTTCGCACGCCACCACGCACGAGCAACCAACGTATGTGGTGGACGGCGTGGTGCACTACTGCGTGGCCAATATGCCTGGCGCGGTGGCACGCACCTCGACCTTCGCGCTGAATAACGCAACGATACGCCATGCGCTGGCACTGGCCGACAAGGGCTGGCAGAAAGCGCTGAAAGCCAATCCGCATTTGAAGAACGGTTTGAATGTCTGCCAGGGCCACGTCACGTATGAAGCGGTGGCGCACGGCCTTGGTTATACCTATGTAGACGCGGACAGCCTGCTGGGCTGAACCGCACACTTGAAAGAGCATCATGGATACCATCACCCATTATATAAACGGCGTCACCGTCGATACGCAAAGCGGCCGCCATGCAGACGTGTTCAATCCCGCATTGGGCGAACCGGTAGCCAGGGTTGCGCTGGGCACGGCGGAGGAGGTTGATGCCGCCGTGCGCGCAGCGGAGCAGGCATTCCCCTCGTGGTCCGCCACGCCACCGCTGACACGTGCGCGTGTTCTGTTCAAGTATCTGCAATTGTGTCAGCAGCACACCGACGAATTCGCGGCCATGGTCACGCGCGAACATGGCAAGACCTTCGCCGACGCGCAAGGCGAGGTGGCGCGCGGGATCGAGATGGTGGAGTTCGCGGTCGGCATACCGCAGATGCTTAAAGGCGAATTCACCGACCAGATTTCGCGCGGCATCGACGCCTGGTCAATGCGCCAGGCATTGGGCGTGGTGGCGGGCATTACGCCGTTTAACTTTCCTGTGATGGTGCCGATGTGGATGTTCCCGGTCGCCATCGCGTGTGGCAATACCTTTGTGCTCAAACCATCCGAGCGCGACCCGTCGGCGTCGCTGCTGCATGCGCGGCTGTTGAAGGAGGCTGGTTTACCTGATGGTGTCTTCAATGTGGTGCAGGGCGATAAGGTCACGGTCGATGCGCTGCTCGACCATCCCGTGGTGCAGGCGATCAGCTTTGTCGGTTCGACGCCGATTGCGGAATATATCTACTCGCGCGGCTGCGCCTCGGGCAAGCGCGTGCAAGCGCTGGGCGGTGCGAAGAATCACATGGTCGTGATGCCGGATGCGGATATGGACATGACCGTCGATGCGCTGATGGGGGCTGCCTTCGGTTCGGCCGGCGAGCGTTGCATGGCGATCTCGGTGGTAGTGGCGGTGGGCGATGCAGGCGACAAGATTGTCGACGCACTGGCAAAGCGCACCGCTGCACTGAAAGTGCGCGACGGTATGGCGGCTGACGCCGAAATGGGACCGGTCGTCACCAGCGCCGCCAAGCAGCGCATAGAGCGCCTGATCGGCGAAGGCGTTGAGCAGGGAGCCAAACTGGTGGTCGATGGCCGCAACCACAAGGTGCCTGGCCGCGACCATGGCTTCTTCATCGGCGGTACCCTGTTCGATCATGTGACACCGGATATGTCGATTTATAAGGAAGAGATTTTCGGGCCGGTGCTGTGCATGCTGCGTTCGCCGGATGTGGGCAGTGCGGTAGAACTGATCAACCGCAATGAGTATGGCAACGGCGTAGCGATCTACACGCGCGATGGCGGCGCGGCGCGCGAGTTCGTGCGCCAGATTCAGGTCGGCATGGTTGGTGTGAACGTGCCGCTGCCGGTGCCGATGGCCTTCAATAGTTTTGGCGGCTGGAAGCGTAGCCTGTTTGGCGATCATCATGCATATGGTCCCGAAGGCGTGCGCTTCTACACGCGGCATAAAGCAGTCATGCAGCGCTGGCCAAATACGGCAAGCGCTGGCGCAGAATTTGCATTCCCTCAGATGAAATAAAAACACCCACCGAGGACCATCATGATCGAATCGATTAGCTACCTGCCCAAAGCGAAGGAAGCCAACGAATCACTGGCGAAAAACTTCACTGACCTTGCACCTGCACTCAACGCGCGCCAGGCTGCGATTGAGGCATCGCGCTGCCTGTATTGCTACGATGCGCCGTGCATGCGCATCTGCCCATCGGAGATTGATGTGGCGAGCTTCATCCGCAATATCCACGATGGCAACGTCAACGGCGCCGCCGTCGGCATCCTGAAACAGAATATCCTTGGCGGCAGCTGCTCGCGCGTCTGTCCGACCGAGATCCTGTGCGAAGACGCCTGCGTGCGGAATCACGATGCGGAAGGCCAGCCCGTCAAAATCGGCCTGCTGCAACGCTACGCCATCGACAACATGCGTCTGGACGCGCATCCGTTCCAGCGCGCTGCCAGCACCGGCAAGAAGATCGCCGTGGTTGGCGCCGGCCCGGCAGGCCTGTCGTGCGCGCACCGCCTGGCCATGCTGGGCAACGACGTTGTGATCTATGAAGCGCAGGAAAAATCCGGCGGACTCAATGAATACGGCATCGCGAAGTACAAGCTGACGGATAACTTCGCGCAGAAAGAAGTCGACTTCCTGCTGCAAATCGGCGGCATCACCATCCAGCACGGCCAGACACTGGGCGGCAATGTGCAGCTGAAAGATCTGCACGCCGCATACGACGCGGTGTTCCTGGGCCTTGGCCTGGGCGCCAGCAAGCAGCTGGGCCTGACCGGCGAAGACGCACCAGGCCTGCTGGCTGCAGTTGACTACATCGCCGAACTGCGCCAGGCGAATGACCTGAGCAAGCTGCCCGTGCCATCGCGCGCCATCGTGATCGGCGCCGGCAATACGGCCATCGATATGGCGGTGCAGATCCAGCGCCTTGGCGCGGATGAAGTCACGCTGGTCTATCGCCGCGGCTTTGAGGCCATGAGCGCAACCGGGCATGAACAGCACATCGCCAAGGAAAATCAGGTCCGCATGCGGACCTGGGCGCAGCCGCAGCAAGTGCTGCTGGATGACGCCGGCCGGGTGCGCGGCATGCGCTTTGAGAAAACGGCGCTGGTCAACGGCCGCCTGTCCGGCACTGGCGAAACCTTCGAGATCGCGGCTGACGCCATCTTCAAGGCCATCGGCCAGAGCATGGACGAAACGAGCATCAGCGATCCGCTGGCGAAAACGCTGAAACGCGACGGTGACAAAATCCACGTCGACGATCAGTTCCGCACAGTCCTGCCGCGCATCTACGCCGGTGGCGACTGTGTGGCGCCCGGGCAGGATCTGACCGTGCAAGCGGTCCAACACGGCAAGCTGGCGGCACATGCCATCCACGCTGACATCAACGGTATGAAGGAGGCTGCATAATGGCTGACCTGAGCATAGAATTCTGCGGCATCAAATCCATCAATCCGTTCTGGCTGGCCTCCGCGCCGCCAACGGACAAGGCCTACAACGTGGTGCGCGCATTTGAGGCAGGGTGGGGCGGCGTGGTGTGGAAAACGCTGGGTGAAGATCCTGCTGCCGTCAACGTCTCGTCACGCTATTCGGCGCACTACGGCAAGAACCGTGAAGTCCTCGGCTTTAATAACATCGAGCTGATTACCGACCGTTCGCTGGAAATCAATCTGCAGGAAATCACGCAAGTGAAGAAGGACTGGCCGGACCGCGTCATCATCGTTTCGCTGATGCTGCCTTGCGAAGAAAAGCTGTGGGCCGATATCCTGCCACTGGTGGAAGCGACGGGTGCGGATGGCATCGAACTCAATTTCGGTTGCCCGCACGGTATGCCGGAACGCGGCATGGGGGCGGCAGTGGGCCAGGTGCCGGAATACGTCGAGATGGTGACGCGCTGGTGCAAGCAGAACACCCGGCTGCCGGTGATCGTCAAGCTGACGCCGAACATCACCGACGTGCGTGCGCCAGCGCGTGCGGCCAAGGCCGGCGGTGCGGATGCGGTTTCGCTCATCAACACCATCAACTCGATTACCCATCTGGACCTGGACCAGATGGTGGCATTCCCTGTTGTCGGCGGCGCCAGCACGCACGGCGGCTATTGCGGCTCGGCCGTGAAGCCGATCGCGCTGAACATGGTGGCGGAGATTGCACGCGATCCGCAGACGGCCGGTTTGCCGATCTCCGGCATCGGCGGCATCGGCAACTGGCGCGATGCGGCAGAGTTCATCGCCCTGGGCTCGGGCTGTGTGCAGGTCTGCACGGCAGCGATGCTGCATGGTTTCCGCATCGTTGAAGAGATGAAGGATGGCCTGTCGCGCTGGATGGACGAAAAAGGCTACAAGAGCATCAGCGAGTTTTCCGGCAAGGCGGTACCCAACACCACCGACTGGAAATACCTCAACATGAACTACCAGGTGATCGCGCAGATCAACCAGGACGACTGTATCAAGTGCGGCCGCTGTTACGTGGCGTGCGAGGATACCTCGCACCAGTCGATTGCACAGCTCATCGACGAGGCAAGTGGCGTGCGGACCTATGAAGTCATCAAGGAGGAGTGCGTTGGGTGTAATCTATGCGAGATCACCTGTCCGGTGCAGGGCTGCATCACGATGGTGCCGCAGGATAACGGCAAGCCATATATGAACTGGACGCAGGATCCGCGCAATCCACGCGCGGAAAGGGTTGCAGAGACGGCGTGATGGCTGCATGCCGCTACCCGCCTGCGGCGCAGCGCAGTGCGGGTGGCGCAGGCCTAAAGGTACGGAACTTGCTGTGGTGGACGGATACATTAACCCTTTGGAGAACGCCCCGTGAGCAAAGAACTCTCTGGCAGCACGCAACTCTGGAACGAAGACCTCGCACCGACCACCGCCGCACAACGTACCTGGCGCTGGTATCACTTCTCCGCGCTGTGGGTCGGCATGGTGATGTGCATACCGGCTTACACCTTGTCGGCCAGTTTGATCGAGGGCGGCATGTCGGGGTATCAGGCGGTGCTGACGGTGTTCCTGGCCAACGCCATCGTGCTGCTGCCTATGCTGCTGATTGGCCATGCCGGTACCAAGTACGGGATTCCGTACGCGGTGCTGGCGCGTGCTTCTTTCGGCACGTCGGGCGCGCGGCTGCCGGCGCTGATGCGTGCGATTGTCGCTTGCGGATGGTATGGCATTCAAACCTGGTTCGGCGGCCAGATGATCTACACGCTGCTGGGCGTGATGATGGGCGGCGAGATCGGTGGCGAGAAGATCGCGGGCCTTGGCATCAATGGTGGCCAGCTACTGTGCTTCCTGGCTTTCTGGGCGATCCAGTTCTATTACATCGTGCATGGCATGGATGCGATCCGCAAACTGGAAACCTACACCGCACCGCTGAAAATCGTGATCTGCTTTGTGCTGCTGGGATGGGTCTACAACAAGGCCGGCGGCTTCGGCGAGCTGCTGTCGGCGCCGTCGCAGTTCGTCGAAGGCGGCAAGAAGGCCGGCCAGTTCTGGACCACATTCTGGCCGTCGCTGACGGCCATGGTCGGCTTCTGGGCGACGCTGGCGCTGAACATTCCCGACTTTACCCGCTTCGCCAAAACCCAGCGCGATCAGGTGATCGGCCAGTCGGTTGGCCTGCCGGTGCCGATGGGGCTTCTGGCGGCAATGGCGGTGATCGTGACTTCGGCCACGGTGGTCTTGTACGGCAAGGCGATCTGGGACCCGGTCGATCTGTCCAGCCGCATGACCGGCGTGGCCGTGCTGGTGGCGCTGCTGGTCCTGTTGATCGATACGGTGTCCGTCAATCTGGCGGCGAACCTGGTCGGTCCGGCGTATGATTTCTCTTCGCTGGCGCCGCGGCAGATCAGCTACAAGGCCGGTGGCTACATCACCGCTGCCATCGCGATCCTGATGATGCCATGGAAGATACTGGAGTCCACCCAGGGCTATATCTTCACCTGGCTGATTGGCTATTCGGCGCTGCTGGGACCTATCGCGGGTGTGCTGATCGTGGACTACTACATGGTCCGCAAGACGGAGCTGAATGTGACGGAACTGTATCGCGAAGATGGCCAGTACTCGTATGGCAAGGGCTGGAATATGGCGGCAATCGTGGCATTTGTCATCGGCGTACTGCCGAATATCCCTGGCTTCCTCAACGCCGCTTTCCCGGCATCCTTCCCGGATGTCGCGGAAGCCTTGAAAACAATTTATACCTACGCCTGGTTCGTTGGCATCGCCATTTCGGCCGTGGTGTACGGGATTATGATGAAAGGGAAGACCGTGCCCGCAGTAAGGGCGCCGGTTCACCCATAAGGAGACGCTTATGAAAACAATCATCCGTGGCGGCACTGTCGTCAACGCCGATCGCGCTTTCCGCGCCGATGTGCTGTGCGATGGCGACAAGATTATCGCCGTGGGCGAAAATCTGGAGGTGCCGTCCGGCGCCAAGATCATCGATGCGGGCGGCCAGTATGTGATGCCGGGCGGGATCGACCCGCACACGCATATGAACCTGCCGTTCATGGGCACGGTGACGCAGGATGATTTCTACACCGGCACGGCCGCGGGGCTGGCGGGCGGCACCACCACCATCATCGATTTTGTGATTCCGTCGCCGAAGCAGAACCTCATCGAGGCCTACCAGCAGTGGCGCGAGTGGGCGAAGAAGTCTGCCGGCGACTATACCTTCCACGTGGCGATCACCTGGTGGGACGACACGGTGCACCGCGACATGGGCATCCTGGTCAAGGACCATGGCGTCAACAGCTTCAAGCACTTCATGGCGTACAAGAACGCCATCATGGCGGATGACGAAACGCTGGTGAAGAGCTTCCGCCGCTGCCTCGACCTGGGGGCGATTCCGACCGTGCACGCAGAGAACGGTGAGCTGGTCTACCAGCTGCAACAAGACCTGCTGAAGCGCGGCCTGACCGGGCCAAGCTCGCATCCGCTGTCGCGTCCACCGGAAGTGGAAGCGGAAGCCGCCAACCGCGCGATTGCCATTGCCAATGTGATGCATACGCCAATCTACATCGTGCATGTGTCCTGTGCCGAATCGCTGGAAGCGATCAGCCGCGCGCGCGCCCATGGACAGCGCGTGTATGGCGAGGCATTGGCCGGCCATCTGGTCATCGACGATAGCGTGTATCACAGCGAAGATCTGGAATTTGCGGCGGGCCATGTGATGAGCCCTCCATTCCGCGGCAAGCATCACCAGAAGGCTTTGTGGGAGGGTCTGCGTGGCGGCAATCTGCATACGACGGCGACCGACCATTGCACTTTCTGCGCCGAGCAGAAGGCCATGGGCAAGGATGATTTCACCAAAATTCCAAACGGTTGCGGCGGGGTCGAGGACCGCATGTCGGTGGTCTGGGATGCCGGTGTCAATACCGGCATGCTGACGCCATCGGAATTCGTCAAGGTCACTTCCACCAATACGGCGCAGATTTTCAATATGTATCCGCGCAAGGGCGTGATTGCACCGGGAGCGGATGCCGATGTGGTGGTGTGGGACCCGGAAGGCACGCGCACCATTTCCGCATTGACCCAGTTTGCCAAGGGCGGCTTCAATGTGTTTGAAGGCCGTACGGTACGTGGTATTCCCAGCACCACGCTGGCCGCCGGTAATGTCGTGTTCCACCGCGGCGTGCTGATGGCAGTGGAAGGTGCTGGCCGTTATGTGAATCGTCCGGCGTTCAAGCCAACGTCCGCGCGTTAAGGAGTCCGAGATGAAAATTAATGGTGACCGCCTGTGGGCATCGCTGATGGAACTGGCCAAAATCGGCGCGACGGAAAAGGGCGGCGTGAAACGCCTGGCGCTGACGGACCTCGACAAGCAGGGCCGCGATCTGGTCGTCGGCTGGGCCAGGGAGGCTGGCCTGTCCATCACGATCGACCAGATCGGCAATGTCTTCATGCGCCGCGATGGCACGAACAACGCGCTGCCGCCCGTAATGACGGGCAGCCATATCGATACGCAGCCGACTGGCGGCAAGTTCGATGGCAATTACGGCGTGCTGGCCGGCCTTGAGGTGGTGCGTACGCTCAACGATCTCAAAATCAAAACCGAGGCGCCGATTGAAGTCGCCTTCTGGACCAATGAAGAAGGCTCGCGCTTCGTGCCGGTGATGATGGGCTCTGGCGTCTTCTGTGGCGCGTTCAGTCTGGAGACTGCTTACGCTGCACGCGATGTTGACGGCAAGTCGGTCGGCGAAGAACTGGAGCGCATCGGCTACAAAGGTCCGCAGGTGCCCGGCGATCATCCCATCGGCGCTTATTTTGAAACCCACATCGAGCAGGGGCCGGTGCTGGAGGATGCCGACAAGGTCATCGGCGTGGTGCCTGCGGTGATGGGTCTTTCGTGGTACGACTGCGTGGTCACCGGCATGGAGGCGCATGCAGGTCCCACGCCGATGCATCTGCGCAAAGATGCGCTGCAAGTCTCGACCAGGATCATGCAGGAAGTCGTCGCCATCGCCAACCGCTATCCGCCCTATGGCCGTGGCACGGTGGGCATGGTGCAGCTGTTCCCGAACAGCCGCAACGTCATTCCGGGAGAAGTCAAATTCAGTATCGACCTGCGCAATGTGAACGATGAACTGCTCAACACCATGCATGGCGAGATGCTGGCTTTTATCGACAAGACCCGCAGCGAAACGGGCTTGAAGATTTCGATTGAGCGCGTGTCTTATTATCCGCCTTGCCCGTTCCATCCCGAATGCGTGGACGCGGTGCGCAACGCCACTGCCAAACTGGGTTACTCGACCATGGATGTGGTGTCCGGCGCTGGCCATGACGCCATCTATGCGGCGCGCCTGGCGCCAGCGGGCATGATCTTCGTGCCCTGCAAGGATGGCATCAGCCATAACGAAATCGAGGACGCCAAGGCCGAACACCTTGAGGCGGGATGCAATGTCCTGCTGCACGCGATGCTGGAGCGCGCACGCGTGGTGTGATGCGCGTTTGACCGCAGCACAGCCGGAGCGCATACTATTTGCTCAGATCAGAGCGCACCGGCTACCAACATGCAAGGACCACACGAATCTCATGCGGAAGCGCTGCAGGCAGCTGTCCTGACGGCCACGCTGGAAAGCATCTCGGATGCAGTCCTGATGCTGGGTCATCACTGGGAAATCCGCTACATGAACGGCAATGCCGAGCGGCTGACCAAGGTGAAACGCGGCGATGTCACTGGCCGCAGCGTGTGGGACGTGTTCCCGGAAGCGGTGGGTGGTCCCTACTACCGCGCGTATCACAAAGCCATAGAAACCAATACCCCCGTCACGTTTGAGGAGCACTATGCTCCGCTGGATCTGTGGACCGAGATCCGCGCCTACCCGTCGGAAGAAGGGTTGACCATTTACTTCCGCGATATCAGCGACCGCAAGGCGACCGAAGCGGAGATCCATCGCCTGGCCTTTTACGACAAGCTGACCGGCCTGCCCAATCGCCAGCTGCTGCTGGACCGCATGGAGCACGCGCTCGCCCTGGGCCGGCGTACTGGCCGCGTGGGCGCCACCTTGTTTATCGATCTGGATAACTTCAAGAATATCAACGACACGCGCGGCCATGACAAGGGCGACACGCTGCTGCAACTGGTGGCGGACCGCTTTAACGATGCCGTGCGCAGTTGCGATACTGTGGCGCGCTTTGGTGGCGACGAGTTTGTCGTACTGCTGGAAGACTTGGGCGCTAATGCGGAGGCGCAGGCGCAGGAGATTTCGTCCAAGCTGCTACTGGCATTTCAAGCACCGTTTGAGGTAGCGGGCACGGAGCATTACACGTCAGCCAGCATCGGCGTCGCACTGTTTGGCCGCGAGACGGCAGGCATCGAGGAGATATTGCAGCGCGCCGACCTGGCGATGTATCAGGCCAAGGCAGCCGGCCGCAGCGCCATCTGTTTCTTTGATCCGGTGATGCAGTCGCGGGTATCGGCACGTGCTGCGATGGAGGCTGACTTGCGCCGGGCGTTGGCCAATCAGGAATTTGAACTGCATTATCAGCCACTGGCGGGGATGACGGGAGAGCTGGCCGGCGTGGAAGCACTGGTGCGCTGGCGCCATCCAGAGCGCGGCCTGATTTCTCCGATTGAATTCATTCCGGTCGCGGAAGACACCAACATGATACTGCCGCTCGGACGCTGGGTGCTGACGGAGGCCTGCCGTCTGTTGTCACGCTGGGCGAACGATCAGCGTACCGCCTCGCTGGAGGTGGCCGTCAATGTCAGCGCCATCCAGTTTCACCGGCCTGACTTTGTCGAGCAGGTGCTGGCGGCACTGTCGCAGACTGGCGCGCGGCCAGACCGGCTGCGGCTTGAACTGACCGAAAGCCTGTTGCTCAAGGACGTGGAAGGCACGGTGGAGAAGATGCAGCGCCTGCGCGCGGCAGGTGTGCGCTTTGCAGTCGATGATTTCGGCACAGGCTATTCGTCGCTATCCTATCTGCACCGGCTGCCGATATCCCAGCTCAAGATCGACCGCTCCTTCATCTGGGACGCCTCCAGGGGCGGCCACGGCGCCGCCATCGTCCGCATGATCGTCGCGCTGGGTAAGACGCTGGAGATGTCGGTGCTGGCGGAGGGGGTGGAGACGGCCGAACAGCTGGCATTTGTCACGGAAGAAGGCTGCCATTATTATCAAGGCTATTTGTTCAGCAAACCGCTGCCGTACAACGAACTGGTGGCGTTCATCGCACGTTATTGATGCATACCGATTCCCAGCAAGCCTATCTCGACGCAAACCACCATATGGCCGCAGGCGACTTTGCCGCTGCGGAGGACTGTTATCTGCAAGCGTTGGCGCTACAGTCATGGCATGCCGCAGCGCGCGCCAATCTGGGATTTCTCAAGGAGCAGCAGGGCGCCAATGCGGAAGCGGAGTTCCACTATCGCCAGGCGATAGCGCTGATGCCGGATCATGCGCAGCTTCACCAGAATCTGGGCGCATTGATGTTAAAGGAAAAGCGCTTTGCCGAAGCTGAACTGGCGATGCGAACCACCATTGAGCTGGAGCCCGAGTCGCCTTCGGCATGGAGCCAGCTGGGAGTGCTGATGGTGTGTACACATCGGGAAGCCGAAGGAGAGGCCTGCTACCGGCAGGCGCTTGCGCTGGACCCGCAGCATGCGCGCGCGCAGTTCAACCTGAGCTATCTGCTGTTGAGACAGGCGCGCTTTGAAGAAGGCTGGCGCATGCTGGAAGCGCGCTGGCAATTCGATCAGTTCCCGCTGTCGTTTGACTGTTCTTTCTGGGAAGGCGAACCGCTGGATGGCAAGTCCATCGTGTTGGGCCTGGAAGCTGGCCATGGCGACATGATTCATTTTTGCCGCTACGTGCCACAGTTAAAGGCGCGCGGTGCTGCCCGTGTCGATGTGGTTTGCCATCCGGGTCTCGTACGCTTGCTGGCCACGCTGCCTGGCGTCGATCAGCTGCATGCGCTGGGCGAGACATTGCCGGCTGCCTGGGATTACTGGACGCGTCCCATGCGTCTGCCCTGCTTGTTCCATACCGCGATGAGCACCATTCCGGCCGGCGTGCCTTACCTGCACGCTGAACCGGATCTGGTGGCACGCTGGCGCGAAGTGCTGCCACAGGGCGGCTTGCGCGTTGGCCTGGCGTGGCGCGGCAATGTCAATTTCGAGAACGATGCCGACCGCTCGTTGCCGTCGCTGATGGCGCTCGCGCCGCTGGCTGCGGCAAACGGCGTGGACTTCGTCAGTTTGCAAAAAGGCCCCGGTGAGGAAGAGGCCTTGATGCCGCCGTCAGGCATGCCGCTGCATGCCGTCGGTCCGCAGCTGGCGGATTTTGCGGAGACGGCGGCGGTAATCGCCAACCTCGATCTGGTCATCAGCGTGGATACCGCTGTCGCACATCTGGCGGGGGCATTGGGCAAGCCGTGCTGGCTGCTGCTGCCCGATTATCGCTGCGACTGGCGCTGGATGGCCGGCCGTGGCGATACGCCATGGTATCCATCCATGCGCCTGTTCCGCCAGCCGCATGGCGGCGGCTGGGCGCCAGTGATCGCCGATGTGGCATCGGCGCTGCTCAGCCTTGGAAGTAGTGCTGCGCCATATCCTCGATCAGCGCCAGGCCAGTAGGCGACCAGCCCAGCTGCTGCTGCGTCAGCGTGCTGTCTGCCGGGCAGTCGGCAGCAAAAAAGCGTCCCAGGAAACCAAAGTGGTCCGCCGCTTCGGCCGGGCCAACGCTGACCACCGGCAGATTCAATCCCTTGCCGATAGCCGCCGCGATATCGCGCGCGGCGATGCCTTGTTCGCCGACCGCATGATAGCGCTTGCCGGCGACGCCAAGTTCCAGCGCCAGGCGATATAGCCGCGCCGCGTCGAAGCGGTGCACTGCCGGCCAGCGGTTCCGGCCTTCGCCGATGTAGGCCGACATACCTTTGGCGCGGGCGATATCGACCAGGCGCGGTACGAAGCCGTAATCGCCATCACCATGCACCGATGGGGGCAGGCGTACCAGCGTGGCCCGTACGCCGCGCTCGACTAACGACAGCGTCTGTGCCTCCGACGCTGTGCGATGCTGCGCCGGGCCTTGCGGATCGGGACCATCGTTCTCGCTGCCGGTAACGCCGTGCTTCAGCAAGGCGCTGGCGGAGGTCGTGACCAATGGCTTGCCGGTGCCGGCCAGTGCATCGCCCATGGCGGCGATGGCGGCGCGGTCGGTTTCGCCAGCGGCGTTGAAGTCCTTGAAGTCGTGGATGAAGGCCGTGTGGATCACGCCATCGCAAGCGCGGGCGCCGGCGACCAGGCTGTCCAGGTCCGACAGCTCGCCGCGATGCACGGCGATGCCGCGGCGTGCCAGCGTTTCCGCTCCCTCATCCGTGCGGGCCATGCCCAGAACGTCGTGGCCTGCGCCCAGTAATTCCTGAATGACGGCCGAACCTACCCAGCCGGTTGCTCCTGTTACGAATACTTTCATTGCATATCTCCTTGGTTGGATGATGTGCATGATACGGTTCAGAAATCAGACGATCAATGCTGTAGAATCCGTACTTTCTTTGTATTCGTCCTGAAATCATGGATCCACTATCAGACGTGCTGTCGCTGCTGAAGCCGCGCAGCTATATGGCAGGCGGCTTTGATGCCGCCGGTGACTGGGCGCTGCAGTTCCATCGCCCGGAGGGCATCAAGTGCTACGCCGTGGTGAACGGCGAGTGCTGGCTGGCGGTGGAGGATGTGCCAGAACCGGTGCGCCTGAAAGCCGGTGACTGCTTCCTGCTGCCGCGCGGCCGTGCATTCCGCCTCGCCAGCGATCTGTCACTGCCGCCCGTGAATGCGTTGGAGCTGCTGCACCGGCGGCGCGTGGGCGGCATCGGCATCATCAACGATGGCGGCGGCTGCATGATCGTCGGCGGCCACTTTGTTTTCCATGGCAAGCACACCAGCGTGCTATTGGAGGCACTGCCGCCCATCGCCCACGTGCACAAGGATACGGACCGCGAAACGCTGCGCTGGTCGCTGCAGCGCCTGGCGGCCGAGCTGCGCGAGCAGCGGCCCGGCCATGTGCTGATCGCGCAGCACATGGCGCACATGATGCTGGTGCAGGCTTTACGTCTGGTGCTGGCGGAGGCAGAGGGCAGTGGCGTGGGCTGGCTGTATGCGCTGGCCGATCCGCAGATCGGTGGCGCCATTGGCGCGCTGCATGCGGAGCCTGCGCAGCGCTGGACGCTGGAGAGTCTGGCGCAGCATGTCGGAATGTCGCGCTCCACATTGGCCCTGAAGTTCAAGCAGACCGTCGGCACCTCGCCGATGGAATACCTGACGCGCTGGCGCATGCTGCTGGCGGGCGACCGGCTGGTGCATTCGAACCAGCCGGTATCGGCGATCTCGCAGGCACTGGGCTATGAATCGGACAGCGCTTTCAGTACAGCCTTCAAGCGCGTGATGGGATGCTCGCCGCGCCAGTACGTGCGCGATCAGGCTGCGTAGCTGCGCAGGAAGTCCAGCAGCACGCGGGCGGCGATGTCGGCATCGTCAGCCGTCATGGTCTCCAGCGGATTGTGGCTGATGCCGCCGTTGCCGCAGCGCGTGAACAGCATGGCGACATCGGTGATGGCGGCCATGGCCATCGCGTCGTGACCGGCGCCGGACAAGAGATCGAAGCGCGGCAGGTCGGCACGTTCTATCGCAGCGCCGAATTGCTGCATCAGGCGCGCTGCACATGGCGCCGCGCTGGCATCGACGATCTGCTCGATGCTGCATTCGATCTGACGGCGTGCGCAAATAGCGGCGATGCCGTCCAGTACATCCTTCACTGCTGCGAGACGCACAGCGTCGTCGGCCGCGCGGATATCCAGCGACAGCTTGCAGGCGCCGGGAATCACGTTGACCGAACCTCCGGGCACTTGCAACTGACCGACAGTGCCGACCAGCGAGGGGGCTTGCGCACAGCGCTGTTCAACCAGCAGCACAATCTCCGCTGCTGCAGCAGCAGCGTCTTTGCGCATGCTCATTGGCGTGGTGCCGGCGTGGCTGGCCAGGCCGGTGAGATCGACCAGGTAGCGCGAGCTGCCGGCAATGGCGGTGACCACGCCCAGCGCCAGATCGCGTTGCAGCAGCACGGGGCCTTGTTCGATATGGACTTCCACAAAACCCAGCAGGTCAGCCGGATTGCGGGCAATCGCGGGAATACGCGCGACATCGTGGCCCGCAGCCAGCAGCGCATCGCGCATGCTGACGCCATCGGCATCCGTCTGGTGCAGCAGCGACAGATCAAAGTGCCCGGTAACGGCGGTGCTGCCGAGGAAGGTGCTCTTGAAGCGTACGCCTTCTTCCTCTGCAAAGCCGATGATCTCCAGATTGAAGGGCAGTTTTTCGCCGCGCGCATGCAGGCTGCGCGCAATGGCGATCGGCAGCAGAATGCCGAGGCGACCGTCGTACTTGCCGCCGTTACGCACGGTGTCGTAGTGCGAGCCGGTTATCAGCGTTTTGGCGTTTGCCGCGTCGGAACGGTAGACGCCGACCACATTGCCGACGGCATCGATGTGCGCATCCATGCCGGCTTCGCGCATCCAGTCCAGCAGCTGGGCAGCCGTCTTGCGGTGCGCCGGTGTCATGTAGGCGCAGGTCAGTGCGTCCTCGTCGTCGCTCCATGCGCCGATCGTCTCGCACCATTGCATGATGGTGGGGCCGAATTCCAGCTGCACGGCCAGCAGGTCGTTGATGCGGATTTCGGCGATGCGCTTGATCTGGCGTAGGCACTCGGCGATTTCATCGGCGCGCTGGTTTTTCAGGCGGCGCGTAAAGGTGGCGATCACGCTCTGGCGCGTCAGGCCTTGTCCGGTGGGACCCTTGACGGCGAGGATGAAGGGGAAACCGAATCTGGCGTTGTAGTCCGCATTCAACTGGTGCAGCGTGGCGAATTCCTCCGCACTGCAAAGGTGCAGCCCCGACCTGGCTTGTTCGCTGGTCGATTCCGCCGTCAGCTGGCCGGCCACCGCAGCTTTGCCTGCCAGTTCTGGGTGGGCGCGGATCAGGCCCAGTTGTTCATCCAGCGTGGCGTTGCTGACCACAGTCTGCATGGCCTGCTTCAATGCGGTGACGCTGTTGAATGGCCGTTGTGCGGCAGCGCGTTCCGGTATCCACGGTGAATGCTCGTAGATGCCGCGCAGGCGTTCAACGAAAGTGGCGGCGTCGCAGCTATTGAGGTCGGAGAGTGTCATCATAAGCTCCATCATATCGTGCCAGCGCCGCCGCAATATATGCGGTATGCCGTAAGGTTTATATCATTGCGCTTACTTCTGCGCCAGCGACTTGGCGGCGGCGGCGACCTGGTCGCGCAGCCATTTGTGTTCCGGCGCCTGATGCACGCGTTCATGCCACAACTGGTAGAAGCGCATGGCCGGGAATTTCACCGGCACCGTGTAGGTCTTCAACGGCATCTGCTTTTCATAGTGGCGCACGAACTGGCTGCCGGTGGTGAGTACCAGGTCGGTCTGCGCCAGCATATTCGGGATCAGGCCGAAGTACGCCGACTCGACCACCACGTTGCGCTGCAAGCCCTGGCGCTCCAGGTAATCATCAATGACGCCGAGGTAGCCGGGCAGGATCTGCGTGGGCGCCACATGCGGCAGCGTGAGGTAATCGTCCATGGTCATCTTGTCGCTGGCGGTGCGCAGCGCATACGGGCAGTCGGCGCGCATCATGCAGATGATGGGGTCCTCGAACAGCTTGGACATGTGCAGATGCTCGGGCGGCTCGTCCCAGTTGGCGATGACCAGGTCCATGTCGCCATCGGACAGCAGGCGCACGTAATCGACGCCGGGGCCGAGGCTGTGAATCCTGATGCGGCTATTGGGCGAGCCGCGGCGCAGCGCCGCCACCAGGTTGGGCAGGAACTGGCTGTCCAGATAATCCGGCGCGGCGACGTGGAAGGTGCGCGCCTCTTCCTGTGGTACGAAAGGTGCTTTCTTGAGGAAGAGATTCTCGGTTTCGTCGAGAATGCGCTTTGCCGGTGCAAGCAGGCTTTCACCGTGCTGGGTCGGCACCATGCCGCGCGCGCCACGCACCAGCAGCGGATCGCCCGTCAGCTCGCGCAGCTTGCGCAGCGATGCGGAGATCGAAGGCTGCGGCTGATTCAGTTTGAGGGCGACGCGGGAGACGTTCTTCTCCACCAGCAGCAGATAGAGAATGCGGATCAGGTGGAGGTCCAGGTGTTGCGGCAAAGCGGACATGAGCAGACTAATGTTATACGGGATCGGATATGTCTAATATACTCTAATGTTCATGTAGTAGGAATCAAATCCGTTTATCTTCTGTAAATTAGCCACATCTTTGACCTGTCAAATTACATGGAATATCTGATCCCGTACGGCCTTGAGTGGGCAAACCTGCTGGTGCGCTGGCTGCATATCATCACCGGCATCGCCTGGATAGGCGCCTCGTTCTACTTTGTGTGGCTGGACAATTCCATCCGTCCGCCGGCGCCCGGTTCGGAACTGGCGAAGAAGGGTGTATCGGGTGAGCTGTGGGCCGTTCATGGCGGCGGTTTCTATAATCCGCAGAAGTACCTGGTGGCGCCGGCCGAGCTGCCGAAAGAACTGCACTGGTTTAAATGGGAGGCTTACTCCACCTGGCTGTCCGGGATCGCGCTGCTGACCATTGCCTACTACTTCAACGCGCAAGCCATGATGATCGATAAGTCGGTCGCGGACATCAGCAGTTTGCAGGCCGTGGGTATCGGCGTCGGCACGCTGGTGATCGGCTGGACCGCGTATGACCTGCTGTGCCGCTCGCCGCTGGGCAAGCGCGATGGCTGGTTTGGTGTGGTGATCTTTGCGCTGATCGTGGCGGCGGCCTATGGCCTCACGCACGTGCTGAGCGGGCGTGCGGCCTACATCCACATTGGTGCGCTGATCGGCACCATCATGGTGGGCAATGTGCTGATGTTGATTATTCCTGGCCAGCGCAAGATGGTGGAAGCCATGTCGGCCGGCCGCATGCCGGACCCGGTACACGGCCAGAAAGCCAAGCAGCGCAGCGTACACAATAACTATTTCACGCTGCCGGTGCTGTTCATCATGATCAGCAACCACTATGCGATGACTTACCGGAATGACCATGCGTGGCTGGTGCTGGCCTTTATCATGGCGGCCGGCGTCTTCATTCGCCACTTCTTCAATCTGCGCCACAAAGGGCGCGTGGAGTGGCGCTATCCAGCCATCGGCGTGGCGCTGCTGGCTGGTGTCGCGGTGGCGATTGCACCGGCCAAGCCAGTTGCGGTGGCGCCTGCGGCGGATCCGGCGGCGGAATTCGCCAAGGTGAAAACGGTGATCGAGCAGCGCTGCGTAGCGTGCCACTCGGCGCATCCTACACAGGCCGGTTTTGCCACTGCGCCGCTGGGTGTGACATTCGATAACGCGGACCAGATTCACCAGGGTGCAGAAAAAATCTACAAGCAGGTAGTGCAGACCAAGGCGATGCCGCTGGCTAACCTGACCAATATGACCGATGCCGAACGCGCGCAGATCGCTGCGTGGTACGAGGCCGGTGCGAAATGAAGGAACGAGAAATGAACACGAAAGAACAACTGGCGCAGTGGATCGATGCACACTTTGACGAAGAAGTTGGCGTGCTGCAGCAGCTGCTGCGCGTACCGACCGATACGCCGCCGGGGAATAATGCGCCGCATGCGGACATGGTGGCGGATCTGGTCAAGACCTATGGCTGGACGGCGGAAAAGCATGCCGTGCCTGAGCAGACCGTGCGCGATTACGGCATGGAGACCATCACCAATCTGATCGTGCGCCGCCCTTATGCGGCGGGTGGACCGACCGTGGCGCTGAACGCGCATGGCGACGTGGTGCCGCCGGGCGACAACTGGACCTATCCGCCATATGGTGGCGTGGTGGCCGATGGTTATATCTATGGCCGTGCGGCGGCGGTGTCCAAGTGCGACTTTGCGACCTACATCTTTGCCACGCGCGCGCTGGAGGCTCTGGGTGTGCCGCTCAAGGGCGCGCTGGAGCTGCACTTCACGTACGACGAGGAATTCGGCGGCCTGCTGGGGCCGGGCTGGCTGCTTGAGCAAAAGCTGACCCGGCCGGATTATGTGATTGCGGCTGGCTTCAGCTACAACATCGTCACCGCGCACAACGCCTGTCTGCAGCTGGAGATCTCGGTACACGGCAAGTCTGGCCACGGCGCGATGCCGGAGACGGGCCACGATGCGCTGCAGGCGGCGACGCGGATACTGAATGCGATCTACGGCCAGCTGCCGGAACTCAAAAAGATCAAATCGAACATCGCCGGCATCGATTCGCCGACCATGCTGGTGGGCCGTATCGACGGCGGCACCAACACCAACGTCGTGCCGGGCAAAGTGGTGCTGAAGATGGACCGCCGCATGATCCCGGAAGAAGATCCGGTGGAAGTGGAAGCGCAGGTGCGTGCGCTGATCGAGCATGCGGTGCAGGGTGTGCCGGGCATTACGCTGGAGATCCGGCGCCTGCTGCTGTCGCACGCACTGCGCGAACGTCCGGGCACGGAAAAGCTGGTGGCCAGCCTCCAGCAGAATGCACAAACCTTCATCGGCGAGACCATCCCGGCACAAGGTACGCCGCTGTATGCGGATGCGCGCCTGTACGGTGAGCATGGCATTCCGGCGGTGCTGTATGGCGCCGGCCCGCGCACGGTGCCGGAGTCGAATGCCAAGAAGGCCGATGAACGACTCAATCTGGAAGATCTGCGCAAGGCAACCAAGGTGGTAGCATGCACCTTGGTCGATTTCCTTGGAGCGTGAGATGTTTTCTAAAAAGTTAATGGCTGGCTGGGGCGATATGGACTTCAACAGCCATATGCGCAATACCGCTTTCCTCGACAAATCGGGCGATGTACGCATGCTGTTCCTGTCGGAGCATGGTTTTCCGATGAGTGAATTCATGCGGCTCAATATCGGCCCGGTGGTGATGAAGGACGAAATCGCCTACGTCAAGGAAGTGCTGCTGCTGGAAGAGATCACGGTGACCTTGTCGCTGGCCGGCCTGGCGGAAGACGGCAGCCGCTGGATACTGCGCTCCGACATCATCCGCCCGGACGGCAAGCTGGCCGCGCGCGTGAACAGTACCGGCGGTTGGCTGGACCTGGCCGCCCGCAAGCTGATTGCGCCACCGCCAGCACTGATGGCGACCTGGCAGAAGCTGGCCAGGACCGACGACTTCCAGGAACTGCCGTCAAGCCTCAAGTCGAAGTAAGGCTTGAGCGGCGCCGCTATTTGGCGCGCTGCAGCTCACGTTCCAGCTGCTGCGGCACACCTCGGGCGCGCAGGCGGTCCATGGCGGACTTCAAGGTGCGCGCCAGTTTCTCGTTGCCGGCGTTGACGACGATGTAGAGGTCCATCGCCTCCAGCGGTCCCTGCATGACCAGCGGCGGTATGCGCGCCTTGATGGCAGGGGTGATCGCGCCGGAGTCGAGCAGGCAGGCGTCATCGTGACCACGGATGACGACTTCCACGCAACTGACTGAATCCGGGACATCGTGTGGGCGCAGCGTCGCCGCCATGCTTTCCAGCCTTTTCTGATAAACGTAGACGCCGCGCCGGTAAGCTACCGAGCGTTGGTGCGCCGCCAGTTGTTCCCAGCTGGCGGCTGCGGGAGCATCCGCCCGCGTGAAGGCGTAGGTGCTGACGGTGATGACCGGGGTATCGACCAGGATGTTGCCACTCTGGCGCGCAAACCCGGGAACCCTGCCAATGTCGCCGTCCAGCGTACGGTTGGCCAGCATGGCTTGCGAGCGCCGCAAAGGCAGCTCGGTTATGGTGCAGCGGATCTGCGCCTCCTTGCAGATGGCTTGCATGTGGCGCTGAATGTAGATCATGCCCAGCGAGTCCTCGGGATAGCTGTTGGCGAAGCTGTACACGGGAGCGGCGCTGACAGCTGTGGAACAGGTCAGTACCAGTACTGCCATGGCGCGGCAGGAGCGGGCAAGCAAGGACGTCCTCCCGAAAAGAGTTTTGCTTATGTTAGCAGAGTGCCCACGGTTTTAAGCAGCGGAATGACGTATGATGCCGGTTGGATTACAACCTGTCTCCGCCCGTGCATCGATACGATTTAATCAGTTGCCACGATTGCGGCGTGCTGCATCAACGCCGTCCGGTACGCCCGCGCGAAAAAGCGCGATGCGTGCGCTGCCGCTCGGTCCTTTACCGCGGCATCCATTCGGACGCCAGCCGCATGGCGGCCATCACCATGGGCGCGGTGTTTACCTTCCTGATCGCGCAGTTTTTCCCTATCGTCCAGCTGGAAGTAGGCGGCTACAGCACCAGCGCCACGCTGCTGGGCGCCATCCGCGTACTGTGGACGGAGCAGATGCAGCTGGTCGCGGCCATCGTCTTCCTGTTCACCATCCTGCTGCCGGCAGTGGAACTGGGGGCGTTGCTGTATGTGACGCTGTCATTGCGAAACGGCGTGCGGCCGCCGGGTTTCGATCACCTGCTGCGGGCCGTGGGGCTGGCCAGGCGCTGGGGCATGACGGAAGTGCTGATGATCGGCATACTCATCACCATCATCAAGATGACCAGTCTGGCCGAGGTAGTGGTGCAGCCAGGCCTGTTCGCCTTTGGCGTGTTGACGCTGATGCTGGCGATCGTGGTGTCTTTCGATCCTAAAATCTTGTGGAATATCGGCGAGCATTTGCCGGGGCCGCGCCGGGTGGCGCAGAAGAAGTTTCACTATGCGGCGCTGGCAAAGGGTGCGCCGCTGCTGGCCTGCCATAGCTGCGGGCTGGTCGAGTCGCTGAAATACACGGTGCGGCACCAGTACTGCGCGCGCTGCGGCGCGCGCCTGCATCGCCGTCACCCGGATAGCGTAGGGCGCACCTGGGCGTTTCTGCTGGCGGCGGCGATCCTGTACATTCCGGCCAACCTGCTACCCGTGATGTACACGCACTCCCTGTTTGGCAAGGAGGACGACACCATCATCAGCGGTGTTGTATTTTTCTGGACCAGCGGTTCGCCAGGCCTGGCGGCGATTATCTTCGTAGCCAGTATTGTGGTGCCGGTATTGAAGCTGGCGGCGCTGGCACTGCTGGCGTGGACAGCGCAGCGGCGCTCACGCTGGCGGCCGATGCAGCGCACGGTGCTGTATCGCATCGTGGAGTTTGTCGGCCGCTGGTCGATGCTGGATATTTTCGTCATTACGCTGACGGTGGCGCTGGTGCGCTTCCAGTCGCTGGCGGTGATCACGGCCGGTCCTGGTGCGCTGGCGTTTTGCGCGGTGGTGGTGCTGACCATGATCGCGTCTATGCAGTTCGATCCTCGCCTGATCTGGGATCCTATCGATACACATGGAGAGAAGCATGTCTGAAAACGAGAGCGGTACTCCGCCCTTGCCCGAGCCGGATGTGGAGAAGGCCAATCGCTGGCTGCCGTCGCTGGTCTGGCTGATTCCTTTGCTGGCGGCCTTGATCGGTCTGACGCTGGTGGTCAAGATGGTGCTGGATCAGGGACCGACGGTGATCGTCAGCTTCCGCAGTGCGGACGGGCTGGAGCCGGGCAAGACCAAGGTCAAATACAAGGATGTGGACATCGGCCTGGTGCGGTCGATTTCGCTGGCGCACGATTTGTCGAATGTGCTGGTCACCATCGATATGAGCAAGGAGGCCAAGCGCTTCATCGCGGCCGATACGCGCTTCTGGGTGGTCAAGCCGCGTATTGGCGCCAGTGGCGTGTCGGGCCTGAATACGCTGCTGTCGGGTTCCTATATTGGCGTTGATGCGGGCAAGTCGGAGGAAACAAAGACCCAATTCGTCGGGCTGGAAAAGCCGCCGCAAGTGAGCCGCGATGAGAAGGGCACCATGTACACGCTGCATGGCGATACGCTGGGCTCCATCGACGTCGGATCACCGATCTTCTACCGTCGGATACAGGTAGGGCAGGTGACGGGCTTTGATCTGGATGAGAAGGGGCGCGGCGTGCAGATGTCGGTGTTTGTCAGCGCGCCGTACGACCAGTATGTCGGGAAAAATACGCGCTGGTGGCATGCCAGTGGTGTGGATGTACGTCTGGATTCAAATGGCTTCAAGGTCAATACCCAATCGCTGGCGGCGCTGCTGGTGGGCGGGATTGCGTTCGAGTCGGTTAGCGGGCAGAAGCCAGCCACTGTGGCGCCGGCCGGCAGCGAGTTTGCGCTGGCGGCGGATCAGGCCAGTGCGCTGCGCGAGCCGGATGGCGTGCCAATTACCACGGTGCTGTATTTCGACCAGTCCTTGCGCGGTTTGTCGCCGGGCGCCCCGGTGGACTTCCGCGGCATTGTGATGGGCGAGGTGCGTTCGGTGGGCGTGGAGTTTGATCCGGTGAAGAAGAACTTCCGCATGCCGGTGACGGTGGACATGTATCCAGCACGGCTGGGCCACAGTTTTGCGCAGACCATCGCCAGTGACCACGAACGCAATGCCGGGCCGCTGGTGCTGGAGCGTCTGGTGGCGCGCGGCTTGCGCGGGCAGCTGCGCACGGGGAATCTGCTGACCGGCCAGCTGTATGTGGCGCTGGACTTCTTCCCGAATGCGGCGCCAGCCAAGCTGGATCTGACACAGGAGGTGGTGGAAGTGCCCACGGTGCCAAACAGCCTGGATGAGTTGCAGACGCAGATTTCGAGCATCGCACGCAAGCTGGATAAGGTGCCGTTTGAAGACATCGGCAAAAATCTGCGCGATACCTTGAAGAGCGCGAATATTCTGTTCAAGCAGCTCGATGCGCAGGTGGTGCCGGAGATGAAAGACACCCTGGGCGCGGCGCGCAAGACGTTTAGCGAGGCGGATCAGCTCCTGCAGAAGGATTCACCGGTGCAGTCGGATCTGCGCGAAGCCTTGCAGCAGTTGACGCAGACCTTGCAGTCATTGAATGCGCTGTCGGATTATCTGGAGCGGCATCCGGAATCGCTGATACGCGGGAAGCAGGATAAACGGGAGGAGCGGAAATGATGCGTGCATGCGTTGCGGCTGCTGTGGTGATGCTGGCCGGTTGCGCCAGCGCGCCGCCGGAGCATTTTTATAGTCTCAGTAGCGGCATGGGCGTGGTGCAGGCACCCGCTGTCCGCGCGGCTTATTACATCGAGCTGCCTGCAGTGACGGTGCCGCAGCAGGTGGCGCGCAATCAGCTGGTGGTGACGACGGGGACTGGCCGCGTCGATTTGCTGGAGCTGGAGCGCTGGGCGTCGTTACCAGCGTCGGAGATAGGCCAGGCCCTATCGCTGACGATTTCGGGCGAGCTGGGAACGATCGATGTCTTCCGCTCCCCGGTACCGGACAAGGCGCCGGTCTACCGTATCAGCACCAATGTGCAGCGTTTTGAATCTGCGCCGGGACAGTACGCGCTGATTGATGCCGTTTGGAGCGTGCGCCTGGTGGGCAGCACGCAGGTGCTGACTTGCCGCAGCGTGGCGCAGGAGACGGTTGGCGCGGGCTACGATGAACTGGTGGCCGGCCATCGGCGCGCTGTTGCGCGCATCGGCGGGGATATCTCCAGGGCCGTAAAGGCACTGGCTGCCGGCGCCAACTCAGGTTGCTGACGCAGCGTCGGCGCGGATCAGCCAGCAGGCGGCGGTGAAGCGGACTTCATCGCCATGCACAAATGGCGCAAAGGCTGCACGTACGGCCGTGATGATTTGCTGGCGTGTTGATTCGTCCAGCTGATCCAGCACGCGGCCCAGTTGGCCCATGCGCGTAAAGTAGTCTTGCAGGTGCTGCTCCGGCATCGTCAACAGCAGATCGATGGCACGTATCTCGATGTGCTGCCAGCCGCTTTGTTCCAGTATGGTCTGTACGCGCTGACCGTCGGCAAACCCGAACTGTCCGGGCGCGCTGGCGGCGCGTGCTGGCGCTGGCGGCAGGAAGGGCGCGGCAGCCTGCTCGGCCATCGTCATGAAGGGATTCTCGGCGGGGCTGCGCCATGCGGCAAGCCGCAGTTTCGCCTGCGCGGTTGCCGCCGTGCGCAGGTTGCGGAATGCGCTTACCGGGTCTTCAAAGAACATGACGCCGAAGCGCGACATCAGGACATCGTAGCTGGCCGGCGTGAATGCGTGGGTCTGGGCGTCTGCGCATATGAAGCTGGCGTCGGCGTCAGCGTCAGCGTGTGTATTGGCGGTGGCAATCATCGTGGCGGAGATGTCGATGCCGGTCACGTGACCATGTCCACGCAGGCGCTGCGACAGGGCCAGCGTGGCCGCGCCGGTGCCGCAGCCAATGTCGAGAACATCGGTGGGCGCGCAGGCGCAGACTTCTTCCAGCAGTAGCGCGGTGACCGGCTGGAACAGGTGGTCCAGCACGTCCTTTTTATCTACCCACGCGCGGCCGGCAATGCCGTTCCACAAGGTAGCTTGTTCCTGATTGGTGTCCATAGTGTTCTCTCGCTTGATTTGGGAAAGCAGAGATGGCATTGTTCCACTTGAAGTCAACTTCAAGTCAAGCGAATTATGACACTGGATATTTCTGAAGTCGCCAGCCGTTCCGGCCTGGCCAGTTCCGCCTTGCGGTATTACGAAACCAAAGGCTTGATCGCATCGAGTGGACGGCACGGCTTGCGGCGCCTGTACGATCCATCTGTGCTGGAGCGGCTGGCATTGATACGCCTGGGACGCGCAGCGGGATTTTCGCTCGACGAAATCGCCAGCATGTTTGGTGCGGACGGAGCGCCACAGATCGACCGTGCGCTGCTTGCCGCCAAGGCGGATGAACTGGACCAGACCATCCGCAAACTCAGCGCCATGCGCGATGGCTTGCGGCACGCGTCCGTCTGCCCCGCGCCCAGCCACATGGAATGCCGCAAATTCCGGCGTCTGGTGAATGCGGTCAAATGACGGGCTGGTTGGGTTGTTTAACTTGGATCAAAGTTGTTGTACTTGCTCACACCGAAGTGTGAGCATATAGTGAAAATTTCCTTTTACTAGCGAGGCACCTATGCCTACCAACACGCAAATGATTTCCGAGGGAAAAGGCCTCGATATCAGTGCGCCTGTGGAGAGTAAGCCGGTCTCATGGGAGGAGTTTTTCCGTGAAGATGCGTCAAAGGTTGTTCCTGATGACTTCATGACTGATGCTGACCGCCGGCAAGGACAGCAGCATCGCGATCCATTTCAAAACATCAAACCATGACTACTTACTTGCTCGATACGAGCATCGCAAGTCATATTATTCGAGGTGATCGCCCTCGAGTCGCGCAGCGTCTGCTCAGTGTCTCCGACAGTGGCATTGTTATTTCCGTTATCACAGAGGCTGAGTTACGTTACGGAGTAGTTAAGCGCGGCGGGCCAGCCGGGCTCAAGAGGCGTGTCGAGAACTTTTTAATGCTTGTTGCCGTTTTGCCGTGGACGCGAGATGTAGCGATTGCATATGCTTCTATGCGTGTTAAGCGTGAGCTGGCTGGAGCAGCGCTTGCTTCGCTGGATCTCCTGATAGCAGCACATGCTTATGCTGTAGGCGCAACACTTGTTAGCTGTGACCGGGCCTTTGGCGTGTATCCTGCTGGCCTGATGTTGGAAGATTGGACCCAGGATTAACCCGATATCAGCTTATCGCCATGGCGGCGAGGATTTGTTCGCGCAGCCAGAGGTTGGCGGGGTCGTTGTCGACGCTGGTGTGCCAGTAGAGGTAGATGTCGAGTGCGGGCATGTCGAGCGGGAAGGGCAGTAGCTGGTTGTTGAATTGCTGGTTGACGATGCGTGCCAGGCCCTCTGGCATGGTTAAAGCCAGATCGGTTTCGGCGACCACGCGGCACGCGGCAAAGTAGTGCTGGCAGCGCAGACGGATGCGGCGTTGCAGTCCTTGCCGGCTCAGTTCCACATCTTCCAGTCCCGGCCCGCGGCGGCGGGAGCTGGTCTGGATATGCTCCAGCTGCAGATAGGTGTCCAGCGTCAGCGCACGCCGCTTTACCAGCGGATGGCCGCGCCTTACCAGTACCACGGTTTTGTCGCCCGCCAGCTGGGTGCGGCGGATGTCGTTCGACAGCGGCAGCAGGATGTCGATGGCGGCGTCCAGCGTACCGGCTGCGAGTTCGCTTTCCAGTTCGCGGCGGCTGACCTGCAGTGTGTTCAACGTCACTGCTGGCGCTTCGCGCGCGACGCCGGCCATCAGGGGCGGCAGCACGCTGGCTTCCAGCACATCGCGCAGCGCCAGTGAGAAACTGCGCTCGCTGCTGGCGGCGTCAAAGCGCGCGGCGCCATTCAGCGTCACTTCAAATCCACGCAGGGAGCGCCGTACCGGTTCGATGATGGAGCGCGCCAGCGGCGTCGGCGTCATCACGTGGCCCTGGCGTTCAAATAACGGATCGTCAAACAGTTGCCGTAACCGGTTCAGCGCGTGGCTGATGGCAGGCTGGGTCAGGCTCATTTTCAGGCTGGCGCGGGTGATGCTGCCTTCGGCGTAGATGGCTTCGAAGACGATGAACAGGTTCAGATCCACTTTTGATATATGCATGAAATTTATCCTGTGCAATGAATACTATTCATTTGATGAATTATAGGCCAGCCGGTAAGCTAGTGCTTCACAGAGGATGCGATATGGGACAAATTTATCTGGTGCGCCACGGGCAGGCGTCGTTTGGCGCGGCCAACTACGACCAGCTGTCGGAGCTGGGCTATGAGCAGGCGCGCCTGCTGGGGCAGTGGTATGCCAACAGCCATCAGGCGTTTCACAGAGTGGTCACGGGCGGCATGGTGCGGCACCGTCAGACCGCTGATACCTGCATGGCCGAGCTGCCCAAACCGGCACTGGCCGACACCGAGTGGGTCACGGACGGTGACTTTGCCGAATTCGATCACCACGAAGTACTGCTGCGGCACTGCCCGGAGTTTGGCGATGCGGCGGCGTTCAAGGCGCTGATGGCCAGCCATGTCGATCCATCGCGCGCGCTGGAACATCTGTTCCGCGCCGCCATGCAGCGCTGGATGGGCGGCTGGCATGACGATGAATACACCGAGACCTGGCCGGACTTCCGCCGCCGCTGCGTGCGTGCACTGGAGCGGCTGGATACGCCGGGCAGCAAACAGACCACGATCGTGTTCACCTCCGGCGGGGTGATCTCGACGCTGATGCAGCACCTGCTTGGCCTGCAGGATTTTCAGGTGATGGAGCTGAACTGGACGCTGGCCAATTGTGGCGTCACCAGGCTGCTGCACCGCCCCGGCCAGTTCACGCTGAGCTATCTGAATAATTATTCGCACCTGGAGTGGCTGGGCCAGCCAGGTACGGTCACCTACCGTTAAGGAGTTACCATGAATTTCGATTACAGCCCGAAGGTAAAGGAACTGCAGGCCAGGCTCACGGCCTTCATGGACGAGCATATCTATCCGAACGAGGCGGCATTCCACGCCGAGGTGGATGCCAACCGCGCCGCAGGCAACGCCTGGGTGGCGACCAGGATCATGGAAGAGCTCAAGCGCAAGGCGCGCGCGGTCGGGCTGTGGAATCTGTTCCTGCCGGAGTCGGAACTGGGCGCTGGCCTGACCAATCTGGAATATGCGCCGCTGTGCGAAATTATGGGCCGCGTGCACTGGGCGCCGGAGGTATTCAACTGCTCGGCGCCGGACACCGGCAATATGGAGGTGCTGGCGCGCTATGGCACGCCGGCGCAGCAGCAGCAGTGGCTGGAGCCCTTGCTGGATGGCCGCATCCGTTCCTGCTTCGGCATGACCGAGCCGGCGGTGGCGTCGTCCGATGCGACCAATATCGAAAGCTCCATCGTGCGCGATGGCGACGAATATGTCATCAATGGCCGCAAGTGGTGGTCGTCCGGCGCCAATGATCCGCGCTGCGCCGTGTTTATCTTCATGGGCAAGAGCGATCCGCACAACGAGAGCCGCCACAAGCAGCAGTCGATGATACTGGTGCCGCGCGATACGCCGGGCGTGACCATCCTGCGCCATCTGCCGGTGTTTGGTTTTGACGACGCGCCGCACGGCCACGCGGAAGTGGTGTTCGAGAACGTGCGCGTACCAGAGGCTAACCTGATCCTCGGCGAAGGCCGCGGCTTTGAAATCGCCCAGGGCCGGCTGGGACCTGGCCGCATCCACCACTGCATGCGCCTGATCGGCCTGGCCGAGCGCGCGCTGGAGCAGATGTGCAGGCGCAGCCTGGCGCGCGTGGCCTTCGGCAAGCCGGTAGCGCAGCAGGGCGTGACGCTGGAACGCATTGCCGAGTCGCGCATCCTGATCGATCAGGCGCGCTTCCTGGTGCTCAATGCGGCCTCTATGATGGACACGGTCGGTAACAAGGTGGCCGCCAAGGAAATCGCCATGATCAAAGTGGCGGCGCCCACCATGGCCTGCAAGGTGATCGACTGGGCGATCCAGGTGCAGGGCGGTGGCGGCATGGCTGATCCTTTCCTGGCCCACGCCTATGCCAGCGCGCGTTCGCTGCGTCTGGCCGACGGTCCCGATGAGGTGCACCGTTCGCAGATCGGCAAGATGGAACTGGCCCGCTACAAATGACGGCGGCGGGGACGCGAATGTTAGAATCGCGGCATGAACGACACCCCGGCGAATAAACCAGCAACCATCACGCCAGCGCCGCGCCGCAGCCGGCGCAAGAGTGGCGGCATCACACTGCGCGACGTGGCGGCTTTGGCCGGCGTCGCGCCCATCACGGCCTCGCGCGCGCTGAATACACCCAGTGCGGTGTCCGAACATATTTTGCAGCGCGTGAAAGAGGCCGTCGAGAAGACTGGCTATGTGCCGAACATGCTGGCCGGCGGCCTGGCTTCGCGCAAGAGCCGTCTGGTGGCTGCGGTGATTCCCACCATCTCCGGCAACGTCTTCCTGGAAGTGGTGCAGTCGCTGACGGCGACGCTGGCCGGCTACGGTTATCAACTGATGCTCGGCCAGTCCGGCTATGAAGATTCGCGCGAAGACGAACTGCTGGAAGCCATCATCGGCCGCCGTCCGGACGGCGTGGTACTGACCGGGATCATGCGCTCGGCCCAGGGCCGCCAGCGCCTTCTCAACAGTGGCATCCCGGTGGTGGAGACCTGGGACCTGACCGACAATCCCATCGACATGCTGATCGGCTTCTCGCACGAAAAAGTGGGTGAGGCCGTGGCGCAGTATCTGCACCGGCGCGGCAGGCGCCGGGTGGCGACGCTGAGTGCCAACGACCAGCGCGCGCAGCGCCGCATGAAAGCGTTCTCCGATACTGCCGTGGCGTTGGGCATGGCGCTGCCGGGTGAGGCCACGGTACCGGGCGCGATGGTGCCGGCGCCCACCAATGTCGGCATGGGACGCGGCGGCCTGCGCGAACTGCTGGCGCGCCATCCGGACATCGATGCGCTGTTCTGCAGCTCGGACACGGTGGCGCTGGGCGTGCTGACCGAAGCGCAGGCGCAAGGCATTCGCGTGCCCGAACAACTGGCGGTGGTGGGGATGGGCGACCTGAGTTTTGCCGCCGACCTGTATCCGTCCCTGACCACGGTACGCATCGACGGCGCCCGCATCGGCGCGCTGGCCGCCAGATTCATCGTCGAGCGTTCGCAGGAACGTGAAGTACGCGACGGCATTGTCGACATCGGCTTTTCTATTGTCGAAAGAGAAAGTGCCTGAATGCCAGTTAATCGTTTTCCGCAAGGCCTGTTGCGCGCCTATTACAAACGTATTGACTTCGCCGGGGTGCTGCATTAACCTTTGTCATCGTACAACTGGTACCGGTACCTCTAAGAAGTTAAACGATTAACTAAAAGGGACAACAGTGTTGGATAACAATTACAAGCAGGAGACGAGCATGAAAAAAACCATCAACCTGACGCCGATGGCGTCGGCTCTTGCGCTGGCCGTACTGGCCATGAATGCCCAGGCGCAGCAGGAAGAATCGAACACCAAACCCGGCACACTGGAAACCGTGGTGGTGACCGCCAATAAGCGCGTGGAAAAGCTGGAAAACGTGCCGATGGCCATTTCCGTGATGAGCGAGCAGGAAATCCAGCGCACCAATATCCGCGAGATCGAAGACGTGGTAGCGATGATGCCGTCGCTGACGCTGAACTCCGGCACCACGGCCGCCAACAACGCCATCTTCATGCGCGGTATCGGCACCGTCTCGGTAGGCATCGGCGTGGAGTCGGACGTCGCGGTCATCATCGATGATATTCCGATCGCCACCCAGTTCCAGGCCTTCAAGGACCTGGCTGACGTGGCGCGCATCGAGGTGCTGAAAGGCCCGCAATCGACGCTGTTCGGCAAATCGGCGGTGGCGGGTGCGGTCAACATCGTGACCAAGCAGATCTCCGGCCCGATGGTGTACCGTGCCAGCACCTACCTGACCAATGACCAGGAATGGCGCGTCAATGCTTCGGCCGGCGGCCAGCTTGACGAGCACTTCGCCATGCGCCTGTACGCCGGCAAGACGCGCATGCCGGGCAACTTCCACAATTTGACCGATGGCAAGGACGTCAACGGCTCGGGCGGCAAGACCTTCATGGCCAAGCTGCAGTGGAATCCGATTGAAAACGTGCAGGTTGACCTGACGCCGCGCTACAACTACCAGGACAATTCGCGCGGCGTGACTGCCGTCAATGGCTTCGTGCTGCGGACGGGATCGGCGGCGGCCGGCAATGTGGTGTCGACGCCGATCGGCCTGGATGGCGTCTATTTGAACGGCAATCCACTGCTGCCGGCCAGCACGGTGCTGAAGGGGATTAATGTCAACGATCCGGGCAACCGCAATGTGCGCCGCGATTTTCCGACCGGCCTGATTTCCAGCGACCGTGGCGTCGGCCTGAAGGTATCGTGGACGCTGCCGAACGATGCGACGCTGATGTCGATTACCTCGTGGAGCAAATACCTGGCCAACGACTTCCGCGACCAGGACTTTACCGACGTGCCGACCATCGCGGCAGCTGGCCAGACCGTGCCGACCATCGGCAATTACCAGTTCGGCACCTACGATATCCGCTCGAAGACGCAGGAGATCCGCTACGTCTCGCCAGACACCGGCACCTTCAAATACCTGGCCGGTTTGTGGGCCGCGCATAACGAGATTTACCGTCACTTCATCCGCGGCTACTGCGTGGCGCCGACCGCGTGCAACGCCAATTCGCCATCCAGCCCGACCAACTACTACACCGACATCTACAACACCAACAAGTCGATCTTCGGCCAGGCGTCGTGGGAGTTCATGCCGACGTGGACGCTGACGGCGGGCATGCGCCTGAACGAAGAAATCTCGGGCTATCACTACAAGCGTAACTATTACACCGACCAGCTGGACGAAGCCTCGTTCAAGCCAGGTCCGGTGGGCGTCGACCAGTTCCAGAGCACCGGCAATACCGACCGCGCCACCACCGGCAAGGTCAGTATCCAGAAGCAGATCACGCCAGACTGGATGGTCTACACCCAGGCATCGACCGGCTACAAGGGCGAAGCGTATGACGTGACCTCGGGCCTGAAGGCGGTAGCGGCCTTCCCGGTCAAGCCGGAAACCAGCCAGAGCTTCGAGATCGGCACCAAGGCCAATCTGTTCAACAGCCGCCTGTCGGTCGCGGCGACCTACTTCAATTCGGACTTCTTCAACTACCAGCAGAACGTGACCTATGTGCTGCCGAATGATCCGACCATTTACAGCCAGCTCAATTCCATTCCGCACATTGCCACGCATGGCTTTGAACTGGATGTGAATGCGCTGCTGGCCCGGGACCTGACGATGAATGCGGCGCTGGCCTTCACGCTGCCCACCATCGAGAAGTGGGCCAATGGTCCGTGCTACGGCGATTCCACCAACGTCCCGGTGAACGGCACCAAGCTGGCCGCCAACGGTTCGATCGCCGGCCAGAACTCGGCCTGCTTCCCGATCGCGCCAGGTTCCACGACCGGTGTGCAGAATCTGGACAACTCGGTGTTCCCGGGTACGCCCAAGATCAAGCTGAATATCGGCGCCAACTACGAATTCCTGATTCCGTCGATGCCGTTCAAAGGCTTCGTCAACGCCAATGTGCGCTATCAGGGTGAGTATTACACCAACATTAACAATGATCCCAATTCGAAAAATGCCGGCTATGCGATCACGGATCTGGGCTTTGGTGTGCGCGCGCCGGATGACAAGTACAAGCTGAGCTTCCGCGTGAACAATCTGTTTGACCGCTTCTACATTCCGAATGCGAACGCCAGCGGCCCATCGTCGTTCCGTGCCGGTCCTACCGCCACGTCGCCGCAGGTCTCGGCCAGCAGCTGGGTGCCGCCGCGCGACGTGTTCCGCTACTTCAGCGTCAAGCTGGATGTGAAATTCTAAGCAAGGTTCGGGGTCAGTGCCGACATTCGGACAAAAATGTCCGAATGTCGGCACTGACCCCGAACTGGGTTATTTGTTTTGTGAATCTCTGGCATCAGAAAGATAAATTGGCTTAATGGCTGGTGATGCCTCATCATTCATCTGTCTCCTCTATCTCCTCCAAGGAAATAGATTTAGCCCGCTCACGTAGCGGGCTTTTTTTTATCTTCAGCCATTGCGGACCACTGGCAGCCAGAGCGTGAACAGGGTGCCGGCGGCGCTTGATTGCCAGCGCACGTGGCCGTCGACCGAGGCGGCGCGGCGTTGCTGGTTTTGCAGGCCGCGGCCGCTGCCGTGGCTCAGCGCCTGGGATACATCGAAGCCGCCACCGTTGTCGGCGATGTGGACCTGGACGCCATCGGCGCTGGCGGTGGTGCCGACGCGGATCTCCGTGGCGCGTGTGTGGCGCAGGATGTTGGCAATGCTTTCTTGCACAATACGCAGAATATGCAGCGCGCTGGAGGGATTCAGCCAGGCCAGCGTCGGCAGCTCGCGCACTTCCCACAGTAGCGTGACACCCGTGCCTTCCAGGCGCGGCTCCAGGCGGAAGCGCAGGGTCGCCAGCAATAGCAGCAGGTCGGCCTCCACCGGTTCCATTGAATCGATGGTGAGTTTGAGGTCATCCAGACAATCTTTCAGGATTTGCGATACGCGTTCATCGCTCATATTGCCGCGCTCCACCGAACGGATCGCGCTGATCAGCGAAGAACCCAGGCCGTCGTGCATGTCCTGCATCAGGCGCTGGCGCTCGTCGCTGATGGTTTGCCGCAGTTCGATCTCGCGCAGGCGGCGGTGGCTGGCCTCCAGTTCGGCCTCGCGCTTGGCCAGCCGCTGCGCCAGGCTGGCGTTGACGCGCTCGACCTCGGCAATCGCGTCCACATAGCGCCGGTACATCAGAACGCCAAAGGTGACAAAGCATACGGCCGGCGCGTAGGCGCCCAGATACCAGCCTTCCGCGCTGATGACGTTGTTCTGCAGCAGCCAGTCCGTGCTGCCCATGGCCGTGCAGGCGAACAGGCCATACACCACCAGCCGCCCCTCGGCCGAGTGGCGCCATGCCGAGATGCCGCCCACCAGGCAGGCCATCACGCTCATGAGCGCCGCGACCGGATATACCAGCGGCGTCACCGTGGGCATATTGGGCAGCACCGCCAGCACGGGCATGGTCAGCGCGCCGATCACCAGCGTCACCGCGACCAGCGCGCGCGTGAGCCAGCGCAGCGGGCGCTGGTGCAACTGGCACAGGAAGAAGTGCACGGCCAGCACCAGCCAGAACAGCGAGTTCACCGTGAGCCAGGCAAACCAGTCGTTTTCCACGCGCAGATCGACGTAGAAATGCAGGCCGCGCAAAAATGCCGTGGCCGATAAATTGAAGAACAGCAGGTACGCAATCTCATGCTGGCGGCGCAGCCAGACGAAGGCGGCAAACACGCCCACCGCCATGAAGGCGGCGCTGAGCATGCCCGGCAACTGCTGCTGCAGCCACATGCGCAGATGGTAGGCGGGGCGCAGCACGTCGGCTGGCCCCAGTCGCAGCGATGATACCGCCGTCTGCGAGGCGCTGCTGTGCTCCAGCCGCAGCAGGATTTCGCGTACCGGCGGGCTGCCGGGGCTGTTGTCCAGCGTGAACCACAACGGCGTGCGCGTGCTGTTCCACGATGGCCCGTTTTGCTGCGCCTGGTGCGTGAGCTGGCCGTTGATGTAGACGGCGATCGTGCCGTCGGTCTTGACGCGCACGCCGTACAGCGCCAGATGACGCACCTGCAAAGGCATGCCATCGACCGTCACCCTGAGCCAGCTGGTGCGTACCGCCTGCGGCGCGGCGCCGCTGGCGCCGGCGCGTGCCTGGCGCAGCAGCGCAATCGGCGGATTGAACGGCAGCGCTACTTGCTGCCAGGCCGCCGGCAAGGTGGTGCTATCGACACGCGCGGGCGGCGGCGCATAGTCCGGCGCGACGGTTTCCTGCCAGCTGGCCTGGGTCAGGCGCAGGCTCGGGCCGAGGCGGCTGTCGCTGTTCAGGTAGAGCGAGGCGGCGGCGATCAGTACCGCCACCGAAAAGCACAGCAGCAAGCTGCCCAGCAGCCGTGAGGAACGCTCCATCAGGGCAGCAACCCCTGGGTGCGCGCTTCGAAGATGGCTTCGGCCTTGGACGAGACTTTGAGCTTGCTGTAGATACGGCGCACAAAAGTCCGCACGGTGAAATGCGACAGCTGCATCAGACCGGCAATTTCGTGCACGGTAAATCCCTTGGTGATGTAGTCCAGCACTTCCTTCTCGCGCTGGGACAGCAGCGGTGGCGCATCGTCGCTGGCCACGCTGGTGGCGGCCGCTGTGGTGGGCGTGTTGCGGAAACGTGCCAGCACCTGGCGCGCGATGATGGGGCTGATCGGACTGCCGCCGCTGGCCAGGCTGCGGATCTCGTCGGTCATCCGGGAGGGCGAGCTATCCTTGAGCAGGTAGCCGGCCGCACCGGCCTCGATCGAGCGCATCACATGCGTCTCGTCGCCGAAATTGGTGCTGACCATGATGCTGCATTGCGGCCACTGCGCCGCCGCCGCGCGGATCACGGCAATGCCCGACCCGTCGGGCAGGCCGAGGTCAACCAGCAGCACATCGGCCGGCGTGGCCGACAGCAGCGCCAGCCCTTCGGCCTGCGTGGCGGCGCATCCGGCCAGCTGCATGTCGGGCGAACCCTGTATCACCAGGCGCAGGGCGCTGCTGAAATCGGGGTCGTCTTCAACGATGGCGACGCGGATCGGGCGGATATCGGAGTGTTCGGTGTGCTTCATGACGGCCATTTTACGCCGAGGCGGACGCCGGCTACGGCCGTGTAGCACATTCGTGCTACATACAGGTCAAGGACGGCCCACCTACAATCACGCCATGCACGTCCATCCCGATTTACCACGACCGGGCGCCCAACCGTCGCGCCGCCCCCTGCTGGAGCTTTCGCTGACCGGCCAGCCGCGCTCGTGGCAGGTGCGCGATCACCGCTACCGCTGCCATGGTTATGGCCGCGCCCACTGGGGCATGGAGCTTGCCGCCGCGGCCGCCCTGATCGCGGCGGAACATCCGCAGGCAAAGCATCTGCTGTGCCACGACATCGACCTGCTCAGCGGCGAGGAGCGGCTGGAACTGGCGTTGCCTGAGCTGCCGCCCGGTCCCGGCCCGGCGCGCCTGCGCTACATTTTCGCGCCCGAAGAACGGCGCCTGACCGAAGTGCATCTGTACTGGATCAGCGGTGGCGATCCGTCGTATGAACAGCGCTTGCCGCTGGTGCAGGCGGCCACGCGCCTGTGTGGTGAGCTGATGAGTTATCGCTGGTCCGGCCTCACTACCTTGCGCGGCGCGGTACGTGGACCGGGCGCCTTACTGCTGTTTTCCGGCTGCGACGAAGAGGGCGGCATGGTCGAGATCAGCCTCGATGGCGTGGCGCTTGATGTTGAGCGGCCGGGCAAGCCGGGGCGTCCGGAACACCGGCCGGCGCCGCGCGGGCCGGCTGCGCTCAGGCTGTCGTATCTGGCGGGACCCCGGGTGCGGACCAGTTGACGCAAGTGCTGCAAACTGTATGTGCATACAGTATAATTATGGCATGACGCTTACCGCACATACCGGATTTATCCTGACCCGTCACTGGCGCGACACGCCCAGCGGCACGGAGATCGATTTCTGGCTGGCGACGGACGCCGGCCCCAGGAAAGTCCGCCTGACCGCCCAGACTTCGGTGGCTTTTGCCGAGGCTTCCGTGCGTGCGGCCATCGAAGCGCAGATTGCCCAAGGGGCGGGCATCGAGCTGCGTGAACTCCAGCTCAAGACGTTTCAGCAGCAGCCCGTGGTGGGCGTCTATGCCTCGCGCTACAAGCAGCTGACGGCGCTGGAGCGCACGCTGCGCGACCATGGCATCAAACTGTACGAGGCCGACATCCGGCCGCCGGAACGCTACCTGATGGAGCGCTTCATCACCGCCTCGGTGCAGACCGAGGGCGGTCACGCCAGCGGCGCCGTCATCCACAACTGCAAGCTCAAGCCCGCGCCCGACTACCGGCCTACGCTCAAGATGGTATCGCTGGACATTGAAACCAGCGCCTACGAGGACCTGTATTCGATCGCGCTGCAGGGCTGCGGCCAGCGCCAGGTGTATATGCTGGGCGCAGCGCCGGAGCACGCGCCGGAACAGGATTTCGACCTTGAATACTGCGCCACGCCGCGCCAGCTCATCGAACGCCTGAACGCCTGGCTGGCGCGCCACGATCCCGATGTTGTCATCGGCTGGAATGTGGTGCAGTTCGACCTGCGCGTGCTGCAAAAGAACGCCGACAAGTACAAGGTGCCGCTGGCGTTCGGGCGTGAAGGCAAGGGCATCGAATGGCGTGAGCATCCGGGCAAGCAGGGTTATCTGTTTGCGCCGGTGCCGGGGCGCGTGGTGCTGGACGGTATCGATGCGCTCAAGGCCGCGTCATGGATATTCCCGTCCTACAGCCTGCAGAACGTGGCCCAGACCATGCTGGGCGAGGGCAAGGATATCGGCGACGACTACGACAAGATGGCGGAAATCGAGCGCCGCTTCCACGAAGACAAACCGGCGCTGGCGCTGTACAACCTCAAAGACTGCGAGCTGGTTACGCGCATCTTCGACAAGGCCAACCTGCTGGCCTTCATGATCGAGCGCGCCACCGTGACTGGCTTGCAGGCCGACCATCTGGGCGGTTCGATCGCCGCATTCAACCACCACTACCTGCCGCGCATGCACCGCGAAGGCTATGTCGCGCCCAACGTCGGCGACGTCAGCGGCGGCGCTTCGCCGGGCGGCTTTGTGATCGACTCCAAGCCTGGCCTGTACGATTCGGTAGTGGTGCTGGACTATAAAAGCCTGTACCCGTCCATCATCCGCACCTTCCTGGTCGATCCGGTGGGCCTGGTTGAAGGCGAAAACGCCAGCGACCCGGCTGACATTGTGCAAGGTGTCAACGGCACCGTGTTCTCGCGCGAGAAGCACTGCCTGCCCGCCATCACCACCGACATCTGGAAGCAGCGCGACGCCGCCAAGCGCGCGAAGAACGAGCCGCTGTCCACCGCGCTCAAGCTGCTCATGAATTCCTTCTGCGGCGTGCTGGGCGCCACCGAGTGCCGCTTCTTCAATCCGCGCCTGGTGTCGTCAGTGACGCTGCGCGGCCACCAGATGCTCAAGCAGACCCGCGAGCTGGTGGAGGCGCAAGGCTACGATGTCATCTACGGCGACACCGACTCCATCTTCATCTGGCTGAAAAAAGAATATCCCAACGATGAAGCGCTGGCGATCGGCGAGGGACTGGCGCAGCATATCAACAACTGGTGGCGCACCATGCTGAAGGAACAGCACGACCTGGAGTGCCATCTCGAAATCGAGTTCGATACGCACTATCAGAAGTTCTTCATGCCGACCATACGCGGCACCGACATGGGCAGCAAGAAGCGCTACGCCGGCCTGACCGTCAACAGCAAGGGCGAGGAAGAAGTGATCTACCGCGGCCTGGAAGTGGCGCGCAGCGACTGGACGCCGCTGGCGCAGCAGTTCCAGCAAGGCCTGTTCACGCGCATCTTCAAGGACGAGCCGTACCAGGAATACGTGCGCGAATATGCGCTGAATACCCTGGCCGGCGCCTACGACGATCTGCTGGTGTACCGCAAGCGCCTGCGCCAGCCGCTCGATGAGTACAAGGTCAACGTGCCGCCGCAAGTGCGCGCGGCGCGCATTGCCGATGAATACAACCAGTCGCAGCGCCGGCCGCTGCGCTACCAGAACGGCGGCTGGATCAGCTACGTGATGACCACGGGCGGGCCGGAACCGCTGGAGGTGGTGCGCTCGCACATCGACTACGAACATTATCTGACCAAGCAATTGCAGCCGATCGCCGACTCGATCCTGCTGCCCATGCACGACAGTTTTACCAACCTGACGACGGCGCAAGCCAGTCTTTTCTAAGGAGACGTGATGTACGAGTTCAAGAAACTGCACGATGGCAGCAAGTTGCTGATGCTGGCCAACGCCTGGGACGCGGGCAGTGCGCGCCTGTTTGAAAGCCTGGGCGCACCGGCCATCGCCACCACCAGTGCCGGCGTCGCATGGGCGCAGGGCTATGCGGACGGCGACTACATGCCGGCCGAAGTGGCGATCGGCGTGGCCATCAACATCGCGCGCGTCGTCAAGGTGCCGCTGTCGGTGGATTTTGAAAACGGCTATTCGGCCGAACCGGAGCAGGTGGCGCACAATGTGCTGCGCCTGATCGACGCTGGCGTGGCCGGCATCAATCTGGAGGACGGCGGCGACGCGCCGGCGCTGCTGGCGGCGAAGATCAGCGCCATCAAAAAGCTGGCGGCGCAGGCGGGCAAGGACATCTTTATCAACGCCCGCACCGATGTCTATCTGCGCGGCCTGGCGCCGGAGGGCGAGCGTGTCGCGGAAGTGCTCCGGCGCGCGGCGCTGTACAAGGAAGCGGGGACCGACGGCCTGTTCGTGCCGGGCATCAGCAAGGCCGATGAGATCAAAGCCGTGGTGGCTGGCGCAGGCTTGCCGGTGAATGTGATGGATGTCGCCGGTCTGCCATTGGTGGCCGAGTTGCAGCAATTGGGCGTGGCCCGCTTCAGCGCCGGTTCCGGCCTGGCGCAAGCCTTGTGGGCTGTGGCTGGCGGCATGACCAGGGACTTCCTCGCCACCGGCAATGCAGGGCCGCTGATCGCCCAGGCCATGCCTTACGGCGAATTGCAGGCCTTGTTCGTCAAGTCTTAAGCGTCTTTGAGCATGGCTGCCAGCGTGGCCATGTGCGTTTGCGCCGCCTTGTGTGCCGCCGCTTCCATCTTGCGGAACTGCGTCAGCACCGCCAGACCGGTTTCCGTGAGTTGCGCGCCGCCGCCATGCGAGCCGCCGGCGGCGCTGTGCACCAGCGGTTCGTGGAAGCAGCGGTTCATCACGTCCACCAGCAGCCATGCGCGGCGATAGGACATATTCATCGCGCGGGCGGCGCCGCTGATGGAGCCGGCATCGGCAATGGCTTCCAGCAGATCGGCTTTGCCGGGGCCGAAGGCCACGTCATCGTCGTGCAGGATACGGAGTTTGAGATTGAGTTCGGCAGGCATGGCGCCAGTATGCCGCATCCTCATTGAAAAAGCGTTATATATGAAATTACACAACCCTGGTGGCGTGCGCTGGCTTGATACGTTATATTTCAGTGTATATAACGTTCTGAGCGACCTGACCATGCCTTTTCTGCCCGTCCAGTCCGAGCCCACCTATGTCCACCGGATGCTGAATCTGCATCTGGACGCCTGCTGCACGCCGGACCAGGCACACAAGGCCGCGACCACGCCGCCGCCACGGCGCGCCCGGCTGGCGGAGCTGGACGCCAATCTGCATTGCTCCATCATTGGCACTTGTCTGACCACGGGCGAGCTGCGCAAGCTGGTGCCGCGCTACGCCACGCACCTGGACCGCAAGAGCGCCACCGACCTGGACATCCATCACACCGCAGTCGAGCTGTCGACAGCGGGCGAGGGCGCCGCCAAGGAATTGCACAAGGCGCTGGATGCGCGCCACGAACTGGCGATCAAGCGCTTCCGCCAGGCTGCGGACGACGACGAGCTGGCCGCCTTGTGGAGCGATGCGCTGGCGCATGGTGACGTTCCCGGCGCGTACTGGGCGCTGCTGACGCATCCACGGTGCAGCTACGAATTGCGCCGTCAGGCGTTCGGCGATGTGCACATGCTGTCGCATCTGGTGGGCGCATCCAACCGCGCCGACCTGCGCCGCCTGACGGCACTGGAAGAGGAATGCGTCCGCCTGCGTGAACAAACCACGGGCCAGCAGATCCGCCTGCAGGATCTGGGCGCGCAGCATCGCCAGGCCCAGGCAACCATCGATCAGCAGGCAACCGAGCTGGCGCAGTTGCGCGCGCAACTGGCCAGCCTGTGCGACGACAGCACGCGCGCCATCAACGATGAAGCGGTGCAGCTGCGCGCCGCACTGGCCAGCACCGAAGAACAGTTGTCGCTGCAAATCGTCCGCGGGGCGGCAGCGGAAACGCAGCACGAAGCCGCATCCGCCGCCCGCGAGGCCGCGCGCCGCGATGCCGAGCAGCTGCGGAGTGACGTGCAAGCTGCGCGTACGGAAGTGCTGGCGCTGGAACATACCCTGGCCCAATGGCTGGAGATCGAAGAGGCAAGCTTGCCGCAACTGCAAGGCCTGTGCGTGCTGTATGTGGGCGGCCGCGTGCAATCGAACCAGGTGCTGGCGCGGCTGGTTGCGGCCGCCGGCGGCGAGTTGCTGCTGCACGACGGCGGCCTCGAAGACCGCAAGGGCATGCTGGCCACACTGTTGCCACGAGCTCACATGGTGGTGTTCCCGGTGGATTTCATCAGCCACAACGCCATGCACGTCACCAGACAGCTGGCGGCCCGCGCCGGCATCCCCTGTCACCCGCTGCGCACGGCCAGCGTCGCCAGTTTTGTCGAACTCATGCAACGCGAGTTCAGCAATCAGCGATAGATTTGGTGACTTTCATAGAAACAAATAATCGCTAACCATTTGCTGGTCTGATATAACTGGGACGTCGCGCCCAGCCCCCGCGCATTTCGCATCACCGCCTACCTAAGGAGTTTGCAAAATGCGTGCCTTCCTCAATCTCCGCCTGTTCAACAAACTGCTGCTGTCGTTTGCCGTGGTGCTGGCCCTGAGCCTGGGGCTGGGCATCTTCTCGGTGGTGCAGCTGGCCCGCGTGAACCAGACCTCGACCGACCTGGAAACCAACTGGATGCCCAGCGTGCGCGTGCTGCTGGAGATGAAGTACGACATCTCGCGTTACCGCGCGCAGGAGTCACAACACCTGCTGTCGTCTAGCGAGGAGGATTGGGCCAAGTATGAAAAGCGCATGAATGAATACCTCGACAATCTGGCCAAGCACCGCGCCGAATACGAAAAGCTCATCTCCGAGCCGGAAGAGCGCGCAGGCTATGCGGAGTTCGGCCGCCAGTGGGATGAATACCGTGCGATGAGTATCGAAATCCTGAAACTGTCGCGCCAGCAGAAGCTTGAAGAGGGCAAGGCTATCCTGCGCGGCAAAGCCTCCACGTTGTTTAATGCGGCAGCGGCAGTGCTGGAAAAACTCTCCAAGGTCAACATTGATGGCGGCATCAGGGCCAGTGAGCAAGGCAACGCGCTGTACGCATCGGCGCGCTGGTGGATCATGGGGATTCTTGCCGTCTGCATCGCGCTGGGGGCGGTGCAGGCGGTGTGGATTTCCGGCCTGATTTCGCGTCCGCTGGTAAACGCCGTGCACATCGCGCAGACCGTCGCCGCCGGGAATCTGACCAGCAAAATCGAAGTCAGCACCACTGACGAAACGGGGCAGCTGCTGCTGGCGTTGAAGGAGATGAACGACAACCTGCAGAGCATCGTCGGCCAGGTGCGGCAGGGGACCGATGTCATCTCCACTGCGGCCAGCGAAATCGCCACCGGCAATCTGGATCTGTCGGCGCGCACCGAGCAGCAAGCCAGCTCGCTCGAGGAAACCGCGTCGTCGATGGAAGAGATGACCTCCACCGTCAAGCAGAACAGCGACAACGCACGCCGCGCCAATGAGCTCGCGCATTCGGCGTCCGGCATCGCCATCCAGGGCGGCGATGTGGTGTCGCAGGTGGTTGAGACCATGGGCTCGATCAACGCGTCGTCGTCCAAGATCGTCGATATCATTGGCGTCATTGACGGCATCGCGTTCCAGACCAATATCCTGGCGCTGAACGCGGCGGTGGAAGCGGCGCGGGCCGGCGAGCAGGGACGCGGCTTTGCTGTCGTCGCCAGCGAGGTGCGCAATCTGGCGCAGCGTTCGGCCAGCGCCGCCAAGGAAATCAAGAGCCTGATTACCGATTCCGCCGCCAAGGTGGAGACCGGCAGCAAGCTGGTGCAGCAGGCCGGCAAGACCATGGATGAAGTGGTGGCCAGCGTCAAGATGGTGTCCGACATCGTGGCGGAGATCACGACTGCCGGCAAGGAGCAAGAAGTCGGCATCGAGCAGATCAACCAGGCGATTTCGGAGATGGACACGGTTACGCAGCAGAACGCCGCGCTGGTCGAGCAGGCGGCTGCGGCATCGGCCTCGATGCAGGAGCAGGCCGAGAATCTGGCGCGCGTGGTCAGCATCTTCACGCTGGACAGCGGTGCGGCGCGGCCGGCACTGGCGCGCACACCGCGCCCGCAACTGGCGCAGCAGGCCAGTGCCCAGCTGGCAGTGGTGCGCCAGCCGGCGGTGAAAGCCAAGGCTGCGGCAGGAGCGGACTGGGAAGAGTTCTAAGCGTACCGCCGACGGCTGCTGCGGGTAAAATGCATCGCATCGTTACCCGTGGAGCAGCCGTCTATGCAGGAGCAGGAGCACCGTATCGCCACGCAGCATGGCCAGTTATATGCGCGCAGCTGGACGCCAGCCGGAGAAGCAGGCGCGCCCATCATCCTGTTTCACGATTCGCTGGGTTGTGTCGCACTATGGCGTGATTTTCCTGCCGCGCTGGCCGCGCGTACCGGCCGCAAAGTGATTGCCTACGACCGCTTCGGTTTCGGCCAGTCGGCGCCGCATCCCGGTGAATGGTCGATTCATTTCATCCGCGATGAAGCACGCCTGTATTTCTCCTTGCTGCGCAGCGCACTGGCCATCGGCCGCTTTGTCGCTTTTGGCTACAGCGTCGGCGGCGGCATTGCCGTGCAGTGCGCGGCCATGTATGCGGATGCGTGCGAGGCGCTCGTCACCATGTCCGCCCAGGCCTGGGTGGACCAGGGCATCACCGACGGCGTACGCCAGGCGCAGGCCGCGTTTGCCGATGCGGGACAACTGGAACGGCTGGCCCGCTACCACGGTGCACAGGCGCACTGGGTGCTGCACGTCTGGATTGACACCTGGCTGTCGGCGGAGTTTTCCGCGTGGCGTATCGGACAGGATGCCGACGGTATCCGTTGCCCGATGCTGGTCATTCACGGCGACCGCGACGAATACGGCTCGCTGGAACACCCGCGCCACATCGCAAGCCTGAGCAGCGCCGGCGGCGAAGTCCTGATACTCCCCGGCTGCCACCACATGCCGCAGCGCGAGTACCCCGAACTGGTGCTGGCCGCCGTGCAGCGCTTCCTGCGGGATCAGGCGAAGTGAATCCGCTTGCGGTTCTCGGTCGGCTGCATCACGTGATCGAGCGGCAGCACGTGGGTGTGTTTGATCTTGCGTAGCGTGACGGTGGACTTGACCTGCGCCACGCCGGGAATGCGCAGGATCTTCTCCGTCATGAATCTCGACAGCGCCGCCAGGTCCGGCGCCACCACGCGCAGCAGATAGTCGGAGCGGCCGGCCAGCGTGTAGCACTCCATCACTTCCGGCATCTCTTCCACAGCTGTCTCGAAACGCACGCTGGCCGAGTTGCTATGGTGGTCCAGCGAAACTTCCGTAAAGGCCATCACATCCAGCCCCACAGCCACCGGTTCGATGATGGCCGCATAGTGGTCGATCACGCCCGCTTCCTGCATGCGCAGCACGCGCCGGCTGACCTGGGAGGTGGACAGGTGTATCTTATTCCCCAGCGCGCTATTGGTGGCCTGGCCATCGCGCTGGAGCTCTGTCAATAGCTGTAAGTCAAATTTGTCGATGGTGATAACCGTCATGTGCATCTCCAGGCTGTTTTGTGAGAATTTTGTGCATAAATTATACAAAACTGCGCGTATTGCGGTTACTTTTATCGCGTTTTGAACGTTAAGCTGTCCCTGTTTTTCTACCAAAAAGAATCAGGAGATATGATGTTTCAGCACGTTGAAGCATTTGCTGGGGACCCTATCCTCACGCTGAACGAACAATTCGCCGCCGACCCGCGTCAGGACAAGGTCAACCTGAGCATCGGCGTGTATCTGAACGAGCAGCAGCGCATTCCGCTGATGGGCGCCGTGGCCGCCGCAGAGGAGCGCCTGGCGCAATCGTTCCACCCGCATCCCTACCTGCCCATGGCCGGCTCGCCAAGCTACCGCGAACATGCGCGCCGCCTGGTGTTTGGCGTGCAGGCAGGCGAGCCGCTGGCCGACCGTGTGGCCACCATCCAGACGCTGGGCGGTTCCGGCGCGCTGAAAGTGGGCGGCGACTTCCTCAAGGCCTGGTTCCCGCAGGCGAAGGTGTGGGTCAGCGATCCAACCTGGGACAATCACAAGGGCATCTTCGGCGGCGCTGGCTTTGAAGTCGGCACCTATCCTTACTACTCGCGCGAAACCCATGGCGTCAATTTCGACGGCATGCTGGCCGCACTGCGCGCGCTGCCGGCTGGCGACGTGGTCGTGCTGCACGCCTGCTGCCACAACCCGACCGGCGCTGACCTGAGCCTGCAACAGTGGCACGACCTGGCCAAGGTGGTGCAGGAACGTGGCCTGCTGCCGTTCTTCGACATCGCCTACCAGGGCTTCGGCGAAGGCATCAACGAAGACGCTTACGCCATCCGCTACTTCGCGCAGCAGGGCATTCCGCTGCTGGTGGCCGGTTCGTACTCGAAAAACTTCGCCATCTACGGCGAGCGTTGCGGCTCGCTGCACGTCGCCTGCAAGGACGCGGACGATGCCGCCAAGGTGTTCGGCCAGCTGCAATCGGCCGTGCGCAAGATCTACTCCAACCCGCCAGGCTACGGCGCCCGCATCATCAGCACCGTGCTGGATGACGCCCAGCTGCGCGCCCAGTGGGAAGAAGAACTGACCGCCATGCGCGTGCGGATGAAGCAGATCCGCGCTGAACTGTATGCACAGCTGAAGGCCAAGCTGCCGGGCGGCGATTTCGAATACCTGCGCGTCCAGCAGGGCATGTTCAGCTACACCGGTCTGCCGGTAGAGCAGATCCGCAAGCTGCGCAATGAGCATGGCGTGTACCTGATCGAATCGGGCCGCATGTGCCTGGCCGCGCTGACCAGCGTGGGCGTAACGCCAGTGGCGAACGCCATGGTCAAAGTCATCACGGAGGTGTGAGATGCAAAAACTCGAACTGTCCCAACTGCCCGCCAGGCTGGTCACCGTGCCAGCGTGGGCGATTGCCGGCGACGCGCTGTCGATCAGCCGTGAATTCGTGTTTGCGGATTTCGTGGAAGCCTTTGCCTTCATGAGTGCCGTGGCGCTGCAGTCGGAAAAGCGCAACCATCATCCTGAGTGGAGCAACGTCTACAACAAGGTCCGCATCACCTGGACCACGCACGACGCCAGCGGCCTGACGCAAAACGATTTCGACATGGCGCTCGCCTGCGACGCCGCTGCCAGGGGATTCGGCCATGCACCTGTCTGACCTGCCTCCTGGCCAGCGCGACGACTGGACCATCGACCAGCAGTGGGACCGCTACACGCCGGAGCAGCACCAGGTCTGGGCCACGCTGTTCGAGCGCCAGACCAAGCTGCTGGAAGGCCGCGCCTGCGATGAATTCCTGGCCGGCATGCGCGCACTGCCGATCGCCCCGGACAAGATTCCCGACTTCCGCCAGCTCAGCGCCGTACTGAAACAGCACACCGGCTGGGAAGTGGTGGCCGTGCCTGGCCTGGTGCCGGATGAAGTGTTCTTCGAACACCTGGCCAATCGCCGCTTCCCTGCGGGGCAGTTCATCCGCGAAGCCAGCCAGCTCGATTACCTGCAAGAGCCGGACGTGTTCCACGACGTCTTCGGCCACGTGCCGCTGCTGATGAACCCCATCATCGCCGACTACATCCAGGCCTATGGCGTGGGCGGCTTGCGCGCGAAAGAGAAGGGCGTGCTGGATCTGCTGGCGCGCGTCTACTGGTACACCGTGGAATTCGGCCTGGTGGAACAGAAGGATGGCCTGCGCCTGTACGGCGCCGGCATCGTGTCCTCGTACACCGAATCGATTTTTGCACTGGATGATCCGTCGCCGAACCGTGTGCGCTTCGACCTGCCGCGCGTGATGCAGACCGACTACCGCATCGACGACTTCCAGGAAACCTATTTCGTCATCCGTCATCTCGACGAACTGCTGCAACTGGCGCACACCGATTTCGCGCCGCTGTATGAACAGGTAGCACAACGGCCGGTCCTCCAGCCGGGCACCATTCTGCCGCAAGACCAGCTGGTCCACCGTGGCATCGGCACCTATCACAACGCTAAACGATAATTTTAAAGAGGAAAAGAAAATGGCAGACTTGTTTGAAAATCCTATGGGCCTGATGGGCTTTGAATTCGTTGAATTCGCATCGCCGGTACCGGGCCTGCTGGAAAACATCTTCGCGCAACTGGGCTTCACCAAGGTCGCGGTGCACCGCTCCAAGAAGGTTGACCTGTACCGCCAGGGCGGCATCAACTTCATCGTCAACAATGAGCCTAACAGCCCGGCTGCCTACTTCGCCGCTGAACATGGCCCGTCGGCTTGCGGCATGGCTTTCCGCGTGCGCAATGCGCACCAGGCCTACGCCCGCGCGCTGGAACTGGGCGCACGAGCGGTGGACACCCAGACCGGCCCGATGGAACTGCGTCTGCCAGCCATCAAAGGCATCGGCGGCGCACCGCTGTACCTGATCGACCGCTTTGAAGAAGGCAGCTCCATCTACGACATCGACTTCGAATTCATCGAAGGCGTGGAACGCAATCCAGTGGGCCACGGCCTGCAGATCATCGACCACCTGACCCACAATGTCTACCGTGGCCGCATGAGCTACTGGGCATCGTTCTACGAGCGCCTGTTCAACTTCAAAGAGATCCGCTACTTCGACATCAAGGGCGAGTACACCGGCCTGACCTCGCGCGCGATGACCGCGCCGGACGGCATGATCCGCATTCCGCTGAACGAAGAAGGCAAGGCAGGCGGCGGCCAGATCGAGGAATTCCTGATGCAGTTCAATGGCGAAGGCATCCAGCACATCGCGCTGCTGACCGAAGACCTGATCAGCACCGTCGACCGTCTGCGCGCTGCCGGCGTACCGCTGATGACCGCGCCGCCAGAGACCTACTATGAAATGCTGGATGGCCGCGTACCAGGCCACGGCGAAAACGCTGCGGAACTGAAAGCACGCGGCCTGCTGCTGGATGGTAACGTGGTTGACGGCAAACCGCGCCTGCTGCTGCAGATCTTCTCCGAGACCCAACTGGGTCCGGTGTTCTTCGAATTCATCCAGCGCAAAGGCGACGATGGCTTCGGCGAAGGCAACTTCAAAGCTCTGTTCGAATCCATCGAGCGCGACCAGCTGCGCCGTGGCGTGATTCAGGAAACCGCAGCAGCCTAAGCAAACCGTCATTCCCGCTTGCGCGGGAATGACTTCGTCAGGCCGGAGACGGCAGCTTTTTCTGCGGATCGGCGGCAATCAGATCATCCAGCGTGCGCTCGGTCAGTACCGTGGTGGCGCTGGAGACTGAATTCAACAAGGTCATGACCTTGCCCGCGTTATCGCGCACCAGACCATCCACGTCGCTCAGATAGCCCGCCATCACCAGCGAGATATCTTCCTTGTTCTGCGACTTGCGCAGATCCTCCACCAGCGCGTTATTCCGCGTCAGCAGGCTTTGCAGCACTTCCTTCTGCTGCGCCACCAGATCCGTCGACAGGCCAAACGGCAAGGCCAGCAGGTTTTGCGCCGAGATGGCGGCACCTGGCGGTTGCAGCAGGTCCAGCTGCGTGTGCAGCAGCTTGGTGCCGGCTTCGGCTTGCCAGTCGCGCCACTGGTTGAACACCGCCAGCGTGGACTTGACGATCTGCGCGAACTGCGACTGCGCGGTGGTCACGGCGGTTTTGCCAAAATCGAATGAAGACAATGCGGTAGTAGTCATGACGGTTCCTTTATTGTGAGTCGGACGAAGCAAGCGCAGGGCGCGGCTGGCCCAGGCGTTTGAGCATGGCCATGATGGCTTTCATCTGTGGCGCATTCTGGGTGTAGAAATCCTTGTGCTGCTGATCTTCGCTGGAGTAGCCCCAGAAGTCCCAGCAGCCTTTGGGATTCGGCGGGATGCCGTTGGATTTGTGGACTTGCGGGTAAAGGATAATCAGCTTGTTGGTATCGGCGAATTCGTTGTAGCCGGTACCGCTGTAGAAACGCTTGCCAATCACGGTCGCACCTTGCTCGCAGCCGTGGAGCGCCACATGGATGGCACAGGCGGTGCGCTGGCATACCGAGGGAATGTAGGCATAGGCGTCCGGGTCCATGCTGGTGCGCGTCCCTTGCACAAACTCGCCCTGATTGAAACGCAGTATCGCTTGCGATGGCGTGGCCGCAGGCGCCTGCACATTGGGGCCGTAGATATGTGCTAGCAGCACTTGCGATTGCTTGAAGCCGCAGTCGTTTATGTAAGGCGATTGGGTATCAGGGCAGGCCAGGTCGGATGGATTATCGGTGACGATAGAGTGCCCGGCATCCGTCTGGTTGTCGTAGATGATGTTCCCGGGGCGCGCGCCGGCCAGGCTGTAATACTTCGGCACCTCGTTTACCACCATCGTCTTGACGGTAGTGTCGTTGGAGCCACTGAACACATACACGTGCTGGCGTGCCAGATTGCTGACCGGGTCGATCAGGCCCTTTCTCTCGAAGCGGATCGCGTTGGCCCAGGATGCCGTGGCGTTGGCCGTCACTGCACGGGATGCTGGACGCATGCACGTGGTCGTGGCGTTTTGCAGATAGTCGATCGAAGGGTAAGTGCCGGCACAGTAGTACGGCCCCGCAGCGATCACGCCGACTCCCATGAAAGTGGCGGAGTAGGCGGTCGCCAGTTGCGCGGCCATGAAGCCGCCGGACGAGATGCCGGACACCGACACCTGTGTGAGATCCGCCCCCATGGCGGGCAGCGGTTGAGAGTCCGCTCGTGCCGCATGCGGCAGCAAAGCGAGTAAGACGACAAGACCCAGCCTGGACATGATATCCCCTCGTTTGGACGTGGTTTATTTAATAACTACGCCAAAAAGTGTAGCAGGATAAAATGACAGGAATTCTACAAAATACTCACAAAATCAAAAGTTAACTCTTTGATTTATATAACTTTATTTCCCGTGTGGATAGTGAGGTTACTGGTAGTCCACACCCTTGCCCCAGCGGTCCTCCCAGTGGCGGAGGTAAGCACGGGCAAGCTGGGTGTCGTTCCACACAACGAGCACATTTTCGCTATTGCTCAGCGCCGCATCCTGGGTGTAATTGAAGCTGCCGTTTTGCACCGTATGGTCGTCTGCGACGATGTATTTATCGTGGTGTAGTGCATACACCGACACCGTGCGGACCGGAATACCCGCCTGCACCAGTTGGCGCAGCGCAGCGAGATTGATCTTCTTTTGATTGCGGCGGTAGTCCGCCAGCACCTTGACGTCCACGCCGCGCTGCCTGGCTTTCAGCAGCGCCTGCGTGACGGCCGGCGAACTGAATGAATAGGCGGCGAGACGGAGCGTCGTGACCGACGTATCAATCACCTTGAGCACCAGCGCTTCCGCGCCGGCGTCCGGCGAGAATGCGCTTTCGATCAATGGCGGCTGCGGCACTGGCGCCGCCTGTGCGGCGGACGCCAATGCCATGGCCACGCTGAACATGATGGTGAACCTGGTCACGAAGACTGCTCCATAAACGCCACGATGTCAGCGATTATGGCTCAAAAGCTGATGACCATGCCGAGATCGAAGGAACGGCCATACCCAGGCAACGGGCGCAATGCGCCTTTGTTCACCTTCATGCCAGACAGGTACACACCGCCCATCGGATCAGCATACTGCTTGTCGAACAGGTTGCTGACGCCGGCCGACAGCTGCACATTCTTCTGCACCTGATAGCTGGTGCGCAGATTCAGCAGCGCATAGCCTGCAGTCTCGGGTTCCAGGCGGCGCGCATCGACATTGTCCTTGTGCGCGACCAGTCTGGTTTCGATCTGGCTGGTCCACGCGCCTTGTTGATACTCCAGTGCCAGCAAGGCATTCAGTGGCATGATGTGATACAGGTCGCCACCGTCGTTGCGCTTGCCGCGTGTGTAGGCCGCGTTACCGGTGAACTTCAATGCGCTGACCGGCACGCTCCACGACAGATTAGCGCCATACAGCCTGGCGTCATGGTTGGCGAATTGCAGCAGCGCGCCACGTGCGTTCATCGCCATGTAGGGATTGAACTGTCCCAGCACATCGACGTCGATGTAATCCTTCACCCGGTTGTAGTAGGGATTGAGCTTGACGAACCAGCTGTCCGGTTGCGCGCCATGCCAGTGCGCGGTGAAGCCCAGCGTATAAGCCGTCTCCGGTTTCAGGTCGATGTTGCCGACGTAGCCGTTGCCATCGCCGAACCAGTTGGTCATGGTCATCGCCATGGTGCCGCGTCCCCACGAGTAGCGCTCATACAGATTGGGCGAACGGGTCTTGCGTGCTGCCGCCAGCTCGTAGCTGGTGTTGGCGTTGGCTTCAAAGCGGCCCATCGCGGTCAGATCGAGATTGCTGTCGCGCTGATGGCGGTCGCGCGCGTTGAAGGCTTTAGCGGCTTTGGCGTCCGCCGCATTCATCATATTGTCCGCGTAGGGTTGAACATCGCCCGCATCCATACGCACCGATTCCCAGCGCGCGCCGAGCAGCGAGGTCCATTGCGCATTGTGCTGCGTTTCAGCCTCGCCATACAAGGCCACGCGGTCACGCTTGCCGTCGTTGATGTTCATATAGGTCTGTGGTCCCATCATCATGGAACCTGGAATGCCGGGCCAGAAGTCGTCCAGGTGGAAGCTGTGATATTCCTGTCCCACGCGTAGTTTGCTGTTGTCCGCCAGCGGCAGGCTGGCTTTCAACGTGTAGCCGGAATTGCGGCCGTGCGTCACCATCGGCATCATGCCAGTGCGCTCGGGCGAGAAGAAACCCATTTCGTGATCGGTCTTCTGCCAATAGGCTGCCGCATCCAGCTCGCCCCAGCCGAACTTGCCCACATAGGCCAGGTTGGCGTAGCGGCCGGTGTTGTCGGTCATGTCCATGTACTGGTTAGGAAAACCTTGATACGGAATGTGCTGGGTGCCGACGCGCACCGTCACCTGCTGGTCCTGGCGACGCAATGCCAGCACCGCAGACTGGTTGATGCTCTCATACAGGCTGCCCAGTACCCGATTGCCGTCGCCGTCTTCGTAGCTATGGCCGCGCGCATAGGCCGCGTTGTAGCCGAAGCTCATTGTGTCGCTGGCAATTGCCGCCGAGACGCCGCTGTTGATGACCTGGCCGTTGCTGCGGCCATTCAGCGACAGCTTGCCGCTGGTGCGCAGGCTGTCCGGCGTGTTGGCAAATACCGGTGCGACGGATTTGACGTTGATGCTGCCGCCGATGCTGTCGCCACCGGCGCTGACGGAGGTGACGCCCGCCAGCACGTCAATGCGGCTTACCTGGCTCGGATCGATGTACGACAGCGGCGCGTTCATGTGGTTGGCGCAGGCCGACGTGATCTCCATGCCGTCAATGCGGATCTTGAGGCGGTCGTCGCCCAGGCCATTCACGTACGGCAGGCCGGACACGCCGCCGCCTGCCGCCACGCTGTAGCCAGGCGTGTCGCTGAGCAGTTGCGCTGCATCGCTGGCGCCGTTCTGGCGCGGCTGCCAGCTGCTGGCCAGCGCGGAGACAATCACTTTATAGCGTGGCTCGGTATTCGGATCAATGGTTTGAGCGTGCGTGTTCAGGGATACGCCGGCAGCAGCCAGGCACAGGGAGATGTAGAGCGGTTTCATTTTGTGTTCTTTTTAAAAGTGATGCGCGAGCGCAGACTGCTGCGCAGCGATCAGCGCCGCGCAGGCATGTAAAACAGGAATGGGAAAACGATCAGGCCAGGAAAGGCGGCGCGCGCGGGTTGGACGCAGACCAGGTGTGCTGGGACTGCGGTGCGCTGTAGAACAGGGGAGGGTAGATATCGCGGCCGGCGTGACGTGCCAGCGCTATCGCAGAAGCGGTGGGGAGTGCATCCGTACCACCGTGGACAGTGCAGAAGGCGCAATGCTCCATGCCATGCTTGGCGGTGGTGGGCGCCTTGCCGTCATCGCTGCCGTTGACGGTACACATTTCCAGCATGCTGACTGGATTGCTGGCGGCGACAGCATGGGAGACTGTCGGTGCGAGTACGCTGAACAGGATGGCCAGCAAGGCAATCCATGTATGCAGCAGTTGTCGCTTGGTCAGGGAGATCATGGCAGCATTATAAGGCAGACGAAAAAAACATGGATTTAGACGCTTGAACGCTATATATTTTTAGCCTTCATTCAACGGCATACAAGGGCGAGCGTTTTGACTGGTTTTAAGAACGAGCAGCAGTCCACCCTCATCGGCATGGCCGCCATCCTGATGTGGAGCGCTTCGCTGGGCCTGTTCCGCAGCATCTCGGAAGTCTTTGGCCCGGTCGGCGGCGCTGCACTGATCTTTACCACGAGCGGCGTGCTTGGTGCATTGATACTCGGCCTGCCCAAGCTGCGCGAATTGCCGCCCATGTATCTGTTCGGCTGCGGTACGCTGTTCATCGCGTATGAGATCGCGCTGGCCTTGTCTGTCGGCCTTGCGCATGACAGGCATCAGGCGATTGAACTCGGCATGATTAACTACCTGTGGCCCAGCCTGACCGTGCTGCTGGCCGTGGTCACACGCGTTCAGCGCGGGTCCTGGTTGATGGCGCCGGCGATCGCGCTGTGCTTTGCCGGTATCGCCTGGGTCATCAAGAGCGATGGCGAGCTGTCTGCTCAACTGCTGTGGCGCCATGTGCAGAGCAATCCGGTTGCGTATGGACTGGCGTTTGCAGCAGCGTTTCTGTGGGCCGCCTACTCCGTCATGACGCGCCGCTTTGGCAGCGGCAAGAACGCCGTGCCGCTGTTCCTGCTGTTGACAGCAACAGCGCTGTGGATCAGGTACAGCATCAGCAATGAGCCTGCGCTGGTCATGAACTACAGCGGCGCGGCGCAGGTGCTGCTGCTGGGCGCACTCACCGCGACCGCATACTCGTGCTGGAACTACGGCATCCAGCATGGCAACCTGACCGTGCTGGCAACCGTGTCGTACTTCACGCCGGTGCTGTCTGCGACCTTGACCAGTTTATGGCTGGGCATACGGCCAGGCGCCAGCTTCTTCTACGGCGTGGTCATGGTGACGGCCGGTTCGCTGATCTGCCTGTGGGCGACGCGTTTGAAAAAATAGACGGGAAGGCGCGTTGCGGACAGTCGTTGCGTTCGCAGACCTTGCAGCCGTTGCCGATGGGCGTGGCGACGTCGGGTGCGCTCAGGTCCAGGCCTTTGGCGTAGACCATGCGGTGGGCCTGGCTGATGTCGCAGCCCAGCGCGATGGCGAACGATTTACCGGGCGCCATGAAGCCGGCCGGACCGCTGTGTACCTGCCGCGCGATCCAGAGGTGGGTGCTGCCGTCTGGCATGCGCGCCACCTGCCGTAATACCTGTCCCGGATGGCTGAATGCCTCGTACACCACCCACAGCGGACAGGTGCCGCCGGCACGCGAGAAGTGAAACGCCGCCGCCGACTGCCGCTTGGAGATATTCCCCGCCCGGTCCACGCGGACGAAGAACACGGGCAGGCCCGCGTAGCCGGGCCGCTGCATGGTGCTCAGGCGATGGCACACGGCCTCGAAGCCGACGCCGAAGTGCTGCGCCAGCAGTTCGATATCGTAGCGGCAGTCTTCGGCCGCTTGCAGGAAGCGCCGGTAGGGCAGGCGCACCGCGCCGGCAAAGTAATTCGACAGCGCCAGCCGTGCGCTGTCGCGCGCCGTTTCGGAAAACGCCGCAGCCTGCACCAGCGCCTGCACCGTGTCCGCATGTTCCAGCAGGCCCAGTTGTGCCGCCATCTGGAAAGCTTGCTGGCTTTCGGTCAGCGCCTGCGGCAGCCAGAGGATTTTCTTGTCCTCGTCATACAGGCGGCGACCACGGGCCGGACCACTGTCTTCCGACGGCAGCACGGTAACGCCATGCTGCTCCAGCCGCGCACGTAGCGCGCTGGCGCTGCTGTCGCCTATCTGCTCGGCAGGGCGGTCCAGTTCATCGATGTAGTTCTGGCGCTGGTTCAGGTAGTCGCGCACTTCCTCATCGACGGATGGCGGCGCCAGGCTGATACCACGGTTGCCGTCATCGAACTGCGATTCCAGCGCCGCCGCGCGCTCGGCCGCCATGTGGTAGCGGCTTTGCAGTTGCAGCACCGCGCGCGCCACGCCGGGCATGTTCTCCACCAGTTTTTTAATTTCGGTCAGCGAGGTATCCGCTTCCGGCAGTTCGCTGAACGCGTCACGCAGGTCGGCCACCAGCGCCGCGCTGTCGTGTTCCGAAAAGATCTGCGGATCGACGCCGAGCACCGCACCCACGCGCAGCAGGATGGCCACCGTGAGCGGTCGCTGGTTGCGCTCGATCTGGTTCAGATAGCTGGGCGAGATGCTCAGCATGGCCGCCAGCGCGGCCTGGGTCAGCTTGCGCTCCTCGCGCAGGCGTTGCAGTCGCACGCCCATGAAAACTTTCGACATCTTCGCAACCTTTGCAAATTCGCGCCGCAATCTTCGCAATTTCTCGCATTTTTACGCCTATGCAGCGTATCCCGTTAAGCGAATAATGCAAAGAAATAGCAAAAACCGCAAGCTTTCGGTTCGATTACTTTTCGATTACTCAGAAGGAGACCGTGATGACCCAGGCTGTTCCTACCGTACCGTTGCTGATTAATGGCGAATGGGTTGAATCCCGTTCCACCGTCTGGCGCGACGTCGTCAACCCTGCGTCGCAGGAAGTGCTGGCGCGCGTGCCATTCGCAACCGCCGATGAAGTGGCGCAGGCCGTATCGGCGGCGCAGCGCGCGTTCAAAACCTGGCGCAAGACGCCGATCGGCACCCGTGCCCGTATCTTCCTCAAGTACCAGCAGCTGATCCGCGAGAACATGGCCGACCTGGCCGCCACGCTGACGGCCGAACAAGGCAAGACGCTGCTGGATGCGGAAGGCGATGTGTTCCGCGGCCTGGAGGTGGTGGAGCACGCGGCCAACATCGGCAGTCTGCAAATGGGCGAGTTCGCGCAGAACGTGGCCAGCGGCGTCGATACCTACAGCGTGCTGCAGCCGCTGGGTGTCTGTGCCGGTATCACGCCATTCAATTTCCCGGCCATGATCCCGCTGTGGATGTTCCCCATGGCGATCGCCTGCGGTAACACCTTTGTGCTCAAGCCTTCCGAACAGGATCCGCTGGTGACGGTCAAGCTGGTACGCCTGGCGCTGCAGGCTGGTATTCCGGCCGGGGTGCTGAACGTGGTGCACGGTGGCGAGGATGTGGTCAATGCGCTGTGCGACCATCCGGACATCAGGGCGGTGTCCTTCGTCGGCTCCAGCCATGTCGGCAAACACGTCTACCAGCGCGCGACGCTGGCCGGCAAGCGCGCGCAGTGCATGATGGGCGCGAAGAACCATGCCGTGGTGCTGCCGGATGCGAACAAGGAGCAGACCATCAATCAGCTGCTGGGCGCAGGCTTTGGTGCGGCAGGCCAGCGCTGCATGGCGGCCTCGGTCGCGGTGCTGGTTGGCGAGGCGCGCGCGTGGCTGCCGGAACTGGCGGAAAAAGCCACAGCCTTGAAAGTCGGCGCCGGCAAGGACAATCCGGACCTCGGTCCGGTAGTGTCGTGCGCCGCCAAGGAACGCGTGCTGTCGCTGATCGCCAAGGGTGTGGAGCAGGGTGCCAGGCTGGTGCTGGATGGCCGCAACATCAAGGTCGATGGCTACCCGGACGGCAATTTCATCGCACCGACGATACTGGCCAGCGTCAAGCCTGGCATGGCGGTCTACGACCAGGAGATCTTTGGTCCGGTGCTGGTGGTCGTGGAAGCGGACACGCTGGACGACGCCATCGCCTTGGTCAACGCCAACCCGAATGGCAACGGCGTGGCGTTGTTCACGCAGAGCGGCGCCGCTGCGCGCAAGTTCCAGGAGGATATCGACGTCGGCCAGGTTGGCATCAACGTGCCGATTCCAGTGCCAGTACCGCTGTTCAGCTTTACCGGCTCGCGCGGTTCCAAGCTGGGCGACCTGGGACCGTACGGCAAACAGGTGGTGCTGTTCTACACGCAGACGCAGACCATCACCCAGCGCTGGTTTGCCGATGCCGCATCGGTGGGCCAGGTCAACACCACCATCAGCCTGAAGTAAATCATGGACTTCGCGCTCAACGACGAGCAGCGCGCGTTTCAACAAGCCGCGCGCGACTTTGCCGAAGGCGAGCTGGCGCCGCATGCCGCCGGCTGGGATGCGGAAAGCGTGTTCTCGCGCGAGGCGCTGGCCAAGGCGGGCGAACTGGGATTCTGCGGCCTGTACACGCCGGAGCATTTCGGCGGCCTTGGCCTGACACGGCTGGACGCCTCGGTGATTTTCGAGGAACTGGCAGGCGGTTGCACTTCCACTGCGGCCTATCTGTCGATCCACAATATGGCAACCTGGATGGTGTCACGCTGGGGTACGCAGGCGCTGTGCGGGCAATGGGTGGCGCGGCTGGCCGCAGGGGAAGCATTGGCCAGCTATTGCCTCACCGAGCCGCAGGCCGGATCGGATGCAGCTTCGCTGCGCACACGCGCTGAACGTCAGGGCGACCATTACATCATCAATGGCAGCAAGGCCTTCATCTCCGGCGCAGGCAGCACGGATCTGCTGGTGGTGATGGCGCGTACCGGCGAAGCTGGCGCTGGCGGCATCTCCGCGCTGGCCGTTCCCGCCGATACGCCCGGCATCAGTTTCGGCAAGAACGAAGAGAAGATGGGCTGGAAAAGCCAGCCTACCCGCACCATTCACTTCGACCACGTCGCCGTCCCGGTGAGTCACCGCCTGGGCGAGGAAGGACAGGGCTTTGCAATTGCCATGAAGGGGCTGGATGGTGGCCGCATCAACATCGCTGCCTGCTCGGTCGGTACGGCGCAGGCGGCGCTGGCGCGCGCCGGCAACCATATGAAAGAACGCGCGCAGTTCGGGCGCGAACTGGCGCAGTTCCAGGCGCTGCAGTTCAAGCTGGCCGACATGGTGACGGAACTGGTCGCCGCGCGCCAGATGGTGCGGCTGGCGGCATGGAAGCTGGACCAGGAAAATCCGGACGCCAGCGTGTTCTGCGCCATGGCCAAACGCTTCGCGACCGACACCGGCTTCAACGTCGCCAACGATGCGCTGCAGCTACACGGTGGCTATGGCTACATCCGCGAATATCCGCTGGAGCGCCATGTGCGCGACACGCGGGTGCATCAAATCCTTGAGGGTACCAACGAAATCATGCGCGTGATCGTGGGCAGGGCTATCCTGCGCGACGGCGCTACGGAGACTTTAAAATGAAATCAAGCTACGCCAATCTGCAAGTTGAACGACGCCAGCATACCGCCATCATCACGCTGGACAACCCACCCGCGCACACCTGGACGCTGGACAGCCTGGCCGCACTGGCCGAACTGGTGACAGACCTGAATGCCGAGCGCGATATCTACGCGTTGGTGGTTACCGGCAGCGGCAGCAAATTCTTCTCTGCCGGTGCGGATCTGAAATTGTTTGCCGACGGTGACAAGGCGGTGGCGCGCGCCATGGCCCAGCGCTTCGGCCAGGCGTTTGAAGCGCTGGCCGGCTTCCGTGGCGTCAGCATCGCCGCCATCAACGGCTATGCCATGGGTGGCGGCCTGGAATGTGCGCTGGCCTGCGACATCCGCATCGCCGAAGAGCATGCGCAGATGGCGCTGCCGGAAGCGACGGTCGGCCTGCTGCCATGCGCGGGCGGCAGCCAGCGCCTGTCCTGGCTGGTCGGCGAAGGCTGGGCCAAACGCATGATCCTGTGCGGCGAACGTATCGATGCTCAGCGCGCATTGTCCATCGGCCTGGTGGAAGAAGTCGTCGCCAGCGGCGGCGCACTGGAAGCGGCACTGGCCCTGGCAGAAAAAGCTGCGCGCCAGAGCCCGAGCAGCGTCGCGGCCTGCAAGACGCTCATCGATGGCGCACGCACGCTGCCGCCGCAGCACATGCTGCCGCTGGAGCGCGAACGCTTTGTCGACCTGTTCGATACGCAGGACCAGAAAGAAGGTGTACAGGCCTTCCTCGAAAAACGTACTGCGGAGTGGCGCAATGCCTGACATGAACCCTGACGCTCCGGTACTACTCGAACAGCGTGCCGGCAACGGTGGTCTGCGCGTCGGCATTGCGACGCTGAATGCGCCGGCCAGCCTGCATGCGCTCACGCTGGACATGATACGCACGCTGTACATCGCCCTGCGCGACTGGGCCTCCGACCCGGCCATCGCTTGCGTGGTGCTGCAGTCCAGCACCGACAAGGCTTTTTGCGCAGGCGGCGACGTGCGCAGCCTGCGCAATGCCATCCTGGAAGCGCCGCAGGCCATGCCGAACCCGGAGGCGCTGGCCTTCTTTAGCGAAGAGTACCGGCTGGACCATCTGATACATGTGTATCCCAAGCCGATTGTGGTGTGGGGCGGCGGGATTGTCATGGGCGGCGGGCTTGGCCTGCTGGCGGGCGCCAGCCATCGCGTGATGACGCCGACCACGCGCATCGCCATGCCGGAAATTACCATCGGCCTGTTCCCGGATGTGGGCGGCAGCTGGTTCCTGCCGCGCATGCCCGGCCGCACAGGTCTGTTCCTTGGCCTGACTGGCGCCGCGCTGAACGCACACGACGCGCTGTTCACAGGGCTGGGCGACTACTTCATCGCGCAAGAGCAGCGCAACGAGGTTATCGCCGCGCTGTGTGACGCCGATTGGCGTGATGATGCACACAGCGTCGCCGACAAGGTGCTGCGCCGCGCCAGCCTGAGTGCGGACGCGTTGCCGGAGTCTGAAGTGCGCCGGCATTACGACATCATCAACGCGCTCACCTGCGCGCGCAAGCTGGAGGACGTCGTCACCGCCATCAAGACTTACGATGGCGATGCGGTGTGGCTGCAACGCGCAGCGGCCGCGCTGGCCAAAGGGGCGCCGTCGTCGATTGCACTGGTGTGGGAGTTGCAGCGGCGCGCGCGGCATCTGAGTCTGGGCGACGTGTTCCGCATGGAGCTGGTCGTCGCATTGCACTGCTGCGCCCACGCAGATTTCGCCGAGGGGGTACGCGCGCTGCTGGTTGAGAAAGACAATCAGCCGAAATGGGCACCACTGAAAAACATCGAAGAATATTTCGCATCGCCGTGGCAGCAGCATCCACTGGCCGATCTGCGCTAAAAAAAGGAGACAACCATGCAGCACATCGCTTTTATCGGACTGGGAAATATGGGCGCGCCAATGGCGCACAATCTGCAACGCGCCGGCTATCGCCTGTCGGTATTCGACTTATCCGCCGCCGCCGTGGACAGCCTGAGCAGTGCAGGTGCGCGGGCTGCTTCGTCGGTGGCGGATGCCGTACGTGAGGCGGATGTCGTCATCACCATGCTGCCTGCCGACCGCCATGTCCGCGAACTGTATCTGGGCGAGAACGGCGTGCTCAAAAACGCCTTGTCCGGCAGCCTGCTGATCGATTGCAGCACCATTTCCGCCGATGTCGCGCGGGAAGTGGCCAGCGCTGCCGCTACTGCCGGCATGGCGATGATAGATGCGCCGGTGTCCGGCGGCACGGCCGGCGCGGCAGCGGGCACGCTGACCTTTATCGTCGGCGGGGATGCGGCGGCGTTGGACCGCGCCCGTCCTGTGCTGGGCAGCATGGGCAAGAACATCTTCCATGCCGGCGGCGCCGGTGCAGGGCAGGTGGCAAAAATCTGCAACAACATGCTGCTGGGTATATTGATGGCAGGGACAGCGGAAGCCCTGAATCTGGGCGTGGCGCATGGCCTCGATCCGAAAGTCTTGTCGGACATCATGGCCAAGAGCTCCGGCCGCAACTGGGCGCTGGAGCTGTACAACCCGTGGCCGGGTGTGATGGAGAACGCGCCGGCGTCGCGCGGCTACAGCGGCGGCTTCGGCGCCTCGCTCATGCTGAAAGACCTGGGCCTGTCGCAGCAAGCCGCAGCCTCCGCGCAAACGGCGACGCCGCTGGGCAGCCTGGCACGCCAGCTGTATCAGCTACACCAGCAGAACGGCAACGGCGCGGATGACTTCTCCAGCATCCTGCGCCTGTATCACCGCTCATGAGCGCTTCTGATGGAATGCGTGCTTGATCTTCAGTTGCGCACTGCTGGACGCACCATATAGCGTCTGCTGGAAAGCGACGGCAGAGCCATCGGCGGGGAAGACGGCATCAATCCCCGCCGACGCAGCTTCGCCGTTGTACAGAAACTCCCAATAGGCGCCAGAGTTGGGCGCGTCGTAGATCCCGTTGATCATGTTGATAAAGTAGCCGAGCGGGCTGGCCTGGAAGGTGCCGTAATATTGGGCGCCGAAGGTCAGCGTCTGGTCGTTGGCAACCTGGTTGACCGCAGCTTCCATAAATTGCTGCGCGTTGGAATTTGGTATGAAGGCGATGGCGTCTTGAAAAAGCACACCGCCGTTTTGATCCAGAATCTGTAAGGTCGCATTAGCCATGACTGTTCTCCTCAGGTGAAAGGCGCGTAGTGACAACCGCATCTTCCTGAATGTACACCGGTAGATGGCGATAAAAATGCGTTCTTTATCACATTGCCCAGTTTATAAAGGGTAGCGGTCGGCCTGGCGCGCGAACTCGATGAAGGACTGCAGATAGTCGGTGCTGTAGTCCGATTCGCGCGCGCCGAGGTAGATGTGTTTCTGGATGCCGGTGGGGCCCAGTCGCAAGGTGCGCAGTTGCAGATGCGGTGCGTAGTCTGTCACCAGCCACTTGGGCAGCGCCGTCACACCACGGCCGCTGGCGACCATTTGCAGCATGATGTCGGTGGTCTCGATGGTCTTGTGCTTGCGCGGCGCCACGCTGGCCGGCAGCAGGAACATATTGTAGATGTCGAGCCGCTCCACCGGCACCGGGTAGGTGATGAGGGTTTCTTCATTCAACTGCTCGGGCGCCACTTCCTCCTGCTTCGCCCACGGGTGGTCCTTGTGCACCACCAGCACCTGCTCGTAATCGAAGACCGGCTCAAAACGCAGGCCGGGTTTGAGCAGCGGATCAGGCGTCACCAGCAGATCGATCTCGAAACCGAACAGCGCGCCGATGCCGCCAAACTGGAATTTCTGCTTCACGTCCACGTCCACCAGAGGCCAGGCGGCCAGGTAGCGCGAGACGATTTTCAACAGCCATTGATAGCACGGGTGGCACTCCATGCCGATGCGCAGTGTACCGCGCTCGCCCTGGGCGAACTGGCGCAGGCGCTCTTCGGCCAGTTCCAGTTGCGGCAGCATGCGCTGGGCCAAGGCCAGCAGGTACTGGCCCGCTTGCGTCAGCCGCAGGTTGCGGCCTTCGCGCAGCCAGATGTCGGTGCCCAGCTGCTGCTCCAGCTTCTTCATGCTATGGCTCAGCGCCGATTGGGTGACATGCAAAACGTCTGCGGCGGCGGTCAGTGAGCCCTGTTTTTCAACTTCCAGCAGGGTGGCGAGGTGGATGCGTTCCAGCATGATCGATGAATTTTACTCATGGATGTGTGAGAAAAGACCATTTTACTTCATTGATTGCGTTATTTACCATGCGTGGATTGAATTCTTTTGGAGCACATCATGACCATCGTCCACAACCTCGGTTTTCCCCGTATCGGCGCCAGGCGCGAATTGAAGTTTGCGCAGGAGGCTTACTGGAAAGGCGAATCCTCGCGCGGCGCGCTGCAGGCCGTGGGCGCCGATCTGCGCCAGCGTCACTGGCAGCATCAGTCGGGCCTCGACCTGGTGCCGGTGGGCGACTTCTCGTTCTACGATCAGGTGCTGGACATGAGCTTCACGCTGGGGAACCTGCCGGAGCGCGTGCGTGACTTCCACGGCGACCAGCTGGATAACTACTTCCGCGTGGCGCGCGGCCGGTCGGCGCAAGGCGCTGACGAACATCATGCCTGCTGCGGCGGCGTGGCCGCTGGCGAAATGACCAAATGGTTCGACACCAACTACCACTACATCGTGCCGGAGTTCACCGCCACCACAGAATTCAAGCTGGATGCCTCGCGCCTGCTGGCGCAACTGGCGGAAGCCAAAGCGCAAGGCGTCAAGGCCAAGCCGGTGCTGGTTGGTCCGGTGACGTATCTGGCGCTGGGCAAAGCCAAGGACGATTCCGACAAGCTGGCCTTGCTGCCATCGCTGCTGGCGGTGTATTCGCAGCTGCTGGATACGCTGGCGGAGCAGGGCGTGGAGTGGGTGCAGATCGATGAGCCTATCCTCGTCACCGAACTGGATACGGACTGGCAGCACGCTTTCAACCTGTCCTACCATCAGCTGAAGCCTTGCCGCGTCAAGATCCTGGTCGCGACCTATTTCGGACAGCTGCAGGAAAACCTCTACCTGCTGGCCAACCTGCCAGTCGCCGGGGTGCACGTGGATGCGATCAACGGCCAGGACGACGTGCGTCCGCTGCTGAATCTCCTGCCGGACCACAAGGTGCTGTCGCTGGGCGTCATCAACGGCCGTAACATCTGGAAGACTGATCTGGTCAAGGTGCTGGACTGGCTGGAGCCGCTGGCCGAGCGTCTCGGCGACCGCCTGTGGATCGCGCCATCGTGCTCGCTGCTGCACGTGCCGGTGGACCTGAACAGCGAACAGAAACTGGATACGGAAATCAAATCGTGGCTGGCCTTCGCGCTGCAAAAGCTGGAAGAACTGCACGTGCTGGCGCAAGCGCTGCGCAATGGCCGCGACGCCGTGAAGGCCTCGCTGGACGCGAACCAGGCCGCACTGGCCGCGCGCCGCGCTTCGCCGCGCGTCAACAACCCGGCCGTGCAGCAGGCCGTTGCCGCCATCGATGCCAAGCTGGGCGCCCGCAAGAGCAGCTATTGGAAACGCGCTGGCGAGCAGTCCGCGCTGCTGAAACTGCCGGCCTATCCAACCACCACCATCGGCTCCTTCCCGCAGACCGCCGAGATCCGCCATGCCCGCAGCGAGTTCAAGGCCGGCAAGCTGGATGACGCAGGCTACAAAGCCGCGATGCAGGCGGAAATCGGCCGCAGCGTGCGTGAGCAGGAGGCGCTGGGCCTGGACGTGCTGGTGCACGGTGAAGCAGAGCGCAACGACATGGTCGAATACTTCGGCGAACAGCTGGAAGGCTATGCCTTCAGCCAGTTCGGCTGGGTGCAGTCCTATGGTTCGCGCTGCGTCAAACCGCCGATCCTGTTCGGCGACATCAGCCGCCCGCAAGCGATGACGGTGGAGTGGATCAGCTACGCGCAGTCGCTGACCAGCAAACCGATGAAAGGCATGCTGACCGGTCCTGTAACGATTCTGAACTGGTCCTTCGTGCGCGACGACCAGCCACGTTCGGTGTCGTGCAAGCAGCTGGCGCTGGCGATCCGCGCAGAAGTGCTGGACCTGGAGCAGGCCGGCGTCCGCGTGATCCAGATCGACGAGGCCGCGCTGCGTGAAGGCCTGCCGCTGCGCAAGTCGCAATGGCAGGAGTATCTGGACTGGGCCGTCGAGTCGTTCCGCATCACCGCCAACGGCGTGCAGGACCAGACCCAGATTCACACCCATATGTGCTACTCGGAGTTCAACGACATCATCGCGTCGATCGCCGACATGGATGCGGACGTGATTACGATTGAAACCTCGCGCTCGGACATGGAGCTGCTTGACGCCTTCGACAACTTCAAGTACCCGAACGAGATCGGCCCTGGCGTCTACGACATCCACTCGCCCAACATCCCGACCCAGGAGCACATCGTGCAGCTGATGAAAAAGGCGGCCGAGCGCGTGCCGGCGGAACGTCTGTGGGTCAACCCGGACTGCGGCCTGAAAACCCGTCAATGGGCGGAAGTGATCCCGGCACTGACCAATATGGTGGCCGCCGCCAAAGCCTTGCGCCAGGCCGCTGCCTGAGTGCAGCCCAGGCGCAGCAAGGGGCGCAGTCACGTATAATCGGCTGATTGACGGCCACCGCCCCTTGCGGCTTGACGAATGAAGCGACTGCATATCACCTTGCCTTTGTCCTTGGCCGCACTGGCCGTCTGGCTGATGTTGACCTTGGGCGGCCGCTGGCTGGAGTCTGGCGGTCAGGCGCAGTCGCTGGCGGATGCGGCGGGCGGCAGCATCGGCTGGTCGTGGGCTGTCGCCGCGCTGTTTGCGGCCGCGCTGGTATTTCTTGCCGATGATCGCCGTGGCGCCGGCGTGCAGGCGCCGCAGCCGCTGCAATCCGCACGGCTGGTCTGGCTGCCGTTGCTGTACTCCTTGCTGATGCTGTTCCTGGCCTGGGCCGGCGGGATGCCGCCGCGCGGTGTAGTGCTGGTGGTGGCCTGTAATACGCTGCTGGTGGCGCTGTCCGAAGAACTGATGTTCCGCGCCTTACTGCTGCAGGGCTTCCTGGACCGGTTGACTGTGTGGCCGGCCGTGCTGATTTCTTCTGCCGTATTCGGCATCGTGCATGCGGCAAACGGATTCGCCTCCGGCGATATCAGCGGCGCGCTGTGGCAATCACTGGCCGCCGGTCTGCAAGGTGTGGGCTATGCGGCGATCCGCTTGCGTACCCGTTCCATCTGGCCGATGACGGTGGTGCATGCGCTGTGGGACTTCTCGCTCATGACCTCCATGCTGGCCGCTGCAGCCGACGGCGAGGGTTCCATACTGCCGTTTGCCGCCTTGATCGCGGTGCTGCCACTGTGCCTGTACGGCCTCTATCTGCTGCGCCGCATGCATGGACAACCCGCATTGCCCGTCAGCCCTCGTATGCGTTCCGGGCTTTGACGGTCAGCACCACTTCTGTTCCCTCCCCGGGCTGGCTGAGTATGGAGAGCTGGGCCTTCATCGACTCGGCCCGTTCGCGCATGCCCACCAGGCCCCAGTGGCCGGGACTCTGTCCGCTGGACAGCGTCTGGTGATCGAGGCCGCGCCCGTTGTCTTTGACTTTCAGCGTGAACAGGCGAGGGGTGTAATGCAGCTCCAGCCAGATGTTGTCGGCTTCCGCGTAGCGCGCGGCATTGAACAGCGCTTCCCGACCGATGGCATAAATCTCTTCATACGCCTTGGACCGCAGGCGGCAAGGCGTGCCGGTGATCCTGACGCTGAACGCGTGCGCGCCATGTTCGGCCTGGCCCTTGCCAAATTCTCCCAGCGTCAAACCCAGATCATCGGACGATGACGAGGCGCGCAGGTCCATGATCTGGTCGCGTCCCTGTGTCAGCAACTGCTCCGCCATATCCAGCGACTTCTCCATGCGTTCGCGTTCGCGCGATCCGGGTTCGTATTTGTTGGCGAAGCTCTGGAAGGTCATGATGAGGCCTTGCACGCTTTGCAGCAGCGTATCGTGCAAGGCGCGGGCGATGCGCGAGCGCTCCGCCATACGCGCCCAGAAGGTCTCCTGCATGCGGCGCTTGATGACGCGCACGCGCAGCTGATAGGCGGCGTATCCCAGCAAGGCGATGCCCAGCGCCACCAGCAGCATGAACCACGGCGTTTGCACAAACGTCGGCGGAATGCTGATATCCAGCGCCGCGCCCTGCGTGTTCCAGACGCCATCCTCGTTGGCCGCGATGACTTCAAAGCGATAGTTCCCCGGCGGCAGATTGGTGTAATACGCCTCCCGGCGCCCGACCGGTTCCTCCCATTGATCTTCCAGGCCCACCAGCCGGTACTGGAAACGTACGCGTTCCGGTATCGACAGGCTTAGCGCGGTAAAGGAGATGGTCAGCTGCTTGCTGCCCTTGGGCAGTACCAGCGCTTTCACATCATCGACCAGGAATTTCTTGCCACCCGATTCCGCCCCGCGGATATATACCGGCGGCGGCACCGGGTTGCGCCGCACATGCGACGGATCGATGCTGGCCACAGTGTAGTCGGTGGTGAACCAGAGCTGGCCATCCCGCGTACGCATCAGCGAGGGATTCGACGGCAGTTGCTGCGCGTGGCCGCGCAAGCCATCCAGTGCGTCGAAGCGCTCAAAGTCCACGGCCGTGCGGCTGTCCTGCAGCCACGCGGCAACCGCTCCGGCGTTGATGCGGTAGATGCCGTCCGCGCCGTGCAGCCACAATTCGCCATCCGGCAGCCGGACGATGCCGGAGACACCACGGAATACCTCGTTGTTCTTGCCTTCGAGCGCGGCAAACCGGCCGTCGCGATACAGATAGACGCCACGCTCGCCGCCCACCCACATGGCATTGCCGTCGCGGTACAGCTGCATGATGATGCCCGCACCCAGGCCATTGCTGCCGTCCAGCCGTTTCAGCGTGCTGCCCTGTTCCTGCTCGCTGACCAGGCTAATCGTATTGTTGGCGTGGCCCAGCCACACCGTGCCTTGCGCGTCCATGGCCATCGACGTGGTCATTTCCCGTGGCATGCCTTGCAGGCCGCCGTCCCGTATCCACACGCCGTTGACGACCTTGAACAGGTCGCGGCCATGGTAGGACACCCAGACATCGCCGTGACGGGTGGACTGGATGGCGTGCATCAAGCGGTTCTTGAAACCGTCCGGCGGCGCAATGGCTGTGACCTTGCCATCGAGCGTGCGGTGGCGCAGCGCCTTGTTCCATGAGTACCACAGCGTGCCGTCGCCCGCCCAATGGCTGGCGCCGATCCGGCCGTTCTCCACCAGCCGCGATGTGCCATCCGGATTCACGCTGCGCAGGCCATTCCAGATATCGCCGATCCACAGTTCACCGGCCGGGCCATGCAGCATGGCCGGGCCTTCGAGCTGCAGCTCGGGCAGCACGGGCTTGAGCCGGTTGGGCCGCAGCCGGTCCACGCCGGTGGCCGTGCCGATCCAGATGCTGCCTTCGCGGTCCTGAAAGATCGCTCCCGGCGTGCTGCCGCTCAAGCCATTCTGCGGCGTGAGTTTTTGCGCCGGCGAGGAGGGGCCGAAGTCCAGCTTGCGTTCTATCCCCTCATTCAGCAGCAGCCACATCACGCCATCGCGGTCGAAGCGCATGCCACGCCCTTTGAGTTCCGGCCTGGCGCTTGCACTGGCCTTGCCCGGCTGGCTGGTGCTGACGCGGTAGTAGTCATTGTGCGGATCGCAGGCCCAGATGGTGCCGTCCGGCGCCTCGCCCATGGCGTACAGCTGCGTGTGCGGCCACGCGGGCGTGAAATTGCTTGCGCCCGGACGGCGGTAGTACATGCCCTCGATGGTGGCGATCCATTGCGTGCCATTGCGGCTGAACAGAATCTGGAATACCGAGAGCTCGGGCAGGCCCACATTGGCGCCCAGCTGCTCGACCTTGCCGCCGCCGGGCAGCAGGCGCGCGGCGCCGCTGCGGGTGCCGACCCATACCGAGCCGTCCGGCGCGGGCTCGATGTGATAGACGATACCGTTTGGCAGGCCATCGGCCTCGGTATAGGTGCGCGTGTAGCCTTTGCGGAACACGCTGACGCCGCCCAGCTGATAGCCGACCAGCAGCGCTCCATCCGGCGTGGCCGCCAGGCCGATCAGGATGTTGGACTGCAGTGGATGGCCGTACACCGAGTCCACGCGCTCAAAGCGCACGCCGTCGTAGCGCCACAGGCCGGTGGGGGTGGCGATCCACAGCCAGCCGTCCGTGGTCTGGGCAAACTTCATCACATCGACCGGCGCGCCATCGAGCACGCCCCATGCCTTGTGGTTGAAGTCCGATAGCAAGGGCATGGCGGGCGCCGCTGCCGCCAGCGCGCTGGCCAGCAGCAGCACCATCAAAGTGAGCCGCCTGATGTGAGCAATAATCATCAGCTAGTTGCAGTCTGCCGTTATGGGGAAAGCAGCACTATAGCTGATGGGGCAATTCCACAGTGAAGGTGCTGCCCAGGTTCGCGCCCGCGCTGTGCGCCGTGACCGTACCGTGGTGCAGCTGGACGAACTGGTACACCAGCGCCAGTCCCACGCCCATGCCGCTGTAGCGTGGCCGGTCGCTCAGCGCCACTTGCATGAACATGTCGAAGATGCGCGGCAGCAGTTCGGCCGGAATGCCGATGCCGGAATCGCTGACCTTGAGCGAGACGCGCTGCGCCAGCTGGCGCGCCTCCAGCGTAATCAGGCCGCCGTTGGGGGTGTACTTGACCGCGTTGTTGAGCAGGTTAACCAGCACCTGCGTCAGTTTGGTGCCGTCGCCTTCGAGCCGGATCGGCGTCTCGGGCATGTCGACGATCAGGCGATGCTGTTTGTCGCGCAGCGCCGCGCCGCAGCTGTCCAGCGCGCGGGTGACGATATCCTGCAGCACCAGCGCCTCCCGGTGCAGCGTGACATGGCCGCTCTTGATGCTGGAGATGTCGGTCAGGTCGTTGACCAGCGCAAGCAGCTGCGCCAACTGCCGTTCGATGCAGTCGATGGGCTTGCGGTAGGCCGGCGTCGCCGCGCTCAGGTGCTTGAGCAGTTCGGTGGACGCGGTGATGGCCGACAGCGGGTTGCGCATCTCATGCGACAGCGCGGCGAGAAAATGGTCCTTGCGCTGGTCCTCGTCGCGCAGGCCATTGACCACGCCGACGGTCTGCGTGGCGATGGCGGCAAACTTGGTGATGCTGAGCACCTGGCGCAAGTCTTCGGCATCGAAGGTCTTGTGTTCATCGTGGCTGACCACCCACACGGTGCCGGCCGGGCGGCCGCCACGGTGGAACGGCACCAGCAGCAGCTCCTTCACGGGCAGGTCCAGCTCGCGGATATAGCGGTAGTGCGTGGCCGGGCGGTGCAGCAGGATCACGGCATTGCGCTCGACCACCTGGCTGCACGGACTCACATCGTAGGGCACGGTGCCGTTCAGATAGCGCTCCAGTGCGCCCGCCGTGGCGATCCAGCGGAACTGGTGCTCGCCGTTGCAGTCCTCTTCGATGCTGATGCCGGCGGAACCGGCCTGCGTCAGCCGCATGGCGGTGTTGGCCAGTTCCTGGGCGATGTGGTCCGGGCGTTCCGCCAGCGTGTCGGCGAGCCAGGCCAGCGCTTCGTTTTCACTCTGGTAGTCTGGCGCGCGCAATTTCCTGGTATGCAGCTCAGCGCTGAGGTCGATGCTGGAGAAGGAAGTCATGCTCTGGGTGCACATTCTGTGAGGCGGCCGGCAATATGACATGGGTAGTCCATCGATTGTACGCTGCATTTATGCAAGTGCCGCGCCGCGCTGGAAACATCTTGGCGACATGGCGCGCACTCTTGCATAAATCACAGCAAGCGTTGCCAGTTGGTCCGTATAATGACCTCAGCCATGTTTGTCACAGAACCGACAGGCCCGAATTTTTTTAGCTTCTACGACCGGAACCGCCGTGGCCTCGCAGCTCGCATCAAGAAAGATTCTGATTGTCGACGACAACGTCGACTCCGTAGACCTGATCGCCGATCTGCTGTCGATGTACGGTCACGTCACCGCCAAAGCGTATGGCGGCGCCGGCGGCATCGAAACCGCCATCGACTTCCAGCCGGACGTCATGCTGGTCGACCTGGGCATGCCCGAGGTGACCGGTTATGCTGTTGTCAAAAAACTACGCCAATATCCCCAAATGGATGACGTCGTCATGGTGGCCTACACCGCGTGGGACGACGCCACCACCCGCAAACAGACCAGCATCGCTGGCTTTGACGAGCATCTCGCCAAACCGGCGGACATCGAGCGCCTGCTCGAAGTAATCTCGCTCACCCGCCCAAAATCCCCAGTAATCTGAGCAATAAGCGTTATCTTTGTTTCATTAAACATTTCAAAAAAATAACTGTTGACCATGGCGCAATAAACTGATGTAATGGGTAAGTTGTTTATAGTTATATTGTTTATGACAATTATTCATACCTAGTTATATTGTCGTTCTGATTACTTGGGACAGGTCAAGAAATGCATCCAGATATGGCATTACACATGATGGCGGACCTGTTCCTGACCGGCTTGCTGGTCTGTGCTCCCGTGCTGGGCCTGACCATGCTGGTCGGCCTGCTCATCAGCGTGGTGCAGGTTATTACTCAGGTGCAAGAGATGACGCTGACCTTCATTCCCAAGCTGCTGACCGCCGGCGCTGCCCTGATCTTTTTTGGCCCCTGGATGCTGCGCAAGCTGACCCAGTTTGCGATCCAGCTGTGGTCGGCCATTCCTTCCATGTTCTGAGCGGGCGCCATGCAAGCCTTGTGGTCATCCTTTGCCGTGTCTGCGCCGTATGCGGGCGACAGCGTGCCGCCGGCGCTGGCCTCGCCCCTGCTGGTGTCGGTCCGGCTGGGCGTGGTGTTCCTGATGACGCCGATGCTGTATGCCATCACCATGCCGGCCGTGGTGCGCGCGCTGCTGGTGCTGGGCCTGTCGCTGGCGCTGGCCGGCGGCCTGGCGGTGCCATCGGCGCCGTTGCCGCCCGGCGCCCTGGCCAGCGCCATGCTGGGCGAGGCGGCGCTGGGCGCGCTGCTGGCGCTCGGCGTGCAGCTGGCGTTTGGCGCGTTCTCGCTGGCCGGCCGCGTGCTTGATGTGCAGATTGGCTTTGGCATTCCGCAGGTGCTGGACCCGGTGACGCGCCGCCAGCTGCCGATCCTGACGTCCCTGTTCGAACAGCTGGCCGTGCTGGTGTTTTTTTTGACCGACGGCCATCACGCCCTGCTGCGCGGCCTTGCGTATAGTTTGGAACGCTTTCCGGTCGGCCATGCGTGGACCGTGGCGGCGGCGCTGCCGGTGGTGCTGCGCCAGGTGGCGGGCCTGTTCACGCTGGGCATGGCGCTGGCCGCGCCGGTGGTGTTTTGCATCCTGTTGACCGAGATTGCGCTGGGCATCCTGTCGCGCAGCATGCCGCAGATGAATATGTTTGCGATGGGAATTCCGGTCAAGATTGTCGTCGGGCTGGCGGCGCTGGGCTGGTGGCAGGGCGGCGCCAGCGCCGCCATGGCGCGCATCTACAACAGCATCTATACCGGCTGGGATGCGCTGTTCCTGTCGGCGGGGGGCGGCTGATGGCGGAACAGGACCTGGACCGCAGCGAGGCTGCGAGTCCGTACAAACTGCAGAAGGCGCGCGAGCGCGGCCAGGTTTCCAAGAGCAGCGAGATCATTTCCGCCACCGTGCTGGCGGTGGCGCTGGTGTACATCTATGCGCGCGGCTGGGACAGTCTGGCCAGCCTGATGCGCTTTGACCAGGCCCTGCTGCAGATGGCCGACCAGCTGCGCCTCGACCATGCGGTGTTCTGGCACCTGGCCGGCCACATGGGGCGCCACTACCTGGCCTTGACCGGGCCGCTGTTTGGCGCGCTGATGCTGGCCGCAATTGCCGCCAACCTGATGCAGACCGGCCCGCTGCTGGCAATGGAACCGCTCAAGCCGGACTGGGACCGTCTCAACCCGGTCAACGGCATGAAGAAAATCCTGTCGGTCCGCACGCTGTTCGACGCGGCGCGCGCCTGCGCCAAACTGGTGCTGCTGACCATGGTCGTGGTGTATGCGCTGCGCGACCTGCTGCGTCAGCAGTTCTTTTTCCTGTCCGCGCTGACGCCGCACGACTATCTGCAAACCCTGCTGGGCGACATTGCCGCGCTGGGCATGAAAATGGCGCTGATGCTGGGGCTGCTGGCCGTGGTGGACCTGGTGTACACGGGCCGCCAGTTTGCCAAGCGCATGCGGATGAGCAAGCGCGAGCTCAAGGATGAGGTCAAGCAGCGCGAGGGCGATCCGCGCATCCGTTCGCGCCTGCGCCAGCTGCGCAATGAAATGCTCAAGCGCAGCCAGTCGGCCCAGCGCACGCGCGAGGCGGATGTGCTGATTACCAATCCCACCCATGTGGCCGTCGCGCTGCGCTACGTGCATGGCGAGATGCGTTCGCCGCAGCTGCTGGCCAAGGGTGCGGGTGTGCTGGCAGCGCAGATGCGCCAGATCGCCACGCGCCACCACATTCCCATCGTGCAGAACGCGCCATTGGCCCGCCGGCTGTTCCGCGAACTGGCGCTGGAACAACCGGTGCCGCCCAATCTGTATGCCGAGGTGGCGCGCATCATCGTCTGGGTGTTTGCCATGCGCCAGGCGCGGCAGCAGCCAGCGGAGACGCAGGCATGAACGCGCTCGCCAAACTGTTCGGCAAGCATAGCGACATTGCCATCGTGCTGCTGGTGCTGGCGGTGCTGGTGGTGCTGTTTGCGCCGATTCCGTCGGCGCTGCTGGACTTCCTCATCCTCGGCAATTTCAGCTTCGGCTTCCTGATCCTGCTGCTGACGTTTTACATGGCGCGGCCGGTGGAGTTTTCCACCTTTCCTTCGCTGCTGCTGATCGCCACGCTGTTCCGCCTGTCGTTGAACGTGGCCGCCACGCGCCTGATCCTGTCCGAAGGCGACGCCGGCAAGGTCATCAGCGCGGTCGGCTCCTACGTGGTGGGCGGCAATTACGTGATCGGCCTGATCGTGTTCCTGATCCTGATTGTGGTGCAGTACGTGGTGGTGACCTCGGGCGCGCAGCGCGTGTCGGAAGTGGCGGCGCGCTTCACGCTGGACCGCATGCCGGGCCAGCAGATGAGCATTGATGCCGACCTCAACATGGGTTTCATCGACCAGGCCGAAGCCCAGCGCCGGCGCCAGGACGTCGAAAAGGAAGCCGCGTTCTACGGCGCCATGGACGGCGCCAGCAAGTTCGTCAAGGGCGACGCGGTTGCCGGCATCGTGATCCTGCTCATCGACATCGTCGGCGGGCTGGTGATCGGCGTCATGCAGCATGGCATGCCGTGGAGCCAGGCGCTGCAGACCTACACGCTGCTGACCATCGGCGACGGCATCGTCACCCAGCTGCCGGCGCTGGTGATCGCGGTGGGCACCGGCATCATCGTCACGCGCTCGGCTGCGGACGGCAACCTGAGCCAGGAAGTGCTGCGGCAGATTATTTCCTATCCCAAGACCCTGCTCATGGTGGCCACTGCGTTGTGCGGCCTGGCCTTCCTGCCCGGCATGCCGGTGCTGCCGACGCTGTGCCTGCTGTGCGGCGTGCTGCTGGTTGCATGGCTGGTGTACCGCAACACGCCTGCGGCCGACGCCGCGGCGGAGGCGACCGAAGAGGAGGCCGACGACACCCCCTCCGACGATCCGTACGCGGCGCTGCCGGTGGAGCCGATCGAAGTGCATATCGGCAGCCACTGGGCGCCGCTGGTACGCCAGCCGGGCGGCCTGTTCATGGAGCGCATCACGGCCTTCCGCAAGCAGCATGCGCAGGACCTGGGACTGGTGCTGCCGCGCGTGCGCTTCAAGGAGTCGGCGCGGCTGGCGCCGGAGCGTTATGAAATCTACCTCGATGGTGCGCTGTCGGCACGCGGCGAGGCGCGCGCCGACCGCCTGCTGGCGATCCATCCTTCCGGCGACCTGCGTTCGGTGCCGGGCGAACCCACGCGCGACCCGACCTATGGCCTGCCGGCGCTGTGGATCGAGGAGAGCCAGCGCGAGGCGGCCAGCGTGGCGCGCTACACGCTGGTTGATGCCCAGACCGTATTCATCACCCATCTGACCGAAGTGCTGCGGCGGGAAAGCGCCTTGCTGTTGACGCGCGCTGAAACCGAGCGCTTGCTGCTGCGTGCGCGCCAGAGCCAGCCGGGGCTGGTGGAAGAGCTGATCCCGACCGTGCTGGCGGTCAGCGATGTACAGAAAGTGCTGCAGCACCTGCTGCGCGAAAAAGTCTCGATCCGCCACCTGGACGCCATCCTGGAAACGCTGGCCGATGCCGGCCGCCACAACAAGGACGTGCTGCACCTGACGGAGCTGGTGCGCCACCGCCTGGGTCAGGCCATCTGCCAGGGCTTGCTGGGCGAAACCACCGCGCTGCAAGTGATGACGCTGGACCCGGCCGTCGAAAGCCAGTTCCTGCAAAGCCTGATGGCGCTGCGCAGCGCGGGCACCGCCGCCATGCTGGACCCGCGTCTGACCGAGCAGTTTGTGATGCGGCTGGTGCAGCATGCCGAGAAAATGATGAAGAACAATCTGCTGCCGGTGCTGCTGTGCGCGCCGGAGCTGCGGCGCCATGTCCGCACGCTGTCGGAACGTGTCATGCCGCATCTGCGCGTGCTGTCGATGGCCGAAGTACCGCCCAATATCGAATTGAAATCCTTCGGCGTCATCAGCCTGTAACGCCGCCACCCTGAAAAGCGAGTTGACCAATGCAGCCAGTACTTGCCATCGGATTGCACGCCATGCACCAGGACATGAACAGTCTGGACCGCATTGCCATGAATCTGACCAATACCCTGACCCCGGGCTACCAGCGCGCGGTCCCGGCCAGCCGGCCGTTTGCCACGCTGGTGGCCGGCCATCTCGCGCCGAACGCAGCGCTGCTGAATGGCGTCGATAGCGAGCTGGTCTTGCGCGCGCCGCTGCCCGAAGTACTGAATGACAACCGTCCCGGCACGCTGCGCGCCACCGGCAATGCGCTGGACCTGGCGCTGGATGGTCCCGGCTACTTCGAGGTCGCCACGGCTGAGGGCTCGGCCTATACGCGCCAGGGCAATTTCCAGCTCGATGCGCGCGGCCGCCTGGTGACGGCGCAGGGTGATCCGGTGATGGGCAAGGGCGGCGAGCTATTCCTCAACGGCGCCCAGCCGCAGATCGACAGCAACGGCAAGGTCAGCGTGACCGATGACAACGGCGTGCTGCAGGCGCTGGACCAGCTCAAGATCGTGCGCTTTGACGACAGCACCCACATGGCGCGCCTCGGCAGCGGACTGCTGGCCGGCAGCGGCGCCGCCAACGTGCTGGACGACACCGACATCCAGCTGCGCCAGTCCTATCTGGAAAACGCCAACGTCAGCTCGATGCAGGAAATGGTGCAGCTGATGCAGACCATGCGCCATTTCGAATCCATGCAGCGCGTGCTGCAGGGCTACGACGAAATGCTGGGCACCGCCATCCGCAAACTGGGCGACGTTTAAACCGCCGCCACCTTGACAGGAGCAATCATGAACGACGCTTTTTACATCGGCGCCACCGGCATGCAGGCGCAGCAGATGAATGTGGACACCATCGCCAACAACCTGGTCAACACCAATACCACCGCCTTCAAGAAGGCGCGCCTGAGCTTTACCGACCTGGTGGGCGGCAGCGTGGCGCCGGTCGCCGGCGCCGACGCCAGCCTGCTGCGCGGCCTGCAGAATGCCGGCGCCGGCGTGGGCGTGCTGCGCGTCAGCCAGCAGTTCGACGCGGGCGACCTGAAGAAGACCGAAGTGCCGCTCGACCTGGCGATTCAGGGCGACGGTTTTCTGGAAGTGAGCATGCCGGATGGCAGCCGGGCCTACACGCGCGGCGGCTCGCTCAAGGTCAACCGCGACGGCCTGCTGGCGACGGCGAACGGCTATCCGCTCAAACCCGCCATTGCGGTGCCGGAAACCATGCAGTCCATCGTCATCGGCAACGATGGCCGGGTGCAGGTCACGCTTGCCGGCCAGAGCACGCCGGCCGAAGTGGGGCAGCTGGAGCTGGTGCGCTTCCTCAATCCGGCGCAGCTGGACCGCCAGGGCGACAATCTGTACCGCGCCACCGACGCTGCTGGCGCGCCGCTGGCGGGCGATGGCGCCGGACAGCTCATGCAGGGCTTCCTGGAAACCTCCAACGTCAAGATGGTCGACGAGATGACCAATCTGATGCTGGCCCAGCGCGCCTACGAGTCCAGCCTGAAAGTGGTCCAGGCCTCGGATGAGCTGCTGGCGATGGTCAACAATATGCGGAAGTAAGCGCGATGCCAATGTTCTTCCGCTGCCTGCCGCTGCGCTGCGCTGGGGCCGCATTGCTGCTGGGTGCGGCGATCGCGGCCGTACCTGCGCAGGCGCTCACGGTTGAACTGCGTTCTGCGGCAACGGTGTCGCAGGCGCAGTTACAGCTGGGCGACATCGCCACGCTGAGCGGCGCCGAACCGGCGCTGCTGGCACGCCTGGCACGCCTGCCGCTGGGCGCGGCGCCCGCTGCGGGCGCTACGCTGGCGCTGCCGCGCCACACCATCGAGCACTGGATACGTGCTTATGCCGGCTGGCCCGCCGGACAGATCGACTGGCGCGGCAGCGCGGTGGCGCACATCTCCGGCGCCGCCGATGCCAGCGCGGCTGCGCGCTTGCAGCCGTTGGCGCGCGCCGCCTTGCTGTCCTGGCTGGGCCAGTGGAGCAGCCATCCCAGCGTGACGCTGGCCAGCGACGAGGAGCTGCCCGGCCTGCCATCAGGCGTGCTGGAACTGCGGCCCCGCGCCTTTACGCCGGCACAACGGCCGGCCCGCCAGATGTGGGTCTGGGTCGAACTGTGGCAGCAGGGCCGCATGCTGCGCGCCGTGCCGCTGCGCTACCGCGTGACGGCGCCGGCGCCGGCGCTGCTGGCGCGCCATGCGCTGGCAGCCGGCAACCGGGTGCGCGCTGATGATGTGGAAGCGGGCGAAACCGACCTGGCCGGCCTGGCCCGGCCATGGCCGCAGCGCGATACCGCCCAGCTCTGGGCGGCGCTGGCCCAGGGCGTACGCCTGCGCCGCGCGGTGGCGCCCGGCGTGGCGCTGGACGCCGCCAACAGCGAAGCCGTACCACCGGTGTGCAGCGGCGACCAGGTGCAGCTGTCCCTGGTGGCGGGGCAGGTGGCCCTGTCGCGCACCGCGCGCGCACTGCAGGACGGCGTGCTGGGCCAGAAGGTGGCCGTGCAGGCGCCCGGCTCTCCCCATTCCATCATGGTGCGCGTGACGGGCGCCGGAACTGTCGAGGTTGAATGATGAAGCGATTGACTTCCATGCTGTGGTCCGTGCTGGTGCTGGCGTCGGGCCAGGCCGGCGCCGAAAGCCTGTACCGCGAGGGCAGCTACAGCGCGCCCGCCGCCGACCACAAGGCCCACCAGGCCGGTGACATCCTGACCATCCAGGTGTTTGAAAACGCCAGCGCCACCTCCAGCGCCGACACCGGCACGCGGCGCAAGAACAACCTGAGCGCCGGCTATGCCCACACCGATGGCAACGGCAAGCAGTTCACGCTCAACGCCGGCGGCGACTTCGACGGCGGCGGCCATACCCAGCGCAGCAACCGCTTCCTGACCACGCTGACCGTCAGCGTGACGGCGGTGCAGCCGAATGGCGACCTGCTGGTGGGCGGCGAACAGGTGCTGACCATCAATGACGAGCAGCAGCGCGTCAATCTGCAGGGCCGGGTGCGGCCGTCCGACATCAGTGACGGCAACGTGGTGCAGTCAACCCGGCTGGCGGACGCGCGCATCACCTACCTGGGGCAGGGCGAGCTGAGCGACCGCCAGCGGCGCAGCTGGTGGCGCGGCTTCCTCGACTGGATGGGCCTGTGATGCGGGCGCTGCATGCTTTGACGCTGGCGGCGCTGCTGGCGGTGGCCGGTGTGGCTGGCGCCGCCGTGCCCAAGGATGTCCGCAATAGCGGCGAGGCGATCCGCGTCAAGGACCTGGGACATGTGCAAGGCTGGCGCGACAACGCGCTGATCGGCTACGGCATCGTTACCGGCCTGGCCGGCAGCGGCGATTCGGCCAACAACCGCGTCACGCGCCAGGCGCTGGCGAATGCGCTGACCCAGTTCAACCTGAGCGTGCCCCCTGAGCAGGTACAAAGCCGCAACGTGGCCGTGGTACTGGTAGCGGCCACGCTGGCGCCGTTCTCGCGCGAAGGCGATGCGCTCGACATCACGGTGACATCGGCCGGCGACGCGCGCAGCCTGGTCGGCGGCAGCCTGCTGCAAACCCCGCTCAAGGGCGCCAACGGCCGTGTGTATGCGCTGGCCCAGGGCCAGCTGTCGGTGGGCGGCTACCGCTACGACGCCAACGGCAACGTGGTACAGAAAAACCATGCCACGTCAGCCTCGGTGCCGGGCGGCGCCATCGTCGAGGTGGGCGTGGATGCTTCGGTGCTGCGGCCGGATCAGCGTGTGACCTTTGTGCTGTCGGAGGCCGACTACACCACGGCGGCGCGCGTGGCCAGCGCCATCAACAGCCAGTTCGGCGCCACGCTGGCGCACGCGCATGACGCCGCCGGCATCGATATCGCCGTGCCGGAAGCACAGCGCGCCGGCCTGGTCGAGTTTCTGGCCCAGGTGGAAAACGTGATGGTCGAGCCGGACCGCCGCGCCCGCGTGGTCATCAATGAGCGCACCGGCACGCTGGTGGCGGGCGGTGACGTCCGCATTGCCAGGGTGGCGATTTCGCAGGGTGATCTCAAGCTCACCATCAGCAGCGAGAACAGCGCCTCCCAGCCTTACTTCATCGGCAATGCGGGCGCCGGCGTCCGCACGGCCATCGTCACCAATACGCGGGTTGAGGTGGACGAGCCGAACGGCGCCGGCTTCGTCAACGGCAGCGGCACGGTGGGCGACCTGGTGCAGGCGCTGGCCAAGCTCAAGACCAGCACCCGCGACGTGATTTCGATACTGCGCGCGATCAAGGCAGCGGGCGCGCTGCATGCCGAACTGATTGTGCAATAACCCCAGCGACAGGAGTATTTATGATCGACGCCATTGACCACGCCACGCGCGCCAGCCTGCTGCTGGCGCTGGATGCGGCCAGTCTGCGCCAGCAGGCGATTGCCGCCAACATTGCCAATGCGGGCAGCGTGGGCTACGTGCGCCAGCGCGTGAGTTTTGAAGACCAGCTGCAGCAGGCGCAGCGCAGCCTGGCCGACGACGGCAGCGTGGCCTTGTCCAGCCTCAGCGGCCTGGCGCCGCGCATGGTCAGCGTGACGCACGCGGGCGGCATGCCGGAACCGGTGCAGCTCGATGCCGAAATGGCCGACCTGGCGCGCAATACGGTGCACTACCAGGCCCTGCTCAAGGCGCTGTCGCGCCACTACGCCATCCTGTCCACCGCCGTCAGCGACGGCAAGCGCTAAGGAGCTATCCATGGATTACAGCCAGAGTTTCGCCATCAGCGCGGCCGGCATGCAGATTGAACGCAGCCGGGTCGATGTCGCCGCCCTCAATCTCGCCAACGCCAACACCGTGGTGGGGGCGGACGGCCAGGGCTATCACCCGATGCGGGTACTGGCGCGCCACGTGGGATTACACGGTGCGTCCTTTGCCAGCCTGCTGGCGCTGGGCCAGTCGAATGCGGCCGGCAGCGTGGTCAGCGTCGAGCCCTCGGAGCAGGCGCCGCGCGAAGTGTATGAACCAGGCAATCCGCTGGCCAATGCGCGCGGCGTGGTCACGTATGCCGGCGTGGACGCCGCCGCTGAAATGACCACCATCATGGCGGCCATGCGCTCCTACGAAGCCAATGTGGCCGCCATGAACGCAGCGCGCAGCATGGCGCTCAAGACCCTGGATATCGGAGGCTGAGATGAGCATTGAGAGCATCGCACCGCTGGCCCTGCCCACGCTCGCGCCCATCGCTTCGCCGGTGTCGGCGTCGGCGCTGCCGGCCGTGGCGCCATTGGGCGGCGGCTTCGGCAGCATGGTGACGCACGGCCTGGAGCAGGTCAATCAGGCGCTGCTGCATAGCCAGTCGGAGACGCAGGCGCTGGCGCTCGGCCAGTCCGTCAACCTGCACCAGGTGATGGTGAATCTGGAAGAATCACGCCTGTCCTTCCAGCTCATGATGCAGGTCCGCAGCCGCCTGCTGGAAGCCTATCAGGATGTGATGCGGATGCAGATTTAAGCGGTATCAACGTAACTATAAGTTGGAGATTATCTTGCTGAATGGCTTTTGGGATAACTTGAGTAAGGGTGCGCGCGTCAGCCTGGTGGTGAGCGTGCTGCTGCTCGCCGGTGCGACTGGCGTGGCCGGATGGTGGCTGCTCAAAACCGAGTACCGCGTGCTGTTTGCCGACCTCACGCCGCAGGACAGCGCGGCCATCGTGACCGAACTGGAGCGGCTGAAAACGCCTTATCAGCTTGGCGACAACGGCACCACCATCCTGGTTGACAAGGATGCCGTGCACCGTGTGCGGCTGAAGGTCATGGACAAGGAGTTGCCGCTGCATGGCGCGGTGGGGTTTGAGCTGTTCAACAATACCGATTTCGGCATGACCGAATTCGCGCAGAAGATCAATTACCAGCGTGCGCTGCAGGGCGAGCTCACGCGCACCATCATGGCGCTGGCGGAAATCCGCGACGTGCGCGTGCATCTGGCGCTGCCGGAGCAGGGGCTGTTCCGCCAGCAGAATAACCGGCCCAAGGCCGCCATCACGGTCACGCTCAAGCCCGGCCAGTTGCTGCACAAGGACCAGATCACGGGCATCCAGCGGTTGGTGGCGGCCGCCATGCCGGGCATGGCGGTGCAGGACGTGACCATCGTTGACCAGCATGGCGTAGCGCTGACGCGGGCGCCGTCCGAGACCGAGGGCGATAGTCCCGGCGGCAGCCAGCTGGACCTGAAAAAGGAAACCGAACAGTACCTGGCGCGCAAGGTGGCCGAGGTGCTGGACAAGACCTTTGGCGCCGGCCAGACCGTGGCCAGTGTGGACGCCACGTTGAATATGGACCAGGTGCGCGCCACGCAGGAAAGCGTGGTGGCGCCACCCGCCAAAAGCGGCCAGACGCCGACTGGCGTCATCGTCCGCGAACGCGAAAGCATCCATGAAAGCGGCGCACCGCTGGACGTGAAGGCGGCCGAAGCGGCCAAGGGCGGCAGTTCGCAGCATGAGCTGGACTACCAGGTGGGGCGGCGCGTGGAGCAGATCGTCAGCCAGCCGGGTTCGATACAGCATCTGCACGTGGTGGCGGTGGTCTACAAGTCGCTGAGCCTGGACCAGCTGGACCAGGTGCGGCGCATTGTCGCCACCACAGCGGGCCTGTCGGAACAGCGTGGCGACACCGTCGAGGTGCAGTGCCTGGACGGCCTGGCCACGCCAGCGCCGGCAGCGCAGCCCGAGCCATTGCCAGCGCAAGCTGCGGCCGGCGGTACCGCTTCAGCGCCGGTCGCGGGCAATGGCCTGCATCCGGTGGTGGTCAGCCTGGGTGGTCTGGCCGTGCTGGTGGTGCTGACGGCGGTACTGCTGGCGGCCCGCCGCCGCTCGCCGGCGCCGCCCGCCTTGAGCGATGCCCAGCGCCGCGCCGCACTGGAACAGGTCCAGCACTGGCTGCGCCGGCCACATGAAGCGGAGGACGTGCTGTGAATTTCAGTGCGACAGGCTTGCGCCGCACGGCGCTGACACTGCACGCGATGGCGCCGCGCGACCGCGACTGGCTGCTGTCCCAACTGGCGCCAGATCAGCGCGCGGCGGTACGCCAGTTGCTGGATGAGTTGAACTCACTGGGCATCCCGGCAGATCCGGCGCTGCTGCAGGAAGCGCTGCGCCAGCACCGTGCACAGCAAACCAGTCCGGTCAGCGCAGCGGATGTGGCAGGCGGGAACACCGGCACCGATGCCGGGGCGATGGCACGTCAGGCAGAGCAGGCGCTGCAACTGGCCGACCCGGCGGGCCTGGCCCAGCTGCTGATGGCGGAACCGGAGGCGCTGGTGGCATGGCTGCTGCACCTGCGCGACTGGCATTGGCAGGCGCAGTTGCTGTCGCATTTCGGTGCGCCGCAGCGGCAGCGCATTCTGGCGCAACTGCAGCGCTTGCGTGCCTTGCCGCAGACGGATGTGGCGGCGGCCCAGTTGGCGGCCTGCCTGATGATGACGTTGTACCAGCGCCTGCGGGTACAGCCGGCACTGCCCGCCAGCGCACCGGCGCCGGTTGCCGCCAGCGCCGGCCGCTGGGGCGGATGGTGGCGACGCAGCGTGACCAGGAGTTGGGCATGATTAAGGCCAGCCATCTCGACGACAGCCTGGTGGTGCTGCGTGATATCACGCTGGGCATGCGGCCGCATGTGCTGCCGCGCCCCACGGCGAAAGCAGCGGTGAGCGCAGTGGCGCCTGCCGCCGTTCCTGCGGCCGCCACTGGCTCTGCGCCGCTACCCGCACCGGCACCGGCGCCAGCACAGTTAAGCGCCGCAGAAGAAACCCGCCTGCACGAACGCTTCAAACAGGGCCATGCCAAAGGCTGGCTGGAAGGCCAGATGGCCGAACGCAAGGCAGCCGAAACACGCGACAAATCGGCCGCCTATCAGCAGGGACTGGAACAGGGCCGCGAAGCAGCCCGGCAGGCAGCGCGCGCCGAAGTTGAGCAGCGTATCGCCGCGCTGGACGCCTTGCTGCGCACCATCCCGGAACAGCTGGCCGCACGCGTGGCCGACGCCGAGGACGACATGGTGGCGCTGTGTTTCGAAGCCGTTTGCCAGATGGCGGGCAGCGCTGCCGCCACGCCGGATGGCCTGCGCCAGTTGCTGCGGCAGGCGGCCGCGCGGCTGCGCACGCAGCGCGGCCTGACCGTGCATCTGCATGCCGACGACCTGGCCATGCTGGCCGCTGACCCGCAAGGCGCCGGTATCGATGGCGTGCAACTGGTGGCCGATCCCCAGGTCAAACTGGGTGGCGCCATCCTGCGCGCGCAGCAGGGCAGCCTGGATGCGCGTCTGGAAGCGCAACTGGCGCTGCTCAAAGACCTGCTCATGCAGCAGCGCCGCGCCCATGCGCAGGCCATTGACAGCCAGCCGGAGGTGCAAGCATGAAGCTGCTCGACGCCTGCCGCCAGGCTCTGGGCGAGGCCGAACTGGTGCGCCGTGTCGGCCAGGTGCGGCAGATTCGCGGCCAGGCCATCGAATCCGCCGGACCGGAAGCGGGCATCGGTGAGTTGTGCCGCATCGCCAGCCAGGCGCCCGGCGCCGCGCCCGTGGTGGCGGAAGTGGTGGGCGTGCGCGATGGCTTGCTGACCCTGATGCCCTACGGCCCGGTTGACGGCCTGGCCGCCGGCTGCGAAGTGGTGGCGCAGGGAAGGCAGGCGCAGATCGGCGTCGGCGATGCGCTGCTGGGACGGGTGATCGATGGTTTTGGCGCGCCGCTGGATGGCTTGCCGGCGCCGCTGCTGCGCGAGATGCGCCCGCTGAAGGCGGCGCCAATCAATCCCATGCAGCGCCCGCGCATCCACCGTGTGCTGGAAACCGGCGTCCGCATGATCGACGGTTTGCTGACGCTGGGCCAGGGCCAGCGCGTCGGCATCTTCGCCGGCAGTGGCGTCGGCAAGAGCACCTTGCTGGGCATGGTGGTGCGCCACGTGCAAGCGGAAATCCGCGTCATCGCGCTGATCGGCGAGCGTGGCCGCGAGGTGCGCGAATTCATCGACAAGCAGATTGGCCCGGAAGGTCTCCAGCATTCCGTGGTGGTGGTGGCGACTTCGGATCAGCCGGCGCTGGCGCGCTTGCGCGCGGCCTATGCTGCGCTGGCCATTGCCGAACACTTCCGCGACCAGGGCCGCCAGGTGCTGCTGACCATGGACTCCATCACGCGCTTTGCCATGGCGCGGCGCGAAGTGGGCCTGGCTGCGGGCGAGCCGCCCACCGCACGCGGCTACACGCCGTCGGTGTTTGCCGAACTGCCCGAGCTGTGCGAGCGCTGCGGCACCGCGCCGTCCGGCGGCGCCATCACGGCGCTGCTGACCGTGCTGGTGGACGGCGATGATTTCAACGAGCCGGTGTCGGACGCGCTGCGCGCGATCCTCGATGGCCACATCGTGCTGTCGCGGCAGCTTGCGCACAAGGGCCAGTATCCCGCCATCGACGTGCTGCAAAGTGCGAGCCGTCTGATGCCGGAACTGGCGACAGCGGCCGAGCGCGCACTGGCGCTGGAAGCGGTCAAGCAGCTGGCGGTGTTGGAGCGCAACCGCCAGATGATCGACCTTGGCGCCTATGAAGCGGGCAGCAGCGCGCAGATCGACCGCGCACTGGCGCTGGAACCGGCGCTGCAGGCGTGGTTGCGGCAGCAGGAGGGCGGCTCAGGGCGCGCGGCAGCGCTGGCCGAACTGGAGACGATTTTGCAGCAGGGAGCAGGATGATGAGTGGTGCAGACCTCAGGGGATTCCGTTATGCGCTGGCGCCGCTGCTGGAGCGCCAGCGCTGGCAGCTGGAAGCGCAGCAGCGGCAACTGGCCGTGCAGCAGCAGGCGATCGCCCGCGATGCCGCGCACCAGCGCGCACTGGAGCAGCGCTACCGCGCGTTTGGCGAAGCCAGCGGCCGGGAATTGACGGCGGGTTTCGATTTGGCCCGGCACCAGCGTCACCTGGCTTACCTGGCGCAGTTGCGCGGCGAGATACTCGGCGTGGCCGCCGAGCTGGAGTTCAAGCGCGAACAGGAGCGCGAGCAGCGCGTGCTATGTCAGCAGTTGCAGTGCAAGCTGGACTTGCTGGAGCAGCACCGCGAACAGGCTGCGGCGGACTACGGCCAGCAGCAGGCCAGCCGCATCGCCAGCGAGATGGACCGCGAGTGGATGGCGCGCAGGGTCTGGCACGCGCAAACGGAGCCGCAAGCATGAAGACAGAACTGGATACGGCACTGACAGCATCCGCGCCAGCGCGCACGGCGTCTGCGGCGGCGGATGTGCTGGCAGCGCAGCAGCAGGCCTGGCTGCGCGTGATGGAACAGACCCAGTGTACGGACTGGCTGCAGCATGGCTTGCTTCCCGCCTCGGCACGGCCGGAGGTGGCGGCGTCTGCTGCGGACAGCTCCGGCCAGGCGCGACAGGCGGCAAGCACGCAGCAGGACAATCGTGCCAGTCCGGCCGCCTCATGGCCGCGTGCCATGCCGTCGCATGGCGCCCAGTTCGCAGCGGCTGCGACGGCGCGGACATTGGCTACACCCGCAGCGTCACCGCATACAGCGGAAGGGGCCGCACCACAGGCCCAGTCGCAGCATCCCGTCCAGTCACCTCACAGCCTGGTGGCCGAGGGCATCGCGGCCCCACCTGCGCTGACCGTGCCTTACGCCGGTACGGCCACATTGGGGTTACCGTCTCCGGCGGCGCCAGGCTTGTCCGGCGCTGCTGCCGGCAGCGCGGCAGCGGCCTTGCAATCCATGCTGGCAGCCAGTCTGCGCGAGCTGGCGCCGCAATGGCAGGCAGAGTTCAGCGTGAGCGTGGCGCCGCCGGCCGGCGCAACTGTGCCGGGACTGCCGGGCGCCGCAGCGCCGCAGGCGGGTACGCCATCCTCGCAAACCGGGCCGGTGGAGGAGGACGCCGCTGCCGACGCGCCGGCGCCGCTGGCGGACGAGCGGCCCGCCAGCGCACCGGCCGATGCCGGCGCGGGTGCGGAAGATACGCCGCTGCGCCTGCATGCCGAATGGTCGCCGCAGGGCGTGCGTATCTGGATTGGCGCCGTGCGCGACAGCCAGCTGGACGCCAACGGGCTGACGCAGCTGCGTGCACTGTTGCAGCGCAGCTGCGACGCCCAGGGCACGCCGCTGCTGGCGCTGATCTGCAACGGCAAGCCGGTCGCCCTGGAAGCAACCTCAACGCGCAGCCGCAACGCCCGGCTGCCGGCCGATCCATCACAACAGGCAGCCGCACTGGCTGCCATCCAGTCCTATTCTTTTTATCAGGAGCCAGCATGAGTATAGGTGCCGTAAGTGGCGCGGGTAGCGCCGATCTGCAAGCCAACAACCTGGGACTACAGGATTTCATGAAAATCCTGCTGACCCAGCTGACTTACCAGGACCCGCTCAAGCCGATGGACAACCAGGCCTTCATGGCGCAGATGGCGCAGTTCACCGCGCTACAGCAGGCCCAGGACACCAACAGCAAGATGGACACCCTGATCAGCACCCAGTCGGCGCTGCAGTCGGTGGGACTGATCGGCAAGATCGTCGATGTCGCCACCAGCAGCGGCCAGGTCACCGGCACCGTCAATGCGCTCAATTTCAGCACCGCGCTGCCGACGTTTTCCATTACCCCCGCCAGTGGCGGACTCCCGCTCACCAACCTGAGCCTGAGCCAGATCAACGCCGTGCGTACCACCTTGTGAGCGCACCCATCATCACCTAGCGAAGAGGAGACATCATGCTCGATTCCATCTATGTCGGCATCACCGGTCTGCGCGGCTACTCGGACGGCCTGCGCGCGATTGCCAACAACACCACCAATATCAACACGCCGGGCTTCAAGAGCTCCAGCCTGCAATTCTCCGACCTGTTCTACGCCTCCGGCAACGGCGGTAGCGGCGGTCAGCTGGGCTATGGCCTCAACGTCGGCGCCACCACGCTCAACTTCAAGCAGGGCGAGTTGCGCCAGACCGGCAACGACCTCGATCTGGCGGTGGACGGTGACGGCATGTTCACGCTGCGCGACGCTGGCGGCAAGCTGCACTACACGCGCGCCGGCCAGTTTGTCTTCAATCCCAATGGTGAACTGGTGAACCGCAGCGACCAGTCGAATGTGATGGGCTACAACGCCCAGGGCGCGCTGGTCAAAATCTCGATCAACAACCTGAAGACCAATCCGGCCGTGGCCACTACCACCATGACCTTCACCAACAACCTGGATGCGTCCAGCGTCCAGACCATCGGCAACCTGACGGTGATTGACTCGGCCGGTGGCAAGCACCAGCTGGCGGCCCAGTTTACGCCGCCGGGCGCCAACGGCGGTCCGTGGAGCGTGGTGTTCCTGGAAGGAGCGACCCAGGTGGGCACTGGCGTGCTGACCTTCACCAACGGCCGCCCGGATCCGGCCAATGCCAAGATCGTCTGGGACTACCATCCGCCAGGACTGGGCACGCAGCGGCTGACCTTCGACTTCAGCAACAACGTCACCTCCTATGCCTCGACCGGCCAGACCCTGCTGGCCATGGACACCCAGGACGGCTACGCGGCCGGCACGCTGACGCGCATGACGTTCGACGCCACCGGCACGCTGGTGCTCACCTACAGCAATGGCCAGACCGTCAAGGGTTCCAAGCTGGCGCTGGGCCGCTTCGAGACGGCCGACGATGTGGTGGCGGCCGGCGGCAACCTGTTTGACGCCACCGACAACCATGCCTGGGAGAGCGGCACCGCTGGCAACGGCGCCTTTGGCGTCATCCACAGCGGCATGGTGGAAATCTCCAACGTTGACCTGTCGCAGGAATTCAGCGACCTGGTGATTACCCAGCGCGGCTATCAGGCGTCCTCGCAGATCATCTCGTCGGCCAACGACATGCTGCAGGAACTGTTTGCCATGAAAGGTAAATGATGGCGCCTACCGCAAGCGCGGGCACGCCGTTGCGGCCGGTCCGCGAGGGCGACGCCTCCATGGCGCAGTTTGCCGACCTGGCTGGCCAGCCTTTGCTGCACTGGAGTACCGCGCAACTCGAGGGACTGGCGATGCAGCTTGGCAGTCTGCTGCATGGCTGGGCGGCCAGCTGGGGACTGGACGGCATCGACGCCAGCCACGCCAGCCACACATCAGCCACCAGCGCCGACGCGGCCGGGCAACCCTCGGATCCGCCTGGCGCTGCGCTGGCCGGCCAGGCCTGGCTGGCGCTGCATGCCGATGGTGCGCGCACGCGGGCCTGGATCGCCGCGCCGGGCGCCGCCCGTAGCGCAGCGGAGCAGGCCTCTTCACTGGTGCAACTGGCGTTGTTCGGCGCCCGGCCGGCCGCTGCGTCCATGCATGATGAGCCGGCCGTGGCCGAGGTCATCGGCCGCGCCGCCTGGGACGATTTTCAGGCGGTGCTGCGGCGCGGCCTGCGGCTGGAGACACCGGCTTCGGCCGGCGTGCCGGCGTCGTCGCCGGATGGCGACGATCGCCGCCTGTGGTCCGGCGCTGTGCTGTTGACGCTGCCGCTGGCGCAAGCCGGCCAGGCGCCATGGCAGTTGCTGATCAACGGCGCTTGCGCCACCCAGCTGTGCACAGCGGCGCCGGCACGGGCCGCACCACCGCCGGCGGCGCGGCCCGTGCCGCTGCTGCGCGCCCTGCGGGAACAGGCGCTGCCGCTGCGCGCCGAACTGTCCGGACCAGAGCTGACGCTGGGCAGCCTGCGTGCGCTCGCGGTCGGCGATGTGCTGCTGTTGCCGCATGCGCTGGACCAGCCGCTGACGCTGTCCGGCGCGGGTGGCCAGCCGGTCTGCCGTGGCTTCCTGGGCCAGCAGCACGGCCAGCGCGCGCTGGCGTTGCTGGCCAATCCTGCAACTGATAAACCGGCCGCGCGCGGCCGGACCGATTGATTTTTTTCCACAAAGAGTATTGTCATGAACACTGTCGTCAAACCCCAGGCGGAAACCACCCGCCCATATGCGGCCCAGGTGATTGAACTGAGCGAGCTGCACGAAGACACCGCCGGCCAGGGGGCGCCGCTGGTGAATGCGGTCAACCCGCTAAACAACGTCAAGACCCGGCTGCAAGTCTGCGTCGGCGACGTGGTGCTGACCGTGGGCCAGCTGCTGGCCGCCAAAGAACATCAGGTGCTGCGCCTGAACCAGCCGGTGGAGCAACCGGTCGATCTGCTGCTGGAAGGCGCGGTCGTGGCGCGCGGCCAGCTGTTGGCAGTGGATGGCCACTTTGCCATCCGCATCAGCGAACTGCCGGTCGCGCTCAAAGGATGAGGGCGGGGTTAGGCCGGGCCGGCGTGCTGCTGTGCTGGGGACTGTGGGGCGGCATGGCCTTCGCTGCGCCGGCGGAGACACCGGCTGCCACGGCCGTTGCTGCTGCGCCGGTGAGCAGCGGTGACAGCGCGCGTGCGCCGCTGCCCGCCACGCTGCCGTTCCGCCGCGATCCCGATACCGCCAGCACGGCGCCCGGACTGGCGGGCAGCGCACTGGCGGTGCTGGCCGTGGCAGCCGCGCTGGCACTGACCTGGCGTGCCCGCAAGACGCGCATGCGTCTACCCGCACCCGCCACGCCAGGCTGGCGCGGCTGGCTTAATGTGCCGGCGGCCGATGAGGTCATCCAGACCCTGGGCAGCCGCCAGCTCAGTCCTGGCGTGCGCCTGCACGTGGTGCAGTGGGAAGGGCGGCGCTACCTGCTGGCGCACAGCGCCGCAGGCGTGAGTTTGCTGGACCAGCAGGCGGCCAGCACGGAAACGGACCGCGCATGAGCAAAGCCTTTTCCCTGCCGGCCGCGATGGCCGCTGTGATGGTGCTGGCCGCCGGCCTGGTGCTGCCCGTTGCCGCAGTGGCGGCCGAAGGCGCCGAGACGGCCACAGCGGCGCTGTCGGCACTGGGCGGCACGTCGCAGGCGATACGCATTGTGCTGGGCCTGACCTTGCTGGCGGTGCTGCCGGCACTGCTGGTGTGCCTGACCTCGTTTTTGCGCATCATCATTGTGCTGTCCATGCTGCGCCATGCGATCGGCATGGCGGAAACCCCGCCCAACACCGTGCTGATCGGACTGGCCCTGTTCCTGACGCTGTTCACCATGTCGCCGGTGCTGGAGAAGGTCAACCGCGACGCCCTGCAGCCGTTCATGACCGGCCGCACGACGGTGGAACAGGTGCTGGACCAAGGCAGTGCGCCGCTGCGCGATTTCATGGCGCGCCAGACCCGCGAGTCCGACATCGCGCTCATGATCGAACTGGCCAAGGCGCCGGTGCCGCGCACCATGGACGAGGTCAGCAACCTGCAGCTGATTCCGGCCTATATGCTGTCCGAGCTGCGCGCCGGGTTCCAGATCGGCTTTGTGATTTTCCTGCCGTTCCTGCTCATCGACCTGATCGTCTCCAGCATCCTGATGGCGCTGGGCATGATGATGATGCCGCCCACCACCATTGCGCTGCCGCTCAAGATCCTGGTGTTCATCCTGATCGATGGCTGGACCCTGGTGCTCAAGGCCGTGATCGGCTCTTTCCACTGACGCCCGGCCATGATCGACGAACACGCCATGCCACCCCGTGCCGCAGCGCCGGCGCGCTACCAGCAGCTCGATGACGAGGCTGGCCTGTGGCAGCGCTGGCGCAACCAGGGCGAGCTGGCCGCGCGAGAAGCGCTGATCCGCCATTACCTGTCCTATGCGCGGGCGCTGGCGGCGCAAATGTATGCGCGCCGCAGCATGGATGAATTCGAGTTTGACGAGTACATGCAGTTTGCCACGGTGGGCCTGTTGGAGGCGCTGGACCGCTATGACCCCGAGCGCGGCATCCTGTTCAAGACCTTTGCCACCACGCGCATCAACGGCGCCATGCTCAGCGGGCTGAGTACGCTAAGCGAGCGCCAGCAGCAGATCGCCATGCGCCGCCGCATGGCCGATGAACGCGTCAAGTCGCTGCAGGAGGCGCCGCTGCCGGCCGACCCCGAGCGCCTGCTGCGCGAGCTGGCCGAGATCGGCGTCGGCCTGGCGCTGGGCTTTGTGCTGGAAGGCAGCGGCATGCTGGCGTCGGCGGAAGCCAGTGTGGCCGACAATACCTACACGCGGCTGGAGCTGCGCCAGTTCCAGCAGCAGATCCGCTACCTGTGCCAGCGTCTCACCGCGCGCGAACGCGAGGTGATCGAGATGCACTATTTGCAGCACATCAGCTTTGAAGAAGTCGCCGAACGCCTGCAGCTCAGCAAAGGGCGCGTCTCGCAACTGCACGCGCAGGGGCTCAAGCGCTTGCGCACGCTACTCTTGCAAACCTCACCCTGCGATGTCACGCTATGACCTCGCCTGTCCGCCATCCATAAGGAGCCACCATGCACGCCGCCACCAATCCGCCCAGCCCTGCCGCCCAGCGCCTGGAACGCCTGCAGCAATTCCTGCTGGCCGATCCCGGCAACGAACCGCTGCGCGCCGACATCTTCCAGCTGGCGCTGCAGCTGGGCCAGGCCGAACTGGCCCAGGCCCAGGTGACGCATGAGCTGGCGCGCAATCCGCTGGACATCAACTGGCGCCACCGCGAGGCGGCGCTGACCATGCAGCGCCACGACTACGGCGATGCGGTGCGCCAGCTGGCGGCGCTGGCGCTGGAGGCGGAAGGCAATCCATATATCCGCTGCGACCTGGGACGGGCGCTGTTCCGCCAGGGCGAATTTGAACTGGCGCTGGCGCAGTTGCAGCCGCTGGTGGAACAGCACCTGGCCCAGGTGCCAGGCGCCATGGCCTTGTGGCTGCGCTGCCAGCAGCAGCTTGGGCAGCTGGACTTGCTGCTGAACCAGTTCGTCACCAGCGCAGCCGCCACGCCGCTGCCGGCCGAGGCCTATGGTGTGGCGGCGCTGATTGCGGTGGACGCCGAGCGCGTGGCCGAGGCGCGTACCTGGGGCCACCATGCGCTGGCGCTGGCGCCACGCCAGCGTGAGGCGCTGGTGGCGCTGGGTACGCTGGCGCTGGCTGACCAGGACGGCGCTGCCGCGCGGCGCCATCTGGAAACCTGTCTGGAGCTGCATCCGCAGGATGGCCGCGCCTGGTCGGCGCTGGGCATGACGCGGCTGTTCGACGCCGAGCTGGAACCGGCGCTGGCGGCGTTGCAGCTGGCCGTGCAGTACATGCCCAGCCACATCGGCAGCTGGCATGCGCTGGGCTGGTGCCAGCTGTCGCTGGGCGATGCGGCGAGCGCCAAGGCCACCTTCAGCCATGCGCTGGAGATGGACCACAACTTTGGCGAGAGCCACGGCGCGCTGGCGCTGACCCTGGCCATGCTGGGCGACCGCGAACCGGCCAGCCAGCACCTGGAACGCGCGCTGCGGCTGGATGCAGGCAGTCTGGCGGCGTTGTATGCCAAGGCGGTGCTGAGCGGCGAGGGCCGCGATCCGAAGGCGTTCCGCGTGCTGGCGCGCCGTCTGCTGGGCAAGCAGCAGACGCTGACGGGTGCGCCGCTGGCCGATGCCGTGCTGTCGCGTTTGCCGACCTGACGGCGCGCGGCCTTATTTGCGGCGGCGGGCGCTGTCGAGCAGGAAGCCGCCCGCGCGGTCGATGGCGGGCAGCAGTTCCTGGTTGGCTTCCATGCTTTGCTGGACCTGGTCGATCAGGCGGTGGAACGCCGGATCGTTGATGAGATCGCCGCCTAGCTCGCTGCTCAGCACGGACTCAAGAAAAATACGAAAGGCTTTGCGGCGGCGTTGCGGATCATCGTCGGCGATCGCGCGCACACGCTGCACGATGAGCGCCTGGCGGTCGGCGCCGGCGGTGGTGCCGGCCGCCGGCGGCCGCGCCTTGGCCTGGCTGGCGTCGCTGCCGCTTTTGAGCGGCGCCTGACGCGCCAGCGCCGTAACCTGGGCCGCCATCTTGCTCAGGAACTGGCTGGTGGAATCGATGCTGCTCATCAGTTGTTATCAGTTGTTACTGGAGACGGGTGTAGGCCGAGACCAGGAAGTGGCTGGTGTCGGCGTCCTCTTCCGCTTCGGATGCTGTTTCGGCCGTGACCGCCGCAGTCTGGCCGATGCGCGCGATTGCATCGAGGAAGCGCTGCATGTCGGTGTTGAGCATGGGGTTGCTGTGGTTGACCATCATGCCGGCACGCAACCACTGCGCGGCGTCGGCAAAGCGGTCCTCGGCCAGTGCTTCCAGTCCCGTCTTGAAACGGCGCAGCGCGTTGTCTTCGGGCAGGGCGGCCAGCGGCGCCCAGGTGGCGCTGGCCGCTGCCGGGCGGCCCGAGCTCAGTTGCAGCAGGCCGAGCTGGAAGCGCGCGATCGCCAGGCCGGGATCGCGCCGCAATGCGCTGATGTAGGCGCCCTCGGCCTGGTCGTAGGCGCGCGCCTGCGCGTATTCCGCAGCGAGCAGCAGCAGCGGGCGGGCATCGCCGGCATGCTGCTGCGCAGCGGCGTGCAGCTGCACCAGCGTGGCTTCGCTATCGAGGAGGGCAATGTCCCGCAGCAGGGCGGGCAGGTAATCTTCGTCAGTGGACAGTGGCTGCATGGCGTCTTTCAGACCAGAGGTGGAGGACGGATTGCGTGGTCCATTGTAGCCGCAGTCACCCGTGTTGCATTAAATTTTTTGCATTGAAAACCACTATTTTCCCTGGCGCGCAGGGGGCGTCGAGCGCCGTGCAAATTTTTTTCTGCAGCCCCTAAATTTTCGCCGTGGCGCGTAGATAAGTTGTCACAGGCGTCGGAATGGCCGGGATCGTGCAGCTCATCGACATTGGGGAGATCAAGTGGATAATTCGGTTTTGGGTAGGATGGACATGTCGCACGCGGCGCACCAGCAGGTGGGGGCGGCCGTGCTGCAATCGGTGCTGCTGCACGAGATGCGTGCACCGCGCGACGCCGGCTGGCAGGGCAGAATGCGCGGCTTGCCGATCGGTTCGCCGTTCCGTGGCCAGGTGCCGCTGATTTCGCCGCTGCTGTTCGGCGGCAAATAAGCCGTACCGGTGGCCGCTCCGTGATCAAACTGTTATTGAATCCAACGCTCAAGCTGGGCCGTGACGAAGACACGGCCTATTTGCTGTCCGAGATCGACTATTTCCGCTTTCCGCTGGCGGCGCTGCCATTGCTGTCGCAGCTGCAGCAGCCGACGGCCATCGACGATATCGCGCCGGAGCAGCGCGACTGGCTGCGCCAGCTCGGCGAGCAGCGTCTGCTGATTAACGCCAATTGTCACCAGCTGCCGCCGGCCGTGGTGTCGTACTGGCTGGCCAAACATTACCACCCCGGCTTCATCAAGGCCCAGCTGGAGCTGAGCGTGCAATTCATCGGCCCGCAGGCGGCGCCATACCGTGCCCGCTTTGCTGCGCGCTACCCCGAATGCACGGTCGTAGATGCGGATGGCCAGCTGCTGGTGTATGTGACGCACGACCTGCTGCGCTGCGAGATCGATCCCGCGCTGGAACAGCAGGGCGTGCCGATTGTGCTCATCAAGACGGGCGGCATGAAGCAGTCGATCGGTCCGGTGCTGACGCGCGCGCTGCGCTACAGCGAGTTGCAGGCCGCCATCAGCCGGCCATTCGATGCCGACCTGTCGGTAGCGGTACCGGACAGCGTGCAGGACACGGCCGATGCCATTCTGCTATCCGAGCTGTATCACCTGCGGGTGCAGGCTGGCCTGCACCTGGCGATCAACCATGTGGTGGAGTGGAATATGGCGCGTCTGAGCAAGAAACACTGGAAGGTGAAACCCGCATGACGTTTCAGTTTACCGACGGCTCTTTTGAACTGGGTTACGACGGCCAGCCCTGGGGGCGCCGTACCAGCACCGATCAGCGCTACTACCACTTGGCCAAACCGGTGCGGCGCCCGGTGCGGCCGTTCCGTAGCGAAGCGATTCTGGCAGCGCAGGAGATCCGCGCCTCGCGGCCGGGACGCATCATCATTCCCTACAGCGGCGGCGCCGACAGCGAAGGTATTTGCGAAGCGTTCCGCCGCGCCAAGGTGGAGTTCACGCCGCTGGTGGTGGTGTATGAACATGAACTCAACCGCCACGATGTGGACTATGCGTTTGCGTGGTGCCGCCGCCATGGCTACGAACCCATCGTCGAACATATCGACCTCGACAAGTTTTATGCGTCCGGCATGGCGCTGGAGCTGGCGCGCATGTGCCAGGCCTGGGAGCTGGCGTATATGCCGGTGCTCAGCGTGATGCTGGAATACCGCAGCCAGGGTTTCTTCATCGGTCCCGGCGAAGCTTCCATCCACCGCGTTCTGCGCGAAAATGGCCGCAGCGAGTGGCTGTACAGCGAGAGCGAACGCCACTACTGCTACAACAAATTCATGGCCGCCGCCAACATCAACGGCGTGCCCTCGTTTTACCAGTGGTCCACCGAACTGGTGCACAGCGTGCTGTGCGATCCGCTGCTGGAAGCGCTGGCCAGCGGCCTGTATGCAGCCCGCATCTGGGGCAGCAGCATCCTCAAGCATTCGCTCTACCGCAAGCACCTGGGCCTGCAGCCGCGCATCAAGTTCACCGGCTTTGAAGCCAGCGGCAGCATGCTCAGCCTGCACAACCACGCGTGGCGCCAGGACCCGGCCTCGATGCTGTGCATGAATCAGTCAAGCGACATTGAATACTGGAGCCAGGTGGACAATGCGCGCTGGAGGCCGGCATGAAGATCGCCAAGCTGGGCCTGGAGCACGATTTCGCCATCAAGCGCATGCGCCTGATCGCCGCCCGATCGGTGGGGCAGGACGTCGAGGAAATCGTCGATCCCTCGCGCGTGCTGGCCGACAACCGCTACGAGCGCACCTACCTCGATCCCGACAACCATGGCTACCACTGCTATGGCGCGCTGGGCGAGGACGGCAGCCTGTATGCGGTGATCGCGTTCAAGCAGGAACCGCTGCGCGGGCGCTGGCTGCTGCAGTGGCTGTGCTCGGATTCGCTGCTGGACAACGGCCGCGCCCTGAATGGCGTGTTCGACATTGTCGACCATGTGCTGCGTCTCAACGAAGCGGAAGGCATGCCGTCCTGGCTGGGCTGCATTCCCGCCAAGTACCAGCGCGTGTATGACCGCCTGTGGCGCCAGCATTGCCCGGCCTACCGCGGCTATCGCGTGGCCGAGTGCCAGCTGGTGCCGGCCCATTCGGTGGCGCCCGATTCCGAGCATTTTGGCGAACTGTTCGGCTTTGCCGTGCAGGCCATCGACATGCTGGTGCGTACCCATATCAAAATCAACGAGGAGAATTAGCATGGCGTGGTGGAGAGCTATCCTGAACTGGCCGGTGCATATCAAGAAAGTGTTCCTGCCGGTGCACGCGCTGGGCCTGGCGGCCCTGCTGCTGTTGCCGCGTGCCGGCTGGCAGGTGTTGTGGCTGACGCTGCTGGGCTGGACCCTGTTCAGCGGCTTTGGCATTGCGGTCGGCTACCACCGCCTGTTCTCGCACCGTGGCTTCAAGGTGGCCCGCCCGGTCGAGCTGTTCCTGCTGGTGTGCGGCGCGTTTGGCGCCCAGGGCTCGTCCATCTTCTGGTGCGCGCTGCACCGTGGCTACCACCATCCGCATGCCGACACCGAGCGCGACATCCACTCGCCCATCCACGGCAAGTTCAATGCCTATATGGGCTGGATGTTCAAGCTCAAGCCCGATACGGTCAGCATGAAGTATGCGGTGGACCTGATGCGCGACCCGGCCCATCTGTGGGTGCACAAGCACTATGTGCGCCTGCTGTGGATACCGATAGTGATTGCCGCCGTGATCGACTGGCGCATCGCGCTGTACTTCTTTGCACTGCCGATGACCATGGCGGTGCACCAGGAAAACCTGGTCGATCTGTTCTGCCACACGCGCAATGTGCTAGGCTACCGCAACCACGACACGCGCGACAACTCGATGAACAACATCGTGCTGGGCCTGTTCGCCTGGGGCCAGGGTTGGCACAACAACCACCACAAGCGGCCGGCCGACTGGGACTTCGGCAGCGAGCGCTGGTACGAGTTTGATCCCTGCCGCCTCATCATTCCGCTCATCGCCCGGCGTGCGCCGGCGGCGGCCGCCCAGTAGCGCTGCCGGGACCGCCATGTACCTGAGCGCTATTCGCAGCGAGAAAACCCTGTGCCACAGCAAGGCGTTTGCGTTTGTAATCCGCGAGTACGCGGCGCTGCTGGCGCTCGGCCATGTCGAGCCGGAGCTGCCGTTCGCCAACCAGTCGCAGGTGTGCTACGGCCTGGATGGCGCCCAGCAGGTGATTGCGGCCGTGGTGTATTCCTACGATCCCAACAAGCGCGCCATGTGGTTGCAATTCTCGGCGGTCGAGGCGGCGCATCGCCAGCGCGGCGCCTACCGCGAACTGTTTCACGAAGTCAGTCAGGCGGCGCGCAAGGCCGGCGCCGTCAACCTGTATGCCGGCATTGCCACCGATAACCACGCCATGCACGCGATTGCCGGCCGCCTTGAGCGCCAGCCGGTGATGGTGCGCTACCGCTACACCCTGGATGATCCGTCATGATACTGAACCAGACCCGCCCCCTGCTGTTGCTGCTGGACGTGGAAACCAGCATCGTGCTGGGCACCGTGCCCACCGTGGCCTGCGGCCAGATGCTGATGCTGGGCCTGCTCAATACCCAGCTCAGCCACCTGCCATTGCAGGTCTACCACCTGCGCGAGCGCTGGGATGGGTATGACTTCAACGCCGAGCAGCAGCTGTACACCATGAGCCGTGGCTGGACCATGACGCCGGCGCCGGCGGCGCTGGTGACGCCGCAGATCCATGAACGCCGCCGCCTGATGCGTCAGCGCATTTCCTACCTGCATCCATGGGAGATTTACTGCCAGGGCGCGCTGGTGCGTTTCAACGGCTATATGTCGGACGGCGTGCAGGCGTTTGTGCGCAGCGAACTGACGGCCGGCGCGGCCAGCACCTATGTGCAGGAATACGCCAGCATCCACGACATCAGCGTGGAGAACGCGCTGCAGGAGCTGCACGGCAAGGTGCGCAGCCTGGGCATGGTGGCGGCGCGCAACTGGGCGCAGTATGAAAAAATCGCCCAGGGCATGGCCATGGCGCGCGACCGCGACGAACAGGAACTGCTCATGAAGCAGGGCTTCGACATCCTGTACAACAACGCTTACATCTGAGGTGGACATGGAGCTGTACATCGCCAATGCCGGTTCGCTGCTGGACTACGAGGCGCCCGAGGTGCGCGACTGGGCCTCGATCTACAACCTGATCGCGCTCAATGTCAGCCTGGTCGATCGCAGCAACGTGATCCAGGTGCCATTCCGCTTCCGCATCTATCCGCCGTTCGAGTTCGCCCGCATTGCCGAGGCGGACAGCCTGAGCTACGAGGCCTGCTGCGACCGCCGCGCGCGTGAACTGCTGGCGCTGCAGGAAGACCTTGGCGTGCCGCTGGCCGTGCTGTATTCGGGCGGCATCGATTCCACACTGGTGCTGATCAGCTTTGCCAAGGTGCTGAGTCCGGCCGAGCTGCGCGAGCGCGTGCACGTCTACATGTCCAACGACAGCATCGTGGAAAACCCGCGCTTTTATTACGACTTCGTGCGCAGGCATTGCACCATCCGCGCCAGCGAGGACTTCACCAGCGTGCTCGATGGGCGCCACATCATGGTGGGTGGCGAGCACAACGACCAGCTGTTCGGGTCCGACATCATCGGCAAGATCGTGCAGCAGCAGCCGTTCAGCGTGGTGCACCAGCCGTACCGGCGCGATTTCCTGGTGAATTTCTTTGTCAGCAAGGGCTTGCCGGAAGCGGCCGCCCACCACTGGTTCTCGCTGCTCGACCAGCACATCCGCGATACCGGGGCGCCGGTGCACAGCGTGTTTGAATTCTTCTGGTGGCTGAACTTCATCTTCAAATGGCAGTCGGTGTATTTCCGCATCCTGCTGCGCGTCGACAAGGCGCAGCGCAGCCGTATCGACCAGCAGTTCTGCAACCGCTACTACCACCATTTCTACAGCCCGGCGTATTTCCAGAAATGGTCGATGACGCATCCCGAACTCAAGATCCAGGACAGCTGGGCTTCGTACAAGTTCACCGCCAAGGACCTTATCTACGAGTTCAACAAGGACGCCGACTACCGGCGCGACAAGATCAAGATCGGCAGCCTGTCGCGCCTGTTCCTGCAAAAAGACACGGCGGTGGGCCTGAGCAGCGAGTTCGCCTATCTGGACAGCCTGCGCGGTCCCGACCTGTACCAACCTGATAATTCCTTCAAGGACGCCTCATGAAGATTGTGGAAGCTGGCAGCAGTTACAAACCGCATTCGATGTATCCGTGCGAAGTGCATGCGCTGCATGGCAGCGGCGTGCTGGCGCTGGACGACGACAGCAGCGCCTACGGCTATCTGCGGTCCGGCACGCTGTCGCTGGAAAGCCTGACGGTGCGCGCCGGCCAGTATTTCTGCCTGACCCGCGTGGGGCCGGGCGCCTGCGCTGAATTTTCCCATGCCGACGGCGTGGCCGTGATACGCAAGGGTTTCAAGGGATTGAATATGGTGGGCGGTCCGCTGGAGTCGTCCGGCCGCCTGGTGTATATCGACGGCTGTTCGGATACGCTGCTGGTGAGCCCGCCACGTCTTGGCGATTCCAGTCTCAACCATCTGCATTTCCCGCCTGGCATCGAGCAGAGCTTTCACATCCATCCCAGCATCCGCGCCGGCATCGTGGTCAGCGGCGCCGGCCGTGCCAGCCTGGCGGGCGGCGTCGAGCTGCCGCTGCGTCCGGGCGCCGTGTTCGTGCTGGATGAACGCGAGCGGCACCGCTTCTGCACGGAGAGCGAGGACATGCACATCGTGGCCTTCCATCCGGATGGCGACTTCGGTCCGACTGACGACCACCATCCGATGAAAAACCGCACGCTGATTACGGCGCGCTGACGCCGGGCGCACCCATCACGCTGGCGACGATGGCCGGGTAGACCAGTGGATGCACGGCCGGGTTGCTGTTCATTTCCAGCAGCCACGGCTGGTTCAGGCGGTCCAGCACGGCGTCCACCGTGAACAGCGTGTGGCGCTGCTGCGCGGCGGGAATCGCGGCCTGCAGCCGCAGGCCGGCGCTGCGCAGCAAGGGCATCAGCGTCGGGTAGGGCGCGGCGTCGGGCGGTGTGCGCAGGTCCACCACGCTGCGCGCGCGTGGATGCAGCAGCTGGCTGCCGTAGCGGAACTCGACGATCTGGCGCTGTCCGCGCGGCAGTACCGTGTCCAGGCTGGTCTTGCAATACTGCAGCAGCGGCACGCTGCGCGCCAGCAGCGCCTGGCTTTCCTCGGGCAAGTAAGCCTTGTGCAGACTGGCGCGCTTCAGGATCAGCTGACCGATGGTGGAGCTGCCGTCACCGCGCACGCTGGGCGGTTCGTCCATTTCCATGCACAGCGGCTGGCCTTCCCAGTACCACACCTTGAGGATTTTGCCTTCCACAAAGCGTTCAAAGAATTCGCCGCGTTCCGGCTGCAGCGCATGCTCGGTCGAACTCAGGAACGGCCCGGCGATGCCGTCGCCAAACGAGGTGTGGGCGTGCTTGACCAGTACGCGGTTGATGCGCGCCTGCGGATCGGTGCTGTGCTCGGGCACGGGCAGCTGGGCCTGGCGTGCGTACTCCTTGAACGCCAGCTTGTCAGCCGCCAGCGGCCAGTGCTTGCGCTGGTAGGGCAGCCAGCCGGCAAACGTGGTGACGTCCGGTCCCGGTGCGGCAGCGTAGCGCTGCTCGCCGCGCGTGACGGCCAGGAACTTGGGATACAGCAGCCACTGCTCGGCGCCGCGGCGCACCAGCGTATTGAAGCTGGTGAAGTCGAGGATGGCTTCACAGCCGGCCTCGGCCAGCGCAGCGCGCAGCCACAGGAAGTGCTGCAACAGATTGTTCTTGGAAGGCGTGGCTTGCATGGCGCAGCGCGGTCGGTTGAGATGCCGCTGATATTAGCAGCGCCGCGCGGTTTTGCGCTGCTTGTTGGCACATTTTTATTTTTGCATCGCCACTAAACATTCTCTGCAAGCGCAGGACAAGTTGCGAAAGTATGCCTGTATGCCAGGCAGCGTCAATCGCGATCAATGACCTCAAGGGGCAGTGCACATGGTGAACATCGTCAGCGGTAACAACACGGGTTTGAATCAGGCCGGCATGACGCCGTTTGGCGCGCGCGGCACGCTGGGACAGGCCAGCGTGGGTGCAGGCGGTGAACAAGCCTATGTCAACGTTGCCAACGGCAACCTGGTGTTGCAGCACACCGATGCCACTGCCTTCGGCCGCGGTATCGACCTGTCGCTGCTGCGCACCTACAACAGCCAGGGCAAGCTCACCGACGACAACGCCGACGGCTGGTGGATCAATGGCTACCGCCGCCTGGCCAGCCTGACCGGCACCGTCAATACCGCAGGCAGCACGGTGCAGCGCGTCGACAGCGATGGTTCGGTGCTGACCTACACCTATAACGCCACGACCGGCAACTACCAGGCTGCTACCGGATCGGGCCGTTTCGACACGCTGAGCTACAACGCCACCAGCCAGCAGTGGACCTGGACCAATGCCGCGACCCAGAGCAAGGAAGTGTATGGCGCCGGCGGCGCCGGCTGGCGTCTGCTGTCGCAGTCCGATGCGGCCGGCAATACCACCACCTATACCTTTACCGGCAACCTGCTCACCAATATCAAGGACGCCAATGGCGAGTCCATCGAGCTGATCTACAGCGGCACCAACCTGACCCAGGAGCGCATCAAGCAGGCCGACGGCACTTATGTCAGCAACACTTATTACCGTTACGATGCGCAGAACCGGCTGTCGCAGGTGAAGGTGGATCTGAGCCCGTCCGACAATTCGATCGGCGATGGCGCCGTGTATGTCACGAGTTATACCTACGTCGGCACCAGCAACCTGATTGCCAGCGTGACCCAGACCGACGGCAGCCAGCTCAGCATGACCTATGTTACGGTCAACGGTATCAACCGCGTGGCCAGCGTTACCGACAGCCTGGGCCGCGTGACGCAGTTTGCCTACGACGCCACCAACGGCAAGACCACGGTCACCGATCCGCTCGGCAACGCCACGGTCTACCAGTATGACGCGGCGGGGCGCTTCACCAGTATCACGGGCCCCACAGTCGGCGGCCAGGCGGCGCACCTGACCTACCAGTACGACGCGGCCGGCAATCTGATCCGCTCGACCGACGCCCAGAACAACTACACCGCCTGGACTTATGACGCCAAGGGCAATCTGCTGACCCAGACCGATAACCTGGGCAACCGGCTGGAAAACACCTACAGCGCCGCCAACAAGCTGCTGACCAGCACCGTGTACCGCGCCCCGGCGGCCGGCACCACGGGCGCCAGCGCACCGGCCACTACGCGCTTTGTGTATGACGCGCAAAACAATCCGCGCTTTGTGATTACGCCGGAAGGCCGCGTCACCGAGTACCGCTACGACGCTTACGGCCAGCGCATTGCAACCATCGCGTATCCGGCCGCAGCCTATCCGCTGACCGGCCTCACCGCCAGCCAGGCGCCGGCGCTGGTCGCTATGACCACCTGGGCGACGGCGCAGAACCAGGGGCTGACCACGCGCAGCGACTATGTGTTTAACGCCCGTGGCCAGGTCAGCAGCAGCACCAGCTATGCGCTGATGAACACCGATGGCACCGGGCTCAAGAACGGTACCGAGTCGGTGGTCAGCTATGTCTACGATGTCAGTGGCCATTTGCTGTCGACCATCGACGCCAACAAGAAGCAGACCAGCTATGGCTATGATGGCCTGGGCCGTGTGCTGAGCAGCACCGACGCGCTGGGCCATGTCACGGTCAACCAGTATGACGATGCCGACCACATCCTGATCCACCGGCTGGCCAACGGCCGTGTGGACACCACGCTGTTTGACAGCGCCGGCCAGCTGCTGGCGAATATCGCCGGTGGCGCGGCGCGCACCGAGTATCGCTACGACGGCCTGGGGCGCATGATCCTGTCGATCGATCCGACCGGTAACAAGCAGTTCTATGTGTACGATGCGGCCGGCCGCGTGACGGCCCAGGTCGATGGCCGCGGCGATGTCACCCAATACCTGTACAACAGCCTGGGCCAGCGGGTCGAGACGGTGCACCACAGCGTGCCGCTGACCGCGGCCCAGATGGCCACCCTGCTTGGTTCGACCAGCACCGCCGCCACCGTCACGCCGACGGTGCCGCCGAGCGCCGTGCTTAAGTGGAGCAGCGCCACTGCGTACGCGGTGGGTGCGCAGGTGGTCTACGGCGGCAAGGTGTACCAGGCCAAGACCGCCAATACCAATCTCGAGCCGGACGGCGTCAACAGCGCCTGGAGCGAGGTGGCGCTGAGCGGCGCCACGCGTAGCTGGGCGCCGACCGTCACCTATGCGCTCAACGACACCGTGCTGTTCAACGGCGCCGTCTACAAGGCGCTGCGGGTCACCCAGGGCGCGTTGCCCAATACGGCCAGCTCGGCCGACTGGGTGCTGGTCACGGCCGCGCCCAAGCCCGTCTGGAGCGACAAGAGCAGCCTGTGGCCGATCGTGGCGGCTGACCACCTCAGCTTCGATCTGTACGACAAGGCCGGCCGTCTGGCCAAGACGGTGGATGCGATGGGCCACGTGGTGGAGCGCCAGTACGATGGCGCCGGCAACCTGGTGGCGGTGATCGCGCGCGCCACTGCTGTCAGCCTGACCGGCCTCAGCGTCACGTCGCTGCCGGAATCGGTGACGGTCGCGGCCAGCACTGCAGACCGCGCCACCTACAACTACTACGATCTCGACAATCGCCTGGTGCTCAGTGTCGATGGTGAACGCTATGTCACCCAGTACAAATACGACAGCGCCGGCCGCCAGATCGAGACGGTGCGTTACGCCACAGCCGTGCCTGCGACGACGGCTGTGACGCCTGGCACCGCCGCCAGCGCGCTGATCCCGGCCGTCAACAGCGCCGACCAGCACAGCTACGTGCTGTATGACGCCGAAGGCCGGCAGACGGCCATGGTGGATGCCGAGGGCTATCTGACCGAGGTGAGCTACGACGCCAATGGCAACCGCACCGGTGTCAAGCGCTATGGCAACAAGGTCACCGTGGCGGTCACGCCCACCACCACCCTGGCGTCGCTGCGTCCGGCCGCCAACAGCGAAGACCAGACGGTCACCAACACCTTCGACGCCCTGAACCGCATGATCGGCAGCGTCAACGCCGAGGGCGCGATCAGCCAGTATGTGTATGACGTGGCCGGCAACCTGGTTACGGTCACCACGGCCCAGGGCACGGCCGACCAGCGCATCAACGCCCAGCGCTACGACAGCCTGGGACGCCTGACGGCCACGCTGTCGGGCATTGGCGGCGCGCTGCTGGCGCCGGGCCAGACGCCAGCCCAGGTCGATGCCATCTGGGCCCAGTACGGCACCACCTATGCCTATGACGCCGCCGGACGCCGTATCTCCAGCACCGATCCAAACGGCGCCAAGACCCTGTTCTACTATGACCAGAGCGGCAACCTGACCCACACCATCAACGCCCTGGGCGAGGTGCAGGAACGGCGCTACGACGCCTTCAACCAGCTGGTAGCAACGGTGCAGTACGGAAATCGCCTGACCATGCCGAACGCGGCGCTCACGGGCGGCCTGGTGAGCAGCGCGCTGAGTTCGGCGCTGGCGGCCATCGTCAACAACGCCATCGACAGCAAGACCACGGTCGCCTACAACCTCGAGGGCCAGGTCAGCAGCATGACCGATCCGCTTGGCAACCTGTCGGCCTATGCCTATGACGCGTTTGGCGACCGCGTGGTCACCGTCACCGCGCTGAACGGCACCCAGGCGCTGATGCAGAGCGCCAACTTTGACCGTCGCGGCCTGCAGATCAGCACCACGGCCGATGCGTCCGGCGCCAACGTCACCCAGAGCGCCAGCTACGATGCGTTTGGCCGGCTGCTGCGCAGCGTCGACGGCAATGGCAATGTGAGCCAGTTCAGCTATGACCGCCTGGGCCGCAGCGTTACTGCCACCGACCCCACCAGCGCGGTGCGCCGCAGTACCTACGACGCCTTCGGCCGCGTATTGACCCAGACCGACGCACTCGGCAATGTGACCAGCTACGCCTACAACAAGGCCACGCGAAGTATCACCGTTACCACCCCGGAAGGCATCCAGTACACCACCACCCGCACCTTGCAGGGCCAGACCGCGACCGTCAAGGATGGCAACGGCAATACCACTAGCTATGCCTACGACAAGGATGGCAATTTGCTCAGCGCCACCGCGCCGCTGGGGATCACCACCAAATCGGTGTACGACCGCGCCGACCGGCTGATCCAGACCGTGGATGCCAACGGCAAGGCCGTCAATTACAGCTACGATGCGGCCAATCGCCTGCTGAGCCGTACGGTCGATCCGGGTGGCCTGAACCTGGTCACCAGCTTCAGCTACAACGCCAAGGGCCAGCAGATCACCACGACCGACCCGGCTGGTGTGGTAACCCAGTTCGTATATGACCTGAAAGGCCAGCTGAGCAGCGTGGCCGTTGATCCGACCGGCCTCAATGCGATCACGCGCTATACCTATGACGGCCGTGGCAAGCAGCTTACGGTAACCAGCCCCGGTGGTGCGGTGACGCAGTATGTGTACGACGCGCTGGGCCGCCGCACCGAGGAGCATACTGATCCGGCCGGCCTGAACCTGGTGCGCCGCTATACCTACGACAAGGACAGCAATGTCGTGGCGGTGACGGATGCCAACGGCAACGTCACGCGCTATGCCTATGACGCTGACAACCGTCTGGTGTACACCGTCAGCCCGACCGGTTCGGTGCAGAAAAATGCCTACGACGCGAAAGGCCGGCTGACTTCCACCATCGCCTATGCGGCGCCGATGGCGCTGACCGGCCTGGGCAATGTATTGACGGTGGCGCAAATCGCCGCTGCCGTGGCGGTCACCGCCGGCCAGGACGCAGTGCAGTACAGCGTGTACGACAAGAATGACCGCCTGCGCTACACCGTCAACGGCCTGGGTGATGTGACCAGCTATGCGTATGACAGCAATGGCAATGTGATCGACACCATCCGTTACGCCAAACGCATCACCCTGACCAGCTGGACGCCGGGCAGCACGCCGCCGGTGGTGGCGGACGCGGCCCATGACAGCCGTCTGCGCACCGTCTACGATGCCCTCAACCGCGCCGTCTTCAGCCTGGACGGGGTGGGTGCGGTCACTGCCGTCAAGTACGACAACAACGGCAATGTGATCGACAAGGTGTCCTATGCCAAGGCCATCCCGATCAGCACCGCGATGACCAGCGCCGCCATCAGCGCTGCCGTGGCGACCGTTGCCAACGCCTCCACCGACCGCCACCTGAGCGCGGTGTACGATGCGGCCAACCGGGTCACGTACAGCATGGACGGCGTGGGCGCGGTGACCCAGAATCTGTATGACAAGGACGGCCGCCTGGTCAAACAGGTCAGCTATGCCACCGCAGTGGCGGCCGGCGGTGCGCCCGGCTCGGTGGTGGCCAGCGGCAATGACCGCGTCTCGCTGTTTGCCTACGATAACGCCGGCCGCCTGGCCTACCAGGTCAATACCCTGGGCGCCGTGGTGCGTACGGTGTACGACGCCAACGGCAACGTGATCCAGCGCATCGCCTATAGCAAGGCGATTGCGGCGCCGACCACCACCAGCGCGGCGCCAACAGTCGCGTCGTTGGCGGCCGCCGTGGTGGCCGATGCCGCCAACGACCGTTCCAGCTTCCAGACCTACGACGCGGCCGGCCGCCTGGTCTTCAGTATCGATAACCTGGGCGGAGTCAGCGAGATGCGCTATGACGCCCTGGGCCATGTGACGGCCAGGGTCAACTATGCCAACGCCATCGCGATGCCGCTGGCGGCCGGTTTCAACACCACCTCGGTGCGCGCCCTGCTGAAAGCGGATGCCAGCCGCGACCAGCTGTCCCAGCGCGCCTATGATACGGCGGGCCGGCTGGTGTACACGGTGGATGCGTTGGGCTTTGTCCATCGCAATACCTATGACGGCCTGGGCCGTGTCACCGCCGCCACTGTGTATGCCAAGGCGATTGCAACGACAACGGCCAATACGGTGGCTGCCATCGCCGCTGCCGTGGTGGCGGACGCCGCCGATGAAACCACCCAGTACCGCTACGACAATGCGGGCGAGCAGCTGGCGACCATCGACGCGCTGGGCCGCAGCGAAACCTATACCTACGATGGCCTGGGCAACCGCCTCAGCCTGACCAACAAAGCAGGTGCCACCTGGACCTACAGCTACGATGCGGCCGGCAACCTGCTGACCGAAGTTGCGCCGCCGGTCAGTGTCAGCCGCGTCGGCACCGACGCCAACGGCAATCTGGTGGCCGGAGCGGCCACCGCCAACGTCTACATCACGACGGCCATGACGTATGACGCGCTGGGCAATGTCCGCACTCGTACGGAAGCGGCTGGTCAGCCCGAGCAGCGCACCACCGTGTATGTCTACGATGCGCTGGGCCGGCAGACCATGACCATCTTCCCACCGGTGGCCATCTATAACGCGGCGGATAATCCGCTCACCAACGGCGCCACTGGTCCGGCCACGCGCAGCGAAACCACGGTGGCGCTGCAGACCCAGACCTTCTACGACACGCTGGGCAATGCCTATGCCAACCGCGACGTCAGCGGCAATTACAGCTACAAGTCCTATGACCGCCTGGGCCAGGTGGTGTACGACATCGACGCGCTGGGCTTTGTCACGGGCTACCAGCGCAACAGCTTTGGCGACGTCGCCACGCTGACCCGCTACGCCCAGGCGCCGGCGCTGGCGCTGTCCACGGGCGCCGCGCGGCCGGCGGAAAAAGTGGCCAGCGCGCTGGCCGCGCTGCCGCACACGGCCGACCGCAGCCTGGTCAATACCTACGACCAGCTGGGCCGCGTGCTGACCGTGACCGAACCGTCCAGCTGGACCAGCAACGGCGTGCAGGGCGTGCAGGCCGCCAAGGTCACGCGCAATACCTACAACGCGCTGGGCCAGCTGGTGCAGACCTCGGTGCTGGCCGATGCCAGCAGCAATACCTGGGCGCTTACAGCCACCAATTACTACGACCGCGATGGCCAGCTGACGCAGACCGTCAACGCACTGGGCTATGCCACCGGCCGCGCCTATGATGCCGCCGGCAACCTGGTGCGCGTGACCGAGTATGCGACCGCGCGCACCGGCTGGACCCCGGCCAACGCCGCCTTGCCGGCCACCAGCGCCGATGACCGCACGGTGACCTATGCCTATGACCGCATGAACCGGATGGTGTCGCAGACGCGCGTCAACGTCCAGTTCAGCGATGGCACTACCGACGTCGCCAGCGGCACGCGCTCGCGCGGCAATGTCACCACCACCTACGGCTATGATGCGGTGGGCAACCGCACCTGGGTGACCGATGCGCTGGGCTCCACCACCTACACCTATTACGACGTGCTGGGCCGGGTGCGCGCGGTGGCGCTGCCGGTGCGCAGCAGCTCGCTGAGCGGCGCCGCTGTCACGCCGCTGACCGAATTCCTGCGCGATGCGCTGGGCAATGTCACGGTCAAGATCGACTACGCCAACGGCGCCGCCAGCGCCAGCACCACGGCCTACACGGCTGGCGCCGCCAGCGCCGACGACCGCAAGACCCTGGCCCGATACGACAGCCATGGCAATGTGGTGCAGAACAGCGACGCCAACGGCGTCAACCACTTTGCCTCGTACGATGGCAACGGCCATGTGCGCAAGCAGTGGCAGCTAGTGACCGACAACGCCAACAACGCCCGTACGCTGTTTACCGTCTACCAGTACGATGCGCTGGGCCGGCGTACCCTGACCGGCACGCCGGCCAGCACTACCCAGCTCAGCGGCGGCGCCATCAATGTGGTGAGCCAGGCCACGGCCGGACTGGTGCAGGAACAGGTCGAGTACAACGCGTTTGGCGAAATGACGCGCCAGGGCACCAACGGCGGCCGCCAGACCTATTACGACTACGATAATGCCGGCCACCTGTGGCGCACCAACAGCGGTGACGGCGTTGACAAGGTGTTTATCTATAACCTGCAGGGCCAGCAGACCGTCATGCTCAGCAGCGCAGGGCTGGTGAATGGCTTGCGTACGGATGCGCCGCTGCTCAGCTCGGTGGCCGGCAGCCAGCAGGCCGAGCAGCTGGCCGGCCTGCGCCGCACCACCAGCCAGGTTGACCTGCTGGGCCGGGTGCTGACCTTGACCATGCCTGATCGCGGCGGCAGCAAGCCGGCCATCAGTCAGACCTTCGACCGCTGGAACAATGTGCTCACGCGCAGCAATCTGTTTGCGGCCGGCAGCGTCACGGTATTCCAGTACAACGCCGACAACCAGATCATCGTGCAGAAGGAGCCGGACGGCAACGGCGCGCAGAGCGGCAATAGCCCGGTGACGCAAACCTATTTCGACCGCCTGGGCCGCCAGATCGCCCAGCGCGACGCCAACGGCAATGTCAGCACGCGCACTTACGACCGCGCCGGCAACCTGGTGCAGGAAGGCCATGCCGATGGCGGCTTGGTCAGCCATTACTACGACAGCTACGGCCAGCAGACCGGCCTGCGCGACGCCAACGGCAACCTGACCACCTACACGCTGGACCACCTGGGCCGCGTGCTGCAGACGCGCACGGCGGCGGTGGGCAAGTACAGCGTCAACGGCAATGTGCTGAGCGGCGAACAGCAGCAGCTGGTGACGACGTCCAGCTACGACCAGGCCGGCCGCCTGCTGTGGCAGACCTCGCCCAACGGCGAGAAGACCAGCTACGACTACGATTTGCGCGGCAATGTGGTCATGCTGCACCTGCCGATGGGGCAGACCCAGCAGCGCGCCTATGACCTCAGCGGCCGCCTGATCGGCAACCGCGACGCCAACGGCAAGCTCAGCACCTGGACCTACGACAGCTTCGGCCTGCTGACGGCGCGCACCGATATCGGCGGCGCTAGCTACGCCTATGTGTACGATGCAGCACGCCAGCTGACCACGCTGACCAGCACGCGCGGCGAGAGCCTGAGCTACCGCTACGACGGCGCCGGACAGCAGACCGAGGTGTACGACGCCACGCTCAACAAATACGTGCTGACCAGCTACAACCTGGCTGGCCAGAAGACGCGCGAGCAGACCATCCAGAAGGACAAGCGCTACCAGGACAGCTGGATGGCGTACAACGCCCAGGGCCTGCTGGCGCGCGTCGATACGCCCAACGACGGCCTCAGCGTGCTGATGGACTATGACAAGCTGGGCAACCTGCTGCACAAGCAGAGCGTGCAGACCGCGCATGGCGCCAGCGTCGCCAGCCAGAGCATGGTGATCGATGGCGTGACCCACACCGTGACGCAGGAAATTTCCGCCGCTACGGCGCACACCGACAACCTGTGGTACGCGTATGACAGCATGCAGCGCCAGTTGCTGATCGAGGGCGCCGCCGATGGCAACGCCGCCAACCAGGGCAATCTGAATGCCACCCAGGGCCACGGCGAAAGCTACGACAAGAACGGCAACCGCATCAGCGACACCAGCTGGGGCGTGGCACTGGTGGCGCAGATCGTCAACGGCGCCACCACCTATGTGCGGCGCACCGGCCTCATCACGCACTTCTACCAGTACGATGCGGCCAACCGCCTGGTCTCCACCGCAGTGGCCTCGTATGACGGCGCCGGCAACGCCCTGCCGGCCGCGCAGGCCACCGTGGTGGACCAGCGCTATTACGACGGCGACGGCCATTTGGTGCAAAGCGGCGCCGGGCCGCTGATGCCGGCCGCCTACCGCACGGCGCTGGCGCTGACAGCCAATGCCGACCTGGCGGCCGACTACACCACCTCGCAGAAGCGCTACGACGCCAACGGCCGTCTGCTGGCCGAGCATGTCACCGAACTCAATGGCACGCTGCGCTACGACACCACCTACAGCAGCTACGACCAGGCCGGCAATCCGCTGGCCTACAGCACGGTCGATGCCAGCGGCGTGCGTTCGGACATTACGATCACCCTGCAGGCGCTGGATGGCTACAAGCGCCAGGTCATCACCAATGTGCGTACTGCCGCCAACGGCACCAAGACCACCACCAGCACCAGCTACAGCTACGACAAGAACGGCTTCCTGACCGCCACCACGGTCACGCCGGCCACGGGCAGCGCCACGGTGCGCGGCTTCGTCAATGACGCCGACGGCAATGTCCTGCAAAGCCTGGAAAGCGGCAAGACGCTGAACCACCTGCTCAGCGACGGCCACCTGATCGATACCTGGGCCGGCACCTCCAGCGCCACGCCGCAGCAGATCATGGGACTGGCGGCCGGCGCCGGCGGCAAGAGCGGTGCACTGCACGGCGCGCCGGTGGCCACCAACGCCGCCATGGCGCCGCAGGTGGCGCGCGAACGCCTGCTGGCGGCCGCGGCCAGCAACAACGCCTCCGGCCCGCGCGTCAACTACTTCGATGAATCGGGCAATGCGATTGTGTCGGTCAAACCTGGCGATACCCTGCAAAGCCTGGCCCAGGCCGCGTATGGCAATGCCGACCTGTGGTACCTGATCGCCGACGCCAACGGCATTGCCTCGAATGGCGACCTGGCGCAGCTGGGCACGATCAAGATTCCGACCTCGTCCTCGGTCAGCACCACCAATGCGGTCGGCGAAGTCAGCATTGCCAGCACCACCGTCTACCACTCGACGGACGGCAGTGCCAGCGGCATTTCGGAATCCGATTTCTGGAACCTCATCCCGGGCCAGCCGGGCCATGGCGGCGGCGGTTGCGGCGGCCTCGGCAAGGTGCTGGTGGCGGTGGTGGCGGTGGCCGTGGCGGTGGTGGCCGGACCGGTGGTGCTGGGCGCCATGGAAGGCCTGATGGGCGCCGGCCTGGGCGCCACGGTGGCCGCCGGCGCGGTGACCGGTGCGGCGGCCAGCCTGACCTCGCAAGTGGTAGGCGTGGCCATCGGCGAACAGGACAGCATCAACTGGAAGGGCGTGGCGCTGGGCGCGGTCAGCGGCGGCGTTGGCGCCGGCGTCAGTGCGGCCGTGGCGGGCGCGGGCTCGGACAGCCTGCTGGGCAGCCTGGCTGGCCCCGGCACGCTGGAGACGGCGGGGCGCTCCGTGCTCAGCAACGTCGTCACCCAGGGCGTGGAAGTGGCGACCGGCTTGCAGGACCACTTCAGTTGGAGCAGCGTGGCGGCAGCGGGCCTGGGGTCGGCCGCCGGCTCGGTAGTCGGCAATGCCGTCGGCGATGCGCTCAGCGGCAGCGACCTGGGCGAGGTCGGCAAGGTCATCACCAACACCGCCGCAGGCCTGGCCTCGGGCGTCACCTCGGCCATCGTGACCGGCGGCCAGGTGAATATCGGCGCCATCCTCACCGACGCCTTTGGCAATGCACTGGGCAGCTCGGTGGCGGACAGCATCCTCAACAGCGGCAGCGCCGGCAATACCTCCACTGGCAACGGGCCGGGCTTGCCTGACCCGGGCGGCAACGGTATGCCCGATCCGGTGATCGGCAACCAGGCGCCGCAAGAGACCGATCCTTACGAGGACGATCCCTATCATGGCGCGGGCGGCGACGGTGGCGGCGGTGATGTGCCCGACGGCGTTGGCGGCGGGGTTAACGGCAGCAGCGGCGTGGACAATGGCCCAGGCCTGCCCGATGCTTTGCCAGGCGGCGTGTTGCTGACCAACAGCGCTGCGGACTTGCATGCGGCAGGCTTGAACCTGCCGGCCGGTACGCGCTTCCTGGTGCAGCCGGACGGTCTGGACAACAGCGGCGGCATGGCGCTGGACGGCGACAATACGGCTGCGGGCCAGGCGCCGACAAGCTTGCCGCCGGTGGAAGTGATCGGCAAGAAGTACGATCCGGTGCACGACTCCGTCATGTATAGCGGCCCCAACAGCGGTCCCGGCATTACCAGCGGCGACATGCCGAACGGCGGTAGTTACACGGTGTATGCCAACGGCTACAACCTTACCGACGCCAATGGCAACGCGACCTTCATCACGGCGGATACGGGCAACACACTGTTACAGCGTCAGGAGTACGAAAACATCGGCGCCCGTAATTCTTACCTCGCCAGCAAATATGATCCGGAGTCCCTGCTTGACCGGGCGTTGAACCTGTTCACCGGCGCCATGGACGATCCGAGCCGCGTGCTCACCGACCGCGAGCGCGCCGAACACGAAGCGTTGAACAAGGTGCTCTTCTACAACGTCGATGTTGCCGTGAATCCGCAGAAATACTCGCCGTTGCTGCAGGCGCTGGATGCGGCCGCCGGCGGCCCGGCAGGTGCGCTGGCCGTGATGGTTGCGCAAAACACCAACCTGGACCCGGAGAAGCGCGCCTTGCTGATACAGGCCGGGACGGCGGTCGATGGCCTGTCGATGGCGGCGGGCACCACTGCCGGCGCCAGGCTGGACTACACCGGCGCCGCCAGGTCGCCGCAGACGCCGGTCGAGATGGAGGAACAGATCAGCAGGGATTACCTGGATGTGGCCCGCACCGACCGGATGCGGATGGGAACCCGCTTCGAAAAAGTGCAGGGAACGCTGGACAGCTACGTCGATTACGGTGGCCGCGTGGCGACGCAATTGTATATGCGCGCCTACGACAACAATGGTAATCTGCTGCCTGGCAGCGTCAGGCTGGACCAGGTGGGGCTGAGGGCAAATGGCACCTACGATTTTATCGACTACAAGCTGTCGGAGCGGTCGCCGCTGACCGACAATCAGGAAGTACACTATGCAGCGTTTGCCCGTAATGGCGGCGTGATTACCGGCCGGCGCGGCGATGATATTGGCTTGCCAAAAGGCACCGTGGTGCCGCCGCAGCCGATCATTATCCGGCCAGGCCCATTACCCAAGATGCCTTAAAGGTAGAGAGAGCGATGGATAGAATCGAAAAAGCGGTAGCCAAAGCGCTGGTCCCCGTGCTGAAGGCGCAGGGTTTCGAATTGAAGAGCGACTGGGGCAGCTTCGTGCGTCGTCAGCCGTATGGATTCGATGCGTTTGTCGTGGTTAACCAGGGCAGTGCTTCTGGCGAGTATTTTGAAATCAAATGCTATGGTCACATCCATCACGACCGGATCGAAGTGCCCTGGAATTCCTTCGGCTTTGTGCATGGCGAAGACAACCAGCAGCAGACCTGGACGGTGATGCTGTCGCGGCCCGGCAATCTACCGTCCTGGAAAGTTTTTCCGGCGACGCTGGCGGCTGACGCGGCACGCCTGGCGGAAGAGATCGTTCCGTTCTTTGAGCAGAAGGCGCTGCCGTTCTACCAGCGTTTTGCCGATCTCAAGGAGGCGGAAGCGCTTGCCAACACCATCCCGATGGCCGATGGTGCAAAGCTGGCGCCGCTCAGCGTGGGGGGACCGCTCGACCACCAGGCCATGCGCAGCCTGTTGCTGGCCAAGGCCGTCAATCCGGTGCGCTATCCCCAGGTGCGGGAAGCTTTCATCAGCTCGCCCAAGAAGACACTGTTCCCAAGAGATAAATGCTTGCAGATGGTCGCGCGCATCGATGCGATGGAGTCCGTTTAAGGTGGAGACCGCCGCGCCCATGGACGCAGTCAAAGATTACAAGCTCAAGCATCTCAGCCATCCGCGCCTGCCTATGCTGGCGGCGCACCTGCGCGACATTGCGGGCGCCAATCCCCAGCTGTACGACCTGTACACCCAGCGCGAAAAAATGGAGCCCAAGCTGCGCCATACGCGCTCCATGTATTTGGCCTCGCCGCGCATGGAGCCGCACAAGGTCATCAGCCGCACCAGCGATACCGCCAACATTCTGGATTGCGTGCGGACCCGCGTCTACGAGCGCTTTGCGCCTGCCATCGACGAGGTGGTCGAGATCGTGCGCGGCGAGCTGGGCGTGACGCAGATCGGCCGCATCTTCATCACCAAGCTGCTGCCCAGGTCCACCATCGATCCGCATATCGACCAGGGCGAGTACTTCAAGTTCTACCACCGCGTGCACCTGCCATTGCAGACCCAGCCAGGCTGCGCGTTCACGGTGGACGATCACAACGAGGAACTGGTCGAGGGCGATTTGTACGTGCTCAACAATTGCCTCATGCACTCGGTCGCCAATCCGTCCGAGAAGGACCGCGTCCACCTGATACTGGACGTGGCCTGAGCATGCTGGGCCGCACCCTGTTCTCGCCCGCACAGGCGACAGCGGCCGCGCTGTACGAACACAGCATGCTGGTGATACCGGCGCTGTGGCAGCATTGCGAGCGCGACGAACAACTGCTGTACGACTATCACTGCCGCTTCGGCCAGCCATGGGCGCGCGCCGACTACATGCTGACGGGCGAACAGGACGGCCTGCTGGACAGCATCGACCTGACCGCCTATGTCGATGGCAGCTATGCCAAGCTGGCGGGGCCGGCGCAGGAACTGCCGTGGCACAGCGATGTGCCGATCTACCGCGACAAGGGCGTGCAGTGGCCGATCCGCACATTGACGGCGGTGGGTTTGCCATCGCAGCCCGTGACCACCTCGTTCTGCTCCATGTTCGAGGTCTACGACAGCCTCAGCGCCGACGAACGCGCCTTTGCCGAACAGGTGACGCTGCTGTACCACTCCTAGTATGAACCGGGCACCGGCTGGACCGAGATGCCGCTGGTGCAAGCCCATCCTGTCACTGGACGGCGCTTCCTGGCGCTGAACTCCTTCAATCCCGGCAAGCGCAGCGATGGCGTCACCATCCACTGGATACAGGGTGTGCTGGTGGCGGGCGATACGGCGGAACGTTCAGGCGCCGACATCCTGGGCCGCTACAGCGAGCGCATCAAAGACCTGCGCTACCGCCATGACTGGCGCGACGGCGATATGGTGGTGTTCGATAACACCGGCCTGCTGCACCGGCGCGACGGCCTGGCCGACCTGGCGCAGCCGCGCAAATTCTATCGCGCCAATGTGCGCCACGCCTACCAGCGCGGGCTATAGCTTGAACACGCGGCGCAGGAACGCTTGCACGTCGCGCTCCGCTTCACGCGCGGCGCCGGCGTTGCTGCCGATGGTCACGCGGTCGCGCACCGCGCAGCTGCCCAATTTGGCGGCGAACGCGGGATAGTCGCTGAAGGTCTCGCCGCTGGCCAGCAGCTTGTACTTCCAGTTGACCGGATCGACTTCACGGTCGGCGCAGCGGCGGCTGGTCTGCACCATGGCGCCGCGCTGCAGATAGCTCACGGTATTGTCGAAGTCATGGTAGGCGCCGGCATACACATGCAGCTCGACATCCTGCCCGGCCTGCTTCATGGCGTCGGCGTAGGCGATGCAGGCGCGTGGCGGCACATAGTCATCGTTTTCCGCCAGCGCCATCATGATGGGTGCACCGGTCAGCGGCGAAGGCGTGCGCCAGTAGCGCAAGCCGCAACCGGGATAAAACGCGATATGGGCGGCGAAGCGCAGGCCGTTGTCGATCACCCCCTGCCGGAAGGGCTCGATGGCGGTTTCCAGCGCGACGATGCCGCCGCGCGAAAAGCCCATCACGCCGATGCGGCTGGCGTCGATGCGCGGATCGCTGGCCAGGAGCTTCAGCGCCGACAGGGCGTCGGCGTCGTTGGCCGACTGGTCCAGCACCGACTGGTCATCGTCGCTGCGGCTGATGCTGCGCGGCTTGAAGGAATCGACGGCAAAGGTGGCGATGCCCATGCGGTTCAGCAGCGGCACCCAGCGCTGCGCATCTTTCTCCTGCACCCCGGCCGAACCATGCGCAATCACCATGGCCGGGTAGGGCGCATGGCCATGACGCGGCAGCGACAGCGTGCCCCACACCACGGTGGATGCATAGCGCCGGTGCGCCAGGTTGTAGCGGCTGCTCGGCGTCACGCTGCGAAAGCGGATCACCCCTTCCGGCTGCGCGGACAGGTCATCGTAGACCTGCTGCGCGCGTGCCCGCGCGGCGGCCAGCAGGAGCAGGGTCGAGACAGCTGTCCAGAACAGGGAGGCACGCAGTTTCATAGGCGGATGGCTGGAAAGGATTGGTCGGGGCGAGTTGTACGTGGACTCCACGACTACGCCGAATAGTTCTTGCTGATATGGACTAAGCGCTGTGCAGATACTTGCCAAATCGTTGGGTGGTACGCACGGTCTCATCTGGGGACCGCAAACAACCGTTCTGGCACTGCGCGCCCCGTGAAAGTGCCAGCAAAGCATACATGTTAGAATGGGCTATCTACCGTGCGAAGACTTGATCTCTTAGTCTCGCGATGGTATACAGGCACTAATCTTTCTTTCTCTTAGGAGGTGTAATGAAAATCAAGGAACCTAACATCTAAGGCAGCATGTGTTTGGCTGCTGCGAAGACCCGCCTAATGGCGGGTCTTTTGCTTTTCAGGAACTAATCAGCAATGTCCGGATCAGGCAATGCTGAACTGACCGCATAAGCTTTCGGTTGCTGCAATTCGGGTAAAAGGATTTTGAAGTCTTTCTCATCTAGAACATCCGTCCAGCTCATTGTTCCCGTAGCTAATCCCTGTCTTACAATTTCGAGGGCTTGTTGTTTATCGTTGATCTTTCCGCCAACAGGGTCAGGTTTCGCGAAGCGAATAGCCAAGAGACACGCCAGGTTGTAATCCCGGTCGGATAACTTGCGAGGGTTATGTCGAACTGAGCGTTTAGCCCACTCGACGGCTGCATCGATGGCGTCCGCGCGCAAAGCAATGACGCCCATCAGGGCCGCGATGTATGACACGACCCTTTCCACGTTGAAGTTACTTTTCGCGTGAATTGACTCTTCCGTATTTTCTTTAACGCCTCCGATGGTTGCATTGCCGCTGGACACTGTTCTTTTGCGCCGTAACTCGTCAGCCTTTTTATAGAAAGCCTCTCCCTCCTCAAGGGCTGTTCTTGCTTTCTCAATTAGGCCGGGCTTACCACTATCGTAATGGGCCTGAATACTCCGGTTTGTATTTTGCAAAAAGGCAACATCGATTAAAAGCCCTTCCATTTCTTGCAGATCCGAAAGCGCACCTTCTGCTTCCGCTAAATTCGTCTTCGACACCTTTAGTGTCTCCTCAAATTCTTTTTTGACGTTGGTAATTGCGCGGACTTCAGTCACACCAATAAATCCGCCCACTGCGAGGATGGCGCCAACAATCGACCCAGCAATTTTCACGATGTCGAGCAAATTTTGCTCATTGGCTTTAGATGATTCGATTGCAGCTCTCGCCGTCTGCGATACTTGATCGAAATACCCATTTGGGATCAATGAATACCCTGCAGGCACCGGAGAGGCCATTGGTAGAGGATTACCTGAAGGCGGTGCCACGGAGGGAGCAGGCGCGGTAGGTGTGGCGCCGCCCCCTGCCACCTGTTGTTGCGGCGTGGAACTCACTGCAGTTTGGTTAGCAGAAGCAGTTTGACCCGCTAACCATAGTACGGTGAAAAGCATTGCAGCAAATCTGGCCTTCATTTCCCCCCCCTTGTTTGGTAGTGAACTCGGTGGACCAATTGTACATTGCATTATTCACAAAATTGCGCCTCGAATTGCTGGTGCCGCTGACGATCACAGTTGAGCTTCATCGCAGCTCTTCCCAAGCGTGGAAAAAGGTGGGGGTACTTGGGGGACTTGGGATTTGTCACGCAGGTTTCGATCAGCATATCCCTTGAGCAAAAAGAGTATTGCTGGTCGGGGCGAGAGGATTCGAACCTCCGGTCTCTACGTCCCGAACGTAGCGCTTTACCGGACTAAGCTACGCCCCGACTGTTGTAATAATTAAAACAGAATTTCGCATCCTTTTCAACCGAGCACAAGTAGTTGATGTACCTCTTCCGCTGGTTGTGGCACTATTTTTCCCTGACCATTTCTGGAGGAGTTATCGATGCGTATTCATCCTGCTTTGACCACTATCGCTGCCGCGTGTTTCGCTACCTGCGCGTCGGCCGCGCCGTCCCTAGTTGCCGTTCAGTGCGGCCAGCTGCTCGACACGCAGACCGGCAAGCTGCTGGGGGAGACGACGGTGGTCATCGATGGCAAGCGCATTACGCAAGTCAGCGCCGGCCGTCAGGCGCCTGCTGGCGCCACGATCATCAGCCTGGCTGGCCAGACTTGCCTGCCGGGCCTGATCGACAGCCACACCCACCTGACCGGCCAGACCAGCCCGACCGGCTACTCCGACCAGTTCCGCTGGAATATCGCCGACTACGCCATCCGTTCCACCAACTACGCGCGCGTGACGCTGCTGGCTGGCTTTACCACGGTGCGTAATCTGGGCGATGCGGCCAATACCTCGATCTCGCTGCGCAATGCGATCAACGCCGGCGTGATTCCCGGCCCGCGTATTTTCACGGCGGGCAAAGCGGTGGGCTCCACTGGCGGCCATGCGGACGATTCCGATGGCTACCGCGCCGACCTGATGACCGACTACGGTCCCAAGGACGGCATCATCAACGGCACGGCCGATGCGTGGAAGGCGGTACGCCAGCACTACAAGGATGGCGCGGATGTCATCAAGATCATGCCGTCCGGCGGCGTGCTCGATGAAAGCAAGAGCGCGGACAATGCGCAGATGACGGTCGAGGAAATCAAGGCGGTCGTCGCTGCCGCGCACGATTACGAAATGACGGTGGCCGCACACGCGCACGGTGCCGAGGCGATCCGCCGCGCCGTCATCGGCGGCGTCGATTCGATCGAGCACGGCACCTATATGAACGATGAAGACATGAAGCTGATGAAGGAACATGGCACTTACTACGTGCCGACCATCATCGCCGGCAAATACGTTGAAGGCAAAGCCAAGGTGCCGGGCTACTTCCCGCCGCAAGTGGCCGTGAAGGCTGCGGCGATCGGTCCGCTGATCCAGGGCACGGCAGGCCGCGCCTACAAGGCTGGCGTGAAGATCGCCTTTGGCACCGACGCCGCCGTGTATCCGCACGGTGAAAACGCCAAGGAGTTCGGCTACATGGTGGAGGCGGGCATGCCGCCGCTGGCGGCGATACAGGCGGCGACCACGCATGCGGCCGCGCTGCTCAAGCAGGACAAGGATCTGGGCAGCATCAGCGCTGGCAAGTTTGCCGACCTGGTGGCGGTGCCGGGCAACCCGCTCAGCGACATCAATCTGATGACCAAGGTCAGCTTCGTGATGAAAGAGGGCGTGGTCTACAAGCAGAACGATCAGCCGCTGCCGTTTGTCGCCGCAGTCAACGAGGGAATCGCGCCCAAGGACGTCGATTACGGCCTGTAGCGGGTATGCACGCGGTTGAAGGAAAGTTGTCTTTGTGGCTTCTTTCCAACGCCTTGGCAAACTTCTTGCTTTGCAAAAAGATCAATGTGGTTAATATAAACAATTAGCCCGAATTGCATCAATTTGGAGCAGCCAAGGAGAACACCGCACATGGATATCCGCCGCAAACTCATCGCCACCGCCGTCCTGACGGCATTCAGCGCCCCAGCGTGGGCGCAACAGCCGCAGCCGTCGGACGAGATCGAAGTCGTCAAGGTGACCGCGCAGAAGCGCAAGGAAGACCCGGCCAAGGTCGCCATGAGCATCAGCGCGGTCACGGGCGCCCAGCTGCAGTCCGAGCATGTGCGCGACATTACCGACCTCACGCGCGTGGTGCCGAATATCTCCTTCACGGCGGCCAGCGGCAATGGCGGTGCGGGACCGGGCACCTCCAACGTGGAGATACGCGGCATCAGCTCGACGGCGGGGGCGGCCACGGTGGGTATCTACCTGGGCGATACGCCGGTCACGGTAGGTAACGTCTACACCATGGGGAATATCGAGCCGCGCTTCTTCGATATTGACCGCGTGGAAGTGCTGCGTGGTCCGCAGGCGACCTTGTACGGCGCCAGTTCCATGGGCGGCACCATCAAGTTCGTGCCGAATGAACCGGACCTGAAAGAGCGCGAGTTCACCACCTACACTGAAGGTTCCAACACCAGGGGCGGCAGCGCGAACTATGCGGCCAATGTGGTGGCCAACTTCCCGCTGATCCCCGAGGAGCTGGCGCTGCGCATCGGCGTGCAGGCGCAGCAGACGGGCGGCTTTATCAACCAGGTGGATGGCAACGGCAAAGTCATCGCCAGTAACATCAACAAGATCAACGACCAGGAATTCCGCGCGGCGCTCAAGTGGCGGCCGACGCGTTCTCTGACGGTGACGCCGTCGGTCTACTATCAGCGCATCGATGCCAAGGATATCGGCGCATTCAATCTGGACCTGCCGCTGTACCAGGCGCAGAAGCAGGTGCGCGAGCCGTCCATCGACAAGCTGCTGGCGCCCAGCGTGACGGTCAACTGGGACCTCGGCGAGTTTGACCTGACCTCGGCCACCAGCTACTTCCAGCGCAAGTTCGACCGCACCCAGAACGGTTCGGCATACAACAGCTATTCGCTATCGACCTTTCTGACATCGACCGAGGATGGCGGCAAGGCGCCGCCGGAACTGATTGCGGCGGTTGCCGGCTTGCCGTCGGCGGTGTATCTGAATAACCAGGTGCGGCAGGTGGCGCAGGAATTCCGTCTGGCTTCGCATCCGTATGACGAGAAAGTGTCACCGTGGACCTGGCTGGCGGGTACCTATTTTTCGCGCCAGCATACCAACATCATCGAGAACGATCCTATCTTTGGCGTGACGGATACGTTTAAACAGTACGGCTTCGATATCGCCGATCCTGACCTGCTGCCCGATGCGAAACCGGGCCAGTTCCCGAACGATAACTCGTTTGCGGGCGCCTTCCATTATCGCGAAAAGCAGGCCTCGATCTTCGGCGAACTGAATTACTATTTCTCGCCGACGGTGCATGCCACGGTTGGTGCACGCTATCTGAGGGCGAATACCACGCTGGAGCAGCGCAACGGTAATTACCTGGCCGGCGCCGGCAATAACAGCAGTGCCGAAACCAGCTCCAAGGCGTTCACGCCGAAGTACGCGTTGACGTGGGAGGTCAATCCCACCAACACCGTTTATACCAGCGTGGCGAAAGGCTTCCGTCTGGGCGGCGCCAATATCTATGTGCCGCCGACCACCTGCGGTCCGGATCTGGAAAAGAACGGCATCACGGCAGGCCCGCCAGCGTATTCCCCGGACAGCTTGTGGAGCTATGAGCTGGGCAGTAAATCGCGCTTCCTCAACAACCGCGTATCGGTGAATGCGGACGTGTTCTATGTGAAGTGGAAGAACATCCAGCAGGGCGTGTACCTGCCGACCTGCGCCTACACCTACAACGCCAATGCAGGCGACGCCACCACCAGAGGCTTTGAGTTCGACATCAAGGCCAAGCCACTGCCTGGCCTGACGCTGAGCGCATCCGGCGGCTACGTGAAAGCCGAACTGTCGAACGATATCGGCATCGACAACGGTGTGGTGGGCGCGGTGGCGGGTGCGCAGATCCAGGGTGTACCGAAATATAACGCCGCGGTCAACGCGACCTACAACTTCTCCGCGTGGGAACGGCCGTCGTTTGTGATGGCGGGCATGCAGTGGGTAGGCGCCAGCAAAGGCTCGCTGGACCCGACGCAGACCGACCACGATCGTCCGGCCTATCACACCACCGATTTCAGCGCGGGCATGACGTTTGGCAGCTACGCCTTCACCGCGTTCGTAAAGAATGCGTTTGATACCGACACCATCATCCAGCATCCGCAGGTGGCGTCGATCGTGCAGGGCTATCGCCTGGCGCCGCGCAGCATCGGCGTGAGCCTGGCGACCAAGTTTTAAGCCATAATGCTGCCTTTGGAATTGAGTACAAGGGCAGCATCATGAGCATCACCATCTATCACAACACCGCTTGCGGCACCTCGCGCAAAACGCTGGAAGCCATTCGCGCCAGCGGCGTCGAGCCGGAGATCGTTGACTACGTCAAGAACCCGCCATCGCGCGCGGCCCTGCAGGCGATGATCGCCAAGGCCGGCATCACCGTGCGCCAGGCCATGCGCAACAAGGGCGACCTGTATGTGGAGCTGGGTCTCGCTGACGCCGCGCTGCCGGACGAGGCGCTGCTGGATGCGATGATGGCGCATCCGATCCTGATCGAACGTCCATTCGTGGTGACGGACAAGGGCGTGCGCCTGTGCCGTCCGTCAGAACTGGTGCAGGACATTCTCTGACCATGTTGAATCCGCGTCCGGTGGTGCAGGCGGCGGTCATCGAGGATGGCCGTTACTGCCTGGTGGTGGACGACTTCCTCGCCGAGCCGCACAAAATGGTGGCGTATGCCGTCGCGCAGCGCGAGGCCTTCCGCGCGGCGCCCATCAACTGCTACCCCGGCATCGAACAGCCGTTACCGGCGGAATTCGACCAGGCGATGGCGGCGTTCTTCAACGCCCATCTGGCGCCCGCGTTTGGCGCGATGCAGGCGCTGGGCCTCAACACCCGCATGTCCATCGTCACACTCAAGCCGGAAGAGCTGATGCCGCAGCAGCGCATCTGCCACCGCGACGCGCGCGAATCTGCACCCGGCGAGGGCGCGGCGGCAGCGGTGCTGTACCTGTTCGAAGACGCGCGCATGGGCGGCACCAGCTTCTACCGGCCGCGCCGGCATCCCTTGGAAATCGACCACCTGCTGCACCAGGCGCGGCACATGGAAAACGACGCCTTCAGCCGCGTGATCGGCGCCGCGCCGCAGTACTACAACGGCGACGCCCACTACTTCGAAAAGCTGGGCAGCGTGCCCGCCAAGTGGAACCGCGCCATCTTCTACGACGCCACCATCTTCCACAGCGGCCAGATCGGCGCGCCAGAACTGCTGAGCGCCGATCCTGCCACCGGCCGCCTCACCATCAACGCCTTCATCCGCTACCGCTAATCCGGGGTCAGGTCCGTCATTTCTACACGGGCTCAGCCCTTGTCGTCTGCTACGGTTGAGTTCGTGTAGAAATGACGGACCTGACCCCGGAGTTAGGGCAGCAATGAAAAACGGCGCCGCAGCGCCGTTCTGTTTTAGTGGTTGCGGTGCACCGAGAAGTGCGCCAGCTGGAGTAGCGATTCCTTGTAGACGCTGTCCGGCAGGTCGGCAATCGCTTCGGCTGCGCGCCGGGCGGCAATCACGGCCTGTTCGCGCGTGTAGTCCAGCGCGCCGCTGCTGGTGATGGCGGCCAGGATGGTGTCGAAGTGCTGCTCGTCGCCCTGTTCGATGCAGGAACGAACCAGCTCGCGCTGTTCGGCCGTGCCGTTTTCCATCAGATAGATCAGCGGCAGCGTCGGTTTGCCTTCGCGCAGGTCGTCGCCGACGTTTTTGCCGATTTCGCTGGCGTCGCCCGCGTAATCCAGCACGTCGTCGATGAGCTGGAAGGCGGTGCCCAGCGAGCGGCCGTATTCGCCAGCGGCGGCGATCTGGGCGTCGTTGGCGCCCGCCACCAGGGCACCCAGCTCGGCCGCCGCTTCAAACAGCTTGGCAGTCTTGGAGCGGATCACTTGCAGGTAGCGTTCTTGCGTGACGTCCGGGTCGTGCATGTTCAGCAACTGCAGCACTTCGCCTTCGGCAATCACGTTGGTGGCGTCCGACAGAATCTGCATCACGCGCATATTGTTCAGGCTGACCATCATCTGGAACGCGCGCGAATACAGGAAGTCGCCGACCAGTACCGAGGCGGCATTGCCGAACAGGGCGTTGGCAGTGGCGCGGCCACGGCGCAGCGACGATTCGTCGACCACGTCGTCGTGCAGCAGGGTGGCGGTGTGGATGAATTCAACCACGGCAGCCAGTTCGTGGTGGGCGCTGCCCTGGTACGAATAAGCGTTGGCTACCAGCAGCACCAGTACCGGACGGATGCGTTTGCCGCCCGCGCTGATGATGTATTCCGCAATCTGATTAACAAGGCTGACCTCGGAATGCAGGCGTTGACGGATCACCGCGTTGACCGCGTCCATGTCGGCGGCAATGGTGTGGGTGATGTTGTTTTGGGTGGCGTTTGGGTTGGCGGCAGACAAGACGAACCTGTGCAGTTAGACTATTGGTGCCGGGATTATACGCCATGCCCCCGCCTCTAGGGGCGCCAGCCCCTGTTTCGTGCAACTAGATTGTTGTATTGCTAATCATGTCAGGCGGGAAAATTGATTGACATACCACGCTCTCGGCCATTTGTGTATAGTTTTTGACGCAAATTCCGTTCCTGTGTATAATCTGCGGTTCCCCGGTTTGTCCGGGGGATTTTTCCAACATTTGAAGAGGTTTCAAATCATGTACGCGGTCATAAAAACCGGCGGCAAACAATATAAAGTTGCTGCAGGCGAAAAACTCAAAGTAGAACAGATACCGGCAGACATTGGTTCCGAAATCACCATTGACCAAGTCCTCGCCGTTGGCGCGGGCGAAAGCATCAAGTTCGGTGCTCCGCTGGTTGAAGGTGCCAAGGTTCTGGTAACTGTTGTTTCCCACGGTCGTCACGATAAGGTGAAGATCTTCAAGATGCGTCGTCGTAAGCACTACCAGAAGCATCAGGGTCACCGTCAGAACTACACCGAAATCCAAGTTGTTTCGATCAACGCCTAATCGCGTATCGACACTTTTTTAGTCAAGGAGCTTTAGCATGGCACACAAAAAAGGCGGCGGCACTACGCGAAATGGTCGTGACTCAGAATCAAAACGCCTGGGCGTTAAGGTTTACGGCGGCCAAACCATCAATGCAGGCGGCATCATCATTCGTCAACGCGGCACCCCAGTGCGCGCCGGCGAAGGTGTAGGCACCGGCAAAGACCACACCCTGTTCGCTCTGGTGGACGGCGTGGTCAAGTTCGTGAAAAAAGGTGAAGGCTCGAAGCAGTTCGTCACCGTAGTAGCAGCGTAATTTACGCTCCGGCCTACCCGTTAGGCCGTTTGTAAGGCGCAAGCCTTCAATCGAAAGGCTCTGCCCATGGTGGAGCCTTTTAGTTTTATGGCGGTACATTATGAAGTTTATCGACGAAGCAAGAATTGAAGTGATCGGTGGCGACGGCGGCAATGGCTGCTCTTCGTTTTGCCGTGAAAAATTCCGCCCGTTCGGCGGCCCTGACGGCGGCGACGGCGGCAAAGGGGGCTCGATCTGGGCCATAGCGGACCGTAACATCAATACCTTGGTCGATTTCCGCTTCTCCAAAATGCACCGCGCCGGTAACGGCGAAGCGGGCCGTGGCGCTGACTGCTATGGCCGCGGCGCTGATGACATGCACCTGCGCATGCCGCTGGGCACCCTGATTATCGATGACGTCTCCGGCGAAATCCTGGCGGACCTGAGCGAACACGGTCAGCTGGAACTGCTGGCCAAGGGCGGCGAGGGCGGCTGGGGCAACATCCACTTCAAGACCTCGACCAACCGCGCACCGCGCCAGAAGACGCCCGGCAAGGAAGGCGAACACCGCGTCCTGCGCCTGGAACTGAAGGTGCTGGCGGACGTCGGTCTGCTGGGTATGCCGAACGCCGGCAAGTCGACCTTCATTACCGCCGTGTCGAACGCGCGGCCGAAGATCGCTGACTATCCATTTACCACGCTGCACCCGAACCTGGGCGTGGTCCGTGTCTCGCACGAGAAGAGCTTTGTGATCGCCGACATTCCTGGCTTGATCGAAGGCGCTGCCGAAGGTGCGGGCCTGGGTCACCAGTTCCTGCGTCACCTGTCGCGTACCGGTCTGCTGCTGCACATCGTCGACCTGGCGCCGTTCGAGGCGACCGTGGACCCGGTCAAGGAAGCCAAGGCGCTGGTCAATGAACTGAAAAAGTACGACGAAGAGCTGGTCGACAAGCCACGCTGGCTGGTGCTGAACAAGCTGGACATGGTGCCGGAAGAAGAGCGCGCCAAGAAGGTCAAGGACTTCGTCAAGAAGTTCGGCTTCAAAGGCCCGGTATTCGAGATCTCTGCGCTGAGCCACGACGGCACGCAGGAACTGGTTAACGCCATCCAGAAGCATCTGGAAGAAACCCGCCACGTCGAGCAGCGCGCGGAAGAAACCCATATGACGGAAGAGGCGCGCGCGATTTCGTCGATCGATCCGGACGATCCGCGCTTCAAGATCATCGACTAAGTACTCGACTCCCCACCGCATCACCGGCATAATCAGTTATCAGCTGATTATGCCTTTCCATCTCGGCGCCCGTTCTGCCTACCGCAGGGCCGGCGACTGTTAGCGGCAAAGCAGGGCAACCAGCCCGCCAAAATACAGCAGATCCCCCTCCCGCTTGTTTTGAGAATGTTGTCGCACCCATGAATTCCGTCATACAAAAATCACACCGCATCATCATCAAGGTTGGATCATCGCTGGTCACCAATGATGGCCGCGGACTCGATCACGCTGCCATCGCGCGCTGGGCCGCGCAGATCGCAGGCCTGCGCGCATTGGGCAAGCAGGTGGTACTGGTGTCGTCCGGCGCAATTGCCGAGGGCATGCTGCGCCTGGGCTTTGAAGCCCGCCCCACCGATATCCACGAACTGCAAGCCTGCGCCGCTGTGGGCCAGATGGGCCTCGCGCAGATTTATGAAACCAGCTTCCGCGCGCATGGACTGGGCACGGCGCAGGTGCTGCTCACCCACGCTGACCTGGCCGACCGCGAGCGCTATCTGAATGCGCGGTCGACGCTGACCACCTTGCTGCGGCTGGGGATCGTCCCGATCATCAACGAGAACGATACGGTGGTCACCGACGAGATCAAGTTCGGCGACAATGATACGCTGGGCGCGCTGGTGGCCAACCTGATCGAGGCTGATGCGCTGATTATCCTCACCGACCAGAAAGGCCTGTACAGCGCCGATCCGCGCAAAGATCCATCGGCGGTGCTGATCCAGCAGGGCCGCGCGGGCGATCCGGCACTCGAGGCGATGGCGGGTGGTGCCGGCAGCAGTCTGGGACGCGGCGGCATGCTGACCAAGATCCTGGCGGCCAAGCGCGCCGCCAAATCAGGCGCGCACACGATCATCGCCTATGGCCGCGAAAGCGAAGTGCTGGCGCGGCTGGCCGCCGGCGAATCGATTGGTACTGAATTGGCGGCGCAGACCGGCCACCTGACCGCGCGCAAGCAGTGGATGGCGGATCATCTGCACACGGTAGGGCAGGTCGTGCTGGACGCGGGCGCGGTGCAGAAGCTGACAGGCGAAGGCAAGTCGCTGCTGCCTATCGGCGTGACGGATGTGAAAGGCGAGTTTGGCCGCGGCGCCGTCATCACCTGCGTGAATTCGGACGGCATCGCGGTCGCGCGCGGCCTGTCGAACTACACCAGCGCCGAAACCCGCCGCATCATGCGCAAGCCATCGAGCGAGATCGAATCCATCCTTGGCTTTGTCGAAGGCAAGGAACTGATCCACCGCGACAACCTGGTATTGGTTTAAGCGCCTGCAGGTGCGGGTGTCTTGCTGCGGTAGTCGCACAGGTCAACCTGGATGCAGTTCCAGCATTCCGGCTTGCGCGCCTTGCAGGTGTAGCGGCCGTGCAGGATCAGCCAGTGGTGGGCGTCCTGCAGGAATTCTTTCGGCACGAATTTCAGCAGCTTCTGTTCGACGATGTCGACGTTCTTGCCCGGCGCCAGGCCGGTGCGGTTGGACACGCGGAAGATGTGGGTGTCCACCGCCATCGTGGGCTGGCCAAACGCTGTATTCAGCACCACGTTGGCGGTCTTGCGGCCGACGCCCGGCAGGGCTTCCAGCGATTCCCTATCCTGCGGCACTTCGCCGCCATGCAGCTCGACCAGCATCTGGCACGTCGCCATCACGTTCTTGGCCTTGGTCTTGTACAGGCCGATGGTGCGGATGTATTCGGTCAGTTCTTCCAGTCCCAGATCCAGTATCGCCTGCGGCGTGTTCGCCACCGGATACAGCTTGCGCGTGGCTTTGTTGACGCCGACGTCGGTCGCCTGCGCCGACAGCAGCACGGCGATCAGCAGTTCGAACGGCGTGGTGTATGCAAGTTCAGTTTCTGGTTTGGGGTTGGCGGCGCGGAAGCGCACAAACATTTCGTAGCGTTTGGCTGCGTTCATTTGTTCTCGGATTCTTTGTTGAGGCGCGCGCGTTCCATGGCAGCGGCGATGATGGCGCGTTTGCGTTCCAGCGCGGCGGCCGATTCGACGTCGGCAGGATCGATGGCATTCACTTTCTCCATCTTGGACTTGGCCTTCTCGGCCAGGCGCGCATCGTTTTCCTGTTTGTCGCGCTGGAGGCGCATGGTGCGGAAGTCGTGGCGCTCGCGCGCGGCGTTGGCGTCGGCCTGCGTCCACGCGTCCCAGCCCGTGGTTTCAGTGACCGGGTACATCACGATGCAATCGACCGGGCAGGGTGAGACGCACAGGTCGCAGCCGGTGCACAGCGACGGCACCACGGTGTGCATCAACTTGCCCGCGCCGATGATGGCGTCCACCGGGCAGGCCTGGATGCACAGCGTGCAGCCGATGCACAGCGATTCGTCGATGTAGGCGACCGCGCGCGGCCGCTCCAGTCCATTCACGGGATTCAGCGGAATCACCTTGCGGCCGGTGACGGACGACAGGCGCGCTATGCCTTCGGCACCTCCTGGCGGGCACTGGTTGATCTCGGCCGTGCCGGCGGCAATGGCTTGCGCATACGGGCGGCAGCCGTCAAAGCCGCATTTGGTGCATTGCGTCTGCGGCAGGGCATCTTCGATGCGGTCGGCAAGGGATGGGGAGGTGGGCACGGCTTGGCGGATGGCGATAAAACGCCATTATAGTAAAACGCCCCGTTGAACGGGGCGTAAGACCATGTTATCAGCCGTGTTTCTTGATGAACTCGGTGATCTGCGGGCACACCATCTGGCGCCAGCGGCGGCCGGAGAAGATGCCGTAGTGGCCAGCGCCTTGCACCACCAGGTCCTGCTGCTTGTCGGCCGGGATGCCAGTGCACAGGTCGTGCGCGGCCTGGGTCTGGCCGGCGCCGGAGATGTCATCCAGCTCGCCTTCGACGGTGAACAGGGCCACGTTCTGGATGTCCTGCGGGCGCACCAGCTTGCCGCCGACCAGCCATTCGCCTTTCGGCAGCGCGTGGTCCTGGAACACGGTCTTGATGGTGTCCAGGTAGTACTCGGCAGGCATGTCCAGCACGGCGTTGTATTCGTCGTAGAACTTGCGGTGCGATTCTGCGGTTTCCTCGTCGCCTTCCACCAGGTGGTTGTAGAAGTCGCGGTGGCTCTGCGCGTGGCGGCCCGGGTTCATGGCGATGAAGCCGGCGTGCTGCAGGAAGCCTGGATAGACCTTGCGGCCAAAGCCCGGGTAGTTCGGCGGCACCGAGTAGATCACGGTGTTTTCAAACCACGAGAACTTTTTCTCGGTGGCCAGGTTGTTGACTTGCGTTGGCGAGCGGCGTGGATCGATCGGGCCGCCCATCATGGTCATGGTCTTGGGCAGCTTGGGATCATTGTCGCTGGCCATCAGCGCGATGGCGGCCAGCACTGGCACGGTCGGCTGGCACACGGAAATCACGTGGACGTCCGGTCCCAGCAGGCGGATGAAGTCCTGCACGTAGTAGATGTAGTCGTCCAGGTGGAACGGGCCTTCCGACATCGGCACCATGCGGGCATCGGTCCAGTCGGTGATGTAGACGTCGTGGTCGACGATCAGGCCGCGCACGGTATCGCGCAGCAGCGTCGAGTGGTGGCCGGACAGCGGCGCCACCAGCAGCACGGTCGGCTGTTTGAGAGCCTTGAACTTTTTATCGTCCAGGTCTTTTTTAAAGTGGATCAGGCGGCAGAACGGTTTGTTCACGGCCACGTGTTCGATGATGCCGACAGTTGCACCCTTGATTTCGGTGCTGTCGATTTCAAATGCTGGTTTCTCGTAGTCCTTGCCCAGGCGGTACATCAGTTCGTAGCCGGCAGCGATGCGCTGCGAGAACGGCGTATGGGCGAATGGCGATACCGGATTGGTGAACAGTTTCGAAGAAGCGTCCGCCCACTGCATCAGTGGCGTGAGGAAGGAGCGCTGCATTTCATGGAGTTGGTAGAGCATAAGGCATCCCGGGGTGAGCTTGGTGCGATGCACCAATAGCTGACATCATAAGCCAAATTATAAGAGCTGTGGCCGTGTCGTTAAAGCATTTCCTTGTGCTGATTGGCAAGACTACGTGGAATCCACAGGCAATCTTGTAAGAAAGAATAATACTGGTTTGGGCATAAAAAAAGCAGCGTTTCCGCTGCTTTTTTGTAGGACAGTTGCTTGTCGTTCAGTCGAAGACTGGCGTTTCCACGCCCAGCACTTTGTGCAGCTTCGGCGAGGTGGTGGTGTACTGCATGTGGATCTTCTTGTCCGGGAAGATGTACGGGGCGGCGCCAAAGGCGGCCAGCGCTGCTTCGTGGAAGCCCGACAGGATCAGTTTTTTCTTGCCGGGGTAGGTGTTGATGTCGCCCACCGCAAAGATGCCCGGGACGTTGGTCTCGAACTTCTCGGTGTTCTGCACTTTCAGCTGGCGGCGCTCGATGTCCAGGCCCCATTCAGCGATCGGCCCCAGTTTCGGCGACAGGCCGTAGAACACCAGCAGCATGTCCAGCGGCACACGGCGGGTGACGCCGTCGGCAGCGGTGACCTTCAGGTGCTCCAGCTTGCCATCTTCCGAGGTTTCAAAGCCGGTGGCGGTACCGATCAGCAGCTGCATTTCGTAGTCGTCGCACAGGGCTTTCATCTTGGCCACCGAGGCTGGCGCGGCGCGGAAATCTTCGCGCCGGTGCAGCAGCACGACCGATTCGGCTTTGCCGACGAAGTTCAGGGCCCAGTCCAGCGCGGAGTCGCCGCCGCCGCAGATGACCAGGTTCTTGCCTTCGAACTGCGCCGGATCCTTGACCTTGTAGTGCAGCTGGCTGCCTTCGAACACTTCAATGCCGTCGACTTTCAGCGTACGGGCCTGGAACGAACCGACGCCGGCGGCGATGAAGATGGTCTTGGTGATGAACTTGGTGCCGAGCGTGGTTTCGACGTCGAAGCGGCCGTCGTCGCGGCGCTCGACCTTGGTCACTTCCTGGCCCAGGTGGAAGGTCGGCTCGAACGGCTCGATCTGCTTGAGCAGGTTGTCGGTCAGTTCCTGGCCGGTGCACGATGGTACCGCGGGGATGTCGTAAATTGGTTTGTCAGGATACAGTTCCACGCACTGTCCACCCACCGCGTTCAGCGAATCGATCACGTGGGCTTTGATTTCCAGCAGGCCGAGTTCGAAGACCTGGAACAGGCCGACCGGGCCGGCGCCAATGATGACGGCATCGGCTTCGATGACGCCAGTAGGTGTAACGGTACTATTCATACGTGGGTTTCCTGTGATTTCAGTGTGGCAGCAGCGCTTTACTCAGCTTAGCGTACCAGCAGGTGCAGTTTTTCTTTGACGTCCTTGAACTGGTCCGCTTCCGCCATCGGAGCGACCGTCTTGGTGATCGAAGGCCATTTACGTGCCAGCTCAACGTTGATCTTGATAAACTGCTGTTGATCGCCTGGGACATCTTCTTCTGCGTAAATCGCGTTCACTGGGCATTCGGCAACGCAGACTGCGCAGTCGATGCACTCGTCAGGATCGATGGCGAGGAAGTTTGGGCCTTGGCGGAAACAATCTACCGGGCAAACATCGACGCAATCCGTGTAACGGCAGCTGATGCAAGATTCGGTGACAACGTGGGTCATAACAGTCCTATCAATGTTGGTGTGCAGCGGCGTCGGCGGCGGGGCGGTGCCTGGCTAACCTCGGCAAAGCACTGTATTTTAAGGTAATTCGCTATTTCTCACAAACAGCGCTTATATACAATACATATAAGCAAATTCATTCGGGGAAAGCGAAACACTTCCTCAACCCCCTTGTAAACTGGCGCGCCACGGACGCAACTGGCATCATTGCGCCTTTGTTTATTTTGAGCAGAGGGAGCCGCATGGCCGACATCAACATCGTTCAGGAGCATCACCTGGCGCCGGAACAGGCCCGCGCGGCCGCCCAGCAAGTGGCCGACAAGCTGGCCGAACAATTCGAACTGACTTGCCGCTGGGACGGCGACGTGCTGCGTTTCGAGCGTAGCGGCGTCAATGGCGCGCTGACCTTGCGGCCCAACCAGGCCCAGTTGCAGATCGCTTTGGGCTTCCCGATCAGCATGATGGCGGCAGCGGTGGAGGCCAAGGTGACGGAGAAAATGCGTAAATTGTTTGTTTCTTAAATGAAATTATAGTTGTTGTTTGCAAAATTTAATTGCAGGCATGCATGGGTCGTGTAATAATCGTTTCCAATCAATGTCATTCTTTTACTAACTGAAGGAATTCCCATGCGTTCCATGCTTGCCGTTTCTGCTGTTGTTGCTGCTGCTTTCACTGCACCGGCCTCGGCCGCCGTGATCGACCTGTCGACGCTGAATCTGGCGGGCAGCGCCGCGCTGGTGGGCAACCAGCTGCAACTGACCCACACCACCAGCCAGTCGGGCGCTGGCTGGGTCAAGAATTCCATCTCGACTTCGCAGTCGTTCAGCACCAGTTTCTCGTTCTCGCTGCTGGGGAACGATAGCGGCAAAATGGCGGACGGTATCGCGCTGGCGTTCCAGAATGCCGGCAACAACGTCACCGGCAATGGCGGCGGCGATGTCGGTTACTGGAATATCGGCGGCTCGGGTTCGAGCGCAGTGGGTTCGGTAATCCGCAGCTGGCATAACAATGACTACGGCCTGAGCACCAACGGCGTGGTGCAGGGCTTGAAGACCGGCCCGTTCAACCTGGGCGCGTCGAACAATGTGACCGGCACCGAGACCGTGAGCTACAACGCCACCACCCATGTGCTGACCCTGAGCGGCAACTTCCTCGATGGCAGCACTAACACCTCGTACAGCATCAGTGACAGCAAGGTAGTGGACCTGAGCGCCAAGTTCGGCAGCAGCATGTATATCGGCTTCACCGGCGGCACCGGCGGCACCGACGCCGACCAGCGCATCACCGCATTCAGCATTGCGGCTGTACCTGAGCCGGAAACCTATGCCATGCTGCTGGCTGGCCTGGGCATCATGGGCGTACTGGCGCGTCGCCGCAAAGCCTGATAAATCATCTGCACCAAAGCAAAAGGCCCTTTAGATTAAAGGGCCTTTTTTTATGACGTCAGAGTGATTACTTCAGATCTTCGATCAGGTCGATGTACAGCTGTTTTGCTTCGTCCTGGGTTTTGCCTTTGAGCTCAGCCCATGCATCGTATTTGGCGCGGCCGACGAAGTCGGTCATGCCGGGACGGTCGCCGGTGGCATCACCGCTGGACGCCTGTTTGAACAGCGCGTAGATCTTCAGCAGGGTCATGTTGTCTGGACGCTCCGGCAGATTTTTCGAGTCCGCCTGGGCCTGGTCAAATTGTTCTTGCAAACTCATACCGCGCTCCTTGGTGTAATAGGTTGATGCGCCATCATAACCGCAGCGGCCATCAAAACCGCTAGAGGACGCGCTCCAAAAACAGAACGGCGGCTCATTCAGGACCAAGCCTGCATGAACCGCCGTTGCCGATGCCCTAGACAGGCACTGCGTAAAACTCCGGAAGAATTACTTCTTCTTGGTCGGGTTGACTGCCGATTTCAGCGTGGCGCCAGCCGAGAATTTCGGGGTTTTCGACGCGGCGATCTTGATCGCTTCGCCGGTTGCAGGATTGCGGCCTTTACGTGCAGCGCGCTTGGCTACGGAGAAGGTGCCGAAGCCGGTGATGCCTACCGAATCGCCTTTTTTCAGACGCTCAGTGATGATGGCGATCAGAGTGTTCACTGCGCCGTTGGCGGCAGCAGCGGACAGCTCGGTGCGTTTCGCAAATTCTGCAATCAGTTCGCCTTTTTTCATTACTACCTCCTTGGTTATTGGAGCGCGCAGATTAGCATAAATATTGTTAAAAGTAATGGTTTCTGTATGAAGTAAGCCTTATATTTATTGTCTCGCTGCGTTGCAGCGCAAATAAAGCCTTGTATTTAAAGGGCTTACGTCATTTCTGCAATCCAGCATCATGAAGAAAAAAAGGTTTATGATGAACGTCTAAAGGACGGGATCATGAGCTTTTCAGACGAGACACTGATCGCATACGCCGACGGCGAACTGGACGAGACTACCCGTCTTGCGGTGGAGGCTGCCATGCGCCAGGACAGCAACCTGACGCGCCGCGTCGCCCGTTTGCGCGCCGCGCGCGATGAGGGCGTGTATGCCGATCAGCACAATCCTGCCGGCCGGCGCGCGCGCGTCGGCGCACAAGTCAATGCCAAGGTGGTGCAGCTGTCGGCGGTGCGCGCGCAGCGCCTGGCCTCGCAGCAGGCGGCGCGCAAGGCCGCGCGCCGGCACTGGAGCTGGCTGGAATGGAGCGCCCTGGCGCTGGTGATGGTGCTGGGTCTGGCCGCCGGCAAGTTTGGTCTGTCGCGCTGGCAGCCGAACTGGTTTGGCGATCCGGCGCCGGCGCCAACGGAAGTGGCAAGCCGCAATGGCTTGCTGGTGGCGCAGGGCAGGCTGGCCATCGCGCTGAGTCAGCAGCTCGGCGGTGCGGCGCCATCGGATGGCGAAGTGCGCGTGGGATTGAGCTTCTTGTCGAATGAGGGCAGCTACTGCCGCAGCTTTACGCTGGTGGGCATGGCGCAGGATCTGGTGGGGATAGCTTGCCGCGCCAGCGAGGAGTGGCGCATACCGGTGCTGGTGCAAAATCCGCGGCCGCTGCCGGCGATGGGCAATTACCGCATGGCGGGGACGGAGATGCCGACGGCGCTGCTGGAAGCGATCGACCAGCGCATCGTCGGCGGCATGCTTGACACGCGGGCCGAACTGGAAGCGCTGCGCAGGAACTGGCAGCGCTAAGCCTGAATTAAACGCCCAGCAGTTCGACGTCAAAGATCAGCGTTGCGTTTGGCGGGATCACGCCGCCAGCGCCGCGCGAGCCGTAGCCCAGGTCTGCTGGAATAATCAGCTGGCGGGCGCCGCCGATCTTCATGCCTTGCACGCCTTCGTCCCAGCCGCGGATGACCATGCCGGCGCCCAGTGCGAATTCAAACGGATCGTTGCGGTCTTTGCTCGAATCGAATTTCGGGCCTTTGCTGCCGTCGTCGTTTTGCAGCCAGCCGGTGTAGTGCACGGTGACGTTCTGGCCGGCTTTGGCTTCAGCGCCTTCGCCCACGGTCAGTTCGATGTATTGCAGACCGGATGGAGTGGTGATGGTGGACATGATCTTCCTTTCATTAGAAACAGGCCCGAATTGTAGCAGGGGCACAGGTTTGCACGTAAAATAAGGTTTTGCTCTTCTAAGCGATTTTTCATGCTCCGCAGTTTCCGCCGTATCGTCCTTTCCTGCGCCTTGCTGGCTGTTGGCAGCGCCCAGGCCAATGTCGTGGTTGTCCTGAATTCCCGTGATGCCACCATACAGTTGCTGGACCAGGCGACGTACAAGGATCTCTCCACTATCCCGGTCGGCAAGGAGCCGCACCACCTGATGGCCACGCCGGACAATAAGTCGCTGATTGTTGCCAGCTCGGTTGGGAATGAACTGATCTTCCTTGACCCCAAGTCCGGCCAGGTACAGCGCACCATCAAAAACATTCTCGATCCTTACCAGATCGGCTTCTCGCCGGACCAGAAGTGGTTTGTCTCGAACTCGCTGCGTCTCGACCGCGTCGACCTGTATCAATATGACGGCTCGGCCATGACGCTGGCCAAGCGCATTCCGCTGCCCAAGCTGCCGAGCCACATGGCGTTCAATGCCGCCAGCAATATGGTGTTCATCACCCAGCAGGGCAGCGACCAGGTCAGCGCGATTGACCTGAGCACGCAGACCTTGAAGTGGACGCTCCCGGTCGGCAAGCTGCCGGCGGGGATCGCCATGACACCGGATGACAAGTATCTGCTGGTCGGCATCATGGGTGCGGATTATGTCGAAGTCATCGACTGGAAGGCGCAGAAGACCGTCAAGCGCATCAAGACCGGCCAGGGCGCGCACAACTTCCGCTCGGCGGGCGATGGACGCTACACCTATGTGTCCAACCGGGTGTCCAACTCGATTAACATCATCGATCAGAAGACACTGGAAAACGTCGGCCAGATCAATGTGCCCGGCGGCCCGGACTGCATGGAAGTGACCGACGACGGCAAGACCATGTGGGTCACGCTGCGCTGGATTAAAAAGGTGGCGGTGATTGACCTGCCAACGCGCAAGGTGGTCAAGCTGATCCCGGTAGGCCGCTCGCCGCACGGTGTGTTCTTCTTCAACTCCGCCCAGCGCTGATGAAATTTACCGCCGCCCTGACCCTGTTAGCGCTGGCGGTGACGCCCGCCGCGCCTGCCGCCGCGCACTGCAAAGGCACGGTCTATCTCACCTTTGATACCGGCAGCCAGTCGCAGGCCGAGCTGATTGCCGATACGCTCAAGCGCCATCATATCCAGGCCAGCTTCTTCCTGGCCAACGAAAAAACCGTACGCGGCGATTATTCGCTGGACCCGGCCTGGTCGGCATTCTGGAAAGCGCGCGTGGCCGAAGGCCATGTGATCGGCTCGCACACCTTCGACCACGCCGTGTTCGTGCGCGATGGCGCGGACGGCCAGCTGGTCTTCAAGCCCGGCTTTGGCGAGTCGGCCGGCAAGCAGGTCAGCTGGACCGCCAGGCAGTACTGCGAACAGCTCCAGCGCGTTGACCAGCGCTTTGCCGAACTGACCGGCAGGCATCTCGATCCCGTCTGGCGCGCACCGGCCGGACGCACCTCGCCACGCCTGCTGGAGGCGGGCAGGGCTTGCGGCTACGCGCATGTGGGCTGGACGCCGGCGGGATTCTCGGGCGATGAGCTGTCGAGCGAAAAGTATCCGAATACGGTACTTCTGCAAAAGTCGTTGCGCACGCTGAAGGGCGGCGATATCGTGCTGATCCACATGGGCATCTGGTCGCGCAAAGATCCGTGGGCGCCGGCCAACCTGGAGCCCCTGATTAGCGGTCTGGAGCAAAAAGGCATGTGCTTCGCGACCCTGCGCGAGCATCCCGATTACGCAAGCGTGTTTAAAAAATGATGCAAACCCTCTCGGACTGGCTGGGCATTGCCCAGGGCTGGTTGTTTGAAACCGTGGTCCAGCCGCTGGTGTTCCAGCTCGGCCTGGGCGAATTTGTCGAAGACGCTTTCGAAGGCACGGAATGGCTGCTGATCGGCGTACTGGAACTGGCGCTGCTGTTCCTGGTGCTGCGGCCGCTGGAAGCGATGCTCCCGGCGCAGCAGATCACCGATCCGCGTGCGCGCTGGAACGACTTCCTCTACACCCTGCTGCACCGCGTGGGCGTGTTCTCGGTGCTGATTTTCTTCACGCTCGATCCGCTCATGGATGGCGTGGCTGCCGCGCTGCGTTTTGACGGCTTCCATCCGTTCAATCTGGAAGCGCTGTGGCCGGGCATCAGTCCGCTGGGCGCGTTCTTCGTGTATTTCGTGGTGCTGGATTTCTTTGATTACTGGTATCACCGCTCCTCGCACAAGTTCAACTGGTGGTGGGGGCTGCACGGCCTGCACCACAGCCAGCAGAACCTGAACCTGTGGAGCGACAACCGCAACCACATCCTGGACGACCTGCTGCGTGACGTCTACATGGGCGTTATCGCACTGTGCATCGGCGTGGAGCCGGCACAATATGTGATCCTGGTGTCGGTGTCGCGCATCCTGCAAAGCCTGCAGCATGCCAATGTACGTCTGCACTTTGGCTGGCTGGGCGAGCGCCTGCTGGTGTCGCCGCGCTACCATCGCATGCATCATGCGATCGGCGTTGGGCATGAAAATCATGATGGCAAACTGGGCGGCTGCAACTTTGCCGTGCTGCTGCCGGTCTGGGACATGGTGTTCCGCACCGCGAACTTCAGGCCGGAATTTGTCGCCACCGGCATCCGCGACCAGCTGCCCGGCACGGGCGCCGACGGCGTGGTCATGCCGGGCCGCGATTATGGGCGCGGCTTCTGGGCGCAGCAGTGGCTGGGATTGAAACGCATGGTTGAATATGCACGCAAGGAGGTGGTTTGATGGTGGGTGTTGTACGCGCATGGGGCCGCGCCTTCCTGTCCCAATGGCACGGCAAGATGCTGCTGATGAGCGTTGCGCCTTTCCTGCTGGCGCTGGGCGTCTGGGCGGTGGCGCTGTATTTCTATCTGCAGCCGCTCATCGATTATGTACAGGCGCAGTTCGTTGAATATAACGGCTTCAGCTACAGCAGCAGCTGGCTGACTTCGCTCGGCCTGGGCACCTTGAAAACGGTGGTGGTGCCCTTGATCGCGATGCTGGCGCTGCTGCCCTTGATGATCCTGACGTCGCTGATCTTCATTGGCGTGGTGGCCATGCCCATCATCGGCCGCCATGTCGGCCTGCGCCATTATCCGCAGCTGGAGCAGCGCAAGGGCGGGTCCATCCTGGGCAGTGTTGGCGTGGCGCTGGGCGGCATGCTGATCTTTATGGGTTTGTGGGTACTCACCTTGCCGCTGTACTTCTTCCCGCCGCTGGCGGTGGTGGTGCAGGCGCTGCTGTGGGGCTGGCTCACCTGCCGCGTGATGGTGTACGACACGCTGGCCGACTACGCCAGCCGCGACGAGCGCCACCAGATCCTGGCCGAACACCGCTGGCGCCTGCTGGCGATAGGCGTGGTGTCCGGCGCGGCCGGTGCGCTGCCGGGCGCGATCTGGCTGGGCGGCGTGATGGCGGTGGTGATGTTCCCGTTCCTGGCCGCGCTGTCGATCTGGCTGTATGTACTGATTTTTATCTTTACCGGTTTGTGGTTCGCGTACTATTGCATGGATGCGCTGGCGCAGTTGCGCGCGCAAGAAGTCATTTCTAAGGAGTAGGCATGGCAATCGGACTCATTATTATTGGCGATGAAATCCTGTCGGGCCGGCGCGTCGACCAGCACTTCCCCAAGGTGCTGCAAATGCTCACCGCGCGTGGCCTGCAACTGACCTGGGCCGAAATTCTGCCGGATGATCCGGTCCGCATCACCGATACGCTAAAACGCACCTTCGCCAGCGATGACATCGTTTTCTGCTGCGGCGGCATCGGCGCCACGCCGGACGATCACACGCGCCAGGCCGCCGCCGACGCGCTGGGCCTGCCGCTGGTGCTGCATGAACAGGGCAAGCTCAACATCCAGCAGCGCATCGTGCAAATGGCGCAGGAGGCCGGACAGACGGCCGACCTGAATTCGGCGGAAAACCTGCACCGCCTGAAGATGGCCGAGTTTGCCGAAGGCGCGGCGCTGGTGCCTAACCCGTACAACAACATCGCCGGCTTTGCGCTGCGCAAGCATTACTTCGTGCCGGGCTTCCCGGTCATGGCCTGGCCCATGATTGAATGGGTGCTGGACAATCACTACGCCGACCTGTTCAACCGCGAGCCGCGGCTGGAGCAGTCGGTGCTGGTGTACGAAACGGCAGAGTCGGCGCTGACGCCGCTGATGGTGGCGCTGGAAAAACAATACCCGCGTGTCAAAGTATTCAGCCTGCCCAGCGTGGGCGATGCCAACATGCGCCGCCATATCGAGCTTGGCGTCAAAGGCGAACCGGTGCAGACGGCCACCGCGTTTATCCAATTGTGCGACGAGCTGCGCAAGCTCAATGTAGAGTTCAGCAACATTTAGTGCGCGCTGTTAATCTGATCAAGTGCAGCGGCGTTCTTTCTTGCGGGAGAACGCCGTTGTTTTTTTGCGAAAAAATAACGGCGCAGTAAAATTATTGTGTGTCTGCTCCGGTTGGCGACGCTTTGATGTGGTGGAATGGAAGCTAGTAAGTTTGAGTAAACATCGACCGGTTTGAATCATATGTTAAGCAATCGTCGTTTCCGCCGGCCCCGTCTCGTTGTACGCGCAGTACGCAAATTGCGTGCAGGTGCGGCAGCATTTGGCTATCGCCGCAAGCGCCATCTTAGTGTGGTGCCGCCACCTACTCCCGAACAAACTGAAGCCCATCTGGCACAGGCGCAAATGGACTCGTTGCCGACGCCGCAAGAGGGCGATACACCGAAGAAGAGCAAGCGCTCGCGCAATGCCTTTTTGCTGGTGCTGCTGATCGGTATTTCGTTTGCCGCTTACTGGGGCTATCGCGAAACGCTGACCTCGTCCGTGCAGGCGCGCGTGTTCAGCGACCTGGCCGGCAAGATGACCTACAAGGTCGAGCCGGGAGCCAGCAAGTCGATCCGCTTCCCGCACGACAGCCCTTACGATGAGCGCTTGGGCTATGCGGGCCTGCCGGACTACATCGGCAAGCTCAGTGCGCGCGACTATCAGGTATCGGCGCAGGCGCGCATGTCGGCCAAGATGACCGAGCTGGTGGACATGGGCGTGTTTGCCACCTACCGCGAAAAAACCAAGACCGGTCTGACGATTTATGACTGCCGCGCGCAGGAGCTGTTTGCCGCCAGCTATCCGGAACGTATCTACAATAAATTCGAGCAAGCGCCGCCGGTGCTGGTCAGCAGCCTGCTGTTCATCGAGAACCGCGAGCTGCTCGATAACACCTACCCGAAACGCAATCCCGCCGTGGAATGGGACCGGTTGGGCAAGGCCGTGATCGAAAAAAGCGTGAGCGCCGTGGCGGGCGGCCACCGCGCGGCCGGCGGCAGTACGCTGGCGACGCAGATTGAAAAATACCGGCACTCGCCGGAAGGCCGCACAGGCTCGATGAAGGACAAGCTGCAACAGATGGTGTCGGCCAGCCTGCGCTCCTATCAGGATGGACCGGACACCAGCAAGGTACGCCGCCGCATCGTGCTGGAATACCTGAACACGGTGCCGCTGTCGGCCAAGCCTGGCTATGGCGAAGTCAATGGCATCGGCGACGGCATGTGGGTCTGGTACGGTCGTTCGTTTGATGAGGTGAACAAGCGCCTCAACGGCAAGCTCGATCAGCCCGATGCGGAAACCGCGCTGGTGTTCAAGGAAGCGCTGAGCCTGATGATTGCGCAGCGTCGTCCGAGCTATTACCTGGGCGATGGCGCGGCGGACCTGGAAGTGCTGGCCAACAGCCATCTGCGCATCCTGGCCAACGATGGCGCCATCACGCCAGCGATGCGCGACGTGGCGTTGCAGCAGCACCTGCATCCGGCCACCGGCAACGGCTTGCAGCTGGCGCCGCCGCAAACCTTCGTCAGCCGCAAGGCCTCGAATGCGATCCGCAACCACCTGGCCAACCTGCTCGGTGACAACCGCATGTACAACCTGGACCGCCTGGACCTGACCGTGGTCAGCACGCTGGATGCGCAGGCGCAGACAGCCGTGACGCAGGTGCTGCGCGACCTGCGCGATCCGGACAAGGCCAAGGCCGCCGGCCTGACCGGCAAAGGCATGCTGGGCAATGGCGATCCGGCCAATGTGGTGTACAGCTTCACCTTGCTGGAGAAGGGCGAACAGAACAACCTGCTGCGTCTGCAAACCGACAACTTCGACCAGCCGCTGGACATCAACGAGGGCGCCAAGCTGGACCTGGGCTCAACCGCCAAGCTGCGCACGCTGGTGACCTATCTGGACATCATGGACCAGCTGCACAAGAAGTACGGCGGCATGGATGCGGCCGCGCTGGGCCAGGTCAAGGTTGACCCGCAGGACAAGCTGACCCAATGGGGCCTGGACTACTTCAAGGCGCTGCCGATGGACAAGCGCGAGCTGACGCCGATGCTCAACGCGGCCATGGAGCGCAAGTATTCGGGCAATCCGGGCGAGGGCTTCTTCACGGGCGGCGGCCTGCACCACTTCGGTAACTTCTCCAAGGAAGACAACAGCAAGATCCTGACCGTGACTGAAGCGCTGCGCCATTCGACCAACCTGGTGTTCGTGCGCCTGATGCGCGACGTCGCCAAGTACTATATGTTCTCGGTGCCCGGCTCGTCGGCCTCGCTGCTGTCGGATGCGGATGATCCGCGCCGGGCCGGTTATCTGGCGCGTTTTGCGGACAAGGAAGGCAAGGAATTCCTGGCGCGCTTCTACGCCAAGTACAAGGGCAAGCCGGAGACGGAGCTGGACAAGATCCTGCTGGCGAATATCCGCAGCACGCCGGTGCGGCTGGCGGTGATCCACCGCACCGTGTATCCGCTGGCGACGCAGGAACAGTTTGCCGCCTTCCTCAAGGAGAACCTGCCATCGCAGAACGAGGTGCCGGAAGAGCGCGTGGCCAAGCTGTACGACCAGTATGCGATCGACAAATGGTCGCTGGCGGACCGCGGCTACCTGGCCAGCGTGCATCCGCTGGAATTATGGATGGCGGCGTATCTGCGCCTGCATCCTGGCGCGACCCTGAGCCAGATGACGGCGGCCAGCGAGAAGGAACGGCAGGAGGTGTATCAGTGGCTGTTCAAGACGCACCGCAAGCACGCGCAGGACAAGCGTATCGCCGGCCTGATCGAGGTGGAAGGCTTCATGGAAATCCACAAGCAGTGGAAGAAGATGGGCTATCCGTTTGAATCGCTGGTGCCATCGTATGCGACCACGCTGGGCGCATCGGCGGACCGTCCGGCCGCGCTGGCGGAAATGATGGGGATTATCGTCAACGGCGGCGTACGCAAGAGTTCGCAACGTGTGACCTCGCTGCACTTCGCCAAAGGCACGCCGTATGAAACGCTGGTGACCAAGGCGCCGCCGACCACCAATGAACAGGCGATCTCGCCCGAGGTGGCGCGCGTGGTGGCGGATGCGATCCGTGGCGTGGTGTCGGATGGTACGGCCAAGCGCGTGAAGTCGGCGTTTGTGTCGGCCGATGGGGCGATTATTCCGGTCGGCGGCAAGACGGGGACCGGCGACCAGCGCTTTGATGTGTATGCGGCCGGCGGCCGGCTGATCGAGTCGCGCTATGTGAACCGTTCGGCGACATTTGTGTTCAATATCGGCGAGCGTTTCTTTGGTTCGATGACGGCGTATGTGCATGGACCGGCGTCGAAGAACTATGACTTCACCAGTGCGCTGCCGGTGCAGCTGCTGGTGGTGCTGGCGCCGCATCTGATGCCCTTGATTGAACCGCATGCCGCGTCCAAACCCGGCGCGACGCCGCCAGCGGTGGTGATGCGTACCGGGGGAGCAGCGCCCGTTGCCGTGACGCCGCCACTGCAGGCCTGCGGCGGTTGACTTTACCCCGCAACCCGCAGGCCTGGGTCTGACCCCCGTTCGGGGTCAGACCCTTTACTTTTGGGGTTTCCCTTGCGTTGTTGCTTATTTCTTGGCAATGTATCAGCCCATGAAACCTCTGCGCCATCACATGTCCAAGATCCTCAAATTCACGCAGTTCTCGATCCGGGATCTGGTTGTTGCTGCCGCCCCCACGGTGTTGCTGATTGTCGGCGTCTGCCTGCTGGCTTACTGGCTGGTCGACCCGGCGCCGCCGCGCACGGTGCGTCTGGGCACGGGGCAGGAAAACTCCGCCTATGAAGACTTCGGCAAGAAGTATGCAGCTGCGCTGGTCAAGCATGGCGTCAAGGTCACGCTGGTGCCGTCCGCCGGTTCCAGCGAAAACCTGCGTAACCTGAAAGAAGGCAAGGTCGATATCGCCTTCGTACAAAGCGGTTCCACCAACGAAGAAGCGGCCGAGCGCGAAGGCTTGTCCTCGCTGGGCAGCCTGTTCGTTGAGCCGCTGTGGCTGTTCCTGCGCGAAGAGAAGGGCAAGCCGCCCATCACCCAGCTGACCCAGCTGCGTGGCAAGAAAATCAATTACGGCCCGAAAGGCGCCGGTTCGCCGCGCCTGTTCCGCCAGATTCTTGAGCTGAATGGCGTGGAGAAGGGCGAGGTCGAACGCTTCTCGCTGGCGAATACGCCCGCCACCGTGGAGCTGCTGGAAGGCCGTATCGACGGCCTGGTGTTCACCTCCGCGCCGGAAGCGCCGCTGATCCAGATGCTGCTGCAAACACCGGGCATCCGGCTGTTCGACTTCAACCAGGCCGAGGCGTACTCGCGCAAGCTGCCGTTCCTGACGCATGTGATGCTGCCGCAGGGGATTGTCGACCTTGGCCGCAACATTCCGTCCGAAGACTACAACCTGATCGCGCCGACCGCCACGCTGGTGGCCCGCGAAGACCTGCATTCCGCGCTGGTGGACTTGTTCGTGCAGGCGGCCGCCAGTATTCATGGCGGCGCCGGCTGGTTCCAGCAGCAGGGCCAGTTCCCATCGGCCAAGTACACCGAGATTCCGGTGGATCCGGAAGCGGCCAAGTACTACAAGAGCGGTCCGCCGTTCCTGCAGCGCTACATGACCTTCTGGCTGGCGAATTTCTTTGACCGCATGTGGGTGCTGGTGGTGGCGCTGGGCGCGCTGATCCTGCCGCTGTCGAAAGTGGTGCCGCCGCTGTATGTGTGGCGCATCCGTTCGCGCGTGTATCGCTGGTATGGCCAGTTGCGGGCGGTGGAGCAGAAAGTGGAGGAGGCACCGCAGGCGACGCGCATGCAGGTGTATGAGGAACAGCTCAAGCGGCTCAATGAAATCGAAGACCTGGTCAATCAGGTGTCGATCCCGCTGTCGTTTGCCGATGGCTTGTATGGCTTGCGCAGCCACATCCAGTTCGTGCGCAAGCGTATCCTGTTCCTGATGGGCGAGGCGTCACCGACCGCACCAGAGGCCGTGCCCGTTTAACCCGGTACGGCGGGGTCAGGCGCCGATCCAGGGCAGGTCGGCGTGGCACCAGCCGTTGATGTTCTTGCGGTGGCCACGCTCGTCCTTGTCGCCTTCAAAGCCTTCCAGGATGTCGTAGCAATGCTGGTAGCCGTGTTCGGTCGCCAGCTTGGCTGCACCACGCGAGCGCACGCCGGAACGGCACAGGAACAAAATCACCTGGTCCTTGCGTGCGATTCCATTCAGCTGCTCAATAAACTCATGGTTGGCGTTGCCGCCAGGGTAAGTATTCCACTGTACCGCACCATGTTGGGCTTCTGGTATCGCCACCCGGCCCACCCAGTCGCGCTCGGCGTTGGTACGCACATCGACCAGCTTGACGGCATTTTCCAGACCGATCAGCTCAAACGCTTCCTGCGGCGTCACCGCGCCCGCATAGGGCCAATCCCTGCTACGGCTACGGGCAAGGGCGAGGATCTCATCTATTTTGCTCATAAGGTGTTCCGGTAATAAGTTTAAGTTTATTATATGGCGTCCGCGCAAACCCGCGACCCCAATGCACCAAAACCATGCGCTTTTCAGAAAAAATCCTAAAATGCACCCATAAGGTGCGAAATGCGGGAAATGCACCAAATAGGTGCGCGATTGATCTGCAGTAAATAGCGTTTCGGGCTGGCACGGATACTGCTTAGTAAGGCCTCACGAGTTCCACATATTCCCTTTAGGAGATACGCATGGCAATCACAGCCGCAGAAGTTCTGAAAATGGTCCAGGAAAACGAAGTTAAATTCGTTGATTTCCGTTTCGCTGATACCCGTGGTAAAGAACAGCACGTTACCGTGCCAGTGTCGGCTTTCGACATCGACAAGTTCGAATCGGGTCACGCGTTCGACGGTTCCTCGATCGCCGGCTGGAAAGGCATTGAAGCTTCGGACATGATCCTGCTGCCGGATCCAAACACCGCGCGCATTGACCCGTTCATGGAAGAGACCACCCTGTTCATGCAGTGCGACGTGATCGAACCTGCTGACGGCAAGGGCTATGACCGCGACCCACGCTCCATCGCCAAGCGCGCTGAAGCCTACCTGAAATCGTCGGGCATCGGCGATACCGCCTACTTCGGCCCGGAACCAGAATTCTTCATCTTCGACAGCGTACGCTGGAAGATCGACATGTCCGGCTGCTTCGTCAAAGTGGACTCCGACGAAGCGTCGTGGTCGACCGACAAGGAAATCGAAGGCGGCAACAGCGGCCACCGTCCTACCGTCAAAGGCGGCTACTTCCCAGTGCCACCAGTGGACAGCTTCCAGGACATGCGTTCGGAAATGTGCCTGATCCTGGAATCGCTGGGCATCCCGGTGGAAGTGCACCACCACGAAGTGGCTGGCGCTGGCCAGAACGAAATCGGCACCAAGTTCTCGACCCTGGTTGAGCGTGCTGACTGGACCCAGAACCTGAAATACGTGGTCTGGAACGTCGCCCACAGCTACGGCAAAACCGCGACCTTCATGCCGAAACCTATCGTTGGCGACAACGGTTCGGGCATGCACGTGCACCAGTCGATCTGGAAAGACGGCAAAAACCTGTTCGCTGGCGACGGCTATGCCGGCCTGTCGGAAGACGCGCTGTTCTACATCGGCGGCATCATCAAGCACGCCAAAGCACTGAACGCGATCACCAACCCAGGCACCAACTCGTACAAGCGTCTGGTACCAGGCTACGAAGCACCAGTGAAACTGGCGTACTCGGCGAAAAACCGTTCGGCATCGATCCGCATTCCACACGTGGCCAATCCTAAAGGCCGCCGTATCGAAACCCGCTTCCCGGATCCACTGGCCAACGTCTACCTGTGCTTCGCAGCGCTGCTGATGGCAGGTCTGGACGGTATCCAGAACAAGATCCACCCAGGCGAAGCAGCATCGAAAGATCTGTACCATCTGCCGCCAGAAGAAGATGCACTGATCCCAACCGTCTGCGCATCGCTGGAAGAAGCACTGGACAACCTGAACAAAGACCGCGAGTTCCTGACCCGTGGCGGCGTGTTCAGCGATTCGATGATCGATGCTTACATCGAACTGAAAATGCAAGACGTACAACGTATGCGCATGACCACTCACCCTGCTGAGTTCGACATGTACTACTCGCTGTAATCGCAACGCGCCGGCCCGGCCGGCGCCTGCGGTACCAGCAAAGAACGCGGGGCAGGCTGTGCTTTCCCCGCGTTTTTCTTTGGATACTGTATATTCGGGATGGACAGTTTCCACCCACGGATTACGAATGACAACGAAGTTGAAACTCAGTGTGCTGCTGGCGCTGTTGGCCTCACCGGCGGTGCACGCACAGATTTACAAATGCCAGCTGCCCGGTGGCAGTGTGGAGTACACGGACACCAATCGTGGCAGCTACTGCAAACCGATGGACCTGCCCGGCATGACGATCCCAGCGCCACCACGCCGCACCGCGCCTTCACCGCGCAACGCGCAGCCGGCGCCGGTCGCAACCCCCGGTAGTTTTCCCCGTGTCGACAGCAGCGAGCAGCGCGCGCGCGACGATGACCGCCGCAGCATTCTGGACGAAGAACTCAAAGCGGAAACGCAAAAGCTGAACGAGCTGCGCCGCGAGTTCAACGGCGGTGAGCCGGAACGGCGCGGCGACGAACGCAATTATGCGAAGTATCAGGAACGGGTGGCGGCGCTGCGCGACAGCATCAGCCGCTCGGAAAAAAATGTCGATGCCTTGAAACGTGAGATTGCCAATATCCGATGAGCATAGTCAGTAATATCGCCGCCCGCGCGGCTGCCGCGATTCACCGCCCGCCATCGCTGGCCGGTTTGGAGTTGCTGGCGTCCGCCGTGGTGCTGCTGGATGGCGAAGGCCATATCGTCTACGTCAACGCCGCCGCCGAGAACCTGCTGGAAAGCTCGCTCAAGGCCTTGTCGCGGCAGACGCTGAGCGCGCAGTTCGTCAATCCCGATGAACTTGAGAATATCTGCACGCAGGCGCGCGAGCACAAGTTTTCCGACCTGCGCCAGGACCTCACGCTGGAACGCGCAGGACGCGATCCGCTGCATGTGCACAGCATCGTGTCGGCGCTGGATGAACCGGCCGGTCATCTGCTGATTGAGCTGCGTGAGCATCTGCAGCACCTCAAGCTGGACCGCGAGGAGCGCATCCTCGACCAAAGCCAGGTCAACAAGGAACTGATCCGCAACCTGGCGCACGAGATCAAGAATCCGCTGGGCGGCATCCGCGGCGCGGCGCAGCTGCTGGAGATGGAGCTGCCGGGCGCGCACGCGGTGCAGCTGCGCGAGTACACGCAAGTCATCATCAAGGAAGCGGACCGCCTGCAAACGCTGGTGGACCGTCTGCTGGCGCCGCACCGCCGGCCGCACATCGTAGGCGACGTCAACATCCACGAAGTGCTGGAGCGCGTGCGCAGCCTGATGCTGGCGGAGTTCCCGTCCGGCCTGACCATCCTGCGCGACTACGACGCATCGATCCCCGAGTTCCGAGGAGACAAAGAGCAGCTGATCCAGACAGTGCTCAACATCGCCCACAACGCAGCGCAAGCGCTGTCGGCCCAGATCGAAGCAGGCGACGCACAGATCGTTTTCAAGACCCGTGTGGCGCGGCAGGTCACGCTGGCCAAGGTCCGTTACGGGCTGGCATTAGACTTGCATATCATTGACAATGGACCGGGTATCGCACCCCAGATCCGCGACCGCATCTTCTATCCGCTGGTATCTGGCAGGGAGGGCGGCAGCGGCCTGGGACTGACCTTGGCACAGACCTTCGTGCAACAGCACATGGGCGTGATCGAGTGCGAGAGCCGGCCTGGATTTACGGATTTCCGCATTCTGCTGCCGTTGCCATAAGCCGCGGCGGGCAGTGCGGACCGAGTCCCTTGATTGACGATCCATCGCGGAATACACACAACACATGAAGCCAATCTGGATAGTAGACGACGACGAATCGATCCGCTGGGTACTGGAAAAAGCACTGGCCCGCGAGAACCTGGCCACCAAGAGTTTTGCCAACGCGCGCGATGCTATCGCCGCGCTGGAGTACGAGACGCCGCAAGTGCTGGTGTCCGACATCCGCATGCCGGGCGACTCCGGCCTCGACCTGCTGCAACTGGTGAAGTCGCGCTTCCCGGGCCTGCCGGTCATCATCATCACCGCCTTCTCTGATCTGGATTCCGCCGTTGCGGCGTTCCAGGGCGGCGCGTTTGAGTACCTGGCCAAGCCGTTCGATATCGACAAGGCGGTGGAGCTGATCCGCCGCGCGCTCGATGAGAGCTTGCGCGAAACCAGCGTGGAGTCCGGCCCGGCCGAGACGCCCGAAATTCTGGGGCAGGCGCCGGCGATGCAGGAAGTCTTCCGCGCCATTGGCCGCCTGTCGCAATCGAATGTGACGGTGCTGATTACCGGCGAATCCGGCTCCGGCAAAGAGCTGGTGGCGCGCGCGCTGCACAAGCACTCGCCGCGCGCATCGCAGCCGTTCATCGCGTTGAACACGGCGGCGATTCCGAAAGATCTGCTGGAGTCTGAATTGTTCGGTCACGAACGCGGCGCCTTTACTGGCGCGCAGACCACGCGCCGCGGCCGTTTTGAGCAGGCGGAAAACGGCACGCTGTTCCTCGATGAAATCGGCGACATGCCATTCGATTTGCAAACGCGCTTGCTGCGCGTGCTGTCGGATGGTCACTTCTATCGCGTCGGCGGCCATCAGCCCTTGAAAGCAAATGTGCGCGTGATTACGGCAACGCACCAGAATCTGGAGCAGCGCGTGCGCGAAGGCTTGTTCCGCGAAGACTTGTATCACCGCCTGAACGTGATTCGCCTGCGCCTGCCCAGTTTGAGGGAGCGGCGTGAAGACATCCCTATTTTGGTGCGTCACTTCCTGGTGCAGAGCGCCAAGCAGCTCGGCGTGGAAGCCAAGCGCATGAGCGATGCCGCGCTGCAGTTCCTGTGCAGCCTTGAGCTGCCGGGCAATGTGCGCCAGCTGGAAAACCTGTGCAACTGGATTACGGTGATGGCGCCCGGCCAGACGGTGGAAGTGAAGGATCTGCCGCTGGAGCTGACGCAGGAAAAGGGCAGTGCATCATCCGGATCGTCGTCGCCGGCGTCGGTGCCGGAGACGTATAGCGCGCAGCAGCATCATGGCACGGTGACTTCGGTGTCGTCCGCCGCAGAGGCAAGCAGCCCGGCGGGTTCGCCGGATGCATGGCTAGCTTTGCTGGAGACGCAGGCCGCGCAGATGCTGAGTGGCGGTCAGCAGGAAGTGATGGCAGTGCTGGGCCGTCAGTTTGAATCGGCACTGATCCGCACAGCGCTCAAGCATACGCACGGCCGCAAGAACGACGCGGCAGTACGTCTGGGCATCGGCCGCAATACCATCACCCGCAAGATCGCCGAACTGGGCATCGACGGCGCAAAGGATGATTGAGCCGCACAGTCAACCCCAAAAGTTTGGGGTCTGACCCCGCACGGGGTCAGACCCCTGTGCGCCGCATTGCGGGGTAAACGATTCCCGCATGTGGTGTCATGACATCAGTGTCACCGCGTCTGCGCCGGCGGCGATACGCATTGGGGCAGCGGCATCCGTCGCTGCCAGCCACACCGCCTTTGCCACATCAATCGCCTCCGTCACTTCCTCCGTCGATTGCGCCCAGCCTGCAAACACGCTATCCGTCAGCTCCGCGTAAGCCTCCGACAATTGGACTCGCTGCTTCGCGTTCGCGCCAAAGCTGGTGCCCGGTGCACGGCCCGGCAGCACCACATGCGCGCGGATGTTGAAGTGCTTGAGCTCCAGTGCCAATGACTCCGTGAACGCATTCACCGCCGCCTTGCTACCTGTGTAGACCGATAGCAGCGGCAGCGCTTTCAAAGTCACGCTTGACGTCACGTTAATCACCACACCCGCGCGGCGTTCGCGGAACTGCGGCAGCACTGCTTGCGTCATGGCGATGGTGCCCAGCGTGTTGGTCTCGAAGACCTCGCGCGCTGTGGCCATGCTGCTGCCTTCCAATGCGCCCAGCATGCCGATGCCGGCATTGTTGACCAGTACATCGACAGGCCCCGCCGCCTCGATCAAACGGCGAATGCTGTCTGCATCGGTGACGTCCAGCGGCAGCACGCGCAGGCGCGCGGAACGTGGCAGCAGGTCGTCGCGTGGATCGCGCATGGTGGCGATGACGTTCCAGTCGCGCTCCAGAAAATGGCGCGCGGTTTCCAGGCCAAAGCCGGACGAACAACCGGTGATGAGGATGGTTTTCATGTGAACTCCAGTGAGGTGAATGTGCCACCACTGTAGTTGTCTGCCGCAAGACTGACTATAATCGTTAGTCCACGTTTCATTAGCAAGAGTCCAAATATGGTTGATCCGCTTGCCGAAGTTGTCTCCCTGTTGCAGCCGCGTGCGCGGTTTTCGAAAGTTGTCGGCGCTGCGGGCGCCTGGCGTGTGCGCCGCTCGCACGCGGGCCAGCCTTTCTACTGTGTGGTGCTGGAAGGCGAGAGCTGCCTGACCGTCAGCGGCCAGGCGCCGTTGCCGCTGCAGCAGGGCGATTTTGTGCTGATTCCCGAGTCGCACGACTTTGCCATGACCAGCATGCAGCCGCCACCACACGACGTCCCCGACGCTGCACCGGTTCAGCTGCCACATGGCGAGTTCCGCCTCGGCGACACCGGCGGCGTGGCGCAAACTGTGCTGCTGGTCGGCCATTGCGAGTTCGCTTCGCCCGATGCGGCGCTGCTGGTGTCGCTACTGCCGCAGCTCATCCACATACGTGGCGAGCAGCGCCTGGCCACCATCGTGCAATTGGTCAGTGGCGAATCGCGCGCGCAAAGGCCGGGACGCGATGTCGTGCTTGCGCACCTGCTGGAAGTGCTGCTGATTGAAGCGCTGCGTTCAAGCGCGGGCACTGCTGCTTCGCCAGGCCTGCTGCGCGGGCTGGCTGATGAACGGCTGGCGCAGGCGCTGCGCCGCATGCATGGAGAAATCACCGCGCCATGGACGGTGGCGCAACTGGCGAAGGAAGCTGCCCTGTCGCGCTCCGCTTTCTTTGAACGCTTCAACCGCGCCGTGGGCGTGGCGCCGATGGCGTATCTGTTGCGCTGGCGGATGGCGCAGGCCAGGCATCTGCTGCGCGCGCAGAACAGCGTGGCCGAGGTGGCGCAGCGTGTGGGCTATGGATCGGCCAGCGCTTTCAGCGTCGCCTTCACGCGGCACGTGGGCTTGCCGCCTGCGCGTTACGCGCTTACGCCACCGAACGCGCTGCCCGCTTGATCGCCTGTGGCGGCACGCCGTAGGCGCGGATGAAGGCGCGGCGCATGCGTTCGGGATCATCAAAGCCCACTTCGCGCGCCACCACGTCGATGGCGTGATTGCCTTCTTCGATCATGTTGCGCGCTGCTTCCACGCGCAGCGTCTCCACCGCCTTGGCTGGCGATTGACCGGTCTCCAGCCGGAACGCGCGGCTGAATTGGCGGCGGCTCAGGTGTGCCGCATCGGCCAGTTCGTCCACCGACAAGGGCTTGCGCAGATTGCGCTTGGCGTAGGTCAGGGCGGTCTGGATGCGGTCCGATTTTGGCTCCAGTTCCAGCAGCGCCGAGAACTGCGATTGGCCACCGGTGCGACGGTGATACACCACCATCTTGCGTGCCACCGCGCGCGCCAGTTCAGCGCCGTGATCAGCTTCCACCAGGGCCAGCGCGAGATCGATACACGCCGTCATGCCGGCTGAACTCCACACGTTATCGCTCTGGATGAAGATGCGGTCTTCCTCCACTTTCGCCTTGGGATACAGGCGTTGCAGCTCGCGCGCCAGCGCCCAGTGCGTGGTAACGCGAAGGCCATCGAGCAAGCCCGCTTCCGCCAGGCAGAACGCGCCGGTGCAGATGCTGGCCGTGCGGCGCGATGCCAGGCTGGCTTCACGCAGGAAGTCGAGAAAGCCAGGCGTGGAGCGGATCAGGTCCATGCTGCCTGCGACCATGATGGTATCGAAGGCCGGTGCATCAAAGCGCTGCGTCACCACCGGCACGCCGGCGGAACTCATCACCGCACCGCCATGCTCGGACAGCATGTGCATGTCGTAATACGGCCCGCCCGGCATGGCGTTGGCCACCTCGAAGACGGTCACCGCTGCCAGATCGACGATCTGAAAACCGGGGAAAAGCATCAAACCGAGGGATTTTTTCATGATGTCCCAAAATGAGGTATCTACTTCACATGGGCCTTAGTCTGCGCCTCTACACTGGCCCTGTCAACTTAATCAAAGGAGCAGACAACATGACAACCGCAATGATTACTGGCGCGTCCTCGGGCATAGGCGCAGTGTATGCAGACCGTCTGGCCCGCCGTGGCTATGACCTGGTCCTGGTGGCGCGCGATGGCGCCAAGCTGGCCGCACTGGCGGCCCAACTGGAAGCGTCTACGGGGCGCAAGGTGGACACCATCGCCGCCGATCTGGGCGTGAACGCAGACCTGCGCCGCGTCGAGCAGCGCCTGGCCAGCGATGGCAGCATCGGCCTGCTGGTCAACAATGCCGGCCTGGGTGCGGTGAAGCCGCTCATCGATTCGACGCCGGAAGAGCTGGACACCATGATCAATGTGAACGTGACCGCATTGACGCGACTGACCCGCGCCTTGGCGCCCGGCCTGGTGGCGCGCGGCGAGGGCGCCATCATCAACATCGCGTCGATTGTCGCGCTCAAGCCGGAGTTGCTGAATGGCGTCTATGGCGGCAGCAAGGCCTTTGTGCTGGCGCTGAGCCAATCGCTGCACCATGAGCTGGGTGGCAAAGGCGTGCAGGTGCAGGCCGTGCTGCCGGGCGCCATTGCGACGCCGTTCTGGGACCGCGCCGGCCATGCAGTCGAGAACCTGCCTGCCGAGTGGGTGATGACGCCGGAAGCTCTGGTGGATGCCGCACTGGCGGGCTTCGACCAGCGCGAGCTGGTGACAGTGCCGTCGCTGCCGGACCTGGAAGACTTCAACCGCATGGAGCAGGGGCGCCATGCGCTGGCTGCCAACCTGTCGCGCAACAAGCCGGGCGTGCGTTACTTAACCGCCGCGTAACCCGGCACGGCAACGGTTTGAGGTAAGCTCTTGGCTGACGAAGCCAGGGGCTTCGCTTTTTGTGATGGAAACCGTATGCTGATTAATTGTGTGGCCTACCAGGATGGCAAGAAACTGGCCGACATACCGGTCGAAGACATCAGCGAGTATGTCGAGAAACCGGAAACCTTTGTCTGGGTGGCGCTGCGCGACGCCCTGCCTGAAGAACTGGCCAAGATGCAGGAAGAATTCGGCCTGCACGAACTGGCTGTGGAAGACGCCAGCCGCGGCCACCAGCGCCCGAAAATCGAAGAGTATGGCGATTCGCTGTTCGTGGTGGTGAAGACGATTGAATGCCATGAGGGTGAAGTGGCGGTGGGCGAAGTCGATATTTTCGTCGGCCAGAATTACGTGCTGTCGTCGCGCGACGGCCAGAGCCAGCAAGGCTTCCTGGGCGTACGTGCGCGCGCCGAGAAGGAGCCGCACATGCTGCGCCTTGGCCCGGCCTTCGTGCTGTACGCGCTGATGGACGCGGTGGTGGACCGCTACTTCCCGGTGCTGGATATGCTGGAGACGGAGCTGGAGAAAATCGAGGAGATGATCTTCACGCAGGGCCGCCAGCGCGACAACATCCAGCGCCTGTATGAACTGAAGGGCAAGGTCACGCTGGTGCGCCACGTGGTGTCGCCGCTGATGGAAGCGGTGGGACGGTTGCACGGTGGCCGCGTGCCATCGATGTGCCAGGACACGCAGGAATACTTCCGCGATGTGCACGACCATCTGCACCGCATCAGCAGCTCGCTGGACGGCATACGCGACACCATCGCCACTGCGATGCAGGTCAACCTGTCGATGGTGGCAATAGAAGAAAGCGAAGTGAATAAACGGCTGGCGGCATGGGCGGCGATCTTCGCGATCGTTACCGCGTTTGCGGGCCTGTGGGGCATGAACTTCAAATACATGCCGGAGCTGGACTGGAAGTATGGCTACCCGATGGCGGTCGGCGTGATGGTGGCGGTGTGCCTGTATCTGCACCGGCGCTTCAAAAAGTCTGGCTGGCTGTAGACGAAAAAATCCCGGTGGTCCTGAGCATACTCAGGACCACCGGGAATCGGCGATCAACGATTAGAAGTCGTAGGTCGCGCGGACGTAAGCAGTACGGCCGGTTGGGTCGGTGTAGCGCGGGTCATAGCCAGCCTGGAAATGGCCCGACTGGTACGACAGCGGCGGTTCACGGTCAAACAGGTTGCGCACGCCAACGGTCAGGGTCAGGCCGCGCATTGCGGTCCACGAGCCGTAGCCGTCGAACGTGGTGTACGACGCCACACGGTGGGTTGGATCGTTGTCGGTGACCTGATCGACGTAGCCCGATTTGTAGTGACCCGTCAGACCGGCGCCGAACTTGCCCTGATTCCAGTTCAGGTTCAGCGTATTTTGCCAGCGGAAGATAGGACCGTCGCCCGAGTACACGCCCACCTTGTTGTGCATCTCGTCGCCCGCAAAGTTCTGGTACTCATACTTGTGTACCCAGGTACCGTTGTAGGCGAAGGTGAAGTTGCCGTAGTCCTTGGTGCGCAGACGGTAGTTGGCCGAGAGGTCGACACCATTGGTGTTCATGTCGCCCAGATTCTGGGTACGCAGGTCCAGGTAGCCGCAGGTGACCGGATTAGGGCACTGCGAACCATCCACGGCCAGGTTGCCCGAGGCGTTGCGGATGATGTGCGAAGCGAACAGGTCCGGGTTGTTCAGCACGTCGTAGTCAGCCAGGCTGCCGATCTGCTGGGTCAGGCGGATCGACCACCAGTCAGCGCTCACCGACAGATTGTTGATCGGCTCCCACACCACACCTACGGTACCGTTTTTCGAACGCTCAGGGCTCAGGCCCTGCTGGCCACCGTTCAGCACCTGGAACTGCTGGTCGCAGTTGGCCGATGCTGGCTTGCCTGGCTGTGGTACGCCGGCCGGGCAGTTTTTCGGATCGTTCAAGGTGTCGGCTGCGTTGGTGTATGCGTTGCCAGCATTGATGTCATACAGCGACGGCGCGCGGAAGCCCTTCGAGTACGAACCGCGGAACAGCACTTCCTTGGCTGGCTGGAAACGGAAGCCGAGTTTCGGATTGGCGGTATGGCCAAAGTCGCTGTACTTGTCGTAACGCACGGCAGCGGTCACGTCCAGGTTTTTCAGCACCGGCACGTTCAGTTCGCTGAAGAAGGCCGAGACATTGCGCGAACCTTCGTTCAGGGTGTTTGGATCGATACCGGTGGAGGCGATTACCTTGGCGGCAAACTCCGGATTGGCTGCGCTGCGGAATTCCTGGTGCTCGTATTGCACGCCAACTGCCAGGCCTGCCTGGTGGCCGTTCTGGAACCAGTCGCCGACTTCGCGGCTGAGCTTCAGGTCGGCGCCCTTGCTGGTGCCCTTGGCGTTCTGGATGTTGCCGTTCAGTGCGGCGCTGTTGAGCAGCGCGGTACCGGCGGCGCTCTGGTCGCCAAACGGATTGATCACGCCATCCAGCACGCCCTGGGTGATGATGCCGCCGTCGCTGTAGCCGTACAGGTTTTCCTTGACCTTGTTTTCATTGTAGGTCACGGCGCCGGTGTAGTCCCAGCCAGCGAGCACGCCGGTCATCGAGACGACCAGGCGTTGCTGCTTGTTGATGTTTTCATCCGCACGGGCGCCGTTAGGCAGGTCGCGCCAGCGTGCGCTGACGAAGCCAGGCTTGACGCCGGCCGTGGCGGCGCCGTCGGCGTCCATATAGTTTGGATCGAGGCCGGCTGCGGTTGGGAAGTACGGATTCGGCGTGCCGTCCGGACGCAGGCGGTTCATGTACAGGCCGCCGTAAGGCACCGGGGCAATCGCGCTCTGGACCTTGCTCTGGGTCGACAGGAATTCAATGCCCAGCTCGTGGTTTTCATTGATCTTGACGGTGGCTTTGACCAGGCCGGTGGTGCGCTCGCTCTTCGGCACGTAGTCCACGAAGGACGAAGTGGTCATCTGGCACTGGCCGTTCTTGCCAGGGATCAGGTGGCTGCCGGTGGTGCAGCCTGGGCCGGCAGGGTTGCCCGCCAGGTCGCCTTGCGCCCAGTTGGCCGGGAAGGTCGAGGCCGACAGGCCGCCCGCATAGCGGGTGTTGAAGTCACGCTGGGTGCCGCCGATGCGGTGCTGTTCCTGGTGGTCCACCATCGCGAAGATGTTGAAACCGTTCTTGTCCAGGTCGCCCCAGCCGTAGCCGGCGTTGAAGTTGTTGGCAAAGCCGCCGTCGTGCTGCGGATTGTCCGCGCCCACGGTGATGGTGCCGCCCTGGTAGTCTTTCTTGGTGATGAAGTTGATTACGCCGCCCACTGCATCCGAACCGTACAGCGCCGAGGCGCCGTCACGCAGCACTTCCACGCGTTCCAGCGCGGCAAACGGGATCATGTTCAGGTCAGGCGCCGAGCTGTCGTAGGCATTGTTTGCCAGGCGACGGCCGTTCAGCAGTACCAGCGTCTTGTTGGCGCCGATGCCGCGCAGGTCGGCAAACGAGGCGCCGCCGGTGCTGGCGCCGACCACCTGGCTGGTGCCCTGGGCTGCTTGCGACACGCTCAGGTTGGCCATGACTTGCTCGATCGTGGTAATGCCTTCCTTCTTCAGGTCAGCCATCTTCACCACGGTGACCGGCACCGCAGTCTCAGCGTCGATACGCTTGATTGCCGAACCGGTAATTTCTACGCGCTGGATCGGCGCGTCTTGGGCGAATGCCGGTTGTGCCAGCATCAGGGCGGCGCCGCTTGCAAACATCACACGCAGCGATCGCGACAAAACAGTTTCCATCATCATTGATCAACTCCTTGGGGGTGTTTCTTGCTTCTTTGTTATTGAAACTTACACTATGAATAATCCATCACTGAAATTATTCAGGCGAGTCATCAGACCACTCGCCGTCACGCACGGTCAATTGTGCTTCTGTAACAGCGTTGAAATAAACAACACTTCCTGCGGTTTTTCCCAAAAATAACGAGTTTTTTACACAAAAATACAAAGTATTTGGATATTTATAGCGGGAACGTGCTAGCGCGGGGCGAAATATAAAACCATGTTTACGCGGATAAATAACGATACAATTGACCTGACTTAGCGATGGGGAGTCAGGCAATGAGCGAGCTAGAAGAGGCGGTGCCGCTGTTCGATGCGGCCGATGGGCGGGCGCTGGCCGAGGCTGCGCTGCGGTCGATTACGGCGTCAACCTCGCGTGCCCGTGGCGACGACTTCCTGCGCATCCTGGTGCGCGATCTGGCGCATGCGCTGGATGTCACCTACGTCATTGCCGGCCGCGTCATCACCTTGGACGACGGCGATGAGGGCATCCGCACGCTAGCCGTATGGGCCGGCCAGGACTATTTGCCGAATATGGAATACAGCTTGCGCCACACGCCGTGCCAGGACGTGACCGACCAGTGCATGTGCTTCCACGCCAGCGGCATCCAGGCCGATTACCCGGAAGACACGCTGCTGGTCGATATGAAGGCGGAAAGCTATATCGGCATGCCCATGATCGATACGGAAGGCAAGACCCTGGGCATCCTGTCCGCCATCGACACCAAACCGATTTCCGAGGACAAGCGCCTGCTAGCGCTGTCGCTGCTGTCGATTTTCGCGGCGCGCTGTGCCGCCGAGTTGCAGCACCAGGAGCGCGAGCAGCAGCTGGAAGCCAAGGTGCAGCGCCGCACCGAGGCGCTGCTGGCAGCCCAGGCGACGCTGGTGGAGCAGGAAAAAATGGTGGCGCTGGGAACGCTGGTGGCGGGCGTGGCGCATGAGGTCAATACGCCGATCGGCGTGGCGGTCACGGCCGCGTCCACCATGACCAGCTATGCCGAGGATTTATTCAAATGCGTCAGCGGCGAGCGCGTCAGCCGTTCCGAACTGCTGGTGACGGTGCAGCGTTTGCGCGAAGGCGCGCAGCTCATTGAGCGCAACCTGGCGCGCGCGGCTGATCTGATCGGTAACTTCAAACAACTCGCGGTGGACCAGGGCAGCCAGCATGAATCGGAGGTGCGGCTGCGCGAGCATGCGCTGAGCGTGGTGTCGGCGCATGGACCGGAGTTGCGCAAGGTGGGCATTACGGTGGAGGTCGATATCGCTGCCGATCTGCGTACGCGGCTGGACACGGGGCGCTGGTCGCAGGTGCTGTCGAACCTGCTCATGAACGCGGCCAAGCATGGCTATCCCGATGGCGGTCCGGGCAAGGTGACGCTGGCCGCGCACATGGCGCTGGAAGGCGGCGCCTACTGGCTGCTGCTGGAGTTTGCCGATGACGGCATCGGCCTGACGCAGGAAGTGCGCGAGCGCCTGTTTGAACCCTTCTTCACCACCAAGCGCGGGCAGGGCGGTTCCGGGCTCGGCATGCACATCGTGTACACGATTGTGCACCAGATGGGCGGGCAGGTGGCGGTGGCGCCCAGTGCTCCTGGCACCGGCTGCCGCCTCAGGCTGCGGCTGCCGGTCCGGAGTGCCAAGCCTTAGGCTTGTTGCGCGGCCATCGACAGCGCCACGGCTTCCGCCACCTTGATGCCATCCACGCCGGCGGACAGGATGCCACCCGCATAGCCCGCACCTTCGCCGGCCGGGAACAGGCCCAGCGTGTTCAGGCTTTGCAGCGTGTCGTCACGGCGCTTGATGCGGATCGGCGACGAGGTGCGTGTCTCCAGGCCCGTCAGCACGGCGTCATGCTTGAAGTAGCCCTTGATCTGCTTGTCGAATGCCGGAAAGGCTTCGCGCAGCGCGGTCACGGCGTACTCCGGCAGGATCTGCGCCAGGTCGGTCAGCGTGATGCCCGGTTTGTACGATGGCACCACGGCGCCGAACTCGGTGGATGGGCGGCCGGCCACAAAATCCCCCATCAGCTGGCCTGGCGCATTGTAGGTGCCGCCGCCCAGCTTGAAGGCTTGCTCTTCGAGGTCGCGCTGCAGGGCGATGCCGGCCAGCGGATGGCCCGGATAATCGACTTCCGGTGAAATGCTGACCACAATCGCACTGTTGGCGTTGCGCTCGTTACGCGAGTACTGGCTCATGCCATTGGTGACCACGCGGCCCGGTTCGGACGCCGCCGCCACCACCGTGCCGCCCGGGCACATGCAGAAGCTGTACACGGCGCGGCCATTGGATGCGTGGTGCACCAGCTTGTAGTCGGCTGCGCCCAGGATCGGGTGGCCGGCGCTGGGACCGAAGCGGCAGGCGTCGATCAGCGATTGCGGGTGTTCAACACGGAAGCCGATCGAGAACGGCTTGGCCTCGATATATACGCCGCGGTCGTACAGCATCTGGAAGGTGTCGCGTGCACTGTGGCCGATGGCCAGGATCACGTGATTGGTGACGATCTGCTCGCCGCTCTCGAGCGTGATGCCGCGGATCTGGCGGCCGTTGGCGGTTTCTGCCACATCGATGTCAGTGACCTTGCTCTCGAAGCGGTATTCGCCGCCCAGCGCCTCGATGGTTTCACGCATCGATTCCACCATCTTGACCAGGCGGAAGGTGCCGATGTGGGGCTTGCTCACATAAATGATCTCTTCCGGCGCCCCGGCCTTGACGAACTCGGTCAGCACCTTGCGGCCGTAGTGTTTCGGGTCCTTGATCTGGCTGTACAGTTTGCCGTCCGAGAAGGTGCCGGCGCCGCCTTCGCCAAACTGCACGTTCGACTCCGGGTTCAGCTTGCGCTGGCGCCAGAAACCGAAGGTATCGACGGTACGCTCACGCACCACCTTGCCGCGCTCGACGATGATAGGGCGGAGGCCCATCTGCGCCAGGATCAGCGCGGCCAGCAGGCCGCACGGGCCGATGCCGATGACCACCGGGCGCTGGAAGTCCGGGTGCGCGGCCAGCGCCTTGCCGTCGGCAACGAATTTATAGGCGGTGTCCGGCGACGGCATGATGTGCACGTCGTTGTGATGGCGCTGCAGTACAGCGGCTTCGTCCTTGAGGGCGATATCCAGCGAGTAGATCAGGACGATCGCCGACTTTTTGCGGGCGTCATAACTGCGTTTATAAACGGTAAAGCCGAGCAGGTCGTCGGCCGTGATGCCCAGGCGCGCAATGATGGCGGGCGGCAGTTGTTCTTCCGTATGGTCCAACGGAAGCTTGAGTTCATTCAGTCTCAGCATGGTGAGTGTTCCAGCAGGTGATAGGGCTCCGTAGCTAGCGGAGAGCGTCGCGGCCAGTCCCCTCGGACAGCGGCCGCAGGCGTTATTTTACCTGCTCAGGCGGGGCGCGGTCTAATCCCCTGAATTGGTTCATGAATTGATTTTTTAAAGATAATGCCGGGATTATTAATCTGGATTATGTGGGATTTATTTCATATTTAAATCAGATAATCCGATAAAACATACTTCATTAGTAAAGTTAAAAATGCACCTTGATATGCACCAATTTCGGGCGGATGCACCTAAAACGGGCGTTGCGGGAAAACAACGACAATGCTTTTGGGTAATAAACGTTGTCATAACCATTTTGACATGACCATGACAGTCAAGCGCAGTTTTGTAACAACAATGATACACAGGCCGCATTGCGCTGCACAAATATTAAGTAAAATTCAATCGAGTGATGGCAGTATCAATGCGAATAATTATCTTTGTTCTCAATATTTAATTTTGATTTACGTTGATTTACATAAATAAAAGTATTGTTACATATCGCATTGGTAGATGTGCAATGAAATATCTTGCGGTGCAGCAAAAGAAAATTGCGTAAAGTTCTTGCATTGTTGCGCTGCTTGCGGTCCGTTGTTTTCACGAAACATTGCTCCCCCGTTGTTGACAGTTTTGGCGGCCCAATGGTTTCATGCACTGCGCCTGCAAATAACCATTTTGCCAGGTTCAATAAGCGAGATTCAGCACCCTTGATAATCAACCCAGGGCGGTTCAGCCCCAAGGTTAATATCCATCACAGGTTTAAAGAATCCTTCGGGCTGGCCACGCAATATGCCGGTTTTTTAAATAAAACATGGCCTTTTGATGGTTTAGGTTTCTCCTCCAACCGGGGAGTTTAATAATGGGAGTTTTACAATGATTCAAGAGAAAAAGATGTCGCGTACCTTGCGTACCATGTTCGCTGGCTCGATGCTGGTGGGCATGACCGCAATGATGCACAACGCTATTGCACAAGACGCGGCACCGCAGCAGAAGATTGAATCGGTGCAAGTGACCGGTACCCGTATCACCACGCCAGGTACCACCTCGACCAGCCCGATTTCTTCCGTGAGCGCCGAGGAAATCAAATCGTCCCAGCCTGTGGCGGTGGAAGAATTCTTCAAAGGCCTGCCAGCGGCAGTGCCAGCAATCGGTCCAGGTACCAATAACGGTTCTGCCGGCGGTGCGACCATCGACCTGCGTGGCCTGGGCCCTAACCGTACCCTGGTCATGATCAACGGCCGCCGTCTGGTACCGTTCAATCTGAACGGTACGGTCGACACCAACTCGATTCCTATCGCACTGCTGAGCCGTGTCGACCTGCTGACCGGTGGTGCATCGGTTGCGTACGGCGCGGATGCCGTGGCCGGTGTGGTCAACTTCAACCTGAAAAAGAATTTCACCGGTATCGACATCACCAGCTCGTATGGCGCCACCGCTGACCAGCATGACGGCAAGCGCAAGCGTACCGACCTGACCATGGGCGCCAGCCTGGATGAAGGCCGTGGCAATGTGGTGCTGAGCATCGGCAAAACCGTGTCGGATCCAGTGACCCAGGGCGCGCGTGATTTCGGCGTGACCAGCCTGAGCTCGGTAACCGGCAAGCCGACCGGCTCCAATACCACCATTCCTTCCGGTTTCGCGATTGGCAAGGGTACCGGTGGTACCGATACCCTGGCCGGCAACTGGCAGATCGATCCGGCCAGCGGCAAACTGGTCAGCCCATTGGTGCAGTACAATACCAATCCGCTGAACTACTACGCGACGGGTCTGGACCGTACCCAGGCAACCTCGCTGGCCAACTACAAGATCAATGATCACTTCGAAGCGTATGCTGAAGTGTTCTACACCGCCAGCAAAGTGAGCTCCACCCTGGCTGAATCGGGTACTTTCGGCAACGTCTTCAGCGTGCCGATCGGTAACGCTTACATCCCTGAACCCGCACGCCAGCAGATTTGCGCGCGCCGTGGCATTTCGGCAGCGAACTGCGTGGTAGGCAACACCACCCTGGTGCCAATGACGGTCAACCGCCGCTTTGTCGAGCTGGGCCCGCGTTTCAATAACTTTGACAACAAGACCCTGCAGTACAACCTGGGCCTCAAAGGCGATCTGTTCATGGACTGGACCTATGACGTGTCCTGGAGCCGCGGCAGCGCCGACCAGATCCAGACCCGTCTGAACTGGGGTTCGCTGTCGAAGGTGCAGCAGGCACTGAATGCTGTCAGCACTACCGCTTGCGTGAATGCGGCGAACAACTGCGTACCGCTGAACGTGTTCGGCGCTGCTGGCAGTATCACCCCGGCCCAGCTGGCGTTCATCAACTCCAGCGCCATCCTGCTGCAAAACGTACAGCAAGACGTAGGTTCGGTGAACTTCTCGGGTGATTTCGGCAACAAGTTCGTCAGCCCATGGGCAGGTACGCCAGTCACCATGGCAATCAGCGCTGAACAGCGCAAGGTCGTCGCCGGCACCCAGTCGGATGCTGCTTCGCAGATCCAGGGTGAAGTGCTGGGTACCGGTTCGCCTACGCCGGACCGTGTAGGTACCTTCCGTCTGCGTGAATACGCGGCTGAAGCGCAAATCCCGCTGATCAAGGACAAGAGCTTCTTCCGCAGCTTGAATGCTGAAGCCGGCTACCGCGAGACCTCGTTCGAAACCGCCGGTGCCAAGCAGAGCTACGGCAGCTGGAAACTGGGCGGCGACTGGGAACCAGTCAAATCGATCCGTTTCCGTGCCAACGTGCAGAAAGCCACCCGCGCACCTAACGTCAACGAGCTGTTCCAGCCGCTGACCACGGGTCTGTCCAACCTGGCAGTGGATCCATGCCAGCTGGGTAACATCAAGCAATCGGATGCCAACACGGCGGGCACGCTGTCGAACCTGTGCCGTCTGACCGGTGTGCCAGTCAGCGAAGTCGGTTCGGTGCCAGTGCCATCGTCGGGCCAGATCAACAATCTGACCGGCGGCAATCCTAAGCTGGGCCCTGAGGAAGCGAAAACCAAGACTCTGGGCTTCGTCTGGGAGCCAGTGCCTAAGCTGGCCATCTCGCTGGACTACTACGAGATCAAGATCGACAAAGCCGTATCGAGCCTGAGCACCACGGACATTCTGGATGCTTGCTACAAGAACAATCCTACGTTCGCTTTCAATGATGCGTGCGCGGCGATCGGCCGTAACCCAGCTAACGGTACCTTCAACGGTGCTGATTCGAAGGGTGTGTTCACGCCGCTGTCGAACTCCGGTTATCAGAAAACCAGCGGTTTCGATCTGAACGTGAACTACAAGCTGCAAGCACGTCAGCTGAATCTGGATCCCAAGTACGGTAACTTTGATCTGTCGTTTGCACTGAACCAGGTGCAGTCGTTCGACTTCAAAGGCACCCCGACCTCGGATACGCGTAATTGCGTTGGTTACTACTCGGTGGCTTGCGCCAGCATCAGCAACTCGACCGCTCCAGTGTACAAGCGCAAGTTCAACCAGCGCACTACCTGGAATGTGGGTGAGTTTGCAGTGGGCTACAACTGGCGTTATGTCAGCGCAGTTGATGTAGAGCCAGGTTCGGGCACCTTCCTGCCAGAGTACTCGCACATCAAGGCCTACAACTATGCAGACCTGTCGGGTGTGTGGAACTACAGCAAGAACCTGCGCTTCAACCTGAGCGTGAACAATGCGTTCAACAAGAAGCCGCCTATCGTCGGTGCTAACGTGTCGACCACCTCGATGGACAGTGGTAACACCTTCCCTAACGCCTACGATGCACTGGGCCGTTATGTAACCTTCGGTGCCAGCCTGAAGTTCTAAGCTTCAGCATTGCATAGAAACTAAAAACCCCTCGCAAGAGGGGTTTTTTTATTGGTGCTTATATATTAGAGGCCACCCCAGGCCGCACTTAATATGGCGACCGCGGCCAGTGCGGCGGTTTCGGTGCGCAGGATGCGCGGACCCATGGCCAGCGGCAGGGCGCCGTGGCGGATCGCCAGCGCTTCTTCCTGGTCGCTGAGACCGCCTTCCGGTCCGACCACCAGCGTGACCGCCTGCGGCGGCTGGTGGCGCGCCCAGTCGGCCAGCGACTGTTCGGCGCGCGGGGTCAGGATGATGCGCCGGTGCAGGTCCTGCTGGGTGATCCACTGCTTGTAGTCCTGCGGCGGCGCCAGCTGGGCCAGGCGGTTGCGGCCGCTCTGTTCGGACGCCGAGACGATGATGCCGCGCCAGTGGTCCAGCTTCTTTTCCGCGCGCTCGGCCGACAGCCTGACCACGCAGCGCTGCGCCGCCAGCGGCTGGAAGCCGGACACGCCCAGTTCGATGGCTTTTTCGATAATCCAGTCCATCTTGCTGCCTTCGGGCAGGGCCTGGGCCAAGGTGACGGCAAACGGCAACTCGGCCTCGCGCGGCGTATGCGCCTTGATTTCGGCGTTGGCGCTGCGGCGCGCAATGTCGGTCAGCGCCGCTGCGTATTCGTCGCCGTCGCCATTAAACAGGGTGATCAGGTCGCCCGGCGCCAGGCGCAGCACCTGGATGTGATGGGCAACGGCCTCGGGCAGGGCGACAAGCTGGCCGATCGCCAGGGGCTGGGGGCAGAAAAAGCGGGGCATAGCGTGGTATCCGGTCAGGTTAGAGCCGCAATTTTAAATGGTGGATGTCATCGTCTGGTAAAATAATGGGCTCAGCAAGCGTCGAGCGCGTGCCAGCACCAGCGCCCCTTGTGCCCAGTTTCCATACTTTCGTGATATCAACGATGACTTCTACGCTCCCACACACCCAAATGGCTAACGCGATCCGCGCGCTGGCAATGGACGCCGTCCAGAAGGCCAACTCCGGCCACCCAGGCATGCCGATGGGCATGGCCGAAATCGCAGTGGCGCTGTGGAGTGGCCATTACAGCCACAACCCGGCCAATCCGAAATGGGTAAACCGCGACCGCTTCCTGCTGTCGAACGGCCACGGCTCCATGCTGCACTACGCGCTGCTGCACCTGAGCGGCTATGCGGTGAGCATGGATGACATCAAGGCCTTCCGCCAGATGCATTCGAAGACCCCGGGCCACCCGGAAGTCGGTTACACCCCAGGCGTGGAAACCACCACCGGTCCGCTGGGCCAGGGTATCGCCAACGCGGTCGGCATGGCGCTGGCTGAATGGCTGCTCGCAAGCGAATTCAACAAGCCAGGCCTGGACGTGGTCGATCACTACACCTACGCCTTCGTCGGCGACGGCTGCCTGATGGAAGGCATCTCGCACGAAGCGTGCGCGCTGGCCGGCACCCTGGGCCTGAAAAAACTCATCGCGCTGTACGACGACAACGGCATCTCGATCGACGGTAAAGTCGAAGGCTGGTTCACCGACGACACTCCGGCCCGTTTTGAAGCCTATGGCTGGAACGTGATCCGCGCGGTCGACGGCCACGACGTTGCTGCTGTCTCGGCTGCCATCGCGGCCGCCAAGCAGGCCGGCAAGCCGACCCTGATCTGCTGCAAAACCGTGATCGGCAAAGGCTCGCCTAACCTGCAAGGCGGCGACAAGGTACACGGCGCCGCACTGGGCGAAAAAGAAGTCGCTGCGGTACGCGAATACATCGGCTGGAGCGCCGCCCCATTTGAAATCCCGGCAGACATCTACAGCGCTTGGGATGGCAAAGCCAACGGCGCCAAGCTGGAAGCCGACTGGGCCGCCAAGTTCGCGGAATACAGCGCCAAGTTCCCGGCTGAAGCCGCTGAACTGAGCCGCCGCATGGCCGGCGACCTGCCAGGCAATTTCGATGCGGCGCTGGCCGCCGGCATCGCCTCGACGGTCGAGAAGAAAGAAAACATCGCCACCCGCAAGGCCAGCCAGAACGCCATCCAGGCACTGGCGCCGGTGCTGCCGGAATTCCTGGGCGGCTCGGCCGACCTGACCGGCTCCAACCTGACCAACTGGAAGGAAATCACCCCAGTACGTTCCGGCCAGCCAGGCAACCACATCAACTATGGCGTGCGCGAGTTCGGCATGTCGGCGATCATGAACGGCGTTGCCCTGCACGGCGGCTACATCCCGTTCGGCGCCACCTTCCTGACCTTCGCCGACTACAGCCGCAATGCGCTGCGCATGGCCGCGCTGATGAAACAGCGTTCGATCTTCGTGTTCACCCACGACTCGATCGGCCTCGGCGAAGACGGCCCGACCCACCAGTCGGTCGAACACGTTTCGTCGCTGCGCCTGATTCCTAACCTGGACAACTGGCGTCCATGCGACACCACCGAATCGATGGTGGCCTGGGGCGCGGCAGTCAAGCGTCAGGATGGTCCTTCGACGCTGATCTTCTCGCGTCAGAACCTGCCGTACCAGGAACGCAGCGCGGCGCAGATCGCCGACATCCAGCGCGGCGGCTATGTGCTGCGCGAAGCGGCCGACGCCAAAGTCACGCTGATCGCCACCGGTTCGGAAATCGAACTGGCCCAGGCTGCTGCCTCGGCGCTGGCCGCGGAAGGCATCGTGGCGCGCGTGGTGTCGATGCCATCGACCGATGTATTTGACCGTCAGGACGCTGCTTACAAGGCGGCGGTATTGACCAAAGGCGTACCACGCGTGGCCATCGAAGCTGGCGTCACCGATTTCTGGTACAAGTACGTTGGCCTGGAAGGCGCTGTGGTCGGCATCGATACCTTCGGTGAGTCGGCTCCCGCAGGCGTGCTGTTCAAGCACTTCGGCTTCACGGTAGAAAACGTGGTGGCGAAAGTCAAATCTGTCATTGCTTAATCTATAATTGCTTGTTGCATTACCTATATTTTTAATCAGGAGCAAAGTATGACGATCAAAGTTGCAATCAATGGCTATGGCCGTATCGGCCGTAATGTGCTGCGCGCTTTCTACGAAGGCGGCAAGAAACAAGACATCCAGATCGTGGCAATCAACGATCTGGGCGATGCCAAATCGAACGCCCACCTGACCCGCTACGACACCGCCCATGGCAAGTTCCCTGGCACCGTGGAAGTCGACGGCGACAACATGATCGTGAACGGCGATGTGATCCGCGTGTTCGCGCAGCGCAACCCGGCTGAAATTCCATGGGGCGACCTGGGCGTGGACGTGGTGCTGGAGTGCACCGGCTTCTTCACCACCAAGGAAAAAGCCTCGGCCCACCTGAAAGGCGGCGCCAAGAAAGTCATCATCTCGGCCCCAGGCGGCAAAGATGTGGACGCGACTATCGTCTACGGCGTCAACCACGGCGTGCTCAAAGCGTCGGACACCGTGATCTCGAACGCTTCGTGCACCACCAACTGCCTGGCGCCGCTGGTCAAGCCGCTCAACGATGCGATCGGCCTGGAAAACGGCTTGATGACCACCGTGCACGCTTACACCAACGACCAGGTGCTGACCGACGTGATGCATGAAGACCTGCGTCGCGCCCGTTCGGCCACCCAGTCGATGATCCCGACCAAGACCGGCGCTGCGGCCGCAGTCGGCCTGGTGCTGCCAGAGCTGAACGGCAAGCTGGATGGCTACGCGATCCGCGTGCCGACCATCAACGTATCGATCGTTGACCTGTCGTTCATCGCCAAGCGCGACACCACCGTGGACGAAGTCAACGCGCTGATGAAGGCGGCTGCCGAAGGCCCGCTGCAAGGCGTGCTGACCTACCAGACCGAGCCGCTGGTGTCGGTCGACTTCAACCACAACCCGGCCTCGTCGAACTTCGACTCTACCCTGACCAAAGTCTCGGGCCGCCTGGTCAAAGTATCGTCTTGGTATGACAACGAGTGGGGCTTCTCGAACCGCATGCTGGACACCACCGTGGCACTGATGAACGCCAAGTAATTCCAGGCCTCGTCAAAAAACCCGCCCCGGCGCCAGCCGCGGCGGGTTTTTTTATGGTTCATCGTGGAAGTCCGGGATGAACCTGCAGTAAACGCAAGAGAGCAGTAAGGAAGAGTTATTGTGTTTGTGCGACCAAACATATTTCTCAACCTACCGCTCTCATGGCAAATCATATTCTTAGCCTCCCGTTCTGGGAAGGCTTTATTGTGTCCTCTGTCGAGTCGTCGATCACTGCCTGCATGTGCGCTTGGCGGCCGATCCGGGGTGTCCGCTGATCTGTTTCCATTGCGGCACGCCCGCGCCGGGCGTGCACGACACTGTCTTGCGGACAGTGCACGACCTGCCGGCGACGCGCATCCGCAACTGGTTTGTGAGCCGCTAATAAAAAAAGCCTGCCGGGCGCAAACCCGGCAGGCTGTTGCCGCTGCCCCGAAGGGCAGGGGGGGCATAGGATTACAGCGAAACGCGCAGACCCAGGTAGTAGCGGCGGCCGATCGGATCGTAGGTCGATGCGTCGGTCTCGGTACCGGTGGTGTCGCCTGGCAGACCACTGATGATCGGTGGCGCTTTGGCGTTGAACGCGTTGTTGATACCCAGGTAGACCTGTACCGATTTCTTCACGTCATAGGTGAACTGGAAATCGTTGTAGGTACGGGAACCAACACCCACGCTGCCTGGTGCAATGCTCAGGCTCTTCAGGAACTGGTCATCCAGTGCCACTGGGCCGGTGTAGGTTGCGGTCCAGGTGGCGCCGAAGCTACCCCATTTGTAGGCGGTGTTCAGCACAGCCTTGCTGCGTGGCGCGTTGATCTGCGCCGAGGTGACTTCGCCAACGTCGTTATTGCGCTCTGCGTCAGGCGTGGCTTTATTCCACAGTTCACGCAGATAGGTGTACGACAGCTGGGCGCTCAGACGGCCAGGGCCGACGCGGTCAGCCCACGACGCGGTCAAGTCCAGACCTTCGGTGCCGGTGCCACCGCTGTTGGTGACGGCGGTGTTGCTGTACTGGATAGAACCGGCGCTCAGGTTACCCGTTTGCGCAGGACGGCGGGTGATGAATTTGCAGAAGGTCTGATTGTTCTGGTTGTAGCACTGGTCCAGAGCATACTGACGGTCGGTCGACACGATGGCGTCCGAAATCTTGATGTTGAAGTAGTCCGCCGTGAAGGTGAACTTGCTCAATACCGGGATCGAACGTGGGGTGACAACAAAACCAATGGTCGTCGAACGGCCTTTTTCTGCCTTCAGGCCCGGGTTGCCGCTGTTGTAGCCGCTAATACCTTGCTGATCCGCCTGGCCCAGCGTGAAGACGCCGCCGTGGGCTGCCATATTCGCTGCGACGCCTGGTGCGGCTTTGCAGTTGGTGGCCAGGGCCGAAGTGGCCGACGACGACACGCCTTCGCATGGGTCAACCAGGCCAGTTGGGAAGTCCTGGCTAGGTGCGGTGTACAGCTCGTTGATGTTCGGCGCACGGGTCGACTGGGCACGGGTACCGCGGATCTTGAAGTCCGAGGTCACCGCCCACTCACCACCAGCATTCCAGCTGTTGGTGCTACCCACGGTCGAGTAGTCGCCATGGCGGAAGGTACCCAGGAAGCTCAGTTCCTTGGCGAACGGCTTATCCTTCAGGATAGGCACGCGGGTTTCAACGAACGCTTCACGGACGGTGAAGTTACCGAAGGTTGGTGGAATCGCGTTACCAGCGTTCAGGCCAGCCTGGGTCAGCGGGTCAGGGATGGAGCTCGAATCTTCGCTGCGCCATTCGAAACCGGCAGCCAGGCCGACTTTACCGGCTGGCAGGTCGAACAGCTCACCGTTGATCGAAGCGCCGGCCAGCTTCTGGGTCACGGCAGTTTGCAGCGAGCCAGGTGCGGTCACGTATTTCAGTGCATCGGGCGAGATGGTGTTGTAGCCAAAGATGTTGATTGGTACGCAACCTTCTGCTGCGGCGTTGGCGTCACGGCAGACTGGTTTGCCACTGGCGTCAGGCACGGCATCCAGCGCGTAGCGCAGGTTAGGAATGTTGACCTGGCCGGTCGAGCTTTGCGCTTCCTTGGTTTTGCCGTACGAGATGTAAGTCTCGTAGTTCCATTCTTTGGTGAATGGCAGCGTGCCTTTCAGGCCGGTGGCCAGACGGAAGGTGCTGCGGTCCGCGTCGGAGTGGCGTGGGCCGAATTCCGACAGGCGGCGGGTGAAGAAGTAGTCAGGAATACCGTCGCCGTCGTTGTCGCTGATGCGGTCCCACAGGTATTGCGGCACCAGCGGGTTTTTCACCAGCTTGCCGTTGACGATGGCGCCTGCAGGCACCTGGCCGCCCGTACCTTTGTAGATCTGGTCCGAACCCAGCGGGAAGGACTCGATATTGGTCGACACCTTGGTCTGCGCGTAAGTACCTTCAAAGAAGGCGCTGTGGTTTTCGTTCAGCGCGCGGGTACCGTTCAGCGAGAACAGATAGCGTTCGGTCGGGACAGCGATGGTACGCAGGGCCGAGCGGTTGTAACCGGTCGCGGCGCCGCCGTTGGTGCCGTTTTGGTTCCAAGGAATGACGTTACCGTTCTTATCGTAGGTAAAGTCGCTCGCGTCGCTGTAGAAGTGGCCTTGTGGCGCGTAGCCCGAGTAGTTCGGGCTCTTGGCCACGAAGGCCAGGTCAGGACGGCCTTTGACGATGGCCGAAGTCTGGTCGAGCGCCGAAGCATCGCGGTCGCGCGAGAACACCGGACCCTGCTTCGAGTAGCCGAAGTGGCCCATGATGTTGCTGGCGCCGTCGGCGCTGCTGGTACCGAAGGTCAGCGCGATCTTGCGCTTGTTGTCGTCGCCTTCGCTGCTGCGGCCGCCCTGGGCATCCAGCAGCACGCCTTCGAAGTTTTTCTTCAGGATGATGTTGACCACACCGGCCACTGCGTCCGAACCGTAGGTTGCGGAGGCGCCACCGGTCAGCAGTTCAACGCGTTCGATGAAGTCGGTTGGAATGGTGTTCAGGTCGACTGCGCTGCTGCCTGGCACGCCAGACACAAAGCGACGGCCATTGACCAGCACCAGGGTACGCGAGTCACCCAGGTTACGCAGGTTGACGGTCGATACACCGCCACCCGAAGTCAGGAAGTTCGAGTTGGTACGGCTCAGGCTTGGGGTACCCATGGTCGGGTTTTTCTGCAGCAGATCTTGCAGGTTGACGGCGCCGGAGGCGGCGATGTCAGCCGAGCTCAGAATCTGCAGTGGCGATGGCGATTCGGCGCCTGGCGAAGCAATGCGCGAACCGGTAATCTGGACTTTCTGTACGGCTTCCGCCGGTGCAGCTTCCTGGGCAAATGCTGCTTGTGCGCTCATCGCCATGCCGACTACGCAGATCATGCGTACGGAACGGGACAACACTGTTTCCTTCATCATTGCGGAACTCCTTAGGTGTATTGAAACAACTCTCCGTTATTTTTTTGTTAAAGTTTAAGTTTAACTGGTCAACTTTAACGAGTTCGCAGGCATGTTGTAAACGTAAAAGGCCGTAAAAAAGCAGCTATTCGCAAAAAAGCAACAGTACCACTGTTGTAACAAATTGTTTCGATTTGGCATATGGAAATAAACCTGGATTAACTAAGGCGAAGTTAATCAAGCCCCGTAATAACCGGGAAATGCCTTATCTGATTGAAACCTGAAATAGTGCGCTGGGTGCACCCACCTGTATAGACGTATTCAGCGTATTGGGGCATGAGAAAGGGCGGGAAAAACCTACGCGAATTACGTAAGGGCGATTCTTAAAAAATGTCGGATATAACCCATGTGAAATACGGTGAACTGCTAATTTTTAGCGGGTTTATGCTAAAAATCGTCGTATTTTACTCGGGACTGCACCAGCCTAGGGCGCTGTAAACACAGGGGGAAGGCCCGGTCCGGACGGACCAGGCGGGGGCGGACGCAGATGCTTACTTGTAAATGCCGGAACCGATCAGGAAGTCATCGACACGCTCGACATAACCCGATTTGGATTCAACCGCTTTAGTCACTGGATTAGGCCATTTAAAATCGACCCAGCCCTTTCCTTTATTTTTGGCGGTATCCACCATTTCCTTAATCATGGCCTTGCCTTCATTATCTTTTAAACCGATTAAAGGCTTGCCGACCATTTTAGGATTATTACCGTGCGCTAAAGCCACGCCATTCAGGTCATACACATATATATACAGGTCGCGATCATGGAAGGTGGGGTTGGCCGGGTCCGAGATGGCGGCGAAGGTCTTCTCCTTGCCGTCCGACTTGACCATGGCCACCGCCTTCTTGACCATGGCGACGGCCTCGTCCGCAGTTCCGCGGTCGGCCGCCAGCGCGGGGCCGGACAGGATCATGCAGCTGAACGCCAAAGCAGAGGCGCCGAAAAGTGCTCTCATATCGATCTCCTTTATGTGATGAAACTGCTTCCTGAAGTATTGCACCTTTTGAAAAAGTTATTGTTGTTGATCGGCAACATTGACGCCGAAGATGGCTTGCCATAGCGCGGATACCTGGGCCGCGTGCTGTTCCACCAGCTCGGGCGCGATACGCGCCAGGTCCTGGCCTTGCAGGCGCAGCTGGTGCTGCAGCTTGCGGTATTGGCGGTAGGCATCGGCCACCCTGGCGGCCAGACCGGCGTCGATCAGGCCCAGTTCGCCGCACATGCGCAGCAGCGCGATATTGCCGAAATTGGCGGTGAGTTCAGGATAGGCCGCCGCGTGCTGCAGCACCAGGAACTGCACGATGAATTCAATGTCGATCATGCCGCCCGGGTCCTGCTTCAGGTCAAACAGGGCGCTGTGGTTGGGCTTGGCGTCGTACATGCGTTGGCGCATGGCCAGCACCTCCTGCTTGAGCGGACCATCGGCCGGCCGTTCCTTGCGCAGCACCGCCTCGCGGATCTGTTCGAAGCGCTGGCCGATGGCGGTGTCGCCCGCGCAGTAGCGCGCGCGCGTGAGTGCCTGGTGTTCCCAGACCCAGGCGGAATTGCTCTGGTACTTCTCAAACGAGGCGACACTCGACACCAGCATGCCGCTGGCGCCGTCCGGGCGCAGCGCGGTGTCGATGTCAAACAGGATGCCGGCCGAGGTGTGCGAGGTCATCCAGGTGATGAAGCGCTGCGCCAGCTTGGCGTACTGGGCCGGCGCATCCTGGTCGGCATCGTCGTACAGGAAAATTACGTCGAGGTCGGACACATAGCCCAGCTCTTTGCCGCCCAGCTTGCCATAGGCGATCACCGTGAACAGCGGCACGTCGCGGTGGCGCGTGGCCACGGTCTGCCACACCGCCTTGATGGTGGCGGCGACGATGGTGTCGGCCAGCGCCGACAGGTAGTCGGCCAGTTTTTCCACGGTGAGGTCGCCGGCCAAGTCCTGGGCCAGCAGGTGGAACAGCTGGGCATGGTGGATTTCCCGCAGAATATCCATCTGGCGCTCGGTGTCGCCGGGCGCGGCCGCCAGCTGGGTGTCGATGTCAGCGGCCAGCGCCACCGGGTCGAACACGGCGTTGCGGATGCGGTCGTCGAGCAGCTCATCGAGCAGGATCGGATGCTGGCTCAGGAACTGCGCCGCCCAGCCGCTCGCATGCACCATGCGGATCACGCGCGCCAGCGTGTGCGGGTATTCGGTCAGCAGCGACAGGTAGGCCGAGCGCCGTGCGATCGCTTCCAGGAAATCCAGCAGCCGGCCCAAGGTGGCCAGCTGGCTGCCGCCACTGGACTCCTGTGCCGCCTGCACGATCAGCGGCAATGCCGTGTTGATCAGACCTTGCAGCCGGTTGCGGCTGGCTTCCGGCATGGATTGCAGGCGTGGCGCCTGCCACGTGGCGATCAGGCGCTTGGTGGCCGCTTCCGGATCGTCAAAGCCCAGCGCATGGAAGCGCGCCACCATGACTTCGCGGTTGTCGGGATCGGCGCATTCATTGCTCGACTGTAGTTCGATATCGTTGTCGCTGGTTTCGGTCTTGTCCGAGAACATCTCGTCAAACTGGCCGGCAACGAAATGGCGGTGCGCTTCGAGCTGGCTCAGCAGGGTGGCCACATCAGGCAGACCCATCATTTCAGCGACGGTCTGGCGGTCAGTGTCGTTGGCGGGCAGGGTGTGGGTCTGGGCATCGTCCAGGTATTGCAGGCGGTGTTCGAGGTTGCGCAGGAAGGTGTAGGAAGCCAGCAGCTGGTAGACGATGGCGTGGCTTAACAAGCCTTTCTCGGCAATGATGCGCAGCGTGGTGCGCGTCGAACGGTCGCGCAGCGCGGCGTCGCGGCCTCCGCGTATCAGCTGAAATACCTGGGCCAGGAACTCGATCTCGCGGATGCCGCCGCGGCCCAGCTTGACGTTGTTGCTGCGGTCCGGGTGCAGCCGCTCCTGGCGGTTTACCTCGGCACGGATCTGCGCATGCATATTGCGGATGGCGTCGATCACGCCAAAGTCCAGGTAGCGGCGGAAGCAGAACGGCCGCACGATGGCGTCGAGCGCGGCAATGTCCTCGGCGCGGCCGGTGACGGCGCGCGCCTTGACCCAGGCATAGCGCTCCCACTCGCGGCCCTGGACGATGAGATAGCGTTCCACCATGCCCAGGCTGGCCGCCAGCGGGCCGGAGCCGCCGTTGGGCCGCAGCGCCATGTCAACCCGGAAGGTGTAGCCGTCTTCGGTGATTTCGGCCAGCGCGGCAATCAGCTTCTTGCCCAGGCGCACAAAAAATTCGTGGTTGGACAGGCTGCGCTGGCCCGGGCCGGCCGCTGTGTCGCCGTCCTCCGGGTAGACAAAGATCAGGTCAATGTCGGACGAGACATTAAGTTCGCCGCCGCCTTGCTTGCCCATGGCCAGCACGATCATTTCCTGTGGCAGGCCGGAATCGCGGCCGATCGGCTGGCCGTGTGCGGCCACCAGTTCCGCTTGCAGTTCGGCCATGTGTTGCTGAATGGCAAAATCAGCAAAGCGCGTCATGGCTTCCACCACCTCGGCCAGGTTGGCCTTGCCCTCAAGGTCGCGCCGGATCAGGGTGCACACCAGCAGGTTGCGCAGCCGGCGCATGGCGCGCATCAGCGGCAGTGGCGGGGCGCCTGCGGGAACGGCCTGGGCTTCTTTGGCTAAAAAGTCAGCAAGATTGATCTGGGCAAGCGATAATTGCGCCAATTCATCAGTTTTGGCGGCGCGGTCGGGAGCGGCAGCCAGCCAGCGCTGATAAAAACGGGAGACAGACGGTGAACTCATGCGCGGGATGTTTCCTCTATTGGTAACGGCGTGTAAAGCATGGTAATCCGGCGCATTTCTCCCCCTCCGGGGCGCGGTTTCAGCGGGGGGATGGGGTAGAATTGCTGCGCAGGCATAAAAGCTTGAAAACCGAGTTTAGCGATTTATTTACCGCATGGCCTGATTTATTAGCGTATTGATGCAAAAACCAGAGGAGGAGACCGTGACAGGCGAGGGGCCATTGGCCGCGCGCTGGCATCGGCTTCGTGCCGCCTACCGTATCTGCAACCTGGCCACCCATCACGTGCTGGGCTTCACCTTGAAGCTGGCGCTGGTGTTGTATTTCGCTTTCACCATCCTGTTCCTGGCGCTGCGTTATGCGGTGCTGCCGAATATCGACCACTACAAGGGCGATATCGAGCAGGCGGCCAGCCGCGCGGTCGGCAATCCCGTCACCATTTCCCGTGTTTATGCCTCCTGGAACGGCTTCCGCCCCAGTCTGTTCCTGGGCGATGTGGTGCTGCACGACCAGCGCGGCCGCCCGGCGCTGAGCTTGCCGAGCGTGTCGGCCACGCTGTCGTGGTGGACGCTGGTTTCTGCCAATCTGCGCTTCCACGCGCTGGAACTGACGCGTCCGGAACTGGACATCGTGCGCGAAGCCGATGGCAAGCTGTACGTGGCAGGCATCTACCTCGACCTCAACCGGCCCAGCGACGGCAAGGGCCTGGACTGGCTGCTGCTGCAGCGCGACATCGTGATCCGCGAAGGCCGGCTGCAATGGACCGACCGTCAGCGCGCCGCGCCACCGCTGGTGCTGGACAATGTGGCCGTGGTGCTGCGCAACCAGTGGCTGCACCACCAGTTCGCGGTCCACGCGACGCCGCCGGCCGCGCTGTCGGCGCCGCTGGACCTGCGTGCCGATTTTACCCACCCAGCTTTTGGCGCGCGCACCTCCAATGTCTCGATGTGGAAGGGCGAAGTCTATGCCGACATCCGCAATACCGATTTGCTGGCGTGGAAAGCGTGGGTCGATTACCCGTTTGACCTGAGCAGCGGCACCGGTTCGCTGCGCGCGTGGGTGGGCGTGGACCAGTCGCGCCTGACCAGCTTTACCGCCGACGTTGGCCTGAGCAACATCACCGCTGTGCTGGGCAAGGAATTGCCGCTGCTGGACTTGCAGCAAATGAGCGGCCGCATTGCTGCACGTGAAGACCTCCGCCCGCCGCTGGCGCGCAAGGGCGCAGTGACGCCAGCATTTGGTGCACTGGCCCACAGCATCGAACTCAATAATCTGACCCTGACCACGCGCGATGGCCTGGTGATGGCGCCCACCTCGCTGTCGGAAAGCTATGTGGCCGCGGCTGGCGCCAGGCCGGAGCGCGTGGAAGTGCGCGCGCGCCAGCTGGACCTGCAAACGCTGGCCGGTCTGGCCGAGCGCCTGCCGCTCAATGAGCATCAGCACAAGCTGGTGGCCAGCTTCGCGCCGCGTGGATTGTTGCAAAATTTTTCCGCCGAATGGCAGGGCGCGTTCCCGGCCTTGCAGACCTACCGCGTCAAGGGTGACCTGGTTGGACTGGGCCTGAAACCGCAGCCGCCACGCCCGGCGCAAGCGAAAAATGGCAAGACGCCAGCCATTGCCGGCATGCCGGCGCTGCCCGGCTTCGACAACCTGAGCGGTGCGATCGACGCCACCGAAAAAGGCGGCAGCTTCCAGCTCAACTCGCAGCAGCTGGTGCTGCAAATGCCGGACTACTTCGACCAAGCCTCGATGCCGTTCGACCATCTGAACCTCAAGGCGCGCTGGTCGTTTGAAGCGGACAACCAGCTGCTGTTCCAGATCGACGCCATGGACTTCGAGCAGGAGGGCTTGCGCGGCACGCTGCAGGGCACGCACACCATCCCGCTGGCGGGCAAGGGACCGGGCAAGGCCGACCTCAGCGGCACGCTGACCGGCTTCCAGCTGAACCGCATCGGCCGCTACCTGCCGGTGCAGACGCCACACGACCTGCGCCACTGGCTGACCGGCGCGCTCGAAGGCGGCGTGGCGACCGACGTTGCGCTGCGCCTGCGCGGCGACCTGACGCACTTCCCGTTCCACGGCGACAGCAATGCCGACAAGGCGCGCGGCGAATTCCGCGTGGCCGGCAAGCTCACCGAAGGCAAGCTCAACTACGAGCCGGGTCACTACCATCTCGATGGCAAGGAACTGGGCAAGGATGGCAAGCCGCTGCCGCTGTGGCCACAAGCCGAGCACATCAAGGGCAGCTTTGTGTTCGAGGGCGCGCGCATGGAAATCCGCGGCGATACCGCCACCACGGGCGGCGTTGCGCTGAGCAATGTGAAGGCGGTGATTCCCGACCTCGGCATCCACGATTCGATGCTGGAAATCGATGGCAATGCGGCCGGGCCGATGCAGGAGTTCCTCAAGTACGTGGCCAACAGCCCGGTGCTGGAATGGATCTCGCACTTCACCGATGAAACCCAGGCCAGCGGCAATGCCAAACTGGCGCTGAGCCTGCGCATCCCGCTGGCGCACGCGATCGATACCAAGGTGCAGGGCACGCTGCAGCTGGCCAACAACGACATCACGCTGATGAGCGACCTGCCGGTGGTGCAGTCGTCGCAGGGCAAGATTGAATTCAACGAACGCGGCGTCAACCTGAACCAACTGAGCGGCAACTTCCTCGGCGGTCCGGTGTCGATCACCGGCGGCAGCCAGAAGGACAACGCTATCATCGTCAAGCTGGGCGGCCTGATGACGGCCGACGGCTTCCGCCAGGCGTATCCGATGCCGGCCATGCAGCGCCTGGCGGACCACTTCTCGGGCAGCACGCGCTACAGCGGCACGGTGACGGTGCGCGACCATCAGGTGGTGGTGGCGGTGGATTCCAGCCTGACCGGCCTGGGCCTGGACCTGCCCGCGCCGGTCAAGAAAACCCAGACCGACAACATGCCGCTGCACTTCGTGCTGGCCAGCGGCCTGACGCCGGACGGCGCCGGCCTGCTGCATGACGATATCCGCATTGGGCTGGGCAGCAACATCGCGGTGCGCTACCAGCGCCAGAAGCTGCCCAAGCAGCACTGGAAACTGGTGCGTGGCGGCATCGGCGTGAATGCGCCCGCGCCCGAACCGGACAGCGGCCTGACCTTCAACATCAATCTGCGTGAACTCAATGTTGATCACTGGCTGGACTTTGGCGACCTGATCGGCGGCAAGGGCGCCCCGGCGGCGCCGGCAGCGGCTGCAACGGACGCCACCGACATCACGCAGTATGTGATCCCGGACGCGGTGGCCGCGCGTGCCAGCGAGCTGGTGATCGGCGACCGCAAGCTGGAAAACGTGGTGATCGGCGTGACGCATCAGAAATCCATCTGGCAGGCGAATATCGATTCCACCCAGGCCAGCGGCTACCTGACGTGGTCCGAGCCGTCCACCGGCGCCGGGCTGGGCAAGGTGACGGCCCGTTTGTCATCGCTGGTGATCCCGGAGTCGGCCTCAAACGAAGTGCAGGACCTGCTGGATGGCAAGAGCGCAGCGGCCACCATCCCGGCGCTGGACGTGGTGGTGGACCGTTTTGAACTGTTCAACAAACAGCTGGGCCGTCTGGAACTGCAAGCCAATAATGCGCTGCTGCCGAATACGCGTGAATGGCGCGTGAGCAAACTGTCGCTGGCCAATCCGGACGGCGAGCTGACCGGCACCGGCAAGTGGATCAGCAAGGATGGCACGCACAACACCAGTCTGAATTTCAATCTGGCCATCAACGACGCCGGCAAGCTGCTGGACCGCTTTGGCTTTGCCGATACGCTCAAGGGTGGCAAGGGCTCGCTCAACGGCGACATCGCCTGGAAGGGCTTGCCGTACGCGCTGGACCTGCCGAGCCTGTCCGGCCAGATCACCATGAATGTCGAGAAAGGCCAGTTCCTCAAGCAGGACCCGGGCGCCGCCAAGCTGCTCGGCGTGCTGAGCCTGCAAGCCTTGCCGCGCCTGCTCAAGCTGGACTTCCACGACGTGTTTTCGGAAGGCCTGGCGTTTGACGGCATTAGCGCCAACGCCAGCATCAACCACGGCATTGCCAAGACCGACAACCTCAAAATGCATGGCGTCGCCGCCACCGTGCTCATGGACGGCAGCGCCGACATTGCCAATGAAACCACCAATCTGCACGTGGTGGTGATCCCGGAAGTGAACCTGGGCACGGCGCCGCTGGTGTATGCGCTGGCGGTCAATCCCGTGATCGGCCTGGGCAGTTTCCTGGCGCAGCTGTTCCTGAGTGCGCCAGTCATGAAAGCACTGACCTATCATATGCAGGTGACCGGCCCCTGGAAAGCGCCGGTGGTCACCAAGCTCGACGCCGCCAAAGCAGACCTTCCGCCCAAAGGAGCGCCATGAATACCGTAGCCGCCATACAAATGATTTCGTCGCCGTCGGTGAGCGACAACCTTGCCACCGCGCGCCGGCTGGTGAGCCAGGCCGTGCAGGACGGCGCCCAGTTGGTGCTGCTGCCGGAGTACTGGGCCATCATGGGCCTGAACGACAGCGACAAGGTCAAGGTGGCCGAGCCGCTCGGCAGCGGACCGATCCAGGACTTCATGTCCAGCCTGGCGCGCGAACTCAAGATCTGGCTGATCGGCGGCACCTTGCCGCTGGCCTCGGAGGATGCTGAGAAAGTCATCAATACCACGCTGGTGTACAACCCGCAGGGCGAGCATGTGGGCCGCTACGACAAGATCCACCTGTTCGGCTTCACCAAGGGCACGGAGTCGTACAATGAATCGAAGACCATCGTGCCAGGCCAGCATGTGGGCGTGTTTGACGCGCCGTTCGGCAAGGTCGGCCTGTCGGTGTGCTACGACCTGCGCTTCCCGGAATTGTTCCGCGCCATGGGGCCGGTGGCCTTGATTGTGTTGCCGGCCGCCTTCACCTACACCACCGGCATGGCGCACTGGGAAATCCTGCTGCGCGCGCGCGCGATTGAAAACCAGTGCTATGTGCTGGCGGCGGCGCAGGGCGGCATCCATCCGAATGGCCGCCGTACCTGGGGCCACAGCATGCTGATCGACCCATGGGGCGCGGTCAAGGCCGTCTTGCCCGAGGGCGAGGGCGTGGTGCGCGGCGAGATCGACCTGGCCTATATGGACGGCGTGCGCGAGAGCTTGCCGGCACTGAAACACCGCACCATGTGATATCCACTACAATTGCGGTAACACCTAACAGAAAGCATCACCATGAAGCCATTTGAACCGAACCTGTCCTCCCTGGCCGTTGCGCGCGATATCCTGCTGACGCCGTTCGGGCTGGACGAGGGCAAGCTGCTCAAGACGCTGGGCAGCATGTTCACCCACAAAGTCGACTATGCCGACTTGTATTTCCAATTCACTAAAAACGAGGGCTGGAGCCTGGAAGAAGGCATCGTCAAGACCGGTAGTTTTTCTATCGACCAAGGCGTCGGCGTGCGTGCCGTGTCGGGCGACAAGACCGCCTTCTCGTACTCGGATGAAATCTCCGAAGCAGCGCTGCTGGATGCCGCTGCCGCTACCCGCACCATCGCCCGCGTTGGCGCAGGCAAGATCAAGGTCGCCGGTTCGATGAACCATGTGGGCGGCCGTTCGCTGTACCTGCCGCATGACCCGCTGGTATCGCTGGACGCCACCGCCAAGGTCAAGCTGCTGGAGCGCATTGAAAAGATGGCGCGTGCCAAAGACCCGCGCGTGGTGCAAGTCATGGCCAGCCTGGCCGGCGAGTACGACGTGGTGCTGGTGGTGCGCAGCGATGGCGTGCTGGCTGCGGATATCCGTCCGCTGGTGCGCGTCTCGCTGACCGTGATTGTCGAACAGAACGGCCGCCGCGAAGTGGGCTCGGCGGGCGGCGGTGGCCGTTACGACTACGGCTACTTCAGCGATGCGCTGCTGGACCAGTACGCCACCGAGGCCGTCAAGTCGGCCGTGGTGAACCTGGATGCGCGGCCGGCGCCGGCAGGGCCGATGACCGTGGTGCTGGGCCCTGGCTGGCCAGGCATCCTGCTGCACGAAGCGATCGGCCACGGCCTTGAGGGCGACTTCAACCGCAAAGGCTCGTCGACCTTCGCCGGCCGCATCGGCGACCGCGTGGCCGCCAAAGGCGTGACCGTGGTGGACGATGGCACGCTGGCCGACCGCCGTGGTTCGCTGAATATCGACGACGAGGGCAATCCGACCCAGTGCACCACGCTGATTGAAGACGGCATCCTCAAGGGCTACATCCAGGACACCATGAACGCGCGCCTGATGAAGATGCCGGTGACCGGCAATGCGCGCCGCGAATCGTTTGCGCACCTGCCGATGCCGCGCATGACCAACACCTACATGCTGGGCGGCGACAAGGATCCGGGCGAGATCCTGGCATCGGTGAAGAACGGCCTGTATGCAGTCAACTTCGGCGGTGGCCAGGTGGACATCACCAATGGCAAATTCGTGTTCTCGGCCAGCGAGGCGTACATGATCGAGAATGGCAAGATCACCTATCCGGTCAAAGGCGCGACGCTGATTGGCAATGGTCCGGAAGTGCTGAACCGCGTCTCCATGATCGGCAACGACATGAAGCTCGACCCGGGCGTGGGCGTGTGCGGCAAGGAAGGCCAGAGCGTGCCGGTGGGCGTGGGCCAGCCGACTTTGCGTATCGACGGGGTTACCGTCGGCGGCACCGCCTGATTTTTTTGCCCCCAGCGCCGGGGGTAAAGTTTTGTGGGAAGGCATTCTGGCCGAAAAAAATTGCTTGCCAAGGCGCGAACTATGGCGTTATAGTCAATCCATGACCAAATTCTTCTTTACCGGCTGGTTTTACTTTAGCTTTCCAACCCAAAGGCGGTGGAGTAGCGGCCGGTGCACGTAGAAGCAAAAACGAGTCCCAGCAGAATCCCAAAAAACCGCCTCCCGATGAGGCGGTTTTTTTTTACCCCGATTTTTTTAGATCACTTGGAGAACAGCAATGCCCCGTACCGATGATTTGCGCATCCGCGAGATGAAGGAACTGACGCCACCGTCCCACCTGATCCGCGAATATGCGTGCACGGAAGCGGCTGAGCAGACGGCCGCCAATGCGCGTATCGCGTTGCACCGCATCCTGCACGGCCAGGATGACCGTCTGATGGTGGTGATCGGCCCGTGCTCGATCCACGACCCGAAAGCGGCCATGGAATACGCGCGCCGCCTGGCGCCGCTGCGCCAGGCGCTGGCGGGCGACCTGGAAATCGTGATGCGCGTCTACTTCGAGAAACCGCGCACCACGGTGGGCTGGAAGGGCCTCATCAACGACCCCTACATGGACAGCAGCTTCCGCATCAACGACGGCCTGCGCATGGCGCGCGAACTGCTGCGCGACATCAACGAACTGGGCCTGCCGGCCGGCACCGAGTACCTCGACGTGATCAGCCCGCAGTACATTGCCGACCTGATTTCCTGGGGCGCGATTGGCGCCCGCACTACCGAGTCGCAGGTGCACCGCGAGCTGGCGTCTGGCCTGTCCTGCCCGGTTGGCTTCAAGAACGGCACCGATGGCAACACGCGCATTGCGGTCGATGCGATCAAGGCCGCGTCGCAGCCGCACCACTTCCTGTCGGTGACCAAGGGCGGCCATTCGGCCATCGTCTCGACCAATGGCAATGAAGACTGCCACATCATCCTGCGCGGCGGCAAAACGCCGAACTACGATGCGGCCAGCGTCGACGAGGCCTGCAAGGCGATCGCGGCCCAAGGCCTGGCGCCGCGCCTGATGATCGACGCCTCGCACGCCAACAGCTCGAAGAAGCCGGAAAACCAGATCCCGGTGTGCGCCGACATCGCCGGCCAGGTGGCGGGCGGCGACAACCGCATCGTTGGCGTGATGGTGGAGTCGCACCTGGTCGGCGGCCGCCAGGACCTGGTGCCAGGCAAGGAACTGACCTACGGCCAGTCGGTCACCGATGGCTGCATCGACTGGGACAGCAGCGTGCAAGTGCTGCAAGGCCTGGCTGCCGCCGTGCGCCAGCGGCGGCTTGCCACGCAAGCTGCTGAAAGCGCTTCCAAATAAGCCTCTGCGGCCCCAATGGCAAATTGGGGCCGTTTTTTTTTGCGTTTGACTAGCAAGGTTGTTGTACGTACGCCAATCGTTACATATGTACGGTTGACAGTTAATTTACTGGCATGTTTTTATATTAACCATGGCCGGTGCCGTTGCTCACCTTCCTGATGTAATTCCCCAAATTTAAAGAATTCCCGCGTTCCAGCTTATCCAGCTCAGGGCGTTGGATTGTTGCATCCTAAAAAACAACTGGAGGTTAGATATGATTCAAGAAAGAGTGCCGTCCCGTTCGTTGCGGTTGATGTTTTCGGGCGGTGTGGTTGCCAGCATGGGCCTGCTGGCGTTGCCTGCCATGGCGCAAAACGCGCCACCGGACAATCAACCGATGCAGCGGGTGGAGATCACCGGGTCGTCGATCAAGCGCATCCAGAAGGAGGGCTCGCTGCCCGTCCAGGTGCTGACGGCGGCCGAGATCAAGCAGACTGGCGCGACCTCCGCCACTGATCTGATCCAGATGCTGCCATCGATGCAGGGCTTCGTGCCGGCCTCGAGCTCAGTCAACGGCGGCGGCGCCGGCGTGACGACCGCGTCCTTGCACTCGCTGCCATCGAAATACACGCTGGTGCTGCTGGATGGCCAGCGCGTGGCGCCCAGCGCCCTTGGCACGGGGCAGGGTGGCGGCTATTCGGTCAACCTGTCCAGCATTCCGCTGGAAGCGATCGAGCGTGTCGAGATCCTGACCGATGGCGCTTCCGCGCTGTACGGTTCGGACGCGATTGCCGGCGTGGTCAACTTCATCACCAAAAAGAACCTGACCAAGGGCGAAGTATTTGCTACCTATGGCCAACCGAAAAAGAATGGCGGCAAGTGGAGCAGTGCCGGCCTTACCAAAGGCTGGGGTGACCTGGAGTCCGATGGCTGGAACGTACTGGCTTCGTACAGCCATGAGGAGCAGCAGCGGATTGCCGCCTTGCAGCGCGATTTTTCAGCGCCCGGCGCGTTCTTCAAGTTCAGCTCCAACGGCAAGCAGTACTATTACGACCAGCGTACCGGCAACACCGAGCCGGCCAACATCCTGTTCAATGCCCGTCCTAAAGGCACGACAGCTGATACCGCAGGCTACGCCATCAATCCTTACCTGGCCGCCAATGGCAATTGCGGCAATCCGCTGGCGGGCCCATCGGCTACGCAATGCCTGTTCAACTACGCGTCCACCGTGGAAGATGTGCCCGGCACCGTGCGCGACAGTGGCCTGCTGAAAGGGACGCTGAAGATCAACGAAAACACCACCGCCTGGGCTGAGCTGGTGCTGTCGCAGTTTGCGATGACCGCGCAATTTGCCCCGTCCGCGCAACAGATGGGTGTGAATGCCACCGACCGCTTCCCGGCCCTGTACCAGAAATATGTGCAGTCTTACCTGGACGCCAACGGCCTGGAAAACCCGAGCGGCAACGCCACGCTGAACTATCGTTCGGTGCTGATCGGCGGCCGTGCGGACAAGTTTGAGACGACCGCGCGCCACTTCGCGACCGGTATCGACGGCTCGGCGTTTGGCTGGACCTACAATGCGGCGCTGATCCTGTCGGAAAGCAAAATCAAAGATACGGCCGCTGGCGGCTACACCGACTTCGGCATGCTCAATGACCTGGTCGCACAGGGCAAATATGATCCGGTCACCGGCCAGGGCGCGAGCCAGCTGCAGCCAGCGCTGTTGAACGGCACGGTATTCTCGCGCACCAAATCGACGCTCAATACCTTGCATGCGGGCGTACAGCATGACCTGTTCTCGCTGCCAGGCGGCACCTCCATCATCTCGCTGGGCGGCGACTATACGAAGACCAAATACACCACCGACTACCATCCGCTGATCCTGTCCAACTCGGGTTTTGTGACCCAGCCGGCGTCGAGCAATTATCCGGTGGGCGGCAATTATGGCCAGGTGCCGTTCAGCGCCAAGCGCGACAACTGGGGCCTGTTCACCGAAGTGCTGCTGCCGCTGCATAAAACGGTGGAAGCGACCGTGTCTGGCCGTTATGACAGCTACGACAAGGTGCACAGTGACTACATCTTTGGCAGCGTACCAAACGCCGACGGTCTGCTCCCGCTTTTGCCTAGCGGTGATATTGGCAATACCGCCAGCGCCGGCACGTACAAGCTGAGCCTGAAATGGACGCCGACCGATACCTTGCTGCTGCGCACCGCCTACGGCACCGGCTTCAAGACGCCTAACCTGAGCGACGTTGCGGGTGCCAATACCTTCAATGGCAGTACCGCCGGCAGCTATCTTTGCCCGTTCCCCGGTTCGGCAGGTTGCCAGCCACGGCAATCGCAGTACGATCTGCTGATCGGCCCCAACAGCCTGAGCGGCTCCGCTGGCCTGCAGCCTGAGAAATCCAAGCAGTGGACTCTGGGCGGCCGGATTGAACCACTGCGTGGCCTGTCGCTGGGCCTAGACCTGTGGAACGTGCAGATCCGCGACCAGATCCTGTCGGCCGGTGTGCCGGAGCAGGAAGGTTTCCGTGATCCGCAGACGTATAAAAGTCTGTTCGTGAATCCTTACTATGATCCTGCCGGCTACACCACGATTGCTTATCTGCAGGCGCCAGTCAACGGCGGCGTCGCCAACTACCGCGGTATTGACTGGGACTTCAGCTACCGCAGCAAGACCGCTATCGGCGATCTGCGCGCGGCCTGGAACGGCACCTATATGCTCAAGCAGAACTACACCACGCAAGGCAACGGTACGGTGTATTCTGACCTTGGCCGTTTTGGCCAGGACAACGCCGTGGTGTTCCGCGTCCAAACCAATCTGAGCCTGAGCCTGACCAACGGCAAGTTGACCAATTTACTGACCGCGCATTACAAGTCGGGCTACCGCGACCAGGAATACCCATTTGGTTCGGCGATATCGACGGTGAATCCAGATGGCAGCGTTGGCGACCCGATCGCCTTCAATGGGAGAGACGGCGCACCTGAACCGCTGCGCGTGCCGTCGTACACCACCTTCGATTGGCAAGGCAAGTATGACTTCGGTAACTTTGCGCTGACGGCCGGGATTAAAAACCTGTTCGACCGCAATCCACCGCTGACCTTGCAGAACGCCGGTGGCGGTAACCAAGTCGGCTACGATGGCCGCTACACCGATCCAGCCGGCCGTTCGTTCTACATTACGGGCAACTACAAGTTCTAAGTAAGGTCGTCACATAAAAAAATCCCGGCTGCACTGAGCGCGATCTTGAGCGCGCTCAGGCTGCCGGGATTTTTTATGCTGCTACTGCTGATGCGATCAGAACGCGTAGCTGCCGCGCAGGTACAGCGAACGGCCGACTGGATCCGTGTAGCGTGGATCGTAGCCTTTCTGGAACAGCGTGCCCTGGTTCGAGAACGGTGGCTCTTTGTCCAGCAGGTTTTTCACGCCGGCGGTCAGGGTCACGCCCTTGAAGCCGGTGTAGCTGCCCGACAGATTCCACAGCGCGTACGATGGCACCTGGTTCTTGTACTGGTCAGGGATGTCCAGATTCTGGTCGGTGTAGCCGGACTTGAACGACTGTGCCAGCGTGGCGTTCCAGACACCCAGGCGCCAGTTCAGCGCCAGGTTGTGCTTCCAGCGGAACACCGGATTGTTGGCAGCGTAGCGGCCGACGTTCTGGATGAATGGACCATCGCGCTCGTCCTGGTACTCATACTTGTGGACGTAGGTGCCGTCCAGGGTCAGCGTGAAGTTGCCGGCACTGGTGGCGCCCGAGCGCAGGGTCAGGGCGACGTCGACGCCGTCGGTATTGACCTTGCCCAGGTTTTCCTTCAGGTCCAGGATGGCGTACGGCGAGCCGTCAGGATTGCGCAGGAAGCGCGCCTTGTATTTCTGGTAGTCGCCATAGATGGCTTCTTCCGGCAGCGCGTTGATCTTGTCCTTGAGGCGGATGTTCCAGTAGTCGATGGCCAGCGTGGCCTGCGGAATCGGCTCCAGCACCATGCCGACCGAGAAGGTCTTCGATTTTTCCGGGCTCAGGTTCTGATTGCCGCCCTGCAGTTTGAACTGTTGCAGGTCGCAGTCACGCAGCGGGTTGGCGATCGGGTTGGACGACAGCACGCCGCCTGGGCACAGGATCGGATCGTTGTACGAGTTGTTGGTGTCGTTCTTCGATTGCGGCGCGTTCTTTTCAAACAGCGTCGGTGCACGGAAGCCGGTCGAGGCCGAACCGCGCAGCAGCACCTGCTTGGTCGGCTGGTAGCGCACCGCCAGTTTCGGATTGGTGGTGCTGCCGACGTCGCTGTAGTTGTCGTAACGGACCGCCGCGTTGACGTCCAGGTCCTTGATCAGCGGCAGGCTGATCTCGCCGAACACGGCCTTGATGGTGCGCGCGCCGTCGGTCGACTGCGAACCCGACAGGCCCGACGAGGCGGCCTGGCCGGCGATGTCGCGGTTGACGAAGAAGTCCGCTTCTTCGCGGCGCAGTTCGGTACCGACCGCCACTGCCATCTTGCCGCCGCCCATTTCTATGAGTTCGCGGCTGGCTTTGGCGTCGATGCCGGTGTTGCGGGTCTTGCCGTTCTGGACCTGGCCGCGCAGCGCGGTGGTTTCCAGATAGGCTTTGCCGGCGGCGTCCTGCTTGCCGAACGGATTCAGGATGCCATTCGCCACGCCGGCGGCAAACTTGGCGTCGTTGACGTAGCCGCCCGTGAAGTACTCGGCCGAACGGCTTTCCGACACGGTGAAGCCCGCCTTGTAGTCCCAGTCCTTGAATAGGCCTTCGGCTGCAATGCTCAGACGGTCAGCCGCGCCCTTGGAGTTGATCTCGCGCTGACCGGCTTCGGTCGGACGCCAGTTGACCGACAGCGGTTCGCCGGACAGGCCCGGCATGGCCGGTACGCCGCCCGAATTGCCTGGATAGTATTTGCTGGTTTTCGGCAGCAGCAGGCTGGTCTGCGGTGGCGGCGCGGTGTGCGATACCACATCGTTTTCCGAGTGCAGGTACTCGACCGAAGCCAGGTGGTCGCCGTTGATCTTGAAGGTGGCCTTGCCGAAGAACGAGGTCTGCTTTTGTTCTGGCAGATCGTCGATCTGGCGTGTGTAGTCCTGGCGGCAGGTACCGTTGCTGGCGCGCGGCACCGAGTTGGGCGCGTCGCAACCGGTGGCAAAGCCCGGGTTGCCGGTAGCGCCCGATTTCGGATCGAAGTAGTTGCCCGGGAAGGTGGTGCCCGAGGTCAGGTTCAGGCCGCGCGACGGAATCACGCCGGTCTTGGAGAAGTCGCGCTGCTGCGAGGTCAGGATCTCCAGCTTGTGGTGGTCGAACACGCCGAACACGTTGTAGCCGTCTTCGTCCAGATTGCCGAAGCCGCTCGAAATATTGATGCGCTTTTCATCAGCGCCGACTTTGCGCGGCAGGATCGCTTCCGCGGTAATCGTGGTGGTCTGCACCGAACGTTTGGTGATGAAGTTGATCACGCCGCCAATCGCGTCGGTACCGTAGATCGCCGAAGCGCCGTCGCGCAGCACTTCCACGCGTTCCAGGGCCGCGACCGGAATGATGTTCAGGTCGACGCTGGCGCCATCGTAAGGATGGTTGGCGATGCGGCGGCCATTCAGCAGCACCAGGGTTTTGTCGCCGCCCAGACCGCGCAAGTCTGCGCTGGACTGGCCGCCGGTCGGCAGGCCTGAGCTATTGCCGCCGACCACGTTGCCGGAGGTAAAGCTGGAGCTGTTGGAGGGGATGCGGTCCAGCACTTCCTGGGCCGTGGTCAAACCTTGTTTGACAAAGTCGTCCGCCTTGATGACGCTCAGCGGGTTGGCGGTTTCCGACACCAGACGCTTGATCGAGGAACCGGTCACTTCAACGCGCTGGATCGGCGCGTCGTCTTGCGCCTGGACGGCTGGCGCGATCAGACCCAGACCCAGCAGGCCGCCAGCATATATGCGACGCAGGGAACGGGACAGAATAGTTTCTTTCATCATTACTCTCAACTCCCAAAACGAACATCAATATTTTTATTCACCCACCGCTTGGTAGGGGCGGGTACGTGCTCGTGACCATCGGTTAAGTGACGGTCAGGGTGTTGATAATTTCATTACGGTGATGGCGGTGTCAATCATGAAACCTTATCTGTTTATATAAAACAACGCTTAGTGGCATTTGTGTCGCCAATAAAAAAGGGCTCCCGTAGGAGCCCGTAAAAATTTCCGCTTTGATGACTAACTGATCAGAACTTGTAGGAACCGGTCAGGTAGAACTGACGACCCAGCGGGTCGGTGTAACGGCCATCGTAGCCCGACTGGTTACCACCACCGGCGTTGCGGATGGTGAATGGCGGTGCGATGTCAGCAATGTTTTTCACGCCAGCGATCAGCGTGAACTGCTTGCTCAGCTGCGCCTTGGTCTGCCAGTCGAACGTGGTGTACGACGCGACCTGGCGCTTCATCGGCACGTAGTCGCCCAGCGAACCATCGGCCAGCACTTCACGCACCACCGAGTCATCCTCGTTGTACACCTGGTCGGTGTAACCCGAGTGGTAGTTGGCGGTCAGCGCGTGGGTGAAGCGGCCGGTATTCAACGAGGCGGTCAGCTTGGAGATCCAGCGGAACGTCACGTTGGCGTAGGAGTTGAAGCGGCCGATGTTTTTCTCCACGCCGCTGCCAGGGGTTTCCTGTTCAGCCTTGGTCATGAAGGTACCGGTCCACTGCACGGCGACTTTGCCCAGCGTGGTGTTGGTCTTGTAGGTGTGATCCCAGTCGATACCCTGGTAGTGCGAGCTGGCCAGGTTGAATGGGGTCAGCGCGGCTACCAGCACGTTCTGCTTCTGGATCGGGTCGAAGTAGGTGCGCAGCAGGCTGTCGTAGATGGCCGGGTTGTTGAATACCAGGTCTTCCGACAGGGTCTGGATCTGGTTGCGCAGTTTCACGTCCCACAGGTCAAAGCCCAGCGACAGGCTGCTGATCGGCTCAACACGGATGCCCAGGGTGGCCTGTTTCGACTCTTCCGGTTTCAGTGCACCGGCGCCCACCGAGGCGTTACCACCGGTCAGCAGGCCGTATTCCGACGAACCTGGGTTGCACAGCTTGAAGCGTGGATCACTGGCGCTGGTGATCGGGCAAGCGTGGAACTGCGACGAACCGCCGTTGACCAGTGGCTTGACGATGTTGCTCATGGTCGGCGCCTTGAAGCCGGTGCCATAGGAGCCGCGGATCAGCACCGATTCCACCGGATTCCAGCGCAGCGCCAGTTTGTAGGTGGCTTTGCTGGCCGACTCGCCTTGCTTGCCTGGGGCAATCAGATTGCCGTCCGCGTCGAAGTTCTTGTCGTTGGTGACGGCGCTGAAATCGTCGTAACGGCCGGACACGGTCAGGTCCATGTTTTTCAGCACTGGCAGCAGCAGCTCGCCGTAGGTACCCCAGTTTTTACGGCTGGCGTCGATTGGCAGGGCGCCAGCGCTGCCGCCCACAATGGCGTCGGTGAAGTTAGGCTGCTGCTTGTTCTGGCCTTGGGTGAAGGCGTCTGGCGCTTCCGAGTAGGCCTGGCGGGTGAAGTCGGCACCCAGTGCCAGCTGGGCGGCGCCGGCCGGCAGCTGGAATACTTCGGTCGAAGCGCTGGCTTGCACCATATCGATCTTCGACTTGGTCTCGCTCAGCTGGTTGTGCAGCACGGCAGGCGCCAGCACGTCTTTCGAGGTGCCTGGTGGCGCAAACGGATCAAACTTGCCGGAGGTGACCAGCGCGTCAAACGCGTTCAGGCTCATGTAGCCGCCAGCGGCGGTATCGGTCTGCTTGTTTTCCGAGTGGGTGTAGGCAGCACGGTAATCGAGGCCTTTGAACGAACCATCGACGCCCAAGGCCAGGTGTTTGGCGATGGTTTTGTATTCGTCGGCACGGCCGCCGGCATCGACCAGACGCAGGTTCATGGCGACGCTGGTGACGCTGGCCGGATTGGTGATGCCCAGGCGGGCCAGGTAAGGCGCGATCGATTTTGCATACAACGCGCTGCTCAGCGGCACGCCCAGCGGCTGGGCCGGTGCGGCGTACTGTGCGGTGTTGCTGAACGACGAGATCAGGCCTTCAGCGAAGAAGTTGGTGTTCTCGTTGAGCTTGAAATTGAGCGAGGCGAAGCCGCTGTCGCGTTTCAGGCCAGGCGTGTTTTCCACGGTGGCGGCGTAGTCGTACAGGCAGCGGTTGCCGACCTTGAACAGGTTGGCGCCGTTGCAAGTGCCGGTGGCAAACAGGTTAGGGCTGAAGGCCGCGCTGGACGGGGTGCCGTCGGCCTTGGTGTACTTGACGGTGGCGACGCCAGGAATCGAGTTCGAGCTCAGCTGGTAGAGGCTGTACGCCTTGCCATTGGCAGTGAACGGGATCACGCCGCTTTGCGAGAAGTCGCGTTCGCGTGCATACGAAGCCTTGCTCTCGTCATGCGAAGCTGACAGCAGGAGGTTGAAGCCGTCCTTGTCCAGGTCGCCCCAGCCTTTGGAGATCGAGGCGGTCGAGGTGGCGCCGCCGCTGCTGCGTGGCTGGTTGTACGAGGCTTCGACAATCGCGTCGGTCTGGTTTTTCTTCAGGATGAAGTTGACCACGCCGGCAATCGCGTCCGAGCCGTACAGGGTGTTGGCGCCGTCGGTCAGGATCTCGACGCGCTCGACAGCGGCCAGAGGGATGCTGGCCAGGTTGACGGTGGAACCGGAGGTGGCAGGCGCCAGGCGGCGGCCGTTCAGCAGCACCAGGGTGTAGCCTTCGCCGATCGAGTGGATCGACGCCGTTTGCAGACCGCCGCCGCCGCCGTTGACCGACATCGACGAGGTGGTGAAACCTTGCATCGACGGCAGGGTCGCGATCAGGTCGGCGACGTTGCTGGCGCCGGACTGCTCGATCTGCAGCTTGGACAGGGTTTGCACAGGCAGCGCACCTTCAGCGGAAATACGCTTAATGCTCGAACCGGTAATTTCTACGCGCTGGATAGGCGCGTCCGTGTTTTGTGCCACGGCGGCTTGCATGCCCAGCGCCAGGCCACTGGCGCAGATCAGGCGTACCGACCGCGACAATACGGTTTCAACCATCATTATTTAGCTCCCAAAATAAAACGATGAACAACGGGTGTGTTTATATATTTTTTATAGGCAATTTTTTGCCTTGGAAAAAAACATGTTCGTTCTTTTCGTTTTTCATCAAATCATTTGGGCGGAATTACTGTCAATGTGGAAACCCTTATGAACTTAGTGAAACGTTATCATTTACCTTAAATCAACAATGCTCCAAGCCAAGCCAAAAAAACGCTCTAATTTGGTGCGTGCCGGCATAAAAACGATGGAAAGATTGATTCAACATCAAAAAAGAAACAAATATACGGTGGCTACCGTCTTGCAATGCACCATTCTGGGGCGTGTTAAATTTGGTTAATCTGCGTTCATGCAGTCACTGAGCGTTACATTTATGCGACAAATAAAAAGCCCGGATTTGCCGCAAAGCAAATCCGGGCTGGCAGACCTAAGTCCTTATTTAATAAGTATTAAAACTTATATGAACCGCTGAGATAGAAAGTGCGGCCGAGGGCGCTGGAGTACGACGGGTTGTAACCGACCTGGTGCGAACCGGTGTTACGCAGCGTGAATGGCGGGTTGCGGTCGAACAGATTGATCGCGCCAGCGGTGATTTCCACATTCTTGACTGGGCGGTAAGCCGACTGCAGGTCGAATGTAGTGTAGCTCGGCACGTCCAGCGTGATGTCGTAGCACGACTGCGCCGCGTCCGACGTGGTTACCGCGCAGTCATCGGCGTTCTGATGCTTGTCGGTGTAGCCGTTGCGGTAGTTGGCCGTCAGCGTGTGGGTCCAGGCCGTATTGGCCCACGAGCTGCTGGCCTTGATCACGTTGCGGAAGCTGACCTTGTCGTTCGAACCGTAGCGGTTCAGGCTGGTTTCCCACTGGTCGTCCGTGCCCGGCGTGGTGTAGCGCGAGCGCAGCAGATAGGTACCTGCCAGGCGGTTGGTCAGGCGGCCGTCAAACAGCTTGATCTTCTGGGTGAAGTCGTAGTCGATGCCACGGTTTTCCACCTTGCCGATATTAATTGGCAGCAGTTTGATGGCCAGCACGTCCAGGCCCGTCGAGGCGATGTGCTTGGTGGTGAACAGGTTGGCGTACTTGGCCGGGTTCTCGAAGATCAGGCCTTCCGAGACCGAGGTCACCTGGTCGCGGATTTCCACATTCCACAGGTCGATCGCCACGCTAGTGGTGCTGCTTGGTTCCCACACGGCGCCAATCGACCATTGCTTGGATTTCTCCGGTTTCAGGTCCGGATTGCCGCCCTGGAATACCTCAAACTGGCCACGGCTGGCTTCGCAGTACTTGGCCAGCGGATGGCCGGCCAGGCCGTTGGCCGCCGTCAGCGGACAGTTGTAGGTACCGCCGGTGACGCCGAACTCTTCCAGCGGGCCAGCGATTTCCTGCATGCTGGCCGCGCGGAAGCCGGTGCCGGTGGCGGCGCGCAGCATCAGGTTCTTGGCCGCCGAGTACTTGGTCGACACTTTATAGGTGCCAGCGCTGGCGGAGTCGCCCACATCGTGGCCGGCCAGCTTGTCCTTGACGGCGCCGATGTTGTCGAAGCGGCCTGAAGCCGTGACTTCCCACTGCTTGTTAATCGGCAGCAGCAGCTCGGCAAAGGCGCCGGCGTTGGCACGCTCGTAGTGGTTGTCGTAGACCGGGCTGTCAAACAGGATCAGGGCCTTCTTGGCCACGTCCTGCTGGTCGGTGCTGAAGCTGGTTACGCGGTAGTCGGCGCCCACGCTGACCATGGCGGTGCCGCCTGGCAGTTCAAACGCGCTGCGCGAGGCGTGGGCGTCAGCGCCCTTCATGACCACGGTCTGGGTGTTGTACAGGCCGGTGTAGCCGGTGGCGTTGAGCTGGTCGCGCATGGCTTGCGGCATGTCGCCCTGGGCGTAGCCGAACGGGTCGAAGTTGCCGCTGTTGAGCAGGGCGTCGAACTTGTCAGCCAGCGGGAAGCCGGACAGGTATTTCTGTTCCTGCTTGTTGCGCGACCAGGTCAGCGCGCCATTGATGTCCCAGCCGAAGGCCGCGCCGTCCACGCCCGCCACCAGATGGGTCGCCTTGGTGCCGTACTCGTAGCCGCGGTCGCCCATTTCGTACAGGCGGTATTTGACCGCCACCGAGCTCACGCCCGCGCGCTGTTCCGGCGTCAGGTAAGGCGACACGTATTTGCTGTACAGCGGCGAGCTGGTCGACAGCGAGAAGTCGGCCGGATACGGCGCGATGCGCGCGGTGATCTTGGCTTCGGTGTAGGCGGCGTCAAAGAAGCCCTGGAAACCGCTGTTGCCCAGCTTCAGGCGGCCCGAGCTAAAGATCGAGTCGCGGCTCGATTCCGGATTGATCTCGATGGTCGAGGTGTAATCGTAGTAGCACTGGCCGTCGCCAAACGCATCGACGTTGGCGGTGGCGCATTTGCCGTTGATGAGCGCGTACGGGTTCAGGTTGACGGTGCCGGCCTTGCCGTCCGCGCCGGTGTACTTGACCGCGGCGTTGGCCGGGATCGCGCGCGAGGAACCGTTCAGGAACTGCAGCGCCTTGCCGGTTTTCGGATCGGTGAAGTTGATCATGCCGGTCTTGGCGAAATCGCGCTGCGAGGCTTTGAGCTGCTTTTGCTCATCGTGGCTGACCGAGACGAACACGCTGTAGCCGTCGTCCTCGATGTCGCCAAAGCCCTTGCTCAGGCTCAGCGAATTGCTCTTGCCGCCAGCCTTCTCAGGCGAGCTGTACTTGGCGTTGATTTCCCACGGCGCCGCGCCTTTTTTGAGGATGAAGTTGACCACGCCGGCAATCGCGTCGGCGCCGTACAGGGCCGAGGCGCCGTCGGTCAGCACTTCTACGCGCTCAATCGCGGACAGCGGAATCGAGTTGAGGTCGATCACGGTGCCCGAGTTGGCTGGCGCAATGCGGCGGCCGTTCAGCAGTACCAGGGTGTAGGAGGCGCCGATATCGTGGATCGACGCGGTGGTCACGCCACCGCCGCCGCCGCCGACCGAGTCAGCGGCGACCGAGAAGCCCTGCATCGCCGGCAGCTGCTGGATGAAGTCGGTCACGGTGGAAACGCCGGTCTGCTTGATGTCTTTGGCGCTGAACGATTGCACCGGCAGCGAGGATTCGGCGGCGATGCGTTTGATGCTGGAGCCGGTGATTTCGACGCGTTGCATCGCGGGTTCGCCGGCTTCCTGGGCGAAGGCATGGCCCAGGGTCATGGCCAGTCCACCGGCAAACATCACGCGCAGCGAACGGGACAAGATTGTTTCTTTAATCATGTTGCTAAGTGCTTTCTCAAGTGGTTCAGCTTGCGAGGCAAAATCTAACCAATTCTCACAAGGGCCGTTATCAGACCACTTTTAGATCACTCTTGTCAAACTTTATGCGGCTTTCAGTAAAAAACTAATAGATTTGTGCTAAGAATAAAAAAAGGACAGCGATTTCTCGCTGTCCTTCTTGTCGTGCGACTAATAAAGTTTAGTCAAACTTGTATTGCAGACCAATCTTCACGTAACGGCCGGTGGCGCCGGAAGCGTCCATCGGGTTGAAGCTCATGCCGCCGTAGGTCAGTGCATCCAACGGGGCGATCTTGTCGAACACGTTGTTCATCGACGCGTACAGCTGCAGCGATTTGCTCCAGTTGTAGCGGGTCGACAGGTCCAGCGTGGTGAACGATGGCAGGCGGCAAGCACCGTTCGGCGATGGCGTGCCGTCGGCGAACAGCACCGCGCAAGGGGCGCCTTCGTAACGGATGTTCTTCATGTCCGAGCGGTAGTTGACGCTGCCCGATACATTCCAGTTGCCCTTGTCCCAGGAGCCGATCAGGTTGATCTTGTCCTTCGGCGTGCCGGCGCAATCCGAGGTGTCGCAGTTGCCGTGGGTGCCGGCAAACTGGAATACCTGGTTCTTATCAGCGCGTACCCACGAGGCCACGTGCGACCACACCAGGTTCAGCGTGGCTTTGCCGTAGTCGCCCAGGCGCAGACGCTGTTTGACGTCCAGGTCAATCCCTTTGACTTCGGTGTAGCTCGAGTTCTGGTACGGTGCTTTGGAGATCAGCAGGGTGCCGGTGTTCGGGATCACCACGCCATTGACCACCAGGTTGTTGTCGGCGCGAACTGCGGTTGGCAGCGCTGCGGCTTCAACATACGACAGTGGGTTGATCTCGTTGGTGCGGCGGATTTTCCACGCGTCCAGCGACAGGTTGGTGTCGTTCAGCGGATCCCAGACCAGGCCCAGGGTGTAGCCTTTCGACTTCTCGGGCGCCAGGTTAGGGTTGCCCACTTTGACTGCGCCGATCTGGATGTTGCAATCGAGCGTGGTGGCGCCGCCTGCTGCTGGCACTTTGCCGCCTGGGCAACGTACTGGATCGACCACCGACGAGGTGCCGGTCGATTGGCTTTCCGCATTGGCTTCAGCCACGCCAGGTGCACGGAAGCCGGCGGTGTAAGTGCCGCGCAGTGCGAAGCTCTTGACCGGGGTCCATTTCGCGCCCAGTTTTGGCGTGGTCGAGTTGAAGTTGCTGTAGTGGTCGTAACGCAGCGCGCCGCTCAGTTCCACGGTTTTCAGCACGGGCGCCAGTACCTCGGCATAGATTGCCGAGACCTTGGTGTCGCCCTTGGCGGCCACGTAGGAAATGTTGGTCGAGCCATCTTCCGAACCGGTCAGCGATGGGTTGTCCAGCTGCTCGTGGCGGTGTTCGCCGCCGATGGCCAGGCCCAGGTTACCGCCTGGCAGCGCGAACAGTTCACGCGAGGCCTTGAAGTCGACGATGTCCAGCTTGGTGGTCGAGTTCGACGACGCGTTCACGCGCATCGCTGCGTACAGCGAGGCCGGGTTCTTGTAGGCTTGCGAGCCGATGTAGTACGGGAAGTACTGGCTGGTCGGATCGCCCAGCGCGGACTTCAGCACTTTCATGTTCAGCTGGTTGGTCCACTCGATGTACAGCTTGGATTCCGAGTGGGTGAAGCCGGCATCCCAGTCCCAACCGTAGTTGCTGCCCTTGGCGCCCAGCACGATGCGGCTGAAGTCGTTGTTGGCGATGTGGTTGCTTGGGCCCAGGTCAAACATCGAGTAGCGCAGACGGGTGTCGGTGCCAAAGGTGTTTTGCGGGTGCTTGCCGGACATCAGCAGGTCATTGCTGTACAGGATGATGCCGTTCGGGTTCGCGGCGGTGGCCGGGAAGGTCACGTTTGGCGTGGCCGAGACGGGCGCCAGCATGAACGAGCTGTTGCGGGTCGCGTAGCCCAGTTCGGTGTACACCTGCAGGTCGGAATTGACTTGCAGGGTGCCGCGCGTGTACAGGTTCAGCGATTCAACGTTCGGTTGCAGGTCGCGGAACTGGTCTTGCGACCACAGGCAGCCGCCAGCAGCGTCTTGCTTGACGGTCTGCGAGAACTGCGAGCAGCCGCCCAGCGACACGTAGTTGCCGGTCTTCGGATCGCGCAGGGCGCCGGTTGGCGTCGCGGTCGATGCACCCGGGGTGATGTAGCCGCCCATGTACTGGGTGTTCTGGTTGTAGCCCCATGGACGGATGTCGCCATGGCCGATCCAGCCGCGGTCCTTGCGGTCCGCAGCGGCCAGTTCGTCGGACTTCTTGTATTCGACGTTGAATACCAGGTTGTACTTGTCGTCGTCCAGGTTACCCTTGCCCACGGTGACAGCGATATTGTTTTGTTTGTTGTCGCTGTAACGGGAGGCGCCGGTATCGGCTTTGATGGTCACGCCTTCAAAGTCCTTGCGCAGGATGATGTTGACCACGCCGGCAATCGCGTCGGCGCCGTAGGTCGAGGAAGCGCCGTCTTTCAGCACTTCGATGCGTTCCACCAGCTGCATCGGAATGGTGGACAGGTCGGTGAAGCTCTTCTGGCCATCGTCAGCACGCGCGAACGGTGCCATGCGGCGGCCGTTCAGCAGTACCAGGGTGGAGGTGGCGCCCAGGCCGCGCAGCGAAATGGCGGTCGAGCCGGCTGCGAAGCCGGTGCCGAAACCGGATGGCAGCGAACCAGCGCCGTCCACGGTCAGGCTTTGCAGGAATTCCGCCACGGTGGTTTTGCCGGACTTCATGAGTTCGTCGCGGGTGATCATCTGCACCGGCGAGGCGGTTTCAGCGGATGCGCGCTTGATGCTCGAACCCGTGATTTCAACGCGCTGGATCGGGCCGGTCGGCTCGGCGTTCTGCGCGAAAGCTGGCATGGCCAGGACTGCTGCTACGGAGCCCGAGAACATCAGGCGCACGGAGCGGGATAAAACCGTTTCCATCATCATAAACAATACTCCAAGAAAGTTTTTTCTTTTCTAAAATATATACAAGTGAAATATTTAGGAAAGGCGCGCATCAAAACATTGCCGCAAGAGCACTGTCAAACGAAATCGATTACTTTGACGCGTAAAAACAACGGTTTATGTAAAAAATACATGAGTTTTTGTAAAGCGATGGTGCGCTGCAAAGTCAGGCATGCTGCGGGATGGCATGACCGAATGCTGCGGCGCATCACAGAATCTGCTTGACTGCACCAAAACGGGGCGGAGCATGGCTTTCCTGCCAAGTAAAAAATGCGGTATTGTGCAGGTCACACAGGCGGCGTGAGGATGGGGATGCGGAGCGTAAAAATGGCCGCGGCAGCAAGCATGATGATGGCTGCTGCCTGGGCATGGGCTGCGGCGCCGGTAAAGACACTGCACTATATTTTGCCGGCCGCGGAAGCCAGCTTTGATCCGGCATTGGGGCGGGATCTGTACACCGGCCACATCACCGAAGCAATCTTTGAAACCCTGTACACCTACGACTATCTGGCCCGCCCGGTCCAGCTGGCGCCAGAAACGGCCGCTGCCTTGCCGGAAGTGGCCGCCGATGGCAAAACCTATCTGATCCGCCTGAAGCCGGGGACGTATTTCACGCCGGATCCCGCCTTCCACGGCCAACCGCGTGAGCTGACCGTGGCCGATTACGTCTATGCGTGGAAGCGCCTGTTCGATCCGCGCCTGGCGTCGCCGAACGCCTGGCTGCTGGAAGGGAAGGTGCTGGGCCTCGACGCACTGGCCGAGCAGGCCCGCCAGACCGGCCGCTTCAACTACGATGCGCCGGTGGCCGGGCTGGAAATCATCGATCCCTACACCTTGCGGATTCACCTGACGCGCACCGACTTCAACCTTGGCATGATACTGGCCTATGCGCCGCTGGCGGCGGTCGCGCGCGAGGTCGTGGACCTGTATGGCGACAGCAAGGGTGAAGTGGCGGGGCATCCGGTCGGCACCGGCGTTTACAAGCTGGGCCAGTGGATACGCGGCAGCCGGATTGTGCTCGAAGAGAATACCGGGCACCGCGCTGAAGTGTGGGACTTCCACGGCGACGCCGTGATCGAGCGGCAGATGAAGGGCAAGAAGATCCCGCAGATCGGCCGCATCGAGATCAGCGTGCAGCTCGAGGACCAGTCGCGCTGGCTGTCGTTCACGAGCGGCGAGGCGGACCTGTTCTGGCTGGACGGCCCGCTGGCGCCGAAAGCGCTGGTCGATGGCAAGCTGCGGCCCGAGCTGGCCGAGCGCGGCATCCAGCTGTCGCGGATTGTCGATCCGGGGCTCAGCTATTACTACTGGAATATGCGTGATCCGGTCGTCGGCGGCTTCAGCAAGGAGAAGATCGCGCTGCGCTGCGCCGCGCCATCGCCATGGCGCACGATGTGGACGAGGAAATCCGCCTGGTGCACAACGGCGAAGCGCAGCGTCTGACGTTTCCGATTCCGTCCGGCGTGGCGGGGCATGATCCCGCTTACCAGCCGCTGCTGCGCTATGATCCGGTGCTGGCCAACCAGCTGCTGGACCGGTATGGCTACAGGAAGGGCGCCGATGGCTGGCGCATGCAGCCGGATGGCAAGCCGCTGGTCATCAGCTACACCTCGCGCAACGAAGCCAATGGCGTGCTGATGGCCGAGCTGTGGCGCAAGACGTACCAGCGCATCGGCATCCGCATGGACAACCCGCGCATGATTTTCAGCGACATCCAGCGGGCCGAAATGCTGTGCAAGATCCAGACCCGTACCTACGAGTGGCTGGCTGATTATCCCGATGGCGACAATTTCATGCAGCTGTTTTACGGCGGGAATATCGGCCAGAACAACAACGGCTGCTACCAGGACCCGCAGTTCGACGCCTGGTACGAAGCCAGCCACGGCATGCCGCCCGGCCCGCAGCGCGATGCGCTGTACCGCAAGATGGCGCGTCAGCTGGAAGTGCAGGCGGCGGTCATGCCGGCTTTCTCGCGCTACCGGAATATGTTGGCGCAGCCGCGTGTGCTGGGGTATAAAAAGCATCCCATCCTGCATCAGGAATGGAAGTACATCGATATCAAGGACTGAGACAAGATGCTGGCCTATATAGTTCGCCGCCTGTGGCAAATGCTGCCGACCATGCTGGGCGTGGTGCTGCTGGTGTTTGTGCTGTTTAACTGGGTGGGCGGCGATCCGGCTTATATCCTGGCCGGCAAGATGGCCAATGCCGAGAGCATCGCCAACATCCGTCGGCAGCTTGGTGTCGACCAGCCCTACCATGTGCAGCTGTGGATTTTCGTCAGGCAGATCGTGACCTTCGACTTTGGCGCGAGCTGGGCGACCAGCGAGCCGGTGTCCAACATCATCGCGACCCGGCTGGGACCTTCGCTGACGGTGCTGATTCCGTTGACGCTGCTGGAGACGCTGATCGGCGTTGCGCTGGCGCTGGCCGTCGCGTTTGTGCGCGGCTCGCTGACGGACCGCCTGGTGATGATGGCCTGCACGGTGGGCATGTCGGTCAGCATCCTGGTGTACATCATCGCGTTTCAGTATGGACTGGCATACCAGCTGGGCTGGTTTCCGGTGCAGGGCTGGAGCGACCATTTCGCCGAGAACCTGCTGCGCTATTCGGCCTTGCCGGTGCTGATCGGCCTGGCGGTATCGGTGGCGCCGACCTTGCGCCTGTTCCGCAGTTTTGTGCTGGACGAGGTGGGACAGGATTATGTACGTACCGCGCGCGCCAAGGGACTGGGCGAGCGGCGCGTGATGTGGGTGCACGTGCTGCGCAATGCGGCGATTCCGATTCTGACGTATGTGATGTCGAACCTGCCGGCCTTGCTGATCGGCGCGTTTTTGCTGGAGCGTTTCTTTGGCATTCCGGGCATTGGTCGCGAGGTGATCCTGGCCGTGGAGCGCAGCGACTTCCCGGTAATCAAGGCGATCACGGTGTACGTGGCGGCGGCAACCATGGTGTTTAATCTGCTGACAGATCTGCTGTATCAGGCCGTCGATCCACGGGTGAAGCTCGCATGAGGGCGCAAGGCTTGTGGGCGCTGGCATGGCGCAGATTGCGCGCGGACCGGGTGGCGATGGCGTCACTGGCAGTGGTGCTGGCCTTCCTGGTGATGGTGGTGCTGTCGGCCTCGGGCCTGATTGTCGCGGACTGGGAACAGGAAGTGGGGGTGAGTTATGCGCCGCCGGGATTTGCCGACGCGCCAGCCGTCGGCACGGCTGTCACGCCGGCCGCGCCGCCGCAGGCCTTGCCGGACAACGTCTTCGACCCGATCGCTGACGACATCCGCGCACTGCGCGCGCAGCTGGCGGCACCGCAGGGCCATGGCGGTACAGCACCCGGCGCAGTGGAGATGTATGGCGTCATCGATCCGCTCGCGGACGACCTGGCGGCGTTGCGGGCGCAAGCGGGCGAGGGCCAGGGCAAGGGCGGTGCAGCAGCTGACGGCGGGCGCCGCGCGACCCTGCCGTTCGGCGCCGACAAGTGGGGCCATGACATCATCAGGAAAACCGTCAAGGGCGGCGAGACCTCGATTGTCGTCGGCCTGGTGGCTGCGTTGCTGGCGGTTGGCCTGGGCACCCTGTTTGGCGCGCTGTCCGGTTATTGCGGCGGCGTGGTGGATGATCTGTTCAACTGGTTCTACAGCATCTTCACCGCCATCCCGTCGGTGCTCATGATACTGGCCGTGGCGGCGGTGTTGCAGCAGAAGGGCGTGCTGACGATGGTACTGATACTCGGCCTTACCGGCTGGACCGGTCCGTACCGGCTGATCCGCGCCGAGTACATCAAGCACAAGACGCGCGAATATGTGCTTGCCGCTGATGCCATCGGCGCCTCGCACTGGCGCAGGATGTTTGGCCACATCTTCCCCAACGTCAGCCATGTGGCGCTGGTGCAAATGTCGATCCTGGTGGTGGGCTTTATCAAGGCGGAGGTCATCCTGAGCTTCCTGGGCTTTGGCGTGCCAGTGGGCGTGGTGTCGTGGGGCAGCATGCTGAACGAAGCGCAGAATGAACTGATCCTCGGCCGCTGGTGGCAACTGACGGCCGCCGCCATCGCCATGGCCTTGCTGGTGACGGCGTTCTCGCTGTTCACCGATGCCTTGCGCGACGCACTCGATCCCAAGGTGAAGCAATGAACCTGCTTGAAGTCCGCCAGTTGCGCGTTGCGTTCCGCCTCGACCGCAAGAGCACGGCGGAAGCCGTCAAAGGCATCTCTTTTGATGTGCCGCGCAATGCCACTGTGGCGCTGGTCGGCGAATCCGGCAGCGGCAAGTCGGTCAGCTCGCTGGCGGTGATGGGGCTGCTCGACGCGGCGGCCGTCGTCAGTGCGGACAGCAGCATCCGGTTCGATGGCCGCGAGCTGCTGGCGCTGAACAGCAAGCAGCGACGCGCCCTCTGCGGCAAGGACATCGCCATGATTTTCCAGGAGCCGATGTCGTCGCTGAACCCGGTCTTCACCGTGGGCGCGCAGATTGCCGAGGTGCTCATGCTGCACCTGCGGATGAGCCGCGCGCAGGCGCGCCGCCGGACGCTGGAACTGCTGGAGGAGGTTGGCATCCCGGATCCGGCGCTGAGGATCGCCGCTTATCCTGGCGAGCTGTCCGGTGGCCAGCAGCAGCGCGTGATGATTGCCATGGCCATTGCCTGCGAACCCCGGCTGCTGATCGCCGACGAGCCCACCACCGCGCTCGACGTCACGATACAACAGCAGATCATGGAGCTCATCGCACGGCTGCAAAAGCGTCGTGCCATGTCGGTGCTGTTCATTACGCATGACCTCGGGCTGGTGGCGCAGATTGCCGACCACGTCATCGTCATGCGCCATGGCAAGGTGCGTGAAGCCGGACCGGCGCAGCAAGTCCTCAACCAGCCCGCCGATGCCTACACGCGCGCGCTGCTGCATTGCCGGCCGACGCTGGATGCGCGCCCGCACCGCTTGCCGGTGATTGCCGACTATCAGACGGGAATTCCTGCGGAGCCGGACGGCATCGCCAGCATGGACTCCCGTGTGCGCAAGAGCGACGGCAAGCCGCTGCTGGAAGTGCGCAACCTCAGCAAGAGCTTCTATCTGCGCGAAGGCTGGTTCGGCCAGCGCGAAATCAAGGCCGTCAAGGATGTCTCCTTCACGCTGGCGCGCGGCCAGACGCTGGGCGTGGTGGGGGAATCCGGCTCGGGCAAGACCACGGTCGGCCTGACGCTGCTGCGGCTGCATCAGGCCAGTGGCGGCAGCGCCATGTTCGACGGCCGCGACCTGCTCAGCATGTCCGCGCGCGAATTCCAGGCCTACAAGCGCCGCATCCAGATCATCTTCCAGAACCCGTATGCCTCGCTTAACCCGCGCTTCACGGTGGGCGACATCCTGCTGGAACCGCTGCGCATTCACCGCATCGGCGCCGACAACCGCGCGCGCGCAGCCATGGCCCATGCGCTGCTGGACAAGGTTGGATTGCCCGCATCGGCCTACACCCGCTACCCGCATGAGTTTTCCGGTGGCCAGCGGCAGCGCATTGCCATCGCGCGCTGCCTGACCCTGCAGCCGGAAATTCTGGTGTGCGACGAATCGGTTTCCGCGCTGGACGTGTCGGTGCAGGCGCAGGTGCTCAATCTTTTGCGGGATTTACAGGATGAGCTGGGCCTGTCATACATCTTCATCTCGCACGACCTGTCGGTGGTGAAATACATGGCCGACCAGGTCATGGTGATGCGGCAGGGCGCGGTGGTGGAACTGGCCGACGCAGACGCGCTGTACCGCAACCCGCAACAGCCCTACACGCGGGCGCTGCTGGCGGCGATCCCCGGCCACGGTTAAGCGATTTTTAAGTTAAGATATCCGTATGGCGAATTTAATCCTCCTGCTGCAAGAATATGGCGTCCTGATCGTGTTCGGGGTGGTGCTGGTCGAGCAGATCGGCTTGCCGATTCCTGCCTTTCCTATCCTGATTGTGGCGGGCGCCATGTCGATCGACGGCGACACCCATTGGCCGGCCGTGCTGGCCGTCAGCATGATCGCCTGTCTCATCAGCGACTATTTCTGGTTCCGCGCCGGTCAGTATTACGGCAAGCGCATCCTCAAGCTGCTGTGCAAGATTTCGCTGTCGCCCGATTACTGCGTGAGCCAGACCGAGGACAATTTCAACCGCTGGGGACCGAAAGCGCTCATCGTCGCCAAGTTCATCCCGGGCTTTAACACCATTGCACCGCCGCTGGCTGGCGCCATGGGCACGCGTGGCGGCACCTTCCTTGGTTTTAGTTTGCTGGGCGGCTTGCTGTGGAGCGGCGCCGGCATCGCGCTGGGCGCCTTCTTCCACACCAGCGTCGATCAGCTGCTCGACATCCTGAGCACCATGGGAACCACCGCGCTGATCGTGCTGGGCGTGCTGTTGGCCCTGTTCGTTGCGTTTAAATATGTGGAGCGCAAACGCTTCCGCCAGTCGGTGGAAATCGAGCGCATCACGATCGATGGCTTCAAGCAGCTGCTGGAGCAGGGCACGGAGCCCATCCTGATCGACGCCCGCAGCGCTACCGCGCAAATGCTGGACCCGGCCGTGCCTGGCGCGTTGCTGTTCAATGGTGGCGAGCTTAATCCGGATGCCCTGGGGCTGGACAAGGGCCGCCACATTATTGTGTACTGCAGTTGCCCGAACGATGTGACCGCCGCCCATGTGGCCAAGGGACTCATCAGCCAAGGCTACCATCGCGCCCGGCCGCTGCATGGCGGGCTGGACGCCTGGAATGCCGCCTTCCGCGCACCACGCGACACGCTGGCCGAAGACAACACCGCTTCCGCATAACAGAGTGCGCCGCCTATCTGCGGCGCTTTTTTTACGGCATATTGGAATCGATTCCAATTGGCTTGTGGTAGTCATACTACGGAAAAAATATCTCTGAATGCAAAGTTATGTAGCAAACTGTACTAAAACTACAAACATCTCTTGCTTGTGATAGCAAAAATACTTTAAGCTTAAGTTTCAACTCATTTCGATCCATCATGACTGCTCAATCCGTACAAACGCCTCCCTCCCTGACCACGGTTTTTCCTGGTGGCCCGCGTCTGCTGGCGGATATCGGCGGCACGAATGCGCGCTTTGCGCTGGAAACCGCTCCGGGCAGGATTGAAGCGATCGAAGTGCTGGCGTGTGCCGCCTATCCAACCTTGGCCGCCGCCCTGGTTGCGTATCTGGCCTCGCCAACCGTAGCCCAGGCCGGCGTCACCGGCATCCGGAATGGCGCGATTGCGATTGCCAATCCGGTCACCGGCGACATGGTGCGCATGACGAACCACCACTGGGCATTCTCGATTGAGGCGCTGCGCCGCGAAGTCAACTTTGACACACTGGTAGTGGTCAATGACTTCACCGCGCTGGCCAGCTCGTTGCCGCAGCTGTCGGCAACGCAAAAACACCAGGTCGGTGGCGGCGCCGGCGTGCCGGGCACGCCGCTGGGCCTGATCGGCGCCGGCACAGGCCTGGGCGTTTCGGGCCTGATTCCGGGCAAGGACGGCTGGACTGCGCTGCTGAGCGAGGGCGGTCACGTGACTTTCTCGCCCGCCAATCCGACCGAAGTCGCCATCCTGCAATATGCCTGGAAAGAATTCGAGCATGTGTCGGCGGAGCGTCTGATGTCCGGCGCCGGCATCGAACTGATCTACCGCGCGCTGGCCGACCATGGCGACCTGCCGGCGGAAAAACTCAGCGCCGCCGACATCTCGCGCCGCGCCCTGGCGGGCGAATGCTCGCTGTGTGACGAGGTGATCGAAGCCTTCTGCTGCATGCTGGGCACGATTGCCGGCAATATCGCCGTTACGCTGGGCGCGCAGGGCGGCATCTATATTGGCGGCGGCATCGTGCCCAAACTGGGCGAACGCTTCGACCGTTCCGGCTTCCGCGCCCGCTTTGAAGCCAAGGGCCGTTTCAATAAATACCTGGCCGCGGTACCGACCTGGGTCATCACGGCGGAATACCCGGCGTTCGTTGGTGTTTCAGCAATCTTGTCGGAAAGACTTGCCTCTGTGTAAGCTCAATTACATTTCGATGCGGTCGAAATGCGCGTTTCGGCGTTTTATCAGGTACAATTCGCGTTGTTGTATGAAACGTCTGGCTTCCTGCCCACGTTTCACGTAGAAAGCAGCGGTTACGGCCGTTGCCGGCATGTCCCTCTCTCCCGCCGGGTACGCATAGGCCTTGGCGTCGGAAAAGCAGCTTCAGCGAGTCCTCCCGCCAGCCTCACTGAATGTGATTGATTTCTTTCGATTTTGCTTATGGATAATCTTGAGGCTAAAAAAGTCCTCGAAACCGCCTTGCTATGCGCTCGTGAGCCGTTATCGATCCACAGTCTGAAAAAGCTGTTTGTCGAACTGGACGACCAGGACCGGCCGCGCGGCCTCGGCATAGGCGCCGATACGATCAAGGAATTGCTGGAAGAATTGCGGTCCGACTGGGCTGGCAAGGGTGTGGAAGTCATCAGCCTGTCGACCGGCTGGCGCTTTCAGAGCCGGCCCGAGATGAAGCTGTATCTCGACCGCCTGAATCCGGAAAAACCACCCAGGTATTCGCGGGCGACGCTGGAAACGCTGGCCATTATTGCCTATCGCCAGCCCGTTACCCGGGGGGATATTGAAGAAATACGCGGCGTTGCCGTGAATTCGCAGACGATCAAGATGCTGGAAGACCGTGGCTGGGTAGATGCCATCGGCTATCGGGATGTCGTCGGGCGCCCGGCTTTGCTGGGAACCACCAAGCAGTTTTTGGATGATCTGGGCTTGAATTCGCTGTCCCAGCTGCCGCCTTTGCAGCAAATCAGTGATGGGCAAAACGCCATGGAAACACTGGAGGCGGCCCTGCAAGAGAATTTTGAAAAAGCGGCGCAAGAAAGCGCTGTGCCAGAACCCGGCCCTGCGCCAGATTTAACGGTTGACGCTGAGCACAACCAAGAAACGAATAATGAACAATCCTAATACCTCTGAGACAGTCAACGACGCGGCAGCGGCCGAAGTTGTCGCCAAGCCTAAACGTCGCACCAAAGCGCAAATCGAAGCCGACAAGGCGGCGGCTGCTGCCGCAGGCGAGGCGCCTGCCGTCAAGCCTAAGCGCAAGACCAAGGCGGAAGCCGACGCCGCCGCAGATGCGCCGGCGCCAGTGAAGACGCCGCGCGCCAGGAAGGCCGATGCCGCCGAAGCCGTTGCTGACGGTGCGGAGCCAGCTGCCAAGCCAGTCAAGCCGCGCGCCAAAAAAGCTGCTTCGGTCGCCGAGACCGCTGTCGCTGCTGAAGCGCCAGCGTCCGCCGCACCGGTGGGCGAAGCATCTGCGGCGCCAGCCGAAGCGGGCGAGCGTGCCGAGCGCCAGCGCCCACGTGGTCCGCGCCAGATGCGCGCCCAGCGCGCGCTGCGTGAGGCATCGATGCCGCCCCGTGTGGAGCCGGTCGTTGCAGAAGGTGTGGTATCGGAAGAGGGTGCCCCGGCAGCTGCGCCGCAGGAGGCCAAGCCGCGCCAGGAGCGCGCCGAGCGTCCTAATAATAACCAGCGCAATGGCAAACGTGGTAAGAATGGCAAGCCGCGTAACGGCCAGCAGGCTGGTGGCGCCAAAGGCAATGATGCAGACGCTGCATTCTCTTACGTCACGTCGGACGCGTTTGACAGCGATGAGGGCAAGTCCCGCCATCAGCAAAAAACCGTGCGTCGCGACCTGACGGCGGAAGACGATGCGCCTAAGCTGCACAAAATCCTGGCGGAATCCGGTCTGGGTTCGCGCCGCGATATGGAAGAGCTGATCCTGGCTGGCCGCGTGTCGGTCAACGGCGAGCCAGCCCACACCGGCCAGCGCATCCTGCCGACTGATGCGGTACGTATCAACGGCAAGCTGATTCAGCGCCGTGTCAGCAAGAAGCCGCCACGCGTGCTGATTTACCACAAGCCAGCCGGTGAGATCGTCTCGATGGATGATCCGGATGGCCGTCCGTCGGTGTTTGAGCGCCTGCCGACCATGAAGGCCGGCAAATGGCTGGCCGTTGGCCGCCTGGACTTCAACACCGAAGGTTTGCTGCTGTTCACCACGTCCGGTGACCTGGCCAACCGCCTGATGCACCCGCGCTACGGCATCGACCGGGAGTACGCCGTGCGTACGCTGGGCGAGCTGGAAGAGGGCATGCGTCAGAAGCTGCTGGCCGGGGTCGAGCTGGAAGACGGCATGGCGCAGTTCTCGAAAATCGCTGACGGTGGTGGCGAGGGCATCAACAAGTGGTACCGCGTAATCATCGGCGAAGGCCGTAACCGCGAGGTGCGCCGCATGTTCGAGGCGATCGGCCTGACCGTGTCGCGCCTGATCCGTACCCGCTACGGCGCCATGACCCTGCCAAGCAGCCTGAAACGTGGCCGCTGGGAAGAGATGGAGGAAAACGCCGTGCGCGCGCTGATGGCGGCCTATAGCATCGAGAAAAAAGTCGCTCAGCCTGCGGCCGGCAAGACGCCGCAGCAAGCCAAGCCAGCCCAGAACAAGGGGCCGGAAAAGCGTCAGCGTAACGGCAGCAACCGCGACCAGCACGCCGAGCGCGGCAATCGCCGCGAAGAGCGCGACTACTACGATGATGACGAGGACGATGAAAACGAGCCTAACTTCAATCGTGCCGACCTGAGCAACGCCAACGCGCTGCCATTCGCCAAACCTGCGCGCGGCAATGGCCGTGGTCAGGGCGGGTTTGGTGGCAATGGCGGCAACGCTGGTGGCAATGGCAACCGTGGCGGCAAGGGCCGTGGTCAAGGCCAGGGTCAGGGCGGCCAGGCATCCGGTCGTCCGGGTGGTCGCCCGCAAGGCATTGGTGCTTACGCCGGTGGTCGTCCGCTGGGCGAGGCGCCAGCTCCGCGCGCGCAAGGTCAGGGCAACCGCAGCCAGGGTGGGCAAGGGCAGGGTCAAGGCCAGGGGCGTGGTCAGCAATCCAAGGGCCCAAGTCGTGGTCCGCGCCAGCCAGATCCGCTGCAAACCACGTTTGGTTTCGGTGCGACTGGCGGTCAGCCACGCCGTGGCCAGCCGCCGCGTGGTGGTGCCGTAGACCACGGTATGCCGCGCCGCCGCAAGGGCTAAAACACGCTCTTCGCCTTGTTGTTTGCCTGCCATGTCGCCTGTGCGGCATTGCAGCGCAAACCATATAAGGTTATAATATCCAGCCTAGTAGAGGTTCTGCACAGGTTAATTCCGATGCAGCCTTTCATCTGGCTAGGTGTTTTAAGAAGATGGGCAGATGCCCATTTTTTTTTTGTTGAACCGTTTTAAACGGCTTGTTGTGCACCACATTAACAGGCCTTGAACTGGAGAATTTTCTTGCAGCTGCCGGAATTAATTGAAAAGACCGTCGCCGGTCTGGGCTATGAGCTGGTTGATGTCGAACGGGCCGAGCGTGGACTGCTGCGCGTGTTTATCGATTTCAGCGCAGAAGATGCCGAAGAAAAAGGTCCGATTACCGTGGAGGATTGTGCCACGGTGAGCCATCAGCTGTCGCACCTGTTGACGGTCGAGAACATTCCTTATGAGCGTCTTGAAATCTCGTCGCCAGGGCTGGACCGTCCGCTGCGCAAGCTGTCGGATTTTGCACGTTTTGCCGGTTGCGAAGTAGTGATTAAACTGCGCGCAGCCATGCCGGGTACGAACAACCGGAAATCGTTCACGGGCGTCCTGCTGGCGCCTGAAGGCGAAAATTTGTCGTTGGAATTTGAAAGCAATGAAGGTCCGGCGCAGTTGGATTTCACACTCGCCGATGTGGATAAGGCACGCTTGGTGCCGCAGGTGGATTTTAAGGGACGCAAAGCATGAGTCGCGAAGTTTTGTTATTGGTAGACGCGCTGGCGCGTGAAAAGAACGTCGATAAAGATGTGGTTTTCGGTGCACTGGAGTTCGCGTTGGCGCAAGCCACGAAGAAACGTTATGAGGGTGAAGTAGACATCCGCGTTTCGATCGACCGCGAGTCGGGTGAGTTCGAATCCTTCCGTCGCTGGCACGTGGTGCCTGACGAAGCCGGCCTGCAACTGCCAGACCAGGAAATCCTGCACTTCGAAGCCAAGGAACAGATTGCCGACATCGAAGTGGACGACCACATCGAAGAGCCGATCGAGTCCGTGGAATTCGGCCGCCGCTTTGCCCAAGACACCAAGCAGGTCGTGCTGCAGCGCGTGCGTGACGCCGAGCGCGAACAGATCCTGGCCGACTTCCTGGAACGCGGCGACTCGCTGGTCACCGGCACCATCAAGCGCATGGAGCGCGGCGATGCCATCGTTGAATCCGGCAAGATCGAAGCCCGTCTGCCACGCGACCAGATGATCCCGAAAGAGAATCTGCGTATCGGCGACCGCGTACGTGCCTACATCCTGCGCGTTGACCGCAATATGCGCGGCCCGCAAGTGATCCTGTCGCGCACCGCGCCAGAGTTCATCATGAAGCTGTTCGAACTGGAAGTGCCAGAGATCGAGCAAGGCATGCTGGAAATTAAATCGGCCGCCCGCGACGCTGGCGTGCGCGCCAAGATCGCCGTGTTCACCGCTGACAAGCGTATCGATCCGATCGGTACCTGCGTGGGCATGCGCGGTTCGCGCGTGCAGGCGGTCACCGGCGAGCTGGGTGGCGAGCGTGTCGACATCGTCCTGTGGTCGGAAGATCCGGCGCAGTTCGTGATCGGCGCACTGGCCCCGGCCAACGTGTCCTCGATCGTCGTCGACGAAGAGAAGCACGCGATGGACGTGGTGGTGGACGAAGAGAATCTGGCCATCGCCATCGGCCGCTCGGGCCAGAACGTACGCCTGGCGTCCGATCTGACCGGCTGGAAAATCAACATCATGACGGCCGAGGAATCGGCCGACAAGGCAGCCCAGGAAACCGCCGCGATTCGCGCGCTGTTCATGGAAAAACTGGACGTCGACCAGGAAGTGGCCGACATCCTGGTGGAAGAAGGCTTTGCCAGCCTGGAAGAAATCGCTTACGTGCCGATCTCCGAAATGCTGGAAATCGAATCGTTTGACGAAGATACCGTCAACGAACTGCGCACCCGCGCCCGTGACGCCCTGGTCACCGAAGCCATCGCTTCGGAAGAAGGCCTGGAAGGCATGGACGAGGCGCTGGTCGGTCTGGAAGGCATGGACCGCATCACCGCCGGCAAGCTGGGCCTGGCTGGTATCAAAACGGTAGAAGCGTTTGCCGGCCTGGCTTACGACGAATTTGGCGCCATCCTGGCGTTGTCGTCGGACCGCGCACGCGCACTGATTACGAGTGAATTTGAAGATGTGACCGACGATGAGATGAAGTTGGTTGACGCGAAATATGACGACCGCGCCAAAGGCTTGCAAGCCAAGGCCTGGAGTCTGGCTGAATCCGCAAAGGCTTAATTTGAGTATCTTTATCATCTCCGCGACACATAGAAAAGAGGACTGAATGGCGAGTAACAACGTAGCCCAATTTGCCACCGAACTGAAGATGCCTGCAGATTTGCTGCTGACGCAGCTGCGTTCTGCCGGCGTCGAGAAAAGTTCGGCGTCAGATCCATTGTCGAAAGAGGATAAGGATAAGCTGCTCGAACACCTGCGCCGCACCCACGGCGCCGGTGAGCCGACTGAAAAGAAAAAGATCACGCTGACCCGCAAGGAAACCACCGAGATCAAACAGGCGGACGCCAATGGCAAAGCCCGCACCATCCAGGTGGCGGTCAAGAAGACCCGTACCTTCGTCCAGCGCGACGAACCGCTGACGACCACCGCTGCCGCCCCGGCCGCGCCGGTGATCGACGCGGCTGAAACCGCACGCCGCGAAGAAGAAGCCCGCAAGCAAGCGGAGCTGATCGCGCGTCAGGAAGCCGAACTGCGCGAGAAGCAAGAGCGTCTGGCCAAGCTGGAAGCCGACAAGGCAGCCCAGGCCAAGGCGACTGCTGAAGCAGAAGCTGCTGCCAAGAAGGAAGCTGAAGACGAAGCCAAGAAAGCTGCTGCCGCCAAGGCCGCTGCTGCCTCGGCGCCGGCTGCGCCTGCGGTCGATACTGCGGCGGAAGAAGCCAAGCAAAAAGCTGCTGCGGAAGAAGCCAAGAAGAAGGCTGCTGCTGCCAAGGAAGCTGCTGAACAAGCCGCTGCCACCGAGCGCGCACGCCAGGCGGTAGCCGATGAAGTCGCCCAGATCAAGGCCATGATGAATGCGCCGCGCCGCGCCATCAAGGCACCGGAGCCGGCACCGGCACCGGTCAAACCGAAAGTTGCTGAAGGCACGCTGCACAAGCCGGCGACCGCCGCCAATGCAGCCAAGCCCGGCGAGAAAAAAGACGACAAGAAACCAGCGGTTGCTGGCGACAAGAAATCGATCAAGTCGGCGAATGTGTCGTCGACCTGGCAGGACGATGCCAAGAAACGTGGCGCACCAGGTGGTGGCAAGGGCCGTGGCGGCAACGCCGGCGCTGGCGCCAGCACGGGCCGCGACAGCTGGCGCGGTGGCAAGGGTGGCCGTCGCCATCATCAGTCGGATGACCGCGAAAGCAACTTCCAGGCGCCAACCGAAGCCATCGTCAAGGATGTGCACGTTCCTGAAACCATCACCGTGGCCGAACTGGCGCACAAGATGTCCGTCAAGGCATCCGAGGTCATCAAGCAGCTCATGAAGCTGGGCCAGATGTGCACCATCAACCAGGTGCTGGACCAGGAAACCGCGATGATCGTGGTGGAAGAAATGGGCCACAAAGCCCACGCTGCCGAGGAAGACGATCCGGAAGCAATCCTGGCCGACCAGGGCGAGCACGCGCACTTCGAGTCCGTCTCGCGCGCACCGGTGGTGACCGTCATGGGTCACGTTGACCACGGTAAAACCTCGCTGCTGGATTACATCCGCCGTGCCAAAGTGGCGTCGGGTGAAGCCGGTGGCATTACCCAGCACATCGGCGCCTACCACGTGGAAACCCCGCGCGGCATCGTCACCTTCCTGGATACGCCAGGTCACGAAGCCTTTACGGCCATGCGTGCCCGCGGTGCGAAAGCCACCGACATCGTGATTCTGGTGGTGGCAGCGGACGACGGCGTGATGCCGCAAACCAAAGAAGCGATCGCTCACGCGAAAGCGGCTGGCGTGCCTCTGGTGGTGGCGATCAACAAGATCGACAAACCGGGCGGCAACGTTGACCGCGTCACGCAGGAGCTGGTTGCCGAGAGCGTGGTGCCGGAAGAATACGGTGGCGAATCGCCATTCGTGCCGGTATCGGCCAAGACCGGTGAAGGTATCGACAACCTGCTGGAGCAAGTGCTGCTGCAAGCTGAGGTGCTGGAACTGAAAGCACCGATCGATTCGCCGGCCCGTGGCCTGGTGGTTGAGGGCCGTCTGGATAAAGGTAAGGGTCCGGTCGCAACCGTGCTGGTGCAATCCGGTACGCTGAAGCGCGGCGACGTGATCCTGGCAGGTTCTTCGTATGGCCGGGTGCGTGCGATGCTGGACGAGAACGGCAAGCCGATTACCCAGGCTGGCCCATCGATTCCGGTCGAAATCCAGGGTCTGACCGAAGTGCCGCAAGCCGGTGAAGAAGTCATGGTCATGGCGGACGAGCGTAAAGCCCGTGAGATTGGCCTGTTCCGTCAAGGTAAGTTCCGCGACGTCAAACTGGCGAAACAGCAGGCCGCGAAACTGGAAAACATGTTCGACCAGATGGCCGAAGGCGAAGTGAAAAACCTGCCGCTGATCATCAAGACCGACGTGCAAGGTTCGCAAGAAGCGCTGGTGGGCTCGCTGCAGAAACTGTCGACCTCGGAAGTGCGGGTACAGATCGTGCACGCCGCAGTCGGTGGCATCACCGAGTCGGACGTCAATCTGGCGGTGGCCTCGAAAGCGGTCATCATCGGCTTCAACGCCCGTGCCGACGCCCAGGCGCGCAAGCTGGCCGAGTCGAACGGCGTGGACATCCGCTACTACAACATCATTTACGATGCGATCGACGAGATCAAGTCGGCGCTGTCGGGCATGCTGGCACCGGAAAAACGCGAAACCGTTACCGGCCAGGTCGAAGTACGCCAGGTCATCCTGGTCTCCAAAGTCGGCGCAGTGGCCGGCTGCCTGGTGACCGATGGTGTGGTCAAGCGTTCGTCGTCGGTGCGCCTGCTGCGCAACAACATCGTGGTGTGGACTGGGGAGATCGACTCGCTCAAACGCTTCAAGGACGACGCCAAGGAAGTCCGCGCCGGCCTGGAGTGCGGCCTGTCGCTGAAGAACTACAACGACATTCAGGTGGGCGACTCCCTGGAAGTGTTCGAAGTCCAGGAAATCGCGCGTACCCTGTAATTTCGGGGGAGCAAAGCAGTATCTGGTAAAGTGGACGGGCCCTCCCGTCCACTTGCCGTTTATGGAATCATCATGGCAAAACATAGCAAAAACATCCCACAGCGCGGCCTGCGCGTGGCTGATCAGATCCAGAAGGACCTGTCCGAACTGATCGCCTTTGAACTCAAAGATCCGCGCGTCGGCATGATTACGCTGGCAGAAGTGCAACTGACGCCGGATTACGCCCACGCCAAAATCTACTTCACCATGCTGAAGGACGATGCGGAAACCGTGAAGAACACCCTGGCCGGCCTCAACGCCGCCGCGGGCTACCTGCGCAACCAGCTGGGCAAGCGTCTGCACATCCACACGCTGCCGCAGCTGCACTTTGTGCATGACACCTCGGCCGCGCGCGGCATGGCCATGTCGGCACTGATCGACCAGGCCAACAGCACCCGCTCACTGGATGACGGCGTCGACGACGGCGAAGCGTAATGAATCAGGCCCGTGTAAAACGTGTCCGCGATCTCGTGGACGGCGTGCTGCTGCTCGACAAACCGGTAGGCCTGTCCAGCAATGACGCGCTGATCAAGGCCAAGCGCATCCTCAACGCCAAGAAGGCTGGCCACACCGGCACGCTCGATCCATTTGCCACCGGCCTGCTGCCGCTGTGCTTTGGCGAAGCCACCAAGTTCTCGCAGGACTTGCTGGAGGCGGACAAGAGCTACGACACCACCGTCCACCTGGGGCAGACCACCGATACCGGCGACACCGAAGGCCAGGTGCTGGAAACGCGCGAGGTCCATGTCACGCTGGCGCAGATTGAAGCCGTGCTGGCGCAATTCCGCGGCCCGATCAAGCAGGTGCCGCCGATGTACTCGGCGCTCAAGCGCGACGGCAAGCCATTGTACGAATACGCACGCGAAGGCATCACGCTCGAACGCGAAGCGCGCGATGTGGTGATTCACAAGCTGGAACTGATTTCCTACGAAGCGCCGTTCCTGAAACTGTCGGTCACTTGCAGCAAGGGGACGTATATCCGCGTGCTCGGCGAAGATATCGGCGCCGCGCTCGGCTGCGGTGCGCACCTGAACGCACTGCGCCGCACGCAGGTAGGCGAACTCACCACGGACCGCATGATTACGCTGGACGAGTTGGCTGTGCACGCAGCACCGCTGGACCTGTTGTCGCCGGTGGATGCCTTGCTGTCGAGCTTCCCACCGGTGCAGCTGAATGCCGACCTGGCCAAGCGTTTCCTGAACGGCCAGCGCCTGCCACTGGGCAAGGAACCGTCGATCACGGTGCCGCAGTATCAGGGCAGGGTGCGGGTCTATCTGGACGACAAGCTGCTGGGCACCGCCATCCTTGGCGAATACAGTATTCTCGCGCCAGAACGTTTAATCGCATTTACGCCGCAATAAAGCGATAAAGTTGCAACGCAACATGCTATACTAGAAGGCTTCGCGTACCTCGCGTACCCACTCGCAGTTTTTCCGCACATATACAACCATGTCTAATACTAAACGCGCAATTCGCAATATTGCAATCATCGCCCACGTTGACCACGGTAAAACCACCCTGGTTGACCAGCTGCTGCGCCAGTCTGGCACTTTCCGTGAGAACCAGGCTGTCGACACCCGAGTCATGGACTCGAACGATCTGGAAAAAGAACGTGGCATCACGATTCTGTCCAAGAACTGCGCGGTTGAGTACGAAGGCACCCACATCAACATCGTTGACACCCCAGGCCACGCCGACTTCGGCGGTGAAGTGGAGCGTGTGCTGTCGATGGTGGACTCGGTTCTGCTGCTGGTGGATGCCCAGGAAGGCCCAATGCCACAGACCCGTTTCGTGACCCGCAAGGCACTGGCCCTGGGCCTGAAGCCGATCGTGGTGGTCAACAAGGTGGACCGTCCAGGCGCGCGCGCTGACTGGGCCATCAACCAGACCTTCGAACTGTTCGACAAACTGGGCGCTACCGACGAGCAGCTGGACTTCCCTATCGTCTACGCCTCGGGTCTGAACGGCTACGCCGGCCTGACCGAAGACGTGCGCTCGGGCGACATGAAGCCACTGTTCGACGCCATCCTGGAACACGTGCCAGTCCGTGACGACAATCCAGATGGTCCGCTGCAAATGCAAATCACCTCGCTGGACTATTCGTCGTACGTGGGCAAGATCGGCATTGGCCGTATCAACCGCGGCCGCGTCAAAACCGGCCAGGACGTGATCGTTCTGAACGGTCCAGGCGCCACCCCGATCAAAGGCCGCATCAACCAGGTGCTGAACTTCAAAGGCCTGGAGCGCGTGCTGGTCGACGACGCAGTCGCTGGCGACATCGTGCTGATCAACGGTATCGAAGAAATCGGCATCGGTTCGACCGTGTGCGCACCGGATACCCCGGACGCGCTGCCGATGCTGACCGTTGACGAGCCGACCCTGACCATGAACTTCATGGTCAACAACTCGCCACTGGCTGGCCGCGAAGGCAAGTTCGTGACCTCGCGCCAGCTGCGCGACCGTCTGGACAAAGAACTCAAGGCCAACGTTGCTCTGCGCGTTGCACCAACCGACGACGACACCACGTTCGAAGTATCGGGCCGCGGCGAGCTGCACCTGACCATCCTGATCGAAAACATGCGTCGTGAAGGTTTCGAGCTGGCCGTATCGCGTCCACGCGTGGTGTTCAAAATGGTCGATGGCGTACGCCACGAGCCGTTCGAGCAACTGTCGGTCGACGTGGAAGAAGCCAACCAGGGCGGCGTCATGGAAGAACTGGGCCGTCGTCGTGGCGACCTGCAAAACATGGAATCGGACGGCAAGGGCCGTGTGCGTCTGGAATACCGTATTCCAGCACGTGGCCTGATCGGCTTCCAGGGCGAATTCATGACCCTGACCCGTGGTACCGGCCTGATGTCGCACGTGTTTGACGCGTACGCGCCAGTCGACAATAGCAAAGGCGAACTGGGCGGCCGTCGTAACGGCGTGCTGATCTCGCAAGACGACGGCGCTGCTGTTGCTTACGCCATCTGGAAACTGCAAGACCGCGGCCGTATGTTCGTGGTCCACAACGACCCAGTGTACGAAGGCATGATCATCGGTATCCACTCGCGTGACAACGATCTGGTGGTCAACCCGATCAAGGGCAAGCAGCTGACCAACGTGCGTTCGTCGGGTACCGACGAAGCCGTACGCCTGGTACCGCCGATCCAGATGTCGCTGGAATACGCAGTCGAATTCATCGACGACGACGAACTGGTGGAAATCACCCCGAAATCGATCCGTCTGCGCAAGCGTCACCTGAAAGAGCACGAGCGTAAAAAAGCTTCGCGCGAAGCGTAATTCGCGCCTGGCCGCAGGATCAAGAAGCCGCCGCAAGGCGGCTTTTTCATTTGCCTTTTCGCTCTTACTGGGGTACTTTTGTGCGTGGCAGCAAAAACGCAATGGAGGATCATGGTGAGCGATGACAAGAGCAACCCCTGGCTGAACTGGCCGGGTAATCCCTTCAACCTGGTACAGCAGGCCAGCGACTATTGGATCGACGCTGCCCAGCGTTCGGTCCTGTTCATGGAAGTGCTGCGCGAGCGCGGCGACGAGCGCAATCACCGCGCCGAGCAGACCGCGCCGCATGTGCTGAGTTTCAAATTTGAGGTCGTGATGGATGGCCGCCATCTCGAACGCCCCGTCAATTACGGCCTGCTGCACATCTTGCAGCCCGACGGCATCACCCCCGACCCCAGCAAACGTCCCTTCATCGTGTTCGACCCGCGCGCCGGCCATGGCCCCGGCATCGGCGGCATGAAACACGACAGTGAAATTGGCGTGGTCCTCAAGGCTGGCCATCCCTGCTATTTCGTCGGCTTCACGCCGCACCCGGTACCGGGCCAGACGATTGAAGACGTGTGCCGCGCCGAAGCCCGCTTCATTGCCAAGGTGGCTGAACTGCATCCGGAAGCGGATGGCAAACCTGCGCTGATCGGCAATTGCCAGGCCGGCTGGCAGATCATGATGACCAGCGCCTTGAATCCCGACCTGGTCGGCCCGCTGGTGCTGGCCGGTGCGCCGCTGTCCTACTGGGCTGGCGTGCGCGGCAAGAATCCGCTGCGCTATCTGGGCGGGGCGCTGGGCGGCACGTGGATGACGGCGCTCGCAGGCGACCTGGGGAACGGCATTTTCGACGGCGCACAGCTGGTCGAGAACTTTGAGAAGATGAATCCGTCCAATACCCTGTGGAGCAAAAACTACCACGTCTATTCCAAGATCGACACCGAAGCGCAGCGCTTCCTCGACTTTGAAAAATGGTGGGGCAATCCGGTGCTGCTGAACGCCGGTGAGATGCAATACATCGCCGACTCGCTGTTCGTCGGCAACCGCCTCAGCGATGCCGCGCTGCTCGACAGCGATGGCCACCGCATCGACCTGCGCAACATCAAGTCGCCGATCGTGGTGTTCTGCTCGTGGGGCGATGACATCACGCCGCCGCAGCAGGCGCTGGGCTGGGTACTGGATCTGTACGAGGACGACGCCGCGCTGGTGGCGGGCGGCCAGACCATCATCTACTCCATGCACCAGAGTATCGGCCACCTGGGCATCTTTGTGTCGGCTTCGGTGGCCAACAAGGAGCACGAAGAATTCACGGCCGCGATGGACATGATCGACATCATGCCGCCAGGCTTGTACGAAGCCGTCTTCCTCGACAAGGACGAGGAAATGCTGCAAGCGGAAATCGCTGCGGGCGACCTGGCCGCTGGCGACTATGTGATGCGTTTCGAGCGCCGCAATCTGGAGGCGCTGCGCGCGCTGGGCGGCAACGACGTGGCGGACGAACGCCGCTTCGCCACGGTGGCGCGCGTCTCGGAAATCAACAAGGGCCTGTACCAGACCTTTGCCAGCCCGATCGTGAAAAGCCTGGTCACGGAAGCGACGGCCGAACGCCTGCGCGAAGCCCATCCGCTGCGCATGCGCTACACCATGTTCTCCAGCAAAAATCCGCTGCTGAACAAGATACCGGAACTGGCCGAGAAGGTTCGCGCCGAGCGCCGTCCTGTGGCGCAGGACAATATCTTCCTGCAGATGCAGGAAGCGTGGTCGAAGCAGATCGTTGATGCGCTGGACCGCTACAAGGACATCCGCGATCAGGCCACCGAAAACATATTCCTGGGTGTGTATGGTTCGCCGGTGCTGCAGGCGCTGGTCGGCTTGAATACCGACGGCGGCAAGCCGCGCCGCATCGGCCGCGACATCGCGCGCGAAGCCGCGATCACCGCCAACCGCGCGGCGCTGGCCTTGCGCACGAAAGAGGGCGGTCTCACCGAGGGCATCATCCGCGCCTTGCTGTACATCTTCCGCAGCCCGGAAATGAGCGCTGCCGACGAGCGCGCGTTCGCCGCCATGCGCCAGCTGCGCCTGCGTACCTCGGATGACAAGGTGATGAGCGTGACGCTGTTGAAGAAGATCCTGCGCGAGCAGTATCTGATGCTGCAGGTGGATGAAGAGGCGGCTGTCAACGATCTGCCGCTGCTGTTGCCGGAAGAGCCGGAAGCACGCCAGGAAGCGCTCGGCATCGTGCGCCAGGTGGCCGGCGCCACTGGCACGCTGACCGGTGAGGCGGCGACGCGGCTGGAGCGCATCGCCACCATCTTTGGTCCAGCCACGCCGAAGCTGGCGGTGGTGCGCAAAAAGAAGGGCGACCCGACGGCCGCTTAATTCAGTGCCTTGCGCATGAAGACGCTGTGCGGATCGTCCGGGTAATCGCCGTACGGTCCGCAGCGTTCAAAGCCATGGCGTTCATACAGGGCCAGCGCTTCCGGCTGTTCTGGCCCGGTCTCCAGCACCATCTGCGGACAACCCGCACTCCGTGCAGTCTGTTCCAGTGCTCCCATCAATTGCCTGCCCATGCCGGTGCCGCGTGCAGCAGGCCGCACATACATGCGTTTGATCTCGGCGTAGTCCGGCGTCAGCACCACGGCGCAGCAGCCGACCACGGCGCCATCATCATTGCGCGCCACGGCAAACTGGATATTTGGTTGCAGCAGTTCCTGGATGTTCAAGGCGTACACGGCTTCCGGCGGATAGCGTTCCAGCAGGTAGGTGTCCAGTTCTGCGATCAACATGTGGACGTCGTGCTGATCCGGGGTTTCAAAGGCGATAGACATGGTGTGTCATTTTATTGGATGGTAAATCCAGTATAATGGATTTTATGGATATCAATCAACTCATTGCCAGCCGCGTGCTGGCCTTGCGCACGGCGTGTGGTTTATCGCTGGCCGCGCTGGCAGAACGTAGCGGCGTCAGCCGTTCCAATATTTCCCTGATCGAGCGCGGCGAAAGCAGCGCCACCGCCACAGTGCTGGACAAGCTGGCCAGTGCGCTGGGCGTGACACTGGCCTCCCTGTTCGAGACGGAGAGTGCGGCGCCGTCGCCGCTGAGCACGTTTGCGCAGCAGCCTGTGTGGACCGATCCGGATTCCGGCTACCAGCGGCGCCAGCTGTCGCCCGGCGTGCGCTCGCCGCTGCAACTGGTGGAAGTGGTATTTCCGCCGGGCCGCCGTGTGGCATACGACCAGTCGCCGCACAGCGCCGACATCTATCAGCAAGTCTGGCTGCTGGCGGGCGAGCTGGAAGTGACCACGGGCGAGCAGCGCTGGCGCATGCAGGCGGGCGACTGCCTGGCCTTCCGAGAGGGCCAGTTCATCGCCTACGAAAATCCCGGCGCCGTGCCGGCCCGCTACCTGGTCGGATTAGTGACGCTGCCTTTTGCGCTATAATGTCGACCCTTCTGCGTACCCCTTAGCGTTGCCACCATGACCATCATCATCGACCAGCCGACCGCCGCCCCAGCACCTGTAGTGCCAAGCCGCCGCCTGTCCGTCGCGCCGATGATGGACTGGACCGACCGCCACTGCCGCGTGTTCCACCGCGAGATCACCAAACACACCTGGCTGTACACCGAAATGGTGACCACCGGTGCGCTGGTGTATGGCGATGTGGAGCGCCACCTGCGCTTCAATGAAGAAGAGCATCCGGTGGCCCTGCAACTGGGCGGCAGCGATCCGGCCGACCTTGCCACCAGCGCCAAGCTGGGCGAGAAGTGGGGCTACGACGAAGTCAACCTGAACTGCGGCTGCCCGTCCGAGCGCGTGCAGAAGGGCGCGTTTGGCGCCTGCCTGATGGCTGAGCCCCAGCTCGTGGCCGACTGCGTCAAGGCCATGCGCGACGCGGTATCGATCGACGTCACCGTCAAGCACCGCATCGGCATTGACGACGTGCAAAGCTATGAGTTCGTGCGTGACTTCGTCGGCAAGGTGGCGGACGCCGGCTGCACCACCTTCATCGTGCATGCCCGCAACGCCATTCTCAAAGGCCTGTCGCCAAAGGAAAACCGCGAAATCCCGCCGCTGAAGTACGAGTACGCCTACCAGCTCAAGCGCGACTTCCCTGACTTCGAAATCATCATCAACGGCGGCATCAAAACCGAGGCCGAAATTGATGAACACCTGCAGCACCTGGACGGTGTCATGCTGGGCCGCGAGGCGTATCACAACCCGTTTTTGATGGCCAATTTCGACCAGCGCTACTACGGCGACACGTCCGAACCCAAGACGCGCGAGCAGGTACTGCAAGCCATGGTGCCGTATATCCAGGCACAGCTGGCGCAGTACGGCCCGCTGGGCCTCAAGCTCAATTCCATCACCCGCCACATGCTCGGCATCATGACCGGCCTGCCCGGCGCTCGTGCCTTCCGCCAAACCCTGTCCGATTCCAAAAAGCTCGCCGCCGGCGACGCCCAACTGCTGCTCGAAGCCGCAGCCCGTTTGCGTATTACTGCGTAGAAATAGCCCTTTTGGCAAACTTTAGATGGGTGTGGCGAAATTTCCACGCGGAAAATTCGTTTGCGTATTTTTGAGGCAGTAATTGCTTGCTTTGAAGCAAAATTTGCATCTATAATTCCTGAATATACACACATATCCACCGACTTCAGTGGTGTATTGCTGGTTCCAAAAAACTACATGTGGGCTGCTGGTGGAGCTGCAAATTTTTGCATTCGCAGTCATTGTTTGCTACTGTCATAGTATATTACTTAGCAGCAAGGGTTTTGTTTGGGTGGCAGGTCCAAAAGTCGCGTCATCCGAGGCAACTTCATCAACAGTGTCAATTACGAAGAAGACGAAATGAATTTAGCAAAAATGAAAGTCGGTACTCGCCTGGGCCTCGGTTTCGCTCTGGTACTGCTGTTTTTGGTGGCGGTGACTGCCGTAGGTATCCTGCGCATGTCACAGATCCAGAACCGTCTCGATCACGTGATTAGCGTGAACAACGTCGTATCGCGCCTGGTGGTCGATATGCGTAACAACGTCGGCGAACGCATCAACTCGCTGCGCGTACTGACCATGATTGCTGACCCGGCTGACATGGAACAAGACATGAACCGCATCAAGGAACTGGCTGGCAAGTATGCGGATGCACAGAACAAACTGAGCGCACAGTTCGCGCAGGAAGCCACCGCAGAAGAAAAAGCGCTGCTGGCGACTGTGAAGGAAAGCGAAGGCGTGGCCATGCCAGCCATCGCCAAAGCCTCGGAACTGTGGCTGGCGGGCAAAGCGGAAGAAGCAACCCGCGTGCTGGTGAAGGAGATCCGTCCAGCCCAGAAAAAATGGATGACCGCGCTGGAACAACTGGGCGCGCTGGAAGACAAGATGAACGCGCAGATGCAGGTGGATGCCGCCAACGGCTTCTCCAGCGCCCGTACCTTCATGATCATCATGGGCCTGCTGGCCGTGGCGATCTCGGTAGCCGCTGCACTGGTCATCACCCGCGGCCTGCTGAAACAGCTGGGCGGCGAGCCTGACTACACCGCATCGATCGCTGGCAGCATTGCCAATGGCGACCTGTCGGTATTGATCGACACCAACAGCGGCGACAAAGACAGCCTGCTGGCGGAAATGAAAGAAATGCGCAACAGCCTGGTGGACATCGTTGGCCAGGTCCGTACCGGCACCGAAACCATCGGCACCGCGTCGCGTGAAATCGCGGCCGGTAACGTTGACCTGTCGTCGCGTACTGAAATGCAGGCATCGTCGCTGGAGAAAACCGCGTCGGCCATGGACGAGCTGACCTCGACCGTGAAGCAGAATGCCGACAACGCCCGTGAAGCCAACCAGCTGGCCTCGGCCGCGTCGGATGTGGCAGTCAAAGGCGGCCAGGTAGTGTCGCAAGTGGTTGATACCATGAGCTCGATCGACGCATCGGCCAAGAAAATTGTGGACATCATCGGCGTGATCGATGGCATCGCCTTCCAGACCAACATCCTGGCACTGAACGCGGCAGTCGAAGCAGCGCGCGCTGGTGAACAGGGCCGCGGCTTCGCCGTGGTGGCGTCGGAAGTGCGTAACCTGGCACAGCGCAGCGCTGCGGCAGCAAAAGAAATCAAGGCACTCATCGATGACTCGGTCGAGAAAGTCGGCGCCGGTACCAAACTGGTCGGCCAGGCCGGTATGACCATGGACGAGGTAGTGTCCTCGGTGCGCCGCGTTACCGACATCATGGGTGAAATCGCCAACGCCAGCCAGGAACAGAGCGCTGGTATTGCCCAGGTCAACCAGTCCATCATCGAGATGGACAGCATGACCCAACAGAATGCCGCGCTGGTGGAAGAAGCCGCCGCCGCAGCACAAAGCTTGCAAGATCAGGCCGGCGAGCTGGCTCGCGTGGTCAGCATCTTCAAGCTCGTGGAAGGTGAAGAGCGCATTGCTGTTGCTGCGCCAGCATTTGCCACCAAGGCCGCCACGGTCAAACCGATCGCGGCAGCCCGCGCTCCAGTGAAAAAGCTGGCTACCAAGCCAGCCGCTGCACCGGCAGCCAAACCGAAAAAAGTCGCCTCGGCAGCCAGCACCGCCGGCAGCGACGAGTGGGAAGAGTTCTAAGTTCTGAAAATTTTGCCGCAGTCTGCCGTCCACCCTTGTGGACAGATGGCCCGCTGTGGAGTTCGTTTAACTAGTGTTTAAAAACAATTTAGGAAATCATATTATGAACAAGTCTGTATTCGCCGCCGTCATCCTGTCCATCGCTTCGTCCGCCTTCGCCGGTGAAGTACCTGCCTCGCTGGCCGATAAAAACTGCAAAGCTGAATATCCAAAAGCTTCGCTGATGAACGAAGAACAGGGCGATGTCACCATGGCCTTCCTGGTTGGTGCCGACGGTAACGTCGTCGAGTCGAAAGTAGAAAAATCGTCCGGTTTCAAGAACCTGGACAAAGCAGCCCTGAAAGCCCTGAGCGCCTGCAAATTCAAACCTGGTACCAAAGACGGCTCGATCGCCCAGACCTGGACCAAAGTCGACTATAGCTGGAAGCTGTAATTCAATCTCAGAGGCGGCCGTGCGGGTGCATGGCCTGAGTGCCGGATAAAAACACTTGGGGGTTCAGATGTCTATCAATAAGCGTTGGATGAGTGTTATTGCAGCAGTGCTCGTATCGGGCGCACCGGCAGCTTTTGCCGCAGAGGTTCCTGCCAGTTTTGATGCTAAAAACTGCAAGGCCGAATACCCGAAAGCTTCGTTGATGAATGAAGAGCAGGGCACCGTGTCGATGTCGTTCCTGGTCAAGTCGGATGGTACTGTTGCGGATTCCAAGGTTGAGAAGAGCAGCGGTTTCAAAAATCTGGACAAGGCCGCCATCAAAGCCCTGAGCGCCTGCAAATTTAAACCCGGCACCAAGGACGGCGCCCCCGCCGAAACCTGGACCAAGGTCGATTACGCCTGGAAACTTGACTGATTTCCGGCCGCTACTGAGCAAAAAAGGAACCGCCTGAGGTTCCTTTTTTTTCGCTTGAGTAAAGTGGTGTAACAAGCTGTAATGGGCCGCGAACGGCGTATGATTTCCTTATATAGTAGGATCTGGAATGAGGAGATTGCCATGAAAACTATCGTTGCAGTAGTTGCCGCCCTGGCGGCGCTGACTGGCTGTGCGACCCAGCAGCGGCCAGCGTATTACACCACGACCCGCGTGCAAGACCCCTATCAGTGGCATACCGTGTCGGTCATGCCTTCTGGTAGCCAGGCACAGTCGGGCACCTGGACTGAAGAGCTGCCGGCACAGCAGCCGTCGCGCGTCACGTACAGCACGGAGCCGGCCTATACCACCACCACGACTTACGTCAGCCAGCCGGTCTACTATGCACCCGCACCGGTGTATTACGCGCCGGCGCCGGCCTATTACTACCCGCCGGTATCGATCGGACTGGACTTCTCGTTCGGCCACTGGTGCTGCCGGGGCGGCTGGGGCCACCGCGGCTACTACCGTCACCGTTAAGCAGCAACACCGCCGCCCATGCGGCGGTTTTTATTTGGAGCCCGCGTATTTGTGGGTTGCCACGCGGGCACTGGCCGGCGCCATGCCGGCTTTCTTTTTGAAGTACAGCGTCACGCTTTCCTTGAGCTGGTCGAGTTTGCTTTTTTCGACAAACATCCCCTTGTTCTGCCGTACCGGATCGAGCACATAGCGCGATTCCGCAATGAAGCGCGTGCATTCGGTGAGCAGCGGGTCCAGGTGCTGGCGCTTGTTCTTTTCCCACTCGGCCATCCAGCCGTCCTCGATGATGTTGTCGCACAGGATGTTCAGCACATTGCTGGTGGTGTTGTTGGCCAGGTAGTAGGCGCCCAGCAGCGGCGACACCTTGAAGATGTTCGAGGTCAGCGCCTCCATCGCGTGGTTGGACAGGATCAGGTTGACCTTCTTCACCTCCTTGTAACGCGCTCCCATAATCATGATCTTCTGGCAGGTGGTGGCGATCGCGCTGGCCGCCGCGACGGCCGGGCCGGATGCACCGCCCAGGTCGGCAAACAGGCCGGCGGTGGATACCGCCAGCTGCGTGGTCTGGATGGTCGCCAGCGCGGCGTGTTCGTTGCGGCTGGTGCGCAGCAAGTCGGCCACGGCATCGCAGGCGTCGCGCGCATCGCCGGGCAGCAGGAAGCCGCGCTGCACCGTGGTCTTGCGCGATTTGTGCCAGTCCATGGCGGCCGTGCCCCAGTTGCTGGCCGCCTTGGCGCCGGCCTTGACCTGCTGCACCAGCGGCAATGCCGAGCTGATGAACTCCGACATGAACTCAATGCCCAGCTCGGTGATGATGACGTTGAGGTCAACGCAGTCGAACAGTTCAAACAGCAGCCGCAGCACTTTATCGAAGCCGGGAATTTCCAGCATCCGGGGGAAGTCGATGCCGGGGATGTGAATGGCGCTGAAGTCGATGCTGCCGAGGTCGATTTCGGGCAAGTCCACATTGGGCAGGTGGACCTCGGGCAGGTTGATGTCTGGCAGCGCCAGGTGCGGCAGGCGGATGGTCAGGTCGATGTTGAAGAAGTCCGGGAACAGGTCGCGGATATTCGGAAACAGCAGGTTGAAGTCGATGTCGAAGATGCGGCTCAGGTCGTACAGGATGGCGGGGATGTTCACATCCGGGAAGCGCGCCAGGATTTTATACACCAGCGCGCGTAGCGATATCTCCGGCAGCAGGTCCTTGAACTTGAGGATGCCTTTCAGGTTCAGCCTGATCTTGGGCAGGTTGAAGCCGGGCAGGTGGCCCAGCTTGATATCGGGGATCAGGTAGATGTCAAAGTTGGGAATCGGGATGCGCGGCATGGTGAAATCCACCAGCTGCCGCAAGTCCAGCCCCTTGAACAGGTTCAGGTTCAGCGACGGCAGATTCATGTCCGGCAGGCTCAGATCGGGCACGCCGACGCCGGGAATCGCAGCCAGGCTTTTCTTGGCGTCCTTGGCCGACTTGGCCAGCGTTTTGGCATCCTCTACCCGGCTCTTGGGCCGCAGATGGGTGTCATTGAACATGGCCCGCAACGACTCTCTGCGTTCACGTTCGATGGCGCTAAAGGCTTCCCGTAACTTCGTTTCTTCCTGAAAGGTCAGCGGCATGCCAGTCTCCCGAACGTGTGCGAAAAAAAGCAGAGTGAGTACGTTTTTATAACAGAAGACTATGTCTCAGTCATCACAAATGCTTAATTTCGGCAAGTTTGTTGCGTGAGCCGCGCATGCACCCCGGCCATGAAGGCGGAGTCCTTGAAACGCCGGATCAGGAAGGTGAACAGCAGCGAGGTCAGCACGAAATACAGGCTGCAATACAGGTAGACCGGCACCATGACGCTGGTGCCGGTGGCAGCGATCACCGTGTTGCAACGGCTGACCAGTTCGCTCACGCCCACCAGTGACGAGGCGCTGGAAGCGACAAAGGAAATCAGGAACACATTGATCCAGGTGGGGATGAACAGCAGCGCCGCGCCGATGTCGCCGCGCTGCCAGGCGCGGTAGGCCACTACCAGGCTTTCCGACGTGAACGAGAGTGGCGCGGCGGCCAGCCCGATCACCGCCTTGCTCCATTGCGGGATGTGGATCACCGTGCTGCCGAGCGAGAACTCGGTCGGCAGCACGAACACCGCGTAAAAAATCAGCGCCAGGGTGGGCACGCCACGGAAGAAGGTCGAGAGCTGTTCCGCGGCCGTGGCGATGGCGCCGCTCTTGCGCACGCGCAGCCAGGCCAGTCCGGCGCCCAGCAGCGAGCCCAGCGTTACGGCGCAGATGGCGATGAAAATATTCCACATGAAGCCCTGCAGCAGGAACGGCGTCCACGTGATGAGGAAGCTCGGCGTTTCGCTATTCATGGTTGCCCCGCCGGCAGCAGCGCTTTTTCAGCGTAGTTGAACAGGCGTGTCCACAGGCTGGTGATGAGGTAGAAGGTCAGCACCAGCATGGTCATGGTCAGGAAGATGTTGCCCTTCTCGGCGATCAGCAGGCTGGCCGCGCTGAGCAGTTCAGGTATGGCGATGGCTGAAGCGATCATGGTCTGCTTGGTCAGGTTGATGAGCGCCTGCTTGATCGGCCAGTTGGCATAGGTGGCGGTGCGCGACAGGTTGTGCAGACGCAGCACGAAGCCGGCGTCATAGCTGCGGATGTGCGTGGACGCTTCCAGCAGCGCGCGCATCACCAGCCCCGCCGTGTAGTAGCCGGAGCAGAACGAGGCCACCGCAAACGCCGGCAGCTTGATGCCGTACTCGCGCATGGTCCAGCCGCCGAGGCCAAAGAAGATCAGATACATCATCAGCAGCGGCGGCGTCAGGCGGCCGTACGCCATGATGGCGTGAATGACCTTGGCGCCCCAGCCGCTACGGTGATCCACGGCGACCGACACGGCCACGCCCAGCACCAGGCTGATGGCGATGCTGCAGGCGATCAGCAGCATGGTGTAGGCGATCCCCGTGATGAACTGCTTGCGGTCGTAGGGATCGTAGATGAAGTTGAGATCCACATCCAGCTGTTCCTTGAGCCACAGGCCGACCGCCTGCAAACCGCTGACCTCCGTGCTGGAGACATACTCGGTATTGCGGCACGCCGCCGGCCAGCGGCCAGCAGCGTTGCGCGTGCACAGGTATTGGCCTTGCTCGTCGCGCTCCAGGAACAGTGTCTGCTGCGTATGCAGCCAGCCGGTGGAGGTGATGCCCCAGCGCTGGCTGGCTGCCAGCAGCCAGCCGGTACGGTGCAGGTCGGCCAGGATATCGCCCAGCGCGACATCCAGCGCGCCGCCTTGCTCGTTGCGCGGAATGAAAATGGCCATCGGCGTGACGAGTGCATTGGGCAGCGTCATGCGGTAGCCCTGCCACTCGGGCAGCTGGACGGTGTTGGCCAGGGCCGCCGTTGCATACAGGAAGCCGGCGCACTGGCCATCGCGCAGCGCCAGATGGGCGTCGCGCACGGTCTTGTAGGTTTGCAGTTCCAGCAGATAGCGCTCGGCCATCGGCTTGTTGAAGTAGCTGCCTTGCACCGCGCAGATGGTTTGCTGGCGGATGTTGGCCCAGCTGTCCACCGCCTTGCCCGGCGCGAACAGCAGGTTGACGCTGGTTTCGGAATAGCCGGGCTCCACTGCGGTGGCAATCATGCGGCGGGACGGCGTGTCGCCGACGGTGGCGATCAGGATATCGACATCGCCCAGCTCCAGTTTCTGAAAGCGGTTTTCCGTGGTGATGCTGACCTTCTTCAGGCCCACGCCCAGGCGCTCGGCAATCAGGGCCGCGATGTCGCTTTCAAAGCCGATCACCTCGCCCTTGGCATTCAGGGAGTTGAATGGGCCGAAGTCGGTTTTCACGCCCACGCGGATGACATGTTTCTTGCGAATATTGTCGAGCGTCGGGCTGTCCGCGCCCTGTGCTGCCAGCGACAGAAAAAGCAAACCGATCAACCCCAGTAGTTTCAAAAAGGCGCGGTTCATGGGCGTTTTCTATAGGCTGGTGTTCACTTTCCATGCTACCTGAGCCACTGCCTTGGTGCAACGAAAGCGAGGCCGGCAGTGGCCGGGATTGTGGCTTAACCGCAGTTTGCGTTGTCAAGCTGCTCATGTTATTGTCGCCGGACCAAGGTTCAAGCAGGAACTCCCATGCTGCATCCACTGGCCAGCTTATGGCGCCACTCCAGCCGCGTTACTTTCTACGAATCTGGTGGACAGATGGGGCAGGTATTGGCGTATGGCGGTGGCGGCATGGCCGGCTCCCGGCGCCGCTTTGCCTCGGCGGCCGACGCCTATACCTACCTGCGCTACTGGATGGGCGAACCTGCCGCCCGCGCTGAACTTCAATGGATATTGCAACGCTCCGGCCCTTCGCTGGCGACGGCGAACGCGGGCGCGGATGGCTGGCTGCACGCGCTGGCGGGGCGTCTGCAAAGCGGTGCGGTGCTGGTGTACGAAGAACTGAATCGCCAGGCACGCCCCGGGCGTCTGGTGGCGCCATCGTCAGGCGCTGCCGCCGCAGCCTTGTCGGCACTGCCTGCGCTAAGCGCGCTGCCGCAGATCCCGGTGGTGCCCAACCTGCTGCCGTTGCTGGAGGAGGTACAGATCGAAGGCGCCGAAGTGCTGCCTGAGCTGAACCAGGCGCTGGCCGAAGTGAAGGCCACCATCGCCACGGTGGGTTCGGCATCGCTGTCGCTGGACCCGGCGCCGTCCAAGGTGGCGGCGATCAAGGCGGCGCTGAGTGACGCCACGTCGCGCACCACGTCCACACTGGATACACTGTAGTGAAAGTCATCGACCACGCCGTCGAGGTATTGCCTCAATGCCCGCCGAATATCGCCGCTGCGGTGCAAAAGGCGGCGGATACCGTGGTGGAGCAGGGCAAGGGCTTTGCCGACGACGTCACCACCACCGTCGATTCCTCCAAGGCAGACATGCAGAAGGTGGTGGAGCAGATGAAGGCCATTCCCGATCTGCTGAATCCCCAGGCCATACTCGATTGCTGCACCGGCGTGCTGGAACAGGCGGTCGCGGACCTGCGCAAGCTGGCCAGCGATGCCGCCGCGATTCCGCAGCGTTTGCTGGACCAGACGGCGGGCGTACAGGCCGTGGTGGACAGTGCCAACCAGGCGGTGGCGTCGCTGAGCACCACGCTGCCCGAACTGCAGGCGCTGGTGCCGGACTTCAGCGCGCAAATGGCCTTCTTTAACAGCATGCCCTCGCGCGGCCAGGCGCTGGCGGATCTGGCCAAACGCAGCGGGGCGATGGTCGAGCAGTATGGACGCGATCTGCTGCCGCTGTCGCAGCAACTGAAAACGCTGGCCAGGCTGGAGGGCGGCGCGGGCGCCGGCAACGCAGCGGTGCAGGATGTGATCTCGCGTGCCGAACATCTGCAATCGGATACGCTGGCGCAGATCAAGTCCCTGCGCGATACGCTGGATGGCAACGTCACCGATCTGGACTCGGCGATGCAGGATGCGACCGAGCTGGCGACCAAAACCATCGGCGGCGTTTCCGATCTGCTCAACGATAAAGCCAATGCGCTGCTGGATCCGTTGCAGGCGTCGATGAACCTGGTCGACCACATCAATCGCGCCATCGGCGATGAGGCGCGCAATTGCGAGGCGCTGTTTGATGACGCCAGCGCGCAGCTCGATCGCGTGAGTGACATCCTGTTCAAGCCATTGGCCGAAGCACGCGCGCAGGTTGATAAAGTCATCGACCAGATCTCCGATGCGGCGGCCACGGTGGATACGCTGATACACCGTGTGATAAAGCCCATCGACGCACTGGAAACGCGCGTGCACAATATCGAGGCGGCGTTGCAGGCGGTGCTGGACACCATACGCGGCGAGATCGACAAGGTGCTGCAACTGATGCGCGAGCTGGATGAAGAGGCGGAAAATGCCAAAGCCACGCTCAGGCAACTGCCGGACAACTTCATCCCCGTGCGTACGGCGATTGCCGATGCGATTGCCATGCTCACGCAAGTGAAGGACAGCATTCCGCCATTCGTGGCGGAGGCCAACGGCTTGCTCGATACGGCATCCAGCGAACTGGATCAGGCGGATGTGCTGTGCACGAACGCGATTGAGATTTGCACGCGTTATCAAATGAAGGCGCCGCCGTTGATGGTGGCGCGTGGGCTATTCGTCGGCATCAAGGGCATGATCCCCGGTGTGAAGACTGCCATCGCCAGTGCGCGCACAGCGGTGAAGACGGCGGCGGACAAGGCGAGTGCCCTGATGGATCAGGCGATCGGTGTGGTCGATGGGCTCAATCCCTTGCTGGAGCAGGCGGTGGCGCAGGTGCAGGTGGCGATTGATACGCTGATTGGTTTGCTGGAGAAGATGCAGGCCGCGCTCAAGCAGGTGAGCGATGCGGCGGAAAAGATTCCGCCGGTGGTGCAGGAGCAGTTTGATAAGGCCACCGCAGCGGTGCAACAGATTCTGGATCAGGTGCGTTCGACCGTGCAGCAGTGCCTGGAGAAGCTGCAGTGCGAGGCGCTGGTGCAGCGTTTGAAGCAGCAGTTGTCGGATTTGCTGGATCAGACCTTCAAGCCGCTGGAGGAACAGATCAAGGCTGCCGGTGCGCCGCTGAAGGATCTGCTGGCGCAGGGCAAGCAGAAAGTAGGGCAGGCCGCGGCGATGGCGCAGGAGGGCCTGGACAAGTTGAGCGCCACGCTGGCGACCGTGCAGCAGCAGGCGCGCCAGCCGGTGCAGAAGCTGACCGATATGCTGTCGCAAGCCAGTGCGCAGGTGGATTCGGTCAGCGGCACGGCGCGGCAGCAGGTGCGGCAGGGCGCGGATCAGGCGCTGTCGTATGTGGACCAGGCGTCGAAGGCGATTGAGGATTTGCCGATACGCGAGGTCGGCGAACAGGTCGCGCCGTTTGCGCAGTTTTATGATGATGTTGCGGGAACGTATCAGCAGGCGGCGTCGCAGGTGCGGCAGGCGGGTGATGTCGCGGACAAGGTGAATCAGTGGAAGGCGCAGGCACAGGCGGCTGCGGGCGATCTGGTGGCACAGGCCAAGGCTGCGGCCGGGGAGGCATTGCAGGGCGCGGCCGGTGTGCAGTCGGCGGCGGATGAAACCAGGGCGGGAGCGCAGCAGGCCAGCGATTCGATGTCGTCGGATAGTTCGGTATCGGAGCAGGTGCAGGCTTCGTTCGATAGCATGAAGCAGGATGCCGATAGCGTGGCGGCGGAGTCGGATGGGGCGATGGCGCAGATGTCGTCGTCGCTGGAGGAGTCGCGCGCGCAGTCGGCGGATGCGATGGCGCCGCATGCGCCTGATGCTGATGCGTTGACGGCGGACGTGAAAGCAGAGGCGGACAAGGCGCAGCAGGCGGCGCAAGCGGCCAAGGAGTCGGAACAGTCGCTTGCGGCGCAGGTGGTCGCCAGTGAGAAGGATGTTGGCTCGGCGGCGGCCAGTGCGGAGTCGCAGACGACGGCGATGAAGGATCAAGCGCAGGCGGGCATCAATCAGGCGAAGGCGCAAGCGGAGTCGGTGGAAGCGCAGGTGAATGCAGCGCGCGCGGATGCGATCAAGGCAGAAACGATTGTGGCCGGGGAAGTGGAGAAACACGGCGGTGCTGCGGCACCCAGCACTGAGGCTGCCGCAGGCGCTGCTGCTGCTGCTGCTTCGGGAGCGGGCGCAGGCCAGGCAGCACAAGGTGCGGCCACAGACGGCGAAACTGCAGGCAGCAAGGCTGACGCTGCGGCCAGCGAAGACGGCAACAGCGGCGCGAGTGCAGAGGACGGAGCCGCTGCACAAGGCGGCGCGGCTGCTGGCGACAGCTCGACGGCGGAAGCGAGCAAGGAAGCATCCGGAGCGTCAGCCAGCACCGGCGCCGAAGGCAGCGACGCCAAAGCAGCCGATAGTGCCGCCGCCACCGGGAGCACCGGCGACGCCACGACTGCCAAGGGCGCTGGCGACGGCGCGCAGCCTCCCGATGTCGATGCCACGAAGGTTGCTGGCGACAAGGCCAACGTCAACGCCGCCGACGGTGGCGCAAGCCCTCCAGGCGGCGCGGTGGGCGGCGACAAGAGCGCAGCCGGCAGCCTCGCTGCCAGCGACAAGGATGGCAAGGATGGCAAAGACAAATCCATCCCGCCCATCGACGGCAAGAAAGACGTTCGCACTGCGATGCCTGATATCCCTGACGCGCCTGCCGGCGTCGTCGAGCAAACCAAGGCGGCAACTGCCGCAACAGCGCCTGCGGACCTCAACGCCGCCATCCCCGCGGTCCCCGGCAACCTCGCGGATGCCGCCGCTGCGGCCGTACCTGCCAAGCCAGCAGCACCGGCAGCGGCAGACGTCCTTAAAGACGCACTTGCAGGCAAACCACCCACCAATCTCAAACGTCCATCACTGGACCAACTCAAGGATGCCATCGACAAACCAGGCATCAAACCGCCCGACCCAGCTTCCACCGTAAAAGCCGCGAGCGAGGCAAGTCAGTCGCTGGCGCAGAAACTCGCCGCCGCCAAGCTGCCACCACCGATAGAACCGCCACCCACAACCTGACGTCACCAAAATGTCACATTTGTGCAGTGGCGAAAAACGCACGCGGCAATACGTAAAAATGCTTGTTCCATAAAGAATTTACATTTATTATCAATTGAGTATTGGAAACCTTTGTAGCTATCACCGTTGCGGCGCAACGAGGGTGGTGACGCGAGCCTAGCCGCATTTTTAAAAAACTCCAGTCCGCCTGTTTTTAGTTTGTACATCGTCAGCCGCTTTTACTAGCATTGTGGAGATGGGAATGTCAGACAGCTTACAAAAATGGGTAGGACGGAACCGTCCCCCACGTGTGCAAATCACGTACGATGTAGAGATCGGTGACGCCACCGAAAAAAAAGAACTCCCGCTCGTGGTTGGCCTGCTGGCAGACCTCTCCGGTCAGCCGCTGGTCCCGCCGCCCAAGCTCAAGGCGCGACGACTGATTGAAATTGATCGCGACAACTTCAATGAAGTCCTGGGCAAAATCGCTCCACGTCTCGACCTCTCCGTGCCGGATACCCTCAAGGGCGACGGCAATCTCAAGGTGGAACTGAACTTCACCGAATACGACCACTTCCACCCGGAAGCCATCGTCGCCCAAGTGCCACGCCTGGCCAAACTGCTGGAAGTACGCCAACAACTGCGCGACCTGCTCGGCAAACTCGATGGCAACGATGAACTCGACGCGCTGCTGGAAAACATCATCCAGAACAGCGAAGAGCTGAAGACACTCAAGGAACAGGGACCGGCTGAAACCGCGCCGGCGGCTGACGCCGAAGCGTCGCCAACCTGATCAGCGCTCACGCGCTTCCCCTACATCGTTATAACGAGAGAGCTAAATCATGGCTGCTAATCAATCCGCCAAAGGCGGCGCCAAAGCGACGGAGACTGGAGAACTAAGCCTGCTGGACCGCATCGTCCAGGAAGGCAAAATGGCGGTCGAGCCTTCGCAAAGCGCTTACGCCAAAAAACTGCTGGGCCAGTTCGCCACCCAGGTGCTGGACGAAGGCATGAAAACCGCGCCCGATAAAGGCGTGGTCGCAATGATCAACGAGCGGGTCGCCGCAATTGACCGTATCCTGAGCGACCAGCTCAACGCCATCATCCACCACGACGAATTCCAGAAACTGGAAGCTTCGTGGCGCGGCCTGCACGACATGGTGTTCGGTACCGAAACCGGCCCCACGCTGAAACTGCGCTTGCTGAACGTGTCCAAGAAAGAGCTGCTCAAGGACCTGGAGAGCGCGGTCGATCACGACATGTCGGTGCTGTTCAAGAAAATCTACGAAGAGGAATATGGCACCTTCGGTGGCAATCCCTATTCGGTGCTGATCGGCGACTACTACTTCGGCCGCCATCCGCAAGACGTGGCGCTGCTGCAGCGCCTGTCGAAAGTGGCGGCCGCCGCGCATGCGCCATTCATCACCGCTGCCGCGCCATCGCTGTTCGACATGAGCGAGTTCACCGAACTGGGCGTGCCGCGCGATATGTCCAAGATCTTTGAAAGCGCCGAGCTGACCTCGTGGCGTGGCTTCCGCGAGTCCGAAGACTCGCGCTACATCGCCATGGTGCTGCCACGCTACGCGGCGCGCCTGCCATACGGCGCCAAGACCAATCCCGTCGAAAGCTTCAGCTTCGAGGAAGATGTCGACGGCCGCGATCACAGCAAATACCTGTGGGCCAATTCGGCCTACCAACTGGGCCTGCGCATCACCGACGCCTACGCCAAGCATAGCTGGACCACCGCGATTCGCGGCGTGGAAGGCGGCGGCAAGATCGAAGGCATGGTGGCGCATACCTACAAGACCGACGAAGGCGATATCGCGCTCAAGTGCCCAACCGAGGTAGCCATCACCGACCGCCGCGAGAAAGAGCTGAACGACCTTGGCTTCATCGCCGTGGTCAATTCCAAAGGCTCGGACTACTCGGCCTTCTTCGGTGGCCAGACCGTCAACAAGCCCAAGCTCTACAACCTGGACTCGGCCAACGCCAATGCGGCCCTGTCGTCGCGTCTGCCGTACGTGCTGGCAGCATCGCGCTTCGCGCACTACATCAAGGTCATCATGCGCGACAAGGTCGGCAGCTTCCAGACCCGTCAAAGCGTGGAGAACTATCTGAATAGCTGGCTCAGTTCCTATGTGCTGCTGAGCCCTAACGCCACGCAGGGCGAAAAGGCGCGCTTCCCATTGGCTGAAGGCCGTGTCGATGTCACCGAAAAACCAGGCAAGCCAGGCGCTTACTCGGCCACGGTGTTCCTGCGACCGCACTTCCAGATGGAAGAGCTGACCACGTCGATCCGCCTGGTCGCGGAACTGCCTGCCGCCGCTGGCTGATTCCGCGCTGTTCAACTGACACTTCCGCAGTCCCGGCGCCGTGCTGGCGTCCGGGCCCGCACATCAACAACTGGAGCCAGCAATGTCTGACGTACTTATTCTGGATTTGGGCACGACCATCAAGGGCAACTGCATGATCACCGGCTATGCCGACAAGATCATCGTGCTGTCGTATTCGCATAGCGCATCGCTGCCGCTGCAAATGGATTCCTCCAACACGGAGCGTACCTCCGGCCGTCCGGTGTTTTCCGAGATCTCGTTCTCGAAAATGTCGGACCTGTCGACCACCGAGATGTACAAGGCCTGTACCCAGGGCACCAAGGTCGGCACCGCCACGCTGCACGTGGGGCGGGTTGAAAACGGCAAGTACATGAGCTTCTTCAAGTACGAGCTGACCAACGCCATGATCTCGAACATCAGCACCTCGGGCGGTGGCGGCATTCCGTCGGATTCGTTCTCGATCAGCTTCACCAAGATCAAGTGCGACTATACCCAGCAGCAGGCCGATTCGACTGCGAAGGGCACCGGTACCTGGAACTGGAACCTGGAGACGATGAAGGCGGATTGATGACCATGGGCGGGCGCGCGGCGTTCGCCCGAGTGATCACCGTGTATCGTAGTGAACTATGTCTAAAGCCATCACGGCGTCGCTCGTTCCCTTGTTCGACCGCATCACCGGCATGCATGCCTCTGCCGATGGCAGGCTGCTCGATGGTGGCGGCTTGCAGCATTCGCTACAGCAGGACCTGCTGCGGCTTTTCAATGTGCGCAACGGGCTGACGATAAAGGAGTTCCTTGAAGGCGATCCCACCGTACTGGATTACGGACTGCCGGACATGCTGGCGCTGTCGGCGCAGTCGGACCAGGATCTCGTGACCTGGTCGTCGGTGCTGGAGCGCGGCATCGCCCTGTACGAACCGAGGCTGTCGCATGTGCGCGTGCAGGTGCTGAGCAGTCCCGCGCGGCCGTTTGCCGCACACGCGGCGATCGCCGCAGTGGTGGCGCTGGGACAGCAACTGTGCCGTGTCAATTTTGACGTCGTGCTGGACGCGCGTTCAGCATCCATGCAGGCCACGGCATGAGCGACGACATCCTCGAATACTATCGCCGCGAATTATCCTATCTGCGCACGCAGTCGGCGGACTTCGCCGCGCGTTATCCGAAGGTTGCGCAACGGCTGGTGCTGAGTGGCGGTGAGTCGGCAGATCCGCATACGGAACGGCTGATTGAATCGGTCGCTTTTCTGACCGCGCGCGTGCACCGCGATCTGGACCGCGATTTCCCCACCATCGCCGGCGCCATGCTGGACAATCTGTGCCCAAGCCTGACGCAGCCCGTGCCCGCCATGACGGTGGTGCAGATGACGCTCGATTCGACGCAGGGCAAGGTCATGGCGGGCATGCCGGTGGCGCGCGGCGCCATGCTGTCGACGACCGCCGCCAGCGGCGAAAACTGCCGCTTCCAGGTAGCGTGGGATACCACCCTGTGGCCGCTGCGCGTGGCCGCCATCAAGATGGAAGATACGCGCACGCTGCGCCTGGATTTGCGCTGTGATGAAGGCATTGATGTGGCGGAGCTGGAACTGGACAGCCTGCGCCTGCATCTGCATGGCGATCTGATGACGACCATGCCCCTGCATGAACTGCTGATTAGCGGTCTGGAACGCATGGAACTGCAAGGCGGCGATGGCAGCCTGCATCGGCTGGGACCCATGGCGCTCACCGAGGTGGGCTTCGATGAAAACGAAGCCGTGCTGGCGCAGCCCGCGCACGCGCATCCGGCATACGCGCTGCTGCAGGAGTATTTCGCCTTTCCGCGCAAGTTCCAGTTCTTTGACGTGAACGGGCTGCGAGGCCTGCTGGGCGCAGGGCAGGGGTTCTCGCTGCGCTTCGTATTCAACCGCAGTGCGCGCGTGTTGTCGCAACTGAGCGCGGACAATTTCCAGCTCGGCTGCGTGCCGGCGGTGAACCTGTTCCCGGTGACCAGCGAGCCGATACGCCTGCATCGCCGACATTACGAATACCTGCTGGTGCCGGACTATCAGCGCGAAGCCGTGATGGAAGTGCATTCGGTGGTCTCGGTCACGGCTTCCGATCCGCGCGCCGACAGGCCCACCATCATTCCCAGCGTCTTTGCGGAGTCCACTCTGGACGGCAGCGACGGCGTGTTCTGGTCCCTGCGCCGCGAGATGAGTCTGCGCAAGGGGATTACAGGTACCGACGTGTATCTGAGCTTTGTCGACCGCCGCGACGTGCGCGTGGTACCGGACGAGCCGGTGGTCTACGCCCAACTGCTATGCACCAACCGTGACCTGGCCGAACAGGTGGCGCCAGGTACGCGTTTCTATGGCGAGGGCATTTCTACTTCGACCCTGATACGCGCGCTCTATCAGCCTAGCGCACAGCGCCCGCCGGTGATGGAGGCCAAGGCCTTGTGGTCGCTGGTGGCGCTGCTGCGGCTGAATCACCGCTCGCTGGTGGATGGCACCACCAGTGTCGCTACCTTGCAGCAGATGCTGATGCTGTTCGCTGGCGACAGTGCGCGCGACCAAGCACAGGTGCGTGGCGTGAAAAGCATGGTGGCCTCGGTGGCGACGGCGCGGTTGGGCAACGATACCTGGCGAGGCCACTGCCGTGGCACGGACATCGTGCTGGAGTTTGATGCGGATGCGTTTGTCGGTACCTCGCCGCTGGTGCTCGGTGGTGTGCTGTCGCGCTTCTTTGCCTTGTACACTTCGGCGAATTCTTTTGTGCGGCTGGCCGTGGAACGTGGCGGCGAACCCTGGATGCAGTGGCCTGCGATGAGTGGACGACAATGTCTGATCTGATGTCGCTATTGCGGGACGACCCGCACGCCTTCGATTTGTTCCAGGCAATCAGCCTGCTGGAACGAAGCGAACCTGCGCGTGCGCCGGTGGGCACTGCTGGCGGCATGGATGAAGCGTTGCGCCTGGCCGCCCAGGTGGATATGTCGTTTGCGCCCAGCGATGTCGCCGATTTGCAGGACAGTACACGTCCCGGTCCGCCATTGACATTGAAATCGCCCGTGTTGACGCTGGCCGGTGCACAAGGGCCGCTGCCGATACCGTTCACCGAGCTGCTGATGGAACGCCGTCGCGCGCGCGATATGTCCGGCCTGGACTTCCTGGACATATTCAATCAGCGCTTGCTGGGGTTTTTATACCGCAGCCGGCGCAAGCATCATCTGGCCTTAAGTACGGATGCGATCAACACCGCGCCGCTGGTGCGCAGCCTGGATGCACTGGCCAGCCTGGGACGCGCCGAAGGTGTGCGCGGGCCGGACGGCCAGCAAGCCTGGCTGCGCCATGCGGGCTTGCAGGGAGCGGCGCCGCGTTCGATGGCATCGTTGCTGGCGGTAGTGCGCGACCGGATGGGCGTGCGCTTCAATGGCAAGCAGTTTGTCGGCGGCTGGCATCCGCTGGCGGTATGCGACCGTGCGCGTCTGCATGATCCGGGCAAGCCGGTGACGCGGCAGGCGCGGTTGGGCATGGGCGCCTGCCTTGGCACGCGGGCGTGGGATCAGGGCGCCGGACTGGCGCTGGATGCGCCACCGCTGAAAGCCGCGCAGTACGCAGCGTTACTGCCGGGTGAAAAAGACAACGCGCTACTGGGCTGGCTGGTGGCGCGGCATCTCCAGCGGGATATCCAGGTGCGTCTGCGCTTGCAGCTGGCCGGGCGTCCGCACACGCTGCTGGGGGCAGGGCAGCCGCTGGCGCCACGTCTGGGCCTGAGTACATGGCTGTGCAGCGCCGGTCCTTCCACGGCGACGTATCAGCCGGCCAACTTCCTGCTGTCGACTGCTGAAGGCTGACGACCATGGAAATTGATATCCGCACCTTGCTGTCCAAGCTGAATCCCGAATGCAAGCGGGCGATGGGCCATGCCGCAGAGCTGTGCGTCAAGCAGACGCAGTTCAACGTGGAGCTGGAGCATTTGCTGTTTACCTTGCTGGAGGAGCGGGCGCCGGATCTGGTGCTGCTGCTCGAACGGTTTGGCATCGCCGAGAGTGCGGTGACGGTGCAGCTTCAGCGCAGCATGGATGGCTTCAAACGTGGCAACGGCCGTACGCCAGCACTGTCGCAGCATTTCATCGCGCTGTTCCAGGAAGCCTGGCTGCTCAGCTCCATGCTGCTGGGCAGTCAGCAGATCCGTTCCGGCACGGTGCTGCTTGCGCTGCTGGAGCAGGATAGTTTGCGCGGTCTGCTGATCGAAACCGCGCCGGAATTGTTGAAGATCCCGCGTGAGCAGCTGAAAAGCGAGCTTGCAGCTCTATTGGCGAGTTCAGCCGAGGATGCCGGCAGCGCGGTTCAGACCAGCGCTATCGCGCCAGCCGGCGGGGAAGCCGGCGTAATGCCTGTGGCGCGCGCGGCGAGCGGCGCCACGCCTTCGCTGGACCAGTACACCATCGACATGACAGCGCTGGCGCGTGAGGGCCGCATCGATCCCATACGAGGCCGCGATGCGGAGATACGCCAGATCATCGACATCCTGCTGCGCCGGCGCCAGAACAATCCTATCCTGACGGGCGAGGCCGGTGTCGGCAAGACCGCTGTCGTGGAAGGCTTTGCGCAGCGTATTGCACAAGGTGCGGTGCCACCGGCATTGGCCAATGTGGTAGTGCGAACGCTGGACCTCGGGTTGTTGCAAGCCGGCGCCGGCATCAAAGGCGAATTTGAAAACCGCCTCAAGTCAGTAATTGCCGAAGTGCGCGCCTCCGCCACGCCCATCATCCTGTTCATCGACGAAGCCCATCAGCTGATCGGCGCTGGCGGCAGTGAGGGGCAGGGTGATGCCGCCAACCTGCTCAAGCCTGCCCTCGCGCGCGGCGAACTGCGCACCATCGCCGCCACCACCTGGGCGGAATACAAAAAATATGTGGAACGCGATCCAGCATTGGCTCGCCGTTTCCAGGTTGTCAAAGTCGAGGAACCGTCGGCCGATGCCGCAGTGGTCATGCTGCGCGGGATGGTGGCGACGCTGGAAAAACATCACGGCGTGGAAATCCTCGATGAAGCGGTCACCGATGCAGTGCGCCTGTCGCACCGCTATATCACGGGACGCCAGCTGCCGGATAAAGCCATCAGCGTGCTGGATACCGCGTGTGCCCGCGTCGCGATCGGGCAGGCGGGCACGCCGCCGCAGCTGGAAGCGCTGGAGTACGACATCACGCTGACCAGCGAAGAGCTACGCCTGCTGCGTCAGCAGCATGCACGCGGCGAAGACCGCGCTGCCGATATCGCGCGCTTCGACAAGCAGTTGACGCAGCTACAGGAGCGCCAGACCCGCGTGCGGGACAAGCTGGCCGAAGAGCGCCGCGCAGTCGACGAAATCCTGGTGCTGCGCCGCGCTATCGCTGCCACCACCGATGACGCGGCCGTGCTCGATGACGAAGAACGTATTTCACGCGGCGACCAGTTGCAGCGCCTGCAAAAAGGCCTGGAGGCGATACAGGACGACGAGCCTCTGGTGCCGGTCTGCGTCGACTCGAAAATTGTCGCGGGCGTGATCTCCGGCTGGACCGGCATCCCGGTCGGCAAAATGCTGGCCGACGAAATTCACACCGTGCTGCAGTTGAAGGAAAGGCTGGAAGACCGCGTGGTTGGCCAGGAGCAGGCGCTGGATGCCATCGCGCGCCGTGTGCGTACCTTCCGCGCCGAGCTGGATGATCCGGGCAAGCCGGTCGGTGTGTTCATGCTGGTCGGCCCCAGCGGCGTAGGGAAAACCGAAACTGCCTTCACATTGGCGGACATGCTGTACGGCGGCGAGCGCAATATGGTCACCATCAATATGTCCGAATTCCAGGAGGCACATTCCATCTCCAGCCTGAAAGGCGCACCGCCCGGATATGTGGGTTATGGCAAAGGCGGCGTGTTGACGGAGGCCGTGCGCCGCCGCCCTTACTGCGTGGTCCTGCTGGACGAAATGGAGAAGGCGCATCCGGATGTGCTGGAGCTGTTCTTCCAGGTATTCGACAAAGGCACGATGGAGGACGGCGAAGGCATCACCATCGACTTCAAGAACACACTGATCCTGCTGACTTCCAATGCCGCGCAGGACGTCATCACCCAGGCGTGCGCCAACGGCAAACGTCCCGAAGTGACCGAGCTGATTGAGCAGCTGCGCCCGGCCTTGCTGCGCCAGTTCAGCCCCGCCTTCCTTGGCCGCCTGGTGCTGGTTCCGTATTACCCGCTCGGCGATGAGCAGATCAGCAATATCGTCGATCTGAAACTAGCCAAGCTGGCAGCGCGTTTCGCGGAAAACCACAACGCCCGGTTTACCTGGGATGACCGGGTAACGGAGGTCGTCACCGCGCGTTGCACGGAGGTGGACAGTGGCGCCCGTAATATCGACTTCATCCTGACGCAGACCGTGCTGCCCTTGCTGTCGTCGCTGGTGCTGGAGCGGATGTCGATGCAGAAGCCATTCAGTGCGATACACATGAGTGTCGGCGTGGATGAGCAGTTTGCCTATGTCTTCCGCGATAATCCAATGAGAGGCCAGCCATGAGGACCGGGTTTGAACAGCCGGGCGGCCTGCTCTCGCTCACGTCGCCATTTGGCGATAACGACCTGCTGCTTGATGCGGTCGAGGGCAGCGAAGGCATCTCCGAACTGTTCAAGTTTAGCCTGTACATGCGCTCAGCTAACGCCGGTCTGAGTGCCGCCACAGTGGTCGGCAAGAACATGACGGTGACGCTGAATGTGGAAGGCGGCAGCAAGCGCTATATCACGGGCATCGTCTCCCGCTTCATACAAGGTGGCTTCGATCAGGACTTCTCGACCTATGAAGCGGAAGTCGTGCCCATGCTTTGGCTGCTGACGCTATCGCGCGACCGCAAAATCTATCAGGCCAAATCTGTCGCGGAGATCATCAAGGCAGTGCTGGGCGATTTCGGCATCACCTTTGACGACAAGCTGACGCAGACCTATGACAAGCTGGATTACGTGGTGCAGTACGATGAGACGGCGTTTGACTTCATCAGCCGTCTGATGGAGCAGGCCGGCATCTTCTACTTCTTCACGTTCAGCAGTAGCGGACATACGATGGTACTGGGCGATGCATCGTCCAACTTTGCCGATTGCGATGGCGCAGCCAAAGTGCGCTTCTTCCCGCATACTGGGATGAGCAATGAAATCGATACCGTCTCGCGCTTCGCGTATGAAAACCGCATCGCCATCAAGAAATCGACTGTCAACGACTATGACTTCATCAACCCCAGCACCTCGCTGGAAGGCACGCATTCCGCCACCACCGGCAACGGTGCTGTGTACGAATTTGCGACCGGCCACCTCGCCGTCGCGGCAGCCAACGCGATCGCCAAGCTGCGCGTGGAAGCCAGCCAGGTCGGCGCGGAGATCCTGCGTGGCGATAGTTACTGCTATCCGTTCAGCGCGGGCAGCAAATTCACCTTGTCCGGGCATTTCGTCGATACGCTCAATGCCGCGTTTGTGCTGCGCCGCGTGCATCACACCGCGCGCGATGATCTGTATTCCAATTCGTTCGAGGCCTTCCCGTCCGCCGTGCCCTTCCGGCCGCCGGTACAGACGCCACGTCCGCGCGCGGTAGGTTGCGAGACGGCGCTGGTGGTCGGTCCGAGCGGCGAAGAAATATGGACCGACAAGTGGGGACGCATCAAGGTACAGTTTCCGTGGGACCGGGACGGCGCCAAGGACGATAAAAGCTCGACCTGGCTGCGCGTGGCGCAATCGGTCGCGGGCAAGGGCTTTGGTGCGTTGTTCCTGCCACGCGTCGGCCAGGAGGTGGTCGTCACCTATCTCAACGGCGATCCGGAACGGCCGATGGTGACGGGATGCGTCTACAACGGCGAGAACGCACTGCCTGCCGAGCTGCCTGCCAATCAAACGCAAACCATCATGCGGACCTGGTCGTCCAAGCAGGGCGCGGCAGGCAATGAGCTGCGCTTTGAGGACAAGAAGGATGCGGAGCAGCTGTATATGCACGCGCAAAAGGACATGCTGACCGAGATCGAAAACGCACTGACCACCACCATCAAGAAAGGTGCGGAGATCCACACCTTGCAGGAAGGCGACCGTACGGTGGATGTACAAAAAGGGAAGGAGACGCACAACGTCAAAGGTACGCGCGACATCACCGTGACCGGCGATGAAACGCATACCAACAGCGGCAAGTTCACGCACAAGGTCGCCGGTGACTATGCCTTGACCATCGACGGCAAGCTGACGATCACCGTCACTGGCGACATCAGCATCAAATCCAGTGCCGGCGTCACGCAGGAAGCCGGCACCGCTTTTGCCGCGAAGTCCGGCACCGCGTTTTCGATCAAGGGCGGCACGGAACTGACCAGCGAAGCCGGCACCAACCTGACCAACAAGGCTGGCATGAAGATGCTCAACCAGGGCGGTGTGCAGATGGATAACAAGGCGCCTATCATCAACAGCAAGGCGGACGCCACGCAAACGGTGGAAGCTGGCGCGATGCTGACGCTCAAGGGCGCACTGGCGAAGGTGAACTGAGATGACAACGGAGACTGCCATGCCGGACGATCTGCTTGCCACCCCAGCTGCGCCGCTTCTGGTCGAGGAGCGTGACGATGCGGGCCTGGTGCTGCAACGCGCCTGGTTGCAGGACGGTGCGCTGCACGGTCCTTTCGAGCAGTTCAGCGAACAAGGCCTGCCAGTGCTGAAGGCGCATTTTGAGGCCGGGAAAATGCACGGCGCCATGCAGGCCTACGCTCCTGACGGCAAGCTGATACAGCAGACCCAGTTCCAGCACGGTATGCCGCACGGGATGATGGAGATTTTCCTGAACGGCCGCTGCGTGTCGCGGCAGATGATGGTGAACGGCATAGCGGAAGGCCAGTCGCTGTCGTACGACGAAGCGGGCAACCTGAGTGCGCGCCAGCATATGCTGAATGGCCAGATACACGGTCCGGCCGAATTTTTCCATGAAGGGCTGCGGGTCCGTAAATCGCATTACAAGCACGGCCTGCTGGACGGCGACTCAAGCGACTTCGATCCACAAGGCAGCGTAGTGCAAAGCTGTACCTACCGCGCCAATCTGCTGCATGGACCGATGCGCCGCTACTGGCCTGACGGCGAATTGATGGAAGAGGTGATCTACCGCGACGGCAAGCCGGTGGGCGCGCCCGCGCGCTATGACAGCAAGGGCCGGCGTACCGACAATGCCGCAGCCACGCCGGACATTCTGGAGCGGCTGCAAAAACTGGTGAGGGGAAGCTGATGGGACAACAGACCTGCATGGGCGGCATGCTCCAGTGTACTTTTGGCGTGGCGCCGTCTTCATTGGTGGTCCTGCCGGCCAACTGCGTGATGACGACGACACCATCCGCCACCATCATGGATAACAAGCCGATCATGAATGTACCGCCGTTCGGCATGTGCCAGTCGCTGTCCAATCCCATGGTAGCTGCGGCGACTGCGGCGGCGCTTGGCGTGCTGACGCCCATGCCTTGCGTACCGGCGACGGTCGCTCCATGGGCGCCTGGTTCGCCGACAGTTTTGATCGGCAATATGCCGGCGTTGAATAACTCATCGAAGTTGATGTGCATGTGGGGTGGTGTCATCAGCATCAACGTACCGGGCCAGGTCACTGTGATGGTCCCCTGAAGCATAGAATGCGAGCGCAATCATGGAATACCGATTCAGTCTGACACCCCGCCTGATCGCACTGGCGATCTTTTCCGGCGTGGCTTTGCTGGTGCTGTTGTTCGCACTCGGTTACGAAGTGGGCAAGAGCATGGCGGAGCGGCCGGCGATTATCGATCGCAAAAGCCAGCAGGTGATGGGCAAGATATCCAATGACGCCGCCGCTGCCGCAGCGCCGGTCACCGAGCGCGTGAAAGCCGTGCAGAAGGCGGCGCAATGAACATCACGCGCGTCCTCCTGCTATGCATGGCCTTGTGCCTGGGCGGCATGGCGTGGGCGCAGACCGGGGCGCGTGCCAGGGCAAGTGGTGACGCCGGCAACTCGCCGCTGGTGCAGGTAGCCGATGGGCGTATGCTGGCGCCGGATATTGCCCGCATCGTCAACCACGGCGAACTGGTGGTGTCCATGCTGGCGGCAGACAATCCGCCATTTTTCTCGACGCAGAAAGGACAGCTGGTCGGCACCGACGTTGACCTGGCGAGGCTGATCGGCAAGGAGCTGGGCGTGCCGGTGCGTTTCGACCGCAGTCCGAAGACATTTGATGGCGTCGCCGAAATGGTGGCCAACAGCCAGGCAGATCTGGGCATCAGCCGTCTGGCGCGCACGCTCAAGCGCGGGCAGATGGTGCACTTTTCAAACAGCTATATGCGCCTGGGCCATGCGCTGCTGATTAACCGTGTGCGCTTTGCGGAGATGGCGGGGGACCAGCCCTTGCCGCAGGTGATACGCAACTTCACCGGCAGCATCGGCGTGATTGCCAATTCTTCGTGGGAGGAGTTCGGCCGCCGCAACTTCCCGCAGGCGAAGCTGGTGAGTTATCCAACCTGGCAGGATGCGGTCAACGCCGCCATCAAGGGTGAAGTGGTTGCCGCCTATCGCGATGAACTGGAGATCATGCAGATCGTGAACAGCGATCCCAGTCTGGCGCTGTCGCTGCGCACGGTGACATTCAACGATCTGGAGTCCCCGCTCAGCATCATGGTCGGCATCCGCGACCTGACGCTGCTTTCCTTCGTCAACGAAGTGATCGCGCAGCGGGCCGAAAAACCGACCGTGAGCAGTGTGCTCAAATCGATCAAATAGGGACAGCAATGGACGCTCCGACCTCCATGCAAGGCTTTCAGCGCTGGGCTCTGAACCCGCTGACGGTGCTGGGCTGCGTGATCGCCGGCGGTGTGCTGGGCTGGGCGGCGCCGGCGTTTGCGCGGCATCTGGGCGTGGTGGGCGTAGTGTATGTGGATCTGCTCAAGATGATTGTGCTGCCGTTTATGATTTCGGCGGTGATCTTCAGTTTGCAGAACCTGTACCACGACGGCGGCGCCGCGCGCATTTTCAAGCGTGTGGTGGCGGTGTTCGTGACGTTCTCCTTCCTGGTGGCGATACTGGCCGCTGCGGCTTCCTTGCTGGCGCGCCCGGGCGGTGACCTGCGCGCCGAAACCCGCGTTGCACTTGGCAAGATCGTCAGCGCCGATACGGATAGCAGCAATACGCGGATGTCGATGCGTACCATCGAGGAAGCGCCGAAGCGCACCAGCCTGAAAGAAGTGCTGCAGGCGCTGATCCCGCAGAATATTTTTGCCGCGCTGGCCAATGGCGAGACCTTGAAGGCGTTGGTGTTTGCGCTGCTGTTCGGCTTTGCAGCGGGGCAAGTGCCTAACCGGATCGCCAGCGGCTTGCATCAGGCGCTGGAGACGGTGTATCACGCCTGCCAGACGTTGACGCGCTGGGTCAACTTGCCGGTGCCGTTTGTGCTGGTCTGCATGGCGGCCAGCGAGGTGGCGCTGGCGGGACTGGGGCCGATACGCGCAATGGCGGGTTTCGTCATGCTCTTCCTGCTGGTGTGCGCGCTGTTGCTGGTCCTGGCCATCGCGTTGATGGGCCGCCGCGCCGGTGTGCCGTTCCGTACCGTGGCGCAGGCGATGCGCGAACCGTTTGCGCTCGGTGTGGCGACCAATAACAGCGCCACCTGCATGCCTGCCATGGTCAGCGGCCTGGTGGACAAGCTGCAGTTTTCGCGCACGCGCGTGGAGCTGCTGGTTCCGCTCAGTATCTCACTGCTGCGCGTAGGCGCGGTGGCGTATTTTGTTTGCGGCACGCTGTTCATCGCCGCGCTGTACGGACGTCATGTGTCGGCGCTGGACCTGGGGGTGCTGGTACTGGTGTCGGTACTGTCCGGATTTGCCTCGGCCGGCATGGCGGGCATTGTTACCGTATCGCTGATCGGTACCATTTGCAGCTATCTGTCGCTGCCGTTTGAAGCGGCGTTTATTTTGCTGGTGGCGGTCGATCCCATCTGCGCGATGGGTCGCACTGCGGTCACGGTGATCAGCAGTTGCGCCGCCGTCGCCGCCATCTGCGCCGCTCCGGTGAAACTGTAGGGGGCGCCATGCAGATACAGACCCTGGTCAAGCCGCCGTCGATCATACAGCTGCGCGATGTATTCCAGCATCCGGCGACGCTGCTGGGGGCGATGCTGCTCGGCGGCTGGGTAGGCACGCTGGCGCCGGACCGCGCCGGCCAGCTGGCGGCATTGGCTGCACTGTATCTGTCGCTGATCCAGATGGCGGCTTTTCCGTTCGTGATCCTGGCCGTGTATTTTGGTTTGCAGCGCCTGCCATCGGAGCCGGGATCGGGGCGCAGGCTGGCGCAGGTGGCGGGCACCTCGCTGCTGGCCATGCTGTTATGCGCCATCGTCGGCGTGATCGTGGCCAGCGTCTTTGGCGCCGGTTCCGGCTTGTCGGCGCAGCAGACCGCGACCCTGGGACGACTGGCGTTGCGTTCGGATTCGCAGTTCAGCATGAGCATGCACGACGATGATCCGGCGCCGCAGCCGCTGGATGTGCATATGCTGGTGCCGGACAACCTGTTTGGCGTGCTGGCGTATGGCTCGGTGCCGGCGGTGCTGATCGGCGTGCTGTGTTTTGGCGCCGCCGTGGCGGTGCAGGACCCGCAACGTTCGGCCCAGTTGAATGGGATCTTCGAAGGTGCGTATCGTGCGCTGGAGTCGCTGGTGCACCGCTTTAACATCCTGTTGCCCGCCGCTGCGTTTGTGCTGGCCGCCGCTGCCACCGCCACCGCTGGCATGGATGCGATTCTGCTGCTGGGGAGTTTTCTGCTGTCGTTCTTTGTAGCGGGAGCGCTGGTGTGCGCCGCGGCCATCGGTGTGATCTGCTGGCGCTTGAAGACCACGCCATGGCCGGTGATGCTGGCGCTACGCGAGCCGATCACGGTATGCCTGTTCTCGCCGGCGGCGGTGGCGGCGGTGCCGGGCTTCATCCAGGGGATGAGCGTGCGTCTGGGGTTCAGCCGTGGCCTGGTGGAGCTGGTATCGCCGATCGCGCCGGTGTTCATCAAGGCGGGGGAGGCGATGTTCTTTGCCGTGCTGGCGGTGTTCGTCGCGAATATCTACCACCAGCCGCTGCAAATCGGCGATATTGCGCTGATTTGCCTGCTGTCCTGGGCTTGCGCCTTGTGGTCGGTGGGGATTGCGGGTGTGAAGTCGGTCATCCTTGGCGGCTTTGTGCTAGGGGCGATGGGACTGCCGCTGGAGGCCGTGCTGCCCGCTTTCATGCTGGTGGAAGTGTTGTGTGAAGGTCCACGAAATTTGCTTTCCTTTCTTATATCGTCGGCGCTGATTGCCTTGGTAGCAGAGGGACTGTATATTCATAACGAGCAAGTTTCCGAGGTGTGGCACCCATCGACGCTGAAACTCGTCTTCACCCGCAAGCAAGCGCTGTTCGTATTTTTGCTGTTGTTGTTCGCTTTGTTCACAGTGTTTTGCGCAGGCATAGGTTATGGCCTGCGGCACGCGTTATGAAGACTGACTTATGCAACTGAAGATGCGCCGCAACCTCCCCTTGCTTCCGCTGCTGCTGGCCGCGACGCTGCTGCTTTCCGGCTGTTCCACCATGCGTTCGCTGGTGGGCATGGACCCCAAGCCTGTCTCTCCCGACTGGAAATCCCTGAGCCTGCGCGCTGCCGCCGACGCCAATAACAATAGTGCTGTCGCGGTGGACCTGGTGCTGATCAAGGATGCGTCCATGGTGGATTCGCTCATGAATATGCCGGCGTCCAAATGGTACGCCACGCGTGCTGATTTGCAGCGCACTTTCCCCGAAGGCCTGACGGTCTATCCGTTTGAACTGGTGCCTTCGCAAACCCTGCGTCTGGATGACAGAAAGTGGAACGGCCAGAAGGCCTGGGCCGCCGTGGTGTTTGCCGGTTACGGCAATCCGGGCGAGCACCGCGCGCGCCTGATGCTGAATGCCGGCGCCTATGTCGTCCAACTGAACGCCCAGGGCTTCGCTGTGAGCGAAGTGAAACCTGGCGCAGCACAGTAGAAAGAGACCGATGACCGTAACTCCACTTTTACCTCGCATCCAGTGGCACGAAGGCATGATGCTGACGCCGCAGCACTTCCAGCAGGAAGGTGCGCGCGTCGATGGCATGCTGGCGTGGCAGTCGCTGGCCACCAGTCCTTATGGCTGGGGTGTGCGCGAGCTGGCCATCGATGAAGCGCTGCTGACCACCGGCTTGCTGCGCATCCGCCAGCTGGAAGCGATACTGCCCAACGGCATGGCGGTAGCCTACGACAGCGCGCTGGCGCAAGGGAAGGCGCTGGAGCTGGACTTGTCGCCATGGGCGGAAGCGATGGCGCAGCAGGATTTGCCGGTGTATCTGGTCATCGGCAATACACGTTCGCTGCGCCAGCCGGGCCAGCCGGCCATGTTCCGTGGTGTGGAAAGCGCCGCAGTTGAGGATGAAATATCGCAGGCACTGGCTGCCGATGTGCCGCGCATGGACGTCAATCTGGCGCTGATGGCAGGCGCCACGCCGTCCGCCGCATACACGGCGTTGAAGCTGATGACGGTCAACAAGGGCAATGAGATCGTGCATCGCGGCGCCTTCATGCCGGCCATGCTGGCGGTGCCCGCCGCTGCTGCGGTGCGCCAGCGCGCACAGACGCTGGCCACAAATATGCGCAACAAGGCGGTGTTCCTTGCGCGCCAGACCGCGCAGCCGTCCTCGCGTACGGAGGACCGCATCAATCTGCTGGAGCAGAAGGCGCGGTTATCGAGTTTGATCCTGAATCTGCCATGGCTGGAAGCGGTGCTGCGCGCGCCAGTGACGCAGCCGTTGCCGCTGTACCTGGCCTTGTGCGCGCAACTGGGACCGCTGGCGACCTTGCGCCCCGGCGCGGTGCCGCTGATGCCGCCGGCCTACGATCATGCCGATGCCTGGCCGGCCTTTGATGCGGTGCTGCTGGCATTGACCGATCTGGTGGCGGAAGTGAGCCAGGAGTGGAAGACCTGTACCTTCAATTTCGATGGCCAGGTGTTCTCGCTGCCGATGCAGCCGGAGTGGATGGGGCAGCGGCTGGTGATTGGCCTGCGCGGCCAGCCGGACCGCGAGGCGACGCAGTGGATGACCGGCGCCGTGATCGGCTCGAAGACGGTATGGACCTCGCTGACCGATCGCCGGGTATTGGGTGCACCCCGTGTACGCATCGAGGCGGCGCCCGAACTGGGCTTGCGCGCCAGCGCCGGCTACACCTTGTTCAGCGTTGAGGTATCGGACGAATTCATTGTGGCCGATCAGGCCCTGTTAATCAGTAACGCCACCGAAAGCGTGCGCTCGCAGCGCCCGCAAGAGGTGGTGTTGTTCATCAAAGGATGACGACCATGACTGCCAATAGCGCAGCGGCGGCGCCGGCCGCGTGGAGCGGCGGCATCAGCGAAGGCGTGGACCTGGCCTCGGTGCAGTTCCGCGATTTTTACGACACGCTGTCGCGCTCTGCGCAGGCGGCAACGCAAGTCAGCGAAGCGGACGCCAAATCGGCCGCTGAGGCACTGAGCCGCCAGCTATGCCAGTTGATCGAGTTGCAGTCGCTGGAGGCGCGCCGGGTTGCCGGCAAGGCTGGCATCGAGGCGGAAATCCAGGGCCGCTTCCTGAAAGCCGCGCTGGCCGACGAGGTGCTGCTGAATACGGAATGGGCGGGGCGCAGCTATTGGCGCCATGTGCTGATTGAGACCATGCTGTTCCAGTCCAGCTATGCCGGCGAACGGGTGTTCGACGATCTGGACCAGCTGCTGCGCGAACGCGAGCCGTCGCGCCGCAATCTGGGACGGTTGTATCTGTATTTGCTGTCGCTGGGTTTCCAGGGCCGCTATCGTGGCCAGAAGCAGGACAAGATTGTGGAATACAGGCGTGAGCTCTTCCAGTTTGTCTACCTGCGGCCGGCCGACCTGCAAGGGCGGGACCGCACGCTGTCGGAGCCGGCGTACGCCAGCACGCTGTCGCATCTGGCCGCACGGCGCCTGCCGCGCTTCAATCGCAATGGCCTGCTGTTTGTGATTGTGCTGCTGGTCCTGCTGGGACTCTCCGAGCTACTGTGGTTGTGGCAGTCGTGGCCTGTGCGGGCCGGACTGACCGCAACGCTGTGATCAACCAGGGGGAAGACGCATAGTGTTGAACTTCTTGTCAGATAACACGGCCATCGCCACGCTGCTGGTGCTGACGGTGCTCGTCATGCTGTTGTTCGCCATTGTGATCTGGGCGGCGATGAAGGGCGCGGAGCAGGCTGACAAGCCGGCTGCATTGCAGCCGCGCCTGATCAGTGCCGATTCGCTCAAGCAGTCGTTCCGCGTGGCGGTGGAACTGATCGAGAATAATATCGCGGCACGCTCGGAGCGCTATAACCTGCCATGGACGCTGGTGCTGAACGAGGGCACGGCCGGGCGTGAGCTGCCGCTGCTGCAGTCCGGTCTGCAAAGCGCGCTGAGTACGGATAGCTCGCTGACTGCGGGTGCACAGGGCATCAGCTGGAACTTCTTCGACCAAGGCGTTGCGGTGCAGCTGCAAGCCGACTATCTTGGCTCGCCGGACCCTGATGCCGCCAACGCCAACAACACCTGGGACGATTTCCTGGGCCTGTGCCGCAACTACCGGCCGGACCGTCCTTTCGACTCGATCGTGCTGGCGATACCGGCGGCCCTGTTCCTCAACGCGGACGGCGCCGGGCAGCTGGACCTGGCGGCACGCGCCAAAGCCATCCATCGCCGTTTGTGGCTGGCGCAGAACCGTCTGGCATTGCGCTTCCCGATTTACATTGCGATCACCGATTGCGAAATCATTCCGGGCTTCGCGCGTTTTGCCGCAGCGTTGCCGGAGCCGCTACGCCGCTCGATGCTGGGCTGGTCGTCGCCGCATGAACTGAGCGCGCCGTTCCAGCTGCAGTGGATGGACACGGCGATGAACGAGATCGGCCGCACGCTGTCCGACAGCTGCGCCGAACTGTGTGCGCTGGAGCCTGCGGGTTCGGACAGCAGCGAATACTTCCTGCTGCCGAATCAGATCGAGCGCCTGCGCAACGGGCTGAAAATCTTTGCCGAAGAACTGATGCGCCCGAGCGCGTATCACGAACCCTTCCTGCTGCGCGGCGTTTATCTGACAGGCGATTGCAGCGACGAGGCGGCGCTGCTTGGCGATGGCCACGCGCCTGCCGATCTGACGCTGGGCACTCCGGCGGTTGATGCACCGGCACCGGTCGAGCCAGTGGCGGATGGCGAAGCGCCACCGCCTGCATGGCTGCCGGGGCAGGGCAGCGCCGTGCCGGCCTTCCTGCGCGATATCTTTGAACGCAAGATCTTTGCCGAAGTAGGGCTGGTGCGCGCGTCGTCGGTGCATCGCATGCCTCGTCCGGCCATGAATCGCCTCGCGCGCTGGACTGCGATTGGCATTCCAGTGATCTGGGTACTGGGCCTGACCTATGCCACCTTCGACCTGCATCGCTTGAGTGGCGACGTCCGGATCTACCTGGAAAAGCTGGACCGCGATTCACGCGCCAGCCTGCAAGCCAGTAGCCAGAGTGTGATCGACCCTGCGCAAAGCCGCCAGCGGGCGATGGAGGCATTACAGTACATCGAATTGATGGGTAATGCACGCTTGCGCTATTTGGCCATGCCTGGATCATGGCCTTGGTTCGATGACCTGCATCAGCGGGTGCAGCGGCGCATGGAGAAGGGCTTTGCCGATAACGCTTTCGATCCGCTACGCCGCTCGGCCTATGCGCGCATGAGCGAGTTGACCGGGGTGCCGATCGACCCGGTATCGGGCAGCCTGATTATCGGCGGCCGCTGTACATTGCCGTCACGCTGGAACGAGATGACTGCTGGCGCCAACAACGCTTTAAATATTGAGAACCTGCCGGAGTTCTCGGCACTGCTGCAATACACATCCCGCATCGAGCAGATGGACCAGGTGCTGCAAGCGATGATGCGCCTGAAATCACCGAATTCCGGCCCTGCCTCAGGCGAGGATCTGGCGCTGGTGGTGCGAACCCTGCTGGGCGCTGAATTGAACGGCAATCCAGACCGCACGGCGCAGCTGTTCCGCCAGGTGGCCAAGGAGGTGCAATCGCTGACGATAGAGCCGTTGCAGGAAGCCGCCAGCTGCTCGTACAAGCTGGCGGTGCGCGCCACGGCAAAGCGCCTGTATGTCAACAATGGCTTGCTGAAAGCGGAGCAGACCATCTCGGAGAGTTCCAACGCGCTGTATGAAGCCGATCCGCGCGCGGATGCCAGTACCACGGTCGCTATCTGGCAGGCGCTGCGCACTGCGCTGCGCGCGCAGGAGCTGTACCTGGTGGCCGGCAAGGGCGGCTGGATGCACCGCGCTACGCTGGACCTCGGGCCAGCCTGGGATAACCTGATGCAGAAGACGCAAAGCATTTCACTGCTGGGGACACCGATCGTTGACGATGCGCGCAAGCAGATGGATGAAGGCTTCACGCAGTTTATCTCCGCGTGGGATGCGACGCTGTCGGCCGACAGCCATTCGCAGGGGCTGAGCTCCGGCCTGGAATACTCGGAGGCGAATTCCTCCTGGGCCTTTGCGGCGGACCGCAAGGCGCTGTCGGATGCGCTGCAAAGTTTGTTGACGCAGCCTTTCATGAAATTCAATCACCTGAGCCGTTTGCCCGAGGTGCCGCCCGGCTCCACCGTTGCCTGGGATGGCGCGCGGCTGGATCAGGTGCAGGCGCTGGCCGACGCGCGCAAGCGTGTGCAGACCGACTTCCTGCCGAAGTTCCCCGCCAATCTGCAGGCGCCGGCGGCACGCCTGGCGGATGCTGCGCTCGGCGAAACGGCGCGCGACCAGCTGTCGCAGGCGTATATGGTGTCGGCGCGCGAGGTCCAGGCGCCGGTGACGGAAGCCGATCGCGCCCGCGTGCTGCGCATCCGTTCCTGGCTGCAGGAGATCGGCGCACTGGCGGTGGCGGATAATCTGTCTGCCGTGATGAGCCGCGATGCCCTGTCGCGTTTGCAGATGCTGGATGAAACGCTGACGCGCGCGGAAGTGTTCGTGCCGCGCGACCGCTCCTTCCGTTCGTGGAATGGCGAGAAGGCGCCGCTGCTGGATGCTTTTGGCGCCGGCGATGCTGGCGCTCTGGCGGGCTATGTGGCGCAGCAGCAGGCCTTTATCGAAGCCACCGGCAAAGATGCGGAAGCGCTGCTACTGCAACTGGGCGGCTCGGCGGCCGGCAATCCCCTGGTCGGCAAGTGGCAGGCGACCGTGTCGGACCTGAACCGCTACAAGCTCAAAAGCCCGACCAGCAGCCTGACCGCACTGGAGAACTTTGTGCTGGTCGGTGCGGCCGATATCGATATCAACAACTGCCTGGACAAGCTGTCGGCACGCGCAGCGCAGCGCCGGGCCAGCGATATCTTCTCCGAGCGCATGCAGGGTTTGCAGGGCGGTTTGTATTCGCGTTGCCGTGAGCTGATGCAGACCGGCTACCAGGATGCGTGGACGCGCTTTGCCGATGCCTTCAACAGCGAACTGGCCAACCGCGCGCCGTTCCGCGCGCTGTCGCCGGATGGCGTGAAAACAGCCGATAAGGTTCCCGCCGACGTCGAGGAGGTGGGCGCGGTGCTCAAGCTGTTCGACCGCGTGCATACGCTGGCGATGGCGTCGGACCGCGATCCCAGCCGGCCTTCCGCAGCCAGCACGGTGCGCAAGATGGACGATCAGATGCAGAAAGTGCGTGATTTCCTGGCGCCGCTGTATCCCAGCGAAGAAGGGCAGCCGGTCGGCTTTGACGTGCTGGCGGAATTCCGCGCCAATACGGCGACGGAAAGTGAGGGCAACAAGATCATCGACTGGGCGCTGACCGTGGGCAGCCATACCTTACATCAGCGCGACGCCGCCAAAGCGCTGCGCTGGGAGCCGGGTTTGCCGGTGATGCTGACGCTGCGATTTGCGCAGGACGGTCCCGTGGTGCCGAAATCCGAGGGCGGTCATGCGGGCATGTCGGTGGAGGAGCGGACCGTCAGCTACAGCTTTGATGACCCGTGGGCGCTGTTCAGCTTTGTGGCGGCGTATCGTGAATCGGAGGGCGCACCGGCTTCCGGCTCGCGCTCGCAGTTGCTGAAGTTTGAGTTCCCGCTGACGGTGGTCGGCGACGGCAAGATCGCGGCGCGCGATGCGCGTGCGCGCGTCTACGTGCGCCTGACGGTCAGCGCCGCCGGCAAGCGCGCGCCGCTGGTGTGGCCGCCGGCGTTCCCGGTCAAAGCACCTGCCTGGTGACGGTGATGGCGCCTGTATCCGCATTGACGCGCATTGCCGTTTTCGGCAGCTTCCACCGGGGCTTCCAGGTGCTGGGGGAGTTGTTGAGCGGACCGTTGTCGCAACGCGTGCAGGTGGTGGGCGTCGCCACCGACGACGTCAGCGCCGACTTTATCAGCCGTGGACGCCGCGTGTGGTCGTATCCGCACACGGCCAGCGAAGCGCTGATGGTGGAGCGGCTGGCGCAATCGCGTGGGCTCAGTGTGTACAAGGGCCGGGTCAAGTCCGAGGCGTTCTATCAGCTATACGAACAGCAATGGCGGCCGGATATCTGCATTGCCGCCACGTTCGGGCAGCGCATCGACGCGCGGCTGTTTGCCTTGCCGCGTATGGGCTTCTTCAATCTGCATCCGTGCATCGACGATGGCTGGCCGTCGCGCTATGCGGGACCGAATCCATTCCAGGCGTTGATGGACAATGGCGCCGACCATGTGGTGATCGCCCTGCATGAAGTGGACGACGGTTTTGATACCGGCCGGCTGGTGGCGCTGTCGGACAAGGTTTATATTCCGCCCGGCGCATCGGTGGTGGACCTGCACAAATTGACGTCGCCGCTGGCGGCCAAGTTTTTTGCACGTGAACTCGGCAAGATGCTACCGTAGGCCATGGCGACGATCAAAACCAATCTGCGCAATCTGGTCGACAAGGCGCGTTCGCTCATTACTGAAGATAAGAGTTTGGAAAATCCGACAGCCCCCATGAATGGACCTAGCCTACCGATACCGCAGTCTCTGATGAACGTCGAACATCTGCGTGAGCTGGAGCTGTTGCAGCAGCCGATTACCGAGGGCCAGCCCTGCGGCATCGCGCTGCGTTACGATCCGGTGTTTACCGAGATCCGGCTGGCGCGCGAGGAAGACGATCCCAGTCTGCCGATGGGGCAGTGGGAGCGTCCGCTGAAAAAGGCCGACTGGGCGCTGATTGAAACGCGCTGCAAGACAGTGCTGGAGCATCGCTCCAAGGATTTGCAGATCGCCGCCTGGCTGGCGGAGGCGTGGACCCGCCAGTTTGGCGTCGATGGCCTGTACCGCGGCCTGAGCCTGATCGATGGTCTGCTGCGCCGCTACTGGGAGCCGCTGCATCCGATGGTCAGCGATGGCGACGCCGATGCCCGCATTGCACCGCTGGAGTGGATGAACGCATCGTTCGCCATGATGATACGGCTGCATGTGCCGCTGTTGAGGATCCACACCCGCAAGCCACCGGTGCTGACGCTGGTGGACTGGGACCGCATGACGGCGCGCGAGTTGTCGGCCCATGGCGAGCATGAGGATAAGGGCGAGCCGCCGATGTCGCGCACCGAGGTGATTTCATACGCACATCAGCGCCTGGGGCGTGAGATGGCGCAGCGCCTGCAGGTGGTACAGCGCTGCCTGAACTGCCTGGAGACCATGCTGGCCTTCGTCGACCTGCAGCTGGGGGCGGAGTCGCCCAATCTGTCGAAACTGAAGGGGGCGCTGGTGGCAATGGAGCGTGTGCTGCAGCAGCTCGCGCCCGAGCACAAAGAGGAAGAGATCATGCCCGATGAGCCGCAATCCATGGACGCTGGTCTGAGCGCGAAGGTGGCGCCGGCGGCGGCCTTGCTGTCCGGCTGGAAGAACCGCGACGAAGCGTATGCGACGCTGGAAGCGATCGCGGATTATTTAAGCCTGGTGGAACCGCATAGCCCGACGCCGTATCTGCTGCGTCGCGCCGTCAACTGGGGCCGCATGCCGCTGCCTGAACTGATGGCGGAAATCATCCGCGAAGAGGGCGACCTGAATCGCCTCGTGAATATGCTGGGCTTGCGTGAGTAGGCGCTTACTTGAGTTGATACACGGATGCCTGCTGGTCCAGCAGCAGGTTCTCCGAGCACAGCACGTAAGTGGAAGCGCCAGCCAGACTGAGAAGCAGTGCCCCGAAGGCGAGGGGTAGATAGCGTGCCATGACCAACTCCCTGATGTATTTAGTTGAACGATCCATGCGTTCAGAATAATTCAGGGAGTGTCAGAACGGCATCAGCAAAACGTCCGACGCCGTGTAGGACAACTGCTTGTCGTATATCTTGTTGGAAATCTTATTTGGTTTTCCAAAGCGTGATCGGACCGACCGGCGCGGTATCCAGCGCGTTGGCCTGTTCCAGCCACTGCGTCAGGCGTTCGGGCTGCTTGAGATGAATGCCCATGCCATCGATGGTGCCGATTTGCTCCAGGGCACTGGCGTTGAGCTTGGCCTTGGACACCGTTGGCGCGCTCATCACCATGCGATCATAGGCTTTGCGGGCCTTGTTTTCCCATTTATGCAGGCTGGTTTCATCGAAGCGGTTGCTTTCGAAGTAGACGGTCAGCGTGCCATCCGGATTGCCAAAGCCGACGATACCGGCGCCCAGGCGGATGGCAGCGTTGCTGCCAGCATCAAATGCGGCGGTGGGGACGAAGACGGCGGCGCGGCCGTCGGTGTCAGGACGACCTACGGGCGTGTCTTTGCCATAAGTGCTGACTTCAATAACAGGTTTATCTTGTGACATAACTTAAACAAATTCAGGGGATCAGCAGACGTGGTGTGCGGCTTTGCATGGGCATGCAAACGATTAACCATTGTAGCGCTAAACTAGTGCTGAATGGCAATAGGCTGTGCCAAAAATGTTGTAACGTTACGCGTGCGCCAGGGCATTGGGTTATAGTTATTGGCATGATAGCCAGAGGAGGATGGCATGCCATTGCACCAAGGTCTGAGCGTTTTCATTATCGACGACAATGATATGACCCGCAGTCTGTTGCGCGTCATCATTCAGGGCGACAAATACGACGTGGTGGGCGACGCCGGCACGGCCGAGGCCGCCCGGTTGCGTTTGCGCTCGCTTCGCGCCGACATCATTTGCCTGGATGTGGTGATGCCGGATGGCGATGGCCTGGAATTGCTGGAATGGATAAGGGACAAGCAGCCCAGGGCGGCGGTACTCATGGTGACCGCCAGTACCGACCGCAGCACCGTGGAGCAGGCGCTGCGCAGCGGCGCCAAGGGCTATATCGTCAAACCCTTCAATCCCGGTACCGTGATGGACACGCTGGACAAGATCGCAGTCCAGATCAAAGCCCAGCGCGCGACGCGTCAAACTGGCTAGATGGCATCGGCAATGTCGCAGTCCGAAACGCAAAAAGCCCAGTCAGAGACTGGGCTTTTCACTTAATTCTTTGGGGTGACTGATGGGGCTCGAACCCACGACAACAGGAATCACAATCCTGGACTCTACCAACTGAGCTACAGCCACCGCTGATTTACTACTCGCTGCCAACTAGTGCTGAACAACGAGCCAGAATTATACAAGCCGTTTTTAATTCCTGCAAATTTATATTTTGATGATGCTTAAACGTCAATCTTCTCCACCGGCGGGGTCAGACCCAGCAGGTTGGCAAAGGCTGGCGCCAGCGCGCTGACGTCGGCGGTGGTGTAGCCGTGCAGCGTGGCCGCGTCACCGCCTGCCGGACGCAGCAGTCCGGCGGCCTCCAGCAGGCGGCCGAGCTGGCGCGCGACAGCGTCGCCGGTATCGATCAGCGTGACGCCGCTGCTGGCATGGTCGCGTATCACGCGTTCAATACCGTCCTGCACGAAGGGATAGTGAGTGCAGCCGAGCACCAGCGTGTCCGCGCCTTGATCCAGCAATGGCGTGACGTACTTGTCCAGCAGGGCGGCGATGGCTGGCGTGTGGAGGTCACCCAGCTCGATCTGGTCGACCAGGCCCACTGCTGGCTGCAGCAGAAATTCAGTCTGCGTGGCGGCGGCAATCTGCTCGCGCAGTTGCAGGAATTTTTCGCCTTTGAGGGTGCGTGCGGTCGCCAGCACACCAACCTTGCGGCTGCGCGTGATGGCCGCCGCTGGCTTCAGCCCCGGCTCAACGCCGACCACTGGCAGCTCAGGATGCTTCGCCCGCACCGCCTTGATGGCAGCCACGGTTGCAGTATTGCAGGCCACGACCAAGGCCTTCATGCCTTGCTTGAGCAGGAAGTCGGTGACGATCAGTGCGCGAGCGACGACGTAGTCTTCGGTCTTGTCACCGTACGGTGCGTGACCGGAGTCAGCAAAGTAGATCAGGTGTTCGTTCGGGTACTGCGCGCGAATGTGGCGCAGTACCGAAAGCCCGCCCACGCCGGAGTCATACACACCAATTGGAGCATCGGGAGAGCGGGTCATAAGCATCAGGCAGTCACAACAGGGACGTTGAGTTGCTCGATGCGGGCCTTCCATTCTGCAGGGCCGGTGTTGTGCACCGAGCTGCCTTGCGAATCTACGGCCACGGTGACTGGCATGTCGACCACCTCAAACTCGTAGATCGCTTCCATGCCCATGTCGGCAAAGCCCAGTACTTTCGATTGCTTGATGGCTTTCGACACCAGGTAGGCGGAACCGCCTACTGCCATCAGGTAAGCCGACTTGTGCTTCTTGATCGACTCGATTGCAGCAGGGCCGCGCTCGGCTTTACCGATCATCGCGATCAGGCCGGTTTGTTCCAGCATCATGTCGGTGAACTTGTCCATGCGGGTGGCGGTGGTTGGGCCGGCTGGGCCGACCACTTCGTCACGCACTGGATCGACTGGACCGACGTAGTAGATCACGCGGTTCTTGAAGTCGACTGGCAGTTCTTCGCCTTTAGCCAGCATGTCCTGGATACGTTTGTGCGCAGCGTCGCGGCCGGTCAGCATTTTGCCGTTCAACAGCAGGGTCTGGCCAGGCGTCCACGAAGCGACTTCTTCCTTGGTCAGCGTGTCGAGGTTGACGCGCTTGGACTTCTCGGTGTCCGGCGCCCACGACACGTCAGGCCAGGTCGACAGCGGTGGCGGAGTCATGTAGGCCGGACCGGAACCATCCAGCACGAAGTGGCCGTGACGGGTGGCGGCGCAGTTCGGGATCATGGCCACTGGCTTGGAGGCCGCGTGGGTCGGGTGCATCATGATTTTTACGTCCAGCACGGTGGTCAGGCCGCCCAGGCCTTGGGCGCCGATGCCCAGTGCGTTGATCTTGTCGCACAGTTCGATACGCAGTTCTTCCAGCTTGTTCTGCGGGCCGCGCTGCTTCAGCTCGAACATGTCGATGTCTTCCATCAGCACTTCTTTTGCCATCAGCATGGCTTTCTCGGCGGTGCCGCCGATGCCGATGCCCAGCATGCCTGGCGGGCACCAGCCGGCGCCCATGGTTGGTACGGTTTTCAGCACCCAGTCGATCAGCGAATCGGATGGATTCATCATGATCATCTTGGATTTGTTTTCCGAGCCACCGCCTTTGGCTGCGACCTTGACGTCAACGGTATTGCCTTCGACCAGTTCCATGTGAACCACGGCTGGCGTGTTGTCCTTGGTGTTCTTGCGGTCGAAGTGCGGGTCGGCGACGATCGACGCGCGCAGCTTGTTGTCGTCGTAGTTGTAGGCGCGGCGCACGCCTTCGTTGACGGCGTCGGTGACGGTGCCGGTGAAGCCTTCAAAGCGCACACCCATGCCGATCTTCAGGAAGACGTTGACGATGCCGGTGTCCTGGCAGATCGGACGCTTGCCCTCGGCGCACATGCGCGAGTTGGTCAGGATCTGCGCGATGGCGTCTTTTGCGGCCGGGCTTTGCTCGTGCTCGTAGGCGCGGGCCAGGTGTTCGATGTAGTCAGCCGGGTGGTAGTAGCTGATGTACTGAAGCGCGGCGGCAACGGATTCGATCAGGTCTTCTTGCTTTATGATGGTCATGATGTTCTCGCGGGGTTAGTGGGATTCGTTGTGCGTCATCGTGGTGATGCGGTCAGTGTAAGAGATGGCCAGGGCCGACAACAGGAATACGACGTGGATCACCGTTTGCGCGATGATCACTTCCGGCTTATAGGAGCCGGCGTTAATAAAAGTCTTCAACAAATGGATGGACGAAATGCCGATAATCGCCATCGCCAATTTGGTCTTCAGCACGGAGGCGTTCACGTGCGACAACCACTCCGGCTGATCGGGGTGTGAATCGAGATTCATGCGGGAGATGAAGGTCTCGTAGCCGCCGATAATCACCATGACCAGCAGGTTGGAGATCATAACGACGTCGATCAGGCCGAGTACGACCAGCATGATGGTGGTTTCGTTGAGCTTGTCCGGCACCGGTGCGCCTGGTACGGCTATCGCTTGGAAAATGTGCTGGAGCGCAGCGTCGTTGCCGAGCGCGGCGCCGATCAGGTCCTTCAGCTCCACCCAGAAATGGAAGACGTAGACGCACTGCGCCAGGATCAGGCCGAGGTACAGCGGCAGTTGCAGCCAGCGGGTCATGAAGATAAAAGCAGGCAGCGGACGCAGCTTCTTTTGTGGCTCGGTCATTACGGCAAAACTCCTTGAAATGAGGCAGACTATGAAGACTGCCGACATTTTACACGTGCCGCCGGGCGACCGCATCGGCCCGCTGCGTTGAATTATTGGTAAAATTGTCGGGCTGACCATCCTCCGCCGGGGACTGGGCAGCTGTAAGGGCACAGTAAGCGATCAGCTTTATGTTGATGGCAAATGATTACTACACTGGAGACACCATGAGCAGCACTACTACCCAAGGTCCACAAGAATCCCGCGTGTTCGCGCCATCGCCGGCGTTTGCAGCGCAGGCCACCGTATCCGGCATGGATGCATACAACGCGCTCTGCGCAGAGGCGGCGGCCGACTATGAAGGCTTCTGGTCCCGTCTGGCCAAAGAGCACATCGAATGGCAGCAGCCATTCACCCGCACGCTCAACGAAGACAACGCGCCATTCTACAAATGGTTCGAAGACGGCAAGCTCAACGTCTCGTACAACTGCCTGGACCGCAATCTGCAAAACGGCAACGCCGACAAGACCGCCATCATCTTTGAAGCGGACGATGGCAAGACCACGCGCGTATCGTACAAAGAGCTGCACGAAAAAGTCTGCAAATTCGCCAACGGCCTGAAAGCGCGCGGCATCAAGAAGGGCGACCGCGTCATCATCTACATGTCGATGTCGGTCGAAGGCGTGGCAGCGATGCAGGCCTGCGCGCGTATCGGTGCGACGCACTCGGTGGTGTTTGGCGGCTTCTCCGCCAAGTCGCTGCAGGAGCGCATCATCGATGCGGGCGCGGTGGCCGTGATCACCGCCGACGAACAGCTGCGCGGCGGTAAAAACCTGCCATTGAAAGCCATTGTCGACGAAGCGCTGGCGCTGGGCGGCTGCGACACCATCAAAGACGTCATCGTCTATCAACGCACGGGCGGTAACATCGCGTTTAAAGAAGGCCGCGACCTGTGGCTGCACGACCTGGTCGAAGGCCAGTCGGCCGAGTGCGAGCCGGAATGGGTGGAAGCCGAGCATCCGCTGTTCATCCTGTACACCTCCGGTTCGACCGGTACGCCGAAGGGCGTGCAGCACTCGAGCGGCGGCTACTTGCTGTGGGCCGCGCTGACCATGAAATGGTCGTTCGACATCAAGCCGTCCGACGTGTACTGGTGCACGGCCGACATCGGCTGGGTCACTGGCCACAGCTATATTGCCTACGGCCCGACCGCAGTGGGCGCGACGCAAGTGGTATTTGAAGGCGTGCCGACCTATCCAAACGCCGGCCGCTTCTGGGAAACCATCGCCAAGCACAAGGTCAACATCTTCTACACCGCACCGACCGCGATCCGTTCGCTGATCAAGGCGTCGGATGTGGATGCCAAAGTCCATCCGAAGAACTACGACCTGTCGTCGCTGCGTCTGCTGGGCACCGTGGGCGAGCCGATCAATCCGGAAGCGTGGATGTGGTACTACACCCAGGTCGGCGGCGAGAAATGCCCGATTGTCGATACGTTCTGGCAGACCGAGACTGGCGGCCACATGATTACTCCGCTGCCAGGTGCGACACCGATGGTGCCGGGTTCGTGCACCTTGCCGCTGCCAGGCATCATGGCCGCGATTGTGGACGAGTCGGGCCATGACGTGCCGAACGGGCAGGGCGGTATTCTGGTCGTCAAGCGTCCATGGCCGTCGATGATCCGCACCATCTGGAACAATCCGGACCGCTTCAAGACGTCGTACTTCCCGGAAGAACTGGGCGGCAAGATGTATCTGGCGGGTGACGGTGCGATCCGTAACAAGGACACCGGCTACTTCACCATCACTGGCCGTATCGATGACGTGCTGAACGTGTCGGGTCACCGCATGGGCACGATGGAGATTGAATCGGCGCTGGTGGCCAATCCGCTGGTGGCAGAGGCGGCCGTGGTGGGCAAGCCGGACGATACGACCGGTGAATCGATCTGCGCGTTCGTGGTGTTGAAGCAGGCGCGTCCGACGGGCGACGATGCCAAGAAGCTCGCGCTGGAGTTGCGCAACTGGGTGGCCAAGGAGATCGGTCCGATCGCCAAGCCGAAGGAGATCCGTTTCGGTGACAACCTGCCGAAGACGCGTTCGGGCAAGATCATGCGTCGTTTGCTGCGCGTGCTGGCCAAGGGCGAGGTGATTACCCAGGACGTGTCAACGCTGGAAAATCCGGCAATTCTGGAACAATTGAAAGAAGCTTCCTAATAAGTTTTGTACTCTTGGGAATCTTTGCTATAATCTGGCGCTTCCCGGATGTAGGGGAAATGCAGGAGAGGTGGATGAGTGGTTGAAGTCGCACGCCTGGAAAGCGTGTATAGGTTCATAGCCTATCGGGGGTTCGAATCCCCCTCTCTCCGCCAAGAATACCGCAAGCGATAGCAAAGTTTGCCTAAAAACCTCCAAGAAATCAAAGTCTTGGAGGTTTTTTTACGTCCATAGTGCCAATGTTTGCCCATTGACAACCACATTCTTTGCATCCATTCTTGCTTCCATAATGGCCCGGAAGGGTAAATGATGGATGCAAAGAGATTGCCAAAACTCGCTATACCGCTGCCTCGCTCATGGCCCGCATGAAAGAGCTGGAAGATGAAAATCGTCGCCTGAAAAAAATGTGTGCCGAGGAGCGCCTGAAGGCAGAAGTCGTTGCGGAGGCTCTGGCAAAAAAGTGGTGAAGCCATCTCGTCGACGTGAGATGGCGAAGCACTATGCGTAGACTTTTGCTTATAAGTACTGGCTCATACACTGACTGAGTTCATGCAAACTAACACAGCGGGCACTAGTTCTACTCCGTCCACTCTTTCGTTGGTTTATACCCCAACCATAAAGTCTTGGAATATAACAGTCCCGTTTGTTTTATAGGGATGTCTTGCTCCCATGGGGGCAAACAGGGTGCAAACGCAAGCCAAAATTGGACACGGTTTTGTACAAGCGGATTATTCCTGTTCCGGTAAATCCATCGCAACTCGGCACCGGTGATTGAGCGCTCCTTTTCTGCGGAGTATATGGATCTTCCCACCCGAATATTGTTTTTTTTAACTACAGCAGTAATGTCGAGTTCATCCAGGAGAAAATGAACTGTTCTGTTTCCATTTACTGCCCAATCTAGTCCTCCTTTACACTTTCGGCGGGTGTTCTCATTACCAGAAGATAAGCCTTCTATCGCCGATTTGTATATGTTGTGCGCACTCAATGACTTTTCAAAGCTTTTAAGTCGAGGTTTCATGTAAACTTTATTTGCAAACCATGACAGATAGCTAGGTTCCGTTGGCAGTTCGCCGGGCATGACCGCTAAATCATCAATCAGAAATGCACCGGATCCTAGAAAAGGCTTTTTCTGGAGATAAGCAGTTCGAGCGGCAGCTACTCCATAGATTAAGTCCCCAGCAATTACTTTGATGGGATTAGTATTGTCTAGTGGCATCTCTTTCCCATTTATAGTCTTAACAAGATTACTATGCTACAAAATATTGCCTCAATCCTCAACAAATGTCACTCGGCATCACTGCGGAGTGTTGGGGCATATGCCCGATCGCTACCTGAATGTGCCGATCGGGTACATGGTTCCAGAAGAAGCGACGTTTGCAATGGTCGTTATCGACATGTCGAAAAGTGACGCCGTCTATAATGCTGTGCAGACGTCTGCACAAATGAAAAAGGCCCGCTTCGACGGGCCTGGTTTTTGATTATTGGTTGCGTTTAAGTTTTGGCGGAATGTTGAGCAGGGCTGAACGATTGGGGTGAATGTAAATCGCCTGGATTAGATCTTCTGCGACATCTATGAGGTGAATCACATCATAGTGGGTAGGATTGAAACCTCGGTGCATACTGGCATGCCCAGCTTCTAGCACTGGTTCGATGCCTTGTCGTTGTAGCTTCGAGATAAAGCCTTATTGCTCGAAGGCTTCGAGGTTTTTCTTAAAACTTCCATTATCGCCAACTTTTTCGATCATTACGTGTTCTAGTAAAGCTCTTACGCCAAGCGTTGCTAGTCGCAATGCACTAGAACTAATTGCAACGTAGATTTCCTCTATGAAATCATGCTTAATCGGATTGGTGGGGCGCTATCGCATCGGTGATTACGCGAGATCGATGTGCAGCATGAAGTTGGAAGTGACGAGTGGCTTCAGCTAGTGGATAGATAGAGATGGGCTAACTTATGGGATAACGGCGGTATGTGAGGGGAACAACGGGGATGTGATCGACGTAAGGTATTGATTCTATTACTCCTAATTTCCCCTGAGCTACCTCCTTGAAAAGTTAATAGCCTATCATGGGATTCGAAGGGATCGCCCCTACCGGGGTGAGCCGCTCCGAATCGTCCGACTGCCACCGCTACGCGGTGGCGCGCCGAAGGCGCAGCGCACCGCGCAAGAATTCCTAAAAGCACTATTTCAATTTGCCAATTGCCCGAATGGCGGCACCAAACAATCAAGACCGCTTCAACTGCCCGATAACGCTGGCTACCTTGGTAGTAATCATATCGACTGCCGGGCCATTGGCGCCGTGCGGAATAATGATATCGGCGTTGCGCTTGGTCGGTTCGATGAATTGCTTATGCATCGGACGTACCGTTTCCAGATACTGGCTGACCACGCTCTCCACCGAGCGGCCGCGCTCAGTGATATCCCGTTGCATACGGCGGATAAAGCGGATGTCAGAGGCGGTATCGACAAAGATCTTCAACGACATCATGTCGCGCAAGTCTGCGTCATACAAGGCAAACAGACCTTCGATCACGATGACCGGGGCTGGCTTGACGGGAATGGTGCGGTTGGAGCGGTTGTGGAGCGTGAAATCATACTCCGGCATCTCAATCGCCTCGCCATTGCGCAAGGCTTGTACATGTTGCACCAGCAGTGGCCATTCGAAAGCTTGCGGATGGTCGTAATTCTGCTGGCTGCGGACTTCCGGGCTGAGATGGGTTTGGTCGCGGTAGTAATCATCCTGCATCACCACCGAAACCATATCTGCACCAAACGCAGCGAGCACTTTCTGGGACACAGTGGATTTGCCACTGCCGCTACCGCCTGCGACGCCAATAATAAACGGTTGGAAAGAAATCGTATTCATGCCGAATGATACCGGAACCGCGGCCGAACTGACAGGGAGCGGCTGTTCTAATGCGGCATTCAGCAGCCGTGTGATGCTGGCGTTGACCGCCAGCCAGCCCCTTGTCTATGCTAAAGCAGTCGCGACAATTTGAAAAACGAGTATTGATTTATGAGTTTGGAAAAATACCCGTTTCGCCTGAAGCATCCTGATGCCACCAGAATCGAACTTGATCGATTGGCATCTGATGGCTATTGGATTCACACTGTGATGATCTGACTCGGACCGCAAACGTACCCGGGCATTGAGGCAATTAGTGTCATGCTATGGATGAGCGCGCCGTCAGGCATGGTGAAAAGCGGAAAATTCCCTGACGGCGCTATCGCTGGGATCATGAGGTCATGATGCGCGCTCCTGCTGCCTCTCATTGCGTAAGGTGCGCGCGAAGCTTGCCAGGCCTGCGGACGCCTCCAGGTCCCCAAGCTTGTCCAGGAAACCTGCAGCGGCAGACCAGTACAGAAAGTTGCTCGGGTCGATGAGGATGGCTTGCTGAGTGCGGGCCATGGCTACTTCGGGCTCTCCCTGGAGGTCAAAAGATATCGCGTCTACCAGCAAATGCTGGTCCGAATAAGGCGTAGTCGCCAGTATGCGATCCAGTAATTCCCGGTTTTCCGGATTTTCTCTTATCGTGCGCACCAGCAATTGCATATCGACAGGCGCTGCTGGGGCCTGGCCTGCTTGTGCAGCATCAGGCCGGATCAAAGAACGGTACCGCGAATTGCGCACGACCACAGCCGCATATACTGGTGCCACTGTGGATGAGAGCAGATGCCAAGGTGCGGGCACAGAGGTTCGTGGCGGCCGTAGATTGATGGAGTCGTCGTTTGGCAGTAACAGGTCTGCGAGCTGGTCCGGCACCAATACCCGTTCCTCGCATATCCTGTCCTGCCAGTTGCCGCCGCCCATCTGGGCTGCCAGGATGGCTGCATGCGCACCGTTAAAACTGAATTCAAAAGGATAGCGGGAGGGGGCGCCTTTTATGATGTAGGTGTACGCGCCACAATCAGCCGCAATTTCTTCGTACTTGATATCAAAGGCTTTGAAAGCCGTCTCCTGATCCATGTCCAGCGTTCGGAGGGTAAAAATAGTGGCCTGCATCAGCTTGAATAGATAATGTTGGCCGAGCACCCATTCGTCGTAGCTTTGTGCAGCCCTAACTTCGTCGATATCCTTTTCCGCTGTCTGCAGCAGATAGGCAATGCCATCGGCCCCGTCGCGCAATACTGGTAGCGTCGCTAGATTTACCGGCAACAATTCTGCGGTATACCAGTCGAAATCATTGTGAGGCTGGCTACCGAGGCAGAACGAAACGATATCATCGTCGCTGACAACACGCTGGCGGACTTGAAACAGGAAGATCAGGCAGTTCTTTAGCGCTATAGGGGCAGGCTCAAGCAAAAATCCGTGCTTTTGTAGATCGAGCAGGTAGCGCACGCTGGTATTGAAATCGGTCATATGCAGGACATACAGTGCTGCTCGTTGCAGGTAAATCAAAATATTTCCTGCTTCCTCAGGCATTTGCTGTTTTTGCCAGAACTCGTAACGTGAGGCCAGCAACGATCCCAGCCCGAGTGTCGTTCCAAGGCCGTAGTAGCCGCCAGGCGGGGCTTCTGGCGCCGTTTCACGAGAACACAGTAAAAACGGGAGGCCCATGACGGCCTGGTATGGCGCGCCATTATCGACTGTGGCCAATGCTCTGGAAAATGGATGGCCATGGGCACGGATGAAGTGTGTTAAATCATCAGGGAAGGCGGGGTGTGTTCTGTCGGCGAGCAAACCAAAGGCGCGGTACTGTGATACAGCCGCCGTAATGAGTTGATTGAGTGCCATTAATCGTCCCCTTGCTCTGCGTTGCCGTGCACCGCCTTGCCAACAAACGGTACGATCGCGGCCAGATCACGCTTGTGGTTCCATAGAAATAGAAGGAATTTGCGAAGGTAGTCGCCGGCGGTAAGTGGTTCGCTGCGTTGATGCGGGATATCCGCCAAGTCCAAGGCCTTGCCTACGCGCTCGCCGAAAGTGTTGGTGGGGAGGTCCGCATTTTTGGTGGTGGCAGGGAGAAGAGGAAATAGTTTTCGCACTCGTGCGGTTACCTTTTCCTGATTGCCCTCCAGCGGTACGTATACCGCATCAGAGGCATGTGCGATACGTTGAAGTAGCAGGACGCCAGGTAACTTCAGCGGTTTTGCGGGGAATAGATCACGGGCGAAAACCACCGCTGGGTTTTCTTCTGAGAGACTGATGTCCAAACCGGCAAAGGTGCTGCTGCGGCGCGAACGCGGTGCTTTTTCGTACAAGACCAAGACAGCATTGGTGCTATCGTTTCCTACACCGTCCGAGTGCAGATAGGCAGCGACACCCTCATCATTTCTTAAATCGTAGAGGAAAAGCGCATACAGGCCCTTATGCTGTTCATCGAGCTTTGCAAGTACTTCCGTTTGGAACAGTGCCTCCGGATTAGTGAACTCACCTTCGATGTGTTTGATACCTTTGCTTTCGTTCAATGCTTCAAGATATGGGCGGAACGCTTGCTCTAGCATTTATCAATCTCCAGAATTAAGTCGGCAGGAGCTGATATTGTGAACTGATTTGCACGTTGGAAATCTCTTCAATTATTGTATTAATCAAAAAATATTTAAACTGGCAACCAAACTGATTTATCGACTTGGACGCTGTCTCGTTTTGCGGCGCAATTGGCCTGCCAGCACCCCCAGCCCCGCCAGCATCATGGCCGCCGTGGCTGGCTCGGGCACTGGCGTTGTCTGCGCTGGCAACGGTGCAGCATAGGTTCGGAAGGTGTAGTCGTATTGGGCGAACGGCGTGTAGTCGTTGGCGTAGGCCATACCCTTTTTATAGTTATCGAGGCTGCCGCCGATGATGAAGATCGGGACGTCGCTGGTGAAGGTGAGGAAGTAGGTCTTGTTGGCTTCGGCCTTGACTGGCTTCCAGAAGGTATCTGCCCACAAGGTGCCGACACCTTTGGCCACGCCTTCGGCCAGCTTCACGCCGCCTTGCGTGGGCAGGGCGTCCCACAGGGCGATGGTGACGGGTCCGTCTTCCTCGGCGCGCGGCCATAACTCGATGCCGGCGCCGCTGATGCTGTCGGCGCTGGTCTGGAAGGACTGGGCTAGTCCGCTTTGAAAGAAACCGCCCATCGCATACGAGATGTCTTCCTGTTTCTGATCGATGGTGTTCTGTGCAAAAGCCAGCGGCGCGGCAAGCGCGATGCAGCTGGCGATCAGGCAGGAACGCAGGGGCGAGCGCATGTGTATCTCCTCATGTATGCCTGGCAGTTCGAGCTAAGCGCCTTCGTCGCCGGGCAATACGCGGGGCGCGCTACAGTTGATGCATCAACATCGTGTTTTCTTTACAGCAGTGGATTTGATTCTATTGAGGCCGAGGCCGGCAGAATGTGCGAACACGCACGGCCAGCCTGAAGTTTGCAGTGAGTATCTGTGACAATGTCTTGAGTGCAAACTGATAAGCTGCGCGGTTATTGCTAACTCATCCTCGCATGCTCGTGAAAAAACTGTCGCTCGCTACACTGTCTTTGTTGTTTGCTGCCTGCACGTCTGTACCGCCTCCGCTGTCGAGCGATAATCTGATCGCCTCAGGCTTCCAGCGTCCTGCCGCGCCAGCGCTGGTGGTGATGTTGCCGCCGCAGGTGGCGGCGCTGGATTTGCAGGAAGGCGTGGCGCTGTTGAAGGAGCAACTGCGTTTGCAACTGAGTCAGGCGGGTTACAAGGTGGTGGCGCTGGACCAGGATAGTTACAACGCTATCTGGAGGCAGGAAATAGCTGAGGTTGGTGGCGTGTTCGATCCGGCGACCGGGGCGATGAAGCAGCGCGAGTATGCGCAGGCCTTGGGGCATCTGGTACAGCGTGTTAGCGCCGAGACCAAGGCGGCAATGGTGATACGCCCGCAACTGGTGTTGCGCAAGGCGGAAGTTGCTGGCGTGTCAGCAGCGTGGGATGGTCAGATCCGCCGGCTGCCTGCCAAGGGTGGTGGCGGCGATGATGTACGTGGCAATGGTTCGACGCTAGGCCTGTCGGTTGGCTTGAATATGTTTGCCGCCAGTGGCGAGTTGGTGTTGAGTACCTATGGCGGCGCCATGCTGCCGTACCGCGTCAATTTTTTGACACTGCAGAACGAGGTGCGGCCGGATTTGTTTGCTGAGGATAAGGACCTGGCGGATGGTGTGGCATTAGCGCTGGAGCCATTCTTTAAGCTGTAGACTTATTTCTTCCCGGTTTTTTCCAGGTCGGCCTGAATTTTTCTCAGGAGCTTGGCCGTTTCTTCTGTTTGCCGTTTTACTTCGGCCTGCGCAGTGCTGAGGTTTTTGCCGGACTCGAATGAGGCAATCATGTTGGACATCACGGTGGCGTTGAGTGCTGCGACGCCGAGGATGACGGTAATGCCAGTGATGATAATGGTAATGCGCAAATTGGCCAGTGACGTTCGCATTTCCGCTAGCATTGTCTCGATACGATCAAATTTGGCATCGGAGTTCTTCTGCCGCTCATCCATGCGTTTGGAAAACTCAGTGTAGGTAGTTTCTATGGACGAAACTCTGCCGTCCATCCGTGCTTCAATGGTCTCTATCAGGGAGGTGGGATTGGTGGCGGGCGTCATAAGGCCAGTCTAGCACCGTGTACGAGATGGTGTACTTGATATTGCGCGAATCGAGGGGCATCCGTTGAGCGCCGTACTGCCCACGTCTGGGCTGGCTGCCTGATGTACTATAACGCAGCGAGGCAGGATGGACAGGCCTGCCACGACATAGCGTTGGGCATAGAACTCGGCAAACTGGAGACTGAAAACGATGAAGAAATTACTGAGCACGGCCGCTATTGCCGTGATGCTGGCTGTCGCGGGTGGCAACGCCATGGCCGATGCCAAAACCCCCAAGATCGGCTTCTCGATTGACGACCTGCGTGTGGAGCGCTGGGCGCGCGACCGCGACTATTTTGTCGCCGCCGCCGAGCAGCAGGGGGCCAAGGTGTTTGTGCAGTCGGCTGACGCCAGCGAGCAGCGTCAGATCGCTCAGATTGAAAATCTCATCGCGCGCGGCGTCGATGTGCTGGTCATCGTTCCCTATAACGCCACCGTGCTGACCAACGCGGTGCGCGAGGCGAAGAAGGCCAGGATCAAGGTCGTCTCCTACGACCGCCTGATCATGAATGCGGATATCGACGCCTACATCTCCTTCGATAACAATATGGTTGGCCAGTTGCAGGCGCAAGGCGTGCTGGCGGCCAGGCCGAAGGGGAACTTCTATCTGCTGGGCGGCGCGCCAACCGACAGCAACGCCAAGATGCTGCGCGACGGCCAGCTGAAAGTGCTGCAGCCCTTGATTGACAAGGGCGATGTGAAAGTCGTCGGCAAGCAGTGGGTCAAGGACTGGAGCCCGGCGGAGGCGATGTCGATTGTTGAAAATGCGCTCACCGCGAATGGCAACAAGATCGATGCCGTGGTGGCTTCGAATGACGTTACTGCTGGCGGCGCGATTCAGGCGCTGGCTGCGCAGAAGCTGGATGGCAAGGTCGCTGTGTCGGGCCAGGACTCCGACCTGGCGGCGGTGAAACGCGTGATCGCCGGCACGCAAACGCTGACGGTGTACAAGCCGCTGAAGCTGATCGCGTCGGAGGCTGCCAAGCTGTCGGTGCAGCTGGTGCGCAATGAGAAGCCTGCATTCAACGCCAAATATGACAACGGCTTCAAGCAAGTCGATGCCTTGTTCCTCAAGCCTGTGCTGCTGACCAAGGCGAATGTGGACCTGGTGGTCAAGGACGGCTTCTACACGCAAGCCCAAATCTCGGGCAAGTAATGTCTGGCTATTTGCTGGAAATGAAGGGCATCGTCAAGAAGTTCGGCGGTGTGCCTGCGCTTGACGGTATCGACTTGAACATCAAGCCCGGTGAGTGCATTGGTTTGTGCGGCGAGAACGGCGCCGGTAAATCGACCTTGATGAAAGTGCTGTCGGCGGTCTATCCGCATGGCAGCTGGGACGGTGAAATTCTGTGGGATGGCCAGCCGCTCAAGGCACAGTCGATACGCGAGAGTGAAGCGGCAGGCATCGTCATCATCCATCAGGAGCTGATGCTGGTACCTGAGTTGTCGGTGACCGAAAATCTCTTCCTTGGCAACGAGATCACGCTGCCGGGTGGCCGCATGCATTATCCCGCCATGCATCAGCGCGCGGAAGCGCTGCTGAAAGAACTCAAGCTTGATGACGTGAATGTGGCGCTGCCGGTCATGAACTACGGTGGCGGACACCAGCAGCTGATTGAAATAGCCAAGGCCCTTAACAAGAACGCGCGCCTGCTGATTCTCGATGAGCCTTCGTCATCGTTGACGGCTGCCGAAACGCGGGTGCTGCTGGAGATCATACGCGGACTGAAAGCCAAGGGCGTGGCGTGCGTCTACATTTCGCACAAGCTGGATGAAGTGGAAGCTATTTGCGACACCATCGTGGTGATCCGCGACGGAAAACATATCGCCACCACGCCGATGCAGCAGATGGACGTAAGGCAGATCATCGCGCAGATGGTCGGGCGGGAGATGCATCAGCTGTATCCGCAGCTGGAGCGCACGCTCGGCGATGTGGTGTTCGAGGCGCGCCATGTCACGTGCTACGACATCGACAAGCCTGAACGTAAAAAGGTCGATAACGTTTCCTTCACGCTGCGCCAGGGGGAGATCCTTGGCATTGCCGGCCTGGTAGGTGCAGGGCGCACGGAGCTGGTGTCCGCGCTATTTGGCGCCTATCCTGGCGCGTGCGAGGCGGAGGTGTGGCTGAATGGCGCGAAGATCGATACCCGCACGCCGTTGAAAGCCATCCGCAATGGCCTGGCGCTGGTGCCGGAGGATCGCAAACAGCACGGCATTGTGCGCGACCTGGATGTGGGGCAGAACATGACGCTGGCGGTGCTGGAACGCTACGCGCGCTTCACGCGCATTGACCGCGAGGCCGAGCTGAAAACCGTCAGCGAAGAGATCGTGCGGCTGGGACTCAGGACGGCCAGTCCATTCCTGCCGATTACATCACTATCGGGCGGCAATCAGCAAAAGGCCGTGCTGTCCAAGATGCTGCTCACCAGACCCAAGGTGCTGATACTTGACGAGCCCACGCGCGGCGTGGATGTGGGCGCCAAATTCGAAATCTACAAGCTGATGCTGGAACTGGCCAGCCAGGGCGTCGCCATCATCATGGTGTCGTCGGAACTGCCGGAGGTGCTGGGCGTGTCCGACCGCGTGCTGGTGATGGGTGAAGGCCAGTTGCGCGGCGATTTTGTTAATCAGAACCTGACTCAGGAAATCCTACTCTCAGCGGCTTTGGCGCACCATGACTCCCACTAAAATCAAACAGTTCTTCACGCAGTACAAACTTCTCGCGCTGCTGATTGCGATTGCCATTATCTGGACCTTCTTCAGCATGAAAACGGAAGGCGGATTTATCTCGCCGCGCAATCTCTCCAACCTGATGCGGCAGATGGCCGTCACGGGCATCGTCGCCTGCGGCATGGTGTTCGTGATTATCGCCGGGGAGATTGATTTGTCCGTCGGTTCGCTGCTGGGGCTATTGGGCGGCATAGCGGCGGTACTGGACGTGACGCAGCACATGCCGCTACCTGCGACGGTGGCGGTGGTACTGGCTTGCGGATTGGTGCTGGGTTTATTTAACGGCTTCCTGACCGCGTATGCAGGCATACCGTCGTTCATTGTCGGCCTGGGCGGCATGCTGGCCTATCGCGGCATCGTGCTGGGCGTGACGGGCGGCGCAACGGTGGCGCCGGTGTCGGAGTCCATGGTGCAGCTGGGGCAGGGTTATCTGCCGCCGCAAGCGGGCATGGCATTGGGCGTGCTGCTGTTTGTGCTGGCTGCGGTGCTGATCTGGCGCCAGCGCGTCAACCTCGCGCGCCATCATCTGCCAGTGCCTGCGCTGTGGCGCCACGCGGTGCGTCTGGCAGCGATAGGCGCGGTGCTGTTTGCGTTTGTCAGCACGCTCAATGAGTATGAAGGGATACCGCTGCCAGTGCTGCTGTTGCTGGTACTACTGGGGATATTCAGCTACATCGCGACGCAGACCGTGTTCGGGCGCCGCATCTACGCGGTGGGCAGCAATATGGAGGCGACGCGTCTTTCGGGTATTAATGTACAGGCAGTGAAGCTATGGATCTTCGGTATCATGGGTTTGATGTGCGCCTTGGCCGGTTTGCTGAATACCGCGCGCATGGCTGCAGGTTCGCCATCGGCAGGCACCTCCGGCGAACTGGATGCGATTGCCGCCTGCTTCATTGGCGGCACGTCGATGCGCGGCGGCTCCGGTACGGTGTATGGCGCCCTGATTGGTGCGCTGGTGATGGCGTCGCTGGACAACGGCATGTCCATGCTGGACGTTGACACCTACTGGCAGATGATCGTCAAAGGCGGCATCTTGACGCTGGCGGTGTGGGTCGATGTCGCGACGCGCTCCGGTCGTCGCTGATGGCCCAACGCGCTATCTGGTGCTCTTGAAAATCTGCCTGGGCAGCATGGCGTGTACGCCGACGTTACCGTCTACCAGCTGCGTGATCTCCATATCCACGGCCACGCTGGATAGCATATATGCTTCATCGCGGTTCAACTGTTTTTCTGTGACCAGATAGTCGATCATGTCGCGCAACGCATGTTCGGTGGCGGTCTTCAGGTCCGGACTAAAGCCCATGGTGATGATGTGCGTCGGCGTTTCCGCGCGTGGCCACAGCAGGTGCTTGTTCTTGTGGACGACAAGGCGGAAGCTCCCGCTCAGGTACGTCTCCAGCGCGGTGATGTCAACTTCGCCGTTGCCTTGCGCCGCATGGCCGTCGCCCACCTGGAACAAGGCGCCCTTGGCGGCGACCGGGATGTACAGCGTGGTGCCGGCCACCAGGTGTTTGTTATCCATATTGCCTGCGTGGGCAAACGGCGGCGCGCTGTCGATCTTGCCGCCAGATGGCGCCACGCCCATGCTGCCGAAGAAGGGGCGTAACGGAATCTCTATGCCCGCTGCAAAGTGGCCGATCATTTTTTGCCGGTCGAGCGGCACAATTTTGAAGCGGCTATACGGATACTCCATCGGCAGGAAGCCTTTGTTCAGCGCAAAGGCGTTGCAGGCGAAGTTGGCGTCCAGGTCCACTTTGAGGATCTGCACTTCCAGCACGTCGCCCGGTTCCGCTTCTTCGATGGCGACGGGGCCAGTGAGGATATGGCCGCCCGGGCCTTTGTCCTTGACCTGCTCGTAGATGGGCGCCGTGTAAGGTGGGATGTCTTCCGGCTTGATACCGGCCGCCATCAGGCGCTCTGGCGAGCCGCAGGTGGATAGCGCCTGCATGCGCACCGTGTCGCCGCTGTGCACTGTCAGCACCGGTTTGGACTGGCCGGAATAATAGCCCCATGCGACGGTGTCTGGCCGTGCCGGCAGGTTGTAGTCGGCCGCTGTCGCTGCGGCATGGAAGGTCAGGAGACTTAGCAGCAGGACAGGGAGGCGCATGGGATGGTCTTTCTTAGTCGGTGGTGACTTCGGCGCCGCTGAGGAAGGCGGCGATCATTGGGTTGACGACGTCGCCGTGGGTGATCGGCCCCATATGGGCGCCGCGCGTTTTCGCCGCCGTGGCATTGGGCAGCGATACGCCCAGCTGTTCCACCAGCAGACGCGTGGAAGCAGGGCTCTTCTCGCCGGCCATAACCAGTGATGGCATGGTCAACATGGACAAATCGTCCAGGCCTGCAGGTTCGCCCAGCAGGGCCTGAAAGTCCAGGCGCACCTTGGCGATCATTGCGATCATCTTGTCTTGGGCAACGGCGGGGGCCTTGTCGAACGAGCCGGCGCTGTTCCAGTAGTCGATGAAGATACGGGTGGCATCGCGGTCTTCGTCGCAGGCGCCGATGCGCGCGACCACGTTGACGATTTCCGCCTTGGCCGGATGCTGTTCAGGCAGCAGGTGGAAGGCCACCGGCTCGAACAGCGTCAGCGACAGTACGCGTTGCGGCATGCGGCGCGCCATGTGCAGTGCGCAGGCGCCGCCGAAGGAATGGCCGACCAGGTGAAACGCCTCGCCCGGCTCCAGCTCGGAGGCGATGGCGGCGCTGACCGCATCGACTTCATGCGCCAGCGTGTGGACGTAGGCTTCGCTTTCCGCCGCGCCGGAAGGGAAGGGCGATGCGCCATAGCCTTGCAAATCCACGGCGATGCAGCGGTAATCACTACCCAGTTGTGCTTTCAGCGACGACCACTGGGACTTGGAACTCATGGAACTATGCAGCAAAACGACAGCAGGTTTCATTGTCAGCTTGGTATGGAAAAAGCGAAGCGCAGATTATACCGGTTTGCGTCAGCTGCCTTGAGAAACAGGCAATCGTCCCGATGTGTGGTCTATACCACGCCGCGATGTTATTTGTACGCTTGCGTACAGCGGCAATGCGGGAGAAGAGTAAAGTAGAAGCTATGAATAATTCCAAAAAAGTCGCAGGCCTGGCGGGCATCGTCAGCGTGTTGTGGATGGGTTTGACCGCTGCTGTCGCAGCCAATCAAAAGCGTTTGCTGTTCAATCCATTGGGCAGCAGGCGGGAAGTACTCAAGCCATACAGCAGCGGACACCGCACGCGGCCTATCGTGGTGCGCTCGAAGGATGGCACACGCTTATCCGGCTGGCTCATGACGCCACCGGTGGCTGGCCCGCATCCGGGCGTGGTGTACTTTGGCGGACGCTCCGAGGAAATCTCCTGGGTCGCGCGCGACGCTGGCAAGCTATTCCCCGGCATGGCGGTGCTGGCGGTGAACTATCGCGGCTACGGCGATTCGCACGGCGACCCGGCGGAAGAACACTTTGTGGAAGATGGCCGCATGCTGTATGACTGGCTCAGCGAGCGCCATCACGTCGATCCCAAACGCATGGCAGTGGTTGGCCGCAGCCTGGGTTCCGGTGTGGCGGTACAGGTGGCGATGGAGCGCGAAGCGCATTCCATGGTGCTGATTACGCCCTACGATTCCATCCTCGCCATCGCCAAGCGCAAGTTCAAGGCGATCCCGGTGGAGTATGTGCTGCAGCATAAATTTGAATCGGTGAAGTACGCCCACCAGATCAAGGCGCCCACCTATGTGCTGCGCGCGGCGATAGACGATATCGTGCCGCACTCGCATACCGACCTGCTGGTGGAAAAACTGGGCATGCTGCATGCGGACGAAATCGTTCCCGATTCCGACCATATCAACATCCCCTATCTGGAATCGACGCAGACGCGTATCGCCAGTTTCCTGTCGGGCCGTTTCAATCAGCCCTTGAGCTGATGGTGCAGTCGGCGCAGGCCTAGCCATACGCCGGCGATCACCAGCGGCACGGCGATGCCGGTCATCAGGTCCGGATTGACCGGCAGGCTGCCTGCCTTCATGGCCTTGCCCACATAGCCCACCAGTCCCAGCGTGTAGTAGGAGATGGCCGCAACCGACAGGCCTTCTACCGCCTGCTGCAGGCGCAGTTGCTGGGCCGCGCGCGCATCCAGCGATTGCAGGATGCGGCGGTTTTGCTGTTCCTGCTCGATGCCGACGCGTGTGCGCAGCAGGTCGTTGCTGCGGGCGATGCGCTGCGCCAGCGTTTCCTGCCGCTCTGCCACGGCGCTGCAGGTGTTCATTGCGGGCGCCAGGCGGCGGCTCATGAATTCTCCCAGCGTTGGCGTGCCTTCCACGTGGACTTCGCGGAGTTCCTGGATGCGCGCCTGCACCAGGTTGAAGTAAGCCTGCGAGGCGGCGAAGCGGTAGCTGTTGTTGACCGAGATCTTCTCCAGTTGCGCGGCCAGGCCGGTAATCCGGTCCAGTAGCTCCTGGTCGCCATTGGCCTGGTTGCTGACCAGCGTCGCGGTCAGGCCGGCCAGTTCGTTCTCGATGCCGTTCAGTGCCGGTTGCGTGGCTTCTGCTTGCGGCAGGCCGAGCAAGGCCATCATGCGGTAGGTTTCAATTTCCAGCAGCCGGCCCACCAGGCGGCCGCCCTGGAACTCGCGCAGCTGCAAATCGCGCACCACAAAACGGCTGAAGCCATCGGGCTGGATCAGGAAGTCGGTCCATACCTGCGCGTTGGCGCCGGCGTGGCTGCCGACCAGTGACTTGCCCTGAAACAGATCCTGTATGCCGTCGGCGAAGGCGGCATCGTCCGCGTCCTTGCACAGCAGGACGTGGGCGGCGACGATGATTTTGCCTTCCAGCCCCGCCAGCCACTCCTGCGGCACGTGCTGCAAAGGCATGCGGTCGAACGAAGCGCGGCAATTGAGGCTGGCGTCGCCCGGTTCGACAAAGGTGTAGGTGGCGAACTCGGTATGGCATTCCCACTTGAGGCGGAAGCGGCCGAAGTCATGGAAGAAGTAGCGCGCCTGCGGATGCGGTGTGGCCACGCCGTAGTGCAGGCACAGTTGTTCCAGGATCTGGTGCTGGCTGCTACGGTGGTTCTGGCGCGAGGGCTGGTCCTGCTGCAGGTACAGCGCAAAATGGGTCAGGCTTTCCGGCGCCTGCAATTGCAGGAACGGGCGTGAATGGATTTCCGCCGACAGCGGCACCCGCATCGGGTGATTCAGCTTGGCGAAATCGGCATTGGCACGGTAGGCGAGCGACATGGGCTTCCTTCAAAGACTAGGCGCCAGGCACCCAGGCCAGCAGGTCGGTCACGCCGATATCGATGCCGGCCTGCGTCAGCAGCGTGCTGGCCTGGCCGCGATGGTGGGTCTGATGGTTGAAGAAGTGCAGCAGCACGCTGCCGAAGTGTTTGTGAAACAGGACACCCTGCGTGCTGCGGTATTCCAGCGTGCCGTCCACATGCCCGGGCTGGAGTTGCGGCGCCAGCGCGAGGATCATCGCGTCCAGCTGCTCGCGATACGGGCGCAGGGCAGCGACGCTATCGCCGAAGGTATGCCGCAGCGAGCCGGATGGCAGCGGGATATCGTGCATGGCCTGCAGTGCCGGGAAGGCGGCAGGATGCGCGGCAAAGCGTTTGAGCCAGATCGTGTCGCCCGCCAGCATGTGATTCATGGTGCCGCACAGGGAGCCAAAGAAGGCGCTACGGTCGGCAGTCAGCTCGTCCTGCGAAAGCTGGGCTGCCGCGTCGTACAGCTTCTGGTTCATGTCGGCGTTATAACGCGCCAGCAGGGCGATATGCTCAAGTATGCTCATTTGGTATCGCGTCTGGATTGGCCTTCATGAAAATCTGGTCATTGAGTCTGGACAGCATCATCGAGCGCTGGGTGTCGTTCAACTGTGGCAGGCCGTCACGCTCAGGTTCCAGCGTGGACAGCAGGTCGCGCGACATCGACTTGCCCGATGGCGTGGTGTGATCGTCTTTCAGCTTGCCCAGCGTGAACGTCAGGATACGGGTGGAGCGGCTGGCCTGCATTTCCAGCGTCGCTTTGGCCAGATTGCCTTTGTCATAGCTGATATTGGTGCTGCTGCTGGCCGAGTCGTCGACCGTCACGAACTTGTAGTTCTGCGAATTCAGGCTCAGTGTCAGCGCCAGCTTGGCATCGGCCGATACCGGGGCGTGATAGCTGGCTTTCAGGTGCGCTTGCTGCTGCTGCGAGATGCCGCGGTCCAGCTGCGAGTGGCCGGTAATGCTGGTCTTTTGCGACAGCTCATATTCGAAGGTATCCTTCTCCTGCGGCTTGCGTGGATTGGACGGCACTTCGGTCTGCGCGAACGATGCGTTGAAGTCTGCCAGGCCGGTAGTCATGGCGCGGTCCTGGTCCGTGAGCAGGATGCTGTTTGCTGGTGCTGCTGGCGGCGTGCCGTAGTCGCTGTTCATGTCCTTGAAGGCATTCTTGAACATGCTGACCATGTCGGCATTGCCTTGGCCGCGACCTGCCGCCTGGTCGACCTGCTGCAGATAGTTGTTCAGCGCCTTGGCTTGCTGCGCCTTGCTGCCCCAGCTGGCCGCCTGGCTCAGGTCCACGGCAATTTTTGCACTGCCGGCCGGGCCGTTAAAGCTGACCGTGCGCTGCGTGCTGTCGGCGTGGAATTCCAGCTGCTGCGTTTCTTTCGGATTGATCTTGACCTGGGCTTTGAGGTCGACCGACGACAGCGCGTTATGGTCGAACTGCGTCAGGCCGGACAGGTCGATGCGTGGCGGATCTTCGGTCAATGCATCGATCGATTTCTGGAAGGCTTCCGATAACTGGCCCAGGGCCTTGCGTTCCGTTTCGTCCAATTTGCCATCGCTCTTCGCTTCCACGGCGATGCTGCCGTCGCCCGCGTCCAGCTTCAGCTGCACTTTCACACCACTGCGGGTAGTGACGGTCAGCGCGATCTGGTTGTCACCCATGCCGTGCTGCGACACCTGCGACGGCGACACCAGCATGTCGTAGGTATCAGCTTGCACGCCAGTTGGCGCCTGCTGCACCGACTGCGAAAAGTCTTCGCCGTCATAGGCGATCTGCTTCAGCAGTTCGCCGCCCAGACCTTTCAAGCGGCCAGCCATGGGCTGGTTGTTGAAGTTCTGCGCCATCAGCGTGGCGGAGGTGCTGCGGGTACGGTTTTCCCATACCAGCGGCTTGACCTGCGCGTCGCTGTTGGCGGCGGCGCCCAGGGACACCACGGTGGATGAATTACCGCCGGCCGGGGTGTTGGCGGCGCCCGAGTTGGACGTGTAGGCGCCGGCAACCACTGGATTCGCGGTTACCGGGGCGGTCCGATTCAGAGAGGTGATGGTAGTCATACCTCATTATAGGCCGGTTTATCGATGAAGTCTCACCGGCGGCAGCACCTTTGCCCGCAGCCAGTCCACCAGCGTGTGGGTCACCATGCGCGCAACGCCGTGCAGCTGCAGCAGATGCTTCTGATACAGGAGCCGGTACAGCACGCGCGCCGCCGCACCGCCCACCTTGTAACGCCTGCCGGTGACAGGGCCGGTCAGGGCGCCGACCGCCGCCTGCTGGCCCAGCGAGATCAGCGAGCCGTAGTCGTGATAGCGGAACTGCGTACGGTTGCTGTCATCGCGGCGGGCCAGCAGGTCGGCCAGGAACATGGCTTGCTGGTGTGCGACCTGCGCACGTGGCGGCGCCGGACCTTTGACTGGGCAGACATAATTGGCGCAGTCGCCCAGTGCGTAGATGCGGCCATCGTTGGCGGAGCGCAGGCTGGCATCGACCATGATCTTTTTCAGATGGTTGGTGCTCAGGCCTAGTGTGGCGCACAGCTGCGGCGCTTCCACGCCTGCGGCCCACAAGGTCAGGTCGGCGCGGTGGGCGTGGCCTGCCGCATCGATCACCGCATCCTGCGTGACGCTGGCCACGCTGGTCGAGGTCAGCACATCAATGCCCAGTGAACGCAGATGGCGTGCCGCGCGTTGTGCCTGCAGCGGTTCCAGCTGCGGCAGCAGGTGCTGTCCCCGTTCGATGACGGTGATGCGGATGTCCTGCTCCGGGTCCAGCGTATGGATGCGGTAGTCGGCCAGCGCGCGGGCCGTGTTGCTCAACTCCGCCGCCAGTTCGACGCCGGTGGCGCCACCGCCGACAATCACCACGCTGACCGGCTGCCGGCTCTCGCTGGCGCGGGTGCAGGTATCGAAGAAGCGGCGGCGGAAGGACTCCGCATCGGCCACGCTGTCCAGCGTGAGCGCGTGTTCGGCGGCGCCAGGCACATCGTAGAAGTTGGTGACCGAGCCCAGTGCCAGCACCAGTTTGTCGTAAGCGATGACGCGGCAGGCGCCATCGCTGCCGTCGCGTGGCGACAGCGTGATGGTGCGGTGAGCACGGTCCATGCAGAGCATTTCACCCTGGACGAATTCAAAGTCGTGATCCAGCGCCTGTGCGCTGAACGACAGCTCGGTGACTTGCGGATCGCATTTTCCCGAAGCGACCGTGTGCAGCAGCGGCTTCCAGAAGTGGCCGGGCCAGCGGTCCACCAGAACGATGTGTGCACGCTTGCTGCTGCCAAGCGTATCCCCGAGACGGGTGGCGAGTTCGAGTCCGCCCGCACCGCCGCCTACGATGACGATGGTTTCCATATTGCGCCTCCAGACGAGTTAAAAAATCTATGCAGCTCGATGCAGCCCCGGTGAGGGGCGTTGCTGATCCGGCGTATAAGGACTGGCCTGCAAGTCGTGCAGGGCGTCGAAGGTGATGAACTGGCGCGGACGCACGACGTCCGTACCGTAAGGGGCGACGGACACGGTCCACAGGCCGGCATCAGCGGCGGCGCGCAGTGCCGGCACTGCGGTGTCGATGGCGATGGCGTCGTGCGGCGCCGCGCCCATGGCATGCAGCGCGTGGGCGTATGGTCCTGGGGCGGTTGTCGTCTCGAAGCTGATGCCGCCGGCAACAACGCTAAACAGACTATTGAGGTCGGCGCCAAAGTGGCGCTCCAGCAGCGCCGCAGTGGCCGGTGCCGGCAGGTCGGTCAGGATGCAGATTTTGCTGCCGGCGGCGCTGGCGTCTTCGATCAGCGCCAATGCGGCGGCTTGCACTTGCGGCGGACGCGCCAGCAAGGCCCGATGAAATGCGCGGTGCTTATCTTCCAGCAGTTCCGCCACGCGGCGCTTTTCGCGCGACAGCGGTGGCATGGCGACAGCGGCGCTGATGGCACGGGCATAACCATGGATGGCCGCAGCGGCGCGCAGCGCCGGCAGGGTCCAGCGGATCGACAGACCGGCGTTGGCAAACGCCGTATTGCAGGCTGCAAGGTGCAGCGCTTCGGTGTCAAACAGCACGCCGTCCAGGCCCAGGAAGATCACGTCTATGCTCATGTCATTCTCGCTCAACGATGTCAGATGATTATGAATATAGAGGTAGAATGAATAAAAGAAAAATTAAAGATTTTGAATAATCAATAAGGATCACTTATGTATCACGCCAGCTTCCGGCAGCTACAGTCCCTGGTTTTGGTGGCACGCCACGAAAGCGTCTCACGTGCGGCAGACGCCATGCATCTGACACAGCCTGCGGTGTCGCTGCAGCTTCGCACACTGGAGGAAATCGCCGGTATCGCACTCACGCGCAAAGTGGGCCGCAACATCCAGCTGACAGCGGCGGGCGAGGTGATGGCGGAATTCTCCGAACGCATACTGCGCCTGTGGGAACAGGCTTCCGATGAACTGGCGGCGCTGCAAGGCGTCACCTCCGGTACGCTGCGCATCGGCGCCGTCACCACGGCGGAGCACCTGCTGCCACCGATGCTGGTGCCGTTTACGCTGGAGCGTCCCGATGTGCGCCTCAAGCTCCAGGTGGGCAACCGCACGGAGATCATTCAGATGCTGGCGCGGCATGAGATCGAACTGGCAATCATGGGCACGCCGCCGCGGGAGCTGCGCACCAATGCGGCCAAGTTCGCGCGCCACCCGATGGCGTTTGTGGCCAGTCCATCCCATCCGCTGATGCGCAAGAAGAAAATCACGCTCAACGATGTCATGGCGGCCAACCTGCTGGTGCGCGAGCGCGGCTCCGGCACGCGCACCGCGGTGGAAAAGCTGCTGCGCGAAGAAGGGCATGCGGCGGAATTCGGTTCGGAAGTGTCGAGTAACGAGGCGATCAAGCGCATGGTGGCGGCAGGACTGGGCGTGGGCTTCTTGTCGGTACACGCGTGCGGGCTGGAATTTGAAAACGGCCTGCTGGCGATATTGCCGATGCCGCAAAACCCGGTCGAGGCGGATTGGCACATCATGCACCTTAGCGATCAGCCCATCCCCAAGGTGGCGGCCGCCTTTCAGGATTTTGTGATCGACAACGGCCAGGACCTGGTACGGCGCGAGCTGGAAGGCTTCTACAAACAGCTGGGTAAACGCCGGTCGTACCGGTGAAACTACCAGTACAGTGGTGGTGACTGTTTGCTAAAGTGTACTGGTCTGTGCCAGTACACTTGGCCATACAATGCAAGTACACCTCATCAGACGGATACTGTCATGTCACTTGAACTGATCCTGCCACTGTGCACCTTTGCCGCCGTCAGCTCCATCACGCCCGGCCCGAATAACACCATGATCCTGGCCTCGGGCCTGAACTACGGCTTTGCGCGCACGCTGCCGCATCTGTTCGGCATCTGCTGCGGGCTGGCCTTCCTGATCGTGGTGTCCGGCCTGGGATTGCAGGCGGTATTCGCGCAACTGCCGGTGCTGCAAATCGTCCTCAAGTACGCGGGCGCCTGCTACATGCTGTGGCTGGCGTGGAAGCTGGCCCACGCCAAACCGATGACGGGCGCCCAGTCCGGCCCGTCAAAACCCATGAGCTTTTTCGGCGCCGCCGCTTTCCAGTGGATCAATCCCAAGGCGTGGGTGATGGCCTTGAGCGCGCTGACCACCTATCTGCCGCCCGGTTTCAAGGCGATGGATGTGGCCACGCTGGTCGGTGTGTTTTTTGTGATCGGCATGGTCTGCGTGGGCTCGTGGGCCATGTTTGGCGTGGCCATGCGCAGCGTGCTGCAGGACGCGCGTTCGGTCCGTATTTTCAATCTGGTGATGGCGCTGTTGCTGGTCGCCAGCCTGTATCCGATGCTGGCCTGATACCATAGGGTTTTACCGGATTGGAAGGAATGCTTATGTATCGTCACATCGCGCTGCTGTTGAACACCGCGTTGCTGGCTGGCGCCGCAGGCGCCGCCACCTTGCCGACCGACCTGATGCTGCCGGAGCCGGAGCGCGCTGCGCGCGGCTATGTGGAAAGCTGGGTGTTCAGCATCGAGATCGAATCGGACAAGCTGACCGGTATGGACGCCTGCCGCAAGCTGCTGACCGAACGTGGCTTTGTGCCGACCCTGTCCAAGACCGCCAGCTCGGCGTCGCCGAGCTTGCACTTCAAGATCGCCGGCCACAAGGAGTACGCGCAGTCCAACAAGGAAGCGGACGATGTGCTGGCCGCTGTGCAGCAGGCCAAGTGCCCCGGCACGCTGAGCTGGAGTGTCACCTCCAGGCAGGCGCGCCCCTGATCAGTGCTTGATGTGCGGCAGCCGCAGCGTGTGCAGGCGGCTGCGGATGGCATCCAGATCGGCTGGTTGCGCGGTTTGCTGCGCTACCAGATAACCGCGCGCAAACTGGATCTCGCCGTCGGCTTCCGGATGGTCCTGTGCCAGTGCGCGCAGCAGCCGGTCGGCCACCGCGAGATCGTTATGCTGGCCTAATTCCTCCTGCGTGGCCGCCAGCGCTTTCAGATACGCGCGTGCGGTGCGCTTGCGGTAGAGCGTGTGGAAGAACTCCAGTGCATAGCGCGCGCGTTTGGCGGCAATGCGGGTGCGGTGGGCGCTGGACGGATCATCCTGGTCCATGCGGTTGGCGCGTTTGAGCAGAGACTTGTGCAGCTGCTGCATGATCTGGCGCGAAAACTGCACCGCCGATCCGTTCAACAGCGGCGCCACTTGCAGTATCCACGATCCCAGCGTCAGCATCAGATGCGTGTAGCGCGGCGACAGCAGGGCTTGCGCCGCCTGCCGCCGTTTGGCGTGCACCGTTTCCAGCGCCAGCGTTTGCAGCTGGCCGCCTGATGTGGCGGTCACGCGCGCGAGTGTGGAGGACAGCAGCACATCCCAGTCGCGTGCCGCGCCCAGTTCCGTACCCAGCCAGTCGATATCCTGCTGCAGCGCGGGCGGACATGGAGCGACGCTGGCGAACAGCTTCAACGCCGAACGCAGACGACGCACGCCGACGCGCATCTGATGCAGCGTTTCAGGATCGTGCCCTTCGATCACGGCGACTTCGTTGCGCTGGATATGCTCCAGGCAGTTGCCCAGCACCGCCGGCAGCGCCTCGCGCAGGCTGGCATCGGCGTCCAGCTGCAGCGCCTGCGCGTGATAGGGCGCGTGGGCCGTTTCGCGCACCAGCATGTAGCCGCGCTGCGCCTTGTTGATATTGCTGATGCGCACAGGGATATCTTCCAGCAGCTGCAAGGCAAACGCATACAGTCCTGCAGGATCGCCGTCCTTCAGTTCCAGTTCGACTTCATTGACCCGCACCTTGCGCGACTGGCGTTCGATGTGGCCCACATCCAGCGCGACTTCAATGCGGTTGCCGCCGGATTCGACATCCCAGACGTGGCGCTGCACATCCACCACGAACAGCGATTCCAGCCGATCCTTCAGATCCGGCGCGGCGAGGATCGCCAGCCAGTGCACATCATCGCCGATCAGCTTGCGCAGCTTGCCGAGGCGCGGCCATGCGCGGTCGATCACGCCTTCCCACTCATTGCGGCTATGCAGGCCGCTTTGCACGCTGCCACCGGCCTTCATGGTCTGCACCCACTCGCCATCGACCGTCCGCACACGCAGGCCGGCGCCGTGACGCAGCAGGTGCAGGTCCGGCGTATCGAAATAATGCGCGGTCAGTTGCTGCACGCGTGCGGGGGCGCCGAGCAGCGGATGCTGTAGCAGCAGCTCGTTGTCCTGCGGATCCAGCAACAGTTTGAGTTCGACTTCCATCTGATCAGTGTAGAGAAAAAGGGCGATGGGCAGCGCACGGCTTTAAGCGCCGCGCGGCAGGGTTTGCAAGAGTTGCGCCCAGGCAGGCACTGCCGCGCGCCAGAAGGCGTCGATGCTGTCCGCCTGCACTTCCAGGCCGAGGAAGCGGGCGGCAGGCTGCATGGCGTTGCGCAACAGCAGTTGCGGATCACCGCCATCGTCAAACGCCTGCGCACCGGTTTGCTTGGACAGCTTGTCGCCGATCTCGTTGACCACCACCGGCATATGCAGATAGCTCGGCTGCGGCAGGCCCAGCGCCTGTTGCAGGTACAACTGGCGTGGCGTGGAGTCCAGCAGATCGGCGCCGCGCACGATATCGGTGATGCCCTGCGCGCCATCGTCCACCACCACCGCGAGCTGATAGGCCCAGAAGCCATCCGCGCGGCGTAGCACATAGTCGCCCACCTCGGCCGTGATGTCCTGGCTGTAATGGCCGAACCAGCGGTCGTCAAACGACAGCACGCAGTGCGGCTGCTGCGGCAGTTTCAGGCGCAGCGCGCGGCCCACCTTGCCCGGCGCCAGGCCATGGCGGCAGGTGCCTGGATAGATGGCGGCAGCGATGTCCTTGCGCGAGCAGCCGCATGGGTAGATCAGCTCGCCGAGCTGGGCGACGGCCTGCTCGTACAGCGCGTAACGCTGGGTCTGCCACGTCACCTCGCCGTCCCAGTGCATGCCGCAGCGTTGCAGCGATGCCAGGATGTGCGCGTCCGCGCCGGCGACGTTGCGGCCGACGTCCACATCCTCGATACGCACCAGCCACTGGCCCTGGTGCGCCCTGGCGTCCAGGTAGCTGGCCATGGCGGCAACGAGCGAGCCGATGTGCAGGGGACCGGTGGGCGAGGGCGCAAAGCGGCCGATATAGGGAAGTCGTACAGTCATGGCCGCCATTTTAACGCGGCCGGCCCATGCTGCGCTGCGCCATGGCCAGCGGCCGGAGCGGCCGGCAAATCGCATACAATGTGCGCGCGGAAAAACCGCACAGATCACTTACGCCCACAGGACATCATGACAAAAATGAAGACATCCTTAGTTGCCTCCGCGCTGGCCATGAGCTTTGCGCTGGCATTCCCCGCCCATGCCGACGCCGGCAAAACCGCTGGCGTGCAGGAAGCGCCGCTGCGCGCCCATCTCGCCTTCCTCGCCAGCGACCTGCTGGAAGGGCGCGGCACCGGTCAGCGTGGCGGCGACCTGACCGTGGCCTACCTGGAAACGCAAGCGATGGCGCTGGGTCTGAAACCAGGCAATGGCAACAGCTTCCGTCAATCCGTGATGATCGCCGGCGTCAAGACGCAGCCGGCCGACAGCACGCTGAAACTGGCAGCGGGCGGCAAGGCGCTGGACATCGCCTTCGGCAAGGACTGGGTATTCGCCCCGGGTGACGCCACCGCATCGCACAGCTTCAATGCCGACCTGGTGTTCGTCGGCTACGGCATCACCGCGCCGGACGAACAGTGGAACGACTACAAAGGCACGGACCTGAAGGGCAAGATCCTGGTCATGATGGTCAATGACCCACAGCCGACGGCCGAGCAGCCGAACCGCTTCAACGGCAAAGGCCTGACCTACTACGGCCGCTGGACCTACAAATTTGAAGAAGCCAAGCGCCAGGGCGCGGCCGGCGTACTGCTGATCCACACCACGCCAAGCGCCTCGTACGGCTGGAGCGTGATCCAGAACAGCTGGTCGGGCGTCGAGCGCTTCCAGCTGGCGGCCGGCACACTGGGCACCCAGCTGCAGGGCTGGATGACCGAAGACACCGCCCGCTCCCTGTTCACCGCAGCGGGCCAGGACCTGGACGCGCTGCGCGCAGCGGCCGAGAAAAAAGACTTCAAGCCGGTTCCGCTCGCCGCCAAGCTCAACGGCGACATGCGCGCCGCCGTGCGCAAGGTTGAACAATTCAACGTCGCCGCCGTGGTGCCTGGCACCGATGCCAAGCTCAAAGACGAAGTGGTGATCTACAGCGCGCACTGGGACCACCTGGGCAAGCAGGGCGACAGCGGCGACACCATTTTCAACGGCGCAGTCGACAACGCCTCCGGCTCGGCCGCACTGCTGGCGATGGCGCAGCAGGCCAAACTGGCGCCGGCCAAGCGCAGCCAGATGTTCCTGTGGGTCGCGGCCGAAGAGCAGGGCCTGCTGGGCAGCGCAGCCTACGCCGCCGCGCCACTGTGGCCGCTGGCGAAGACCGCCGCCAACCTCAACCTCGACAGCCTCAACTTCGTTGGCGCCACGCGCGACATCGGCACCCAGGGCAGCGAGCGTACCGAGCTGGGCAAACTGGCCGAAACGGCGGCCAAAGCGATGGGCATGAAAATCGCTGAAGCCGAGCCGGACCTGGCGGGCGGCTACTTCCGCAGCGACCACTTCAACTTCGCGAAAAACGGCGTGCCGGCGTTCTCGATCGAATCCGGCAGCGACTACATCAAAGACCCGGCGGGCGCCAAAGCCAAAGCGCAGGCTTATGGCAAGCGCTACCACCAGGCCAGCGACGAATATGACGCCAGCTGGGACCTGTCCGGCATGGTCCAGACCGCGCAATACGCGCTCAATCTGGGGCGCCTGATCGCCAACGGCGCCAAGCTGCCCGAATGGAAAGCCGGCGACGCCTTCGCCGTCCCCCGCAACAAATAAAAATCCGGGGTCAGTTCTTGCAATCCAACACGAGCACAGCCGTACTCGCGAGTACGGCTGTGCTCGTGTTGGATTGCAAGAACTGACCCCGGATTTTAGCGGAAGCCGAGGGTGATGGAGGTGCCGGTCAGGTCGATGCCTTTGATGGAGATGCTGCCGAAACTGCTGCCTTCGGTGCCTTTGACGCGGATGTTGTTGAAGGCGATTTCGCCGATTGAGGATGGCAAACTCAAGGTCAGGCTGCCGTCTTTGTTGACGGTGGCGGCGGCCTTGCTCGGGTCGTAGACGACGTTTTTCATCGAGGTGTCGGCTTCGAGGAAACCCAGTACGGGATTGAGCAGCTTGCTCATTTCGCCGATCACGGCCACGCCGTTGCCTTTGGCCTGTTTGACGGCGTTGACCAGGTCGTCACTGAGGCCCTGGGCCGAGGTCTCTCCCAGTTCTTCTTCTGTCAGCGCCTGCAGGGCGCGTTCTTTTTCACGCCCGAGCATGACCGGCGCGCTGGCGGCGGCCACGGCGGGCAGGGCGGTGGCGGCATAGGTTTCCAGCGGCGCCAGCAGTGACGCGGCGATGGCGGCGGCCATCCGCAGACGCCGCTGCTTGCGCAGCGCGTGGTCGATGTTTTCCTGGGTGATCAGGTTTAATTCGGCAAAGATGTCACCCAGCCGCTGGCCGGTCTTGCGTTGCAGTTCGATCGCGCTGGCCAGCTGTTCTTCGGTAATCAGCTTCTGTTTGACCAGCAGCTGACCCAGCATTGATTTGTTTTGATTGCTTGAAAGCCATCCCATGGCGGTCTCCTTTTATGCCGACTTGCGCCGCGGCGCAGGTGCTTGTAGTACGTCCGGTCCCGGTCCCGGCTGGTGCGCCAGGTGCTGGATGTCCGATGGCGCCATGCCGAACCAGCGCTTGCACGCGCGGTAGAACGCGCTCGGCTCCGAGAAGCCGAGCTGGAAGCTCAGCATTTTGAGCGACAGTTCGCCCGCGCTCAGCGATTGCCGCGCCAGCTCGCGCCGGGTGTCGTCGACCAGGTTGGTGAAGCTGGTGCCTTCTTCGGCCAGCCGGCGTTGTAGCGTGCGTTCGCTCATCATCATTTGCGCGGCGACGTCGTCGCGGTGCGGCGGCCCTTTCGGCAGCAGGCTGGCCAGCAGTGTTTGTACCTTGGCGCTGAAGGTGGGCGGCTGCGCGGTGGCCAGCGTGGCCAGCACGGCTGCGCCGCCACCGTTCATGAGCGGCGGGGCGGCCGGCAGCGCGGTGACCAGGTCGGTGTCGGAAAATTCCATGACGTTGTATGGCATGTCGAACCGTACCGGGCAGCCGAAGGTTTCTTCGTACACGTGGGCGTCGCCCGGCTCCGGGAAGTTGTATTCCACCACCACCGGCGCGATGTCGTCGCGGCCGGCGGCGCAACGCAGCGAACGCAGCAGTACGCACCAAACGAAGTCATAGCGCTGGCGCGGTACTGCGCGCTGGGCGCCAGGCAGCACCAGGCCGACGCGCGTGTTGCCGTGGCAGCGTTCGATCGAGCTTTGCACGGTCGGCGACACCAGCATGATGTGGCCCATCACGCCCAGCCAGCCGAGCCGGTGCGGCGCGGAGATCTTGAGGCCGATCAGCGGGTCGTTGGAGTGCGCCACCAGCAGTTCCCACAGATGGCTCAGTTTGTCCGACAGCGTGAGGGCGTCGCAGGCCAGGCCGTCGCCTTCGTTCAGGCCGGCTTGTGCAAACAGTGCGTCGGCCTGCACGCCCGACTGCGCCAGGCGCGATTTCACGCCGCGCACCAGATGCAGGGCGGAGGAGTAGGTCATGGCGTTACCGCAGCGCGCAGACGCAGGCCGATTTTCTCTTGCAGGGCCTGCAGTTTCGGATCAATCACGGTGCGGGTGTCGGCCGCCACGCCTTCGCCCAGGGTTTTCTGCATCTCGGGCACCATGGCTTCAAATTTCTTTTTCACGGGTGATTCAAGCAGCGCGATCAGTTGCTTGAGCTCGTCCTCGCTGTAGCGCTCGGCCAGCATGGGAGCCAGCTTGCTCTGGATCAGTTTGTCGGCGCTGGCGCGTGCGACGGGCGTGGTCTCGGCCAGGAATTTCTTGGCTTCGCCGACGATGTCGTTCATGGCCGCATCACGCTTGTCCGGCACGGCGCGGCCTTGCAGCATCACGCGCGCCTGTTCGACGGCATTGCGTACATAGCCGTTGAGCATGGTCTCGCCGATGCTGTCCGGGTTCCACAGCTTGAGCACCTTGTCGACCAGCGCCTGCTTGGCGGGCGATGCCGGCGCCGTGTCGCCGGCGGCGTAGGCGCCCGCGCAGGCCGCGCTCAGTACCAGCAGCGCCAGGCCGCGTCGAATGTGTTTGCTTGTTTGGTTCATGGGTGTGCTCCTCCAGGTAAATCAGAAACGCTTGTTGAGTTCAAAGCCAAAGTAGCGCACGCGGATGTCGCCGCGCACGTCCTGTCCCGCGTACGGGTTGTAGATGATGTTGAGGAAGGTGTTGCAGTTCATATTGCAGCTGGTGTTGGCTGGCGCGTTGAATTTGCCGCTCATGTAGGAACCGGTGATATTGATGTCGGTGTCCTTGTTGAGCTTGAAGCCGATGCCGGCGCTCAGCAGCTTGGTGTCCGGCAGCGGCGCCAGCAGGTCGATCTTGTCGGCCGGGACCGAGGTCTTGCGCGGCTCGTAGCCGAGGCGGATCGACAGGCGTTCGAACGGATTGAGCTGCAGGCCGTAGGCGAAGTTGACCACGCTCTTGTAGCCGCGCGGGATCACCAGCTTGCCGGAATCGGGGATGCCGTACAGGCGCGCCACTTCCAGCAGCTTGATGCTCTGGTCGAACTGGAAGCGCAGCGCGTCCCATTCGCTCCAGCGCGCGTAGCTGGCGTCGACATTGAGCTGCACGTATTTGACCGGCTTGAGCTTGAGGCCGACCTGCAGGTGCGACGGGAACGGGATCGTCGCGCTCATATTGCCCTTCTGCTCGGCCGGGATCGAGGTCGGGAAACCCAGCACGGCGCCCGCGATCGGTCCCAGCAGGCTGGCGTTCATGCCGCGCACGAAGTTGCGCAGCATGGGCTCGGTCTTGAACATATAGCTGCCGGTGTAGTGGGTCTTGGAACCGCCCTGGTACACCACGCCCAGCGCAAACCAGTCGCGCGGTTCCCACAGCACGCCCAGGTTGATGGTGGGGTCGAACGGCGCCGTCAGTTCGACGCGCATATTGGCGGCTTTCTTGAACGGGCTGACCATGCCGTCCTTGCCGCCGCCGCACACGCCAAAGCCGAACACGTCGATGATGTTGCCGCCATCTTCCGGGCACCAGCCTTTTTGCAGCTGGCCAAACACGCCCAGCAGTTCGTTGGGAAATCGCATATTGGTGTCGACCACAAACGCGGCGTGGGCGATTGGCACGGCCACGCCAAAGCGCAGCGTGTCGGAATATTTGTAGCCCACCGCCGGCGCCGCGTACACCAGGCGCTGGATCTGCAGCTGGCGGCCCTGGTACTGGCCGGGGTCGTTGGGATCGGTGGTGCGGTCCAGGCTCATGGCCTGCGCCATATAGCTGTCGGTGCCAAAGGTCCACGGCGAGCCGGGCTTGTTCCAGGTCATGCCGATGCCGGGTACGGCCACGGCCGGCAGGCGCCAGCCCGGCATGCCGTAGCCGGGCACGTACATGATCTGGCGTACCGGACCGGTGGAGGTGTTGGACAGCGGATCGTCGCGCCAGCCGCCGACGTCAAAGTTGGGGCCGGGCGAAAAGCTGGCGCTGGTGCGGATCGAGGCGACAAAGTTGTGGATGCTCTCGCTGTCGCCCGTCATGCGCGCCAGCCCGGCCGGGTTGAAGTGGATCGAGGAGACGCCGGGCGGGTCGGCCGTGACGGCATTCCCCATCGCCATCGCAACCACGCTGGTGGTGAGGTTTTCGGTCAGCGCAGCGTATGCCGGTGCACAGAGTGCGCCAGCAACTGCGGTAGCGATGGCGAGACGGCGCATCATCAGAAGCTCAGTGGCAGATTCATGCCTACAACCAGGTTGGGCGAGTCGGGCGTGACGCCGATGCCGACCGAGAAGTTGACCGTGGTTTTAGGCGAGACGCGGTAGCCCAGGCCCATGTTGAGGATGCCCGAGGTCTGCATATGGGTCTTGGCTTCGAGGCCGTCGGCAAAGCGCAGCTTGGAGCCGGCCGAGATCGCTTCCTGGAAGGAGATCGTGGTCGAGATGCCATATGACAGCGCGTACGCAAAGCCGAGGCCGAAGCCGACGCTGGTGCCGGGCTGGACCCGGGTCAGGATGCGCGAGCCGTTGACCTGCCACAGGTTCTTGGCCGGCAGGCTGGCGGTGAAGTTCAGCGAGCCGAACAGTGCGACCGGATCGACGATCTTGTTGATGTTGAGGCCGACCGTGGCGGCGGCCACGCCGCTGCCCGTCGCTTCGCCGCTGCCGGCAATGATCTTGAACGGGCTGCGGCCGGTCGGCAGGCGGACGTTGCTGGTCACCGTCAGGCCCGGCGCATCGCGGCGCGCTTCAAACGGCTGCCAGCGCGCGCCGACACCAACGTCGCCCAGCGAGTTGGACATGCCGCTGCGCGCGGCCGTGTCGGCGTAGCGCGAAATCAGCGGCAGCGTGACGTTGGCGGTCAGGTTGTCCAGCACGCCGTAGTCGGCCGAGAAGGTGTTGGTGACGGTGTGCGAGTTGTTGTTCTCGATGTTGAACAGCGTGGCGTTGCCGTTGGCAATGTCGGTGACGATGCGCTCCTCGCCCACATAGCTGTAGCTGAGGTCGTAGGTGAGCTGCATCTGGTTGCGGCGGATCAGCGTGTACTGCTTGTCGACTGCGGTCAGGGTCTGCTTGAGCAGGGCGCTCTGGTCGCCTTCGCCTTCCTTCTTGGCCAGCGCATCCCGCGCGGCGTCCGCCGTGGCGGGGGTGGGCTGGGCCGGGGCGGTGGCCGGTGTCTGGGTTTCCTGGGCCAGGGCGGACGTCGCCATCAGCGCCGCGGCGACAGCAAAGGGGAGCATACGAAACTTCATATCGGTTTCCTTGTGAGAGTGATTGCGCTGAGGGGATTAATTGCGGTGCATCCAGGTACCGGCCGCGCCCGAGTTCACGGCGCGCATCAGCAGTTGGGCGGAGTTGCTAAGCGGGTCCTGGCGGCCCTTGCCGGTGACGCGGTCCATATCGACCACGCCCAGCTCCTGGTCGGTCAGGGCCAGCTGGCCGACCGGTGTCTTGCCCTTGGCTGGCGAGATGATGAACAGGGTGTTCTTGTCCCACCAGCGGCCGAACTCTTCGACCGAAAACACGATGTTGCCGGCCGACGGATCGGCAATGTAGACCACGCCGTCACGGATGCCGCGCAGCACCACGAAGTGCTTGGAACCGGCGTAGTCGATCGGCACGATGGCTGGCTCGTCGAGCGTCATGAGGTCCTTGATCTCGGCCTTGAAGCCGGCGCCGTTCATGCCCAGCGAGCCCACATAGCGCTTCATGTCCAGCAGCGAGAAGCCGCGGCGCTCGATGATTTTTTCCTTTTCGCCTTTTTCCAGCATGCCTTCCATGGCCTGCTGCTCGTTGACCATCACGCCCAAGTGGTAGTTGAGGATGGTCACCAGCGCGGCCGAGCCGCAGCTGAAGTCAAACGCCTGGCGCACGATGTGTTTGTACTTGAGCTCGGAAAATGGCTCGATCCGCACGGATTGCGCATAGGCGCCGCCCCCGGTCAGGGTTTGCGGAATCTCGAACTGGCCCTTGGGGCGGTCCAGCGGTTCGTGTCGGGACATGACACCGGCGCCGCCGATCAAGGCGGCGACTACTCCCAGCAGCAGCATCAGCATGGCTCAGCCTTTGCCATGCGCGCGTGTGCGCGGGCCGGGGAGCGCGCTCCAGCGCGCGCGAAAAAAAATGTGGTGTAAGGGCTGCTGCAAAGCGTTGGCGTAAGCTTCGCCCAGAGGCGTCCGGCGCCCCATTGCGTGTGTCATGCGTGTCTCCGTTATTTTGATACGAACGGTCGTGCTTTATTTAAGCGACAACTCGTCTTTTCTTTTTTGTAATTTATTAACGCATGGTTTTTGGAGCCACCGCATCTGATTTTTTAGAAATGTGACTCTAGCTTTTGCCCCGCTTCTTATGCTACGGCAAGCTGGCAGCGCCGCGACAAATGCACAACACCGCGCTCACTCTGTATGGCTCGCAGGGCCAAGTTGTTGGCTTTCGCGGTCAGCGCAACATGCTGGACCCGCAGCCGCGCCGACTCATATGATTAATTTAATTAATATCCAAATATTAAGATTTTCACGACCCGGTCGCGGTGCGCCGGCGCTCTTACCGGAGTGCCGGAAGGGGACCGCAGGGGCGTGAACCCGCAGATAACAATTCACTTACAACCGGAGATACCAAATGCATATCATCAAAACCGCAATCGCTACCGCCCTGGCAACCCTGGCTTTCTCGGCATCGGCCATGACCCCGATCCAGGACGCCGAACTGAGCACCGTCAGCGGTCAGGACGGCGTGTCGATCGCTGCTAACCTGAACATCAAGATCGATTCGTTCACCTACACCGACACCGACCCGCTCGACGCCAACGGCCTGGGTGGCGGTTCGGTTTCGTTCAACGGCATCAAGGTCAATGGCCTGATCGCTGCTGAAATCGACATCCTGTCGAAAAAATCCTTCCTGGCCGCAGCCGGCGCTGCTGGCGTGACCAACCCAGGCACCTTCTACAACCCAGCCACCGGCGGTGACGTGGTGCAGATCGCCATTCCACAATCCGTGGTTGCTGACGGCCACTACCTGAACGTGTCGGTTGACGCGATCAAGATGGGCAACAGCGCAGCTTCGTTCGGTTCGGTCGCCCTGAACCAGATCGACATGCGCGGCACCACCGTGTGGATCTTCGCCCACTAATCGGCCCGGCTCGCCAGGCCTGTTGCTTGGCCTGACGCGTCATGGACGATGCTCGCTGCGGGGCCATAAGATGGCCTCGCAGTATCAAAAAAACATAGAGATAAATACCAAAACCATTACGGAGACGATCACATGCAATTCATCAAAACCGCAGTCGCTGCAGCCCTGGCAACCCTGGCCTTCTCGGCATCGGCCATGACCCCAATTCAAGACGCAGAGCTGAGCACGGTCAGCGGCCAGGATGGCGTGTCGATCGCTGCCAACCTGAACATCAAGATCAACTCCTTCACCTACACCGACACCGACCCGCTGGACGCCAACGGTCTGGGTGGCGGTTCGGTATCGTTCAACGGCATCAAGGTCAACGGCCTGATCGCTGCTGAAATCGACATCCTGTCGAAAAAATCCTTCCTGGCCGCAGCCGGCGCTGCTGGCGTGACCAACCCAGGCACCTTCTACAACCCAGCCACCGGCGGTGACGTGGTGCAGATCGCCATTCCACAATCCGTGGTCGCTGACGGCCACTATCTGAACGTGTCGGTTGACGCGATCAAGATGGGCAACAGCGCAGCCTCGTTCGGTTCGGTCGCCCTGAACCAGATCGACATGCGCGGCACCACCGTGTGGATCTTCGCTCACTAATCAGCTGAGCAGCGGCAGCCGCGTCCGGTGCTCCCGGCGGCTGCCGCCTCACACCACCATGACATTCACCACACTGCGCCAGTGGCTGGCCGGTGCGGCGCTGCTGTGCGGCATGCAGGCAGCGTCAGCACAGATGCAGCCGATGAGCGAGGATGAGCTGTCGGCCATGCACGGCCAGGGCTTGGTCACCATGACCAACACCAGCCTGAACGGCTTCGACTTCAGCAAGGTCGCGCTGGACGCCGACATCACGCTGAGCGCCAACCTGCGCAATATGCGGCTGGGCGAGTACACTTACGCCGCGCGCAACGGCAGTGGCGCCGACCTGGATATCCCGCTGCTGCAGTTTGGCCGCAGCGATGGCACCGACGCCCAGCGCGTGGTGCAGATCAGTAATCCCTATTTTGAATTTGTCTACCGCAATGCAGCCGATGGCGCCTCGCGCGAAGCGATCGGCATGCGTTTTGGCTTTGAGTCGATCAAGGGCGATATCGGTTTGCAGATCACCACCTTGTCCGGCTCGATGAAAGTGACCGGTACTGCCGCTGACGGCGCCACCGTGGTGATGGATACGCGCACCGACGCGCTGGGCGGCAAGCGCTGGGACGGCGCGTGCACCGGATCGTGCCTGTCGCTGGCGCAGCTGGGCGGCGTGACGGCCGGCGACGCCAGTGGCGGCAGCCGCGACTTCTGGATCTCGCTGCTGAAAACCAATGTGCAGTTCCCCAGCGCTAGCGGCTTGCCCGCCTCCGACACGGCCCAGGCCGGCATGTGGCTGAACTGGCGCGACAAGCTGCAAGCGCTGAACACCAGCGGCATCACGCCGCCCAACCTGCCGAAGGGACGCTGATGCGGTGCGCGCTGGCGATGGCATTGCTGCTGTGCGCGCAAGCCGCGTGGGCCATGGAACCCATGAGCGACAGCGCCATGTCCGCCGTGCGCGGGCGCGATGGCGTCAGCTTCGACCTGAGCGGTTTTGCCATGAGCGGCGATGCGCGGGTGAGCTACACCACCCCGGTTGGTTCCAGTCTGTACGTGGAAAAATTTGCCGCCTCGCGCAGCGACAGTGCGCAGCCGTTTTCCGATCCCTACCGGCTCGACGTGCTGGCCGGGCCGCCGGGTCTGGCCAACTACATCAACATCGCATTTCCCGCCAATGCCACCGGCGAACAGCGCTGGCAGATGGCGTATGACTGGGGCATCGGCGCCGATGGCGTGGTGCGCGAGCAGGGCAGCGTGGTGGTCAAGGACCTGGCGTTCTACGGCGGCGGCCTGCAATTCACCACGCCGCAAGTCAACGACGGCATTGCCTTTGGCGCGGCAGTCAAAATGGATATCGGCCAGCTGTCGTTCCAGCCGCGCGGCCGCAACGACCCGACCGAAGCGATGGTGCTGAGCGGCATACACATCGGCGCGGTGGACGGCGGACCGTGGGTGCTGGCCCATGTGGCCGCGCAGCCGGGCGTGATCAATGCGCTGGCCGATGAAAGCGGGCCGCGGCTGCACATCGGCATCGACTGGCCGGATGCGCGCTATGGCAGCGGACAGGCGTCGGCAGGCAGCATCGTGGTCGACAATATCTCGTTCGTGAGTCCGGGGCAGCCGACGGTGGACCTGGGCTCATCGCGGATCGGCTCGGTGCAGATCCAATACCTCGATATCAAATTCAAGCAATGATGAAGCGCGCCTTGTTCCTGCTGCTGTGGGCTGGCCTGGCGCAGGCGGGCGAGCTGCGCGCGCTGGATGACGGCGAGCTGTCGCAGGTCAGCGGCGGCGACGGCATCAGCTTTGCGGCGCACGTGGTGCTGAACGATCCGACACTGGTGGGGGCGGTGGCGGACAGCCGGCTGTCGCTGGGCTTCAGCGGCGATGGCGGCTCCAAGCGCTACATCGTCTTCAAGAACGTGCGCGGCACGGTGGACATGTTTGCCGTCAGCCTGGGCGTGCAGACGCGCACCGATGGCGGCGGCGACTACATCGCCATCGGGCTGCCGGGCTACGTCAAATACACCAACTTCGGTTTTGAATCGTTGAGCGTACAAAACGACCCCAACGCGCCGGTCACGGGCAACCTCGGCAGCGTCAACATCAACGGCGTCGTGTCCTTGCAAGGCCAAGTCCGCTTCTGGGGACACTAATCCGGGGTCAGGTCCGTCATTTCTACACGGCCTCTACCGTAGCGTGCGCTACGGTAGAGGCCGTGTAGAAATGACGGACCTGACCCCGGAGTTTATTTGCGTTCGGTGGCGAAGACGCAGAGGGCGATGACGGGGAAGGCGAGGCCGGTCCACAGGACGCCGGTCCAGCCGTGCGCGGCAAACATCCAGCCGCCCAGCGAGGAGCCGATGGCGCCGCCCATGAAGAACAGCGCCATGTACAGGCCGTTCAGGCGGCTGCGGATTTCTGCCGGCAGCGCGAAGATGGCGCGCTGGCCCGTCACCAGGTTGGCGGAAACGCCCATGTCGAGGATGATGGAGGTGGCGACCAGTACGCCCAGGTTGACCAGCGGCGTGCTGTGGATGACCAGCGGCAGGATGAACGCCAGCGCGCCCAGCATCAGGGCGATGAGGGTGTTGGAGCGGCTCTTGCCCTGGTCGGCACGGTGGCCGGCTATCGGTGAGGCGATCGCGCCCGCTACGCCGACCAGCGCGAAGATGGCGACGCCGGTCTGGCTGATGTTGAAGTGCGGGCCCGTCAGTTCCAGCGAAACGCAGGTCCAGAACAGGCTGAAGGCGCCGAACATGCAGCCTTGGTATGCGGCGCGGCGGCGCAGGACGGGTGTGGTTTTGAGCAAATGCCACATCGAACTCAGCAGTTCGAAGTAGTGCATGCCGCCTTCCGGCTGGCGCTGCGGCAGTTTGGCGCGCAGCAGCAGCGCCAGCGCGGCGGTGGAGATTGCGGACAGTACGAAGATCGCATGCCAGCCCAGCGCATCGGCAATCACGCTGGACACGGGACGTGCCAGCATAATCCCCATCAGCAGCCCGCTCATGACTTTGCCCACGGTCTTGCCGCGCGTTTCAGGCCGGGACAGGTGGGCCGCAAACGGCACCACGATCTGTGCCGCGACTGAACCGAGGCCGATGCACAGGCAGGCAAACAGGAACAGGTTGGCGCTGCTGGTGACGGACGCGGCCAGCAGGGCCAGTGCGGTGACCAGCAGCGCAGTGACGATGAGGCGGCGGTTTTCCAGCAGGTCGCCCAGCGGGACAATGAACAGCAGGCCGATGCAGTAGCCGATCTGGGTCAGGGTGACGATGAGGCCGGCAGCGCCGGGATCGAGCCCGGTAGCTTTGCTGATCGGGCCGATCAGCGTTTGCGCGTAGTACAGGTTGGCGACGATCAGGCCGGTCGCGATGGCGAACAGCCAGACCATGCCGGGAGTAATGTCTTGATGGGCTTGGGATTGGCTCACGTCAGGCTCCGGAAAATTTGGAAGGCCGACATTCTACCGGGCTTGGCCGTTTGCTGCTGGACGTGCGCCATTTCTTACAGTCCCGCCTGTTCGCGCGCCAGCGATTGCCGCACTTCAGCGGTGATTTCGTAGGAGCGCAGGCGCTGGGCGTGCTCGTAAATCTGCGAGGTAATCATGAGCTCGTCGGCGCCAGTGCGGGCGATGAAGTCCTGCAGCTGGCGGCTGACGGTAGGCGCTGCGCCGATGGCGGTACAGGACAGCACGGAGTCGAGCATGGCGCGCTCGGGCAGGCCCAACGATTCCAGGTAGCCGGCTTTGGGCGGCGGCAGTTGCGATGGCCTGCCGGTGCGCAGGTTGACGAAAGCTTGCTGCATGGAGGTGGCGCGGAAGTGCGCTTCTTCGTCGGTGTCGGCGGCAAATACGTTGAAGCCCAGCATGACGTAGGGCTTGCTCAGCTGCGCCGATGGCTGGAAGTTGGCACGGTACAGCGACAGCGCCTGCAGCATCATCTGCGGCGCGAAATGGGAGGCGAACGCAAACGGCAGGCCGAGGTGGGCGGCCAGCTGGGCGCCAAAGGTGCTGGAACCGAGTATCCACAGCGGCACTTTCGCGCCTTTGCCGGGCACGGCCATGACGCGCTGGCGCGGGTTGTCGGACAGGTAGTCTTGCAGTTCCAGCACGTCTTGCGGGAAGGCGTCGGCGTCGGTCTCGAGATTGCGGCGCAGCGCGCGGGCGGTGGTCTGGTCGGAACCGGGCGCACGGCCCAGACCGAGGTCGATGCGGCCGGGGAATAGCGCTTCCAGCGTGCCGAACTGTTCGGCAATCACCAGCGGTGCGTGGTTGGGCAGCATGATGCCGCCAGCGCCGACGCGGATGGTACTGGTGCCGCCGGCCACGTGGGCCATTACCACAGCGGTTGCTGCGCTGGCGATGCCGGGCATGCCGTGGTGTTCCGCCAGCCAGTAGCGCTGGTAGCCCCAGCGCTCGCCGTGCTGCGCCAGGTCTAGCGTGTTGCGGAACGAGGCGGATGGATTGCTGCCTTCGGCAATCGGGGAAAGGTCGAGTATCGAGAATGGAATCATGGGTGTTACCTCATCTGGTCATCACAAGCCCATTGAAAGCGTGTGGGTATAGTCTTTCTAAATGGACCGACAAGCATACACAGATTGGACCAAGCGTGCAGGGCAGGCCCTGATTGCCGCCGCGCTCGCTGCTGCGGCTACCGCGCTGGCGTATAAACTCCGCAGCGGTATTGGGTTATAAATATCCTGAATTGGAGAGCACCCTGAAAATGGGTTTTGGGCGGAATGATGGTTATTCGTCATTCCATAATTTACGCCATGCGGTCGCGCAGTAAAGAATTCTTGAGTATTATCTCAAGGTTGGCGAGAAACTATCGGTTTGGGCTGTGCGCTTCGTCGCAAGGGCGTGTGCGCATAAGTGAAGTCAATACGACAATAAAGCAGATAGAAGTGTGGATAAATTAATCAGTAATTATCAAAATCGCTTTAAATAATGTTTTATTTTGCCGACGATTTTTAAAAATTCTTTTAATCAGAATGTGATCCTGATTTACCATTGGAAACAATAAGACGCACAGTTTTATTCTCTTATTTTATTCCACTGTTAATATTAATCGCATGCCTACGAAACTCGGTGTCATATTCGCATTCCTGCTGGCTTGCTGCCAGACCGTTTTGGCCGCCGGGACTGCGGAAACCACTGCCTTGCATCGCGGCCAGTTGTACCGGGTGACGCATGAGGGCAAGACCAGCTATCTGTACGGCACGGTGCATGTGGGGCGTGACGGTGTGTATCCGCTGGACGCGATCGCGTCGCGCGCGCTGCTCGATTCGAAGGCGCTGGTGATTGAGCTGGATATCCGCGAGGATCAGGCATTCCAGGTGGCACTGACGCGCCACGGCCGCTATGCGGACGGCGATACACTGCAAGCTCACCTGAGCGCAGAGACCATGCAAAAGACCGCGCAGGCGTTGGCGCGCGCCGGCATTCCACTGAAAACGGCGCAGCAGTTCAAGCCCTGGCTGGTGGCCAATCTGCTGGTGGGCGCCGAGCTGGACAAGCACGGCTATCAGCGCAGCCAGGCGGTGGAGTACGCACTGCTGGCGGCGGCGCAAAAACAGGACAAGACGGTGCGCGAGCTGGAGAGTGCTGACTACCAGCTCGGCCTGTTCGATACGCTTGACGAACCCCAGCAGGAGCAATACCTGCTCGAGACGCTGGCCGACCTGGCGGATGGCGATTCGCTCAAAAAATCCCGTGCGTTGCTGGAGGCCTGGAGCGCTGCCGATACTGCCGGCATCCATGCGGCATGGCAGTCGGCCACTACTGGCAACACGATTTCCGCAGGTTTCATGAACCGTGTCCTGCTGGGCAAGCGCAATCCGGAAATGGCGACCAATATCGAGCGCATCATGCAGCAGGATCAGGTCGCCTTTGTCGGCGTCGGCCTGCTGCATCTGGTGGGCGATGACGGTTTGCCGCAGCTGCTCAAGCGCCGTGGCTACGAGGTCGAGCAGCTGTATTAATACGCTTGTACGTTGCCGTTGTTGTAGCGGACGCGGTCGCCGATTTTGTAGCGGGGCTCGGACTCCACCACCACCATCTGGCTGCTGCCATCGTTCATGCGGACGGTGATGCGGTAGACCTTGTCGGTGGGCGTGCCACCCGTGCCGCCGGCTGCCATGGCGCCCATCACGCCAACGCCCACATCCTGGCGCTGCATCTGGTCGATGGCCTGGATGACGCCATACGTCATGCGGTCTTGCGGGGCCGGGCTGGGGTTGGCCATCGCGGTGCTGGGGCTGTAGCTGCCGGTGCTTGGGGTGTTGCTGTCGGTGGATCGGTTGGCGCAGCCTGCCATTGCCAGCAGCATGATGATCGCCATCGTCGTCGTCTTCATTGTCGTCTCCTGTTTGAACTGCAAACAAGGTCAGAGAGGCGCGGGCCTGGAATGTTCCCTCAGCGCTGGAGGTGATTGATCTACATCAATCGCGCGATGCTACCTGCACGCAATAATTGTTCGGTATCACTTTAAAGGACACCGATATGTTGACACGCGTGACAGATACAATTATCGAAGAGTTAACTGATGCCACCTGCGGCGATACGCGCAGCCGGCATTTTTTCCAGCACGCACTGCACGGCCTGGTACGCGTGGCCAAGGCCGAGCAGCTGCGGGAAATGCGTTTGGATGTGGCCCTGGCAACCGGCGAATCAGTCTGCCCGAGGGATCCGATAACGACTCCAGAGAGCCCACATAAAGCCTGAGGCCAGTAGCGCCGCAGAACAGTCGACCAGCCAGTCCGATACCGCGCCATGGCGGTAGGGGAAGAAGCTTTGCACGAACTCATCCAGCGCGCCCATCGCAGCGATGGTCAGCACCGCCTTGACCGTGCGTAGCGGCAGGCTGCCATTGCTGCCGGTGTAAATCAGAAACGCGAGGCCGGCATAAGCGATGGAATGCAGGATGAGGCCGGAGGCGACTTCGCCGATGTCCTGGCGCGCACCGGGGATCGAACCGAGTATCAATATCATCAGATACAGCGCGATGGCAGTCCAGTAGCGCAGGCGGGCGTAAGAAGAGGTGAGGAGTATTTGCTTGAGCATGAGCGAACAATACCATGCACTGCAAAAGAAGGGGAGAGTGGTGCACCGGAACCCCGGTGCACCTAGTCTTCAGTCATGCCTATCGGTTGCATGTACTTAAGATGTGACCAGTATAAGAGGGCATTGTGACGCCGTTATGACAGTTTCTGACATCGGCGCAAAAAAAAAAGGTTCATCGCGGAAGTCCGGGATGAACCTGCAGTAAACGCAACAGAGCAGTAAGGAAGAGTTATTGTGTTTGTGCGACCAAACATATTTCTCAACCTACCGCTCTCATGGCAAATCATATTCTTAGCCTCCCGTTCTGGGAAGGCTTTATTGTGTCCTCTGTCGAAGTCGTCGATAACTGCCTGCATGTGCGCTTGGCAGCCGATCCAGGGTGTCCGCTGATCTGTTCCCATTGCGGCACGCCCGCGCCGGGCGTGCACGACACTGTCTTGCGGACAGTGCGCG
>NZ_FRCX01000004.1:572116-572882 GCF_900143065.1 Duganella sacchari | reverse complement strand
AACGATGGCTGTCCGGCGCGCACAAATGCATGACGGCGTAGACCGTGGTTTCCGTGGGGCCGTAGACGTTGATGAAGCGGCGTCCTGCGGCCCACTGCGCGGTTAGCGCGGCCGGACAGGTGTCGCCACCAATCAGCAGCGTCGCCGGCAGCGCTGGCAAATCCGCTGGCAGCGCCGCTGCTACCGCCGGCGTGAGGAAGGCGAGATCCGGCCGCAGCGCGGTCAGCGTGTGTTCCAGTCGGCCCGGCAGCAGTTGCTCGCGCGGGGCCATGCACAGCGTGCCGCCAGTCGCGAGCGCGGCAAAGACTTCCCACACCGAGGCATCGAAATTGAAGGAGGCGGCTTGCAGCACGCGGCGGCCAGGTTCCACGCCCAGCAGCGGCGCCTGCGCGCGCAGCACATCGCACAAGCCTTCATGGTGCAGCAGTACGCCTTTGGGCTTGCCGGTGGAACCCGAGGTGTAGATGACGTAAGCCAGGTTCGCGGGCGACACGTGCGTTGGCTCCACCTTACCCAACTGCATTGCGTCGGTGGCCAAAGTGTCTTCGATCGTCAGCAGCGGTGTCGCGGTCACGGGCAAGGTGACGGCCAGTGCGCGATGCGCCAGTACGACAGCAGGTTCAGCGTCTTCCAGCATGAAGGCCAGGCGCTCGGCAGGATACGCGGGGTCCAGCGGCAGATAGCCGCCACCTGCTTTGAATACAGCCAGTATGGCCACCACCATATCAGGCGTGCGCTCGGCGCAGATGCCCACCAGGACATCCGG
>NZ_FRCX01000004.1:0-571931 GCF_900143065.1 Duganella sacchari | reverse complement strand
AGCGGCAGATAGCCGCCACCTGCTTTGAATACAGCCAGTATGGCCACCACCATATCAGGCGTGCGCTCGGCGCAGATGCCCACCAGGACATCCGGCCCGACACCAGCCGCACGGAGGTGGCCGGCCATACGCTCGGCGCGCACATTCAGATCGTCATAGCTGATGCTAGTGCCATCGAAGATAATGGCTGCCTGCTGCGGCGAGGACGCCACCCACTGTTCGAACAGTCGATGCGCCGGCTGTGGTTCCACATCCGGTAACGCATTGTCGTTCCAGCTGACCAGCGTCTGTTGACGCTCTTCGGCCGTGGTCCACGATAAAGCCGAAAGGGTCGCATCTGGCGCCTGCGCCATGAACCGCAGCAGACAGCCAAGCTGCTGGCTGATCTGCGCTATCGTGACGTCGGTAAAACGGCGACGGTCGAACACCAGCTTGACGTCCAGCGTTTCGGCTTGGGTGGCCACCAGCGTCAAGGCATAGCTGGTATGTTCCGCGCCGCGGATCGCATCGACGGGCAGGATAGAAGCGCCCTGCCGCAGCGATGCATCAATGGGGAAATTCTCGAATACCACCATGCTGTCAAACATGGCGACGCCATTGGGAATGGAACTCCAGCCTTGAATTTGCGTCAGAGGGACAAATTCAAACTGGCGCATTTCCATATTCTGTGCTTGCAGCGTCTGGAGCCAGGCCGCACATGGTGCGTCCGCGATCTGCACACGCAACGGCAGCGTATTGATAAACAGGCCCACCATGTGTTCCACGCCGGTGAGTTCGGGCGGACGGCCGGATACGGTAACGCCAAATACCACGTCGCTCTGGCGGCTATAACGCGACAGCATGATCGCCCATGCGCCCTGCACTATCGTGTTCATGGTGATGCCCCGCTCACGCGCCCATGCACTCAAAGCGCCGGTAGCAGCTTTATCAAGCCGTGCCGTCCGCTCGCCGCAGCCATGCTGGCCAGGGTAGCGGCCATCGAGCGACAGTGGCGTTGGCGCCTCCAGTCCCGCCAGCGCTTCGCGCCACCAGTGTTCGGCGGATGTCGTGTCCTGTTGCTTTAACCATGCGACAAAATCGCGATATGGGCGCACAGCCTGTAGCATGGGGTGCCGCGATTCTTTCAGTGCTGCATAGATGGTCAACAGGTCCTGCATCATCTGCGCCAGCGACCAGCCGTCATACAGGATGTGGTGGCTGGTCCATATGAATTCCCAGCTGCTGTCATCCATTCGAATTAATGCGAAGCGCAGTAGCGGCGCTTTCGCCAGATCGAAACCGCGCCGCAGGTCCTCTTCCAGAAACGCCGCCATCCGCGCGTCACGCTGCTCTGCCGGATCGTCGCTCCAGTCCAGCACCTGGAATGGCACAGCCAATGACCGATGCACGACCTGCACTGGTGATTTCACCTTTTCCCAGGCCAGGCTGGTACGCAGCACCGCATGACGTTGAACCAATGCCTGCAAGGCCTGCTGAAACAGTGCCACGTCCAGTTCGCGCCCCAGGGTACACTGCATCTGCTCCATGTAAACGCCAGATCCGGGCTCCATCAACGTGTGGAACAGCATGCCATGCTGTACAGGCGTAAGCGGATAGATATCTTCGACTTGTTTGCTCTTGGTTTGCATGGCTGTTCCCGACATTCCTTAGTTTTCCATCTCATCCAGATCGTCCAGCAGCGCATCCAGTTCATCCTGGTCCAGTCCCGCCAGGTTGAAATCGGCCGCATTGGCGTGTGCGCTGTCCGACGTGTGCGTGTTGTGAGCAATCAGGCCTTGCAGGTGGTGTGCGAACATATCCGCCAGCGTCTGGATAGACGCCGCGCGGAAGCGCAAGCTGCCGTAACAGAGCGAGATCTTGAGTTGGCCCGCCATGATGACCGCGTCTACTTCCAGTTCGTGCGCGCGCGCATTTGTGGGGCCGTTGTCCGCTCCCTGCCAGGCAGCAGCAGGAACGTAAGCGCACTCACCGTCGAGCATATCGCCCACCTGGCCCAGATAGTTGAACGCGACAGCCGGTATGCCTTGTGTACTAAGTGCCGGTGCGCCGGTGACGTAACGCAGCAGGCCATAGCCAAGGCCTTTTGCGGGCACCGCGCGCAGTTGCTCCTTGACCTGTCTCAAAGCGTCGCCGTAAGCACGACTGGACAGCGATAGCGTGACCGGGTAAAGCGCGGTGAACCAGCCGACGGTACGCGACAGGTCCACGCCATCGAACAAATCCTCGCGACCGTGACCTTCCAGCAGAATGCTCAATGCACTTTGACCACGCCATTCGTTGAAGGCCAGCGCCAGGGCAGTCAGCAACGCATCCTCCACACTGGCGCCGCGCGCTGGCAATGAGGACAGCAGATCAGCAGTACTGACTTCATTGAAAATCAGATCCAGCGTGACCGCATCGGATACCAGGTTGGCGCCTGCAGGGACATCGACCTGCAATGGGGCCAGCGTAGCGCTCCTTTGCCAATAAGGTAGTTCTGCTGATACTGCCGTGCTACCGGCGTAGGGCAACAGACGGGTCGCCCAGTCCTTGTACGAACTGGATATCGCCGGAAGGCGCATTGCCTCTCCACGCACCATTTGAGCACACGCGGTATTCAAGTCCGCGAGCAGGATCCGCCAGGACACCGCATCAACTACAAGGTGATGTGCAACCAGTAGCAAACGCACGCCGTCTGGCGTTTCATAACGCACCGCCCGGAATAGCGGCCCACGCCGCAAGTCCAATGCAGCCTGAATGATTGCGGCATGCCGGACCACTGCGGCGTTGTCCGGTAGTGAAAACACTTCCAGTATCTGCTCGGGCACTTCCTTGGCGTAGTGCTGGCGCCAGATTCCCTGCTCGCAGGCGAAACGCAAGCGCAATCCGGCATGTTGTTGAACAATCGTCTTCAGCGCCGCATTCAGCACAGACCGTCCCGCATCGCTACGCGCGTCCAGAAGAATGGATTGATTGAAATGTGCGGCATTCGCCAGCGATTGTTCGAAGAACCAATGCTGGACTGGCGTCAGCGGTACATCACCCACCGCATCGCTCGCGGTGGCGGCTACGGACGACACGCTTTGCACCAGCGGTGCCAGTCCAGCCACCGTCGGTTGGCGGAACAGGTCGCGCGGAGAGAACTGCAAGCCCACCTGACGCGCGCGCGAGACGACCTGCAGGCTGAGAATGGAATCGCCGCCTAACTGGAAAAAATTATCATGACGTCCGACTGCGGCGGTCTTCAACACAGCCTGCCAGATCGCCGCAAGCTGGTTTTCCACACCCGGATGTGGTGACGCATCATCTCCCAGAATACTTTGCGGGCTTGCCAGCGTCGCCGGCAAGCGATGCTGGTCGATCTTGCCGCTGGCCGTCAGCGGCAAGGCGTCCAGCCAGATGATATGGGATGGCAGCATATAGTCGGGCAGCGTAAGCGCCAGCGCCGCCCGTAGCGCAACATCGTCCTTGCCGCCACTATCCGCGCGCGCTACGACGTAGGCGATGAGACGCGGCTGCCCGGCTTCGTCTTCCCTCACCATGACAGTGGCGGCAGCGACCCGCGGCAAGGCATTCAATGCGCTTGCTACTTCGTCCGGCTCTACGCGGAAGCCGCGTATCTTCGCCTGGCGATCAACGCGGCCGAGGTATTCCAGCATGCCGTCCATATTCCAGCGTGCCAGGTCTCCCGTGCGGTACATGCGGGCGCCGGCGATACCGTGCGGGTCAGGCAAGAAGGCTGCGGCGGTCAGGCCTGGCCGTGCCAGATAGCCGCGCGCCAGTCCGGCACCGCCGATATACAGCTCGCCCGCAACACACTGTGGTACTGGTTCAAGTGCCGCGTCCAGTATGTACGCCTGCGCATTGGCCATCGGCCGACCTATCGGGATGGGGCCAGGTGGCGCATCTACAGCACATTCGTGGCTGGTAACGCTGATCGTGGTTTCCGTCGGGCCGTAGGTATTGAGCCATCTTACGCGTTCCACGCCGCGTAAATGCAGCCATTGGGCCAGCCGCTCTGGCTGCGCTTTTTCACCGCCGACGATGGCGAGGCGCAGATCGGTGGGCAACGGCAGCGCACCAGCGCTCATGTCATCGGTCCACTGGTGCCAATAGGCGGTTGGCAGATCAACCACGGAAATGCGATGGTCCGACAGAAAATCCGTGAACGCTGCACCGTCCATCAGTTCCTCGGGCCGGAGCACGACCGTGGCGCCCGCGATCAGTGGCGGGAAAATTTCTTCTACCGAGGCGTCAAAGTTGAGCGTTGCGAATTGCAGTAAACGGTCGCCAGGCGCCAGGCGACAAGTGCGAATGTGTGCCCACAAGTGATTGACCAGATTCGCGCGGGTATTCATCACGCCCTTCGGCTGCCCCGTGGAGCCTGACGTGTAGATGACATAGGCCAGATTGGCCGCGTGGCCTTGCGGTGACAGGTTGGTGTCGGCGCCGCCGTCGTCCTGGCCGTCTATCAGCAGCTGCGGTAGTCCTTCGATACGCAGACTGTCGGCCATCGCCGCGGAGGTCAGCAGCAGCTTGGGGTGTGCGTCGGCGATCATATATGTCAGGCGTTCCCGCGGATACGCCGGGTCCAACGGAAGATAGGCGCCACCAGCTTTCAGGATCGCCAGCAGGCCGCTCAGGGTATCCAGCGTGCGGGCTGCGCTGACAGCCACGAGTACGTCCGGCCCGACGCCCTGCTCGCGCAAGCGATGTGCAAGACGGTTGGCGCGCGAATTCAGTTCTGCGTATGTGATGCTGACGTTACCCGCAGGGCCAGGCATCTCCGCTGCGATAGCATTGGGAGCACGCGTGACCTGTGCTTCGAACAGCGCGGCGATGCCCTGCTCCAGCGGCGCCGTGCTTGCTGTCGCATTCAATGCATGCAGCAGATGATGGCGCTCCGCGTCGCCGGTCAGGCGAATACTGCCGATGCTGGCACTACCGTCAGCTGCAACGGTGGCCAGCAGGCGAGAAAAGTGTTGCCCCATACGTGCCATGGTGGCGGCGCTGAACAGGTCTGTGTTGTACTCGAATGCGCAGCGCAGGCCATCCGGCTCTTCCTGTACATTGAGGGTCAGGTCAAACTGCGAGCGGCGGCTGTCCTCAGTCACCACCTCCATTTCCAGCCCCGCCAGCGACTGGCGTTCCGCCTGCGTATTCAACAACACCAGCATCACCTGGAACAGCGGCGAGCGATTTACCTGGCGCTCAGGCTGCAGCGTTTCCATCAAGCGTTCGAACGGCAAGTCCTGATTGGCGTAGGCATCCAACGCTGTCTGACGTAGGTGATCCAGCAGCTGCACGAAGCTCCAGCTGCTGTCGATGCGCGTACGTAGCACCAGTGTGTTGACGAAGAAGCCGATCAGGCGTTGGGTTTCCAGTTGATCGCGGCCGGCAACCGGCGTGCCGATGCAGATGTCCGTCTGTCCAGAATAACGTGACAGCAGCAGTTGCAATGCGGCGCACAAGGTCATGAACAGGCTGGCCTGCTGACTGCGTGCCAGAGTATGCAAGCCTTGAAGCGTGTCCCGGCCGATGTGGAAATGCGCCACCGCTCCGCGATAGGCAGGAAGTGTTGGACGCGGATAATCGACAGGCAGCTCCAGCGCGGCCGGAGCATCGGCGAGCTGCTTGCGCCAGTAATCGAGCTGGCGTTCCGCCATCGATCCTTCGAGCCGGGCGCGCTGCCAGGCGGCATAATCTGCATACTGGATCGGCAATTCCGGCAAAGGCGACGGCAATTGCTGGCTAAATGCCGCATACAGCGTGGCCAGATCGGAGATCAACACGCTCACCGACCAGCCGTCGGAAACGATATGGTGCATGTTCAGCATCAGCAGATGCTCGCGTGCGTCCATGCGCAGCAGCCGGGCGCGCAGCAACGGTCCTTGGCTCAGGTCGAAACGATGCTCCGATTCTTCCTGCATCATGCGCTGTCTGTGCACTGCGCGGTCGGGCATCGCAGACAAGTCGGTCAGCGGCAGGTCGATCAGCAGTTCGGCAGCGATTTCCTGGATCGCCTTACCGTCCACGTCCTGAAAACGGGCGCGCAGCGATTCGTGACGCGCCACCACCGCATTCAGGGCACGCGTCAATGCCGCCAGGTCCAGTTCACCGCGCAGGCGCACCGCTCCGGACATATTGTAGGCAGTGCTGCCTTCTTCAAACCGGTCCAGGAACCACAGGCGTTGCTGGCCAAACGACAGCGGCGGTGCGGCGTCCGCCGGGCGCCGCTTGATGGCGAACGTTGACGCCTCCCGCGATGCATCCAGCACCGCCGCCAGTTGCGCCACGCTCGGCGCTTCAAATACGGCGCGCACTGACAGCTCGCAATGCAGCTCGGCGCGGATACGTGCAGTCAGCTGGGCCGCCAGCAAGGAGTGACCACCGACGGCGAAGAAATCGTCGTGGATGCCAATGCGTTCAATTTTCAGCACATCTTGCCAGATGGTGGCCAACAACGCTTCGCGCTCATTGCGTGGCGCTGCGTAATCTGTTTCCGCTGCTACCAATGGCTCAGGAACTGCGCGGCGATCCACCTTGCCGATAGGCGTTAGCGGCAAGTTCTCCAGCACGATGAAGCGGCTGGGCAGCATATACGAGGGCAATAGACGCGCCAATTGCGCTCGCAGCACAGCCGCATCCAACGTGGCTGGCGCGGCCAGATAGGCCAGCAGTTGCTCATCCCTGAGCACGACGGCGACTTCTCGCACGGTTTCGATACGCCGGAGCGCAGCTTCGATTTCCCCCAGCTCGACGCGGAAGCCACGCAGCTTGACCTGATCGTCGCTGCGGCCCAGATAAACGATGCTGCCATCCAGCGCATGGCGCGCCAGATCACCAGTGCGGTACATCCTGGCTCCCGGAGCGCCGTATGGGTTGGGCAGGAAGCGTTCTGCGGTAAGTGCTGCGCGGCCTAGATAACCGCGCGCCAGCCCTGTACCAGCGATATACAGCTCGCCCGGAACGCCGGACGGCGCCAGATCCAACGCCGCATCCAGTATCCAGGCTTGCACGTTGGCTTCCGGTGTGCCGATCAAGGGCTGCGCATGTGTTTCGTCGATCTCCGCCAAAGTGGCGTCAACAGTCGCTTCCGTCGGCCCGTAAGCGTTGATGAAACGCGTGTCCGGGATGGCTTGCAGCCGTTGCCACAGCACGAGGTCTATCGCCTCACCGCCAAGCATAACCACCTTGGGCAATATTGCCTGCTGATCCAGCAGATAACGCAACTGCATCGGCGTGGTATCCAGCAGCTGCAAATCGTGGGCCGCCAGATAAGCCGCCAGCGCCTGTGGGGACTGACGTATGCTGTCCGGCAGCACATGCAGTGTGTGACCATCCAGTAGCATGGCCAATTCCGATACCGAGGCATCGAACACATAGGGTGCATTGAAGCTGGTATGCGCCTGCTTTAGCTGGTGCCGGCGGCAGATGTCGCGGATATGCGATTGCGCCAGGTTGGCCACTGCACCATGCGTAGAAATCACGCCTTTGGGCTGGCCGGTGGAGCCGGAAGTGTAGATGATATAGACGGCATTGCCGGCATGGCTAACGCTGGGCAGGTTGCTGTCGTCGATTGCGCCTTGCATGGCGTCGATGCACAACACTTCCATTCCGCCGCGCGGCAACCGCCCACGCAGCGCGGTCATGCTCAACACCAGCAGCGGTGCCGCATCCGTCAACAGCCATGACAGGCGTTCTTCTGGCCAGTCCGGGTCCAACGGTACGTAGGCGCCACCCGCCTTCATCACAGCCAGAATCGCAGCGATCATCTGTGGAGAGCGATCCAGCAACAGCGCCACGTGCACTTCCGCGCCGACGCCGACATCGCGCAGATGACGTGCCAACCGGTTCGCCCGGCGGTTCAGTTGCGCATACGTCCACCGCTCGCCGCCGCAGATCAACGCCGGGGCTTCCGGCGTACGCATGACTTGTGCCTCGAATAATTGATGGAAGGTCTGTGGTGCGCAAAAGTCGAATACGGTCTGATTCAGGCTGGCGAGCCATGCCCGCTCTTCGTCGCTGGACATCGCAAGACTGGCCAGCGGTAGCGTGGGCGTTGCCACAATCGCCGCCAGCAGCGTCACGAGGTGCTGCGCCATGCGCTCGATACGGGCAGCGTCAAATAACGCGGTGCTATATTCAAAGGTGCATTCCAGCTGGTCGTCCCGCTCCAGCACATTCAGCGTCAGGTCAAACTGCGAGGCCGCGCGGTCGACGGTTTCAAGTCGCATGCGCAATGCACCGGCAGAGATTTCATTCGCGGGGCTATTCTGCAACGACAGCATCACCTGGAACAAGGGTGCGTGGCCGGAGCTACGTTCCGGTCGCAGCGCCTCCACCAGCTGGTCGAATGGCAGATCCTGGTGGGCGTACATGGCCAACGCCGCTGTGCGCACCTGGCCAAGCAGTTCAGTGAAGGATGCAGCTGCATTCACATGCGTGCGCAATACCGTGGTGTTGACGAAGAAGCCGATCAGCGGCTCAAATTCCCGCCTTGGGCGGTTGGCGACCGGCGTGCCGATGCAGATATCGTCCTGGCCGGCGTAGCGGGCCAACAGCACATTAAACGCTGCGGCCAGCGTCATGAACAACGTCGCGCCGTGCACACGCCCCAGTGCGGCGATGGCAGCGGAGCACGCCGCGTCGATATGGAAGTGGTGAACCGCGCCTGCATAGCTGGTACGTGCAGGGCGTGGCCGGTCGGTTGGCAGGGCAAGCAAGGCGGGAGCGCCTGCCAGTTGGCTGCGCCAGTAATCCAACTGGCTTGCCCGACGATCACCGCTGAACCAGGCGCGCTGCCATGCCGCATAGTCGGCATACTGCACGGCCAGTGCGGTCAACGCGGGTTTGGCGCCGCTCTCGCAGGCGGCATAATTCTGTGCGATCTCGTCGATCAGCAGGCCTACCGACCAGCCGTCGGCGATGATGTGATGCATGGACAAGGCCAGCACATGCTCGTCGTCCGTCAGCATGAAAAGGCGGGCACGTAACAGCGGGCCATGTTCGAGATCGAACGCTGCAGCCGCTTCCTGCGTCAGCAGTGTGGTGAGTTGTGCCTCGGCCGCCGCTGCAGCCAGATGGGTCACTGGCAAAGACAGCGGCGTGGCAGCCGCAATCACCTGTACGGCCAGCCCGTTCTCCGTGCCGAACGTGGTACGCAGGCTTTCATGGCGCGCCACGACGCCGTTCAGCGCTTGCGACAGATAGCCGATATCCAGCGGGCCGCGCAGCCGCAGTGCGCCACACAGATTGTAATTGCCTGCGCCGTTCTCGAACTGTTCCAGGAACCACAGGCGCTGCTGCGCAAACGACAAAAGCGTTGGCCCTGTACCGCGCACCGCCACAGGTTCGGACCTGGCTGGCAGCGCAAGCCGCGCTGCGGCGATACGATCTGCCAAGGCCGCGATGGTGGGGGCATCAAACAGCGCGCGCAGCGGCAGTTCCACGCCCATGTGCTCGCGCACCGCAGCCAGTACACGCGTCGCCAGCAGCGACTGGCCACCCAATGCAAAGAAATCTGCATGCATGTCGACCGAAGGCAGATCCAGCACCTCGCACCAGATGGCGGCCAGCGCCTGCTCATCCGCGCCCATGGCGATGGTGATGTCGGCGACGACAGTGCTCACAGGTGCGTCCCAGCGCCACAGCAGGTCCAGCTCACCGCCCAGGAACAGGTCACGGCAGCGGATCCGCTGGATTTTCCCGCTGGAGGTACGCGGTATGCGTCCTGCCTTCACCAGTACGATCGCAGCGACGTCATACAGTTCATGCTGTTCCCCCAGCTCCGCGCGCAGGCGTGACGCCAGCGTCGCATGATCGGGCTCACGGCGCGACTCCAGCTCCTGCACCACCACCAGCCGTGTTCCAGCCTGTTCTTCCAGCGCAAACACCGCACAGCCATTGGTCCTGAACGCAGGGTCCTGCGATTCGATGGTGCGCTCCACGTCCTGTGGATAGATGTTGCGCCCATTGAAGATCATCATTTCCTTGATGCGGCCCGCGATGTACAACTGGCCCTCGCGCAGGAAACCCAGGTCGCCGGTACGCATCCACTGCCCTTCCCTGCCGCGTATCTTGGCGTGGAAGGTGGCCGCAGTGGCCTCCTCGCGCCGCCAGTACCCCTGGGCGACGGAAGGCCCTTGTACCCATACCTCGCCGATGGCGTTTTCGATGCAGGCTTCGCCGCCGGACGGTTCGACGATGCATACTTCATGTCCGCCCATGCGCGCCGCGCCCAGCGAGACGAATTCGACACCATCGCCGGCGGCGGCCTCGATACGGTCGGCCGCCAGCGCCGCCTTGTCGGCGCAGAAGCCACGCTGCGCCAGTGGTGTGGGCTTGCACTGGCCCGTGACGAACAGCGTCGCTTCGGCCAGCCCGAACACGGGCAAGACGATCTCCGGACGCAGCCCGCATGGTGCAAAGGCCTCGGCAAAGCGGCGCAAGGTCGCCGGACGTACCGGCTCGGCGCCGTTCAGCGCATACTCGAGCAAATCCAGTTTCAGCCCTGCCTTCTGCTCATCCGTGATTTTGTCCACGCACAGTTCAAAGGCAAAGTTGGGCGCGGCGATGAAGCGGGCCTGATAGTCGCTGGCGGCCTTGAGCCAGCGGTAAGGACGCATCAGGAACGCTGCGGGTGGGAACTGCACGCTGTGGTAGCCGGCATAGACAGGACACAGGATCATGCTGACCAGGCCCATATCGTGATGCGGTGGCAGCCAGGACACCACCGTATCGCCAGCGCTGAACGGGAAGCTGGTCGCGATGAAGTGCGCATTGGCCAGGATGTTGGCGTTGCTGACCATGACGCCCTTCGGTGCGCCCGTCGAACCCGAGGTGTACTGCAGGAAGGCGATGTCCGACGGTTGGGTGGATGGCGGCGTCCACTGCGCGGCCGCATCGTCAAACGCATCGCCAGCCAGCCAGCGCAAGCGGGTCAACACGTTGTCGCTGCCGGCCTGCATCTGCTCCACACGTGCGGCGATCGACGACAGTGTCAGCGCCACTGCCGGCTGCGCATCCTCCGCCATCAGCAGCAAGCGTGGCAGCGTCTTCGCATTCGCCGGTGGCAGCGCCGGTACCGCAATCACACCGGCGTAGGCACAGGCGAAGAAGCTGGCGATGTAGTCCAGTCCAGGCGGATAAACCAGCAGCACCCGGTCTCCCGGCGCACACACCCGCTGCAACTGCGCGGCCAGGCTGCGCGCGCGGCAGTCCAGTTGCGCAAATGTCAGCGTGTCACTGACATTTTCGCCGTCGTCGAGAAAGCTGAAAGCCATCTTGTCCGCACTGCCGGATTGCGGCGACGCGCGAAAAGACAGCAACTCGAGCAACGTGGCAAAAGCAGGACGGTGTGGATGCTCCATGGTGGACCTCATCAACTTTCGGGCAATACGGCGCCTCACGCGCACCGGAATATTTCCGGGCACGGCATAGACCGGACCAGGCGCCGCTACCGTTCAGGCTTGGGCGCCGGAGTCCCGGCTGGATAAATTGGTAAAGTGGGCCGTCGGTGCGGAATTACTGGGTCGCGGCCATCTGCTGGCGTAGCGACAGCGGGCGCATGTCGGTCCAGACAGTATTGATGTGATCCAGGCAAAGCTGCTTGGCGCCCTGCACACCTACGGTGCTCCAGCCTGCGGGAATGGCCTTGGTCACAGGCCAGATGGAATATTGCTCTTCTTCGTTTACCACCACTTCGTACAGCGTCTCGACCTGATTTTCTGGCGACATTCTTCAACTCCGTTGGGGCAGCCTGCGGAGTTCATCCGCGACGGCGATGGCATGACAAATGATATGTTAGGTAATCATGCAAAACGTAAAAAATTACCGTTTAGATAATTCGGAGGAAACTATAGCACGCGCCCTTCAAGCCACGATGTCTTTTTTGTAAACTGTGACTTTTCTGCAAATAGTCTTCATGTAGGTGCAGACAAGCCCTGTCACCGCAGAGCTTGCGAACAGATCAGCGGCCTCGGTCAGGCAATGTTGATCCACACCCCACAATGATCCGATCCGGTAACGCCAGGCGCCGGTGGATGTGCCGTACGGCCGGCGCTGGCGACACCGCCACCGGCAGGCGCGTTCAGCACCGCGTTGCCACCGATCCAGTAGTCATATGGATTGGCCACGGTAGTCAGTCCCGGCGAGTAATAGGCGTTTTGGTGATGCGCGTTGGCCGGCAACAGTATGCCGTTGCCATTGACGATGCCAGCAGGTGGACTGGTGTTGAAGTCACCGCCGCACAGGCCCAGCGCGCCCTGTTCCAGCATCGTTCTGATCCACGGCATTACTACCGCTACATGATCGTTGCCGGGCGCCCGGTTGTGTACAAAACCAATGTCGTACACGTGGCCGTTCAAGGTGAAATTGACCCGCACAATGTAGCGGTAGTCAGGTATCGCACCGTTCGGTATGTTGAGCACGGAGGTATAGCGGTTGGCTGTGGCATCAGGCGCCGTCCGGCTGGTGAGCACGTTGGCGGGGCCGACCCGGTCAAAGTAGATCAGATCGTAGTAGTTGATGACGGCATTGCCGTTGATGACCAGCGCTACCACCTCGTTGCTGTCGACCAGTGCAGTCCTGCCGCAGCGGATCACCGCCATGTGGCGCCGCGCCCCGTTAACCGCCTGCGGAATCCCCAGTGCCGTACCGAAATCATCCAGCGCGTTTCGGACGTTCACAGGATTGGCCGCATTGGCGACACCTACCTCGGTAAAGCCGGCAATGTCAAACGCCGGTGCGCCGATCGCTGTCATCTGATTGCGCAAATTCTGTTGTTTTGCGGTAGCAAGCTGGCCTTGCGGGAATTGTGTGTTGGCGTTGTAGGTCAACAGATTCATATGAAATGCACGCATTGCTTGTCTCCAGTCATGTCAATAATGAACGCAGGCGCGCCTGCGACGACGTCCCGCAAGCGCAGATGCGCTCGCGGCGACTGGAGCAAAGCTTAGGCGCGGAGCATGCCGCGCTGGATGGCATTATCTGGCACGGTCAACGGTGCGTAGAGCGCGCCAGCGGTCTTTCCATGACGCCTTCGGTGGTGATAACAACCGGCTGTATCGTGCCATCCTCGTTGAAGTACAGATGCTCGATGGCCAGTTCGCGATGATTGCCGTCGGTCTCCGTGAGGGGCCGGCGGTGGTAGGCGATGTACCAGTCATCCGTGGCCGGGATGTTGACCACCGAATGATGGCCCGCGCCGCGCGCCACCTTGCTATCCTGCTGCAGGATTTTGCCAACGCGCTTGAAAGGCCCGAGCGGCGATGAACTCATCGCGTACGCCACGCTGTAATCGGGACCGGTCCACCCTCCTTCCGACCACATGAAGTAATACACGCCCTTGCGCTTGGCCATGAACGGCCCTTCGACGTACTCCGGGTCCGGCGTGATCTCCTTGAACTTGGCGCCATCATCGAATGGCACGACGCTGAGCAGGTCCGGCGCCAGCCTGACCACGTTGGCGTGCTTCCAGCCGCCGTAGTACAGATAAAACTGGCCGTCGTCATCCTTGAACACCATCTGGTCGATCGGCTGGGCGCCATTGTGGATCTGCCCGATCAACGGTCTTCCCAGCGCATCCTTGAACGGTCCTTCCGGCTTATCGCTCACGGCCACGCCAATGCCGCCAAGCTGGTCGTTGCTCTTGATGTCGTTGGCGCCAAAAAACAGATAGTACCTGCCCTGATGTTCAATCGCCGACGGCGCCCATACGGCGTAGGCGGCCCACGACACATTCTCCACGTCGAGCACGTGCGGATGTTTGGTCCAGTGCACCAGGTCCGGCGACGAGAAGGCGTTGAAGAAGGTGATTTTCAGGTAGGGCTCCCAGATCAACTGGGACTGTGCACGCATGCGCTGCTGTTCAGGCGTGAAGTGCTTCGACCGGTCCGGCGCGCCATAGTCGGCGGAGTACGTCGGATAGATCCAGTATTGGCCGTCAAAGATACGGATTTCCGGATCGGCGTACCAACCCGGCACAATCGGATTGGCAGCGCTGGACGTACTCACCGCGCCTGCCAGACAGAGCGTCAGCAGCAAATGGGATAAACCATTTATTCTTTTCTTGGGCGTCATCATGCAGTCTCCATCAATCGCTTGTCCCAAGCATAAACGCGGAGTACCGCGAAAAAGAAAAAGCCGCTGAAAAGCGGCCTTGTTTAGCGTGTTTAGTAAATCGTCACGGCGTTGCAGCGGACAGCGCCTGCGCAATCCAGCTATCAAACAGCTGCTGGTGGTATTTGATCCAGCCCTCGGTATGGCGCACGATATCGGCCTGCGTACTTTCGCCATCACGCATGCGCTGGTTTTGCGCGTTGATGTCGGCAATCGGCAAGCGCACGACTTCAAACAGCTTGACCGCCGCCGGATTATGCTCGGCCCAGGCACGATTGACGACGATGCGTGTGGTGGCGACCGGGAAGCCATAATCGCTGCCGTCATCCAGCCGCGTATTGGCATGCTGCGGATTTGACGAGAACGGCACTTGCAGCCAGACCACATCCTTGCCCGGCACCAGCACCCCGCTCACCCAGTACGGCGTCCACGTGTAGTACAAAATCGGCTCACCGCGCTTGTAGCGGCCGATGGTATCCGCCATCAGTGCGGCATAGCTGCCCTGCACATGCTTGACTGTCGCGCGCAGCTTGTAGGCGTCCATATGGTTTTCGATCATGGCCTCGCAGCCCCAGCCAGGGCTGCAACCGGTCAGGTCAGCCTTGCCGTCGCCATCATGGTCAAACAGCTTGGCCAGGCCAGGATCGCGCAACTGGTCGATATTGCTGATGTTGTACTTTTCGGCCGTGGCCTTGTCGATCAGATAGCCCTGGGCCGCCGGACCGGCATACGCGCCGATGCGCAGCAGCTTGGCGTCGCCGCCGGCATTGTCATAGTAGCTCTGGTGCAGCGGGTCCCAATGGACTGCGAGGAAGGTGGCGTCACCATTGGCGATGGCGACGTGCGCGGTGGGATATTCCACTTCCTTCACCGGCTGCGGCGCATAACCCAACCTCTCCAGGGCGCGCTCGACCAGCATGGTCTGGAAGCTCTCTTCAGCCAGTGAGCTTTGCAGCGCCTGCACCTTGATGCCCTTGCCGGGCAGGCTGGTATCCGGCGTTTGCGCCATGGCCAGGCCGGTGGTCAAGGTCAGCGCCGCCAGCGCCAGCGCTGCCAGCCACTTGAATTTACGATGCGTTTTATAGGTGGTTTTAAATTGTTCAATACGTTGCATTACGATCCTTTCTTCTTATTGTGTCACGGCAGGCGTGCTCACCGCGCCGCCCGCTGAACTGCCACGCAGCCGGCGCAAAACGATGCCTGCCGGGCCGGTCTGGTACCAGTGACGCACGCCACGGCGCGGCTGTCCCATCGCTTGCGTCAGGCGGTCCAGCGTGATGGCCAGCAGCACGATGCCAAGGCCACCGACGGTTGCCAGGCCCATATCCAGACGGCCAATCCCGCGCAACACCATCTGCCCCAGGCCACCCACCGCGATCATGGAGGCGATCACCACCATCGACAGCGACAACATCAGCGACTGGTTGACGCCCGCCATAATCGACGGCATGGCCAGCGGCAACTGCACGCGGGTCAGCAACTGCCACGGCGAAGCGCCATAGGCACGCGCCGCTTCAATCAGGTCGGGACGCACCTGGCGTATGCCGAGGTTGGTCAGGCGCACCAGCGGCGGCAAGGCGAAGACAATGGTCACGATCACGCCGGGCGCGTTGCCGATGCCGAACAACATCACCACCGGCACCAGGTACACAAAAGCCGGCGTGGTCTGCATGGCGTCCAGCAGCGGACGCAGGGTGTTTTGTGCACGGTCGCTATTGGCCAGGAAAATCCCCAACGGCAAGCCGATCAGCAGGCAGAACGCAAGCGACGTCAGTACCAGCGACAGCGTGGTCATCGCTTCCGGCCAGACACCCAGCAGCGCCACAACCAGCAGCGCCAGTACGGTACCGACGGCAAGCGCACCGCGCGTAAACTGCCAGGCCAGCAGGCCGATAATGGCAATCACCATCAGCGATGGCGCCGCCATCAGCACCTCGCCCACGCCGTTCAGCGTGGCATCGATCGGCAGGCGCACGGCCTGGAAGAATGGCCGGCAATGCTCAACGACCCAGCCCAGGCCCTGGTTGATCCAGGATTCCAGCGGCAGCGCACCGTCAAACAGGTGCGACAGTGGAACGCCGCTGGCGTGTTCGGCCGGCTTGGCGGCATCGAGCCACGCGGTGTCGCCAGGCGGCGTCGGCAGCCATGGATTGACCGGGGCGGCTTGTTCTGCAACGGTTGCTGCGGTGTTGACGGTACTGGAAGTCATGCGTGTCCTTTCTGTGCTTGTGGTTCGGCAATCGGTGGCGTATCGCGGTCGAGGAATTTCAGCAAGGTGGTCCGGCTGATGGCGCCGTGGAAGCTGCCGTCATCGTCCACCACCGGCACCGCGTAAGGCAATTGCGCTACCTGGCCGAACAGCCCCGCCACCGCTTCATTGGCGCGGATGGACTGCACTTCCGGCAGATAGGCGTGCTGCAGACCCAGCGGCCCCGTGTGGCCATCCAATGCATTGCGCAGCGAATCGGCCGACACCAGACCAAGGAACTTGCGCCTGGTGTCGACGACATAGGCATAGCTCCGGTCCTGCTCTTCCAGCATCGACAACGCTGCCCGGGCGCCACGGGTCGGCGATTCCGACACCACGATCTGGCTCTTGCGGGCAATGTCGCTGGCCTTGAATACCGCAGCGGCATCCACCCCGCGCACGAACTTGCAGACATAGTCATTGGCCGGCTTGCGCAGGATTTCTTCCGGCGTGCCCACTTGCACCACATGGCCATCTTTCATGATCGCCACCCGGTCGCCGATACGCATGGCTTCATCGAGGTCGTGCGAAATAAAGACAATGGTGCGGCGCTTGATCTGCTGCAGGCGCAACAGCTCCGACTGCATGTCCACGCGCATGATGGGGTCCAGCGCCGAGAACGCCTCATCCATGAGCAGGATGGACGGATCGCAGGCCAGCGCACGCGCCAGTCCCACGCGCTGCTGCATGCCGCCCGACAGTTCGTCCGGATAGCTATTGGCATAAGCCGCAAGGCCTACCTGCTCCAGCGCCTGGCGCGCAAGCGCGTGGCGCTCGGCTTTGGGCATGCCTGCCAGTTCCATGCCGAATGCGGTGTTGTCCAGTACGGTAAGTTGCGGCAGCAGCGCGAATGACTGGAACACCATGCTGATATCCTTGCGGCGCAAGGCGCGCAGCTGCGCGTCGGGCAGTGTGTTGATGTCGTTGCCGTCGATGAGAATACGGCCATCCGTCGGCTCGATCAGACGGTTCAGCATCCGCACCAGAGTCGACTTGCCCGAACCGGACAAGCCCATGATGACGAAGATCTCACCAGCTTCAATGGTCAACGTGGCGTCAAACACGCCGATGGTGCATGCCGTCCTGGCCAGGATGTCCTGCTTGCTGGCGCCCTGGCGGACCAGGGCCAGTGCGTCATCGGGCCGGTCGCCGAATACTTTGAATACATGGTCGATGATGATTTGTTTTGCCACGTTGTGGTCTCCTTCGATTTGACGAATGGAATGAAACCCGGCGAGCCGCAGGCTGGCGACGGGAATCAGCGAATCCTGCGCCGACGGTTATGCAACGGCGCAAAAGAAGCGCGCGCAAGCGACGGAGAAGGATGGAACACGGGGTAACCGGCGAGGCTCAAATGGAGAGCCGGTGTGCCAAAGTGTCATGTACGTGCTAAAAGAAGCTGGGACTCAGGACTTTTAGCCACGCAGGGGGTGGGCGCATGGCCCGATGCAGCAGCCCCAATCGGGGTGAATGTTGTAAATATACGTCATTATAACGCAGAAACACAACAATATCCAGTGACATTCCATATTGAAATATGGTAGCAATGTTCGTCAGCGCACAGACGGGGAAGCTGCGGCGCTTTCAGACGGCGTTTCAGGCTCGCTGCCACAGCCAGAACGCGCGGATAAGTATGCCGGTTTGGACTGAAGAGTTGATTTGCCAGGAGGCGGCGGAGGCCTCCCTTCGCTGCATGAACAAATGTCAGGCTGAACGGCTGGCTGCTCGTTGAACCCGCTCTACCAGCCAGCCAAACAGCAGTCCGATCACAGTCCACATGAGCAATTGCATACCGACTGCGGCAAGCCTGAATTCCCACAACAGCGCTGCAGGGAAGTTCGACGGCACTTCGTTCAGTGCCGGCAGCAAATTGAGCACGACAGCGGTGATCGCTACAAACACGCCCCCTCCAGCAATCGATCCGTTCCATGCGCCCAGCCGGGCAACCAGCGCGCCGCGTACCTTGAGCGAAAACACCATGACCGTGATCGAAATGGCGATCATCAGGAAAAACAGGCCGGTGCGATAGCCGATGCTCTCGGCTATCCCCACTGAGGGCGGATTGGCCGGGTACTTGAGATTCGGAACAAGCACCAGCGTCGTGAACGCAGCCAATGCCAGCCAGGCGGACAATGCCCTGGCGCCGAGCCGCCCGACGCGGCCGTGGGCATAGGCAAACACCAGCGCAAACAAGCCGCCAACCGCTGCGCCGAACACCACCACGCCGGTGAGCAGACCGAGGCCTGCCTGCGTGGGCCGGCTCACAAGCTCTTCTTCATGCTCGTGTTCATGTTCATGGGTGTGGACGGATGCTTCAGCTGGACCATGGGAATGGCCGCCTGCAGCAGCGCCATGATCTTCCAGCGAAATCGCCTGCTCAACCTGCGGCTCGCCATAGAAACGGGCAAAGCCAAACGCCAGCACGCCCGCAACAACGCCCGCGAGCATGCCGCGTACTAAAAACTTACCGACCATGTTGTGCTCCCGATCAGTGGCAGGGGAAGCCGAGCAGATGGCGGCCATCGTGCACGAACTCATGCACATACATGCCGGGAATCAGGGAGGTGGCGCCTTGCTCGGCACCGACAAAATAGATGGCAAGCAGCATTAACAGGCCGCCAAATACCAGCCATGGCAACAGTTCGCTGACAGGAATGGGGCTGACGACAGGTTCCAGAGCTGGATTGAGGGTGCCGACGTTCATAATAAATTCTCCCGGGGTTACGTGCCCACTATAAAATTAAGGGTTGCTGCTTCGATTCGGGTCTGGCTTTCGGCTGTTGGACAGCAGCGATTACAGTGGCACGACCGCACCGGACTTGCACCGGTTTCCGTATCTCGACGCCCGCATTATACGCACTATTCTTTCAGAAATTGATTCATCGCTTAGGCGGAAAGAGATTCATGCACTTACGCTTATTACTCATCAGCCATGCAGCCACGGCGGCAATGCGCAGCGGACGCTTTCCGTCCGACGATGCACTCGATGAACGCGGCATTGAAGCGACACAGGCGTGGCGCCCACGTATCGAAGCCATGCAGGCAGCGGCTGCCTTCCGCAGCACCGCCGTGTGCGTGGGCGAGACTGCCCGCCTGCTCAACCTCGACGCCGCCATCGCGCCCGCATTGGCAGAAATTGATTTTGGCCGCTGGACCGGACAAGGCCTTGCCGATCTCGCGGCCGCCGAGCCGGACAGCCTGGCAACGTGGCTCAGCGATCCGCAGACGGCGCCGCATGGCGGCGAATCCTTTGGCGCGCTGGCCGCCCGGGTCGGCGCATGGCTGGATGCACTGCCTGACACGTCCGGGACCGTCATCGCGCTGACGCATGCCTCGGTCATTCGTGCGGCCATTCTCCATGCGCTCGGCGCCCCGCTCTCCGCGCATGCCCGCATCGAGGTCGCGCCGCTGTCACTGGTGGAGTTGCGGCGCTCAGCGCGTGGGTGGAGCTGGATCACGAGTCCGCAGGATAGCGTGTCCTAGCCACCATTCTTGCGATGCTGCCGGGCGATATCGAGTTTCTCGCACAAGGCCACCGTGCCTTCGATCATGCGCGGGCCTGCGCGGTTGAGCAATTCGCCATTCAGCGTGAACAGATTATCGTTGCGCACCGCCGTCATCGTGCTGTATTGCCGCCACAGATTGACGCCGCCGTTATCCTTTTGGCTGGTGCCGAAGATGGCTTCCGGATCCTGCTGCAGCACCGCTTCGGCGCTGACGACAGGGGCAGTCATTTTTAGATCCGCAAAGATGTTCTCGCCGCCGCACACGCGGATGGCATCGCTGACGATATGCGTGCCATTGAGCGTGTACAGCGGCTTGTCCCACACCTGATAAAACAGCCGAACCGGCGAGCGGCGGGCATACCTGGCGGTCAACGCCGCCAGCTTCTGGCGCAGGTCGTCAGCGGCAGCGTCGGCCACTTTTTCGGTCCCCAGCAGCTGACCAAGACGGGCAATGCTGCCAGGGATGGCATCCAGTGTCGGCGGCTCACTGTGATAGAGCGGAATGCCGAGCTGGCGCAGCATATCGAGCTGGCGCTCCGAACTGCTATGCATCCAGACGACGATCAGGTCCGGCTTCATCGCAATCACGCGCTCCATGTCGAGTTGTCGGTTATCGCCCACGCGCGGGATCTTCTTGGCCGCTTCCGGGTAGTCGCTGTAAGTGACCGCGCCGACGATGCGTTCACCGCCGCCCGCTGCAAACAGCAGTTCGGTCACATGCGGCGCCATCGAAATCACGCGCCTTGCCGGCTTTTGCAAGGTGACGGGATTGCCGTCATCGTCCTTGACGGTAATGGCAGCGGTGGACGTACCGGCAATGCACAGCGCGGAAAGAAGCAGAATCAGTTTTTGCACGACAATTGCCCTTGAAATAGTTAAGCCAGCCGATGCTCGGCTGGCCAGCGCTCGGCCCAGGCCGCGCAACGTCCGAGTGGCCGATCACGATGATCGAAGTCGATGATGACGATGTGCCCGGCGGCGGCAGGCGCGCCGGGTTGCTCCAGCGTGCGGCCATCCGTCAGCAGCCACAACACTGTTTCCCTGCGGCCCCGCCTGGCTGACACTGCCAGCAACTGCCCGGCCACCGCCAGCGCCTGCACCAATGGTGTTCCACCGCCGCCGCCGCATTCGCGTGCGCGCATGGCGCCTGCGGCGCGTGCCGGGCCAGGTGGCACGGTGACTTCAACACCCTGGCCGCCAAACGACAGCATGCCGACGTCGTCGCCAGCGCGCGCGGCTTGTTCGATCAACCGCGCTGCGTAGCCCTTGGCCAGCGCCAGTCGGCCGTTCTGGCGCATCGAGCCCGAGGTATCCAGCAGGATCAGGTGCAATGCGGGCACCACGGCATGCGCTGGCTGGCGACGCAGATGCTCGCGCCTCAGCGGCTGTGGACCTTTGGCGACCAGTGTTCGCACCCAGGCTATCGCTGAACTTGATGGTGGGGCGTGCGTGGCGGCCTTTCGGACAGCCGGAGCAGGCGACACAGGGGAGGTGCGCCACCGTTGGCCGCTCTCCCCTGTCCGGGGCTGCGCGCCAGGGTGGCTCAGGCTTTTTTTGCGGGCCAAGCTCCTGTAGAGACGACACGCGTGGTGGCAACCGGCTGAGGCGGCAATGCGCCCCAGTCGCCTTCGGGTTCGCGGCCCGGCTCAGCCAGTGCGTCAGGCGCTGGCTGGTGTTGATTGCCGTTGGACGGTGCAGGCTGGGGACGCTGGCTGGCGCCAGGCGGCGTGGCCGCGGACTCCATGCGGCGGTGTGCCAGCGCCAGGTCCGCTACGGCATCGACATCTGCTGTCGTCACTGCGCTACGTCCTTCCAGTGCTGCAAGCGCACGGGCGGCGCGCAGCATGACCAGGTCGGCACGCACGCCGTCCACACCAGCATCAAGCGCTTTTTGGGCTGCGTGCGCCAGGACCGCATCCGGCCATGTCAGACCGGCCAAAGCGGCGCGTGCCCGCGTCAGCTGCTCGCCGAGCTGGACCAGTTGCGGTGTGTGTGCGCCGATCAGCGCCTGCGCATCCTCGTCAAATTGCAGCCGCGCGCGCAGGATGGCCTGGCGCGGTACAGGGTCGCGAGGATTTTCCAGCGTGACTGCCAGGCCGAAGCGGTCCAGCAGTTGCGGCCGCAGCTCGCCCTCTTCCGGGTTCATGGTACCGACCAGCACAAAGCGCGCAGCATGCTGCTGGGAGATGCCGTCCCGCTCGACGATGTTCACGCCACTGGCGGCCACGTCCAGCAGCGCATCCACCAGCGCGTCGGGCAGCAGGTTCACTTCGTCCACGTACAGCACACCGCCGTGTGCGCGCGCCACCAGACCGGGCGACAGCCGCACCTTGCCATCGCGCAGCACGTCTTCGACGTTCAGGCTGCCGACCAGTTGCTCCAGGCTGGCGGTCAGCGGCAGCGACACAAACGGTGCGGCTTCCTTGGCCCCTGGCAGCAGTTCCGCCAGCGCGCGCGCCGCCGTCGACTTCGCCGTGCCGCGCGGACCGCTGATCAGCACGCCACCGATGCCGGGATCGACTGCGGTCAGCAGCAGCGCGCGCTGCAGTTCGGACTGCCCCACCAGCGCGGTGAACGGAAAGACCGCAGGTGCGGCGGCTTGGACAACGGTCATGGCACATCTCCTCTTTCAACATCCTCCAGCGTTTCGAGCCGATGCTCCAACGCCAGCAGGTGTTCTTCAATACGTTCCCGGTGATCGCCCGGTTCGGCCCACATGCCCCGCTGCATGGCATCCAGCAAACGCTCGCCGACATTGCGCAAGGCCAGCGGATTATGCTGCTGCATGAAGGCCCGGGTGGCGTCATCATGCAGATAGGCGTCCGCCACCATTGCATATTGGTGGTCGCTGACCACGCCGGTGGTGGCGTCGAACGCAAACAGATAGTCCACCGTGGCGGCGATTTCAAACGCGCCCTTGTAACCATGACGCTTGACGCCTTCCAGCCATTTCGGATTGACCGCGCGCGAGCGCACTACACGCGCCAGCTCCTCGCCCAGCGTACGGACGCGCGGCGCACCTGGCACGCTGAAGTCACCGTGGTAGAGCGTGGCGGGCGTGCCGGTCAACTGTTCAATAGCCACCGCCATGCCGCCCTGGAACTGGTAGTAATCGTCGGAGTCCAGGATGTCGTGCTCGCGGTTGTCCTGGTTGTGCAGCACCGTGTCGATATACGACAGCCGTTGCTCGAAAGTGCCGCGCGCTGCCTTGCCATGCTCGTCCTGACCATAGGCGTAGGCGCCTGCGCGCAGATAAGCTTGGGCCAGGTCGGAGCCGTCGTTCCAGCGTCCACCGAGCAGTTCCTGCAAACCGGCGCCGTAGCCGCCCGGACGTGGGCCGAACACCCGCCAGCTGGCCTGGCGCTCGGCATCTTCTGCCGACAGGCCCTGCTCCTGCGCTTGTGCCGCCTCGCGCCGCACGCGCACACGGATGGGATTGATGTCGTCGGGTTCGTCTTCCTCCGAAATCGCCGCCACGGCGCGCACGGCGGTGTCAAACAGGTCGATCACGTTCGGGAAGGCGTCGCGGAAGAAGCCGGACACGCGCAACGTCACATCCACGCGCGGACGCCATTTAATGGACATCGGCAGGACTTCAATATCCAGCACGCGGTTGCTGCCGGGCGCCCATTTGGGCCGCACGCCCAGCAGCGCAAACGCCTGGGCGATATCCTCGCCGCCAGTACGCATGGTACTGGTGCCCCAGATCGACAAACCGACTGCGGCGGGAAAACAGCCATGGTCCTGCAGATGGCGCTCCACCACCAGGTCGGCCGCCGCCACGCCCATCGCATAGGCGGTGGGCGTCGGCACGCCGCGCGTATCGACGGAATAGAAATTACGGCCGGTGGGCAAGACGTCCGGCCGGCCGCGCGACGGCGCACCGCTCGGGCCGGCCGGCACAAAGCGTCCCGCCAGGCCGCGCAGCAATTGGGTCATCTCGTTGGGACCGCAGGCATCGAGGCGAGGTTGCAGGGTCTCGCGGATACGCTGCAGTACCGCTGCGGTGCGCGGCCAGACGGCGACATTCACGGTGGCGCCATCGTCCAGCGCGGCAGCGGTCAATTGCGCCGCCAGCAGTTCCAGCCGTTCGCGCGTATGGCCTTCGTGACGCCAGACGTCATCGCTGAGCTGCTGCAACGCTTGAGGCTTAGGTCCCTGCCAAGGCTGCGCCCAGTTGGGATTCAACGGCTGGAAGCCGTCCAGCCCCAGATCCTCGGACAAGGCTTGCAGCAAGCTTAGCTGTCCGGCCTGATTCCCGCCCGGGAAGCGCGCCAGCGCCACCATGGTGTCGATACGCTGCCGTCCCTGCGGCGAGCTGCCCAGGGTATGCAGGCCGTCGCGGATCTGGGATTCCTTGATTTCACACAGGTAGGCATCGAGCCGGCTCAGCAACGCTTCGCGCGCCGTCTCGTCGGCCGGTTTGGCGAAGCCCAGTTCCTGATGCAGGTTCTCTTTCAGAATACGTTCAAGGATCTCCGAGCGCAGCATTTTGGCCCGGCGTGGATGCAGCGACAGCGCCTCGTAATATTCGTCCATCTGCCGTTCCAGCGCCTGCAGCGGACCGTAGGTTTCGGCGCGCGTCATCGCCGGCATCAGGTGGTCGATGATCACGGCCTGGGTGCGGCGCTTGGCCTGGCTGCCCTCACCCGGATCATTGACGATGAATGGATACAGATGCGGCAACGGCCCCAGAATGGCGTCGGGCCAGCAGTCCGCCCCCAAGGCCACACTTTTGCCCGGCAACCACTCCAGATTGCCATGCTTGCCGACATGGACCACCGCGTCCACGGCATAGACGCGGCGCAGCCAGAAGTAGAACGCCAGGTAGTTATGCGGCGGCACCAGGTCAGCGTCGTGGTAGCTGGCCACCAGATCCAGGTCGCGCCCACGCGCGGGCTGGTTGCCGACGAAGACATTGCCATAGCGACGGCCGGATACCATGAAGCGCCCTTGCCGCACCATCGGGTCGTGCTGGGGCAAGCCCCACAAGGCGTTGACCGCATCGCGGCTGGCGGCCGGCAAGGCATGGAAGTCTGCCAGGTAGTCGTCCATGGACAGGCTCTGCAACGCTGGCCGGGCATCATTGGCGTCCAGTGCATTCGTGACGCCGCCGATCAACGTGGCCATCAGCGCATCGCCGTCTTCAGGCAGCGCGCCGGTTACGTAGCCGGCCTCGCGCAATGCTTCCAGTATCGCCACCGTGGACGCCGGTGTGTCCAGGCCGACGCCATTGGCCAGGCGGGCGTCATCATTGGGATAGTTGGCCAGGATCAGCGCCACGCGCTTGCTGGCGTTGGGTTTGCTGCGCAGCACGCACCAGCGGCGCGCCATCTCGGCCACGAAGGCGATACGTTCCGGCTCGGGCTGATAGCGCACGATATCCATTTCGGTGCGTTCGCAACGCCATGACAAGCCCTTGAAGCTGATGGCGCGCGTGCCGATGCGGCCATCGACTTCCGGCAGCACCACCTGCATGGCCATGTCGCGTGGCGTCAGGCCGTGCGGGTCCGCCTGCCATTGATCTTGTCCGCAACCGGCGGTGATGAGTTGCAGCACCGGCGCGTCGCCGGCCAGCGCCTGACTCAGTTGCTCCTCGTCGCCATCCAGCGAGGACACCGCAAAGCTGGTGGCGTTAAGCACTACCTGCACCTGCTGCTCGCGGGCCAGCGATTGCAGCATGGCATAGCTGGCGGGTGTCTTGAGGGAGTCTACCGCCAGCGCCAGGGGATTCATGCCGGCGTCGTGCAAGGCGGCCATCATGTCGTCGAACACCGCGGTATTGCCGGCCAGCAGATGGGCGCGGTAAAACACCAGCAAGGCCACCGGTGCTTCCGGCCGCCACGGGCCGGTCAGTTTATACGGCTGGTACAGCAGTGCGGGCGGCAGCGGCACGGCCGGGACCGGACGCTGGCCGAGGCCGAACACCGCATGGCCGATGAGCGCAAAGAATTTTTGCGCATTGTCGCGCCCGCCTTCACGCAGGCAGCGCCACAGGTGACGGCAATCGTCCTGCGCGGCGGTACTGCGCAACAGCAGTTGCAGATCTTCATTCATGTCGCCGGAGAACATGGCCAGCCACTGGCCGCGCTCCTGCGCTTTCGCCACCGCCTGCTCGACCAGGTAAGCCGAATCACCCGGCGCACCGATGTGATCGATGATGACCACACGGGCATGCTGCAGCACGTCGTCCATATACAGGTCGACACTGGCCGGCTGGCGCAGCCACATCAGGTTGGCCAGGCGGATGCTGGGGAAACTGGCATCCAGCCCGGATGCGACATCGGCCAGCAGCGACAGCGTGGTGTCGGCCGCGCTGAGGATGACGATATCACCCGGTGTCTGCTCAACGCGCACGACACCAAGACCGTCATCCTCGACGTGTCCACCGGGCCGGGCCGAAAGAAGATGCATGGCTGCTTACGGCGGTGTGCTTCAGGCCATCAGGCCTGCGGAGATTTCCTGCTGCAGCGCCGGACCGTCCAGATGGTCGCCGATCAGCACGATGCGCGTGGCGCGCACCTCGTCGCCGCGCCAGGCGCGATCGAAGTAGCTGTCGAAACGCTGGCCTACGCCCTGCACCACCAGACGCATGGCGGCGCCCGGCAAGGCGACAAAGCCTTTGGCGCGGTAGATTTCATGGCGTTCCACCAGACTGGTCAGCACGGTCAGCAGCTTGTTGCGGTCGCTCACTTCCAGCGTCACCGAGACCGAATCAAACGCGTCGTGATCGTGGTCTTCCTCTTCGTCGTGGTGGGTCTTGCGCTCGTCGATTACATCTTCCACCGCGCGCTCCAGCCCCAGCAGGACGTCGAGTGCAAGGCGGCCATGCTGGGCATGCACCAGCTTGACACCGGCCGGGGTCTCGGCACGGACCGTCGCTTCCACGGCGGCCAGGGTAGCGGCATCCATGCCATCGGTCTTGTTCACCACCACCAGGTCGGCGGTGGCCAGCTGGTCTTCAAACAGTTCCGCCAGCGGCGACTCGTGATCCAGGTTGTCGTCCGCGCGGCGCTGCACGTCCACCGCATCCGGATCATCGGCGAAGCGGCCTGCCGCCACTGCTGGCGCGTCGACCACGGTGATCACCGAATCGACGGTGAAGGCATTGCGCAGCGCCGGCCACTGGAACGCCTGCACCAGCGGTTTCGGCAGGGCCAGACCGGAAGTCTCGATCACCAGATGGTCGATCTGGTCGCGGCGCGCTGCCAGTTGCTCCATGACCGGCGCAAACTCTTCCTGCACGGTGCAGCACAGGCAGCCGTTGGCCAGTTCAAACAGCTGGCCGTTTTCTTCGCCCTCCTCGTCACAACCGATGCCGCAACCGCGCAGCAATTCGCCGTCGATGCCGAGTTCACCGAACTCGTTGACGATGACGGCAATGCGGCGGCCCTGCGCGTTGGTCAGCAAATGACGCAGCAGCGTGGTTTTGCCGCTGCCCAGAAAGCCAGTCACAATGGTGGCAGGGATTTTGCGGGTTTGCATAGAAGTTCCTTGGCGAATAAATGAGATGGCGAAACGGGTCAGCGGCACTCGTGGTGAGCCCTCACCGTCTTCCCCGACGATATTTGGGCATGTGACCGGCACGCATGCGTGCCGGCGTAGTCGTTGGCCGGTATCCGGGCTGGTGGACAAACCTCCATCGCCTTCCCAAGCGCGTGTTCGAAACGCTCAGTGGCCTAGATGGAAGCGGAATCAGCTGATTCATCCACTTACCGTTGCGGGGGCAGCGCAGGTTAGGCAGCGCTGATTGCGTGGCCCTCCTGCTTCCCGTTGAACTGCAGCGCTTGAACGACGCCGCGAGCACCAACGCGCGGATTATACCTGAGGCTACAGGAATTCCCAGCGCCCGCCGCCACCACCACTACTGCTTACACCGCAAGGATCGTATGACAATGCTGCTATTCGCATGTAGAATACGCGCCAATACGTGAATGGTGCCCTCCGGCTTGTCAGCCGGAGGGTGAAACGGGAAGCCGGTGACACGCGAGATTTTCATTTCGCGCCAGTCCGGCGCAGCCCCCGCTGCTGTAAGCCTGACGACCTTGATCAACCGCCACTGTGCCACGCACGGGAAGGCAAGATCAGGGAAGGATGATGGCGAGCCAGAAGACCGGCCAGTCACGATGCACGGTAAAGCCCGGGGTGTGGCCTTGCCTGAGCGTTGTTCGTCGTTTTCCTTTTTATCGCTTCAGCAATCGCACATCGTGACTGTGCGCGCTGCCGTTCGCCGTGGGCGCGCGGCGCGCTGTGTCGTCCGTGGGCGTGCGCCTGGCATATCACCTGTACAGAGATGCTTTCATGATCCTATCCCGCCCAGTCCACACCACTTCCCTGCGCCCTGTCGTTGCCGCCGTCGCCCTGCTGTGCGCCCACAGCGCCCTGGCCCAGCAGGCCGAATCCATGCCCACTGTGACCGTGCAAGCGGAAGCGCTGCACGAAGGACTGGGACTGACCCGCCAGAACGCCACGGCCAGCCGTTTGAACCTGACTGCCATGGAACTGCCCGCCAGCCTCGATACGCTGAGCGCCGATACCATGCAGGCGCGCGGCGACCTGCTGGTCAAGGATGCAGTCACCCGCACCACCGGCCTGACCGACATCAGCTCGCCGGGCAACGGCGTGGCCTACTCCGCGCGCGGCTTCAGCGGCAACGGCGCCATCGCGCTGCTGGAAAATGGCCAGCGTCCACAGGTAGGTTCGGGCACGGCCACCTACCCGGCCGATCCATGGGGCTATGAATACATCGAAGTGCTGCGTGGTCCTGGCTCCATCGTGTATGGCAGCGGCACCACCGGCGCCACCATCAATGCGGTACGCAAGGCGCCGCAACGGGCCACGACCTTTGAAGCGATGGCAGGCGTGGGCGACGGCAAGGCGCTGCGCGGCGGCGTCGGTGCTACCGGCGCCATCGGCGAAAAAGGCGCGTTCCGCATCGATGCCTACGCTGATCGCAGCGACGGCTTCATCGACCGTGGCAATTCGCGCCACGGCAAGGTACTGAGCAGCCTCACCTACGCGCTGACGAATGACCTCGACCTCGACCTGTCGCTCGACCATCTGGAGCAGAAGCCGCAGCGCTATTTCGGCACGCCGCTGGTCAACGGCCGCATCGCCGGCGAACTGCGCCACCAGAACTACGACGTCGGCGACGCGGATATCTCCTTCACGGACGACAAGGCCGTTGCGCGCCTGACCTGGCGCATGACGCCAGCGCTGACGATCAGCAACGAACTGGCCTACATGAAGGCGCATCGCAACTGGCGCAACGCCGAATACTATTACTACGACACGCAAGCCAAGGTAGTGGACCGCAGCGACTACATCGCCATCCAGCACGACCAGGAACAGACCGGCAACCGTCTGGAGGCGCGCTGGAACGCGGGCGCCAACCGCGTCGTGGCCGGCTGGGAAGCGGCCAGCATCAACTTCCAGCACAACAATAACTCGCCTTACGGCGGCGCCTCGGTCGTGGCGCCGACCGGCTTCAATCCCGGCACGTTTGATAGCCCGGACCCGGTGCTGCCTAACTTCAGAACCCATACGACCACCAACGCATTCTATGCCGAGGACGCTTATGACATCACCAGCAGCTTGCTGCTGCTGGCGGGTATGCGTCACGACCAGTACAAGGTGGAGCGCGTCAGCCTGCTGGGCGCCGCCGGCTTCACTTCGCGCCTGAACTCGAACGCGGTGCGGCTGGGTCTGACATGGAAGCTGGCGGCCGATACTTCGGTGTACGGCCAGGTCAGCAGCGGCAGCGATCCGGTCACCAGCTTGCTGTCGCTGAACCTGGCCAACAGCCGCTACAAGCTGACCAGCTCGCGCCAGGTGGAGACCGGCGTCAAGCAATCGCTGGCCAATGGCAAGGCGGAGTGGACTGCGGCGCTGTACCGCATCAGCAAGGATGACATCATCACGCGCGACCCGGCCCATCCGGCATTGTCGATCCAGGGCGGTTCGCAATCGTCGCGCGGCGCCGAACTGAGCGCCAGCGTGAAACTGGCACAGGCATGGCGCCTGGAAGCAAACGCGGCCTACACTGACGCCCAGTTCGACCAGCTGCTGGAAAGCGGCAATGTCTCGCGCGCCGGCAATCGTCCGTCCGACGTGCCGAAGATCTCGGCCAATCTGTGGCTCAACTACCGTGCTGATGTCTGGCGCGCGGCGTTGGGTGCGCGCTACGTCGGCGAACGTTTCATCGACAACGCCAACTCGCAGGTGCTGCCTTCCTACGCCACCATCGACGCCTCGCTGGGCTGGAACATCAGCCGCAACCTGCTGGTGCAGCTGAACCTGCGCAATCTGACCAACAAGCTGTATGCCAGCACCTCCTACAGCGATGTCCAGTACCTGCTCGGTGATCGCCGCCACGGCGAGCTGACGGTTCAGTGGCGCTACTGATCGTCCGCGCCATGGGTTCCTGGAAACGGCAGCTGCATCTGCTGCATCGCTGGCTTGGCATCGGCATCGGCTTGCTGGTGCTGCTGTGGTTCGGCTCCGGCATCGTCATGATGTATGTGCCCTACCCTGCGCTGACCGAACAGGAGCGCATGGCATGGCTGGCGCCGCTTAATGTCGAACAAGTCGAGGTCAGCGCGTGGAATGCCTGGCAGGCCACTGGCCAGCCGGGCATTCCCGACGTCGTCAAGCTGAATAGCGTAGCGGGCCGGCCCGCCTATCACTTCATGGCCGAGGGCCGCTGGCGCTCGGTGTGGGCCGACACCGGCACAGTCTTGCAGATGACGGACGACATCGCCAGGTCGTCCGCCGCCAGCGCAGCGCCGGGCGCCAGGACCTTGGCCGTAGATACCGTGGACCTGGACCAGTGGACGTTTGGTTCGGTCAAAATGCATCGGCCGTTGTACCGCGTGGAAGCCGACGATGCGGCAGGCAGCGTGCTGTATGTCTCCGGCCGCACTGGTGAACTGGTGCGTGACACCACGCGCAGCGAACGCGCGTGGAACTGGGCCGGCTCGGTGATTCACTGGATCTACTTCACGCCCTTGCGCACCTACGGCCAGCCATGGCGGCAAGTGGTGATGTGGACTTCCGCCGCGGCGTTCGTGCTGGTGATGCTCGGCATGGTGCTGGGCATCCAGCGGCTGCGCTTGCGTAAGCGTTACGCCGGCGGGCGGCGCTCGCCGTATCGCGGCTGGCAGGCGTGGCATCACTGGCTGGGCCTTGGCGCGGGCACGCTGACGCTGACCTGGTTATTCAGTGGCTGGCTGTCGGTCACGCCGTTTGACTGGCTGTCGTCGCCAGGCATCACCGCGCAAGACCGGCTGGCGTTCGCGGGCGGACCGCTGACGCGCGATGATCTGTCGGTGTCGCCTGCGCATGTGGGCCGCGTGCATGTGGATCTGCTGGAACTGGAGTGGCGCCGCATCGATGGCAAGCTGTATTTCAGCGCGTTAGATCGTACAAGCCGTAGCCTGCTCGACGCCAATAGCGGTGCCGTATTGCCGGCCATTCCCCAGGAAGTGCTGCTGCACGCCCTGCGCGCCACGCGTCCCGAAACGCCGCTACTGGCTGCCGAAATAATCACCAGCGCCGACAACTATTACTACAGCCATCACACGGAGCGGGCATTCCCCGTGCTGCGCGTGCAATTCCAGTCGGCCGACCAGACTACCCTCTACGCCGATCCGGCACAGGGGAAGCTGGTTGAATACGCCGACCGCAACAGCCAATGGAACCGTTGGCTATTCAACGGCTTGCATCAGCTGGACTTTGCCGCTGTAGTGCGCGCCCGCCCGGTGTGGGACGTCATGGTGGCATCGCTGTGCGTACTGGGCGCCATGTTGAGTGTGACCGGGCTGGTACTGGGCTGGCGCCGTCTGAAAACGCGCAGCAGGAAATGATTGTCTGCGCAGCCAGCCCGTTGCGATACACTGATTCAGTTGGCGAAGTCCTTGATGACGCCATTGGCTGAGCTCTGCAGATTCAGCCCGGGGCTTGCAACCGAGGAGAATTGACGAAACTAAGCGGCTAGTCTACGAAGTGCATGATGAGGAATTAATTATTATTTCGTGCCGCCACCGCTATTGAAAGGAAGGGGAGCTCGCTCCCCCTTCCTTTATAGCTTAGCTGGCGAACGCTGCAACCCGGTCGTAGGCCCCTTCAAAGCCCAACTTCTTTAGTTCTTCATGAAGCTGTTTCAAAGTGCGCCGCTGCTTGCGTGATTTGGCCGCCTCAGTCTTTAGTAGTCCCGAAAGCTGGACAGCGTATTTGTCGATTGCGCTGGGCGAGCGCCTGTCTGCGTAAGAGGGCTCTGTCGTTTCCCAGGGCAGATAGCGTCTAACACCGCACCCTGTGCTTCGTCAGCTGGTTGCGTTAATCGCACCAGTCACCCATGTGGATCAAGCAGCAGATAGCGAAGCGGAGTCTGCCCTGGCAGTTTTTACCGCCCCAGAAGCATCTTCGTACCGTCTTGCGTCCAATTGATTAGACAGTTTCATGGCTACCGCCAAGCGGCTCCAGACCTTTGAGGCTCGCATTCCGGGCGATTCGTTTCCTACTCAAAGGTGATGGCAGATAGCGCGGCATCCAATCAGATTCCTCTTCATATCCAACGCACGTTATGGCTTGATGCACTACTAACTAAAGCCCAACTGCAGTGCTACGAACGATCACCGGGCCGCTGGGAAGTATCAATCCAGGCGCCGGAATCAACCACGCCCAGGCTTTCAAACGCTGGTCGACAGAATAGATAGCCCTGCATCAACGATACGCCTGCAGCAAACAGATAGTCGCGTTCTGCAACGGTTTCAACGCCTTCAGCGAGCACCGTGACGCCGAGCCGCTTGCACACCATTAAAACACCGTCAAGTACAGCCTGTTTTGCCGGATGACGTTCTATTCCCCGCACCAGCCCCATATCGAGCTTGATAATATCTGGCTGAAATTCAGTCAGCAGGCCCAGTCCCGAATAGCCTGCGCCGAAATCATCGATTGCCGTGCTGAAACCAAAGCGGCGGTATTCGTAAAAGATATTGACCAGGTGCGCGCGATCAAGCACTTCTTCGCCTTCTGTTACCTCAAAGATAATTTGGGATAGCGGGAAGCCGGCGCGCTGCGCTGCGCTAAAAGTGTTTTGAATACAGGCTTCGGGTTTATACACCGCATTGGGCAAGAAGTTAATCGACAGCTTTTCTTGCATGCCTAAGCGAGCAGCGCCCTCAATGGCCTTGACGCGGCAACGCTGGTCAAATGCATAACGGTTGCTCTCGTTGACGAGACTCAGCACGCTTGCGGCCGACGCACCATCCACCCCTCGAACCAGCGCTTCATGCGCAAAAATAGCCCGTCGTGCCAGATCCACTATCGGCTGATATGCAAACGCAAAGTCAAAATCCAGGTTAGCGTCCTTGCACACGCCACATTTTCTATCCATATTATTGTTCACCTGATGCATGCTGGTCCTTCCATAAATCTGCATATGGATCATAACAGCATAGCGCGCTACGCTGTTGAGTGGCACGCTATGCGCCTGAGTTCCGCAAGTTCCGTGATTTTCATTGCAAGCGAGTTATAGCGGACTCGTCATTCCCACTCGATTATCGATGAACACTCTAACCGGCTGATTTATATGCATCTTTACTACCTTGAAAAACTCGGTACCATCCGAAATACCATCTTCAAATTGACGCGTGGTGGTCTGGCAGTAATACAGACGGCAATACGGCTTTGCAGGCCGTATTCCACCTTTTAAAATCAAAGACTTACACCCATACCGCATTTTACACCGCACCAACCCGCCATTTTCGGACGTTTTGATCGCCGTAAAGCCTCAGCAATAAAAGACGACAGACGAAGCGGTTTGGCAAGAGCGGGTTGCACACTGCGAGCAAGCGATCTGTTGCAGCGCGCCTTCTCCCTACAAGAAGACTATCCAGTACAGCATAGGTTACTGGGTTCGCCGGCTGCGCGGTCGCCGGTCGCGCCCGGGCTGCTGCAAGTGCGATTTGCACCAGCGCCCGCCGGCGCCGGTCGCGGTCAGCCTGATCAACGAATGCGGTTGGACGTTGAGCTTGCTCGATTATGTGCCGGCCAGCTGGCTGGCTGTTGGAATTGATGCGAGCGCTATGATGGACTGTCGGCCGAGGAGAACCTGCCTTTTAGACTCGATGATTGCGACTGTGACCAGTCCGTGCGGGCCAAGATGCCCCCCACTGTTTGCCGAATCTAATTTCTATCAAATGGGAGAGGGCCGGGTAGATGATTAGTAAAATATCTGGTAGCAAAATCAGCAGCTGGCTCCATTCCACCGTACACATCACCCGTTGAAAACAAATTTGCGATTGTCAGGGCGTACTCATGCAGAGCATGCATGATTGTGGTTGGCTTTTCATTTTCATTTTCATTTTCATTTTCATTTTCATTTTCATTTTCATTTTCATTTTCATCAATATCGAAACTCATTTCAAGATCAACAACATCGTCATACTTGATCACTCTTATCAGAACAAGATCAATAGTCGCAGCAGTTGTGGCAAAGCGTCTTACACGAATCGTCGCCGTCAACTCCGGCTCACTTAACAGCCTAGCGGTCAACAGATCTGGAGTGATCGCCTTGCCATCTCCAACTTGGGCGTCATCGGAAAATTCTATATACTCGGTTTCATCTGCATGGGAGAGCAGTTCACCAACGAGCTCACCAATCCTCAACATAGAAACGTTTTCGAATACGATTTCAAAAGAATTTTTCATGCTTCTCCTCAATCAATAAAGCCTTTGAATGTCGAGTCCATATTGAGCCGGACACCTCGACCGTCCTCCAGCCGCTTCTCAAGGAATTTCAGCCCATCGTAGACTTTCTCTTGGAATTCGCCCGGGGCACGGATGATCTCCCTGAATTGCTTCATTCCCTGATCATTCCAAGTTTTCATGGAGCCAGAAATTCGCCCCCATATCTGAGGGTTACGTCCCGCGTGTTTCGAAAGTGCATGACCGATGGCTGTACTACCTTTATATGTCTCCTGCGCAGTTTCCAATGCCGTCCGCATCTGACCGAATGACAAACCGGACAGACTTGGTCTGCGTACCCCACTAATGATTATCGAGACCGCAGGCGCTAAATCCCTACCTAGTTCCTGCTCAGCATTTGCAGGGACCGGCAATACTTGGCCGGGCTTATAGTCACATCCTCCACACGTCTCTCTTGGCGTCGGCATATCCAACCCAAGCTCTCGGCCACGGCCTCCCATTGGTAAATCATGTGCGTCTGCCGCTGCATTCTCGATAAGGCCGATTGCAGTACCTTTCACTACGTCCCATGCCTTACCGATTACTCCTTTGTCTGCCGAACTTGTCCCCTGACCAGCAGGCTGGCTCGGTGTTGACTCTCCGTATTTTTCGAATTGCGTTGCTTGAAATAGCTATTGGCTTGGTCAACCGCAGCTTTAAATTCATCACTCGCTTTTTGATAAACGGAATTAGCTTTATCCATTCCTTTTTCAAAAGCTGCCCAGGCTTGATTATTACAAAATGCCTGAAGTGAGCAATCAAGTGCGAACCCTGTCGGGTCCGTCAGGTTCGTCGGGTTGTTGAGCACATAGCTATATCTATTATAGTTCTGTCCGTTCATTGGGTCTTGAACGAGCGGATCGCCCGACAAGAACTTGGCCGTGTACGGATCGTACACACGTCCATTCATGTGCACCAGGTCCAGCTGGTCCAGCATTTCGTGGCCCGTAAAGCCGCGGTGGTCCGTCACACCATCGACCGTGTCGGGCGTAGTGTTGTCCACCGCCGAGCGGCGCTTGCCCCAGGCGTCATACGCGAGCTGCTCGATGATCTGGCCATCGTCGCCCGTCAACGCCACCGGGCTGCCCAGCCGGTCCTTGTGCGTCCACACCAGCTGCACCGGCTTGTCCGCCACATCAACTTCGAAGCCGATCCCCATTGGCCAGTAGGTACGCACCTTGCTCACCGTACCGTTTTGCAGCTCCACTTCCTGCGCGCCGGCATACACGATCGACAGCCCATCGCCACGGTCCTGCCGCACCCGCTGGTACTCCGAACCATAGACAAAGCTGCTGCTGTAGTCGCCCTTCTTGATCAGCCTTGGCATGTCAAAGCTGGTCCACTCGATCGACTGGCTGCCCGCCGACGTCAGGTTGCCGTTGTCGTCATACTTGAAGCTGGCGTAGCCCGGAATGCTGCTCACCGCATGCGGCCGCTGCTCGAGCGCTTGCGGATACACGTAGTCCCCGCTACCAACCCCGCTCTTGCTGCGCAGGCTGCCATTGGCGTTATATTTGAAGGTTTGCGTCGCCCCACCAATCTTGCTGGTCTCCAGACGATTCAGGCCGTCATATGTGAACCCTTCGATAAAGCCGTTCATGTCCCAGTACTGGGTACGCATGACCACACTGCCCAGGCCATCATAGGCATAGCTCTGGTCCAGCCGCAGCGCGCTGGCGGCAGTCTTGACCTGGTCGCTGGTCAGACGGCCCGATCCCGGGTCGTAGCCCAGCACCTGGGTCAGACCATTGCCCAGTGCCAGCTCGGTCGGCCGGTTGGCCGCGTCCTGCTTGCTCACATTCCACAGCTTCTGCCCGCCGCGCTCGACCGCACTCAGATAGCCATTCTTGTTGTAGCGCAGGTCGAACTGCTTGGTCCTGCCGGCGCTGGTATATTTCTGCGCGATCGCCCTGCCCCAGTCGTCATACACCACCTGGCTTATATAAGCACCGCCGGTCAGCGTCTGTGTGGTGGTGTCCGGACGTCCGTAGCTGTCGTAGGTGTGCACGCGCAGGTATAGACCGCGCAGTTCTGCGTCGCCAGCACCTTCGCGCCTTCGAGCATATCAATCTGGCTGACTGCATCTCCTTTGCGCGCACTTAAAGAAGCACGCAAGCCAGCCTGCATTGCGCCGCTAGCGTCAGCCACGCCAGCTTCGCGGGTGACAGACAAGCCGCTAAACGTCACCCAACCATAGGTCTGAGCCGATACCGTATGATTGAATATGAGCAGGAGTAGTCCACTGAATAGCACCTGGTAAGAAGCCCTTCTGGACTTGCATTTCAATACACAGGCATGAACAATAGCTAAAATAAAGGCGTAGGAGCGTAGGAAAAGGCGCATTGAGATTATTTATCTGAATCAGTTCTCCACAGCGCAACTGCGTGTGGACAAGCAAGCGTGGCGTAGTACAGAGCAAACAATATTATCACAAAGGCATTCTAATTTCCTAATTGAAATTTCAGAAATCCATATCCCCCGGATTCTAAAACACTGACGCAACCTTCAGTCAAGGTTTTTCACAGTACGAGTTTTGGAATAAAAAGCTAAGCGGGTCTGCGGCAATACGTCGATCCAACGCGTCAGCGAAAAATCGAGTATCTGTCGAGCTGAGTTGAAAATTGCCCATGTATCCATTGCATAGCCAGCAGGTACAAATGATAATTTTCCAATTGAAAGTTTCCCTCATTCACAGGGGCGGAAGAACAGGTGAGCAAGCGGCAACTCTGGGGCGATACGCACTGTCCAGAGGTATGAGCTATAATGAGAAATCGAGCTGGAGAAAATCATGAAGCTTAAATTGCGAGGTACGCTGGATCGGTTTAGCGCCCCCACTACACTGAGGGGAGAATCCCCCTTTCTCGGTGCGACCGTACAAGTCTGGGACCGGGCGATCGTCGGCAATATGGAACAAACCCTGCTAGGCATTAAAGAACGTGCACAACGTGGGCCGCAGCGCGACATCAGTACGGCGACAACCTCCGATGTGGCGAGTTACGCCAGTCGGCAACTCTCTCGTACGAAATAACCTTTTTTGAAAACGCGGCTCGCCGCGTTTTTTTCTATGCCTGCACAAGACGAAGCACCGCATCTCGACCTGCATGCCGTGGTGTTCGCCGGCCCCAACGGCTCCGGCAAGACCTCCCTGATTGACGAGATTAAGAAAACCGGCTTGGCCACCGTACGCGGCGTGTACCCCCTGCCCGCACACTTTATCAACCCAGACCAGGTCGCAAAAGACCTGGAAGGTGATTTTCCCGATCAGGATGCGCGGGATGCAGCGGCACAGCGCGCAGCCATCCGCGTGCGTGCGGAAGCCATCGGGCAAAAACAGAATTTTGCCTTTGAGACAGTCATGTCTCACCCGTCGCGAATCAGTGAAATGCTACTGCTCAAGGAACAAGGCTACCGGCTGTTCCTGACCTTCATTACGACCGACAACCCGGAAACCAATGTGGCCCGCGTCAAGCTTCGCTATACAACGCAAACCACTACCGGTCATTTTGTTGCCCCCGAAAAAGTACGTGAGCGCTACCACCGAACACTGGCACTTCTTCCTCTGGCTGCCGAAATCGCTGATGCAGTCTACGTCTACGACAACAGCACCGACTTTGAACAGCCCGTGCTGCAGGCGGTGATTGAACGTGACGGGCTGTTTTCCGTGCTGCCCACCGCAAAGCAGTGGGTCGTCGACCAACTGGTCCGGCCGCTGCAAGAACGCGAAATGGAGCTTGGCTATCTTGTCGCAGGCGTCGACAAACTGGGTTACCCGCTTAGCGACACCGACGAGTTACGCGGAAGCTATGGCGGCGAGGTACTGATGAGCACTCGGTATTTCCTTGCCCTGTACGATCAGGCCAGTCAGACAGCCACCATCCACGACCGTCTCATGCTTGAAGTGGGCAGCCAGCAGCTTCTGTCCGAACAAAGCTCTTATGAATCGAGACAGTGTCTGGCGATACGGTACACACCGACGACAGCACCGTTTATCGCCCGCCTGCCGCCGCAGACCGACAGCTAATGCGCCGCTTGTTCATTTGCGTGAAAAGTTAACCCGCTATCGCTGACCCAGCTTCCACGCCTCCAACTAGTAAAGGGAAACCTTAGGGCTGAGTGGTATAGGTTATGCTCCGACGAAAATCTATTTGAGCTGGTGCCTTGCAAAATTTTCGTCATCAGTCAATTTCCGCTGCTTTGGTTTCGGACTATTGCGCTCCTTATGATCGGCAAGATAAATAGCAAAGCGAATCGACACCAGTCTGTTAGACACCCCCGAGCCGTTCAAAATGCCTTCGCCCAAACGCTGCTGGCGAAAGCCTGTCATTAAACCCGTGGCGGCGCTTCGGATGGCGCCCTTTTCTCTGCGGCGGCAGCGGCAGCATCCTTCTTCTGCTCACAGGTGCATATGCCGATACACGTCACCATATTACCGCAGCTACTGCCAATGCGACGGGGCAGGACAAGAACAAAAAGTAAGCGCCGCGCCGCAGGAGTGGCCGTTGCCGCATCAGGAATGTGGCATGGTACGGGGGGAGCGCCAGCCCCCATGAAGACTACAACGGTTGTACATCGTTGACCTGCTAATCGGCCCTATCACAAAGACCACGCCGGCAGTTTTCGCGGCATGCAAAATCGCTTTATATATAGCGCTGCATATATAAAACCAGCCCCATCAGAGCACCTAAAAAAAACGCCTATTCCGATAGATCTTTGCCCTAATGTTTTAAAGGGAAAGAAACCAACCCCTCCAAAAAAATACAAACCAAGAATAACAATCGCGTATAAAAAACGATAATTACATAACTTCAATGTTAAATATGTAGACGCAACAATAGCCACAAAAAAATATTGCGTATTTAATTCTAAATTTTTCAAATATAAAAAACCCTATCGTACTATTGCCCTAACACGCCGCCTTTAGTAGCGAATCGGCCGCGCCGCCCCTCTTCAACCTTACGAGTGGTATCACCTATAAAAGCTTTGAGCCATCCATCCTGATTATTTGTGTACATCTTGCCTAGAGCTTGTCCCATGGCATGGTCAACTTCATCTGCAAATTCTTTATCGCTTTGATACTTGTCTATAAAGTCTTGTACGCCATCCCCCTCTTGCTTCCACCTTTTTTGTTCGTCTGCTCCCATGAGGCCAATCGTTCCGTAATCATGGAACTCCTGCACGATGCCCCGCAATGGGTCACCTGGTGATCTGCGCGAATGGTCCTGGAATCCGCTTTTGCCGAATCCTTATAAATTCAATCGCAACGCAGCGATTCGAAATTCTTCAATTTCAAAAATACATCGGAAGGCACACCTTTTATACCACGCACTTTATCCAATACATCACTATCTATAGCCGGAACATCATCCGGTAGTTGTTTATAACCGTTTCGAGGATTAAGTAAGATCGCGACGATTTTTGGACTGCACTTAGCTCGCACGAGCAGAACGACTCGATTATCCTGATCTGCAGGACTGATTATCCTGGCCTTTTCGCCATCGCTTATTCCCTTCGGAAGAGCTACTTGAAGAACAGACCATTCTGGATAATCATTTAGCTCATGTCCACTCACAACCTCCTTCACCGCATATCCTATGAGTCCAAGAATGAATATTGATACCAGCGTCAAAAAATATTTAGTCATCTTTAGCAGGATTGAAAATTGAAAGACTCGAAGGCGCGGTCTGACCTTGCGGAATTCTAACTATCTCCGACGCATTTTCTCGACCGATGTCGGCGGTGCTCGTCGGCATATTCGAGCGCGTCCCGAACAAGAACGATCCAATTGGATCTCTAGGTTCGAATAGCCCGCCCTTAGATAACGCCTCATTGCAGCGACTCGCGCATGTATCGTATGCTTGGTCAGGATGATTTATAACGTCTGGGAGGGGGACATTCTCCATTGAACGTAATGAGTCTGAAATTTTCTCGATTTGGCTATTTGTCCGTTTCATGATGTAGACCGTAGTCGAGCGATACTTACTTTGCTTATTAAGGTAGTCAGTCAAGCTACTCCGTGGAGCGGTTCCTGTACCAAAAGAAGTTATTCCTTGCCCCTCAATGGCTAATGCCACGTGACCAAAAGGATTTCCAGGCGATTTACCGCCAAAAACAATGGCTACGTTATGTTGCTTTTCACCTTTAATGACTACTGTTGGAATGTTAGGGTCCGTTTTTTCGATCTCATTCTTGTTTGCCGAATTGCCCTTATTCTTTGGATCGCTACCTTTGTTGACCGAATTTGGCGGTGGGACGGTGCTTTTTTCTCCGTTTTTAGGTTTTGGAGAATTTATGCTGTTAGGATCATAGTAGTTATCACTTTGACATGGGGATCTTCCTCCACATGGGAGATTCGGGTCAAAAGCTTGGAAACCGGTCGGATCCGTCAGGTTCGTCGGATTATTCAGCACATAGCTGTACCGATTATAACTCTGCCCATTCATCGGGTCTTGAACGAGCGGATCGCCAGACAGGAACTTGGCCGTATACGGATCGTACACACGTCCATTCATGTGCACGAGGTCCAGCTGGTCCAGCATTTCGTGGTCCGTGAAGCCGCGGTGGTCCGTCACGCCATCGACCGTGTCTGGCGTGGTGTTGTCCACCGCCGAGCGGCGCTTGCCCCAGGCGTCATACGCAAGCTGCTCGATGATCTGGCCATCATCGCCCGTCAACGCCACCGGGCTGCCCAGCCGGTCCTTGTGCGTCCACACCAGCTGCACCGGCTTGTCCGCCACATCAACCTCAAAGCCAATGCCCTGCGGCCAGTAGGTACGTACCTTGCTCACCGTACCGTTTTGCAGCTCCACTTCCTGCGCACCGGCATACACGATCGACAGCCCGTCGCCACGGTCCTGCCGTACTCGCTGGTACTCTGAACCATAGACAAAGCTGCTGCTGTAGTCGCCCTTCTTGATCAGCCTTGGCATGTCAAAGCTGGTCCACTCGATCGACTGGCTGCCCGCTGACGTCAGGTTGCCGTTGTCGTCATACTTGAAGCTGGCGTAGCCCGGAATGCTGCTCACCGCATGCGGGCGCTGCTCGAGCGCTTGCGGATACACATAATCTCCGCTACCAATGCCGGTCTTGCTGCGCAGGCTGCCATTGGCGTTGTACTTGAAAGTTTGCGTCGCCTCACCAATCTTGCTGGTCTCCAGGCGATTCAGGCCGTCATATGTGAATCCTTCCATAAAGCCGTGCGTGTCCCAGTACTGGGTACGCATGACCACACTGCCCAGGCCATCATAGGCATAGCTCTGGTCCAGCCGCAGCGCGCTGGCGGCGGTTTTGACCTGGTCGCTGGTCAGGCGGCCCGATCCCGGGTCGTAGCCCAGCACCTGGGTCAGACCATTGCCCAGTGCCAGCTCGGTCGGCCGGTTGGCCGCATCCTGCTTGCTCACGCTCCACAGCTTGAGCCCGCCGCGCTCGACCGCACTCAGATAGTCATTCTTGTTGTAGCGCAGGTCGAACTGCTTGGTCTTGCCAGCGCCGGTATATTTCTGCGCGACCGCCCTGCCCCAGTCGTCATACACTACCTGGCTTATATAGGCACCGCCGGTCAGCGTCTGCGTAGTCGTGTCCGGACGGCCGTAGCTGTCGTAGGTGTGCACGCGCAGATAGCAGTCTCGACGACCTTGGTCAACACCCCATTCAAGCTCACACCGTTCATCGGCCGGTCGATATCATAACGATTCGGCAGTATGAAGCGCGACCCGCCTGCACAAGTCTTGAACGCAACTAGAATCTCCATTGCTTGGTGAGGCAGATAGACCTTATGAGGATTTCGCCGTTTCATTCGTGCGCCAGGTATCGTCCAGAGGGCACGTTCAAAATCTATTTCATCCCAAGTCGCATCGGTCAACTCGGACTTGCGCACCAACCTCAATAACAGCATTTTGCAGGCCAGTTTGATGGTGGGTGCGCTTTGGATACGTTCCAAATATTTGTAAAACCATCGGATTTCGTTTGGCGAGAGTGTGCGGTCGCGCGGCGCAAACGTCGCTATCGATACTGGCCGCACACCTAGTGCAGGATTCGGATGCCTCACACCGCGCGAGTCAGCATATCTGAACACCTGGAGGACAATTTCACGTGCATGCACAGCCACCGCTGGCGCCTTGCGTTCCACAACGCGGTCACACAATTCACGTAAGCGCTGCTCGGTAATTTCCGACAGGAGTAGCGCACCAAACGGTTTCTTCAGATCGTGTTCATAAGTCCAGCGCCGCATGCCGCGCGTCGACTCCGCCATCTTGTACTTTTCCAGCCAGCGTTCCGCCCACACAGCAAAGGACTCCTCCGCTTTTCTCTGCTGGATCCGCTCGGTCTTGGTGCGCGCCGGCGACTCGCCGCTGTTCAGGGTCTTGCGTGCCTCGGCAAGCGCCGTACGCGCTTCCGCCAAGGTCATGCCACCCACGCCATACCGGCCCAAGGTCACAGTCTCCTGTCGGCCATTGACTCGGTAGTTGAATCGAAACGACACCCCGCCGCTGGGTAGCACCGCGACATACAGACCATCCTGTCGGCGATTTTGTAAAGGCGATCCCGCGGCTTCAGGTTCTTTAGCCTTGTATCAGTCAGCATTTTAGTCTCCAGTCGTATACCATTGAAATAAGAAATCTCTATAAATGTCAGTTACTTAGAGACTTTCGATCAAAGATTAGACCTTGCACAGCCAGCTAAAGTTCGCGCAAAATACCATCAGCGAACGAACACTATGCGGAACCAAGAAAACTCTTTTAAAATCATACAGTTACAGGGAAATATACCAACATAGATACCATCACGAGCTCAGCGGCAGATGATGGTATTCCTTGCCTGAGATCATCACCGAGGAAAACCATGCCATCATGATGACCATCAAAAATCCTTGCTATCGCTTGCTTGAATCTGCCAGGCAGCGTCGACTCAAAAAGAAAAAGCCCCTGAAAATCAGGGGCTTAGTCTCATCCGTTTGCCAGGCAGCGCCAGCCGCTACCAGCTAGCAAATCATTCCCACTCAATCGTCGCAGGCGGTTTGCCGCTGATGTCATACACGACACGGTTGAGTCCGCGGACTTCATTAATGATGCGGTTGCTTACCTTGCCCAGCAGCGCGTGCGGCAGGTGCGCCCAGTGGGCGGTCATGAAGTCTTGCGTCTGTACTGCGCGCAGTGCGACCACGTACTCATAAGTACGGCCATCGCCCATCACGCCCACCGACTTCACCGGCAGGAACACGGCAAACGCTTGCGAGGTCGCTTCGTACCAGTTCTTCGGCAGGTTGTCGGCATCGACTGCCTGGCCGGCCACGAACTCGTATGGCGTGTTGCGCAGTTCTTCGATGAAGATGGCGTCGGCCTGGCGCAGCAGGTCGGCGTATTCCTTCTTCACTTCGCCCAGGATACGCACGCCCAGGCCCGGGCCTGGGAATGGATGACGGTAGACCATGTCATGCGGCAGACCGAGCGCCACGCCCAGCTTGCGCACTTCGTCCTTGAACAGCTCACGCAGCGGTTCCAGCAGCGACAGTTTCATGTGCTCCGGCAGGCCGCCGACGTTGTGGTGCGACTTGATGGTCTGGCCTTTCTTGCCTTTGCCAGCCGACTCGATCACGTCCGGATAGATGGTGCCTTGCGCCAGCCATTTGGCATTCACCAGCTTGCCCGATTCCTTATCAAACACTTCGACGAATTCGCGGCCGATGATTTTACGCTTCTGCTCGGGATCGGTAACGCCCGCGAGGTGGCCCATGAACTGGTCTTCCGCATCCACGCGGATCACTTTCACGCCCAGGTTTTTGGAGAACATGTCCATCACCATCTGGCCTTCGTTCAGGCGCAGCAGGCCGTGGTCGACGAACACGCAGGTCAGCTGGTCACCAATTGCGCGGTGGATCAGCGCTGCCGCCACCGACGAATCGACGCCGCCCGACAGGCCCAGGATCACTTCATCCTTACCCACTTGCGCGCGGATCTTCTCGACCGCTTCGGTGATGTAGTCCGGCATATTCCAGTCCGACTTGCAGCCGCAGATTTCGTGCACGAAGCGGCTCAGCATGACTTTGCCTTGCACGGTGTGGGTGACTTCCGGGTGCCACTGCACGCCGTAGAAGTGTTTCTCTTCGTTGGCCATGGCGGCGATCGGGCACGACGGCGTGTCGCCCATCAGCACGAAGCCTGGCGGCATGTCCAGCACCTTGTCGCCGTGGCTCATCCAGACCTTCTGCATGCCGTGGCCTTCTGCGGTCACGAAGTCGTTGATGCCGTCCAGCAGCTTGGTGTGGTTGCGCGCGCGCACTTCCGCGTAGCCGAACTCGCGCACTTTGCCGTTTTCCACTTTGCCGCCCAGCTGCGCCGCCATGGTTTGCATGCCGTAGCAGATACCCAGCACTGGCACGCCCAGTTCGAAGACGGCGTCTGGTGCGCGCGGTGCGTCGCCTTCCAGCGTGGAGCTGTGGCTGCCCGACAGGATCACGCCGGCGGCGCCGTAGTTGCGCACGAATTCGTCGCTGACGTCATACGGATACACTTCCGAGAACACGCCGGAGTCGCGCACGCGGCGCGCGATCAGCTGGGTCACTTGGGAACCGAAATCGAGAATGAGGATTTTAGAGTGCATGGAATGTACTGAAGAGGTAAAGAAAAGAAAAACGCCGGCCACGGCGGCCGGCGTTGCAAGGACTGTTTAGTCGCCCGAACGGTAGTTCGGCGCTTCCTTGGTGATTTGTACGTCATGGACGTGCGATTCGCGCATGCCGGCCGAGGTGATCTCGACGAACTCTGCCTTGTTGCGCAGTTCTTCGATGGTGGCGCAGCCGCAGTAGCCCATCGACTGGCGCACGCCGCCGACCAGCTGGAAGATAATCGCCAGCACCGAGCCTTTGTAAGCCACGCGGCCTTCGATCCCTTCCGGCACGAACTTGTCGGCCTTCATGGTGGCGTCCTGGAAGTAGCGGTCGGCCGAACCATCCGACATCGCGCCCAGCGAGCCCATGCCGCGGTAGGACTTGTACGAACGGCCCTGGTACAGGATCACTTCGCCTGGCGCCTCTTCGGTACCGGCAAACATCGAACCCATCATCACGGTCGAGGCGCCAGCCGCCAGCGCTTTCGAGATATCGCCCGAGAAGCGGATACCGCCGTCAGCGATACATGGCACGCCGGTGCCTTCCAGTGCTTCGGCCACGTTGGAGATCGCGGTGATCTGCGGTACGCCCACGCCAGCGACGATACGGGTGGTGCAGATCGAGCCTGGGCCGATACCGACCTTGACCGCGTCCGCGCCGTATTCGACCAGCGCTTTGGCGGCGGCAGCGGTAGCGATATTGCCGCCGATGACGTCCACGTGCGGGTACTTGGTCTTGATCCATTTCACGCGGTCCAGGATGCCTTGCGAGTGGCCATGGGCGGTATCGACCACCAGCACGTCCACGCCGGCGGCGACCAGCAGGTCGATCCGCTCTTCATCCTTGGCGCCGACGCCCACTGCGGCGCCGACCAGCAGCTTGCCTTGCGAGTCTTTCGAGGCCAGGGGGTGCTCGTGCGATTTCTGGATGTCTTTGACGGTAATCAGGCCACGCAGCTCAAACGCGTCGTTGACTACCAGCACGCGCTCCAGGCGGTGCTTGTTCATCAGGCGCTTGGCTTCGGTGGTGTCGGCGTCTTCCTTGACGTACACCAGCTTTTCGCGTGGCGTCATCTTGGCGCGCACTTCGGCATCCAGCTCTTGCTCGAAACGCAGGTCGCGGTTGGTGATGATGCCGACGACTTCTTTGCCTTCCACGACCGGGAAGCCGGAAATGCCATATTGCTCGGTCAGCTTGATGACGTCGCGGATTTTCATGGTCGGCGGAATCGTGATCGGGTCACGCAGCACACCAGCCTCGAAGCGCTTGACGCGCGCTACCTCACGGGCCTGATCTTTCGGATTCAGGTTTTTGTGAATGATACCAATACCGCCCTCTTGTGCCATGGCGATTGCCAGGCGGGCCTCGGTGACCGTATCCATTGCTGCCGACAGCAGAGGGATGTTCAGGCTGATATTGCGAGTCAGACGGGTTTTGAGGGACGTATCCGCGGGCAAAACGTTGGAGTACGCTGGGACGAGCAGCACGTCATCGAATGTGAGTGCTTTTTGGAGTAGACGCATAGCATTTTCCTATAGGCGCAAAGCGGCATTATACAGGAAGCGCTGATGTTTGTCTGCAACAACCTGAAACTTGTCCAGCCATAATACGGGGCCGGGTGGAGTAGCGGTGGAAACTGCAAGGCGCGTAGCCCACCAGGCCATGTTTCGTCAGCGACTACGCACGTTTTTTCAAGCCAGTCCTTGTCACCGCGCAAAGACTTAGGACAAAAAAAACCGCCTGAGGGCAGCTCCAAGCTAGTAGATAAGCATCACGCAATGGTGATCGGCTCGCTCTCGTCTTCCGTGTACGCCATCGGAGCAAGATTATTCGCAGCAATTAACTCTTTCAGACTCTGTCCAGCACCTTGAGCTTCGCCACGCACCCGGTCTTCCAGCACGCGCGGAATGATGCCCTCCTCGACCAGCACATTTTCGACGATCTGCTCTTCGCGCAGAATGCTAGAAGAGTTAATCGTCAGCTCTTTATCACCACGGTACCGGACTTGATATAGCGGCATATTGGCCTCCTGAAAGTTGGAACAGCCATGATGGATGAATCTGAAATTCAATGTTTAGGGCGAATGAAGGGAATCGAACCCTCGTCATAAGCCTGGAAGGCTTCAGCACTAACTACTTTCATCATAAAACAAACCAAAATTTACACACCCATACAACAGTTTTAGTGCAAAAGTTAAAATATTTATACTAGAATTTCAATCGCATAGGTTGGAGCGTGCGCCACCACCAAAACAATTGTTAAATTTTGCCACGCGGAATTGGTGTTGTTTTAACGCCAATTTAAGATTATTGCTATCTTAGCTTGCCCTTCGAGGCAAAAAACAGCCCGGTAGCTGCATCTGCCGGTCACCATAACGTTATGTTTAGGGGTTCTACGATGAAACTGAAACTGCTTGCTGCTGTTTTGCTCACCAGTGCTGCCTTCTCCGCCAGTGCTGATGACCAGTCTTTCAATATTTCGCTGGGTAATACGTTCGACTTTTCAGGAGCAGGTACTCTGCTTTCTGGCGGCTCCGACACTATCACCTTCAACGGTTTGGCTTCCGGCACCTACAATGTGGTTCTGTCTTACCACAGCAACCTGGTGGATATCACCTCCGCCACGCTGAACAACCAGAACACCGCTTACGCTGCCAACATTCCAGGCTATTTCAGCGTCGGAGGCTTCACCATCACCTCGGGCTCGCCATTCACGCTGGTTCTGAACGGCACCCAAGTGCTTGCCGACAACCTCCACAACTACCATGGCTCGATTACTGTCAGCCCGGTACCGGAGCCAGCAACCTATGGCATGCTGTTGGGCGGCCTGGGCCTGGTCGGCTTCATGGCTCGCCGTAAAAAACAGTCGTAAAGCCGCTGGTGCTCCAGTTGACAGCCGCCATGAATAGTGGCGAAATCGGTGCATGCCTTACTGGAGCGCCTTTTTATGAACCACCGCAATACATTGTTGATTGCCGGGCTGCTGGCAATTTCCCCATTAGCCTTGGCGCAATACGTGTGGATTGACGACAAAGGCGTTAAACAACTTTCCGATCGCCCGCCGCCGCCTAATGTGCCAGAAAAGCGGATCCTTAAAGCTCCCGGTAAGCCGCTCTTCAATCCCAACGCAATAGACCTCGAACCTGCAGCAGACATGCCAGCTACCCGGCCCGCGCCCACGCTAGCTGACCGCAATGCCGACTTCAACAAGCGCAAGACCGAAGCTGCCGACGCCCAGCAACGCGCCGCCGCTGACACCCAGCGCAAGGCTGACATTGCCGCCAATTGTGACGCCGCGCGCCAGAACCAGCAGGCACTCGACCAGGGGCTGCGCCTGAGCACCTATGACAAGAACGGTGAGCGCGGCTATATGAACGATCAGGAACGCGAGGATTTGCGCAAAAAGACACAAAAAGTGTTGGCTGATTGCAAATAGGCCCTCTTACTTTTGACCGGGGTGCCGTATGATATCGCTATCAATATCACCCGGTTTCATCCATGACCAAGATTCAAGCGGGGAAGAGCCGTGCTAGCGGCCGTATCACGCTGGCGATGGTGGCGCAGCGCGCCGGCGTCGCCACCATGACCGCTTCACGCGCCATCAGCCAGCCGGACATGGTGTCGCAAGCCTTGCGCGACCGCGTGCAGCAAGCCGTGGATGAGCTGGGCTATGTCCCCAACCGCGCCGCCCGCGCACTGGCCTCGTCGCAATCCAAGGTGATCGCAGTACTGGTACCGTCCCTGTCCAACGCCGTCTTCACCGAAGTGCTGGCCGGCATACAGGATGCGCTGGACGCCGACGACTACCAGATCCTGATTGGCAACACCCGCTACTCCGACCGCGAAGAAGAAAAACTCATCGCCACCTACCTGCAGTCCAATCCCGACGGCATGCTGCTGTCGGGCCTGACCCACAGCCCGCGCGTGCAGCAGATTCTGGCCGCCAACCGCATGCCCGTGGTGTCCATGATGGATATGTCGGCCGATCCCGAGCGCCTGTCCGTGGGTTTCTCGCAATTCCAGGCCGGCCACGCGATGACGCGCTACCTGCTGGACAAGGGCCACAAGCGCATCGGCTTCATCGGCGCACAACTCGATGAGCGCACGCTGCGCCGCGCCGAGGGCTACCGCAAGGCCATGGTGGATGCGGGCCTGGCCGACATCAAGCTGGAGGTGATGGTGGGCGAGCCGTCCACCATTGCACTGGGCGCAGAGCTGCTGGGCCGCATGCTGGCCCAGGCGCCGGATTGCGACGCCATCTTCTGCTGCAATGACGACCTCGCGCACGGCGCCATCTACCAATGCCAGCGCCGTGGTATCGCAGTGCCGTCGCAGCTGGCCGTCTGCGGCTTTAATGATCTGCCGGCGTCGGCATGGATGAACCCGTCGCTGACCACGATCGGCACGCCGCGCTACCGCATCGGCTTTGAAGCTGCCACACTGCTGCGCTCTGTCATCAAAGGCGAGCAGCCAGCCCATCGTCAGATCGATCTCGGCTTCACGCTGATGGCGCGCGAAAGCGCATAAACCCCGCGACTGCTGCACCGCAGCATCGATTGTTCTTTACAAAATGCCACAGCGGTCTAACAATGGCCACCATTGTTAGCGCTAACAAATTTATGCTAAAAACTGTACAAACCAGGCAGCCACGCTGGGTCGTGATGGGCGTCAGCGGATGCGGCAAAAGCGCGATCGGCAGGCAATTGGCGCAGGCGTTCGGCGTCCCCTTTCTCGAAGGCGATGCTTACCACTCCACCGCCAACATCGCCAAGATGGCCGCCGGCATGCCGCTCACCGACACCGACCGTGCCGACTGGCTATGGACGCTGCATCGCGAGATCCGCAGCGCGCGCATCCAGGGGACAGGACTGGTGTTATCCTGCTCCGCATTGAAGCGCCGTTACCGCGACCTGCTGCGCAGCGCCGATCCAGAGCTGCGTTTCGCCCACCTGGCCGGCCCACGCGAGCTGATTGCGGAACGCATGGCGGCACGCCAGGGCCACTACATGCCGGCGACGCTGCTTGATAGCCAGCTGGCCACACTGGAACCGCTGCACGACGACGAAGCCGGCATCGTGCTGGATATTTCCAGCCCGCCCGCAGAGCTGGTGCAGCAGATTCTCAAGACCTGACGCTGCAGTTACCGCTATCAAGTCCAACGTGAACCAGCATCTGACCTGGCGTGAAAAAATCAGCTACGGCGTGGCCGACATGGGCTTCAATTTTTATTGGACCAACATCGCCACCTTCCTGCTGATTTACTACACCGACGTGTTTGGCATTTCCGCCGCTGCTGCCGCGTCGATGATGTTCACCATCAAACTCCTCAACGCCTTCACCGACCCGCTGATCGGCGCCATCGCGGATCGCACCAGCACGCGCTGGGGCAAATTCCGCCCTTACCTGGTCTGGTTGCCGTTGCCGCTCGCATGCGCCGCCGTCCTCACCTACACCACGCCCAACCTGTCCGACGACGGCAAAATCCTCTGGGCCTATGGCAGCTATCTGTGCATGATGGTGTGCTATACCTGCATCAACATTCCATACAACGCCTTGTCCGGCGTGCTGTCCGCCGACGCGCAGGAGCGCTCTACCCTCAATGGCTTGCGCTTCATCTTTGCATTTGCCGGCGGCACGCTGGTGACGGCGGCGACGCCATGGCTGGTGCACCAGCTGGGCGACGGCAACGATAAACTGGGCTGGCAATTGACCATGCTGGCGTGGAGCGTGCTGGCGTGCACGCTGTTCGTGCTGACCTTCTTCAACACCCGCGAACGCATCGCGCCGCCGGCCGGTCAGAGAACCAGCGTCAGGCGAGACCTGTACGACCTGTCGCACAACCGCCCGTGGATCGCGCTGTTCTTCCTCGCGCTGATCATCATGATTACCGTCACCCTGCGCACCAGCAGCGCCGCCTACTACTTCAAGTACGTGGTCGAGCGGCCGGATCTGATGGCCGGTTTTGTTCCCGCCTACATGCTGGCCGCAGCCGCAGGCGCCGCACTGACGCCCGTACTGACACGCTTCATCGACAAGAAGAAGCTGCTCATCCTGCTGATGACGATTACCTCCCTGCTTTCGACCGCCTTCTTCTTTGTGCAGAAGGACCAGATCTGGCTGATGTTCGCGCTGCAGATCGGCATGGGCCTGGCGCTCGGCCCGAAGTCGCCGCTGGCTTTCTCGATGTACGCCGACACCGCCGACTATAACGAATGGCGCACCGGCCGGCGCGCCACCGCGATGACCTTTGCCGCCGCTACCTTCTCGCAAAAGCTGGGCACCGCGATTGCGGTTGCGGTCATCGGCGGCATCTTCACCCGGCTGGGATACGTCGCCAACGCCGCTCAAACAGCCGTTTCGCAAGCAGGCATTGTGTGGCTGATGTCGCTGATTCCCGCCGCCTTCGCCCTGCTCGCGGTGGCGGTGATGTTCACTTACAACCTGGATAACCACAAACTGCTGCAGATCCAGTCCGATCTGCAAGCCCGCCAATCCTGACGGAGACACCCCCATGCTACGCCCCACCCACAACGGCGACCGCTACCAGCTGACCAGCGCCACAGCCATGCCACAAGCAGCCGGCTTCCTGTGGAATCAGCAGATGATGATACAGATGACCTGCCGTGGTTACGCCACCGCGCAGTTCATGCAGCCGGAGCCTGCCAAGTACGCGCACGCGCCCAACCTGGAAGCCAAAACTTTCATGCAGCCGGAGCAGAACTATTACGCACACCATCCGGGCCGCTTCTTCTACCTCAAGGATGAAGAGACGGGCGAGCTGTTCTCCGCGCCATATGAACCGGTACGCGCGCCAGTCGACCACTTCACCTTCTCGGTCGGTAAAAGCGATCTCCAGTGGACCGTCGAGCATCTGGGCATACGCATGGAACTGACCTTGGGCCTGCCATCCAGGGATGTCGTCGAACTGTGGTCACTGCGCGTCACCAACCTGTCCGGCCGAACGCGCAAGATCAGCGTCTACCCCTACTTCCCCATCGGGTATATGTCGTGGATGAACCAGTCAGGCGAGTACCGCGCGGATCTGGGCGGCATCGTCGCCAGCAGCGTTACGCCGTATCAGAAAGTCGCCGACTACTTCAAACAAAAGGACTTCAAGGACCAGACTTACTTCCTGTGCGAGCAAACGCCCGACGCATGGGATGCGCGGCAAAGCGCGTTTGAAGGCGAAGGCGGCCTGCACCAGCCGTCCGGCGTGCAGGCGCAACACCTGAGCGGCAGCGACGCGCGCTACGAGACGCCAACCGCCGCCGTGCAATACCGCCTGTCGCTGTCCGCCGGCGAAACGCGCGACTATCGCTTCCTGTTCGGCCCCGCGTTCGATGACGCCGAAATCAAAGCCATCCGCGCCAGATACCTGAGCGCCGACGCCTTCGCGGCCACAGCGAAGGACTATGCGGACTACATCGCCAGCGGCCGTGGATGCCTGCACATCGAAACACCGGACGCGGACCTGGACAACTTCGTCAACCACTGGCTACCGCGCCAGGTGTTCTATCACGGCGACGTCAATCGCCTGAGCACCGATCCGCAAACCCGCAACTACCTGCAGGACAATATGGGCATGAGCTTCATCAAGCCCAGCGTCATGCGCAAGGCCTTCCTGCACGCGCTGTCGCAGCAGGAAGCCAGCGGCGCCATGCCGGACGGGATACTGCTGGCGGAAGGCGCAGAACTCAAATACATCAACCAGGTGCCGCATACCGACCATTGCGTCTGGCTGCCGGTTGCGCTCAAGGTCTATCTCAACGAAACCGCCGATTACGACATCCTCAATGAAGACGTCATCGGCGCGGACAGCGGCGTTGCCCTCACCGTCTCGGAACGCGTGAGCAGCGCCATGGACTGGCTGCTGCAGGCGCGCGACAAGCGAGGCCTGAGCTACATCGCCCAGGGCGACTGGTGCGACCCGATGAACATGGTCGGCTACAAAGGGCGCGGCGTCTCCGGCTGGCTGACGGTGGCCACCGCTTACGCCCTCAATCTGTGGGCGGAGATTTGCGAAACCACCGGCGCCAGTTCTTCGCTGGCCGAAAGCGCAAAGCACTTCCGCGCTGGCGCACGTGCCGTCAATCGCGCCGCCAACGAATATCTGTGGGACGGCGACTGGTACGCGCGCGGCATCACCGACGACAACGTCACTTTCGGCGTCCGTAAAGACCAGGAAGGCCGCATCTGGCTCAACCCGCAGGCCTGGGCCATTCTGGGCGGCGCAGCGAATACCGGCCAGCGCGCCTCCATGCTCGCGCAGGTCGAACAGCAGTTGGTGACGCCCTACGGCGTGCAGATGTTCGCACCACCCTACAGCGCCATGCGCGACGACGTTGGCCGCGTCACGCAAAAGCATCCCGGTTCGGCGGAAAACGGCGCGGTGTACAACCACGCAGCCATCTTCTACATCTACAGCCTGTACGCCATCGGCGAGAGCGATCGCGCCTATGCGCTGCTGCGCAAGATGCTGCCAGGGCCGGAAGAAATCGATTACCTTCAACGTGGCCAACTTCCCGTTTTTATCCCCAACTATTATCGCGGCGCCTGGCGTGAGTATCCGCGTACGGCAGGACGTTCCAGCCAGCTGTTCAACACCGGTACCGTGTCATGGGCCTACCTGTGTTTTGTCGAGGGACTGTGCGGGTTAAAGGGTTGTGCTGACGGCTTGTCCGTCAAACCGCAGCTGCCTTCGCACTGGGACGGCATCAAGGTGGTACGCCAGTTCCGCCACGCGACCTTCAATGTGTCCATACAACGTGCGGACGTCGATAAAATCCAGTTGCATTGCGATGGTAAACGTTTGACTACATCGCGTATCACCGGTATCGTTGTGGGCAAAACTTATGCGCTGGAGGTTTTCATTCCGCGCTCACCATAACTACAAGGACACGGTAATCGTATGAAGAAGCGTCTCTGCTTGTCGCTGGCACTGGCTTATCCTCTCATGTTGACTGGCGGCGCACACGCTGCGGACGCCAGTCAACCCTGGCTCAATCCCGCGCTGTCACCGGACGTACGCGCCGACCAGCTGGTTCAGGCGATGACGCTGGACGAGAAAATCCAGACCGTGTTTGCCTACTTCTCGACCGAATTCGCACCAAAGAAATTCGAACCGCCGAAAGAAGGCCGTCCCGATTCGGCCGGTTATGTGCCGGGCATTCCGCGCCTTGGCCTGCCGCCGCAATGGCAGTCGGATGCAGGTGTGGGCGTCGCCACCCAGGCCGTGTCCAGGAAACCGTATGAACGTACCTCCCTGCCATCTGGCATTGCCACCGCTGCGACCTGGAATCCGGCCGTCGCCTTTGCCGGCGGCGCCATGATCGGTAGCGAGTCGCGCAGTTCCGGCTTCAACATCCAGCTCGCGGGCGGCGTGAACCTGCTGCGCGAACCGCGCAATGGCCGCAACTTCGAATATGCCGGCGAAGATCCGCTGCTGGCCGGCGTCATGGTCGGCGAGCAGATACGCGGCATCCAGTCGAACCATATTATTTCTACGGTTAAGCACTACGCCTTCAACGACCAGGAAACCAACCGCAATCACATCAACGTCAAGATCGACGACCAGGCCGGCCGCATGTCCGACCTGCTGGCCATGCAGTTCGCGATTGAACGCGGCCAGCCTGGCTCGGTGATGTGCGCCTACAACCGCGTCAACGGCGACTACGCTTGCGAGAACGACTACCTGCTTAACCAGGTGCTGAAGCAGGACTGGAAGTATCCGGGTTACGTCATGTCCGACTGGGGTGCGACGCACTCCACCATTCCGGCAGCGCTGCGCGGCCTGGATCAGCAGTCAGGCTACCCGTTCGACAAATCGGACTACTTCAATCACCCGCTGAAGGAAGCGGTCATCAATCGTCACGTGCCGGAAACGCGCCTGAACGACATGGTGAAACGCATCACGCGCACCATGTTTGCCAACGGCCTGGTGGAGCATCCAGTCACCAAGCCTGCCTCCGCAGATGCGGGCATCGACTTCGCGGCGCACGCCAGGATCACCCAGGCCGACGCGGAAGAAGCCATCGTCCTGCTGAAGAACTATAACGGCCTGTTGCCGCTGGCCTCAAGCGTGCGCAGTATCGCCATCATCGGCGGGCATGCGGATGTCGGCGTGCTGTCGGGCGGCGGCTCGGCGCAGGTGTATCCGGTTGGCGGTTCTCCGGTACCGAACGAAGGACCCAAGCACTTCCCTGGTCCTATGGTGTATCACCGCTCCTCGCCGATGGGCGAACTGGCCAGGCTCACCAAAGCCAAACTGGCTTATAACGACGGCAAGGATGTTGCGGCGGCCGCCAGGCTGGCTGCCGGCAGCGATGTCGTCATCGTCTTCGGTAATCAGTGGATGGGCGAGAGTGTGGACGCCGAGGACTTGAATCTGCCGAACAGACAGGACGCGCTGATCGAAGCGGTGGCCAAGGCCAATCCGAAAACCGTGGTGGTGCTGCAAACCGGCGGACCGGTGGTGATGCCATGGCTGAACAATGTCGGCGCGGTGCTGGAGGCCTGGTATCCGGGCACCAGCGGTGGTGCGGCGATTGCCCGCGTTCTGAATGGCGACGTGAATCCGTCCGGCCGCCTGCCAGTCACCTTCCCGGCCTCGCTGACGCAGCTGCCACGCCCTGTGCTCGATGGCGATGCCAAAACCAAGGATGAAAACATCATCGAGAAGGCAAGCACGGACTACAACATCGAAGGCGCCGCCGTTGGCTACAAGTGGTTTGACCTCAAAGGCCACAAGCCGCTGTTCGCATTTGGTTACGGCCTGTCCTACTCCAGCTTTGCGTATGAAGGCCTGAGCGCCAAACCGGCCGGCAATGGCATTGAAGTCCGCTTCAGCATCAAGAACACCGGCAAACGTGATGGCAAGGCCGTCGGCCAGGTCTATGTATCATCAGTAGCGGGCGGCTGGGAAGCGCCCAAGCGCCTCGGTGGCTGGAGCAAGCAGGATCTGAAAGCTGGCGCCAGCGGCGACGCCACCGTGCAAATCGATCCGCGTTTGCTGGGTGTGTACGACAGCGCCAGCAAAACCTGGAAGATCGCAGCTGGTGAATACCTCGTCACCCTGGCTGATTCGGCTGGCGCCGCGCCGGCCGCCAGCGTCAAGGTCAAGCTGGAAGCGAGAACGGTAGACGTCAACGGCTGCTGCTCGCGTTAAGCTGCGGGCAGCATCAAAGGCTACTCTTGCCAGTTGACCTGCAGGTAGCCTACCGATTTGTCATCCCAAACGGTCACCACCGAAGCGACGCGCGTGGGGCCATCGCTCTTGATTACATTGATGGAGCGCAGATGGTAGTGTAACTGCTTGCCACCGTGCTGGCTGGCCAGTGCCAGCGCGTGCTGCGCACGGTCGCCGTTCAATGCAACCACAAGGACAGTGGCGCCGCCCAGCGCCAGCAAGACGCCCAGTGCTTGCGGCACCCGTATATTGCGCAGCTTGCGGCCTTCGATAGCGCGTGCCTGCATCAGCGGCGCGCTACCGAGTTCGCGCAATAACCACAGCAGCGCCACCAGCGACAGCACCGTCGGCACCACGGATGTGAGATAGTTGGCCGGGGCTTGCCGTAACTGGACCAGGCTCAGATCAAGCGGCTGCGCAAACACAGTCACCAGTGCCAGCACCGCGCCCGGCAGCACCAGCCAGCCGATCCAGCGCAGGAATTCGCTGACCGCCAGGCCACCGGACAACAGCAGCACAGCGCTAATCAGCGCACCGTAATTCAGCCCGAAGGTCGTACCGCCGCTTTGCATGAACTGCCAGACAGCGAGGCCCAGATCAACAGCGCCCAGCACCAGCATGACCAGACCGGCACGGCGCAACACCGGGCGATATGACGATGGTGGCGCAACTGGCGCGGACATGGGGGATGGCGATGGCGCCGCCGCCAACTCGGCCAGACGTTCCTCTATCTGCACGACGCGCTCGGGGAAACGGTCTTTATCAATCGTCCGCAGCGCCTGGCGCAATGCGGCGTCGTCATACCTGCTGTAATCGGGCTGAGTCAGAAAAGCTCCTTGCTTAATCAGATGTGGACAGCGCTGCCTGCAATGGCGCAGCGCCCAGGCGGAAAGTGCGTTTGATGGTGGCTTCGTCTATATAACGGCCGTACAGGCCAGCCACATATTGATCGGCGACCATCGTCTTGAGTGCGCTTGCATAACGCAGCCGCACCTCGGGACTGATGTTCTTCTTCGAGACATAAATGCCGGTGAAGCGCGGCGCAGCTTCCGCAATCGGAATGACCGTCACGCTGTCTTTCAGGCGCGGATGCTGCAGGTATTTGGCATAGATGGCGGCGGTAGCGACCGTACCATCGGCACGGCCCATTTCCAGTTTGCCGAACACCGTTTCAAAGTCATTCACCAGCTCCAGGCGGCCGGCAGTGGCCAGCCGCGCCAGTTGCGTCTCGATCGCTGAATCGTAGACCAGGCCACGCGTGATGTTGAGCCGCCCCGTGCCGCGCTCGACGAAGTCACTGAGGCTGGCGTAGCTCTGTCCCGACGCATCCCGCAATATCAAATCATATTGCAGATAGGCGTAAGGCAAATGGCGCGCATAGGCATCGCGTTCCGGCGTGCGGAAGGCGCCCATCGCCATGTCGATGCGTCCGGCCTGCAGCTCGACAAACAGGCGCTGGCGTGGATACCAATGGAATTCGAATTTGCAGCCGGAACGCCGCGCCAGTTCATTGACGACGTCCACCGCAATGCCGCTGATACGGCCGTTTTCGCGATACGAGGTGTACCCCAGGTCGCTGAAACCGACACGGGTCATGGACGGGCAATCGCCGCCCGCCTCCGCCAAGGGCAGGCTGCACCACAAACTGGCCAGCAGAAACAAGCGGTTGCGTCTCATCACGGACTCTTGGCAACTAGTAATGGCGAGTGTATCGCACATTGATGCACTGCGGTAAGCGCGAATGAGGTCAGCCAAGCCGGTTTGCAACAGTGTCAAGCCGCCAAGGGGATAGCGGTACACTAGCAGCATGAATCTGACGCCCGCCAAGCAAGCCGAACTCCACCGTGCCATGGATGATGCGCTAGCGGATCACGCCTTGCTGTCGGCGCCGCCAGGCCTGGAGCCGCTGATCGGCACGCCACCGCTGCCCGTCGCGCACATTGCCGATGGCGAGCTGCACATCGTCCGCCACAAGGATAATGGCTGTGTACAGTTTGTGTTTCCGGCGGCCGGCCCGGCCACGCTGGCGCCGCAAGGCTGGGACTGGATCGTCCAGGCCACGCTGCGGACCGGCGAGCACATGACCCAGTCGATGATCGAAAAGATCGAGGAGCACAACAAGCCAGAGCGTTTGCTGTCACTGCGCCATGGTTACGGCGTCGCCGCCACGCCGGAGGAACTGGCCGCGTCGCGCGGGCACAAGGTACTGCTGCTGGTACACGGCGTGTTCAGCTCTATCGAAGGTGCGTTTGCGGACGTCGATCTGCAGCCGCTGCTGGAGCGCTACGAAGGCCGCGTGTTCGGCTACGACCATTGGACCATCGCCAAGACGCCGCAACGCAACGCCCTGGATTTGCTGTCGCTGCTGCCGCAGGACGTGGCGTGGGAGGTCGACATCCTGTGCCATAGCCGTGGTGGTCTGGTGGTCCGATCACTGCTGACGCAAGCCATGCCCGACATCGTCCAGGCGCGTAGCGGACGCTTCGGCAAAATCGGTACCGTGATGTTCGTGGCGGCGGCCAATCAAGGTTCGCCGCTGGCGTCGCCCGATGAAATTCAACAGTTTCTGAATGCGGCGGCTTTGCTGGCGTCCTTCAGCAGCGGCATGGCGCTGGATGTGGTGATCGGTCTGGCGCGCATGGTGCTGTCGCTGGGTTTCGGCCGTCCCAGCATACAGGCGCTGGCCAGCGGCTCCGAACTCATCGGCAAACTCGACCACGGCGCCACGCTGCTTACCAGCGCCAGCAGCTACTATGCACGCGCCAACTTCGACTACGGCCACTCAGCACTGGAACGCACGGGCGCCCTGCTCAGTCACACCCTCATGGACAGCGCCAGCGACCTGATCGTCCCCTACGCCAACGTGCTGCTGCCGCAGGCCACGCCCGACGACGCCCACCTACTCAGCTTTGGCACTGCGGAACAAAAGCAAAACGAAGTGTGGCACACAGAATTCTTTCGCCAGCCCGCCACGCGCGCGTTTCTACTGCAGCATTTACGTTAAGGCGGCAGTGCTCAGGCGGCCGGCTCCACCGGTGCAGATTTACGCCGGCGGCGGGCGTTTTTGGGGTCGGCGATCAGCGGGCGATAGAGTTCGATGCGGTCGTGTTCCCGCACCACGGTGTCCAGCGTTTTCTTCTTGGCGTAGATGCCGACCTGTAATTCGCTCAGGTTCAGGCCCGGCACCTCCTGCTGCACGCCGCTCAGGGCGATGGCTTGTTCGATCGTGGTGCCGGCCGGTACCTGCAAGTCGCGCAGGAACTGCAGCGCGTCGCTGGCGTAGCACACCTGTATCGTAAAGGCCTCAGTTGCCATAGACCGTTTCCGCCCGTTTGCAGAAGGAGTCCACCATACTGTTGGCGATCATGCCAAACACCGGTCCCACCAGCTTGGCCAGCAAGGCGCTGGAAAACTCGTAATGCAGGTCCAGGTCGATCTTGCACGCATCCTCGCGCAAGGCCTTGAAGGTCCACACGCCGTCCAGACACTTGAAAGGACCGTCCACCAGCTTCATCTTGATCTCGGTCGGCACGGTATTCTGGTTGGAGGTAGTAAAGCTCTGCTTGACGCCGTGGTAATTGATGCCAACGCTGGCCACCACGGTATCCTCGCTGCGCTCCTTGATCTCCACACCACCGCACCATGGCAGAAATTTCGGATAATCCTCGATCGCAGCGACCAGATCGAACATTTGTTGGGCGCTGTAACCGAGTAAAACTGATTTGTGCACTACTGCCATTGTCTAACCATTTGCTATGATGTTGAATTATTCGCGCTTTTGCGCGCGCAGCAGTAGTTTAACCGATACGAACACATGACCATAGCTGATAACAAAAAAGCCTTTTTTGACTATTTCATTGAAGACCGCTTTGAAGCGGGCATCGTGCTGGAAGGCTGGGAAGTCAAGGCCATCCGCGATAACAAGGTCCAGATCAAGGAAGCCTACGTCACCATCAAGGGCGACGAGCTGTTCCTGTTTGGCGCCCACATCAGCGCCCTGCCGACCGCCTCCACGCACATCACGCCGGACATGGTGCGCACCCGCAAACTGCTGCTGCACCGCGAGCAAATCGACAAGCTGATCGGTAAAGTCACGCGCGCCGGCTATACGCTGGTCCCGCTCAACCTGCATTTCAAGGGCGGCCGCGTGAAATGTGAAATCGGCCTGGCCAAGGGCAAAAAGATGCACGACAAACGTGCTACCGAGAAAGATCGCGACGGCAAGCGCGAAGTGGCGCAAGCCATGAAAACCCACCGCCGCTAAAACTGTTGCGCGCCCTGTACAAAACCCGGTCTTGCACCGGGTTTTTTATTGGGTGGAGAATTTCTAATTAGAAACATCCATGCTAAACTGGGAGAACAACGATTTTACATTCGTGGCTTGCGTGTGGCCGCGATCTGGACAGTGTACTTTTGACGACGAGGCAATTATGGCGCTGAAAACTGCAATAGCTCTGGCAGCCGGCATCCTGCTGGCAGGATGTGCGGCGCGCTATACGCCGACGCCGCTGGCCGCCAATTTCCCCACTACCAAGCAAGCCAAGCTGCAGGCGGCGTATCACTGGGGCGTCATTGCCGACAATATCGAGAAACGCGTGGCGGCCGAGCTCAAGAAGAGCCCGCCGCGCCCGGTCTACATCAATGAAGCCAAGGATCCCAACCCATTCCAGCGCGCGCTGGCGGCTCAGCTGACCACCTCGCTGGTCAATGATGGCTATGTGGTCTCGCGGACGCCGGCCGGCTCGCTCAAGGTCGACATGGATGTGCAGGCAGTCACGTTTGCAGTCAACCGTCCGCAATACCGCTACCACGGCGAACTGGCGGCGATCGGCGCCGGCGTCTGGCTGCTCAGCGCAGTGGAAGCGCCAGTGCTGTTCAATGTGGCTGCCGGAGCTGGTGCAGTGGATGGCCATAACTGGATCAACGCCCAGTTCGCGCCAGGCGACACACCTAAAACCGAAATCATCATTACCGTCTCGGTGTCCGACCAGTACCGCTATCTGGCACGCAACACCTCGGCCTATTATGTGGCCGACAGCGACCGCTTCCTGTACGGCATCGTCGATCCCCAGCCCGAAGAACCTAAACTGACCCGTACCTTCCAGGTACGCGGAGACCTGTAATGCTGAAGACCGTATTGCGCACCGCCGTGCTGGCCACGCCGCTGCTGCTGGCTGCCTGTTCCTCGAATCCGAAACAGGAAGAAGGCAACTACTCGACCATTTCGTCCAACCAGTTCATCAACGCCAACTACAAGGCCGCCGACGCGCTACTGCAGCAGCTGAGCGGCAAGCTGGTGGCCGACAAGCCGCTGATCGTCGCCACCGTGGTCAATATCGACGCGCTTGAACAGACCACCACGCTGGGGCGCCTGGTATCCGAACAGATTTCCACGCGCATGGCGCAAGGCGGCCTGGCCATGCTGGAGATGAAGCTGCGCAACAGCGTCTACCTGAAACGCAACCAGGGCGAGCTGATGCTGACCCGTGAGATCGGCGAAGTGGCCAACAGCCATAATGCGCAAGCAATCGTGGTGGGCTCATACGCGGAGACCAGCGACATGGTATTCATCAACATCAAGGTGATCCAGCCCAACACCAACTTCGTGCTGGCTGGCCATGACTACGTGCTGGCCAAGGAAGCCATCATCCGCTCCATGCTGCAACGGAATTAACTACAGGAGCAACGGCAACACATCCACTGCCGCAGCCTCAACCTTCAAGCCGATCAGGTCATCCGCCCGGGTTTTGCCCAGGTTGATGGCCGCGATCGGCTTGTTTGCCTGCGCCGCCAGTTTGGCAAAGCGGTAGCCGGAAAACACCATGAGCGAGGAACCGACCACCAGCACCGCATCGGCCTCCTCGGCCCATTGCAACGCTGCCGCCGTGCGCTGCGGCGGGATGTTATCGCCAAAGAAGATCACGTCCGGCTGCAGGGTGCCGCCGCAGGCTGCGCAGTAAGGCAGCTGGAAATCCTGGAATTCATCAAGCTCCACTTCCGCATCGCCGTCGGGACGCGCTTCCGGCACTACCTCGCCAGCCGGGCCGGTCGGCACCAGTTCCGGGTTCGCCTGCGCCAGCCAGTGCTGGATCTCGGCGCGCGGATGGACGGTGCGGCAATCCAGACACACCACGCCATGGATATTCCCATGCAGCTCAATCAGCTTGTGGCTGCCGGCGCGCTGATGCAGGCCGTCGACGTTTTGCGTGATGACGCTGTGGATGCGGCCCGCCTGCTCGAGCGCCGCCAGCGCATGGTGCGCCACATTCGGCGCAGCGCCCGCCAGCGTCGGATAGCCGGCCATGCTGCGCGCCCAGTAACGGCGCCGCACCGCCTCGGACTTGCGGAAATCCGGTCCCTGGATCGGGTTACGGCCGCGCCGCACGCCGTCCTTGTCACGGTAATCGGGAATGCCGGACGCCGTACTCAGGCCGGCGCCGGTCAGTACCAGCACGCGCTGGTGCTGGTGCAGAAAGGTCTGGAGATGATCGATTTGCTGGTTCAGGTTCATACCCGAATGGTACAACACATCAGAAAGTGACAAATGTCTCTGGCCGTAAGCAGCCTGGTCGAGATAAGATTTGCATGTCTTTTGAGAAATTAAAATTACCAATAATCAATTAACGGGAATCTTGCCATGAACGCCACCAAACTGATCAAATCTTTCGCTGTCGCCGCCCTGCTGGCGGGTGGCGTCGCCCACGCCGCGCCGGTAGAACTGCTGACCAACGGCAGCTTTGAGCAGAATGCGCAAGCGGCAGGCACCTGGAACATCTACAGCAACCTGACCGGCTGGACCGGCGGCGCCTACGGCATCGAACTGCGCAACAACGTTGCCGGCACCGCATCGAACGGCGTGAACTTCGTCGAACTGGACACCACCGCCAACAGCTGGATGAGCCAGTCGGTCAGCACCGTGCTGGGCAAAACCTACACGCTGAGCTTCCAGTTCCAGGACCGCGCAGGCGTGCCGACTTCGTCGCAAGGCCTGGAAGTGAGCTGGGGCGGCAATCTCGTCGCCTCGATCAACAACTCGCTGGCCGGCGGCTGGGAAACCCGCAGCTACACCCTGATCGGTAACGGCAGCCTGGAAGCACTGAAATTCAAGGCCATCGGCACCAGCGACAGCCTGGGCACCTCGCTGGATCACGTTTCGCTGACCACCGCCGTACCGGAACCGGAAACCTACGCCATGCTGCTGGCCGGCCTGGCCCTGGTTGGCTTCACTGCCCGCCGCCGCAAGCAGTAAGTACCATACGCAGTTCGGGGTCAGTGCCGACATTCGGACATTTCGATTGCGAAATGTCCGAATGTCGGCACTGACCCCGAACTTAGAGGCGGGCGCGGAGGTCTTCGACGGCGGCGAGCCAGTCGTTGTAGTGCTCGCTCTCTTCCCACAGCTGACGCAGCTCGCTTTCCGGCGACAGGATGCGCTCCAGCGCCCGCACTGCTTTCTGCGCCAGGTCGGTGCGCGGCTTGGCTTTGGCTTTGCGCGCGTCTACCCATTCGTCTAGCGAAGCACTGTCTTCCGTGCGCGGCCCGCCCTTGCCTTGCAGGCGCGCCAGCACTTCGATGGCGACCAGGGCCTCAGCGGCAAACGGCGCTTCCAGGTAGTCGCCGCTCTCCAGCACGGTGTTCAGCGTGTCCTCGACCGCATCCAGATTGTTCGTCTCGTGCAAATCGTCCGCCCAGTCCTGCGCGTAGTCGTTGCCGAAGGCGTCTACCGCCCAAGTACCCATAATTACTCCTTGATGATTTTGTTTTGTGTCTTCACGACCTGCATGGCCGTGGCGATCAAGCCGCTCATGTCGCCCAGATTGGCCGGAATGATAATCGAATTGTTGGTCTTGGCAAGCTGGCCGAAGGCGTTCACGTATTGTTCTGCCACCTTGAGGTTCATGGCCTCGTCGCCGCCAGGCTCGCGCAGTGCCGCCCCCACCTGGCGCAGCGCCGACGCATTCGCTTCCGCCAGCGCGACGATGGCGGCGGCCTGGCCCTGTGCGCGGTTGATCGCCGCCTGCTTGTCACCCTCCGAACGCGCAATCTGCGCTTCACGCTCGCCGCTGGCAATGTTGATCTGCTCCTGCTTGCGGCCTTCCGACGCCGCGATCAGCGCGCGTTTCTCACGCTCGGCCGTAATCTGCGCCTGCATCGCATGCAGGATTTCCTTCGGCGGCGTCAGGTCCTTGATCTCGTAGCGCAGCACCTTCACGCCCCAGTTCGAGGCCGATTCGTCAATCGCATTCACAATCGCGGTGTTGATGTGCTCACGCTCCTCAAACGTCTTGTCCAGTTCCATGCGGCCGATCACGGAACGCAGCGTGGTTTGCGCCAGCTGGGTAATCGCCGCGATGTAGTTCGATGAGCCATACGAGGCGCGCATGGCATCGGTGATCTGGAAGTACAGGATGCCGTCCACCTGCAGCTGCGTATTGTCCTTGGTGATGCAGACCTGCGGCGGCACATCGAGCGGAATCTCCTTCAGCACGTGCTTGTAGGCGATGCGGTCGACAAACGGAATCACGATATTGAGGCCAGGCCCCAGCGTGGCGTGATATTTACCGAGCCGCTCCACCACCCACGCGTGCTGCTGCGGCACCACGTTGATGGTCTTGAAAACAAACACTAAAGCCAGAATAAACAGAATGAAGGTGACATTGCCGATGCTGATGTCCATATGGTTCTCCGTTGGTTGATCTTAAGCCGCCACAATCAGGCGGCTGCCGCGAACTTCGCGTATCGTGTACTGCCCCGGCGTCGCGGTGCCGCCAGGCGCAAGTTCTACATCCCACAGCGCGCCGCGATACATCACGCGCGCTGCGCCGTTCTGCCATGCCGGCACATGCACGGTCTGGCCGATATCCAGATTGACGTTGGGGTCGCGCTCGGCCTGCACGCGTTGCTGCTGCCTGCCGTAGCGGCTGCGGCGCAAGGCCACGGTGGCGATTACGCCGACCACGGCGGCCACCAGCAGCTGCACCGCTTCGCCGAAGCCGATCGCCGCCGCGCCAGCGCCGGCCGCCAGGCCTATCGCAATCATCAGCAGATAAAATGTTCCGCTGAACAGTTCGAGTATGACGGTCAAGCCGGCGCCAGCCAGCCAGTAACTCCAGTCAGCCATGATGGGCTCCTTTCGATGAAACAAAATGCAAAAACCCCCGCGTCCCGGTGTGGGCTGCGAGGGTTTTTACTGCTGAACAAATGGTATTGATAGAGTTTTTTGCTACTAAATTCGATAACTGCAGTCTATACCAATTTCAGCTTACGTCAATGCCTCAATTACTTTTGCAGGGACGCCAGCTTCTGCCAGGTATCGATCACCGAGTCCGGATTCAGCGACATCGATTCGATACCCTGCTCCATCAGCCACGCTGCAAAGTCAGGGTGGTCCGAAGGGCCCTGGCCGCAGATGCCGATGTACTTGCCCTGCGCGCGGCAAGCCTGGATCGCCTGCGACAGCAGCGCTTTCACGGCATCGTCACGCTCGTCGAAGTCCGCCGCCAGCAGCGCCATGCCGGAATCGCGGTCCAGGCCCAGGGTCAGCTGGGTCAGGTCGTTGGAACCGATCGAGAAGCCATCGAAGTGCTCCAGGAAGCGCTCGGCCAGAATCGCGTTGGACGGCACTTCGCACATCATGATCAGACGCAGACCATTTTCGCCGCGTACCAGACCGTTCTTGCCCAGCAGGTCGACTACCTTCTCGGCCTGGCCCAGCGTCCGCACGAACGGCACCATGATCTCGACGTTGGTCAGGCCCATGTCGTTACGCACGCGCTTCATCGCTGCGCATTCCATTTCGAAGGCGCCGGCGAAATCGGCCGCCAGGTAACGTGCCGCGCCGCGGAAGCCCAGCATCGGGTTTTCTTCATCCGGCTCGTAGCGCGAACCGCCGATCAGCTTCTTGTACTCGTTGGACTTGAAGTCCGACAGACGCACGATCACTGGTTTCGGCCAGAACGCCGCAGCGATGGTGGCAATGCCTTCCGCCAGCTTGTCGACGTAGAAGGCTTTCGGCGAAGCGTGGCCGCGCGCGACCGACTCCACTGCCTTCTTGAGGTCCGCATCAATGTTCGGGTACTCGAGAATCGCTTTCGGGTGGACGCCGATATTGTTATTGATGATGAACTCCAGACGCGCCAGACCCACACCAGCGTTAGGCACGGCCTGGAAGTCAAACGCCAGCTGCGGGTTACCCACGTTCAGCATGATCTTGGTTGGCAGCTTGGGCAGCTCGCCGCGCGAGACTTCCGAAATTTCAGTTTCCAGCAGGCCGTCGTAGATCTTGCCTTCATCGCCTTCAGCGCAGGACACGGTAACGAAGGTGCCGTCTTTCAGCACGTCAGTCGCGTCGCCGCAGCCCACTACCGCAGGCACGCCCAGTTCACGCGCGATGATCGCCGCGTGGCAGGTACGGCCGCCACGGTTGGTGACGATCGCCGATGCGCGCTTCATGACCGGTTCCCAGTTAGGGTCGGTCATGTCGGCCACCAGCACGTCGCCTGGCTGCACACGTTCCATTTCCGATGGGTCGCTAATCACGCGGACCGGACCGGCGCCAATCTTCTGGCCAATCGCGCGGCCCGACGCCAGCACGGTGCCCGACGATTTCAGCTTGAAGCGCTGCTGCACGTCGGTCGGTTTCTGTTGCGACTTCACGGTTTCAGGACGCGCCTGCAGGATGTACAACTTGCCGTCACGGCCATCCTTGCCCCACTCGATGTCCATAGCACGGCCATAGTGGTTTTCGATGATGACCGCGTACTTGGCCAGCTCCACCACTTCTTCATCGTTCAGCGAGTAGCGGTTGCGCAGCTCGACCGGCACGTCGACCGTCTTCACCGAACGGCCAGCCTTGGCTTCGGCCGTGAATTCCATCTTGATCAGTTTCGAACCGATATTGCGGCGGATGACAGGCGACTTGCCCTTTTCCAGCATCGGCTTGTGGACATAGAACTCGTCCGGATTGACCGCGCCCTGCACCACCGTCTCACCCAGGCCATAGCTCGAGGTCACAAACACCACGTCCTTGAAACCGGATTCGGTATCGATGGTGAACATCACGCCCGCTGCGCCCAGGTCCGAGCGCACCATGCGCTGCACGCCAGCCGACAGCGCCACTTCCGCATGGGTGAAGCCTTTGTGCACGCGGTAGGAAATCGCGCGGTCGTTGTACAGCGAGGCGAAGACGTGTTTCATCGCGTCCAGCACGTTGTCGATGCCGACCACGTTCAGGAAAGTCTCCTGCTGGCCGGCGAACGAAGCGTCCGGCAAATCTTCTGCAGTTGCCGAGGAGCGCACGGCAAACGACATTTCGGTCGACGAGTCGGCCACCAGTTGATCGTAGTAGGTCTTGATCTCCTGTTCCAGACGAGGCTGGAATGGGGTCTCGACGATCCACTGACGGATCTCGGCGCCGGCTTGCGCCAGCGAGCGCACGTCGTCGATGTTCAGATCCGCGAGGCGGTCAGCGATACGGTCGGCCAGCGATTTGCCGCCGTCCACGCTGTGCGACAGGAAGTCACGGAAAGCCTGTGCGGTGGTGGCAAAACCACCAGGCACACGCACACCGGCACCTGCCAGTTGGCTGATCATTTCGCCCAGGGAGGCGTTCTTGCCGCCGACGGATTCAACATCCGTCATGCGCAAGTGTTCAAATGAGGCAACGTATACCGCGTCGTTACTCTGCTCCTTCAATGCTGCGTTGGACATAATTACACCTTTTTGATGATAGAAATCTTCCAGCGAGGCGCAGACTTGTTTCTTGTTATTCTGTTCGTCGTGCAGCACAATCTAACCATTGGCGATTATTCTACAGCCTGCGGCGAGAATTGACGATTCACAATATAAGATAGCTTCCTCTACATGACACAAGAACAACGACAACCTCTGCCTTCCGCGGCCCGTACCGTATTTTTTGTTTCGGATGGCACCGGCATTACGGCGGAAACCTTTGGTCACTCGGTGCTGACCCAGTTCGAGCTGCGTTTCCGCCAGGTGCGCCTGCCCTTCATCGATACGCTGGACAAGGCGCACGACGCCGTGCGCAAGATTAACGAGGCATTTGCGACCGACGGTCAACGTCCCATCATCTTTTCCACGCTGGTCAAGACGGAGTTGTCCGATATCATTCGTCTATGCAAGGGCATGTATATGGACATGTTCCAGACGTTTGTTGCCCCACTGGAACAAGAACTTGGCGTGCCATCGACCCACACCATTGGCCGCTCGCACAACATCGTCGACAGCGAGGAATACAAGAACCGCATCGAGGCAATCAATTTCTCGCTGGCGCATGACGATGGCCAGTCGCACAAGAACCTGGCCTCGGCCGACGTGATACTGGTCGGTGTGTCGCGCTCCGGCAAAACACCAACCAGCCTGTATCTGGCCATGCAGTATGGGATCAAGGCGGCCAACTACCCGCTGATCCCGGACGACTTCGAGCGCGGCAGGCTGCCATCGTCGCTGTACGAATTCAAATCCAAGATCTTTGGCCTGACGATTACGCCGGAGCGCCTGAGCGAAATCCGCAATGAACGCCGCGCGGGCAGCAAGTACGCATCGCTGGAAAACTGCCGCTATGAAGTCAACGAGGCGGAACTGATGATGAAGCGCGAAGGCATCCGCTGGCTGTCATCGACCACCAAGTCGATTGAAGAGATCTCGACCACCATCCTGCAAGAGATTAAACCGGACCGGCGCGAATACTGATGCGTTTCGTCGCGCGCCTGCTTGCGGCATCGGCCATCCTGGCAATGGCCACGCATGGCGTGGCGCGCGCGGAGACCACCGCCTTCGTCCGCATGAACGTCGTGCCGATGGACAGCGAGCGCGTGCTGACCGACCAGACAGTGCTGGTGACCGATGGCCGTATCACCGCCATCGGCGAAGCGCTGCCGGTTCCCGCCGGCGCCAAGGTCGTCGATGGCTACGGCACGCGCTGGCTGTCGCCCGGCCTGGCCGATATGCACACTCACGCTGAAACACGTGGCGACCTGGCCGTGTACCTGGCCAACGGCGTGACCACGCTGCTCAACATGGGCGGTGCGCGCGCCAATCTGGTTGACAGCATCATCCCTGCCATCGAACGCGGCGACCTGCCCGGACCGCACGTGTATGCGAGCCTGATGGTGGACGGCACGCCGGACTACAACGGCGTGGTGCTGAAAACGCCCTCACAGGCGCGCGCCGCAGTCGAACTGGCGGCCGCCAATCGCTACGACTTCATCAAGGTCTATGTCGGCCTGTCGCAGGAAGTCTATAGCGCACTGGCCAACACCAGCCGCCAATACGCGCTGCCGCTGGTCGGCCATGGCGTTACGGCCGTGCGGCTGGAGCGGCAACTGGCGCAAGGCCAGGTCATGGTCGCGCATCTGGAGGAATTCTTCTATACCTACTTCACGCCGGCCGGCGCGCAGGAGACAGACACGCCCCCGGATGAATCGCGCATTCCGCAAGCCGTGGCGCTGGTCCGCCAGTACAACGCCGCCGTGACGGCAGACCTCATCACCTATAAAACGCTGGCAGACCAGATGGGCCGTCCCGACGCGCTGCGGCGCTACCTGGGCGCGCGCGAGGCGGCGTATGTGTCGTGGACGGATCGGCAGGCATGGCGCCGCAGCAGCTACGGCAGCAAGAGCGCGCGGCTGGAAGCCAAGCTGGCGTTTGAACGCAAACTCGCGAAAGCGATGGCGGACAGCGGCGTCGAACTGCTATCCGGCACCGATGCGCCGACGATTCCGGGCCTGACGCCCGGCTTTTCACTGCACGACAATCTGGCCGAGCTGGAACGCTCGCAGTTGAGCCGCTATCAGGCGCTGACTACCGCCACGCGCGCGCCCGGCGCCTTTATCGCGCGCACCAAAGGCGGCGTGCCGTTCGGCCAGATCAAGGTGGGATACCGCGCAGACCTGCTGCTCAGCGACCAGAATCCGCTCGACGACCTGTCGACGCTGCGCAAACCCGTTGGCGTGATGGCGGCAGGCCGCTGGTACGACCGCAGCGCGCTGGAGATGCTGCTGGTGAAAGTCCGCGAGAGCTACCGCGCGGACTAACGCCAGGCTAAACGCGCGGCGGATCAGTCTCGCGCGCATATACGCGGTGCTGCGCCAGCACCGCCTTGACGCTGGCCAGAGCCTCCATTGCATCCACCGCTGCAGCGACAATCACACCCGGATCGGGCACACCATGCGGCAGCGTGTGCGGAATCCGGGCGGCCTTGAGCAGCTCCGCACCGTTGCCCAATGCCAGTAGCGGCTTACCATGACGGTATTGCAGTTTGAGGAATTCAAACACCGTGACGTCTCCCACGGCGGGCATAGCATCCGGCACGATCACGCCATCCCACAGCACCGACGGTGCGGTTTCCAGGCTAATCTCGACAACCGGGCCAATACGCTCGCCGATCAGGCGGGGTACGGCGCCGTCATCCAGCAGCGAGGCATACAGGCTGCGCGCTTGCGCCAGATCCGTATTGGCGCCGACCAGCAGCGCCACGCGCCGCGTACGGATGCCCATGCTGCCCGGCCGGGCAAACAGGGACAGGCCTGGCGATGGCGGATAGTCGTACGGTGGCCGGTCGGTCGCTGGCGGCAATGGCGGCGGCACCGACATGCCCAGCCCTTCCGCCACGCTGGCGACCAGCACCTCATCGATATTGGCCAGCAAGGCCAGCACGCGCTGCCGCACGGCCGGTGTCTGCACGCGCGTCAGCTCGAAACGGAATGCGGCGATGATGTGACGCTGCTCCGTCAGACTCTGGCTGATCCAGAATAAGCGTGCCTGCGAATAGTGATCGGCAAACAGCTCCGGCTTGCCGCGCACCTTGCTGCCATGCTGCGGCTCAGGGAAGCTGACAAAACCGCGCGCGCCCGCCTGAAATGGGCAGCCACCCGCCAGGGAGTTGGGCTCGTAGTTGACGCGTCCGCGGTTGATCGCCTGGCGGTGCATGCCATCGCGCTGATTATTGTGCATCTGCGCGACCGGGGTGTTGATCGGAATTTCGTGGAAGTTCGCCCCGCCGAGACGGCTGATCTGCGTGTCGATATACGAATGCAGCCGCCCTTGCAGCAGCGGATCATCGCTGAAGTCCACGCCCGGCACCACATGCGCGGCGCAAAACGCCACCTGCTCGGTCTCGGCGAAGAAATTATCCGGGTTACGATTCAAGACCATCTTGCCCACCGTACGCACCGCCACCATCTCTTCCGGCACGATCTTGGTCGGATCGAGAATATCAAACGGGAACTTCGCCACCTGATCCTCCGTGAAGATCTGCAGGCCCAGCTCCCACTCCGGAAACTGGCCGCTATCGATGGCCTCCCACAGATCGCGGCGGTGGAAGTCCGGGTCGGCGCCGGTGATGCGCGCCGCCTCGTCCCACACCAGCGAATGCGTACCCGCCATCGGCGACCAGTGGAATTTGCAGAATACCGATACGCCTTGCGCGTTCACGAGCCGGAAAGTATGCACGCCGAAGCCCTGCATCATGCGGTAGCTGCGCGGGATGGCGCGGTCGGAGGTGTGCCACAGCAGCATGTGCGCGATTTCGGGACTCAGCGAAGCAAAGTCCCAGAACGTGTCATGCGCGCTGGCCGCCTGCGGCATGCCGTTGTGCGGTTCGGGTTTGACGGCGTGGATCAGGTCCGGGAACTTCATCGCATCCTGGATGAAGAACACGGGCATATTGTTTCCGACCAGGTCCCAGTTGCCTTTATCGGTATAGAACTTGACGGCAAAGCCGCGTACATCGCGCACCGTGTCGGCGGAACCACGCTCGCCGGCCACCGTCGAGAAACGTACAAACACCGGGGTGCGCTTGCCGGCCGCCGTGAACGGCGCGGCGCGTGTGAGATCGCCCAGGTCCTCGTAGCTTTCAAAATAGCCATGTGCGGCCGAGCCACGTGCGTGCACCACCCGTTCCGGGATGCGTTCATGGTCGAAGTGCGTGATCTTTTCGCGCAGGATGAAGTCTTCCATCAGCGTTGGGCCACGCAGTCCCGCTTTCAGCGAGTTCTGATTGTCCGCCACGGGCACCGCCTGGTTGGTGGTCAGCTCGCGCGCGCTATCGTCGACACGAACGCGGTCCAGCGGACGGTTCAAGGCGTTCTCGCCGATGGCCGGCTGGCCGTCGCCAACCTTTGGCGATGCCACGGTTTCCGTGCTGGTGCCGGTGGCGGGCGGTTCAAGCCGCGTCGGATGTGGCGGCACTGACGGTCCGGCCACCGTGCTCAGGATGGACCCGGCGCTGTCTTCTGCGCCGCCGTTGGTTTTACGTTTAGCCATGTCGCACCTCGTTTGTGGCGCCCTCCCGGCGGGAAGGCAGGCAACGAGTGTGCGTGCGTTACAGCGGCGTGTATTTGATCGCGCTCAGAAGAAGTGCTGCCAGTCCGCGAGCCAGTCCGGGAACTCTTCAACCGGCATCGGCTTGGCGATGTAGTAGCCCTGCGCGTAGGTACAGCCCAGTCCTTGCAGGAAATCCCAGTCCTGTTTGGTCTCGACGCCGACCGCCACCGAGCGGCGATCCAGGCTGCGGGCCAGGCCCAGACAGGAGCGCAGCACGGTGCCAATCGCGGCGCGCTTGGAAGCGCCATCGACAAAGCTGCGGTCGATCTTGAGCTCGGAGAACGGAATGCGCGCCAGCAGCTGCAGATTGCTGCGCGCCGTACCGTAGTCGTCGATCGCCAGACCAAAGCCTTTCATGCGCAGGCGTAGCAGGCGTTCGAGGAAGTGCGGGTCGGTGGTCAGCACCGCCGATTCCGTCATCTCGAAGGTAATGTAGTCCGCCATGATGCGATGCCGCTCCAGACAGGCCGCGACCTGCTCCATGAACTGCGGATGCGCCAGCGTGGTCTGGTCGACGTTGATGGAAAACGAAATCGGTATGCCCTGGTCGTGCAGTGCGCGGCAGGCCGCGGCCGACTTCTCGATCATGGTCCAGTCGAGGAAATCGACACGCCGTGCTTCTTCCAGTGCCGGCATGAAGGACGCCGGCCCGAGCACGCCGTACAGCGGATGCCGCCAGCGCGCAAACATCTCCAGGCCCTTGACCTGCCCTGTCTCCAGTTCGATTTTGGGCTGGAAGAAGGGATCGAATTCGCGCGACTGCAACCCCTGTCCGACTTCGGCAAACGACAGGGCCGGCGCCCTGCCGCCCGCGCCGTGCGGCTGCGCCGGTTGAAGATAATTGCCGATGAACGCTTCAAGACGGCTGCCGATGACCGGCTTGCCAATCGCGCCCAGCACGTTGACGCCGTAGGCCAGCGCCATGGTTTCCACCGAAAACAGCACCGCATTGGTCTGCGCGCCAACGATGATGATGCCAGCCTTGCAGCGCGCTTCGCCCAGGCGGCGTATCAGCTCCAGCGCATCCATGCCCGGCAGGGCGAGGTCGATGATGGCGATGTCCACCACCGGCGTGATACCGGCGCTGAAGTGGCGCAGCGCCGTGTGGCCGTCAGGCGCCTGCGTGATCCGTCCGACGCCAAGATGAACCAGGATATCAGCCAGTGCGTGCCGTTGAACCTGATCCCCTTCGGCTACCAGAAAGTGCAACTGCGCGATATCCATGACGGCTCCCGTGTGTGCTTACGTCTGATTCTGCCTTACTTGTTCGAAAAAGCATACTGCCGCACAGGCGGCGACGTTCAGCGATTCCACCTGGCCCAGGTGCGGAATCACTACCTGGTGCGTGGCCATGGACAGCAGATCGTCCGCCACCCCCTGCCCTTCGTGGCCAAACAGCCACGCGACCGGCTGGCGCAGATCGACGTCGTACAAGCGCTGCGTCGCATAGCCGCTGGTCGCCAGCGTCGGCACCTTGGCCGCGCGCACCAGCCCCGCGAGATCGACGTTTTCAAAAATATCCAGCACGAAGTGCGCACCCATGGCCGCACGCAGCACTTTCGGCGACCAGCAGAACGCCGTCCCGGCGCTGCAATACACCTGCCTGATACCCGCCGCCGCTGCGCTGCGCAGGATGGAGCCGACATTGCCGGGGTCCTGCACACCGTCCAGCAGCACGGCCGATACGCTCACCGGCGCGGTCACCGCGCGTTCCGGCGTCTCGATCAGGAACATCACGCCGACGCCGTGTTCGACCTGGCTGACGCCGTTGTACAGCGCATCCGGCAGCGCCAGCACGTGCGCGCGCTGCGACTCCAGCTGGCCGACAATCTCCATCACTTCGGGATTGTGCAGCGCGCTTTCGCTGACCACACACTGCTCCGGCACGCCGCGCAGCTGCAAGAACGCCTGGCACAGATGCACACCGTCCAGCAGCGTGCGGCCGGCCTTGCGGCGCGCCTGCTGGCTGCCGGCCAGCTTGGCCAGTTCCTTGTATTGCGCGTTGTCGCGCGAGGTAATCGTCTTCACAGGCGCACCTCCAGCAAGGCGCGCACCGGCGCGAACGAGCGGCGGTGCACCGGCGAAGGTCCATGCTCGCGCAGGCGCGCCAGATGCAGCGCCGTGCCGTAGCCCTTGTGCTGGTCAAAGCAGTACTGCGGATATTGGGCATGCAGCGCCACCAGTGCAGCGTCGCGTGCGGTCTTGGCCAGGATCGAGGCCGCCGAAATAGCTTCCACCTTGTCGTCGCCGCCAACGATGGCGATGCTCTGGATCTTCATGACCGGGCAGCGGTTGCCGTCGATGAGGGCCAGCGTGGGCACGGTCTTCAGCGCTTCGACCGCGCGGCGCATCGCCAGCATCGACGCCTGCAGGATGTTGTGCTGGTCGATTTCCTCTTCCGATGCCTCGGCAATCGCCCATGCCAGCGCATGCGCCTTGATCAGCGGCGCCAGCATGTCGCGCTTGGCTTCGTTGAGCTTCTTGGAGTCGCGCAGGCCATCGATAGGCCGCAGCGGGTCGAGGATAACGGCGGCCGCAAACACGGGGCCGGCCAGCGGCCCGCGCCCTGCCTCGTCCACGCCGCAGATGATTTCATCGGGCGATTCAGGCAGGTCATCGAACAGACCGGGATGTTGATTCTTCACTTTGCTCTTTCTATCACTTGCAGCACGGCGGCTGCACTTTCCTTCGCACTGTCGCGCAGCAGGCTGTGGTGCATATCGGTGAACCGCTGCACCAGGCGCTGGCGATGCGGCGCATCGTCAAGCTGCTTCCACATGGCTTCCGCCAGCGCTTCTGCGTTGGCCGCATGCTGCAGCAGCTCCGGCACCAGGAATTCGCGCGCCAGGATGTTCGGCAAACCGATCCAGGGCTGATAGCCGAAATGGCGCAGGATCTGCCACTCCAGTTCCATCATCTTATACGCAATCACCATCGGCTTCTTGAACAGCGCAACTTCCAGCGACGCCGTGCCGGATGCCACCAGTACCGCCTCCGCAGCCGCAATCGCCGTGTGCGACTGGCCGTCCAGCAGCTGGATCTCGACATCCTGCAAGCCCGCCTGCGCCACCAGCTCCTGGAAGTAGGCTTTCTGCCTGTCGCCCGCCATCGGCGCGACGAAGCGCAAGCTGCGGTCGCGTTGCAGCAGCAGCCTGGCCGCCTGCACAAACGCCACGGTGTTGTACTTCAGTTCAGACATGCGGCTGCCCGGCATGATGGCCACCACATTGGCGTCCTCCGCCAGACCCAGCGCGCGGCGCGCGGCGCCGGCATCCGGCGCCATAGGAATCAGCTCGGCCAGCGGATGGCCGACATAGCTGACCGGTACGCCGGCCTGCTGGTAGATCGCTTCTTCAAACGGGAACACCACCAGCATATGCGACACTGCACGCTGGATTTTCTTGATGCGCCCACCACGCCAGGCCCAGATCTGCGGGCCGATGTAATGCATGGTCGGGATGCCGGCGGCTTTCAGCTGCTCTTCCAGTCCCAGGTTGAAACCGGGGTAGTCGGCGCCGATAAATACCGCCGGCCGTTCAGCCAGCAGGCGGTCGCGCAACTGGTTCTGAACGCCCTTGAGTTCGCGGTAGCGCATCAGCACAGGCAGCAGGCCACGCACCGTCAGCTTGTCCATCGGCCAATGCGATTCGAAGCCCTGCGCCATCATGTTAGGACCGCCGATACCGTGGAAGTAGGCATCCGGCAGGTGCGGGCGCAGGCCGGAAAGCAAACGAGCCGCCAGCACATCGCCGGACGGCTCGCCTGCCACCAGCGCCAGGGACAACCCGCGCCCGTCGACAGGCAAGCGGGCGCCCGGCGCCATATTATCGGACGATGCCACGGGTCGCCGTATCGAGGAACTCGCGCATGGCGCGCATATGCAGCGCCACATCAGCCGGCACGGTCGCTTCTTCCGCGATCAGCGCCGCCTTGGCCTCTTCCAGCGTCAGGCCGGAGCGGTAGATGGTCTTGTAGGCCGAACGGATGCCGTTGATCTGCTCGCGCGTAAAGCCGCGGCGTTTCAGACCCTCGATGTTCACGCCATGCGCCGCCGCCGGATTACCGTTCAACAGCACGAACGGCGGCACGTCCTGCGTCAGCGACGTGCTCATGCCGACAAACGCGTGCGCGCCGATCTTGCAGAACTGGTGCACATTGGCGAAGCCGCTCATGATGACGTAGTCGCCGATCTCGACGTGGCCGGCGATCTGCGCATTGTTCGAGAAGATCGTGTTGCTGCCGACCTGGCAGTCATGCGCCAGGTGCACGTAGGCCGAGATCCAGTTGTCGTTACCGAGCGAGGTCACGCCCTTGTCCTGCACCGTACCGGTGTTGAAGGTGCAGAATTCGCGGATGGTGTTGCGGTCGCCGATGGTCAGGCGGGTCGGCTCGCCCTTCCATTTCTTGTCCTGCGGCGCAGCGCCGATGGACGAAAACTGGAAGAACTTGTTGTCGCTGCCGATGGTGGTGTGGCCTTCGATGACCACGTGCGGACCGACCACCGTGCCGGAACCGATCACCACATTCGGACCAATCACCGAATATGGGCCGATCTCAACGCTTTCGTGCAGCTCCGCTTTGCTGTCAACGATTGCTGTTGCGTGTATCTTACTCATGATTACTGGCCTGCGGCTGGCTGCGATGCGTCCGAAGCGCTGCGAATGGTGCACATCAGTTCCGCTTCAACCGCCACCTGGCCGTCTACCGAACCCACTGCCTTGTACTTCCAGATGCCGCGCGCATTGCGCAGGATCTCGACGTCCATTTTCAGCTGGTCGCCAGGACCTACCGGACGCTTGAAGCGCGCGCCGTCGATACCGACGAAGTACACCACCGAATTCTCATCAGGCTTGATGCCCATGGTCTTGAACGACAGCAGCGCTGCAGTCTGCGCCATCGCCTCGATCATCAGCACGCCAGGCATGACTGGCTTGTGCGGGAAGTGGCCATTGAAGAATTCTTCATTGACGGTCACGTTCTTGATGGCGGTGATGGTCTTGCCCTCTTCGTACGAGATGACGCGGTCCACCAGCAGCAGCGGATAGCGGTGCGGCAGGTAGGACTTGATCTCGCAGATGTCCATGGTCTTGTTTTCAGTAGTGGTCATGATTCGTCTTCTGTTTTGGTCTTAATGATTTTTTCAAGCGCGCGGATTTTATCGCGCATGGCCGACAAATTGCGGACGATGACAGCCGACTTCTCCCAGTCGGCGTTTTTCGCCAGCGGGTAAAAGCCGGTGTACTGGCCCGGCTCGAGAATCGAGCGCGACACCATGCTGCCCGAACCCACATGCACCTTGTCGACAATGGTCAGATGGCCCAGCACCATGGCCGCGCCGCCAAAGGTGCAGTATTTGCCGATCTTCGCGCTGCCTGCCACGCCAACGCAGCCGGCCATTGCCGTATGTGCGCCGATATGGCAGTTGTGGCCAATCTGGATCTGGTTATCCAGCTTGACGCCATCTTCAATAATCGTATCCGCCAGCGCGCCGCGGTCGATGGTGGTGTTGGCGCCGATATCGACGTCATCACCGATCATCACCCGGCCGGTCTGCGGAATCTTGATGTAGACGCCGCCCTCGTTGGCAAAGCCAAAGCCGTCGGTGCCGATCACCGCACCGGAGTGGATGATGCCGCGCTTGCCGATCTGGCAGCGCGCATGGAAGGTCACGTTGGCAAACAACTGCGTGCCCTCGCCGATCACCGCCTCGCGGCCGATGTAGCAGCCGGCGCCGATGACGACGCCCTCGCCGATCACGGCGCCCTCTTCCACCACTGCGCGCGCGCCAATGTGCGCGGTCGGCGCCACCTGCGCGCTGTCCGCCACCACCGCGCTGGCATGGATGCCGGGCGCCGGCACGATGGCCGTGAGCGATTCGAAATACTGCGCCGCGCGGGCGAAATACACATACGGATTCGGGACCACGATGCGGGCGCCGTAATAGCCGGCGGCGATAAAATCGTCGTCCGCGGCCGACACGATCAGTGCGGCCGCCTTGCTCTGCAGCGCCTGCGCGCGCAGCTTGCTGTTGCTGAGAAAGCTGATGTGCGAAACGCCGGCATCAGCCAACGGCGCGATCCCGGAGACTTCCAGGTTTTCGTCGCCGACCAGCTGTCCGCCCAAGCGTTCGACCAATGCTCCTAGTCGAGTGCCCATCGGGTGATCCTTGTTTTATTTGTCTTTATCCAGCGCCGCCAGCACCTTGTCGGTGATGTCGATACGGTTGCTGGCCCAGACGGCGTCCTGCAGCACAATATCGAAGCCCTCGACACCTGCCAGCTGCTTGATGATTTTGGTGGCTTTTTCCGAAATCGCCTGGCGTTCTTCGTTGGTGCGCTGGCTGACATCTTCGCGGAACTCGCGCTGACGGCGCTGGTATTCCTTGTCCAGCTCAAACACGTCGCGCTGGCGTTTGACGCGGTCGGCTTCGCTCAGCGTCGGCGCATCCTTGTCCAGCTTTTCCGACGCCGTCTTCAGGCGGCCGGCCATATCGGCCATGGCTTTTTCGCGGTTCTTGAACTCTTCCTTGAGCTTTTCTTCCGCCAGCTTGGCCAGCTTCGACTCATTGTAGATGCGCTCAGGACTGATCCATGCAATGCGCGAGGCCGAAGTCTGCGCCTGCACCGGCGCCAATGCACACCAGCCCAATGCAAGCCCGGCAAGATATTTGGTCATGGTAGCGGATGCAGTCTTCAACTTATTTCTCCGAGGTAAAAATTAATGCCATCAAACATTAGAAGCCAGAGCCCATCTGGAACTGGAAGCGTTCCAGGCGGTCACCCTGCTTGGCGTTCAAAGGCTTAGCATAACTCAACTTGAGCGGACCGACCGGCGAAATCCAGCTGATCCCCAGACCGGTCGAATAACGCAGCTGCGAAGCGCGCATCTTTTCGCCTTCCTGATAAACCTGGCCGCCGTCCAGGAAGCCGAACCAGCGCAAGCTGCGGTCCTGGCCCGAACCCGGGAATGGCAGTTGCAGTTCAGCGTTACCGATCAGGCGCGAAGCACCACCCAGCGCATCGCCGTAACGGTAGTCGACCGCGCCCAGCGAGGAGCTCAGGTAGCCGCGCACCGAACCGATACCGCCGCCGTAGAAGTTCTTGAACACCGGATAGCTGCTGTTACCCAGGCCGTGACCGTAGTCGATCTCGCCCTTGAGTGCCAGCGTGACCTTCTGGTAAATCGGCTTGTACCACTGGTGTTCGTACACCGCGCGGTAGTATTTCTGTGCGCCGACCAGGTCGATCTCGAGGTTGGCGCGCTGGTAGCGGCCGACGGTCGGGGTCAGTGCCGAGTCACGGCTGTCGCGCGCCCAGGCGACGGTCAGCGGCACGGCGTTGGTGGAGGCGGTGCCGACACCGGTGGTGGTGCCGTTAATCGTGTTCACGTAATCCTGGAAGCGCACTGGCGATGTCTGGTCGGTGGTGATCTTGGAACGTTCCAGACCAATCCCGAAGAACACCGTATCGACTTCCGAGAACGGCACACCGTAGCTGATACGGCCGCCCTGCTGCTTGATGGTGTACGAACCGATGTTCAGCGCCGGCGGCTGCTGCGTCCGCAGATACAGCTCGTAGCCGCGCGAGACGCCGTCATCGGTGTAGTACGGGTCGGTCTGCGAGAACGAAATCGTGCGCGTGTACTTGGAGGTGTTCAGCTCCAGGCCCACGGTGGTGCCCGAACCGGCAAAGTTGGCCTGCTGGATCGCTGCCTGGAACGAGAACTTCTCCGACTGCGAGAACGCGCCGCCGATCTGGAAGTTACCGGTCGGTTTCTCGGTCACGGTCAGGTTGACGTCGACCTGGTCGGACGTGCCCTGCGCTTCCGGCGTGTCGATGGTGACGTCCTTGAAGTAGCCCAGACGGTCGACGCGGTCGCGCGACAGCTTGATCTTGTTGGCGTCGTACCACGACGATTCGAACTGGCGGAATTCGCGGCGGATCACTTCGTCGCGGGTGGTGGTGTTACCGGCGATGTTCATGTGACGCACGTAAGCGCGCTTGCCCGGATCGATGAAGAAGGTGAACGCCACTTCGCGTTTATCGCGGTCGATGTCCGGATTGGCGTTGACGTTGGCGAAGGCGTAGCCAAAGGTGCCCAGGCGATCCGAAATCAGCTTGTTGGTGGCGGTCAGCAGCTCGCCCGAATAGGTGGCGCCGCGCTTCAGCAGCACCAGCTGGCGCAGTTCTTCCTCGCGGCCGAAGGTCTCGCCTTCAAACTTGATGTCCGAGACCTTGTACTTCTCGCCCTCGGTGATGTTGATGGTGATGTAGATGTCCTTCTTGTCGGGCGTGATCGACACCTGGGTCGAATCGATATTCATCTCGATGTAGCCGCGATTCAGATAGAAGGACTTGAGCGACTCGATGTCGCCGGTCAGCTTGGTCTTGGAATACTGGTTGGCCTTGGTGTACCAGCTGAACCAGCCGCCGGTATTCAGCGCCAGGTTTTCCCTCAGCTCTTTATCCGAGAACACCTTGTTGCCGACAATGTTGATCTGCTTGATCTTGGCGACTTCGCCCTCGTCCACCGCAAAGGTGATGTTGACGCGGTTACGCTCGATCGGCGTGACGGTGGTGACGACTTTGACGCCATACAGGCCGTGCGACAGATACTGGCGCTTCAGTTCCTGTTCGGCGCGGTCAACCGAGGCCTTGTCGAAAATCTTGGCTTCGCCGACGCCGATGTCTTTCAGCGCCTTGACCAGCGTGTCTTTTTCAAATTCCTTGGTGCCGGTGAATTCCACCTTGGCGATGGCCGGACGTTCTTCCACCAGCACCACCAGCACCTGGCCGTCCTTTTCCAGCTTCACATCCTTGAAGAAGCCGGTGGCATACAGGGCCTTGATGGCCGCGATGGATTTGTCGTCGTTGAAGGTTTCGCCGACTCGTACCGGCAAGTAGCTGAAGACCGTACCGGCTTCTGTACGCTGGATCCCTTCGACGCGGATATCTTTGATGACGAAAGGATCGATCGCCATGGCGCTACCGCTGCACAGTGCCAGGACAGCGGCGCCGATCAGGCTACGGCGCAAGGAAGTTGAAGTAATACGGTCAGAATATAATTTCATCGGGTTCAATGGCTCAATCAACGAGAACTACACAGTACAGCTACAGCAGCCGGGCGACGTCGTTAAACACCGCCAGCAGCATCAGCGTGAGTAACAAACCCATGCCCAGACGCTGCGCAATGTCGCCGACGCGTTCCGGCACAGAACGCCCAGTTAAAACTTCCAGCGAATAATACAGCAAATGCCCCCCGTCTAGAACGGGAATTGGCAGCAAATTCATTACCCCCAGACTAATACTGATGAACGCAATAAAGCTCAAATAGCTTGCTACGCCCATGCGTGCGGTCTGGCCGGCGTAATCGGCAATGGTGATCGGGCCGGTGACGTTCTTCAGCGAAGCTTCGCCGGTGATCATTTTGCCGATCATCTTCAGCGTCATCGTACATGTGTCCCAGACGCGAACCACGCCTTTGCCTACCGCCTCCAGTGGCGCCGAGGGCACGGTGATCATATCCGGGCGGCTGGCGATTTCCGCGCCGATCTTACCGACTGTTACAGTTCCTTTGCTGGTCTTTGCCTGTTCCGGTTTCGGCAGCACACTGACCGTCACCTGCTGGCCGGCGCGCTGCAGCAGCACCTGCACGGCTTTGCCGGGCGCCGCCTGGATGGCGGTGATAAAAGCGCGGCCATCGGCTACTGGTTGCTCGTCGGCCGCCAGCAGCAGGTCGCCTTCGCGCAGGCCCGCGAGTTCGGCCGGACTGCCGGGCATCACGCGCAGCACCACCGGCGCTGGCAGTGCAACGCCCACCCCGAGCTGGGACGGCACATCGCCTTCCAGATCCAGGCCGGCCAGCGCGGACGCCGGCAGCGTGGCGGCGACACGGCCCTGCCCTGCGCGATCCACGGCCAGGCGCAGATCATGTTTGTCGATAGCGGATTGAATGAACTGCCAGCGCAGTTCGGACCAGCCATGCACTGGCTGGCCATTGGCAGCGGTGACGACGTCGCCGCTATGCAGTCCTGCCCGCGCCGCTGCGGTTCCCGCCTCCACGCTGATTTTGCTGCTTGGTTCTTCGACGCCGTACATATACAGGCCGGTGAACAGCACAATCGCGATCAGGAAATTGGCCAGCGGGCCGGCCGCCACAATGGCGATGCGCTTCCAGACATTCTGGCGCGTGAACTCGCGCTGCATTTCCGCTTCGGACAAGCCAGTCAGCTCGCCTTCGCGCGCATCCAGCATCTTGACGTAGCCGCCCAGCGGCAATGCGGAAATGGCCCACTCGGTCTGGTCGGGGCCGAAGCGGCGCGACCACACCACCTTGCCCATGCCGACCGAGAAGCGCAGCACTTTCACGCCGCACCAGCGCGCTACCAGATAGTGTCCCAGCTCATGGAAGATAATCAGGGAGCCCAGGCAAACGGCAAATGCCAGCAGGGTTTGCAGGAAGTTCATTTGGCCAGTCCGGCGACGCAGGCTTCAGCGGCGGCGCGCGCAGCGGCGTCCTGCGCCATCACCGCCTCGATGCTGTGGGCGTCGCCATGCGGCAGCGTGTCCACCACGTGGGCGATCACGCGGTCGATCTGGCGGAAGCCGATTTTCAAATCGAGGAAGGCCTGTACCGCCACCTCGTTGGCCGCGTTCAGCAAGGCTGGCGCAGTGCCGCCGGCGCGCAGCGCGTCAAACGCCAGTTGCAGGCACGGGAAGCGTTCGAAGTCCGGCTGGTGGAAATGCAGGCCCGCCATCTGGGTCAGGTCCAGCTGGGCGACGCCGGAGGCGATGCGCTCCGGGTAGGCCAGCGCGTGGGCGATCGGCGTGCGCATGTCGGGGTTGCCCAGCTGCGCCAGTACCGATCCATCGGTGTACGACACCATCGAATGGATCACCGACTGCGGATGGATCACCACTTCGATGCGGTCGGCCGGGGCACCAAACAGCCAGTGCGCCTCGATCACCTCCAGGCCTTTGTTCATCATGGTGGCCGAGTCCACCGAAATCTTGCGGCCCATCGACCAGTTAGGATGCTTGCACGCCTGCTCCGGCGTTACTGCGTCCAGCGTGGCGACGTCGCGCGTCAGGAACGGGCCGCCCGACGCGGTCAGCAGGATCTTGGCGATACCGGCCGAGGCGTCGCGCACCTCTGGCATCTTGCCGCCGAACTGCGGCATGCTCTGGAAAATGGCATTGTGTTCGCTGTCGATCGGCAGCAGCACGGCGCCGGAGGCGTGAACCGCGTCCATGAACAGCTGGCCGGACATGACCAGCGCTTCCTTGTTGGCCAGCAGGACCTTCTTGCCGGCGCGCGCCGCCGCCAGGGTTGGCGCCAGGCCGGCGGCGCCGACGATGGCCGCCATCACGCTATCGGTTTCCGCCGCGCTGGCGATGCTGCACAGCGCCTGCTCGCCCCACTCCACTTCCGTCTTGACGCCGGCCGCGCGCAATAGCGCTGCCAGGCGGTCGGCCGCCGCCGCCGTGCCGACCACGGCGCGCGCGGGACGGAACTGCACGCATTGCGCGGCCAGTTCCTCCACGCGGCTGTGCGCCGACAAGGCATACACGGAATAGCGTCCGGGATGGCGCGCCACCACGTCCAGCGTGGATACGCCGATCGAACCAGTGGCGCCTAATACGGTGATACGTTGCATGATTAAACCACTTTCAGAGCCAGGACGTGACCAGCGCGGCCATCGGCAGCACGGGGATCAACGCGTCCACACGGTCAAGCACGCCGCCGTGGCCAGGCAGCAGGTTGCTGCTGTCCTTGATGCCGGCGCGGCGCTTGAGTTGGGATTCAAACAGGTCGCCGATCACCGAAAACATCACGATCACCGCCAGGATCAGCAGCGTCAGGCCCCAGCCGAAGCGCGCGTGCAGCTTGTAGGCGAAAGTGTCCTGCAGCCATGGTGCGGCGCTATCGGCCAGCACCACCGACAGCGCGGCCAGTGCCAGCACGGCAATCGCGCCGCCGATCGCGCCTTCCCAGGACTTGCCCGGCGAGATGGACGGCGCCAGCTTGCGCTTGCCGAAGGCCTTGCCGGAGAAGTAGGCGCCAATATCGGCGATCCACACCAGCACCATCACCGACAGCAGGTAGAGCGGCGAATGCAGGTACAGGCCGACGATCGCAAAGAAAGCGGCAAACAGCGCAAACGTAAACGTGATCGCCAGCGACCAGTTGGCGGCGCCGCCGAGTGGCGGCAGGCCCATGCCCAGCGTCGGCGCATAGCGGATGATCCACAGCAGCGCCGCCACGCCAAACAGCGCGTTGACGGCGCCCGGCTTGGCCGAATACATCAGCGCGACAAACAGCATACCGCCGACGAAGCCGGCCACGCGGGCCTTGCTCTCGCTGAGGCCAAACAGGCGCGCGCCCTCCCACACGGCGGCGCCGACAAACAGCGTCACCACCAGCGCAAAGGCAGGGAAATAGTTGAAGAACAGGACCGGCAGCAGCACCGCCAGCAAGACCACAGCGGTAATAATCCTCGTTTTCAGCATCAGCTTGTCTTTTCAGCCAGTTGCGCACCGGTGCGGCCAAAACGCCGTTCGCGGTGCTGGTAGGAGGCGATCGCCTCGTCGAGACACCCGGCGGAAAAGTCCGGCCAGTAGGTGTCGGTGAAGAACAGTTCGGTGTAAGCGAGCTGCCACAGCAGGAAATTGGAGATGCGCTGCTCACCGCCGGTGCGGATGAACAGGTCGGGCTCGGGCGCATAGGCCATGGCCAGGTGGGGCGCCAGCTGCTCTTCGGAGAAATCGCTCACGCCAGGATGGGCTTTGACCATCTGGCCGACGGCCTGCATCACGTCCCAGCGGCCGCCGTAGTTGAAGCACACGGTCAGCGTCATGCGGGTGTTGGCGGCGGTCTTGCGCTCGGCGGCGGCGATCATGCTTTGCAGCTTGTCGTCGGCGCGGCTGAGGTCGCCCACCACGCGCAGGCGGATGTTGTTGGCGTGCAGTTTGGAGACTTCGCGTTCCAGCGCCGTCACGAACAGGCGCATCAGCAGCGACACTTCTTCTTCCGGGCGACGCCAGTTTTCCGAGCTGAAGGCAAACAGGGTCAGGTACTCGACGCCGCGGCGGGCGCAGGATTCAACCACGGTACGCACGGCTTCCACGCCTTTGACGTGTCCTGCCACGCGCGGCAGAAAGCGCTTGGTGGCCCAGCGGCCGTTGCCGTCCATGATGATGGCCACATGGCGTGGCACGGCAGGCGCGTCTGGTACCTCGGTAGTCGAACTCGTATATTTCATGAAAACTTTGGTGCCAAAGTATAAAGTATTGCAGGTGTGGCTTAAAAAGACAAGACGCCAGTCAACCGGACGCAGCACCCGGCCCTTGCGGACCGGGTGCTGCGTCAGCTGCTGGCGCCGACGGGATTAAACCGTCAGGATCTCTTTTTCCTTCTCGCCCACCATCTTGTCGATGTCGACAATGAACTTGTCGGTCAGCTTCTGCACTTCATCGGTGCCACGACGCTCGTCGTCTTCCGAGATGGCTTTATCCTTGACCAGCTTTTTCAGGCCTTCATTGGCATCGCGGCGGATGTTGCGCACGGCAACCTTGGCATCTTCCGCTTCGCCCTTGGCCAGCTTGACCATTTCCTTGCGGCGCTCTTCGGTCAGGGCCGGGGTCGGTACGCGGATCACGTCGCCCTGGGCGGCCGGGTTCAGGCCCAGGTCGGCGTCGCGGATGGCTTTCTCGATGGCGGCTGCCATCTTTTTCTCGAATGGCTGCACACCGATGGTACGCGCATCGACCAGGGTCAGGTTGGCCACCTGGTTGATCGGGGTCGGGTTACCGTAGTAATCCACCATCACGTGATCGAGGATGCCGGTGTGGGCGCGGCCGGTACGGACTTTGGCCAGGTCACCACGCAGGGTTTCCAGCGATTTGGTCATGCGGTCTTGGGCACTCTTTTTAACGTCAGCTACAGACATTGCTGCTCTCCTGTTATTTCTAGATTAAACGTGAACCAGTGTACCTTCATCCTCGCCCATGATGACGCGCATCAGCGCGCCCGGCTTGGTGATGGAGAACACCTTGATCGGCAGTTTCTGGTCGCGGCACAGCGCGAAGGCGGTGGCGTCCATGACTTGCAGGTGCTTGGCGATCGCTTCGTCGAAAGTGATCGAGCGATACAGCGTGGCGTTCGGGTCTTTCTTTGGATCGGCAGTGTACACGCCATCCACCTTGGTGGCTTTCAGCACGATCTCCGCACTCACTTCCGAACCGCGCAGCGAGGCAGCGGTGTCGGTGGTGAAGAACGGGTTGCCGGTGCCGGCCGCAAACACCACGACCTTGCCTTCTTCCAGGTACTGCAGCGCTTTCGGGCGCACATATGGCTCGACGACCTGCTCGATGCCGATGGCGGACATCACACGCGCGGTAATGCCGACATGGCGCATGGCGTCGGCCAGGGCCAGCGCGTTCATCACGGTGGCCAGCATACCCATGTAGTCGGCGGTGGCGCGGTCCATGCCCTGCGCACCGGGCGCGACGCCACGGAAGATATTGCCGCCGCCAATGACGATCGCCAGTTCCACGCCCAGTTTCGCGACTTCGGCCACATCGGCCACCATCCGCTCGATCGTGCCACGGTTGATGCCGTAAGGATCATCCCCCATCAGGGCTTCGCCGGATAACTTGAGGAGTACGCGCTTGTAGGCTGGTTTGGACATGAGACGGGGCTCCTATTGATTGGGTTGTACGGGGTGAGGCTTGCCGGCGCTTATGATACCTCGCCCAACGCCGGGCACTGCTGCGGGCTTAAAAAAACGGGCCTCTCGGCCCGTTTTCTTGATTACGCTTTGTTAGCGGCCATTTGAGCGGCCACTTCAGCTGCGAAGTCGTCTACTTTCTTCTCGATACCTTCGCCTACCACGTACATGGTGAAGGCTTTGATGGTGGTCGATTTTTCTTTCAGCATCTGTTCGATCGACTGTTTGTCGTTCTTCACGAATGCCTGGTTCAGCAGCGATACTTCTTTCAGGTACTTCTGTACCGAACCTTCCAGACGCTTGGCGACGATGTCGGCAGGCTGGGCTGGTTTGCCGGCGGCGATGGCAGCAGCTGCATCTTCATCGGCTTTCAGTTTTGCTACCGAACGCTCTTTTTCGATCAGTTCTGCAGGTACCTGGTCAGCCGACAGCGACACTGGTTTCATTGCAGCGATGTGCATTGCCACATCTTTACCAACCTGCTCGTCCGCGCCTTCGAACTCGACGATCACGCCGATACGGGTGCCGTGCAGGTACGATGCCAGTTTGCCGGTGGTTTCAAAGCGCTGGAAGCGGCGGATGGTCATGTTCTCGCCGATCTTGCCGATCAGGGCCGAGCGCACTTCGTCCAGGGTCTGGCCGTTGCCAGCTGGCAGGGCCAGCAGGGCTTCAACGGTGGCTGGATTGTGTTCAGCCACCAGCTTGGCGGCGGTGTTCGACAGGGCCAGGAAATCGTCGTTTTTCGCAACGAAGTCGGTTTCCGAGTTCACTTCCACCAGCGCGCCGACGCCGCCAGCGATGTAGGTCGCTACCACGCCTTCAGCGGTGATACGTGCCGACGCTTTCGATGCCTTGCCGCCCAGCTTGACGCGCAGGATCTCTTCCGCACGGGCCAGATCGCCTTCGGCTTCGGTCAGTGCTTTTTTGCATTCCATCATCGGCGCGTCAGTTTTCGCGCGCAGTTCGCCTACCATTGCTGCAGTAATCGCTGCCATGTGTTTCTCCTGTTAATTCGGTAATTCGGAATTCGGTGGGATGGTGAGCGGCGAGTTGATTAACTTCGCTCCAACCATTTACGTTAAAAAAAAGGGGGAGCTGTTGGCCACCCCTTTTTCCTTACAGCCTATCAGGAACGATTAAGCCTGTTCGCTGACTTCGACGTATTCGTCGCCGGCTGCGGTTTTGATCGCCTCGACTACGTCAGCACCAGCAGCTGCACGGCCTTCCAGGATCGCATCTGCAACGCCACGGGCGTACAGCGTGATTGCTTTCGAGGAGTCGTCGTTACCAGGGATAACGTACTGCACGCCTTCTGGCGAGTGGTTGGTATCGACCACGCCGATGACTGGGATGCCCAGTTTAGCGGCTTCGGTGATAGCGCCTTTATGGTAGCCAACGTCAACGACGAAGATTGCGTCAGGAACGCCGCCCATGTCTTTGATGCCGCCGATCGATTTTTGCAGCTTGACGATTTCGCGTTGGAACATCAGCGCTTCTTTTTTCGACAGCTTCTCTACCGAACCGTCTTGCACAGCGGCTTCCATGTCTTTCAGACGCTTGATCGAGGTTTTGATGGTTTTGAAGTTGGTCAGCATGCCGCCCAGCCAACGCTGGTCAACATAAGGAACGCCTGCGCGCTGGGCTTCGGCAGCAATGATATCGCGAGCTTGACGCTTGGTGCCCACCATCAGGATGGTGCCACGGGAAGCGGCGACTTGCTTAACATGCTTCATCGCTTCTTGATACATAGCCATCGTCTTTTCCAGATTGATGATATGGATCTTGTTGCGGTGACCGAAGATGAACGGCGCCATCTTTGGGTTCCAGAAACGGGTTTGGTGGCCGAAGTGGATACCGGCTTCCAGCATTTCGCGCATAGTTACGGACATAATTTTGCTCCAGGGTTAGATCTGGAATCCGACCAGTCACCTTAGCGATTGCCAGGCACCCTTGTCGATCGGATTCGCGTGTTTAAATTAACGAAAATTACAACATTGCTTAAACCAAATTCAAGCAACCCGAGATTCTACCTCATAAACAGGCACTTAATCAAGCACTACCCTCTATGGAAGCGCCCTGCTATCGTGCTGAAAGCGTGACGCCCACGCCACATTCTGGTGCACCAAAATAACGCATAGAACAAATAAATTCCTCTCGGCATGTCCATAGCTGCAAAAAATGTAATATCATTCAGGATACCTTAGTTTCAATTAATTAACTTTCGCCGCGCCCAACCCCTGCGATAGCGTTCAGCCTGAGAGATCAATCATGCCCTTACTGCTAGCTGTCACACTGGCCGCCGCCATCCAGCCCAACTGCTCCTGGGATCATCCCGGCCGCAACCCATACACCGGCAGCACCGCTGCCGCCATCGACCGCTATACCGACATTCCCGCCGCGGTACGCACGACGCTGAAGCGCCGCATGGAAGAAGGCCAGTCTGATGACAAAGTCAGCATCACACGCGACCATATCGCCGGCAAATACCAGTACGACACGGCGATCCGCGACATGCATTTCGGCAAGGCCTCCGTCTGCGCGACGGTCACGCGCGATAAATGGACGGAAAGCCGCAACGAACCGGGCGCCGTCTACTGTGTAGGCGAACATTGCATTCTGGTGCCGCGCATCTGCGGCAACGTTAGCCGCATCACCCGCACCGCGTCCGGCACGGCAACCGCAGACCGCCGAAAACCAGCCACTTCCGGCACCGACGAAAAAGCCGCCGAACTCGGCGCTCCGGTCACACTGGCGGACCTCGGCCTGATTGATGCGCCATCACGCGAAGACATCGCCCTGGACCAGCCCGACGAAGCAATGCGTCAGGCCAATCAGCAACACGCCATGGACCGGATTGCCGGGATTTTTACGGAGGAAGAGCTGGCCGAAGCGGCCGACGCCAGCCGCTATGGCGCATTCGGCCGTCACCATGATTTCGACACGGATGATGACCTGCTGCAGCCCGCCGCCCCCGTACCGGAAGCCGACACCTGGGCCATGCTGCTGGCCGGCCTGGGCCTGCTGAGCTGGCAGGCCCGCCGCCGCGCCCGCAAGACTGCGGCCGCCGTCGCCGAATAAGCACCTGCGCGACCACCCCGCCGTCGTTTATAATTTCGACATATTGCACGCCACGCGCTGCTCGCCCCACCGCGAGCGCGCCGGGCGTGTTCACCGTTTACTTTGCAGATTGCGATCCAATATGTCTATTTCCATCAAAACCGCCGAAGATATCGAAGGCATGCGCGTTGCCGGCCGCCTGGGCTCGGAAGTGCTGGACTACATCACCCCCTTCGTCAAGCCGGGCGTCACCACCGGCGAGCTGGACCGCCTGTGCCACGAATACATGGTCAACGTCCAGGGCACCATCCCGGCCCCGCTGAACTATTGCCCGCCCGGCTACACGCCCTACCCGAAAGCCATCTGCACCTCGGTCAACGATGTGATCTGCCACGGCATCCCGGGCGATAAAGTGCTCAAGAACGGCGATGTGGTCAACCTCGACATCACCGTCATCAAGGATGGCTACCACGGCGACAACAGCCGCATGTTCTTCATCGGCGAGCCGTCGATCATGGCCAAGCGCCTGTCCGACGTCACCTACGAATGCATGTGGCTGGGCATCCAGCAAGTCAAGCCGGGCGCCTTCCTGGGCGATATCGGCCACGCCATCCAGCAGCATGCCGAAAAAGCCGGCTACAGCGTGGTGCGCGAATTCTGCGGCCACGGCATCGGCAAGGTGTTCCACGAAGAGCCGCAAGTGCTGCACTACGGCCGTCCGGGCACCGGCGTCAAGCTGGAAACCGGCATGATCTTCACGATTGAGCCGATGATTAACGCCGGCCGCCGCGAAATCCGCGAAATGGGCGACGGCTGGACCATCAAGACCAAGGACCGCAGCCTGTCGGCCCAGTGGGAACACATGATCCTGGTGACCGACACCGGCTACGAAGTGCTGACGCTGTCGGCCGGCAGCCCGCCGCCGCCCGCGTTTGTGACCGGCGGCGCCGCCAAGGCAGCATAAGCCGTGAACACGGCCGTGATGAAGAAGGAACTGCGCGAACAGCTCAAGCGCCAGCTCAAGGCTGACCGTCAGGTCGTGATCGCCGCCTTCAAGGAAGACGGCAAGCCGGAAAAGCTGCTGCGCAGCCTGCGCCAGAGCGTCGACGCCGTCCTCACCACGGCCTGGCACGCGGCCGGCCTGCCCGAAAACACGGCACTGATTGGCGTCGGCGGCTACGGCCGCGGCGAGCTGTTCCCGTATTCCGACGTTGACCTGCTGATCCTGCTGGAGCAGTCGCCCGACGCCGCCACCACGGAAAAACTCGAAGAACTGGTGCAGCTGCTGTGGGACCTGGGCCTGGAAATCGGCCACAGCATCCGCACCGTGGACGAGTGCCTGACCGAATCCGCCGCCGATATCACGGTCCAGACCAGCCTGCTTGAAGCGCGCATCATCTGCGGCGACGAGCAACTGTTCCAGCAGCTGGAGGCGCGCTATGCGGCTGCCATGGACCCGCGCGCCTTCTTCCACGCCAAGCTGCTGGAGATGCGCCAGCGCCACGCCAAGTACGAAGACACGGCCTTCAGCCTGGAGCCCAACTGCAAGGAAAGCCCGGGCGGCCTGCGCGACCTGCAGGTGATCCTGTGGCTGGTCAAAGCCTCCGGCCTGGCCAACTCGTGGCGCACGCTGGCCACCAGCGGCCTGATTACCCAGACCGAAGCCAAGCAGCTCATGGAAAAAGAGCGCGCCTTCAAGGACATCCGCGTACGCCTGCACCTGCACGCCGGCCGCCGCGAAGACCGCCTGGTGTTTGACGTGCAGACCGCGATTGCCGAATCGCTGGGCCTGACCGCCACCGGCAGCGGCGTCCACATGCGCCGCGCCAGCGAATACCTGATGCAGCGCTACTACTGGGCCGCCAAGACCGTCACCCAGCTCAACACCATCCTGCTGCAGAATATCGAAGAGCGATTGTTCCCGAAATCCGGCGAAGCAGTGCGCATCAACGAGCGCTTCAACGACGTCAACGGCCTGATCGACATTGCCGACGACGACACCTTCGAGAAGAATCCGTCGGCCATGCTGGAAATTTTCCTGCTCATGACCGAGCGCCCTTCGCTCAAGGGCATGACGGCGCGCGCCACCCGCGCGCTGTGGCACGAGCGCTTCCAGATCGATGCTGCGTTCCGCGCCGATCCGGTCAACCGCTCGCTATTCCTGCGCATCATGCAGGCGCCGGTCGGCATCATCCATGCGCTGCGCCGCATGAACGACCTGTCCATCCTGGGCCGCTACCTGCCCAACTTCCGCAAGATCGTTGGCCAGATGCAGCACGACCTGTTCCACGTCTACACGGTGGACCAGCACATCCTGATGGTAGTGCGCAATATGCGCCGCTTCACCATGGCCGAGCACGCGCACGAATACCCGTTCTGCAGCCAGCTCATGGCCAACTCGCCGCAGCCGTGGGTGCTATACCTGGCCGCGCTATTCCATGACATCGCCAAGGGCCGCGGCGGCGACCATTCCAAGCTCGGCATGGCCGACGCCGAACAGTTCTGCCGCGAACACGGCATGAGCGACGAGGATACCAAACTGGTGATCTTCCTGGTCGAGAACCACCTGACCATGTCGCAGGTCGCGCAAAAGCAGGACCTGTCCGATCCCGATGTGATCCAGGCCTTTGCCAAGCTGGTGGGCGACGAGCGCCACCTGACCAGCCTGTACCTGCTGACCGTGGCCGACATCCGTGGCACCAGCCCGAAAGTCTGGAACGCGTGGAAAGCCAAGCTGCTCGAAGACCTGTACAAGATCACGCTGCGCGTGCTGGGCGGCGAACCGCACAGCGCTGACAACGAGCTGCGCAACCGCCAGCAGGAAGCCCTGGCCACGCTGCGCCTGTACGGTCTGGCGCCGGACGCGCACGAAGCGTTCTGGAAGCAGCTCGACGTCGCCTATTTCCTGCGCCACGACGCCTCCGACATCGCCTGGCAGACGCGCGCGCTGTACGAGCGCTTCAACAGCGAGCAGCCGGTGGTCAAATGCCGCCTGGCGCCGATCGGCGAGGGCTTGCAGATTGCCGTCTACATCAAGGACCAGCCGGATCTGTTCGCGCGCATCTGCAGCTATTTCGACCGCAAGAACTTCTCCATCCTGGACGCCAAGATCCACACCACGCGCCACGGCTATGCGCTGGACACCTTCCTGGTCACCGAGCAGAACTTCGCCAAGAACTACCGCGACATCATCAGCCTCATCGAGCACGAGCTGTGCGCGCTGCTGACCACGCCGGAAGCCCTGCCCGCGCCCAGCAAAGGCCGCTTGTCGCGCCTGTCGCGCACCTTCCCGATCCAGCCGACGGTGGACCTGCGCCCGGACGAACGGGGCCAGTACTACCTGCTGTCGGTCGCGGCCAACGACCGCACCGGCCTGCTGTACTCGATCGCCAATGTGCTGACCAAGTACAAAATCAACCTGCACACGGCCAAGGTCATGACCCTGGGCGAGCGCGTGGAAGATGTATTCCTCATCGACGGTGCGGCGCTCAGCAACGCCCGCAACCAGATCCAGCTGGAAACCGATCTGCTGGACGCCATCAAGGTATAAACTGTTTTTATCCAATACGAGCATCATCATCATGTCTGAAGAATTACTCCGCCTGTCCAAACGCATGTCCGAACTGGGCCTGTGCTCGCGCCGTGAAGCCGACGAGTGGATCGCGCGCGGCTGGGTTCGCGTCGACGGCAACGTCGTCTCCGAACTCGGCACCAAGATTTACCCGAGCCAGAAAGTCACCGTGGAACGCCAGGCTGCCGCTGAGCAATCCAAGCGCGTGACCATCCTGATCAATAAACCGATGGGCTACGTCAGTGGCCAGGCCGAGGATGGCTACCAGCCAGCCGTGGTGCTGGTGAAGCCGGAAAACCGCTGGCCCGACGATCCGTCACCGGAAATGTTCCATCCGACGCAATTGCGTTCGCTGGTACCGGCCGGCCGCCTGGACATCGACTCCGTCGGCCTGCTGGTGCTGACACAGGATGGCCGCGTCGCCAAGCACCTGATCGGCGAAACCACCGACGTCGACAAGGAATACCTGGTGCGCGTCGAATACACCAAACCAGGCAAGCTGCCCGACAGCGACCTGAAAAAGCTGAACCACGGCCTGTGGATGGATGGCAAGCCGCTGTTGCCGGCCAAGGTGCGCTGGCAAAACGACGACCAGCTCAGCTTCACGCTACGCGAAGGCAAGAAGCGCCAGATCCGCCGCATGTGCGACATGGTCGGCCTGAAAGTTGTTGGTTTGAAACGAGTTCGCATCGGCAAAGTGAAACTGGGTGATCTTCCCGTGGGGCAATGGCGCTATTTGCGCCCGGATGAGCGCTTCTAAGCCACAAGTACCTAAATTTTCTTGCCTTTTTGCAAGCCAAAATAGCGAATCCGCTGTAAACTGCGTAGATCGACCTCGCATTGTAGAAGTCATTATCAAAGAGATATGCCGTCGTGAACGATCCAATACCAAATGAATTTCGTCGCCCGGCTCCCACCCTAAAAGACGCTGTGGAGCCAATTGCGGCGGGTTCGAACCCGCACGACATGACCGATGAACATGACATCGGTGATGCCCTGACTTTCCTTGCCGATTCCGGCGAGCCGGTCTCCATTTACCCGTCGTCCGCCACCAATGTGGTAATGGCGCGGATCAAATCGGTCGATCCGGAAAATCCCTACTTTGTGGTGGAGCTCAATGAAGGCGAATTCCTGCCGCCGGGCGACGCGGTGTTTGTCGCCTGGATGCGTTCGTCCAAGATCCAGTTCAAGCTGTCTTCCGACACCTGGTCCACGCTGCCCGAGCAGCCGACCATGCTGCCGCTGGAATTCCCGCTCAAGTGCAATGTGCTGAACCGCCGTGCTTCCACGCGCCTGGAAACGCCGCTGGGCGTGTACTACATGGCGTCCTTCGTCATGAACGGCAAGCCCTACGAGCTGCAGCTGTACGATTTCTCCGCTGGCGGCGTCGGCATGCGCGCCGCACCGCGCGACGCGGTCGGCCTGCATGTGGGCAAAAAGCTGCAGCGCGTGCGCCTGGAACTGGGACCGGACTCGGTGATGATCGCCGACCTGGAAGTACGCCTGTCGCGCACCTTCCGCTCCTTCCTGCTGGGCGAGCAGGTGCAGATCGGCTGCCAGTTCATCAATCTGTCGCCCATGATGGAAGAAGAACTCAAGCGCCTGCTCGACAAGCTGAACTCCAACAAATACCGTTGATCGGCTAACAGAGCAGCACGCCGGCCCATGCCATAATCAGCGCATGGACAAAGAAAAGGAATTACAACGTTCCAAGCGTCTGGCCCTGTCGCTGCTGGCGGCAGCGGCAGCCATGTTCATCATCACCTCGCTGCTGCCGCGCGGCTTCTGGATCGATGGTGTGCGCGCCATCGCGGAAGCGGCCATGGTGGGCGCGCTGGCCGACTGGTTTGCCGTCGTGGCGCTGTTCCGCAAAGTCCCCATCCCGTTCGTCTCGCGCCACACGGCCATCATCCCCAACAACAAGAACCGCATCGCCGACAACCTGGCCGGCTTTGTCGAGGACAAATTCCTCAAGTCCGAATCGCTGGCCGCCGTGATCCTCAAGTCCGATCCCGCCACCAACGTGGCCGAGTGGCTCAAGACGCCGGCCAACCGCAACTACCTGGCCGCACAACTGGCCAGGCTGGTGCCGGAAATCCTGGCCACGGCCGACGATGCGCGCATCCAGCAGCTGCTGCGCGACGCGCTGCACGCGGCCATCGGCAAACTGGATATGGCGCCCTCGCTGGGCACCGTGATCGCCAGCCTGACCAGGGAAGGCCGCCACCAGGAGCTGCTGGACGACGGCATGCGCGCGCTGATTGGCCTGTTGAACCGCCCGGCCACGCGCCAGGTGATGGCGGAACTGATTACCAGCTGGCTCAAACGCGAGCATGCCGCCATGGAGCTGGTGCTGCCGACCGGCTGGATCAGCGAGAACGGCGCCACCATGATCGCCAATACGCTCAACAACATCATGGAAAACGTCGCCGCCGACAAGGACCACAAGCTGCGCGCACGGTTTGACGAGATGGTGCAGGCCTTCGTGCTGCGGCTGCAGTCCGATCCCGCCTTTATCGCCAAGGGCGATGAGTTCCAGCGCTACCTGCGCGACAGCGAGACCTTTAACCGCTACACCAAGGACTTGTGGATCAGCGTGCGCGACTGGATCCGCGCCGACATTGCAGCCGAAGACTCGCGCCTGAGCACCGGCGTACAGCAAGCCAGCGCCTGGCTCAGCGAGGAACTGCTGGCGCATCCCGATATCCGGGCGTCGCTCAACCAGCACCTGGCCGGCATGGCGCGCACACTGGCGCCGGCGTTTTCCAGCTTCCTCACGCGCCACATCAGCGATACCGTCAAGGCCTGGGACAACCAGGACATGTCACGCCAGATCGAACTGAATATCGGCAAAGACCTGCAATTCATCCGCGTCAACGGCACGCTGGTGGGCGGCATGATAGGGCTGCTGCTCTATCTGAGTGCGCAGGCGATGGAGTGGCTGGCGCGCTGACTATCATGTTAGGATAGGTCTGTTTTCGCTTCCGCCCCCCATCTCAGACAGCAGCGTGCGTAAATCCTGGCTTACCTTGGTCATCCCCGCGATATGCGCCACAGCGCAAGGGGCCGATATTCCCGTCACCATTTACGCCGACGCCGGCTATCCGCCCTACTCCTACGAAAAAGACGGCAAGCCGGTTGGCCTGTATTACGACATCGTGCGCGCCGCCTTCGGCCATATGCACGGCTATAAAATCGAGGTACAAACCGTGCCATGGAAGCGCGGCATGGCCCTGCTCAAATCAGGCACCGGCTTTGCGCTCTACCCGCCCTACATGAACGTCAAGGACGAGCCGTGGACCTGGCCTTATTCGCAGCCGCTGTATGAGGAACACGTGGTCGCCTACTGCCGCAAGGATGTCATCGCCGCCAAACCGCGCAAGCGCTGGCCGCAGGACTTCTATGGCCTCACCATCGGCAACAACGCCGGCTTCATCATCGGCGGCGAGGAGTTCGACAAGGCCGTCCAGGCCCGCAAGCTGCGCATCGAGGAAGGCAAGGACAGCGAAACCAACATCATCAAGCTAGGCTTGAAGCGCACCGACTGCTACATCAATGACCGTGTCTCCATCCAGTGGACCATCAACCAGCTCAAGGCGGAACACAAATACGATGAAGGCGGCGCCCACGCCGAACTGGCGGAAGCCATACAGATCGGCAGCAATCAGGCCTACCTCGGCTACACCAGCCGTGACAACGGCCGCTATGCGTTCAAACCCGATTTCGTCAGGCAGTTTGACGCCGCCATCCTGCAAATGAAGCGCAGCGGCGAAATGGACAACGTCATCCGCAACTTCTTCAAGCCGCATTAACTCCCCCTCCCGGCCGCCAGCGTCCCATGACGCAGGAACAACGCCAGCTCGTCAAAAAAAACTTTCCTTGTTTACAAAAGAGTTGCATTTTTATATTATTAAATTCAAATTATTTTTTGACATTTCCAGGAGGAGTACTACGTTGACCTCGCTTGCTCCATTCCCCCGCTCTATCACTGCTGCCAACCTAGGGCCCCGCTGCGGAGTTACATCATGATGCATACCTTGGGCGCACTCATTGTCGGCGCCGGTCCCGCTGGAATTGGCCTGTTGCTCGCGGCACGCAGCAACCGCCGGCTGGCCGAGCTACTCAATGCCGGCCTGGCGATTCTTGACAATAGCCCACGCATAGGCGCCGGTGAACTTGGACGCTATGCTATTCGTTCAGATAGTTTTGCCGACAGCTTTTTAACCTCGGCCACCGCCGATGCGGAACCGCCACTCACGCAGCTGCTGGAGCATGGCCCCGGTGCGCTGCTTAATCGACAGCGCGGCGGGCCGGTGGCACTGCAAACTGTCGCGGAGTTCATGACCGACCTGGGAGGCAATTTGCGCCGCTGGTTGATGGCCAATCACTATGACCCCTTTATCGGCGGTGTCAGCGCAATTAAAGCGAGCCAGCAGAAAGCCGGTGACTGGCTCACCGAATACCACGATACCAGTGGCGCAGTCCATGCCATTCGTAGCCGCAGCCTGATACTGGCAACCGGCGCAACCCAGTCGCTGCCGCACCTGGAGCACGCGACCGTAGCGGGCAAGGCGCTGCTGCCGCGTTTTGCCGATAAAACCGTGCTGTCAGGCGACCTGCTGTCGCACGGTGGCACCGCCCTACTGTCACAGCGGCTGGCTGGCATTAAACGGCCCAGAATCGCCGTGGTGGGCGGCTCGCATAGCGCGATGTCCAGTGCGCTGGTATGCCTGCGCCACTGGGACACGCAGAATATAGGCGATGGCAAGGTCTCTGTGTTGCACCGCCGGCCATTCCGGATTACCTATCAGACCCCGGATGTCGCCATCGCTGAAGGCTACCGCGACTTCGGCCCGGATGACATCTGCCCGCGCAGCGGCAGGGTGTATCCACTGGCCGGCATGCGCAGCGATGCTCGCCACCTGGTGCGCCAGTACTGGCACTTGGGCGATGCCACGCCCGAGCCGCGTTTGCAGCTATTGCAGCTCAATCGCAGCAACCAGCACGACGCGGACACCCTGCTCCAGGAGGCAGACCTGATCGTTGCAGCGCTTGGCTATCGGCCGCGCGCACTGCCGCTGTTCAGCGCCGACGGCCAGCCATTCGCGCTGCATTCCGACAAGCAGGGCGCCGCCATGGTCGATGGCCGCAGCCGAGTACTTGATGCTGCGGCACAGCCGATTGCAGGCGTGTACGGGCTCGGCCTGTCCAGCGGCTACCCCATGGCCGGCACTTACGGCGAACCCAGTTTCCAAGGAGAGTCCAACGGCCTGTCCTTGTGGCACGGAGAAATCGGGGCGGCGATTGTCAGCCAGGTCCTTGAACATGTCCATTCCAATCAATTGGGAGGCTAGACGCATGCACGCAGCTCAAACTTTTCCCCATGTCGCGGCGCTCAAGCCGTGGTTTCACTCCGGCCAGCACACGCTCCAAATTTTTGACACCGAGGAAGTGGCAAGGACCGTTGCGGCGCGCCTGGTTTCCGAACTCGCCGACGTACTGCGACAAAAACCTTATGCCGTCCTCACGCCTTCGGTCGGCCGCACCATGGTCGGCATCTTCGACGTACTAAGGGACCAGCACCGTAACAGCATTGACTGGCAGCGGGTGATCTGCGTGCAGATGGACGAATACGCGCACATGCCTTCCAGCGATCCGGACAGTTTTGCCTTGACGCTCCGGCGTGACCTGGTCGAGCCGTTGGGGATCGGCCGCTTCATCCACTTTTACGACGATGAAGGAGCTGCGATTGTTTCACCTAAACAGTACGAAGAAGATCTCTACAAGTTAGGCGGCATTGACTGTGCGCTGCATGGCGTGGGCCGGAATAGCCATATCGGTTTTAACGAGCCACGCCAGCGCACCAGGCTGACCGGCGGGATTGTGCGCCTGAGCCAGGCCACGCGCATCGCCAACGGCGTGCCATATCGACACGGCGTCAGCCTGGGGCTGGGGGTATTGCGCGCAGCCCAATCGTCCATTTTAGTGCTGCTGGGAGAGCACAAGCGTGATGCCAGCTATCAGCTGCTGTTTGGCAGTAGCGGGCCGCATGTGCCTGTGACGCAGCTACGCCACTGCCCACGGGTCAGCATTTGTCTTGACCATGCCGCCGTGCCGGACAGCTTGTCCAACCACGATTTCCGGGCCACGCCACGCTTGCGCATGGAGATGCCAGCCGCAATCGCTTAATCCACCGTGCTGCGCTGGCGCAGTTCCGCCAGCGCGCGCTCCAGCACTGGGTCGCGGCCTGCGCGCAGTCCCGCAACCGTTTGTTTCACTTCGATCTGCGGCGGCACACCGATACCGACAAACTCGCGGCCGTCCGGGAACAGGTCGCGCTTGATGCAGATGCGCGCACCGCCGCCGCCCGGCAATGTGAAGTTAAGCGGCTGGCCGGTGCTGCCGCCGGTCGACTCACCCAACGTGAGGCCACGCTGCAAGACATTGAACGCCACCACGAAGTCCTCGCTGGCCGAATACGTCTGTGGGCCTGTAAGCACGGCCACAGGGCCTTCATACACATGGTCGTGCTGCTGCATATAGCCGCCATTGGCTAGCTGCGTCCAGTTCATCATGTTGCCGCCTCTGGCACGGTTATAGGTATCGTCGCTACGGATATGGCTGACGGCTCCTTTAATCCGCTGGCGTGTCAGATAGCTCAGAATCTCATAGCCGATCTGGCCGTCGCCGCCGCCATTGCGGCGCATGTCGATGATCAATCCGCGCGCCTTCATGATCTGCGGTAGCGCTGCTTCAAATGCCTTCAGGCCGCTGTTGTCGCTAAAGTGTTCGATGCGGAGATAGGCGATCCCTTTGTCCAGCATTTTGAACTCAGGCGCTTCGGGCGCGTGGTAGCTGCCGTTGCGGTCGATCTGCTCTTCCCGCTGCACGCCATTGGCGGCGCGCAGGCGCAGGACGACAGCATCAGCAGCGCGGCCGCGCAGCAAGTCTACCGTATAGATCTGGAAGTCGCGGTCCTGCGGTGCGCCTGCGCTGATGAGCGGGGAGACGCGCTGCCGCGCATAGTCATGCACCGGCATGCCATCAATGGCCAGCAACTCATCGCCAACCTGTACACGGGTGCGCAGTATGGCATCGTCAACGAAAGCCACCAGCACGCGTCCCTCCACCAATGCCATGCGCACTGGTGGCACGGCGTAAAATTCATCCGCCAGTTCTGCCGGCGCCCAGATATTGCTATGGCCATCCTTGAGCAACGGCGCCAGCTGGCGCATGACAGCGTAGTAATCGCGCGTGGTGCGCGCCGCTATCACTTTGGGCAGGTAATCCAGGTAGACCTGGCCCCAGTCGAGCTCCGGCACTTTGTCGAAGTAGACAAAGCCATGCCGCGCCTCGGTCCAGAACTGCGTCAGGCCCGCAATGCGCTCTTCCACCGTCAGTGCTTCTTTGTAGGGATGATCGCTGGCCAGGCCTTTCCATACGCGGTCCGGCGTCAGTGACGCATCCAGCATAGCCTGGAAGCGCGGCTCCTTGCGGATAGCGTCAAACTGGCTTTGATTGCGCAGCATCTGGGCGACACCCGGATACCACAGCAGCATGCTTGCCTTACCCAGCGCCGCCAGCGCTTGCTCCTTGCGCCCCTGGCGGCTGTAGACCGCCGACAGCGGGAGCAGATTGTTATACGCCTCCAGTTGCAAGGCCTGGCTCGCCGAGGCCATCTCGTCCCCGGCCAGATAGCGCTGCGCAGCCTCCAGCAAGGATGCGGCATGCTGCAAATCGGCCGTGGTGGCACCGGCATTGGTGAATTTGTCCGCCTGCGCGCGCAGCGCCCGCACATGCTCCACGCTGTCGCTGATACTCGCCGCCGCGCAGTGCGCCGCCAGGGCCATTGCCAGCAGTGCTGCTGGTATCCGCTTCACATTTCGCCTTGCCTGAAATTCAAGAACGCGGATATTGCCAGATCCTTAACGGCGGCACAAGTTCAGCCCCCCAGCCGGCGCGCCGTGGCACAATACTGGCTTACTTTTTTTGGAAGACCATCATGACCATATTTGCCGCCCCCGTGTTCGACGCCACCGTGATCTACGACGGCCACGAATTATTCAAAGGCCAAGGCGCCGCCAAAGGCTGGGCTGAAAAACTGGCAAAGGAGCTGGAGTGCGCAATCGGCGTCGAGAAGATCGGCACCGGCTGGGTACTGACCGGCACCGTCGACGGTGAAGCCTGCAAGTGGAGCATCGTTGGCCAGCGCCTCAAGCGCATGGACTGAAGCGCCGCCACAAAGCGTGCGTTAGCGCACATCGTCCGGACACGCGCGGGCGTAGCATGCTCCTGACCCGATCAGCGAGGATAGCCATGAAACGCGACCCGCACGCCGCCATCGCCGCGGCCTGCCCTTCCCCAACGCCCGCCCCCATCGCCGCCAAGCTGGCGGGGCTGCGCTATGTGCACGACGACCAGCCAGGCATCGCCCGCCGCCTGCATGGAAAACACTTCCGCTACCTGGACGCCGATGGCAAGGTCGTCACCGACGACGACACGCTGGCCCGCATCAAATCGCTGGTGATTCCGCCGGCGTGGACCGATGTCTGGATCTGCAAGCATCCACTGGGCCACCTGCAGGCCACGGGCCGCGACGCGCGCGGCCGCAAGCAGTACCGCTATCATCCGCGCTGGCGCGAGCATCGCGACGACGCCAAGTACGGCCGCATGCTCAGCTTCGGCAAGGCCCTGCCATCGATACGCAGCGCCGTCGATGGCGCGCTGCGCCAGCCCGGCCTGCCGCGCGAGAAGGTGCTCGCCACCATCGTCTACCTGCTGGAAGCGACGCTGATGCGGATCGGGAATGAGGAGTACGCGCGCGAGAACAAATCCTTCGGCCTCACCACGCTGCGCGACCGCCACGTGCGGCTGGATGGCGGCAAGGTGCAATTCCGCTTTCGCGGCAAGAGCGGCGTACATCATGCGGTGGAAGTGCACGACCGCCGGCTGGCCGGCATCATCCGCCGCGTGCGCGACCTGCCAGGCCAGGAACTGTTCCAGTACGAGGACGACGAAGGCAATCCGCACGCCATCGATTCGGCCGACGTCAACGCGTTTCTGCAAACCGTTACCGGCGCCGACTACACCGCCAAGGACTTCCGCACCTGGGCCGGCACGGTGCTGGCCGCCGTCGCGCTGCAGGAATACGAAAAATACGACTCCGAGGTACAGGCCAAGAAGAACGTGGTGCAGGCCATTGAGTCGGTCGCCAAACGGCTCGGCAATACGCCGACCATCTGCCGCAAATGCTATGTGCATCCCGCCGTAATCGAGTCTTACCTTGACGGCACCATGCGCGAGACGCTCAGCCGCCGCGCGCAACAGCAGCTCAAAGACGACCTGCATGCGCTGCGTCCCGAGGAGGCAGCCGTGCTGGCACTGTTGCAACACCGTCTGCAGACACCAGCGGAACGCCCCTAAAATCGGAGTAAAATCGGGCTATGTCTCAAAGCCCGCCCTTCCCTATCCGCAAAGAGTGCCCGCCCGGCGCCTGCGTGTGCGGACGCGACGAATTACTCGACACATGGGAACGCGAAGGCGCTGATATCCGCGTGCTGCAACTCACGCGCGAGGAAGAGAAGCGGCTCATCGAGCGCATTGAGTCGATCGCCACGTATGAAGATCTGGGTCGCGTCAAGCAGCGCTTGCAGGAGCTGCTGGGCATCACGCTGACCATCACGCCCAGCGTGCACGGCGTCAGCACCGTCATGGGCCTGTCGATCAAGCTGGCCGAGCAACCAGGCTTGTGCCGCAAGACGCATGAAGCGCTGCCGGCGGCGCTGCGCCGCTGCTTCCGCAACAATCCCGATATCGTCTATGCGCTGCTGAACGCCCGCGACCTGCTCGGCAATTAGCCCGGATGGGCGAGTGCCGCGCCGGGCATCAGGCCTTCGCCGCTGCCGTCCGGGTAGATGTCGTGGAATTTGCTGTAATCGAGGATACGCACATTGCCTTCCAGCTTGTCGGACATGATGTCGGCAAAGTGGTGGTTGAAGTAGATATGCTCGGCCGCGTAGGTCTGGCGTGCGTGCACGAAATCGTTGAGCGTATCGTCGGTGCCGGAAATCGCCACCGTCAGCGTGGTGCCTTCGTTCTGCAAATCCTGCTGGCTCTTGCCGAACAGCGGACTGGATTCATCGATCTTGTGCAGAATGGTCCAGGTCAGCGCGAACACGCCGGAATGTTCGCGTTCCAGTGTCAGATCGTAGAAGCGCGTGAACACCTGCCCTTCGAGCGTGGTCTCGCGCCGTACCAGCGAAGCGCGCACCGAGGCTTCCAGTATCAGATTGGCGCGCTCGTTCCCGGCGCGCAGCATCAGCGTCGGCACGCCATTAAACGGCGTAATCACGGCAACCTCGGAAAACATGATGCGTGACGTCGGCCGCGAGAAGCGAGCGAACAGCAGGCCTGTCACGGCCGCCACTTCCACCATGCCCAGCAAAATCTCGGTTGAAGCCACCACGTGGCCATAGGTGGAACCGGGGTTCATGAAGCCATAACCCACGGTGGCCAGCGTCTCGATCGAGAAGAACACGCAGTCGGGGAAGTAACCCGGCCGCGCGTTGGAGATCGAACCCGGTACCAGATAAAACGCCAGCGCAAATACCAGGTTGGTGAAGAAGTACAGCGCACCAATCAGCAGGAAGAACTGCGGCCAGCTGATGGTCAGCATCCAGTGATAAATGTCACCCCAGTGCCAGCGGTTGATGCCGATGCGTTTGATGCGCGAAGTCCCGAGCTGGAATTCGCCGCGCACCTGCCCTACGCGTGGCCGTACGGCTTTTTGCAGCGGCGGCTGTTGGCTCATGATGTCAGTCGTCGTCGTTGGGATCGAGGCCGGGGAACATCACCTCGGTAAAACCGAATTTGGAGAAGTCCTTAATCCGCATCGGGTACAGCTTGCCCAGCAAATGGTCCACCTCATGCTGCACCACGCGCGCGTGGAAGCCATCCACATCGCGCCTGATCGGCTGATTGTGCTGGTCCACGCCCTCGTAACGCAGCCTGGTGTAGCGCGGTACGCTGCCACGCATGCCTGGCACCGACAGACAACCCTCAAACGCTTCTTCCGTCTCTTCCGACAACAGCGTCAGCACCGGATTGATTAATACCGTTTCCGGCACTTGCGGCGCCTCAGGGTAACGCGGATTGTGCTTGAAGCCATAGATCACCAGCTGCAGGTTGACGCCGATCTGCGGCGCCGCCAGACCGGCGCCATTGGCCGCGTGCATGGTGTCGAACATGTCGGCAATCAGCTCGCGCATGGCGGGCGTGTCGAACTCGGTGACAGGTTCCGCCACACGCAGCAGGCGGGGGTCGCCCATCTTCAGGATTTCACGAACCGCCATAATGTTTAGTCCTTAATCTGGCACTGGATGTCGCGCAGGAACTGGCAATATTCGTCGCCGGTTTCTGCGTGCTTGAGGCCCATCGCGGTGGTCGCCTTGAGGTAGCCCAGCTTCGAGCCGCAGTCGTAGCGTGTGCCATCGTAGCGGTAGGCCAGCACGCGTTCGTCCTTCATCAGCGCGGCGATACCGTCGGTCAGCTGGATCTCGCCGCCGGCGCCGCTGCCCAGGTGTTCCAGATAGTCGAAAATGCGGCCCGACAGTACGTATCGGCCCACCACGGCCAGCGTCGATGGCGCTTTGTCCGGCATGGGCTTTTCAACGATACCGTGCACCAGTTCCAGCTTGGGCTGATAGCCGGTGGCGCTGACGATACCATACTGGCGCGTCGCTTCACGCGGCACTTCCTGCACTGCCAGCAGGCTGCAACGCTCATATGCGTACAAGTCGGTCATCTGCGCCAGCACCGGCTTGACGCCCGTGGCGGTATCCATGAAATCGTCCGCCAGCAACACGGCAAACGGTTCATCGCCAATTACGGGACGGGCGCACAGCACAGCATGGCCCAGGCCCAAGGGCTCCGACTGGCGGATATAGATGCAGTTGACGTGCTTGGGAATCACGTTGCGCACCAGCTCCAGCAGCTGCTGTTTGTTGGCGGCTTCGAGTTCCGACTCCAGCTCATAGGCCTTGTCGAAATGGTCTTCGATCGCGCGCTTGTTGCGGCCAGTGATGAACACCATCTCATTGATGCCGGCGGCGACTGCCTCCTCCACCGCATACTGAATCAGCGGCTTGTCAACGATAGGCAGCATCTCTTTAGGCTGCGCTTTGGTGGCAGGCAGAAAACGGCTGCCCAGGCCTGCCACGGGAAAGACTGCTTTTTGAATTTTTGGCATAACTATTTTTCTTCGAGTAGTGCGAGCAGTCCTGCTTCGTCCAGAATCGTCACTTCTAGCTCCTGCGCCTTGGCCAGCTTGCTGCCCGCATCCGCGCCAGCGACAAGGTAATGTGTTTTCTTTGATACCGAACCGGAGACCTTGCCGCCCTTCGCTTCAATCAACGCGGCGGCCTGGTCGCGGCCCATGGTTGGCAAGGTGCCCGTCAGGACAAAGGTCTTGCCCGTCAGATGGCCTTCCGCAGCCACGGTTTGCGGTAACTGCGCCAGCAGATCTTCGCGCAGCTTGTGCAGCGCCTTGACTTGCTCGCGGTGGCCCGGCTGCGCCATCCATTGTTCCAGCGACTCCGCCACTGCGGCCGGCAGACTGAATACAGTGAACACCGGCAGGTGCGCCAGCACTTCCAGCGAAACCTCCTGCTCCACCAGCTGCTTGCTGCGTGGCTCCGTCAGCTTGGGAATTCCCAGCGCCGCCATCAGCTTGATGACGTCCAGTTTCTCGCGCAGCTTGGCGCTTGGCGCATGTTCGCCTTGCGGCGCCACGCCGGCAGCCAGCAGCGCATCGATCGCTTCCTGATTCTTTGGCTCGGCGAAGAAGTCCGCAATCGATTCCGCCACCGTGCCACCGATATCGGGCAGCACGCGCAGCAAAGCGGCTGGCACGCGGCGTATCAGGTCGAAGCGACCCAGCCATTCCGCCAGCGTCTTGGCCGTCGATTCACCGACGTGGCGGATGCCCAATGCGAACAACAGGCGCTCCAGCGGCGGGTTCTTGCTGGCGGCAATTGCTTCCAGCAGATTATCCGCCCACTTGGTGGCGATTTTGCCTTGCACGACCGTCTCCGGCGTGGTGCCGTCGCGTTCATCGGCCAGGCGCTTCATCTCCAGCAGGTCTTCCAGCTTGAGCGCATACAGGTCGGCCACGCGCTTGACCAGGCCATGCTCGACCAGGTTATCGATATAGCGGTCGCCCAGACCCTCAATGTCCATCATGCGGCGGCCGGCGAAATGGCGGATTGCTTCCTTGCGCTGCGCGGAGCAGAACAGGCCTCCGGAGCAGCGTGCGATTGCCTCGCCTTCCTCGCGGACCACGTGCGAGCCGCACACCGGGCAAGCCTTCGGCAGCTCGTAGGCCACCGTCGATTCGGGGCGCTTCTCCAGCACCACGGCCAGCACTTCTGGAATCACATCGCCAGCGCGGCGCACGATCACCGTGTCGCCGACGCGTACATCCTTGCGGCGCACTTCGTCCTCGTTATGCAGCGTGGCGTTGGTGACGTTGACGCCGCCGACAAACACGGACGCCAGACGCGCCACTGGCGTGATGGCGCCGGTACGGCCGACCTGCACTTCAATCGCCTGCACCACCGTGGTTGCTTCCTCGGCCGGGAACTTGTGCGCCAGCGCAAAGCGCGGCGCACGCGAGACGAAGCCCAGCGCTCGCTGGTCTTGCAGCAGATTGGCCTTGTACACCACGCCATCGATCTCATACGGCATGGAGGGACGCGCGGCGCCGATCTGCTGGTAGTAAGCCATCATGCCATCGTAACCGCGCACCACCGTGGCTTCCTTGGCGACCGGCAGGCCAAGCTCGCGATACCAGTCCAGAAGCGCCGAATGCGATAGCGGCATCTCGGCGCCTTCCAGCGCACCGATACCGTAAGCGAAGAAGCTCAGCTTGCGCGACGCCGTGATGCGTGAATCCAGCTGGCGCAGGCTGCCCGCAGCCGCATTGCGCGGGTTGACGAATTCCTTCTGTCCAGCCTCACGCTGGCGCGCATTCATCGACTCGAAATCGCGCTTGAACATCAGCACTTCACCGCGCACGTCGAGAATGGCCGGCGGATTGTCGGTCTTCAGGCGCAGCGGAATGCTGCGGATGGTGCGGATATTGGTCGTAACATCTTCGCCCGTGTAACCGTCGCCGCGCGTGGCCGCTTCCGTCAGTACGCCGTGGATGTAGCGCAGATTGATCGCCAGGCCGTCGTACTTCACTTCCGCCGCATATTCGACCAGCGCGGCGGTATCCAGACCTTCGCGCACGCGGCGGTCGAAGTTCTCGATGTCCTCGTCGCTAAAGCCGTTATTCAGCGACAGCATCGGCACCGTGTGGGTGACCTGTTCGAACTGCGGCAGCGGCGCCGCGCCAACACGCTTGGTCGGCGAGTCAGGCAGCGCCAGCCCGGGGTGCTGCTCTTCCAGCTTTTGCAGTTCAATGAACAGCTTGTCGTATTCCGCATCGGGAATGGTTGGCGCATCCAGCACGTGATAGGCGTGCAAATGGCGGTTCAGCTCCGCGCTGAGTTGTTCGATGCGCGTTTTGAAGTCTACTTCCGTCATTGCCTTACCTTAGCTGAACAGACGCAATGCGCGGGTGGAGCCGGCAGCAATGTCGGCGTCATTCATTTCGTTGTAGAAGTCCTGCACCTGGCTGGCGATTTCCGTCAGCGCGGCATCGGACAGCGGCTGATTGTAGTCATCGACAATGGTGGCATCCAGGCGCGCTACCAGCGCCTTGGCGCAGGCCACCATGGCGCCAAAGCCGTCGCGCGCAGGCGCCACGCAAGGCACGTCCAGCAGCAGCGTCAGGCGCGCAGTGGTTTCCTCGGCCGGCGTCACGTTGGTGGACAGCGAGAACAGGAAGCCACCCTCGCCATCCGGCATCACGAAGCGGCCATCAGGACGAACGTCGAAGCCCTGCTTCTCCAGCGCGCCGATCAGCGTGTTGACGGACCAAGGCGCACCATTCGATTGCAGGTTGACGCCCAGCTGTGCGTCGTGACCGGCGACGAAGCGGTGCAGATTGCGCGCTTCGGCCATCACTTCAATCATGTCAGGGATTTCCGGCTCGGCGCCGATTTCGTCGGCCATGGCGCGCAGGCGCGTGACCAGTTCCGAATATTCCAGTTCATTCAGCGCGGTGCTGCGGCTGGCCAGCTGCACGCCGCCCTGCAGCCGGGTGTAGACGCCGCCATGCGCGATCGGTTCCCAGTCGCCGCTGACGGCCATGCCGATGTAGTGTACCGGCTTGTTGCCGACCATGCGCAGGGTTTGCAGTATGGGCAGCAGTTTGTCGCCGCGCGCCGGGGCTTCCAGCGCCAGCGGCAGCAGGCAGTCGATGAGCGGATCAACCAGCGCCGTGGCCTGTTCCGCCGCGGCAGCCGATGCGGCGTTGGCGCGGGCCGCCAGCTGGTCGTCGCTGGCCGGCTTGCCGGCCTCGTCGTCGGTGCTGAACTCCGCTGCAACGGCGCTCAGTGCCGACGCAGCAGCACTGGCTTCGCCGCCAGCCAGGCCGGGCGCGCTGCCATCGAGCGAAAAGCTGGGCTCCTGGCGGGCGACCGGTTCGTCGCCGCTGCGCATGAGCACATCGTCATGGTCGGTGGAAAAGGCCCGTTCGACACTCTTCTTGGCCTTGTATTCCTGGATTTTGTTGTACGTGAAGACGCCGGCGACAAACACGCCGGCGGCTGCGATTAAGCTGAGTTGAAGATCGTTCATGCTGCTTGTGCCTCGGTAGCGAAGTTTGCGGCGGATTCCATATCCACCGCCACGATGCGCGATACACCCTGCTCTTGCATCGTCACACCGATGAGTTGATTGGCCATCTCCATCGCAATCTTGTTGTGCGAGATGAAGAGGAATTGGGTCTGGTCGGACATGCGCTTGACCATACGGCAGAATCGTTCGGTATTGGCGTCGTCCAGCGGCGCATCGACCTCGTCGAGCAGGCAGAACGGCGCCGGGTTCAGGCGGAACATGGAGAACACCAGCGCCGTCGCGGTCAGCGCTTTCTCCCCGCCGGACAGCAGGTGAATGGTGGCGTTCTTTTTGCCAGGCGGTTGCGCCATCACCTGCACGCCGGAGTCCAGGATTTCGTCGCCCGTCATCATCAGCTTGGCCTGGCCGCCACCGAACAGGATCGGGAACAGTTCGGAGAAGTGGCCGTTGACGCGGTCAAACGTGTCTTGCAGCAGATCGCGCGTTTCCTTGTCGATCCTGGTGATGGCGTCTTCCAGCGTGGCGATCGCTTCCTGCAAGTCGGCGTTCTGTGAATCGAGGAAGTTCTTGCGCTCGGAAGCAGTCGCCAGTTCGTCCAGCGCCGCCAGATTGACGGCGCCCAGCAGCGAAATCGCATTGGTCAGGCGCGTGACTTCGCCCTGCAGATACGAGGCCTTCATGTCCGGATGCAGCTTCTCGGCCAGCGCCGCTTCGTCGGCCTGCACTTCGGCCAGCTGGGCGGCAAACTGTTCCTGGTTCAGGCGCGCGGCCTGCTCCTTGAGCTGCATCTCCATGATCTTGTCGCGCTGCGGTTGCAGTGCGCGCTCGGTCGACAAACGGCCTTCCTCGAACATGCGCAGCTGCTGCGCAATCTGATCGAGCTCGTGGCGCGCGTCGGACAGTGCTTTTTCCTGGCTGGTGCGACGGTCCAGCAGTTCCTGCAAGCCTTCGTTGGCCGTGCCCTGCTCCAGGCTCTCCAGCTCCGTGCGGCCGGCCTCCAGGCTTTCCGTCACCTGCGCCACCTGTGCGGTAGCGGTAGCGATATTGCGGCGGAATTCCTCGATCTTGCTGCGCTGGGTCTTTTCAGCGAACTGCACTTCCTGCGCCGCGCGTTCCAGATCGCGCAAGGCCTGGCGGGCATCGGCCAGACGCTGCTCTTTTTCCATGAACGCGGTCTGGCCATCTTCGTGCGTGCCTTGCAGGTTGCCGAGTTCCATGTCCAGCTGTTCGAACTTCTCCTCAGACTCCAGCTTGACCTGGGTTTGCTCCTCTTCCTGCGCGGTGATCTCGGCCAGGTCGGTTTCGATCTGCGTGCTGCGCTGGTTGAAGCGCGCCTCGATCTCGGTCAGTTTCACCACGTCGATTTGCAGCGTATGCACCGACGATTGCAGGCTTTGCAGCTTGGCGCGGTATTCCGTCAGACGGCGGGTCAGCTCACTGAGCGCAGCTTCCGCGCGCACCGAGCGCGCGCGCGCCTCGTCGGCCAGCATCTGCTGCGCGCGCAGCTGCTTGGTGATGTTGTCGATTTCCTGCTGGCGGCCCAGCATGCCGTCCTGTTCCGAGTCGGCTGCATAGAAGCGCACACTGCCCGGCGTGATGACGTGACCCTGGCGCGTGATGATGCAAGCGCCAGCCGGCAGTTTGGCGCGGTCGGCAAACGCTTCCGCCGCATCGTCCGCCGTGTAGACGTTGTGCAGCCAGTCCTGCAGCAAACCCCGCAGTCCCGGATCATTCAACTTCAGCAGGTTCAGGAACGGCTTCAGGCCCGCCACTTCCACCGGATTTGGCGGCACCGCGGTGGATGGTGCGTACAACGCCAGCTTGGCAGGCGGCGCGTCGCTGAAGAAAGCCTTGGCCCATTCGATGTTCGACATTTGCAGCGCAGAGGTACGCTCGCGCAGCACCGACTCCAGCGCCTGTTCCCAGCCCGCTTCGATATTCAGTTTCTGCCACAAACGCGGCAGCGACTCCAGCTCATGCTTTTGCAGCCACGGCGTGACCTTGCCTTGCGTCTGTACGCGTTCCTGCAACTGGCGCAGTGCATTCAAGCGCGCTTCCAGTTGCGCGTTGGCGGCGGTTTCGCTATTGACCTGCTGCTGCGCTTCCTGGCGCTCCTGCTCCAGGCGGGGCTGCTGCTCGAGCGCCTCTTCCAGCATGAAGCTCTGCTCTTCCAGCGCCTGCTGCTTTTCTTCCAGCTGCAAGCGCAGGTTGGACAGGTGCGCGCTATCGGGCATGCTCAAGCCGCTCTTTTCCTGCATCAGGCGCTCGCGGCGCACGGCCAGGCCATTCAGGATGTTGTTGGCGTTGCGCTGATGGGCCGACTCCAGCTCCAGCTGCTGCTGCGCCTGCATGATGCGGGCGCGCGACTCGGTGCTTCTGGTCTGCGCTTCCTTCCACGCCTGTTCCAGCATCGGCAGCGATTCGGCTTTTTGTTCGGCCATCACGGCCGACTCTTCGACCTTCGCGCTCAGCTCTTCGAGCGAGAACTCGGCTTCGGCAATCTGCTCGCCGTATTCATTGGCCTGGCGTTCCCATTGATCGCGCTGCGCGGTCAGTGCGGCCAGCTGCGCCTGCAGGCGGCTGCGCGACTCCACCACGAATTTGATCTGCGCTTCCAGGCTGCCGATTTCGGCGTTGGTCTGGTACAGCGCACCCTGCGCCGTGTGCAGACGGTCACCGGCGGCAAAATGCGACTGGCGCATCTGCTCCAGCGACAGCTCGACGTTACGCAGCTTGGCGGTTTGTTCTTCCAGATCGTTCTGCGCCTGCTCGACTTCGCGGAAATACTTCTTTTGCTCGTTCTCCGCCTCGACCTTGCGCAGCAGCCAAAGCAGCTTTTGCTTCTCTTCCTGGTCCGCCTGCAGCTGATGGAATTTGGTGGCGACGGCGGCCTGGCCTTCCAGCTTTTCCAGGTTGGCATTCAGCTCGCGCAGGATGTCTTCCACGCGCAGCAGATTCTCGCGCGTGTCGTGCAGCCGGTTTTCCGTTTCGCGGCGGCGTTCCTTGTACTTCGAGACGCCGGCCGCCTCTTCCAGGAACACGCGCAGCTCTTCAGGGCGCGATTCGATAATCCGCGAAATCATGCCCTGGCCGATAATCGCGTAAGCGCGCGGCCCCAGGCCGGTACCAAGGAAGATGTCCTGGATATCACGGCGCCGCACCGGCTGGCCGTTGATGTAGTAGGTGGAGGTGCCATCGCGCGTCAGCGTGCGCTTGACGGCGATCTCGGCGTACTGGCCCCACTGGCCGGCTGCCTTGCCTGCATGGTTATCGAACACCAGCTCCACCGACGCGCGGCCAGCGGGCTTGCGGTTGGTGGAGCCGTTGAAGATCACGTCCTGCATGGATTCGCCACGCAGCTCCGACGCTTTTGATTCGCCCAGCACCCAGCGCACGGCATCGATAATGTTCGATTTGCCGCAACCGTTGGGACCTACGACGCCAACCAGCTGACCCGGCACCTGAAAATTGGTGGGATCAACGAAAGACTTAAATCCCGACAATTTGATGGAAGAAAGACGCACGTTGTTATCTGGTGTGTGGGCTGTAAAATTTCACAATAATACCATTTTGCGCATCATATCAGGCCGGAAAGCGTGCAACGTTGCACGGCCCTCAGTGCTGCTGCGTCAGCTGTTGCTGCGGGTTGTGCCACATCTGCCGGGTGAAGGGCTGGTCGCGGCCGGACAGATACAATGCGGCCTGCGTGATCCATTGTTCGGCCGGAATCGGCTCGACGGTCGGCGCCAACAGCAGCACGGGAATACACAGCACCACCAGCACGCGGCTCAGGGCCATGTGGCGCTCGGTGCTGGCATACCAGATGAAGGCGGCAGCCACCAGCAAGCCAAGCAAGCAACCCGTGACGGACTCGGATGTCGAGTGCGCTTGCACATACACGCGCGAAATGGCGATCAGAACGGCAAGCAGCACGCCCGCCGACGTACCCAACTGGCGCATCCACACCGGCGAGGACCGGGTCGCCAGATAACCGGCCACCGGGAAGACCGCAGCAGCGCGCATGGCATGGCCGCTAAAGCCGGCAAACTCAACTGACGCAACCCCGACACCCCAACCGATGAAGGCCATTTTGGTAATCACGACCAGCGCCATGCCGGTGCCAAACAGCAGCGCCCAGATGGCGGTCAAGCGCCAGGACTTGCCAGCCAGCAGCCAGACTACGATGGCGACGCCGATCGGGCCGGTCACCGCAAGACTGCCTACTACACTTAACCAATGCCACCAAAAATACATACTGCTCCTTATTTTGCACCGCACCATCTATTAGACCACATACGCGCGCATTATAGCGAAGCCTTACCTAGAAGAAATATAACCTGATTGGCCATGCCGTGGCATACTGCCCGCATGCTGACCCTACTTGGAAAATCAACCTCGATCAATGTGCGCAAGGTGCTGTGGACTTGTGCTGAAACCGGCCAGGCCTATCAACTGGAACAGTACGGCGGCGGCTTCCAGCCGACCGGCACGCCGGAATTCCTTGGCCTGAACCCCAACGGCCTGGTGCCGGTCGTTATCGATAACGGTCAGGCCCTATGGGAATCGAACACCATTTGCCGCTACCTGGTAGGCAAGCACGGCCGCACGGACCTGCTGCCGCTCGAGCCCATGGCGCGCGCCCAGGTGGAGAAATGGATGGATTGGCAAGCCACGGAACTGAACAACGCATGGCGCTATCCCTTCATGGCCTTAATTCGCGGCAGCGCCGAGCATCAGGATCCAGCCATGATCGCCAGCAGCACCAACACCTGGAACCGGCTGATGGCCCTGCTGGATCAGCAGCTTGCCGCTACTGGCGCCTACGTATGCGGCGACACCTTTACGCTGGCCGATATCGTCCTCGGCCTGTCGCTCAATCGCTGGCTGTCCACCCCTGTCGCGCGGCCGGCGCTGCCCGCGCTGCAGACCTGGTCGCAGCGCCTGATGGAACGCCCTGGCTACGTCCAGCACGGCGCCAACGGTACGCCGTAATTACGCCAGGCCGAAGTTCTTCACCACGAAATCGACAAAGGTGCTGAGCTTGGGTGTGGTCTGCCGACCGCGCGGATAAATCAGATGCAACGGCCGCAGCGGCGGCATGTAGTTGCGCAGCAGCGGCACCAGCCGGCCTTGGGCGATCTCTTCAGCCACGACGATTTCGGGCAGCATCGCCAGACCAAAGCCATTCAGGGCCATCTGCTTGACCGCCTGGCCGTTATTCGAGCGGAAGCGGCTCGGCTGCGGCGATGGCAGCGCGCCATCCGGCTGTCCCAGGCGCCAGCGCACCACACGGCGCCAATGCAGAAAATCCAGACACTGGTGCTGCGCCAGATCGGCAGGCGTGGCCGGCGTGCCGCAGCGCGCCAGGTAAGCCGGCGCACCGCAGATCACCATGCCATATGGCTTGAGCGGGCGCGCGATCAAGGTCGAGTCATCAAGCCGGCCGATGCGGATGGCGGCGTCCAGTCCCTCCTCCACCAGATCGGAAATGCGCTCGCTGAGATCCAGGTCCACGCTGACCTCTGGATGCGCCGCCATATAAGCCGGCAGCAGCGGCGCCAGCAAGGCGCTGCCAAACGCCACGGGTGCACTGATGCGCAAGTTGCCGCGCGCACTGCTGCGCATCGCCAGCGCGCCCGATTCCGCACTCTGCACGTGGGCCAGTATCTGGCGGCATTGCTCGCAATACTGTTCGCCGATTTCGGTCAGGCTTTGACGGCGCGTGGTGCGGTTCAGCAGCCGCGCGCCGAGGCGCTGCTCCAGGTCGGCGATATGCTTGCCCACCATGACCACTGACATCTCAAACGCCCTGGCCGCCGCCGTAAAACTGCCCGCTTCCACGACGCCGACAAACACCTCCATGCTGCGCAGCCTGTCCATGATTATGAATTACCAGTTAAAGATATTGTAAATATTAAAGTATTTATCGTTGACTGGTTTAAAACCATACTGAGTCTTTACTTTCTGGAGTACAAGATGAGCTTTTCGACCTGGCTGCTATTCCTGTCCGTTTCCATGGCTGCCGCCTTCAGTCCCGGGCCAGGCGTGCTAATGGCGATCTCCACCGCGTCCAGCCAGGGTGCGCGGCGCGCGTTTTATAGCTCGGCCGGCAATGCGCTGGGCGTGTTCATCGTTGCGACGACGGCGGTGACGGGACTGGGATTGGTGCTGAAGGCGTCCGCGCTGGCGTTCGGGCTGCTCAAGCTGGCCGGCGCCGCGTATCTGGTGTATCTGGGCATCCGCCTGTGGCGCAGCGCCGGCCAGCAGAGCGCAGCGCAGGCGCTGCAGCCAGCGGCGGAGGAAAGCCGCCTGAGCACCTTCCGCGCCGGGCTGCTGGTGGCCGTCAGCAATCCGAAAGCGATCCTGTTCTTCACCGCGATCTTCCCGCAGTTTATGCCGCCGGACCATATCGATCCGCTGCGCTTCCTGCTGCTGACCGCCACTTTCACTGCCTGCACGCTGCTGTCGCACTTCTTCTACGTGAACTGCGCGTCCTGGTTGAAGCGTAATATCGCCAGCAGTGCCAAGCGCCGCCGCCTGGCCGGCCGCAGCGGCGCACTGGTGTTTATCGGGATGGGTGGCGCACTGCTGACGGTGCGCTAAACGCGGCTCAACCCGCGGCTTAGCCGACGGCGGCCATGTCCGCATCGTTGCCGGCGTCGCGTGACAGCGCCTGGGACAGCGCCACCGCCACCACGCCGTCGGCACGCAGCACCTGCGCGCGGCCTTCGCCAAAGCGCCTGGCCAGCTCGTCGCCGGACATGGAGAACGCCTCCTGCCGCGCGGCGGTCGAGAAGATGTACAGCGTGCGGCGTGGACTGATCCACGCCAGTTTGACCTTGCGCTGACTGCCATCGTCCTGCGCGAATTCCAGCCAGATGCCGCGTACCAGGCCATCGACTTCGACGATGGCGTCTTCAGCGCCGGGATCGGACGCCTGTTCGCTATGTGACTGCGCCTCCGCTTCCGCCCTGGCCTGCAGTGCCAGCCGGCGCTCGGCCGCCTGCCGCGCGACCTGCATGGCAATCTCCACCTGGCGTTCTGGCGACAGCTCCAGCGGCGCCCGCACGATGGACGCGTGGCACTCGGCCAGCTCGGCAAAGAACTGCAACCGGTCGGCATCCTGCCACTTGATCACATCCAGCCATTTATTCAGCGTCGCGAGCAGGCCGGGCAATTTGGCGATGAGCTGCTTGCGTTCCTCCGGCTTGATCTTGGGACGCACGCTCCAGATCAGGTCATCCATGGTTCGGGTGGCGTTGTTGACGGCGCCAGGCTTGTCGTCCTCAATGCTGTAGGCGATGGTCAGCACGGCGCTCCAGCGCTGCTCGAGGAAGGCTTCCACCACGGCGATCACTTCGCCCGTACCGATCCGCAGCGCCACCGCGTTTTTGGCCAGCTTGTTCGACTCCGCCATTTTTTCCTGCTTGAGCGCGGCCGCGATGGGCGCGGCTATCGCGGCGGCAGCGGCCTTTTCTTCGGCCTGAATCTGCGCTTCCAGCTCGTTGACCGCTTCGGTGAACACCGACAGTTCGTGGTCGTAATCGCGGCCCACGCGGTCAACACTGCGCTGCATGGCCTGGAACAGCGGATCATCCGGGCCTTTGCGCTGCTCCCAGCCCATGCGCGACAGCAGCTCCAGCAGGCGACGGGCCGGATGCGCTTCCTGGAAGAAGAAGTTCTTGTCCACCAGCGCCGCCTTCAACACAGGGACCTGCAGGAAGCGTATGAGTTCGCGGATTTCCGGCGAAATGCTCTGGTCGCGGAACACGGTATCAAACACGGCCGACAGCAGATCAATGGTGCTCTCATCGGTGCGCGACAAGCTCCCCTGCGGCATGCTTTGCTTCAGACTGGGCAGGTAGAACACATTGCCCGGGCCAGGCGCCGGCGCCGCTTTTTGCAGGTCCGCCAGATAGGCTAACAAAGGCTGCCTGGCGCCGATCTGCGACTGCCGCTGCACCTCTTCATTGGTCGCCGCGCCAGTATGGAAGCCCTGCGCCGGCCCCTGCGCCCAGGCGCCGGCTGGCGACACAGCGGTTGCGCGCGCTACCGCATTCGGCTTCCAGTGGCTGTCTGCGGTCAGTGCGGACGCGGGCAAATCCGGGATCGTCAAGTCGGCCCCCTGCAGCATGCCGCTGGCGATGCCGTCGACAATCTGCCCGGCCGCCGATCCCGCCACATCACTGGCCGCAAAGAACTGGCGCAGCTGCTGCGCCAGCGCCGCCTGATTGGTACGCGACCTGGCAGCAGGAGATGCGGCGCCATCCGATTTGCGGCGCTGGTAGCCCTCCACCGGTCCCGGCAGCACGCCCTTGGTCTGCAAGGCCAGGCTCAGCGCCGCCAGCATCGGGCCGATCTCGATAAACATGCCGGGCTTGAGCAGCGGCTGCAGCAGCCCGGCCGCCTCTTCCTCCGTATCGAACTCGGTCCATGCCTGCTGCAAGGCAGAGAGAAATACCTCCGGCCGGAACGGGTTCTGGTTGACGCGCAGGATCTCGCGGTCCAGCAAAAACGCCAGCCGCACGTTGAGCGTCTGTAGCGCATCCGCATACAGCGCTTCAAATGGCTTGCTGACGCCGCTCATGGCCACCTTGCTGTCCATCTCTTCCAGCGACACCAGCGACAGTGGCCCGGCGGCGGCGCGCGCCTTGCCTTTGACGCCTGGCGCCAGCTCGGCGATCTCGCGCCGCAACGCTTTTTCCAGCGCGGTAGTGGCCAGATGCAGGAACGCATAGTTGCGGTTGCGTAGCTGATTGCCGGCGCGGAGGCGCTGCTGTATCAGCCGCGCGTCGCCGTCCGTGGCGTCAATCAACGCGCCGGCCAGCTTGTTGGCCAGGTCCAGGTACTGGTCGCCCGCGTGCTTGACGGCGATGCCGATCAACTCCTCCAGCAAGGCATGCCGCGGCGACACCGTCTTGGGCGTGGTCAGCGGTGCGGCGGTTGTCGGCGGTGCGGCGGTTGTCGGCGTTGCAGTCATGGCGGCCTTGCGGAGTCAGATCAGGCGTACCCTCACATTCTCACACTGCATTTCCATAAAGCAATGGATGAAAACCAAGTATGTGCAATTTTTGGTGTATTTTGCCGAGTTCCCGCAACGCCGGCCGACAAGCCATGCTCCTACACGCCACCAGGGGGTATTCCGATAGCTGGACTGCTGCTGAAAACGCATCATGGCGTCACCAGAAACGTTAAATCGTTTCTGGCGTTCTTTAACTTTCGTAAAGGAATCAAAATGAACGCGAATCAAAAAGGCAGCAGCAACAGCAATAGTGGCAGCGGCAGCAAGCAGGGCTCCAACCAGGGCAGCAACAAGCAATCGGGCAACGCCGGTTCGTCCAGCGGCTCGCGTACCGGCACCCAGGGCGGCACCCATGAGCAGCATGTGGAAGCTGGCCGTCAAAGCCACAAAAATGACGGCAACAAGGCCGGCAACCGCTAAGTAGACATTCGGCGGTGCATGCGGCGCCTGGTGGCGCCGCATTTGTTTTCAGATATTGGTGATGCGCTGGCCGGCTGGCGGCACAAAGTCCTCCACCCCATTCACCAGATCGACCTTGAGCGCTTCCGCCGCCGTCAGGTGCAGGTCGGAATACTCATGCACGCGCCAGTGCTCATCACTGAGCTGAACATGGCTGCGCAGGATTTGCTCGGTGCGCGCATCGTCGGCCTGCAGTCCTTCCACGATAATGCGCAGCGCGTCAGGACGGGCGCCATGCGGCGCGCTGGCATGCGACTTGTGCACCATGAAGCGCGCGGTGTCGCTGGCATAGCGCTCGGCCCCGGCCAGGAACAGGATCACGGCAATCGACGCCACGGCGCCGGCGTTGTAGGTGACAATCTTGATCGGCAGCTTGCTCAGGTAGTTGTACAGGCAGATGCCATCGCTGACATAGCCGCCGTTGGACTGGATCAGGATATGGGCGGTCGTGATACGGTCTTCGCTCATGTCCGCAACCGCGTCAAACACGCGGCGCACCATGTCGCTGTTCACATCACCGGACAACGTGAACCACGCATGTCCCTCGTAAGTAGTTTGGTCTTGGCTCATCGGTGGGCTCTCAATTAGTGTGATTAATTCTAGCAAATTGTCGTTTTTACCGTTTTCCCCGCTTCATTCGTGCGCAAGGCGCCAAGATTGACTTTCATGCCCTTCTGGCATATATTCCCGAGTCTTGATCGGGAGAGGGCAAACCAGCGTTGCCGCCGAAGGGGCACTACCCAAAAACTCTCAGGCAAAAGGACCGGTCAAGGGGCCATAAAAAACGTGGCTCAAACTCTGGAGAGAGATTGCAGCAGCAATCCACCGAAGGGGCGTGCGGAAAACGAGGACATCCCCCGTTCCGCTATCTCTCAGGTACCAAGGACAGAGGGGTTGCAACATGATGGAATCATCGTCATTCCCTGTTAACCCCTTTTCGTTTGGACCGTACCATGACGCTCAAAGCTACTCCCCTCAATAACGCACACCGCGCTGCCGGCGCCCGCATGGTCGATTTCGGCGGCTGGGATATGCCAGTCAACTACGGTTCCCAAATCGAAGAGCACAATGCCGTGCGTACCGACGTCGGCATGTTCGACGTGGCCCATATGTGCGTGGTCGACATCAAGGGCGACAACGTGCGCACCTTCCTGCGCGGCCTGCTGGCCAACAACGTCGACAAGCTGCAGGTATCGGGCAAGGCGCTCTACTCCTGCATGCTGAACCCGCAAGGCTTCGTGATCGATGACCTGATCGTCTACTTCATCAACGAGAGCTGGTTCCGCCTGGTGGTCAACGCCGGCACCGCCGAAAAAGACGTGGCCTGGATGCAGGCGCATAACCAGGCCACCAGCAGCGGCCTGACCATCACCCAGCGCCGCGACGGCGACAATGCCATGGCGCTGATCGCCGTGCAAGGCCCGAACGCCCGCGCCAAGGTATGGCAAGTGATCCCTGAATCGAAAGAAGGCACGGCGGACATGAAGCCGTTCAACGTGGCCTTCGCACAGAGCGCCACCTTCGGCGAAGCGATGATCGCCCGCACCGGCTATACCGGTGAAGATGGTTTCGAAATCGGCGTCGCCGCTGAACAGGCCGAGAACCTGTGGAACGCGCTGGTCGCCGCCGGCGTCAAACCGGCAGGCCTGGGCGCGCGCGACACGCTGCGCCTGGAAGCCGGCATGAACCTGTACGGCCAGGACATGGACGAAACCGTGAACCCGCTGGACGCCGGCCTGGCATGGACCATCGACCTGGTCTCCGAGCGCGACTTCATCGGCAAGGCAGCCCTGCAAGCCATGGGCCAGAACGCCCAGTTCGTGGGCCTGATCTTGCGCGAAAAAGGTGGCGTGCTGCGCGCCCACCAGAAAGTGGTGGTGGCTGGCACCGACGCCACCGGCGAAATCACCAGCGGCACCTTCAGTCCGACCATGCAGCAGGCGATTGCGCTGGCGCGCGTGCCGAATGGCGTCAACGTCGGCGACACCGTCCACGTCGAAATCCGCGATAAGAAACTGGCCGCGTCTGTGGTTAAATTGCCGTTCGTACGCAACGGCAAAATCCTGGCCGTATAAATCAACATATTTCACCTCTCGATCCTTGGAGCCTTACATGAACATTCCTGCAGACCTGAAGTACACCGAATCCCACGAGTGGGTACGCGCTGAAGCCGACGGCACTGTCACCGTTGGCATCACCGAGTACGCGCAGGACGCACTGGGCGATATCGTCTTCGTCGAGCTGCCAAAAGTCGGCACCACCTACGGCGCCGGCGACGACGCCGCTGTCGTGGAATCGGTCAAAGCCGCCAGCGACATCTACGCGCCAATCGCGGGCGAAGTCGTGGCCGTGAACGACGCCGTGGTCGATGCTCCGGAATCGATCAACGAAGACGCTTACGCCAACTGGCTGTTCAAGATCAAGCCAGCCGACGCTGCCGCGATCAACGGCCTGCTGGACGCAGCTGCCTACGGCAACAACATCGGCGGTTAATCCACGCCATCAGGCCAGCCTTGCGCTGGCCTTTTTGTTTTCCCCTCTCTCGCTAGCCCTGACAAATCATGACCCGCACCAGCCTGACCCAACTCGAAGCGCGCGACGCCTTCATCGCCCGTCACATCGGCCCTGACGCCGCCGAACAGCAGGAAATGCTGTCGGTACTCGGCTACGCCACGCGCGCAGCCCTGATCGACGCCATCGTGCCTGCCAATATCCGCAACAAGGCCGACCTGCCGCTGGGCGCTTACGCGCAGCCGATGCCGGAAAACGAAGCGCTGAACAAGCTGAAAAAGATCGCATCGAAAAACAAGGTGCTCAAGTCGCTGATCGGCCAGGGCTACTACAACACGCTGACGCCTAACGTCGTCCTGCGTAACATCTTTGAAAACCCGGCCTGGTACACCGCGTACACCCCGTACCAGCCAGAGATCTCGCAAGGCCGCCTGGAAGCTATCCTGAACTTCCAGCAGACCATCACCGACCTGACCGGCATGGGCATCGCCAACGCATCGATGCTGGACGAAGGCACTGCCGCTGCGGAAGCCATGACGCTGATCCAGCGCGTGAGCAAGTCGAAATCGAACGTGTTCTACGTTGCCGACGACGTGCTGCCACAGACCCTGGAAGTGGTGCAGACCCGCGCCAAGCCGCTGGAAATCGACGTCAAGGTATTCCATCCGGCCGAACTGGCTGCGGTGGGCGACTGCTTCGGCGTGCTGCTGCAATATCCAGGTGTGAACGGCAATGTGCGCGACTACAAGGCCGACGTGGAAGCCATCAAGGCCAAGGGCGCGATGGTGGTTGCCGCCGCCGACCTGCTGGCGCTGACCATGCTGACGCCACCGGGCGAATGGGGTGCGGACGTGGTGGTCGGTAACTCGCAACGCTTCGGCGTACCGCTGGGCTTTGGCGGCCCGCACGCCGGCTACATGGCGACCCGCGACGAATTCAAACGCTCGATGCCAGGCCGCCTGGTAGGCGTGACTATCGACGCGCAAGGCAACAAGGCTTACCGCCTGGCGCTGCAAACCCGCGAGCAGCACATCCGCCGCGAAAAAGCCACCTCTAACATCTGCACCGCACAGGTACTACTGGCAGTGATGGCGTCGATGTACGCCGTCTACCACGGCCCGAAAGGCCTGCAGCAGATCGCCAAGCGCGTGCACCGCCTGACCGGCGTGCTGGCGTCGAACCTGAAGACCCTGGGCTACACCATCACCAACGACAGCTGGTTCGATACCCTGACCGTGTCGGTGAAAAACGCCGAACAGCTGCACGCATCGGCCCACTCGCATGGCGTCAACCTGCGCGTGATCGACGCCACCCACGTCGGCGTATCGCTGGACGAAACCACCACCCGCGAAGACATCGCGCTGCTGTGGACCGTGTTCTCGCACCCGGTCGGCGGCCCTGCCCACGGCCCGGACTTCGACACCGTGGAAGCCGTCGTCGAGCGTTCGTTCCCGGATGCGCTGGCCCGTACTTCCGCGTACCTGAGCCACCCGGTATTCAACCGCTACCACTCGGAAACCGAGATGCTGCGCTACCTGCGCTCGCTGGCCGACAAGGACCTGGCGCTGGACCGCACCATGATCCCGCTGGGTTCGTGCACCATGAAGCTGAACGCCACCAGCGAAATGATTCCAGTCACCTGGCCGGAATTCTCGACCATCCACCCGTTCGCGCCGGAAGCGCAAACCGTGGGCTACCGCGAGATGATCTCCTCGCTGGAAGAGATGCTGTGCGCTGTCACCGGCTACGCCGCCATTTCGCTGCAGCCTAACGCCGGTTCGCAAGGCGAATACGCCGGCCTGCTGGTAATCCAGGCCTACCACCAGTCGCGTGGCGAAGGCCACCGCAACATCTGCCTGATTCCATCGTCGGCGCACGGCACCAATCCGGCATCGGCTTCGATGGTTGGCATGCAGGTGGTGGTTACCGCCTGCGACGCCAACGGCAACGTGGACCTGGCGGACCTGAAAGCCAAAGCGGAACAGCACTCGAAGAACCTGGCCTGCGTCATGGTCACCTACCCTTCGACCCACGGCGTGTTTGAAGAAGGCATCCGTGAACTGTGCGAGATCGTCCACAGCCACGGCGGCCAGGTCTACGTCGACGGCGCCAACATGAATGCACTGGTCGGCGTAGCTGCACCGGGCGCGTTCGGCGGCGACGTCTCGCACCTGAACCTGCACAAAACCTTCTGCATCCCGCACGGCGGCGGCGGTCCGGGCGTAGGTCCGATCGGCGTTGGCGCGCACCTGGCCAAGTTCCTGCCGAACCAGCGTTCGACCGGCTACATCCGCGACGACGCCGGCATCGGTTCGGTATCGGCCGCACCATACGGTTCGGCGTCGATCCTGCCTATCTCGTGGATGTACATTGCCATGATGGGCGCGGAAGGCCTGACCGCAGCAACCGAAACCGCAATCCTGAACGCCAACTACATTGCGCGCCGCCTGTCGCCGCATTTCCCTGTGCTGTACGCGGGCCACGATGGCCTGGTGGCGCACGAGTGCATCATCGACCTGCGTCCGCTGCAGGATGTCACCGGCATCTCGAACGAAGACGTGGCCAAGCGCCTGATGGACTTCGGCTTCCACGCACCGACCATGTCGTTCCCGGTACCGGGCACGCTGATGATCGAGCCGACCGAGTCGGAATCGAAGGTCGAGATGGACCGCTTCATCGACGCCATGATCGCGATTCGCGGCGAGATCGCCAAAGTGGAAAGCGGCGAATTCGACAAGCTGGACAACCCGCTCAAGTTCGCACCGCACACTGCGGAAGTGCTGACTGCCGATGTCTGGGACCGCAAGTACTCGCGTGAAGTGGCGGCCTACCCGGTGCCATCGCTGCGCAAGCAGAAGTACTGGCCGCCAGTCGGCCGTGCCGACAACGTCTACGGCGACCGTAACCTGTTCTGCGGCTGCGCACCGATGAGCGACTACGAATAAGCTAGCCTCTCCTAGCCCCAAAGCCCGGCCATGCGCCGGGCTTTTTTTATTTTATTTTATTTTTATCAAAAAGTGTTTGACTCGCTTACACCTGTCAGATATTCTTTACATATGAAATCAAAACATCTCACTGGTGATCGATTGCTGGCGACGCTGGCGGCGCTGTCGAACCCACACCGCTTGCGGGTGGTGGCGGCGCTGTCCACGGGTGGCCGCAACTACGTCAGCCAACTGGCCCGTGAGCTGAATCTGAGCCGTCCCTTGCTGCACCTGCATTTGCAGAAGCTGGAGGAGGCTGGCCTGGTCACGAGTCAGATGGAGCTGTCGGACGACGGCAAGGCGCTGAATTACTTTGAAGTGGCCGATTTCGGCATCGAGCTGACCCCGGAGATGATCGCGGCGGCAGCGAAAACCCTGTCTAACAACTCTGAGAACTGAAGGTCATCATGTCTGAACATATCTACCTTTTGACGATCGGCCTGCCGCTGGCGACCGTGCTGCTGATCTTCGGCATGCGCTATCTGGCCGCCATGAAGCAGGCGCGCATCCGCTACGACAACGAGGAATCCTACCGCGAACTGGCGGAGAAAGCCGTCGCCACGCAAGCAGAAACCGCAGCCGCACTGGCTGACCTCAAGGCCCGTGTGGCCAGCATCGAGAAAGTCCTGAAAGAAGTCGAATAATATCAACATCAACCAGAGGAGCCTGACCATGCCACACGTATCGCTGTTTCGCCTGTATTCGCTGAGAGCTGTCTATCTGATTATCGCGCTGGGTCTGGCGCTGGTGGTATGGCCAAGCGTGCTGCATCACGCCGAACCGTGGGGCCTGTCGCAAGGCGTGGTCAAATGCATGCTGGCGGCCTTTAGCCTGCTGTGCGTCATCGGCATCCGCTACCCGCTGCAAATGCTGCCGGTGCTGATGTGGGAACTGACCTGGAAAACCATCTGGCTGCTGATCGTCGCCCTGCCCGCGTGGCAAAGCGGCACCATGGATGAAGCCACCATGGGCAACTTGATCGAATGCTCGGTCGCCATCATCATCCCGCTTGCCATGCCATGGGGTTACTTCTACGCCCACTACATCCAGAAAACCGGCGACCGCTGGCGCGCTGCCACCGCTTAGGTACGCACGGAGGCCAGCCGCAGGCGCACCACGCGGGGACTGCCGGCGGGACGGCTGGTGTCGGGCGGCTCGGCGCCTTCGTCCAGTTTGAAGATGGCGACGGCTTCGGACAGATAAGCGGCCTGCCGTTGCAGGCTGCTCGCGGCGGCGGCGGCTTGCTGGACCAGCGCCAGGTTCTGCTGGGTGATCTGATCCATGCTGACGATGGCCTGCTGCATGCCCAGCACACCTTGCGTCTGCTCGCCGCTGCTGGCGCCGATCTGGCCGATGATCTCGCCCACCTGCCGCACGGTGGCCACGATTTCCGCCACGTTGTCGCCCGCCTCTTCCACCGAGCGCGTGCCGCTATCGATGGCCACCGCCGACTCGCTCATCAGCGCCTTGATCTCCTGCGCTGCCGACGCCGAGCGTTGTGCCAGCGAGCGCACTTCGCCCGCGACCACGGCAAGCCCATGGCCATGTTCCCCCGCGCGCGCCGCTTCCACCGCCGCGCTCAGGGCCAGCATATGCGTCTGCACCGCCAGGCCATCGATCACGCCGACGACTTCCACCACCCGACGCGAACTGCCGCGTATCGATGCCATGGTCACCACCAGCCGCTGCACCACGCTGCCGCCACGCGCAGCGAAACTGTTGGCGCAGTGCGCCAGCTGGCCCGCCAGTTCGGCATGCGATGCGGTCTGCGCCAGTTGTCCGCTCATCAGCTGCATCGCTGCATCCGCGTCCTCCAGCGAGCCGGCTTGCCTGCGGGTGCGGCGCGTCAGCACCGAGTTGCCCTGGGCGATCTCGCGCGAGGCATGGTCGATCGACTGCGCCGACGCCAGGATGGTCTTCAGCGTGGTGTTCAGGTTGCGGATGCTGGTGTCGAGCGCGCGCGAGGTTTCGGCGATTTCATCACGGCCGTACACGCGCTGGCGGACGGTCAGGTTGCCCTCGGCCAGATCGACCGCCGTCGCACCGATCTCGCGTACTTCCTTGAGCATGGCGTTACGCACCGCCATCGTCACCAGCAGCGACAGGGCAATCGACAGCGCCACCACAATCGGCATCCAGGTCGACAGGATGCGGAAATCCATCTCCGCATCCGCGTAAGCGCGTTCGCTCAGGGACTGCTCCAGCCGCGACAGCTCTTCCAGCCGCTGCGCCACCACGTCAAACGCCCGCTCGGCCTTGGACATGGCGTTGGCAGCCATCGACTGATCGACCATCGCCAGCTCGATCACATCCTCCATTGCCTTCACATACAGCGTGTGCGCTGCTTGCGATTGCGCCACGAAGCGGCGCTCGGCGGGATCGGACTGGGTGGCCATCTCCAGCTGCGCGAACTGGCGGTCCAACCCCGCATGGCGCAGATGGAGGTCGCGCACCAGCGCATCCACACGCGGCGTCGAAAAGCTGGCGTTGATCCACGTAAGCAGCTGGTAGATTTCGGTATGCGCCTTGTGCGCGCCCGCCACCAGGTCGGCCGCCGCTTTCAGACGCACGGCGCGCTGCTGCACCATATTGTCCAGCGACTGGTTCTGGCGCAGCAGGCCCAGATAGGCGCCGGTTGACAGCACGATCAACAGGATCAGCACCACGCCTGGCGCCAGCAGCAGCTTGGGACCGATTTTCAGTTTGCTCAGCATAGTCTGCACGGCCGCTCAATGCTTGTAGATCCCGGCTTCCAGCGCAATGTCATCCACCCGCAGCACATAGGTGCGCTTGGCCTCGACCTTGCCCGACTCCGGATTGCGGAACTTGTAATCGACCCAGCCATGGCCCGGGCCGCGGGCCAGCGCCAGCATCTCCTGGCGGAACAACTTGCCGTCCGCATCGGGCACTTCCAGCAGGTTCTTGCCGATCAGCGCCGTGGTCGGATGGGCCACCGTGATGCCGTTCAGATCGCGCATCGCCAGATACAGCGCGCCCTGGTTGAACTCCGGGTCGCGGCTGTTAATCCGCGCGATCATCTGCGCCTTGCCATGGGCGCGCACGAATTGCGCGCCTTTCTCGGCCAGCGCCATCGCATCCTTCTCGCCGGGCGCCGCTTGCGCTGCACAGCACACCATCACACTGACGATCCAAGCACGCATGATTCCCCCTGGCTGCAAAGATGTTGTAATCTACGCTGGCCGCTAAGGCGCAATCTTGCGCTTGGTCAACTGACACAAAGTAACAACAGGAGCAATATGCAAGCATCGACCAAGGCAGCCTTGATATCCGCGCTGATCTTTCCCGGCCTGGGCCATCTGGCCTTGCAGCCACGGCGCGGCAAGCGCGGCCTGCTGTTCCTGGCGCCGGCCGCTGTGGCCGTGTTTTACCTGATCGGCAGCGTGCTGCGCCTGACCGACCAGTTGCTGGCCGAGCTCAACAACGGTAAGCTGCCTTTCGATCCCATCGCCATCACCGAACGCATACACGCTTCCGGGATCGACAACCCGCTCACCAATCTGGCGTCGCTGGTCTGCCTGCTTTGCTGGGCAGGCGCGATTGCCGACGCTTTATGGCTGGGCCGCCGCACGCAGAACTAACCACCAGAAGGGATGCGCCATGAAACTGCTCAAGCTTGTCCTGCTGCTTCTCGTCGCCGGTAGCGCACTGGCGCAAACGGGCGGCATCCGCCGTACCGTGATCCAGAAAGCCGATGTCTCCATCCCAGGCCGCGAGGCGGTCGTCGCAAGGGTGGAACTGGATGTGGGCGTTGCGGCGGGACGCCACTCGCATCCCGGCGATGAAATCAGCTACGTGCTGGAAGGCGAAGGCGAGCTGCTCATCGAAGGCGAAGACCCGCGCCGCCTGAAGGCCGGCGATTCCTTCATCATCCCGGCGGGCACCATCCACGACGCCGTCAATACCGGCAAGGGCCCGATGAAGCTGGTGGGCGTGTATGTGGTGGACAAAGGCAAGCCGCTGGCCACCGCAGCCAAGTAATGCTGTCATCACCGTTTCATCTGGGGACGCTACAGTAGCGGCCATACAAGAACAACTGCCGATCCGATGACCTTGCTGAACATCCTGCTCCGGCCGCGCACAGCGGCTGGTGTGGCTGGCGCATGCGCGCTGGCTGTTATCTCCCAGCCCACCCACGCCGGCCGCCCGATGACAGTGGACGACGCCGCCATCGTCGCGCCCGGCCAGTGCCAGCTGGAGACTTACGCGCTGCGCGCAGATCAGCTTGAACAGTATTGGGCCACGCCGGCCTGCAATGTCGGCGGCAGCTGGGAACTCGCCGCCGGCGGCGCCTGGTCGGAAGAGGACAAGCGCACCACCCACTATGGCCGCTTACAGGCCAAGACCGTGTTCAAGCCGTTGGAGGCGGGCGGCTGGGGGCTGGGCCTGGTGCTGGCCCATCAGTTCCGCGCCGGCCGTGGGCTTGACGGCGATCTCTCGGCGAACGTGCCGCTCAGCTTTTCGCTGCTGGACGATGGTGTGCTGCTGCACCTGAACGCCGGCGTGCAACGTGGACACGCAACGCACAAGGTCAATGCCACCTGGGGCGCCGGCGCCGCGTTCAAGCTCGATGAGCGCAACACGCTGAGCGCCGAGGTTTTCGGCCAACAGCGCAACGGCGCCCGCTACCAGTTCGGCATCGCGCATGCGCTGATACCGGACCATCTGCAAATCGACGCCACCTGGGGCAGCCGCATCACGCGTGGCGCCAGCGAACCGGTCGTCACGCTGGGCCTGGTCCTGCAAACCAATTAAGCCACGAGACGGCCCACCGGCAACACTGGCGGCAACTGCATCACATGCTGCCAGCGCAGACGCAGGCCCACCAGCGCCGCCACGCCCACCGCACTCCCCACCCAGAACAACGGCAATCCCGGATGATCTTGCGCGAACAAGGCCAGGGCGACATACAGGAAAATCATCATCGTCGTGCCGATAATTGCCAGCCAGTCGGTGGACTGGCGCCGCGCGGTAGCGTAATTGCGCAGCACCAGACCGGTCAGCGGCAGCATCATCATGGCCAGCAGATAGGTGGTGCCGCGCACTTCCAGCCTGCCTTGCGCGGCGATATCGATGACCACAATCCCGAGCGAGCACAACAACCACAAGCGCAGCGTACGGAACAGCAGGATACGCATCAGGCTACGGTTGCACCCTGCCGGCGCCGGCGCGGCCGGCGTCAACAGATACAGACTCTGTTCAGTCCCGTAACGGCCGGCACGATTGATGATGCTGCTGATGTAGACCAGCGCGCTCTGCATCAGCACACCTTGCATGGTCATGCAAATCACCAGCATGAAGACCGGATCTTTCGACGCCGCCCAGTGGTGGGCAAACATCGCCATCACCACGGCACTAAGGATGACATAGGCGATGGTCACGCCATCATGCGCCGATGTTCCCAGCGTATGCGCCATCTGGCGTCCCTGATCAGCTCCCTTGCGGCTATCAGCGCGCAGCGCGGCGTTATAGGGGCCACGCAGCCAGGCCAGCCAGCGGATACCGGCGCCGGGTTCGCTGTTCAGGAGTTCGCCACGGTTCATTGCCCGCTGCCGGGCCTGACAGCTCAGCCAGCGCCAGTGCTTGTCACCGCCTTGCGGAAAAGCCGCCTGCAGCCCGAGCCAGCCCAGCCATGTCAGCACGATGACGCCCAGGAACGTCAACAGCGGCTCCCCCATCAGACCGGTGATGACATCGAGTATCGTGGCGTTACGGTTATTGATCGAAAAGAAAATAATCATGATGAACGACGGCAGCGTATTCAGCCAGGCGTAGCGGCTTGTAAACAGGCTGTAGACGCCCAGAGCGGCGCCAGTCAGCAGCACATAACCCGGATGCCCCAGCAACAGCCAGCCCAGCGCACCAGTGGCCAGGGTACAGGCGATGTACAGCAGCGCCGTCAAACGCATCAGATTGGCACGCAGGCCCGGCACCAGCACCGCGTTCGCCGGCCGATTCTGCTGTATCGCGCTTTTAAGGAAAGAGCCGCACCACAGATAACCCAGACCGCAGATCAGCACCAGAAACAGCACATTGCCGAACACAGGCGCCTCGAGGTAATGGCTCGCGCCGAGTACGCCAGCGGCGCACAGCACCAGGCCCCAGCTCAGACGCTTCATCATGCGTCCCTGGCAATGGTCCAGCAGCATTTGCGACAGCAACTGGGTTTCCACGGCGTTCATTTGGTCACCTCGACAAACAGGTCTTCCAGACTCAGATTTTTACCTTCCAGCAATTCATCCAGCGCACCTTGCAAGACAATCTTGCCACCTTGCAAAAATGCCACATCCAGGGCCACGCGTTCCAGGTCGGACAAAATGTGGGTGGAGAACACCACGGTGGTGTCGCGCTCAATCACATCGCTGACCAGCTCCTGCAAGAAGTCGCGGCGGCCCACCGGGTCGAGACTGGCGACGGGTTCGTCCAGGACCAGCAATTTTGGATCATGCGCCAGCGCCCGGATGATGGACAGGCGCTGTTTCTCGCCGCCCGAAAGCTTGCTGATTTGCTTATGCGCGGATTCACCGGCAAAACCCCAGCGCTGCATCAGTCCCTCCACCTTGGCGTGATTCCAGCGCGGGTACAGGGCCTTGAAATACGCCAGGAGTTGCATTGGCGTCAACCACTCAAACAGCTCGGATTTTTGCGGTACATAACCGATATTGGCGCGGGCCGCCTCGCTTAATCCACTGACCGGTTCACCCAATAATCTGCTGCTGCCGACATCCGCTTCACGCAAACCCAGCAGGCATTCCAATAAAGTCGATTTACCGGCGCCATTACGGCCGAGTAATCCAATCACCTTGCCGGATTCAATATTCCAATTAACGCCTTGTAATACTTGCTGGCTGCCGAAAGCTTTATGCAGATTTGTCACTTCAACGACGGATGGTTTCATTTACTCTCTCCCAGGATTTTCGCAAACAGCGCCATGACAGTTTCAGTATTCAATTCCAGTTGCCGTGCTTCCGCAGCAGCGCGTTCCAGCGTCGGTCTTAATAAGGCTTCCCGCTCCAGCTGTTGGTGAGCAGATGTTTTACCATTCGCCACCAGCATGCCGATACCGCGTGCGCGGCTTAATAATCCCTCTGTCTCCATCATGTTATATGCCTTGGAAACAGTCATTGGATTGACAGCCAATGCCAGCGCCACATCGCGCACTGACGGCAATACATCACCGGGCTTTAATACGGCGGCCGCGATCAATCGACGCACCTGCTCGATTAATTGCCGGTAGATAGGATCGGATGAACCGGTCACTATTGAAAACAAGGAAGCAACATGAGTAGCCATGATGGTTGTATCTGTGTATTAGTTGATTAATACAGTAGACTCATACAGCTGCGCTGTCAAGCGAAGATTTTGTAACAGACCAAAGATTGGCGGGAACGCGCCAATTCCTGGCTTGAATGCAGGGGCTGGCGTACGCCAACGCACTGTGGAGTGAGATGCTTGAGGTGCATCAATCCAGGTCGCGGTACACTTGCTGTATGCGTATCGCTACTTTCAATATCAACGGCATAGGCGCCCGCCTCCCTGCCCTTTTGCAATGGCTGACCGAGACTCAGCCGGATGTCGTCTGCCTTCAGGAATTAAAAGCGCCCCAGGAAAAATTTCCCGAGGCAGCGATTAACGATATAGGTTATCAGGCCATCTGGCATGGACAAAAGAGCTGGAATGGCGTCGCCATTCTGGCGCGGGGTCAACTGCCAATAGAAACCGGGCGCGGCCTTCCCGGCGATCCGGAAGACCTTCAAAGCCGGTATATTGAAGCGACGATTAACGGCATATTAATCGGCGGATTATATCTACCGAATGGCAATCCCGCGCCCGGGCCCAAATTTGATTACAAACTTAAATGGTTTGAACGGCTGATTATTCACGCTGACAAATTACTCCAAAGCGGAACGCCAACCATACTTTGTGGTGACTTCAACGTCATGCCGAGCGAACGCGACGTCTATAAACCCGAACGCTGGGTGGATGATGCATTATTCCGGCCAGAGACGCGTGAGGGTTTTCACCGGCTGCTGGCACAAGGCTGGTGCGACGCGCTGCGCACCATGCATCCGGACGAAAAGATTTACACCTTCTGGGATTATTTCCGCAATGCCTATGGCCGTGACGCAGGCCTGCGCATCGATCATTTATTGCTCAGTCCATCGCTAACGCCCGCCCTGAAAGCGGCCGAAGTCGACCGCGAAATACGAGGCCGGGAAAAACCCAGCGACCACGCGCCCGTCTGGGTAGAGCTTGATTTAAGGAGACTGGGCTGATGGAACAAAAATGGCCACAACAGCTGTGGCTGGTTCGCCACGGACAAAGCGCTGGCAATGTAGCGCGGGAGGTGGCCGAAGCCAGTCAACAGTTCCTGATCGACATAGCCGACCGCGATGTTGACGTGCCGCTATCCGACCTCGGCAAACGCCAGGCCGCCGCCATGAGCGACTGGTTCCACGGCCTGGGGCCAGACGACCAGCCCAGCGTCATCCTGTTTTCACCCTATGTGCGCGCCCGCACCACCGCCCAGGCTGTGCTGGACCGGCTGGATCGCAGTCAACTGACCGCCGTGGCCGCAGACGAGCGCCTGCGCGAGAAAGAATTCGGCATCCTCGACCGCCTGACACCGCTGGGTATCCGCGACAAATACCCGGAGCTGGCCGAGCAGCGCGCCCACGTCGGCAAATTCTACTTCCGGCCGCCAGGTGGCGAAAGCTGGTGCGACGTCATCTTGCGTCTACGCAGCGTAATAGACACCATCACCCGCGAATATCGCGGCGAACGCGTACTCATCGTCGCCCACCAAGTGATCGTGAACTGCTTTCGCTACCTGCTGGAACGGCTGGATGAAGACGCCATTCTTGCCATCGACCGCGCCGGCGACGTGCCCAACTGCGGCATCACCGAATACCGCTTCGATCCCGCTGCCGGCAAGCACGGCAAATTGATGCTGGTACAAGCCAACTTCGTCGCCCCACTGGAAGATGCCGGCACGCCCGTCACCCACCAGAAAGACCAGCCCGCCGCACCAAAATCATAAAAATCCGGGGTCAGGTCCGTCATTTCTACACAAGCTGAGCCGTAAAGCGTGACTACGCTCGAGCTCGTGTAGAAATGACGGACCTGACCCCGGAGTGTTTACAGCTTGGCGGAGTGTTCGCGGGTGGCGTGGAATTGCAGCTTCGGCCAGCGTTCTTGCGTCAGGCGCAAGTTGACGCTGGACGTGGCCAGGTAGGCCAGGTTGCCCGCTGCATCGTAGGCGACGTTGTGACCCAGCTGGTCTTCGAAGTCGGACAAGGCTTTCTTGTCGTCGCTCGATACCCAGCGCGCGCTGCTGATGCTGGTGCCTTCGAATACGGCATCAACCCCGTATTCGTTCAGCAGGCGGCTGGCGACCACTTCGAACTGCAGCACGCCGACCGCGCCCAGTACCAGCTCACCACCCTGCACCGGCTTGAAGACCTGTACCGCGCCCTCTTCGCCCAGCTGCTGCAGACCTTTGTGCAGCTGTTTGATTTTCAGCGGGTTGCGGATGCGTACCTGGCGGAAGAAGTCCGGCGCGAAGAATGGAATACCGGTGAAGGTCAGCATTTCGCCTTCGGAGAACGAGTCGCCGATCTGCATATTGCCGTGGTTAGGCAGGCCGATGATGTCGCCCGCGTATGCCTCTTCCACTTGCTCGCGCGTCGACGCCATGAAGGTCACCACCGAGGAAACCTTCACTTCACGGCCCAGACGCAGGTGCTTGACCTTCATGCCGCGCTCGAATCGGCCCGAGCACACGCGCAGGAAGGCGATACGGTCGCGGTGCGCCGGGTCCATATTGGCCTGGATCTTGAACACGAAACCGGTGAACGGCTCTTCCTTTGGATCGACGGCACGCACGGTCGCATCGCGTTCGCGCGGCGCAGGCGCCCAGTCCACCAGCGCCGACAGGATCTCGCGCACGCCGAAGTTGTTGATCGCGGAACCGAAGAACACCGGCGTCTGCACACCAGCCAGGAATTCTTGCAGGTCAAACGGATGCGAAGCACCTTTTACCAGTTCGACTTCCATGCGCAGCTGGTCCATCTCCAGCGGGAACATCTCCTGCAGGCGTGGATTGTCGATACCTTCGATGATTTCAAACGCGCCGTCGGCCCGCTCTTCACCGGCCTTGAACAGCATGATGGTGTCGTTGAGCAGGTGGTACACACCGCGGAAGTTTTTACCCATGCCGATTGGCCAGGTCACGGGCGCGCATTGGATCTTCAGCACCGACTCCAGCTCGTCCAGCAGTTCCAGCGGATCGCGGGTTTCGCGGTCCATCTTGTTCATGAAGGTGACGATCGGCGTGTTGCGCATGCGGCAGACGTCGAGCAGCTTGATGGTCTGCGCTTCCACACCTTTGGCGGCGTCGATCACCATGAGCGCCGAGTCGACGGCAGTCAGCACGCGGTAGGTGTCTTCCGAGAAGTCCTGGTGGCCCGGGGTGTCCAGCAGGTTGACCACGTGGTCGCGGAATTCGAACTGCATCACCGACGATGCCACCGAAATGCCGCGCTGCTTCTCGATCTCCATCCAGTCCGAGGTCGCATGACGGCCGGATTTACGGGCCTTGACGGTACCCGCCATCTGGATCGCGCCCGAGAACAGCAGCAGCTTTTCGGTCAGCGTGGTTTTACCCGCATCCGGGTGGGAGATGATGCCGAAGGTGCGGCGGCGTGCGACTTCGCGCGCGATCAGGGCCGGCGTCTTGGCGCTGGCGGAGGCTGATACGTCGTCGTTATTATCGGGGGTTACATTTTCGTTATCGTTGACCATTTGTTGGCGATCTAAGGCGGTTCTGCAAACCCTCGATTATACCCGTTATTCTCCTTTAATACGACGCCATCCGACCCGGTGCGCCTCTGCCGTATCCAGTTCCTTGGTGCGGCTGGTGGCGTTGCTGCCGTCGGCGAAGGTGGTAATCAGTTTCAACTGGCCGCTTGGCAGGCGCACGATGATGAAGCCCACCGCTGCTGAGGTGCTGGACAGCGTGGTGCCGGCCGGGTCGCCATTCACGCCCTGCCCCGTGCAGACGTCCACCTGGTACAGATTGCTGGTGCCGCCCACCGAACACGCCGACGAGGACGACGGGATATTGGTAATCACATTCACCACGCCGCTGACGATCTGCGGGTCGAGGTTCATGCGTTCGCCTGGATTCAGGTTCCAGTTGAAGTACCAGCCGTCCTTCTGACTCAGGTCGACCGGGTTGCTGGTGACGGCATAGGTCACCACATTGCTGGACGAGCCTTGTACGCTGAGTATCTGCTGCACCAGGTTGGAGCTCGGGATGGTGCCCAGCGCAGTGCCGCTGTCTTTCAGGCCGAACAGGCTTTGCACTGCGGTGTTGGAGGTATCCGGCACGTCCAGCAGCCGCCCCGTGCCGAACACCACGACGCGCGTGGCCGTGGTGCGCGTGGTCGAGACGCCGGAAGCGTCGGTGGTGGTGACCGGCACGCCGCACAGTGTCACATCCGGCCGCGTAGTGATGGGCTTGGTGATGCCGGCGTCGCCCATTTTCAGCACCGTGACCGCGCCCGTGGTAGCGGTCAGGTCGAAACGCCACATCTGGCCCAGTACATCGCCGCCATAAATGTAGGTCACCGTGGCGTCGGCGAGCGGATCGCTGCTGATGGCGGTAATCTTCGCCAGCCCCGATGGCGTAGTGGTATCGCCGGAATTGGTTTTGGCACGCGCCAGCACATTGCCGGTCGCCGCTTCGACGATGAACAGCATGCCGGTGCCGGAGCCGGTGCTCACGCCGTCCGTGCCGGGGATGTTGTTGTAGCCCGAGGTGAGGAACACCACCCATTTGCCCTGCCAGATGCCGAATTGCGGGTTGCCGAAGCTCAGCCCCAGTTCATCTTCATGGTGCTGCGGGCAGACGGCGGCATCGGCGCACAGTTCCCACATCACCTTGGGCGCGGTGGGGTCGGTGACATCCAGCGCATAGTAGCCGCGGCCACCGGCATTCAGGCCGCCGACCAGCATGGTGCGCCAGGCGCCGTTGATCTTGACGTCTGCGACTTCCGGCGAGCCGTCTGCAGTGAACTGGTGGTTGGTGCCGTAGGTGGTGCTGGCCAGCGCCGCCAGTTTGCTCATCACGATGCGCGGCACGTAGGCCCAGCGCTCGTTACCAGTGGCGCCGTCGAACGCGTGCAGCATGCCGTCGTTGGCCGCGACAAACACTGTGCCAGGGCGGTTGGCGTAAGCGGTTTTGTAATCGGTGTACGCCAGGTCGGGGTAGTTATTGTGGGGTTCGCGCAGATAGGCAGGTTTGGATGAGGCGATATCGCCGATCACGATGGGCACCGTGGCGCCGGTGGAATCGGTCGTGGTGCTGTACGCGCGGAACAGGTTGTCGTCCGCATAATCCTGCACGCCGCGCAGCCAGTTGACCATGTTGACGCCGTTGTTCACGGTCGCCTTGTCGGCGGCGGACAACAGCGTGCATTGCGCCAGGATGCTGCATTTGTTGGCGAACCAGGCCTGGGTGGCGCCGTCCATTACGCCAAACGAGAAGTTCACGGGCGCCGTTCCCGGCGCCTGCGAGGACTGCATCATCAGAATCTTGCGTGTGGCGATGGCTTTGCCGACGGTGCTGCTGGTGCTCCAGGCCGGATTCTGAATCACCGCGCCGGTGGTGGTGTCGATCTTGCGGTCGGTCAGTTCGCCATACCAGCGCACCGTGGTGAAGGTGGCGGAGAAAATGTCATTGTCGGTCAGCGTGATGTTCGGTGTCGATGTCGCCGCGGCCGCCGCCGCGCCGGTACGCACCTGCATATTGGACAGCGCCTCACGCAGGCCGTTCACCACGTCTTTCGGGTCCTGTGCGCTGAAGTATTTTCCGTGGCCATTGATGGCGGCATGCCACAGGTCGTCGACACGCTCCTGCACCGTGCTGGCGGTATTGGTGACGTCCGGGTCGGGCCAGACGTAGGCGCCACCACTGTTCCACGGACATCCCGTCGGCACCTGGGTAATCAGGTTGTAGAAATCGCCCCCTGACCTGGGCGCGGTGTCGTAGTTGGGCTCATATGTCATCACACCGTCCACGCCCAGGCCCAGCGTGTAGGTGTTCATATGCAGGTGCGTGTTTTCGCCGTTGGCTGCGGGGACGGAGCCGGGCTTGGTCATATCGGGTTCCAGCGCGGGCCGCAGCGAGATGGTGGTGGTGCTGGAACCGCCGTTGTACCAGTGCAGTGCGACGTCGGAAATCGACGGCTGGCTTTGCGCACGCGGGTCCACGCAGCCGGACGAGATGGTGCAGAAGCGCGCCGCATTCTCCACGTTGTCGTTGTTGACGACATTGCTGGTGCTGCTGCCGTTCCAGTAGCCGTCCGTGGTCAGTATCATGAAGTTGGGCTGGCACGGGAACTGCACCACTTCCTGCCCTGCCGCGTAGTTATACGGCGACAGGTTGGCGAACATGCGGCCGACATTGTCCATCGCGGTGCGGATCGGCGTGGAGCCGGATGTCGTCGTGTTGTACAGCGTGGTGTACCAGGTCGAGCGCGCGCTGCCGGTGAAGTCGGCTGGCTTCAGGTCCATCGCGGCGCCGGCGCCCGCATTGGAGAGCTTGACGTAGCCCACCTTGTAGTTGGCGGTAATCGGCGAAAACGCAATGCCCAATGAGGTCTTCATCATTTGCAGGCGACTCTTGTAGTACACATACCAGTTGGCGAAGTTGTTCATCTCTTCGGCATAGGTACAGGCGGCGCCAGCGCAGTCAATGCGGTCTACGGATTTCGGATAGGTCTGGCCGCTGACGATATTCACGCGCACAAACGGATTGGGTGCGCCGGAGCCTGCGGACAAGGAAGCCGTGGTGGTGGAAATGGTGTCCATCGCGGCAGCTGTCGCCGTGTAGCTTAATGTACCGGCGGAAGTCACACTGGCGATCGTGATGGCGCCCGTATTGGTTGCGGCGCCGCTATCCACGATGCACACGCTGTTGGCCGGCAGCGTGATGACGCAGTTGCTGTTACCGGTGACGTAGGCTTTGTAGGTGCCGCCGGTGCCGATCTGGTTCGCTACCAGGGTGGCGACGTTGGCGGCGGATTTGCTCTGGCCCAGCGTCAGGCTGTTGAACAAGGTGGTCGTGCTGCTGGCGACATACCTGGTCGTCCCCAGCGCTGGCGAGCCGCTGCTGGCGGTAGTTCCGGTGAACGTGAGATAGGCAGGCGCCACGCGCGCGGTGGTGGCCGTCACCGTAAAACCCCAGCCGGCGCGCGAGTTGTCGTTGACCGTGACGCAGTTGGTCAGGCTCTTGGAACCGGTACAGGTCACCGGCACCACCGCGACGATGTTATCGGCCGATAGCGTAATCCCGAACACGCTGCACGCCGGCACGGTGGCTTGCCCGGTAGGCGTTTTCACGCAAGCGTAGTATTGGTTGGTGGTGCTGCGCGCGATGATGTTGGCGGCGACAGTGCTGGCCAGCGTCTGCTGCTTCAGCGTGGTATTGGTACCGGTGGTGGCGGTCATGCTGCCGCTGGTGATGTTGACGCTGCCGCCCGATTCGGCAATCGCAATATTGGTGATGCTCAGCGACGTGGCGCTGGACGAGGCGCCAATCGCAATCGTGCCATACGAAGCGATGGCGCCGGAGGGCGACGAGTAGCCGGGATAGATAAAGCTGCCGACCCGCTTGCCCTGGCATTGCGTCAGCAGTTTGTCGCTGCACCAGCGCACCTTCACCGGCACCGGAAAGCCACTGGGTGCGGCCGCGCCGATCGACGTCGATTTGCAGTTCTTCATGGTGTCGTCCACACAGAACTGGCCGACGCCGATGGTGTAGTAGTAAGGGCCGGTGGTGATATCGATTGGCGTCTTGTACGTCGCGTCGGGGTAGCTGTAAGTCGAGGTATTGAACTGGCAGGAGCTGGCACTGCTGGAGGTACACCACTTCAGGTCTGGAAAACCGGTCACCAGATTGATGTTGTTGCTGCCCGTGTTGCCAAACAGGTCTGCGCGGCGCGCGCCAAAACCGTCATTGCTGACCACCGTCCAGTTGGAGGTGTTGGCGGCATTCTGCTCGGGATAGAAGGTGCCGTCGGACCTGATCGGCACCTGGTAGTGTATCGCCGGATTGTAGTACTGCTTGTTGAAGTCGGGACTCATGAACGGTGGATGCCCCACATTGCAGGCCATGACGCCGGCCTGCAGCGAGACATTGCTGCGGCATAGGTTGTCGTTGACGTAGTCCGGCGTGTAGGTCTGGTCCATCGATCCGGAGTTATCGAACAACAGCATCAGATTGGGCTTGACGGTGCCCGTGCCGGTGATATTCAGCAGCGGTACCTGGGCGATCTGGGTAGGCGCGGCCAGCACCGGCAAAGCGATCAACAGCGCCAGCAAGGAAAGTAGCTTCTTCATGATGAATCCTCAAGGGCCTTTCATGATGACGGCCTGCGTCACCACATTGCCGCCGCGCGGACCAAACACGCGCGCCGTTACGACGTAATGGATTTGGGCCGCACTGGCCAGGTTGGAGGCGTCGATCTTGAGCGTTTCGCCAAGTGCGCGCGGGCCGGTGGTGCCGGGGCGGGGCGCGGTGGTCTGGCAGCGGTTGGTCGGGTTGTCGTAAGCCCCGGTGAAGGCGCACATGCGGTGGATCACGTACTGCACCCGGTTGCCGTCCGCATCGGCCGGCAAGGTAATGGCGCCCAGCCAGAAGTTAGGATTACTGACGGTCCAGTTTTGCGCCAGCGTCGCCACGTAGCCGGCCGCCGCCTGGTCGGTCAGCAGCACATTCTTGTTGGGGATGGTGCGCAGGTAGGTGAAGCCCGCGTGCAGGCCCGCATCCGCAGCCTTGGTCAGCGCCGCCTCATACGCCAGGTTGGAGGTGGTCAGCGTGGTCGAGGTGCTGGACTTGAGCAGGTAGATACTGCTGACCATCATTACCGCCAGCATGATGAGCATGATGGGCAAGGCGATGCCGCGCTGGCGACGGAGGATGTGGGCGCGCATCATCATGGCCGGTATTGGGAATTCAGGATGGGGACGATGGTCTCGAACACGCGGTAGCGATAGCACTTCCAGCTGACCGCATCGCCGGCGACCGCCACGTTCACCTGCACCGGCACCGCCGCCACGCCATTCGGCACACTGGTGGAGAACACGGTAGGCAGCGTGCCGGTCGCAGTACACTGTCCCGCCAGATTGGGCTTCTCGACCGTTTTACTGCGCGCCACCACGGCAATCCGCACCGCTGCGATACGCTGATAATCGCCCGGGCCGCCCACCACGCCATCGCCGTCGGCGTCGATCATGGTCGGGCTCCAGCGCGTGAGCTGCATGCCGCCGTTGGTGGTTGGCAGCATCTGCGTGCCGTTACCGGCCGGGTTGGGGTCGTAATTGGCCAGCGCGCGCGTATCAAAACCGTATTGCGCCTTGATTGAAACGATGTTGTCGCTCACCGAGGCGCCATTCTGTTCCGAACCTGCCAGGTCGGTGGCACGCAGGCGCAGGATGCCGTTCTGCACCGACCAGGTATGGAAGTGCAGCAGGTTCGGCTGCCCCAGGTTGTACAGGAAGGTGACGTTCTTGGCGTAGGCCTGCGCCATGCTGGCGGCGGGATTGTAGCGATACGCGCCCCCCGTGTTGAGCAGCATTTCCGCACTGTGGCCCGTTGCCGGATTAAAGCCCGCCATCTGCATCACGGTGCAGGGACGGTCAGGCGACTGCGGCGCCACCACCAGCACATCGCCATTGTTGTAGCCATACGGCGAGCCTTGCGCGCCCACCACATAACTCTCGCCGCCGTAATCCGCCGTCATCAGGATGGAGCCCACGCCGGCATTGGAGCTGCCGCTGTTAAACGAGATCACATCCGGCGCCGCATTGTTCGACTGGATCACGACGGCGGCCAACGGCGTGATATCCGTGGCGTCGCGCTTCACGCTGAGCAGCGCATAGCCGCGCTGGTCGCTGAAGGTGGTATTGCAGCCGGCGACTGTGCGGTCGTTGAGGCCCCAGCCGGCGGTACTGGCGTCGCCGCTCAGCGAGAACATCGCCAGCATACCGTTCTGCATGGAGTCGCCGCCGCCCACTGCGGCGTCTTTATTGGTTTCGCCACTGATGACCAGGCGCGTGGCAAACAGCAGCGCCAGCATGCCGATCACCACGCTGACCATCAGTTCCACCAGCGAGAAGCCGCTGTTACGATGTTTTGCCAAGGTATCCATGTCAGCGCGCGATGTAGGAAGTGACCCGGTGGCGATTGATTTCGCTGCGCGCCTTGCGCTGCCAGCGGATGGAAATATCGACCTGATAGCGGTTCAGCGCCGGCTGGTCCTGTACCTGCACCGACAGCAACGCGCCCGGAATGGCGGCCTTGGTTTCGTTCGCCCACGGCAGCAGCAGCGCATTCGGCGTCCCGCTCTCCGCCAGATTGTAGGAGGTCGCATTGGGCAGGTCGGCGTTGATGACACCAATCAGCTTTTCGGTCGCCAGCGTGGCTTCCGCACGCATGCCAGCATCCGACAGCGCCGCGTAGGCGCGCGCCTGCAAGCCCACAGTCCCCAGCAAGCCGATGCCGAGGATGACAATGGCCAGCATGGCTTCCAGCAGTGCGATGCCGTGCTGGCGGCGTTGGCGTTGTATGCGGGTTTTCATGGTGGGCAGGCACGGTTATCGGTGGCGGGCAGCGAGGGATCGCATTTGGTCGCCATGCCGGCCAGCGTGACAACCAGCGCCACCACCGGCACCTGGCTGGCGTACTGGGTTGACGGGTCCAGACGCAGTTGCGTGAGGTTGGCGCCGAACGTGGTATCGACCCAGCCTGTCGCTGTGTAGTAGACCTGTGACGCCCCGGCCGGTAGCGTGGTTGGCTGCAGCACTTCCGACGACGGCAGCGCGTCGGCCGCGCGGAACACCGAACGGAAGCCGGCAGCGCCCTGCGGATCATTGGCGGCAGCGGCGCTGGTCGTTGACCACGTATTGTCGCCCGGCGCACACGTGGTGTTGGCGCCGACGAAGCAGATGTCCACCTGCCAGTCCATCTGCCCCGAATTGACGTTGGGCGTGAGCGAGATGCGGCTGAACGAATTGTGCGATACCGCCTGGCGCCGCGCCATGCTGAAGCCTTCCGCATAGAACTCGCTGGCGCCGCGTGCGCGGTTGGTCAGCAGCCAGTTGCTGGCGTTCGGGATGCCGATGGCCAGCATGATGCCAAAGATGGTGATGGTGACCAGCAGTTCAATCAGCGTAAAGCCTTTGCTGCGGTCAGCGCCTAGTCTTAATTGGAACATGCTCCACCTTTATGGTCCACCCAGCAGTTGGCGTTGGTTCCCCAGCCCGCCGGGCTGCCGGTCGTGGCATGGGTGCCGCTTTCGTTGATGGTGAAGACAAAACCATTCGCCTTGGCGGTGCCGGTGGCCGTGAGGGTGTAGGTTGAAGCGGTGGCATTGCTCAGGGCGTAGGTAAAGTTTGGGGTGCGGGCCGGGAAGCTGGGCGAGGTGTCGAAGCTGACGTAGGTGCGATTATTCGACCAGTACTGCTCGGCGGCGGTCTGCGCGCCGCCCAGCGCGGTGAAGGCTTCGCTGAGCCGGCCACGCGTGGTGTAATCGCTGTAGGCCGGAATCGCCACCGCCAGCAGGATGCCGACGATCGCCACGGTTATCATGACTTCAATCAGTGTGAAACCCTGCTGAATGCGTCGCTGCATGGCTTGCTCCCGGTTTTTTAGCCTATGAGGAACAGTGTAACCACGTTTGCTTGCATTTCCCTGAGGAAATCCTGACAAACCGCTGACAAGCGCACAAATTCAGGAAAATTTCACGCAGAACAGGGCGCCACGGCCGTCTGCGCCATCGCCCAGCGTCAACCGGGCGCCGTGGACCATGGCGATGTCGCGTACGATCGCCAGCCCCAGGCCGCTGCCGTGGGTGCGCTCGTCCAGCCGGACGTAGCGGCTGAACACCTGCTCGCGCTTGCCGGCCGGAATGCCGGGGCCATTGTCTTCCACGGTGAGCCAGCCCGGCCGCACGGTGACGGTGACCGCACCATGCGACGGCGTGTAGCTGATGGCGTTATCGATGAGATTGTCGATGAGGTCGCGCAGCAGGAAGCGGTCCCCCGTGACGACCGCCGGCTGCAGGTCAAAGCCGATGTCGATGTTTTTCAGCGTGGCCTGATCGACAAAGGCCTGCACCGCGTCAGCCACCAGCGCATCCAGCGCCAGCGGCTCCAGCCTGGCCTTTTCGAAGTGCTGCGGTTCGGCGCGGGCCAGCGCCAGCAGCTGATTGGTTTGCCGTATCATGCGCTCGGTCGCCGACAGCATCAACGCCAGCGATTGTGCGGTGTCCGGTTCGCCGTGCCGCGCCCGCAGCCATTCCAGCTGCGTCTTGAGGCCCGCCAGCGGCGTACGTAACTGATGGGCGACGTTGGCCAGAAAGTCCTGCCGCGCCCGCGCGCCCTCGCCCACCCTCGCCAGCAGGTCGTTGAACGCGGAGACGACGGCTTCCAGTTCGTGAGGCACTTCGCCGACAGCGATGGGCGCGAGATCGTCGGCAGCGCGCGCATGCAGGCCGGCGCTCAGACGATTCAGCGGACGCAAGCCGTTAGTGACCGAGAACCAGATCAGGCCCACGCACGCCAGCGCAAACACCACCTCCACCAGCACCAGTGTGCGCAGCACGGCCTCGCGCAGATGCGGTGGCGCCAGCATGTAGGCCAGCGCGCCGGCGCCCAGGTTCATGAGCAGGATCGGCGGTATCAGCCATTTAAGCAGGCGTAGCCGCACGCTGCTCATGCAGTCAGCTCCAGCATGTAGCCAAAGCCGCGGATGGTGCGGATAGAAACGCCGGCATCGGCAATCTTGAGCCGCAGGCGCGAGATATACACTTCCACCGCGTTGGGCGTGATGTCATCGCCCCACGGCAGGATGGCGTCGATGATCTGCTGTTTGGACACCACGCGCGCCGCATGCTGTAGGAGATATTCCAATACGGCCCACTCGCGCACCGACAATTCGGTCACCTTGTCGCCTACCCGCGCGCGCCTGGCATCCACATCCAGCGACAGCTTGCCCAGCGCCAGTCCTGTAGGACGAGGCGCATGGCGCCGCGCCAGCGCCTTGACGCGCGCCACTAGTTCCGCAGTCGCAAACGGCTTGACCAGATAATCGTCGGCGCCCAGTTCCAGGCCACGCACGCGGTCCTCGATGGCGTCGCGCGCGGTCAGCAGCAGCACCGGCACGGCGCTACCGCGCGCACGCAGTCGGCGCACCACTTCAAAGCCGTCCAGGCCGGGCAAGCCGATATCCAGCACCACGACCTCCGCTGCCACGGCGCGTTGCAGCAGCTGGTCCGCTTGCGTGCCGTTGGCGACCACCTCCACCGCCATGCCATGGCTGCCCAGTACGCGGCGCAGACCGTCGGCCAACACCACATCATCTTCCACTACCAGTATGTGCATAATCGTGCGCCACCTTGTCGGGGTTTATGCAATTATGCCGCTACCTCTCCGATAAAGACAGTGGCCCGTGTAGGACCAGGACTACAAGCGTGCATGGTCCATGCCTACATTTCCGCGTCCCCTGCTCTTATGTTCGCAAACTAACAATCCTCATAAAGTTACACCAACACGTAACTAGCTTGTGAGGATCACCATGAACACTACCGAAGTCATCGCAACCACCAGGAAAAACGCCAATAAAGTTGCGGCCCGGCCTGCGGTTACCTATAGCGGCGCCCAGCAGAACGAACTGCTGTCAGCCCTGCCGCGCGACGTCCTGGAATCCTTGTTCCCACACCTGGAGCTGGTGCAACTGCCGTTTGGCAAAGAGCTGTTTGAATTCGGCACCACGATGGAGTACGTCCACTTCCCGACCTCGGCGATCGTCTCGCTGCTGTATGTGATGGAAGACGGCGCCACCACCGAGATTGCTGTGGTAGGTCATGAAGGCGTGGTGGGCGTGTCGCTGTTTGAAGGCGAGCGCGCCATGTGCAGCGCGGTGGTGCAAGCCGCCGGCTATGGCTACCGCATGAAGGCCCAGCATCTGCGCGAAGCGTTCAGCAAGGGTGGCGCCCTGCCCGCGCTGCTGATGCGCTACAACACCGCGCTGTTCGCGCAGATGGCGCAGAACGCCGTGGGCGGCCGCCACAGCTCGATCGAACAAAAGCTGTGCCGCTGGCTGCTGGACCGCCTGGACCGCTCGCCATCGAACGCCCTGAAAGTCACGCAGGAAATGATCTCGATTATGCTGGGCGTGCGCCGCGAAAGCATTACCGCCGCCGCCGGCAAGCTGCAGGACGAAGGCCTGATTACCTACCGCCGCGGCAATATCACTGTGCTTGATCGCTCAGGCTTGGAGGATTATGCGGGTGAGTGCTATAAGGTGGCGAAGACGGAGTTTGATCGTCTGCGGGTGGATGTAGCACGCTGCTAATCACGTCGCTGATGGCAGGCGGCAGCGCCGGGATGGGTGCTGCTGCTCCGGAAGTCGCGCCGCGCAGCGGTATCGCCACCTCGATACATGTCCCCATATCGTTGCGGCCACGACGGATATTCATGCTGCCGCCCAGCAGCAAGGCACGTTCCCGCATGCCCAGCAAACCATGCGACATGGGCTTGACGATGTTGTCGGACGAAATGCCGATACCATCATCAATAATCCGCAGCATCAGGCCATCGCCATTGCGGGCCAGCGTGACGGTGACGCGGCTGGCCTTGGCGTATTTGCGGATATTGGTCAGCGACTCCTGCACGATGCGGAACAGCGCAATCGCCAGATCGCCACCCGAGGTACGGGCCGCATGTTCAATTTCCGCCGCCACACTGCAATCGCAGCGCACCTGCGACAGGCGGCTGAACTCTTCGCAATAACTTTCAATGGCTGCACACAGGCCCAGGTTGTCCAGCAGACTGGGGCGCAGATTCTCGACGATGCGGCGCTTCATCTCCACTGTCTCCACCAGCGTGGCGCGGGCGCGCTTGAGCTGCTCGGCCAGCTCCGGGTGGCTATCGCGCAACTGCTTGGTGACAGCGCCGATATCCATGCCGATCGACGTCAGGTTGGCACCCAGTTCATCGTGCAGCTCGCGCGACAGACGCACCTTTTCTTCTTCGCTGATGCTGATGAGATGGCGCGACAGCACCGACAGCTGTTCGGTACGCTGCTCCACGGTCGATTCCAGATTCTCGTTGGCGCTTTGCAGCGCATGCTCGACTGCAGCGCGGTGCGCAAAGCTGCGCCGCACCAGCTGATAAAACATGATCAGCACCAGGATCGCCAGCGCATTGATGCTCACGCCCAGCCACACCGCCTTCTGGTATTCCTGGTAAAACATCGAGCTGCGCGCATTCAACGTTTCATTCTGCTCCTGCTCCATGATGACTACCAGCAGACGGATTTCGTCCATGCTGGCACGGTCGTCGCTGAGCTGGGCGATCTTGACGATTTCAGCCAGGCCGCCGTCACGGTAGACATCAATCGCCTGGCTCATGATGCTGAGGCGGCGGCGCACCAGCGTGTGCAGCTGGGTCAGGTTCTTGAGCTGCGACGGATTATCCGCCAGCAGTTTTTCCAGTTCCTTGAATTCGGTTTCGCTATCGGCCAGCGCGGTGCGGGTCGGTCCCAGGTAGGAATCACGGCCGGACAGAAAATAGCTGCGCATGCTGCTTTCCGCATCAAGCACCAGCACATTGAGATATTGAAGACGGTCAGCCACGCGCGCAGTCTGGCTCAGCAGAACTTGCGCGCCGCGCAGCGCTTGCAGATTGTGGAACAGGCTGAAACCGTTGACGATCAACAGCAGCGCGCACGTCACGCACAAGACGGTCTTGTACAGCGGCAAACGATGATGCGTCGCTGTCTGGACGGTGAAATACATCCGTTTCCTTCACTATAGTTTCCGGGCGGGGATGCGCCCAGACTAAGCAATTATAGACTGGAAGGAATTTTTTCGCGTTTGCGCGCACCGCAAGCGTGCGCGCGTGTTGCTAGTCAAGAAGATTGTTTTTCATGGCGTAATAGGTCAGGTCCGAATTGGACTGCATCCCCATTTTCTCCATGATACGGGTGCGGTAAGTTGACACCGTTTTGATGCTCAGCGACAGCGCCACACCGATGTCCGACACCGTCGCACCGCGCGCCAGACGCAGGAAGACCTGGAACTCGCGGTCCGACAACTCAGTATGCAGCGCCGTGTTTGGATCGCGGTCAAAGCTCTGCGCCAGCAGTTCGCCCACTTGCGAGCTCACATAGCGGCGCCCCTGATACACGGTCCGCACGGCAGTCATCAGCTCATCCGCTTCACATTCCTTGTTCAGATAACCGTTGGCGCCCATCTTGAACAGATTCAGCGCGTACTGCTGGGCTGGGTAGCCGGACAGGATCAGCACCGGCAAATCCGGCTGGCCCTGGCGTATGGTGCGCAACGTGTCGATACCGCTCTGATCAGGCATAGCGATATCGAGCAGCAGCACGTCGCAAATTTCGCGGCGGGCGATATCCAGCGCTTCACGGCCGGTACCGGCTTCCGCCACGACGTCGAAATCATCCGACGATGAAAAAATCTGTTTAAAGCCTGCTCTTACAATTTGATGGTCGTCACAAATGGCAACGCGTATCATTGTTTCCTCTCGTCGTGCCCGTACATAGCGGGCTATCCGCCACCGTGCATCAGCGTCGCTGATAATCGAATAACATTGAAAGTATAGCAGCAATCAATTCCCGGACCGCGCTTTGCGCCTGCGGTGCGCGCCTCTGCTGTCGCTCTTCAGTCCTGCTTAAGCAACCCCAGGATGGCCAGTAACTCGCTGCGTATCATTTCGCGGTCCAGCGGAGGTTCAACGGCTACCGCATCCACTCCGTTGACTGCTCCACCATCATACTCCGCGGCGGCGCCGTCGTAAGCACGGCTATCGAGTTTGTTGCGTGCACCGCTGATGGTGAAGCCCTGTTCATACAGCAGCTCACGGATACGGCGGATCAGCAGCACTTCATGATGCTGGTAATAGCGGCGGTTGCCGCGGCGTTTGACCGGCTTGAGCTGGGTGAATTCCTGCTCCCAGTAACGCAACACATGCGGCTTGACGCCGCACAGCTCGCTGACCTCACCGATGGTGAAATAGCGTTTGGCTGGAATCGGCGGCAAGACGACCAGTTCGGACTTGGCGAGTCGATCGTTCATCGCTGCTTAGCTCCCGTTCAGGCGGCGCGCGCCATCGGATTGCTCTCTTCTACCATGCCCTTGAGTTTTTGACTGGCGTGGAAGGTCACGACGCGGCGCGCCGTGATCGGGATTTCTTCGCCCGTCTTCGGATTCCGGCCCGGGCGCTGCGGCTTGTCGCGCAGCTGGAAATTACCGAAACCGGACAGTTTGACGGCCTCGCCGCGCTCGAGCGCGTTGCGGATTTCGTCAAAGAAGGTTTCCACCATGTCCTTGGCCTCACGCTTATTCAGACCGACTTGCTCGAACAACAGTTCGGCCAGCTCTGCCTTGGTCAGCGTCGGCAAATCTTTTTCCGCATCCTGGCGCACTTTGGCAACCTGCATGGCCCGGTGCAGATCGGCAGCCAATGCGGATTGGAGTACGGCGGAATCAACGTCGTTGTTATTAATTTTCCAGCCCTGCCTTATATCAAAAATGAACAAGTCCGGCACAGGCCGGACTCCCGATTAGTCAAAAATGCAACGCTTAAGAACGCAGGCGAGCACCATGTTTTTGCTTCGCAGCGTCGCCGGCGGCAGCCATCACAGCTTCCACTACATCGTCTTGCAGCGTGTTTTGAGTATCTTGCAAGCTAAAGCGGAAAGCAAGCGATTTTTCGTCCGCCTCCAACCCTTTACCACGATATTCGTCAAACAAAACAATGGCTTGCACAATCTTGCCTTGCGGACTTGCTTGCACAGCGGCATTAAACGCATCCAGCAAATCCTGTGCTGGGACCGCCTGCTTGACGACCACAGCCAGGTCACGGGTGGCGCCCGGGAACTTGGAAATTTCGTCATATTTTGGCACAGGCCGTTGCTGCAAGGCAATCGCCTCAACTTCAAACACAACGGGGGCGTTTGGCAGCTCGTATTTCTGCAGCCAGCGCGGGTGCAGCTCGCCGATAAAGCCGATGACCTTGCCGTCCAGCAGCACGTGGGCCGAGCGGCCAGGGTGCAGCGCCGGGTGTTCCGCCTTCACGAAACGCAGCTGTACTGGCGCGAACAGATTCTCCAGGTCGGCCTTGACGTCAAAGAAGTCCACGGCACGGGTGGCCTGGCCCCACTGCTCGTCCGCCACCGGACCGTAGGCAATGCCTGCCACGCGCTTAGGCTGGTGGTAACCGGCCACGGTCAGCGCGCCATCGGCCACGCTGTCGTCACGGTGATAGGTCGCGCCGATTTCAAACGCGCGTACGCGGCTGGTCTTGCGGTTCAGGTTGTAACGCACATTGGCCACCAGGCTGCCGACCAGCGTCGAACGCATCACGCTCAGCTGGCTGGCGATCGGGTTCTGCAGCTTGATCGGATTGGTGTTGCCGCCAAAGTCCGCTTCCCATGCCGCTTCCACGAAGCTCATGTTGACCACTTCCTGATAGCCCAGATCGGCCAGCTGGTGGCGCACCGCGAACAGCGAACGGGTGTTTTCCGGCGCGATAATCATGGTGTTGGCCGCCACAGGCGCCACGGTCGGGATGTTCTCGAAGCCGTAGACACGCGCCACTTCCTCGATCAGGTCTTCCTCGATTTCGATGTCGAAGCGGTACGAGGGTGCGTTCACGCTGAACACGCCGTCTTCCAGCGTGAACGGCAGCGCCAGACGGGTAAAGATGTCCGCGATGACCTGGTCGTCCAGCGCCACGCCGATCACCTTCTGCGCACGCGCGGTGCGCAGCTTGACTGGCTGAGGCTGAGGCAGATTGACAATCTGGTCGTCCACCGGACCCACTTGCGTCGTCGCGGTGCCGCAAATTTCGATCAGCAGTGCGGTAATGCGCTCGATATGCTCCACGGTGGTGGCATAGTCCACGCCACGCTCGAAGCGGTGCGCTGCGTCGGTCGAGAAGTTGTACTTGCGGGCACGGCCCTGGATGGCATTTGGCCACCAGAACGCTGCTTCCAGATAGATGTTTTCGGTGTCCAGCGACACGGCCGTGGCATCGCCGCCCATGATGCCGGCCAGCGATTCGATTTCCTGGTCGTCGGCGATCACACCAACCCACTCATCGATCTCGATGGTGTTACCGTTCAACAGCTTGAGCGATTCGCCCTTGCGACCCCAGCGCACGTCCAGGCCGCCGTGGATCTTGGCCAGATCGAACACGTGGGTCGGACGGCCCAACTCCAGCATGACGTAGTTGGAGATGTCCACCAGCGCCGACACCGAACGCTGGCCGCTGCGCTCGAGGCGCTGCTTCATCCAGTCCGGGGTGACGGCCTTGGCATTCAGGTTGCGGATCACACGGCCCGAGAAACGGCCGCACAGGTCCGGCGCCGAGATTTTCACCGGCAGTTTTTCATCGCTGTTGACCGTCACCGCACGGAAGGTCGGCGCCGTCAGCGTCACGCCTGTCAGCGCCGACACTTCACGCGCCACGCCCAGTACCGACAGGCAGTCCGCCTTGTTCGGGGTCAGCTTGATGGTGAACTTGAGATCGTTCAGCGCGTAGTAGTCGCGGAAGTTCTTGCCGATCGGCGCGTCGTCCGGCAGTTCCAGCAGGCCGCTGCCCTCTTCCGACAGTTTCAGTTCCTTGGCCGAGCACAGCATGCCTTGCGACTCGACGCCGCGCAGCTGGCCCACCTTGATTTCAAACGGCTTGCCATCGGCGCCTGGCGGCAGCACGGCGCCAGCCATGGCGCACACCACCTTCAGGCCCGGGCGCACATTCGGCGCGCCGCAGACGATGTTGAGCAAGGTGCCGGTGCCGACGTCGACCTGGCAGACGTTCAGGCGGTCCGCATTCGGGTGCTTCATCATTTCGCGCACGTGGCCAACCACCACGTTGGAGAACGGCGGCGCGACAGCTTCCACTTCTTCCACTTCCAGGCCGGACATCGTCAGCAGATGGGCCAGTTCATCCGAAGTCATCTTCGGATCGACCATGGTACGGAGCCAGTTTTCGGAGAATTGCATATTCGTTCGAACTTTCTTGTTATCGGGGCCGAATTAATTGAACTGCTTCAGGAAACGCAGATCACCTTCGTAGAACAGGCGCAGGTCGTTGATCCCGTAGCGCAGCATGGTCAGGCGCTCCAGGCCGGAGCCGAACGCGAAACCAATGTACTTTTCCGGATCCAGGCCGAAATTGCGCACCACCGATGGGTGCACCTGGCCTGAGCCAGACACTTCCAGCCAGCGGCCTTTGAGCGGACCACTGCCAAACGCGATGTCGATTTCGGCCGATGGTTCGGTGAACGGGAAGTAGGACGGACGGAAACGCACTTGCAGGTCGTCGGTCTCGAAGAAGGCTTTGACGAAGTTCAGGTACACGCCCTTGAGGTCGGCAAAGCTGATGTTCTCGGCGATCCACAGGCCTTCAACCTGGTGGAACATTGGCGAGTGGGTGGCATCGCTGTCCACGCGGTAGGTGCGGCCTGGTGCGATCACCTTGATCGGCGGCGTGTGGCTGCGCGCGTAGCGCACCTGCATCGGCGAGGTGTGGGTGCGCAGCAGCAGCGGTTTGCCTTCGCTGTCGTTACCGTCCACGTAGAAGGTATCCTGCATCGAACGCGCAGGATGGTTTTCCGGGCTGTTCAGCGCGGTGAAGTTGGTCCAGTCGTTTTCGATTTCCGGGCCGTCGGCCACGTCGAAACCGATCGAGCGGAAGATCTCTTCCACGCGCTCCCAGGTACGCATCACCGGGTGGATGCCACCGCCGGCGCGGCCGCGGCCAGGCAGCGAGACGTCAATCGCCTCGGCATTCAAGCGGACTTGCAACTGGGCTTCGGCCAGCGCATCACGGCGCGCATTCAGCGCGGCTTCGATCTGCTGCTTGGCGGCGTTGATCAGCGCACCCTGCGCCTTCTTGGCCTCAGGCTCGAGCTTGCCCAGGCCCTTCATCAATTCGGTAATCTGGCCGGTCTTGCCCAGGTATTTGGCTTTGGCGTTTTCCAGTGCGGCGGCGTCATCTTTGGCCGCGTCGAAATCCAGCACTGCAGAGGCAACGAGTTGTTCCAGGGAGTCCATGCGTTTTTCTTATCCTTGAATCAAAAACGGGGCACAGGTTCACACCTTTGCCCCGTTCCTAACGTATGCCGTTGCCGGCATAGCGAATCTTAAATCAATGCATTAAGCAGCGATTTTAGCTTTCACGACGTTGACAATCGCAGCGAATGCTGGCTTGTCCATAACAGCCATATCGGCCAGGACTTTACGGTCCAGTTCGATAGCAGCTTTCTTCAGACCGTTCATGAATACGCTGTAGGTAACGCCGTGCTCACGGGAAGCAGCGTTAATACGGGCGATCCACAGGCGGCGGAAGACGCGCTTCTTGTTACGACGGTCACGGTATGCGTACTGGCCAGCGCGCATCACTGCTTGCTTGGCAATACGGTATACCTTGCTACGACGACCGCGGTAGCCTTTGGCAAGATTCAGTACTTTTTTATGACGGGCACGCGCAGTAACCCCACGTTTTACTCGAGGCATATTAGCTCCTTAATTGAGTGTGAGATTAAGCGGATGGCATCATAGCGTAGACGCGCTGGACGTCGGTCGCATCGATGTTACGGGTGCCGCGCAGTTGACGCTTGTTCTTCGTCGTCTTCTTGGTCAGGATGTGGCGTTTGAAAGCCATACCCGATTTAACGGTACCACCTGGACGCACGCGAAAACGTTTTTTCGCGGAGCTCTTGGTTTTCATTTTTGGCATAGATATTCTGTCCTCTCGGACAGCTCCTATTAAACAGGATTACAGGTGGCAACACTACGTCGCTCTTAGATGCCTGCTCTCACTTGTTTGTGCAGCGGATGCGAGTCCACTACATTTACTACAGCCGACAATTATAGCCCAGAAAAACAAAAAAGGGCACTGTTGCGCCCTTTTTTTGATTGCCACTATAGCAATTTACTTCTTTTTCTTCGGTGCCAGCACCATAATCATCTGGCGGCCTTCCATTTTCGGGAACTGCTCGACCTGGCCATGCGGCTCCAGATCGGCTTTCAGGCGTTCCAGCATACGGAAACCAATATCCTGGTGCGCCATCTCGCGGCCACGGAAGCGCAAGGTGATCTTGGTCTTGTCACCGTCTTCCAGGAACTTGATGAGGTTACGCAGCTTGATATTGTAGTCGCCATCATCAGTACCCGGACGGAATTTGACTTCCTTCACGGAGATGACCTTCTGCTTCAATTTCGCTTCGTGAGCCTTCTTCTGCTCCGAATACTTGAACTTGCCGTAGTCCATCAGACGGCAGACCGGTGGGACCGCGGTAGGTGCGATCTCGACCAGGTCGACGTCCGCCGCTTCCGCCAGGCGGAAGGCTTCGGCCAAACTCACGATACCGAGAGGCTCGTTATCGACCCCACTTAAACGCATTTCAGGGGCAGTGATTTCGCCATTGATGCGATGCGACTTGTCAGTAGCTATGGTGATTCCTTTTAAAATCTAATGAATGCCAGTGCGATCAGGCCTTGGTGGCGACGTCTTGCTGAAGTCGCTCTATCAGGGCATCGACGGACATGACGCCCAGATCGACATTGCCCCGTGCCCGCACGGCGACGGTGTTGGCATCCCGTTCTTTATCACCCACAACCAGAATGTAAGGCAGTTTTTGGACGGAATGTTCACGTATTTTATAGTTTATTTTCTCGTTGCGCAAATCGGTCTGTACGCGGAACCCGCAGCGGCGCAGCTTTTCAGCCACTTGTTGCACATATTCCGCCTGCGCATCCGAGATGTTCAGCACCGAAACCTGCACCGGCGCCAGCCAGGCCGGCAGCGCGCCCGCATAGTTTTCGATCAGGATGCCGATGAAACGCTCCATCGAACCAACGATGGCGCGGTGCAGCATGACCGGCACTTTACGGCTATTGTCGGCCGCAACATACTCGGCGCCCAGACGCTCCGGCATGAAGAAGTCAACCTGCATGGTGCCGACCTGCCACGGGCGGCCCAGCGAATCCTTGAGGTGGTACTCGATCTTCGGACCGTAGAACGCGCCCTCGCCCGGCAGCTCGGTCCAGGTTACGCCACAGGCACGCAGGCCGGAACGCAGCGCCTCTTCCGCCTCATCCCAGACCTCATCGGTACCGATGCGGTTGTCCGGACGCAGCGCCAGCTTGACGTCGATATTATGGAAATGGAAATCCTTGTAGACTTCCATCGCTTGCGTATGGAAAGACACGACTTCCGGCTCGATCTGCTCTTCGGTGCAGAAGATGTGACCATCATCCTGGGTGAAGCCACGCACGCGCATGATGCCGTGCAGCGCGCCCGACGGCTCATTGCGGTGGCATTGGCCGAACTCGCCGTAGCGCAACGGCAGGTCGCGGTACGAACGCATATTGCTGTTGAAGATCTGCACGTGGCCCGGGCAGTTCATCGGCTTCAGCGCGTACGAGCGGTTTTCCGACTCGGTCACGAACATGTTTTCGCGGTAGTTATCCCAGTGGCCGGTCTTGCCCCACAGGCTGGAGTCCAGAATCTGCGGCGCCTTGACTTCCTGATAGCCATTGACCTGGTACTTGTTGCGCATGTACTGCTCAACCTGCTGCCAGATGGTCCAGCCTTTCGGATGCCAGAACACCAGGCCTGGCGCCTCGTCCTGGAAGTGGAAGAAGTCCAGCTGCTTGCCCAGCTTGCGGTGGTCGCGCTTTTCCGCCTCTTCCAGCTGGAACAGGTACTGCTCCTGGTCTTCTTTCTTCGCCCAGGCGGTGCCGTACACGCGCTGCAGCATTTCGTTCTTGCTGTCGCCGCGCCAGTAAGCACCGGCCAGCTTCATGAGCTTGAATACCTTCAGCTTGCCGGTCGATGGCACGTGTGGGCCGCGGCACAGGTCGGTGAAGCCGCCTTCGCTGTACAGCGACACATCCTGATCCGCGGGGATCGATGCAATGATTTCAGCCTTGTAGGCTTCGCCGATCGATTTGAAGTAGGCCACCGCCTCATCGCGCGGCAGCACTTTGCGGGTGACTGGCTCGTCCTTCTTGGCCAGCTCGGCCATTTTCTTTTCAATCGCCACCAGATCGTCAGGCGTGAACGGACGCTTGTACGAGAAGTCGTAATAGAAGCCATTTTCGATGACTGGGCCGATGGTGACTTGCGCGTCCGGGAACAGTTCTTTCACTGCGTACGCCAGCAAGTGGGCGGTCGAGTGACGGATCACGTCCAGACCTTCCGGATCTTTATCGGTGACGATGGCCAGATCGACATTCTTGTCGATCAGGTAGGAAGTATCCACCACTTTGCCGTCGACTTTGCCAGCCAGCGCAGCCTTGCCCAGGCTGGTAGCAATGCTGGACGCCACTTGAGCAACGGTGACTGGGCCGTCAAATTCACGGGCAGAACCATCAGGAAGGCGAACTGAAATCATTGTGATCTCCATGTCGGCGCGCGGGCCGGTGATTAAAAAAGTAGTTTAAAAAATGCGGACGAAAAAAAACGCGGGCTAGCCGCGTTTTTCTCTTTTTGACAAGCAAAAGAATCCCGTTGACTAGCGTCACTCCCAAAACTTGGTAGTAGTTCGCGGTGTCATAACCGTGATTGCCTTTCTCGCTCTTACAGATGTCTGGTGGGCGGTGAGGAATTCGAATCCCCGACCCCTTGGATGTCGACCAAGTATTCTAACCAGCTGAACTAACCGCCCGTGGGTACTGCCTTAAATTGTACTGCTTTACTGCGTATTCTGGTGGGCGGTGAGGAATTCGAATCCCCGACCCCTTGGATGTCGACCAAGTATTCTAACCAGCTGAACTAACCGCCCGAAGACCAGCATTATAGAGAGCGCCCGGAAGAAAAACAAGGGTAATGAAAGGAAACATTTCAAATTCCGCTATGAGGCTGAAACGCAGGCGTTTCTGGCTTGCATTAAACTAACGCTAATCCCATTCTCGATCACGCCCATGCAAGCAGACACCACCGCACCATCGTCGCCTTCCGCCCACCTGCACGAACACCGCGCAGGCGACGCCCACTACAAGCACTACACCGTGCAGCGCAGCCAGTCCGTGCTGGCCTGGTCGCTGGTACTCACGCTGGGCTTTGCGATTGTGGAAGTGGTAACCGGCTTCATGTCCAATTCGCTGGCACTGATTTCCGACGCCGGCCACATGGTGACGGACGCCGCCGCGCTGGGCCTGGCCCTGCTGGCGCAACTGATCGCCAAACGCCCACCTTCCGCGCGCCACTCGTTCGGCTTTGGCCGCGCGGAAGCGCTGGCAGCGTTTGTCAACAGCCTGGTGCTGATGGTGCTGGTGGCATGGATTGCCTACGAAGCCATCAGCCGCTTCTCGCATCCGGAACAAGTGCACGGCGCCACCGTATTTATTGTGGCCGGCATCGGCCTGGTGATTAACCTGCTACTGGCCTGGCTGCTGTCGCGTGGCGAGAGCAATATGAACACCCGCGCCGCCCTGGTCAATGTGCTGGGTGACCTGCTCGGCTCCGTGGCCGCACTGGTGTCCGGCGCCGTGATCTACTACACCGGCTGGATGCAGATCGATCCGCTGCTCTCCCTGTTCGTGGCAGCGCTGATCCTGCATTCAACCGTCGGCGTACTGCGCGAGTCCTATCATTTCCTGATGGGCGGCGTGCCCGAGGAAATCAACTACCTTCAAGTCGGCGCAGACCTGGAACAGATCGAAGGCGTGTGCTCGGTCCATGACCTGCACGTGTGGGACATGTCGCCCGGCCAGCCCGCACTGATAGGCCACGTTGAAATCACCGACCTGAAACACTGGCCCGACATCCTGCGCGCCATCAAGGCCATGCTGCTGGAAAAACACGGCATCGACCACATCACCCTGCAAGCGGAAGTCGCCCCACAAGGACGCACATGACCCGCTGGGCGAGACAGAAAATTAACCTCACCGCCGCGAAAGCGGCACGCACCATCCTTCAACGTAGCAAGAATTAACGCCTCACCATCATGCAGAACTTTGAAAAACGCCGTGACCGCTACGATGCTTTCGCATCGTTCGAAAACCCTCTCGTCAACCTGAGCTTTGAGCTGGAAGTGCCGGAATTCCGGCCTTACTGCAAGCAGCATGGCCTGCCGCCATTTCACTTCTTCCTGTATCACGTGCTGCACGCGCTACAGGGCATCGACAATTTCATGTACCGCATCCACAAGGGTGAGGTAATCAAGATCGACGACTTCTGGGCTTCGTACACAGTGCTCAACCAGGATCAGAACCTGAACTTTGCGCGCTTTGAAATGACCGAAGATCTGAAAGAGTTCATCGCCCGCAGCGTAGCAGCCAAGGAGTTCGCCGAAGCCAGCGAGAAAATCGTCAACACCACCGCTAAACTGAGCGAGTACGATCAACGCCGCAACATCCACATCACCTGCATGCCGTGGCTGAAGCTGTCGTCAATCGAGCATCCTATCTACGAACACAAGTCCTACGATATCCCATCGCTGGCCTGGGGCCGTTTCAGCGATGCGCGCGACGACGGCAAGCTGACGATGAATATGTCGGTGCAGGCGCATCACGGCTTCGTGGATGGCTACCACATCCACCTGCTGGCGCAAGCGATTGCAGCGGGTATCGCAAAAACGATTGCCTCATAACTCGCGCAGGAAGGCCTGCACTGCAGCCGACGCACGGCCAGACCGCGAACACACCAGGCCAAATTCGCGATACACGCGTGGTTGCAGCTGCATCACGCGCAATCTACGCTGGTCCTCCGGCAACGCGGATTCGGGAACCACGGACACGCCCATGCCCTCGCGCACCAGCACCGCTGCGCTCAACAGGTCGCGCACCGTTACGCGGATATCGGAAAGCGTCACGCCGGCATCCTCTGCGAGCGCTCGCGCGTGGACGTCGCAACCGCCCGTGGCCAGCACAAACGGCTCAGCGGCCAGCTCGCTCAGCGCCACGCCCTGCTCACTGGAGCGTCGGCTTAATGGATGATTGGACGGCAGCAACGCAACCCATGCATCGCGGCCGACGATAACGGCCTCACGTTCAGGCGCGGGATTCAGCACCACGCCCAGTTCTATCGTATCTTCCGCCAGCCAGGTTTCCACCTCTGTGTCCGTGCCTTCCAGCGCCACTACCGCGATGCCGGGATGGCGCCGTTGAAACGCTTGCGCCATCTGCGGCAGCACTGTCGCCAGCACGGACGGGAAAGACGCCAGACGGATACGCCCTGCGTGCAGTCCTTGCGCATTGTCAGCCAGCGCGCGGATCGCATCAAGCTGCGCCAGCATGGCGCGCGCATGCTGCAGCACCTGCTCGCCCAAGGCAGTCACGCTGACCTCGCGCCGCTCGCGCACAAACAGCTTGCTGCCCAGCGCAGACTCAATCTGCGTAATCGCCTGGCTCGCGCCCGATTGCGTGATGCCGACCTGCTCCGCCGCCCGCGAAATATTGCCGACGCCCGCTACCGCAACCAGCAGACGCCAATGGGTCAAATTCATCATTAGAAAAACTGATAGCTCGTTTCTGGAGCATTAATTTTACAGCGCATCGGCGTGCCGCATACAGTGGCAGCTCCTCACTATCCCGGAGTCGCCAATGAAGCTCTATTACGCACCACATACCTGCTCGCTCTCGCCGCTGATCGTACTCAAAGAGCTCGACCTGCCACACGCATTAATCAAGGTGGACAACCAGACCAAGCGCACCGCCGATGGCCGCGACTTCCGCGACATCAACCCGAAAGGCTACGTCGCAGCACTGGAACTGGACAATGGTGAAGTACTGGCCGAAGGCGTGGCCATCGTTCAGTATCTGGCGGATCTGAAGCCGGAGGCAAAACTGGCGCCGCCGCCAGGCAGCTGGCAACGCGTGCGCCTGCAAGAGACACTCAACTTCATCACCAGTGAAATCCACGCGGGCGTTGCGCCGCTGTTCAACCAGGCATTGCCGGAAGCCGCCCAGGCCATATTCCGTGAGCGCCTGCTGCGCCGTATGAGCGCACTGCAACACCACAAGCATGTCATGGGCGACGCCTTCACCATCGCAGACGCTTACCTGTACACGGTATTGGGCTGGTTTGCCTTCTTCGAAATCAGTCTGGAACAATGGCCAGCCGTCGCTGCCTGGCACAAGCGCGTGGCAGAGCGTCCGTCAGTCCAGGCGGCGCTAATGGCACATAATTGATTGGAGCAAGTCGTCGTTGGCGTGATCAGCAAACGCCAGGTTCAGATCTCGATCTCGTAGGTTGCGCAGGGAACCTTGTAGTGCGTTTCGATGCCCCGATAGCGCATCCCCAGCCGCTGCATCACCGCCGTGGAGGCGGTGTTATCCGGATGTGCAACCGCCAGCAATTGCGGTATGCGCAGTTGCTGCGCATACGCCACCACGCGACGTGCGGCCTCGGTGGCATAGCCCTGCCCCCAGCTGTCGCGCCGGAAGCGCCAGCCGATTTCGGGTGCCGCGCCGGTAACGCCCTCCAGCGGCTGCAAGGTGGCAGCGCCGATCAGCATGCCGTCACTTTTACGTAGTACCGCCCACCAGGAATAACCATGCTCGATCCAGCGCGCTTTCACGCGGTCGATCATGGCCTGGCTTTCCGCTACCGTAAATGGCAGGCCGGCGCCGATGTAGCGCATCACCTCAGGATCGCTGTTCAGCTCCGCCAGACCCGCCAAATGGCTATCGTTAAACGGCACCAGCGACAGACGTGGTGTTTCGAGTACCGTCATACGCAGGCCCTATGCACGGCGCGCTTCCTGCACGCCGGTGACTTCGGAGATGGAGAGCAGCGCTTTATGCAGTTGCGCCGTCGCGCCGATTTCGGCGGTGAAGGTCATGCGTGCAAAACCTTTCGCCGACTGCGTGTTCACGCCGATCACGTTGATCTTCTCGCGCGAGAAAATCTCGGAGATATCGCGCAGCAGGCCCTGGCGGTCATTTGCCAGGATGAAGATATCGACCGGATAGACCGTATCCGAACCGGCACGTCCCCACTCGGTGACGATCACCCGCTCCGGCGCCTTGGCGCGCATTTCGGCGAAGTTCTTGCACGTCGCGCGGTGGATCGACACGCCCTTGCCGCGCGTGACAAAGCCGACGATGCCATCCGGCGGCGCCGGCTTGCAGCACTTGGCCAGCTGCGTCATCAGCCCATCGGTCCCCACCACCAGCACGCCCGACTTGGCGCCCTGCTCCACGCTGGAAGCGCGGCTCTTGCCGAGGAAGACCTCGTCCGCCGGCTCCTGCGGTTCACCGCTGTCGTGCAGCGCATTCTCAATCGCGCGCAGGCTGAATTCATCCTTGCCAACCGAGAGGAACAGATCATCGACCTTGGCAAAGCCCAGCTTATTGGCCAGCGCTTCCAGATTGACGGCGGTCTTGCCCTCGCGCTGCAAGGTCTTCTCCACCACGGCACGGCCATGCGACAGCGTTTCCTGCATGTCGATGGCGTGGAACCATGCACGGATCTTGGAACGCGTGCGCGTCGCCACCGTGTAATCGTCACCGAGCCAGTCACGCGATGGTCCGGCCGTACCAGGCGCACCTTTGGCGGTGATGATTTCGCAGGTCTGGCCGTTTTTCAGCGGCGTATTCAGGGGCACCATCACACCATCGACACGCGCGCCGCGGCAGCGGTGGCCAACGTCGCTATGCAGATGGTAAGCAAAGTCCACCGGCGTCGCGCCGACCGGCAGCTCGATCACGCGCGCTTGCGGCGTCAGTACGAAGATGCGGTCGTCCAGCGCGGCAGCCTTGAGCTTCTCGACCCATTCGCGCTGCTGTTCTTCCTGGCCGACCACGACATCCGCCACGTCAGTCTTCCACGCCAGCAGCTGGCGCAGCCAGGCGATTTTTTCATCGTACTGCTGCGCGGTGAAGGTGGAACCACCCGTTTCCTTGTAGCGCCAGTGCGCTGCCACGCCGTATTCGGCAAAGCTGTGCATTTCCTGGGTGCGGATCTGCACCTCCAGCGGGCGGCCGTCTTCCGCCGTCACCACCGTGTGCAGCGACTGGTAGCCGTTCGCCTTGGGACGCGAAATGTAGTCGTCGAACTCTTTCGGAATCGGCGTCCAGATATTGTGGACCACGCCCAGCACCGTGTAGCAGGTCTTGACGTCGGCAACGATCACGCGGAACGCGCGCACGTCGTACAGGTCGGTGAAGTCCAGCTCCTTGCCCTTCATCTTGCTCCAGATGGAGTAGATGTGCTTGGGCCGGCCAAACACCTCGGCCTGAATGCCGGCGGCCGCCATTTCCGATTGCAGACGCTCGATGGCGCTGGTGACGAAGCCCTCGCGCATCACGCGCTTCTCTTCCAGCATCTTGGCGATGCGCTTGTACGTTTCCGGCTCGATGAAGCGGAACGACAAATCCTCCAGCTCCCACTTGAGCTGCCAGATCCCCAGGCGGTTGGCCAGCGGCGCATACAGGTCCAGCGTTTCGCGCCCATAGGCGCACGTCATATCGTCAAACAGCTTGATGTCGGCAAAATAGCGCAAGGACGTCACGCACGAGGCCAGGCGCACCAGCACCACACGCATATCGGAGGCCATCGCCAGCAGCATCTTGCGCAGGGTTTCAACCTGCGCCACCGCCAGTTGCTGGGCATTGCGGCCACGTGCCGCAGGTGCGTTCTGCGCCTGCGTCAGCTCGCGCAGACGGATCAGCTGACGCACGCCAGCCACCAGATCATTCACGCCCGCGCCGAAACGTGGCTCGATCATCGGCGCCAGTTCAGGTTCCAGCAGGGTGAGTTCAAACATCAGGCCCGCGATGCGGGTCTCGACATCGGTATTCAGCGAAGCCAGCGTGCCGGCCACGCCAGCCGCAAACTCCGCTGCCGGCTGGCCGCTGCTGGCGGTCTTGCCGGCATACGCGGCGTCGGCGAATTCCAGCGCCGCCAGCATGCGCGCGCTGTCATCCGGTGACAGCCCGTGAACCAGCTGCTCCGACGTTGCGCTGTTAAGCGCAGTGGTGGAAACCATGGTGCTCCTAACGCTGTGCGGCGACGACGACGATTTCGACCAGCACTTGGGGATCGAACAACTTGGCTTCCACGGTGGCGCGCGGCGGCGTGTGGCCTTGCGGCACCCAGGCGTCCCACTCCTCGTTCATACCGGGGAAGTCGGCCATGTCCTTGACGTAGATCGTGCAGCTCAGGATGCAGGTCTTGTCGCTGCCCGATTCGGCCAGCAGACGGTCCACGTGCCCCAGCACCTGGCGCGTCTGGCCGCGGATGTCGAGCGAGTAGTCGTCCGGGATCTGGCCGGCCAGGTACACGGTGTTGTTGTGAATAGCCACCTCGGACAGGCGCTTGCCTACATACAGTCGTTTGATTTCCATACTCTTCTTAACCTAACAGGAATTGCTTTGCTATCGCGATTTGATCGTCGTGGATGAAGGTCGGCGCGTGGCCCACGCTCGGAATTTCCACCAGCGTGGCTTTCGGGCCGCGCTCCGTCATCAGTTTGGCCGTTTCCGGCGACAGCAGGTCGGACTCGGCGCCGCGCACCAGCAGCGTCGGGCAGGTGATCGCGTCATACGCGGCCCACAGCATGGCCTGGTCAGCATCGGCCGACTCCGGCGTGGCCGAACGGAACGGCAGCGCCAGGCCCATATCGTAATGGCGCACCCATTTGCCATCCTTGTCCTGGCGCAGCACGTCGGTGGCCAGCTTGTGCCACTCGGCCTCGGTGTGTTCGCCGAAGGACAGCGAGACGTCGCGGATGAACTTGGCGCCGGCCTCGAACGTTTCAAACCGCAAGTCCTGGCCGATGTAATCGCCAATGCGCTGCATCGCCATCGGCGCCAGCACCGGGCCGATATCGTTGAGGACCAGCTTGCGGATCGGGTTGCCCGGCAACGACGCCAGGCCCATCCCGATCAGGCCGCCCATCGAGGTGCCGAACCAGTCCACCTTCTGACTTTCGGCGTCTGGCAGCACGCGCGCCAACAGGGTTACGATATCGCTCACGTATTGGGGAATGCGGTACAGTTGCGGATTTTTCAACCAGTCCGAGCGGCCGCGGCCGACGATGTCCGGGCAAATCACACGGTAATCGTTGGCGAGCGCGCGGGCCATGTTGTCGAAGTCATCCGCCACGCGGGTCACGCCGTGGACGCAGACCAGCGCATTCGGGTTGCTCTCATCTCCCCATTCTTTGTAGGACATGCGATGCAAGCCCGCCAGCGACAGGCATTGAACAGACTTTATTTTTGCTTCGAGCATGCGGCTTCCTCAATGGTTTTTATGTAATGATGTTCAGAAGTACCATTTTACCGCGTTGTGACAAAATCCTACCGAAGTGTAGCGCAGCGCGCCTTCAATCACCAACCCTATAGAGGACAGTATGGCAAACAAGACTTTGAGCGGCAAAACCGCGCTGGTAACCGGTTCGACTTCCGGCATCGGTCTGGGCATCGCCCGCTCGCTGGCGGCCGAAGGCGCCAATGTGTTGTTGAACGGTTTTGGCGATGCCGGGGAAATCGAGCAGCTGCAGGCGGATCTGGCCCGGGAATACGGCGTGCAGGTGGCGTATCACAACGCCGACATGACCAAGCCGGCCGAGATCGAAGCCATGATCCAGTTCGCCGGCGACAAGTTCGGCGGCGTCGATGTGCTGGTCAATAACGCTGGCATCCAGTACGTCGCCAATGTGGAAGAATTCCCGGTCGAAAAGTGGGATGCGATTATCGCCATCAACCTGACCTCGGCCTTCCACACCTCGCGCCTGGTGCTGCCACGCATGCGCGCCAACAACTGGGGCCGCATCATCAACCTGGCATCGACCCACGGCCTGGTGGCCTCGGCCGGCAAATCCGCCTATGTCGCCGCCAAGCACGGCCTGCTCGGCCTGACCAAGGCCAACGCGCTGGAAACCGCCACCACCGGCGTCACCGTCAACGCCATCTGCCCCGGCTTCGTGCTGACACCGTTAGTGCAAAAACAGGTGGACGACCGCGCCGCGCGCGACGGCATCAGCAACGAGCAGGCCAAAAAGGCACTGTTGGCGGACAAACAACCGTCAGGCGACTTCGTCACCCCGGAAGAGCTGGGCGCACTGGCCGTGTTCCTGTGCTCCGACGCCGCCAAACAGGTACGCGGCGTGGCCTGGAATATGGACGGCGGCTGGGTCGCCCAATAAACCAATCCGGGGTCAGTTCTTGCAATCCAACACGAGCTCAGCCGTAGCGCCCACTACGGCTGAGCTCGTGTTGGATTGCAAGAACTGACCCCGGATGGTACGTAGTATCCCTTAGCCAGCAGAGATATCACTGGCCGTGATTTGCGGCTTTCCACAATAGTGATATCTCTCGCCCTGAGCGATTATGCACTCCTCACCCGAAACACGAGGAGACCCCGTGAAAAAACCATTCTATAAAGTCCTGTACGTACAGGTACTCTTCGCCATCGCCTGCGGCATCCTGCTCGGCGTGTTCTACCCGGACAGCGGCGTCGCCATGAAACCCTTCGGCGACGGCTTCATCAAGCTGATCAAGATGATTATTGCACCGGTGATCTTCTGCACCGTGGTCTCTGGCATCGCCGGCATGCAGGACGTGAAGAAAATCGGCCGCGTCGGCGGCAAGGCGCTGCTGTATTTTGAAGTGATCTCCACCTTCGCACTGGTGATCGGCCTGTTCGTGGCCAATATCGCCAAGCCAGGCGCCGGCTTCAACGCCACCGCCGCCACGCTGGACGCCAAGTCCATCGAGCAGTACACCACCAAGGCGCACCCGCTGACCACCACCGACTTCCTGATGAACATCATCCCGAATACGGTAGTGGACGCGTTTGCCAAAGGCGACATCTTGCAAGTGCTGCTCATCGCGATCCTGTTCGGCTTTGCCATCTCCCTGCTCGGTGAGCGCGGCAAGCCGCTGGTCAAGCTGATCGACGACGCTTCGCACGCCATCTTTGGCGTCGTGAACATCATCATGAAAGTGGCCCCGATCGGCGCCTTTGGCGCTATGGCCTTCACCATCGGCAAATACGGCATCGCCTCGCTGAAACCGCTGGCCAGCCTGATGGGCTGCTTCTACCTGACCTGCGGCATCTTCGTGATCGTGGTGCTGGGCACCGTGGCGCGCCTGACCGGCTTCTCGATCTTCCGCTTCATCAGCTACATCAAGGAAGAACTGCTGATCGTGCTGGGCACCAGCTCGTCGGAATCGGCCCTGCCTTCGCTGATGAACAAACTGGAGCGCCTGGGCTGCTCGAAATCGGTGGTCGGCCTGGTGGTCCCCACCGGCTACTCGTTCAACCTGGACGGCACCAACATCTACATGACCATGGCCGCGCTGTTCGTGGCGCAAGCCACCAACACCGAACTGACCCTGCTGCAAGAGCTGACTATTCTGGGCGTGGCAATGCTGACCTCGAAAGGCGCATCAGGCATCACCGGCGCCGGCTTCATCACGCTGGCGGCCACGCTGCACGTGGTACCGGATATTCCAGTGGCCGGCATGGCGCTGATCCTGGGTATCGACCGCTTCATGTCCGAGTGCCGCGCCCTGACCAACTTCGTCGGCAACGGCGTCGCAGCGATGGTCGTGTCGAACTGGGAAAAAGAACTGGACCGCGACAAGATGAAGGCCGAGCTGGCGAACCCAGGTTCGACCATCAAGGATCCTGAACTGCTGGAGCAAGCGGTCAGCCACTAAGCAAGCCTGATCCTTCCCATGCCCCGGCGCTGCTCAGCGCGCGGGGCATTTACGCCAGCATTTAATCTTCCTGGGCACGGTCAGCTTGCCCGGTCGGCACCTGGCACGGTGGAAAAATACCCGTCGTGCGCGCGACCATGCGAAGTCGATGCAGATTACGCAACCTGCTTATCTTCTTCCTGATGTACTTCGGAAATCAGCACGCTGTCGCGTCCTGCATATACTTTCCGGAAGCGCAGATAGCCCGCCAGCGGCGACAGTCCCCAGCTTTCATACGGTTCGCGGCCATCCGTTTTCATGCGCGGAATTTTCCCGGTGCGATCATATTCCAGCGCAGCCTGGCGCTTGTTGTCGTCGAGATTATCCTTCATAGGTACAAATGGCGGCTGCTGCATACCCGAGTTTTTCCCGTACAGCTTGGTCATGCGCTCCTCATTGAGCGCCGCAGCTTTTGCTTTCCTCTCGTTGTACTCGGCGACTCTGCGCAACTGTGCGGCCCATTTCTTCAGGTTTTCCTCAAGCTCAGGTTCATTGTCCGGGTAGTCGCCGGTCAACTTGAACCATGCACGTGAGTCATGGACATAGTTATCAAAGAAGTCCAATGTCGTTTGGGGCACCGGCGGCGCGCTGCTCCACCAGGTAGCGATCTCTTCCCATTCGCTTTTATGCTCGTTATCGAAACCGGGCTCCTGCGCACGTGGTTTAAACCCTTTTCCTTCCTCTTTCAGCCACTCCTCGAATTTCCCTATCTCTGCCTCCAGCTCCAGATTCGCGCTGTGCAGATCATTCTTGTCGAAGTTAGTCGCACGGCCAAAGCTGGCGGTCGATTCCAACGGCATTTTTCCGGTAGGCCGACGGGTTTTGTGATACAAGATGTGGTTCTTCGCTTGCTCCCGCATAATCGCCGTGAGCGTGCCGCTCTTGACCTGACAGTTGGCCAGGTAGCTATTCAATGCCTTGATCGTCGAAGGCATGATCTTGAATTTCTTTTTCACCGCCGGACTCGCCAGCTCAAGCTTGAGCGGCACACCAGCCAGCCTCGCCTCGCGGTACATATACAGCAGGGGCACCCGGGTCAGCATATCCGCGCCGGAGGGATCGGTTCCCCGTCCCTGCTCCAGCGGACAGTAGCCACAACCAATATCCGAGTGAACGCCAGGCAGCACAATCTCTTCACTGTTAGGCGGGGTAGTCTGTCCCACCGAAATAGAGTCGAGCGGGAAGCTACGCCGGATTTCATGCGCGGCGACCAGATGCACACAACGAATGCCTTCCGGTATCCGCAAGCTTTCTTCCGCATCAGCCCAGCCGCCGTGACCGTCAAAAAAACGTCCGAGGATACTGTTGCCCATGGTATTGCCAGCGCCCACCGACGCTACCGTATCAAACAGCCCCAGAAAATCGAACTGCACGTCAAACCCGCCCAGGCTCATGCCGGTACGGCCAGCAAGCTTCGCATCCAAGCGGCATACCGCCATGAGCCAATTGGTAAAAGCGCGCGCCTGCGTCGCCCCACGGGAGAAGCCAAAAATGGAAATATAGATTTTCTTGACTTGCGCCGGGTCGATTTTTGCAGGCTTGCCGGTCTTCTTGTCCGGCCAATGCTGCTTCACTGCCGCATGCAGGCGTTTCAACACTTTCTCAAATTCCAGGCGCGTTTTTTCATCCTTTTCTTCGTTGCGGTCCGAGCGGCTGAACAAACCAGCGCGCTGGCTTTGTTTGCCCATGTAACGGCGATGCTCTTTGGTCATGTCGAGGCGGTAGACCAGAGACAGTGTTTCCGACGGCGATAACAGCGGCGTCTTGAGAAAATAGCGGTGCACGTTATTGATGGCCTGCAGCAGCCCCCATATGATGCGCGACTCGCCACGGTACCCCATCGCAGCACCCCGCGTCAGTTCCAGACCCGTTCCACTGTCATTGATTTCCTTGAACGGCGATGCAACGCCGGGAACGTAGACTTTGAAGAAGTGCTGATAACGCGCGGCGTTATAGGTCCAGTCCGTGCTGGCCGGCAGCACGCCAGGAACACTCAGTCCCGGGTAGCAGTCGTACAACCGCGCCACGTTCGAATGGTTTTGCCCCGCCTCCGCCTGCACGTAATTGTTTTTGGTCCCATCAAAAAAGAAACCAAAAAACAGATTGGTCTTGCAGGATTCGCCCGGCACACCGAGAATCGGCTGCTCTCTGACTTCGTGCTTTTTACGAATATCCCGCTCCTCCAGGTCATCGAAAAAGCCCTTCATCGCATCAGCTTTGACGAAGGTCTCAGGGATAGGCGGAATTAAAATAGCGCTCATGGACGACGCTCCTTCAGCTCTTTAAGATTTTTCTGCGCACGGGCATAGGCTGCCTCAAAATCCTTCAACAGATAAGCCTGATATGCTTTATCTTCCGGGCCGCTAAAACCGGCAATAGACTGGGGATCACGCTTCGTTGAGTAATTCCATACCCGTGTCGCCACTACAAGCGGGTCTTTGCGCATGTCTCTCAAAAAATTCTCGTTCAGCTGTACAGCGCCTTCTTCTTGCTGGATATGTAAATCCATCTGTGCACGTTGATACGCCAATGACGGCACTGGCCAGCCTTTGATCTTGCCCGGCCACTTGGCATGGTCTGGCTGGTAGTCGCTTGAAACGATGCCGAGCTGACCATCTGCCATACGCAGCACCCACAGCTCGCCGGGCTTGCCATCGACATAGGCCGGTACATCAAGCAGCCTGGTCTCTGCAATTTCAGGGATATCGCCATTCGCCTTCTCGGCTAACCAGTGCTTGGCTTTCACCTTGATCTGGATGCCGCTGCGCCATTTGGTCGGCAGGTCGTAGCAGCACATGGTGCCGCCTGCCGCGTAGGGTCCTATCGTTTCACCGCCAGCCGCATTCTTGTCATTTGCCGGGTCGATCACGACATAGCTGAAATCGTCGCCGCTGTAATTCACGCCGTGCACGCTGACGGGCACTGTATTTTTCGCGCAAGCCACCAATGCAGGCAGGGAGAGCAAACACATCACCATCGCACTGCAGCACCGGGCCATAAACCGCTGTTTCATCGTCATTTCCATTCCATTCGATCAGGTCAACACCTGGGCATCACGCCAGCGTGCCAGCCTTTCGCCGCTAAGCGGATGAGCGGCCTGGCGGGCGTCGTCCAGGCAGGCCTCGCACCATTCCAGCCGCAGGTCAGTCTCCAGACCAGCGCTATCTGCAATGGCAAGCGCTTGCAAGACCACCGCATGCTGCTGCGAGAGACTGAATTCCCAGTTGCGGCCGCGGTCGCTGAGGCGCAACAGCATTTCATCTGGTTCGCTATCGCCGACCATGTCGCCAAACTGTTGCATCTCTAGCTCAGGCTTATCGCCAGGCGCGGCGAGCGCTTTACCCGTCACGGCCAACTCTTGCCATTGCCCGCTTCGGTCCACATACGACCAGCGCGTTGCCGGACCAGCCATCTGCGCCCGCTGCTCCTCCCTCAAGGCCTGAAATATGCCAGGCAAGCGGCGCGTGTCAGGGAAGCGGAAGTTAAATCGTTGGCCATCTGCCTGAATGACGCACCACACAGCCAGCCTGGTTTTCAGCTGGGGCAATGTCTCCGTCGTCTGGATCACGCTCAACATGGGCCAGCCACTGCATTGTTCTAGCAAGACATGCAGCCTCGGCAGGTCCGCAGAATATCTGACCAGAAATGGAGAGACTGCGAGCACCTGATCCGTGCTGCCCGGTAAAACGTCAAATAGCAGCGCCAGTGCGTCGTGCGGCACGACTGCGCCAACCCGGCGATAGAAGCCGGGCAAAAACACACCGTCGATCAGCAGATAGAGCTGCTGACCAGGCATGGCCTGTGCAGCCCGTCGGGGCAACTCAGCTAACAATGAAGGAACATAAGCGTCGATCATCATGCTCACTCCACCGAGGTAAATGCTGGCGCGGCCGCCAGCGATTTCTTGAGACATTCGACGCAGATACTATTCGGCATCGCAGGCATCGGATATGGTTGGCGCTCCGGTCCGGAAAAACTCTTCTTGGCTGCGTGGATCGTCAACGTGCCCGGGCACTGCACCGTGATATTGCCGCCATCAATCGTGATATTGGCGCCACCCGCTGTCGACAGCGTAATGCGCTTGGCCGCCGCCCAATCCATCTCAGCGTTGGCGCTGGTGATCTTGATGTCATCGCGTGCCTGCAGCTTCATCTGGTCGGCCTGCGCCTGGATGTCAACGGTGTCCTTGGCAGCGACAAGCTGCAGGCCCAAACCGTTTTCGCCAGGCGCCATTGCGCCACCCAGCACGCCAATGGCCTGGCCGGTCTGCGCGCGCAACTGGCCGCCGGTCACGAACTGGCTGTCGTTGCCGCTCACCAGCGCGATCGCTTCACCGTTCGACAACTGCACCGCCGCGCCAGAGGTCACGCCGATGCCGCTCTTGCCACTGATCGCAATGATGGGAGAACTGGCATGTGGCAGCTGATCGTCGCCTGGCGCTGTCTTTTTCTCACCCACATCGGCACGTGCCGTGTCCAGATTCTTGTTGCCGACCATGCCCGAAACGGCGGTCAGCATGGCTTTCAGCGGCGCCGTATTTTCATCGAGCTTGCTGGCATTGGCTTTGGCCGCGCCGATGTGTCCTGCCAGGGCGACGGTTTGGTGGGTTTTGCCGGCGTCGCTGAAAGTTTCGCCGATCTTGGCGACCTGCTTGAGCATCGCAATCCCCGCCGCGTTGTCGCCCGCAGGATCGCGTGCATCGGCACCATGATTGATTTTGTAGCTGCTAATCAGCAGACCGGCACCGCCGCGCACTGCGCCATATGTGTCGGTGCGCAGTTCGGCGCCCTGTCCTCGCAAGCTGCCACGATAGTTATCAGCGCTGTGGATCAAGTGGCCCAGACTCAGTTCGCTGGCGGCGTGCGTGGAACGCAGCTGTACGCGGCCTTGCGTATCGGTGTCATCGAACAGCAGCTGGTTGTAGCCGATGCCGCCAAACTCCTTGCTGCGCACGCCCCACTGCGCGGCGGCATTGCGATGTCCCGCCGTATCGGTCGATGCGCCGTGCCACAGCGGACCATTGCCACCGGCCAGATTGCCTTGGGCCGATGGCGACTGGTCACCGGCCGGATTGAACGGCTGGGCGGCGTTGGCTTCGCTGGTCTTGCCAGCGGGCGTGGGCGTGACGCCGCCTTCGCCCTGGCCGTTGTACAGCGCGCCGATGATGATGGGCCGGTCAATGTCGTTCTCGATAAACTGCACCAGCACTTCCTGACCGATGCGCGGCAAGAACTGGCTGCCCATGCCGCCGCCGGCCGAGCGCTGCGCCACGCGCACCCAGCACGTGGCGTCGCCATTGTCCTGCCAGTGATAGCGGATGCGTACGCGGCCGAGCTTGTCGCAATACAGTTCATCCGCACCCGCCGCCTGTGCCGCGCCATCGGCGCCGATCACGATGGCGCTTTGGGTGCCACGCGCGGTCGGCTTCGGATGGCTGCGGCCATCGCTGCCGGGCAGTTGCGGACGCCAGACCACATCGGCGGCCACCGCGTCAAAGCTGTTGGCATAACCGGTTTTGCGCGCTTGGGCGATGGTTAGCGGGAAGTCGTCCGATGGCGCGGCCACGGTTTCTTCCAGCAGTTCCGGAATCGGGCCAAACAACTCGGCCAGCGCCTGCTGCGCGGGCGACGGCAGGTTGTTGATGCCCACACTGCGCACGCGCAGCAGCACGTAGGCCGGCGCGCTGTTTGGCGGCGCATCGCCGCCCAGCGACAATGGTCCCTGCGTCAGCGTGAATCGCGTGCCAGCCTGCATGGTGCGAACCGTGGAACGGCCGCGCCACAGCTGCGCGGCCGCCTCCCTGCCCTGCATCTGAATCTCGGCATAGCGCTGCGCCTGCGCGCTATTGGCGTAGCTGTACTGGCCCGGCACATCATAACTTTCCAGCGGCGGCAGCTTGCCCGCGCTCAGGCTGGACGGCGCGCTGGCGCTGACCGCGCGCTTGGCTTTGTAGTCATAGCTCAGCAAGGTGCTGACCGACGCCGCGACCATGCGGCGCGCTTGCAATACCTGCACTGTGTCTGCCGCCTCGCCAGCGCGTACGCCATGGAAGCGGATGCCCCCGCCAGCCTTGCTGCTGGCGTCTTCCGGCGTTGCGCTTTCCTGGCTACTGTCGGCAAACAGCACCACGCCGACGCTGTCTTCCAGTTGTTCGTAGCGCCAGGCCAGGCCTTCTTCGGTCAGCAGACGCTGGACAAATTCCAGGTCGGATTCGCGATACTGGCAGCAGTAGCTGCGCGCCACCGCATCGGCCATGAACGGCGTCGCTTCTTCGCTCCAGCGCCACTGCGCCAGCGGCGCGTAGGTGTTGAAGACGTCGTCAACGATTTCAATAACGGTCTTGTCCTGCCATACGCGGCTGTTGCGGACCTGGCTCAAGCGCCACAGCCATGGCGTCAGGCGCAGGCGAAAGCGCGCCAGGCCGCCTTCGCTGCCCAGCATTGCCACCTGCGTGATTTCGCCATAAAACGTGGTGCGGCTGCCATCGGCCAGGCTGGCGGTCAGCCCCGCCCGCTGGCCCATCAACGACGGCAGGTCGACCATGGCGTTGGTGGACAGGACGATCACATCGCGCGGGCCGACGCCCTGCACGCTGTCATCTGCGGAAAATGCTTCAACCAGCAAGCCCCCCGAACCCAGGTCGCCGTCGCCGGCCTCCAGTGCCAGCGCATACAGGCGGGTAGCACTGGAAAACTGCGCCAGCGCTGTGGTGACCTGCTCGATCAACGCCGTGCTCATGATTCCGACGCTGTCTTCACCGCCACAGGCTGCTGTTTGCATTCGGGCTCGTTGCGCGCGCTGGTCGAGCACAAATGTTCACGGCATTGCGTCGCACCGGCTTCGTTCATGCGTTTGCATTGTTTGAGCTGGTAAGCGGGCGACGAGGTTTCCTTGGACTGGCGGTTGGATTGCACATGCGCCATCAGCGCAGCCAGCAGCGTGACGTCATTGTCGGCGGGGGCAGGCTTCTTGGCGGGATGTTCAGCCTTTTTCGCCACCTGCACCGGTTTTTTCGCAGGCGGCTTGGGCTTGGCTTGCGCGACATGCGGATGATCGAACGCCGCCGTCAACTCATCATGCTGCGGCTTGGCCGGGGTGTCGTTCAATATCTGCTTGAGTGTGCGTGAGTTGTCCACGGCAGGACTCAACGCTGCCGTGTCGTCCACAATGGTGGCGGCGGGCGCCACCGCAGCGGGAGCAGCGACGGTGACGGCCGTATCAGACTTGGACGCTGACGGCGTGGCCGCCGCGACAGGTAGCGTCAATTCGGGTTCTGGCGTTGTGCTTGGCCACAGCGCCACAGCGGCAATTGCCAGACCCAGCACGCCAACACCGGCGACAGCCACCATGGCAGCCGTCTTCCTGGGCGCCGCTTTGCCCACCGCAGCAGCGGCAGGTTTGCGCTCCAGCCCATCCAGAATGCCGCTGCGCCCAGCCTCCGCCGCAGGCTCCGTCGACAGGAGACTGGGACGGCCGCTGGGCGACGGGCGTTCATCTTCACGTTGCAAAATAAGCTCCCTTGTAAATTTCGCATGACTTTACGACATTCAAGAAAAACATGCCGCACAACTCGGCAATTCAATCGTGCGCGGATTGTCAGAACTCTAATATATACTCCAGAGCAATGCTTTTTAGACATTAGTATTAATCGAGGTCGACGTGTTCCTACTGGCGGTAACCCTATATTTCCTGCTCGCCTGCCTCATCAGCTGGATGCTGCTCTTCCCATCCGGCCGTGAGTTTGTGGCAGCCGCACTGGCTGGCGCCGGCACTCGCCTGCAGCACACGCTGGGGCGGCTGGCCCATCGCCGCCGCGAAGACATGGGCGCGCTTGCGCGCAGCGGTCGCGCATCGATGGGCGGCCTGCGCGCATTCTGGTCCGACCATTATTTATTCTGCCTCGGCGGCCTGGCGCTGCTGTGCATCCCGCCGCTGCTGGCCCTGCTGTTGGCCGGCAAACCGACGCTGAGCGCTTACGAAACCTCCACGCGCGAGGTCAATACCCAGGTCGCCGGTCTGCTGCAAGGCGAACAGCTGGTGCCGCCGCCGGCCTTGCCGCCGCTGGTGTTTACCACCGCCGAAGTGCAGCTGGAACGTCCAATGCTGTCGACCGCAAGCCGTGACTGGGCCATGCTGGACAGCGCTTACGCCCAGCGCCTGCTGATGGCCTTCCGCATCATGAAAGAAAAATACGGCTACGACATGGCGCTGCTGGAAGGCTACCGCAGCCCCGAGCGCCAGAACACGCTGGCGGCCATGGGTTCCGGCGTGACCAATGCCGCCGCGTTCCAGAGTTGGCACCAATACGGCCTGGCCGCCGACTGCGCCTTCCTGCGCGACGGCAAACTGGTGATTTCCGAACGCGATCCATGGGCCATGCGCGGCTACCAGCTGTATGGCGAAGTGGCGGAGTCGCTGGGCCTGACCTGGGGCGGCCGCTGGAAGATGATGGACTTCGGACACACGGAGCTGCGTCAGCCCGGTGTCATGCACAAACAAGGGAATAAATAATGAACTGGCTGCGCAAACTGGCATTGGCCGGCGCCGCCTTCGGCATCAGCTGGGGTGGCGCGATCTGGTATTGGCGCGAGACCAACCGCATGCCCGCGACCAGCGAACTGGCCTTGTACATGCTGGTGCTGCCGCTGGTGTTACTCACCACTTTATGGCTGGGCCGCAAGGCCTGGGCGCGTATCAGCATGCCGGCAACGGCGGGCGCCACCGCTGCCGCCACGCCATCCATCGATGCCGCGCCGGAAGCCGCACCGCTGCCGGCAGCATTGAGCATCGCCGCCAGCGCCATCCGCGTGCCGCACGGCGCATCGGTTGACGAGCTGCGCGCCGCCCTGGCCGGCAATCAGGCCCGCCCTAACCTCGACAGCGAACTGCAGGACGACGACGGCTATCCCGTCATGAGCGCACGCCTGCGCGATATCGACGAAGACGCACTGCGCCACGACCTGGAAGCCTGGCGCGACAAACTGCAACTGGCAAACCCGCACTTCGACACCGCACAATGGCGCGCGCTCGATGCTGCCACCAGCGCGGTCAGCGAACTGGCAGCGCAGGCGGCCAGCCATATGTATGTGGCGCCATGGCTGCAACAGGAACACGAACGCCAGCAGGGCCGCCTGCCGCCGAACGCAGTGCCGGTGCCCGTACCGCCATCCTTGCAGTTGCTGGCAGTCTGGCCTGCGGAGTGGACCGCGCCACAGCGCGAGATTGCCGATCAATGGCTGCGCACTGTCGCCGTGCAGGCGGGCTGGCCACAGCAGCGTCTTGCGGCGCCAGCGCCAGCAAGTGATGCGGACGACGCCGGCCCGGCGCTGTCGAAACTGCTGGGCCATTGCGGCGACAGCCAGCACCCTTGCCTGGCCATCGTGCTTGCCGCCGCCTCCCATCTGAGCGAGAACAGCATCGCAAGCCTGTCGGCGCAGAATGGCCTGTTCTCTGCCACGCATCCGCAAGGCCGCATTCCCGGCGAAGGCGCAGCGGGGCTGCTGCTGGCCGACGCCGCCCACGCCAGCCTGATCACCGGCCGCGATGACAGCGGCAGCATATTGCAGACCATCGCCAGCGGCCGCCGCAGTGCATCCGCCGACGACGCCAAACGCGACACCGACACCAGCCTGGCGCAAGCCGCCGAACAGGCGCTGCACAACGCCCGGCTGGACGGCGCGGCCGTCACCCTGGTCACCGCCGACACGGGCCACCGCACCAGCCGTGTCACAGAACTCATGCACGTGGTCACCGCTGCCGCACCGCAGCTCGATCCCGGCGCAGACGTCATCAGCATCGGCAGCAGCTGCGGCAGCTGTGGCGCCGTCACCTGGTTAACCGCCCTCGCAGTGGCGGATGCGGAAGTACAGGACCGCGGCGGTCCTGTGCTCTGCATAAGTAACGAAGATCCTTACCGCCGCTACGCCGCGCTATTACGCCCGGCGTTGGCGGCCTGACTACTCCAAGCAACCGAGTCCTATCATGATGCAAAAATTCTGGCTCTTCCTGACCCAACGCCGCACGCTGATTGTCATTGGCTGGCTGGCCTTTGCCGCACTGCTGTTCATTACAGCCGCGCTGCTGCAATGGCCCGCCTCCGTGCCCTGGACCGTCCTGGCGATTACACTGGCCTTTGGCGCCATCGTCTGGTACTGGCGCTACCGCAAACGCCAGCGCGCCGCCGGCAAACTGGGCGACATGCTCGAGCAGCAGGCGTCCAAACCGGTGAAGGCCGATCCGGCCCAGCGCCAGGAAACCGAAGCGCTGCGCACGCGCATGCTCGACGCAATCGGCACCATCAAGAATTCCAAACTGGGCCAGACCTCCGGCAATGCCGCGCTGTATGAGCTGCCGTGGTACATGATTATCGGGAACCCGGCCGCCGGCAAGAGCACGGCGGTGGCCAACTCCGGCCTGCAGTTCCCTTTCGCCGACAGCAAAATCATTCAAGGCGTTGGCGGCACGCGTAACTGCGACTGGTTCTTCACCACTGACGGCATCCTGCTCGATACGGCTGGCCGCTATTCGGTGGTCGATGAAGACCGCGGCGAGTGGTTCGGCTTCCTCGACCTGCTGAAAAAATACCGCAAGAAGGCGCCGATCAACGGCATCATCATCGCCGTGAGCGTGGCCGAGCTGACCCGCAACCGGCCGGAGTTCGCCATCAACCTGGCCAAGAACCTGCGCCAGCGCGTGCAGGAGCTGACCGAGCGGCTGGAAGTGCATGCGCCGGTGTATGTGCTGTTCACCAAGGCCGACCTGATTAACGGCTTCAACGAATTCTTCCACGACAGCGAACGCGGTGAACGCGACAAGGTGTGGGGCGCTACCCTGCCCTACAGCCGCAGCACCACCAGCGAAGAAGTCCTGAGCCAGTTCGACGCCCGCTTCGATGAACTGTACGAGGGCCTGAAAGACCTGAGCGCCGCCAACATGGCGCTGCAATGGCGCGAGCGCATGCCGCCTGGCGTCTTCACCTTCCCGCTGGAGTTCAGCTCCATCAAACCGTCGCTGCGCACCTTTATCGCCACGATGTTTGAAGAGAACCCATTCCAGTTCAAGCCCGTGTTCCGTGGCTTCTACTTCACCAGCGCGCTGCAGGAAGGCGAATCCGTCTCTGCCTCGTCGCAACGCGTGGCACAGCGCTTCGATCTGCAACTGAAGCCTGCCGATCACGAAGAAGCCCACCAGCAGCAAGGCTACTTCCTGCTTAACCTGTTCCGCAAAGTGATCTTTGCCGACAAGGACCTGGTGGCGCAATACGCCAGTCCGGCCAAGCTGCGCGTGCGCTACGCCGCCTTCTTTGGCGCCGTGGCGCTGGCCGGCCTGGCCCTGGCCGGCTGGAGCTGGTCGTACATGAACAACCGCCAGCTGGTGGCCAACGTTCAGGCTGACCTCGACCAGGCCATCAAGGTGCAGGAGAAATCCATGGACCTGCAATCGCGCTTTGCTGCGCTGGAGATCCTGCAGGACCGCATCGAACAGCTGGACAAGTATGAGCAGAACCGCCCACTGTCGCTGAGCCTGGGCCTGTACCAGGGCACGCTGCTGGACCGCAAGCTGCGCGAAGAGTATTTCAACGGCGTGCGTGAAGTCATGCTCAAGCCGGTGAGCCAGACGCTGGAGGCCTTCCTGGCGGAAGTCAACAACAACGCGGGCCAACTGCAGCCGATGGCGAAACCGGTATCGGCCGCCTCGGTCGGCAACGTGGCGCCCGCCAACGCAACGCAGGCCGAAGCAGCGGCGGCCATCAATAACAGCGCCCAGCAATTCAAGGATGCGTCGCCAACCGACGCGGAAGACGCTTACAACGCGCTCAAGACCTACCTGATGCTGAGCGATAAGTCGCGCGCCGAAGCGGGCCATCTGAACGATCAGCTGACGCGCTTCTGGCGTGTGTGGCTCGACACCAACCGTGGCACCATGTCGCGCGAGCAGATGATACGCAGCGCCGAACGCATGATTTCCTTCTACCTGGCGCAGATCAACGATACCTCCTGGCCGCAGATCGATTCGCGCCTGGCACTGGTTGACCAGACCCGCGACAACCTGCGCCGCGTGGTGCGTGGCATGCCGGCGCGCGAACGCGTCTACGCCGACGTCAAAGCACGTGCGGCAACCCGCTTCCCGGCCGTGACGGTGGCCTCCATCGTCGGCGATCAGGACAAGGAACTGGTGCTGGGCAGCTACGCCGTACCGGGCAGCTTCACGCGCGCCGCATGGCAGGGCTTTGTGCAGGACGCGTTCCGCGAAGCCGCCAACCGAGAACTGCAAAGCGCCGACTGGGTGCTGAAAACCTCGTCCAAGGATGACCTGACGCTGGAAGGCAGCCCAGAGCAAATCCAGAAGGCACTGGTGGACCTGTATAAAAACGACTACGCACGCGAATGGCAGAAATTCGTCCAGGGCGTGACCGTCAAGGACCTGTCCAACTTTGACCAGGCAGCGGGCGCCATGAACCGTCTCGGCGATCCACAAGTCTCGCCGCTGAACAAGTTGATGAACACCGTCTACGAACAGACCTCGTGGGACAACCCGTCGCTGCTGGACGCTGGCCTGCAACGTGCGCAGCGCGGCGTCACCGGCTGGTTCAAGGAAACCATCCTGCGCCAGAAGCCATCGCAGATCAACGTCAACGTGAACACTGGCGGCGTACAGAACGCCGCGATGCCGCTTGGCCCGGTCGGCCGCGAATTCTCGGGCGTGGCGAAACTGGTGGTCGCCAAGGATAAGGATGCGTCGCTGATGCGTGGCTATATGGACCAACTGGCCAAGCTGCGCGGCCGCTTCAATCAGATCAAGAACCAGGGCGACCCAGGCCCTGGCGCCAAGCAGCTGATGCAGCAAACGCTGGATGGCAGCGGCTCCGAACTGGCGGACGCACTGAAATACGTCGATGAACAAATGCTGACCGGGATGACCGACGCGCAGAAAGCCGCCATCCGTCCGCTGCTGGTGCGTCCATTGATACAATCGTTCGCCGTGATCGTGCAGCCTACCGAGGCGGAAATCAACAAGGTGTGGGCAGCGCAGGTGCTGCAACCGTTCCGTCAGACGCTGGCGACCAAATATCCCTTCGCCACCGAATCGCGCGCGGAAGCCAGCAATGCGGAAATCGGCACGGTGTTTGGACCGGACGGCGCCATCGCCAAATTCTTCAACACCACCATCGGCCCACTGGTGGTACGCCGTGGCGACACGCTGAGCACCAAGACCTGGGCCAACATGGGCATCAATCTGGCGCCGCCTGTCGTCGCCAGTTTCCCGGGCTGGGTAGCGCCACTGGCGGCCAACGGTGTCGCCAATGCCGCGGCCTCCAGCGGCGGCGAAGGCCAGACCAGCTTCGACCTGCAGGCGCTGGGTGCTGTCAGCGCCACCGAGTTCACCATCGAGATCGATGGCCAGGCCCTGCGCTGGCGCGGCCAGCCGCAGCCTTGGGTGCACATGGCGTGGCCTAACCCGCAAGGTGTGCCCGGCGCGCGCATTACCGCCATCACACCAGAAGGCCGCAGCATTGTGGTGTTCAACGAATCGGGTCACTTTGGCCTCAAGAAGATGATCGATGCGGCCAAACGCAAACGCAAGGACAATGGCGCGTTCGAACTGACCTGGGATAACTCGGGCGTCTCCGTGACCGCCAATCTCAAGATCATCGGCACCGCGCCGCCGCCAGTGCAGGCACAAGCTGCAGCGCCGACGGCTGGCTTCAAGCGCCTGCGCCTGCCGGATATGGTGACCGCTCCAGCGCCTGCGCCAGTATCTGACACCGCACCGGCGACCGCCACGCCGGCAGTCAGCCCTGCCGGTACGCCGCCGCGCGCGCCAGCAGCGCCGCCGCCGTCCACGCCAACGCCAACGCCAACGCCGGCCACCATGCCAGCGCCGGTGCAGCCCGGTGTAATCCGCACCGCAGGAGCCCAGCCATGAGCCGCGGCGCCACCATTGCCAGCATTGGCTATTTCGGCAAAATCCCCGGACGCGGCGATTTCGTCAAAGGCGGCGACAGTCCTGCGCTGATTAAAGTCCTGGACGACTGGCTGGCCCAGGCCATGGACCTGATGAGCACCGACGCCCGCTGGAAACTCAACTACGACGCCGTCGCACCGCTGCATTTCGCCTTCGTCGGCCCGCGCCGGCGACATGCAATCGCCGGCCACATCGTCGCCAGCAGCGACCAGTCGCAACGTCGCTTTCCATTCCTGATGACGAGCAGCGTGGAAGTCGCCGAACCGGCCAGCTTTGTGCCGACCGCACCGCTGGTCTTCAACCGCCTGTGGACACGTCTCGCCGCGTTGAGCAGCAGCGTGGTCGCTGCCGGTGACCCCACAGTGCCGTTACAGCTTGCTGCCAGCGAAGCCGTCGAACTGGATCTGCGCAGCGCCGCCTATCAAGCCACGTTTGATGACTTCCTCGAACTGCAAACCATCGGCGGGCTCGATGCGCTGCTGTCGCAGGCAGGCTTCCGCGGCTCGTCGCGGCAAGTGCTGCTGGCGCTCGGCATGCTGCTGCAGCCGGTACTGGCCAGCAGCTCCAGCCGTCTCGACAAGACACTGCTGCTGCCGTTGCCGCAGGACCCGATGTACCGCAACCTGGTGGCCGCTTTCTGGATGCACCTGATTACGCCGTTCCTGGCACGCGCCGACTTCGAACTGGCCATGTTCCTGACCCGCCAGCACGAACAGCCGGTGCTGCTGCTCGGCTTCTCGGGTGCGTCGGCGGCGACGCTGCACGGCATCATGGACCCGCAAGCCGCGCAGGAACAGCACATCGCGTTCGAGCAGCTGGACTGGGTGGAAGAACAAGCCGACAGCGATTACGCCGTCAAGAAGCTGTCCACCTATCTGTCGCAGCCATCCCTGTCACTCAAGTCCGCGCTGGAGTCGGTCCGCACGGCGTTTATTGGAACCTGAATCATGCGTACTCTTATTTTCAGCGTCCTGCTGCTGACCGGCGGCAGCGCCCTTGCCCAGACAGCGGCGCCACAGCCAGGCCAGGTGCTGGCGGCTGGCACCCTGCCCGATGAAGCCAGCAAGGCGGCCGTGCTGGCCAAGCTGCGCGAAGTCTATGGCGCCGACAAGGTGGTGGACCAGATCTCCATCGACAAAGTGGCGACGCCAGCCAACTGGAATGGCTACGTGCAGAAATTGCTTACCCCGGACCTCAAGCAAATCAGCCGTGGCCAGTTAAAAATCGACGGCAGCACCGTGAGCCTGCGCGGAGAAGTGGGCAACGAGGCAGTACGCCAGCGCATCGCCAGCAACATCGCCACCAGCCTGAATCCGACCTACACGGTAAATAACGGCTTGCGCGTATCGGCCGCCGACCAGAGCGTGCTCGATAGCGCGCTGGCCAACCGCATCGTTGAATTCGAAAGCGGCAAAGCCGAGCTGACGCCGGCCGGTAAAGGCATTCTGGATGAAATGGTCGCTGCGCTGCGCAAGCTGAGTAATCGCAAGGTCGAAATCATCGGCCACACCGACAGTGCGGGCCTGCGCGCCACCAACCAGGGGTTGAGCCAGGCGCGCGCCGAGGCGGTCAAGGCTTATCTGTCCAGCCACGGCATCAACAGCGATCTGCTGAGCGCCAGCGGCCAGGGACCGGACCGCCCGGTGGCCAGCAATGACACGCCGGAAGGCCGCGCGCGCAACCGCCGCATCGAATTCCGCATGGCGCAGTAAGCGTCGACCGAAAGAGGACACCATGTATTCCGCACAAGAACTGCTGCAACCCATCAGCGACAGCCAGCCGGCCGGCGCCGACCTGTCGTTTTCGTCTGAGCTGGACGCCATTGCCCAGGCCCGCAAGTTTGACGACCCTTCGCTCGACCAGGGCGAATGGGTGACCGAGTTGAAAGAAGCCGACTGGCCATTCGTGGTTGACCGCTGCGCCCATCTGCTGCAGAAATCCAGCAAGGACTTGCGGCTGGCCGTCTGGCTGACCGAAGCTGGCGCACGCGTGCACCAGCTGCGCGGTCTCGGCGAAGGCTTTCAGCTGCTGGCCGGCCTGTGCGACCAGTATTGGGACCAGGGCCTGTATCCGAGCGCGGAGGATGGCGACAACGAACAGCGCATTGGTAACCTGAGCTGGATCTTGTCGCGCACTCCAGGGCTGGTGCGCGAAATCGGCCTGACCGAAAATGGCGATTACTCCACCATTGATATCGAAGAAGCCCGCAAGCGCGCCACCAGCGGCGATGAAGCACAGCAAAGCCGCACACCGCGCCTGGCTGATATCGAAACCGCCAAGCGCAATAACTCGGCACAGTTCTCCGCCAATTTCCGTGCCGATGCGCAGTTCTGCATTGAAGCGCTGGAGCAGCTGGAGCGCGTGGCTGACGCACGTCTCGGCAACGATGCTCCAGGCTTCGCCGCCGCGCGCGACGCAGTCAAGGCCATGCTGCGCGCCGTACCTGCCCTGGCGACTGCAGCTGGCGGTGCTACTGGCGCCAGCGAGCCGGGTGAAGCGGAGGAATCCGGTTTGTCGACCGGTATCGGCGCCGACGCCGGCGCTGCAAACACTGCGCCGATGCCGCCGGCGCGCCCTGGCGTCATCAGCAATCGCGCGCAGGCGGTGGCACAGTTGCGCGCGGTGGCGGACTTTTTCCGTCGCAGCGAGCCGCATAGTCCTGCCTCCTACTTTGCCGACAAGGCCGCAGCGGCAGCTGAACAGGATCTGCACACCTGGCTGCGCTCCGTGGTAAAAGACCAGGCATCACTTGCCCACATCGAGGAGCTGTTGGGCGTACAATCCGATGCATGATCTCCAAACAATACGTTTCGCAAGTACGCCTGAGAGCCGACGACATCGAAAGCTTTGACCGCTATCCGTTTTGCCTGCCGACGGTGCGCCATCTTGACGTCCTTGAGCTTCATCCCAAAGTCACGTTTGTTGTCGGCGAAAACGGCTCGGGGAAATCGACGCTACTGGAAGCAATCGCGGTATCGTTCGGCTTCAATCCGGAGGGCGGAAGCAAAAATTTTGGCTTCAACACGCGTGCGTCCCATTCAACGCTGCACCAGTACATCCGGCTATCCAAAGGCATCCGGCGTCCGAGGGATGGGTTCTTCCTGCGCGCGGAAAGCTTCTTCAACCTCGCGACAGAAATCGAGGAGTTGGACAAAGGGCCAGGCGGGCCGTCGATCATCAACTCCTACGGCAAAAAATCCCTGCATGAGCAATCGCACGGCGAGTCCTTCTGGTCGCTCGTGATGCACCGTTTCGGCGGCAAAGGTTTCTACATCCTGGACGAACCGGAAGCAGCACTCTCGCCCCAGCGCCAGCTCGCGCTCCTCAGCCGCATCCACGAACTGGCAAACGATGATTCGCAGTTCGTCATCAGTACCCATTCGCCGATCCTGATGGCCTATCCAGACGCCTACGTCTACCAATGCTCGGACACCGGCATCCAGCGGATTCGCTACGAAGACACCGAGCATTTTCAGGTGATGCACGACTTCGTGGTCAACCCCAAACGCATGCTTGACATTCTGCTGGGCGCAAAAGACGCGTAGCCGCTATTTTGATAGAATCGACGTTCACTTTCGACGGGAGTCCTATGCGCCGCTTCGCCCTGCTGCTTCTGCTGTTCGCACCGTTCGCTTTCGCTCAGGTTGACCTGAACGTCGCCACCTACAACCTCCGCTACGACAATCCCAACGACGGCAAGAACGTCTGGCCGGCGCGCCGTGACGCCATGCGCGCATTGGTGCGCTACCATGACTTCGACCTCTGGGGCACGCAGGAAGGCCTGGAAAATCAGCTCAAGGATCTGGATGCGCTGGGCGATTACGCCCGCGTCGGCGTCGGCCGCGACGACGGCAAGGACGCCGGCGAGCATTCCGCCATCTTCTATCGCAGCGCGCGCCTTGCGCTGGAAGACCACGGTGACTTCTGGCTCAGCGCCACGCCGGACAAGCCGTCCATGGGCTGGGACGCCCGCTGCTGCAAGCGCATCGCAACCTGGGCACGGCTGCGCGATAAACCCAGTGGCCAAGTGTTCGTGGTACTGAATGCACACTTCGATCATGAAGGCGAAATCGCACGGCGCGAGTCGGCGCAGTTGCTGGTCCAGCGCGGCCGTGCTCTGGCAGGTTCACTGCCGCTGATCGTGATGGGCGACTTTAACAGCACACCGGACAGCACAGCCTTCGCCACCGTGAACGCCGCACTGCGCGATGCGAAGTCGATCAGCCTGACGCCGCCTTACGGCCCCGCCGCCACCTTCAACGACTTCGATGTCGCCAAGCCGGCCCGGGAACGCATCGACTACATTTTTCTGAGCCCGCAGTGGCAGGTACTGCGCTATGCGGTGCTCACCGACTCGGTGGAGGCACGCTATCCGTCCGACCACTTCCCGGTCGTCACCCGCCTCCGCCTGGCCAAATAAGCTGATGGAGAACCTGGCTTGAAAACGATAGACCCTGCAACTGCCGAACGCTGGCTGATCGGCTGGACTTTATCCCGCGGCGTGCCGATGCCGCAGCCTTGTGAAGGTGGCCTGGTCGTGGAAGTCGGCTTGCCGACGCAGTTGCGACGCTATGTGTTTGCCGATGCCGGCCCAGCCCTGCAGGCATGTGCCGACCGCATACACGAGCCCTTCATTTTCCTCAAGGCGGCCGTCGAACCGGACATCTTACGCCAGGCCTTGCCGGCACGCTGGCATGTGGAGGCCCCTGGCTATCTGATGCTGGGTCCATCCGAGCCACCACACCGGACGGCGACGCCCTCCGGCTACCAGGTCGTGGTCGATGCGCAGCCCAACGGTCATCTGGTACGCGTCATGCACGAAAGCCAGGAACAGGCGGCGTCCGGCCGCATGACGCTGCATCAGGGCTGCGCCGTCTTTGACCAGATCGAAACTGCCGAATCCCATCGCCGGCGCGGCCTGGGATCGGTAGTCATGCAGGCACTGGACACTATCGCCGCCAAGGCAGGCGCCAGCGAAAGGCTGCTGGTGGCAACGGAAGATGGCCGGGCGCTCTACACCCGCCTCGGCTGGCAAGTCATCGCTCCCTGGTCGACAGCTGTGCTACCTGAGGCTTAATTTCCATGTTCTCCATCATCTGCCTGAAACGTGCGCAGGTTCTAGTGGTATGCGGCTGTTTACATTTCTCCGCACATGCGGCAGATCCGTTGCCAGCAAATTTAACAGGCACCTGGGGTACCGGAAAATCGCTGTACGACGGCTCAGACAAGCAAACCGAGATGTACTTGCTTGCAGATGGTTTCGGATTGCTTGCCGGTTCAACGACGCCAGCGCAGCGTGCAGACGGCAGCGATGATGGAAAGCCCGGCCCACGGGCAATCATAGGATTTCCGGTCCGGGCAAATGTGACAAGTGATGGACTGCTGGTGAAGCCGTTCTTGCCTAACGGCGTGCAGTCTGCAAAATTGGAAAAAGCCAGCTTTCCCTGTCTTTACAGCGTAACCAGCCAGACACTGACATGCAATGCACCAACCGGCGAAACATTCACCATGAGGCGGCGCAGTGAGGCAGTACCGGAAGACGCGCTACGGACCATAGCCGAAGTCAAAGGGAGTATCGACTAACCATGAGTCTTACTCCTGATTTTGCAGGAAAGCCAATCCGGCGGCGCGAACCGCCGGGTTGGCGCTTTACTTCACAGTATATTTGAATTGCCCAGCCTTGCTGGCGCTGACTTTGATCTTGCCAATCGCCGTACCCTCCGCCATGCGGGCCAGCACCGCTTCCGCGATCTCCGGCAACAGCGTGCCATTGAGGATGTTATCGACGTTGCGGGCGCCGGAGTCCACTTCCGTGCAGCGCGCCAGCACAGCTTCCACCAGCGCCTCGTCGTAGCTGAACTCCGCCTTGTGGTTGATCGCAATGCGGCGCGCGATCTTGCCGAGTTTGAGCTTGATGATCTCGACCAGCACATCATCCGGAATCGGATAGAACGGAATCACTTTCAGGCGGCCCAGGAAAGCTGGCTTGAACTGCTTCATCAACTGCGGACGCACCAGTTCTTCCAGCGCTTCCACCGTTGGCAGTTCCTCCGGCGTCTTGTTCAGGCAAGCCTGCATCAGCGCACTCGATGCCACATTCGAAGTCAGGATGATGATGGTGTTCTTGAAGTCGATCTCGCGGCCTTCCGCATCGTCCATCACGCCTTTGTCAAACACCTGGAAGAACAGCTCCATCACATCCGGGTGGGCTTTCTCCACCTCATCCAGCAGCACCACGCTGTAAGGGTTGCGGCGTACGGCTTCGGTCAGTACGCCGCCTTCACCGTAGCCAACATAGCCCGGTGGCGAACCTTTCAGGCCAGAGACGCTGTGCGCTTCCTGATACTCGCTCATGTTGATGGTGATGAGTTTGCGCTCGCCGCCATACAGCACGTCCGCCAGCGCCAGCGCGGTTTCGGTCTTGCCGACGCCTGACGGACCGACAAACAGGAACACGCCTTTCGGTTTGTTCGGATCGTCCAGATTGGCGCGCGAGGTACGCACACGCTGCGCCACGGCTTCGATTGCGTGGGTCTGGCCGAGCACGCGCTGTTCCAGCATGTCTTTCAGGCGCAGCACCGTCTTGATTTCGTCCGAGACCATTTTACCCAGCGGGATACCAGTCCAGCCGGCGACGATTTCAGCCACCACATGACCATCCACCTGCACCGGTACCATCGGCGTTTCGCCTTGCAGGGTACGCAGCTCGGTCAGCATGGCCTGGATGTCGCGGGTCTGGCTGCCCTGTCCTTCCACTGCGGGCGCCGCAGCCGCAGAGCGGGCCGCGATGATTTCCGCCGTCAGTGCTTTTTCCTTCTCCCAGCGTTCGGACAGCGTTTTGTGCTGCTCATCCGCCGCCGTGCGGGCATCGCCCAGCTCTTGCAGACGCACCACGCGCGATGCCCCGCCTTCGGCCTGTTCACGCTCCAGCGCTGTGACTTCCGCGTCGATGCGTTCAATCTGGCGCGCGAGCGATTCAATGTGCGCCGGCGTCGCGTTCTGGCCCAGCGCCACTTTGGCGCATGCGGTATCCAGCACGCTGATGGCCTTGTCAGGCAACTGGCGGCCCATGATGTAGCGGTGCGACAGGCGTACCGCCTCGGTGATCGCCTCGTCGTACACGCGCACGCCGAAGTGTTTTTCCATCAGCGGCGCCATGCCGCGCAACATGGCGCAGGCCAGTTCTTCGCTCGGTTCTTCAACCTTGACGACCTGGAAGCGGCGCGCCAACGCAGCATCCTTCTCAAAATACTTCTTGTACTCGCCCCAGGTGGTGGCGGCAATGGTACGCAGCTCGCCGCGCGCCAGCGCTGGCTTCAGCAGGTTGGCCGCGTCGTTCTGGCCGGCCTGGCCGCCGGCGCCGATCATCGTGTGCGCTTCGTCGATGAACAGGATGATGGCATGCGGGCTTTTCTTGACTTCGTCGATGACGTTTTTCAGGCGGTTTTCAAATTCGCCCTTGACGCTGGCGCCAGCTTGCAACAGGCCCATGTCCAGCGTGTGGATCTCCACGCCTTTCAGCACGTCCGGTACGTCGTCCTGCGCGATGCGCAGCGCCAGGCCTTCCACCACGGCGGTCTTGCCGACGCCAGCTTCGCCGGTCAGGATGGGATTGTTCTGGCGGCGACGCATCAGGATGTCGATGGCCTGGCGGATTTCCACGTCGCGGCCAATCACCGGATCGACCTTGCCATCGCGCGCGCGCTGCGTGAGGTTGGTGGTGAACTGGTCCAGCGCTGGCGTCTTGGTGGCGGCGCGCGCCTGCAGTTCGCCGACCGGGTCGCCGCTATCGTCGGCGCCAGCGGGCTGCGACAAAGGCGTCTCTTCCGAACCAGCCGTCAGCTTGTCCAGATTGTGCTTGATCTGTTCCAGGTCGAAGCGGGCGAACAGCTTGGAGCTGCGCGCAGCCAGCTGGCCCAGCTCCGTATCCGTCAGCAGCGCCTGCAGCAGATGGCCGCTGCGGATCTGCACCTGCGTGTTGTCCTGTAAATCCAGCGAGGCGATCAGCCAGGCGTTTTCAAACAGTTTGGGCAGACGGGCCGAGAACACCGGCGTGCGCGTATTGCCGTTCTTGAAGCGCCCTACTTCCGCGCGCAGATCGGCTTCCAGCTGGTTCACGCTGATATCGTTCTGGCGGGCGATCAGCACCACGTCGCTCTTGGGCTGCTCCAGCAATGCCAGGAACAGGTGTTCGATATCGACCTCGTACTGGCCTAGCGACACGCACAGGCTGGCGGCACGCGTGGCAGCGGCGCGGCTGGTGTCGTTCAACTTGCCGATCAGCGTTTTCAGATTGATGCTCATGTTCTTATCCTTTTATGATGTCATTGCGTGGATCTCGTAGCGCACGTCGCTGCGGTCCTGCTGCTGCGTCTCGGTGACCAGGAAACTATCCCAGCCCAAACGTCCGCCATGACGCGGTTGTTCCAGCCGGGCACCCTGCACGTCTTCGGCGCGCAATACCAGCTGCACTTCATACTCCAGCGTTACGCCGGTGAACATGGTCAGCATGCTCTCCAGCGCTTTCGCTGCGATACCGCCGGGCAGAAAGGATTCGTAGCCTTTCCGGTCCAGCGGGCCTATCACCAGCCGCACGCGCAGGTCGCGCTGCCATACACGTTCACCGGCCATCGCGCCGCCACCGAGCACCGCGTTGGCCATGCCCAGCATGGTCTGCTGGGTATCCGGCACCGTGTACCAGCAACCGATAAACTGCTCGGCGCGCACTGGCTGATTGAAATATTCCGACAACACACGCGCAATCTGCACTGCCGACGCCGGACGCTGCCGCATGGCGGTGGCAAAGTACGCCACCGATTCATCCAGCACGCCATCACCGCTATCCGACAGTCGGCGCCGCAGCGACGGATTGTGCATGCCGGCCAGCGACAGCAGCAGCGGCAGAAAGCCATCCTTGCCGTCGATCTGGTATTTCAGCTCCAGGCGGTATTTGCGCCACGCCTCGTAAAACAGGGCCAGCGCGCGGTTGGAAAAGGTATCCAGAAACGCGCGCGGCGCATCGTCCTTCTGGTACAGCATGTGCGCCGCAATGCGTTCGGTGTAATGCGCAGGGAGCGTGCCGTTGCTGCCCAAAAAACCCATGAACGCGGGCGTGATGCGGATATAGCGCAGCTGCGCCGTTTGCAGTGCTTCGCTCAGGCTGGACGCATTGGTGGCGATATTGCGCGGTTCCGGCTGCAGGGCCTCCAGCTGGCTGGCGGGGAACGCCAGCGAAGTCGAGTTCTGGAAGCGCAGGAAGTTCGCGACCGCGCCATCCTGCGGCGCGCCGTGCTTCTTGAGCCACAGCTCCAGCATGCGTACCGCCTGGAAGTATTCGAAACGATGCGGCTGCGCGAACAGCCGCTCGATTACAGCAGGCTCAAATCGCCGCTTCGGGGCAAGCATCGCAGCAGTTCCTCTCCGTTTTTATTCGATTTGATGACCAGCTGCGTGAAGCTGTTGGCGTGTACGTACAGGCCGAGGAAGCGTTCGACAATCTGCGCGAAAGCGTGGATGCCGCTACCGACAAAGGCTTCTTCATCCACCGTCAGCGTTACTTCAATACCGCGCACCAGACAGGCGAACGGATTCCCCGGCAGCCAGGTATTGGCGGCCTTGTGCGCTACCGCGACGATGCCGCCGATCTGGCGCTGCGACGACGGCGAACGTGGCAGGTCATACAGCGTCAGCATCTCGCGGAAGGCGTCCAGGCCGCCGCCCGTCAGCGACAGGTGGTTCAGCGACAGATGCGAGATCAGACGCCAGTGTGCACCGCGGCCGCGTTCAAAACGGTACGATGGTGTCGGCTTGCGCAGGAAGCTGATCGCGCGCACGCTGGAGCCGCCCTCCAGGAACAGGTCGCCGCCGCGCATGCCGTAGCTCAGCGCTGCGGGCAGATCGCGGTTGGTGCAGCTCAGTTCCAGACTCAGGGTATCGGTTTCTACCTCGGCCGGATCGAAGTCGATATCGACAATCGAGATGTGCGTTTCGTAGCCGGGGCTCTTTTCAGCGATGTCCTCATCGCGGCGCGCAACCCAGTAGTGGCCGTTCTTGTCCGGCGTCTGGCCATGGCGCAGCGAGTAGAACGGACGGAACTCCTGCACTGATTCGCCTTGCGGCGTCTGGCGCACCAGCTTGACCGACTCGATGGCCTGCACCTCGTAGGCGAAGGCGCGGCGCGCATCGGCCAGCACGGGATAGCTGGCCGATGCATGCGTCAGGCGGATAGGTTCGCCGCGCTGGCGGAACAGGTTGACCACCGGCGTGCAGCCCAGCAGCACGTTATTGGTGCTCAGGGTCGCCAGCATGCGCGCCAGGTTGGAGTCGGTACGCATGCCGGACAAGGCCAGGTGCAGCGTCACCGACTTGCAGCCCGCCGGCACCACGCCGCTCAGCGCATGCAGGTCGATGTCGAAGAAATTGAACTTCTCCGGGAAGCAGAAGTACTCGGTCAGCAGACGGTAAGCGGTGTGCGAGCGTGCTGAAAAATCAATCAGCGCTTCTTCCTCGGCAAAGCCGGCCGGCGTGACGGGAATTTTGTGCAGCGGCGTCCAGCGGCCATTGCCATCCGCTTCCACATAGGCGGCGACCGCACGCGTGAATAGCGCATCGCGCAACGCGGCGCAGAACGACGGTTCGCCGTCGATAAATACGCGCAGCTTGCCCAAGCCCAGTTGGCCCAGCGTTACTTGCTCCGCCGTCACCGACAGGGTCAGGCTGATGCTGGACGTGGCGTTCTGCGGTGGGCGCAGCGCTTCCGGTGCGGCGATGATGGCGTCGAACTGTGCGGCGCTCAGCGCCAGCGGTGCGACCGTCACCGGGTAAGCGGTACGGAAGGTACAGGCGGCGCCGCGCACCGGGCGCGTGGTCAGCTGCGTGCCGCGCGGGATCTCGCTGGCGGTGGTCAGCTGCGCCGCCGCGCCGCTGAAGTCCATGCGCGCGATCGAGCACGATGGAAACGGCCGCAGATAGTGCGGGTACAGCACTTCAAACAGTGCTTCGGTAAATTCGGGGTAGTCGTCATCGAGCCGCTTGGCGATGCGGGAATTCAGCAGCGCGAACGACTCGATCATGCGTTCGATGTGCGGGTCCTCGCACACCTCGCCGGCGATCAGCAGACGGCCGGCGATTTTCGGGTAGCGTTCAGCGAATTCGCGCGAGTAGCGGCGCAGGAATCCCAGCTCCCGTTCGTAATACGGTAATAATTGTTCCAATCTCAGGCTCCCAGCGGCAACGGGCTAACGCGTCTCGCTTTGCTGATGGTGTAATGCAGGCTTGAGGGCTGCAGGACCGCGTCAAAATTGACCGGTTCATGTGCGCTGTGAACCACCAACAGCGCGGTAATGGCAAAATTCAGGCGGTTGACGGCGTCCGCCCGCAGCTCCAGCGACGCCTGCACATTGCGCAGGCGAGGCTCGTGGCGGGCGATCGCCCTTTCCAGACTGCGGCAGATGAAAGCACGGTCGTCCGTGCTGGACAGCGACAGGCCGGCAAAATCATTCAGGCCATAAGTCGCGATCGACCGGCCGCACTCTGGAAAACGTTTCAGGAGTTCCTCCGGGATGACCGCACGCGTATTGAGTAACGCTTCAAGGTCGCGCGCTACCGCATCCTTCATGTCCTCGATGGACAGGCGCGGTAATGTGCCACTGGCGCCGTGGAGCGGCGCATCCATCAGGCGATCGAATAAACCCGGAGTAAATCCTTTCATGCGCTATCAGGCCGTTTTGTTGGCCGACAGATCCCAACCGCCGGAGGTGTTACCACCGGAACCGCCGCCCACTTTTTGCTGGGTGTATTTCCACTTCACTTTCGAGTATTTCAGCGACACGTCTTCGGTCAGGATATTGCCTGGTTCGACAGCTGGCGCCACGCTGGAGATCAGCACGTTTTCCAGTTCGATTTCGAAGTACTTCACGCGGTCGCCCTGGCCGTCAGCGCGCAGGAATTCCAGCTTTGCTTTCGGCAGGGTTTTACCCGACGAGCAATTTTGCAGCAGCAGTGGCGTCGCCAGGTCAGCCAGCTTGCTCACTACAATGTCTTTGTGCTCGGTACGTTCAGCGGTGTGACCGCCGCCGGTCGACGCAGTGGCCGATTTCGGTTGCAGCACTTCCCACTGTACCGATTTCACTTCGATCCAGTCTTTGTGGGTGGTGTCTGCCGATTCGCCTTTGATGCCGTCGATTTGCAGGTAGACGTCGATTGCCATGGGGATTCCTTTCAAAAATTTAAAGAGATTGCTTTACTACGTTGCTTAGGTTTTGGTCGATGCCGGGAGCTCCGCGACCAATCGGAGTGAAACAGACAGTTCGTCCAGCTGGAAGTGCGGACGCAGGAACGACACGGCGCGATATACGCCCGGACGGCCCGGCACTTCCGACACTTGCACCGACGCTTCACGCAGCGGGAACTGCGCCTTCTGTTCCTGGCTGGCGTTATCGTCCAGCAGGACGTACTGCGTTAGCCAGCGGTTGAGGAAGTCCTCGACATTGCTGGCAGCGGCAAAGCTGCCGATTTTGTCGCGCATCATGGCCTTCATGTAGTGGGCGATGCGCGATACCGCAAAGATGTACTGCAGCTGGGCCGACAGCACCGCATTGGCGTTGGCGGCGTCGCTGTTGTACTTCTTGGCCTTCTGTGCCGACTGCGCGCCAAAGAAGGCCGCGTAGTCGGTGTTCTTGCAGTGGACCAGCGAGATGAAACCGAGGTCGCTCAGTTCTTTCTCGCGGCGGTCCGTGATGGCGATTTCGGTCGGGCACTTGAGCGCTACTTCGCCTTCATCGGTTTTGAAGGTGTGGGTCGGCAGGTCTTCCACCAGGCCGCCGCCTTCCACGCCGCGGATCGCTGCGCACCAGCCGTAGTCCTCGAATGCTGCAGTCAGCTTGGTGCCGAACGCGTAGGCGGCGTTACACCAGAGGTATTTCTGGTGATCGGTGCCGTCCACGTCTTCAACGAAATTGAAGCCTTCCACGGTAGCACCATCGGCCGGATTGAATGGCAGGCGGCCCAGGAAGCGCGGCAGCGTCAGGCCGACGTAGCGCGAGTCTTCCGATTCGCGGAAGGACTTCCACTTGGCGTATTCCACGGTATCGAATACTTTCGACAGGTCGCGCGGCTTACCCAGCTCACTGTAGCTCTCCAGACCGAACAGCTCGGGCGACGCCGCCGAGATGAATGGCGCATGCGCGGCTGCTGCCACGTGCGACATCTGCTCGATGAAGTACATGTCTTCCGGCTGGCGGGTGATTTCGAAATCGCCGATCAGCGCGCCAAACGGGGCGCCGCCGAAGGTGCCGAATTCTTCTTCGTAGACCTTGCGGAACATGGTGCTCTGGTCGAATTCCAGCGCCGACTGGAAGTCCTTCACCAGTTCCTTCTTGGTGGCGTTGAGCATCTTGATCTTCAGGTTCTGGCCGGTGGCGCTGTGCTTGACCAGGTAATGCAGGCCGGTCCAGCTGCTTTCCAGCTTCTGGAATTCCGGTGCGTGCATCACCGCCGACAGCTGCGCCGAAATCAGGCGATCCAGTTCGGCCACGCGGGCATCGATGGTGGCGGCCAGATTGTCGGACACCACGACCGTGCCTTCCATGACCTGGTTGACCAGCTCCGCGATCAGATCCTTGGCGCGCGCATGTTCCGTGCTGGACTTGGCGACCTTGCTTTGCTCGACGATCTGGTCCAGCAAAGCCATTTCGGCGACGGCCGGTGCGCCGCCTGGCGTCAGTTGTGCGGACATATCAGTCCTCCTTCTTGTCTGCGGTTTGCTGGCCCAGCACGGCCAGCTTCTCGGTGCTGTGCAGGACATCGTTGAGGATGTCTTCCAGCTTGTCGTTGCCTGCCAGCTTGTTGCGCAGGTCGGCCAGCTTGGTACGCGCTTCCAGCAGTTTGCGCAGCGGTTCCACCTGCTGCACCACCGATTCAGGGCGGAAGTCGTCCACCGATTTGAATTTCAGATCCACCGCAAACTCGCCGCCGCCTTCGCTCAGCTCATTCTTCACGCGGTACGCGGCACGCGGCTCCACGCCTTTCAGCACTTCATCGAAGTTGTCGCGGTCGATGTTGACGAACTTGCGTTCCTTCAGGCGCTTTTGCTCGACTTCCGAATTGCCGCCGAAGTCACCGACCACGCCCATCACGAACGGCAGTTCCTTGTTCTCGATGGCGTCGCCGATTTCGACGTCGTAAGTCATTTGCACCCGTGGCGGGCGGATTTTTTGCAGCTTCTTCTGCACACTCGTGTTCTTGGACATGGTCTTTTCCCTTCTGGTTACTTCAAAGCGCCAAACGGATTCGCGCTGGCATCGTCTTCCTGCTGTTTGCGGGTGGCCGGGGCCTTCTTGCCTTTGCCACGTGTCGGCGTGGCCGCCTGCTGCACCGGCGGCTGCGCTGGCGGCACCAATACCGTTTCGCCCAGGCTCTCGCGCAGCAGCTTGGCCAGATCCTGCGATTCGGTGCGCAGGGAACCGGACAGGTTGTTCTGACGGCTCAGGTCCGCCAGCGAACGCGTCGACAGACGCAGGCCGCTGATGGCGATGATGCTGTTGGCCAGCGTGTCGTTCGGATCGCGCACCAGCACTTCCTGGGCGTTGACGATGGCGTCGCCGTACTGGCCGGCCTCGTAACGGGTCTGCGCGATGCTCAGCCACGGCGATTTATCGGCTGGGTAAGCGACCGCAGCCTGCTTCCACAACGTGACGGCTTGTTCTTTCTGGCCGGCGCCGGAGGCCGTGCTGGCCTGGGACAGCATCGATTGCAAACTCGGCTTGGCGGCCACTGCGGGTGTAACTGGCGCGGTGGTGGTACAGGCGCTGAGCGCGGCCACGCAGATAGCGGCGCTGGCGAAACGGCCGACTTGGCCGAGGGCGAATACGGTTTTCATGCTTACCTCAAATACGATATCAAATAGGAATATTAAAAACACAAGTTCTGCGACTGGCGCCACGTTATCAGAAATTTATTATTGACCGCGTTCAATTGAACTCAACCGTGTGCGGGCAACCCCTGCGCACAATACGAACCCATCCGTGCGACCCTTTAACGAAAGAAATGTTAGTGTTCTGATACTTTCAAAAAAGGCCACAGCATGAGCAGCAAGATTCTCTGGGGCGAAGGCCTGTTCCTCCGCCCACAACACTTTCAGCAGCAGGACCGCTACCACGAGCAGCGCCTGCATCAAAGCGTGCAGGCGCTGCACCCGTACGCATGGGGCGTCAACCAGCTCCAGCTCGACCGCGATGCGCTGGCGAATAACAGCCTGCGCCTGCTGGAGCTGTCGGTGCGCTTCCAGGACGGCGAATTCTTCGATGCGCCCGGCGCCGACGACCTGCCCGATCCTGTCGACCTGAGCCAGCTGCCGCAATCGCAGCAGACCATCACCTACTATGCGGCGCTGCCGGCGTTCAAACCGTTCGGCGGCAACTTCGGTGAAGGCGCGGTGCGCTACCAGCAGAGCAACCAGGACACGCCGGACCTGTACACGCAAGCCGCGTCGGCCCAGCTCAGCTACCTGAAAAAAACGCTGCGCCTGGTGCCGGAATTCGATCCACGCGATTCGTACACCCACTTCCCGCTGCTGCGCCTGCGCCGCGCGGCCACCGGCGGCTTCGAACTCGACGCCTCGTTTGTGCCGCCCAGCCTGAGCCTGCGCGCCGCGCCGCTGCTGTTCCTGCAACTGCGCCGCCTGCTCGATGCGCTGCAGGCCAAGGTGGCGGCGCTGTATGGCCATCACCGCGAGCCAAGCAAACACGTGATCGAATTCCGTTCGGGGGATATGTCCTCGTTCTGGCTGCTGCATACGGCCAGCTCCTCGTTCGCCTCGCTGACCCACTACTTCCAGCATCCGGCGCTGCATCCGGAGCGCCTGTACGAACAGCTGCTCGGCCTGGCCGGTGCGCTCATGACCTTCTCGCGCAGCTGGACCCTGGCCGACCTGCCGCCCTACCAGCACAACGATCCGGGTCCGGCGTTCGCCACGCTGCACCAGATCATCCGCGAACTGCTGGACACCGTGATTTCGTCGCGCTACTTCGCCATCGCGCTGCGCGAAGTGAAACCGTCCTACCACCACGGCATGCTCGATTCCGGCAAGATCGACGACAAGACCACGTTCTACGTCGCCGTCTCCGCCGCCATGCCGGCCAGTGAACTGGTGGACGTGGTGCCGCTGCGCTTCAAGGTCGGTGCGCCGGACGATGTCGATAAATTCGTGCTGTCGGCCATGCCCGGCGTGCGGCTGCAGCACGCGCCGCAAGTGCCGGCCGCCGTGCCGGTGCGTCCGGACGCCCTGTATTTCTCCATCGAAGCCAAGGGCCAGATGTACGAACGCATGCTGCAGGCGCAGTCGATCTCCATTTACGTCCCTAGCGGCATCCATGACCTCAAGCTGGAACTGGTCGCCGTTACTTCCTGAGACCCGAAACCATGAATACCGTTTCCGCACCTTCCCTGATGGGCGCAGCGCCTGCGCCAGTGGCCAGCAACGCGCCGCAAACCCTGCTCGACCTGATGTACGACGGCTTCTACGCGCTGTTCATGCTCAAGAACGGCAACGGGCCGCAGGAGAACGCCGAATTTGCGCAGAAGATGTCGCAGTTCCTCGATGACTTCAACCGCGCCGCACGCAAGCATGGCGCCTCGCCCGACGATATCGACGCCGCCAAATACGCGTTCTGCGCGGCCGTGGATGAGATCATCCTGCGTTCCAACTTCGCCATCCGCGACGCCTGGGAACGCCGTCCGCTGCAACTGGCGCTGTTCGGCGAACAGCTGGCCGGCGAAAATTTCTTCCATCGCCTGGAAGCATTGCGCGCACGCGGCAGCGCGCATTTGCAGGCGCTGGAAGTGTTCCATATGTGTTTGCTGCTGGGCTTCCAGGGCCGCTACATCCTGGAAGGGTCGGAGAAACTCAACTACCTGACCGCGCGCCTCGGCGACGAAATCGCCAACATGAAAGGCAAGCGTGGCGGCTTTGCGCCGCATGCGGAACGTCCCGACCAGATCGTCCACAAGCTGCGCAGCGACCTGCCGCTGTGGGTGCTGTGTTCCGTGTTTGGCCTGATTTGCGTGCTGGGCTACATCGGCCTGCGCACCTCGCTGAACCGCAATACCGAGCAGCAGGTGGCGGCCTATAACGATGTCGTCAAGCTGGCGCCGCGCCAGGCCAACCTGACGATCACCTTGCCGTAAATGGATATCGCTGCATTAATCCCCTCGGCACTGGGGCTGTTTGGCACCGGCTTGAGCCAGCACGCGCGCCTGATTACGCTGGCCAGCGCGCAGGACTCGTCGCTGCCGGAATCCCTGATGGCGGAACGCTTCGCCGGCCGTGAAGGCGTCAATGAGCTGTATGCGTTTGAAGTCGATGCGCTGAGCACCTCGACGAATCTGGACCTGAACCAGTTCATAGGCGAAGAGCTCACCATCACCCTGCTGCAAGCTGACGGCAGCCGCCGCGCATGGCACGGCATCTGCACCGAAGCCGCGTGGCTGGGCGCCGATGGCGGCACCGCGCGCTATCGCCTGCGGCTGGAACCGGCGCTGGCCCTGCTGCGCCTGCGCCGCGACAGTTACATCTTCCAGGATCTGAACGCCCAGGACATCGTCACCGAGCTGCTGGCGGATTATCCGCAGTTGCGCTTTGAATTCGACGTCACGCAAACACTGGCGCCACGCGCGATCTGCACCCAGTACCGCGAAAGCGACCTGGAATTCTTCACCCGCCTGCTGGCCTCCGAGGGCCTGAGCTGGCGCTTCGAACACGACCAGCCGGACCAGCAAACGCAGGACGGCCAGGCACGCCACAAGCTGGTGATCTTCGACAGCAAAGCGCAGGCGCCCGATATGCCGGGCAGCGCCGACATCCGTTTCCACGGCGTGCGCGCCACCGATAGCGCCGACGCCATTGACCAGTTTTCGGCACGCCGACAGGTACAGCCGAATGCCGTCGGCATCAGCAGCTGGGACCCGGCGCAATTGCTGGCGCCCGCCGCTGAACAGGAATCTTCGCTGGACGCGGGCGAACTGCCGTCGCTGCCCGTGTACGACGGCGGCGGCGAACGCATCGCCAACGCCAGCGGCGAACCAGACCAGTACAGCCAGCTGATGCTGCAAGCGCTGGAGCTGAACAACAAGGTGTTTGAAGGCGAAGGCGCGGTGCGCCAGCTGGCCGCCGGTCACGCCTTCGCGCTCACGCAGCATGAGCGCTACCTGGAAGACAACCGCTTTACCGTGCTGTGGGTCGACCACGAAGCGCGCAACAACTTCACGTCGCAAGTGCAGAAACTGGCCGACCTGCTGGAAGCCGGGACGTATCGCAACCGCTTTGGCTGCGTGCGTTCCGCTGTGCCCATCGTCCCGCGCGCTATCGCCGCGCCGCAGGCTGCGACAGCACTCGGACCGCAGACCGCCATCGTGGTCGGCGCCAACAATGCCGTATCCACCACCACGCGCGACCATCAGGTACGCATCCAGTTTGCCTGGCAACGCGGCCACGGCGCCAATGCTGGCGGCCTGGGTCACGACACCGACGCACACGGCAGCGCCCCCGGCGACGATAGCAGCGGCACCTGGGTGCGCGTAGCGGAAGCGCTGGCCGGCCCCAACTGGGGCTCGCAGTTCACACCGCGCATCGGCACCGAAGTGCTGGTGGACTTCATTGACAACGACATGGATCGCCCGCTGGTGGTGGCCCAGCTGTACACCGGCTCTGACACGCCGCCCTACGCTGCCGGCGAGGATTCCGGCGCCAACCACGCCGGCACGCTGTCCGGCATCCATAGCCATAATTTTGATGGCGGCGGCTACAACCAATGGCAGCTGGACGACACGCCGGGCCAGGTACGCACACGGCTGGCCACCAGCAGCGCGGCCACCCAGCTCAATCTGGGCTATCTGATCGAGCAGGCGCCCGCCTCTGCGCAACGCGGCGCCTATCGCGGTTCCGGCTTTGAGCTGCGCACCGATGCCTGGGCCGTGATCCGCGGCGGCGCCGGCGTGCTACTCACCACCAGCGCGCGCAACGCACAAGGCAGCGGCATCAGCTCCACGCAGATGGACATGGCCGAAGCCGTGCGGGCGTTGAAAACCGGCCGTGAACTCAGCCGCATCATGGTCGATGCCGCCAAACAGCAGCAGGCGCTGTCCAGTGCCGATGCAGCCAAAGCGCAGGAAGATATGCTGGCCCGCATCGATCCCAAAGAAAAAGGTAAGCACGACGGCGCCGTCAACGGCCAGCAGGCCAGCAAGACGCAGGAAGGCGCGCGCGATCTGGATGCCTCACAACCGGTAGAAAAATTCGCCGATCCGCTGGTGCTGATGGACGCACCGGCCAGCATCAACTGGGCCACGCCCGCATCGACCGTGCTGTTCACCGGCGAGCAGCTGCAATGGACTTCGCAAGGCGACATCCACATGACGGCGCAGCATACGCTGTCGTCCGTCTCCGCCAATGCGGCGGGCTATTTCAGCCACGCGGGCGGCATCCAGGCGATTGCAGCCAACGGCCCGGTATCGCTGCAGGCGCACACCGACCAGCTGGAAATCCTGGCCGACAAAGCCGTCAAGGTCATCTCCGTCAACGACAGTATCGAGATCAAGGCCAACCAGAAAATCGTGCTGCAAGCCGGCCAGTCCTCCATCACGCTGGAAGGCGGCGACATCACCTTCGCCTGCCCTGGCAGCTTTACCGTCAAGGGTGGCCAGCACGTGTTTGAAGGCGGCGCCAGTGCAACGGTGGCAGCGACTGCGCTGCCAGATACGCGGCTTAAATTATTTGACCAGGCATTTGTCGTAAAAGACGAAACCACAGGACTGCCTGTTCCTAATCAGCGCTACCGCATCAAGCTTGCCGATGGCACGTATGAGGAAGGCGTGACCGATGAAGCCGGACACACGCATCTGGTCTCGACCACGGCGCCGGAATCACTGTCGCTGGAAATCGCACAGGGTTGAACGATGACGACATGGAAAACGGTGGCCTCGAGCAGCACCACCCCGAAAGAAGTGAAAACCCGCACGCCAGCGCAAGTTAGCTCTCCTTGCAGCAGAGCCAGCATCACCATCAGGGCGCAAGCAGTTCGCCCGGCAAAACGCGATCGCACCACGGTTGGCGTGGGCGAGCAGATCGACTTGACCTATAGCCTGGGCAGCGCCGCATGGACCACCACCAAAGGCACACTGACTTCGCCCAATGGCCAGATGGTCACGCTGCAGGCGCCTGACCGCGCAGGCTCGGTGACGGTGACGGCCACTGGCGGCGGCTGCAGCAGCACGGTGACCTTTACGGTGATTGAACCATCCGGTGTGCTGATGCAGCGCGCACCGGGTACGAACCTCGCGCACACGCAGGGCATTCCGTCGGTCGGCGTCAGGACCGAAATCTTCCTGCAACCGGATACAGTGTCATTCCAGTTCATTGAAATTTCGGAAGATGACTGTCCCGGTCTGGTCACCGGCTATTTCGTCGGCACCCCGCTGGACGGCGTTCGCCATGGCACACATGGCGCAGGCACGTGGGTGATCGTAGGCTCGCCGGTGGCCGGCAAAGGCTCGAAGGTGATCGCCAACGATACGGCTTACACCGGCTATTGCAACTTCGGCACGCCGTATAGCGCGGGCACGTTTGACTGGCCGATCCCATGGAAATTCCGCCTCAATGGCGGCGCAGATAAAGTGTTCGCGACAGTGCATCAACGGTTTACCATTAACGCCGCTGGCGATATGACTGTCAGCAAGGCAGGAGCAAACGGTGCCGCCCAATTGAACGATCCAACGTCCACATACTAGAGCGAATGCAATATGCGCTATGCTGTACTAATAACCATGATGGCCCTCGGATGCGCCTGCCAGCTGCCAGCGCAAGGCAGCCAGACTGCTGCTCCCGCCGCCAGGCATAACTCTCAGGTGAAAAAACCTATGTCCAAGCAATACGAACAAATCATCGCCCAGCTTGCGCTGTTCCAGAAAAAACAGGACCTGCCGGCGCTGTCGCAGGCAATCTCGCTGGCCGCCGCCCTACCGAACGACGCGTCAGCAGTAGCGCCATCAGCACTGCTCACCGACAAACTCTCCGCCTGGCTAGCGATTTTCGGCGCCCTGGATAGCGAAATCGCCCCAGACTTTAATCCCGAGGCATTGCCTCAGATGACCGTCATTCCGCCGCCGGAATCCGGCCTGCCAGCCGGCGCATCGCCAGACAGCATCAAAGATCCAGCGGTCCGCAAAAAATACGAGGAAGCGCTGTCGGCCAACAAGCTGTCCACCCAGCGTTTCAACTATCAATTCAAGTTGGCAGAACAAGCCGAGCGTGCCGAGGCCGAAGCCGAAGACTTCATCGCCACTGCATGGCTGCCCGACCCAGCACTGACAGCCGCTTTGAAGGCACGCCTCGGCAAGGCAAAACTTGTCCCGGCACGCCGCACGAAACTGCAGGAGTTTATCAACGCCGCAAAAGGTAGTTGAACGGTCTGCCAGTAAAAATGCTGATCTTGGGTGTGGCTACATAGGCGCAAGAAGACCGTTTTAACACTGTCCTTGCATTGAAAAAACTTGATCTGGAAATGGATAGGCCTGCTCTTGAAAAATTTTCCGTGATCCGCTACGCGGCCATTATCAAGGCGCTAGTGAAAGGTGGCTATTTACGTTCTCGGCTAAAAAGTTATGCACCAAACGCGCGAGAAAGGTCAATCCAGTATGCCGCGTTAGATGCTCTGCCCTTCCACTTCCTGACGAGAGGTATTGCATGATCCGAGCCCCTTCTGATTGGAATGCTACTGAACAGTTCCCCCTCAGAGAATTGGTACACATTTACTGCCCTCTTAGCCATTCCGGCAGATAATGTCTCCCCCAGAGAATACTGCAACACACCGTCCGCCAATAAGCGCATTTAAAGAATGAGATATCGACTAAGCTTACTACTGATACTTAGTTTGGCTGCTTTTCAATCTGCGCAAGGAGTCGACATGAACAGCGAGCTCTTGTTGGTCCAGGCAAGTTGCAACGGCAAGATGGAGTGCTTGTTCGAAAACCGGGATCTGACCCTCGATATCGCGGTCAAGAATATATCGCCGTACACGATTGGTCTGCCACTCCAATACATCCAAGCGAAAGGCCCCTATCTGACCTTGATTGATAACGCAACGCAGACCAAGGTTGTGCTGAAGACCGGTCTACCCAAATTCGGGCTAAAGAACGTCCTCACGACTGTCAAACCCGGGGATGTAGTACATCTTTCGTCTGTGCTCAAAGCAAGGGAACTCACTGAATTCCGCTCACGGCGAACTGACATCAGCGTACGGATCGAACTATCGACACAGGTTGATATCGGTTCCGCGTCCCAGCCGCCAACGCATGACTTGCGCAACTTTGAAGCCAGCACCACCCTGCGCATCTTGAGCCAGGAAAGCCCATGAACGATTCAGCGCTCAAAGGCATGCTGCCATCTAATTTCGAACGGCAGATTTTTTCTGGCCATCCCTGCTCCGGCATCTGGGAACCGGTCAATGCTCCTAGTCTTTCGTTCCTCGAATGGATCACCGGCGAAAGCAAACTGCAGCCGCCCTTTGTAGTCTCAGCGCGGGCGGATGGCGTCTATTTCATCACCGCCGACAAAAAAGGCTGGTCGCAACTACAGGGCAAAGGCGATATTCTGGTGAGCTGGTATAAACTGATCGATGCGCACAAAGACTGTCCGGATGGTCCTGTCTATCTGTTCAGGCCAGGATTCACGCGCCACTATCCGAAGTCCGCATTGACGATGAAAGCAGTGCTGGCAAGCGAAATCACACTACGGCAAGATAAATGATGAGCAAAATCCAAGCATCTGCCATCCGCTCTCACATACTGGAATTCTTCGACACCATTGGAGATGGCTGTGATTAAACGCCGCGTCCTGCTTGCGTGCTTGCGGGTTTGACCGCACTGGCCGCGACTGCTGCAGATCCAGTCCAGGAAATACCAGCGTTGTTGTTCTTATGTGCCGGAATTGAATCTCGCTCCGCCACCTGAGTACAGTTGCCGGCTGGCGCGGCGCCGGAAGCGATCAAGGACAAGCTTTGCGCGAAGCCTACGAGCAGGCGCTGGCGCAAAATCAGTTGAAGGCGCAGCGTCATCGTTACCAGTCTGCCTTGCGCGAACAAGCCGAGCGTGCAAGGGACTTAATGTCCGAAAGCGGACAGCGATAGCGTCCGTTTTTGAACAGTTTCGGCGTCCACCAGGCGCAAATCGGCGTGGCATGGGACTTGCAGTTCTTTTTTCCATTATTGAGAGAGGAGACATCATGGGGGACCTGACACTGGGCGCCAGCGGCAAGGAGCAGAGCATCGCCGTTGACATCAACGCACAAGGCCAGATGGCCGGCATTATCGAGGATGACGATGGCCACCAGCGCGCCATCCTGTTCGACAAGCGCCCGATCGAACTGGGCACGCTAGGAGGCAGCGAGGGTTTTACCAAAGCGATCAATGCGCGCGGGGATGTCGTCGGCACCTCGCAGGACGCCCGTGGTTACTGGCGCGCTTTCATTGTGCCTTACGGCGGCAAGATGCGCGACATCGGTACGCTCGGTGGCAACAGCAGCTATGGCGCCGCCGTCAACGACCATGGCCACATCGTCGGCTATGCCGACACCACCGACGGCTATTACCGCGCCTTCAGTGCCGACGGCGACAAGGCGCCGGTCGATCTGGGCACGCTGGGTGGAAAAATCAGCTACGCGGCGGGCATCAACAACCACGGCGACATCGTCGGCACCTCGGCCATGATGGATGGCTACCGTCACGCCTTCCTGTACAAAGCCGGTGGCGCCATGCAGGACATCGGCACGCTGGGCGGCCGCTCCAGCAGCGCCACGGCCGTCAACGACAATGGCATGGTGGTCGGCGCATCGGAAACTGCAGGCCGGCGCTGGCACGCTTTCGTCTGGGACCAGGGCAAGATGACCGATCTCGGCGCGCTGATCGGCTATGGCGACAGCTTTGCCACTGCGGTCAACAACGCCGGCCACGTGGTCGGCAGCATCCGCATCGGCGATGAACGCCGTTCCTTCGTCTACCGTGACGGCAAGATGACCGTGCACCCGGGCGGCCATGGCCTGTACCTGGTCAATGCCATCAACAACCAGGAGCTGGTGATCGGTGCGCGCAGTACCGGCAACAAGTTCCATGCCGCCACCATGATCTCCAGCCAGCCTGCCGTAGAAACGCATGGCGGCCAGGATCTGCTCATGGCAGCGGCGCTGGTGGTGACGACAGCGGTGGGCGTGGTGATCTACAAACGCCGTTACCGCGGCATCCGGCTGCCTTTCAACGTATCAGCTTGACCAGCGAGGTGCCGATGGCGAACCAGCCAATCAACGGCACCAGCTTGCGCAGCATGGAGCGCATCACCAACGGGCCGGTGCCGTTGCGCGCCCGGTACAGCCGCAGCGCCCATGGGTAGGCCAGATGCGTTGACGGCACCTGCGGCACGGTGCGCAACAGGTACTGCGCCATCACGACCAGGATCACCAGCGCTGGCGGCACGGCTTTCGACAGGGGGATGGGCGACATCCAGCACGTCACCACCGTGCCACTGATGATGACCACCGCCAGCAGCAGGCGACGGTTGACTTCTCCGTGCGCTGGCGCCGCGCGCTGCATGCGCATTGCCAGCCATAGCCAGGCTCCCATCAATATCATCATCGCGGCCAGCAGCAGGCCACTGCGGCCGCTCACGCTGCTGCTCGTTTCCTCGCTGCCGGCGCCGGCCGCGCTGCTGTACAGGTTATAGCCCAGCGCATCGCGCGCCTGCTTCAGGTGGGCGGCGTAATTGCCCATGTCGCCGGGCTCCACGTGATCGCGCAAGGCCTTGTAGTAGGCGGTAATCAGCACGCTGCGGCTATCCGGCCCCTGGGTGACCTTGTATGAAAACGCGAACGACGGATCGTGGACTTCCACCTTGCTGGTCTTGATATTCCAGCGCTCCGGCAGGCGTACTTCCGTGGTCTCGGTGATTTCGTAGGGGTACTCCAGCCGCAGCGGCGCATTACGGCCGATCGCCTCGGGCGCCTTGAGCGAGCTGTCGATTTCCGACACCTCGACATAAGCCTCGCTGCGCGCGCGCTTTTTGTTGAAGGTCCAGAAGCCGGGAATGCGATAGTGTTCCACCGTCGTCAGCTCGTTGCGGCGCTCATCGTCCTGCACATCCATGCCGCCATTGGCGCGCAGGCTTTCGTAGCCGCGCGCGTAAAAGTTCTGATACTGCGTCTCCAGCTCGGCGCGGCTATGCTGCAGCTGCGTGCGCAGACTGTCGGCGCGGTCGCCCTGCACCGTGGTGCTGATGGTGTAGTTGACCGGCCGGTCCACGCCATCGGTAGCATCGAAGACGGCACGCACGCGCTTCACGCCGCCGGTGCGTGGCCCCATCAGGCTCAGTGCCGTGCTGCCCGGTTCCAGCACCAGCGCGTAGCCATAATCCGGCTGGTGCAGATACGCCAGCTCGCCCTGCTGCATGCTGCGCGTCGGGTCGAGCCAGTACACATTGCCGTCCACGCGTGCACGTACCAGCACGTGGTTAAAGGCCAGTGGCGTCGGCGCCCAGTGTTCGATATCGCGTGTGATTTCCGTATTGACCAGCGCGGGCACGGCGTCGATGCCAAGCGCGCGCAGCATGGTGATGGTCAGCAGCGTCTTGTCCTTGCAGTCGCCAAAGCGGCGCTGGTAGACCTTGTCCGGCGGGGTTGGCGCATGTGAGCCGGGGCCGACTTCGATGCCGAGGTAGCGGATTTCACGCTGCACCGTACGCAGCACTTCGGCCGTGCGCGCGGCGGGATCGGTGTAGTCGCGGCCGATGCGGGCGATCTCCTCGCGCAGGGCCGGCCCCACTTCATGCGGCGGCTGATACAGGGGCAAGGCCCACTGCACCACCGAAGCCCATTCGGCAAACTCGGTCCACTGCACGGCGGCATAGGGATTAAACCATTCCGGCGCGCCCTTGTCGGTCTTGAAGCCCGGCGTGGCGTATTGCTCCCAGCGGTAATCGCGATAGCCGTCAGCTTCGCTGATCTGCGGTTCCATCTTGCTGTTGTGCGCGACGATGCGCAGCGGACGGTTACGCGGCATCAGCAGGCGCACGAAGGAACGCGCCACCGGCACCGACCACGCCATCTCGGCCCGGCTGGAAACCTTCCCCTGAAACACCGGATTAACCCCGTCCAGGCTGAACGCATATTCGACGATGTCACCGATGCGGATATCGTCCAGCAGCACGCTGGCGGTCATGCTGCCGTCGTACACCAGATAGTCCAGCTCAGTCTCGCGCTGCAGCACCTGCACGCGCGCGCCCGCCAGCTTGGGAATCACCTTGCCATTGCGGATGACATTGATCGCATGCAGCGTCAGGGTCTGGAACGAGGGATCAAAGTTGATGCTCAGGTTGGCGACCTTCTCTACCCCGCTGCCATCCAGTGCCTTGCTGGCCGTGTGGAAGTAGGTCACCTTGCCGCGCTGGTCGACGCGCGTCTGCATATCGCGCAGCAGGAAGGTCACGCTGCCGCGCTGCGGTGATGGCGAAGGCGATGGCGGCGGCTCGGCCGGCAGCGCCAGCACCCAGGCCGGCGGCGCGCCGGGTTTATAAGCGTCCGACCTGGCTTGCGCGTCACCGGCGCACAGCAACAGAAATCCCAGTACCGCAAACACGAAGTGCATCAGCTCACCCTATCAGAAATCTAGACGGCGGTGCCGCAGTCGGAGCAAAAGCGCGCATCACGTCCCATGCTGGCGCCGCATTGCTTGCAGGCTGGCAGCGCAGCGATGGCTTCCGCAGGCTGCACCGCCGACAGCCCCGCTGCCTCCGGCGGCACCACGCCGGCCACCACCTTGCCCAGCACGCCAATGCTCTGCGCCCGTTGCAAGTCCTGCTGCGACGTCGGCGCCACAATGGCCGAACGGGTTTCGCCGAAACCCTTGAGCATTTTTGCCAATTCGTCCGCCAGCAAGGGCAAGCCGCGCATGCCCACCATCTGACGCTGGCCATCCTTGCCGAAGATGACGGTGTCAATCTCGGACACCCAGACGCGCACCGTCATCGCCTCGATATTGATGACGCTTTTGCTGCTGTGTAGCTGCGACGTCACCTGATTCCCCACATTCATCTGCGCCGATTCATAGCTGCCGTTGATATCGACCCAGATCAACTCTGAGACGAAGTCAAAGCGGCCCCACAGGCTTTGCGCCGCATGCAGGCAATAGATGGCGACGGCAAACTGGCTCAGCGCAAACGCGGCCGTGCTGGCCACTGGCTCCCCATGCAGGATGTGCTGGCTGACCAGCAGCGCGGCCACCAGGCCAGCCAGGGTAAATATCAGTCCCAGCGCGGTCAGGCAGGTCAGCCAGAAAAACCGCGGGCTGGAAAATGCGTGCCCAAGGCCCTCGGCAACCCGGCTGGTTTGCGGGCGCGGCTGGGTTTCCTCAAACAGCTCTGCCGTGAACTGCCCCTGGCGGCCATCGACCTGCGGCGAATGCCGCGTATAGCGGCGGTTGGGAATATTGCTGTACCAGCGCGTCATCAGGATACGGTCCAGCTCCTCGATGAGCTTGTTCGGATGGGCATTCATGGTCACGGTTTCCGTCACGCGTGCCGCGCCCACCGTCTCCGGCGCCGGATGCAGCTGCTTTTTCAGCGCCAAGCCAAACACCGCGCAGCTGACCAGCGCGCACAGCAAGGCCACGCAGACCACGCTGTTAATCGACACCTCGCCCAATGCAGGCAGCCCCTTGGCCAGCATGCCCAGTATCACCGGCCCAAGCACGGCCACCACCACCAGGACCACCAGGCTGCCCACGCCAAGCTGGGCTTCCTCGGTACGGCCGCGCATCATCGGCCGGATGATCTGCACAAACGCAAACAGGCCATACGCCAGGCCGATCCAGCCAGCGGCCGGGCTCTGGCCAAACGCCACCCAGCAGACCAGGAAGCTGAGGAAGGTCGCCGCCAGCGCCAGGAAGTTATAGAACTGCGTCTGCGCCGACAAGCGCACCTCGCGCGGCGCAAAAATCAGCGCCGGCAGCAAGGAGTACAGCAAGCCATTGAGTGCGCCCTTGGGTTCGGCGTAGGTCAGCGCATTCTGGCGCAGCGTTTCCTTATGTTCCGCCGCCCGCCGGCTGTCGCCATCCGCATCGGGGGCAATCACCGGCGCCAGACTGGCTGGGCGGTTGCGGCCGAAGAAAAAGCGCAGCTGCACAAAAGCCCGGCCCAGAAACGCAAAACCCAGCACCATCAGCACCACGGCGATGCCGATGACTTTCAGCGCTGCCAGGTCCGTGCCCTGTGCAATACGCTCGCGCACCGACACCAGCGTACCGATGCCGCCAATGGTCAGCAGGCCGCCAGCCACCAGCAAGGCAAGGTTTTGCACTTTATAAGGATTGGGAAACTCGAAGAGTTTGTTTTCGGGATTGAATTCGTAGCTCATGAATGATTAACGTTATCTTAAAATCAAAATCAGTCTACTACGAGAAATTACTTCTACGAAATAAAAAATAAAAAAAAACGGCACGCCGCAGCGTGCCGTTCTCATGCGGAGGTCTACACTCAGAGCGCCGAGAAATCCAGTTTGACGCCGGTGGCGGTCTGGATCTGGTCCTTGGTCACGCCTGGCGCCAGTTCCGTCACTTTCAGGCCGGCGTCCGTCACGGCCATCACGCCGAGGTCGGTAATCACCAGGTCCACCACGCCGACGCCGGTCAGCGGCAGGTCGCATTTCGGCAGCAGCTTGTGCGAGGTCGAGCCGTCCTTGGCGGTGGCCACGTGCTCCATGAGCACCACCACTTTCTTGACGCCGGCCACCAGGTCCATCGCGCCGCCCATGCCCTTGACCATTTTGCCCGGGATCATCCAGTTGGCCAAGTCGCCATGTTCGGACACCTGCATCGCCCCCAGGATCGCCAGGTTGATCTTGCCGCCGCGGATCATGCCGAACGAATCGGCCGAGCTGAAATACGCCGCGCCTGGCAGCGCCGTCACGGTCTGCTTGCCGGCGTTGATGAGGTCGGCGTCGATTTCCTGTTCGGTCGGGAAAGGACCGATGCCCAGCAGGCCGTTTTCCGACTGCAGGAACACTTCCATGCCGCTTGGTACATAGTTGGCCACCAGGGTCGGCAGACCGATGCCCAGGTTGACGTAGAAACCGTCCTGCAGTTCCTTGGCCGCGCGCGCAGCCATTTCATCACGAGTCCATGCCATAGTAATCTCCGTTATTCTTGAGTGGCGGCGCGGATGGTGCGCTGCTCGATGCGTTTTTCCGGCGTGGCGTTGACCACAATGCGATGCACGTAAATGCTCGGCAGGTGTACCTGGTCCGGGTCGATGCTGCCGGTTTCTACCAGCTCTTCGACTTCGACGATGCAGACCTTGCCCGCCATGGCGGCGTTCGGATTGAAGTTGCGCGCGGTCTTGCGGAACACCAGGTTGCCAGCGTGGTCGGCCTTCCAGGCCTTGACCAGCGCCACATCGGCCACCAGGCTGCGTTCCATCACATATTGTTCGCCGTCGAATTCACGGATTTCCTTGCCGTCGGCGACGATGGTGCCAACGCCGGTTTTGGTGAAGAAGGCAGGAATGCCGGCGCCGCCGGCGCGCAGTTTTTCTGCCAGCGTGCCTTGCGGCGTGAATTCCAGCTCCAGTTCGCCGGCCAGGTACTGGCGCGCGAATTCCTTGTTCTCGCCCACGTAGGAAGCGATCATCTTCTTGATCTGGCGGGTTTCCAGTAACTGGCCCAGGCCGAAGCCGTCCACGCCGGCGTTGTTGGAGATGGCGGTCAGGCCGGTCACGCCGGAATCACGCAGCGCGCCAATCAGCGCTTCAGGAATCCCGCACAGGCCGAAACCGCCAACCGCGATGGTCTGGCCGTTTTGCACGACGCCGGCCAAAGCGCTGGCCGCGTCCGGAAAGATTTTATTCATGGGTGTCCCTTATGATTTATGTTGCATGAGCCTAGCCAACGTTATTAAATGCGTTAGCGATGCGGCGACTCAGCATAGAATACGCACATCGAAAGTTCAATACCGTAGAAATACCTGCTGCCACCACCATGAGCGTTCAGCCCGTCATCGATTACGAAACCATCTTCCTGCACGCGCCGGTGGGCATGTGCATCTCGGAAAACCGCGTCATCCAGTCCAGCAACGAGGCGCTGGCCAGCATGTTTGGCTACACCCGCGCCCAGCTCGATGGCCTGTCCTTCCGCGCGCTCTACCCCACCATGGACGAATTCCTGCGCACCGGCGACCGCATCATCCCCATCATGAACGCCAAAGGCCGCTACTCGGACGAGCGCATCATGCGCCGCGCCGATGGCGAACTGTTCTGGTGCCATGTGACCGGCCACGCCATGCTGTCGAGCGCGCCGCTGGGTCCCGGCATCTGGACCTTTGAGGATGTCAGCGAAAAACGTCCCGTCACCGCCGAGCTGACTCCGCGCGAACGCGAGATCGCCGCCCTGCTGGTGGAAGGCAAGACCAGCAAAACCATCGCGCGCCAGGTCGACCTGAGCCCGCGCACGGTGGAAATGCACCGCGCCAAACTGATGCGTAAATTCTCCGCCGCCACCTCGTCCGAACTCGTGCACAAGCTGGTCGGCGTACAGCTCTGAGCCTTACATCGCGGTCATGCCGTCGTCCGCCGAGATCACGGCGCCGTTGATGAAGTTGGAATCCTCGCCCGCCAGCAGCAACAGCAGGCCATCCAGGTCTTCCGGCTTGCCGGGCCGTTTGCGCGGCAGCATGGCGATCAGCTTTTGGCCCTGCTCGGAGGCGAAATAGTCTTCATTGATTTCGGTTGAAATATAGCCGGGGCAGATGGCGTTGGTATTGATGCCGTATTTGCCCCACTCCACCGCCATTGCCTTGGTCATCTGCACCACGCCGGCCTTGCTCATGCAATACACGCCGATCTGCGGCAGCACGCGCAGGCCCGCCACCGACGCGATATTGATGATGCGGTGTTTTTTGGTGGGATCGCCCTTGGCGCGCGCAATCATGCGCTTGGCCGTCTCCTGCGCCACGAAAAACGCGCCGCGCAGGTTGGTATCCATCACAAAGTTATAGTCTTCCGGCGTCACGTCGACCAGCCGCTGGGTGGTCGATACGCCCGAGTTGTTGACCAGAATATCGATGGGCCCCGCTTCCGTCTCGGCATGGGCAATCGCCGACTTGATGCTGGCGTAATCGGTCACATCCAGACTGACCACATGGGCGGCGCCGCCATCGGCCTCGATTTCAGCGCGTAATTCCTTCAGGCGTTCGGTGCGGCGCGAGGCCAGCACCACCTGGGCACCTGCCTGAGCCAGCACTTTGGCAAACCGGGCTCCCAGACCGCTGGAGGCGCCGGTGACCAGCGCAATTTTTCCCTCAAAGTTAACTTCTATGCCCACGGGCTGCTCCTAGTGTTGGTGATAATACCTGTCGAAGCATAATCATTACATAAATCGCCAGTATTAGATTGCGGTGTCTAATAATGTCGCGGAAAATGGCGCCACACGCAAACCGGCAACAAAAAACAGAACGTTCGTGCTAAAATTTTTTTATTCACCACAATCACTATAACAACAGACCATGACAGAGCCTCAAAACCTCGTAGAACAGTACGGCCCACGCGATGCGATGGAGTATGACGTCGTGATCGTCGGCGGCGGCCCAGCAGGCTTGTCGGCAGCGATCAAGATCAAACAGCTGGCTGCGGCCAAAGGCCAGGAAGTGTCGGTCGTCGTGCTGGAAAAAGGCGGCGAACTGGGCGCGCACACCGTGTCGGGCGCCGTGATGGACCCGAAGGCTCTGACCGAGCTCATTCCTGACTGGAAAGAAAAAGGCGCACCGCTGAACACCCCGGTCACCGAAGACCGCGTGCTGTTCCTGACCGAAACCGGTTCCTTCAAGACCCCCAACATGCTGCTGCCGAAGTGCTTCGAAAACCACGGCAACTACGTGATTTCGCTGGGCAATGTGGTGCGCTGGCTGGGCCAGCAGGCCGAGGCGCTGGGCGTGGAAATCTTCCCGGGCTTCGCTGCTGCCGAAGTGCTGTACAACGATGACGGCGCCGTCAAAGGCGTGGCCACCGGCAATATGGGCGTCAAGCGCGACGGCGAACCGGGCCCGGAATTCCAGCTGGGCATGGAACTGCACGGCAAATACACGCTGTTTGCCGAAGGCGCACGCGGCCACCTGGGCAAGCAGCTCATGGCCAAGTTCGACCTGAACAAGGGCAAGGACCCGCAATCCTACGGCATCGGCATCAAGGAACTGTGGGAAATCGATCCGGCCAAGCATCAGCCTGGCCTGGTAGTCCACACCACCGGCTGGCCGCTGGACGCCAAGACCTATGGCGGCTCCTTCCTGTATCACCTGGAAAACAACCAGGTCGTGGTCGGCTACGTGGTGGGCCTGAATTATGAAAATCCTTACCTGTCGCCGTACGAGGAATTCCAGCGCTACAAGACCCACCCGGAAATCCGCCACTTCCTGGAAGGCGGCAAGCGCATTTCCTACGGCGCCCGCGCGATTACCGCCGGCGGCCTGCAATCGCTGCCGAAACTGGTGTTCCCGGGCGGCGCGCTGATCGGCTGCGACGCCGGCTTCCTGAACATGAGCCGCATCAAGGGCAGCCACGCCGCGATCAAATCCGGCATGCTGGCCGCGGAATCCGTGTTTGAAGCGCTGGGCGCAGGCCGCCAGGGCGACGAACTGGCCACCTTCCCGGCCGCGTTCGAGCAATCGTGGCTGCACGACGAGCTGCATGTGGCGCGTAACGTCAAGCCATGGCTGAGCAAAGGCCTGTACCTGGGCAGCGTCATGACCGCGATCGACCAGCTGATCCTGCGCGGCAAGGCGCCATGGACGCTGCACCATTCGCACGCCGATCACGAATGCCTGAAGCCGGCGTCGCAGTTCCAGCCGATCAGCTACCCGAAACCGGATGGCAAGCTGACCTTCGACCGCCTGTCGTCCGTGTTTATTTCGAACACCAACCATGCTGAAGACCAGCCGATTCACCTGACGCTGAAGAACCCGAGCGTGCCGGTGGACGTCAATCTGGCCCAGTATGCGGGTCCGGAGGCGCGCTACTGTCCGGCCGGCGTGTACGAATTCGTCAAAACCGACGACGGCGCCGACCGCCTGCAGATCAACGCCCAGAACTGCGTCCACTGCAAGACCTGCGATATCAAGGACCCGACCCAGAATATCGTCTGGATCACGCCGGAAGGCGGCGGCGGCCCGAATTATCCGAATATGTAAAAAAGCAACACTTTGACCACAGCGCGGCCTTCCACCGCGCTGTTTTTCTTTTGGCACACGGTACGAATTCTTGCTCCGGCCCGGCAATCGGCCCATAATCGGCGGATGCAGACAGGGCGCAAGTGGCGGTAAACAGCGGTTTTGGCGCCGCCCTTAAAAAATTTTTCATAAATTTCCTTAAAGCATTTAATGTCCTTCCAGATACGGTCGTCTTGTACTTGGGAGAGCACAATGGATCCGTTGCTCCGAACTGAATCCACCTACCAGGAGTTATTTCATGCTGAGCCTTCACACCAATTCTGCGGCCCTTTCCGCACAGAACTCGATCTCCCGCACCCAGTCGCAGCTGTCGACCTCGCAGACTCGTCTGAGCACCGGCTTCCGTGTCAATTCGGCCATGGACGACGCTGCGGGCCTGCAAATTGCCACCCGTCTGAAATATCAGACCAGCGGCATGACCGTAGCAATGCGCAACACCCAGAACTCGATCTCGATGATGCAAACCGCCGAAGGCGCGCTGGACGAGACCACCAACATTCTGGTGCGTATGAAAGATCTGGCCACCCAATCGGCTGACGGTTCGTCGACCGATTCCGACCGTACCGCAATGCAAGCTGAATACGATGCACTGGGCAAAGAGCTGACCAACATCGTGGCCAACACCTCGTTCGGCGGCACCTCGCTGCTGGGCACCAAAACCGGTTCGAAATTCGGTTCGGGCACCGCCGTGACCTTCCAGATCGGCACCTCGTCGAGCGAGACCATGAGCGTCGACCTGACCACCGAACTGACCGCGATGAACACCTCCGGCCTGACCGGCGCATCGGCCCACTTCGGCGCTGACGGCGTTGACCCAGCTGGCGCCACCACCGCTGGTACCGAAGTTGCCTCCGCGACCGCCGCCAATGCGTCGATCGACAAACTGGCAACCGCCATCGACAACGTGTCGACCGTGCGTTCGGCACTGGGTGCTGTCTCGAACCGTCTGGACCACGTCTACAACAACCTGGCCAACGTGTCGACCAACACCAAGGCCGCGACCGGCCGTATCATGGACACCGACTTCGCCGCTGAATCGTCGAACATGACCTCGGCACAGATGCTGCTGCAAGCTGGCACCGCCATGCTGAAGCAGTCGAACAGCACCTCGTCGCTGGTTATGTCCCTGCTGCAGTAATCGTAGTAATATCCGGATATGTTGGCATAGTTGGCATATCCGGAATACTAAAAGGGCCAACCGGAGCATTTCGGTTGGCTTTTTTTATATCAGCAAAGTAGAAAGCGAGCCTGATGGCCGTAGATCGTATCGGACCTTCATTACGCCCCCTGGGCGTCCCGGACCGGCAGCCCGTGCAGCAGCCAGGCCCGGTTGCGCGCGCCCCCGGCGTCGAAGGACCGCTCGATATCGACTTCCCGGTCGGCCCGCTGCTGCCCGGTGGTCCCAACAGCACCAACGGCCCCAATGCCGTCGGCGCCATCCTCGATGGACCGGAACCCCAGACACTGCCGCCCGGCGGCGCCGAAGCACTGGCTGCAGCGCTGGCCGAAGTGCCCGATGCCGGCGACCCGGCTGCGATGCGTCCCAACCAGGTCTTCCTGTCGCGCCAGATGGTATGGCAGCCGCCCGACACCAACATGATGGCCGCCTCCTGGCAGGTCATGGTCCGCACCTACGGCGAACAGCGTGCTGCCTGGCTCGAGCAAGCCACCGGCCAGCACCTGCCCGCCAGCCTGTTCATGACCGACAACGCCGCCGCCTCGCTGCGCGACGGCCGTCCCGGCCTGCCCCTGGTCACCGAAATGGAACCGTGGCGCTTTGCCGTCTACGCCTGGGGCGCCGAACGGCTGGTGCTGAAAGTGGTGGTCAAGGATGATGAAGAATACGACCGCAACCGCCGGCGCCGCTCACGCGTGGCCTTGCGGCTGGAACTGATGCTGCCCGGCGTCGGCCGCGTCGTGATCCAGATGGAGCCGGCCAGCGGCAATGGCGTGGTGATGGAAGTCGGCGCCGCGCAGACCTCGGCCATGCAGCACATGCGCGACATGCTGCCGCAACTAGCGGCCGTGGTCAGCCGTTCGGGCCTCAGCATCCTGCGCTGCCGCCTGCGTCGCGAACTGCCGGCCTCTTCCGGCGAACACGCCTACCCGAGCCGCCTGCACACGGCAGCGCTGACCCAAGCCCTGTTCCGCGCCATGGCCGAAGTCGCCGTCCTGCTATCGCAACCCACCGTCCCCGACGACCTCTTCTCCGAATCCGCCTGAACTCCCAGGCCGATTCGTCACACCATAAAACACTCCGGGGCGTTAGCGCGGTGGTTAGCCGACGGTGCCGATGATGCTGACTTCGCGGTTTTCCGGGATTTCGTTGTAGGAGAGGACGTGCAGGCCGGGCGCGAACAGGCGCGCGTAACGCGCCAGCAGCGGCCGGATCTGCGGCAGCACCAGCAGCAGCGGCGGCGTCGCCTGCTGCTTCATCTGTTCGCGCGCGACCGGCATGTTCACTTGCAGCTGGGCCAGCAGGTGCGGGTCGATCGGATAGTTGTCCAGCACTACCTTGCCGCTCTGGCGCGCCTGGTTCAACGATCCCAGCAGCATGTTTTCCAGGTCGCCGCCCAGGTTGAAGGCTTGCATCTCGGTCTTCTGGCCGAACAGGCTGGTGACGATCTGGCGCCGCAGCGCACAGCGTACTTCGGCCGCCAGCAGGATCGGGTCTTTGGTGGTTTCCGAGCTGTCCACCAGCGTGGTGGCGATCGGTACGATGTCTCTGAGCGAGACGTTTTCGGCCAGCAGCACGCGGAACACGCGCAGCATCTGGGTATGCGTGAGCGCCTTGTCCAGCGCGGAGGCCAGCTTGGGGGCGATCGCGCTCAGGCGCTCCATCAGCGCCGGCACGTCTTCGTGACGGAACAGCTCGGGCAGGTATTCGCGGATCAGCTTGGACAAATGGGTGGCAATCGCGCTTGGCGCTTCCACCACCTGGTAGCCCAGCCCCAGCGCATTGGCTTTCTCGCTGGTTTCTATCCATGTCACCGGCATGCCGTAAGCCGGCTCGATGCCGGGGATGCCGTCGATCTGGCCGTACACGTTCGGTGACGGAATCGCCATCAGGCGGTCGGCAAACACCTCGGCCTGCGACACCACGCTGCCCGACAGCATCACGGAGTACTGCGAGGGTTTGAGCCCGAGGTCGTCGCGCACCGAAATCGGCGGCAGCAGCAGGCCCATGGATTCGGACAGGCTCTGGCGCACACCTTTGACGCGCTTGGTCAACGGCTCGCCATGCGCCTTATCGATCAGGCCGACCAGCTTGTAGCCGACCGCGATCTGCAGCGGCATCACTGCCGGCAGGCTGTGCCAGTCCAGATCCGGCGCGCGGTCATCGCGCAGCGCGGCCTCGATCGCGTCGAGATTGCTGGTATCGGGCATTTTCACCCGGTTCAGCAGCTTCCAGCCCACATACGCCAGCACCAGCGAGAACGGGCCGAACATCTGCCATGGCATGCCTGGCACCAGCGCCAGTATCATCATCATGCCGGCCGCGCTCAGCATCACCTGCGGCGAGGTCAGCACCTGGCTGCCCACCTGCTGTTCGAAGTCGCCCGAATCGGAGATGCGGGTCACCAGGATCGCGGCCGCTGCCGACAGCAGCAGCGCCGGGATCTGCGCCACCAGGCCGTCACCGATGGTCAGCAGTGCGTACTGTTTGAAGGCGTCGCCAAACGACATGTCCTGCATCAGCGCGCCAATCGCCACGCCGCCGACCATGTTGATGATCAGGATCAGGATCGATGCCACCGCATCGCCGCGCACGAACTTGGAGGCGCCGTCCATGGCGCCGTAGAAGTCGGCTTCCGACGCCACTTCCAGGCGGCGCAGCTGGGCTTTCTCTTGATTGATCAGGCCGGCGTTGAGGTCGGCGTCAATCGCCATCTGCTTGCCGGGCAAGGCGTCCAGCGTGAAGCGCGCCGACACTTCGGAAATCCGCTCCGCCCCCTTGGTCACCACCATGAAGTTAATAATCATCAGGATCACGAACACCACGATACCGACCACGTAGTTACCGCCGATGACGACCTTGCCAAAGGCCTCGATCACCTGACCGGCAGCGGCCGTGCCTTCATGGCCGTGCAGCAGCACCACGCGGGTCGACGCCACGTTCAGCGTCAGCCGCAGCATGGTGGTGGCCAGGATCACGGTCGGGAACACCGAGAAGTCCAGCGGCCGGCGCGCCGACACCGACACCAGAATCACAATCAATGCCAGCACGATATTGAACGTGAACATCACGTCCAGCAGCACCGGCGGCAACGGCAGAATGATCATCGCCAAAATCATCAGCAAGAATGCCGGGGTGGCGAACTTGTGGCGACGCGCCTCCGCGATCAGCGTCTGTAAAAAATTCACTGCTTAACCTCGCTCATGGATGTGGGCACAACAACTTCTTCTGGACGTACCGGCTCGGCGTTACGCCGTCCGGCACGGAATGCTTGCAACTGCAGCACATAGTTCAGCACCTGCGATACGGCCTGGTACAGCTGCACCGGGATCTGCTGGTTGACCTGGCTGGTGTTGTAGATGGCGCGCGCCAGCGGCGGCAGCTCCATCACTTCGATCTTGAATTCCATGGCCAGCTGGCGGATGTACAGCGCCATCTCGTCCAGGCCCTTGGCAATTACATACGGCGCTTCCGCCTTGTCGAGATCGTACTTGAGCGCCACCGCATAGTGCTCCGGGTTGACGATCACCACGTCGGCGCTGGGCACGGTCTTGCGGGCGCTGCGCCGCGCCATGGCGCGCTGCAGCTGGCGGATGCGGTTCTTGACTTCCGGCCGACCCTCGGTCGACTTGTGCTCTTCCTTCAAATCCTGCTTGGACATGCGCTGGTTCTTGGCGAAGAACCAGGCCTGGGCCGGCACGTCGATCAGTGCGAAGATGATGAACACCGCCACCATCGACATCAGGCCGTCCAGCATCAGGTTGGAGCCCATGAACATGGCCTGCCCCATCGGCATGTTCTGCAGCTGCGTGTAATCGTTGACGGACGAGCGCGCCACGTGGATCAGCACGGCAATCAGCACGCCCGCCTTGCCGATCGACACGGCCAGCTCGAACGCGTGCTTGCCGCTGAACAGGCGGCCCAGGTTGGCCATCGGGCTCATGCGCGACAGCTTGGGTTCCCAGTGCTTGGTTGAAACCACCCAGCCGCCCGGCACCATCGCGCCCAGCATGATGAACAGCGGCACCACGAACAGCGGCAGCACCATTTTGATCAGCAGCCACATCGAGCTGCTGAAGACGATCGACATGGTGTTGTCGATCGCGCCCTCGCTGCTGAACGGCGCAAAGCTCTGGTGGAAAATCTCGTTGAACTCCATCAGGTAGCCAGGCAGCAGGTAGACGAACAGCTTGAGGCTGACCAGGATCCCGATCGCAGTCGACAGGTCGCGCGAACGCACCACCTGCCCTTCCTGGCGCGATTTCTTGAGCTTCTGCTGTGAAGCCTTTTCTGTTTTATCGCCAGTGCTGTCGTCAGCCATGGAGCGCCACCTGCATCTGCTGGCGTATCATTTCCAGCACCATATTAGTCATCCGGACATAGTGTTCGGGAATGAAACGCACCACCTGGGCCAGCATCATGAGGCCGAAAATGGTAATCACGGAAAAGCCCAGCGCAAACAGGTTGAGGCTGGGCGCCACGCGGTTCAGGAAGCCAAAGCCCAGCTGCACCACCAGCGTGGAAAACACCACGGGAATCGCCAGCAGCATGGCGGCCGAAAAAATCCAGGCGACGTTGTAGGCCACGGTCTGCAGCAGCAAGGGGCCAAAGCCATGGCCCAGCGGCCAGGCGCGGAAGCTCTGGCCGATCACATTGGCAATCACCAGGTGGCCGTCGATGGCAAAGAAGATGATGATGGCCAGCGTCGACAGCAAGGCCGAGGTCACGTCCGAGGACTGGCCGTTGAGCGGGTCGTTCATGACCGCCATCGACAGGCCCATCTGCGACGACACCATGAAGCCCAGCACGCCGATCACCGACATCGCAAAATGGAATGCCAGCCCCAGCACAAAGCCGATCAGCGCCTGCTCCATGGTGGCCACCACGCCATGCAGCGAAAACGGGTTGATCGCGGCCGGTCCCCAGTCGACGCCGCTGGTGAGCGGCATCATGATGATGGCCAGCACCAGCGCGATCAGGATGCGCACCGTGGTCGGCGTCACCGCCTCGCCCAGCACCGGCGCACCGATGAACATGGCCAGGATGCGGCAGAACGGCCACCACAGGGCGGTCAGCATCGGCAGCAACTGGGCGAAGATGGCTTCCATGAGGCGGGTGCGCGGCGGGCTAGCCGACCAGGGTGGCGGCGCGGGTGAAGATGGACACGCAGAAGTCCATCAGGTAGGTCGCCATCCAGCGCCCCGTCAGGATGATGGCCAGCAGCGTGATGAGCAGCCTGGGCAGGAAGCTCAGGGTCTGCTCATTGATCTGGGTGGCGGCCTGGAACAGCGCCACCAGCAGGCCGGTAATCAGGCCGGGCACGACCAGGATCACCACCAGCAGCATGACGATGTGCAGCGACTCGACCACCAGGTCGACGGCAACTTCAGGAGTCAGCATCGGTCCGCCCTATCCCTATCAATAAGCTTGGATGCTCGTCACGAGCGTATTCACGGTCAGCGTCCAGCCGTCCACCAGCACGAAGAGCAGCAGCTTGAACGGCAGCGAAATCACCAGCGGCGACAGCATCATCATGCCCATCGCCATCAGCACCGACGACACCACCAGGTCGATCACCAGGAACGGGATGAACAGCATGCAGCCGATCTGGAACGCGGTCTTCAGTTCGGACAGCACAAACGCCGCCAGCTTGACGGTGAACGCGTGCTGCGCCGGCTCGGTAATCTTGTCTTCGCCGGCCAGGTGGGCAATCTGCTGCAGCGCCGCCTTGCTGGTCTGCGCCAGCATGAAGCGCGAAATCGGCTTCTCGGCAATCTGCAGCGCGGTGTCCAGGCCGATCTTGTCCTGGTCATACGGCACGAACGCATCGGTCCAGATCTGGTTGCCGATCGGCCGCATCACCAGCAGCGTGAGGATCAGCGCCACGCCGGTAATCACGCGGTTGGGCAAGCCCTGCTGCAGGCCCAGGGCCTGGCGCAGCAAGGACAGCACAATCACAAAACGGGTAAAGCTGGTCATCATCATGACCATCACCGGGAGCAAGCCCAGCAAGGTCATGACGATCAGGATCTGCATCTTGACCGTCAGTTCGGTCTTGGCGCCCGGCACCACGTTGGCCAGCAGGTCCACTGCCTGGGCCATGCCCGGCATGCACGCCAGGCCCAGCAAGACAACAGCGGCTGGCGCCAGCGCTGCAAGACGGCGCCGCCACTGCAGGTTCACGCTCCAGGTCATGGAGCCATCATGTCGAGATTCAGGCCATCCAGGTCGATCACTTTGAGGCCGTAGTTTTCGCCTGCCACCACCACTTCGGCGCGCCCGATGGCGGTGCCATTGACCTTGATGACCAGCGGTTCGCCGGCCAGCACATCGAGCTCCACCACGCTGTCCGGACCAATATTCATCAGGTCCTGCAGCGAGATACGGGCCGACCCCACTTCCAGCGTCAGCGTCACCGGGATCTTGCGCATCATGGCTGGCAGGTCGCGGCGCGGCGCCGAGGCCGGAATATCGGTCAGCTCGGTGCCGGGCTGATCGATGATCATTTCTTCCGACAGGTCTTCCAGCAGGGCGTCGCTAGGATTGGCTACGTTCATGTTCATCATTATTCTGCGTCTTCAAAAGAGGTTAAACAGAGTTTGCCTTTGTGCTCGGTGACTGCGGCCGTAAACAGGCGGGAATCTTCGAGCAAGACGTCTGCTCTGGCCAGGCTGATCGGGATGACGTCGCCAACCTGTAAATCGTACAAGCTGCCCAGCGTGACTTCCTTGCTGGCCAGGCGGCCGACCAGGCCGACCTGCAGGCGCTGCGCCAGCGGTGCGGCCGTCTTGCTCTTTTTGCCGGCGTCGCGGTCGCGCAGCAGGCCGCGCAGCACGCTGGACATGAGGTGCTTGTCCAGCGCAAACCAGAACTGGCCGGTGGCGCCACTGGCGACGTCGGCCACGGTCACGGTGATGACCCAGGTGCCTTTCGGCGGATGCGAGCCCGGCACGGGCTTGAATTCGGTATCGGCAGGCTCGTCCGCTGACGCAGTCCCGCCCTCGGCCAGCGCCGGTTTCTCGATGGCTGGCAAGTTGAGTTCGATGCGGCCGGCCAGCGTGCCGGCCAACTGTTGCCCCAGCACCACAGCCAGACGCTCTTCGGTGGCGGTCACGCGCACCGTGCTTTCATCGACTGCAGAGGAGGTATCGGCCTTGGCTTCGCTCTTGGCGCCGCTGCCATAGCGGTAGTTGAGAACGCTGAGCAGCACCTTGCGTTCCATTGCAAACGCAATCTGGCCCGCCGGTGCGGAAAAACTCAGCCAGCGGCTGCGGATGTCATTGCCTTCCAGACGGCTGAAGCCCACGTCGTCCACCTGGAAGCCGCCCCAGTAGCGGCGGTTCATATTCAGGCGCATCGACTGCGCCAGATCGTCGCGCAACTGCGCTGCAAAAATATGCAGCAGGTGCACCGGACGTCCCAGCAGGGAGGGGTCCAGGACTTGATGTTGCGTCTGTTTTGTCGTTGTCATGTGTTGGCCATGTCGGATAATTCTTCCCCACTCCTCCATCATCGCACTATCCAGCTAAAAACTGCTTACTTCCAGCGCAATTTTCAGGCTCGATAGCTAATCGTAACTTAAAGTAGGACGATCTCGGTAGCAGCATACATCAAAATTCACATTATTGCTAATAATCAATATTTGGCCCAATAAGTTATCCTGGGGCAAATACCGCTTTACAGGAATGTTGCTAGCAGGTAAGCTTGCTCCAGCTTGTCAGCGGCTTACATTGCTCTGCAACACACCTCAACAAACGGCGCTTAGTGAATGATTTATAACGATATTTGCTTAAATAAAACACTTCTAATCAGCCTCGAAACACACGGTGCGAAAATTTACATAGAGTAAATAAAAGCGGCGCCTGCCAGGCAGACCACCCATCCGCGACGCCGAGCAATTGCTCACCCTGCGCGTCCGATTTTGACCGACATGGCTACACTATCTTTCTTACAAGACTGTGACATGCGGCAACGGATGTGTCGCGCGTTTGGTATAGGACGTCACAATATCTGCCTTTGAGGCTTGCTGCTTTTCGGCAATCTCGCTAAGGTAGTCATCTGGATCCAATGCAGCAAAAAACGCGGTAAAAACGGGGGGTAGCAAGATGAGTAATGGATTCTCCAGCCTGATACAGGCCGATCTGGCGTCGTTGACCAACGCGGCGCACAACCTGGCAAACAGCAGCCCAACCATCGCTGCCGCCAACCAGTTTGGGGCGCAAGACGCCCAACCCACCTTCTCCTTTGCCCAGTCCATGCAAAGCGCCATCAACCAGGTCAATACCCAGGACGTCGAAGCGGGCCAGAAAATGGCCGATGTCGATGCCGGCAAGAGCGACGACCTGGTCGGCGCCATGCTGTCCAGCCAGGAAGCTGGCCTGTCCTTCTCGATGTTGATGCAAGTACGCAACAAAGTGATGGGCGGTCTCGACGAACTCATCAAATTACCGCTGTAAGTTTCTGCGAAAGCAAACAACGTGATCAACAACATCAAGTCCGCCTTTGAGCGCTGGCGAGCGAACCCGTCTGCGCCATCGCTGTCGCCTGCCCTGCTGAAAACCCTGTACCCCATGCTGATCCTGGCCATCGGCCTGACGGCGCTGGTGCTCATGTACATGTGGAACAACCAGGCCGGCTACAAGCCGGTGTTCGGCGCGCGCGAAAAAGTCTCGGCGCCGGACATGATGACCGTGCTCGATACCGACCACATCCCCTACCGCATCCACCCGGAAAGCGGCCAGGTGCTGGTGCCGGAATCGATGCTGGGCAAGGTCCGCATGCTGCTGGCCGCCAAGGGCGTGACCGCGCAGCTGCCGGCCGGCCTGGAACTGATGGACAAGAACGATCCGCTGGGCGTGTCGCAATTCGTGCAGGACGTGCGCTTCCGCCGCGGCCTTGAAGGTGAACTGGCGCAATCGATCATGACGCTGGATGCGATCTCGCATGCGCGCGTGCACCTGTCGATCGCCAAGTCGACCTCGTTCGTGTCGTCCGATGGCGAGAAGTCCTCGGCCTCGGTGGTGGTGCAGCTCAAGCCGGGCCGCACGCTGGAGCCGGAAGCGATTGCCGCCGTGGTCAACATGGTGGCTGGCAGCGTCGCCAGCCTGGCGCCGCAGCGCGTGAGCCTGGTGGACCAGGCCGGCAATCTGCTGTCGGCCCACATTGACCTGGCGGACGGCTTCGATGCCGGCACCAGCAGCAACGACGCCAGCAAGCACTACCAGGACGAAGTCAAAAACAACATCAAGGGCCTGCTGGGCCCGGTCATTGGCGAAGACAACTACCGCATGTCGGTGGCGGCCGCCGTCGATAACGACCGCGTCGAAGAAACCGTTGAAAAATATGGCGCCGATCCCAAAGTCACCAGCGAAGCCATGCGTGAAGAGCAGGACCGCAACCGCATGGTGATGGGGGTGCCGGGCACGCTGTCCAACCGGCCGCCGCCCGCTGCCGCCAACCCGGCCGCCGCCAACCAGCAGACCGCCGGCACCGCCGCTGATCCCAACGCCGCCCAGCCGGACGGCACGGCGCGCAAGAACGCCACCTCGCGCCAGTACGCGTACGACCGCAGCATCATCCAGACCAAGCGCAGCCGTGGCCGCCTGGAGAAACTCAGCGTGGCCGTGGTGCTGGCACAAGCAGCTTCGCCAACGCCGAAAACCGGCTGGAGCGCGGCCGAGATTGCCAACATCGACAAGATCCTGCGTAACGGCCTGGGCATCAACGCCGAGCGCGGCGACCAGCTCGTGGTATCGGCCATGAACTTCCCCGCCAAAGCCGCGCCGGTCGCGTGGTGGGAAGAGCGCGACAACATTGTCGATGTGAGCAAATACGCCGGCTATGCCATCGCCGCACTGCTGGGCTACCTGTTGCTGGCGCGTCCGCTGCTGCGCTTGATTACCATGCGTCTGACCCCAGATCCCAAGGAAGCCGCACGCATCACCGCTGAACGCCGTGCTGCTGAGCAGGCTGCCGTGGCCGCCGCCAAGGAAGCCAAGGAAGCCGGCGCCAAGGAACAGGCCGTGTTGGCCGGCACCGCCGCGCCAGGCACGCCGGGCGCCATGCCAGCCCTGGGCGGCGCCTCCGCGCAGCCGGGCATGCCAGTGGTACCGCTGCTGGAAAACTACGACTTGCCGCCACCAGGCTCTGCCGTCGATGTCATGGTCGATCACCTGAAAGTGCTGGCAGCAAAAGAGCCGGAACGCGTAGCCGAAGTCGTCAAACAATGGATGCAGAAAAATGGCCGAACTCAATAACATGGATGATGATGGCGAATACGCCATCCCGACCAAGCTGACCCCGGTCGAACAAGCCGCCATCGTGCTGCTCAGCATTGGCGAAGAACCGGCTGCCGCCGTGCTGCGCTGCCTGAGCCGCGAAGAGCTGCTCGAAGTCACGCAAGTGATGTCGCGCATGAGCGGCATCAAGGTGGAGTCCGTCAAGAACGCCATGCAAAAGTTCTTTGACGACTACCGCGAGCAGTCCGGCGTGCACGGCGCCTCGCGCTCCTACCTCAAGCGCTCGCTGGACCTGGCGCTGGGCGGCGACCTCGCGAATACCGTGCTCAACAACATCTACGGCGACGAACTGCGGCCGAAGATGGCGCGTCTGCAATGGGCGTCGCCGAAATGGCTGGCCGAATACATCTCCAACGAACACGTGCAGATGCAGGCGGTGTTTGTGGCCTTCCTGCCCGCCGCGCTGGCCGGCCAGATCATCGACGGCCTGCCGCAGGACAGCCGCGACCTGGTGCTGCTCAACCTGGCGCGTATGGAAGAAGTGGACAGCGACCTGCTGCAGGAACTCGACGAACTCGTCGATCGCTGCCTGAGCTCGTTCGACTCGCAAGGCACCAGCGTCGAAGGCATCCGCCAGACCGCCGAGATCCTCAATCGTCTGCCCAGCAACCGTGCGCAAATGGTCGAGCTGCTGCGCGCCCATGATCCGGAAGTGGTGTCCAAGATCGAGCTGTCGATGTACGACTTCTTCATCCTCGGCAACCAGACCGAACAGGCGATCACCCGCATCCTGGAAGACGTGCCGCTGGAACAATGGGCCATCGCGCTCAAGGGCGCCGATATTTCGGTGCGCGATGCGATTTTGAAAACCATGCCGAAACGTCAGGCCCAGGCTTTCGAAGACATGATGCGCCGCGCCGGTCCGGTGCCGATGTCGCGCATCGAACAGACGCGCCAGGAAATCATGGCCACCGTCAAGGCGCTGGCCGATGCCGGCGAGGTCGAAGTGCAGCTGTTTGCCGAACAGGTGGTTGAATGAAGCAATTCCGCGCTTACCGTTTCCCGCCGCTGGCGCAATTCACCACCCAGCGCGCAGCAGCTGCAGCGGCGCACGGCCATGCCCACGGCCACGGCGGCGACGGCGGTGCGCAATGGGCCGCCTCGGTCAGCGAGGGCTTTGAACAGGGCCAGCGCGACGGTTACGAAATCGGCCTGGCACGCGGCCAGGAAGACGGCTTTGAAGCAGGCCGCCAGTCCGGTCAGGAACAGGGCCGCGAAGAAGGCCGCCACGAAACGCTGGTGGCCTACGACCAGATGGCGCGCCCGGTCGATGCCATGCTGAAAAGCCTCAAGAAACTGCGCTCCGACTACCGCGCCGCCCAGCGCAAGGAAGTGGTGGATCTGGTGGCCAAGGTGGCGCGCCAGGTGATCCGCGCGGAACTGGCCTTGCAGCCGGTGCAACTGATGGCGCTGGTGGAAGAAACCCTGGCCTCGATGCCGCCGACACGCGATGAAATCGACGTCTTCCTGAATCCGGAAGAGCTCAAGCGTATTGCCGAGCTGGACCCGAAACGCTCCAAGCGCTGGAACCTGATTCCCGACGCCCGCCTGGAAGTAGGCGAGTGCCGCATCAAGGCTGGCGATAATGAAGTGGATGCCGGTTGCCATCAACGCCTTGCGGCAGTCATGGAACAGGTCGATAATCAATTACAGATCGCCGACAGCGGCGATGAACCGGAGAGCGAAGAGTGATCGCAGATGCCTTACGCAATCTCGAACTGGGTTCGGTACCCATGGCGACGCCGACGGGCCGCCTGGTGGGCGCATCCGGTTTGTTGCTTGAGGCCGTAGGTTGCCCTTTGCACACGGGTCAGCGTTGCCAGATTGAGACAGTCAGCGGCGAATGGCTGGATGCGCAAGTCGTGGGTTTCCGCGAAAAACTGTCCTACCTGATGCCGTTCAAGAAAGCCGTGGGCCTGACCACCGGCGCCCGCGTGCTGCCCTCCCCTGAAAAAGTCAGTCTGCAGATTGGTTCCGGCTGGCTGGGCCGCATGGTCAATGGCCTCGGTGAGCCCATCGACGGCCTCGGCAAGCTGAGCGGCGATTTTCCGCTGGAATCGCAGCCGCCACGCGTCCATCCGCTGCGCAAAAAACCTGTGACCGAACCGCTCGACGTCGGCGTGCGCGCCATCAACGCCATGCTGACCCTGGGCAAGGGCCAGCGCGTCGGCCTCATGGCAGGCTCGGGCGTCGGCAAATCCGTACTGCTGGGCATCATGACGCGCCAGACCGTGGCCGACGTGGTGGTGGTCGGCCTGATCGGCGAACGCTCGCGCGAGGTGCGCGAGTTTGTCGATATGTCGCTGGGCAAGGAAGGGTTGCAAAAAGCCGTGCTGGTGATTGCGCCGGCCGACGAGAGCCCGCTGATGCGCGTGATGGCGACCGAACTGTGCCATTCGATCGCGGCCCACTACCGCGACCAGGGCAAGAACGTGCTGCTGCTGGTCGACTCGCTGACGCGCTACGCCATGGCGCTGCGCGAAGTGGCCCTGGCGCTGGGCGAGCCGCCCGCCACCAAGGGGTATCCGCCATCGGTCTTTTCCAACCTGCCACAGCTGGTGGAATCGGCCGGCAACGGCGAAAACCAGAACGGCAGCATGAGCGCCATCTACACCGTGCTGGCCGAGGGTGACGACCAGCAGGATCCGGTGGTCGATACCGCGCGCGCCATCCTGGACGGCCACATCGTCATGACGCGCGAACTGGCCGAACGCGGCCACTATCCGGCCATCGATATTGCCGCCTCGATCAGCCGCTGCATGGCGCAGGTGATCGACCACAATCACGTGATGGCAGCGCGCGCGCTCAAGGCCAGCATGGCGCGCCATGACCGCGTGCGCGACCTGATTCCGCTCGGCGCCTACGTGCCGGGCGCCGATCCCGTCACCGACAAGGCGGTGCAGCTGCACCCGCGCGTGGAAGAATTTTTGTGCCAGGGTACCAAGGAAGAAGCCCCGATCGCCCACTGCATTGCTCAACTTGAAAAGCTGATGACATGAGCCAGAAGATACGCAATCTGACCACGCTGGTGGCGCTGCGCAACACCGAGGTGGAGCGCCTGCAGACGGAAATGGCGGAAAAGACCAATCTGCGCGACCGCTACCAGAAAAATCTGGAGCGCCTGACCAGCTTGTACACCAACAGCGGCGCCAGCGGCAATCTGCACCCTGCCCTGGCCGGTAACTGCGGCGACTACAAGCAGGCGGTGATGGCCATGGCCGACAGCCACCGCCTGGACCTGCACATGCACGAGGCCGACATGGCGGTATCGCAACAGGCGCTTAACGCGGCCTGGGCCAAACGCGAAGTCATGGGCAAGGTGTTGAACAAGGAGCAAAAGGTGGTGTCAGCTCAGCAAAATGCCAAGGAACGCAAGCAGCATGATGAATTGGCAACCCAGTTGTGGCTGCGTGGACAGAAATAAGCGCGGTTACAAAAAAAAGTTAGAAATATTTTCATACGGAAACGATTAAGGTCGCCTTATATCAGGGTACACTTCATTATCCTTTCCAGGAGCACGATCATGGCAGTCATCACCAGCCCTACTTACGATCCAACCACCACGGCGACCAATCTGGCCAATGCCTATGTCGCCCCGACCAAGGCCATCTTGGACAAGCAAGGCACCAAAGCCACGGCGGTCGGCACCGGTCTGACCACGCTGGGTTCGGCGTTGAGCGCGTTCCAGGCCTCGCTGAATGCGCTGGCGTCGAGCACCAAATCGGTGAGCGCCACCTCGGCCACGTTCAGCAATACCGCGATCGGCACCGCCACCGCGTCGTCGAGCGCGGTCGCTGGCAGCTATTCCTTCTACGTCGAGCAGCTGGCCACGGCAGGCCAGGTGTCCTACAACGTCGCCGACAGCGTCGCCACCAATGCAGGCGCCATGAATGTGGTGCTGGCTGACGGTTCCTCGTTCCAGGTCGACCTGGCCAACGCCGACAGCAATATGGACGGCGTGCTGAGTGCCAAGGAAGTCGCGGCTGCGATCAATTCGGCCGCCAACAACAGCTCGCGCGTCACCGCCTCGACCATGACCGTCAACGGCCAGACCCAGCTCGTGATGACCTCGGCCCAGACCGGCGCCAACAATGCCGTGGCCTCGATCGATGTGAGCGGCCTGGGCAGCGCATCGCTGCAATCGAACCTGTCGTCGCAAAACGTGCTGACCACCGCCAAGGACGCCATCGTCTGGGTCGGCGGCAAAAACGGCACCAAGGTGCAGCAGGCCTCCAACACGTTCAACGTGGTGGATGGCGTCAAGTTCACCATCAACCAGGCGCAAGGCGCCAGCGATGCGCCCGTCACGCTGACGGTCGGTCCCGACAACACCGGCACCGCAGCCAACGTGCAATCCTTCGTGACCGCCTACAACACCCTGCTGACCGCGCTCAACACGCTGACCAAGGCCGGTGACCACACCGTGGTGGAGTCCACCGACCCGAACGGTTCGCCGAGCGCGACTGCGGAAGATGCGGCGTTCTACAACGATGCTGGCGTCAACAATCTGCGCGATCGCCTGGGTTCGTTGCTGCGCAGCGCCACCGGTGGCGTATCGCTGATCAGCTTTGGCATCTCGGCCGCCAAGGATGGCTCGCTGACGCTGGACACCAACCGTCTCAACAAGACGATTGCCGCCAACCCGGGCGCAATCGACAATCTGTTCGGCCGCGCCGGCATCGGTGTCAACACCGGCGTGCTGGGCGCGATGAGCAAGCTGACCACCTCGTGGACCACCGCTGCCGGTGGCTTCCTGGTGCAGCGCCGCGAACAGAACGACAAGCTGCAAAGCGACCTGACCGACCGCCAGGCCACGCTCAAGAACCAGTTCGACAGCGCCTACAAGCGCTATCTGACGCAGTTCACCGCGCTGCAGCAGCTGCAGGCGAGCATGACCAGCACCTCGAATATGTTCACGGCGATGTTCTCGTCCAGCAACAGTTAAGCATAACCTCAGTATTTTTTTGAACGTACGGTGAATACCATGTTGAACCAGGAAGCCTATAGCAGTTATCACTCCACCAATCTCGACGCCCAGGTCTCGCGGGCGTCGCCGATTGAGCTGGTACTGGTGCTCACCGACGGCTTGCTCGAAGAGCTGGCGCGCGCGCGTGGCCACATCGTCGGCAAGCGTTACGAGCTCAAGGCTAAAAGCCTGAACAAATGCACCGACATCATCAACGGCCTGTCCAGTTCGCTGGACTTCGACAACGGCGGTGAAGTGGTCGAAAACCTGGGCCGTTTATACGAGTACTGCGCCGGCCGCCTGTACACGGCCGGCGTCAGCCTGGACCCGGCCATCATCGACGAGGTCACCAAACTGCTGACCACGATCAAGAAGGGCTGGCTGGGCGTGCAGGCCAAAACCAATGGATAGGCAACGTACGTTACTGCAGATGACGCAGAAAATGAGCGCCGCCATCGCTTCCGAAGACTGGAAGACGCTGGCGGCGATTAACACGTTAATGGTCGCGACGCTGCCGCAGCTGGTGGCGCAGGGACCGTTGAGCGCGGCCGAGCGGGCCGCCCTGTCGGCGCTGCACCAGATGCACAACGAAGCAGTCAGGCGCTGCAACCTTGCCACCGATGCACTGGGACGCAAGTTGCAAGAAATGCAGGCAAACAAAGAGGGCTGGCTGGCTTACGCCCTCGACAGCGAACACGCAGATACCGGAATCCAAGCATGAGCATGAGCATGACTCTCTCCAGCGCAGCGGCCAAGGCCGCCAAAGCCGACCAGGCCGACTTCACCGCACCGGTGGCGGCCAATAATTCTGCTCTCGCGGCAGCGGCTGCCAACAGCGCCAATAACACCAGGAGCGCGCCGGTGGCCAAGCCGGCGCCCGCCAGCAACGGCGCCAGTGCAGGCAACGCCAACAACACCAAGAACACCCCGCCAGCTGCGGCCAAGCCCAGCAACACGGCACAGAACACGCCGGGCCGCCAGGCTGCGCCAGCCGCGCAACCGCCAGAGCGCAACAGCGCCGCCGATGCCGCTGCGCAGCTGGCACAGGCCGCCGCTGATGCGGTGCCGGTCGTGGCGCCGCTGTTTTCCCAATTGCTGAACCTGACCGATGTCACCGCCGCCGGCGACGACAGCAAAACCGACACCAGCACCGATGTCGCCACGGATGCCACCGGCAGCGGTAGCGCCACCGCCAGCGCCGTGCTGCCCGCCATGGTCAGCTCGATGCTGAACCTGGCGACGCCGGTGCCGGCCACGCCGGTCGCCAGCACCGACAGCGACGCCGGCCGCATCGACGCCATCAGCGCCACTTCGATACTGAACGCCAGCGCCACGCGCCTGAACCTGGCCGCCGCCAGCGTGGCCGTGATGCCGTCAGCGCCGGTCAACGACGACAACGCCGCCGCCCAGGTCAACGCCAACCAGGCCGCCGTGCCGCAAAACATCTACAACCTGGCCAACAACGCCACACTGGCCGCCGCTGCCGCCCGCCAGCTGCAGGGCGATACCAGCGCCGCCACCAGCGACGCCCCGGCTCCGGCCGTCGATACCGCCGCACCGGTGGCGCCCGATACCGTGGCCAGCGACACGCCAGTGATCGCCGCCAACACCCTGCGCGCGGCGCCACGCAGCGCCGATGTGGCCAGCAGCACTGCCAGCACCAGCGCGAGCGCGGCGCCAGCGCCAAGCGTCAGCAGCGCCGCCAGCAAGGACGACAGCAGCCACAGCTTTGCCACCACCGCGACCAGCACCACCGTCAACGTGAACCAGAGCGCCACGCCGGCCACCACCAGCCAGGCCGCCACCACGGTCAAGCTGGCCGGCACGCCGGACCAGTGGCAGCAGCCGCTGCGCGACGCGCTCGGCGACCGCCTGCAAGTGCAACTGCAACGCAATAACGACCACGCGGTGATCCGCCTGGAACCGCCGAATATGGGCAGCATCGAAATCTCGATCCGCCACAGCGCGGGCGCGCTGCAGGTCAACCTGTCGGCCAATAACAGCGAGGTGGTGCGTCAACTCAATACCATCGGCGACAGCGTACGCCAGGACCTGTCCAACAAGCAGTTCGTGGATGTGGCGGTGACCGTGTCGTCGTCGCGCGCCCAGGCCCAGGCCGACCAGGGCGGCCAGAATGGTAAGAATGGCCAGCAGCGCGGCCAGGATGACGGCCGCACGCCAGGCCGCGCACTGTCCGACGATGACAGCACCGCCACCTTTGCCATGACCGGGGAGTAATTCGCACAATGAAGAATATGAAAGTCATCATCGCCTTTGTCCTGGTCGCCGTGGTTGGCGCCGCCGTGGCCGGAGGCGCCGTCTGGTATATGTCGAAAGGTAACAGCGAAGAATCGGCCGCCGACGCCAAGGGCAAGGATGCCAAGGACGCCAAGAAAAAACCGGCCAAGAAGGAAGAGAAAAAATCCGAGCTGCCGCCCAAGTATCTGACGGTGGACAAGGTAGTGGTGATGCTCAAGGCCCAGCCAGGCGACAACCTGACGCATTACCTGTCGGCCGACCTGGTGGTCAGCACCGACGCCAAGCGCGAGAAAGAAGCCAAGGAAAACCTGCCGCTGCTGCGCAGCGTGGCCGTGCGGACCTTGTCCGGCCTGCCGATGGCCACCGCGCGCGTCATGACCATCGACCAGTTTGCCGCAGAATTGAACAAAGCGTTTGAACACACCTTCGAAGAAGAAAACCGGGAAAAGCCGTTTGACGAAGTCATGATTGGCAAGCTCATCCTGGAGTAGGCCAAAGCAGCATGAACACAAGTGGAGCGGGCATGGGATATGTAGAGGAATTTGCAGACGCTTATGCCGAAAGCTACAGCGAGAACGGCAACGCGCCGTTCACGCACAGCGTAGCGGACGAGCAAAAGCATCTGCTGGCATATGCGCCGCTGGTCAAGCGCATCGTGCGCCAGCTCAATTCGCAAATCGCCGGCGCCATCGACCGCGACGATATGGAACAGATCGGCCTGATGGGCCTGCTGGAAGCGTTGCGCCGTTACGGCGAGCCGGACGGCGCCTTCGGCAGCTACGCCAGCTTGCGCATCCGCGGCGCGATCCTGGACGAGCTGCGCCGCCAGGACTGGCGTCCGCGTGCAGTGCGTCAGCAAAGCCACAAGCTGCGCGACGCCGTGCGCGCCCTCACCCGCAAGCTGGGCCGCGAACCGACCGAGCACGAAATCATGAGCGGGCTGGGGCTGACGGCCGAAGCCTATCAGGCCTACCTGATGGACGAAAATGCCGAACTGATTGCCAGCTTTGACGAGGTGCTGCAGGAAAGCGTCAGCAACGACAGCGCGCCAAGCCCGGAAGAACAGCTGGTGGTGCGCCGCAGCCTGGAGCAGGCGCTGCGCGGTCTCGACGAGCGCGAACAGCGCGTGGTGCAGATGTACTACGAATTCGAGCTGAGCTACAAGGAAATCGCGGCCGTGCTGGACCTGACGGACGCCCGCGTGTGCCAGCTGAACAAGGCGGCGCTCAACAAAATGAAGGCAGTACTGCAAAGCGCCTGAGCACTGGCGCAGCGCAGCTAGGGATTAGAAAAATGACGCGGAAAGGCGAATCATCATGCAGCAAATAGTCGGCATACTCATAGTTTTAGGCAGCGTCTTCGGCGGCTTCTTCATGATGGGCGGGGCTTTCCATCAGATCTGGCAACCGATCGAGCTGATCGTGATTGCCGGTTCGGGCCTGGGCGCGCTGGTGATCGGTAACCCGAGCCATGTGTTGAAAGAGCTCGGCACGCAGATCAAGAAGATCATGAAAAAGAAGTACGACTCGGAGTTCCAGCGTCAGCTGCTGCTGCTGATGTACGAACTGCTGCAACTGGCCGCCGGCGGCCTGAAAGCGCTGGACGCCCACGTCGAGGCGCCCAAGGACAGCCCGCTGTTCCAGCGCTATCCGCGCGTGCTGGATGAGCCGAAACTGCTGGCCTTCATCGTCGACAACTTCCGCCTGATGGCGATGGGCAAGATCAACGCACACGAACTCGAAGGCGTGCTGGACCAGGAACTGGAAGCCATCCACACCGAGCAGGAACAGCCGGCCAAGTCGCTCAACAAGATCGGCGAGGCGATGCCGGGCTTCGGCATTCTGGCCGCCGTGCTGGGCATCGTGATTACCATGAACACCGTGAGCGAAGGCGCGACCTCGGGCGAGATCGCCGAGCACGTGGGCGCCGCCATGGTCGGTACCTTCATTGGTATTTTCTTCTGCTACGGCCTGATCGACCCGCTGTGCAATATGCTGAAACAGCTGGTCAACTCGGAAGCGGCCAACAAGGAAACCGTCAAGGTGGTGCTGGTGACCCACGTGGCCGGCAAACCGCCACTGCTGGCGATTGACGCCGGCCGCCGCCTGGTGCAGCTCAACATCAAGCCGAGCTTCGCTCAGCTGGAACGCTGGATTAACGATCTGGAAGGCCGCGACAGCGAGCCTTCGGATTCGGGACGCGGAGGCCGTGGTGCTAAAGCCGCATGACAAGGGGCATGACCAGACCATCGTCAAACGCGGTGGCGGCAAGCACAAGCACGACGATCACGGCGGCGCCTGGAAGGTAGCGTTTGCCGACTTTTGTCTGGCGCTGATGTGTCTGTTCCTGGTGCTGTGGCTGATGGCGGCGCGTAATACCGAATCGCTGCAGCAGATCCTGACCGAGGCCGATGGCGCCAAGACCGACCAGGGTAAAGGCGTGATGCCGGAACAGGTGGGCGGCCCGCGCGGCAGCCTGATCGACCGCTTCCCGATGCCGCACTTTGGCAATTCGGAATCGGAAGGCAAGCAGAAGGCCACGGCCGAGCAGACCGATGTGCCGACCACGCCGTCGTCCAAGGTCAAGTACGACTCGCCCGACGACCTGACCCAGCTCTCCAAGGTGCTGACCAAGATGAGCGCCGAGGCCGGCCTGTCGAGCAACCTCGAATCCATCGTCACGCCGTATGGCTTGCGCGTGATGCTGCACGACACCGACCGCCAGGGCATGTTCGTGCGCGGCAGCGCCGTGCCGACCGACAAATTCCGCGCGCTGCTGCGCAAGATGGGGCCGCTGTTCGCGCAAATGGACAACCAGATGCTGATTGTCGGCCATACCGATTCGCTGCAGTATGCCGACACCAGCTACGCCGCATTCTCCAACTGGACGCTGTCGGCCAACCGCGCCATGTCGGCGCGCGCGCAGCTGCTGGCGGGCGGCATGAACCGCGAGTCCGTGCTGCAGGTGGTGGGCATGGCCGACCGCGCGCCGCTCGACACCAAGCGCGTCGATGCCGGCGTCAACCGCCGCATTGAATTGCTGATCCTGACCACGGCGCAAGCCAAGACCATCGCCACCATGTTTGGCGTACCCGATGCTGCCGATCCGCTGACCCACGATGTTGACACCGCCCTGCCGGACGCCACGCTGCTGCAGCAGCTGCGCAGCAAGCTCGGCGGCGACAGTCCGTTGCGTGATCTGCGCCGCAATAAATAAGAGTTCGTATGGAAACCAAGCCAACACGAGGCACCCGCATGAGAATCACGACTTCGACCCCGGACGGCATGGCCGTCCAGCGCGTGGCCGACAGCGCCCCAGTGGACGCCGCCGAAGCGCTCGCCGCCCCCGCGCCGGCGCCCCTGCAATCGGCCGTGCTGCAGCCCGCGCTGCAAGCGATGCGCGAGATGCCGGAAATCGACCAGGAAAAAGTGGACATGCTGCGCGATGCGCTGGCCAAGGGCGAGCTGCCGTTCGATCCCGCCAAGCTGGCCGGCCTGATCCAGCGTTTCCATGGGAGCGAGCAGTGAGTTTCAACACCCCGGGCGCGGCCGTGGCCGCGCTCTCCCGCCAGGACGCCATGCGCCTGCTGCTGGGCGGCATCGCCGACGATTTGCAAGCTTATCAAACCCTCAACACGCTGTTGCAGCAGCAGTTCCAGGCCGCGCTGCGCCACAAGGCGGCCGAACTCGGCCCGGTGGCCGAGGCCATTTCCACGCTGGTCGACACCATGCAGGCACGCCGCGTGCAGCGCGTGGCGCTGGTACAACGTCTGGTGGGGCCGGATGGCACCATGAAGCAGGCTTTTGCCTTGCTGAAAAATGCGGCACGGGAGAAAATGGAAGCGGACTGGAACACGCTGGAGCAGGCCGTCATTGAATGCAAGCGCATCAGCAAGCGCAATGGTGACCTGCTGGTAGAGCAATACAGCATCATGCAGCGCGTGCTGCATGGCGAGGAGCAGATTTATGCGCCAGCTTAACGGGGTCATGCAAAGCACCGCGCCCACTGCCGCAACCGTATCGAACATCACTGCCAGCCGCCCTGCTGCGGCGACTGGCGGCTTTGCCGCGTCCGGCGGCTTCAACACCACTTTCCAGCAAGTGCAGAGCGACGTCGCCAGCTTTATCGCCAATGGCGACGGCGGCTTCCGCAGCGACTTCCAGCCCTCCTCCCAACCGTCCTCCCAGGCCATGAGCTTGCAGGCCATGGCGCTGCGCAACCGCGCCAGCGGCGCCATTGCAGACGATGGCAACGGCGTCGACAGCGAGCTGCAGCAGCAGTTCCTGGCGTCGATCAAACCGTGGGCCGAGGAAACCGCCAGCAAGCTGGGCGTCTCGCCGGAACTGGTGGCGGCCCATGCGGCGCTGGAATCGGGCTGGGGCAAGCAGCCGCTGCGCAACGGCGCGGCCAGTGCCAACAACCTGTTCGGCCTCAAGGCCAGCGGCAACTGGCAAGGCGATGTGGCCGTGGCCAGCACCACCGAATACGAACATGGCGCCATGCTCAAGAAGACCGAACGCTTCCGCAGCTATCCCGACACCGCCAGCGCCTTCCGCGACTATGCCGATATGCTGACCAGCAATCCGCGCTACGCGGCCGCCCTCAACACTGGCAGCAATGCCCAGGCCTTCGCCAGCGGACTGGCCAAGGCCGGCTATGCCACCGACCCCAACTATGCAGACAAGCTGAGCAAGGTCGCCACGCAATTGCAGCGTGGCGGCGGACTTGCCCGCCTCACTCCGACGGAGAATTAGTCGTGACCGGCATCGAGACAGGTTCCACCGTGGCCACGCCTGTCACCCGGGCGCGGATCACCATGCCGTTGGCATTGCGCACGCGCACCGTGTCGCCGCGCGCGCCGGCGTCCAATGCCTCGCCGGCCATGCTCACCTCGATCTGCTCGCGGCGCGCGATGATGTTGACCGGCTCGCCGCGCTTGACCACGGTCGGCGACGACAGCAAACCCTTGCGCAACACCTCGCCTGCACGCAGCGTGCGCTTGCCGCTCATGCCCACCGCGTCCTGCGGATCGGTAATGCTGTCAGTAACGCCAGACACGTCGTGGCGCTCCAGCAACAGGTCCTCATCTGCCAGAACTTTCCCCGCTGCCAAGTCGTTTGCCATGACTGCAATACGCGCCGACACCTGGGCGCGCACGATGAATTCATACCGCCAGCCTGGCGTGCCGCCACAGACGGCGACAAAACGCATGCGGCTCGGCAAGCGCGTATCGGCGCCCTGCACCGTGAGCGGCTGGCTGCAGGCGGCCAGCGGCCGTGTGCCGGGCACCACTTCCAGCGTGAATTGCGGCTCGCTGAAACCGGCCGCTTCGACCCAGCGCTGCACATGCTGGCGCGCGGCTTTTTCCACCACGCCCGGCACTTGTTCTGCGGCCACCGGCACGGGCGCAGAAAAAGCGTTAAAAAGTGGAATGCAAACCAGCAACATTCCCGCCGAAACAGTTACAATACATTTGTTGAGCATGGGCAATACCTCTACTATGATGCCGGAGACGGTGGGCAATACAATGCCCGGCCGTCATTCTACATGCGGTGTAGCGGTTGTCACTCATGCTCATGCGTTTTACTGCAACGTCTACACAGGGGAAGACTATGGGGATTAACTTCAAGGATGCAGCAGGCGTCCATGGCGACGCGCTGGCGCTGCGCGCTGAACGCACCCGCATCCTGGCAGCCAATATCGCCAACGAAAACACGCCCGGCTTCCAGGCCCAGGACATGGACTTCAGCGCCACGCTGGCCAATGTGCAGGCCGAAGCCAGCGGTGATATTGGCGACGGCGGCGACAGCGCGCGCATGTACCGCGTGCCCTTCCACCCTACCCGCGACGGCAACACCGTGGAAATCGGCGTCGAACAGGCGGCCTTCTCGCAGAACGCCACCGACTTTCAGACGAGCCTGACCTTCCTCAACATGAAATTCAAAGGCCTGGCGAAAGCCATCAACGGCCAGTAACCGCAGGAGCGCCAGCATGTCCTTCAAGAATATTTCCGAGATCGCCGGCTCGGCCATGGCGGCCCAGTCGGTGCGCCTCAATACGATTGCCAGTAACCTCGCCAATGCCGACTCCGTGGCCGGCACCGAAGGCGATACCTACCGCGCGCGCAAGCCGGTGTTTGCCGCCGTCATGAGCGACAGCCCGGCTGGCATGGCCAGCGCCGGCGGCAAGGTGCAGGTGCTGGACGTGGTGGAATCGTCGGAACCGCTGCGCCAGGTCTACGAACCGGGCAACCCGATGGCCAATGGCGAGGGCATGGTGTTCTATCCCAACGTCAACCAGGTGGCCGAGATGACCGACATGATGTCGGCCTCGCGCGCCTTTGAAACCAATGTTGAAGTCCTCGGCCGCATCCGCACGATGCAGCAGTCCCTCCTTAAACTCGGTGAAGGTTAAGCCATGAGCGTCAGTCTCCTCAATAACAATGCCAGCGGCAGCAATGCCGGCACCACGGCCAACATCACCGGCAATACCGCCAGTGAGACCTCGCAGATGTTCACCAAGCTGCTGGTGGCGCAGATCCAGAACCAGGACCCGCTGTCGCCGTCCGATCCGGCCCAGTTCGTGCAGCAGCTGACCCAGCTGTCGCAGACCGAATCGCTGCAAAACCTGACCACCATCACCAACGCCAGCGCCAGCGCGCTGTCCAGCCTGCAAGTGATGGCGCTGGGCGCCCAGGTCGGCTCCAACCTCATGGTCAGCAGCAAGTCGGTCCTCGTGGATGGCACCGGCAGCAAGATCAATGGCCAGACCACGCTGTCCGCCTCGAGCGCCAAGACCACGCTGGTGCTGACCGGCGCCGACGGCGTCAAGCACAACGTCAACCTGGGCACGCAAGCGCCGGGCACCGTGCCGTTCACCATCGATCCAGCCGCGCTGGGCCTGCCTGTGGGCACCTACAGCGTGGCGGTGGAAACCAGCAGCAAAGATACGCCTACCATCGACATCCAGGGCCGCCTCAACAGCGTGCGCCTGCTGTCCAGCGGCACCGTGCAGCTCAATGTCGCCAACATCGGCGACACCGGTTCCGACACCATTACCGCATTTGCCGGCAAAACTGCCACTCAATCTGCTCTCTAAAGGAAGGTCTCCATCATGAGTTTTGATATCGCATTGTCTGGCATCCAGGCCATCAACGATTCGCTGGACACCACCAGCCACAACATCGCCAACGCCGGCACCTACGGCTACAAAGCCAGCCGCACCAACTTTGCCTCGCTGGTCGCGGGCAACCAGGTCACGGGCGTGATGGTCGGCTCGACGACGCAGAACATCAGCCTGCAAGGCGGCATCCTGAACACCGGCCGCGCGCTGGACGCGTCCGTCAACGGCCGCGGCTTCTTCATCGCGCGCAACAGCGCCACCAACGAAACCCAGTACACCCGCGTCGGCATTTTTGATGCATCGAAAGACGGCTTCCTGATCGACGCCTCCAACCGCAAGATCCAGGGCTATCCGATCGACCCGAAAAGCGGCACCGCCGGCGCCCTGGGCGACCTGGCCATTCCGACCGGCTCGATTCCGGCCGTGGCGTCGGAAAAAGTCAGCTACATCGGCAACCTGTCGGCCGACTGGAATGCGCCGACCACGGCCTGGGTCACCCCGCCCACCCCGGCGGACGCACCGGATACCACCACCTTCAATATGTCCAAGGCATCGGTAATCTACGACACCCTGGGTGGCAAGCACACGCTGACCCAGTACTTCGCCCGCACCGGCGCTGGCGGTCCCGCCACCGCGAACTCGGTGGACATTCACTACGTGCTGGACGGCGTTGAAGTCGGCACCCCGACCACCATGACGTTCAGCCCCACCACCGGCCAGATGCTGACGCCCGACCCATCGGCCGATGCCGGCAGCATCACGCTGGACCTGACTGCGGTGCCGACCACCAATGGCGGCGCGCTCAAGAGCGTGGTGATCAACTACACCGGCACCACCGGCTTTGCCGGCGAAGCCACCACCTCGACCAACAACGCCGACGGCTACTCGTCGGGCACCTTCAGCGGCGTGGCGCTGGGTACCGACGGTTCGGTGATCGCCAGCTACACCAACGGCCAGAAGCAGACCGTGGGCCGCCTGGCACTGGCCACCTTCCCGGACGAAGGCGCACTGACCTCGGTCAGCGACACCAGCTGGGTGACGTCGACCACCTCGGGCGAACCGCTGGTCAACGCACCAGGCGTGGGCATGGGCGGCACCATCAACGTCGCCACGCTGGAACAGTCCAACGTCGACATCACCTCGGAACTGGTGGGGTTGATGACCTCGCAGCGCAACTACCAGGCCAACTCCAAGGTGATCCAGACCGAGAGCACCATGCTGCAGTCGCTGATGCAGGCTATCTAAGGCTGACCACCCATGGACGCGCTGATCTACACCGCCATGAGCGGGGCCGAACGGGCCCTGCGCGGGCAACAGGTGCACGCCAACAACCTGGCCAACGCCGACACCACGGGCTTCCGCGCCAATATGGAACTGTCGGCGGCGCAAACCGTCAACGGTTACGGCTACGACGACCGTCACATGTCGCAGTTGCAGGCCAACTCCATTTCCGGCAAGACGGGCACGGTAAAAAGTACCGGCCGCGACCTGGACGTGGCAGTGGCCGGCAGCGGCTATCTGACCGTGCAGACCGGCGGCGCCGGCGAAGCCTACACCCGCGCCGGCAATATGGTGCTAGATGAAAACGGCACGCTGCGCATCAATGGCAACGTGGTGCTGGGCGAAGGCGGCCCGATCACCCTGCCCGACTACAAGGCCATCGACATCGGCGCCGACGGCACCATCTCGATCCAGGCGCCCGGCACCACCACCATGCAGGTGATCGACAAGCTGCGCCTGGTGAAGGCGGAAGCGTCCGAGCTGACCAAGAACGAAGCCGGCCTGCTGGTGCCGCGCAACGGCGGCCAGCTGGCCACCGATCCCACCGTGGTGCTGCGCCCCGGCCACCTGGAAGGCAGCAACGTCTCGGCGGTCGAGGAAATGGTCGCCACCATGAGCCTGAACCGGACGTTTGAAATTCAAATGAAGTTGTTCTCGTCCACCGATTCGATGACAGAAGCCGGTAACCGCCTGATTAGCGGTAGCTAATCCACTTCGACACTACAGGGAGAAATCATGAATCCAGCAATGTGGATCAGCAAGACCGGCGTGCAAGCCCAGGACCAGAAACTGCAGGCCATCGCCAACAACCTCGCCAATGCCAACACCGTCGGCTTCAAGCGCGACCGCGTGGTGTTTGAGGACCTGTTCTACTCGGTCGAGCAGCAGCCGGGCGCCCAGCGCGCCGACAACAACACGCTGAACCCATCGGGCGTACAGCTCGGTAACGGCGTGCACATGGTCGGCACCCAGAAGGTGTTCACCCAGGGCATCCTGCAAACCACCCAGCGCGAACTGGACATCTCGGTGATGGGCAACGGCTTCCTGTCGGTGCGCCAGCCTGACGGCACTACCGCCTACACGCGCGCCGGCCAGCTGCAGGTGGACGCCAACGGCATCCTGGTCAACGCCAGCGGCCTGCCGCTGATCCCGCAGATCACCGTACCTGCGACGGCCACCGCGCTGACCATCGCCGAAGACGGCGTGGTGTCGGCCAAGATCGCCGACAACACCACGCCGCAGCAACTGGGCCAGCTGACCCTGACCAGCTTCATCAACCCGACCGGCCTGCTGGCCCTGGGTGAGAATCTGTTTGCAGAAACCCCGTCGTCGGGCACGCCAACCGAAGGCACGCCAGGCACCGCCCAGTGGGGCAAGATCAAGCAAGGCACGCTGGAAGGCTCGAACGTGCAGGTGGTGGAAGAAATGGTGGACATGATTGCTGCCCAGCGCACCTACGAAATGAACACCAAGGTGCTGTCGGCCGCCGACAATATGCTGCAATACCTGTCGCAGGCAGCACGCTGATGAAACCCGCACTGCGCAATCGGCCGTTTGTTCTGCTGCTGACGGCGCTGTCGTTGGCGGGCTGCGCCCAGTTGCAGCCGCCAGCAGTGCGTCCCGGCCCGTCCGACGAACCGCCGCAGGTCAACCGCGTGAGCGGCCCCAAAGGCACTTCGGGCGGTGTCTTCAGCACCGACCTAAGCATGTCGTTGACCTCGGACAGCCGCGCTTTCCGCGTCGGCGACATCGTCACCGTGAACCTGCAGGAAACCACCCAGGCCAGCAAGAAGGCCGGGACCAGCTACTCCAAGAATTCGGCCGACAACATCACCGCGCCCAACCTGCTGGGCAAGACTTTCGGCAAGGCGGCGGTGGGCCTGGGCGCCTCGAACACCTTTGCCGGCGACGCCACCAGCACCCAGCAGAATGCGCTGAGTGGCGCGATCACCGTGATCGTGCAGGAAGTGCTGCCGAACGGCCTGCTGCGCGTGTCCGGCGAAAAAACCCTGACCCTGAACAATGGCGAAGAATTCGTCCGTCTGCGCGGCTACCTGCGCGCGGCCGATATCGATGCCGACAACCAGGTGTCCTCGCTGCGCATTGCCAATGCGCGCATCGCCTATTCGGCGCAGGGCACGCTGGCCGATACGCAGCAGCCGGGCTGGCTGTCGCGTTTCTTCAACGGCCCATTGATGCCGTTTTAAGCTTAACCAAGGGGTGATCCCATGAATTTCCGCAAGCTACTCCTGGTCTTGCCGCTGGCGCTGAGCCTGGGCCTGGGCGCTTCCGCGCCAGTGCAGGCGGCGCAGGTGCTGCGCAACCTGGTCGCCATCGAAGGCGTGCGCGATAATCCGCTGGTCGGCTACGGCCTCGTGGTCGGCCTCAACGGCAGCGGCGACTCGACCCAGGTCAAGTTCTCCAGCCAGTCCGTGATCAATATGCTCAAGCAGTTTGGCGTCAAGGTGCCGGATGGTACTGACGCCAAGTCCAAGAACGTCGCCACCGTGATGGTGTCGGCGGTATTCCCGCCTGGCTACCGCAAGGGCCAGAGCATCGACGTGGTGGTGTCGTCCATGGGCGACGCCAAGAGCCTGCGCGGCGGCGCCCTGCTGCTGACCCCGCTGCGCGCGGCCGATGGCGAAGTCTACGCACTGGCGCAAGGCAATGTGGTGGTGGGCGGCTTCAGCGCCCAGGGCAAGAGCGGTTCCTCGATCACGGTCAACACGCCGACTTCGGGCCGCATTCCCAGCGGCGCCAATATCGAACGCGAAATCGCTACCGATTTCATCAGCAAACCCACGGTGCGCCTGTCGCTGCGCCATCCGCACTTCCAGACCGCCACCAACATCGTTGATTCGATCAACAAGCGCTTTGGCGACATCGCCACCGCCAGCGACGCTACCAGCGTCGACGTGGTGGCGCCCGCCAATCCGACCCAGCGCGTGGCCTTCATGGCCAAGCTGGAGTCGCTCAACATCGACGTCGGCGAAGACGCACCGAAAGTGGTGTTCAACTCGCGCACCGGCACCGTGGTGATTGCCGAAGGCCTGCGCGTGCGCGCGGCGGCCGTCACTCACGGCTCGCTGAAAGTCGTGATTTCCGAATCCACCAAGGTCAGCCAGCCGAACGCACTGGCCGGCGGCCAGACCATCGCCACGCCGCAGTCGCAGGTCACGGCCGACCAGGGCCCGGCGCAGATGTTCAAATGGCCGGCCGGCGCCAAACTGCAATCGATTATCGACGTGGTCAACAGCCTGGGCGCCACCCCGGACGACATCATGGCCATCCTGCAAGCACTGGACCAGGCCGGCGCCATCGAAGGCGAACTGGTGGTTATCTAAGGACACGCCATGGACTACAACAGCTTCGATCCCTCCCGCCTGCTGGACAAGGGCGTCGCCGGCCAGCTCAGCGGCACCCACGTGGCGCCGCAGCCGGCCCCGGCCGGCGACAGCGTCGATCCGGCCTACCGCGCCAAGGCCACCGAGGCCGCTGTCAAGTTTGAAAGCTTCTTCATCGGCCACATGCTGCACCAGATGCGCGACGGCACGCGCGCCCTGGCCTCCGACGACGCGCCCAAAGACCGCATCAACGATGACATGCTGGACATGGCCGACAACCTGGTGGCCGACCAGCTGGCCGGCAAGCGCGCGTTCGGCGTGGCCGACGCCATCCTGCGTCAATTGTTGCCTCCACAGCAAGCTGTCACGGCGACTAATGTTTCTAGTTCGCAAAATTTCACCAAGCCGCTTAATCCGCAGCAATAAACGGTCGCCCGTTACTGATATCGGACCAGTGGGCGCCAGCCCTCATGCAGCGCACCACGGGCCCCTCGGACTTCACCAGGAAAGACCCGCTCCATGACCATCACGAATAACGCACTGTCGGGCGCCCTGGCCGCCCAGGCCGCACTGAACGCTGTCAGTCAGAATATCGCCAACGCGCAAACCAAGGGCTATACGCGCCAGGGTGTGCTGCTGGTGGCGACCGCGTCTGACGCCAGCGCCAACTCGCCCGGCAACGGCGTGCAGATCGGCTCCCTGCTGCGTTTCAGCGACTCGTACAAATCCCAGCAGATGTGGCGCGCCGCCTCCGACCTGGGCCAGCGTTCGCAAGTACAGCCTTACCTGAGCCAGCTGGAAACCGTGATGAGCGCCGACAAGTCCAGCATCAGCTATGGCGTCGACAACTTCTTCAAGGCCCTGAACGCGGCCGGCGTCGATCCCACCTCGACCCCGCTGCGCCAGCAGGTGATTACCGCAGCCGATTCGATGTCGCAGCAGTTCAACAGCATCTACAACCTGACCGCCAACCAGCTGATCTCGGTCCAGCAGCAGCAGACCGCGATCCTGCCGTCGCTGAATGAATCGCTGTCCGGGATTGCCGCGCTGAACCAGCAGATCGTGTCGCTGGGCGCCACCGGCACCAACACCTCGGCCCTGCTCGACAAGCGCGAACAGCTCATCGACAGCGTCGCCTCGCAGGTGGCGGTGGAAGTCATCAACAATCCGGACGGCACCGCCTCGGTCTCGCTCAAGAGCGGCCAGCCGCTGGTGGTGTCCAACCTGGCGGCCAACCTGAACTACGTGAGCACCTCGGGCGCCAGCACGCTGACGCTGACGTTTGCCAACACCAGCTTCAAGCTGGACGACACCAAGGTGGGCGGCCAGCTGGGCGGCCTGGGCGACTTCCGCGACAACACACTGAAGCCGCTGCAAAAGTCGATTTCGGAAATCGCTGAGCAGATGTCGCAGAAGATCAACGATACGCTGACCTCCGGCTTCAAGAGCGACGGCACGGCCGGTGTGGCCATGCTGTCGTTCAACCCGACCAGCGCCACCGGCCTGCTGCAAGTTGCCAGCGGCTTCCAGACCACCGACCTGGCGTTTTCCAGCGATGGCACGCCGGGCGACAGCGGCAACCTGCAAAAACTGGTGGACGTCAAAGGCCAGTCGATCAACCTGACCTCGATCGGCAGCGTGCTGCTGGGCGACGCCGACACCCAGATCGTCGGCAAGCTGGGCATCAGCAGCCAGCAAAACCAGTCGCAGCTGAAAACCGCCACCACCATCCGTTCCCAGGCCGAAGACGACTGGAAATCAACCAGCGGCGTCAACACGGACGAGGAAGCCATCAACCTGGTGGAATTCCAGAATATGTACCAAGCGAACATGAAGGTGATTGCGGTCGCCAACACCCTGTTCGACTCGACGCTGCAAATGTTCGGTTAAGGAGAGCCTGAATGCGTATCGCCACCAGCCAGTTCCAGGCCACCATGAACCGCGGCCTGCAAGACAACCAGAGCGCCCTGTCCTCGTTGACCGAGCGCATCGCCAGCGGCAAGGCCATCCAGGTGCCGTCCGACGATCCGGTCACCGCCGTGCGCCTGTCGCGCCTGAACCGCGAAGAAGCCATCGTCGGCCAGTACCGCGACAACATCTCGGCCATCAAGATCCGCCTGTCGACCAACGAGACCTATCTGACCAGTATGGTCAACGACATCACCCAGAGCCACGACCTGCTGGTGTGGGCCTCGGACGGCAGCAATACCGGCGACGACCTGAAAGCCATGGTCACTTCAATGACCGCGCTGCGCGACAGTATTTACTACAGCGCCAACGAGAAAGACCAGGAAGGCCGCTACCTGTTCTCGGGCACGCTGACCAATACCCCGTCGATCAGCTACGACGCCACCGCACCGGCCGGCTCGCGCTACACCTTTACCGGCAACACCAACGAGCAGAAATCGGTGGTGGGCAATGGCATCACGCAAACCGTCAACGTTGACGTCAAGGGCCTGGAGTCGCTGCTGAACCAGATGGACACCACGATCGACCAGCTGTCGCAGCCAGGCATCACCGCCTCGACGCCATCATTGCAGGCCGCCATCAAAGCCAATATGGACGGCGCGGCCGACACCCTGACCCTGGTGTCGGGCAAGGTCGCCAGCTTCGGCGGCGCGCAAAACGTCATGGCCACGCTGGACGGCAACCATGCCAACGTCAGCCTGTCCAACCAGACCGCGATCCTGGACCTGGGTTCGCTGGACATGACCACGGCAGTCACCGAGATGAACGGCTACAACACCGCGTTGCAAGCATCGTACAAGGCGTATGCCAAGGTCAGCGGCCTGTCGCTGTTTAACATCCTGTAACCCTTTCCGGCCCTAAGCGTATGCAAATCACGTCCACATCCACACCCCAAGTCATTGTTCCCGGCGCCAATGCCGGCAATGCCACTGCGGTGGACGGCACATCGCTGGGGCTCAACGGCGAAAACGCCGCCACCGCGACGCCGGTCACGCCGACGCCGAATTCGGCGGCGCCGCTGCGCCGTGGCCTGAACAACTGGGACCAGCCGCTGCAAGGCGACATCTCGGGCGCCCAGCAGGCGCTGGATTTCCTCGAACAAAGCGCGGCCCAGCTGCGCAACCTCAAGGCGGACCTCAGCGCCCGCCTGGCCAACCGCCAGCGCGCCGATGGTGCGGTCGAAGCGCGCGTGCGCCAGTTCAGCAATAGCTGGCGCAACCGCAGCACGGCGTCCGGCGGCACGCTGGATGCGCGCCTGAATTTCAGCACCAAGGGCACCAATACCCAATTTACGATCCGCGGCATGAACCTGGGCAATCTGCGCTCGGGCGGCCGCGAAGTGCTGGCCATCTCGGTCGGCGGCGGCCAGAACGTGCGGTCGGTGGTGCTGGAACCAGGCCTGTCCGACAGCCAGATCGCCCAGCGTTTCGACGAAGCGCTGGCGCCGGCCGGGGTGCGCGCCGCCATCAATAGCGACGGCCAGCTGGCGTTTTCCACCGCCGAATCGCAGTGGGCCAATGTGCGTGACACCATCGCCGTGCAAGGCGGCGGCGTGCGCTTCCCTGCAGGCCAGCTGAACCGGGTCAAGGCGGAATCGGAATCGGCCGACATCGAACCGGACAGCTGGAACACCTCGGATCTGGATGGCATCCGCGCCACGCTGCAGCAGGTGGTGCAGGCGCTGGCCAAGGTCGAGCAGTCGATCGCCTCCGTGCACCAGGCGCTGGCGCAAGTCAGTGCGCGCGTGCAAAGCGCAGCGCCGGTGGCCACCAAGAACGGCATGGACCAGGTGGCGCAGAACTTCGTCAGCACCACCAAGCAGCCCGGTTATCAGTCGCTGCTGTCGATCACCTCGGCGCTGGCCGGCATCAGCCGCGAGCGCGTGATCTCCCTGCTGAGCCTGCGTTAATTCAGCAGGCTGATGCCGCGCTGCGCCAGCGCGGTGAACTCGTCCGGCGGCAGCGCGCCGGCAAACACAAATCCCTGCGCGTAGTCGCAACCGGCCATGGCCAGCAAGCCGCTTTGCGCCGCCGTTTCCACGCCCTCCGCCACCACCCGCAATCCCAGCTTGTGCGCCATGACGATGAGCGCCTCGCACATGGCCAGGTCGCCGCTGTCGTGGGCCAGGTGCTGGATAAAGCTGTGATCGAGCTTGAGCAGGTCGATGCCGAAATGCTTGAGATGCGAGAGCGAAGAATAGCCGGTGCCAAAGTTATCCAGCGCCACCTGCAAGCCCATCTCGCGCAGGTCGCGCAAGCGCTCGCTGGCGCGCGCGGCGCCGTCCAGCAGCACGCCTTCGGTAATTTCCAGCACGATGCTGCGCACCGGCAGTCCCAGCTGGGTGGCGTAGTTCAGCCACGACACGTACAGCGCGGCATCGCCGCGCAGCTGCGTGGCCGACTGGTTGATGCTGACCTGGAAGCCCGCGCCCAGCTGCTCGTGCCAGCGGCGTGCCTGCTGCGCGGCCTGGCGGAACACCCAGTCGCCGATCTCCAGCATCAGGCCGCCTGACTCGGCAAACGGCAGGAACTCCGACGGCGCCAGCAGCCCGCGCTGCGGATGGCGCCAGCGCAGCAGGGCTTCGGCCCGCTCCACCTTGCCGTTCTGCAGATTGATGATGGGCTGGTAGTGCAGCTCGAACTGCTCCAGCGACAGCGCCGAGCGCAGGTCCAGCGTGACCTGCTGGCGTGCCTGGGCCGCCAGCTGCAGGTCCGGCGTGAAGTAGCTGTAGCGGTTGCGTCCGCCCTGCTTGGACGCGTACATGGCCTGGTCGGCGCTGCGCACCAGCTCTTCCGCCGTGCCCGCGTCGGACGGGAACAGGGCAATGCCGACGCTGGCGGAAATCGATGGCTGCGCGGCGCCCAGCGCCAACGGCCGGTTCAGCAGGGTCAGCATGCTCTGGGCGATGCGGTCGACGCTGCTGATCTGGTCCAGCCCGGACAGGATCACGGTGAACTCATCGCCGCCCAGCCGCGCCACCGTGTCCGAACTGCGCACGCACAAGCCGATACGGCGCGCCGCTTCCACCAGCACGGCATCACCCTGCTCGTGGCCCAGCAGGTCGTTGATGTCCTTGAAATCGTCGAGGTCGATGAACAGCAGCGCCAGCTGCACATTCTCGCGCCGCGCCTTTTTCATTTCCTGGTTCAGGCGGTCATTGAACATATGGCGGTTGGGCAGCGCGGTGAGCGCGTCAAAATTGGCCTGCTGCCAGATCAGTTCCGCCGAGGCGCGGGTGTCGGTGATGTCGCTGACCAGCGCCAGCGCGCCGCGGTAGCTGCCGTCCGCGTCGAAGATCGGATTGGTGGCCAGCGTGGCCCACAGGTCGCTGCCGTCCTTGCGCAGGAATTTGAATTCGTGGCGTTCGGCCATGCCCTGCTGGCGGCGCGCGATATTGCGCTCAAGGATGGTGCGGCCCTCCTCGTCCATGAACGCCACCAGCGGCTGCTCCAGCATTTCCTCGATGGTGTAGCCCAGCATCTGCGCCATCTTCGGATTGACAAAGCTGGTGCGCGCGGCGGCGTCGATTTCCCAGATGCCTTCCTCGGCATTGTGGACGATGCGGCGGAAGCGTTCCTCGCTGCGTTCCAGCGCTGCCATCTTGCCTTCCGCGAGTTCCAGCACCACGCGGATGGTCTGGCCGGTGCTGTCGGCGCTGGCGCGCAGCGACACTGGAAAACCCTGCTGGTTGCGATGGCGCAGCATCTGCAGGTCGCACTGCTCTGGCTGGGTGGTGTTGATGGCCCGCCGCAGGAAGCGGTCGAAATCCTCATGGAAGCGCGGCGCGATGAACTGGCGCAGCGGCAGCCGCTCCGGATTGGCGCGTGCAATCCCAAGCAGGTCCGCGCCCACCACGTTCATCTGCAGGATGCTGGTATCCGGCGCCAGCACGAAGTAGCCGACCGGCGCCAGCAGATAAATATCATTGAACCAGTCTGGTTCCATCTCGGCGCCCATCACCGCAAATGGCGTGAGCGACGGCGCAAGTGCAGCCGCGTCGGCAAACACGGCCATTCCTGGCAATTCAGCGTGCATAGTCTTATCCATACACCCCCTCGTTGATGTATTTAGACTAACATCACACGAGAGCGATGTCGAGCGTACCAGCTATCGGGAACGGTGTGCGCGGTTCAAGCGTTGTTCTGCGCGCCGTTGCAGCGCTTCAAACAGCAGGCTGAGTAGCCAATAGATAGCGGCTGCGGCCAGATATAGCGGCAGCGGCTGGAAGGTAGTGGCAATCACTTCCTTGGTCGACAGCATGAGCTCCGTCAGCGTAATCACCGACACCAGCGAGGTGTCCTTGATGAGGCTGATGAGCGTATTGCTCATGGCCGGCACCGCCACGCGCAGCGCCTGCGGCAGCACCACGTGGTACAGCGTGCGCCAGTAACCCAGTCCCAGACTGTAGCTGGCGGCCCACTGCCCCTGGCTGACTGCAGCAATCGCGCCGCGCAGGCTTTCCGACAGAAACGCGCCCGAGTTCAGACTGAGCGCCAGGATCCCGGCCGTCACTGGCGTGAACTCGATGCCGATGCTGGGCAGGCCGTAGTAGATCACAAACATCTGCACCAGCAGCGGCGTGCCGCGCATCAGGCTGACATACACATTGGCCGGCCACGCCAGCACGCGGTAAGGCAGCATCCGCACGATCGCCACCGGAAAACCGATCAGCAAGCCGCCCAGCATGGCTGCCAGCGCGAACAGCACCGTGTAGCCGGCGCCGCGCAACATGACCGGCGCGGCCTCGCGCAGCAGCTCCAGCCATTCCATGGGTTATGGCGCCTTGCTGACGTCGGCGCCGAACCATTTCAGCGAAATGGCTTTCAGGCTGCCATCGGCGGCGGCATCGGCCAGCACCTTGTTCAGCGCCTGCCTGAACTGCGGATTACCTTTCTGGAACGGGATGCCCATGCGCTCCACGGCGCCGACCTGCGCACCGGCCTTGATCGGCAGCCTGGAGATTTTCAGCAGATAGGCCGACATCAGGCTATCGTTGAGCGCGGCGTCGATACGGCCGGACGCCAGGTCCGCCATGGTCTCCGGCGCGGCCGCATAGCTGCGCACCTCAATGCCCGGCACCGCCTTGGCCTGCTGCTCGTAGACACTGCCCTGCCCGACGCCGAGCTTTTTGCCTTTCAGCTCGGCCAGCGATTTGTACGTGGCAGTCTCGTTCTTGCGCACGATCAGCTGCGGCACGGAATAGATATACGGTTCGGAGAAATCAAACGCCTGCTCGCGCTTGGGGTTGATGCCGACCTGGGAAATGATCACGTCATACTTGTTGGCCGACAGCCCGGCCAGGATGCTGGCCCATTCGCTGGTGACAAACTCCACCTTGAGGCCCAGCTTGCCGGCCACCAGGCGCGCGACATCGACATCGTAGCCAGCCAGTTCGCCATTCTTCTCGCGGTAGTTAAACGGCGGATAGGTACCTTCCATGGCGACCTTGAGCGTGCCGCGCGCCTTGACGGCGCCCAGCAGATCGGCGGCCATGGCCGGCAAGGCGGCGCACAGCGCCAGCATCAACACGAAATCCCGTTTGCGCATGAAATCCCTTTAAAAACGGACGCCTACCACGCGGCGCCCATGCGGCGGCGCAGGCCAAAATCATGGCCCACGACCAGGATGGAACTGGCGATCAATCCGCTCAGGCCGATCATCAACTGTACCAGCTTATCGTCCGGCAGTACCCATAGCCGGCCCGGCGGCGCGTCGCCGATGCGCGCGGCCGCCATAATCAGCGGCGCCACCCATGCCGCTTCCGGCGTCACATCCAGAATCAGCGCGCCGTCCTGGGTGGTTTGCAGATAAATCTCGCCGCCTTCGGCCAGCGTGAAGCACACGCCATACCCCGTTTCATGCTTGCCGATATGCTGCAGCATGGACTGATTATGTTCCTCTATCCACAGCTCGACATCGGCGGGCGTTTCCAGGCCGCTCCACGGCACCGGTCGAAAGCGTGGCGGCTCATTGTTGTCTTGCATAACGATTCCTTACTCACTAAGCCGCCAGTGTAATCGATCGCAGGACCAAGCATGAAGTCGACGGCCCACCGACCGCAGAACAGCTGACGTCCGCCGCAACGGCGATTAGCCCTTCCAGGTGCGCTGCAGGCCGGTATCCGCGTGGATCCAGCCGCCGCGCGGACCGGCACGGTAATAGAATCCGACGCCGCCCTGGCGGAAGCTCTTGACCAGTCCGCCCAGCACTTCAGCGTTCAGATTGGCGATACGGATGTCGGCCGCGCGCCCCACCATGTGCAGCGACTGGCGCGCGGCCGGCACACCGGCTTCGCGCAGCTTCTGGTTGGAGGCGGGCGTGCGGTAGCCGGACAGGATCTCCAGCGGCGAATCAATCCCGTAGCGCTGCACGAAAGCCTGCGTGCCCCACAGCGTTTCAAACAGCTTCGGATCGATGGTGCGCGCCTCATTGCCGCCGTTGACGTCGCGCATCAGGTGGCACAAATCCTGATAGGCCGATTCGATGATCTCGCCATCTTTCCAGTAGAGCAGTTTGGCGCGCTCCTTGCTGGCCGGGCGTATCACTTCAATCGTGCGCGGACGCAGCCAGAACTCGAGGTCCAGCGCCTGGGCGTCAAAAATATCGGGAGGTGGTTCCATCATGCCGCCAGCGCCGGACGGCGCGGACTGCTCCGATGCACGCGGCATGCCGCCGGACGACGCCACCGCAGGCGCGGCCGGTGTGCTGTGCACTGCCGGTTTTGCGGCGGCAGCGCTGGTGCTGCTATGCCACACCGGTGTGCTCGAGGCACAACCAATCAAGGGTACGGACAAAAAACTCGCTGCGGTCAGCCCCAAACCCTGCTGTAAAAAATCTCTGCGCGATGCCATAGCCTACTCGTAAAAAACAATATTGTTACTATAGCTTATGCTGAGGGAAAGAAAAACCTGCGCAACTTACGTTTAAGAAATGATACGGCTGCTGCCGCGATACAGAAACTGCGTATCAGAAACGTTTTCAAGCCCTCAGTTATTTCAATTTTTGATGGCTGGCATTCCAACAATAAAGTATTCATATATGATGCACCGCAGTATAGTGAACTCATCGCACTCACTACCGGAGCCCATCATGATCATCCGTTCTATCGCCGCCGTGTCCCTGATTCTGCTGTCGACCATCAACCCATCGCAAGCAGCCTCCACCAGCAATAGCCGCCTGAGCAATGCCGAATGCAATGTGCCGAACTACCGCACCGCTTGGCAGGACGATGACTTGCAAGGGAATGTAAAACTGGCGGTCCTGGTGGACGCCAATGGCAATGTGCAAGATACCAAAGTGATCTCGTCGAGCGGCCACGTGGCGCTGGACAAAGCCTCGCTGCGCGCCGGCGCCAGTTGCAAGTTCAAGCCAGCGAGCAACGGCAGCGAGCCGGTGTGGGCGCAAGTCCAGTACAACTGGGTCCTGAACTAAGCGTCAGGCGGCGCGCCGCGCCTGCTCCTGCGGCAGGGTGGCGCGCGGTTCGTCCAGCAGATAGCCTTGCACCAGCAAGGAGGCGCCGGCATCGGCAGCAAGCTCGCGCAAGGCCGCCACGTGCTGCGGCGTCTCCAGCCGCTTGAACACCACCGACACACCGGCAGCCGCGCAACGCTCCAGCACTTCCAGCAGGCCCGCCCGGTCCTGCAATTCCCGCACATCCAGCTTGAACACGTCCGGCCGCAGGCGGTCCAACACGCCCAGCGCATCACGCGGGCTGTTGACGTTGACCGCAAAGCGGAAGCCGTTGCGGCGATAGTTGTCCGACACATAGTTCAACAGCCAGCCCTGCTGCGGCGTCGCCGCCGGCAGTTGCAGCACCACGCGGCTCAGCGGCAGCTCCAGCGCATCCAGGATGCGGCGGAACGCGTGGCCGTGATTGCTGCTGACGGCGCTCAGCAAACGGTCATGCACATTTAAATACAGATCCGCCTGCGACTCCCCGGCCTGGCGGAAGAAATTAATCGCGTGCAGCATGCGGCACAGCCGGTCGAGTTCGATGGATTCGTCATCGCTGGCCGCATGGTCGAGCAGCTTCCACAGCGACAGCCCCTGGTCCTGCGCCGACACGCTGCGCGCCAGACCTTCGTAAGCCTGCACCGCGCTGCTGTCCAGTTGCCGGATAGGCTGGAACGCGCTGCTCATGGTGCAATTGAAAAACCGCCCTTGCGCCTTGCCCTCGTGATCGAGCCAGATGCTGGAAGCGGCGCCGGTCGCGTCGGATAAACGCGCCAGGTACTTCTGCAAGATGGGGAATGACATGGAACTCCTCTAGGGGTACGAATAATGTCGACAGCGTATGCCCGTGCGCGGCAAAGCAGAACGAATGCTTTCGCCTATGGATATGCCAAAACATTCGTTCCGCCCCTGCGGTGCGGCCGTTATCGTGATGTCATCGATTAACTCCGCCGTCTAGTCATGTGCCAATTACTCGCGATGAGCAGCAATAAACCCGCCGCCGTGGACTTTTCCTTTGCCGGCTTTGCCGAACGCGGCGGCCGCACCGGGGAACACAAGGATGGCTGGGGCATCGCCCTGCATACGCCCAACGGCTGCCGCCTGTACACCGATTACCTGCCGTCGATCCACTCGCCGCTGGCGGCGCAATTCAAGCAGAGTCCGATCAAGGCGCGCAATGTGGTGGCGCATATCCGCAAAGCCACGCAAGGCCGCGTCTCGCTGGAGAACAGCCATCCGTTCACGCGCGAGCTATGGGGCCAGACCTGGTCGTTCGCCCACAACGGCGATTTGCAGCTGTTCGATCCCAACCCGAGTCTGTACGCGCCATGGGGCGACACGGATAGCGAGCGCGCCTTCTGCCACCTGCTGTCCGGCCTGGCGCTGCGCTTCGACAGTCCGCCGGAACGCCATGTGCTGTACGCGGCAGTGGAAACGCTGGCCGGCGAGATAGCGGCCTATGGCACTTTCAATTTCATCCTGTCGAATGGCGACCTGCTGTTCGCCCATTGCAGCACCGACCTGCATTATGTGGTGAGGGAGTATCCGTTCTCGGTGGCGCATCTGATCGACTGCGACCTCAGCATCGACTTCAGCCGCCACAACCACCTGGACGACCGCATTGCCGTGATCGCCACCCATCCGCTGACCTCGAATGAGGCATGGACCAGGCTGGAAGCCGGCGCGCTGAAGCTGTTTGTCAACGGTGAAGAGGTCGGCGCGGCGCCAGCGCGTGACGCCGAATTCCGTCTGGCGATGTGCTACTGATGGCTGTGCGCTTCGCCGGGCGCTGAGCAGCGCGCGGCAAGCAACGGTTTACATCAATCGCTATTGCAATTGCAGAAGCGCTTACGCTTGGGCGCGTTAGGACAGGTGGTGTCCTCATCCAGCTGCTTCCAGTAAAACACCGTCTCGACGCCATACGGCGAGCGCACCATGCCGGCATCGGTATAGCCACGCTGGGCGAAGAAGTCCTTGCCGGTGGCCGTGCTATGCAATTGCAGCGCCTTCACGCCCCAGCTGCATGCCTGTTCCTCCATGCGCGCCAGTAGCGCCTTGCCGGCGCCCTGCCCGCGCGCTTCCGGCAGCAGATAACACAGCGCCAGTTTGCCAGCGCCGGTCAGCAATGCGACGCCGACGACGACGCCTTCGCTGACAGCCACCAGCGAAAAATTGGTCGGGGAACTGAACCAGTTCGCCACCATCTGCGGAGTTTTATTGCCTAACCAGGCATCGAGGATGGCGGGATCATTCTTATGATCCAGTTCGCAGCATTCCCTGATGGACCGGCGCAATACATTGCACGCTGCCTCCGCATCCGTCGAAGCAGCAATACGAATTTCAAGACTCATGTACGCTCACAAAACTATTACTGATAGCACGCCTTTCTGTGCTGGTACGGACTATACACCAAGCGGCATAAGGCTGTCGGATGCTGCCAGACTAGAGGGTGCTTCCTTATTTGCCCACTAATGTTTTCAAAAATCCATATATGTTTTATAGCGAACTTCTAAGCATATTACGAAAAATTCGTATCTTTTCGGGGCGAAATTTTACACTATGAGCGCTCGTTATTACGAAAGCTCATTATGACCACCAAAAATTCAACTCGCCGCGTTATCCTCGCCTCCTTCCTGGCTGCCTCGGCCACCCTGTTCGGCTTGCCGCAGGCGCACGCTGCGGATACCGTGCTGCTGAACGCCGCGTACGACGTCACACGGGAACTGTTCAAAGAGATCAATCCCGCTTTCACCGCGCAATGGAAAAAAACCACGGGCGAAACCATTGATGTGAACCAGTCGCACGGCGGTTCGTCCAAGCAGGCGCGTTCGGTCGCGGACGGCATGGAAGCGTCGGTGGTCACCATGAACCAGGCCAACGACATCGACATTCTGGTCGAGCGCGGCGTGGTAGCGGCCGACTGGGCCAAGAAATTCCCGAACAATGCTTCGCCGTTCTACTCCACTATGGTGTACCTGGTACGCAAGGGCAATCCTAAACAGATCAAGGACTGGGCCGACCTGGGCAAGCCGGGCGTCAAAGTCATCATCCCGAATCCTAAAACCTCCGGCAATGGCCGCTACACCTACCTGGCGGCGTGGGGCGCCGTCATCAGGAAAGGCGGCAACGAAGCACAGGCCCGCGACCTGGTCGGCAAGATCTTCAAGAACGTGCCGGTGCTCGATGCCGGCGGCCGCGGCGCCACCACCACCTTCACCCAGCGCGAAATCGGCGATGTGCTGGTGACGTTTGAAAACGAAGTGAATCTGGTGCGCGAAGAGTTTGGCGACAAATTCGACGTGATCTACCCATCGATCTCGATTCTGGCGGAATCGCCGGTGGCCGTAGTCGACAAGGTGGTGGACCGCCGCAACCTGCGCAAGCAAGCCACCGGCTACGTGAACTTCCTGTACAGCGAAGAAGGCCAGGAAATCATCGCCAAGCATTCGCTGCGTCCACGCTCGGAAAAAGCCTTCAAGAAGTACAACGCCAACTTCCGCCAGGTCACGCTGTTCACCATCGATGACGTGTTCGGCGGCTGGAAAGCGGCGCAGAAGAAACACTTCGACGATGGCGCCGAATTCGACAAAATCTATAACAAATAAGATTATTCGGATAGATTCGTTTGCAAATGGCCATCGTGCCCGTAATCTGGAAGTGTAGTAATTAACCAGACAAAGGAAGCACGATGGCCATTTCTGAAATTAATGTACGCAACCAATTCCGTGGCAAGATCAAGGAAATCATCTTTGGCCCAGTCGTTTCGGAAGTCGATGTCGAAACCCAGCACGGGATCGTCACCTCCGTCATCACCTCGCGCTCGATTCAAGACCTCAACCTGAAGGTGGGCAGTGAAGTGATTGCCCTGGTGAAATCCACCGAAGTGTCGATCGCCAAGATCGGCAGCTAACGTCCCCGTCCCGGCTGCCGCCGTGGCCGGAAAAACGGAAAAAAGCCCTGAGAACTCCCGTCTCAGGGCTTTTTTGCATCAAGCGGGCCACATCGCATAAAAAATATAAGAATTAGACACTTAGGCACAATAGACGAGAACCCACTTTAATGATATTGTCTATCCTTAGAGAATATTGCCGTATAGCTAGATTGCGCGCGCCACGTCGCCCTGACGTGTCCGATAGACTCCTGTTCCCTCTGAATATCCGTATGCTCAAGAAAATTGTTGCTGTATTGCTCACTTCGTTTACTGCGGCTGCGTTCGCCGCAGTACCGCTGGGTTCGCAGTCGGTGCTGGTGGTCGAAGATGGCACCGGCAAGGTGCTGCTCGAAAAGAACGCCAACGCCCAAGTGCCGATCGCCTCGCTGACCAAGCTGATGACCGCGATGGTCGTGCTGGATGCCAAACAAAATATGGACGAAAAAATCGCCATCGACCATACCGACGTTGACATGCTGAAACACAGCGCGTCGCGCGTGCCGGTCGGCGCCGAAATTTCGCGTGGTGATGTGCTGCAACTCGCGCTCATGTCGTCAGACAACCGCGCTGCGGCATCGCTGGCCCGCACCTACCCTGGCGGTGCGGACGCGTTCAAAAACGCGGTCAAGGCCAAGATCCGCACGCTGGGTATGACCCAGACCGTGATTGAAGAACCGACCGGTTTGTCGCCGCATAATATGTCCACCGCGACCGACCTGGTCAAGATGGCCAGCGCCGCTGCCGCCTATCCGGACATCCGCCGCATCACCACCGACACCAAAGATGTGATCAACATCAAGGGTCGCAAAGTGGAATACCACAACACCAACCGCCTGGTTGGCGCCAAGGGCTGGGATGTCGGTTTGTCCAAAACCGGCTACACCGAGGAAGCTGGCCGCTGCCTCATCATGCGCTTCAAATCCGCAGGCAGAAATGCCACCCTGGTGCTGCTCAACGCGAAGGCCAATTCGGCCCGCCTGATGGATGCGGTCAACATTCGCCGCTTCATTGCCGGCCCGGATGAGAAACCAAAAGTCATGAAGGCGTCGGTAACGCGCCATAAGAAAGCGGTGAAAGCCGGCAAGCGCAGCCGCCGCGCAATGTAAGCGGCTGACGTCACGCACCACAGGGCCGGACCTTATTGTCCGGCTTTTTTACGCCCGTACGCGCGCCAAAAATTGGTGTCAACAAGCTAATTTTTGGCTTAATTGTCCAGCAGATGGCGCAAGCCGCTGGCACGCTGGGTGCGTTGTCCTATGGCGTCCAGCAGGACCTGGCCATTCGGCGTGAGTAACGTAAAGTAGTCGCGTGCGCGCGTGATGCCGGTGTAGATCAGCTCGCGCGCCAGCATGCTGCCGCCGTCCTTGGGCAGCACCATGGCGGTGTGCGCAAACTCCGAACCCTGCGATTTATGCACGGTCATGGCAAACGCGGTTTCCACATTTCTTAACCTGGTGGCAAGGACGCTGCGCACCGTTTCGCCTTCCGAGAAGTAGACGCGCAGCGCTCCCGGCCGTGCCGGGTCAGGCAGGGTCAGGCCGATATCGCCGTTGAAAACACCGGTCGCATAGTCGTTGCGGGTGACCATGACGGGCCGGCCGACATACCACTCGCCCGTTCTCTTGAGCAATCCAGCCGACTGCAGTCGTTGCTCGATGGCATCGTTAAGACCGGACACGCCCCACTCGCCGTCGCGCACCGCGCACAAAATACGGAAGCCTTCAAAGCTTCTCAGAATAGCAAGTCGTACGACGTCATCCGCATCAGCGATTGAATTTTTGATTAATTGCAAATATTGCCGATAACCCGACAGCGCCAGCTGAAGCATGTCCGCAGGTTGCGCAAAGTCGGTCCAGGCAACTTTTCCGTCTTGCCCGGAACGCAATACTTCAACAGCCTTGGCCGCATTGCCGGCATTGACCGCCAGCGCCAGCTCGCCGATCGGACCGCCAAAACGCCGGCTTTCGCGCAACATGACAGTCTGCTGCGCAATCGGGCCGCCGTGCCCGGCATAGTCGTCCGGGATCTGCTGTCCTGTGCTAGCTTGCACATAAGACAAGGTCTCCGGCAGATACTCGCCGGCTTCGGCGTTATGGCACAGGTCGCCCAGCACCGCACCGGCTTCCACCGACGCCAGCTGATCTTTGTCGCCGAGCAAAATCAATGTCGCTTCCGGCGGCAGCGCCGCCAGCAGTGCCGACATCATTTCCAGGTGAATCATGGATGCTTCATCGACGATGAGCACATCGACATCCAGCTGATTACCGGCGTTGTGCTGGAAGGCGCGCGTGTCAGGGCGGGCGCCAAGCAAGCTGTGCAGCGTACGCGCGGCGCCCATGCGTGCCGTCAGCTCGCGCAGCGGCAATGCTGTGCCGACCAGCACCGCCAATTTATCCAGCGCATCGTCAATCGACTGCTTGAGGCGGGCAGCTGCCTTGCCGGTCGGCGCCGCCAGCGCCACCCGCAAGCCGGACTGGCGCATGCTGCCGGCCGTTGCAAACAGCAGCGCCAGCAGACGGGCCACCGTGTAGGTTTTACCGGTGCCCGGGCCACCGGTAATGATGCCTAATTTGCCACGCATCGCCACCGCGCACGCGACTTTTTGCCAATCGACACCGCCACCGCGCGTAGCGTGCGGGAACAGGATATCCAGCCAGCGGCGGATCTCGGCGGTTTCTGCATCGGCATCCGAGGCCAGTACGCCGCCCAGCGCGCGGCCGCGGACAGCGGCGGCCACATGGGTTTCGTCCTGCCAGTAACGGCGCAGATACAGCCGGTCGCCATCCAGCACCAGCGGCTGGCTGCAATCCGCGCCGCCGACCGGCCAGACCTGTTCGGACGCCGCCAGCAAGGTGCGCCAGCTGGCAACATCTTCCGGCCAGCCATCAACCGATGCGCGCAAATGAAGCCATTCGTCGCCGTTCCAGCCCAGCAGCGCGGCCGGGTCCGCGTTCAATTCCGACAGCAGCAGGCAGCTATGCCCACGCCCCTCCAGCTCGGACAATAGCACGCAGGCCGCCATCAGCGGTGGCGAGCTGGCGCCGATCGACGCGATAAAGCGCGCAAACGCGCCGCTCAACCGGCGCAACTGGCCCGCTTCGGTCAGCGCATCGACCTGCGCAAAAAATTCGTCATTCATCACTTGCACCCAGCAGGCTATCCAAGCCATCCAGTAGTTCGGGGTCGGGTTCGATGCGGTAGCAGCCGCGCGTCTGCGCATTGCCGATGCCACGCAAGAACATGAAGATGGCGCCGCCCAGCTGTTGCGCCGGATCGTAGGCGTCGCCCAGGCGGCTTTGCAGCAAACGGTGCAACGCCAGCATATAGAGCGCGCCCTGGATGTCGTAGCGATGCTCGGCCATGGCTGTCATCAGCGCCGGCTCGTGGTAAGCCGCGTCACCGCCGCCCAGGGCATTCGATTTGTAGTCCAGCACCCAGTAGCGCCCCGCGTGTTCAAACACCAGGTCGCAAAAGCCTTTCAGCATGCCGTGCAGTTCGCGCTCCGGCAGCGCGGGGCGCGGCGCGCCGCCCAGCAGATGCGTGGCGCACAGCCGGTCCAGCGCGGCCGTACCGAGCCGATCGCTAGGGAACCAGAATTCCATCTCCGGCAGCGGCGACACAATGCGGCTCAACGATGCGTTCAAATACGGCAGCGTTGTGCTGGCGATCTCGCGCAGCCAGACCAGGGTGTCGTCGAGGCGGTTGCCCCAGCCGGCGCGCTCCACGCGGCGCGTCAGGCGCGCAGCGAAATTCTCGTCATCGACAATCGCAAAGCCCTCCTGCCCCATCCACTCCAGCTGCTCGTGCAGGAAGTTGCCGGGGACGGAACCGCGCGGGAAGCGATGCCAGGCCACGTCTTCCACGCGCGACGCCTGCACGACGGCTGGCTGATCGCCGCCTTCCAGCAGCTTCGCCTCGGCCGCGTCGCGTGGCACCAGGCCAGCCGCGCTGATAGTGCCGGTCGGTCCCGTACGGCGCGCGAGCGAGCTGAAACTGCCGACCGACCAGTCCCGTTCAAAATGACCACTATAGTGCTGCGGCTCCAGCAACGGCGGGCGTTCTTCAATACGGCTCAGACGCGTGACCGGCTGGCCATCCATCGGCAAGGTGAGGATGCTGATATCGTCACAGCCCTGGCAGGCGTGGTGCCAGCGTTCCATCATCAAGTCCGACGGCAGCGGTGCGCCGCCAGTGAGCAGATAGCCCAGCGCGGATTCGTGCAGTGTATTCTCGCCGGCCTTGCGGGCCGACAGCGCGGTCACGCCCAGCCACAGGAAATGGCGCGCGCGCGTCAATGCCACGTACATCAGGCGCAGGTCCTCCTGCAGGCGCGCGCGCTCGACCAGTTCCATCGCCGTATCGGTCAGCGCCATATCGATGCGGCGCACGCCATCATCGTCGCTGAATTCAAAGAAGCTGCGGTTGCGGCGCTCCACCTTGCGCGCGGTGACGGCAAACGGCAGATACACCAGCGGATACTCCAGGCCCTTGGACTTGTGCACCGTGACGACCTTGACCAGTTCGGCGTCGCTTTCCAGGCGCAGCACACGCTCGTCGCCCGCGCCCTCGCCGCCTTCGATCTGCTCGGCGAGCCAGCGTATCAGCGCCTGTTCACCATCCAGCTGGCGGCTGGCTGATTGCAGCAGTTCCGCCAGATGCAGCAGATTGGTCAGACGGCGTTCACCGCCTACCTGCTGCAGCAGGGCCGCCGGCAATTGCAGCTCGTGGATGAAACGGCGCAGCATGGCCAGCACGCCCTGGCGTTGCCAGATGATGTGCAGTGCCTTGAGCTGTTCGACCCGTTCTTCCCACGCCAGTTCGTCCGAGGACAAACGCGCCAGCTCAGCCAGCGGCAAACCGGTGGTACGCGTCGCGAATGCGGCACGCGCCAGCGCGCCATCCAGCGGATTCGCGACGGCCGACAGCCAACGCAGTACATCGGCGGCTTCTTCGCTGTCCGTGACCGAATCCTTGTCGGACAGGTAGACGCTGGGCACACCGCGCCGTTGCAGCGCGCGGCGGATCGCAGCAGCCTCTTTGCGGTCGCGCACCAGCACCGCGATATCTGCAGGCTTGAGGCGTTCAAAGCCCTTGTCACCGCCAGCGAAGCCGGTGTGCTCGGCATTGAGGCGGGCCACAATGTCCTCCGCGCAGTGATGCGCAAAGAACTCGCGGTAGCTATCCGCCTTCAAGTCCTGCGCCGCGCTGCAGGCAATCACCAGCGCCGGCACATCACCGCCCGCCTCCACCATGCGCTCCTTGCGGCCTTGGGCGCCGACCGCCTCGAACGGCAGCGGATTGTCACGCGAGGCAGGGTCGCGGAAGCGGAACGCGCCCCGTGCGAAACCATCGTCAGCGCCACGGCCTTCCGCATGCAGGAACAAATGATTGACGGCGTCGACCACCGGCTTGGTCGAGCGGTAGTTGGTGCCCAGCTGGTAATGCCGGCCCGCAGTGGCGCGGCGCGCGGACAGATAGCTGTGAATGTCGGCGCCACGGAAGCCATAGATGGACTGTTTGGGATCGCCAATCAGGAACAGGCCGGTCTCCGGGTCGTTATCCGCCACGCGGTACAGCGCATTGAAGATCTGGTACTGGTTCGGCGCCGTGTCCTGGAATTCATCCACCAGCGCCACCGGGTACTGGTCGGTAATCCGCTTGCGCAGCGCGGCGCCATTCTCGCCTTGCAGCGCCGCGTTCAGGCGGTCCAGCATGTCGGCAAAACCGAACTGGCGGCTGCGTTTCTTCAACTCGGCCATACGGTCCGCCACTGCCGCCGCTGCGTGGCGGTACAGCGCGTGCGACAGCGGCTCGATCCCATCCAGCGCCTGCTTCAGTGATTCGATGGCGTCAAAGTCCTCGGGGACGGCGGCGCTGAAATTCTTGGAGAAGGCATCCTCGATGCCCCAGGGCGTCAGCCGCTTCCAGGCCGTATCCGATATCTCCGGCATGACGGCTGCGGGATTCTGCGCCCACTCGCGCAAGCCGTTGAACCAGCTCACCAGCGAATCAGCACGCATCTTGTTGCCGTTGAAGCATTTCGGATCGACCGCGCGATGCTGCGCAATCCACTGCTCCATGCGGTTGGCCCGCTCCCACCAGCCGCCCTTGAGTTCAGCCAGCTGCGCCTGCTGCTTGCGCTGCACCTCGGCGATCAGGGCGCCCAGCGATGCGCCGCGCGCATCCACCTCGCCGATGATATCGGCACGTTTGACCAGTTCGCGTATCGACGACTTCAATGCTCCCACATCGCCCCAGCACGACAGCAGCGCGTCCAGCGACACCGCATTGAGCGGATAGACCTGCTGTCGCCAGTAATCGTGTGCGGCATCCTCAAACAGCGCCTGCTCATCGCTGACCAGTTCTTCATCAAACAGGCTGCCGCTATCGAAGGCGTGCTCGCGCAGCATGCGCTGGCACCAGGCGTCAATCGTGAAGATGGCCGCTTCGTCCATCGTTTCAGCAGCCAGCTGCAAGCGGTGCGCAGCCTGCTGTTGTGCGCTGTAGTCCGGATAGGACTCCAGCAGCGCGTCCAGATAATCGTCGCGCTGCCCACGCCCCTCATGCGAGCGGAAGTAAGCCGCCGCCTCCACCAGACGCTCGCGCACGCGGTTGGACAGCTCACGCGTCGCCGCCCGCGTAAAGGTCATCACCAGAATATCGGCAGGCAGCAAGGGACGTTGGTAGGCATTGTCATCGCCATGCCCCAGCACCAGCCGCACATACAGCGCGGCGATGGTCCAGGTCTTGCCGGTGCCGGCACTGGCCTCAATGAGCCGCGAGCCATGCAGCGGGAAAGTCAGCGGGGCGAGTTGATTGGCCGTGTTACTCATTACGCGCTCTCGCCGTCAATTTGCTCTACCTTGATATGCTGCTCCATCCAGTCCGCCAGTGGCCCATACAGGGCGCGCGATACATCGTCAAAATCCGGTTCGCTGCTCAGCGAAGAGAAGTCTGGCCACAAACGCGCCAGGCACAGGTCCTCATTTTCGCCGTTGACCTCAAAACCGCCATCATAGACAGCGCGCGGATCGCCCCCCTGCACCAGCGCCAGCGCGGTCTTGCAGGCAGTTGGCAGCGGGCGGTTCATGCCGTCGCGCCACAGGCACACCAGCTCGCGTAACGCCTCCTGCGCCTGCGCGGGATCGAGCGGGTTCATGGTGACGATTGCATCGCGCGCCACCAGATAACCCGTCACCTGCATGCCGGTGGCGGATACCGCCAGCTGGCGCAGCCACATCGCAATCAATTTATCGCCGCGCGGCTTGCCCTGCTTGTCGGCCACGCGCGACGACATCTGCGCCAGCCACACCGTCTCGCTCTCGTTTTTCCGCAGCTGATCGATCCAGTCATCCAGCGGCACGCCGGCCAGTTGGAGATTCAGCGCCACCTTGGGCGCCGGCCTATCGTAATACTGGCGCAGCGTCAGCCACGCGCAGCGCACCGGCACCAGGGCTTCCACCAGCTGGTGCTGGTACTGCTGGCCGATCAGGCCAATCGGCAGCACACCCTCGCGCGCAAGGCGTTCGGCGCGTTGCGTGAGCTTGTCGTAGACCTGGTCGATTTCTTCCGGCGTCTCGCCGTCATCGAGCATGGTGTCTTCCAGCAGATAGCGCTCCAGCGCATTGAGGGAGAACGGTTCCTCGTCCTCGCCCACCAGCGCGGCTTCGCCGAACATCACGCCAAGCCGCTGGCGGAAGAAGAAACGCACGGGCTGGCGCAGGAAGTTATGCAGGCTGCCCAGCTTGAGGCGGAGTTTGTCGTCGATATCGAACGGCGGCAGTTCTGTGGCCTCCGTCGCGATGGTTTCCTCGCCGTGCGCCTCGCGCCATTCGCGCGCGTAGGTGAGCAGGCCGCCATCCTCAAAATAGCGGCGGCTGAACGGTTGCAAGGCGTGCTCCGTGGTGCGGACATGCAGATCCAGCTCCCAGCCATTGGCCAGATAATCGCGCAGCTGCGACACCAGCACCGACGGCGGCTGCTCACTGTTATCGCGCACATTGCGCCCTACCCAGCTGATATACAGCTTGTCACGCGCCGCCAGCACAGCCTCCAGCATCAGATAGCGGTCATCGTCGCGCCGCGAGCGATCGCCTGGCCGCGCCATGCCCGGCAGCGCCAGCAGGTCAAAGTCGGCCTTCGGCGCGCGGCGCGGAAAATCGCCGTCGTTCATGCCGAGCAGGCAGACCACGCGGAACGGCACCGCGCGCATCGGCATCAGCGTACAGAAGGTCACGCCGCCGGAAACGAACTGGTGGTTCAGCGTCGGCTCGTCCATCAATCCCAGCCAGGCTTCGCGCAGCACGGCCAATGGCACGGCCTCCTCGTAGCCGGCGCCCTCACAGGTATCCAGCCATTTGTTGAGGGCATCGTCCAGCTGTGCCAATGTGAGGCGGTCGCCCTCCTCGTTGGCTTTGAAGAAGGCTGCCAGCAGCGCACGCGCCTGCACGCCCCACTCGGCCGGCGTGTGCGGCTCCGCCAGCATGGCACGCCAGTGCAGCAACGCCTCCACCATCTGCGCCAGCGAACCCGCCAGCGCCGCATCGAGGCCGCCCACTTCCGCATACGGTTCGATACCGGCATAGCTGCCCGACGCGCCGCTGGCATAGCCGAGCAGCATGCGGCGCACGCCGAAAATCCAGGCATTCTGCTCACCGGCCGGACCGAGCCCCAGGCCGCTGCGGTGCTGCTGATCCAGCCCCCAGCGCACGCCGGAGCCTTCGATCCAGCGGCCCAGCGTCGGCAAGTCGTCTTCATGCAGGCCAAAACGGGCGGCCAGCGCCGGCACGTCCAGCAGGTCGCGGACTTCGCTTTGCCGGCAACGCTGTTGCGGCAACCGCAGCAGCCACTCCAGCGCCACCAGCAGTGGATTGACGCTGCGGTCGTTGACGTCGCCGATTTCAAACGGGATATAGCGCGCATCGTTGCGGCGGTGCTGGGCAAATACGGCGTGGATGGCGGCCGAGAAGGTGTCGATGTCCGGCACCATCACCACCACATCGCGTGGACGCAGCGGACGGCCGTTTTGCTCCGCATCGGCAAACATCTTGAGCAGCTGGTCGTGCAGCACTTCCACCTCGCGCTGCACGCTGTGGGTGACGTGGAATTCGATGGAACGGTCGTCATCGGACGGCGGCGTATGCGGATGCTCGGACATCGGCAGCAGCTCGCGCACTGCGGCCTGCACCTGCGTCAGCAGCGTATCGCCCTCGCCTTCACTGAACAGATCCACGCGCAGCGGCGCCACCTCATCGTTTTCAGCGGCAGCAGCCTGCGCGCCTTCGTCAAATTCATCGAGCATACGCACGAAGTCACGGCCCTGGCGTCCCCAGCTCGCGAGCAGCGGATGACTGTGCGCGTGCAGTTCTTCCAGCGGAATCTGGCCCAGATCCTGGCCATTGCGCAGCTGCTGGCGCCGATGCGCGCTGCGCAGCAGGTCGCGGCCTTCGATGATGTCGCCCCAGTAGTACTGGCAGGGATTCGGCACCGCCAGCAGCACCTGGGTATAACGGGCGATTGACGCCAGCGCCTGCAAGGTCTGGAACGGCAGCGCCGAGACGCCAAAGATCACCACCCGGCGCGGCAGACGGCCCAGCGGTTGCTCGCCCGCCGCGCTGGCACGTACAAATTCCGTGTGCACGGTGGCACGGCCCAGTCCGCGCTCGTGCGGCTCCACATCCGCAATCACCGACCGCCACAACTGCGCCTGCCAGCGCTGGTCTTCCGGCAGCGGCACAAGCTCGCCGCGCGCAGTACGCATCTGGTCGCGGCCCGCAGCCCAGTCATCCAGCCAGTCGGCGCGGTACACCTGATACTGGTCGAACAAGTCGGCCAGACGCTCGGCCAGCTGCAAGCGGCGCTCCGCCTCGCCGTCCGCGAGGAAGTGACGCAGCGGCGCAAACACCGGCTCGGCCAGCAAGGTCGGCAACAGCCGCATCAAGCGCCAGGTCAGCGGGCCTTTATCGAAAGCGGAAATGGGCGGCACGCGGTCGCGGCCCAGCATGCCGCGATAGGCGTCCCATAGAAAACGGGCGGGCAGCGCCACGCGCGAGGCCGCGCAGATGCCGATTTCCTCGGCCAGCGCAATTTTCAGCCACTCGGCCACACCGTTCGACTGCACCAGGAAGATTTCCGACTCCAGCGCCCCGAGCGGATGATTGCGCAGCCATTGAAAAACGGCGGCGCGCAATTGCTCCATCTGATTACCGTGCAAAATCAGCAAGCCGGGGGTGATGCCAGGGTGCATAGGGCTCTTCGTTATGGTCAAGCCCCTATTATCGCTCTAGCCCGGGTCGTATGCCAGCAGTTCCTGCTCCACCAGTTGATCCAGCACATCCAGCATGGCGTGCAGTTCGCCGACGATGCGGCGGGCATTGCCGGCATCCGGGTCGTGACGGACTTTTTCCAGCGCCAGGCACAGATTCCCGAACTGCATGGCGCCCACCGCGCGCGCAGCAGACTTGGTGCGGTGACCCAGTTCCGACAGATGCGCCAGGTCTTCCATGGCCAGCGCCTCGTCGATTTCCTGCAGGCCGTCGCGCGCGGAAGTCAGGAACAGCGCGGCGTATTTGCGCATCTTGTCCGGCTTGCCGGAGAAGGTCTCGGCCAGCGCCGCGACATCAAACATCTCGACCGGCGCTTCCGGGTCCGGCGCCGGCGCCGCAATCACCATCGGCATGGCCGGCGCCGACGGCGCCGTCTGGCGCGGTACAAATACCGGCAGCACGGCCGCCCCTTCCGGCACCGAGAAATAGGACGGCGGCGGCGGCACCGGCTTGCGCGGCGGGTTGGCCGCACGCGCGCGCTGGCTCATCCACTTGGCCAGCATATCGAACAGCAGCTTGGGCGCAATGGGCTTGGTGACAAATTCGTCCATGCCCGCATCCAGGCAGCGCTGCTGGTCATCGCGGCCGGCGTTGGCGGTCATCGCGATAATCAGCGTCGCCGACAGCTTGGGGTGGGCGCGTATCAGGCGCGTGGCTTCGTAGCCGTCCATTACCGGCATCTGCACATCCATCAATACGCAGTCGAAGCGCTCCTTGAGCATCAGATCGATGGCTTCCTTGCCGTTGTTGGCCACGCAGACCGTGGCGCCGGCATCCTCCAGCAGTTCCTGCCCCACCTGCTGGCTGAAGATATTGTCCTCGACCAGCAGGATCGAGGCGCCGCGTATGCTATCCAGCACATCCGGCTGCACCAACTCGTCGCTCTGCTGCAGGAAGCGCACGCCCTTGGCCAGGCGCGCAGTAAACCAGAAGGTGCTGCCCTCGCCCGGCTTGCTGTCGACACCAACGCCGCCGCCCATGAGCTCCGCCAGCTGCTTGCTGATGACCAGGCCCAGTCCCGTGCCGCCGTAGCGCCGCGTGGTCGACGTATCGGCCTGGTGGAAGGACTGGAACAGCTGCGCCACCTGCTCCGGCGTCATGCCGATGCCATGATCCACCACCTCGAAGCGCACCATGATATTGCTGTCGCGTTCCTCGACCGGACGCGCGCGGATAATGACTTTGCCGTCTTCGGAAAACTTGATGGCATTGCTGGTGAAGTTGAGCAGCACCTGCTCCAGCCGCAGCGGATCGCCACGCAGCTGATGCGACAGGCCTGGCCAGATCTCGTAGACCAGCTCCAGTCCCTTGGCCTGCGCGCTCTCGCCCAGCTGGCTGGAGATATTGGCCAGCAGCGCATCCAGCGTAAAGTCCAGCACCTCCAGGTCCATCTTGCCCGCCTCGATCTTGGAGAAGTCCAGGATGTCGTTGATGATGCCCAGCAGATGCTGGCCCGAATGGTAAATCTTCTGCAGATAGTCGCGCTGCTTGGGATGGGTCACCGTCTTCAGCGCCAGGTGCGCCATGCCGATAATCGAATTCATCGGCGTGCGGATCTCATGGCTCATATTCGACAGGAAGTCGCTCTTGGCCTGGTTGGCGGCATCCGCTTCATCCTTGAGCTTATGCAGCGCCGTAACGTCGGTCGCCAGCCCGATCACGGCCGTGGACGAGCGTCCCAGCTCCACCGGCACCTTGACGGTCCACTGGTGCTGCACCTCGCCGTTGCGGTCCACATACTGCGACTCGCCCGAGCGCTTGACCAGGTCCGCAAAGATCGGCCGTTCCTGCGCCCACGCCGCATCGGCCACGTTGGCCGGCATCAGCTCGCGGTCACGCTTGCCGATGATGTCCTCGACCGGCAAACCCATGGACTCGGCCATGCGCGCGTTCACATAGATATAGCGCCGGTTCTGGTCCTTCATGTAGACATGCGCGTCAACGTTGTTGAGCACCGTGTCCAGCAACAGGCCTTGCTTGAGCGCGCGCCGGCGCGACGCATACAGCACGAACACATAGCTGTACAACAGCAGCGTGCCGGCAAACCCCGTGAGCGCGGCGATGCGCGGGAAGTACAGGTCAAAGCCGGTCAGCAACGCCTCTTTCTTCACCTGGAAATGCGCTTTCCACAAGCTGCCGTTGAAGTCGATCGGCAGCACGGTTTCGAAATACTTGTCCAACTCAGCGGCCGGCAACGGCGTTGCCTCCATGGCGCCGTTATCGTTGAACAGCAGGCGGTCCGTCTTTTCGATCACCAGCCGGCGCTGTTCGACATCCGTACTGCCGTCCGCGTACAAGGTCAGATGGACCTGGCGCACCGTCATCTCGTCAATCGCGCCCTGGACCAGACGCGGGATGCTGAAACCGGCGCCCACCGAACCGAGATAGGCCGCGCGCCGCTCATCGACCGTCCCCAGGCGCATATTGCGGCGATAGACAGGCAGGCGTACGCCCAGACCGAAATGCGGCGTCGGTTGCCGCACCACGATCGGCAAGCCGGATGCGGCCACCAGCCCACTGTCACGCGCACCGTTCAGCATCTTGGCGACCAGCGGATTGGCGGCGATATCGACCCCAAGCCGCTCTTCCACCAGGGAAGACGGCTCCAGATAGGTCAGCACCGCATACTGGTCGCGCCGGCCCGCCGGCTTGATGTCAAACGCCGGATAGCCTTCCGCGCGCACGCTGGCCACAAACGCATCTCGCTGCGCATCCTGGACCAGCGGCGCCCAGGTCAGCGCCTCGATCGCCGGGAAATAGCGCGCAATATCCAGGTTCACCACATACTGGTGGAACTGTTCGCGCGTGATGTGGTCCGAAGTCTGGAACAGCGCCGCCAGGCCGCGCGTGAGGTCGGAATACGATTTGATGCGCGCAGAAATGCCGTACTGCGTGCTGCGCGCCAGATTTTCAAACCGCAGTGCCGCATCGGCATCCACCGTTTTGGCGGCCGTGCCGTACAACGCAGCGCCCATCCCGGTTGCCAATGCGAAGCCCACGCCCCAAAAAATCAGGCGCGAACCCGTGACCGCTTTCCCCCTGTTAGTTGTTTTGAACATGCAGGATCACTTTAAAAACGGAATTCTTTTGCATCACAGCAGCATACTATTAATGCTGCATAGGAACCAGAGGAAGAATTGGTGAGAATTTGAAATTAATTACTTCTTGAATACAAGCAATTACTGTCAATCGTGCGCACAGGAAAATTTAATTCCGATAATATTTTCAGGCTATAAAAGATGGAAAAACAGTTGGTAAAACGATAAAATAATAACCGCATGCGCCTTGCGGCAGTGCACAATTTTTGCTTGACTCTCTACCTTACAAGAGTATCTTTTTACCTTCCAAACCGCTATCTTCGACGCCGCCGTGCAGATTCCAAAAGTTCTCCTCGTCAATGACGATCAGGCCAGCCTGTACGCGCTGGAAAGCTTGCTGCTCGATGCAGCCGATCAGCATTTACATGAATTGATTACCGCCGCTTCCGGCAAAGAAGCGTTGCGCCAGGTGTTGTTGCATGAATTTGCAGTGATATTGCTGGACGTCAGCATGCCCGGCATGGATGGTTTTGAAACCGCCGAGGCCATCCACTCGCATCCGCGTTCGGCCGGCACGCCGATTATTTTCATCACCGCCCACTATGCGGATGAATTAAACCGGCTCAAGGCTTATCAGAAAGGTGCGGCCGATTACCTGTTCACGCCGGTGATACCGCAAATCCTGCAAACCAAGGTAGCGGTGTTTGTGGAAATGGCCAAGAAGAATATGCAGCTGCGCATCAAGACCGAAGAGCTGGCGCGGCTCAACCAGGACTTGCGCGTGCAGCGCCTGCAGGATCTGGAGCGCATCAACCGCGAACTCGAACAGGAAATCAAGGAGCGCAAACAGGCGGAGCAGCGTGCGCATGAATTGTCCACGCGCGACGCCCTGACCAACCTGATCAACCGCCGCGCGCTGATACAGCAGCTTGAGCATGCAGTCGCCACCGCCGACCGCAGCGGCGTCGGCTTTGCGCTGCTGTTCCTCGACCTGGACAAATTCAAGCCGATCAACGACACCTACGGCCACGAGGCCGGCGACGAGCTGCTACGCCAGGTCGCGGCGCGGCTGACCGCCGCCGTGCGCGTGGCCGACGTGGTGGCGCGGCTTGGCGGCGACGAATTCGTCGTGCTCATCGAAGGCAAATCGGCCTCCGCCAACGCCGCCCGCGTGGCGCGCAAGATCGAGCTGGCCTGCGCCCTGCCCTTCGACATCGGGCAGCACCGCCTGAAGACCGCCGCCAGCATTGGCATCGCCCTGTATCCGGAGGACGGCAGCGACGCCCAGGCGTTGATGAAGAACGCCGACACCGCCATGTACCACGCCAAGAAGAACAGCGCCACGCCGGTGCAGTTCTTCCATGAAGAGCTCAATGTACGCGAGCGTGAACGTGAACAGTGGACGCTGGAATTGCGCAAGGCGCTCGCCGCCGGCCAACTGGAACTGCATTATGAACCCCAGGTCGATCTGCGCAGCGGCCGCGTGATTGCCGCGGAAGCGCTGCTGTACTGGCGCCATCCGGTGCGCGGCCTGCTGGACGCCGCGCACTTCCTGCCGCTGGTGCAGGAGCGCGCCCTGCTCGACCGCATCGATGCCTGGGTGGTGGGACAGTGCTGCTCGCAAGCCTCGCTGTGGCAAAGCCTGAGCGGTGCGGCGCAGTCGCCACCGCTGTGCATCTGGCTCAACCTGGCCACGCCGCAGCTGCATGCGGACCTGCTGCAGGTGTTGCTGCCGGCCATGCGCAAGCATGGCCTGGCGCCCGGCAGCATCGGCATAGAGCTCAACGAAAAACTGCTGCTCGGCCCTACCGAGCCGCTGGCGCAGATGCTGACGCAAATGCACAGCACCGGCGTACGCATCGCGCTGGACGATTTCGGCAGCGCGCGCTCGTCGCTGGCGGCGTGCAAGCGCTGGCAGCTCAATGTGCTGAAAATCGACCGCAGCTTCGTGCACGGCATCGGCAACGACGAAGGCGGCACCGACATCGTGGCAGCCGTCATCCACCTCGCCAGGGCGCTGTCCATGCGCGTGGTGGCGCTGGGCGTGGAGACACGCCAGCAACTGGAAGTACTGCAATCGCTGGGCTGCCACACCTGCCAGGGCGAACTGTTTTATCCGCCGCTACCGGCGGCCGGGCTGCTGGAACAAACCAGCATTGCTGATCTGGACACCACTACACCTTCCCTCCTAAGCAACGAGGAATAGCCATGAATAATATGACCGATATGGGCGAACAGCTGGACGCAAAAGTACTCCTGTCCACACTGATGGCACTGAAAAAAGGAGACTTCTCGGTACGCATGCCATCCGACTGGATAGGCATGGCCGGCAAGATCGCCGACACGCTCAACGACATCATCGACACCAAGTCGCGCATGGTGCGCGAGGTGACGGAGGTGAGCCGCGTGGTCGGCCGCGAAGGACGGCTGACCCAGCGCGCCGAAATGACCAACACCACCGGTGGCTGGGCCACCATCATCAGCTCCGTCAACACGCTGATCGACGACCTGGTACGCCCGACCACGGAAATGGCGCGCGTGATCGGCGCCGTGGCGAAAGGCGATTTGTCGCAGACCATGGCGCTGGAAGTGGACGGCCATCCGCTGAAAGGCCAGTACCTGCGCGCGGCCATGACGGCAAACACCATGGTGGAACAGCTGTCCTCCTTCTCCTCCGAAGTAACGCGCGTGGCGCGCGAGGTGGGTACCGAAGGTAAGCTGGGCGGCCAGGCACAGGTGAAAGGCGTGGCCGGCACCTGGAAGGACTTGACCGACTCGGTGAACTCCATGGCGGGTAACCTGACGTCGCAGGTGCGTAACATCGCGGAGGTGACGACGGCCGTGGCCAACGGCGACTTGTCCAAGAAGATTACCGTGGACGTGCGCGGCGAGATCCTGCAGCTGAAGGACACCATCAACGTGATGGTGGACCAGCTGCGTTCCTTCGCCTCCGAAGTGACGCGTGTGGCGCGTGAGGTGGGCACCGAGGGCAAGCTGGGTGGCCAGGCCTATGTGCCGGGCGTGGGCGGCACCTGGAAGGACTTGACCGACAACGTCAACTTCATGGCGTCCAACCTGACGGGCCAGGTGCGTAACATCGCGGCGGTGACGACGGCGGTGGCCAATGGCGACCTGTCGAAGAAGATCACGGTGGACGTGAAGGGCGAGATTCTCGAACTGAAAAACACCATCAACGTGATGGTGGACCAGCTATCCTCCTTCGCCTCCGAGGTGACGCGCGTAGCGCGTGAGGTGGGTACCGAAGGTAAGCTGGGCGGCCAGGCGCAGGTAAAAGGCGTGGCCGGTACCTGGAAGGACTTGACCGACTCGGTGAACTCGATGGCGGGTAACCTGACGGGCCAGGTGCGTAACATCGCCGACGTGACCACCGCCGTGGCAAACGGCGACTTGTCCAAGAAGATTACCGTGGACGTGAAAGGCGAGATTCTCGAACTGAAAAACACCATCAACGTGATGGTGGACCAGCTGAACTCCTTCGCCTCCGAAGTAACGCGCGTGGCGCGCGAGGTGGGTACCGAAGGTAAACTGGGCGGCCAGGCCAACGTGCCCGGCGTGGCCGGTACCTGGAAGGACTTGACCGACGGCGTGAACTCCATGGCAGGTAACCTGACGGGCCAGGTGCGTAACATCGCCGACGTGACCACGGCGGTGGCCAACGGCGACCTGTCGAAGAAAATCACGGTGGACGTGAAAGGCGAGATTCTCGAACTGAAAAATACCATCAACGTGATGGTGGACCAGTTGTCCTCGTTCGCTTCGGAGGTGACGCGTGTGGCGCGTGAGGTGGGTACCGAAGGCAAGCTGGGCGGCCAGGCTTACGTGCCCGGCGTGGGCGGCACCTGGAAGGACTTGACCGACAATGTGAACTTCATGGCGTCCAACCTGACAGGCCAGGTGCGTAACATCGCGGCCGTGACGACGGCGGTGGCGCGTGGCGACTTGTCCAAGAAAATCACGGTGGACGTGAAGGGTGAGATTCTGGAACTGAAAGACACCATCAATGTGATGGTGGACCAGCTGTCCTCCTTCGCTTCCGAGGTGACGCGCGTGGCGCGTGAGGTGGGTACCGAAGGTAAGCTGGGCGGCCAGGCCAACGTGTCCGGCGTGGCCGGTACCTGGAAGGACTTGACCGAGAACGTCAACCAGCTGGCCGCCAATCTGACCAACCAGGTGCGCGCGATCGCGGAGGTGGCAACGGCGGTGACGCGCGGCGACTTGTCCCGGTCCATCCAGGTGGAAGCGCGCGGCGAGGTGTCCTACCTCAAGGACAACATCAATGAGATGATCCGTAACCTGAAAGACACCACGCTGAAAAACGCGCAGCAGGACTGGCTGAAAACCAACCTGGCGCGTTTCACCCGTCTGCTGCAAGGTCAGCGCGACCTGCAAGCCGTGACCAAGCTGATTCTGTCCGAGCTGGCGCCGCTGGTATCGGCGCACCACGGCGTGTTCTACATGATGGACTCGCAGGACTCCGACGCCCGCCTGCGCATGATCGCCAGCTACGGCTACCGTTCCAGCCGCAAGCTGCCCACCTCCTTCCTGCCGGGTGAAGGCCTGGTGGGCCAGTGCGCGCTGGAGAAAGTGCGTATCTGGCTGACCGACGTGCCGCGCGATTACATCGTCGTTTCGTCGGGCCTGGGCGCGGCGCCGCCGACCAACATCGTGGTGCTGCCTATCCTGTTCGAGCAGCAGGTGAAGGCGGTGATCGAGATTGCCTCGCTGGACCGCTTCACGGAAACCCACCTGTCCTTCCTCGACCAGCTGATGGAGTCCATCGGCGTGGTGCTGAACACCATCGAGGCAAACAGCCGTACCGAGTCGCTGCTGACGCAGTCGCAATCGCTGGCACAAGAGCTGCAACAGACCAACCAGGAGCTGGCGGAAAAAGCCCGCCTGCTGTCCGAGCAGAACATCGAGGTGGAACGCAAGAACCGCGAGGTGGAGCAGGCAAAACTGGCGCTGGAAGAAAAAGCCACCCAGCTGGCGCTGTCCTCCAAGTACAAATCCGAGTTCCTGGCGAATATGTCGCACGAGCTGCGCACGCCGCTGAACTCCCTGCTGATCCTGGCGCAGCAGCTGGGCGACAACCCGGACGGCAACCTGTCGCCGAAGCAGGTGGAATTCGCCAAGACCATTCACGGCTCCGGCTCCGACCTGCTGACGCTGATTAACGACATTCTGGACCTGTCGAAGATCGAATCCGGTACCGTGACGCTGGACGTGTCCGAGTACCGCTTCCAGAATCTGCGCAATTACGTCGACCGTACCTTCCGCCACATGGCAGAGGCCAAGCATCTGGGCTTCTACGTAGAGCTCAAGGACAACCTGCCAACCGCGATGATGACCGACACCACGCGCTTGCAGCAGGTGCTGAAAAACCTGCTGTCGAACGCCTTCAAGTTCACCACGCACGGCCAGGTCTCGCTGGTCATCAGCCTGGTCAACAGCGGCTTCACCAGCGACCACCCGAATCTGCTGCATGCGGATGCGGTGCTGGCGTTTGGCGTCAGCGATACCGGCGTGGGGATTGCCTCGGACAAGCTGCAGCTGATCTTTGAAGCATTCCAGCAGGCCGACGGTTCCACCGCGCGCAAATATGGCGGCACGGGCCTGGGCCTGTCGATTTCGCGCGAGCTGGCGCGTCTGCTGGGCGGCGAAATCCGGGTCGAATCCGTGGTCGGCAGCGGCTCGACCTTTACCCTGTTCCTGCCCTATAACCGCGCGGGCTTCGTCAATTACGACATTAACCGCCAGCCGCAGGTCCGCATGCCGCTGCCGGCGCCGCAAGTAGTGTACACACCGCCGCAGGCCGGGCATGTGCTGCCCGAGCACGATGCCCTCAGCAACCTCAATGAGCTCGATGCCGATCTCGATGAATACAGCGGCAGCGATGACCGCGGCCTGGTGGCGCCTGGCGATCCTTCGGTGCTGATTATCGAAGACGACGAGCGCTTCTCGCAGATCGTGCTGGGCTTCGCGCGCGAGAAGAACTTCAAGGGCATCGTCACCATGCAGGGCGATTCGGCACTGAGCCTGGCGCGTGACTACCTGCCGTCCGCCATCCTGCTCGATCTGGACTTGCCGGACATCGACGGCTTTACGGTGCTGGACCGCCTGAAACGCGACCCCAGCACGCGCCACATTCCCGTGCACGTGATGTCCTCGCTGCGCGAGCGTGAGCGCGCATTGCGTCTGGGCGCCATCTCCTACCTGAACAAGCCGGTCAGCAAGGAGGCGCTGCAGGAAGAGTTCAGCCGCATCCAGAAGTTCCTGCTGGGCGGCAAACGCAGCCTGCTGGTGGTGGACGACGAACCGGCGCAACGCGAATCCATCGTCGCGCTGATCGGCGACGTCGACATCCACATCGTCGCCGTGGACACCGGCCAGGCGGCGCTGGATGCGCTGCGCGAGCAGCGCTTCGACTGCATGGTGCTGGACCTGACGCTGCCGGACATCAGCGGTTTCGACCTGCTGGACATCATCGGCAAGGATGAATCCCTGCGCGACCTGCCCATCGTCATCAACACCGCCAAGGACCTGAACCGCAAGGAAGTGGCCAAGCTCAAACGCTACGCCAAGACCATCGTCATCAAGGATGCGCGTTCGCCGGAACGCCTGCTGGACGAGACGGCGCTGTTCCTGCACCGTTCCCAGGCCAGCCTGCCGGAAGCGCAGCGCCGCATGCTGGAAGAAATCCACGCGGCCGAAGGCGGCCTGGCAGGACGCAAGGTGCTGATCGTCGATGATGACTTGCGCAATATCTTCGCCCTGTCCTCGCTGCTTGAGCGCCAGCAGATGCAGGTGCTGTTTGCCGAAAACGGCCGTGACGGCATCGAGGTGCTGGAGCGCGATCCGACCATCGAGATCGTCCTCATGGACATCATGATGCCGGAGATGGATGGCTACGACACCATGCGCGCAATCCGCCGCATACCGAAGTTCAAGTCGCTGCCGATCATTACGCTGACGGCCAAGGCGATGAAGGGCGACCGTGACAAGTGTATCGCCGCCGGCGCTTCGGACTACATCACCAAGCCGGTGGATGTGGCACAGCTGCTGTCGCTGATGCGCGTGTGGTTGCATTGATGTCGTCGCTGTTCGCGTCCATCAAGGCAGCGCTGCTGGGCGACGATGCCGCCGCGCCGCACGCGAGCGTGCAGGCGGCGACGGCATCAATTGGCACGTCCGGCATCGTCTCCGGCGGCCATGCGGCCCGCCGCCATTCGCCGTCCACGGTTGAGGAGCTGGAGCTGGAACTGCTGCTGGAAGCGCTGTTCCAATGCCACGGCTACGACTTCCGTGGCTACGAGCGTGCCGTGGTCGAACGCAAGGTGCAGGCCTTGCAGGCCAGCCTTGGCCTGCCAACCATCTCGGCCCTGCAATCACGCGTGCTGCACGATGAGGCCACCTATAACGCCCTGCTGCGCGCGCTGTACGTGACGCCGGCGCTGATGTTTGACAACGCGGCGGAAGTGTCGATGCTGCGCCTATCGCTGGGCATTTGCCTGCACGGCGCCGCCTTGCCGCGCGTCTGGCTGGCCGACTGCGCGGGCGTCCAGCAAGCCTGGACGCTGGCCATCCTGCTGGAACAGGAACAGCTTGCGACGCGCACGGAAATCCATGCCACGGTCGCCAGCGACGCCATGCTGGCCGAGGTCCGGCAAGCCAGCCTGCCCATGGACCGCCTCGGCGAACTGCAGGGGAACTATATCCGCAGCGGCGGCGTCGGCAAACTGATTGACTACTTCGACGTCAGTGAGGACGGCACCCGCGCCGTACTGAAAAGCCATCTGAGCAACCGCATCACGTGGTCCCAATACAATCTGGTGACCGACGCCTCGTTCAACGAATTCCAGATGATACTGGGCCACCGCGCCCTGCCGGACTTTGGGCCGTCATTGCGCAAGCGCGTGCTCCAGCTATTCCACGACAGCCTGGCGCCGTTCGGCATGCTGGCCCTTGATCGTCCGCTCGACCAGCACGACCCGCTGGCGCGCGATTACAAAGCCATCCTCGCGCACCAGCCCTGGTACAAGCGGGTCGCTTAATACACGACCGAAGCGCTGGGCCGTTCGGCAATGCGGTCGCGCCATGCCTGCAGATGCGCCATGCCTTCCTGCCCCGGCCGGAATTTCATGAGCCCGCGTGCAAACTCCAGCGCGCAGAAGGCGGTGATATCCGCAATCGTGAAACGCTGCCCTGCCACGTAAGGTTGCGTGGCCAGCACCTGGTCCAGCCAGCGCGCCGTTTCGCGCATCCGCTCTCCCTGCACTGCGCCATATTCGGGAAACTGCGGCTGCTCCAGGATGGCCAGCCCTGGATGCGTGTGGCGGATGTAATTGGCGGCGCCGTAAAACAGATGCAGTTCCACGCGGCGGTCCGTCATCTCGATGAACGCGCGCTCATCGTAGCCATCGCCCATCAGATTGGGTTCCGGCGCATAGCCTTCCAGCCAGCTGCATATGGCGCGCGTCTCGCACAAGATGCGGCCGTCATCCAGTTCCAGCGCCGGCACACGGCCAAACGGATTGAGGGCCAGGTATTCCGGACTGCGGTTCTGGACCGTGGCAAGATCGATCTGCACCTGCGCGATATCGGTCAGCCCCTTTTCCGCGATGAACATTGCCACGCGGCGCGGATTGGGTGCACGGGACGACGTATAGAATTTCATCGCGACTGCCCCGTCTCCAGCATGGTACGCACGGTGGTGGGGTCGGTGCGTTCGGCGCGCGGCGGCAGCAGGATGCCGCGCTGTACCGCAGGGCGCGCGGCGATCGCCGCGATCCAGCGCTGCAAATGCGGCAGCTCATGCACCGTCACGCCTGACCATTCATGCGTGCGTACCCAGGCCCAGTTGGCGATATCGGCAATCGAGTAGTCGCCCGCCAGATATTCATGGTGCGCCAGATGGCTATCCAGTACGCGGAACAAACGCTTGCTCTCGCCCTGGTAGCGGTCGATGGCCGGCTGTATCCTCTCCGGGAAGTAGCGGTGGAAGACATTGGCCTGCCCCATCATCGGACCGACGCCGCCCATCTGGAACATCAGCCATTGCAACACCTGCGAGCGGCCTTTGAAATCGGTAGGCATCAATTCGCCGGTCTTTTCGGCGAGGTAAATCAGGATGGCGCCGGACTCAAATACCGCGAAGTTATCTTCCGTACGGTCCACAATCGCGGGAATACGGCCGTTCGGGTTGAGCGCTAAAAACCACGGCTCCTTTTGTTCGCCAGCGGACAAATCCAGCGCGTGCAGCGTATAAACCAGCTCCAGCTCTTCCAGAGCGATGGAGACTTTATGGCCATTGGGTGTGGCGGCCGTGTACAGATCGATCATGTCTTCGCCTTCGGTTTGGTGGGCTAGCCCAAATCATAATCCTATTTGGGATTTGACAGCGCCTGCGCTTCGCCGTAGATTGCACGCTTGCCCAAAAGGCCTTTACATCTTACAAAGGATTAGCATGCAACGCAGTTTGATTTCGCTCGCCGTGACGGCGCTGATGGGATTGTCCGCCGGCGCGCCGGCACTGGCCGCTGCCGCACCTGCCGCCAAGGCTGCGCAGGTCACCACCCAGCTCCCGCGCACCGCCGTTCCGACGCACTACGCCGTTTCGCTGACGCCGGATGCGGCCAACAGCAGTTTCAGCGCCAGCGTTACCATCGCGATCGAGATCAAACAAGCCACCAACCGCCTGACGCTGAACGCCTCCGAGCTCAAATTCAGCGCGGCCAACATCAGCGCCGGTCCGGGCAAAGCGGTGCATGCCGCCAGCAAGATCGACGTCAACGAAGAACAGCAGACCGCCACCTTCCATTTTGCCGAAGCGCTCAAGCCGGGCAGCTACCAGCTCAAGCTGGATTACACCGGCGTGATCGGCACCCAGGCTTCCGGCATGTTCTCGCTGGACTATGAAAACGGCGGCGCCAAAAAGCGCGCGCTGTACACGCAGTTTGAAAACTCGGATGCGCGCCGCGTGATCCCGTCGTGGGATGAGCCGTTCTACAAAGCCACCTTCGCGCTGGAAGCCACGGTGCCCGCCGGCCAGATGGCCGTGTCGAACATGCCGGTGGCCTCCACCACCAAACTGGCGGACGGACGTGAGCTGGTGCGCTTCGCGACCTCGCCCAAGATGTCGACCTACCTGCTGTTCTTCGGCCTGGGCGAATTTGAACGCGCCAGCGCCGTGGAAGATGGCGTGGAACTGGGCGTGATTACGCAAAAAGGCTCGCTGGGACAGGCCCAGTTTGCGCTGGACTCGTCACGCGCGGTGCTCAAGGAGTACAACGACTACTTTGGCGTCAAGTATCCGCTGTCCAAGCTGGACAACGTGGCCGCGCCGGGCCGCAGCCAGTTCTTCGGCGCCATGGAAAACTGGGGCGCCATCTTCACGTTTGAATATGGCATCCTGCTGGACCCGCGCACCGCGACCCAGTCGGACAAGGAAACCGCCTTCCTGGTGGCCGCGCACGAAATGGCGCACCAGTGGTTCGGCGACCTGGTCACCATGGCATGGTGGGATGACCTGTGGCTCAACGAAGGCTTCGCCTCGTGGATGGAGTCGCGCACCACCGACCGCCTGCATCCTGAATGGAACTGGAGCCTGCGCGCTGTCGGTACGCGCGAAGGTGCAATGGAACGCGATGCACTGGCCACCACCCACGCGATCGTCCAGCGCATCAATAGCGTCGAGCAAGCCAGCCAGGCATTTGACGCCATCACCTACAGCAAAGGCGAATCGGTCATCCGCATGCTGGAAAATTATGTCGGCGACGAAGCCTGGCGCACCGGCGTGCGCAGCTATATCGCCAAACATGCATACGGCAATACGGTATCAGACGATCTGTGGCGCGAAGTGGAAAAGGCGGCGCACAAGCCAGTCACCGCGATTGCCCATGACTTCACGCTGCAGCCAGGCGTACCGCTGATCCGCGTATCGGAGGCGGTCTGCAAAAACGGCAAGGCCACCATCCAGCTGACCCAGGGCGAATACAGCAAGGACCAGGAAAACAAAAAACCGCTGAGCTGGCGCGTGCCGGTGATTGCGCAAACCGTGGGCGGCGCCACGGTACGCACCGTGGTCAACGGCGGCAAGGCCAGCATGACGCTGCCGGGCTGCGGTGCGGTGCTGGTCAACGCAGGCCAGAGCGGCTACTACCGCACGCTGTATGCGCCGAAGGCATTTGCGACCTTGACGGACAGCTTCGCCACCATGCCGGCCATCGATCAACTGGGCCTGCTGGCCGACAGCTGGTCGCTGGGCATGGCCGGCCTGATGCCGGCTTCCGGCTTCATGGACCTGGCCAGCAAAGCCCCGGTCGACGCTGCACCGCAAGTATGGCAGCGGATCGCCAATGCGCTGGGCGGGCTGCACGCCCACTTCGAAGGCAAGCCAGAGCAGCGTGCGGCGCTGGACCGCTACGCGCGTGCGCGCCTGGCGCCAGTGCTGGCCCGCATCGGCTGGACCGCCGCCAAAGACGAAGCCGCGCCGGTCGCCAATCTGCGTGAGACGCTCATCACCACGCTGGGTGAGGTCGGCGACGATGGCGTGATCGCTGAGGCGCACCGCCGCTACGCCGCATTCGCAACCGACAAGGACGCCCTGCCGGCCGCGCTGCGCCGCCCGGTGCTGGGCGTGATCGCCGCCCATGCGGATGCGGCAACCTGGAACCAGCTGCGCGCCGCTGCGCAAGCCGAGCAATCGACCATGATCAAGAGCGAGCTGTATGATCTGCTGGGCTCCGCCAACGACAAGGCCCTGGCGCAGCGCGCGCTGGAGCTGGCACTGACCGATGAAGCAGGCGCCACTGCCAGCGCGTCGATTATCAGCCATGTCTCGCACGGCCATCCCGACCTGGCGTTTGACTTTGCCATCGCCCATCGCGAACAGATTGAAAAGAAAGTGGACGGCAGCTCGCGCAGCCGCTACTTCCCGGCTTTGGGCGGAAGCTCGGCAGATCCTGCCATGATCGGCAAGCTGCAAGCCTACGCCAAACAGCATCTGAGCGCTGACGCGCAAGGCGACACCAAAACCGCGATTGCCGCCATCGAGTATCGCATCAAGGTGCGCAGCAAGCGTCTGCCGCAGATCGACGCGTGGCTGGCGCAGCATCAGCGCGGCTAAGCAAAAAAAAACCAGCGCCATCGCGAGATGGTGCTGGTTGCAAAACGCTCGAAAGCGTGGGGATGTCTGCTGCTCTACGGTTCACCGGCTATCGTGCCAGTTGAACAAAATTTGTGCCGGGCTTGAACGGTCCGGCAACCGGGCGCTGGGCTTAACCTTGCGCTATGGGTGCTACTTTGCCATTGATCGGCAAGCGCAGGCTTAGGACTTCATTAAGGTAGCGGAGGAAGGGAGTGGTGCCGGTGTTTCAGGCCACCGGCCAGCCTGCTGAGCTATGCTTTGCGGATGACCGCACCAGCTTGGATGCGGGGCCAATCAAAGCACGCTGTCGCCAGCGAAGCGATAATAATTGGACAATATGACGGCTAAATGACGCACACAAACTTTACATTTCCATCACGCGCCGCCGTTGCGTGCATCGCCTGGTACGCCTTGAGCGCATGCTCGCCGCTGCCGCCGCCGCACAGCGCACCGGTGCTAAAAACGCCGCCAGCGCCGGTTGCGGCCACCGCCCCCATCGCGGCGACAGCGCCAGCCGGCCCCGTGCTACACATCGACAGCGCCAGCTCGCTGATCGCCGTGACCGTGCGCCGTGGTGGCATCCTGGCGCGCCTTGGTCACGATCATGTGGTTGCCAGCCACACCGTCAGCGGTACTGTCATGCCGTCGCAAAACCGCGCGGATCTCCAGTTCCGCCTGGACCAGCTCATCGTCGACGAAGCCGATCTGCGGCAGATTGCGGGCCTCGATAAACAGCCTTCCGCCGACGCCATCGACGGCACGCGTCACAATATGCTGAGCAAGGTGCTGGATGCCGAGCGCTATCCGCTGGTACAGATGCATGTGGAACGCATCAGCAATGCGCAAGCGCTACAAGTGAGCATCACGCTGCACGGGGTCACGCGCACGCTGGCCATTCCTGCATCGATCAGGGAAGAAAACGGCAGTATCAACGTCAAGGGTAACGTCAACCTGAAACAGACAGATTTCGGCATCACGCCGTTTTCCGTGATGGCCGGCGCCATGGCCGTACAGGATCAGATGGAACTGCGTTTCGATCTGACCGCCAGATAAAAAAAGGCCCGCAGCACGTTGTAAGGCGCGGGCCAAAGGTTTCAAATCGGGAGAGACTTGAAAGAGCAAGGACAGTATCTCAGCGCTGCATGACGCGATGATGACATCACCGCTCTCCCGAACAAACTTTTTTTAACGTGCGACGATCAGGCGCAGACCAAGGCCAACGAAGATGGCGCCGGCAATGCGGTCCATCCATTTGCCTGCGGAAGGCGTACGGTTGATCCACGCACCGACCGCGCCGGAAAAATAACCCAGCAAGCCAAACACCACCACTGCCTGCAGCGTGAACAGCAAGCCCAGTTGCGCGGTCTGCCAGCTCGCATCGCCACGCTCCGCCACCACGAATTGCGGCAGGAAGGACAGGAAGAACAACACCACCTTGGGGTTGATGCTATTGGCGAACAGCCCTTTGGTAAACAGCTTGCCCAGGCTTTCGTCCGGTAAGCCCGCGCCCTCCACGCGCGCGCCGCCGCGGCTACGCAGTGCGCCGATGCCGAGCCAGATCAGATAAGCTCCTCCCAGCAGCTTCAATGCGCCAAACGCCATGGGCGAGGCCTTGATCAGCGCCCCCACGCCCAGCGTCGCCAATACCGTATGACTGAGGCAGCCCAGCGCACAACCGAGGCCAAACATCATGCCCTGGCGACGTCCGCGTGACATGCCCATGCTGAGCACCATGAGGTTGTCCGGCCCCGGAGAAACCGTAATCAACAGCGCTGCGCCAAGAAATCCGATGAACTGTTCTGGTGAAATTAGCAAGATGTTTTCCTGTCGTGCAAAGGCGTCATCATACCAAACCGTCAAGTTCTCGTTTAAAATGAGAAATACCACTTTCACGAACAGCCGGCGCACGGACAACGAATGAGCAAAGCGAGCACGATCCACAGCCTCAGCGCGCATTTCCACCGTTATGCTTTGCTGGTGCTGCTGGCCTTCGTTGCGCTGTGCGCAAACGCGCCGGTACAGGCGCAAGCCATTGCGCTCACCCATGACAGCATCGACCTGGCCAAGGCCGGCAAGCTGTATCAGGACGAAGGCCAGCCTTATCCCGTCGATGCTGCCGGCCTGCCTGCCATGCTGGCCCGGCTCAAGCCCGCGTCCAAGGTGGACCTGCTGGGCGGCAGCTACTGGCTCTACGCAGAACTACGTAACGACGGCCGCCAGCCGGCCTGGGTCATCGATCCCAACGACACGCTGATCGACGTGGTCGATATCCAGGTCTACGGCGAGGACGGCACGATTTACCAGATGCTGACCGGCTACCGTCAACCGCACTCCTACCTTCTGCACTACGGTAAAGACATCGACCTGCAGCCGGGCCGGCGCTATCACGTGCTGATACGCTTCTCCAGTCCTTACTATGCACGCACGCCCGTGTTCTCGGTGCTGCCGCGTCCCGCCTACCAGCAGCTGGTGGCCAAGGAAAACGTTCTGATTATCGGCTCGGTTGGCGCGCTGCTGGCGCTCACCGTGTTCAACTTCTTCATCTACTCGATCACGCGCGACCGCTCTTCGCTGTACTACTCGATGTATGTGCTGTGCTACGCGGTGGCATGGGGCACGACCTTCCACATGGTGGCCGACCTGTTCGGGTGGCATAACCTGCACTGGCACTACGTCCCCTTCTTCCTGCTGCCGGTATTAAGTACGCTGTTCTACACCACCTTCCTGCGCCTGAAGGAAACCGCGCCACGCCTGTATGCGCTGAGCCGCATCAACATCGTGCTGCCGCTGGTGACGCTGCCGAGCTGCTTCCTCGCGCTCAGTTATGCACACACCATCGCCACCATCGTCATTACGATCTGGATGACCATGGCGCTCACCAGCGGCATCATCGTCTGGCGCAGCGGCTACTACCCGGCGCGTTTCTTTGTGCTAGGCTTTGTCGCGCTGATGATACCGGGGCTGCTGATCCTGCCGGCCAACGTCGGCCTGATCCCCGCCGTGGTGACCAACGCCCAGCTGTTCACCTTATTGGGCGGGACGCTGGACGGCGTGCTGCTGGCGTTTGCGCTGGCCGACCAGATCCGCCTGCTGCGCAACAACCTGGAGCAGCGCGTCAAGGAACGCACGGCGGAGCTGACGGAGGCCAAGGAGCACGCGGAAGTCGTCAGCCGCCACCGCATCGACTTCCTGTCGGCGATGAGCCACGATATCCGCACGCCGCTGGCCGGTGTAATCGGCATGATCAAGTTCGCCATGCGCGACCAGTCGGTGCGCGGACGTACGGAAGAATATCTGCGCATCGGTTTGCAGAACAGCGAGTCGCTGCTGGCCATCCTCAACGACATCCTCGACTTCTCCAAGATTGACGCTGGCCGGCTGTCGATAGAAACCGTGGACTTCGACCTGATTGCGCTCATCGACGACGCCATCGGCATCCTGCAAGGCCAGGCTGACGCCAAGAGCCTGCTGCTGCGCTCCGACCTAGCGCTGGACCTGCCACGCTATGTGCGCGGCGACCCGACCCGCCTGCGCCAGATCCTGCTTAACCTGCTGGGCAACGCCATCAAATTTACCGACCGTGGCGAAGTGCGGCTCGACGTCACCGCGCTGCTGACCAGCGACGGCTGCACCAGCGTCAGTTTCGATGTCAGCGACACCGGCCCGGGCATTCCGGCCGAAACACTGCCACGCCTGTTCCAGAAATTCGAACAGGCCGACCACTCCACCACGCGCCGCTACGGCGGCACCGGCCTTGGCCTGGCCATCTGCAAGGAGCTGGTCGAACTGATGGGCGGCGCGATTGCAGCGGAAAGCCGCGTCGGCGCCGGCTCCACGTTCAGCTTCACGCTGCCGCTGGAACTGGGTGCTGCCCCCACGCTCGACCCATCCCTGCTGCCGCGCAAGGAGCACCACGCCTACCGCCTGCGCGTGCTGTGCGCGGAAGACGTGCGCACCAACCAGATCATCGTCAGCACCCTGCTGGAAGGCATGGGCCACGATATCCGCATCGTTGAAAATGGCTTGCAGGCGCTGCACGCCCTGAGCACCGCCGCCTACGACCTGGTGCTGATGGATGGCCGAATGCCGATGATGGACGGCGAACAGGCGGCGCGCCTGATCCGCTCGGGCGGCAGCGAGGATTACCGCGTGCTGGACCCGAACATTCCGATCATCGCGCTGACCGCCAACGCCAGCGACCATGACCGCGCGCGCTATCTGGCGGTCGGCATGGATGGCTTCCTCAGCAAGCCGGTAGACGAACGCCTGCTGTACGACCAGGTGGAAAAAGTCATCGCCCAGCATCTGAGCCGTGGCCGACAGCTGCGCGCCACCGACGCGGCCCGCCTGGTGGCGGAACGCATGGTGGCGCTGGACCAGCAGTTCGGCGTGACATCCGAAGCGGCCATCGTGACCGATCCGGACACGGTGCAAATCATGCCACTGGCGGGTCTGTCGCACAAACACATGCAGCGCATCACGCAGGCCTTCCTGGATGAAGCGCCGCGCCGCCTGGAAACCGCACGCGCCGCTGTCGTCGCCGGCAACAGCACCGCAGCGGCAGCGGCCATCCATGCGCTCAAAGGCAGCGCCGGCTATCTCAACTCGCCCCACCTGCACAGCCTGTGCCACGAGATGGAAGCAGCAGCGGTGGCCGGCGACCTGGTGGAAGTCATCGACATGCTGCCCGGCGTCGAAGCCGCATTGGACAAAGCCTGTACCGACTTGCGCAGCGCCGCCGCAGCGTAAGCAAAGTTTTCCATTTTCCGCGACAATGGTGGACCCGTTTCACCTTGCATCGGACCCCACATGAATACTCACGATAGCGCGCTGGCTGCGCGCGACGGCCTGCCGCCCGATGCGCGGCGCCTGGCCATGCTGTCGGTCGCCATTGGCGTCGGCATGGCGTCGCTCGACACCGCCATCGCCAATACCGCCCTGCCGGCGATTGCGGATCAACTCCACACCACGCCTGCCGCCTCGGTATGGATCGTCAACGTCTATCAACTGGCCATGGTGGCCACGCTGCTGCCGTTCGCCGCGCTGGGTGAAGTGATCGGCTACCGGCGAGTCTGCATCTTCGGCCTGGCCCTGTTCACCGCCGCATCGCTGGCTTGCGCGCTCGCATGGTCGCTGCCCTCGCTGGTGGTGGCGCGCCTGTTCCAGGGTATCGGCGGCGCCGCCATGATGGGCGTGAACACCGCGATGATACGCACCATCTTCCCCGCCAGGCTGCATGGCCAGGGCTTTGGCTTCAACTCGCTGGTGGTCGCTGTGGCGTTTGCGGTCGGTCCCACCGCCGCTTCGCTGATACTGGCCGCCGCAACCTGGCCCTGGCTGTTTGCCATCAACGTCCCGCTGGGGATCGCCGCCATCCTTCTGGCAAGGCGCGCGCTGCCGCATAACGTGCGCGCCACGCACAAGATCGACGCGCCAACCGCCATCCTCAACGTATTTGCCTTCGGCCTGCTGATCCTCACTTTCGGCGACGCCGCGCACCAGGAAGGCTGGCACAAGCTGCTGCCGGAGCTGGTGGCCACGCTGATCTTCTTTGGCCTGCTGCTGCGCCGCCAGGCCGGCCACGCAGCGCCCATGCTGCCGGTGGATTTGTTCAAGCTCCCGCTATTCACCCTGTCCGCACTGACCGCCGTGTGCACGTTTGCCGCACAAGGCCTGGCCTTTGTGTCGCTGCCCTTCTATTTTGAGCATACGATGGGCCGCTCGCCGATTGAGACCGGCTTCCTGATGACGCCATGGGCGGTGCTGGTGGCCGTCATGGCGCCCATCGCCGGCCGCCTGAGCGACCGCTATCCACCCGGCGCGCTGGGCGGCATAGGCCTGGCTTTGCTGTCGTCGGGACTGGTGGCGATGCTGATGCTGCCGGACCAGCCCTCCGCATTCGACATCGGCTGGCGCATGGCGTGGTGCGGCGTCGGCTTCGGCTTCTTCCAGGCGCCTAACTTGAAAGCCATCATGAGCAGTGCGCCACCCACGCGTGCCGGCGGCGCCAGCGGCATCGTCGCCACCGCGCGGCTGCTGGGACAGGCTACCGGCGCGGCCCTGGTAGCCTACTGCTTCACGCTGTCCGCGACGCGCGGCACCACGTATGCACTGATCCTGGCCGCAGTATTTTCCGGCGTCGCCAGCATCGCCAGTTTTTCACGGCTGGTCGTCGCGCAACGGTGAACCCCATTTACGGCAGCGCTGTTAAACTGTTTGCACACCGATTCGAGGAGACAGCATGTCCAACCGCACGCTTACCCTGACTGACACCCTGTACGACTACGTGCTGACGCATTCGCTGCGCGAACATCCGGCACAAACCGCCTTGCGCGATGCAACGCGCGGCCACGAGCGCGCTACCATGCAGATCTCGCCGGAGCAAGGCCAGTTCATGGCGCTGCTGGTCAAACTGATGGGCGCACGCAATGCGATCGAGGTCGGGGTCTTCACCGGCTACAGCGCGCTGTCCGTCGCGCTGGCGCTGCCGCCGGAAGGCCGGCTGGTCGCCTGCGACATCAGCGAGGAATACACCAGCGTCGCGCGCCCGTTCTGGCAGCAGGCAGGCGTGGCCGACAAGATTTCACTGCGCATCGCTCCCGCCCAGCAGACGCTGAACACCCTGCTGGAAGATGGCGAAGCAGGCCTGTACGACTTCGCCTTCATCGACGCGGAAAAAACCGGCTACGACGGCTATTACGAAAGCTGCCTGCAACTGGTGCGCCCCGGCGGCCTGATCGTGCTGGATAACACGCTACGCGAAGGCAAGGTCACGCAGCGCGCCGATAACGACGATACCGCTGCGATCCAGGCGCTCAACATCAAGCTGCATCAGGACGAGCGCATCGACCTGTCCTTCCTGCCCCTCAGCGACGGCCTGACGCTGGCGCGCAAGCGCTAGGCCGGCTGCACCTTATTTGGGCCGCACCGGCGTGATCGCCGCATCTGGCTTGCTTAGCCAGCCGCTGCGCAGCTTGCCGACGGCGGCTGCCACCGAGCGCGCCACATTGCGCACCTCCTGCTGGAACTGCACTTCCTGGTCGAGGTTCTGATGGCTCTCCGTATAGGACTCGTAATAGCCCAGATAGCGGTCCAGCGCCGATTGCTTTCCCGCGTCGATGAGCCCCATCCAGTCCAGCCAGTCCGACAGGTTGCGCCGCAGGCTTTCCACTCCAGCCACATCGCCATGCACCACCAGTCCATACGCGCGGCCAGCCAGATGCTTGGGATAGTCCCAGCCTTTGAGTTCCAGTTCCTTGGCTTCCGCTGCTTTTTTGCCGTGGGTGCTGGTGGGATCAGGGTTGCCGCCGTCCGCGCAGACCAGCCGGTCGATCATGAGTTTGAGTACAGACGGCGCCTGGTACCAGTAAGTCGGCGTCAGGATGATGACGCCGTGCGCCGCCATCCACTTCTCGTAAATTTCCGCCATCCAGTCATTGGTCTGGCGTGTACCGTGATTCGGATAGCAGCTGCAAGGCCAGTGGCACAGCGGCATGGCGGTGGAGACGCAGCCCTTGCAGGGATGGATGTGCAGGTCATAGCCGGAAGTCAGCAGGCTCAGATCCAGCACGTCCGCCTCGATATCGGCTTCGGCCAGGGCTTCCTTCGCCCATAGGCTCATACGGTAGGTCTTGGAGATTTCGCCGGGACAGGAGCCGTCATTGCGGGCGGCGCCGATAATCAACAGCACGCGCGACCGCGTCTGCGGATCTTTCTGGCGCTTCTCTGCCGCCAGCAGGCGGTCGCGCGTGGCTTTCCACTCCACCGACAAATCGTAATCGGGATCGGCAAACCCGCTGCCGGCCTTTTGCGTCACTGGCGCCTTGCGGCCTTCGTGATAATTCTGCCACGCGACTTCCTCTACCTGCGCCAGCGCAGTCTTGACTGCCTCAAATTTCGGGTCCACAAATGCGCGCATGAATTCCACATGAAATTCCTTGCGCTCGAGCGGCTGCGGCGCCTGTCCCTGTCGTACTTCTGCCATTGTCATCTCCCGTTGAAATCCCAGCTTGGCACGCTGCTGAGCACTCCTCCGTGCGCTGACGCACGCTCCTACATGACCACGGCGCGTGCGCCTACGCCCCCCGCGGCTGTGACGGCTTACGATGACAACTCGCATTCCTCAAGGAGACCCATCATGAGTGCATCCAATAAACCTGATCCACGCGGCTTCAAACCCGGCGCCAATATGCCGCACGGCGACTACGATCCGAAAACCCAGGGCATGTCGGAAAGTGGCAACCATGCCACCGGCGATGCTGGCAACGATACCCCGCCAGGCAATCTGCAGCAGCAACAGCGCGATAGCGGCCCGGCGCGTTCTGAACATGCGCTGCGCCAGGACAACCAGAATCGCGGCGACCAGCGCAACCAGCAAAGCGCGTCGGCGGCAGCAACGGCAGCCACCCACCGTGACAAAAATGCCGGTGCGCGCGGCGACAGCTCCACCGACAACAATCAGGAAAAACGCTGATTCCAGTTTACTGGACATGAATTTCCTGTAAAATGGAATTCATGGACATACATCAGCTCATCGCCCGCCGCGTGCGGGAACTGCGCGACGCCCAAAGCCTCTCACTGGATGCTTTGGCGTCGCGCAGTGGCGTCAGCCGTTCGAACATTTCCCTGATTGAGCGCGGCGAAAGCAGCCCCACTGCCGCCGTGCTGGACAAACTGGCCAGCGCGCTGGGCGTGGCGCTGGCCGCGCTGTTTGAAGACAAGGCCGCACCGGAGGCCGGGCCATCGCCAGTCGCGCGGGTCGCCGACCAGCCAGTATGGACCGACCCGGCATCCGGCTATATGCGGCGCAGCCTGTCGCCAGCGGCACCATCTCCGCTGCAATTGGTGGACGTGGTCTTCCCGGCCGGCCAGCGCGTTGCCTACGACAGCGTGCCGCACAATGCCGACATTCACCAGCAGGTATGGATGATAGAAGGCGCCATGGAAGTCAGCGTCGGCGATCAGCAGTGGCGGCTGGACGCTGGCGACACGCTGGCCATGCGCCTGGACCGCCACATCAGCTTCCACAATCCCACCGGCGCCCAGGCGCGCTATCTGGTCGCACTGACCACCCAGCCCAACGCCAGGAGAAACGCATGAACGCTGTCACAGTCCGCCGTGTGAGCGCGAGCGAGGCCAGCACGCACACCGAAACGCTGGCGTCAGCCCTGGCCGATGTACTGCTTGATTGCGTTGAAGGCGGCGCCTCGGTCAGCTTCATGCTGCCGATGCCGCGCGAGAAAGCGCTGGAATTCTGGCGCGGCGTGCTGGCCGGCGCGGCGCGCCACGAACGCATCCTGCTGGTGGCGGAAACCGGCGCGGGGCGCATCATCGGCACCGTCCAGCTTATCACCGCGCTGCCCGACAACCAGCCGCACCGTGCGGACATCGCCAAGATGCTGGTCCACCGCGATGCCCGCCGCCATGGCGTGGCGGCGCAGCTGATGGCGGCAGTCGATCACACCGCCCGGGAAGAAGGCAAAACCGTGCTGGTACTGGACACCGTTACCGGTGGCGACGCCGAACGCCTGTACCAGCGCGCCGGCTGGCAGGCGGTTGGCGTCGTGCCCAATTACGCGTTGATGCCAGATGGCGCCTACTGCGGCACCACCTTCTTTTACAAGCAGCTTTAGAAATCCACCTCGCCCTCGATCACGGCCGGATAGCCGCTGATCGCGCGCGAAGTCTGCATGCCTGCCATCACGGCCGCTTCCACGCAGCCCGCATTGAGGCCCGTCTTGATCCAGTCGCCGGTCAGGAACAGGTTGGAGAATCCCGACTGGTCGGTGCGCAAGCGGTACCTGGTCGAATTCACCACCGACATCACATAGCGCTCGGACGGATCGACATTGGCGCGCCAGTATTGCGCATCAAAGCGCTGGACACCGGTGGCTTCGCTGCCATCGACCAGCCATTGCCACGGGAACGCGCCGGACGGACCGGCCGCCGACCACAGCGAAGCGATCTCCTTGCCCAGCTGGCTGATGGCGCCCGCCTTGGCCACCTCCGCCATGCGCGCCGGGAAGCCATGGTCGCTGACCGGCGGATAACTCTCCACCGGCAATGCGCTGCAGAAGTAGGACACATTGCGCGGGTCCAGCGGCGCCGGCCAGTCTTCGCGTACCAGCAGCTGGTCCATCGGCGCCCAGGTATCGTAAGGCTCGGTGAAGCCGCTCAGCACCGGCTGCTGGCCGTCCGGCTGATAGGACCAGCCCATCTGCGCCAGGTCCTTGTCCAGCCAGACCTGGTAGGCTTGCGTCGCCACGGTCTGTACTTTTTCGGAGGTGGCCAGCAACGCCGGGCTTTGCGCCAGCAACTGCGGGCACAGCACCGGCAGCGAGCCGATCGAAATACCAAACACTACCTGGTCGAAATCGACGCCGCGCTGCAATGTCACCACCGGCAGTTCCTGGTCAAACGCTTCGCGGTACACTTGCGGCCAGTCGGTCCAATGCGACTCCAGGTTGATATTCTTCGCTTGCAGCAGCGCCGCCTGCGCCTTGTCGATCTGGCCGTACAGCGGTTCGCTCGGCCAGCAGTCCAGCCCTTTGACCGGCACCAGCGGATCGTAGCTGCCGTTTGCCAGCGCCACTTGCTGCGTCATGCGGATGCTGCCGATCTGGCTGCCGTCCGGCACCAGCTCCTCCACCTTGTGGAAGAACTTGAACTTGACGCCGCGCGCCAGCAAGGCCTGATACATCGGCGTAAAGATGGTGTCGCCCATCCCCGCCTGCATCTTGAACATGATGCCGCCCTTGTAAGCGAGGCCGATACGCGCCATCGCGCGCAGCAGCGTGCCCGCTTCCGCATTCGGCTTGTCGAAGTTGCCGCCCTCGTAGGCAAACACCAGATCGTAGAAGCCACGTACCGGCGCCGAATTCACACACAGTGCTTCGTCGCCGCCGTGCTTGCGCAGCCAGTCGCGGAAGTCGATATCGTTGATGACATCAAAGCCATGCTTGATGACACCATCTTCAAACACGCCCTTCATGACCGTGATGCCCAGGTCCAGGCAGATGAACAGGCGGCGGATATCATCCGCAACATCGCCGTTGGCATTGGCGATCAGCTTGTCGTAGCGCGAATGCAGCTTGCCGCGCACGCCCGCCAGTGCGCCCGCCAGCGCCAGATGCTGGCCTGGGTCCGCATCTTCCGCCATATTGAACACCATGCCGGTCAGCGCACTGGCCAGCAGCGAGACATCATCCAGCAGCTCGTGCACCGACGAGGTCACGCCTTCCGCCAGGTGATACAGCCAGTCTGGAATCACGCCCGTGTGGTGCGGATGCGGCGGCAGCTCCATCTCTTTCGTGAGCTTATCCAGGCTGCGTATCCACTTCTCGATCCAGCCCACCATGGCCACCGCCATCTGCCACAGCGTGATCTTTTCATCGCCCTCGCCCGGTTCGCCCGGCAGCGTCGGGAACACGATCGACCAGTTATGCCACTGGTCGCCAACCTGCTCCGACAGGGCCACGTAGTCATGCTGCTTGAAGGCGTCGCGCCAGGTCGCCAGCGGCGCACCGGCCGGGCGGTCCAGGCTCGCATAGGCGGCCTTGATCATCTTGAAGGCATTTGCGTAAAAACCGAACCAGATGTGCAGTCCGTGTTCCTCGATGCGCTGTCCCAGTTTGGCATTGCGCCCGCTGGCGCCCTTGCCGCCCAGGCGCCAGCCTTGCTGGTAGACGGTGATGTCGTAGTTGTTCTGCCATCCCGGCTGATCGCTCAGATAGTAGGCCGTGGTCATGGCGCCCACGCCGCCGCCCAGTATCGCAATCTTCTGCGGCGCAATCGACGAGTTGTCCACCAGCTCCTCGCCCGGCTGCGCGGTGAAATCGAAATTCAGGTAGTACGGCAGGATGGCTTGCTGCGGCCCCAGTTTCAGGCCCAGCGTGTCGTTGAGCGGGAAGCTGTCGAACGCGTGCAGCACCGCCTCGTACTCGTAGCCCAGCACTTTGCCGCTGTGGATTTTCTCGATGGTGGCGGGCGCCGCCAGGATCGCCTGGTACACCGCCTTCAGGCCTGCGCTGTCCGGGAACTGCTTGAGGAAGATCTGGTCGATGCGCGGATTGCGCAGCAGCGAGATAATGTCTTCCCAGCCCGCGACGTCCATGTTGAAGAAGTCCGGGATCGACAGGAACAGCTCAATCGCCTGCTCGATGATGTCGAAGATGCTGCTGACTTCACGCTCGCCGTCCGTGGCCTGCGTGGCGTTCACCTCCAGCAGCGGATGCATGGCGATTTTCGTGTCCGGCGAAAACGGGTGGAAGCCCTTGGCCGACAGCGCGCAGCGACTGGCGTCGATCTCGTACTCGCACAGGTATTTGGGATAGCCGAACAGCTCGCGGCCGTTAATCAGCGCCATCGCATCATCCACGAAGATGTGCGCCGGGTAGTAGTAGATGTGGGCCAGCTCGCCCTCTTCATCCATCGCGCCGACCATGATCCAGGTGACGATATCGATTTCCGTGATCCAGCCCTTGGCATGGTCCACCGGGGCGGCGGAATCCGCATGATTCACGCGCGTGAAAGTAATCAGCACATACGGCGAAAGCGCCTTGAACGTCATGCGCTGGCCGGCGACGGCGTTCAGCGTACCGTCCAGCGTCGCCTGGAGTTTGGCCAGCTCGCCCTTGACGAAAAAGCCGTACATCTCGGAATTCTTCAATTGCAGCGGTGAGTGCATCATCACCGAGCCGCCCTGATAAATATAGGAAGGTCTGGTCGCCATGGCGTTGCGGGAAAGAGAAGTCGGTAATCCATCAGTGTATTTCAGATCAGGCACTATTGCCTAAAATAAATAACGATTTTCGAGGTAGAATTTGCCATGGCCAGAGACCACCAAGCACAACGCGCCTGGGTGCGCATGCCGTCCGGACGGCGGCTGGATTTGCTCGATCCCACACCTTTTGACTGGGACGATAGCGACCTTGCACTGGGGCTGGCCCGCACCTATCGCTGGGGCGGGCATTCGGCCTGGCCACTGCCGCTGTCAGTAGCGCAGCACTCGCTGACCGTGATGCATGTGCGCGCTGCGGCCTGCCAGTCTGCGGGCCTGACGCTGGCGCCGTTGTCCGCGCTGCGCGAACTGCTGCATGATGCGGAAGAAGGCCTGCTGGGATTTGACTGCGTCTCGCCGCTCAAGCCCTTCATGGGCGACGCCCTCAAGACGCTATCGCAGAAACTGGAAGCCGCTGTCTTCCTGCGCTACGGCCTGCCGCGCTGGACGGTCAAGGAACACGCCGCCCATAAACTCGCCGACCGCCTGGCCGCCGCCAGCGAAGCGGTACATGTCGCCGGCTGGTCGGCACAGGAAGTCCGCCAGACGCTGAAGATCACGGTACCGCCGCTGAGTGAAGACCCGCTGCAAGTCATCTATGGCGGCACTGCGTGGGAGCCATGGCCGCCCGCTGTCGCCGCTGAACGTTTCCTCGATCAACTCGACCAGTTGAAAATACTCTGTGCCTGACCTGTGTTGCGGCCAATGTGAAATAGTGCACCAACCCGACATCGCCACCAGCTGCGGCTCGCATGATTTATGCCGAAGCTGGTCTTACGGCCGGGGCGCGGCGAAGCGCTTTGCGCTAGCATCGGTGACTCCCGTTGTAGCACAAGGATCGCCATGAAACTGACACTGAAGTATTTCCTGCTGGCCTGCGTACTGGCCGCGCCGCTCGCGCCATGTATCACCTACGCTGCCGCACCCCGGTCGCAGCATCAGGCACCCGGCTATTACCGCATCATGCTGGGCGACTTTGAAGTGACCGCGCTGTCGGACGGTACGCATCCGTTCCCGGTCGATACCGTGATGACCAACATCACACCGCAGCAGGCAATCAAGGAACTGGCGGACGCCGATCTTGCGCTGCCACTCCAGGGTTCCATCAACGCGTTCCTGATCAATACAGGCAGCAAACTGATACTGGTCGACACCGGCGCCGGCGCATTGTATGGCGACTGCTGCGGCAAGCTGGTGGCGCATCTGCGCGCAGCCGGCTACCAGCCGGAGCAAGTCGATGAAATCTACCTCACCCATCTGCACAAGGATCACGCCGGCGGCGCACCCGCTTTTCCTAACGCCGTGCTGCGCCTGTCACAAGCGGAAGCGGATTACTGGCTGACAGCGGACAACAAGGCCAGGGCACCAGCCTTGCTTGCCACCTTTTTTGATGCGGCGCAGGCTGCCGTTGCACCATACCAGGCCGCCGGCCGCTTCCAGCCCTTCCGTGCATTCGGCCCCCTGGAGGCCGGGATCGAGGCCCTGCCCGCTCCCGGCCACACGCCCGGCCATGCGAGCTATCTGATCCAGAGCCGCGGCCAGCAGTTACTGATCTGGGGCGACATCGTGCACGTCGCGCCGATTCAGCTACCGCATCCTGCCGCCACCGTGAAGTACGATAGCAGCGAGGCAAATGCACAGGCCACGCGCGCCATGCTGCTGCAGAAGGCAGCAGAAAAGCACTGGATCGTCGCCGCCGCCCACATTGCCTTCCCCGGCCTGGGCCACATCCGCCGGCATCAGGGCGAGTACCAATGGCTGCCGCTTAACTATGACGAGTCGCCCATAACTCAACCCTAAGCCAGAACTGGACTTTTGGCAGGAGCCATCCAATCGTGCGGTGCTTACACTGTATGGGCAGTACCCTACTCACTCACCCAGGAATACAGGAGCCCCCATGAGCAATAGCAAACTGACCATCGACAGTGTCACCGTAGAAGACGGTACCCGCATTCATTTCAAGGACTGGGGCAGCGGCCCGGCCGTGGTCTTCAGCCATGGCTGGCCACTACAGGGCGACGCCTGGGAAGACCAGATGATTTTCCTGGCCAGCCATGGATACCGCGTCATCGCCCATGACCGCCGCGGCCACGGCCTGTCCAGCCAGCCATGGAACGGCAACGACATGGACACCTACGCCGATGACCTGGCCACGCTACTCAATGCGCTCGATATCAAGGACGCCACGCTGGTTGGCCACTCCACCGGTGGCGGTGAAGTCGCCCGCTACATCGGCCGTCATGGCAGCGCACGCGTAAAGAAGGCCGTTCTGGTGGGCGCCGTACCACCGCAAATGGTCAAGTCGGACAGCAATCCGGGCGGTCTGCCGATGTCGGTCTTTGACGGCATCCGTGACGGCGTGCTGAAAGACCGTTCGCAGTTCTTTCAGGATCTGACCATTCCGTTCTACGGCTACAATCGTCCGGGCGCCAAGGAATCGCAAGGTGTGCGCGATACGTTCTGGCTGCAAGGCATGCAGTGCGGTATCAAGAATGCTTACGACTGCATCAAGCAATTCTCGGAAACCGACTTCACCGAAGACCTGAAGAAAATTGATGTACCGGTCCTGATCGTGCACGGCGACGACGACCAGATCGTCCCTATCGACGCCTCAGCCAAAACCGCGGTCAAACTGGTCAAGAATGCTACGCTGCTGGTCTACGAAGGTGCGCCGCACGGCCTGCCGACCACCCACAAGGACAAGCTGAACGCCGACCTGCTGGCCTTCCTGCAAAAAGACTAAACCGATCGGTGATGCGGCGATGGCAACCATCGCCGGTTTTCTATCCTCCTCGAGCAATGTCCGGCCGGGGCTTCTCAACGCGCTGCGTGAATTCACTTTTCAGGATTGCCTGAACAAATGGGGCGCTGGAACGTCTGCCTAGTTCCAGACACTTTTTGACAGTCCTTCATGTCCCCGCGAGAAATTCCAACTACCGCACGCCAGGCCGGCCTTGCCGGCCTTCTTCTCACGCTTGCGCTTATCAAGCCGACAGCAATATGAAACTGGCATCCGCTACCAGCCAAGGGGAGCGCGCTGATGCTGTCGGCCTGCCGCAGATCAAACTGGGGGCGAACGCCCGCTATGTCGGCGAAACAAGCAGCCAAAGGCACCAATACCGTGGCGGCGATTACACGGTGTTCGACGCCATGGCCAGCTACACCGCCGGTCCATGGCGCTTCGCGCTCAATCTCAGCAACGTGAGCGACAAGACCTTCATCACCGCTTGCCCTTACCACTGCTTCTATGGCGAACCGCGCAAGGCCATCGCTTCAGCCGTGTATCACTGGTAAGCGCCTCCGCCTTCAGGTAGAGCTGTGGTTGGGCGGGTGCCAGCCTGCCCAGGGACTAACCCGATCGGGTGACCCAGCCATGACAACTATGCTGGATTTTCGCTGGCCGCCAACTGTTGCATGATGTCTGCTCGCGTAACCATCATGTAAAGCCCACTATGGCCAGTCCTCCGCCCTCACCCGATCTGCGCCCGGTACGTCTCAACGCGCTGGGCGAGTTCGCGGCATCGATTGCCCACGAAGTCAAACAGCCGCTGGCCGCCGTGACCATCAATGCGGAAGCCTGCATGAAATGGCTGGAGCAGGACCCGCCACGCCTGGAGCAGGCACGGGCCGCGCTGCGCGTCGTGATGCAAGCCAGTACGGCGGCCGCCGGCATGGTGCGCAGCCTGCACGGCATGGCATGCCAGGCGGCGCCCGAGCGCAGCACCTTCATCGTCGAAGATGCCTTGCGCGAGGTCTTGCAGCTGATGCGCGGTGAGCTGCGCCAGCACGGCATCACCATGATCGAAGACTACGCAGCCGCGCCGTACCAGCTCACCGCCGACCGCGTCCAGTTGGCGCAGGTGATGTTGAACCTGCTGCTGAACGCCATCGAAGCGTTGAAAGACAGCGCTGCTCCGCGCACGCTGGCGCTGAAAACCCTGCTGGCCGATGGCGCGCTGCGCATCAGCATCGAGGACAGCGGCGCCGGCATCCCTGCCGCACTGGCAGAACGCATATTCGAACCACTGTTCTCCACCAAGCCGGGCGGCACCGGCATGGGCCTGGCGATTTGCCGCAGCATCGTCCAGGCCCACGGCGGTCAAATCTGGACCACCACAGTTCAGCCGCAGGGCGCCGCTTTTCACCTCAGTTTCAAGGAGTACACCGTATGGACCCCATCTCGATCCTGATCGCGGACGATCATCCCCTGATACTGGCTGGCCTCAGTTCCCTGCTCGGCGCCATGCCGGAATTCCGGCTGGTCGCACAAGCGGCCGATGGCGTGCAGGCGGTGGCCTTGTATCAGCAACACCGGCCGGACGTGGCCATCCTCGATCTCAGCATGCCGCGCCTGAACGGCGTCGAGGCCATCGAGCAAATCCGCGCGTTTGACGACAGCGCCAGCATCGTCATCCTCACCACCTACCAGGGTGACGAAGATGTCTACCGCGGCCTGCGCGCTGGCGCCAAGGCCTACCTGCTCAAAGATGGCGGCTCGGACCAGCTGCTCGACTGCATCCGCACGGTGGCCAGCGGCCAGCAATTCCTGCCTGCGGCCGTGGCCAGCAAGCTGGCGCAACGCAAGGCCGCCAGCCAGCTGTCGCGGCGCGAGCTGGAAATCCTGACGCATCTGGCCACCGGCAAGAGTAACAAGATGATCGCGCGCAGTGCGGATATTGAAGTCGGCACCGTCAAATTCCACGTCAATAACATCCTGGCCAAGCTCAATGTTGCCAGCCGCACGGAAGCCGCCACCGTGGCGGCCCGGCGTGGCCTGCTCAGCGTGTTCTGATTACTTCGCTGGCACGGCCGGCAGCACCTTGTGGGTGCTGTGGGTGCGTTCCGGCGCCTTGTGCACCATGGTGTAGGCGTAGTCCACGCCCATGCCGTAGGCGCCCGAGTGTTCACGCACGATGGCCATTACCGCGTCGTAGGTTTCGCGGTGCGCCCAGTCGCGCTGCCATTCCAGCAGCACCTGCTGCCAGGTCACCGGCACCACGCCGGCCTGGATCATGCGCTGCATGGCGTAGTCGTGGGCTTCTTTCGAAGTGCCGCCCGACGCATCAGACACCATGTAGATTTCATAGTCGCCTTCCAGCATCGCGCACAGCGCGAAGGTGGTGTTGCAGACTTCCGTCCACAGGCCGGCCACGATGACTTTCTTCTTGCCGTTGGCTTTCAGCGCATCGCGCACTTTCTGGTCGTCCCACGAATTCATCGACGAACGTTCCAGGATGTCTTGTCCCGGGAATACGTCCAGCAGTTCAGGGTAAGTGTGGCCCGAGAAGGCTTCGGTTTCCACGGTGGTGATGGTGGTTGGCACGCCAAACACCTTGGCTGCCTTGGCCAGGGCGACGGTATTGTTCTTCAACACCTGGCGGTCGATCGACTGTACGCCGAAAGCCATTTGCGGCTGATGGTCAATGAAGATCAGCTGGCTGTTTTTCGGGGTCAGGACTTCTAATTTAGGATTGCTCATGATGGGTTCCATATGGTGTAAAGGAACCCTCATCTTAGGGCGCGCGCCAGGCAAAAACTACTCATCTTAATATAGGCTGTTCGCGCATCGCGCGTCTGCTAAGATGGATCTACCATGAGCACCCAACACACCCAACTGACCGCTTTGCAGCGCGCCTTGCGCGACCTGCACAAGCAACTGATTCATCTGGAAACCCAGTATTTTGGCGCTGTCGGCAGCCCGCTGGAGCATTTGCAGCTGATTACCAACCATCCGCATTTCGCCTGGCTTCAAAAGCTGTCCGGCCTGATGGCGCAGCTGGACGAACGCCTGGAAGACGAGGCGGAGATCGGCGCCGAGGAAGCCAAAGCGTTCCGCCAGTCGCTGGAAATGCTGATCGGCCCTTGCGAGGAAGGCGACCAGGCATTCCGCGCCAAATACAACGCGCTGCTGCACGATGGCCCGGAACTGGTGATGGCGCATGGCGCCATACGCAAAGTGCTGGCGACTATCGGCTAAGCCAGCGCGGTATATAACGCTTCCAGCGCGCCTGGCCGGCATAGGCGCAAGCCGCAGGCACAGTCAGCATCACGCGCGTTCCGCCACCTGCGCGGTGATCGATGGCGATGTGGCCGCCAATACGGGCGGCGCGTTCGAACAGGCCAGTCAAGCCCCAATGGCCTGTGCGGCCGTTGCGGATGACGTCAGCGTCGATGCCCTTGCCATCGTCCAGCACCTGGACCATGAACTGGTCGTCGCCGTAGTTCAGCTCCACCTGGATGGTGCTCGCTTGCGCGTGGCGGAACGCATTCATGATGGCTTCGCGGGCGACGCTGTACGCCTCGCAGGCCGCCTGCGATTCCAGCGTGCGCGGCGTGCCAGCCGTGCGCAGGCTGAACACGCTGCCATGCGACTCCTGCAGCACCTCGCCAACCAAGGTCAGTCCATGCGCCAGATCGCCATTCCCCATGGCGCCGGAGCGCAGATCCTGCACTTCATCGCGCCCCTCTTCCATCACCTTGTCCGCCAAAAGCAGCACGCGTTCGATTTTCTGGCGCGCCACCGAATCCTCGGGCAGTCCGCTCAGCGCCGTCTGGAAGCTCATCGTCAGCCCATGCACGCTTTGCAGGAAGCTGTCATGCAAGGCGCGCGCGATGCGTTCCCGCTCCGCCATGCGGGTGGCGAAGCGCATGGTGGCCTGGCGTAGCCACAACAGATACAGCAGGTACAGCACGCCGGCCACGCCCAGCGCACACAAGGCGTAGAACCAGCGCGTCTGCGTGAAGGTCGGCAGTATGCGTACGGCGATCGACGCCTCCTCATCGTTCCACTGGCCGAACTGGTTCACCGCCGCGACGCGGAAGCGGTAATCGCCCGGCCCCAGATTGGTGTACGAGACCGCGCGCCGCGCGCCGGGGTCTTGCCAATCGGCGTCCACGCCTTCCAGCCGATAGCGGAAGCGCAGGCCTTCCGGCATGGTGTAGCTCAGCGCCGTGTATTCGATGCGGAACGAGGTGGTACCCGGCGCCAGCGTCACCGGCTGCGCAAAGTCCAGATAGCGGTTACCTTGCGCCACCAGCGTCTCTATCTTCACCTGCGGCGGATGAGGCGCCGGATACACGCGCGTGCTGTCCAGCTGCGCGATGCCGCTGACGCCGGCAAACCACAGCTGGCCATCGGCATCGGCAATCGCGCTGGGCAAGCGGATGGCAGTGGCGGCAAAGCCGGGGTAGCCATCCAGCACGCCGTACAACACATACTTCAACGGCTTGTCCGGCGCGGCCACGGCGGCCTGCCAGTCGGCCGCCCGCACAGACACCACGCCTTTGCCACCGTTGAACCAGTGATCGCCATTGGCAGCGATCACCATGCCGGACACGCGCGACAGCACCTCCGGATCGATCGCGCCGATACGGCGGAACTGCCCACCACGCAGCACCGCCAGGCCAGCGCTGCCGCCAGCGATCACCTCGTCGCCGCCATGCAGGAAGGTGATGGCGCCGACATCGTGATCGCCCTGCGGCGCGTAGCGCGTGATACGGCCCTGATCGAAATGCAGCACCACGCCATCGTTATAGCCGAACCACATGGCGCCCGGCGCCCCCGGCGCGGCAAAGAAAATCCCCGGCGGCAGGCCCAGCTCGGCCTGTGTCTGCCAGCGGCCATCGTGCCAGCGGAAGGTGCCGCGGCGGGAGATCGTCACCCACAGCGCGCGGCCGTCATCCATGATGCGCGCCACCGGCACATCGCCCGAGGGCTTGTCGGGGTCGGGCGGATAGGCGATGCGCTCGGTCTTGTCCGCATAGCGGCGTTCGATATGGTCTACGCCCGCCACCAGCAGCGCGCCATCGGCCGCGTTGCCGAGCACACCGAAATTACCGGCCGCGCCGCGTTCGACCACGCGCGCCGGCGCGTCCTTGCTGAGTTGCCAGATCTCGCCCGTGGGCTTGGCCCAGGCCAGCACATGGCCGCTGCTGTCGCGCGCAAAGCTCAGGAAGCGCTCGCCGCCATTCAGCCGCGCTTGCGTGAGCCGGTTGTTGCGGAAGCGCTCGACGCCGGCCTGCGTGCCGACCCACATGCTGCCGTCACGGTCCTCAAACAGGATGTTGCCCGTCAGGCTGCTGAGCTGCCATGGTTGATCCAACCGGCTATCGGGATGGGCGGCCGGCGTGAGGGTGGTGGCCGGCCCGCTGCCCAGTCCGTCGCTGCGGCAGACGCCGGGACAGGCCAGCATCCAGTAATTGCCGTCCCGGTCGAACAAGCCATTCTCCTGGCCTTCCGACTGCGCCAGCCATGCCGGGCGCGGCTTGTCCGGGCCGCGATGCTGGGGCGGCACGGGCACCAGCTTGTCACGCGTGTCCAGCCACAGGCGGCCATCCGGCGACTCGCTCAGATTGATGACGCCGTAGCCGCTGAGTACGGTACGGAAACGCTGGCCGCCCTTGGCCAGCATCAGCAATTGCTGGCCTGCGGCCAGCCAGATCTGATCGTATTGATCGATAATCAGGTTGGACACGCGCCCCGGCGGCACACCCAGCGCCTTGCCGACATTGCGCCATTCATGGTTCGCCAGCTGCAGCAGGCCATGGCCGGTCGCAGCCCACAACACGCCATTCTGGTCCATGGCCGCACTCGATACCGGACCCAGCAGTGTGCCGCCCAGCATAGACGGCGAATGCGTGAGATGGCCTTTGCTCAGCACGCTGATACCACCGTAGATGTAGCCAATCACGAGGTCGCCGTTGCGCAGCGCAGTCAGCGCCGTGATGGGCCGCTGGGGCGCCACTTCGCCCGGCAAGGCCTCGAAGCGACGGAAGCGCATGCCGTCAAACCGGTACAGGCCGTTGCTGCTGCCTATCCACAGCCAGCCGTCAGCCGTTTGCGCCATGCTGGAGATTTCACCCGGCGCGCCGTCCTTGCCGGTCCAGATGTCATGGTGGTAATCGTTGAGGGTAACTTTGCTGTCCAATGCCCAGGCGCCGGGAGCGCCAATCAGCAGAGCTAACAGGCAGAAAATACGGAAAAGATTTGCCATCCTCACATCATAGATGAAAAAACAAAATATTAAAATCTATCGATAAGATAGGAACAATAAAATTTACCAATGGTTGCCCGCGCTTTATTCTGGTCATACGTTCCACCGCATACGAAAGCACATCATGAAACGTCTACAGAATCTTCCCCTGCCCCTGAGCGCCATTGCCCTGCTGACGGCCTTTGTGCTGGGCAACTTCGATTACCAGACGGCTGGCTGGACCTTCTTTGGCATCGGCATTGTCGCCTGGGCCAGACTCGACGCCAAGCAACTACTTAAATCAGACCGCTACGGCTTTTCGCCGGCCATCGCCGTGCTGGCCTATCCCGCCCTGGCGGGTGCCCAGGCCAACGTCGCCATCACCTTCGCACTGGCACTGCATGCCTTGCTTGTATTCCTGATTTTGATGAGCCGCCATCTGTCGGAAGACATAGCGCAAGCTTTTTCTCAGAAACAAGGCATAAGTCAGCGTATCTAAAGTGGATTTTTCAGATATCCACACCAACTGTGGATAAGCGTGTGCATAACCGCCTCTTGACAGCTGAGAACGCCTTTAACGGCGGGCAGCACAACAAATTGCCTAATCCACAGGCAGATTTTTTATCACATAAAATCAACAACTTAGAAAAATTAAAAAGTCGCCAACTGGCGGCTTTTTCGCCGCTTGAAAATAAATTTTATGTGCATAAGTAGGTAGCATGACGCCCGTTGTTTCGCTGCACTGCGAATTCTTTGACAAATGTGCTGGCGAGGAATAGTGTCACTCTGGAGCTCGGCCTCTTCGACTTACCCTGGGATGATGCATGAATCAGAACGACGACGATACCGATTGGATGATTGAAGAAGAGGGACAGCCCGCCAACCAGACCAGGACGGACGCCGCCAATGCAGCTCCGGCGCCGCCGCCATGGCGCGTGCTGATTGTGGACGATGACGTGGATGTGCATGTCGTCACCAAATTCTCGCTCAGCAATGCCTGCTTCCAGGGTCGCCGGCTCAGCTTCCTGCATGCCTACAGCGGGGAGGAAGCGCTGAATGTGCTGCGCAATACGCCGGATATCGCGCTGGTGCTGCTCGACGTCATCATGGAAACCAGCGATGCCGGCCTGCAGGTGGCACGCCAGATCCGCGACAGCCTGCACAACAAGCTGGTACGCATCGTATTGCGCACTGGCCAGCCGGGCCAGGCGCTCGAGCACAGCATCATCCTCGATTACGACATCAACGATTTCTGGTGCAAGACCGACCTGACCACGCGCAAGCTGTTCACCACCGTGATTTCCTCGCTGCGCGCGTATGCCGGGCTGGAAGACGCGCACCAGCATACGCTGGCGATCCAGGCCGAGCTGGATCAGGCGCGCAAGCTGCTCACTGCGGTGGACCAGCACGCGGTGATGATGACGCTGGATGCACACGGCCGCATCAGCTCGGTCAACGACAAAGCCTGCATGGTCTTCCAGTTCAGCCGGGAAGCACTGATGGGCGCCGATCCGCACCTGCTGCATCCCCTGCCCTACCCGCAAGACCAACTGGCGGACGCCCTGCAGGCCTTGAAGGAGGGTGAAGCCTGGACCGACGTGATCAGCACGTGGCGCAAGGATGGCCAGGAAGTCCGCCTGCGCATTACCGTCACCGGCGACAATGGCGGCGCCATCATCGTCGGTAGCGTGCTGCAGGCGCTTAAAAAACCACTTTAAGTTTCGCTTAAGTCACGGATTGATAAGCGTTTTTCGGGATATCCACAATACTTGTGGATATCTATGTGGATATACCCCCATTGACAACGCATACGGCCTGTAACGGCGCGGTTTCCGACAAACTGCCCATCCAACAGGCAAAAACAATCGCCTTTAAAATCAATAGCTTGCAAGGTCTTCGATTGTAACAAGAAAACTTTTCAAAAAAATTCTTGTCAACATGATTTGTGCATAAGTAAACGCAGGCTGCCGAGATCAATGCGAGGATTTTCGACGCTGATCCGGGTGTAATAACACCCGTTCGATCACTTTCGGATTGACATTGTGCGATTTCAAGTACTCGATGGCACACACGGTATTGAAACTGTCCTGCACGGTAATGCCGCGTTCGACTACGGCACTGCATTCTTCATCGCGGCGCTGCTGGAATAACACGGTGGGAGGCGCTGATTCCAGGCTTTGGACTAGCATAACGTTCATCATGATCCTTGGTGAGAGTGAGGGCTACCGCCCGATCGGTGATGCGCTCAGGGAGTATGGACGACGATGAGCCAAAGTCAATATCAGCCTCCCATCATTCCGCAATTAAAGTCACCCCGTTCTATAATGTGGTATGACCTCCGATGCCGCCCGCCCCCGTCCAGCCTCCCTGCTGGATTTATTCATGTCATTCACCATTCTTGCACTGCAAGGTTTTGGTGGCGTGCTGGCCGTGGTCCAGCGCGAAATTGTCGAACGCAAGAAGTGGCTGACGCCGGAAGAGTTCATTGAAGACTGGGCGGTCGCGCAGATCATGCCCGGCCCCAACGTCGTCAACCTCTCGCTGATGATCGGCGACCGCTACTTCGGCCTGCGCGGCGCGCTGGCAGCGCTGGCCGGCATGCTGTGCGTGCCGCTGCTGGTAGTGCTGGTGCTGGCCGTGCTGTACGCGCAGTACGGCAACCATCCCGGCGTGGCAGGCGCCTTGCGGGGCATGGCTGCCGTGACGGCAGGCATGATCGCAGCGACCGGCCTCAAGCTGGCGACCGCCTTGCGCACGCATCCGCTGCCGCGCTGGCTGACGGGCCTGATTGCGGCGCTGTGCGTGGTGTCCGTGCTGGTGCTGCGCCTTCCCTTGGCCTACACCCTGTTCATCCTGGGCGGCGCAGCTTGCGCACTCACCTACCGCAAACTCAAGGGAACGCCGGCATGATGAACCAAGCGCCACTCCATATCGTACTGAGCTTGAGTGACTGGCTCAGTCTGTTCGGACATTACATGCTGCTGTCACTGATGTCGATTGGCGGTGCGATTTCCACCACTACCGAAATGCACCGCTACCTGGTGGTGGAACACCACTGGCTGACGCAGGAACAATTCAATAATTCGATCGCGATTGCGCAAGCGGCGCCCGGCCCCAATGTGCTGTTCGTTGCGCTGATGGGCTGGAATGTGGGCCTGAACGCCGGCAGCTATGCGGCTGCGCTGGCCGGCGTCGCCGTCACCATGCTCGGCATTCTGGCGCCCGCGACCACGCTCACCTACATGGCCGCGCGCTGGGGACACCGCAACCGCGAGCTGCTGGGCGTACGCGCTTTCAAGCAAGGCATGGCGCCGGTGGTGGTGGGCTTGATGGTGTCGGTCGGCGTGATCCTCGCCGCCAGCAACGACAAGCCAGCCACCGACTGGCCACTGTGGCTGATCGCGCTCACCGCAGGCCTGCTGCTATGGCGCACCCGCATCCACCTGCTGTGGCTGCTGGCTGCGGGCGCACTGATCGGCTGGTTGGTCGCCTGACTATTTGTTCTGGTAGCCGCCGTAATGCTTCACGGGACTCCAGTCCGGCTGCACCTCCAGTCTGGCCGGAGCGAACTGCGAGTACTCGGGGGCGGCATACACCACCTTGCCGTTTACAATCGTCAGGCTGGATTCGAGCTGTTTGATCTTCTCCACGTCCATCGTGAAATAGTCCTGCGGCAGGATGACGATGTCAGCATATTGGCCCTTGGCCAGCGTGCCTTTCAGCTTTTCCTCGCCGCTCATCCAGGCGCTGCCTTGGGTCATGAGCTTGAGCGCCTGATAGCGGCTCAGCACATCCTGGTCGCGCCAGATCTGCAGGCCGCCAGCGGTCTTGCCGGTCACGGCCCAGTAGATCGACGGCCATGGACCATAGCTTGAAACGCGCGTGCCGTCCGTGCCCAGGCCGACCGGAATCTTCATGGCCAGCATTTTCTGAATCGGCGGCATCTGGCGGCTTTGCGCACCGTACTGCTTCCAGTACAACTCGCCCTGGAAATACATGCGGTCCTGCACCGCGATGCCGCCGCCCAGCGCTTTCACGCGCGCCAACTGCTTGTCGCTGATGGTTTCCGCGTGGTCGAAGAACCAGCGCAGGCCGTTCAGCGGCGTATCCTTGTTCACCTTCTCGATCACGGCCAGATCGCGGTCGATGCTCTCGTCATAGGTGGCGTGGATGCGGAACGGCCAGCGGTTCTTGATGAGCAGACGCAGCACCGGCTCCAGCTCACTCTCCATCTGCGCCGGCATGTCCGGGCGCGGCTCCAGGAAGTTTTCGAAATCCGCGGCACTCCACACCAGGTTCTCGCCGCCGCCTTCGGTGTTGTAGCCGTTGGCGTAGAACAGATGGTCATTCTTGTCGGGATGGGTTTGCGTCAGCCAGCGCTGATAATCTTCCAGCTCCTTGCCAGGCTTTTGCGCAAACAGGTAATAGGAAGTACGCACCGTCAGCTTGCCGTTCCTGGCCAGCTCCAGGCTGACCGCGTAGTCATCCGGATACGCCTGGCCGCCGCCGCCCGCATCGATCGCGCTGGTCAGGCCAAGGCGATTCAGTTCGGTGTAGTACTGCTGCGTCGAATTGAGCTGCTGCTCGCGCGACAGCGCGCCCGTCTTCGCCAGCGTGGTGTAGAGGATCATCGCGTTCGGCTTGGCGATCAGCTTGCCGGTCGGTTTGCCGTCAGCGCCCAGCTCCACCACGCCGTCCTTGAACCTGGTGTCGGCGTTGTAGCCCAGCGTTTCAATGCCCTTCTGGTTCAGGAAGCCCAGGCCGTACAGATACAGCAGGAATACCGGCTTGTCCGGTACCGCCTCATTGATTTCTTCCAGCGTCGGCAGGCGCTTCTCTTCGAACTGGAATTCGTTCCAGCCGCCGACCACCTTCACCCAGCCGCCTTTCGGTGTACGCGCGGCCTGCTCCTTCAGCATCTGCAAGGCTTGCCTGAGCGAGGTCACGCCATCCCAGCGCATTTCAGCGTTGTAATTCAAGCCTTCGCGGATGATGTGCAGGTGCGAGTCGTTCAGGCCGGGAATCACGGTCCTGCCGGCAGCGTCGATGACTTGCGTATTGGATGATTTGCGTTTGAGGATCTGGGCATTGCTGCCCACGGCGTCGATCTTGCCGTCGGTGATGGCGAGCGCCTGGGCGTAGGCGCCCTCTTTGGTCATGGTCGCGACCTTGCCATTGGTGATAATCAGGTCGGTTGCGTGGGCGGAGAACGCGCAGGCGAGCGCCACCGCAATTGCGGGCTGCTTCAACTTCATAACTACTCCTGGAAAATAAAAACGGCGCGGTGTTCAGTGCCGCGCCGGCAGTGTCAGAGAATTGAGGCGAGCCCAGTTCCCGTGGATTAGTCTTTCAGTGCTTCGATAGCGAACGACAGGGTCACGTCATCGCCCACGTGCGGTGCGTATTTGCCGGCGTTGAATTCGGTACGCTTGATGGTGGCGGTGGCGTTGGCGCCGCAAGCCAGTTTCTTCATCATCGGGTGATCCATGCACTGGAAGTGGGTGATGGTCAGGGTGACTGGCTTGGTCACGCCTTTCAGGGTCAGGTTGCCCTCAACCGTCGATGGTACGTCGCCCTTGAAGTTCACTTTGGTGGACTTGTAGGTGATGGTTGGATATTTGGCGGTGTCCAGGAAATCTTCGCCCTGAATGTGCTGGTCGAACAGCTTGGAGCCGGTGTCTACCGATTTGGCATCGATGGTCGCTTCCACCGAGCCAGTCTTGGCCGCACGGTCCAGCGTGAATTTGGCGGTGGTGTTGTTGAAGCGGCTTTGCTGGGTCGAGTAGCCGAAGTGGCTGTAGCTGAAGCTCGAGAAGGTGTGATTGGCGTCCGACGAGAAGTTGTCAGGAGCGGCAGCAGCGGTCAGCGAGATACCAGCGGCGATCAGCAGGGCAACGATTTTTTTCATTTAGAAACTCCTAATGTGGGAACAAAAATTGTTCGTGTACGGACTATTATGCTCGCGCCATTTCAAGTTGTAAAACGAATTATTTACCGCTTTATTATCGATAAAATCGATCATATCCGCATGCCGTTATGATAACGGTGCGCTACGCAAAAGGAATCTGTCTTAAGGCGTGTGACCGGCTCTCCTTGGCGGATGAGCCGGCCAGTAATCAGGCGGCGGCCGCAATGGCCGTGTCGGCGGGAGTTTGATGGAGGATGCGGCCCAGCAGGCGCTGCTCCAGCGCGGCAAACGCCGCATTGCCGCGCGCGCGCGGACGTGGCAGGTCAACCTTGAGGTCCAGCGTGATGCGGCCGTCCTCGATCAGCACCACGCGGTCGGCCAGCGCCAGAGCCTCCTGCACATCGTGCGTGACCAGCACCGCCGTGAAGCCGCGCGCCAGCCACAGCGACTCGATCAGCTGCTGCATCTCGATGCGGGTCAGCGCATCCAGTGCGCCCAGCGGCTCATCCAGCAGCAGTAACTGCGGCTCGTGCAGCAAGGCACGCGCCAACGCCACGCGCTGGCGCTGTCCGCCGGACAGCGCCGATGGCCAATCATCGGCGCGCTCCGCCAGGCCGACCGTGGCCAGCGTGGCTGCCGCTGCGTTCAACGACCGTGGCAAACCGAGCGCCACGTTCTCCAGCACCGACTTCCACGGCAGCAGGCGCGCTTCCTGGAACATGATGCGGATGCTGGCGCCGATACTGCCCTTGCCAACGGCGATACTGCCTTCATCCGCCGTCTCCAGGCCGGCGATGGCGCGCAACAGCGTGCTCTTACCGCAACCGCTGCGGCCGACGATGGCGACAAACTCGCCCGCACGCAGCTCCAGCTGGATGTCCTTGAGCACCTTGCGGGCGCCAAACGACTTGCTGACGCTATCCAGTTCCAGCGCCACACCCTGGCGGCGCGCAGGCGGCGCCGACGTCCACGCAGCGCCTTCGCGCGGCAGTGCCCCCGTATCGAATAAAGCGGTGGATATGAACATGCGTTCTCCTTAACGGTAAGCGGGATTCCAGCGCAGGAAGTGCTTCTCCATCCCGCGCGACAGCAGATCGGCAGCCTTGCCCAGCAGGGCGTACAGCAATATCCCCACCAGCACCACGTCGGTCTGCAGGAACTCGCGGGCGTTCATGGTCATGTAGCCGATGCCCGCCTGCGCCGAAATCGTCTCGGCCACAATCAGCAGCACCCACACCAGCCCCAGTGAGAAGCGCACGCCCACCAGTATCGACGGCAGCGCGGCTGGCAGAATCACGTCACGGTACAGCGGCCAGCCAGACAGGCCATAGCTGCGCGCCATCTCGATCAGGCCCTGGTCGGCCGAGCGTATGCCGTGGAAGGTGTTCAGATACACGGGGAAGAACACGCCCACCGCCAGCAGGAACAGCTTGGCCGTTTCGTCAATGCCGAACCACAGGATCACCAGCGGTATCAAGGCCAGCGCCGGGATGTTGCGGATCATCTGCAACGTGGTATCGAGCAGTGTCTCGGCGCTGCGGAAGCTGCCGGTGAGCAGGCCAAGCAGCAGGCCCAGACCGGCGCCGATGGCAAAGCCGCTCGCCGCGCGCCACAGGCTGGTGCGCAGATGCGTCCATAGCTCGCCCGACACCGCCAGGCTCCAGGAAGCCTTGGCGACCGCCCACGGTTCCGGCAGGATGCGGCTGGACAGCCAGCCCAGTTGCGACGACAGCTGCCACACGGCGATCAGCAGCACAGGCAGCACCCACGGCGCCCATAGGCTTTGCTTCTTCATCTTATGCAGCCTTCTTTTTCGGCACGATATCGCTGGCCATGATCTCGCCGAAAGGACCGGTCAGCGACTGCTCGCCATGATCCTTGCCTTTGCCCAGCAGCGGGAACACCAGCTCCGCAAAGCGGTACGACTCTTCCAGGTGCGGATAGCCCGAGAAGATGAAGGTTTCGATACCCAGGTCCGCATACTCCCTGATACGTGCGGCCACGGTTTCGGGGTCGCCCACCAGCGCGGTCCCGGCGCCACCACGCACCAGTCCCACGCCGGCCCAGAGGTTGGGCGATACTTCGAGCTTGTCACGGCGGCCGCCGTGCAAAGCTGCCATTCGTTGCTGTCCTACCGAATCCATCCTGGAGAACGCTGCCTGCGCCTTGGCGATGGTTTCGTCATCGAGGTGGCTGATCAGCTCATCGGCCGCGCGCCAGGCTTCTTCACTGGTTTCGCGCACGATCACGTGCAGCCGGATACCGAATTTCACGGTGCGGCCATGTTTGGCAGCGCGCGCACGGATGTCGTCCAGCTTGGCCGCCACGGCGGCTGGCGGCTCGCCCCAGGTCAGGTAGACGTCCATCTGCTCCGCTGCCAGTTCATGCGCAGGTTCGGAAGAGCCGCCGAAGTACAGCGGCGGATAAGGCTTCTGCACCGGCGGGTACAGCGTTTTCGCGCCTTTGACGATAATGTGCTTGCCTTCAAAATCATAACCCTTGTCGCCGCCCTCGCCCGACAGCGAAGCGCGCCAGACGCGAATGAATTCATCCGAGATTTCGTAGCGCTTGGCGTGATCGGCAAACAGGCCATCGGCTTCCAGTTCGCCTTGGTCGCCGCCGGTCACGACGTTAATCAGCAGGCGGCCATTCGACAGCCGGTCAAAGGTCGACGCCATGCGGACTGCCAGCCCAGGCGTGGTCAGGCCCGGACGGATCGCCACCAGGAACTTGAGCTTTTGCGTCACGTGGATCAGCGACGACGCCACCACCCACGCGTCTTCGCACGAGCGGCCAGTCGGCAGCAGCACGCCGTCGTAGCCCAGCGTGTCGGCGGCCACCGCCACCTGCTTCAGATAATTCGCATCGATGGGACGCGCGCCCTTCGACGTGCCGAGGTAGCGGCTGTCGCCATGGGTCGGGATAAACCAGAACAAATTCAGAGACATCTTGATTCCTTATTGCGCCGCCAGCTGTTTGGCCGGCAGCTGTGCATCTTTGACCACGATCGGTTTCGGGATCAGTTTCAGATTCGAGAAGGCATCGGCAACCTTTTGCTGCTGCTCCAGCACCTCACTGGTGATCGGCTTCACGCAGTAGCTGTAGCGCGATGCCGCCAGCGCCACCACATCCACTTCCAGGCCGGTCTGCGCCGACAGGATCCGCGCGACCTCCTTCGGATTTTTCGCGCCCCACTCGTCTACCTTGGCGATTTCCTCCAGCACGATGCGGACGATATCGCTGTTCTTTTCCGCGTATGGACGCGAGGCCAGATAGAACTGGTGATTGGCGACCAGGCCTTGGCCATCTGCCAGTACCCGCGCATTCAGCTGCTTCTCGGCTGCGGCCAGGAACGGGTCCCAGATCGCCCACGCATCAACGCTGCCGCGTTCGAACGCGGCGCGCGCATCGGCGGGCGGCAGGTAGACGACGTCAATATCCTTGTAACCCAGGCCGGCTTTTTCCAGCGCCTTCACCAGCAGATAGTGCACATTGGAGCCTTTGTTCAGCACCACCTTTTTACCCTTCAGGTCAGCGAGGCTGCGCAGCCTGGAGTCTTTGGGGACGACGATCGCTTCGCTGCCGGGCGACGGCGGCTCATTGCCGACATAAACCAGGTTGGCGCCAGCCGCCTGGGCAAAGATAGGCGGCGCCTCGCCCACCGTGCCAAAGTCCACGCTGCCCACGTTCAACCCTTCCAGCAGTTGCGGGCCGGCGGGGAATTCCGTCCACTTGACGGTGACGTTGCGGGAAGCCAGGCGCTGTTCCAGCGTGCCGCGTCCTTTCAGCAGCGTCAGCGTGCCGTATTTCTGATAGCCGATGCGGACTACCTGTTTGGCCACGGACTGCGCCTGCGCGCCGCCGGCCGCCATCACGCCCGCCGCAAACAACAGGCCCAAGGTATGGCGGCGTGCCGCGCGTTTCTGGTCAATACTCATGCTGGCTCCTTATCGCGCCAGACGCACGGGCTGCGCCTGCGTCACAAATACATCATCCGCCTGCTGACGCAGCACGTTCAGTGCGGCGGACAAGGCGTCCACGCCATCCTGCACGCGCCAGGCAATCGCCTGGTCCAGCGTCAGGCCGCTGACGTCATTCCAGGTCAGTTGCTGCGAGGTGGCGTAAATACTGGTCAATACCTGGCGCGCTTCCAGCGACTGCAACACCGGGCGCAGCGCATAGTCCAGCGCCAGCATGTGCGACTGGCTGCCGCCGGTGGCCAGCGGCAGCACCAGCTTGTCTTTCAGGCCGTCTTGCGGCAGCAGGTCGAGGAAGGCCTTCAGGATCCCGGTGTAGGACGCCTTATAAACAGGCGTCGCCACCACGATCGCCTCTGCCTCAGCCACCGCGTCCACGGCGCGCTTGATGGCCAGATCGGTGAAATCCGCATGCAGCAGGGCTTTGGCAGGCAGGTCGCGGACTTGTAATTTGCTGCGGCGGTGGCCGAGCGCGGCCAGCTTGTCGCCAACATGATCCAGCAACCGGCCGGTGCTGGAAGGTGCGGCCGGGCTGCCGCTGAGGAGAAGAATGCTCATGGTACTGTCCCTTTGTTTTAATCGTGGCTGCCAGAATAAATCTGCACTACTGAAATCAAAACGAATTGTTTTACGCTTTGATATGCGAAAACCATTGCATGAGTTTTTCGCATATCAAAAGCCGGAATTCTTCGTGTACGGCGTTTAGGTGCGGATGCAATACTAAAAACACCGATACCAAGACGACGGACATACCATGTCTCAAGCACTATTAAAAACGTCGCACGGCAGTGCGTACAATCCGCTCAGCGTTGCCGCCGAACTGGCGCAACGACTGGCAGCGACCGCCAACACCCGCGACCAGGCCGGCGGCCACGCGGCGCAGGAACGCGAATGGATACGCGAATCCGGTCTGCTTACCCTGTCCATCCCCACCGCATTTGGCGGCCAGGGCGCGGACTGGCCGACGGTTTATCAGGTGATCCGCATACTGGCCCGTGCCGACAGCGCGCTGGCGCATGTCTTCGGCTTCCACCACTTGCAACTGGCCGGCATCCAGCTGTATGGCAGCGCCCAGCAGCAGCGCCGCCTTCTGACGCAGACCGTGGAGCAGAACCTTTTCTGGGGCAATGCACTGAATCCGCTGGACAAGCGCACCACCGCCACCGATGCGGACTACGGCTTCCAGCTCGATGGCATCAAGAGTTTTTCGTCCGGCTCCGTGGGCTCGGACTGGCTGACCATCTCGGCCTGGCATGCGGAAACCCAGTCGGCGCTGATCGGCGTGGTCCCCGCGCGCCAGCATGGCGTGTCCGTGCAGGCGGACTGGGATGCCTTCGGCCAGAAGCAGACCGACAGCGGCAATGTGCATTTCAACCAGGTGTCGCTGCCGTCCACGCAGGTGCTGCAAGCGCCAGGCGTGCAGGCCACGCCGCAAGCTACCTTGCGTTCGCAGGTGGCGCAGCTGATTATGGCCAATCTCTACCTGGGCATAGGCGAAGGCGCCTTTGAAGCGGCGCGCGAGTACCTGGCGAAAGAAGCGCGGCCCTGGTTTGCCTCGGGTGTCGCCTCCGCCGGCGCCGATCCGCTGGTGCAGCACCGCTTTGGCCAGCTGTGGCTCAAGCTGCGGCCAGCGTCGGTGCTGGCCGACCAGGCGGCGCAGGAACTGGAGCGCGTATTTCGTCTCGGCTCGGCCGTCACCGCGCAACAGCGTGGCGAGCTGGCGATCTCCGTGGCCGAGGCCAAGGTGCTGTCGCACCGCGCCGGCGTGGAAGTCAGCAGCGAGATCTTCGAGCTGACGGGCGCCCGTTCCACCTCCATCAAATTTGGCTTTGACCGTTTCTGGCGCAATGCGCGCGTGCACACGCTGCACGATCCGGTCGACTATAAAATCCGCGACCTAGGACGCTATGCGCTCGACGGTACGCTGCCTGAACCTACTGCGTATTCCTGATGACTACCCCCCTGATTCGCATCGAACATGCGAGCAAATCCTTTGGTGACTTCCACGCGGTGCGCGATGTATCGCTGGAGGTCGGCCAGGGCGACATTTTTGGCCTGATCGGCAAGAGCGGCGCGGGCAAGTCCACGCTGCTACGTTTAATTAATCTGCTGGAGCGTCCGGATGCGGGCGCGGTTACGGTCGATGGCCGTGAACTGACTTCGCTCTCCAAGCGCGACCTGCGTGACGCGCGCTCCAACATCGGCATGATCTTCCAGCAGTTTAACCTGCTGCAAAACGCCAGCGTGTTTGAGAACGTGGCGTTCCCGCTGCGTATCCACGGCGGCCAGACCAAGCAGCAGATCGCTGCGCGCGTGGCGGATTGCCTGGAACTGGTGGGCCTGAGCGACAAGATAGAAAGCTATCCGGCGCAGCTGTCCGGCGGACAAAAGCAGCGCGTCGCCATCGCCCGCGCACTGGCCAGCAAGCCTGCGGTGCTACTGTGCGATGAGCCGACTTCCGCACTTGATGCAGAAACCACGCGCGCGCTGCTCGCCACGCTCAAGGACATCAACCATCGCCTGGATGTGACCATCGTCATCGTCAGCCATGAGCTGGACGTCATCAGTGAAATCTGCAATCGCGTGGCAGTGATTGAAAACGGCGCCATCGCCGAACAGTTTGCGCTGGACGACGCCGCCACCCTCGCAGCGCCGCGCCTGACCGCCCTGGGCCGCGAGCTGGCCGCCGCCAGCGCCGCCAACACACTGGCCGTGATCGCGCCACAGCCGGAGACCATCCATGTCTGAACTCATTTCCTCGCTGGCCGTGTCGGCCAATGCCATCGCCGCCATGCTGCCTGAAATGTGGGAAGCACTGGGCCAGACCCTGCTCATGCTGGGCATCGGCCTGTCCGCCGCGCTGCTGATCGGCGGACCGCTGGGCATCCTGCTGTTCCTGGTCGCGGACGGCCAGTCCCTGCAGAACCGCCCTGCCGCCCTGGTACTGGGCTGGCTGGTGAACACCGTACGTTCGTTCCCGTTCATTATCCTGCTGGTCGCGCTGGTGCCATTCACACGCGTCATCGCCGGCACGTCCATCGGTCCGCTGGCTGCCGCTGTGCCGCTGTCCTTTGCGGCCGTGCCGTACTTCGCCCGGCTGGTCGAACAGAATCTGCGCGAAGTGCCGCGCGGCGTCATCGAAGCCGCGCACGCCATGGGCGCATCGGAAATGCAAATCATCCTGCGCGTACTGCTGGTGGAGGCCCGCTCCGGCCTGGTGCTGGCGCTGACCGTGTTGTCGATCAGCTTCCTGTCCTATTCCGCCGTTGCCGGCGTGGTGGGCGGCGGCGGCATCGGCGACCTCGCGATCCGCTACGGCTACTACCGCTTCGAAACCGACATCATGGTCGCTACCGTGGCCATCCTGATCCTGATGGTGCAGGTTATCCAGTTCGCTGGCAACCGCATCGCCAAACGCATAGACAAACGCTAAACAAGGAAATACATGAATACTCGCCGCACCCTGCTGGTGGCCGCACTGGCCGCCGCCGTCAGCTTCTCCGCCCACGCCAAAGATCCCAAGGAACTGGTGATTGGCACCAGCTCCGGCCCGTATGCGGACCAGCTCAAGCTGGGCATCAAACCTATCCTTGAGAAGCAAGGCTACAAGGTGAAACTGGTGGAGTTCAACGACTACATCCAGCCCAACTTCGCGCTGGCGGAAGGTTCGCTGGACGCCAACGTCTTTCAGCACATCATCTACCTCAACAAATTCTCGACCGATCACAAGCTGGCACTGTCGGAACTAATCAAGATACCGACCGCGCCTATCGCCATCTACAGCAAAAAGCACAAGTCGCTCAACGAGGTAAAAGACGGCACCACCATCGCCCTGCCTAACGATCCAACCAATCAGGCGCGCGCGCTGGTGCTGCTGGACCAACAGGGCTGGATCAAGCTGCGCGAGAAGACCGATCCGCTCAAGGCATCGGAACGGGACATCGCTGCCTACAACAAGAAAATCAAGCTGCTGCCGCTGGAAGCCGCGCAGCTGCCACGCTCCCTGCAGGATGTCGATTTCGCTTTCATCAACGGTAACTATGCGGTGGCATCGGGCCTGAAACTCAAAGACTCGCTGCTGAGGGAGAAAATTTCGCCAGCCTACGCCAACCTGGTGGCCATCCGTACGGCGGACAAGGACAAGCAGTTTGCCAAGGATATCGCCGCCGCCTACCGCTCGCGTGAATTCCTGGAATTGACCAACAAATACTTCACCGACTACGCCAAGACCGACTACCAGCTCGCGCTGGAAAAGTAATGCCTAAACTCATACGCTTCAACGCTTTTCAGATGAACACCGTGAGTCACCAGTCCCCGGGACTGTGGACTCACCCGCGCGACAACAGCCACCGCTACACAGATCCCGACCATTGGACCGAACTGGCGCAGTTGCTGGAGCGCGGCCGGTTTGACGCCATCTTCCTGGCGGACGTACTGGGCGTCTACGACGTCTACCAGGGCAATGCCGATGCCGCCCTGCGCCACGCGGTGCAAGCGCCATTGAACGATCCACTGGCGCTGGTGCCGCTGATGTCGCAGGTCACCAGGCACCTCGGCTTCGGCGTCACCTGCGCGCTGCCGTATGAACATCCTTATACCTTCGCCCGCCGCATGTCGACGCTGGACCACCTGACGCGCGGCCGCATCGGCTGGAATATCGTGACCGGTTATCTGGACAGCGCAGCGCGTAATCTCGGCATGAACCAGCAACTGAGCCACGATGAGCGCTACGACCTGGCCGACGAGTATATGGAAGTCGTGTACAAGCTGTGGGAGCAAAGCTGGGACGATGACGCGGTAGTCAACGACAAGGAACGTGGCGTCTACACCGATCCATCACGCGTCCATCCGATCAATCACGAAGGCAGGTTCTACAAAGTGCCGGGTTTCCACCTGAGCGAGCCATCGCCACAACGCACACCTCTGCTGTACCAGGCCGGCACCTCGCCGCGCGGCACCGCATTCGCGGCCAGACATGCCGAATGCACTTTCGTGAGCGGCCCAAGCAAAAAGGTGGTGAAGAAGTATGCCGATGACCTGCGTGCCGCCGTGCGCGCGGCCGGACGCGATGGCGGCGATCTGAAAATTTACGCCCAAGCCCTCATCATTACCGCGCCCACCGAAGCAGAGGCACGCGCCAAGCACGAGGAATACAAGCGCCATATCGATATCGAGGCCGCACTGGCCTTGCTATCCGGCTGGACCGGTGTCGATTTCAGCAGGTTCCCGCTGGACGCCACCATCGAATACATCGACTCAGACGCCGGCCGCTCCGCGCTGGCCTCCTTCAGCCAGGCCGACCCGGACCGCAAGTGGACCGTGCGCGAAGCGGCCGAATTCATTGGCCTCGGTGGCCGCGGCCCGGTGCTGGTCGGCGACCCGCGCCAGGTCGCCGACCAGCTTGAATCCTGGCTTGACGACACCGGCATCGACGGCTTTAACCTGGCCTTTGCCGTCGCCCATGAAAGCATGCGCGATGTGGTGGACCTCGTCGTGCCGGAGCTCCAGCAGCGCGGCCGCTACCAGCGCGACTACAGCCCTGGCACCCTGCGCCATCAGCTATTCGGCCGCAATCGCCGTTAGAACAGAAAGGCGCGCACACTCAGTCGTTGCGCATCTGCGCTTGCGAGACGTTGCTGGCTGGCGGCACACTTTGCGTCAGCCACACGTTACCGCCAATGGTGGAGCCGGCGCCGATGGTGATGCGGCCCAGGATTGTCGCGCCGGCGTAGATCACCACGTCGTCTTCAACGATAGGATGGCGCGGCACGCCCTTGATCAGTACACCCTGTTCGTCAGCCGGGAAGCGCTTGGCGCCCAGCGTCACATGCTGGTACAGGCGTACGCGCTGGCCGATGATCGCGGTTTCGCCGATCACCACGCCGGTGCCATGGTCGATGAAGAAGCTGGCGCCGATCTGCGCCGCCGGGTGGATGTCGATGCCGGTCGACGAATGTGCGATGTCCGATATCAGACGTGCCAGGAACGGCGAACCCAGTTGGTGCAGGCTATGGGCCAGGCGGTAGTACAGGATGGCGATGGTGCCCGGATAGCACAGCATGATTTCCGCCACCGAGGTCGCCGCCGGGTCACCGGAAAACGCCGCCAGCACGTCAGACACCAGCAAGGCCCGTACCTCGGGCAGGCTGGCCGCAAAACGGCGCGTGATGTCGTGCGCCTGGCGCGTCATCGCCTCCTCATCGGGGATCGCCTCCTCCGCCGAAAACTGCAGGCCGCGCCGTACCTGCTCCGCCAGCCGGTTCAAGGTCGTATTGAGGGTATCGCCAACGAAGAAGTCGATGCTTTCGTCGGTCAGGTTGGGACGGCCGTAATGGGTGGGGAACAGCGCCGCCTGCAAGCCGTTGACGATGGTGGTCAGCGCCTCGCGCGACGGCAGCTCACGCACACGGCCATGGTGGCGGATGTTGTGGGTAGCTTCGCGCGATACGCGCAATTGTTCGATCACGCTGGCCAGGTTCCAGTGCGATGGTTTGACGGACGCCGCGTCAAAAGTATCTATAGTCATAATGTCTCGAATTCGGAAAACGTGGACGTAGTCGCCCACTGTACAGCTTAACCATTGCGCCCGCCTACACGAACGAAGGTTTTCAGCGTTTCTTATGCGGCATCCGCATATCGCGTAAAATGCCGGGTCCAACGAACAATACGCTATTCATGAATATTCTGCTGACGCTGATGCTGGCCGGCCTTTCCATGGTCGGTCCATTGGCCATCGATACCTATCTGCCGTCCTTCCCGGCCATCGCTCAGGCATTTAACGCCAGCCCGCTGCTGATTCAGCAGACGCTGTCGATGTTCCTGTTCTGCTTTGCGTTCATGATGCTGTTTTACGGTACGCTGTCCGACTCGTTCGGCCGCCGTCCCGTGATTATCATTTCGCTGGTCCTGTATATCGCCGCCTCGATCGTGGCGGCGATGGCGCCATCCATCGGTGTGCTGCTGGCCTGCCGCATCGTACAAGGCCTGGCTGCAGGCGCAGGTTCGGTGGTGGGCCGCGCCATCGTGCAGGACCGCTTTTCCGGCGCCGCCGCGCAAAAGATCCTGTCGCATATCATGATGGTATTCGGCCTGGCGCCCGCCATTGCGCCGGTGCTGGGCGGCTGGCTGCAAGTGAGCTTTGGCTGGCGCTCGGTGTTCTGGTTCCTGAGCGCGTTCGGCATCCTGATGCTGCTGGCCGTGTACCGCGCGCTGCCGGAAAGCCTGGCGGTCAAGGACCGCCATCCCTTCCACCTGGGCGTGATCGCCAAAAATTACTGGAAGGTGCTGTGCCATCACCACTTCCTGCTGCTGGCGGTTGCTGTCGGCATGTGCTTTGCGGGCGTGGCGCTGTACATCGGCTCCGCCGCTTACTTCGTCATGAATATCCTGCACCTGCCGGAGACGGCATTCGCCTGGATGTTCGTGCCGCTGATTAGCGGCATGGTGATCGGCTCCGCGCTGTCCGGCAAGTTCGCACACAGGTTCTCGCGCACGGCACAGGTGTGGCTGGGCTTTGCGGTGATGATTACCGCAGGCGTCATCAACGTCGCCTACAACAGCTTCTTTGTGGCGGAAGTGCCGTGGGCGGTGATGCCGCTGTTTATCTATTCGTTCGGCCTGGCGCTGGCCATGACGCCGCTGTCGCTGATCGCACTGGAATACTTCCCGAATAACAGCGGCCTGGCGGCGTCGATGCAGTCCTTCATCCAGATGCTGCTGTTCGCACTGGTGTCCGGCCTGGTGGCGCCGCTGCTGTTCGACAGTGCGCTCAACCTGGCCTGGGGCGTGCTCGCCAGCCTGGTCCTCAGCGTTATCGCCTGGATGCTGGCGCAGACCGGCAAGCCGGTCGTCCACGAATAATCAGGGCCAGGGCGCGGGATTCAGATCGACATACTGCGCCCCGCCCTGTTCCGGCTCCCGGTCCACCGGCTGCCCGGCCGGCGCCTGCGACGGACTGCGCAGTCCCAGTATCTCCTTGCGTGACTCGACAAAATCCGCGCTCGACAGGGGATGTTCCTGATCCGGCCAGTTCTCTACCGCCCACGCCTGCAATTGCTCGAAACGCTGCCACAATTCGCTGATGAAGCGGCGGCGTGCATCTTCATTATCCATAAGGCCTCCTTCGATATTGCGCCAGTCTGGCGGAAAGCCGGAAATGCTTCGGTACGCAAGTTCACGCTCAAGCATGTAAAATAAAAGATTAACCCGCCAAAGCCTGAACCACCGAATGCGCCTGACCTCATTTACCGATTATTCATTGCGCACGCTGCTCTATCTGGCAGCCAATCGGGACCGACTGGTAACCATCCAGGACATCGCCGATCTGCACGTGATTTCAAAGAATCACCTGATGAAGGTGGTTTATCAACTTGGCCTCTCCGGCCTGGTGGAGACGGTACGCGGCCGCAATGGCGGACTGCGGCTGGCCAAGGAACCCAGGGACATCAATATCGGTGCGCTGGTTCGGTCCACCGAGACGGACTTTTTCATGGCCGAGTGTTTCGACCGCGCCAGCGATACCTGCCCGCTTACGCCCAACTGCAAGTTGAAACACACGCTGAATGACGCCACCAAGGCCTTCCTGACGGTGCTGGACCAGCAGACGCTGGAAGACATGCTGCCGTCGAAAGAGCCACAGTCCAAGCCGGTGCGCCTGATGCGCGGCGCGGCCAAGGCCTGAGCCTTACGCGGCCAGCTGCGGCAGGGACGCCATCAAGTCCGAGAAGCGCTGGCCCTGTATCATGACATGCTCGCGCAGCAGCTGCGCGGCCAGCTCGCCATCACCATCCAGGATGGCTTTCACCACCCCATCGTGCTCGCTGTAGGAATTGGTCAGGCGATTGCGCACCCGCAGTTGCAGGCGGCGGTAAGGACGCAGGCGGCGATATAGCGCGCGCGTCTGCTCGATCAAAAACTGGTTATGGCTGCCGGCGTAGATCGCCTCGTGGAATACCTCGTTCTTGTAGTAGTAGGCATCCGGCTCCTGCGCTTCCAGCGCCTGCTGGCAGGCCTGGTGCGCGGCCAACAGGGCCTGCTGCTCGGCCGGCGTCATGCGGCGCGCGGCCAGGCGGCCGCAGGTCGCTTCCAGTTCCGACATCACTTCAAACATCTCCACCAGCTGCTGCGGTCCCAGCTCGGCCACAATGGCGCCGCGCCGTGGACGGATCACCACCAGCCCCATCGAGGACAGCTGTATCAGCGTCTCCCGGATCGGCGTGCGCGACACACCGAAACGCGTGGCGAGTTCGGTTTCGTCCAGATGCTGCCCTGGCTTGAGCTCGCCGACAGCGATCATCTCTTCGATTTGTTCACGCAAGGTGGCGGAGTGAGTAGTCATGGTCACATTATATCGCTTGACAATGTATTCGCAACCGCTATTCTTGTATACACGAAAAAGAGGATTGCATATCAAGTGCGATATCGATAATATTTCTGGACATCAACTCCTTGGAGGAAAGTATGACTGCTATCACCCGCAGGTCCGCTCTGGCAAGCATCGCCGCTCTGGCCACCAGCCCGTTGTTGTTGCAACCAGCCTGGGCGCAAACCGCGCTCAAGATTTCCCACCAATTCCCCGGCGGCACCCTCACCGAGGGCGATTTCCGCGACCGCCTGACCCGCATGTTTGCCGCCGAAGTGGAGAAGCGCTCCAAGGGCGCGCTCAAGTTCGCGGTCTATCCCGGCTCCTCGCTGATGAAGACCAATGCCCAGTTCTCCGCCATGCGCAAGGGCGCGCTGGATCTGTCGCTGGTGCCGCTATCGTACGCGGGCGGCGAAGTCCCGGAAGTGAACATCGGCCTGATGCCTGGCCTGGTGACATCGTATGACCAGGCCTACGGCTGGAAGAATGCGGAAGTGGGCAAGGAGCTCGCGCGCATCCTGTACGACAAGGGCATTGTGATGGTCAGCTGGATCTGGCAGGGCGGCGGCATGGCCTCGCGCGGCAAGCCGGTGGTGGACCCGGACGATGCCAAGGGCATGAAAATCCGTGGCGGTTCGCGCGAGATGGACCTGATGCTGAAAGCCGCCGGCGCCGCCGTAGTCACGCTGCCATCCAACGAAATCTACGCCGCCATGCAGACCGGCGCGATGGAAGCCGCGCTGACCTCCTCCACTTCGCTGATCTCGTTCCGGCTTGAGGAAGTATCGAAAGCGCTGACCACGGCGCGCGCCGGTTCCTACTGGTTCATGCTGGAGCCGCTCATGATGTCGCGTTCCATCTTCGACCGTCTGCCCAAGGACCAGCAGCAGATGATCCTGGCGGTCGGCGCCGAACTGGAAGCCTTCGCGCTCAAATCGTCCAAGGAAGACGACCAGCAAGTCGCCAACGTCTACCAGAAGACTGGTTCCAAGGTGGTGGATATGAACCCGGCCGCACTGAAAAAATGGCAGGCCATCGCCAAGGCCACCGCATGGAAAGACTACAGCGAGAAAAATCCAAGCTGCGCCAACCTGCTGAAGCTGGCGGAGAAAACCCTGTGAGCCACGGCGTCGAACTCACGCCATCGCGCGGTCCGGCGCCGCCGGACAACGCCGTCATCGCCTTGTTGACGGCGTGGCTGGACAAGCTCAATCGCGCGCTCATGGTGCTGTCCATGATCGCCCTGGTGCTGACGGCGCTGGTGCTGACTTACTCAGTCGTGTCGCGCTACTTCTTCAAGGCGCCGACCGACTGGCAGGACGAGGCATCGGTATTCATGCTGGTCGGCGTGACCTTTTTCTGCACCGCCTACGTCCAGTACCATCGCGGCCATATCGGCATTGAAGCGATTGCGGGCTTGCTGCCGCGCCGCGTGAACGCGATCCGCCTGTTCGTGGTCGACCTGGCCTCGACGCTGTTCTGCGCCTTCTTTACCTGGAAGTCGTGGATGCTGTTCCATGAAGCGTGGGTCGATGGCCAGACCACCTCCTCTACTTTTGCACCGCCGCTGTGGATACCCTACTCCATGATGGCCGCCGGCATGACGCTGCTGACCTTGCAGCTGCTGTTGCAAACGCTGGCCCGCATCACCAATAAACCGGAGCATGCAGCATGAGTGAACTGACCTTGGGCGCGCTGTACGGCGCCGTCACGCTGGTGGTGATGTTTTCCGGGATGCCGATTGCCTTCGCGCTAGGCATCGTGGCCACCGGCTTTATGTACTTCTTCATGCCGGCATCGTCGCTGGATACGGTTACCCAGAACGTTTACGAAGAGATGGCGTCGATCACGCTGCTGTCGATTCCGCTGTTTATTCTGAAGGGCGCCGCCATCGGCAAATCGCCGGCCGGCCGCGACCTGTATTCGGCGATCCACACCTGGATGCACAAGATCCCCGGTGGACTGGGCATCGCCAACGTATTTGCGTGCGCGCTGTTTGCCGCCATGGCCGGCTCCTCGCCTGCTACCTGCTCGGCCATCGGCTCGGCCGGCATCCCGGAAATGCGCAAGCGCGGCTACTCGCCAGGCTTCGCCGCAGGCATCATCGCGGCGGGCGGCACGCTGGGCATCCTGCTGCCGCCATCGATCACCATGATCCTGTACGCGGTCGCTGCGGAACAATCGCTGGGCCGCCTGTTCCTGGCCGGGATCGGCCCCGGCATCCTGCTGGTGGTGCTGTTTGCCGGTTACGCCGTGTACCGCGCCCGCAAGGAATACCGCATGGCGCTGGACATCTACCAGAAAGGCGGCGAGAAATCGGCCTATCTGGAAGACGAACACTTCACGCTGAAAGAAAAAGTGGAGATGCTGCCACGCGTGCTGCCGTTCATCGTGCTGCTGATCGGCGTGATGGTCGCACTGTACGGCGGCTTCGCTACCCCATCGGAAACGGCGGGACTGGGTGCGCTGCTGGCCATGGCGCTGCTGGCCGTGATCTACGGCGTGTGGAAGCCGAAGGACTTGTCGCCCATCCTTGGTTCCTCGATCAAGGAATCGACCATGCTATTACTGATCATCGGCATGTCGCTGCTGTACTCCTACGTGATGAGCTACCTGCACATCAGCCAGTCGGCCGCGGCGTGGGTAGTCAGCCTGCACCTGTCCAAATGGGTGCTGCTGGCGGTGATACTATGCATGGTGATCGTGTTCGGCTTCTTCCTGCCGCCGGTTTCCATCATCCTGATGACAGCACCGATCATCCTGCCGCCGCTGCGCGAAGCAGGCTTTGACCTGATCTGGTTCGGCATCGTGATGACGGTGGTGATGGAGATGGGGTTGATCCATCCACCGGTCGGCCTGAATATTTTCGTCATCAAGAACATTGCGCCGGACATTCCGCTCAAGGATGTGATCTGGGGCGTGTTCCCGTTCCTGTTGCTGATGGTGGTCGCGGTGCTGCTGCTGTGCTTCTTCCCCTCGATTGCAACCGGCCTGCCTGACATGATTATGGGAGCAAAATAAAATGTCCTGGAACACCTTGCAGCAAAATCGCGAGGCGCGATTGCAGCGCGCCCGCGCGGCGCTCGGCAGCGAACTGGATGGCAAAAGCCTGCCAGCAGCGCGCATCGCCGATCTGCTGCATGCGGTTATCGAATGCGGCGACCGCGTTTGCCTTGAAGGCAATAACCAGAAGCAGGCCGATTTCCTCGGCCATGCGCTGGCCCACCTGAATCCGGAACGTGTCAACAACCTGCACATGCTGCAGTCGGTGCTGGCGCTGCCGGAGCATCTGGATGTCTTCGAGCGCGGGGTCGCCGCACGGCTGGATTTCTCGTTCTCCGGTCCGCAGGCGGCGCGCGTGGCGCGGCTGGCATCGGCCGGCAAGCTGAATATCGGCGCCATCCATACCTATCTGGAGCTGTTCAGCCGCTACTTCATCGACCTGCCGCCGCGCGTGTGCCTGATCGCGGCGGAAGCGGCTGACCGTCACGGCAATCTGTACACCGGCCCGAACACCGAGGACACGCCTGCCATCGTGGAGGCCACGGCGTTCAAGCAAGGCATCGTCATCGTCCAGGTGAACAAGCTGGTGGACAAGGTGCCGCGCGTGGACGTGCCAGGCGACTGGGTGGACTTTGTGGTGCAGTCGCCGCGTCCCTATTACATCGAGCCGTTGTTCACGCGCGATCCGGCGCAGATTTCCGAGATCCAGGTGCTGATGGCGATGATGGCAATTAAAGGCATCTATGCAGAATACGAAGTGCAGCGCCTGAACCACGGCATCGGCTTCGATACGGCGGCCATCGAGCTGCTGCTGCCGACCTATGCGGAGTCGCTCGGCCTGCGCGGCAAGATCGGCAAGCACTGGGCGCTGAATCCTCATCCGGCACTGATACCCGCCATTGAAGCAGGCTTTGTCAGCTCGGTGCATTCCTTTGGCTCCGAACTGGGCATGGAAGACTACATCCACGCGCGGCCAGACGTTTTCGCCATCGGTCCGGACGGCACCATGCGCAGCAACCGCGCCATGTGTCAGGCCGCCGGTCACTATGCCTGCGACATGTTCATCGGCTCGACCTTGCAGATCGACTTGCAGGGTAACTCCTCCACCGCGACGGCTGGCCGCATCTCCGGCTTCGGCGGCGCCTCCAACATGGGCGCCGATGCGCGCGGCCGCCGTCACGCCAGCCCGGCATGGCTGAAAGCCGGCCAGCAGGCGCGCGAAGGCCGCAACACCATCCCGCGCGGCCAGAAGCTGGTGGTACAGATGGTCGAGACCTTCCGTGAGCATATGCAGCCGGCCTTCGTTGACAAGCTGGATGCATGGACGCTCATGGAACAGGCCAAAATGGCCATCCCGCCGGTGATGATTTACGGCGATGACGTCACCCACATCCTGACCGAGGAAGGCATCGCCAACCTGCTGCTGTGCCGCACCGACGAGGAGCGCGAGCAGGCGATACGCGGCGTGGCGGGCTACACGCCGGTCGGACTGGGCCGCGACCAGCGCATGGCGGAAAACCTGCGCGACCGTGGCATCATCACCCGCGCCGAAGACCTGGGCATCGACAAGCGCATGGCCACGCGCGACCTGCTGGCTGCCCGCAACATGAAAGACCTGGTGCGCGCATCGGGCGGTTTGTACAATCCGCCCAAGCGTTTCCGCAACTGGTAAGGAGCACAAAGATGGAAACCCTGAACTATCGATTTGAACAAGGCAGCCGTCGCCTCACCGCGCCCCCCGAAGTGGTGGGCGTGGTCGGCTCGGGCAATCTGGAAGTGCTGATCGAGCCAGCTGACTTGAACGGCGCCTGCACCATTGAGATCAGCACGGCCGCTGTCGGCTTTGGGCCGATCTGGGAAGCCGTGATGCGCGATTTCCACCAGCGCTGGCTGCTGGCCGATACCCGCATCTCGATCAACGACATGGGCGCCACGCCGGCCGTGGTCAGCCTGCGCATGGACCAGGCGGTGCAAACCATGCTGGGAGATGCATGATGAGCCGACCTGTCAGTTATCAGGAAGCGACTGCACGCGAGCGTTTGCAGCATTTGTTCGACGCCGGCAGCTTTGAAGAGTTCATTCCGCCGTCCGCCCGCATCACCAGCCCGCACCTGGCACAGTTGAATGCGCCGGTGGCATTTGACGATGGCGTGGCCATCGGCCGTGCGCTGCTGGGCGGCGTGCCGGTGTACGTCGCAGCACAGGAAGGCGCTTTCATGGGCGGCGCCGTCGGCGAGGTGCATGGCGCCAAACTGGTCGGCCTGCTGCGCAAGGCGGTTGCCGACAAGGTGGCGGCGGTGGTGCTGCTGGTGGAATCAGGCGGCGTGCGCCTGCACGAAGCCAACGCCGGCCTGATCGCCGTGTCGGAAGTCATGCGCGCGCTGCTTGATGCGCGCGACGCCGGCATTCCCGTGATCGCACTGGTGGGCGGCGCCAATGGCGCGTTTGGCGGCATGGGCATCGTCACGCGCTGCGCCAATATGATCGTCATGTCGGAAGAAGGACGTCTGGCCATGTCCGGCCCGGAAGTGATTGAAACGGCCAGCGGCGTGGAGGAATTCGATTCGCGCGACCGCGCGCTCGTGTGGCGCACCTCCGGCGGCAAGCACCGCTATCTGCTGGGCGATTGCCAGCGCATCGTCGCCGACGACATGGCGGCCTTCCGCGCTGCCGTGCAGGAAGCGGTCGCCACACTGGACGGCACGCCAACCGGGTTGACGCTGGCGGCGCTGGAAGCAGAACAGCAGATGCTGGAAGCACGCCTGAACAACTATGGCGCCCTGCCCGATCCGGTGGATATCTGGAGCGCAATGCAGATGCCCGATGCGTCCAACATTCCCATGCTGGACGTCGACAGTTTTATCGCGGCGGCGGCAACCCACCGCCAGGGAGTCTGAGATGGATTGGAAAAAACTGGCCGATGCCCTGTTCCCCGAAGGGCACGCGATCGTTGAACAGAATGACTTCCTGTGCGGCAGCGCGCAGGTGGATGGCAAAGCCGTTGTGGTGATCGGCACTACCGGCCACACGCCCATCGGCGTGGAAATCGCGCTGGCGCAAGCCACGGCCATCCTGCGCACGGTACGTGAGTTCCCCGGCATGCCGATCGTGATGCTGATTGATACGCAGGGCCAGCGCCTGCGTCATCGCGATGAAATGTTAGGCATCAACAGCTATATGGCGCATCTGGGCAAGTGCGTGGACCTGGCCCGCCGCCAGGGCCATAAGATCATCGGTCTGGTATATGACCAGGCGCTGTCGGGCGGTTTCATCACCAGCGGCCTGATGGCGGATGCCTGCCACGCCCTGCCCGATGCGACCATCCGCGTCATGGGCCTGCCCGCCATGGCGCGCATCACCAAGGTGCCGGAAGAGCTGCTGACTGAACTGGCGCAGAGCAATCCAGTGTTTGCACCAGGGCCGGAGAACTACCTGCGCATGGGCGGCCTGGAATCGATCTGGGATGGCGACCTGGCTGCGCATTTGCGCACAGCGCTGGCACAGCAAACGCAGGGAGACCAGCGCAGCGCGCTGGGCCTGCAACGCGGCGGGCGTCGTCTGGCGCAACCGGTGATTGATGCAGTGGTCTCTGGCGGTCATGTCCAGCGTCACTGAATCTGTTGAGCGGCACATGCTGGCCTGGCTGACAGAAGCCGGCTGGCGCTCGGTCATGCGCTCGGCGCAGAACGAGCATATGCTGGCGCTGAAACTGTGGCAAAGCCAGGACTGGCCGCTTGTGGTGCGCCGCCTGGACGCCGATGCGGCGCCTGACGAAGTCTGTCTGGGCCTGCCTTTGCCGCCGGACGAAGCCACCGGCGCCAAGATACGCATTTCGCTGCGCGTGCGCCGGGAGGAGATCGCCAAGACAAGGCCCGCGACCACGCTGCGCAGCAGTTTGCCATCAGCCAGCCCTTTCCGCGAGCGCTTAGCTGCCTTATGCGAGGAAGCGGGCGCTCTGGGTCTGCGCGTGTATGGATCGCTGGCCATGCAGACTCTGACCGGCATGCCTTATCTTTCACCCAGGTCGGATGTGGATGTGCTGTTTCATCCCGCCAGCCGCCAGCAGCTGGATCAAGGCATCGCGCTACTGGTCCGCCATGCTGTGTCGCTGCCGCTGGATGGCGAAGTCGTATTCCCCGGCGGCCAGGCCGTATCGTGGAAAGAATGGCAGTTGGCGATGACGCATCCGGCCAAGGTCATGGTGAAAGCATTGCAGTCCGTGCGGCTGGCCGATACCGCCTCGCTGCTGGCGACGTTGCAGGAGGCCTCGTGATACCTCAATCCAGCCTGCGGCCAGCGCCACGCGTCACCCCGGCCCCGCACCTGAGCCACGCTGAGCGCACTGCATTTGCACGTGAAGTGGCACGACTGGCGGTGCGCAGCCTGCACGCGGAGCTATGCCTGTATCCCAAGCCTGGCCTGGTGTCGCCCGTAGACAGCGGCAGTCACGATGATATGGATGCGGGCACTTTCATGCGCAGCATGTTCTCGCTGCGGCACTACTTCCGGAAAATCTGTCTGGCGGGATGGGATGGCGCACCGTTCGCGCAACTGAAGCAGCTGGGCATCGCAGCCGAGACAGCGATGCTGAAGGCGACCAGCGGCATCAACACCCACCGCGGTGCGATTTTCAGCCTCGGCATGCTGTGCGCCACTGCTGGCCGCGCCCGCGCGCAAGGTACGCCCATGACGCCGGCCGCGTTGCGCGCTGCGATGCTGATACGCTGGGGCGAGGAACTCGCCATGCACGCCGCCCCTGCCGGAGCCGCGCCAAGCAATGGCTTGCGCGTCGCCGCGCAGTATGCGGTGAGCGGCGCACGCGAGGAAGGTGCATTGGGCCTGCCATCCGTATTTGAAGTCGGCCTGCCCGCCATGCTCGCCTCGCGCGAACGCGGCGCCACCGTGACCGAAGAACGCGTCGATACGCTGTACACGCTGATGGCCCACATCAGCGACAGCAACATCTACCACCGCGCCGGGCCGCACGGTGCGCAGATCGTCCGCGAACACGCGCAGCACTTCCTGGCCCAGGGCGGCACCGCCAACCTCAATTGGCTTGCCCATGCGGTCGACAGTCACCGCACCTTCGTGCGGCACCGCCTTTCGCCAGGCGGCGCGGCCGATCTGCTGGCGGCCTGCTGCCTAGTGCAGTCGATTGCGGCAATGGACAAGCCATGAGCTATCCGCGCCTGCTGCTGCTGTGCCCCGGACAAGGCGACCAGCATCCCGACATGTTCAATCTGGCGCGCACCAGTCCTGCCGCATCGGCACTGCTGGATAGCTTGCCTGGCATTGCCGCCATGAGCAGCGCCGACATCTACGCCAACCGCAATGCTCAGCCACTCATCGTGGCCGCAACGCTGGGCATGTGGGAAGCCATCCGCGATATCGCACCGCCGCCTGCGCTGGTGGCAGGTTACAGCGTCGGCGAGCTCTCGGCTTACAGCGTGGCGGGGGCGGTCACGCCAGCACAGGCCATCGCACTTGCCACTCAACGCGCACAGCTGATGGACGATTGCCAGCGAGCTGCGCCGGGACAGGCGCTGGTCACCATCAGCGGCTTGCCGCTGACCAGCGCCAGCACACTGGCTGCCGCTTACGGCTATCACGTCAGCATAGAAACGGGCGAAGACAGCTGCATCACCGGCGGGCCTGATGCGCAGGCAGACGCGCTGCAGCAGGCAATTGAAGCGTCAGGCGCGCGTAGCAAACGGCTGCCGGTGGCCGTGGCGTCGCATACGCCGTATATGCAGGACGCGGTATCGCCATTTGCCGCAGCGCTCGACGCAGCCGCATTTCAGGCGATGCAAGCCCCGGTGATAGCGGGGATCAGCGCTGCGCCAGTCAGCACGCGCGCCGCGGCCATCGACACCCTCTCGCGCCAGCTCGCAGAAAAAATCCGCTGGCTATCCTGCATGGATGCAGCAGCCGAAGCGGGCATCACGGCCGCGCTGGAACTTGGCCCCGGCGGCGCGCTATCGAAAATGCTGCAGAACCGTCATCCGCAGATCGCCACGCGTTCGGTCGCGGACTTCCGTACGCTGGACGGCATCGGCAAATGGCTGGACCGCGCACTCGACACCTAGCGCATATTCTGCGTCGCCCAGGCGATGATATTGGATGCATCCATCGCGCCCGGCTGGCGCGCAATTTCGCGGCCGCCCTTAAACAGGGCCAGCGTCGGAATGCTGCGGATCGCATAACGCGCTGCCAGATCCTGGGCCTGCTCCGTATCGACCTTCACCACACGGAACTGCGGCTCCAGCCGTTGCGCCGCTTGCGCATAAAACGGCGCCATGGTACGGCACGGTCCGCACCATGGCGCCCAGAAATCCACCAGCACGGGGATATCGCTACGTTCGATATGCTTGAGGAAGCGTGCACTGCTCAGGTCCACCGGCGCCCCGGTGAACAAGGCTTTCTGGCACTTGCCGCACACCGGCTCGGCCGACAGCCTGGCGGCGGGTACGCGGTTGACCGCGTCGCAATGGGGGCAGACGATATGCAGCGACTCAGTTTGCGCGGCGCTTGAGGTTGTCATTGTTTATCTCCAAACAGCTCAGTACAGGCTGAGCATGATAATCCAAGGACAAAAAAAATGCCGCACGAGGGACCTCGCTTCCCTCGCACGGCACGTCAACCCTTGATCAGTAACAGGGCTGCTCAAGGCTCCTTGCGGGCCGTTGGCTGCTTGCTACCCTGCGCGGCGGCCTGCGGCGGCACGGCGTGGCCACCTTGGACATTACCGCCATCACGGCCGTCCGTGCCGTTGGTAGCACTTTGCATGGTCTGGCTGCCACGGCTCTCATTGCCGCGACCATAGCGGGCGCCATTACCGACGGAGAAAGGATCACTGAATTTTTCGACCGCATCCTGATGGTTGCGCAGGGTCTTTGCCGTTTCTTCCGACGTCACACGGGCGACTTCCTCCGCCAGTGCTTTCGCCGTGCGGCTGGTTTCCTGTATGTGCTCTTCGGCGACTTTGGACAGGTCAACATGCGTATCGGCGGCAATGCGCGACAAATGTTGCTGGTAGGCGCGCAGTTTTTCCGCTGCCGGCTGGGCATGGGCGGCGGCGGCGGCCAGTGCTTCGGTTGGCCGGTGCGACGTGATGATGGTCTGGCCGACCTGCGTCCCCTCTTCCAGCAGGGTTTGGGCCAGTTGCAGATTCAGATCGCTGTATTGCTGAACCGTATGAAACAGCGACTTTGACATGTCATTAAAGAACGACAGTTGCGCTTCCAGATGGTTTTTTGCTGCTGGGGTAACAGACTGAGAAAATGGATACATACTTACCTCTAAAGTGAAAGAGAAATGGCAGGGGAATTTGTCCAACAGATTCGACACCGCGCGTGCGGTGCGAACACCAAGGCTACGTTAGCGCCACACGATTCGTTTGATCTGCATCAAACATGCCGGGGCCATTCGACGCCGATCCGTCTGTATCCAGACAATTCCTACACCATCCCTTCCCACATTCCTAGGCAGGCAAATAAAAACGGGGCCGCTTCAAAGCGGCCCCGTCGGAACAAGCTACAACTGCGGTTTATTTAAACAGCACAGCAGCTTTCTGCACCGTCAGGGCAATGCCGATGGCCAGCGGGATGCCCACCGCCAGCCAGCCGAAGACCACCGCCAGCGGGCTGGTCTTGCCATTCGACGCCACCGTCGTGCTGTTGAGCGCAGCGACATCACGCTCATGCGCCAGTTTCTTCTCGGCAGCCAGTTCCGCTTCGGTCATGAAGTGCTTGTCTGCCACCGGGCGTACCAGCAGGTTGCAGATCAGGCCAACCACCAGCAGGGCAGCCAGCACGTACATGGTGATATCGTAGGCTTGCGCTTTTGCCACGCCATGGGCCAGCTGATACTCGCGCAGATAGCCGATCAGGATAGGACCAAACACGCCGGCGGCGGCCCAGGCGGTCAACAGGCGGCCGTGGATCGCGCCCACCATCTGGGTACCGAACAGGTCGGCCAGGTAAGCCGGCACCGTCGCAAAGCCACCGCCATACATCGACAGGATGATGCAGAAGAACGCCACGAACAGCTGCAGATTGCCGCTATGCGCCATCGATGGAATCGCGCCATACAGCGCAATGCCCAGCACGAAGAAGATGCTGTAAGTCGCCTTGCGGCCCAGGAAGTCCGAGCACGAGGCCCACACGAAGCGGCCGCAGATATTGAACAGCGACAGCAAGCCCGCAAAGCCGGCGGCAATCGATGCAATCTTGGCCTTCTCGCCCGCGTCCAGCTCATTGAAGGTTTTGGCGACGCCAAGCAACTGGCCGCCAAAGATCTCTTGCAGCAGCGGCGACGCCATGCCCAGAATGCCGATACCGGCAGTAACGTTCAGGCACAGTACCAGCCAGACCAGCCAGAATTGCGGAATGCCCCACACCTTGCTGGCGTGCACGTGGCGGTTGGTAATCATGCCATTGGCCTTGGCCACCGGTGGCGTCCAGCCTTCCGGTTTCCAGCCGGCCTGCGGCACGCGGTAAGCCAGCGCGCCAGCGATCATGAAGACAAAGTAGATGGCGGCCATCACCAGGAAGGTTTCCCACACGCCGACAGAAGCCGGGGTGGCGAAATACTTCATCAGCTTGTCCGCGAGCGGCGCGCCAATCACGGCGCCGCCGCCGAAGCCCATGATCGCCATGCCGGTCGCCATGCCGCGACGGTCAGGGAACCATTTGATCAGCGTCGATACCGGCGAAATATAGCCCAGACCCAGGCCGATACCACCGATCACGCCCGAACCCAGCCACATCAGCCAGATCTGATGCTGGTACACGCCCAGCGCCGAGATCACCAGGCCGCCGCACCAGCACACGGCCGACACCACGCCGGCCTTGCGCGGACCAGCGTGCTCCAGCCAGCCGCCGAACAGCCATGCGGCCAGGCCCAGGAACACGAAGAACATGGTGTACATCCAGCCCAGCATGGAAATCTGCCAGTCGCAGGTAGCCGAGAAGATGCGTTCTAGCAGGCCGATATCAGCCGCGCAGGCAATCGATTCCTTGATGCCCAGCGCCTTGGACAGCGGCAGCCAGAACACCGAAAAACCATACGCCATGCCGATGCACAGATGGATTGCCAGCGCCGCCGGCGGCACCAGCCAACGGTTAAAACCTGCACCGGCAACGGTGCGTTCTTTTTCTAGAAAATCAAACAAAGCCATTCACTTTTCCCCACATTGCGTTTTTTATGAACAATAAAGCGCGCAAGGGTAGCACAAAAACAATTCTTATGGGAAACGTTTCAAATCGTAAAGTGTGAGCTATCCGGAAAGTTACAACAGCCGCTCGCCTAAAATTTAATCAATCCGTGCATTTCAGCCCGCATCGGAGTACACTACAGATATTACCGAAGGGAAATAACGAACATGGCCATCGCCGCACTTAGCTCTGGAGTTACCGGTCTCAACGCCGCTGAACGCGCGTTGGGCAATAGCGCGCACGCGATCGCCAACATCGGCACCCAGGGCTTCCAGCCCCAACAGGCGACGTTTGCGGAAAACACGCCAGCCGGCACGGGCGTCTCGATTTCAACGCGCGGCCAGGAGTTGCTCAAGGTGGATGCCCCCAGCGCCACCAATCTGGCCACCGAAACCACCAATTCACTGGTCTACAAGGCGCAATTCAACCTGTCGGCCAAGGTGGTACAGGCCGCAGACCAGAATATCGGCACCCTGATCAACATCAAGGCTTGATCGCCGCCGGCCGTATCGGCCACAATGCGCGGTAATGAAGACCCTCAACACCGCTGAACTGCTGGCATCCCTGCCCGCCCGTATTTCCGACATTCCGCGCCGCTGGGCCGCGCACTCCCCGCAAGCGCCCGTGCTGCACGACGGCCAACGCCACTGGACCTACGCCGAACTGGCAAACGCCATCGACGACACGGCCGCCAAGCTGCGTGGCTGGCAACTTCGGCCCGGAGACCGGCTGGCCGTGGTCGGTGAAAACTGCGTCGCGCAAGTGGTGCTGAGTTTTGCAGCGGCCGCCGTGGACGCATGGCTGGTCCACATCAACGGCCGCCTGTCGCCGCGCGAAGTGGAAGTTGTGCTGCGTCATAGCGACGCCCGGCTGGCGATCTACCTCGCCTCGCCCGCCTCGCCGGAGACCGCCGCCCATGCCAGGCACAATGCGGCTGTCGCCGTCGATACCCCGCTCGGCACCTGGATGCTGGGCGCATTGAATGCCGATTGCACGCCGGAGCCCGTGGATGCAAGCAGCGGGCAGGTCGCCGCGCTGCTTTACACGACTGGCACCACCGGCAATCCCAAAGGCGTGATGCTCACCCACCGCAATCTGCTGTTCATCGCCGCCGTCTCCAGCACGCTGCGCGGCCTGACGCCGTCCGACCGCGCCTATGGCGTGCTGCCGATTACCCACGTCTACGGACTGACATCGGTCATGCTGGGGACTTTATATGCGGGAGCCTGCCTGTATCTGGCGCCGCGCTTTACGCCTGATGGACTGCTGCATGCCTTGCAGGCACACCGCCTGACGATCGTACAGGGCGTTCCCGCCATGTATGCGCGCCTGCTGGAACAGCTGGGCGGCACACCGCAAAAACTCGAGACGCAGTTGCGCTTTGCCTACGCGGGCGGATCGCCGCTGCCGCCGTCATTGAAAACGCAGGTTGAACAGCTGCTTGGCCTGCCACTGCACAATGGCTACGGCCTCACCGAAGCCGCGCCCACCGTGAGCCAGACCCGTCTCGACCAGCCGCGCGGCGATACCTCGGTCGGCCACGCCATTCCCGGCGTCGAAGTGCGCGTGACGGGCGGCGAAGCCGGCGAGCTGTGGATACGCGGCCCCAACGTCATGCGCGGCTACTACAGACAACCCGAATTGACCGCCGCCGTGATCGATGCCGACGGCTGGCTGAATACCGGCGACATGGTACGCCAGGATGCCGACGGCGCGCTGTTCATCGTCGGCCGTACCAAGGAGCTGATTATCCGCGCCGGTTTCAACGTCTATCCGCTGGAAGTGGAGACTGTGTTGAACGCTCATGCCGCCGTCACGCAATCGGCTGTCGTCGGCCGCAGTCTTGGAGATGGCGACGAAGAGGTGGTGGCGTATGTGGAGCTGGCCCCGCAGCACACCGTCAGCACGGACGAGTTGCTGCGTTATGCGGCCAGCCAGCTGGCGCCGTACAAACGCCCGGCGCGTATCATCGCCATGGCCACTCTGCCCGCTGCGGCCAGCGGCAAAATCCTCAAGCACCAGCTCCGGCAAATGGCGTCAGTGACGGATACGGTCTGAGAAGTTCTGCGCTGTGCCGGCGGCACGGGCCTTGTCGGTGATGTGCTGCCCTGGCCCGGCCAGCGCGCCAATCTCTTTCAGATAATCGCCCAGATAGCCGGAAGCCAGCAAGCGCCAGTCCAGCGGCAGCCCTGGTGAAATCCGCTTGGCCATCTGATAGACGATGGTGGTGCAGTTGGCGGTCAGCGTATCGTAGAAACGCGGCTCACGTTTGAGCTGCTCCCCTTCGTCCAGGTATGCAAGGAACAGGGAACGCATCATCTCCGGCGGCATCCGGAGCCGGTACAGCCACATATCCTCGCCGCGCACATTGGTACGCACGCGCAGGATGTCGCGTTCATCGGCGGCGATCAGCACTGTTTCATAGCGTTTGAAGAAGCCCGCCAGCGCATCAAAGCTTTCGCCGCGCTCCTTGCGGATCTCGATGGAGAAGGTCAGATAGCGTCCGTCCGCAAAGCCGAACGACACCAGCGTATGGGCAATCGCAGGCCCCATCCAGTAAGACAGAGCCACATCCACGGAGCGCAGCTGATTCAGGTCGTACTGGCGCGGCTCCCAGCGGACCGTATAGTCGTCATCCGTGCGCCAGTCAAAATTGCGCACCAGGTCCAGCGTGACGATGCTGCCGTCCACCGTGCCGGTCACCATGCGGGCGACATCGTCCGCCCACAGGCGATTGTGGGACGGCTTGATGGTACTCCACCAGCCCATCATGGCCAGCAGCGCCACCAGCCAGACAGCAGGCGGCAGCCAGCTACGCCGCCACAGAAAAACCAGGGCCGCCAGACTGCCCGCGATCCATACCGCCAGCGCCAGCTTGCGCAAGATGGCGCTGGTGGTATGGATCGCGGGCAGCTGGAACCACAGCGCGCCTGTACCCCATGCGGCCAATGCCGCAACGATCAGTGAGCCAAGTAGCATGAGGGCGAAAACGACATATCGTTTAGTCATGCCCTCATTATGAGGCCTAATCCTCCCGGTCGTCGACTCCGCCGGCACGTCCGATCTGGACGCAGATGATTTTTACTGCAATACTCAGCACCACGCCGATCACGCCCAGTACACCGATCATTCCCAACATGGCAGGTTCCGTATATGAAGAAGAGACACTTCACTTTAACGGCCGGGCCGGATTTGATCCAATATCAAAAACGGCGGCCATCTATCTCGAAACGGCATAACGGTGATTTCGCTTAAACAGTTTAAATATTTTATAGAGATCGTGGAGGCCGGCAGCTACTCGCGCGCGGCCGAAAAGCTGTACATCGCCCAGTCGGCGCTGAGCCGCCAGATCAAGGAGCTGGAAGACGAGCTGCAAACGCCGCTGCTCACGCGCGACGCCCGCCAGTTCGAGCTGACGCCGGCCGGCCAGCTGTTTTTCGAACGCGGCAAACGCATCCTGGAAGATATCGACGACACGCTGGTGCAGGCACGCCACGTGGGCAAAGGTGCGCAAGGCGTGATCCGTTTGCAGCATTCAAGTTCGGTGATCCTCACACCGCGCATCAGCAACGCGCTGGCTCAAGCGCTGGAGGTGCATGCCGGAGTGACGCTGGATGTCTCCATGCTGCCGTCGGAAAATCAGACACTGGAAATTGAAGAAGGCCGCGCGGATATCGGGCTGGTGCGCCTGCCCACCTTGCGCCGCCATCCGCACATCCAGGTGCAGGACATCGGCAGTGAAAAATTGATGGTGGCCGTGCCGCAGCACTCGCCGCTCGCGGCACTGGAGAATGTGGACCTGGCGCAGTTGAGCGAATACGCTTTTATCTCGATACCGCACAAAGACCGTGGTGGCCTGAGCTATCTGGTGGCGAACCTGTGCCTGGAACTGGGCTTCTTCCCCAAACCAGCCCGTGCGCTGTCGCGTAAGTCCTCGCAGCTAAATCTGATTGCAGCAGGCCTGGGGATTGCCATTGTGCCGGAATGCATGCAGCTGACCGCACCACCGGGTGTACGTTTCATCACGCTATCGCATGGCCGCTTGATGACCACCGTCGGCATGGCGACACGGCGCGAGGCTGATCCCTTGATCACCGCCTTTGCCACCACACTGTTGGCCGGGCTGGATGCCATCCAAACGTAAAAACGGCGGCCTGTGGCCGCCGTTCAACCGAGACTAACAGCGGTTATTTGTCATTTTTATGGCTTTGACGGCCTGCCTCTGCGTGTTGTTCCGGGGTGCCGCCGCGCGTGCTTCCGGACGAACCGGATTTGCTGTCGCTGCTACCGCCGGTGCCACTACCGCTGCTACCGCTGCCGCCGGATTGTTTGCTGCTGCCACTGTCACCGCTGGAGCTGCGCGAACCGCTCGAACTGCCGCTCTGCTGATTGCCGTCGTTCTTGTGGCTTTGGCTACCGGCTTCGCGCGCTTCTTCCGACGTGAATTCATGCGCGTTGCCGGAAGCATGGGCGGCACGGCCGCCCTCGGCAGCAATCTCGCGCTGGCGTTCAGGGTCCATGGAAGCAAAACCACGGTTGCTGGTATCACTCTGCTGGCTCTTACCTCCCTGTTCGCCTTGCTTGGATTGCTTGCTGTCCTGGCTGCCTTGATTGCCTTGGCCCTGATTGCCTTGATTTGAGTTTGCCATGATATGTATCTCCGAAAGTGAATGTATTCCTGGACTAGCAGGCCGCTTGTCGGCACACGCCAGGGAGTAGCCATGATGCGCGCTCTGGACAGGTACACCTAGGGCATGCAGCCTGTGCCCGCGTAGGACATTCCTTGCTTATTCAGACCCACGGTCACCAATGGCCGAGCCAGACGGTTGGCATCCCGATTGAACCGGGCGACTGATGACTTCGACGTGTGGCACACTAATGCCATACAAGACAGACAGGAATCAGCATGAGCGACGGACCAGACAGCAACGATCCGCAGCAGGTCAACCCGCATCGCCGCGCCAGCGACCAAGGTGAGCGGCGCAAGCAGGACCGCAAGACCCGTCATGACGGTGGCACGCCGCGCTACCTCGACCCTGGCGACACCGTGTTCAGCCTGTGGGGCCGCGTCATCATGGCGCGCTACCGGCGCATCGCGGCGGCGGCCACGCGGCACATCATCCAGCGGCCGCTGCACATCGGCGTCTCCGCGCGCATCTTCCATCCCGAGCCTGGCGCCACGGGCCTGCGCAGCAAGAACCTGCAATACCTTGAAGAGTCGATTGCACAATGGGTGATGTCGCGCGACGTGCTGGTGTTCATGATCCCGACCGTCAATACGGATGGCCTGCTCCACCCGTCCAACATCCGCCTGCGCGACTACGCCAGGCACCTGGACGGCCTGGTACTGCAAGGCGGCGCGGACGTTTCACCCCAAAGCTATTCCGAGGTGCCGACGCGGCCTGAATGGGGCGGCGACCGCGCGCGCGACATGTATGAACTGGAGCTACTGCACGAATTTGTCGAAGCGGGCAAGCCCGTGCTGGGCATCTGCCGTGGCTGCCAGCTCATCAACGTAGCGTTTGGCGGCACGCTGTACCAGGACATCGCCACCGATGTGCCGGATTCACTGGCCCACGTCAACGACGACTACGACCGCAACCGCCACGAAATCAGCTTCCCGGCCGGCTCCTCGCTGGCGCGCATGTTCAAAGGCAAAAGCACGGGACTCGTGAATTCCATCCACCACCAGGCCGTCAAGACACTGGGGCGTGACATGTCGGTGGAAGCCTTGTCGGTACCCGACAACATGATCGAAGCCATCCGCTACCGCAAGGCGCCGTTTGTGATGGGCCTCCAATGGCACCCCGAATTCCACCGCGCCGGCGGCGTCGAGCTGCTGGACTGCACCGGCATCCTCGACAACTTCCTGCGCGTCGCGCGCGAGACACGCTTTTAAACGACTAATAGTGATGCAATTAATGAATGTCTTTTGATCTTATGCCATCGCCCGGTGTAGACTGTTGGTCGTTGTGACACCGGATGGATTTTCATGAATCGCCTGCGTAGCGCCGCTGTGATCCTTGCCAGCCTGCTTGTTCCGCTGACCACCGTTGCGGAAGAGACGATACACGTCGCCTACAGCGAGCGGCCACCGTACATGGTGCCGCTGCCGGACGGCACGCCATCCGGCCTGACCGGTACGCCAACGGTCCACGCGTTCAAGACTGCCGGCATTCCCGTGCAGTGGCACAAGGTTCCCACCAACCGCCAGCTGGCGATGGTCAAGGACGCCAAAAGTCTGAACTGCGCGGTCGGCTGGTTCATGCTGCCGGACCGGCTGCAATACGCCAAGTTCACCAAGCCGATTTACCGTGATCGCACCTGGCTGGTGCTGACCAACGACGCCTTTGCCGCACGCGGCATCGCCACGCTGGACGAACTCACGCGGCAGCGCGACATCCGTGTACTGGTCAAGGATAACTATTCGTATGGCGGCCTGGATGCGTACATCCGGCAGTGGCATCCCGTGATGGCAGTGTCCACCGCGTCCACCGTAAAGATGGTGCAATCGGTCAGCAAGGGCGCCGTCGATCTCATGTTCGTATCGGACGAGGAAGGCAGCTACCTGCTCAAGCAGCACGCAGCTGATGCCAACAACCTGCGCCTGCTGTCATTGAAGGACATGCCGCGCGGTCCCGAACGCTACATCATGTGCAGCAAGGCGGTGCCGGACGAGGTGATCGCCCGCCTGAACAAGGCAATCACCTTCCGGTAGATCAGCGGCCGCGGAAGCGGTGAATCGCCGCGTCCACGACGCCTTCCACGCTGCCACTGCTGTCGAACTGCTGGCGCAGATAATGCGCGTCGCTGCCCTCGTGCGTGACCTGCACCAGATGCTGCAGGCCCGCCGTGCCGCCCAGCGCCACGCCATGCGGCTCCATCTTGCGCAGCGTGGTCAGGATATCCTCGCGCAGCGACAGGCTCTCGTACGTCTTCGGATGTACCACCGTGCCGTCCAGGCCAAAACGGCAAGCCTGGAAGCGGTTGTAGTTGTAGACCAGGTAGTCATCTTCGGCCGGTGGTTCTTCCTTGCGCTCCAGCAGATAGCGGCACAGCGCCTGCAGATACACCGCCAGCGCCGCCGCCCGCTCCACCGTCAGCGGCGTATCGCAGACACGCAGTTCGATGGTGCCGTATTCCGGCTTGGGGCGGATATCCCAGTAGAAGTCCTTCATGCTCTTGATCACGCCGGTGTGCTCCATCTTCGAGAAATACTCGTTCTCGAATGTGGACCAATGCTGCATGAACGGCGCGCGGCCGCTCATCGGGAATGCAAACACCGAATTCAGACGCGCGGAATTGAACAGCGTGTCATTACCTTGCACGTACGGCGACGACGACGACAGCGCGATAAAGTGCGGCACGTAGCGGCTCAGCGCATGCAGCAGGAACAGCGCATCGTCACCGGAGGCGCAGCCGATGTGCACGTGCTGGCCAAAGATCGTGAACTGCTTGGCCAGATAGCCATACAGCTCGGACACTTCCTTGAAGCGCGGCTTGGAGAAAATCCGCCGCTCCGCCCATTTCTGGAACGGGTGCGTACCGCCGCCGCAGATGCCTATGTTGAGCTGTTCGCCAGCCTGCACCAGCGTGTCGCGGATCAGCTGCAGCTGCGCCACCAGCTCGGTGTGATTGGTGTGCACATCGCTGTTAATCTCGATCATGCTCTCGGTGATCTCCGGCGTCACATTGCCGGGGAAAGGCTTGCGGTTCAACAGATGCAGCAGGTCCGGGCTGGACGCCGTCAGATCGAAGTCCGACAGGCTGACCAGTTGCAGCTCCAGCTCCACGCCCATGGTGAGCGGCTGCGATGATTTGAATTCTTCCAATGCCATTATTTAGCCTCCTTAGGGGTTTCGTCCGCCCAGTGCAGCGCGCGTTGCGTGATGACGGGGCCGACCACTTCCAGCAGCAGCGTCATCGCCGCCAGTGCGGCCAGTTCGTCCACCAGCACGATTCCCATGTATTTCGTCTGCTCCAGCAGCAGCGTGACAAACACCGACATCGGCGACAGCGCGATACCGGTCAGCAGGCCCTTGCGCCAGGTGATGCCGCTGACGTGCGCGAACGCGCCCACGCTGACCGCCTTGACCACAAAGCGCGCCAGCAGCAGCACGGCCGCCAGGCCGGCGCCATCGACCACGCGCTCCCATTCCAGCGTCGAGACGGCAAACACAAACAGCAGCACGGTCAGCAGCTCGCCGATGCCGCCAAAGTTACGCTCGGTGCGGCTGAACGCCACGCGCTTGTGGCGCGCCGTCAGGCCGAAGGTCAGCGTCGCCAGCACCGGCGACACGTCAAACGCGCGTGAGGCAGCCACCAGCAGGATCACGCCCAGCGCAAACGCAATCGTACCGTCACGCGCCAGCGCGCCCAGGCGGCGCAGCACCGGCGGCACGATGAAGCCCATTACGGCGCCCATTGCCGCCGACACCAGCAGCTCGATGCCGCTGTGCGACACCGCCTGCGTCAGGCTGCCGGAGGTCTGGAACACCCAGAACCCCACCACCACCTTGAATACAAACAGCGCAATCACGCTATTGATCGCCACCAGATGCAGCACCCGCTCGGTCACCTGGCCGGAACTGTCTTCTTCATTAATCACGCGCAGCACGCCGGCCGGCGAAGTGGACATGGCGAGCGACGCCAGTAACAGGGAGGTCAACGGCGGCATGCCGGTGAGATGCGCGATCAGATAAACCACGCCGAAGGTCGCCGCCGATTCCGCCAGGCCGCTGACCGCAATCCAGGGATTAATCCGCAGCCAGTGCAGATTGATGCGGTAACCAAATTCAAACAGGATCAGACCAAATGCGAGATTCGCCAGGATGGTCACATTGCTCGAGGCGCCGCTGCTGAGCGCTTCCGGAAAAGCCTGCGCCAGTAAAAAACCAATCAAACCGTAAACACTGATACGCGGCAGGCGCGTCCAGCGATGCACGAATTCACCCGTCAGCCATGCCACTGCAATTGCCAGCGGCCAGCCCAGATCAGCCAAGATGGCTTGAATATCCGGCATGTACTTCTCCTTTTTAAAGATACTTGTACAATTCTGACCTGATACCAGCTTTATCACTGTGCGCTGGAAAACATAAGGAAACAATTATGCTGGAAATGGTCAGTGAACACGCCTGCTACGGCGGGGTGCAGCGCTTCTACCGCCACGAATCGCGCGAGATCGGCCTGCCGATGCGCTTCTCGGTTTTTATTCCGCCGCAAGCGGCGCAAGGCCGCGTGCCTGCGCTGTTCTATCTCGCCGGCCTCACCTGCACCGAAGAGACCTTCATGGTCAAGGCAGGCGCACAGCGCATGGCCGCTGAACTGGGCCTGATGCTGATTGCGCCGGACACCAGCCCGCGCGGCGCCGGTGTGGACGGCGAAACCAACCACTGGGACTTCGGCCTCGGCGCCGGCTTCTATCTGGACGCCACCCAGCCCGAGTGGTCCAGACACTATCGCATGTACAGCTACATTCACGAATTGCGTGAACTGGTCAGCCAGGAACTGCCTGCCGATGCCCGGCGCATCGGCATCTTCGGCCATTCGATGGGCGGCCATGGCGCCCTGACGATGGCGCTGAAACGGCCCGACGTGTTCCGTTCCGTGTCCGCGTTTGCGCCAATCGCCGCGCCGTCGCTGTGCCCATGGGGGATCAAGGCCTTCACCGGTTATCTGGGCGAGGACAAGACCGCATGGGCGGCCTACGACGCCAGCCTGCTGATGGTGCAGGCGCACACGCCCTTCCCCAACGGCATCCTGATCGACCAAGGCCTGGGCGACAAATTCCTGCAGGAGCAGCTGTATCCGGAAGCGTTTGAAGCGGCCTGCCAGACCGCAGCGCAGCCGCTGACCTTACGTCGGCACCAGCGCTACGATCACGGCTACTACTTCATCTCGACCTTCATCGAAGACCACCTGCGCTTCCACGCGCGCAATCTTACAGCCTGATCTCCGTGCCCAGTTTTTGCAGCAGCTGGGCGATCCACGCGGGGTGCGCCGGCCATGCCGGCGCCGTCACGAAGATGCCGTCGGTGACCGCCTGGTCCACCGGAATGTCGGCATACTGCGCGCCTGCCAGCTTGACTTCCGGCGCGCAGGCCGGATAAGCGGAAATGGTCTTGCCGCGGATGACATCCGCTGCGGCCAGCAATTGCGCACCATGGCAGATCGCCGCGATTGGCTTGTTGGCGGCAGCGAACTGCTGGATCAGCTCAATCACGCGCGGCTTCAGGCGCAGGTACTCCGGCGCGCGGCCGCCGGCAATCGCCAGCGCATCGTACTTGCTGACATCGGCGTCGTCGAAGTTTGCATTCAGCGCAAACAGGTGGCCGGGCTTTTCGGTATAGGTCTGGTCGCCTTCAAAATCGTGGATGGCGGTCTTCACGGTGTCGCCGGCCTTCTTGTCCGGGCACACCGCATGCACCGTATGGCCCACCGCTTGCAGCGCCTGGAACGGCACCATGGTTTCATAGTCTTCTGCAAAGTCGCCCGTCAAAAACAGTATCTTTTTCGCTGCCACGGTAGATCCTTTCTGAGAAGTGAAAAGGGCCGCAATGTTTCCATTGCGGCCCTCCTATACTACCTTGTTTTTTTATTACGCGGTGGCGGCGGCTTTGCCCAGCACATTGCGGATGGTGCCAGCCAGATCCTCTGCCGAGAACTTGGCCACGTACGCATCGGCGCCGACGCCCTTGACGTGATCTTCATTGGTCTTGCCGGACAGCGAAGAGTGGATCACGACAGGAATCTTGCCGAAGCGCGGGTCCTGTTTGATCAGGCGGGTCAGCGTAAAGCCGTCCATCTCCGGCATTTCCAGGTCGGTCAGCACCATGGCGACACGGTCGCCAATTGGCACGCCTTCGGCCTTGGCGCCTTCGGAAATCGACTGCAGGCGATCCCAGGCTTCCTTGCCCGACTTGGTCATGATGAAGTGCACGCCCATCGCTTCCAGACCTTTTTCGATCAGGTTGCGCGCCACCACGGAATCGTCGGCGGCCAGCACCACCGCGCCCGGTTTCAGCAGCACTTTCGGGCCAATGGTTTCCGGATCGATGTCCGCGCGTTCCGGCGGCACCAGTTCACGCAGGATGGTTTCCACGTCCAGCACCTGCGCCAGGCGGGTGTTCTGGGTATCGCCGTCGACGCGCGCGATACTGGTGACCTTGCCGCCAGCCGTACCTTCGGCCGTCAGCACCTGGCTCCAGTCCAGACGGACGATTTCATCCACCGATTCGACCGCGAACGCTTGCGTGGTGCGCGCGAATTCAGTGACCAGCATAATATTCAGACCAGTTTTTGGGGTCACACCGACGATGCCTGGCAAATCCAGCACCGTGATGATTTGTCCGCGCAGGTTCACTACGCCCAGCATGTGTGGCGGGGATCCGGCCACAGCAGTTACTTCGGGCATTGCCACGATCTCGCGGATTTTGAAGACGTTAATACCGAACAGCTCGGAATGTTCGCCGTTGGCGTCACCGCCCAGGCGGAACAGGAGGAGTTCGAATTTGTTGGAGTTGGTTAGGTTACTGCGCTCATCAACTTCCTGTTGAACAGATTTCATGGGTTTCGTCTCCTTCGGTGGTCCTCACCCAGTATAACGTTTGCCACTGGGCCGCGTCACATTTTGAGGGGGAAGATGTTGTATTGGAGAACGATAAACAACAAAAAAGGAAGCCCACGGGCTTCCTTTTGATGTGCTACTGAATTCTGGAGCGGGAGAAGAGTCTCGAACTCTCGACCTCAACCTTGGCAAGGTTGCGCTCTACCAACTGAGCTACTCCCGCAGAAGGCAGTATTATGACAGAAAGATTTCCGTTCCGCCAGAGTACCGCCCAACTTTTTACCGAACTGCCAATAGTGTAAGCTTAAGCCGTTTTACTACCGGGATAGAAGGAAGGGAATGGATTCAATTGAAGTTGTGCTGATTATGCTGCTGGCCGTGGTGGCCAGCGCCTACATCCGCCGTGTGCTGCCGCGCGCCATACCGCTGCCGCTGGTGCAGATCGCCCTCGGTGCACTGATCGCCGCCAAGTCCTCGCATGGCGTGGACCTGGAGCCGGACCTGTTCTTCCTGGTCTTCCTGCCGCCGCTGCTGTTTCTGGACGGCTGGCGCATTCCCAAAAGCGGCCTGCTGCGCGACAAAGGCACCATCCTTGAACTGGCGCTCGGACTGGTAGTGTTCACCGTGGTCGGCGCCGGCTTCCTGATTCACTGGCTGATACCCGCCATGCCGCTGCCGGTGGCGTTTGCGCTGGCGGCCATTGTCTCGCCGACCGACCCGATCGCGGTCAGCTCGATCGCTTCCAGCGCCCCCATCCCGAAACGGCTGATGCACATTCTGGAAGGCGAATCGCTGCTCAATGACGCTTCCGGCCTGGTGTGCTTCCGCTTTGCCGTGGCGGCCGCCATGACGGGCGCCTTCTCGCTGCAAACCGCCACCCTCACCTTTATCTGGCTGGTGATCGCGGGGCTTGCCGCCGGCGTCGGTCTGACCCTGGTGGTGACCTGGGCGCAGCGCTGGCTGGTGCGCCACTTCGGCGAGCCGCCTGGCTCGCCGATCCTGGTCAACCTGCTGATCCCCTTTGGCGCCTACCTGGTGGCGGAGCGCCTGCATGCATCGGGCATCCTGGCTGCAGTGGCGGCCGGCATCACCATGAGCTACGTGGAGCTGAGCGGCCACGCGCACGCCAACACGCGCATCCAGCGTTCGGCCGTGTGGGACACCGTACAGTTCTCGCTGAACGGCGTGATGTTCGTGCTGCTGGGCGAGCAATTGCCGGACATCTTCTTGCTGGCTGGTACCTCGCTGGAGGAAAGCGGCCATGTGAACCGCTGGTGGCTGGTGGCCTACGCGTTTGCCATCACCTTCGGCCTGCTGGTGCTGCGCATGGCGTGGGTGTGGGCGTCGCTGCGCCTCACCATCTTCAAGCAAAAAGTGCGTCACCGTCCGCGCCACAAGATCAATCCACGCCTGCTGCTGGCGACCACGCTGGCCGGTGCGCGCGGCACCATCACGCTGGCCGGCGTGCTGACGCTGCCGCTGGCGCTGCCGGATGGCTCGCCCTTCCCCGCGCGCGCACTGACCATCTTCCTGGCCTGTTCGGTGATCCTGATTTCACTGCTGGTCGCCAGCATCGGCCTGCCGCGCCTGCTGGCCGGCATGACCTTCCCGGCCGAGCCGGAAGAGCAGCAGGAAGAAGACATCGCCCGCCGCGCCGCCGCCAACGCGGCGATTACCGCGATTGAAAAGACCCAGATCGCGTTGATGGAATCCGACGCCTGCATCGATCCGGAAGTCTACCCGCAAGCAGCAGCGCGCGTGATCGCGTTTTATGAGCACAAGCTCAAAGAGGTGGATCCGGACACCGAACAGGCGTGGCGCAAGACCGACTATGCAGAAAAGGAACTGCGGCTGGCCGCGCTGGCGGCAGAGCGCCGCACGGTATTCGACCTGGCCCGCCATGACCATATCTCCGACGAGATCTCGCGCAAGCTGGTACGCGAGATCGACCTGATGGAAGCACGCTACCGTTAACCACCGATGCTACGTTCCCGCACCCGACTGCTGCTAATCCTCGCCTGGCTTTTGTTCTGGGCGCTGATGATATCAACTGCCGTGCAGGAATACATTCGCGATGGCGGCCATGAGTACTGGAAGCCGATCCTGTGGGAGACTTCGTCGGCCTTCACCTGCACCCTGCTGCTGGTGACGCAGCGCCGTCTGACACGAAAGTACGACGGCCTGGTCTCCTCACCGATACGCTGGTTTGCACGGCAGCTGGTGTGGCTGCCGATGTACTGGATTGCCTTCGTCCCGGTGGCCTTTGGTATCCGCCATGCGGTATATGCGCTGAATGGACAGGTCTATACCCACACGCCATGGCCGCAGACCTTCCTGTATGAAGACGTGAAGATCACGGTGTTCTTTACCACCTTCACCGGCATCGTGTTTGGCGTGCTGTCGTTTTACGCCATGCTGGAAGAGCGGCTGCGCGTGGAGCGCGCCAACGCCTCGCTGCGTGAGGCGCAGCTGCTGCGTTTAAGCCAGCAGATGCAGCCGCACTTCCTGTTCAACGCACTCAATACGATTTCATCGCTGATGTACAGCGACGTGCAGCGTGCCGACGCCATGCTGATCCAGCTGTCCGATGTGCTGCGCGCCACGCTGGATGTCGGCGAGCGCCATCTGGTACCGCTGGAGACCGAGCTGCGCCTGCTGCGCGGCTATGCAGCGCTGATGGGCGAGCGTTTCTCGGACCGCGTCAGCATCAGCTGGCAGATCGACGACTCGCTGCTGGCCTGTGAAGTACCGGTCATGAGCATGCAGCCGCTATTGGAAAACATCTTCAAACACACGGTTGAAAAACAACGCCAGCCGGCAGCCATCCACATCTCGGTGCAGCGCGAGCAGGACCTGCTGGTGCTGCGGCTGGAAGATGACCGTGGCACGCTGGCCGCCGGTGACCCGTCTGGCCATGGCATCGGCGTACGCAATCTGCGCGAGCGGCTGGCAGCCTTGTACGGCAAGCGCGCCACGTTCGACCTGATTCAATTATCGCCCGCCGGCGTGCGGGCGGAAGTGAGACTGCCATGCGTATCCTGATCGTCGACGACGAACGCCCTGCCCGCGACAAAATGCGCCGCATGCTGGCGCAGGAACCCGGCATCAGCGCCATCGAAGAAGCGCGCGACGGTGTTGAAGCACTGGAGCGCCTGTCCACGTTCGCGCCGGATGTGCTTATGCTCGATATCCAGATGCCCGAGATTACCGGCTTCGATGTCGCCGCCTCGTTACCGGAACCGGCGCCGCTGGTGGTGTTTGTGACGGCCTACGATGAATACGCCATCCGCGCTTTCGATGCCAATGCCATCGACTACCTGCTTAAGCCCTACGACCAGGTGCGCCTGCAACGCGCCATGCAGCGCGTACGCGAACGGCTGCCGCAGCGCGCTGTCACAGCAGCGGCGCTGGCAGAAGCCCTGCCCGCCGTCGCACAGCTGCTGGTCCCCGAACGCAATGGCACGCGCGTGGTCAAGGTGGACGACATCCAATGGATAGAAACGGCTGACAACTATGTCATTCTGCACACCGCCGAGGGCGAGCCACTGATGCGCCAGACGCTGGCTGGCCTGCTGGACAAGCTGGGGCCGCGCTTCATCCGCTGCCACCGCCGCGCTGCCGTGCAGTTGAACTGGATCGCCAGCATCGTCAATCTGGAGAAAGGCGATGGTGAACTGCTGCTGCGCGGCGACGCCCGTGTTCCGCTGAGCCGCCAGTACCGCGCCGACGTCGAAGCCCGTCTTGTATCGCTTTGTAAATAGTGACAAATGGTGTATTTCCGCACGCAGCAATCTCCTTACAATCCGTTCAACTAATTTCATAGGGACGTAAGGACATGATGAAAAAGATCGCTGCCAGCCTGGCGGTACTGTGCTCGATGCAGGGCTGCGCCTCCATCAATGTCGATCAGATCACGCCAAACGGCGGCCTGGTCACCGCAGCGCGCAACGGCGCAGCGTTTGAAGAAATCCCGCAAACGCAAATCCACCAGCGAGATACGCTGGTCGTTATCACCCGCCTCAAATGGGACCCGCAAGCGGGTAGCGCCGGTACCCACGCCGTCAACTGGACCTGGTATGAAGGCGATAAGGTCGTCGCCGTGCGCGACAAGAACATGAGGCTGGAAGCCAGCCCATACCGCATGTATTGGCGCATGCCTGCCAGCGGCTTTGATCCCGGCCATTACCGCGTGGTGGTTTCGATCGACAAGAAAGTCATCGACACGCAAGACTACGACATCATCCAATAACAAGAAATAGCATTCAATGAAGCTGAAGTTACTCGCGGCGCTGTGCGCCGCTGCCCTGCTTTCCTCCCACGCTTTAGCGGCTGATGATGGCACTGACAGATCGGTGTCCGTATTAAAAAACCTGCAGCACTTCGTCGTCCAGCGTGACGGCAGCTATATGTCGACGGAAGAAACGCTGGTGCAGCTGAATGAACAGCGCGCCATTGCCGGTGAAGCCCAGCGCCAGTTCCATTTCAACCGCACGCTGGAAGACGTCGAGATCGTCGAAGCCTACACGGAAAAACCCGATGGCCGCCGCATAGCGGTGCTGCCCGGCCAGATCAAGCTGCAGCAGGAACCAGCCTACGCGGGTGCGCCCATGTTCCAGGACATGCAGGTTAAAACGGTGATCTATGCCGAGGTGGAAGTGGGCGACAAGCTGTATTCAAAAATCCGCAGGAAGCGCAGCAGTGCGCAGTTTAGTGGCCAGTTTTATGACAGGACCACGCCTTACTTCAATCCGACCAAGCAGCAGACCCTGATCTACGACCTGCCCGCGGACATGCAGCTCAAAGTCGACGAACGCGGCTACATGGCCAGCCCGCCGGAACAGCACGAGAACCGCACTGTCTACCGCTGGGACTATCTGCCTGCCGACAATGCGCGCATTGAAGCCGACGCCGTTGCTTACTCCGACTACGGACAGCATCTGATTGTCTCGACCTTCGACAGCTACGGCACCATCGGCCTCGCGTACGACCGCGCTGCCAAGGCAGCCGCCAAGGCTACGCCGCATATCGAAGCTAAAGCGCGTGAACTGGTACAAGGGCTCAGCGATCCGCGCGAAAAAGCACATGCCATCGGCAATTGGGTACGCAAGAATATCCGCTACGTCGCAGTCTACATTGGCAACGGCGGCATCGAACCGCACAGCGCAGAATCAATCCTGAAGAACCGCTACGGCGATTGCAAGGATCACGTTGCGCTGATGGAGGCCATGCTGGGCGCTGTAGGCATCGACAGCACGCCAGCACTGATCAACTATGGCAGCGCCTACAAGCTGTCACCGGTAGCCCACATGGAGCCGTTCAATCATGTGATTACCTATATTCCCGGTCTCGATTTATACATCGATTCAACTGCAAACAATCTCGCCGTCGGCTATCTGCCGTTCTGGGATCTGGACAAGCAGGTCATCCTGACGCGGACTGGCGCCATGGGCCATACGCCGGTATCGCAAGCGGGCAAGGTCAAAAATGTCTATACGGTGCAGATTGCCGCAGACGGCTCAGCCCAATTCAGATTCACACGCGACAATCTGGGCTCCTGGGAAGAAGAGGTCCGTACCGAAATACAGAACTGGAACAAGAACGACCAAAGCCGCTTCGTCGAAAGCCTGCTCAAGGCAAATGGCATCAAAGGCAGCGGCACTGTGGACGCCGGTGATCCGGATAATACGAACACCGGCAAAGGCTATCAATATAGCTTGCATGGTAAAGGAGAAAACTGGGCCTACCTGCCAGGAACGGTTGGCCTGGTTGCAGCGAGCAGCTTGTATGCCGGGCTGTGGAATCAGGTGTTCAGGATGACCAACGAAACGACCCGTACCCAGCCTTTCATCTGCTATGAGAACGACTTCGAAGAACAGGCAAGCTACCAGTTTCCGCAGAACGCCAGGCTGCTCGCCGTGCCGCCCGACGTGGACATCGCCAGTCCCTACTTCCAGTACCATGCCAGGTTCAAACAGACCGAGGGCAAGCTGGTGATTGAACGCAGCCTCAAAAGCGGCAAGGCCGGCACCAAAGTCTGCACGCCGGAAGATCAACTGGCCATGCAGGCCGACATCAAGAAAATGGTGCGCGACCTGCGCAGCCAGTTCATCCTGCAAGTGCCTGACCTGCCGGGCGCCTCGGCATCCGCGAACTAGACATGTCCATCTCTCCCTTAAAGCTGATCGCGGTATTTCTGACGGCGATAGCACCGGCGCTGTCCGGCGCCGCGCCGCTGTTTAACGAAAAGGCGCTAGTGGCGCCGCATATCCACGTCGAATCTGCATCGCAGTTTGTGAAGTGGAGCGGCAAGCCAGTACCACAAGGCGCCTACGACAAGGCCTACTACAACAGGACGCGTCTCGGCACGGTCAGTTTCGGGCCCAAGCTGAAAGTCCATGTCGACATGATCGAAGACATGATGCACTTCCCTTCCTACTACGAGCTGGTGGACGTGGTGACCGGGGCGGTGCTGGGCAAGTATGCCGTGTTCAATCCTGATGACGCAGAATGGTATTTCGCGGGGAACGGCATGGCGTATCTGAACCAGCTGCACCTGTCGCTATGCGGGCCGCGCTATACCAGGAAGATCGTTCAAAAAGAAAAAGCGCTCGCCGAAGCCGTGCAGCCACTCATCTACATCGGCACAGAAACGCAGGTACAAGGGACGGTCCGGCTGTTTGAATCGCCTGCCAGCAAAAACGTGGTGGCGACACTCGCGCCAGGAACGACAGCCTTCGTGATCGGCCTGCAGCCCGGGAAGGATCAAAAAACCGGCGCCACCTTGCTCGTCAAAACCCCGTTTGGCCTCACCGGCTGGCATGTCGCGGACGGCGCAGCAGATAACGGGGCACTGGAAATCTACCAGTGCAATTGACGCTACCTGGGGACGTCAATCGAGATCTGATTCTGCACCGAGGCCACGTGAATCTTCATGAGTTCAGGCGGCGTCTCGCCCAGCGCGGTCGATAGATCAAATTGCAGCAGCTCGCTCTGCACCGCCTTGCACTCGTCCTGCAACGGGTTGTGGCTCAGGCGCAGGATGATCTGCGGCGGGAAGGACTTCAGGAACGCACCATCCCAGCCAAGCTGAAAACTGTGCGGCCCGCAGCCACCGGCATAGCGCACGTTCAGAAACAGCTGATCGCCCTGAATCGAACCAGCCTCCAGGAATATCGGCGCCTTGCCGATATCTTCTGCATTTTTTACCGCCCTCAATACCGTAATCAACCGCTCATTTTGCCAGCTGATGCGAACACCCCTCACTTCAGGCTTGTCGCTGACGACAACACTGACCGGAAAGTGTCCGATACTGGTGGCAGCGGCCCCCACCGGCGCCGTGCCCACAAGCTGGATATCGAGAACGCCATCTCCCGGAAACATCACGTATTCCACAGGCTGCAGGCCAACATTGGTCCAGCCCAGGGTTGGCGTGGTCGCCATGGCGTCCACTTTCAGAAAACCATCATTGGTCACGCTTAAATCGACATCGGCAATCTTCATAAAAGTTACCTCCAGTTGGTTGGGCGGAGATTGATTGTATCAACTAAACAAGTCCGGCTCACCCCAAAATGCGCCCATTTCGCCCCACGGCGATGGACGCAGGCACGGGGCGCCATTAATCTGGATTCATTACAAAAAGGAGCCAGAATGAATCATAGCAACCGCCTCTACTTCCTCGACTGGATACGGATTTTCGCCTTCTGCGTGCTGATCTTCTACCACACCGGCATGTACTACGTGACCTGGGACTGGCACGTGAAAAGTCCTTTCGCCAGCGATGCCATCGAGCCGCTGATGATCCTGTCGTCGCCATGGCGTCTGGGCCTGCTGTTCATGATTTCGGGCGTGGCCACCGCCTTCATGCTGAAAAAATTCCGCGTCGGCGCGCTGCTCAGGCAGCGCAGCTGGCGGCTGCTGGTGCCGCTGATCTTCGGCATGTTCGTGATCGTGCCGCCGCAGGCGTATTTCGAAGTGGTGGAAAAAGTCGCCTACCAAGGCAGCTACGCTGAATTCATGCGGCTGTATGTAAGCGGCTACCATGGCTTCTGCCGTGGCACCGACTGCCTCGCCATGCCGACCTGGAACCACCTGTGGTTTGTCGCCTATCTGTGGGCCTACACCATGATAGCCGGATTGATCGTGTGGCTGCTGGGCGCGCGCTTCCAGAAAGCCAGCGATGCACTGGGCCGTCTGCTCAGCGGCTGGACAATTGTGGTGCTGCCGGTGCTGGTACTGGCCATCGCACGCTTCACGCTGGCCGACCGCTTCCCCGCCACGCACGCGCTGACCAATGACTGGTACAACCACGCCCAGTACTTCTTCCTGTTCTCGCTGGGCGCACTGATGGCGGTGCAAGGCGGCCTGTGGGCGAAAATCGAAACGCTGCGTTGGACCAGTCTTGGCCTGTGGCTTACCAGCTGGGCGCTGATCGTGTGCTACTGGTCGATGCCGGAAGCGCTGGCCAACACGCCCGAAGTCCAGCAATGGCGGCCGGTATTCCGCGTCATCTACTGCCTGTGCCAGTGGACGCCCATCCTGACCGTGTGCGGGTTCGGCCGCCGCCATCTGAATTTCGACAGCGCCAAGCGCCGCTACCTGACCGAAGCCGTGTTCCCGGTCTACATCCTGCACCAGACGCTGATCGTCAGCATGGCGCACTGGATGAAGCCAATCAAGCTGGCGCCAGGCATCGAAGGCGTGTTCCTGATCGTGCTGACCTTCGGCTTCAGCTTCGGTGTCTTTGAAGTGGTGCGCCGCATCGCCGTGCTGCGCCCACTGTTCGGTCTCGGCCCGCTTACTTCACAAACGTCAGCGTATGCTGCGCAGGTCCCGGCAGCAGCGGCGACTCACGGCCAGTAACCCAGTCCATGCGGCCATCCAGGAAGTAAGGCGACAAGGGATGGCCGCTCTGGCCGCCCGGCATGTTGAAGATGCCCTGCTCTTCGTGGCCCGGCGACACGGTCAGGCGCTCCGACTGGCCGAACGTGGGACCGGACACGCGCGGCATGTGCTGGTCGCCCGGCAGCATATCCGGCGCCACCTTCAGGTATTTGCCCACTACCGGCAGCACCGCTGCAAACGGATGCGCGCTGGCCGCCGTATTGCGCTGGCCCCAGGTCGCCTTGGCCAGCGGCTGGCCATCTTTGGTCAGGTCCTTGATGACGCGGTCCATGGCGGCAAGCTGCAAGGCCTGCCAGTCCGCGTACTGCGGTGGCAGCCAGGCGGCTGGCTGCTGGTCCAGCAGGCGCGCCACCACCACCGGCCAGCGCGAGCTGACCGACGCCATGCTGGCTTTGCTATCGACCCTGGCCAGTTCGGCGTTGGCGCTCTCGTACAGGATGTCGTACACGGCGTACATGAAACCGCGCGTGATGCGGTAGCCGGCGGAATCCACGCTGGCCTTGCCGCTCCAGTTATCCTTCAACAGCGCCAGCGCTTCGGTGCGCTGCGCGTTGCCGTTGATCGCCTTGGCATCCAGCGTGGCCAGCGCACGCTCACGCCAGGCGGTCAGGAATACGGCACGGTCATCAAGGCCGATGGCGTAGACTTTTTTCACGTCCGTCTTCGCTCCCAGCGCCGCCAGGTCGTCGCGTACCTGATGCGTGCGCGCGCCGAGGTCAAAGCCGCCGTCGCCGATTTTCTCCGCGCCGTTGCCTGCCAGCTGGCGGCTGTTGGCGGTGGCGATGTGACCATCGGCGGGATTGATCACTTTCGGATACTCTTCCGGCGCCAGCCAGCCTTGCCATACGCCCGCCGCATCATCGGCCGTCATCGGATAGGTCGACGCCACGCCAGCCGGTGCGCGGCGCGGCAGCGGACCGGCGATCGTCCAGCCGATATTGCCCTTGTCGTCACCGCCGACAAAATTCTGCGCCGGGATGCCCAGCGTCGGCGCGATCGCCAGCGCCTGTTCCAGCGTGTCTACCACTTCCAGGTTGCGTGCATTGAAGTTGGTGGCGGCTGGGGTATGCGCCGTCCAGTGCAGCGCATAGCTGCGGCCCAGCGCTTCGCGGATCGGTCCAAGCGAGGTTTCGCGTACGATGAGTTTGACCGGCGCTGCGCCTTTCACCAGGATGGTTTCCTCGTTTTCGGCCGGCGTCTCCCAACCCGCCTGCGTGCGTACCTGGCCGGGTCTGGAGGCATCCGTGTCCAGTGCAATGAAGTCCATGTAGTCGCCATAGCTGTTGGTGAAGCCCCACGCTACACGGCCGTTACTGCCCACCACCACAAACGGCGTACCTGGCAACGTCACGCCCACCAGGCGCCGCTGGCCGCCCTTCCCGTCCGGGAATTGCAGGGCCGCGCGGTACCAGGTGTTGGGCAGCTGGATGCCAAGGTGCATATCATCGGCCACGATGGCGGCGCCGGTATCGCTACGGCTGCCGGCCACCGCCCAGTTGTTGCTGCCAACGGTATTGAGGAATTCAGCCGCCGCCACTTTGGCCGGCGCTGGCGCATCCGCCGCTTTCGGCTTGCCCCACCATGCCGGCGGCGCGGCAGGGATGGCAATGTCGCTGGCGGCAATGCTGTTCGCATCCAGCGGCGCGTCCCATGGTGACGCTTCTGGCGCGAGGAAGGCGCGCTGCTCCTCGGTCGTATGCTCCTTGAACCAGCCACGCGCCAGTTCACGCGGCTCCTGGCTGCCTTGCAGGTCAAAATACATTGCCCAGATCACCAGCAGCGAGTCGGCCGGCGCCCACGCGCGCGGCGGCATGCCGACCAGCGCATACTCGAACGGCTTGGCGCTGAGGGCATTCAAACCGGCGTTGACGCCTGCCACATAACGCTCCAGCAGCGCGCGGTCGGCGGCGGGCATGGACTTGACTGCCAGTTCGGCACGCGCGCGGAAGCGGTGCAGGCGGTGGGATTTATCCAGCGGCAGCGCACGTTCGCCGAACAGCTCCGACAGCTCGCCCGCCGCCACACGGCGCAGCAGATCCATCTGGAAGTAACGCTCCTGCGCATGGACGAAACCGGTGGCATAGGCGACGTCACCCCGGCTACCGCCGCTGATGACCGGCACGCCATGCGCGTCGCGCGCAATGCTGGCCGTGGATTCAAGGCCGGCCGCTTTCAGCGTGCCATCCAGCTGTGCGAGACTGCCGCGCAGGTACAGCCAGGCGCCGGCGATTGCCAGCACCAATAAAGCCAATAGGATAAACAGGACACGCCTGGACCACACCAGCAGCCGGTTCTTTTGCATACCATCCCCATGTTGTTTAAACGATTAGTGGAGGATATTGCCAGAGCCGCGCCAGCGGAGCAATCAGCTACTTGATGTCACAGATCGCGCTCCCACGTTTCGTTGACCATATCCTGCCCAAAAGCGTGCACCGGTTCTTCCGCCACCAGCGCATAGCCCTTGCTGCGGTAGATGTGACGCGCTTCTTTCTGCTGGTCGGTGGTCCACAGGCGCATCTTGCGATAACCCGCGTTCCGCGCAAAGCGGTGGCATTCGTCGACCAGGCGCGAGCCCAGTCCGTAGCCGCGCGCCTCCTCTTCCACCAGCAGCAGGCGCAATTTGGCCACGCCTTCCTCGCCGCTGCGCGCCACGGCGATGGAGCCGACCGGCTCGCCCGCCATTTCAGCGATCCAGCAATGCTCCAGCTGCGGATCGAAGTCGCGCTCGAAATCGGCGCAGATCTGGCCTACCAGCGTTTCGAAACTGCGGTCCCAACCCTGCTCCTGGACGTACAGATCACCATGGCGGCGCGTGATCCAGGCCATGTCGCCGGCACGGTGGGCGCGCAGCACGAACGGCTGCGCATACTTCATGCCCTCTGCGGAGTCGAGCAGTTCGCGGATGGTGTTCATCGCGTCCAGCATGCGCAACTGGTCCGGTTCATCGAAGCGCGATAGCATGTCGCCCACTTCTTCGCGCGAGCGGCGGTCCAGCGGTTCATACACGGCGCGGCCGTGTTCCGTCATGTGCAGCAGCTTGGCGCGGCCATCGGTGGCCGATGGGACTTTGCCCACCAAGCCTGCGCTCTCGAACTTGGCGATGATGCGGCTCAGGTAGCCGCGGTCCAGTCCCAGGTCGCGGCACAGCGTGGCGGATGGCTGGTCGCCGTGGTGGGCCAATTCATACAGTACGCGCATTTCGGTCAGCGTAAAGTCGCTATGCAGCAGGCCTTCGCGCAGCACGCCGATCTGGCGCGTAAAGAATCGGTTAAACGAACGGACCGCAGCAACGCGGTCGCTGAAAACAGGGGCAGGCATGGGGACTCCGGCTAGCGTCAACGGGCCGATTGTGCGATAAATTGCTGACTCAGTCAACATTGTGTCTCATCGCGGCACCAGATGCGCCATCTGTGGCCAGTAATGTTAGAGTAAGCACAACACGACTACGCGGCCGTGCGCCGCCCCTTGCCATGTTAGCTGCGCCGATCCCTGCTTACGACAGCGAACGCCTCGCCGCGCTGCGCGCGATGCTGATACTCGACACGCCACCCGAAGCGCGCTTCGACAAGGTGGTCCAATTTGCGGCGCAGGAGTTTGACGTGCCGATCGCGCTGATCTCACTGATCGACGATAACCGCCAATGGTTCAAGGCCCGCGTGGGACTGGACGTGTGCGAGATGGGCCGCGACGTCTCCTTCTGCGGCCACGCGATCCTGCAGCCGGACATCTTCGTCATTCACGATGCGCGGGCGGATGCGCGCTTTGCCGACAATCCGATCGTCACCGGCGCGCCCTACGTAATTTTTTATGCCGGCGCCCCGCTGCCCATGCCGTCCGGTTACGTCATCGGCACGCTGTGCCTCATCGATCACAAACCGCGCACACTCGACAACACCGAGCTGGCCATTTTCTCCTCGCTGCGTGACTTGCTGGTGGAAGAACTAGGCAATCCTGCGGAGGCCCCTCATGAGTGAAGCGCCAGTCAGGAACCTGAACATGCTGCTCGTGGAAGAGCAAACGCTGCTGCGTAAAACCGTGTCGCTGACCGCGCGTTCGCTGGGCCTGGGCACGGTACACGAAGCCGCCAGCATGCAGGCGGCGGAACGCATGCTGCGTGAGCGCGCCTTCCATGGCGCCGTCATCTCGATCGACTGCGGCGCGGATGAGAACTGCCATTACAACCTGGCCTTGCTGGATAAAGTACGCAACGGCTTGTCGGCCAGTGCGGCCAGCATTCCCATCGCCGTCATGGTGGACCAGGCGACTGCGGATCTGATGCGCGAACTGCGCGAGCGCCACGTCAACCGTGTCATCCTCAAACCCTTCCGCGCCAAGATACTGCTGGAAGCATTTGAATCGTTCGGCACGGTGGCCGCCCAAAGATAGGCAACGTACAGAGCCCGGCTACCCCCACGCCTAGCATGGAAGTTTTCCAAGCCAAGCACAAGGAGCCGAAATGGATGAAATGCCTGACATGCAGGACTGCATCGACGCCTGCACCAACTGCCATCAAGCCTGCCTGCAAACGGCATTACGCCACTGTCTGCAGATGGGCGGCAAGCACGTCGAACCGCAACACTTCCGCCTGATGATGGACTGCGCGACGATCTGCGAAACGTCCGCCAATCTTCAGCTGAGCGGTTCGCCATACAGCGCGCAGTTGTGCGCCTTGTGCGCAGACATCTGCTATGCCTGCGCGCTCAGTTGCCGTGACCTGGACGGCATGGTGGAATGCGTCCGCGCCTGCGAAGCGTGCGAAAAAAGCTGCCGCGCAATGGCGTCAGGGCAAAACAGGCTTTAAAGCTGATCGCAGTCAATCGGGATGAAGGTGTTCGGATCGCCGCAGCGCCAGTAATCATTCTGGCAGTTGCATAGGCATCTGGCGATACCGCTCGGGTAGCTCTTGCCGAAGAACTTGCACCAGTAATTGCAATATTTGAACGCCTCTTCGCAGGTATTCTGCTCGCCGACACCGGAACTGCCTTCTTCCGGGTCCCAGATGCCGACCGGGCCAAGCGGGCGTTCATTTCTCCCGGGAGGGCGCTTGGCCATTGGTCTGCGGGGCCGGGCCGCGCCGGCCGGAGGCATATTGTCCTGAAAATACGCTTGCGCCTGTTCCGGCGTAGGCAGCGAGCGGGCCTGGGCGTTGGCGGCGAGCTGCCCCAGGACGTCGGCCAGCGTGGCGTCCTTCAACCCAATTTCCACCACGATCAGTTGCTTGCCGCAGCACTCATGGGTCTGGTCGGTCGGCTTGACCCAGTCGATGGCCTCCTTCCTGATTTTGAGTGCGGTGTTGCAGGCACATCTCGCGCCGCTGTTAAACGGCGTGACTTTCACCAGATCGGGTTCTGTGAGTGCTTCAATGGTGACCAGCAATTGGGGTGGCGCAGCCTGCTTCTGCAGCAGATCATCAACTGAAATTCGTTCCTGGGACATCAAAGCCTCCATGAAGATAGCGATAGACTGCGCGGCAAATCGTCGGGACGCTGATCGCACCACGCAGACCATAAGTCGGCTTTGAATATAGGCGGCGTGGTTTAAATAGTCAATTGAATACCGGAGTGCCTGACCAATATTCCTAGGGCACCAGTGGTTTGCCCTCAATCATCATGCGAAAACGCTCACCGGAAAAGCCGGCGAAATGCGCGCCATAGATGGCTTGGCCGATGGCTTCATACTGGTTTGAGCTGCCAGCCTCAAGCGACACAATCGCGTCGGGATTTTGTTCCTTAACGATGCGCAGGGCGGCAGTGACTTCTTCCCGGGTGCGCAGTTTTTTATCACCCAGGTGTATATAGCTGTCGTCGCTGACGACCAGATGCACCACGTTGTTCATGTTCGCCTCTTCATGGGGAGAAACCGGCTGCGCGGACAACCCAAGCACAGCACGCACCAGCTTATTAGCGCGTTGGCTGGTGTTGGCGTCAGCGGCAGGAAAATGCAGATCAAACGACAGCACTTGCGGCGCATTGCTGTCGTCGGCAAGGTTCAACTCGTAAAACACCGGCTGCCCATCGTCTGCAGTGGCGCCATATCGAAACTGGACGAACTTCTGCAGGGATGCATTATTACGCGCCGGAACCAGCAGCTTGATGGTTTTACCGTCCGGCAGCATGGGAATCGCGTGCATCGTCGAGAAACCACCGACGCTGTCATCTGCGCGCTTCAGCATCTGCGCCGTTGCTGCCGCATCCACGCCCGGCGCGAACATCGCTGCCGCATCGTTCACGCGGTGATGCTGCAACGCGTCCACAAACTGTTGGGCGACAGTGGCCGGGCTGTCAGCAGCAAAGCAGGCGGCCGATGTGCACAGCGCAACGGCGCCCAGGCTAGCCAGGATCAATTTCATGTTCAGTCCACTTTTTATTAATGAACACGCAGGATACTTGATCGCAAGCCACAAAAAATCTCACATTCTCACCGTCGCCGCTTTACTGGAAAGCCACCTCCGTAAAACTGCGCAGCTTGCGGCTGTGGAGCTTGTCCACGCCCAGCGCCCGCAGCAGTTCCATCGCGCGGATGCCGATGCGTAAATGCTGGTCAACCCGGTCGCGGTAGAACTGGTTGGCCATGCCGGGCAGCTTGATTTCTCCATGCATGGGCTTGTCGCTCACGCACAGCAAGGTCCCATACGGAACGCGGAAGCGGAAGCCGTTGGCGGCAATGGTGGCGCTTTCCATGTCCAGCGCAATCGCCCTGCTCTGGCTGAAACGGCGCTCCGGGGTGCGCTGCGGCATCAGTTCCCAGTTGCGGTTATCGGTGCTGGCCACCGTACCCGTCCGCATCACGCGCTTGAGGTCATGCCCCGTGAGCTGCGTGACTTCCGCCACCGCCGCCTCAATTGCCACCTGCACCTCGGCCAGCGGCGGAATCGGCACCCATAGCGGCAGGTCCTCATCGAGCACGTGATCTTCACGCACATAGCCATGGGCCAGCACGTAATCGCCCAGCTCCTGCGTGTTGCGCAGGCCGGCGCAGTGCCCCAGCATCAGCCAGGCATGCGGGCGCAGCACGGCGATGTGGTCGGTAATCGTCTTAGCGTTGGCGGGACCGACGCCAATATTGACCATGGAGATGCCGGTGCCATCGGCACGCACCAGGTGGTAGCCCGGCATCTGCGGCATGCGCGGCAGCGGCGCGCCGTGGGCGTCACCCGGCGCCACGGCCTGGCCCACACGGCGCATCACCAGGTTGCCCGGCTCGACAAAAGCGATGTAATCGTCGCCCGGCGCACCGGATGGACTGGCCATGAGTTCATGTCCCAGCTTGATGAATTCGTCAATGTAGAACTGGTAGTTGGTGAACAAAACAAACTTCTGGAAATGTTCGCACGAGGTGCCCGTGTAATGGCGCAGGCGCTGCAGCGAATAGTCCACGCGCGGCGCCGTGAACAGCGACAGCGGCTGCGCTTCACCTGGCGGCGGCTCGTGGGTGCCGTTGGCGATGCCGTCGTCCATGGCCGCCAGGTTGGGCAGGTCGAACACGTCGCGCATCAGCAGGCGGCGTTCGGCGGTCAGGCTGCCTTCGATATGTTCATGCTCGGCAAACGAGAAGTGAATGGGTATCGGCTGCGCGCTGGTGCCAACTTCAATCTTGACGTGATGGCTGCCATGGTTCTTCAGCAGCAGTTTGAATTGCTGCAAATAGTAGCGAGCGAACAGATCCGGCCGGGTCAGCGTGGTTTCATAAGTGCCAGGGCCGGCCACAAAACCAAACGCCAGCCGCGAATCGGCGCGGGCCACGGTGTCGGTATGCACACGGACAAAGGGATAACAGGCACGGACATGGTCGCCGACGTCTTCGCCAGCGACAAAACGTTTCATGGAGTCGCGCAAATAAGCGATGTTGGTTTCATAGATAGCCAACACCTGGTCATAGGCCGCCTGGGCGTCATCAAACTGCTCAGGGGCGATGAATGGACGGTGATTCGTAGTCATGCGGCTCCTTCGATTTTCAACTCGTATTTCCTATTGTAAAGGCTGTAAGCAGAACTTGCATTCTCCCCCTAGGGGAACCAACTGGCGTACCGTACAATGGCGGCTAAATCAGAATAAAGTATCAGCATGAATCAACGCGTAATACAGCTCAATCCCGATGTTCTTTTTGGCCCGCAGCAGGACCATTTACTGCGCGAGGAAATCCTTGCCGACCTGCTGGAAGCCACTGCCGCACGCACGCCTGACCAGACGGCGCTGATTTTTGGCGACCGTTCCTTGAGCTACCGCGAATTGAACGCCCAGGCCGATCTGGTTGCCGCGCGTCTGATCGCGGCGGGCGTGCAGCCCGGCCAGATCGTCGGGTTGTGGCTGGCACGCGGCATCGAGCTGCTGGTGCTGCAAGCCGGTATCGCCAAAGCCGGCCTGGCCTGGCTGCCGGTGGACGAAGACACGCCGGTCGAACGCCTGCAGGTCTGCCTCGATGACGCCGCCGGCGCCGGCGTGCTGACCAGCGCGGCATTGGCGCCACGCCTGGACGGCATCGGCAAGCCTGTGTGGACCGCCGAAGCCCTGCTGGCCGCTCCCGCCGCCGGCGAAGTGCTGGCGCGCCGCGGCGCCGTCTCGCCCGACGTACCGGCTTACGTGATCTACACCTCCGGCTCCACCGGCAAACCCAAAGGCATTCTCATCACCCAGCGCAGCATCTGCCACTTCCTGCGCAGCGAGAACGCGGTGCTGGGCGTGCAGGCCAGCGACAAGGTCTATCAAGGCTTTTCGGTGGCCTTCGATATGTCGTTCGAAGAAATCTGGATCGCGTATCTGGTCGGCGCGACGCTGTGGATCGGTCCCAAGGAAATCAGCGGCGATCCGGAAACCCTGCCGCGCATGCTGGAGCAAAACCACGTGACGGTGCTGCATGCCGTCCCGACCCTGCTGGCCCTGTTCAACCAGGAAGTGCCCAGCCTGCGCCTGATTAATCTCGGCGGCGAGGCTTGCCCGGAATCGCTGGTGCAGCGCTGGTCGCGCGACGGCCGGCAGATGTTCAACACCTACGGCCCGACCGAAGCGACCGTATCGGCCAGCCTGGCGCGCCTGCAGCCCGGCCAGCCAGTCACCATCGGCACACCGCTGCCCAACTACGGCTTGCTGGTGATCGACACCAACACCGAACCGGCCATCGCCGCCACCGCACCACATGAACCGGCACTGCGCCTGCTCGCACGCGGCGAGGTGGGCGAGTTGTGCATCACCGGCCCGGGTCTGGCGGCGGGTTATCTGGGCCGCCCGGATCTGACGGCGGAAAAGTTCCTGCTCAATCCCTGGTCCAGCGGCCCGCATGATGCGCGCCTGTACCGCACCGGCGACCTGGCCCGCATCGGCACTGACGGCGAAGTGGTTTGCCTGGGCCGCGCCGACGACCAGGTCAAAATCCGCGGCTTCCGCGTGGAGCTCGGCGAAATCGAAGCCCTGCTGGCGCAGCAGCCTGGCGTCGGCACGGTTGCCGTCCTGTTGCGCAAGGACGACGGCATCGACCAGCTGGTCGCCTACATCGTCCCGGAAGGCGCAGCCGCGCTGGAGCCGCGCGAACTGCGCACCGCGTTGGCAGCAAAGCTGCCGCCGTACATGGTCCCCAGCCGCTACGAGATGCTGGACGCCATGCCGCGCCTGACCTCCGGCAAAATCGACCGCAAAACACTGAAAGCCCGGCCACTCAGCGCAGCCCAAGCCGGCAGCGCGGAAGACTCGGACCTGCCCGAAACGCCAGCAGAAGCAGCCCTGTTTGCCGCGCTGGCGACGCTGTTCCCCGGCCAGCCCATCCTGCGCCAGGCCGACTTCTTCAGCGACCTTGGCGGCCATTCCTTCTTTGCCGCCCGTCTGGCTTCATCACTGCGTGCCGATCCACGCTACGCCCACATCACCGTGCGCGACATCTATCAGCAACGCCAGATCGGCAAAATCGCCCAGGTGCTGGCTGACGCGCCGGACACCGGCGCCGAAGAACAGGACTGGACGCCGCCTTCGACGCTGAAACGCTGGATATGCGGCATAGCGCAAGCTGCGGCCATGCCGCCGCTGGTCACGCTGCGCATGGCGCAGTGGCTGGCGCCGTTTTTCACCTACCACTTCTTCACCGGCGATCCGGGCGACTCGGTGGTGCGTGCGATCGCCGCGTCAGTTGGTGTGTTCCTGTTGGCGACCATCATGGAATTCGGTATCGCCATCGCTGGCAAATGGCTCATCGCCGGCCGCCTGAAAGCCGGTGTCTACCCGCTGTGGGGCATCACCTACTACCGCTGGTGGCTGGCCGACCGCCTGGTCGAAGCCGCGCCGGCCTATCTGCTCAGCGGGTCCTCGCTCAACGCATGGTGGTTGCGTGCATTGGGCGCCAAGGTTGGCAAGGACGTCACCATCGGTTCGATGACGCTGCGCGTACCGGACCTGCTGCACATCGGCGACAAGGTCAGCATCGGCAACGCGGTCAACTTTGAAAACGCCCGCGTCGAACGCGGACAGCTGCATCTGGGCCAGATCACGCTGCAGCAGGATGCCTGCATCAGTTCCTACGCCATCATGGAAGGCAATACACGCGTTGAGGCGCTGGGCCATCTGGAAGGCCAGTCCGCACTGGCCGACGGCGGCGTCGTACCGGCAGGGCGTGTGTGGGCAGGTTCGCCAGCGCGTGACATGGGCGCGTTCACCAGAACGCTGCCACCGCGTCCAGCCACTGGCGCCGCGCGTCATGCGGCGGAAGCGCTGTTCTTCATCCTGGGCACCCTGCTGATTGTGACGCTGTTCTTCATGCCGGTATTCCCAAGCTTTGTACTCATCGACTGGTTCGACGAGGCCAACTGGCTGCCATGGATACAGGGCGACGACATGCGAATTCGCCTGCTGCGCTACTTCCTGCTGGCCTTCCCGGCCAGCGCGGTGCTCATCATCCTGACTGCGCTGGTGTCGGCCGGCATCCGCTGGAGCGCGCTGCCGCGCCTGAAACCGGGCCAGTTCCCCGTGCACGGCAATACCTACTGCGCCAAATGGCTGGTGAGCCAAATCCAGGAATCCAGCCTGAACGTCCTGCACGGCATTTATGCGACGGTGTATGCGCCATACTGGTATCGCCTGCTCGGCGCCAAGGTAGGCAAGGATGCGGAAATTTCCACCGCGCTGGGCGTGGTGCCGGACATGCTGACGCTGGGTGACGAAACCTTCATCGCCGACGCCGTGATGCTGGGCGACGAGGAAATCGACGGCGGCTGGATGGTCATGAAGCCGACGGTAATTTCACACCGCAGCTTTGTCGGCAACGGCGCCTACATCCCGGATGGCACGGTGCTGCCCGAGCATGTGCTGATCGGCGTGCATTCGCGCGCGCCGGATAATCAACACATGAAGGACGGCGACACCTGGCTCGGTTCCCCGCCGATCAATCTGCCGGCGCGCGAGCAGACCAGCGGCTATCCGGAACATTTGACCTTTCACCCGTCGCCACTGCGCCGCCTGGGCCGTGGTTTGATCGAGGCCTTCCGCATCGTGGCGCCGCACGCGCTGGTGATTGCGGTGGGCTACACGCTGGTGCTGGCCGTGATGCCTGCCGCAGGCGCAGGACGCTGGGGCGAAGTGATCTGGGACCTGGCGCTGGCGGGCCTGGGCTACGGCATCGGCAATTACTTCTTCGTGGTCCTGCTTAAATGGCTGCTGATCGGGCGTTATCGCAAACAGTCGGAACCCATGTGGACGCCGTTTGTCTGGTTGTCCGAAGGCGTGACCAATCTGTACGAAGGGATCGCGGTGCCGAACTTCATGCGCTACCTGCGCGGTACGCCGTGGCTGCCGTTGGCCTTCAATGTGCTGGGCTGCCGCATAGGCAAAGGCGTGTACATGGACACCACCGACATCACCGAATTCGATTGCGTACGCATCGGCGACAATAGCGAACTGAATGCGCTGACCTGCCCGCAGACGCACCTGTTTGAAGACCGCGTCATGAAAATCGACCATGTCTTCATCGGCGAGCGTGTCTACATGGGGCCACGCGCGGCGGTGCTGTACAGCGCAGCGGTCGGCGATAACGCCCGCCTTGGCCCGCTCACGCTGGTGATGAAAGGTGAGCACATCCCGGCCAACGGCAACTGGGCAGGCTGCCCGGCGGCCCCGACGCGCAAATGAAAACACTGGCCGTCCAGCTCTGGCCCGGTCCCGTGCCGGTGCCGCAGGACGGCCTGTTTGCGATTCTGATTGACCTCACGGCCACGCCGCCACCGGCAGGTCCTCAGCGTGATATCGCCCGCAGCCGGATTCGCCTCGCCACCCGCGAGGCGTTGGCCGCCGTGCTTCGCGTGCGCGTTGGCGACATCAGCATCGCCTCACAACCGGGCGAGCCGCCACGCATCCTGCTGGCCGGCAGCGTATGCCGTATCGGCTGCTCGTTCAGCCACGACGGCAATTACGCGCTCGCCGCAATCAATCTGCAAGGCCCTGTCGGCGCGGACCTGATGCAGATTCAGGACATCCCCGACTGGCAGATAGTCGCCCGCGACTATCTGGGGCAGGATGCCGTCGCCGCATTGCTGGCTGCGCCGGACCGCCCTCTCGCCCTCGCCGAAGCCTGGACCCGATACGAGGCGCGGTTAAAACTCTCTGGCCTGGCTTTATCCGAATGGACCGGCCATGCGCCGGACGCGGCGATCCACTTGCAATCGCTTGTACTTCCCGCCGGGATGGCCGGTACATTGGCCTACCGTCCCTCAGATACGACAACACCACGACAATGATCAAACGCCTCCACCGCGCTGCCTGTACTTTGTTCTGCCTTGCCAGCCTTGCTGCAATGGCGGCGCCATATGAGGAATACGCCTTGGCCGCACAGCAGTTTGCACAACTCAGCACTGCCGCAGCTAGCCAGCATGGCATGCCAAGGCGCAGTGACCCGCTTACAGCGCAAGTTCTGAATACGCTGGCTGACCACAGGCGCTTCCTGGACACGCAAACCTTCTCCAGCGCTGACATGTCATCGCTGAATACCATGTGCAGCCAGGCCAACCAGATCGTCATCGGCTACCTGCTGTACGATCTGGCGGCGAAGGTAGACAAGTCAATCACCGATCCTCAGCGCGTTGCTGCCGCCGTCGCTGCGGTGGGCGCGCGCAATGCGCTCACCTACCAGGACGAAATGACGCTGGTGATGGCATTCAATCTGCGTTGCCAGGCCAGGCAAATGCCTTTGCTGGCCGAGTTGACGAAAAATCTTAAGCCTGAAGAAATGACCAATGAGCGCCGCGCAGGATTGGAGCAGATGCGCAAAGGTTTGATGCAGGCCTATCTCGGCACGGCGCAAAGTGCTGGCACCTCCGAGATCCGCTTTGAAAACCGCCGGCAGATGATGTCCGCGATGGCAGATGTCACACCGTCGTTTTCTCAGGTGTTTGATCTGGAGCGTCGTGAAGCCGCGCTCAAATTCTGGCTGATGCAGGCAGCGAACATGCCCCCTGAATTCAGCACGCAGTATCAGCAGGTCATTACCGCGCTGCGCTCTACACAATGCGATATTATTTGCGGCATATCCAGCAAATAAGGAGACCACATGAGCAGCGAAAAAGTTGATGCGTTCATGCACCGCGCCACCAGCTGGCAAGCTGAATTCGCGGCGCTGCGTGAGATCATTCAGTCGAGTGACCTGAGCGAAGAATTGAAGTGGGGCCAGCCCTGCTACACGCTGGATGGCCAGAACGTGGTGCTGATGCACGGCTTTAAAGACTACTGCGCGCTGCTGTTCTTCAAGGGCGCGCTGATGAAAGATTCCAAGAGCATCCTGGTCCAGCAAACAGAAAACGTGCAGGCCGCGCGCCAGGTCCGCTTCACTTCTCTCGACCAGATCACCAAGCTGGAAAAGACACTCAAGAGCTACATCAAGAACGCCATCGAGCTGGAGAAGTCCGGCGCCAAGGTGGCGTTCAAAAAAACTGCGGAATTTTCCTTCCCCGAAGAGCTGGAACGCAAGATGGATGAGATCCCGGCCCTGCGCACCGCCTTCGAAGAACTGACGCCCGGCCGCCAGCGCGGCTACCTGCTGCACTTCTCGTCGGCCAAACAGGCAAAGACGCGCGAATCCCGCATCGACAAATGCGTTCAACGCATCCTGGCCGGCAAAGGGCTGGACGATTAAAGCTCCTGACAAAAACTGACAGTGCCCGTCCATATACTGGGGCTCCTTTTGAATTGGAGTCCCATTATGAAATTCGCATCCATCCGTCTGGTCACCGCGCAGTTTGAACCGCTCCTCGCGTTCTACCAAAAAATCTCCGGGATTGACCCTGTCCGTTTGGCCGACGGCTTCGCGGAAGTGCGCTTTGATGGCGCGGTGCTGGCGATATCGTCGCAGGCGCTGGTAGCCCGCTTTAACGCTGACGCTGCGGTTGCAGCGGCCAACCGCTCGGCCATTCTTGAATTTGAGGTGGCCGACGTCCCGGCCATAAGCGAGCTCGCAATCAAAGAGCAAATTGAGGTGGTCATGCCCGCAACGCGTATGCCCTGGGGGAACCTCTCGCTACTGCTGCGCGACCCGGACGGCAACCTGGTCAACATCTTCTCCAGGCCGGCAGCCTGAGAAAGCGCGGCGCGCGTTCCGCTTCAATGATTGGCTAAATCAAGCCGGGCGCGCACTTCCATCAGGGCGAAGCCGAGAAGATTGAGTCCCTGCCATTCGAGCGGATTTTCTGCCCGCGGGTCGTCAAAGGCAAGGCCGATGCCCCAGATGTTATCCACGGGGCTGGCCTCGACCAGCACACGTTCGCTAGTCTGCAAAAGGAATTCGCGCAAGGCGGGGTTTTGCCCGAACTTGCCCAGGTTTGCGCGGACCACGATATGGAGCTAGGTCACGGAGCGGATGTCTGCGCAGTGTTTGAGATCGTGGATTGTTTTCCCAGGATGCCAGGGCGCTTCATTGCCACTATCTGCTGGCCGGATGCGAGGTAGCCATTCAGGCGCTCTGCCAGGAATGGCGGCAACCCGGCAACAGCGGCAATCCTGAATCCCGCCTGTTCATAGAACTGCACGAGGTGATCGTACGGCAGACAGTACGACTCGCCCTGTGACAGGTATGGAATGCAGTGCGTCAGCAGCAGGCTGCCGATTCCCTGTCGCTGAAAGTCTGGATGGACGTGCATGCCTCGCAAGACCATCACGCCCTCTTCCTTGCAGAGACGAACAGCGCCTGCCAGGCGGGTGCCTGCTTTTGCACACAGGGTCACGTCCGTAGCGGAAACGCCACCGCCGTAGCCGACGGTTTGATACAAGCCTGCCACAGCGGCCAGTTCTGTCTCTGTGGCGACGCCAATGCTGATGTGGCGCCATGCCATCTTCTGCAACTGGATAGCCGGATGGCTTTCCAGCGCTTCCCATTCAGGCAAAAAGGTAAAGCCCTGCTTCAGGTAGAAGGCTGCGGCACGGCTATTTTCGGGAGCTACATCCAAGGTCACGCGCACGTAGTTGTGTAATGCAGCGTGGGATTGCACGGCTTGCACCAAAGACTTCGCGATGCCGGTGCCGCGCACTTCCGGCGCCACCCACATGGCAATCAGGCCAAGGGTCTGCGCATTGACCGGGACATGCCCGACAATGCCGACTGCCGCACCATCCTGAAACGCCAGCAGATACCGCGCGGGTCCACGACCTGCCGCACGGTCTTGCCAGCCGGTGTCCGTGTACGCAGCGGCGGAAGCATGCGCCACGCCAAACGCAGTGGGTGCGTCCAGCAAGGCCGCTAAGCGGATACGTTTCAGTTCCTGCCAGTCTTCTTCTCTTGTGTAACGTACTACCATCGATACAAGCCTACAAAAATACAAAACAGAGGAAAGGCGACAATCAACAAGGGCTCCAGCAAACGCCGACGCGGCCGGGGACGGGAAATACGCCAATAGCTTATCAGGCCTAGCACGCTACCGATTGCAGCAACGATCAGCGCAACTCCTGCCCCGATCACCACGCCTATGACCGACATACCGCAGATAAAGTAACCGTGAGCCGCCTGCTCACGCGCCCACTGTTCAAATAGCCAATGCTGATACATCAGGTAGATGACTGCTGCGCTGGCCAATATACCCAGCGCCAGCGAACAGTTCCTGAACGTGATGTGCTTCATTTCAAAGATGCCGCGTTTCTGCTGGCGGCGTTTCCCATTTGTCGTTTTTGCCGTCGAGGTAAGTGATTGGCGCGTTCACCAATTCTTCGGGCGTGACATCATCCAGGCAGCTAAGGTTCACTGCGTAGAAATCGCCCCAACGCGGCGAGCGGCCGATGCCGAAGGAGCGCACGCCGCAGTGGCGGCAGAACAGGTGCTTGTCGGTCTTGGTGAGGAACTGGTACAGCGTCAGATCATCCTCGCCGGACTTGAGACGAAAGGCGTCCGGTTTGATGATCGCCGGCCAGAAGCGCACCTTGGTGCAAATCGTGCAGTTGCAGCGTATGGTGCCCTGGCTTAAATCGATATCCGCTTCAAAAGTCACCACTCCACAGTGACAACTGCCATGGTAGGTTTTCATCATTCGATTCTCGCAGAGACTTCGCGTGAGATGGTGCCTGGATCGGCAAGCTGGCGTACCGCCAGTGCGCGCAGCTTATCGTCCAGCAGCCCTGCCAATGCCGCCTCGCGCAGCGACTCCGCTTCGGCAATCTGGCCACGTCCGAGCAGCACGTTCAGGCATAAGGACAGGCTGTTGACGTAATTGCTCAATTCCGCCGCCAGACGCGGCGCCTGGCCCGCTGGCGGAAACAGAGGGAACCTGATGGAAGTCTGATTCAGTTCATCCAGGCGCTCCAGAGGATTGCGAAGATAACGCTCGGCCAGCGTGTAGTCGCCCGCCGCCACGATGGCAGGCAAGGCAAGATACGACTCATTGTCGGCCTGCTCCGGCTGCGTCTCCAGCAGTTGCAGGAACAACTCATAGGTCGCACGGCTGTCATTCAGCATGTCGTTGATTTCATGGATGACGCTAAACCGCGAGCGTGGCCAGCGGCCATCGCGCATCTGGAATGTCACGTCACCCTGCAACAGCAGGCGCACTTGCGCTTCGCGCTTGAGGACCAGGGCGTCGCGCGCGGGCGCATGGTGTTCAATCAGCTGACTCCATGTGAACATCGTGATGAAGTGGGTACGGTCGGCACGCTCAAACAGCGCCTGCACCAGATCCAAAGCCTCTTCGTAGCGGCCCTCCTGATAGGCGTCGACCGCCTGCTGTACGGCGCCGTCGTGCGTCATGACAGCTGCACCGCAGTGTGGTTGCGCGGCGTCGCATCTTCATGCAACAGGTCGGACAGGTATTCGCACAGATCCCGCTCGGCGACGTCGCCGGGAATGATGAAATCCGCAGGACGGCGCTTGCCTTCCGCACCGAAGTAAAACGCCCGCCACGCACCGGGCGCGCCGGTCACGGCGATGAAGGAACCAAAGACCTTGAACTTCAGTTCTTTCATTTGAATGCCTCGATCACGATTTTGGCGACCTCGCCATGTATCTCCGGGTGCGACTTGTCATCCTTGCCAGGCTGGGTAAGATACACCGCCAGCACAATCGGCGCCTTCCCCGGCGGCCAGATGACCGCAATATCATTGACCGTGCCGTAATCACCCGCACCGGTCTTGTCGGCCACCGGCCAGCCGGCGGGCACGCCGGCGCGGATGCGGGTGGCGCCGGTAGTATTCCCTAGCATCCAGTCCTTCAATTGCTTGCGCTGGGTTGGCGGCAGCGCATCGCCGAGCACCAGCTTTTGCAGCGACCTTGCCATCGCCTCCGGCGTGGTGGTATCGCGAGGATCGCCGGGAATCGCGGTGTTCAGCTCCGTCTCCCAGCGCTCCAGGCGGAATTCGCTATCGCCGATGGAACGTGCATATGCCGTGACTGCAGCCGGTCCGCCGAGCTGCTTCATGAGCAGATTGGCGGCAGGGTTATCACTGTACTGCAGCGTCGCCTCGCACAACTCGGCCACCGTCATGCCCTCGCCCACATGCTTGCTCGTGATGGGCGCATGCGGTACCAGGTCGCTTTTCTCGTACGGGATGCGCTTCTTCAGCAATGCCGGATCGCGCGCCAGTACTGCGGCCGACAGCATCATCTTGAAAGTGCTGCAAACCGGGAAGCGCTCATCGGCACGATGCAGCAGCTGACGGCCATCGCCCGTGTTCAGCGCTGCGACACCCAACAGCCCGCCGGATTCCTTCTCCAGCAAGGCCAGTTGCGCCGTCGGCGACAGCTGCACGGTAGTAGGGGCCTGGTCCAGCAGGTCTGCCGCTCGCGCAAACGGCGTGGAAACCAGCGCCAGCATCAGCGCGCGACGGGTGGTAGAGTGAGTCATACAACCAGCACACAGTTAAATAAAAATAAACATATCATACCAGTGCCGGCGCCGACCGGGGAGACTCAATTGCGCGCACCGCAATCTGCCGTCGCTGTAGACTGATTTCATGGCTACCCAAGTGCTCATCGTCGGTGCCGGCCCTACCGGTTTAGTGCTTGCCATCGCATTGGCGAGACGGGGTGTTACGGTCCGTATCATCGATAAAAACAGCGGACCTGGCCAGGCTTCCCGCGCAATGGCGGTCCACGCGCGGACGCTGGAGTTCTACCGCCAGCTGGGCTTTGGCGACATGGTGGTCAACCTCGGCATCAAGATAGAAGCCATCCATTTGCGCGAACATGGCGAGGAAATCGCCGCACTGCCGCTCAAGGACATCGGCACCGGCATCAGCCCCTATCCTTTCGTGCTGGCGTTTCCACAGGATGACCACGAACGCTTCCTTACGGCCCAGCTGCAAGCCGAAGGCGTGGAAGTGGAATGGAATACCGAACTGGAATCGTTCACGCAGGATGAATGGGGCGTACGCGCCGTGCTGGAACACGGCGGCGACCGCATCACCTGCAGCAGCGCGTACCTGTGCGGCTGCGACGGCGCCCGCAGCCGCGTGCGCGAATCGCTCAAACTGGATTTCACCGGCGGCACCTATGCCCACCAGTTCTATGTGGCCGACGCGCAGGTCAGCGGACCGCCCAACGAAGACCTGATCGGCAATCTGGGCGCCCAGACCTTTGCGCTGATGCTGCCGGTACGCTCCAGCGGCATGCAGCGGCTGATCGGCGTGATGCCAGAGGGCGCACCGCAGCAGCCAACTTTCGAGGACATACGTCCGGTACTGGAACCGCTGCTCGGCATACAGGTGGAACGGGTCAACTGGTTCTCCACCTATCGCGTGCATCATCGCGTGGCTGCGCATTTCCGCGCCGGCCGCTGCTTCATTGCCGGCGATGCGGCCCACATTCACAGTCCCGCCGGCGGCCAGGGCATGAACACTGGCATCGGCGACGCGGTCAACCTGGCCTGGAAACTGGCGCACGTGCTGCAAGGTCGCGCCGATCCCTCACTGCTCGACACCTACGAAGCAGAACGCATCGTCTTCGCGCGCAAACTGGTCATCACCACCGACCGCGCTTTCCAGCTGATCGTCTCGCAGGGCACCGGCGGGCAGCTGCTGCGTAGCTGGCTGCTGCCGCATGTGTTCCCGGTCCTGAGCGGATTTGCGGCGGCGCGGCGCACCTTGTTTAAAACAGTTTCACAAGTGTTGATACATTATCCTGACAGCGCATTGAGCGGCGGCCGCGCGGGCGATGTGATCGGCGGCGACAGGCTGCCCTGGGTGCCCGACAACTTCGCGTCATTGCAGACGCTGGACTGGCAAATCCACGTCTACGGCCAGGCCAGTCCGCTCCTGACGGCGGCGGCGCAAGCCCTGCGTCTGCCGCTGCACGCTTATCCATGGAGCGAGCAGGCGGCCCACGCCGGCCTGCTGCAGGACGCCGCCTACCTGGTACGGCCAGACATGCACGTCGCACTCGCCATGCCACGCCAGGAAACCGACGTGCTGCGGGAACTGGCTGTGCGCTTCCAGCTTCGCTTCAGCAGGGATAGCTAAAAGCCATTGACATCGCAGCAGGGAGCACGCTAAGGTCAGCATCGCGCTGATTCTTTACCTTACTCATACAAAGGATGCCATGACTTACTCCCGCCGCGACTTCCTGTTGGCCACGCTCTCCGCCACTGCTGCCAGCACCGCTCCTGGCCTGGCTTTTGCCGACAGCGGCAACGCCGCCGACGCCACCTTCGCCAAACTGCTGGACGATATCGCAGAAGAGATCCTGCGCCTGTCGCCGACCAGCGCCACCGGCCTGGGTCTGGACAAGGACGCGCGCGCCGCGCTGAAGTCGCAGCTGGAAGATCTGTCGCCGGCCGGCGATGCCGCATGGGCCGCGGAAGTCAAATCCATCCAGACCCGCCTGCAGGCGATCAGCCGCGCCGCCCTGAGCGAGACGGCACAAACCCGCTACGACACCATCGCCTACGCCGCCGAATCGGGCGTACAAGGTCTGCGCTTCCCGTTCGGTGGCGCGGCCAGCGGCTTCAATGGCGGCACCGCGCCCTTCCCTGTCACGCAGCAGGACGGCACGCTGACCCGCCTCCCGGAATTCCTCGACTCCCAGCATCAGATCAACAATGCCGCCGATGCCGACGCCTACATGGCCCGCCTGGAAGGCATGGCCAGGATGCTGGACCAGGAAACCGCGCGCATCGCGGAGCAGGCGGGCAAAGGCATCATGCCGCCCGACTTCATCTGCCGCACGGCACTCGGCCAACTGAAAGACTTCCGCAAAACGCCGGCTGCCAAACAAAAGCTGGTGACCTCGATTACCGAGCGTACGCAAAAGCAGAACATCCCCGGCGAGTGGAATGCCCGCGCGCTGAAACTGGTGGAGGGTTCCATCTATCCAGCGCTGGAGCGCCAGATCGCCGCGTTCAGCAAAGCCTCCGCCAAAGCGACCAGCGTGGCCGGCGTACACCGCCTGCCGGATGGCGCCGCGTATTACGAATGGGCGCTGCGCCTCGGCACCTCGACCACCCACAGCGCAAAGGAAATCCACGCGATTGGCCTGGAGCAGAACAAGCAGCTGCAGGCGCGCATTGATGCCATCCTCAAAAAACAGGGCATCACCAATGGCACTGTGGGCCAGCGCCTGCTGGCGTTGTCGAAACAGCCGCAACGCTTTTACGCCGACAACGACAAGGGCCGCGAAGAACTGATCGCCTACTGCAACGAGCGCGTGACGGCGGTGCGCAAGCTGATGCCGCAAATTTCGCACCTCGGCATGAAGGTGCCGCTGCAAATCAAGCGCGTGCCGGTCGATATCGAAGCCGGCGCACCGCTGGGCTATATGAACTTTGCCTCGCTTGACGGTTCGCGTCCTGCCATCTACTACATCAACCTGAAATCGACCACGTTGTGGCCGAAGTCGGAAATCGCCACCCTGACCGCGCACGAAGGCCTGCCCGGCCACGCGTGGCAAGGCGCCTACCTGGCCGAACACCACGACCAGCTGCCGCTGATCTCCTCGCTGATCGGCTTTAACGCCTTCATCGAAGGCTGGGCGCTGTACGCGGAACAACTGGTTGATGAATTTGGCCTGTACGCCAACGATCCATTCAGCCAGATCGGCTATCTGCAAGCGCAGCAATTCCGCGCCTGCCGCCTGGTGGTGGACACAGGCATGCACGCCATGAAGTGGACGCGCGAGCAGGCGATCCGTTTCCTGGTCGAGAACACGGGCCGCGGCCAGCAGGCCATGACCAGTGAAATCGACCGCTACACAGTATCGCCAGGCCAGGCTTGCGGCTACAAGATGGGCCACAACGAAATCCTGCGCCAGCGTGAGCGCGCCAAGGCGGCGCTGGGCGGCAAGTTCGATCTGGCCGGCTTCAACGACGCGCTGGTCACCAGCACTGGCGTGCCGCTGACCGTGCTGCCGACCGTGATCGACCGCTACATCGCCAAACAACAGAAAACGTAAAAGTCGTTTATCCGGAGATGGTTTTCTTGTAAGCTTGTCACGAAATCATGAAAACCATCGCCATCATCGGCGGCGGCGTCACGGGAGTGACCACCGCCTACGCCCTCGCCAAGCGCGGCTTTGCCGTCACCCTGCTGGAACGCCATCGCTATGCGGCGATGGAAACCTCGTATGCCAACGGCGGCCAGCTGTCCGCCTCCAATGCGGAAGTCTGGAATCACCGCGCCACCATCGCCAAGGCGCTGCAGTGGATGCTCAAGCGCGATGCGCCGCTGCTGGTGCACCTGCATCCCACGTGGCACAAGCTGTCGTGGTTTTCCGAATTCATCGGCGCCATGCAGCACTATCACGACAACACCATCGCCCTCGCCCGCATGGCGGTGGCGGCGCGCGAGCACCTGTTCCAATGGGCCGACGAGGAAGGCATACAGTTTGACCTGAAACGCCAGGGCATCCTGCACATCCACCACGACCGCGCAGAGTTCGAACACGCGGTCGCTGTCAGCAAGCTGCTGGCGCGCGCGGGCGTGCCGCGCCGCGCGGTAACGCCGGAGGAGATGCGGGCCATTGAGCCGTCGCTGCAAGGTCAGTACTACGCCGGACATTACACCGACAGCGACAGCAGCGGCGATATCCACAAATTCACCACCGGCCTGGCGCAGGCGGCACAGCGCCTGGGCGCGCAACTGCGCTTCAATCAGCATGTGGTGCAGCTCAACCCCATCAGCAACGGCGTGCGCCTGACCGTGCTGCACGACGACAGCGCCACTACCAGCGATTACGATGCCGTGGTGGTTTGCGCCGGCGCTGCCAGCCGCGAGCTGGCCGCGCAAGTGGGCGAGAACGTCAATGTCTATCCGGTCAAAGGCTACTCGGTCACGCTGCATCTGGACGATGCAGCCAGCCAGGCGGCCGCGCCCAATGTCAGCCTGGTGGACGACACGGTGAAACTGGTCTGCAGCCGGTTGGGCGACAAGCGCCTGCGCGTGGCCGGCACGGCGGAGTTCAATGGCTTTAACCGCGACATTCGCGCCGACCGCATCGCGCCGCTGACCAACTGGGTGCAACAGAACTTCCCCGAGGTCAGCACCCGCAACCTGACGCCATGGGCCGGCCTGCGGCCCATGATGCCGGATCTGGTGCCGCGCGTGGGCGCCGGCAAGGTCTCAGGCGTGTATTACAACACCGGCCACGGCCATCTGGGCTGGACGCTGGCCGCCGCCACGGCCGAGATGGTGGCGGGCGCCATTGCCGCTTCGCGGGACTCTGTGTTGCAGCGCACCGCCACCCCCTTGAAATTAGCGTAAACTAGCTTCATCTTAGGCCTGTCTTCACCAGGAGGTATCACATGAAACATTTGACGGCTAAATCTATTGCACGTATCACCTTGCTGGCGGGCGCCATGGCGCTGACCGCACCTGTATTTGCCGCCGAACCCACCATCCACGAAATCTATGTGGCGGCGGAAGCGGGCAAGTACGCGGAAGCCCAGTCCATGCTGGACCAGGTGCTCAAAGCGCACCCGAACAGCGCGAAGGCGTATTTTGTCGAAGCCGAGCTGCAGGCCAAGCAAGGCCAGTTCGTGGCTGCGCAAGCGTCGCTGGCCAAGGCTGAACAGCTGGCCCCCGGCCTGCCCAAAATCGATCCCGCCGCGGTGACCAAGCTCAAAACCCTGCTGGTGCAAGGCCAGAAGGTGAATTATTCGCAGCAGCCGGCACGCCAGAATGGCGGCGGCAGCGGCTATAACAGCGGCGGCTACGCCAACGCGCCACAGCAAAGCAGCGGCTTTTCCCTGACCAGTATCCTGATCCTGGGCGTCGGCCTGGTTGGCTTTATCTGGCTGGCGACCCGCTTCATGCAGCGCGGCCAGCAACAGCAAGCCGTTAATGATGGCTTCAACCCGGGCGGCTACAATCCCGGCGGCGCTCCAGGCTATACGCCGGGTGGCGTACCGCAACAGGGTTATGGCCAGCCAGGCTACGGCCAACCGGGCTATCCGCAACCGCAGCAGCCTGGCATGGGCTCGCGCATCATGGGCGGCCTGGCGACCGGCGCCGCAGTAGGTGCAGGTATCGTGGCCGGCGAAGCGATTGCGCGCCAGTTCACGGGCGGCAACCACGATTCCGGCTCCGGCCAGCCACGCAATGACATCGTCTACGACGATCCGTCCTCGCGCGACGAACTGCTGCGCCGTGACGACATGGGCGGCAACGACTTTGGCACCAGCGGTGGCTGGGATGATGGCGGCGGCAGCAGCGACAGCGGCGGTGGTGGTGGCGGCAGCGACTGGGACTAAGCCCGTTGCATCTGCCTGACCGCTGACTCACCTCACGGGGCGCGGCGCTCGCCCGCCCCGGCAGCCTCCATCGCCACGTCCCAATATGCGGGACTGCCAAAATACTCCTTCAAATGACGTATCAACAGCTGTGACTTGGCCTGGTTGGACCGGCCCGGCATATGCACGGCATGTATCGCCGGCGCATTCGTATCGCGGCGCACGTCGTCGCGCTCAATCGGCAGCATCGGAAACACCGGCACCAGCTGGCCCGCCACAATCGCATCACTGGCCAGCCAGTTGGCCAGATGCACAATGCCGGCGCCGCTGATGGCCGCATGCAGCAGCGAGTCGGTATCGTCGCAGCGCAGATTGCCCTTGACCGGCAAGGGCTGGTTACCGTTGACACCTTCAAAGCGCCACCAGCCGCGCGGCGGCACGCGGCCATTCACCGTCAGGCACTGATGCTTGAGCAGGTCCTCGGGCGACGCCGGCCAGCCATACCGCGCCAGATAGGCCGGGCTGGCGCTGACCACACGGTTCATTCCCGCCAGCCACGTCGCCACCAGGTCGCTGGCAGGCAGCACGCCGGCCCGCACTGCAACATCCACGCGTCGCGCGGACAGGTCCACCACGTCGTCGCTGACATGCAGATCCACTTCAATCAGCGGATAGCGCTGCAGGAACGAGGCGATCGCCGGCGCCACATGCAGGCGCCCGAATGCGGCCGGCGCAGTCACCGTCAGCAGGCCGCGAGGCTCGCTGTCCAGCTCCTGCACGGCATGTTTGCCATCCGCCAGCTCGGCCAGGATATTGCGAGCACGCGGCAGGAAGCGCTCCCCCGCATCGGTCACCACCACATGGCGCGAGCTGCGCAGCAGCAGGCGCGCGCCCAGTTCAGACTCCAGCGCGTCGATCTTGCGCGACACCGAAGACACGGCCATTTCCAGCTGTACCGCAGCCCGCGACAAACTGCTCAACTCCACCACGGTCACGAAGCACTTCAAAGCATCAATCATCATTTCTCCACCGGCAGACATCTTTGCGGATTTTGCAAAGACTATTTGCCTTTTTGCATATTGTGCCATTTTTTGCAAAGCAGCATACTTCGCTTATCGATGAATTGTTAAGGATGACAATAATGAAATTCACACCCCTGTTTGCCGCTCTGGCCTTCGCCGTTTACGCTCCTGTGTTTGCTGCCGCGCCGCTGGCCGGCACCAATGCGCCAGGCTTCCATCGCATCATGCTGGGCGATTTTGAAGTCACCGCGCTGAGCGATGGCACAATCGATCTGCCATTCGACAAACTGCTGCACGAACCGGCTGCCGTCACCACCAAGGCGCTGGCCCGCAACTTCCAGAACACGCCAACCGAATCGTCGGTCAACGCCTTCCTGATTAACACCGGCAGCAAACTGATACTGGTGGATACGGGCGCGGGCAGCCTGTTCGGCCCGACCCTGGGCAAGCTGGTGGCCAACCTGAAGGCCTCCGGTTATCAGCCGGAGCAAGTGGATGAAATCTACCTGACCCACCTGCACCCGGACCACGTGGGCGGCCTGGCAGCCAGCAGCCAGACCGTGTTCACCAACGCCGTGGTGCGCGCCGACAAGCACGATACCGACTTCTGGCTCAGCCAGGCCAATATGGACAAGGCGCCGGCCGCCAGCAAAGGCTTCTTCCAGGGCGCGATGGCGTCGCTGAATCCCTACGCCCAGCGCGTGCAACCGTTCAGCGGCGACACTGAACTGGCAGCCGGCGTGCGCGCCACGTCCAGCTACGGCCACACGCCAGGCCACACCATCTATACGGTGGAAAGCAAGGGCAAGAAGCTGGTGCTGATCGGTGACCTGATCCACGCAGGCGCGGTGCAGTTCCCGCATCCGGAAGTGACGATCGGTTTTGACAGCGACGCCAAGAACGCCGCAGCTGCACGCGCCAAGGTCTTCCAGGCGGCAGCCAGGGAAGGTGCGCTGGTGGGCGCCAGCCACATCTCCTTCCCGGGCCTGGGCCATCTGCGCACGGCGGGCAAAGGCTACGACTGGGTGCCGGTCAGCTACACGCAGTTGCGCTAGTCAGTCTGGTGTCAGCGAATATCGTGACAATGCGTAGTATGAGTGATACTTCCCGCCCTATTTCCGTGCTGGTTGTGGACGACCATCCGCTGTTGCGTGCTGGCCTGGGCGAGGCCATCTCCAGCCAGGCCGACATGGCCTGGGTGGGCGAAGCAAGCAATGGCCGCGAGGCCGTCGCCGCGCACGCGCAGCTGCGGCCCGACGTCACCATCATGGATATCGCCATGCCGGAAATGGATGGCGTCACCGCGCTGCAGGAAATCCGCCGCGAGCATAACAACGCCCGTGTCGTCATGCTGACCACCTACAAGGGCGACGCGCAGATCCTGCGCGCCGTCCAGGGTGGCGCCGCCGGCTTCCTGTTGAAGAGCACTTTGCGCAAGGACTTGCTGGACACCGTGCGCGGTGTGCACATGGGCCAGCGCCGCATCCCGCCGGAAATCGCCATGGAACTGGCCCAGCACATGGGCCAGGGTCCGTTAAGCTCGCGCGAGATGGAAGTGTTGAATTATGCGGCGACCGGAAATTCCAATCGCCGCATCGCGGAACGCCTGTCGATTTCCGAGGAAACCGTCAAGGCGCATATGAAGAACGTGCTGGCCAAACTGGCCGCGAACGATCGCACCCACGCGGTAACGATCGCCCTCAAGCGCGGGATTATTACAATGTAATTGACGATCTAGTCCTTCGCACTCCAGGCCAGCCAGACCAGCAACACGCACGGCAGCAGCAGGCCGTGGAAGCCAGCCAGCACAAACCCGACGCCGCCGCTCATGCAGCCGGCGGCAAACGCCAGCACCGGCCAGGTCAGCTTTTTGCAGCGGCCTATCGCCTCGGGATCGCCGCGCAGCGAGTCCACCAGCTCAATCACCAGCGTGGTCACATTGCCCGTCATGACCGTGGTGGCCGCCGTCTTGCCCAGCAAAAGCTTGCCGTAGCAGTTCTGCACCGCCATGGCGCCGGCGCACAGCATGCCAGTCATCAGTGTCAGCGGCGCGGAGGCCCGCACCACCGGCGCCGCGTGCCACGCGCACACCACGGTCGCCAGCATCATCGCCAGCTGGAACAGGAAGCTGTTGCGCAGCGTTTTGGCGCTGCGCCGGTCCCAGTACAGTATCGCCAGCCGCGCCAGCGCGACAAACAGGATAAATACTGGGAACACCATGAGCTTGATGGTGATCGATTGCGAGGGCTCGATCAGCGCGCGGCCTATCAGTACGAAGTTGCCGGTCACGTGGGCGGTGAACAGGCCGAACAGCCCGACAAAGCCCAGCGTGTCCACATACCCGGCCAGGAAACCCAGCGCGATGCCCTGCTTGATGTCACCGCGTTCCATCGCCGCCTTTCTGCATATCGAGCCAGGCCACCAGCAGGAAGGCGCCGGTCAGGCCCAGATGCTCGAAGAAGCTGTTGGCGGCCATGAAGCGCTCCATGCCCGACATCTCCCAGAAACGGTTGGCCACGAAGGTTGCCATCAGCGTGAACACGCCAAGAAAGCCCGCGCCCAGCCAGCGGTAAAAGCCGGTCAGGATGGCGACCGACGCGCCCAGTTCCAGCGCGATCACCAGCGCTGCCAGGGGCGCCGCAGGTGACAGGCCGAAATGCTGCATCTCGCCGATGGCGGCATTGAAGTCAGTCAGCTTGTTGATGCCGCCCTGGAGATAGGCGGCGCACAACAGCAGCAGGCATACCCGGCGTACCCATGGCGCCCTCACGCCGCCGTGCGGAACGCTGGTCGTGGCGATATCCGGCGACCGCATCACACCGCCCAGCAGGCGCAACCCAGCGCGCCCCAGAAGCTCTTCAGGTCGGAGATCGGCAACTTGCTGGCCCACGCGCCGGTGTGCTGGTGGCCGTGCACATTGCAGTTATTGGCGCAGCCGCAGGCGGCGGCCTGCTGCTGGCGTTCGCGCTTCTGCTGCAACTGGCGCTGCTCCAGCTCCTTGAGCGCGGCACGGCTGGTGCCTTGCTTCTCGCCCCAGCCGGCATAGCCACCGAAGCGGCGCACCGGCGACCAGTCGGGCATTGCGGGCGGCGGCGGCAGATCGTGGCTGGCGAACATGCCGGCCGCATACACCACTTTGCCGCCGACGATGGTCAGGTCCGAAGCCAGGTCCCAGATTTCGCTTTCCGCGCAGGCGAAGAAGTCTTTGTCTGGCACGATCATGTCGGCCAGCTGGCCAACCTGGATACGGCCTTTCTTGCCTTCCTCGTTCGAGAACCAGGTGGTGTTCTCGGTCCACATGCGCAGCGCTGCTTCGCGGTCCAGGCAGTTGGCGCGCGGGTACAACTGGGCGCCGCTGACGGTCTTGCCGGTGATGAGCCAGGCCAGCGATACCCAAGGGTTGTACGAGGCGACGCGGGTGGCATCGGTGCCTGCCGAGGTCTTCACGCCGGCTTCGAGGATTTTCTTTACCGGCGGCGTGGCTTCGGCTGCACCGTGGCCATAGCGCTCGATGAAGTACTCACCCTGATAGGCCATGCGGTGCTGCACGGCGATACCGCCGCCCAGCGCTGCGATACGGTCAATCGAACGGTCGGAAATGGTCTCGGCATGGTCGAAGAACCAGTTCAGGCCTTCCAGCGGGACGTCCTGATTCACGCGCTCAAACACGTCCAGCGCGCGGCTGATGGTTTCGTCGTAGGTCGCGTGCATGCGCCATGGCCAGCGGTTCTGCGCCAGCACGCGCACCACGCCTTCCAGGTCGTCTTCCATATTGTCCGGCATGTCAGGGCGCGGCTGGCGGAAGTCTTCGAAGTCGGCGGCCGAGAAAGTCAGCATCTCGCCTGCGCCGTTGTGACGGAAGTAGTCGTCGCCCTGCTGGTACTTCACGCTCTGCGTCCAGTTGATGAAGTCTTCCTTCTCCTGCTTGGGCTTCTGCGTGAACAGGTTGTAGGCCATGCGGATGGTCAGCTGCTTTTCATCGGCCAGCTGCTGGATCACCTGATAGTCGTCCGGATAGTTCTGGAAGCCGCCGCCCGCGTCGATCACGCCGGTCACGCCAAGGCGATTCAGTTCGCGCATGAAGTGGCGCGTCGAATTGACCTGGTATTCCAGCGGCAGCTTCGGCCCTTTCGCCAGCGTGGCGTACAGAATCGAGGCATTCGGCTTGGCCAGCAGCAGGCCGGTAGGATTGCCTGAGCCGTCACGCATGATCTCGCCGCCTGGCGGCGCCGGCGTCTCCTTGTTGTATCCAACGGCACGCAGCGCAGCGCCGTTCAGCAGTGCGCGGTCGTACAGGTGCAGGATGAACACCGGCGTATCCGGCGCCACCGCGTTCAGTTCCTCGATGGTCGGCAGACGCTTCTCGGCAAACTGGTGTTCGGTGAAACCGCCCACCACGCGCACCCACTGCGGCGCAGGCGTAATCGCCACCTGTGCCTTGAGCATGGCCATGGCGTCGGCCAGCGAGCGCACGCCGTCCCAGCGCAGCTCCAGGTTGAAATTCAGGCCGCCACGGATGATGTGGCAGTGATTGTCGATCAGCCCTGGCAGCACGCGCTTGCCGTGCAGGTCGATGATCCGGGTATTCGGCCCGGCCAGCGCCATGATCTCATTGGCGCGGCCGACGGCGGTAAATTTGCCATCCGTGATGGCGACAGCTTCGGCATGCGGATTGCTGCGGTCCAGTGTGGTGAACAGGCCACGGTGCAGAATCAGGTCGGGAGTTTGGGTCATCAGGTGCTCCTGGTTTCATCGGACTTCTGCGCGGACGGCAGCTGGCCGAAACAATGCGGTTTGACGTGGTCTTCGATCCACGAGACTTTGGGGGCTTCCTGTTGCCACAGCTGGCGCAGCAGCGGCGGCAACTGCTCGCCGAGCAGCATGCCAAGCAGGCCAACCAGCGCAATCACCGGCGGCGCGGGCGAGCGCACATTCAGGAAGCCGTAAATCAGGCCGACCAGCAAGCCAACAGCCACGGATACGATATACATTTTCATGATCTAACGGTACTCCAGTAAGTAAATCGTGCCCATAGTGTAGAGAGCACGCCTGCTTCTGGCATCACCGGTAATGATCGCCCCGGGCTCCCTCTTTTGACAGGGGCGGCCGGCGCATGGACCGGCTACTGGATCACGCCGCAGGAATGCAGGTCGAGAATGCCGCGCTCAATCGCCAGTGTGACGGCGTGCGTGCGGTCGCTGGCATTGAGCTTGGCCAAGATGCTTTTCATGTGCACCTTGACCGTCTCCTCCGAGATCACCAGATGCATGCCGATGCGCTTGTTGCTCTGCCCTCCTGCGACCAGCTGCAGCACCTCCACTTCGCGCTTGCTCAGCGCACCCTCGTGCCAGTGTTCGGCGATACCGGTGGCCACCGCCGCCGGAATGCTGCGGCGCCCCTGGTGCACGCAGCGAATGGTGGCCAGCAGCTCCTTGCGCAGCATGCTCTTGAGCAGATAACCGGCAGCGCCGGCGGCGATTGCGCGCTGGGCCAGCACGTCGCCTTCATAGGTCGTCAGCACGACAATGCGCGCGTTGGGGAATTCCTTGCGGATGGCGAGGGTGGCGTCGATGCCGTTCATATCCGGCATCTGGATATCCATGAGCGTGACGTCAGGCTGCAAGCGGCGATAGGCTTCGACTGCCTGCGCGCCATTGGTGGCTTCTTCCACTACCTGCATATCCTCCTCGTCAGCGATCACGCTGGCGATACCTTCGCGGAACATCGGGTGATCGTCCACGCTCAGGATGGTGATAGGCCTAGGGTTCATGCGTATCTCGTGATTAAAGTTCTGACAGCTGGCACGCAGCATGACACAAGCGCAAGCCTTTGCCTATACCTCCATATGGGTAGAGCGCTCCTCCCGGATCGGGGCGTGGCAAGACAGGCGGGAACGCTTACTCTTCTACCTGGCATAGCGTATTCATGAGGGCCGGACCAAATGCGGGGATTCAGCTCCAGTTTTCCGCGCGGTAGCGCGGGTATCGGCCTGTTGATGCTCAGGGTGGCCGTGAGCTTGCAGCTGCTGATGGTGAGCGGCTGCTGCAACGTCACGCCATGGTGGCTTGCGATGCTGGAGCTACTGCTGGTGATGGCGCTGGTGGCCGGACTGCTGACGCCAGTCGCGGCCCTGCTCAGCGCTGCGTGGCAGGTGATATGCCTGGGCTACACAGGCTGGCCGCAAACGGCCATGCTGATGATCGCCACCGTGACGGCGATTGCGCTGGTGCTGATGGGGGCCGGCGCCTACTCGGTGGATGCGCGCCTGTTTGGCCGCCGCCGGCTGGTGGTGCCGTCCGACAGCGACAGATTTTAGTTTTTATTTTAGGAGAGAGATATGCGAGATGATAACGCCATCGTCCAGCAAGCCGACAAAGTGCATGTGCAGGTCGCGCACGCAGATGCGATCATCAGCGCCGGCCTGGCCGCCCTGCTGGGCGCACACGACGACCTGCGGATCGCCGCCCCCGGCGAACGCGCGGATGTCATCATCCTCGATCACCGCGGCGGCCTGGAACACATGCGCCGCGCCGCCAGCGCCCCGCACCACGACGCCCAGCCGCGCGTACTGATCGTCACGCAGCTGGAGCGCGAGTGGGAAGTCCGCACCGCCATGATGGCCGGCGTACATGGCTACCTGCTGCAAAATGCCGATGCCGGACAGCTGTTGGTGGCGGTGCGTTCGCTGAGCCGTGGCATGCGCTACCTGAGTCCGGAGCTGAGCCGCTGTGTGGCCGACAGCTTCACGCGCATCGGCCTGACCAGCCGCGAAACCGATGTGCTGCAACTGCTGGCGCAAGGCCAGTGCAACAAGTCCATCGCGCGCGAACTGGGCATCGGCGTCGGCACCGTGAAGACCCACGTAAAAGGTCTTTTTGACAAACTTGGCGCCACGGCACGTACGCACGCCGTGGTACTGGCGACGCGGCGTGGACTGGTGGGTGACTCTTATCACAATCAGCAGCACTAAGTAGCGGATTCCGTTGTAAAATCCGGGTATGTACGCCCCGACCATCACCATGAGCACCGAACATCGCCAGACGCGTTATCAACGCGTCATGATGTTCTTCGTGCTGATGTTCCTGGCGTTGCAGCTGCTCGGCGCGGGTTCGCACACCCACGCCTACACTGACCACGAACCCGATTGCGCCGCCTGCGCGGTGGTGCATCTGCCCACTGGCGGCGTTCCGCCGGCAACCGTGCATGTCGCGCCAGTCGCGCTGCAAAGCAGCCTTCCGGTGCTGGCGACGCCGGCAGCCGTATGCGCCGCCCAGACCAGCTATCTCACCCCGCCTTCCCACGCGCCGCCTGGCGTTGCTGTTACTTCCATCTGAATTTAAACCGTTGCACGCCCTTTGCGGGCCGCCGCAGCGCCACGTCTGTACATTCAAGGATTTAATATGCAACACACGCCACAACTCCGTACCCTGCCACTGCTGATCGCTGCCGCCTTTTACGCACATCACGCTTACGCGGAAGATACTGCTGCACCAGATGCGGCGCCAATTCCACAAGTGGAAGTCACCGCCGCCCACCTGAAGAGCGCACGCATCGACCTGTCACCCAATGTCGGCACCACCATTTATAGCATCGACCGCCACATGGTTGACCAGCTGGGCCAGGGCGACAACACGCCATTCAATGAAGTGCTGCTGCGCCTTCCAGGCATCAGCCAGGACTCCAAAGGCTCCGGCTCCATCCACGTACGCGACGACCATGGCAATGTGCAGTACCGCGTCAATGGCGTGCAGCTGCCGGAGGCCATCAGCGGCTTTGGCCAGTCCATCGATACGCGCTTTGTCGAGTCGACCGATTTCATGACCGGCGCACTGCCGGCGCAATTCGGCCTGCGCACTGCGGGCATCATCGACATCCAGACCAAGGAAGGCAAGACCCAGCCTGGTGGCCGCATCGGTGTGCTGGTCGGCAGCCATGACCATGTCGAACCAAGCGCAGAGTTCTTTGGCTCGCAGGGCGCATTCAACTACTACCTGTCCGGCAGCTACGAGTCGAATAACCTGGGCATCGAAAACCCGCTGCCGACGCGCAATGCGCTGCATGACCGCACCAAACAGACCAAGTCCTTCGGCGCCCTGTCCTATTTCCTCGACGACGACACGCGCCTGGGTCTGATGTTCGGCACCTATAACGGCCGCTTCCAGATTCCCAACAACCCGGAGCAGTCGCCAGGCTTTACGCTGTCTGGCGCCACGCCGCCCGCCTCGTCGCAGCTGGACCAGCATCAGCGCGAGACCAACCGCTTTGTCACGCTGTCGCTGCAAAAGAGCGTGGGGGCACTGAACTACCAGGTATCGGCCTTTAACCAGTATTCGGAGCTGCACTACACGCCCGATCCTGTCGGCGATCTGGTGTACAACGGCGTCTCCTCCAATACGCTGCGCTCCAACTCCGCCAACGGCCTGCAGTTCGATGCCAGCTACAAGCTGAATGACACGCATACCATACGCGGCGGCCTGGCCTATACGCGCCAGACCACGCACAGCGACAACACCGTGGGCGTGTTCGACATGAACGACGACGGCACCCAGGCCAGCAGTCTCGCCCGCATCATCGTCGACAACGGCAGCAAGACCGGCCGGCTGTCCAGCGTTTATCTGCAGGATGAATGGCATATCGGCGCGCCGCTGACCGTCAACTACGGCGTACGCTTCGACAAGGTGTCGGCCTTCGTCGACGAACAGCAATGGAGCCCGCGCATCAACGTGGCGTACCAGCTGGCCAAAGGCACGGCACTGCATGCAGGCTATTCGCGCTACTTCACGCCACCGCCGCAGGAGCTGGCGGCGCAGTCCAGCATCGACAAATATGCCGGCACCTCGAACGCCCCGGCGGTAGCGGTGTCGGACAATGTGAAGTCCGAACGTACGCACTACTTCGACGTGGGCCTGAGCCACCAGATCAGCGAATCGCTGACCGTGACGGCCGATGCCTACTACAAGAAAATCCGCAACATGCTGGATGAAGGCCAGTTCGGACAGGCACTGATCCTGTCGCCGTTCAACTATGACCGCGGCTATGCCAAGGGCCTGGAACTGTCCGCCGTCTACAGCCAAAAGAACTGGGGCAGCTTCCTCAACCTGACCACCCAGAAGGCGGAGGCGACCAACATCATCTCCGGCCAGTCGCTGTTTGGACCGGATGAACTGGCGTATATCGCCAACCACTATATTCACGTGGACCACGACCAGACGGTCACGGTTTCCGGCGGCGCCCACTATCACTGGGGCGATTCGCAGGTCAGCGGCGACTTCCTGTATGGCAGCGGCCTGCGCCTGACGCCCGATGGCGGCGCCCCCAACTCCGGTCACCTGCCGCATTACACCACGGTCAACCTGGCGCTCACGCATACGTGGAAGGCCACGCCGGTGGGTACGGTGGAAGGCCGCCTGGCGCTCATCAACGCCTTCGACAAATCCTACCTGCTGCGTGACGGTTCAGGTGTGGGCGTCGGTGCGCCACAGTATGGCGAACGCCGCTCGCTGTATGCCGGCATCTCAACCAGCTTCTGATCTTTATTAGGACTCCTTTGTAAATCAGAATTGCGGTGTATAATCCGCCGCATGGACACCAAACCGAAAAAGCCGTGGCAGGATACGCCTGATGTTTCAGCGCGCATCGTTACCTCTATCGGACGCATCGCCAGCGTGATGCGCTCCGGTATGTGGGAATTCGCCACGGCCGAAAACCTGAATCCCACCCAGGCCGAGATGCTGCAGCTGCTTCAGGGCCGCAAGCAGGGTGTGCGCCTGTCCTGGCTCGCGTCGCAGTTGTCGATCAGCGCCGCCAGTGCCAGCGATTCGGTATCGGCACTGGTCGCCAAGGGTTTGCTGTACAAGGCGCGCGCCGAGGATGATGGCCGCGCCACCGCACTTTTCCTCACGCCGGAGGGCGCGGTCATGGCTGCCCGCATCGGCAGCGCCTTGCACTTTGCCGAAGAAGCCGCAGACGCCCTGCCTGCATCCACGCAGACGGAACTGCTTGGCGGCTTGTTCAAGCTGATCGCGCAGTTGCAAAAGACAGAGCGCTTTCCCGAGATGCGGGCCTGTCTGTCGTGCCGCTTCTTTGAACCGAACGCCCACCCGGGCAAGCCTGCGCCGCACCACTGCAATCTGGTGAATGCGCCGCTGTCGGTGTCGTTGCTGCGCATGGATTGCCAGGAACATGAACCAGCCGATCCACTTGCCAAGGCACGCAACTGGAAAGTTTTTGCGTAGTTTTTTGCTTCGTTTTTTTAATCATTTTAATTAGGAGTCCTACCATGCACGCTATCGCTCCCGAACTCCAGGTAGCCGCCTGGCTGAACGCCGCACAGCCGCTGTCGCTGACGCAGTTGCGCGGCAAGGTTGTGGTCATCTACGCGTTCCAGATGCTGTGCCCTGGCTGTGTTTCGCATGGCATCCCGCAGGCCAAAGCCATCCGCGCCGCATTCGATGAACAGGATGTAGCGGTGCTCGGATTGCATTCGGTATTCGAGCATCACGCCGTCATGCACCGCGCGGCACTGGAAGCCTTCATGCACGAATACCGCATCGGCTTCCCGGTCGCGATAGATCAGCCGTCGCCACACAGCCCTGTACCGCTGACGATGGCGCAATATCAGCTGCGCGGTACGCCGACACTGATCTTGATCGATCGCCAGGGGCGCCTGCGCCTGAGCCATTTCGGCCAGGCCGAGGACATGCGGGTCGGTGCACTGATCGGGCAACTGGTGGCCGAAGCCGCACCGCAGCAGGCGCGGTGCGAGGACGGCGCGTGCAGCATTAACTAGCGGCAGATCACAGCCAGAACGCCGGCGTTGACAGATTGCTTATTTCGTAACGTATAATCGGTCGTCATTTTTCCATGGCGGGGCTTATATGATCGATCTGGTGCTGGCGTTCTATCTCGTCTTCATCCTCCCGGTGAGACACCTGTGGCGCAGCGTGCGCCCTTCTACTGCACCCAAGCGTCCACTCGCGCAGCGTTATGTCGCCACCATCCGCGACGTCTGCCTATTGCTGGTAGCGATGCTGGCGTGCTGCTGGTGGAACGGTTACAGCGCTGTGGACCTGGGTCTGACGCTCCCCGCCTCCGGCGTGCCGCTGTGGTGCCTGGGCGCCGCCGTCATCGGCATGGCGATACTCCTTGCCAGCACCTACCGCAGCACCAGCAAAATGACAGACGCAAAACGCGTGGAGATGCTGGACCGCATGCGCGACTCCGGCATGCCAACCACATCGGAAGAATTACGTCTGTGTGTACTGCTGGCCTTCGCCCTCGGCGGCGGCTGGGAATTGCTGTACCGCGGCTTCCTGCTGCTGGCACTGAAACCCTACATCGGCGTCTGGGGCGCAGTCGCCCTGTCCGGCCTTGCCTATGGCGCGGCCCACGGCTACAAGAATCCCAAACAGTTTGCACTCAGCATCGTCATGGCACTGGCATTCGCCGTAGCCTATGCGCTCAGCGGCAGCTTGTGGTGGCTGATGGTGATTCACATTGTGCTGCCATTGAACGGCGCCCTCACTTCCTGGCAGTTGCATGCGCGCCGGCCGGCGCTACAACTGGATTAACTATCAAGCGTGCTGGCGGCCCAAATGTGTTCGTTACGCGTCACATGGCCGCTAATTTCTTGAGTATTAAGCATTGTTGTAGGCATAATCGAAGCGACTTAAACGATCTTGGCCTCACGTGAATCCTATCGTCTTTGCCATTCCAGTCTTCATGGCCTCCATCCTGGTGGAGGTTTGGATAGCCCGTCGCCGCGGTGTCAAAGCCTACGACACCGCAGATGCTTTAACCAGTCTGCATCTCGGCGTACTGAGTCAGGTCACCGGCCTGTTCGTCAAACTGGCGGTGCTTGGCATTTACACCGCCGTCTACAATCACTGGCGTTTCACCACGCTGCCCATCAGCAGCGTGTGGGTCTGGCTGGCGGCGCTGCTGGTCTACGATTTCTTCTACTACTGGGCGCACCGCATGGGCCACGAAGTGGCTGTGCTGTGGGCTGCGCACGTGGTGCACCATTCTTCCGAGTTCTATAACCTGTCCACCGCACTGCGCCAGACATCCAGCGGCTGGATTTTTGGTTGGGTGTTCTACCTGCCGATGGCACTGGCCGGCGTGCCGCCCATCGTCATGGTCGGCGTCGCACTGATCGACCTGCTGTACCAGTACTGGGTGCATACCGAAATGGTGGGCCGCCTGGGCTGGATGGACCGCGTCTTCGTCACCCCCTCCAATCACCGCGTACACCACGGGCAGAACGACTACTGCATCGACAAGAACTACGGCGGCATCCTGATCCTGTGGGACCGCCTGTTCGGTACCTTTGCCGACGAACGCGACGACGAGAAAATCATCTACGGCGTACGCTCGCCGCTGCGCAGCCTGAATCCGCTGTGGGCCAATTTTCACTACTACGCCGACCTGTGGCAATCCACCACGCAGGTCAAGGGCTGGCGGAGAAAGCTGCACGTATGGCTGGGCGGCCCGGGCGCATGGACGGGAGAACCGTTACCCCATTTCGATGGCAGCCAGTACCAGCATTACCGTCCCGGCACGCCAGCGCCGATAGCCGCCTACGCCGCATTGCAATTCGCCCTGCTGGTGCCGTGCGTCGTACACCTGATTGCCACCGGCCCGGCATTGCTGCTGCCCGAACTGACACTGTATGCGCTGCTGATTGTCGCCAGCACCTTTACCGTGGGCGCACTGCTGGAAGGACGCCGCCTGAGCGCGCGCATCGAGCAGGCACGCGGCATGCTGCTTGGCCTGGCGTTTACATTGCTGCCGGACTGGTTTGGATACGAGGCGCCGTTGCTGCTGCGGGCAACGGTGCTGGCGCTCACGCTGGGCGCTGCGTTATGGCTGGAAAAAAACATAAAAGCAAATCAATGGGAGACGACATGAAAACAAATCGCACCGTACTTGCCGCCAGCCTCGCTGCGGCCTTCTTCGTACCACCCGCGTGGGCCGCTGACGATATCCAGTCCGTCGTCGTCACCGCGCAGTCGCGCAAGCAGCTGGTACAGGACGTGCCGATGACCATGCAGGTGGTCACCGCCAAAGACATCGCCAACGTCGGCGCCAAGGATCTGGCAGACCTCAACGGCTACATCCCCGGTCTGACCGTCGATGCCAACGAACCTACGCAGCCCAGCTTCGGCATCCGTGGCGTGCAGGCGGGCGATTTCGGCATCGCCACCGATTCCCCGGTTGGCATTTATGTGGACGGCGTCTACACCGGCAAGACCGGCGGCGCGCTGATGAACTTCATCGACGTGCAGCGGATTGAAGTCGTCAAAGGCCCGCAAGGCACGCTGTTCGGCCGTAACAGCGCAGCCGGCGCCATCGCCATCACCACCAATGAACCGGGCAATGACCTGGATGCATCGGCCCACGTCAAACTGGGCAAGTTCGGCCGCGCCAATGCAGATGTGATGATGAACTACCCGTTCTCCAGCACCTTCGCAGCCCGCCTGGTCGCGGTGCGTTCCGGCAGCGAAGGCTGGGCGGACAATACGGCCACCGGCAAGAAATCCGGCGGCGACAAGGACTGGGCTACTCGCCTGTCGCTGCGCAAGGACTTCGACGCCGCCAAACTGGTGTTCACGTGGGAGCACGAGAACATGGAACAGTATGGCCGTCCGGCCTTTGGCGTCATCAAAGACCCCAACCTGCCGCTGGGCGGCTACCGCGGCGTCTATGACGCGGCCTACGTCGCCAACTTCGTCAACCCGTTCGACGCACCGCTGGCCAACGACCAGCAAGGTACCGAAGGCCGTTTGTTTGACGGCGCCACGCTGCGCATCGAGGCACCTGTGGCGGGCATGACCTTCAATTCCGTCACGGCCTACCGCCGCTTCCAGACCCACAACCTGACCGACAACGATGGCGGTGCACGCCCGGACCTATACCTGACCACACAGGATGCCAAGCACGCGCACAGCTTCCAGCAGGAGTTCAAGCTGTCCGGCAAAACCGATAAGCTGGACTGGATCGCGGGCCTGAGCTTCTATCACAACAATGAACATCAGGATGCGGGCGCCTACGTCACCACCGGCACACTGGATACCCTGAGCCAGTTCCAGGGCGGCAGTCCGAATTTCGCCATGCTGTTTGGCGGCCTTGCGGCAGCTGGCCTGCCGGGCATCAGCCCAAATACGGTATTCAACTGGGATGAGACGCACTACAGCGACGTGCGCACCAGGTCCGCATCGATCTACGGCGACACCATCTGGCACCTGACGCCGCAGACCAACGCCACCATCGGTCTGCGCTACACGCGCGACAACAAGAGCATGACCTGGTTTGTGCCGGGCCGAGTATCGCCGCAACTGGATAATTTCCTCAACCGCTTCGGCCCCTTGGCTGGCCTGGACGCTTCGGCCTTCCCATCGAACGTCATCTTTGGCACCGCCGCGCAACTGGCATCGTCGCCGGTCCAGCGTGAAAAGGACTGGACCGACTGGAGCCCGCGCCTGGTGCTGGACCATAAGCTCAACAAGGACACGCTGCTGTTCACCTCCGTGTCACGCGGCTACCAGGCCGGCGGCTTCAACATCTTCACGCCACCAAATCCGGCTTCCACCACGCGCACCGGCCAGGACCCCAGCTTTGAGCCGGAAAAAATGACCAACTTCGAAGCCGGCATGAAGATGGCGCTGCCGGACATCCGCGCCAGCATCAACGCTTCGCTGTTCGCCTACAAGTTCAAGAACCTGCAGGACATCCAGCTATATAGCGTGGGCACGCTGCCGACTTATAACGTGGTCTCCAGCGACCAGAAGGCGCATGGCCTGGATGTGGATGGCCGTATCCGCATATCGCCGCGCGTATCCTTGTTCGGCGGCTTCGAATACATCGACCAGACTTACACGCGCTACCAGCGTCTGGATGCCAGCGGCAAAGTCACGCTGGACCTGGGCGGCCAGCCAGTCGGCACGCCACGCCTGACCGCGATGGCCGGCATCAATATGAACTGGGAATATGCCGCCGGCCGCGCCAGCGTCAACTTCCAGGGCACGCATGCCACCAGCCAGCGCTGCAACAACGATACCGCCGCCTTGAGCTGCCTGAGCACCGCCAGGCTGAAAACCGGCGAAGCGATGAGCAAATTCGATCTGCGCGTCGGTTGGGATAGCCCAACTTCGCGCTACGGTGTAGCATTGATCGTCAATAACGTCTTCGACCAGCGTTACATCACGTCGCTGGGCGGTCAGACGGAACAATACGGCGCGCCGTATGCTTATCTCACGCCACCGCGCGCAATCGGTGTCGAATTCAGGGCTAGCATGTAAATGGCATCAAAAATCGTACTGGCTGCTGCGGCAGTAGTGGTGCTTGCAGCAGGCGGTGCGGCGACACTGGCGGTGGTGCTGGCCACCAAGCCGCCGGAGCTGTTGCGGGTGGGCGCAAACTACGGCGCCAAGATGGTGTGCTCCAATGTCTTCATCGCCGGCCGCGATGCGCAGGCCGTGCTAGCCGATGACGTGCAGGCGCCCGGCCACCCCATCCTCAAACATCTGAGCGTGCGTGTCGATCAGGAGCGCAAGACGGTGCGCGCGCAGTTCCTGGGTTTTGTCGGCGATGGGCTGGCGGTCTACCGCCCCGGCACCGGTTGCGCGGCGGTACCGGATGGCGATGTAGCGCAAGCCTCGCAGTACCAGTTCAATCCGATCAAGATATGGGCGCCCTCGCCCAACGTGGCCTGGCCTACCGGCTCGCAGGCGGAGAGCAATCCTGCGGTACAGGCGTTGCTGGAACAGGATGCGCTGGCGGGTCCCGGCATGCGCGGCCTGGCGGTGATTCACCGCGGCCGGCTCATTGCCCAGCGTTACGGCGCAGGTTTCAACGCCGCCACGCCCCTGCTGGGATGGTCGATGACCAAGACTGTCAGCGCGGCGCTGGCAGGCATGCAGATCGCCGACGGCAAGCTGTCCTTGACGCAGAGCGGCTTCTGGCAGGACAAGGCAGACAACCGTACGCAGATCACGCTGGCGCAGCTGATGTCCATGACCAGCGGCTTGCGCTACAACGAAAGCTATGGCGACGTTTCCGACGTAACGCGCATGCTGTATCTGGAACCGGACATGGCGTCGTTCACGGCGGCGCAGCCGCTCGAACAGGCGCCGGGCACCAAGTGGAATTATTCAAGCGGCACCACGGTGCTGCTGTCGCGCATCTGGCAGCGCGCCGCTGCCGGCGCCGGGCACAGCGCCACTGCGGCAAGCGTGCTGGCACTGCCGCATGACCGCCTGTTCGCACCACTGGGCATGCACAGCGCGATCATCGAAGCCGATGCACGCGGCAATCTGGTGGGTTCCAGCTATATGTATGCGAACACGCTGGACTGGGCGCGCTTCGGCCAGTTTCTGCTGCAGGACGGCGTCTGGCAAGGCAAGCGCATACTGCCGGCCGGTTTTGTCGAGGGCATGCAGCAGGTGGCGACGGCGTCCGGCGGGCAGTATGGCCAGGGCCAGTTGTGGCGCTGGGGACCATCCGGCGACACGCCGGAAGGACAGAATCCCGACACCCGTTTCCAGCTGCCGGCCGATACCTACTGGATGGAAGGCCACGATGGCCAGAGCATCGCCATCGTGCCGTCGCAGCAACTGGTGGTCGTGCGGCTTGGACTGACGCCGCACAAGCTGCTGTATCAACCGCAGGCGCTGCTGGCGGCAGTCGTGAAACAGGTCCAGCCATGACGGCCGCTGTGCCCTATGGCCTGTTGCGCTATCAGCTGCCGATGCTGTTGACCGGCGCACGCGTGGTGGGCCATACAATATCCCATGCACTGCGTCGCGCCCGCCATGGCGTCAACACGCCGGTGGAACGCCTGATCGCGCCGCCATCGCATGAGCTGGTGGAGCAGTATCTGACCTGGGCCGGCGCCAGCGGATGTTATGCAGGCCAGCTGCCGCCCCATATGGTGTCGCAATGGAGCCTGCCGCTGGTGGGCGAGCTGCTGTTGCGCATGCCCTATCGCCTTGTCACCGTTATCAACCAGGGCGTGACGCTGCGCGTGCACGGTCCTCTGCCACGCGGCACGCCGTTGCTGGTCCGTGCCGGTGTTGACCGCATCGAGGAAACGCCTGGCCGCATCAAGGTCGTGGTGGCGGTCACCACTGGCACCGAACAACAGCCGGCACTGGTCGAAGCGCAGCTGCATATGAGTTTCCTGCTGCCCGGCCCGCGCGCGCCCAGAGCGCAGCAGGAGCGCGGCCCCGAGCCGCAGTGGACTACCGCTGGTCTGTGGCACGCGGATGACCGCGATGGCCTGCGCTTTGCGCTGCTGACGGGAGACTTCAATCCCATCCACTGGTGCGGCCCGTTGGCACGTCGTTCGGTTTTCCGCGGCATGGTGTTGCACGGCTTCGGCAGCCTGGTGCGCAGTTATGAGGTGCTGATGCGGCAGGGTGTGCGCTTTGACGAAATCGACATCCGCTTCGTCAAGCCGGTGCCCCTGCCCTGCGCCGCGCTATCAGTGCAGGTGGCGCCGGAAGGCAGCGCCGACGCCGACGGCTGGCGCGCATTGCGGCTGGCCGGCAACGGCGCCGCGGTCCATCTGGCGGGCCGGCTGCGCTAACGGCTACCCCACGCCAGCCCGTTGCATGGCCGGGTTTACCAGTGTATCGTCACGCCACCAGATCAACCTTAGGGAAGCGCGATGACGATACTGATACTTGGCCTGATTATATTTCTCGGACTACATTCGGTCCGTATTGTGGCGGAGGATTGGCGCACTGCCACGCGCGCGCGTCTGGGCGAGCATGCGTGGAAAGGCATCTACTCGGTGATCTCGCTGATCGGTTTCGGGCTGATTATTTATGGCTACGGCATCGCACGCGAAACGCCCGTCGTGGTCTGGGCGCCGCCACCATTCACGCGCCATATCGCCGCCCTGCTGGCCGTCATCGCGTTTGTCTTTATCACCGCCGCCTACATTCCGCGCAACGGCATCAAGGCCAGGCTGCACCATCCGATGACGCTGGGCGTGAAGACCTGGGCGCTGGCTCACCTGATCGCCAACGGCACACTGCACGACATCGTGTTGTTTGGCAGCTTCCTGGCATGGTCGGTGCTGCTGTTCCGCGCCTCCCGCAAGCGCGATGCGGCGATGGGGACAGTCTACCCGGCCGGTAACGGCGCGGCCACCGCGCTGACCATCGTAGCCGGCGTCATAGGAGCGGGCATATTCGCCGTCTGGCTACATGGCCCGCTGATTGGCGTACGTCCCTTCTAAAGGCACTTGCCGCATCCAGCGGCAGCAGCATGCCGTGCGGCCCGCAGACTGCAAAATCGCCTAGAATATTTGACAACCTCTCTACCGGTAAAGGACTGTCATGACTGATTGGACTAGCGGATACGTTGCAAATGTTGGTTACACCTATGGCTATTATGCTGAGCTCTCGCCGCTGCGTGCGCAGCTGCTGATGCTCAATGCCGGCCTGGCGCTGCCCCAGCATGGCATTGCCTGTGAACTGGGTTTTGGTCAAGGCGTCAGCGCCAACGTTCACGCCGCCGCTTCCGGCAGCACCTGGTACGGCACCGACTTCAACCCTTCTCAGGCCGCGTTTGCACGCGATCTCGCGGCCAGCTACACCAATGGCGCACAGCTGTACGACCAGTCGTTTGCAGAATTTTGCAGCCGTGACGACCTCCCCGATTTCGACTACATCGGCCTGCATGGCATCTGGAGCTGGATCTCCAACGAGAACCGCCACATCATTGTCGATTTCATCCGCCGCAAACTCAAGGTGGGCGGCATCGTCTACGTCAGCTATAACACGTCTCCAGGCTGGAGCGCCATGGTCCCGGTCCGCAACCTGCTGGCACGCCATGCCGAGATCATGACGCCCCCCGGCGCGGGCGTGGTGGGCAAGGTCGATAGCGCGATTGCCTTCGCCCACAAATTGTGGGCCGCCAATCCTCTTTTTGCGCGCGCCTATCCCTTGATCGGAGAAAAGCTCAAGGCCATGGAAAAACAGGACCGCCACTATCTGGCGCATGAATACTTCAACCGCGACTGGCTGCCCATGTCGTTTGCAGAAATGGCAGACTGGATGGAGACGGCCAAACTCAGTTTCGGCTGTTCCGCCACGGCGCTGGACCATCTGCCGCAGCTTCATCTGAGCGCCGAGCAGAAGACGCTGCTCAACGAGATTTCAGATCCGGTATTCCGCGAGAGCGTACGCGACTTCGTCGTCAACCAGCAGTTCCGGCGCGACTACTGGGTCAAGGGTCCACGTCCCCTTAACGCGCTCGAACGCGTAAGCCAGCTACGCCAACTACGCCTGGTCATGATGCGCCCACTGCAGGAAGTGGACATGACCATCACCGGCACGCTGGGCCAGGGCACCATGGAAGAAAAAGTCTACCGCCCGTTGTTGGAGCTGATGTCCGATTTTCGTCCACGGACTTTGGGTGAAATCGAATTTGCACTGCGCGAGTACCAGGTCAACCTGATCCAGCTAGTGGAGTGTGCGCTGGTGATGGCAGAAAAAGCCGTGCTGGTGGCGGCACAAGATGATGATGCCATTGCCGAGGCCCGCCCCCGCACCGCCCAGCTGAATAAGACGCTGCTGACGTATGCCCGTAACGGCAGGGGCCTGGCTTATCTGGCCAGCCCGGTCACTGGCGGCGCGTTGCCCCTGTCGGTGGTTCAGCAACTGCTTCTGCTGGCTTACGTGGAAGGCAAAAAGCAGTCAGACGAATGGGCAGAATACGCATGGCAGCTGCTCAAGATACAGCAGCAGGCAGTCCTCAAGGACGGCAAGGCGCTGGAGGGCGATGCGGCGAATCTTGCGGAACTCAAGGTGCAGGCTGCCGGTTTCCAGACCAGCCGCCTGCCCATGCTACAGGCTCTCGGCGTAGTCTGAACCGTAGGCCACGTGGACTGCATTGCGGCCGTCCTGCTTGGCCGCATACAGCATCTTGTCGGCCTGCGCCAGCCATTCGGCTGGCGTATGCTCCTTGTTCATGTAGGTGACGCCGATCGAAATGGTGATGGGGTGGGACTCCAGCAGCGTGGCTGAGGCCACTGCGGCCCTCAGCCCCTCCGCCAGTCGCGCCGCCGCACTCAGGCCGGCGCCGCTGGCGATGATCGCGAACTCTTCGCCGCCGTAGCGGAACAGGCGGTCCGACGAGCGCGTGTGGCGCCGCATCAGTTCCGCCAGGCGTATCAGCACCTTGTCGCCCGCCGCATGGCCATACTGGTCGTTGACTTGCTTGAAGTGGTCCAGATCCAGCAACAGCAGGCTCGATTCCAGATGCGGACGGCGCTCCTGCGCATGCTCGGCCAGCTTACGTTCCAGCGCGCGGCGGTTGCCGATGCCGGTCAGGAAATCCAGCTCCACGGCCGTGTGCAGTTCCTTGTTCTGCAAACCGGTGCGATACGCAAAGATGTAGGCGAACAGATTCACCAGGCCGATGGTCACGACAATGGTCATCAGGTTCACCACCGCCAACTGCGACACCAGGATGCCCACCAGCGCCACCAGCCCGACGCTGTTGATGGCCAGGGCCACTGTCGGCCGCAGCACGAAGTAGGCGGCAATCATGGTGGGGTACACCCAGTACACCAGCGACACACCGCGCAGATAGACGGTGGTCAGCATGCCGAGCGAATAGAAGATGGTCACGCCCAGGCTCGCGATCTGGTATCGGCCAGTGCGCCAGACGTGCACGATGACGGCAAACATCCCGCTTACCAGCGCCATGTCTACCGCAGCCGAGGCCCAGCTGCCTTGCAGCAGCCGGTAGATGCCGAACGGCAGAATGCTGGGGATACTCAGGGCGCACAGCAGCATCAGGATGATCTCTTCCTGACGCCGCTGGCGCCCGCCCGACAGCCAGCGCCAGCGGCCAGCGCTACTGATGTCGGTCCTGCTCATGGTGGCGCTCAGTGGACGCCTTGCGCCGACGGCTCGCCTGGTGCGGCGTCGGCCGGCTTGGCCTCCACCTTGTGCTCACCCGCCAGGAACATATACATGGCTGGCACCACGAACAGCGTAAACAAGGTACCGATCGACAGGCCGGTAAAGATCACCAGGCCCATGGCGTGACGGCCGGCCGCACCCGCGCCCGATGCGATCACCAGTGGCACCACACCGAACACCATCGCGGCGGTGGTCATCAGGATAGGACGCAGACGGGTAGCAGCCGCTTCCTCGATAGCCTCGCGCTTGGACTTGCCGGCTTCACGCAGATGGTTGGCCACTTCCACGATCAGGATACCGTGCTTGGAGATGAGGCCCATCAGCGTCACCAGACCCACCTGGGTGTAGATGTTGATGGACGCGAAGCCAAGGAAGATAAACGTCATCGCACCAAACAGCGCCATCGGCACCGAGAACAGGATCACAATCGGATCGCGGAAGCTCTCGAACTGCGCGGCCAGCGCCAGGAACACGATGATGACCGCAAACAGCATGGTCACCAGGAAGCCGCCCGACTCCTTGGCGTACTGGCGCGATTCGCCCGAGAAGTCCGCCGTGTAGCCGGATGGCGCCACTTCCTTCAGCACATCGCGCAGGTACTGCTGGATCTCACCCTGGGTCGCACCGCTCACGCCGGAGACGGTCGCGGAGTTCAGCTGCTGGAAGCGGGTAATCGATTCCGGCTGCACGCTGTACTTGATGGTCGCCACGGTGCTGGCCGGGATCATGTCGCCGCTCGGCGTCTTGATGTAGAAGTCCAGCACGTCGTCAGGATTCAGGCGGTCCACCTGTTGCACCTGCGGGATCACCTTGTACGAACGGCCGGCGATCGAGAAGTAGTTGACGTAGCCGCCGCCCAGCGCCGCCGCCATGGCGTTACCGAAGTCCTGCTGCGTCAGGCCCAGCGTGGCCAGCTTTTCACGGTCCACGTCAACGCGCGCCTGCGGCGTGTCGATTTTCAGGTCGACGTCGACGAAGTAGAACTTGTTGTCCTTGCGCGCGCGGTCCAGCACTGCCTGCGCCACCGTGTTCAGGTTTTCGAACGGCTCCGTGGTGGTAATCACGAACTGCACCGGCAGGCCCGAGCTACCCGGCAACGCCGGGAACTGGAATGCCGCCACGCGGCCACCGGCAATGTGGTTCCACTTGGCTTGCAGTTCCTGCTGGATCTCGTGCGCCGAACGGCTACGCTTGTCCCAGGATTTGAACAGCACGCCACCGATACCGGCATTGGTGGTCGGTACGCCGGTGATCTGGAACATCTGCTCGTATTCCGGCAGGCCCTTGGCCACTTCGAAAATCTGCTTGGCGTAGGTCTGCATCTGGTCCGACGTGGCGGTAGGCGCACCCACCACCTGCGACAGCACGATGCCCTGGTCCTCTTCCGGCGCCAGCTCCGACTGCGACATCTTGAACATCAGGATCAGCAGCGCAAACACGATCACGCCAAACACGATCAGCACCGCCCAGGTCTCCAGCAGGCCATGCAGCGCGCGCAGATAGCCGTTGTGGACTTTTTCAAACACGCGGTCGATCGCTTTGACGAACTTGCCCTCATCCTGGGAGTGGTCGAAGAAGTGACCGCACATCATCGGCGACAGCGTCAGCGCGACGATGCCGGACACCGCTACCGCACCAGCCAGCGTGAACGCAAACTCGGTGAACAGCGCGCCTGTCAGGCCGCCCTGGAAGCCGATAGGCACGTAGACGGCAATCAGCACCACCGTCATCGCCAGGATCGGACTACCCAGTTCGCGCGCCGCGACAATCGCGGCGTCGAATGGCGTCATGCCCGCCTTCATATGACGGTCAACGTTCTCCACCACGATAATTGCATCGTCCACCACCAGGCCGATGGCCAGCACGATCGCCAGCAGCGTCAGCAAGTTGATCGAATAGCCCAGCATCAGCATCACGAAGAAGGTGCCGATCAGCGACAGCGGCATCGCCACTACCGGCACGATCACCGCGCGGAAGCTGCCCAGGAACAGATAGATCACGATGGTCACAATCACCAGCGCTTCCACCAGTGTCTTGACCACTTCGTCAATCGAGGTGTTGATGAAGTCCGTGGAGTCGTAGACGATTTCACCGGTCAGGCCCGATGGCAGCTGGTCGCGGATCGCCGGGAAGGCCTCGCGCACGCGCTTGGCCACGTCCAGGATGTTCGCGTCCGGCGCTACCTTGATACCGATGAACACCGAGCGCACGCCACTGAAGGCGACGTTGAAGTCATAGTTTTCCGAACCCAGCGTCACCGTCGCAATGTCTTCCAGGTGCACGATGGCGCCGCCCTTCTGCTTGACGGCCAGCTGCTTGAATTCGTCCACCGTATGCAGGTCGGTGCCGGCGGTCAGCGGCACGGTCACCATCTGGCCTTTACTGGCGCCCAGGCCGGCCAGGTAGTTGTTGGCAGCCAGGGCCTGGCTGACTTCTGCCGCCGTCACGCCATGCGCGGCCATCTTGCCTGCGTCCAGCCAGGCACGCAGCGCAAACTGGCGGGCGCCCAGCAGTTCAGCCGTCTGTACGCCCTGGATCGAATCCAGCTTGGGCTTGACCACGCGCGCCAGGAAGTCGGTCACGTTATTGGTCGGCAGCGTGTCGCTGTAGAAGCCCATGTACATGGCGTCCGTGGTCTGGCCGGTCTGCACCGTCAGCACTGGTTGCTGCGCCTGTTGCGGCAGCTGGTTCTTGACCGAGTTGACTTGGGTGGTGATCTCGGTCAGCGCGCGGTTGGAATCGTAGTTCAGGCGCAGCGTCGCGGTAATGGTCGACACGCCGCTGTTGGACGACGACGACAGGTAGTCGATACCCTGGGCCTGCGCGATCGCCGATTCCAGCGGCTGGGTGATAAAGCCCGCCACCGTGGCCGCATCCGCGCCGTAGTAGGTGGTGGAGATGGTCACCACCGAGTTCTGCGTCTTCGGATACTGGTTGATCGGAAGGCTGAACAGCGAGCGCAGACCCAGCACCACGATCAGTAAACTGATCACGCTGGCCAGCACCGGCCGTTTAATGAAGATGTCGGTAAAGTTCATGGCGCTTTATCCTCAGTGTTCCTGCGGCGTCGGATTCGGGCTGTTAGCCGGTTGCACCTTGTTGTCGATCACAGCCGGCGAACCGTTCTTCAGTTTCAGCTGGCCGCTGGTGACCACGGTCTGGCCTTCTTTCAGGCCGGTGAGGATGGCCACCTGGTCGCCGCGCGTCGGACCGGTGGTCACGAACACCTGCTGCGCCACCAGGTAAGGCTGGCCCTTCTCATCCTTGAGCGGATCCTTGGCGCTGGCTGGCGGCGGCGCCAGCACGAACACGGTCGAACCATACGGGTTGTAGGTAATGGCCGTCTGCGGCAGGGTCAGGTATTTTTTCAGGTCGCCCTGATCCAGGCTGACATTACCGAACATGCCAGGCAGCAGTTGGCGCTTGGCGTTAGGCACGGTGGCCTGCACCTGCACGTTGCGGGTGGCGGCGTCCACTTTCGGATTGATCGACGTAACCTTGGCCGGGAATGCCACGCCAGGATAGGCGTCGTTGGTCAGGTTCAGCTTCTGGCCGATGGACAGATTGGCCAGCTGCTTCTGCGGCACATAAAAGTCCACATACACGGTGTCGATGGTTTGCAGCGTCACCAGCTTGTCGCCCGGGTTCAGGTACTGGCCCGGATTGACGGCGGTGATACCCAGCTTGCCGGCGAACGGTGCGCGGATGGTCTTCTTGTCGACCAGCGCTTTTTGCTGTGCGACCAGCGCCTGCTTGGACTTCACATCCGCTTCATCGGCATCGACCTGCGCCTGGCTGATGGCTTGCGCCGCCAGCTGCAGCTTGTCGCGCTTGAGCGTGGTGCCGGACAGGTCGGCGCTGGCTTGCAGGGCGCGCAGCTGGGCGATGTCGGAATCGGCGTTCATCTCGAACAGCACCTGCCCGGCTTTCACCTCGTCGCCCGACTTGAAGCGCACTTCGCGCACCAGGCCGGCGATCTCGGTGGTCACATCGACACCACGCACCGGCGACAGCGTGCCCACGGAGCTGAGCTGCGGCTGCCATTCCGCCACCTGCGTCTGGATCGCAGTGACTACCTGCGCGGACGGCTTGGGTGCGCTGGCAATCAGCTTCTTAATTTGCAAAAACTTCCCGAACGCCAGTACGGCGATCAGTAGAATGACTAATCCCACCATGATCAGCATACGCTTGGTCATCAGTCGCTTGGCCATGAATCGTTCTCCTGCTGTATGAGTTATTGGTTTTTACCGTAGGGCGCTGCGGTGGATACCGCAGTCGCTGCCGGCACGCCGTTGGCGCGGTTCCACCAGCCGCCGCCCAGTGCCTGGAACAACGCGGCGGTATCGGCGTAACGCACCGCCTGCGCCTGGACCAGGTTGATATGGGTCTGCTGGTAGCTGCGCTGCGCGTCGAGCAAGACCAGGTAGCTGATGCCACCGAGCTTGTACTGCTGCTCGGCCAGCGTCAGCGTTTCCTTGGCCAGCGCCTCAGCATCCGCTTGCGACTTCAGCGCCGCAGCATCCGCATCCAGCGCGCGCAGCGTGTCGGCCACGTTCTTGAACGCTGTCAGCACCGTGGCGCGGTACTGCGCGGCCGCTACATCGTAGGCCGCTTCCGCAGCACGCCGCCTGGCGCTCAGTGCACCGCCGTTGAAAATCGGCTGCGCGATGCCCGCCGCCAGATTCCAGGCCGTGGTCTGGGAATCAAACAGCTTGCTGAAAGTATCGGAGGCCGAACCGTAGCTGCCGCTCAGCGTGAACTGCGGATACTGGGCGGCCGTCGCCACGCCGATGGCGGCGCTGGCCTGGTGCAGCTGTTCTTCGCTGGCGCGGATGTCAGGCCGCTGGCGCACCAGGGCGGACGGCAGCGACACCGGCAACTGCTCCGGCAACGTCAGCGTCTCGAGCGAGAACTCCGGTATGCCCGCTTCGCCCGGCAGCTTGCCGGCCAGGATGGACAACTGGTGGCGCGTCGCCGCCAGCGACTTCTCCAGCGGCGCAATGGTGGACTGAATCTGCGCCACCTGGTTGCGCTGGCTGAGCAGCGTCGCGCGCGGAATTGCGCCATATTCAAACTGCTTCTCGATCACGCCCTGCTGCCGCGTCAACGCCTCCAGCACTTCAAGCGTGGCCTTCAGCTGCGCGCGCAGCGACGCTTCCTGAATCGCCGTAGTCACCACGTTGGCGCTCAGCGTCAGGTAAGTCGCTTCCACCTGATAGCGCTGGTAGTCCACCGCAGCCTGCGCGCCTTCCAGCGTGCGGCGGGTGGCGCCAAACACGTCCGGCGTGTAAGCCACGTTGACCGAGGCGTTGTACACGTTATAGACGCCGGCGCCCGCACCGGCGGTCGCAACGCTGGTCTTCTGCCGTGTCGCACCCAGCTGGGCATTCACGGACGGATAAACCAGACTGCCGGCCTGCGCGTTATAGTTTTCCTGCGTCTGACGCAGCGCGGCTTCGGCGGCGGCCATGTTCGGGTTCTGCTCCAGCGCACTGCGGATCAGCTGATCCAATGCTGGTGAACGGAACAGCGTCCACCACTGCGCGGGAATTTCCTGCCCAAACGCGAACTGCTGTGAAGCGCCACCCAGACCGGGCGCGGACGCTGTCTGTTGCGGCAGCGGCGTGGGGGTATAACTATTGCCGGCGGTGGCCGGCGCTTCTGGGGATTTAAAATTTGGCCCGAGCGCACATCCGCCCAGACCGGCGGCGATCAACGCCGCAACGCCAGCCCGCAAGGCCAGCGTATGGAACTGCCTGAAGATCCGTTTTTTCACTACAATCTCCCGCACCTGTTACTGATATTTAAGGTTGCTGCATACTAAAGGTTAAATGAATATACATTTAGTGCCATATTCGCATTTTTTCTGTGTCACGTGTACATTTATTGCCGTGCGGCGATGAAAAAAAACGGGCTTTGCCATTGCTGGCAAAGCCCGTTTTCAGGTCAGGTCAATAATCAGGCTGGTTCCGGCGTGGCCACGGCGCCATAAGCGCGGTTGACTTCGGCCAGCGAGAAGGCGCTCGGACCATTGGTTTGCGCATCCAGTTGGTCGTCATGCGCCAGGCTGCGGTAGGTCAGCGGCGCTTCGTAGCGGATACGTTCTTCCTCGCTCACCTTGCCGTCGTGATTGGTGTCGGCGGCCATTTCGCTATCTGGCGGTGGCGCACCGAGAATGCCATCCTTGCCGACGCCTGGCAGCGGCTCTGGCGCAGGCAAGTTGTCGTTGACGTTGTTGTTGGCATGGGCATCGGCGCCAAAGCGGGCCTGGAAGATCTGGGTCTCTGGACGCAAGGTCAGTTTTTTCAGACCTTCATCGAACTGCTGCAGCGCGGTCTTCAGCGTTTCGTCTTGCGACACCGCTTTGACCAGGGCGTTGGCCTGATTGCCGTTGGTGTTGCCGGTATCCGTCTGCAGCGGGCTGGTGGCGTTGAAACCAGGCAGCGACAGGTAAGCGGCAACCGAAGCGCTCAGGTCTGCATTGGCGCCATTATCAATAGACTGAACGACCTTTCGAGGTTCGAGCGCTTTCTCGGCAACCAGGGCCGCGGAAAGAGTAGCACCGCCAATGTTGTTCACCATAATCATAATTGACTCCTGCAGGACGATTCCTCACCCCTTCATTCTATCAGCGTTTTGGCAACAGTTACCATTTCGTGCGGGCTGCAGAAGCAAAAAAGTACTTTTTTCTTCAAAAAAACTTTCCATACAACACTGACTTGATTGACAGAATTAATTGACATTAAGTTTTCATAGTTTTGCATGTTTTTTGATGTCTACGTAGCATCTTTTATGCAACACAGCGTTGCGGAAGTGGTCAGACCACCGTAGAATTGGTCAACCAGCAGTCCCCACCGCATCACAGATTTTTGACCAACTGCAAGCTCGGCCATCCTCTGGCCTTCCTGGCAGTGGCACGGCATACGCGAGGTGTGCCGACCGGCGACCGGCACAGACCGGCGTTGTTAAACTCAAACTATCTGGAGACTCAATGCACATTACCTTACGCCAGGCCGCCGTCGCGGCATGCCTGCTCTTGGCTGGCGGCGCCGCAACGGCCGCACAACCACTGCAAAACGCCATCATCAGCGCCAGCTACAACGCCGGCGGCATGCTCGGCATCGCCGACGACTATGCCGGCAGCAGCGTGAGTGGGCTCGATCCGCTCAACACCAGCGTGGAATTCTTCACCAGCGACGCCTTGTTCGGCTTCGATTTCGCCGCTGACGGCCACCTCACCATCTATAACAACAGCACCATCCCCACCGGCGCCTACATCGCCAGCTTTGACTTTGGCGCCTCGCTGGGCGCCGCCATCAAAACCTTCACCATCACGGATGCGGGCCTGACCAGCGGCGTGCCGCTGCTGACCGTGGCCGATGGCCACACCATCACCATCGACCTCAGTGCGGTGAGGTGGAACGGCGATTACAGCGCGCTGCAAACCAATATCACGCTGCAGGCAGTGCCGGAACCCGCCAGCGCCGTGATGCTGGCAGCCGGTCTGCTCGGCCTGGGATTGCGCGCACGCCGCCGCAACCGCTAACCGCCCTCTTACAATTCAAGGAGCACCAGATGAAACTCTCCCGTTTCAGGGCGGCGCTACGCCTGTCCCTTTTATTCAGCCTGGCCGCGGCCACCCACGCGGCGGGCCTCGATCCGGCACTGCAAGGCGCACCGGCAGATGGTTTTGGCAGCGGCACCACCGGTGGTTCGGCCGCCATCAGCTCGCAGATTTATACCGTGGCCAGCCGCCCGCAACTGTTGGCCGCCATACAGCGCGGCGGCCTCAATCCGAAAATCATCAAGCTGGCCGGCACCATCGACATGAGCGAGGGCGTGCCCTACGCGAACACGGGTGACCAGGCGATACGCGGCCTGATACGCCTGCCGGCCAATACCACGCTGATCGGCGCGGACAACACTGCCGGCATCATCAACGGCCATATCGTCGTCGCCAACGTCTCGCAAGTCATCATCCGCAATCTGAAGATCGTGAACCCGTGCGACGTCGGCCCGATATGGGACCCGAATGATGGCGCACTGGGTAACTGGAACTCCGCCTACGACGGCATCGGCGTCTCCGGCTCCGACCACGTGTGGGTGGACCACGTTACCTTCACCGATGGCGCCATGAGCGACGACCTGCTGCCGGTCGAGAACGGCCAGGTCAAGCAGTGCCATGACGGCGCGCTCGATATCACCAACGCATCCGACTACGTGACCGTGTCGTACAACGTATTTGGCCAGCACCGCAAGAATAATCTGATCGGTTCCAGCGACACCGCCACTGGGGACAACGGCAAGCTGCACATCACCTTCAGCAACAACGTCTTCCGCGACATCGTCAGCCGTGCGCCACGGGTGCGCTATGGCCAGGTCCACCTGTTCAACAACTACTTCGTGGGCAGCAAATCGCATCCGGCCTATCCCTATGAATACAGCGTGGGCGTCGGCCAGCAGGCGCAGATCCTGTCCAACAACAACGTGTTCGAGATTGCCGGCGTGACGCGCTGCGACGAGGTGGTGACGCCGATCGGCGGCACCGTGCCCGGCGCGTTCAAGGATGCCGGCTCGGTGCTGAACGGCGCCGCACTGGCGGGATGTTCGACGCCGAACAGCGTCGCCTACAGCGTTCCTTATGCCTACAGCGCGCGTCCGGTGGCGCTGGTCAAGGCCAACGCCATTGCCCAAGCCGGCGCTGGCAAGCTGACGACCAGCATCAGCGGCAGCGGCAATGTCACGCCCGATCCCACCGTCACCCTGACCTGCCCCGCCACCGGCCTGTACTTCTGCGATGACTTCCAGAGCAGCAGCATGGCTAACTGGAACCTGCTGCCGGTGGCCGGCCCTAACGGCAGCTTCAGCGTCAAGAACGAGACCGTGGGTGCGGCCAACATCGTGATGCAATACACGGCAGCGGGCACCGGCGGCGTGCTGGCCACGCTCAAGTCCAGCGCCATGGCCAATGTGCCCAACGGCGATTACTATGTCGAGGCGCGCATCAAGCCGCTGACCAACAGCACCACCGGCAACAAGCTACTGTACCTGCTCACACGTTACAAGGATGCCAGCAACTGGTATGGCGCGGGACTCAACGTGCAAAGCGCCACCACCAGCACGCAGGTGGAAATCGCCAGAATGCTTAACGGTACCCTGACGCGTCCCAAGCAGGTGAAGAAGCCGATTCAGATGGATGCGCAGTTCTACACCGTGCGCTTTGAAATGATCGGCACCACGCTCACGGTCTATCTGGACGGCGAAGCGCTGGGCAGCGTAACCGACGCCGCTTTCGCGGATCGCGGCGTAGTGGGCCTGTACACGGCCAACAAGTCCTTCCAGATTGACGACGTCCGCATCGGCAATCCGGCGTTGAAGCCTTCGCAGCTGACACTCAATCCGGCAGCGCTGACCTATGCCGCCGAAGTCGGCGACGCGCCGCTGGCTGTCAGCGTGACGGCGCTGAAGCCGGATGGCACGCTGGATGACTTCACTGCTTCGTCCAGCAATCCCGGCGTGGCGGCAGTCGCCATCAACGGTAAGGCGCTGACGGTAACTGCGGTTGGCGCGGGCAATGCCACCATCACCGTGACCAGCGCATCCGATCCAACCCTGACGCGCACCATTGCCGCCACAATCAGCCCGCAGTTCGTGCAGCCCGTGCAAACCTATGCGCTGGCCGGCGCCACGCTGCCGGCCGCCCACGCGGACACGATCCAGGTGGACGCGTCGCTCAAGCTGACCTTTGACACTCCGCCCACACTGGGCACCGGCGGCAGCATCCGTATCTTCCGCAAGACCGACAACGCGCTGGTTGATGTCATCCGGCTGTCCGGCGAGAGCGATGTACTGGGCTATCCCGGCCAGGCCAATGTGCGCAAGGTGAACACCACGCCCATCACCATCAGCGGCAATACCGTCACCATCAAGCCGCACGCCAACCGGCTGGCCTACGGCACCGAGTACTATGTCGCCATCTCGAACGGCGTGTTTACCGGCACGGCCCTGGGTGGCGTGCCGTTTGCCGGCATAGGCAAGCTGGGTGACTGGTCGTTCACCACCCGCGCCAGCGCGCCGGCCATCGGCAACAGCCTGACGGTGGGCGACGCTGCCGATACAGACTTCAGCACCGTCCAGGGCGCGCTGAATTTCGCCATGCAGATGCTGGGCGCCGCAGATCCTGTCACCATCCACATCCGCAACGGCGTCTATAACGAACTGCTCTACCTGCGCGGCAAAGATAACGTGACGCTGAAAGGCGACAGCCGCGACGGCGCCATCATCCAGTACACCAACTACGACACGCTCAACACCGGCTCCGGCGCCAGCCAGGCCAGTCTGGATGCGGCAGCAGCGGGCGGACGCGCGGTGATGCTGGTGGAATCGTCCGATATGCTGGTGCTCGACACCCTCACGCTGAAGAACACCACGCTGCGCTCCAACGCCATCTCCGCACAGGCGGAAACCCTCTACTTCAACAACGACAGCGGCCGCCTGATCGCCAAAAACGCCAATTTCTACAGCGAACAGGACACGCTGAACCTGAAAGGCTATGCGTGGTTCTGGCACACGCTGGTGGCGGGCAATGTGGACTTCATCTGGGGCAGCAGCCGCGTCGCGCTGTTTGAAGAAAGCGAGATCCGTTCGGTGGGCGACACCAGCAACGCTGGCAGCGGCGGCTATATCCTGCAGGCGCGCGTGGCCAACGCCACTGATAAAGGCTATGTCTTCCTCAACTGCAGCCTGACGCATGGCGCCGGCCCTGGCCCGCAGCACGGCGACGTGCCTGCCGGCGCCACCTACCTCGCGCGCAGCGCCGGCAGCACGGCCTACTGGGACAACATCGCTTTCATCAACACCAGGATGGATAGCCATATCGCCACCGTGGGCTGGGCCAGTGCAGGCGTCAACAGCCAGCCGGCGCCGAATCCCGTAGCCGCCAGCGCCGTCAGCGGCTGGCGCGAGTATGGCAGCACCACGATGAGCGGGGACGCCATCAACCTGGCCGCGCGCGTGGGAGGTTTCCAGCTCAGTGCCAGCGACGTGGCGGCCGGTTTTGCCGACCGCACCCGTGTGTTTGCCGCTTACGGCGGCGGCGCGGGATGGAATCCACAGCCTTAAATAAAGCTGTCATCGTATCGTCATACGAATGGGGTAGCATGCCGCACGCGCGTGTTACGCTACGCGGCTGCGCTACCCCATTCAACCTGACGACGACCTATATGACGAAGAAAATGTCCCTGCGCGCGATCGTACTCGCCGCATCCTGCTTTGCCCTGTCCAGCTGCTACGCTGCGCCAGCGGCGCCAACTACTGCCTCCCCCCTGCCCAAGCTCGTCGTCGTGCTGGTGGTGGATGGCCTGCCGAATGAACAGGTGCAGCGCTACCGCGACCAGTTCGGCCAGGGTGGTCTGCGCCGCATGCTGGACCAGGGCGCATCGTTCAGCAACGCGCACCAGGCCCACGGCGTGACCGTGACCGCGATCGGCCACAGCGCCGTACTGACCGGCGCCTACCCCTACGTGCACGGGATCATCGGCAACAACTGGATCGATCCAGTCACCAAAAAATCGGTCTACTGCACCGAAGACAGCAACTACAGCTACATCGGCGAAGAAACCAAGCCTGCGGACGGCACCTCGCCCGCCAAACTGAAAGTCAATACGCTGGGCGATGAACTGCGCTACGCCACCGGCAGCAGGAGCAAGGTGATCACGGTTTCCGGCAAAGACCGTGGCGCGATTCTGCTGGCGGGCAAAACCGGCACCGCTTATATGTACATGGAAAAGACCGGCAACTTCGCCAGCAGCACCTACTACATGAAGCAGCATCCTGAGTGGGTCAGCAAGTACCTGGCCACCAAGCCGCAGGACCGCTTCTACGGCAAAACCTGGGCGCCGCTGCTGCCGGCTGCCGCCTATGAAGGCGACGCCAGCGAAGACCTGAACATTCCCAAAGCCGGTTCCCACAACCGCCTGCCATACACCTACTACAGCGAAAGCGGCGAAATCGATGCGGGCTACTACGCCAGCCTGCGCGTGGGTCCGTTCCTGGACCAGCTGACGCTGGACTTCGCCCGCGCTGCGGTGGAAGGCGAAAACCTGGGCCGCAATCCGGCCGGTGTGCCGGACATCCTGGGCGTCAGCCTGTCGGCGCACGACTACGTGAACCACGCGTTCGGTCCGGAAAGCAAACTGTCGCACGACCATCTGCAACGCCTGGACCGCATGGTGGCAGACTTCTTCAACTACCTGGACAAGCGCGTCGGCATGGACAATGTGCTGGTGGTGCTGACCGCCGACCATGGCTTCCCCAACACGCCGGAATTCTCGAAAACCCAGCACCTGGACGCCGAGCGCCTCGATGGTGACAAGCTCATGGCCGCCCTGGACCAGCATCTGTCGGAAAAATTCGGTGTCGCCAAACTGGTGCAGGCATGGTCGCTGCCCAACATCCATCTGGACTATGCGCTGGTCGACCAGAACAAGCTGAAACGCGAAGAAGTGGAAACCGCCGCCGCGCGCTACCTGCTGGCACAAAACGGCATTGTGGACGCCATCACCCGCACCCAGTTTGAAAGCGGCGCGGTACAAGGCACGCATATCAATACCCTGATGCGCCGCGCCTGGAACCGTGAGTCGTCGGGTGATCTGATGGTGATTACCAAGCCATTCTGGTACTTCGGCACCGGCGTCAGTGGCACTTCGCATGGCTCGCCATACGCCTACGACACCAACGTACCGCTGATGATCATGGGTAAACGCTGGGTCAAGCCAGGCGCCTACGGCCAGTACGCGGAAGTGGTCGACATCGCGCCGACCCTGGCCAATCTGCTGCACGTACGTCCGCCAGCAGGCGCGGAAGGCCGCGTGCTGACGGAAACGCTGCGCTAATCAGCTCTCTGCCCTCAGGACAGGCTGTTCAAATACTGATTCAGGTGATCGAAGTTGAGCGGCTTGGAGAAATGCTGGGTAAAGCCCGCCGCGACGGCCTTCTTGGCCGAGTCGCGGTCGGCGGACCCCGTCAGCGCAATGATCGGCACCGACTGCGCGCCCGGCATACGGCGGATCGCCCGCACGGCGCCAAAGCCATCCATCCATGGCATGCCCAGATCCATGATGATTGCCTTGGGCATCGCATCCCGCACCCAGTCGCAGGCTTCGTAGCCGTTATGGGCGGCGGCGGTTTCATAGCCCTGGCACTGCAACAGTGCCGACAGCGACTCCACCATATCGACATTATCGTCCACCACCAGAACCTGTTTTGCGCTTGCCATGATCAGCCTCACTTGTTTGAAATTGTGGGAGAATCGTAGCAACGGTGCCGCACGGTGTATGTTCGCCAGCGCACCTAGCCAAAACAACAAATAAGGGGACGATATGAAGCGGGTGACGGGGATAGGCGGCGTGTTCTTCTATGCGAAAGATCCGGCAGCGCTGCGCGAGTGGTACAAGACCCATTTGGGCATCGACGTGCAGGTATGGGGTGGCGCGGCGTTTGACTGGTCCGACGAATCGGGCAAACCGGTAGGCGGCACCACCGCATGGTGCATCAGCGCTGCCGACAGCGGCCACTTCGCGCCGGGTGCCTCCCCGTTCATGATTAACTACCGCGTGGCCGACCTGGGCGCGCTGCTGCAAGCGCTGCGCGACGAAGGCTGCCAGGTAATGGACAAGACCGACGATTCCGAATACGGCAAGTTCGGCTGGGTGATCGACCCTGAAGGCAACAAGGTCGAACTGTGGGAGCCGCCAGCCGGCCAGTAAATGCTGGACGCTGATTAACCGCGCACTGCGGCTTCAATCTGCGCCACATCGATTTTCGACATCTTCATCATCGCCTGGAATGCGCGCTGCGCGACCTCGCCGCCCTTGGCCATGGCATCGGTGAGGACGCGCGGTGTGATCTGCCACGATAGTCCCCATTTGTCCTTGCACCAGCCGCATTCGCTGGCGGCGCCACCGTTGCCGATGATCGCATTCCAGTAGCGGTCCGTTTCTTCCTGGTTGTCGGTCGCGATCTGGAATGAAAAAGCTTCGCTGTGCTTGAAAATCGGCCCGCCGTTGAGGCCCACGCAGGGCACGCCACAGACCGTGAACTCCACTGTCAGCACCTGTCCCTGCTGACCGCCCGGGAAATCGCCGGGTGCACGGTGCACGGCGGTGACTTTGCTGTCCGGGAAAACGCTGGCGTAAAAATTCGCGGCTTCTTCCGCGTCTTTGTCGTACCACAGGCAGATCGTGTTCTTGGATATCATCGTCTCTCTCCTCTGTTTCGCTGTCCAGTCAGCGGATGCCGCCGGAGCAGCGATTTTACTGCGATCGGCCACCGGGAAGCACACGCTTAAATAACCGCGATCCGCGCGTTTCCACACGAAGTCTGCGGCGATGCAGCATCAGCGTCAGCTTCGTATGATGACGTTTTGCGATATAGTGAATCTCCTGATTCCCCTACCCCGCTCACGCCATGAAAAAAGCCGGTTTGCTGCTCGTCTCTTCCAGTCTGCTTGCCCTTTCCGCCCATGCCGCCGCACCGAGAGCCACCACTGCCAATGGCATCGTGGATGGCGTGCAGGAGGCATCCGGCGTCAAGTCATTCAAGGGAATTCCGTTTGCGGCCCCGCCAGTCGGCGCCCTTCGCTGGAAAGCGCCGCAAGCGGCCGCCAGCTGGAAAGGCGTCCGCAAAGCGGACCATTTTGCAGCGCGCTGCATGCAACTGCCGCTGTTTGACGATATGGTGTTTCGTTCCGATGGCGTCAGCGAAGACTGTCTGTACCTGAATGTCTGGACGCCTGTACGGTCAGACAAGGAGAAGCTGCCGGTAGTGGTCTATTTCTACGGCGGCGGCTTTGCCGCCGGCGACGGCTCCGAACCGCGCTACGACGGCGAAAGCATGGCCAGCAAAGGCATCGTCACGCTGACCGTCAATTACCGCCTGAACGTATTCGGCTTCCTGGCCCACCCCGAACTCACCAAAGAATCGCCCAACCGCGCTTCCGGCAACTACGGCCTGATGGACCAGGCAGCGGCGCTGCAATGGGTCAGGAAAAATATCGCGGCCTTTGGCGGCGATCCCGCACGCGTGACCATCGCCGGCGAGTCGGCCGGCTCTTTCTCGGTCAGCGCGCAAATGATTAATCCGCAAGCCAAAGGCCTGATCGCAGGCGCCATCGGCGAAAGCGGCTCCCTGCTTGGCCATATGGCGCCTGCGCCGTTGAACGTCGGCGAGCAGATCGGCGCAGGTTTCGCCAGGTCCGCAGGCGCATCCACGCTTGCCGAATTGCGCGCCCTGACAGCGCAGCAACTGCTGGACGCCACCAAAAAAACAGGCGCCTGGTTCTCCGCGATTCAGGACGGCTATGTCATTCCACGTCCTCCAGTGGCCATGTACGCGGCAGGCGAACAAGCCCGCGTCCCTTTGCTGGCGGGCTGGAATGCCTACGAAGGCCACTACAAACAAGTCCTCGGCAACAACGCGCCGACGGCGGAAAACTTCAGCGCCGCCCTCAAAAAACTGTACGGCGACCAGGCTGACGCCGCCCAGCAGGCTTATAGCGGCGACGTCAAACAGGCGGCGACGGAGCTGGCCAGCGACCGCTTTATCGGCTTTGGCACGTGGAAGTGGATAGACAGCCATGCGCGCAGCAGCGGCAAGCCGGTCTATCGCTACTACTACACACGGCCGCGTCCAGGCCAGGAAGGCGCCAACCACTCAGTGGAAATCGAGTACGCCATGGGCAACCTGGCGACAAATAAAGTCTATGCATGGACGGACGATGATCGGGCGCTGTCAACCCAGATGCAGGGCTATTTTGCCAACTTCATCAAAACCGGCAATCCCAATGGCGCCGGCCTGCCGGAATGGCCGCAAGCCAGTGCTGGCGGGGCCTCCCGCCTGATGAAGCTCGACGTGCCATCGGCCGCGATCACCGCAACCGACGACGCGCATTACAAGTTCCAGGAAACCCAGGTGAAAAACTGAAGCTAGTTTCAGGCGAGGTTTGAAAACCTGCTATACAATTTATCCTCTTATCCAGAGGAAACAAACCCCATGCGCAAACACCTTGGCTTTCTGGCCCTTTGCCTGACGGTTTCCGCCTACGCAGCGGAGCCCTTCGACGACAAATTCCGTCAACTCGACGAGACCTTGCCGACGCCAACCGCCTACCGCACCGCTTCCGGCGCGCCCGGCCACGCCTATTGGCAGCAGCGCGCCGACTACACCATCAGCGCCACGCTGGATGAAGCCAAGCGCGCCCTCACCGGCAGCGAGCAAATCACCTATCACAATAATTCGCCCGATACGCTGAGTTATCTGTGGGTGCAGCTGGACCAGAACATCTATAAAAAAGACTCCGACGCGCGCATGATGCTTACCCAGCCTTCGCGCGAGGCCTGGGCCAAGTCGTCGTCGCCGGATGACGGCTACAAGTTCGAGGGCATGCGCGGCATTCTGGCCGGCCGTGAATTCGACGGTGGCTTCAAGATCAAGACGGTGGGCGCCAATGGCCAGCCGCTGAAGTACGTCATCAACCGCACCATGATGCGGATCGACCTGCCTGCGCCGCTGAAACCGGGCCAGAAGTTCATCTTTAACATCGACTGGTCCTACAACATCAACGAACAGCAGGTGCTGGGCGGCCGCTCCGGCTACGAGCATTTTGAAGACGACAAGAACGACCTGTTCGAAATCGCCCAGTGGTTCCCGCGCATGGCGGCCTACTATGACGTGTATGGCTGGCAGCACAAGCAGTTCCTGGGCACCGGCGAATTCACGCTGGAATTCGGCGACTACGACGTCCAGCTGACCGTCCCGGCCGACCACATCGTCGCCTCCACCGGCGAACTGCAAAACCCGGACGATGTGCTGAGCGCCGCCCAGCGCGACCGCCTGGCCAAGGCGAAGACCGCCACCGCGCCAGTCGTCATCGTCACCCAGGAAGAAGCCACCAAGGCCGAGAAATCGCACAGCAGCGCCAGCAAGACCTGGCACTTCAAGGCAGCCAACGTCCGCGACTTCGCCTGGGCCTCGAGCCGCAAGTTCATCTGGGATGCACAGGGCTTCAAGAAGGACTCCACCGATGTGATGGCGATGTCCTACTATCCGAAGGAAGGCAATCCGCTGTGGGGCAAGTACAGCACCCAGGCCATCATCCACACTATCGACAAGTACAACAAGTACAGCTTCGACTATCCGTATCCGACCGCGATTTCGGTCAATGGTCCGGTCGGCGGAATGGAATACCCGATGATCTCCTTCAATGGTCCGCGTCCAACCAAGGACAAGAAGACCGGTGAACTGACCTGGTCGCAGCAGACCAAGTATGGCCTGATCGGCGTCATCATCCACGAGGTAGGCCACAACTACTACCCGATGATTATCAACTCCGATGAACGCCAGTGGACCTGGATGGACGAAGGCCTCAACACCTTCGTACAGTACCTGGCCGAACAGGAGTGGGAAAACGGCTACCCATCGCGCCGCGGCGAGCCACGCAACATCGTGGACTACATGCGCAGCAAGAACCAGGTGCCGATCATGACCAACTCGGAGTCGCTGCTCCAGGTGGGTAACAACGCCTACGCCAAACCGGCGACTGGCCTGAACATCCTGCGCGAGACAATCCTGGGCCGCGAACTGTTCGACTTCGCCTTCCGCGAATACGCGCAGCGCTGGAAGTTCAAGCGCCCTACGCCGGCGGACTTCTTCCGCACCATGGAAGACGCTTCCGGCACGGACCTGGACTGGTTCTGGCGCGGCTGGTTCTACACCACCGATCCGGTCGATATCAGCATCGACGGCATCAGCGAATACGGTGTGAACACCAAGAACCCGGAAACCGAGAAGGCCTGGAAAAAAGCGCAGCGCGATGCGGAACCGGTGTCCGTTTCCGAGCAGCGCAACAAGGCCCTGCCGAAGCGCCTCGACGCCCATCCTGAGCTGAAGGACTTCTACAACGAGCACGACGAATTCACCGTCACCAACAAGGACCGCAACAGCTACAACGAAGCGGTGGAAAAGCTGGAGCCTTGGGAGAAAAAACTGCTGGATCAGGGCAAGCACCTGTACCTGGTGGACTTCTCCAACCTGGGTGGCATGGTGATGCCGCTGATCCTGGAAATTGAGCTCAAGAGCGGCAAAAAATATATCGAGCGCATTCCGGCCGAAGTATGGCGCTACAACTCGCACAAGATCACCAAGTTGATCGTCACCGACGAACCAATGGTGAGTCTGACCCAGGACCCGTACTGGGAAACTGCCGACATCGACACGTCCAACAACGCCTGGCCACGCAAGGTAACGCAATCGCGCCTGGAACTGTTCAAGACCGAACGTGACAAGAACAATATGATGCGTGACTTTAATACGCCGTTGAAGAAGGACGAGAAGAAGTGATACGCCGCCTGTGCCTTGTTGCCGCTACCGTGCTGGCCTTATCCAGCACGGCTGCTCACGCCCATAACTTCCACATGGGCATAGCGGACATCAGCTACAACGAGCGCACCGGCAGCACCGAGATCGTGCACAGCTACACTGCGCACGATCTCGCCACGCTGCTGACCAGCCTCTATGGCCGCCAGTTCGACCTGGGACGCGCGGACAGTGAGGCGCCGCTGCGGCGCTACGTGGAAAAACAGTTCTATCTGGAAGATGCGAACCACCAGCGCCTGCCGCTGCAATGGGTGGGCTATAAAGTCGATGCCGACACAGTGCTCATCTTTCAGGAAATCCCGCACGTGAAACTTGAAAAAGGCAGCCGCATTCACAATGGTTTGCTGATAGACTTCCTGCCTTCGCAAAAGAACACCGTGAACGTGCAAACCAATGGCCCTGTCCAGACGCTCCTCTTCGATCAAAACAGCATCGATCAAATCGCCCCTTAAGTACGCACTCCTGCTGGCATTGGGCTCGGCCCATGCCGATGACCAGATCATGCAGCGCATCCTGGTGGACGGTTCGCGCACCAACCAGCTTGGCGTTGCCGATGCCGCCAGCGCCGGCACGGTAACGCAGGAGGAACTGGCGGCACGCACCGTTTATCGTCCCGGCGAGATTCTGGAAGCGGCGCCCGGCCTGATCGTCAGCCAGCATAGCGGCGAAGGCAAGGCCAATCAGTTTTATCTGCGCGGTTTCAATCTCGATCATGGCACGGACTTGCGCACCAGCGTCGACGGCATGCCCGTCAACCAGCGCAGCCACGCCCATGGCCAGGGCTGGACCGACCTGAATTTCCTGATACCCGAACTGGCCGTGCGGCTGGACTACAAAAAAGGTCCCTACTCCGCCGAAGAAGGCGATTTCGCCTCCGCAGGCGCCGCGTCGGTGGTGTATGCCAACCGCTTGCTGCAAGGCGTCGCCAGCGTGTCCGGCGGGCAGAATGGCTATGGCCGCGCAATGGTGGCCAATTCGCTGGAGACGCAGCGCGGCAGCCTGCTGTACGCGATCGAAGCCCTGCACAACGACGGCCCGTTCACGCGTCCCGACGACTATCAAAAACTGAACGCGGTGCTGCGCTACAGCGAAGGCTACGCCAATAACGGTTTCAATCTCAGCCTGATGGCGTACAAGGCCGACTGGAACGCCACCGACCAGATTCCACTGCGCGCCGTGCAGGAAGGCCAGCTTGGCCGCAACGACGCCATCGACAATACGGATGGCGGCAAGGCCCATCGCTACAGCCTTTCCGGCGCATGGCGCCGTACGGCGGAAGACAGCGCCTCCAGAGTCAACGCCTACATCATCGCCAACCAGCTGGACCTGTGGTCCGACTTCACCTACTTCATGGAAGATCCGGTGCACGGCGACCAGTTTGCACAGCCGGACAAGCGCGTGACGAGCGGCCTGAATGCCTCGCACAGCTGGCACCAGCACACCGACACCGGCAACAGCGAAACCACTGTCGGCGTGCAGCTCCAGAACGACAACATCTTCAATGGGCTCTACAGCACGCAGGCGCGCCGCCCGCTGTCGACCACGCGGCAAGACCACATCGTTGAGTCCAGTGCCGCCGTCTACCTTGAAAATAACACGCGCTGGAATACCGCCTTCCGCACGGTGGCGGGCGTCCGGCTGGACAGCTATCGCTTCGACGTGCAGAGCAGCATCGCCGCCAATTCGGGCAAGAGCAGCGACCATCTGGCCAGTCCGAGTCTGAGCCTGATCTACGGGCCATGGCAAAGCGCCGAGGTCTACGCCAACGTCGGCAGCGGCTTCCATAGCAACGATGCGCGCGGCACGGTCATCACCATCGATCCCAAGACCGGACTGGCGGCCGACAAGGTGCAGCCGCTGGTACGTTCACGTGGCATGGAACTTGGCGCCCGCACGGCATGGCTGCCGGGCTTGCAGACTTCGCTGTCCCTGTATCGCCTCGACTTCGATTCTGAGCTGACCTACGTGGGCGATGCAGGCGGTACCGAAGCCGGCCCGCCAAGCCGCCGCTATGGGGTGGAATTCTCCAACTATTACAAGCCCTTGAAATGGCTGTCGGTGGACCTGGACCTGGCCTATGCCCGCGCTCGCTCGCGTGGCCAACAGGACGAAGGCAGCTACATCCCCGGCGCGATTGAAGGCACTGGCCAGCTGGCGGTGACCGTGGACGATGGCGGGCCATGGTCCGGCTCATTGAAGCTGCGCTATTTCGGCCCCCGTCCGCTGCTTGAAGATAACAGCGTCCGCTCGCAAGCCAGCATGACGCTGAATGGCCGCATCGGCTGGAAGATACGCAAGGGACTGACGCTGGAGCTGGAAGCCTTCAACATCACCAACCGGCGCGATTCGGCGATCGACTACTACTATGAATCGCAGTTGAAGGGAGAAGCGGCGCCAGTGGCTGACATCCACTTCCATCCTATCGAATCGCGGTCGCTGCGGGCGACGCTGATTAAAAACTTCTAGGCGTCGCGCTCGTTGAGGATGGCAAAGCTGCGCTGATGCCAGACCGGGTAGGCCGGCGGCACATCGCTGGCGGCTTCCAGCAGCGCGTTCTGCTCCGGCGTCAACGACCAGCCGGTGGCGCCAATATTCTCGATGAGCTGCTTCTCGTCGCGCGCGCCAATAATCACGTTGGACACGGTGCGCTTGCCAAGCAGCCAGTTGAGGGCAATCTGGGGGATCGACTTGCCGGTTTGTTCGGCCACCACGTCCAGCGCATCGATAATGCGGAACAGGCGTTCTTCTTCGAAGTGCGGCCCGGTGCCGGCGATATCATGTGCGCGCGTGCCCGGCTTGGCAGGCTGGCCGCGGCGGATTTTACCCGTCAGTTTGCCCCAGCCCAGCGGACTCCAGACCACGGCGCCCACGCCCTGGTCTTCCGCCAGCGGCGCCAGTTCCCACTCATAGTCGCGGTTGAGCAGCGAGTAGTAAATCTGATGCGCCACGTGACGCGGATAGCCATAGCGCTCCGAGGTCGCCAGGGACTTCATCAAGTGCCAGCCGGAGAAATTGGAGGCGCCGACGTAGCGCACCTTGCCTTCGCGGACCAGTTGATCCAGCGTTGACAGGGTTTCTTCGACGGGCGTGTTGTAGTCCTGGCCGTGCAGCTGCAGCAGGTCGATATGCTCTACCTGCAAGCGCTGCAAGGACTTGTTGACGGCTTCGATGATGTGCTGGCGTGAGGAACCGTAATCGTTCGGCCCCTGGCCGGTAGGGAAAGTGACCTTGGTCGAGATCAGCAGGCGATTGCGCTTGCCCTTGATGGCCTCGCCGAGGATTTGTTCCGCCAGACCGTCCGAATAGACATCGGCGGTATCGAACATCGACACGCCATGCTCAAGGCAGACATCGATGAGGCGCGCGGCGCCGCTGGTATCCGTGCTGCCCCAGGCTTTGAAAAAGTCATTGCCACCACCAAAGGTCGCCGTGCCAAAACTCAGCTCCGGCACCCGCAGGCCAGATTTTCCTAGACGCTTGAAATTCATGATGAACCTCCATTCAACTACATGAGTAGCGGGTAGGCGGCGCGCTCCGCCGCCGCCTCGATGTGCAGGATACGCTGATAGTCTTCTTCGGCACGATATTCGAAGCCGTTGATACGCAGCGCCGTCATGTGCGCGCGCAGCGCTGGGCTGGGCGCCAATAATGCCGCACGCAGACGGTCGATCAGGTCTGATGGCACATCGCGCCCGGCCACCAGCGGCAATCCTGGCGACGGCGCGGAGCTCTGCAAAATCCTGACGCCAGCTACGCTGTCTGGCGCGGCGTCAAGCAGATAGCCATACGTAACGCAGTCGATGGCGGCAACGTCCGCCTCGCCATCGCGCACCATGCGCAAGCTGGCGACGTGGCTGCCCGACCATTTGACCTCGCCAAAGAACCGGCCATCGCGCGCCAGCGGCGCCACGGCGTGGCGCAGCACGTTCATGCCGCTGTTGGAATGTACATCGTTGGCGGCGGCAATGCCGCCACGCAGATCGGCCAGCGTCTGCGCCCTGCTGCCGGCGCGCACCACGATCAGGCTTGAGTAGTCGCTGCCCTCACAGCCGAAGAATGCGAAGGATGGCGTGGCCAGCAGCGTCACCTCGCCGCGCAACATGGTCATGTAGGGATAGCCGCAGGTCTGCGAGACCAGCGTGTCGGGACGCCGCCAGAACGCATGCAGCTCCGGCGCGGCCAGCAGCTCCACCCTGTCACGCACGCCGCCATCCACCAGCAGACGCGCCAGCAATGCCTCGTACTCCCGCTGGATGCGGGGCGACAGGTTATACATCGGCAGTGCAGCTTTCCAGTTCATTCGGGCATGCGCGGGTGGACAGGTGCGTCAATCGGACGGAAGCCAAAGCGGCGCATCAGCTCACCGTAACCGTTGATCTGGAAGCCGCCGCTGCGGGCATTATAGGCCGCGCGGCGCGCTTCATACACACGCGGCAGTAAATACCACGGCAATGATGGCAGGTCGTGATGCACCAGGTGCAGATTATTATTCAGGAACAGCAGGCGGAACACGAGGCCTGCTTCATTCAGCACAATGCGCTGCTTGTGGTCCTCAGCCGGACGATGTTCGTAATAGGAGCGTATCATCGCCAGCGATTGCGCCGGATATGAAATCGCCAGCACGTACCACAGCGCCGATACGCCAAACGCCGTCTCCACCCACCACAGCAAGGCGGCCAGCAAGGCCAGATGCCGCAGCCAGACACCGGCATCGCGCAGATCACCGCGCGCCAGCTTGCGTACCGCGCCACCGCACGTCGTCGTGATGGCCAGTGCCGGGCCGACCGCCAGCCGTCCCCAGAAGGTCTTGTTCAGCCAGTGGATGGCGCGCAGCGGTTTGCTCATCGCCGCCCACTCGGCAGGCGACACATAGGTACTTTCGGCGTCCAGTGCCGGCATGGTCAGGTTGAAATCATCATGGTGACGCAGGTGGGTCTCGCGGTAGATTTCATATGGATACCATACCGCCAGCGGCACATAGCCAAACAGGCGGTTGAGCCACGGCCAGCGCGTGGGATGGCCGTGAATCAGCTCATGCTGAAGCGACATATACCAGGCGCACCACCAGATCATGAGCAAGGTCGCCAGCGGCGTCCCCAGCACCGGCCACCAGGCCAGTGTCGCCAGCCAGCCGCCGTGGATCACCACAATCAGCATCCAGGTCGGCCATTCACCGCGCCAGAACGTACGGGTACGTTCGGCGACAACTTCGGCTTGCTGCTGTGCGTCTATCCAGGCCTGCATCGCTACCCTCGGTAATCATCTCAGGGCCGAGTATAGGTAGCGCTGCCAATGGTGGAAACGAATTAAATCGCGCTTCTTTATGCGGATTTTGTGTAGGTGAGACAGCGTACAGCCGCAGCCAGGTGCGGCGCGCACAATTGCAGTCATGGATACGCAAACCAACATCATCAAACCACGCAAATACCACCCTGCCGCTTATGCAATGCACAGGCAGATGGTGGCGGTACGGCGGACGATATCGGCGGCGACGCTGGAAGAATCGCAATCAGCGGCGCGCTGGGCGCAGGCGTGGTATCAGCTGGTGCAGCGCAAGCTGGATCAGCTCCAGCATGCGCCGCGTTACCTGCATTAGACTGGGGAGTAGCAGCCGCCAGCGCGGCGCTCCATGGCATGACGGTCGATGACGGTAACGGTGCCGCGACGGTATTCGATCAGGCCTTCTTCCTGCAGCTTGCCGGCGCAGCAGGTGATGGATTCACGGCGCACGCCCAGCATATTGGCGATCATCTCCTGCGTCACTTTCAGTTCGTTCGACAGCGAGCGGTCCAGGCGCTCCAGCAGCCAGCGGCACAGGCGCTGTTCAATGCTGCCGTGACGCACGCCAGCCACGGTCTGGGCCAGCTGGGCAAACAGCGCGCTGGTATGGCGCATCAGCTGTTGCGCCAGCGCGCCGCCGCTGAAGAAGGCCTGGCGCAGTACGGCCGATTTGATGCGGTAGCCGTAGCCTGCGGTCTGCACCACGGCGCAGCAGTTGGCGCGTTCGTTTTCATACATGGTGACGCCGACCACGCCTTCGCGGCCGACCACCGCCACTTCAGCGGCGCCGCCGTCTTCCGTCACGTACTGCAGCGAGACGATGGCGTTGGTCGGGAAGTAAGCGTATTCCATCGCTCCGCCACCTTCAAACAAGCGTTTGCCTGCTTCCAGCGGAACCAGATCCAGGTGCACGAACAGATCCAGCAACTCTTCACGCGACAGTGCGCGCAGCAGTTCGTTTTGCTGGGCGCCGGTCAGGCTGATCGCTGGTGCGGCGGTGTTTTGCATCGCCCGTGGGATGCTGGCGGAAACGGAAGTCTGGTTGGCTGCGTACATGGCGTTCCTCATCTCAGGTCTGTGTTGGATGATTAACACTATAGCCGCGCTATGTACGCTGGATTATAGGAGCACAGTCACGCCTTATGTAGGTTAGGAACATAGTAGTTTGTGGGCCTATTCCTACCCCGGCAATAAGGTAGCGGCCACGCAACGCAATCGATTGCTTTAAGGAATGTATTTAAAGCGGCTGCCCTCTTCGATGAGCCGCTCATCGCGCGACCGCAGGCGGCCCGGATTGCGGCGATGTTCCGGCTCGGAAATAACGCGTTTGATCACGCTTTCCAGTACGCCACGGTGGCTGAGGTATTCGGCCGCACTCTCGGGGCCAACCTGGTCAGCCAGCTCAATGCCGGCCTCTACCACCTCGGACGACTGAAAGTCCGGGCGAAAAGTTTGCTTGGTAGACATTTCTGCCTCCTGTTGATGGACGAAATCCAATTTTCGGATTCTACCGCAGGGAGCGCCGTGCGGGAACGCACTAAGTTGTAACGATGGCGGCCAGAATACCGTATGCTACACACGTCATCCAACTACAAGAAGAGACCTGCACATGACCGACACCACCTTCCCGGCCAATGCGGCACGCCCGTTGACCGGCCAGGACTACAAAACCCTGTCCCTTGCCGCCCTGGGCGGCGCGCTGGAATTCTACGATTTCATCATCTTCGTCTTCTTTGCCAACGCCATCGGCCAATTGTTCTTCCCGGCCGAAATGCCGGACTGGCTGCGCTCGCTACAGACCTTTGGCATCTTCGCCGCCGGCTACGTGGTGCGGCCGCTGGGCGGCATCGTCATGGCGCACTTTGGCGACCTGCTGGGCCGCAAGCGCATGTTTACACTGTCGATCCTGTTGATGGCAGTGCCGACGCTGACCATCGGCCTGCTGCCGACCTACGCCAACATCGGCCTGGCCGCGCCGCTGCTGCTGTTGCTGATGCGCGTGCTGCAAGGCGCGGCGGTCGGCGGCGAAGTGCCGGGCGCCTGGGTGTTCGTGTCCGAGCACGTACCGTCGCGCTACACGGGCTACGCCTGCGGCGTGCTGACCGCGGGCCTGACCTTCGGCATCCTGCTGGGTTCATTGGTAGCGACCGCCCTCAACACCGCCTACAAACCGGATGAAGTGCTGGCCGGTGCCTGGCGCATGCCCTTCCTGCTGGGTGGCGTGTTTGGCCTGGGCGCCATGTATCTGCGCCGCTGGCTGCACGAAACGCCGGTATTTGCCGAGATGGCACAACGCAAGGCGCTGGCTGGCGAGATGCCGTTGAAAGCCGTGCTGCGCAACCATCGCAGCGCCACAGTGATTTCCATGCTGCTGACCTGGCTGCTGTCGGCCGGCATCGTGGTGGTGATCCTGATGACGCCCGCGCTGCTGCAAAAGGTCTACCATATCGACGCGCGCACTTCGCTGATCGCCAATACCGTCGCCACGCTGGGCCTGGCCCTGGGTTGCATCACCTACGGCGTGCTGGCCGACCGGCTGGGCGCCAAGCCGGTGCTGTTCGTGGGCTCCCTGCTGCTGGCAATTTGCACCTACGTGTTCTACACCACGCTGCGCACCCAGCCCGAGCTGCTGTTGCCGCTGTACGGCCTGACCGGCTTCTGCGTCGGCGTGGTCGGCGCCGTGCCTTGCGTGCTGGTGCAGGCCTTCCCGGCCCAGGTGCGCTTTACCGGCCTGTCGTTCTCGTACAACCTGTCCTACGCCATTTTTGGCGGCCTGACGCCGGTCGTGGTCACGCTGATGATGAAAAACGATCCGCTCGGCCCGGCCTACTACGTGATGGGCGTCTGCGTAATCGGCATGCTGACCGCATTGTTTGTCCAGCGTTCGCCGTTAGCAGCGGCGCCAGTGCCAGCATAAGGCTGGCACTGGCGCTTACAGATCCTCGTGGTGGCCGGAAGCGCCCTGCTTCCAGTACGCCGAGATCCGGGCCGCCTCGCGCGGATGCCCTTTGTCGCCAAACACCATGTCGCGCACTTGTGCGGCGGCGGCAGCTTCACCGGCAAACCAGAAGAAGCCATCGCCATCCGGCAGTGACAGCGCGCGGATGGCATTCAGCAGCGTCTCTGCATCGGTATAGCGCTGCAAGTTGACTTGCGCTTCGCTACGGAACACCAGCGTGGCCGCCTCTTCCCCGGCCACCAGCACCTGCACCCTGGCGTCTGCGGGCAGCTCTTCCAGGCGGCGGCGTATCGCCGGCAGCGCGGTGGCATCGCCGGCCAGCACGTGCCAGGCATAGTCCATGGGGATAATCATCGAACCGCGCGGACCGGCAATGACGGCGGTCTGCCCGGGCGCGGCCTGACGTGCCCAGTCAGAGGCGGCGCCGGTCGCGTGCAGCGCAAACTCGATGGTTAGCTCGCCCGCAACGTTGTCAAAACTGCGCGGCGTGAAATCGCGCCGGTCCGCGTCGCTGAGCATGAATTTCACATGGTCGTCATAGGAAGCGGAGACGAAATCGTGTAAGGTCTCGCCTTTGAATGTTACGCTGACGTAGTTCGGGGTCAGATGCTGGACATTGACCACTTCAACTTCCCGCCGTTTGATTTCGTGCCGCACACGCTGAATACGATTGTTCATCATCGATCTCAATTAGTTGATAATATCACCCATTATGGCAAAACAAGTTAATAAAGTCAACCAATCGGAACAGGTGTTTGACGCCATCCATTCGATCATGCATTTGTACCGCGCCCGCCAGCTGCGCGGCCTGCGCGACACGCCGCATGAAATCACCCATATGGAATACAAGGCGCTGGGCTTTTTCTCGCGCCACCCCGGCGCCACGCAGGGCGACCTGGCCGCCCATTCCGGCCGCGACAAGGCGCAGCTGGCGCGCCTGCTCAAAGGCCTGCGCGACAAGGAACTGCTGGACGCTGCCGCCGACCAGGCGGACCGCCGCATCACCCGCCTGACGCTGAGCGCACAAGGCCAGAAAATCTTCAATAGTCTCAATCAACTCGGCACGCAGGCCTCCAGCGCAGCGGTGGATGGCATGTCGGCCGCACAGCTGACGCAACTGCAAGCGCTGCTACAACAGATCCGCGACAACCTGGAAGCGGATGGCGACGGCCTCTGAGCCGCTACAACGCCTTCAGCGTACGAATCAGGTCACTCAGGCGGTAAGGTTTGGCGATGAGTTCAAAACTGCCGATGTCCGGCATTTCATCGCGCAGTGAAGAGGTGACGTAGCCCGATGCCAGCACGATCTTCACCCTGGGGAAGTCACTGCGCACCGCCTTGCCCAGTTCCACGCCGCTCATGCCGGGCATGACCACGTCGCAGAACAGGATGGCGATATCCGGCGTACGGCGCAGCGTTTCCAGCGCCTGCATGCCATTATGCGCCGACAGCACTTCATACCCGAGATGGCTGAACAGGCTGATGGCCGTTTCCAGCACCTCGGGCTGGTCATCGACCAGCAGCACTTTCTCCGCACCGGCGCCCGTCTGATTCAGATTCGACTCTTGCTGTGCGGGCAGCGCCGGGAAATACAGCGACACCGACGTCCCCGCCCCTGGCCGCGAGTCCAGCGTCAACGCACCGTGGCATTGCTGCACCAGACCGTAAACCTGGCTCAGGCCCAGTCCCGTGCCCTTGCCCACTTCCTTGGTGGTGAAGAACGGTTCAATGGCACGCGTCATGGTTTCCGGCGTCATGCCTTCGCCGCTATCTTTCACGACCACGCGCACATAGCGGCCGGCAGACAGGCGATCCACCTCGTTATCGGCCAGGGTGACGGCGGCCAGGTCGATCATCACCTCGCCTTCTTCCTTCATCGCGTCGCGCGCATTGACCACCAGATTGAGCAGCGCCGCCTCGAACTGCGTCGGATCGATCATGGCCTGCGGCAGGTCGGCCTCCATCTGCAGAGACAAATGCATGGCATCCGGCAGCGCGCGGTGCAGTACCGACTCGAACGAACGGATCACGCGGCCGATGTCGTGCGCCTCCTGCTTGAGCGGCTGCTGGCGCGCGAAGGCCAGCAGTTGCTGGGTCAGCGAGGCGCCGCGCTGCGCCGCACGCGCCATGGTATCGACGGATTTGGCGATGATGGCCGGCTCCTTGGACAGGCGCAGCAGCTCCAGCCCATTCATGATGACGCTGAGCAGATTATTAAAGTCATGTGCGATGCCGCCCGTGAGCTTGCCGATGGCTTCCAGCTTCTGCGACTGGAACAAGGCCTCGCGGGCGCGCTCCAGCTGTTCGGCAGCGACGCGGCGTTCGGTGATGTCGCGGGTGATCTTGGCAAAGCCCAGCAGCTCGCCGTGCGGATCGACAATCGGATCGATCACCACACTGGCCCAGAAACGGCTGCCATCCTTGCGCACGCGCCAGCCCTCGTCTTCGAACTTGCCGGTGGTGCGCGCCAGCTCCAGCGCCCGCGCCGGCCGCCCCGCCGCCTGGTCCTCTGGCGTGTAGAACATGGAAAAATGCCGGCCGATGATTTCGTCCGGATGATAGCCCTTGAAACGCTGCGCGCCCGCGTTCCAGGTCACGACCACGCCTTGCGGTGAGAGCATATAGATCGCGTAGTCAGTCACCCCCATAATAAATTGGCGGAACCGTTCGGCTTCGATCGCAACGACACTGGGCTGGGCACTTTGCTGCATAGTCATCCTTATTCGCTACTCAACATGAATTTTACTTGAGAGCAAACAAAAACCACGCACACTTCTTCAATCGTTCGTCCTGGACAACTGCAAAAAAACTGCCGGCCACAGGGATTTTTCCCCTCGGAAATTAAACCATGGATGACATAGCGATGTGATGCAACGAACAGAACGGTGTCAGCCAGCCGCCTAAGATGAGGCGCTTACCGCCATCTGACAGGAGTCTGGTTTTGAATATCCAACGTTATCTGGCACCGTTTTCGCAATTGGACGGCGAAGCGCTGATCCTTGCCGCTGCTACTGCCCTCATCACCTTCCTCGCTATCCAGTTGTTTTTACGCGTGCTGCGGCGGCGCCTGTGCAAGCATGAACAGCCAGGACGCGCCGATCGCCCGCTAGCAGAGCTGCTCAAATCCTCACTCAACCGTACCAGTACACTGGCGGTACTGGCCATCGCCATCATGACTGGCCTGAACACGCTGGACTTGCCGGTGGTGTGGGAAGAACGGTTACGCCACCTGTGGTTTATTGTACTGGGACTGCAGCTGGTACTGTACCTGGACCGTGCCGTCACACTGGGTGCGCGCCGCTATTTCCGCAGCCATGCCGAAGACGAGCAATCGCCGACCACCGTCGCCAATACCCTCATGGTGTGGGCGCTCAAGACCACACTGTGGGTGATTTTCCTGCTGGCAGCGCTGTCCAACCTCGGCATCAATGTGTCGGCGCTGGTCGCCAGCCTGGGCATCGGCGGGATTGCCGTCGCGCTGGCGGTGCAAAACGTGCTGGGCGATTTGTTCGCCTCACTGGCCATCGCGGTCGACAAACCGTTTGAAGTGGGCGACGCAATTGCCATCACCAATGTCTCCGGCACTGTGGAGCATGTCGGCCTCAAGACCACCCGCATCCGTTCCGACAGCGGCGAACAAATCGTCATCGGCAATGCAGAGCTGCTCAAGAATACGGTGCGCAATTACAAACGCATGCAAACCCGGCGCGTGCAGTTCTCGCTGCGCATCAACCCGGCGACGCCGCCCGAGCAAGCCGCCAAGGTGCCCGACGCACTCAGGGCGATTGTCGAACGCCAGCCGGACGTGCGTGCCGACCGCGTGCACCTCAAGTCCATCAGCCAGGACGCGCTGGAATATGAGCTGGTGTTCTACGTGCTGAATTCCTCCTACCTCAGCTATATGAACGCCCAGCAGGCGGTGCTGCTCGATGCACTCCAGGCCTTTGCCGACCTGGGCATCGACGCCAATGCCGCCACCCGCCGCCTCGTATTCGAGCAGGGTACGGAAGCCGCCAACGAGCAACTGCTGCCTGAGCGTGAAATGAAGACGCGCCCTCACTGATGACGTAAGCCTTTTCTTACACGCGCACAGGAGCGGCACCGATGTGACAGTCTGGACTGCGCACCGATAATCCCTTCACCGATGCACCGCCCCATGGTGGTGCATTCAACCTACACACGGAAATAATAATGACTCTGCTCGCGCATGCTGTTGACGCTTGCCCGGCGACTGCCGACACCGGCGACGCCACCTCTACCGCCACCACCACCGCCAAGGCGGTCTACCAGTTGCTCAACGCCGGCCCGGCGCAAGGCGCGGCCAACACCCTGGCCTGCGCATGGCTCGATCAACGCCTGCTGGAAGCGCGCCAGCTATGCGACGATCTGCCCGAGCATCTGGACGATATGACCGCATGGATGGTCAAGCGCTCGGCACGTATTGGCGACGCCTACCGCAGCTATTTGCAAGCGCGTCACGAAGGTGCGCCACGCCGCTATTTCAGCGGCAAAGGCCACGCGCTGCATTTCCTGCAAAACGTCGCGCCGACCAAACTGGTGGACGGCGCCTGGCTGTATGGCCTGCTGGCGCACTGGGACGATACGGATTTTCGTCCGCTTATCGAAACCTACCTGGAAGAACTCGGCGATGGCGTACCAGACAAGAACCACGTACTGCTGTACAAAAAACTTCTGGCCAGCCACCGCTGCGAGCAATGGCAGGATGCACCGGACGAGCACTTCATCCAGGGCGCGATTCAACTCGCGCTGGCCTACAACGCCGAACGCTATCTGCCGGAGATCGTGGGCTACAACCTCGGTTACGAACAGCTGCCACTGCATCTGCTCATCACCGCTTACGAACTGAATGAGCTGGGCATCGATCCCTACTACTTCACACTGCATGTCACGGTCGATAACGGCGGCACCGGGCATGCGCAGATGGCTGTGCAGGCCTTGCGCCAGCTGCTATCGCGCTGCGGCGATCCGGCAGCGTTCCTGCGCCGCGTCCACGACGGCTATCGCCTGAACGACCTGGGCTCCTGCACTACTTCCGTCATTTCCGGCTTCGATCTGGAGCAGGAACTGGTACGCATCATGGCCGCCAAGGCGGTGGTTGGCCACAATATGCATTCGGACTACTGCCGGGTGGGTGGCCGCAGCATCAACGACTGGCTGGCCGATCCGCAGCAGATACCGCACATGCTGGCAGCGCTGGAAAACGCAGGCTGGATACAGCGCGGCCAGCCTGCAGAGAACAGCCGTTTCTGGCGGCTGATCCAGAGCGAGCGGGCCGAGATGTTCGGCGTCTTCAACGCCTACGAACAACAGATCCTCAGCGACTGGATTGCCACGCCACCCGGCCAGGCGCCAGCAGCATCGGCGCGCATTCCAAGCTACCGCGCGCGCCAGCGCACGCTGGACACGCTGGGCGTCCATCACACGCCACGCGGCGGCCCACAGCGCGGCGTGATCCGTCATCACCCGGCGTCCGACGCGGCCAACGACAGCCTTAACGCCAGCAGCGCGGAATTGCGTCAGCTGGAACAGCAAATCGCATCGCTTGGCAGCAAGCAGGCAGCAATGCAGCTACTGATGAAGCATATGTCGCCGGACCTGCACCACAGCGCCAGTGGCCTGATGGCCACGCGCATGTTCCGCCAACTGATGAACTGAGGAGTCCCATGGGTAGCCTGATGATTATCGGCGGAGCGGAAGACCGCACCGACAATATGGAAGTGCTCAAGAAGTTTATTGAACTGTCCGGTGGCGAAGATCAACCCTTGGTGGTGCTGACCGCCGCCAGCACCGTACCGGAAAAAATCTGGGAGATGTACCAAGGCGCTTTCAACGCCCTGCACGCGCACAAGGTGCGCCACCTGCCGATGGCCGACCGCGCCGCAGCCGAAGACGAGGAACTGGCCCACGCTATTGCGACGGCCAAGGGGATCTTCATTACCGGCGGCGATCAGAAACGGCTGATGACGATTATCGGCGGCACCCGCTGCGGCAACGCACTGCGCCAGGCCTGGCGGGAAAACGGCGCCTGCCTGGCCGGCACCAGCGCCGGCGCCTCGGGCATGTGCACGCACATGATGGCGGAAGGCCACGCCGACCTGGCGCCGGAAAAAGGCGCGGCACGGCTTGCCGCAGGACTGGGTTTTGTCCCGCGCGTCGTGATCGACCAGCACTTTGCACAGCGCCACCGCATCAACCGCCTGCTCAGCGTCGTGACGCAAAGCCCGTTCCTGCTGGGCGCCGGCATCGATGAAAACACGGCGCTGGTGGTTCACCAAAGCGACGGCCTGGAAGTGGTCGGCGAAGGCTGCGTCACCGTGGTGGACTGCCGCGATGCACGCACCAACATCGTGGACATTCCGGCCGGCGAGGTCCCCCATATTTTTGGCGCGCGCCTGCATCTGCTGCCGGCCGGCGCCTGCTTCCGCCGCGAAGGCGAACTGACTGACTTTATCGATTATCTGACCAAGGAACATTGAAACATGAATATCATCGAACAACGCGTACTGCGCGGCCCTAACCTGTACTCCTCGCAGCCATGCGTACTGACGGTACTCGATCTGGGTGAACTGCAACATGTCTCCACCGCCAGCGTCCCCGGCCTGAATGACCGCCTGCTGGCCATGCTGCCGTCGCTGTACGATCATCGCGGCCCGGTGGGCAAGTATGCCGGCTTCGTACAGTCGCTGAAGGAAGGCACCAGCCTTGCGCATCTCACCGAACACCTGGCCATCACTTTGCAATGCCTGGCCGGTACGCCGGTCAACCTGGGGCGTACGCATGAAGTGGCAGACGTTCCGGGCCGCTACCGCGTGGTGTGCGCCTATGAACTGGAACAGGTCGCCGTCGATGCGGTGGAACTGGCCGTGGCGCTGGCGCATGGCCTGGCCACTGGTGACCACGCCGTGGAGCAAAAGCTCAACGAAGGCCTGGCCGAGTTGCGCGATCTGGCGGAGCGCCAGGCCATCGGCACCAGCAGCGGCGCCATCGTGCGCGCCGCGCGCCGTCAGGGTATTCCTGTGGCGCGGCTGACGCCGGAGGCCAATATGTTCCTGCTAGGCTGGGGCGCACAGCAAAAACGCCTGCAAGCGACCATCACCGGCGACACCGGCCACATCGCGGTTGAAATCGCATGCGATAAACAGCTGACCAAGACACTGCTGCAGGAAGCAGGCGTACCGGTACCGGAAGGCGTCACCGTGCGCAGCGTCGAACAGGCGCAGCGCGCAGCACGCCAGCTGGGCGGCCTGGTGACGCTCAAGCCACTGGACGGTAACCACGGACGTGGCGTCACCACCCGCTGCGGCACGCCGGAGGAAGTGGAAACGGCCTTTGAACGTGCGCGCGAACATGGCCGCACCATCATCGTCGAGCGTTACATCAAGGGCGACGACTATCGCATCTTCGTTGCCGGCGAACGCGTAGTGGCCGCAGCGCTGCGTCGGCCGCCGACCGTGGTGGGCGACGGCACCTCGACCATCCGCCAGCTAGTGGAACAAGAAAACCGCAATCCGGCACGCGGCGAGGGCCATACCAACATCCTGACCCGTATTCCACTGGATGGCCTGTCCGCCACCGAACTGGCCGAACAGGGCCTGGACTTCGACAGCGTTCCCGCGCCGCAGCAGCGTGTACGCCTGCGCGGCAACGCCAACCTGTCGAGCGGCGGAACTGCCGAAGACGTCACCGACCGCCTGCCGCCGCAAACGCTGTCAATGTGTGTACGCGCCGTGCGCAAGATCGGCCTGGACGTCGCTGGCATCGACCTGGTCTGCGAGGACATCTCGGTACCGCTGGACGGCCGCAACGGCGCGATCATCGAGATCAACGCCGCACCCGGCATCCGCATGCATGAATACCCGAGCGCCGGCAAGCCGCGCGACGCCGGTACCGCCATCGTCGAATCCATGTTCGGCAACAGCGACGGCCGCATTCCCGTTATCGCCATCACCGGCACCAATGGCAAGACCACCACCACGCTGATGATCGAACACACCTTGCGCCAGGCTGGCATCGCCACCGGTTGCACCACCACCGAGGGCGTCAGTATCAACGGCCAGCCGGTGGCGCAAGGCGATTGCACCGGCTACTGGTCGGCGCGCACCGTGCTGTCGGCGCCGGAAGTGGAATTCGCCGTTCTGGAAACTGCCCGCGGCGGCATCCTCAAACGCGGACTGGCGTTCGACCGCTGCGACGTCGCCGTACTGCTCAACGTGAGTGACGACCATCTGGGCATGGATGGCGTGGACACGGTGAAGCAACTGGCGCGCGTCAAGGCCGTGGTGGTGGAAACCGCCAGCCGTGCCGTGGTGCTCAACGCGGAAGATGAGCGCTGCGTCGCCATCGGCGCCAGCCTGTCCCCTCAGGTAGAAATCATCTATTTCAGCTGCCAAGCCGCGCATCCTGTATTGCAGGCGCACTTGCAACGCGGTGGCCGCGCAGCATGGCTGGAGTCAGGTGCGCTCATGCTGGCCGATGGCAAATCCACGCAACGCTTGCTGGCAGCAGCCGACATGCCATCCACGCTGGGCGGCTGCGCACAGCACAATATCGCCAACGGCCTGGCCGCAGCCGCCGCCCTGATGGCAAACGAGCTCAGTGCACCGATGATCGTCGCGGGGCTGCGTACCTTCGTTTCGGACGCACGCAACAACCCTATGCGCAGCAATGTCTATGACGTCGGCGGCGTTCAGGTAATCGCCGACTACGCACACAACCCGGCGGCATTCTCCGCGCTGGCAGCCACCGCACGCGCCATGACGGCGCAACGCACCGTGGCGATAGTCACCTCCCCTGGCGATCGCCGTGACGAACATTTCAAACAGATCGGCCAGATTTGCGCACAGGGCTTCGACAACGCCGTGTTCTACGAATGGACCAGCGAGCACCGTGGCCGCCAGCGCGGAGAACGCGCCGGCATCATGTTTGAAGCAGCCAGCAACGCGCGCGGTTCGTCCGACGGCATCTACATCGACAGCGATCCTGCCGAAGCACTTCGCCGCGGCCTGGCGCTGTGCCGTCCTGGCGACGTGCTGCTTTACTGCTGCGGCGCTTCGGTATCCGAACTGGTAGAGGCGCTACGTCCGGTCGATCCAGCCAGTGCCGAACGTATCGGCGAAACGCTGGCACAGGTCTGACCATGCCAACCATCGTGGTCCACGGCGGCGCCGGCGCCAGCAAGGCATATGAGGATGGTTGTATCGCTGCCGCGCAGGCGGGCATGTTAGTGCTGCGTGATGGCGCCGGCGCGCTGGAGGCGGCAGTGGCTGCTGTCGTCCTGCTGGAAAACGATGGCCGCTTCAACGCCGGCATCGGCTCTAAAGTGCGCAGCGACGGCGTCAGCGTGCAAATGGACGCCGCCGTCATGGACTCCACCGGCCTGCTGGGCGCGGTGGCGGGCTTGCAGACGGTGCGCAATCCGGTACAGGTCGCGCGCGCCGTGGCCGCCACGCCGCAGCATCTGCTGTGCGGCGAAGGTGCTTTGCGCTTCGCCCGCCAGTCAGGTCATCCGGTGTTTGATGCGCCCAACATCTCTTCGCCAGCGCGTGCCGACGGCTGCGACACCGTCGGCGCCGTAGTACGCGACAGCGAAGGACGGTTTGCGGTCGCCGGATCGACCGGCGGCGCATCGCCGTCGCCGCTGGGCCGTGTTGGCGACACGCCCATCATCGGCGCAGGCTTTTATGCCGGTCCCAAAGGCGCCGTTGCCGCTACCGGCATCGGTGAACATATCATGCGGCACTTGCTGGCGCGCGAGGTCTATCAATGGCTGGCCGACGGCCTACCGCTGCCGCAAGCACTACAGCGTGGCCTGGGCATGGTGGACCATAAAATTGACTTGGGACTGATTGCGGTCACTGCCAGCGAGGCAGGCAGCGCCAGTAACCGCGACATGCCTGCCTGGACCTTGAGCGCAGACTAAGCGCCCGCCTGCTCTGCGACGGCATCGGCCGCCGCCGGGTCGATGATGCGTAGCGCATCGATCAGCGTCGCGATCGTCGTCCCGCATGAAAACATCATCACATCGCCGGCCCGGCATTCACGAAAAGCACGTTGCAGCGCATCGCTGGCGGAGCTGAAGGTTTCCACACCCCGCGAGCCTGCGGCGCGCGCGCCATCCGCGATGAGTTCAGCAGCCTCGCCATGCGGCCTGCCCCGGCTGGACGATTCGTACACGAACAGGCGGTCAAACGCCTCCGCGCAGCAGGCGCCGATGTGGCATAAATCACTGTCACGGCGGTCGCCCGGCGAGCTGACGACGGCCAGTACGCTGCCGCCCATGCCCTGGGTCAGCGCGCCCAATGCCGTGTAGGCCGCCGCGTTGTGGGCGTAATCCAATACGATCCGCACATCGCCCACCTTGAAAATATTGGTGCGCAGCGGGTTGGTCGCCGCATCCGAGACAAACGACGCCAGCCCCGATGCAATCTGCTCCACACTCAAGCCGGTGGCGTGCAGCGCGGCGGTTGCGGCCAGCGCGTTGGCAATGTTATAGCGCGCGAGGCCACCCACCGTTGCAGGAATGTCCGTGACCGGCATCACCGGCTGTCGCCGCGTTCCCGTACCCAGCATGATGACTTCATGCTCCAGCCAGACGCTGCAGCCGTCCTGCTCCAGATGGGCGCGCAAAACGGGGTTATCCGCATGCATGGAGAAGAAGATGGTGCGGGTATCTGGTGCCAGTGTCGCTTGCGCCGTAACGCAATGTATATCGTCCGCATTCAGTACCGCGTCAGCTGCACTGCGCACTACCAGCGATTTCACGCGCGCCAGATCCTCGACGGTGTCCACGCCATCCAGGCCGAGGTGATCGCCGGACACGTTGAGCAGTACGCCAACGCTGCAACGGTCATAGGCCAGGCCGCGCTTCAGGATGCCGCCGCGCGCCGTCTCCAACACCGCATAGTCCACCTGCGGCGACATCAACACCGCCCGATGCGACCAGTAACCGGTGCAGTCCCCGTGTGACAGGCGGTGACCGTTGACAAAAACGCCCGTGGTGGTGGTGTGACCGGTACGCAGACCGGCGCAGCGGGCCACGTGTGCAATCATCAGCGTGGTGGTGGTTTTGCCATTGGTGCCGGTAACGGCGACTACCGGGATGCGGCCATGTTCCGCTTCGGCCAGCATGTGTGTCACGCGCGTGGCCTGGTCGAGCAGCACATCGTCATCCCCGCCAACGCCGATTTTAGCTGCCACCATGCCGGCATCCGCGTCTGGCTTGTCCAGCAATGCTTCCGATAGCAGGGCGCGCGTCAGCTGGGCATCGTGCGCGATGGTGTGGCCAAGCAGGCGGTTGTCAGGGCCCGCGCCCTCCATAAAACGCGACTGCCGGCTCCCCCATCCTACCGTCAGCAGTCCTGCGTGTTCGCTGACACGCAGCACCGGGAAGCCCTGGATGCGTGCCGACTCCGCCAGCGACTGCATTGCCGGCGATAGGCCCATCTCCGTGGCATAGTGGCGCAGACCGGCGACCGCCGCTGCCATATCAGGCTGCGGCTGGGCTGCCAGCTCCACCGCCGTCCGCAGCGAAGCTTGCGCCACATGCTCAATCGCGTATTCGACGATGACACGGTATTGATCTGCATGGCCGGACACAGGCTCGGTCCGGGCGTAATTCACGGCATGTCCGCATTCGCGCTGCAACTGCAGGGTGAGATCGGCAATCCGGTTGGCCGCCGTTTCATCCGCCTCAACGATGGCGGCGATGCAAGGTAAGGCATGGTACATATTCGCGCCGCGTAGCAGGCGCTGTTGGATAATCTTCATGGTTTGAGTTTTTCGTCTTCCGCTTGGGCTTCCTGCATGGCAGCCGGTTCCAGTTCTTCGGCCGAGCGGTTCAGGTAAATGAACGTCCCCCACGCCGCGAGCAGCACGCCAACGCTGGCCACCAGGGCGGCCACATAGAGCAGCTCGCTGGCGTCGTCGTGCACGGCGCGGAATGTCGCGACCAGCCCTTCGATCGCCAATGCCACTACCACCACCACGAAAAAGCGCGACAGGAAACGGCGCACGCGCGTCGGCGCGCTGATGTCGGCGTCCCGCACCACCTCTTCTTCAATAATGGTTTCGGCGATCTGCAGCGCCACCACGGCGGCAGCCAGGATGCCGATTGCCTCGATCACTTCCTGCGCAGCGGCCAGGCCGGTGTCCGCATGCAGCGCATGCCAGCCGACCTGCGCGCCAATGGCAATCAACAGCAAGGCGCCAGCAGTAAACAGCAGCGCAATCGTGGCGTGGACGATGCCAAACGCCAGCATGAGTTTTTTCATATCCTTCCCCCTCTGCGGCGATTGTAGGTCGCACGATTGCCGCCCTTTGTGCGACAGGGCACGGTGGGAGTGCAGGCGCTGGTCAGGCACTAGCTTGACATGCAACGAATTTCACATGCGTTGCAGAATAGACACAAATTCCCATGAAGACACGGGGCATAATGTTTGGATATCGAGAGGGGTCCCCAGATGTCCCACGAAATCGTCCATACCTTTGGTTTCACGGTGTACTTTGTATTCCTGCTGTTCTTCCTTTGGATCAGCCGGTTTGCCAGGACCAGCTCCGGGGCTGGCTGGTGGGCGGTGTCGATTTCCTTCGCGCTGTGCTCGCGGCTCGTGCTATTCATGGCCGCTTCCGCCCCCACCAATATCCAGCCCGCCACTTTCGTCTACGCCCTGTTCATCGTCATGGAAAAGCCCTTTCTGCTGACAGGGCTGGTGCGCTTCCTGAATCTGCAGGTACAGGAGCGCTGGTTCTGGATCGCCGCCGGCCTCGCTGAAATGTGGATACTCTCGACATGGACGCTGGAAGCGCCAGGCTACGTGCGCAGTACCGGCTATGCGCTGCTCAATGCCGGCATGCTGGCCTACCTGGGCTACACCGCTTTCCGCCATCGTCATGAGGTGCCGGGATGGACCCTGCATGCCACTGCCGCTGCGGCCTCCGCACTTGCCATACACTGGCTGACCGCACCCTACGCAATGTTCTATGCGCCGTCATGGTCACGCAACGGCTTCCTGCTTGGCACCCTGCTGGTGCTGATGATGTATTCCTCGCTGCTGGCGGCCATCCTGCACCGCGTGCAGAAACGCCTGATGGATGCGGAAGCCAAGGCGCTGGGGCTGGCCTTTCTCGATCCGCTGACAGGACTGAAGAACAAGCGCTACATGGAGCAGCTGTTCGACCACGCGCTGCTGCTGGCCACGCGCCCGCATCAGGTGGTGGCCGTGTTCTATATCGACCTGGACAACTTCAAGCCGATTAACGACAGCGCCGGCCACGCGGTGGGTGACCAGGTATTAAAGACCGTGGCGGCCCGGCTTCAATCCCACACCCGCAGTACCGACATCTGCGCGCGGGTTGGCGGCGATGAGTTCATCGTCATCGGCACGCAGCTGGAGCAAGCGGAGCAAGCTTACGAAATTGCGAAAAAACTGCTGGAGCAGCTGACCACCCAGATTCCCGTCAGCGGCAACAACTTCGCCCTCGGCGCCAGCATCGGCATCAGCCTCTATCCGCAGCACGGCACCAGCCTCAATGAGCTGATCGAGCGGGCCGACAGTGCCATGTATCAGGTCAAACGCAATGGCAAGAGCGGCTTTATCATCTACGACGCACGCTGATCTCAACCCGGCGCGTTGAGGTTCAAAAGATAGGCCAGATCAAGAAATCAATAGATAGCACCCATTCACGCCAAAAACACCATATATAGTGACCGAATGATCAAGTCAACTAGATATGGGGCGAACATGGAAGGTCTGTATCACACCACAATCGTCAAGCGTGACGGCAGCGAGCAGGAATTCAATCTGTCCAAGATTGAAAGCGCCCTGCTCCGCGCCGGCCGCGCCAGTGGCGAATTCGATGCTGTCAAAGCCAGCCAGCTGACCGAGGGCGTGCTGTTGCAGCTGTCCTCCCTGCCTGCCAACGAAAAGATGACGGTGGAGCTGGTCCAGGATAATGTCGAAACAGTGCTTTACGATGCTGGCTATCGCCAGACACTGCGCCGTTACGTGGTCTATCGCGAGCAGCACGCCACGCTGCGGCAGGACAAACACTCGCTGGTGGACGTCGCCAGTTCGATCAACGAATACCTCGACCGCCAGGACTGGCGCGTCAACGCCAACGCCAACCAGGGCTATTCGCTGGGCGGGTTGATACTCAACGTCTCCGGCAAGGTCATCGCCAATTACTGGCTCAATCATGTCTATCCGCCGGAGATCGGCCGGGCGCACCGCGAGGCCGATCTCCACATTCATGACCTGGATATGCTGTCCGGCTATTGCGCCGGCTGGTCGCTGCGTACGCTGCTCAATGAGGGCCTGAACGGCGTGCCGGGCAAGGTGGAATCCAGCCCGCCGCGCCATATGTCCAGCGCCATCGGCCAGATCGTCAACTTCCTCGGCACCTTGCAGAACGAATGGGCAGGCGCCCAGGCATTCAGCTCCTTCGATACCTATATGGCGCCCTTCATCCGCAAGGACAAGCTGCGCTACGAGGAAGTCAGGCAGTACATGCAAGAGCTGATCTACAACCTCAACGTGCCATCGCGCTGGGGCACGCAAACGCCATTCACCAACCTGACCTTCGATTGGGTCTGTCCCGAGGACTTGCGCGAGCAGGTTCCCCACATCGCCGGCGAAGAGATGCCGTTCTCCTACGGTGAGCTGCAAACCGAAATGGACATGATCAACCGCGCCTACATCGAGATCATGATGACGGGCGATGCCAAAGGCCGCGCCTTCACCTTCCCCATCCCGACCTACAACATCACCGAAGACTTTGCGTGGGAAAGCCCGAATGCGGAACTGCTGTTTGAAATGACGGCGCGCTACGGCCTGCCCTACTTCCAGAACTTCATCAATTCCGAGCTGAAGCCGAACATGATCCGCTCCATGTGCTGCCGCTTGCAGCTCGACTTGCGCGAGCTGCTCAAGCGCGGCAACGGCCTGTTTGGTTCGGCCGAACAAACCGGCTCGCTGGGCGTGGTCACCATCAACTGCGCGCGCCTGGGTTATCTGTACCGCAACGACGAACCGGCGCTGCTGGCAGCGCTGGACCGCCTGCTGGAGCTGGGCCGCGACAGCCTGGAGATCAAGCGCAAGGTCATCCAGCGGCACATGGACAATGGCCTGTTCCCCTACACCAAACGCTACCTCGGCACGCTGCGCAACCACTTCTCCACGCTGGGCGTCAACGGCATCAACGAGATGGTGCGCAATTTCGATCCATCGGGCCAGCACGACATCACGACACCGTGGGGCCACGCTTTCGCACTGCGCCTGCTGGACCACGTACGCGCGCGCATGGTGGAATTCCAGGAGCAGACCGGCCATATGTATAACCTGGAAGCCACGCCGGCCGAAGGCACGACCTACCGCTTCGCCAAGGAAGACCGCAAGCGTTACGCCAACATCCTGCAGGCAGGCACACCGCAGATGCCGTACTACACCAACTCTTCGCAACTGCCGGTCGGCCACACCGACGATCCGTTTGAAGCGCTGGAGCAGCAGGACGCCTTGCAGCGCAAATACACGGGCGGCACCGTGCTGCACCTGTACCTGACGGAAGCCCTGTCCAGCGCCGCTGCCTGCCGCACACTGGTGCGCCGCGCGCTGGGCCGCTTTGGCCTGCCTTACATCACGGTGACGCCGACCTTCTCGATTTGCCCCAAACACGGCTACCTGAAAGGCAGCCATGCGTTCTGTCCCAAATGCGACGCCGAAATCATCGCCCGCAAACAAGCCTCTCTTCAATCACCAGCAAAGGAAACGCCATGCACACATTGAATCCGCAGACCGTCAAACTCGACGACGCCGAACGCCAGCCTTGCGAAATCTGGACCCGCGTGATGGGCTACCATCGCCCGGTTTCATCCTTCAACATCGGCAAGCAAGGCGAATTCCACGAACGTAAATTCTTCCGTGAGCCACATGCCCAGTCCGGAACCTAAGCAGGAACGCCGCTCACTGCGCGTAGGCGGCTATACCCCGTTCAGCGCCACTGAATTCCCCGGCCTCCTGTCCGCCGTGGTGTTTGTGCAGGGATGCCCGTGGCGCTGCGGCTATTGCCAGAACCCGCATTTGCAGGAGCGCACGCGCGAAAACCCCATCGCCTGGAAGGATGTGATGACGACACTGGAGCGCCGCTCTGGCCTGCTGGATGCGGTGGTGTTCTGCGGCGGCGAACCGACCATGGACCCGGCACTGGAGGACGCCATCCAGCAGGTGCGCGCCATGGGTTTCAAGGTTGGCCTGGAAACCGCGTGCATCTATCCCGACCGCTTGCGGGATGTACTGCCGCTGCTGGATTGGATCGGCTTCGACGTCAAGACGACGTTTGACAGCTACGCCGCCATTACCGGCGTTGGCGGCAGCGGCGAGCCGGTACGCGAGTGCGTTGCCGCCATTCTCGACAGCGGCGTCGCCTATGAGTGCCGGACCACCGTGCACCCGGACCAGCTGCCGCCGGAGCGGCTGGTCGCACTGGCGCGCATGCTGGCCGCCATGGGCGTAAACAACTACGTCTTGCAGGAATTTCGCGCCACCGGTTGCGCCGACGACGCATTGATTAACGGCGCGATTCCCGGCTATCCCGGCGAGGATGTGCTGACCGGCATAGCCCCATTGTTCAGAAACTTCAGCGTGCGGCGCGCCGGCCAGGAAGCGCGTTGACAACCCGGGACAGGGCCTGACGGCCCAGTTCCGTCACCGGGACGTCAATCGCATCCAGTGTATTCTTGACCAGCAGGCCCAGTTCCGTATCCCCCTCCATCGACAGACGGCGCGAGAAAAACAAGGTGTCCGGGTCCTGCTCGCGCCGTGCCAGTGCGATGAAATCCCGTGTGCAGGCGCCGATTTCCAGATCCGGCACGCCATTGTTGCGCAATGCGGCAAAGCCCTCGCCACGCCACGTAAAATCAAACGCCACGCCAGCATCGCTGACGCGCACGCGCAAATGGCGGCCCGCCAGTCCGGCGCGCACATCGTCCGGCAGATGCGGCCGCAGCACCAGGTTTAACGCCGCCACGCATAGCAGCGAGCCCGGATAGGCAGGCAGACGCTGGCCCAGCGTCGCCAGAAAGGATGGCAGCAGCTGCGCCGGACCGTAATTGTTTTGTGCTACAGGGTTCATGCCGCTTGCTCCATGCGATATTCCAGACCGGGTTTGCCGTACCAGTAACCATTGCAGGCTTCAGCCGGCAGCAGCGGCGACATCGCCTCCGCTGCGGAGCGTGGCGGCGTGGCGCCGCTGCGCACGGCGTCAAAGGCGGCGATGATCCCGGCCATGTTGCTGGACTGCGGACTCAGACGGGCCACATCCACACCCAGCGCCTGCATCTGCTCCAGCTCCGCCACCAGGTTGTAGACCAGTGCGGACTGGCTCTGGATGCCGTTCAAAATCAGGAAAGCCTGCTTCTCGCGGGTCTGCATCAGCAAGCCATCCGGATGATCGATGCAGCTGAAACGGCAGTCATCCTTCGGCAGATTGCGGTTGCGCGCGGTGAAGCAGCGCGCCGAGAATGCCAGCGGCATGCGGCCAAAGGCGAAGACTTCGGTTTCCATACCCGGGGGACGGCTGTCCTGCATATGGCGCAGGCCATCACGGCTCATCTCCAGCGGCATTACCCAGCGCTTCGCGCCCAGGCCATGCAGCAGCGCCAGCGTCGGCGGGTTGTAGATGTTGAGATGCGGGCCGGCGATGAAACGCGACTGGCCGGATAGCATATGCACCGCGCCCATATCGTTGGCCTCGACGTGGAATTGGCCGTTCGCCGTCAGCTTGCGCTGCGTGCCCAGGTCGGCGCTGGATTCGATCAGCGCGAGCGTGGACAGCACCACTTCCTTGCCGCAGTTCTGTAGCAGCGCGGCGACTTCCAGCCAGTCCGATGCACGCAGCTCGTGACGGCGCGAACACACGGTTTCGCCCAGGTAGACAATATCCACCGGCGTCTCCGCGATTTCCTCATAAAATTCCATGACCTTGGCGCGCGGCCAGTAATACAGCAACGGCCCGAGGGCGAGTTTCAGCATGACTTCTCCAGTGTTATTTCCACGAGCGGTGATACGCGCCCAGTGTGTGCTGCTGGCCTTCCGCCAGCGTATTCAGTTCCGACATCCAGGCTGGCCTGACCGAGTAGCGGGCCGCATTGCGCAGGCAATCGTCCAGCGCCGCGCGCCACACAGGCGTTACCTGCGAGACGTAAGCCGGGCTGCGTTGGCGCCCTTCGATCTTCACCGCGCGTACGCCCATCTCCAGCAACTGCGGCAGCAGTTCCAGCGTATTCAGGCTGGTTGGTTCCTCGATGGCGTAGTAGGTTTCGTCTTCCACTTCAAAGCGGCCCTTGCACAGCGTGGGATAGCTTGCGCTTTCCTGCGGCGTGTAGCGGTCGATCATCACGCCATTCAGGCGCGATTCCAGCCCGCGTGGATTCTGCTGCCAGCGCACCGCCTTGGCCGGAGAGCACACGCCGTGGGTGTTGGGCGATTCGCCCGTCACATAGGACGATAGGTGGCAGCGGCCCTCCACCATCACGCACAGGCTGCCGAAGCCAAACACTTCCACTTCAATCGATGTGTTCCTGACCACGTGCTCCACCTGCGCCAGCGACAGTACGCGCGGCAGCACCGCGCGCTGTACGCCGAAGTGGTGCTGGTAGAAGTTGATTGCCTCCGCGTTGGTGGCCGAGCCTTGCACCGACAAATGCAGGCGCAGATTCGGATGATGGTCGGCGGCGTAGCGCATCAGGCCGGGGTCGGCCAGGATCACCGCGTCCACACCGGCGCGGGCGGCGCGGTCGATGGCGCTCTGCCAGAGTGCCGTGTTGTCCGGTTGCGGATACGTGTTCAGCGCCAGCAGCACCTTGCGGCCGCGTTCATGGGCATAACCGATGCCGGTGGCGATGGCGGCGTCGTCGAAATTCAGGCCGGCGAAGTTGCGGGCATTGGTGGCGTCGCGAAAACCGAGATAGACGCAGTCCGCGCCCAGGTCAATGGCGGCCTTCAAGGCCGGCAGGCTACCCGCCGGGCATACCAGCTCGATGGGTGGAGAGGCAGGATGATTCATGTGTTCCTGATAGCTAAATGGGGCGAACGAACTGTATCGCTCCATGAACCCGAAAATCCTTGATATGAATCAAAGAATTTGAGCTTTACCGGGTGGGACAATGTGCGCAGCTTTAATCAAGGACAAAGAAGATGCAAAAGATCGCCACTTATCTCGATCAGGATCATCGCCGTTGCGACGATCAGTACACGCTGGCGGAATCGGACGTCATCCTGCGTCACTGGGACGCAGCCGGCGCCAGCTTCGCCGCCTTCCTCGGCATGTTCAACCGCCATCTGGACAAGGAAGAACGCGTGCTGTTTCCCCGCCTGGACCATGCGCTGGGCAACGGCTACGGCCCCACTGTCGTGATGCGCGCCGAGCACCGCCAGATGCGCGACATGCTCGCCACGATGCAGGCCGCGATCACAGAACGCGACTGTGCGTCCTTCTTCGACCAGGCCGACATGCTGCGTATCCTGATGCGCCAGCATAATCTGAAAGAAGAAGGCATCCTTTACCCGCAGGCCGACTTTGTGCTGGCCAAGCAGGCCGACGCGGTTGTCGCCAGCATGGAACAGCTGGACCACGCGGTAGCCGAAGGGAGCGCAGCATGAATACCCTGCTGGAACGCGGCAACAGCGCACGGCTACTGGACGTCGGCGGCCTGGAACCGCCGGAGCCGATGATACGCATACTCGAAGCACTGGACACGCTCGGTCCCGACGAACGCCTGCGCGTCCTGATCGACCGCGAGCCTGTGCCGCTGTACCGCATCCTGCTGCGCAACGGCTACCAGTACCGCACCACGATGCAGGAAGAGCAGCGTTATGAAGTGATGATCTGGCTGGCGCCCATCGCATGAAACCGCTAGACGCTCCGCAGCGCGCACTATCCTTCGGCGACAATCCGCCGCTTTCGCTGCCGATGCGGTATTTTCTGAGCGCGCCGCTGTTTGCCGCGCTGGCTGCGGCCTTGCTTACATGGCAGGGTGAGGCAGCACTGACCACCCGCTGGTCGCCGCTGACACTGGCGTTGACCCACCTGATGGTGCTGGGTTGTCTGAGCATGACCATGATCGGCGCGATGCTGCAGATGCTGCCCGTGGTGGCAGGCATCGCCATCCCGCGCGCCGGCCGCGTGGGCACGGTGGTGCATCTGAGCCTGTGTGCCGGCACGCTGGTGCTGGCTGCGGCGTTCTGGCGCGAGGAGCCGGTGCTGTTCCGCATCGCCATGGGCCTGCTGCTGGCGGGACTGCTGCTGTTTGTTGCCGCGTGCACGGTCGGCATGTGGCAAGTCCACCTGCCCGGCTCCGGCGCGGTGGTGGCCGGCATACGGCTTTCGCTCGCATCGCTGGTGCTGACCATGGTATTGGGCGGCATGCTGGCCAGCCTGTTTGCGTGGCCAGGCCTGCTCCAGCTGCCACTGCAACGCCTGACCGACCTGCACGCGATGTGGGGCTTGCTCGGCTGGGTGGGACTGCTGGTCATCAGCATCGCCTTCCAGGTCGTGCCGATGTTTATACTCACCGAGCCGTATCCAAAATGGCTGACCGGCGGCTACAACACCGGGATGTTCCTGCTGCTGGTTGCCACCTCGCTCTCCAGCGCGTGGACAGGTCCCGGCCGGGTCCTGCATTACGCCATCGTGGCGCTGCTGGCCGCGGGCTACGCGCTGTTTGCCGGCACCACGCTGGTGCTGCTGTTGCGCCGCAAGCGGCCGCGCGCCGATCCCACCACGCTGTACTGGCGTACCGCCATGGCCTGCCTGATCGCCGCCCTGTGCCTGCATTTGTGGCCAATGGCGCCGTCGAATGCCGTGCCGGTGGCGACCGGCATCCTGCTCATCGCCGGCTTTGCCCTTTCTGCCGTCAACGGCATGCTGTACAAGATCGTGCCCTTTCTCGCCTGGCACCACTTGCAGGATGGGCGCAATATCAGCGGCCGCAAACCGCCCACGCTCAACCAGATCATTCCCGAGCGCCGCGCACAGTGGCAGTACGGCGCCCATATCGCCGGCCTGCTGCTGTTGCTGGTCGCCTGCTACCAACCCGCGCTGGTGCGCCCTGGCGCGGCGCTGATGTGCGCTGCCAGCCTGGCGCTCTGGCTTAACCTGGGCCGCGCTGCACACCTGTACTGGCAGTTGCGCGTGGTCCCGAACCAGCTTCTCTCCGTACCTCCACAATCATGACTAGCGAATTTTATATAAGCGCCTGCCTGCGTCAGGCCAAGCCACGGCTCAGCACCATGCTCAAGCTGATGTTCAGCGAAGCGCAAGCGTTTGGCCAGAAGACCCAATGGCTGGGTAGCGTCATCGCGCTGATGGAACCACTGGGTTTCCAGGAGCGCACCATCCGCACCGCGCTATTCCGCCTGGCGGAACACAAGATGATCCAGATCGAACGCCATGGCCGCCGCAGCCTGTGCATGCTGACGCCACCAGCGGCGGAAGCCATATTGTCAGCGCGCCAGCGCATCAACATTCCCTCCTCGCGCAGCTTCAACGAGGACTGGATCATGCTGGTCAACAGCGGCGGCATCAGTGCGGCGCGCTATGCCACCACCCGCAAGCAGTTGCTGGACCTGGACTACTGCATCCTGGCGCCGAATGTGCTGGCCCGCCCGGCCTCGTACACACGCGGTATGCAGACTGGCGAAGACCACGGCCTGGCGCTGTTTGAAGTCAGCGGCACGCAGCTGGCTGCCGCCGTGCGCCAGCCCCTGTTTGGCAAGATGGAGTGGGATCTGGACCTGGCCTCGGAGCTGTACAACGAATTCCTGCGCCGCTTCGAGCCTTTGCGCCAGATGCTGGGCCAGCGCGGCGCCTTCACCGACGAACAGGCTTACATGGTGCGCCTGCTGGTCAGCCATGGCTATCAGCATTGCCGCCGCGCCGACCAATTGCTGCCGCAGGAACTGCTGCCGGAAAACTGGCCTGCCATGCAGGCCTACCAGACCTATGTCGCGCTGTACGCCGGCTGCGCGGCCCAGGCACGCCGCCATATCCTCAAGATCACCGAAGCGCCAGCCGCCGAGCCGGCCGACGTGCCAGCACCAGCGCGCCGCCATCTGGCACGCCGCGCCGGTACCTACATGACCGCTTAACCGAGAGAGAATCAAGCATGAAACGATTTGCCGAAGACTGCTATGACGGTCCCACCATGAGCATCACCATCAACCGCGAAGGCGCCCGCGTCCACCGCCTGGCCGATGACACCACTTACCCGACCCGCGCCCGAAAACTGGCGATACGGCGCGACCCGATGGTGGAAGCGCTGTTCGGTGCGGCCTCGCCTTCCACGGTAGTGCCGGTGTCGTCGGCGAAAGCCAGGCGGGCGCGCGGCTGAACCAGGGTAAACTGGCCGATCAGGCGCGCCAGTTGGGCCGCCTGCTGCTGCATGCGTTTGGCCGCGAGCGCGGCGTCTTCCATCACTGCGGCATTCTGCTGATTCATCGCGTCGATGTGCGCCACCGCGTGGTTGATCTGCTGTATGCCCTTGCTCTGCTCTTTGCTGGCGTCGCTGATGTCGCTCATGTGACGCTCAACCTCGCCCACCGAGGACACGATGCCGGACATGATGCGGCCCGCATCCGCAGCCAGTTGGCTGCCGCTTTCGATTTCCCCGACCGAGCTGCTGATCAAATCCTTGATCTCGTGCGCGGCCGTCGCTGAACGCTGGGCGAGACTGCGTACCTCATTGGCGACGACCGCAAAACCGCGTCCCTGCTCGCCCGCGCGCGCGGCCTCCACTGCCGCATTCAACGCCAGGATATTGGTCTGGAAGGCGATGCTGTCGATGACGCTGATGATGTCCGCGATCCGCGCGGAACTCGCGCGGATGGACGCCATGGTATCGACCACCGCGCTCACCGCCGCACCGCCTTCGCTGGCGACCCGCGCCGCAGCCAGCGCCAGTTCGTTCGCATCGTGCGCGGTGTCCGCATTCTGGCGCACCGTGCCCGTCATCTGCTTCATCGATGCGGCAGTCTCCTCGAGCGAGCCGGATTGTTCGACCGCGCGCGCGGACAAATCCGCATTGCCGGCAGCGATGTCGTGGGCATCCGCGTTCACCACAGCGCTGGCCTCCTTGATCTGGCCCACCAGCGACTTCAGATTGATCTGCAGGACGCGCAAGGCTTGCAGCGTATTGGCGGCCTCCGTGCTGCCTTTGACGGCAACACAGCCAGTCAGGTCGCCGCCACTCATCTGATCCAGATACGCGCGCATCGCGTGCAATGGCGTGATCGCGGCTTTGCGCAAAACGATTAAACCGGCCACCGCGAGCAGCATGCTGATTATCCGTAATTCTGGCAGCAACATTGAAACCAGCATTAAAACAATCAGCAAATTGAATTTAAATGACAGCGATATATTGCGCTGTTTTTTTATTTTAAAATTTTCTGAAAAATATAATGCCGATGCCGCGTCGATTTGCGCCCTTCTTGGCTTGGTTCTTACTGAAGTATAACCAACAACTTTACCGTTTTCATAATATGGTGCGGCATTCGCCTCCACCCAATAGTAATTGCCGTTTTTGCAGCGATTCTTGACGAGGCCAGTCCAGGCTTGGCCTTCCTTGAGCGTTGCCCACAGGTCGGCAAAGGCCGCTGCGGGCATATCGGGGTGGCGCACGATGTTTTGTGGCGCCCCCAGCAATTCCTCTTCTGAAAATCCGCTGATCTGAATGAAGTCCCGATTGACGTAAGTGATATTCCCGTTCAGATCAGTTTTTGAAACAATGGTTTCGCTTTCATCCAGCACATATTCAATATTGGTTACAGGCAAGTTTAACCGCATAATCGCATTCAAAGAGTTTTAAATTCCCGGCGATTATATAGTCGTGAAAACAATAAAAATGACTAAAACAAAATAATTATTTATATGTGTGCAACTTGATATGGATCATTGCATCTCGGCGTCGATCCGCGAGGTTGCGCCGGTGTCACGCATATACCAGCACACCACCAGCGTGCACGCCATCACGGCGCTCGCGTACCAGTAGAACGCGCTCTCCATCTGTATCGACTTGAACCACAGCGCCAGGTATTCGGCCGTGCCGCCAAACACCGATACGGCGACAGCATAAGGTACGCCAACGCCGGTCGCGCGGATATTGGCGGGGAACAGTTCCGCCTTTACCAGCGCATTGATCGAGGTGTAGCCGGAGACGATGAGCCAGGCGCAGGCGATCAGCGCGAAGGCTTCCCATGGGCCGCTGGCGTGACGGATCGCGGTCAATAACGGCACCGTGAAGATGGTGCCTAGCACCGCAAAGCCGACCAGCAGCGGACGACGGCCGATGCGGTCGGACAGCGCGCCGTACACCGGCTGCAAGCACATCGCAAACAGCAGCGAAGCGGCCGATACGGCGGTGGTCTGGGCGTCGCTGAGTCCAACCGACAGGCGCAGGAATTTTTGCATGTACACGGTGTAGACATAGAACGCCAGCGTGCCGCCCATGGTCAGGCCGATCACCAGCATCACTTCTTTCGGATGCTGGGCCAGCTGCTTCAAGCCGCCCATCGGTTTGGCCTTCTTGCGGGCGGCCTCGAAGGATGGCGTCTCCGGCATGTCATGACGCATGCGCAGCGCCAGCAAAGCCAGTACCGCGCCAGCAAAGAACGGAATACGCCAGCCCCACTCGCGCAGCTGCTGCGCATCGAGCAGGAAGTTCTGCAACACCAGCAAGAGCAGCAGCGCCAGCAACTGGCCGCCGATCAGCGTCACGTACTGGAAGCTCGCATAAAAGCCGCGCCGTTTGGAATCCGCCATTTCCGACAGATAGGTCGCACTGGCGCCATACTCGCCGCCCAGGCTCAGGCCTTGCAGCAGACGCGCCAGCAGCAGGATGCAAGGCGACACGATGCCGACACTGGCATAGGTCGGCGCACAGGCGATCAGCAGCGAGCCCAGGCACATCAGCAGCACGGACGTCATCAACGCTACTTTGCGGCCATGACGGTCGCCCAGGCGGCCGAACAATATCCCACCCAGCGGGCGCACGAAAAAGCCGAGCGCGAAAATGCCGGCGGTCGACATCATTTGCGCAGTGGCGTCCTGCGCAGGGAAGAAGGAATTCGCGAAATACAGCGCAAACGCGGCATAGCAGTAGAAGTCAAACCACTCCACCAGATTCCCTGCCGAGCCAACGAAGATGGCGCGCAAGCGTTTGGCCGAGATGGGTTCTCTGACGGTGGCGGTGCGTCCGCCCGCAAGCGGCTGGGTTGTAACTGTGTCCATGTTGGTCTCCGGTTTTTATGAGTTTTGATTGTGAGCCGCGCAAAGCTGCGGCACATCCGCAACGTTGGCGCCTGCGTCTCCGTAAAAATACGGAGAGCCCCCAATCCCCCGCCCGCAACTGGTATTGTTTGCCTATTTGGCTGCGGGACTTCCATGCCCTCCTTGTTCAAACCACATCACTGGCGCAGATGGCTGGCCCTCGCGGCGGCGCTCGTCCTGATTGTGGTGTCGGGTAAATGGGCGGAGCAGCGCGAACTGCAAGCCAAGACGCTCACTTTGCGCCAGGCCAGCGCCGCCCACGTCCTGGGCCTGCGCGGACTGGTGGAGAAGCACGATTTTCTGCCGTATGCGGCAGCCCGCCATCCTGATGTGCAGAATCTGCTGCACACGCCGCACGATGCAGCGCTGCAGGCGCGCGTCAACCACTACTTCGCCGGCCTGCAAACCACGACTGGCGCCGCCGCCTTATTCCTCGTGGACACGGCAGGCCTGACGCTAGCCGCCAGCAACTGGAATCTGCCCTCCAGCTTTGTCGGACAGTCCTACCATCAGCGCCCCTACTTCGAGGACGCGGTGCACGGGCGCAGGGGATTGTTCTACGGTCTGGGCCTGACCACCGGCCAGTCTGGCCTGTTCATTGCGGAGCCAGTACACACGCCACAAGGCATCCTGGGTGTATTGGTCGTCAAGATCAGCCTCGAACCACTGGAGCGCAGCTGGATGCGCGGCGCTTATCCCGTGGTGCTGCGGGACAGCCGTGGCATTGTCTTCCTGAGCGCCGTATCCGACTGGCTATTCCATAGCACCAAGCCGGTTCCTGCTGCGGATCTGCAGTGGATCAGTGCACACAGCCAGTATGGCGCGCGTACCCGTTTCGACATCCTGCCGTGGAAAACAGCAACCAGCAGCGATACACCCGCCTTTGTCCTGCAGGCGCCGATACAAGGACGCAGCACAGACTTTCTCGCGCTGGATACCCCACTGCCTGAATTGGGATGGACCCTGACCGTGACTGAAGACATGCGCGAAGTGCATCAGGCGCGGCGCCTGGCGCATGCACTGGCCACGCTGGCTGTCGCCTTGCTGCTGCTGGGTGTACTGTACTGGCGCTTGCGCGACCGGCGCTTTGCGGAACAGCAGGCAGCCCGCTTGGAGCTGGAGCACCGCGTGGAAGAACGCACCCGCGATCTGCAGGAAGCCCACGCATTCCGGCAGGCGATGGAAGACTCGCTGCTGGTCGGCATGCGCGCCCGCGACCCGGAAGGAAAAATCATCTACGTCAATCCCGCGCTCTGCGCCATGGTTGGCTACAGCCGTGAGGAGTTGATGGGGCGCCGACCGCCCTACCCTTACTGGCATCCGGACGACCTGGAAAAACAGGCACGGGAAAGTGACGACGCCCTGCAGGGACGCGCCGCGCCACATGGGTTTGAATCGCGCATCCGGCACAAGGATGGCCATGACGTCATCACCATGGTCTACACCGCGCCGCTCATCGATGCCGCAGGCGTGCGGCGCGGCTGGATGAGTTCTGTGGTGGACATCACCGCCCAGAAGCAGGCAGAGGCCCGGCAACGCGATCAGGAAGTCCGCCTGCAACGCAGCGCGCGCCTGGCCAGCGTTGGCGAAATGGCGTCCACGCTGGCGCACGAGCTCAATCAACCCTTGATGGCGCTATCGAATTTTGCCGTCGCCGCACGCACGCTGGCCAACTGCGATGCGCCCGAGCTGCTGACCGGTGCACTGGACGACATCATCGAACAAGCCAAGCGGGCCAGTGAAATCGTCAAACGGGTGCGCGCACTGATCAATCCACAGCGCGCCGATTATGCAAGCCTGGCCATTGACAGTGTGATTGCCCATGCCGAAACCCTGCTCAAGCCGGAGCTGGACCGGTATGGCGTGACGCTGCAACTGGTGTCAAGCGATACAACGGCGCAGGTGCGCGGCGACCGCGTCTTGCTGGAACAGGTACTGGTCAATCTGATCCACAATGCCGTGCAGGCGATGCAGGACCAGCCGCGCCACCGCCGCACCATTGTGCTGAGCAGCGAGCGTGCCGGCCCTGGCGTACGCATTGCCGTCAGCGACCACGGACCAGGCATTCCGGCCGACCAGATCGACCAGGTCTTCGCGCCCTTCTTTACCACCAAGCCCGATGGACTGGGCCTGGGCTTAAACATCTGCCGCACCATCATTGAAGCCCACGGCGGTTCGCTGACGGTGGAGAACCGCGCTGACGGCGGCGCCATATTCTCCTTCACCCTGCCTACCGCGCCATGAAAGACATTCCACTCACGCTGTACGTTGTTGATGACGATGAAGCCTTGCGTCGTTCCTTGCTGCTTCTGCTGTTTTCACAAGGCCTGGCAGTACAGGCCTTCGATTCCGGCGAGGCGTTTCTGGAGGTGGTAGACATGCGCCAGCCGGGCTGCGTCATCCTCGACCTGCGCATGGGCGGCATGAATGGACTGGAGGTGTTCGAACGTCTGCGCACCGGGCATAGTCCGCTGGTGACGGTATTCCTGTCCGGTCATGGCGACATTCCCACGGCAATCGAAGCCGTGCGACGCGGCGCCTACGACTGGGTGACCAAGCCGGACACGCAGCAACTGCTGGACAAACTGCCTGCCGCGATTGTGGAAGCCCGCTCACGTGGCCAGGCGCTACGGCTGTGGCAAGAGCTGACGCCACGTGAACGCGAGGTGGCGCGCCTGGTGGGACTGGGACAGCCAAACAAGGAAATCGCCCGCGTGCTGGTGCCGCCCTGCGGCCCGCGTTCCGTCGAAACGCACCGCGCCAACATCTTCAACAAACTGCAATGCGCGAACGACAATGAGCTGGGCCGCTGGCTGGCCGCCCATCCCTGGCTGGATTAGGCAGCGGAGCGCTCGACGATTACGTAGTGCTTCCGGACCGGTTCGACAACCTCGAACACGCCTTTGAACCCGGCCGGGATAACCAGCGCATCGCCCGGTCCCGCTTCTGCGGCATGGCCGGCTTCATCGATCACACGGCAACGGCCTTCCAGCACATAGAAATATTCATCCTTGTTGTCGGCGAAAGCGATGCGCCAGCTGCCACGCTCGCACGCCCAGATGCCGGCATGAACCTCGCCACTGGCGTTGGTGAAATGATTCCAGGTCGTGCGCTTGGGACTGCCATCCAGACGGCGCTCCTCGCGCGGTTGGTCATACTCCGGGGTTGGCGACTGCAGGTGGAACGCGGTAATGGTGGGCTTCATGGTTATCTAGTCTGGATCGGGCAACAGTAAATCTTCAATATAGGCGATGGGCGGAAGCCGATTTCCGCCATGGTACCGTCGAAATGCGCCGCGTGGGGGAAATCGTCCAAGCGGTGTCTGGGTTCATACCTCCCCCTTGATAAGTCAGGGGCAAGCTTACGCTTCATGTTTTCTGAGAGAGATTGGAACAAATGGCAGGTGAACTAGGGAGTTTTACCTAATCTGGATAATCAAGTTGCTTTGCGAAATTGGCGTATTTATAATTTTCATCATGAGAATACTATCCAAGCGTCGCTGGCTGGCGGGATGGTCTGCACTGAGCCTGCTTGCGGCATCCAGCGTGCCGGTGCACGCCGCCACCGGCAAGGACGGCATGCAGAAACTGGATGCCCTGTTTGCAGAAGATATGGATTTCGTCGTCAATCAGGGCGGCCCTTACCAGAACGCCGAAGAAATCCGACGTGGGGCCGATACGCTGTTCTGGAGCATCACGCATCCCTACTGCCCGCACTGCCCGATCGCGCCGTCACTCAGCGAACAGCAAGAAGGTGAGCGCTTGCAGCGTTTGCTGAACGACGCCAGAGAGGGAGTACCAGAGGCGCAGCACGAGCTTGGCGTCCGCTATTTTCTGGGACAGGGGCTTGCTTACGATGCGTCAGAGGGCGTCGCCTGGATTCAAAAGGCGGCCGACAACGGCGACATCCGCGCCACGCTCTCACTGGCGGAAATGTATGACAGCGGCTTCGGCGTTGCGGTTGACAAGCAAAAAGCCGCAGCGCTTTTCCAGTTGCTCATGCAACAGCCGGGGAACCGCAGTGTCACCGAGCGGCTGGGTGAGATGTATGAATTTGGCCTCGGTGTGCCGGTGGACTATCAGCAGGCGATGGGCTTGTACCAACAAGCCGCTGCGCACGCCGCTTCAACCTTCTCTTATTTTTCGCAAAGTGCGCAATTCAAGATCGGGCGCCTGTACGCGCAAGGAAAAGGCGTACAACAGGATTATCAGATGGCGGCCGCGTGGTTTCTGAAGTCTACCGAGCCGGGCATCGGCGATGGCGGCATGCTGCCACCGTCACAATGCGCGCTTGCCGTTATGTACGCCACGGGACTCGGTGTGACGTTTGATGTGCGTGAGCGGGATTACTGGCTGCAGCGGCCGGGCACACTGAACATGAAGATCTGCCAGCAACTGGAACAGGAACAGGAAACAAAACAATGACTAGCACCGAAAAAACCGCCCAGGAATATCAGGCCCAAGCCCTGCTCGCGCAGCTGAATCGCACCGAGCGTGCAAAAGCCATTTTAAAGAAAACCGATTCCAGGCTTCCCTTTTATCTGCTGGTCCTGCTGGGTACCGGCGTATGTAACTTCCTGATCAACAGCGCCGCCTATACGGCGCCGCTGTCGGTCAGAGTCCTGATCGTCACGGCGTTCATCACGGCAGCGATCGGCGCCGTCGAAAATTTCATGATGCGGCGCAAGCTGGATGCCGCCATCGAACTCCTGCTGATCCAGGAGCAGCGGCATACGCGGGAATAAAAAAAGGCAGCCACCCCGGCTGCCCCTGCGCGATTAGCGCACCTGATTCAGCGCCGAGTGATGTCGGGCATAGGTGAAGTACACCACCAGGCCGATCGCCAGCCAGATAGCAAAAGCAATCCACGTCACTGCGCTCAGGAAGACCATCAACGCGCCGCAGAACAGGATCGCCAGGCCAGGAATCACCGGCACGCCTGGGCAGCTGAATGCGCGCTTGAGGTCAGGACGTTTTTTTCGCAGCACGATGACCGCCACCGACACCAGGCAGAATGCCGCCAGGGTGCCGATATTCGCCAGCTCGCCCAGCACCTGCAGCGGCACCAGGGCGCCCAGCAGGCCGAACACGATGCCCACCAGCCAGGTCGCCACGATAGGCGTGCCGTTGCCGCTCAGCGCCGACAGACGCTTAGGCAGCAGGCCGTCGCGCGACATCGCGTACAGCACGCGGGTCTGGCCAAACGCCATCACCAGGATCACGGTGCTCATGCCCAGGATCGCGCCCAGGTCGACGAAACCGGCAAACCAGTTTTCGCCCGCGAATTGCAGCGCCAGCGATACCGGATGGTCTATGCCTTTGAACTGCGTGAACGGCACGATGCCAGTCATGATGGCGGTCACCACCACATACAGCACGGTACACACAGCCAGCGAGCCGATGATGCCGATTGGCAGATCGCGCTTTGGATTCTTCACTTCTTCGGCTGCCGTGGTCACCGCATCAAAGCCGATGAAGGCAAAGAACACCAGTGCCGCCGCGCTCATCACGCCGGTCGCGCCGTAGGGCATGAACGGATGCCAGTTGGCCGGCGCCACGTGGCGCACACCGACGAAAATAAACAGCAGCACCACGCCGATCTTCACCGCCACCATGATGTTGTTGATACGCGCAGATTCGCGCACGCCGAGCGACAGCATGATGGTCAGCACCATCATGATCAGGAAAGCCGGCAGGTTGAAGAAGGTGGTCACGCCGGGAATCGCGCCAGGCGCGGCGGACAGCGCCACCGGAATCTGCAGCCCGAAGCCGCCCAGCAGGGACTGGAAGTAGCCGGACCAGCCCACCGACACGGCGGACGTCACCAGCCCGTATTCCAGGATCAGGTCCCAGCCGATCATCCACGCGATGATCTCGCCCAGGATCGCATAGCTGTAGGTGTAGATGCCGCCGGCCACCGGCAGGATCGACGCGAATTCGGCGTAGCACAGCGCCGCAAAGCCGCACGCAAACGCGGCCACAACGAAGGACAGCACCAGCGCCGGACCCGCCGTGGTGGCGCCGCTGCCGGTCAGCACAAAGATGCCGGTACCGACAATGGCGCCTATCCCCATCAACACCAGGTCCACGGGGCCGAGCACCTTCCTCAGTCCACCACTGGCGCTGGTTGCGCGCATGGCATCGAAATCCTTCGTTCTAAAAATACTCACGACTGCTACCTCCGTTACTCGCTCTAATTGTTTTAAATGATTCTTTGGCATCGCTGCCAAAGCGCGGCAGTATGACACAAACCCAAGCGTCAATAACAGTCCGATCCGGCGACGCGTATTTCTACGGCGTAGCAAAGATGCAACAATCAAACAAAAGTCACAAATTTGAAACTTTTGTCCGTTAGTATGCAGATGTGTCCTGAGCAGGACACGGGAGTTCACAATCCCTTCCGATCAACAATCACCCATGGAATTGACATGTCTCGAATCCTCGCCCTGTTGTTATTGGTATCGCCCTTCCTGACCGCCGCTGCCAGCGAGCAGTCCTCTTGCAGCGCCAACAAGGGCGCGTTCCTGACCGGCACCGTCACGAGCGCACCAAAGTTTGCCTCCGGTTCGTCTATCGACGGCGTTGAAACGTCGCACACCCACGTCAACCTGAAAGCCGACCAGGACGGCAAAACCTATGACGTGGCGATGGACAATGTCTACGCCGTGGACTACGTGAAAAATGCCAAGGCCGTGCCGAACTCGCTGAAAGCCATCACGGTGGGCAGCCGTCTTGAAGTGTGCGGCGAAAAGTACACCAGTGGCGTGGGCATTCACTGGGTGCATTCGAACTGCGGCGCAGTGCCGACCGCCACGGCACCGAACGGCTGGGTCAAGCAGCTTTCGTCGAGCGGCAGCGTTGGCGCCAACCTCGAACGCAGCCAGACCTACTGCTACCTCTGGAACTAAGCACGCGGCAGCCCGGCACATGGATCAACGCCTGTCACCCTGGCTGATCGTCGCAGGCGCCCTGGCCTGCGTGGCGGCCTATTGCCTGTGGCCGCACGACGAGCCGGCCGCCGTTCCTGTGCCTGAGCACACCGCTGTCGCGGCAGCCAGCGTGCTGTCCCGCCTGGCCGCAATGCCAGTCGGCGCAAGCACTGCCAGCGCTGCGGTGACGGCGTCCGAACCGCCACTGGTCGGCCGCAATGGCCGCATCGTGGACCTGGGCGGCCTCAGCGTTGCGCAATACGTCGCCCAACGCGAAGGCGCGGCCAGGCTGGGTAACATCAAGGCCGCCTACGAGGTCTATCAGGCCGAGTCCCTGTGCGCCAATACGGACGAGCCGCTGCCGGAAACCACGGAGAGCGCCGACCGCGAGCAGATCGCCCGCGCACAGGCACGCCAGCGCGCGCTATGCACCGCCATCTCGCCGTCCCAGGTGCAGGAACGCATGCGCTACCTGAAGCTGGCAGCCGATGCCGGCAATGCCGATGCGCAGGTGGACTATTTCATGGAAGGCCCAGGCGGCAAGCCGGTCGACCTCGCCGCTAACGCCGACGAGCCAGCGGTGAAGCAATGGAAACAAGACGCCATGGGGTATTTGCGCACTGCCGGTGCGCAGTGCAATGCCTATGCGCTGTCCCTGCTGTCCAACGCGTATGATATGGGCAGCATGGTCGAGCGTGATCCAGGGCTGGTCATGGCCTACGGCATTGCCGCCGCGCGTGCGCGGGGCGGTGACAAGACACCTGAACAATGGAAGCGCCAGTTTGGGGAAGACCTGAATGAAGCCGACTCCGCTGCCGCGCTAACACTCGGCACCCAGCTCGCCGACGGCGCCTGCCGAAGCGCACCGAAATAACAACGGCGTTGCAGTGGTCAGCCTGATTACTTCTTGCTGACCTGGCGTGCCGTGTCGTGGTACTGCCAAAGCACATTGACGATCTTCCACTCACTGCGCTGGTTCTTGTACAGGTGCATATAGTCAACCCACTCATCCGCGGTCAGCTTGACGGTTGCTACGCGCTGATCCACATCGAGAATCTTGATATCGACCCTCGGCGTTGCCGGGAACTTCGTGCCGTCCCTGTTATAGTTTTTGGCGACCTTGACCATGGTGTCAAAATCGGTGTTCATGATAAATTCCGAACCATCAGCCGCGCGCCAGTAAGTGCGCTTGGCCAGTTGCGGATCAAGGCTGCGCTCCATGCGTGCCGGATCGGTCTTGTGCTGCGACTCGATATAGTCGCGCACCGCGCGTTCGATCAACTGATCATCGGTGGCATCCGCCGCCTGCGCCGCCAGCGGCCATACCGCGCACAACAAAAGCATGAACGAGCGTTTCATGGGTCACCTTGCAAAGTAGATAGCACAGGTATGGAAACATAAAAACCGGCCCCCTGCAATAAATCACTGTGTATGACAGCGCCAATCCGAGGTGAGATTTCGCGCATTTTTCCAGCGAGCAAGGTGCTATCCTCACGCCCTACGTTCAGCCATCGCGGCACTGCTACGTTAAGGGAAGAATGAAAAATTTAACTGTTTCTGCAGCAGTCGCTCTTGGGGTCGCTACCTCTCTAGGCTTTATCTCCGGCTACCTTTTCCATGCTGGTTTCGGAGAGGCACGCAGCGTCGCAACACAAGCCATATTCGAGGCAAGGGAAACCCAACGAATACTTCAGGCATACGAACCGATTGTGATTACCTCCAGGTTCTATGAAGAGTTGAAGGACGTAAAAACAATTCACGATGCAAGCGAACTCCAAGAGAAATACCGGGCCGCGACGTTGCGGAACATCGCTGTCTTCGAGAGTCAGGTTGCGCAGCTCGACTTACCTAAAGACCGTGCATTGGCAGCCCCTTTCCTGGAGAAAGCGGTAGCGAGCCGCAAGGCGCTTGCGGTTCAAATTATCGACAAGCCTAAGTAGATCAGTTTTCTTGTATCACGCTGTTTAGCGCGGCGTTCTCAGGACTTGGGAATGCGGTTCAGCAGCGCCTCGCCGCGCTCAAAGGCGGAGATGCTGTCGATGGTGGTCTGCATGATTTGTCCGATCGCCTCTTCGGTGAAGAACGCCTGATGGCCGGTGACAATCACGTTCGGGAATGACACCAGGCGCTGGATCACGTCGTCGCAGATGATGGTGGACGACAGGTCCTGGAAGAACAGATTGGCTTCCTGCTCGTAGACGTCGATCGCCAGGCCACCCAACTGGCCGGTCTTCAGCGCCTCCGTCGCGGCCTCGGTATCGACCAGACCGCCACGGCTGGTGTTGACCAGGATGCTGCCGCGCTTGGCGCGCGCCAGCGACGCGGCATTGACGATATGGCGGGTTTCATCGGTCAGCGGACAATGCAGCGACACCACATCGCTGCAGGCCAGAAGCTCCTGGACCGACACATAGCGCCCGCCCAGCGCCTCGAACGCAGCTGACGGGTAGCGGTCATGGCCAACCACGGTGCAGCCAAAGCCGATCATGATGCGCGCAAAAATGCTACCGATCTTGCCGGTGCCGATGACGCCGACGGTCTTGCCGTGCAGGTCAAAACCCATCAGGCCATCGAGATCAAAATTGCCTTCGCGCGTACGCACGCTAGCGCGCGCAATCTTGCGGTTGACCGCCAGCAGCAGGCCCACCGCAAACTCCGCCACCGAGTATGGTGAATAGTCGGTGACGCGCACCACGGCAATGCCATGCCGTTCAGCCGCCGCGGCATCGATCTGGTTGTAGCCGGTCGAGCGCGTGGCCACCAGCCGCGTGCCCTGCTGCGCCAGGATCGCCAGCACCTCAGCATCCACCGTATCGTTGACGAACACGCACACCGCTTCACAACCGGCCGCCAGCGGCGCGCTGGCGACGCTCAGGCGGTCCTCCAGAAAACGCAGCTCATGCCCGGCGCTGGCATTGGCCCGGACCAGCATGGTTTTGTCATAGCGGCGCGTGCTGAATACGGCAGTTTTCATCGTCTCGCCCTTTCTGGGGAATCAATAGAGTCCTGCCCATCATATGCTAACTATGGCTGAGTCGCTGACACTTGTGCAGCACTTTAAGGCCGCGCTGCTGGCACTGACCAGCCTTACAGCGCGATATCCGGCACTTTTTTCACCACTCCCGGCTTGTCGGCCGTAGCGGCGGCCGGCGTGAATCCTTCCAGGCTAGGCGAGGCAATCGCCAGTTGCAGGGTTTCAGCAGTGCTTGCCCATTCTGCGGCCAGCAGTGCCGGATTCTCATTGAGTTTTTTCCCGTACGACGGAACGATCTCGAGAATCTTGCTGCGCCATGCCGCCGATTTCATCTGGTCAGGGAAGACTTTCTCCAGCAGCGACAGCATGATGGCCGGTGAAGTCGATCCACCTGGCGAGGCGCCCAGCAGAGCGGACACCGAGCGGTCTTCGGACACCACGACTTCCGTACCGAGCTTCAGCACGCCGCCCTGGCCAGGGATATTCTTGATGATCTGGACGCGCTGACCCGCCTGCCACAGGCGCCAGTCTTCATCTTTTGCCTCAGGCATGTAATGGCGCAGCGCTGCCATCTTTTCTTCTTTGGACAGCTCCAGTTGCTGCGCGAGGTATTTGACGAGTGCAAACTCATGCATGCCGACCTGCAGTTGCGGAATGATGTTGGACGGCGTCGTGGCCTTCGCCATGTCGAAGTAGGATCCATTCTTGAGATACTTGCTGGACCAGGTGGCAAATGGGCCGAACAGCAGCACCGTTTTACCATCCAGCACGCGGGTATCGAGGTGCGGCACCGACATCGGTGGCGAGCCCGTATCGGCAAGGCCATAGACCTTCGCCAGGTGGCGCGAAGTGATCTGCGGATTATCCGTGACCAGGAACTCGCCGCCCACCGGGAAACCGCCATATTGCTTCGCTTCAGGAATACCCGACAACTGCAGCAGCGGCAATGCCGCACCGCCAGCGCCAATGAATATGTGGCGCGCATCGACTGTCTGAATCCTGGACTTGTCCTTGATGTCGAACGCCGACACCCGCCACGATCCATCGCTGTTGCGCGTGATCGAGCGTACCTCATAGCCCGTCGAAATCTTGACGCCGGCGCGTTGGTTGAGGTGCTGGTAAAACTGGCGGGTGATCGCGCCCAGGTTGACGTCGGTTCCGAGCGGGGAACGCGTGGCCGTCACGATGTCTTCCGGCTTGCGGCCTTCCATCATGATGGGAATCCACTCTTTGATTTGGGCCGGATCAGTCGTCATCTCCATGCCGGCAAACAGCGGCGATGCTTTCAGCGCCTCGACGCGCTTGCGAATGAACGCGCGATTTTCTTCACCGAAAACCAGATTCATATGCGGCGTCGAATTGATGAATTCGCGCGGATTGCCCAGCACACCCTTGCGTACCTGATGCGACCAGAACTGGCGCGACACCTGGAAATTCTCATTGATCTCCACCGCCTTGGAAATCTGCACCTTGCCCTTGTCGTCCATCGGCGTGTAGTTCAGTTCGCAAAGCGCCGAGTGGCCGGTGCCCGCATTATTCCAGCCATTGGAGCTTTCTTCCGCAACCTTGTCCAGGCGCTCGAACACCTCGCAGGTCCAGGCCGGCTCCAGTTCGGACAGATAGACGCCCAGCGTCGCGCTCATGATGCCACCGCCGATGAGCAGCACATCCACTTTGCGATCGGCCTTATCGGCACGGAATTGGCCGCCGAAGAACACCGAATAGCCACCCCATACGGCTGCGGCGCCAACCGCCGCACCCATAAACTGGCGACGCGAGAAGCGGCCGCGTTTGCCATCGGCTGCGCTAGTTTTGTTGTCCTTTTGACTCATGGAGTTTGTCCTCTTAAGAAGTGTTGAAACGCGCAACCAGGTTCACAAGCGATGCAGCATGCCCGGCAAAAGCCTGGTCTTGGTCAAGGTATGACGCTGTGTAGAATCTGGTTGCCTTGGCGCCGGCAGCCTTGCAAATCGCGCAAGTGCGCTTGGGTGGCAAAAATGTGTTGCTGTGGGCATGCTCCGTTGAACATTGGAGCACGAGCGTGCAGTTATGTTGGGCAACATATTAGTTGATGCTACATGATTGAACTATTGTGGTTAACCGAAATTCTGGCAAATCCCGAAAAAGTGAATACCTTGGGACATGCAGGCCATTGTGGCAGAGGATGCCGACTAGCGCGCCAGGCTGGATGAGCAGATGCGCGCTAGAACATTGTCACAAACTCTCTCAAAGTAGGCAGTAGGTACTGAACGACAAGCCTGGTCTCGATAGCGTTTGCTCTTCATCTTGCCGCCTTTCCAGACGCCCAGAATTCGCAGGTCCGCTGCCAGATCGGCTTTATCGGCACTACTTACGGCAAGTGCGGCAGGACTGGCCCCATCGCGGAAAATATCTGGTTTAACAATGAGACTGGACAGATCTTAAGAATCGGTCATTGTGAGATATAACCAAATAACCAATAACAACAAACAAGTACCGTTAATGCCGCTGACCGTCTTATCCATTTATTTAGCGTCCATCGTTTCCACGCCCATATATTCAAGATAAAAAATATGAAGGCGGGGCCAAAGATATCAAAGAAGAGTAATAGCCGGATCGAAAAATGACAATCACCCACTTGGCAACTTGCTGGCAGCTTATCTACTGGCGACCAGTTGTGATGCGAGCTAACTAGAATATAAATCCCCACCAATAGTAAGCCATAAAACAGGCCTGCCAAGCCTATTAAGAAGCGCTTCATTTGACCTCGCTATTGAAGATGATAAAGGGGTACTGTTGTCAGTATCGGATGGTGCGTTACCGGGTACGGCGCATCCTGAATATGGTTCTATTTTTAGCGAACTTAAGCAGGTAAGTCCGAAAGTATGCCAGGAGTCTGCGTCTTATCGCATTGCGATTGACGGTAAATTTGTTCATCGAACGATTGAGAGAGAAAACTGTATCTTCTATTTCAGAGGTGCAGCACACGATGATGAGGAACCGCCATATGCAGTGCTATATAAACTAAAAGATTTGGCTTTGATGTAAATTCAGCCCGTGTCTGACGATAAGGCGAAGGCCCGAGATGGGGCGCAAAAGCAAAAAGGGCAGCCACACTGGGCTGCCCTTCTTTAATACTGGAGCGGGAGAAGAGTCTCGAACTCTCGACCTCAACCTTGGCAAGGTTGCGCTCTACCAACTGAGCTACTCCCGCTGAGGAGCTTTGGAGGCGAGGATCGGAGTCGAACCGACCTAGACGGCTTTGCAGGCCGCATTCCACCTATAAAAATCAAAGACTTACGGTAATGCCCCATTTTACACCGCACCAGCCCGCGATTTTCGACACCTTGACCGCCCTCAAGCCTCAGCAATAAAAGGCTACATTTGTATGACAACAGCACTCAGCTGCCTGTCCGGCCCTCGGCGCAATGCGGGCTTGAGTCCGCGTGCATGGCCTCGGGGCCTTTTTGCTGGTAACGGCAGCACTGAATACCGACAGCAACGGCGCATTTTCCGAGCTGTCGCTTGCTGCGGCACTGACGGTGCTGCCTATGTGCCTACATGGCACGTTCGCTCTGCGTGCGAGTCAACGTTGCCGCTGCAGCCGCTGACGGCCTGAGCTCGATTTTGGCTGGCGACAGTGTGCGGCCGATGGCAATGCTTTCATTTAGAATATTCCCTGGGCCTGGCCGCGCCGCGCCCGGCAATTAACCCGGAGGTGTCATGATGCATCAGGTTGTTGGGGGCGTTTTAGCGGGAGCACTATTGCTGTCTGGCTGCGCAGCCGGTTCCTCGGCGTCAAAGCAATCAGACAGTCTGGCAGGAAGCAGTTGGACGCTGATGGCCTTTCGCCAGGGGGCCGGTGACGCCGCCGAGATTCGGCCGATGCGCCCGGATCAGTACCGCCTGTCATTCCAGGCCGACGGACGCCTGGTAGCGCAGGTGGACTGCAACCGGGGCAGCGGCACTTGGCAAGCGACGCCGGCCGGATCAAGTGGCGCCTTGCGCCTTGGCCCGATCGCGCTCACGCGCATGATGTGTCCAACCGACCCACTGGCTCAGCGTCTGCCGCAGGACCTGGACGCGTTACACTCCTATCGCATCGTCAATGGCCGGCTGCAACTGGAGCTGGCCGGCAACGCGGGCACCTATATTTGGACACGCGTTCAGCCATGACGGCGCGCGACAGCCGGTTTCTCACGGCGTGCAGGCTGCTGGCGGCCGCGTTGCTGTTTGCGGCACGCGCTCACGCGGCGCCGCCCGCCCCGCCAGCGCCGGCCGATCTCGCCATCTCGCCGTCCACAGTCGGCCCGATCGCCGTGCAGGACATCTTGGCGCGCGCCAGCGAGGACCAGCAGCAGCTTGAGTTTGCCAGGCAATTGCTGCTCGGCCCGCAACTGTCTGAGAGGCTAGGCCGCGAGCTCGATGAGATCGCCGCCCCGGTGGACGCCAAGCAGCACAACGCCAGCGGCGCTGTGCTGCGCGGACTGCCCATCATGCGGCTGGAAAGCCTGGCGCGGCACTGGCAATTCGATGCCAACCGTTTTGCGCGCTGGCAGACAATGGCGCGCCATGCATTTGCACCTTACGAACAAACTGCGATGCAGCTGGCACAACGGCGCCTCGCGTGGTCATCCACGCGCGCTGCCGGCTTGCTGGATGGGCTGCCGCCGGCGATGTCCGAGCACGTGGATGCCATGCTGGCGCAAATCGACGCCAGCGAGACGGCCCTGGGCATTGCACTGAAGCGCCAGCTTGAACTGAGCCAGCGCGCCAACGTGCTTCAGGCACGCATCCGCGCAGGCCAGTCCGACGTCGCCGCCGCAATTGACGAGGTCGACCAGCAGCTGTTGCGCATCGACGCGCCGCCGCTATGGCGCAGCCTGAACCTGAATACCAACCCGCAGTCGGCTGTCGAGGTCATGCAGCGGGGTCTGGAAATTGAAACCCAGTTTGCCCTTGAGTACAATGCGGCCGGCACCGCCAACCAGCAAGCCCTGCGCGTGGTGCAAGTACTCCTGCTGCCATTAATTATCTGGCTGGTTCGGCGCAGCCGGCATGGCGGCGCGCCCGCTGGCGCGGCGGTGAGCGCTTTGCAGCGCCCGTTCTCTGCATGGCTGTTGCTGGCCATGCTATCGGTACTGGTGTTTGAGCCAGACGCACCGCTGCTGGTGCAGGAATTGGCATTGGCGTTGGCGCTGGTTCCGGTGTTGCGCCTGCTTCCGTCGAACACCGTCGCCTGGCTAGGCCTGTCCCCTTCTGTAGCCGTGGCCCTGTACGCGCTGGACCGCCTCGGCGTCGCCGCTGTGGCGGACATAGGGCTCTACCGTCTGTTCCTGCTGCTGCTAAACCTGCTGGCGCTCGGCTTAACCGTGTGGATGTTGCGGCGGCAGCCTGCACTGTCAGACGGCGGTAGCCAGACGCTGCAATGGCCACGCCGCGTGCTGGGCTGGCTGGTGCTTGTGATGCTGGCCGTGGCACTGGTCTGCAACGTGGCCGGCAATGTGTCGCTGGCCGAGACGCTCACCAGTGGCGTCATCGACAGCGGCTACATGGCGCTGATGCTGTATGCCGGGGTGGCGGCCTGTCTGGGGCTGCTCAGCGTGATCCTGAGTCAGCCGCAACTGGCGGCACGCCAACTGCTGCTGCGCCAAGGGCCAGTACTGCAAGCGGTGTTCAAACGCCTGCTGGTGTTGGGCGCCGTGATCGGCTGGCTGCTGTACAGCCTGTCCCGCTTCCGGCTGTTGCGGCCGTTGCAGGGCGCTAGCGCCACATTGCTCGGTGCGGGCATCGAGGTGGGCGAAGTCTCGGTGCACATTGGCGATGTGTTGGTGTTCTTGTTTGCCAGCTGGCTGGCGGCTTGGCTCGCCGGTGCGCTGCGGCGCTTGCTACGGGAGGAACTGCCTGGCCATAGCAAATTACCACGCGGCGTAGGGAACAGTATTGCTTCGCTGAGCTACTACGCAGTGCTAATCTTGGGCTTGCTGGTAGCGCTGTCAGCGGCGGGCTTCAAACTCAGCCAGCTCATGCTGGTGTTCGGTGCGCTGGGTGTCGGTATCGGCTTCGGCTTGCAGAATGTGGTGAATAATTTCGTGTCGGGCGTGGTGCTGATGTTTGAACGGCCGATCCAACCGGGCGATGTGATTGACGCTGCGGGCGTGTCCGGCACCGTGCGCGAGATTCGTCTGCGCGCCACAACCATCCGCACCTTCGATGGCGCGGATTCGGTGGTGCCGAATGGCCTGCTGTTGAGTGCAAATCTGACTAACTGGACCATGTTCGATCGTCGCCGCCGCTTCGAGATCACGGTCGGCGTTGCCTACGGTGCCGCCCCGGAGAAGGTGCTCGCCATCCTGGCCGGCGCCGCTGGCGCCACGCCCGGCGTGGTCGCCGACCCAGCGCCGGTGGTGCTGATGACGGGCTACGGCGAGAGCGCGCTCAACTTTGCCATCCACGCCTGGACCAATGACGTCAGCCATTGGACGCAGGTGCGCGGCGAACTGCTGCAGCGTGTGCTGGCGGCATTGCAAGCAGCGGGCATGACGATTCCGTATCCACGGATCGATGTCCATTTACGTAACTTCCCTGGAGAAACCCATGCATAAACTGGTATCCCTGATGACCTGCGCCTGGCTGGCCTGCGGCAGCGCCGCAGCAGCCGATCCGGTGCGGCACGAAAAGGTCGAGCTTGCCCAAGGCGGGCCACTGAAGAAACTCAGCGGCAAGATCAAGGGCGATGAATCGGTCGAATACCACATGGCGGTGCCTGCGGGCGGCGCGCTCAGTCTCAAACTCAAGACGGCCAACCGCTCAGCCAATTTTAACGTCAGCGCCGAGGGCGCCGAGGAAGCGCTGTTTGTCGGATCGCGGGATGGCGACCACATCACGGTCGCTGCGCCTGCGGGCGCTGTCTACAACGTCAGCGTTTATCTGATGCGCAATGCCGCGCGGCGTAACGAACAGGCCAGCTATGTGCTGGAAGCCGTCGCCAGCGCGCCGCCGACGCCACGCTAAGCAGCTAGCCGGGTTTTTTCTTGAATGTGTGCAACTGCTGCTTGCGCAGATAATGCAGGCCATACATCAGGCCGCCAGAGGGGCCCGCCTGACTCAGATCGCCGGCGATGCGGACCACCACATGCCCGGCGTCCTCTTCCACCACCTCGGCATCGCGCGCCAGCATCAGGTCCGCCGACACCAGGCCGCCGACACGCGCACATGCCAGGTGCAGGCTGCCAAGATCGGCCCGGTATTGCGCCTTACCAAAATCGCCGCGCGCGTCGCTTTCGATCAGTTGGCGCAGCGTCAGGGCCGCAGCCTGCAGTTCGCGCTGCATCGTGGTGATGGTCGATGGTGCTGCGGCCGCCAGTTCGGTGTCGCCATAGGTGGTGGGCAAATGCGCGACATAGCGCCCGACCCAGCCGCCCGATTCGATGCGGCCGGCCAACGACAGCCGATATTGCCCATCGCTACATTCGGCCAGATAGACTATCGGATAAAGGCTGATCTTGCTGCCGCCATTGCGCAGCAGCGGGCTGTCGGCCATCGTACCCTGCACAATCCCGAACACGTCCAGCGCAGCGTAATGCTTGCCCAGTCCCGACGCCTGCGACTGGTTGTAGGCGCCGATCGCAAGTTCACTCACGAACGGAATCGGCACCAGCATCCCTGCCGCGTTCTCACTGGGAACCAGCACCAGTTGGCTGCCAGGCACCGGCGCGCTCTGCTCCGGCATCTGCTCGGGCAAGGCGCGCTTCAACACCAGCCCTTTGGCACTGACCTCTGGCGGCATCGGCATCCCATGCCGCACCGCGCTGCAGGCGGACAACAGCATGGGGACGATGAGGGTGCACATGGCGGAGGATCGGCCCATTACTGACTACCCGGCAAAAGGTTGGACACCATGGCGCCGGTTCAGAAGCGGCGATGGCCGTCATCCGGATCGCAGCGGCCGCTGAACTTGATCATGCCGTCGATGGTGATGGCGCCGCTGCGGCGGTTGATCGACAATCGCGGCTGATTCAGCGCGTTGAGGCGGAACTCGCCACGGATTTCATCGTGACCGACGATCAGGTCAGTGAGACGCCACCAGCCATTGTCGCTGTCGCCATGCAGCGGCGGGATCAGGCTGTTCGGCAGTTGTATCTCGGCGCGATCTCCACGGATCGACACATTGATGGTGGCCTGGAAATTCGACTTGCCAGTTTCCACGCTTTGCTTGGGTACGTACTTGTGCTGTTGCGCGTCCCATTCAAAGCCGGAGCGCACTTCCGCTGTCGGCTTTTCGGCGCCGCCATAGCAAACCAGCTGGATATCTTCACCGCGCTCATCGCGGTAACGGTCGTCCTGGGCCGCCACGGCGCCGCAGGCCAACAGGGACAGAGTCGACAGCAAGCTAACGCAGACCTTCATACATCTCTCCTCAGCGCATTGACAGCAGTATTGCCCAGATTCTAACTGAAACCCGCAGCACGGTTTATCACAAACGCAACAGTATTCTATTATTTCTTGAGTGACAATGTTTCATTTCCTGTGACAGAATGGGCGGCGATGACGGTGTTGGCAATCTCACTAGAACGGATGGCGCATGATGGACTCTCCTGATGGTTTCCTGCGGTCGCTGGTGCGCGCCGCGCTGGTCGCGGCATTATGGCTGGGGGCGGCGGCCTGGTCGCACGCGATGGCCCACACCACCACCCAGACGATACCGGTCTGGCTCAGCAGTGGCGTGACATTCTCAGCCTTGCTGCTGGCGGCGCGTTGGCGCTGGCCCGCGCTGCTGGCGGGCGCCGCCTGCGCGGCCGTGCTGTGGGCGGTGGCTGCGCACGGCTTGACGCTGGGCGCCGCGCTGGCCTACGGCGCGGTGGAAGTGGTCAGCATGGCGGCCGGCGCCTGGGTGGTCACCCGGTCGCGGCAGGCGCCCGCTTCGCCGTCGGCCACGCTGGCCCTGCTGGGCGGCGCGGTGCTGGCGTCGCTATTGGCCGCCACGCTGGCGTGCGCGGTCTGGGCCGAACAACGCCCACAGGCCGATCTGGTGTTGGAATGGCGCGTCGGCTTCCTGTCAACGCTAGTCGGGCTGCTACTGATTGCGCCGCTGGCGAGCGCCTATCGCGACTTCCGCGTGCGGCGTTCCGGCGGCTTGCCGATGGCGCCGTTCCTGGGCGGCGGCGCCGCCTTTGCGGCGTTTGTGGCCGCCGTCCTGCTGGTGTTTTCGCAGCAGGCGCAGCAGCGCTGGGGCGGCGTGGCCGCCACCCTGGCCTACGTCCCCATGCCGTTCCTGCTGGCCGCCGCCCTACTCTGGGGGGCGCGCGGCGGCACCGTGGCGACGCTGCTGGGGGCGATGCTGATCATCTATCGCACCGCTCAGGGCGGCGGTCCGTTCGCGCTCCATGAAGGCTTCCCAGGCGAGTCGGTGATCGAAGTCCAGGGCTTCATCACCGCCTGGGTGGTGGTACTGCTGTTGGCCAGCGCGCTGTCGGAGGGCCGCCGCAGCGCCCTGCACCGGGCCCGCGACTGGCAGTTGCGCTACGAGCGCACGCTGCGCGCGGTGGGCGTCGCCAGCGTCGAATACGACACCGTGACCGGCGGCGCGACCTGGGGCGAAGGCGCGGCCGAGGTGCTGGGCGCCGACGCCGCTGCCGCCGACAGCGTGGACGCCTGGCTGGACTTGATCGACCCCGCAGAGCGCGGGCTGGTGCAGGCCGCCTGGCAGCAGGTCAGCGCTGGCCAGCGCAGCACCAGCGAGCAATCGTATGCGCTGCACCTGGCCGGCGGCGCGACGCGCCGCGTGCGCGAGCGCCTGGCAGCCGTACAAGGCGGCGACGGCCGGGTCGAGCGCATCGTCGCGCTGCTGGAAGTGGTCAGGCCGGAGCCGTCCCATGGCTGAGCCGGCGGTGTTCCTGATCCACGGACTTGGCGGTACCCAGTACGATCTGGGGTCGATGCACAAGCGGCTCAAGAATGCCGGCTTCGTCACCTACTCGATCACCCTACCCGGCCACGGCGGGCAGCCCGCCGACCTGCTGGGCGTGCGCGCCGAAAACTGGCTGGAGGCAGTCCGGCTCAAATACCGCGAAATCGGCGCCCAGCACGAGGTGCTGCATGTGATGGGCATGTGCATGGGTTCATTGCTGGCGATCGAGACCTGCAAGCGCGAGCAACATAGCAAAGGCCGCCTGGTGGCGCTGGCGCCGCCGGTGTTCATCGACGGTTGGTCGACGCCCTGGTATCGCGGCCTGCGTCATCTGCTGTACTGGATTCCCGGCGTGGCCGAACACATGCGGGTCGACGAGGAGGATCCCTACGGCATCAAGAACGACCAATTGCGCGCCATTGTGCGCGCCAAGTTCGAGCGCGGCGACGCTTTCGCCTACAGCTGGGTGCCGCTGGCCTGCATTCGCGAAGTCGACCGCCTGCGCCGCTTCGTGATGAAGGGCTTGTCGCGCATCCCCTGCCCGACCCTGGTCATCCATGCGCGCGAGGACGAACTGACCAGCCTGCGCTCGGCCAATTTCCTGGTCGAACATATCGGCGGCGGCAAGCGGGCCGGCCAGGCCCGCATGGTGATTCTAGAAAACAGCTACCACCTGATCTGCGTCGACAACGACAAGGAACTGCTGGCCCAGCGCACGCTGGAGTTCTTTGGCGTCAACGCGCCGGGCCAGGGTGGCCGCAGCGACGACGCCGGCATGTCGCCGGCACAAATCACCGACTTGCTGGCCGCCGTGCAGGGCGACCTCGCGCGCGGCGACTTCGCTGCGCTGTACGGGCGCGGCATCCCGGCCTTCGCCTGGTATCAGCCGGGCCACAACCGCAGTACCGGGATATTCCGCGGCGCCAAAGGCCTGGCGCGCCTGCAGGCCTGGGCTGGCGACGGCCTGGCCTTCACCGCGTTCGGCACCGCGGTGCTGAACGCCGGCATGGCGATGCTGCCGGCCACGCTGCGCAACGGCACGCTGGCCTCGCATGGGGTGGTGGAAGTGATGCTATACCAGGGGCGTCTGCTCGAAGCACGCTGGTTCCCCGACGCGCCGGAACTGGAAGACAGCCATTTCGGCGGCGTTCCGGTGCCCGACGGCCCCAGCCCGTCGGAACAGGCGCTGGCGGCGGCCGCGGCATTGTCGCGGACCTTGCGCAAGTCGCCCGACGAAGCCACCCTGCTACGCCTGTATGCGTTGTACAAGCAGGCCACCATCGGCGACGTCCAGGGTGACAGGCCGGGGGCGCTGGATGTGGTCGGCCGCGCCAAGTACGAGGCCTGGTGCGCCCGCAAAGGCAATACCCAGCAGCAGGCCATCGACGAGTATGTGGGACTGGTGCAGCAATTGAAAGCGGCCGATCCACAATAACGACAGGAGCAAGCATGCGTATCCAACCGGGCTGGCGCGTCGCGCTGATGGTGCTGCTGCTTTACAACGCGATTGTTTTTGGCACCTGGGCCGCGTTTGGCGCCGACTACCGCTACCTCAGCTCGGCCGAGAACGCCCTCACCCAACTGCTGCTGCCGATGGGACTGGGCACGCTGTTGGTGACGCTGGCGGTGACCTGGCTGGGCTGGTGGCGGCCGGCCACAACTGAAACTCTGGCACGGCCGGCCGCACGTTGGCCGCTGTGGGCGTTGTCAGCGGCCATGCTGGCATTGAGCGCCGCCAATCTGGCCGCAGTCCCCTGGGCAGCGCTGGCGCCCGCGCACGTACTGATGCTCATCACAGCTTGCGCCCTGGTTGGCTTCAACGAGGAACTGGTGACACGCGGTGTGGTGCTTACCTGCCTGCGCGGCGCGGGCGTGGGCGAGGCCGGCGTGTGGTTCTGGTCGTGTTTGCTATTTGGCGCCATGCACGTCCCCAATGCCCTGTTCGGCATGCCGCTGGCGGCCGGGGTGCTGCAGGGCACGCTGGCGTTTGTGATGGGCGGGGCGCTGTATGCCTTGCGCCGCACCAGCGGCGCACTCTGGCTGCCGATGGCGCTGCATGGTCTGTGGGATTTTTCATCACTGTGCCTGAAGGCCAGCGGCGGTGCTTCGGCCTACGCGGTCTACTGCCAGTTCGCCACCTACCTACTGGCCATCGCCGCCGTGCCGGCGCTGCTACGCCGCAGGACCAGCGCATGAGACCTCCGTTGCGACGCCTGCTAGCCGGCTGCCTGCTTGGCCTGATCGGACTGCATGGCGCGGGCGTTGCCGCGCAGCCGCAGATACCGGCGGCGCCGGCCGAGCGGCCGCGGATCGCGCTGGTGCTGTCCGGCGGCGGCGCCCGCGGCGGCGCCCACCTTGGCGTACTGAAGGTACTGGAGGAATTGCGGGTCCCGGTCGACATGATCGTCGGCACCAGCGCCGGCGCCATTGTCGGCGCCGCCTATGCGAGCGGCATGCCGCTGTCCGAAATCGAACGCGAAATGCAAAGCGTCAATACCGCCAACCTGTTTCACGACGTCGAACGCCGCGACCTGTCGGTGGCGCGCAAGACCGATGCCGAGGCCAGCTACGCGGGTCCGGAAATCGGTATCGGTCCGGCCGGACTGGCACTGCCCAAGGGCGCGGTGGCCGGCGTCGCGCTGGAAGCGGTGCTGCGGCGCCTGACCGCGCGCCAGGGCAGCAGCAACTTCGACGAATTGCCGATGCCGTTTCGCGCCGTTGCCACCGACGTCAGCAGCGGCGACATGGTGGTCATCGACCACGGCAACCTGGCGCAGGCGATCCGCGCCAGCATGGCGATTCCGGCGGTGATCAGCCCGGTGGAAAGCGCGGGACGCCTGCTGGTCGACGGCGGCATTTCCCGCAATCTGCCGGTGGACGTCGCACGTGCCATGGGGGCGGACATCATCATCGCCGTCAACATCGGCACGCCACTGCTGGAGCGCGATGAGATCAAGTCGGTGCTGTCGATGTCGGAGCAAATGATGCGCCTGCTGATCGCCAGCAATGTGCGGGCCTCGCTGGCGCAGCTCGATCCACAGCGCGACGTGCTGATTACACCGGACCTGGCGACGATCAACGCCGCCAACTTCGACCTGTTGAAAGAGGCCGAAGCGCGGGGCCTGGCAGCCGGCCGCGCGGCGGTGCAGCAGTTGCAACGCTATGCTTTGCCGGCAAACCAGTACGCCGCCTATCTGGCCGGGCGCCATCAGCCGCCGCCATCGCAAGGCGTGCTGCTGTCGGCCCTCAAGATCGAAGGCGCGCGGCGGGTGCCGGAGGCGTCGCTGCGCGGCATGATGGAAACCCAGCAAGGACAGCTGTTTGACGCCGCCACCGCCGAACGCGACATGCGCCGCCTGTTCGGCCGCGGCGACTTTGAACACGTCAGCTACACACTCGACACCCTGGCCGACGGCCGCCGCCAGATGACCACCACGGTCAGCGAAAAATCGTGGGGGCCGCAGTATTTGCGCCTGGGGCTGGGCGTCTCGACCGACTTTTCGGGCGACTCCTTCTTCTCGCTGCGGGCCTCGCACCGCTGGACCTGGCTCAACACGTTAGGCGGGGAGTGGCGCAACGACGTCGAAATTGGCCATACCGACCGTCTCAGCACGGAATGGCTGCAACCGTTGACGCCGGCACAGCGGCTGTTCGCCAGCGCCCACCTGTCGGCCGAACGCACGCCGCTCGATATCTACCTCGAAGGCAAGCGCCTGGCACGCTACCGCAACGAATCGGTCACGGCCGGACTGGACCTGGGCGTGCCGCTGGCAGAATGGGGGGAAGCGCGGATCGGCGTTACCCGCGGCCATGCGCAGTTGCTCAGCGATACCAGCTTCGTGCCGCCGTCGCTGTTATTTGCCCGCGCGCGCACCGGCGGCCTGAATGCGCGGCTGCGCATTGACACCCTGGACAACAAGCATTTCCCGCGCGACGGCGTGGAGGCCGATCTGCAAGTGTATTCCGCCCGCACCGCCCTTGGCGCAGATACCAACTACAGCAAAATGACGCTCACGGCCTTAACCGCTTTTGCCCACGGGGCGCATTCGCTGCAAGGCGCAGCCGAAATACAGCGCCGCATCGGCACGGACAAACTGCCGGACCAGGAATTGATCCCGTTTGGCGGTTTCCTGCGGCTCTCCGGCTACCGCACCGGGCAGCTGGTGGGCGACAGTCTGCATTTTGGTCGCCTCGTCTATAACTACCGCGTCACCGGCCCCGGCTGGCTCGATGGGGTGTATCTCGGTTTATCGGCGGAGTTGGGAAGAATGGGCAATACCATCGATGCGCAAGACCGGGAAGCGACCGTACGCAGCAACGCCGCCTACATCGCGATCGATACCCCGCTGGGTCCCCTGTATTTTGGCGCCGGCCGCGCCTCGCGTCATCAAAGCGCTGTCTATCTCTTATTGGGCAAGCCCTGAGTAGCGCGTCAGCATCGATGAGCGCATCTGTGCCGCCGCCAATGAAAAAAAGGGCAGCAACCGGCCAAGTCGCTGACGATGACAAGGCCAAGGACGTTGACCGAGCGCATTACGTGGCTTTATGCTTCTTGCAGACTGCTTAGCTGCGATGCAGACGCACAATTGTCTTTTCAAGGAATTGTATGAAGCTGATTGCTGGGGTCGTTTTCATGTCCATGCTTTGCCTAGCGCCTGGTTATTCCGTCGCCTCGGGTTGCCCCAAGGCAGTTCGAGTCGCGCTGCCAAATTTTCCTGTGCCACCTCTTATTTATGGCACCACTGAAGTTGAAGAGCCGCCTGGCAGTATGGTGATCTGGGCTCGTAGTGCGCTCTCTAGCGGTGACTGCAAGCCTTTGATTTCTATTCGGCGCTTACCTGTCAAACGCTTACTGGCCGAATTAAAGGCAAATACAGTGGATGTAGCACCGGGCTTTGCACCGACTTCCCCAAACTTAGCGGTGTTGGTCTTCCCAAGGCGCGGTAAGGAGCTGGATGTCAGTTTGATCATAATTCACGATCGCTTGTCGCTTTACGTCCGCGCCGATGACCTGGCAACAAAGTGGAACGGTAAGCATCTCAACATAGCACAGCCTCGAATTGGCATATCAGCTGGGATCGCAGCGACTAAGGTAGAGGCGGAAAAGCGAGGCTGGCTTGTCGACGAGGCGGGAAATCCGCAAAGTAATCTGGCAAAACTAAAAGCGCATCGGATTGACGCCATCTTAGAGCCCGACGTTTGGTTTGAAACATACTTGAATACCGTTCCAGAACAACGCGCCAGCATTCGGAAACTGGAACCACAGGTCAGTAGCATTGACCGCTATGCGCCGGTGAGTATAGGGTTTTATGGTAGCTACCCCGAATACACCCGGCAGTTTTGGCAGGCAATGCGGCGGCAATCGACGGCCGCAAACTAGGTCCTAGTCAGCTGGCCGTCAAAGATCGGCCAGCGGGGTATTGGCCCCGGTATCCTCGGCCTGGAGAATCTCGATCAAAACGTGCAAGTCCTGCTCCAACCGGGCAAGGGCCTGCTCATCCATTGAGGCTAGCGCACCGGGCAAGACCCCGGCAAACGGCGCGGGCGCCTTGGCCAGGCGCTCAGCTCCCGCTTCCGACAGCCGCAACGCGACCGCGCGCCGGTCGTGCTCGCTTTTCCCCGGCGCCACCAGGCCTTGGGCCGCCAGCGTCTTGACCAGATTACTTGCGGTCGTCTGGTGAATATCGAGCGCCTTGGCCAGTTCGCCAACACCGATGCCGGGATGCTGGGCAACCACACTGAGCGCCCATACTTGCGCGCCGCCGATGCCAGCTGCTTTTTCCACGTTGCGGAAATGGCTCTTCACCGCATTGAAGACAATGCGGAACTGCCGGAGTACCCGCGTGGCGGGCGGGGGTTCACGCGACCGTTCGTCGGCAGCGGGATCGGCGTCAGGGGAGTCAGGCGGGTTCGGCAGCATGCCCGCATGATAGCGCAAATGCCGGCGTCTCAGCGGTGGGGCGCGCGGCCCGGCAGGTTCTTTTCCACCACCGCCCACAGGATCAATCCGTACGACAGCAGGCGCACCAGGTAATGGTAGGGTGAGTCCTCGTGCACGGCGCCGTCCCAGGCTGAGTAGGCGCGGTGCAGGGCCTCGACCAGGAACGACAGGGCGAAGTGCAAAAAGAAGCGCTGCCCGGTACTGCGCCAGAAGCGCAGGAAAAACAAGCTGATGACGGCCGACGCCATGACGATGGCGCCTGTCAGAAATAAGATCATCCGAGCCTCACTTGGTTTCGTAAATCAGGCCAAACAATAACAGCAGCAATGCCACCAGCGCGCTGACCAGACGCAACGGCAACAGGTCAATCTCGGGAAACACCAGCTTGTCGAGCACCAGCAGGATGTTGTTGACCGACATGCCGATAAAACACAGGCCGCTCCAGAACAGCAAGCGCCCCCGGTTGCGCCGGTACGTACTGAGCAACAGCCAGGCGCATGCCAGAGGTCAGCGTGCAGAGCCCGTAGATCAGTTGCGCCATCTCAGACCTCCTTTTTCCAGGTGAATGCGTCGGCAAACTGCTGCAGCTCCGCCGTGCGTGGCGCATAGCGATAAACCGGCGAGGCTGCGGCCCCGGCCGCGCTCAGCGCCCCAATCGCGCGCAAATAATCGAGCACCTTGCGGGCAAGGCGATCGGCGATGTAAAGGCGCCGCGCTACTGCAGCGGTATCCCACTCCTGCGCCGGCGCCGAACGCGCCAGCAACAGCGCCTCCAGGTGCGGGACCGAGGCAATGCTGGTGAAAATGAAACGCCGCAGATCATCGGGCACGGTTGGCGCCACCATCAGCGCGCTCCCGCATAGGCCGGCCAGCGCGGCGAAGGCTGGCCAAACAGTTCACTCGCATGCCGCGCCAGATCGTTAATGCCATAACCGGCGGACAACTGTGCCGTCAACCCGCGGGCCTGGCCGCCATCGCGCAGCAGCGCCTCGGCGATGCCGCGCGCGGCGCCCGTCTCCGGATCGATCCAGGTGCCAGCGACGCCGTCGCGGGCGGCGTTGAAGCGGTTCCAGGTGTACAGTTCAGGCCGTCATCGACGGGCCAGCGCTCCGGCGGCCGGCTCGCTTCGACGCACAAGGCGCGCGCGTAACACGCCAGCGCGGCCGCAAAGGACGGATGGAGCGGGGTGTCGAGCACGCGCAATTCTATCGTGCCAGACTCGGGTTTCGGCCGCACATCCCAGTAAAAATCCTTGACGCTGGTAACAATGCCCAGCGCGGCAAGGCGCGCAAAATGCTGCTCGAACTGCTGCCAGGACCGGATATGCGCCGGCATGGTGCCGCTCATCGGGAAGGCCCCCACCACGTTGCTGCGGGCGCTGCAAAAGCCTGAATTTTCGCCTTGCCAGCACGGCGAGTTGGCCGACAGCGCGATAAACAGCGGCGCCCGCTGGGTCCGCCAGGCGCACAAGCGCACCGCCTCGTCGCCGCTCGGCACCCCGATATGGACGTGCATGCCGAACACGGTAAACAGCTTGGCCAGATAACCGAACTTGCGCGCCGATTCGCGGTAGCGCGCTTTCGGGTAAATCCGCTGGTCGCGCCACTGCTGGAACGGGTGGGCGCCGCCGCCGGAAATCACCGCGCCCACCGCAAACGCCGCGCGTTCGACGCGGTGGCGTATATCCTCGAGTTCGGCCAGCGCCTGCTGGTAGTTGTCCAGGATCGAGGTGGCCACCTCCAGCATCGAGGTGGTGATCTCCGGCGTGGCCACCCAGCGCTTGTCCTGCTGCTCCAGCAGCTGCAAGATGTCTGGCGCCGCCGGCAGTAGGTCGTAGGTCAGCCGATCCAGCACCATCAATTCGAGCTCGATGCCCATGGTGCCCAGCCGGGCCTGTGCGAAGGGCGGCAAGTAAGCCGGGCCCTGGCCGGCAACGGCCAGCGCCTGGGCGGCGGCGGCAGTGACGGTAGACTCATTCATGCAGTTCCTCTTCGTGATTCTCGCCGGCCAGGTGCAGGCCGTACCAGGTCAAGCCCGGCGCCAGCAGCACGTTCAGGGCCAGCAGCGCTGCCATGATCTGTTGCGCCGGCTCGCTCAGGCCCGGGTAGCCGGCCATCGAGTTGTCGACCATCAGCGAACCGAAGCTGACCAGTGAATACATCGACAGTGCCAGCGCAGGCTTCTTGCGGCGCCCCCACGCGGTCGCCGGCGCCAGCGCCAGCCGGGTCACCGCGACCCGCGCCGCAAACACCGTCAGCGCCACCAGCAGCGTTTGCCAATGCCATAGCTGCTCGACTTGCACCAGCGAGGCCGACAGCATGAACAGCAGGGCATAGCCGATGTCCTGGCCGGTGCGCAATTCGGCCTGGAAGACGTTATCACGTTTTTCCGCATTGCGGAGCAACACGCCCATCAGCAGCAGCGACAGCAGCGCGCTGGCCGCGCTGACCGAGCATAGCCCCAGGTCCATCAGCAGCGCCGCCAGCAGCATGCCGGGCCGCAGGTGCGCGCGGGCACGGCTGAGCCGGGTTGCCAGCGCGTATAAGCCATAACATAACAGGGCAATCGCCGCCCCCCACGCCAGGCGCCCCAGCTGTTTGACCAGCTCGGCGCCATAGCCGGCCGTCTCGGTGTCGACCTGGGTGCGCAGCCAGGCAATGCTCGGGGCCAGGGCCAGCAGCGCCAAGACATTGCCGAGGCCGACCAGATTGGCGCCGGCGAACACCGTCACGCCGCTGGCGCGGGCATCGGCCACCATGGAGGAATGGATAATCGGGCTCGACGCGCTCAGGATCGCCGCCATGAAGCCAGCCTCGCCGGCACGCAAGCCGCACGCCGCCAGCAGCGCCCACACTACCGTGCCGCGCAACAGGCACGCCAGCAGCAGGCTGGCGCCCTGGCGCCGGCTGCGCCACAACCAGGCCAGATCCATTTTGCGGCCGACCTCGAACAGCACCAGCGCCGTGGCGGCGTTGAACAATTCCTGAAACTGGGTCGCCACGGCAGCGTCGATCAGGCCCGCGCCGCTGACGCCCAGCAGCAAGCCCGAGGCCACCGCACCGTACAGCCTGGGCAGGCCGCGCGCTGCCAGCAACAGGCCCAGCACCTGGGCCAGCAGCAAGCCGGCGCCCAGCAGCGCCAACGGCGAGGTCAGCCACAACGGCCAGGCCTGCAGCTCAGCGCTCATGGTCGGCCACCCAGATCCCGGCCAGCGCCGCCATTGCGCGCTCCAGCACCGCCATCACGCGCAGCGCCGCCGCCGACTCCGGCTTTGCCGCCAGTGCCGTATCGAGTTGCAAGTGCCAGGGCGGCGCGCTGCGTGCGGGCAGCCACAGATGGCCGATCAGGCGCAGATGGCTGCGCGCCACGGCCGCATAGGTGGCGCTGCGCTGGTGCGGCAAGCTCGGCAGCATCAGGTGGAACACGGCAGGCCAGGTGGCCGCCGGATCGGTGCGCGCCAGCTGGACCTGGATCGCCGCGCGTTGTTCCAGCCGGCTGTCCTCGCGCGCATACGGCAGCGGCAACGCCTGCGCATCGGCCTGCGGCAGCGCGCTCAGGCGCAGGCATTGGCCGCCCAGCGCCCACAGCAGCGCTGCGCCGGTGCGTTCGGCGGCACGCTCTTGCAGGCCACGGTAGCCGAGCGCCAGCGCCGGCGCGCTGCTGTCGGCGTCGGCCGGTGTCGGCAACTGCTGCAATGCCTGCTTTAACTGGTCCCAGCGCTGTTGTTCCCAGCGCCGGGTCACGGCCCGCTCGGGCGGCGACCAGCGCCAGGTCGTGGCGCTCCAGCTGCCATCGGCCTCCATGGCGATCAGGCTCATGCGCTGTGGTGCGCGCGGGTTGGCATCGTCCACCAGCAAGGTCTGGCGCTGCCAGGCGGCATCCCAGACCGGCGCCACGCCAGAGGCGGCATCGGTCTGGCGGCGCCAGTGCCACCACCGCGCAGCAGCACTGATACAGCCGGTCGCGCGGCCCTGATCAAACACCCAGCGCTGCATCATGAGGCGCTGGCGCCAAGCGCATTGCACCGGCGCGCCGAGCCCCCCGTCGGGACCGGCGGCGGGCGCCTCGCAAAACAGCGGACGTTGCGCGCTCATGGCCGCAAACGATCTGGCCAGCAGCGGCAACCCCGCGCCAGCTGCTGGCGTGGCTGCCGACGCTGCAGTGGCCGCCCCGCACAAGGTGAGCGCAGCGACCACATGCCGGCGCCAAGCAGGGGCGCCGATCCCTGGTTGATGTCGTTCCATTTGACAAATCATATGGCAGCAAAGTACATTTGCACAAATGTATTTCACCGCCGGCCCGCTCGCTGCCCCGCACGCCCCATGAAAATCCACCACAACACCGCCGCCACCTTCGCGCGGGAATTCCGCAACTGGCGGATCTGGGCAACCCGCGCAGTGGTGATGGCGACGGCGTGCGCGGCCGGCCTGATGGTCGCCGCCTTCACCTGGGCCGGCGAAAGCGCCATTGAGCTATTCATGCGCCTGTTTGCCGGGCAACCGGTGGCGGCACTGGTGTGGACGCCCTGCTGTGCCGGCGCCATCGTCTGGATCACCCGGCGTTGGTTCAGCGCGGCCGCCGGCTCCGGCATCCCCCAGGTCATGGCGGCCCTGGATCCCGGCGCCACCCCGGCCGTCACCAGCCGGCTGGTGTCCATCCGGCTCAGTATCGCCAAAGTCGCGCTGACGACCTGGGGCTTGCTGGCAGGCCTGTCGCTCGGCCGCGAAGGGCCGTCGGTGCAGGTCGCGGCCGGCATCATGCTCAGCGCGCGCCGCTGGCTGCCGGAGCGCACGGCGGTCAGCGCGCACGGCTTGCTGGTGGCCGGCGGCGCGGCCGGAATTGCCGCTGCCTTCAACACACCGCTGGCCGGTATCATGTTCGCCATCGAGGAGCTGTCGCGCACGCCGGAGCAGCGCAATAGCGGCCTGCTGATGTCGGCCATCGTGCTGGCCGGCCTGATGGCCGTCTCGATCTACGGCAACGCCACATACTTCGGCATCATCCGCGCCACCGGCATCGACTGGTCGCTGCTACTGCCCGGCCTGGTGGTGGCCGTGCTCAGCGGGCTGGCCGGCGGCGTCTTTTCACGGCTGCTGCAAGCCTCACTACTGGGCCAGGGCAAGGATGGGCTGTCGCGGCTGCGCGCTGCCCATCCGGTCGCGTTTGCGGTGCTGTGCGGGCTGCTGGTGGCTGTCATCGGGCTGGTCTCGGCCGGCGCCACCTTTGGCAGCGGCTATGGCCACACGCGCGCCATGGTGGCGGGGCGCGAAGCGGTGCCGGCGCTGTTCTTTCTGCTCAAATTCGCCGCGACCTGGCTGACCACCTGGTCCGGCGTGCCGGCCGGCATCTTCGCGCCGTCGCTGGCGATCGGCGCCGCACTGGGCAATGACGTCGCCCAGTGGTTTCACCTGCCCAGCGCCACCGCGCTCATCGCGCTGGGCATGGTCGGCTTCTTGGCGGCCGCCACCCAGGCGCCGCTGACCTCGTTCATTATCGTGATGGAGATGGTCGACGGCCACGCCATGGTGCTGAGCCTGATGGCCTGCGCCATGATCGCGCGCACCATCGCCAAAGTGATCAGCGCGCCGCTCTATGCCGTGCTGGCCCAGCAGCAGCTCGCCAACGCCGCCAGCCGGGTATAATCACGCGCTGGGTGTTTCCGCCATCGGGGCGAAACAGGGATTGCGCTGGTCGGGCCGCCGCGCGATAAGGTCGCGCCCATGCATTTCGACACCCTGCTCTCCCGCACGTTCACCGCCTTCGTCCGCTCGGAAAAAACCGCCGGCTTCCTGCTCATCGCTTGCACTGCGCTGTCACTGGCGCTCGCCAACTCCGCCGTTGGCGAGGCCTACCGCCATCTGTGGCACGCCCCGCTTGGCGGGCTCAGCGTCGAACGCTGGATCAATGACGGCCTGATGGCCATCTTCTTCCTGCTCATCGGGCTGGAACTGGAACGCGAACTGTACAACGGCGAATTGTCCGACCTGCGCAGCGCCCTGCTGCCCGGGCTGGCGGCTGCCGGCGGCATCGCGGCGCCGGCGCTGATCCATTTCGCATTGAACCGCGGCACCACCACCCAGGCCGGACTCGGCATCCCCATGGCCACCGACATCGCGTTTGCGCTGGGGGTGCTGGCCTTGCTGGGGCAGCGCGTGCCGGCCTCGCTCAAAGTGTTTTTGGCCGCGCTGGCGGTCATGGACGATCTGGGCGCGATCGTGGTCATCGCGGTGTTCTACACCGCCGACGTCGCGCTGGCGTATCTGGCCGCCGCCTTCCTGGTATGGGCCGGGCTGCTGCTGCTGAACCGGCTGGCGCGCGTGCAAGCACTGTGGCCCTATCTGCTGGGCGGCGCCGTGATGTGGCTGCTGATGTTCAAGTCCGGGGTACACGCGACCATTGCCGGCGTGCTGCTGGCGTTTGCCATCCCGTATTCGTCGCGCTGCGACGACACCTCCTCGCCGTCACACCGGCTCGAGCACGCGCTGCACCAGCCCGTAGCGTGGCTGATCCTGCCCTTGTTCGCACTGGCCAATACCGGCATCGCACTGGGCGGCGACTGGCTGCACGGCCTGACCAGCCCCAACGCGCTCGGCATCATTCTTGGCCTGTGCATCGGCAAGCCGGCCGGCATCGGCCTCGCCTGCGGCCTTGCTGTCGCCAGCGGCCTGTGCCCGTTGCCGGCGGGACTGGCGTGGCGCCATCTGGCCGGCGCTGCCCTGCTCGGCGGGATTGGCTTTACCATGTCCATCTTCATCGCCAACCTGGCCTTCCCTGCGGCGCCGGCGGTGGTCAGCGGTGCCAAGCTGGCCGTCCTGTGCGCCTCGCTGATCGCTGGCATGGCTGGCTATGGATGGCTGCGCCTCAGCGCCGGGCGCCAGCGCTAGCGCTCACGGCGCCGCGCTGACCTGCCACACCGTGTTGCCGACATCGTCGGCAATCAGCAGCGCACCGCGGCGGTCCATCGCCAGGCCCACCGGGCGGCCGCGGATGCGGCCATCTACCAGGAAGCCGCCCACCACATCCACCGGCTGGCCAACCGGCCGGCCGCCGCTGAAGGGGATGAACACCACCTTGTAGCCGCTGACCGGATTGCGGTCCCAACTGCCATGTTCGCCGACAAACGCGCCGGCGCGCAGCGTGGCCGGCATGGCGGGCGACTGGCCGCTAAAGGCCAGTCCCAGCGGCGCCACGTGCGACCCCAGGGCGTAGTCCGGCACGATGGCTTGCGCCACCAGGTCGGGCCGCTGCGGCTGGACCCGCGGGTCGAGATGGGCGCCGTAATAACTGTAAGGCCAGCCATAAAAGCCGCGTTCGCGCACCGAAGTCAGGTAGTCGGGCACCAGGTCTGGGCCGATCTCGTCGCGTTCGTTGACGACCACCCACATGGCGTGGCTGTCGGGCTCCCACTGCATCGAATTCGGGTTGCGCAGCCCGCTGGCGAAGATGCGCAGCGCGCCACTGGCACGGTCTATCTCCAGGATGTTGGCGCGGTAGAGTTCGGCGGCCATGCCGTTTTCCGTGATATTGCTGTTCGACCCCACGCCGACATACAGCTTGCTGCCATCGGCGCTGGCCAGCAGGCTCTTGGTCCAGTGGTGATTGATCGGGCCGCCCGGCAGGTCCAGCACTTTGGTGCCGGCGGCGGTGATGCGGGTCGCGCCCTCCGTGTAGGGATAGCGCATCAGGGCGTCGGCGTTGGCCACGTACAGCTCATTGCCGACCAGCGCCACGCCGAACGGCGAGTGCAGGTTCTCGAGGAACACGCTGCGCAGTGCCGCCACGCCGGGCCCGGCCGGACGCACCAGCGTGATGCGGTTGCCGCCTTTGGCGGCCGAGCCACCATACGCCTTGATCGGCCCCATCACCAGGTCCTTGGGCCGGAACACCGGCGCGTGCGGCCCGTTCGACTCGACAATCAAAATGTCGCCATTGGGCAGCGGATATACCGCGCGCGGGTGCTGCAGGCCGGTGGCCAGCGCGAGCACATGCAGCGGCGCGGCCACGGTCGGCGTTTCGCCGACTTTCCAGCCGGCGGCCGGCGCCACCTTCATCGGCGGCAGCAGATAGGCCTTGGGCGCCGGCAGCATCGGCGCGGCGCCGTACTGGGCGGCCTGCTGCGACGGGTCGCCGCGGTCGCAGGCCGCCAGCAGCACAGCCCCGGCCAGCAATGCGCCTGCCGCGCGGCCAAGCGCGGGCGTGATCAGCGCGCCCATCACTGGCTCCCGCCGCGCACCGGCGCCGTGCGCGGCCAGCCGCACCAGATCGCCAGCAGCATCAACAGCAGCGCCACGCTGGATAGCGCGATGCCGCCCGGGACCACCGCCGTGTAGCCGTCGCGGCTGTGGACCAGCAGATTCAGCACCGACACGGCTAGCGCCACGGCGCTGGTGCCGGCATGGGCAGCGGCGAACCGCGGCGCACGCACGGGCGCGTGCAGGATCCAGGTCAGCAGGCCGGCGACGGCCGCCAGCGCCGCGGCGACACAACCGGCGGCCAGCAGCCACACCGAGAAGGTTTGCCAGATGTACAGTGTGGTGCGCCAGTAGGCAAGATCGGCGATCCAGGCGCCGGTGAAGCAGACGGCGGGGAATTGCACCAGCAGCGCGTAGACCGGCTGCTGGGCCAAACCCGAGCGCGGTGGTGCGTCAAGCTGGCGCACTGCTACTGGCGCTGGGGCGAGCGGGACGGCGCCGCTGCGCCGCTCCGCTGCGTGGGGGAATGCGGCTTGGGTGACCATGTCAACCTCCTCGCAAAACGTGGGTGAGACATTTAACATAGCCCGCCGTGGCGCCAGCGTCTGTGGTGCATCGCACGCAATGCGGACATCGTCGCCTGCGACGGGATGGCCAGCCTCAGCGCGTCTTGTCCAGGTCGGCGATGTATTGCTTCATCTCGCCGATCTCCTTGCGCTGGGTAGTGATGATGCCGTCGGCCAATTGGCGCACGCGGGGGTCATGGAGATGGGCGCGGCTGCTGGTCAGGATGGCGATCGAGTGGTGCGGAATCATGGCACGCAGATAGGACAGGTCGTCCACTGTGTCCTGGCTGCGGACCAGCCACAGCGACACGCCGAACACCGCCACGCTGCCGGCGACGATGGCCAGGTTGACGCTGCGGCGCGGGTACATTTTCCACATGAAGGCCAACATAACCAGCGTCATGATCAGCGCCATATAGGCACGGGTTTCGCTGAAGAACACATGGTCAGGTTCATAGGTGTTCAGATACATCAAGCCAAACATGATGACGGTACCAGCGCCGATCATTTGGAAGAATCTCGCATAGCTCATGTCGTCCTCCTCGTAGAAAACGCACATGGTAGCAACTTAGCGCCCACCGCCGCGCGAGCATCATCCGCAGGGTTTACATCTGCTTCATGTTTGACCTCACCTTCCGCGATTGAACGATAAGCAGCCGCACTACCTCACTGATGGTCCGAAGTTTTGGGAAGACGTGTTGGACTTAATGCAAAAAGGGCAGCCCACCGGGCTGCCCTTCTTCAATACTGGAGCGGGAGAAGAGTCTCGAACTCTCGACCTCAACCTTGGCAAGGTTGCGCTCTACCAACTGAGCTACTCCCGCATGGAGTGTTACTACTTTTTACTACGCCACTTAGCTTCCGGAGAAACTGGAGCGGGAGAAGAGTCTCGAACTCTCGACCTCAACCTTGGCAAGGTTGCGCTCTACCAACTGAGCTACTCCCGCTTTGCTTCGTCGTCATCAACAACAGGCCAGCATTATAGAGGTTCTATGGAGCCTGTCAATGGTAAAAATTTGCCGAATCAAAAATATTGTTTATACGATTAGATCTGGCCGGATTTTTCCTTGATCAGCGGCCATGCCAGACGCAGGTAGTAGAACATCGACCACACAGTCAGCACCGCCGCCACCTCCAGCAAGCGCGCGCCCCAGAACTGGCTGTCGATGGCGCCCCACAGCACGTCGTGGAACAGCAGCAGCGGAATCGCGGTCATCTGTGCGGTGGTTTTGATTTTGCCCAGCGAACTCACGGCCACCGACTTGGACGCGCCAATCTGCGCCATCCACTCGCGCAGCGCCGAAATGGCGATCTCGCGGCCAATGATGATGAAGGACATGACGGCATTGGCGCGGTCCAGCTGCACCAGCACCAGCAAGGCGCCGGCCACCATGAGCTTGTCGGCCACCGGATCGAGGAAGGCGCCAAACGCCGAGGTCTGATTCCAGCGGCGGGCCAGGAAGCCATCGAACCAGTCGGTCACTGCGGCGATGATGAACACCAGCGTGGCCGCCAGGTTCTGATCCGCCACCGGCAGCACATTGGTGGGAAGGTAGTAGACGCCCACCACCAGCGGAATCAGCGCAACGCGCAACCAGGTCAACAGAATCGGAATATTGAAGGGCATAAGCTCAAAATAAAGTGCGGCCGTGAAAATTTATAATGCGCCGCTAGTCTACCTTGACGTGGCATATTAAACCAGCACCGTTGCTTTGCTGCCCACTCAATGCAGCTGTTTGTAGATCTCTTCCGCCAGGGCGCTGGAGATACCTTCAACTGTTTTCAGATCTTCCACGCTGGCGTTCACAACGCCGCGCAGGCCACCAAAGCGGGCCAGCAGGCGCTGGCGACGCTTGGCGCCGATACCTTCGATTTCCTCCAGGCGCGAGGTCTGGCGCGTCTTGGCACGCTTGGCGCGCATGCCGGTGATGGCAAAGCGGTGGGCTTCGTCGCGGATCTGCGCCACCAGCATCAGCGCGGCCGACTCCTTGCCCAGTTCCTGCGACGGCCGGCCGTCGACGAACATCAGCGTCTCCAGTCCGACACGGCGCCCTTCCCCTTTGGCGACACCGACAATCAGGCTGATGTCGAGCCCCAGCTCGGCAAACACCTGGCGCGCCATTTCGATCTGGCCCTTGCCGCCGTCGATGAGCACCACGTCCGGCATCACGCCATCGCCATTGGCGACCTTCTCGTAGCGGCGGTACAGCACCTGACGCATGGCGGCGTAATCGTCGCCTGGCGTGATGTCGTTGATGTTGTAGCGGCGGTATTCGCCGTTCTGCATCTGGTGATGATGGAACACCACGCACGAAGCCTGCGTCGCTTCGCCCTGCGTATGCGAAATATCGAAGCACTCCACGCGCAAGGTGTCGATATCTTCCGGCTCCAGCTGCAAGGCTTCAACCAGTGCGCGCGTGCGCGATTGCTGCGAGCCCTGTTCGGACAGCAGCCGCGCCAGCGAGATCTCGGCGCCCTTCTGCGCCAGCTCCAGCCATTTGCGGCGCTGGTCCTGCGGCTGGAAGATCAGATTGATGCGGTGGCCACACTGTTCCTGCAAGGCCTGTATCAGTGCCGGATGATCAAACTCGATGTTCAGGATCAGCGTGCCGGGGATGAACTTGTCGGCATAGTGCTGGGCCAGAAAGGCGGCCAGCACTTCCACCTCAATCGCATTTTCGGCAATCGCCTCGGCATCGCTGAGGTGCGTCGGGAAGTAGGCGCGGTCACCCAGGTGGCGGCCGCCGCGCACCATGGCCAGGTTGACGCAGGCACGCCCGCCCTGTACCAGCACGGCGATGATGTCGACGTCGGCGTCGCCCGTGGTCTCCATGCTTTGCTGGTGCAGCACGCGCGACAGCGACTGGATCTGGTTGCGCACCGATGCCGCCTGCTCGAACTTCAGGTCAGCCGCATAGGCGTGCATTTTCTTTTCCAGGTCTTCCAGCACCTCGGACTGACGGCCGCGCAGGAAGCGCGCGGCGTTTTCCACGTCCAGCTTGTAGTCGTCCTTGCTGATCAGGTCCACGCACGGCGCGCTGCAACGGCCGATCTGGTGCAGCAGGCAGGGGCGCGTGCGGTTGGCGTAGACGCTCTCCTCGCAGGTGCGGATCTGGAAGACCTTCTGCAGGATCTGCATGGATTCCTTGACCGCCCACGAACTCGGGAAAGGCCCGAAATACTGGTTCTTCTTGTCGACGGCGCCGCGGTAGTACACCATGCGCGGCGCATCGCCGCCCGTGATCTTCAGATACGGATACGATTTATCATCGCGGAACAGGATGTTGTAGCGCGGGCTCAATGCCTTGATGAGGTTATTCTCAAGGATCAGCGCTTCCGCCTCACTGTGTGTGACAGTGGTCTCCAGCCGCGCGATGCGTTCGACCATCATGGCGATGCGCGGGCTGCTCAGGTTTTTCTGGAAATAGCTCGAGACGCGCTTCTTCAGGTCGCGCGCCTTGCCGACATAGAGGACTTTATCCTCGGCGTCGAAATAGCGGTAGACGCCCGGCAGGTTGGGCAGTTTGGCGACGGTGGCGAGGACCTGCTCACGCGGGTCCGGCTTGGCTTCCAGATCAGTCATTACTTCGTCTCAATGGGCTTGCTCGACGATGACGAAAGCGACGGCGTAATCCTCCTCGTCGCTGACGGTCACCTGTGCGGTCAGCTTGTTCTTTTCCATGAACTCTTTTAGTATGCCGCTGCATACGATGACCGGCTTGCCGCTGGGCGCATTGAGCATCTGCGCGGACGGCCAGGTCATGGGCATACGCATGCCCAGGCCGATGGCCTTGGAGAAGGCTTCTTTGGCCGCGAAGCGTGTGGCGACAAAGCGGATGCCGCGTACCGGGTTCTTGGCCTTGCGCGCCAAATATTTTTCAAACTCCTGCGGACCGAGGATCTTCTGCGCAAAGCGGTCGCCGTGGCGCGCCAGCGCGGCCTCGATGCGCGGAATCTTGCAGATATCGGTGCCGATACCGTAAATCATTTGCGCGCGCCGATGCGGGTCGAGACCATGATGGCCTTCATTTCACGCACCGCGTTTTCCCAGCCGACGAAGACCGAGTGGGCGACGATGGCGTGACCAATGTTGAGTTCTGCGATTTCCGGGATCGCAGCAATTGCCTGCACGTTGGTGTAGTGCAGGCCATGGCCGGCGTTGACCTTCAGACCCTTGCTGACGCCATACACCACGCCGCGGTGGATGCGCTCCAGTTCCGCCGCCTGTTCGGCGCCTTCGGTGTCGGCATAACGGCCGGTGTGCAGTTCGATCACCGGTGCGCCCAGCGACGCGGTAGCGTCCATCTGCGCTTCTTCCGCGTCGATGAACAGGCTGACGCGGATGCCTTCGGCCTGCAGCTGCTTCACCGCGCGTTCAACCGCGTTGTAGTGACCGACGACATCCAGGCCGCCTTCGGTGGTCACTTCGGTGCGCTTCTCCGGCACCAGGCAGACGTCGGCCGGCTTGATCTTGCAGGCGAAGTCGATCATTTCCTGCGTCACTGCGGCTTCCAGATTCATGCGGGTCAGCAGCTGCGGCGCCAGCGCGATAACGTCGGCGTCCTTGATGTGACGACGGTCCTCGCGCAGGTGCAGCGTGATGCAGTCGGCGCCGGCCTGCTCGGCCAGCAGTGCGGAGCGGATCGGGTCCGGATACTGCGTACCGCGTGCGTTGCGCAAGGTGGCGACGTGGTCGATGTTCACGCCAAGGTCGATGATGGTGCCAGAGGGTTGCAGGAAGCTCATTGTCGTAATCTCGTTCTATAACTGGGACAGATCGATCAGGATCTGGCGGGTATTCAAGGGCGCGCCATTGAGATGGTGGGCGACCAGGAAGCGCATCAGCTGCTTGCTTTGGGCTTGCGTGGCGGCGTCCTCGTAATTTTCACATTCCATATCCAGCAGGGTTTTGCCGGCCACGCGTGGCCACGGATCCGCAGCGCGCTCCGGACGCGGACCGCGTTCGGGATCGACCACATACACCACGTCGGCCTGCACCGGACGGCGCGTCTCCACACAGCGTGTGAAGTCGGCAGCAACGCCTGTCTCTTTAAGTAAGGTCCGTTCGAATTTTCTCAAGACGATGGACGCAGGTTCATTATGCGCCAACTGGTTCAAGGTCGAGACGTAGTGGTCGAACAGGGCCGGATGGGCGTCGTCGCGCGCCAGCAGCTTGACCAGCAGTTCATTGAGGTAGAAGCCGCACAGCAGCGCGGTTTTCTCGAGCGGCAGCATGCCGCCGACCCATTCGGCATCGGTGAGTGTGCGCAGTTCGGATTTGCCGACCCAGCTGGAGGATAAAGGCTGGAAGGTTTGCAGCACGCCGCGCAGCTGCGAGTGCGGACGCTTGGCGCCCTTGGCGATCAAGGCCACGCGGCCGAAGTCGCGCGTGAACAGATCGATAATCAGGCTGGTTTCTTTGTAGGGATAACTGTGCAGGACGAAGGCTGGCTGGCCAGCGACCTTGGTGCCGACGGTGCGTTCGCGCGACGGTGCGCGCGGGCGCTTGGCTGCAGCAGCGGCAGGTGCAACAGCAGCCACCGGCGCCGCTTCAGGCGGCGCTTCCAGGGTGGCGTCTGGCGTGGTGGACATGCTAGTGGTGTGAACCCGCTTACTCGTAGCCGTAGGCGCGCAGACCGGCTTCGTTATCTGCCCAGCCGGATTTCACCTTGACCCAGATCTCCAGGTACACCGGGCCGCCGAACAGCTTTTCCATGTCCATGCGCGCTTGCGTCGACACTTCCTTGAGGCGCGCCCCCTTGTTCCCGATAATCATGGACTTGTGGGTATCGCGCTCGACCAGGATGGCGGCAAACACGCGGCGCAGGTCGCCCTCCTGCTCAAACTTCTCGATCAGCACCGTGCTGGTGTACGGCAGTTCGTCGCCGACAAAACGGAACAGCTTTTCCCGCACGATTTCCGAGGCCATGAATTTTTCACTGCGGTCGGTGATGTCGTCTGGTCCGAAGATCGCTTCGTTCTCCGGCAGGAACTGCTTGAGTTCTTTTTCCAGGCCATCCAGCTGGAAGCGCAGCTTGGCCGATACCGGCACGATGGCCGCGAAGTTGAACTTGGCGGCGACCTGCTGCGCAAACGGCATCAGCGCGGCCTTGTCTTTGACGCGGTCAGCCTTGTTGATGACCAGGATCACCGGCACTTCGGTTGGCAGCAGATCCAGCACCTGCTGGTCGGCCGGGCCAAAGGTGCCTGCCTCGATCACGAACAGGATCAGGTCCGACGAGATCAGCGTATTGGTGACGGTCTTGTTCAGGTTCTTGTTCAGCGCATTCGCGTGGCGGGTCTGGAAGCCCGGTGTATCGACGTAAATGAACTGGGCATCGTCGTAGGTCTGGATGCCGGTAATGCGGTGGCGCGTGGTCTGCGCCTTGCGCGAGGTAATGCTGACCTTGGCGCCAATCAGCGTATTCATCAGCGTGGACTTGCCGACGTTAGGGCGGCCCACAATGGCGATATAGCCGCAACGGTAGTTGGCGGCGGAGGTCTGTTCGGTGGTCATGGTATTTCTCTTTTATTTATTGGCTGCCTTGGCAGACGAAGGCGGGTTGGCGCCATCGTTGGTCTGCACGGTGGCGATGCCGGCCAGCTTGAGCTGTGCTGCGCGCGGCTTGGACTTGCGGACTGCGGCAGGCGCTTTTTGCAGCGCCTGTTCGGCGACTTCCAGCGCCAGTTTGGCAGCGGCCTGTTCGCCGGCACGGCGGCTGCCGCCACGGCCAAACACCTGGATGCCAAGCTTGGGCACCAGGCACTCGATCTCGAACTCCTGGCTGTGCGCGGCGCCATGGGTGGCGATCACATTGTACTGCGGCAGGGAGATTTTCTTCGACTGCAGGAATTCCTGCAGCAGCGTCTTGGCATCCTTGCCCAGGGTCTGCGGGTCGACCGAATCCAGGATCGGAATGTAGAAGGAGCGGATCACATCGCGCGCCTGATTGAAGCCGCCGTCGATATAAATCGCCCCCAGCAGCGCTTCCAGCGTATCGGCCAGGATCGATGGACGGCGGAAGCCGCCCGATTTCAGCTCACCCTCGCCCAGGCGCAGGAACTGCGACAGCTCGAGCTTCTGGGCGATCTCAAACAGCGACTGCTGCTTGACCAGGTTGGCGCGCAAACGCGACAGGTCGCCCTCGTCGATATCCAGGTAACGGTCATACAGGATCGAGGCCACCACGCAGTTGAGGATCGAATCACCGAGGAACTCCAGTCGTTCGTTATGCACGCTGCTATGGCTACGGTGCGTCAGGGCCTGCTGTAAAAGACCAGCATCCTGGAACGTATAGCTTAAGCGAGTTTGCAATAACTGGAGATTCATTGTGTTCTTTATTCGGTTTTCGCGGGTTTGGCGCCACTCTTGGCGGTGGTGCCTTCATATTCAAGCAACAGGCTGGCCGGTCCGACCAGCGGGATTTTCTTTTCGTAGGCGAAGCTGATTTCCGTTTCGCCGTTGACTTTTTCAATAATCAGATCGCGGCTGTTGATCGAGCTGATATAGCCCGCCACCGCACTGGCATCAAACGACTTCTGAATGTCCACGACAGAACCGCCCGCCCCTTTGGCCGTGACGATGGCATTCTGGATCGCACGGTACTCGGTGTAGGTCGGGACGATTTTCAGTCCCAGCACCAGCACCATGCCCAGCAGCGCCAGAATCACAATCAGGCCTACCAGCGAAATACCCTTCTGCCGTGTTTGCATCTTAGTCCCTTTCGACCCAGTGCAGATTAGTGAATGCTGCCAATGCGGCGCAGATTACCCAGGTTCATCCACACAACAATTGCCTTGCCGACAATATTCTTGTCCGGCACAAAGCCCCAGTAGCGGCTGTCCATACTATTGTCGCGGTTGTCTCCCATCATGAAGTAGTTGCCTGCCGGCACTACACAGCTAAAGCCTTCCGAACGGTAGGTGCACGCTTCGCTGTTCGGGAACGGGAACACGCTGTCGCGGTTGTAGGTCGGCTTGCTTTCGTCGTTCAGAATGCGATGGCTGACACCCGTCAGGTTTTCCTCGAATTGCTTGTTATAAACAAGACGCTCGTCATTGAGGTAGTCATCCAGCGTGGTGTATTTCACTTCCACGCCATTCACGGTTAAGCGCTTGTTTTCATACGTAATTTTATCACCGGGCACGCCAACCACGCGCTTGATGTAATCCTGGCTCATATCCATCGGATATTTAAACACCATGACGTCACCGCGCTGCGGATTATTGATCTGCACGATCTTCTGGTTGATGACCGGCAGACGGATGCCGTAGGTGAACTTGTTCACCAGGATCAGGTCGCCCACCAGCAGCGTTGGCACCATCGACGACGATGGAATCTTGAACGGCTCAAACAGGAAGGAGCGCAGGAAGAACACCAGCGCGATCACCGGGAAGAAGCTGCCCGAGTACTCGATCCAGGTCGGCTGGCGCAGGATGCCGGCTTCCAGCTGGGCGCGGTTGCCGGTGTTATCGACCTTGACGCCATCGGCCGTCAGCCTGGCGTTGCGGGCGTCATACTCGGCCAGCGCGCGGTCGGCCGCGGCACGGCGCTGCTTGGCCAGGTAGAACACGTCCAGGAACCAGATCACGCCCGTGACGACCATGAGCACGAACAGGATTAATGCAAAATTACCTAAGATCACTTGCAGGTTCATTTCTCATCCACTTGTAAGATCGCCAGGAACGCTTCTTGTGGAATCTCCACCGAGCCCACTTGTTTCATGCGTTTCTTACCGGCTTTTTGTTTTTCCAGCAGTTTCTTCTTACGGCTGACGTCACCGCCGTAGCACTTGGCCAACACGTTTTTACGCAGCGCCTTGACGTTTTCACGCGAGATCACGTTGACGCCGATGGCCGCCTGAATTGCCACGTCGAACATCTGGCGGGGGATCAGTTCGCGCATCTTGGCGGCCACCTGGCGGCCACGGTAGGCCGAGTTGGAACGGTGGACGATAATCGCCAGCGCATCGACTTTCTCGCCGTTGATCAGCATGTCCACCTTGACCACGTCGGCCGGGCGGTATTCCTTGAACTCGTAGTCCATCGAGGCATAGCCGCGCGAGGTGGACTTGAGCTTGTCGAAGAAGTCCAGCACGATCTCGCCCATCGGCATTTCGTAGACCAGCTTGACCTGGCGGCCGTGATAAGCCATGTCCATCTGCACACCACGCTTGCCGATACACAGCGTAATCACCGAGCCCACGTACTCTTGCGGCATGTACAGGTTGACCGTGACGATCGGTTCGCGGATCTCGTTGATCTTGGTGGTTTCCGGCATACGCGACGGATTGTCCACCTTGATGACGGAGCCGTCACGCATTTCGACCTCGTACACCACGGTCGGCGCGGTGGTGATCAGGTCCATGTCGAATTCGCGTTCCAGGCGCTCCTGCACGATTTCCATGTGCAGCAGGCCCAGGAAACCGCAGCGGAAGCCGAAGCCCAGCGCCTGTGACACTTCCGGCTCATACATCAGCGCGGCGTCGTTCAGTTTCAGTTTTTCCAGCGAGTCGCGCAGCGCGTCGTACTGGTTGGCCTCGACCGGGAACAGGCCCGCAAACACCTGCGGCTGCACTTCCTTGAAGCCAGGCAGCGGCGCCGGCGCCGGCGCGGACGCCAGCGTGATGGTGTCGCCCACTTTCGCCGCTTTCAGTTCCTTGATGCCGGCAATCACGAAGCCCACCTGGCCCGCCGACAACTGTGGCAGCGAGAACGAGCGCGGCGAGAAGACGCCAACGTCTTCGACCAGCTGCACCGAGTCGGTGGCCATCAGTTTGATTTTTTCTTTTGGTTTCAGCGTGCCGTTGACCACGCGCACCAGCATCACCACACCCACGTAGGCGTCGTACCACGAGTCGACGATCAGCGCCTGCAGCGGCGCGTTCGGATCACCTTTCGGTGGCGGTACTTTGGCGATGATCGATTCCAGCACGTCTTCCACGCCCAGGCCGGTCTTGGCCGAGCAATGCACGGCGTCGCCCGCCTCAATCCCGATCACGTCTTCGATTTCGGCAATGGCGCTCGGCGGATCAGCGTTCGGCAAGTCGATCTTGTTCAGCACCGGCACCACTTCCACGCCCAGGTCCAGCGCGGTGTAGCAGTTGGCCACGGTCTGGGCTTCCACGCCTTGCGAGGCGTCGACCACCAGCAGCGCGCCTTCGCAGGCCGACAGCGAGCGCGACACTTCATACGAGAAGTCGACGTGGCCCGGGGTGTCAATCAGGTTCAGGTTGTAGACCACGCCATCGCGGGCCTTGTACTGCAGGGCGGCGGTTTGCGCTTTGATCGTAATGCCGCGCTCGCGCTCCAGATCCATCGAGTCGAGCACCTGGGCTTCCATCTCGCGGTCGGACAGGCCGCCGCACAGCTGAATGATGCGGTCAGCCAGCGTCGATTTGCCGTGGTCGATGTGGGCGATGATGGAGAAATTACGTATGTTGTTCATTAACAAAAATTCAAAAACGAATAGCGACGAAGAGAGGCGCGCAGGCTCGCGCAATACAAAAAAAGCGCTCCGAGCGGGGCATTGTGCCCTGGCGAGCGCCTTGAAGACATTTTATACCCCCGGCATTTTACCGGATTTCAGAGGGGAAAGGCCGACTTATGCAGTGCGAAATGCAAATAGGATGCAGTAATGCTTATTTTTTCAGCAATTCGCGCACTTTGGCTTCGTCCAGGAAGTAGTGGCAGAGCTCGGGCTGGTCCAGATCGGCAAACAGCACGGGCACCAGTTCGTCGTAGCGCGCCAGCAGGACGGGGTCGTTGGCCTGGTCGATATCGATCACGTTCACGCTGAACGGCTGCTGCGGGGTTTGCAACAGCAGCAGCGCGTCCAGCATATCCTGGCATAAATGGCAATAACTGCGGGAATACAGGGTAAATTGCATAGGCGGCGCGTCGTCCTCGCGCCAGCGGGGATCCATACGGAGCAAATTCAGCATGGATCCCCGCCTACGCGGGGAAGACGTTTATTTTGCGGTTGGACGCAGCGAGATGAAGCGGGTCGTGTCGTCGCGACGCACCAGCAGCACCGACGGCTTTTTAGGATCCAGCTTGGCCACCGCCGCGTTGAACTGCTTGGCGTCCTTGATCTCGATGTTATTCAGCTGCAGCAGCACATCACCCTCTTGCAACTGGGCACGCGCAGCGACGCCTTCCGTCGCTTCAATCACCACGCCGCCGCTGAGATTGAGCTCTTTTTTCTGCTCGTCGCTCAGATCGCTGACCTTCAGGCCCAGCGCGTTGGCCTTGCTGACCTCCGGCTCCGCCTTGCCGCCCTTGCCTTTGCCGCCCTTGGCCGGCTTGTCGGCATCCAGCTCCGCCACCGTCACCGGCAGCGTCTGCTCAGCACCCTTGCGCCAAATGGTGATCGTGGCCTTGGAGTTGAGCTCGGTGTCGCCCACCAGGCGCGGCAGGTCGGACGAACGGTTGACGGTGGTGCCGTTGAATTTCAGGATGATGTCACCCGCCTTGATGCCGGCCTTGTCCGCAGGGCCGCCCGGCTCCACCAGCGAAACTTCCGCGCCCTGGGCCGACTTCAGGCCCAGCGATTCCGCCACTTCCTTGCTGACTTCGCCAATCTGCACGCCAATACGGCCGCGCGTCACCTTGCCGCTCTTCTTGAGCTGCTCCGAAACGCGCATGGCTTCGTTGATCGGCACGGCAAACGAAATACCGTTCGAGCCGCCCGACAGCGTCGCAATCTGCGAGTTAATGCCAATCACTTCGCCACGCATATTAATCAGCGGGCCGCCCGAGTTGCCGGGATTGACTGCCACATCGCTCTGGATCAGCGGCAGGTATTCGCCGGTGTCGCGCGCCTTGGCCGAGATAATGCCGGCGGTGACCGTGTTTTCCAGGTTGAATGGCGAGCCAATCGCAATCACCCACTCGCCGGCGCGGATCTTGTCCGAATCGCCCATCAGCAGGAACGGCAGCTTTTCGCCTTCGATTTTCAGCACGGCGACGTCGGTGCGCGCATCAGCGCCCAGCACCTTGGCCTTGAATTCGCGCTTGTCGGTCAAGGTGACGAACACTTCATCGGCGCCATCGACCACGTGCGCGTTGGTCATCACATAGCCGTCGGCCGACAGGATGAAACCGGAACCGACGCCGCGCTGGACCGGCTCATCGGATGGCGCCTGGCGGCGTGGGCCGCGGCCATTCGGCGACGGGATATTGCCACCGAAGAAGCGGCGCAGCAGTTCCTGCATCTCGTCGTCAGCAGGCAGGCCATTGGCACGGTTGTTTTGTTTGGGGCGTTCGGTGGTGCGGATATTCACCACCGCCGGACCGACGCGGTCCACCAGGTCGGCAAAGTCCGGCAGGCCAATCACAGCGCCGGTGACCGGCGAGGCCGCCGTGGCGGGCGACATGCCCAGGGACATCCACAAGCTTGCGCCGAATACCAGCGCGGAAAGAGTTTTACGACCAGCAGAGAAGTTATTTTTCATGGACAGTATCGATCTCTATAAATACTCTATAAACAATAAGCGCGACGTGAGGCTAGCACATGGTAAGCGAAAAATCGCTTACCGTATGCGCGAAATGATTATAAAGGTATCTACTTAAGGAGCAATGATGGCTGAAACCGGCTCTTCCGGGGTCATTGCACAGGCAGGCTCCAGCGCCAGGCGCGCGGCCAGCCGGGACTGGAAGCCGTCACCCAGTTCGGCGCCCGGCGCGGCGCGCAATGCATCGCCCGCCAGCTGGTAGGCTTGCCAGGCAGCGCGCCCTTCCGGCGTCGACAGTGCGGCCAGGGCCAGTTCGCGCTCGCTCTCCGGCAATTCACCGTCAGCCAGCGCCGAAATATGCTCACGCAGTTTTTTGTGGGTGTCCATCACGCCTTCCTACCAACGCTTGTCTACCGGCTTGTCCAGCAAGGGTTTGAGTTTTTCAGCGATGACCTCGCGGGCACGGAAAATACGGCTGCGCACCGTGCCGATCGGACAAGCCATGATGTCGGAAATTTCCTCATAGCTCAAGCCCTCGATTTCTCGCAGGGCAATGGCAGTACGCAAATCCACCGGCAAGGCATCCATCGCCGCATTCACGGTCTGGGCGATCTGCTTGCTGGCCAACATGGACTCCGGCGTATTAATGTCGCGCAGATGCTCGCCGTCGTTAAAGCCGTCCGCCGGGTCGTGCTCGCCATCGCTGGACGTGGGTGCGCGCCGTCCCTGGGTCGCCAGGAAGTTTTTAGCGGTATTGATGCCGATGCGGTACAACCAGGTGTAGAAGGCCGAGTCGCCACGAAAGTGCCGCAACGCCCGGTAGGCCTTGATAAAACTCTCCTGCACCACATCCTCCGCTTCGGCTGGATCATGCACGATGCGCGACAGCAGGCGCATCAGCCGGCGTTGGTACTTCGCCACCAGCAAATCAAACGCCTGCTTATCACCCGCCCTGACCCGCTCGACCAGCAACTGGTCGCACTCGCGTTCTGTCATCACTCCTGCATTCCTTGGTGGCCTGCAGCGCGGCCCGCGTTTTGCGGCTCTAATGCTATAGAGTTAGCCCGCTGCAAGAAGTTCACACTGCCGGCGTGTTTATTTCGCCGCGCGCGGCGGCGCGGCATGCCAGGGCCAGCGCGCGCCACTCGTGTGGCGCCACGCTATCCGGCAGCACCACCAGGGTTTGCACGCAACCGGACTCATCGCCCAGGCGTAGCAACAGCAGGCGCGGCCACAAGGTCGAGCCATCCTGCAGTTGCAACGCCGTGCCGCTGTGCTGGTATAACGCCAGCCGCAGCTGGCCGATACCCGAGATATCAAGCTGCCGCGCGATAGCGCGCGGACGGCCGCACACCCACCCCAGCACCGCTGCCAACAGGCACAGCAAGGGCGCCACCACGCCGGGACACACGGCGGCAGACGCCAGCACGCAGCAACACAAGCTGGCGTGCGCTAAGCGCAGGCCACGCGAGGGGCGAACGATGGCAGACACCGCGATCGACATGACGGCAGCACCACAAACACATTAAAAAAAATGGGGAATACGACGTAGGAGCGCCGATGTAAAACCGGGCAATTCTGGCGCCAGCGGATGCCGGCGCCGAATTCTCGCTCACCTTGTTTGGACAAGGCGAGCGGAGAATTAGTTCAACGCGGAGTTAAACTTTTTAGCCAGTGAACTTGCCGAACAACAGGCTGCCATTGGTACCGCCGAAGCCGAACGAGTTTTTCAACGCGTAATCGATCTGCATGTCGCGGGCCACATTGGCGCAGAAGTCCAGATCGCAGGCCGGGTCCTGATTGAACAGGTTGATGGTCGGTGGCGACACCTGGTGGTGTACCGCCAGTACCGTGAACACCGATTCCAGACCGCCCGCGCCACCCAGCAGGTGACCCGTCATCGACTTGGTGGAGTTGACCACCAGCTTCTTGGCATGGTCGCCGAAAGTGCGCTTGATGCCCTGCACTTCCGCCACGTCGCCTTGCGGCGTCGAGGTGCCGTGCGCGTTCACATAATGCACCTGGTCCGGATTGATGCCGGCGTTGGCCAGGGCGGCTTGCGCCGACTTGCTGCCACCGCTGCCGTCTTCCAGAGGCGAGGTCATGTGATACGCATCTGCGCTCATGCCGAAGCCCAGCACTTCCGCGTAGATCTTGGCGCCGCGCGCTTTGGCGTGTTCATACTCTTCGAGCACCATCACGCCAGCGCCTTCGCCGAGCACGAAACCATCACGGTCCGTATCCCATGGACGGGAGGCGGTAGCCGGATCGTCATTGCGCGACGACAGCGCCTTGGCCGAGGCGAAACCGCCCAGGCCCAGCGGCGACACGGTCGATTCCGCGCCACCCGCCACCATCACATCCGCATCGCCGTACTCGATCAGACGAGCAGCGGCGCCGATGCAATGCAGGCCGGTGGTGCAAGCCGTGACGATCGACAGGTTAGGACCACGCATGCCATATTTGATCGACAGGTTGCCCGAGATCATATTGATGATCGAGGCAGGCACGAAGAACGGCGAGATACGGCGCGGACCGCGCTTGTCGTAATCTTCCTTCTGTTCTTCGATCATCGGCAGGCCGCCGATGCCCGAACCGACCAGCACGCCGATACGATCGGCGTTCTCTTCGGTGACGACCAGGCCAGAGTCGTTCACAGCTTGAATCCCCGCCGCCATGCCGTAATGGATAAAGGTATCCATGTGGCGGGCTTCCTTGGCCGAGATGTAGTCTTCAATATTGAAGCCTTTGACTTCGCCGGCAAAGCGGGTGCTGAAAGCTGTTGCGTCAAACTTGGTGATGGTGGCAATACCGGATTTGCCCTCGGTCGCCGCCGCCCAGGTATCGGCAATGTTATTGCCGATCGGGGTGACGGCGCCCAGGCCGGTAATGACAACACGACGGTTTTTAGAACCTCTCAAGCGATTCTCCTAAAGTCGATCGGGCAGAAATTACGCCTTGACGTGCGCAGTAGCGTAGTCGATCGCTTGCTGCACGGTGGTGATTTTTTCTGCTTGTTCGTCCGGGATTTCCATTTCGAACTCGTCTTCCAGGGCCATCACCAGCTCAACGGTGTCCAGCGAGTCAGCGCCCAGGTCGTCGACGAACGAGGACTCGGTTTTGATGTCTGCTTCTGCGACGCCCAGTTGTTCAGCGACGATTTTCTTAACGCGTTGTTCGATATCCGACATGTTATGGCTCCATTTTGTTTGTTACGGAAAGCGCGCATTTTATCAGGTTTGCGCGCTGAAAAACTAATTTCAGTGTCTGCTGCTAACTACTCTGAAATCACTACTAAAAGATTTGAATAAGCTTTATTTTGCCTATTCTAATCAGTTCATATACATACCGCCGTTCACGTGAAGGGTGGTGCCGGTAATATAAGCGGCTTGCGGCGACGCCAGGAAGGCGACCGCTGCGGCGATATCCTCAGGCTTGCCGAGGCGTGCCAGTGGAATCTGGGTCAGCAAGGCGGCGTGCTGGTCTTCGCCCAGCGCCTTGGTCATGTCGGTATCGATAAAGCCCGGCGCCACACTGTTGACCGTGATGTTGCGGCTGCCGATTTCACGCGCCAGCGCGCGCGTCATGCCTTCCACGCCGGCCTTGGCGGCAGCGTAGTTGATCTGGCCCGGATTGCCGGACGATGCCACCACCGAGGTGATGTTGATGATGCGGCCGGTCTTGGCCTTCATCATGCCGCGCAGCACGGCACGCGACAGGCGGCCTACCGAACTCAGGTTGGTGGCAATGACGTTGTCCCACTCCTCATCCTTCATCCGCATGGCCAGCTGGTCTTGCGTGATGCCGGCGTTGTTGACCAGAATGCCAACCGCGCCATAGGTCTTGCTGATGTCGTCGATAATCGCCGTGCAGGCTTCCGCGTTGGTGACGTTGAGCACCATGCCCTTGCCGGCTTCGGCGCCGATCTCGGCCAGGTAGGCGGAAATCGCTTCCGCGCCTGCTTCCGTGGTGGCGGTGCCGATCACTTTCGCTCCCTGGCGCGCCAGTTCCTGGGCAATGGCCTTGCCGATGCCGCGCGATGCGCCCGTTACCAGGGCGACTTGATTTGCTAAAGTCATGTATGTCCTTCTACAGTAAATACGGAGTGTGCCTGAAAGCGCAAGCGCTTACTTGAGCTCGCTCAATACGCGTTCCAGCGTAGCCTGATCGTAGATGGCATCGCCCACCAGATTGCCATCGATACGCTTGGTCAGGCCCATCAACACCTTGCCCGGGCCGCACTCTACCACTTTGGTGATGCCATCGGCAGCGATTTTCTGCACGGTTTCCACCCAGCGCACCGGCGCGGCGGCCTGGCGCACCAGTGCATCCTTGATCGAGGCCGGGTCGCTCAGCACCGCCACATCGACGTTGTTGATGAGCTGGATCTGCGGCGCCGAGAACGTGATGCCAGCCAGGTAGTCGCGCAGACGGTCCGACGCCGGCTTCAGCAGCGACGAGTGGAACGGCGCCGACACCGGCAGCTTCATGGCGCGCTTGGCGCCCTTGCCCTTGGCGATCTCACAGGCGCGCTCAACGGCAGCGGTTTCACCGGCAATCACCACTTGCGCTGGCGCGTTGAAATTGACGGCTTCCACCACGCCGCCAGCCGCAGTGGCTTCGGCGCAGGCAGCACGCACATCATCGTCCGACAGACCCAGCACCACCGCCATCGTGCCTTGACCAACCGGCACCGCTTCCTGCATGGCTTGCGCGCGGAAGCGCACCAGCGGCACCGCATCCTTGAACGCGATCACGCCGGCGGCCACCAGCGCCGAGTATTCACCCAGGCTATGGCCCGCCACCACCGACGGCACAGCGCCGCCCGCAGCGATCCAGGCGCGATAAGCGGCCACGCCCGCAGTCAACATGACCGGCTGGGTGTTGGTGGTCAGGTCCAGTTCTTCCTTGGGACCTTCGGCCATCAGCTTGCCGATATCGAACTGCAGCGCGTCCGACGCTTCCGCAATGGTTTGCGCCACCACCGGATTACCGGCAAAGCCGTCCATCATCGCAATCGCTTGCGAACCCTGGCCTGGGAATACAAAAGCAAATTTAGTCATAACTTCTTCCATCTCTTTTATTATTGGCTGCAAAGCTAACATGCAAACATGACAGCACTACTACCGTTGAGTCCGTTAGAACTCTAATTCTAATTCAGGTCAAAAACGCGCCAGCACAGCGCCCCAGGTAAAGCCGCCGCCCACGCCTTCCATCATGATATTTTGACCGCGCTGGATACGGCCATCGCGCACCGCAGCGTCCAGCGCCAGCGGGATCGACGCTGCCGAGGTATTGCCATGCTGATCGACAGTGACCACCATTTTTTCCATGGGCAGGCCCAGCTTTTTGGCGGTGCCGCTCATGATGCGCAGATTGGCCTGATGCGGAATCAGCCAGTCGATCTGGTCTTGCTGCATACCGGCTTTTTTCAACGTTTCATTGGCCACTTTTTCCAGCACCGAGACCGCCATCTTGAATACGGCCGGGCCATCCATGTACAGATAAGCCTCGCCAGCGGTGGCGCCCGCAAAGGTGTTGGGCATGCACAGGATGTCGGAGTGACGGCCGTCCGCATGCAGCGCGCTGGCCAGCAGGCCCGGCTCTTGCGACGGACCCAGCACCACGGCGCCGGCGCCATCGCCAAACAGCACGCAAGTGGTACGGTCACTGAAATCGAGAATGCGGGAGAAGACTTCGGCGCCAACCACCAGCACATTCTTGTGCACGCCAGCGCGGATAAACGCATCGGCCGTGGACAATGCGTACACAAAGCCGCTGCACACGGCCTGTACGTCAACGGCAGCGCCGTGGTTGGTGATGCCGAGTTTTTGCTGCACGATGCAGGCCGTGCTTGGGAAGCTGCCGAAGAAATCCGGCGTCGAGCTGGCAACGATGATCAGGTCGATATCGTTGGGCTGCATGTCCGCCATGTCCAGCGCCTGTCTGGCGGCCTTCACCGCCAGGTCCGACGACTTCTCATCTGGCGCGGCAAAGTGGCGCGCGCTGATACCGCTGCGGCTCGTGATCCATTCGTCCGAAGTCTCGATGCCTTTGGCGGCGAGTTGATCGGCCAGTTCCTGATTGGTCACGCGCTTGGCCGGCAGATAACTGCCGGTGCCGATAATTTTGCTATACAAGGTCATGCCGTTCTACCGTCCACTAAATAGTTGAGCTGGGTACTTCCGGAGTTTCGGTGCTACGCGGCATCAACTCGGTGATCAACGTCGAGATATGCGGCAACACATCATTTTTTGCAGCATCATACGCGCGTCGGATCGCCCATTCAAAGGAATATGCGTCAGCGCCGCCATGACTCTTGAATACCAGGCCGCGCAGGCCCAGCAGACTGGCGCCGTTATAACGCGATGGCGAAAGACGTTTTTTGATGTTGTTCAGTGCGCCGCGGCCGATCAGTGCGCTCAGCATGGTCAGCGGGTTGCGGGTGAATTCGGACTTGACGGTGTCGGCAAAGAAACGGGCAACACCCTCCACGGCCTTGAGCGTGACATTGCCGGTGAAACCGTCGCACACCACGATGTCGGTGGTGCCTTTGAAGATGTCGTTGCCTTCGACGTTGCCGTAGAAGTTGAGTGCGCCGCGCTCATGGTCGGCTTGCAGCAGCTTGCTGGTGGCCTTGACCACATCGTTGCCCTTGATGTCCTCGGTGCCCACGTTGAGCAGGCCGATGGTCGGGCGTTCGATGTTTTCCATGGCCGACACCAGCACCGAACCCATGATGGCGAACTGGTGCAGGTGGTGCGGTTCGCAATCGACGTTGGCGCCCAGGTCCAGCATATAGGTCGGGCCGCCTTTTCGATTCGGCATGATGCTGCAGATCGCCGGGCGGTCGACGCCGCTCATGGTCTTCAGCACATAGCGGGCGACTGCCATCAGCGCGCCGGTATTGCCGGCGGAGACGGAAGCCTGGGCGTTGCCGTCCTTGACTTGCTCGATGGCGACGCGCATCGACGAATCCTTCTTGCGGCGCAGGGCCACTTCCAGCGGATCGTCCATGGTAACTTGTTCGGAGGCGTGTACGACGCTCAGACGCGGGTGCGCGTCGGCGTGGTGCTTCTTCAGTTCAGCGCGGATGACGTCTTCGAGACCAACAAGGATCAGCTCGGCATCAGGTTCGCGTTTGACGAAGGAAACAGCTGCGGGAATAGTGACCGACGGGCCATGATCGCCACCCATGCAGTCGATAGAAATTTTGATTGTCATTGTTATGGCAAGCAGCGGGACCGTAACAGCCGGACTCCGCGTTGGAACATGACGGTGTGCAAAACTAAATTGCAGCCGATGAAAAAAGAAAAAGCGATGCTACACAAGTCAGCACCGCCTGTTTCTGGGTCCAGCAAAAGCGTCGATTACTCGTCGTTTTTGGTTTTCAGGACTTTACGACCACGGTAAAAGCCGTTAGGGCTGATGTGGTGACGCAGATGGGTTTCACCGGTGGTTGGCTCGATTGCCAGTTGCGGAGCAACCAGGAAATCGTGCGAACGGTGCATACCGCGCTTCGATGGGGATTTTTTGTTCTGTTGAACTGCCATGTTAATGACTCCTAATACTTAAGTTCTAAAATTCTAACACAATCGACCGGCATAAAACATGCGAATCGAGCCCTACTACTTTGCACTGCTAACTTGCCAAGACTCGATTTACTCGCCGCGTATTGACACGTTCTTTACTACTACTTATTCGGATTTAAGGCTCTTCAGAGCGTCGAACGGCGAGATCTTCTCGCTTTTTGCCTTGTCCAGCAGGCTGGCATCCGGGCAGACATCATGACGCGGCGATTGCGGCAAGGCCAGCAGCGCTTCATCTTCTACCAGGTACATCAGTTCCATACTGCGACTGCCGACGATCACATCGATCGATTCGTCGTCTATCGTTTCTTCAATTTCGTCCGCCTGTTCATCATCCTTACCCAGCATCAGCACGGTCGACGAATCGAGGTCGTGAGCGTAAGGCTGCAGGCAGCGCTGGCAGACCAGTTGCACAGTGCCGTTGACCGACAGTGTCATCTGCGGGAAACCCAGTTTGTGGGTGCTTCCTACTGCTTTCCAGGAAATCTCGCCGGAGGGATTTGCACACTCCTTGGCCAAGCGGGTCATGTCAGCGACAGGCGTCACGCCTGCCTTGCTGCTGTTGGTCCGACAGAATTCAAAGGTGTCGATCACAAGAGCATTCATTACAGAGTTTCCCCGAAAACCTGCGATAATAGCAGGGTTTTCGCATTCAAGTCAAAGCCTTAGCGATTTTCTCGTCGTTTTTGCCGCTGGCTACATCGGCGACAGAGCATATAACATTCCCCTCATGACATCAAGTTTACTCGTACTGGCCTCCAGTTCCGCCTACCGCAAGGAATTATTGTCGCGCCTGCAACTGCCTTTCGAGGTGGCCGTGCCCGATATCGACGAAACCCCGCTGGCGGGCGAAACGCCAAGCGCCACCGCGCTGCGCCTGGCAAGGGAAAAAGCCGCCGCCGTCGCCGCCAAGATGCCCGGCGCCATCGTCATCGGCTCCGACCAGGTCGCCACACTGGACGATGAACAAATCGGCAAACCTGGCAACCATGCCAACGCGCTGGCGCAATTGCAGAAAATGCGCGGCCGCGAAGTCATCTTTCACACCGCGCTGTGCGTGTGGGACGGCCGCAACAACACGGCCCAGGTAGAAGACATCCAGACCGTGGTGAAGTTCCGCGATCTGCCGGATGACGAGCTGGACGCCTATCTGCGCATCGAGCAGCCCTACGACTGTGCGGGCAGCGCCAAGAACGAGGCGCTGGGCATCGCCATTCTGGAACGCATCGACAGCAATGATCCCACCGCCCTCACCGGCTTGCCATTAATCGCCCTGACAGGCATGCTGCGCAACCTTGGCGTCACTTTTTTCAAAAACTAAACAATGACCGGCACCCTCTTTTTAATTCCGAACACCCTGGGCGAGACCGAAGCGCTTGCCAACGTACTGCCCGAGCAGGTCCAGCGCATCACCTCGCAGCTGGACTACTTCGTGGCGGAAAACGCCAAGACCGCGCGCGCCTTCCTGAAGCTGGTGGGCGCCCAGCATCCGCTGTGCAAGCCGATGCAGGACATCAACATCGCCGAACTCAACGTGAATACCCCGGCTGCCGCACTCAACGACCTGCTGGCGCCGCTGCTGGCAGGCCGGGATGGCGGCCTGGTGTCGGAAGCCGGCGTGCCGGCCGTGGCCGATCCCGGCGCCGACCTGGTGCGTCTGGCGCATCAGCACAAGATTCCGGTACGGCCGCTGGTCGGCCCGTCGTCGCTGCTGCTGGCCGTGATGGCAAGCGGCCTGAACGGCCAGAGCTTTGCCTTCAACGGCTATCTGCCAACCGACGCAGCACAGCGCGACAAGCGCCTCAAGGAGCTGGAACAGCGCTCGCGCAAGGAAAAGCAGACCCAGCTGTTCATCGAAACGCCTTACCGCAACGCAGCGCTGCTGGAAGCCATGGTGGCCGCCTGCGCGCCGGGTACGCTGCTCTGCGTCGCTACCGACCTCAGCCTGCCGAGCGAAACCATCCGCACCATGACGGCGGCACAATGGAAAACCGCGTCCGCGCCGGACTTCCATAAAAAGCCCACCGTGTTCCTGCTGCTGGGCCAGTAAGCGATGCAGCTCCCTTACGAATGTCAGATCGGCCTGCGTTATCTGCGCGCGGGTCGCCGAAGCGGCCGCAACAGCTTCATCTCGTTCATGTCGCTGGTGTCGATCGCCGGTGTCGGCCTCGGTGTGGCGGCGCTGATCGTGGTGCTGTCGATCATGAATGGCTTCCAGCGCGATGTTGGTGCACGCATGGTGGCTGTGCTGTCGCACATTGAAATCTATGACGCGCGCGGCATCCTCAACGACTGGCAGGCCACCGCGCGCGATGCCGCACGCAATCCGGCCGTGCAAGCCGCCGCGCCCTTCGTCGAGCTGCCCGGCATGCTGCTGCAGGAAGGCGAGATGAAACCGGCCCTGCTGCGCGGCATCCTGCCCGAGCAGGAAACCAGGGTGGCCGACTTCATGCAAGGCAAGAACGCTGCCGCACTGGCCGCGCTCAAGCCCGGCGCGTTCCAGATCGTGCTGGGGGCGGAACTGGCCAAGGCGCTGCACGTCAAAACCGGCGACAACGTGGTGCTGGCCATCCCGTCGCAGCAAGCCTCGCTGAGCAGCGCGATGCCGCAGACGCGCCGTTTCACTGTGGCCGGCACGTTTGACGTGGGTCACTTCGAGTTCGACTCCGGCATGGCCTTCGTCCATCTGGCAGACGCCGAACAGGTGCTGCATGTCGACGCGCCCATCGGCCTGCGCCTGCGCATTGCCGACGCCAACCAGGCGCCGCAAGTGGCGCGCGAACTCAAATTCAGCCTCAATGGCAACTACCTGGTGCGGGACTGGACCCAGCGCAACGCCACCTGGTTTGCGGCCGTGCAGAGCCAGAAGCACATGATGTTCATTATCCTGACGCTGATTGTGGCGGTGGCTGCCTTCAACGTGGTGGCCATGCTGGTGATGTCGGTGACCGACAAGCGCGCCGATATCGCCATCCTGCGCACGCTGGGCGCGAGTCCGCCGTCCATCATGAAGATATTTGTGGTGCAGGGCTTACTGTCCGGCCTGCTGGGCGTGCTGGCCGGCACCGTGTTTGGCGTGCTGGTGGCGTGGAACCTGCCCGGCATCGCCAGTGGCATTGAGCATGTGCTGGGCGTGCAGATCCTGGACAAAAACATCTACTTCATCACTTCCGTGCCATCGCAGCTGCTGTGGAGCGATGTGGGTGGCGTGGTGGGCGTGGCGGTGTTGCTGTCCTTCCTGTCCACGCTCTACCCGAGCTGGTGGGCTACCCGCACCAACCCGGCTGAAGCGCTGCGCTACGAGTAATCAGATGCCGCGGGTGTATTCCGTCACCCACTCGATGGCGGCCAGCTGGATGGCGTAAAGCTCGGCTGGGCGCAGGTCCAGCTGATGCAGCATCTGCGCCAGCACCTTGCCATCACGGCCGCGCTCGACGTGTTCGATCAGGCTCAGCATGGCGCCGTAGTCGCCGCTGCGGTGCAGCAGCGCCGCCCTCACCTCGTCCAGCACGTTGACGCTTTCCAGCACGTCGCGCATGTGGATGGAGAACAAGGTGTCCATCAATGACATCACGCCGACCGTGAAGCCGATGTCGGCGCTCACGCGTTGCCCCGGCTTGCGCTGCTCAACGATCAATTCCATGGTTTTGCCGCGCGTGGTGGCCAGTTGCAGCAGCGGTGAAGTGAATTCCTGTGTGCCGCCATTCTTCACATACAGCAGGATCTGCAGCCAGCGCCGCAGTTGCCGCCGTCCCAGCACCATCAGCGCGTGGCCGACCGAGTTGATGCGTTGCCGCGCGCCCACCGCTGGCGTGTTCACCAGCCGCAGCAGGTTCAGCGTGATGAGGGCGTCATGCTTGACGCTGGCTTCGATTTCCTGATTGCTGGCGTCGCGGTCCAGCAGGTCCAGCAGATTCAGCACGCTCAACTGCGATGGCGAGATCTTCTTGCCGCTCAGGATCACCGGCCGCGCGAAATAATAGCCCTGGAAGTATTCGAAGCCGAGTTCCATGCACTGCTGGAACTCCTCGACCGTTTCCACCTTTTCCGCCAGCAGCTTCTGTTTGGGATTTTTAAGCACCTTGGCCAGCGCCGGCAGCGTACCGGGCTGCATGTCCTTGATATCCACCTTGATCACATCGCACAGCGGCGTGAACTTCTGCACATCTTCCGAATGGCCGATCACATCATCCAGCGCAAACTTGAAGCCGGCCTGCTTGAGTTCGCGTATGCGCTCCAGCACCTCGGGCGTGGCTTTGACGGTTTCCAGGATTTCGAGGATGACCTTGTCGTTAGGCAGGAAGCGGATGAAATCGCTCATGAGCCCGACCGCATCGACGTTCACGAACGCCATCTGGTCGCCCACCACATGGCCCATGCCCAGCTCGGAGGCGTGCGCAATGACGGTGGCAGTGGCTTCGGTGTCGTCGGTGATGTGCGCGCCGTTGTACGAGCCGGCGTCACGGAAGAGAAGTTCGTAAGCCACCAGCCGCTGTCCCCGGTTGAGGATGGGCTGGCGCGCAAGGAAGAAGTTGTCCGCTAGTCTGGATGACGCTGGTGAAGAGGCTAACATCATGGGGCTGCTCCCATTGTCAATCTGCTTACGTCCAGACTATACCCAACTATGCAGACTTGACAATATTTTTCTGACGAACCGGTGGGCGGCGCTCGCTACTGTTGCGCGTACCCGTCGTCTGGGTGCCGCTTTCCAGCGTAAAGCGCGCGCCGGCGTCCTGTCCCAGCGCTTTCACCAGCCACGGCATGACCTGTTTCAGCATCGGCTCCAGCGTGTAAGGCGGGTTCAAAATGAACATGCCGCTGCTGTGCAGACCACCAATACCATCCGGCATCGGCGTCTTGATGGTCAGGGTCACGTTGAGCCAGTTGGCAGCGGGCAGCTGCTTGAGCTTGTCGGCAAACTGGCGCGATTCCATGCGCTGCAACAGCGGATACCAGACCGCGTAGGTGCCACTCGGGAAGCGGCCCAGCGCTTCGGCCAGCACGTCCTTGGTCTTTTTGTAGTCCTGCTTGTCTTCATACGGCGGGTCGATCAGCACCAGCGCGCGGCGCGATGGCGGCGGCAGCAGCGCCTTGAGCGAGGCAAAGCCATCGCCACGGGTAATCAGCACACGCTTGCCGCGCACGGTGGAGCGGATACCCTGCGCCGCCGCGTGCTCATCGAGCTTGCGGAAGTTATCGGCCAGCAGCTTGGAATCGGCCGGATGCAGCTCGAACAGGCGCAAACGGTCCTGTTCGCGCGCTACCTGGTCGGCAATGTACGGCGAGCCCGGGTAGTAGCGCATCTTGCCGCTCGGGTTCATGGCCTTGATCAGGTCCACATACTCCTTGATCGGCGCCGGCAGGTCGCTCAGGTTCCATAGCGGACCAATGCCGGTGTCGTATTCGGCATTTTTGGACGCAAACGCGCCATCCAGCTCATAGACACCAGCGCCCGAGTGCGTATCGATGTAGCTGTACGCCACGTCTTTCTGGTTCAGATACTGCAGCAGCTGGATGGTGATGAAGTGCTTCAGCACGTCGGCGTGGTTACCCGCGTGGAAGGCATGGCGGTAAGAGAACATAAGCTGGTGATCCTGAGTGATTCAATCCCGCATTATCCCTCAGATCGCGCCGGCCGCCAAAAAAGCCCACATCTCGTTTGCATCAAAGCGCCCGCGTGCGTGCTGTCTAAGATGGTACAGCCGCGTACGCATCCGCATGCGCGGCGTACTTTCATGGAGGAGATTATGGCTTTCAACAACGTAGGGCCGCTGACCTTCCTGGCGCCGGGTCAAACGGCGTTCTGGAGCTATTCCTACGGCGGCGACCGCGGCACCCAGTTCGCTTCGGCCGACGTCAAAACGCCCAACCAGGGCGCGGTCCACCTGGCCGACCAGCAGCGCAAGCGCAAGGACAACAACGGCAATGCAACCTACTTCGTCGACATCCACAACCAGGGTGCCGGCGGTTGCTTCCACAACCTGCAAGGCGGAGGCATGTCATGAAGATGACCGTCATTACGGATGTGCACGGCAACGTGCTGGGCGCCGTCCAGGGCCACTCCCTGTCGGAGAAAAAAGGCGATGTGGAAGCCAGCGTGTCGTTTGCGCCCGGCCACTCTACCCACCTGATCGACGTCGATGACGACCTCAGCACGGTCGATGACGTCGATGAATTCCAGCAGCGCCTGCGTCACCACCTGCAGCAGCACCAGCAACAGCAGCCGTAAACGGCAAAGCGGCAGCGATTGTGTCGCTGCCGCTTATGGCGCGCGCGGGTGTCGCCCGCCCTCGCCATCTCACTCCCTGTTATCGTTACGCGACCTTTTTATCGAAGAACTGCTCGTCTTCGGTCGAACCATGCAAGGCGGTGATGGACGACTGGCCGCTTTGTATCCTTTGTATCGTCTGGGTCACCGCATCAAAATATCCTGTTCCCACTTCGCGCTGATGCTGGACGGCGGTGAAGCCGCGCTCCGCTGCGGCAAATTCCGCTTCCTGCAATTCCACAAAGGCCGGCATCTGGCGGCGCGCATAGCCGTGCGCCAGGTGAAACATGCCGTAATTCAGCGCGTGAAAGCCGGCCAGCGTGATGAACTGGAACTTGTAGCCCATCGCGCCCAGCTCTTTCTGGAACCTGGCGATGGTGGCGTCGTCCAGGTTTTTCTTCCAGTTGAATGACGGCGAGCAGTTATAGGCCAGCATCTTGCCCGGGAACCTGGCGTGCACCGCTTCGGCGAATTTCTTGGCGAATTCCAGGTCCGGCTTGCCGGTTTCGCACCACACCAGGTCGGCGTATGGCGCATACGCCAGGGCGCGCGCGATCGCCTGCTCCAGGCCGTTGCGCACCTTGTAAAAACCTTCCACGGTGCGCTCGCCGGTGCAGAACGGCTTGTCGTTATCGTCGATGTCCGAGGTCAGCAAATCCGCCGCTTCGGCATCGGTACGGGCGATCACCAGCGTCGAGGTGCCCATGACGTCGGCCGCCAGGCGCGCTGCGGTCAGCTTTTCCACCGCTTCGCGCGTCGGCACCAGCACCTTGCCGCCCATGTGGCCGCATTTCTTGGCCGAGGCCAGCTGGTCTTCGAAGTGCACGCCCGAGGCGCCCGCCTCGATCATGGATTTCATGAGTTCAAACGCGTTGAGCACGCCACCAAAGCCCGCTTCCGCATCAGCCACGATGGGAACGAAATAATCGATCTTGTTGTTACCTTCCGACCACTGGATCTGGTCGGCGCGCTGCAAGGTGTTGTTGATGCGGCGAACCACCATCGGCACCGAATTGGCCGGGTACAGCGACTGGTCCGGGTACATTTCGCCCGCCAGATTGGCGTCGCCAGCCACCTGCCAGCCCGACAGGTAGATCGCTTTCAGGCCGGCCTTGACTTGCTGCATGGCCTGGTTACCCGTCAGCGCGCCCAGCGCATTGACGAATGGTTCCTGGTTGACCAGGTCCCACAACTTTTCCGCGCCGCGCTGCGCCAGCGTGTGCTCGATCTGGATGGAACCGCGCAGGCGCACCACGTCGTCAGCCGTGTAAGTACGGGTGACACCGTTCCAGCGTGGATTGGTGTCCCAGTCTTTTTGCAGTGCGGCGATTTGCTGTTCGCGGGTGTCCATGGCGTTCTCCTGTTTCTCTCAAGCCGGTGAGAGAAATGATAGAACTTTTGACGCTGCGCACCAAGACTCTTATATAAGACAACTAAGTAAATTAATTCCAATATGAATCAATAGCTTAGTTGTCAATTTTCAGGATACGAAACCAAATTCCTCACAATGAAAGATTTTGATGTTGCAGTCCCACATCGAATTCCGCAATATGAAACCGCCTTTTCGTCATGCGAAATCAGGCCAGCTTCTGCTGAGCGACCAGCACGCCATCCGCATCGGCATAAATCCAGTCGCCCGGATTGACCGGCACACCGGCGATATGCACGCGCACATTGCGCTCGCCCACGCCCTTCTTGCTGCTTTTCTGCGGATGCGCCGCGAGCGCGCGCACGCCGATGTCGCAGGCGTTGATTTCCTCCGTATCGCGCACGCAGCCATCAACAATAATGCCGGACCAGCCATTGTCCTGCGCCAGCAAGCCCAGCTGGCCGCCGACCAGCGCGCGGCGCAGGCTGCCGCCGCCATCCACCACCAGCACATTGCCGTCGCCCGGGGTTTCCAGCGTGGCGCGCACCAGCGCGTTATCCTCATGCACTTTCAGCGTGACGACGCGGCCGGAAAAGCGCACGCGCTGGCCAAAGTGGCGGAACACCGGCGGCAATACCGCCAGGCGGCCATCGTCCAGCAGGTTGGTGTTGTCGTCGCATAAATCGGTGGTGGCAAAGCTCATCATCTTCCCGTGTATCGTTATTCAGATGACTTTATTTTATGCGGTTTTAGGCACGGCGGTCACGCGGCTATTGCTGCCGACACCCGCCGCCGTCAGGATCACCAGCGCCTGGAATACGGCGATGCCCACAAACACGCCAGCCGGATGGTGGGCGTCCATGAGCGCGCCAAACAGCAGCGGCCCCAGCGCCAGACCGCTATCAAGGCCGGAATACACCACGCCAAACACGCGGCCGGTGGCGTTGGCCGGCGCAGCACCGCGTATCATGAGGTCACGCGATGGGCCGGAGATGCCCGTCACCAGACCGATCAGTCCCATCAGCACCACCGCCATCCAGCCCGGCACCACGGCCGCCGCCAGCACCAGCGACAGCACGGCCGCCGAACCAAACGCCAGCATGATGATGCGGTCGTGATTGCGCGAGCCCGCACCCAGGAAGCCGCCGTAGGCCATGCCTGCCGCCGACGCCATCATGAAGCAGGTGTAAGCCGAGGTCGCCGTGCCCAGCGACATGCCGTACAGGCTGACCAGGCTAGTCGAAGCAAAAGTCTGAATGCCCGCCAGCGCCACGGCAGAAATCAGGAAAAAGGCAAAGCACAACCACACCACCTTGAGCTTGAGGAAGCTGAATGGCCCCTCGCCCGCCGCCGCAACCGCATGCTTGCCGGCCACCAGCACCGCAGCCGGCTCGGGCCGCAAGGCATGGCGGTTCCAGACCAGCAGCGCCAGCACGGCCAGCGGCAATACGGCCGCGCACAGCAGCGCCGTGCGCCAGTCGGTACGGCCGGCCACAAACGTCAGGAACAGCGGCGACAGCGCCCAGCCGATATTGCCACTGATGCCGTGCACCGAAAAACCGTGCGCCAGCCGTGCCTTGGACACGCGCTGGTTCAGCAAGGTGTAGTCCGCCGGGTGGAACACGCTGTTGCCGCAACCGGCCAGGAGGGCGCCCAGCATCAACTGCGCGTAGCTGTGCGCGCTCGACAGCATCACCGCCGACAGGCCCAGCAGCGCAATCCCGCTGAACAGCACGGTGCGCGCGCTGAACCTGTCGACGATAAAGCCGGCCATCGCCTGTCCCACGCCGGACACCACAAAAAATACCGTCATCAGCAACCCGAGTTCCGAATAGCTGAGCCCGAACTCCGGTTTCAGCCACGGTATCAGCGCCGCCAGGATCACGTGATAAAAATGGGAAGTGCCATGCGCCAGCCCCACGAGCGTGATTACCCGGGCATCCTGGCGCAGCAAAGTCTTGTCGTTCATGCTGCTCTCCGTGTTGTTTGCTGAAGTTTAAGCAAATCATCATGGTCTGATTTAAGATAGAAAGACAATTTTTATCGTGAATCCGCCATGCCTATCCACGTCGTCAAGCACACGCAATTCAACTGGGACTGCGACTTTCCTACCGAAGCCCACCCGCTCACCATGTCCGGCCGTGACCTGGAAGCGGACGATGTGCTGCTGCCCCACCACCATCCGTGGGGCCAGTTCACCTACGCGATGCAAGGCGTAATGCGCGTGGATGCCAACCACAGCAGCTGGATCGTGCCGCCGCAGCGCGCCATCTGGGTGCCGCCGGACGTGGTGCATGGCGTGACCATCCTGGAAAACACACGCTTGCGGCCGCTATGCATCCACGCCAGCCGCTCGCCCTTTCCCGGCAACGACTGCAAGGTGGTGGAAGTGTCCAGCCTGTTGCGGGAACTCATGGCGGCGCTGGAACAGCACGACCAGCACGAGCAATCCGGCCGCGAGCGCCTGCTGATGGAATTGCTGCTGGACGAAATGCCGCGCTGCGCCGAGCGTCCCGTGCGCGTGCCGCTGCCCACTGACAAGCGCCTGAAAGCGCTGTGCGACGCCCTGATCGCCGATCCCGGCGCCGAATGCACGCTGGCCGACTGGGCCACGCAAGTGGGCGCCTCCGAACGCACGCTGACCCGCCTGTTCGAGCGCGAACTGGGCATGGGCTTCGGCCACTGGCGCCAGCAAGTGCGCCTGGCGCATGCGGCGCCGCTGATCGCGCGGGGCGTACCGCTGTCGCAGGTGGCTGCTGAACTCGGTTACGCCAGCCAGTCCGCCTTCTCCGCCATGTTCAAGAAAACCTTTGGCTGCTCGCCGTCTACCTTCTTTGGATAACAACAATAATGATCGTTAGTTAAGTTTTCCAGATTTATGCCGATAACGTGTGCTTGGACAAAAGTACGGTACATTAGTGGAAACTCAACAATTAGAAAAATGGTATCGGATGGCGGATTTGTCCCTCTTCTCGAACGAGCAAATCGCCGCGCTGCTGTCAGCGCTGCCCGATCCGGCATTCATCCTCACGCGCAGCGGCCGCTATGCCGCCATTTTCGGCGGCACGGACACGCGCTATTACCACGACGGCAGCGGCCTGGCCGGCAAATACCTGGCCGAGGTGCTGAACCCGGAAAAAGCCGCGTGGTTCCAGGCGCAGGTGGCCATTGCACTGGCCTCGCGCGGCCTGCATGTGGTCGAATATCCGCTGGCCGGCGATGACGTCAAGGGCGTGGGCAGTGAGGGCCCGGCGGAAACGCTGTGGTTTGAAGGCCGCGTGCAGCCGCTGGAATACCAGGTGCTGGGCGAAGATGCGGTGCTATGGGTCGCCAGCAATATCACCGCCAGCAAAAAGCTGGAAGCGCTGCTGCGCATGCAAAGCGAGACCGATTCGCTGACCGGCCTGGCCAACCGCCGCAAGCTCATGAACAGCCTGACCGAACATTTTGAATTGTTCGCGCGCTACAAGACCGCTGCTTCCGTGCTGATCTTCGATATCGACCATTTCAAAGGCATCAACGACGAATACGGCCACCTGAGCGGCGACAAGGCCATCATGGCCACGGCCGAGGTCTGCCGGCGCGAGCTGCGCGCCACCGATTTCCCGGCCCGCCTGGGCGGTGACGAGTTTGTCGTGCTGATGCCGCACACGGACAGCGCGCAGGCCATGCCGATCGCGGAACGCCTGCGCCTGCGCATTGCGGAACAGCTCAGGGAATTGGGCACATTGGGACGCGGCGCCACCATCAGCGGCGGCCTCAGCGAAATGACCGCCGGTGACAGCGCGTACGAGGAAGTGTTGAAACGGGCAGACGATGCGTTGTACCGCGCCAAGCGCGACGGTCGCAACCGCATCGTCCGCCACTAGCCCGCATGGGCCGGCATTAGCTGAAGGCCAGCTCGCCGTTGACAGCGTCGACGTGGATGGTGTCCTTCGGTCCAAACTTCCCTTGCAGGATCAGCCTGGACAGCGGATTTTCGATCTGCTGCTGGATCGCCCGTTTCAGCGGCCGCGCACCATACACCGGATCGTAGCCCGCCTCGGCGATCTTCTGCAGCGCCGCGTCGGTCACCGTCATGCCAATTTCCATCTTGGCCAGACGTTTCTCCAGCGTCGCCAGCTGGATGCGGGCAATCGCGCCGATGTTCTTCTCATCCAGGCCGTGGAACACCACGATCTCATCGATACGGTTGATGAACTCGGGACGGAAGTGCGAACGCACCTCGGCCATCACCGCCAGCTTGACCACGCCGGGGTCCGAGTCTTCCATCGACTGGATTTTGTGCGAACCCAGGTTCGAGGTCATGATGATGACGGTGTTCTTGAAGTCCACCGTACGGCCCTGCCCATCGGTCATGCGGCCATCGTCCAGCACCTGCAGCAGCACGTTGAACACATCCGGATGCGCCTTTTCCACCTCGTCCAGCAAGATCACGCTGTACGGCTTGCGGCGCACGGCCTCGGTCAGATAGCCGCCCTCGTCGTACCCCACATAGCCTGGCGGCGCCCCGATCAGACGGGCTACCGAATGCTTCTCCATGAACTCGCTCATGTCGATACGGATCAGCGATTCTTCCGTATCGAACAGGAAGCCCGCCAGCGCCTTGGTCACTTCGGTCTTGCCGACACCGGTCGGACCCAGGAACAGGAAGGAGCCGTACGGACGGTTCGGGTCCGACAGGCCCGCGCGCGAGCGGCGGATGGCGTCGGCCACCGCATTGATCGCCTCGTCCTGGCCGACCACCCGTTCGTGCAGCTTCTCCTCGATGTGCAGCAACTTCTCGCGCTCGCCTTGCATCATGCGTGACACCGGAATGCCGGTCGCACGCGACACCACTTCCGCGATTTCCTCGGCGCCCACTTCGGTGCGCAGCAGTTTGGGCTTGGACGGATCTTGCGCGCCACCGGCGCTGGCCGTGGCTTTTTCAGCCTGCTTCAGCTGCGCTTCCAGCTCAGGCAGGCGGCCGTATTGCAGCTCCGAGACACGCTGCCAGTTGCTTTCGCGCGTGGCCTGCTCCATCTGCTGCTTGATGCGGTCGATCTCTTCCTTGATGTGGGTACTGCCCTGCACCACCGACTTCTCGGCCTTGAGGATTTCCTCGTAGTCGTTGAGCTCGCGCGTCAGGCGCACGATTTCCTCGTCGATGAGTTCCAGACGCTTGCGCGAGCCTTCGTCCTTTTCCTTCTTGACCGCTTCCTTCTCGATCTTCAGCTGGATCAGACGGCGTTCCAGCTTGTCCATGACTTCCGGCTTGGAATCAATTTCGATCTTGATCTTGGCAGCTGCCTCGTCGATGAGGTCGATCGCCTTGTCGGGCAGGAAGCGGTCGGTAATGTAACGGTGCGACAGCTCTGCCGCTGCGATAATTGCCGCGTCCGAAATCGCCACCTGGTGGTGCAGCTCGTACTTGTCCTGCAAGCCGCGCAGGATCGCGATGGTGTCTTCCACGCTCGGCTCGTCCACCAGAATTTTCTGGAAGCGGCGCTCCAGCGCAGGGTCTTTCTCGATGTATTTGCGGTACTCGTCCAGCGTGGTCGCACCGACGCAGTGCAGCTCGCCGCGGGCCAGCGCCGGTTTCAGCATATTGCCCGCATCCATGGCGCCGTCGGCCTTGCCAGCGCCCACCATGGTGTGCATCTCGTCAATGAAGACGATGGTCTGGCCTTCGTCCATGGCCAGCTCCTTGAGCACGGCTTTCAGACGTTCCTCGAACTCGCCGCGGTACTTGGCGCCAGCCACCAGCGCCGCCATGTCGAGCGCCAGCACGCGCTTGCCTTTGAGCGAATCGGGCACCTCGTTGTTGATGATGCGCTGCGCCAGGCCTTCCACGATCGCGGTCTTGCCCACGCCCGGTTCGCCGATCAGCACAGGATTGTTCTTGGAGCGGCGTTGCAGCACCTGGATCGCGCGGCGGATTTCATCGTCGCGGCCGATCACCGGGTCCAGCTTGCCCTGGCGGGCGCGCTCGGTCAGGTCCAGGGTGTATTTTTTCAGGGCTTCGCGCTGGCCTTCAGCCTCGGCATTGTCTACCTTGGCGCCGCCGCGCACGGTGTCGATGGCCGCTTCCAGCGACTTGCGGGTCAGGCCGCTTTCACGCGCCAGCGCGCCGGCGTCCGACTTGTCGTCGGTCAGCGCCAGCAGCACCATTTCGCTGGAGATGAATTGATCGACGCGCTTCTGCGCTTCCTTGTCGGCCAGGTTGAGCACGGCCACCAGTTCACGGCTCGCTTGCACATTGCCACCGGTGCCGGACACTTTCGGCAAGCGTTCCAGCGCCGCACTCAGCGCCTTGCTCAGGCCGCCGACATTGACGCCGGCGCGTTGCAGCAGCGAGCGCGCGCTGCCATCGTCCTGGTTCAACAGGGCCGTCAGCAGGTGCAGCGGTTCGATGTATTGGTTGTCATTGCCCACGGCCAGACTCTGCGAGTCCGACAGGGCTTCCTGGAGTTTGGTGGTGAGTTTGTCTTGACGCATTTGTTGCTCCGATATTTAACAGTTATCGCTTACATAGGGATAAGCGATGACGTTTTCAAGGAGCTAACCCTGCATTTAAACTTTCCATTTAGTCAATGCCGCATCATCGCTCACGCGGGCATCGACCCAGCGCGCGCCGTCCGGGGTTTGCTCCTTTTTCCAGAACGGCGCCTCGGTCTTGAGATAGTCGATGATGAATTCGCACGCAGCAAACGCCTCGCCCCGGTGCGCCGACGTCACTGCCACCAGGACGATCTGGTCCTTGGGCTGGAGCGGGCCGACGCGGTGGATCACCAGCGCGCTGAAAATGGGCCAGCGCGCCTTGGCCTGGTCGATGATGTTGCTGATCGCCTGCTCCGTCATGCCCGGATAATGTTCCAGCACCATCTCGGACACCGCAGCGCCCTCGTTGAGGTCGCGTACGGTGCCGACAAATGTCACCACGCCGCCGACCTTGGGATAATCGGCGCGCAGCTGGGCGACCTCGGCAGACAAATCGAAATCTTCTGCCTGGATCCGCACCTCATTCAAACTCATGCACGCTCCGAGGCGCCAATGCGGCGGAACAGTTGCTCGATCCGGCTGGCGGTACGTGCGTCCGCCAGCGCCGGCATCGCGCACAGCTGCAGGTAGGCGGCGCTGGCCGACTGCGGCTTCTGGCCGGATTTCAGCGACGATTGCAGCACTTCCACCTGCATTTTCAGGCGTTCGCGCGCAAATTCGGCGCCGCTATCCACCCCGGCGACGATTTCCAGGCGCAGCACCTCATCCAGCAACTTGGCGCGATTACGCTCCAGCTGCTGCGCGTAGGCACTGCGCTCGCCATTCAGCGCGCCCAGCGCAGCGGTGAAACGGCCGTTCAGCGCGCGCTCATACTCATTGCCCAGCGACGGCAATTCAGCCCAGCGCGCCTGCCAATCGGTCGCATCGATGGCGCTGCCGTCCGCGCCCAGCGCGCTTTCCAGCGACTGGCACAGGCGCAGCTTGTCGCGCAGCGCATTGGCCTGGGCTGCACCGGCACGGCGCTTGATCGCGTCCGCCTGCCCCTGCACCTTGCCGACCGCATTGTGATAGCGCTGATTGATACGGGCTTCGGCAGCCCGCGGCACGATGCCGGTCGCATGCCAGGCCGTGGCTGCATCCTTGAGCGCCTTGGCGATGGCGGCCAGTTGGGCCTTGTCTTCGCCACTGAAAGTCGCCTCTTCCAGCGCCTTGCAGATTGCTTCGCGCGCGTGCAGTTGCGCCTTGCGTTCGTGATCGGCGGCGTGCGCAGTTTCCTTGCGCCTGGAGAAGATGGCGTCGCATGCGGCGCGGAAACGCTGCCACAGCGCTTGTTCGATCTTGCGCTCCAGCGGCAAGGCCTTGGCCTGCTCCTGCCAGCGCTCCTGCAGACGGCGCAGCTTGTCCAGCGTCTGACGGTCGGATGGCTCCAGTGCTTCCGCCTCGACAATCAGCTGCTCGCGCTTGGCGGCTTCCACCTTGCGCTGCTCGGACAGCGGCGACAGCATATGGGCCAGCACCTTGTCGAAGGTCTGGTCGAGCTTGCGTTTTTCCTTGCGGTCGATGGTGCCCAGGCGCGTCCACATCTGGCGCAGGCGCTGGCCGGCTGCCGCGACGTTTTTCAGGTCCGCACCCCCGGTGGCCACCGACTCGGCCAGGGCTTGCGTTTCAGAGATCAGGGCCTGCGCCTTGGCGGCGTTGGCGTGGCGCTCGTCGGCCAGCTGCTTGAAGTGGGCGGCGGCAGGCGCGTAAGCGGCGGTACAGGCCGCATCGAAGCGTTCCCACAGGCTTTTCGGCGCATGGCCCGAGACCGCATCCAGCGCTTTCCAGCGGTCACGCATGCTGCCTACTTTTTTGGCCAGCTCGCTCATGGCCAGTTTCTGGCCTGGCAGCTCTTCCACCGCCTTGACCAGCTCTTCGCGCGAGACATTGCCGCCCCAGCGCGCCCAGTCACCCAGTCGCTTGAGTTCGGCACGGACGTGGTTCAGATGCTCAGTCTGGGCGTGGCTGAGACGGGTCTTGTGCTCGCGCAGCCATTTGTCGTGTTCGCCTGCGATGTGGAGCTGGCCGTGCTCCAGCGCAGCTTCCATCGCCTCCAATGTTTCCAGGAATTTCTTGTCGGCTTCCTTGGGCGGCTGCTTCGGCTGTTTGGGCTGCTTAGGGGCCGCAGCCGGGTCCGGCGCGGCCTCAGCGACAGCTGGCGCAGCTTCAGGCTCGGCCACGGGCGCCGGCTTGACAGGCACGGTCAGCGCGGCGCGCACTTGCGCCAGCGCTTGCGCATAGTCGCTCAGCAGATGGCGCGGCAAAGCGTTGTGTTCGGGGGCATTCTGGTATTCCGCCTCGGCTGCGGCATGCCGTTCCAGCGTCTGCAGCGCCTCTTCCGCTGGCAAGCCGGCATCGGGCAGCTTGCGCACGGCCGCCATGGCATCGATGATGGTGCGCTGTAATGTCACCTGCGCTTCCAGGCGGGCGGCCAGCGCCGCGCGGGCGCTCGCGAACTGCTCCGCCAACGCCGGCACGTCCGCCACCACCAGCCATTGGCGGTCCAGCTCCGCAACCTGATTCGGCGTTAACTTCTCGTCCTGCAACAGACGTTGCGCGAGATCCAGACACGCCTGGGCTTTTTGCAGCTCGGCCTGCTGATAACGGATGGCGTCCAGCCGGCTCTGCATCAGCTTGGCGACGCGGCGGTCGGTGTTGCGCACCGCCTGCAGCACCTGCTCGAGCGCGGCCTGCGACTGCACATGCTCGGCGGCGGTCAGCCGCACCCCGGCGAATTCGCTCTCCAATATCAGTGCGACAGCGGCGGCTTCATTGCCATTGAGGGCGGCGGCGCGTTGCGCCTGTTCATCGCGACGGCCAGCCGCAGCATCCGGCTCCGGCGCGGGCGCAGGAGCTGGCGGAACGACCGAGGATTCTGTTGCACGCTTAAAGAGGAAATCAAACATGGTGCGCTATGGTGATGGCTAAAACCACCATCATAGCAAAGCAGGAAGATTTTGCCCTGCGAAGGCGCTATGGGGCGGTTACTTCATGAAAGCATCGTCATGCGATGCTTGCTGCGCGGGCTTGCGCAACGGCGGCGCAGGCGCGTCGTCGAGATTCACAACTGGCAATACCTGCAAGCCTGGTATCGAAATCTGGCCATCATCGACCTCGCCGCCAGGCAAGGCGCGGCGACGCGCGGCAACCTGGGCAGCTTCCGCCGGCGGCAGGCCGGAGCGCTTCATTTCGTCCAGATGCTTGTCGTGCATCATCAATTGATTGGCGATCGAGAACCAGGTTTCGCCGGCGATCGCATGCCGGGCCAGGCCGAACAATTCGTGCTCTTCCTTTTCCAGCCGCTTCAGCAGCGAGGCGCAGAAGGTGTCGATGCTGTCGCACACTTCGCTGACCTGCTCGTCGCGGACATCGGCCAGCGCGCCCAGCTTGTCTTGCAGCAAACGGATGGACGTCAGCGCGGCCTGGTTCAAACGGTTGAGCTCGTCCAGCAACTGATCGGCCCGCTCAGTGGCATCGCGCAGTGCCGGTATCAGATACATCTCGGTCTTGCGCCAGTGACAGGACTGATACAAGGTATTAAGGTTTTCGCAAGCATATTCCAGTTGCGACAGGGTCATGCGGTTTTGCTGCATCAGCGTGGAACGCATATATTTCTGGAACGACTGCAGGCTAAGACGAACGCTCGCTTGTTCGACTGACAGTGCGACCAGAGTATATGTGGCGGTTAACATTCTGACTCCCAAGTCTGTAGGTGGAAGTAAAAAGTGTAAATAATCCCGACAACGACGCTTTGAGCTAGAACAAACCCGCCCATCGCCAATATATCTCAAGCGTGCCGCGAATGCTATCGCAACGGCAGTTGTAATCTCACCATCCCGGCTTCTGGATGCGGCAATACCACGCCGCCGAAGTGGCGTATCAGTTTTTGCACACCGGTATTCTCCGACAACGCATCGCCGACGATTTCGCGCGTGCCGCGCGCGCGGAAATAATCGACCAGCTTCTGGAACAGGATGTAGCCCAGTCCCTTGCCTTTCAGATCGGAACGCACGATGACGGCAAATTCCGCCGACTGGTTGTCCGGATCCGTCACGGCGCGCACCACGCCCAGTGTTTCCGGCATGCCATCCACGCCAGGCCGCGTGGCGATAAACGCCATGGCACGGTCATAGTCGATCTGCGTCAGCCGCGCCAGCTGCGCCGGCGGCAGCTCGCGCATGGCGGAGAAGAAGCGCAGCCGGATATCGTCCGCCTCCAGCGCGCTAAAGAATACCTGGTGCTGCGGGCCGTCTTCCGGCCGGATCGGCCGCAGCAGGATCTGCCCACCGCCCCAGTCGACGCGTTCTTCCAGTTCCTGCGGATACGGCCGGATCGCCAGCACCGTGCGCCGCGCCCGCGCCTTGGCCAGATGCATGCGCGCGCCCAGCGCCACCACGCTGCCGCCGATCGCCAGCAACGGATTCAGGTCCAGCTCCGTCAGCTCGGGCAGGTCGGCCACCATGTCGGCGACCTGCACCAAGGTGCGGATCAGCGCTTCCGCGTCGGCCGGCGTCTGCCCCTGCGCCAGCAGCCGCGAAACGCGGGTGCGGCCGACCATGTCGCGCGCCAGCGTCATATTCAGCGGCGGCAGGCCAGCGGCGCGGTCCGCCGCCACATCGGCGGCAATACCACCCTGGCCAAAAAACACCACCGGGCCAAACACCGGATCATGACCAATCTGGATGCGCGCCGCGGCCAGCGTCGCGCCGGCCAGCGCGGTCTGCTGCGGCGTCGCCAGTGCGATGCCGTAGGCGGCCATCAGTGCGCGCGCATCAGCGTCGGACAGCTCGCTGTGGCCGGCGTTCAGCGCCGCCTGCACCAGGCCGCGCGCGGTGGAACGGCCGCTGGCGCTGGTGGTCGGCATGCCGACCGGCACCTCCATCAGCAACTCCTGATTGCGGCGATACTGGGCAATTTGCAGGAAACCGTTGACGGCCTTTTCAGGCGTGTCATAAGTCGGCAGGCCCGCCTCCGCAAACACCCGGCGCGCCTGCGCCACCGAACTGCCGCCCAGCCAGCACGACAGCACATTCTTGCCAGCGGCTTTCATCAACGGTGCGACTGCTTCAGCGATCAGGTCACTGGCCACCATGGCGGTCGGCGCGTGCAGAAACAGCAGCGCATCCGCCTGCGGCTCGCGCAGCAGCGCCTCGACCGCCCCCACATACTGCGCCACGGGCGCGTCGGCCAGGACATCCAGCGGATTGGTCTGGGGCGCACCGGCCTGCGTCAGGCCGCGCACCGTTTCCGGCGACAACGCCGCCAGTTGCGCGCCGCTGCAGGCCAGCGCATCGGCCGCGATCAGCCCCAGGCCGCCGCCGTTGGTCAGCACCGCCAGCCGCTCGCCGCGCTGCGGGCGCTGGCGCGCCAGCGTCTCCACCGCGTCGAACAGGTCTTCGGTCGAATACACGCGCAGCATGCCGGCGCGGCGTATCGCCGCATCAAACACCAGATCCTGGCCAGGCGCCGCATCGCGCCCCACTTTCAGCACGATGACCGGCTTGCCGCGCGCCGCCAGCCGCCCCGCCGACATGAACTTGCGGGCGCTGCTCACGTGTTCTATGCACAGCAGGATCGCTTCCGTCTCCGCATCGGCCGCCAGGTAATCCAGCAAGTCGCCAAAGTCCACGTCCATGCCGTCGCCCATGGCGACCAGCCGCGAAAAGCCGATGCCGCGCTGGCCGGCCCAATCCAGTACCGCCGTCGCCAGCGCACCGGATTGCGAGACGAAAGCCAGCCGCCCCTTGCCCGCTTCCATCTGCGTAAAGCTGGCATTCAGGCCCAGTGACGGCGATTGCAGTCCGACGCTGCCAGCGCCCAGTATCCGCAGCAAATAAGGCCGCGCCGCTTCCAGCATCTGCTGGCGCAAGCTGCGGCCACCGCTGTGCGCAGGATCGGCCGTCATCACGATGGCCGCCTTGGTGCCGTGCTGTCCCAGCTCGCCGATCAATCCCGGCAGCGTGGCCGGCGGCGTGCAGATGATGGCCAGGTCGGCCGGCTTGGGCAGCGCACTGACCCGTCCATAACACGGCAAGCCGTGCAACGCCTGGTGCTTCGGGTTGACTGGATACACCACGCCACCGCTACGCGTAAATTCACCATCGAGCAGATTCGCCAGCACCCGCGTGCCGATGCGCTGCGGATTATCCGACGCGCCGATCAGGGCCACCGAGCGTGGTTGGAACAGACGGTCCAGATTACGAATACTCATGGAGGATTACCAGCGCGATGAATGATCTTCAGTCACGCCCATCAACTGCGTGACCATGCGTTTGGGCTGATCCGGCGCACTACGCACCCAGCCGGTGAAGCTGCCTATCGGTTGCAGGTAGCGGCTGGCCGCCACCACCATCTTCTTGTTGTCGCGGCGCGCGCCATCCGGTGTGAACACCAGGTCCAGCATATCGTCCTCGGTAAAGATATGCCACGGCGACAGCGCGTCTTTTTTATCGTACAGGAAGTGCGCCGCCGCCAGCGGATACAGCTCGCCATCCAGCCACAGCGCATTTTCATGGCCGCCAAAATAGCCCGCCTGCAGATTGAAGCCCAGCTCCAGATTGTGCGCCGAGGCCCAGCGCCAGTCCGTATTGCGCGCCAGCAGGCCATTGGAATAGTCAAAGCTGGCGACGCCGCCATCGAGCTTGTATTCCTCGCGCCAGGTACGCACCTCGCCGCGCAGCGGCATGGCGGACGACTTCTGCGTCGCATGCACCGAGCCCTTGTCGATCGGCCCCGTCGCCAGCAGCAGCGGCGACGCGCCGGGGCCGAAGCTGGCGTCGATTTCCAGAAAATCGCAGCGCAGCGTCAGCTGGTAACTGCCATCGCCCTGCGCATCCACCGCGATATGGCAGTTGCGCGCCTTGAAGCTGCTCGATTCGCCCGCGTGGTTGGCCAGCTTGGCCGATATCAGCGGCAGGCCGTCCTGCGAAAAATTGGCCAGCATATCGCCTTCGCCACGGTCGAACGCATAGGCAAACGCGGTGCTGATCCAGCCCAGGTCCACAATCGCCACCGCGCAGAACACCTGCTCCGTGCACAGCGCCACGTAGTGCCAGCGCTTGTGATGGAAGCGGCGCCACAGCGCGCTGCGCGCAAACGGCTTGGCCAGCTGCGTCCAATCGATATTGCCGACCTGGCCGGCGTAGCGGCCAAACAGCGGTTGTCCGTCAGCGGCCAGCAGGCTGGCGGGGGCGGCGGGCAAAGTCATGCGGCTTCCTTTTCTGATCCGGCTGCATCCAGCGCGGCTTGCAGCTGCTGGCCAAAAATGGCTGGTGCAGCGTGTTTAATGTGTACTTCAGGACAGGCGTGCCAGTCCGCCAGACGCTGCAGCGCACCGGCGATGTCGCGCGTAAAGCGGTCGCTGACGCGTGCCGGTGGCTCCAGCACCAGCGACTTCACTTCAAATACGCCATCGCGGCGGTGCGCCTTGGCGTCAAGCCGGCCGACCAGCGCGCCGCGGCGCAGGATCGGCAGCGTGAAGTAGCCGTACTGGCGTTTGTCGGCGGGCGTGTAGCACTCCAGCCGGTAATCAAAGTTGAACAGCTCCAGCGCGCGGCGGCGGTCCCACACCACTGGATCGAATGGCGACAGGATGGTGGTCAGCGTCGGCGACAGCGTGCCATCGGCGGCAGCGGCCAGCAAGTGCGCAAGATCAGGATGGATGTAGACAGGATCGTCCCAGTCTTCCACCCATGCGCGCAGCAAGGCGCCCTCCGCGACCAGTTGTTCGGGATCGAGACGCGGCGGCTTGGTGCGGAAGTAGTCGCTGATCCATGCACTGCGTGCGCAGCCCATGGCCTTGACCGCCTTGAGCACCAGCGCGCGCCGCACCTCATCCATGGGCCGCAGCTGGCTGTCGTCCCAATCCGGCAGCACGCGTTCGGCCAGGTCATAAATGCGCTGGAAGTTATGGCGGGCGGAGATCATCAGTGCGCCGGTAGTAAATAGCACCTCCAGCGAGCGTTTTTCCGGCTTCCAGCTCCACCAGCCACCACTCTGGCCATCGGTGCGTTCAAAGTCGGCGGAACGCGTCGGGCCGTTGACGCGGATATGCTGCAGCACCTTGTCCACCTCGGCGCGGCGCTCCTTCATCCAGGTAGCGGAATACTTCCAGCCCATGGCTTCCGGGTCCAGCATGCGATGGCGGTACAGGCCATAATCCTCAACCGGCACGAAACAGGCCTCATGCGCCCAGTATTCAAACAGTTCGCCGGCGGCCAGCGCCTGCTCCAGCCACGGCTGCGGATAATCGCCCAGACGGCTCCACAGCACCAGGTAGGGACTGCGCGCCACCACATGGATGGTATCGATTTGCAGCACGCCCATTTGCCGGATGGTGTCCACCACGTCCGGCTGGCGCGCCTTGCGGCGGCGTGGCTGCAACAAGCCTTGCGCCGCCAGATGCAACGCCCGCGCCGCGGACAGGCTCAATATCGTTTCGGTCATGGTCCCTATTCTAATAAAGATTTCAATATTGCCTGTGAACGGAATGAGGTTTTTTTCTCCACTTTCACACCAAAAGCGATATTTCCGTGCAGAATAACCGCAAAGAGTTCCAATCACCGATGAGGACCGTGCGCCGATGCTGGATTTCTTACGCCGTCTGTACCGCTCCATCCTGCTGCCCGCCTTTGGCGTCGCACTGCTGACCTTCATGTGGCTGGCCGTGGCTTACCAGGTGCGGCAGGAAAAGCTAACCGCCCGTCACGATGCGGTCTTGCACAGTCAGTCGCTGGCGCGCACGCTGGCCGAGCACACCAACCACCTGCTGCGGCAAACCGACCACGCTACCCAGCTGTTCAAGCTCAAATACGAGGAAACCGACGGCCGTCTGCGGCTGGCGGAATTCAGCCGCAAAAACGGCCTGCTCGATTCCCTGCTGCCGACCAAGCTGGATCTGCCGCTGGCAATCCTCAACAGCGATGGCCATGTCATCGACAGCCAGAACGGCTACTTCGCGCCCGAGCACAAACATACGCCCTTCTTCAAGAGTCATGCCTCTAATCCGGCCGATGTGTCGCTGGTATCCACGCCGGTGGTCGACAGCCGCACCAAGAAATGGCAGATCCAGATCTCGCGCCGGCTGAACAAGCCGGATGGCAGCTTTGCCGGCGTGATCCTGGTGATGATGGACCCGGCCTATTTTGTCGAAGACTACGACCGCATGAGCATCGACCCCGGCGGCGCCGTCATGCTGATCAGCCGCGAAAACGGCATGTCCGCCGCGCGCATCGACGACCAGGTCATCATCAGCGACAGCATCGACTTCACCGCCGTCCAGGCCAGCAACGGCGAAGCAAACGAGGAGCTTCAGCTCAAGCGCCGTTTCGACGCCATCGACCGCATCTACAGCTCTGCCGAACTGCCGCGCTATCTGCTGATGGCGGTGGTCGGCAGCCCGACCGAATCGGCGATGGCCCATTTTGAGCGCCGCCGCAGCGTGTACTACATCATCTCGATCGCCGCTTCCGGCATGGTGCTGCTGTTTGTCTACCTTCTGGTACGCCAGGCCTACCGCCTGCGCCGTACCGCCAGCATGGTGATCGAAGCCCAGCTCATGCTGCGTGCGGCGGCCGACGCCAGCCTGGATTCGGTCTATCTGTTCAAGGCCTGCCGCATGCGCGGCGCGCAACGCGAGATCCTGGACTTCACCATCGCCGATCTCAATGAACGCGGCGCGCAGCTGATGGGTTTCCGCAGCGACGACATCAAGGGCAAGCGGCTCATCGAAGTGCTGCCGGACCTGCACTCGCAAGGCTTCGTTGAAAAATACCGCCACGTGCTGGAATCGCGCCAGCCGCTGGAAGAAGAATTTGAAGTCGACTTCCTGCCCAACCGCGCGGTGCACTGGCTGCAGCATCAGATCGTGCCGATTACCGATGGCGTCGCGGTCAACGTGCGCGACATCACCTCGCGCAAGGAAACCGAACTGGCGATGCGCCAGAACCAGGCCGAACTCACCGCCGTCAACGACGCCTCGCCGCTTGGCCTGTTGCGTGCCGACGCCACCGGCCACTGCACCTACGTCAACCGCACCTTTGAACTCATCACCGGCCTGACGCGCGAGGAAGCCATGGGCGACGCCTGGATACGCGCCGTCCACCCGCACGACCGCGCCGTGCTGCAGGCGGCGCTGGGCCACATGGCCGAAACCCGCGTGCCTTACCAGGACACGCTGCGCTGCGTGCACCCGGACGGCATGATCGTCTGGATCTCGTTCAAAATCGCCGCGATGGTGGTGGATGGGCAGGTGTACGGCTACGTCGGCACGGTGGACGACATCACCCACGTGCGCAAATCCGTGATGGCGCTGCGCGAAAGCGAATCGCGCCTGCGCACCATCGCCGACACGCTGCCGGCCATGGTCGCCTACATCGACGCCGAACAGGTCTACCGCTTCCACAACCTGGCCTACGAGCGCGAATTCAACCGCACCGGCACCACGGTGCTGGGCCGCACCATCCTGGAAACCATGGGCGCCGAACGCCACGCCTTCCTCGAACCCTATGTGTTGCGCGCGCTGGCCGGCGAAACGCTGACCTTTGAAGAAGACGACAACAGCGACGCCACCGAACGCACCTATGAAGTGGTCTACATTCCGCAAATGGACGAAGATGGCATCAACGTCATCGGCTTCCACGTCATGCGCCAGGACATTACGGTGCAGAAGCGCGAGAAACAGCGCCTGCTGCGGCTATCCCAGGTAGACGCCCTCACCGGCCTGACCAACCGCGCCGGCTTCCTGCAAAAACTGCACGACGCCATGGGCTCCGCGCGCGACAACGGCAACCTGATGGCGGTGATGTACATGGACATCGACCGCTTCAAACCTGTCAACGACACCTTCGGCCACGCCGTCGGCGACGCCCTGCTCAAGGCGTTTTCGGCCCGCCTGACGCACACCATGCGCGCCAGCGACACCATCGCCCGATTGGGCGGCGACGAATTCACCATCATCATGGAACGCATCCACCGCACTGACGACGCGGCGGCGCTGGCGGCCAAAATCGTCTCGGCCATGCAGGCCGACTTCGACCTGGATGGCACCGTGGTGTCGATCTCCACCAGCATCGGCCTGACCTTCTACCGCAACGAAGACGTGAGCCCCGCCGAACTGCTGAACCGCGCCGATATTCTGCTGTACGAGGCCAAACAGGCGGGCCGCAACACCTTCCGCGCCGGTCCCGTCATCCCACCTCCGGCCAGCAATGCGGCATAATGGCGTTTAATCAAGCCGGGACCGGCCGGCTTGGGCTATATTGAGCGCTTTCCGGTCGTTTCACTCCATTTCCCATGCGTCTGTTGCACACCTCCGACTGGCATCTCGGCCAATCCCTGCATAATTTTGAGCGTCACTACGAACACCAGCGATTCCTCGACTGGCTGCTGGACACCATCGTCGCCGAACAGGCCGACGCGCTGCTGATTGCCGGGGACATTTACGACAACGCCAATCCATCGGCGGCTTCGCAGAAGCAGCTGTATCGTTTCCTGCGGCAGGCCAAGGAGCGCGCACCGCATCTGAACCTGGTCATCATCGCCGGCAACCATGACTCGCCAGGACGGCTGGATGCACCAGGTCCGCTGCTGGAAGCGCACGGCACGCGCGTCATCGGCGCCGTGCAGCGCGATGCAGATGGCGAGATCGATGTGGAATCACTGGTGCTGCCGCTGACCGGCCGCGATGGCGCGGTGGTCGCCTGGTGCCTCGCCGTGCCATTCCTGCGCCCTGGCGACGTACCACGCATGACGACCGAAGAAGGCGCCGATCCTTACCTGGCCGGCATCGCCCAGCTCTACAAGCAGGCATTTGAACTGGCCGTCAGCAAGCGCCAGGACGGCCAGGCCATCATCGCCATGGGCCATTGCCACATGGTGGATGGCCAGATGTCCAGCGACTCCGAACGCCGCATCGTCATCGGCGGCACGGAGATGCTGCCAACCGGGATCTTCGATCCAGCCATCGCCTACGCGGCGCTGGGCCACTTGCATCTGGCGCAGAGCGTCGGCAAGCAGGAACATATCCGCTACTGCGGCAGCCCGCTGCCGTTGTCGTTCGCGGAAGTGAACTACGCGCATCAGGTGTTGCGCATCGATCTGGACGGCGCTGCCGTGCGCGAGATAGCAGCAGTGCCGATACCGCGCGCAGTGGATCTGCTGCGCATCCCATCCAAACCGGCGCCGCTGGCGCAGGTGCTGGAAGAACTGGACGCGCTGGCGCCGCCGGATGCGCCAGTCGAACAGCAGCCCTTCCTGGAAGTGCGCGTGCTGCTGGAGCAACCGGAGCCGGGCCTGCGCGCGCGCATCGAAGCCGCGCTGGATGGCAAGGCCGTGCGCCTCGCCAAAATCGAAACCTCGACCGCCGCGCGCAATTCCTCGATCGACAAGGAAGTCATGACGCTGGACCAGCTGGAAAAACTCAAACCGGACGATATATTCAAACAGCTCTACCAACAGCGCTTCGGCAATGAAGCGCCGGCCGATCAACTGAGCGCCTTTGCGGAGTTGATGCTGCCATGAAAATCCTGAAAATCAGCGGCAAGAACCTGGCCTCGCTGGCCGAAGAATTCAGCGTCGATTTTGAAGCCGAGCCATTGGCCTCGACCGGCCTGTTCGCCATCAGCGGTCCGACCGGCGCCGGCAAGAGCACCTTGCTGGACGCCTTGTGCCTGGCCCTGTACGACGCCACGCCACGCCTGCTGCGCGTAGCCGGCCGCAGCCTGCTGGCCGATGTCGGCAACGAAACCGTCTCCACCCAGGACCCGCGCACGCTGCTGCGCCGTGGCACGGCGGAAGGCTATGCGGAAGTGGACTTCGTCGGCAGTGACGGCGCTTCCTACCGCGCGCGCTGGAGCGTGCGCCGCTCGCGTACCAAGGCGGAAGGCGCTTTGCAGCCCACAATGATGTCGCTGAAACTGCTGCCGTCCGAACAGCCCATCGGCGCTACCAAGACCGAAGTTAAGGCGGAAATCGAAAAGCGCATCGGGCTGTCGTTTGAACAGTTCACGCGCGCCGTGCTGCTGGCGCAGAACGAATTCTCGGCCTTTCTGAAAGCCGAGGACAATGAACGCGGCGAACTGCTTGAAACGCTGACCGGCAGCACCGTCTATTCCGAAATCTCCATGCGCGCCTTCGAGCGCAACAAGCTGGAACAGGCCGCGCTGCAAAAACTGAATCTGCGCCTGGCAGACCAGAAGCCACTGAGTGCCGATCAACGCGCGGAACTGGAAACCAAAAACGCCGACGCGGGTATCGCCCTGCAAGCGCTGGACCAGCAGAAAGCAGAGCTGGAGCAGGAACTGCGCTGGCACCAGCAAGCTGAAAAACTGGCGCAGGAGGAGCAAGCCGCTGGCTCCGCCCTGGCCGCCGCACAGACCGCAGTGGATGCCGCAGTACCGCGCCGTACAGCGTTGGCGTGCATCGACGCCGTGCAACCCGCGCGCCCGCTGGCTGACGATATTCGCCGCATCGAGGCCGACATCGCCGCCACGCAAACCGCCATCGCCACCAGCACGCACAACGCACAACAGGCGACAGCGGCGCTGGACCAGGCCAACGCCGCCGCAGCGCAATCCGCGCTGGCGCAGCAGGAAGCGGAGAACGCCCAGCGCGCAGCAGCGCCGCAACTCGATCAGGCCAAGGCATTGGACGCGCGCATCGACGCCATGCTGCCCGCCTACCGCCAGGCCTCCGCCGCCTGCGAAAAGGCCGAGCAAGCCGATGCCGCCGCAAAAGCCGCGCTGCAAGCACGCCAGAACGAGCACACCAGACTGGCGGCGCAGCAGCAAGCTGGCGTCACCTGGCTGCAGCAGCATAAACAATGGAAGATCCTGGCGCTGCAATGGGAGCGCTGGGACGTACTGTTCGTGCAAGCCGGCCAGGCCGCTGCGCGCGCCGACCTGCTGGCCTCCGGCCTGGCGCGCGTGCAGCGCAATGCCCAGGCCCACCGCGACGAGGAAGCGGATGCCAGCACCAGGCTGTCCGCAGCAGCAGCCTCGCTGCAGACACTGGATGCCCAGCGCCAGCACGCAGCACAGACCTTGTCCGCGCATTCCGTCGAGGCATTGCAGGCGTCGCGCACTAGCGCGGAACAACGCCGCAATCAGCTGACCGCTGCGGAAAAGCTCTGGCTGGAGCTGGCATCGCGCCAGACGCGCCACAGCCAGATCGAAACGCAAACCGTCCAGCTGCGCCAGCATATGACCAACGCCGAAATGCAGTTGGGCGCCGCGCAGCAGCAAGGCATAGCCATCATGGCCGCCTTTTCGCAAGCCGAGCGTTCACTGAAACTGGCCGAAGCCGCATGTGCCGCCAGCGTCGAATCGCTGCGCCAGTCGCTGGAAGACCACACCCCCTGCCCGGTCTGCGGCGCCCTGGAGCATCCATATCGCCACCATGACGACAGCCTGCAATCCATGCTGCGTGAATTCCAGGCCGACGTTACGCGCTGCCGTGAACAGGCGCAAGCCAATATGCAGCAGGAAGCCACGCTGCGCGCGTCTGCACAATCCAGCGCCGAGCAGTTGAACGTACTCGCTACCGAGCAGCACGCGCTACAGCCAATGCTGGAGCGCGCAGACATCGCCTGGTCCGCACATCCGCTTGCCGCCAGCGCCCCTCCGGCCGATGAGCGCACGGCATGGTTCACCGCGCAGCTGACCGCATCACATCAGGCGCTGCAAGCGATCGAGCAGCAGGAGCGCGCGCTGCATGCCGCGCGCGTCGCCCGCGACCAGGCGCAAACGGCCTACGACCAGGCCGCCGCCGAGCATACGCGCCTGCAAACCGTGGCCGCCGCCGCGCGCACCGCGCTGGCGCAGTCCAATACCGAATACAAGGCGCTGGAAGACCAGCGCATCGAAGTTGCGCTGTCGCTCAGTGCATTGCTGGCCGATCTGGACCCCGCCTTCAGCGGCGGCGACATGCCAAGCGAAGAATGGAAGGAAGACTGGAAGTCCGGCCCCGCACGTTTCTATGAAGCGCGCCAGGCCGAAAGCAGGCAATGGCTGACGCAGCGTACGGCATATGATGAACGCGCCGCCGCGCTATCCGGCATGGAGGTGGAACTCAACGCGTTGAACGCGGCCCTGGCCAACGCCGGCCAGGACGCCCTCGCCGCCCGCAACGCCTTCGACGCCGCCGACGCCACGATCAAAGTGAGCCAGGAGCAGCGCATGGCGATGTGGGGCGGCAAGGAAGTACGCGATGTGGAAGCCGCGCTGCAAGCGGCGATTGACGCCGCCAAAGCACGCCACGCCGCCAGCCAGAACGCCGCCCAGCAAGCCGCACAAGCCCGCGCGCGCAGCGACGAAGCGTTGGCACTGGGCAGCCAGCGCCTCGCCACGTTGCAGGCGAATGCCGATACGGCAGCCGCACGGCTGGCAGACTGGCTGTCCGCCTTCCAGCAACGCCAGCCCGAAGCAGGACTGCAAGACCTCGCGCAACTGCACGAGCTGCTGGCCTACTCCGCGCAAGACATCGACGCCGAACGCAATGCCCTGCAAGCGCTGTCGCGCGCCACCGACCAGGCGGCAACCGTGCTGCAGGAACGCCAGCGCCAGCGCGAACAGCATCAACAGAGTGCGCCACCATCGCGCGTGGCAGTGCCGGCCGAAACGGAAGAAGCCAAACCAGCCGTTGCCGATCTCTGGTCCGAACCTGCCGCCGCGCCGGTTGCAGAATCAGCCAAATCAGCCGAACCGGCCGAAACACCGATCAGCGCCGTCGTCAACGCGCTCAACGTCCTGCTGGCCGAACGCAAAACCGCCAACGACCATGCCACCGCGTTGCAGCTCGCGCTGGCGCAGGACGAGGAAAAACGCCGCCGTTCATCCTCCATGCTGGCCGAGATCGAACAGCAGGAAGCCATCACCCAGCGCTGGGCGCGCATGGATGACCTGATCGGCTCCGCAGACGGCAAACGCTTCCGCAACTACGCCCAGCAATTCACGCTGGACGTCCTGCTGGGCTACGCCAACGCGCACCTGAACCATCTGTCGCGCCGCTATCAACTGGAGCGCATCCAGAACAACAGCAATCCCTCGCTGGCCCTGCTGGTCCGCGACCAGGATATGGGTGGCGAAATGCGCTCGGTGCACTCGCTGTCGGGCGGCGAATCTTTCCTGGTATCGCTGGCGCTGGCGCTGGGCCTGGCCTCGCTGTCGTCCAACCGCGTGCGCGTGGAATCGCTGTTCATCGACGAAGGCTTCGGCAGCCTGGATGCGGACACCCTGCGCGTCGCCATGGATGCGCTGGATGGGCTGCAAGCCATGGGGCGCAAGGTTGGCGTCATCTCGCACGTGCAGGAAATGACCGAGCGCATCTCGGCCAAGATCCTGGTCCAGCCATCCGCCGGAGGCCGCAGCGCCATCACGGTACAATGAGCCGATGAACCCTGCCCTCTGCCTGACGCTTGGCCTGATCGTCACCGTACCCGCTGCCGCGGCGCCCTGCTACGTACCCATGCAGCAAGGCGACGGCTGGCAAAGCACCTCACCCGAAGCATCGGGCTTCAATGAGGGCGCATTGTGCGATACGCTGAACGCCATCGCACAGGGCAAGGACAATATCCACAGCATCGTCATTGAGCGTCATGGCAAGCTGGTGGCGGAGCTGTACCGCAGTGGCAAAGACAAATCCATCCGCCGCGCACTGGGCACTTGGCCGTTGATTGCGCCCACCGTGTCATTCGGCCCAGACACCTTGCACGACACGCGCTCGATCGGCAAAAGCGTGATTGATCTGCTGGTGGGCATCGAAAAGCAGCAAGGCAAAATCCCCTCGCTGCAAACGCCGGTGCTGGACTACTACCCGGAATACAAGGATCTGCGCACGCCAGCGCTGCAAGCCATCCATCTCGATCACCTGCTGACCATGAGCGGCGGCTGGAAGTGGGACGAAGGCGCACAGCCGAACAACGAGCTGCGGCTGTTCTTCAAAGCCGATCCGGTGCGCTATGTGCTGGAACGGCCCATCGTGTCGCCGCCGGGCGTGGTCTGGAACTACAACGGCGGCGGGACCGTGATTTTGTCGGACATCGTCACCCGCGTCAGCGGCAAGCCCTGGCTGGAGGTGGCACGCAGCGAGCTGTTTGCGCCGCTCGGCATCACGCAGTGGGAGTGGGTGACCGATCTGCGCGACCGGCCCGCTGCCTTCTCCGGCCTGCGCATGCGCCCGCGCGACATGGCCAAGCTGGGACGCCTCATGCTCAATCACGGCCAGTGGAACGGCCGCCAGATTGTGGCCGCAGACTGGATTGATGCATCGCTCACGCCGCGCCTGAGCGTTGGCTTCCGCAGTCCCGGCAACCAGCCGGACGAACTGCACTACGGCTACCAGTGGTGGACCGGCACCGCTGCATGGCAAGGCCGCCGCATCGCGTGGCAGGCGGCGTTCGGCAACGGTGGCCAGCGCATCTTCATCGTCCCGGAGCTGGACATGACCGTTATCACGACCGCCGGCGACTACGGATCGGACGCCATGGGCGCCAGAGTCAATGGTCTGCTGCACAGTGTCGTTGCCACGGTTGCCAGATAGTTAAAGAAACGCGCTTTCCGCGCCAGATTTGCTATGCTGAAGGCTTCAGAAGGCCTAAACATGAGCATCGGCGCCCTATCCCCGAGTTCCGCCAACCTGACGCCAGTCCGCAGCGAGGCGCCAGCGCAGGTGCCTGCGTCGCCGAATGCCGAGCCATCCACCGCATCCTCCCCATCTTCCAGCACCACCAAACTCTCGCCCGAGGCGCTGGCGCTCATCGACAAACTCAAGGCCCGCGACACCGAAGTCCGCCAGCATGAACAAGCCCACATGGCGGCAGCGGGCGGCCTGGCCACGGGCGGCCCCAGTTTCACCTATCAGCGCGGTCCAAACGGCGTCAGTTATGCCATCGGCGGCGAGGTGAATATCGATACCTCGCCCGGCGGCACGCCCCAGGAAACCATCCAGCGCGCCCGCACCATCGCGGCGGCGGCATTGGCTCCGGCCGAACCATCAGGCCCCGACCGCGCAGTCGCCGCCCAGGCGCAGCAGATGGAAGCCAAAGCCCGCTCCGAGCTCGCCCAGCAACAGGCGCAGCGCGCCTATGGCAGCAAGCCGGCGGCCGGCGGCGCGGTGAACACCTACGCCTGAGTGATAAAATCGCGGTTTTGCCTTTTCAGAATCCGCACCATGTTAAAAGCACCACGTACCCTTACCTTCAAATGTGTCAAATGCGCCAAAGCCGTTCAAGTCCGCCTGCAAAAGGTATCGGCCTGCTCGCATATCCAGCCTTACGTCGGCGTTTGCCCGTGCGGCGAAGTGAAACACCACGCGATCGGTCAGAAAGACGCCGTGGCATCCTACCTGGCGGCCCCGGAAGGCTGGACCCACCACCATTAATTTAGCGCCGCGCCCTCAAGTAATCCGGTACGATACCGTTAAAGAGTTGTAGAAGTATTATCAAACGGAATCCATCATGTCGACCATTTCCAATCTGGGCGCACGCAATCCGGCGTCTTTATATACCAACAGCCAGCAAACCAGCGGCAAGGCCACTGCTTTGCCAAAAACGCAAGGCGCTACGCCTGCCACGGCCCCCAGCAAGGCGCTGGACCTAGATAATCGCGTCGCATCGCTCGGCAATGCGACGGTGGATTTTGCCCAAAATTTCGTCAGCAGCTTCACGCAAGCCCTGTTTGGCGACAACGCCAAGGGCGCGACCATCGATTTTGACTCGGCCAGCCTGGAAGCATCCTCCAGCTACGCCATCGGCTACCAGCACACGCAAGGCGCCAACGGCACGACCGACGCGGCTGCGCTGAGCCTGACCGACAGCTCGCACTTCATCGGCAAGGGCACCATCACCACCGCCGACGGCCGCAAGTTCAACTTTGAAGTGGAAGTCCAGTACGACGCCGAACTGGATGCCGCCGCCAGCCAGACCAGCAAAGCAGACCAGCAGCCAGCGCCGGACAAAGCCAGCGACAGCACGTCCGGCAAAGACCTGCCGACCGTCCAGCTGCCCAATATCGATTTCCCCGGCACCCTGGCAGACCTGTTCAAACTGATCGGCGTCGATCTGAAAACCGCACTGGCCAGCAGCGGCGACAGCGAGAGCAAAACCAGCGACGGCATCGACCGCAACACCCTGCGCAACCTGTCGCTGCGCCTGCTCAACCTGGTCGATAGCAAGGATGCTCACACCTATGCCGCGCCAACACCGGCGGACAAGGCCAAGGCAATCACCGGCGCAGAGCAAGCCAGCGCGCCGGCGCCCGCGCCTGAAACCCCGGCCGCACAAGCAGCGCCCACCGCCACCGCGCCGGCGGCGGCCGATGCAGCAGCGGCGCCGGCCGATACAACGCCGGCACAAACCGCCTCCGCATGATCGCGCGCGGGCGCCCGCTGCGGCGCCCGGTATAATAGCGGCACTTTCCGCTACGCGGCCCCGCGTAGCGCGCCACTATTTCTGTCGATCGCATCCCATGTCCGTACAAATTCCCGCCGCCGCCGCTGTTCCTTTGCACATCCACTGGGAGGAGAACGGCGAACAGCGCTCCGCGCGCTGGCGCTCGGAAGCGGGCATGCCGCCGCCGAAGCGCGTCGTCATTGCCGACGACCGCACCAACGCCGATATCGCCTACCGCATGGCCTGCGAAGGCACGGCGCTGCTGTGGCGAGGCGACTTCCAGAACGCGCGCCAACTGCTGCAAGCGCTGGCACGCCGCGCCGACCACAAAGGCCGCACGGGCAAGAAGGCCAAGCCGGCCAAGGTTCCCGCGACGCCAACCGAAGCCTTCCATCTGCATCGCCAGGCACAATCGCAGCGCGCCCGCACCCTGGCCATGCTGCTGATTCCTTTTGACGAAGGCTATACCATTCCGCTGCGCCGCGCGCCGGACGTGGCGCTGGCCTGCAACGAAGCCTACGGCCGCTTTGAGGAACCGTTCATCGCCTCCATGCGCGAACTGCTTGGCCTGATCGGCGCCCACGAGTGGCGCCGCACCGGCGTCGAGATCCCGGCGCTGGGCGCGCGCATCCATCCGCATTACGGCGTGTTCTCTCCCGTGCGCGGCGAATACGTGCAGATGGTGGCTGACGCGCCGCTGCCGGCCGACACCTCGCTGGCCTTTGATATCGGCGTCGGTACTGGCGTGCTGTCGGCCGTGCTGGCACGCCGCGGCGTCGCACGCGTGATCGCCACCGACCAGGACCAGCGCGCCCTGAGCTGCGCCCGCGAAAACCTGGCCCTGCTTGACCTGGACGACGGCCAGGTCGAACTGCGCGTGGCCGACCTGTTCCCCGAAGGCCGCGCGCCGCTGGTAGTCTGCAATCCGCCCTGGGTCCCCGCCCGTCCAAGCTCGCCGATTGAATATGCCGTCTACGATCCGGACAGCCGCATGCTGCGCGGCTTCCTCAATGGCCTGGCAGCACACCTGACGCCCGGTGGCGAAGGCTGGCTGATTTTGTCAGACCTGGCCGAGCACCTTGGCCTGCGTCCCCGCGAGCAGCTCCTGGAATGGATCGCCGCCGCCGGCCTGCAAGTCGTGGGCAAGACCGATGTCCGCCCTATTCATCCCCGCGCCAGCGACACCACCGATCCACTGCACGCGGCCCGTGCAGCCGAGGTCACTTCGCTGTGGCGTTTGGCGGCAAAATAATGGCCCTTGCGGATTGGAACGAACCTGTCTATAATACGGGCCTCAGACGCGGGGTGGAGCAGTCTGGCAGCTCGTCGGGCTCATAACCCGAAGGTCACAGGTTCAAATCCTGTCCCCGCAACCAAATTCAGCAGAGCCGTTGATGCCGTTAGGTTTCAACGGCTTTTCGCTTTTCCGGGTGTGTCACTTTTAGTGAGCCACCATGCCCATCAGAGCACCTCGCCTGCTCATCAACCGTTTCGGTGTCTACTTCTTCCGCTATAAAGTAGGCGGCAAAGAGAAACGCGTCAGCCTTCGCACTAAATGTGCGCGAACTGCTAATATTCTTGCACTGCAATTGAATCTCGCCATCGAGAGGAAACTCGCCATGAATCCGCCCAAGATTTCTGATTTCGATTTTGGTGGCATTGACCGTTATGAGCTAACGCTGCCGAATGGCATGAAGATCAAAACGGATGGCACGCAAGCTGACCTTAACCGCGCAATGGAAGCTTTGGAGAGCATCGGGCCGCTTCTGCAAAATATGCAGCCCGCCCCATCATCCAGCAACCTCCCGTACCGAAATCCGAGCCCTTAGTATCGGCTGTTAAAAAATGGCCGGCGATGACTTTCAAAGTCCAGCCGCCAGCCAAGCCAGCAACAAACGAAGCGATCTGGGTCCAGTATTCCATTATTTCTTCCCTAAATTTTGTTTGCAGAAAGCAAGTGCCTCTGTAGCATCTTTTATCAAAAAAATACACGTTGGCAACGATGGAGGTTGACCAGGAATTGTTAATTTTTTAGTTCTAATTTAAACATCTATTGCATTCAACAACGGCGGGCCAATGACCAATGCTCCCATGTGAGCCAGATACCACAGAATGTGGGCCAACAAACGATCGTCGCTGCCGCCGACATTGACCATTGCAAATTTGCAATCTAGCATTAAGTTATGTCGATCAATCTACAAACTCTAGGTAACAAGTTGAAAGGCTATCGCGTTCAACTTGCCCAGTCGGCCGCCGATGTCGCTCAGGCGACGGGGATTGGTGGCGAACGCCTATCAGCGTTTGAGACGGGGCAGCTAGAACCCAGTGGTGATGAGATTTTGATTCTTGCAGACCACTTCCGCTGCGACTTCCATTACTTCATCTCGAACGAGCGTGTGGCGCCGTTTGAGGAAACTGAGGTGCTGTATCGCGCAGGGCAAGGTGAATTTACCCCGGCTGATCGCCAAGCTATTCAGGAATTTCTGTACCTGTGCGATACCGAAGCCATGCTTCTGGAAGCTCTGAATCGTTCAAAGTCAAAATTCGATTTATGGAAGCTGACAGCCAGTGAACTCGCGAACCCGAGCGAAGCGGCTAAACGAATTCGCACAGCTCTGGGCTACTCCGATATCGAGCTAATTGCCGATGTTTACCAAGCTTGTCGAGACCTGGGCCTTCATACGTTCCGCCGTAAGCTGGGTAACTCCAGAATCTCCGGCCTGTTCGTCACCCATCCGACTGCGGGCAAGTGTGCACTGGTCAACAGCAGTGAAGACATTTACCGCCAGCGTTTCAGTGCAGCCCACGAAATGGCTCATGCCATCTTCGATGCAGACGAACCTGTTAGTGTCTCGTTGAAAAATGTCCAGAACGAGCGAGAGACGCGAGCCAATAAATTTGCATCGGCCCTCCTGATGCCTCGGTCTTTCTTAGAGCGAATTCCAGATTCAAAAAACTGGACCGATGCGAAGGCTATCGAATGGGCCAATAGGCTGAAGGTGAGCTGCTCCGCTTTGGGCTATGCGTTAAAGACCGCACGACTGATTAACTCCCAGCTCTGCGACCACATCATTTCGCTTAAAGTTCCCAAGGAAATGAAATCGGACCCAGAGCTTCCGGCATCACTGACGCAAGGTGAGCAGAACCGGAAAGCCAACCTGCTTCATCTGGGGCTATCCGACTTCTATGTTCAGCTCTGTTTTGATGGTCTCCGCGAAGGCGTCATCAGTCTTGGTCGGCTGTCAGAAGCACTGCTCTGCACGCCGTCTGAGCTTTCAGAATTGGCCTCACTATACAAGCGGACGATCCATGTTAGCTGATCCTTCTGACTTCCATTTGCATAACGTAACCGATACCTGCTCGGTGTGGAACATCTTGTCGTCTCAAACCCTCTATACTAAGGCACAAGCTGCAGGCTGCTCGTTCTGCATTACAGGCTTTGTAAAGTATGAGCTGCTCGATAAGCCGCGAAAAAAGAACCATGACGCGGACAGGGAATTGAAGGGCCGCTTGCGGCAAGCACATACCGAAGGGAAGTTTTCTGTCTGTGCATGTACCATTGATGACCTTCAAGCGATAAGGTCTCTGCAACTTCGGAAGTCCCTTGGAAAAGGCGAGCTCTCATCCATCGCAATTGCGAAGCGAATCAATCTTGGCTTCCTGTCCGATGATGTAAAGGCATTGAAGCTGTCTAAGAACGAGAATGTCGTCGCGACCCAAGACGTCCCCCATTTGTTATCTTGGCTTATGTTTAGCAAAGGGCTAACGGACGGCGAGGCGAACCATGTCATCTGCGAACACGTGGCATTGAGCGGCTCCTTAAAGCAGCAGCTTCAAAAAGCCAAGGAGCATTCCCAGCAGTGCCTTTTGAATGCTCCGCCACGTTCTAACTAAGCAGAAGGCGGTAGCTGTGCTGCTTCTGCTTCTTGTATGCCGTCGAGCTCAGCCTCAATGTTCGAATTCCTAAACACCTTTCGAATAAGCTGCGTTCGCCTCGGATTGTCATTCTTCTGACAAATCGCCCGGCAGGCCATCAAGAAATTTTGCATCGCTGGTGCAAAATGCTTTTCATAAGTGGCACGGTTCACGTAGAACTCCATGCTCTTAATCATGAAGGTCTGTAGGTCTTTTCCAGATAGCTTGCGAATCTCATCTTCATACTGTTGTAGCGTAGAGTTCCGCATTGCTGTCTCTTCAAGATCGCCCCATCCGCTATTTTTTATGACATCAACGCAGACTTCGAGCAGGGACGGCAGCGGATTTGCTGCCGCTTTCCGGGCCTCAAATTCATCAGCAATTGCGGGATGCAGCTCCCGTCTCAAGATGCCATCAAAATCAAATCGCCCCTTTTGCGTGCTATCTTGTTTGGCTCGGTAATTTGCCAGCCAGTCTTCCAGCATGCGGTCCGCTATTTCCTTGCCATCACCGATGTTGCACAAGCTCTGATGGAGTGCCGTGAGCATATAAGGATCAAGCCACACTACGTTCGGCAAGAGGCTTTGTGCTTCGATCAGCAAATCCTTCTCATCAAGATCAGGATGCCAGAGCTCCTTATCGAAGAAGTCACGGCACTGCTGCTGTGCTGCAAACGCCTCACCTTCGGCCACGTATCGATCAAAAATGGTCTTGATGTTGGCCGTTTCTAACAAGCCCGACTGCAAGAAACTAATGACCTCTGCCTCGTATTCATCGGTCTCGCGAATATTAAGTTCATTGAGGATCACCGCCCATTTTGATTCTAGCTTATCGCGGTCGGTTTCCTCTCGGTTCTCGCTTTTCTTTCGATGCTTCTCCATGAGATACAGCGTGGAATTGAACTGCTGGAGGTAGGTGAAATCAGGGCCGTCTTGCATGCCCTTATAATGAATCGCTCCCAGCAAAACGGTGGATGGGATAATGCGATTCAGCACTTCCTCGTTCAAACTTGGATGACCTGACAGCAATCGATTCACCACCCGAATAATTTTCTGGATGATCCGTATGTTTGTGATTGAGCAGATACGGGCAGCATCTTTGATCGACTTCGAATAGGCCGACGGGTAGTTCTTGATGGCGATCTCAAACGCTTCTTCACGCGTGGTTTCCAATGCCAATTCATGATCGATAGATTTTTCTCGAAGAGTCTCCCACGCCTCCCTATCTTCCAATTCATCGGAGTTCAGAATGAGAAGGAAGCGGGCCTTATGAATCTTCGTGTATTCGTCGATGAAACCCATGATCTGCCGAACATCCAAGTCGCGGTGCTTGCGTTCGATATCATCAATCACAATGAAGGTTTCATTCAGCATCTTCGGTACAGCCATCAATGCAAGCTCATCCAGCGACGGCGAATTCTTTAGGTTGATAAACTTCAACCCTTTCTCTGCAAGCTTCCAGGCATCTAGAACTCGCTGCTTGATCTTGGACTTCCCCTCGGAGTAAGTCATCGCACTTTGCACCAGCTTGATCTTCAACTGCGATATGTCTTTGATGCCGAAGAGAGAGACATACAACGCTTCTCGAACGGCTTCATCAGCGTTAGAGGCTTTAATGGAGTCCCACAAATAGCTCTTGCCCGTTCCCCATTTCCCAGACAAGGCGACGACTCGGTTGGTGTCATCGGCAATCAACTCTTGAAGATTGGTCTTCGTTTTTTCAATCGACATGCAAAATCCCTAGCGTGGTGCACTGCTTCATGTAAATTGTATCGGGCCGTGCCGGTCCTGTTTTTGGACCGGGGCGGAATATCGTTTTTGTGCTCTGATTTTAACGTATCCGCCGCATTATCATGCGTGGATGGCTAGGGCTCGTTACTGATGGCGGGGGAGCGATTTTCGGAGTACAGGAAGGCGATGCGGTAGAGCTCGGCACCTGTGCTGACGCCCAGCTTTTGCTTGATTGTTCGTTTGCTCGATGAGTTGACCCACTCAGTTTGACCCGCCTTCCACTGCCTGGCAACGCTGCCACGCGGTCATATGAACCCTCATACCCCAGTTCTTGCAGGTCTGCATGGATCTGTTTCAAATTGCGGCGCTGCTTACGTGATCTGCCCCAGGTCGCACCGCTTTACTCGAAGAGATACGGAATATCTTAAGGTCGTAGCGCAGCTCCACCCTACTCCATCAGAGCGGCTGCTTTAGAAATATCGTGATCCGTTAACAGCACGTAATAAAGAACATCCCAAACCTCCCCCGAGGTAAGTCAGTCCTCGCAACCAAATTCCATAAGCTATTGATTTCGCAAGGAATCGGCGGCTTTTTCTATGTCGGTCCAGAAAACTCGACAGAAACAGCCGTTGCTTCTTATCCTCACTTAATACAAAAAGCACAAAATTCCTTTCCTTCCTGACACTGCCTGCTATTCTGAAAGTTGATGCAACCAGAACCACAACAGGGAGAAGAAAAATGGGTAAATTGCAGCAGCTCGTCCTCGCCTCGGCATTTGCCACAATGGCACACCTCACTCCGGCCCACGCGGCCGCCCCCAGTTACACATTCGATCAAGCCACTTCCTGCGGCTCCTGGTGCTATCACGATCCCAACCTGACCAAGCTGACGGACGGCGTGGTGGGCAATCGCGGCTGGGCCTACAACGCCGGTACTGAGTGGGATGGCTGGGTAGGCGTCCCCAATGTCAACATCACCTTCCAGTTTGCCCAGGCGATGAATTTCTCTTCGGTGAGCGTGGGCAGCACCCAGGACAGTCTGGGCGATGTGGTCCTGCCTTCGTTCGACCTGTGGGCCTATCAAGGCGGCAACTGGATTTTGAAAGGCACCATCACCAATCCCGCCAGCAGTGCCAACGACAGCAGCCCATATGACTCGGGCCCGCATCCCGTCTTCACTTTCTCCGGTTTGAACGTGACGACCGACCAGTTGCGGATCACCGCCACACCTGGCGTTCAGGGCACGTGGATTTTCGTTGATGAAGTCAGTTTCAATGCGGCGCCGGTGCCGGAGCCCGCTACCTGGGCCATGCTGCTGGCGGGTCTGGGACTGCTGGTTTGGGCGCGCCGTAAAGCGTCTGACGGCAAACCAGTTGCATACCCAAACCGTCACAAAGCTGTCACAATTGGCCTTTTTGGTTAGTCTAGGAGGCACGAGTGAAGGATCCAATACGAGCAGCAGAACCAGCAGCGCAAGACGCTCCAGTCAATCCTTCCCGTCGCCGCATCTTCCAGGCAGCTGGTGCTGCCGGCCTGGCGACGACGCTGCCTGCCATGACGGAGGCAGCGCCGGCCAAGCCCGCAACCAAAGGCTCGCTGGATGAGAAGATCAAAACCAACATCAAGAATGTGGTGGTGATCTATCTTGAGAACCGTAGCTTCAACAACCTGTTCGCCAATTTCCCGGGCACCGCCAGTCCGCTGTCGGCCGCAGCGGCCGCCGCATGTGTGCAACGCGACCGCGATGGCTCGGTACTGCCGTCGCTGCCGAAGGTCTGGGGCGGCATGGTGCCGAACACGCAGAACATCGGCGGCAAAGACTATGTCGTCAAGGAAGACGATATCAAGGGCTTGCCTAACGGCCCGTTCAAACTGGTCGACACCCAGGGCAAGCCGCTGCCGGAAGGCGTCATCACGCGCGACCTGTGGCACCTGTTCTACCAGAACCAGATGCAGATCAACGAAGGCAAGAACGATGGCTTCGCCGCGTGGGGCAACACCGGCGGCATGGTGATGGGCTACTACGGCGAGACCAATAAAAACCTCGGTCTGTGGAAGATCGCCGAGCAGTACACGCTGTGCGATAACTTCTTCATGGCGGCGTTTGGCGGTTCCTATCTGAACCACCAGTTCCTCATCAGCGGCCGCGTGCCCGAATACTTCAACGCCAAGGACACCGCAGCCAAGAAGAAGATCGCGGTGCTGGACGACGGCCCGACCGGCTACCGCCTGTCCGTCACCAAGGAAAGCCCTGCTTCCGCCATGGACGGCCATCCGCATTTCGTCAACAACGGCGCCATCACGCCGGATGGCTACGCGGTCAACACCATGGCGCCACCGTATCAGCCGAGCTATATCCGCCCGGCTTACGATGGCGACCCGCTGCACGCCGATCCTAAAGACGCCGGCACCCTGCCGCCGCAAACCTACGACACCATTGGCGATCTGCTGTCGCGCAAGAAGATCAGCTGGGCGTGGTATGGCGGCGCGTGGCAGGCCGCGCTGGATGCGCGCGGCGGCGGCGAGAAGCCGAACTTCCAGTACCACCACCAGCCGTTCAACTACTTCCAGCAGTTCGCGCCGGGCACCAAGGAGCGTGAAGACCACCTGCGCGATGGCGGCCTGGGTGACAGCCCGATTTCCAACAAGTTCATCGCCGACGCGGTGGCGGGCAAGCTGCCGGCCGTGGCGTTCTACAAACCGCAAGGTAATCTGAACCTGCACGCCGGCTATTCGGACATTGAATCGGGCGACGCCCACATCACCAACGTGATCGAGCACTTGAAGAAGTCCCCGCAGTTCAAGAATATGCTGGTGGTGATTACCTTCGACGAAAACGGCGGCTGGTGGGATCACGTAGCGCCACCGAAAGGCGACCGCTGGGGTCCGGGTTCGCGCATCCCGGCCATCGTCATTTCGCCTTTCGCCAAGAAGGGCCATGTGGACCACAGCTTCTACGACACCACGTCGATCATGCGCTTCATCACCCGCCTGCATGGCCTGCCGCTGCTGGAAGGCCTGAAGACGCGGAACGACGCTTTCGCGGCCCGCCACGCCACGCCGCCAGGCGATCTGACGGGGGCACTCAGCTTCCGTTGAGTTTAGGCTTTGTGTTACACTTCGCGCCTTAAGTAATCGCTAACGGAGCCCGACTGATGCAGCCGGGCTTTTGTTTTTTTCCAGATGAGAGATAAAAAAGATAACGCTACGTTCGACCTGCCCGGCTTTTCTCCCGCCGCGCCGCTCGAACCGGAAGCCAAGCGCCCGCCGCCGCCTCGTGCGCGCCGCGCGGTGCTCAAACAAGAGCAGCTGGAACTGCTGGAGCCGACCGATAACTCCGGTCTGCCTATCTGGGTACGCGACGAAAATCTCGACCTCACCGGTTTGCCGGTATGGAAGCGTGACTAAACCGGCACAGCCGCAGATCACCTTACAAACACTTCCTGCACAGTGGGCCAGGCAACTGTTAGCCTGTTAGACTGTGCCCACATCCTTTTTGAACAGGGTCCGCCACCATGACTTCCACCTCCTTTGACAGCCTGCCGCTGAATCCCGACTTTTTGGCCAACCTCGACTCGCTCGGCTACAAGGAGATGACGACGATCCAGGCGCAAAGCCTGCCGTCGGTGCTGGAAGGCCGCGACCTGATCGCCCAGGCCAAGACCGGCAGCGGCAAGACCGCCGCCTTCGGCATAGGCATCCTGCATAAACTGAATCCTGCCTGGTTTGCCGTGCAGGCACTGGTGCTGTGCCCTACCCGCGAACTGGCCGACCAGGTGGCCGGTGAGCTGCGCCGTCTGGCGCGTTCGACCGGCAACGTCAAGGTGCTGGTGCTGACGGGCGGTTCGCCGATGCGTCCGCAGATCGCTTCGCTGGAACACGGCGCCCACATCATCGTCGGCACGCCGGGCCGCGTGCGCGACCACCTGGGCCGCAACACGCTGGACCTGTCCAAAGTCGGCACGCTGGTGCTGGACGAAGCGGACCGCATGACCGACATGGGCTTCTACGACGAAATCGCCGGCATTGTCAGCGCCTGTCCGAAACGTCGTCAGACCCTGCTGTTCTCGGCCACCTATCCTGACGACATCCGCCGCGCGACCGATGACTTCCTGGTCGATCCGGTGGAAGTGACCGTCGAGGCGCAGCACGACAACAGCCAGATCGAACAGCTGTTCTTTGAGATTGGTTTTGACAACCGCAACGAAGCCGTCGCCCGCCTGCTGGGCCACTACAAGCCGGTATCGGCCATCGCCTTCTGCAACACCAAAGTGCAATGCCGCGAACTGGTGGAAGAGCTGCAGTCGAAAGGCTTCTCTGCACTGGCACTGTACGGTGAACTGGAGCAGCGTGAGCGCGACGAGATCCTGATTCTGTTTGCCAACCGTAGCTGTTCTGTACTGGTGGCTACCGACGTTGCTGCGCGCGGCCTGGACATCCCGAACCTGGAAGCGGTGATCAACGTCGATGTATCGAAAGACACGGAAGTTCACATCCACCGCGTGGGCCGTACCGGCCGTGGCGGCGAGCAAGGCCTGGCATTGTCGCTGTGCGCGCCGAACGAGAAGAAGTGGGTCAAGCTGATCGAGGAATACCAAGGCCAGCCAGTCGACTGGTTCGATCTGGATAGCCTGGACGACAACGACTACGGTGTCGATCCGGCGCCGATGATGACGCTGGTAATCTCGGGCGGCAAGAAAGACAAGCTGCGCCCAGGCGATGTGCTGGGCGCGCTGACCGGCGACGCTGGCCTGAGCAAGGAACAAGTCGGCAAGATCAACGTCACCGAATTCCAGACCTACGTCGCCATCGACCGCCGTGTCGCCTATGACGCGTTTGCGCGCCTGAACAAAGGCAATCCACTGGGCGGTGATTTCGGCGCCATCAAAGGCCGCAACTTCAAGATGCGCTTTATCGACGCCTGATGCAATTTAATGGCGGTGCTGCTCGATATGCGGCAGCAGCACCGTCAGTATGCCCAGCAGCGGCAGGTAGGAACACAGCGTGTAGACGTAAGCGATGCCGTTGACGTCCGCAATATGCCCCATGGCTGCGGCGCCTATGCCGCTCACGCCAAACATCAGACCAAAGAAGATCCCGGCCACCATGCCCACCTTGCCCGGCATGAGTTCCTGCGCAAACACCACGATCGCAGAAAACGCCGACGAGATCACAAAGCCAATCACCACCGTCAGCACGGCCGTCCAGAACAGGTTCACATAAGGCAGCGCCAGCGTGAACGGCGCCGCGCCCAGAATCGAAATCCAGATCACGCGCTTGCGGCCGATACGGTCGCCGATCGGGCCGCCCATAAAGGTGCCGGCCGCCACGGCGGCGAGGAACAGGAACAGATACATCTGCGCGTTCGACACCGACACGCCAAACTTGTCGATGAGGTAGAAGGTGTAGTAGCTGGTCAGGCTGGACATGTAGATGTACTTGGAGAAGACCAGCAGCGCCAGCACCGCCAGCGCGCCGTACACGCGGCCCTTCGACAATGGAGAAGCCACCACCGCAACGGCCTTCTTCGGCTGCGCCAGATGATGGCTGTGCCAGCGGCTCACATACACCAGCACCGCGATTGCCGCCGCCACCAGCAGCGCGAACCAGGCGATATTGCCCTGTCCACGGCCAATGATGATGGCTGCCGCCAGCACCGGCCCCAGCGCCGAACCGGCATTGCCGCCGACCTGGAACAGCGACTGCGCGAAGCCGAAACGGCCGCCGGAAGCGGCACGCGCCACGCGCGAAGCCTCGGGATGGAACGTCGAGGAGCCAACGCCGATCAACGCTGCCGACAGCAGCAGCGACGGGAAGGTCGATGCAAAGGACATCATCAACACGCCAATCAGCGTGGCCACCATCCCCATCGGCAGCAGAAAAGGCATGGGGCGGCGGTCGGTGTACAAACCGATCCAGGGCTGGAGCAGCGACGCGGTACACTGGAAGGTCAAGGTAATCAGACCAACCTGTGTGAAGCTGAGGCCAAACTCCGCCTTCAGCATCGGGTAGATCGAAGGCAGCATGGCCTGCGTGAGGTCGTTCAGCAGGTGCACCAGCGCGACTGCGCCCAGTATCTGCATGACGGTTTCGCCGTGAGGACGGCTGATGGTGTGGGGAGAGGTGGTAGTAGTCATGCGACGAGTGTAATATAGGCTGCAAAACCGGATATTCCAACTATCGTCGAATAAATGCCAAATACAGCCCGCAGCAGCGATCACCGCGACTATCAGCGCGTGCCACGCGTCGTCACCGCCATGGCGCGTGATGAGGAGCACGGCGTCACCGGCACGCCACACAGCCACGAACGCGCGCAGCTGCTGTATGCCACCCAGGGTCTGATGCGCGTGAGGACCGATGCCGGCATGTGGGTATTGCCACCGCGCCGAGCGCTATGGATACCGCCCGGCGTGGTGCACCATTGGACAGCGCTGAGCAAAGTCACCATGCGGACCATCTACATAGCGCCCGATGCCGCCAGGGCCTTTGGTGACCAGTGCCGCGTGATTGAAGTCAGCACCCTGCTGCGCGAGCTGATACTGGCGCTGCTGGACGAGCCGATCGAATACGCCATACCGGGACGCGGCGAATATCTGGCCATGCTGATTCTCTCCGAACTGGCAGCGGCGGAGACGGTACCAATTGCGATTCCATGGCCGCGCGACCGGCGCCTGGTGGCCATCTGCAGCGCCATCATGGACGATCCAGGCAGCAGCCGGAATATTGAACAGTGGGCGGATGAAGTGGGCGCCAGCGCGCGCACGCTGATACGGCTATTCCCCAAGGAGACCGGCCTGCACTACCGCCAGTGGGTGCAGCAGGTCCATCTGGCGGAAGCCTTCAACCGGCTGGCGCACGGCCAGAGCATCGGCGAAATCGCTACGGCGCTTGGCTACGCCAGCCCCAGTGCCTTCAGCGTCATGTTCCGCCGCATTCTGGGCAAAACGCCACAGCACTATCTGACGGAGTGGCGCCAGCCGCTTACGCAGCGTCCAGCGTAAAGCGGAACACCGCGCCCAGCTGCGGCTCTTCCACCAGCGTGATCTTGCTGTGATGGAGCTGCAGGATGCGGTTGACCGTCAACAGTCCAAGACCGCCAACGCGATACTCGCCCTGCAGCGCAATCGGCCGGCGGAACAGGTTCTCGCGCATGGCGGCTGGCACGCCGGGGCCGGTGTCGGCCACGGTCACGGTGACCTTGCCATTCGCCGCTGGCTGCACGGTGATTTCCACCTCGCCGCCGGCTGGCGTGTGGCGGATGGCGTTATCGAATAAATTCGTCAGCACGCGTTCTATCATGCCAAGGTCCGCACGCACCATCGGCGCCGGATGCGGCAGCGTTGCCATCAGGCGCACATGGTGCTCGGCGGCCTTCAGCTCGAATTTCTGAAACACGTCCTGTATCAGGTCGGACAGGGAGAATGGCTCCAGCTCCGGCTGCACCGAGCCATGCTCCAGCCGCGCCAGTTCAAACAGGGCCTGCGCCAGACGGCCTACCTTCTGGCTCTGCGCCAGCGCGATGCCGAGATAGTGCTGGCGGCTGGCCGCGTCCAGCGTCTCATCCTTGAGCGACAGCGTTTCAAGATAGCCGTGCAGGGAACCCAGTGGTGTGCGCAGGTCGTGCGAGATATTCGCCACCACTTCACGCCGGTCGTGATCCAGCTGGCGCATGGTCTTCCATTGCTCATTGATGCGCGAGCCCATGTCGGCAAAGGCCTGATCCAGAATCGCGATTTCGTCGCGCGGACCACCACGCTGCGGCTCCGGCAGCACCAGCTCATCGGCCTTGGTGTCCAGTTGCTGCATGGTGGCGGTCAGGCGGCGCAATGGCCGTGTAATCAGGCGGAAGGCAATCAGGCCGGCGACCAGTACCAGCGACGCCACCACGGCCATTGACCATAGCGTCGTGCGCAGCACCGAGCTGGCCGAAGCGCGCGCCGCCAGCCGGTCGTGCTCCTCGCTCTGCAGGATGACGTAGATGTAGCCGACTTTTTGTTCGCCAGCGCGCAGGACGGCGGCACTGAACACCTTGCGTCCTTGCTCGCTGCGCGGATCGTCGCCCTGTATCGGCAAGGCCTCGTTGTTGAGGAAGCGGCGGATCGCCGCCAGGTCCACGTGGTCGCGTTTCAGATGACCGGCGGGTGCAGCATGGCCGACGATACGGCCATCGTTATCCAGCAAATACACTTCCACACTGGGGTTCACCACCATCAGCTTGCCGAACAGGCGGCGCACCGCTTCCGGGCCGAGTCCTTCGCTGGGTGTGGCGCCCGGCTGCGCTTCGCTGTCGGCCTGCATCAGCTGCGCATCCAGCGCGATGTTACGCGCCAGGCCGCGCGACAAACCCTGCACCACTTCCTTCTCATGCATGATGTTGGCGCGGATTTGCAGCCATGCCGAGGCGCCGCAGCACACCAGCAACAGCAGGGAGAACGCCAGCGACAGCCGCTGCGACAGCGTCAGGTTCATGCCTCCGGTCCCGGCGCGCTGGCGTAGCGGTAACCCTTGCCCCACACAGTCAGGATGCGCACCGGATCAGCGGGATCGGCCTCGATCTTGGCGCGCAGGCGGTTGATGTGCGTGTTGACCGTGTGTTCGTAGCCATCATGCTGATAGCCCCACACCTGGTTCAGCAGATCCAGCCGCGAGAACACTTTCTCGGGATGTTTGATGAAGAAGTACAGCAGATCGAATTCGCGCGGCGTCAGGTCCAGCGCACTACCGTGGACATGGGCCTGTCGGGTCAGCGGATCGACGCGTACGCCGTTGAGCTCCAGCGCCCCGCCCTCGTTGCGCTGGCTGCGTGCCATGGCGTCGGCCCGGCGCAGCAGCGCCTTGACGCGCGCCACCAGTTCCAGCACCGAGAACGGCTTGGGCAGGTAATCATCCGCGCCCAGTTCCAGTCCAAGGATGCGGTGCACCTCGCTGGAGCGCGCACTGGTGATGATGATGGGCGTATAAGTCGTCATGGCGCGCGCCTGGCGGCAGATCTCCAGCCCATCCACGCCGGGCAGCATGATGTCGAGGATCAGCGCATCCCAGCCGCCCGTGCGGACCTGCGCCAGTCCATGGGCGCCATCAGCACAATGGGTGACCTGATACCCTTCATCCTGAAGGTGCATGCGCAGCAGATCTGCGATCGGCATATCGTCTTCGACGATCAAGACACGTTTTGCGGTTTCCATAGCCTGTATTGTGCAGGATTCCGAGGGTGAAAAGTATCACAATTAGTTTAAGTTTACGTGAGGATTTTGTCACCACTGTGGGCGCAGAATGGCTCCATCGTTATTCCACTTACGGAGGACACCATGACATCGAGACGTTCTTTCATCCTGACCAGCGGCGCCGCCCTGCTGGCGGGCATCGCCTACCGCAGTACCACGGCCGCGCCCGCCGCCGCGTGGGAAGTCACCCACACCGATGCCGAATGGCGCACCCTGCTGACGCCAGCCCAGTACGAAGTGCTGCGCAAGCATGGCACCGAGCGGCCGTTCAGCAGCCCGCTGTACAAGGAACACCGGGCCGGCAGGTTCACCTGCGCCGGTTGCCAGAATCCGCTGTTCTCGTCCAAGAACAAGTTCGATAGCGGCACCGGCTGGCCTAGCTTCTGGAAGCCGCTGGACCGTGGCGTTGTCACCAGCCGCACTACTTCGCTCGGCCTGTACGGCGTGGAAGTGGTCTGCCGCCGCTGCGGCGGCCACCTGGGCGATGTGTTTGACGATGGCCCGGAGCCGACCGGCCTGCGCTACTGCATCGATGGCGTGGCGCTGACTTTCACCCCTGGCGAAGCTTGAGAGGAGGACCACACCATGTTACTGATACTGCTCTCCTATCTCGGCGGCGCGCTGACGATCCTCAGCCCTTGCATCCTGCCGGTACTGCCGTTTGTATTTGCCCGCACCGGCCAACCGTTTGTGCGTAGCGGCCTGCCGCTGCTGGCCGGCATGGCGCTGACCTTTGCGCTGGTCGCCACTTTGGCCGCCGTTGGCGGTGGCTGGGTAGTCCAGGCCAATCAGTACGGCCGCTGGGTCGCACTGGTACTGATGGCCTTCTTCGGCCTCACGCTCATGCTGCCGCATCTGGCGGACCGCCTGACCAAACCGCTGGTCGCGCTGGGCGACAAGCTGTCCAACAAGGCTGCCGACAATGAACGCTCTGGCGCCAGCGCTTCTTTCCTGCTGGGCGTGGCCACCGGCCTGCTGTGGGCGCCGTGCGCCGGTCCCGTACTGGGCCTGGTGCTGACCGGCGCGGCGTTGAACGGCGCCAGCGTGGGCACTACTTTGCTGTTGCTGGCCTATGCCGCTGGCGCCGCGACCTCGCTGGCCCTGGCGTTGCTGGTAGGCGGTAAAGTCTTCAGCGCGATGAAGCGTTCGCTGGGTGCTGGCGAGTGGATACGCCGTGGTCTGGGCGTCGCTATGCTGGCTGGCGTCGGCGCCATTGCCACGGGCCTGGACACCGGCATCCTGACGCAAGTATCGACCGTCGCCACGGCAGGCGTTGAGCAAAAACTCATTGATACGCTGGCCCCGCGCAACGAAGCGCCAGCTGGCGGCGCCATGATGTCGCGCACCGCAATGGCTGGTACTGGTACTGGTGCTGGTCCTGCCATGATGGCGCGCCGCGCGATGGCGCCTGCTGCCGAAACGCTGCCGGTGGAAGGCAAACTGCCGTCGCTGAACGGCGCTGTCGAATGGCTCAACACGGCGCCGCTCAGCGCTGAGCAGCTCAAAGGCAAGGTGGTGCTGGTCGACTTCTGGACCTACTCGTGCATCAACTGCCTGCGCAGCCTGCCCTACACCAAGGCCTGGGCCGAAAAGTACCGCGATCAAGGCCTGGTGGTCATCGGCGTGCACGCTCCGGAATTCGCATTTGAGCGCAACGTCGGCAATGTCCGCAAGGCCGTGAAGGAACAAGGCATCAACTTCCCGGTCGCGATCGACAACGACTACGCCATCTGGCGCGCTTTCAACAACCAATACTGGCCGGCGCATTACTTCATCGACGCCAAGGGCCAGATCCGCCACCACCACTTTGGCGAAGGCGACTACGCCCAGTCCGAGCAGGTAATCCAGCAACTGCTGGAAGAAGCGGGCCGCAAGAATGTGACCAACACCGTGGTCAGCGCCGAAGCGGCGCAAGGCATCCAGCAGCAGTCGGACATGGGCCAGGTCGGATCGCCGGAAACCTATCTGGGCTACGACCGCGCCGAGAACTTCGCCTCGCCGGAAAAGCAGGCCGCCAACGCTGCCCGCCAGTACACGGCGCCTGCCAGACCGGCGCTGAACCAGTGGGGCCTGGCAGGCAATTGGCTGTCACAAGCGGAGCAGGTCACGCTGAACCAGGGCACGGGCAGCATCGTCTACCGCTTCCACGCCCGTGATCTGCACCTGGTGCTCGGCCCCACCAAAGATGGCAAACCGGTACGCTTCCGCGTCACCATCGATGGCGTCGCGCCAGGTAAAAACCACGGCACGGATGTGCAAGCCGATGGCAGCGGCGTGATTAACAGCCAGCGTCTGTACCAGCTGGTGCGCCAGTCGGGCGATGTGGCCGACCGTACCTTCAGCATTGAATTCCTCGATCCCGGCGTACAAGCCTACGCCTTCACCTTCGGTTAATCAGGAGCGGCATTATGAACAGCATCAGCAAAACACTGGGCGGCGCGCTCGCCCTTCTCAGCCTTGTCGCCTGCCAGCAGTCGATATCGGCAGAACAGGCCGTGGTAATCGCCGCACCGGCGGTCGATGAACCGGCCAGTACAGAACACACCGCCACCGCCATCTTTGCCGGTGGCTGTTTCTGGGGTGTACAGGGCGTGTTCCAGCACGTGAAAGGCGTGACCAGCGCAGTCTCCGGCTATGCCGGCGGCGATGGCCGCAGCGCCAGCTATGAAGCTGTCAGCGGCGGTGATACCGGCCACGCGGAATCGGTGAAGATCACTTACGATCCCACGCAAGTCAGCTACGGCAGGCTGCTGCAGGTGTTCTTTTCGGTAGCACATGATCCCACGCTGCTGAACCGCCAGGGGCCGGACAGCGGTACGCAGTACCGTTCGGCGATCTTCCCGCAGACGCCGGTGCAGCAGCGCGTGGCGCAGCAGTACATTGCGCAGCTGGATGCCTCGCATGCCTACAGCAAGCCGCTGGCAACGCGTATTGAGTCGGGCAAGCAGTTTTATCCCGCCGAGGGCTATCACCAGAACTACCTGACGCTGCATCCCAACGATCCCTACATCGTCTACAACGATCTGCCGAAGGTGGCGAATCTGAAGCGTATTGCGCCAGACCTGTACAGAGCCGACGCTGTACTGGTCCGCAATACGCGGCCTTAATTCGCCAGCGCGGCAGCGTGCACGGGCGGCTCCGCCAGGCGCACGGCGTTGCGGCCTTCGCGCTTGGCGGTGTACAGCGCGGCATCGGCCTGCGCCAGCAGTAATGGCAGTGTCGGCCCGCTGTCGGCAATGCTGGCGCAGCCGATGCTGGTGGTGCAAGCCGGCAGGCCCGCCTCCACAATCTGCCGCTCGACCGCCAGGCGCACCCGCTCGGCGACGATGGCCGCGCTGCGCAAATCATTTTCGGGCAGCAGGACGATGAACTCCTCGCCGCCATAGCGGCCCAAGGTATCGATGGAACGCAACGCCGATTTGACGCTGTTGGCGAACTGGGTCAGCACCTGGTCGCCAACCGCATGACCGTAGTTGTCGTTGATGCGTTTGAAGTAGTCGATGTCCAGCAACAGGATGGAGAACACGCGGTCCGTACGCCGCCAGCGCTCCACCTCCCCTTCCAGCGCCTGCATGATGGCGCGCCGCGATGCCGCACCGGTGAGCAGGTCCACATTCAGCAAGCGCTCGAACTCCGCGCGGATGCGTTCACTGGCCAGCAGCACAAAGCCCAGGCAGGTAACCATACCGCCCACGCTGAACGAGCTCAGATACAGGGTTTGAATGAGCGAGGCAGCAAAGCGCGTCGAATCGGCAGCATCAATCAACGGCGCGCTGCCCGCGCGCGCCAGCAAAACGAGGCAGCGGACAAACAGCAGCACGGCAAGGAAGCGGCCCGCGAAACTCAGGCCATGGCGCCAGTGCAGCCAGGCGTGCGTGCCGGTGTAGACCGTCATCGCCAGTGCAAACACGGCGACACGCACGCGGTAGTCGGGCCAGACCAGCATGAAGCAGGCGATCACGCCCAGCACGCCAAGCGTAAAGCCCAGCCAGCGGCGGCGATTCAGGGATTGTTCATAAAACGCGGCGGTTCCGAACAGGTTCATCGCGGCGCTGGCGAACGACAGTGAGTTGCCCAGCATGGCGATCAGCGCAGCGGGCAGTATGCCCTCCAGAGCAAACACCAGCGACGAGCCGCCGCCCACGATGGGCGACAGCGCCCACAGCAAAGTCCCCGGCATCCTGCGCGGATAATAGTGACGCATCCCCAGCAGCACGAAGGCCATGAGCAAGGCCATCATGCCAGTGATCGAGTTGATGGTGCGAAGGTCTAGCATGGCGCCACTGAGACTATTGCAATGGCTGGGGATTATACGTCACGATCAAAGTCGTCTCTAATAAATCAACATTAATAAATAAGCCACAGTGACTTGCAAGCGGTAGAAACTGCTGTATCGTGCGCGGATTCTTGTTTATTCTTCATCGTTTCCCAAACCTGATGAGGAGCGGCGATGAAATACGGTGTGTTATTCGCGGCACTGATGGCGGGCGTCACGCCCTTGAGTTACGGCCAGTGCTGCGGCTATGGCATGCAGAACATCACCGTCTGGCCGCAGCCAGACCTGCGCGTGCCGGTCTTGACCACGACCCAGATCGCGCAGCAGCATTTGAAAACGCCGGTGGCGAAAGCCAGGCCGGCCATCCAGGCCAACGCCCATGCGCTGTCGCTACACTTCCCGCAAGCCAAACGCGCCGAGATGGAGAAAATGTACATCCAGAGCATGGATGTCTACCTCAAGGTAGAGCAGAAAATGAAATGGAAGCCGCGCGACCTCTCCGGCGGCATCGCCGCTTTCGTGGTCGGCAACTACATGATCCTCAATAACACCGACGTCTCCGACGAGGCATTTGATGCCGTCGCGCGCCAGTTCCGCGCGCAGCCCGGCATGCAGAAACTGAACGATGATCCGGACCAGAACAAGATCCGCGACGTATTCGAGCAAAGCGCCATGGTCGGCACCTTCATGGCGCTGGTGCAGATGTCCGGAAAACAGCAGCCGCAACCGCCGGAGGTGCAGGAGAACTTGCGCAAATCCGCCATCGAAAACCTGCAACTGGCGCTGCGCATGGACCCGGCCAAACTCCGCATCGACAACCAGGGCATGCACGAATAAGCCAATCACGTTACCATGCGCGTCTTGATTGCATGGGAACTCAATATGGACAAGCTCACTTCAGCGCTGCACCGGCTTTATCTGATCGGCGGCCAGTTCACCGATGCGGCCGGGCAGACGCGCGCCCTGACCATCGATTTCCACAAGGCCGAGGGCGAGCAGCACTGGACGCGTTTGTGCGATGTGGCCAACGCGCTGCAGAAGGAGCTGGGCCTGCCCGCGCCCGCCGTCAGCGTCTCGGGTGGTGACGCCTACCGTTTGTGGCTGTCGCTGGCGCGGCCGGTCAGCGCCGACGCGGCACGCCGCTTTCTGGCCTTGCTGCACACGACCTACTTCCCGGACGAGCAGATCGATCTGGGACGCAGCGAGGTCCCGCTGCCGCCATCGCTGAACGAGGCCACGGGCTTGTGGGCGGCCTTCGTCAACCCGAGCATGGGCGGCGCCCTGGCCGACGATCTGGGACTGGAAATGGCGCCGCCGGACGCCGCGCAAGCCGCCTTCCTCGACAACCTGGACAGCATCACGGAAGAACAATTCGCCCACGCCCTGGCGACGCTACAACGCCAGCACGACGCTTCGCCTGCGCCGCCGCCCATGCCGCCACGCGACGCGGTGCCGCCAGGCCTGCTGCTCAAGGACGCTTCGCTGGAAGACATCGTGCGCCGGCTGCACGCCATGGGCATCGAGCCGACCTTCCGTCACATCCTCAAATCCTGACGCTGGGCGGGAACTGCGGCGCGCGCCGGTGCAGCGTGGCTTGCTCATACGAGTACGCCATGCGTATCAGCGCCGCTTCGCTGTAAGCCGCGCCGACAAAGGACAAACCGACCGGCAGTCCATGCACATAGCCCGCCGGCACCGTGATGTGGGGATAGCCAGCCACCGCAGCCGGTGACGAGAAGCCGCCCGTGTCATGGTCGCCGTTGACGAAGTCGGTCAGCCACGCCGGACCGCCGGTGGGCGCCACCAGCGCATCGAGCTGATGCTCCTTCATGACCTTGTCGATCCCTTCCGCGCGCGCGTAGCGGCGGTTGTTGGCCAGCGCTTCCTGGTAGGCCGGCGTATCCAGGCCACCCTTCGCCTGCGAACGCTCCAGATATTCCTGGCCAAAGTAAGCCAGCTCCTGCTGCGCATGCTGCTGATTGAAGATGATGAGTTCCGCCATATTGGACACGGGCGCGTTGGGCGCATATTCTTTGAGATACGCCGCCAGGTCCGCCTTGAATTCATACAGCAGCACTTCAGTCTCGCTGGCGTCGTACTTGCCGACGTTGGGCACGTCCGTTTCCACCAGCACCGCGCCTTGCGATTTCAAATCCAGCAGCGCTTTTTCAATCACTGCATCGCGCTCGGCGTGCTGGCCGAAGAAATTGCGGGCCACGCCGATGCGCGCGCCTTTCAAGCCGCCCTTGTCGAGCGCGGCGCGGTAGTCGGCCAGCTTGCCAGCGCCCTCCTGCGTTACCGGGTCGCGCGGATCGACACCAGCCATGGCGAACAGCATGAGCGCGGCGTCGGCCACACTGCGCGCCATCGGCCCGGCCGTGTCCTGCGAATGGGCGATGGGAATAATGCCGCTGCGGCTCACCAGGCCCAGCGTCGGCTTGATGCCCACCAGCCCGCAGATGGAAGCTGGCGAGACGATCGAGCCATCGGTTTCCGTGCCCACCGCCAGTGTCGCCAGGCCGGCGGCAATCGCCGCGCCCGAGCCGGAACTGGAACCGCTGCAATTGCGGTCCAGCGAATACGGATTCAAGGTCAGGCCGCCGCGCGCGCTCCAGCCGCTGACGGAATGGGTGGAGCGCATATTCGCCCACTCGCTCAGATTGGTCTTGCCGATGATGACCGCGCCAGCCGCACGCAGCTGCGCCGTCACATGGGCGTCGCGCGCGGCGCGCACACCGGCCAGCGCCAGCGAACCGGCGGTGGTGCTCATGCGGTCGGCCGTGGCGATATTGTCTTTCAACAGAACGGGAATGCCGTGCAGCGGACCACGCACGCGCTTGAGGTTGCGCTCACGGTCCATGTCGAGCGCAATCCTGAGCGCTTCGGGATTGATCTCGATGACGGAATTCAGGCGCGGCCCGGATTTGTCGATGGTCTTGATGCGCGCCAGGTACTGAGACGTAAGCGAATGCGAGGTCAGTTTGCCCGCCTCCATCATCTGCTGCTGTTCCCAGACACCGGCGTCGAGGATGCCGCCCGTGCCCAGTTTGGATGCGGCACTGGCAGGTCCCGCCAACACCCGGTTGCTGCTGCCGGCGGCGCCTGCCGCCAGTCCGATTTTTACGAAATCCCTGCGATCCATGCCATCCCCGTGGTTATCACCAATGCGCCGAATTTGTTGCGTTACATTAATATATCAGCAGGTTGCAACTTACACCACAAAAATTGATAAAAAAAAAGCACGCCACCAGGGCGTGCTTTTTAGATCGCGAAGAATCGGCTTAGTTACGCACGACTTTCTTGAATTCGTTGGTACGGGTGTCGATCTCGACGATGTCGTCTTGCGACACGAACAGTGGTACCTGGATCGAGAACTGCTTGGCTTCGATCGCGTTTTCGATCTTGGCTTCTTTGGTCACGTTGCCCGAGGTGTTGCCTTTAACTGCAGGCTCCGAGTACACAATCTGACGCTGGATGGTGGTTGGCAGTTCAACCGAGATCGCTTTGCCATCGTAGAACACGGCTTCGCATTCCATGCCGTCTTTCAGGTAGTTCAGGGCGTCGCCCAGGTTTTCTTCTTCGATTTCGTACTGTTCGTAGTCAGCGTCCATGAACACATACAGTGGATCTGCAAAGTACGAGTAGGTGACTGGCTTCTTGTCCAGAACAACTACGTCGAACTTGTCGTCGCCGCGGAACACGCTTTCGAACGGCGCGTTGGTCAGCAGGTTTTTCATTTTCCACTTGTAGGTGAAGCCCGTGCGGCTCGAGCCGTTGACGTCGGAGCGCAGCACGATGAATGGCTTAGCGTCAACCATAATGATATTGCCAACACGAATTTCTTTTGCAGGTTTCATAGTGATTCTACTTAATAAGGTGGTTGCGTAAAGATCATTGTCGCCTAGCTGGCTTACGTTTGATCGGGTAAAAAATGCGTCATATAGATTAACCCGGCATTGTACCTTGTTTTTTCCGCAGCGCCTATCTCAGCGTCGCGGCAAAGGCCAGCATGTTGCTGGCCAGGTCGCCTAGCGACAACATCTGCTGCTGCCACTCGGCGGCGCGGACCGTCGCGGCGGCGGCCTCCGCTTCCAGCGCGGCCCAGGATGCCGCCCAGTCCTCCACCTCGCCTTGGCTGGGCGCGCCATTCCAGCGCAGCGAGAAATCGGCCAGCCCCGGCAACGCGCCCGCATAGCGCTGCAGGAAGGCGCGCAGCTTCTTGTGGTGCAGGTTCTCATCCTGCGGGTAGATATGCCAGATGAAAGGCTTGCCCGCCCATTGCGCGCGCACGAAGGAATCCTCGCCACGCACAAAATTCAGGTCGCAGGCCCACAGCAGCTTGTCGTAGTCCGGCTGCGGCACAAATGGCAGCACGCGCACCGTCAGCGCGCCTTGCGTGGCCACAGTCCCCGCCCGACCATCGCCGCCCGTGAAGCTGCGCACCGTGTCGGCCGCCACACCTTCTGGCACCAGACAGGTCATCGGCTGGCTGGCGCTTTGCCAGGCCTCGAACAGGGCTGACACCGGCGCGTGCGGATAGCAGAACAGCGAGATCCTGGTGCTCGCAATTTCAGCCGGCGTCAATCCCAGCTGCGACAGGAACGCCGCTGGCGCGAATTGCAGACGCTCCTGCTCCAGCCCTGCTTCGCGCAGCAGGCCGCCAGTCTTGTCGGTAAAGCCAGGGAAGAAGAAATGCTTGATCAATCCACCTGGCTGCGGCGAGGTCAGGCGATGACAGCCCTCGACCCATTCTTCCGCCGTCAGCCCTTCCAGGTTGAACCAGACCGGTCGCGGCTCGCACTGCTTCATGGCCTCGATATAGCCAGGTGGAATATCCACCGCAAAGAATTCGATCACGATGTCCGCCACCTCGAGCGGCGTGTAACTGCCATCCTGATCGCGCCAGTGGCGCACGGTGACGCCATCCACCTGCTGCAATTCCGCGTCCTCCGCGACTGGCGGGCAGATGCGCTTGAAGCTGGCCAGATCATCCACGTACAACGTCACGGCGAGCCCATGCTCGCGCACCAGCTGTTTGGCCAGGCGCCAGCAAATACCGATATCGCCGTAGTTATCAACGACGCGGCAGAACAGATCGAGACGGCGGAATTTCATCATGGATGGGGGCTGCAAAAACTCGAGGCTGGATGATAACTGATTAACGTTAGATAAGAACCAAGAATATCAAAACTTCCCGCACATCGGTCAGTCCAATCCTTCCAGCACGGCCAGTCGGCTGCGCTACCACCACAACAAGGAGAAGTCATGAATGAATTCCAACAGTACTACGGACAAGCGCTAGCCCCACAACAATTTGGCGACCTCGCCCCCCAAGGTTTCTTCGGCAGTCTACTGGGCGCGCCATTGGGTGGACTGATCGGACGCGGCATCGGCGGCCTGTTTGGCAATGCCAACCTGGGCCGCCAGATCGGCCAGGCAGCAGGCGGCATCGGCGGCTCGCTGCTGCCGTTTGGCGCCGACCCCGTCGCCGCCGCTTACGCGCAGCAGGCGCAACAACAGCAACTGCTACAGCAACAACAGCAACAACAGCAACAGCAGATGCTGCAACAGGCCCAGCTGGCGCAACTGGCACAGCAAGCGCAACTGGCGCAACTGGCACAGCAAGCGCAACTGGCGCCACAAGGCTGGTTCGGCAACATCATCAAGAGCGTGGCACAACCACTGGGTAGCGCGATTGGCGGCGCCTTCGGCAATAGCGGCATCGGCGGCACCATCGGCGGCATCGCTGGCCAGCTGGGTGGCATGCTGCCGTTTGGCGCCGACCCCGTGAGCGCGGCCTATGCGCAGCAGGCGCAACAGCAGCAGCAACAACAGCAACAGCTCCAGCAACTACAACAACTGCAGCAGATGCAGCAACTACAACAGCTGCAACAACAAGGGCTGGCGCCACAAGGCTGGTTCGGCAACATCATCAAGAGCGTGGCGCAGCCACTGGGTAGCGCAATTGGCGGCGCCTTCGGCAATAGCGGCATCGGCGGCACCATCGGCGGTATTGCCGGGCAACTGGGCGGCATGCTGCCCTTCGGCGTTGACCCCATGGCGGTCTATGCCCAGCAACAGGCCCAGCTCGCACAGCTGATCCAGCAAGCCCAATTGGGACAGCAAGCTAATGGCGCGCAGTATGGTGGCCAGCAATCGCTGCACTGATACGGCACCCTGACCACGTCAACGTGCTCTCCAGCGGCAACCACCACTGGGGAGCACCGCTTCAAGGAGAGTCTGCATGTTCAATTCTTCCGATGCAGCGCAAGCGTTGCCGGACAAGGCGCGCTTCCTGATCCATGCCGAGCACGGCGCACCGCTCAACGATTTTTTGGCGATCGCCGCAATTGATCCCGACATCACCGTGCTGGATGTGATCGGCCCACCAGACCGTCCGCACACGGCGGTGGTGGAACTCAGCCCCGGCAAGGCGCGCCTGCTGGACGAGCATTTCCGCCAGAGCGCCACACCCAGCCACCAACTCAGCATCGAGCCAGACCGCCCGCTATCCATGTTCGACAGCGGCCCGTTTAACGAACTGTAAAAGGAATATCCCCATGCCCAAGAATCTACCTGGCGGCGCCACCGCACCGCCTGATGCCCCAGTATCCAGCGCCGATGGCGAAGCGGCTGCCTCGCCTGACGGCAGCAGCCGCGAAGCACGCGGCATCGACGGCGCCGCCGCGCCGAAAGACACGCCACAGCCCAACGGCCGCAGCAACAGCAACGGTGCCGGCCGCAGCGTCGGCACCCGCAAAAAACAGTTTGTCATTGCCTCGCGCCTGCCACCGGACGGCCTGCAAACACTGGGCTTCCAGCCCTTGCAGTTTGACGCGGTAGAACAGGCACTGCGCAGCAACAGCGATATTGAAGTGGTCGACAAGATCAGTCTCAAGTCCACGCTGGGTGCGCTGGCTGACGGCATGGGCGGCGCGCAAGGCGTGCTGGTAGCGCGCATGACGGAACAAAAAGCCGCCGCGCTTCACCAGCAGGCACAAGGACGCCTGCTGGTGGAACGCGATCAGCAATTGAACCTCATGGACCCGGCGCTGCGCCTGCCCGGCATGGTCACGGGCGTCAATCCCAGCACCGCCGGCGGGCCGGTACTCAATGCCGTGATCAGTGTCATCGGCAAAGACGGCGCACCGCAGGCCAATGCGGAAGTATCGTTGTTTGGCAGCATGCTACCGGCCAGCGGCGTGACGGATGCCAACGGCCAGGTAAGCCTGTCGCTGTTTGGCGAAACGGCGGACACCGTGCGCGGCCTGTACGTCAAGCCCAAGGCCGACTACTGGAGCTTCTACCAGCGCGACCCCGATATCAGCAGCGACGAACCTAACGTCGTGGCATTGCGCGCGCTGTCCGACTGGCCATCCCTGGCAGGCTTCCCGCGCCAACGCGCCTACGGCTGGGGACAGAAAGCCATGCGGCTGGACCAGCTGCCCAGCAAGTATCGCGGCCAGGGCATCAAGATCGGCATCATCGATTCCGGCGCCGCCACCACGCACGACAACCTGCATGGCATCCATGCCGGCTTCGACATCATCAACAAGAAAGTCGACCCCAACACCTGGGATCAGGACACGCTGGGCCACGGCACCCACTGCGCGGGCGTGATCGCCGCAGCCGACATCGCCTCCGGCATCCGCGGCTTCGCCCCCGACGCCGAAATCCATGCGTGCAAGCTGTTCCCCGGCGGCCAGATCAGCCAGCTGATCGAAGCGCTGGAATACTGCATCGACAAACAAATCGACGTCGTCAACCTGAGCCTGGGCGGCGAGGAAGTCTCGGAAGCGCTGGAGCAGCAAATCATGCGGGCCAAACGGGCAGGCGTGGCGTGCATCGTCGCCGCGGGCAATTCAGCGGGGCCGGTGCAATACCCTGCTTCGTCGCCCAACGTGCTGGCAGTAGCAGCGATCGGCAAGTTCGATGAATTCCCGGCCGACAGCTATCACGCGCAAACGCTGGACAGCAATGTCGATGCATATGGCTACTTCTCGGCCAAGTTCAGCTGCTTCGGGCCGCAGGTGGCCGTGTGTGCGCCGGGCGTGGCCATCACATCGTGCGTGCCGCCGAATAATTTTGCTGCCTGGGATGGCACCTCGATGGCAACGCCGCACGTGACAGGACTCGCGGCGTTGTGCCTGGCACACCATCCGGACTTCCAGTCACCACAGTACAAGACACCCGGGCCGGGCCGCGTGGAGCGGCTATTCCAGATCATCCGCGCCAGCGCGCACCGCGTCAGCCTGGGAGATCAGAGCCGGATTGGTTTTGGTTTGCCCGATGTGCTGGCGGCAGTCGGCTTGCAGCTGCAGGCCGGCCAACAAGTCGCGCAGGCCATGGCGCCGCAACAGGCTGGGGGCATGGCTTACGATCCGCTGGGACTGGATATGATGCAGATGCAGATGTCGGCGCAGAACCAGCCGTGGCCCTTGCTGCATGTGGGGCGCTTCCCGCTACCCCATCCCTACAACCCCATTATGTGGTAGGGCCGGAAATGCAAAAAGCCGCACGAAGCGGCTTTTTGCTGATTTGGCGTCCCCACGGGGATTCGAACCCCGGTACTCACCGTGAAAGGGTGATGTCCTAGGCCTCTAGACGATGGGGACAGAAACCTGTCCGTACTGGCCTTGTTTGGAAATGTCTTTTGGCGTCCCCACGGGGATTCGAACCCCGGTACTCACCGTGAAAGGGTGATGTCCTAGGCCTCTAGACGATGGGGACATTTCCAAGGCGCGTACTATATCAGCGCCGTTCCCCGAACGCAATAGCAAACCCTTGTTTTTGCTGAAAAATCACAGCAAGATTGGCAGGTCCGCAACATTACATCCATTTCGCTCCAGAGGCCGCTTCCGCCCCGTTGCAGACCTTCGCCAAAAAAGGCGCTCAAATCACCAGACTCTAAGCGACTTTCACCGCAAGGGGTGCACGTAGTAAGAAACGAGGTCCTTTCCGCAGTCGCCCATGAAGCGCGCGACAATCACGCTCGGCTGGGACATTTACGGATTTGTACCTTTTATTCTCAACCATTTCAAACGCCTTGAAGGCGGGTCTTGCTTTTGAAATTTTTACAGGTGTCTCTTGAGGAAGAATGAATGGTGCCAAATCGAGAGGCGAGAAAACGCATTTCGACCCAATTATTACCTCACGTAGCTGTATCCTAGTACCAAATGGAATATGATACATCGGCAACTTCGGACCATCTAATAGCACAATTGCTCTTAGCTCTTTCTCGTAGCTCCATTCTTGAGCTTTGTGGTAGAGAATCTCGTCAATAAATTGAATGCCATTTGCGTCTCCCTCTTCAATAGGCGACAACAATCTTGAGTCGACATACTGTACGTAACCAATATAATCATCGTTCACATCAAATCCTAAACAGACTCCTTCATGCTTATTAGCGCAGTGCGCCCACATTACGGGGCTTTTCCAATTATCGCTAAGTAAGCGTCCGGCCCATCCACCTATGAACGGCTGAAGTCCCAGGCCATACTTCCCCGTTTTCACGAGGGAGATAAGGATGGCAAACACCGAACGAGAAGCGCTGTGGCAAGAGCGCGTTGAGCGCTGGCGGGCCAGTGGCCTGTCGCAGCGGGCCTTTGCGCTACAGGAAGGCTATCCGATACGTCAGGTTGGCTACTGGGTCCGCCGGCTGTCAGCCGTGCCCTCCATGGCCGCGCTGGTGCCGGTCACGGTACAAGGCGCTGCGGCAGCGGCGCCGGCGATGAAGTTGTGCGGGCCGCAGGGCTGGAGCGTCGAGCTGCCGCCTGACACGTCAGCGGCCT
>NZ_FRCX01000033.1 GCF_900143065.1 Duganella sacchari | reverse complement strand
GAAGGGTCGTTCGAGACCAGGACGTTGATAGGTCAGGTGTGGAAGTGCAGTAATGCATTAAGCTAACTGATACTAATTGCCCGTACGGCTTGTCCCTATAACCTTGCCGGTTATACGCATTTACTAAGATGGTGAGTGCTACCCCAAAACTTTACTTCTCCCAGATTCGCTGTGCAGCCCACCACGTGGCTGCGGAGCATACAAGTCAAAGCTTGATGACCATAGCAAGTCAGTCCCACCCCTTCCCATCCCGAACAGGACCGTGAAATGACTCTGCGCCGATGATAGTGCTGCAACCAGTGTGAAAGTAGGTTATCGTCAAGCTAGTTATAAGTCGAAGAGGCCCGCTCAAGGTAAATCCTGAGCGGGCCTTTTTGCGTTTACCCATGCTATTATGGAAGTTGTCATTTCGACACTGGAGCCATAATATGCCTGTCCGCACACTGATCTCTCTTACCCTGTCGTTGATACTGGCCTCGTCCGCATTAGGACAGGAAGTCAGTGGCAAACTTCCGGCGGACACCAGCCTGGTGGCTGGCACCAATAGCATCAGTGGTGCACGCGACTGGGATGCGCAACGGGATAAAGGGCTGCTGGTATTGACGGCGCCCGAGGGCGACAGCCGGTTTGTGCTGGTGGAAGTCCGTGCCGACAATCCGCAAGCGGCAACCGCTGCTGCCTGGGTGCGCTATCAGCCAAGCTTCAAGCGTACGGTCAGGCAAACGACCAGGCGTCCGGACGCGAATGGATGGAAGCAGCACACTGTTCTGGAATACGAAACGGCGCCGACCGAAAAGCGCTGGGTGGAAGCGCACGCCTTGCAAAACGGCGCATCCTGGACGGTGCTGCTGGTGGATGGCAGCGAGCAAACACTGAGCAAGCGCGAGGCTGCGTACCAGCTCGCGATACAAAGTCTGCAGCCCAAGGATTATGTGCGCGAATCGTTTGCCAGCCGCACCCCGCAGCCGCTTGACGCTGTGCGCCAGCAGCAAATGCGCAGCTTCCTGCTGGACTCAATGAAGAAGCTGGGCATTCCTGGTTTGTCTTACGCGCTGCTCGATCACGGCAAAGTTGTGTTTGAAGGCGGACTCGGTGTGCGGGAGCTGGGCAAGCCTGCGCCGGTGGATGCCAATACCTTGTTCATGGCGGCATCGAACACCAAGGGAATGAGCACCTTGATGCTGTCAACCCTGGTCGACGAAGGCAAGCTGAAATGGGACCAGCCTGTCACGCAGGTTTATCCCGCTTTCAAGCTGGGCAGTGCGGAGACGACGGCGCAAGTGCTGGTCAAACATCTGGTGTGTGCCTGCACTGGCTTGCCGCGCCAGGATCTGGAGTGGATCTTTGAGTACAAGGATGCGACGCCGGAAGACTCGCTGAAACTGTTGGCGACCAACAGTCCGACCAGCGGCTTCGGTGAAGTCTATCAATACAATAATCTGATGGCCTCGGCTGCGGGCTACATCGGCGGCCATCTTGCCTATCCGGACAAGCTCCTGGGCGCCGCGTACGACGAGGCCATGCAACGGCGCATCTTCACGCCACTGGGCATGGATTCCACCACCTTTGATATGGCCAAGGCATTGCGCTCAAATCATGCGAGCCCGCATGGAACCAGCCTGGATGGCAAAATCGAAGTCATGCCGATGGCGATGAACTATTCCGTCGTGCCTCACCGGCCGGCCGGCGGGGTGTGGACCTCGGCGCACGACATGGTGCGTTATGTGCAGCTGGAAGCCAATCAGGGCAAGCTGCCGGATGGCACGCAGCTGGTGTCAGCCGATGCGCTGTTGGCGCGTCGTATTCCACAAGTGTCGGAAGGACGGGACGCCAACTACGGCATGGGTTTGTCGGTGGAAACCGCGTGGGGTGTGCAAGTGGTCATGCATGGCGGCAGCCTGTTCGGCTACAAGAGTAATTTCTTTTTGCTGCCAGACAGCGGCACCGGCATTGTGCTGCTGACCAATTCCGATCAGGGTGTGGGATTGCTGCGTCCGACCATGCGGCGCTTGCTGGAAATCGTTTATGACGGCAAACCGGAGGCTGCGGAGTCGGTACGCCAGACTGCTGCGCGCGATGTCACGGAACGTAAAACGGAGCGCGATCACAATAAGCCTGCTGCGGTTGCCTCAGCGGTGCTGGCGCGGCGCTATCGCAGTGCTGAACTCGGGGAGCTGGCCGTGCTGCGCAAAGGCAAGGACGTGGTGTTTGATTTTGGCGAATGGCAGTCGCCGGTCGCGGCCCGCAAGAATGCAGACGGCGCCCTGTCTTTCGTGACCACGAGCACCGCCTTTTGGGGACTGGAGTTTATCGCCGGTGGCGCACCAGGTAAGCGTACTCTGCTGGTCCGTGATGGACAGCATGAGTACGCTTTCTCGGAAATTTAGAACTGGTAGCGCACGCCGACGGTCAGCAGCTTCACTTCGCTCTTGGTCAGATAGCTTCCTTCTACGTTGACTGACCAGTTACGGTTGAACGAATAACCGGCGCCGACGCCGAAGATCGGATCGGTGTCGTCATGGTCGCTCAGTGAAGTGCGGTTGCCCTTCATGGTGGTGCGGCCGACGCCGGCGCGGCCGAACAGGCGGAAGTTATTGTCCAGGTTGGCGGTGCCGATAAGCGAAATGCCATAGTGGCGGTCCGGGTAGTAGCCAGGTTCGACAAAGGCGCCGCGAAGGGGCGTCAGGCTCAGGCCGCGCGTGTAGACTTCAAAGCCCAGGGCCGGGGTGTATTGATAGCCGACTGCTGCGCTCAGCGTCGCGTCGCTGTCATTGTCTGCATACTTGGACGATACCGAAGCGCGGCCGACGTCGGCCGACACGTAGACGCCAGGCTCAAAGCTGGATTGGGCAAACGAAGGTGCAGTTGCTGCCAACAGGCCGCAAGCAACTGCGCTGAGTACGAATCGCATAGGCGCTCCTAGATCAAAGAGTGAATACTACGAGATGCGGCATTTGCTTTTTTTGCAATGCCGTTCTGCACGCATATTAACTCTCAATTATCTTTAAAGCAACCTTGATGTTTCTGCGGGCTGCAAACTGAGCAGGCGGCGCATGGCACTGACTTCTTCGCTTGGGCTGCGGCCGAAATAACGCTTGAATTCACGGCTGAACTGCGACGGACTTTCGTAGCCCACTTGTGCTGAAGCGGATTGCGCCGTCATGTCGTTCCGCGCCATGAGCAATCTGGCCTGGTGCAGGCGGGCCGACTTCAGGTATTGGATTGGGGAGCAATGCGTCACGGATTTGAAGTGGACGTGGAAGGCCGGGACGCTCATATTCGCTTCGGCGGCCAGCATGCCGACGTCAATATCGGCCGCGTAGTCGGCGTGGATGCGGCGCAGTGCTTTGGCGATACGGCCAAACTGACCCTGGCTGGTCAAGGCAGCGCGCATGGCGGCGCCTTGTTCACCCATCAATGCGCGGTAGCAGATTTCACGCACGATGGCCGGCCCCAGTACGCGCGCTTCCAGCGGCGAACTCAGTGCTTCGAGCAGGCGCAGCACGGTGTCGCGCAGGCGCTCGTCCATGCGGGTGGTCATCATCCCCTTGGGCATGGCGGGCACTTCATTGTCACTTTGATCGATCGCGAACATCAGATCGGCCAGCGTGGTACGGTCGACGCGGATGGATAAGCCGAGAAACGGATTTTCCGGCGACGCCTCGGTGGTCGCAGTGAATGGCATGGGCACGGCCACCACCAGGTAATGATCCGCGTCGAACTGCAGAATGTCGTTGCCGAAATAGGTGCGCTTGTGACCTTGCAGGGCGATGGCAATGCAGGGATCGTACATGGCCGGCGACTTGGTTGAACTTTGGGTCGAACGCGTCAGGCGCACATCGTCCGCCAGCGTTTCGGTATAGCCATCAGTGCGCGCCAGCTGGTTGTGCAGGGCAATCATGCGTTCCACGCTTCACTCCTTGTTGATTACGGTGATGAATAGGAATGATCCATGATTCCTGGTCCGCTTGCTACGCTTGCTGCTGCGATCTATAGGATTAGGCAAGAACTACATAGTCATGTGCATTCGCAGCATAAAGTTTAATCCGTAAGATGCAGGCTGGTGTTAGTGAGTGGCTTTGAAAGGATCGCATCATGACGCAAGACCATCGCAAAGTTATTTTGATTGCCGGCGCCAGCCGCGGCAGCGGTCCGGCGACTGCCCGCCAGTTGGCGGAAGAAGGGCACCATGTCGTCCTGGGCGCGCGCCGCTCCAGCAAATTGCACGCCCTGGTGGCGGAGATCCGCAAGGCTGGCGGCTCGGCGGAGTGGTACGCACTCGACGTCAATCAGCCGGATGAGATGCGCGAGTTCCTGGCATTTGCCGAGGACGTACACAAGCGCGTGGATGTGGTGATAAATAATGCGTGATGGCCCTTGTCAAACCAGGCGACGCTTGTTATGATTCTGTCCCTCGCGAAACGACGCAGACGCTGAAAAGCGAAACGAAGAAAAACGAGGGGTTGACGAGATAAATCAAATGCTTCATAATCTCGCTTCTTCGCTGATGAACAAAACGCTTTATCAGCAGCGCAGTACAGAATGATCTTTAAAAAATTACAGTCGATAAATGTGGGCGTTTGATGCTGCAACAAAAAGCATTAAATGCTCCACAAGAAATAAGCAGTAGTAATACTGTCAGTATTTTGAGTGAGCGAACCATGGTCAGCAATGATCATAAAACAGAGATTAAACTAAAGAGTTTGATCCTGGCTCAGATTGAACGCTGGCGGCATGCCTTACACATGCAAGTCGAACGGCAGCACGGAGCTTGCTCTGGTGGCGAGTGGCGAACGGGTGAGTAAAATATCGGAACGTACCCAGGAGTGGGGGATAACGTAGCGAAAGTTACGCTAATACCG
>NZ_FRCX01000006.1 GCF_900143065.1 Duganella sacchari | reverse complement strand
CGTCTTGTCCATCATTCGGACCGGGGCATTCAATACTGCGCTACAGCCTACCAACAAATCCATCACCGTTATGGCATCGTATGCTCAATGACTGATGGATATGACTGCTATCAAAACGCCTTGGCCGAGCGGGTCAATGGAATACTCAAGACCGAGTTCCTTATCAGCAAACCGGCGAACCTGGAGCAGGCAGAGGTCATGATTCGCCAAGCAATCGCAATCTACAATACAAAGCGGTTACATACCGCCCTACAATACAAAACGCCCGATGAAGTCCATCGGGCGTCTTTAATGGAGCTTAGTTAGCGGGTAACGAAAAAGGCGGTTACCCGTCAACCTATTCCAGGACTAGTCACGCTGCGGTCAGCCTAACGGCCGGCGAAGGCCATGCCCAACAGCAGCTGCGCGATCTGCAGCAGGATCAGCGCCACCAGCAGCGACAGGTCCAGATTCCCCACCAGCGGCACCACGCGGCGCAGCGGCCGCAGGATAGGCTCGTTCAGCGCACGCACGAACGGCGCCAGCGGCGCATGCGGGTTCACCCAGCTGAAGATCGCCTCGATCACCAGCAAGGCCATAAAGCCATAGAGAATCCACTCCAGGAAGCGCTGGCAAGCCATCAGCAGGACCGCCGGTCCCGGCCAGCCATTCAGGAAATAGATCGACGATGCCGCCAGCACGATCAGGAAAGCGCCGATCAGGCTGGCCCAGTCATAGCCGCCCACGCCCGGCACGATGCGGCGCAACGGACGCACCAGCCAGTCCGACAGCTGGAAAGTGAACTGCGCTACCGACGACGGTGGCCGCACGCGGATCGCCTGCATCCAGAAACGCAGCAACAAGGCCGCGCCCAATAGCGTAGCGATGGCGTCGACAATCAACTTAAGAATACTCAGCACGAAACCCCTCCAATAAAAAAGCCGCTGTGTGATTGTCTCACACAGCGGCCATTGCCTCAGCAGGCTTCTAAGCGTTTAAGACTTAGGAAGGACGGGTGCTGGTTGGGAACGGCCATGCGGCGGCCGGAGCCAGTACGGTTTTTGCTGCTGGCGCGGCGGCTGGAGCTGCTGGCGCTGCTGGAGCGGCGGCGGCTGGAGCTGCTGGCTTAGCGGCTTCCTTCTTCGGAGCTGCTTTTTTAGGAGCGGCTTTTTTTGCGGCTGGCTTGGCTGCTGGTTTAGCGGCTGGTGCGGCAGCTGCTGCTGGTGCGGCGGCTGGAGCAGCGGCTGGTTTAGCGGCTGGCTTGGCAGCTGGTTTAGCCGCTTTTTTTACTGCTGGCTTCTTGGCAGCTGCAGGCTTCGCAGCTGCTTTAACTGGCTTTTTTGCTGCTGGCTTAGCCGCTACCTTTGCAGCCGGTTTGGCTGCCGTTTTAGCTGCTGGTTTTTTGGCAGCTGCTTTAGCGGCTGGCTTGGCTGCTACTTTTTTGGCTGCTGGCTTGGCTGCGGCTTTCGGCGCAGCTTTTTTGGCAGCTGGTTTAGCAGCTGCTTTTGGAGCGGCTTTCTTGGCTGCTGGCTTGGCGGCGGCTTTTTTCGCTACTGGTTTAGCGACTGCTTTAGCGGCGACTTTTTTCGCTGCTGGTTTGGCAGCGGCTTTCTTCGCTACTGGCTTGGCTGCGGCTTTTTTAGCGACTGGTTTCGCTGCTGCTTTAGCGGTGGTTTTCTTTGCTGCCGGTTTGGCTGCAGCTTTTTTCACTGCTGGTTTGGCGGCTGCCTTGGCGACGGTTTTCTTCGCTGCTGGTTTAGCGGCAGCTTTTTTCACTGCTGGCTTGGCTGCTGGTTTAGCGGCGGCTTTTTTCACGACTGGTTTTGCAGCGGCTTTTGCTGCTGGCTTGGCAGCGGCTTTTTTCACTGCTGGTTTAGCGGCTGGCTTGGCAGCTGCTTTTTTCACTGCTGGCTTGGCAGCTGGTTTGGCGGCAGCTTTTGCTGCTGGTTTGGCAGCGGCTTTAGCGGCTACAGGTTTCTTTGCTGGTGCAGCTTTTTTGGCTGCTGGTTTCTTTGCGGCGGTTGCCATGTTTAGTTCTCCTTCATCGGGGATGGGAAAAATTCGTTTACAAGATTTAAAACCCGTCCAACCCGGAATTGGGCCAGGCGAATTATTCATCGGCGCAAACCATAACCGTTTGCGCTAATGAATTCGGCACTAGCTGAACTGCTGCATCTCCTCACAAGTGCAGCGCTTCAGCCATCGATTCACCCGCCGTCCGAGGCCGGAGCGGCGTGCGAATACAAATCTTGTCGCGACGTTTTGCGGTGATCCGGGCGTATGCTCAGCTCCAGGAATCTACGTCGCAGCCACGTCACGGTTTTCGTTTTCAAACAAAAAACCGCCCGGCCTGAATCGAATCAGGCAAGACGGTTGAACAAAAACGGCGTGGTCTTGTGCATATCTGTTTGAATCTGTATCCCGTATCGCGGTCATCTCTGCGTGCTGCGATCATCCGAAAATTTTCGCACTATTTAAATCACGCATTTTCAAGTTCGTAAAGTACACGAAAACCTTGTCGGTGCGCAACCGGCACGATAGATATTCGCGCGCTTTTTTTTCGACTTACGCTCGCCAGCTCACATACACATGTGCATCCGGCGTGCTCGCTTGCGTCGTCGCGCGGTCTGCACGCGCGCTCAATCGGGTTCGGGAAGTGCCGCGCGCATCGCGCCGGAAAATTTGCACTTCAAAGTAAGCCTTATGCCGCCTGGGTTTCTTCGACGCCGCCAAATCTGGCCGGGAAATCGTATCGCCCGCTTCCGAATCCGAGAGCGCTTGCGCTTGAACTGCGCACCATCACTACTCGCTGTTTTTAATTCGTCGCGATTATGAGACAGAGTAAGGCGAATAGCAAGCGGAATGCAGCGGTGTGCCGCACTGCGCCTGCGTTTTAGAGTGCGTGATCGACGCGGGTGAAGTGAGAAATGGATGCGGTGATGATCGTACAGTGCTGGTGTAAATCGGCGTTAAGGCATACCAGCACAGGCGGCGTTTGAAATGCGATGGGGCGTTACTCGTCGTCTTCGGTTTTGCGGCGCGCCACCCACTCGTTCATGCCGGCGGCCATGCGCTTGAGCAGTCGCGCCAGATCGCGGCGCTCGGCGTTGGTCCAATCGGCCATCAGTTCACTGACCAGCTGCTCGCGCATGCGGTCGATGGCGTCCGCCATCTCGCGGCCCAGCTCTGTCGCTTCGGCTTCGCGCACACGCTTGTCGCGCGTGCCGGCACGGCGTACCACCAACCCCAGTTCGTCCAGGCGCGCCACCTGACGGCTGACAGTGGTGTAGTCGCGGCCAACCAGATCGGCCAGCTCCACCACGCCGATCGGTCCCCGGCGTTCGATGCGTACCAGTAGCGGCAGCAGCGCGCGCTCGAGTGGCATCGCCATATCGGACATGAGTTCGACGTCGGGCTCGGGGCGGCTCATGAAGCCGATGATGTCGAGCAGCGCGTCATGCAATTCGCGGATATCTTTATTCATATGTGCATTATACACATAGTTCTTGACAGCGATTTTAAGCCGGAATAATATGTGCAAAATACACATATCGAAGGAGAAGCACATGAACACCATCCACACCGACATCCTGATTTGCGGCGCTGGCGCCGCTGGCCTGACGCTGGCAATCGACCTCGCCCGCCGTGACATTCCCTTCCTGCTTATCGACCAGATCGCAGCGCCCTTCGCCGGTTCGCGCGGCAAAGGCATCCAGCCACGCACGCTGGAAATCTTCGAGGCGCTGGACGTGGCCGACCGCATGATCGCCGCTGGCGGTCCGTATCCGGCGCAGCGTCACTACCATGCGGACGGCGGCTACCACGATGAAGTAACAGTGCGCGCCACGGCCGCCACGCCGGATGAGCCATACGGCGAACCGCTGATGCTGCCGCAGTATCTGACCGAAGGCATCCTGCGCACGCGCCTGGCGGAGCTGGGCCATGCGCCGCGTTATGGCCATGCGCTGGCCGGCTTCGAGCAGGATGCCGATGGCGTCACCGCGCAGGTGCAGACCATCGATGGCGACATCACCATCCGCGCACGCTATATGGTGGGCGCCGACGGCGGCCGCAGCTTCGTGCGCAAGACGCTGGGCGTCAACTTCCCTGGCGAGTCGCTGAACGCGCGCGCCGTGGTGGCGGATCTGACGCTCAGCGGTCTGTCGCGCGACGTGTGGCACCGCTGGGGCAGCGGACCGAATCAGATCAGCCTCTGTCCTTTGCAGGGCACGCCGCTGTTCCAGCTGCAGATGCCGATACCACTGGAAGGCGAGTTCGATCTGACCGATGCTGGCATTGCCGCCGCCATCGCCGAGCGCACCGGCCGCACCGACATCGAGATACAGGCCGTCCACTGGCGTTCGGACTACGCGATGAGCGCACGGCTAGCAGAGCGCTATCAAGTGGGCCGCATCTTCCTTGCCGGCGACGCTGCACACATCCATCCACCGACTGGCGGCCAGGGTCTCAACACCAGCGTGCAGGATGCCTGGAATCTGGGATGGAAACTGGCGGCGGTGGTGAATGGCGCCGACGCATCACTGCTCGACAGCTATGAAGAAGAACGGCGCGAGATCGCCGCCGGCATGCTGGGCATGGCCACGCGCCTGCTTGATGCGGCGCGCGAGCGCGGTGACTTGCGCCGTGGCCGCGAACAGCAACAGCTGGATCTGGGCTATCCAGATTCCTCATTGTCACTCGACGCGCGCGCTGGCTATCGCGCACCGGATGCGCCATGTGTCGGCGCCAGCGGCCAGCCGCTTCGTTTGTTTTCGCTATTGAAATCAGGGGACTGGATTATGCTGCGCTATGAGCCATCCACGCCGCCGGTGTTCGAGGCGCGCCGTGGCCTGCGCATCATCCAGGTGGGTGCGCAGGCCGAGCTGCGCGATCCCGCCGGCCATTTGCGCGAGGCCTACGGATTGCGTCCCGGCGACATCGCGCTGCTCCGCCCCGACGGTTACCTGGCCGCGCTCACCACCGACGAATGCAGTCCCGCACTGGCGCACTACCTCGACGAAAAAATTTTCTAACAGCAGATTCAACCGGCGGAGCGGCATGCTATGCTTTTGCGGTTTCTAAATTAACAACACTTTCTTGTAATGGAGTCTGCATGCCGATAATCCGACATTTGAACTGGCTGCTACTTGGCTGCCTGCTTGGCACCTCAGCCCGGGCGGAATTACCTGCCCCCTTAGTCACCAGTCATCCGCATCTGCTGGTCAATCAAGCCCGCTTCGACAGCCTGAAGTCGACACTGCCAGTACCGCAGGCGAACTTCCCCGCTGCCGGCGGCTCGATCGAATTTGACTGGACGCCGCAAGCTAAGGCAGCCGGGGACACGAAGGATCGCGCCATCTTTGGCTACAACGGCAGCAACCGCAACACCATCCTGATCCGGCATCTGGATTCGGAAGACACCAGCAGCACAGTGGCGCTGCAATTTGCCCTGCTACCCAAGACAGGCCAGTATGTGGCGTCTGGGGTTGCACGCTTGCCGCTAGGTCAGCCTGTGCATATTCGCTTGAACTGGGATAGTGCGCAGATGAAGGCCAGCTACGTGATCGGCAATGCTGCGCCTAAAACGATGTCGTGGAACGATGGTTCAACCAGCCCTGCGGGGCGCTGGGCGGCCAACGAGCAGATTTTCAATTTCGATACACGCCTCAACGAGCAGCTCGGCAACTTCCTCATCAAGGATTTGCAGCAGGCCGTCGTGTTCAGCAACACACGCAGCGATTTCACATCCGCAGTTCGCAAATGGCAGGACTTCACTGCCAATGTCGACCAGTATCAGGCCAACGTGCCGGCCTGCGTTGCTAATGCAACGCCAACGATAACTTACTGCAATGTCGCCAAAGGGCACCCCGTATCCATCTTCCAGGTAGCAGAGCAGCTGTCCGCCGCTTATAAGCTGAGCGGCGATCCCAAATATCTGTCCGCCGCCCGCAGCTATATCGATCTGATCGATGCCACCGACAACAGTGCCGGTGGCGAGTACAGCATGGGTGGTCGGGTGGCAGCACTCGGCATCCTCTACGACTGGCTGTATGCTGAGCTGGACAGCAGCTACCGTGCGCGTATCGCCACAAAGATTGAACGCATCCTGACACGCGGCACGACAGCTGACCTGAGTAATTATCTGTGCGATACCACGATTCCTGACCCGGATGACACAAGCACACACACAACGGTGATTGATTGCAAAAACAAGCCCGTCTATAACTATCAGGACTGGAATCGCTTTGCCTCCCCGCCTGTCGCTTCTCTCGCGCCCTACTATCTCGGCGGTCACCAGATCGACGATGTCGGGAATGCTTCAATTGGCCTGCTGGCTATCGCGGCAGAGCATCCGCGCGTCCTGCCTTTGATCGATACCTTGTACTCACACTACGAAAAAGGTTTCTGGCCAGCGAAGGCCTACGTGTCGGCTGACGGCGGCCACCAGATGGGTTTTGGCTACAGCCTGGAAGGCAATATCGCCCGCACCATACAACTGTGGCGCAGCGCCTTTGACACCGGCTCCAGTCCCGCAGTCTTCCAGGCAGACTGGCAAAACAAGATGATTTACCCGTACATCTACGGCCTGCGCGGCAACCGCAGCTATCCTTCCCGCGGTGACAACTATGACCTGTACGCCGATGACCCCATCGTCGCCAAGCTGGCCTTACTGGCCGCCAGCCAGAATAATGATGGCATAGCACAGGCGTTTTACACGCAGCAGATTTTATCGTCGCGCTCTAAACCATCGAATACCCTGATGGAATTGCTGTACTTCCCGCAAGCCGAGACGATGCCAAGCGGCGATATTTCAAACCTGGAGCTGTCGCGCATTTTCCATGTGGCGGGTACGGTGATCGCACGCGACAGCTGGGATTATGCCAACGCTACCGTACTCGATTTCAAGGCATCGAACTTCTCCAGCGACAACCATCAACACTGGGACCAGAACAGCTTTGGCTTGTTCTACAAAGCCCCGTTGCTGATTGACTCGGGCTTCTACGATGACTACAACAGTGCACACCGGTTTAATTACTCCACCCGTACCATTGCGCACAATACGCTGACGGTCTTCAAACCGGACGAGGTATTTAAGCGCTACGACAACGTCTACGCCAACGACGGCGGTCAATGGTATCCCAGCCCTTCCACCTACTACCCGACGCTGGGCGACATTCAACCTGACGTCGGCACCAACTACCAGGACGGTATCGTCAACTATGAATACGACCGCCGTTATACCTATGTGCGAGGCAACGCCAGCAAGGCATATGTGAACGGCAAACTAGACCGTGCGCAGGGATTTTTGCGCAGCATCGTGTTCCTGCCAAGCTCAAACTTCTGGAGCGCACCGGTGATGGTGGTATTCGACGCCGTACGGCCCAGCATGAGCGGCCTGGAAACCACCTTCCTGCTGCATTCAATCAACGAACCGGCAGCATCGGTCAGCGCCACGCATCAGGGCGGTGGCCGCTATTTGATGGGATTTAGCAATGGCGCCGCAAGGCAGGTGACGGTACGCAATCAGGGCGGTATGGCCACCATCCAGACGCTGCTGCCAGAAAATGCGGCGATTCTGAAGGTTGGCGGTACGGCTGCCGACTGTCTGCAGGCGGATAACAAAATCGCCAAGGACTGCCGCTTCACGGTCCGCGATAACGGCCCGGGCGGCGTCTGGCGCAATTATGCGCCGGGTACCGGCATCAATGATTTCAAAATTGCCAACGCGGACGCTGGCGCCTGGCGCCTGGAAATCGGCACGCAGTCCTCGGTGCAGGGACAGCCCCAGTTTTATCTGCATGTGATTAGCGTTGCGGACAACGACAATGGCACCGGCGCCGCGTCGCCCCCGGCCACGCAGCGTTTGCCGGCTGACAGCAGTACGGAGGCGGTCTGCCTGGGCGTCAACACGGTGCTGCTGTTTAATCGCAACAGCGAGCCGGCCACCAGCCTGTCCTTTGTTGCGCCGCTTAGCCAGCCCGCCATCCTGGCCACCGGCCTGAAGCCGGAAACGGCCTACGTGTTGCTGTCCACCGCCGAAGCAGGCGGCACCCGCTTCCGCCTGCAGGAAGCCACCGGCAACAACGACGCGCAGTACAGCAGCAAGGACGGCGTGATCAAGTTTAATTTCTAAGCCTGCCCGAACGGGTAGGCCGCAGTGAAAAAAAGCCTCGCAACAGCGAGGCTTTTTGTTAAGGCTGGTGAAAATTAATCCCAGTTCAGCGCGCCGCCGGTCTGGTATTCGATGACGCGGGTCTCGAAGAAGTTACGCTCTTTCTTCAGGTCGATCATCTCGCTCATCCATGGGAATGGATTCTCTTCCTGGTCGAACAGCGCTTCCAGGCCGATCTGGGTGGCGCGGCGGTTGGCGATGAAGCGCAGATAGCCTTTGAACATGGTGGCGTTCAGGCCCAGCACGCCGCGCGGCATGGTGTCTTCGGCGTAGGCGTATTCCAGGTCCACGGCTTGCAGGAACAGCTGCTTGATCTCTTCCTTGAAGGCCGGGGTCCATAGCAGCGGATTTTCCATCTTGATGGTGTTGATCAGGTCGATGCCGAAGTTGCAATGCATCGATTCGTCGCGCAGGATGTACTGGTACTGCTCGGCAGCGCCCATCATCTTGTTCTGGCGGCCCAGCGCCAGGATCTGGGTGAAGCCGACGTAGAAGAACAGGCCTTCCATCAGGCAGGCAAACACGATCAGCGATTTCAGCAGCTTCTGGTCCTGCTCCACGGTGCCGGTGGTGAACGATGGATCGGTCAGGGTGTTGATGAACGGGATCAGGAACTCGTCCTTGTCACGGATCGATTTGACCTCGTTATAGGCGTTAAAGATCTCTTGCTCGTCCAGGCCCAGCGATTCCACGATGTACTGGTAGGCGTGGGTGTGGATCGCCTCTTCAAACGCCTGGCGCAGCAGGTACTGGCGGCATTCCGGCGCGGTGATGTGGCGGTAGGTGCCCAGCACGATGTTGTTGGCAGCCAGCGAGTCGGCGGTCACGAAGAAGCCCAGGTTGCGTTTGACCAGGCGGCGCTCGTCGTCGGTCAGGCCGTTCGGGTTCTTCCACAGCTCGATGTCGCGCTGCATATTCACTTCCTGCGGCATCCAGTGGTTGGCGCAGCCGGCCAGGTATTTATCCCAGGCCCATTTGTATTTGAACGGTACCAGCTGGTTGACGTCGGTTTTACCGTTGATGATGCGCTTGTCGTCTGCATTGACGCGCAGCGCGACCTGCTCGGCCGTGCCTTCGGAGGCGGCCAGTGCAGCTTGATTGATTTGTGATGCCGCTGGTGCGGCCTCTTCGTCCCAGGACAACGACATAATGGGGTTCCTCTAATATATATGTGATGATGCGCCATCCCCGGCGGGGATGGCGCGCTCTAGCTTATAGCCGATAGGCTCATTGGCTTATTGGCAGGCTTCGCATTCCTCGAAACCGTCGTCGCCAGGACGCAGGTAGCAGGCGGCGCCGTCTTCCACCTCGGCGCTGACCGGTGCCGGTGCGGCTGGCGCAGCCGAGGCGGCCGCAGCAGCCAGGCCGCCATCCACTGGCACGGCGTTCAGGGCGCCGGTCTTGGAGGTCGATTTCTCGGTATGCGTGGCGGACGTGGTACGCAGGTAGTAGGTGGTTTTCAGGCCACGCAGCCATGCCAGCTTGTAGGTCTCGTCCAGTTTCTTGCCCGATGCGCCAGCCATGTAAATGTTCAGCGACTGGGCCTGGTCGATCCACTTCTGGCGGCGCGATGCCGCTTCCACCAGCCAGCTTGGCGACACTTCAAACGCGGTTGCATAAATGTCACGCAGGTCGTTTGGAATACGGTCGATCTTGGCCAGCGAGCCGTCGAAGTATTTCAGGTCGGCGATCATCACCTCGTCCCACAGGTCGCGGGCTTTCAGGTCGCGCACCAGGTAGGCGTTGATCTCGGTGAATTCACCCGACAGGTTGGACTTCACGTACAGGTTCTGGAAGGTCGGTTCGATGCAAGCCGACACGCCAATGATGTTCGAAATGGTGGCGGTTGGAGCAATCGCCACGCAGTTCGAGTTACGCATGCCGAACTTGGCGATGCGTTCGCGCACCGGGGTCCAGTCCATCGCCGCCGACAGATCCTGCTCCAGGTAGCCGCCGCGCTCTTCGGCCAGCAGCTTGATCGAATCCTGTGGCAGGATGCCGCGGTCCCACAGCGAACCCTTGTACGACGCGTAGTGGCCGCGCTCTTCCGCCAGTTCGGTCGACGCCAGGTAGGCGTAGTAGCAGACGGCTTCCATCGAGGTGTCGGCAAACTGCACCGATTCCATCGACGAGAACGGCACGCGCATCATGTGCAGGCAGTCCTGGAAGCCCATCACGCCCAGTCCCACCGGACGGTGACGCATATTGGCGTTACGCGCTTTTTCAACTGCGTAGTAGTTAATATCGATCACGTTGTCCAGCATGCGCATCGCGGTGCGGATGGTTTTCTGCAGCTTGACGTGATCCAGCTTGCCTTCTTTCATGTGGGCTGGCAGGTTGACCGAGCCCAGGTTGCAGACGGCGATTTCGTCCGGACCGGTGTTCAGCGTGATCTCGGTGCACAGGTTGGAGCTGTGGACCATGCCCACGTGCTGCTGCGGCGAACGGATGTTGCACGGATCTTTGAAGGTGATCCATGGGTGGCCGGTTTCAAACAGCATCGACAGCATCTTGCGCCACAGGTCCAGCGCCTGGATCTTCTTGAACACGCGGATTTCGCCGGCGGCGGCCTTGGCTTCGTAGCCCAGGTAGGCTTTTTCGAAGGCTTTGCCGACCAGGTCGTGCAGGTCTGGCGTGTCGGATGGCGAGAACAGGGTCCACTCGCCTTTTTCCATCACGCGCTTCATGAACAGGTCAGGAATCCAGTTGGCGGTGTTCATGTCGTGCGTACGGCGGCGGTCATCGCCAGTGTTCTTGCGCAGGTCCAGGAACTCTTCGATGTCCATGTGCCAGGTTTCCAGGTAGGCGCAGACTGCGCCCTTGCGCTTGCCGCCCTGGTTGACTGCCACGGCGGTGTCGTTGACCACTTTCAGGAATGGCACCACGCCTTGCGATTTGCCGTTGGTGCCCTTGATGTGGGCGCCCAGTGCGCGCACCGGGGTCCAGTCATTGCCCAGGCCACCGGCGAATTTCGCCAGCAGGGCGTTTTCCTTGATGGCGTCGTAGATGCCTTCCAGGTCGTCCGACACGGTGGTCAGGTAGCACGACGACAGCTGCGAACGCTGGGTGCCCGAGTTGAACAGGGTCGGGGTCGACGACATGAAGTCGAAGGTCGACAGCAGGTTGTAGAACTCGATGGCGCGCGCTTCGCGGTCGGCTTCGTTCAGGGCCAGGCCCATGGCGACGCGCATGTAGAACGCCTGCGGCATTTCGATGCGGACGTCACGCACGTGCAGGAAGTAGCGGTCGTACAGGGTTTGCAGGCCGATGTAGCCGAACTGCAGGTCGCGGTCGGCAACGATGGCTTTGGCCAGGCGGGCCAGGTCGAATTCGCCCAGTTTGGTGTCCAGCAGTTCAGCCGCGATACCTTTGGCGATGTACTGCGGGAAGTAGCTCACGTATTCCGCAGCGGCGGCGCCCTGCGCCACTTCCTTGCCGAAGACTTCCTTGCGGATGGTGTGCAGCAGGATGCGTGCGGTCACCTGCGAGTAGGCCGGATCCTTTTCCATCAGCGCGCGGGCAGCCAGGATGGCGGATTTGTGCAGCTCTTCGACCGGTACGCCGTCGTACAGGTTTTTCAGGGTTTCAGCGACGATGGCGTCGGCATCCACGTGTTTTTCCAGGCCGATGCAGGCGGCGCCAATCAGGCTGGTGACACGCGCCAGTTCCAGCGGCTTGCGCGCGCCGTTTTCCAGCACGTGGATTTGCGGTGCATTGATGGCGGCAGCGGCGCCGGCGGCTTCCTTGGCGGCGCGGCGCTCTTCCATATGCTTGGCGCGGTACAGCACGTAGGCGCGGGCCACGTCATGTTCACCCGAACGCATCAGGGCCAGTTCAACCTGGTCTTGCACGTCTTCGATGTGGAAGGTGCCGCCCGATGGCTGGCGGCGCACCAGCGCCGACACCACGCTGGCGGTCAGCTGTTCCACCAGTTCGCGCACACGGGCCGACGCAGCACCCTGGCCGCCGTTGACGGCCAGGAAGGCCTTGGTCATGGCGACAGCAATTTTCGACGGCTCAAACGCGACGACCGCGCCGTTACGGCGGATGATGCGGTAGTCACCGAGGTCGCTGGCAGCGGTAACCGGGCTGCTGGCGGCGCTCGCAGCGGCCGCAGGTACCAGCGCTGGATTGATGGTGATGTCTTGAGTAGATTGCATTTAAGCTCCCCGATAACTACGTGCAGTCATAGCTGCGCGCCGTGTGTGTGTATAAAAAAAGGCAAAAATGAAGCGTCCGGACCTGACTGCTGTCCAGTTAAACGGCAATAAAAAGGGTATTCGTCTGACCAGGAAGGATTGCAAATAGTTTAAGAACTGGTGTCATGGGAACTACTATATCTAGTGATTGGTCAGAACCTATCCACTGATTGTAGTGGTCACACTGGAGCACGGCAAGTGAGAAATTTTGATGTTTCCAGCAATTTTTCTCTTGACTTTAAGGAAGCCCAACAGGGAAGCCAAGTGTGGCGCTAGCGCCTACTAACATTGCCGCTTTCTTAAGCAGTTTTTGATAATGTTCCCAATCAAATAATGGCCCCGGATCGGTCTTGCGGCCCGGTGCGATGTGTTCATGTCCCTGTACCGCGGTCAGCGGATAGTGCTGCTGCAACGCGATGGTCAGTGCGGCCAGCGCTTCGTACTGCGCCGCTTCAAACGCCACAAAGTCGCTGCCCTCGAGTTCCACGCCAATCGCAAAATCATTACATTTTTCACGGCCGCGGAAGCTGGACAAGCCCGCATGCCAGGCCCTGTCGTTAGCAGAAACATACTGAATGACGCGGCCATCGCGGCGGATGAAAAAGTGGCTGGAGACCTTCAGCCCGCGCAGGTCGGCGAACGAGGGGTCAGTATTATAGTCGATCCGGCCGCAGAACAGGTCGGACACATGCGGCCCGCCGAACTGCCCGCACGGCAGCGAGATGTTGTGGACCACCAGCAGCGTTATATCGTCCGGCACCGGACCGGGACGCGCATCGAAATAAGGACTGTCATAGCGGACTGCCTGCGGCAGCCAGCCGTCAAAAAAACTCACGCTTCCGGCTCCTGAATATTCAATTTCTGCATTTGATAGCGCAGCTGGCGGAAGCTGATGCCCAGCAGCTGCGCCGCCTGCGTGCGGTTGAAGTGCGTCTGCGCCAGCGCGCGCAAAATGATCTCGCGCTCGACCTGGTTCAAATACTCGGGCAGGCTGCTGGGCAGGCTGTCCGGATTCGGCGGCGGCACGGCCGATGGCGCCGCCGGCATCGGCGACGGCAGCGGCGCAGCCGCCATGTCAGCCAGCCGCGCACCTTTCAGCGCCAGGTCGCCAACCTGGATCACGCCGCCGTTGGCAAACGCCAGCGCGCGCTCGAGGATGTTTTCCAGCTCGCGCACATTGCCGGGAAACGCATAGCCGCGTAGCGCCTCCAGCACGCCCGGCCCCAGCGCCACCTTGTGCTCGAAGGTGCCCAGGCGTTCAAGGATGGCGGCCGTCAGCACGCCCAGGTCGTCGAGCCGCTCGCGCAACGGCGGCAGACTCAGTTCAATCACGTTCAGGCGATAAAACAGATCCTGGCGGAAGCTGCCCTGCTCCACGCACTGCGCCAGGTTCTTGTGGGTGGCGCTGACAATCCGCACGTCGACCGGTTCCTCGGCCGTGGCGCCTAGCTTGCGCACGCGCCGCTCCTGGATCGCGCGCAGCAGCTTGACCTGCATGGCCAGCGGCAGGTCGGCCACCTCGTCCAGCATCAGCGTGCCGCCGTTGGCCGCCTGGAAGAAGCCTTCACGGTCATCGGCCGCGCCGGTGAAAGCGCCCTTGCGGTAGCCAAAGAACTCCGCTTCCATGAGCGCCTCGGGAATCGCGCCGCAGTTGACGGCGATGAAGGGCTTGGCCGCGCGCGAGCTTTGCGCATGGATTTCGCGCGCCGCCAGCTCCTTGCCGCTGCCCGATTCGCCATGGATCGCCACCGGCGCCATCGACCGCGCCAGCCGCGCGATCTGCGCGCGCAAGGCCTGGATCACGGCCGACTCGCCGCGCAGGCGGCTGGCGGTGGGCGCGGCGCTGGGCGCCTGCACCGCTGCCGGCCCGGCGTTGAGGCGCAGCGCCGACTGCACCATCACGCGCAACTGGTCCAGCGCCACCGGCTTGGAGATGTAGTCGAACGCCCCGGCCTTGAGCGCGATGACGGCGTTGTCGGTGCTGCCGAAAGCCGTCACCACCGCCACCGGCGTGTTCTTGTACGCCGCCGTGACTTCGCGCACCAGCTCCAGTCCCAGGCCGTCCGGCAGGCGCATGTCGGTCAGCACCAGCTGGTATTCCGTGTCCACCAGCCGCGCGCGCGCTGCGGCCAGCGAGGCGGCGCTGTCGACGTCCAGCCCCATTTTGAGCAGGGTCAGTTCCAGCAGTTCGCGCAGGTCGGCCTCGTCGTCAACGACGAGCACACGCGGCGAACGCGGGGCCTGCGGGGAGCGAGCACTCATCAAACAGCCTTTCCTTACTTCTGCCCAGGCCAGGCGAAGGTGATAACAAAGCGTCCGCTCAGGGCGGGGCTGCCGTCGGCGCTGTCCTCGTTATCGAAACGATATTCATAGTCCAGCCGCGCTTCATTATTCAAGCACAATTCCCGCGCCAGATACAGCCCCAGTCCCGTGCCCTTGCTGGATGTGGTGTAAAACGGCTCAAACAAATGCGCCCGCACTTCGGGTGAAATGCCGGGACCATCATCCTGCACATGCAGTTCCAGGCGCTGCGCCGTATCGTGCACGACGTCGAGACGGATGGAATGCCGGCCGCCGCTGGCATAGCGTACGGCGTTGTTGAGCAGGTTGAGCACCACCTCGCGCAGGTGCAGCGCGTCGAAGCGCACCTGTGTATCCGGCGCCACAATCAGGCTCACGATCTCCGGCGCCAGGCTGTGCGTCTCGATGAATTCCGCACGCAGTTCCGCCAGGAAGACGTCCAGCGCCAGCGGCTCGATGTGCGACTGCGCCTTGCGCGACAGCTGCAGGATGTCTTCCACCATGCGATTCACGCGCGTGACATTGTCCCCCACGATCTTGAGCAAACGCTGGTGCACCGGGTCGCCCAGGTCTTCCCCCAGCAGCGCGGTGGCGTGGCCAATCGCCGACAGGGGATTGCGCACCTCGTGCGCGATGCTGGCGGTCAGGCGCCCCATCGAGGCCAGTTTCAGCTGCTGCGCCTGATTTTCAATGCCGGTGACGTCCTGCAAAAAGATCACGCTGCGTTCGGCCCCGAGGCCATGGGTGTCGGCGGCGGCAAAGCGGACTTTCAAATGGGCAGCCAGGTTGCGGCGCGCGCTCCAGGCGGCAGTGACGTCTTCCAGCGCCGCGTCGTTGAACGGCTTGATGGTCAGGAACACAGTGGAACGCGCGGGATCGATGCGCCACGCGTGATACGCCTGCGCCAGCGGCACCAGCGCCGCCGCCGCGGACAGCTTGAACCTGAGTTCCGGTCCGACCAGGCCCAGCATCTGCTGCGCCGCCGGGTTGCCGGCAAACACCTGGCCATCGGGATCGACCACCAGGATGCCGTCCACAATATTCGCCATCACCAGCCGGTTGACGGCCTGCTGCACGTTGACCTCTACCCCGCGCCGGATGGCCAGTTCCTCCTGGCCGATCAGTTTGGCGGCCATGCGGTTCACCACCAGCACGGCGGCCAGGAAGGCGGCGCCGTACAGGCCGGCCTGCATCACGTCATGTTCGCTTTCGCTGAGGAAGATTTGCCAGGTGGTGTCGCCCAGAATGAACAGCGCCACCAGCGAGGCGCAGAACAGCGACAGCATCAGCGGCGCCAGGATCGCCAGCCCGGCCAGCGGGAACAGGTACAGGATCGCCAGCCCGCTGCGCATGCCGCCGCCGGCCAGGTACAGCAAGGAGATAAACACCAGGTCGATGGCGATCTGCGGCAGCAGCTGCAGCACGAAGCGGCGCTGCAGGTAGACCGCCGACAGCGCAAAGCCGATCGCCAGCCCCAGATACACCAGGCAGATTTGCAGATACAGGTACTGGCCCGAAGCGCGCAGGCCGCGGCTGTCAAAGCTCAGGTAGACCAGCAGCACCAGCGCGATCACCACGCGCGTGGCGTTCAGCGTTTGCAGCGACCGCCAGAAGGTTGCGCGCGATTCGGCCGACAAGGCTTGCAGGCGCGCGATCACGGCGCTGGGCGGTCAGGCGGACGGCAGCGCCGCATGGGCCGCGCTGCAGTAGTCGCGGCCATTGGCCTGCACCGTTTCCGAGGCAGGATAGAAGATGCCGCAATGCGCGCACTGCAGCATCACCTCGGCGTCATTGGCCGCCTGGCTGGCGGCGCGCTCCCGGTAGGTCGGCTGCGGCGGCGCTTGCGGCGCCGGCTGCTGTTGCTGACGGAACTGCTGCTGTTGGCGCTTCTGCGCCTCGCGGATCTTGGAACGGATCGCAAAGATCACCAGGAAAATCAGCGCCAGCCAGAAAATGATACGGCTCATGCCCAACCCTTATGTAAAACCACTTCAAACACAAAACGGCTGCCGACGTAGGCCAGCAGCAAAGTCGCAAAGCCGGCCAGCGTGAAGCTCAGCGCGGTCTTGCCGCGCCAGCCACGGAAGCGGCGGCCCGCCAGCAGCGCGGCAAACAGCATCCATGACAGCATGGTGAAGACCGATTTATGGTCCCATTTCAGCGCCTGGCCGAACAGCTCTTCCGAGAACACGATGCCCGACAGCACGGTCAGGCTTAACAAGGTGAAGCCAAAGCCGATCATGCGGAACAACAGCTTTTCCATGGTCAGCAGCGCCGGCAGCTGGTCCAGCGCGCCGGACAGGAAGGATTTCTTGTCGCTGCGCGCATGCAGGCGCGCCTCCTGCAAGGCCATCAGCACGGCGTGGAAGGCGGCAATCGTCAGCGTGCTGTAGGCCATGGTGGCAATTGCGATATGCCAGCCAAACAGCGGCGACTTGCCTTCCAGCGGCACCAGGTTGCCGGGGAAGACCACTTGCAGCGCGGCGGCGACGGCGGCGCTGGGCATGACCAGGCGGCGCAGGCCATCCAGGCTGAAATTCCGGTTTTCTATCCAGTACGCGGCCACCGACACCCACAAGGCCGACGACAGCATGGCGGCAAAGCCGAAGCGCAGCGCACCGCCAGCGGCGATTTCCGACCACAGGCCGGCGCCGTGCAGCAGCCAGGCCGCCAGTGTGACGGCCGAAATCAGGCCGCCACGGCGCGAAGGCAAGGCGGCGCACACGATGTACAGCACGATGGCTGCGATAAAAGAAGAGATCTGCATCCCGGCAGTTTACACCATCGCTCAATCCACGGCTGCCAGGCGCAGCTCGTCGTGGTGATGGCGTTGCTGCTCTTCCATCACCAGCTGGCCCAGCTCGCGCTTGAGGGCATTGAACTCGGCCGACGCCGGGTCGCGCAGGCGCGGCAGCTCGATCAGCAGGTCGCGCTTGACGGTGCCGGGGCGGTAAGTCATCACTACGATGCGGTCGGCCAGGTAAATCGCCTCTTCAATCGAGTGGGTGACAAAGATGATCGTCTTTTTCAGCTCGGCCCAGATGCGCAGCAGCTCGTCCTGCAGGTTGCGCCGGGTCAGCGCGTCCAGCGCGCCGAACGGCTCGTCCATGAGCATGATCGGCGAATCCAGCGCCAGCACCCGCGCAATCGCCACGCGCTGGCGCATGCCGCCCGACAGGTCTTTCGGATAGCGGTTGCGGAAGTCCTGCAGCGACAGCATGGTGAGCAGCTGGTCGACCGTGGCCTGGATCTGCGCCTTGGGCTGGCCCTTGATCTGCAAGCCGAACGCGATGTTGTCGGCCACCGTCATCCACGGGAACAGCGCATATTCCTGGAACACCATGCCGCGTTCCGGGCCTGGGCCGGTAACGGCCTTGCCGTCGGCGGTAATGCTGCCCGACGAAGGCGGCGCAAAGCCGGCCACCGCATTGAGCAGCGTCGACTTGCCGCAGCCCGACGGCCCCAGCAGGCAGACGAACTGGCCCTGCGGGATTTCCAGGTTGATGTCCTTGAGCGCCACCACTTCGCGCTCGGCGCTCTGGAACACCTTGTTGACGTTGGATACAACGATATGGGAGGCGCTCATCAGTTCTCCAGCCCGCGGTGCCAGCGCAGCAGATAGTTATTCAGCTTGTTCATGCCGACATCGATGGCCAGGCCGATCAGGCCAATGGTAATCATGCCGGCGATGATCTTGTCAGACCAGAAGTACTCGCGCGCCTCCAGGATGCGGAAGCCCAGGCCATTGTTCACGGCCACCATCTCGGCCACGATCACCACGATGAACGCGGTGCCTATGCCGATCCGCACGCCGGACAGGATGTAGGGCACGGCGGCCGGCAGGATCACGCGGGTAAACATGGTAAACCCGGACGCGCCCAGATTACGCGCAGCGCGGATATAAATGCCATCCACCTGGCGCACACCGGCAATGGTGTTCATCAGCACCGGGAAGAAGGCGCCCAGCGCGATCAGGAACACGGCCGGCGGATTGCCCAGGCCGAACCACAGCATCGACAGCGGGATATAAGCAATCGGCGGCACCGGCCGCACCATCTGCACCAGCACATTGAACCAGTCGTAGACGCGCGGACTCATGCCCATGGCCAGGCCCAGCGGCAACGCCAGGCCGCCGCCGATCAGGAAGCCCAGCAGCACACGGTACAGGCTGCTCAGCGAATCGGTAATCAGCTCGCCGGACACGGCCCAGTGCAGCCAGCTGCCGGCCGCCGGATCATACGGCTGCAGCGGCAGCAGGTAGGCCACCCACTTCTCCGCCACCGCCAGCGGCGACGGCAGCACCTGCGGATTGACCCAGCCCAGCTGCGCCACCGCCTGCCACAGCGCGATAATCACGGCCGGCAGGACCAGGCCGATGCCGACCTGGCGCCACGACGACGTGGCCACCATTATTTCACGCCCAGCGATTTCTTGGCCGCTTCCAGCAGATCGGTCTTGACCCAGTCCTTGGCCACCGGCGGCTTGGCCATGCGGCCAACGCCGGTCTTGACCATCACATCGGTGGTGGTCTGGATGTGCTCGGGCGTGATGTCGTAGCTGTAGGGCGAATTGCCGATGGCGTCGTCAAAATCATCCTTGGTGATCTGGCCCTTGAACACCACCTCGCGTACATACTTCTCGGCGATGGCCTTGTTGTCGATGAAGGTCTTGGTGGCCTGCACGAAGCAGTTCATGAACTTCTCGGCCAGCGCACGCTTCTCCTTGTAGAACTTCTCGGTCATCACCATGGTCCGCACCGGCTCGCCGATCGGCGTGTCGTAAGGCTTGATCATTTCGCTGCCGAAGCCCTTGTTGATGGCCTGCGAGGATTGCGGCTCGGACTGCATCATGGCGTCGATCTGCTTGCCCAGCAGCGCCTGGTTCAAATCCGCATAGGCCAGGAACACCAGCTGCACATCCTTGCCCGGCTGGTCGGACACGCTCAGGCCGTTCTGCTGCAGCTCGGCCAGCAGCAGCACTTCCTGGATGCCGCCGCGCGTGACGCCGACCTTCTTGCCCTTGAGGTCTTTCACGGTTTTCAGTTTGAGATCGGCGCGGCTGACCAGCTGCGCGCCGCCTTTGGCAAAGCCTGCCACCACATAAATCGGCGCGCCGCCGGCGCGGCCCGAGATCGCAGCTTCCGAGGCCGTGGTGCCCACGTCCAGCTCACCGGCAATGATGGCCTGCATCACATCCAGGCCTTTGGCGAACACGCGCTCTTCAACCTTGATGCCGCACTTGGGGGCAATCTCCTTGATATAAGAAACGGCGCCGTAGTGGGCAAACTTCAGATTCCCCAATCGCACCACGTCCTGCGCCTGGGCGCTGCCCAACAGGGTCATGGCGGTCATTGCTACGCAGATCGCTTTCAGTCTCATCCCTTACTCCTCGGTGTTTTTATTCAGTGCAGGAATCATACCAAGCCCCGCAGTGCATCTGTAAAAAATGTCATTTGTGACGGTTGTCACATTTTTAATATACCAATACGCCTAGGATGCCGTTACTAAATCGCAAAGATAATATTTTAAATAACGGAACCATCATGCAACAATCATCTCGTCGCGCCCTTCCCGCCCTGACCTCGGCCATCCTGCTTGCCGCCATGCTGACGGCATGCGGTGGCGGCGGCAGCAGCACGCCAGCCGCCCCCGCGCCCACCCCGACGCCAGCGCCCGCCACCACGCTGACGCTGGGCGGCAGCAGCGAACAGAGCGTCACCGGCAGCACGCCGCTGACGCTGACCGCGACCCCATCGGACAGTTCCACCGTCAGCTGGACGCTGGGCGCGGGCAATCCCGGCGCGCTGTCGGCCAGCAGCGGCACCAGCATCAACTATCTGCCGCCGGCCGGCGGGGTGAGCGCGGACACCAAGGTCACCGTTACCGCCACCGCCAACGGCGCCAGCAAATCCTTCACGCTCACGCTGCATCCGGCGGACACGCCGCGCCTGAGCCTGCTGGCAGGCGATGATGGCGGCTACGGCCACCTGGATGGCACGGGTACCGAGGCCCGGCTGGAATATGCGGTCCAGATCAGCACCGACGCCGGCGGCAATCTGTACCTGGCGGACGACCTGCCATCGCTGCGCAAGATCACGCCCGACGGCGTGGTCACCACCGTGCTGAGCACGGCCCGGGCTTACGTCGATGGTCCCAAAGGCACGGCCAGCCTGGGCCAGCCGATTTCCCCGGTTGCCGGGCCGGACGGCAGCATTTACTTCATCGATATCTACGGTCTCAACAACATTCCCGGCTCGGACGTACCGATCCGCAAACTGGCGCTGGACGGCAGCATCAGCACCATCGCCAAAGTCCGGGCCGGCATGACCCCGGTACTGACTTTGGCCGCCGACAACAACACGCTGTATGTCTATCAGCTGGAGCGCGTGGATACGGTGTCGTTCAGCGGCCAGGTCGCCGTGCTGAGCGGCACGGTCACCGGCGGTGCCTATCCAAGGCCGGCGGTGGATGGCAACCGCACGGCCACGCGCTTCAGCGGCATCCAGGCCGTGGCGCCGGACGGCAAAGGCAATCTCTATGTCAATGATGGCGGCCAGGTGGTGCGCAAGATAGCAGCCGACGGCAGCACCAGCACCGTGGCCGGCACGTTTGGCGCGGTCAGCGTCACACGCGGTCCGGCGGATGGCGCCGGCAAGGCGGCCAGCTTCAGCCAGCTATACAACCTGGCGCTGACCAGCGACGGCAACCTGGTCGGCTATGACACATATGCAACCCCACAAAAAATGGAATACCGGCTGCGCACCATCACGCCCGCCGGCGTTGTCAGCAGCGTCATGACCGCTGGCGACGGCAGTGTATTGACCGGCCCGAACAATGCGCTGTATGTTTTGCAAAATGCCCAGATTCAAAAACTCAAGGCGGACGGCAGCACGGTGCCGTTTGTCGGCAAGATGCGCGACGCCGGCATTGGCGATGTCGATGGCACGGGCGCTGCTGCCCGCTTTAACTACGCGTTCAATACCATGGGCGCGGACGCCGCCGGCAACCTGTATGTTGCCGACGATCCCAGCCCTATCGATGGTCCGCTGGCGACCGGCCTGCGCCTGCGCAAGGTAACGCCGGCAGGCGTGGTGAGCACCATCGCGCATACCGCCGACATCGGTTATCTGACCGGCCTGGTGGTGGATGCCGCCGGCAACACCTATGTCTCGTCCAGCCAGACTATTTCGCCCACCGCCACCCAGGTCGGTTCGCGCATTTTCAAGATCGCGCCGGATGGCAGCACCACGGTGCTGGCGGGCGCCCTGCCCTCGACCGACTGGAAAGACGGCGCCGGCGCGGCCGCCCATTTCTTCGGCCTGTCGCTGCTGGGGATAGACGCCGATGGCAACCTGTACGGCTATGAAGCGTATGACAACAAGGTGCGCTATACCAAAATCACGCCAGCCGGCGCCGTCACCTCCATCATCCTGCCGCCGGCCACGCTGAACGTCATTGCGGATGCGTCGGGCAACACCTACCGCATCGACGCTGCACAGGGTGTTGTGATCCGCACCACGCCCGCGCTGGACACCAGCATCATCGCGGGCACACCCGGCAAAAGCTTTACCCGCAGTGGCGCACTGCCTGGCTATCTGGACCATCCATCCCACCTGGTCAAGACCGGTCCTTACAGTTTCGCCCTGTTCTCCGGCGGCGCCATCATGCGCCTGACGGTGCCGCACTAAGGCCAAGCCAGGCCGGATGGGGTAAAATGGCGGCCATTGTCCGGCCCAGAGCCGCCTTACCCCGACTGATCGTTCACCATGCTAGATAATCTGACTCAACGCCTCGCCAAGGTCGTCAAGACCATGCGCGGCGAGGCCCGCCTGACCGAAGCCAATACCGCTGAAATGCTGCGCGAAGTACGCATGGCGCTGCTGGAGGCCGACGTCGCCCTGCCGGCCGTGCGCGAATTCATTGCCCGCGTCAAGGACAAAGCCCTGGGCGAGGAAGTGATTTCCTCGCTGTCGCCTGGCCAGGCGCTGGTTGGCGTGGTGCAGCGCGAGCTGGCCGCCCTGATGGGCGCCGACCTCGGGCCGGAAGCGGCCCAGCTGAGCTTTGCCCAGCAGCCGCCCGCCATCATCCTGATGGCCGGTCTGCAGGGTGTGGGTAAAACCACCACCGTCGGCAAGCTGGCCAAATACCTCAAGGAAGAAAAGAAAAAGAAAGTGCTGACCGTGTCGGCCGACGTCTACCGTCCGGCCGCAATCGCCCAGCTGCAATCGGTGACCGCGCAAGTGGGCGCCGACTTCTTCCCGTCCACCGCGCAGGATAAGCCGGTCGATATCGCGCTCAACGCGCTGGACTGGGCCAAGAAGCACTACCACGACGTGCTCATCATCGACACCGCCGGCCGCCTCGGCATCGACGAAGAAATGATGCAGGAAATCGCTGCCGTGCACAGCGCGGTCAAGCCGATTGAAACCCTGTTCGTGGTCGACGCCATGCTGGGCCAGGACGCCATCAATACCGCCAAGGCGTTCAACGACGCGCTGCCGCTGACCGGCATCGTGCTGACCAAGCTGGACGGCGACTCGCGCGGCGGTGCGGCGCTGTCGGTACGCCACATCACGGGCAAGCCGATCAAGTTTGCCGGCGTCTCGGAAAAACTCGACGGCCTGGAAGCGTTTGACCCGGCGCGCATGGCCAACCGCGTGCTGGGCATGGGCGACATCCTGGCGCTGGTGGAAGAAGCGCGCAAAGGCGTGGACGCCAAGGCGGCTGCCGACCTGGCCGCCAAGGTCAAATCGGGCGGCAAGTTCGACATGAACGACTTCAAGGCGCAGTTAAGCCAGATGAAGAATATGGGCGGCATGGCCAGCCTGGTCGACAAGCTGCCGGCCCAGTTCCAGCAGGCCGCCGGCAACGCCAATATGGGCCAGGCCGACAAGCAGGTGCGCCGCATGGTCGGCATCATCGATTCGATGACCAAGGCCGAACGCGCCAAGCCGGAACTCATCAAAGCCACGCGCAAACGCCGCATCGCGGCCGGCGCCGGGGTGCAGGTGCAGGAAGTGAACCGCATGCTGAACCAGTTCGAGCAGATGCAGACCATGATGAAAAAGCTGTCCGGCGGCGGCATGATGAAGATGATGCGCGCCATGAAGGGCATGATGCCGGGCATGCGCTAAGCAGCTTGCCGTCCGTCTTAAAACAGCCTCCGACGCCCCGCAAACACGGCAAACACGGGCCTGGCCCCGTGTTTGCGTGGTGTTTCCGGGAAAAAACGCGAAAAACACTTGCGCACAGGTTAAAACCCCACCAATATTAGCCGGTGCGATCAATTGCGCAATTTTCTATGTGTACGTTAAGGAGGCTCGAATATGGCAACAGCCAAAAAAGCAGCACCAGCTAAGAAACCGGCGGCAAAGCCTGCCGCAAAAAAAGCAGCACCTGTAAAAGCAGCAGCCAAGCCAGCAGCGAAAAAAGCACCTGCGGCACGTAAGCCTAACGCCGCCTTCATGAAAGCGATGACGCCATCCGCCTCCCTGGGCGCCGTCGTCGGTGCAGCAGCCCTGCCGCGTACCGAAGTGACCAAAAAAGTGTGGGATTACATCAAAAAGCACGATCTGCAAGATCCGGCCAACCGCCGCATGATCAACGCCGACGACAAGCTGAAAGCCGTATTCGGCGGCAAAGCCCAGGTTTCCATGTTCGAAATGACCAAGCTCATTTCCGACCACCTGAAATAAGCTGGAGTCAGAGCCGAAAAAAAACCGGGGATCGCCCCGGTTTTTTTATGCCCCGACGCTTACTTCCAGTGATTCCAGGCGGCCAGCACGGCGTTGGGATAGTCGGGCTTGCCGCGGCTGCCGTTGTAGCGGCCCAGCGCCAGGAACAGGTTGCCCGCTTCCATGTCGATGTACATGCGCAGGATGGCGCAGCCGTAGCGCAGATTGGTTTGCATGTCGAACAGCGCACGCCGGTTGCGGTCGCCGATTACATTGGTCCAGAACGGCATCACCTGCATGTAGCCGCGCGCGCCAGCCAGCGAGACGGCATATTTGCGGTAGGCGGATTCCACCTGGATCAGCCCCAGCACCATGCCCGGATCCAGCCCGGCGCGGCGCGCTTCGTACCAGACCGTGGCCAGGAATTCGCTGCGGGTCTGGTCGTCCGGCAGCTTGCGCTGCAGCCGGTAGGACATGGTTTCCAGCCAGTTCTGGTAGCGCGCCCGGTCGGACGGATTGCGGAACGCCGGCGTCGGCGGCGTCGCGTCCTTGATGGCGTTGGACAGCGCCAGCCGCACCGAGTCGGCCAGCGCTTCTTCCTTCTGGTTGCCGGCCAGCGCCAGCGGTGCCAGCAACGCTAGCAACACCAGCACCGCCGCCATCAGCCAGCGGGACAGCCACATGCTCACTGCGCCATTTTGCCCTGGATGAAGGCCAGGATCTCGGCCACCGGCACGACGCTCGCTTCGGTGTCGCGGCGGCCCTGGTATTCCAGGTTGCCTTCCTTGAGGCCACGGTCGCCGATCACCACGCGGTGCGGCACGCCGATCAGCTCCCAGTCCGCAAACATCTGGCCAGGGCGCTGACCGCGGTCGTCCAGGATCACGTCGATGCCGGCGGCGGTGGCTTGTGCGTACAGCTGCTCGGCCGCCTCCCTGACCGCGTCGCTGCGGTCCATGCCCATCGGGCACAGCACCAGCTCGAACGGCGCAATCGCGGTCGGCCAGATGATGCCCTTGTCGTCGAAGTTCTGCTCGATGGCGGCGCCCAGGATGCGCGTGACGCCGATGCCGTAGCAGCCCATCTGCAGTGGCGCCGGCTTGCCATTTTCGTCGAGGAAGGTGGCTTTCATGGCTGCCGAGTAGGCGGTGCCGAGCTGGAACACGTGGCCCACTTCGATGCCGCGCTCGATCGCCAGCACGCCCTTGCCGTCCGGCGAGGCGTCGCCTTCCACCACGTTGCGCAGGTCGGCGACGATCTGTGGCTCGGCGCAGTCGCGGCCCCAGTTGGCGCCCGTGTAGTGGTAGCCTTCTTCATTGGCGCCACAGACGAAATCGGCCATGTTGGCAACGGTGCGGTCGGCCACCACGGTGACTGGCAGCTTGGTGTTGATCGGTCCCAGGTAGCCCGGCACGCAGCCGTAGACCTCGAGGATTTCCTGCTCGGTCGAGAAGCGGTGCGCGCTCAGGCCCGCCACCTTGCCGACCTTGACTTCGTTGAGTTCGTGGTCGCCACGCAACAACAACATGAAATACTGTTTAGTGACTTTGCCGTCCTGCTCGTTTTCAACAGTCAGCGCCAAGGTCTTGACGGTTTGCGACAGCGGCAGGCCCAGCTGTTCGGCCACCTGCTCGCACTTGGTCGCGCCTGGCGTCGCCGGTTTGCTCAGCGCCTGCGCGGCGGCAGGACGGGTGGCGTTCAGCGCCAGCGCTTCGGCCGCTTCCATATTGGCCGCGTAGTCCGAGGTCGGGCAGTACACCAGCGCGTCTTCGCCGGTGGAGGCGATCACGTGGAATTCGTGCGAGCCGGTGCCGCCAATCGCGCCGTTATCGGCTGCTACCGCACGGAACTTCAGGCCGAAACGGTTGAAGATACGCACATAGGCGTCATACATGATCTGGTACGACGCTTGCATGCCGGCCAGGTCGCGGTCAAACGAGTAGGCATCCTTCATGGTGAACTCGCGGCCGCGCATCAGGCCGAAACGCGGACGGCGTTCGTCGCGGAATTTGGTCTGGATGTGGTAAAAATTCAACGGCAGTTGACGGTAGGATTTAATTTCCGAACGGACAACATCGGTGATGACTTCTTCCGCCGTGGGCTGGAACGCAAACTCGCGGCCGTGACGGTCCTTGATACGCAGCAGTTCGGCGCCCATCTTGTCCCAGCGGCCGGTCTCTTGCCACAGTTCGGCCGGCTGAATCAGCGGCATCAGCAGCTCGACGGCCCCGGACTGGTTCATTTCTTCACGGACGATGGCTTCGACCTTGCGGATGATTTTCAGGCCCATCGGCATGTAGGTGTAAATGCCCGAACCCAGCCGTTTAATCATGCCGGCGCGCATCATTAACTGATGGCTGACGATCTCGGCATCCGAAGGTGCTTCTTTAAGCGTGGAAATAAAAAAACGTGACGCGCGCATACGGTGAATTCTTTTTAAAAAGAGAGAGTTATAATCAACCTAATTTTAAAGGATTAGCTGGCTGATGCACCCATACTTTATACAAATGCGTTCAAATCAGGGCCCGCCGGCCGTTTTCGTATCCCGAAAACCCCGCCGGTATGCCATTTTGTGGGCAAAAAGATAAGACGGGAGCACAGCCGCAGAAAGTTTGAGGTGCAATATGCTCGATCGTGAAGGGTTTCGGCCCAACGTCGGCATCATCCTGCTCAACGCCCATAACGAGGTGTGGTGGGGCAAGCGGGTGCGCGAGCACTCATGGCAGTTTCCGCAAGGCGGTATCAAATACGGAGAAACGCCGGAACAGGCGATGTATCGGGAGCTCGAAGAGGAAATCGGTCTGCGGGCCGAGCACGTCAAGATCGTCGGTCGCACCCGCGACTGGCTACGCTACGAGGTGCCGGACCATTTCATCAAGCGGGAAATCCGCGGCCACTACCGTGGCCAGAAGCAGATCTGGTTCCTGTTGCGCATGTGTGCGCGCGACAACGACGTCAACCTGCGCCTGACCGACCATCCGGAATTTGACGCCTGGCGCTGGCATGATTACTGGGTCCCGCTCGATGTCGTGATTGAATTCAAGCGCGAAGTCTATCAGCGCGCCTTGCAGGAGCTGTCGCGCTTCCTGACCTGGCCGCCCAATGGACATGAGCGCCGTCATGGCTCGCGCTATCTGCGCCAGCCCCATGCGCGCAGCACGCCGGCGTCCGCCCCGGCGGCGCCCGCGCTGGCCACCACCGCCGAGCAGCCTGACTGCGCAGCGGCGGCCAGCGATGGCAAAAACAGCGTCTGATGCAACATGGGACAGCCTAGGCTGTCCCGTTTTTTTATCTGCAGCGGCAACCCATCAGACGATCTGGCAAGCCTCGTCAAACGACAGGCGTGGCGCGCGCGGACGCACCTTGCTGGCGTCGCCATAGCCGAGATTGATGAGGAAGTTGGACTTGACCGGCGTGCCGGCAAAGAACGCCGCATCGACCTTGGCGTGGTCAAAGCCCGACATCGGCCCCACGTCCAGGCCCAGCGCGCGCGCCGCCAGGATCAGGTAGCCGCCCTGCAGCGAGGAATTGCGGAACGCGGTCGCCTGGATCGCCGCGTCATTGCCGGCAAACCAGGAGCGTGCATCCACCGCCGGCGACAGCTGCGGCAGCTTTTCATGGAACTCCATGTCCATGCCAACGATCACGGTGACGGGCGCGGCCAGGGTCTTGGCCAGATTGCCTTCCGACAGCGCCGGCGCAAGCCGGGCCTTGGCCTCCGCCGAGCGCACAAACACCAGACGGGCCGGCGCGCCGTTGGCAGCGGTCGGCGCCCAGCGCAGCGCGTCGTACAGCTGCTGCAGCACGGCATCGTCGACCGGGCGGTCCTGCCAGCCATTGTGGGTGTGGGCGTTGTAGAACAGGGTATCGAGGGCGGATTGGTTCAGCATGGCATCCATGGCAAGTTGGTCAAACCGCCATCTTACCAGCAGCGCCGCCTGCGGGACCGCTGCAACAGGTACAATGGCGCCATGTTTAATCCCTCTTCCGACGATGTGCGCCGCTTTTTCTGCGAGACCTTCCGCAAGCAGCACGCCAACGAGATCCTGACGCCGCTGGAAACCATGGCGGCCGACTGGATACGCCACCATCCCGAATACCACGACGTGCTGGGCGACGTCGAGACGGCGCTCACGCGCAACTACCAGGTCGAAGGCGCGCAGGCCAATCCCTTCCTGCACCTGTCGATGCACCTGTCGATTGACGAGCAAATCTCGATCGACCAGCCGCCCGGCATCCGCGCGCTGGCCACCGAGCTCACGCTCAAGCGCGACGACGCCCATGCGGCCCAGCACGAGATCATGGAATGCCTGGGCGAAATGATCTGGAACGCCCAGCGCACCGGCACCCCGCCCGACGGCCTGGCCTACATCGAAGCCATCAAACGCCGCCTGTAATCCGGGGTCAGTTCTTGCAATCCAACACGAGCTCTGCTGTAGCGGCCGCTACAGCAGAGCTCGTGTTGGATTGCAAGAACTGACCCCGGATTGTTAACGGTGCACGGCCAGGCTGGTGGGCAGGCTGTGCAGGTAGGCGGCCAGGTCCTGGATGTCCTGGTTGCTCAGCGGTTTGACCTGGCCCGTCATGATGGCGTTGTTGCGGCCATTGGCGCCGTCGCCGCGCTTGTAGGCCTTGAGCGCGTGCTCGAGGTAGTCCTTGTGCTGGCCGGCCAGCTTGGGATAGCTGGGGTCGATCGGGGTGTTGAAGTCTTTGCCGTGGCAGCTGAAGCACGCGTATTTTTCAGTCAGCGCCTTGCCGGAATCGACGTTGCCGCCCGCGTGGGCGCCGGCAGCGATCAGGGTGCAGCCCAGTGCAGCGATCAGTTTTTTCATGAACTCGGTCCTCATTTCGGGTCGGCAGTGCGGGTCTGCTGCGAGTAGAACGCCGCGACATCGGCAATATCCTGGTCCGACAAAGTGGCGGCAATGCCCTTCATGGACGGATGTTTGCGGTCACCCTTTTTGTAAGCCTGGAGCGCACTTTCGATGTACTTGGCCGACTGGCCGCCGATCATGGGGACTTGGTACACTTCGGGGAAGGTGGCTTTGTAGCCGGGAATGCCATGGCAGCCGATGCACATTTCGATCTTGGCTTTGGCGTTCTGGGCACTGCCCACAACTTCCGCAGCGACGGCGACGTGGGACAAGCCTGCGAGCACGAGGAGTGCGGTGAGTTTTTTCATGGTGTCTCTAAGTAAGTAAACGGATACAGCGTATTTCGGATACTACTACCACGGTGTCACTATATTGACTTTTGTACTATTTGTGCAGGGATTCTAACCCAAGTATTTTTTATAAACAACACAGGTCCCGGCCGCGTCCCGAGCCCGGCCTCTAGCGTTTCCTTCTATACTGTTTGATCTTTTTGACTCCGGATATCCCCCATGCAAGCACGTTTTGAAGGCTCCGACCAGTACGTCGCCACCAATGATCTGAAGCTGGCCGTCAACGCCGCGCTCACGCTGCAGCGCCCGCTGCTGATCAAGGGCGAGCCGGGCACGGGCAAGACCATGCTGGCCGAGGAAGTGGCGGCCGCGCTCAACATGCCGCTGATGCAGTGGCACGTCAAGTCCACCACCAAGGCGCAGCAGGGCCTGTACGAATACGACGCCGTGTCGCGTTTGCGCGACTCCCAGCTCGGCGACGAGCGCGTGCGCGATATCCACAACTACATCGTCAAGGGTGTGCTGTGGCAGGCGTTTACCGCACCCGCGCCGGTGGTGCTGCTTATCGATGAAATCGACAAGGCCGACATCGAGTTCCCGAATGACCTGCTGCGCGAACTGGACCGCATGGAGTTCTACGTCTACGAGACGCGCGAAATGGTGCAGGCCACGCACCGTCCGCTGGTGATCATCACCTCCAACAATGAGAAGGAGCTGCCGGACGCGTTCCTGCGCCGCTGCTTCTTCCACTACATCAAGTTCCCCGACCGCGACACCATGGAGCAGATCGTGCGCGTGCACTATCCGCAGCTGAAACAGGAGCTGCTGGCGCAGGCGCTGCAGACCTTTTATGAGGTGCGCGAGGTGCAGGGCCTCAAGAAGAAGCCGTCCACCTCGGAATTCCTCGACTGGCTCAAGCTGCTCATGGCGGAAGACATTCCGCCCGAGGCGCTGCGCAGCCAGGACCAGAAAGCCATCGTGCCGCCGCTGCACGGCGCGCTGCTCAAGAACGAGCAGGATGTCCACCTGTTCGAGCGCCTGATCAGCATGGTGCGGGCCAACCGATGAGCGCATCGTTCGAAACGCCGCTGCCGCTCACGCTGACGCTGCATGGCGTGCGCCTCGAGCCGCTGGGCCTGCACCACGCGCCCGCGCTGCGCGCTGCTGCGGAAGATGGCGCGCTGTGGCAGTTGCGCGTGACCTCGGTGCCGGAGCCGCACGAGGTGGACGCCTATATCCATAAGGCCATCGCGCAGCGGCCGACCCGGCTGGCCTTTGCCGTGGTGGACGCGGCCAGCGGTGCGCTCATGGGCACGACCAGCTACCACGACATCGTGCCCGCCATCGGCCGGCTCGAGATCGGCTATACCTGGTATGGCAAACGCCACCAGCGCACCCATGTCAACACCACCTGCAAGCTGCTGCTCATGACCCACGCGTTTGAAACGCTGGGCGCGGCGCTGGTGGGCCTGCGCACCGACAATTTCAACCATGCCTCGCAGGCGGCCATCGAGCGCCTGGGCGCGAAAAAGGATGGCGTGCTGCGCCACCACGCGGTGCGCCGCGACGGCACGGTGCGCGATACGGTGATGTACAGCATCACGGCCGGCGAATGGCCGGAGGTCAAGGCCCACCTGCGCGACAAGCTGGCCCGGCACGGAGTGCGCTGACATGCTCATCGATTTTTTCTTCACGCTCAAGGATGCGAAAATCCCGGTCACCATCAAGGAGTTCCTGACCTTGCTGGAGGCGATGCAGCGGCAGGTCATCACCGCCTCGCTGGACGATTTCTATTATCTGGCGCGCCTGACGCTGGTCAAGGACGAGGCCCACTTCGACAAGTTCGACCGCGCGTTTGGCCAGTACTTCAAGGGCATCAACGCGGTGTTTGACGAGCAGGCCAGCATTCCGCTCGACTGGCTGGTGCAGCGCATGAAGCGCGAGCTGACGCCGGAGCAGATCGCGGCACTGGAGAAATTCGGCTACGACAAGCTCATGGACCGGCTGCGTGAACTCATGCAGGAGCAGAAGGAGCGCCATGAGGGCGGCAACCGCTGGATCGGCACCGGCGGCACTTCGCCGTTCGGCCACGGCGGCACCAATCCGGAAGGCATCCGCATCGGCGGCAAGGGCGGCAACCGCAGCGCGGTCAAGGTGTGGGAGGCGCGCAGCTACAAGGATTACGACGGCGAGCGCGAAATCGGCACGCGCAACATCAAGGTGGCGCTGCGCCGCCTGCGCAAGTTTGCACGCCACGGCGCGGCCGAGGAACTGGCGCTCGACGACACCATCCGCGCCACCGCCAGCAATGCCGGCTACCTCGATATCAAGATGCAGCCTGAGCGAAAAAACAACATCAAGGTGCTGATGCTGTTTGACGTCGGCGGCACCATGGACGATCACATCGAACGCACCGAGGAGCTGTTCTCGGCGGCCAAGTCGGAGTTCAAGAACATGGAGTTCTTTTACTTCCATAACTGCGTCTACGACCACCTGTGGAAGAATAACCGGCGCCGCCATGCCGAGCGCTTCCCGGCCTGGGACATCCTGCGCAAATACCCGCCCGACACCAAGCTGATTTTTGTCGGCGATGCCACCATGAGCCCGTACGAAATCCTGCAACCGGGCGGTTCGGTGGAATATAACAATGAGGAGGCCGGCAGCGTGTGGCTGGCGCGCTTCACGGCGGCGTTCCCGAAATTCGTCTGGCTCAATCCGGAACCGGAAGGCCTCTGGCAATACCGGCAGTCGGTGTCCATCATGCGCCAGCTCATGAACAACCGCATGTTCGCGCTGACCATGGATGGCCTGGAACGCGCCATGCGTACCCTGAGCAAATAGAATTTACATAGCAGCAAAAGCCTTATCGATTAGGAAAAACGCGAAACAATTCTATACAAGAATCAAGTTGCAGCTCAGCAGTTCAGCCCTTAGGCTGGCGCCATGTTTCGTCCATTCCTCTCTTCTGCTATGGTGCGGCGGCTGCGGCGCGCAGCTGCGCGCGAGGTCGCCCTATGCGCCACCGGCCTGCTGGCCCTGATCTTTGTGCTCGATATCGGCAGCGGCGCCTCGCTGTCGTTCTCGCCGTTCTATATGCTGCCGGTGGCATTGTGCGCCTGGCGTCTGGGCCGCGGCGCCACGTTGCTGGCGGTGCTGGGCGCGAGCGGCGCGCGCGTGCTGGACTTCTATCTGATGCGCCAGCGCGACGGCGCCGCCATGCTGCTGTACGACCTGCTGCAAAGCGCCGCCTTTTACGGTCTGGCGGCGCTGCTGACATGGCAGGTGCGCGATCTGGTGCAGCGCCTGCTGCGCCACAGCAGCAGCCTGCAGCGCAAGGCCAGGATGGCGCGCCATCGCCACCGGCTGGAAGCCACGATCCGCCGCGCGGTGCTGGCCGACGTGCCGGCCATCGTCCAGCTGACCACGCTGGCCGGCGAGGCCGGCGGCTTTGACGCGGCGGTCACCGACAGCGCGCGCCAGGCCACGCTGGCCGACGCTTTCCGCCAGGGCATCACGGAAGGCGCGGCCATGCGCGAGCTGTGGACCGGCGGCCAGAGCGTGGTGCCGATCGAATTCTGGGTGTCGGAGATGGACGGCGAGCTGGCCGCCTATATGATGGTGCTGGGACTGGATGGCAACAAGGGGCCGGAGCGCGAGCTGCATGCGGTGTCGGTGGCGCCGCGCTTCCGCCAGCGCGGCGTCGGCGCGGCGCTGGTGAACTTTTTCTGCACCCATTACCAGCACCGCAGCCTGGTGGTGGCCTGCCATGCCGGTTCGCTCATGATGCAGATGCTGCAGCGGCGCAGCTTCCAGCCGCTGGGCGACCATCGCGGCTACCAGGTCATGGTGCGCAGCTGAGGCGCGCCTACGGCAGTTGCAGGCGGTAGCCGACTGCAGTTTCCGTGAGCAGGTAGCGTGGCTGGGTCGGGTCGGCTTCGAGCTTGTGGCGCAGGTGGCCCATGTAGATGCGCAGGTAGTGGCCGTTCTCGGCCTGCGACGGTCCCCACACGGCGCGCAGCAGCTGCGGGTTGCTCATCACGCGGCCGGCATTGGCCACCAGCACCGCCAGCAGGCGGTATTCGGTCGGCGTCAGGTGCACATGTTGGCCCGCGCGCGTGACGCGGCGGTGCTGCAGGTCGACCGCGATGTCGCCAAACTGCACCAGGCCCGCGCTGTCGGCGGCCGGCTGGCGCTGGCGGCGCAGTGTGGCGCGCACGCGCGCCAGCAGTTCGCCGGTGCCAAAGGGCTTGGTCAGGTAGTCGTCGGCGCCGGCGTCGAGCGCGCGGATCTTGTCGGCTTCGCTGACGCGCGCCGACAGCACGATCACGGGCACGCTGGACCATTTGCGCAGGTCGGTGAGGAAGTCGATGCCGTCGCCGTCGGGCAGGCCCAGGTCCAGCACGATCAGGTCGGGCTTGCGGGTGCCGGCGTCGATCAGGCCGCGCTGCAGGCCCGGCGCTTCGTGCACCTGCCAGCCCTCTTCTTCCAGCGCGGCGCGCACAAAGCGGCGGATCTGCGGTTCATCTTCGACCAGCAGGGCGGTCGGCGCGGTGTCGTTCATCTTATTCCTCGTCCGGCATGGCCGGTGGTGTGCCCAGCGGCAGCGTGAAGGTGAAGGCGGCGCCGCCCAGCGGCGAGGCCGGGCTGGCGACGCCATGGCCACTGGCGGCGTGGATGCTGCCGCCATGCGCGCTGACGATCGCGCGGCAGATGGCCAGTCCCAGGCCGACGCCGGGCTTGGCCGATTCGCGCTCGCCGCGCGTAAATTTTTCAAACAGCGCTTCTTCGCGGCCGGGCGGCAGGCCCGGGCCGTCATCATAAACCATGACGTTGAGCCAGGCGCCGTGCAGCGCGGCGCTGATTTCAATGCGCGCGCCCGGCGGCGTATATTTGGCGGCGTTTTCCAGCAGGTTGGCCAGCACGCGCTCGATCAGCACGGCGTCGTAGCGCAGCAGCGGCAGGTCGGCCGGCAGGCGGGTGCTGACGCGGTGCTGCTGCAGCGCGGCGCTGCAGGCGCGCAAGGCACTGCCCACCACTTCTTCAAGCGGCTGCCATTGCAGGTTGAACTGCACGTCGCCGCTCTGGATGCGCGCCATGTCAAGCAGGTTGGCCACCATGGTGCTCAGGCGCCGCGCTTCGTCGTGCAGCGCCTGGGCGCTCGCCTGCTGGGCCTCGCTGAGCGCCGGACGCGAGCCGGCCAGCGCTTCGGACAGGCCGACCAGCGAGGTCAGTGGCGTGCGCAGGTCGTGCGACAGCGCCGCCAGCAGCGAGTTGCGCAGGCGTTCGGATTCCATGCTGACCAGCGCGTTCTGCGCCACTTCGATGTAGTGCACGCGCTCAAGCGCGATGGCGGCCAGCGCGGCAAACGTGTCCAGTTGCTGGCGCTGTTCGGGAATCAGGATCCAGCGCCGCTGCTCGGGTTCGATCGCCAGCACGCCGCGCGTGCGCATCGGCGCCACCAGCGGCAGGTAGAAGATGCGGCTGGCCGGCAAGGTGCCGGTGCCCAGGCCGGCAGCTTCGGCGCGGTCGAACGCCCATTGGGCGATGCCGGTGTCCAGCATGGACAGGTGGGTGCGCGCGGTGCTGTCGCTGGGCGCGGGCGCTTGCAGGCGGCCGTCGTCGTCGGGCAGCAGCAGCGTGGCACGGGCACGGAACGCGCGCTGGATGGCACTTTGGGTGGTGTCGAAGATTTGTTCGGTCTGCAGGGCGCCGGACAGTTCGCGCGCAAATTCGTACAGTGCGCGCGAACGGCGTTCGCGCTGCGAGGCGACGCGCGCCTGGAAGCGCAGGCCGGAGGTCAGGTGGCCGGTGATCAGGCCGACCGCCAGCATCACCACAAAGGTGATCACGTACTGGAAATCGCTGACGGCCAGCGTGAAGCGCGGCGGCACGAAGAAGAAGTCGAAGCAGGCGACGCTGACGCAGGTGGCCAGCACCGACGGGCCGCGGCCATAGCGCACGGCCACCAGCACCACCACCAGCAGGAACAGCATGGCGATGTTGGCCAGGTCGAGGTAGGCCAGCAGCGGTGTGGCCGCCAGCGCGGTGGCGATGCTGGCGCCGGCCGCGATCAGGTAGCCGGTGGCCGGGCGGCGCTGGTCGAGCGCCACGCCGGCCAGTTCGGCGCCTGCGCTGCCCAGGCCATCGCTGCTGCCCTGCTCCCGGCCGCCGTGGCCATCGCCGTCGCTGGTGTCAGTGCGGGGCATGGCCGCCTCGTTGCGCGGCACGCCAATTTCAATCAGGTCCAGGTCCGGTGCGAACTGCGCCAGCCGCTTGATGTGCGGCGCGCGCCACGGCCAGGTGCGGTGGCCACGGCCGACCACGAGTTTGGACAGATTGTGGCTGCGCGCGTAGTCAAGCGCCGCCAGCGCGATGTCCTGGCCGGACAGCACGGCGGTGGTGGCGCCCAGTTCTTCGGCCAGCTTGAGCGATTTGAGAATGTGCTCGCGCTGGGCGGCGGGCAGGCGCTGCAGGGCCGGCGTCTCGACGTAGACGGCATGCCAGCCGGTGCCGAGCTGGCCGGCCAGGCGCGCCGTGCTGCGCACCGTGTGTTCGCCGTCCGCGCGCGGCCCCACGCAGGCCAGCAGCGCGGCGCCGGTCTTCCAGATGTCGGCTATCGACTGTTCGACGCGGTAGGCGCGCACGTCGTCTTCGACGCGGTCGGCGGTGCGGCGCAGCGCCAGCTCGCGCAGCGCGATCAGGTTGCCTTTGCGGAAAAAGTTCTTGGCGGCGCGTTCGGCCTGCGGCGCCTGGTACACCTTGCCGCTGCGCAGGCGCGCCAGCAGTTCGTCGGCCGGCACGTCGACCAGCACCACTTCGTCGGCCTGGTCGAACACGGTGTCGGGCACGGTCTCGCCGACGCGGATGCCGGTGATGCCGCCCACCACGTCGTTGAGGCTTTCCAGGTGCTGGACGTTGACGGTGGTGAGCACGTCGATGCCCGCTTCCAGCAGTTCTTCGACGTCCTGCCAGCGCTTGGGGTGGCGCGAGCCGGGCGCGTTGGAGTGCGCCAGTTCGTCCATCAGGATCAATGGCGGCCGGCGTTCCAGTGCGCCATCGAGGTCGAATTCGGCAATGCGCTTGCCGCGGTGCTCGACCGCGCGCAGCGGCAGCAGGTCCAGCCCGGCCAGCATGGCGGCGGTGTCGGCGCGGCCATGGGTTTCCACCACGCCCACCAGCACCGGCTGGCCGCTGTCCTGCAGCTTGCGCGCGGCGGCCAGCATGGCGTAGGTCTTGCCGACGCCGGCCGAGGCGCCAAAGTAGATGCGCAGCTTGCCGCGCGCGGCCTTGCGCTCCTGCGCCTGCACCTGCGCCAGCAGCGCATCGGGATCAGGTCGCGCGGGATCCTGACGGACGGGGTCGGAGGGGAACATGGCCATGCGCGGATTTTACCCTTTCACGTAGGGCTTGGCGCGGTCCAGCGCCAGATTCAGCGCCAGCACGTTGACGCGCGGTTCGCCAAAGAAGCCCAGCCACTGCTGCTGCTGGTGGGCCGCGATCAGGGCGGCGACCTGTTCGGCGCCGAGTTGGCGGACAGCAGCAATGCGGGCGGCCTGGTAGCGCGCCGCGGCCACGCTGATGTCGGGATCGAGGCCGCTGGCCGAGGCGGTGACCAGGTCGATGGGGATGGCGGCGCCGGATGGCACGCCGCTGGCCGTTTCGGCCGCGTGCAGCGCGTCGATGCGGGCTTTGACGGCGTCGATCAGGGCGGGATTGGTCGGCCCCTGGTTGGCGCCGCCCGAGCCGGCGGCGTTGTTGGGCATGGGCGCGGTGGCCGATGGCCGGCCCCAGAAGTACTGCGGCGAGGTGAAGGCCTGGCCGATCAGCGACGAGCCGACCGCCTTGCCGTTGACTTCTACGATGCTGCCGGCCGCTTGCGCGTTAAACGCGGCGCTGCCGATACCGGTCACGGCCAGCGGATACAGTACGCCGCAGACCAGCGTCAGGGCGGCAAAGATGGTGAGGGCGGGACGCAGTTGCGATGCCATGATGGCTCCTTGTAGCGCCCCCGCAGCGCGGGGGCAGATGAGTTAGACGAGATTAAAGGCGGTCAGCAGCAGGTCGATGGCCTTGATGCCGATGAAGGGCAGGATGATGCCGCCCACGCCGTACAGCAGCAGGTTGCGGCGCAGCAGGGCCACGGCGCCGATCGCGCGGTACTGCACGCCCTTGAGCGCCAGCGGGATCAGCACCACGATGATCAGGGCGTTGAAGATCACCGCCGACATGATGGCCGACGCCGGGCTGGCCAGCTGCATGACGTCAAGCGCCTTCAGTTGCGGGAAGGTGCCGACAAACGCGGCCGGGATGATGGCAAAGTATTTGGCGATGTCGTTGGCGATCGAGAACGTGGTCAAGGAGCCGCGCGTCATCAGCATCTGCTTGCCGATTTCGACGATCTCCAGCAGCTTGGTCGGATTCGAGTCCAGGTCGACCATATTGCCCGCTTCCTTGGCGGCCTGGGTGCCGGAGTTCATGGCCACGGCGACGTCGGCCTGGGCCAGCGCCGGAGCGTCGTTGGTGCCGTCGCCGGTCATGGCCACCAGCCGGCCTTCGGCCTGGTAGCTGCGGATCAGTTTGAGCTTGTCTTCGGGCGTAGCTTCGGCCAGGAAGTCGTCCACGCCCGCTTCGGCGGCAATCGCGGCGGCGGTCAGCTTGTTGTCGCCGGTGATCATGACGGTCTTGATGCCCATGCGGCGCAACTCGGCAAAGCGCTCCTTGATGCCGCCCTTGACGATGTCCTTGAGCTCGACCACGCCCATCACGCGCCCGCCATCGACCACCACCAGCGGCGTGCTGCCGCGGCGTGAAATGTCGTCGACCGCGCGCGCGGTGTCGACCGGATAGGGCTGGCCCAGCGACTCGACGTATTTGCGCACAGTGTCGGCTGCGCCCTTGCGGATTTCACGGCCGGCAATATCCACGCCGCTCATGCGCGTCTGCGCGGTGAACGGCACAAACGTGGCGTTCAGCGTGGCCATCTCGCGTTCGCGGATATTGAACTTCTGCTTGGCCAGCACCACGATGCTGCGCCCTTCCGGCGTGTCGTCGGCCAGCGAGGCCAGTTGCGCAACGTCGGCCAGTTGCTGCTCGCTGACGCCGGGCGCCGGCACGAAGGCCGAGGCCTGGCGGTTGCCCAGCGTGATGGTGCCGGTTTTATCCAGCAGCAGCACGTCGACGTCGCCCGCCGCTTCCACCGCGCGGCCCGAGGTGGCAATCACATTGGCCTGCATCATGCGGCTCATGCCAGCCACGCCGATGGCCGACAGCAGGCCGCCGATGGTGGTCGGGATCAGGCAGACCAGCAGCGCGATCAGCACGGTGATGGTGACGGGCGTACCGGCACCGGCGGCAGCCACCGAGAACAGCGAGAACGGCAGCAGCGTCACGGTCACTACCAGGAACACGATGGTCAGCGCCACCAGCAGTATCGTCAGCGCGATTTCGTTGGGCGTCTTCTGGCGCTTGGCGCCTTCCACCATCGAGATCATGCGGTCGAGGAAGGTCTCACCGGGATTGGCCGTGACCTTGACCACCAGCCAGTCCGACAGCACGCGCGTGCCGCCCGTCACCGACGAGAAGTCGCCGCCCGATTCGCGGATCACGGGCGCCGATTCGCCGGTGATGGCGCTTTCGTCGACCGAGGCCACGCCTTCGATGACTTCACCGTCAATCGGGATCACGTCGCCCGCTTCGACCAGGATGTAGTGGCCCTTGCGCAGGTCCAGCGCCGCCTGCGGCAGCCAGGTGGTGCCATGCTTGGGCGTGGCCAGCTTCTTGGCGGTGACGGTTTGCTTGAGGCTGCGCAGCGAGGCTGCCTGCGCCTTGCTGCGGCCTTCGGCCAGCGCTTCGGCGAAGTTCGCAAACAGCACCGTGAACCACAGCCACACCGAGGCGGCGATGATGAAGCCGGCCGGCGCTTCGCCCTGGCCGGTCAGCGCCTGCACCGCCAGCAGTGAGGTGATGATGCTGCCGACATACACCACGAACATCACGGGGCTGCGCAGCTGGGTGCGCGGGTGCAGCTTGCGGAACGAGTCGACGATGGCAGGGACCACCAGCTGCGAGTCGAACATGCGCAGTTTCTGGGCCGGTGGGTTGGTAAAGAGGGTCATCTCTTTTTGCGTTGCTTGTGACATGGTGACTCCTTATTTTGCAAACAGCTGCAAGTGTTCGACGACGGGACCCAGCGCCAGCGCGGGCACGTAATTGAGCACGCCGACCAGTACCACGATGCCGCACAGCAGGCCGATGAACATGCCGCCGTGGGTCGGCATGGTGCCGGCGTTGGCGTCCAGGCGCTGCTTGCCGGCCAGCGAACCGGCAATCGCCAGGATCGGCACGATCATGGCAAAGCGGCCGAACCACATGGCAATCGCCAGCATGGTGTTGTAGAACGGCGTGTTGGCGGACAGGCCGGCAAACGCGCTGCCGTTGTTGTTGGCGGCCGAGGTGAACGCGTACAGGATTTCCGAGAAGCCGTGCGCGCCCGGGTTGGCGATGCCGGCCTTGCCCGCCTCGCACAGCACGGCAATTGCGGTACCGGCCAGCACCAGCGTCGGCGTGACAAGAATGGCAATCGAGGTCATTTTCATTTCATACGACTGGATCTTCTTGCCCAGGTATTCCGGCGTGCGGCCGATCATCAGGCCGGCGATGAACACGGCCAGGATGGCAAATACCAGCATGCCATACAGGCCGGTGCCGACGCCGCCGAAAATCACTTCGCCGAACTGCATGAGCAGCATCGGTATCAGGCCGCCGACCGGGGTCAGCGAGTCGTGCATGGCGTTGACGGCGCCGCACGAGGCAGCGGTGGTGACCGCCGCGAACAGCGACGAAGCGCTGATGCCGAAACGCGTTTCCTTGCCTTCCATGTAGCCGCCCGACTGCAGCGCGCTGGCCGACTGGTCGATGTTCAAGGCCTGCAGGCCCGGGTGGGCAGTCTGTTCGGCGCCCATCAGCACGCAGGTGCAGATCACAAACAGCACCGTCATCGCGCCCAGCACGGCCCAGCCCTGGCGCTGGTCGCCGACCATGCGGCCAAACGCAAAGCACAGCGCGGCCGGGATGAGGAAGATGGCCAGCATCTCGGCAAAGTTGCTGAGCGCCGTAGGATTTTCATACGGGTGCGCCGAGTTGGCGTTGAAGAAGCCGCCGCCATTGGTGCCCAGCATCTTGATGGCTTCCTGCGAGGCCACGGGACCCATGGCGATGTTCTGGGTGGTGGCGGTCAGCGTTTCGGTGACCGGCTCGCCCTTGGCATCCTTGAGCGGCTGGCCATCGGCGCCCACTTTCGGCTGGGTATAGGTGACCGGGTCGATCAGCTGCACGTCCTGATAGGCCGAGAAGTTCTGGATCACGCCCTGGCCCATCAGGAATACCGACAGGATCAGCGACAGCGGCAGCAGCACGTACAGCGTCGAACGCGTGACATCGACCCAGAAATTGCCGATCGACTGCGCCGAGCGCGAGGCAAAGCCGCGGATCAGCGCATAGGCCACGGCAATCCCGGTAGCGGCCGAGAAGAAGTTCTGGCCAGCCAGCACCAGCATCTGGGTCAGGTAGCTCATGGTCTGCTCGCCAGCGTAGCCCTGCCAGTTGGTGTTGGCGACAAAGCTCACGGCGGTGTCAAACGCGGAATCCGGGCTGACATTGGCCATCGCCTGGGGATTCAGGGGCAGCCACAGTTGCACGCGCTGCAGGCCATAGGTGACCAGGGCGCCTATCACGCTAAACAGCAGCAGTGCGAAGGCATAGGACTTCCAGCCCTGGCCGGCGACCTTGCCATCCTGGCCGGCGATGCCGGCGGCGCGGTAGATCAGGCGTTCCACACGGGCCAGCCAGCCGAAGCCGGGCAGCGGGCTGGTACCGGCGTCGCCATTGCCGACGCGGGTCAGCAGGATACCCAGCGGCCAGGCCAGCGCCAGCAGCACGGACAGAAACACGATGAGCAGCACGATCGATTGCGTGGTCATGTTACAGGTCCTCCGCTTTGAGCAGGGCCACCACCAGGTAGACCAGCAGGCCGGCAGCGGCAATCGCGCCGATCACATAGAACGTGTTCATGGCTGGCCTCCCAGCTTGTCGCAACCGGCGGCCATGGCCACGGTCACTGCGTAGAACAGCAGCGTCGCTGCCAAAAATATAAAGTCCATCACACCCTCACAGGTCTTGTTTTGATGCTGTGAAGGTTAGCCAAAAGGGTCTAAAGATTTTGTAAAGACTTGCCGGAGGGGTGTAAACAAAGCGTAAAAATTTATGTTTTCTTTACGCCCGGCGTGCGACTCTTTAGACCATTTTTACGGGCGCAGGGCTACGCTGGTGGCATCGCAACGACGTAGGAACATCATGGACACTTGTTTACACGGCATCTGGGTGCCACTGGTCACGCCCATGCATCACGGCGAGCTGGATCTGTCATTGCTGCAGCGCCTGGCGGACCGCATGATCGCCGACGGCGCCCACGGCCTGGTGGTATGCGGCACCACCGGCGAAGCGCCGCAGCTGGATCTGGCCGAACAGAGCGCCGCGCTGGCGGCCGTGCTGGAGGTCGCGCACAAGCGCTGCCCGGTGCTGATGGGCATAGGCGGCAGCGATACCTTTGCCGCCGCCAGCCGGGTGCTGGAGTTTGACGACGAGGACCTGGCAGGCTATCTGGTTTCAACGCCAGCCTACGTGCGGCCATCGCAGGAAGGCTTGCTGCGCCACTTTGAGACGATTGCCGACGCCACCGCCCGGCCCATCGTGCTGTACAACGTGCCCGCGCGCACCGGTGTCCACCTGGAGCTGGCCACGGCGCGTAGGCTGGCGGAACGCCCGCAGTTTGCCGCCATCAAGGAAGCCGGCGGCAGCCTTCAGCAGATGGCGGATCTGGTGCAGCACACGCCGCTGTCGGTACTGTGCGGCGACGATGTGCTGCTGTTTTCGGCCTTATGCGGCGGTGCACACGGGGCGGTTTCTGCGTCCGCGCACATCCGCACGGATTTGTATGTGCAGCTGTACGATCTGGTACGCGCACAGCGCCTTGCCGAGGCACGTTCCCTGTCGGCGCGCCTGCTGCCCATGATGCAGCTGCTGTTCTCGGAGCCGAATCCGGCGCCCTTGAAAGCGGCTCTGAGCATGCAAGGCTTGCTGCGCGATGAGCTGCGGCTGCCGATGGTGCCCGCTACGGCGGCTTGCAGGGAAAAGCTGGCCGCCGCGCTGGAGGCGCTGGACAGCATTCCGGCTTACCGCACCGAGTCGTCAACGTCAGCGTCATCGGCGTCGGCATCGGCATCGGCGATGTCGGTGGCGGCAGCCCGCTATTCGCTGGCACACGCCATGGCGGCCATATGATCGTCGCCCTCACTGGTGTGGATGGCGACAGCGCGGTCGCCGATCTGGCGGAGGATCTGGCCATGCTGCGCGTGGCTGCGGGCAAACGTGTGCTGCTGGTGGCGCCCAATCCCGGCCCTTACGATGCGCAACTCTACGACGATCTGGTGGTGAACGCGGCGCACCAGGCGGACTGCAGCGCCCCGGCCAGCACGCTAGCCCGCGCCAGCGTGGTGCTGGTGCTGCTGCGCCCGGAGTCGCTGGAACGCGACGACGGCGCCGCCATGCTGGCACGCCTGAAGCGTCTGCAATCCGTGAATCCCTGCGTGCGGATATTGGTGACGGTCGCCCATGGCCGCCGGCCACTAACGGCGCATCAGGCCGGCTGTCTGCTGGTGTTTGTCGCCCAGCTGCCGCAGGCGCGCCTGGCCGATACGCTGGTGCTTGAGGACGGCCACGATACTTATCACTCGCGCCACAGTGAACTGGCGCTGGCAGTCCACAAGCAGGATCGTAAGCTGTGTGCCCCTGAGGTGCGCCACCTGTATCAGGAAGTCTTCCGCCCTCTGCCAGCGGCCGCCTGCGCCAGCGCGCTGTTTCCGCGCGCCTGCCCTTTGTAGGCGGGAGGACATGCATGGGGGGCTTCTTTTTAAGCGGTTTTACTAAAATTGCCTATCCCTTGCTAACTGGCGCGCGTTACTAATATTTCGATCTAGGGAACGCTAAACGCGGAACTAAAAATCGTGCAACGGTTCTAATACTAAAGACCGACAGATTTAGCGTTCCCCCGGTCATTTTTAGTAAGCGATAGCGCACAGTAGTACTCCTTAGGAGGAACTAGCAGCGCTTAGTAAAACCGCCTTTCTGGGAGACCCCATATGCACGCCCAAATGAATACCTACAATTGCATCATCCACCTGCCTCCCGATGTACTGGAAGAATTGGGCGCACACTCCGGATTCTTCTGGCCGGATTTTCAGCTTGAACCCATCATCTGCGACGCGATCCGCGCCTACATCAGCCCAGCCCCTGCCGCACCGGCCGAGCAGGCAGCAACAATGGACGATGGCTACCAGTGGAAGCAGCTGTTTCTGCCCGATGGCACAAGGTTGCGCGCCAGTTTTGGCCGCACCCACTATTTTGCCGTCGTACAGGGAGCAGAAATCAGATATGGCGAACAAGCCGTGTCGCCATCGGGCTTCGCCAACCTCAAAGGCAGCGGCAACCGCAACGCCTGGAAAACCGTCTGGTTGCGTTTCCCGGGCAGCGAGCTATGGGTGCTGGCCGACGTCTGCCGCGCGCAGCACAAAGCCGCCATTTCACGCCTGTTCGGGGCCAATATGACTACGAGCAACGCCGCGCCGGCACAAACACCGGCGACAACACAGGCGCTTCCCGCCGTGCAGGTGACCGCAAAACCGGCGAAAAGCAAATCTGCTCCAGCTGGCAAACGCCACAAGCACGGTAAACAGCGCAGCCGCCGCAAACATTCGGCCGCTGCGCGCCAACCCGCGTCCTAGAAAACCTTGCTGACGGTCAGCTGCAACGCAGTCTTGCCAAGGAACTTGCCGTTGGCCGGCGAGGCGTAGGCGTTTTTATCCGCGTTGGTGCCGATCACGGCCAGCGCGCCGGTGAGCACGCCAAAGTCCCTGGTCACGCCCAGCTTCCAGTCCGTATAGGAAGAAGCATCGTTATGCTTCACTTCCTGGCGGCCCGCATGCAGATTCACCGTCCAGCCCTCACCCGCATCGATATTCGCGCCCACATCCAGATAGCCACTGTTCTTGCTGTTAGCGATGCCAAACAGATTGGTGGTCGCATGCGAATACTTCACATACGCCGGGCCATAACCCAGCTGGCCGTAAATTTCCGTGGTATTCGCATTGACCGGCAGCGCGTTGGAGGCATACACATAAGTCAGCACGCCGACATCGTAGGACACGTCAGCCGTCACCTGCCCGCGCTTGCCGGCATACACGTCCAGCTCCACATTGCCATCACCGCCCGCATCCTTGATCCACTTGATGGTCGAGGCCCACGCGCCCACATACAGGCCAGTCGGATTGTTCACATAATCCACGCCGCCCTGCAAGGCCGGTTTCAAGCGCGTCTGCGAAATGCCGCGATAGCGGTAATCGCTGATCACCGCAGCGTTGAAGCTGACCGCATTGTCCGGCGCCGCAGCGGCTGGCGCGGCGGCATCTTCGGCGCGGGCGCCGCCTGCGATCGTGGTCAAGGCAGCAACAACGGCTGCGGCGAGTACTAACTTTTTCATGTTCTACTTTCTTCTATCAGTGGTTCAATGGTTCAGTGGTTGAAAACTTCGCGGTACAGCGCGTCCATATCGGCTGGCGCGGCGCCGTGAATCACAGTGCTGGCCAGCGTGGCCGACATCACCCGCGCCACGTAGGCGCGTACGGCGGCGCGCTCCTCGTCGCTGGGCGCGTCGGCGCCGCCAACCAGAACAAACAGCACGCGCAGGCCCGGATTGAACATGCGCGCAGAATTGAGACGGGCGATCAGCTTGTACTGGCTGGCCAGGTCGACCTGTTCGGGCGTCACCGGCACCACCGCCAGCCGCGCGGCGATCAGCGCAGCGCGGCTTTCGGCCGTGTCGCGGCCCTCGGTGTCGATCACGATGTCGTTGTAGCGCACGCGCAGCAGTTCCAGCTCATCGAGCAGCGCGCGGCCGGTAATCGCACGCGCGGCAAAGCGCGGCTGCACGCCGGCCGCCGCCAGCTCGCTGCACCAGGCGCAGGACGCCGCGCGCGGGTCGGTATCGACCAGCATCACCTTGCGGCCAGCCCGCGCGCGCAGCAGCGCCAGGTTGTTGGCAACGATGGTCTTGCCGGCGCCGCCACCGGGGCTGGCAATCGCGATAATCATGCTGACCTCTGCGCCAGCGGCGTCAGGCGGCCGAATTCCGCGCCCGGCAAGGCGCGCATCACGGCCGCCATCACCTGCCCGGCCAGCACGCGCGACAGGCATAGCCAGACCTTGACGCGGGCGCCGTGGTCGCACACTTCCACGCGCATGAACTGCAGCGCATCGCCGCAGGTGCGGGCCACCAGCGCGCGCAATGCGCTCAGGGCCTCCACCTCCACCGTCAGCTGCAGCAGGCACGGACGCGGGCTGCGGGCGCGCGCTTCGGCGGCCTTGGGGACGCGGCGCTGGGCGGCCTGGGTGTGGAAAAAGGCGTGCATGGCTTACCTCCCGTTCATCGTTTCGATAGGGGAAAGCTTATCGACCGGCGCGTAAAAACGGTCTAAAAAGGCGGGCCGGCGTTGTAAACATCGTGTATAAATTGCGCAGTGCGCAATTTTTGCCGCGCAGTTTGCGCAGTTGAGGATAGAATACGCAAACAATCCGTGAACTGTACATAAACCCAGTATCAAAATATCAAGCTTGCTCCGTATGGCCACTAAAAAACCAGTTTCTGACTACAGCGAATCATCCATCCGCGTCCTCAAGGGCCTGGAACCCGTCAAGCAACGCCCGGGTATGTACACCCGCACCGAGAACCCGCTGCACATCATTCAGGAAGTGATCGACAATGCCGCCGACGAGGCGCTGGGCGGCAATTGTAAAAACATCATCGTCACGCAGAACGCCGACGGCAGCGTCACGGTGGAAGATGACGGCCGCGGCATCCCGGTCGGCCTGCACCCGGAAGAAGGCGTGCCCACCGTGGAAATCGTGTTTACGCGCCTGCACGCGGGCGGCAAATTCGACAAGGGCAAGGGCGGCGCCTACGCCTTCTCGGGCGGACTGCACGGCGTCGGCGTGTCGGTCACCAATGCGCTGTCCAAGCGCCTGGAAATCACCGTGTGGCGTAAGGAGCCCAATGGCACCGGCCTGCACAACCTGGCGTTCGAACATGGCGACGTGGTCGAGCCGCTGTCGTCGGTGGTGGCGCCGCGCGATGCCAAGAAATCCGGCACCCGCGTCACCGTCTGGCCGGACGCCAAATATTTTGACTCCTCGGCCATCTCGCAGGTCGAGCTGCAACGCCTGCTGCGCTCCAAGGCCGTGCTGCTGCCAGGCGTGTCGGTCACGCTGGCCAACGCCAAGACCGGCGAAGCGCAGACCTGGCAGTACAACGACGGCCTGCGCGGCTATCTGACCGAAGCGCTGGCGCAAGCCACCGACGGCGAAACCCTGATCCCGCTGTTTGAAGGCGAACAGTTTGCCGGCCCGGACGCCGAAGGCTTTGCCGAAGGCGAAGGCGCGTCGTGGGTGGTCGCCTGGACCGAACAGGGCGCCATCGTGCGCGAATCGTATGTGAACCTGATCCCGACGCCCAACGGCGGCACCCACGAATCGGGCCTGCGCGACGGCCTGTATGGCGCCGTCAAGAACTTCGTCGAGATGCACTCGCTGCTGCCCAAGGGCGTCAAGCTGCTGCCCGAAGACGTGTTTGCGCGCGTCTCCTTCGTGCTGTCGGCCAAGGTGCTGGACCCGCAGTTCCAGGGCCAGATCAAGGAGCGCCTGAACTCGCGCGACGCCGTGCGCCTGGTCTCGACCTTCTCCAAGCCGGCGCTGGAGCTGTGGCTCAACCACCACGTCGACTACGGCAAAAAGCTGGCCGAACTGGTCATCAAGCAGGCGCAATCGCGTCTGCGCTCGGCGCAAAAAGTCGAGAAGAAAAAATCCTCGGGCGTGGCCGTCCTGCCGGGCAAGCTGACCGACTGCGAATCCAATGAAGCCGACCGCACCGAACTGTTCCTGGTCGAGGGCGACTCGGCGGGCGGCTCGGCCAAGATGGGCCGCGACAAGGAATTCCAGGCCATCCTGCCGCTGCGCGGCAAGGTGCTGAACTCGTGGGAGACCGACAAGGACCGCCTGTTTGCCAACAACGAAATCCACGACATCTCGGTGGCCATCGGCGTCGACCCGCACACCGTCACCGACACGCCCGACCTGTCCGGCCTGCGCTACGGCAAAATCTGCATCCTCTCGGATGCGGACGTCGACGGCTCGCACATCCAGGTGCTGTTGCTGACCCTGTTCTTCCGCCACTTCCCGGGCCTGATCGCCAACGGCAATATCTGCATCGCCCGTCCGCCGCTGTACCGCGTTGACGCACCGGCGCGCGGCAAGAAGCCGATCCAGAAGCTGTATGCGCTCGACGACGGCGAACTGGTGGCCATCGAGGACAAGCTGCGCAAGGACGGCCTCAAGGAAGGCGCCTGGTCGATCTCGCGCTTCAAGGGCCTGGGCGAGATGAACGCCGAACAGCTGTGGGAAACCACCATGAACCCGGACACACGCCGCCTGCTGCCGGTATCGCTGGGGGGCTATGGCCACAGCGAATCGGCCGCCCGCTTCAATATGCTGATGGGCAAAGGCGAAGCAGCCGCGCGCCGCGCCTGGATCGAAGAACACGGCAACGAAGCCGACGCAGATATCTGATATAGAACCACACTATGACTCAAGCAAATCTCTTTGACGAACCGGCGCCGGCCCAGGGCTCGGCCGCCGGCCAGGCTGCGCCAGCGGCCAGCACCGCCAGCACACCGGCCCACGCGCCCGCAGAAGCAGCCGCCCACGGCCAGCCCGCCCCCATCGAAGCCGGTAGCGATGCCAGCACGGACGATGGCGGCAACGGCGGCGCTGACGGCAATGGCGATGGCGCCAGCGGCGGCGGCAATGGCAACGACGGCAATGGCGGCGGCGGTGACGGCGGCATGTTCGGCGGCCCGCTGGGCGGCGGCGATGATGGCGACGGCAGCGACTCGCTGACCCTGTCGACGTTTGCCGAACGCGCCTACCTCGACTACGCCATCTCCGTGGTCAAGGGCCGCGCCCTGCCCGACGTCTGCGACGGCCAGAAGCCGGTACAGCGCCGCATCCTGTACGCAATGAACGAAATGGGCCTGAACAGCACCGCCAAGCCGCGCAAATCGGCCACCGTGGTCGGCGATGTCCTTGGTAAGCTGCACCCGCACGGCGACCAGTCGGTGTACGACGCCATGGTCCGCATGGCGCAGGACTTCTCGCTGCGCTACCCGCTCATCGACGGCCAGGGCAACTTCGGCTCGCGCGACGGCGACGGCGCCGCCGCGATGCGCTACACCGAAGCGCGCCTGACCCCGATCGCCAAGGTACTGCTGGACGAAATCAACCTCGGCACCGTCGACTTCCAGGCCAACTACGACGGCTCGACCGAAGAACCGTGCCTGCTGCCAGCACGCCTGCCGATGGTGCTGCTGAACGGCGCCTCCGGCATCGCAGTCGGCCTGGCCACCGAAATCCCGTCGCACAACCTGGGCGAAGTGGCGCAGGCCGCCGTCGCCATGATCCGCAATCCCAAGATCAGCCACAGCGAGCTGATGGCGCTGGTGCCCGGCCCCGACTTCCCGGGCGGCGGCCAGATCATCACCCCGCCATCGCAGATCGCCGACATGTACTCCACCGGCCGCGGCTCGATGAAAGTGCGCGCACGCTGGAAGATCGAAGAACTGGCGCGCGGCCAGTGGCAGGCCGTGGTCACCGAACTGCCGCCGGGCACCTCGTCGCAAAAGGTGCTGGAAGAAATCGAAGAACTGACCAACCCGAAAATCAAGCTGGGCAAAAAAACCCTGACGCCGGAACAGCTGGCGCTGAAATCGCTGATCCTGAATTCGCTCGACACCATCCGCGACGAATCGGGCCGCGCGGCGCCGGTGCGCCTGGTGTTCGAACCGAAGTCGAAAAACCAGGACCAGACCGAATTCATGCTGATGATGCTGGCGCATACCTCGCTGGAATCGTCAGCCTCGATCAATCTGGTGATGATCGGCGGCGATGGCCGTCCGCGCCAGAAAGGCCTGACCGACATCCTGCAGGAATGGATCACCTTCCGCTTTGCCACCGTCACCCGCCGCACCCAGTTCAAGCTGGGCAAGGTCGACGCGCGCATCCACATCCTGGAAGGCCGCCAGACCATCCTGCTCAACATCGATGAAGTCATCCACATCATCCGCAATTCGGACGAACCGAAAGCGGCGCTGATCGCCCGCTTCAAACTGAGCGAGATCCAGGCCGAAGACATTCTCGAGATCCGCCTGCGCCAGCTGGCGCGCCTGGAAGCGATCAAGATCGAACAGGAACTGGCCGAACTGCGCAAAGACCGCCAGGTACTGCAAGACCTGCTGGACAACCCGTCGTCGATGAAACGCGCCATCATCAAGGAAATCGAGACCGACGCCAAGACCTACGGCGACGCCCGCCGCACCCTGATCGAAGAAGCGCAGAAAGCCGTAGTCGAACAGAAAGTGGTGGACGAACCGGTCACCGTCATCATCTCGGAAAAAGGCTGGATACGCGCGCGTACCGGCATCGGCCACGACGCCACCCAGTTCACGTTCAAAGCCGGCGACACCCTCTACGGCGCGTTTGAATGCCGCACCGTCGACAACCTGCTAGCCTTCGGCAGCAACGGCAAAGTGTATTCCGTGCCAGTAGCCGCACTGCCGAACGCGCGCGGCGACGGCGTGCCGGTCACCACCCTGATCGACCTGGCGCCAGGCGCCCGCATCCTGCACTACTTCGCCGGCGCCGCTGCCACACGCTTGATGCTGGCCACCAGCGCAGGCTTTGGCTTCGAGACCAAGGCTGGTGACATGGTCAGCCGCATCAAAGGCGGCAAATCCTTCATCACGCTGGACGACGGCGACATCCCGCTGCCGCCGACCGTGATCCCGGACACCGCCAGCGCAGTCGCCGTACTGTCGTCCGGCGCCCGCGTACTGGTATTCGGCATGGACGAAATGAAAGTGCTGACCAACGGTGGCCGCGGCGTGATCCTGATGGAACTGGCCGACAAGGAAACCCTGCTGTCGGCCAAGCCGATCAGCCAGAAAGGCGTGACCGTGTACGGCACCGGACGTGGCGGCAAAGCGCAGGAAGAAAGACTGTCCGCATCCGCGCTGGCCGTCCACTTCGGCAAACGCGCACGCAAAGGCAAAGAGCTGGCCACCAAAATCAAGCCAACGGGCTTAGTGCCTATCGTCTAAGCCGCACGTCCCGCTGATGTGCCGATTGGCACTGCAGCTCACGCAAAAGACGAAGGGTCGGACCCCGCATGGGGTCCGACCCTTTTTAACGCCTTGCGGGTTAGCGCTTAGGCTTAGTGCTTGGCAGCGGCTTCTTTCACTTCGGCGTCAGCCTTGGCTTTGACAGCAGCGGTCTTGTTGGCAGCCAGCGCTTTGTCAGCGGTAGCATCAACCGATTCCTTGATCGCTTTGGCGTCTGCTTTCACGGTTTTTTTCTCAGCTTTTTCTTCCGCTTTCGCTACAGCCTTGTCGCCTTTGGCGGCAGCTTTGGCTTTGTCTTCAGGATCAGCCTTGGCCACTTTTTCGTTGGCTTTCGCCTGTTCCACGGCTACCTTGGCCGCCTGCTCGTCATGGGTTTTGTCAGCCTTGGCGATAGCTTTGTGGGCTTTTTTGTCAGCCTTGGCATCCGCTTTCATTTCTTTCTGTTCGGCCTTGGCGACGTCCTTGTTCGCGTCAGCTTGCGCTTTGGCGACGTCCGAGGTTTGAGCAAAAGCGGCGGTAGCGAACAGACCTGCGATCAGAGCGGCGATAATTTTGTTCATGATGTGATCCCTTTCGGTGTTGTTGGAGTACGTGAGACACAGCTTATTCCTGCTGAGCTCAACACTCTGTACGCTAGCGTACTAAACCGCCTTATTGCTTTGCCGGCCGGGAATACAGGTCAATGATGGTGGTAATCGCATCCGCGCACACGGCGCAGAATTGCTCGCTACGGTCGAACATAATGCACTGCATCTCCGGCCGGTAGTAGCCGGTGGCTTCATAGTTGGCGCCTTCAAACGCGCCTACCGTATGGCGCTGCGGATCGGGCGAGAACAAGGCCGTGCTTTGCTTCAGGTCGCGCGTAAACAGAGCGCTCATCTCGGACTCGGGACGGTTATTGGCGCGCAGCGCCGCACGCTCCTTCTGGTAGGCGCGCGAGGCTGTTTCATAGGCTTCCTTCGGCCATGGCGTCGGCAGCGGCGTGCCCTCCTTCACAAACTTCTTCCACTTGATATTGGCCGGATCGTGCAGCGCCGTGGCATTGGGTTCCCACGGTTCGCGGCGCTCACCGCCGGTGGCGTAGGCCACCGGCGACGTGTAGTACTCATCGGCCAGGCCCGCAAAGTGGTGGCCGAATTCGTGCACGAACAGGTAGTTGGCCCAGTCATTGTCGGCCGCCGCAGTGCTGAACTGGCCGAAGATACCACCACCGCCGTAGGTCTCGTTATTGACCAGGATTTCAATGAACTCATACGGCGCGTACTGCGCCAGTTCGCGCAGCGCGCGGTTATCGGTGGTCAGCACATAGCGTTCGCTGCCAAAGATATCGTAGCGGGCGCCGATCGGCGACGCATGGTGCACGCCGGTCGATGGGCGCGACACGCCCGATTCGCTGGTCGGCAGCGCAATGGCCCAGACATTGAAGTCCTTGGCGCGCTCCTTGAACGGCGAGGTCTCGAACAGATGATCGGCCAGGCGGCGCGCAGCCGCTTCGAATTTCTTCATGTCGGCCTGGGTATAGCCATCGCCGACAATGAGCAGATCGACCTTGTCTTCGGACGGACCGTTGACACGAATGCCGATCGGCTTGACCGGCGCCAGCGGCTGCTTGCGGATCACATCCATCGCGTCCGGGTTGACGTCGGCCGTCCAGACCACCGAGAACAGATTGCGTTCATCGCGCTTGAGGATACGGACTTTGACCGGTGCTTCAGGCTTGGGAAAGCGCACCGACTCCTGGAAGCCGCGGTTGATGCGCGCCGCCTCCTCGGTGCTGCGCCATTCCGCAAAAACGGTCGAGAAACCGCGCGAGTACAGCAGCTTGCCAGTCTTGGCGTCCACCACTTCCACCAGGTTGTTGCCACGGTTGGTGTTGTCGATGGTCTGCGACAGATTGCCTGGCCACGGCAATGGCTCGATCACCACACGCTCCATGGCGTAGTGTTCATCCAGCGCGTTGCCGCTGTGGAGATAGTCGAGGCGGACGGTGGCCGGTTGCGCGGCCAGCGCAGAGGCGCATGCGCCCAGCGCCAGCAAAGAGGAGAGATAGCGGATCATGGTGGTCCTGCGGTCAGTTGAAATGTGAGCGCCATTGTAGACCGGTCCCGCTGCGGCGGCGAGCTTACTGGGTGCGCAGCGACTGGCCGATGTCGAGCGGGCGGATGTCCAGGCGCATATTGAGGATCGAGTAGCTTTGCGGCGCGGCAGACGCGTAGCCGACACTGTCGCGCGTTTTGCTCAGCGTGAACTGGAAGCCCAGCTCCGGCAGCGGCGTGTTGCGGCCACTGGTGGCAATCCCGATCGCTTCGTTGCGGCGGTTGTTCATGAGGTTTTCCATGAGCTGCACCAGCGCGTTGCGGCCCAGGATATCCGGCGAAAACACGGGATCGGCCACCAGCGCCTGGTGCGCCTGCATGCGACCGCCCGCCTTGGCGACAGACGGTGTAAAAGTATGCGTGGCCAGGTCATACAGATCGCCATTATCCAGATAACTGATGCGCGCATTGGCGATATTGAAACCGGCGCTGGCCGCGTCGGTGGTGGCCTGCGACAGGTCGACCAGCAGTGCGCCCTTGCTGCCGACGATTTCCACACGCCGCCGGCTATCGACCACCATCGCGGTGTTTTCATCGATGCCAAGACCGAATTTATAGCCTTTCTTGAGCATGGCCGGTATCATGCGCGCAAAGCGCCCGCGTACCAGGAAGTGCTGGTCGACGAACACGTCGTCGCCGATAAAGCCCAGGCCCGGCGCGATCTCCTCGCCATCGCGCACGCCGCCGCGCAGCGTGGCAAACACGGTCTTGGGCGCATAAAACATGGTGGTACTCATGACCGCCGCGCCGGCGCTGTTACCGGCCACCACGCCGCCCTTGCGGTACACCTCCCACACCGCGTCCAGCACGGCGCTGCGGCTGCCGTCCTCGCGCACCAGCGCCTGCGTGATGCGGGCCTGGTCGCCGCCCGAGAAGAACACGCCGCCGGCGCCGCGCACGGCATCGGCCAGCAGCGGGTCGTCGGCCGCCTTGCGGTAGTCGCTGTCGGCCAGCTTGACGGCCAGCGGCACCTGGAAGGCATCGGCGCCGTAGCGGTTGAGGTAATCGACAATCGCCGCCGCCACCGGCGCCGGGTCGGCCGCCGCCGAGGCGAAAACCGCAATGCGCGCGCCCTTGCCGCCCGCCAGCTGCACAATGCGCTGCCAGACGGCGTCGTTGTCGGGCCGCAGGCCGCCGCCGATGATGACCAGCGAACCGCGCGGACCGTCGGCCGCCGGCGTCGGCATGGGAGACCCAGCCTGCTTGCCGGCGGCAGCGGCGCCCAGCGGCATGGCCAGCAACAACGCAATCTGTAACAGGAATTTGACCGCCATACGCATACCGGCTCCAAAGAAAATGGGACGGGGCCTTGCGGCGCCGTCCCATTAATATACCTTAAGCCGGACTAGCGGTAGCGATACAGCGGCTGCTGCAGCTGGATCGGCCGGATGTCCATGCGCAGCTTGAGCACCGAATACGCCTCCACCTCGGTCGAGCTGTAGCCGACGCTGTTGATGGTCTTGGAGAAGCGGAACTCGAAGCCCAGCTCCGGGTTGAAGTCGCGCGGATTGCCAAACGCGATGCCGATGGCGTCCTGCTGGGCGTTGTCGATCAGGTTGACCATCAGGTCCAGCACCGCGTTATTGCCCAGGATATCGTTGGTGTAGACCGGCTCGCGCGTGTCCGGCTGGTTCGGATCGAGCTTGTTGTCGGCCTTGTCCGGCGACGGCGTGAACTCGCGCGTGACCAGATTGAACTTGTCGCCCCGGTCCAGATAGCTGATGGTGGCGTTCGAGATATTGAAGCCCTTGATGCCACGGTCGGTAATCGCCGCCGACAGGTCCAGCAGCAGCGCGCCGCTGTAGCCGATGATTTCCACATCGCGCCGGGCGTTGACCACCATGGCGGTGTTCTCGTCGATGCCAAGGCCGATCTGGTAGCCCTTCTTCAGCATCACCGGAATCATGCGCGCAAAGCGGCCGCGCACCAGCAGGTGCTGGTCGACAAACACATCGTCGCCGATGAAGCCCAGGCCCGCAGCGATCTCGTGGCCGTCGCTGACGCCCATTTTCAGCATGTCCAGCGTCGGCTTGGCGTCGTAGAACATGGTGGTGCTCATGATCGCCGCGCCGGCGCTGCTGCCGGCCACCACGCCGCCGTCGCGGTAGACGTCCCACACCGCATCCAGCGCGGCCGTGTGGCTGCCGTCCGGGCGCACCAGCGCGCGCGTGATGCGCGCCTGGTCGCCGCCGGTGAAATAGATGCCGGTGGCCGAATGGATCATGGCCACGGTTTCCGGGTCTTCGGCCGCCTTGCGGTAATCGCTGTTCGGCCAGGTCACGCCGAGCGGAATCGCAAACGCCTGGGCGCCGTACTGATTCAGCTTGTTGACCGTGGCCTGGGCCGCGTTCTCGGGGTTGATCGAGGCCGAGCCAAACACGCCGATGCGCGCGCCCTTGCCGCCGGCCAGCATCACAATGCGCTGCCAGACCTCGGCGTTTTCCGCGCGCAGGCCGCCGCCGATGATGACCAGGTTGCCCGCCGGCGGCGCCAGCACCGGCTTGGGTGGCGGCACCGCCTTGGCTGGCTTGCTGCTCTTGCCCGGCACCTGCACTTTGGTGACCGGCGTCGTCACGGCCGCCTGCACGCTGGCGCCGGCGAACACCAGCAGCCATAGCATGCAAAGCCGCATGCACAGGCGCTGTAGCGTCAAACCAGTTACATTCATGTTGCCCTTCCGATGAAAACCGGCGCCGGGCTGTCGCCGGGCGCCGTACGTTACTGCTTGATTACTGCCAGATGATACCAAGCTATTGCTTAAAAACGCATTACTTGAATGCGTAATTTACATTCGCGAAGAAACGACGGCCACGCACGTCGGTATAGGTAGGATCATAGCCCGAGATGAAATGATAGGCCTGATTCGAGAATGGCGGCGCCGTGTCGAGCAGGTTCTGGATGCCGACGCGCAGCTTGAGCGCCTTGCTGGCCTGCCACGAGCCGCTCACATCCCACAGCGAATAGGCTTTTACGCGGTTGGCCGCCACCACGCTGCCGTCATCGGTGTTGATGGCCGAGTTCTGGTCTTGATAGCCGCTCGAATAGGTGTTGGACAGGCTGGCCGCGAACGGGCCGTTGTCCCAGTCCAGCGTGATGGTATGGCGCCAGCGCTGCACTACGCCGTCGGTGACAAAGCGTGCCAGGTTGCTGACATAGGCGTCGCCCGGCTCGTTCTGGATCTTGGAGTCGGTCACATAGGTGCCGGACAGGCGGCCGCCAAAGCGGCCCGCAAAGGTCTGCACGCCACGGTAGTCGATGGTCAGATCGAGGCCGGCGGCCTTCTGCGCGCCGCGGTTTTCCTTGTACATATCGATGTAGTCGATATAGCCGTCTTCGTCGCGGTGCACCAGGTTGCCGTATTTGGCCGGATTGGCCAGCACGATGTCATCGCCGACTTCCGCAATCAGGTCGGTGCGCTTGATGTTCCAGTAGTCCAGCGACAGCATCACCTGTTTGCTAGGCTGCAGCACCATGCCCAGCGAGAACTGGCGGCTGTGCTCCGGCTTCAGGTTGGGATTGGAATGGCGGTGGGTTTCCCACGCGTTGGCGCAGTCGGCGTAGTTGTTGTCCACCGTGGCGCAGTAGACCGGGTCCGGCAAGGTGGCGGTGGCGCTGACCTGCATCGGGCGATACAGATCGGTCATCGACGGCGCGCGGAAGCCGCGTCCGGCCGAGGCGCGGAACAGCATGGTCTTGGTCGGCATATAGCTCACGCCCACTTTCGGGCTGGCGGCGCCGCCCACCACCTGGTAATGGTCGTAGCGCGCCGACAGCTGCGCTTCCCATTGCTTGGTGAACGGCAGCAGCAGCTCGCCGTACACGGCCTGGATGTTGCGGCCGTAGCTGGTGGACTGGCCGCCTTCGGGCGCGGCGTCGTTGTTGATGTTGTCGCTCATGAGCAGGGCCGACGGGTTGTAGTCGGTCTTCTCGCGGCGCACCTCGCCGCCCACCGCCATCGCGGCGTCGCCGCCGGCCAGCGTGCCGACCGCGTGCGAAATCTTGAAGTCCACCGAATCCATGGTGCCGCGCGCGTGGCGCACCTCGTCGTTGACCTGCAGGCTGTCGATGAGTTTGAGGCCGGCCGCGCTGGACGGGCCAAACGGATTGACCAGGCCATCGGTGATGCCTTTGACCAGCTCGTTGTACAGCAGGTAGCCGTGGGTGTCGCGGTCGCGGATCACGTTGACGCTGTGGTTCAGCGCGACGTCATAGTCCCAGCCATTGCGGCTGCCGGTCAGGCCCAGCACATAGCGCTGGCTTTCGCTGGTCAGCTCCGAGGTGCGGCGGCCCGCTTCGTTGAGGCGGATGCGCAGTTCCACTTCGCCGTCGCCGCCCGCCTCGTCCGAGCCCAGGTCGTAGCCGGCCAGCGCCGGGATCACCGAATGGTCGACATAGGCGCGCACGCGTGCCGACGATGCCGCGTACCAGGTCTTGGAGCGGCTCAGCGCCACCTCGGCGTACAGCTGGTTGTCGGGATTGAGCTGCAGCACGCCGCGCGACAGGAAATTGGCCTTGTCCGACTTCGGATACAGCTCGGTGTCGCCCATGTAGTTGTAGGTGCAGCCATTGACGCCGCCGGTGCCGGCCGGCAGGTACAGATTGGCGGGCGGCGCGCAGTTCGGCACCGACGGGTTGATGATGTTGCTGGTGATCGGCTTGCCGTTGATGGTGAAGCCATGCGCGGCCAGGTAGTCGCGCTGGTCGCCGCTCAGACGGATATTGGCCGGCGAGGTATAGCCCGACAGCAGGTGCGGCAGGCGCTCGGGGATGCGCAGATCGTTGATGAAGCTGCGCTGCGAGGTGCTCAGCGCGTCGGTGCGCTGCAGATCCAACACCGCAAACACATTGTAGCCATCCTTGCTGATGTCGCCATGGCCGGCGCTGATGCTGGCGGTGCGCTTGCCGGCGCCGCCCTCCTTGGTCTTGAGGCCATAGACGTTCAGTTCCACGCCCTGGAAATCCTTGCGCGTGATGAAGTTGATCACGCCGCCGATGGCGTCGGTGCCGTACAGCGCCGAGGCGCCGTCCAGCAGCACTTCCACGCGCTGGATGGCGGCCGCCGGGATGTTGTTGAGGTCCACGCCGCTGTCGTCGCCGGGCGAGGCAAAGTTGGCCATGCGGCGGCCATTGAGCAGCACCAGCGTCGACGAGGTGCCGATGCCGCGCAGGTTGGCGCTGTTGAAGCCGCGCTGGTCCTTGCCGTCGGTGATGCTGGCGGCGTCGGTCAGGCCGCCGACGTTGGCCGACAGGCGCGCCAGGATTTCCGAGGCAGTAGTGACGCCGACCTTGTCGATTTCCTCGCGCGTGATGACTTGCACGGGCAGCGCGGTTTCCGCTTCGATGCGCTTGATGGCCGAGCCGGTGATTTCCACGCGCGCCATCGGTGCCGGTGCCGGTGCCGGTGCCGGTGCAGCGGCGGGCGCGGCGTCCTGCGCGCCCGCCTGCGCGCTAGCCTGACTAATGACGCCGGCCACGGCCCCCACGCCCAGCGCCAGCTGTACCGCGCGCGCCATCATCGTTTTCCGTGCTGTCATATTCACTCCCCGATATTCGTTATATAAATAATTCATTTAAACTAACTGTACGCAGTTGTAGCCAAAAACTCAAGAAAGCACCCTTGCTTTGTCGGCTAGCTGATTTACTTTGTGAAAATAGTGCTACATACTCAATCCTTCATTTAATACGCTGATAACACGCTGACAACGCCATGCAAGTACATCAACATCCCCTCTCCGGCCCCCACGCGAATGCCGCGTACACGCTGACCAGTTTCCATTTCGGTACGCCGGGCAGCGGCAAAAAAGTGTATATCCAGGGTTCGCTGCATGCGGACGAAGTGCCGGGCATGCTGGTGTCGCAGTTCCTGCGCAAGGAGCTGACGGCGCTGGAAGCGGCCGGCAAGATCAGCGGCGAAATCATCCTGGTGCCGGCCGCCAATCCGATCGGGCTGGCGCAGGCCATCCACGGCGCCGCGTTTGGCCGCTTCGACCTGACCACGGGCGTGAATTTCAACCGCGCCTACAAGCACGTGGCGGGCGACCTGAAAAAATCGCTGGCGGGCAAACTGGGCGCCGATGCGGCGGGCAACGTGGCGCTGATCCGCGAACATGCGCGCGCCTCGATCGCCGCGTGGCAGCCGGCCACCGATGCGGAAACGCTCAAGAAAACCCTGATGACGCTGGCCATCGACGCCGACATCGTGCTCGATCTGCACTGCGATAACGAAGCCGTGCTGCACATCTACGCCGGCACGCCGCTGGCCGAAGGCATCGCGCCGCTGTCAGCGATCATGGGTTCGCACGCGACGCTGCTGGCCTATGAGGCGGGCGGCGAACCGTTTGACGAAGCATGCAGCCGCCTGTGGTGGGACCTCGACAAACACTTCGAGCACCAGTTCCCGATTCCAGCTGCCTGCCTGTCCACCACGGTAGAGCTGCGCGGCGAGATGGAAGTCAGCTACGATCTGGCACGCAAGGACGCAGCGGGCCTGCTGCAGTTCCTGACGCTGCAAGGCCTGCTGCATGCCGACGACGCCACAGCGCAGGCCGCAGCAGCGGTGCTGCCGGAACCGCTGTGCGCGGCCACGCCGCTGGAAGGCGTCGAACCGTTGTATGCGCCGCATGCGGGCATCCTGGTGTACACGCGCGAACTCGGTGCACGCGTGGTGGCCGGCGATGCGATTGCAGACCTCATCGATCCGGTGAGCGGCGACACCACGGTGGTACGCGCCACGGTGGACGGCGTGTTCTTTGCGCGCAGCGCGCATCGTCATGTGATACGCGGCATGAACGTTGGCAAAGTCGCCAGCGCCAAGGCCTATCGTGAAGGCGACCTGCTGAGCGCATGATGACAATGACGACCACCAAAAAATTCAAACTGCCGCACACCTTTGTCCTGCTGTTCATCATCCTGGCGCTGATTGCGGCCGCCACGTGGCTGGTCCCGGGCGGCAAGTACGACACGCATCTGGTCAACGGCAAGCAGCTGATCAATCCGGACAGCTTCCACTACATCGAAAGCGCGCCGCAAGGCCTGGTGGCGCTGCTCAAGGCGCCGATCAAGGGCTTTGTCGAAGCGGCGCAGATCATCGGCTTCGTGCTGATCGTGGGCGGCGCGTTTGCCGTGCTGCAGAAGACCGAGGCGATCGACTCGATGATCAAGTCGCTGGCCAAGGCGCATGAGAGTTCGGCGTTCATCCAGAAGGCGCTGATCCCGGTGTTTGTCACCATGTTCTCGATCGGCGGTGCCACCTTCGGCATGAATGAAGAAGCCATACCGTTTATATTGATTTTCGTGCCGCTGGCGCTGGCGCTGGGCTATGACACGGTGGTCGGCGTATCGATTCCTTTCCTCGGCTCGCAGGTAGGCTTTTCAGCGGCGTTCCTGAATCCGTTCAACGTCGGCATCGCCCAGGGCATTGCGGGCGTGCCGGTGTTTTCCGGCTGGGGCTACCGCCTCATCGTGTGGTGTATCGCCACCACAGTCACGGTGCTGTTCCTGATGTGGTACGCGGCGCGCGTGAAGAAAAATCCGCAGCTCAGCCCGACCTACGCGCTGGACCTGGAAAAGCGCAAGGACTTGCCGAAAGGCGCAGCCAGCGACTTCCACGGCATGACCGCGCGCCACAAGCTGGTGTTGTGGATTTTCGCCGGTTCGCTGGTGGTCATGGTGGGCGGCGTGGTGCACTACGACTGGTATATCGACGAAATTGCAGCGCTGTTCCTGAGCATGGCCATCGTGATCGGTCTGGTCGGGCGGCTTGATTCGAGCCAGATCGTGGAAGGCTTCATGCAGGGCGCGCGCGACCTGGTCGGCACGGCGCTGGTGATTGCGCTGGCGCGCGGCACGCTGGTGCTGGCGCGCGATGCGCACATCATCGACACCATGCTGCATACGCTGATGCCGCTGGTGCAGTCGGTGCATCCGGTGTTCGCGGCGTGGAAGATGTTTGGCATCCAGACCGTGATCAACTTCTTCATCCACTCGGGCAGCGGCCAGGCCGCGCTGACCATGCCCATCATGGCGCCGCTGGCCGACCTGGTCGGCGTGACGCGGCAGACCGCGATTCTGGCGTTCCAGTTCGGCGAGTTCACCACGCCGATGATACCGACGTCCGGCATCACGGTCGGCGTGCTGGCACTGGCGCGCATCCCGTGGATCACCTGGGCCAAATGGATGATCCCCTTGCAGCTGATCTACGCCGTGCTGGCACTGGCGCTGCTGGTTCCGCCGTGCCTGATGAACTGGCAATGAGCCAGCTCAAGGGATAACAAAAACTGGAGTGCTAAGTTAGGCCCCTTGCCGACGCCACGGGGAATTGTCTTGGCACCCATACCGATTCCGAAGCCATCCTATCTGGAGCAGTGCGTCTACCTTGGCGCACGCAACGGCGAAAAACCCTGGATTTCCAGAGATAGCACTAAACTATATACGTGGAACTGGACCCACGGCGAAATCGAAGTATTCAATCAACGCGGTCGCCACCTTGGCGTGATCGATGCCGTGACAGGTACGCTCATCAAAAACGCCGTCGCCGGAAGGAAAATCGATGTCTAATTTCATCCAGAAATGCCTGTCCCGCGAGACTGCCCCCGAAGAGATTGATGATTTCATCGATCAATGGCACGCAAATCCCGGCCGCCAATCACTGCACGAATTCTTGGGCATGAGCCGCGACGAATACGCACGCTGGCTAGCCGATGCAGCCAGCCTGCCGGCGATCATCAATTCGCATAAATATTCGGAAAATAACGCTCCATCAGCGTGGCCGGGCGGGCCGGCGGAGTGAAACCGTAGCGCGTGTACAGTTCATGGGCATCGCTGGTGGCCAGCATGAAGCGGCGCAGCCCCTGCAAGTCAGCGTGCGACAAAACCGCCTCCACCAGCTGCTTGCTATAACCCTTGCCACGCTCCGGCTCCAGCACAAACACATCGGCCAGATAGGCAAACGTGGCGTAATCCGTGGTCACCCGTGCAAAACCCACCTGCCGGCCATCCAGATAAGCGCCAAAACACAGCGAATTGTCGATGGCCCGCTCCACCAGCGCCAGCGGAATGCCGATGGCCCAGGTGGAGCGTTCGCTCAGAAACTGATGAATCATCGGCAAGTCGAGTGCCGCTTTATCGGTAGTAATGCGCAGAATGCTCATGTTTTCCACGGTTGTCTAGACAAGGTTGACGGATTTTGCAGCAGCTGACGGTTTATAATCAGCAGCTGATCCTACGCGCACTTCCTACATTTGACTATGACTGCACAACTTTCCAAAAAGGCCGAAGCCTGGTCGGCCCGCTTCAACGAACCCGTCTCGGACCTCGTCAAACGCTACACCGCCTCGGTATTCTTCGACAAGCGCCTGGCCAAGGCCGACATCCAGGGCTCGCTGGCCCACGCTGAAATGCTGGCCGCCCAGGGCATCATCAGCGCCCACGACCGCGCCGAGATCGAGCGCGGCATGGCGCAGATCAGCGCCGAAATCGAGGCCGGCCAGTTTGAATGGCTGCTGGACCTGGAAGACGTCCACCTGAATATTGAAAAACGCCTCACCGAACTGGTGGGCGACGCCGGCAAGCGCCTGCACACGGGCCGTTCGCGCAACGACCAGGTAGCGACCGACATCCGCCTCTACGTGCGCGCCGCCATCGACGACGTGCTGCAGCTGCTGAACGCCCTGCGCAGCGCACTGACCGACCTGGCCGAAAAGAACGCCGACACCATCCTGCCCGGCTTCACCCACATGCAAGTGGCGCAGCCGATCACCTTCGGCCACCACATGCTGGCCTATGTTGAAATGTTCGGCCGCGACGCCGAGCGCATGGCCGATGCGCGCAAGCGCGTCAACCGCCTGCCGCTGGGCGCTGCCGCGCTGGCCGGCACCACTTTCCCGATCGACCGCGTGCGCGTAGCCAAGACGCTGGGCTTCGACGACGTCTGCCACAACTCGCTGGACGCCGTCTCCGACCGCGACTTCGCAATTGAATTCACCGCCGCCGCCTCGCTGATCATGACCCACGTGTCGCGCATGTCGGAAGAGCTGATCATCTGGATGAGCCCACGCGTGGGCTTCATCGACATTGCCGACCGCTTCTGCACCGGCTCGTCGATCATGCCGCAAAAGAAAAACCCGGACGTGCCGGAACTGGCGCGCGGCAAGACCGGCCGTGTCTACGGCCATTTAATGGGTCTGCTGACCCTGATGAAAGGCCAGCCGCTGGCCTACAACAAGGACAACCAGGAAGACAAGGAACCGCTGTTCGACACCGTCGACACCGTGGTCGACACGCTGCGCATCTTTGCCGACATGGCCGGCGGCATCAGCGTCAAGCCGGACGCCATGCGCGCAGCCGCACTGCAAGGCTATGCCACCGCCACCGACCTGGCCGACTACCTGGTCAAGAAAGGCCTGCCATTCCGCGATGCCCACGAAGCCGTGGCGCACGCCGTACGCGCCTGCGACGACCTCAAGATCGACCTGGCCGAGATGTCGCTGGAACAGCTGCGCGCGTTCTCCACGCTGATCGAGGACGACGTGTTTGCCGTGCTGACCCTGGAAGGCTCGGTGGCCGCACGCGACCACGTGGGCGGCACCGCGCCCAACCAGGTGCGCCAGGCGATTGCCCGCGTGCGCGCCCAGCTGGCCGGCTAAGCGACAGCTACGCCATCCAGAAGAACACGGCCGTCATGCGCTTGTCGTGGTGGTCGCAACCAAAATAGCTGCTGGCCGAGTGCACCAGATTGGCCCGGTACAGCAGCATGCGGTTGAAGCGGTTTTCCACGCGCAGTTCTTCATGCCAGGCCTGCGGCGGCAGGCTGGTCACGCCCAGCGCCTCGCGCAGGTTCGCATGCGGCGGGCTGCAGTAATTGCCGCCCAGCGTGCCGTCCGGATAGCGCAGCCGGTAAAACGAAGTCCCCGCCGCCGCCATCGGCTCGGGTGACAGATAAATCACCGCCGCATAGCGGCACAGCTTGAGCGAATCCGTGTGCGGCCGCGGCCCCGACTCGATACCGCCCACCAACTGTACATAATTGTGGTTCAGGGTACTGCCCTGCGGCGTCGCCTGCTGCCACAGCTTCTTCGCCCCCGTCACCTTGCGCACCCAGGCTTCCACCTGCGCCAGCTCGTCCGGCAGCAGCGCACCCTGGCTGCGCATGCCGGGCCAGGGTTCGGCGCGGTGCGGCGCCCCCAGCTCCCATGCCTCGCGCGCAAAACAGCGCTGCGCCACCTCCGCTGCGTTGGGCAGCACCCCGTCGAGCACCCAGTAGTCGCGTCCCAGCTGCGGCTTGCGGTAGGTCAGTGCCGGCCGCGCCATCAGTGCAGCGCCAGTCGTGACAGCACCGAGAACGCCGCGCCGGTCTGGCTTTGCTCCAGCAGGATCGTCAGTTCCGTATAAGTACAAATCATATTAATCAGGCTCACCTTGTCCCATGCAAGCTGCTTGAGGATGGCGTGGTAAATCCCGGGCGTGCGGCGCGTGTCCGGATTCAGGTGCAGCGTCACCGCGCTCAGGTTGTTCTGCCGCGCCAGCAGGCGCTCGCGCGCAAACACCGACTCCACCACGCTGGTCAGCGCGCCGCTGCAAATCACCATCACCTCGTTGACGCCGCGCGTCACCGTCACAAACGCGCCGCGCATCGGCTCGGCCTCCACCAGCAGCTGGCGGTGGCACTCCTGGATACTATCCGAATAGCGATAGGTATATTCCGTGAGCTCGGTGCGCGTGGTCAGCTCGCCGCCCTGGCGCAGCGGCCGGGTGCGGTGCTGCGGTTCCTGCGGCAGGCGCTCGGCCACGCGGCGCAGCGCCATCACCACCGCCGCCTGCCCCACCGGCTTCCACAAATCGCTCTCGAGCTGCGGCTGCAGCTGGCGCGCCAGCTCCGACAGATTGATCAAGCCGCGCCGCAGGCCCTCGGTCAGGAAGGCCGACTCCAGCACGATGCGTTCCACTTTGGTCGAAATCGACAGCATAAAAGATCCCCCTCGTCCGCCCACGGCGGAACAATAGTCAACAGAGGTAGGCGCCGGTCCGCGCACCCGGCAGGATGGGGCGCGGCAGACGGGCGTGATCTGGCAGCCGTCAGGCGGGCGGGGCGTGGGTGATACGCAGCAAACGCGGCGGGCGGATGGAACGACGATGCGGCAGTGGGTGTGCGGTCATTTTTTCTCTTCCTGATTTGCTTATGCGCGAATGTTATAAGGGTCGTGCCCTGCGCTTTTTTTATGTCTCCGCGTGTGCGCGGATTCAAATAGTTTAATTCGCAATATTAAAATTCTGCAACCAGCTTTTACCCCGCTAGCCGACAGAGTGTTGCGCCGTTGCCGAAAATAGAGGCCCCCGCCTAGTTCGTTGTGGATACCACACAAAACCGCCCTATCGTGCGTGCGCCGCGCGCGCCCATCTGTTATACGCCCCGCCGTTACTGGGCTCCTGCATCACCGCAGCATTATTCAGTGCCTCAGGGGAATGTCTCATTTCAGACATTTTGTGCGCCGCTGACTCATTTTCAATTTTTTTTGACGCTGCTGGCACGACAGGAATAACGTGCGCTCCACTCGCCGTATTCATGTTGATTGCGTACCACGCCGGCGACCAACTACAACCGCTCATGGAGAAGAAATGAACCTACGTAAGCCCCTGCTTGCTGTTGCCGTCGCCGCTACCCTGCCGGTGATCTGCCCTACCGCCAACGCTGCTGCCGAACTCATGGCAGCCCCTGTCAACCAGGCCTCGCCGCAGGAAAGCGCCAGCCTGGTCGCCAAGCTGACTGCGCTCGACAGCGAACGCGGTCTGAGCGCAGACAACAGCTTCCGCATCAGCAGCCAGCACCCTGGCGTGGTCGGCCAGAAAATCACGCGCGTCCAGCACACCTACAAAGGCCTGCGCGTGTTCGGTTCGGAATCGGTAGTGGTCACCAACACGGCAGGCGACATCGTCAGCGAATCGGTGTCCGACCGCCGCGCCGGCCTGGCCGGCAACCAGTCGGTGGTCAACGGCACCAAGGGCGACGGCGTGGCGCCAGCACTCAAGGACCTGACGCCATCGCTGAGCAGCGGCGACGCCATCGCGCTGGTGGTCAAGCAAGTCGCACCCAGCGGTGTACACCGCTGGGCGCCACAGGCCGAACTGCTGATCTGGCCCGTGGTCAAATCGGTGCGCGTGGCCTCGGCCCTCAACAAATCGGAAGCCGCGCTGAATGCGCTCGACCTCGAAGACGTGGTTGACCACTACGAGCTGGCCTACTACGTGCAGACCCGCATGGCCGACAAGGGCAAGGTGGTGTACCACGACACCATCGTCAACGCCAAGACCGGCGCCATCATCGCGCAATGGAAGTCGCTGCAGACCGTGGTCGGCACCGGCAACAGCCAGTACAACGGCAGCGTGCCAATCAACACCACGCTGTCGGGCAGCACCTACAAAATGCTGGACGCCACGCGCGGCACCGGCGGCGTGTACGGCGGCATGGCCATCACCAACGCCAACCACAGCTCGGCCGACAGTCCGAACGCCGGCAGCATCTACACCAATTCCACCAACACCTGGGGCGACGGCAAACAGTACATCAGCGGCGGCAGCACCACCAACGCCAACGGCCAGACTGCCGCAGTCAATGCGCTGTGGGGCCTGATGAACACCTACGACACGCTCAAAAGCGTGCTGGGCTGGCAATCGCTGGACGGTAACAACACCGCCACCTACATTGCCGCCCACGTTGACAACAACTACGACAACGCCTTCTTCGACCCAAGCTGCAAGTGCATGTACATCGGCGACGGTTCCAGCTTCACCAGCCTTGGCTCAATCGACGTGATCGGCCATGAAATGTCGCACGGCGTCACCGACGCTACTTCCAACCTGACCTACTCGGGCGAATCGGGCGGCCTCAATGAGTCCAACTCCGACATCGGCGGCGAAATGGTGGAAGCCTACGCGCGCAACGGCGGCACCGGCACCGTGATCCCGGCCGGCAACGACTGGATGATGGGCAAGGAAATCAGCAAATCCGGCCAGCCGCTGCGCTGGATGTGGAAGCCAAGCAAGGACGGCAGCAGCCCGGATGCGTGGAGCAGCACCATCAAAAACCTCGACGTCCACTACTCGAGCGGCCCGAACAACCGCATGTTCTACTTCCTGTCGCAAGGTTCGAACTCGAGCGCGAGCAGCGAGTACTACTCCAAGTACCTGACCAAGAGCCCGGCCGCAATGACCGGTATCGGCAATGACAAGGCTTACCGCATCTGGTTCAAGGCCGCCACCACCAAGTTCACCGCGTCCACCAACTACGCTGACGCCCGCACCAAAGTGCTGGCTGCCGCGCAGGAACTGTATGGCGTCGGCTCGAAAGAAGCGATTGCCGTGCAGCGCGCCTATGCGGCCATCAACGTCGGCACCGACATCGATGAAGCCGGCGGCACCGGCGGCGTGTCGATCTCGACCCAGCCAGCCAACGTCAGCGTCGCCGCTGGCGCCACCGCCTCGTTCAGCGTCGGCGCCACGGGCGGCACCGCGCCATACAGCTACAAGTGGTACCGCAACGGCGCAGCCATCAGCGGCGCCACCTCGGCCACCTACTCGCTGACGGCGCAAACCGCCGACAACGGCGCCACCTTCTACGCCATCGTCAGCGACGCTTCGTCGCCAGCCAAAACCGCCACCTCCAACAGCGCCACGCTGACCGTGGGTGGTGGCGGCGGCACCGGCACCGAACGCGTCACCAACGGCGGCTTCGAGTCCGGCACCACCGGCTGGGGCGGCACCACGGGCGTGATCGGCAACTACAGCGGCCAGACTGCCTACGAAGGCACCAAGTTCGCCTGGCTGGGCGGCAACGGCAAAGCCGCGACTGAAACGCTGACCCAGAGCGTGGCCATTCCATCGGCCGCCACCAGCGCTAGCCTGAGCTTCGCACTGCATATCGACACCGCAGAAACCGACAACGTCGCTTACGACAAGCTGGTAGTCACGGTCAAGAACAGCAGCGGCACGGTACTGGGCACGCTGGCGACCTACACCAACCTGAACGCGGCCAGCGGCTACCAGGTCCGTACCTTCAACCTGCTGCCATACAAAGGCCAGACCGTAACGCTGTCGTTTGCCATGACCGAAGACTCGGCCCTGCAAACTTCCTTCGTGGTGGACAAGGTCAGCCTGATCACCCAGTAAGGCAGCGATGCAGTATCGGCTAGAAGTACAAGGCGGGCCTGCCGGCCCGCAGTCTGTCGCGATCACCGCCGCCAGCGAGGCGGAGGCGATCCGGCAGGCAGCGCGCAGCGGCTGGCGCGTGCTGAGCATCGCCACTGTCGGCAACGACGGTGCGGATCAGCACGCGCCGGCCGCTGCGCGTTTGCCTGTTACTGGCGGCCGCGGCGCGCAAGCGTTCCCGCTGCTGCAATTCAGCCAGGAGCTGCTGGCGCTGCTGGAGGCTGGCCTCAACCTCAGCGAAGCCATCGCCACCCTGCACAGCAAGGAAACCCGTGCCGGCGCCCGCGCCATCCTGGCCGCGCTGCAGCGCGCCATGCAACAGGGCCTGAGCTTTTCCGACACGCTGGCCACGTTCCCGGCCATCTTCCCCGACCTCTACATCGCCACCGTGCACGCGGCCGAACGCTCCGGTCACCTGCCGCAGGCGCTGGCGCGCTTTGTCAGCTACCAGCTGCAGTTCGACGCCATCCGCAAAAAGCTGGTGTCAGCCGCGATCTACCCGGTGATGCTACTGGTGGTCGGCACGCTGGTCACGCTGTTCCTGATGGGTTACGTGGTGCCGCGCTTCAGCGTGGTGTACGAAAGTGCCGGGCGCGAGATCCCGTGGGCGTCGCAACTGCTGCTGGGCATGGGCCGGACGCTGGCCGCCCACCCGTGGCTGTGCGCAGGGGCGCTGGCCGCCGTGGTGGTTGCGGCCATCCACGCCGCGACCAACCCGCGCGCCCGCCAGCGCATGCTGCAAGCCGTGCTGCGCCTACCGCTGCTGGCCGCGCGCGCCGCCGAGTTCCGCCTGGCGCGCTTTTACCGCGCCTTGAGCCTGCTGCTGCACGCCGGCATTCCGCTGACCCGGGCGCTGGCCATGGGCAGCGCCATGCTGACGCCGGCCCAGCAACTGGCGCTGGCGCAGACGCGGCGCGCCGTCGAACAGGGCCTGCCGTTTTCCACCGCGCTCGAGCAGCAAGGCCTGGCCACGCCGGTGGCGCAGTCGCTGCTCAAGGTCGGCGAAAACACCGGCCGCCTCGGCGACATGCTGGAGCGCTCGGCCAGCTTCCACGACGAAGAATTCGCCCGCTGGGTGGACTGGGCCTCGCGTCTGCTGGAGCCGCTGCTGATGACCATTATCGGCGTGGTCATCGGCGGCGTGGTGGTCCTCATGTATATGCCGATTTTTGAACTGGCAGGGAGTCTCTCATGAATGCACGCGAACCGGCCATCCTCACGCCCGAACTGCTGCACGGCGCGCGCGCCGCCGCGCTGGCGCAAGGCCGTCCCGCCATGGCGCTGCTGCAGGAACAATGCGGCCTGACGGCGGAAGAATTCACGCGCCAGCTGGCCGCGCTGTTCTGCTATCCGGCCTGGCCCATGGCGCGCCTGCAGGCGGCGCTGCCCGCGTTTGACCTGTTGCCCTACACCGACTGCGTCCAGCGCGACTGCGTGCTGCTGCGCGCTGACGGCAACGGCGGCGCGCTGGCCGCGCCCACGCTGGTCATCGCCAACCCGCTGGCCGACGACACGCTGCACTGGGCCAGCTACGCCATCGCCGGCGACTACAGCGTGGCGCTGGCGCATGCCGACGACCTGGCCGCCTATCTGGCGCAGCAGGAAAGCGTGCAGCAGGCCATGGCCGGCATGCTGGGCGCCGACGGCGACGACAGCCACAACACGCCCGAAGCCGGCGTCGAAGATATCTCGCTGCTGCGCATCCGCGAAGACAGCAGCCCGGTGGTCAAGCTGGTTAACTCCACCATCTACGACGCGCTCAAATTCCAGGCCAGCGACATCCACCTCGAGTGCGAAGCCAACAGCCTGACCATCAAATACCGTGTCGACGGTGTGCTGGTGCAGGCCGGCCAGGTACAGGGCCTGCAGATGGCCGAACAGATCATCTCGCGCATCAAGGTGCTGGCGGAACTCGACATCGCCGAACGCCGCGTGCCGCAGGACGGCCGCTTCAAAGTGCGCGTGAAAGGCAGCGAGATCGACTTCCGCGTCTCCATCATGCCCAACATCTTTGGCGAAGACGCCGTGCTGCGCCTGCTGGACCGGCGCGCACTGACCGAAGCCGCGCAGTCGCTACGGCTGGAAAGCCTGGGCCTCAACGCCGACGCCATCGTGCAGATCCGCCGCCTGGCCGCCAAGCCGCACGGCATGCTGCTGGTGACCGGCCCCACCGGCTCCGGCAAGACCACCACGCTGTACGCCGCCATCACCGAAATCAACACCGGCCGCGACAAGGTCGTCACCATCGAAGACCCGGTCGAATACCGCCTGCCGCGCGTGCTGCAGATTCCCGTCAACGAGAAAAAGGGCCTGACCTTCGCGCGCGGCCTGCGCTCCATCCTGCGCCACGATCCCGACAAAATCATGATCGGCGAAATCCGCGACGACGAAACCGCGCAAATCGCCGTGCAGGCCTCGCTGACCGGCCACCTGGTATTCACGACGGTCCACGCCAACAACGTGTTTGACGTGGTGGGCCGCTTCCTGCACATGGGCGTCGATCCTTACAGCTTCGCCGCCGCGCTCAACGGCATCGTCGCCCAGCGCCTGCTGCGCCTCAACTGCGAGCACTGCGCGGTGGAAGTGGCGCCCGATCCGGCCGAGCTGCACGACAGCGGCCTCACCGCCGCCGCCGTCGAAGGCTGGGTATTCAAGGCGGGCGCCGGCTGCGGCCATTGCCGCGGCAGCGGCTACAAGGGCCGCAAGGCGGTGGCCGAAGTACTGGTGCTGAACGACGCCATGCGCGAAATGATCTGCACCCGCGCGCCCGTCAGCCGCATGAAAGAAGAAGCCGCCGCCATGGGCTTCCGGCTCGCGCGCAGCGCTGGCCTGGACCTGGTGCGGCTGGGTGAAACCACTTTGCAGGAGCTGAATCGTGTCACTTACTAAGCAACTGCGGCAGCTGCTGTACGCCGTCCGCCAGCGCAGCATGGCGCCGCGCACCCTGTGCGTACACCTGGCGCCGCACCAGCTGCGCGCCGCCGTGCGCCAGGGCCAGCGACTCATTGACGGCAGCCAGCAGCAGATCGCGCTGGCCAACCCCGGCGGCCACTGGCAGCCCGCTGTCGACGCGCTGCACGCACTGCTGCTACAGGCGCGCGGCGACGCCGCCAGCGCCGCCGCTGGCGCCTTGTCGCTCGCCGGTCTGCCGCTGGAAATCAGCCTGTCCAGCCGCTGGCAGCAACTGGCGATCGTACCGTGGAGCGACGCCCTGCTGTCCGAACCGGCCGCCCACCGCTTCCTGCAAATGCAGCTGGCCGCACTGTACGGCGACGCCGCGCTGGGCTGGCGCATCGTCGCCGACGACGCGCCCTACGGCAATGCGCGCGCCATCTGCGGCATCGACAGCGTCCTGCTGCAAGCCCTGACCGCGCTGGCCGAGGCCAGCGGCCACCCATGCCACGCCATCGAACCCGCGCTGGGCGCTGCGCTGCGCTGGCTGCCCCGCACCAGCACCGGCCCTGGCAACGGCACCGGCGCCAGATCGGCCCCTGGCGCGCTGGCCCTGGCCGAACCGGGCCGCCTGACGCTGGCCGCCATCACGCGCGGCCGCATCAGCGCCCTGCACACCCAGCCCAGCAACGCCGACTGGTCGCGCGAACTGCCGCAAGCCTGGCAGCGCTGGCTGCTGCGCATGCCCGAACTGGCCGGCATCCCCCGCGTCACCGTCATCAACCTGGCAGCGCCACCCGCCACCGCACTGCCGCAGCAATTCGAACTCGCCGACGACCTGTATGGCGCCGCTCCTGCCACCCTGATCGAGGCCGCCGCATGAGCACCCTCAATTTCATCCCGCGCAGCGCGCCGCTGCAAGGCTGGCGCCTGGCGCTGGCGGCCGTGGGCGCCATCACGCTGGCCAGCGCCGCCTACCACTGGCTCGGCCCCATGCAGGAAGTCCAGCGCCTGCAGCACCGCCTCGACACGCAAGCCGCCCGCAGCGAACGCAGCGCCGCACGCCGCAACCAGCCCGCGTTGTCGCCGCAGCAGCAACAGGCGCTCGACAAGCAGTTGGCCGTGATTGCCGGCGCCGTGCGCCAGCTCAACCTGCCCGTGGTGCGCCTGCTCAAAACCGTGCAGGCGCCCGAAGACATCCACGTCGCCCTGCTCGGCCTGGACCTCAACGGCCAGCCGCCGCAGGACGGCGAAAGCAGCGCCACCCACACTGCGGCCACGCCGGCCGGCGTCCTGAAAATCAGCGCCGAAGCGCAAACCGCCCAAGACATGCTGAACTACCTGGCCTTCCTTAACCAGCAGCGCCTGTTCCGCTCCGTCTACCTGATCAAGCACGAAGCGGCGGGCGACGCCTACCGCTTCCAACTGGAGGCCCTATGGCGCGAATAAAACTCGCATCCCTGACCAGCTGGCGCGGCACGCCGCAGCACACCGCGCGCCACGGCTGGCAAGCTCGCCGCCTGCTGCGCCAGGCCGGCCCCGGCGCCATTGCCGGCGTGGCCGCCATCGCCGTCGCCGTGCTGCTGCAATGGCATGCCACGCAGCTGGCGCAGCGCCAGCAACTGCTGACGCAGGAAATCAACACTGCCGTCCTCAGCGCGGCCGCGCCGCGTGTCGCCGCGCCCACCAGCGCCGATGGCGTGGCCGCCTTCCAGGCCTTCCTGCCCGCGCACGACACCATCCCCGACATGCTCAAGGAGATGGTGCGCCTCGCCGAACAAAGCGGCATCACGCTGGCCAAGGCCGAATACAAGCCGGAACAGGATGCCGGCAGCAGCTTCCTGCGCTACCGCATCACGCTGCCGGTGAAAGCCGACTTCCCGCGCGTGCAGGAATTCATCATCAACGTGCTGCAGGCCCTGCCTTCGCTGACGCTGGAATCGGTGTCCTTCAAGCGCGAGCAGATCGCCTCGGGCGCCGTCGAAGCGCGCCTGCAGTTCGTCCTGCTGGTACGCCAGATGGAGCAGCGGCCATGAGAAAAGCAGTCCTGGGTATCGCCGCCGCAGCCACCGTGCTGGCCGCCTGGTTTGCGCCTGACGACGACGGCGTGGTCGTCGCTCCGGCCGCCGCCACGCCGCGCGAAGCGCCGGCCAGCGCACTTGCAGCGGCAGAGGCGCCCGCCGCCGCACCAACCGTCGATCTGCACATCCACGCACGCGTCAGCGACGAAGAACTGGGCGACGCCTTCGCCAAGCAGAGCTGGGGCGGACAGGCGGCGCCGTCTGCGCCTTTGAAGCCGGCCGAGGCCCGCGCAGCAGCGCCGCAAGCCGAAGCTGCCAGCGGCCCGCCGCCACTGCCGTTCCAGTACCTGGGCCGCTACTCCGACGACGGCAATACCGCCTATTTCTTCCAGGTTGATGGCCAGAACGTCATCGCCCGGCCCGGCGAAAAGATCAACGACAGCTACCGCCTCGAACGCGTCAGCGACGGCACCCTGCATGTGCTCTACCTGCCGCTCAACCAACCACAAACACTTGTTGTAGGGGACGCCAATTGAAACCTTTGATGCCATTCCGCCTTGCTGCGCTGTCCTCCGCACTGGCCGCCGCGCTGCTGCTCACCGCCTGCGCCAGCAATTCCGCCTTCAAGGAAGGCAATGCCCTGCTGGACGCCGGCCAGGTTGAACCTGGCCTGGCCAAACTGGAACAGGCCGTGCGCGACGACCCGCACAACGCTGAGTACCGCCTGGTGCTGCTGAACCGCAAACTGCGGCTGGTCAACGCCTACAACACCCGCGGTGAAACGCTGCGCATCAAGGGTCAGGCCGCCGAGGCGGAAGCCAGCTTCCAGCAGGCGCTGGCCATCGATGCCGCCAACGTCGTCGCCCGACAGGGGCTGGCAGCGCTGGCACAGGACCAGAAACAGCAGCAGGTGCTGGCGGATGCGGAAGCGCTGTACCAGCGCGGCGGCGACGCCAATCTGACCCAGGCGCAAGCGCTGCTGCGCCCCTTGCTGGTGCAACGGCCCAACCAGCGCGCCCTGCAAAACCTGCAAGTCCGCCTGACCGACGCCCAGACCCGGCTGCGTCCCGCCAGCGGACGACTGGCGGCCGCCTACCGCAAGCCCATCACGCTGGAATTCCGCGATGCGCCGCTGCGCTCCGTGTTTGACCTCATCAGCCGCGTCTCCGGCCTCAATTTCGTCTTCGACCGCGACGTCGATCCCAACCTGCGCGCCACCATCTCGGTACGCGACACCAGCATCGAAGAAGCCATCACCATGCTGCTAAGCGCCAACCAGCTCGAACAGAGCGTCACCGGCGAACGCGCCATCACCATCTACCCCAACAACCCGCAGAAGGTGAAGGATTACCAGCAGCTCGTGGTGCGCAGCTTCTTCCTGGCCAACGCCGACGTCAAATCCGTGGCGTTCACGCTCAAGACGCTGCTCAAGGCCAAGGACATCGTCACCGACGAACGTATCGGCACCATCATCATGCGCGATACGCCGGAAATGGTCCGCATGGCCGAACGCATCATCGCCGTGCAGGACGTCGCCGATCCCGAAGTCATGCTGGAAGTGGAAGTGCTGGAAGTGAAGCGCACCAGCATCCAGCAGCTTGGCATCCAGTGGCCGGATTCCGCCACGCTCAAACTGATCGGCAGTGACCAGATCAACGGCCTACTGGTGAACGACCTGCGCAACATTACCGGCAAAACCATCTCCGCCGGCATCGGCCCGGTCACGCTCAACGCCAACCGCAACGACACCGACAGCAACCTGCTGGCCAACCCGCGCATCCGCGTGCGCAACAAGGACAAGGCCAAGGTGCTGATCGGCGACCGCGTGCCGGTCATCACCGTCACCACCAACAACGGCGTCAGCGCCGACAGCGTCAACTATATCGACGTCGGCCTCAAGCTCGACGTCGAGCCGAATGTCTACCTGGACGACGAAGTGGCCATCAAGATCGCGCTGGAAGTCAGCAGCGTGGTCAAGGAGGTGTACAGCAAGTCCGGCACCACCGCCTACCAGATCGGCACCCGCAGCGCCTCCACCGTGCTGCGCCTCAAGGACGGCGAGACCCAGGTGCTGGCGGGCCTGATCAACGACGAAGACCGTGTCACCGCCAACAAGGTGCCGGGCATCGGCCAGTTGCCGGTGCTGAACCGCCTGTTTGGCACGCAGAAGGACGACAACACGCGCAGCGAGATCGTGCTGTCGATCACACCGCGCATCCTGCGCTCGATCCGCCGGCCCGAGCTGGCGGTGGCGGAATTCAATGCCGGCACCGATTCCGACATCGGCGGCCGCGTGCAGGTGGCCGCCGCGTCGTCATCATCATCCAGCTTCTCCGCCAACGCCGCTGCGGACGACAACCAGCAGGAAGCGCCCGCCGCCGTGACGTCCAGCGCACCCGCAGCTGCCCCCAGCAGCATGACGGGCGGTTCGTCCATGACCGGCGGCGATCCCGCCCCCGCCGCCGCGCCACGCAAAGGCCAGCAGCCATGACGCACCACGGCCAGCAAGGGTTCACCTTCATCGAACTGATGATTACCCTGTCCATTCTTGCTACGCTGGCCATGGTGGCCGCGCCCATGGCGCAGATGGCCGTGCAGCGCGAAAAAGAACAGCGGCTGCGCACCGCGCTGATCGAGATTCGCCAGGCCATCGACGCCTACAAGCGCGCCGCCGACAATGGCCACATCAAGCTGTCCATCGGCGATTCCGGCTACCCGAAAAAACTGGAGGATCTGGTCATCGGTGTGCCCGACCAGCGCAGCCCGCGCAAGCAGAATATGTACTTCCTGCGGCGCATCCCGGCCGACCCGTTTGCCACGCAGGATGGACCGGACAAGCAAACCGGCTGGTCGCTGCGCAGCTACGCGTCCCCGCCCGACAATCCGTCCGAAGGCGACGACGTGTTCGACGTCAGCTCGCGCTCCGAAAAGACGGGCCTGAACGGCATCCCGCTGAAACTATGGTGAACCCATGAAACGCATCCACGGCTTTACGCTGGTCGAACTGCTGGTGGTCCTGGCCATCATCTCGCTGCTGCTGACCATCGCCGTGCCGCGCTATTTCAGCTCGGTCGAGCGCTCCAAGGAAGTGGCGCTGCGCGAAAACCTGCAGGTGCTACGCAGCGGCATCGACAAATATTATGCTGACAAAGGCGAGTACCCGGCCGCACTGGCCGACCTGGTGACACTGCACTACTTCCGCCAGGTGCCGCTGGACCCCGTCACCGAATCCGCCGCCACCTGGCAGCTGCTGCCTTCGCCCGACGCCGACAAACCCGGCATCGCCGATGTCCGCAGCGGCGCCAAAGGAAAAACCCGCGATGGCACGTCCTTCGACCAGTTCTGAGCAGCGCGGCTTTGCCTACCTGTGGACGCTCATGCTGATCGCGTTCATGGGCGTGGGGCTGACCATCGCCGCCGACCTTTACGCCACCGCCACGCGGCGCGACAAGGAGCGTGAGCTGATCTTCATTGGCCACGAATTCCGCGTCGCGCTGGAGCGCTACTACACCGCACCGGGCCAGCCCAACGAGTATCCGCTGACGCTGGAAGAGCTGCTCAAGGACCCGCGCTTCCCCGGCGCACGCCGCTACCTGCGGCGGCTGTACAACGACCCCGTCACCGGAAAGCCGGACTGGGTGCTGGTCCGGCAGCAGGGGCGCATCGTCGGCCTTCGTTCGCTGTCCACCCAACGCCCCATCAAGCAGGGCAATTTCGACGACGACGATGTCGGCCTGGCCAACAAGACGCGCTACGCCGACTGGGTGTTCACCTATCCCTACGACCTGTTCACACCGGTGCCCGGCGAGGGTGTCAAACACTGAAATCGGCGCGCTTGTTGACGCAGCACAGAACCCCTCCCGGTGCCACGGCATAGCGTGAATCTTCCGTCAACCAACCTGGGAGGAAGTCATGAAACTACGCTCACCCCTGCTGGCGCTGTGCCTGGCCGGCATTCCGCTGCATGCCGCTCAACTGATGTCCGCGCCGGTGACCGTCGCCACGCCGCAGGAAAGCGCGGGGCTGGTGGCCAGGCTCACCGCCCTGGACGCGCACCAGGGCCTGACCAACGACTACAGCTTCCGCATCAGCAGCCAGCATCCCGGCATCACCGGCCAGAAGATCACGCGCGCCCAGCACACCTACAAAGGCTTGCGCGTGTTCGGCTCCGAATCGGTGGTGGTGACCAATGCGGCTGGCGATATCGTCAGCGTCGCCTCCTCCGACCGCCGTCCGGGCATCGCCCCGTCCGCAACCACGCCGGGCGCCGCGCCGTTGGCCGCACCGCCCACACCCGCCGACCTGACCCCGACGCTGACCGCCGATGACGCCATCCGCGCCGCCGTGCAGGACATCGCCGCCGGCGCCACGCACCGCTGGCCGCCCAGCGCCGAGCTGCTGATTTATCCCGTGATGAAAACCATACGCGCCAGCTCCGCCGGCGACAAGCCCGACGACCAGCTCAACGCGCTCGACGTCAGCGAAGTGGTGGACCGCTACGCGCTGGCCTACATGGTGCGGCTGCGCATGGCGCTGGACGGCAAGCTGGTTTACTACGACGTGGTGGTCGATGCGCGCGACGGCGCCATCATCGCCAAGTGGCCGACGCTGCAGACCGTGACCGGCACCGGCAACAGCCAGTACAACGGCCAGGTGCCGATCAACACCACCCAGACCGCCGGCGGCTTCCAGATGCTGGACGCCGCGCGCGGCACGGGCGGCAAATATGGCGGCATGGCCATCACCAACGCCGACCACAGTTCGCCCAACAATCCCAACCCCGGCAGCATCTACACCAACAACAGCAATACCTGGGGCGACGGCAAGCAGTACAGCGGCGGCAGCACCACCAGCGCCAACGGCCAGACTGCCGCCGTCAATGCGCTGTGGGGCTTGATGAACACCTACGACACCAACAAGAATGTGCTGGGCTGGCAATCACTGGACGGCAACAACACCGCCACCTACATCGCCGCCCACGTCGGCACAGCGTACGACAACGCGTTTTATGACGACAGCTGCAAATGCATGTACATCGGCGACGGCAACAGCTTTTACAGCCTGGGGGCGATCGACGTCATCGGCCACGAAATGTCGCACGGCGTTACGGCGGCAACCGCGAACCTGATCTACACCGGCGAATCCGGCGGACTCAATGAATCCAACTCCGACATTGGCGGTGAAATGGTGGAAGCCTATGCGCGCAACGGCGACACGGGCAGCAGCGTACCGGCTGCCGGCAATGACTGGATGATGGGCAAAGAGATCAGCAAGAGCGGCCAGCCACTGCGCTGGCTGTATAAACCCAGCAAGGACGGCCGCAGCCCGGACGCGTGGAGCAGCGCACTGAAAAATCTGGACGTGCACTACGCCAGCGGACCGAATAACCGGATGTTCTATTTTCTCTCGCAAGGTTCCAAAGCCGACACCACCGGCGACTACTACAGCCCCTATCTGACCCGCACACCGGCCGCCATGAGCGGCATCGGTAACGACAAGGCTTATCGCATCTGGTTCAAGGCGCTGACCACCAAATTCACCTCTTCCACCAATTATGCCGATGCGCGCAACAAAGTGCTGCAAGCGGCACAGGAGCTGTATGGCGGCACCTCGAAAGAAGCCATCGCCGTGCAGCGCGCCTACGCCGCCATCAACGTCGGCGCCGATATCGACGAGGGTGGCGGCGGTGGGGATAGCGGCGAGGCGGTGGAGCGCATCACCAACGGCGGCTTTGAAAACGGCAGCACTGGCTGGCGCGGCACCATCCGCGTGATCGGCGCGCACAGCGGCCAGGCGCCGTACGAAGGCACGCGCTACGCCTGGCTGGGCGGGAACGGCCGGCGCAGCAGCGAGACGCTGACGCAACGCGTGCAGATCCCGGCCGCCGCAACCAGCGCACAACTGAGCTTCGCGCTGCACATCGACACCAGCGAAACCGGCAGCGCCATCCACGACACCATGGTGGTTTCGCTGCGCGCGGCCAGTGGCAGCACCATACTCGCCACACTGGCCACCTACACCAACCTGACGCCCGCCGAAGGCTACCAGATCCGCAGCTTCGACCTGCTGCCATTCAAAGGACAGCAGCTAACACTGTCATTCGCCATGCGTGAAGACCGCGCGCGGCAGACCTCCTTTGTGCTCGACAAAGTCAGCCTGCTAACCAAATAATCAAATAATCAACGCAGCGTGACAAACACCGGGTTCGAATAGAACCACAGGCTGCGGTAGTTACGATCATTGATGTCGTTGAAGCGCTGCGTATTGTCGGTGGTGCCGGTGCGCTGATCGGCCAGCGGCTCACCGCCTTGCGTCAGGCCGGCGACATCGGTTCCCAGATTGGTGCCGCGCAGGCGGAAGTATTGATTCTTGCTGGCCGTGGTTTCGTAGGTGACGCTGTAGTAACCATCCGCATCCACCTTCCAGTCCGCGCTGCTGAAACGCTTGACGACCCTGGTGCTGGCATTGGTGGCGACGCTGTAGGCTGCCGTGCCAGGCGTCGCCTTTGCACCCACATCGCCCACGATCAGATCCACGTGATCGACCACCGGCTTGACGTTGACAGGCGTGCCGCTGTCCACCGGCTTTTCGTAATTGTTCCGGGCCGGCGTCTTGAAGCGGATGGTGATGGTCACCTTGTCGCCGCTGGCGACTTTCAGTTCGCCGCCCATCTCCTTGCGGTCGTCCTCGCTGGCCAGGTTGAAGTCCAGCGCGTTAATCAGATCACCATACACCGAGAACATTTTCCCCGAACGCAGGCCTGCCAGCAGGTCTTTTGCAACCGGCTGGCCAGTGGCACTATTGAACACATAGTTCTTGGCATATTCGCCAGGGAAGTAGCCACTGCTATTGCCGCCGACGATCTTGAAGTGCGTGTCCGAATCCGTCAGATTCCAGATGCGGCGGCCTTCGCCCAGCAGCGCGTCCCATGGGCCGCCCAGTTTGGCCACGATATAGTCTACGCCGCCGTAGACGCGCAGCAGCGCGTTGTCATCGGTGTAGGCAGCTGTGTAGCCGCCACGGTCCGGTTCCATCTGATTGCCGACCATGCCTTCAATCGCGAACATGATGTTGGGCGCCGCATCGTTAAATGCGCGGAAGTCGGCGATGCTGTAGCTGCCCTTGTTGCGCGACGGGTGATTGATGACGGCGTAGCTGGTGTTCGGATAATTCTGCTTCAGCCAGTTGATCGCCTGCAGCGCATCGTCGGCCGTCTTGTTGTAGCGCGTCTCGCCGTATTTCGCCTTCCAGGCGGCGACATCGGCGGCATCGAACATCGCAGCATCACGGGTAGTGAACAGATACTCGAACTCCTTCATGCCCTTGGTGCTAGAGCTCAGTTTGTCCGTACCTTCAAACAGGCCAATGCCGATATGGTCATGTGTCGGCATATCCCACTCGAAGCCGGAGAAGATCAGTTTGTCGGCATAGGTACCGGCAGCTTGCAGTGCCTGCACGCGCGGAATTTCGTAGCGCTCCGCCCCCACCGACATCGGAATCGACGCCGCCAGCGCTATGCCTTTTTCGTCACGCGTCGATACGCGCAAATGGTTGGAAACCGCCATCCAGTCCAGGCCATAGCTGCTAAAGGCCTTGGCGAGGATCTTCTCCAGCGTCTGGCTGACATCCGCGTCTGCCGACTGTGTGGTGTGGGTATGCAGATCGCCTGCGATCCAGCGCCCTGCAGGAAGCGGCGGCGCAACGCTGGCAGGCTCTGAATCACCGCCGCAGGCAGCGACGGTCAGCATGATGGCGATGGCGGAAGGGATCATGAATTTATTGTGCAGCATTGAGCTATCCTGAAGTGTAAACAATGGTGCGCGCACCTTATCAATCGCGTGTTACGGGCGCATGACCATGGTCCACGGAAGCGCAAAACTGATATGATCGAAAGCTCACGCAGAGCGATCCTCGCGCATCACAACAGGGATATAAAAATGACTATTGGCGGAAAGACCATGGAAGAGGCGTTGGCCTCCTTGTCGGACATGACTGCGGGCGCAGTCCCTATCGGCAAAGACGAACATCTGCAGCGCATCGCGCGCGCGCAAGCCTATATGCAGGCGCAAGGCATCGCAGCAATCTACATCAACGCTGGCGCCAACCTGACCTACTTCACCGGCACCAAGTGGCATGCGAGCGAACGCACGGTGGGCGCCATCCTGCCTGCGCAAGGCGCCGTGGAATACATCGCGCCGGCGTTTGAAGAAAGCACGCTGAAGGACTTCATGCTGGTGGATGGTGCGGTCAATTGCTGGCATGAGCACGAGAGCCCTTACGCATTGTTTATCGCTGTGCTCAAACGCATGGGCTTCGCGCCGAATGCTGCACAGCCGCCGCGCGTTGGCATCTGCGAGAGCGCCGCCTTCTTCATCTACGACGGCATCCGTCCGCTGGCCGAAGGCTATGCGCTGGAGAATGCAAGTCCCGTCACGGCGCACTGCCGCACCCGCAAGTCCGCCGCCGAAATCGCACTGATGCAGCGCGCCAAGGACATGACGCTGGCCGTGCACGTCGCCACCGCCAGCATTCTGCATGAAGGCATCACCACCAAGGAAGTGGAGGCATTCATTGACCGCGCACACCGCAAAGTCGGCGCCGCAGGTGGTTCGTATTTCGTGATCGTGCTGTTCGGCGAAGCAACCGCCTATCCGCACGGCGTCAGCTACGTGCAGACCTTGAAGCAAGGCGATACGGTACTCATCGACACCGGCTGCAAGCTGCACAACTACATTTCCGACATCACGCGCACCTACGTGTATGGTCCGATCAGCGAGCGTCAGCGTTCGGTGTGGAATAGCGAGAAGAAAGCGCAGGCGGCGGCATTCGCGGCAGCGCAGCTGGGCGTACCATGCGAAGAAGTCGATCGGGCCGCGCGCCGCTCACTGGAAGCCGACGGCTTCGGTCCCGGCTACAAGCTGCCAGGCCTGCCGCACCGCACCGGCCACGGCATCGGTCTCGATATCCACGAGTGGCCCTACCTGGTGGGCGGCGACAAGACTCCGCTGGACATCGGCATGTGCTTCTCCAACGAACCGATGATCTGCATTCCCGGCGAATTCGGCGTCCGCCACGAGGACCATTTCTACATGACAGAAAGCGGCCCGAAATGGTTCACCGAACCCGCCCACAGCATCGACGATCCGTTTGGCTTGAAGCGCTGATCAGGCGCGCTTCATCACCAGGGTCAGGATGTCGTAGCTGGCCACCAGCTCATCGCGCTGGTTGGTGACCTGCACGTCCCAGGCGACGACGCCCTGGCCTACGCCTTTGTCGTCGGTGCGGTTGCGGTCAACCTTGCGTTTGCAGGTCAGGCGCGCGCGGATGGTGTCGCCGATGGCGACTGGCGTGATGAAGCGCAGGTTATCCAGGCCGTAGTTGGCCAGCACCGGTCCTGGCGCCGGGGACACGAACAGCCCCGCTGCGGCAGACAGCACAAAGTAGCCGTGCGCGATGCGCTGGCCGAACTGCGTATCTTTGGCAGCGATTTCGTCAAAGTGCATGTAGAAATAGTCGCCCGACACGCCGCCGAAGTTGACGATGTCCGCTTCGCTCACGGTACGCCGATGCGTCAGCAGGGAGTCGCCGATATTCAGGTCTTCGAAATAGCGGCGGAATGGATGGACTTCACTTTCCTGCACCTTGGCGCCGCGTACATATTCGCCAGTCACTGCCGCCAGCATGGTCGGCGAGCCTTGCACCGCAGCGCGTTGCAGGAAATGGCGCACAGCACGGATGCCGCCCAGCTCTTCGCCACCGCCAGCGCGCCCCGGGCCGCCGTGCTTCAGTTGCGGCAGTGGCGAGCCGTGGCCGGTGGAGTCAACCGACGCTTCCTTGTCCAGTATCAGCACGCGGCCATGCGAGGCCGCCGCCATCGGCACAGCGTAAGCGGCAATGGCCGGGTCCCTGGTCACCAGCGTCGACACCAGCGAACCCTTGCCGCGCGCGGCCAGGGCCAGCGCTTCGTCGATGCCGTTATAGCTGACGATGGTGCTGACCGGACCAAACGCCTCGACGTCATGCACCGCGTCGTTGCGGTGGCCGTCGCGGCACAGCAGCAGCGTAGGCGCAAAAAAGGCTCCTTCCGCCACACCTTCGCCCACAGGCTGGAAGCCATCGCGGGCGCTGAACAGCACTTCGTTGCCGCGCGCGAGCAGTTCGACGCGTTCGGCAACGTCGCGCAGCTGGTCGCGCGAAGCCAATGCGCCCATGCGTACACCTTCCACCGACGGATCGCCGACGCTGACTTTGGCCAGCCGCTCGCGCAGGCGCGTGCCGACCGCATCCACCAGATTCTCCGGCACGATGATGCGGCGGATGGCGGTGCACTTCTGCCCTGCCTTGCCGGTCATCTCGCGCGCGACTTCCTTGACGAACAGGTCGAATTCGGCGTCATCCGGCGTCACATCCGGCGCCAGGATGGCGCAGTTGAGCGAGTCTGCTTCGGCGGTGAACGGCACTGCATTGGTGATCAGGTTGCGGTTGGTGCGCAGCTTGGCGGCGGTGTCGGCGGAGCCGGTGAAGGTCACCACATCGCTGCCGCCCAGGCGGTCCAGCAGATCACCGGTACTGCCGATCACCAGTTGCAGCGCGCCTTCCGGCAGCAGGCCGGACTCGTTCATGAGACGCACCAGCGCCTCGGTCAGATAGCTGGTGGCGGTAGCCGGCTTGCCGATGCACGGCATGGCGGCCAGGAAGCTTGGTGCAAATTTCTCCAGCAATCCCCAGATCGGGAAGTTGAAGGCGTTGATGTGCACCGCCAGACCGCCGCGCGGCACCAGGATGTGGGTGCCGGAGAAACCGCCGTTCTTCCCCAGCGCCATGGCAGGGCCTTCGTGCAGCACATTGGACGACGGCAGCTCGCGGCTGCCCATGCTGGCGTAGGCAAACAACGTGCCGGTGCCGCCCTCGATGTCCACCCAGCTGTCGGCGCGCGTGGCGCCAGTCTGGTGCGAGATGGCGTACAGCTCTTCCTTGCGGCTCATCAGATACAGCGCGAGCGCCTTCAGGCGCTGGGCGCGCTGCTGGAAGTTCATCTGCATCAGCGCGGGAATGCCGGTCTTGCGCGCGTAGGTGACGGCTTCGTCGAAGTCGATGCGGTCGGCATGCGTGTGATAAATCACCGCATTGGTCAGGGCGCTGTGCAGCGGCGTGGCGGATTCACTGCCAATCCAGCGGCCAGCGATGAAACTTTGCAGGGTTGATGCCATGGGGAGTCTCCGTTGATTAAGCTGAGGCGTTCTTGTGCAGGTGCAGCGGCAGCGCGCTGTCCCAATGGATGCGTTTGCGGTCCGGCTCGGGCGCGGTCAACGCCTCGGTTTCGCGCATGGTCTGCATGGAGCGGACGGCCAATTCCTGGTACTGCGCGGTGCCGCCGGTCTTCCACTGGATTTCATCGTCGCGCAGTTCGCGCGCGACCTTGGCGGGCGAACCAACCGCCAGGCTACGTGGCGGGATCTCCATGCCGGCGCGCACGAAGCTCATCGCGGCGACGATGCTGTCTGCGCCGACCACCGCGTTGTCCATGATGACGCTATTCATGCCGACCAGCGCATTGCGGCCGATGCGGCAGCCATGCAGCACGGCGCCATGGCCGATATGGCCATCCTGTTCGACCACCGTGTCGCAACCGGGGAAGCCGTGCATGACGCAGGTGTCCTGCAGATTGGCGCCCTCCTCCAGGATCAGCCGGCCGAAATCGCCGCGCAGCGCCGCCAGCGGGCCGATATAGCAGCGCGGACCGACGATGACGTCGCCGATCAATACTGCGCTGGGATGAACATAGGCGGTCGGGTGGACCACCGGAGTAACGCCATTGATTTCGTAGACCTTGACCATGGCTATACCCGTTCGATAACGACGGCGATGCCCTGGCCCACACCGATGCACATGGTGCACAGCGCATAGCGGCCACCGGTGCGTTCCAGCTGGTGCAGCGCTGCCAGTACCAGGCGCGCACCGGAGGCGCCCAGCGGATGGCCGATGGCGATGGCGCCGCCATTCGGATTGACGTGCGGCGCGTCGTCGGCCAGCCCAAGGTCGCGCGTGACGGCCAGGCCCTGTGCGGCAAACGCTTCGTTGAGTTCAATCACATCCATGTCGGCGATGGAAAGGCCCAGCTGCGCCAGCACCTTCTTCGACGCCGGCGACGGGCCGAAGCCCATGATGCGCGGCGCCAGGCCGGCCGTGGCCATGCCCAGCACGCGCGCGCGCTTGCGCAGGCCGTACTGCTCGGCCGCTGCGGCGGAGGCCAGCAGGATCGCGCAGGCGCCGTCGTTGACGCCGGATGCGTTGCCCGCAGTGACGCTGCCATCGGGACGCACCACGCCTTTGAGCTTGGCCAGCATCTCCAGCGTGGTCTCCGGACGTGGATGTTCGTCGGTATCGACGATCTTCGGGTCCCCTTTGCGCTGCTGCAGCGTCACCGGCACGATCTCGTCGCGAAACACACCAGCTGCGTGGGCGGCGGCCCAGCGCTGCTGGCTGCGCAGTGCAAACGCATCCTGGTCGGCGCGGCTGATGCCGAATTCCTGCGCGACGTTTTCCGCCGTTTCCGGCATGGAGTCGGTGCCATGCGCCGCCTTCATGAGCGGATTGACGAAGCGCCAGCCGATGGTGGTGTCCTCGATTTTGGCAGCGCGCGAGAACGCGCTGTCGGCCTTGCCCATGACGAACGGCGCGCGCGACATGCTCTCCACGCCGCCCGCAATCACCAGCTGCGCCTCACCGGATTTGATGGCGCGCGCCGCCATGCCCACCGCGTCCAGCGACGAGCCGCACAGACGATTGATAGTGCTGGCAGGGACATCCACCGGCAACCCGGCCAGCAGCGCCGCCATGCGTGCGACGTTGCGGTTATCTTCGCCAGCCTGGTTGGCGCAGCCGTAGTAGACATCGTCCACGCGCGTCCAGTCGACGCCGGGGTTACGGGCGATCAGTGCGGCAATCGGCAGCGCCGCCAGGTCGTCCGTGCGTACGCTGGACAGGGCGCCGCCATAACGGCCGAACGGCGTGCGGATGGCGTCACAGATGTAAGCTTGATTCACATTGTCTCCTTAGTTTTTCGGGCGCTGGTCGATCACGCGGCGGGCCTTGCCGGTCAGCGTGCGTTCGATGCCATTGGGTGGCAGCAGTTTGACGGTGGTGCTGACGCCCACATTGGTCTTGATGCGCTGCTGCAGCTCGCGCGCCAGCGCTTCCACGTCGCCGGCGGCCGTCTCGGGACGCAGTTCTGCCAGTACGTCCAGTTTGTCGAGATGGCCTTCGCGGCTGATGACAAGCTGATACTGCGGCGCCAGTTTCGGCATCTTGCAGATCAATTCCTCGATCTGGGTCGGGAACACGTTGACGCCACGGATAATCAGCATGTCGTCCGAACGGCCGGTGATCTTGCCGATGCGGCGCATGCTGCGCGAGGTGGGCGGCAGCAGGCGCGTGAGGTCGCGCGTGCGGTAGCGAATGATGGGCAGCGCCTCTTTGCTCAGCGAGGTGAATACCAGCTCGCCCTCTTCACCATCCGGCAGCACCTCGCCCGTTTCAGGATCGATGATCTCCGGGTAGAAGTGATCTTCCCAGATCACCGGGCCGTCCTTGCTTTCGATGCACTCGCTGGCGACGCCCGGCCCCATCACTTCCGACAGGCCGTAGATGTCAACGGCATCGATGCCGGCGCGCTGCTGGATCTCGGCGCGCATGGCGTCAGTCCAGGGCTCGGCGCCGAAGATGCCGACCTTGAGCGAGCTGGCGACAGGGTCCAGGCCCTGGCGCTGGAATTCCTCGATGATGTTCAGCATATAGGACGGTGTGACCATGATGATCGATGGCTTGAAGTCCTGGATCAGCTGCACCTGTTTTTCGGTCTGGCCGCCGGACATGGGCACGACAGTGCAGCCAAGGCGTTCGGCGCCGTAGTGCGCGCCAAGGCCGCCCGTGAACAGACCGTAGCCGTAGGAGATGTGCACCATGTCGCCGCGACGCCCGCCCGCAGCGCGGATCGAGCGGGCCACAACGTGCGCCCAGGTGTCGATATCGTTCTGAGTGTAGCCAACCACGGTCGGCTTGCCGGTGGTGCCACTCGACGCATGCACGCGCACCACGCGGTCCTGCGGTACGGCGAACAGGCCGAAGGGATAGTTGTCACGCAGGTCTTTTTTACCGGTGAACGGGAACTTGGCCAGGTCAGCCAGCGTGCGCAAATCATCCGGATGCACGCCTGCCTGGTCGAACGCGGCGCGGTAGTGCGGCACGTTCTCATAGGCGTGCTTCAGCGTCCACTGCATGCGTTGCAGTTGCAGCGCTTGCAGTTCGTCGCGACTGGCGCGCTCGATCGGCTCCAGATCGGCGGGATCGGGTGTGCGTTGGACCATCGGTGTCTCCTCTTTATGCGGGTATCACGGTGCCCTGGATGCGGTGCGATTTGCCGCGGAACAGGGCGATCGTGACGCCATCCTGGTTGCTGACTTTGACGTCGTACACGCCGGTCTTGCCGCTCAGCGTTTGCTCGACGGCGATCGCAGTCAGCACGTCACCTTCGCGGCCGGGGGCGATGTAGTCGATGGTGCAGCCGGCGCCCACGGTGACCAGGTTATGGCTGTTGCAGGCGAATGCGAACGCACTGTCGGCCAGCGCGAAGATGAAGCCGCCGTGGCAGGTCTGGTGGCCGTTCAGCATGTCGACGCGCACCGGCATGGACAGGCGCGCATGGCCGGGACCAATGGCGTCGATGCGCATGCCCAGGCCTTGCGAGGCGGGATCGCGTGCATACATGGCCGCGCCAACCGCCTCCGCCAAAGCCTGCGCCTGCGCGCGTTCAGCGGCATTGCCAGCGACCGGCCGGCCGGCGGCATGCGCTGGTGCGGACGCTGACGCAACGGCTGGCGTGTCGAGCGGCTTATTCATGAAAGCGCCCTCCACTGGCCTGCTTGCGGCGCAACAGCGGCGACACGCGGTAACGGTCCTCGCCGTAGCTGGCGCCGAGGTTGGCCAGCACGCGCACGATGTGCTCAATGCCGACCGCGTCGGCCCATGCGAGCGGACCGCGCGGATAGTTGACGCCTTTCTGCATGGCGGTATCGGCAGCGGCGGCATTGCAGACGCCCTGGTTGACAGCGTCAGCGGCTTCGTTGGCCAGCATGGCAACGGTACGCATCACCGCCATGCCGGGCACGTCGTCGAGCCGTGTAACGGTGAAGCCGGCTGCCTGCAGCAGACCGACCACTGCCTGGCAGGCCGCAGGCGAGCACTGGTCGGCGCAGGCAATGGCGATGCGCCTGGCGCTGCCGTAGTCCAGCGCCAGGTCGAACAGCACCGTGTCAGGATGGTGGTTGTCGCGCGCGCGCTGGGTGGCGCTGCGGCCGTCGGTCAGGTAGACGGCGGCGCCGTTGCAATGGAAGGCTGGCGCGTCGTCATGCGGGCCAGTGGGACGGATGGTTTCTGGCGTCTTGCGCTGCACGATCTCGATGTTGGCTGCACGCAGGCGCGACGCCAGTGCGTCGATCACCGCGCCGCCCACCGCATGGGCGGCGCCCTGCTCCATGGTGTAGCTGACGTATTCCGGTTTGCGCTGCGCTGCTTCCTGCTGCGCTTGCGGCGCGGCGGCGCCGTCGCCGTACTGATAAAAGCCGCGCCCCGCCTTGCGGCCGAGGAAACCGGCATTCACCATTTCCTGCTGCAGCACCGATGGCGTGAAGCGCGGGTCCTGGAAGTAGGCGTTGAATACCGATTGCGTGACGGAGAAGTTGACGTCATGGCCGATCAGGTCCATGAGCTCGAAAGGTCCCATGCGGAAGCCGCCCGCTTCACGCAGCACGGCGTCAATGGTGGCGGCATCGGCGGCCTGCTCGTTCAGCAGGCGCCAGCCTTCGGCGTAGAACGGCCGCGCCACGCGGTTGACGATGAAGCCCGGCGTTGACTTGGCATGCACCGGGTTCTTGCCCCAGGCGGCAGCGGTGTCATACACGGTCTGGGCGACGGTGGCGTCGGTAGCCAGGCCGCTGACCACTTCACACAACGCCATCAACGGCACGGGATTGAAGAAGTGCATGCCGGCCAGCCGGCCCGGCACGCGCAGGCCGGCCGCGATGGCGGTGACAGAGATCGACGAGGTGTTGGTCGCCAGGATGCAGTCGTCCGCCACGATGCCTTCCAGCTGCGCGAACAGCGCGCGTTTGGCGTCGAGGTTTTCCACAATCGCTTCAACCACCAGGCCGGCGTCGGTCACATCGGCCAGCGCCGGTGTGGCGTGCAGGCGCGCGATGGCAGCGGCGCAATCGACGGCGTCCATGCGCTGCTTGGCGACCAGCTTGTTCAGCGCGGCGGCGATGTCGGCGATGGCTTTGGCCACGGCTTCCGTGCGGCTGTCGTACAGGCGCACGGTGTAGCCGGCAACGGCAGCCACTTGCGCGATGCCCGCGCCCATGGCGCCGCTGCCGATGACGGCGACGCTGCGGTCAGTGTGCAGGGCCGCCATCTCAGCGTCCCCTGAATTGTGGCGCACGCTTTTCCATGAAGGCGCTGACCCCTTCGCGGTAGTCGTCGCTGCGACCCAGTTCGCTCATCATTTCGCACTCCAGCGCCAGCTGCTGCTGCAGGCTGTTGTGCGGACTGGCGTGCAAGGCCTGCTTGGTGAAGGCCAGGCCCTTGGTCGGCGCGCTGGCAAAGTGGCGTGCCATCGCTTGCACTTCGGCGGCGAAGTCCGCGTCAGGAATGGCTTTCCAGATCAGGCCCCAGGCTTCGGCCTTTTCGGCCGTGAGTTTTCCACCCAGCATGGCCAGGCCCATGGCGCGCGCGCTGCCGGCCAGGCGTGGCAGGAAATAGGTGCCGCCGGTGTCGGGGACCAGGCCCAGTTTGCAGAACACTTCGACAAACGAAGCGGATTGGGTGGCCAGCACAATATCGCAGGCCAGCGCGATATTGGCGCCAGCGCCAGCGGCCACGCCGTTGACGGCGCAGATCACGGGCAGCGGCAGTGCGCGCAGCGATTGCACCAGCGGCGCGTAGTTTTTCTCGACCGAGTCGCCCAGATCGACGGCGCGGGCGCCCGGCTCCACCGCGCGGTCGGACAGGTCCTGGCCGGCGCAGAAACCGCGCCCGGCGCCGGTCAGCACCAGCACGCGTACTTCGTCGCTGTTGCCGCTGCTGGCCGCGCTGGCGACGCGCTTGATGGCATGGCGCACTTCGTCATGCATGGCTTGCGTGAAGCTGTTCAGCTTATCCGGACGGTTCAGCGTCAGCGTGGCGACGCCGCCGCTGATGTCGAACAGGATGTTCTGGTAATCCATGGTGTCTCCGTTATTCTGCCTGGTCGAAGTCGATGACGACTTTGGCGGTGGTGGGGAAGCTCTGGCAGCTCAATACATAGCCGCGCGCGATTTCGTAGTCTTCAAGGGCATAGTTGACGTCCATATCGACCTGGCCTTCGATGACCTTGCAGCGGCACGTGGAGCACACGCCGCCCTTGCACGAGTAGCGCATGTCGAGGCCCGCGCGCAGGCCGGCGTCGAGCAGCGATTCCTTGTCCTGCTCCATGCTGAAGCTGGTGGCGTTGCCGTCCATGATGACCGTGACTTCGGTCTGCTGATGGACGGCAGTGCTGGCGGCGGCGCGCGGCTGGCGCTGGTGTTTGGGGATGCTGGCGGCGAACAGTTCAACCTTGATGTTCTGCTTCGGCATGCCGGCTTCCTGCAAGGCGGCGGAGACGCCGAGCATCATGTCTTCCGGGCCACAGATGAAGGCGGTGTCGATGTCTTCCACGCGCGCCCAGTACTTGAGGAATTGCGCGGCCTTGTCTTTGGTGATGCGGCCGTTGAACAGTTCGATGTCCTGCTGCTCGCGGCTCATGACGTAGGCCAGTTTCAGGCGCTCCAGGTAGATGTCCTTGAGGTCGGACAGTTCGTCCTTGAAGATCACCGAGGACGATGCGCGGTTGCCGTAGAAAAGCGTGAAGCGGCTGTTGGGTTCTGTCGCCAGCGTGGTCTTGATAATGGACAGGATGGGCGTGATGCCGCTGCCGGCGGCAAACGCCAGGTAGTGCCTGGCGCTGGCGGCGTCCAGCGGCACGTTGAAGTGGCCCATGGGCGGCATCACGTCCAGTGTCTGGCCAACTTGCAAGGTGTCGTTGGCCCAGCAGGAGAACAGGCCGCCCTGCGTACGCTTGATGGCGACGCGCAGCGCGCCATCCTGCACGGCGGAGCAGATCGAGTAGGACCGGCGCACGTCCTCGTCACCGATCTGCGCGCGCAGCGTCAGGTGCTGGCCTTGCTGGAATCGGAAGCTGTCCTGCAGTTCGGCGGGCACGTTGAAGGTGACGGCGATGGTGTCGCGCGTTTCATTGCGCACGTGGGCGATGGTCAGCGGGTGGAATTTGCTCATGATCTCAGTGGCACTTGAAGTAATCGAATGGCTCGCGGCAGGCCAGGCATTTGTACAGCGCTTTGCAGGGCGTGGAGCCGAACTGGCTGGTGATCTCGGTGTGCGCGGATCCGCAGTGCGGACAGGCGATGCGTGGTGTGGAAGAGGCAGCGCGGCGTGAGACGGCAGCACGGGCGCCGCCACGCAGGCCGCTGATGTCGATAACCTGCTGCGCGGGCGGTGCGATGCCATAGCCTTGCAGCGCCAGCTTGCCCGCTTCGCTCATCCAGTCGGTGGTCCAGGCGGGCGACAGCTGGTTGTGCAGCCGTACTTCGGCCACGCCATGCGCGTGCAGCGCCTCGGTGATGGCGTCGGCAATCACCTGCATGGCCGGGCAGCCCGAATACGTGGGTGTGATGGTGATGTCGTATGCGCCGTCGCCGGCTATCTGTACGTCGCGCACGATGCCCAAGTCGACAATCGAGATGACGGGGATTTCGGGATCGGGGACTTCGCCCAGCCAGGCCCATATTTGCTCTGCATGGATCCCCGCTTGCGCGGGGACGACGGTGGCGGTGGTCATGGCGGCCTCGCTGCTTACCAGGTGGCGCCGGGGTAGGCGCGCTGCAGGAACTGCATCTCGGCCAGGATGTAGCCCAGGTGCTCGCTGTGGCGGCCTTGCTTGCCACCCTTCTGCATCCAGGCATCGGCCGACGGCATGGCCAGCGTGGCTTCGGCCAGGATCTCGGCCACGTGCGCCAGCCAGTGTGCACGCAGTTCGTCGGCGACGGGCGCCACGCCGGCGGCCACCATGGCCTCATCCACGGCGTCATAGGCGAACACTTCGCCGCTGTACATCCACAACTCGTTGACGGCGTTTTGCGTGCGCGCGTGGCTCAGTTCCGTGCCGTCGCCGAGGCGCACCATCAGGTCGCCGCTGCGGCGCAGGTGGTAGGTAACTTCTTTCAGCGATTTCTCGGCGATGGCGGCAATGCGCGCGTCGCTGCTGCGCGTCAGGCCTTCGATCACGAAGTAGTGCCAGGTGTCGAAGTAGAACTGGCGCACCAGCGTGTCAGCGTAATTGCCGTTAGGCTGTTCGAGCAGCAGGCAGTTCTTGAAATCGTGGGCGTCGCGCAGATAGGCCAGCGTGTCTTCGTCGCGGCCCGCGCCTTCCAGTTCGGCCGCGTATTCGTACCACATGCGGGTCTGGCCCAGCAGGTCCAAAGCGACGTTGGTCAGCGCCATATCTTCTTCCAGCGCCGGGCCTTTGCCGCACCACTGCGACAGCTGCTGGCTCAGGATCAGCGCATTGTCGCCCAGGCGCAGCAGGTAGTTGACCTTATCGTCCATACCCGGCCTCACAGGTTTTTGACTTCTTCCGGCATTGGGAAGAAGGTTGGATGGCGATACACCTTGCTGTTGGACGGTTCGAACAGCGCGCCCTTGTCGCCAGGACTGCTGGCAACGATGTCGGCCGCGCGCACCACCCAGATGCTGACGCCTTCATTGCGGCGCGTGTAAACGTCGCGCGCGTTATTGACTGCCATCTCGGCGTCCGGCGCGTGCAGGCTGCCGACATGCTTGTGCGCCAGCCCGTGCTGGCTGCGGATGAAGATTTCCCACAATGGCCATTCTTTGCTCATGCTTGCTCTCCTTAGGCCGCAGCGGCGCGCGCGGCTTGTTTGTCGGCGTGGGCGACCAGCGCGTCGCGGAACCACTCGCCATCGTCCCAGGCTTGCACGCGGGTGCGCAGGCGCTCGCGGTTGCACGGCCCATTGCCTTTGAGGACGTTATGGAATTCGGCCCAGTCGATGGCGCCGAAGTCGTAGTGGCCACGTTCGGCATTCCACTTCAGGTCAGGATCGGGCACGGTCAGGCCCAGGTATTCGGCCTGCGGCACGGTCTGGTCGACCATGCGCTGGCGCAGTTCGTCGTTGGAGAACAGCTTGATGCGCCACGCGGCCGATTGCGCGCTGTTGACCGACTCGGCGTCCGACGGGCCAAACATCATCAGCGACGGCCACCACCAGCGGTTCAGCGCGTCCTGCGCCATGGCTTTCTGTTCGGGCGTGCCGCGGCATAGCGACAGCATGATGTCGTAGCCCTGGCGCGCGTGGAACGACTCTTCCTTGCACACGCGGATCATGGCGCGCGCATACGGGCCATACGAGCAGCGGCACAGCGGGATCTGGTTGATGATGGCCGAGCCGTCCACCAGCCAGCCGATCGCGCCCATGTCGGCCCAGCTCAGGGTCGGGTAGTTGAAGATGCTGGAGTATTTGGCTTTGCCGCTGTGCAGCGCGGCCAGCAGTTCATCGCGCGATACGCCCAGCGTTTCGGCGGCGCTGTACAGGTAGAGGCCGTGGCCGGCTTCGTCTTGGATCTTGGCCAGCAGGATGGATTTGCGCTTGAGCGTGGGCGCGCGCGTGACCCAGTTCCCTTCCGGCAGCTGGCCGACGATTTCCGAGTGGGCGTGCTGCGAGATCTGGCGTATCAGGGTTTTGCGGTAGGCTTCGGGCATCCAGTCCTTGGCCTCGATTTTGATGCCCTCGTCAATACGGGCCTGGAACGCGCGCTCTTCGGCGCTCATGTCGTCGGCCGTGCGGACCTGTTTCAAGCCGGTCTCTACCAGTTGTGCGTACATGGCTGTCTCCTCCTTCCTCACATATTACGATACATATTTTCGTTTGACTACGATTATTTTGACTCATATTAAAATGGTGCATTATGTTAATTTTTTGCTGCGGCCAGCGTGCGGCAAAAGTAAACTATTGATTCCATGTACAGATTAGTAAGCTGCCTATGAATTGCAACGACTGGATTGCCGGATTTCTGGCCAGTGACCCGCCGCGCTCGAAATCGCTGGTGGTCACCATCTTTGGCGATGCCATCGTGCCCCATGGCGGCATGGTGTGGCTGGGCAGTCTGATCGAGCTGCTGGCGCCGTTTGGCGTCAACGACCGCCTGCTGCGCACCTCGGTGTTCCGGCTGGCGCAGGAAGGCTGGCTGGGCGCACAGCGCGATGGCCGCCGCGCCTCGTATGCGATCACGCCCGATGCGATGGCGCGCTTTGTGCACGCCTACCGCCGCATCTACGCGCCGCCCAATGTGCACTGGGACGGCAGCTGGACCCTGGTGCTCAACGGCGACGGCGCGCTCAACGCGGCCGAGCGCGCCAGCGTGCGCAAGGAACTGCTGTGGGAAGGCTATAGCGTGATTGCGCCCGGCATCATGGGCCATCCGGCAGCCGACGGTCCGGCGCTCGACGAGCTGCTCAAGCGGCTGGGCGTGGCCGGACGGCTGTTTGTGGTGCAGGGCAAGTCGATGCGCCAGGTAGCGGCACGCCCGCTCAGCGACCTGGTGGCGGCGGGCTGGGATGTGGCAGGCGTGGCGGCCGGCTACAACCGCTTCATCGCCCAGTTCGAGCCGCTGCTGGCGGCGCTGCGCGCGGGCGCTGCCGATAGTGCGGCATTGGCGCCGGAAGCGGCGTTTGTGGTACGCACCCTGCTGATCCACGCCTACCGCCGCGTCCAGCTGCATGACCCGCAACTGCCGGTCGAGCTGCTGCCGACACCGTGGCCGGGCGCGCTCGCCTACGAACTGGCGCGGCAAATCTACCTGCTGGTCTACGCCGCCGCCGAACAGCACATCGACGCCGCCCTACACCGCGAAGACGCCGCCGCCCCCGCCGCCGAAGCAGCCTTCTTCGACCGTTTTGGCGGGCTGGCTTGAGGCCAGCCGGGGGCGTGGCAGCGCAGCAAACCGGCGCACTGGTGCATGAGCCTGTATCATGTCGGCTCCGCGCCATAAGCGCGTCCAACTATTTTCATAGAATTCACCAGGATTCCGCCATGCCTATCAAAATCAGCCAGCAGTTCGATGCCGGCGCTATCGAAGTGGTCCGCGCCGCTGATCCGGCCGCCATCGACCTGAACATCCGCAAGGACTCCCACGCCGATATCATTCAGTGGTTCTACTACCGCGTCCAGGGCGCGCAAGGCACGCCGCTGACCATGAATTTCCTGAATGCCGGCAGCGCCGCCTACCCGGATGGCTGGAAGGATTACCAGGCCGTCGCCAGCTACGACCGCGACAGCTGGTTCCGCGTGCCGACCACCTACGATGGCAAGACCATGACCATCAACCACACGCCCGAGTACGACAGCGTCTACTACGCTTACTTCGAGCCGTATTCGTGGGAACGCCATCTGGCGCTGCTGGACAACGCCCAGCTGTCGCCGCTGGTCAAGCTGGTTGACCTGGGCAACACGGTCGATGGCCGCGACCTCAACATGCTGGTGATCGGCGATCCGGAAGCGGAGCAGAAGGTGTGGGTCATCGCCCGTCAGCATCCGGGTGAAACCATGGCAGAGTGGTTTGTCGAAGGCTTCGTCGAAGCGCTGCTGGACCCGGCCAATCCGTTTGGCCGCCAGTGCCTGAAGGAAGCCGTGTTCTACGTGGTGCCGAACATGAATCCGGACGGCTCGGTGCGCGGCAACCTGCGCACCAATGCGGCCGGCGCCAACCTCAACCGTGAATGGCTGAACCCGACCATGGAACGCAGCCCGGAAGTCTTCCTGGTCAAGCAGAAGATGCACGAAGTCGGCGTCGACCTGTGCCTGGACATCCACGGCGACGAAGGCTTGCCGTACGTGTTCGTGGCAGGCAGCGAATCGCTGCCGGACTTCACGCCGGACCAGATCGAAGCGCAGCAGTATTTCATCGATAATTTCCTGATCGCCAGCCCGGACTTCCAGGACGAATTCGGCTACGGCGAAACGCCGTATACGGCAGAGACGCTGACCATGGGGTCGCCGCATATCAGCCACGCGTTCGGCTGCCTGTCGCTGACGCTGGAAATGCCGTTCAAGGACAACGCCAACGATCCAGCCCCGGACACCGGCTGGAACGGCGCCCGCAGCGCCGAGCTGGGCAAGGCGATCCTGCAGCCCGTGCTGCAATCGCTGCTGGCGCAGCAGTAACGGCCGGACATTGCGGCGCCAGATTGGGTGGCGCCGCAGCCGTACGGCTTAAGACCCCGCCACCACCATATTTTCAATCAGGATCGAGCCGGTCTGCTTGGTGCCGCGCACCAGCACATCGTTACCGACCGCCACGATCTGCGCCAGCATATCCTTCATATTGCCGGCAATCGTGATCTCCTCGACCGGATACTGGATCACGCCATTCTCCACCCAGTAGCCGGCCGCGCCGCGCGAATAATCGCCGGTGACGTAGTTGGTGCCCTGCCCCATGAGTTCCGTGACCAGCAGGCCCGTGCCCATCTTGCGCAGCATGCCGGCAAAATCATCGGCCGGCTGCGTCAGCGACGAGGTCAGCGACAGATTGTGCGAACCGCCCGCATTGCCGGTAGTCTTCATGCCCAGCTTGCGGGCCGAATAGGTCGACAGGAAATAACCCTGCACCACGCCATCCTTGACCACATCGCGCTGCACCGTCCGCACGCCCTCTTCGTCAAACGGCGCCGAGCCGACGCCGCCGATCACATGCGGATCTTCATAAATCTGCACGTGCGCCGGCAGCACCTGCTTGCCCAGCGAGTCGAGCAGGAACGACGACTTGCGGTACAGCGCGCCGCCCGACGTGGCCTGCACAAACGCGCCCAACAGCCCGGCCGCCAGCGGCGCCTCGAACAGCACCGGGCAGTTGCGCGTATCGATGCTGCGCGCATTCAGGCGTGCCAGCGCGCGCTCTGCCGCATAGCGGCCGATCTGTTCCGGCGACGACATCTTGGCCGCATCGCGCACCGACGAATACCAGTCATCGCGCTGCATTTTGGCGCCCTTGCCCGCAATCGGCGCCACCGACAGCGTGTGGCGCGAAAACGGATAGCCGCCGATAAAGCCGCGCGAGTTGGCCGCCACAAAGTGCGACTGCTGCACGTGCACGCCCGCGCCTTCCGAATTGGTCACGCGCGGATCGACCGCAAACGCGGCCGCTTCGGCGCGCTGCGCCAGCGCCACCGCCTCGGCGGTCGCGATCTCCCATGGATAGAACAGCTGCAGGTCGCGCGGCGCCATTTCCATCTGGTCGGCGTCGGCCAGACCGGCGCAATCGTCATCGGCGGTAAAGCGCGCGATGTTGTAGGCCGCCTCCACCGTTGCCTTCAGCGCGGCAGGCGAAAAATCCGAGGTCGAGGCATTGCCACGGCGCTGGCCGATGAACACCGTCACCCCCATGCCCTTGTCTTTATTTTGCTCGATGGTCTCGATCTGGCTCTTGCGCACCGACACCGACAGGCCGCTGCCCTCACTGATTTCGACGGCACAATCGGTGCCGCCCTGGGCTTTCGCATAGCCCAGCACATCGCGTGCGAGCTGCTTTAACTGGTCCTGGGTATGGGTAAAATAGGTATCGCTCATGGGCTGTTTTCTTCGGGTGACCGCTAAAACAGTTATCATAGCAGTCGTTTACAGTTTAGAGGGTGCAGCCATGCGCCCTAGCGAAAGTTAATAATATGGTAAATCCTAACCGCGGCGCCGTCGGCTTCAGCTCTTCCGAGTTCGAAGAAGAGTACGAGCGCCCTTCCAAATCCGAGGCCAAGCGCCAGTCCAACGCCCTGCAAAAGATGGGCGAAACCCTGGTCGAAGCCCCGCGCGACCGCGTCAAGCGCGTGCCCATGCCGGAAGACGTGCTGGAGGCCATCCTGATGTGCCAGACCATCACCAACCATGAAGGCCGTCGCCGCCAGCTGCAGTTTGTTGGCAAAAAGATGCGTACCCTGGACGAAGAGGAAGTCGCGCTGATCCAGAAAGCCATCGACAGCTGGAAGGGCGCGTCCAAGTCGGAAACCGCCGCCATGCACGCGCTGGAGCGCCGCCGCGAGAAATTGCTGGCCGACGACAACGCGCTGACCACGCTGCTGGCGGAAAATCCGCAGCTCGAGGTTCAGCACCTGCGCACGCTGATCCGCAACGCGCGCAAGGAACAGGCCGAGAACAAGCCGCCCAAAGCCTACCGCGAAATCTTCCAGATCCTGAAACAGCTGGAAGCCGACAAGCGCAAGGCCGCCGGCATCGCCGACGACGAAGACGCCGGCACCGACGCCGATGACGAGTAACACCGTCGCCGCCGAGCCGACGCTGCTGATCGGGCTGGTGTCGGTCTCCGACCGCGCCAGCGGCGGCGTCTACGCCGACCAGGGCATCCCGGCGCTGCAAGCCTGGCTGGCGTCCGCGCTGACCACGCCGTTCCGCGTCGAAACCCGCCTCATCGCCGACGAGCGCGCACAGATCGAAGCCACCCTGACCGAGCTGGCCGACAGCGCGCGCTGCCACCTGATCCTGACCACCGGCGGCACCGGCCCGGCGCGGCGCGACGTCACGCCGGAAGCCACGCTGGCCGTGGGCACCAAGGAAATGCCCGGCTTCGGCGAACAGATGCGCCAGATCAGCCTGCACTTCGTGCCGACCGCCATCCTGTCGCGCCAGACCGCCGTGATCCGCGAAAGCGCCGGCCACGCCGCGCTGATCCTGAACCTGCCCGGCCAGCCCAAAGCCATCGCTGAAACGCTGGGCGGCCTCAAGGACGCCGACGGCAAGCCGCTGGTGGGCGGCATCTTTGCCGCCATCCCCTATTGCATCGACCTCATCGGCGGTCCCTATATGGAAACCGATGCGGCCGTGTGCCCAGCCTTCCGTCCCAAATCCGCCATCCGCCCACAAGGAGCCGCATGAGCCTGCTGCAAACCATCGAAAAAGAAACCGGCGCCAACCCGGCCGTCTCCATCATCTGGATGCACGGCCTGGGCGCCGACGCCAACGACTTCGTGCCCATGCTGCACGAGCTTGACTTCACCGGCCTGCCGGCGATCCGCTTCATCTTCCCGAATGCGGACACCATGCCCGTCACCGTCAACGGCGGCTACGTCATGCGCGCCTGGTACGACATCGTCGCCACCGACCTCGGCCGGCAGGAAGACGAAGGCGGCCTGCGCGCCTCGCAAGCCAAAATCGAAGCCCTGATCGCGCGGGAAAACGCGCGTGGCATCCCCAACGAGCGCATCATCCTGGCCGGCTTCTCGCAAGGCTGCGCGATGACGCTGCAAACCGGCCTGCGCCAGACCGCGCCGCTGGCCGGCATGCTGTGCCTGTCCGGCTACGTGCCGATCGCCACCCAGGCCGCCACCGAACACACGCCGGCCAGCAAAGCCACGCCGATCTTCCTGGTGCACGGCCGCATGGACCCGGTCATCCCGATCGCGCGCGCCACCGCCTCGCGCGACCTGCTGGTGCAGTGGGGCTACAACGTCGAGTGGCACGAATACGCGATGCAACACTCGCTGTGCCAGGAAGAAGTCCAGCACATCAGCGCCTGGCTCAAAAAAGTCCTGTAAAACTCCGGGGTCAGGTCCGTCATTTCTACACGAGCTCATGTAGAAATGACGGACCTGACCCCGTTTTTGCGCTAGGCCAGCGCTGCCGCCAGTGCCTGCTCCCAGTCGGGCGCCGCGCGCTCGGAATTGGACAGGTGGATCACCGATAGCTGCTGTTGCGGCAAGCGCAGCAGCAGCGTATTGAAACCCCACAGGCAGCCGCTGTGAAATACCACCTCCTGCCCCTGCCGCTGCAGCCACTCCAGCCCGAAGCGATAGCTCGGCGCCATGCCGTCATTGAGCGGTGACGGCTGCAGCATCGCGTGCAACAGGCTGTCCGGCTGCGCCCATTGCGCGTGCCACGCGCGCTCCCACAGCAGCAGCTCGCGCACGCTCGCATACAGGCCGCCGTCGCCCACCGTATTCGCATTGCCCAGATGCTGTTTGTAGCCGCCCGGCCTAGTGCCGCCAGCATCGGCCTCGTAGCTGAACACGCGCCCTGGCAGCACCGTCTGCCGGTCCTCATCAAAGCCCATGCGCGCGATGCCCAATGGCGCCAGCAACTGGGCGCGCACATAGCGCCCCAGCGACATGCCGCTCAGGCGCTCCACCAGCGCCGCCAGCAGGATGTAATTGCTGTTGCTGTAGCCGTGCTTTTCGCCGGTCGTGAACAGCACGCGGTCCATGCGTGCAATCACCTTCAGGATGTCGGCGTTATTGAAGTAGTCCGCTTCGTGCCGGCCCGGCTGGCAGCGCAGGAACTGGAAGTAGTCCGGTATGCCGCTGCTGTGATTGAGCAGCGAGCGCAAAGGAAAAGCCTGCTCAAACTCCGCCAGCTCCGGCAGATGGCGGCACACATCGTCATCCAGCCCGATCGCGCCCGCGCGCACCAGCAGCATCACCGCCGCTGCCGTGAACTGCTTGGATTCCGATGCCATGTAATACATCGAATCCGCCGACAGCGGTACGCCCAGTTCCAGCGACGCCAGCCCGTAATGCAGCTCGAACGCCACCTCGCCATCGCGCAGCACCGCCGCGCTGAATCCCGGACCATCGGCCGGCAGCGTGGCCGCCAGCCCTTCGAAATACCTGCGTAATTGCATACTCACTCCGGTAGCGGCGCGGCGCTGGACGCCGGCACTGCTGTCTGCGCCGCATTCATCACCATCGCCAACAATGTGTAATAGCCGTTGATGCCCATTAGATCCACCACGCCTTGCTCGCCGAACGCCGCCAGCGCCGCCGCGTAAGTGGCGTCATCGACGCGCTGCTGCTGATGCAGCTGCATGCAGAAGTCATACACCAGCGTTTCATCGGCCAGCATCGCCGCCGGCCGCTGACGCGCCGCGATGGCCGCAATCACTTCCGCCGTCACGCCGTAGTCGCGTGCAATCGGCGCGTGAATCGCCCATTCCACTTGCTGGCTCCAGTGCCGCGCCGTGACCAGTATCGCCAGCTCCGTCAGCCGCGTGCCGATTGCGCTGCGGTAGCGCAGGTATTCGCCCATGCGCTGCGCCGCCGACATCAGCTCCGGGCTGCGTATCAACGGCACAAACGGCCCATACAGCGCGCCGCGCGGTCCATCGATCACCGCTTGCGCCGCCACCTGCTGGCTCGCGCTCATCTGCGCAAACGGAATGGGTCCGAGCCGGTCCTGGTCTTCCATGCTGCCTCCTGTTGTATTCAGCCATGATCCGGCATACATCAAAAACCCGCAAGCCAATCGCCGCTATCGTCGTCCTTCCGCCCCTGACAAAAGGACGTCCCATGAGCCACATCATCCACCGCAACCTGCGCCGCGCACCGCGCCTGGCCGTGCGCGCCGCCGGCCTCACCGTCACCGACAGCGAAGGCCGTCACTATCTCGATGCCAGTGGCGGCGCCGCCGTCTCTTCGCTGGGTCATGCCCATCCTGAAGTGCTGGCGGCGATGCACGCGCAGATCGAACGCAACACCTACGCCCACACCGCCTTCTTCACCTGCGAAGCGGCCGAGGAACTGGCCAGCCGCCTGGCCGGCGACGCTCCCGGCGACCTCGATCACGTCTACTTGGTCTCGGGCGGCTCGGAAGCCATGGAGACCGCGCTCAAACTGGCGCGCCAGTACTGGCTGGAGCGCGGCCAGCCGCAGCGCACCACCTTCATCGCGCGCCGCCAGAGCTACCACGGCAACACGCTGGGCGCGCTGGCGGTGGGCGGCAACGAATGGCGCCGTGCTCCGTTCGCGCCCTTGCTGATCGATGTTCCGCGCGTCTCGCCCTGCTACGAATACCGCGACCGCGCCGACGATGAAACCGGCGACGGCTACACCGCCCGCCTGCTGCACGAACTGGAACAAATCATCCTCGCCACCGGCCCCGAAAACGTCATCGGCTTCGTCGCCGAAACCGTGGTGGGCGCCACCGCCGGCGCCGTGCCGCCCACGCCGGGCTACTTCCGCGCCGTGCGCAAACTGTGCGACCAATACGGCCTGCTGCTGATACTCGATGAAGTCATGTGCGGCATGGGCCGCTGCGGCACGCTGTACGCGTTTGAACAGGAAGGCATGCTGCCCGACCTGGTGGTGCTGGGCAAAGGCCTGGGCGCAGGCTACCAGCCCATCGGCGCCGTACTGGCGCGCACGCCCATCGTGGCTGCGCTGCGCGAAGGCAGCGGCGCCTTCCAGCACGGCCACACCTACATGGGCCACCCGGTTGCCGCCGCCGCCGCGCTGGCTGTGCAAAAGGTCATCCAGCGCGACAATCTGCTGGGCGCCGTCACCACGCGCGGCGCGGCGCTGCGGCGCATGCTGCGCACCGCCTTCAGCAACCATCCGCAGGTCGGCGACATTCGCGGACGCGGACTGCTGATCGGACTGGAACTGGTGGCCGACCGCGCCACTAAAAAGCCGTTCGATCCGGCGCTGGCGCTGCACGCGGCCATCAAGGAGGCGGCCATGGCGCGCGGCCTGATGGTCTATCCCATGGGCGGCACCATTGATGGCCGCCACGGCGATCACATTCTGCTGGCGCCACCGTTTATCGCCAGCGAAGCGGAGCTGGCAGAAATCACCAGCCGCCTCGCCGACGCGCTGCAGGCAGCGCTTACTTCTTCGCCGTCCAGGCGATAACTTCCGCCTGCTGCTCGCCCAGACCGGCGATGCCCAGCCGCAGCGTATCGCCCTTCTTCAGATAGCGCTGCGGCTTGCGGCCCATGCCCACACCCGGCGGCGTGCCGGTCGCGATCACGTCGCCCGGCTCCAGCGTCATGAACTTCGACAGGTAGCTGACAATCTGCGCCACCGAGAAAATCATGGTCGCGGTATTCCCGGTCTGCATACGCTTGCCGTTCACGTCCAGATACAGGTCCAGATCCTGCACATCGTACAGATCCTCGGACGTCACCAGCCACGGGCCGACCGGACCAAACGTATCGCAGCCCTTGCCCTTGTCCCACTGGCCACCGCGCTCGAGCTGATACTCGCGCTCCGAGACATCGTTGACCACCGTGTAGCCGGCCACATACTTGAGCGCATCCGCCTCGCTCACGTACTGCGCACGTGTGCCGATGATGACGCCCAGCTCCACTTCCCAGTCCGTCTTCTTCGACCCTTGCGGCAGCATGATCGCATCGTCCGGGCCATTCAGCGCGCTGATCGCCTTCATGAACACGATCGGCTCCTTCGGCACCGGCTGGCCCGATTCCGCCGCATGGTCGGCATAATTGAGGCCGATGCAAATGAACTTGCCCACGCGCGCCACCGGCACGCCAAAGCGCGGATTGCCGCGCACCAGCGGCAGCGACGCATGGGGAATCTTTTCCAGCTTGCGCAGCGACTTCGGCGCCAGCACCGCCGCATCGACATCGGCGATCACGCCCGACAGGTCGCGCAGCTTGCCTTCCTCGTCGATCAGGCCTGGTTTCTCTTTGCCTGGACGGCCATAACGCACTAATCTCATACATCACCCTACAGTTAAAAAATCGCCGTCATTTTACCCGTAGCGCTCCTGCCGCAGCCATTTATTGGCGATGATCTTGGTGCCGCTGACCACCGGCGCACCACCATGCAGCGTTTGCGGGTCGGGCTGGTGGTTGCTGTCGGTGTTCAGGAACCACAGCGCATTGCCCTTCTTCGGGAACACCTCCAGCCCCAGATTCGGGAACACCGTGCCGCCGCCCTGGTCCACATCGCACAGGTACAGCACAAACGTCGCCAGCCGCTGGCCGCCGCGCGCCAGGTGCGAGCGATGGCCGGCGCTGTCCGGATCGAGCCAGTCGTAGTGCGGACGGTACTCCTGCGTCTTGCCGTATTTTTGCAGCTGGAATGGCTCGCTGCATTCGTGCGACCAGTGCGCCAGCGCCGCCAGCCGGCGGTCGATGCGCTCGGCCACTTCCGCCTCGCCGCGCTGGATGAACGCCATCTCCGAAGTGCGGCCCTCGTGCACCACGCTGGCGCCATCGGCTTCCGCCGTCACCGTCGACCGCGTGTAGCGCGCGCCGCAGTGTTCGACAATCGCATCGCACTCCTCGTCGCTGAGCACATTCCCGAGCAGGATCACCTGCGGCTTCTTGAGCACGAACAGCACCTCCACCTCGCGGTCCGGCACCACGATGCGGTTGCTGCTGACGTCAATGAAAGGCATCTCGCGCGGCGCCGAAAACACGCTTTCCGCCGCCGGTGAAGGCGCCGCCAGCGCGCTGCCGTCAACGCCGCTGGCGCGCAAGCGCAGCGCCTCGTCGATCGCCGCGCGCGCCACCGTCATGCTGTGCTGGCCCGAGCGGGCCATGCTGTTGGCCATGTCCAGCGGGCTGCAGCCGCGTTCCAGGTTGTCCATGATCCAGCCGCGCCAGGTTTGAGGCAGGCTGCTAAAAGCATTTGCAGAATCAGTCATCGCGTCGTCAAAGGCGGGAAGGATGGGAAGCCCATTCTACCGGATTGCCTGCCCGCCGCCGCATAAACCACAGCAATCCGGGCAGCTGCAACAACACCAGCGCGCCAAACGCCGTCTGGTACGCCGCTGCAGGATAGTGGCCCGGCCCATCCGGCCGCCAGCAGCCCACCACCAGCCCGAAGCCCGCCTGCACCGCAAAGGCGCCCAGGAAGATCAGCAGGTTCAGACAGGTGGCCGCCCGTCCTGTCAGCGCAGCCGGCAGGCTCTGTGCGACGATGGTGTACTCGATCCCCGTCACCGTGCCCACCAGCGTAAACAGCACCGACAGCAACTGATAGCTGGGCCGCCAGTTGCACACAAAGCCCAGCTGCACGCCGATGAACAGCGCCACCCCGACCGCCGCCACGCTGATGGTACGTACGCCGCGCCGCCCCATCCATTCGGTCAGCATGCCCGTCGCGATCGCGCCAAAGATCACCGCCGCCATGCCCAGGTACAGCAGATAGCCGACCGCCTCCTCATTGAATCCCGCCACGTCGCTGAGCCAGCGCGCGATCCACAAACCCTGCAGGCCAAAGAACACCATGTGCGGCACCAGCACCAGTGATGCCGTCTCGCGGAAAGCCGGATGGCGGTACACCGCACGCATCGCTTCCAGCAGCGCCGGTTTGCGCGCGTCATCCGGCGGCGACGGCGACAGCACGCGTATCAGCATGCCAGTCAGCGCCGCCGCTGCCGCCAGCCACAGAAACAGTCCGCGCCAGTCCATATAGTGCAAGGCCAGCCGCACCGGCAAGGTCGCCGACGCGGCCCCGAGGCCGCCGACCGCTATCAGATAACCCTGCACCGACGGCAGACGCGCCGGCGCGATCCAGGCCGAGATGGCCTTCACCGCCGACATGAAGCAGCCGCCCAGTCCCAGCCCGATGACAGCGCGCGCCGCCAGCAGCTGCGCAAACGTCTGGCCGCCGGCAAACGCCAGCGTCCCCACCGCCGCCAGCAACAGCATCGGCAGCTGCACGCGCGCCGGCCCCCAGCGGTCCAGCGCAATCCCGACCGGCAGCTGCGCCAGCGCGAACGCAAAAAAGAATGCGCTGGTCAGCAGGCCAAGCTGCCCCGGGGTCAGGCCCAGCGCCGCCACCAGTTGCGGCGCCAGCGTCGCATTCACCGTGCGGATCAGGCACGATAGAAAATGCCCCAGCGCGAACGGCAGGAACACCAGCACCAGCACCGCGCGGCCGGACAGTTCACGCCCGGCCGCCAGCGGCGATGTGGCGGCCGGTATGGAGTCGGGCGCGCGCATGCTCGCCGCCTAGGCCGCGTTGTGCGAATCGCAGCCGCCACCGCTGGCCGCTGCCCCCTCGCCGCGCGCGGACGTGGCGGCCATCAGCGGTATCACCTTGCGTGTGCCCGGCGGCGCGACGCCGTATTCGCTGCGGCTGCCGCCCTCCTCCTCGAAAAAAAACTTCTCCTTGCCAAACGCTGGTTTCAGCTGGTCCATCCAGGTCGCCTGTGGATCGAATTTTGCGTAGAACGGCTTGCGTACCCAGTCCGCGTTACGCGCCTGCAGGAACTGCAAGGCAAACACCTTTTCGCCGCCGATCTGCGCAATCCCGTCAATCACCACCTTGCCTGGAAACGCGCTCATCGACGGCCCGCGCACCGTGCGCGACAGGCCCGACACCATCTGGTAGGCCGCCTGGAAAATCTCATGCGCGCGCACCAGCGGCAGCTGGAAATACTCGTGCGGCCCGGTATCGCGCTCGACAAACATATAGTACGGAATCGCCCCCAGCCGCACGCCGGTCTGCCACAGCTCGGCCCACGAGGCCGGATCTTCATTGATATGCCGTATCAGCGGCCCCTGCATGCGCAAGGTCGCACCGGTGCCGACGATGCGCTTGACCGCCAGCTGCGCCATCTCCTGCCGCAGTTCCACCGCGTGGTTGTAATGGCCCATGATGGCCATGTTCTTGCCGCTCGCGACCACCCGTTCGAACAGCCGCAGCAAGTCGTCCGCATCGCGGTCCGAGACAAACCGCTGCGGCCAGTACGCCACCGACTTGGTGCCGATGCGGATGTTCTGGATATGCGCCAGCTCCGGCGCCAGCAGCGGCTCGATATACGCCGCCAGCGACCGCGTGTTCATGATCAGCGGATCGCCGCCCGTAATCAGCACATCGGTCACCTCGGGATGCACGCGCAGATATGCCGCCAGCTCGTGCGTTTCCCTGGCGTCGAACTTCATATCGTCCATGCCCACGAACTGTGGCCAGCGGAAGCAGAAGGTGCAGTAGGCATGGCAGGTCTGGCCCGAACTGGGGAAAAACAGCACCGTCTCCTTGTACTTGTGCTGCAAGCCCTTGAGCGGCGCATCATTCACGCGCGGCACATTGTGCGTCATCTGCCCCGCCGGATGGGGGTTCATCCGCATGCGGATGCGCCGCACCAGCTCCACCAGCGCCGGCTGGTTGGCCTTGCCCAGCACCAGCTCGCGCAAGCGCGCATAGTCGTCCGGCGCCAGCATGTCGCGGTGCGGAAAGGTCAGCCGGTAAATCGGATCGTCCGGGATATTGTTCCAGTCGATCAGATGATCGAGCACATACTCGTTGGTGCGGAACGGCAGCACATGCGACACCACCTGCACCGCCTCCTGCAAATCCGGCGGAATCCACTCCCACTGGCGGGAGTGCGAAATAGTCTGGCGTATAAACGGTTTGAATTTGGGCGTATCCATCGCGGGTTCCTGTTTGGGAGTCAGAGCCCTCATGCTAGGCCGCTTGCCATCAGGCAAATTGCCACAAATCAAGTGACACATGGAAATGTTGCAGGGCTTGCGCCAGCGCAATTCGCGGCCGCTGCAGATGCGTACAGTTCATCGGGCCATCCACCCACAGGAGCCGTCCATGCACACCCTGACCGCCGCCATCTGCCTTGCCGTCGCCGCCGCCGCCATGCCTCTGCCAGCCGCCGCCAATGAACCCACCGAAAAAGACGCCATCGCCATGGCGGAAAAAGGCGCCGCCTTCATCAAGGCCAACGGCAAGGACGCCCTGATTAAAAGGGTCGCCGCCAAGGACCCCGACTTCCTGCAGGGCGCGCTGTACGTCGACATCCGCGACCTCCACACCGGCATCGTGCTGGCGCACCCGGTCAACCCGTCCATCGTCGGCAAGGACCTGACCGACATCCCCGACGCCAGCGGTAAAAAATACCGCCGCGAGATCATCGAGCTGGCAGCAAAAAAAGGCCAGGGCTGGGTCGATTACCAGTACAAGAATCCCACCACCGGCAAGATCGAACCCAAGACCACCTACATCCTGCGCGTCGGCGACGTCGTGCTGGAAGCCGGCATCTACAAGAAATGAGCGAGAACGCCATGCTGAACAAACTGCGCATCGGTCCCAAACTGCTACTGGCGCCCGGCCTGGTGCTGGTGCTGCTGATCGCCACCGCGGGCGCGGCCTACCTCGGCATGGTGCGCCAGAACGCCTCGCTGGAAAACCTGGTGCAGGTACGCGCCGCGCGCCTGCAAGCGGCCGCCGACATCAGCGGCGAGGCGCGCTACGCCCACGCCCACATCTACCAGCTGCTGGCCTGGATCAACGGCAGCTTCGCCCCGGCCCGGCTCGATGCGCTCACACGCGACATCAAGACCCGCCACGCCGCCATCGACCAGCAGCTGCACCAGTTGGCCGGCGACACCACCGCCGCCGGCACCGAACGCGCCATCGCCACCCAGGCGCAGCAGGCGCTGGCCGCTTACCGCAAGGCCGTGCTGGACACCATGGAGATGGCGCAGATGGACCAGAGCATCGCCACCAACGCCATGGCGCGCGCAGAAAAGCAGTTCCTGCTGCTCAACGAACAGCTGGCCCAGCTCTCGGCGCTGGAAAAGCAGCTCAGCGTGCAGGCCCACGCGCGCGCCAAGGCCGACTTCCACACGCTGAACACCAGCATGCTGGTGCTGGTGCTGCTGTCGATCGCGCTGTCGCTGGGCGTCACCATGGCCGTGCGCAGCGCCATGCTGCGCGACATCCGCACCATCGCCGACGTGGTGATGGCGCTGGCCGCCGGCCGCCTCGCCACCAGCCAGCGCCAGCACGGCCGCGACGAAATCGCCGACACCGCGCGCATGCTGGACCAGACCATGGCCACGCTGACGCAAACGCTGACCACCATTCTCGGTTCGGTGCGCTCGATCGACACCGCCGCGCGCGAAATCGCCAGCGGCAACCTGGACCTGTCGACGCGCACCGAAATGCAGGCCAGCTCGCTGGAGCAGACCGCCAGCGCCATGAACGCGCTGACCCACGCCGTGCAGGCCAACGCCGCCCACGCGCGCGACGCCAGCCAGCTGGCAGCCGACGCCAGCCAGCTGGCCCGCCATGGCGGCGCCGCGATGGCGGACGCGGTACACACCATGGCCTCGATCCGCGCCAGCTCGCGCCAGATCGTTGACATCATTGCCGTCATCGACGGCATCTCGTTCCAGACCAACATCCTCGCGCTCAACGCCGCCGTCGAAGCGGCGCGCGCCGGCGAGCAGGGACGCGGCTTTGCCGTGGTGGCCTCCGAGGTCCGCACGCTGGCGCAGCGCTCGGCCGCCGCCGCCAAGGAAATCAAGGCCCTGATTGCCGCCTCGGTGGCCACCATCGACAGCGGCAGCGCCTCGGTGCAGCAGGCCGGCGCGCGCATGCAGGGCATCGTCGCCGCCGTGCAGCAGGTCAACGACATCATCGCCCGCATCAGCGCCGCCAGCGCCGAGCAGGCGCAGGGCATCACCGAAGTGAACCAGGCAGTGGGGCAAATGGATGATGTGACGCAGCAGAACGCCGCGCTGGTGGAACAGGCCGCCGCTGCGGCCGCCAGCCTGCAGGACCAGGCTGTGCAGCTGTCAACGGCGGTTGCCGTGTTCCAGATCGAGCCCGCCGCGCATGGGCTTGCTCAAAAAACGCGAACCGGCTTCCACGAAACGCCACGGCAGCTCCACCGCCTTGGAAATGCCAATCCGCGGCCCGGCTAGCACCTGCGGCGGATCGACCGGGTCGCGCGCGACCAGCGTAAACGGCGGCGCGCTGAGCGGCAGGTCGTTGAACGCGCGCGTCACGTCCAGCGCCTGGCACAGCCGTCCCGGCCCGGCGCACAGCAGCCGCTCGTCGTCCAGGCCGCGCCTTGCGCGCATCGTGTCGAGGCCGGCCAGCGGTTCCAGCGCGCGGATCAGCACGCCGGCGCCATGGCCCGGCTCGCGGCAGACAAAATTCAAGCACCAGTGCAGCCCGTGCGAGCGGTACACATAGCTGCGCGCGGGCGCTCCGAACATGGCAAAATTGCGCGGCGTCAGGCCGATATAGCAGTGCGACGCCGGCTCCGTGCCGTCATACGCTTCGACCTCCACAATCCGGCCGCCGACGCCGTTGACCAGCAGCATCACCCCGATGAGTTGCGGCGCCACGAGCTGGGCCGGCGCGCTGAAATCGATGTCTGCCAGAGTGGTAATCATGCATCTATTCTAAATGCCAATCTGGACCACACGATTACAAAAGTCGTGCCAAATGGTTATCGATTCCACGCAATACGCGACAAAATATGGTGCGGTGCATAGAAAATCACGACAAATTCACGCAAACCGTGCCTGCTTGCGGCGATAATCGAGGGTAAGATTGCGCATGTTGCGCAGGCCATGAGCCGCCTTTACCCTTGAATAACACAATGACGACAGTTGCTGCCCCAGCTTTGCCTACAGAAAACGCGGTGGAAGACGCGCTGATGCGCTCCATCCGTATTCCGCCACGGCCCAGCCTGCTCGTCGACCTGCAGCGCGAGCTCGGCAAGGACGACCCGTCGCCGCGCAGTATCGCCCGCATCATCGCCAACGACGTCGGCATGTCCGGCGCCCTGCTCAAGCTGGCCAATTCGCCGTTCTTTGGCGCCGCGCGCAAGGCCAAGTCGGTGGAACAGGCGATCAACTTCCTCGGCATCAACCAGTGCGCGGCCCTGCTGACCGGGCTGCTCGCGCGCCAGGCCATCGAAGGCAAGGAGGCCGACCTCAACGCCTTCTGGGAAATCTCCGCGCGCCGCGCGCAGGCGCTGGTGTTCACCTCGCGCAAGCTGCGCATCGCCCCGCCCGACATCGCCCACACCTTTGGCCTGTTCTGCGACATCGGCGTGCCGCTGCTGATGAACCGCTTCGAGGACTACGCCGACACCTACGACCAGGCCTGCAACGACGCCAGCGGCGTTTTCACCGCGATTGAAGATGCGCGCTACAGCACCAACCACGCGGCCATCGGCTGCCTGCTGGCGCGCAACTGGGGCCTGTCGCCGGACGTCTCCTGGGCCATCCTGCTGCACCACGACTACCGCGTGCTGGACGACCCGTCCACCGACGACGCCATCCGCTCGCTGGTGGCGCTGTCGCTGCTGGCGGAAAAAGGCATCCAGCGCCTGCACGGCCGCACCATGTCCTATGAATGGGACAAGGGCGGCGAAGCGGCCTGCCGCCACCTCGGCCTGTCCGAGGACGAAACGGCCGACCTGCTCGACGAGCTGAACGAAACCTTCCACACCGAACGATAAATGTCCAAAAATAATAAGCGTCCTGGCGCCGCCCCGGCCCCGCGCAAAGCCGCCAACACGCCTGAAGCCAAAGACGAACAACAAACCGCCGAACTGTGCGCGCTGGCGCTGGACCTGGCCGACGAATCGGCCGGCGCCGACATCGTGGCCGCCAGCACGCGCGAAGAACTGAGCCAAAAACACCTGGAATTCCAGCGCCTGCTGCGCCGCCTGCTGTCGCAGGGCAAGGATGAAGTGCTGTACGGCGCCATCGAACTGGCGCGCGAGGAGGCGCTGGACGCCTACCGCTACCTGCGCACCGCGATTGAAGAAGGCGCGGCCAACCTGATCCTGCGCCGCGACAATGCGCCCGACCTGGAAATCGATGCGTTTGCGATTCCCGTATTCGTGCACAGCCAGGGCGGCCTCGACCCGGCCGCCGACTTCCAGGACGCCGACGCCTACGACGCGCTGCTGGACAGTTTCACCAGCGCCGGTCTGGAAAGCGGCAAAGCCAAGGTGGTGCTGGTCAGCCACGCCTACGACCTCGGCGAGATCGAACGCATCACCTACGGCCAGTTGCACGCCATGGTGCGCGAAGCGGCCCACTCGCTGACCGAAAAGAAAATCGCCGCCGCGCCGGCGCTGGAACGCAGCATGCAGCACGGCTGGTCCGCCACCAGCTTTGGCGCCGACGACAGCGCGGTCGAACTGCGCTTCCTGCTCGGCTTTGCGCTCAAGCGCGCCGATGACGCCTTCTATCAAGTGCCATCCGGCGAAAAAGCCGCCGACGCCTACTTTGCCAAGCGCGCCGAGCGTTATCAGAAATGGACTGAGGAGTACGCGCCGCTGGTGGCGCGCTGCCTGGGCCGCGCACGCGGCGCCGACCCGGCGCTGACCCTGAATTTCCTCTACCAGGACCTGTTCTTTGGCGCACGCGCCCAGGGCCAGTCCGAGTACGACATGCTGGGCCTGCTGTCGACGCTGAACCAGGCGCTGGCTGCGCACGATCCGGCCACGGTGCAAGCCGTCATTGCGCCGTCGGACGATGACGACGAGCCGCAGCTGCACGTCCAGCTGTCGCACGGCGGCGCCGTGCTGGTCACTGCCGGCAAGCCGCACGATCCGGGCGCCGACCTGGAAGCGGCGCTGGACGACCTGGCCGACGCCCTGGCCAGCCTGGGCCTGACCCAGGTTGCCGTCTCTGCCGACCCGCTGGCCTGAAAGCGATTTCCTGTTTGACAGTCACCCGCGAGCCGAGGATACTTTCCTGAACGCGGAACGCAGATTCCGCTGCCTGGTGCGGCGCCGGCCTTGTGCTCCGCAGCAAAGGGAGACCTGTCATGAAATCATGGGCCATGCTAGTGTGCGCCGCCGCCCTGCTGTGCGGCTGCGCCAGTGAACGTGTCGCGCCCGTCGCGCCGGCGCAGCAGCTATTCCACGACCAGCTATTCCAGCCGCCATCGGCGCCGGTAGACACCAGCAGCGTCTTTGCGCTGAGCCCGGCCATGCACACCTATCTGCAGCGCGAGATAGGCAATAACTCGCCGGGCAAGGACACGCGCCGCATGCTGTTTGACGCGCTCTACCGCCGCGACAAGCTCCAGCTCGAATACGATTCCGCGGTCACCCGCAACGCCGCCCAGACCTTCGAGGCGCGCGCCGGCAACTGCCTGTCGCTGGCCATCATGACCGCCGCGCTGGCGCGCGAGCTCAACCTGCCGGTGCAATTCCAGCAGATCGAACTAGACGAAGTGTGGAGCCGTGCCGGCAACCTGTACTTTGCCAGCAACCACGTCAACCTGTCGCTGGGCCGCGCGCGCAGCGAGCGCAATCCCTACATGACCTACAATATGGACACCGCCACGGCGCTGACGGTGGACTTCATCCCGGTGCCGCCGAAAGCGCGCGACACCGCCAGAACGCTCAGCGAAACCACCATCGTGGCGATGTTCCTCAACAACCGCGCCGCCGAGCTGCTGTCGATCGGCCACATTGATGACGCCTACTGGTCGGCGCGCAAGGCGGCCGAGGTCGATCCCCTGTTCCTCAACGCCTACAACACGCTGGGCGTGATCTACCAGCACCACGGCAATCCGGACGCCGCCGAGCAGACGCTGCGCTACGCCCATGACCAGGCGCCCAATAACACGATTTACCTGGCCAACCTGGCGCAGACGCTGGAAAGCCAGCACAAGCTTGATGAGGCGGCCACGCTGCGCACCCGCCTGGCCCAGCTTGAACCCTACCCGCCGTTCTACTTCTTCCAGCAAGGCCAGGAGGCCATGAAGCTGGGCGATTACACGCGGGCCCGGAACATGTTCGAACGTGAGCTGGAACGCGTGCCGGACTACCATGAATTCCACTTCTGGCTGGCGGTCGCCAATTATCAGCTCGGCAACCTGCGCGCCGCCGACAGCCATATGGCGCTGGCCATGGAAAACAGCACCACGCGCGGCGCCCATGACCTGTATGCAGGCAAACTGGACCGCCTGCGCGCCTATGAGGCACAGCTCAGGGCAAAATAAGCGGACACCGGTGGTATGCTGGAGCAGTCAGTACCGTATAAAACGGTACATTTACTTGACACTTAGTTGCGTTCACGCAACAATTGCAAGTAAATTAAGCTGCACCTACCACAAGGATTCCGTCATGCTGAGACTCAGGCCCGCTTACGCCGCCGTCCCCCTGTTTATCGCCACCTGTCTTGCCGCCGTCTTGTCCGCCTGTGGCGGTGGCGGCGGCGGGGGTAGTGGTGGCGGCGGTAACACCACGCCCCCCGTCACCAGTCCAGCCCTGAACTTTACCCCCGCCACCGTCACTGCCAGCGTGACCGCAGGCACCTCGCAGACCCTGAGTGTCGCCGCCGCCGTGGTCCGTCCCGGCGATTTCAGCAACGCCACCGCCATCTTTGCCCTGCTGACCGACACCACCGGCGTCATCCTGCCGAGTGCGCAAGTGGTGCGCGACAGCGATACCCAGTACCACGCCACGCTGCAAACCGCGCCCACGCTGGCGGCCGGCAACTACAAAGGCAGCTTCAGCGTCAAGCTGTGCCGTGACAACGCCTGCGCCAGCCAGTTCCCCGGCTCGCCCATGTCGCTGCCGTATGACATCACCGTGGTGCCTGCCGGCCAGACCACCCTGACGGCCGTGCCGACCATGCCGCTGACCGCCAGCGTGCAGTCCGGCGGCGCCGCGCCCGCCAGCGTGACCGTGGCCATCACCAGCGGCGGCCGCAGCTGGACCGCCAGCAACGGCGGCGCCAGCTGGCTCAAGCTCAGCGCCACCAGCGGCAGCGGCGACGGCAGCCTGACCGTCAGCTATGACGCCAGCGGCCTCGCGCAAGGCGACTACAGCAGCACGCTGACGATTGCCAGCGATACCCAGAATGTCGTGCTGCCGGTCGCCCTGACCGTGCTGCCGCCGGGCCTGGTGCTGGGGTCGTCCAGCGTCACCTTCAACGCCGTCAACGGCGCACCGGTGCCGAGCCAGATCATCAGCCTGGACACCGACAACAAGATCAGCACCGGCTTCACCGCTGCCAGCAATGCGGCCTGGCTCACGGTATCGCCAACCAGCGGCGCCACCCCGGCCACCACCATCCTGAGCGTCGATCCGACGGTCGGCAAGCTGACCAGCGGCAGCTACAGCGGCGCCGTGACGCTCACCGCCAGCAACCAGACCGCGCGCACCTTGCCGGTCACGCTCAACCTGACGCCGGCCAAGCTGCAGACCTCGGTCGCCAGCCTGGCGTTTGGCGGCCCGTATGGCCGCGACTTCAGCAGCAGCCAGTCGCTCACGCTCAACCTCAACACCAGCACCAACAGCTGGCCATGGCAGCTCGATACCCTGCCCAGCTGGCTGGGCGCCAACGTTACCGGCGGCAGCGTCAACCAGGCCGGCACCACGCTGACCTTCAAGGCCTTGCCGGCCAACACCGGCCTGGGCGCCAACTCCGCGATGGTCACCGCCACCGGCAAGGTCAATGGCGACAGCGTCACCACGCAACTGCTGTTCTCGATTAACAAGGACGCCCACAAGCTGCTGCCGTCGGAAGTTGCGGTGCCGCTCATCAGCGTACCGGGCTGGAGCCGCCTGACCCGCACCATCACCGTCGCCGACAACTACGGCAGCTTTGGCGGCATGAGCGCCACCAGCGACCAGTCGTGGCTGGTGGTGGCCGTCAGCGGCAACAAGCTGACCCTGACCGCCGATCCAAGCCAGCTCACCGACGACAGCCTCAACACGGCCACCATCACGGTCACCGCGTCGGACAATGACGTGACCGCGCTGGAACGGATCCGCGTGTCCCTGTGGCGCGGCGCGGCCAAGCCGGCCGCCGCCACCACTGCGGCCCTGCCCTACACCAACCTGGTCGCCGATCCGCTGCGCCCGTATGTGTACGCACACAACGGCGGCGCCTACATCGACATCTACAATGTGTACACGGGACGCAAGGAAGGCACGCTGACCGGCTTCTCGTCCAGCCTGGGCGACATGGCCGTGACGCCCAATGGCGATTCGCTGTACGTGGTGGACATCAACAACAGCCGCGTGACCATCGTCAACCTGGCCACGCGCAGCATCAGCGCCCAGCTGCCGCTGGCAGTGGCCGGCACCAGCAACACCCGCATCAGGCTGATCCGCCCCAACGGTGTCGAACTGCTGCTGCTCAGCGATGGCCAGGTCTACCTCACGCTGGACACCAAGCGGCTCAACGACCTGCCGCTCAGCGGCGGCGGCGTCATGGCCATCAGCGCCGACGGCAAGCGCCTGGTGCAGCAAAGCGAAACCAGCAGCATCAAGCACACCAGCGTCAACCTCGACTACGCCACCTTTGGCGGCGGCACGCTGTTTGCCGCCAAGGTCAACGCCGCCAGCCATGCCAGCCCGGGCACCCAGGGCCAGGATGTGGCGATCAGCGCCGACGCCACGCGCATCTACAGCGCCGCCTCGGCGCCGAAGTCCTGCGCCATCATGAATACCAGCGACCTCGGGATTCTCGGCTACATGGCGATCGGCGACGCCGCGCCGAACAACATCAAGGTGTCGATCGACGGCCGCATCTTCTGCGGCGGCGCCACCCGCAGCGGCAACAGCGACATCTATATGTACGACAGCGCTGGCAGCAAAATCCTGCAGCAGTACAAGCTCAGCACCACCGGCAAGCAGTTGCTGCCGCGCCAGATGGTGCTGTCGGGCGAAGGCTGGGTCCTGAGTGCGATTACCGACGACGGCACCGTCACCTTCCTCGCCATCGGACCGTAACACGCGACCGGCCAATAAAAACGCCGCCCGCAGCAAGTCGCTGCGGGCGGCGTTTTTTGTGCAGGGAGGTCAGTAGCCGGTGTTGCGGCCGGCAATCACGGGCAGGTCATCGTCCGTGGTCATGGACCAGATCAGGCGGGCGATGGTTTCCGAGGCCACCACAGTGTGATGGTTGGCTTGCGCCATCAGCTTTTCGCGGATCTCGCGCCGCACGGCGGCGATGCCGGTCAGGTCGAACAGAATATCCACGCCGCTGCCCATCGCCAGTATCTCGTCCAGCGTGGCGATATGCAGGCCGGCCGTGACCGCCTCCTGGCGGCCCGGCGTGTCGCCGGTTTCCGCCACGCCCACCAGTTCCACACCGCGCCCGCTGCGGGCCAGCATATTGCGCAAGAATGCCGCCCCAATCCGGCCCAGGCCGATGATGGCGATTTTTTGAGTATCCACTTATCCCCCGTTTTTTAGCTACACTGCGATCGTGACCCCATCAGAAACTGTTTTAGACAAACAAGCATAACACTCAGGCACACCGCATGGAACCAATTCCCCTGCTGGACCATATTTTCTGGCACGCGCTGAATGGCCCGCACCGGCAATACTCCAACGGCACGGCGCAGATCCGGCGCTACACGCAGGGCTTCTCGCCCATCATCGCCTTTGCCGATCCGTCCCGGCCGGACCTTGCCGCGCTGGCGCCGTGGTGCGCTGCGGGCGAGCAGTTCTACTGCGACGGCTGGACTGGCGCCGCGCCGCCCGGCTGGCGCATCGCCGTCGAAAGCACCATGTTCCGCATGCTGTGGGACGGCCCGCTGCCCGCCAGCGATCCCGCGCCCGATGCGCGCCCGCTGGGTGCGCAGCACGCGGCGGCAGCGCTGGAACTGGCGACGTTGTGCAAGCCCGGTCCGTTCGGCATCCGCACCATCGAACTGGGCGACTACTACGGCTATTTTGACGGCGAACGCCTGATGGCCATGGCCGGCGAGCGCCTGCGCGCACCGGGCCTGTGCGAAATCAGCGGCGTCTGCACCCACCCCGATTACCAGGGCCGGGGGCTGGCGAAAAAGCTCATCACCAGGCTGCTGCTGCAACACCGGCAGCGCGGCGACCGCTCCTTCCTGCACGTCATGCGCGCCAACCACAGCGCCCACCAGCTCTACCTCGACATGGGCTTCCAGGACTATCTGGAATCCACCGTGCGCGTGGTGGTCGCGGAGTAGACCGCCCTAGCCCTTGAGGATGGCGCGCACCATGGCCAGCAGCTTGGACGCCAACGGTTCGGCGCACATGGATGGACTGGAATGGACCGCGCGCGTCTTCCGCCACTCGCCGTACACGCGCGCAGCCACGGGCTGGCCGCACGCCGCCGGTCTGGGCCGGCAATGCCTCAGCGGCTGGCGCGTAACGCCAGCCAGGCCTCGCGCTTCTGCGCGAGCGCCATGGTGTAGGCCGGGCTTGAGGAGGGCAGCTCAATCAGATTCAACTGGTCTGCCAGCGTGGCGATCTGTTTGCGTCCGACCTTGGCGGCCGTGCGGCCGTTGAAGCCGATGGTGGTCAGTGCGGGCAGCGATTGAATCAAGCCAGGCAGATCGTTGCTGCGGTGCTGCTTGATATTGCTGTCCAGGCTGCCATCACGGCGGGCCTCGGCAATCACGTCCCACAGGCCGACGCCATGCGCGAGCAGGGTCGTCAGCCGCGCCGGGTACTCGAGCGGCACCAGATCGACGCCGATCACCTGCGACATCAGATACCAGAACGCATTCTGCTTATGGGCGTAATAGCGCCCTTCCGCTAATGACTTCTCGCCTGGCAGGCTGCCCAGCACCAGCAGCCGGGTATGCGGGTTCACCACCGGGTCGAAACAACGCTTGCGCAATTCATCACTCATGCGCGTATTCTACAGGTGTAGAATCCTTGAGCAGCCAACAACAATAACTTGCAGGAGACAACCATGCCGGAACACCGCACCATCGACACACTGCTGGCCCAGTACAGCGAAAGCCACCTCAACCCGACCAACGAAGTGATCCACTTTATCTGCGTGCCCGTCATCGTGTTCACGCTGCTCGGCCTGCTATGGTCGCTGCATCCGCTGGTGGCGCTGGCGTTTGCCGCCGCCTCGATGGTGTACTACTTCCGCCTGTCCAGGCCGTTCGCTGTGGGCATGCTGCTGATGGCAGGCGCGATGCTGGCCATCCTGGCCGCGCTGCCGCAATCCACCGTGCTGCCGCTGTCGATTGCCGTGTTTGTGCTGGCCTGGATAGGCCAGTTCATCGGCCACAAGATCGAAGGCAAGAAGCCCTCCTTCTTTGACGACGTGCGCTTCCTGCTGATCGGGCCACTGTTTGTGCTGAGCTTCCTGTACCGCCGCCTGCACCTGGCGTATTGAAAGCCGTTAGCGGAAGAAGGCGTGGGCAAATAGCGCCTGCGCCGCGCCCTGCACCTCGTCGTCCGCCAGCATCAGCACCAGCGCGGTGCTCAGGGCCACATAGCCCAGCAGCGTGACAACTTTGATTTGCAGCGCGGTACTCATAGCGCTCTCCTGGCGAAGAAAGATGGTGAAATGTCATTTCACTATACTTGGTCTTGCGGCCTGCACTGCTGAATTTACACGTCTGATACAACTTAATCCCCGAGCTGTTGCGTCGCAACAAAAAGCTCGCCGCTAGGCAAGATATCGCCGCTCCAGCTATACTGGTTTGATGTCCTCTCCACTGCTATTCATCATCGCCTGTTTGATCTGGGGCTCTACTTTTTTCGCCATTACGCTACAACTGGGTGAAGTGCCACCCGCGGTTTCCGTGGTATACCGCTTCGCGCTGGCATCGGCCGTGCTGTTTACATGGTGTGCAGCGCGCGGCCATCGCCTGCTGCTGCCCTGGCGCGCGCAGCGCTGGCTGATGCTGCAAGGCTGCGCCACTTTTGCGGTCAGCTACATCTGCACCTACAGCTCCGAACAGTATCTGGTGTCCGGCCTGGTGGCGGTGCTGTTTGCCTTGATGGTGTTCTGGAACCCGATACTCAACCGCATCGCCTACGGCATGGCGCTGAGCTGGCGCACCTGGGCGGCGGGCGGCGTGGCGATCTGCGGCGTGACCTTGCTGTTTTACCGCTCGATTCATGGCGCATGGAATGAAATTTTAAACGGTGGCAATGGCCATTTCCTGCTGGGACTGGTGCTGGCGCTATGCGCCACCATCGCCAGCTCGGTGGGCAATATCATGGTCGTCAAGGTGCGCCAGCAATGCGACAATGTGCTGCTCACCATGGCCTGGTCGATGATGTGGGGTACGCTGCTGGTGGCCCTGTTCGTGCTGGTCAGCGGCCAGTCGTTCGTCATGCCCACCACCGCGAAATACTGGGGCGGCTTGCTGTACCTGTCGCTGCTGGGCTCGGTAATTGCGTTTGCCGCCTACTTCACACTGATCCACCGCATCGGCTCCGACAAGGCCGTGTACATCGGCGTGGTGACGCCGGTGATCTCGGTGCTGCTGTCGATCCAGCTGGAACACTACCGTCCCGGCCCGATGGAATGGCTGGGCATGGTGTTATGCTTGTCCAGCGTGGCCTGGGCTTTGAAACCACCTTCTTCTACTACTGCAAAAAACTGATGAGTACTTCCGAACTGACCATCCGCCCGGCCACGCCGGCCGACGTCCCTGCCATCTTTGGCATGATTTTCGAGCTGGCCGTGTTTGAAAAGCTGGAGCACATGGTGGTCGCCAACGAAGCCGCACTGCACGACAGCCTGTTCTGCGACAAGCCGGTGTGCGAAGCGCTGGTCGGCGAAACGGGCGGCGAGGTAGTGACCTTCGCGCTGTTCTTCCACAACTTCTCCACCTTCCTGTGCAAGAAGGGCCTGTACCTGGAAGACCTGTACGTACAGCAGGCGCACCGTGGCAAGGGTTATGGCAAGCAGATGCTGGTGGCGCTGGCGCAGCTGGCGACCGACCGCGACTGCGGCCGCTTTGAATGGTCGGTACTGGACTGGAACGCCAATGCCATCACGTTCTACGAGAACATGGGCGCGACCGTGATGCCGGACTGGCGCATCTGCCGCGTCACCGGCGACGCGCTGGCGCGGCTGTCGGCGCAGGCGTAAAAAAACCCATCCGGTTTGCGCCGGATGGGAGAACCCTTTGTCAGGGGGAGGGAGATTGAATCAACACCTCCACTATATCGTCCCCGCTGCAAACACGACGCACGGCTTACAAATCATTACGGCGACTTTACAGAAAGCCGATGTCGATTAGTCACTGTGCGCTCCAGCAGTTCAAACAAGCCTTGCGTGATGAGCGCCAGCAGCGCCGCCGGAATCGCTCCCGCCAGCAGCATATCGTTATCGTTGAGCGCCAGGCCGATGGTGATGCGTTCGCCATAGCCGCCGGCGCCGATGAACGCGGCAATCGTCGCCGTCCCCACGCTCATCACCGCCGCCGTTTTGACGCCCGCCAGTATGACCGGCAGCGCCAACGGCAGATCCACATGCCACAAGCGCTGCCAGCGGCGCAGTCCGAGCGCCTGCGCTGCCAGTTTGAGGCCGGCCGGCACTTGCAGCAGACCGGTGCAGGTATTGCGCACGATGGGCAGCAAGGCGTACACCACCAGCGCCACCAGCGCCGGCGCGGTGCCTATCATGCCAAGCAGGGGAATCAGCAGCGCCAGCAAGGCCAGTGACGGCACGGTTTGCAGCACGCCGGTCAGGCCCAGTACCACTTGCCGCAAACGGGGCCGCGTCGCCGCCAGCACGCCCAGAGGCACGCCGGCCACGCAGGCCAGCGCCACCGCCATCAGCACCAGTGCGATGTGCTGGCGCGTGAGGCGGCCAAGGTTTGGGTCGAACAGTTTGCCGAACAAGCCATCGCGCACCGCAGGCGCTGCGGCGCCAGGCGCCGTGCCCTGTCCATGCCGCGCCAGCCAGTCGCCGGCAATGCGGCTGAAGCCTTGCCCGTCAATTTCAGCGGCCGCATTCATCGCGATCATGTCGGCCGCGCTGATGCGCCCTTCCAGCCGGCTGATCGCCTGCCACGCCTGCGGGAAGCGCTGCGCCGCGTCGAGCCGGTACAGCAGCACCGCGTCGTAGCGCGGGAAGTAGCCGCGGTCATCGTCCAGCACACGCAAGCCGTACTGCTTGATCTTCGCATCGGTCGAATAGATATCGATGACATCGACCTGCTTCTGCTGCAAAGCCTCGTAGGCGATGCCGTGGTCCAGCCCTTCCGGCCGCTGTTGCAGGCCATAGCGCGCCGCCAGTCCGGGCCAGCCATCGGCGCGGCCGATAAACTCGTGCGACAAGCCAAAGCGCAAGGACGGCTGCGGCGCCAGCTCGCTGAGCTTGTACAAGCCATCCGCACGCATCGCCAGCGCATAGGTATTGTTGAAGCCCAGCGGCACCGCCACGCCCAGCCCCATCGCCGCCAGCTCCTTGCGCATCTGCTCCAGTGACGCCGGCTGCTGATGCTTGAGGATTTCCAGATCGATCGTGCCCAGGTACTCGGGATAGACGTCGATCCGCCCCGCCTGCAAGGCCGCCAGCACAATCGCCGTATTGCCCAGCCCCTGCAAATGCTCGGCCTTTGCATGCGGCGCCGCCGTTTGCGTCAGCAGCTCACCGAGGATGTACGACTCCGTAAAACGCTTAGAGCCCACATGCAGCGTATCGCCCGCCGCATGCGCCACCGTGGCCGCGCACAGCAGCGCGGCCAGCCACCATCGCCGCACCATCTCAGGCACCCGCGCGCAGCATGGAGGCCTTCAACGCCTGCCCCAGCGTCTCATAGCTTTCCGACAGGTGCGCCTTGGCCTCGCGGCTGACCGGCCGTGCCATCGCCACGCGCAGATCGCGCTGCAACTGCACGGCGTTCTGGCGCTGCAGGCTACGCACATCGGCTGGCGTGCCCGCCGATACGCGCAGCAAGGCCGCCACCACACGTTTCAGATGCTCGCGCTGCAGGTTACGCCGCATGCCGCTGATATCCTTGCCGGATTTGAGCTCGCTCCACACCGCGTTCTGCAATGTCAGATACAGCTCATCGAGGCTCAGCGCCTCCTTGCGGTTATCCAGCTTCTCCTGCGAATCCAGCAGGCGCACGGCAACGCCATCCGACATCAGCTGGTCCAGTACCGCCGACTGCAGGAACAGCACGCGGCCGCCCACCGACACATCCGGCCGCCCCGGACGCTCACTGAAGTGATCCACGCCCAGACGGCTGATGATCGCCGGCGAGAATTTGAAACTGTCCGCCTTGAACAGGCTGTCCGTCACCATCTGCAACGCGGCGCGCTGGCGCGGCAGGGGCACCGGCGTAAAGGTGGCGCGGCCGGTGCCGGCATGGTCGCGCAGATAGGTCACACCGCCGACATACTTGACCACCACCGGCATGGTGCGCGCAAACTGCTGGAAGCCATAATCGAAACTGCGGCGCAGCACTTCGTAGCTCTCGCCCGGCTTCAAGGTGCGGTTCTGAATGCGGTCCCACAATTCGCGCGAAATCGTCAGGCGGCGCTGGAAGTACGCCAGCGGATCGCTGCCCAGGTCAAACACATTGACGTCCGGGTCCAGGTTGAAGCCATTCGCATCCTGGTCGGTGCCAAACGCCAGCTGCGGCTCATTCGAACGGCCGGCGATCTTCGCCAGCTCCTCCTTCTCGTGCGCCGCATCGACAGGCTTGTAGGCATATTCAATCGCCCAGTAGTCGTAAGGCCCCAGCGTGGACGGCACATACTCGCCCTGCTTCTCGCCTTTGAGCGACAGGTTGAACGGCGTGTAGTCCATCACCGATCCCGCCAGGCCATTCTTTTTGGTGAACTCGGGGTCCTGCAATTCCTTGAGCGAATAGACCGTCGATGAGCGGAAGTTATGCCGCAGCCCCAGCGTGTGTCCCACTTCGTGCATGACGACCGACTTCACATACGCCTGCGCCACCGCATCCGCTTCCGGACTGCCCATTTCCAGTTCGCCGCGCGCTTCCAGCAGGTCCATGGCAAAGCCCATCTCGGCGGCCGATTCCTGCAGGTAGTCGCAACGCGCAGCGGCGGACTGCTGCGGCAGCAGCTGGAGCGCATCTTCGCCGATCAGGCGGCGCGCACCGCGTGCGAAGATATCGGAGATGGCGATGTCCGCATCCAGAATTTCGCCGCTGCGCGGATCGACCTGGCTCGGGCCGATGGCAAAGCTCACATCGGTGCCGACAAACCAGCGTATCGACGCATGGCGCGCATCCATGGTGTCGAAGCGGTCGGCCTCGGTCTGCTGCTTGACCACGATGGCGTTCTTGAAACCGATGCGTTCAAATGCGGCATTCCATGCCAATGCGCCCTGCCGCACCGCTTCACGGTATTTCTCCGGCACGTTGGCGTCGATCCAGTACACGATAGGCTGCCTGGGTTCGGACAGCGGCGCTTCCGGGTCCTGCTTCTCCAGCCGCCAGCGTTCGACCAGATGCACGGCGGTGGTGGGCGTCACGTCATCCGAATAATCCTGGCTGGTGCTGACGAAGTGGCCGATACGGTCATCCGCGCGGCGGCTATGCATGGCTTGCGCCGGCAGCGGCATGAAGCTGTAGTAGAAACCGAGGAACATGCTGCGCGGGTCCGGCAGCGTGGACGGCGCATGCGGAACCGCAGCGGCCATGTTTGGCGCCACCACAGCGGGCGCGGCGGCGATGCGCGGCACAAAGAAGTGGGCGTTGACCTGGAAGCCCGTCATCGCCTCATCCGCGCGGATGGTCAGGAAGCTGCTGTTGCGCGCATCCATGGCATACGGCATGCGGAAGGCAGCCTCCAGCCGCGTCGTCATCGACGGGATATCGCCGAGCAGCAGGATGTTGGCTTCCACCAGGATGCCCTTGTTCTGCGGATTCGGACCGCTGGCCACGGGCGCAATCGCCAGCAGGCTGTCCGAATAGGCCTGCTGCACCGCCATCGCTTGCGGCGTGCCGCCCTTGGCGCCAAATTCCACGTTCTTGGCGATCATCTGCACCAGGTTGCCGATGCGGTGGAACACCACCACCTGGCTCAAGCCCATCTGGCTGCCGTAGATGCCACGCTCGCCTATGCCGTTCGGCATATTCACGGACATGAACAGGGGACGGTCGAACTGGTCGGGGCGCAGCTCGATCCAGACTTTTTCCTCTTTCTGGTACAGGCTCAGAAAGCCCGGCAGGTGGGCAGCGCCACGCACCATGTCAGCAAAAGGCCGCGGCACGGCTACCGGCGCGGCAACCGCCGGCGTCGGCGTGGCGGCGGGTTGCAGCGGAGTGGTGGCAACCACGGGCACTTCAGGGGCATGCGGCACAGGCGGCGTCGGCTCCTGGGCCAGCGCCTGTACGCTCAGCGCCGCCAGGACGGCGGCGCGTACGGTATTCGGGACGAACATGGATATCCTGCTTCTTTCAAATGGCATCCGGATAATGTAACCGAAAGCACAACGAAGCGAGGGATTTTTACATGGCCGGAGAGCGTAATTTGCCTGCGTTGACGACACCGCGACACGGATTCATGCCAATCGCATAAGACAGATCCGCCGGGCGCGCGATGCGCCACAGCGCGAAGTCGGCCCGCTTGCCCACTTCCAGCGTGCCGATTTCATCGTGCAGGCCCAGTGCGCGCGCGGCATAGGCGGTGCAGCCGGCCAGCGCTTCCTGCGGCGTCAGGCGCCACAGCGTGCACGCCATATTCATCGCCAGCAGCAGCGACGTCATGGGCGAGGTGCCAGGATTGCAGTCGGTCGCCACGGCCATGGCCACGCCGGCCGCACGCAGCGCGGCCACTGGCGGCGGCGTGGTATCGCGCAGGAAGTAGTAAGCGCCCGGCAGCAGCACTGCCACCGTGCCGGCTTGCGCCATGGCGGCGATGCCCGCTGCGCTCAGATGCTCCAGGTGATCGGCCGACAAGCCCTGGTAGCGCGCCGTCAGCTCGGCGCCACGCTGGTCGGACAGCTGCTCCGCATGCAGCTTGACGGGCAGGCCGTGCGCCTGCGCGGCCTGGAATACGCGCTCCGTCTGCTCATACGAAAAGCCGATGCGTTCGCAGAACACGTCCACTGCGTCCACCAATCCTTCGGCGGCCAGCGCGGGAATCATCCTGCAGACTTCTTCGATGTAATCGTCGGCGCGGCCGGCAAACTCGGGCGGCAAGGCATGCGCGCCCAGGAAGGTGGTCGCCACGCGCACTGGCAACTCGCGGCCGATGCGGCGCGCGGCGCGCAGCATGGCCGCCTCGGATTCCTGCGTCAGGCCATAGCCGGACTTGATTTCAATGGTGGTCACGCCTTCCGCCAGCAGGCTGTAGACGCGCGGCAGGGTTTGCCGCAGCAGCTCATCTTCCGATGCCGCACGGGTAGCACGCACGGTCGACATGATGCCGCCGCCGGCGCGGGCGATGTCTTCATAAGTCGCACCGTTCAGGCGCGCTTCGAATTCATCGCTGCGGTTGCCGGCATGCACGATGTGGGTATGGCAGTCGATCAGGCCCGGCGTCAGCCAGCTGCCGCCGCCATCGTGCACGGTGACGGCCTGCGCGCCTTGCGGCATATCGGCCTGCGCGCCCAGCCACGCAATGCGGCCATCCTTGACCGCGATTGCGGCATCACGAATCTCGCCGTACCCGCCCACCATGGTGGCCAGATGCACATTGGTAAACAACACGTCCCACATACTTCGCTTTCTTAATTACGGATGATATCGGCCACCATCACGGTGGCTTGCTGGGCTTCCAGCGTCCAGTCTTCCCCGGCCTCGATGATGACCGTGTCATAGCGCACCATGGCAATGCGTTCGCGCGCGCTGCTCAGCGTCAGGCTTTCGCCGTCCGCCAGGAACAGCAGCGTGGTGGCGCTGCGGCGCTTGAGCGCCTCCGTGCCGCGCACCACGCGCAGTTCCAGGCGATGACGGCACACGCCGCGCCGCGTCATGACATTGAAATCTGTGGTCTGCTGGCCGGAGACGGTGGCGTGCACCGCATCCTCGCCCGCGAACTCGATCAGCGGCTCGCTGGGGCTGAGCACAAAGCGCTCATCGCCGAAGTCCAGCAGCACGCCGTCGCCGGCCACCAGCGCCAGCGAACGGTCAATGCCGGGGAAAGAAGAGAACGGGCCATCCTGCGCAATCGTGGCCAGGCTGATGCGCCAGTCGAAAGCATCGAAGCTGGCGCCAGCCGGAAAGACGGTAATTTCCGTCGTGCTGCCGCCGCCATTCTTCCACGGTGCGGGCCGCAGGTTTGCATACTGGATCAGCTGGGTCATCGGAACTCCCTCAGTTCGGCCAAGGTCTGCTTGAAGCGCGCAGCGATCGCCTGCTGCGCCACGTGCTGCTGATTGCGCACTACCCACTGGCCGCCGACCATGACGTCCTTGACCAGATTGTCGTTGCCGTTGAAGACAAAGGAGCCGAGTACCTCGTCCAGCGTCAACCCAAACATATTCGGGTGAGCGTCATCCAGTACCACGATGTCCGCCCGCAGTCCCACCGCCAGCGCGCCTACCGGCCGCCCTGCCGCCTGCGCGCCGCCACGCAGCGCACCCTGCCACAGGAAGTCCGCCACATTACGCTGTGTATCGGACACCGCGATATTGCGGCGCTGATGCTGCAAACGCTGGCCGTACTCCAGCCAGCGCAGTTCTTCCACCGCGCTTTGGGACACATGGCTGTCGCTGCCGATGCCAAACACGCCGCCCTGCGCCAGGAAGCTCTCGAGCGGGAACAGGCCATCGCCCAGATTCGCTTCCGTGGTCGGACACAGGCCCGCCACCGCACCGCTGCGGGCGATACCGCTGACTTCATCTTCCGTCAGATGCGTCGCATGAATCAGGCACCAGCGCGGGTCCACGCCCACATTCTCCAGCAGCCACTGCACCGGACGGCGTCCGCTCCAGTTGATCGACTGCTGCACTTCCGCCATCTGCTCGGCGATATGGATGTGCACCGGACGCGCCTTGGGCAGCGTCGCCAGCACTTCCTGTATCTGCCCGACCGACGCCGCGCGCAGCGAATGCGGCGCCACGCCCACTTCAGTCTGCGCATCGCGCAGCGGCTCCAGCGCCTCAATGATGCGCAACACATCCTGCGCATCGGTTTTAAAACGCTGCTGCTCCGGTTTCAGCGCCATTTCGCCAAAGCCGGAATAACTATACAACACTGGCAGCATGGTCACGCCGATTCCGGCCAACCGTGCGGCGCCGATGACACGCTCCGCCGTTTCCGCCGGCCGCGCATACATGGCGCCGTCCTGCGCACGCTGCACGTAGTGGAATTCGCACATCGAGGTATAGCCGTGGCGCAGGCATTCGCTATACAGCTGCGCGGAAATCGCCTCGATATGTTCCGGCGTGATGTTGCGCGCAAAGCGGTACATCAGGTCGCGCCAGGTCCAGAAGCTGTCCTTGCTGTCGCCCGCCTTCTCGGTGCGCCCGCCCAGCGCGCGCTGGAAGCTGTGCGAGTGCAGATTGATCATGCCCGGCAGCGCATACGCCACCGTCTCGGCGCCGGCACGCGCGTTCTCCGCAGCGCCCGGCAGGAGCGCCGTGATGCTGCCGTCCGCGTCCCACTCGATGAGCACATCTTTCACCCAGCCTTCCGGCAACAGCGCTTGGCGCGCAAATAGCCTGCTCATGCGCGGCTCCATTCCGCAGCAGCCTGCATCATCGCGCGCAGCGGCGGCTGCACCTGCGCCGCCAGGTCGGCGCGGTAGCCGTATGGCGCATTCTCGTCCATGTAGGTGGACTGGCACATCTCCAGCTGGATCGCGTGCACGCCCCTTGCCGGTTCACCGTAAAAGCGCGTGATATGGCCGCCCTTGAAGCGGCCGTTGACGGCAATGGTGTAGTGCTGGTCCGCGCGCGCAGCGGCCACGATGGCATCGGTCAGGCCGGCATCGCAGCTCTTGCCGTCGGCCGTGCCGAAATTCAGGTCCGGCAGCTTGCCGTCAAAGAAGCGCGGCACGTGCGAGGCGATCGAATGCGCGTCCCACAGCACCACGCGGCCATGCTGCGCCAGCAGGCGGTCCAGCTCTGCGCGCAGCTGGTTGTGATACGGCTTCCAGTATGCCTGCAGGCGGCGCTCTACCTCGGCCTGGTCTGGCGTGCGGCCTTCGCGGTACAAAGGTTCGCGGTGGAAGGTATCGACCGGGCACAGGCCCGTCGTGTCCTGGCCCGGATACAGATTGGTGTTTTCCGGCGGACGGTTCAAGTCGATCACGTAGCGCGACCAGCGCGCCGACAGGACCGATGCACCCATCTCGCCCAGGAATTCATACAGGCGGACCAGATGCCAGTCCGTGTCCTGCTTGTCGACGGCGGCCGGCGTCATCGCCGCCAGCACATCGTCGGGAATATCGGTGCCCACGTGCGGCATGGACACCAGCAAGGGAATACTGCCTGCTTTGAACTGATAGTCCATGCCGTTCTCCATCAAGGATGCAGCGCGGTGAACAGCTCTTTGCACGATGCGCTCAACTCGCCGCGCATGACCATGCCCTTGGCTGCCTCGATGTCCGGTGCGAAGAAGCGGTCTTCCTCGTAGAACGACACCTTCTGGCGTAGCTGCGCATGCACATGCTCCAGATGCGGCGAGGTTTTCAGCGGACGGTGGAAGTCGATGCCCTGGGCGGCAGCCAGCAGTTCGATACCGATGATGACCGCGGTATTCTGCGCCATGTCGTCCAGGCGGCGCGCGGCGTAGGTCGCCATGCTCACGTGGTCTTCCTGGTTGGCCGAAGTCGGGATGGTGTCCACACTGCCCGGATGCGCAATCGACTTGTTCTCCGACGCCAGCGCGGCGGCGGTGACGTGGGCGATCATGAAGCCCGAGTTCAGGCCGGGGTCGCGCACCAGGAACGGCGGCAAGCCGGACAGGGTGGCGTCGATCAGCAGCGAGATGCGGCGCTCGGAGATCGAACCGATTTCCGCGATGGCAAGCGCCAGCGTGTCGGCGGCAAACGCCACCGGCTCGGCGTGGAAGTTACCGCCCGAGACCACTACCGACAGCTCGCCGTCCTTGAACAGCAGCGGATTGTCGGTCACGGCATTGGCTTCGATCAGCAGCGTGCGCGAAGCGTTGTTGATGATGTCCCAGCAGGCGCCCATGACTTGCGGCTGGCAGCGCAGGCAGTACGGGTCCTGCACACGCTCATCGCCCACCAGGTGCGAGGCGCGGATCGCGCTGTCCGACACCAGCTGGCGGTAAATCGAGGCGGCGGCGATCTGGCCCGGCTGGCCGCGTACTTCATGCACGCGGGCGTCGAACGGCGAATCGGAACCCTTGGCCGCATCCAGCGACAGCGCGCCGGAGACCATGCCCGCTTCCAGCAGGCGCTCGGCCATGAACAGGCCATGCAGCGCCAGTGCGGTCGATACCTGGGTGCCGTTAATCAGCGCCAGGCCTTCCTTGGCGGCCAGTACCACCGGCTCGATGCCGGCGGCCTTGAGTGCGGCGCCGGCTTCCTGCAGCTCGCCGTTGACACGCACCTGGCCCACACCCATGATGGCCAGCGTCATGTGCGACAGCGGCGCCAGGTCGCCCGATGCGCCGACCGAACCCTTGGCCGGAATCGCCGGCATGATGCCGGCGTTGTAGATCGCGATCAGCGCATCGATAATCAGTGGGCGCACGCCCGAGTAGCCACGCGCCAGGCTGCCAATCTTCATCAGCACGATCAGGCGGCACACCGCATCCGACATCAGCTCGCCCGTGCCCACCGAGTGCGACAGGATCAGGTTGCGCTGCAGCTGTTCCAGCTTGTCGTCCGGGATGCGGGTCTTGGCCAGCAGGCCGAAACCAGTGTTGATGCCGTAGGCGGCATCGCCCTTGGTCACGATGGCGCGCACCGCGGCGGCCGAAGCTTCGATCACGGGATAGGCTTCCGCCGCCAGCGACAGCGGGCCACGCGCATTCCATACGGCGCGCAGTTCGGTGAGCGTCATGGCGCCCGGTTTCAACATCAGTGCATTAGCATTCATAGTCTTCTCAATCATTTAATCATTGGCAGGTTCAGGCCATTGCGCTTGGCGCAGGCGACGGCGCTTTCATAGCCGGCATCGGCATGACGCATCACGCCCGAGCCGCTGTCGTTGACCAGCACGCGCGCCAGGCGCTTGGCGGCGGCGTCGGTACCATCGGCCACGATCACCACGCCGGAATGCTGCGAGTATCCCATGCCGACGCCACCACCGTGGTGCAGCGAGACCCAGGTGGCGCCGCCAGCGGTGTTCAGCAGCGCGTTCAGCAGCGGCCAGTCGGAGACGGCGTCGGTGCCATCCTTCATGCTTTCGGTTTCGCGGTTAGGGCTGGCCACCGAGCCGGTATCCAGGTGGTCGCGGCCGATCACGACTGGCGCTTTCAGTTCACCGTTGCGCACCATCTCGTTGAAAGCCAGGCCGGCGATGTGGCGCTCGCCCAGGCCCAGCCAGCAGATACGCGCCGGCAGGCCCTGGAAGGCGATGCGTTCGCGCGCCATGTCCAGCCAGCGGTGTACCTGCGCGTGATGCGGGAACAGTTCCTTGATCTTGGCATCGGTCTTGTAGATATCTTCCGGATCGCCGGACAGCGCCACCCAGCGGAACGGGCCGCGGCCTTCGCAGAACTGCGGACGGATGTAAGCCGGTACAAAACCAGGGAAGTCAAACGCGTTCTTGACGCCGTGGTCAAACGCCACCTGGCGGATGTTGTTGCCGTAATCAACCACCTTGGCGCCCAGCGCCTGGAAGTCCAGCATGGCCTGCACGTGCACGGCGCAGCCCTCGGTGGCGGCAGCCTTCAGCTCTGGATGGCGCGCCGGATCCTGCTGCGCGGCCTTCCACTGCTCGATGCTCCAGCCTTGCGGCAGGTAGCCGTTGATCAGGTCATGCGCCGAGGTCTGGTCGGTCACCATATCCGGTACCAGGCCGCCTTCCTTGGCGCGGCGGACCAGTTCCGGCAGCACGTCGGCCGCATTGCCCAGCAGGCCGATGGAAATAGCGTCGCCATTGGCCTTGTGCTGCTGGATCATCGCCAGCGCTTCGTCGATCGACGCGGCCTGCTTGTCCAGGTAGCGGGTACGCAGGCGGAAGTCAATGCTGCTTTGCTGGCACTCGACAGTCAGCGACACGGCGCCGGCCATGGTCGCGGCCAGCGGCTGCGCGCCGCCCATGCCGCCCAGGCCTGCGGTCAGCACCCAGCGGCCTTTGAGGTCGCCGCCGAAGTGCTGGCGACCGGCTTCTGCGAACGTCTCGAAGGTGCCCTGCACGATGCCCTGGGTGCCAATGTAAATCCACGAACCGGCCGTCATCTGGCCGTACATGAACAGGCCTTTGCGGTCCAGTTCATTGAAATGCTCCCAGTTCGCCCACTTCGGCACCAGGTTGGAATTGGCGATCAGCACGCGCGGCGCGTCTTCGTGGGTCTGGAACACGCCCACCGGCTTGCCGGACTGAATCAGCAGGGTCTGGTTTTCTTCCAGCTCGCGCAGCGACGCCAGGATCTGGTCATAGCACTCCCAGTTGCGTGCAGCGCGGCCGATACCGCCATAGACCACCAGATGCTTGGGGTTTTCCGCCACTTCCTTGTCCAGATTGTTCTGGATCATGCGGTAAGCCGCTTCCGCGCCCCAGGTCTTGCAAGTGCGCTCAGGGCCGCGTGGTGCGCGGATCTCGCGGGTGGCGTCGTAACGTGGGTCGCTGTCTAAATGGCTGGTCATGGGAGTCTCCTGCACGTGATTGATATGCTCGCAGCATAAGTTGTATAGACAACCAAGTCAACGAGTTTGTGCGCTGTTGCCCTTACTCAAGAATTTTTTATTTCATTTCAATTAACAAAATTTGTTAATTCACAACGAAATTGCACCAGGAAATCATTCGTAAAAAAAACAGATGACAATTTAGCCCCTGCATTAAAAATTCCTATTCACCACATTACCTTCATCAAAATATTCAGCGTGACAGTGTTATCGCAGGCTTCTATCGTCAATTTGCTGTTGGTGATTTTCGGAGATTTTTTAACAGTGAGTAACACAGGGGAAAGAAATGGATAAAAAGAAATTGCACCTGCAAACTTTGGCGCTGGCTGTCATGCTGGCCGCATCTTCTCTGGCTGCCGCAGCGGCGGCGCCACCTCAAGGTCCTGGGGCCGTCACGCTAACCAATACGGCCGGCAATCTATGGACTGCATCCATCGGCAACACGCCGCTACTGGGAGCGTTCACGGACGTATTTACTTTCACCAATCCGGTATCAGCCGGTTCTACCGCCTGGGGAACCTTGGTCAATACCAGCTTTCTGGGCTACGCCAACGTCACCTTCACCGGTGCCGACTTGAATGGTATTTCACTGCTGACCGGCGCGCTGCCGGTCTGGCCCGTGACGTTCAACGTTGCCACCTTGCTGCCGGCATCAGTCACCGGCCCGTTGAAGCTGACAGTGCACGGCGTCAGCAATGGCGGCAGCTATGGCGGTGACATCAATGTCGTGATGTCGCCCGTGCCAGAGCCTGTCACCTACGGCATGATGATCGGCGGCCTGGGCATCCTGGCCATGCTGTCGCGCCGCCGCAAGCAATGAGTTTCTGCACCACAGCAAAAAGGGAATCCGTATGGATTCCCTTTTTTTATTTACGTCCGTAGACTTTTTTCCCGCCCATCCAGGTTTGTAGCACCTGCGTCTTGCCCAGCTGTTCAGGCGGGATCTTGAAGATGTCGCGGTCTACCACCACAAAGTCGGCCCACTTGCCGGGCTCCAGCGAGCCGATGACGTTTTCCTGGTGCGCCGCATAGGCGGCATCCAGCGTGAAGCAGCGGAAGGCTTCGGTCATGCTCATGGCCTGGTTCTTGTACCAGCCGCCCACCGGCACGCCGGCATTGTTCTGCCGCGTGACCGCCGCATGCAGGCCCTCAAACGGATTCGGCGACTCGATCGGGAAATCGGAACCGCAGGCGATCTTCGAACCCTGGTCGAGGAAGCTGCGCCACGCGTAGGCGCCCTTGATGCGCTCATGGCCGACGCGCTGCTCGGCCATATTCTGGTCCGAGGTCGCATGGGTCGGCTGCATCGACGGGATAATGCCCAGCTGCTTGAAGCGCGGAATATCCTCCAGCGTCACCACCTGCGCATGCTCGATACGGTGGCGCAGCTCGACGTTCTTGTACTGCGGGAGCAGCTGCGCGTAGGCGTCCAGGATCTGGTGGTTGCCGGCGTCGCCGATGGCGTGGATGTTGACCTGATAGCCGGCCTTCATCGCCTTGTTCATCTTGGCGCGCATCTCCGCGTCCGGATAGAACAGCAGGCCCTTGGTGGACGGCATATCGGTGTATGGCGCCAGCAGCGCCGCGCCACGGCTGCCCAATGCACCGTCTGAGTACAGCTTGACCGCAGCCAGCGCGTAGACGTCATTGGCGTAGGACTTGAGCGGGCCATCCTTGGACAGTTCATCGAAATCCGCCGTGGTGTCGCCGATCATGGCGTACACGCGCGTGGTCAGCTTGCCGTGGTCGGCATAGTCGCGGTAGATATCGTCCTGCACCACCTTGATGCCCGCATCATGCACGCTGGTCAGGCCCACCTTGGCCAGCGAGACCAGCGCCACATCCAGCGTGGCGCGCGCCTCGGCCGGCGTCGGCAGCGGCACCACGCGGTTCACCAGCTCCATGGCCGCATCGACCAGCACCCCGGTCGGCTTGCCGCTGGCATCACGCTCGATCTTGCCGCCCGCCGGATCACGCGTCTCTCTGGTGATGCCGGCCATCTCCAGCGCCTTGGTATTCAGCCACACTGCATGGCCATCCACCCGGTGCAGCAGCACGGGACGGTCGCTGACCACCGCATCTAGCTCGGCGGCCGTGGGGAAACGGCCCAGCTTCCAGATTTCCTGATTCCAGCCAAAGCCGATGATCCAGACCTTTTTAGGGTGGGTGCGGGCGAACTCCCCGACCGCCTTGACGGCCGCATTCAGCGAGGTAGGGCTGAACAGCTCGACGCCGGACGCGATCTCGCCCAGCTCGAATACATGGCCGTGGGCGTCGATCAGGCCTGGCAGCAGGGTCTTGCCCTGCACGTCGACGTGCTCCGCCTTCGGCAGCGCGGCCGCCGTTTCCGCCTCGCTGCCCACCGCCACAATACGGCCCAGGTCATCGAACGCCAGCGAGGTAAAGCGCTGCAACTGGCCGGCCGCGTTCAGCGTGTAGCCGTTGGCACGGTCGATGATGGTGTCGGCATGGGCAGGCAACGTGACCAGCACGGCGGCGAGTAAAAGGGTGGTGCGCATCGGGTTCTCCATTCGGCAGCAAGATTCAGAGTGTAGCGAAGTTTGCGCCGTGGTCAATCGAACAGTGTTGCAAACCGGGGATTTCGGTGTCCGGGCGGGTACAATGCGCACAGATTCCCTTTTGCGAACCGTCCTGTGTCCAGTCGCCTACTCTACTTCCGTCTTGCCAAAGAATTCCGCCCCTACGCGTGGATCGCCCTCGTCACCATGCTGGCGGTCGGTATGGCCGCCGCCACCGACGTGCTGCTGATCCGCCAACTGCAAAACGTCGTGGACGCGCTGGCGCCGTCGCACACCCTCGGTCCCAAGGCGCCGGCCACCGGCATCCTGGCCTTCGTGCAGGACACCCTGAGCCACTTGCTGCCGCGAGATCCCGGCAAGGCCGCGCTGTGGACCATCCCGGCCGTGATCTTCGGCCTGGCCGTGATGCGCATGGTCTCCAGCTTTGCCGGCGAATACGGCGCCGCGTGGCTGAGCAGCCGGGTGCAGGCCAATCTGCGTGAAGTCATGTTCGCCCGCATCATGCGCCTGCCGAACGGCTATTTCGACCAGTCCTCCACCGGCACCACGCTGTCGCGCGTGGCCTTCGATGCGGCCCAGGTGGCGCAGGCCGTGATCACCGTGGTCAACGTCGCCATGCGCGACTCGGTGGCCACGGTCGGCTACCTGGTCACGCTGTTCACCATCGACTGGCAACTGGCGGTGTTCTGCCTTGGCCTGCTGCCGCTGGTGGCGGCCATCGTCACCTTTGCCGGCCGCCGCATGCGCAAATTGAGCAAGAGCGCGCAGGCGGCCATGGGCGACCTGACCAATGTGCTCGACGAAAGCATCAGCGGCCAGCGCGTGGTGAAGATCTTCGGCGGCCAGAAATATGAGCAGAACCGTTTCGACGGCGTGGTCAAGCTGAATCGCCAGCTGGCGGTCAAGCACGCGGCCACGTCGGCGCTCAACTCCGGCATCATCATGCTGCTGATCGGGATTACGCTGTCGTCGGTGATCTACTTTGCGCTGCTGCGCGCGCAGGCGGGGGCGCTGTCGCCGGGCGCCTTCGTGGCGTTCATGTCCTCGCTGATGGCGATGCAGTCGCCGATCAAGAACCTGACCAAGATTAACGAACCGATGCAGCGCGGCCTGGCGGCGGCGGAATCCGTGTATGGCCTGATCGACCTGGAGTCGGAGGCCGACCAAGGCAAAAAAATCATCGCGCGCGCCGAAGGCCGTCTGTCGGTGCAGGACGTGAGTTTCCACTACCGTGGCATCGATGGCGCAACGCTGGACCCGGATGCGCGTCCGGCGCTGGACCACGTGTCGCTGGAGATCACCGCTGGCGAAACAGTGGCGCTGGTCGGCAGCTCGGGCAGCGGCAAGACCACCTTGGCCGGCCTGCTGCCGCGCTTCTACGACGTCAGTGGCGGCAGCATCCAGCTGGACGGCGTCGACCTGCGCGACTACACCATGACCTCGTTGCGCCAGCAAATCGCGCTGGTGTCGCAGGACGTGGTGCTGTTCAACGACACGCTGGCCGCCAACATCGCTTACGGTGATCCGGCGCCATCGATGGAGCGCGTGATTGCGGCGGCCCGCGCCGCCCATGCCCATGAATTCATCGAACGCCAGCCGGATGGCTACCATACGCCGGTGGGCGAAAACGGCCTGCGCCTGTCAGGCGGCCAGCGCCAGCGCCTGGCGATTGCGCGCGCCCTGTACAAGAACGCGCCCATCCTGATCCTGGACGAAGCCACCAGCGCGCTGGACACGGAATCGGAACGCCTGGTGCAGGCGGCGCTGGAAGTGCTGATGAAAGGCCGCACCACAGTGGTCATCGCCCACCGCCTGTCGACCATTGAAAACGCCGACCGCATCGTGGTGCTGGACCGTGGCCGCATCGCCGAAGCCGGCACCCACGACGCGCTGCTGGCGCAGAACGGCATCTACGCCCGCCTCTATCAAACGCAGAAAAGCGTTCAAACCTAAGTTCGGGGTCAGTGCCGACATTCGGACACGGGCTCAACTGCGTGCAGCTGAGCCCGTGTCCGAATGTCGGCACTGACCCCGAACTTTTAGGTGGCGTCGTGAAAGATGATGCCTAGGGTGTGACGCGCGCCGGCGCGCAGCCGGCTCACGCCATGCCGCAGGTTGACGCGGTAGACGCCGCGCGTGCCTTGCACCGGACGCTGGTGGACGGCAAAGATCACCATGTCGCCGCGCTTGAGCGGCACCACTTCCACCCGCGACTGCATGCGCGGCCGCTGTTCGGTCAGCACAAACTCCCCGCCTTCGAAATCCTTGCCTGGTTGGCTCAGCAGCACGGCGGCCTGCAACGGGAACACGTGCTCGCCATACAGGTCCTGATGCAGGCAGTTGTAGTCGCCCGCCGTATATTCCAGCAGCAGCGGCGTCGGACGCTGCTGGCCCGCCGCGTGGCAGCGCGCCAGGAACTCGTTATGCTCGGCCGGGAAACGCGCGGGCAGCTCCATGAGCTCATGCCAGCGGTTGGCGATGGCGGCCAGCGGTCCATACAGCGCTTGCCGCAACGCCGCAATCGTTGATGGCAGCGGATAGCGGAAGTATTGGTATTCGCCACGGCCGAAGCCATGCTGCGCCATCACCACGCGGCTGCGGAACAGCTGCGGCTGCGCGTACTGCGCCGCCATCGCCGCGCATTCGTCGGCGGTCAGCATGCCGGGCAGGATGGCGTAGCCGTGCACATTGAGTTCGTCGGCAATCGCTTGCCAGTCCAGCCCCGCCACATGCACGGCGATGCCTGCCGCCGCGCCAACGGCCTTGCGTGCAGCCAGCGGCGCGGCGGCCAATGGCACAGCGGGAGGCTGCACCACGGGCGGCGCCAGGCGCCGCTTGCGCTCCGCCGCCGGGTCGCCGAAATCCAGTTCGCCGTTACTCATTACCCGCCTCGCGGTTGAGCAGCTGCGCCTTGCGGTCCACGCCCCAGCGGTAGCCGGAGATCGAACCGTCGTTGCGCACCACACGATGGCACGGTATCGCCACCGCAATCGCATTCGCCGCGCAGGCGCTGGCCACGGCGCGCGCACCGCGCGGCACGCCGGCGAGTTCGGCCAGTTCGGCATAGGTCACGCGCCGCCCGGCAGGAATCGCACGCAGCACCTGCCACACGCGCTGCTGGAAGGCGGTGCCGCGCACATCGAGCGGCAGGTCGAGGCCAATCTCGGGATGCTCGACCATGCCGACCACGCGCGACACCACCTGCTCGTATTCCGGCTCGGCGCCGATCAATTCCGCCTTGGGGAAGCGGTCCTGCAAATCCTTGACCAGGAAGTCGGGATCATCGTCGATCAGGATGGCGCAGATGCCTTGCACCGTGCTGGCCACCAGAATCGGCCCCAGCGAACACTCGGCAATCGCAAACCTGATCTGCTCACCGGCGCCGCCGCTGCGGAACGCCGATGGCGTCATGCCCAGCACCGCTGGCGATTGCGCATAGAAGCGGCCACTCGAATTGAAACCCGCCGCATACATCGCATCCGTCACCGTGGCCTCCTGCGCCAGCCCGGCCTGCACCCGCCGCGCCCGCGCTGCATTGACATAGGCTTTGGGCGTAATTCCCGTCACCGTCTTGAACATGCGGTGGAAGTGGAAGCGGCTGACGCCAACCGCACTCGCCAGGCTGTCGAGATCCAGCGCCTCTTCGGAAGCATCGATCAGATGGCAGGCCTGCGCCACGATGGCGGCCTGGCGTTCGGCCAGCGGCGGCTGGTCCGGCTTGCAGCGCAGGCAGGGACGAAAGCCGGCCGCCTCGGCCTGCGCGCGGCTGTCGTGGAAAGCGACGTTCTTGCGCAGCGCCGGCCGCGCCGCGCACGATGGACGGCAATACACGCCCGTGCTGCGCACCGAATACCAGAACACGCCGTCGGCGCCGCCGTCACGCTGCTGCACGGCGCGCCAGCGCGCTTCGTCGCTGCTGTACGCCAGTTGGTTTTCACTCTTGCCCATTTCAGACTCCGTGATGTGGTGGAATGCAGCCATCTTAGCCAGCGCATCAATCCGTCGCACTCCGCCTCTTGCTTTTGAATTGTACAAGCATGCGATGCTAGAATGTCCTCTTTCCAGGAGAAGCCGTTTGGACGACCAACTGATGCACGACAACGCGCACGACAGCACCCCCATATTCCAGCGCATCAAAGACTATCTGCTGGCCGAAATCGCCGCCGGCACCTGGAAGGAAGGCGATGTGATTCCATCGGAGCAGGCGCTGGTCAAACAGTTCGGCGTCTCCCGCATGACGGTCAACCGCGCCGTGCGCGAACTGACCGCTGAACAAATACTCACGCGCCGCCAGGGCTCCGGCACCTACGTCGCCCAGCAGAAGTATCAGGCCACGCTGCTGGAAATCAAATCCATCGCCGACGAAGTGCGCGCCCGTGGCCACGCCCACCGCAGCAGCCTGCAGCAGCTGGAACGGGTCAAGGCCAGCGAGTTGATGGCCAAGCAGTTCGACCTGCCGCCCGGCCATGCGCTGTTCCATTCCGTGATCGTCCACTTTGAGAACGGCGTGCCGATCCAGGTCGAGGACCGCTGGGTCAATCCGGTCTGCGCGCCGGACTACATGGAACAGGACTTCGCCCACCTCACGCCCAATGAATACCTGATGCGTGCCGCGCCGCTGCAAGGCGCCACCTACAGCATCGAAGCGCTGGCGGCGCCGCGCGACATCGCCGACATGCTGGCCATCGACACCCGGCAGGCCTGCCTGGTGCTCAGGCGCCAGACCCACTCGGGCGGCATGATTGCCTCGTTGGCAACCATGTGGCACCCAGGACACCGCTACCAGTTCGCGGGCAGCTTCAACCAGTAGAAGCCGTGGCTAGCAGTGCGCTAGCCACAAGCCGCCGGACTTTCTCACAAATTGTCACGAAAACAGCCATCAAATGTTAAATTTGGGGATGTTTTTTAGGCGCGCAAGATGCAATCGTATTCCTGTCTACGACACCGGCATCGATGCTATAGTTTCCAGGCAAAGTCCACCGAAAGGGATGCTCTTGTTTCACCGCCGTTCGCGCTTGCGCCAGCTTCTCTGGCCACGTCTGTCGCATCCGCTGGCAGCGTGCGCGCTCGCGCTCATGCTGACGCCGGCCAGCCCTGCGGAGAAGGTCTCGATCCAGCTCAAATGGCAGCATCAGTTCCAGTTTGCCGGCTACTACGCCGCGCAGGACCAGGGCTATTACCGCGACGCCGGCCTGGATGTCACGCTGCTGGAAGCGCGCCCCGGCGCCGATCCCCTGCAAAGCGTGACGCAGGGCCAGGCCCAGTACGGCGTCGGCAACACCACGCTGCTGCTGGCGCGCGGCATGGGGCAGCCGGTGGTGGTGGTGGCCTCGGTCTTCCAGCATTCCGCCGCCAGCCTGCTGCGCCGCATCGAGGCCGATGGCAAGCCGCGGCCATGGTCCGGCAGCCGCCTGATGATCGCGCCCAACAACGAAGAGCTGACCGTCTTCCTGAAAAAACAGGGCGTGCGCATGGAGACCGTGTACCAGGTCCCGCACAGCCAGAATTTTGACGACCTGGCCGAAGGCCGCGTCGATGCCATGTCGGTCTATCAGACCGAAGCGCCGTATGTGCTGGAACGCCTGAACCTGCGCTACGAGATGATCTCGCCGCGCGCCCATGGCCTGGATTTTTACGGCGACGTGCTATACACCACCGAAAGCGAGCTGCGTGAACATCCGGCGCGCGCGCAGGCGCTGCGCGAAGCCACGCTGCGCGGCTGGGTCTATGCCATGCAGCATCCGGGCGAAATCGCCGATCTGATACGCGCCCGCTACCCGGACCGCCACAGCCGCGAACACCTGATGTTTGAAGCCCAGCATACGGCGCCGCTGCTGGAGCAGCCGCTCATCGAACTGGGCTACAGCAATCCGGAACGCTGGCGCGCCATCGCCCGCGCCTACAGCGAACAGGGCATGCTGCCGTCGAACTTCAGTCTGGACGGCTTTCTGTACCAGCCGCCGGAAGGCCTGCCCCTGCTGCGCTACGGCGGCCTGATGATCGCGGCGCTGCTGCTGGCGATGTCGCTGGCGGCTGCGTGGCGGCTGCGCGTGCAGGGCCGCGCGCTGCGCAGCGTGCAGGCGGACCTGGGCAGCGCTGAACGCATGGCCAGCTTTGCGCTTGAAGGATCGGGCCAGGGCAGCTGGGAGTGGCGGCTCGATACCGGCATGCTGACGCTGTCGCCGCGCTACTGCGCGCTGCTCGGCTACAGCCCCGACGAATTCCATCCGACGCTGACCGAGTGGCTCGAGTATGTGCATCCGGAAGACCGCCAGCGCGTCGAGCGCGGCATCCAGGACTACCTGACCAGCACCAGCGACGCCACGGGCCAGATCCGCAGCGAACACCGGCTGCGCGCCAGCGACGGCAGCTGGAAATGGGTGCTGGCGCGCGGCATGATACTGGAGCGCGATGCGGCCGGCCTGCCGGTGCGCGCGGCCGGCACGCTGGCCGATATCGGCGAACGCGCCGTCGCCGAGGAAGCCCGCATGTGGGCCGTGGTCGATGCGACGCCGGGCGCGGTGCTGATCGCCGAGAAAAATGGCCGCGTGCGCCACGCCAATCCCTCCTGCGCCCACAGCTTTGGCTACGACGGCAATATGACCGGCCGCTCGATCGAGCAGCTGGCGCCGGAGGCCATGCGCAACAACGGCCGCGTGCGCGAACTGTTCTCGCGCCCCAACCTGCCGGGCCGCGTGCTGTGTGCGATCCGCGCCGACGGCAGCAGCTTCCCGGCCATGGTGCATATGTCGCCGGTGGAGCTGGCCGGGCAGGAGCTGGTGATCGTCGCGCTGCGTGACATGACGCAGCGCCAGCGCGCCGAGGAAGCGCTGCACGCAAGTTCGGAACGCTATCGCCAGATCGTGCAGACGGCCGCAGAAGGCATCTGGATGACCAATGCCGACGACCGCACCACCTTCGTCAACCCGACGCTGGCGCGCATGCTCAATTACGACATCGAACAGATCATGGGCCGCGCCATGACCGACTTCATGGACGACACCGGCCGCGCGCTGCTCAAGCAGCACCTGCAGCGGCGCCTGTCCGGCCAGGCCAGCCAGGGCGACGTCTGCTTCCTGCGCAGCGATGGCAGCACCGTGTGGTGCCTGCTGTCGACCACCGTGATGAACGCCGATTCCGGCCACTACGCCGGTACGCTGGCGATGCTGACCGACATCACCGCGCGCCGCCAGGCGGAAGGCGCGCTGCACGAGTCCAGCCAGCGCCTGGCCTCCATCTTCAACGCCGTCACCAACGGCCTGGTGATGGTCGATGCCCAAGGCCTCATCATCGAACGCAATGTCGCCGCCGCGCGCATGCTGGCGCACACCGAGCAACTGAGCCGCGATGGCCTGTGGGCTGGCGTGCGCGAAGACGGCACGCCTTACGATGCGGCCAGCCACCCGGTGCAACTGGCGCTGGTCACCGGCATGCCGGTGCGCGACGTGGTGATGGGCCTGACGCATCCGGACGGCAGCCGCCGCTGGCTGTCCGTCAATGTGGAGCCCATCCCCGACGACGGCGGCGCCGTGCACCTGGTGGTGGCCAGCCTGACCGACATCACCGAACGCAAGAACAGCCAGGACGCGCTGCGCGAACTCAATGAACATCTGGAAGAACGCGTGGCGACCCGCACCAGCGAGCTGGATCACGCGCGCCGCGTGGCCGAGGAAGCCAGCCAGACCAAAGGCCAGTTCCTCGCCAACATGAGCCACGAAATCCGCACGCCGATGAATGGCGTGATCGGCATGGCCTATCTGGCGCTGAAGACCGAACTCGATCCGCGCCAGCGCGACTACCTGGAAAAGATACGCTTCGCCGGCGAGCACCTGCTGGGCATCATTGACGACATCCTCGACATCTCCAAGATCGAGGCGGGCAAGCTGGAAATCGAGCAGGTCGATTTTGCGCTCGACCATGTGATCCAGACGCTCAACACGGTGGTGGCGCCCAAGGCCGCCAGCCGCGAACTGGAGCTGGTCTACGATCTCGACCCGACGCTGCCCCGGGTGCTGCGCGGCGATCCGCTGCGGCTAGGCCAGGTGCTGATCAATTACGCCAACAACGCCATCAAGTTCAGCGAAAAGGGCCGCATCGAAGTGCGGGTGCGCCAGGTAGTCGGCGACGCCTACGGCTGCCTGCTGCGCTTTGAAGTCAGCGACTGCGGCATCGGCCTGTCGGAAGTGGAAATCGACAAGCTGTTCCAGTCCTTCCAGCAGGCCGACACTTCGACCACGCGCGAATACGGCGGCACCGGCCTGGGTCTGTCGATCTGCAAGCAGCTGGCGCAGCTCATGGGCGGCGATGTGGGTGTGCATAGCCGTCCCGGGCAAGGCAGCACGTTCTGGTTCACTGCGCGCCTAGGCATCAGCAACGCCAGCGTGCCGGACCTGATCGACCGCGTCAAGGACGCCGCCGCCGAGCTGCTGGCCTCCTCGCGCAGCGCGGCCGTGATGTCGGCGCTCAAGAACGCCCGCATCCTGCTGGTCGAGGACAACACCTTCAACCAGCAGATCGCGCTGGAGATGCTGGAAGAAGTCGGCTCCTCGGTATGCCTGGCCGCCAACGGCATGGAAGCGCTGGAGCTGCTGCGCCAGACCGCGTTCGACTGCGTGCTCATGGACGTGCAGATGCCGCTCATGGATGGCCTGGAAGCCACGCGCCGCATCCGCGCCGATCCGCGCCTGGCCGACATGCGCGTGCTGGCCATGACCGCCACCGCCACCAGCGAAGACCGGGTGCGCTGCATCGAGGCGGGCATGGACGATTTCATCTCCAAGCCGATCCAGCCGGCGCTGATGTACCAGACCATCGCCAATTGGCTGCCCGAGCGCGACGCCACGGCGCAGGGCGATACGCCGCCGGCGCGCCCCGCGCGGCCCGCCTTCAAGACCACGCTGGGCGGCGACCCGGCCGTGATTGATTTGTCCATCCTGGCCAAGCTGCTGGGCTACCATCCGCATAAGGTGCGCAAGTTCGCCTTCAAATTCCTGCAAAATACGCAGGATGGCCTGACCCAGATGGAAGCAGCGCTAGGCCGCGGCGATGTGGGCACGCTGCGCGAGCTGGGGCACCGCCTCAAGTCGCCGGCCCGCACCGTCGGTGCGCTGGGCATGGGCGAACTGATGCTGGCACTGGAACAGCTGCCGGCCGACGACAGCGATGCCGCCAATGCCGCGCGCGCCAAGGCCCTGCTGCAAAAACTCTGGCCGCTGCTGGAGCAGATCACCGAACAAATCATGACCAATACCACCTTCGCCGACGATAACTGAGATGCGGATACTGCTGCTGGATGACGATGCCTTCATGCTGGAACTACTGGCCGACATGATCGCCGAACTGGGCGACCATACGGTGCTACGCGAAACCGATGGCCGCCGCGCGCTGATCGAGCTGCGCCTGCGCCCGCCGGACCTGGTGGTGTGCGACCTGTCGATGCCGGTCATGGACGGCATCGATTTCCTGCGCCTGGCGGCGGCGCAGCAATATCAGGGCTGCGTGGTGCTGCTGTCCGGCGTCGATGGCGCCGTGCTCAAGACCGCCGCGCGGCTGGCCGAAGCCCAGGGGCTGACCATCCTCGACGCCTGTCCCAAGCCGCTCAGCACCGAGGCGCTGGCCGTGCTGCTGGCGCGCGCCGCCGCACGTTGCGCGGCGCCAGCAGCTGTCCTTCCTGGCAATCTTGGTAAATAGTTTAGAGGGTTGCCACAAACAACCGCACATTTTTAAAAAATGGGTTATTATTTACGCCATCCCTCGCCTGCCGACCTTGTTGCCATCCCCTCCGAGACATTGAAATCGTGCAAATGGCACCCAACTGCTGCCCATGGCAGCGTTTGAGGCCCGTCCCCAGGCGTTATTACTTTCACTGACCTCGATTGAGGAAACTATGAGCGAAAATATCAAACACATTACCGATGCATCTTTTGACACCGACGTGCTGAAATCGGACCGTCCAGTACTGGTCGATTTCTGGGCTGAATGGTGCGGTCCATGCAAGAGCATCGCCCCGATCCTCGAAGAAGTCGCCAAGGAATACGAAGGCAAGATCCAGATCGCCAAGATGGACGTCGATTCGAACCAGGCAGTACCTGCCAAGTTCGGCATCCGCGGCATCCCGACCCTGATCCTGTTCAAGAACGGCGTTGCGGCCGCGCAGAAAGTTGGCGCCATGGCAAAAGGCCAGCTGACCTCTTTCATCGACAGCAATATCTAACTGAGCGAATTTAGGCTACTATCGCTACGTTGTGCCAGCGACGCCGCGCCCGCGGCGCCGCTGAATAAAATGAGACAACCCACGTAGGTCCTCCCCCACCTTTACTTTCCCGTCACGGGACACTCAAACAATATGCATCTATCTGAACTAAAGGCCTTACACGTCTCGGCATTGCTGGAGATGGCGATCGGGCTGGATATCGACAATGCGGCACGCCTGCGCAAGCAGGAACTGATGTTCGCGATCCTGAAAAAACGCGCCAAATCGGGCGAGCAGATCTTCGGCGATGGCGCCCTGGAAGTGCTGCCGGACGGTTTCGGCTTCCTGCGTTCGCCGGACGCCAGCTACATGGCCTCCACCGACGATATCTACATTTCCCCTTCGCAGATCCGCCGCTTCAATCTGCACACCGGCGACTCGATCGAAGGCGAAGTGCGTACCCCGAAAGATGGCGAGCGCTATTTCGCGCTGGTCAAGGTCGACAAGGTCAACGGCGAGTCGCCGGAAGCCTCGAAACACCGCATCCTGTTTGAGAATCTGACGCCGCTGCACCCGAACGAGCCGCTGCGCCTGGAACGTGACATCAACGGTACCGAGAACATCACCGGCCGTATCATCGACCTGATCTCGCCGATCGGCAAAGGCCAGCGCGGCCTGCTGGTGGCGTCGCCGAAGTCCGGTAAATCGGTCATGCTGCAGCACATCGCCCACGCGATCACCTCCAATCACCCTGACGTCACGCTGATCGTGCTGCTGATCGACGAACGTCCGGAAGAGGTCACCGAGATGCAACGCTCGGTGCGCGGCGAAGTCGTGGCCTCGACCTTCGACGAACCCGCCACCCGCCACGTGCAGGTGGCCGAGATGGTGCTGGAAAAAGCCAAGCGCCTGGTCGAAATGAAAAAAGACGTGGTCATCCTGCTGGACTCGATCACCCGCCTGGCGCGCGCCTACAACACCGTGATCCCGGCCTCGGGCAAGGTGCTGACCGGTGGTGTGGACGCCAACGCGCTGCAACGTCCGAAGCGCTTCTTTGGCGCCGCACGTAACGTCGAAGAAGGCGGCTCGCTGACCATCGTCGCTACCGCGCTGATTGAAACCGGTTCGCGCATGGACGACGTGATCTACGAAGAATTCAAGGGTACCGGCAATATGGAGGTGCACCTGGAGCGCCGCCTGGCCGAAAAACGCGTCTACCCGGCCATCAACCTGAACAAATCGGGCACGCGCCGCGAAGAACTGCTGATCAAGCCGGACCAGCTGCAGAAGATCTGGATCCTGCGCAAGCTGCTGTACTCGATGGACGAGATCGAGGCGATGGAGTTCATCCTCGACAAGATGCGCGCCACGAAGAACAACACCGAGTTCTTCGACATGATGCGCAGGGGCGGCTAACCACTAGTCAGCCTTAACAAACAGGCAACCTCGGTTGCCTGTTTGCGTTTCCGGGCGTATAATCGCCGATCGCATTATTTTTTAACTCTGGCAAGTGAGCGGCAATCGGGTCAAGAAGCAGAACAGACCGCCGAAGTGCTGTTTGGCTACCAACCTATACCGAGGCTACAAATGAAAGCAGAAGGTCACCCAGAATACCGCGAAGTTGTTTTCCACGATCTGTCGTGCGATTTCAAATTCATCACCCGTTCGACCATCCAGACCCGCGAAACCATCAATCACGAAGGTAAAGACTACCCACTGATCAAGATCGAGGTTTCGGCTGAGTCGCACCCGTTCTACACCGGCAAACACAAAATCGTCGACACCGCTGGCCGCGTTGAGAAATTCCGCCAGAAGTTCGGTACCGTCGGTTCGAAAACCGCCGTCGCTGCAGGCTAATTTCAGCCGCTTCGATAAAAAAAGCAGCCTCTGGCTGCTTTTTTTGTTTGTTCGCCCGTTTTGATTCATACTCCGGTTCTACTCATAAAGCACACTGATCGATGAAGCCAGTCCGTCTTCCCGCCGCCGCTACCCTGGCACTGCCGCGCTGGGCGTTGTTTGCCCTTGGCCTGCTGTACATCCTGCCTGGCCTGATCGGCCGCGACCCGTGGAAGAACGATGACGCAGCCAGCTTTGGCATCATGTGGACCATGGCGCATGGCACCTGGCAGGACTGGCTGTGGCCGAATATCGCCGGCCTGTCGTGGCCGGACGAAGGCCCGCTGGCGTTCTGGCTGGGCGCGGCCGGCATCAAGTTATTTGGCTGGCTGCTGGGCGATGTGCACGCGGCCCGCATCGGCACCGTGGCGGCCTTCCTGCTGGGCGTGCTGTCGCTGTGGTACGCCACCTTCCACCTCGGGCGCCGTCAGGATGCGCAGCCGCTGCGCCTGGCCTTTGGCGGCCAGCCTGAACCGGACGACTTCGGCCGCACGCTGGCCGACGCCGCCGTCCTGATCTACCTCGGCTGCCTGGGTCTGCTGCTGCACAGCCACGAGACCACGCCGGAAGCGCTGCAAGTGTCGATGACCGCGTTCCTGCTGTACCGCACCGTGCGCTACGTGGAAAAACCGTCGCTGCGCAATGCCGCGCTGAGCGGCCTGGCGATCGGCCTGCTGACGCTGACGCGCGGCTGGATCACGCCGGTGTTCATGATGCTGGCCCTGTTTGCCTGCACGCGCTTCCTGGCCCAGCCGGCCATCCGCGCCGTACGTGACCTGGGCGCCATGATTGCCGTCGGCGGCGCCGTCACCGCGCTGTGGCTGATTCCCGCGCAAGTGCTGGCGCCCTACCACCAGCAACCGCTCAACGCCTGGCTGGGCTGGAACTGGCTGCAGCTGGACTGGCCGAGCCTGATGTCGCTGAAATTCCTGTTCCGCGTCGGCGTCTGGTTCTTCTGGCCGGCCTGGCCGTTTGCCGGCTGGGCCGTATGGGCCTGGCGCCGCCAGCGCGGCGTGCTGCACATTGTCGTGCCGCTGGCCTTTGTCGCGACCGGCGTGCTGCTGACCTGCTTCAACCCGCAGCCCGAACAGGGCCAGCTGCTGGTGCTGCTGCCGCCGCTCGCGGTCATGGCCGCGTTCGGCCTGCTGACCATGAAGCGCGGCGCCATCAACTTCATCGACTGGTTCTCGGTGATGGCGCTGACGCTGTGCGCGGCCGTGATCTGGGTGTTCTGGATTGCCAAGCTGACCGGCTGGCCAGCCCAGGCCGCCAAGAATGCGCTCAAGCTGGTGCCCGGCTTCCATCCGGAGCTGGGCTGGGTCGCCTTCTTTGTGGCGCTGGCCGCCACCATCGGCTGGTTTGTGCTGGTGCATTGGCGCGTGTCGCGCCGCCCCTCCGTGCTGTGGCGCGCGGTGGTGCTGTCGTCGGGCGGCCTGATCCTGATCTGGATTTTGCTCATGACGCTGTTCCTGCCGGACGTCAACTACAGCAAGAGCTACGCCACGGTGGCGCGCCAGATCGCCGACAAGCTGCCCGCCAACGCCCGTTGCATCGAATCGAATGTGGGACCGGCCCAGCGCGCCTCGTTTGCCTATTACGCCCAGTTGCCGTTCGTGGGCGTGGAAGGTGGCCGCTGCGATCTGCTGCTGTTGCAAGATAGCATCAAGGTCCGCGACGACCGCGAGATCCAGGCGCAGCACCGCGGCAAGCAGTGGGTGCTGCTGTGGGAGGGACGCCGCCCGGCCGACCGCGAAGAACGCTTCCGCCTGTATCGCCGCGCCGACTAAGCTGTGTTGCCGCCGGGCTGGCATTGCTGCTATGCTTTTCAGCAGAAAGCGGCCAGCCCATGCGACTTATCATACTGACATCCCTACTGCTGGCGTCCGGTCTGCACGCGGCATACGCCGCGTCGCTGCAGATCACCACCGAGCACTCGCCACCGTCGAGCATGCTTGGTCCGGATGGTGTGGTCACCGGCCGCGCCACCGACAAGATCCGCGAAATGATGGTGCGTACCGGCACCGATTACAAGATAGAACTATTGCCGTGGAAGCGCGCTTTGATGCAAGCGCAGACGCAGCGGGGCACGTGCGTATATTCCACCTCGCGCACGCCGGAACGCGAGGCCATGTTCAAATGGGTGGGGCCGACCGATGAGGCCGAATGGCAATTCTGGGGACGCGCCGATCACAGCTTCCCGCTCACCTCGGTCGACGACGCGCGCAAGCTGCGCATCGGCACCGCCATCGGCGACGCGCGCGACGAGTATCTGCGCAGCCGCGGCTTCAATGTGGATGCGGTCAGCAACGACCTCGCCAATCCGCAAAAGCTGCTGCTCAACCGTATTGACCTGTGGGCAGTTGCCACGCGCAGCGGCAGCACAGGCATGGCACAGTTCGACTGGTCGGACAAAGTGGTGCCGCTGTTGGTGTTCCACCGCGTCAAGGTCTACCTGGCGTGCAACCCGTCCGTACCGGACGAGCTCATCGACAAGCTTAACGCCGCACTGGCTGACATGCGGCGCGACGGCACCCTGACGCGGCTGGACCGCAAATACGATCACTACGGCAAATAGCGCGCCTCAACGGCTGGCCACCACGGTGGTGTTGGCAGGCAGCTGGGCGGTCATGGGCAGGCGTTCATAATTGTCGATGGTCAGCGCATCGCCATCCTCGGTAAAGCTGATGCGGCTGCCCGCCTGCGTGACGAACTCGCCAGGCGCAACCGGGTAGATTTCCACTTTACGATGGCCATTCACCTCGGCATAGTAGTGCGCCACTTTTTGCGTGAACTTCAGCTTGTCGCCGTTGCTCAGCGCATAGGAGTACAGATACTCCTGGAACTCGTACGGTTTGAACTTGAAGTCGCCGGCGGCGGGCGCCGCGATCTTCACACTTTCATTGTCTGGCGATGCAGCGTGGGCCAGGGTGGTGATCGACAAAGCAGCGGCTACAGCCAGGCTCAACAGCGTGGTGTTCATGATGTCTCTCCAATATAAAAAGTATCGTGCCGGTCGGGTGGCGGCTTAGCGGTGCGCCATGACCATGGTGTTGGCCGGCAGGTTGCCGGCCAGTGGCAGCTTTTCAAAACTGGCGATACCCACGGTTTCGCCCTGGTCGAGGAACTCGAAGCGGGCCCCGCTGTCCGTCACAAAAGCCGTGCGCGACACCGGATAGATCCGGATGCGCTCACCGTTATCCAGCTGGGCGTAGTAATGGTCCATGCGGGCGCTGAATGCGATCTTCTGGCCATTGGTGAGCTGGTAGGTATTCTTGAAATTGTAGAAATCTTGTTCCACAAGGTGGTAGCGCTGCGGCGACTTGACTTGCACGCTGTAGTCGGCGGCATGGGCTATGGACAGCGACGTCAGGGCGAGCGAGGCCGCGATGCCGGCGAGGATCGTTTTCATTGGTGTGCTCCTAAGTGGGCTTGCTGATGTTGAGTACCGGGAGCCACCGCTGCAATTTGTGCATTCAGCGGTAGACGTAGGCAGATTAACAAAGCCCCGCGCAAATATCCTGCGCATGCGACGAGCGGTTAAAGCGCTGGCACCAGATGCAAAAACACGGGATAAACGGCAGGTCGCCGCGATCTGTTGCGTGCAGCGGCTTTTTGTCGGGGTAAAGCGATACAAAAGACCGCAATCGGGCTATAGTTGCGCATAGCTTTAGTTGCCGCACGGCACAAATATTTCGCATACCGACTTTTCCGGCCCGCCCCGCTCCGCGCGCCGGTCACGGCGGCCCCGGCTGCTGCGCCCCACTCCCGCGCCCGGCCCTGGCTCTACTGCCCTGGATGGCGCACATGTTCACTTTGCACAAACTTCAATCCGCGCTGCGGAAAACCTATGTCCGTGCGGCGCTGCTGGTGCTGACCGCATCGCTGGTCATTCTGCTGGGTTTGCGCGCCGACGTGCCGCAGGACAGCAGCCCGGTCTTACATACCCAGGACATCGCCCAGATCACGGCACTGCCCGCCAAGCGCGCCCAGCTGGACTACCTGCTGGTGGCCGCGCCGCAGTCGGACGCACCGCGCTACATCTTCAAACTCAAGAACGACGACAAACTGTACGTGGTCAAGGTGCCGGGCACGACCCACCTGAGCCTGGAACGCGAAGTCCTGCTGCGCAATAACATTCCGTACGCGATTGCGCGCGACGACTTCCTCGCCTCGCACAAGGCGGTGATGCAGGATGACGAAAGCAAGCTGGCGCGCGTGGGCGCGTTCGTGATGCGTCACCTGCTCGACATCCTGCTGATCGGCCTGGCCCTGTTCCTGCTGCGCAATGGCCTGCCAGGCATGGGCGTGAGCGCCACCGTGCTGACGCCGGACCAGCTGGGCGGCAGCATGGACGACCTGATCGGCATGGAAGACATCAAGCAGGAAGTGCTGCACCTGGAAGACATGATACGCAACCGTGCCGCCTACAAAGAACACGACATCGACAAGCCGTTCAACGTCATGCTGACCGGTCCGGCCGGCACCGGCAAGACCAAGCTGGCCGGCTACCTGGCCAAGCGTCTCGACATCCCCTTGATCCAGGCATCGGCCTCGGCGCTGGAATCAGGCTACATCGGCGGCGGCTCCAAGGCGCTGCACGCCCTGCACAAGAAAGCCTGCGCGCGCGGCAGCTGCATCATCTTCCTGGATGAGGCGCAAAGCCTGTTCATGCCGCGCGGCCGTGGCGAAAAAAAATGGGAAGACGATACCGCCAACACGCTGTTGGGCCTGCTCGACGGCGTGCGCAGCAACAAGGGCGAAGGCGTGATCTGGGTAGTCGCCTCCAACTTCGACGATGCCTCCACGCGCATGGACGAAGCCATGCTGCGCCGCTTCTCCGTCAAGATCAACTTCCGCCTGCCGAACAAGAGCGAACGCCGCGAGCTGCTGCGCTCCTTCCTGGCGCGCAAGGCAGATGGCTGTGTGGACTGGAACGATCTCAACCTCGACAACGTGGCCGAGATCACCGCCAACCTGAGCCCGGCCGTACTGCAGACCGTGGTGGAGCGCGCCAGCATGCTGGCGATCCAGGAGCACACGGTCATCACTACCGACCTGCTGTTCCGCGCGTTTGAACGCGCCACCATCGGCCTCACCGACCGCGCCACCACGGCAGAGAAAACCCGCCAGCGTGAACGCGTGGCCTTGCACGAGCTGGGCCACTTCTTCATGCAGATCGATCCATGGCTGCGCGAAGGCCTGTCGCTGGCCGAAGTCAAAGAACGCTCGCCGCTGCTGAAAATCTCCACCGAATCCGTGTCCAAGCTGGGCGCGCTCGGCTACGTGCTGTCGGCGTCGGACGACGTGGCCTTGCGCACACTGGAGGAACTGGAGCGCGACGTGATCCAGCTGTATGGCGGCGTAGCGGCGGAAGAATTGTTCTACGGCGCGCGCGGCATTTCCGTCGGCAGCCAGAACGACATCGAGAAAGCCACCTCGATGCTGAACCTGATGGTCAACAAGCTGTCGATGTACTCACGCTCCAAGATCGACCACAGCCAGTTCAAGGACAAGGAAGCCGACCTGGGCCAGGTAGAAGCCAAAGCCGACGAGCTCTACAGCTACACGCTCAAGGCCATCGCCGACTACCGCGAGCAGATCGCCGAACTCAAGGAAGTGCTGATGGACCAGTACGTGCTGTCCAAAGACGCCATCTTCGCGCTGCTGGAGCAGCAACAGGCACACGCTTGACCAAATACCTTTTTACCAATATCTCTTGCATTTATTTCACATGTCAGTTATTTTTGACACATGAAACAAAAATGCTCAAGTGGCCATCAGCCGGTGTTCGCCGCCGATGCCTGCCACTTAACTCAGGCGCAGTCCGGCGCCGCTATTGGAAAAAGGTCACAGCATGCACACGCTCAGCACGAAAGCAAGGATTGCAGGTTTCTTCTATTTACTGGTGATCCTGATCGCACCATTGCGTCTGGTGTACCTTCCCAGCAAATTGTTTGTCACTGGCGATGCGGCGGCGACCATCCATGGCATCACGGCGCATGAGATGTTGTTCCGCATGGGGATCGCCAGCGATCTGATCACGGGCGCTGTCAGCCTGATACTGACCTTCACGCTGTACCGACTGTTCAAGGATGTGAACCGGTACTGGGCCCTGCTGATGCTGATGCTGGGCTTCATGGACACGCCGCTTTATTTTTTCAATACCCTCAATGACATGGCCACCTTGATCCTGGTCCAGGGCCCCGATTTCCTGGCAGCCTTCGATCAAGCCCAGCGCACAGGATTGGCCATGATGTTCCTGCGCATGCACAGCATGATGACCTATGCATCGGAAATCTTCTGGGGACTCTGGCTGTTCCCGCTGGCCGTGCTGACGTACCGCTGCGGCTTCCTGCCGAGGTTCCTGGCTATCTGGCTGGCCATCAATGGTGTTGCCTACCTGGCGCTGAGCTATGCTGGCCTACTGCAACCGGCATACAACGACCTGGTAGCCAGCCTGGCGTTCCCTTGCCAGTTGGGCGAGGTGGCCTTCGCCCTGTGGATACTGATCATGGGCGCGCGTCAGCGACAAGCGGTAGTACTGCCGGCGTCGACCATCGCCTGATCTACTGAAAGACTGGGCGGAAGAAGCTGCGCTCCTAGCTCATGATGCAGCGCGTTTCTTCCGCGTAGTTAAACGCCGCCAGACAGTCGGCATCCTGCAGCGACGACGTCCGATACGTTTCATAGGATGCCAGTGACGGAAACGTGAACATCGCCAGCGCGACGTTATTGGCGCCCTCCGACGGCAAGAAGTAGCCGTGGTGCTGACCGCCGAATTTTTCCACGAGCGGTATCCACAGCTTCCCGTAATGCTCGAACTCGCTGAGCTTATACGGGTCGATGATGTAACGCAGATAGCAGGTAACCATACAATCCTTTCAGTAAAACAGGGGCCGGCGTCCTAGACCTTCATCGGCAGGATCACCATTTGCAGGCCTTCCAGATGCAAACGGCGTTGCGCGGCCAGTGCGGCCTGGTTGTGCAGAAGACGCGTGAACCAGTTGTCGGAGGCGAAGATCAGTTTGCTGGTGAAGAAAATCGCATGCGGGAACTCGTGGCTGATCTCTTCGCACAAGCGCGTGACCTCCTCCACCGCATCCGTGCCAAAGCCCAGATACGACGAAGCCGCCATGCCATGGCTGTGGCAGAAATCGACAAAGAACTCCAGCGTCTCCGCTGCCTCCTCGCGCATCTGCTCGAGTGCGCCCTCGCCGCCGTAAGCATGCGAATCGACGGTGCGCGCATTCACAAACAAAAAATTCTTGAAGTGGTTCGGGAACATGCGCTGCACCCACAGCAACGCATGCAGGCCACCGCCACGCGAAGTGCCCACAATGAACACCGCAGTCTGCTCTTCCGGATTCGGCTCGATCGGCTCCGTCCCCGCGCCAAACGGCTGGCTGGCAAACACCTCATCCACCGAATGGATCGCCTGCTTGGTTGCGCGATAGTGCTTGCGGATGTAAAAGCAGAACGCCGCCATCGCCGCAATAATCACCGCCGTGGTCCAGCCGCCTTCGGCAAAGCGCTCGACCAGCAGTATCGCCAGGATGCCGGCGCAAATCACAAACCCCAGCGCCGACAGCAGCCAGCGCCGCTTCCACTGCGTGCCCTTCTTGCGGTTGCGCGACCAATACAGCACCAGGCCAAACAGGGAAATCGCAAACGTCAGGAACACCGAAATCGAATACAGCACCACCAGCAAGGTCACGCTGCCGCCGGTCCACCACAGGATCGCCAGCGCCGCCACGCCCATGACGAGGATGCCGTTCTGCGTCACCAGGCGCGTGGACAGATAGCGGAACTTGTGCGGCACCCACGAGTCCGCCGCCATGTTCGACAGCACCGACGGGCCGCCCAGGAAACCGGTATTCGCCGCCACAAACAGCAGCCCCGCCTCAAACGCCAGCACCACCACCAGCAGCATCTGGTTCACCATCTCGCCGCCCAGGCCCATGCTGGCAATGATGGTCTTGAAGGTGGACGCGTTCAGCGTCTCGCCCGGCACGGGCTGCGCATCCCACAGCAAATACAGCAGGATGATGCCGCCCGCAGTGAACGCCAGCGACAACGCCATATAAATCATCGTCACCTTGCCGGTGCGTACACGCGGCTCGGCCAGCAGGTTGACGTTGTTCGACACCGCCTCCAGCCCCGTGTACGTACCGCCGCCCTGCGAATACGCCAGCAGCATGCCCGCCACGCCGGCCCAGCCAATGTGGCTGGCCAGGTCAGTGGTCTCCGCCATCGTGCCCGGAATCAGCGCCGGCAAATGCGAGGCATGGGCGAAAATGCCATACACGATCAACACCAGATGGGTGGCCACAAAGCCGAGGAAGATCGGCAGCAGGATCTGGATTGCTTCCTTGAGGCCGCGCAGATTCATCACGATCAGCAGCCCGATGAAAAACGTCTCCGCCCAGAGCTTGTAGGGCTGGAAGCCCAGCGGCAGGAACGAAGCCAGCGCATCGACGCCGGACGCAATCGAGATCGCAATGGTCAGCACATAGTCGAGTATCAGCGCACAGCCGGAGATCAGGCCCATGTACGGCCCCACCAGCTTGGTCGCCACACGGTAGCCGCCGCCACCGGTGGGGAACAGCTCGATCACCTGGTTGTAGGCCAGCGCAATGATGAACACCGTCACCGCCGTGGCGATCGCCATGTACAAGCCCAGATGCGTATGCCCGCCCAGCGCGCGGAAGGTTTCCTCGGGACCGTAAGCGGAGGACGACAAGCCATCCGCCCCCAGGCCGACCCAGGCCAGGAAAGCCACCAGCGCCATCGAATGACGCGTCTCGCTCTTCAGAGGATCGAGCGGCTTGCCCAGGATGATTTCGCGTATCTTCTTATTTTTCATGCGTCTCGGTACCGGCGCGACCGGCAAAGCTGGCGGTAGCCATGATGATACCCGCTCCAGCGGCGTCGATTACTTGCCGAAATAGAAAAATTGTTGTGCAGGGTTGCGGCGGGGTTGCAAATCGGTGATAATGCGGGTCGCATTGCAATACACCTGCCTCGGTGGTGGAATTGGTAGACGCAGCGGACTCAAAATCCGCCGCCGCAAGGCGTGCCGGTTCGATTCCGGCCCGGGGCACCAACAGCTGTATTGCGGGTTTCAGCGCATTTTCTTCACTGAACCCATTCCAAATTAGTTCCGCAAAAAACGGACAGTTCCGCAAAATAGATGATGAACCCAGATTCTGGCTCTTTGGGAATTTCTAGTGAAGCGAAAATCAAGCTGCCGTTGGCGGCTTTTTTTTCGTCCTTTTTCTCACGCATGGAGTACGAATGGTTACTGCAAATGCCCTCCGGTAATCCTCCCACCAAATGATCGCGTTTAAAAGTAGAATTTTTCAAACTCAGATTTTTGAAAGTTCTACATGAAGACGTCCCGTTTTACCGATAGCCAGATCATCGCCATCCTCAAGCAAGCCGAAAGCGGCTCCCCTGTCCCGGAACTATGCCGCGAGCATGGCATCAGCAACGCCACGTTCTACAAGTGGCGCTCCAAGTTCGGCGGCATGGATGCCTCGCTCATGGCCCGCATGAAAGAGCTGGAAGATGAAAATCGTCGCCTGAAAAAAATGTATGCCGAGGAACGCCTGAAGGCAGAAGTCGTTGCGGAGGCTCTGGCAAAAAAGTGGTGAAGCCATCTCGTCGACGTGAGATGGCGAAGCACTACGTGGAGGCAGGTCGCCTGAGCATCAAACACGCTTGCCTGGCCTTCGGCATTAGCCAAACCTGCTACCGCTATGAAGCCAAGCTAAACGCGGAGAACGAAGTCATTGCGGACTGGCTGGTGCGCCTGACGACCAACCAACGTAACTGGGGCTTCGGGCTATGCTTCCTGTACCTGCGCAACGTGAAGTCGTTTAGCTGGAACCACAAGCGCGTCTACCGGATTTACCGCGAACTAGAATTGAACCTGAGGATCAAGCCGCGCCATCGCTTGGTACGGGAAAAGCCGCTGCCACTGGCCGTGCCCACACAGGCCAACCAGACTTGGTCGATGGACTTCATGCATGACCAGCTGGCCGATGGCCGCAGTATCCGTTTGTTCAATGTGATCGACGACTACACTCGCGAAGGACTCGGTATAGAGGTGGACTTCTCGCTGCCAGCTGAGCGGGTAATCCGATCGCTCGATAGGATCATTGAATGGCGGGGAAAACCACTGGTGATTCGTTGCGATAACGGCCCTGAGTACATCAGCGCAGTGACCATGTCCTGGGCTGCCAGGCGCGGTATCCGCATCGACTTCATACAGCCGGGGCAGCCGCAGCAGAACGCTTACGTTGAACGCTACAACCGCACCGCGCGCTATGACTGGCTGGCTCATCACCTATTTGAAACACTGGACGAGATCCAGGATTTTGCAACCCGCTGGCTGTGGACTTACAATCACGACCGGCCCAACATGGCACTTGGTGGCATAACACCAAAACAGAAGCTTGCCTTGGCCGCTTAACCTCTACTTTTAGCGCGCTCTAAAAATGGGGGGATTACCAGAGGATTAAGAGACGGCAGGCTTAGTTTAGGTGACCCGACGGTAATTTACGCATCATTTTGCGCAGTAGGCTGGCGCGCGGTAATGTCAATGCCGATACCCCGATACCCGATGAAACGACCGGCCTCATCAAAGCGAGGTTCGCCGCTGACCTGTAAGAACTGGCGCCTCCCATTCGCGTCTGTGCGATGGTAAATAAAGTCAATGAAGGGCTCACGTTGTGCTATCAAGCGGTCCAGCTCTTTACGCTGTTCCACATCAAAGTCACCATCAGGTATCGCCAATGCAGTAATGCCGTCTTCCTCCAGTGCCAGATCCAACATTTCCAACACCGGCCCTGAGATATTAGTGAAGCGTCCATGTGCGTCCTGTTCCCAGTACCAGTCCGACGACAGCTCGGTAAAGCGCTTGAAGCGCGCTTCGCTTTCCCTCAACTCGGCAGTACGTTGCGCCACCGTCTGTTCAAGCAGCACATTTTGCTGTTCCAATTCCTGATACAGCAGCCGGACCTCCAGCATGTTGCGGATGCGAGTTTCCACTTCAATCAAATCGAACGGCTTACTGATGAAGTCCCGCGCCCCAGCCTGGAGCGCGCGCAGCTTGTGGTTGGGCTGCGCCGTCAACACCAGTACCGGTAGATAGCCGCTTGACTCAATTGCCAGGAGTTGCTCAAGGACGGTAAAACCATCCATGACAGGCATTTGCAAGTCGAGCAAAATCAAGTCGTACCGGTGGGTCTGGTGAAGTGACGTCACCTCGGTCGGATCCATGGTACTGCTGATGCGTTGGTAGCCTGCATTACGCAGCAATTCGCGCAATAAAAGCACATTGGCCTCCTGATCATCAACAATGAGCAGATGGGCGTTGAACATGTCGGCGCTTGCGATCATAAGGTATTCTCCGTTTGCTGGAAGGACTGGCTAGCCGCGAAATCGAGCGCGATATCGAGGGCTAGCATGAATTCGTCTATCTTGATCGGCTTGGTCAAGTAGCGAAAGAACCCCGCCTTAAGACCTTGATCGATATCGTTCTGGATCGCATTGGCAGACACGGCCAATACAGGAATATGGGCAGTTCTGGGGTCGGCGCGCAATACCTTCATGGCGTCGACACCATTCATGCCAGGCAAGTTAACGTCCATCAGAATAACATCAGGCAGGGATCCCCGGGCTACTGCTATCCCCGCCTCGCCATCCAACGCCACCAGCAAGTTCAGATCGCTGCGCCGCTCGATCAGCTGCTCGACCAGCTTCACATTGGCACTGTTGTCCTCCACATACAGCAGCGTACGCAGCGCGGCGTGCGGCGCAGCACTCAGCGGCACGCCCGCGATGGACAGCGCTTCGTCTGGCATCGCGACCTCGGCGACGGCGGTGATCAATTCAAACCAGAACGTGCTGCCGGTATCCACCACACTGTCGACACCGATGGCACCGCCCATCAGCTCGACCAACTGTTTCGTCACCACCAGTCCGATTCCAGTCCCCTCCGTGCTCCCCACCTCCTGCCCCAGTCGGTTAAATGGCTGAAACAATTGCAGCAACTGTGCTGGAGACAGTCCGATACCGGTATCGCTGACACTCACGCGTAGCCGGCCGCCAGACACAGGCTCGCACCGCACACTGGCTTGGCCGTGATGGCGGTTGTACTTGATCGCGTTCGACAGCAGATTGATCATGACCTGTTTGATGCGCGTGCGGTCGGCATACACATAGTGTGGCGTGTCACCAATCGCGAAGGTGATGTCGACGTTGCGGGACGTTGCCTGGGGCGCGATCATGACCTGGCAATCCTTCAGAACGTCGGTCAACGACATCGGCTCCAGTTCCATGGCAAGCTTGCCTGACTCGATCATGGCCAGGTCGAGGATCTCGTTAATCAACCGCAGAAGGTACCATCCCCCTTTGAGGATCTGCTCGATCGATAATTTCTGTGCCGGCGACGGTTGCGGCGTCGCAGTTTCCATTAACTGCGCAAAGCCGAGCACGGCATTAAGCGGTGTGCGCAACTCGTGGCTCATATTCGACAAAAACTCGGACTTGGCCAGATTCGCCTTTTCGGCAGTTGCGCGTGCCAGTTCCAGCTCGACGTTCTTTTCCTGCAGCGTCTGTTCCAGTTGCTTGCGCTCAGCGATGTTGCGAGCGGCAGCGAACACCCCCTGCAGCTGGCCACTGCTGTCATGGTAGGTCGTGGCGTTGTACGAGACCGGCGTCTGCACGCCATCGTGATCGACAGCGATCAGTTCGCAGTCCATGACCCTGCCTTCGTGTAGTACACGGCGAATGGCAGCTTCAGCCAGCCCAGGTTCAACAAAATAGGTTTTGAATGGGGTGCCGATGAGCTGCTCACGGCTGTGCCCGGTTAGCAGCACCATCTGGTGATTGACGTCGCTGATGATGCCGTCCTGATCGCAGGTCATCAACGCGTCGATATTCGATTCGACCAAGCTGCGCGTATAAAACTGCTGGTCTCGCAGGCGCTGGTCCAACAACGCCTGCTCGGCTTCGGCCAGCTTGCGCTTTGTGTTGTCGGTGCCAATCAGCAGATAACCAATAATCACGCCTGATCCATCACGCAGCGCACTGATGGAGACGCTTGCGGCGAGGCGCGCTCCGCCCTTGCAGACGAAGGTTAACTCGACAATATCTTCAACACCGCGCGCGGCCCTCACCAACAGCGTTGGCAACCCGGATGGGAAGTCAGTGTGCAGTTCGGCATACAGCAGGTGCATCCTCGCGCTGATTTCATCAGGATCAACTAGGTGATCTGGCGTGGCAGCGTCCACCATCTCATGCCCGTCATAACCAAGCATGCGTTCAGCACCGACGTTAAAGATCTGAATGATTCCAGCCGCGTCCGTCGCGATATAGCAAAAGTGCGCGTTGTCGAAGATGGCGCGCTGTAGCACGTCAGTCTGGAGCGTGGAGGATAGGTGGCAAGTACTGGTAGGCTCGGGTTGGGTCATTGGGCACTCGCTAAAGGTGATTCAGTCGTGGCAAAAAGGGATGCTGATGGCGGATGGCGTGTCATGCGGTAGCAGGAAGCAGACGCGCGAATTCCCGCTTAACCACGGCATAGCATTCGCACACATCATCTTCCAGCCCACTGCGGTCGACCACGGTAATGTGGCCGCGCCGATAGCTGATATACCCTTTTTTTTGCAGATTGCCGGCGGCGACCGTCACGCCTTCGCGGCGTACGCCCAGCATGTTCGAAATGAGTTCTTGCGTAATTTTCAGCTCATTGGTCGACAGGCGATCAAGTGTCAGCAGCAGCCATCGGCACAATTGTTGCTCTACGGTGTGGTGCCGGTTACAGACCGCCGTTTGCGACATTTGAGTCAACAACGCCTGGGTGTAGCGCAGCAGCAGCCTTTGCAGCGGACCGCTGCGCTCGAATTCCTGAAGCAGGATGGACGCGCTGAGCCGATAGGCGGCACCGCTGGCCTGGACCACAGCGCGGCTGGGCGTTGAATGTCCACCCATGATGAGCGCCACACCCAGCATGCCTTCATTGCCAACCCCGGCGATCTCGGAAGATCCGCCATTTTCGAGCAAATAGTGAAGAGAGATTACGGCGCTGACGGGAAAATAAACATAATGCTGGCGATCGCCCGATTCGTACAAGACATCTCCGACCAGCAGTGCTGTCTGCTCCAGATGCACCGTCAAGCGCGAAAAATCTTCTGCAGGCAGAGCTTTCAGTAGAAAGTTACGCTGTGGATCATTCAAATGAATCATTTAATATTCCAAAAATATGGAATATTTCTTCATGAAAAATTCCTATTATTATTCCCAAAAAAAAGCCCGCGTCATCGCGGGCTCTTAAATAAGCATGTCAATATTGGACTGAGAATTCTATCGTTCTCATTAAAATAAATGGACGGCGATTAAACCATTTTCTACGAACCAAGGCTATCTGCCAAGTGTGCGCAGCCGGTTGGAATCGGCCCATGACAAACTTTATAGATGTTTTAGCTGACTACTTGAATGTTGCCCGCTTTCTCGCCTTTAGGACCAACGCTGCGATCAAAGGAGACCCGTTGGTTTTCCGACAGGCTTTTAAAACCGTTGGACTGGATGTCCTGGAAGTGTGCGAACAAATCTTCACCGCCAGCGTCGGGGGTAATGAAGCCGAAGCCCTTGGCATCGTTAAACCATTTGACAGTACCTGTTTGTTGAGTGCTCATGAATTTTCCTTCAGTTATGAATGTAGGCAAGATCGCCGTAAAGGCACTTGAAACCAAGAATTAAAAACGAAGGAGAGAAAACTGGACGGCTTAAGTTAGAGCCATGCGGAGTTGAGACCAACAAGATTACCACTTGATGCAAGTACAGAAATCAATATACATGGTTCTGATCAAATCACCTACCTTTTTATTTATTTTTATTAGAAAGATCAGCCGCATAATTTACTGAGGGAAATGTACGCTAGCGTACTGAGGAATATCAAGAGTTGCCGGACACTTCGCCGGGGCTTGCTTTCCCCTGCCGGATCATTTTCTTCGGTATCAAAGGCAATAACCGGAGAGAAAGATGAAGATTTTAATCGTAGAAGATGATGTGGATCTGGCGGAAACCTGTCAGATGGTTTTGGAAACTTGCCATGAAGACGTCCAGGTGGCGCACAGCGCCGAAGAGGCGTTGGTCAAAATCGCCGAGCGCAAGCCCGATCTTGTCATTTCCGACTGCGTGCTCCCAGGCCGCTCTGGCTTAGAGCTATGCCAGCAGTTGCGCTCTCATTACCCTCGCAACACGCTCCCCCTTATGTTGATGAGCGGGTCTTTGCGTAGCCAAGTCGCACATGGCGATAGCTACGATGCGTTTCTCACTAAACCTTTCCTTGCGGAATCGTTGCTAGCGGAGGTCGAACGCCTGTTACATCCCAGTGACATAGTCCCAGAGAGCATTGTGCGAGGCGCTCAATGAAATTGTCAGCGTTCATATTAGAAAATCTGGAGCCGATCCTCAATGAATGGGAATCGTTCGCCGCTTCGCTGGCCCCACTCGAAGATGCGACGAAGGTCGAACTTCGGGATCACGCAGCAGCGGTGCTACACGTTATTGCAAAGGATTTGGATACTCCACAGGCAGAGCATCAAAGCATTGCAAAGTCCAAAGGCCTGGCGCTGGCTGCCAACGGCAATACCGCAGCGCAGTTGCACGCTGAGGAACGCGTTGCCGCCGGATTTTCCGGGGAGCAGGTCATGGCTGAATACCGGGCGCTCCGCTCCAGCGTGTTGCGATTATGGGCTCTCGATGCTGCAATCACGACACCCAGCGACATCCAAGATATGATCCGTTTCAATGAATCCATTGATCAGGCTCAAACTGAATCCATGGCGCGTTATTCCAGGATGTTGCGAGAAGCGCAGAACCTGTTTTTGGCCATCCTGGGGCATGACGTTCGCACGCCACTAGGCGCCGTTAGCATGGGCGCGCAAGTACTATTGATGGACCAAACCTTGCCCTCCAAAGCACTGAAGGTCGGGCTACGGATTCTGAACAGTTCAAAGCGGATGGATGCCATAGTCCGTGACCTGTTGGACTTTTCCACAACCCACTTAGGTGAGGGCATACCCATCGATCCACGCACGGTCGATTTATTGGAAATTTGCCAGCACACAATTGACGAGGCAAAAACTTTCCATCCCGACCGCAAGTTTGAAATGACATCAGAAGGGATACTTACAGGTGCGTGGGATGGGCAGCGCATGGGCCAAGCATTTTCGAATCTGATATCGAATGCGATCCAACACAGCACGCCAGAAAGCATCATTAGAGTCTCCATATCGGGTTTCATCGATGAAGTCGTCTATGAGGTTCAGAATGATGCGGAGATGTTCTCGCAGACGAAGTTAAGAACTCTATTCGACCCAATCAAGCGATTTGCCATCCGGCCTGCTAGTGAACGTGTGGGTACACGCATGCAGAACTTAGGTCTCGGTCTATACGTGGTCAAGGAAATCGTAAACGCGCACGATGGAGAAATTTCGGTGGCTTCGACAAAAGATGGCGGCGTAACTTTTACTGTACGCTTACCCCGACAGGTTCCACATCGTAGGAGTGGCGACTGTTAGACATACCACTATACCTTGGCTTACTGGATTCGCTGCATTGTTCGTTTGCGCGCCGAATCCACACACTCCGTTCGCCCCCCTGCATTGCTTGGCCAAAGCCGCCACACGGTCTTAAGCCCCTTTGAACTCCAAGTCGGATATAGGTCAATGCGAACAGGTCGTTTTCTTTCATGCGTTTCACCGTCGCACGGATCGGCGGTGCTTCCGCGTAAGAAAACTTGTCTGGTCCCTCGGACGGTTCTTCACGCCACAACCAGGTCAGGTGGGCCTTGGCCAAGACTTCGTACTCGTCGAAGCAGGCATAGATGGCTTCCCGCACATCAGGTAGGTGTGCATCCACGAAGAACAGTGTTCCGGTAATGGCGGGGACGCCCCACATAGTCTTGCGGCCCCTGCTTGGTCAGCAGTCCGCCAGCGACACGCATCTTTTCTGGACGTTGGCGCATCAACTCGATTGGATCAAAAGGGAGTTCGCTCATTACATTTCCTTGCTTAATATGCCGGTATCCTGCCCAGTGGCGGCTGCTTGATCATGTCGTAATTCACTTCAGGTTTGTAGGGGCTGTGCTGATCGAGCACGCCATCAAGCGCTTTGAGCCCTCCAGATCCTTCTTGAGCCCCATTCATTGTAATTTTTACATACAGTAAAAATATACATATTGGCAATGCCATTTTTGAAAATGTAGCTTTTGACCACAAACGGTATCTTTTTATTAAGCTGGTGATATATTGTTATTTCCTTACCGTTCTCTGCGTAAGCTTACATCGCCAGCGCATGCCAACGGCGGGGGCCATCTAATCAAACAATAATCGCCACAAGGGGTACTGCTCATGATTCAGTCGAAAGCTTTGAAGTTGATTGCTGTTGTTACCGCCCTGCTGGGTGCTTCCGCCGCCCAGGCAAATAATTCCGATCTGCTGACCCCGCTGACGGGGAACACCACGGCACCATCCAACTGGCGCTTCACGCCAGGACAATCGTTTAACGGCGTGGTCGGTGCGCTCGACGGCGTGGCGCGTCTGAGCTTCTCGAACTCGGGCGGCAACTGGGCTTGTTCCGGTTCGCTGCTGGCGGGCGGCCAATATGTGCTGACCGCTGCGCACTGCGCGGATGACTTCACCAAAATGAAGGTGGATTTCGGCTGGGCAGACGGTAAGGCCAGCGTCACCCGTACCGTGGCGGTGACCAACGCCTTTGTGAATCCAAAATGGAATGGTACCCTCGACACCGGCGCCGACATCGCGATCCTGAAGCTGGACCAGGCCGTGACCACCATCAAGGGCTACAACCTGAGCACCACCAACGACGTCGGCAAGGATTACCTGATGGCCGGCTACGGCACCACCAGCCGCGGCGGCAGCAACGTCGATCCGAACTGGAACGACAGCGCCTGGGGCCACTATGGCTACAACACCTTCGATATCGACAGCAAGACCTTCAACAAGGTCGGCGACCAGGCCACTGGCTGGGGCTACGATCCTGCCTTCTACGCGCCAGGCACCACCTATATGAGCGACTATGACGATGGTACGGCTGCCCACAATACCCTGGGCCGCATTGCCGGCGCCAGCGGCAATGCCTGGACCAGCGGCACCGGCCTGGGCAATAGCGAAGCCCTGATCGCGGGCGGCGATTCCGGCGGTGGCGACTTCGTGTGGAACGGTAAAGAGTGGCTGCTGTCCGGCGTGCACTCGTGGGGCTGGCAAGGCAGCGATGCCTGCTCTTACTTCAGCCTCAACGGCTGCGATTCGAGCACCAAGAACTCGTCCAGCTTCGGCGACCTGTCTGGCTCCACCGCGACCTTCTCGCACATCGGCTGGATCAACTCGGTGACGGCAGTACCGGAACCAGAAACCTACGCCATGATGGTATCGGGCCTGGCACTGGTTGGCTTTGCCTCCCGTCGTCGTCGCGCAAAAACTGCGGCGTAATCAAGGCAACCCGGCAAAACCCGCAGGCTTAACGGCCTTGCGGGTTTTTTAGTTTCTGCGCATCGAGCCAAGGCAGCGGCGACATCCACAGCAACACCACTTCGAGCGTAAAAATGCCGGTGACGACGTACAGGCAGGCTTCCATGCCAAACGCGGTGCCAATCACGCCTGCCAGCGCAGCGCCCAGTGGGCGCGAGCCGTAGGTCGCCAAAGAATTAATCGAGGTGACGCGTCCCATCAGTTCATCCGGCGTAATGAGCTGGCGCAGGGTGGTAAAGCTCACGGTCCACAATACTGGTCCGCCGCCCAGCACAAAGAAACACAGGCCGGCCAGCCAATGCGCGGGATGCCACAGCGTGACCAATAGCGCCAGCACCGCCACCAGGCCGGCCATCGAGCCGCCTGCCAGCATCTGCCCCATCGACATGCGCCGCACCATCCAGGGCACGCAGAATCCGGCCGTCACCATACCAATCCCATACATCGACAACGTGACGCCGATCTGCGCGGCGTTCATGTTCAGCCGTGTCACTGCGTACGGCATGAACACGGTTTGCAGGATGAAGAACGCGGTATTGAATACCACCGACAATCCGAACGCCGGCCGCAGCAAGGGATGCTGCAGCGCGAACCGGCCGCCCTCCACCAGCTCGGCGATAAAATGACGGCGTGGTGCGTCACCGCGCGGCGCCTCCGGGATGCCACTCAATAGCACGATCGCCGCCACCGACAGCGTTGCCGCCAGCATGAAGGCCTGGTTCACGCCAGTCCACGCCACCAGGGCGCCAGCCAGCGCGGGGCCGCCAATAAACGCGATACTGCGGGTCAGCTCCAGGCGGCCATTCGCAATCGGCAGCACGTCCCGGCTGACCAGGCCTTGAATCAGCGCCGACACCGACACGCTGTAGGCCAGTGCGCCCATCGAGCCGATAAAGCCCAGCAGCGCAAGAAACGGGATATTCATGGCGCCCATCATCACGATGAACGGCACGCAAAGCAGCGACAGCGCCCGCAAGGTTTCGCCCGAACGCATGAGCCATTTGCGCGATACCCTGTCAGCCAGCACGCCTGCGGGGATGGACAGCAGCAGGAACGGCAGCATCTGCGCCAGCTGTATCCATGCGGTTTGGCCGACATCGGCGTGCAGCGCTGTCACGGCGATCAAGGGCGCTGCGGCCATGCCGACCTGCTGCGCCGCGTGGGCTGATAAATTGGAGATGGTCAGTCGATGAAATGAGGAAGGCAATGAAGACATCCCTCAACAATAACATCCCTGTCGAAATCGTGCGTAACATCTGCTTACGCTAGAAACACTTTTTGTGTCACCGTTTTTTCTTCCTGGTCCGTTATACAGACAAGCGCCATACAAGGCGAACTTCAGGAGAAAACAAAATGGAACACACTGCACGCACCCGTATTCATCCCATGATGGCTGTCGCCGCAGCGTCGGTAACGCTGGTCAGTTTGGTGGGCGCCGCATCGATTGCTGGACTGCTGCCTAGCTCCCATGCGACGACTTCGCCGAATGACGCGGCCGTGCCAGTGGCAGCGGTGAGCGCACCGGCACCCATGGTCGCAGCAGCACCAGTGCCGGCGCCAGAACCACGCCGCGTGGTGGAACACAAAACCGTGGTGCACCACACGTACGCGCCTCCTGCACAAGTTGCACAAACCCAGGCCCCCGCCCCTGCTCCGGTAGCGCAGAATAGCCCGCTGGGTATCGGCATCGGCGCCGTCGTCGGTGGCTTGCTCGGCAATCAGGTCGGCAGCGGCAACGGCCGCAAGCTGGCCACCATCGCGGGCGCGATAGGCGGCGGCTACGCCGGTAACGAAATCGCCAAACGCAACCAGCAGCAGTAATCAGAAAATCCGGGCGACAGTGATGACCACCTTATGGCGGACATCACTGTCGCCGCGGTTGTTGCTGCCATAGATATCGGTGGTGCTCCCGCCGCGCTGGCGCGTGAGGTCGAGCGACAACTGCGCCTGCCAGTCCTTGTACGAGGTAGCCAGGCCAATGCGCGATTCGGCGCGATTGGTGCGCGCGTTATCGCGGGCGTAGTAATAGCCGCCATGCCAGAACGCCTGCAAGCGCGGCGCCAGCGGCCAGCCGCCATTCAATTCGCCGTAAAAGGTGTGATCGCCAAAGCCCAGGTAATTGGGCGAGTAGTGCAGGCGCCCGCTCACGGTGTCGCCTGACAGCCCAAAGAACACTTCCTGGAAATTCCAGTGCGGCTTGTTTGGAAAAGCATAGGCGGTGAGACCCGTTTCCCACGCCAGTCCGGACGGCAGGCGTTGTGCATAGCCAGCATAGCCAGTCCACTGCGCGCTACGGTGCGATTCCACCGCCAGCTGCCCCGTCACCACCTGTCCGCCGGCAAACCAGCCAGACGCGCCATCGTAGTTCAGCGCCAGGCGCGCAGCCGGCCGGTCATCGCTGAGTGTGACGCCGCGATACATGTAATTGGACAGCAGGCCTGCACTGCCGCTTAACTGCGCATGCGCGGCGGGCGCCAGCAACCAGGCCAGCACGCTCAGGGCGAGCGGACGAATCGGCTGTTGGAGCTGGTAGGACAAGCGCATGTACATTTTCCTGTGAGTCGGAGGATGGTGGCACAGAGATCAATGCCGGTCAAAACCGCGCTGGCGTCGCCGGGCACGATTCCTTCCCGCAGCCGGGCAGCGGAGAGCTGCGGTTTCAGTTCATCGAGCAACGCCAGCATACCGGATACATGGGCCGCCGCATATGACGATCCACTGACCACGCCCCAGCGTCCGCCGGGCAGCGTGGTGGGGATATCGCGTCCTGGCGCCAGCAGTGGATGCAGGCCGGCGTGCGGCGCGGCGCCGTCCGAGGCCACGGCAAACACGCCAGGCGTATTGGCAGGGAAGCCGCCGTCGGCGCGCGCCGGATCGACCGCCCCCACCACCCGTATGCCGCGTGCCTGCGCTGCTTCAACCAATTGCAATAGCAGCCTGTCCTGCGGGCCGGACAAACTCAGGTTGATGACTTGCGCGCCATTCGACAGCGCATAGTTCATGGCCTTGGCCAGCGTGAAGCTGTTGCAGCGCGTGGCGCTACCGCTTTGCCAGCAGGCGCGCAATGCCATCAAGCGCGCATCCGGCGCCACGCCTTCAATGCCGACGCCATTGCCGGCGCGCGCGGCGATGACGCCTGCAACCGCCGTGCCATGCAGCTCCGGCACATACTTCTGGCCATCGACAAAATTTTCTTCCACCGTCACCTGGCCGGCCAGGTCGGGGTGGTTGCTCTCGATGCCGCTATCCACCACAGCAACCGTGACCTTGCGGCCAGTCGCGGCCTTGCGCACTTCATCGAGATGCCATGCGCCAGCAGCGGGCTGGGTGCGGTATAACGGATCGCTGCCCGCTTGCGCCACGAAGTCCTGTATCACCTGCGCCCATTCCACGCGGCTGTCGCGCGACAAGACATCCAGCAGGGTGGCCGCGCCCTGCCCTGCGGGCAAACGCATGCGGTAGCAATCGACGTTCAGCGCGGGCATGGCCCAGTCTTCCATCAGCTCCAGCTTGTAGTCCTGCGCCACTGCGGCGGCTATCCGCTGGCGCGCGGCGCGGCCGGCATCTTCGCGGTAGTTGTTGCTGCCATAGTGGTCAGCGCGGAAATGCGGCGCCGGCAAATGGAACATGACGAGGATTTCGGCATTGCCCGGTGCTTGCTGCGTTTCCGCAGGCGCATCGATGCGCGGCACGATCTGCGGCAAGTCCTGGCCTGCCTGTGCCATCACGGCGCCAGAGCACAGGCAAAATGCCAATGCCAGCAGGCGTTTCATGGCTGGCTCGCGGCAGTCAGCGATTCGGCCAGTTCCACCGACGGGTCAGCGCGCAGTGCCGACAGTAGCTGCGCCTGATGGTCCGAGTCCACATCCAGCATGTAAGCGCCCGTGACTGTCGGACCGCCGATGATCTGGGCGCCGTTGGCTTGCAAGATACGCTGTACGTCCTGCAAACGTGCGTCCGGTTTGAAGACCACCAGCACGTCTGGCGTGGAAGCTGGTCCGCGGCCAAGTGCCTGGTAACCTGGCGCTTCGCCATGCGGCAGCAGCTGCGCGGCCAGCACCGCAATCACGGCCAGTTGCGCGGCGAGCGCCCAGCCTTGCCAGCCGGCGTTGCCCAGCCAGGCGCGCAGACGGTTGCCGAAGCTGGCCCGTGCTGATGCGGCCAATGCAGCCTGTGCCGGCGCCGCATCCAGCTGCAGCATCAGGCGCGCCAGTGCCCGCTCCGGGTCCAGTCCCGACGGCAGCGGCCCTTCCGTCTCCAGCAGCTTGCGCTGCCAGGCCAGATCCTCGCGGCAGGCGGTGCAGCTGTGCAGATGCTCCTGCACGCGGCCCGCCTCCTCCTCGCTCAGCGATCCCGAGGCATACCAGGGCAGCAAATCCTGCAAGGCCTGGTGTTCCGCGTCGCTGGTGGTGGTGTGGGTACTCATTGCATCTCTTCCATATGATCGGACAGCATGTCCTTCAACTTTTGCCGTGCATGGAACATCCGGGTTTTCACCGTGTTCACCGGGCATCCCATGGTCTCAGCGATTTCCTGATAGGCCATGCCATGGTAATAGGTCAGACTGACCACCAGGCGCTGCTCCATCGGCAACCTGTCCAGCGCCCGGCTGACGCCACGCTGCAACTGGCGCGCGGCCAGCGCATGTTCCGGCTCCGCGCCGGCTTCACCCGGCTGATCCTCCTGCGGCTCCAGCGGCACGTCGAGGCCGCGCAGCGCCTTCAGCGCCTGCCGGTAGGCGATGGCGAAAATCCAGGTCGACAGCTTGCAACTGCCATCAAAGGTATTTGCCTTCTGCCAGACCACCAGCATGGTATCGTTGATGATCTCTTCCACCAGCGGCACATTGCGCGTCATGCGGTCCAAAAACCGCGCCAGCCGGGAAAAATAGGCGCGATACAGGGTCTGAAAGGCGAGCCTGTCCCCGCCGCACACCCGCCGCAGCAAAGCTCCCTCATCCGTTTCGTCCGACGCCGTCATTCCCCTGCCTGTCCGCATGCATTTCTCCTCTGGTGCCGTGAATACGCAGCGAAGGAAGAAAGGTTCAATCCAAACACAAAAATTTTCTCCAGTCCATTGTGAACCATCCTGGCTTGCGCGGGTATTGACTGCTGCAACAATCAGCCACTGGAGCAACAATGAAAAAAATCATCGCCGCCTACCTCCTGTGCGGCCTGTCCGCCTCCGCCCTGGCACTGGAACCGGGCGCCACGGCGCCAGCCTTCACTCTGAACGGGCCGGATGGCGCGGTCAAGCTGGAGCAGTACAAGGGCAAACTGGTGTATGTCGACTTCTGGGCCTCATGGTGCGGCCCGTGCCGTCAATCCTTCCCCTGGATGAACGAGATGCAGGCGCGCTATGGCGCCCAAGGCCTGCAAATCGTCGGCGTCAACGTGGACGCCAAATCCGAGGATGCCCGCAACTTCCTCGCCGCCATGCCGGCCCGCTTTGCCATCGCCTTCGATCCGAACGGCGCCACGCCGCGCAGCTACGGCATCAAAGGCATGCCAAGCAGCGTCTTGGTCGGTCCGGACGGCAAAGTGCTGTATGAGCACAGCGGCTTCCGCGCCGCCGACCGCGACGCACTGGAAAGCCGCATCAAAACCGCACTGGGAGGCCTCAAATGAAAACACTGATCGCGCTTTGCGCCATGGCAGCCGCACTGTCCGGCTGCGCGCTGCCGCCCGTGCAAGCCTGGGAAAAAGGCCACCTGGCGCGTCCCGACATGCTGATACAGGGCGACGCCCTCGGTACCCGCTTCAATGAACACATCTACGCCAGCAAGGAAGCGGCTTCCGGCGGCAGCGGCGTCGGTGGCGGCGGCTGCGGCTGCAACTGACAAGGAACACCATGGATAACCACAAACCACCAGTGGGTCAGGCGCTGCTGGCCGCAGCCATGCTGCTGCCAGGCCTGGTCCACGCCGAGACGGCGCCCGAACGCGGCGCCATCAGCGTCAAATATCTGGACTACAAAGAGGATCAGCCGGGACTTGACCGCATCCGCGTGCACGCGCCATCGGTCGCCATCATGGCGCCAGTCGCGGGCGAATGGTCGATCGCCGCCAGCGTCACCATGGACGATGTCTCCGGCGCCTCGCCGCGCTATCACACCGCTGTTTCCGGCGCCTCGCGCATGGATGACCTGCGCAAGGCCGGCGATGTCACCGTCACCCGCTATCTGCCGCATGGCACAGTCAGCTTCGGCGCCGCGTTCTCCACCGAGCATGACTACCGCTCGCGCGCACTGTCGCTGCAAACCACCATCGACAGCGACGACAAGAACACCACGTGGGCACTGGGCCTGGGCGGTTCCGACGACGGCATCAATCCCGTCAACCTGATCGTCACCAACGAGAGCCGCCAGACCGTGAGCGTGCTGGCGGGTGTGACGCGCGTATTCACGCCGGTGGATATCGGCCAGCTCACCTACACCCACAGCAGCGGCCATGGCTACTATTCCGATCCCTACAAACTGGTTGACAACCGCCCGCGTGACCGCAACCAGGACACGCTGCTGATGCAGTGGAACCATCGCTTCGTGGACGCCGATGCGACCGGACGTTTCAGCTACCGCTACTACCGCGACAGCTACGGCATCCGCGCGCATACGCTGTCAGCAGAGTGGGTGCAGTCGCTGGCCGATGGCTGGACCGTCACGCCATCCCTGCGCCTGTATTCGCAGCGCGCCGCCGACTTCTATTTCGATCCGGTGTATGACGTCAATCTGGGCGCGCCTTTCCCGCCGGGCTACGTGTTCGGCGGCCCGGCTTACACTTCAGCTGACCAGCGTCTGTCTGCGTTCGGCGCAGCCACGGCCGGCATCAAGATCGCCAAACAGCTCGGCAAGGACTGGAATGTCGATCTGAAGCTGGAACGCTACGAGCAGCGCGGCGCATGGCGCGTGTTTGGCGATGGCAGTCCAGGACTGGCGCCGTTGCGCGCCACCAGCCTGCAGATCGGCTTTACCCGGCTATGGTAGCGGACCTCTACACTGTCTCCTTTGCCGCCATGGGCAGCCGCTGCGAAGTCCGCATCGCCGCCCCCGATGGCGATGCGGCGCGTCACATCGCCATGCACGCCATCGATGAAGTGCGCCGTATCGAGCAAAAGTATTCGCGCTATCGCGATGACAGTGTAGTCAGCCGCATCAACGCGGCAGCCGGCAAGCATGCCGTCGCCTGCGACGAGGAGACGGCAGCGCTGCTGGCTTATGCCGACCGCCTGCACGCCACCAGCGATGGCCGGTTCGACATCACCTCCGGCGTACTGCGCAAAGCCTGGGATTTCCGCAATGCGGTCCTGCCGCAGACCAGCGCATTACGCGACCTGCTGCCGCTGGTCGGCTGGGACAAGGTCCTGCACAACGGCGCATCCGTATTCCTGCCATTGCCGGGCATGGAACTGGACTTCGGCGGCTTCGGCAAGGAGTACGCCGTCGACCGCGCGGCAGAAGTGCTGGCGGTCATGGGTGTCAGGCATGGCTATGTCAACCTGGGTGGCGACATGCGCTTCCTCGGCCCGCGTCCTGACGGCGCAGCCTGGGATATCGGCATCCAGGACCCGCGCGATATATCGGCCACGGTGGCCAGCATTCCCATCAGCCGTGGCGCGCTGGCGACCAGCGGCGATTACGAACGCTTTATTGAAGTGGATGGCCGGCGCTATTGCCATGTGCTTGATCCGCGCAGCGGCATGCCAGTGTCTTACTGGCGCTCGGTCAGTGTACTGGCGCCGCTGGCGATCACCGCAGGCAGCTGCACCACCACGGCCATGCTGCTGGAAGAAGACGGACGCGATTTCCTCGACCGTTCCGGCTTGAGTTACCTGGCCATCGATCACGATGGCCGTATTTTTCGGAGAACCCCATGAAGTATGTTTTCAACTGGCTGTGCGCGCTGCTGCTTGCCGCGTGGTTGCCAGCCGCGTTCGCGGATGATTTCCTGCCACCGGAACAGGCGTTCGTGCTCAAGGCCGAGCTGCGCGATGCACACACCGTCGGCCTGCATTGGACAATGCCCGACGGTTATCACCTGTATCGTGAGCGTCTGTCCTTCAGCGGACCAGGCGTGGCGCAACCGCAGCTGCCTGCGGGGCAGCGCAAGTTCGATGAGAATTTTGGCAAGGAGATGGAAACCTACTACGCGGCGCTGGACCTCAACCTGCCGGTCAGCGGCACCGCGCCGTTCGATCTGACTGTCAGCTATCAGGGATGTGCGGATGCGGGCCTGTGCTACCCGCCGGTCGTGGTGACCTATAGCGTGACCCCCGCCGCCCCCGGTGCGCTGAGCGCAAAGGTAGCGGATGCCGCAGCGAGCGTGGGGCCGGCGACGGCTACAGCTAAGGCGGCCCCGCCTGCCGCCGAAGACGATACCTCCCTCGCCCAGCGCACACTGCAAAGCGGCAGCGCCTGGCGCATCGGTGGCGCCTTCCTGGTGTTTGGCCTGCTGCTGTCGTTCACGCCATGCGTGCTGCCCATGGTTCCCATCCTGTCCTCCATCATCGTCGGCGAAGGTAACGTCACGCGCAAACGCGGCCTGCTGCTGGCCAGCGCCTACAGCCTGGGCATGGCGCTGGTCTACACCGCACTCGGCGTCGGCGCCGGGCTTGCAGGTGAAGGCCTGGCTGGCGCGCTGCAAAAGCCCTGGGTGCTGCTGACCTTCGGCGCGCTGCTGTTCGCGCTGGCCCTGTCGATGTTCGACGTCTACCAGCTCCAGCTCCCGAGCGCGCTGCAAAGCAGGCTGACCGCATCCAGCGGCCGCCAGAGCGGCGGCAAAATCATCGGCGTCTTCATCATGGGTGCACTGTCCGCGCTGATTGTCGGTCCTTGCGTTGCCGGTCCGCTGGCCGGCGCCCTGCTCTACATCAGCCAGACCGGCAACGCCGCCACGGGCGGCTGGGCGCTGTTCTCGATGGCCACCGGCATGAGCGTACCGCTGCTGCTGACCGGCCTGTCGGCAGGCAGCCTGCTGCCCCGCGCCGGCGCCTGGATGAACAGCGTCAAGAAGGTCTTCGGCCTGCTGCTGATCGCGGTAGCAATCTGGATGATCGGCCCTGTCCTGCCGGTGACTGCCAGCATGGCGTTGTGGGGCGCGTTTGCCATCCTGTGCGCGGCCTTCCTGCGCACAGGCGAAGCGCTGCCGCACGGAGCGGGCCTTGGCGCCTATGCCGCCAAGGCAATCGGCGTGGTGATGCTGCTGGGCGGTTTGTTTGAACTGGTGGGCGCCGCCAGTTCCGGCACCGACGTGCTGCAACCGCTGGCGCATCTGCGCGGCGGCAGCGCAGTGGCTGGCGAACAGACCGCCGCACGCGAAGGCCCGCGCTTCAGCCGCATCCGCACCGTGGCGGATCTGGACAAGGTATTGGCGTCTACCAGCAAGCCGGTCATGCTCGACTTCTACGCCGACTGGTGCGTGGCCTGCAAAGAGATGGAGCGCATGACTTTCTCCGAACGCCGCGTTGCCGCCGCCATGCAGGACATGCAGCTGATCCAGGCAGACGTCAGCGCCAACAACGCCGACGACAAGGCGCTCATGAAGCGCTTCCAGCTGTTCGGCCCACCCGGCATCATCCTGTTCGACGCCCGCGGCAAGGAAGTGCTGCAGGCGCGCGTGATCGGCTTCATGCCGCCGGAATCCTTCGTGCGCCAGCTACAGCGCACGGCCAGCTGAATCAATACCTGGCTGGTGCGTTCTGTGCTGGCGTGGCGGAGCGGATGAAGTCGCGCAGGTCGTCATTCGCGGTCGCCAGGTCGGCCGAACGCAGATACATCATGTGGCCGCTGCGGTAGCCTTCAAAACGCAGGCGGTCTTTCATCTTGCCGCTCGGGTCCAGATGCCACATGGTGTACTTGGCGTCGAAGTAGGTGCAGGCACCATCGTAGTAGCCCGACTGGATCATCACTTTCAGATACGGATTGGCAGCCATGGCCAGACGCAGGTTCTCGCCCGTATTCTCGTTCTTGTAATCCCACGGATGGACGTCGCCGAACAGATTGTATTTGACGTCGGTCTTGTAGCCCAGGTCCACGCGCAGGTACTGGTTGATGGCCGGCGTGAACGAGTGCAGCCACGAGGTCAGCTCGGCGTTGTAATCGACCTTGTCGCCCGAATCAGTCTTGTCGATGCCCAGGTAGCGCGAGTCCAGGCGGCCCACGGTCTTGCCCTGCTTGCGCAGCAGCTCTTTCCAGAACTGCTGCGGTTGCACCGCCAGGTTATTCTGCAAAACGTATTCCGCCGACAGGCCGGAATAGCGTGCGACCTTGGCAGCAATCTGCGCACGCTTCTGCGCATCGAGGAAACCGCCCTTGGCCAGCGCCGGCAGGAATTCATCGGTGGTGAAGGCTTCCACTTCCGGCAGCACGTCCTTCAGATCCTTCGCTTGCAGGTCGGCTGGCAGCACTTTCTGGTACCACGCGGTGGCGGCGTAATACGGCAGCTTCAACGCATCATCCACCGCGCCGTCGCGTTTCAGGCCCAGCTCCGTCGGCGACACCAGCACCACGCCATTCAGATACATCCACTGCGCGTTTTGCAGTTCCAGCGCCAGACCGGACACGCGCGAGGTGCCGTAGCTTTCGCCGATCAGGTATTTCGGCGAGGTCCAGCGGCCTTCGCGGGACACAAAAGTGCTCACCCACTCAGCCAGATACTGAATGTCCGCATTCACGCCAAAGAAGCGCGAACGGTCAGCCTTCCCATCCAGCACGCGCGAGAAGCCGGTGTTGACCGGATCGATATACACAATATCGGCGACGTCGAGTATCGAATGCGGGTTGTCCTTGACGCCATACGGCTGCACCGGATAACCTTCCGCATCCAGATTCAACACCTTGGGACCGGTGTAGGCAACGTGCATCCACACCGACGCCGAACCCGGGCCGCCATTAAACGACAGCACCAGCGGACGCTTGCCCTTGTCGCTGACATCCGTACGCTGGTAGTAGGTATAGAACAGCGACGCCGTCACCTTGCCATCCTTGTCCCACACCGGCTGCGTGCCCGCCGTCACCTTGTACGGCACCAGCTTGCCCTTGATCGTCACCTGGCCCGTCTTGCTGACTTGCGCATCCGCCTTGAGCAGGCGCTCGGAAGCTTGCAGTTCGGCGGCGCGTTCTTTGCTGACGGCGGGCGCCTTGTCGGCATCCTGGGAAAATGCTGCTGAGCTTATGGCCAGCAACATCAGTACGGCAAGCTTGGATTTCATGGCATCTCTCAAGGGGGTGAAAAAATCTATGGTAGTTCAACTAAATACCAAAACACAATGAACTACTTGAAGCCGCCCAGCTGAAAAAAGCCTGGGGAAAATCAACACCATGACAATTTCCTTGTGGAAAACTATGAGATAATTCCCGCCGCAATATTGGCGCCCGAAAAAATTGTCGCTATGACCACGCAACACGACCATTCCCCTTATCTCGACCAACTGGACGATCCGCAAGCCTTCTGGGAGCAGCGTATCCGTGCCAGCCGCTGGATGATTGCCAAGACCATCGGTCTGGGCGTGCTGGCGGCCGCCTTGGGCATCCTGGGCCAGGGATGGCTGGAAGACGCTTCCCCCATCTTCCCCTTCATCAGCCAGAACTACGGGCTGTGGCAGGCCGGCTACCTGCTGTTGCTGCTGATGATATTCCTGCTGTGGGCCGCCGCCCTGCTGCAAAAATTCGGCCTGCTGCAAAACAGCAAACAGGGCATGAAGACGCAGCAGCGCATCGACGAGCATAACGCCCGGATCGAAGAACGCCGCCGCGCCAACAACGAACGCCGCGAGGCAGTTCGCAAGGAGCGCGACGAGCACACCATCTTCACCAAAGCATCCTCGCGCGGCAAACGCTTCGAATACTGATTACTCGTAGCGCAGGCAGTCCACCGGCAGCAGCTTGGATGCCCTGCGCGCCGGATAGAAGCCGAAGAACACACCCACCAGGCTGGAGAAGCCGCACGCCACGATCACTGCACGCAAGGTGATGATGACGTCGAACTTGCCGGTTGCCGTAATCCCGGCTGCCGCGCCGCTGGCCAGCAGAATCCCGAAGATACCGCCCACCAGGCAGATCACCACCGCCTCGGTCAGGAACTGCAGCAGCACATCGCGCGGCTTGGCGCCGATCGCCATGCGGATGCCGATTTCACGCGTACGCTCGGTCACCGACACCAGCATGATGTTCATGATGCCGATGCCGCCCACCACCAGCGAGATGGCGCCGATCAGCCCCAGGAGCAGCGCAATGCCGGCGCTGATCTTCTGCGCCGTCTCCGCGAACGACGCCAGGTTATCGATGCGGAAGTCATCCGGCTGGTCGATCTTGATGTGATGGCGGTCGCGCAGCGTTTCACTGATGTCCTGGATGGCATCCTTCAAATCGCCGCCCGACTTACCCTGCGCCACCACGTAATGCACATTGCCGGGGAACTGCACCTTGACCAGGTTGGCCGCAGCCGCCGTAATCGGCACGATCACATACTCGCTCAAGTCGCCACCATCGACCTGCTTGCCCTCGCCGTACAACACGCCCACCACCTGGAACGAGACGTTCTCGATGCGGATGTATTTGCCCAGCGGGTCGGTCTTGTAGAAGAACTGGTCGGCGATCTTGCGGCCGATGACCACCATGCGCGCCGAAGCCCGTACGTCGGCGTCGCTGAAGGCGCTGCCCTTGTCCACCTTCCAACCGCGGATCTTGAACATGGCCGGCGTCACGCCGTGCACGGTCTTGGACGCATTCTCGTTGCCGACGGCCAGATTAAACCCGCCCTGCAGCACTGGCGCCGCCCCCGCCAGCGATGGCAGCTGGTCCAGCGCCGCTGCATCCCTGATGGTCAGCGCCGGCTGTGCGCCGTTGCGCATGCGCTGCTGCTGCGCGCGGTCGCCGCCCGGCGAAACGAACAGCATATTGGTGCCCAGCTGTTCCAGCTCCTTGGCGATAAAGCGCTTCATGCTGTCGCCCACCGCCAGCAGCAGCACCACCGACGTAATGCCGATGATGATGCCCAGCATGGTCAGCAGCGTACGCAGGCGGTTCGCCAGCATGGAGCGGAACGCCTCCACTACGATCTGTAAAAAGTTCATATCGTTTATACCGTAATTGATTCGTGGCTCAGCGCCAGCTGGCGCAAGCCTTCCTCTGCCGGGCCGTCGTATAGGACGCGGCCATCCTTGAGCCGCATCAGGCGCTTGCTGTAGGCGGCGATGTCCGGTTCATGCGTCACCAGCAGGATGGTGATGCCGCGCTCCTGGTTCAACTCCTGGAACGAGCGCATGATCTCCTCGCTGGTTTGCGTATCGAGGTTGCCGGTCGGTTCATCGGCCAGGATCAGCGGCGGATCGCCCACCAGCGCGCGCGCAATCGCCACGCGCTGCTGCTGGCCGCCGGACAGCTGGTTCGGCGTGCGTTTGGCCATCTCCTTCAAGCCCACGCGCTCCAGCTCCACCAATGCCTTGGCATGCGCCTTGGCGCGTGATACGCCCGCGTAGATCAGCGGCAGCGCGACGTTCTCCGCCACGCTCATGCGCTTGATGAGGTTAAAGCTCTGGAACACAAAGCCGATGGTGCGGTTGCGGATGGTCGCCAGCTCATTGCGCGACAGGGTCAGCGTATCGACGCCATTGAGGAAGTAGCTGCCGCCCGTCGCCTGGTCGAGGCAACCGAAAATATTCATCAGCGTCGATTTGCCGGAGCCGGATTGCCCCATCACCGCCAGGAAGTCGCCGCGCGGCACGGCCAGGTCTATGCCATGCAGTACCTGCGTTTCGACGCTGCCGGAGAAGTAGCTTTTGGTGACCTGGCGAATATCGATCAGCAGTTCCGCCGCACTCACAGGCCACCTTCTTTTTCACCGCCTATCGCGCGGGTGATGACCTTGTCGCCCTTTTTCAGCTCACCGCCCACCACTTCGGTGTAGCGGAAGTTGGACAGGCCGATGCGCACGTCCAGCGCTTTAGGCTCGTTGTGCGCGTCCAGCGTGTAGATTCGGAAGGAGCGCGCCAGGTCAGCCTTGGTGCGGAAGGAGGCATCATCATCCTGCGGCGTGTCTGCGGCAGCGGCAGCGGTGGCGCTGGCCGAAGCGGAGGCGGAGGCGGATTTGCCGGCGGCCGTTTCGGCGGCCTTCTTCTGCCTCTCGATTTCCTCGTCGCTCAGGCGGAAGCGCAGCGCGGCAGTCGGCACCCGCAGCACGTTCTGGCGATTGCCCACCAGCAGACGCACTTGCGCCGTCATGCCCGGCTTCAGCAACTCGTCCTTGTTATCGACGTCCAGCACCACGTTGTAGGTAACCACGTTCTGCACCACATTGGCAGCAAGACGGAACTGGCGCATGCGCGCATTGAATTCCTTGTCTGGATAGGCGTCCACCACGAAGCGGGCTTCCTGGCCTTCCTTGAGCTGGCCGACGTCCGCTTCCGACACGCTGGTGTCGATCTGCATTTTGGTCAGGTCGCGCGCGATCTGGAACAGCTGCGGCGTGGTAAAGGATGCCGCCACGGTCTGGCCCAGGTCCACGGTCCGCTTGATGATGACACCATCGATCGGCGAGCGGATCACACTGTTATCCAGATCGGCCTGCGCGCGCGCCAGCTGCGCCTGCGCCAGCTGGATATTCGCCTGCGCCACATCGACCTCGCGCTTGGACTGGTCCAGCGCCAGCGGCGAGATATAGCTTTGCGTCAGCAGCGACTGATTACGCTGGTGCGTAGCCTGCGCCAGCCGCAGCGAGGCCTTGGCCGACGCCAGCTGCGCATCGGCCTGGCGGATCTGCGCGTTGAAGATGGTCGGGTCCAGTTTCAGCAGCACCTGGCCCTTGGTCACGTGGTCGTTGAAGTCCGCTTTGAGCTCGCTCACCGTGCCCGAAACCTGCGAGCCAATGTTAATCAGGGCGACCGGATTAATGGTCCCGGTGGCCGTTACCGTCTGCGTGATATTGCCGGTATCGACCGCCGCCGTGCGGAAGCGTGGCGCCTCCATCACGGGGGTCTTGCTTTTGGAATAGTACGCGGCTGCAGCACCGCCGATCACGAGCAGGCCGACGGCCAGCACCAGCTTCTTTTTGGTCAGGAAAGCCATTGTTTTCAGTGTGTCCCATAGTGAGATCCGGCGATATGCGGATCAGCCCGGCAAGTATCAAACAGATTTGTTTTTAAAGCAACACGTCGGTCCACTAACCCTTCCGGGTCAAGCGCCCATATCCAGCTGGCGGGATATGCAAAATTGCAATCCGGCTTTGCAGGAATGTCCGTTCTCAAGCGGGGAAATTCTGCCTACCATGCGTTCATCTCATCTCACTACGGAGCACCATCATGACTGAACAGATCAACCCATCCCGCCGCAACGCCATGGTCGGCAGCGCCGTCGCCGCAGCCGCCACCGCACTGGCCGCAGTGGGCAGCGAAGCGGTCGCCGCGCCAGCCGGCAAAGTCACCAGGACCGTCGCCACCATCACCACCCGCGACGGCGTCGAGATCTATTACAAGGACTGGGGTCCTCGCAATGGCCAGCCCGTGATCCTGAGCCACGGCTGGCCACTGAGCTCGGACAGCTGGGAATCGGCAGCCTTCTTCCTGGCGAATAACGGCTTCCGCGTCATCACCCATGACCGCCGTGGCCATGGCCGTTCCAGCCAGCCCTGGGAAGGCAACGACATGGACCACTACGCCGACGACCTGGCGCAGCTGATCGAAGCGCTGGACCTGAAGAACATCATCCTGGCCGGCTTCTCGACCGGTGGCGGCGAGGTGGCGCGCTACGTTGGCCGCCATGGCACCAAACGCATCGCCAAACTGGGCCTGATCTCTTCCGTGCCGCCGCTGATGCTGAAGACCGACACCAATCCGGACGGCCTGCCGATCGAAGTATTCGACGGCATCCGCCAAGGCCAGATCAATAACCGCGGCCAGCTGTATCTGGACATCGCCTCCGGCCCGTTCTACAACTACAACCGTCCGGGCGCAAAGCCATCGCAAGGCATCATCCAGGCCTGGTATGCACAGGGCATGCAAGGTGGCTTCAAAAATACCTACGATTCGATCAAGGCCTTCTCGGAAACCGACTTCCGCGACGATCTGAAAAAGTTCGACAAGCCGACCCTGATTATCCACGGCGACGACGACCAGATCGTGCCGATCAAGGCGGCAGGCATCGCCTCGGCCAGGATCGTCAAAGGTTCCAAGCTGCTGGTGTATCCAGGTGCGCCGCACGGCCTGACCGACACGCACAAAGAGAAGTTCAACAACGATTTCCTGGCCTTCGCCAAGTCGTAAAAATTTAGGAAAAACCGCCTCCGGGCGGTTTTTTTATGTGATAAGGTTTCCCTCACCATGATGGAAATCTTCTCCCCCCCGGACAACCCTGTCCTGCTTCAATACGGCACCTACTCACCGGCGCTGGTCATCCTCTCAATCCTGGTTGCCATATTCTCATCATGGATGGGATTACAAGTGGCGGAACAGGCACGCCGCATCAATACGCGCGGGCTGCGCTACGCCATGCTGGCCACCGGCAGCCTGGCACTGGGCTGCGGCGTCTGGTCCATGCACTTCATCGGCATGCTGGCTTTTGACCTGTGCATCAACGTCGACTACGACCATGGCCTGACACTGCTGTCCGTGCTGCCCAGCCTTGCCGCGTCGTGGGTGGCGCTCTACATCATCAGCATGCGCCGCCTGAGCGCCATCTCGCTCGTCTGTGGCGGCGTGCTGGTTGGCGCGGGCATCGGCGCCATGCACTACACGGGCATGGCAGCGATGGTGATGATGCTGGACCTGCGCTACGATCCCTTCATGTTTGGTTTGTCCATCGTGGTGGCGGTGGTGCTGGCCACGCTGGCATTGTGGATACGCTTTGGCCTGCGCACGCTGCGCCTGCCACGCGGGGTGGTGGGCGGCATCAGCGCCACCGTCATGGGCTGCGCCATCGCCGGCATGCACTACACCGGCATGGCGGCAGCGCGCTTTGTCGGCCAGTTGCCACCGGATCCGGTCGCGCAGCAGAACTCCACTTTCCTGGCGCTGGCGATCACGCTGATTACCGTCGCCTTCACCGTATTTGTGATGGCCGCCAATGGCCTGCTGCGCTACCGCGAACTGTATCGCCAGCAGAACGAAAGCCAGGCCTGGATGCGCGCGCTGCTGACCACCACCGTGGATGGCGTGATCACCGTCGACCGCGAAGGCCTGATCCACGAATTCAATGCTTCGGCCGAACGCATCTTCGGCTGGCGCCGCGATGAAATCCTGGGCCGCAATGTCCGCATCCTGATGGCCGATGCGGAGCGTTCCGAACGCGAGGGCCTGCTCAACTACCTGCGCACGGAAAATGCCGCCATTCCCGGCAAGGGCAGCGAGGTGATCGCCGTGCGCAAGGACGGCAGCCAGGTGCCGATACGGCGCGCGCTGGGCCACGCACGTCTGGCCGAGCGCGACCTGTTTGTGCTGTTCATTACCGACATCACGGAACGCCGCGCCATCATGCAGGCGCTGCGCGACAGCGAACAGCAATTCCGTTCGCTGATCGGCAATATCCCAGGCATCTCCTTCCGCAGCAGCATGGCCTTCGATGCACCACCCACCTTCATCAGCGACGGCATCGAGCGCGTCGCCGGTTATTCGGCCAGCGAGTTTGTGGGTGCCAGCCGCACCCGCACGCTGGGCTCCCTGATCTGCGAAGAAGACCGCGAACGCGTGGCGGATGAAATCTCGCGCAGCATCGACGCCTTGAGCGCCTACCAGGTCGAGTACTGCCTGATCCACGCCGATGGCAGCCGCCGCTTCATGTGGGAGCATGGCGCTGTGACGCAGGATGAAAGCCACCCGGACGTGCGCTGGATCGACGGCGTCATCCTCGACATCAGCGAGCGGCGCGAAATGGAGCAGCAGCTGCGCCAGGCCAAAGAGACAGCGGAACAGGCAGCCGCCGCGCGCGCCAGCTTTGTCGCCAATATGAGCCACGAGATCCGCACGCCGATGAACGCCATCCTCGGCTTTACCGACGTACTGCTCGACACGGAGCTCAACGCCGAGCAGCGCCGCCATCTGGATACGGTGCGCAAGGAAGGCCGCTCGCTGCTACGCCTGCTCAATGAAATTCTCGATACCGCCAAGCTGGATAAGGGCGCGGTGGAACTGGAGCCCGATGATTACAGCCTGCTCGGCCTCATCGACGAACTGGCGTCCACCTTTGGCAGCAACGCCCGCAGCAAGGGCCTGACCATCGATATCAATTACGACACGGGCCTGCCGGCCTGGCTGCATGGCGACGAGCTGCGCATGCGGCAGATCCTGGGCAACCTGCTGGACAACGCCATCAAGTTCACCTCGGCCGGCAAAGTCAGCCTGCGGGCCGCCGTGCAGCAGGGCCAGTTGCATATCGCCGTGCAGGACACCGGCATCGGCATCGCGCCGGAACGCATCAACGCCATCTTCGATCCGTTTACCCAGGCCGACGCCTCGATGACGCGCCGCTTTGGCGGCACAGGCCTGGGCACCACCATCAGCCGCCAGCTGGTGGCGCTCATGGGCGGCAAGATCTGGGCCGAGAGCACGCAAGGCGTCGGCACCACCTTCCACGTCATGCTGCCGCTGGAACCGGCGCGCAACGGCCAGACGCAAAGCAGTGAGCGCAGCGACTATCCGCTGCCGGCCCTGCGCGTGCTGGCGGCAGACGATGTGCCGCAAAACCTGGAGCTGCTGTCGCTGCTGCTGGCCAAACGCGGCCACACGCTGGACACCGCGCAGGACGGCGCGCAAGCAGTGCAGATGACGGCGGAACAGCGCTATGACGTGCTGCTCATGGATATGCAGATGCCGCTCATGGACGGCCTGGCCGCGACGCGCGCGATCCGCCTCCGCGAGCAGGACAGCGGCGCTACCGCGCTGCCTATCGTGGCGATGACGGCCAGCGTACTGGCGGCGCACCGCGAGGCCGCCGCCGCTGCGGGCATGGACGGCTTTGCCTCCAAGCCGGTGGACTGGCACACGCTGTCGCATGAAATCGCCAAGGTGCTCGCACTGCCGCCCCTCGCTTCCGCGCCGCCGCCATCCGAAGTGCCACGCCAGCGTGTACTGAACCAGAAAGCCGGCCTGCAACGCTGGGGCGACCAGGAGGCCGCATACCATCAGGCGCTGCACCGTTTTGTCGCGGACTACAGCACGGCCGCCGCCACGCTGGCCAAGCTGCTGGCCAACAGCAGCGAGGTACGCCTGGCCGAGGCGCAGGCCTGGTGCCACAAGGTGCGCGGCGTCGCCGCCAATATCGGCCTGGAACAGCTGACCGCAACGCTGGCGCAGCTCGAAAAGCTGTGCGGCTCGCCGCAACGCGACGGTGCGGGCAGCATCTCTTCCGCCCTGCAGACGGAGCTGGCGCAAGCCCAGCGGACGCTGGTAGCACAGCTGGACGCAGCGCTGAGCGCCATCCATGCGCTGGCGCCGCCACGCGGTGCGCGGCTGGAAGCGCCGCCACCGGCAGCTGCCTTCGATCCGGTTATCGCGCGCCAGAAATGCGCCGCTCTGCTACCATTCCTGCAGCGGGGCGCCTTGAATGACGCCGCTCTGACCGCGCTGACCGCCGCCCTCACCAGCGCGCCCGAGGCACTGGCCCGGCAGCTCGGCGCCGTGCAGGACGCCCTGAACGATTTCGACTTCCCGCAGGCGCAAGCCGCATTACAGACCTTACTGGCCAGCCTGACCACGGAGTACCCATGAGAACCACCCACCAGCCCAACCAGCCGCAGATTCTTGTGGTGGACGATGAAGCCAGCAACCTGCAGCTGCTGCGCCACATCCTGCAAGACCAGTATCGCCTGCTGTTCGCCAAGGACGGCCCGCGCGCACTGGAACTGGCGCAGTCGGAAAAGCCGCAACTGATCCTGCTGGATGTCATGATGCCGGGGATGACCGGCTATGAAACCTGCGCCAGACTGAAGGCCGACCCGGCCACCGCCGCCATCCCGGTGATCTTTGTCACCGCCCTCAGCGACACCGACGACGAGGTGGTCGGCTTTGAGGCGGGCGCGGTGGACTACATCACCAAGCCGGTCAGCCCGCCCATCGTGCGCGCGCGCGTGCGTACCCACCTGTCGCTGGTGGGCGTGGATGAACTCAAGAAGACCCGCCTGGAAATCGTCCAGCGTCTCGGCCTGGCGGCGGAATACAAGGATAACGAAACCGGCCTGCACGTGATCCGCATGAGCCACTACGCGCGCATCCTGGGCCTGGCCATGGGCATGACCGAGGCCGAAGCGGAAGACCTGCTGCACGCCGCGCCCATGCACGATGTCGGCAAGATCGGCATTCCCGACAATATACTGCGCAAGCCCGGTCCACTGGACGCGGAAGAATGGAAGGTGATGCAGTCGCACGCCGTCATCGGCGGCAAGATCATCGGCCAGCACCCGCATGGCATGCTGGCCATGGCCTACGACGTCGCCATGACCCACCACGAAAAGTGGGATGGCAGCGGCTACCCGAATGGCTTGAAGGCTGAGGAGATCCCGCTGGTCGGCCGCATCATCGCGATCGCCGACGTGTTTGACGCGCTGACGTCAGCGCGTCCGTACAAGGAAGCATGGCCGGTAGAGAAGGCCGTCGAGCACATGCTGGCGCAGCGCGACAAGCATTTCGAAGGCCGCCTGGTGGACATCTTCCTGCAACAGATGCCCGCGCTGCTTGAAGTGAAGGAACGCTGGGCAGAGCAATAATCAGGCGGCCAGGCGTTCGCCGCGGCCCACCAGACGCGCCATCACACTCACGGCGTGATCGATCTGCGCCCTGGTGTGGCCCGCGTTCATCATGAAGCGCAGGCGTGCCTGACCCACCGGTGCGGCCGGGAACTGGATCGAATCCACATGCACGCCTTCGCGGCGCAGTTCCACCGCATAGCGCTGGCAAGTCTCCGCATCGCCGATCAGCACCGGCAGGATCGGCGTGGCGGTCGAGATGATGGTGTAGCCCAGCGGCTGCATCTGTTCGATGAAATAGCGCTGGTTGTCCCACAGGCGCTGGCGGCGCTGCGGTTCCTCTTCCAGGATATCCAGTGCGGCCAGCAGCGCCGCTGCCTGGTCCGGTGGCGGCGGGCAGGTGAAGCCGTAGGCGGAGCTGGTCAGGCGGATCACATTGGCCACCTCCTTGTCCACCGCGACAAAGCCGCCGATCGAACCGAGCGCCTTGCTCAGGGTCCCCATCTGCATGATGTTGCTGCTGTAGCAGTTGAAGTGCTCGGAGGTGCCGCCACCGTTGGCGCCCAGGATGCCGGTGGCATGGGCGTCATCGATGTACAGCAGCGCGCCAAAGCGCTCGGCCAGCGCCACCAGTTCCGGCAGCGGTGCGATCGTGCCTTCCATGCTGAACACGCCGTCGCTGACGATGATCGGCGTGGTGCCGTCGGTGGCGCCGGCCTGCAGCAGCGACTCCAGATGGTTCATATCGCAATGGCGGTAGTTGTAGCGCAGCGCGCCGGACATCTGTATGCCTTCGCGGATCGAGATGTGATTGAATTCATCCGAATAGTAGGCGTACTTGTGGCGCTTCTTGGCACGGAAGCCGTGCAGGCGCGCCAGCGTGGCCGCCTTGACGATGGAAGACAGCACACCGATATTGGCCATATAGCCCGTCACAAACAGCACCGCATCGCTCTTGTGCTTCAAGGCGCCGAGGCGGCGTTCCAGCTCGCGGTACACATCCAGGTCGCCGCCCAGCAGGCGCGATTCGCAATTGCCCACGCCATAGCGGTCCAGGCCCTGCTTGGCCGCCGCCACCAGACGTGGATGGTTAGCCAGTGCCAGGTAGTTATTGGTGCTGAACGAGACCACCGTTTCGCCCTGGGTGACGAAGGTAGGGTCGGGCAAGGTGGCGTGTACCGAGGAGTCGTGGTAGATCGGATGGTGCTGCAGCCAGGAGGCGATATCGCTTAAATCGTGCATGATGTGAAAGGCCAATAGAGAACAGCTCATCATAGAACTGCACGGCTTTCCACAAGCTTGCGGCCAGATTACGAAATGGTCACATTACGGATTGGATAGTCAGTAGTCAGTAGTCAGGCCGGCGCCAGCGGCAGCACGATGCGCGCGACCAGGCCCGGTGCGCCGTCCTCCAGCACCAGTTTGCCGTCGTGCGACTTGGCGGTGGCGCTGACGATGGACAGGCCCAGTCCATTGCCCGGCATATGGCGGCTCTTGTCGAGACGATAAAAGCGCTCCGTCACCTTGTCCAGTTCACCGTTCGGGATACCCGGGCCGTTGTCATGCACCGAAATCGCCGCATCGCCCTGGTACAGGCCCGCGCGCACATGGATGGTGGAACCGGGACCGGCGTATTTAATGGCGTTATCCAGCAGGCTGGCCACCGCGCTGGCCAGCAGGTTGCGGTCGCCGTCCACATCCAGCGAAGCTGGCGCGTCCACCGTCAGCGTGATGTTGTTGTCTTCGGCGATGGCCTCGTACATCTCGCCGATGTCGGCCACCACGCGGCCCAGGTCGAGCCGCTCGAACAGGCGCGCGCGCATGCCGGATTCCGCTTCCGCGATCTGCAGCAGGCGCTCGAACAGGCGGATCAGGTCATCGATATCGTCAATCGCATCATGGGCGGCGGTGGACAGCGTCTGCACCGTCATCTCATGGCGCAGCACATCGTCCAGGCGGCCGCGGATGCGGCTCAGCGGCGTGCGCAAGTCATGCGCGATCGAATTGGACACATCGCGCACGCCCGCCATCAGCAGCTCGATGCGGTCCAGCATGCGGTTGATGTCACGGTTCAGCAGCGCGAATTCATCGTTGCCGGTGACGGGAACGCGCGGACTCAGGTCGCCCGCCTCGATCTGCGCGGCGGTGCGGCGGATCTCGCCCAGGCGCGCCTCGATGCTGCCGCGGAACAGCAGCGCGCCGGCAATGGTCAGCATCAGCGAGACGCAGACGCCGGCCGCCAGCGCGCGCCAGATCACTTCGCGCACCGCTTCTTCCTCGCTCAGGTCACGTCCGACGATGAGCATACTGCCATCGTCAAGGGGCCGCAGGTAAAGGCGTGCCGGGGTGTTGCGCTCATCGCGCACCACCGACGCCGTGACCATTTCCGGCCCATCTTTGACGACGGGCCAGGAGCCCAGGTTGCCCACCACCGGCGCCCCTTCGCTGTCCAGCAGCTCAAAGATTTCACGGTCACTATCGACGCCGTCGCTCAGCAGTCTATGAATTTCCGCCATCAGTACGCGGCTGCTGCCGTCGCCGACATGGGTCATCAGGCGCTCGGACTGCGCCATGATCTTGCCGTCGATGTTCTGGTCGATCACGCCGATGGTGCCGCTGTAGAACACCGCCGATACCGCCATGATCGAGGCCAGCCCCAGCAGGCCATAGCCCGCCACCAGCTTGGCGACGATCGAGGTGCGGAATCTAAACACCATCAAGCTCCGCTTCGTCCGGCGGCGTCACGCCCATGCGGTAGCCGACGCCGCGCAGCGTGTGGATCAGCTGCACCGGGAAGTCCTTGTCCACCTTGGCGCGCAGGCGGCTGATCTGCACATCGATCACATTGGTCTGCGGGTCGAAGTGATAGTCCCACACGGATTCCAGCAGCATGGTACGCGTGACCACCTGGTTCTCGTTGCGCATCAGGTATTCGAGCAAACGGTATTCGCGCGGCTGCAGCGTGATGACCTTGTTGCCGCGCGTGACGCGCAGCGTACGCAGGTCCAGCCGCAGGTCGGCGACTTGCAACTGTGTACTGTCGGCGCCGGGCGCCGTGCGGCGCAGCAGCGCTTCCACGCGCGCCAGCAGTTCGGAAAAGGCGAAAGGCTTGGACAGGTAATCGTCGGCGCCGCCGCGCAGGCCGGTCACACGCGCGTCGATGGTGGTCAGGGCGCTGACGATGATGACCGGCGTCTGCTTGCCCAGCGCGCGCAGCTTGTCGACGATCGACAGGCCGTCGATACGGCCCGGCAGCATGCGGTCGAGGATGATGATGTCCCAGTCCTCGATGGTGGCGTAGTCCAGCCCATCCGGGCCATTGACGGCGGCCGTCACCGTGTAGCCGGCTTCGCGCAGGCCCTTGCAGATGTAGTTGGAGGTTTCGGCTTCGTCTTCAATAACCAGGCAGCGCACGCGAGTCTCCGGAATTCAGTGATAAGCGCGTATTCTACCTTGGCGGCGTTACCTTGGCTTGGTCGTCAGCTCGCGATAAAGGGCGTGGTAGTTCTGCGCCATCTTCTCGGCGGTGAACAGCTCCCAATAGCGGGCTTCGGCGCGACGGCCCATTTGCGCCGCCAGTTCCGGGTTCTCCCACAGCGTGCGCATGGCCGCGCCCAGTGCTGCCGGATCGTCCGGCGGCACCACCAGGCCGGTGTCATTGTCGATATTGATGTAGGTGGTGCCGGTGCCGATCTCGCTGGAGATCATCGGCTTGCCGAACATCGCGCCTTCCAGCAGCGAGATGCCAAACGCCTCCGACCGCAGGTGCGACGGGAACACCATGGCGTAGCTCAGCGCCAGCAGCGCGGCCTTGTCTTCTTCCTCGACGGCGCCGATGAACTGCACATGCGTGAGGCCGAGGCGCTGCGCGTGCTCCTTGAGCTCCTGCTCGATCGGCCCGGCGCCAACGATCACCACCGGGTAATCGACGTTGGCCATGGCGTCCAGCAGGATGTGCAGGCCCTTGTAGTAGCGCAGCACGCCAACGAACAGGAAGAAACGCTCGCCGACCTGTGCACGCCATTTGGCTTTCAGTGCTTCCGACGGTACCGGATAAATCGACTTATCCAGGCCGTAGGTGATGGTGCGGGTCTTGTGCGCAAAGCGTTTGAGCACCGGCGACGACGCCAGGTAGTTGGGCGAGGTCGCCACCACCGTATCGACGCTGCGCAGGAAGCAGCGCTTGAGCGGGCTATACACGCGCAGCAGGTTCTTCTGGCGCACGATGTCCGAGTGATAGGTCACCACACTGGGCTTGTTGATGCGCGCCACAAAGTGCGCGATGTCCATGAACGGCCACGGGAAGTGATAGTGGATCACATCCGCATCGCGCGCCAGGCGCGCCAGCTTGCGGAAGGCCGCAAACGAAAAGCCGGTCGATGCCACCTCAAAGTCCAGCGGCACGCGGTGCACCGTATGGCCTTCAAATTCGATTTCGGCCGGACCGCTGCGGCTCAGCGTCAGCACTTCGTTGGTCACGCCCAGGTGGCCCGTTCCCACGCACAGCTGGCGTATCACTTGCTCGATGCCGCCCCAGGAATCGGGATAATAAGTCTTATAAAAATGGAGGACGCGCATAATTCAGTGTGACAGTACGTCGTGATACACGGCCGCGGTGCGGCGTGCGGCTTCATCCCAGGTCAGCTCCAGCGCACGGCGATGGCCGGCCGCGATGCAGCGCGCGCGCAGCGCGTCATCGCGCGCCAGCGTCGTCATGGCCGCCGCGATATCACCCACCGACAGCGGATCGAATTCCACCGCCGCGCCGGCCGCCACTTCCGGCAGCGAAGTCGTGCCCGAGCAGGCGACTGCCACGCCACTGGCAAACGCCTCCAGCAACGGCAGGCCAAAGCCTTCATGCAGGGATGGGAAAATGAACGCGCCAGCGCCCGCGTACAGGTGGCGCAGCTGACGGTTGTCGGTCAACTGGTTCAGCCACACCACATGCTCGCCCTTTTGCTGGGCGGCCTTGATGCGGTTCACCAGGTCTTCGCTGCGCCAGCCCGGCGCACCGACGATAACCAGCTGGCGCGCGGAGCGCAGCACCGGCGGCAGCGCCAGATAGGCGTCCAGCAGGCGCTCGACATTCTTGCGCGGCTGCAGCGTGCCAACGAACAGGAAATATCCTTGGCGCAGCTGATGCTGCGCCAGCGTGGCGTCGCGTTCTTCGGCGCTGGGCTGGTCATGCCATTCGGCGCGCACACCGTGGTGCACCACGCTGATCCGGTTTTCATCCACACCGAAGCACTCGACCAGTTCGCGGATCGAAAACTGCGAACCGGTGATGACATGGCGGGCCTTGCGCGCCGCCTTGATCTGCAGCCAGTTCTTCAGCTTGCGCAGCTTGGGGCGCACCCATTCCGGATGCGCGACCGGCACCGCATCGTGCAGGGTCGCCACCACCGGGCAGTCCATCCGCACAATGCGGTAGTCGGTGGCATGGAACAGGTCCAGCGGCTGCGCGTCCTTGCCCAGCAGGCGGTTCACGCTCAGGTGCACCGACGACGGCAAGATCAGATCCCCCAGGGCCGCCACCGGATAGGACAGCGGCAGCGCGCGGCTGGCGGTCAGGCGGTGGGCATGGCCGGGCGGCGCAAACGAAAACGGCAGCACTGCCACACCGGCGTGCGGCAAATGCTCCTGCAAGGCGTGGGTGTAGACACCGATGCCGTCCATGCGGCCGCCGGTCAGCGCCGGCTCGGTGGTGGTAGCCGACAGGCCGACCCGTAAAGAAGGGGAATGCGTCACGCGGTGTACATCCAGCGCAAAGTGTCTGCCAGCGGCACGATATCCAGGGCGCCGATGACGCCAGCCAGGCGCTGGTTGTCACCCACCAGGCGCACCACCTCATTGGCGCGCACAAAGGCAGGGTTGACGTGGACGTTGATCTTGTAGCCGGCGATGTCGGCCATCATGTCCAGCGCTTCGCCCAGCGAATAGCCGTGCCCCGAGCAGATGTTGAAGGTAGACCCGATCGCTGCGGGCGCCGCCAGCAGCTTGCGATAGCTGTGCGCCACCATGCGCACGTCGGAAAAGTCGCGCCACACTTGCAGGTTGCCCAGCTCGATGTCACTGGCCTGGCGGCGGAAATGCGAGACGATTTTGGGCAGCAGGAAATTCTCATGCTGGCCGACGCCGGTGTAGTTGAAAGGACGGACGACAATCAGCGGCAGCTTGTCCTGCCACAGCCGCGCCATGTATTCCATGGACAGCTTGCTGACAGCGTAGTCGTTGGCTGGCGCCGCCGGCACCTGCTCGTCGATCACGCCGACATCGGCATTGCCATAGATATTCGCGCTCGACGCCAGCAGCACGGCCGCAGGCTTGTGCGCCAGTCCGGCCAGCGCCTCCAGCAGATTGCGGGTACCGGCCACGTTGACGCGGTACATCTGCTCGGCGTCGCCGTGGGCGACAAAGGCGATCGCGGCCAGGTGCGCCACCACATCCGGCTGCACCTGCTGCACCACGGCGGCCAGGCCGGCGCGGTCGTTCAGGTCAACCGCGAATTCGCCGGCGCCCGGCGCGTGGCCAGGCGTGATGGTGCCGAAGACTTCATAGCCCGCATTGCGCAATTCCTGCGCAACGTAATGGCCGGTGAAGCCGGACAAACCGGTAATCAGGGCACGTTTGCCCGCACCTTCAGCGGCCATGGAGACTCCTTGAGTTAGAACGAGAAGCCCGCTTGATTGCGGCGCAGGTCGGCTTCCACCATCATCTGGCACAGCTGTTCCAGCGTGGTCGATGGTTTCCAGCCCAGTTCCGTGGTGGCTTTGGCCGGGTCGCCGATCAGCAGCTCCACTTCCGCCGGACGATAGAACTTCGGATTCACGCGCACCAGCACCTTGCCGGTCTTCTTGCAGGTACCGATTTCATTGTCGGCCGCGCCGCTCCACGCCAGCGATACGTCGATCGCCTTGAACGCCATCGACACGAAATCGCGCACGGTTTCCGTGCGGTTGGTGGCCAGCACATAGGTGTCAGGCTGGTCGGCCTGCAGGATGCGCCACATGCCTTCCACGTATTCCTTGGCGAAGCCCCAGTCGCGCTTGGCGTCGAGGTTGCCCAGCTCCAGCACGTCCAGCTTGCCCAGATGGATTTTAGCCACCGAATCGGTGATCTTGCGGGTCACGAACTCACGGCCGCGCAGTGGCGACTCATGGTTGAACAGGATGCCCGAGGAGCCGAAGATGCCATAGGACTCGCGGTAATTCACGGTCATCCAGTGGGCATACAGCTTGGCCACGCCGTACGGGCTGCGCGGGTAGAACGGGGTGTCTTCTTTCTGCGGCACGGCTTGCACCTTGCCGAACATTTCCGAAGTCGACGCCTGGTAGAAGCGGATCTTCGGATTCACGATACGGATGGCTTCCAGCAGATTGACCGGACCCACGCCGGTGATTTCCGCAGTAGTCACCGGCTGCTCAAACGAGACACCCACGAAGCTTTGCGCGGCCAGGTTATACACCTCGTCCGGCTGCACGCTTTGCATCAGGCGGATACTGGAGCTCAGGTCGGTCAGGTCATACTCCACCAGCGTCAGATTCGGGTGCGACTGGATCCCCAGTTCCTCGATACGCCAGAAATTGACCGAGCTGGTGCGGCGATAGGTGCCGGTGACGGCATAACCTTTTTCCAGCAGCAGTTCAGCCAGATAAGCGCCGTCCTGGCCGGTGATGCCCGTAATCAGGGCTTTTTTTGTTTTCTGCATGATGAATGCCTATCCAAATCGTGGGTAATCTTAGTAGCCCGATATTGTAACAGAGCGCTACTTGCGCATTTCTAACGAAAACCCTCGTTTTACATCACTTACATCTTGTTACAGGAGAAATAAAAACGGGGTCAGGTCCGTCATTTCTACACGAGCTGGACTGTAGCGCCTGCTACAGTCCAGCTCGTGTAGAAATGACGGACCTGACCCCGGATGGTTAAAACAAGTTTAGGCTTTGCGTTGGGCCACTGCGTCGACCACGCACAGCGCGGTCATGTTGACGATGCGGCGTACGGTCGCCGATGGCGTCAGGATGTGCACCGGCTTGGCGCAGCCCAGCAGGATCGGACCGACGGCAATGCCGTTGCCGGCGGCGGTCTTGACCAGGTTGTAGGCGATGTTGGCGGCCTCGATATTCGGCATCACAAGCAGGTTGGCGTCGCCGGTCAGGGTCGAGCCTGGCATGATCTGGTTGCGCAGCTTGGAGTCCAGCGCAGTGTCGCCATGCATTTCGCCGTCCACTTCCAGCGATGGATCGCGTTGCTTGATGAGTTCCAGCGCCGCGCGCATTTTTTGCGCCGAGGCGTTGTTGTTGGAGCCGAAGTTGGAGTGCGACAGCAGCGCGGCGCGTGGCGACAGGCCAAAGCGGCGCATTTCCTCGGCGGCCATGACGGTGATCGCCGACAGTTCGTTGGCGTCCGGGTTTTCGTTGACGTGGGTGTCGACCATCACCAGTTGGCGCTGCGGCAGCACCAGCACGTTCATGGCGGCGTACACGCATGCGCCTTCGCGGCGGCCCAGCACCTGGTCGATGTAGTGCAGGTGCAGCTGGGTGGTGCCGAAGGTGCCGCAGATCATGCCGTCGGCGTCGCCCTTCTTGATCATCATGGCGCCGATCAGCGTGTGGCGGCGGCGCATCTCCAGCTTGGCGTACTCCTGCGTCACGCCTTTGCGGGCGGTCATTTCGTAGTAGGCGTGCCAGTAGTCGCGGTAGCGGTCGTCGTGGTCGGGGTTGATGACGTCGAAGTCGACGCCCTGCTTCAGGCGCAGGCCGAACTTGGCGATGCGGGTTTCCAGCACGGCCGGACGGCCTACCAGGATCGGCCGCGCGAGTTTTTCATCGACCACCACCTGCACCGCGCGCAGCACGCGCTCTTCTTCGCCTTCGGCGTAGACGATGCGCTTGACGTCCAGCGGCGCCTTTTTGGCCACCGCAAACAGCGGCTTCATGAAGGTGCCCGAGCGGTAGACGAACTGCTGCAGGCTTTCTTCGTAGGCTTGCAGGTCTTTGATCGGACGCGTGGCGACGCCGGAATCTTCGGCCGCCTTGGCCACGGCCGGGGCGATCTTGGTCAGCAGGCGCGGATCGAACGGCATCGGGATCAGGTAGTCCGGGCCGAACGACAGGTTGCTGAAACCATAGGTGGTGGCGACGATGTCCGACTGCTCGGCGTGGGCCAGCTCGGCAATCGCGTGCACCACGGCGATTTCCATTTCACGCGTGATGGTGGTGGCGCCGCAATCGAGCGCGCCGCGGAAGATGTACGGGAAGCACAGCACGTTGTTGACCTGGTTCGGGTAGTCCGAACGGCCGGTGCACATCACGGCGTCGCCGCGCACGGCTTTGACGTCTTCCGGCAGGATTTCCGGATTCGGGTTGGCCAGCGCCAGGATCAGCGGATTCGGCGCCATGGATTTGACCATGTCCTGCTTCAGCACGCCGCCAGCCGACAGGCCGAGGAAGATATCCGCATCGGGAATCACTTCGGCCAGCGTGCGGGCCGGGGTGTCGCGCGCGAAGCGTTCCTTGTCCGGGTCCATGAGTTCGGTACGGCCCTGGTAGACCACGCCTGCCAGGTCGGTCACATAGATATTCTCGATCGGGAAACCGAGGTCGACGATAAGGTCGAGGCAGGCCAGCGCCGCAGCGCCGGCGCCGGACACCACCAGCTTGCATTGCTTGATGTCTTTGCCGACCAGCGAAATGCCGTTCAGGATGGCGGCGCCAACGATGATGGCGGTGCCGTGCTGGTCGTCGTGGAACACCGGAATCTTCATGCGCTCGCGCAGTTTGCGCTCGATGGTGAAGCACTCGGGCGCCTTGATGTCTTCCAGGTTGATGCCGCCGAAGGTCGGTTCCAGCGCGGCGATCACTGCCACCAGCTTGTCCGGGTCCGATTCATTGATCTCGATGTCGAACACATCGATGCCGGCGAATTTCTTGAACAGCACACCCTTGCCTTCCATCACCGGCTTGGCGGCCAGCGGGCCGATATTGCCCAGGCCCAGCACGGCAGTACCGTTGGTGATCACCGCCACCAGGTTGCCGCGCGCGGTGTATTTATAGGCATTGGCCGGGTCGATGACGATTTCTTCGCACGGCGCGGCCACGCCCGGGGAATACGCCAGCGCCAGGTCGCGCTGGTTGGTCAGTTGCTTGGTCGGCGTTACGCTGATTTTGCCCGGTGTAGGGAATTCGTGGTATTCCAGCGCGGCAACGCGCAGTTGTTGACGAATTGCTTCTTTTTTCTCAGGTGACGAATCCATGCTTTACAGCCTTCCCATATTTTTGCGATCGAAGGCCTATGATTTTATCAGACCAATTCTTTCAATTAAGTAGGTATTTTCACGCACAGCAATAACGGTTATCAGCATTTTTTATAGACATGTATGCTGATAGCCGAATTTTTGCGTCAATAAAGTCGGGATAGAGCCAACATAATCAATTTTCCCCATCTATTACATTTCACTATCGATTGATAAAAATTGATTGAAATTGTCAATATTTCACCATGCGGAGCAGTGCGCGGCGGATTTCGACTAAGCTGATGTTATCAGCCGTTCATCAGGAGAGTGCCATGTCCGCCTTGATCGTTTCCAAGAGCCTGCCCGAACCAGCCGGCGCTTCGCCGCAGGGGGCCGTCTGGCAGCAGCTGCTGCGCTGGCACGAAAACGGGCAGCAACTGGCGTTTGTCTACAGCCGCTCGCTGGGCGGCCTGGTGCAGACCGGCCAGGGCAAGCTGGGCCAGCTCTCGCTGGACGCCGCCACCATCGAGGCGGGCAGCAGCCGGCTGTTCATCGTGCTGGCCGGCGCCACCTATGAGGCGGGGCCGCAGCTGTTCTTCACGCCCAACCTGCTGAGCCGCTTCCATGTCAACGGCGTAGCGGTGCGCCTGGCCAACCATGACTGGTTGTTCCTGTCGGACGAATCGTTGCCGGCCATCGGCATGGAGCATCTGACCAAGCGCATCGAGCCCTGATGGCAGGCAGTACAATACTGCCCATGCTCTCCGAATTTGACCTCATCCAGGAATACTTCCAGCGTCCCCACCATGCCACGCGCGCCGCGCTCGGCATCGGCGACGATTGCGCGCTGATCGCGCCCACGCCCGGCCTGCAGACCGCCATTTCGTCCGACATGCTGGTCGAGGGCCGCCACTTTTTTGCCGGCGAAGATCCGCTGCGGCTGGGCCACAAGGCGCTGGCCGTCAACCTGTCCGACCTGGCCGCGATGGGCGCGCGCCCGGTCGGCTTCACCCTGGCGCTGGCGCTGCCGGCCGCCGACCGCGCCTGGCTGCAAGGTTTCTCGCAAGGCCTGTTTGCGCTGGCGGATGCCTTCAATATCGAACTGATCGGCGGCGACACCACCAAAGGCCCGCTGAATATCTGCATCACCGTGTTGGGCGAACTGCGCCCGGACCAGGCCCTGCGCCGCAGCGCCGCCCGGCCCGGCGACGACATCTGGATTTCCGGCACGCTGGGCGATGCGCGCCTGGCCCTGGCCGGCTACCGGCTGGAACTGCCGCAGCCGCTGGACGCCGCCAGCCAGCGGGCCGCCGCCGTCCGCATGCACACGCCGGTGCCGCGTGTGGAGCTGGGCGTGCTGCTGGCGGAACAGGGCATCGCCCACGCGGCCATTGATATTTCGGACGGACTCATCGGCGATCTCGGTCACATCCTCAAGCGCTCCGGCGTGGGCGCTACGCTGGATGTGGATGCGCTGCCGGCCGGCGCCATCCTGGCCACGCAGGACCTCGCCCTGCGCCGCGCCTACACGGCCGCCGGTGGCGATGACTACGAACTGTGCTTCACCGCGCCCGCCTCGGCGCGCACCGCGGTGCTGGCGGCGGCTGGCAGTGTGGCGACGCCGGTCACGCGCGTCGGCACCATCGATGCCGCAGCGGGACTACGCCTGGTCGATGCCCATGGCGCGGCGCTGGACCTCAGGCTGTCCAGCTTTGATCACTTCACGTCCTGAAGCGTCGGCAGCGCGGTGACATCCTCGCCGGGCTGCCCCGCCAGCTTGCCGCTGCCATGCATGAGCCAATAGTGGTGGAACGCCAGCCGGATGTTGTCGCGCAGCTGGGTATCGTCCCACGGCTTGGTGTAAAAACGGTAGATGGCGCCGCGGTTGATCGAGTCCAGCACTGACTCCAGCCCCGTGTAGCCGGACAGGATGATGCGGATGGTTTCCGGGTACATCTCCTTGACCTTGCTGAGAAATTCCGTGCCGCTCATGACCGGCATGCGCTGGTCGCACACGATCACCTGCACCGCATGCAGCGCCAGCAGCTCGAACGCTTCGGTGGGCGAGGCGGCGGTCAGGATCTGGTAGCCGTCGCGGCGGAACAGCCGGTGCAGCGAGGCCAGCACATTCACATCGTCATCGACAATCAGCAGCGTCTGCGCCGGCTGGCTGGCCGTGCCCGGCGCGGGCGGCACGCTGCGGCCTGACTTCACGAGTTCGCCCAGCTCCTGCGGCGGTAGCGGACGGCTGAAGAAATAACCCTGGATTTCATCGCAGCGGCTGCGTCGCAGATACTCGAGCTGGGCGCGCGTCTCCACGCCTTCGGCAATCACCTGCAGCTTGAGGCTGTGCGCCATGCTGATGATGGCCAGCGCAATCGCCGCATCGTTGGGGTTGGTGGTGATCTCGCGCACGAAGGCGATATCGATTTTGAGCTTGTCGATCGGGAAGCGCTGCAAGTAGGCCAGCGAGGAATAGCCGGTGCCGAAATCGTCGATCGCCACCTTGATGCCGATGGCTTTCAGGTTTTTCAGCACGGTGATGGTGCGCTCGGCATTGGACATCAGCGCGGTTTCGGTGAGTTCCAGTTCCAGCAGCTCCGGCGCCACCTGGTGGCGTGCCAGCGCGTCGCGCACCTCCTGCTCCAGGTCACCTTCGATGAACTGGCGGCTGGCGACGTTGACGGCCACCCGCACCGGCCCCACGCCGTCGCGCTGCCAGGCGGCGATCTGCTTGCACGCGGCGTCGATAATCCACGCGCCCACGCGCACCACCAGCCCTGTATCTTCCAGCACCGGCACGAATTCGGCCGGATACACCAGGCCAAAGCCCGGCCGCTGCCAGCGCAGCAGCGACTCGACGCCGGCCACCGCACCCGTCAGCAAGTTGACCTTGGGCTGGAAGTGCAGCAGCAGCTCCTGGTTGTCGAACGCGCGGCGCAGCGCCAGCTCCATGTCCAGCCGCGCCAGCACCTGCACGTTCATGCCGGCGGTGAAGAAACGGTAGTTATCGCGGCCGGCCTGCTTGGCGCGCTCCATGGCGGTTTCCGCGTAGTTAATCAGGGTTTCCGGATCGGTGGCGTCGTCCGGGTACATGGCAATGCCGATGCTGGCGCTCAGCACCGCCTGATGGCCGTCGAGTTCGAACGGCTGGCGCAGCGCCTCGCGCACTTCATTGGCGGCGTTGACGGCGTCCTGCTGGTCGCGGCTCATGGTCAGGATCAGCGCGAATTCGTCGCCGCCCAGTCGGCCCACCGTGTCGCGGATGCGTACCCGCTGCACCAGCCGGTTGCTGAACTGGCGCAGCAGCTCGTCGCCGCGCGCACCGCCCAGCGTGTCGTTGATGCTGCGGAAGCGGTCCAGCCCGATGAACAGCACGACGATGCGCCAGGACTTGTCCTGCGCCAGGCCGATGCAGTCGCCTAGCGATTTATAGAACAGCGTGCGGTTGGGCAGGCCGGTCAGGCTGTCGTAGTGGGCCATGTGCTGCAGCAGTTCCTCCGCCTGGCGGCGTTCGCTGATGTCGCGCGCCACGCCCAGCATCACCGACGGCTGGTCGGGCCGCTGCAGCAGCTGCCAGTACAGCTCCACGGGTACGGCGATCAGGTCGCGCCGCATGAGTTCCAGTTCGGACAGTTCGGGCGAGCGGGACGGCCCGACGGCGGCGGCATAGTCGGCCAGCCGTTCGGCGTGCGCGCGCAAGTCGGCCGGCGCGCCCAGGCCCAGGCGGCTGGTGCTCGGCCCCAGCATCTCGGTGCGTGGGTAGCCCAGCATGCGGCAGGCGCCGTCGTTGACGTCCACCACTTCAGCGCTGTCGGCGTCAAGCAGGAAGATGGCGTCGGCCGTGGCGTCCATGGCGCTGCGGAAGCGTTGCAGCTCGGCGGTCCGCTCGCGCACGGTCTGTTCAAGCCGCGTGTTGTAGCTGCGTTCGCGCGCATGCAGCAGACGCATTTCCAGCATATTCCGGATCCGCATCAGGGTTTCGATGGGATCGAACGGCTTGCTGATGAAGTCGCGCGCGCCCGCTTCAAACGCGCGCATCTTGTGATCGGGCTGGGCGGTGACCACCAGCACCGGCAGCCAGCCATCCGGCTCCAGCGGTTTCAGCGCCTCCATCACCTCAAAGCCGCTCATGCCCGGCATTTGCAGGTCGAGGATGATGAGGTCGTAATGGTGCTGGGCATGCCAGCCCGCCACCACGCGCGGATCGGTGGTGGCGCTGACCGCCTTATAGCCGGTGGAATTGAGTAAGTACTCCAGCAACTCGACATTGACTGGCTGATCATCAACGATCAGGATACGGGCGTAATTTATATCGTTCTGGCTGATCATGACGCCTCCGTCAGGTTCGGACTGCTTCTTCCAGGCAAGCATACCAGCCTTTGTGTATGACGGCGCACGGCTGGGAGATGTTGCATTTGAGGCAAACAGCGGTACACTACTGGCATCCATTACAAGGTGCATGGTACAGTGCTAGCAAGCCCGTATCAGAGAAGGAGAAGCCATGAGCAACAGCGACACCATCCTCGATCTTGCCGCGCAAGTCGGCAAAGCCTTGCAACAGAAAGGCTTGATACTGGCCACGGCCGAGTCCTGCACGGGCGGCGGCGTGGCCCAGGCCATTACCGAAATCGCCGGCTCCACCGCGTGGTTCGACTGCGGCTTCGTCACCTATTCCAACGCCTCCAAAACCGAAATGCTGGACGTCTCCGCCGCGCTCATCGCACAGATGGGCAGCGTGTCGGAAGAAGTCGCGGGCGCCATGGCCAGCGGCGCGCTGGGCTCCAGCAACGCCCACCTGGCCGTGTCCACCACCGGCATCGCCGGACCGACCGGCGCCGTGCCCGGCAAACCGGTCGGCACCGTCTGCTTCGGCTGGGCCAACGCCGACACCGTGCATACCGAACGCCTGGTGTTCAGCGGCGACCGCCGCGCGGTGCGCGAGCAAACCGTGATCCATGCGTTGCAGGGCTTGCTACGCTTTATTAACTAGGCGTTGCCTTCGGGCGGCAAAACAATTACCCTCGTCGCATTCAAGCGATTCAGGAGTAATTGATGCAAAACACGGTACATTTTATTCTCCAGGGTAAGGGCGGCATCGGCAAGACGCTGGTCTCGACCATTCTTGCGCAATGGATCGCCAGCAAGGATTTGGCCGAAGGCCAGCAGCCGCTGCGCTGCTACGACACCGACCAGGAGAATGCGACCTTCTCGCGCTACAAGGCGATGGACGTCAAGCATGTGCCGGTGATGACCGACAGCCGCACCATCGATCCCAAGCGCTTTGACGCGCTGATGATCGACATTCTGGAAGAAGAAGGCAACTGCGTCATCGACAATGGCGCCAACACCTTCTCGCCGCTGATGGGCTACCTGATCGAGAACGACTGTTTCGCGCTGCTGCAGGAATCCGGCCGCAAGGTCTACATCCACACCATCGTCGGCGGCGGCGACACGCTGCACGACACCGCCATGGGTTTCGTCTCCACCGCCAAGGCCACCAATGTGCCGCTGGTGCTGTGGGAAAACGAACACTTCGGCCTGCTGCAATCGGCAGCCGGCAAACAGTTCATCGAATCGCAGACCTATGCCGACAACGCATCGCGCGTGGTGGGCCGCGTGGTGCTGTCGGCGCGCAATGCCGACACCTTTGGCGCCGACATCAAAAAGATGAACACCGCGCGCCTGACCGCGGCCGAAGTCAAGGAAAGCGACAAATTCAACGTGATGGAAAAGCAGCGCATCAAGGTCGTGTTCCGCGACCTGTTCGAGCAACTCGACAAAGTGCAGTGGTAAGCAGCCATGGACCAGCAAAAGCTGCGCACCCTGGTTTTTGAAAAAACCGGCGTCCGGATCGACGTTGACGATCCGGTGTTTGCGCTGGTCGCGCTGAACGAAGCGGTGCTGGAAGAAGCCGTGCAGCGCCACGTGGCGCTGATCGACGCCGCCTCGCTGGCACTGGCGCAGCAGGCGCGGCTGGCGGGTGGACTGCCCGCCGTGCACGAAGGCAAAGCCGCGCTGGACGCCGCCCACGAAGCGCCGTCGAACGCCGCTGCCGCCCATGGCCACGCGCACGCGGCCGAAACGCCGCCCGGCTACATCCCGACGCCGGCGTCCGGTCCGGTGCGGCCGATCGCCACCCAGTCCTCGCCGTCCATTGCGCCGCGTGAACTGCGCTTGCTGGGTGCGGCGGCAGCCGTCGCCATCCTGAGCGCGCTGATCGTGCTCGGCGGCCAGGCCGCCTTCCGCTCATCTGGCCTGACGCCCGAACAGACCCAGGCGCTGCAACGGGCGGAAAAACTGGACAAAGCCATCCAGAAACTGGACCCGAAAATCCGCGCCGAACTGCAGGCAGAATTGCAAAAATAAGGAGACGTATGCATTTCGAAGTACCGAAAGCCAAATCCTTCAAGGAATTTGGCGGCGAATATCTGATGATCGTGATCAGTATCATCACCGCGCTGGCGCTGGAACATGCGGTACAGACCTGGCACCATCGCCATCTGGCCCACCAGGCGGCGACCCGCATCGACGCCGAAATGCAGGCCAACGTGCAAGAGCTGGACAAGGTACTGGCGCACAACAAGGCCGAAGTCAAAAAACTCAACATACTGCACGACCAGTTGCTGGCAGGGCTCAAAGCCAAGGAAGACAGCCGCGCGCTGGGCAGGCGGCTGACGGGCGACGGCAAATTTGGCGGCTTGAGCATCCAGGTCCCCGCCCTGCGGCGCGAAGCGTGGGAAGTGGCCATCGCCAGCCAGGCGGCCAGCTGGATGACCCAGCCACAGCTGGAGCGCTACTCTGGCATCTACGCCAACATGCGCGACATCCAGACCCTGGCAGCGGGCGGCGGCACGGTCTTCCTCAACGGTCCTGAAATGCTGAACGTGGTGGGCGATATCAACATCGGCGAAGGGGACGCCAAGGCGGTCTACCACATCGTACGGCAAATGGTCAGCGCCTACGACAGCATCGACGGCAACCTCCAAAGCCTGCGCGACGACCTCGCCAAAGCCGCCGACACCTCCCGCTAAACCCATTCCGGGGTCAGGTCCGTCATTTCTACACGAGCTCTGCCTTAGTCACTTGGCTACGGCAGAGCTCGTGTAGAAATGACGGACCTGACCCCGGATTTTGTGCTAACATGTGAACACCTATTCATATGTTGGTAATAATGAGCTGTCAACACGACTATACCGGCGTCGAGCCGGCCATTGCTCAGCTGGCGGACCTGTTCCACCTGCTGGGCGACCCTACCCGCTTGCGCATTGTGCTGGCCTGCCTGCCTGCGCCGATCGCCGTGAGCGATATTGCCACTACACTGGATCTGAGCAGCTCGCTGGTCAGCCACCACCTGCGCCTGCTGCGCGCGGCCCGCATCGTCAAGTCTGAACGCCAGGGCAAACAGGTTTTCTATTCCGCCGCCGATGCCCATATCACCGGCGTCCTCAACGATATGCTGGAACATATCGCCGAACCTTCCACCGGGACCGAAGCATGAGCAAGCACCACGATCACGACCATCATGATCACGACCACCAGCACGACCATGGCCACCACCATCGCCACGCGCATGGGCACGATCACGGCCACGGACATCACCACCACCATCACGGCGATCCCAACACCATGGGCCGGGCGTTTGTCATCGCCATCGTGCTCAATACGGTGTTTGTGGGAGTCGAGTTCTTCTACGGTTTCCTGGCCAACTCAACCGCGCTGATGGCCGATGCGGGCCACAATCTGTCCGATGTGCTGGGCCTGATGCTGGCCTGGGGCGCTGCCATCCTCGCCAAGCGCGCGCCCAATAGCCGCTATACCTACGGCCTGCGCAGCTCGTCGATGCTGGCTGCGCTGTTCAATGCCATGCTGCTCATGGTCGCGTGCGGCGGGATCGCCTGGGAGGCGGTGCAGCAGCTGATCCATCCGGATCCCGTGGCGGGCCTGACGGTGTCGGTAGTGGCCGGTATCGGCATTCTGATCAACGGTTTCTCGGCCTGGCTGTTCATGTCGGGCAGCAAGGACGATATCAACATTCGCGGCGCTTACCTGCACATGGCGGCCGATGCGGCGATCTCGCTGGGCGTGCTGATTGCCGGTGTGGTGGTGCGTTACAGCGGCTGGAATTGGCTGGACCCGCTGGTCAGCATGCTGATCGTCGCCTTCATCGTGATCAGCACCTGGTCGCTGCTGACGCAGTCGCTGCGCATGGTGATGGCGGCGGTGCCGGACAATGTCGACCGCACCGGCATCGAAGCTTTCCTGCGCAAGCAGCCCGGCGTAGCCGACGTCGCGGACCTGCATATCTGGGCCATGAGCACCACGGAAAACGCCTTGACGGCGCAGCTGGTGACGCCCGCCGGCTACCCTGGCGACAGCGTGATGGATGCCATCAGCAAGCAATTGCGCGAGGAGTTTTCTATCCAGCACAGCACGCTGCAAGCGCGCACTGGCGCCGCTGACCAGGAATGCTGCCTGCAGTCGCCGCCGGCCGTCCCGGTCTCAGCCCACAACCACGCGCATTAATCCGCCAGATTGGCGTACAGGGCGGTACTCAGGTAGCGCTCGCCAAACGACGGGATGATCGTCACGATGATCTTGTTGGCATTCTCCGGCCGCCGCGCGACCTGCAGCGCAGCCCACAGCGCGGCGCCGGAGGAAATCCCCACCAGCAGTCCCTCTTCACTGGCCGCGCGGCGCGCGGTCTCAAACGCGTCCTCGCTTCTCACGCCGATGATCTCGTCATAGATGTCGGTATTCAACACGGCCGGCACAAAGCCGGCGCCGATGCCCTGCAGGGGATGCGGTCCTTTGATGCCCTTGGCCAGTACGGGCGAGGCTTCCGGCTCCACTGCGATGCAGCGGAATTCCGGCTTGCGTTCCTTGATGATTTCGCCTACCCCGGTAATCGTGCCGCCGGTGCCGACCCCGGCCACCAGGATGTCGATGCGGCCATCGGTGTCGTTCCAGATTTCTTCGGCGGTGGTGCGGCGGTGTACTTCGGGGTTGGCGGGATTGTTGAACTGCTGCGGCATCAGGTAGCGCGGGTCGGACGCGGCCAGTTCGTCGGCGCGGCGGATCGCGCCCAGCATGCCTTCGCCGCCCGGCGTCAACACCAGCTCGGCGCCGTAAGCGCGCAGCAGCATGCGCCGTTCGCGGCTCATGGTGTCCGGCATGACCAGCGTGCAGCGGTAGCCGCGCGCGGCGCACACCATGGCCAGGGCGATGCCGGTGTTGCCGCTGGTGGGTTCGAGGATGATGGTGTCGGGACGGATCTGGCCGGCGGCTTCGGACGCTTCTATCATGGCCAGGCCGATGCGGTCTTTGACGCTATGGGCCGGGTTGCAGTATTCGAGCTTGGCGAGAATCTGGGCAGTGGTGCCCTTGGTTAGCCGGTTCAGCCGCACCAAAGGCGTGCGGCCGATCAGCTGGGTGACGTCGTTGGCAATCTTCATGGAAAACCTCCGAGTTCTGGACGGAGGTTCCAGTCTACGCTTTTATTTGACGTCAACGAGCTCGACGTCAAAGATCAGTGCAGAATTTGGCGGGATGTTGCTACCTGGAGAAGGACGCGAGCCATACGCCAGTTCCGACGGAATAATCAGCGTGCGTTTGCCGCCCACTTTCATGCCCTGGACGCCCTGGTCCCAGCCCTTGATGACGCGGCCGGCGCCCAGCACGAAGTCGAGCGGCTCGCCGCGCGGGTAGGACGAGTCGAACAGTTTGCCGTGCATATTCTTGGCCAGCGGACGGTACAACCAGCCCGAATAGTGCATATAGATGGTGGCGCCGGTGGTGGCTTCCTTGCCGGTGCCGATTTTGGTGTCGGTGACGATCAGCTGTTCAGCCGCAGGGCCGGGCGTGGCGGAGCCGACCACCACGGGCGCGGCTGGCGCCGGGGCGGGAGCTGCAGCTTCCGGCTGGGCCTGTGGCGCTTGCGCCTGGGCGGCAGCAGCGGCAAACAGCATGGCGATGAAAACGGAGCGACGCTTCATGTAAATTCTTTCGATGAGTCTGTAGACAGCTTGCAATGATAGCAAACTAGGCCGGGTCGGTGGCTGTTATGGCGAGTGCGTCATCGGCCAGCCTGCGCAGCGCGTGGCCGGCGGCAACCATGCCAAAGGTGGCGGTGACCACCATCGCCGAGCCGAAACCGGCGCAGTTCAGGCCGGTGACGCCACCACTGCGGTCGTCGCCATCGACCGTGCACACTTCGCCGGTTTCCGGGTATTTCAGCGGTTCGGTCGAAAACACGGCGTCGATGTGGAACTTGGTTTTTTCGCCGCGCGGGAAGCCGTATTGGGCGCGCATGATCTTGCGCACCTTCTTGAGCAGCGGTTCCTGCTCGGTCCTGGCCAGGTCGCGCACCGAGATCTGCGCGGCGTCGGTCTTGCCGCCGGCGCTGCCGATGGTGACCACCGGCAGGTCATGCTGGCGGCACCAGGCCAGCACCGCCGCCTTGGCCTTGACTGAGTCGGTGGCCTCGATCACGTAGTCGTACTTGCCGTTGCCGATCATCTGCGCCACGTTGTCCGGTTCGACAAACTCTTCGATCTGGTGCACCTGGCAGAACGGATTGATCTGCGCGATGCGCTCGGCCAGCGCGGTGATCTTGGCCATGCCGACGGTGCTGCTCAGGGCCTGGATCTGGCGGTTGATATTGGATTCGGCAACGTTGTCGAGATCGATCAGCGTGAGCTGGCCGATGGCGCTGCGCGCCAGCGCCTCGACGATCCACGAGCCGACGCCGCCCACACCGACCACGCAGATGTGGGCGTTGCGGAAGCGGTCCAGCGCATGCACGCCGTACAGGCGGGCGATGCCGCCAAAGCGCCGCTCGAAGTCGACGTCGTTAAATTCAGGGGGTGTAATGCTGTTCATCCCGCCATTTTACCGGAGCGGCCGATCCTGCATGCTATGCTGGCCGCGTCGCCAGGAAACCTGGCAGAAAGGCCCGCAATTGCTCCGATTATTCAGCGTCCTGCTGCTTGCTGTCGCCGCCCCTGCCTGGGGCTGCAAACTTGCGGCCCGGGCCTACGACTTGAAGGCTTTCTGGCAGGTGGAAAGTGCCAGAAAGGTGGTCTTCATCGGCGAGGTGGTGGCGGTGGAGGATGTGGCGCCTCCGCCGGAGCTGGAACGCGACCAGCGCATCACGTTCCTGCCATATCGGTGGTGGCTGGGCAAACCGGAGCGTAGCGTGCCGGCGCGCGGCGCCATCGCCAAGCCCGTCGGCACCGATTGCGACGGCAACTGGGATTTCACGGTGGCCAAGGGGCAGCGGTGGCTGATTGCTGGCTATGAGGAAGAGATCGATGGCGAGACCGTGGTACTGCCTTCAGCCATGCTCAGCCGACAGCTGGACGGCGGCGAGCTGCCCAAGGAAATCGCGGATGTCCTGCAGACGCCGCAGTTCACCGGCATGCCGCTGGCCGCTGCGCGCAAGTCCATCCTCAGATCAGGCTGGAAACCCAGGCCGACCTCTCAGCGCAACGCCAGTGCGGCCCCGTTCTTTCGGGCCGGTTATCGCGAAGTGGAAATATGCACCGGCACCGGTCTGAATGACTGCATTTTCAACTATACAAACCAGCAATCCTGCCTGCGCGTCTACACGGCAGGCGAGCAGCCGCAAGCTACCATGGTAATCAACGGCACCTCGGAATGCCCCGCGCGCGACGTCCTCACACCTTCACCGCCAGCGGGCCGTTAAAGGCCTGCATGATGAGCGAAGCGGGCTGGCCGTGGGCGATGAGCTTGCCCATGGCGTTCATGTATTGCGTGATGTGCCTGAAGTATTTTTTGTAGCTGGGGCACAAGTAGTTCAGGCCGGGCTGGCCATCCTGCGTGTGCATGAAGCGGTTCTTGGGACATTCGCCATGACAGGCGAATTTGTACAGGCATTGCTGGCAGTCGTCCGGCAACGCCGCCTTGGCGCGGCCGAACGCCTGCTGCTGCGGCGACGCCGCCAGCGTGGCGACATCGGTGTCGCGCAGATTGCCCAGCAGGTGCTCTGGATACATGAAGTGGTCGCACGAGAACACGTCGCCGTTGTGTTCGACGATGAGCGCGCGGCCGCAGTTTTCGGCAAACAGGCAGACCGTCGACGGCAAGCCCAGGAATGACGTCAGCGCCCACTCGAAGTTCATGACGTAGATGCTGCCGACGTCGTTACGCACCCACTGGTTGAAAATCGCGATCAGGAAGTCGCCGTACTGCTCCGCGCCGACACTGTGCGGCGTTACCGCTTGCACCGGCCGTGAACGGCTCACCTGCCCTGGCCGCGCAAAGGTCAGGCCGATGGCGTGCTCGTTCTGGTCGGGCGCCCGCTCCACCACGGGATTGAACTGCACATGCGTGATGCCTTCGCGCCGGATGAAGCGGTAGACTTCATCGGGATGGCTGGCAACCGCGTTGGTCACCGTCACCAGCACGTTGAACGTGATGCGGTATTTGCGCAGCAGCGCCAGCCCGCGCATCACGGCGTCAAAGGTCGGGCGGCCCTGCTTGTCGACGCGTGCGCTGTCGTGCAACTCGCGCGGGCCGTCGATGCTGAGGCCAACCATGAAGCCGGCGTCCGCCAGAAAAGCACACCATTCGTCATCCAGCAGCGTGCCATTGGTTTGCAGCGCGTTGCGGATCGCCTTGCCACCCGCCAGCTCCTGCTGGATGGCCACCGCGCGCTGGTAGAACGCCAGTCCGCGCAGCATCGGTTCGCCGCCCTGCCAGGTGAACAGCACTTCCGGTCCCGCTTCGCGCTGGATGTTCTGCGCGATATACGCCCGCAGCACCTCGTCGCTCATCGAGAACCGCGTGCGGTCCGGGTACAGGTTTTCCTTCTCCAGATAGAAGCAGTAGCTGCAATCCAGATTGCACAGCGGGCCGATGGGTTTGGCCATCAGGTGGATGCCGGCCTCGCTCATTTTTTGAACGTGACCAGGGTTTTCAGCACGCGCTGGTTGACGTTGGCCACCACGCGGTCCACCAGCGGCGCCTTGTAGTCAATCGTGACTTTGTCCAACTTGCCGGTGAATGCGTACGGCGTCTTGTACTTGTCGCTGACCGGCGTGCGCAGGTCGCGGCCGATGTCGAAGCCTTCGTCGTAGGACAGGTAAGCCACGCCATATTTCACGGGCGCCTTGCCCTTGCCGATCAGTTTGTCGCCCTGGAACAGCTGCACCTCGGCGCCCGACCACAGGCCCGGCGCGAACTGCACCGTCACCTGCGACTTGCCGGGCTTGAGCGGCTGCTCGGACGAGACCAGCGCCGCTTCATAGCCGTTGGTCTGCGCATAATGCAGCTTGCCATTCTGGATGAAGATGCTGGAGCCGCCAAAGCGTCCGCCATTGGCGACCAGTACGCCTTCCGCGCCGCTGGCGGGAATTTCCACGTCGACCGTCAGGCGGTAGTACGGACCGTTCAATGCGGGTGCGGTCAGCGAGAACAGGTGGCCGATGTCCGGCGTCAGCTCGATGTGGTCCTGGTCGCGGTAGATGCTGCGGTTGCGGGCGAAGTCCTGGAACAGCGTGTCCTTGAGCGGGAACACGTTGTACTTCTTGCCTTCGCTGTCGAACAGCGCTTGCAGCGTTTTCAGCTTGTCCGGTTTTTTGGCGGCCAGGTCATTGATCTCGGTGGGATCGTCCTTGAGGTTGTACAGCTCCCACACGTCTTTTTCAAACGCGGTGCCGGGCTTGTGCAGCGTGGCCGCCTTCCAGCCATCGTGATAGATCGAGCGGGTGCCGTTGATCTCGTAGTACTGCGTGAGGTGGCGCGACGGCGCCTGCGCATCGCTGACCGAGTAGGCCAGGCTGGTACCCTCGATATTGTCCTGTTTGACGCCACCCACCTGCGCCGGCGGCGTGATGTGCGACAGTTCCAGCGTGGTCGGCAGCAGGTCGATCACATGGCCGTACTGCGCGCGGATGCCGCCCTTGTCCTGAATGCCGCGCGGGTAGGACAGGATCAGCGGATTACGCGTGCCGCCTTCCGAATTCGCATCCTGCTTCCACTGGCGGAACGGCACGTTAGTGGCTTGCGCCCAGCCCAGCGGGTAGTTGGGCGACGAGTACTCGGTGCCGATCTTGTCGATATTGGCCAGCTGCTTGTCGATATCGTTTTCCGGATACAGCACGGCAGCCAGGCCGTTGGTGGTGCCGCTGTCCGTGCCCTCCTTGCTGGCGCCGTTGTCGCCGATGACCACGGCGATGATGGTGTTGTCGAACTGGCCGGTCTGCTTGAGGTGATTGACCAGGCGGCCAATCTCCGCATCGGTATAGCTCAGGAAGCCGGCATAGGTTTCAAAATAGCGCGCGTACAGGCGCTTCTCTTTCGCGCTGAGTGCGGCCCATGCCTTCACATTGGGATGACGCGCCGGCAGCACCGTCTGTTGCGGGATCAGGCCCAGCTTCTTCTGGTTGGCGAAGACCTGTGCGCGGTAGCTGTCCCAGCCCGCATCGAACTTGCCCTTGTATTTCTCGATCCACTGCTTGCTGACCTGGTGCGGTGCATGCGTGGCGCCGGGCGCGAAATAGAGGAAGAACGGTTTTTTCTGCTGGTCGATGTAGCTGATGGCTTTGTCGGTGAGCAGCTCGTTCAGGTGACGGCCTTGCGGATCGTCGTCCAGTGCCCGTGTGCCTTCCACCAGTTGCGGATGCCACTGGTCGGTCTCGCCGTACAGGAAGCCGTAGTACTGCTCGAAGCCCTTGCCGGTCGGCCAGCGGTTGAACGGTCCTTTCGGTCCCGCCTCCTCGACCGGCGCGAGATGCCATTTGCCCACCGCATACGTGCTGTAGCCGCTTTCTTTCAGGATCTCCGCCACGGTAGCCTTGCTGGCCGGGATGCGCGCGCTGTAGCCGGGCTGGTCGTTGGCAGTTTCCGGGAACAGGCCCAAGCCCACGCTGTGGTGGTTGCGGCCGGTGAGCAGGGCTGCGCGCGTGGGCGAGCTGATCGCCGTCGTGTGGAAATTGGTATAGCGCAGCCCCTGTTTCGCCAGCGCGTCCAGATTGGGCGTTTCCACCAGTCCACCGAAGACCGAACTGGCGCCGAAGCCCACGTCGTCCAGCAAAATCCAGATCACATTCGGGGCGCCCTGCTCGGTTTTGGCGCGGGCCGGCTGGGTAGCGGCGGCCTGGGCGGCAAGGGCGTCGGCGCTGGGCGCCAGAGCGGCAGCAAGCGCGCCAGCCGTCAAAACGCCATGTTGCGGTATTCTCTGCATGCTAACTCTCCAATAATGTAACGACAGCGTGACATTAACTGGATGCCATATCTCCGCAAACGAATGAATTCGGTTTTACTTATGACGTTTACGCAAGACCCTCCCCCTGTTGCGCCAGCCGGCCGGCCCACCCGCGATGCGTCGGAACAGCTGCTCAACCGCATCATGGATGCCGCCCGCGCCGAGTTCCTGGCCAAGGGCGGCATTCAAGGGGCCAGCATGGAAGGCATCGCTGCAGCTGCCGGCTGCTCCAAGCTGACCCTGTACCGCCGCTTCGGCAGCAAGGAAGAATTGTTCATGGCGCTCGTGAAAGCGCGTGCGCCCGACTACGCCAGCCAATTCCACCTCGACCTCCACCAGCCGCCCGCGCAGGTGCTATATGAGCTGGGCTTGATCATTGCAGCGTTCTTTTTCAAGCCAGAGCATTTAAAATTCATCCGCCTGGTGGTGGCCGAGATGCCGCGCGTGCCCGGATTAGCCGAACTGATCCAGGCCGAAGGCGACCGTTTCCGCGAGCCCGTCAGGAAATGCCTGGAAGCGCTAAAATCGTCGGGTCAGGGAACATTTGACGATTCCACGCTGGCCGCCATCCAGTTCATTAATTTGTGCGTGCTGGGCCACTTCTACCTGCTGGCGGGCTACAGCTCGGAGCAGGTATCGCCCGAGCGCCAGGAGGTTTTGGTCCGGTCCGCCGTGACGCTGTTTGTGTCCACCCATTTCCGAGCTTGAAAAGAAACGCCATGAACACATTGTTTGATACCGCTCCCGATTTCAGCCAGCCCATCGCCGTGCTGAAACATTGCCACGACCGCATCCGCAAGCAGCTGCAGACGCTGCAAAACCTGCTGAGCCATCTGCCCAAGCACGGCGCCGACGACGACGCGCAAAAGGCCGCGCAAGCGGTGCTGAAATACTTCGACAAGGCGGCCCATCTGCACCACGAAGATGAGGAAAATAATCTGATCCCGATGCTGCACGCCACCGCGCGCGACGCCGATGCCGCGCTGCTGGCCGAGCTGGTGCCGGGCATTCTGGCGGGTCACCAGCAAATGGATAGAGACTGGTCTATAATCAAATCGCAACTTGAGCAAATAGCCAACGGCAGCAGTTCTGCCCTGTCCGCCAGCGATGTCGCGCGCTTCTGCGACACCTACGCGGCGCACATGGTGGTGGAAGAAGGCAATATCGCGCCGATGGCCAAGCGCCTGTTCAGCGCCGAGCAAATGGCGCAACTGGGCAGCGCCATGCAGGTACGCCGCGGCATCACGCCCGACCTGCCCGTGAGCCAGGTGCCCGAACAACAGGCGCAGCCGGTCAACAACACTGTGGCCGACGGCGTGGTACTCGCAGACCTGCGGCTCGACTATGGCCGCGCCAGTCTGACCGAACACGATGTGCTGGACGATCCGATCGCCCAGTTTGGCAAGTGGTTTGAGGAAGCCATGCATGCGAAGGTCAATGAACCGAACGCGATGAGCGTGGCCACGGTGGACGCGGACGGCAAGCCGAGTTCGCGCATCGTGCTCATCAAGCAATACGATCACCGGGGCTTCACCTGGTACACCAATTACGAGAGCCAGAAAGGCCAGCAGCTGCGCGCCAACCCGCACGCGGCCTTGCTGTTCTTCTGGAGTGAACTTGAACGGCAAGTCCGCATCGAAGGGAAGGTGGTGCAAACCGCCGCCGAGGAAAGCGACAAGTATTTTTACAGCCGGCCGGTGAAGAGCCAGATCGCAGCGATTGCGTCACAGCAGAGCGCGCCGATCGCCGGCCGGGAACAGATGGAAGCCAATTACGATGCGGCCGCAGCAGTGAGCGGCGAGCATCCGGTGCGGCCGGCGCACTGGGGCGGTTATCGCCTCGATCCGGTGCGCATCGAGTTCTGGCAGGGACGCCGTTCGCGCTTCCATGACCGGATCGTGTACGTGAAACAGGCTGATGGCAGCTGGGTGAAGGAGCGCCTGCAACCGTAAGCGTTGCGCCTCCCATCCGGAATCGGACCATCGCTTGCGGTGGTCTTTTTTTATTCTGAACTGCGGGAGGTTATCTTGTTCGTACAGAATCAGCTCAGCAACTGGGTTTCCGGTATCCGCCAGCAATTGACGATACCGTTGCGTATCGAATTGTGGAACGGCCAGCAGGTCGATTTTTCCAGCGAGGCGCCGCGCGTCACCATTCGCTTGCCCAATGTGTCGGCCGCGCGCTACCTGCTGACGCCGTCGCTGTCCAATCTCGGCACCGCGTATGTGGAAGGCGCCATCGAGGTCAAGGGCAAGGCCAAGGACATGATCGCCGTGGTCAATGCGCTGGCGCGCAGCACGCTCAAAGCCGAGGGCAAGTTCTCGCGGCTGGTCCGCACCATCAGCCACAGCAAGCAGAAGGACGCCGAGGCCATCCAGTACCACTACGATGTGTCCAACGAGTTCTACCAGCAGTTCCTCGATCCGAATATGGTCTACTCGTGCGCCTACTTTGAAAACGGCGACGAAGACCTGGCCACGGCGCAGATCAAAAAGATCGACCACATTCTGCGCAAGATCGATTTGCGGCCTGGCCAGACCCTGCTGGATATCGGCTGCGGCTGGGGCGCGCTGGTGATGCGCGCGGCCCGGCAGTTCAATGCGCGCTGCGTCGGCATCACGCTGTCGGAAAACCAGTTTGCGCTGGCCACGGAGCGCGTGCGCGCGGCCGGACTGGACCATCTGGTGGAAATCCGGCTGCAGGATTACCGCGATGTGCAGGGCCAGTTCGACCGCATCACCAGCGTCGGCATGTTCGAGCATGTGGGCACCCGGCATCTGCCGGAATACTTCGGCATCATCCACCGCCTGCTGGCGCCCGAGGGCGTGGTGATGAACCACGGCATTACCACCACGGATACCGACAACGGTGAAACACCGTATGGCGGTGGCGAGTTCATCGAAAAATATGTGTTCCCCCACGGCGAACTGGCGCACATCGGCAATGTGCTCAAGGCCATGCAGCAAGGCGCGCTGGAGGTATTCGATGTGGAAAACCTGCGCAAGCACTACGCGCGCACGTGCTCGATCTGGACCGACAACTTTGAGGCGCAGGCCGAACGCGTACGCACGCTGGCGGGCGACAAGCGCTACCGCATCTGGCATGTGTACCTGGCCGGTTGCAGCTATGGTTTCGAGCAGGACTGGATCAGTCTGTACCAGATCGTCGCGCGCAAGGCGGGCCAGCGTACGGCCGGGCTGCCGTGGTCACGCCAGCATATGTACCCGCTACGAACGCAGCCGGTTTGAGTAGGTCTTCCTGAATTTTTCCACCTTGGGCGCCACCACAAACGCACAGTAGCCCTGCAAGGGATGCTGGCGGAAATAGTCCTGGTGGTAGTCCTCGGCCTTGTAGAAAGTCTGGAACGGCGACAGTTCGGTGACGATGGGCGCATCCCAGACATGCGCCATTTCGGCAATCACCTGGCGCGCCATGGCTTCCTGCTGGGGCGACTGGTAATAGATCGCCGAACGGTACTGGGTGCCGACGTCATTGCCCTGGCGGTTCAGCGTGGTGGGATCGTGGATGGTGAAGAAGATTTCCAGCAGGTCGCGGTAACTGATGACGGCCGGATCGAATTGCAGTTTCACCACTTCCGCATGGCCGGTGTCCCCGGCGCACACCTGCTCGTAGCTCGGGTGTTCGGTCTGGCCGCCCGTGTAGCCGGACTCGACCGATGAGACGCCTTTGACCTCCAGGTACACCGCCTCGGTGCACCAGAAGCAGCCGCCGCCCAGTATCGCCGTTTCCGTATTGCCAGCCATGACTCCCCCTTGCGTAGAAGACTCACCCATAATGCCCACTGTAACGCAATCCAGGGCGATCTGGTAGGACGTTACAAATCTTTGGCATAATGGCTTACCATGAATACCAACTCACCCCGCGCCGAGGAGCGCAGCTTCGATACCGCCCACTTCCGCCAGGCCCTGGGCCAGTTTGCGACCGGCGTGACCATCATCACGACACGGCTGGCGGACGGCACTTTTCGCGGTTTGACGGCCAGCTCCTTCAATTCGGTCTCGCTCGACCCGCCGCTGGTATTGTGGAGCCTGTCCAACGGCGCCAACAGCATGCCGATTTTCACCGGCAACTCGCATTACGTCATCAATGTGCTCAATGCCGAGCAAGCCCATCTGGCCAAGCGCTTTGCCACGCGCGGCATCGACCCGTGGGAAGGCGTGGAATACGAGCTGTCGCGCACCGGCCAGCCCATCCTGAAAGGGGCGTCGGCGTGGTTTGAATGCCATAACCGTAGCCGCTATCCTGAGGGCGACCATGTGATTTTCGTGGGCGAAGTGGAATTCTGTGAATTTTCACCGTGCCCGCCGCTGATCTTCCATAGCGGCCAGTTCGGCAGCCTCGGGTAAAAAACGGAAATTGGTGTCGCCATTTGAAAAGCCGGCACCCGGGCGTCGGCATAGAATGCTGGCAGCATTCATCACCATAATGAGAGACTATCTATGAGCCAAGCCCGCGCCCAATTCCACTGGGATGACCCTCTGCTGCTGGACCAGCAACTGACCGAAGAAGAGCGCATGGTGCGTGACGCCGCTGCCGCTTACTGCCAGGACAAGCTGCAACCGCGTATTCTTGAAGCCTTCCGCCATGAGCAGATGGATACCTCCATCTTCCGCGAAATGGGCGAAGTGGGCCTGCTGGGTCCGACCATTCCTGAGCAGTACGGTGGTCCTGGCATGAACTATGTGGCCTATGGCCTGATCGCGCGTGAAGTGGAGCGTGTCGATTCCGGCTACCGCTCGATGATGAGCGTGCAGTCCTCGCTGGTGATGGTGCCTATCTATGAATTCGGCACCGAAGCGCAGAAACAGAAATACCTGCCGAAACTGGCGACCGGCGAGTGGATCGGCTGCTTCGGCCTGACCGAACCGAACCACGGCTCCGACCCGGGCTCGATGATTACCCGCGCCAAGAAAGTCCCAGGCGGCTACGCGCTGACCGGCGCCAAAATGTGGATCACCAATTCGCCGGTGGCGGATGTGTTCGTGGTCTGGGCCAAGGACGATGAAGGCGCGATCCGCGGCTTCGTGCTGGAACAAGGCATGGCTGGCCTGAGTGCCCCGGCGATCCACGGCAAGTTCGGCCTGCGCGCTTCGATCACCGGCGAAATCGTCATGGACAATGTGTTCTGCCCTGAAGAAAACGCCTTCCCGGATGTGCGCGGCCTCAAAGGCCCGTTCACCTGCCTGAACTCGGCCCGCTACGGTATCGCCTGGGGCGCGCTGGGCGCAGCGGAATCGTGCTGGCACACCGCGCGTCAATACGTGATGGACCGTACCCAGTTTGGCCGTCCGCTGGCCGCCAACCAGCTGATCCAGAAGAAGCTGGCCGACATGCAGACCGAAATCACGCTGGGCCTGCAGGGCTGTTTGCAGCTGGGCCGCATGAAGGATGCGGGCACGGCAGCAGTGGAAATTACCTCGATGATGAAGCGTAACTCGTGCGGCAAGTCGCTGGACGTGGCACGCGTGGCGCGCGATATGCTGGGCGGGAATGGTATTTCGGATGAGTTCGGCATCATCCGCCACATGGTGAATCTGGAAGTGGTGAATACCTACGAAGGTACGCACGATATCCATGCGCTGATCCTGGGCCGCGCCCAGACTGGCATCCAGGCGTTCCAGTAAGCGTCCACCGCACGGCGGACGTCAAAACCGTCAGCACTGAGCGCGCTCAGGCTGACGGTTTTTTACTTTTTTACCAGCCCTTGAAGGCGTAGCCGATGCTGACGTTGACCGCCAGCGGGTCCAGACGCACTTCCTGGACCTGGCCGGTCGAGTAGTGCGCAGTCGTCTTCAGCTTGGTCTTGATGACCGACGCATCCACGAACCACTTGTCATTGATCTTCACCGTGCCGCCGATCTGGAAGCTGGCGGCGACCTTGTCGTCCAGCTTGAAGGTCGCGCCCGGGCCGCCGGTGTTCAGTACGGCGGTCAGCTGGCCCGAACCACGTTCCTTCTGGAACATGGCGTAGGTAATGCCCAGGCCCACGTAAGGACGGAACACCGAATTGGCCGGCAGGAAGCGGTACTGGATGAACGCGGTGGGCGGCAGCACTTCCGCCGTGGCCAGCTTGCCCGTGCCCTGAATCGCGCCGGCGCCGGACAGTTCGTGCTTGTACGGCAGGCCCAGATCCAGCTCGGCCGAGATATTGTCGGTGATCATGTAGCCGATCGCGAAGCGCGGCTTGGTGTCCGAGCCGACGTCGGTCTTGGTGCCTGGCAGCGCCGGCGCCGACACATCGCCGGAATCGACTTTTGGCGTGATCTTGTTGATCCCCAGCGTCCCCAGCCAAGTACCTTTTTCCTGTTGTGCCGATGCCGCCGAAGCGACCGTCAGGGCGGCGGCCAGCGCCAGCAGTTTTACTGTGTTCTTCATCTCGTCTCCAGAATGTATGTGTTAGTCCGGCCGCCGCGCGCCTCGGCGCGCAGCGGCCTGCGACGACTGAATTACAGCCAGCCCTTGGTCACCATGGCCTTGGCCACATAGCGGGCCAGCAGCAGGTTGTTGTATGGCGTTGGATGCACGTCGTCCGCGAACGCCCAGTGGCTGATGTCACCCGACTTCAGATTGGCGGCGGTACACACCAGCGAGCTGCCCAGCGGGTTTTTCGCCGGGCTCAGGTCGCAGGCGGTTTCGGTCACGTTGGTCAGGCCGTAGGGCGCTGGGTTGGTGGCCTGGTCGTGGCTGACGGTAAACACGTCCACCAGCAGCGCTTTGGCTTCGCCAGCCAGGCCGTTGGACAGCGCCGTGTTATACGCGGTCACCATGGCGTTGATCAGTGCCTGGGTGCCGGCATCCTTGCCGCGGCCGGCAGGCGTGGTGGCGATGTCCGGCAGGTTGTTGACCACCACATAGTTGGCGCCGTTGGCGATCAGCTGGTTTTTCACGAGTGCCACCGTTTCCACACCGGCCTGGCCCATGGCGGCAACCAGCTCCGGACCGTGGGCGGCAGCGTAGTCAGCGCCCGCTTTGGTGGCCGCAGTGGTGGCGTCGGCGGTGGCCTTGGCGATCATCGCGGTGGACGCGGCCACCACACCCGTGTTACCTGGTTGTACCGCCGCAGCACCGACGGCCGCGTTGACGATATCGCTCTGGGCGGCGCCGCTTGCGGTTGCGGTCTGCACCGCAGCAGTAATGGCAGCAGCAGCGGTTTGCGGATTGGTTGCCCCCGAAGCCAGTTGCGGGATCAGGCTGGCAAAGAAGGCCGGTCCTATGGCGGCCTTGCCGGCGGCGGTGGCGGCGGTGCTCAGCGCGCCCAGCTGGAACAGCGCATCGTTACCACCGGCCATCACCAGCACCACTTCGTCGCCCTTGAACTTGCCGCCGACTGCTTTCAGATGGTTGGCGATCTGGGTCACCACCGGATAGGTCAGTGCACCCAGCGCAACGCCGGTCAGTTTGTTGTTCGGGCCGACCGGGTTGGTCACGCGCGAGCCGCCCATGGCATAGCCGTAGCAGCCGGCGTGCGCGGTGGCCGGCACCGAGAATCCTTTGCTGGCATCGCCATCCAGACCGGTGACGGCAGCGCAAGGTGCAGGCAGGCCCAGTTGGGCAGCCAGCAGCTCGGTCCAGTTCTTGCCGGTCAGTGCAGGATTGATGGCCGTATTGTCGCCGTTGATGGTCAATTTGCCGCCCTTCAGCGCGGCAACAGTGCCCACCGCATAGGTGCCGACGTCAGACAGACTGTCGCCGAACGTTACCTGGGCGCTGTATTTGACTTTAACTGATTGATCGCCTGGAGCGGGATCGGTGCCGCCACAGCCCGCAAGGACGGCCAGAGCCATTGCAGCAAGTGCAAGTTTTGTATGACGCATGTTGTCTCCTAAGTATATTTTTTGGTCTTAATGCGAACGGCCGTGCTATTCACATCCAATTAATATGCCAGTGTTGACAACGCTTGTATAGAGTAGCGCCACTAAAAACAGGGGGTTGTGAGCAAAAAAGAACGCCTGCTCGGCATTTTTCTGCTTTCCCCCTGCCAAATCACCGTGATGGTGCAGCGTCAAAGAAGTTGCGGGTTTCGCGCAAGCAGAACGGCGCCACCAACCCTGCATGGTAAGCGTCCCTTACTGCCTGGTCGGCGGCGGTCGTGCTGCCGGTCTGGTTCTGCACCACGCTGCGCAGCAACGACTTGGCGGCGGCAAACTCCATACGGGTGGTGCGGTATGGTCCGAGCAGCGCGTTGTCGTCCACATTCAGCACCGTGAGGTTAAGGCTGGCCACCTTCTGCGCCCGGAAGTAGGCCTCGGTGTAGGTGGTATTAGCGTAAGGCACCAGCGGGTCGGCATCGCCCCCGCACAGGAACATCGGTACGTTCGGCGTGTAGGTTCGCAGATCGTTCTTGACCAGCCATTTGCGCAGCGGCTGGGTTGGTGCGCAGCTCAGCGGCGTGGTGCTGCTGGCGTTGCATGGATTGGCCTTGAGGTCGGCCAGATAGGCGTCGCGGTAGCTGGTCTTGACCAGGTGATCCGGACCGAAGGCGCTGGCATAGCCGCTGGTCTGCGGCAGCGAGGCCGTGTCGAACAGCACGTCGTTGGGCAGCTTGCCGGCTTGCACCAGGTCGCCCAGGCTTTGCGTGCCCGGCAGCAGCGTGTCGATGCCGGTGGCGTATTTGGGTTCATAGATGTCGCTGGTGCTGGTGTACAGCGCCGCACCGGCGCGCTGGCCCGCATTGATGAGCATGGGCAGGAAACCGGCCGAACCCACCGACGGCGCACCGCCAAAGATGGTGTCGCCGAACAGGGACAAGGCATACGAGCCGGACAGCGGCGCCGCCGCCGTCACCGCAAACTCCGACGCCAGCTGGGTCTGCATGGTGCGCTGGGTGGCCATGGCAACAAAGCCGCCCTGCGAGTAGCCGCTCACCATCAGGCGCGACGACGCGCTGGTGTTGATGCTGCCAAACACGCTGCGCGCGGCGCGCAGCGCATCGATCATGTCGGCCGATTGCTGCGCGGCGTCCAGGTAAGGATGGTAGCCAGCGGTGGAGCCCGCATAACCCACGTAATTCGGCGCCACCACGATGTAGCCCTGTGCCGCAAACAGGGCGGCAATCAGCAGCGGCTCGGTCGCCGCCAGGTTGCTCATATCCGTACTCTTCTGGACCGAGGTGCCGTGGGCGTACAGCATCACGGGACGCGCGCCCTGGCACACCGGATTCGCACCCGACGGCACAAAGATCGCCGTCGCCGCCTGGGTATCGGCGCCGGCGGAATCGATGGTGTGGTATTTGAGGGTGTAGGTGGTGATGCCGCAGTTAGGGTTGCCGGTGACCGCCGTGCCAAAGCCCAGGCCCAAGCTGGTACCGTTGTCGATATAGGTTTTCAGCGTCGCGGCATCTACGGTATTGGCCGACACGCCGGCACTGGCGGTGAACGGCACCACGGTGGCACTGCCGATCACCTGGCCGCGCAGCGACGTCGGCGGCGCAACCACCACGCTGCCGGTGCCAGGCTGAGCGCCGGAACCACCGCCACCGCCGCCGCAGGAGGCCAACAACATCGCCAGAGGAATCAAAGCCAAACGAGAGTTGCGCATATCGTATCCTTGCAAGAAGGCCGGGCGAATTTTTCGGCCGGCAACCATTTCATCTTAGCAGGAAAGCAACCCGCGAACGACACCGCCCACAGCAACAATATGCGCCTATTTTTGCAGCATGGCATCGATGATGCCGGCGGACCCAAACACGGAGCGGCGCAGGCGGTCATTCACCCCCATCCAGTCGCCATCCTGCGGTGGCGTTTCGACCAGGATCAGGTCCGAGCCCGTCTGGTCCATGTCGCGCAGTGCAGCGTACAGGCCGTAGGCATAGCCCACCGGTTCGGCAGGGAGTTTGCGTTGTGCCGACACCAGCGCCGGTAAGGCGTGGCTGATCACCGCGACCTTGATGCCCTTGGCTTGCAAATTGCCCAGCGCGGTACGCAGCGCATCTGCCGCCAGCATGGTGACGGGCGTACGCGGCGCGTAGTGCGACTCCAGCGTACCGGAGGCACGCGGCGCGGCCTGATCGGGCGCCGCTGGCAACATGCCGATCACATCGGCAATCTGCTGCGCCGTGATATGGCCGGGACGCAGCAGCACCGGGCCGTGCGTGGCCAGGCGCGACATGTCGACAATGGTGGATTCGATGCCGACCTGGCTCGGGCCGCCTTCCAGCACCACGCTGAGCATGGATGCCGAGCAGGCGTCATCGCCGTTGAGCGCGCCGTCGTCATGCGCGTCGAGCCCGAACTCGTCACGCACGTGCTGGGCGGTGGTCGGGCTGACGTTGCCAAACTTGTTGGCCGATGGCGCCGCCACACCGCCCTTGCCGCCTTTGAAGGCGCTCAGCAGTGCGATGGCGACCGGGTGCGACGGGCAGCGAATGCCAACCGAATCCTGGCCGGCGGAAACCGCATCCGGAATCTGCGGGTGGCGTTTGAGAATCAGCGTCAGCGGGCCAGGCCAGAAAGCCTGCACCAGCTTGCGCGCTTCTTCCGGCACATCGGTGACCCAGTAATCCAGATCGGCGCCGGGCGCGACGTGCACGATCACCGGGTGGTCGTGCGGACGGCCCTTGGCTTCGTAGATGCGGGCCACGGCGGCCGGGTTTTCCGCATCCGCGCCGAGGCCGTAGACGGTCTCGGTCGGGAAAGCGACCAGACCGCCCTCTTCCAGCACGGCGGCCGCGTCAGCGATGGCGGCCTGATCGGCGACGGTGGCGGATGGCTGCTTCACGCTGCAATCCCCAGCACGGCACACGCGGCGTTGAGCTGCTGCTGCGCTTGTTCCAGGGTCGGCGCGATAAACGTCAGGTGGCCCATCTTGCGAGCGCGACGCGGATCATCCTTGCCGTACAGGTGCAGATTGGCGCCTGGCAGCGCGAGGATTTCATGCCACGCCGGTTCGCGCGCATCGTCACGATCGCCCTCGAACCAGACGTCGCCCAGAATGTTCAGCATGACGGCCGCCGAATGCTGGCGCACATCGCCCAGCGGCAGGCGCGCCATGGCGCGCACTTGCTGCTCGAACTGGCTGGTGACGCAGGCGTCGATGGTGTAGTGGCCGCTGTTATGCGGACGCGGCGCCATCTCGTTGACCACCAGCGAACCGTCGGTCAGTACGAAGAATTCAATGCACAGCACGCCGACATAACCCAGCTCGGCCACGATGGCTTGCGCCGCCTTCTGCGCCTTGAGAGCGCTCTCTTCCGAGACATTCGGGCCGGGCACGGTGGTGGTGAACAGGATGCCGTCACGATGGACGTTTTCCGCGATCGGGTAGACCACGGATTCGCCATCATGGCCGCGCGCGGTCAGCACCGAGACTTCATACGCCAGCGGCAGCATCTTCTCCAGCAGGCAGGTGACCTTGCCCATGGATTCAAACGCCGCTTGCACATCTGCACGCGATTTGACACGGACCTGGCCTTTGCCGTCGTAACCCATGCGCACCGTTTTCAGGATGCCGGGCAGCAGATCGTCGCTGATGGCGTCGATATCTTCCTGCGCAGCGATCACCTTGTGCGGCGCCGGCAGTACGCCCGACTTGGGCGCGCAGCTGACGAAGAAACGTTTCTCGGCCACGCGGTCCTGCGCAACCGACACGCCATGGCCATCCGGCGCCACAAACACGGTTTGCGCCAGACGCGACAGGCTGTCGGCCGGGACATTTTCAAACTCGGTGGTCACGGCAGCGCATTGCGCGGCCAGTGCGTCGAGGCCGGCAGCGTCGCTGTAGTCGGCATTGACCAGACGCTGCGCGACCTGGCCGGCCGGGCAGTCTTGCGACGGCTCCAGCACGGCAACCTGATACCCCATGGCTTGTGCAGCCTGGGCAAACATGCGGCCCAGCTGGCCGCCGCCCATCACGCCCAGCCAGGCTGGCGGATTAGCAGCGGGCAGGATGGGCTTTAACTTCGATTCACTCATTACGCATTACTCGTCATTCCAGGGGCAGTTTCATGGCCTTGGCGGCCTCGGTTTGCGCAACGCGGAAAGCTTCCAGCTTGTCAGCCAGGGCGGCGTCGGTCGATGCGATCATCGCCACCGCCGTCAGCGCCGCATTGGCAGCGCCCGCTTCGCCGATGGCAAAGGTGGACACTGGCACGCCTTTCGGCATCTGCAGGATCGACAGCATGGAGTCTTCGCCGCGCAGGTATTTGGACGGCACAGGCACGCCCAGCACCGGCACGATGGTCATGGCTGCCACCATGCCCGGCAGGTGCGCGGCACCGCCGGCGCCGGCAATGATGGCGCGCAGGCCGCGCGCACGGGCGCTCTTGGCATAGGCATACATCTCGTCCGGCATGCGGTGGGCCGAGATCACTTGCGCTTCAAACGGCACGCCGAACTGCTTGAGGATGCTGACCGCGTTTTGCATCACGTCCCAGTCCGAGGACGAGCCCATGATGACGCCGACCAATGGCTTGTTCTGATCGCTCATGGTTCAGACCTTCAGCTTTTCGCCGGTCAGGCGTTCGATGGCTTCGAAGTACTTGGCCTGGGTTTTTTCGATGACGTCCGCAGGCAGTGCTGGCGCTGGTGCGGTCTTGCCCCAGTCGGTCAGGGTTTCCAGGTAGTCGCGCACGAACTGCTTGTCGAACGACGGCGGCGAGATGCCAACGGCGTAGGAGTCGGCAGGCCAGAAGCGCGACGAGTCGGCGGTCAGCACTTCATCCATCAGGTGCATGACACCGTTGTCGTCCAGGCCGAATTCAAACTTGGTATCGGCAATGATGATGCCGCGCGAAGCAGCGTATTCCGACGCTTCGGTGTACAGCTTGATGGCGACATCGCGCATTTTGGCAGCCAGTTCGGCGCCGATACGGCTTTCCATGTCGGCAAAGCTGATGTTCTCGTCATGCTCGCCCAGGTCGGCCTTGGCGGCTGGCGTGAAGATCGGCTGTGGCAGTTTTTCCGCTTGCTGCAGGCCTTCTGGCAGCTGGATGCCGCAGATCGAGCCGGTAGCCTGGTAGTCTTTCCAGCCCGAGCCGATGATGTAGCCACGCACCACGGCTTCCACCATGATCGGTTTCAGACGCTTGGCCACGACAGCGCGGCCTTTGACCTGATCCACTTCGTCCGCTGCCACCACGGACTCCGGCGCCACGCCGGTCAGGTGGTTAGGCACGATGTGGCCCAGCTTCTCGAACCAGAAGTCGGTCATCTGGTTCAGTACCTTGCCCTTGCCGGGAATCGGTTCATTCATGACAACATCAAAAGCCGACAGGCGGTCGGAGGTGACAATGAGGATTTTGTCATCGCCGACAGCGTAGTTGTCGCGGACTTTGCCGTGGCCGAGGAGTGGCAGGGACTTGATGGAAGACTGGTAGAGGCTGTTCATAGCAGGGGAATGTAATGAAAAAGCGAAAACCGGCGATGGAGGAAGCCTCGATCACCGGTCGAAAGAGTCGGATTGGTCCAGAAGAACCAATCCGTTCCAAAACAGAATTTTACTTCACAATCTGGGACAACTCGCCAGCTTTGTAGCGTTCCGCCATTTTTTCCAGCGGAATTTGCTTGATTTTCGACGCCTGGCCTTCGCAGCCGAACGCCTGGAAGCGCGCGCGTACCACTTGCTCGGCAGCCAGACGGGCTGGCTTCAGGAAGTCGCGCGGGTCGAATTTCGACGGGTTCTGGAACATATACTGACGCACGGCGGCGGTCATGGCCAGACGGATGTCGGTGTCGATATTGATCTTGCGAACGCCGTGACGGATGCCTTCCTGGATTTCTTCGACTGGCACGCCATAGGTTTCTTTCATGTCACCGCCGAATTCGCGGATGATGGCCAGCAGTTCCTGCGGCACCGACGACGAACCGTGCATCACCAGGTGGGTGTTCGGGATGCGCGCGTGGATTTCCTTGATGCGGTCGATTGCCAGGATGTCGCCGGTCGGCTTGCGGGTGAACTTGTAGGCGCCGTGCGAGGTGCCGATAGCGATGGCCAGCGCGTCGCACTGGGTTTTCTGCACGAAGTCGGCAGCCTGGGCAACGTCGGTCAGCAGCTGTTCGCGGGTCATGGTGCCGTCGGCGCCGTGGCCGTCTTCCTTGTCGCCCTTCATGGTTTCCAGCGAACCGAGCACGCCCAGTTCCGCTTCCACGGTGACGCCGATCGCGTGCGAGAATTTCACCACTTCGCGCGATACTTCGACGTTGTATTCGTAGGAAGCCACCGATTTGCCGTCGGCTTCCAGCGAACCGTCCATCATCACCGAGCTGAAGCCCGAGCGGATTGCCGCCATGCAGACTGCTGGCGACTGGCCGTGGTCCTGGTGCATGACGACCGGGATGTGCGGGTAAGCTTCGATGGCGGCGTCGATCAGGTGGCGCAGGAACGCTTCGCCAGCGTACTTGCGGGCGCCAGCGGACGCTTGCATGATGACCGGCGCATTCAGCGCATCGGCGGCAGCCATGATGGCCTGCACTTGTTCCAGATTGTTGACGTTGAAAGCAGGAATGCCATAGCCGTTTTCAGCGGCGTGGTCCAGCAGTTGACGCATGGATACGAGGGACATGGTAATACTCCAAACAATAAAAAAACCTGGTTGCCGGGAGCACAGCCACGCCCTCCTCAGGGCGCGACGCTCGACCGGTCTTACTTAACTAAACTCGCCGACGCGGACGATCTTGAGGGCGTTGGTACCGCCCACCTGGCCCATCGGGGAACCCCAGGTGACGACGATCATGTCGCCCTTCTTGACCACACCATGCTCTACCAGCAGCTCTTCCGCCTTCTTCAGCACCACGGCGCTACCGCCTTCCTGCTGCAGATTGTAGGCCTTGACGTTGCGGTACAGCGCCACTTTACGCAGAGTAGTGGTTGACGGCGTCAGCGCATAAATCGGTGTATCGATGTTGTGGCGGCTCATCCAGAGTGCGGTCGAACCGGACTCGGTCAACGCCACAATCGCCTTTACCGCCAGGTGGTGCGCGGTGAACAGCGCGCCGTAGGCGATGGACTGGTCGATACGGGTGAAGGTCGCGTTCAGGAAGTCGGCGTCGAGCTTGTTGTACTCGGACTGCTCGGCTTCCACGCAGATCGCGGCCATCATTTCTACAGTTTCAATCGGGTAGCGGCCCGAGGCGGTTTCAGCCGACGTCATCACGGCATCGGTACCGTCCAGCACGGCATTGGCCACGTCCGAGACTTCCGCGCGGGTCGGCACCGCATTGAAGATCATCGACTCCATCATTTGGGTCGCGGTGATCGCCAGCTTGTTCGACTCGCGCGCCATGCGGATCATGCGCTTTTGCAGCGCCGGTACTGCAGCGTTACCTACTTCCACCGCCAGGTCGCCACGCGCGACCATGATGCCGTCCGAGGCGTCGAGGATCTCCTGCAGCACAGGGATCGCTTCGGCACGCTCGATCTTGGCAATCATCAGCGGCTTGTGGCCGAATGGCTCGCCGGCGATATTGGCCAGCTGGCGCGCCATTTCCATATCGGTTGCGCTTTTCGGGAACGAGATCGCCAGGTAATCAGCCTGGAAACTCATTGCCGTCTTGATGTCTTCCATGTCCTTGGCGGTCAGCGCCGGTGCGGTCAGGCCGCCACCCAGACGGTTGATGCCCTTGTTATTGGACAGTTCGCCGCCGATCTTGACGACGGTGTAAATCTCGCTGCCCACCACTTTTTCCACCACCAGCACGATCAGACCATCGTTCAGCAGCAACTGGTCGTCCGGGCGCACGTCTTGCGGCAGTGCCTTGTAGTCCAGGCCCACGCGGTCCTGGGTGCCCAGTTCGCCGTTTTCGCCCCACTTGGCGTCCAGGATGAACTTGTCGCCCTTGGCCAGTTCGATCTTACCACTCTCAAATTTGCCAACGCGGATTTTCGGGCCCTGCATGTCCGCCATGATCGCCACTTCGCGGCCGCACTCGGCAGCTGCCTCGCGCACCAGACGCGCGCGGTCGATATGATCCTGCGCTTTGCCGTGCGAGAAGTTCAGGCGCACGACATCCACACCCCCACGTATCATTTTGACCAGTACGTTGAAGTCGGTAGAAGCTGGGCCGATCGTGGCGACAATTTTGGTGCTACGAGACATAGTATTCCTTAGCGGTAGGTCATGCGAACAGTCTCCGCGGGTAGCGAAGACCAGGAAAGCTGCACTTTATTACAGAGAAGACATCAAATCTGTAGATTTGCTACAAATTTGATGCCCTTCTCAGGCATTACCTGGATTCTACTGTTAATTTGCTACAAAGCACGACCGTGCTATTCACTACCCCTTATTTTGCTGCGCGCTGGGTCAGGATCTCGACGGCTGGCAGGGTTTTGCCTTCCAGGAATTCCAGGAAAGCGCCGCCGCCGGTGGAGATGTAGCCTACCTGATCGGTAATGTCGTACTTGGCGATTGCCGCCAGGGTGTCGCCACCGCCAGCGATCGAGAACGCTTTCGACTGGGCGATTGCCAGCGCCAGCGTTTTGGTGCCTTCGCCGAACTGGTCGAATTCGAACACGCCGACCGGGCCGTTCCATACGATGGTGCCGGCGGCGCCGATCTGCTCAGCCAGCTGGGCGGCGGTTTTAGGACCGATGTCCAGGATCATGTCGTCATCGGCCACGTCTTTCACGTCCTTGATGGTGGCCACGGCGGTCGGCGAGAATTCCTTGGCGCACACCACATCGACCGGAATCGGCACTTGCGCGCCGCGCTTGGCCATGATGTCGATGATGGCTTTGGCTTCGTCAACCAGATCATTTTCCACCAGCGACTTGCCGATGTTCAGGCCCACGGCCTTCATGAAGGTGTTGGCAATGCCGCCACCAACGATCAGGTTGTCCACCTTGTCAGCCAGCGCTTTCAGGATCGACAATTTGGAGGAAACTTTCGAACCGGCGACGATGGCCAGCAGCGGACGGGCTGGGGCGCCCAGCGCCTTGCCCAGCGCGTCCAGCTCGGCGGCCAGCAGCGGGCCAGCAGCGGCCACTGGGGCAAACTTGGCGATACCGTGGGTCGAGGCTTCGGCGCGGTGTGCGGTACCGAAGGCGTCATTGATGTAGATGTCGCACAGTTTGGCCATTTTCTGTGCCAGTTCGTCGGCGTTCTTCTTTTCGCCTTTGTTGACGCGGACATTTTCCAGTAATACCACTTGGCCCGATTGCAGGTCTTCCAGACCGGCGCCATCGACCCAGTTCTGCTTCAGTTCAACCGTTTGGCCCAGCAGCTCGGACAGGCGTTGGGCGACGGGCGCCAGGCTGTCTTCCGGCTTGAATTCGCCTTCAGTCGGACGGCCCAGGTGGGACGTGACCATGACCTTGGCGCCAGCGGCCACCGCTGCCTTAATGGCAGGCACCGAAGCGCGGATGCGCGTATCTTCGGTGATATTGCCGGCATCATCCTGCGGAACGTTCAGGTCGGCGCGGATGAAAACGCGCTTGCCTTGCAGGGCATTTTGATCGATGAGGTCTTGCAGACGGATGAAGTTCAGAACAGCGGACATGGCTACCCAAGGTCGAGTTGTTGGAAGAGCGCTATTTTACCGCAAGCCGAAGGTGATTTTTCTGTTATTAAGTTACAGGAAACAGACGTAATACTGTAAAGAAAGCCATGCCAAAGACGATAGTTTCCAGCATATTGCGACGCAGCAAATAATAAATCGTGGCAACAATACCAGAGACGAGTTTGAGGTTGCCCGCATCCAGCACGGCATGGCCGTCGGCTGCCAGGATCAGATCAGGCGCCACGATGGCGGCCAGGGCGCAGGCCGGCGCGAAACGCAGCATTTCCTGCACGCGTTTGGGAATCGTGATGTGATGGCCGATCAGCCAGAAAGAGCTGCGGGTGCAGGCCGTGGCCAGCGCCAGCACAAAAATCACCAGCCAGATTTCCCAGTCAGCCACGTTTGCTTCTCCATTTGTCAGCGGTTTCTTCAATGACCATGGCGGTCAGCATGCCGACCAGGACGGCAACCAGCAGCCCCAGCTTGTACGGCAGGTCATGTGCCAGCACCGAGACGGCGCCCGCCACCAGCACGCCACACAGCGCGGGGCGGCCCACCATCAGCGGGATCATCACGCAAATGATCGCCAGCGTGCCGGCAAAACTCAGGCCCCACTCGGCCGGCACGGTACTGCCAAGGAAGATGCCGGCAATTGAGCCAACCTGCCACGAAATCCAGTTTGGATATAGCAGGCCTTTCAAATACGACAACTTGCCGACCTGTGGCGCTTCGGACGGGTATTTTTGCAGGAACAGCGCGACCGTCATGTCGCCGGCGACGTAGCCCAGCATCAGGCGCTGCCGCCATGGCAGGTGGGAAAAGTGCGGCGCCAGCAGCGCCGAGAAAATCACAAAACGTAAGTTGACGACCAAAGCGGTCAGGAAGATGACCCAAACGGGAGCATTGGAGGCAATCAGGGGCAAGGCGGCCAGCTGGGCGGAACCGGCAAACACCATCAGCGTCATGCCCAGCGCCTGCGGGATCGCCAGCCCGGACTTGACCATCGCAATCCCCACCACCAGGCCCCAGGCGCCAATGCCAAACAGTGACGGCATGCCGGTTTTCACGCCTTCGCGCCAGGAGGGTTCGTGAGGTGCCGAGACGCAGGCCAGGGTGGCAGTGCTGCTTGATTCAGTCATGGATCGCTTGTGGCATTCCTGCCACACGGGCGGCAGGGGCAGGGTTGTAGAGGCGCTATTTTACCGACGATTTTTGCTCAGTGCGCGAATCCGTTAAAATCGTGGTTTTCTCTCAGCCATCCGGAGCCACAAGAAATGACCAATCCACACACCGCCGCTGTTGAACTCGATGGCAAAGACCTGCCGGCGCACTGCCCCAACCCAGCCATGCCGCTGTGGTCGTCGCACCCGCGCGTGTTCCTGGAATTCATCCACGGCGAAGCCAAGTGCCCATACTGCGGCACCGCTTACCGCCTGAAGCCAGGCACGGTTGTCGGCCACCACTAACCCCAACCAGCGCCCACCATGCCAGCCAAGAAAGAGCACAACGGTAGCGCCGCTGAAACCGAAGCGGCTTTCTACGACGCCCTGAACCGCGCTGACCTGGAAGCGCTGATGGCCCTGTGGGCCGATGACGATGAGATCGTCTGCGTGCATCCGGGCGGCCAACGCCTGATCGGCCACGCGGCGATCCGCGCCTCCTGGGCCGCCATCCTTGAACACGGCGGCCTGCACATCCTGCCGTCGCAGCTGCACGAAACCCATACCCTGATGAGCTCGGTCCACACCGTGGTGGAAGGCTCGACTGCCGGAACCAGCGATCCGGCGCATCTGCTGGCGACCAATGTGTACGCGAAAACGCCAAAAGGCTGGCGCATCGTGCTGCACCATGTGTCCGTTGCGCCGGGGGCGGCGCCGGTCGATACGCGCGCACAAATCCTGCATTAGTTGTCGCCGTGAAGTACACCGCACCGTTCTGGCTGCCTAGCGGCCACCTGCAAACCATTTATCCGGCCATTGCGATCCGCAAGCCGCCGGTGGCGTTCCGGCGCGAACGCTGGGATACGCCCGACGGTGACTTCATCGATGTGGATTTTGTCGACGGCCAGCCAGGCCAGCCATTCGTGGTGCTGTTCCATGGCCTGGAAGGCTCGTCGGACAGCCATTACGCGCGCGCGCTGATGGCGGACATCCAGGCACGCGGCTGGTCCGGCGCCGTGCCGCATTTCCGCGGCTGCTCGGGCGAAGCCAACCGCGCGCCACGTTTCTACCATTCCGGCGACGCCGCAGAAATCAACTGGATCATCCGCCGCCTGCACCAACGCCGCGCGGGAGACAGCGGCAAGTTCTACGCCACCGGCGTCTCGCTGGGCGGCAACGCGCTGCTGCGCTGGCTCGGTGAATCCCAGCACCAGGCCGATTTTGTGGATGCGGCATGCGCTGTCTCGGCGCCACTGGATCTGGCGCAAGGCGGCGCCTCGCTGTCGAGCGGTTTCAACATGCTGTACACGCGCATGTTCCTGCAAACCCTGAAACCAAAGTGCGTAGCCAAACTACAACAGTTTCCCGGCCTGTTCGATGTGGATGCCTTGCACGCGGCACGCGACCTGTATGCATTTGACAACGTGGTCACCGCGCCGTTGCACGGTTACCGCGACACGGACGATTATTGGCACCGCGCCAGCGCCAAACACGTGCTCGACGATATTACCGTTCCTACGCTGGTGCTGAACGCAAAGAATGATCCTTTCCTGCCCGGCCGTCACCTGCCGCAGCGTGCGTCATCGCGCGTGGTATTGGACTATCCTGAACACGGCGGCCATGTCGGCTTTGCCGTCGGTGGACTGCCGGGCCGCATCAACTGGCTGCCGACCAAGCTGCTTCACTTCCTCGAACAACATGGATGACATCGTCAAACAGGCGTTGGCCAAGTGGCCCAACGTGCCCCACTGCTATGGCTGGCTGGCGCTCGACGCGCGCGGCAACTGGCGCATGCGCGATGAGCGCGCCCAGCACTTCAATCTGCCTGGCGACAAGCTGAGCAACGCCGCGCTGGTCGGCTTCATCACGCGCAACTATGCGGTCGATGAGCGCGGCTGCTGGTATTTCCAGAACGGGCCGCAGCGCGTGTACGTACAGCTGGAAGCAACGCCGTACATCGTCCGCACCGATCCGGCTGCGGGCTGGATGCTGCACACCGGCGCCGCGCTGGACGCCATTGATGCCGCGTTCCTCACCGACACCGGCGCGCTGATCCTGCGCAGCGGCGCGGTAGTCGCGCAACTCGATGACCGCGACTTCGCGCAAGTGCTGCCGCAGTTGCACATGAACGGCGCCGCAGTGGCGGATGAAGTGCTGCTGGACTGGATGGAAGGCCGCAGCGCAGGCGAGCTGACGCTGCAAAGCGTGCCGGTAGAGCGCATCGCCGCCGATGGGCTGGCGGCGCGCTTCGGTTTCGTCAGCGAGCCATCAGCCTCGGCGATGTGAGGTCGTTATCGTTCTGCTTGCGCAGACGATCAAACGGATTGGTGGACTGGTTGAACATATTGTTATAGCGGTCAAACGGGCTGGCGTCCTTGTCCGGCCCTGACTTGAATTCGGCCTTAAAGGCTGGACGCGTTTCCGCCATATCCTTCTTGCCCTTGTCGCCCATCTCTTCGCGGCGACGCGCTTGCCACTCGCGTTCACGCGCATCGATCAGCGACTGATCGTAGAACGACGCATCGGGCGCCTTGCGCGCCAAGTTCAGCTGGTCCAGCGCCGACAGCACACCGCCCTGCAACGCGTAGGACTCCGCCAGCGCGATGTGCTGCAAGGCCAGCTTGCCCTGCTTGGCATACACCTGCGCCAGCAGATCGTAGGCTTCAATGTCTTCACGATACAGCTGCGCCTGGTCACGCAGGTAGACAGCGGCTTCCTCCAGCTGACCTGCCGCCAGCATCGCCTCGCCGTACTGGTGTGCGATACCGCGCGACAGCGGGAATTTCAGATGCGCCGCCTCGGCTTCCTTGACGGCCTTGGCCAACACTTCCTTGTTGTCCGGCTGCGCCAGCTTGATCTCGATCGAGGTGGCGGCAAAGATAGTCTCCGCCCGGCCACGCGGTGCGGAAGACAGGCCGATCTTGGGTGCCGGCGCATTCACGGTCGCGTAGGCTTGGTCCAGCCAGCTCTGCGCGGCGGCCGTGTCGCCCTGCTTCATGCTCAGGAAGGCCAGACCATATTGGCCGGCCGCCTTCTGCTGCCAGCTCTCCTGCAGAATCTGCGACTGGAAGAACATCCTGGCCTCGTTATAGCCACTGGCACTCTGGTCTTGCAGCACGCGGGCGCGCGAGCGCACCAGATAAAAGTCCAGGCTGTCGACCCGCTGCTTGTACGGCTGCTCGCGGATGCGCGCCTGGATGTCGGCGATACGTTCGGAAGTCAGCGGGTGGGTCAGCAACCACGAAGGCACCAGGTCGCTATAGGCCTTGGTCGCATTCTGCATCTGCTGGAAGAAGGCCACCATGCCCGAGGTATCAAACCCCGCTTCGCCCATGATCTGGAACCCGATGCGGTCTGCCTCGCGCTCCGCATCGCGGCCAAAATTGAGTTGTCGCTGAATCGCAATCCCCTGGCCGCCGAGGAACACGCCCATCGCCGCATCGCCGCCCTGGCGCGAAGCCAGCGCCGCCAGAATCATGGCCGCCAGTGGGATCAGCGCATCCTGCTTCTGCTGGCCGATAGACCGGGCGATGTGCCGCTGCACCACGTGGCCGATCTCGTGGCCCAGCACCGAAGCCAGTTCGGACTCGTTCTGCGCCGCCAGCAGCAGCGCCGAGTGCACCGCGATAAAGCCACCCGGCAGCGCAAACGCATTCAGCTGCGGGTCACGCACCACAAAGAAAAAGTAATCGTACTTGGCCTCGCCGCGCGCCCCGGGACGGGCGTCCACCAGCGTATTGCCGAAGTTGTTCATGTATTCGAGGATGGGGCCATCATCAAGATAATCGCGGTCGCGGCGGATATCGCGCATAATCTCCTCACCCAGCTTGCGTTCCATGAGTGGGGAAAGATCCTGGTTTTCGGTACCGCCCAGCGAAGGCAGATTCGGAATCTTGGCCGGCGCGAGCGCGGTCTGCGCCATGGCCATCGGCATGGCGACCAGCAGGGCGGCGGCAACCGCGCGCAGGCGGCCAGAGTAAGAGGAGCGTTTTACATTCACGATGATATGATACCCGCAACTTGGGTGCGAAAGCTTAGCACCAGATTATGACTCATTTTACGTTGCCATCATGACCACCGAACACCTGACCCACTTTGACGCCACCGGACAAGCCCACATGGTCGACGTCGGCGCCAAGGCGGAGACCCACCGCATCGCCCTGGCCACCGGCTCGATCCGCATGAAACCGGAGACGCTGGCCATCATCATGAGCGGCACGGCCAAGAAAGGTGACGTGCTCGGCATCGCCCGCATCGCTGCCATCATGGCCTCCAAGCGCACCAGCGACCTGATCCCCCTGTGCCATCCCCTGGCCCTGACGCGCGTCGCGGTGGAGTTCGAAACCGACGAGGCCAACGCCAGCGTCCACTGCAAGGCCCAGGTCGAGACCTACGGCAAGACCGGCGTCGAAATGGAAGCACTCACTGCGGTGCAAGTCGGCCTGCTGACGGTGTATGACATGTGCAAGGCCGTCGACCGCGGCATGGTCATGTCCAACATCCGCGTCACCGAAAAGCACGGCGGCAAGTCGGGCGACTGGAGTGCAACCAGCTAGCAAGGTGTTGTATTGTCTGATTGTTACCCAAACTTGGCGGGTATATAATTAGTGTCGCTGGAACAATTTTTTGACGGTGTTGTCACCGTAGCCGTTTTGCGCACATAAGAAAGAGTTTGCATGAGCAGCAACCCTCCGCCAAGCGAAGCCAAGACTCAGGAGTACGAGTTCGAGCAAATGAACCTGCAAGTAGGCGGCAGGATACAGTTCATCACTCACCGGACGATCAAACCTATCCAGCACTTCTCGACCCTGATCGGCTGGGTCAAGGATGAGTACATGATCGTCAAAGTGCCGTTTGAAAATGGCGCGCCGATTTCCCTCAATGAAGGCGACAAGCTCACGATCCGCGTGTTCTCGGGCGTGAACGTGTGCTCGTTCTCGTGCGTGGTGCAACGCGTGTTCCCGCGTCCGCTGTTTTATGTGCACCTGAGCTTCCCGGTGTCGATCCAGGGCACCAGCCTGCGGGCGGCAATGCGGGTCAAGGTGGATATTCCGGCGCAGATTACGACCCCGGCCGGCGCGACCTCGGTGTTCCTGGTCAACCTGAGCGTGTCCGGCGCGCTTATCGAATCGCCCAAGCAGCTGCCGGATGGCGACGGCCAGGTTGGCCTGTCGTTTTATCTGATCGCCCAGCCCGGCAACCGCCAGGTACGCATCAATCCCAATGCGACGGTGCGCAATATCAACGTGGTCAAGCCCGCGTCGGGCGACAAGCCGGAAGTGTTCACCTACGGCCTGCAGTTCGTTGACCTCGACCCGGTGCATTACACCATGCTGCAAAACCTGACTTACGAAGCCCTCATAGCGGACCGCCAGAAGATCGTTTAACGTAAAAAAGCCCGGCAGTTGCCGGGCTTTTGCATTCAGGCCAGCCTGCTATCAAGGCACGCTGTTTTTGGTGATGGCCGCCGCCGCCGCTGTATTGGTGACCGTGGTCGTGATGGTCCAGGTAATGGCCGAAGCGCCAGCGGCCACTTTCGGCGCGAAGGTGATGGTTTTGCCGTCCATGCCGGAACCAACACCGGAGGCCAGGGTGGCGGTGATCACGCCGTTGGCGGCGGTGGTGGCGCTGGCGACTTCCTTGGTTGCCGTAAAGGTATTGTCAGCAGGGACGCCGTTTTGACCCGACGAGCAGCCGCTGGCATCGCCGCCCGCTTCCTGGGCGCACAGCGCCACGGCGGTTTTGAGCGAATCCACGGCCGACATCGCGTTGGCGGCCTTGGCCTTGGCCGTGTAATCACTGTAGGCAGGAATCGCGACCGCAGCCAGGATACCGATAATCGCCACAACGATCATCAGCTCGATCAGGGTAAAGCCGGCCTGCGCCTGCTTTTTCATCATTTTCATGGATTTCATTTTGCGACTCCTCACGGTTAAACACATTGTTGGGTGCTACACCCTGCTTAGTGCAATTGGTGTGCCACCCGGTTTTTGCTCAAAATTTCAGCAAAATATGCCGTGAAGTGCCGTTTTTTGTCAGTCTGGAGCGCCGCATTTTGTCAGCACAGGCTGGGCTGACAATTTTTGTCAGGCGATGCGGAAGGCCATTTCGGTGCCGCTGAGGTCGATGACATCGCCATCGCTGAGCCGCTCCGGTGTGTGCAGATCCAAGGCCGTGCCATTGAGCAGCGGCGCCAGCGCGCCTTCGGTGTGGGTCATGGTATAAAACGCGGGATGGCGCTGGATCACCACCACCTGCACGCCGGCGCGGCCCAATGTGGTCTGCGGTTTGGTCAACGCCACATGCTTGCCCGCGTTGTTGCCGTTTAAGACAGAAATCTCCGCCAGCACGGGTTGTGCGGCGGCCAGCGGCCGGATGCCATCGGCCACAAACTGCAATTCCAGCTTGGCCATCTTGATCACATCCTGGTGTTGCAGGAAATGCTTGCCGATGCGGTGGCCGTTCACAAACGTACCGTTGGTGCTGTGCAGGTCTTCCAGGAAGGAATCGTCTAGGATGGTGGTGATGGCTGCATGCGCGGCGCTGATGGCGGGATGGGCCAGGACGATGTCATTGCGCGGGTGACGGCCCAGCGTCATCCGTTCCTTGCTCAGTTGTATTTGCTGCTCGACTTGCCCGTTGCGCGAGATGATGAGCTTCGCCAATCTGATCTCCGGAAAATAAAAGGGGAGCCCGCAGGCTCCCCTTTATTATTCCACAATCAAGCGGCTGTTAATTACAGCATGGCTTTCAGCAGACGTGCCATTTCCGATGGATTCTTGGTGGCTTTGATGCCGCACTCTTCCATGATGTCCAGCTTGGCTTGCGCGGTGTCAGCGCCGCCCGAGATCAGCGCGCCGGCGTGGCCCATGCGCTTGCCTGGAGGAGCGGTAACGCCGGCGATGAAGCCAACCACCGGTTTCTTCATGTTGTCTTTGACCCAACGTGCAGCATTGGCTTCGTCCGGACCGCCGATTTCGCCGATCATGATGACCGCGTCGGTATCAGGATCTTCGTTGAACATGCGCATCACGTCGATGTGCTTCAGACCGTTGATTGGGTCGCCGCCGATACCAACTGCCGACGATTGGCCCAGGCCCAGTGCGGTCAGCTGACCCACTGCTTCATAGGTCAGGGTGCCCGAACGCGATACCACGCCGATACGACCCTTACGGTGGATGTGACCTGGCATGATGCCGATCTTGATTTCGTCAGGGGTGATCAGGCCTGGGCAGTTAGGGCCCAGCAGCAGGGTTTTCGAACCGGCTTTGGCCATGCGATCCTTCAGTGCCATCATGTCGCGGACTGGGATGCCTTCGGTAATGCAAATGGCCAGTTCCAGTTCAGCTTCAACGGCTTCCCAGATGGCGGCAGCGGCGCCTGCTGGCGGCACGTAGATCACCGACACGGTGGCGCCGGTGTTCGACGCGGCTTCTTTGACCGAACCGAAAATTGGAATGCCTTCGAAGTCTTCGCCGGCTTTCTTCGGATTCACGCCTGCTACGAAGGCGTTTTTGCCGTTCGCGTATTCGCGGCACATACGGGTGTGGAACTGACCGGTTTTGCCGGTGATACCCTGGGTGATGACTTTGGTGTCTTTGTTGATCAGAATAGACATATCGGTTCCTTAATTATTTACCAGCAGCGGCTGCAACAACGCTCTTAGCTGCATCTTCCATGGTGTCAGCGGCGATGATCGGCAGGCCGGAGTCAGCCAGCATTTTCTTGCCCAGATCTTCGTTGGTGCCCTTCATGCGGACCACCAGCGGTACTTGCAGCGAAACCGCTTTCGATGCGGTGATCACGCCTTCGGCGATCACGTCGCAGCGCATGATGCCGCCGAAGATGTTGACCAGGATGGCTTTCAGGCCTGGGTTTTTCAACATGATCTTGAACGCTTCGGTGACTTTCTCAGCCGTTGCGCCGCCGCCCACGTCCAGGAAGTTGGCTGGCTCGCCGCCGAACAGTTTGATGGTGTCCATGGTGGCCATGGCCAGGCCGGCGCCGTTCACCAGGCAGCCGATGTTGCCGTCCAGGGAGATGTAGGCCAGGTCGAATTTCGAGGCTTCGACTTCAGCTGGATCTTCTTCGTCCAGATCGCGGTAAGCGACGATTTCTGGTTGACGGAACAGTGCGTTGGCGTCGAAGTTGAACTTGGCGTCCAGTGCAATGATCTTGCCCGAACCGGTCACGATCAGCGGGTTGATTTCGGCCAGCGACGAATCGGTTTCCCAGTAGGCTTTGTACAGGCCTTGCAGGTTGGTCACGGCGTCAGCGATCGAACCTTCTGGTACGCCGATTTTTGCGGCGATGCCAGCAGCTTCAGCGTCGGTCAGGCCAACGGCTGGATCGATAGCGATCGAGTGGATTTTTTCTGGGTGGGACTCAGCAACCTCTTCGATGTCCATGCCGCCTTCCGACGAGGCCATCAGCACAACGCGCTGGGTCACGCGGTCGGTAACCAGCGATACGTACAGTTCTTGTTTGATGTCCGCGCCTTCTTCGATCAGCAGGCGGCGTACTTTTTGACCTTCAGGACCAGTCTGATGGGTGATCAGCTGCATGCCCATGATTTGGTCAGCGTATTCTTTGACTTGTTCCAGCGACTTGGCAACTTTAACGCCGCCGCCTTTACCACGGCCACCGGCGTGGATCTGTGCTTTCACAACCCAGACCGGGCCGCCCAAGGTTTCAGCAGCTTTAACTGCTTCTTCAACGGTCAGGCACGGAATGCCGCGCGGTACCGTCACTCCGTATTTTCGGAGGATTTCTTTGCCTTGATACTCATGGATTTTCATGCTGGCTTCCCTTCTGATGCTGATGTGTAAAAATCGGTTGATTGATTGTTAAGCAGATGATTGCTACGCGCTACCCGGTGCTGCTTTGTCCACCCAGCGCGGGTAAAACAGTGCCACTGCGCCGGCAATGCGGTGCAGGACATGGAATCTGGTGATGCGAAACGGTGTTTGCTGCAGAGGGGTGCCGCCAATATCCCGCACGCCATCCTTGCTCAGGAAAGCACGCGCGCGCGTACTCAGCGCAGGTTGGGTAATTGGAGTTAACAAGGACATAAGATTGATACCGCTCTCGCGGCATAAATTAGTTAGCAGCCTGGCGCATTTCTCTTATTAAAAACGCACGTTGCCGCAGCTTCTACGGACAACCACCGCACCCGCGGTGCTGCAAAAACCCGCAAAGTGTAGCACACCACGGACCGAAGGGAAATTACTCGTCGAGGTCAGCGCCTTTGATGACCTTTTGCACCACACGCTGCGAAAAGCCGCGCTGCAGCAGGAAGCGGATGTGTTTATTGCGGACCAGGGGATCGGTGGCGACCACGCCAAACTTGCGCTGCCAGATCTCCTGCGCGCGTGCCAGTTCGGTGTCAGCCAGAGTGGATTTGAGTTCTTGCAGGGCCTCACCGTTGACGCCATGGCTTTGCAGCTCGGCGACGATGCGGCTGTTGCCGTAGCGGGAAGCACGGCGATGGATCAGCGATTCGGAAAAGCGTTCCTGCGACAGCCAGTTATTCTTTTCCAGAAAATCGAGAAGGGCTTCGACATCGTCGCCCTCCTCGGCATGGCGGGCCAGCTTGCGGGCCAGCTCCAGCCGGCTGTGCTCACGCAGGGAAAGAAAGCGCAGAGCACGCGCTTTCAAGCTCAGTTGTGGCGCAGCCATGATGCGATATTAAGCAGCGTCGGCTTCAGGCTTGGCCGGCTTCAGCTTGACCACGGTGTTGTCGGTGGCCAGGGGTGGCAGCGCGCGTACGCCCAGCGATTCACGCACCTTGTTTTCAATTTCCCATGCCAGTTCCGGACGCTCTTGCAGGAAGGCGCGGGCATTGTCCTTGCCCTGGCCGACGCGCTCGCCGTTATAGCTGTACCACGAGCCCGACTTCTCAACGATCTTGGCTTCCACGCCCAGGTCCAGGATCTCGCCTTCACGCGAGGTGCCGGCGCCGTACAGGATGTCGAAGTGCGCTTCCTTGAACGGTGGCGCAATCTTGTTCTTGACGACCTTGACCTTGGTTTCGTTACCGATCACTTCGTCGCCCGATTTGATCGAGCCGGTGCGGCGGATGTCCAGACGCACGGAGGCGTAGAACTTCAGCGCGTTACCACCGGTGGTGGTTTCTGGCGAGCCGAACATCACACCGATCTTCATACGGATCTGGTTGATGAAGATGACCAGCGTGTTGGTGCGGTTGATCGAGCCGGTCAGCTTGCGCAGCGCTTGCGACATCAGACGCGCTTGCAGGCCTGGCAGCGAATCACCCATGTCGCCTTCAATCTCGGCGCGTGGGGTCAGTGCCGCCACCGAGTCGACCACCACCAGGTCAACCGAGCCCGAACGTACCAGGGCATCGCAGATTTCCAGCGCCTGTTCGCCGGTGTCCGGCTGCGAGATCAGCAGCTCGTGCAGGTTCACGCCCAGCTTCTGTGCATAACCCACGTCCAGCGCGTGTTCAGCGTCGATGAAGGCGCAGGTGCCGCCCAGTTTCTGCATCTCGGCGATGGTTTGCAGGGTCAGCGTGGTTTTACCCGACGATTCCGGGCCGTAGATTTCCACCACACGGCCGCGCGGCAGGCCGCCGACGCCCAGCGCCACGTCCAGGCCCAGCGAGCCGGTCGAGACCACTTGTACTTCTTCGATAGGAGCACTGGCGTCCATACGCATGACGGAGCCTTTGCCGAACTGCTTCTCGATCTGGGCCAGCGCCGCTGCCAGCGCCTTGGCTTTTTCAGATGCAGGTACTACGCCTTTTTTCTCGTCCATAATGTGCTTTCAGCCAGTGGGGTTGTTCAATACAGGTAGCACTGTATAAAAAAACAGTGCTTAATGCAAGCGGGATTTTGGGTATTTCTTTGAGATTGCACAAAAACTCGCCAAAATAGGGTCTTGTGCAGCTGGAGTGTTTTTCAATGCGTATTTTACTTGCCGAAGACGATAGTGTGCTGGCCGACGGGCTGACCAGATCCCTGCGCCAGTCCGGTTACGCCATCGACTGCGTCAGAAACGGCCAGGAGGCCGACACCGCGCTGTCGACCCAGGAATTCGATTTGCTGATCCTGGACCTGGGCCTGCCCAAGCTGTCCGGCCTGGAAGTGCTGCGCCGCCTGCGCTCGCGCGGCTCGCTGCTGCCGGTGCTGATCCTGACCGCCGCCGATTCCATCGAACAGCGCGTCAACGGCCTCGACCTCGGCGCCGATGATTATATGGCCAAACCGTTTGCGCTGTCGGAACTGGAGGCACGCGTGCGCGCCCTGACCCGCCGTGGCGCCGGCGGCGGCGCCACCGTCATCAAGCACGGCCCGCTGAATTATGACCAGGTCGGCCGCAGCGCTTACATCAATGAGCAGATGCTGGACCTGTCGGCGCGCGAACTGGGCCTGCTGGAAATCCTGCTGGCGCGCACCGGCCGGCTGGTGTCGAAGGAACAGCTGGTCGACCACCTGTGCGAATGGGGCGAGGAAGTCAGCAACAACGCCATCGAAGTGTATGTGCACCGCCTGCGCAAGAAGATCGAAGTGGGCGGCATCCGCATCGCCACGGTGCGCGGCCTCGGCTACTGCCTGGAGAAATTCAACGAAGCCGCACGCGCCAGCGCGGAAGCCGGGGACAGCCACAAGTGAACCCGTCGCAGGAAGCCGCCGAACCGGAGTACCAGCCGCCGCCCCCTGAGGCGGACGAAGACATACAACACTCCCTGTTCGGCGAAATCCTCGACTGGATGCTGGCGCCGCTGCTGCTGCTGTGGCCCATGAGTATCGCCATCACCTACCTGGTGGCCAAGTCCATCGCCAACCAGCCGTTCGACCATGCGCTGGAAGACAGCGTCACCGTGCTGACGCAGCAGGTGCGTTCGGTAGACGGCAAGGTCATCAAGAGCCTGTCCGGTTCCGCGCGCGACATCCTGCGCGCCGACGACATCGACAACGTCTACTTCCAGATTCAGGGGCCGCGCGGCGACCATATCGACGGCGACCGCGACCTGCCGCAACCCGTGCTGGATGACGAGGACAAGACCAGCTCCGGCGGCGTGCGCTTCCGCAACGACAGCATGCACGGCACGCCGGTCCGCATCGCGTTTGCCTACGTCCAGCTGGAGCGCAGCGATGGCGGTACGCCACCATTGGCGCTGGTGCAGGTGGCGGAAACGCTGGAGAAGCGCGCGCAACTGGCCAACGCCATCATCAAAGGCGTGATCCTGCCGCAGTTCATCGTGTTGCCGGTAGTGCTGGCCCTGGTGTGGTTTGCGCTGGCGCGCGGCCTGTCGCCGCTGGCCCAGCTGCAGGAGCGCATCCGCGCGCGCAGTCCGGAAGACCTGAGCCCCATCGCGCCGCGCCAGGTGCCGGAGGAAATCACGCCGCTGGTGCGCTCGCTCAACGAGATGCTGTCGCGGCTGTCGCTGACCATCGACATGCAGAAACGCTTCATTGCCGACGCCGCCCACCAGATGCGTACCCCGCTGGCCGGCATGCGGATGCAGTCCGAGCTGGCGCTGCGCCAGACCGACAAGCAGGAAATCCACCGTTCGCTGGAACAGCTGGCCAAGAGTTCGGAAGCGGCCACGCGCCTGGTCAACCAGCTGCTGGCCCTGGCGCGCGCCGAAAACCAGCAGCCGGCCGGTAGCGCCATGGTAGCGCTGGACCTGGGCGATCTGGCGCGCACGGTGGTGCAGGACTGGGTGCAGGCCTCGTTCGCGCACCAGATCGACCTGGGCTTTGAGGCGCCGCCGCAGCCGTTGACCATCACCGGCAACCCGACCATGCTGCGCGAGCTGCTGTCCAACCTCATCGACAACGCGCTGCGCTACACGCCGTCCGGCGGCAGCGTCACCGTGCGCGTGCGCAGCGACGAGCGGGAACACGGCTATCTGGAAGTCGAGGATACCGGCCCCGGCATCGCGCCGGCCGAGCGCGGGCGCGTGTTCGAACGTTTCTACCGCATCCTCGGCAATACTGCGGAAGGCAGCGGCCTGGGCCTGGCCATCGTGCGCGAGATCGCCCAGCAGCACGGCGCCGAAGTCGATATTTTCAGCAATCCGCGCGCCACCCAGCCCCGGCTGCCGGGCGCCCTGTTCCGCTTGACGTTCCCGCTGCCGCCCGCCGCCACGCAAGAAGACGAAGAATCGCCGTACTATGGATAAACCCACCCCGCCCGCGCGGCTGACACGCGCACAACACTGGCAACGCACCCGCCGCCTGACCGGCCTGCTGCTGCTGCTGTGGATGCTTACCGGTTTTTGCGCGGCGTTCTTCGCGCGCGAACTGGCCGGGCTCAGCGTATTCGGCTGGCCGTTGTCCTTTTACCTGGCGGCGCAAGGCGCCTCACTGGTGTCTCTCGGCATCCTGGGTTTCTACGCCTGGCGCATGCGCAAGCTGGACCAGGCCGCCCGTGCCCAGGAGACGCGCGCTTGAAGCAGCAACGCACTTTCTTCCAGCGCCTGCGCTACTACTACAGCCTGTTTGCCGCCGGCTTTGGCTGCTTCCTGATCGCGCTGGCGGCGCTGGAACAGGAAGGCATGCCGCGCGTGTGGATCGGCTATCTGTTCATGTTTGCCACCATCGTGCTGTATGCGCTGATCGGCGTCATCAGCCGCACCTCGAATGTGCTGGAATACTATGTGGCGGGACGGCGCGTGCCGGCCATGTTCAACGGCATGGCCACGGCGGCCGACTGGATCTCGGCCGCCAGTTTCATCAGCCTGGCCGGCGGCCTGTACCTGCACGGCTTCGACGGCCTGGCCTACGTCATGGGCTGGACCGGCGGCTACTGCCTGGTGCAGCTACTCATCGCGCCCTACCTGCGCAAGTTCGCCCAGTACACGATTCCCGACTTCCTGGCCGAGCGCTACGGTGGCGCCGACCAGGCCGAGCATGGCGGCCGCGGCGTGCGCATCCTTGCCGTGATCGCCACCATCATCGTCTCCTTTACCTATGTGGTGGCGCAGATTTATGCGGTGGGCCTGATCGCCTCGCGCTTCACCGGCGTCGATTTTTCGGTCGGCATCTTCCTCGGCCTGGCCAGTATCCTCGTGTGTTCCTTCCTGGGCGGCATGCGCGCCATCACCTGGACCCAGGTGGCGCAGTACATCATCATCCTGGTGGCCTTCCTGATCCCCGCCATCTGGCTGTCGGCCAAGCACAGCGACAATCCGATTCCGCAGGTCGCCTATGGCAAGCTGCTGCCCAAGCTCAGCGCGCGCGAGCACGTGCTGCAGCAAGACCCCAAGGAAGCCGAAGTGCGTGCCATCTACCGCCAGCGCGCGGCGGATTACGCTGCATGGCTGCGCAGCTTGCCGACGTCATGGGAGACCGGCCGCATCGCGGCGCAGCGCAAGCTCGACCAGATCAAGGCCCGCAATGCCTCGCTGCTGGAGATCCGCAATGCCGAGCGCGAGCTGGTGGCCTATCCCAAAAACGCCGATGAGGCGGAACGCCTGTGGACCGAAGCGCGCGAACAGAATCTGCAGCACGCCGAACCGATCACACCGCACGCTACGCCCTACCCGGGCGACAAGGAAACCTCGGACATCAAGCGCAACAACTTTCTGGCGCTGGTGTTTTGCCTGATGCTGGGCACGGCCGCGCTGCCGCACATCCTGATGCGCTCCTACACCACGCCGTCCGTGCACGAGACGCGCGTGTCGGTGTTCTGGACGCTGTTCTTCATCCTCCTGATTTACCTGACCATCCCGGCGCTGGCGGTACTGGTCAAATACGATATCTACAGCTCGCTGGTGGGCACCGACTACGCCCACCTGCCCAACTGGGTGTCGTACTGGGCCAACGTCGACAAGCTCAATCCGCTGTTCAGCATCAGCGACGTCAACCACGACGGCGTGGTGCAACTGGCGGAAATCACCATTGACGCCGACGTGCTGGTGCTGGCCACGCCGGAAATCGCCGGCCTGCCGTATGTGATCTCCGGGCTGGTGGCCGCCGGCGGCCTGGCGGCGGCGCTGTCAACGGCGGACGGCCTGCTGCTGGCGATCTCCAACGCGCTGTCGCACGACGTCTACTACAAGCTGGTGGACCGCAGCGCCTCGACCCAGAAGCGCGTGACCATCTCCAAGCTGCTGTTGCTGGCCGTGGCCTTCATTGCGGCCTATGCCGCCTCGACCAAGCCGGGCGACATCCTGTCGCTGGTGGGCGCCGCATTCTCGCTGGCCGGCTCGACGCTGTTCCCGGCGCTGGTGCTGGGCGTGTTCTGGAAGCGCGCCAACCACCAGGGCGCGATCGCCGGCATGACCGTGGGGTTTTTAGTATGTATCTACTACATGCTGCATACCAATCCGATCCTGGGCGGCAGCATGGCCAGCCTGTGGTTCCACATCGCCCCTATCTCGGCCGGCATTTTTGGCGTACCGGCAGGCTTGCTGACCATCGTGGCGGTCAGTCTGCTGACGCCGGCGCCGGGGCGGCAGAGCGCCGCGCTGGTCGACTACATCCGCGCGCCGGAACAATAATATACATTTACGCTGTGGCGGATTTGATAACTTGCTGCTATTGTGCACCAATTACCAATTTCGCAACCAGGCATATGCGCTTCTCTTCCCTCCTGCGCGCCATGGCATTGGCCGGCGCCTTCATTGGCGCCCCGGTGCTGGCCGCAGACAGCAGCAAACCACTGCCAGCCATCGGCGACTTTTTCAACAATCCTGAGTTCAGCGATGCCGTGCTGTCCCCGAGCGGCAAATACCTGGCTGTGCGGCTGGGCAACAAGAGCAAGCGCGACATGCTGGGCGTGGTGGAGCTGGGCACCAACGCTGTCAAGGTGGTCGGCAATTTCTCCGATGCCGATATCGGCCGCTATGCCTGGGTCAACGACCAGCGCCTGGTGTTTACCGCTACCGACAAGGACCTGGCGCCAGGCGATATGCGCTACGCGCCGGGCCTGTATGCGATCAACCGCGACGGCACCGGCTTCCGCCAGCTGGCCATGCGCAATGGCAAAGCCTTCGTCACCAATGGTTCGACGCTGGGCACGCGCGAGCTGCTGCCATGGCACACCTATCTGCTGGGACAGGACGGCGCCCAGGATTCGGATTTCATCTATGTGCAGGACCGCGACATCAGCGGTCCCGGCGAACTGAACCACGTTGACCTGCTGCGCCTGAACACCGTGACCGGGCGGACCTCGGTCTCGGTCAAACGTCCCGGCGCCAGCCACTACTGGCTGCTCGATCACAAAGGCGAGCCACGCCTGACCATCACCGCGGACAAAGGCAGCAGCAGCGTCTACTACCGCGATCCCGCCACCAATGAATGGCGCAAGCTGACCGACTTCGAACGCTTCACCGGCAGCGGCGGCACCTTCCGTCCCCTGGCGTTCGGCCCGGACGGCACGTTGTACGTACTCAGCCGCGAACCCAAGGGCGATACGACAGCCGTGTTCACGTATGACCTCAATACCGCCAAGCTGTCGAGCAAGCCGCTGGTCAAGCTGGACGGCTACGACTTCCACGGCCAGCTCATCATGGGCAAGGACAAGCTGCTGGGCGTGCAGCACCTGACCGACGCCATGGGCACCACCTGGCTGGACCCGGACATGAAGGCCATGCAGGCCAAGATCGACGCCATGCTGCCCAACACCATCAACCTGCTGACGTTGCCGACCCATCCGGAATCGCCGTGGATCATGGTGACCGCGTTTGCCGACATCTGGCCCAAGCGCATCATGCTGTACAACAGCGAGACGCAGAAGCTGACCATGGTCGGCGAATCCTATCCCGGCATCAACCCGAACCAGATGGCGCACAAGGAACTGGTGCGCTACAAATCGCGCGATGGCCTGACCATTCCCGCCTGGCTGACCTTGCCGCAAGGCCCGGGCAAGCAACTGCCGATGGTGGTGCTGGTGCATGGCGGCCCGTGGGTGCGCGGCGGCAGCTGGAACTGGGACCCGGACGCGCAATTCCTGGCCTCGCGCGGTTACGCCGTGCTGGAGCCGGAATTCCGCGGCAGCACCGGCTACGGCAGCCGCCTGTTCCGTGCCGGCTGGAAGCAATGGGGCCTCAAGATGCAGGACGACGTGGCCGACGCCACGCGCTGGGCGATCGACAAAGGCTATGCCGACAGCAAGCGCATCTGCATTGCCGGCGCCAGCTACGGCGGCTACGCCACGCTGATGGGCCTGATCAACGACCCCGACCTGTACAAATGCGGTGTCGAATGGGCCGGCGTCACCGACATCAACCTGATGTATGACGGCAGCTGGTTCTACACCTCCGACATGTCGGAAGACTGGAAACAGTACGGCATGCCGCAAATGATCGGCGACCAGGTCAAGGACGCCGCCCAGCTCAAAGCCACCTCGCCGCTGGAGCAGGCATCGCGCATCAAACAGCCGCTGCTGATGGCCTACGGCACCGCCGACATGCGCGTGCCGCTGCCGCACGGCACCAAGTTCTACAAGGCCGTCAAACAGACCAACCCCAACGTCGAATGGATCGAATACGACGAGGAAGGCCATGGCTGGAAACTGCCGAAAAACCGTATCGACTTCTGGGGCCGGGTCGAGAAATTCCTGGATAAAAATATCGGAGCAAGCGCGCAGTGAAATTGCATCGTATCTTGAGCGCCAGCGTCCTGCTGGCTGCCAGCGCCTGGCCGCTGCGTGTCGTCACCGCAGCCGAACTGCCGCCCGCCAGCGCTTTCTTTGAAAACAGCCGCTTCAGCAGCCCCAAACTGTCGCCGAACGGCCGCTACCTGGCGGCGCGCGTCTCCACGCCCGGCGAGCGGGACCGCCTGTCAGTAATTAAGCTGGACGATATGAGCGTCAAAGTGGCAGCCATGTTTGGCGACGCCGACATTGCTTACTTCCAGTGGGTGAATGACAACCGCCTGGTCTTCAATGGCGCCGACCGCCGCATGACCTATAGCGATGACCTGCATGCCGCCGGCCTGTTTGCCGTCAACCGCGACGGCAGCAACTACCGCCAGCTGAGCAAGACCGACTACCGCCAGGGCGATGAGGCAGCCACCGGCAGCAAGATGAAGGAAAAGCTGCTGGACTGGAACCATTACCTGCTGGGCCAGCCTGGTCGCCAAGACAGCGATGAGGTCTATATCTACAAGGCGCAATTCAGCAACAACTACAGCGAAGTCAAAAACCATACGCTGCTGCGCCTGAACACCGTCACCGGCCACGCCGTACCCGTGAACAGCCCGGGCCAGGCCAGCAACTGGCTGCTCGACCAGCAAGGCGAGCCGCGCCTGGCCATCAACGATCTGGGCAAGCAGCACGTGGTGTATCTGCGCGAGGGCGACAGCTGGACCAAACTCATGGAGTCCGAGCCCTATATCGGCCACGCATTCGAGCCGGTGGGCTTTGGCCCGGATGGCGCGCTGTATGTGGCGGCCCGCAAGGACAGCGATAAAACCGCGCTGTACCGCTACGACGTGGCCAAGCGGCAGCTAGCCGCCGAACCGCTTGTCGGCCTCGACAACTACGACTATATGTCCGATCTGGAAGATGCGAACGGCGACGACCTGATCGTCCGCGACAACCAACTGGTGGGCATCGGCTACAGCGCCGACGTGCGTGGCGTCGCCTGGCTGGATGCCAAGGGCAAGGCGCTGCAGGAGCAGATTGATCGTCTGCTGCCGGGCCTGGTCAACGTCATCACGCTGCCACGCCGTGCAGAAACGCCGTGGGTGCTGGTCAGCAGCTATTCCGACGTGCAGCCGCTGGTCTACCTGATGTACAACAGCGAGACCGGCAAGCTGGTCAAGGTAGGTGGGCAACACAACGCCATCCGTGCCGATCAGATGGGCCGCCAGGAGCTGGTGAACTACAAGGCGCGCGATGGCCTCAGTATTCCGGCGCTCATCACCTGGCCGCGTGGCACGGACAAGAAGAAGCTGCCGCTGGTGATGCTGGTGCATGGCGGCCCGTATGTACATGGCAGCGACTGGGGCTGGAATGCCGATGCCCAGTTCCTCGCATCGCGCGGCTACATGGTGATCGAGCCGGCCTACCGCGGCACCGTGGGCTATGGCTGGAAGCACTTCAAGGCCGGTTGGAAGCAATGGGGCCTGAAGATGCAGGACGACATTGCCGACGGCGCGCGCTGGGCGGCCGCGCAAGGCTATGCCGACAGCAAGCGCATCTGCATTGCCGGCGCCAGCTATGGCGGCTATGCCACCCTGATGGGCCTGGTGAATGACGGCGACTTGTACAAATGCGGCGTCAACTGGGCCGGCGTCACCGACATCAAACTCATGTACACCGGCAGCTGGAGCGGCATTTCCGACATGAGCGACCGCTGGCTGAGCTACGGCGCGCCAATGCTGATCGGCGACCCGGAACGCGATGCGGCGCAACTGAACGCCACCTCACCGCTGCTGCAAGCCGCGCGCATCAAACAGCCTCTGCTGCTGGCCTACGGCGGCGACGACCACCGTGTACCGCTGTACCATGGCGAAAAGTTTTTAAGTGCGATCAAGCCCAGCAATCCTGGCGTGGAGTGGATCGTGTACGAAAAAGAAGGTCACGGCTGGCGCTTGCCGCAGAATCGCATCGATTTCTGGAACCGCGTCGAACAATTCCTCAACAAGCACATCGGAGCCGCACAGTGACCGCCGGCCGCCAATTGCTGGCAGCGCTGCTGTTGGCGGTGGGCGCGCATGCCCATGCCGCGCCGCCGCCGATTGCCGCCTTCTTCGATAACTCGCCGTTCAACGGCGCCATGCTGTCGCCAAACGGCCGCTACCTGGCCGCTTTCATCGGCGCCAACGACAAGCGCGATGGCCTGGCCGTGGTCGACCTGAACGACCTCAGCGCCAAAATGGTGGCGCAGTTCAGCGATACCGACATCGGCCGCGCGCAGTGGGTCAACAACGAGCGCCTGCTGTTCAGCACGGTCGACAAGAGCGCTGGCCGGCGCGATGTGCGTTACGCGCCGGGCCTGTTTGCAGTGGACCGCGACGGCAAGCATTTCCGCCAGCTGGCGCTGCGCCGCAACCCGTTCCTGCGCAGCGGCGACGACACCCGCGAGCTGCTGCCATGGCACACCTTCATGCTGCAGCAAGCCGGTGCGCAGTCAAGCGACTTCATGTACGTGGCCGACCTGGGCATCGTTGGCGCCGGCATTGTGCAGTCGGAAGATCTGCTGCGCCTGAACACCCGCACCGGCGTTGCCACGCCGGTGGCGCATCCTGGCGTCAGCAAGGGGTGGCTGCTGGACCAGCATGGCGAGCCGCGCATCATGAAAACGCTGGACAAGAATATCGAGCAAGTGCTGTACCTCGATCCTGCGACAAAACAGTGGCGCACGCTGGCCAGCTTTGACGCCTACACCGGTGAAGGCAACGGCTTCGAACCGCTGGCATTCGGCCCCGACGGCGTGCTGTACGTGGTCAGCAACCACGGCCGCGACACGCGCGCACTGTTCCGCTATGACCTGGCCAACAACCAGTTGCCGGCGCAGCACCTGGTGGACCTGGACGGGTTTGATTTCCACGGCAATCTCATCATCAGCCAGGACAAGCTGCTTGGCGTGCGCGTGCACAGCGATGCCGAAGGCACATACTGGTTCGACGCCGGCATGAAGGCCATGCAGGAAAAAGTCGACGCCAAGCTGCCTGGCACCGTCAACCTGATTACGCCGCCGACGCGGCCGGAAACCCCGTGGGTGCTGGTGGAATCGTATTCCGACAAGCAGCCGCGCCGCTACCTGGTCTATAACGCGGAAAACGGCCGCATGAGCGAAGTCGGCCGCAGCGCGCCGCAGATCCAGGCCGCCGAGATGGGACCGCGCGAGCTGTACTACTACAAGGCGCGCGATGGCCTGAAAATCCCCGTGTGGCTGACGCTGCCGCCGGGCGGCCAGCACAAGAACCTGCCGATGGTGGTGCTGGTGCATGGCGGCCCGTGGATACGCGGCGGCAGCTGGAACTGGAATGCGGACGCCGAATTCCTGGCCTCGCGCGGCTATGCGGTGCTGGAACCGGAATTCCGCGGCAGTACCGGCTACGGCACCCAGCACTTTCTGGCCGGCTGGAAGGAATGGGGCTTGAAGATGCAGGACGATATCGCCGATGGCGCACGCTGGGCGATCCAGCAGGGCTATGCAGACGGCAACCGCATCTGCATCGCCGGCGCCAGCTACGGCGGCTATGCCACGCTGATGGGCCTGGCCAAGGACCCTGACCTGTACAAATGCGGCATCAACTGGGTCGGCGTCACCGACATCAACCTGATGTACGACAGCGGCTGGTTTTACAGTTCCGACCTGTCGGACGGGTGGAAGCAGTACGGCATGCCGCAACTGATCGGCGACCGCGTCAAGGACGCCGAACAACTCAACGCCACCTCGCCGCTATTGCAGGCATCGCGCATCAAACAGCCGCTGCTGCTGGCGTACGGCGGCGCCGATGTGCGCGTGCCGATCAACCACGGTCTCAAGTTTTACGATGCGGTCAGGCGCAGCAACCCGAACGTGGAATGGGTGGAGTACAACGAAGAAGGCCACGGCTGGGCGCTGCCGCAGAACCGTATCGATTTCTGGGGCCGTGTGGAGCGTTTTCTCGACAAGAATATCGGCGCGCACTGAAGTTCGCGTTATAGTGTTTCCCGCAACACGCCTGTTCAACGGATCACGGAGGAGCGAGCATGTCGTCGGGAAAAATTCTGGTCGCACAGGGAGGCGGGCCGACCGCTGTCATCAACCAGTCGCTGGCGGGCGTGGTGCTGGAGGCGCGCCGCTTCCGCGACGTGACGCGGGTGTACGGTGCGCTGCATGGCGTACGCGGCATCATCAACGAGGACCTGGTCGACCTCACGCGCGAGACCAGCCACAACCTTGAGCAGGTCGCGGCCACGCCCTCCTCCGCGCTGGGCTCGACGCGCGACAAGCCGGATCTGGCGTATTGCGCTGAAATCTTCAAGGTGCTCAAGGCGCACCAGATCGAACAGTTCTACTACATCGGCGGCAATGATTCGTCCGATACCGTGCGTATCGTCAGCGAGCAGGCGCAGGCTGGTGGCTATCCGCTGCGCTGCATGCATATCCCCAAAACCATCGACAACGACCTGGTCGGCAATGACCACACGCCGGGCTTCCCCTCGGCCGCGCGCTTTGTGGCGCAGGCGTTTGCCGGCGCCAATCTGGACAACGCCGCGCTGCCCGGCGTGTACGTGGGCGTGGTGATGGGCCGGCATGCCGGTTTCCTCACCGCTGCCGCCGCGCTGGGCAAGAAATTCCCGGATGATGGCCCGCACCTGATCTACCTGCCCGAACGGGTATTTTCGCTGGACCAGTTCCTGGCCGATGTGAAGGCGGTGTACGCACGCTATGGCCGCTGCGTGATCGCCGTCTCGGAAGGCATCCACGACGCCAGCGGCGAGCCGATCGCCACGCTGCTGGCCAAGGAAGTCGAACGCGATGCACACGGCAATGTGCAGCTCTCCGGCACCGGCGCGCTGGCTGATCTGCTGTGCGACGAGATCAAGGCCAAGCTCGGCATCAAGCGCGTGCGCGGCGATACGTTTGGCTATTTGCAGCGCTCGTTCATCGGCTGCGTCTCGGACGTCGATCAGCGCGAGGCGCGCGAGGTCGGCGAGAAAGCCGTGCAGTTTGCCATGTGGGGCGGCCGCGATGGCTCGGTGGCCATCAAGCGCACCGGCTTCTACTCGGTCGATTATGAACTGCTGTCACTGACCGACGTGGCCGGCAAGACGCGTGTGATGGAGGATGAATTCATCAGCGCCAGCGGTACCGACGTCACCGACGCCTTCCGCATGTATTTGCGCCCCCTGCTCGGCTCCGGCATGCCCGACGCCTTCCGCCTGCGCCCCGCCCCGGTAGAAAAAATCCTCAAGCGCTAAGCCGCATCCTCGCGCGGCGGAAACACGAAAGGTCGAACCGCACCAGGCTCGACCTTTTTTCTTGCTTGCATCAAGCTGTGCGCTAACTGGATTTGCAGCCAGGATTCAGCCGACCGGTCAAAAGCCAGCTCCAGTCTAACGGCCATTTCCGCTGTCAAATCTATCTCTTCAGCCAGCAGCCCATGAATGGTCTGCAATGGCAATCCCAAACGTTCTGACAATGCTTCAGCACTAAGTTTATAAGGTTCGACATAGGACAGGGCGAGGTATTCACCGGGGTGCATAGTAATCATATTTACTCCTGTGCCGATCAAATAATCCTGATTCATCCTAGGAGCAAATCCTTCCCTAGTCAACACTGCCAGGCAAGCCCATGAGCTTCCAAACCAGAGACATTGTGCACAAAGGCATGCAGCGCTTCTGGCAATCCAACGGTACGGATAGACGAGGCATTTCCGCATCCTGGAGCAATTCTTTGCGCGCCATTTTGCTACATCTAAACTCGGCGCATAGTCTGGATGACATTCGAGGTGGTTTAGGCGTTTCTAAAAACGTAAAGCAATTAACTGGACACGTCTGTCGTTACAGCATTGAAATCAATGCCAACTGGCGCGTCACTTTTGATTGCGTCCGGCCGTCCACCGGAGTTGTCAGCAATATCGATATTGAAGACTTGCACCGTCATGGCGGTGCGAAACGCCGGAGATAATTTACTGTGCTTTACAGCGTCTTGACTGCAGCTAACAGCCGGCCGGCCGACAATCGATGCCTCACTTACAGGAGGTTTTGATGAAGTTGATTAAACGTTGGATGTTGATGGCCATCCTGGCCGGTGGTGCGCTCGGCGCTTCGGCGCAGAATGGTCCGCCACCGGATGGGCCGCCGCCCGAAGCAGTGGCGGCTTGCAAGGGCAAGGCGGAAGGCGCCAAGGTGCAGTTCACGGGCCGTCACGGCGAAACGGTCAGCGGCACTTGCCGCAAGGCTGGTGTAGTGCTGGCGGCAATGCCGGAAGGCGGTCCGCCGCCACCGCCCGACCACCAATAAAAAAAGCGGACCATCAAGGTCCGCTTTCTGATGCAGCCGTCGCCAGTTACACGACGATGGTCTGGTGCTCGTCGCCCACGCGGGCGCGGATTTTACCGATGGTGTAGACGGTTTCGCCAGCCGCTTCCAGCTGCGCCTTGGCCGCAGCGGCGTTGTCTGCCGATACGATCACGGTCATGCCGATGCCGCAGTTGAATACGCGGTGCATTTCTGCGTCGGCCACGCCGCCGTGCTGCTGCAGCCATTGGAACAGTGGTGGCAGCGTCCACGATTTCGCGTCCAGCTCAGCCACCAGGCCAGGTTGCAGTACGCGCGGGATGTTTTCCACCAGACCGCCGCCGGTGATGTGCACCATGCCTTTGACTTCGATCGATTCCATCAGCGCCAGCAGCGGCTTGACGTAGATGCGGGTTGGCGCCATCAGCACGTCGGCCAGTGGACGGCCGTGGAAGTCGCCGTTCAGGTCCGGTTTCGATACTTCAATGATCTTGCGCACCAGCGAGTAGCCGTTCGAGTGCACGCCCGACGAGGCCAGGCCCAGCACCACGTCGCCCGGCGCGATCTTGGTGCCGTCGATGATTTTCGATTTCTCGACCGCGCCCACCGCGAAACCGGCCAGGTCGTACTCGCCGTCCGGGTACATCGATGGCATTTCAGCGGTTTCGCCGCCGATCAGCGCGCAGCCGGCCTGTTCGCAACCCTGGGCCACGCCCTTGATGACGTTGGACGCAGTGGCCACATCCAGTTTGCCGCAGGCGAAGTAGTCGAGGAAGAACAGCGGCTCGGCGCCCTGCACCAGGATGTCGTTGACGCTCATGGCGACCAGGTCGATCCCCACGGTGTCGTGACGGTTCAGTTCAAACGCCAGTTTCAGTTTGGTCCCCACGCCATCGGTGCCGGAGACCAGTACAGGCTCTTTGTACTTTTTGCTAATCTCGAACATCGCACCGAAACCGCCCAAGCCGGCCAGCACGCCTTCGCGCATGGTGCGCTTGGCATAAGGCTTGATCGCTTCGACTAAAGCATCACCCGCGTCGATATCGACGCCGGCGTCACGGTAGGACAGGGAAACATTAGAAGTTTGGCTCATGGTGTATTTCGCAGCGGAGGCGGTAAAATAGAAGGCGGAGACCTGTTTTCGTGATGTTTACTCAACTAAAACACCCGAAAAAGCGCAAAAATCGGCGCCCAAACCAAGTCGATCCGCTATTTTATCAAAATTGCCCCGTCCAACCGCCTTTTTATTAACCATCGAATTCATCCTCCATGCCATTTCCCCTCACGGTAGAGCAAAAGCAAACGGCATTCTGGTTGGCGGTCTGGGCGGCGTTTTTCTTCCTGCTGGTGACGCTGGGACCGGTATTGACGCCCTTCCTGGCGGCCGCCATCTTCGCTTATGCACTCAATCCGGGCGTGGACCGGCTGGACCGCCTGCGCTTCGGCCGCCGCATCACCATGCCGCGCGCGCTGTCGGTGCTGATCGTGGTGACGCTGTTCTTTGCCGCCATCACCATGCTGGTGCTGATCGTGGTGCCGGTGCTGCAAAAGGAAATCCCGCTGCTGCAGGCGCAGATTCCCGCCTTCCTGGCCAAGGCCAATGATGTGCTGGCGCCGAAACTGCAGGAGCTGGGCGTCAAGGTGCGCCTGGACAGCGCCGGCATCAAGCAGCTGGCCTCGGAACAGATGGCCGCCAGCGGCGACGCCATCTGGAGCGCGGTGCTGAACTCGGCCCGCGTCGGCGGCACCGCCGTGCTGGGCTGGATCGCCACCGTGGTGCTGATCCCGGTGGTGCTGTTCTACCTGCTGCTGGACTGGCACGCCATGCTGGCGCGCATCGCCGGCTGCGTGCCGCGCCGCTACATCGCCGCCACCATGGGCATGGCGCAGGAAGTCGACGTCCTGCTGGCCCAGTACCTGCGCGGCCAGCTGCTGGTGATGCTGGTGCTGGCCGTGTACTACTCGGTGGCGCTGGCGATTGCCGGGTTCGACGTCGCCCTGCCGGTCGGCATCATCACCGGCCTGCTGGTGTTCATTCCCTACCTGGGCTTTGGCCTGGGGCTGGTGCTGGCGCTGATTTCGGCCGTGCTGCAGTTTTCCGACTGGAGCGGCCTGATTGCGGTGGCCATCATCTACGGCTGCGGCCAGGTGCTGGAAGGCTTCTTCCTGACGCCGCGCCTGGTGGGCGAGCGCATCGGCCTCAATCCGCTGGCCGTGATCTTTGCCTTGCTGGCCTTTGGCCAGCTGTTCGGCTTTGTCGGCGTGCTGCTGGCTTTGCCCGCTTCGGCGGTGCTCATGGTGGCCTTCAAACACCTTAGACGCCACTATCTGAGCAGCAGCTTTTATAATGCGTAACGTGAAACAAAAAATAGTTATGCAAAAGACCACAAGGCGAACGCCATGAAACAGCTGGTGCTCGATTTAGGCGCCGAGCCAACGCACAGCCTCGCATCGTTCGAGGTGGGACAGAATGCCGAAGCGGCAGCGCTGATGATGCAATTCGCCTCGCGCACCTCGCGCGAGCATTTCGCCTACCTGTGGGGCGCGGTCGGCGTCGGCAAATCGCACCTGTTGAAAGCCTTGGCCAGTACCGGTAGCGAGGCCGATCAGCTGCGCGCGCGCTATATTTCGCCGTTCTCGATCGAATCCGAATTCGTCTATTCGCCGGAGGTGGACCTGTACCTGCTGGACGATTGCGAGAAGCTGTCGCCGCTGGCGCAGATCGACGCCTTCGCGCTGTTCAACGAAATCCGCGCCAACAACGCCTGGATGGTCTGCAGCGGCAACGTCGCGCCGGCCGTGCTGCCGGTGCGCGAGGACCTGCGCACGCGCATGGGCTGGGGCCTGATTTACCAGATCCACGGCCTCACCGACGATGAAAAGATCGCCGCCCTGGCCGCCGCCGCGACCGCCCGCGGCTTGACGCTGTCGGCGGGCGTGATACCCTACCTGCTGTCGCACTTCCAGCGTGACATGCGGTCGCTGTCCTCCATGCTCGACTCGCTGGACCAATATTCCCTTGAAACCCAACGCCCGATCACTCTGCCGCTGCTGCGCGAGTGGCTGCAGGCGGAAGCGAAAGAATGATGAATCTCGCCCTTTTTGACCTCGACCACACGCTGCTGCCGATCGACTCCGACTACGAATGGGGCCAGTTCCTGGTCCGCACCGGCGCCGTCGACGCAGTGGAATTCGACCGCCGCAACAAGGAGTTCTTCGCCCAATACCAGGCCGGCACGCTCGATCCGGTAGAATACCTGGAGTTCTCGCTCGGCACACTGGCCAGCTTCCCGCGCGCCAGGCTGGACGAAATGCAGGCCCAGTACATGGCGGAAGTGGTGACCCCGGCGATCCGCCCGGCAGCGCGCGCGCTGCTGCAAAAGCACGTGGACGCCGGCGACCTGGTGGCCATCGTCACCGCCACCAACCACTTCGTCACCGCGCCGATCGCCAAGGCGCTGGGCGTGGAACACCTGATCGCCGCCATGCCGGAAGTCGACGCCGACGGCAACCTGACCGGCAAGCTGGTTGGCACGCCAACGCAAGGACCGGGCAAAATCGTCCACACCAAGGCCTGGCTGGAAAAAATGGGAAAGACGCTGGAAGACTTTGGCACCGTCCACTTCTACAGCGATTCGCATAACGACCTGCCGCTGATGTCGATTGTCAGCCATCCGGTGGCGACCAACCCCAATGAAAAACTGAAAACGCACGCCGCCGCGCAAGGCTGGCCTTTAATTGACCTATTCAATGATTAAGAAACTGATCCGCAAAATCCTGGGTACCAAGGATAAGAGCAGCAAGGGCGGACGCAATACCCTCGTCGTGCTCGGCCCCGAGGCCCACGGCATCGACCCGCGCCTGCTGTCGAACAATGCCGTCCGCGTCACCAGCACCCTGCAGGAAGCCGGCTATGAAGCCTTCGTGGTGGGCGGCGCCGTGCGCGACCTGCTGCTGGGCGTGAAGCCGAAAGACTTCGACATCGCCACCAACGCCACGCCGGAGCAGGTGAAACGCCTGTTCCGCCGCGCCTTCATCATCGGCAAGCGCTTCCAGATCGTGCACGTGATGTTCGGCCAGGACCTGCTGGAAGTGACCACCTTCCGTGGCACCACCTCGGCCAACGCGCCGAAAGATGAACATGGCCGCGTTTTGCGCGACAACACCTTCGGCTCGCAGGCGGAAGACGCGGAGCGCCGCGACTTCACCATCAACGCCATGTACTACAACCCGGCCAACCAGCAGGTGCTGGACTACCACGGCGGTATCGAAGACATCCGCGCCAGGACGCTGCGCATCATCGGCCAGCCGGAAGCGCGCTACCGCGAAGACCCGGTACGCATGCTGCGCGTGGTGCGCTTTGCCGCCAAGCTGAAATTCTCGATCGAGCCGGAAACCGGTGCACCGATCAAGGTCATGGCGCCGCTCATCAACAACGTGCCCGCCGCGCGCGTGTTCGACGAAATGCTCAAGCTGCTCATGAGCGGCCACGCGCTGGCCTGCCTGCAGCAGCTGCGCAAGGAAGGCCTGCACCACGGCCTGCTGCCGCTGCTGGACGTGGTGCTGGAACAGCCATTGGGCGTCAAGTTCGTGACCTTGGCGCTGGACTCGACCGACGCCCGCATCCACGCCGGCAAGACCGTGTCGCCAGGCTTCCTGTTTGCGTCGCTGCTGTGGCACCAGGTGCTGGAGAAGTGGACCGCCTACCGCGCAGCGGGCGAGCAGACCATCCCGGCCCTGCATCTGGCGGCTGACGACGTGCTGGATTCGCAGACCGAGAAGCTGGCCTTGCAGCGCAAGATCGGCTCCGACATGCGCGACATCTGGGCCATGCAGCCGCGCTTCGAACGCCGCACCGGCAAGGCGCCGCACAAGCTGCTGGAACACCTGCGCTTCCGCGCCGGCTACGACTTCCTGCTGCTGCGCTGCGCGTCCGGCGAGATCGACGCCGAAGTGGGCGAATGGTGGACAGCCTTCTACGAGGGCGACGAAATCACCCGCGAAGAGCTGCTCAACTCGGCCAGCCAGCCGAACCGCGAAGGTGCTGCCGGCGGTGGCGCCAAGCGCAAGCGCGGCCCGCGCCGTGGCGGCCGTAACCGCAACCGTGGTGAAGAAGGCGGCGCCGACAACGCGGGCGCCGACGCCGGCCGTGACAGCGCCGACTGAGCTGCACCACCATCATGAACTCCGTGATTAGCGCCGGTCTGGGACCGGCCACACTGAAGGACGATCAGGCGCCATTTGGCTTCACCATCGCCTACATCGGCATCGGCGCCAACCTGGGCGATGCACGCGCCAACGTGCTGGACGCACTGGCGCGCCTGCAACGCCAGCCCGGCTGCACGCTGATGGCGTCTTCCAGCCTGTATCGCACCGCGCCGATTGACTCCTCCGGCGACGACTACATCAACGCCGTCGCCCGCATCGCCACCACGCTGGATGCAGAAGCGCTGCTGCAGGCGCTGCAAGGCATCGAGCAGGCGCATGGCCGCGAACGGCCTTACCGCAACGCCCCGCGCACGCTGGACCTGGACCTGCTGCTGTATGGCGACGCCGAGATCCACAGCCCCACGCTGACCGTACCGCATCCACGCATGACCGAACGCGCGTTTGTGCTGGTGCCGCTGCTGGAGCTGGCGCCCGCCATCCACATCCCCGGCAAGGGCGCCGCTGCGCAATACGCCGCCGGCGTGGCCGATCAAGGCATAGAGTCTCTCGTCTAACTTTCTGCAAGCGATAGCAATCAGGACTACACTATCGCGGTCTGAGCTCATCATCTAAAGGATTTACCATGTCTGGTTATTTGCAAGGAAACGAACTGGCCGCGGGCCAACAGCCTGCTTCCGCCACCGCACCTGCACCGGCCAAAGCGGTCGTGAACAAAGCCGTCACCGTGAACACCCTGGCCACGCTGCGCGGCGCCGGTGAAAAAATCACCATGCTGACCTGCTACGACGCCAGCTTCGCCTCACTGATGGACCGCTGCGGCGTCGAGATCCTGCTGATCGGCGATTCGCTGGGCATGGTCTGCGCTGGTCATCAATCGACGCTGCCGGTCACCGTCAACGACATCGCCTACCACACCGCTTCCGTCGCGCGCGGCACCAAGTCGGCGATGATCGTTGCCGACCTGCCGTTCGGCGCCTACGGCACGCCGGAAACCGCCTATGCCAACGCCGTGCAGGTCATGCAGGCGGGCGCGCACATGATCAAGATCGAAGGCGGCGCATGGCTGGCCGACACCGTCAAATTCCTGACCGACCGCGCCGTGCCGGTCTGCGCCCACCTGGGCCTGACGCCGCAATCCGTGCACCAGCTGGGCGGTTACAAGGTACAAGGCAAAACCACCGAAAGCGCCGACCTGCTGAAAGAAGACGCGCTGAAACTGCAAGCCGCCGGCGCATCGCTGGTGGTGCTGGAGGCGATTCCTTCGGCGCTGGGCAAAGAAGTGACCGACCTGCTGGCGATTCCAACCATCGGCATCGGCGCCGGCCCGGACTGCTCCGGCCAGGTGCTGGTGATGCACGACCTGCTGGGCGTCTTCCCGGGCCGCAAAGCACGCTTCGTGAAAAACTTCATGGAAGGCCAGACCAGCATCGACGCCGCGTTCAGCGCCTACGTCACCGCCGTCAAAGACGGCAGCTTCCCATCGCTGGAACACTGCTTCTAAACCAAGTTCGGGGTCAGTGCCGACATTCGGACATTTCTTTTATGGAATGTCCGAATGTCGGCACTGACCCCGAATTTCTATAGGGCTGTCAGGCAGTCGTTGAATGCGTCCAGAAGTTGAGTTATGTCGGCGTTGGTCGTCTCTGGACAAACCAGTAGCATGTTGTGGAAGGGTGTGATCAGCAGGCCGCGGTTGAGCAGGTAGAGGTGGATCACTTGTTCCAGTTCGCCGTCCATGGCGGCGTGGGCTTCGGTGCCGCTGCGTGGCGCTGTGGCGCTGAACTGGAATTCGGTGCGGGCGCCGATTTGCGTGACGCACCATGGTAGCTGGTGGCTTGCGACTACTGCACGCAAACCGTCTGCCAGTTGGCCCGCCAGCGCGAACATGTGCTGGTAGGCTTGCTCGGTCATCACCTCTTCCAGGTTCGCGCGCATTGCCGCCATGGCGAACATGTTGGCGCTCAGTGTGGTGCCAACGCCGGAGTGGCCCGGCGGGGCGCTGCGTTTGGCGTGTTCTACACGACGCGCCAGTTCTTCCGTGAATCCATACACTGCGCAAGGGACGCCGCCGCCGATTGGCTTGCCGACGACCAGCACATCTGGCTGCATGTTGTGCGCGCGGGCGTAACCGCCTGTGCCGCTGCTGATGGTGTGCGTTTCGTCGATCACCAGCAACGTGCCATGGCGCTTGATGAGCTGCTGCGCAGCTTCCCAGTAGCCCAGCTGCGGCAACACCATGCCGATGTTGGTCATCACCGGTTCGGCCAATACGCAAGCGATGTCGCCCTGCGCCAGTGCTGCCTCCAGCGCTGGTAGATCGTTGAACTCCACGACTACCGTGTGGTCGGTCAACTTGTGTACCTGGCCAAGCAGGCTATCGCGCTGCGTCGGCACACCGTCGACCAAGTCGACAAACACGTCATCCACAGTGCCGTGATAGCAGCCGTTGAAAACCAGGACTTTGCTGCGCCCCGTTGCGGCACGCAGCCAGCGTAGTACGAATCGGTTGGCGTCGGACGCGGATAAGGCGAACTGCCAATATGGCAGGCCAAAACGCCGCGACAATTCGGCCGCGACTGGCCCGGCATCTTCTGACGGCAGCATCGCCGTGTAGCCGCGCGCTGACTGGCGGGCGATGGCGCGCGCCACCGGCTGCGGCGCGTGGCCGAACATGGCGCCCGTGTCACCCAGGCAGAAGTCGACATACTCATGGCCATCCGCATCGCGGAAGCGGGCGCCCGAAGCGTCGCGGACGGTGAGCGGGAATGGCGTCGACCAATCGTTCATCCAGTGCATAGGCACGCCAAACAGCAGGTTCCGCGCGGCCTCTTCGGCCAACCGTGCCGATTCGGGATTGCGGGCGACATAGCTGGCCCGCTCCGCCGCAGCAAGCGCCTGCACGCGTTGCCAGTTCAGGCCTGTGCGCGTGCTCATACCAGCAGCATCAAGTGCTCGCGCTCCCACGAGCTGATTACGCGGCTGTAGGTGGCGAATTCCAGTTCCTTCACCTCGCAGAACGCCTGCACAAACAGCTCGCCCAGCATTTCGCTCAATGGCTTGCATTCGCGCAGACGCTGGATGGCATCTTCCAGATTGCGTGGCAGCTGGTCGTGCACGTGCTCCGCACTGCCTGAAGTCGGCGCAGATGGTTTGAGACCCTGTGTCATGCCGAGGTAGCCGCAGGCCAGCGTGGCGGCCATCGCCAGATAGGGGTTCACGTCCACGCTTGGTACGCGGTTTTCTACGCGCCGATTAATCGGCGCGGAATTCGGCACGCGTATGCCGCACGTGCGATTGTCATAGCCCCAATGCACATTGGTCGGCGCCGACATGAAGCGCGACAGGCGACGGTAGGAATTCACATGCGGCGCAAACAGCAGCGTGGCAGGTGCAATATACTTTTCCAGCCCGGCGATATAGTTGAAGAACAAATCGCTGGCGTCGCCGTCCTTGCGCGAGAAGATGTTATCGCCGCTGGTCGTATCGAGCACGCTCTGATGGATGTGCATTGCGCTGCCCGGCTCCGTCTCCATTGGCTTGGCCATGAAAGTGGCAAAGATCCCGTGCCGCAGCGCCGTCTCGCGCACGGCGCGCTTGAACAGGAACACGCGGTCGGCAAGTTCCAGCGCCTCGCCGTGCGTGAAGTTAATCTCCATTTGCCCCGCACCCGCTTCATGGATCAGCGTCTCCACGCCGAGGTCATGCTGCTTGCAGAACGTCGATAGCTCGAGGAAGAAGGGGTCGAAGTCATTCACCGCATCAATCGAATAGGACTGCCGTCCCGATTCTGTTTTGCCGCTGCGGCCCATGGGTGGCGCCAGCGGCTCGTGCGGATTGCTGCTGCGGGCGACCAGATAAAACTCCATCTCCGGCGCCACATCCGGTTGCCAGCCTCGATCCTCGTACATCTTGAGCACTCTGCGCAGTACGGCGCGCGGCGACAGGCCTACCGGTGAGCCATCGAAATTCTGGCAATCGTGGATCACCAGTGCGACGTTCTCCGCTGCCCATGGCACCTGCCGCAGCGTTGCCAGATCAGGAACGCAGATCATATCGGGGTCCGTCGCGCCAACGTAGGGCAGGTTGTTCGGCTGTTCGCCGTTGACGGTGTTCAGCAACACACTTTTTGGCAAGCGCATTTCGCCTTCGCGGAGGAACAGATCCTTGGGCAGGATCTTTCCGCGCGCGATGCCAGTCATGTCCGCGATAACGCACTCCACTTCGTGGATGTTGCGCTCGCGTAGAAAGTCCTTCATGGCCTGGCTCATCGCATCCCCCTCAGAAGCGGTTTAGATAGCGCCCGGTTTCCCAGGCGCTGACGTGCTGACTGTACTCTATCCATTCAGCGCTTTTCAGCGCGGTGAATTCATTGACAATATTCGCGCCAAGCGCCTCGGTCAACACGCTGTCCGCCTTTAGCGCCGCAGCTGCCGCGCCCAGGTTTTGCGGCAGCAGTTGCAAACCCAACCCGGCACGCTGCGCATCGTTCATCTCGTAGACGTCATGATTAACCGGATCACCAGGATCAAGTTGACGGTCTATGCCATCCAGTCCGGCCGCAATCACACCTGCAAGCGCGAGGTAAGGATTGGCGGAACTGTCAGGCAGGCGCCACTCGATGCGCTGATGCACGGTGCGCGCCACTACCGTGCGATTATTGTCGCCATAGCCGATGAACGCCGGCGCCCAGCTTGTGCCGGACAACGACTGCCCGCACATCAGGCGCTTGTATGAATTGACGGTGGGTGCACACAGCGCCGTCAGCGCGGGCGCATGATGCAGCAGACCTGCGAGGAACTGATAGCCCAGCGGCGAGAATCCCAGATCACGGCCCTGCAGCTCCGCACCATCCGCCGCACCGTGAGCGAATATCTGCCTGCCATTCGCGTCAGCGAGCGACAAATGGAAATGCAGCCCGCTGCCGGGGCGCTCGGCAAATGGCTTGGGCATCATGGAAAACAGCATGCCCTCTTCTTCCGCAATGTGATGCGCGGCCATCTTGAACAGCATGAAGTTGTCCGCCGCGCGTAGTGCATCGGCGTAGTGATAATTGACTTCAAACTGGCCCGTCGCGTCTTCATGGTCAATCTGATAGACGCCAAGGCCACACTCATTCAGGGAGGTCGTGAGCTTGTCGAGGAAGGTGCGTTGACGCAGCAAGCTCCTGGTATCGTAGGATGGCTTCTCCAGCGCGTCACCAGCTTCGGCGTCGTAGCCACCTGCACTTTTTTGCAGCAGGAAGAACTCTGGTTCCAGGCCAGCATTCAGCGTCCAGCCACGGGCTGCCAATCGCGCTACCTGTTTGCGCAGGACTTGACGCGGGCAAGCATCAAACTGTTCGCCCGCCACATGACCATCCAGCACCACACGTGCATAACCGGGTAGCCACGGCATGGACTGCAAGGTGGTCAGGTCCGCGCGTCCATAGTATTCCGAGCGCGGACCATTGCGCGGCAAGCCGGTTCCCCAGATCGATGGCCCCGAAAATCCAGCCCCCGGCATGGCGATATCGCCCAGCTGCACCAGTGGCACCAGCTTGCCTTTCGCCGCGCCGTGAATATCCGTAAATTGCGCAAAGACGTAACGCACGCCTTGCGCCGCCAGCTCCGCTTGCAGTTCCGCTATCCTATTTGTATCCATGTAGTCTTCAATTCTGTGTACTTGTCAAAGGCGTGCAGCGACTTGTCGCGGCCATTGCCAGATTGCTTGTAGCCGCCAAAAGGCACGGTAATATCGTCACTGTCATACTGGTTGACGTGCACCGTCCCTGCACGCAGCGCACGCGCTGTCTGTATCGCCTTGCTCATATCCGACGTCCACACGGCAGCATGCAGACCGTAGCTGGTGGCATTCGCCTGCCGTACCGCCTCACGCACATCGCTGAAACTCAACACCGACAGCACCGGTCCGAAGATTTCTTCACGCGCGATAGTCATGCTGCTGTCCACCTGATCGAACAACGTCGGTTCGATGTAGAAGCCGCCCGTCCCGGTACGCGCCTGCTTGCCGCCTGCGAGCAGCTTGGCGCCATCCGCATGGCCGGATTCAATATAGCCCAACACCGTCTTGAGCTGCGTGGCATCTACGATCGCACCCATGATCGTGTTCTCGTCTAGCGGATCACCCGGTTCAAAGGCTGGCACCATGGCAAGCGCCTTCTCCATGAAGCGCTCTTTGATGGAAGCCTCCACAAACAGGCGTGAAGGCGCATTGCAGCTCTCGCCCTGATTAAAGAAGATCGAACCGATGGCCGATTCCACCGCAGCGTCGAGATCCGGACAATCCGCGCAAACGATGTTGGCCGATTTGCCGCCCAGCTCCGTCCAGGCCCGCTTGAGATTCGACTGCCCCGCCATCTGCATGATCTGCTTGCCCACACGCGTGGAACCGGTAAAGCCGATACAGTCCACATCCATATGCAGCGCCAGCGCCGATCCAGCCTCCGCACCGTAACCCGGCAGCACATTGAACACACCGGGCGGAATGCCTGCCTCCAGTGCAATCTCCGCCAGGCGCAATGCCGTCAACGGAGATTTCTCCGAAGGCTTGAGTATCACGCTATTGCCCGCTGCAAGCGCAGGTGCGATCTTCCACGACGCCATCAGCATGGGGTAGTTCCACGGTACGATGGCTGCCACCACGCCGACTGGTTCGCGCGTAATCAGCGCCAGACTGTTGGCGGGCGTCGGTGCGATCTCGTCGTAGATCTTGTCAATCGCCTCGCCATACCAGCGGATGCAGTTGGCAGCGCCGCCAACATCCACCGTCTGGCTGTACTTGATGGGTTTCCCCATGTCCAGCGTCTCGAGCAGCGCCAGCTCCTGGCCGTACTTCTGCATCAGGTCCGCAAACTTGATCAGCACACGTTTGCGCTGCGCAGGCGACTTGCCCGCCCAGCGGCGGTCTTCAAACGCCGCGCGCGCCGCTGCGACAGCCGCATCCACGTCAGTGCCATCGCAGCGTGCCACCATGCCCAGCTTGCGGCCATCGATAGGCGACAGATTCTCGAACTGCTGTCCGGACTTTGCCCACACACGTTCGCCGTTGATGAAAGCGCGGCCATCTGCCTGGACTGCGGCAGCCTTGTCATGCCAGTTAATCGTCATCGTATTCTCCTTATACCCAGCCGCGCTCTTTCAGATCCGCGTAAGTCAGATCAAGGCAATGGCGTATCAGCGCCAGCATTTCGTCGATCTGCGCCGTGGTCAGCACCAGTGGTGGCGCGATAATCATGCGGTCGCCGACGGCGCGCATGATCATGCCATTGCCGAACATGTAGCCACGGCAGATCATGCCGACCGCCTGCGATTCATCGAAGGCCACGTTGTCGTGTACCGTCGCGCCTTTGCTACGCACCAGGTTCAAGCCGGCCACAAAGCCGCAGCTGTTCGCGTAACCTACCAGCGGATGGTCTGCCAGCTCCACAAAGCGCTTCTTCAGATAGGGTCCGGTGTCGTTGGCTACGCGGTCGATCAGTTTTTCATCTTCAATGATGCGGATATTTTCCAGCGCCGCAGCGCAAGCCACCGGGTGGCCGGAATACGTGAAGCCGTGATTGAACTCGCCGCCCTGCTCGATGAGCACCTTGGCCACGCGGTCGCCAACCAGCACGCCGCCCAGCGGCACATAACCGGAGGTGACGCCCTTGGCGAACGTAATCAGGTCCGGCTTGATGCCAAACAGCTCGGACGCGAACCAGCGGCCCACACGGCCAAAGCCGCAAATCACTTCGTCCGCAATCAGCAGGATGCCGTACTTGTCGCAGATACGCTGTATCTCAGGCCAGTAAGTCGACGGTGGAATAATCACGCCGCCCGCGCCTTGAATCGGCTCGCCGATAAACGCCGCCACCTTCTCCGGCCCTACCTCCAGTATCTTCTTCTCCAGCCAGGAAGCAGCCTCGATGCCGAAAGCTTCCTCCGTCATGCCTTTGCCCGACTCCAGATAGTTAGGCTGTTCAATATGCACGATACCCGGTATCGGCAAGCCGCCCTGTTCATGCATGCCTGACATGCCACCCAGCGAAGCACCGGCCATGGTACTGCCGTGATAAGCGTTGTGGCGGCTGATGATGGTGTGGCGCTCCTTGTGGCCCAGCACATCCCAATAACGGCGCACCATGCGCACGTTGGTGTCGTTGGCTTCCGAGCCGGAACCGGTAAAATACACATGATTGAACTGCGGTGGCGAAATCTGCGCCAGCTTGGCTGCCAGTTCCACCGCCGGCAGGTTGGTGGTGTTGAAGAAGCTGTTATAAAACGGCAGTGTCTCCATCTGCTTGTACACCGCCTGCGAAATGCTGGTGCGGCCATAGCCCACATTCACACACCACAGCCCCGACATGCCGTCGATGATTTTCTTGCCGTTCGAATCCCACAGATAAATGCCTTCGCCGCGCACCATCACGCGCGCGCCCTTCTCGCCCAAGGCCTTGTGATCGGTGAAGGGATGGATGTAGTGCGCCGTATCGAGCTTCTGGATAGCGCTGGTATCGTAGTTAGTCATAGACTGGCTCCTTAAACGTGCAGCAGCAGGTGCTCGCGCTCCCACGGACTGATGACGGTCATGAATTCCTGATGTTCCAGATCCTTGATGGCGGCGTAGACGTCAATAAACCGCTCGCCCAACACCGTGCGCAGGCGGTCTTCTGCGCGCAGCGACTGCAGCGCTTCCGGCAAGCCTTGCGGCAGCTCGATCTTCAGGTCATAGGCGCTATCAGTGGTCATCGGCGTAGGATCAATCTGATCGATCATGCCAAGGTAGCCACAGGCCAGCGTGACCGCGAGTGCCAGATACGGATTGGCATCCGCGCCGATAATACGGTTCTCCACGCGGCGATCCTGCACGCCGGACTCCGGCACACGGAAGCCCACCGTACGGTTATCCATGCCCCACTGAATATTGATCGGCGCCGCCGTGTGGCGCACGATGCGGCGATAGGAATTTACATATGGCGCCACAATCGCCATCGCCGACGGCATGTAGCGCTGCAAACCGCCGATGTAGTGCTTGAACAGCGGCGAGGCCGAGCCATCATCTGCGCTGAAGATGTTCTTGCCGGTCTTGCTGTCCACCACACTCTGGTGGACGTGCATCGCCGATCCCGGCTCGCCAGCCATCGGCTTGGCCATGAAGGTCGCGTACATATCGTGCTTGAGCGCTGCTTCGCGCAAGGTGCGCTTGAAGAAGAACACCTTGTCCGCAAGGCCCAGCGGCTCGCCGTGCAGGAAGTTAATCTCCATCTGGCCTGCGCCAATTTCGTGAATCAGCGTATCGACGTCCAGATTCATCAGGTCGCAATAGTCGTAGATGTCTTCAAACAGCGGATCGAATTCATTCACCGCGTCGATGCTGTAGACCTGGCGGCTGGTTTCAGCACGGCCGCTACGGCCAATAGGCGGTTTCAGAGGCAGGTCAGGATCGCTGTTCTTGGCGGTCAGGTAGAACTCCAGTTCCGGCGCCACGACTGGCTTCCAGCCTTTGTCCGCATACAGTTTGAGCACGCGGCGCAGCACGGAGCGCGGCGCAAAGTCGACCAGGCGACCGTCTGCAAAGTAGCAGTCATGGATCACCTGTGCGGTCGGATCGGTGGCCCATGGCACCATCGTGATGGTGGTCGGATCGGCCTTCAGAATCATGTCGCGGTCGGTACTGGAGATGGCGCGGTCGTAGCCCGCATCTTCCGTTGGATAGTTACCGGTCACGGTCATGCCCAGCACCGCCTCAGGAATACGCATGCCGCGCTCCTGTGTAAATTTACCGCGAGGGAGGATCTTCCCGCGTGCCACGCCAGTCAGGTCGGGCACCAGGCATTCAATTTCCGTGACGTGCTTCTCGTTCAGCCACAGGTCCATATCGGTGTAAGTAAAATTTTCTCGAATTGCCATTTGCTTCTCTCATTAGTTTTTATCGGGTGGCCTTGTAGGCGCGGCAGGCGTCGCCAAAGGCTCTGAATAATTTGACGGAGTCCGGGTTCTCGGAAAAGCGCCACTCTGGATGCCACTGTACCGCGAGCGAAAATCCTTTGGCGTCCGCCACACGGTAGGCTTCGACCAGGCCATCATCAGCATGTGCTTCGGCCACGAGGCCAGGCGCCAGCCGGTGGATGCCTTGCCCGTGCAGCGAATTGACCATGATCTCGGCGGCTCCGCCCAGTAACTGCGTCATGCGCCCGCCAGGATCCAGCAGCACGCGGTGCGATGGTGCGTATTGCTGGTCCAGTGTATGCTCCTTGTGCTCACGGTGATCGGCCATGCCAGGCACTGCATGCACCGCCTGGTGCAGCGAACCGCCCAGGGCCACATTCACTTCCTGAAAGCCGCGGCAAATCGCCAGCATCGGAATACCGCGCTTGATGGCAGCGCGTATCAGCGGCAGTGTTGTGGCATCGCGGGCCGCATCTTGCGGCAGCGAAGGATCAAGTACGTCCTCGCCATATAAGCTGGCATGGACATTGGATGGAGAGCCGGTCAGCATGATGCCATCGGCCAGCGCCAGTAGCGCTTCAAAGTCAGTGTTTGCGCCCAATGCGGGCACGATCAGCGGCGTGCAGTGCGCGCCGTCTGCCACCGCCGCCACATATTTAAGCTGCGCGGTGTGATACGGATGTGCGCCAATCCGATTGACGCACGCAGGAACCAAAACGATAGGGCTACGCATAGGAGCTTTCATCTATTTGATTTGACTCAATAATATGCTTTTTTTGGTATTATTGTTAGCACCACTTTTTGATCTTTGATAGAACCACTTTCCAGATGTCCCCAACTTCCGACCTGCTTGCGCACGCACTGGCGCAAACCAGTTTCCATCCTCGCCTATCGCAGCAACGCCGTCTTTATGAGGCAGCAAAGGATGCGATCCATCAGCAGCAGCTGGGGGCGGGCAGCAAGCTGCCGTCCAGCCGCGATCTCGCGCGTGATCTGGGCATCGCACGCAATACCGTCATCGCCGCGTTTGAACAACTGGCAGCTGAAGGCTATGTCACCAGCGCACAAGGCAGTGGCACCTATGTGGCGGATTTGCAAGCACATAGCGCGTCCATGCGCGGCACTGGGGTGCAACCCAAAGGCCGGACGTCGGCACGCGCAGCGCCACGTGCTGCGCTGCTGTCAAAGCGCGGACAGGAATTGACCAGCTACGCGGCCGGCCCGCAATTCGAGATACAGCCTTTTGCAGCGGGCGATCCTGACTTTTCCACGTTCCCGTTCAAGCTGTGGCAACGGCTGCAAAACCGCGTCTGGCGCGAAGCCCGCAACGACCTGCTGGACTATGGCCAGTCCGGCGGTCATCTGCCACTGCGTCAGGCAATTACTGAATACCTGCGCATCTCACGCTCGGTCAAGGTGGAAGTCGAACAGGTGATGATTACGGGCGGCACGCAGCAATCGCTGGACCTGTGCGCGCAACTGCTGGCCGATGCGGGCGACACCGCCTGGGTCGAGAATCCATGCTACTGGGGTGCGCGCCGCGTGTTTCAGGCGCGCGAACTGAAACTGCGGCCGATCACGGTGGATGGCGACGGCATGGCGCTGAATGCATCCGACCTCGCCACCAAGCCGCGCCTGATCTACGTCACGCCATCGCACCAGTATCCAACGGGAGCGGTGATGAGCCTCGCACGCCGCCGCGAGCTGCTGGATGTCGCCTTGCGCAAGGACGCGTGGATACTGGAGGACGATTACGACAGCGAATTCCGCTACACCGGCCGGCCGCTGGCCGCGCTGCAAGGCCTGGATAACGATGACCGCGTGCTTTACATGGGCACCTTCTCCAAGGTGCTCTACCCCGGCATCAAGGTCGGTTATCTCGTGGTGCCGCCGGCCTTGATTCCGGCCTTCCGCAGCGCGCTGTATGACTTGCAGCGTCCCGGTCAACTGACCGTGCAGGCCACGCTTACGGACTTCATCACGCTGGGCCACTTCACCGCCCATGTGCGCAAGATCCGCCAGACCTACGGCGCGCGCCGTGAACTGCTGCGCCGTTTACTGGCGCAGCGGCTGCCACAAGGCGTCACCATCTCCAAAGAAGAATCGGGCCTGCATCTTGTGATTGAACTGCCGGACCAGGTTGACGACGTCGCCCTGGCTCAGCGTGCGGCCGCAGAGGAGATTTCCGTCAAGGCGCTGTCCACGTATTACATGAAGCCTCCGGTGCGGCGCGGCCTGCTGGTCGGCTACGCCTACTGTACGCCGGAACAGATCACCGACTACGGCCGCCAGCTGGGCACCATCATCGCAGCGGAGGTGCAAGCATGAAGAATATGCCATGGCGTGATTTCAGCGCACTCGTTGCCAGCATTGGCGTCGTCGGCCTCGGCTTGGGCGCGACCATTCCGCTCACCGCACTGACGCTGGACCAGCGCGGTATCGGCTCCGGCATCATCGGCATCATGACGGCGATCAGCGCGTTCGGCATTCTGGCCGCCGCGCCTTTCGTCTCGCGCTGGGTGGCAGTACATGGGCCGCGCGGCTGCATGATAGGCGCAATCATCATGGCTGCGCAGTCCACCGCGCTGATGGAAGCCACCGACAGCCTGCTGGCATGGGGCGTATTGCGTTTTATATTTGGCGCCTGCATGGGCGTGCTGTTCACCATCGGCGAGGCCTGGGTCAACAACCTGGCGCCAGTGGAGTCGCGCGGTCGCGTGGTGGCGATGTACACCACAGCCTTCACGCTGTTCCAGCTGATCGGCCCCGCCATGGTGGCGGGCCTGAGCGGCAGCGTACCGCTGCCATTTGCATCGTGTGGCGTGCTGTTCCTGCTTGCCCTGCCAGGCATGCTGCTGATTAGCGGCGGCGCGCAAGGCCACGAAGACGAACCACAGGTTGCCTGGCATCGCATCCTGCCGCGCATGTGGATGATCGCCATTGGCGCCGCCTTCTTCGCCATGTTCGACACGGTGGCACTCAGCCTGTTGCCGCTGTACGCCATGCGCCACGGCATAGCGACCGAACTGGCGGTGCTGTCGGCCACCGTGGTGCTGGTCGGCGACACGGCCCTGCAATTCGCCTTCGGCTGGCTGGCCGACCATGTGGGCCGCCGCAAGGTGCACATCGGCTGCGGTATCGCCGTCTGCGTACTGCTGCCCATACTGCCTTTCGCTGCGGGTACGCCATGGCTGTGGTGGACGCTGCTGCTGGTGCTGGGCGCCGTGGCTGGCGCGATCTATATGCTGTCGCTGGTGGCCTGCGGCGAGCGCTTCGACGGCCAATCGCTGGTCGCGGCCAGCGCGGTGGTCAACGCCAGCTGGGGCATTACCAGCGCCGGCGGACCTTTGGTGACGGGAGTGCTCATGCAAACGGCGGGGATCAATGCGCTGCCCGCCGTTCTGTGGTGTGGCGCCGCAATCTTCATTGCCAGCGCCTTCTGGGAATATCGCCAGGGTTACAAGGATTAACCCTTGGCGGCGTTGGCGATCTGCTTCTGGCGCAGACGCTCGGCGCGGGCGATGTACAGGCTGGAAGCGATCACGCCAATCGACACGACCAGAATGGTCAGCGCCGCCACCGCGTTCACACGTGGATCGAGGCCCAGGCGCGCGCGCGAGAAAATCACGATCGGCATGGTCGACGAGCCAGGGCCGGACAGGAAAGCCGACAGCACCACGTCATCCAGCGACAGCGTGAACGTCAGCAGCCAGGCGGAGCCCAGCGCCTGTTTGATATTCGGCAGCGTCACCAGGAAGAACACCTGGAACGGACGGCAGCCCAGATCCATCGCCGCTTCTTCCAGAGACTTGTTCATCTCCTGCAAACGCGATTGCACCACCACAGTTGCATAGGCCATGCCGAGCAGTGTGTGGCCCAGCCAGATCGTGACCAGGCCGCGCTCCGGGAAGCCGAACATCTTCTGCACCGACACCAGCATCAGCAACAGCGACAGGCCGATAATCACCTCGGGCATCACCAGCGGCGCGCTCACCATGCCGGTGAACAGCGTGCGGCCGGCGAAGCGCTGGTAGCGGTCCAGCACAAAGGCGGCAAAGGTACCGAGGATCACCGAGCCGCAAGCCGTCAGCAGCGCAATGCGCAGCGACAGGCCAAAACCGCTGATGATTTCCTGGTCGCTCAGCAGCGCCGTGTACCACTGCGTCGAGAAACCGCTCCACACCATGTCCTGGCGCGAGCTATTAAACGAGAACACCACCAGCACCACAATCGGTATGTACAGGAACAGATAGCCCAGCGACAGCCAGCCGCGCCCAAACCAGCGTTGCAGGAAGTTGGTCATTTACGGCCTCCCTGCTCTGCCTGATATTTGTTGAAGATCGCCATTGGTACAAGAATCAGCAGGATCACCACCACCGTCACCGAAGACGCCAGCGGCCAATCGTTATTGGTAAAGAATTCGTCCCACAGCTGGCGGCCGATCATCAGCGTCTCAGGGCCGCCCAGCAGTTCCGGAATCACGTACTCGCCCACGGCGGGAATGAACACCAGCATGGTGCCGGCGATGATGCCCGACTTCGACAGTGGCACGGTGATGCGCCAGAAAGTCTGCCACGGCGTCGCGCCCAGGTCGGCCGCCGCCTCCAGGAAGCGTAGATCCATCTTCACCAGGTTGGCGTACAGCGGCAGGATCATGAACGGCAGGTACGCATACACCATGCCGATAACCAGCGAGAACTGCGTGTTCATCAGGTGCAGCGGTTCGGTGATGACGCCAATATCGATCAGGAAGCTGTTGAGGATACCGTTGTTGGCCAGGATGCCCTTCCACGCGTAGATACGTAGCAGGAAGGAAGTCCAGAACGGCATCATCACCATCATCAGCAGCACCGGACGTAGCGTCGGCTTGGCGCGCGCCATGAAGTAGGCGAACGGATAGCCGATGATCAGGCACAGCGCCGCAGTAATGGCCGCGAACTTGATGGAGTTCAGATACGTCAGCGCATACAGCTCATCTTCTGCGATGAACAGGTAATTGGCGATTTTGACTTTCAGCGTCAGCACGCCATCGGCCACGGTCATCAGCGTGCCGAAAGGATTGCCACCATTGCTATCCAGATCGGTGAAGCTGATACGTAGCACAATCAGGAACGGGACCAGGAAGGCAAACGACAGCCACACGAAAGGCACGCCGATCACCAGGCTGCGGCCCGGATTCTTGAACAGGTTCTTGAGGAAGTTCATCACGGCCTGCCTTAGCGGGTCAGCACGACGACATCGGCGCCGTCCCACCATGCATACACGCGCTGATCGCGCTTGAGTGCCGATTCATCGTGGCGCGCCGCATTGGTGCGCGAAACCTTGAGCACCATGCCGCTGTCCAGCGTGATGTGATAGCTGGTCTCGTTGCCGAAGTAAGCGATGCCACTGACCAGACCCTGCACGCAGTTATAGCCGTGTTCCACCGCTTTGGCGCGCTGCTCCTGCGTTGGCGCTTCGGTTTGCAGCGCGATCTTCTCGGGACGCACCGCCACCGATACCGGCATACCCATGGTGCCGGTAATGCCGTGGGTGACGTAATGCCGGCCTTCCGGCGTATCGATGATGACGTGGTCCGCTTCATCGACGGCGACGCTGCCGTTGAACAGATTGACGCTGCCGATAAAGTCGGCAACGAAGCGGCAATTCGGCGTTTCGTAGATCTCGTCCGGCGCACCAACCTGCAAAATGCGGCCAGCGCTCATCACAGCGATGCGGGTGGCCATGCTCATGGCCTCGTCCTGGTCGTGGGTCACCATCACGCAGGTCACGCCCACTTCTTCGATGATGCTGACCAGTTCCATCTGCGTGCGCTCGCGCAGCTTCTTATCCAGAGCGCCCAGCGGCTCGTCCAGCAGCAGCAACTGCGGACGCTTGGCCAGCGAACGCGCCAGCGCCACGCGCTGCTGCTGGCCGCCCGACAGCTGGTGCGGTTTGCGCTTGGCGTAGTCGGTCAGCTGCACCAGCGACAGCATCTTTTCCACGCGCGAGGCGATTTCGTCCTTCGGCAGGCCGTCACGGCGCAGGCCAAAGGCGATGTTGTCCCAGACCGACAGGTGCGGGAACAGCGCATACGACTGGAACATCATGTTAATAGGGCGCTGGTATGGCGGTACGCTGACGATGTCCTGGCCGGCCAGCGTAATGCTGCCAGAGGTAGGCGTCTCAAAGCCCGCCAGCATGCGTAACAGCGTCGACTTGCCGCAGCCCGAGCTGCCCAGCAGTGCGAAGATTTCGCCCTTGTTGATCGCGACCGAGACGTCATTGACGGCACGGACGCCGTCGAATTCCTTAACCAGGTTGCGGATCAGGAGGAAAGGTTCAGCAGCTCGCTCTATGGTCATGTTATTAAAAAAGTAAAATAATATTTGCCGAACCGGTGATTATAAAGGCAGCGCTCAAACATGCAGCAATAAGTGTTCCCGCTCCCACGGGCTGATGACGGTCATGAACTCCTGGTGTTCCAGTTCCTTGATCGCGGTGTAGACGTCGATAAAGCGCTCGCCCAGCACATTACGCAGCCGGTCCTCCTGCCGCAACAGCGTGAGCGCCTGCGGCAGGCCTTGCGGCAGTTCGTATAAATGGTCGTAGGCGCTGCCGTTGTACATGGGCGTCGGCTCCAGCTGGTCGACCAGGCCCAGATAGCCGCATGCCAGCGTCACCGCCATCGCCAGATAGGGATTGGCGTCGGCGCCGATGATGCGGTTTTCCACGCGCCGCTGCTCCACACCGGAGATTGGAATGCGGAAGCCCACGGTGCGGTTATCCATGCCCCACTGGATGTTGATTGGCGCCGCCGTATGGCGCACGATGCGGCGATACGAGTTCACATACGGCGCCAGTATCGCCATCGCGGCTGGCGTATAGCGCTGCAGACCGCCGATGTAGTGGCGGAAGTGTGGCGACGGTGAGCCATCCGGCAAGTTGAAGATGTTACGGCCCGTGGTGGCATCGCTCACGCTTTGATGCACGTGCATGGCCGATCCGGGTTCTCCCGCCATCGGCTTGGCCATGAAGGTGGCGTACATATGATGCTTGAGTGCCGCCTCGCGCAAGGTGCGCTTGAAGTAGAACACATTGTCGGCCAGCGCCATTGCATCGCCGTGCTGGAAGTTAAGGCCCATCTGGCCCGCGCCGGTTTCGTGGATCAGCGTGTCCACGTCGAGATTCATGAGCGCGCAGTAGTCGTAGATATCTTCAAACAGCGGATCGAATTCATTGACGGCGTCAATGCTGTAGACCTGGCGCGTGGTTTCGGAGCGGCCGCTGCGGCCTATCGGTGCTTTCAGCGGCAGATCGGGGTCGATGTTTTTTTCGGTGAGATAGAACTCCAGCTCCGGCCCCACCACCGGCGTCCAGCCTTTGTCCGCATACAGTTTCAGCACACGGCGCAGCACGGAGCGCGGCGCGAAGTCCACCAGCGTGCCGTCGGCGAAATAGCAATCGTGGATGACCTGCGCGGTGGGGTCGATGGCCCACGGCACGGTGGTAATGCTGCCGGGGTCCGCGCGCAGGATCATGTCGCGGTCCGTGTTGGAGATGGCGCGGTCGTAGGCCGGATCTTCAGTTGGGTAGTTGCCGGTGACGGTCATGCCCAGCACCGCTTCCGGTATGCGCATGCCGCGGTCCTGCGTAAATTTGGCGCGCGGCAGAATCTTACCGCGTGCAACGCCTGTCAAATCAGGCACCAGGCATTCGATTTCAGTGACTCGATTATCGTTGAGCCACTGGTCCATATCAGCATCGGAGAAGTTTTCACGGATAGACATGCGCGCGCTCTTTTTCTGTGATCCAGCGATCGACAGGCCTAGCTTACCATAATCACAACCTTATTTCTGCTGCCTCCGTGCGGGTTTGTACCAGTATCTTCTTGATCTCCGGGACGCACGAACCGCAATTTCCGCCTGCTTTCAGGCAGGCTGTCACCTCCGGCACCGTCTTTAGATCCTTTTCGCGGATGGCGTTGCAGATGGTGTTGCGGCCGACGCCAAAGCAGGAGCACACGGTAGGCCCGGTATCCGCGCCCTTCTCAACCGGCATGCCGACCAGCAGGCCAACGCGATCGATCTCACTCAGTTGTTCTTTGACGAACAGGCTGGCCAGCCAGGCACGCGATGGCATGTCCTGGCGCGGCGACATGAAAATACATTGTTCGATGCGGTCGTTCACCATGTGCACGGCACGGTACACGCCAGCGGTCTTGTCCTCGTACTCCAGCCAGTCGGCATCAGGATCACCGACGCCCAACAGGCCGCGCGCCCAACCGCTGTAGTCCTTGACGCTGTTGCGGCCCGCGAGTTCGTAGCGCGCGAACTCGCGGCCCTGAATGCGCGTCCAGTGGGCGATGCTGTCTAGATTGATCGCGTCGCGACTCAGGATGAAGCCATGCCAGTTGACGCGGAACTGCTCCACGCGCACCGGCGTGTGTTTGAATTCCGGCTCGCCAGAAACGGGATCGACGACGGGATTCACCAGCGCACCCACGCGGGCGTCAGACGCGTTCTGCCCGTTCCAGTGGATCGGAATGAATACACTGCCGCGCGGGATGCCACCGCCATGCTGCACGCGCGCCACCATGGCGCCCCATTCAGAGGTGATGCGCGCCAGTTCGCCTTCGCGCACGCCGCTCAGGAGCGCGTCTTGCGGATGCATGTCGACAAAGGATTCAGCGATATGGTCGGCCAGCGTGGCGGACTTTCCAGTGCGGGTCATGGTGTGCCATTGGTCGCGCACACGGCCCGTGTTCAGCGACAGCGGGTAGTCCTCGCTGACGGCATGTTTCGGCAGGCGCGGCACGGTGGCGATGAAGCGTGCCTTGCCATCCGCATGGGCGAACACATGATCTTCGAACAGGCGCACATCCACTTGCAGCTCGCCGTTGGCGGTGCGGCGCACCGGCCACTGCGTCGGCTCCAGTTCATCGTACTGCCGTTGATTCAGGCCGCCAAGGCCTGACATATCGAAAGCGCGCGGTACATCGCTAACCGTGTTGCGGAAACCGCTCAGGCGCGCATGTTCGTCAAACACGCCGTGCTGGCCGCAGAAATCAAAGCCGCTGTAGCCCATGCGCTGCGCGAACAGCGACAGGATTTTCCAGTCCGGCAGTGCTTCGCCCGGCGCGGGCAGAAAGGCGCGCTGGCGCGAGATGCGGCGTTCGGAATTGGTCACCGTGCCATCCTTCTCGCCCCAGCCCAGCGCCGGCAGCAGGACGTCGACATAGGCCGTGGTATCAGTGTCCTGCATGATATCGCTGAAAATCACCAGCTCGCACCTGTCGAGCGCGCGGCGCACCTGGTCAGCGTCGGGCAGGCTGACGACGGGATTGGTGGCGATGACCCAGACCGATTTGACCTTGCCGTCCTCAATCGCCTTGAACAGATCAACCGCTTTCAGGCCGCCCTTGTCTGCCATCGCTGGTGACTCCCAGAAGGTCTGCACGACGTCGCGATGATCGGCGCGCTCCAGATCCATGTGCGCCGCCAGCATGTTGGCCAGCCCGCCGACTTCACGGCCGCCCATGGCGTTCGGCTGGCCAGTGATGGAGAACGGTCCCATGCCAGGCCTGCCGATACGGCCACCAATCAGGTGACAGTTGATGATGGCGTTGGCTTTATCCGTGCCTGCCGACGACTGGTTCACACCCATCGAATACGCGGTGATGGTTTTGCGCGTGGCGGCAAACAGTTCGTAGAACTCCATCAGTACCGGCAGCTCGATGCGGCAGATCTTTGCCACCACGGCCGGATCGGCGCAGTCTGCGTAGGCGACGTCGAGCGCTGTTTCGAAGCCGTTGGTATGCTGCTCGACGAAGCGCGGATCGACAGCACCGATGCGCGACAGATAACTCAGCAAGCCATTGAACAGCCACACGTCGGTACCGGCATTGACGGGCAGGTGAAGATCCGCCAGCTCGCAGGTCGCGGTGCGGCGTGGATCGACAACCACCAGCTTCATTTCCGGCCGTGCTTCCCTGGCTTTCATGATGCGCTGGAACAGGATCGGGTGGCACCATGCAGTGTTGGAGCCGACCAGCACGACCAGATCGGCCAGCTCCAGATCATCGTAGCAGACCGGCACCAGGTCTTCGCCAAACGCGCGCTTGTAGCCCGCCACGGCGGACGACATGCACAGGCGCGAGTTGGTGTCGATATTGGCGCTGCCGACGTAGCCCTTCATGAGCTTATTGGCGACGTAATAGTCCTCGGTGAGCAGCTGGCCGGAAACGTACAGAGCGACCGCATCGGGGCCATGTTCGGCGATGATGCGCCGCCATTCGCCAGCGACTTTGTCCAGCGCTTCATCCCACGAGACGCGGCGCAGGCCATCGGCCTCGCGCAGCTGTGGGTACAGCAGACGGCCTTCCAGGCCGACCGTCTCGCCCAGTGCCGAGCCTTTGACGCACAGGCGTCCCTTGTTCGCCGGATGCAGCTTGTCGCCTGCCATGGCGAAGCTGCCATCGTCCTTGGGCGTGGCTTGCACGCCGCAGCCCACGCCGCAGTAGGCACAGGTGGTACGGACAGCCAGGTGGTCGGTAGACAGGGTCAAGATGCTTCTCACTTTGATTCTAGGCAGCCCGGGTGGACAGGGCTTCGCCAAATAACAGGGTCTGCCGGATTGGCGTGATGTCGCTGCGGTTCTGGATCAGGTTGAAGTACCAGGGTCCGTCCTTGACATCGCCATACAGCACGGCCCCAGTGACGCGGTTATCTTTCAGTACCAGTCGCTTGTAGACACCGCGGCGGGCGTCGCGCAGCACCAGGTCTTCGCTGCCCTCGCCACCGATAAAGTCGCCGACCGAGTACAGCTCCACGCCCGTTACCTTCAAGCGGGTCGGCGAGGTCGATTGCACATAGCGGCGAACGCCGACACCGGCGAGGTGCGCGCCGCATACGCGGGCCTGGTCCCAGATTGGCGCCACAAGGCCAAAGGTGGCGCTGCGGTGCTGCACGCATTCGCCGACCGCGTAGACGCGCGGATCGTAGGTTTGCAGCGTGTCGTCAACCACAATCGCGCGCTCGCAGTGCAGACCAGCGGATTTGGCCAGTTCAATGTTCGGGCGTACGCCCGCAGTCATGACGACCAGGTCCGCAGGAATCTCCGTGCCATCCTTGAAGCGCACACCGGTTACGCGGTCCGTGCCAAGGATTTCTTCCGTCTGCGCGCCCATCATGAACCTGAGCCCCTTGGCTTCCAGCGTTTTTTGCAGCAGCAGCGCGGCAGGTTTGTCGAGCTGCTGGTTCATCAGCGTATCGGTCACATGGATCACGGTGACGCTCATGCCCTGACGCTGCAAGCCATTTGCCGCCTCCAGTCCCAGCAGGCCACCGCCGATAACGACCGCATTGCGGTGATTGCGCGCCATCGCCAGCATCTTCTCGACATCCTGAATGTAGCGGAAGGACAGCACACCGTTCAACTGGTGGCCGGGCACAGGAATGATGAAAGGCTTGGAGCCGGTGGCGATCAGCAAACGGTCGTAGCGCACCTCCAGCCCGGAACGGGCGCGCACGATGCGCTGGCGGCGGTCAATATGCGTCACCGGGTCGCCGGCGTGCAGCGTGATGTTGTGCTGTTCATACCACTCACGCGTGTTGAGCATGATGTCGTCAATGCTCTTCTCGCCCGCCAGTACTGGCGACAGCAGGATGCGGTTGTAATTACCGTGCGGCTCGGCGCCAAACACCGTGATGTCGTACATATCCGGCGCTAGCTTATGCAGCTCCTCGACCGTACGCATGCCGGCCATGCCGTTGCCGATCACGACCAGCGCGGGCTTCATAGACCGACCCAGACTTTGCCGCCGTCGATGCGGACAGGATAAGTACCAACGGAATACTCGGGCGCTTCCAGGCACTCGCCTGTTTGAAGGTCGAAGTGCTGCTTGTAGATTGGCGACGCCACGACGATACGTTCCCCAAGCGAGCCGACCAGGCCACGCGACAGCACCGAGGCCTGGGAATTCGGATCGTAGTTATCGATGGCGAACACGCGCGGACCGCCATCGTCAACATGGAACACGGCCACCTGTGCTTCGTTCAGCAAGGCACACACGCCGGTGTTAGGCAAGATATCGTCCAGGTCACACACGGCGATCCAGTGACCGGTTTGAATATCACGATGCATGGTCTACTCCTTAAGCTGCCTTGACTGCGATAGGGATAACGCGTTTGCGTTCTTCAATGGTGGCTGGACGAATCTGGCCACGCTCCTCCATGAACAGCACGTTCTCATCGCCTTTGTCACTGTTGACGAAGTGACGGAAGCGCTTGCGGGTTTCCGGATTCTCGACCGCTTCTTTCCACTCGCAGGCGTAGGTATTGACCACGTGCTGCATATCGGCTTCCAGCTCGGCGCCGATGCCCAGCTTGTCCTGCACCACCACCTGCTTGAGGTAATCCAGCCCGCCCTCCAGATTTTCGCGCCAGGTGCTGGTGCGTTGCAGGCGGTCGCCGGTGCGGCTGTAGAACATCAGGAAGCGGTCGATGTACCTGACCAGCGTGGCCTTATCCAGCTCGGTCGCCAGCAGCTCCGCGTGGCGTGGCTTCATGCCGCCATTGCCGCAGACGTAGAGGTTCCAGCCCTTTTCGGTGGCGATGACGCCGACGTCCTTGCCTTGTGCTTCCGCGCACTCGCGGGTGCAGCCGGAGACGCCGAACTTGATCTTGTGCGGTGTCCGCAGGCCCTTGTAGCGGTTTTCCAGTTCAATCGCCAGGCCGATGGAGTCATCAACGCCGTAACGGCACCAGGTCGAACCGACGCAGGATTTCACCGTCCGCAGCGATTTTCCGTAAGCGTGGCCGGACTCGAAGCCCGCTGCAATCAGCTCTTCCCAAATCAGCGGCAGCTGCTCAACGCGGGCGCCGAACAGGTCCACGCGGGCGCCACCGGTGATCTTGGTGTACAGACCGTACTTCTTGGCGACCTGGCCGACAGCGATCAGGCCATCCGCCGTTACCTCGCCAGCGGGCATGCGTGGCACGACCGAATAGGTGCCGTCCTTCTGGATATTGCCAAGGAAGTAGTCGTTGGTGTCTTGCAGGCTGGCGTGTTCCTTCTTCAGCACGAAGTCGTTGTACACGGTGGCCAGAATGCTGGCGGCCAGCGGCTTGCAAACGTCGCAGCCCAGGCCTTTACCGTGTTTGTGCAGCAAATCGCTGAACGACTTGATCTGGCCGACTTTAATCAGATGGAACAGCTCCTGACGCGAGTAGGCGAAGTGTTCGCAGACATGGTTGTTCACTTCCATGCCCTGCTTCTTCATCTCGGCTTTCATCACTTGCGTGACCAGTGGGACGCAGCCGCCGCAAGCGGTACCGGCGCTGGTGCAGCTTTTCAGTTCGCCGATGGTGCAGGCGCCGTTCGCCACCGCAGCGCACAACGCGCCTTTGGAGATGTTATTGCAGGAGCAGATCTGTGCAGCATCCGGCAATGCATCCACGCCCAGCGCTGGCCTGGCCGCGCCATCGGACTGCGGCAGGATCAGGAACTCCGGCGATTCCGGCAGCTCGATCCTGTTCAGCATCATTTGCAGCAGCGTGCCATATTCGCTGGCGTCGCCAACCATCACGCCACCCAGCAGGTATTTGCCACAGCTGGATACCACGATCTTCTTGTAGATCTGTTTGCGCTCGTCGATGAACTGATAGGCATGGCTACCCTCTTCCTTGCCGTGCGGGTCGCCGATGGACGCAACGTCCACGCCCATCAGTTTCAGCTTGGTGCTCATGTCGGCGCCGGCAAATTCTGCCGCTTCGCCCAGCAGGTGTCTGGCGGCGACGCGCGCCATTTCATAGCCCGGCGCGACCAGGCCGAAAATCATGCCGCCCCATAGCGCGCACTCGCCAATCGCGTAGACGTCCGGGGCGGAGGTGACGCAGTTGTTGTTAATCTCAATGCCGCCGCGCGGACCAGTGGCCAGGCCCGCTTCTTTCGCCAGCATGTCACGCGGGCGAATACCGGCCGAGAACACGATCATGTCGGCTTCCAGATGGCCGCCGTCGGCAAACTCCATGCGGTGCGTGGCCTCGGCGCCATCGACGATGGCAGTGGTGTTTTTCCCGGTATGAACGGTGACGCCCAGCTCTTCGATTTTACGGCGCAGCACGCGGCCGCCGTGGTCGTCCACCTGCACAGCCATCAGGCGTGGCGAGAACTCGACGACGTGCGTCGCCAGCTTCATGTCGCGTAGCGCTTTGGCGCACTCAAGCCCCAGCAGGCCGCCGCCGATCACCACGCCGGTCCTGGCGCGCTTGCCGCATTCCAGCATCGCTTCCAGATCCTCGATGGTGCGGTAGACAAAGCAGTCCTGGCGATCCTTGCCCGGCAGCGATGGCACGAATGGGAAGGAACCGGTAGCGATGACCAGTTTGTCGTAGCCCAGTACATTGCCATCGGCGATGGTGACTGTCTTTGCCTTGGTATCGATGGCGGTGGCACGGGTATTCAGGCGCAGCACCATATCGGCGCGGTCGAAGAAGCCTGGCTTTACCAGCGACAGGTCTTCGGCGCTTTTACCCGAAAAGAATTCGGACAGGTGTACGCGGTCGTAAGCAGGACGTGGCTCTTCGCACAATATCGTCACTTGCAGATTGCCGGCACCGCTGTTCGCCAGGCTTTCCAGGAATTTGTGGCCAACCATGCCATGACCGATAACGATAATTTTCATGATGCGGCTCCTTCAGGCGGTGGCGATGGCGGTTTCTTGTACGGTGACGCTGCTGAAGCGCGCAGCCAGCGCACACAGTGCGGAGATGGCGACCAGCACACCAAGGATGCTCAGCGTCTGCTGGGTATCGCCCAGGCCTTTCATCAGGAAGCCGGCAGCGACGGCGCCGACATTGCCGCCCGCGCCGATGATGCCGGCTACGCCGCCGAGGGCGCGCTTGTCAATGAAAGGCACCACGGCGTAAGTCGCGCCGCAGGCCATGTGGGTGAAGAGGCCGAAGAACAGCATGGCGGCGATGGCCAGTACAGCATTGCCTGCGTGCGCGAACATCAGCAGGCCAGCCCCCTCGCCCAGCATCAGTACGAACAGCAGGATGACGCGGTTATTCAGGTTGCCGCCAGCGGCGAATCTGTCGGACGCCCAGCCGCCCAATGCGCGCGCGAACAACGCCAGCAGACCGAAGGAGCCCGCGGCCATGCCGGCTTGCGCCAGCGTCAGTTTGAAATGATCGACATAGTAAATCGCGGCGATGTTGTGAATGAAGATCTCGATACCGAAGCAGGCGCCGTAAGTGATGAACAGTAGCCATACGCGGTAGTTGGCGGCAGCCAGTTTGAACGAAGACCAGCCGCCTTTCTTGCCACCTTCGATGACCACGCCCGCAGCGCGCAGCTCTTTGTAGTTACCTTGCGGGCAGTCCTGCGTGAAGTTGTAGTAGACGAAGGCCATGACGATCATCAGCACGCCCGGCACGACCAGGGCTGCGCGCCAGCCCAGCGTTTCGGTCACGCCCAGCATTACCGTGGCGGACATCAGCAACGGCATGGCGGCTTGGGCGACACCGCCGCCGGCATTGCCCCAGCCGGCGGCAGCGGCATTGGCAGTGCCCACCACCTTCGGCGCGAACATCACCGAGGTGTGATACTGCGTGATGACGAAGCTGGCGCCAGCAGCACCGATCGCGAGACGGAAGAACAGGAAGCTCTCATAACTCTGAGCGAAGGCGACCCCGATCACCGGAATGGAGCCCAGCAGCAGCAAGCCTGTATACGCTTTGCGCGGACCGAAGTGGTCGCACAGCGGGCCGACAATCAGGCGCACCAGGATGGTGACCGCAACGGCGGCGATATTGATGTTGGCGATCTGCGCTGGCGTCAGGCCGAATTCTCCTTTAATCACCGGCATCAGCGGCGCGCAGGCGAACCACGCGAAGAAGCAGACGAAGAACGCCATCCAGGTCAAGTGGAACGCCCGCATCTGAGGCGTTGAAATCGATAAGAGCTTGATGCTGGTAGCTTTGCTGGCCATTTTTTTATCCCGTTCAGAAAACAAAAAGGCGTCCGCGCAACCGGGCCTCAAAGACCGGGTTGGGCGGACGCCGTTGTCCTGCCAGTCCGTCCTTGGACCAGCGATGAATTCGTGTACTGCGGGAGATCGCCGTTGACCTCTTGCTCAACTACGTTGCAAGAGCCGTGCCAGAGGCTGGATATGCTGCGACAGAGGGAGGGCCAGGATAAAGAGCACGCAGCGGCATGGCGCCGTGCGATGTTGCGGTGCGTGCCTGCACGCTATCGGTGCGACGCGTGCTATGTGGGACGATTCGGCGTTCGGGTAATCGAGATCGCTACCGGGTCGCTGGCCGGAAAGCTTTCATCCAGCGCCTCGTCCAGCGCGCGTTCAACGCCGGTGGGCGTGGGCAGCGCCTGATTTTCGGGTTTCACAGCAAGTTCTTCGCGCCGAAGGCGATATTGTTCGGTCATCAGCAAACGCACCAGTGCAGTCATAAGTCCCCCGATATTCTGAAACATTCGATCCGCGCAAAGGCGGCGCTGGTCTTGTCATGGGCTGCAACCAATCGCGTGAATACGTCCCGGGCGACCAGATTGTAGGCATCGATCTTGGCGCATTGCGCCAGCTCGTGGGCTGCGGCATGCTCTTCCGCCAGCGCGCTGGCAAATTCGGCAAACGCCCGTTGGCCTTCTCGGCGGTAGACTGACATATCACCTCCCCGGTGAAAGGACCATCGTAGCAGGCATTCCAATCCGGGGCTGTTCTGTACAATGCAACAACAACCTGGGAGAACTTATGAAACGTCTTTTAGTAGGCATGGCCCTGGCGTTCGGCCTGCTGCCAGCCCGTGCAGATACGCTGACCACACCGTCCTTTGTCATTGACATCAAAGTCAACTGCGAGGAAGGCAACGTCAGCTGCGATGACGTCAGCTATACCGGCACCAGCAAGAAGACCGGCAAGAGCATCAAGCTGCGTGGAAAAACCATGCACACCCTGTGCGCGGACGGCGTGACGCCATGCCGCTTCCTGGGCTATGAATTCCGCAACGGGAAAACCAGCTACAAGGTGTTTGAAGGCGGCGAGCTATCCGTTACACAAGGCAAGAAGGTCATCCTTGAAGAAAAGGGTGAGTGGCAGTAAGGTCAAATGCCTTGTACGGGGTTGGTTCCCGCTGCCAGCACATAGGCCTTGCCATCGAAGTGGTAGCGCGCGGTGGACCTGGTGTCGCTTTGCACCTGCTCGACAAAGGAACCATCCTTCCCTTCTGTGACGGTGTAGCGCTTGTCTTTGAAGTCGACCACGATATCGCTGTAGCCGCTCTGCTGCGGCTCCTGGGCGAAGCGGATGCTGCCCTGCGTATCCCAGCATTCGGAGGTATTCGGTCCGCAGGCGCCCTCGTTGCCCGAGCCTTCCTCAAAACTTCCGAGGCTGCGCACACCGGCGCTGAGTTCATAGATCGCGGCATGCTGTATCCAGTAGCCCTGCCAGATGCCGCCATTGGAGACGATGAAGCCGGGCTTGCCGGCGCCCAGCGTGACCCATTTGACGGCACCGATCTGCCCTTCGGAACCCAGCGTATCAACACCTTCCCGGCGCTCGAGTACTTTCCAGCTTGATCCTTCGCGGCGTAGCACGTACACATTCAGCACGCCGGACGAGACATGAGCCGTTATGTCCTTGCCGTCGTCATCAGACATGGCGCCGTTGACCACCATGACGGTGCGGCCATCGGCAAGGTCAGTGCTGCCGTTTAGCGTCATCAGATGGGTCGCCTCCGCACCGTCGACTTCTATCTCGGCCAGGGCCTGATGCTTTTGAGCGTCATAGCGGTCGCCGAATACAGCCTTCATCAACGCTACTTCACGGGCTTTGGCGGCGTCGGGCACTTTCACTGCCGATGCAGCAGCAGGCGCGCTGGCGACAGGTGCCGGTGGCGCCGCTGGCGGCTCATGCGGCGAGCAGGCGGCCATGGTAGCGGAAAGGGCGAGGACATAGAGCGGCAGGTGTTTCATCAGGCAGACCAGATGGCATTATCTAAAGGTACATATCATGCCTTGATTCTGTCAGACACCACCACACTGTTCCCTCAGCCGACGCTCGTGATTTATGCGGCCCTGGCGGGATGCGCCTGTTTACGGTACAAGAATTCCAGCACCGCCGTACGGTATTCCATGTACCTGGCATCCGCCGCCAGCGCCACACGGTCGCGTGGTCGCTCCAGCTGGACATCGACGATTTCGCCTATGGTCGCAGCCGGGCCGTTGGTCATCATGACGATACGGTCCGACAGCAGCACCGCTTCGTCGACATCGTGCGTCACCATCACGACGGTGGACTTGGTGGCGGCGACGATCTTCAACAGTTCGTCCTGGAGATGGGCGCGCGTCAGTGCATCGAGTGCGCCGAATGGTTCATCCATCAGCAGAACTTTCGGCTCCATCGCCAGCGCGCGGGCGATGCCGACACGCTGTTTCATGCCGCCCGAGATTTCATTGGGCCGCTTGCTTTCCGCTTGCGACAAACCGACCAGCGCCAGTGCCTGCAAGGTGCGTTCGCGCAGCTGCTTGCGCGATTCGGTCTTGCCGAATACGCGTTCCACGCCGAGGTGGATGTTTTCGTAGCAGGTCAGCCAGGGTAGCAGCGAATGGTTCTGGAATACCACCGACCGTTCCGGCGATGGTCCGGCGATCTCGCGGTTGGCGCACAGCAGCACGCCATCGCTGGGTTCCAGCAGACCGGCGATCAGGTTCAGCAAGGTCGATTTGCCGCAGCCCGAGTGGCCAATCAACGTAATGAATTCTCCCTTGGCCACTTTCAGATCAATCTCGCGCAGTGCGTGGAACACGCCTTTCTTCGTATGGAAAATCATCTCCACGCCTTCGATATCGATGAATCTGGATTCGTCCATGATCGTACTCCCTAGTTGGATACCTGTTCGTAGGTGAAGGCCCGGGCCAGTGCCATCAGCGCCTGCTCCAGCAGCAAGCCCACCACGCCAATGGCGGCGATGGCAATGATGATGTGCGGGACATTCAGGTTGTTCCACTCATCCCATACCCAGAAACCGATGCCGACACCGCCGGTCAGCATTTCGGCGGCGACGATCACCAGCCATGCGGTGCCGATCGACAGACGTACGCCGGTCAGGATGTAGGGCAGCGCCGAAGGCAGCAGGATCCTGGTCAGCACCTTCCACTCGGACAGATTGAGTACCCGGGCCACGTTCATGTAGTCCTGCGGCACACGCTGCACGCCCACCGCCGTGTTGATAATCATGGGCCAGATCGAGCAAATGAAAATGGACCAGATGGCAGCAGGGTTGGCGGACTTGAACACCAGCAGCCCTATCGGCAGCCAGGCCAGCGGCGACACCGGTTTCAACAGGCTGATAATGGGACCGAACATGGCGCCGACTAACTGCACGCGGCCGATCAGGAAGCCCAGCGGAATGCCCACCAGCGCAGCGAGCCCAAAGCCCACGCCCACGCGCTGCAAGGACGCCAGCAAGTTCCAGCCTATGCCCTGGTCATTCGGGCCTTTGCGGTAGAAGGGATCGGAGAACAGCTTCACGGCTTCGTCCAGTGTGACAGCTGGCGTCGGGAACTGTGCGTTATTTACCGTGATGAGCTGCCAGACCAGCACCATCAACGCCGCGCCCACCAGCGGCGCGACAATTTTCATAACGGTGGCAGAGACCTGTTTGCGCACACGCGCCGCACCGTTTGCCGCAAGCGGCCGGCGTGGGCGGCGGGATCGCGGGGATGCCGCAGGCACTGCGTCGGTGACCAGCGGTTCAACGCTGTCAGGTTTCAGCATGGCGTTCATGGCACTCTCCTGTTATCAGGCTTTGATCTTGAACGAGGCGGCAAATGCTTTAGGATTCTTGCCGTCCCATACGGAACCATCCATCAGTTTCGAGCTACGCAGAGGGCTCTTAGGTACAGGCGTTTTGGTCATGGCGGCGGCATCCTTGTACAGATCGATCTGATTGACCGACGTGGCAACCGCCAGATAATCTGGATCGTCTTTCAGCAGCCCCCAACGGCGATGCTGGGTCATGAACCACATGCCATCCGACAGATACGGGAAGTTGACCGCGCCGTCGTTGTAGAACTTCATATGGTTAGGATCGTCCCAGGTCTTGCCCAGGCCATTCTGGTAGCGGCCCATGATGCGCTGGTCGATTGCATCCTTGCTGGTGTTGACGTAGGACTTGTCGGCGATGACCTCGGCCATCTTGTTCTTGTTGGCCAGCGAGGCATCGATCCACTTGCCTGCTTCAAGTATCGCCGCCATCATCGCGCGGCAGGTGTTGGGATATTTTTTGGCGAATTCCAGCGTGGAGCCCAGCACCTTCTCCGGGTGGTCCTTCCAGATGTCCTGCGTGGTGGCGGCAGTAATCCCCACACCATCCATGATGGCGCGATGGCCCCACGGCTCCCCCACGCAGAAGCCATCCATATTCCCGACGCGCATATTGGCCACCATCTGCGGTGGCGGTACGGTGATGACCTTGGCATCCTTGAGTGGATTGACGCCGTTCGCCGCCAGCCAGTAGTACAGCCACATGGCGTGGGTGCCAGTCGGGAAAGTCTGCGCGAAAGTGTATTCACGCTTATCGGTCTGCATCAGCTTTGCCAGCGACGGGCCGTCAACCCCGCCTTTGTCCGCGACCTTCTTCGACAGTGTGATGGCCTGGCCGTTGTTATTCAGGCCCATGAGCACTGCCATGTCCTTCTTCTGGCCGCCGATGCCCATTTGGACGCCATAAAGCAGGCCATATAGCACATGGGCTGCATCCAGATCGCCATTGGCCAGCTTGTCGCGCACACCGGCCCATGACGCTTCTTTGCTCAATACGAATTTCACGCCATACTTCTTGTCAAAGCCCAGCACCGACGCCATGACCACGGAAGCGCAGTCGGTCAGCGGGATGAAGCCGATCTTGATTTCTTCTTTCTCCGGCTTGTCCGAACCTGCCGCCCATACGCCCCCCGTTGCCAAACCCAACATGCTCGCTCCCGCTACCAGACCTGCACCATGAATAATTTTTCTGCGCGTGACATTCACCGCTTCCGTCCCGGGTGGTAACGCGCGTAGCGTATCGAGCTTTTTGTATTCCATGGCTATCCCTCGTTGTAGTCGTCAATAACTATCACTATCGGCCAAAAAAAACGCCTACCCTCACGAACGCATTCATGATTGGTAGACGTCATTGTCTGGTGGGCCTTACCGCCGTTGGTAAGGCGCAGCGGCGCATCATTGCGCCTGCATGCGGTTATGCAATGTCCGTGCCAACGGGCTTACAGGGGGAAAATGGTGCTGAGTGGCAGGCTGTGGGCGAAAAAATGCACCGCAATTGCGCGGTGCATCATTTTGGGGTGCGCCGGTCAGCCTAGCAGGTCTTCCACATCGAGGATGCGCTGGGCGACCTCGGACAGCTTGAGGTTTTTGCTCATGGCCATGGTGCGCAGCTTTTGATAGGCCTGGTCTTCGGTGAAGCCCTGGCGCTGCATCAGCAAGCCTTTGGCTTTCTCGATCACCTTGCGCTCGGCCAGCTTGCTCCTGGTATCGGACAGCTCGTCCAGCAGCTTCTGCTCGCGTTTAAAGCGCGCCAGCGCCACCTGCAGCACCGGCTTGATACGCTCGCTCTGCAAGCCGGCCACGATGTAGGCGGAGACGCCCGCTGCCACCGCCGCCTCCATGCTCTCCGCGTCTTCGCTCTCGGTGAACATGACGATGGGGCGGCGTTCATCGCGGGTGGCGATGACGATATGCTCCAGCACATCGCGTGCATCGGATTCCGCGTCCACGATAATCATATCGGGCTGCAGCTGGGCGATGCGGTCTGGCAGGTACATATCCGGCGGCAGCGAGGCGATGATGTCATAGCCCGCCTCCAGCAGCCCGATGCGCAACACCCGCGCGCGCTCCGCCTGCGCGTGCAGCGACTCGTCATCCTCATCGTGAATGACGGTGTTGACGACAACAATCCGCAAATTGGGCATGGCCGGCTTAAGCATGGGAGTGGCAAATACTCCTGCTGCATGCAAGAATCAAACCAGTAGTTTTGGTGTCCATGGCCAGATTCTAAGGCAGAACAACGGCGGTCTGCCAGCCCATCGCCTAGCGTTGCATGCCCCAGCGCCGGACGGTCAGCATTTCCAGTGGACGAAATGCCACATCTTCCACCAGCAGGCCGATCAGGATGACGGCGGCCAGACCAGCGAAGACTTTATCGGTGTACAGCTCATTGCGGTTCTGAAAAATGTACCAGCCAAGTCCCCCTTGTCCCGCTGTGGTGCCGAATACCAGTTCGGCGGCGATCAGCGTCCGCCACGCGAAGGCCCAGCCGATCTTGAGGCCGGACAGGATGGGTGGCAGTGCGGCCGGCACCAAGATGTGCAACACAAACCGCAGGCCGCTCAAGCCGTAGTTACGGCCAGCCATGCGCAAGGTGTCCGGCACGGACTGAAATCCCGCATAGGCCCCCAGCGCCAGCGGCCATAGCACGGCATGCACGATCACGAACAGCAGGCTGCCTTTGCCGAGCCCAAACCACAACAGCGCCAGCGGCAGCAGGGCGATGGCCGGCAGCGGATTGAACATGGCGGTCAGCGTCTCCAGCAAATCGCGGCCGATGCGGGTGGTCGCGGCCAGTGCCGTCAGCGCAAAGGCGGCGGCGATGCCGGCCACATAACCTTGCAGCAGGACGCTCAGCGAGACACGCACACGGTCCAGCAGTTCACCGCTGATGATGCCATCGACGAAAGCTTGCCCGGTTTGCAGGAAGCTTGGCAGCAGCAGGTCATTCGCCTGCCAGCGGGCGAGCAGCTCCCACAACGCAGCCAGCAGGATCAGGATAAAGGTCTTGCGCAGCCAGCCTTGCTGCCATGCACGGCGCGCCAGCGGCAGGACAGGATCGGCAGCGCGCAACGACGGCGCGGCGACCGTGTATTCGTATTCCTGGCGGATCGGTGCATCAAGGACAAGGCTCACGGTGCAGCACTCCGGCCATGCGGCGCCTGCGACGCACCGCGATCAGGCGCTGTGTCGCTACGCCGCTCACCAAACAGCAATCTGTGGATGCGCTGTGTGGCCGCCTGAAATTCAGCGCTGCCCGCGCTGGCCAGATCGAACTGATGGCTGTTCAGTTCCGCCCTCACCTGCCCCGGATGCGGCGACAGCAGCAGGATGCGGTTGCCCACCACCAGCGCCTCTTCGATCGAATGCGTGACGAACAGCAGCGTAAAGCGCAGCTCTTCCCACAAGCGTCCCAGCTCTTCCTGCATCTTGCGGCGCGTGAGTGCATCGAGCGCGGCGAACGGCTCATCCATCAGCAGCACTTCCGGTTGCATCGCCAGCGCACGGGCAATCGCCACGCGCTGCTTCATGCCACCGGACAGCGTGTGCGGATGCGCGTGTTCAAAGCCGCTCAAGCCCACCTTGGCGATCCAGTGCGCGGCACGCTCGCCGGCTTCATGGCGGCTCACGCGCCGGGTCATCAGCAGCGGGAACATGACGTTCTCCAGCACCGTCTTCCACGGCGGCAGCTGGTCGAATTCCTGAAACACGACCATGCGGTCCGGTCCCGGCCCAAGCACCTGCGCGCCATTGACGGTAATGCTGCCAGCGGCAGGCTTGACGAAGCCCGCCGCCGCCTTCAATAGCGAGGACTTGCCGCAACCTGAAGGGCCAAGCAGCACAAAGCGGTCGCCGCGATACACATCGAAGCTGACGTCATGCGTGGCGCGCGTGTGGCCATACTCCAGGCTCACGCCATCGGCACGCAGCAACGGGGCGATGCCGCCAGTAGGGCTGACAATTTGCAGGCTCATGATCCCTGCACAATCACCGGGTCTTCAAAGAAGTATTCACGCCAGCTGGCCGGCTGCTTCTTGATTGCCCCAACGCGGTACAGGAACTGCGCGAGGCTGTAGGTATTCTGCGGCGCGACGCTGAACTGCACTTGCGGGTTCCTGATAATCTTCAGCAGCAGCTCGCGGTCTACCTTGCTCTTGCTGATGCGCAGATAGGTGTCGGCCGCGCCCTCAGGATTTTTGGTCGCATACTGCGCGGCTTCCGCCAGCGCGGCGGTGAAGGCGCGATAGGTCTTCGGATTCTCGTTGCGGAACTTCTCGGTTGCATACAGCACGGTGGCGGAACTCGGACCACCCAGTACATCGTAGGAATTCAGCACGATGTGCGCATTCGGATTGCCGGCCAGCTCCTGCTCCTGATACGGTGGGTTGCCAAAATGGCCGTTGATCTCCGTACCGCCTGCAATGACGGCCGCCGTGGCATCCGGGTGCGGCAAGGTCTGCGTAAATTTATCCAGGCGCGCAAACTCCTTTTCGCCCCACTTCTTGGCCGCTGCGTACTGCAGGATGCGCGACTGCACGGATACCGTCACCGCCGGCAGCGCAATGCGATCCTTCTCGCTGAGGTCTGCAATGGATTTCACTTTCGGATTGGTGCTGACCAGGTAGTATGGGAAGCTGCCCAGCGAGGCTACGCCTTTCACATTCTGCTTGCCGTTGGTGCGGTCCCAGATGGTCAGCAACGGACCAACGCCAGCACCGGCGATATCGATGGCGCCCGACAGCAGCGCATCGTTCACCGCCGAGCCGCCAGACAACTGCGTGCGCTCCACCGTGATATCGACCCCCAGCTTCTTGCCCTGCTTCTCGATCAGCTGCTGGTCTTGCGCGATGTTCAGCAGCAGGTAGACGATGCCGAACTGTTCGACGATACGGATGCGGCCCTCCGCCTGCGCAGGCGTGGCAAAGGCAAGGCTCAAGGAAAGTACGGCGGCGGTGCGTCTGAACATGAAGATCCTCGGTGAGTTAGAAAGGTACGTCGCCTTCGATAGTGGTGCGATAGAGCTTGCGGCGCAGATGGTCCGGCGTGCCGCCTGCCAGATGCATCAGCGAGCGGTTATCCCAGAACACCAGGTCATGCGGGGCCCAGCGATGGCGGTACACATGCTCCGGCTTGACGCTATGGACGAACAGCTCATCGAGCAGCGTACGGCTTTCATCTTCGGGCAGGCCGATCACGCGCGTGGTGAAGTGCTCGCTGACAAACAGGGCTCTGCGGCCCGTCTCCGGATGCGTGCGCACGACAGGATGGACGACCGGCTTCACCTCATCGATCTGCGCCTGCGTCAGCGCCGGGCGGAACGGGCTACGGCGGCGCAGCGCTTCGTACTGCGCCAGATAGCTGTGCTCGGCGCGCGCGTTCTGCACGGCGTGACGCAAGGCGACAGGCAGCGTGTCATACGCCAGGTGCATATTGGCGAACAGCGTATCGCCGCCTTCCAGCGGCAGCTCCTGCGCATGCAGCATCGAGCCGAGGCTGGGCCTTTCCTTGTACGACAGATCGGAATGCCAGAAATGGCCGGCGTCACCCAGACCGAGCGGCTTGCCGTTCTCGATGATGTTGGAAATGATGAGGACTTCCGGCTGGGAGGCCAACTGGAAATTGCGCAGCACATGGATCTGCAGCGGCCCGAAACGGCGGCTGAAATCAACTTGCTGCTGTGGCGTGATGCGCTGGTCGCGGAACACCAGCAAGTGGTGATCCAGATGCGCCTCATGGATACGCTGGAACTCCCGCGGCGGCAGCGGGCGGTTCAGGTCCAGCCCGATAATCTCCGCACCGAGCGGCGCGTCGAACAACTCAATCTGAAACGAATCCTGCAGAACGGCAGCCATGGCACACACCTTGAGAAATATGTGCAATACAGTCTATGCCGCCATCCTTATTTAGAAAACGAAGCTTATCTGATATCGATATACGGTCAGCGTGCGGGCATCGTTCCAACCCGCACTGCGGCGACCAAGGGTCTGACCCCGTACGGGGTCAGACCCTAACCTTTTGGGGTGGCTGTGCGGCTTAATCAGGCAGTGGCTGTGTCGTACTTTGCCAGGCGTTGCTGGACTGCCGGGGACAGCTGGTCGAGGGCGCTGACGGCGATGCCCATGTCTTGCAGCTTGCCGTCGTTGATGCCATAGACCCAGCCGTGCACGGTCAGGTCCTGGCCGCGGTCCCAGGCGTCCTGCACGATGGTGGTGGCGCAGACGTTGGTCACCTGCTCGACCACGTTCAGCTCTACCAGGCGCTCAGAGCGCTTCTGTTCGTTGACGACGCTGCCCAGGTAGCGCTCGTGCTTCTGGTTGACGTCGTGGACGTGGCGCAGCCAGTTGTCGACCAGGCCGACGCGGGTGCCGGTCATGGCGGCATGCACGCCCTTGCAGCCGTAGTGGCCGACGATGATGACGTGTTTGACCTTCAGCACCTCAATCGCGAACTGCAGTACGGACAGGCAGTTCAGGTCCGAATGCACCACGACGTTGGCGATGTTGCGGTGAACGAAGACATCGCCCGGCGCCAGGCCCAGCAGTTCGTTGGCCGGTACGCGGCTGTCAGAGCAGCCGATCCACAGGTATTCCGGTGCGGCCTGGTTGGCCAGGCGTTTGAAGAACTCGGGGTCGCGTTCGACTTCCGATTCCGCCCAGCGGCGGTTGTTCTCCAGCAGGTTGCGCAGGGGGGACGTGCTGTTTTTCAGACTTTCCATGATGCTCCTCTCGTACATAAAGAGACCGCCGGTCTGCCCGAAAAGGCAGCGCGGCGGTCTTGATATTACCAATCACACGTGACAGCGAAGTGACTCATTGCTTACTCAAAAAAGTCCTTCACCTTGTCGCGCCAGGTTTTGGTCTGCGGGCTATGCTTGGCGCCGCCTTCCGTGGTCGATTTTTCAAAGTCGCGCAGCAGGTCTTTCTGCTTGTCGGTCAGCTTGACCGGCGTCTCGACTGCCACGTGGCAGAACAGGTCGCCCGCAAAGCCGGAACGCACGCCTTTGATGCCCTTGCCCTTGAGGCGGAAGGTCTTGCCCGACTGGGTGCCTTCAGGGATCGTAAACGCTACTTTACCAGACAAGGTCGGCACTTCGATTTCGCCGCCCAGCGCTGCCTTGGCAAACGAGATCGGCATTTCGCAGTGCAGGTCATCGCCCTCGCGCTGGAACACCTGGTGCGGCTTGATGTGGATTTCCACGTACAAGTCGCCTGACGGCCCGCCATTCGTGCCCGGTTCGCCGTTGCCGGACGAGCGGATACGCATGCCGTTGTCGATACCGACCGGGATCTTCACTTCCAGCGTTTTGTTGCGCTTGATGCGGCCCTGGCCCGAGCATGCGGCGCATGGCTCAGGAATGATCTTGCCGGTGCCGTGGCATTTCGGGCAGGTCTGCTGGATGCTGAAGAAGCCCTGCTGCATGCGGACCTGGCCATGGCCGGCGCAGGTCGAGCAGGTCACCGGCGAGGTGCCTGGCTTGGCGCCGGTACCGTGGCAGGTGTCGCACTTGTCCCACGACGGCACGCGGATGGTGGTGTCGAAACCATGCGCTGCCTGTTCCAGCGTAATCTCCAGGTTGTAGCGCAGGTCGGCGCCGCGGTACACCTGCGGGCCCTGGCTGCGGCCGCGGCCACCGCCAAAGATGTCGCCGAAGATGTCGCCAAAGGCGTCGCCGAAACCGCCTGCGCCACCACCGAAGCCTCCTCCGCCGCCCATGTTGGGATCCACGCCGGCGTGACCATAGCGGTCATACGCCTCGCGCTTCTCCGGATTGGTCAGCATTTCGTAGGCTTCTTTGACTTCCTTGAATTTCTCTTCCGCGTCCTTGCTGTCCGGATTGCGGTCCGGATGGTACTTCATAGCCAGTTTGCGATAGGCCTTCTTGATCTCGTCTTCCGATGCGTTTTTTGCCACACCGAGTACTTCGTAGAAATCACGCTTTGCCATAGTGTCGGAATCCTGCTTATATTCTGTACTGATTTATGCGAAAAAGCCGAGCCGGTACCGCTTACACGGCAACACGGCTCGGCTTGCCGTCCCCGCCGCAGCGGGAATGACGATTACTTGCTGTCTTTGACTTCTTTGAAGTCCGCGTCGACCACGTCGTCCTGTGGCTTGGCTTGCTCGGCGCCTGCGCCTGACTGGGCGCCACCTTCAGCGCCGCCCGCGGCCTGCTGTGCCTGCATGTCAGCGTACATCTTCTCGCCCAGCTTCTGCGAAGCGGTCGACAGTGCTGCCACTTTGGCGTCGATCTCGGCCTTGTCGCCCGATTTGATCGAGGCTTCCAGGTCGGTGATCGCAGCTTCGATCTTCTCTTTCTCGCCAGCTTCCAGCTTGTCGCCGTATTCGGTCAGCGATTTGCGGGTCGAGTGCACCAGCGCGTCAGCCTGATTGCGCGACTCAGCCAGTTCTTTCACTTTCTTGTCTTCTTCGGCGTTGACTTCAGCGTCTTTCACCATTTTCTGGATTTCCGCTTCGGTCAGGCCGGAGTTTGCCTTGATCGTGATCTTGTTTTCCTTGCCGGTGGCCTTGTCTTTCGCGCCCACGTGCAGAATGCCGTTGGCGTCGATGTCGAAGGTCACTTCGATCTGTGGCGTACCGCGTGCTGCTGGCGGGATGCCTTCCAGATTGAACTCGCCCAGGCCTTTGTTACCGGCAGCGATTTCGCGCTCACCCTGGTAGACCTTGATGGTCACCGCAGGCTGGTTGTCGTCAGCGGTCGAGAACACTTGCGAGAACTTGGTCGGAATCGTGGTGTTCTTGTGGATCATCTTGGTCATCACGCCGCCCAGGGTTTCGATACCCAGCGACAGCGGGGTCACGTCCAGCAGCAGCAAGTCCTTGCGCTCGCCCGACAGCACCGAACCTTGAATCGCAGCACCGACCGCCACGGCTTCGTCCGGATTCACGTCTTTACGTGGATCTTTGCCAAAGAACTCTTTGACCTTTTCCTGCACCTTCGGCATACGGGTCATACCGCCGACCAGGATGATGTCGTCGATGTCGGATACTTTTACGCCGGCATCCTTGATTGCCGTTTTGCATGGCTCGATGGTGGCGTTAATCAGCTCTTCCACCAGCGATTCCAGCTTGGCGCGGGTCATTTTCAGGGTCAGGTGGACCGGCGCGCCGTTCGCCATGGCGATGTACGGCTCGTTGATTTCGGTCTGCTGCGACGACGACAGTTCGATCTTCGCGCGCTCGGCCGAAGCCTTGATGCGCTGCAGGGCGATCGGATCTTTTTTCAGATCCAGGCCGTTGACCTTTTTGAACTCTTCGATGATGTAGTCGATGACGCGCTGGTCGAAGTCTTCGCCGCCCAGGAAGGTGTCGCCGTTGGTCGACAGCACTTCAAACTGCTTCTCGCCATCCACGTCAGCGATTTCAATGATCGAGACGTCGAAGGTACCGCCGCCCAAGTCGTACACGGCGATCTTGCGGTCGCCCTTTTCGGTCTTGTCCAGGCCGAAGGCCAGTGCGGCTGCGGTTGGTTCGTTGATGATGCGTTTGACGTCCAGGCCAGCGATACGGCCGGCGTCTTTGGTGGCCTGACGCTGCGAGTCGTTGAAGTACGCCGGTACGGTGATGACGGCCTCGGTGACTTCTTCACCCAGGTAGTCTTCCGCGGTTTTCTTCATCTTGCGCAGCACTTCCGCCGAGATTTGCGGTGGCGCCAGTTTCTTGTCGCGTACGCCGATCCATGCATCGCCGTTGTCGGCCTTGGTGATCGAGTAAGGCATCAGACCGATGTCTTTCTGCACTTCTTTTTCGTCGAACTTACGACCGATCAGACGCTTGACCGCGAACAGCGTGTTTTTTGGGTTGGTCACTGCCTGGCGTTTTGCCGGGGCGCCAACCAGGATTTCACCATCTTCTTGGTAAGCAATGATAGATGGCGTCGTACGTGCGCCTTCGGCATTTTCGATAACCTTAGGCTGGCCGTTTTCCATGACGGAAACGCAGGAGTTGGTGGTTCCCAAATCGATACCGATAATTCTACCCATGATTTTCTTCCTTATTTGCTAGAGTTCAGATGGTACTAATATGTGGAAAAGCTCTGTCTTTTCAAGAGCTTGAAATTATTTTGCTTGCGCTGCGGTGACGATGGCCGGACGCAGCAGGCGGTCGGCGATCATATAGCCTTTTTGCAGCACGGAAACAACGGTATTGGCTTCCTGGTCGGCAGGCACCACGGCAACGGCCTGATGCTTGTTCGGGTCCAGTTTCTCGCCCTGTGCCGGTTCAATCGCGATCAGGCGATTGCGCTCGAAGGCTGCCGACAGCTGCTTCAGCGTCATTTCGACGCCTTCTTTCAACGATTCCAGCGTTGGCGCTTCAACTTTCAGCGCCATTTCCAGGCTGTCTTTCACTGGCACCAGCGCTTCAGCGAAGCTCTCTACCGCGAATTTGTGGGCCTTGGAAACATCTTCCTGGGCACGGCGGCGGATGTTTTCACCATCGGCCTTGGCGCGCATGAAGGCATCGTGCATGTCGGCCAGCTTGGCTTCGGTTGCGGCCAGCTGTTCTTCCAGCGATGGCAGGCCCGCTTCCGGGGTCGATGGTGGGGCCGACGCAGCGGCTGCGGCCGCCTCTGGATTAGGTGGTACGGCTTGGTTTTCCTGATCTTGCATCTAGAGACTCCTACAATCGTATTTGTTTGACATTACTTTGTTACCGGTGTGGCAGTAAATTGGGCATTAACCTATGTTTTCAAGGGTCTTTTTTTGCCTATCAATTTGACAACAATTGACACGCCGGTAGCACATCAGGCGGCTATTTTAACAGGCTGGCACTCGTCACCCGCAAGTGCTGATTAACGGGTGACGGTATGGTGAGGGGAGTAATGTTGCTTTTCAGTCCTGGGCGCCAAGCTGCAAGGCGGCGGCGCGGCCCGCTTCCGCTTCCTGTTTCAGCTGTTCGCGCTGGGACGGCGGCATCTGGGTCGGCCAGCCAATGATGTGCTGCTCGGCGATTTCGGCCAGCGCAGCAATCCAGGATGGCGATTCGTTCAGGCAAGGGATGTAATGGAATTCCTTGCCGCCGTTTTGCTCGAAGTCATGCCGCACTTCCATGGAGATTTCTTCCAGCGTTTCCAGGCAGTCGGCAATGAAGCCGGGACAGATCACATCAATGCGCCTGACGCCGTCGCGCGCCAGCTGGGCGACGGTGGGCGCCGTGTAGGGTTGCAGCCACTCAGCCTTGCCGAAGCGCGACTGGAACGTGACCACGTACTGGTCCGGCGTCAGCTTGAGGGCGGTGGCCAGCAGGCGCGCGGTTTTCAGGCATTCGCAGTGATATGGGTCGCCCAGCAGCAGCGTGCGTTTCGGCACACCGTGAAAGGACATCACCAGCTTTTCCGGGCGGCCGTGCTGCTCCCAGTGGTTGAGTACGGAATGCTGGAGCGCGCGGATATAGCCGTCGTGGTCGTGATAGTTGCGCACGAAGCGCAGCTCCGGGATGTTGCGCACGCTGCCGTAGTGCTGGAACACGGCGTCGTAGATGGAGCCGGTGGTGGTGCCGGAATATTGCGGGTAGGCAGGCAGCAGCAGGATGCGCTCGGCGCCGTCGGCCTTCAGCTTGGACAACACGTCCGGCAGCGATGGCGAACCGTAGCGCATGGCCATGGCCACCGTCAGGTCCTGATGGCCGCGCTCGCCCAGTGCACCGCGCAGATATTGCGCCTGGGCAGCCGTGTGGGTGCGCAGCGGCGAACCTTCACGGGTCCAGATCGAAGCGTATTTTTTGGCGGACTGGCCGGAGCGGAACGGCAGAATGATGAGATTCAGGATGAACCACCACACGGCCCGGGGAATCTCGACCACGCGCGGATCGGACAGGAATTCTTTCAGATAGCGGCGCACCGAGGAGCGGGTCGGCGCATCAGGCGTGCCCAGATTAACCAGGACGATGGCGCTGCGGCCGACGCTGCCGTGCTTGTGAGGAGGTTCTTTTTGAAAGGTCATGAATGGCTTAAGGTTGAGTACCGTCAGCCAGCATCTTAATGGATAAACTTTGTTATTGCGAAAACGATGGTGCTGACAGTAGCGCTCAACGCGATTGCCGTGCCAACAAACCACTTCAGCATTCTGGTTTCCATCAGCAGCAAGTCGCCGCGGAGGTTGGCGACATCCTCTTTGGTCGCCATATATTTCAACTGCTCTTCAATGCGAACCAGCCGCTGCTTTGTGTCGCCGACAGAATCTTCTAGCCTATCAATCCGTTGCTCAGTTTCCATGATCGCCTCCCTTGTAAAGGGCATTGATCAATCTTAGTCCTTTTTGCCTCTGCGGGTCTGCGTGAAATCAAGAAGCCAGCAGCTCGCGGGCGTGTTTGCGGGTGGTGGCGGTGATTTCCAGGCCGCCCAGCATGCGGGCGATTTCTTCCACGCGCGACTTCGAATCCAGCACGTCGATGCGCGACGCGGTCTTGCCATTGTCCAGCATGCCCTTGGCCACCTGGAAGTGCTGGCCCGCCTGGCTGGCAACCTGCGGCAAGTGGGTTACGCACAGCACCTGGCGCTCCTGGCCCAGGCGGCGCAGCAGACGGCCCACCACTTCGGCCACACCGCCGCCGATGCCGCTATCGACTTCGTCGAAGATCAAGGTCGGCACCGTGGTGGCGTTGGAAGTGATAACGGAAATCGCCAGCGAGATGCGCGCCAGCTCGCCGCCCGACGCCACCTTGGCCAGCGGCCGCGCCGCCACGCCGGCGTGGCCAGCGACCAGGAATTCCACCTGCTCCAGGCCATACGCCGCCGGTTCACCCGCATGCAGCGCAACCTCAAAACGGCCGCCCGTCATGTTCAGCTCCTGCATCGCCCTCGTGACCGCCTCACCCAGCTGCTGCGCGGCGCGCGTGCGCGTGGCCGTGAGTTTCTGCGCCTCGGCCAGGTAGCCGGCCTTCAGCTTTTCCTCCTGCTTGCGCAAGCCTTCGATATCGCTGGCATCGGCGATCTGCGACAGACGCTCGGCCAGCTTGGCGTGTTCCGCCGGCAGCTCATCTTCCGGCACACGGAATTTGCGCGCTGCCGAGTGGATCGCATCCATGCGCGCCTCCACCTTGCGCAGGCGCTCGGGGTCCAGGTCCACGCGGTCCAGATAGTCGTTGAGCGCATACACCGCCTCCTGCAGCTGGATGCGCGCCGGCTCGATCAGATCCACGATTGCCTGCAGGCCGCTGTCGATATCCGCCAGCTTGCCCAGCTTCTGGTTCAGCGACGACAGCTGCGACAGGATGGGATGGTCTTCCGACTCCGAAATCGCCGCCAGCGCTTCCTGCGCGCCCGCCATCAGGCTGGCCGCATGCGACAGGCGGCTTTGCTCATTGCTGACCTCCGTCCACTCGCCCGGCTTGACGGCCAGCTTTTCCAGTTCGTTGACCTGCCACTCCAGCCGCTCGCGCTCATACAGCACGTTGGCGGCATTGGTTTCAAACTCGTCCAGCTGGCGCGCCAGCGCGCGCCATGCCTTGTAGGCCAGCGCCACCGCACGCGCCTCGCCTGCCGCGCCCGCCTGGCCGTCCAGCAGGTCGCGCTGGGCCTCGGTCTTCATCAGCGACTGGTGGGCGTGCTGGCCGTGGATGTCCACCAGCAGATCGCCCAGCTCGCGCAGCTGGGCCGCAGTCGCCGCCACACCGTTGATGTAGGCCTTGCTGCGGCCCGCATTGTCGATCACGCGGCGCAGCAGCGCGCCGTCCTCTTCCACCGCGAATGCATGCGCCACCAGCCAGGCGCGCGCCTGCTCGCTGACGGCGAAGTCCGCCGTGATGTCGGCCTTGGCCGTCCCTTCGCGCACCACGCTGGCGTCGCCACGGCCACCCAGCGCCAGTGTCAGCGCATCAATCAGGATCGATTTGCCGGCCCCGGTCTCGCCAGTAAAAACCGTAAAGCCTGCGGAGAATTCCAGTTCGATCGAGTCGACGATTACAAAATCACGGATGGACAGGGTGCGCAGCATGGAGGCCTGTAGAGTGGTTAAATGAGTTTGCCCTCACTGGACGGATATTCGTTCCAGTGGAGTTTTTCACGCAGGGTGTGGTAGTAGCTCCAGCCGTCCGGATGCAGGAAGGTCATCGCATGCGGCGAGCGCTGAATCACGATCCGGTCCTGCGCTTGCAGGCTGGCGAAGGTTTGCATGTCGAAGTTGACGCTGATGTCGCGGCCACGCACGATTTCCACCACGATCTCGCTCGACTCCGGCAGCACGATGGGCCGGTTGGACAGCGCATGCGGCGCAATCGGCACCAGCACGATGCCGCCCAGCGACGGATGCAGCAGCGGGCCGCCCGCCGACAGCGCGTAGGCGGTGGAGCCGGTCGGGGTCGAGATAATCAGGCCGTCGGAGCGCTGGTTGTACATGAACTGGCCGTCCACATCCACGCGCAGCTCGGCCATGCCGGCGCCGGTACCGCGCGAGACCACGACGTCGTTGACCGCCATGCCGACATGGATGGTGGCGCCGCCGCGCACCACGCGGCCTTCCAGCAAGGTGCGGCGTTCGGCCTTGTAGCTGCCGCTCAGGATGCGCGCCAGCGCGTCCTGCATGCCGTCCAGCGGGATATCAGTCATGAAGCCGAGGCGCCCCTGGTTAATGCCGATCAGCGGCACGTTGAATGGCGCCAGCTGGCGCGCGATGCCCAGCATGGTGCCATCGCCGCCCATGACGACGGCGGCGTCGCAGCTGGCGCCGATCTCCGCCGCGTTCATCACGCGCAGCTCGCTGAAGGCGGGGTTCAGGTGGGCGGCCGTCTGCTCTTCAAACACCACCTCGTAGCCGCCCTGCCGCAGAAAATCGACCACGGTGCCCACCGACTCGGCGATGCCGTCAGTATTCGGGCGCACGACCAGTGCGATAGTTTGAAAAACAGCGTGGGTGGCGGTCATAAAAATCTCGGCTTTGGGCTAGGGGCGGGACACGCAGCAGGGTAACTCATATCGCCTGCTTCGGCTATCACCGCCTAGCGCCGCAACTGTACATTTAAACAGTATTTTGTGCAAGTTTAATGGCCGACCGTGAGTATCCCCATGAACAGCGACGAGAACATCAGCGCCAGTCCCATCGCCAGCATATACAGCAGCATCAGCACGCTCCAGCGCAGGAAGGTGCCGAGACGGCTGCTATGGTAGACGCGCCGCATGGCCCACGGCAGGTAGCCGATCAGCCAGCACCACAGGACAAATTGCACCAAGCCAAAGTTGACCACCAGGATCAGGCTGAAGATCAGGAAGGCAAACGCGTTGGTGTGCAATGCGAACAGCATGTGCTCGCCAAAGCGGCGGCCGGAGCCCAGGTACAGCACTTTGAGGAACAGCGCGAATACCGGCATCAGCATGAAAATCGCATACGGCGCATAGTGGTGCATGGCGTTCTTGAAGGTCTTCAGCTGCTCATCCGCCGGCAGGGTATTGAATATCTGCCACTGGTGCTGCAGCAGCGGCCAGCCCATCAGCTTGCGCTCGATGTATTCCTCGCTGAGGTTGTCGCTGTCCTTGCTATCTTTCTTCGCTTCCGCAGCCGGGTGCACCACTTTGGCGGCCGGATGTTTTTCCACTTCGGCCAGACGCGCAGCGGACTTGGCGTCTTCTTCGCGCATTTCCTTGACCATGTCCGCCAGTGCCGCTTCGGCGGCGGCCTGGCTTTGCGCGGCGGCCGGATCCAGCTTGTCCAGACGGCCCTGCTGCTTGCCGACGTTCTGCGCCAGCTCGCTGACCGGGGCCATCACCTTGGCCGTCGTGCCTTCGATATCCACTTTGCCGTCCGATTCGCCACCCGTGAACTTGAGCAGCGCGAAGAACAGCACGCTGAAGGTCAGGTACAGGCGCAGCGGCTGCACATAGCGCACGCGGCGGCCACGGATGTATTCATTGGTCAGTTCGCCCGGATTGAGGATCAGCCGTTTCAGCGAGCCCCACAGCTTGCCTTCCAGCGCCACATAGTGGCCGATGAACTCATGCAGGAACTCGCGCGTACTGGCGTGGTGCAATACCGCCTCCTGTCCGCAGTGGGAGCAGTAATGGCCATTCAGTGGCGTTTCGCAGTTGGCGCAGTGATCCGGGGCGGCAGCAGTGCTCATGCAAGAAATCCTGGGAGTGCAAAGTGGTCGAAAAGATAAACGATGATAAACGACTTCTCACCAATATTGTCAAAATTCAATGTGGCGACTGACACAAAACCAACTCGCTAACATGGCCCCATATCCAAGGAGGCCCATCATGAAAGACCAACACATCAATACGGATGCCAAGGTGAAAAACGACGGCGTCAAGCGCATGCCGCACGAGCGCGACGAATCGCCCGAGGGGCAAGGCAATAAACAGCACAGCATCATGCGCCAGGCTGCGGCCGATGTGGATAGCGGCATGGTCGATACCGACCTGCACAACCAGCGCGGCGTGCAAAAGCCGCGCGCCGATGCCAAGGCCCAGCCACAACCCAACGTCAAACGCGACTGAACCATACCGGAGTAAGCCCATGCGCCCTGCCCTTGCCATCCTGACCCTGACACCGCTGTGGGCCCTCGCCCAAAGCTACCCGGTGGGCTATGGCCCCAATCCCGCCCTGCCTGAACCGGAACGCAAGCTGGTGCCGACCGTGAACATCGCCCCGGCGGCGCCATGGTCGGCCCAGCAGCAGCCGGTGGCGCCGGCTGGGTTCAGCGTGACGGCGTATGCGCGCGATCTCGACCATCCGCGCTGGGTGTACCCGCTGCCCAACGGCGATGTGCTGGTGGCGGAAACCAATGCGCCGCCCAAGCCGGACGACGCCAAGGGCGTCAAAGGCATGGTCATGAAACAGGTGCAAAAGAAAGCCGGTGCGGTCAGCAAGTCCGCCAACCGCATCACGCTGCTGCGCGGGCTGGACGCCAGGGGCGTGGCGCAAAGCAAGTCCGTCTTTATCCAGGGACTCAACTCGCCCTTCGGCATGGTCCTGGTCGGCAAGGATTTATATGTGGCCGATACCGACGCAGTGCTGCGCTTCCCATACCAGGAAGGCGCCAACAGCATCAGCGGGCCCGGTACCAAGGTCATGGACCTGCCGGCCGGCACCATCAACCACCACTGGACCAAGAACATCACCGCTAGCCCGGACGGCAAGTACCTGTACGTGACGGTCGGCTCCAACAGCAATGTGGGCGAGAACGGCATCGATGCGGAGACCGGCCGCGCCGCCATCTGGCAGCTGGAGATCGCCACCAGCAAGTCTCGCCTGTACGCCACCGGCCTGCGCAACGCCAATGGCATGGGCTGGGAGCCGCAGACCAAAACGCTGTGGACCACGGTCAACGAGCGCGACGAACTGGGCAACGATCTCGTGCCCGACTACATGACCTCGGTGAAGGAAGGCGGCTTCTACGGCTGGCCCTACAGCTACTACGGCCAGCATGTGGACACGCGCGTCTCGCCGCAAAAGCCGGAGCTGGTGGCCCAGGCCATCGTGCCGGACTACGCGCTGGGCGGTCACACGGCCTCGCTGGGCCTGACCTTCTATGACGCCAAGGCCTTCCCGCAGCCCTACCAGGGCGGCGTGTTCATCGGCCAGCACGGTTCCTGGAACCGCAAGCCGCATAGCGGCTACAAGGTGGTGTTTATTCCGTTCAGCGGCGGCAAGCCGTCCGGTGCGCCGCAGGATTTCCTGACCGGTTTCCTCGACAGCGACGGCAAGGCGCGTGGCCGGCCGGTCGGCGTGGCGGTCGACAAGCAGGGTGCGCTGCTGGTGGCGGATGATGTGGGCAACGTGATCTGGCGCGTGGCGCCGGCGGCGAAAACCGCCAGCCGCTGATAAAATTCTTGTTTCGCTTCATCATAGACAAGGATTTACCATGCGTATACTGCACACCATGCTGCGGGTTGGCGACCTGCAGCGCTCCATCGATTTCTACACCAAGGTACTCGGCATGAAACTGCTGCGCACCAGCGATAATCCCGAGTACCAGTACACGCTGGCCTTCCTGGGCTACGGCGCCAACCCGGACCACGCCGAACTGGAGCTGACCTACAACTACGGCGTCACCAGCTACGACATGGGCAACGCCTACGGCCATATCGCGATTTCGGCAACCGACATCTACAGCGCTGCCGCTGCCGTGAAAGCCAATGGCGGCACGGTCACGCGTGAACCGGGGCCAGTCAAGGGCGGCTCCACGGTGATCGCGTTTGTGACCGACCCGGACGGCTACAAGATCGAACTCATCGAACGCAGCTTCGACGGCCAGGGCGCCGGCCTGTAAAAACAGCGTTGGCATGCGCGGGGCGGCAATGCAGGGGCGTGCTCCTTACACCATGCCGCCGTTGGCGCGCAGCGTCTGGCCATTAATCCAGCCGCCGTCCGCGCCCGCCAGGAAGGACACCGCATTGGCAATGTCTTCCGGCTGCCCCAGGCGTTCCAGCGGCGGCATCTTGGCCAGGCGCTCGATGAGTTCGGGCGTTTTCCCATCCAGGAACAGCGCCGTCGCAGTCGGGCCGGGCGCCACGGCATTGACCGTGATGTTCTTGCCGCGCAGTTCCTTGGACAGGATGGAGGTCATGGCTTCCACGCCAGCCTTGGTGGCCACGTACGCCGCGTAACCTGGCAGCAGCGTGCCGACCAGGCTGGACGAGAAGTTGATGATGCGGCCGCCGTTTTCCAGCTTCTGCGCCGCCTCGCGCATGGTGTTGAAGCTGCCTTTGAGGTTGACAGCGACCAGGCGGTCAAAAGTGTCGTCGTCGGTGGCCGACAGGTGCGGCAGCTGTGACGGCATGATGCCGGCATTGTTGACCAGCACATCCACACGGCCCAGCTGAGCGACGGTCTGGTCAAACAGCTTGCGGACATCGGTGGCGCTGGCGACGTCGGCCTGCACCGCGATGGCCGTGCCGCCACTGGCGAGGATGGCGCCAACCACCTTGTCCGCCTCCACCGCATTGCCCGCATAGTTGATCACCACCGCCAAGCCATCCCTGGCCAGGCGCTGGGCGATGGCGGCGCCAATGCCACGCGATGCGCCGGTCACAATAGCAACTTGCTTCATGGTCCTGCTCCTTCAATCTGGTTGGAATGGATGCAGTATCCTCTTATAGCCAGAATGAATAAATCCATGAAAATTGCTATGACTATGCAGTTTTCACCAATAATCTTCGCATAAAAAAACGCCGGCGTCGGCCGGCGTTGCGGGTGGCGCGGAACCGCGCTTAGCGGGCAAGCAGCGCGTTGACCGGGCCCAGGTCCTCTTCCCTCAGCGAACCGGCGGCCGACTTCAGGCGCAGGCCGTTCATGATGGTATCGTAACGGGCTTTCGACAGGTCTTTCTGGGTCGAGTACAGCAGCTTTTGCGCATTCAGCACGTCAATGTTGATACGCACGCCCACCTGGTAACCCAGCTTGTTCGAATCCAGCGACGATTTGCTCGACACTTCAGCCGCTTCCAGCGCCTTGACCTGGGCCAGGCCACTGGTCATGCCCAGGAAGGCCTGGCGCGCGGTCTGCGACGCGGCGCGTTTGGTGGCTTCCAGGTCGTTGCGGGCTTTCTCTTCCAGCGCGATGGTTTCGCGCACCTTGCTGGTCACGGCAAAGCCGTTGAAGATAGGGATGCTCCAGCTGACGCCGATCGCATTGTTATTGACCGTGCCGCCAGTCACGCCGGTCTGGTTCTGGTGCGAGTTGCTGGCAATCAGGTTCGCGGTCGGCAAATGGTTGGCACGGTTGCGCGAAATTTCACGCTTGGCGATTTCCACATTCAGGCCAGCCGCCACCACGGCATAGTTCTGGCTCTCGGCCGAGCTGACCCATGGGTCCACCGAGGCCGGCGACGGCGGCGCAATCGTTACGCCGGTGCGCAGCGGCGCCAGTTCGCCTGGCGTCTGGCCGACGATCACCTGCAGTGCGGTGCGCTTGTTGTCCAGATCGTTGATGGCGGCAAATTCCTGCGCCACCACCAGGTCGTAGGCCGCTTGCGCCTCGTGGGTATCGGTGATGGTCTGGGTGCCGACTTCAAAGTTACGCTTGGCCGATGCCAGCTGCTCGGTGGTGGCCACTTTCTGCGCCTGGGTCGCGGTCAGGTTGTCCTGCGCGGTCAGCACGTCAAAGTAGGCCTGCGCCACCCGCACGATCAGATCCTGCTGGGCTTGCGAGAAGGTCGCCTCGGCCGATGCTTGCGACAGCTTGCTCTGCTGGTAGGTCTGCCAGGCGCCCCAGTTGATCAGCGGCTGGGTCAGTGCGACCGTATAGCTGTTGGTATGGTACTTGGTGTCGCCCTGGAAGCGAATCCCGGTGATCTCCTGCACTTGCGTGCTGTCGCCGGAGTTGCGGGTGTTGCTGCCGCTGGCCGAAATCACTGGCAACAAGCCAGAACGCCCCTGGGTAATGCGTTCCTGACCAGCTGCAAGCGAAGAGCGGGCGCCAGCATACGTGGCGTCGTTGGCCAGTGCTTGCTGGTACACCTGGAGCAGGTCGGCCGCCTGTGCGTTGAGCGTCAAGAAGGCGCTGGTGATCAGCACGGCGATAAGGGGTTTCTGCATTGCATTCTCCGTTGGAGTCATCAAAAAGTTAAACAAATCCATCACACTGCCACCTGATCGCCGCGCCGGCCGACAGCACAGGCGCGGCCAGATCAGTACTTGGCCATCGTGCTATCGACTTGCACCGCCCAGGCGTGGATACCGCCGGTCAGGTTGACCATCTTGCCGAAGCCGTTACGCTCCAGGAAGGCTGCCACCTGCATACTGCGCGCGCCGTGATGGCAGATGCAGACAATTGCTGCATCTTCATCGAGGTCATCGATGCGCGCCGGTATGGTGTTCATGGGAATCTGCACCGAGCCCTCAATGCGGCAGGTTTCAAATTCCCAGTTTTCACGCACGTCCAGCAACATCGGGCTGGGGCGTGCGTCGTCTGCCAGCCAGTCGGCCAGCTCCAGTGCAGTAATCTGCTGCATGGTCTACTCCGTCAGGCTCAGAACTGGAACTTCGATGGCGCCACTGCCGATGCCAGCGCCTTGACGTTGGTCTCGAACAGGGTGCGGGTGTCGTAGCCCGCTTCGCCGGTGCGGGTGATCAGCTGCGCCTTCATCGCCGGCGCCTGGCCGATGATGACCGCCAGACGGCCGCCCACTTTCAGTTGTTGCAACAGTGCTTCCGGCAGCACCGGCAGCGAACCGGAGACCACGATGACATCGAACGGCGCGCCATTGGTCCAACCCTGGGCGCCATCGCCGAGCTCAACCGACACATTGCTGACATCGTTGGCGGCCAGGTTCTTCTGCGCCAGCGCTTTCAGCTCAGGCGACACTTCCACGGTCGTCACGTGGCGCGCCTTGTGCGCCAGCAGTGCCGCCATGTAGCCGGAGCCGCTGCCGATTTCCAGCACGGACTCATGCTTTTTCAGCCCCAGGTCTTGCAGCAGGCGGGCCTCGATCTTGGGCGCCAGCATGGATTCGCCGCCAGGCAGCGGGATTTCAATGTCGGCAAACGCCAGAGCCTTGTGCTCGGCAGCGACGAAATTCTCGCGTTTGACGACGTGCAGCAATTCCAGAACCTCCGGGTCCAGAACGTCCCAAGGACGGATTTGCTGTTCGATCATGTTGAAGCGGGCTTGTTCGATATTCATCTTATGACTCATGTCGGGATTAAATAATCCGTCATTTTATCGTTGAACTGGCAACGAGGCACATATTAACGATTAGACGGCCAGATCGCGGGAAATTGCGACAGTCTGCAGTTTAAGGGGGGTGAACCTACCCAAATGGCAAGCTGGACGGAAAAGCCTGGGGCACGCATCACGGTGCATCCAGCTTCAAACCGCGCAGCGTGGTGCTGATAAACGTCTCCATGAACGCCTGCGGCGAGATCGGCGGCATATCGCAGGTCGGCATATACGAATGGGTCCACATCATGAGCATGAGCACGGGCGCTATCAGCACCTGGGTCATGACCACCGGATCGACCGGGCGGAACTCGCCGCGCGCGATGCCGCGCTCGAGCACGCGCGTAAACAGGCCGCTGCCGCGCGCCACCACTTCCTCGTTATAAAACTGCGCCAGTTCAGGGAAATTATTGCCTTCTGCCAGCATCAGCTTGGTGATGCCGCCCAGCGGGGTGGCGCAGATTTCTGCCCACCATTTCATCAGCAGCGTGGCCAGCAGATCGCCGCTGGGGCCGTCGTAAGCGGCGGCATCCTGCTCCGCTTCGCCGATGGTGGCAACGATGTTGGCACGCACCACTTCTTTAAACAGCTCTTCTTTATTGGCGAAATACAAATACAGCGTCCCCTTGGAGACGCCGGCATGTTTGGCGACGTCCTCCAGGCGGGTAGCGGCAAAGCCGCGTTCAACGAACTGATTCAGCGCGGCCGCAAGCAACTCCTGCGGGCGCGCGTCCTTGCGCCGCTCCCAACGTGGCTTGGTATCTTGAGGGGCTTGCATGGGTGGGTTTTAATATAATAACTAACTTATAAGTCATTAATATAAGCCCAAGCCTGGAGAAGTGCAAGGTCAATCCCGCAGACGGTACTGCGACTTTTCTTAACGTGCAGGCGCTGCTGGCGCGCGCTCGGCAATCGCCAGCGCGTCTACCACGCTGATTGCATTGGTGCAGTTAGTCCAGAAATCGGACATACGCCAATATTGATAACCCCAGATATCCGATTCGCGCAGCCGATGCTGGTCTATTTGCCGGCATTGGATTGCCAGTGAACGCGCTTCCAGTGTGTGATCGAGGTAATACGTTACCGAATGCACCTCGACCTTTTTCCGATAAGTTTCTTCGGATTGATTCGATGCGTAAATCGGAATAATCGCAAGCAACAGTATAAGCAACGTTATTCGCAACATGGAAAAGCGGACTTCAGGCGGTCCGTACAGGATGATTTGTAACGTATTGTATACGTCACCCAACATTGCGTCCTTACCGATTTGCAATAGATTTCCCTATGAAATCGACACGCCCATCGCCACACCGCGATTTTAATTGCTCACTAGCGATAAATATACGTCCCGGCCAATTCCCATTAAAACCGCACCACCACTTTGCCCATCTGCTCATTGCTTTCTAGGTAGCAGTGGGCATCGGCGATCTGCTCGAAGGCGAAGGTTCGGGCGATGACCGGTGACAGTGCTCCACTGGCCAGGCCGTCGAGGATGAAACGCTGCGCGGCCTGCAAACGCCCGGGGTCGCGCAACACTTCATGTACCAGATAGCCGCGTAGCGTCAGGCTTTTACCCAGCACACTCCCCAACGGGAACGGCGTAGGCTGCGCACTCAGGCCGCCGTATTCGATCAGAATGCCACCACGCGACATGGCGGCGGTCAACGGCGCAAACAGCGGACCGGCCACCGGGTCGAACACCATGCGCACGCCACGCCCTTCCGACAACGCATGCAGCCTGGCGCCGAGATCCTCCTGTTCCGATGCAATCACATGCCGCGCGCCGGCCTGCCGCAACGCATCGGCCTTGCCGCAGCGGCGCGTCACCGCCACCGGCACCGCCCCCAGCAGATTGGCAATCTGGATCGCCGCCAGCCCGACGCTGCTGGATGCCGCGGTAATCACCACCAGCTCTCCAGCCTTCAAGCCGGCGATATCGACCAGCGCACCATAAGCAGTCAGATACTGCATCCATGCGGCGGCGGCCATTTCAAAACTCAGCGACGATGGATGGCATACGACCTGCGATGCCGGGTAGTTGATGGCTTCCGCATACGTCGGCCACTCCGCCATCGATATCGGCGGCATCACGCTGACCGCATCACCTTCACGCAGCGCCGTCACCCCAGCGCCAACCCGCGTGATGACGCCGGCGGCCTCCAGCCCCAGACCGGACGGCAGTGACGGCGTTTCAATGTAAGTCCCGGAGCGCATCAGCACTTCGGCGCGGTTCAGGCCCAACGCCTTCACCTTGATCTGCACCTCGCCAGCGGCAGGCGCGGGCAAGTCCACATGCTCGATACGCAGCACATCGGCAGCGCCAAATTCATGGAATCGTACGATACGGGTCATGGCATTCATTCCTATATAATTTTGATGGAATCAATGATGACAGCGGCTATTCCCACGATAAATCGCCATTCCGGCGCGACAGTAAAAACCAGGAGTTTTTAATTGGACCGTTTGACCAGCATGTCTGTATTCGTCCGCGCGGTGGACCTGGGCTCGTTTGCCGCGGCAGCGGACGCGCTGGATATTTCCGCCCCAATGGTCGGCAAACATATCCTGTTCCTCGAACAACGCCTTGGCGTACGCCTGCTGAACCGCACCACACGCCGGCAAAGCCTGACCGATTTCGGCAAAGCCTACTATGACCGCTGCCGCAGCATCCTGGCGGAGGTGGACGCCGCCGACGGCATGGCCGCCGATCAGCTGGCGCAACCATCCGGCAGGCTGCGCGTCAGCATGCCGCAGCTGTTTGGCCGCGTATGTGCATTGCCGGTGCTGATGGCGCTAACTAAAAAATATCCGGGGTTGGAACTGGACCTGGCCTTTGGTGACGGCTTTGCCGACCTGGCAGGCAATGGCGTCGATCTGGCGATCCGCAGCCTGGCGCGGGATGGCGGCGGCATGGGCAACCAGGCCGGCGTTGTTGCGCGCCTTCTGCGCAGCGATGACATGCTGGTGTGCGCAGCGCCGTCTTATCTGAAGAAGCACGGCACGCCGGCCAGACCCGATGCACTGCCGTCGCATCAGGCCATCATGTTCGCCCGTCACGGCCACGCACAGCCGTGGCGTTTTCCGCAGACAGACGGCAGCTACACTGAATACATGCCACACCACCGTTTGCGCCTTGACGACCTGTCGGCCATCGTCGATGCCGCCTGCACTGGAGCCGGTTTGGCATGGCTGCCACGCTGGCTGGTCAGCGAACAACTGCAGGCTGGCAAACTGAAACAGGTGCTGGTCCGGCAGCCGCCCCTCGTCTACGACCATTACGCCATGTGGCTGCAATCGCCGCAGATGCCGCTAAAAACCCGCGCGGCGATTGATGCGCTGGTGGCGAGCTTTAACGACGGCCCTTGATTTCCTGCGCGCGCCAGCCTTCATCACGCGCCAGCAAAAACCGGCGCATGGACTCCACCGTCACCGCATTGATGCGATCTGAAAAACGCAAGGCGCCTGGATGGTCGTCAAAGGCGATATTGGCCTTGAACATGCGCCCGCCCAGTCGCGTCAGCGGCCCGATCACCATTTCAGTGGGCTGATAACCAACCATCTTCAACCACGACTGCGCCTGCTCGCGCGTATGTACGCGCACATCGCTGGCCTCCGCTGACGCCAGCACTTCCAGTATCCACTGGTTGGAATTCTGGTACTTGGTCGAAAATGGATAGGCCACCATGTTGTACTTCTTCTGGTGCAGATTGCGCAGCGCAGCTGGATCATTGAGCGCGGCCTTGAGCCGTGCAGCGACTTGCGGTGGCGGCACCAGCAGCAAGGCATCCAGCGTGTAGGGTTCATCCAGGAAGAAGTTGGCCAGACCATCTACCCACAACGCGGAATCGGCGGTGCCGCAATCGTTCAACAGTTCGTAAATGCGCCAGGGTTGGCCGGGCGCCGTACGAAATGCCAGGCCGGCATGCGAGTACTTCAAGCCGAACTTGGACAGGTCCTGCCCCTGTCGCGCCACGACGGCGACATCAACGCCCGTGGCATCCAGTGCAGTCTGCACACCCTGCCCCGTGAAAATGGCGTCGCTAAAGGACTGCTGCGTAACGAGATGCTCTTCGCACGACTGCCCCGCATATGCAGGCGCGGCACACACCGCAGCAGCCATCGCAACGGCGGCAAACGCGCGCTTCAAACGCGCACTCATTGCGCGGACAGGCGTTTTTGCGAGAACAGCGCTTCACCCAGCGCGTTAGGAATGAAGGCAATCACCTTGCCCGACGCCACCAGCAGCGTGCCCGTGGTTTCGGAAATCACCTGCACCGTGGCACCAGCCGACAAGCCGATTGCATTTGCCGTTTTGCCGCTGATCTTGACAGAGAGCTTGGCGCCATTCGCTACCGATGACAGCAGGATCTCCACCACATTGGACGCGCCCTCCACGATGCCGCTGACGACATAAGCACCACCTGCCACCACGGCAACCGAACCTTCCACCGGCCCCGAATCGCCTTTCGCGGAACCTGCAACGCTGATCGCCGGCGCCGCCACGATGGACATGGTGCCGATGGAGACCTTCTCGGAAGCCGTCATATGAGTGGAACCATCGCCTGCCATCGCAGCAGTCGTCATGGTCAACATGGCAGCCGTGATGGCCGTGCGGATTGCGGCGTTTGCCGTCATATGCTCTCTCCCGTTCATTATATTCCGCATCATATTCTCAATTTACCAACAACTGCAAGCGTTCAGTAAGATTCAGCGACTGCATAAACATCTCGTCATGCGAGACCACCATCAGCGCCCCTTGATACTGTCGCAGCATGTGTTCAAGCGCTTCCAGCGAAGCGATATCCAGATGGTTACTGGGTTCATCCAGCAGCAACAGCTGCGCCGGCGGATGGGCATACAGCGCACAGGCCAGCGCAACCTTCAGCCGCTCGCCGCCGCTCAGTGCTGCCACTGGCGCTGATGCACGTTGCGCATCCAGTCCCATTTGTGCGAGATGGGTGCGCAAGGCCGATTCGCCGGCCTCGCTATTCACATCCAGCAGGTGCGATATCGCGGAGCGCTCCGGCGCCAGCGTCGCCAGTTGCTGATCGAGGTAAGCAGTCCTGCCCCACACCTGGCAACTGCCAGTGCGCGGCGCCAGTTGGCCAGCCAGCATTTTCAGCAGCGTCGATTTGCCGCAGCCATTGGATCCCGCTACACCAATGCGCTGCTGACCTGTGATGGTCAGATTGATGGGCTGCGTGCGCGCGCCATACGGCAGCACCACATCCGTCAATTCCGCGATGCGCAGGCGCGCCGCTTGCGCGGACGCCACGGCATGCATCGCGATTTCAACCTGCGGCTCGAGCTGGCGTGCGGCATCCTGTACGCGTTGCGACAACAGCGCGCGCTGCGCGGCATGCTGCTGCCGCAGTTTGCCCGCCGCGCCTTCCGCCCGGCTCTTCATGCCTCCCAGTAGAATCGCCGCCTGATTGGCGCTGCCTGCATCGCTGGCGCCTTTGGCAAGACGGCGCGCCTGCCGCTCCTGTTGTTCATGCATGGCCTGCGTCTCGCGCTTGCGTTCCAGCTTGCGCTGCTCGAGCTGTCGCTGCGCGTTTTCATGTTCGGCGCGTTTGCAGGCGGCGTAAAAAGAGTAAGGCCCGCCATAACTGCGCAATCCCATTGGCGACAACTCAACGACACGCTCCATCTGCTCCAGCAATTCACGATCGTGGCTGATCGTCAGCAGGCCACGCGGCCAGCGTTGCAACTGCGCCAGCAACGCCAGGCGATTGGCGCGATCCAGATGGTTGCTGGGCTCATCGAGTATCAGGAAATCAGCATCGGCAAGATCAGCACCAATCAGGGCCACACGCATCGCTTCGCCGCCGCTCAGCGTTGACGCCAGCGTGTCCGGCCGTAGATGCGGCAAGCCACAGCGGTCAAGCTCGGACTGCAGGCGCTCGCGCACATCCCAGCGTTCGCCAACAGCATCAAAGTCCGCCGCATCAATGCTGCCTTCCTGAATGCGTGCCAGTGCCGCCAAAACAGGCTGCACACCCGCCAGAGTAGCGACCGAGCCTTGCCGCTCAAGCTGCTGCGACAGGTAATGCACCGTGCCGCCGCGCGCGCACCGGCCGGCGGATGGCGCCAGCTCGCCAGCCATCACGCGTGCCAGTACGCTCTTGCCGACGCCATTGCGGCCCACCAGGCCTGTACGGCGCTGGTCAAATACTTCGTTGAGGTTTTGGAAAAGCATGCGGCCATCGGCCAGCATGTATGAAACGCCTTCCAGCGTCAGACAGGTATTCGTCATCGCGATCTCAATTGATGTGTCAAAACAGCCCCGGAAAGGAGCAGCAGTGTTTAAGACAACAGCATCAATTGCGCATCGGACCAATACCTCGTGTGTGATAAATCAGGCGCTCACTATACCATGGCCGGTGACCACACACCGACCTGGTTCAACATGCCGAACCAGTCCTCCAGATGCCAGGTCTGCGCAATGCGGTCCCCGGTCAGTAGATGAAACTCGTGAATGGCAATTGCAATCGGCTTGCCGGTCGGCGGAATGCCAAAGAACGCGCCGCGGTGCGTCCCCGTGATCTGCGCGCGCACCGCCGCCTTGCCGTCGCGGCCAAATAGATCGAAGATGGTGATTTTCACGTCGGGAAAGGCGGCAATGAACATGCCGATGATGGGCTTCATGCCCGCCAGGCCAGGCTGCTGCCCGGGGCCAAGCGGAATATCCTGCCAGTCCGGCATCAGCGCCAGATCCAGCAAATCGGGATTCTGCTCGTTAAAGGCGCGGTACAGATGCTCAATGGCTTGCTGCTGGCCCGTGGTCAGGCCGTTTTCCTGCATGGTCATGATGTGCCTCCTGCTCAAGTGGATGATGTGCTCACTGTAGCAATCGGCCACAACGCAAGTCCAATCGATAATGGATATGCAGTATTATCAATGGCATGGATTTGCATGGAATCGACCTCAATCTGCTTGTCGCCTTCGACGCCCTGATGTGCGAGCGTAATGTCACGCGCGCTGGCGTACGCATAGGCCGCACACAACCCGCCATGAGCGCGGCGCTTTCCCGTCTGCGCCTGCTGTTGAAAGATGATTTGTTCATCCGCAGCGCCAGTGGCTTGCAGCCGACGCCACGCGCACTTGAACTGTCCGTACCGCTGGGCGACGCGCTGGCCAGCATTCAGCGCACACTGGACTTCACGCAGGCGTTTGAGCCATCCCGTTCAACGGTGCGCTTCACGCTGGGGCTATCGGACCACCCGGCATTCACCTTGTTGCCAGCCTTGCTGCAACGTCTGGCGCAACAAGGGCCGGGAATGACGGTAAAGATAAAGTCATTCACTGCCCGCGAGGATGCACTGGTATTGCTGGATGCGGGAGAAGCTGACGTGGCGATTGGTGTCCCCGGCGGTAACACGCCGCGCATTCCCACCATGCCGCTGTTCGAAGAACGCTTTGTCTGCGTCGCCCGAAAGAAACATCCGCTGACCAAAAAGAAAATGACGCTGGACGCATTCCTCGCGCATCCGCATTTGCTGGTGTCGCCGGAGGGCGATGGCGTCGGCCACGTTGACACGCGGCTGGCGCAGCTGGGCCGCAAGCGCCATATTGTCGTCACACTGCCGCAAATGTATGCGGCGCCGTCCATCATCGCCCACAGCGACCTGCTGGCCACGATGATGGAAGGCGCGGTGCAGGCCAGCGGCTTGCGGGATGCGCTATCGCTGCTGTCGCTGCCAAAGGAGATCGACCTGGCGCCGGTGCCCTTCGTATTGCATTGGCACCGGCGCAACGATGCCCACCCCGCCCAGCGCTGGCTGCGTGAACAGATCGCGCTGGTGTGCCGCCGGAAGGCTTAGTCCCAAGCTGGCGCCAGGCCGTCAGGGCTGGTCAGGCGCTCGTTGCGATCCAGTGCCGCAATCTGCGCCATATCGCTGTCGCTCAGTTTTACGTTCAGCGCTTTCAGATTGCTGTCCAGGTTAGCGCGTTGGGTCGATGACGGAATCACTGCATAGCCCAGCTTCATCGCCCATGCCAGCACCACCTGCGCCGGTGTTGCACCATGACGCTCGGCGATTTTCGCAATCACCGGATCGCCCAGCACCTTGCCGTAGGCGAGCGTCATGTAGGACGTGATGTGGATGCCCTGGCTGCGCGCAAACTCCACTACCTTGCGGTTTTGCAGATACGGGTGCAGCTCGATCTGGTTGGTGGCGATAGCATCCGCGCCGACAGCGTCAATCGCCTGCCGCATCAGCTCCACCGTAAAGTTCGAGACGCCGATCTGGCGCGTCAACCCTTGCGCCTTGGCTTCCGCCAGCGCGGCCATGAACTCCTGCACAGGCACCTCGCCGCCCCGCGATGGCCAGTGGATCAGGGTCAGGTCCACGTAGTCCGTACGCAGCTTGGCCAGGCTCTCCTTCAGGCTGGGGATCAGCTTGTCGCGTGACAGATTCTCGATCCAGATTTTAGTGGTGATGAACAGCTCTTCACGCGGCACGCCGCTGGCGGCGATCGCCGCGCCGACTTCCGCTTCATTGCCGTAAATCTGCGCGGTATCGATCACGCGGTACCCGGCTTCCAGACCGTTGCGGACCGAATCCATCACCACATCGCCCTGCAGGCGGAACGTCCCCATACCCAATGCTGGAATACCCATCATCTTCTCCTTGAGTGCACGCAGACCGTCGGTGTAAATACCGTGGAAGTGCTGCATAATTTCTTGTTCGGTCACGCCGACCGGCGTAAAGCTGCCCGACCATTCGACCACCGAGGCCGAATCGCCCGCCGGTTTTACCCGCAGCGTCGCCAGATAGTCCCTGGCCGGAAACGGCGCCTGCAAAATCGAATAGCTGTAGAAGCGCTCCTGATCGTTAAAGGCTTCCAGCCGTTCGACAATCGCTTCACCGGCCGGATTGGCCAGCGTGCGTACACGGCCGCCTTCACTGAGTTCGCTGTGCGGGATATACGGCAGCCAGTCCGGCAGTGCGTTAAATCCGCCGATCAGCTGCCACACGCGCGCTGGCGCAACCGGAATCGTGATGCTTGCAATCGTGCTGGCCATGGCCTTACTCCTTATCGCCTGGGAGCGGTGCGTCCGCAGCCACAAGGTTTTGTTCACGCATCGCATTCCAGAATACCGCTGGAATCTGCTCACGCAACGCAGCTTGGTCTTCGGCGATGCGTTCCGGGCGGCTGGCGCCAGGAATCACCGATGCCACGGCAGGATGAGCCAATGCAAATTGCAAGGCGGCGGCTTTCACGCTGATGCCGTGCTGCTGCGCGATAGCTTTGATGTGCTCCACCTTGGCGATGATTTCCGGTGACGCCTTCTGATATTCAAAGTGCGTGCCGCCGGCCAGAATGCCGGAGCTATAAGGACCGCCAACTACGACATCCACACCACGTTTGGCGGCGGCTGGCATCAGGCGCTGCAACGCGCGCTCATGATCCAGCAGTGTGTAGCGGCCAGCCAGCAGGAAAGCGTCAGGCTGCGGCTCGTTCAGGTCCAGCAGCAGTTCCAGCGGCTCGACGCGGTTGACGCCCAGGCCCCAGGCCTTGATCACGCCTTCATTGCGCAGACGGTCCAGCACACGGAAGGCGCCGGTACGGGCGATATCGAATTGCGCCAGCCATCCATCACCGTAGAAATCCTGCGCCACGTCGTGGACGTAGACGATGTCCAGATGGTCGGTCTTCAGGCGTTTCAAACTGTCTTCGATCGAACGCAGGGTAGCGTCGGCACCGTAGTCGTTAACAATCTTGTTAGGACGGCCGTGCTCAAACACGCCGCCTTTCTCGCCCAGCTGGCGCGCGGCGGGATCTTCGAATTCGTCGAGGATCACACGGCCTACCTTGCTGCTCAATACATAGTGTTCACGCTTGCGTTTGGCCAGCGCCTCGCCCAGGCGCAGCTCGGCCAGGCCGGCGCCGTACAGCGGCGCCGTGTCGAAGTGGCGGATGCCCTGTTCCCAGGCCGCGTCCACGGTGGCCAGCGCTTCGGCCTGCGGAATATTGCGGAACATATTACCCAGTGGGGCGGTGCCGAAACCCAGCTGGCCTTGCAGTTTTTGACGGATACTCATCTCGATTCCTTATGAAGATAAATGAAGAAAGTGAGGCCAGTTTAAGTTGACGAGATCAGACTGTCCAAGACATAATTTACACAACTTAAGTCATTATAGGTCTGATATGTTAGATATCCGCCAACTTCAATATTTCGTCACCGTGGCCGAGGAAGAGCATGTGGGACGCGCCGCCGAGCGCCTGCACATCTCGCAGTCGCCACTGAGCCGCCAGATCGCGCAGCTGGAAGAAAAGCTGGGACTCACCCTATTTGAGCGCAGCCAGCAGCGCATCCGCCTGACGCGTGACGGCCGCACCTTCCTGGCCGAGACCCAAGCCTTTCTCACCCACGCGCAGCGGCTGGAAGGACTGGCCAAACGGCTGGGGCGCGGCGACGAAGGAGGCCTGTGCGTTGGCTACATCGAGAACGCCATGCACGCGGGTGTGCTGCCGGCCGGCCTGCGCACCCTGCGCGCCGCGCGGCCCAATGTGCACGTGGCCTTGTATAGCTTGCATTCGTCCGAGCAGCTGGAAGGCCTGCGCCAGCGCAGCCTGGACATCGCGCTGGTCTGCGATCCACCGCCGGCCGACGATCCCGACCTGGAAGGCGCGCAGGTGCTCAGCGATCCGATGATCCTGGCGATTCCGGAAGCGCACCCGCTGGCCAAGCTCAAGACGCTCAAGCCGGACGACCTGGCCGGACAGGAATTCATCGTCGTGCGCCACCACGAAACGGGCGACCATCACCATAACTTTGTGGCGGCCTGTGTACGCTCCGGCTTCACTCCCAACATCAAGATGGAAGCCAGCGAACCGACGACGGCACTGGGTCTGGTGGCGGCGGGACTGGGCATCGCCCTGGTGCAGCAGGGCTTGCGCCATCAGGCGCCGCCGGGCGTGGTGCTGCGCGAACTGCCCTGGTTCACCTACCGCGCCGCGCTGTGGGCGGCCTGGCACCGCATCAACCTGCGGCCTCTGGTAGCCACCTTCCGCGAGACACTGCTGCAATTGGCGGCGACGGAACGCTAGGAATATCGGCTACACTAGCCGTCACATCTTTTTTGCGCCGCGCCCATGCCTGAGAAGAACCTGCCCGAGCTGATCACCCTCAAACGTCTGATCGACGAAGGCGGGAAGCATCTTGAAGTCAGCACCGCCTGCACCGTCGCCATGGACGGACGCCAGTTCCCCGTCTACAGCATCGCGCTAGGTAATCCGAGCCTGGATGTACCGGCGCTGGGCTTCTTTGGCGGCATCCACGGACTGGAACGCATCGGCACGCAGGTCGTGCTGTCGTTCCTGGAAAGCCTGCTGGCGCGGCTGCGCTGGGACAGCACCCTGCATCAGCAACTGGAGTCGATGCGGCTGGTGTTCATGCCACTGGTGAACCCGGGAGGCATGTGGCAAGCCACGCGCTGCAATCCGCAAGGCGTGGACCTGATGCGCAACGCGCCGCTAAGCGCAGTCGAGCGCGTGCCTTTCATGCTGGGCGGCCAGCGCTACAGCCATCACCTGCCGTGGTATCGCGGCGCCGAGGATGCGCCCATGGAGCCGGAAAGCCAGGCCGTGTGTGCACTGGTGGAGAAGGAACTGCTAACGCGTCAGTTCAGCATGGCGCTTGACTGTCACTCCGGCTTTGGCCTGCGCGACCGCATCTGGTTCCCGCACGCGCACACCACCGCGCCGATTCCGCATCTGGCCGACATCGGCGCGCTGGAAGAGTTGTTCAGCCAGGCCTACCCGAATCACAACTACGTGTTCGAGCCACAGAGCCGTCAGTACCGCACGCACGGCGACCTGTGGGACTATCTGTATTTGAACGGCACCAGCTATAACCAGCGCGTGTTCCTGCCCTTCACACTGGAGATGGGCTCGTGGCTGTGGGTGAAAAAAAACCCGCGCCAGATCTTCGACCGCATCGCCATCTTCAACCCGACCGCGCGCCACCGCTTGCAGCGCGTGCTGCGCCGGCACCTGATCCTGTTCGACTTCCTGATGCGCGCCGCGAACAGCCACGGACGCTGGCTGCCCGAAGGCATGGCGCGTACCGTCCAGCATCGCCGCGCACTGTCGCAGTGGTATCACACATGAGCACCTGGGTGCTGTTGCGTGGCCTGATGCGGGAGCAGCGGCACTGGGGGCGTTTCCCCAGCGAGCTGTCCGCAGTGCTGCCGGATGCCGACATCATCACCCCGGACTTGCCGGGCAATGGCCAGCGCCACGCCCTGCGCAGTGCCACCAGAGTGGCGCAGATGGTGGAGTTCTGCCGCGCCGATTTGCGCGCGCGCGGCGTCAAAGCGCCCTACTCCTTGCTGGCACTCTCGCTGGGCGGCATGGTGGCCGTGGAATGGGCCAGCCGTTATCCGCAGGAGATAGAACGCTGCGTGCTGATTAACACCAGCATGCGGCCGTACAGCCGCTTTCACCAGCGCCTGCGCTGGCAGAACTATCCGTCCATCCTGCGGCAGATGGTGAAAGGCGGCGTGGAAAATCAGGAGCGGCTGATCCTGCGCCTGACCAGCCGCGAAGGCGACCTGGCACGGCGCGCCGGGTTGATGGAGCGCTGGCTCGAGTATCAGCGCGAGTATCCCGTCACCCGCGCCAATGCCTTGCGGCAGCTATGGTCGGCCGCCCGTTTCCGCGCGCCGTCCAAACCACCGGCGATACCGGTGCTGGTGCTGAGCAGCGCCGGCGACCAGTTGGTCGATCCACGCTGCTCCGCCAACCTGGCCAGCGCGTGGCAAGCCGCGCATGCGGTACACCCAACCGCCGGCCACGACCTGCCTCTGGATGATGGTGCATGGGTGGCACACGCCGTCGCAAAATGGCTGGCGTCCGGCGAAGCGCGGTAAAATACCGCCCCTATGAACTCCACCACGTCCGTACTGGAGTGCCGGCCGAACTGCGGCGCATGCTGCACGGCCCCCTCCATCACCAGCCCCATCCCCGGTATGCCCAACGGTAAACCGGCGGGTGTGCGCTGCGTGCAGCTCGCGCACGACAACCGCTGCCTGATCTTCGGCCAGCCATCACGGCCGGCGTTCTGCGGCGGCCTGCAACCGGCAGCCGACATGTGCGGCGACACACGCGAATACGCCATCCGCTGGCTGGGTGAACTCGAGCGCGCTACCGCGCCAGTCTGAATCAGCCCAACAAGAAAGCCAGCCGCTCATCGGCTTGGGATGGCGGAATTCACGATAATTTTGCTGTTACCACGTTCGCTTCAGGTCAATGGAATTCGCGATGCGCCATTTGTGCCAACAGCTTGACCAGTTCATTCGTAAAACGGGACTGTTGCACGCGCAGGATCAGGTCGGACATGAGAATCTCCTCTAAAGAAAACTTGTTCATGGAGTTTTAACTGCTGATAGGTTATATTTTCTGCTTGTTCCAAACTGTTATCAAACGAGTTATTTTCGACCTGAGCATAAGAAAAACTTAGCCATGCCCAAACTGCTGCGATCACTTTCCGGCTTGATCGATTTCGACTGCGCAGCGCGCTGGGGCAGCTTTAAACTGGCCGCCCAAGAGCTGCACAAGACACCTGCGGCAATCAGCTTGCAGGTAAAACAGCTGGAAGAAGCGCTGGGCTTCGACTTGTTCGTGCGTCACCCACGCCACATCACGCTCACTGAAAAAGGCCAGGAAATGGCTGCCACCGTGCGCCGCATGCTGGACGAGCTGAATACCAAGGTCGCGGCCCTGCAAGGCGGCGATGAAGAAAAAATCCTGCGCATCTCGACCACGCAATCGCTGGCCATCAAATGGCTGGTGCCGCGTATTACACGCTTCACCAAACGTTATCCCGACCTGGATATCCGCATCGATTCCAGCGACCGTCTGGTGGACATCGAGGACGGCAGCACCGACATCGCACTGCGCACCTACAACGTGGTCCCTGGCGACCCCGCACTGCTATTCCACGACTGCCTGGTCGCCGTCTACAGCCCGTCGCTGCTGGCGCCCGGCGAAACCGAGATCACGCTGGAGACGCTGCACCGCTATCCGCTGCTGCACGAATTCACCACCGACACCTGGATCGCGCTGCTGAGACATAACAACGCCCTCAAAGGCAAGTTCAACTTTTCGCGCAGCTTTACCAACTTCGCCGTGATGGTGCAGTCGGCCGTCGCCGGCCAGGGCGTGGCACTGGTATCGCACGCCATCGCCAGCGAAGACTTGCGCAACGGCGCCTTGCGCATGGTGAACTGCGCCAGCGCGCCGTATGAACGCGGCTATCGCTTCATCGTCAGCCGCAGCAAACAAAGCATGAGCAAGATCACCCACTTCTGCGACTGGTTGCGCGAAGAAGTCGCCGAGATGCAGAAAGGCTTGAACTGATGCGCGCCGCAATGCTGGCCAGCCTGCTGCTGGTCATGGCGTCCACACACGCTATCGAAAAAGAACCACTACGCTATGTCGAAAAAGTGGATGGCATGTTGACCGCCAATCCACTGCCCAAGTCGGAGTTTCAGGACAAGCTGGGCGCAGCCCTGGCACGCCAGCTCGGCATGCCGCTCAAATACGTGGAGCTGCCACGCACGCGCGTCATGGCGGCGCTGGAGAACGGCGATGGCGACATCCTGTGCAGCTACCTGCCCGAATGGCTGCCGGGCGATGTCGACTGGACGCAAGCCTTCATTCCGATCAGCGAGGTGGTGATTTCCTCACCGCGCGTGAAGCCGCCGGCTTCACTGGCAGAGCTGCGCGGCAAACGCCTTGGCACGGTACTCGGCTTCCGCTACCCGGAGCTGGAGAAAATCGTCGGCAAGGACTACATCCGCGACGACGCGCCATCCAGCGCACTGTCGATCCGCAAATGGCTGAACGGACGCTTTGACTATCTGGTGACGCCAACCACTGTCGTCCACCGCCAGTTCGCCGGCGGCAAAGTGCCGCACGGCGCACACGTACTGGTGGTCTACGAAGCACAGACCCGCTGCGCCGTCTCCCGCAAGAGCAAGATCACCGTCGCCGAATTCGACGCTGCGATCAATGCGCTGGACAGGAGCGGCGAACTGACGAAGATACTGCGCCTGCGCTGATTCAGCGCACCAGGCACGGACGCTTGGGATCGAAGCGCCAGCCTGGAATCAGGAACTGCATCGCGGCGGCGTCATTGCGTGCGCCCAATCCCATTGACAAGTAGCGCTGGTGCGCGGCTTCCACTTCCGCCATATCCAGCTCCACACCGAGTCCCGGCCTGGTCGGAACATCCACCAGGCCACCAGCGATTTTCAACGGTTCCGTGGTGAGGCGTTGACCATCCTGCCAGATCCAGTGCGTATCGATCGCCGTGATGTTGCCCCGCGCTGCCGCTGCCACGTGCGTGAACATCGCCAGAGAGATGTCGAAGTGATTATTGGAGTGCGAGCCCCAGGTCAGCCCCCATTCATGGCACAACTGCGCCACACGCACCGAACCTTGCATGGTCCAGAAATGCGGATCGGCGAGTGGGATATCCACCGACTGCAGCTGCACCGCATGTCCCAGCTCGCGCCAGTCGGTGGCGATCATATTGGTGGCGGTAGGCAGGCCGGTGGCGCGGCGGAATTCCGCCATCACTTCGCGGCCTGAATAGCCATTCTCCGCACCGCATGGGTCTTCCGCGTAGGCCAGAACATCGCCTTTATCGCGGCACAGGCGAATCGCATCCTTGAGCAACCAGCCGCCGTTCGGGTCCAGCGTCACGCGCGCCTCCGGGAAGCGTTCGGCCAGCGCGGTGACGGCTTCGATCTCGTCTTCTCCGCGCAGCACACCGCCCTTCAGCTTGAAGTCCTTGAAGCCGTAGCGCTCATACGCCGCCTCGGCCAGCGCCACGACAGCGTTGGCGTCCATCGCTTTTTCATGACGCAGACGGAACCACGCATTGTCCGCATCCGGCTCGCTGGCATACGGCAGATCGGTGACGGTGCGGTCGCCAACGAAGAACAGATAACCCAGCATCGGTACTTGCGTGCGCTGCTGGCCGTCGCCCAGCAACGCCGCCAGCGGCACGCCGAGGTGCTGGCCCAGCAGATCCAGCAGCGCGCATTCAATCGCCGTCACGGCGTGGATAGCGATGCGCAGGTCAAAGGTCTGCAAGCCGCGGCCTTCGCTATCGCGGTCGGCAAACGCAGCACGCGCCTTGTTCAGCACCGCATTGTATTGGCCGATAGACTGACCGACGATGAGCGTTTTCGCATCTTCCAGCGTGGCGCGGATTTTCTCGCCGCCGGGAACTTCGCCAACACCGGTATTGCCGGCGCTGTCGGTCAGGATCAGCAGGTTACGGGTAAAGAATGGCGCGTGCGCGCCGCTCAGGTTGAGCAGCATGCCGTCGCGGCCCGCGACAGGAATCACGCGCATGGCGGTAATGGTAGGCGTCGTCATAATCAGTTCAGTTTAAGAGTGCTTTCAAGGCGGATGTCATCCGATGCGCTGCCGACCATGAGTTTGAAGTCGCCTGCTTCCGCGCCCCACGTCAACTGGCTGTTGAAGAAGGACAGCGTATCGCGGTCAATCGTGAAGCTGATACGGCGGCTCTCCCCCGGTTTCAGGCGCACCTTCTCAAAGCCTTTCAACTCTTTCAAAGGGCGCACCACCGACGAGACCATGTCGCGCAAATACAGCTGTACGATTTCCGTGCCCTCGACCTTGCCGGTATTGGCCAGGTCAAAGGACAGCGTCACCTTCTGCGCACCGTTCATTGAGGGACTGCTCAGCGTCAGACCGGAATATTTGAACTCGGTATAGCTCATGCCATGGCCAAACGCATAGCGCGGCGTGTTGACGGAATCGATGTAGGCCGATTTGTAGACCACGTTCTTCTCGTCTGTCACCGGGCGACCAGTGTTGTACTGGATGTACGACAGCGGAATCTGTCCCACGCTGCGCGGGAAGGTAATCGGCAGCTTGGCCGATGGGTTGTAGTCACCGAACAGCACATTGGCGACCGCGTTGCCGCCTTCGCTGCCCGGGAACCACGCATAGACAATCGCGTCCGCCTGGTCGGCAATCGTATTGAACACCAGCGGACGTCCGGCCAGCATCACGACAACCACTGGCTTGCCGGTCGCCTTCAGCGCGTTGAACAGCGCCTCCTGCTGGCCAGGCAGCGTGATATCGCTGCGGGACTTGGCCTCGCCGCTCTGATCCCACGTCTCGCCGATGGCCAGTACGACGACATCCGCCGCTGCCGCCTTCGCCACCGCATCGGCAAAACCTTCGTTGCTGGTGCAGCCCGGCGCACACGCCTGCGCATAGCTGATCTCCGCCTTGCCCCCATGGCTACGCATGCCTTCGAGGATGCTCACCACTTTGGCACGCTCGCCCTGCACCACCCAGCCGCCTTCCAGGTCACGCTGCGAATCGGCCAACGGGCCAATCACGGCAATGCGCCGGGCCTCGCGCGACAGCGGCAACAGCTGGTTCCCGTTCTTCAGCAGGACGATGGACTTCTGCGCCACATCCAAAGCCGCAGCGCGGTGCGAGACATCACCCAGCACGGTCTTCTCGCGCGCGGCGTCCGAATAGCGGTAGGGATCATCGAACAGGCCCAGTTCAAATTTCTTGTACAGGATGCGGCGCACGGCGTCGTCCAGGGTAGCCATCTTCACCTTGCACGCCTTGACTGCGGCTTGCAGATGCTGGCTGTAGGCGTAGCCTTCCATGTCCATATCGCTGCCGGCATTGATGGCCTTGACGGCGGCATCGGACAAATCGGCCGCATACCCATGCGGCACCATCTCGCGCACCGAACCCCAGTCGCTGACCACAAAGCCCTTGTACTTCCAGGCGCCTTTCAGGATATCGCGCTGCAGGAAGGCATTGCCGGTGGCAGGCACACCATTCAGCGTATTGAACGAATTCATAAACGTCGCGGCGCCTGCATCCGCAGCAGCTTTGAATGGCGGCAGATAGGTTTCAAACAGCTGCTGGTTGCTCATGTCCACCGCGTTGTAGTCACGGCCGGCAATCGCCGCGCCGTAGGCGGCGAAGTGCTTGGCGGTCGCCATCACGGAATCAGTGGCGCCCAACTGCTTGCCCTGGAAACCATGCACGCGCGCGGCAGCAATGCGCGCGCCAAGGTAAGTATCTTCGCCCGCACCTTCCATCACACGGCCCCAGCGCGGATCGCGCGCCACATCCACCATCGGCGCAAAGGTCCAGTGGATGCCGGCAGCTGCGGCCTCCTTCGCCGCGATGTGGGCGGACAGCTCAATCGCCTCCATATCCCAGGAAGCGGATTCCCCCAGTGGCACAGGGAACACGGTCTGATAACCATGGATGACGTCAAGGCTGAACAGCAGTGGAATCTTCAAACGCGATTGCAGCGCCAGCGCCTGAATCTCGCGTGTGTCGGCGACGCCTTTGACGTTCAGCATGGAGCCGACTTTACCGGCGCGGATATCGGCCAGCTTGTCCGCATAAGCGCTGCTGGTGGGGCCAGTGAACTGGCGGCCCGACAGCTGATGCAACTGGCCGACTTTTTCCGCGACCGTCATCTTCTTCATCAGCTCCGCCACTTTGCGGTCAATCTGTGCATCCTGCGCGTGCGCAGCCATGCCCATGGCAAGGGTAGCGGTACCAATTGCGAGCGACAGCGTGCGGTGTATGATGGGATTTTTCATGGCTTATTTGTACTGCTGCTGTTTTTGTTCGTAATACGACTTCAGCGTGTAGAAGGCCTGCTTCTTCTTGCCAGTCTCCGAGATCAAGCCTTTGCGATTCCAGAAATCCTGGAAGTAAGGATGCGGACGGCGTGGCGAACGGAAGTCCGTCAGCACCCACGGCGTCATGCCACGCAAACCGGGAATCGCATCCAGCAGCTTGAAGGTATTCTTGTACAGCTGGTCCTGATACTCCTCGCTCCACTTCGTATCGCTGTCGGCGTGATAGCCGCCCAGCGCATCGGCGCCAAACTCCGTCACCAGCACCGGTTTGTTGTAATTGACCTTGAAGGAGAACTTCAGCATCTCCTTGTTGTTGGACCAGTACCAGCCGGCGTATTCATTAAAGCTGGCCAGATCGATCTTCTCGGCCAATGGATCTTCCACCGTCACCACATCGCCAGTACGATGCACTTCCAGCGCCGCACCAACCAGGCGCGTACGGTCCAGCGCACGCACTGTGTCCGCCAGCTTGCCCATGAAAGCGTTACGCGGTGCACTGACTGGCGTCTCGTTCCCGATAGACCAGATGATGACACTGGCGCGGTTTTTGTCGCGCACGACAAGGTCGGTCAGCTGTTGCGCCGCGTTGGCGTAGACTTCCGGCTTCTCCCACGAGATGGTCCAGTACACCGGCACCTCGGCCCACACCAGGATGCCCATTTCGTCGGCCAGCTTGATCATCTCCTCGCTGTGCGGGTAGTGCGCCAGGCGGACATAGTTGCAGTTCATGTCCTTGGCCCATTGCAGCATCATCCGCATATCGCCCTCGCCGCGCAAACGGCCCGGGATCAACGGGTTCTCGTCATGCAGCGACACGCCGCGCAGGAACACGGATTTGCCGTTGAGCAGAATGTCATGGCCGCGCGTTTCAATCGTGCGCAGACCGATACGGTCATTCAGCTTGTCCGTCGTGCTGGCGATGCTGACGTTATACAGTTTGGGATCTTCCGGCGACCAGTAGCGCACCTTGTTCTTAGGCAGTGCAAGGTTGATGACCGCACGGCCATTCACGTCCGTGTGCACCACCGTTTTTACGCCCAGCTCCGCAATCGATACCGTCACGTCCTGCGTCCGCTGGACACCGGCCAGCGTCACATAACCTTCAATGCGGCCCATATCACCTTTGGCCAGCTGGATCTGGTAATCCTCGATATAGGTGTCCGGCGTTTCAGCCAGCAGCACGTCGCGTGTGATGCCGCCGTAGTTCCACCAGTCCGTATTCAGCGTCGGAATATCGTCCTGATGACGCGTGTTATCCGCTTTGACCACCACCGTGTTCTGGCCATTCAGCAGCCGCCCCGTCACCTCGAACTGGAACGGCGTGAAGCCGCCCTTGTGGCTGCCCAGCTTCCTGCCGTTCAGGTAGACATGGGCCTCATAATTGACTGCGCCGAAATACAGGAAGTAACGCTTTCCGTCCTTGGGCGTGGCGTTGAACAGCTGGCGCATCCACACCGTGCCTTCATAGTTTTCCAGTTTGGCGTTCTGGGAATTCCAGTCGCCAGGAATCGCCAGCGTCGGCGAGCCTTCAAAGCTGTATTCAACCGCATCGTCCTTGCTTTTCGGTTTGCGGTCATCATAGAAGCCACCGGCGCCACTAGGCGACTGGTCGAACGGCTGATGGCGATAATTGTAGAAGCCTGTTTCATATGGATCGACGATGTAACTCCAGCGGCCATCCAGCAGCAGATGCTGGCGGCCATAGATGTTCTGCAGCGTAGGCGACTGCCTGGCCAGTTCGGCGCGTTTGCCAGCGCCCTGATTGGCCAGCGCCTGGCCCGGCGCCTGGTCGTCCTGAGCGCCCACCGCGAAACTCGCGGCCAGACAACTCGACAACAACAGCAGCTTCCACACTTTATGCATTCATCGTCTCCTGAAATTCTTAGTTGGTGAATTTACCTTCGTACGCCGGCGGCGCCGCATCGATATGCAGCGTCAGGCGCAGCGGCAATTTGTCCATGACCGGCGCCAGCTGCTGCCTGGCTTCGGCCAGCACCGCATCGCCTATCGCCTGTACCAGCTCTTGGCTGCGGCCGGGCGTGATACGCATATTGAGGTAGACGAAGGCCCGGTCCTGCTCTCCATCCGCCACCGCATACTGCGCCGACGGATAGGCCAGCACGCGCGTTCCATACAACGGGAACACCAGCGCGCCAGCCGCGTCCTTCAACGTCACCAGCGTGTGCGACAGCGCCTTGCACAAGATGCCGACATCGGTATGCGCGTCCAGATTCGCGGTGTACTCAATTTTCAGATGCGGCATATTTGATCGTCCACTTGATGGTCAGCGGCTCCTTCATGGTCAGCTTGCCGGTGCTGCAGGTGACGAGCGTCTTCATCGGTCCATAGGGCGCCATAAAGTTCTTGTCGCCGTTGGTTGGCGCAGCCTGGCATTGCTGCAGGCCGCTGACGCTGTATTCCTTCACATCGCCCTGCCTGAACGTGACCGTGTTGCTGTTCAGCGTAGCCTGGTCCGAGAACGACGCGAATTCCAGCGTGACCTTGTCTACGTCCTGCGTTCCCACCGGCGTGTAAACGTCCGTGCGGGTCATCATGCCATGTTCCAGCGTGTAGGCGGTTTGCAGCTTGATGCGCCCATCCTTGACCGGCGAGCGTTTGCCCAGCCGGTCCAGTTCATCCTGGCGATAGGTGACCGTGTAACGCTGGCCATCCTTGCCGGTCTTGATATCCTTGATCCACGCCGCGCCGATCAGCTGCGTGCCGTCAGCCATGGTGAACTTCGGCAGCAGTTGCGGATGTGCACCACCGCTGTCCGCCACGCCAGAGACGATGCCCGGTGCGAAAGGCAGCGGATAGTAAGGGCTGTTGTCATGCTGGCTGATGCCGCCGTTAATCATGTTCAGACTGACGACGTGCTTACCATCGCGGAAGATGGCCAGCGCGCGGTCATACTCGCCCTGCGCAAACGTGGTGGTGCTGAACTGCGGGCGGTTCTTGTCCAGCCATGCCTGCAAGTCCGCTTTCGGCTGCACATCCTTGAAGCCAGCCTTGTTCCAGGTATCGTTGGTATAGATCAGCTGATGCAGCAGCGAGAAGTTCTCGCCCAGGATGCGGTGCTTGCCGCGATAGGTGTCCGTGCGGCGCCCCTTGCCCCACATGTCCAGCGAGTGCATGGAAGGGTCGTACCAGAAGTCCATATAGCGCGCGGCTACGCGTGAGGAGAAGGCGTAAGCGTACTGCTTCTCTTCCGGCGTCAGCACGTCGAGATAGGCCGATACGGACAGGATTTCCACCAGCGCTGTTTCACCATACGGGCCAAGACTGCGGCCAAAACTGAAACCATCACCTGCGGTGTTGGCCACATTCAGCGCGATATCAGCGGCCTTGCGCAGCAGGCCTTTGAGTTCATCGGTCGGTTGCAGGCCGGTTTCCAGGAAGCGCTCGCAGATCTCGGCGATCAGCAGGATGCTGTAGCGATCAAAGCGCCCCTCGCCATCCGTCTCGTCGGAGAAGCCGTATTTGCCGGAGTACTTCTTGTAATGCGTGAGCATCTTCTCCAGCAGTACCTTGCCCGCGCTATCGTCCTCCCAGCCCATCAGCATGCGCAGGCGCGCGATGCTGAATGCCACGCCGTAGTAGTTGGTCGGCAGGCTAATCAGATCCCACTGCGGCGTGACAAAGGTGCGCCAGTCCAGTTGCTTGCGCAGCTTTTCCAGCGTGGCCGGGCTGACAGCACGCTCCAGCAGGCCAGCCTCCTTGAGCTTCACCAGCGTGCCGATGTAGTAGTAGATGCCCCAGGTATGGTTATCCATGCCGACCGTCATATCGGCGATTGCGCGGTAATCCTTGAGCTTCTGCGCCAGCGACGGATCATCCTTGGCGGTATTCAGCAGCACATGGCCCAGGCCTGCCGCCACTTTCCCGGGCAAGAACTTGTCGCCGCTCTTGAACGGCGACGCGCCATCCAGCACCATGCCCTCCTTTTCCGCCACCAGCTTCTTGAAGAAGAAGTCCAGCTGTGTGTACGCGTTGTCCTGCACGATGCGGTTCATCGGCGTGGTGGCCAGCGGCGCTACATAACTGGCAGGAGATTGGGCAAGGACTGCGGAAGCAGGCGCAAAAGCCAGCAAGACGGCCAGCGCAGAAGAGTTCAGGCGAAGAAAGGTCATGTGGTGTCTCTGATTTTTGGAAAACGTTTTACAAATATGGTATGTGATTTTTCTGCCGAGGTAAAGCACTAACGATTGTGGTTGCTGGTCGAGTGCCGCAAGACCAGCTTGGGCTCGATGATATTGGCGTGATCGGCGTCTTTGCCTTCGATCTGCGCAATCAGCTTTTCTACCGCCGCTGCGCCCAGCCGCTCGCTTTGCAGATCGACCGTGGTCAAAGGCGGCGAGGTGTAGCTGGCAAAGGCGATGTTATCGAAACCGGCGACCGAGATATCCCCCGGTATGCGGAAGCCCAGCGTCTGTGCTGCCTTCATGAACCCCATGGCCATCAAGTCGTTGTAGCAGATCAGCGCATCGGGATGCTGGGCGCCCAGCATGATGGAAGAGCTCATGCGTTCCCCTTCCTGCGCCGACGGTGCAGTGGCGTCATACACCTCCAGCGACAAGCCCACGTCGGCCAGGCAGTCGCGGATGCCGGCCAGCCGCTCCTCGTCGCGGCGCGACTTGGAAAACCCCAGGTAGGCAATGCGCTTGTGGCCCAGCGTGACCAGGTGCCGCGCCAGCATGGCCGCACCGCGATGGTCGTCGCCCGCCACCCACGGAATATCGTGCTGCGTCAGGCGGCCGAACAGCACCAGCGGCTTGCCCAGTTCGACCATCCAGTCCATCTCCGCTTCCGCAATCCGCGTGAAGACGATCAGGCCATCCACGCGGCGGCTCAGCGCCTCCAGCAGCGGACGTTCGCGGCCAGGATTTTCCTCCGTATCCACCAGCAGCAGATTGTAGCCATGCGCCTGCGCGACACGGTTGGCCCCTTTGACCACACTGGCAAAGTGCGGATTCGCCACATCCAGCACCGACAGGCCGATGCTCTGCGTGCGGCCGGTAATCATCGACTGCGCGAGCGGATTGGAACGGTAGCCCAGCTCCGCGATCACTCTGGTAATGGCCTCTTCAACCCCCGGCGAAAAGCGCTGCGTACCGTTGACAAACTTGGACACCGTCGCGGTGGACACGCCAGCGCCGGCGGCCACGTCGCGAATGGTGGGAACGGGCTTTTTCATGAATCGATTGACCTCGAAGAGAATTTCGTTATACTTGCGATTAAACGTTTAACCACAATACCTTTACCATCCCATAAAAGCAACCCATGACCACTACAAAACCTTTCAAACGCATTCTGTTGACCGGCGCCGGAGGCGGCCTGGGTTCCATCCTGCGCGAGCGCGCCAAGGAATGGGCCGACATCGTCCGCCTGAATGACGTCAAGGATCTTGGTCCGGCGCGCGAAGGCGAAGAAATCGTGATCGGTGATCTGGGCGACCGCGACAAGGTCATGAGCATGATGGAGGGCGTGGAGGCCGTGCTGCACTTCGGCGGCATTTCGGTGGAAGACAAATTTGAACCCATCATGAACGCCAACATCCTGGGCCTGCATCATCTGTACGAGGCGATCCACAAGTGCGGCGTCAAGCGCGTGATCTACGCCAGCTCCAGCCACGTGGTCGGCTACTACAAGACCACGGACCTGGTGGACGCCCACATGCCGCTGCGCCCGGACGGCTTCTACGGCATCTCCAAAGCGTTTGGCGAGGCGCTGTCGCGCTACTACTACGACCGCTTCGGCACCGAGACTGTCTGCCTGCGCATCGGCTCCTCTTTCCCCGAGCCGAAGAACAGCCGCATGATGGTGACCTACCTGGCCTACGACGACCTGGTACAGCTCATCAGCCGTTCGCTGTTCACGCCGCGCGTGGGGCACACCATCACCTTCGGCACCTCGGACAATGCCACCAAATGGTGGGACAACAAACATGCAGCGCACCTGGGCTATGCGCCGCAGCACAGCTCCAGCGAGTTCGCCGGCAAATTCCCGGACAGCGCCGACTATCCCGAAGCAGGCGATGCCACCACGATTTACCAGGGTGGCCCGTTCGTGACGGCCGGCCCGATGTACAAATAACGCATAAAAAGTATATCCATCACGGAGACAACTGCATGACATCGTCGCACCTGCGTATTGCCGTACTGGCTGCCGTAGCAGCCATGTTCCAAGCCGTACCCGCCATGGCAGCTGAAGCACCGGCCGCGCAAGCGGCAGCGCCATCGGCCGCCATCAATCCCAAAGCCGTGCTGTCGACCATGGAGCGCGTGGCCGACTGGCAGCTGGCCAATCCCAGCAAGCACCGTCCGGACGACTGGACGCAGGCGGTAGGCTACAACGGCATCATGGCGCTGGCGAATATCTCCGGCAGCAGCAAATACCGCGATGCGATGATCGCCATGGGCGAGAAGAACAACTGGAACCTGGGTCCCAACCACTATCACGCGGACGACCACATCGTCGGCCAGACCTACGCCGAGCTGTATCTGCAAACGCATGACTCGAAGATGATCGCGCCGCTGCGCGCCAGCTTTGACGACATCCTGGCCGACCGCCGCACCGGCACGCTGGACTTCACCGTCAAGGGCAACCAGGACCGCTGGTCATGGTGCGACGCGCTGTACATGGCGCCACCGGCCTGGCTGCGCCTGTGGGCCATCACGGGCGACCAGCGCTACCTCGACTTCGCCATCAGCGAATGGTGGGCGACTTCGGACTACCTGTACGACAAGGAAGAGCACCTGTACTTCCGCGACTCCAACTACTTCGACAAGCGCGAAGCCAATGGCAGGAAGGTCTACTGGAGCCGCGGCAATGGCTGGGTGATGGGCGGCCTGGTACGCGTGCTGCAATACCTGCCGGAGAACCATCCCGAACGTCCGCGCTTTGTGCAGCAGTATAAAGACATGGCCGCCAAACTGCTCACGCTGCAGCAGGCAGATGGCCTGTGGCGCGCCAGCCTGCTGGACCCGGACACCTATCCGATGAAAGAGTCGAGCGGCTCGGCGCTGTACACCTACGCGTTTGCATGGGGCGTCAACCAGGGCCTGCTGGATGCCAAGGCCTTCAAGCCTGCGGTGCAGAAGGCCTGGAGCGCGCTGGTCGCCAACGTGCAGGCCGACGGCAAGCTGACCCACGTGCAGCCTATCGGCCTGGCGCCGAAAGTGTTTGACGATAACCTGACCGAGGTCTATGGCGTCGGCGGCTTCCTGCTGGCGGGAAGCGAAATCTATCGCATGGCAGTGCTGGACAAGACCAGGCCGCAAACCGTCAGCGTAGCCAATCCGACCAACGGCGTGCGAGGCGACGAACTGGCGGAAGTCCGACCGGGCGCCGGCATCAAGCAGCCCGTCGTGATGGATGCCGCCACCTCGGCCATCATCAACTCGCAGGTGATCGGCAAACAGCTGCTGTTTCCGGTGAACCTGGCAGCGAACGAAACGCGCCGCTATCTGGTGCTGCCGGCCAGCCGTCTGGCCGCCGTGCCACCGGCTGACGTAAAAACCCATGCGCGCTTTGTGCCGGAACGCCTCGACGATTTCGCGTGGGAGAGCGACCGCACTGCCCACCGCGTCTACGGTCCCGCCATCATCAAGGACCCGAAAGAACACTTGATCAGCAGCGGCGTTGACGTCTGGGTCAAGAAGGTACGCACACCGGTGGTCGATAAATGGTACAAGCGCGGCGAGTACCACCACGATATCGGCGAAGGCCTGGACTTCTACGACGTCGGCCAGAGCCGCGGCTGCGGCGGCACCACCATCTACGCTGACGGCAAGCTGCACAACTCGTCCAACTTCACCCAATACAAGGTGCTGGCCGACGGCCCGCTGCGCGCCGTCTTCGAACTGACCTACGGCAGCTGGGACGCCGGCAACGGCCGCAGCGTCTCGGAAGTGAAGCGCTATTCGATCGACGCCGGCTCCAACATGACCCGCGTAGAAAGCCGCTTCGCCAGCAGCAGCAAGGCGCCGCTGACGGTTGGCGTGGGCATCGTCCACCGTGATGGCGAAGGTAGCCACAACACCGAAGATGGCGCCAACCATTTCAACAGCTACTGGCAGCCGCCGCACGGCGACGATGGCAGCATCGGCTGCGCCGTCATCCTGCCTGCTGGCGTCAGCGGCTTTGAGCTCGTCGACAAGCAGATGCTGACGCTCGGCAGCGCACAACCAGGCCAGCCCTTCGTCTACTACATGGGCGCCGGCTGGAGCAAGAGCGGCGACTTTGCCGACGCCTCCGCATGGGACGCCTACGTGCGCGGCTACGCCCAGAAACTGAAAGCGCCGCTGCAGGTCAAGAGTCAATAAAACCGGACCGCCGGCCGTCTGCGCGACGACCGGCGGATTTTTTTAAACCAGAAATGGAAGCGCTACCACAACCTGGTTTCAGTACCACGCAGCACACCATAACAGCTATAACATCGACAACACAGGAGACACGATATGCACTCGAATCAACCGAAAGTCCGGCGCATCACCGCTGCGGTATCCCTTGCTTTACTTGGATATGGTAGCGCTGTCATGGCCCAGCAGGCCGACAACGGCAAACTGGAATCCGTGATCGTTACCGCCAACAAGCGCGCGCAGAACCTGCAGGACGTACCGGCCTCCATCACCGTCCTCAACGACGCCGTCCTGCAGCGCGCCAACGTGCGCGACCTCGAAGACGTCCCGGCCCTGTCGCCGGCGCTGACACTGTCCTACGGCACCCAGCCGGGCAACTTCAGCATCAATATGCGCGGCATCGGCACCTTCTCGCTGGGCATCGGCGTCGAGGCCGACGTCGCCGTGATCGTCGACGACGTCCCGCTCGGCATGCAGGCCGGCGCCTTCAAGGACCTGGCCGACGTCGGCCGCATCGAAGTACTGAAAGGCCCGCAAAGCACGCTGTTCGGCAAGAGCTCGATCGCGGGCGCCATCAACATCACCACCAAGCCGCTGGGTGGCCCGTGGAAAACCAACGCCACCACCTACGTCACCAACGACCATGAGTGGCGCGCCGGCTTCAGCACCGGCGGTTCGGTGTCCGACACGCTGCGCGTACGCCTGGCCGCCAGCAAGACCAGCTTCGACGGCACGCTCAACAACCTCACCACCGGCAAGAAACTCAATGGCAGCAAGGGCGACAACCTGAGCGGCAAACTGGAATGGCAACCGCTCGACCAGCTGACACTGACGCTGACGCCGCACTACAACCGCACCGAAAAATTCTGCTGCTCGACCGCGTTCACCGCCATGTCGCCGGGCGCGCTGTACCGCAATGCGCCGCAGCTGCCGCCATCGGTGGTCCTGTCCGGCATCACCGTCGGCCCGGACAACCGCGACGTGCGCAACGACTACCCCACCGGCGGCAAATTCCACGATGCCGGCACCGGCGTCAAACTGGACTGGGCGTTTGACGACAACGGCCCGCTCAAAGGCCACACGCTCACCTCCATCTCGTCCTATAGCAAATACCATATGGACGACTACCAGGACAACGACAACACCGACGTCGACATCCTGCCCTTCCTGCTGCTGCCCAACGGCCAGCCGACCGGCATGCACGGCGGCCTGTACCAGTATGGCTACTTTGACGTCAAATCCACCACCCAGGAATTCCGCCTGACCTCGCCGGACAAAGGCGCGCTGCGCTACGTGGCCGGGCTGTGGTACGGCAAAAACAACCTGACCCGCGAACTGACCAAGGCGCCGCTGATCCAGGCCTACGGCACCGCCTATGGCGCCGACGCCTGGAACACCAGCAAAGCCATCTACGGCCAGGGCACCTGGGACTTCCGTGCCGACACCAGCCTGATCGCGGGCGCCCGCTACAACGACGAAGACACCGGCTACAACTTCCGCCGCTACACCGTGCCGCCGCAAGCACACGCGCTGACCGAGTTCTATACCAAATCGGACACCGACAAGAGCAGCACCTACAAGCTGGGCCTGGAACACCGCCTGAACAAGGACACCATGCTCTACGCCATGGCCTCCACCGGCCACAAAGGCAAGGCCTACGACCTGACTTCCGGCTTCACCGCCGCCACCGCCAAGCTGCCAGCCGTCGCACCCGAGACCGCCACCAGCTACGAGCTGGGCTGGAAGCAAAGCCTGCTGGACAACCGCGCCATGTTCAGCGTGGCCCTGTTCCGCACCAACTTCAAGCATTTCCAGCAATCGTCGAGCTTCTTTGACGACGACGGCACCTTCCGCACCGGTCTGAACAGCATCGGCGGCCTGCGCACCCAGGGCCTGGAAGTCGAAGGCAGCGTCCGCGTCACCCGCGAACTGCAGCTGAACGGCAGCTTCGCCTACACCGAAGCCACGATCCAGGAATTTGAAAACGGTCCGTGCTACAACGTCGTCAACGCAGCCGGCACCGGCAGCACGCCCGGCCCGGGCTGCGCGCAGAATCCCAAGTACAACAACACCTTCGTGCAGAACCTGGCCGGCAAAACCCTGCCCAACGCGCCCAAGATCAAGGTCAACCTGGGTGGCCAGTACGACCTGATGCTGCCATCGCAAAGCTTCAACGGCTTCATCGCCGGCAACACACGCTACCAGAGCCGCACGCAATTCTCACTGAGCCAGGACCCGACCACCATCCAGGGCGCCTACAGCATCACCAACCTGAGCTTGGGCGTCAAAGACAAGCAGGACCGCTACAAAGTGACCCTCCTGGTCAACAACCTGTTTGACAAGCGCTACGCGACCGGCCTCAACAACGCCATCGCCAACGGCACCTGGAGCCCGAAAGCGCCCAACACGCCGATCGCCGTCAACACCACCGAATGGATGCCGCCACGCGACTTCCAGCGCTACTTCGGCGCCCGCCTCGACGTCACCTTCTAACCCCACTCCGGGGTCAGGTCCGCCATTTCTACACGAGCTCTTCCATATCAAGGTTGAGTTCGTGTAGAAAAGACGGACCTGACCCCGGATTTGCCGAGCATCTCCCTTGCGACGCTGCTTTCGGTCGCAGTTCTTGCCCCTGCGGCCTTTCGCGGGGGCTTTTTTTTGGTTTGGGCTGATTACGCTTGCGTCAGATTCAGAAAACACCGGGCTGAACATGGTAAGCTTCGACCCCGGCGCCTTCTTCGCCGCTCACTTTTCCCCAACTTCCACGTATAAATACTTAATTCATGGATATCGTTCTCGCATTGAAAGCCCTCATCATGGGCCTGGTTGAAGGTTTTACGGAATTTCTGCCGATTTCTTCGACCGGCCACCTGATCCTTGCCGAGCATCTGCTGGGGTTCCAGGGCATGGAAGAGAAAATGAAGGTGTTTGAGATCGTGATCCAGGCCGGCGCCATCTTTGCCGTGTGCTGGGAATACCGCGCCCGTATCGCCGCCGTGCTGACCGGCCTGGGCGACCCGAAGCAGCAGCGCTTCGCCCTCAATGTGCTGATCGCCTTCCTGCCGGCCGCCGTGCTGGGCGTGCTGTTCAACAAGACCATCAAGGCGGTGCTGTTTGCGCCAGTGCCAGTGGCGCTGGCCTTCATCATCGGCGGCCTGATTATTCTGTGGGTGGAGAAACGCGCCAAGAACAATCCGGCCTCGGCCCGCATCAATTCGGTCGATGACATTACCCCGGTCGATGCGCTCAAAATCGGCATCGCTCAGGCGTTTGCGCTGATTCCCGGTACCAGCCGCTCCGGCGCCACCATCATGGGCAGCATGATTTTCGGCTTCTCGCGCCAGGTCGCGACCGAGTTCTCGTTCTTCCTGGCGATTCCAACCCTGCTGGGCGCCACCGTGTATTCGCTGTACAAGGAGCGCGCGCTGCTGTCGGCCGCCGACCTGCCGCTGTTCACCGTCGGTACGGTGGCGGCATTTATCTCGGCCTTCCTGTGCGTGCGCTGGCTGCTGCGCTATATCAGCTCGCATACCTTCACCGTATTCGCCTGGTACCGTATCGCCTTTGGCCTGGTGGTGCTGATCACCGGCTATCTGGGCATCGTTGTCTGGGCCGACTAAACTTTTGAATAGCAGTAGTAGCATCATGAGTCATCAGGAAATCAACGAACGCGCCCTCCACTTGCTGCAAACGGTATTCGGCTATCCGGCCTTCCGTGGACAGCAGGCGGAGATTGTCAGCCAGGTGGCCAATGGCGGCGACGCGCTGGTCCTGATGCCCACCGGCGGCGGCAAGTCGCTGTGCTATCAGATTCCCGCGCTGCTGCGCGATGGCGTCGGCGTGGTGGTGTCGCCGCTGATCGCGCTGATGCAGGACCAGGTGGACGCGCTGGCCGAAGTCGGGGTGCGCGCGGCGTTCCTGAATTCCACGCAAACCTACGAGGAAGCCAGCCGCATCGAACGCCTGGTGCGCACCGGCGAGATCGACCTGGTCTACGTGGCGCCTGAACGTTTGATGACGGAGCGCTGCCTGAATCTGTTCCAGGATTCGAAGATCGCGCTGTTTGCCATCGACGAAGCGCACTGCGTATCGCAATGGGGCCATGACTTCCGCCCCGAGTACATCAAGCTCTCCATCCTGCACGAGCAGTTCCCGAACGTGCCGCGCATCGCGCTGACGGCGACCGCCGATCCGCAGACGCGCGCCGAGATCGTGCACCGCCTGCAGCTGGAAGATGCGGCGCAATTCGTCTCCTCCTTCGACCGTCCCAACATCCGCTATGCGATCGTGGAGAAGGCCAATGGCCGCAAGCAGCTGCTGGACTTCATCACCACCGAGCATGGCGGCGACTGCGGCATTGTCTACTGCCTGTCACGCAAAAAGGTGGAAGAGACGGCCGAGTTCCTGAACGAGAACGGCGTGCGTGCGATGGCGTATCACGCTGGCATGGACCACGCGGTACGCGCCGCCAACCAGGCGCGCTTCCTGCGCGAAGAGAACATCGTCATGTGCGCCACCATCGCCTTCGGCATGGGCATCGACAAGCCGGACGTGCGCTTCGTCTGCCACCTGGATCTGCCGAAAAGTATCGAAGGCTACTACCAGGAGACCGGCCGCGCCGGCCGCGATGGCGAACCCGCCAGCGCGTGGATGGCCTATGGCTTGCAGGACGTGGTGCTCCAGCGCCGCATGATCGATGAATCGGAAGCCGACGAAACCTTCAAGCGCGTGCTGGGCAACAAGCTCGATGCGATGCTGGGCCTGTGCGAAACGCTGAGCTGCCGGCGCGTGCGCCTGCTCGACTACTTCGGCGAGAAGGCCGGCCCTTGCGGTAATTGCGATACCTGCCTGATTCCTCCCGTCTCCTTCGATGGTACGGTGCCGGTGCAGAAGCTGCTGTCCACCGTGTACCGCGTCGACCAGCGCTTTGCGGCAGGCCATGTGATCGACGTGCTGCGCGGGCAGGAAACCGACCGTATCAAGACCTGGCATCACGATTCGCTTTCCGTGTTCGGCATCGGCGCCGACCGCAGCGAGCAGGAATGGCGCGCCATTCTGCGCCAGGTGATTGCACTGGGCCTGCTGACGGTCGACCATGAACAATTCAGCTCACTGAAACTGACCGACGCCGCTCGCCCCGTGCTCAAAGGCGGCCAGAAAGTACAGCTGCGCCAGTACCAGAAGCCGGTCAAGCCACAGAAACCGAGCCGCGCTGCCAAAGGCTATGCGGAGACCGACCTGTCGGCCCAAGAACAGAAGATTTTCGACCGCCTGCGCTCGTGGCGCATGGGTACCGCGCGCGAACACAACGTCGCCGCCTACATCATCTTCAACGATGCCACGCTGCGCGAAATCGCCAAGGCCCGGCCGATGGCGCTGGACGACCTGCGCGGCATCTCCGGCGTCGGCGAGAAAAAGCTGGCGTCCTACGGCGACGAGATCGTCGCACTGATCCAGGAACTGGATTAGGCAGCGATGATGCTGCGGTAGCGGCTGGGCGAGGCGCCAGTAGCGTCGCGGAAGCGGTGGCTGAAGTGGCTCAGGTCCGCATAGCCGCAGGCGTCGGCAATTTGCTGCAAGGGCTGGCCGCTGGTCTTGAGCAGACGGCGCGCATACTCGATGCGGCGCGCGGCAATCCACGCGGATGGCGGCATGCCGAACGACAGTTTGAACATCCGCGCCAGATGGTATTCGGACATGCATGCCAGCTGCGCCAGCATGCCCAGCGTGATGTTCTGCGACAGGTGCGCCTCGATGTAATCGGCCAGACGGCGGCGCACCACGGGCGCCAGTCCGCCGCGCACTCGCGTCTGATACTGCAGCACCGATTGTGCCAAAAGAAGATCGCTCAGGGCTTCATGCGCCACTTCATTGGCGCACAGCTGCGCGTCCGGGCCGTCCCAAGACATCGATGTCAGCGAAGTACACAGCTGGCCGATACGTTCATGTTCAAAATAGGTGCGGTCGGCCAGCGTCAGTTCGCGCGGCTCGCGGTCCAGTTCCACCACTGCGCGGCGCGTGAAGTGTTCAGGCAAAAAATACAGGTGCATGAAGTGCATTTGCCCGCGCACCGTCCAGCTGGATTCGTGCCAGTCCGGCAGCGTACATAAGCGCTTGGGGGCGCCATAGATGCCAGGCAGTTCCCAGCGCTCGGTACGGTGGCCGCCATCCATGTAGTAGGACAGCGTGTGATGGCCCGGCTTGTCGTACGAGGTTTCAGCAACCACCGTATCGCGCCGCCAGATGGCGACCGCCAGCTCGTCCCCGAGCCAGGCAAAGCGCTCCAGCGTGGCATCCGTTTCCGACATGGTCTTGAAGACGGAATGCGACAGCGCCCCTTCCGGCATGGCGGATGGTTCAAGCGCGTTGGCGATGGCTGGGCGTGCATTCATGATGAGGAAAGTCTAGCACGCTGCTTGCGAGGCTGCAGGCCGCCGCCGCGAAATGCGCAATTTCAGACAAGTCGCCCCGCCGCCGCCCCGGCATGCTGGCGACATGAATATCTTCCTCTACTCTCTCACTGTCCTGATCTGGGGTACCACCTGGATCGCCATTTCATTCCAGATGGGCGTGGTGCCTGCACCGGTGTCCATTGCCTACCGCTTCTGGATCGCTGCCGCCGTGCTGCTGGCCGGCCTGCTCATCACGCGCAGAAAATGGTGGCCGCCACGCCAGGCCTGGCCTTATCTTTTCGCCCAAGGCATCGCCTTGTTTTGCCTGAATTTCCTGTGCTTCTACTACGCCAGCAAATGGGTCACCAGCGGCCTGGAGGCGGTGATCTTCTCCACCGCGCCGCTGTGGAACGCCATCAATGGCCGCATTTTCATGAAGCGTCCGATCAAGCCGCAAGTGATGATGGGCGCCCTGCTCGGCCTGTGCGGCATCGTGCTGCTGTTCGCGCCGCAGATGGCCGGCCACTGGCATGACAGCCTGACCCTGTTCGGCCTCGCGCTGACCTTGGGGGGCACGCTATGCTTCTCGTGCGGGAACCTGCTGTCCAGCCGCATGCAGTCGCTGAACCTGGGCCTGACGCCATGGCTGACCAATACCTGGGCCATGCTGATCGGCTCCACCACGCTGGGCATCGCGGCGCTGGCGTTGGGCATGCCGTTCACTATCGACCCCGCGCCACGCTATCTCGGCGCCTTGCTGTACCTGGCAATCCCCGGCTCGGTGATCGGCTTCACCGCCTACCTGATGCTGGTGGGGCGCATTGGCCCGGACCGCGCGGCGTATTCCACGGTGCTGTTCCCCATTGTCGCGTTGACTATCTCCACGGTCTACGAGGGCTATCAATGGACGCCGCTTGCGCTGGGCGGACTGGCGCTGGTGCTGGCCGGGAATCTGCTGGCCTTCCTGCCTGCCTGGCCGCGCAGAGCGCGTTGATCGATCTGATACAAGCGAGGTAATATCTACCTTCCCATTCAGTGAGGCCGACCGCATGAAACGCATCGCCATAGCAGCAGCCCTGATCGCAGCAGCCACCGTGGCCCACGCCGCCAGCAAGCCGGCCGACACCACTTACCGCAACGGCTATGTCTACACGGTAGACGCAAAGGACAGCGTGCAGCAGGCGCTGGCTGTGCGCGCTGGCCGCATTGTCTACGTGGGCGATAACGATGGCGTTAAAGCCCTCACTGGCAAAAAGACGGAAGTCATCGACCTGCAAGGCCGCATGCTGATGCCAGGCCTGATCGACGGCCATATGCATCCGCAATCCGGCGGCAGCCGTCTGCTCAATTGCAGCCTGAATTACGAGTCGCTGACGGTGACGCAATTCCAGTCGCGCATCCAGGCTTGCCTCGACAACGATAAAAAGTCAGGGCCGGATCGCTGGCTGGTGGTGGTGAACTGGTTCCAGCAAGGCATGCAGCCGGACGGCGTGGAAACCACCGCCGCCACGCTGGATGCGCTCAAGACCGGACGCCCCATCATCGTGCGTTCGTCCTTCGGCCACTCGGCGCTGCTGAACAGCAAAGGCATCAAGCTGGCCAAAATAGAGCGCGATACGCAAGACCCGCCAGGCGGCAAGATCACACGCGACGACAAGGGCAACGCCACCGGGCTGCTGGAAGACGCCGCGCAGGATATGGCGATGAATCTGCTGCCGCCGTTGACGGTGGCAGAGAACCTGGCCGCATCCAAAGCGGCACTGGCAGCCATGCGTCAGCAGGGCATCACCAGCTTCCTCGACGCCTACACCGATCCGGAAACCATGACCGCCTTCGCCGACCTGCACCAGCAGGGCAAGCTGACGGCGCGCGCACACTTCGCGGTGCTGATCGATCTGGACAAAGGCGCTACGCCACAAAGCGCGGTGGCCGAACTGCTCAAGCAGCAAAAGCAGTTCGACCAGGGACCGACCAAGGTGGCGCCATCGATGCAAGTACGCCACGCCAAGCTGTTCATGGATGGCGTGATCTCCGCACCCGCCTTCACGGGCGCCATGATCGAGCCTTACCTCGTCAACAAAGGCACACCGGAGAAGCCGGACTGGCAGCCCGGCAGCAGCAACGGCCCCGCGAGCTACTTCGCGCCGGAAGCGCTGCGCACCACGCTCAAGGAACTGGCCCGCGCGCACATCGATCCGCACATCCACGTTGACGGCGACCGCGCCGTGCGCGAATCGCTGGACGCCATCGCCGACCTGCGCGCCACGCCGGAGGGCAAGCACGTACGCCCTGCGCTGGCCCACGACGAAATCGTCGATCCGGCCGACTACAAACGCTTTGCGCAGCTGGACGTCACGCCGGTACTGTCCTTCCAGTGGGGTAAGCCGGCGCCGGACACGCTCGGCGCGCTCAAGGACTTCATGGGACCGCGCCGCTACGCGCTGGTGGAACCGCAGGCGCTGCTGCTCAACGCCGGCGCACGCATCGCCTATGGCAGCGACTGGCCGGTCGATCCACTCGACGAATGGTTCGCGCTCAAAGTCGGCGTCACCCGCACTGCCGCGCCGGATGCGGGCAAGGAGTACGCGGGCACGTTGACCGGGCAGCCAGGCCTGCCGCGCGCCGCCGCGCTGCGCGCGATCACGCTCAATGCCGCCTACACGCTGCGCCAGGAAACGCAAACCGGTTCGCTGGAAGTGGGCAAGCTAGCCGACCTGATTGTCCTGGACCGCAATTTCTTCACCATCCCGGCCGAGGACATCGCCAACATCAAGGTGCTGCAGACCATGGTGGGCGGCAAAATCGTCTATCAGTCCAGGGACATGCGTTAAGATGTCGGCCTTTGTATAACACCAGACGCCATGCAGCTGCTTATTTCCCTGCTCATCATCCTCGCCACGGCGGCGGTGGTGTATGCCATCATCAAGACCAATCCTAACCAGCCCAAGCCTTTGCCGCTGCCAACCGGCGTGCCGTATGAGCCCAAGCTGCCGGACAGCGCGCCCGCGCTGCACTGGTCCGACGGCGGCCGCTTCATGGTGGAGGTGATGACGGAGTCGCGCTACCAGCCGACGCTGAAGGCGCTGGCCGGCGATCATGGCGACGGTGCCGCTGCAGCGCCCTACATGGCGACGCTGATGCCGGATGACCACAACGCCTACGAAAACGAGGCGGTTGCCGTGTTTATCGGCGGCCGCATGGTGGGCTATCTGCCGCAGAAGGCGGCCATCAAGTTCCGCGAGCTGCTGCGCAAGAAGGAAGCTGCGGGCCAGCTCAGCACCACCGATGCGCAAGTGCGCGGCGGCGCGCTGTGGCAGGGCAAGCGCCTGCAATACGCGGTGGTGCTGGACGTGGAACCGCTACAGAAATGAACGCGCGCCTGCCCCGCCGTGCCGCCGCGCGCGCCGTCACCGCGCTGAGCGCGCTAATCTCGCTGGCCGGGGCGGCAACGGCCGCCGAGCCGCTGCTGATCCACTACAACGACCGTCCGCCACAGCACTACACGCAGCGCGGCGTGCCGCAAGGCCCGGCCATCGCCCGGATCAGCGCCGCACTCAGCACCGCCAACATTCCCTACGCCTTCCGCAACACGCCTGCCAAGCAGCAGCTGGTGCTATTGCAGGCCAACGACAAACCCGCCTGCATGCTGGCGTGGGCCGACATTCCCGGCCGCGACCGCGTGGGAAAATTCTCGGACGTGATTTACAAGGATGAACCGCGAGGCTCCGAACGCCGCCTTTGGTGCACCAACGCGACGCCGGATGAGACGATGCAGCGCCTGAACGCGGCGCTGCACCAGCAGGAATGACTTACTTCTTGGTGAACACCAGATCCCACACGCCGTGGCCCAGCTTGAGGCCGCGGTTTTCAAACTTGGTCAGCGGACGATAAGCCGGCTGCGGCGCATAGCCATCTGCCGTATTCTGCAGGCCCTCTTCCGCGCTCATCACTTCCAGCATCTGCACCGCGTAGTCTTCCCAGTCGGTCGCCAGATGGATGTAGCCGCCCGGCGCCAGCTTCTGCACCAGATGCTTCACAAACGGCGACTGAATCAGACGGCGCTTGTTGTGGCGTGCCTTGTGCCACGGGTCCGGGAAGTAGATATGCACGCCATGCAGCGAGCCATCCGGGATCATGTGGTTCAGCACTTCCACCGCATCGTGCTGGATCGCTTTCAGGTTGGTCAGATTCTGCTCGCCGATCAGCTTGAGCAGGCTGCCCACGCCCGGCGTATGCACTTCCACGCCGATGAAGTCCTTCTCCGGCATCACCCCCGCGATGTGCGCGGTGGTGCCGCCCATGCCAAAGCCGATCTCCAGCACTACCGGCGCCTTACGCCCAAACGCCTGCTCGTAATCCAGCGGCGCCTTGGTGTACTCGATCAGGAACTTCGGTCCCAGTTCCTCCAGCGAACGCGCCTGCGCGGTCGACAGGCGGCCGGCACGGGTGACGAAACTACGGATGCGGTGTTCGGTCGGGTCGTACAGCATGGCCCGCGCTGGGCCGTCTTTAGGCGTATCGGAAGACATGGTGGGAAATCAGGAGAAATTTATTGAGGCGGCATTATATCAGGCTTGAGCGGTCACTTTTTCAAATCGATTGACACCCCGATGCAGTTGAGGTCTAATCATCACACCAGCTTGAAATCGTTTTCAAGCGCAGCAATGGCCCTGCCAGCACCCGTTAATCCTACCAAAACGACAACAATGACCGATTTCACGCAATTCCCGCCTTCGTTTACCTGGGGCGTCGCCACCAGTGCATTTCAGATTGAAGGCGGCGCCACCGCCGACGGCAAGGGTCCATCGATCTGGGATACCTTCAGCCACACGCCCGGCAACGTGATTGACGGCAGCAACGGCGACATCGCCTGCGACCACTATCACCGCTACCCGGAAGACGTGGCCATCATGGCCAGCCTGGGCGTGGACGCCTACCGCTTCTCGATGGCGTGGTCGCGTGTGCAGCCGCAGGGCAAAGGCGCGTGGAACGAAGCCGGCTGGGATTTCTACGACCGCCTGCTGACGGAACTGGCAAGCAAAAACATCGCCGCCCACATCACGCTGTACCACTGGGACCTGCCCCAAGGCCTGCAGGACGAAGGCGGCTGGTTGAACCGCGCCACCGCCTATCACTTCGCCGAATATGCCGCCGAAGTCGCGCGCCGTTTTGGCCATCGCGTGAAAACGATTGCAACCCACAACGAGCCGTGGTGCACCGCCAATCTGGGCTATGGCAACGCGCAGTTTGCGCCGGGCGTGGCGAACCTGAAACAATCGATCCAGGTATCGCACCACCTGGTGCTGTCGCATGGCCTGGCCATGAGCGCGATGCGCAAGGTTGGCAACACGGCGCAGCTGGGCATTGTGCTGAACCAGTGGACCGCCGATGCCGCCACCGACAGCGCGGCCGACCAGGCCGCCGCCGAATTTGAATATGCGCGCTCGGTCGAATGGTTCATGGACCCGATCTTCAAAGGCAGCTACCCGGCACTGGCGCTCAAGGTCCATGGCGACAACGCACCCGTGGTGCAGGATGGCGACCTGGCCATCGCCCATCAGAAGATCGACTTCCTCGGCGTGAACTACTACTTCCGCGCCTTCTGCTCGACCGACACGCCACCGCGTCAGCCCGAGTGCAAACTGGGCAAGACCGACATGGGCTGGGAGATCTTCCCGGACGGCCTGACCGAACTGCTGCTCAAGCTGAACGCCGCCTACGAGCTGCCGCCCATCTACATCACCGAAAACGGCATGGCCAATCCGGACAGCGTGGTGCAGGGCGAAGTGCCGGACGCAGCGCGCATCGATTTCGTCAAGCGCCACCTCAAGGCACTCAACGACGCCCGCCTGCAGGGCGTGAACGTGCAGGGTTATTTCCTCTGGAGCCTGCTGGATAATTTTGAATGGAACTCCGGCTACGCCAAGCGCTTCGGCATTGTGCACGTGGATTACGCCACGCAACAGCGCACGCTGAAACACAGCGCCCTGTGGTATCGCGACTACCTGATCCAACAGCGTCCGCAGCCGCTGAACACGGCGCACGCTGCCTGAGCAACGCAACCGCAGTACCGCCGCCGGCCCTGTGCCGGCGGTTCCCGTTTAAACTGGCCGCAGAGCCGGTGACCAACCGAGAATAACGAGGACGACAAACATGACCACCGCACCATCCGCTGCGCAGTCCGTGCAGCAGCCCGCGCCGACGACCGACCCGACACCCGCGCCATCGCTGTTGCGCGCCATGTTCCAGCGTGGTACGCCCATGCTATGGGTGCCGAGCGGCTACTTCGCCATGGCGCTCACCTACATGATGCTGACCAGCGTCACCTCCATCATGTTCAAGAACCTGGGCATGGACAACGGCCAGGCCGCGCAGTACGCCAGTTACCTGATCCTGGCCTACACCATCAAGCCGCTGTTCGCGCCGTTTGTCGAAATGTACCGCACCAAGAAGTTCTTCGTGCTGTGCGCGCAGCTCATCGTCGGCGTCGGGTTTGCCGCCGTGGCGCTGGCGATGTCGCTGCCGGACTACATGGTCATCATGGTGTTCCTGTTTGGCGTGCTGTCGCTGGTGGGCGCCACGCAGGACATCGCCTCCGACGGCGTCTACGTCACGGCGCTGGACAGCAAAACGCAGTCGCTGTTCTGCGGCATCCAGAGCCTGAGCTGGAACATCGGCCCGATCGTCGCCTCGGGCGGCATGGTGTACCTGAGCGGCTGGCTGCATACGCACTACTTCCATCATCAGGCAGGCGTGTTCGGACCGGAGTGGATCGATTCGTGGCGCATCATCTTCTTCATCGTGGCCGGCATCACCATCGTCACCGCGCTGTGGCATCTGCGCGTGATGCCGGAAGGCGCCAAGGCGGAAAATGCGCCGAAGTCGGTGGCGGAAGCCGCCTTCATCCTGCGGGATTCCTTCATTACCTTCTTCCAGAAGCGCGATGTGTGGCTCATGGTGGGCTTTGCGTTTGTGTTCCGCCTCAGTATCGGCCTGCTGGAGAAGATCGGTCCCTTCTTCATGGTCGATCCGGTGGCCAAGGGTGGCCTCGGCCTGTCCAACGAGATGCTGGGCCTGATCTATGGCACCTACGGCCTGATCGCCGTGCTGCTGGGCTCTCTGCTGGGCGGCATCTTTGTCGCGCGCCGCGGCTTGCAGAAGACCCTGTTCACGCTGTGCTGCGCGGTCAACATCCCCAACGTCACCTTTCTGCTCATGAGCATCTACCAGCCGGACAACCTGGTGGTCATCTGCGCCGGCGTGGCGATTGAAAAATTCTTCTTCGGCTTTGGCTCGGTGGGCTTCATGATTTATCTGATGCAGCAGCTGGCGCCCGGCAAATACACCACCACCCACTACGCCTTCGGCACGGGCCTCATGGGCCTGTGCATGATGGTGACGGGCGTGGTCAGCGGCCACCTGCAGCAGTTGCTGGGTTATGTGCACTACTTCTGGCTGGTGATGGCGGCCACCATTCCATCCTTCCTGGTGACCTGGTTCGCGCCGTTCCACCACCAGGAATAAGTGGGACGAAAGCCGGCATCCGTGTGATGCGGCGATGCAGGCGCCATCAGGGCGCCTGCTATACTCGCTGCCCATGGAACCAATCAGCTACATCATCGTTGACGATGAAGCGCCAGGCCGCGTCAACCTGCGTTACGCGTTGGCCGCTCATCCGGGCTGGCAGCTGGCGGCCGAATGCGACAGCGCTGCCGCCGCGCGCCATGCGCTGGCGCAGCAGCCGGTGGATGTGGTGTTCCTCGATATCCAGATGCCCAAGGAAAGCGGGCTGACGCTGGCACAGGAGCTGGGCAGGCTGGCCGCGCCGCCGCTGATCGTCTTCGTCACCGCCTACAACGTGCATGCGGTGGACGCGTTTGAAGTCCACGCGCTCGACTACCTGCTCAAACCCATCGACGACCAGCGCCTGGCGCAAACCCTGGTGCGCGCGGCTGCCATGCTGGCCTACCGCAGCAGCGATGGCTACCGCGATGCCTTGCGCGACTATGCCGCCGCCACGCACACGCACACGCAATATGCGGACACGCTCAGCGTACGTTCAGTGGGACAGATCGAGAAGATCCGGATAACAGATATTTTGTGGCTGCAGTCAGCGGGAAATTATGTGGAGCTGCATCTGGCGGAACGCACCGTGCTGCATCGTGTACCGCTGAGCCGCCTGGAACAGCGGCTGCAGCCGGACGTGTTCCTGCGCGTGCACCGCACCACCATCGTCAGACGCGGCCAGCTCCAGCGCCTGTCCTCGTTGGGCGCCGGCCGCTATCTGCTGGCACTCAGCTGCGGCGCCCAGCTCACCGTGAGCGAGCGTCATGTGCCTGAGCTGAAAGCCTGCATGCAATCAGGCTTCGCCAGTGAGCGAGCGTAAATCCTCTTCGCGGACGCGGCGCTCGGGCGCCAGCACACGTGCGATGACCTGCGGATTGAGCCCCATGTTCTGCAGCAGCTCGACCGCGCCAGGCGTACCGACATCGCGCTGCACCTGCAGCGCCTGCCGTACAATAAAATCGTAGGAATGCCAGCCCGCAGTATCCGACGTTCGCGGCCGCGTCTGGCGCCTGTCGTGTTCCGGTGTCATGACCACCTCCTCATCTCTGCCTGCGCATAGGGTAACGCAAGATGGGATTGTACAGGCGTCCGGTACGCTCAATCCTTGCCGGGTTCGTAGGACAGCACCACCTTGTAGTTTTCCGGCGCCACCGAGGTATCAAACGGATAGCTGCTGTAGTTCTGCTGGTCCAGCATGCCCAGCTTGACCAGGATGGTGTGCGGCTGCTCCTTGCCGCGCCCTTCCAGCAGGTTGACGGCCGCATTGATCGCCACGCGCGCCTGACTCACGCCCTTGGTATCGGCCGCCGCGTAGATTTCCTTGTTACGGATGAGATGCGCGATTTCATCGGTCAGGTCATAGGCGACGACCCGGATCTTGTCGCCCAACCCTGCCGCCTTGATCGGCCCCAGCGCCGCCGGCGCACAGCCCGTGCAGCCGATAATGTAGTCCAGTCGCTTGCCATGCTTGGCCAGGATGCGGCCCGTCAGTTGCGACTGCAAACCGCGTTCGCTGTCGCCATAGCGGATGTCCAGGATATTGACTTCGATCGCGGCTTCCTGCGCGGCGATGCGCGTGCCATCCACCTCGCCCTTCACCCAGCCGGCGCCCATGGGGCCGGGCAGCAAGGCGATGTTGATGGACTTGAGGCCGCGTTGCTGCGCATCGCGCACCACCCAGCGCGTCGCCTCCTGGCCCATGCCGCGCAGCGAGGTAGTCACTTTCAGCTGCAGATCGTCGCTGCGGCTGTCGTTGGCCAGTTCCAGCACCGGGATGCCGGCCGCCTTGGCGCGCACGATGGACGGATTATTGGCCGTCATGCTGATCGGCGAAATCACGATGGCGTCGTACTTGCCGGCGATGGCTTCATCCATCTTGTGCAACTGGCCCTGCAGGTCGTCGTAGCCGCTGGCAGGCAGGATATCGGCCACGATGCCAAGGCGGCGCGCTTCACTGATGACGCCATAGGCGCAGCCGCTCCAGTAAGGGTCTTTCATGTGCGGGAACAGAAAGGCGATGCGCCAACGCTTGCTGGCATGGGCGGCCGGCGCATAGTTGCCGGCCACCACACGGCCGCTGGCCAGCGCATCATCCGCCGTGCCATTCGGCTGCACGGGACGGAAGATGGAGGTGACAGGGATCGGCGCAAACCTGGCCGGCTGCTGCGCCCATGCCGGTAGCGCGCACCAACCGCAGACTGCCAACAGGGATAAGCGTAACGAGGATATCTTCATCATGGTGACTTGTGTTTATCCGCGCAGGCGGACGTCCTGGCAGCGCCATCGCCCGACGGCACCAGCACGCCGTTACGGGCGCCCAAACGCGCCAGCTCCCCAGAGCGTACCATTTCGGTGAACAAAACGTTGTAACGATCTCGCAACGTTGCGTATTTTGCGTCGCGCGGGAAGGCGAAATAGCCATCCAGCTGCGTGATATCGGGGCACAGCGGCACCAGCGCGTCGGCCAGGCGCAGGCTGTCAATCAGGCTTGTGCTGTTGCGTTCATTGGTGGCCAACAGGTCAACGCGGCCACGCGCCAGCATCTGCAAGCCGTTTTCCAATTGTGATACCTCGCTGATCTCCAGCTGCGCGCGGGCCTGGTCGAACTGGGTGCCGTAATGCCAGCCGCGTACAGTGGCGATGCGCCGGGCCTTGAGCGCGGCGAAGTCGCCATGCCAGGGCTGGTCGTCTTCGCGGCGCATGTAGAACACCATGCGGTCGCGGTAAAACGCATGGTCCAGAAATGCAAAGCGCGCGGCGCGCTCCGGCGATTTGTAAGGGCCGATCAGGATATCGGCCTGTCCCCGCTCCACCATGGCCTGGGCGCGCGGCCAGGGATAAAGTTTGAAACTCACCGTGTCGCCGGCGCGTGCGGCCAGTGCGCGCAGCGCATCGACACCCAGGCCTTGCCACTGGCCGTTGGCGTCGCGCTCAAAGATATGGCTGAAGGTCGCGCCGACCGCTACCAGTTCTGCTGCATAGCCCTGCTGCGGCGCGGATGCGCCGAGGGCCAACGCCACCAAGAATGAGATCGTCATCCGCATGGATAAATACTAGCATGGGCTAAGGCATATGCTGCCGCAGGAAAGCCACACTCGCATCAACTGTCGGCTGCAGCCACGGATCGAACAGCCAGAAGGAATGCGGCGTGTCCGGCAGGATCACCTTGTCGCTGGCCACACCTGCCTGTGCCATCTTCGCCATCATCTCCTCGCGCCCGGCCGAGAAGCGCGGCTGGCCGCTGCCGATGAACAGGATGGGCGGCATGCCGGCACGTACGTACTGGATCGGCGACGCCTCGCGCCACAGCGCGGCCTTCTCCGCATAGCGGCCTCCGAACCAGGCGCCGGCCGAGGAGGGATTTTTGTTTGGGTCGTCTTCGTATTGGCGTGCCAGTTCGCTGGTGAAGTCGGACAGGCCGTCGATGTTGATGATGGCTTTTACGCCTTCGCCCGTCACGCCGGCCAGCGTCGCCAGTTGCCCGCCCGCCGAGCCGCCTGCCAGCGCAATCCGCTGCGGATCGATATGCAGTTGCGCCGCATGCGCGCGCACCCAGCGCACGGCGGCCTGCACGTCCTGCACGGCGGCCGGATAGCGCGCCTCGCCAGACAGGCGATAGCTGATCGTCACTGCCGCATAACCCTGCTGCGCCAGCCGCAGCGCCATCGGCACGAACTCCGAACGGTAACCCGCCTTCCAGCCGCCGCCATGCACCAGCACTACCACCGGCAAGCGCTCGCCAGCGGGCGCATAGACATCCAGCTGCATGCAGCGCGCGCCATACTGCGCATAGATCTGATCCGCCAGCTTGCTCACGCCCTCCGGCAAGGCATCGCCCGCAACGCGTATGGACGGATAGCCGCGCACCAGCTTTCCGTAAGTGTGCACGGCATCGTAGGTGTTGGCAGGATCGGCAGGCGGTTCCGCGCAGGGTGGCACGGCGACAAGGGCAGCAGCAAGGACGGTACTCAGGACAGGCATCAAGACCTCGGCAGAAAACTCACGCGCCGAGTATGGCACAAACGGGCAGGTTCAAGGTTGCCTGGAACTTGCCCCTCGTTAGGGATCAGTTCCGTTGCTTGCGGCGCGCGCGCCAGCCCAGCAGCATCAGGCCAGCGCCGAGTAGCGCCCATGACGAGGGTTCCGGCACCGGCGTCGTGGTCAGCGCCATATTGTCCAGATTGAGGATGTAATTTGGATTATCAGGAAGCACGGCAAAGCCGGCGATCGCTTCCTTGCTGGACAAGGACAGCGTCTGATACTGGAAAGTTTGGCCAGGATTGAGAATGCGGTCGCTGGCGATCACCTTGCCGCTGACATCGTAAGCATACAAAGTCGCATCCCACATAGAATAACTTTGGATGCTGATGCCGTACACCGGGATACTGAAGGTGCCGATCGGATTAGCGGACGACAGAAAATGATTGTCGGGATTGCCGTTGAAGAAACTGCCGTGGAACAGCGTACCTTGCGTGAAGGTGATGCCGGCAGGAGTGAGCTCATCGCGTATCCAGCGGTTGTCGCTGAACATCGGCAAGTCATCGGCAGTACCCAGGCGACCGTCGGCGCCTGGCGTGGCTTCAAAATCCACCAGAATGGTGGCAGCCGATGCGGAACCTGCCATGAGCGCAGCTGCCAAGGCCGTGGCAAACAGACGATTGATTGCGACCATATTCACTCCATGTTAATTAAAATTTAATTATTAAATATTTAATCATGCATGTCCAGCATCGTTACATCAGAAAAAAACCCCTGGACCTCGAAAGGAGCAGGGGCTATAAGACCACAACACTACATGAAGAACCTTAGAAGCTGCGGCCCACGTTGATGCCGAAGGTGCGCGGTGGCAGATACTGCGCCTGCCATGGACCGTTGGCGTTCATGGCGCTGGTCTTGATCTTCGCGTCTTCCGCATTGCGGATGAAGGCGTCGAAGTACCATTTGGCGTTGGCGTCGTACCGCAGACCCAGATCGGTACGGGTGTAAGCCTTCTGACGATCCGGTTCGCCCAGATTGAACACGCTCAGCCAGCTGGCGGTTTCGTAGTGGGCGCTGATGCGCGGGATCAGCGTGCCGTCGGCCAGCGCGAAGCTATGCTGGTACATCAGCTGCGCGCTGAACTTCGGCGAGTGCGGCATGGTGTTGCCGCTCACGTCCAGGCAAGGGTTGGTAATGCCCGGCGCCGTGCAGGCAGGCAGCACGTAGTCGTTGGAGCCACCGACCAGGTGTTTCAGCTTGGCGTTGGTGTACGCTGCGGTGAACTGTACGCGGTCCTCGCGCGTGATCTTGGCGGCGATCTCGGTCTCCACACCCCAGACCCTGGCGCCTTCCGCATTGCTGGTCGCCAGGCCGCGCGTGCCGTCGGCATACGTCACCGGTGCGCTGAACTGGAAGTCCTTGAACTTCTCGTAGTACGCCGAGTTGTTCATGCGGACCGCGCCGCCGAGGAAAGTCGACTTCGAACCGATCTCGTAGTTGGTCAGGCTTTCGGAACCGTAAGGTACGCCACCATCTTGCAGGCCGCCCGACTTATAGCCGGTCGATACCGACGCGAACACCATATTGTTCTTGTCGATGTCGTAGCTGACACGCGCCAGTCCGGTCAGCTTGTGGTCCTTGTAGACGCCGTCGTTGTGCTGGTAGGTGGAGAAGCCGGTGCCGCCGCCGAGTGGATTCATCGACGGGTTCACCGGAATCTGCGGTGCATCCAGATTGCTCCAGCCGTTGTTGGTGCCGCCGATGTTCTTACGCTCGTCAGAGGTGTAACGGAAGCCGCCAGTCAGGTGCAATTGATCGTTGGCGTTCCAGGTCGCCTGGCCGAAGGCCGCCGTCGAATCCACGGTTTCCTTAGGCTGGATGAAGGAACCCTGCCAGCTCACCGTGCCCTGCTCGGTGCCGTTCATGATCGGAATGTCGAAGCGGATGCCGTTGTCTTCATTGGCGTAGTACAGGCCTAGCAGCCAGTCGACATCGCGCTTACCGGTCGACATGATCTCCAGCTCATGGCTGTAGTTCTTGTACTTGGACCAGACGGTGTTGTTGGCCTGGTAGCCGGAGCTGCCCGCGCCGGCCGTGGTGAAGCTGGTCGCCGGATTGGCGCCGCCATCCTGATCGAAGGTCGAGGAGCCATTGAAGCGCGAGTAGCCGGCGATGTAGGCCAGCGCCACATCGTTATTGATCTGGTAGTCAACGCGGCTGCGCACCGAATGCGAATCACGCTTGACGCTCGGCGCGGTATCGATCAGCGCCGACCAGAAATCCTGGCCTGGACGCTGCTGCTGCAGCAGGTTCATGTTCGGCGTGCCGCGGTCAGCATAGTGCTCGTACGAGATATTCCACTTCAGGTTGGCCGATGGCTGCCACAGGAAGCTCAGACGCGCTGCGCTCTGGTCCTGGGCGTTGTACTTTGGACCGCCCTGCACATACAGGTTCTGGTTCAGCGGCTGGAAGCCGATCGGGTTACCCGGATGCGCGGTGTTCCATGCGGCGATGACCGGATCGGCAGCCGCGTGCTGCTGCGCCAGCGTCGGCAAGGACGGCTGCTGATAGGCCACGTAGCCATCATGCTGTTCGTGCACCACCGCCACGCGCAAAGCCATGGTGTCGTTGATCGGGATATTGAACGCACCGCGTGCGCCCAGGCGCGTGTAGTTGCCGTAACCCAGCTCGAAGCTGCCGGCATTGCTGCCGATTTCCGGTTTCACGGTCTGCATGTTGACCGCGCCGACGGTCGAGTTACGGCCCCACAGCGTGCCTTGCGGACCACGCAGCACTTCAATCGCTTCCAGGTCGAACAGCAGCGCGGTGGCGCCTTCCGGGCGCGGCGAGTAGATACCGTCCACGAAGGTTGCCACTTCCGGGTCGGCGTATTCGGTCTTCGCAGAGTCGTTGCCGATACCGCGCATGGTCATGGTGATGACGCCATGATCGCCCTGGCCGGTCGCCGAGAAGCCCGGCACCAGATTGACCACGTCCTGAATCGTCTGCACATGGTTGTCGTCCAGTGCCGCCGAGTTCAGCGCAGTCACGGCGACAGGGGTTTTCTGCAGTGAGGTGGAACGCTTGGTGGCGGTGACGTACACCTCGGTGATCTTGCTTGCATCTGCAGGCGTCGCCTGTTCAGCCACCGCTGCGGCCTGGGCATCCGCTGGTTCTGCTGCATGGGCGACATTGGTGCCGGCCACCAGGGCGAGGATGGCCATCGAAATTGGGGACAGCAGCAAGCGCTTCCCGGACTGCGGTACGTGGACGTTCATAAGTCTCCTTTTGCGTAGCGATCGCCGAGGGGGAAGGGGCGGTGCTACCATTTATCTTAGAAAGCGATTTCATGTTGCTTGAAAACGTTTTCAATTTAACTGAAATCGTTTTCTGTATTTGTGAAATCGATTTCATAGTACATAATTCAATTCGCCGATGTCAAATTAAAAATTGTAGTCGCGTTGTATCTTCGGCATTTTCCATGCGCTGCACCGGCTGTTCTACGGAGACAAATCGATATGAAAACGTTACCAAATCATGGCGTAAAAAATGTTCTGATTGTTGGCGGCGGCACCGCCGGCTGGCTGACCGCCGCCTTTCTTGCCAAGCAGCTGGGTGCCGGTGCTGAGGGCGCCGTGCAGATCACGCTGGTGGAATCGAAGGAAATCGGCATCATCGGCGTTGGCGAAGGCACTTTCCCATCGATCCGTGGCACGCTGGCCACCATCGGCATCGATGAAGCGCGCTTCGTCCGCGAATGCAACGGCACCTTCAAGCAAGGCATCCGCTTCAACCACTGGGTGCGTGAGCCGGCTGCAGCGGGCGCCGACCACTACTTCCATCCATTCAGCCTGCCCAGCCAGCGTCCGGGTGGTATTGAGCTGCTGCCCTACTGGCTGCAAGGTGCAGCGGGACCGGACGTGGGCTTTGCCGCCGCAGTCACCATGCAGAAGCGCGTGGCCGATGCAGCGCGCGCGCCCAAGCGTCCCGGCGATGCCGACTTCATGGGGCCGCTCAACTATGCCTATCACTTCGACGCCGGCAAGTTCGCCGCCCTGCTCTCCACCCACGCACAATCGCTGGGCGTGCGGCATGTGCAGGCGACGGTGGAACGTGTGGTGCTGGATGCGGATGGCGCCGTCGGCGCCGTCCACACCAAAGAAGCCGGCATGCTGACGGCCGACCTGTACATCGACTGCACTGGCTTCCGCGCGGCGCTGATCGGCGAGGCGCTGGGCAGCAAATTCCGCAACATCAACGACGTGCTGTTTGTCGACCGCGCGCTGGCCATGCAGGTGCCGTATGAGCGGCCGGATGCGCCCATCCCGTCCTACACCATCGCCACCGCGCACGAAGCGGGATGGACCTGGGACATCGGCCTGCACCAGCGGCGTGGCATCGGCTACGTCTATTCCAGCCGCCATACGGACGACACGCGCGCCGAGCAGGTGCTGCGCAACTACATCGGCAAGGCAGCCGACGACCTCAATCCGCGCCAGCTCAAGCTCAATGTGGGCTACCGCGAACAGCACTGGGTTAAAAACTGCGTGGCGGTCGGCCTGTCGGGCGGCTTCCTGGAACCGCTGGAATCGTCCGGCATTGGGCTGATTGAAACGGCGGCTTATCTGGTCAGCTATCTGTTCCCGTACGATGGCGACTTCGCGCCTGTCGCCAAAACATTCAACGAAATGATGAAGGCGCGCTATGAGCGCATCGTTGATTTCGTCAAGCTGCACTACTGCCTCACCCAGCGCAAGGACCACGCCTTCTGGACCGACAACGCCGATATGGCGAGCGTGCCGGACTCGCTGCAAGACAAGCTGGCCATGTGGCGCCAGCGCGCGCCGCACCGTATGGACTTCGTGGTGGATTATGAGATGTACCCGCCATCAAGCTGGCAGTACGTGCTGTACGGGATGGAGTATCCGACCACGCTGTACGCCAACGCCAAGACGCTGCCGCGCATGGACGAAGCCCGCAAGGAATTCGCCATGATCGAACAGGTATCGCAGCGCGCGCTGGCTGACCTGCCTGGCCACCGCGCGATGGTAGAGCACCTGCTGCGCCAGGGCGAACGCAAGATCGCCTAGGCCGGCTGCCTGGCCGCCGCGCCCAATCCCAGCCGCGTTTTCGCAAACGGCACCAGCGGCGCCCAGGCCGACATGGCCAAACCCGCGGCCAGGAAAGCGAGACGCGTGGACAAGCGTTGTTGCGGGCCGATTGAATGCATGCGTTTGCCTTGCGTAAAAGAGGGCCACAGTATAGTCGGATATGTTCGGGCACGAACATACTGCGGGCCAGCGACAGCGCATGATGAGGACACAAACAAAAAGGAGCCATCATGCAAACACAACCTTTACACGCGAGCGCAACAGTCGCTAACACGGCTGACGGCGACGGTTTCGCCTCCGGCGTCTCGTGGGGCGCCATTCTCGCTGGCGCTGCCGCTGCTGCTGCACTGTCCTTCATCCTGCTGATACTGGGCGTCGGCCTTGGGCTGTCGTCGATCTCGCCGTATCAGTACAACGCGACGCCGCTGGGTACCGCCAGCATCGCGTGGATCGCCTTTACGCAGCTGGCTGCTGCCGGCATCGGCGGCTACATGGCTGGCCGCCTGCGCGTCAAGTGGGCCAGCATCCACACGGACGAAGTGTATTTCCGCGATACCGCCCACGGCCTGCTGGCATGGGCAGTAGCAACGCTGGTGACGGTGGCCGTGCTGGCCGGCGGCGCCCGCGCGGTGCTGAGCGGAGCGATTGACAGCGGCGCCGCCGTGGCCACCGCCGCTGCACCTGCCGCTGCTGCCGCAGGCGCCTCTGCAGCGGGCCGTTCCAACACCTACTTTGCCGACATGGTACTGCGCTCGCCGAACGGCGAGATCGCCACGGAATCGCAACGTACGGAAGTCAACCGCATCCTGCTGACCGATCTGGCGGCAGGCAAAATCAGCGGCGAGGACCGTACCTACCTGGCGCAGCTCATCGCCAAGCGCACCGGCCTGTCGCAAGCGGAAGCCGAACAGCGCATTGACCTGATCTACGCCCAGGCCACGCAAGCTGCCAACGAAGCCAAAGCCAAGGCACAAGCCGCAGCGGAAGAAGCCCGTAAAGCAGCCGCCCACTCGGCACTGTGGATGTTTGTCGCCCTGCTGCTCGGCGCCTTCATCGCCGCCGTCGCCGCGATCGCAGGTGGCCGCAACCGCGACCACGCCCGTGTGCTGATTACCCACCGCACCATTTAAAACAAGGAGAACAATATGCGCTCGATCTTACTGCTGCTGCTTGGCATCCCGCTGCCCATCGTCATCCTGATCGCCCTGTTCGTGCGTTAAAGCTGGCCGACGTCGATCACAGCCTGCGCAAAAGCCTCCGGTGCTTCTTGCGGCAGGTTGTGGCCAACGCCACCGACAATCAGCTGGTGCTTGTATTTGCCGGTGAAGCGCTTGGCGTAGGCTGCTGGCTCTGGGTGTGGCGCGCCATTGGCATCGCCTTCCATCGTAATGGTCGGCACGCTGATACTCGGGAATTTGGCCAGCGCCGCTTCCAGCGCCTCATATTTTGCCTCGCTCTTCTCCAGGCCCAGGCGCCAGCGGTAGTTGGACACCGTGACCGCAGCGTGGTCCGGATTGTCCAGCGACACCGCACTGCGCGCATAAGTGGCATCGTCAAAGCTCCACTGCGGCGATGCCAGCTTCCAGATCAATTTGGCGAAATCGCGGTGGTTCTTTTCATAGCCGATGCGGCCACGCTCGGTCGCAAAGTAGAACTGGTACCACCACTGCAATTCCGCCTCCGGCGCCAAGGGCTGCTTGCCCGCTTCCTGGCTGCCGATCAGATAACCGCTCACCGACACCAGTCCCTTCACCCGCTGCGGCCACAGCGCGGCCACGATATCGGCCATGCGTGCGCCCCAGTCATAACCGGCCAGCGTGGCCTGGTCGATCATCAGCGCATCCATGAGCGCGATGACGTCGGCCGCCAGTGCTGCGGGCTCACCGTTGCGCGGCGCTTGCGCATCAAGGAAGCGCGTCGTGCCATAACCGCGCAGGTGCGGCACGATCACGCGGTAGCCCTGCCTGGTCAGCTTGGGCACCACATCGACAAAGCTGTTGATATCGTAGGGCCAGCCATGCAGCAGGATCACCACCGGGCCATTGGCCGGGCCTTCATCGACATAGCCGACATTAAGGTCGCCAGCGTTAATCTGTCTGATAGTGTTGAAAGTGGCTGGCGTGGCGGCCTGCACCTGGCTGGCGCCGAACAAAGCGGCAATGGCAAAAGCGGTGGCGGCGGCGACGTTGCGTTGGGTGGTATTCATTATGCATCCTCCAGGATAACGGTAGAAAGGCTGGCGCCATCATTAACGCCGGCATCGAAAGCGTGGGGATCGACGCCGTCCAGGCAGCCGATGTTCACGCGCCAGAGCAAGGGATCTTTACGCGTTTGGTGAAACGGATAAATCCCGCAGTGCTTGCAAAAGTAGTGCCGCGCCACGCGGGGGTTGAACTGGTACAGCGTGAGCACATCTTCGCCCTTGACGATCTTCAGCGCGGCCACCGCGAACGGCGGCGTCATCAGGGCGCCCTTGCGGCGGCACAGGCTGCAATTGCAGCGCGCGGCCGGCGTCAGCGCGGTGTGCACTTCAAACTGGACGGCGCCGCAGTGGCAGGAACCGTGGTGCAGATCGTTGGACATGACGCGCCCTCCCCGTTCAGATGAGATGAATCTCGACGTCGATGTTATTGCGCGTCAGCTTGGAGTACGGGCAAGCCTGGTGCGCGCCGTCAACGATGGCGCGCGCCGTGCCGCTATCCAGGCCCGGCAGGCTGACATGCAGGCGCGCTGCCAGGAAGTAGCCGCTGTCGTCATTTTTCAGATCGACTTCCGCATCGACATACAGGTCAGCCGGCAGCGCCAGCTTCATCTTGCCGGCCACCAGGCCCATGGCGCCAATGAAGCAGGCCGACCAGCCAGCCGCAAACAGTTGCTCGGGATTGGTGCCATTGCCGCTGCCGCCGGGCGACGACAACTGGATATCCAGACGGCCATCATTGCTGCGGGCTGCGCCTTCGCGGCCGCCGGTGGTGTGGGTTTTGCCGGTGTACAGAACGTTGCTCATGGTAAGACTCCTTGGTAGTTTTAAATCGCACTCGATTGAAGCGGATGCGTTGAATCTTACCAGCGTTTTAAAGCATGTCAAGCACTTTCGATTAAATCGCATCCGATATATAATCCTCCCATCGACTTAGGAGGTGCATCATGAGCCAAGCCACTACCCCGCAACTGGCGGATTTCCTGTGCTTTGCCGTCTACTCGGCCAACCTGGCCTTTGGCAAAGCGTATAAACCCATCCTCGACAAGCTGGGCCTGACGTACACCCAGTACATCGCCATCATTGCCTTGTGGGAGGAAGACAACCAGACCGTGAGCGGCCTGGGCGAAAAGCTGTTCCTGGAATCGAACACGCTGACGCCGATCCTGAAAAAGCTCGAAGCCATGGGCTACGTCCACCGCGCGCGCGATGCGGCCGATGAACGCCAGGTGCGGGTCGGCCTGACCCCGGCCGGCCGGGCGCTGCGTGAAAGCGCGCTGCAAATGAATCTGCGCGAAGCCACCGGCCTGACCAAGGAAGAATTCCCGCAGGTGCAAAAAGCCGTGGTCAAGGTCCGCGACAATTTAATCAAGTCCATGCCGGGTAAAAACTGACAATAGCGCCAGTTCGTTGCGTTCATGCAAAAAGCATACTATTGAGAAATTATTTGAGACTTGAATCTGTTAGTATGCAGACCACCTTATGTAACAATATGGACAGGATTTGCACATGCGCAGCACACCCCATGCAGTTAGCCGCGAGACCGTACTGGAAGACGGCAAGCCCATCGTCACCACCACTGACCTGAAGGGCCGTCTCACCTACGCCAACTCCACCTTCCTCGAGGCCAGCGGCTACGCGGACGAGGAACTGCGCGGGCGCATGCAAAACACCCTGTACCACGCCGACATGCCGCCCCAAGTCGATGCCGACATGTGGCGCACCGTGCTGTCCGGCCAGCCATGGCGCGGCCTGGTCAAATACGACTGCAAGGACGGCGGCTTCTTCTGGGCCATCGCCAACGCCACGCCCGTGATTGAAAAAGGCCGCACCACCGGCTTCATGTCGGTCTGCACCAAGCCCAAGCGCGAACAGATCCAGGAAGCCGAGCAGCTCTACCGCACCGTCAAAGGCCCGAACCCGGACGGCGTCACCATCCTGCGCGGCGCGGCAGCGCCACGTGGCCGCCGCAAATTCACCACCGCGCTGCGCAATATCACCCTGTCGCAGCGCCTGGCGCTGTGCTTCGGCAGCATGACGCTGCTGGCGGCGATGATGGGCCTGCACGCGGTACTGCCGTATGCCGAAGGCTGGCTGCACCTGCAAGCCTTGCTGATGGCGGCGCTCGCCTTGTACGGCTGGTTCAACCTGCACAACGCCATCGTCGCGCCGATCCAGGCCAGCATCACTGCCACACGCATCCTGGCCGGCGGCGACCTGACCACGCGCATGGCGGTCGACCGCCACGATGAAATCGGCCAGCTGCAAGCGTTTGTGCGCCAGCTGAATCTGAACCTGGCCTCCATCCTGGTCGACATCCGCGCCAACTTCGCGCTGAGCCGCAGCACCACCACGCAAGTGCGCGCCGCCAATGCCGACCTGTCGGCCCGTACCGAAGCGCAGGCCACCAACCTCGAACAAACCACCGCCAACATGGGCCAGATCACCGGCAACGTCAGCCAGACCGCCGACAACGTCAACGCCGCCAGCGGCGTCGCCAGCGAAGCAACCGCGCTGGCCGAGCGCACCGGTGTGGCCGTGACGCAGGTGGTGGCGGCGATGAACGACATCAGCGCCTCGTCGCGCCAGATCGTCGACATCATCGGCCTGATCGACGGCATCGCCTTCCAGACCAACATCCTGTCGCTGAACGCCGCAGTGGAAGCGGCACGCGCGGGCGAAAGCGGCCGCGGTTTCGCCGTGGTCGCCAGCGAAGTGCGCAACCTGGCACAGCGCAGTGCGGCCGCCGCCAAAGACATCAAAGCGCTGATCGACACCTCGGCCGGCAAAATCGCCAGCGGCGCAGAAGTGGCCAGCGCAGCCGGCCAGGACATGGATGCGGTGATTGCCGCGATTGGCCGCGTGGCCGCCATCATGGGCGACATCAGCGGCGCCACGCGCGAGCAGAGCAATGGAGTGAATCAGGTCAAGGACGCCATCGTCCAGCTGGACGAAGTCACGCGCCAGAACGCCTTGATGGTGGAAGAAGCCTCAGCCGCCACCGGCGTGCTGGACCTGCAGGCGCAGGCCGTGGCAAAAGCACTGGAAGTGTTCAAGCTGCCGCCGCAGTCGGGCGCAGCCAAGTCGGCCAGCCTGGTGCATCTGACGCCGCGCGCACCGCAAGCAGCACCAGCGGCACGGCGCGCATAAGAGCAGGGATCTGGAGCGGGTGAAGGGAATCGAACCCTCGTATGAAGCTTGGGAAGCTGCCGTTCTACCATTGAACTACACCCGCGTTGCCGTGCATTTTACGCGGCTTTGTGCAAGCTTGACAATGCTGACGGGTGGCAAGTGCGATGATGCATTTCAATGAGAAGCATCGACTTCGGTATAGCTCTTGACTGATTCGTACGCGTGTTGGGAGATCGTCCTGAGAATGTGTGAGTTTTCCTTATACTTTTCCGTCAACACGGGAAGCTGCTGCTTGGCGGGGGCGCAGTATTTTTTTACTGACCTCGTGATTTCCCTGCGCTGACTTAAAGGTAGCTCGCTGTCCCACTCGCCTGCCATGTGCTCGCACGCCACGGCATTTCTCACAAAAGTCTGCACGTCTTTTGGCAATGGTCCGGCCGCCGAAACACAGTGCACGGGGATGAAAGCCAGCAGAAAAATAGTTCGCATTATCATGTCATCTCCTCGTCTAGCGGCCGGTAGCTGACCAGTGCGGTTTGTCCTTGGCACCGCCGATAAATTTCTTCACGCCGTAGCTGGCACCAATGACTTTTAGCTGGCGATTCATGCCGGAGCGAGGCGTCGTCTTCACTTCGACGAGCTTGCCATCGGCATCCTTGACGGTGACGGTATCTTTCCACGAAATAGACATGCCAATTGCCCGTCCTTCATTGTGCAATGAATACAAGGCTGGCGCCGTGTTCAAATCACCCATGTCAAAGGCGCGCACCATTTGCTTGGCAGCCTCTATGGAAGCAGTGGGAATAGGATGGACCCAATTGATATCAACGCCAGCCGCAGCAGGCACGTCTTCTGGCGCAACGTACTTGTACCTGATTTGCCAGCACCAGTGCATCAAATAAGAGCGCGGAGCTGGCCGATAGGTCGCCGAGATTCGAACGTTGATACCGGCCGCCGTCATTGCCTCGATAAAAGCATCAACGGCTTTGCGGAATGTGGGCGCGAGGTCTTTTGTATCCTTGCTGCCTTTAAACCGCTGCGCCCATTGAGCACCACTTAACTCTTTGTTACTCCGATCAGCGGTGCGCATCGTCGCAGGTCTAACTGTCCGTAGTTTCTCAGTCGCTGTCGTCATTTATATATGCCTCCAGGATTGCGGCATTGGAACAAAAGCTGGGGAAGTTCGAGAGTACGTATAGCAATGAAGATTCGCTTTGATCTAGCACTAGATTTACGAAAGATAACCCGGCGGGGCACGCTCTTAACCGGGTCAAATTCTTGACCAGTCATCACACCATAGGTGCAGCTTCGACTAGCGGCAGGGTCGAAAATAGGATGGCTGATACCTTGTTGATGACGGTGGACTTGTAGGGTGATCGCCATTGGCCCATCAATTCCCGGTAGCGTCGTTGCCAGGCGGTGCCCCAGCTTGGGCGAAATGCTTAGGCGATCGGGCCAATCACCGGTATAGTGACGCTGTATTTCATTAAGCTGCTACGCTGGTTTCTCTCCTGTCTCGGCCATCGGCCATTTCCGTCAGATTCTTCCCTGTCATCGCTCCTGTTGAACGAGAGCCAGCGCCAGTGCTTGACGCGCATACCGCGCAGCCGTCCCATCCCCCTATAAAGGAGCCACATTGGCCAAAGAAGAATTGATTGAAATGAATGGCGTCGTCAACGAGATCCTGCCCGACACCCGCTTTCGTGTGAGCCTGGAAAACGGCCACGTTATCGTCGCTTACACTGCCGGCAAAATGCGTCGTCACTCGATCCGCATTTTGGCGGGTGATCGTGTCACGCTTGAACTGTCGCCTTATGACCTCAGCAAAGGCCGTATCACGTTCCGCCATCTGGACACGCCAAGACCGCGCAGCGCTCCGTCCCACCGCCGCCGCTAAGCTCACGCTTGTTCTTCTCATCCTTTCTTTCTTTGGCGCAACTCCAAGGAAATCTTACCTCACTCTGCACCCGTAAAACAAAAAAGCTCCCGAAGGAGCTTTTTTTGTGGGACGAGATGTTGGTTAAGCCGACTTGCGGCGGCGTGCCACCACGCCCATCAGGCCCAGACCGCCCAGCAGCATGGCGTAGGTGGTCGGTTCCGGTACCGGGGTGGTGACGTAGCCGTGGAATGGCTCATAGCCGATTTCCACCGTGCCGTTCATCGAGTTGGCGATGATGTTGCCTTCCAGGTGGCCGGCGCCGCGCAGTTCGGCCTTGTTGGCCAATACCGAGCCGTACACGAAGGTGTTGACGTTGACCACGTCCGCGTCCAGCAGGTTGTAGATGACGTTGGCGCGCAGTGCCTGCAGCTGGCCGTCCTGGCCGCCGGTGAAGTCCACGGTGCTGCCGCTGACGTTGATCACCACGGTGGAGCCGGCTTTGACGTTGCTCAGCACCAGATTTTTCAGATTGCCGCTGCTCAGGTTGAACACTTGCAGGCCGGACGTGTTGTTGCCGGTCAGGTGGGTGCCGCTACCGTCGATCTGCACGCTGCCGTTGGCCGCCGCGCTGCCCAGGGTGCTGGACAGGGCGGTGAAGCTGGTCTTGGCGGCGCCGAAGTTGACCACGCTGTTGATATCGTTGCTCTTGGTCAGGCTCAGGTAGTTCGACGAGCTGTTGGTGCCACCGTAGACGCCAAAACCGTTCCAGTTCTTGGTGTAGTCGGTGATAGGGCCGATGGTGACGTTGGTGTCGATGCCGGCGCCCGGGTTGGCGTAGATGGTGCCGCCCGTCAGCGCGACGTTTTTACCGACCACCACCGATGGCAGGCTGGTCGGCACCTGGGTGCGGTAGGCGAACGAGAAACCCGAGGTCGTCAGGTTGCCGCCGACGGCCAGACGGCCCTCAACGTCGCGCACCTGGCTGACATTGCCATAAAAGAAGGCGCTATAGCCGGACGCCAGGCCCAGGTCGAAACTAGGTACAGCGGCCTGGGCAGCGCTTATTGCGCCAACAGCCAGGCTTGCCGCGATCAGGCGGCCGATCAGAGTAGCTTTTTTCATGGTATTAAAGTGGTCTGGTTGTAAAGACAGGAGGATTATATATGAAAGACAACAGTTGTGCTCATTCTTACAATTTATTTTTCGATTTAACAATGCAAACGTTTCCACTAGTTGCTATTCAAAACGCCATGGCTGCTGCAGAATAAGCAGACCACTTCAGACGAAAGGACCTCCACCATGAAAGCAGTTTTAGGGTTGAGCTTGGCCCTGGCATTGACCGCGCAAACCGCCTGCGCACAGGCGCCAGCCGACCCCATTGCGGTGCTGGTCAAGCAGCTGGAGCTGGACAAGTACAAGGCCACGATCAAGGGATTGACGCAGTTTGGCGACCGCCGCCAAGGCACGGCGCGCAACCGTCAGGCGCTCGACTGGATTGAAGCGCAGTTAAAATCGTACGGTTGTTCGAATACAGAACGACTTCAATACCAGTTCACGCAACCGGCCCCTGGCGAGCCCGCGCCCAAGCGTGCGCCAGGGATTGCCAGCGGCGGCGCCGGCGGCCCGCCAGGCCAGGGCGGCAGCACGCTGTTTGGCAACCGCATCCCCACCGGCGTGAATACCGACCCGCTGCGCCAGCCCGATGAACGCCTGCGCGCGCTCAACGCCGAACAGACGCCGGTTGGCACGTCGCTGCGTGAAAACGTCTACTGCACCAAGGTCGGCAGCACCCATCCGGAAGAAATGTATCTGGTCAGTGCCCACATGGATGGCATCGGCTTTGGCGAAGCCGCCAACGACGACGGTTCCGGCACCGCGCTGGTGATGGAGCTGGCGCGCATCTTCAGTATGCCGGGCGTGGAGACGGACCGTTCGATCCGCTTCGTTCTGTGGAATAACGAGGAAACCGGCCTCAATGGCGCCGCTGCGTATGTCGAGCAGCGCAAGGATTTGCAGGGCATCGAATCGCCCAAGGGCTCCGGCAAATATCCCGAACCCAGGTGGCTGGGCATGATCCAGCACGACATGATGATGTACGACCATGGCATGCCGATCCCCAAGGTTGATGCTGACGGCAAGACTATTTACGTGTCACCGCCGGAACAGCGGCTGGAAGCGGACGTCAATATCGAATACCAGTCGGTATCGAAGCAGGCCGACGGTTCAGCCAGACTGGCCTGGGCCTTCCGCGCCGCCAACGACAAGTACGCGACCCACTACCCGGCCGCCGTGGGCTTCCACATGACCAATACCGACTCGACACCGTTCATGGACCTGGTGCCATCGATTTCGCTGCGCGAGAATGAGCGCGGCCAGCAGATCGGCGCCGGCTGGAACCCCAACTGGCACCAGCCGACCGACGTCTATGCCAACTATTCCGACAAGGACTTCCTGCTCGGCCTGAACGCGGCCCAGACCACGCTGGCCGGTGTGGCGCAGCTGGCCGGGGTCCGCATCAAAAAGTAAGGCTTACTGCTTCTGGTAGTTTTCCGAACGCGGGCCATACAGCAAGCCGTTGTTCAGGCCTGCCGACAGCAGGCGGTTGCTGGCCGCGCCAGCGACCGGGTGCGACTGGTCGGTGGTGCTGTTGATGATCTGCTTGACCGCCGCTGCCACCAGTGCGCCGACCAGGCCGCCGCCGCCGTTGTTGCCGCCTTCGTTGTTGCTGGCGCTGGCCGTGCCGCTCCACAGCACCGTGCCGGTTTTCAGGTCCACCAGCTTGGCGGCGGCTTCCACCACGATCACGCTGTTCAGCACCGTGTAGGTGGCGCCGTACTTGTTGATGGTGATGTACATGCCGGCATCGGCGCCGAAGATCTGTTGCAGCTTGACTGGCGGCAGCGCGTGGATATCCGCTGCGGTGGTCATGCCGTTCTGCTTGAAGGTTTCGTTGACCAGCGCCACCGGCAGCACGTAATAGCCTGCTTCCGCCAGCGGATAGGTCACTTGTGCGTACACGCTATTGGTGGCGTTGACTTCCGGCGAGTTGTTCAGCGGCGGCAGCACCAGAATGGAACGTGGCTTGGCAGCCTTGAACGCCGTGTAGTCATATTGGGCCGCCTTGTTGGAAGCACAGCCAACCACCAACACCATCGGCGCCACGCAGGCGGCCAGTTTCAGCATACGCTTGATCATAATTTTTCCCCGTTCTTTACTTTCGCCAGCAGGAAATCCATATAGGCGGTCGATTCCGGGAACAGTTTTTTCTCGTCCTCGAACTGCGCGGCCATCTGGTCCTGTTTGCCAACCATGGAATACAGCATGCCCAGGTGGGCATGGAAGCCAGGCGGCACCGGAACGCCCTTGGCGCTGATCTTTTGCAGCGAGACTTCCATTTCAGCGATCTGCTGGTCAGGGCTCTCGCCCTTGAAATGCTGGTACACCTGTGGCTGGTAGCCATCCCAGCCATACATGGTCTTCGGTCCGGCACAGCCGGTCAGCAGTGCTGCGCCAGCCAGCGCCAGCGGCAGGCAAACGCGTTTCATGAGATTGATCTGCATCACCGGCATCACTGTGCACGCACGTTCAGTGCACCGGCTTCGACGCCAGCCACCAGTTTGTCCACGGCTTCGCGCATGGCCAGGTCCAGCACTTTGCCATTGAGCGTCGCGTCATAGCTGGCGGTGCCGCCAAAGCCCAGCACTTCGCGGTTGGACAGGCTGTACTCACCCGCGCCTGCAGCCGAATACACCACTTCCGAGGTGGCGATATTGACCACGTTCAGCGTGACTTTGGCATACGCTACCTGCGTCTTGCCGCGGCCGGCCAAGCCGAACAGCTGATGGTCGCCCACTTCCTTGCGGCCGAATTCCGTCACATCGCCGGTCACGATGAAATCGGCGCCCTTGATCTGCTGGCTTTGCTGCTTGAAGCCGGCTTCCTGCTTCATCTCGCTCAGGTTGTCGCGGTCCAGCACGTTGAAGCGGTTGGTCTGCTGCAGATGCGAGATCAAAATGGTTTTGGCCTGGCTGCCCAGACGGTCGACGCCATCGGAGAAAATGCCACGCATGAAGCTGGAACGGTTGTCGAACTTGCCGACGGCGATCAGCGAACGTGGACCGACATACGGTTTCGCTGCGCTTGCCGTGGTGGCCACCGCGACCGCCTGCGAGCTCTCGGTCGCGCAGCCAGCCAATGCCGAAATGGCCAGTGCTGCTGCCAGCAACTGCGTGGTGTGGATGATTTTCATTTTTTTTCCCCTAGTGAAATGCAAAAATTGCCTTAAGGCAAAAATCCAAGGGCGAATTCTATAGATTTGTGCGGCCGACAATCTCTCCAATAATCACCCTCAGGCAAACCAGCGGCGGCTAGAGCGACTGCAAGGCCTGCAGCACGATGTCATGCAGGCGCTGGGCCGGTGGGTTCAGCTCCTTCTCGGCGCGGAGCAGGCGCAGGCCAACGTCCGGCAGCGGCGGCAGGCCCGGCATATCGAGTACGCACAACGACGGCGGCAGACCGATGGCGGTGCGTACCGTGACGCCCAGCCCGGCCGCGGCCGCCGCCCACACGCCCGACAGGCCGGGACTCGTGAATGCAATCCGCCACGGGATACCGGCCTGGTCCAGCGCGCGTGTGGCGGCGCTGCGCATGATGCAGGGCGCATCCATCATCACCAGCGGCAACGGTTGGTGCACGCCGCCCTCCAGCGCCAGCCGCGACGCATCCACCGGACCGATCCAGCGCATCGCCTGGCGGCCGACATCCACCGCATGCGCGGCCGGCATGCCGTTATCCCAGGTCAGCGCCAGGTCCAGGCGGCCGCCGCCCAGCTGATCCATCAGTTCCGAATTGCGCGCCACGCGCGCCTCGATGCGTACCTGCGGATGCACGCGCGTGAAGCGGCCCAGCACCTCGGTCAGCATCTGCTCGCCGAAATCCTGCTGGATCCCAAGCCGCACGCTGCCCGCCAGCTCGGCGCCGCGCACGGCGTTGGCGGCTTCATCGTTCAGCTCCAGCAGGCGGCGCGCGTAGCCCAGCAGCGATTCACCGGCTGGCGTGGTCACCATGCCGCGCCCTTCCTTGCGCAGCACCGGCATGCCCAGCTGGTCCTCGAGTTTTTTCAGCTGTGCGCTGACGGCCGAGGTGGAGCGCCCCAGCCGGTCCGAAGCCTTGGCAAAGCTGCCCATGTCCACGCCAGTGACAAAGGTGCGCAGGACATCCAGATCAAAAGTAATGCGCCGCATGACCATCCCGTTTTTTCGAACTGTTTATCAAAATATTCCTGATTTTCAGGAATAAGATAGGCCGGTATTCTGACGCTGTCAATCCAACAGGAGCGTGAAATGGCAGCACATGGAATGGACGGGGTCGCCCCCAAGCTGGCGCAGCTCACCGATGAGGTGTTGTTTGGCGATATCTGGCAACGGCCCGGCCTGTCGCCGCGCGAGCGCAGTCTGGCCACCGTGTCGGCGCTGGTGGCGTTGTACCGGCTGGAGCAACTGCCCTTTCATTTGCAGCGGGCGCGTGATAATGGTGTCACGCGCGATGAGCTGGTTGAACTCATCACGCATCTGGCGTTTTATTCCGGCTGGCCGACTGCGGCCTCCGCGATCAACATACTTAAACAATTGGAGGAGTCATCATGCCTATGAGCCGCATCTCTGTATTGAAAGGTAAGTCGCCCGAATATCTCCGTGCGCTGGCCGATGGTTTGCAGCGCGCCATGGAAGAAGCGTTCAACGTGCCGAAGAACGACCGCTTCCAGCTGATCCACCAGCACGAACCCCACGAGCTGATTTTCGACCGCAACTACGAAAGCCCCGACGGCCCGCGCTCGGACGACTTTGTGCTCATCACCATCACCGCCGGCAAGCCGCGCACGACGGAGGTAAAGCAGGCATTCTACCGTCACCTGGTGGCGATCCTGGCCGAATCGCCGGGCCTCAACCCGCGCGACGTGATGGTGGTGATCGCCACCTCGCAGGGCGATGAATGGTCGTTCGGCGGCGGCCATCCGGCGGCTTCGCTGATGAGGACATCATGATCGCGATGCAGTACCGCTTTGTGCTGCCGGCCGATTACGACATGGCGGCAATCCGCGAGCGCATCGCCACCAAGGGTCCGCTGCTGGACAACCTGCCCGGCCTGGTCTTCAAGGCCTATCTGCACGCAGAAGATCCCGAGCATACCTACGCCCCGTTCTACCTGTGGCGCGACGAGGAAGCCATGCACGGCTTCCTCAACGGCCCTGCGTTTGCCGGCGTGTCGCAAGCCTTCGGCTGGCCGTCCGTGCAGACGTGGACGCCGTGGCACGCCACCGTCACTGCCGATGTACGGCAGGCGCAGCACGCCACGATCAGCAGCACGGCGATTGCGCCTTACAGCGCGCTGGCACAACTGCGCGAACAGGAACAGGCGGCGGCGCAACAGGCATTGGCGCATGGCGCACTGGCGGTGGTGGTGGCATTTGAGCCGGTGACCTGGACGGTTACACGCTTGAACCTGTGGCGCTCAGCAGCGGCAGCGGAAGCTGCGCACGCAGGCCAAACAGCCACAGTGCGGCACTATCAGGTGGGCCATGTATCCGCCCCTGGCGTCACTGCAATGTGAGTTCAGCTTGCGGGCCTGGCGGCGTTTGAAAACACCAGGACCGCAAATACAATCTCAATCAGTCCACCGAGTGCGGCGGCAACCACGGGCGGAATCGCCAGGAATAGCACGCCATTGGCGGCGACAATCAGCGTCGCCCCCATCACCCAGTAAACCGGTCTGGCGTAGATGCTCGCAAAGACCAGGTAGCGGCCGCCAATCGCGGCCAGCATCGCAGGGAAAAACAGTTTCGGCATGAAGACGAACAATCCATACGCCATGGCGCAGCACAGGATGAGCCATACCGTCGACGCCATCACCAGCTGGTTCAGCGCATTGCCCTGGTCTGTCTTGGCGGGGCGCCGCAACACCTTGGTCACGACAACGCTCAATGGATAAATCAGTACACCGCCGATCAGCAGCGTCCATACCGCCTGGCGTATCCCAAGCAGATGGCACACCGCAGCTGCGCTACTCCAGACGAGGCCGGAGACCAGGATGCCAGGGGCGCCGTCATAGTACGCATGGCGCATCTCCTGTTGCTGCTGTTCGGACAGGGTTAGTTTCATCTTCTCTTCCTATGGTCTGACTGACGTAATACGCCGCACTACAACCGCAGCACCATCTCCTCCAAACGGTATTGCCTGACCGTGCCATCCGCTCCCACCAGGACGTGCAGCTCCTTGAGCGTGCGCTCGGGCTTGAGCAGCGTGCCAACAATGGGGATCAGAGATAAAAGCTTGCCGCTGCCGGTCTCGCTGCGAAATACCCAGGACGCATCACCATTGGCAAACTGGACGACCTCGGGACTGCCAAACACGCCCTGCAAGACGGTGGCGCTGGTCTGGCCTTCAATCAGCCATCGCGCCAGATCCGCGCGCGTCACTGACTGCAGCGCTTCAGCTGCTGGCGGAGGCTCGGCTTCCGTGACCGCCGCCGGCGCCGCGCGCATCGGCTCCAGCTCGACCAAGGTATCGTGCGGCCAGCTGGCATCCCACAACGGAAGTTCATAGACCCGGTCACGGCCAGGCCAGTCGCCGGCCAGGGCTTTCACCCAGGCAGGCAGCGAACCGCCATACAGGCTGCTGACCGGCAGTACCTGGCGCCGCGCCCCATCCACCAGGGTCACGGTAAAGATGGGCTCATCGCCCATCGCCAGTATGGTGAGATTGCGGAAAGTGCAGGGATCCGCGCCCGCTGCCGTCTGCGCGTAATACAAAGGACTGAAAATACGCCGCCCCAAATTGGCCGCCAGCAGCTCGACCCGGCATTGCAGGCGCAAGTCGCCCAGCCGTCGGGTATTGGCCGCCAGACCCGGCGTGCGCACATCGACGCTCCAGTTAAAGCTGTCTTCCTTACGGTTGCTGCGCACGGTGGCGTCCTCGCGCAGCGCCAGTTCGTTGCGCTCGACGGTGAAGAAATGCTCCGGCGTCAGCGCAACCGGGGCGCGCACCGTGGTGCCGGTCAGCGTCAGCTTGAGTGCATCAACCCGCGCTGAACGACGCTTGGCATCCAGGTGAAAGCGCAAGTTGGACTGCGGCGCCAACGCCGGGCGCTCGGCATCAAACAACTCCATGGCCTTCACAAAGCGCTGATAGGGGCGTTCATCAGCATCCGCCTTGGCCGACACCTCTACCCTGCTCAAGGACTCCTGGCCTGTAGGCTCGGGCAACGTCTGCGCATATCCCATGGACAGCCAGCCTGACATCAACAGCACGGCACAAGCTGTGCGAAAACTGGCATTCATGAGTCCATCCCTTGTGGGTGCGCGACCATTTAATCGTGAGGGGAATATATAAGCGGCAAGATTAACACGCAAGCATTGATGGAAATACATTGCTGGTCACTACGCTGAGGTGGCGGTTGCGAAAAGACTGACGGTCGCGCCGGCGGCTAACGCAATAGCATCAGCGCCTGTTGCGGCAGCGCGTTGGCCTGCGCGACGATGGAGGCGCCGGCCTGGCGCAGGATGTTGGCGCGCGTGAGCTGGGCGGTCTCCGTTGCATAGTCTGCGTCCAGAATACGTGAGCGCGCGGCGGTCAGGTTATCGGCTTCGCTGGTAGCGTTGCCGGCCGCCGCCGTCAGGCGGTTGTTGATCGCGCCCAGCTGCGCGCGGATGCTGTTCACGAGATCCAGCTTGCCATCGAGGTAGTCAAGCGCGTCGCTGGCGCCGCTGTGCGTGGACAGGTCCATGGCTGGCTCGCCCGCAGTGTAGGTCGGCCTGATCTGCATATCGGGCGGACCAATCGACACGGAAGAACTGGCGCCGGCCACCAGTCCCGCCTGCGCCGGATTCGCGCCGGCGATACGCATGCTATGGGGCAGCGGCCGCGGCGCCTCGCTCACCGTCACGCTGCCCTTGATGCTGCCAGCCGGCAGTCCCAGCGAGCCAAGGCTGCCGCCAGCCGCTTCGGACAACATGATGTCGCGCCCATCCGCCGCCGTCAGCGTCAGCGTGCCGCCACTGGCGCTGGCGCTGACGCCACTGCTGCCCGTGGTCGCACTGATGGCGGCCGCCGCACTAGCCGCGCGCGCCGCCGCCGTGGCACCGCCAATCGGCCCCACAGTCACACCGTTGACAGAGAACGCCGCATTCGGCAGCGCGCCCGTCGCCCCCACATCGCCGCTGATGGAGGTGGTGGCCGTGGCGGAGATGCCGGCAATATTGGCGGCATTGACCGCTGCCGCCACCGCATAGGCACTGGCGGCATTCTGGCCCGCCTGCGCGCCCGCCGTGGTGGCGCCCACTGCCGTGTTGTTGACCGCGAGATCGCCATAATTCAGCGCCCCCAGCACCGCCGTGCCGACTGCAGTGGACTGCTGCGGCGCCATGTCCACCAGGCTGTCGGAATAATGCGCCTGGATCACCGCCTGCGGTATCGTCACCTGCAGCACCTGCCCCGCATCCGCGCCCACCTGCAACTGCTGCGAGAAACCGCCGTCCAGCAGCTTCTGGCGGTTGAAGCGCGCGCCATCGACGATGTCCGCGTTGGCCGCCACCAGCGCGTCCACTTCCTGCTGGATGGACTTGCGGTCGATCTTGCTGTTGGTGTCATTGGCCGCCTGCACCGCCAGTTCGCGCATGCGCTGGTAATTGGCGTTGAGCTCTCCCGCCGCGCCATCCGCCACCTGGATAAGCGAAATGCCATCATTGATATTTTGATTCGCACGCCGCAGGCCATTGATCTCCGCCGTCATGCGCGAACTTACCGCCTGCCCCGCCGCGTCATCGCGCGCCGAATTGATGCGCGTGCCGCTCGATATGCGCTGCAGATGGACGGCCAAATCCTCGCTCGAGCGCGTCAGACTGCGCTGAGCATTCAAAGACAGGATATTGGTGGTGATTTGCATGGGCAGCCGTCATCCCAAGCGCGGAATTACGCTTGTCGACCTTATAACGGCTATTCCAGACGGAAACTTGAACTAGCCCGGCAGCATTTCCATACGCTCGCGCACCTGCGCCAGCTGGGCCGGGTCCATGCGGCCGGCGGCATTTTTCAGATAGCGCGCTGCAGCCGCATAGCCCGCACGTTCCGACATCGCCAGCCACAGCCAGGCCTGGCTGGCGTCGGCCGGCACACCCTGGCCGCTCAGGTACATCAGGCCCAGGTTGAACTGCGCGCGCACATGCCCCTGGCTGGCCGCCTGCAGATACCACTGGTGCGCCTGCACATAATCACGCGGCACGCCCAGGCCATTATCGTAGCGCAGCCCCAGCGCGAACTGCGCCTGCGTGTGGCCCTGGTCGGCCGCCTTGCGGTACCAGTGGTTGGCCTGGTTGCAGTCCGGCTGCGGACCGTCATCGTTATCAAACAGCAGGCCAAGCGCATACTGGGCCGCCACATAATCCTGCTCGGCCGCGCGGCGATACCAGCCCATGGCCTTGCGATAATCCTGCGGCACACCGCGTCCCGTTTCATAGCGCAGGCCCAGGTCGAACTGCGCGCGCAGATGGCCCTGGTCAGCCGCCTTGCGGTACCAGAAGATGGCTTCCTGATGATCGACCACCACGCCGTGGCCGGCGTCATACAGCAGGCCCAGATGGTATTGCGCCCCCGGGAAGCCCTGCTCCGCCGCCTTGCGGTACCAGAACTGCGCCTGCTCATAATCCTGCTCGACGCCCTGGCCATGGTCATAGCGCAGGCCCAGATTGTTCTGCGCTGCTGCGTGTCCCTGCTCGGCCGCCTTGCGGTACCAGTCCAGCGCCTTCTGCTCATCGCGCGGCACGCCCTGGCCGTTATCGTAGATCAGGCCCAGGTTGAACTGCGAGCTCGCGTGATCCTGCTCCGCCGCGCGGCGATACCACAGGATGGCCTTCTGCGCATCCTGCGCAATGCCGTCGCCCTTGTCGAAGCGCAGCGCCAGGTTGAACTGCGCCGGCGCATAGCCCTGGTCTGCCGCCTTGCGGTACCACGACATGGCCTGGCCGACATCCTGCGGCACGCCCTGGCCATTGTCGTAGCGCAGGCCGAGGTTGAACTGGGCGCGCGCATAACCCTGCTCCGCTGCCTTGCGGTACCAGAAGATGGCTTGCTTGAAGTCCTGCGGCACACCCTTGCCGGTGTCGTACATCATACCGAGGTTGTTTTGCGCGCCAGCGTCGCCCTGTTCGGCGGCCTTGCTGAACCAGTGCATGGCCTGCTGCGTGTCGTTGGCAACGCCCTGGCCTTTGGCGTACAGCCAGCCCAGGTTGTACTGCGCGGCCGCATAGCCCTGCTCCGCAGCGAGGCGATACCAGGCGGCGGCCTCTTCGAAATTCTGCTCTACGCCCTGGCCCTTCTGGTACATCACGCCCAGGTTGTACTGCGCGTGTTCCAGGCCCGACTGCGCGGCCTGGCGATACCAGACCACGGCCAGCTCATAGCTCTGCGCCACACCCTGCCCGTTGAAATACATAAAGCCCAGACTATGCTGGGCATTGGCCACGCCACGTTCTGCCAGTCCCTTGACGCGCAGGAATTCAGCGGTATAAGTGCTGCCGTTGTTGGCGTCGGCTTCGTTGGGACTGTATTTCGTCATGCTTTCTCATCAGGCTTGAATCGCAATCATCGCCGGTGGGTGTTCAGCGGCACTTGGCACCGCATGCAGCACTGCGACCGATGGCGACGACCGGCGGTTCTGCTCTTGAAGCACATCGATGAAGCTGGCCAGCGAAATCGGGCGATGGTAAAAATAGCCCTGCATCGTGGTGCAGCCGTTGGCTTCCAGGTAGCGCTCCTGTATCTCCGTCTCCACGCCTTCCGCCACCAGGTGCAGGCCCAGGCCGCGCGCGATGGAGATGATCGCCAGGATCACTGGATAGTGGCCGTTCTCGTCGTGGATCTCCTTGACGAAGGACTGGTCGATCTTGATGGTGTGGATCGGGAAGCGGTGCAGATAGGCCAGCGAGGAATAGCCGGTACCGAAATCGTCTATCGCCACCGACACGCCCAGCTGGCACAACTTGTTGAGCTGTTCGATTGCATACTGCGGATTGCGGATGCAGATGTTCTCGGTGATCTCCACTTCAATCTGCGCCGGCGAAATGCCGTAGCGCGTCAGCGCGCCGCGCATCTTCTCGAAGAAGTCGCCGCGGTCCAGATATTGCGGCGACAGGTTCAGCGACAGGCGGATCGCTTCGCCGCCCGCCGCATTCCACTGCAGCAGGTCGCGGCACAGCGCGCCCAGCATCCAGTCGGAGATCGGCAGCATCAGACCATTCTCTTCGGCGAACGGCAGGAACTCGCCGGCCGACAGCAGGCCGCGCTGCGGATGATTCCAGCGCATCAGGCCTTCGGCGCCGATGATGCGGCCCGTGGCCACATCGAGTTGCGGCTGGTAGTACATTTCCAGCTCGTTGAGTTCCAGCGCCTTGCGCAGCGCCTGCTCCAGCGCGATCTTCTGGTGCGACACGTCCAGCATCGAGTTGTGATAGAAGCTGTGGCCATTCTTGCCCAGCGCCTTCACCTGGTACATGGCGATGTCCGCGTGGCGCAGCAGTTCGTCGATGGTCTCGCCGTCACCCGGATAAATCGCAATGCCGATCGAGGCCGAGATATGCACCTCATGGCCATCCAGATCGAACGGACGTTGCAGGCTCTCGAGGAATTTGTCGGCGATGGCTTTCGCGTCCTGGCGGTCGCGCAGCTCCGGCAGCACGATGGTGAATTCATCGCCGCCCTGCCGCGCCAGCGTATCGCCGCGACGCAGGCAGTCCTTGAGGCGCTGCGCGGCCTGCTGCAGCAGTTCGTCGCCCTTGACGTGGCCCAGCGTATCGTTGACCAGTTTGAAGCGGTCCAGGTCCACAAACATCACCGCCAATTCGGTCAGCTTGCGCTTGGCCTGAATCACGGCCAGGCCCAGACGGTCCTTGAACAGCATGCGGTTCGGCAGATCGGTCAGGATATCGTGGTAAGCCTGGTAGGAGATCACCTCTTCCGCGCGCTTGCGGTCGGTGATGTCGCGCGCCACACCGTAGGTGCCGAAGAACTCGCGCGTCTTCACTTCGTGATCCGGGATGTGCATGCCGATCGCGTTGAGCGAAATCGTCATCAGCGTGTTGTTGAAGGTGCGCTCGATGCCGCCGCCGGTATTGCACTTGAGGCGCAGTTCGACGTTGCGCGAGGCGCGTTCATCGACGCGGCGCTCGTTGAACGCGTAGCGCGCGCGCTCCTGGTCTTCGTCATGCACCAGCAGCGAGTAGTGCCGGCCGATCAGCTCTTCACGGGTAAAGCCCAGCAGCTGCTGCACGCGGTCGTTCACGAACGTGAATTTGCCTTCGTGGTTCAGCGTGTAGATGATGTCCGGCGACGAATCCACCAGATAGCGGTACATCTTTTCCGAGTTTTCCAGCTTGGACGCGATGCGCTCATTGTCGATCGCCAGGCGGCGCTTTTGCAGCGCATTCTCGACGGTCTTGAGCAGCTCCTCGCGGCTGTACGGCTTGCGCAGGTAATCGTAGGCGCCGCGCTTGAGCGCACCGATTGCCGCTTCGATACCGACGTCGCCGCTCATCACGATCACATCGCCATCGATCTCGCGGGCGTTGATGTAATCCATGATTTCGTGGCCGCTCATGTCCGGCAGCCGCAGGTCCAGCAGGATCAGATCGAATTTCAGTTTGGTCAGCTGGGCCAGCGCTTCGCTGCCGCAGGTGGCGGTCACCAGATGGTAGTCGCGGTCGCGCAGCAGTTCGTACAACGATGACAGCAGTCGCGGTTCATCGTCTACCAGCAGCAGGCGGGGGCGGTTATCAGAGCTTAAAGGTTCGACGGGGGCGAGGTCGACAGGGTTCAGGTTCATCATGGCCTTAAACGGAATCCATCACCCGGGTTTGCACGCCGGTGATTTGGCTGTTACTGCCCTTGGCGGGCAGCAGGATTTCAAACGTAGTACCCGTTTTGCCGGAACGGCAGGTAATCAGGCCTTGCATTTTCTTGACCAGGCTGTGGACGATGGACAGTCCCAGCCCGTGATTGGCGCCTTCCTTACTGCTGCGGACAGGAGAGAACAGGTTGGCCAGTACGTCGGCCGACAGACCCGGACCGGTGTCGCTGACCACCAGTTCCAGATACAGCTTGCGCTCGCGGTTGACGTGGCCGCGATTCGAAATCTCGATCTTGCCGCCATCGGTCAATGCCTCGATGGCGTTCTTGATCAGGTTGACCAGGATTTGCTTGAGCATGTCGGCATCGCCATCGATTTCGGCCGGCTCCTCCTGCATGCGCACCACGATCTGCACCGAGGCCGGCACGAAGTCGGTGGCGCGGAACAGGCGCAGCACATCGTCGACCACTTTGCCGACGTCGGTGGTGCGCGCGCTTTCGGTCGGTTGCAGGTCGGCCAGGCCGTTAATCAACTGGCCGACGCGGTCGATCTCTTCATTCAGGATCGACATTTCACCGACCACCGGCTCACGCCGCGCCAGCTTGCTGTCGAGGACCGACAGATAATTCTTGATGATGGACAGCGGGTTGTTCACCTCATGCACTACGCGGCGCGAGGCTTCGCGGTATTCCTCCGCCACATGCGCGATCTGGCGCTTGGCGTGGCCGCGTTCACTGATCGCGGTTTCCAGCGACGCTGCGGCCTGGGTGCCAAACGACAGCAGGAAGCGTTCGCGCTTTTGCAGATGCGGCATCTGCCAGGCCGGCGCACCGCCGATCAGCACACCGAGGCAGCGCTGGTTGGCCACCAGCGGCAGGCACACCATGCTGTCGCTGCCGAGGATGCGGAACAGCTGCTCTTCCGAGACGTTGTGCGCGTTGCCTTCGCGGCTCACATAGGCCAGCTTGCGTTCCAGCGTCGACTGCGCCACCGGGCCGCCCTTGTTGAGCGGAATGACGAACTCCGACAGGCGCTGCTGATTGTCGCCCGTGGCCATGCCGTGCAGCGCGTGGCCGGTGGGATTCTCCAGCAGCAGCACGGCGTTTTCAAAATCAAACAGGATGCGCGCCGAACGCGTGATGGCTTCCAGCAGTCCCGCTTCGCCATGCTGGCGCGCGAAGGTCTGGCCCATCTCCGACACCAGCATGATGTTGCGCACTTCTTCCGACAGGCGCTGCTGCACCGGATCGACCACCGGCGGCGCATACGCTGCAGGCGGGACGATGTCGTCGGCGCCGGCGAGGTCGATGCCCAGGTAATTGGCCGACTTCTCCACTTGGCGCGCGGCGTTCTTGATGATGAGTTCCAGCTTGTCGCTATCCAGGTTGCACAGGCGCGCGGATTCGGCGATGGCCTGCTCCTGGTCTTCGTGGCAGCACAGCAGGTGCGCCAGGCGCACCATGCGGATCAGCGGATGGGCCGCTTCCAGACGCGTGATCGGCTCATGGTGATACAGCACGCTGTCGGCCAGGAAGGAATCCAGGTTCCAGCGTTCGATGAGCCAGGCGCCCGCTTCCGAGTGGGTGATTTGCAGCGTGCGCTGCTCGACCGCGCACAGGTCTTCATCATCGCGCGCGGTGAAGTTGAAGGCATATTCTTTGGGCGCCGTCGCCAGCAGGGCCAGGCGGCCGACGTTGTGCAGCAGGCCAGCCAGGTAGGCTTCCTCGACGTGCGGATACTCCATCTGCTTGGCGATGTCGCGCGCGATGACGGCCGTGGTCAGCGAACCTTTCCAGAAGCCGCGCAGGTCGGTGCTGCCGGAATGCGGGAAGCTGTTAAACGTTTGAAAAACTGATTCGCTGATGACCAGCGTCTTGATCATGTCGGTGCCCAGCGACACCAGCGACTGCTCCAGGCCCACGGTGCGCGGATTGCGGTGGTAGGCCGAGCTATTGGCAACGGTGAGGATCTTGCTGGTCATCGCCGCATCCTTGGCGATGAGGGCGGCCAGCTCCGGCATGCCGGCGTCGTCGGCTTGCAGGTGCTCAATCAACTTGATGAGTATCTGCGGCATGGCCGGCAGACGGGCAATCAGCAGCCGATTGCGAATATCATGGTCAGATTGTTGATGCATCGTATCAAGCATTGCCGCCAGTAGACATCGATCAGGGGGCGGAATTCAACGACAAGATTCCACCAACGTTAGATTTTATGCGGTCTCCAAGCCGATTCGAGGCCAGGAAACATTGCCTTAAAAAATTATATTATCATAAAGTCTGATACAAACTTAACAGCGGGAAAAATTTCTTTCTAAACTAAGTGCATTTCCTGCCGTTAATGTTTATCGACCTAATTAGCGCGATAATATGCGCCGGTAATGGCGCGACGTCAACCATAAAGCGAGAGCAGAGGCACTAAAGGCCATCTGTGCTGCGGCTAACCACAGCGCCGAATGTGATAGAACCGGCGCAATCACCCCGGCCACAATCGCCCCCAGCAGCGTCACTGCGAACGACTGGCAGGACGCCACCGTGCCGCGGATGTGCGGGAACAAATCCAGTGCCAGCAAGGTCGCCCCGGGTGCGACCACCGACATGCCGAAGGTGTAAATCAACATCGGCGCCACCGTCCAGGGCAGCGCCGGCGGCAGGAACAGGTGGTAAATCACATTGATGGCGGACGCCGTCAGCAGGAAGCAGAAGCCAATACCGATCTGTCGCGAAAATGTCATTTTCCCGGCAATGCGGTTGGCCGCCAGCGCGCCGAGGAAGATTCCGCCCACCGATGGAATGAACAGCCAGCCGAATTGCGACGCCCCCAGATGCAGCTCCTGCGGCAGGAACACGGGTGCCGCCGAGATGTAGATGAACAGGCCAGCGAAGTTCAGCGCCACCACGCCCGTCTTGAAGTGGAACAGCGGCGAGCGCAGGATCTCGCCATAGTTACGCGCCAGGAAGCGCGGGTTGAACGGATGGCGTTTTTCCGGCGGCAGCGTCTCCGGCAGGCGCCGGTAGCAGAAGATGAACAGCAGCGTGCTGTAGGCCAGCAGCGACAGGAAAATCGCGCGCCAGTCGAACAGCGTGACGATCCAGCCGCCCAGTATCGGCGCCACGGCGGGCGCGATGGAGAAGATCATGGTCACCAGCGACAGCAGGCGCGCGGCTTCGGCGTCGGCATACAGGTCGCGGATGATGGCGCGGCCCACCACCACGCCGGCGCCGGCCGACACGCCCTGCATGATGCGGAACACCCACAGATAGTGGACCGTGTGCGCGGCAGCACAGCCCAGCGTGCCGATGGCGAACATGGCCAGCGAGACCAGGATTACATTGCGGCGGCCGAAGGCGTCCGATATCGCACCGTGCCACAGCACCATGCCAGCAAAGGCCAGCATGTAAAAGGTCAGGCTTTGCTGCACTTCCAGCGGCGTGGCGTGGAGCGTCGCCTGGATATTCGGGAAGGCCGGCAGATAGGCGTCGATCGAGAATGGACCGATCATCGACAGGCCGGCCAGCATGACTGCCAGCGCGGCGGCGGTCAGGGGTTTGCGGTGTGGCGGTTCCGGAGGCGGAACGTCTTCGATGGTGTCCTGGTCGGGCAGATTGGCGGGAGGTGTTGGCAGCATAAATCGTTTTCCTTTCGGCGCATGCTTTCACCCCACACCGCGATGCAAGCACCGGGGCTGACCCCGTACGGTGTCAGACCCTTTTGTGGCCCTGCGGGGTTAAGCGTCTTTTGGCTTGGCGGCTTCACGGCGGTTGAAGCCGGCCACCATATCGAAGCGGAACAAACGGCATTCCAGCGCACCGTTGAAGAACGGGGTCTTGCGCGACTCTTTCAGGCGCAGCAGCTTGGGCACGCCCAGGTCCGCCGTGAACAGATACACCGTCCAGCCGGCAAAGCGCTGCTTCAGCGTCGAGCTCAATTCGGCATAGAAGCTGTTGGCCAGTTCATCCTGCGGCATGGTGCTGTCGCCACGCACGCCGATACGCTCGCCGTACGGTGGATTGGTCAGCAGAATGCCCGGCTGCTCGGTCGGCGCCTGGATCTGCTGCGCCTCGATCTGCTTCAACGGCACATCGAACAGAATGCCCGCGCTGCGCAGATTATGGCGCGCCATCGCCACCATGTCGCCCGAAATATCGGAACCGAAAATGGTCGGCTCGGACGGCAGCGGATTTGGCTTGATGGCTGCCTTCATGTCCTGCCATGGCTGCGGGTCAAAGTCATGGAACTTCTCGAACGCGAAACTGCGGCGCGCACCCGGCGGCACGCCCTGCACCATCTGCGCGGCTTCGCACAGGATGGTGCCGGAGCCGCACATCGGGTCGAACAGCGGCATGCCCGGCTTCCAGCCCGCTACGCGCAGTAGGCCCGCAGCCAGATTCTCGCGCAGCGGCGCATCGCCGATCTCGGTACGCCAGCCGCGCTTGAACAGCGCCTCGCCCGAGGTATCCAGATACACGATGAACTGGTGCGCGTCGACGAAGCCGAAGATACGCATGTCCGGTTCCTTGGTATCCACCGAAGGACGCTTTTTATATTGATCGAGGAAGCGGTCGCAGATCGCGTCCTTGATCTTCAGCGTGGTGAACTCCAGGCTTTTCAGCGGCGACTTCACCGCCGTCAGATCGACGCGGATGGTGTGGTCATAGCCGAACCACTCTTCCCATGGCTGCGCCAGGGTCAGGTCGTAGATATCGTTCTCGTTCTTGTAGCCGCCAGCGGCCATACGCATCAGCACGCGCGACGCAATGCGCGAGTGCAGGTTGATGCGGTAGGAATCCGTGAGGTCGCCGGAAGCGTGCACGCCGCCCGGCACCTCGTTGTGCACCTTCATGGTGGTGCTTTGTTGTGCGATTTCGCGCAGTTCTTCGGCCAGCGCCGATTCCATGCCGCGTGGGCATGGGCAAAAGAAGGATGCCATAGGTGTACCTTTTGTCCGTTAAAAAAATAGCGCGCCGCCCCCGCGAGCGCGGCGCTGCTTACCTGCTTATTGCATTGCTCATTGCCCGCTCCAGGAAGTCCAGACGATCCTGGCCCCAGAAGCTTTCTCCATCCAGCACATACCACGGCGAACCGAATACGCTGAGCGCATTCGCATCCTCCGTGTTGCTGTCGTACTCTGCCTGCACGCCGGCGGTTTCCGCCGCCTGCAGCAGCGCACGGCCATCCAGGTCGCAGCTGCCGGCGATCTGCAGCAGCGTTTCCTCGTCAGCGATATTCTTATCCTCGGCCCACAAGCCGCGCATGATCGCGCCGGCCAGCGCCATGGCCACGTCCGTGCCATGCGCAAAGCGCGCCGCCACAATCAGCTTGTTGGCCAGTTCCGGGGACACCGGGAAAAACTGCGGCTGCGGTTTCAGCGGAATGCCCAGATACTCGGACCAGCGCGCCAACTCCACCAGCCGGTACGCCTGGCGCTGCGGCGCGCGTTTGGCGAGCGGCACGCCGCCCGACACGCCAAACACCTTGCCCAGATCGCAGGGCTTGATGTCAAGCTGCACGCCATGCTTGCCTGCCATGGCCAGCAAACGTTGATGCCCCAGGTAAGCCCAGGGCGAATGGGCGGCGAAAAAATACTGGCAAACTTTGCTCATGCCAATCCGATCAGAAAGGTTTGACTACCACCAGCAGCACAATCGCCAGCATCGCAAACACCGGCAGCTCGTTAAACACGCGGAACCATTTGTGGCTACGCTTGTTTTCACCACGTTCAAATTTTTTCAGGATACCGCCGCAGGCGTGGTGATAACCGATCACCAGCACCACCAATGTCAGCTTGGCGTGCAGCCAGCCCGGCATGTGCGCGCCGTATGCCAGATACACCAGGATCGCGCCAAACACCACGGCAAACACCGACAGCCACATCGAAAACCGGTACAGCTTGCGCGCCATGAGCAGCAGGCGCGCGGTGGTGTTTTTATCGGTCTCCATCGCCAGGTTGACGAAGATGCGCGGCAGGTAGAACACGCCGGCCATCCAGGCGATGACGAAGAAGATGTGCAGTGCTTTGACCCAGAGATACAGCATAACGCTCCTTAGTTTCGTACTTCCCCGTGGCCGAATACCACGTATTTCAACGACGTCAGGCCTTCCAGTCCGACCGGGCCGCGTGCGTGCAGCTTGTCGTTGGAAATGCCGATTTCCGCGCCCAGGCCATATTCAAAACCGTCCGCAAAACGCGTCGAGGCGTTGACCATCACCGATGCCGAATCCACCTCGCGCAAAAAGCGCATCGCGGCCGAGTGGTCCTCGGTGATGATGGACTCCGTGTGCTTGGACGAGTAGGTGTTGATGTGCTCCATCGCCTCGTCCATGTCCGCGACCACCTTGACCGACAGGATCGCCGCCAGGTATTCCGTCGACCAGTCTTCTTCCGTCGCATCGGCCAGATGCGGGTAGCCGGCGGCGGCGAGAATGGCTTTTGCTTCCGCGTCGGCGCGCAGTTCGACCTGCTTGCTTGCGTACAGCGTGGCCAGTTGCGGCAGCACGGCCGGCGCAATCGCGCGCGCTACCAGCAGCGTCTCCATCGTGTTGCAGGTGCCATAGCGGTGGCACTTGGCGTTGAACGCAATGTCCAGCGCCTTTTTCATATCGGCCTTGCTGTCGATGTAGACGTGGCAGATGCCGTCCAGATGCTTAATCATCGGGACTGTCGCCTCTTCCATCAGGCGCGCGATCAGGCCCTTGCCGCCGCGCGGCACGATCACGTCCACATAGTGCGGCATCGTAATCAGTGCGCCAACGGCAGCCCGGTCGGTAGTCTCGACGACCTGCACGCCCTCTTCCGGCAGGCCAGCGCCAGCCAGGCCTTCCTTGACCAGCTTGGCCAGCGCGCGGTTGCAGTGGATCGCTTCCGAGCCGCCGCGCAGGATGGTGGCGTTGCCGCTCTTGATGCACAGCCCCGCCGCGTCCACCGTCACGTTGGGGCGCGACTCGTAAATAATGCCGATCACGCCCAGCGGCACGCGCATCTGGCCAACCTGGATGCCGGTCGGGCGGAATTTCAGGCCGGAGATTTCTCCGATCGGGTCCGGCAATGCGACGATCTGGCGCAGGCCTTCCACCATGGTGGCGATGGCCTTGTCCGACAGCGCCAGCCGGTCCAGCATGGCCGGCGCCAGGCCGTTGGCGGCAGCAGCGTCCATGTCTTGCTGGTTGGCGGCGCGCAGGATGTCGGCGTCGCGTTCGATTGCGTCGGCGATCAGCGTCAGCGCGCGGTTGCGCTGTGCGCTATCGGCACGGGCCATGGCGCGCGAAGCCTTGCGCGCCTGCCGGCCCAGTTGTTCCATATACTGATTGATGTCCATCGTTGTCCCGTTCGAGCGGGTCAGCCGCGGGCGACTTTCAACGCCAATTGCAGCATGGCGTCCCATGCGTCGCCTGCATGCGCTTTCGCGCGCAGACCCTTGATCATCTTGTCCACTTGCGCGGCGTCCTTCATTGCCGCTTCCAGCGTTGGCAGCGAAATGCGGCGCAGCGCCGGGTCCATCATGCGTTCCTTGGGTCCCCAGATGCGGTGCTCCTTGAGCAGCGCACCCAGAGGCCGGCCTTGCGCCATGCCCGACTTGAGCTTGAGCAGCGTGCGGATTTCGTCCGACACCGCCCACAGCACCAGCGGCAGCGCTTCGCCCTCGCCTTTCAGGCCTTCCAGCATGCGTACCAGACGCGCCGGATCACCTGCCAGCATCGCTTCACTGAGCTTGAACACATCGTAGCGCGCTACATTCAGCACCGCGTCGTGCACCTGCTCGTAGGTCAGCTTGCCCGGCTCGTGCAGCAAAGCCAGTTTTTGAATCTCCTGATGGGCCGCAAGCAGATTGCCTTCCACGCGGTCCGCGATGAAATCAATGCTCTGCCGGTCTGCGCTCTGCCCTTGTGCGGCAAGGCGCTGGCCTATCCAATTGGGCAAATGCGCCCGTTCCACCTGCGGGATGTCGATATACACCGCCGCTTGTTGCAGACTGGCGACCCAGGCCGCCTTCTGCGTCTGCCAATCCAGCTTGGGCAGCGTGATCAAAGTCAGGTTGTCCGGACTCAGATCCTTTACATAATTCTGCAGCGCCGCGCCGCCATCCTTGCCCGGCTTGCCGGTCGGGATGCGCAGCTCGATAAGCTTCTTGTCACCAAACAGCGACAGCGCCTGATTGGCCGCCAGCAGTTCGCCCCATTTGAAGCTGCGCTCCACGGTCAGCACATCGCGCTCGGAATAGCCTTGCGCGCGCGCGGTCTTGCGGATTTTGTCCGCGGCTTCCAGCGCCAGCAAATGCTCGTCGCTGGTGATGACATACAGCTGCGACAGCGATTTCGTTAAATGGCCATCCAGCGCTTCCAACCGTAATTGCATCGCGCGCCTTTACTGAATCGGCACGGCCGGCGGAATGGTCGACGGCTGGCCCGAAGGCTGCTTGTCGGCCGGCAGCGGCGCTGGCGGCAGCGACACGCCCGGCGTTTTCACGGCGGCGATACGGCGCATCATCTGCTGCACCAGGTCGGTCTGCATGTCTTTGTACAGCAGCGCTTCTTCCTGTTCCTTGGCCAGCAGCTGGGTTTCGTTAAAGTCGATAGGACGCGTCAGCATCAGCTGCGTCGGTCCCAGCAGCTCAGCGCCCTGCTTGTCCAGCACGCGGAACACAATGTTGTAGGTCAGCAGATACTGACGCACACGGCCATTGCTGTTCAGCGACAGAATGGTCTTGCTCTTGGTCTTCTCCGGATTGGACAAGACCTCGATCACGCCATCCGCATCCTTGGCGGAGCTGACCACGGTGGTGCCGCCGTTGGCGCGGATGTTGCGCTTCAAATCAATCGCCAGCGGCGACGACTCCGGCAGCCCCACATACATGGTCGGGAATGGCAGCGTGTAGTGGCCGCCCTCGCCGCGCAGGTGGAAGCCGCACGCCGACACCGTCAGCGACGCGGCCAGAACTGCCGCGTACAGTGCGCCGCGGCGCAAAAACTTCGAAGTAGTCGCCATGAGGATTCCGATTAAACGACGATGTTGACCAGTTTACCCGGCACCACGATCACCTTCTTCGGCGTGCCCTCGATGAACTTCTGCACGGCTTCATTTGCCAGTGCAGCCGCTTCGATGGCCGCCTTGTCGGCGCTCTTCGGCACCACCACGCTGCCGCGCAGCTTGCCGTTCACCTGAATCATCATCTCGATTTCGGACTGTTCCAGCGCAGCCGGATCAACCTGCGGCCAGGCGGCGTCCAGGATGTCGCCGGCATAGCCCAGCTCTTTCCACAGCACGTGGGTGATGTGCGGTGCGACGGGGTTCAGCAGGCGCAGGAAGATGGCGTAGCCTTCCGAGACCACGGCCGCTTCCACATCCTTGGCCGACTCCAGCGTGTTCAGCATCTTCATGCAGGCCGAGACCACGGTGTTGTACTGGATGCGTTTGACGTCGTAGTCGGCCTGCTGCAGCACCTTGTGCACTTCGCGGCGCAGGGTCTTGCCAGCGTCGGTGGTGGCAGCTGCCGTCAGCGGTGCGCCGGCGGCGGCAATCGTTTCGCGCTGTGCGTAGCCGAACGCCCACACGCGGCGCAGGAAGCGGTTCGCGCCTTCCACGCCGCTGCCCGACCATTCAAGCGTTTGCTCTGGCGGCGAGGCGAACATGGTGAACAGACGCGCGGTGTCGGCGCCGTACTGTTCGATCTGCGCTTGCGGGTCGATCCCGTTGTTCTTCGACTTCGACATCTTCTCGGTGCCGCCGATGTTGACGGCCTGGCCGTCATCCTTCAGCACCGCGCCTTGCGGACGGCCCTTGTCGTCCACCGTCAGATCGACGTCGGCCGGATTGAACCAGGTCTTCTTGCCGGCGGCGTCTTCGCGGTAGTAGGTTTCGTTCAGCACCATGCCCTGGGTCAGCAGGTTGGTGAATGGCTCGTCAAACTTGACCAGGCCGAAGTCGCGCATCACCTTGGTCCAGAAGCGCGCGTACAGCAGGTGCAGCACGGCGTGTTCGATACCGCCGATGTACTGGTCCATCGGCATCCAGTAGTCGTTGCGGCTGTCGACCATCGCATCGTTCGAGTTCGGCGAGGTATAGCGCATGTAGTACCACGACGAATCCACGAAAGTATCCATGGTGTCGGTTTCGCGGCGGGCCGGTTTGCCGCACTGCGGGCAATCGCACTTCAGGAACGCTTCGTACTTGTTCAGCGGGTTGCCGCTGCCATCCGGTACGCAGTCTTCCGGCAGCACCACCGGCAGATCTTTTTCAGGCACCGGCACCGAGCCGCAATCGGCGCAGTTGATCATCGGGATCGGCGTGCCCCAGTAGCGCTGGCGCGAGATGCCCCAGTCGCGCAGGCGGAAGGTGATCTTCTTCTCGCCCAGGCCCTTGGCGGCCATGTCGGCGGCGACAGCATCCACCGCTTCGGCGTAGCGCAGGCCGTCGTATTTGCCGGAGTTGGTGACGATCGAGACTTCCTTGTCGCCATACCATTCCTGCCAGGCGTCGGTCGAATATTCCGGCGCATCCGCCGTGGTGATGACTTGCTTGATTGGCAGATTGTATTTTTTGGCGAAGGCGAAATCGCGCTCGTCGTGCGCCGGCACGCCCATCACGGCGCCGTCGCCGTAGGTCATCAGCACGTAGTTGCCGACCCAGACTTCGACTTGCGCGCCGGTCAGCGGATGGGTGACGAACAGGCCGGTCGGCATGCCCTTCTTTTCCATGGTCGCCATGTCGGCTTCAATCACCGAGCCCAGTTTGCACTCGGCGTTGAAGGCGGCCAGTGCCGGATTGGTTTGCGCGGCCAGCACGGCCAGCGGGTGTTCTGCCGCCACGGCGCAGAAGGTCACGCCCATCACGGTGTCCGGACGGGTGGTGAATACATACATCTTGCCGTCGCCGATCAGCGCGCCGTCGGCGTCCTTGATCTCGTGCGGGAACGCGAAACGCACGCCGGTCGATTTGCCGATCCAGTTCGATTGCATGATGCGCACGCGCTCAGGCCAGCCTGGCAGCTTGCTGTCAACGTGCTCCAGCAGTTCTTCCGCATAGTCGGTGATGCGCGCGTAGTACATCGGAATTTCACGCTTCTCGATGACCGCGCCGGAACGCCAGCCCTTGCCGTCGATGACCTGCTCGTTGGCCAGCACGGTCTGGTCGATCGGGTCCCAGTTCACGGTACCGGTCTTTTTGTAGATGATGCCTTTTTCCAGCATCTTCAGGAACATCCACTGGTTCCACTTGTAGTATTCCGGCTTGCACGCGGTCATTTCGCGCGACCAGTCGATGGCCAGGCCCATCAGCTCCATCTGCGAGCGCATGTGGGCGATGTTGGAATAGGTCCACTGTGCGGGCGGCACGTTGTTGGCCATTGCCGCATTTTCCGCCGGCATGCCAAACGCGTCCCAGCCCATCGGCATCAGCACGTTGTAGCCGTTCATGCGCAGATAGCGGTACATCACGTCGTTGATCGTATAGTTGCGCACGTGGCCCATGTGCAGCTTGCCCGATGGGTAAGGCAGCATGGAGCAGGCGTAGTACTTGCCTTTCGGGAAGCGCGGGTCGTTCTCGACGGCTTTGTAGGCGTCGATCGCCTTCCAGTGGGATTGAGCGGCTTTTTCTACGTCGGCGGGACTATATTTATCTTGCATGATCGGTGACGGCCAATTAGTGAATATGAACCGGACATTATACCGTTTCATTACCCTGCTGAGCGCGCAAGCCCCGAAGATGACCATTCCAGCCGTTTCTATGCGGCGGACGCCATGGCATACTGGTCAGATGCACTATCGCGAATATCCTCCCCACCCGGCGCTGGCCGCCCATGTTGACTGCGTCTGGGCCGCACAGGCGCCCGCGTGGGCGCATACGCACCGCGTGCTGCCCGATAATTGCTTGGATATCCTGTGGCAGGACAGCGGCCAGCCCGGGTTTGCGGTGGGTATGATGCGTTCCGCCATCCTGGTGACCAGCGAGCGGCCGGTACGGACAATGGCGGTGCGCTTCAAGCCGGGCATGGCAGGCCCGTTCCTGGCGATGCCGCTGCACGCGTTGACCGATCAGCGCGCGGAGATCGACTTGCTGTGGGGCCGCAGCGATGCCGGGCGCCTGGGCGACGCGCTCTGGAACAGCGCCGCACCCGAGCGTGCGCGGCTGGCGCTGATTGAACGGGAGTTGCTGCGCCGCCTGCGGCTGGACAGCGCCGCCGGAAACGGCAGCGCTGCGCTGGTCCAGCAGGCGCTGCGGGCGCTGGAAGCCAGCGCTGGTGCGCTACGCGTCGAGCAGCTGGCCGTACAGCTGCAGGTGTCGCGCCAGCATCTGGCGGCACAGTTCCGCACCCATGTCGGGCTGTCGCCCAAGCTATACGCGCGCATCTGCCGCTTCCGGCGCGCGACAGCGGCGCTGGGCGCCAGCGCGGGAACGGACTGGGCCCGGTTGGCACAGGAGTGCGGCTATTTCGACCAGTCGCACCTGATCCACGATTTCCAGGAGTTCGCCGGCAGCGCGCCGGAGCGATTCCATTTTTCCAATTAAGCGTCCGCCTGATGTGCCAAGATGGGGTTTTTACCCCCTCACAGGAGACATCGCATGATCAAAGGCTTACGCACCGCCGCCTATCCAGTCACCGACCTGGCTGCCGCCAAGGCGTGGTACACCCAGGTATTCAATACCCAGCCCTATTTCGACCAGCCCTTTTACGTCGGCTTCAACATCGGCGGCTTTGAGCTGGGCCTGATCCCTGACGGCCAGCCAGCGACAGCGGGTAGCATGGTCTACTGGGGCGTCGATGATATTGAGGCCGAAGTCGCACGCATCACCGCCCTGGGCGCAACGCTGCATCACCCGATCCAGGACGTCGGCGACAGCATTAAAACCGTGGAGCTGGCCGACCCGTTTGGCAACCTGCTGTGCCTGATCGTGAACCCGCATTTCGACCGCAATCAAGTAATTTAGTGTCACCTGCGCACTGTTACTTTTCGTGAGTTTCCACAAAGATTTTGTCTGTAGACTAATTATGGTTTTTTGCTAATCGTGCTTTTTTATTACCTCACGAGCAAAAAACGCTGGTTCCACTTCGACACTACAGAGGAAATCAATGAAAAAGCTTTTCGTATTAGGCGCAGTGCTGGCCGGCTTTGCAGCCAGCCAGGTAGCATCAGCACAAGCCGTGGTCACCCTGGGCCCGAACGTCATGCGCGCTGGCGTACGACTGAATTCGGGCCAGAATATCCAGTCGATCAACAAGAACTACATGCTGGCGATGCAAACGGATGGCAACCTGGTGCTGTACGCACAGCAACCAGGCGGCACCCAGCCGACCGGTTTCTCGACCGGCAAGGGCGGCAATTATGCCGTGCAACAAGACGATGGTAATTTCGTGGTGTATACGGCCAGCAATACCTGGCGCTGGACCTCGGAAACCGGCGGCCGCGCCACTGGTAACTACGTCATGGTGCTGGGTGATGATGGCCGTCTGACCATCCGTGAACCGGTCAACTATAACGTGATCCGTGAATTGCATCTCGACCGCGGCACCGGTGACCGTCAGCCTATGCGTTATGCGGCCCACCGCATCACCGGCGGTTTCGGCTGCGAAGAGTTCTACGTGGTGCAAAGGAACGGCGTGCTGGCGGCAGGTGTTGCAGCCCAGCAAGGCGGCGTGATCGGCAGCTGCGACTCCTACAACAAGCGCTACCTGATGTAATTGCCACCAACTGATGACCGCCGGGAGCGACTAGATGAAATCCACCACAATTGCACTCTCCACCGTAGCGTTGGTCATTGCGGGAGTGCTCGTTTCCCGGCAGGCCATCAGTGACACGCCGGCTGCGCCTAACGAGCCCGGCAAAGACGAGGTCCGTGCCGTGCACCAGTCCGAGCCCGCATCCACGGGCCGCAGCTGGAACGCGGCACTGGGCCTCAACCCCTTCGCCGTCGGCGAACCGGTGAAGGTTGACCAGCAAATCTTGATCCGCGAACGGCTCGAGCGTATGCGCAAAGGCAAATACAATACGCCCGAACCGTACTACCACATGAGCCTGAAGCAGTTGCAGCAGCTGGCCCACAACGGCGACGCTGCGGCAATGGTGCAATTAGGCGAGCAATATAGCAATGAAGCGGCGCAGTTGGTCAACGACGCCAGTTTCGACAGCCGAAAACCACCTGCCGAGGTCTCCAGGCAGTACTTTTACGCCGCGATGCAGGCAGGTTATCTGCATGCCGCCGCCGTCATCGCCGCCAAGGAAATCGACAACAACAATCTGGTGGAGGCCTGGGCATGGGACAAGTTTTCGCAGTTCACCAATGACCCCGACCGTGCGGCGCTCTACCACGCTGACCTGCAGTTCGCCGGCATGTCAGCGGAAGACAAAAAGGCCGCAGAGGCGCGTTACCAGGAAATCGCCAAGGATTTCGGCCTGATCGGACCTGACACCGAATCGCCGGCCGCAACGGCCAATCCCGCCCCATAGCAGCGGCCCGGCCATGGTCTATGGCAAAATGTCGACCTTTATCCAGTAAAAAAGGTCATCCATGTCACGCCGTTCCGCCAATCTGATCAAGTCGCCTGAGCAAATCGCCCAGGCCCGCGTCGCTGCCCAGCTGGCGGCCGACGTCCTGACGATGATCGGCCCGCACATCAAGGCGGGCGTGACCACCGCTTATCTCGACCAACTGTGCAACGACTACATCGTCAACGTGCAGCAGGCGATTCCCGCCAACGTCGGCTACGGCGGCTTTCCGGCCACCGTGTGCAGCTCGGTCAACCATGTAGTCTGCCACGGCATTCCGTCCGCCACCGAGGTACTGAAGAATGGCGACATCATCAACATCGACGTCGCCGTCATCAAGGATGGCTGGCACGGCGACACCAGCCGCATGTACTACGTGGGCGAACCCAGCAAGCCAACCCGCAAGCTGGTGGAAACCACCTATGCGGCCATGTGGGCCGGCATCCGCGCCGTGAAACCGAAGGCCACCCTGGGCGATGTCGGCTTTGCGATCCAGACCGTGGCCGAAAAGGCCGGCTACAGCGTGGTGCTGGATTACTGCGGCCATGGCATCGGCCAGGTGTATCACGAAGATCCGCAGGTGACGCACTACGGCCGTCCAGGCCAGGGCATGGTGCTCAAGCCGGGCATGCTGTTCACCATCGAACCGATGATCAATGCAGGCAAGGCCGCCACCAGGGAATTGAGCGACGGCTGGACCGTCGAGACGCGCGACAAATCGCTGTCGGCGCAGTGGGAACACATGGTCTGCGTGACCGAGACCGGCTTCGAGGTGCTGACGCTGGCGCCGGGCGAGACCGGCGCCAAGGCGCATATTCCGAACGCGCTGCCGGCCGGCGCCGAACCGCCCGCCGCGCCTAGCGCAGCGTCAGTTTGAGGGCGGGCTTTTCGCCGTAGTCCTCGTAGCGTTCGTTGAGGCCAGCCACGCAGTAGGTGATTTCTTCCACAATGTCCGGCACGGCGGCCTGCATGGCCGGCGCGTCCAGGATGACGATTTCCAGCACTTCGTTGGGCTTGAGCCTGAACTTGCTCATGCTGTCGTCGTCGCGCAGATAGCTCAGGCAGTCCACCCAGGCATCCATGGTGTTGCCATAGGTGTCGGGGAAGCCCATGGCGGTCTTGCATGCAGCGTGGAAGCTGTCGAAATCCTTAATCGCCGCGCCGTTCAGTTCTGCGGTTGCCATTTATTTCTTCTCCTTGGGATCGGTGACGAAGCCCAATTTCGTTAGTCCATTGCTCTGCGCCGCCGCCATCACCTGGGCCACCACTTCATAGCGGGTGTCCTTGTCGGCGCGCAGTTGCAGTTCCGGTTGCGGGTCCAGCCTGGACGCCTCCACCAGACGCGCGGTCAGCGCATCCGGCGCCACCAGGTCGTTATTCCAGAATATCTTGCCCTTGCCGTCGATCGACAGCGTGACAGTCGCGGCGGGCGCCGTCGGCGTTGCCGGCGCTTGCGCCTTCGGCAGTTCCAGCTGCACCGAGCCGGTGAACATCGGCGCCGCCAGAATGAAAATCACCAGCAGCACCAGCATCACATCCACCATGGGCGTGACATTGATGTCGGCCATCGGGCCGGGATTGCGGTGATGGTTGAAAGCGCCGAAGGCCATGATCTTACTTCGTCAGATACGCATGCAGGTCGTGGGCAAATGCATCCAGCTCGGCCAGCGTCAGCCGGTTGACGCGGTTGAAACCATTGTAGGCCAGCACCGCAGGAATCGCCACGGTCAGGCCGATGGCGGTCATGACCAGCGCCTCACCCACCGGGCCAGCCACCTTGTCGATCTGCACCGTGCCATGCGAAGACACATTGGCCAGCGCGTGATAAATGCCCCAGACCGTGCCCAGCAGGCCGACAAACGGCGCAGTGGCGCCAATCGACGCCAGCAGCGTCAGGCCCGCCTCCAGGCGGTTGGTGGAGCGCTGGATCGCCGCGCGCAGCACGCGCGTGGCTTGCGCCGAGCGGTCCATCTCGCCCCCCAGAGATGGCCGTGCCGACGCCGTCAGCTGCGCCGCGCCCTGCTGCGCCAGCGGCAGGAAAATCTGTTCGGGATCGGCCAGCGTCAGCGCGGCCACGCCATCCTGCATGCTGGGCGCGTCCCAGAACGCCTGCACCGCAGGCGCGCTGCGGCGGATGCGCCACGAGGAAACCGCCTTGGCCAGGATGAAGAACCAGCTCACCAGCGACATCGCCAGCAGCACCAACGCCACCGCGTGGCTGATGGCGTCCCCCTGCTCCCAGAAGCGGCTCAGGGTGAACTGGCTGGCTGCCGGGTTCATTGGTCTTTCAGGCCCAGCACGTCGTACATATCGTACAGGCCGGCCGGTTTGTCTGCCAGGAAGCGGCAGGCGCGGAGGGCGCCGTGCGCGTAGGTCACGCGGCTGCTGGACTTGTGGCTGATCTCGATGCGCTCGCCGATGCCGGCAAACAGCACGGTGTGGTCGCCAACGATGTCGCCGCCACGGATGGTGGCAAAGCCGATCGACGACGGATCACGTTCGCCGGTCACGCCTTCGCGCGCGAACACGCCATGTTCCTTGAGGTCGCGGCCCAGCGCATCGGCAATCACCTCGCCCATTTTCAGTGCGGTGCCCGATGGCGCATCGACCTTGAAGCGGTGGTGCGCCTCGATGATTTCGATGTCGTAGCCGGTGGACAGCGCCTTGGCGGCCTGCTCCAGCAGCTTCATGGTGACATTGACGCCGACCGAAAAGTTGGGCGAGAACACGATGGCGGTTTTTTGGGCGGCGGCCAGAATGGCGGCCTTGCCCGCCTCGTCAAAACCGGTGGTGCCGATCACCAGCTTGATGCCGTGTTCAGCGCAATACTTCAAATGCTCGAGGGTGGCTTCCGGACGCGTGAAGTCGATCAGGAACTGCGCACCGGCCAGGCCCTGGTCCAATGCCGACGCCACCGGCACGCCGGCCGGCTTGCCCAGGAAAGCCGCCGCATCGGCCTGCTCCGCACCGGCGCGGTCCAGCGCGCCCGACAGACGCGCATCATCGGCGTTCTGCACGGCTTCGATCAGGATACGGCCCATACGGCCGCCGGCGCCTGCGATGGCGATGTTCATTGGGGTCATGCTTGCATCCTTGCTTTTATTTTTTGTCGTTCGTGATCGTCACGCCCACTGGCGAGGCCGCAGCGGGATTGTCGCTGCCGGCCGGCAGCGGCGCGCTAGGCGCCGGCTTGGCCAGGGCCGCTTCGGTCGCGGCTTCCTTCTTGGCGTTCGGCGCCGGGCCGGCGATACGGGCGATGTATTCTTTCTCGGTCGGCAGGTTGCCGCCTTCCCAGCGCTCCACCTTGCCATCCTTGAAGAACACGATCACGCGGCTGGTGGTAATTTCGCCGTTGCCCTTGGCCAGGCGGAACGCGTAATCCCAGCGGTTGCCGTGGAACGGGTCGGTCAGCAGCGCGGTGCCGAAGATGAAACGCACCTGGTCCTGGGTCATGCCCACTTTCAGCTGTGCCAACATTTCTTCCGAAACAAAGTTGCCCTGCTGGATATCCGGACGGTACGGCGAGAAGAACCACATGAAGCGTTGCAGCTTGGTGATGGTGGTGGTCTGGGCGCCTTTGCTGGCGTCCAGCGTTGGCTCACTGTCTTTCACTTCCGTCGATTTCTCGCCCAGCGTGGTTTTGGTCGCGCAGCCGCCCAGCGCCAGCGCGATGCACGCGGTGGCGGCAATAGGAGTGAAACGGTGCAACAAAGACTGCGAAAAAGCCTGGGTGACGCGCATAAATGTCCTCAATCTGGTCGAGCGGAAGTGCTGCAAAACGCTATATCATAAAGCACCCTGTCCGCGACGGGGTAATTCTTTGTAACTGTAAAATTCCTACAAGAAACTTATGCCGGTCCGTAAGCAGGTGCGGCCAGCGTCGGAGTGCGTTAAACTAGCGCCTAGCTAACCGCCAACCACACTATAGAGTTTCCAACATGGGTAATAATCCTACCGATCTGAAGGCCAGCGGCCTCAAAGCCACGCTGCCACGCATTAAAATCCTGGATATTTTCCAGAACAGCGAAGTGCGCCACCTGACCGCCGAGGATGTCTACAAAATCCTGCTGGCGGACAATATGGATGTGGGCCTGGCCACCGTCTACCGCGTGCTGACCCAGTTCGAGCAGGCCGGCCTGCTGAACCGCAACCACTTCGAAACCGGCAAAGCCATCTTTGAGCTGAACGCGGGCTCGCACCATGACCACCTGGTGTGCGTCGATTGCGGCCGCGTGGAAGAGTTTTACGATGAAGCGATTGAAGAGCGCCAGCATGCGATTGCCCAGGAGCGCGGCTTCAAGATCGCCGAACACGCGCTGGCGATTTACGGCAACTGCACCAAGACCGCCTGCCCGCACCGTCCTTGATTCCTGCCCCGCCCGGCAAGGCGGGGCACATTTAATTGTGACTCAGCGCGTTGGACAGCAGCTTGGCCGTAATATCCACAATCGGGATCACGCGCTCGTAGGCCATCCGCGTCGGGCCGATCACGCCCAGCGTGCCGACAATCTTGCCATTGGCCGTGTACGGCGCCGTCACCACACTCATCTCATCCATCGGCACCAGGCTGGATTCGCCGCCGATGTAGATTTGCACGCCGCTGGCCTTGCTCGACACATCGAGCAGCTGCATCAGCCCGGTCTTCTGCTCGAACATATCGAACATCTGGCGCAGTGAACTCATATTCGACGACAAATCGCTGACCGACAGCAGGTTGCGCTCACCCGCGATGACCATATTGTCGCTGTCATCCGTCATCGCCTCGCTGCCCGCTTCCACTGCCACCTGCATCAGGCGGCCCATGTCATCGCGCAGCTGGCGCAGTTCCGTCTGCAGGCGCGCATGCACCTCATCAAAGGCCAGGCCGCCGTAATTCTGGTTGATGTAATTGGCCGACTGCACCAGCTGCGCCGGGCTGTAATCCACATCCGTCAACAGCAGGCGGTTCTGCACATCGCCATTCGGCGCCACGATCACCAGCAGGATGCGCTTCTCGCCCAGGCGCAGGAACTCGATCTGCTGGAACACCGACTCGCGGCGCGGACTCAGCACCACGCCGGCAAACTGCGACAGCGAGGACAGCATCTGCGCCGCATTGGTAATCATCTTCTGCGGCTGCGGCGACTGCAGGCGCAGCTGCGCGCCCACGGCCTGCTCGTCGAGGTGCTGCACGGTCAGCAGGGTATCGACAAAGATACGGTAGCCGCGCGGCGTCGGCACCCGGCCGGCCGAGGTATGCGGGCTGGCTACATAGCCCAGCTCTTCCAGGTCCGCCATGATGTTGCGGATGGTGGCCGGCGACAGCTCCAGCCCCGAGATTTTGGAGAGCGCACGCGAGCCCACCGGCTGGCCGTCCGCGATATAGCGTTCGACCAGGGCCTTGAGCAGGGTTTGTGCGCGGGTATCGAGTTGCATACTAAATATCAGTGATTGCCGGTGAAGATGTTCTGCCTATTATGCACGTCAATGCTGCATCTGCCCACGTATCCAGGCCAGCAGCTCGTCAAACGTGGCGCAAATCGCATCCGGCGTCACGCCCGCGTCCAGATGGGCCGTGCTGCCGTGGCGGTTCATCCAGACCGCGCGCAGGCCGGCGCCCTGGGCGCCCTGCACGTCCAGCCGCAGGTCGTCGCCGACGTAGACGGCATCCTGCGGCGCCACGCCCATGGCCTCGCACGCGGTGCGGAAGATGTCCGGGTCCGGCTTGGCGCGGCCAAACGTGGACGAGGACAGCTGGTATTCAAAATGGTGGTCCATGCCGATCACTTCAAGGTCGGCGTTGCCATTGGTGATCACGCCCAGGCGCAGCATGCCCTGCAGCAGCGGCAATACCGGCAACACATCGTCAAACGGCGTCACGCGGTTGCGCTGCACGGCAAAATGCTGCATCGAGCCTTCGATGTGAACCGGGTCCTCGCCGGCCTCGGCAAAGATCTCGGCCAGCGCTTCGCGGCGCAGCTGGTATAAATCGGCGACCAGCTCGGGCCGGCGCTCCAGCAGCGCCATGCGGCGCACGCGCAGCTCGGCAATGCTGAATGCCTGCGCCACCCTGGGCGCATGCGCGGCCAGCCAGGCGTGCCAGCTGACTTCGGCGGCGGCAATCACCGGGCTGATCGGCCACAGGGTATCGTCCAGATCGAACAGCAAGGCTAAGGGGCGGCGTGAAGTCATGATCGGTCTACAAGGTGGGGAACAAGCATATTGTAAGGGCATGGTAGATTATGCGGATTATTCCGCTGGAGATCCCGTGCTGTTATCTACCTTGAAACGTGGGGCCATCGCCCTGCTGCTGACCGGCTGCGCCGCCACCAATCCGTCGCCACCACCAGATTTCACTTCCTACGTGGTACTGGGCGAATACGGCGCCGCCGTGGCCCGCGTGCTGATCGACGCGCCCGCCTGCCCCGCGATTGTCATCAACCAGCACAGCCAGCCCATGCAGCTGCGCGCGCCGGCCCAGACCATCGCGCTGCGCGCCACGCCCTCGGCGCCGGCCGACTCCAAACCGGCCGAATTTCCGCTGCTGACCTGCGAGACGCCCCTGCCGGCCGGCACCACCAGCGCCAGCGTGCTGGGCCGCGCACTGCCGCTGCCGAAGGCGGAGCCGCAGCGCATCGTGGTTATCGGCGACACCGGCTGCCGCCTGCAAAAAAGCAGCAACAGCTGGCAAGCCTGCAACGACAGCCAGCAATACCCATTTGCCACCACTGCCGCCCAGGCGGCCGCCTGGAAGCCCGACCTGGTGATCCACGTGGGCGACTACCACTACCGCGAAAACGCCTGCCCCGACGGCAACGCTGGCTGCGCCGGCAGCCCGTGGGGCTACGGCTGGGACGCGTGGGACGCCGATTTCTTCGCGCCCGGCGCCAGGCTGCTGGACGCGGCGCCGTGGATCATGGCGCGCGGCAATCACGAAAACTGCCTGCGCGGCGGCCAAGGCTACTGGCGCTTCCTTGATCCGCGCCCGCTGCTCAAGGGCCGCGACTGCAACGCCGCCGCCGACGACGACGTCGGCAACTACAGCGATCCGTATGCGGTGCGGATCGGCCAGGCCACCCAGTTGCTGGTGCTGGACACCGCCAACACCACCTGGAAAGGCCTGAAACCGGGCGACGTCGGCTATGCCAGATACCAGGACCTGTACCGCAAAATGGCCGCGCTGTCGCAGCAGGCGCCAAACAACCTCGCCATCGCCCACCATCCGCTGCTGGGCATGGGCGCCGACCGCAAGGCCGACGGCAGCATCGTGCTGCTGCCGGGCGACGCCGGCCTGCAGGCGGCCATGGGCTCGGTCAATCCGCAATACTTCCCGCCCGCCGTGCAGGCGCTGCTGTCGGGCCACGTCCACCTGTGGCAGCAGGCCAGCTTCTCGAGCGGCCATCCGAGCCAGTTCATTGCCGGGTTTGCCGGCACCTCGGAAGACATCGTGCCGCTGCCGGAACGCTTGCCGCCAGGCGTGACGCCGGCGCCGGGCGCGGTGGTCGAGCACTTCAGTTCCTGGGTGGACGGCTTCGGCTTCATGACCATGGAACGCCGCGGCGCGCAGCAATGGCATGTGGAAGTGCATGATTTGCAAGGCACCATCCGCAACCGCTGCGAGCTCGACGGGCGCCGCTCCCGCTGCGAGGTGGCGCAGGTCAAATAAACCGGGGCGACACACGCTGTTACATCCATTGAGCGTTTCAAGTTACCAAATGCACTAAAATACGGCCCACACGTGTAATATGCTGCCTCCCGTGCGTGCTGCCGGGCCTATTCGTTTTGGAGAGAGTTTTTATGAAAAGTTCGTATCTGCGTGCGGGTCTTGCCCTGCTGTGTGCTGTCATCCTGAGCGCCTGCGGCGGCAACAACGGTAGCCTCGCGCTGTCCGGCTCGGTTAACGGTCTGACCAAGACCGGCCTGGTGCTGATCAATAAAGGCAATGGCGAAAAGCTGCCTATCGAACCCAATACCAGCACGTTCGTGTTCACCAAGCTGCTGGCGACCGACGAGCAGTTCGACGTTGAAATCGATACCCCGCCTGCCGGCGCCAAGTGCACGCTGGCCAACAACGTCAACAAGGCCAACGGCTATAACGTGTATGTGACGGTCACCTGCGTTACCAATCCCTACACCCTTGGCGGCTCGGTCAAAGGCCTGAAAGGCGCGGGCCTGGTGGTGGCCAACGGTTCGGATCTGGTGCGGATCGACCCACCAGCCACCGCTGGCGCGGATGTCAGCTTCGTATTCCCGACCAAAGTGGCGGATGGCTCGCTGTTCGGCGCCTCGGTGCTGACCCAGCCGACCGGCCAGACCTGCGCGGTGGATCCGAGTAACAACCCAGGCACGATGCCAAGCGGCGATGCGCTGGGCCTGATCGTCAGGTGCAATTAAGCTGCGGCACCGTTCAAACACTCTGGAGAATTAGATGAAATTTTCGTATGTATGCACCGCTGCTGCGCTGGCGCTGACTGCTGTTCTGGCCGCTTGCGGCGGCAAAGCGCAATTTACGGTGCAAGGCTCGGCGGTCAACGTCAATAGCACCGGCCTGGTCCTGGCCAACGGCGGTGATACCGTCTCGGTGCCGGTGGCCGCCACCACGTTTGCGTTTCCCAAGCAAATCGACTACGGCACCGACTACAACATCGTGGTACAGAAAAATCCTGACAATATGCAGTGCAGCGTGGCAGGCGGCCAGGGTTCGGCCGGCCACACCGTCACCATCCAGGCGCTGGTGACCTGCGTCCAGAACAGCTACATCCTGAGCGGCCAGATCACCGGCCTGACGCCTGACCCGGTGACCAAGGCGGCACGTACCGTGACGCTGCTGAACGGCTCGACCGGCGGCGCCATCGCCATCAGCAGCGATGCGACCACCAATGGCACCGGCGACTTTGCGTTCGGCATTGCCGTCTACACCGGCCAGGCTTACGGCGTGACCGTGCAGGATCCGAAAAACAATCTGATCTGCACCGTCACCAATGGCACCGGCGTGATGCCAAACAGCCCGGTCAGCAACGTCCTGGTCAACTGCACCCAGGCACCGGCAACCTCCGGCTAAGAGGGATGAGATATATGTTTTCCAAATAATTGATATTTGGAAAATAAAGTAGCAATATATGCTGTAACGCAGCATACTGCACTTGTCTCCTCCACTTCTTGCAAAGGAAATGGATTCAGCCCGCTAGCTTTAGCGGGCTTTTTTTTGTCTTGAGGAAAAGTTACAGCAGGTTGGCCAGCGCCACGTACTGGGCCAGGCCCACGGCTTCCGGACGGTCGGTGGGCGTGATGCCGGCAGCGATGATCTGTTCTTCGGTGAACATGCCGCTCAGGCAGTTACGGATGACTTTACGGCGCTGCGAGAAGGCTTTCTGCACCACGGCTTCCAGCTTGGCCTGGTCGCACGGCAGCGGATTGGCAATCGGGATCATGCGGACGATGGCCGAATCCACCTTGGGCGGCGGATCGAACGCTTCCGGCGGCACCACGAACAGCAGCGACATGTCATAGCGCCATTGCAGCATCACCGACAGGCGGCCATAGACCTTGCTGCCCGGCTCTGCCACCATGCGCTCCACCACCTCTTTTTGCAGCATGAAGTGCTGGTCCTGCACGCGCGTGGCAAACGTCGCCAGGTGGAACAGCAGCGGGCTGGAAATGTTGTATGGCAGGTTGCCGACGATGCGCAGCTTGTCGCCCTCCGGCACCGGGATGGCGCCAAAGTCAAACTTCAGCGCGTCGCCGGAATGCACGGTCAGCCTGTCGCGCGGATAGGCTTTTTCCAGCCGCGCCACCAGGTCGCGGTCCAGCTCCACCACGTGCATGTGCTTCAGCGAGCGCAGCAGCTGGTCGGTCATGGCCGCCAGGCCGGGGCCGATTTCGACCATGGTGTCGCCAGGCTGCGGGTTGATGGATTCGGTAATGCTGCCCAGCACATGCTGGTCATGCAGGAAGTTTTGGCCGAAGCGTTTGCGGGCTACGTGTTGTTTCATTTTTTATTGTCCAAAGAATTATTTGCCATGGCCAGCGCGGCGCTGATGGCCTGCTCCATGCTGCCGCAGTCGGCCTGGCCCAGGCCTTGCGCGGCCAGGTCCAGCGCCGTGCCGTGATCGACCGAGGTGCGGATCAGCGGCAGGCCCAGCGTAATGTTGACGCCATGGCCAAAGGTGGCGTACTTCAACACCGGCAAGCCCTGGTCGTGGTACATGGCCAGCACGCAGTCGGCGCCTTGCAGGTACTTGGGCTGGAACAGCGTGTCGGCCGGATATGGCCCCGCCGCGTCGATGCCGCGCGCCTGCGCCGCCGCGATGGCCGGCGTGATGGTGTCGATCTCTTCGCGCCCCAGATAGCCGCCCTCGCCCGCATGCGGGTTCAGGCCGCACACCAGGATGCGCGGGCGGGCGATGCCGAACTTGTGGCGCAGGTCGGCATCGATGATGTCCAGCACGCGCGCCAGCCCGTCCAGGGTCAGCGCCGCCGATACCTGTTTCAACGGCAGGTGCGTGGTCGCCAACGCCACGCGCAGCGCGTCGCCGGAACCGGCTTGTGGGCCGGCCAGCATCATCACCACCTGCCCGGCGCCGGTCTTTTCCGCGAAGTATTCGGTATGGCCGGAGAACTTGACGCCGGCGTCGTTGATGGTGCTCTTTTGCAGCGGCGCCGTGACCACGGCCTCGAACCAGCCGGCCTGCACGCCTTCAATCGCGGCGTCCAGCGTGGCCAGCACGGCGCGGCCGTTTTCCTTGTCCAGCCGGCCCGGCACCACGTGGGCGTCCAGCGGCACGTCGATCACGCTGATGCGGTCGGCGCCAAAGTGCGGCAGGCCGCCATTGCGCACCGCCATCAGCGACAGCGAGGACAGGCGGATCGCGGGGTCGATCTCGGCGGCCGTCATGGCCAGGAAGGCGGCATCGCCCAGCAGCACGCAATTGACTTCGTGCCGCCGCGCCCAGGCCGCGCGGATCGAGATTTCCGGGCCGATGCCGGCCGGTTCGCCGATGGTGACGGCAATAGCAGGGCGCACTCCCGGGCGCCGTTGAGGTGAAGTGGCGCTCAAGTGTGCTCCCCTTTCTTGTTACTTGTTGGCGGCGTTGGCGGCCTTGTCGTCTTCGTTGCGGTACTCAACGTAGGCGCGGTCGCGGACTTCACGCTGCCAGCTTTCGGTGGCTTCTTCCAGTTTGCGGTCCCGCAGCGCCTGGCGCGCGTTGTTGCGCTCGCGCTCTTTCGAGACGTCGTCGCTCTTACGTTCCAGCACCTGGATCAGGTGCAGGCCGAAGCTGGTTTCCACCGGCTGGCTGATTTCGCCGATTTTCAGGTTGTTCATGGCCGTTTCGAATTCCGGCACGATGTCGCCGGGATAGAGCCAGCCCAGATCGCCGCCCTTGGCCGCCGAACCATCGTTCGAGACCAGGCGCGCCAGGTCTTCAAACTTGGCGGCGTTGTTGTCCAGACGCTCCTTCAGGTCCAGCAGCTTGCGCTTGGCGTCCGCCGCACTCATGGCCGGCGTGACCTTGATCAGGATGTGGCGCGCGTGGGTCTGCTGCACTGCGGCCACGGCTTGCGCCTCGGCCAGGCTGCGGCGGTCCACCGCCTTCAGGATGTGGAACGCGCCGGTGCTCTTGATGATCGGCGTCACCTGGCCCGCTTTCAGCTTGGACAGCGCTTCGGCAAACACCGGCGGCAGACGCTCGGGCTGACGCCAGCCCACCACGCCGCCCTGCAGCGCATCGCTGGCGTCCGAGTAGGTCGCCGCCATCTTGGCGAAGTCGGCGCCGGTGCGCAGCTGGCGCATCACTTCTTCGGCGCGGGCGCGGCGCTGGGCGATCACTTCCGCCGTGGCGTTGTCCGGAATGCGTATCATGATCTGCGAGATATTGACTTCAAACTGCTCGGCGGCAGCGGCTTTTTCAGCCGCCACGAAGCTGTCCACCTCGGCGTCGGAAATCTGGATCTTGGCATCCACCTCATGCTCGCGCAGACGCTGCATGATGATCTCTTCGCGGATCTCTTCGCGGAAGGCCGCATACGGCGTGCCATCCTTTTCCATCTGGTTGCGCAGGTCCTGCACGGTCAGCTTCTGCGCTTCGGCGATACGCTGAATGGCGCGGTCCAGTTGCAGGTCGTCCACGCGCACGCCAAATTCCTTGGCCATCTGCAGCTGCGAACGTTCGACAATCATGCGCTCCAGCAGTTGGCGGCGCAGGTCGGCGGCCGACGGCATCTGCACGTTCTGCGCCTTCATGCGGGCGGTCACGGTCTTGATGCGGTTATCCAGTTCGCGCTGGGTGATGACGTCGTCATTGACCACCACCACGATCGAGTCCACCGAGACATTGCCCGTTTCGCCAGGCGGAATAAAGCCGGCGGTGGCCTCTTTTTTGGCAGCAGGTTTGGCGTCAGCAGCCGGTGCGGCCGCCGTAGCGGCAGGCGCGGTGGGCGCTTCGGCTTTTTTCTTCGACGAGAACAGGCTGCAACCGCTGAGCGCGGCCGTGCACAACAGGACTGCGAGGACTTTCATCTGGTACTTACTGGCATTACGCATGGTAGAACGCTCAAGAGGTGTAAAAAAGTCAAAAAGCGCCGCGACATGTTTTGCGCGGCGGACGCCAAGTGTACATCAGGAGTTAGCGGCCATAGCCCTCATTCAGGCGCTGGTAGCCAGGAATACTGCTCTTCATCGCTTCCAGCGGGCTGCCGACGCCCAGGTGCGACAGGCCGTTCAGCTCCAGCTGGAAGAAGATCTGGGTCGAGGCCTTGGTCGACGTGGTCACGAAGCGCTGCGCGCCGGTACGGAACACCCAGCAGTCGGCGTTGTATTCCAGACCGACCAGGCTTTCCAGGATCTTCTTGTCCTGCATCGAGTAGCTGACCCGGCCCACGCCGTACCAGCGCTGGAAGATCGGCCACTGACTGGAAATTTCGATGTTCTTGAAGCTGCCGCGCAGATAGCGATAGCCCAGGTTGAGCACCTTCTTCTGCCCCGGGATCCATTGCGCGGTATAGCTTTCCGAGACGATGCGGCTGCTGCCCGGGTTGTACTGCACGGCGCTGTCGAAGGCCCAGGTTTCCGAGATACGGCCGGTTGCGGCCAGCAGCATGTCCGAGCGCGAATCGCCGACCGGGGTGGACGAATCGAGCTGCACGCGCTGGTCGCGGAAATAGAAGCGCTGGCCGAACGCCAGGCGCAGCGCCTCGGCGCCATTGGCATCGAGGAAGCGCGAGGTCAGCGCGGCGGTCAGCTGGTTGGCGTCGCCAATCCGGTCCGAACCGACGAAGCGGTTTTCGCTGAAGATCTGCGCGAAGTTGAAGGTGGCGGCGTCGGTGTCGAAGGTCGGGAAGCGGCTCTGGTCGCGGTACGGCGTATTCACATAGAACAGGCGCGGTTCCAGCGTCTGCGTCATGTTCTTGCCGCCAAATTTGACATCGCGCTCAAACACCAGGCCCGAATCCAGCGAGAAGGTCGGCACCGAGCGCGACAGATTGTCGGCCTTCTGGGTGTTGTACGCGTCCAGCTGGTAGCTGGCCATGTTGACCATCACTTTCGGCGTGATGAAGTAGCTCGAGCCGATGATCGGATAGCTCACCTGCGGAATCGCCACCAGGCGCGTGCCATTGATCAGCGTCGGATGATAGAAGCGCGTCAGCTCGGCGTTGAAGGCCCAGTCGAAGCCACCGGCGACGTCGTACTGCGCCGCGTTGAAGTTAATCGCTGGCAGACGGTCATACGGGCGCGTCACGGTCAGCGACCGGTCGATCACCGATTCCGGATCCTGCAGCACCTGGTACTTCTGTACGCGCGCGGTCAGGGTCCAGAAATCGCCAATGTAATCGGTGCGCAATTCGCGCAGCAGCTGACGCTCGGTGGAACCGGAGACGGTCTTCGAAAAGTCATTGGGATAGTTGTTATCCGAAGCGGCGCGGAAGTTCCAGCTATAGGCCCACTGCTTGGTGATGTCCTGGTTGTGGGTCGAGCGCACCATCCAGCGGTCGCTCTTTTCATTCGGATTGGCGGTGGCATACTCGCGGTCATGCGGCATGTACTCGAGGTAGGTCTCGCCCTGGTACAAGCCGCCATTGGTCTCGCCCAGATAGCGGCCCAGGGCGCCGATTTGAATGCCACGGCTGGAAATGATTTTCGGGTACAGCGTCAAATCGCGGTTCGGCGCGATATTGAAGTAGTACGGCACCACCAGTTCGGCGCCGTTCTTGGAACCGAAGCCCGGCGTCGGCGACAGCCAGCCGGAACGGCGCGCGCCCGACAGCGAGAACGACAGCGCCGGCGTGCCCAGAATCGGCACGTCCTTGAAGTAGATCAGCGTCTTGCCGGCCGTGCCGACGTCGCGGCCCGAGTCCAGGTTCAGCGTATCGGAGCGCAGATACCAGTCCGGGTCCGCGCTCTGGCAGGTGCTGTAGGTGCCGTTGATGACCACCGCTTCATCTTCGTTGATGAAGTTGAGGCGCTCGGCCTTGCCCTGCGCGTGGTTGGACTCCAGCTTGTAGGTCGGCTTGAGCATATAGCCCTTGCCGGTATCCATATTCAGCTTGAGCTCATCGCCCGTGAAATAGTCGCCGAAGCGCCAGATTTTCACATTGCCCTGGGCTTCCACCTCGTCCTCGACCTGGCGATAGCAGGCCGTATCGGCCTTGACCCGGGTCTTGTCCTTGATGATTTCCGCATCGCGCTCCAGATTCAGCTCGCGTTCCGGGCGGCCGCTGATGTCTTCGGCCATGACAGTCGTGACAGCGTTCTTGTCTTCCACGCGCGGCGCACGCTGCTTGGGCGGCATCTGGGCGTAGGCAGGCAACGCTGATACAGTGAAGATAGCGGACAGGGCATACGCCAGGCGCTGCGGTTTGGGCATGCGTGTCATGAAAAGAGGGAGCGAAGCACCATGAAAGGCGATTTTTTAATTGGAGGGTAGGAAGACTCCATTACTGGAATCCTCCCCCCTAGGAACCGTGCGTGCGACTTTCACCGCACACGGCTCGAGCTAAATAAAAGTTCCTAAACAGGAACCGGCTTCGTTACTTTCAACCCACGTTGGTGCACCTGCGAGTGGCAATTAGGGTGCAATAATACTCGATTTCCCAAGGCATCGGACCCGCCCACCATACGATATTCTATATGGTGATCGTGCCATCCGGTGTCAAAGTCCATCTCATTACCGCATAACGCGCACTTACCGCGCTGATCCACATAGAGGGTGATCCATTCCTTCCGGTAACGCATGTTTTTTACCATGCGCTCCTTCCGCAATGCCTCGCCATACATTTCCCAAGCCGGATCATAGGGGTTAAACGCCCCTTTGATTTTCGTGTGCCGCTCAATGGCTGTGCTCGCGAGCGAGTACAGGTCCATGATTGCCTTACCGCCTTGCTCTGTTGCAACTTCGCATGCAAACACCCAGTTCCTATTGCCGATTGAGCGCCAATATTTCTTGCGTATCCAATCCGCGCGCTTGGTTGGGTGCCGGCGTTTTGCCCACCGCATAAGTCGCCAGAAAATCAACGACTCCATGCGAGAGAACGCTTGTTTGGCAACTACAGGGGAGTGATATTGCGCCCACCCACGTAGCATCGGATTAAGCAGGCGTATCATGTTCTCCTGCGTTGCACCGAGATTGTCACTAATGGCGGCCCTGAGCTTTTCATAAAATGCTTTCACATTCTTCTTACTCGGCTTGATGAGCAGCGTCCCCGAGTACTTCCGGAAATTCCACCCCAGGAAATCAAACCCGTCGTCGATGTGTACGATTTTGGTTTTGGCTTTTGCTAAGCGTAGCCCCCTCAAGGCAAGGAATTCCTCTACCCAAGGTTGAATCTCGTTCGCCAGCAGCTCTTGTGAAGCCCCGGTGATGACGAAATCATCCGCATATCGTATTACGCCGACTTTGAGTTTCTTGGCTTTAGCCACACCCCATTTCGCATCAAGATGCGCAATGAGGTCAGCCTCAAGACCATTTAATGTCCAATTTGCCAACGCAGGACTGATGATACCTCCCTGCGGCGTTCCGGCTGTGGTTGCTTGCAATTGCTTACCATCCACTACTCCGGATTTCAGCCATTTCTTTAAGATCAACTTATCCATGTGGATGTTGTCAATCATCCAGTCGTGGTTGATGTTATCGAAAAACCCTTCAATGTCCGCGTCTAACACCCACTCGGCCGAGCCCTTGCGGGACAACCTGATGAAGATTTGAGACATTGCGTCGGCGGTTGCACGACTTTTCCTGAACCCGTAAGAATTCTGGTCGCTAACCGTCTCCAAGACCGGATCGAGTGCCAGCAGATGAAGCGCTTGCATGGCCCTGTCTCGCATGGTGGGTATGCCCAAGGGGCGTAACTTCCCATTCGGCTTGGGGATATTGACCCTCCTTAATGGCAGAGGTCGATACCGGGATTTTTCGAGGTTCGCTATTGCCGCATGCTTATGTTGCGGAGTTTCCCAAAGTTGCCGGTCCACTCCTGCGGTGCGCCTTCCTTGATTTTCTGTCACTCGTTTTACGGCCAATGCCTTGGCGCAAAACGAGTGGGTCAGCCACCTTTGCAAAGATTTCACCCTGCGCCAGTTGCCTTCCGACGTTGCCTTCGCTAGACGATGCTGCATGACCCTCACGTTCCTCTGAACTTTGCGCCAATTGATGGCGCTCCATTCGGTCGGTACGCGCGAGGACGCAGAATCGAACTGTTGTTCAATTACTCTCATTGCTGAAACCTCGTAAGTGAAAGCCTTTCCGAGGACGCAACTTTCCCCGAAGGGATCGTGTACATCCCTTCGGGGCGATTGATTGTCTATACAGCCGTTTGACGACTATTTCACCAGATGGAAGTCTGCCCGCTTTCGCGGCGGGACAAATCTTGAATCCCTATCCAAGCCGTTACAGCCTGGCATTCGCTTTTTCCATCCTCCCATACCTGCTCCTCCAACAGCTCCCCTTGCGGTTCGCCTGCCTTGTGGCTCGAAGATGCCGAGCCCAGGGCAGAGAATCAGGCTTACCACGTTCCCTGAGATGCCAACGCAGATCTTGCATTGCGCTTGACTGTTTAGGGTCTGCCTATCCCCCGGTGGTTGTAATGACGACGCATTCCCAGATTCAACAAGAATGTCCTACCACGGCACCGTTTGGTTAAGGCCTTGCAGCAGCTTAGGCCCATCAATATTTACGAGGGTTCAAACGGCAGTTCACATTACATTACCCTTGCAGCACTCACCTAGCCCCTGAACCGCCTTGCTGCTGGCAGTCTCCATCCCGATCATTCGCATGAGCGGGATGCCGTAGCTACACGGGGGTACATTGTCTTCGAAGCTTCACACCCCACCGTTGCCAGTGACGCATGTTCGAATAGGTGACGGGTGGTCGTACGCCCGGTCGTAGCACCTGATATTCAGGGTACGACAAGACATCTCAGAGCTTGCGCCCCGTTCGCAGCAATAATTCCAGCTCGATGACTTCAACGCCATTTCTGGCTTGCCATGATGACTCGCGAACGAGTCATCCAGATTCAACGAAAGTTCTTTTCGTGTCGTCGCAAAATAGCAACACCCATTGGCTTTTTGGGCCAATATTTCGACGTGCAGACGTGTAAGCGACAGGAAAACCTGTGCATAGACGTTGTCGGGCGAAATTGAATGGGTGGGAATTGAAGATAGACTGTAAGGATTCCGATGGACGGAGTTACACAGCCCACGCTAACATCCTTCGAAATTCAAGGACTTAGCGCATTTTTGTGGGTATATTGCTTGAACATGCTACCTCGACGGCAGCTATTTAGCGACTACGTGTCGCACTGAATCCCTTATTATATGGGAATCTTCACCTGACGCCGGTTTCCTCGGCATGCTTCAATGTCTTTATTACAGAATTTAACTTCCGATACACGTCTGGAACTGCTGGTCACGTGGCTGCGTGGCCTGAACGTCGTGGACGTCGACAGTTTGCGCCCCGCCTCGGCGGACGCCAGTTTCCGCCGTTATTTCCGTGTCAATGTTTTGCCGGAACAGCAGGCCGCCCTGGGCCACACCCTGATCGCCATGGACGCGCCGCCCGAGCGCGAAAATGTGCTGGGCTTTGTCAAAGTTGACGAAATGCTCACACATGCCGGCGTCGCCGTGCCGCGCATCATCGCCACCGATTACGAAGCGGGCCTGATGCTGCTGTCGGACCTGGGCAATACCACCTACCTGTCCGTGCTGGACCACGACAACGCCTCGACCATGTACGCCGAAGCGCTGGAAGCGCTGGTCAAGTTCCAGATGACCAGCCAGCCCGGCATCCTGCCGGAATACGACCGCGCCTTCCTGCTGCGCGAAATGAACCTGTTCCCCGAGTGGTACATCGGCCATCACCTGAAAGCCACGCTCACCGACAAGCAGGCCGCCGAGCTGCAAGGCGTGTTCGAGGCCATTTTGGCCAACGTCACGGCGCAGGCGCAGGTGTTCATCCACCGCGATTTCCATTCGCGTAACCTGATGGTGGTCGATGCGAACAATCCGGGCGTGCTGGACTTCCAGGACGCGCTGTGGGGGCCGATGGCCTACGACCTGGCCTCGCTGCTGCGCGACGCCTACGTGTCGTGGGACGAAGAAATGGTGCTGGACTGGGTGATCCGCTACTGGCAGCACGCCAAGTCGGTCGGCCTGCCGGTCAACCAGGACATCGACGCCTTCTACAAGGACTTCGAATACGCGGCGCTGCAGCGCCACCTGAAAATCCTCGGCCTGTTCTGCCGCCTGAACTACCGTGACGGCAAGGCGCAGTACCTGGAAGACCTGCCGACCGTGATGGAATACGTGCGCAAGACCGCCAGCCGCTACAAAGATCTGAAGCCGCTGCTGCGTTTGCTGGATCTGCTGGAAGACAATCAGCCGCAAGTCGGCTACACCTTCTGAGGACCGGCGCATGAAAGCGATGATCTTCGCCGCCGGACGCGGCGAACGTATGCGTCCCCTGACCGACACCACGCCCAAGCCGCTGCTGAAAGTCCGCGGCCGTCCGCTGATCGTCTGGCACATACTGAACCTGGTCAAGGCCGGCATCACGGAAATCGTCATCAATCACGCCCACCTGGGCGAGCAGATTGAGCAGACGCTGGGCGACGGCAGCCAGTTCGGCGCAAAGCTGATGTACTCGCACGAAGAGCAGGCGCTGGAAACCGCCGGCGGCATCGCCAAGGCGCGCGAACTGCTGGGCGATGCGCCGTTTGTGGCGGTGTCGGGCGACATCTACGTGCCCTACTTCGATTTTGAACAGGTCAAGGACGTCCTGCACGACAAGGATATGTGGGGCAATCCTTACGCGGCCGACAAGCGCGACATCTGCTGGCTGTATATGGTGCCGAATCCGGACTGGCATCCCGACGGCGACTTCGGCATGACCATGTACTCGCTGACCAACGAGGGTTCGCCAAAATGGACCTTCGGGAATATCGGCGTGTACCGCATGGAGATGTTCGACCGCATCGCCTCCGGCGACTACGCCAAGCTTGGCCCGCTGATCCGCGAGTACGCGGACAAGAAGCAGGTCGGCGGCGAAGTCTACGAAGGCGTGTGGCACAACGTCGGCACCGTGCAGCAGCTCGACCTGCTGAACGCGCCGCTGGCCACGTTGGCGCCGGCCAGCAAGGGTGTGCAGTAATGGATGCGCTCTCGCCGCCCGAGGCAGCACGCTACGCGTCGCGACGCGCACGCGTGCTGGCGCAGATGCCTGCGGGCGCCGTGGCGGTGCTGGCCACCGCACCGGAAGTCGCGCGCAACAGCGACAGCGATTACCTGTATCGCCACGACAGCTATTTCTACTACCTGACCGGCTTTACCGAACCGGAAGCCACGCTGGTGCTGGTCGCCGCGCAAGGTGACGCGCCCGCGCGCGCGATCCTGTTCTGCCGCCCGAAAAATCTCGACCGCGAAATCTGGGACGGCTACCGCTATGGTCCGGACGGTGCACGCGAGGCCTTCGGCTTCGACGCCGCGCACACCATTGACTCGCTGGACGAAGAAATGGCCACGCTGTTGTCCAACGTGCCAGCGCTGTACTACCCGCTGGGTGGCAAGCTCGATGCACGCGTGGCCGGCTGGCTGTCGGCCGTACGCGCCAAGTCGCGCACCGGCGTCACGCCGCCCGCCGGCACCGTCGATCTGCTGCCGCTGCTGGACGAAATGCGCCTGCTGAAAGACGCAGACGAACAGGCCATCATGCAGCGCGCCGCCAGCATCTCGGCCGCAGCCCACATCCGCGCCATGCGCGCCGCCCGCGCTGGCGTACATGAATACGAACTGGAAGCGGAGCTGCTGTACGAATTCCGCCGCAATGGCGCGCAGGCGCCGGCCTACACCTCCATTGTCGCCACGGGCGCCAATGCCTGCGTGCTGCACTACAGCGCCAATAACGCGCAGACGCGCGACGGCGATCTGGTACTCATCGACGCCGGCTGCGAGCTGGATGGCTATGCCTCCGACATCACGCGCACCTTCCCCGTCAACGGCCGTTTCAGCGCACCGCAAAAGCGCCTGTATGAACTGGTGCTGGCCGCGCAAGCCGCCGCGCTGAACGCCATCGCACCGGGCCTGCCTTACTCCGGCGCGCACGAAGCGGCGGTACAGGTGCTGGCGCAAGGCATGCTGGATCTGGGCCTGCTGAAAGGCACGCTGGATGAGGTCATCGCCAGCAAGACCTACCTGCAGTTCTACATGCACGGCACCGGCCACTGGCTGGGCATGGACGTGCACGATGTCGGCCAGTACCGCGATGTGACGCACGCCGACAAGCCATCGCGCGCGCTGCAGGCGGGCATGGTGGTAACGGTGGAACCCGGCATCTACGTGCGTCCGGCGGAAGGCGTGCCGGAAGAATATTGGAACATCGGCATCCGCATCGAAGACGATGTGCTGGTGACTGCTGACGGCCACACCATCCTGAGCGCCGCCGCGCCCAAGACCGTGGCCGAGATTGAAGAATTAATGCAGCATGACTGAACTTGATTACGACATCGCCATCTGTGGCGCTGGTCCGGCCGGCATGGCGCTGGCGGCACTGCTGGTCAAACGCGGCATGCCCGCACAGCGCATCGCGCTGATCGATGCCAAGACGCTGGACCAGGCCAGCAAGGACCCGCGCTCGCTGGCGCTGTCGTGGGGCAGCCGCCAGATCATGGAAGAAATCGGCGCTTGGCCTGCTGCGGCCACCGCCATCGAACAGATTCACGTCTCGCGCCGTGGCCAGTTTGGCCGCAGCATGATAGACCGCAAAGACTACGACCTGCCCGCGCTGGGCTACGTCACACGCTACGGTGATATCGTCAGCGCACTCGGCGCCGTGTGCGCGCGGGCGGGCATCATCTCGCTGCGCCCTGCCCGCGTACTAACACTGGACGAAGCAGCCGATGGCGTCACGCTGATCCTCGATTCCGAAGGCGCACCGAAAACGCTGCGTGCCGGGATCCTGGTGCAGGCGGAGGGCGGCCTGTTCAACGAACAGCAAACCCGCGCCACACATCGCGACTACGGGCAAACCGCCATCATCGCGCAGGTGCGCAGCAGCACACCGCCGCCACACCGTGCCTACGAACGCTTTACCGAGCAAGGTCCGCTGGCATTGCTGCCGCAGGACGACGAATACTCGCTGGTCTGGTGCGTACGCCCTGAAACCGCCAACACATTGCAAGCGCTGAACGACGCCGACTTCCTGCAGGCACTGGGCGCAGCATTCGGCGAACGCGTGGGCCGTTTCACGCACGCCACGCCGCGTCTGGCCTTCCCGCTTGGATTGAACGCCGACCCACGCAGCACCGCGCGCACCGTCGCCATCGGCAACGCCGCGCAGACGCTGCACCCGGTGGCGGGCCAGGGTTTGAATCTCGGCCTGCGTGACGTGACCGTGCTGGCACGCCTGCTGGCGCAAGGCGCCACACCGGAGATGCTGTCGCAGTTCACCACGCAACGCCAGCGCGACCGCAGCACTACCGTACGCATCACCGACACCATGGCCCGCATCTTCGCCAACGACTCGCCTGCGCAGGCCGTGCTCGGCCTCTCGCTCGCCGCCATCGACATCATCAGCCCCGCCCGCAGCCTGCTGGCTGAACTGATGATGTACGGCCGCCGTTAACGCATGCTTGATGCCTACGAGCGCCTGGGTCTCGCCCCAGGCGCAGAGACCCGCGAGATCCGCAAAGCCTACGCGCGTGAGCTCAAGAAAATCGATCAGGAGCAGGACCCGCAGGGTTTTCAGGAGCTCCGCTGGGCGTATGAGTGTGCACTTGGTGACGGCGCAGTAACGCCGCCATTACCCGCACCACCACCAACCAAGCCGCCTGTACTCGACATCAGCCCTCAGCAACACGCCCAAATGGCCTGGGCGCTGTGCCAGCACCGGATGGCCGACAACGCCGGCCTCACTACGTGGGAGCTGGAATTGCAGTCGGCGCTAGAGGACGACGCTTTCATTAATATTGAAAGCCGCCACTGCTTTGAAGGCTTGGTGGTCGAGATGCTTGCCGACGGATGGCAGCCTGGGAACGAGACGCTGTTTCTTGCGGCAACGCTGGTGTTCAACTGGGAGGCAAGCTCCAACAACCTGGCACTGTTCAGTGACGCCGGTCAGCTGATCAATCTTGCACTCAAAGAGCTGCGTTTGCTGCAAGGACTGCCAGCACAGGAACGCGATCAACTGCGCCTGACGATGATGCGGCTACAAAATAGCCTGCCGCTCACGCCCGACGAATTGGACTATCACAGAATGCCATTGATGCTTCTGCATCAGGCAGCACCGGCCCTGATGCAGATTACGATGGAGACTGAAAGATACGGCTACTGGCTGGCGGAGAGCCTGAACGCCCCTCCGCCATCGCCGCCCGCATCACAATCTGAACCGCGTCGTTCAGTTGCCATGAAATCCCTGATCGTGCTGGCAATGTGGATGGTGTTTGTATTCGGGATAGCCTATTGCTCGCCACATCAACAGGCCCCCGTGATAATTACTCCACCGCCTTGACCATATCCTCGATGACCTTCTTGGCATCGCCGAAGACCATCATGGTGTTGGGCTGGTAGAACAGCTCATTGTCCAGGCCCGCATAGCCGGAAGCCATGGAGCGCTTGTTGACGATGATGCTCTTGGCCTTGTATGCCTCCAGAATCGGCATGCCGGCGATCGGCGATTTCGGATCTTTGGCGGCCGGGTTGACCACGTCGTTGGCGCCCAAAATCAGCACCACGTCGGTCTGGCCGAATTCGCCGTTGATGTCTTCCATCTCGAATACCTGGTCATACGGCACTTCCGCTTCCGCCAGCAGCACGTTCATGTGGCCCGGCATGCGGCCGGCAACCGGGTGGATCGCGTACTTCACCGTCACACCCTTGTGCGTCAGCTTCTCGACCAGCTCTTTCAGCGAGTGCTGCGCGCGCGCCACGGCCAGACCATAGCCCGGCACGATGATGACGCTTTCCGCATTCGCCATGATGAACGAGGCATCATCCGCCGAACCGGATTTGACCGGCCGCTGCTCCTTCGCACCGCCAGCACCCACCTCCGTCGGCGCACCGCCAAAGCCGCCCAGGATCACGTTGAAGAACGAACGGTTCATCGCCTTGCACATGATGTACGACAGGATGGCGCCCGACGATCCCACCAGCGAGCCAGCAATAATCAGCATCGAGTTATTCAGCGAGAAGCCGATACCTGCCGCAGCCCAGCCGGAGTAGGAGTTCAGCATCGACACCACCACCGGCATGTCCGCGCCGCCAATCGGAATGATGATGAGCACACCCAGCACAAACGCAATCGCGGTCATGATCAGGAACGGCGCCCATGCCGGCTGATTACCGTCTGCCACCACAAACGCCAGGCCCAGGCCGACCATCACGATCGCCAGGATCAGATTCAGCATGTGCTGGCCGGCGAAACTCACCGGCGCGCCCTGGAACAGGCGGAACTTGTATTTGCCCGACAGCTTGCCGAACGCAATCACCGAACCGGAGAAGGTAATCGCGCCCACAAAGGTACCGATGAACAGCTCGATGCGGTTACCGGTCGGCAGTGCTTCGCCAATGGCGGCAATGCCAAATGCGTGCGGCTCCGACACCGCCGCCACCGCGATGCACACGGCAGCCAGGCCAATCAGCGAGTGCATCGCCGCCACCAGTTCCGGCATCTTGGTCATCTCGACCTTCTTCGCCAGCACCGCGCCAATGCCGCCGCCAACGATCACGCCCAGCGCCACCAGGCCGAGACCGAGGCCGCTACCCGTACCTGCCGCCGCAGCCGCAGCGGCTTCCGATTGCAGCTTGAGGATCAGTGCAATCGTCGTCACAAACGCAATCGCCATCCCGGTCATGCCGAACGCATTCCCCTGGCGCGCAGTCGCGGGCGACGACAGCCCTTTCAGCGCCTGAATGAAGCACACCGATGCGATCAGGTACAGCATCGTCACCAGATTCATGGAGATGAAATTCATGCTTTATCTCCTTTGGCTTTCGGTTCCTTCTTCTTGAACATCTCCAGCATGCGCTGCGTGACCAGGAAGCCGCCGAACACATTCACTGCGGCCAAGGCTACGGCAACGGTGCCCGCAATCTGTCCGACGATGCCTTCGGTCAGCGACGCCGCCAGCATGGCGCCAACGATGATGATGGCCGATACCGCATTGGTGACCGCCATCAGCGGCGTATGGAGCGCTGGCGTCACGGTCCAGACCACGTGGTAACCGACGTAAATGGCCAGGACAAAAATAATCAAATTGATGATGGTGTGGCTGATTTCCATGAGGTCCCCTTATTTGCGCAGCAGTTCGCCGCCGGTGCACAGCAGCGTGGCCTTGATGATCTCGTCCTCGCGGTCGATCACCAATTTGTCTTCCTTGTCGATGATCAGCTTGAGGAAGTCCAGCACATTGCGCGCGTACAGCGCGGACGCATCGGCCGCTACGTGGGTGGCGAGATCCGGCTCGCCGACGATATGCACGCCATGCTTGACCACCGTCCTGTTCAATTCGGACAAGGGGCAGTTGCCGCCCTGCGACACGGCCAGGTCGACAATCACCGAACCCGGTTTCATGGCCTTCACGGTGTCTTCGGAAATCAGCACCGGCGCCGGACGGCCCGGGATCAATGCCGTGGTGATGATGATGTCGGCCAGCTTGGCCCGTTCATGCACCAGCTCCGCCTGACGGCGCATCCAGTCGGCCGGCATCGGACGCGCGTAGCCGCCCGCGCCCTGCGCGATTTCTTTCTCTTCGTCGGTCAGATACGGCACGTCGATGAACTTGGCGCCCAGCGACTCCACCTGCTCCTTCACCGGCGGGCGCACGTCGGACGCTTCAATCACCGCGCCCAGGCGCTTGGCCGTGGCAATCGCCTGCAAGCCCGCCACGCCCACGCCCATGATGAGCACACGGGCCGCCTTCACCGTACCGGCCGCCGTCATCAGCATCGGCATGAAGCGCTGGTAGGTATTGGCCGCCACCATCACCGCCTTGTAGCCGGCGATGTTGGCCTGCGACGACAGCACGTCCATCGACTGCGCGCGCGTGATGCGCGGCACGGCTTCCAGCGCAAACGCCTGCAGGCCGGCCGAGGCCATGGCGGCATTGTTTTCTGCATCGAATGGATTCAGCATGCCGATCACCACCGTCCCCGGTTTGATCTGGGCACGCTCCTCCGCATTGGGGGCACGAACTTTGAGGATCACATCGGCAGCCCAGACCTCGGCTGCCTGCACAATTTGCGCGCCTGCCGCCACATAGGCTTCGTCTGTGACAGAGGCTGATACACCGGCGCCGGACTGCACCACGACCTGGTGCTTGGCGGCCAGCTTCTTGACGGTCTCCGGTGTGGCTGCCACCCGGGTTTCTCCCGGCCGCGTTTCGGCCGGTATGCTTATTCTCATGGTGCCTCCAAATGATTAATAAACTGACTACAATCTAACATGGATTTCCCCATGATACTTAGGACTTATTTACCAATAAATATCGGTTTCATCACTTCAAGTATTACTATTTGTCATTAATTCGCTGCCAAATCTGTCGCAGCGCAAACCAAATGCCTGGAACAGGCTAAAATATCGGCTCTTTCAAGGATGACTCATGCCGCGTATCTGGAAACCCTCTGTTACTGTTGCCGCCATCGTCGAAAAAGATGGCAAATTCTTGCTTATCGAAGAAGAAACCAGCGATGGCATCCGCATTAATCAGCCCGCCGGACACCTCGACCCATATGAGTCGCTGCAAGAAGCAGTCATCCGTGAAACACTGGAGGAAGCGGCTTACGATTTCACGCCGACCGGCCTGGTCGGCATGTATATGTCGCGCTACACCTCGAACCGCACCGGTGAAGAAGTGACGTATCTGCGCTTCACGTTCTGCGGCTACCCGGGCAAGCAGCATGACCGTCCGCTGGACGAAGGCATTTTGCGCACCATGTGGCTGACGCGCGACGAACTGGCCGCCTGCGCCGACCGTCACCGCAGTCCCATCGTGCTGCAATGCGTAGACGAATACCTGGCGGGCATCCGCGCGCCACTGGAACTGGTACAAACACACGCTTCCGTCTACAAGGAAGCAATCAGCACTGCGAATGGATAGAAGTATGAGCAAGAAACGGGTCGTTATCGGCATGTCGGGCGGGGTGGACTCCTCGGTTTCCGCATGGCTGCTGAAAGAACAGGGTTACGAGGTAATCGGCCTGTTCATGAAGAACTGGGAAGATGATGACGACTCCGAGTACTGCTCCACCCGCCAGGACTGGATCGACGCCGCCTCGGTGGCCGACGTGGTCGGCGTGGATATCGAGGCGGTCAACTTCGCCAGCGAATACAAGGACCGCGTGTTTGCCGACTTCCTGCGCGAATACCAGGCCGGCCGTACGCCGAACCCGGATGTGCTGTGCAACGCCGAAATCAAATTCAAGGCCTTCCTCGACCACGCGATGACGCTGGGCGCGGACCTGATCGCCACCGGCCACTATGCGCGCGTGCGCCAGAACGGCGACCGCCACGAACTGCTGAAGGCAGTCGACCACACCAAGGACCAGAGCTACTTCCTGCACCGCCTGAACCAGGCGCAGTTGTCGAAGACCCTGTTCCCGCTGGGCGAGATTCCAAAAACCGAAGTGCGCAAGATTGCCGAAAAGCTCAAGTTGCCCAATGCGGCCAAGAAGGATTCGACCGGCATCTGCTTCATCGGCGAGCGCCCGTTCCGCGAGTTCCTGAACCGCTACCTGTCATACAAACCAGGTCCGATGAAGACCCCGGACGGCAAGATCGTGGGCGAGCACGTGGGCCTGTCGTTCTATACGCTGGGCCAGCGCAAGGGCATCGGCATCGGCGGCGTGAAGTCGTACCAGAATGCCGACGGTTCCAGCGACGCCTGGTACGTGGCGCGCAAGGACGTGGCCGAAAATACGCTGTGGGTAGTGCAGGGTCACGACCATCCGTGGCTGCTGTCGTCGTCGCTGCGTGCCGACCAGGCCAGCTGGATCGCGGGCGTGGCGCCGGACGCGCGCGCGTTGTCGGCCAAGACCCGCTACCGCCAGGCCGACGTGGCGTGCGAAATCGCGCCGGAAGGCCAGTCCGACTTCGCCTTGAAATTCATGGATGCCCAGTGGGCCGTGACGCCGGGCCAGTCGGCCGTGCTGTACGACGGCGAAGTGTGCCTCGGCGGCGGCATCATCGACAGCTCGACCTTCGCCGGCCAGTAAGCCTTAGCCGGCGGCGGCTTCGCCGTCCTTATCCTCAGCCGCGGGCTGCGCCTCCGTGCCGGCCGCATCCGCTTGTGCCTTGGCCAGCGCCGCACGCTGGCGCTTGACCATCGCAATTACCACATTGCGTATTGTATTGAGCACCGTATCGGCCTTGAACGGCTTGACGATGAAGCCACTAATGCCCATCGCATGCGCGGACTGAATGGTGGCCGCATCGAGCTCGCTGGACATCATGAAGATCAGCGTCTTGGGCCACTTGGTACGGATTTCGCGGACCTCTTCCGGGCTGTCTTCCACCAGTTCCTTGGCGATGCAGACAATCTGCGGATTGTATTTGATCAGCAGCGTAAGGCCGGCAGCGCAGGTGTGGGACTGGCCCACCACGTCGTAACCGCCGTCCAGCAGCACGGTGTTGAGCAGGCCACGGGCGATGGCGCTGGAGTCGATAATGACTGCTTTTAACATCATGCAAACCTTGTTATTAGTGAGACCAAGCCAGCATATTCCAGCTGACACCGACCCGCACATCTGTTTTTAATGCGACCAGTTGTCGAGAAAGATACAACATTTCGCGTTCTTTTCGTAGAGTTTCGCCGAGCGTATCCTTCAGAATGCCCGCGCCAGCCATGATTGCATCCAGATTGCCGTAAGTACGCAACAGTTTGGCGGCGGTCTTGACGCCGACCTTGGATACGCCGGGAATGGAATCGGTGACATCGCCCATCAGCGCCAGCAGGTCGGGCAGCTGGTCCGGCGGTACCCCCCACTTCTTTTCCACCCAGGCGTGATCGTGCCATTCGCTCTTGAAGTGGTCCCACACGCGGGCGCCCTGGGCGATCAGGCAGTGCAGGTCCTTGTCGGTGGTGGCGACGGTGGCTTCGCCGCGGCCTTCCGCCAGCCAGCGCAGCACCACGGTGCCGATCACATCATCCGCCTCCACCTCGGGCACGGACACCACGTGCATGCCGAAGCCGTGCAGCTTCTCATAAAACGCCGGCAGCGCATCGCGCAGCGGCGACGGCATCGGCGCGCGCCCTTCGCGGTAGCCGCCAAACAGATCGTGACGCCAGGTGTGGCCGCCGAAATCAAACGCCGGCAGCACGTGCGTGGGTTCGTGGTCATTGACCAGCGTGCGAAACGACGACAGCGCGTGACGCAAGGCGATGTCGGCCTTTTCAGGGCTATCAGGTTCGGGGCTGGCTTCGTAGACGCGGCGCACAATATTGAGGCCGTCGATGGCAAGGAGTCTACCCATGTTCAACTTCATCCGGGCTTGTACAAGCCGCCATTCTACCTGACGGCGTTGAGGCAGCGGCATGCGCCGCCTCAATGCGGCTTATTTCAGCAGCTCGTACGGGCCGCCGCGTTCGAGCGCGCGCTGGAACGCGGGACGGCTGTGGATGCGTTTGAGGAAGGCGGCCAGGTTCGGGCGCGATTCGTTGAGGCCGCCACGGGCCGAGGCGGCTTCCAGCGGGAAGCTCATTTGAATATCGGCCGCGCTGAATTCGCTGCCGGCAAACCAGGGCGTCTTGCCCAGCTCCGCTTCCAGATAATCCAGGTGCGTTTCGATCTGCGGCAGGATGTAGCTGCCCTTGACCTTCTGCGCGATGCCGCGCGCGATCGGCTTGACGAAGAATGGCGCCGGGCTGGTTTCAACCCGGTCGAAGATCAGCTTCATCAGCAGCGGCGCCATGGCCGAGCCTTCGGCATAGTGCAGGAAGTAGGTCCAGCGGCGGCGCTCTTCCGTGCCGGCCGGCGGCACCAGGCGGCCATTGCCATAGGTCTCGATCAGATACTCGACGATGGCGCCCGACTCGGCCACCACCACACCACCATCCGTGATCACCGGCGACTTGCCCAGTGGGTGAATCGCCTTCAGCTCAGGCGGCGCCAGCATGGTCTTGCGGTCGCGCTGGTAGCGCACGATTTCATATTCCAGTCCCAGCTCTTCCAGCAGCCAGAGCACCCGCTGCGAACGCGAATTATTGAGATGGTGGACAACGATCATGGTGGATATCCCGAAAAATAGAACGGCCGTGCGCCGCAACTCCGCTAGCTTAACACTGTTGTCCGCGCCCCGCGCCTCGGCGGATATGGATTCCATTAGGAAACAGCAGTACACTCGGTCATCTTAGAGCCGCCGCCGGAGAGTTCATGAATCTGCTGTCACCACGCTACCTCGCCTTCAATGCTTCTGTCATTACCCTGCTGGCCTCGCTGGCCTTGCACGCGCCGTGGGAGATTGCTGCGGTCGCCGCTGCACTGACCATCGTCGGCATCACCGACCTGCTGCAAACCAAGCGCGCGCTGCGCCGCAACTACCCCATCCTCGCCCACTTCCGCTTCTTCTTTGAATCGATACGCCCCGAGATCCGCCAGTACTTCCTGGAAGACGACACGGTGGCCGAGCCGTTCTCGCGCAACCAGCGCAGCATCGTCTACCAGCGCGCCAAGCAGGACAGCGACAAGCGCCCGTTCGGCACCCAGATGGATGTCTACGCGCCCGGCTATGAATGGATCAACCACTCGATCGCCCCCGCGCCCGAGCAGGACCACGACTTCCGCATCGAGATCGGCAACCATGCGGACTGCCGCCGCGCGCAGCCCTATTCGGCCAGCGTGTTCAACATCTCGGCAATGAGCTTTGGCGCGCTGTCGGCCAACGCCATCATGGCCCTGAACGGCGGCGCCAAAACGGGCGGCTTCATGCACGACACCGGCGAAGGCTCGATCAGCCCGCACCACCGCAAGAACGGCGGCGACCTGATCTGGGAAATCGGCTCCGGCTACTTCGGCTGCCGCAATCCGGACGGCAGCTTCTCGGAAGAGAACTTCGTCGCCAATGCCACCTCGCCGCAGGTGAAGATGATCGAACTGAAGATGTCGCAGGGCGCCAAACCCGGCCACGGTGGCGTCCTGCCGGCAGCCAAGATCACGCCCGAGATTGCGCTGACGCGCGGCGTGCCGATGGGCGTGGACTGTGTGTCGCCCTCGCGCCATTCCGCATTCAGCACGCCGATTGAAATGCTGGAGTTCATCGACCGCCTGCGCAATCTGAGCGGCGGCAAGCCGACCGGCTTCAAGCTGGCCATCGGCCATCCGTGGGAATTCTTTGGCATCGTCAAAGCCATGCTGGCGACCGGCATCGTGCCCGACTTTATCGTGGTGGATGGCGGCGAAGGCGGCACCGGCGCGGCGCCGGTGGAGTTCACCGACCACGTCGGCACGCCGCTGCAGGAAGCGCTGCTGCTGGTGCATAACACGCTGGTCGGCGCCAACCTGCGCGACAAGATCAAGATCGGCGCCTCGGGCAAAATCATCACCGCGTTTGACATCGCGCGCACGCTGGCGCTGGGCGCGGACTGGTGCAATTCGGCGCGCGGCTTCATGTTCGCGCTGGGCTGCATCCAGTCGCAGAGCTGCCATACCGACCGTTGCCCGACCGGCGTCGCCACCCAGGACCCGGCACGCCAGCGCGCGCTGGTGGTGCCGGACAAAATCCAGCGTGTCGCCAACTTCCACGAAAACACCATGAAGGCCCTGGCGCAGCTGATCGCCGCTGCCGGCCTGACGCACCCGTCGCAACTGCGGCCGCGCCATCTGGTCCGGCGCCTCTCGCACAACCAGGTCAAGCTGGCATCGGCACTGCTGCCGTATCTGGAACCGGGCGAACTGCTGGACCCCAGCCAGCTTGACCGCCTGCCGCCAGTCTTCGGCCAGTACTGGCCGATGGCGCAAGCGGAATCGTTCGACCCCTACTGCGGTTGATCAGCGCTGCACGTGCAGCTTGATCACGCGGTGTTGCGGGGTGGAGGTGTTGGATTTGGTGGGCGTGGTGTCGCACGAGCCGCAGCTGGAGCAGCCGCCGCCGTCATCGCCGCAACCGCCGCCGCCCTGCGTCTTGAAAAACCTGGCCAGCTTGACTTCATCGAAGCCGCGCTTGCCCAGCGTGTAGACGATACGGCGGCGCAGCGACACCGGCAGGTACTTGGTGCTGAAGTGCACCAGCGCCGCTGCCACGATCAACGCAACAATAATCTCTTGCCACATATTAGCCTCCCAAAAGGGCCAGCGAAATCCGGTAAGTCAGGAACGAAGCAGCGTAGGCCAGCGCGAACATATAGCCCGCCATCAGCAGGGCATAGCGCGTGCTGCCGGTCTCGCGGCGCACCACCGACAGGGTCGACATGCACTGCGGTGCAAACACATACCAGGCCAGCAGCGACAGCGCAGTCGGCAGCGCCCACGAAGCGGCGATGATCGGCTCCAGCGACTGCGCCAGTTCTTCGCCGGTCTGCGACAGCGCATACACGGTACCCAGCGCACCCACTGCTACTTCACGCGCGGCCAGGCCCGGCACCAGCGCAATGCAGATCTGCCAGTTGAAACCGATCGGCGCGAAGATGTATTCCAGGCCGCGGCCCAGGATGCCGGCCAGGCTGTAATAGATCGGCGGATGCGTCGCGCCTTCCGGTGCGCCCGGGAAGGAGCTCAGGAACCACAGCAGCACCATCAGCGTCAGGATCACGGTACCCACGCGGGTCAGGAAGATCTTGGCGCGCTCCCACAGGCCCAGCGCCAGGTTCTGCAGGTGCGGCCAGTGGTAGGCCGGCAGCTCCAGCATCAGCGGCTGCTGCTGGTTGGCGCCCAGTGCGCGCTTGAAGAAGTACGCCACGCCCATGGCCGAGAAGATGCCGGCAAAGTACAACGTGAACAGCACCAGGCCTTGCAAGCTCAGGAAGCCATACACTTCGCGCTCAGGAATGAAGGCGGCGATGATCAGCGCATATACGGGCAGGCGCGCCGAGCAGGTCATCAGCGGTGCGATCATGATGGTGACCAGGCGATCACGTGGATTTTGAATCGTCCGCGCTGCCATCACGCCTGGAATCGCGCAGGCAAAGCTGGACAGCAGCGGGATGAAAGCGCGGCCCGACAAGCCCACGCCGCCCATCAGGCGGTCCAGCAGGAAGGCCGCGCGCGGCAGGTAGCCGCAGTCTTCCAGCACCAGGATGAAGAAGAACAGGATCAGTATCTGCGGCAGGAACACCAGCACGCTGCCGGTGCCGCTCAGGATACCGTCCACCAGCAGGCCGCGCAGGATACCGTCCGGCATTGCATCACGGACCATGCCGCCCAGTTGATCGACGCTGTTTTTAATCAGGTCCATGGCCGGCGCGGCCCAGGTGAACACGGCCTGGAACACCAGGAACATCAGCACTGCCAGAATGATCGGGCCGAGCACCGGATGCAGCACCACGTTGTCGATTTTCTCGGACAGCGCATCATCGGTGTGCGCCGGCGCGCTGACCACCAGGTCCAGGATGCGGCGCACTTCGCGCTGCGTCTGTTCCACGCTGACCGTATCAATCGCCGACAGCGGATTCGGTTTGCCCGGTGCGACCGGCCACATCGCATCCAGCGCGCGCAGCAGCGACTTTTCGCCGCCCGCCTGCACCGCCACGGTTTCCACCACCGGCATGCCGAGTTCCTGCGACAGGCGGTCGGCGTCGATGGTGATGCCGCGCTTCTTGGCGACGTCCACCATGTTCAAGGCCAAAATCATCGGCAGGCCCAGACGTTTAATCTCCAGCACCAGGCGCAGGTTCAGGCGCAGATTGGTGGCATTGACCACGCACACCACCACGTCGGGCGCGGCTTCATTGGCGCGCAGGCCGGCCACCACGTCGCGCGTGATTTCCTCGTCCGGCGTATGGGCCGACAAACTATAAGCACCCGGCAAGTCCAGCACGCGGAAGCCATGGCCGCCAGTGGTGGTGAACGAACCTTCTTTACGCTCGATGGTTACACCGGCGTAGTTCGCCACTTTCTGGCGCGCGCCGGTCAGGCGGTTGAACAGCGCGGTCTTGCCGCAGTTGGGATTGCCCAGCAAGGCCATGATCGGCGCCTTGGACGCCACCGGCGCTTGCGGCGCCACGTTTTCTACTGCACCCATGATTTATTCCGGTTGAATCGAAACCAGCGCAGCTTCAAAGCGGCGCAACGCAAAAGTGGAATTGCCGACCTTGATCGCCAGCGGCTCACCGCCCGGCATGCCGCGCTTGAGCATGCGGATTTTCTCGCCCGGCACAAAGCCCAGCTCCATCAGCCGGCGCGCCAGGCTGGCGCCGCCCTCATCAGCGGTGCCTGGGGAAACGTGCACCACGGTGGCGGTCGAGCCTACCTTCATGGCATCCAGAGTAATCAGGGGAACAGCGTGCGTCATGAGCAAAATCCGGTCGAAGGACGCCGCTGGCAAGGATGGCTGCGGCGCGCGGCGAGCTGTAACAGCGTGTGCTCGTCGGAAATAAGATACTAGCATTATAAACGGTAATGCGAATGACTTCTATTTAGCTTGCATACTGCTGAAGTTTACGGCAGTATACGTTTAATGATAATGATTCGCATTAAGTTGCTAGCAATCATGTCAGGAAGAACTTAAACCAGACTTATTCAGCCAAGCCAGAAGGTGCATCAATGATTGTTTGTGTGTGCAACAACATCTCCGATCGCGAAATCCGTCAAGCCATGGAATTGGGTATTACGTCGATGGAAGAGCTGCGTGGCGCCCTGGGCGTTGCGACCTGCTGTGGTCAGTGCTTTTCCTGCGCCGAAGAACTCCTTAACGACCATCTGGCCGCGCAAGCCGCTGCCGAACTCAAAGAGACGGTGCTGAAACGCCCGGCCTTCACCAACTAATATGAATACAATGACCTACAGCCGGACGGCGTCGCCGCTGTCCGGAGAAGAGACCGGCTTGGCGCTGGAATTGAAACGCCGCAGCCGCAAGCTGGCGCCGATGACGGCAATTGTTGTAGGTCACTTTGTATTGTTCTACCTGGCGTATTCCGGCATGCTGCGCACCGTTACGCACGCGATCCTGCCGCAGGTGGTGAATGTCACGTTTGTGGCTGCCCCGGAGCCGCTCAAAGCGCCGCCACCGCCGAAACTGGTGCCGCTGGTGCAGCCGAAGCAGACCTTCGTGCCGCCACTGCCGCAGCTGAATATCGTGCAGACCGAACCAACCATCACAATGCCGCCGCCACAGCCGCGCCCTAGCGAACCGGCGCCGGCCAATGCAGTGCCAAGCGCGCAAGTGGCGCCACCAGCGCCGCCGCAACCGGCAGCGCCGAAAATGGTATCGGGTGTGGAATATATCCGCGTACCGCAGCCGGTCTACCCAAGCATCTCGCGCCGCATGGGCGAAACGGGCACCGTCACGCTGCGCGTGCTGATCGGTGAAAAAGGCACAGCGGAACAAGTCACCGTGCACAAGTCGTCCGGTTCGAACAACCTGGATGAAGCTGGCCGCCAGGCTGTGCTGCGCGCCCTGTACAAACCGCACATCGAGGACGGCAAGGCCATCCCCGTGTATGCGCTGGTGCCGATCAACTTCCAGCTCGGCTAATCTGCCTTACAGATCCAGCCTGCCCTCGATGGAGTCATCGAGGGTTTTGCCGATTACGGCGCCAATCAGCATCTTGACGCTGGCCACCGCCTTGCCGTGCTTGGTATCCCAGTAGTAGCCGTAAGTCGGCGCAAACTTGATCACCGTGATGCGCGGATCATCTTCGCCGCCGGTGAACCAGGTCTTCATCGTAAAACTCCACAGCTCCTTGATTTTCGCCGGATCGCGCGACACCGTAGCAATCCCCTCCAGGTGCATGAACTCGGAATGCGCCGAGCCCTGGAAATACAGCGTGGCCGACGGATCGGCCGCCAGCTCCTGATTTTTCAGGCTGTCGCTCGCGCTGATAAACCACAGATTCCCCAGTTCATCGACTTGCAGCGCCGTCATCGGGCGCGCATCGCCCGGCCCGCCAGCGGCATCGCTGGTGCAGAAAAAGCAGCCTGACGTGCTGTCGACAAATTCGCGGATCTTGCGCACGGCGTCTTCGCCGATTAAATCCTGGTGGTTCGGTTCTGCTTGATTGGCATTGATGGAATCCATGGCGAGCTCCTTTAGTTGAGCGCCCATGGTAGCGGCGTCGCCGGCTGCACACCGTGGGTTGCCTCACACTGGCACACTGGCCATACACGAATGCTAATAGTTTTCATTTGCGCCAATGCTCTCAATAACCGAAGTTAGGCACCATATCGGCGAAATTATCAGGAATTCGCTACACGCCGACGGGCTATTCGTGGCACAATGGCGCCATTCGTAACCATTTCAGAAAGACACCCATGAAGGGCGACCAAGAAGTTATTCGCTTGCTCAATGCGCAGCTGACCAACGAGCTGACCGCAATCAACCAGTACTTCCTGCATGCACGCATGTACAAGCACTGGGGTCTGGAAAAGATCGGCAAGAAGGAATACGAAGAATCGATCGGCGAAATGAAGCACGCCGACAAACTGATCGACCGCATCCTGATGCTGGACGGCCTGCCTAACCTGCAAGCCATGCACAAAATCATGATCGGCGAGAACACCGAAGAAATGATCAACTGCGACCTGAAACTGGAAAAAGGCGCACAGATCACCGTCAAGGAAGGCATCGCTGCCGCAGAAAAAGCTGCTGACTATGTGTCGCGCGACTTGCTGCTGATGATCCTGGAAGACACCGAAGAGCACATCGACTGGCTGGAAACCCAGCTGGACCTGATCGGCAAGATCGGCATTCAGAACTACCTGCAGAGCCAGATGAACGAGGAATAAAAAAACGCCCTTCGGGGCGTTTTTTTATTGGGGCACGGTGTCCTTGAACGACGGGCGTTCGGACAGCTTGTCATACAGCCTGGCCAGATTGGCGTAGTCGTCGCGCCAGCTGATTTCCGGGAAGCGGAACGACAGCCAGCCCAGCGTGCAGCCCACCGCCACATCAGCCAGCGAGTAATGAATACCGGCGCAATACGCCTGGTCGCCCAGCTTGTCCGACAGCGACTTCAGGCCCAGATCGACCTTGCGCAGCTGGCGCGCCATCCACTCTTCACTCTGCAATTCCTTGGGACGCATGGTGCGCTCCAGGCGCACACTGACTGCCGCGTCCAGCATGCCATCGGCCAGCGCTTCCCAGCACTTGACGTCAGCACGGTCGCGGCCGTTTGGCGGCAGCAGCTTGCAGACCGGCGTCAGCGTATCGAGGTATTCCACCATGACGCGCGAATCAATCATCACCGTGCCATCTTCCATGACCAGGCTGGGCACTTTGCCCAGCGGGTTCAGCTGGCTGATGGTGCTGTCCGCGGCCCACACATTTTCCAGTTCAAACTGGTAATCGAGCTTTTTTTCCGCCAGCACCACACGTACCTTGCGGACATAGGGACTGGCGAGGGAACCGATAAGTTTCATAGACGCTTAGAGAGGAAGAACAGGCCCCAGTATAACATCGGCGGGTTGGCGGCCAGCCAATGGTAAAATCACGGTCTGCTCTTTCAACTTCGCTCTTTCCATCATGACCACTACTCCTTACTCCACGCTGTCGGCGCTGTCGCCACTGGACGGCCGCTACGCCGGTAAAACCGATCTGCTGCGCCCTATCCTGTCCGAATCCGGCTTCATGCACCACCGCGTCAAAGTAGAAATCTCCTGGCTGCAAGCACTGTCGCAGGCCGGCTTCGCCGAAATCAAGCCGTTCTCGGCCGAAGGCAATGCCCTGCTGGACAAGATCGCCAGCGGCTTCACCGAACAGGACGCCGCCCGCATCAAGGAAATCGAAGCCGTCACCAACCACGACGTCAAAGCCGTGGAATACTGGCTGAAAGAGCAAGTCAAGGATGTGCCGGAACTGGTGGCCGCCTCGGAGTTCATCCACTTCGCGTGCACCTCGGAAGACATCAACAACACCTCGCACGGCATGATGCTCAAGGCCGCGCGTGACAGCGTCATGCTGCCATCGCTGCGCAACGTGATCGCCAAGCTGACCGAGATCGCCCACGCCAACGCCGACCTGCCGATGCTGTCGCGCACCCACGGCCAGACCGCCAGCCCGACCACGTTGGGCAAGGAAATGGCCAACGTGGTGGCCCGCCTGCAGCGCGCCATCAAGCGCATCGAGCAAGTGGAAATCCTCGGCAAGATGAACGGCGCGGTCGGCAACTACAACGCCCACCTGTCGGCCTACCCATCGTTCGACTGGCCAGCCTTCTCGAAAAACGTGATCGAGCAGCGCCTGGGCCTGGTGTTCAACCCGTACACCATCCAGATCGAACCGCATGACTACATGGCCGAGCTGTTTGACGCCTTCGCGCGCGCCAACACCATCCTGCTGGACCTGAACCGCGACATCTGGAGCTACGTCTCGCTGGGCTACTTCAAGCAAAAGCTCAAAGCTGGCGAAATCGGTTCGTCGACCATGCCGCACAAGGTCAACCCGATCGACTTCGAAAATTCCGAAGGCAACCTGGGCCTGGCCAACGCCGTGCTGAAACACCTGTCGGAAAAACTGCCGGTCTCGCGCCTGCAGCGCGACCTGACCGATTCGACCGTGCTGCGCAATATCGGCGTCGGCTTCGGCTACACCCTGCTGGCCTACGACAGCTGCCTGCGCGGCCTGAACAAGCTGGAAGTCAATCCAGCCCGCCTCGAAGCCGACCTGGACGCCAACTGGGAAGTACTGGCCGAGCCGGTGCAGACCGTGATGCGCCGCTATGGCATCGCCAACCCGTACGAACAGCTCAAGGAACTGACCCGCGGCAAGGGCATCTCCAAAGTGGCGCTGCAAGAGTTCATCAACGGCCTGGCCGTGCCACAGGAAGCCAAAGACCTGATGCTGGCGATGACGCCAGCCAACTACATCGGCATTGCTGCAGCTCTGGCAAAAGCCATCTGATGTAAACAGGCAATCTGCCTTACACTAGCCCCGGCGGCGCGATCAGCGTCCCCGGGGCTTTTTTCATGCAAATCCGGCCTCTTCAAGCACGTCTCAGAATTCTTTGGTATATTTAGTCCTAACACGTACTATTCCAACGGAGCTGCTTTATGCCACGCTATACCAAAATCGCCATGTTGCTGCATTGGCTAGTCGCCCTGCTCATCATTGCCACCTTCTTTCTGGGGCTGTCGATGGTTGCCATCCCCGGCTTTTCCCCCACCAAGCTGAAATACTTCTCCTGGCATAAATGGATGGGCGTCACCGTGCTGGGCCTGGCCGTGATCCGCGTGCTGTGGCGCAAGGCCAACCGTCCGCCGCCGCCGCTGGCCTCGATTCCCGTGTGGCAGCACAAAATTGCGGACGGCATGCACTACCTGCTGTACTTCCTGATCTTTGCCGTACCGCTGTCCGGCTACTTCTACACCTATGCTGCGGGCGTGCCGGTGGTCTACCTGGGCCTGTGGCAGATGCCTGCCGTGATCGCCCCAGATCCTGAACTTAAGGCAACTTTAAAAACCGTTCATTATGTTCTGACCATGACAATGGCAGCCGCCGTCGTTGCCCATGCCCTGGCCGCACTCAAGCATCACTTCATCGACCGCGACGTCACGCTCAAACGCATGCTGCCGCTGTAACCCTCACCCACTGGAGCCCTATCATGACCACCATCAAAAAAATCGCCCTTGTTTCCCTGCTGGGTGTCGCCTTTGCCGCCAGCGCTGCCGCCCTGAAAACCGATCCGGCCAAAAGCACCGTGACCGCCACCTTCAAGCAAATGAACGTGCCGGTCGATGCCAAGTTCAAGAAATTCACCGCCGCGATCGACTACGACGCCGCCAAGCCGGACGCGGCCAAAGCCACGGTAGAAGTGGAGACCGGCAGCATGGACCTGGGCGATCCCGAGTACAACAAGGAAGTCACCAAGAAAGAATGGTTCAACGCCGCGCAATTCCCCAAAGCCACCTTCGTCTCGTCCTCGATCAAGCCAGCCGGCGCCGGCAAGCTGACCGTGACCGGCAAGCTGACCATCAAAGGCAAGGCGACCGACGTCAGCTTCCCGCTGACCGTCAAGGCCGACGGCAAGAACCAGGTATTTGACGGCGTGCTGCCGATCAAACGCCTGGCCTACAACATCGGCGAAGGCGAATGGAAAGACACCAGCATGGTAGCGGACGACGTCACCCTCAAATTCCACGTGGTCGCCGGCCAATAAGCACGGAGAAACCGACACGATGAAAGCACAAATCCTGATTGCCGCGCTGCTGGCCGCGTCCGCGACTTCCGCAATTGCCGCCACCTACAACATCGACCCGACGCACACCTATCCAAGCTTCGAGGCCGACCACATGGGCCTGTCCGTATGGCGCGGCAAGTTCGACAAAACCAGCGGCACCGTCACCATGGACCGCGCCGCCAGGACGGGCGGCCTGGACATCAAAATCGACCCGGCCTCGATCGACTTCGGCTTCGACAAAATGAACAGCCACGCCAGGGGCGCGGACATGTTCAACGTTGAAAAATTCCCGACCATCACCTACGTCAGCAAATCCTTCAAATTTGAAGGCGAACAGCTGGTGAGCGTGGACGGCGAACTGACCATGCTGGGCGTCACCAAGCCCGTCGCGCTCAAAGTGAACAAATTCAAGTGCATCATCCACCCGCGCCTGAAGCGTGAAGTCTGCGGCGCCGACGCCACTGCCGAGTTCAAGCGCAGCGATTTCGGCCTCAACTACGGCCTGCCCGCCTTCTCGCCAGAAGTCAAACTGGCGATCCAGATCGAAGCCATCAAAGCCGAGTGAACAGTTCGGCCCACTCCGGGGTCAGGTCCGTCATTTCTACACGGTCTCTGCCGTAGCGTGCGCTACGGCAGAGACCGTGTAGAAATGACGGACCTGACCCCGGATTTCATTGTTATACTGCTCAGCGCTTTTCAACCACTTCATACCGAGACATGAAAAAAACTCTGATCGCGCTCGCTATCCTGAGCACCAATGCCTATGCCGACGAGGGCATGTGGATGCCGCAGCAGCTGCCACAAGTAGCCAAAGATCTCAAGGCCGCCGGCCTGAAACTCGATCCAGCCACCCTGACCAAACTGACTGAGTTCCCGATGGGCGCTATCGTGAGCCTGGGCGGTTGCTCGGCCTCGTTCGTGTCGCCGCAAGGTCTGGTGGCGACCAACCACCATTGCGTCTATGGCAGCGTCGCGCACAATTCGACGCCGGAGCGCAATCTGCTGGCGAACGGTTTCCTGGCCCACAATCTGGGCGAAGAGCTGCCGGCCGCACCTGGCAGCCGCATCTTCGTGACCAAGGCGGTCACCGATGTCAGCAAGCAGGTTGTCACGCCGGAAGTGGCCAAGCTGAATGGCAAGGCGCGCAGCGACGCGATCGAGAAAAACACCAAGGCGATCCAGACCGCGTGCGAAAAAGACGCCGGCCACCGTTGCACTGTATCGTCCTACTACGGCGGCCTGGAGTTCTACTTGATCAAGCAACTAGAAATCCGTGACGTGCGCCTGGTGCACGCACCGCCTGAAGGTGTGGGCAAGTTCGGCGGTGATACCGATAACTGGATGTGGCCACGCCATACCGGTGACTACGGCTTCTACCGCGCCTATGTCAGCAAGGACGGCAAGGCGGCTGACTACAGCAAGGATAACGTCCCTTACGTGCCGCAGCATTACCTGAAACTGGCCAAGGAAGGCGTGAAGGAAGGCGACTTCATCATGGTGCTGGGCTACCCAGGCCGCACCAACCGTCACCGTCTGCCATCAGAAGTGGCCTTTACTTTTGACTGGAGCTACCCGGCCTTCGTGAAGACCTCGGCGGAAAAACTGGCCATCATCGCCGACACCACCAAGGACAACAAGGACACTGCGCTCAAGTACGCTTCGCAAGTGGCCAGCATCAACAATTACTACAAGAACCGCCAGGGCATGCTGGACTCTTACGCCGGCAGCGATATGCTGAAGCGTAAAACTTCCGAGCATGAAGCGCTCAAGCAGTGGATCAATGCCGACGCCAAACGCAAAGCCGAGTACGCCAGCGATATCGAGGCCGTCGAGAAGCTGATTGCCCAGCGCGATGCGGAGTCTCAGCGTGACTATAACCTGGCATCGTCCAGCCCACGCCTGCTGAACACCGCGCGCACGCTGTACCGCCTGGCCAATGAAAACACCAAGCCCGATGCCGAGCGCAAGTCGGGCTTCCAGGTGCGTGACGTGCCGCGCATCAAATCGTCGGTGGACGCACTGGTGCGCAACTACGATGAGAAGGTCGACAAGGCGCTGGTCATGAACAGCCTGACCAAGTACGCCGCGCAGCCTGCGGCCCAGCGCAACGCTGCATTTGATTCCGTGGTCGGCATCAAGGACGGCATGAGCGCCGCCGATCTGCAAACCGCACTGGACAAGCTGTACGCAGGCAGCAAGCTGGGCGACGCCCCCGAGCGTAAAGCCTGGCTGGAGCGCAAGCCGGCCGACTTCAAGGCCAGCGACGACGCCTTCATCAAAGCTGCCGTGGCCCTGTACGAGCCCGACCTGAAATCGGAAGCGGAAGATGAAGAGCTGGGCGGCAAGCTGCAGCAAGCCTACGCCAATTACATGAAGGCCAAGATCGCCTACATGCACAGCAAGGGCCAGGCGGTTTACCCTGACGCCAACAGCACCCTGCGCGTGACCTTCGGCAAGATCGCCGGCCGTGACAAGGGCGCTGACGGCACCAGCTGGAAGGCCTTCACCACCGTGGAAGGCGTGGCTGCCAAGGCCACCGGCCAGGGCGAGTTCAACGCCCCAGCCGCACAGCTGAAAGCGATCAAGGACAAGGACTTCGGCAAGTACGTCGATCCTAAACTCAAGTCGGTACCGGTGGCTTACCTGGCCACGCTGGACATCACTGGCGGCAATTCCGGCTCGGCCGCGCTGAACAGCAAGGGCGAATGGATCGGCCTGGCGTTTGACGGCACGCTCGATTCCATCATCTCGGACTGGGACTTCAACAAGGCCATGACCCGCGACATCCAGGTCGACCTGCGCTACATCCTGTGGAACATGAAGCATGTGGACCACGCCGACAATCTGCTCAAGGAAATGAACGCCGAATAAGCCGCCATATCTCTTAAGCCAGAAGCCACGCCCCAGTAATGCGGCGTGGCTTTTTTTCTGGATGGGTTACATTACTGTTTCCGCCACCCACCGAAGGAGATGTCATGCCCGCCAAGAAGATCGCCGTTGTGATCGGCAGCCTGCGCAAGGATTCGCTGAACCGCAAATTCGCCCACGAAATCATTGCGCTTGCGCCGCCGTCGCTGGAATTCGAGATTGTCGAAATCGGCGAGCTGGCCATCTACAACCAGGATCTGGAAGAAAACGGCGCGACCGCACCGCAGGCGTGGACGCATTTCCGCCAGCGCATCAAGGACGCGGATGGCGTGCTGTTCTTTACGCCGGAATACAACCGCTCGATTCCCGCACCGCTGAAGAATGCCATCGACGTTGGCTCGCGTCCTTACGGCAGCAGCGTGTGGAGCGGCAAGCCGGCCGGCATCGTCAGCATTTCTCCGGGCGCGACCGGTGCGTTTGGCGCCAACCACCATCTGCGCCAGTGCACGGTGTTCCTCGACATGCCGCTGCTGCAGCAGCCGGAAGCGTATATCGGCGGCGCCGCCAACCTGCTGGGCGCTGACGGCAAGCTCAATAACGACAGCACCAAACAGTTCCTCAAGAAATTCATCGACACCTACGCCACGTGGGTGGAAACCAACGCCAGGAAGTAATCAGCGTTTGATGGCGGTGAAGGTGTAGCCGGCCGCCGTCAGCGCAGCGGGCGCGCCGGACGGTGCGCCGCGGTTCAGCTGCAGCAGGCTGGGTCCGGCCACCAGCGCCAGGTCGGCGCCCGGCATGCGCTGGGCCAGTTCCGCCGCTGCCGCCTCCGCCGCGCTGACGTACAGCCGGTATGATGAACGGCTGTTGCCCATCTCCAGCATGTAACCCGCAATCGCCGCCGCCCCTGCGGCTCCCGCCATGGCCGTCACGCGCAGCCGGGTGTTCTGCTTGCGCAGGTCCAGCGCATTCCACACCTGCATCGGATACAGCTGCGGCCCGCCTGCGCTCACCGGCGCGGCGTCCACCTCGCCGACGATCACCGGCGCGCCATTCCGCAACGCCTGCAGTGGCGCGAAGCCAGCGTAATGCCCCGCGCTGGCGGGCAGCACCAGCAGCAGGTCCGCCTCGGGCCATGCGCGCGCAGCATCCTCGCTGTAGGCCTCGCCATCCGCATCCACCACCAGCAAGCTCAAGCCCTGAAAGCGCACCAGCGCCAGCCCGTGCGCGACCAGTTGCACGCGTCCTTGCGCCATGCCAGCCGTCGCTGCGCCGCCCGGCCCGCGCAACTCAATCACATACTTCGGCCCGATCTGGGCCACGCCCCAGCGGCACACCAGCGCCAGCAATATCACCACTATCACGGCCCGCATACGGTTCTCCCGGCTGATCGACAAGAAAACCAGTAAAGCACCATTAGATAAATTTACCTTGCAGCAACTCAACACCTGTGAGCGGGCGCTTAAAAAACGGGCATCGATGATACAATCTCGCCCTCGACAGCCAGCTTATCCAGCTTGCATTCCCTAGACATTCCCGCTGAGATCCAGACGACCATGCACCCAGACATGCCGACGCCGTACGAACAAGGTAATCAAAACCAGACCACCACCTGGAGCGACTGCATCGCCTTCTACGAAGAGCTGGCGCAACGCTTCCCGCACGTGCTGCGGTTTGAACAGATCGGCACGTCCGACGGCGGCATTCCCGTGCACGCCGGCGTCATCAGCGCCGACGGCGTGCATGACCGCGCCCAGATCAAGGCCGAAGGCCGCACCGTCTTCTTCAATAACAACGGCATCCACCCGGGCGAACCCGAAGGCGTGGACGCCTGCATGGCCATCGTGCGCGACCTGTGCTTCGATCCCGTCAAGCTGGCAGCGCTGGGCAAGACCGTGCTGCTGTTCGTCCCGCTATACAACGTCGACGGTGCACTGAACCGCGCCAACACCTCGCGCGTGAACCAGGACGGACCGGAGCAATTCGGCTTCCGCGGCAACAGCCGCCACCTGGACCTGAACCGCGACTTCGTCAAGTGCGACACGCTCAACGCCCGCATCTTCAACCAGCTGCTGACCAGCTGGGACCCAGACGTGATGGTCGATACCCACACCTCCAACGGCGCCGACTATCCGTACACCATGACGCTGATCCACACGCAGGCGGACAAGCTGGGTTACGGCCTCGGTCCCTTCCTGCGCGAGACCATGCTGCCGCATATCTACAAAGAGATGGACGCCAAAGGCTGGCCAACCTGCCCGTATGTCAATCCGGTCAAGGACACACCGGACGACGGCATCGCCGAGTTCCTGGAAGTGCCGCGCTTCTCGACCGGCTTCGCCGCCCTGCACCACGTGATCGGCTTCATGCCGGAAACGCATATGCTCAAGCCCTACAAGGACCGCTACGATTCCATGCGCGCCCTGCTGGACGTGACCATGGACTTCACCATCCAGCACGGTGAACAGATCAAGCAGCTGCGCGCCGCCGCCCGCGAGCAGGCCGCCAATGCCAAGGAATGGACCGTGGCCTGGAAAATGGACGAAGCCAATCCATCGACCTTCCGCTTCAAAGGTTACGCAGCAAAGCGCAGCGCCAGCCTGCTGGGCAACTACCAGCGCCTGTCCTACGACCGCAGCCAGCCGTGGGAAAAGGATATCGCCTACTACAACAGCTTCGTACCGGCAGCCACCGTGCGTGCACCGAAAGGCTACATCGTGCCGCAAGCCTGGCGCGAAGCCATCGAACGCCTGCAATGGAACGGCGTCGAGATGGCCCGCTTCGACGAAGCCTCGACCGTGGAAGCGCAGTACTACCACATCACCTCCGTGACCTCGCGCGCCAACGCCTACGAAGGCCATATGTACCACGACGACGTGCAGCTCGAAGCGCGCATCGGCAGCTTCACCGTGCAGCCGGGCGACTACTTCATCCCGCTCAAGCAGGCCAACGCGCGCTACGCTGTCGAGACGCTGGAACCGCAAGGCCACGACTCCTTCTTCCGCTGGGGTTTCTTCAACAGCGTGCTGGAGAAAAAAGAAACCTTCTCCGACTATGTATTCGAAGATCTGGCGCTGGAGATGCTGGAGACCGAGCCTGAGCTGAAAGCCAGGTTTGAAGCATGGAAGACCGCCAACCCGGCGCTGCTGTCGGACCAGGATGCGGTACTGGGCTTCATCTTCGCCAACGGCAAACGTCATGCGGAACCGGAGTGGCGCCGCTATCCGGTTCTCTCTGTACTGTAAAAAAGTAGTCCCTCTGCGTCATTCAACATGCACATCACGGCGATCCTGTGGTGTGCATGCAAGCTGCCCACAAGGCCCAGGCCATGCATTACGCGTTAAATTTCCGAACCTTCTTTTATAGCCACTATTTCTCGCTTGGCCTGCGCTTTGCTGCGGGCCTGGTCGGCGTCACCCTCATCACCCTGCAATTCGCCGACATGGCCGTCGCCATGACGGTGTGTATCGGCGCGCTCTGCACCGCGCTGATGGACATGCCCAGTCCCTTGCGCCACAAGTTCAACGAGATGAGTGCATCGGTGCTGCTGTGCAGCGCGGTCACTCTGTTAATCAGCCTTTGCGCGCCGTTCCACTGGCTGCTGATGGCGATGCTGGTGGTGGTCAGCTTTGGCGCCTGCATGATGGTCGTCTACGGCAAGAAGTCCATGCCGCTGCAACTGGCCACGCTGTTCATCATGACCATGTCGATGGAACACGACATGACGGCGCGCGAGTCCTTCATCCACACCGGCTTGTTCACGCTGGGCGCGGTGGCCTATCTGGCCTACGCCATGGGGATCTCTTGGCTGCTGCGTCACCGCATCAAGCAGCAGGTGCTGGCGGAGGCGCTGTTTGAACTGGCGGCCTACATCGACATCAAGGCCGACTTCTACGACACGCGCTACAACCTCACCGAGCAATTCAATAAGCTGATCCGCCATCAAAGTCTGCTGGCCGACCGCCAGCAAGCCTCGCGCGACCTGATCCTGCGTTCGCACCAGAACGAGAAGGATGCCATCGTGGTGCAGGTCCACGTCTGCATGCTGGATCTGTACGAGCTGATTCTCTCCACCCACACCGACTACGCGCAGCTGCGCGCCCACCTGGTCGATTCGCCAGTGCTGAAAACCCTGCACGACCTGGCCTACAAGGCGGCACGCGATATCGAATCGGTGGCCTACGACGTCACGCGCAAGAAAGCCTCTTACGCCGAGATCAGCTACGAACCGGAGCTGGAAGCGATTGAAGCGGAACTGGCCGCGATCCAGCAGCGCATCGACGACGGCAAGCCGCAGCAGGAGGCGCTGGCAGTGCTGCGCGCGCAGCGCAACAAGATCCGCGCCATCATCAAGATGATCGGCGAGCTGCATCAGGCCAGCCAGAAGATCTACGACACCACGCCGTTCTGGGCCGACGCCGACATGGGGCCGTTCCTGTCGCAGCAGAAGTATGAACTCCGCATGATCCTGTCGCACCTGCGCTGGGACTCGCCGATCTTCCGCTTCTCGCTGCGCGTGGCGATGGCGATTTCGGCAGGCCTGGTGGTTGGCGCATGGCTGCCGTATGCGGCGCACAGCTACTGGATCGTGCTGACCATCGTGATTATCCTGAAACCGAGCTTCAGCATGACCAAGCAGCGCCGGCGCGACCGCATCGTGGGCACGGTGATCGGCTGCGTGCTCACCGCGCTCATCATCAAGTTCCTCAACTATCCCGCCTTCATCCTGGGCGCGCTGATCCTGTCGACCGTGGCGATGCCCACCTTTGTCTACCTGCGCTACCGCTACGCAGCGGTGGCGGTCAGCGTGATGATCCTGCTGCAAATGTATCTGATCGCCCCGGGCAACGAGAACCTGATTATGGAGCGCCTGGTCGACACCATCGTCGGCGCCGCAGTGGCGACGGCGTTCAGCTTCGTGCTGGCCAACTGGGAATATCAAACCCTGCCACGCCTGGTGCGCCAGGTGCTGGACGTGAACCTGAGCTATATGCAGGCCAGCTTCGATCTGCTGCAAGGTAAAAGCAAGGACGATTTCGCCTACCGCATCGAACGCAAGCGCCTGATGGACAGTCTGGCCGCGCTGAGTTCCGCACTGGTGCGGATGCTGGACGAGCCATCGAGCAAACAGCGCGCGGTGGAAGACATCAACCTGTTCATCGTGCAGAACTACCTGCTGGTGGCGCACGTGGCGGCGTTGCGCGCCATCCTGCGCCGTCACACGAAAGAGCTGCCGGTCGGCCCGGTCCACGCGATGCTGGAACAAAGCCACGATCAGGTAGTGCAGATCCTTGAGCACGCGCTCGATCCGGACAGGGCTGACATCGAACCGCTCATGACGCCGATGGCGCCGGACGCCAATGCCGTGCCGTGGTCCGGCTGGCCGCTGGTCCAGCGCCGCATCCGCCTGCTGCAGGCCGACGCCGTGAAGATCATCACCCACCGCGAAGCAATCCTGCGCGACGTCAGCTAGGCTGCTACCATAGGACGATGAATCCATCGTCCTCTCACCTTACCACCCGCGACCTGCTCTCCGCCCTGGTGGTGGTCCTCATCTGGGGCACCAACTTCGTCGCCATGAAGGTTGGCCTGCGCAACCTGACGCCGTTCCAGATGGGCGCGGCGCGCTATGTCTTCGCCATCCTGCCGCTGATTTTCTTCGTGCGCCCGCCCAAGCTGGCGCCAAGGTGGGTCATCGCTTATGGCCTGAGCCAGGGCGTCGGCCAGTTCGGCCTGCTGTTCCTGTCGCTGAAAGTCGGCATGTCCGCCTCGCTGGCCTCGGTCATCCTGCAAACGCAAGTCTTCTTCACCGCCATCTTCGGCTTCATGCTGTTGAAGGAACACGCCAGCCGCGCGCTGATCGCTGGCCTGATGCTGGCGGCGCTGGGCCTGGCCTGCTTTGCCACCAGCTCCCTGCAATCCACCAGCGCCAGCGACATCACGCCCGCCGGCTTCGTGCTATGCCTGACCGGCGCCGCCATGTGGGCCGTCTCCAATATCGTCGTGCGCCGCGCGCAGAAGGAGACGCCGGACTTTGACGTCATCAGCTTCATCGTCTGGTGCGGCGCCGTGCCGATCGCGCCATTTGTCCTGCTGTCGCTGGCGTTCGACGATCCCGCCACGCGCTGGCAGTGGACCAGCGCACCATTCACAACCTGGATCGCGGTGGCCTATATAGGCTGGATGTCCACCATCATCGGCTATGCGATGTGGACACGCCTGCTCAAGCGCCATCCCGTCAACCGCGTGGCGCCATTCAGCCTGGGCGTGCCGGTGGTCGGCATCACCTCCGGCATGCTGGCCCTGGGCGACAGCATCACCGGCTGGCAGTGGGCAGGCATCGTGCTAATCGTTTTCTCGCTGATCTGCACCATGTTCGGCGGCCGCTGGCTGGACCGCCATTCATAGTCAGGAGAAGCAGACGCGGTTGCGGCCCGTCTCCTTGGCGCGGTACAGCAGTGCATCGGCCTTTTGCAGCATCGCTTCCGCCGTGCCGGCCGCCAGGTCGGCATACACGCCCATGCTCATCGTGACCTTCAACTCCGGATGCACCTGATGCCATGGGAAGCTCTCGATGATGCCACGCAGCTTGTCGCACAGCGCAGCTGCTTGCGGCAGCTCGGTCTCCGGAAAAGCGATCACGAACTCCTCGCCACCGTAGCGCGCCACCAGGTCGCTCAACCGCATATGGCTGCGCAGGATCTCGCCCACCTGGCGCAGCACGATGTCGCCGGTGGCATGCGAGAAGTTGTCATTGATACGCTTGAAGAAATCAATATCGCCTATCACCACGCTGAATGGCCGCTTGTGGCGCACCGCATGGCTGAACAGGGTGGTGGCTTGCTCGTCGAAGTGGCGACGGTTATGCAGCTTGGTCAACGCATCGCGCACACTGAGCTCGCGCAGTTGTTCGGCCTGAACCAGGATGGTCTGGTGCGAGTCGCTCAACTCTTCATGCGAACGCGCCAGCTTCTCGCTCATGGCATTGAAGGCAGCCGCCAGTTCGGCCACTTCGTCCTTGCCCTCGACCGGTACGCGCTGCAGCAGCGAACCGCCATGCATGGCGCGCACGGCGCTGGTCAGATGGCCCAGCGTACGACCAAGGCTACGGCTTAACAGCAGGCCAAGCGCCAGCGCCAGCACTGCCGCGCCACTGACGCCAAACCACAGCGCATCGCGCATGGCGTCCAGATACTGCTGTTCTTCCTTGCTGGGCGTGAGCACGCCCTCTGGCGAAACGTAAGCCACCACGCGGCCTTGCACCTCGACCGGCCGTGCATTCTTGCGCGCCGATTCCGGCAACGGCTCGCCATGTTCATAGACCCCGGCGCCCAGCACCACATTGAAATTCTGATCGGCCAGGATGAAGTGGAATGGTGGCTCGCCACGCCGCCCGGACTCCGGTCCCGGTCCACCATCTTCGCGCGGCGGCCGGCGTCCCTCCGGCGGCGGCGGACGATCCTCAACCTGCCTGCGGCCATGCATGAACGTATCAAAGCCATCCTTGCCGGGACTGGCCTGCCAGCTACCGTATTGCTGCACATACGCCGTGACAGCTTCATGGAAGTGCTCCGCCGCGCGTTCGCGCCGGATGCTGTCCACCTTCTTGGTCATGCCGACATAGGCCAGCCCGCCGACCATTGCTACTGCCGCCAATCCGGTCAACAGCAAAGCCAGCATGAATTTTGTGCGCAGAGACATCCCAACCCCATCAAACTATTGCCAATTGGACAGCAATCATACCGCAAGGCAGTGGGCTTCAAGCGCTTTTTTTCATTGGGGAAACTCGAGTTATATTGAATACTTATGGCTCGTATCATAAATCAAAAGTTTATTTATTACTGAAATGCGAGCATACTGCAACGCAACAAACGAATATTTATGGAGTCTCTGATGAGTGCAACGACCTACGACAGCATCGCCACCCCTGGCTACTTCGCCAATATTGCCACCGCAGCACGTCAACTGTTTGACGCGATCTTCGCGGTGCAGCCAGCTGTGTCGCAGCGCAACACGGAAGAAACCATCTGGTGGCTGAACAGCCTGGCGAATGACTGCGAGCGTCACTCCCCTAGCCTGTCCGCCGAACTGCGCTACTTCGCCTCGCGCGGCTAATCGAATATCACCTTACTGGAGAAAACTATGCTGACCATCATCGAAAACCTGCCTGCTGCAATCGCCCTGTCCGGCCTGGTGCTGCGCCTCTACCTGGGCAGCCAGCCAGAAACCAAAGCGGAATAAGCTGCTTTCGCACACGTCAAAATGGCAAAAAGCCCCGGCACGCATCAGCGGCCGGGGCTTTTTTAGTTTTGCAGTGCCTTAGTTCAGGCGCGAATGGCGCATCCCGTACAGCAGGTAGGTCAGAATCGCCGCGCTCATCCAGATGCCAAACACCGTGTACGTGGTCAGCGACAGGCCGAACATCAGGTACAGGCAGGCGGCGATGCTCAGGCCAGGCACCAGGTAAGGACCGCCCGGCACGCGGAAGCCTTTTTCCGCCGAAGGCCCCGCCTTGCGGCGCATCACCGGCACCGCCAGCGACACCACGCTGAACGCCGTCAGCGTCCCCATGCTGACCATATCCCACAGGAAGGTCGCATCCACAAAACCTGCCACCAGACCAACCACGATGCAGACGATCAGCGTGTTATGCACCGGCGAACCGGTGCGTGGGCTGACCTTCTGGAACACCGGCGAAATCAGGCCATCCTTGGCGATCGCGTACAGAATCCGGGTCTGACCATAGATGGTCACCAGCGTCACGCTGAACACCGAGATGACCGCGCCAACCGCCAGTACCAACGCCGGCCAGGTCTGACCCGTCACGTTTTGCAGGATCACGGCGAGGCCGGCTTCCTGCCCGGCGAATTTGGCCGCCGGCTGTGCGCCCATCGCGGCCACGGCGACCAGCATGTAGAACACCGTCACGATACCCAGCGCGGCCAGAATGCCGATCGGCACATTGCGGGTCGGATTCTTCACTTCTTCGCCGGCGGTCGCCACCGTGTCCAGGCCGATGAACGAGAAGAACACCGTCGCCGCAGCAGCTGTCACGCCAGCCATGCCGGTGAAGTGCGTGCCGCCGTCCGGGCTGAAGAATGGGTGGAAATTGTTTATATCAAAGCCGCTGAAGGCAATCACCACGAAGAAGATCAGGATGACCAGCTTGATCATCACCATGATGGCATTGGTGCGGGCAGACTCCTTGGCGCCGCGCACCAGCAGCAGGCAGCACAGGCACACCAGGATAATCGGCGGCAGATTGATATGGCCGCCGTGGAATTCAATGCCATGCGCGGTCGAGACAATGCTCGGTGTGCGCAGCATCTCGGGGATGTGCCAGCCGAAGGCATTGTTGAGGAAGTTGTTCAGGTAGTCCGACCAGCCGATCGCCACCGCACTCGCAGCGAGGCCATATTCCAGCAACAGGCAGGCGGCCATGATGAAGGCCAGGAACTCACCGACAGTCGCGTAGGCAAACGAATATGACGAGCCGGACGCAGGAATACGGAACGACAGCTCGGCATAGCACAGCGCGGTCAGGCCGGCGGTAATTGCAGCAATGAGGAAGGACAGGATCACCGATGGGCCAGCCTTCGGCACAGCCTCAACCATGGTGAAGAAAATGCCGGTACCGATGGTGGCGCCGACACCGATCATTGTCAGGGGAAACAGGCCTACAGAGCGGTGCAGGGTATTGCTGCTTGAAGCGTGTTCTGCGTTTTTATTATCGACCAGCTTGGTACGGGTCAGTTTCTGGACCAGCGTTTGGTTCACAGGCAATCCTTGTGGGAGATATGTTCGGGCAAAAACACAGCGATTATAGGGCTTTCCGCGCCACGGCCCTATAGGTATTTTGTGCCAGAAAAACAACTTTAACCCTTACGCCACAAGGGTTAGGTTACAAGTGCTTACTTTTGATACAGCGGCATGTATAGATTGGAAATAGCGTGCGGGTTACTCTTGAGTCAAGTGTTACCCCAAGCCAAGAAGGAGCCCAGCCATGCCGATCAAAAAAATCCCGACCGTCTCCCGCCGCGTACATCCGGCAGCCATTACCGGCGCCGCCATGGTGCTGCTTGGCCTGGCTGTCACCCTGACTGCACTGCTGGTACGCGCTTAAGCGTAAGGTCCCAGATAATCGCGCTTGCCGACTGCGATGCCCTGATTACGCAGGATGTCGTGGGCGGTGGCGATGTGGAAGTAAAAGTTGGGTAGTGCAAAGGTCAGCAGATAGCTCTGGCCGGTGAAGTCCGGGAAGCCGCCAAAATTCAGTTTGACCGTGCGGGTTTCGCTGCCGTCAAACTGCTCCGCATTGACGCTCTGCAGATACGCGATGGTATTGGCGATACGCTGCTGCAGCTGATCGAAGGACGTTTCGTTATCTTCAAACTTGGGCGCAGCCACGCCGGTCAGGCGCTCCACCGACATCTTCGACGTATCGCTGGCGCGCTGTACCTGCGCCGACAGCGGCAGCATGTCATCGGCCAGCCGCGCAGAGATCAAGGCATCGGGCACAGAGCCATGCTGCTCCACATGCGCCTCGGCCTTCTTAAGCAAATCCGCCAGCACCGTCAAGCCGCGCACAAACGCCGGCACCGTCAATTGATACATCGATATCGCCATCATCAACTCCCTGCGGAAGGAAAACTGCGAGTGTAGCGCAAGCGTTCAAACGATGCGCTGCGTGCCGGGAATCTTGCCGGCTTCAGGATCCCGGCATGCAGGCCGCGCTTGGGGCTTGCGCGGCCCCAAGGCTTGCTTAGGCCAACTGGTCGATGTTGGTGCCGAGATTGGCAGGGTTGGTGGCAGCGGCCTTGCTGGCCTGGGCCAGGTCGTAGATCAGCTGTTCCTGCTGGGTGACGGTGCCGTCTTCATTTTTGTCAGCGGCCTCGTAGGTTTTGCTGGCGCTGCTGGCGCTGACGCTGCTGCTGCCACCTGAACCGCCGCCACCGCCTGCGCCACCCGCACCATGCGCTGCATCGCCGCCTTGTGCTCCGCCTTGTGGACGCGGCGGTTTGAAATCGCCGCTCTTGATGGCTGATTCAAGATCGTCTTTGGTGATCGATCCGTTCCCCTGCTTGTCGATGGCGTCGAACTGCTTGGTCGCGTCGTCGGACGAAACGCCTTTAGATTCAAGGCCTTTAACAAATTCGTCTTTGCTAACCTTGCCATCGGTATCCGTATCCATGTCTTTAAAGACCTTGGATGCGAAACGTGCCGCGCCTTTGGATGGATCGAATGTGGCGGCGCCGGTGCTGCTGGATGTGCTGCTGATTGCGGTTGTCATGGCTCTTACTCCGTGGTTAAGGACAATGCTGTTCCTGTTAACGAACTAATCCATGTATCCATGACCCCGCGAGGTGTAAAGACGCGTAAAGATCAGGCCACGCGCACCACCATCAGGCCCGCGCGCAAGCCGACACGCACATCGGGATTCGGAAATACCACCAGCTCTTCCGGATACTGCACGGTGTAAACCGTATCGCCATCACGCGCAATCTCTTCACCTTGTTTCATGGCGGTGAAGTTGTGCGTCTCTTTACCAAACGCCATCTGGAACTGGTCGCTCAGCTTGATGATCTGGCGTGCCGTGTTGAAGATATGCGGACGCTGCGTGCCTGCGCGCAGCGGTGCGCCGCGCAGCAGATCATCGAGCGCTTGCGATGCCGCCTTGAACTGCGTCAGGTCGTTCTGGCCCAGCGTGCCAATGCGGCCCAGTTCAATCGTGGTGCCAGCCGCTGCATGATGCTCGGCCGAGTAGTAGCTATACGTGCCCACCGACGCCGGATTCATGATGATGGCGCCGATCTCCGCAAGACCCAGCCAGTCAATCAGCTGCGTGCGCGGTTGATCGGCAATCAGCTCCGGCACAATGGCGAAGGTTGGATACACCGACGGACGGATCGCCGTATGCAGGTCGAGGTGCCAGCGCACCGGGCCTGCATCGTTGAAGAAGTCCGTGGTCGCCGCAATCATCACATCCGCGCGCGCGGCTTCCGCCGTGCCTTCCAGTGTACCGCGCTGCGCACGGAACATGCGGTTCAAGTCAGCGTCGATAAAGCGTTTGCCAGCGCGGATTGCGCCGATGTTGCCGACGCAAAGCATCAGGTCCACCGCGAGCGCGGAAGGCTGATGCGATAAGGCGTCCAGCAGATAGGCCACGACCTCGATCGGCCCTGTCTCGTCGCCATGCACGCCGACCGAGATCAGTACCGCCGGCCGCGCAGCATCACGCGGACCAGCCGCTTTGATCGTGATGATCCCATCCGCCGGCTCGGCGACCGTAAATCCGGCCGCCGTGAAGCGCTGCACGACGGCGCTGAAATCTGCTGCCGCCAGCGAACGGACTGCTTCAGGCAATGCTGCTGGCAAATCGCTCATCGTATTACGCCGCCAATGCCGCCGTGCTGGCGTTGACCGCCTCGGACAGTGCCCACACATCCAGCATCGCCTGCTCCAGATCCGTCGCCAGCGCATAGCCGGATAGGCCCAGCGTGTTGGCAACCACTTCCACCGCTTCCAGTGCCGAGTGGCCGCCGGTAGCGTGCTTCAGTACCTGCGCCAGCAGACGTTGCTGCGTGCGGCGCAGTGCGTTCTGAGCGTAGCTGCGCAGCTGTTCCTGCGAGCGATTCGCTGCCGGCAGTTTCAGGCCGCGTTCCAGCGTATCGATGCCCACTTGCGCGCGCAGCGCCAGACCAACTTGCAGGAAGGCCGGCAGGTCCATGCCTGCTGGACGTTGTACCGACAGCGCCGCAAACACAAACGCCGCCACCGATTCCAGCGCATCCACTGCTTTCCAGGCACGCACAAACTCGGCATGCAGGCCAGCGGTCAGTTCAGCTTCGGACTGGCCGTCGGTGGTGCTCAGCTGCGCCAGCGTTTCTGCTTTCGAGAACAGCTTGGTCAGTTCGGCCACGCCATTGCGCAGCTGATCAGCAGGCACCGACAGCGCGCCTTCGATAACCGCTTTTTGCAGCACGCGGGTCCGTGCATCGACCTTGATCGACACCGCACGCGGGATCTTCAACGCATCCGCATCCAGCGCGTTGAACACAGGCGCCAGATTCAGCGCAGACCATGCCTGGCCCCAGGCCAGGATCACATCCGCTTCATCCACGCCATGCTCGCCAGCCAGCTGGCGTAACATCAGCGGACCGCAACGGTTGACCGATTCATTGGCCAGTACCGTCGCCAGGATGGCATTTGCCAGCGGGTGCGCCAGCGCAGGGCGGGTCGCCACCAGCAGATCCGGGAAGTACGGTTTCAGGACCGATTCAGCCCAGCTGTTTTCCGTCAGCGGCAGTGCCGACAGGATGCGCTTGTAGCGGTTCTTCACGTTGGCGATGACCACCGCCAGTTCCGGCGTGGTCAGGCCGCGGCCATCGGCCTTGCGGCGCGCCAGTTCAGCCACCGATGGCAGCTGCTCCAGCTCACGCGACAGCGCGCCCTCTTCTTCCAGCGATGCGATCAGCGCGGCGTAGCCATCCTGCACAGCGGCGTCGGTTTGCGCTTGCAGCTCGCGTACCAGCAGCTGCGTTTGCAGCGTGTTGTCGCGCAGGACCAGGCGCTCGATATCCAGCGTCATGTCGTTCAGGATGCGGTTGCGGTCAGCTTCGGTCAGCTGGCCGGCATTCATTTCCACGTCCAGCCACATCTTCGCGTTCACTTCGTGGTCCGAGCAATCCACACCGGCCGAGTTGTCGATCGCATCGGTGAAGATGCGGCCACCCGACAGCGCAAACTCGATACGGCCAGCTTGCGTCGCACCCAGGTTACCGCCTTCGGACACCACCTTGCAGCGCAGCTCATTGCCGTTGACACGGATGTTGTCGTTGGCGCGGTCTTTCACCTGTGCGTGGGTTTCGGTCGATGCCTTGATGTAGGTACCGATACCGCCGTTGTAGAACAGGTCCACTGGCGCCAGCAGGATGCGGTGCATCAGTTCTTCAGGCGCCAGCGAGGTTTCTTCGATATCCAGCACGGCGCGGATCTGCGGCGACAGCTCGATGCTGCGCGCAGTACGTGGGTACACGCCGCCGCCCGCCGAGATCAGTTCCTTGTTGTAGTCATCCCACGAGGAGCGTGGCAGCGCAAACATACGCTCGCGTTCCTTGAACGAGACTTCCATGTCCGGGTTCGGGTCCAGGAAGATATGACGGTGATCGAACGCCGCCACGATCTTCAGTTTGCGCGACAGCAGCGCGCCGTTACCGAACACGTCGCCCGACATATCACCCACACCCACCATGGTTACTGGCGATGCGTGGATGTCGTGGTCCATCTCGTAGAAGTGGCGCTTGACCGCTTCAAACGCGCCCTTGGCGGTAATGCCCATCTTCTTGTGGTCGTAGCCGTTCGAGCCGCCCGATGCAAACGCGTCGCCGAGCCAGAAGCCGCGCTGCACAGCGATGCCGTTGGCGATGTCGGAGAAGGTTGCGGTGCCCTTGTCGGCCGCCACCACCAGGTAAGGATCGTTGCCGTCGTAGCACACGGTATCAGCAGGCGACACGATGTTGCCAAGCACGCGGTTGTCAGTCACTTCCAGCAGGCTTGAAATGAACAGACGGTAGACTGCTTCGCCTTCCGCCGCGATGGTTTCACGCACGGCGTCTTTCGGCATCTGCTTGCACACGAAGCCGCCCTTGGCGCCAGCCGGCACGATCACGGCGTTCTTCACCATCTGTGCCTTGACCAGGCCCAGGACTTCGGTGCGGTAGTCTTCCATACGGTCCGACCAGCGCAGGCCACCACGGGCGACCGGGCCGCCGCGCAGGTGCACGCCTTCAAAGCGGCGCGAGAACACGAAGATTTCGCGGAACGGACGTGGCTCCGGCACCAGCGACAGATTGCTGGTGTCGAACTTGAAGATGATCTTGTCGCCCTTCTGATTGTTCTGGAAATAGTTGGTACGCAGCGTGGCGCCGATCAGCGTGGCCATGGCGCCCAGCACTTCTTCACTGTCGGCGTGGTTGATGGCCGGCAGACGGCTCTTGATGTCGGCCAGCTTGTCCAAGGCCGCAGCGCGGGTGGCTTCGTCCAGCGCAGGGTTGAAGCGCAGCTGGAATGCATCCACCAGTTCTTTCACCAGCGCAGGCTGCTTGCGCAGCGTTTCAGCGATGTAGCGCACCGAGAAGCGGGTGCCGGTCTGGCGCCAGTAGCTCATGTAGGCACGCACCAGCTGCACTTCGCGCACGCTCAGGCCACCTTCGATGACCAGGCCATTCAGGCGGCCATCTTCCGCTTCGTTGTTGAACAGGGCCGAGAACAGTTCTTCCGCCACCGGAATCACTTCCGGCTTGGCCAAGTTGGCCGCGCTGTCGGCATCCGTCGACAGGCTGGTCACAAAGTGACGCTCGCCATTCACGCGCAGCGAGTAAGCCTGTTCGCGGTCAATCGCGACACCAGCGTTTTGCAGTGCAGGCAGGATGGTTGACAGCGACGGCACGCGGTCCACCGAATACAGGCGGATGGTGGTCGAACCATTGTCCGCTTCCACACGCACGTTCACGCGCGATGGATCGGTGTTGCGCAGGATTGCGCCCAGATCGTGGAAGGCAGCAGACGGCTTGGTGGCGGCAACGTAATCGGTCGGCAGCGTGGCGCACATCTTGCGCAGGCTGGCGCGCAGCGGCACGTCGGTCACAGCATCGGCCAGTACGGAGAACTGGTCATGCCAGCCATCCAGCACGGACAGCAGCGGCTGCTGGATGTCGGTTTCCAGGTCCAGCGGATAGCGGGCGCCCTGGGCGATCAGGTAGACGCGGGCCAGCGGGCCATCGGCCACCAGTGTTTGCGAGCTGACATGCTGTGCGCCGGAGCTGGCTTGCAGCGCCTTGGCCAAAGCCGAACCGACGCTTGCGCTATAACGCTCGCGCGGGATATACACCAGCACATTCAGGTGACGTGCATAGACGTCGCGGCGGGCAAACACCTTGGCGCGCGGCTGTTTGTACAGCGACACCACGGCGCCGCAGACTTCAGCCAGCCATTCCGGTTCTGCTTCCAGCGCTTCGGTGCGCGGCAACGATTCAAGGATCTCGACAAACTTCTCGGCGCGGAAGCCTTCCTGTCGCACGCCAGCGATGCTCAGCACGCGCGCTACGCGGCCACGCGCAAACGGCAGGCGGTTCAGCGGGGTGGACGTCGCAGCGCGGGTGAACAGGCCAACGAAGCAGTATTCGCCGAGGATCGCGCCTTGCGCGTCGGTGTGGCGGATGCCGATGAAGTCCAGCTGTGCATCGCGGTGCAGCGTGCCTTCCACGTCGGCCTTCACGATCGACAGCGTGTGCGCACGTTTGGACAGCGTATCGAAATCGCCAGGGATGTTTGCCAGGCAGGTGCCGTACACCGGATGCGACGTATCCTGCAGCACGCCGATGCGGCTAGGGACGTCGCGTTCCAGTTCACGCACGCCCGGTTTGACCTGATAGTAGGCGTAGCCGAACGGCTCGAAGCCTTCGGTCTTGGCCCACTCCAGGAAAGCGGCAACTTCCTTGCCTTCTTCGCCATGCGATGCGGCTTCTGCGCCGATGCGGCTGAAGTGTTCCAGCATGGCGGCGCGGTAGCGGCGGACCACGGCGGCGTCGCGCGACACCATTTCAATGCGGTCTACCAGTGCGCCAATTTCTGCCTCCGGCAGGTCTTCGGACAGCAGCACCAGCACATACGATTCCAGCTTGTCGCCGGCATTGCCGACGGCGCTGACTGCGCCATCCGCACCGCGCGCCACTGGCAGCACGGCATTCAGCACGCCATTCGCGGTCACGCGCAGTTTGCGCAGTGCCATCACGATGGAGTCCACCAGATATGGCATATCGTCGTTCAGGATCAGCAGCGCGGTGGCCTTGCCGCCGCGGCCATCGTCGTAGCGCAGCTTGGCGATTTGCGCGCCCGTGCCGCTACGTTTGGCAGCTTGAGTGAAACCCTCCCACAAAACCGGCGCCAGGCTACCGGGCGCAGTGCCCGCCAGGTCCTCGTCATCCAGAGCGCCCAGCCAGGCGCCGATAAGTGCTGCTACCTCGCTGGCAGGTTTGCTTGCATGGACCAGATCCAGCGTCTGTTTGCGCAGGTCTTGTGGTGTTTGTTTCATCTTCGCTTCTCCAATACATTGTAGGTATTTTTTGTTGCAGGGGGCCGCGCCGGCTTGTGGCTACGCGGCGCCTCCCCAGATGGGGGTGAAACGACGGTATTACAAGTCGTAGAGTCCCGGCATCCCCAGTATACGGCTCAATTCTTCCAACGCGGTATGCACTTCGATGGCCAGTTGCGGATCTGCCAGATCAGCAGGCTCCAGACGGTCACGGTAATGCTTCTCCACCCAGGCCACCAGCGTATGGTACAGCGCTTCGGTCATCACCACGCCTTGATGCATGGCCTTGGCCTCGGCATCGGTCAGCGCCACGCGCAAACGCAGGCACGCAGGACCGCCGCCGTTGCGCATCGACTGGCGCAGGTCGAAGTGAATCAGTTCATCGATTGCGTTGCCGCTGGCGACCAGGCCTTGCAGGTAGGCGGCGACCGAAGCCACCTCCTGGCATTCCTGCGGAATCACCAGCGCCATCTTGCCATTGTCCTTGCTGAGCAGCTGGCTGTTGAACAGATAGCTGGCTACCGCATCGGCCACCGGCACCTGTGCGGTATCGACGCGGATCGCATTCAGGTCAGCGCCCACGCCGGCCATTGCGCGGCGCAGCTGATCGAGCGCGCCTGCTTCGTCGGCGAATGCCTGCTCGTGGTAGAACAGTGCATTGGCATTCCCTACTGCGATCACGTCGTTATGGAACACGCCCTGATCGATGACATCCGGATTCTGCTGAATGTAGACGCTGCGCTCCGCCGACAGGCCATGCAGTCGCGCGACCGCCTGCGATGCTTCCAGCGTCTGGCGGGCAGGATATTTCTTCGGCGCCGAGATCGAGGTATCGAACTCGGAACGGCCGTAGACGAACATCTCGACGCCAGCGCTGCCATGGTCCTTGCACAAGCGGGTGTGGTTGGCCGCGCCTTCATCGCCAAACGCCGGCGTACCTGGCAGCGCATCATGCACGGCAAAGTGCTTTTCATCCTTGAAGATGGCGCGCAGCGAACGGGCCGACTGGGCGTGCTCAAAAGCGCGGTGCAGCTTGTTGTTCAGGTTAGCCGCAGTAAAGTGCAGGCGCCCATCGGCGCTGTCAGCCGACGGGCTCACGGTCGCAGCATTGGCAGTCCACATCGGCGAAGCCGAATACGCGCACGCCAGGATCACCGGCGATTCCTGCGCGGCCTTGGCCAGCACTTCAGCATCGGAGCCGGTGAAACCCACGCTGCGCAGCAGGCGGAAGTTCGGACGGTCCTGCGGCGGCAGCAGCGCCTGGCCAAAGCCACGGGCTGCCAGGGCGCGCATCTTGGCCAGGCCTTGCAGCGCGGCCAGCTTGGGATTGGAAGCACTCTTGACGTTGTTGAACGACGCCACATTGCCGAACGACAGACCGGCATAGTTGTGCGACGGGCCGACCAGGCCGTCGAAGTTGAATTCGCGTGCGGACATTGCTGCTACCCTTTAGAAGTGCATGCCCGGCGACAGCTTCGCAGGCATTTCAAGTACATTGTTTTCAATCGATGCCACCGGATACGCGCAGTAGTCCGCCGCGTAGTATGCGCTTGGACGATGGTTGCCCGACTGGCCCACGCCGCCAAACGGCGCCGAGCTGGCGGCGCCGGTGGTTGGACGGTTCCAGTTGACGATGCCGGCGCGTGCGCGCACCTGGAAAATCTTCCACAGGTTTTCGTCGTTGGAGATCAGTGCAGCGGCCAGGCCGAATGCGGTGTTGTTGGCCGCCTTGATGGCGCCGTCGAAGTCCGCCACGCGGATAATCTGCAGCAGCGGGCCAAACCACTCTTCGTCCGGAATGCCTTGGACATCGGTGACATCAACGATACCCGCCGACACGAAGCCCGCATTGGCGTCCAGCTGTTTCATCTCCAGCAGCAGCTTGCCGCCTTTGGCCACCAGGTCAGCCTGCGCCTGCACCAGGCGCTTGGCCACGGCAGCAGATACCACAGGCCCCATGAACGGCGCCGGTTCCGCAGCAGGACCGCCGATGGTCAGGCGGCTGGCCACATCGACCAGACGTGCAACGATGGCATCGCCCGCCGCGCCTACCGGCAGGATCAGACGGCGCGCGCAAGTGCAGCGCTGGCCGGCCGAGATGAAGGCCGACGATACCGCCATGAACACGGCAGCATCCACTTCCTTGGCGTCCCAGATTACCAGCGGATTGTTACCGCCCATTTCCAGCGCCAGCATCTTGCCTGGCTGGCCGCCGAATTGTTTATGCAGCGCGGTGCCGGTCTGGCAGCTGCCGGTGAACAGCACGCCGTCCAGTACCTCGTTCTGGCCCAGCGAGATGCCGGTTTCGCGGCCGCCGTTGACCAGGTTGATCACGCCTTTCGGCACGCCAGCCTTTTCCCACAGCTGCACGGTTTTCACGGCGGTGCGCGGAGCGTATTCGCTAGGCTTGAACACCACGGTGTTACCGGCGATCAGCGCCGGCACGATATGGCCGTTCGGCAGGTGGCCCGGGAAGTTGTAAGGACCGAACACGCCAAACACGCCATGCGGACGGTGACGCAGCACTGCTTCGCCATCCGCGACCTTGCTGCTGGTTTCGCCGGTGCGCGCGCCATGTGCCTGGACCGAGATATCGATCTTGTTGGCCATGGTGGTCACTTCGGTGCGCGCTTCCCACAGCGGCTTGCCGACTTCTTCAGAGATCAGCAGCGCCAGCTCTTCGGCATCCTGTTTCAGCAGATCACGGAAGCGGGTGCAGACGGCGATACGGTCCGCCAGCGGCGTCAGTGCCCACGCGTCAAATGCCGCGCGTGCTGCGGTAGCGGCTTGCGCCACATCCTGCGCGGTGGATTCGTTGCTGGACCAGGTCTGCTGGCCATTGGCCGGATTGACGGTCACCAGTTCGACGCCGCTGCCCGCGAGCCATTCGCCGTTAATGAAGTTGCTGATATTAGCCATTGTTCTTCCTCGGATTGAGAGTCAAGGTACGCACGGTGTCGCCGCTTTGGCAGCGCAGCAGTTGCTGCTCTGCTTCCGGCAAGGCGACAGTGCCGTTGACCGGCACCGCCTGCGACAGAATCATGCGGAAATCTTTAAGCGTGGTGTTGGACACCAGGATAGGTTCGGCCGCCGCAGCCTCCGGCGCGCACGCCGATTCCCAGTCGGTGGTGGGGCCAATCTCGGCCAGCGTGCTGTCGCGCATGGCGCGCAGTTCGGACACGCGGGCCTGCAGCACCGGACCGGCGTCGAAGATATCGACGTAGCCTTCGAAGTACATGCCCTCCTGTTCCAGCAGGCGGCGCGCCGGTGCGGTCGACGTATGCACCTTGCCGATCACCTCCTGCGCATCCTGCGGCAGATAGTCGACGTACAGCGGCTGGCGCGGCATCAGTTCGGCGATGAAGGACTTCTTGCCGACAGCGGTCAGCGCATCGACATGGTCGAAGTCCATCTTGAAGAAGTGACGGCCCAGGCCTTCGTAGAACGGCGAGCGGCCGCTCTCCTCCTGGTAGCCGCGCATCTCAGCGATCAGCTTTTCGGTGAACAGATGCGGGAACTGCGCGATGAACAGGAAGCGGCTCTTCGACAGCAGCTTGCCGTTGTTGCCGCTGCGGTAGTCGGGATGCAGGAACAGCGAACACAGTTCGGTGCTGCCGGTCAGGTCGTTCGACAGGTACAGCGTGTCCATGCGCGTAAACACATCGAGCTCGCGGCTCGAGTGCACCAGCGTGCCGATACGGTAGTTGTAGAACGGCTCCGTCAAGCCCACCGAACCTTTGATGGCGCACACGCCAGCCATGCGGCCGGTGTCGGTATCCTCCATCACGAACATATAGTCACGCTGTTCGGGCGGGATGGTTTCGGCAAACGAGGCCACGGCGATGTTCAGGCGGTCGCCCATCATCTTCATGTCCGGCTTGAGCGTGGTCATGCCGCTGCCCACCTGGGTGGCCATCACGTACAGGGCGTCGAGGTCTTCGGCTTTGATTGCGCGTACTACTAACATAGGTGGTCTCGTTCTTATATTCTGACGCAGATGACGGTATCGCCTTCGGCGACTTGCAGCGCTTCTTGTACCTCTACCGACAGCGCTACGCTCAGTTGGGATTCCAGCGGCGGACAATGCGTGACCACGGCGCGGAAGTTGTGTTCGGAACCGGACGACACGGCATAACGCAGCTGCGGCTCGCGGCCACGGTCTGGCGAATCGACCGACGTCGCCACGCGGCGCTGCAGCGCGCCAGTAAAGGTGCGCAGCGTGTTCTTATGCGCCTGCAGGATCGGGCCGCCGTCGAAGATGTCGATGTAGTCATCGGCCTCGAAGCCTTCCGCGGTCAGCAGGTTGAACGCCAGCTCGCCCGATGGATGGATCTGGCCCATGGCCGCCTGCGCGTCGCCCGGCAGCAGCGGCACGTAGACCGGATAGTGCGGCATCAGCTCGACGATCAGCGTGCGGTTGCGCGCACCACCGATGACGCGTTCAGCGTCGAGGAAATCCATCTTGAAGAATTTACGGCCCAGCGCATCCCAGAACGGCGAACCGCCTTCGCTGTCGGTCACGCCGGCCAGCGGTACGAAGAAGCGGTCCGAGAAACGGTGCGGCGCCAGCACGGCCAGCATCAGACGGGCACGCGACAGCAATGCCGCTTCCGGCGTGCCGTGTTCGCGTTCGCCGACGTAGAACGACGACAGCTGCGAGTAGCCAGTCAGTTCGGAGCACAGCGTCAGCGCGTGCACGCTATGGCTGATGTTCAGGTCACGCGAGACCTGCTGGATCACGTCGTTACGGAAGGAGAAGTAAGTACCATTGGAACCTGCGGCCGCAAACATGGCGGCGGTGCCGACGATTTTTTTATCGCCAGGCGATTCCAGCACCAGCAGATAAGCCTCTTCGCTGGGGATATCAACATGCGCTGCAAACGACGCGATCGACAGTTCGATCATGGCGAGGATTTTCTCGCGCGTCTTGGGCAAGGTATGCACTCCCGGCATGGGCACTGCGGCCAGCGCTTCAAGGGCTGCAATATCCGCAAGTTCAACCGGACGGACTACATACATGAGAACTCCTTAAGAATGCGAACAGGCCCGGCGCGCATGACGCGCTGGGCCGGAAAGTAAAGCGGCGGATCATTAATCCGCCGCCGTGATACAAATTAAGCTGCTTTCAGCATGCCGTCCAGCGACAGGCGCAGGATGCGGTCAGCTTCAGCGATCTGCTCATCCGACACGATCAGCGCAGGCGCCAGGCGCACCACGTCCATGCCAGCGATCAGCACCATCATGCCGTTGGCTTCCACGGCTTTCTGGATGTCTTTCGAACGGCCTTTCCAGGCATCGGTCACCACCACGCCCAGCAGCAGGCCCGCACCGCGCACTTGCGCGAACACTTGCGGGTAATCGGCCACCAGTTTTTCCAGCGTCGAACGCAGCTTGTTGCCCGCTTCTTTCACACGCGCCAGGAAGGCTGGCTGGTTGATGGTTTCCAGCACGGTCAGCGCCACGGTGGCAGCCATCGGATTGCCGCCGTAGGTGGTGCCGTGCGAACCGACGTTCAGCGTTGCGGCCAGTTCGTGGGTGGTCAGCATGGCGGCCACCGGGAAGCCATTGCCCAGCGCTTTGGCAGAGGTCAGGATGTCCGGGGTAATGCCATAGCTCATGTAGTGGAACAGCTCACCGGTACGGCCCATGCCCGATTGCACTTCGTCGAAGATCAGCAGGGCGCCGGTTTTGGTGCACAGGTCGCGCAGCTCTTGCAGGAAGGCTTTGTCGCCTGGTACCACGCCGCCTTCGCCTTGCAGCGGCTCAACGATCACGGCGCAAACGTCATCACCGATGGCGGCGCGGGCCGATTCGATATCGTTGTAGGTGATGTGATCGATCGACGGTGGCAGTGGCTCGAAGCCTTCGGTGTATTTCGACTGGCCGCCCACCGACACGGTGAACAGCGTACGGCCGTGGAACGACTGGTAGCACGAAATGATGCGCGATTTGTGCGCGCCGAATTTGGTGTGGGCGTATTTACGGGCCAGCTTCAGTGCCGCTTCGTTGGCTTCGGCGCCGGAGTTGCAGAAGAAGGCGCGGTCAGCGAAGGTGGCTTCGGTCAGTGCCAGCGCCAGGCGCAGCACCGGCTCGTTGGTGTAGCCATTGCCCAGGTGCCACAGGGTGTTGGCCTGGCGGGTCAGCGCTTCCACCACGACCGGGTTGCAATGGCCCAGGGCCGCTACCGCGATGCCCGAGGTGAAATCCAGATAATGCTTGCCAGCCTGGTCCCACAGGTCCAGGCCCGACGCACGCACCGGAACCATCGCTGCTGGCGCATAAGTCGGCACCAGGACCTCATCAAAAGTCTGACGAGTCACAGGACGGGTGGTTACGGTCGTATCTTTGGCGTTCATGGCATTCCCTATCAATTGTGGGTACGGTGCGGCACAGCGCCGCGTGGGACCCATTATAAAAAGCGGGATGCTAAAACTCTTTTCAAATGGCGACAAGAATTTTTACTTTTGGCCGCAAAGTAAACTTGCCAGAACGACCATGCCAACAAGCAACAGCCTGCTTGTCTTCGTGGATGCTAGTCTTTATGCTATCCAGACACGGCAAGCGGTTTTCTTCCAGAGGCGCTATGAGACAGCTCGGACTAGCTCGGATTGCACGCATAGCATGCTGGCTGTGGCTGGCTGCCGTAGCCACGCCACTGGCAGCCGCGCCGGAGCTGGCCTCGCTCTCGGCCGCGCAACGCGGCTGGCTGGCCGCCCATCCCGTGATCCGCGTGGGCGTGGACACGGCCCGCGCGCCCATCGAATCGCTGGGCGAAGACGGCAAGCCGCACGGCATTGCGCTGGAGTTCGTGCACCGGGTCGAGCAGTTGCTGGGCGTGCGCTTTGAGCTGGTGCCCATCGCTGGCGCCGCCAACGTCGTCAACCAGCTGGACCAGCACCAGGTCGATATGCTGTCCGCCATCTCGCAAACCGACAGCCGCCAGCGCTTCATGACGCTGACCGAGCCCTACCTCACATCGCCGATCGTGATTTTCACCGCCGCCAGCGCGCCGCCCGCGCCCACCCTGAGCCATCTGAACGGCAAGAAGGTGGCCGCCAGCACCCGTGCCGGCGTGGCCGAGGTGATGCCGCGCGACTGGCCGACCATCGTGCCGGTGCAGGCGGAAAGCTTCAAGGTTGCGCTCGACCTGCTGCACCGCGACGAAGTCAGCGCCGTGGTGGCGCCGCTCTTGACCGGCACCCACCAGCTGGCAGCACTGGGCGCCAACGATATCCGCGTCTCCGGCGAAACCGAATACAGCTACCAGGTCGGCTTTGGCGTGCGCAGCGACTGGTCCGAGCTGGTGCCGATCCTGAACCAGGCGCTGGCCACGATTTCCAAGTCCGATCGCGAAAGCTTCCGGCAGAAATGGACCGTGGTGCGGTTTGACCATGAAATCGACTACCGGCCGCTGGGCGCGCTGGTGCTGGCCATCGTCATCGCCATGGCTTTCATCCTCCAGCTGCGCGTGATGGTCAAACGCCGCACCGCCGAGCTACAGCAGGAAGTGGTGGTGCGCCGTGCGCGCGAGGAAGAGATTCAGCAACTCAATGCCGCACTGGAGCTGCGCGTCGAGCAGCGCACCGCCGAGCTGCGCCAGGCCAACGAAGACTTGCGCGTGGCTGCCGACCAGCTGGTGCAGACCGAAAAAGTGGCATCGCTGGGACGGCTGGTGGCCGGCATCGCCCACGAGCTCAACACGCCGCTGGGCAGCACCCTGACCGCCTCCACCACGCTCAAGGCGCACCTGGCCAGCTTTGGCCAAGCGGCGCTGGACGGCAAGCTGAAACGTTCATCCGTGGAAGACTTCGTCACCCAAAGCGGCCTGGCCTGTGAAATCATCGAGCGCAACGCCCACCGCGCCGCCGGGCTGATCGACAACTTCAAGGAGCTGGCGGTCGATCAGGCCAGCGCGCGGCGCCGCCAGTTCCCGTTGCGGCGTACGGTCGAGGAAGTCATCGCCAGCAGCCACAATACATGGAAGGCCACGCCCTACCGCATCGAGGTCGATATCGAGGACAGCCTGCAGATGGACAGTTTCCCCGGCCCGCTGGCGCAGGTGCTGGGCAATCTGCTGGAAAACACGCTGGTGCACGGTTTTGCCGGCAAACCGAGCGGGCAAGTCCGCATCAGCGCGCGCCAGCAGGATGACCGCGTCGATATCCAGTACGTGGACGATGGCGCCGGCATCGCGCCCGAACACCGCGGCAAAATCTACGATCCCTTCTTCACCACGCGCATGGGCCAGGGCGGTTCCGGCCTCGGGCTGTACATCGTGCAGACCATGGTGACGGGTGTGTTGGGCGGGCATATCGCGGTGCACAGCACACCGGGCCACGGCGTCACCTTCCAGATCGTGCTGCCGCGTTCAGCGCCCGATCTGACCGACAGCACGGTGGCCAGCGCACACGGCATGGCGCCGCTGCCGGCGACGTGATCAGGCTGGCGGCGTCAGCTTACGCTGGCGTTCCTCGCGCGGCGTATTGCCGAACAGCGCGCCAAACGCCGTGGAGAAGTGCGAGCCGGACGAGAAGCCGCACATCAGCCCCACCTGCACGATCGAGTGGTTGGTATCGAGCAGCAGTTGGCGTGCCCGTTGCAGGCGCAGCTCCAGGTAATAGCGCGACGGCAGGCTGCCCAGATATTGCTTGAACAGCCGCTCCAGCTGGCGGCGCGACAGGCCGACCAGGTTGGCGATATCGTCGGTGGACAGCGGTTCCTCGAGATTGGTTTCCATCAGCGTCACCGCCTCTGACAGGCGCGGCTGCAAGGCGCCAAAGCGCGCCTGCAGCGCCACGCGCTGGCGCTCCTCCGGCCCGCGCACGCGCTCCACGCACAGGCTCTCCTTGATGGTGGCCTGCACCGTGGCGCCAAACAGCTGCTCGATCAGCGTCAGCGCAAAGTCCAGGGACGCGGCGCCTCCGCAGCAGCTCAGGTGGCGGCCGTCCAGTTCGAACAGGTGCGGCGTGAGGATGGCGCGCTCGGTGATGTCTTCCGTATCGGCATACAAGGCCCACGGCAGCGCGATGCGCACACCAGCCATCAGGCCGGCCTTGGCCATCCACAGCACACCGGCGCCCACGCCGCCCCAGTACTGCGCCGAGCGGCAGCGCTCGAGCACGGCACGGGTCTGCTCGGGCGACAGCGGTGTCTGGTGCTCGTCGGCGACCAGCAAGGCGACATGCCAGCCCGGCTGGGCCAGCACGACCTGGGATGGCGTCATGACCTCCAGTTGCAGCAGCTCGCGGCCCACCAGGGCAGCGGCCAGGCGCAAGGGCTGGATCAGCCCGGCCCAGGTGATGGTATCCGGCTCGCCCGCGTTGACCAGCAGCAGGCGCAAAGGCTGTTGCTTGGCGAGGCAGGATAAATTGGCAAACGACATCGACTACTCCGGCGCCAGGGCAGTAGCGGGACGCTCGGTGCTCCATTGGCTCACTATCATACCGGAGATCAACAGTGCCGCGCCCAGCAGGCCGTTCCAGGCCAGCGTCTCGCCCAGCCAGAAATAAGCAAAGATGGCGGCACAGCCCGGCTCAAACGCGTAGATCACGGCCGCCTCGTTGGCGCTGCTGTGGCTCTGGCCCCAGGTTTGCAGCGAAATGATGGCGGCGGTGGCCACCACGCCCAGATACATCAGATTCACGCTATACCGCTGCAAGCCCTGGCTCACGTACGCGATGTAATCCGGCAGGTCCTGGCTGCGCTCGGCCCAGCCCAGCGGCACCTCGGTCAGCAGCAGCCACAGGGCGGCGCACACGGCCACCGTGATGATCTGCGAGGCGGTCAGCGCCATGAGCTTCTCCACCTTGCGCGTGGTGGTTTCCATGAGCTTGACATAGATGCCGAAGAACAGCGCGCACAGCAGCGCCAGCGTATCGCCGCGTCCCCAGTGGAAGCTGCCTTCCCAGCACAACGTAAACAGCCCGGCCACCGAGATCAGCAGCGCGATCACGATGCGGCGCTCCAGCTTCGCACCCAGCAGCACGCCGATCAGCGGCGGCACCAGCACATTGAGGCCGGTGATAAAGGCGTTGCGGTTGGAGCTGGTCAGCGCCAGCCCCTCGATCTGGAACACGTAGCACAGGAACAACACCACCCCGGCCACTATGCCCCAGCGCAGATCGCGCCAGCGCGCGCGCCACAGAAACGGCAACAGCAGCACGCCCGCCAGCGCAAAGCGGCACAGCACGATCCAGCTGGCGGACAGATAGCCCGTCATATTCTTCATGGCAGGAAAAGTCGTGCCCCAAACCAGGGTCACGACCAGCAGGGCGAGCACGCCACGCAGGTGTAAAGGCATCGTTGTTGTTATAAATTGTAATTTTGCATAGTGTACCTCGCCAGAAAGGCAGATGCGAAGCGGCTATAATCTTGGACTATGGGTGAACGATACTTGAAAAGCATCCGGCTGCTGGCTGAGTGCATGCAGGGTTATGAACGGCTCTCCGGCGAATACGTGCGCCGGAGTGGTTTGACGCACGCGCAGTTCGACATCATCGCCACGCTGGGCAATACCCCCGGCATGTCCTATAAAGAACTGGGCGACAAGACGCTGATTACCAAGGGTACGTTGACCGGGGTGATCGAGCGGCTGGAACAAAAAGGGCTGGTGGAACGTCAGCGCAGCGATTGCGACAAACGTTCTTTCTTCGTCAAACTGACCAAGGAAGGCGAGCGCACTTTCTGCACCGTGTTCCCGGAAGTCATCTCGCAAAGCGGCAAAGTATTTGCCGATTTCACCGAAGACGACTACACCAGGCTTGAAAAAACCCTGTCCGAGCTTAAAACTGTGATTATGTCTGGCCAGACCGGAAACCCGTCTACCCAGGATTGCGACTAAAAAAACCAAGGAAACAGATTTGAAAACCTCTCTGCTGGAAGGCAAAAAGCCTGCCAAATTCGACAAACACATCATCGGTAACCTGCTGCTGGACGTAGCGCCTGCGGACGAAGTGCGCCAGGAAGCGCTGATCGTCGGCGTACGCAACGAAGACGGCGAAATCTACCGCCTGATCGGTGCAAGCACCCACAACAGCTTCATGAACGCAGTGGAAGAGCTGTTCGACCTCGAACTGACCGACGAACTGCAAGATACCGACGAAACCGTAGAAGGCTGCGACGCCATCTTCAGCGAGCAGTAAATCCTGCCTGGCGTTGTTGGCTGAAACCCACGCTGCAAAAACTATTTTCATAAAAAGTGCCACAAGGCAATATTTTGAGTATAATTTTTGGCAATGGACAGACTCGACGCCTTCAAGAATATTGCTGCTCAAGCGAGCCGGGGCGACCTCACGTTCCCGGCCAACGTCAACGCCTCGCTGCGCTTGCAGCAGGCGTTGACCGATCCCGACTGCCACGTTGAGCAGGCAGCCAAGCTGATACAGGCAGACCCGTTGCTGGCCGCGCGTAGCGTTGCCATTGCCAACTCGGTGGCCTACAACCGCTCCGGTACCGAAATTTCCAGCGTGCGCGCCGCCGTGCAGCGCCTGGGCGTGCGCACCTTGCAATCGCTGGTGGCGGCACTAATCGTGCGCCAGATCGGCAGCCAGGTGACCGAACCGTCGCTGGCCGCCAAAATCAGCCAGTTGTGGGAGCACACGGCGCACGTCGCCGCGCTGTCACAGGTGATTGCGCGCCGCGTCACCCACGTCGATCCCGATACGGCGCTGTTTGCCGGCATCATGCACGAAGTGGCGGGGTTCTACATGCTGTCCTGTGCGGGCGACTATCCGCAGGTGATGGAAGGCGAGCCGGAAGACTGGGTCGAGCACGGCGAAATCGACATCGGCCGTGGCGTCATGACCAAGCTCGGCGTGCCGGAAGGCGTGTTCAAAGCCATCGAATCGATGTGGGTAGGCTTGCGCGCACTGCCGCCGGAAACCCTGGGCGACACCCTGCTGCTGGCGAACGACCTGTCACCGGTCCACTCGCCGCTATACCAGCGCCCGGGCGCCACAACCTTACAAGGCGCGCGCACCATCGACTTCGTGGTCGGCGAAGGCACGCTGAACGCCATCATGACCGAATCCGCCCACGAAGTGCAGTCGCTCTACGCCGTGCTGATGCTATAGCCCAAGTTCGGGGTCAGTGCCGACATTCGGACATTTCGCTAGCAAAATGTCCGAATGTCGGCACTGACCCCGAACTTTTTGGCAAAAAAAAGCCCGCTGGGCAGCGGGCAAAGTCCAAAACTAGGGATCTCCTCCAGAGGAGACGTTTTTAGAATACCTCTGCCCCTGGTTCCGCTCTGTGCGCTATTTCACATAACAGTAACTTTTTCGCAATTACCAGACGGGCTCGGTCTGCTTCCAGGCGTCCAGCTCTGCCACGCGCGCCAGCCAGGCCATCAGTTTTGGGTAGTGCTTGACCGGCAGCTGGGCTTGCTCGATGTAAGTCAGTGCCGGGGCGATCGCCAGGTCCGCCAGGCTCAGCTTGTCGCCGACGATCCAGTCGCGGCCGGCCAGATGCTGCTCCAGCACGCCCGCGAATTGCGCCACCAGCCGGCTGGCACGGTCGATTTCCACCGGATCGGGGCCGCCATTGCCCGTCAGCCCCTTCCAGATGTGCTCGTAGACGATGACGCCGATCGGCGGCGCAAAGTGCTGCGCCGCCCACAACAGCCAGCGATTGATGTCCGCCCGGAGAAGAATATTGTCGGGATACAGCGTCTGGCCGTGCGTGCGGTCTGCCAGGTACTGCATGATGGCGCACGATTCCCACAGGATGAACTCGCCGTCCTGCAGCACCGGCACCTTGCTGTTGGGGTTGAGCGTGACCAGGCGGCGGCGGTCTTCCTCGCTCATCAGGTTCACTTCGGTCAGCTCCAGCGGCGTACCCATGTGGATGGCGGCCAGCATCACGCGGCGCGAGCTGGAGGAAGCGGGATGGTAGTAAAGGCGCATTTGAGGTCTCCGATGAAGGTGGTGTTGAGGACTTCATCGTAGAACCGGACCGCGACAGTTTTTGTCAGGAGTCTTCGCGGATCTGATGTTCCTGGCGCCAGGTCTTGAGCAGGTCGTGGCGGCGGGCCGGGTAGCGCTGCTGCAGCGACTCCACCGCCGCGATGCGGTCGATGCGGAAATGACGGAACGCCATCCGCATCTCGCACCATGCCGCCAGCAGCCGCTTGCCTTCAAAGAACGCCAGCGCGAACGGCCACACCACGCGGTCGGACGGCGCGCCATGCTCGTCCCGGTAGGACATGCGCAGGCGATGCTGGTAACGGATCGCCTCACGCACCGGACGCACATGCACATCGCTGACGTCCTGCTGGTCCACGCCTATCGGCACCCACAAGCTGGTTTCCGCCATGTCGTCGCGCAGGTCTTTGGGCGTGGCGGCGGCGATCTTGGCCAGCGCGTTGCTGGCGGCAGCGGCCAGCGCTTCATCGCCCTGCCGTCGCACCCAGCGCGCACCGAGCACCAGCGCTTCCAGTTCATCGGCGCCAAACATCAGCGGCGGCAGGAAGAAACCGGTCTTGAGCATATAGCCGACACCCGCCTCGCCTTCCAGCGGCGCTCCCAGGCCAGACAGCGTCTGGATGTCGCGGTAGATGGTACGTTCAGAAACGCCCAGCTGCTCCGCCAGGCGCGCAGCAGTCACAGGGCGGCGATAGCCGCGCATGGCGTCCATCAGCATGAAAAGGCGGCCGGTGCGGCTCATTGTGCTTGTCTCGCGTGGTTTAAAGTCCGGGCACTACTATGCCATAGTCGCTGAACTTTTTACGCATGCGCTCAGTCTCTTTTTGCACCTCCGGCGTGCGCTCGCCGCGGAGTTTTTCCAGCTCGATCTGCACCCGTTCGGCGGCGACGCCAAACTGCGCACGTGCCTCTTCCTGGCGCTTCAATCCTTCCAGCGCCAGACCGATCTGGAACTCCGCGCTCGAATAGCCGGGCTGCGATTTCAGGCCTTCGCGCAGCGCCGCGATCTCTTCGTCGTAGCGCATCAGATTGTGCAGCGTCAGCGCGGTGTGATAGCTGGCGCGCATGCCGGCGCGGCCCCACACCTTGATGCCGATGTCCGCCGCCACGCGCAGCGCGCGCAAGCTCTCCTCGTTGTGAAAGCGCTCACGTTCAGCGCTGGCGTAGCCGATCAGGCGCGTGTACTGCGCCTCCTGGTGCTGGCGGTTGCGCGCAGCCAGATCCGCCGCGAAATTGCGCGTGCCGGCGCCGATGTTCTTTGCGCAGTTGCGGTATTCCGTTTCACCGCCCTGTCCCCACACACTGAACACCAGCTGATCGTCGATGCGTGTCAGCAGCGAGGACATCACCTCGTAGTCGCCGGCCTTGCAGGCGAAGTAGGCATAGGCGTTGAGGTTCCACGGATCGGGATAGGCCTCGACCATGGCGTCGAAGCTGGTCTTCATATCGTCCCAGTCAACCATGCTGTCCTCAAACAGCTTGCCGCGATAGTAGATCTGGTCCATATACCAGTAGACGCGCGCATACATCGCGTCGCGGTCCGCGCCCTTGCCCTTGGCCGCCAGGCGGGCGACCTGCTCCACGCCATCCGGTGCACCGTTCCACATCGGCGTCGAATAAAACGCGGCGGCGAAATACTGTTCGTGATAATCAGGATAGACCTTGGCGCCACCCTCCCACGCGTAACGGAAGTGCGTGTAGAAGTTGCGCGAATAAGGCAGCACTTCCAGCCGTGCGCGATACCAGTTGGCGTCCGTGGCGCCGCGCTTTTTGGCAGCGTTGGCGCCCATCTTGTCGAGGCGCTGATAGGCTTCTTCCACGGCCTGATTCATGGGCTCCAGGTCTTCCTTGCGGATCTCCGCGTACTTGCCGTTGCCGCGGAAGGACAAGGCGCGGTTGTACAGCAGGTAGATGTGGAACTGCGGCGCGGCAGCGGACTTGGGGAACCTGGTTTCCCATTCCGTGGCGCGGGCCTCTTCCTTCTTCCAGTAGTCGAGATCGCGCGTACGCATCGGGTAGTTTTTGAGCCCGGCGTAATCGCGTTCGCGCAGCATGCGGCGGGTGTCATCGGTGATGGCGGCGCGGGCTTTGGCTTCCGCGCCTTCACGCGATCCCGCCCGGCCTTTCTGCGCCAGCTCGGCACAGCGCTGGCCGATGTCCGGGTCGGCGCCCATGTCCAGCAAGGCTTGCTGCAATGCGGGCCGTTTCGCTTCGCCCGCGATCGAGTACGCCGTCCGGCAGTTCGCGCCGAGGTAGTTGATGTTGGCGCCGCCCGCCAGCAGGCGGCGCGCGATCTGTTCGACCGCGGCAAAGCGGTCTGCGGAATAGGCGTTCATGACTGCGGCATGCAGCGCGCTGCGGCCGTCATCGGAGGTCAGGTTGTCGGCCGCCGCGCCGTTCTTGAGCAGCAGATCGACCAATCCATAATGCAGCCGCGCCGCTGCGCGCGACAGTATGCTGGGCTGGACGTTGAGGTTCGGTCTGGCGCCGCGCTTGAGCAGCAGCGCGGCCATCTTCTCGTTGCCGGCATCCACCGCTTCGCTCAACGGCGATGCGGAGACGCGCTCGTTTGGCGTCCGGGGATCAACCGGCGGATCGACACGCGCGCCTTTGGCCAGCAGGTACTCCACCATCGCGACATCATCGGCATGCACCGCAGCGCGCAGGGCCGCGCTATCGCCACCGTTGATGGGCTGCCCATGGCGCAGCAGAAAATCGATCGCCGTCTTCTGGCCGCTGGCGGCGGCGATGACGAGCGGGTTTTCGCCTTCCGCCATCAGCGCCTTGCCGCGATCCGGGGTCTGGTCCAGGATGCGCTGCATCTGGTTCACATCGCCGCGGCACACTGCTTCGCCGAAGGCTGCGGAGCGCCCTTGCGCGGCCCGCCTGGCCTCATAGCTGGCAAACTCCGCATCCGACAACGCCAGGCGCTGCACGGCCGTATCCATGCGCCCCGCGTCGGCGCTGCTCATCTGCTGCGGATTGCCGACGCCGAGCCACTCGCTCACCGCCACGGGACGCTGCAGCGTTTTGCCGTCCACATAGATGCTGACGAAGCCCATGTAGTTGAGCAGCGCCGCGCCATTGCCAAGCACGTTCTTGTCACTGGCCTGGTCCGGCAGCGGACGGAAGTTCATCACCTCGCGGATAAAACGATCGGTCTTCGCCACCTCCAGATCGCTGCACTTGCCCGGATTGCCGCGGCTGAAATTGCATACCTTGGCGGTGCTGCGCGTCTTGATGAACCAGCTGCCATAAGGGTCGCCGGCATGGCCGTCCGGCCGCTCCAGCAGCAGCGACGCCTCGATCGGCTCGCCCTCGTAGCTGGCCAGCAGTTGGTGAATCGCGCGCTGCGGATAACGCTGCGGCCAGAAGGCCATGAATTCACGCTCATTGAGCGGCTGCGCGCGCAGCGCGGACTGATAGCTCAGATCCCAAGGCAGCTCGGCTGCCTGCGCCGAACAGCACAGCAGCAGTGCGGCGATCCATTTGTACGACATAAAAGAAAATCCCCCAGAAGCTTTAAACCGCTGGGGGATTTTACTGGCAAAACAACAAGCTTGGTGATTAAACCACTGCGCCGTCCGTTTCGTCTTTTTCCTTGACCGGCTTGATCAGGTCTTCGCGTTTCACACCCAGCCACATGGCCACGGCGGCAGCCACGAACACCGACGAGTAGATACCGAAGCAGATACCGATGGTCAGCGCCATCGCGAAGTAGTGCAAGGTCGGGCCGCCCAGGAACAGCATGGACAGCACCATCATCTGCGTACAGCCGTGGGTGATGATGGTACGCGAGATGGTCGAGGTGATCGCATTGTCGATCACTTCATGCACCGACGCCTTGCGCTGCTTGCGGAAGTTTTCGCGGATACGGTCGAAGATAACCACCGACTCGTTGACCGAGTAGCCCAGCACCGCCAGGATACCGGCCAGCACCGTCAGCGAGAACTCCCACTGGAAGAACGCGAAGAAGCCCAGGATGATGACCACGTCGTGCAAGTTGGCGATGATCGCTGCCACCGCAAACTTCCACTCGAAGCGGATGGCCAGGTAGACCATCACGCCCAGTACCACCATCACCAGTGCGTTCAGGCCGTTCTGTGCCAGCTCGTCGCCCACCTGCGGACCAACGAATTCCACCTTCTGCAGCGACACCAGTTCAGCATCGCCAGCACCGGCGCAGGATTGCTTGACCACGTGCTCGCCCTTGGCGGTCACGGTGTCGATCTGCTTCAGGCTACCCGTTTCAGCTTTGCACAGCGCGTCGAACACCTTGGCCGAAGCATCCTTCGACGAGATGTTCTTCACCACCGGCAGACGCAGCATCACGTCATGCGCGGTGCCGAAGCCGGTGGCTTCCGGCTGTTCGTAGCCGATGGTTTCCAGCGTGTGGCGGATGCGTTCCAGATTCGCCGCCTGCTGGTAGCGCAGCTCCATCACGGTACCGCCGGTGAACTCCACCGAGAAGTGCAACGGACGGGTGATCAGGAAGAACACGGCCGCAACGAAGGTCAACGCCGAAATGACGTTGAACACCAGCGCGTGGCGCATGAACGGGATGTCTTTTTTAATGCGGAAAAATTCCATGTTTCGTGCCCCGAGTTATTTCTGACTATTTCTGACCAGGTACCCAGACGGTACCAATGGCGATCGATTGCAGCTTCTTCTTGCGGCCGTACCAGAGGTTGACCACACCGCGCGAGACAAACACGGCGGAGAACATCGAGGTCAGAATACCCAGCGTGTGCACCACGGCGAAGCCGCGGATCGGACCGGAACCGAATACCCACAGCGCCACACCGACGATCAGCGTGGTGACGTTGGAGTCGATGATGGTGGCCCAGGCACGTTCGAAGCCGGCGGCAATCGCTGCCTGCGGCGTCGCACCGGCGCGCAGCTCTTCGCGGATACGCTCGTTAATCAGCACGTTGGAGTCAATCGCCATACCCAGCGCCAGCGCAATTGCGGCCATGCCCGGCAGGGTCAGGGTCACCTGCATCAGCGACAGGATGGCCAGCAGGAACAGCAGGTTGCAGGCCAGCGCAAACACGCTGAAGAAGCCGAAGATCATGTAGTAGGCGATCATGAACACGGCAATCGCCGCGAAACCGTACATGGTCGAGTGGATACCTTTGCTGATGTTTTCAGCGCCCAGTGCCGGACCGATGGTGCGTTCTTCGATCACGTCCATCGGCGCCGACAGCGCGCCGGAGCGCAGCAGCAGGGCCAGCTCGGCCGAGTTTTCGGCGTTGCCCATGCCGGTGATCTGGAAGCGGCTACCCAGTTCGCTCTGGATGGTGGCTACCGACAGCACTTCCGGCTTGCCTTTTTCCTTGAGCACGATGGCCATTTTCTTGCCCACGCGGTCGCGGGTGGCTTCACGCATGCGGCGGCCGCCGTCGCCGTTCAGGTCGATGCCGACGGCTGGCTGCTGGTTCTGGTCGAAGCTGGCGACCGCGCTGGCGATGTATTCACCGCTCAGCACCACGTCTTTGAGCAGCACCACCGGCACGCCTTTACCCACGGTGAACAGTTCCGAATTGAACGGAATGGCGGCAGTCAGTTCGGTGCCTGGCGTGACGCTCTCGTCCACCATGCGTACTTCCAGCGTGGCGGTGCGGCCGATCACCGCACGCGCGCGGGCCACGTCCTGCACGCCTGGCAGTTGGACCACGATGCGGTCCGGGCCTTGCTGCTGGATCACCGGCTCGGCCACGCCCAGTTCGTTGACACGCTTGGACAGGGTCGAGATGTTCTGCTTCACGCCATCGTCGATGGTTTGCTTGAGCGCGGCCGGCTTCAGGCTGACCACGGTTTTCAGTTCACTGCCTTCGCCGGCATCGGCATAGGTCAGGTCGGCAAGCGCGCCGGACAGCACGTCCTTGGCTTTCTGGCGGGTGGCGTCGTCGCGGAATTTGATTTCCACGGTGTCGCCCACCACCTCGATACCGGCGTGGCGCACGTTCTTGTCGCGCAGCGAGGAGCGGGCGGCCGACTGGATGCCCTGAATACGCTTGGCCAGCACGGCCTTGCTATCCACCTGCATCAGGAAGTGCACGCCACCACGCAAGTCGAGGCCGAGATACATCGGCAGCGCGTGCAGGCTTTGCATCCATTTCGGCGTGTCTTCCTGCAGGTTCAGCGCCACCAGGTAGGTAGGATCTTCAGGATCGGTGTTGAGGCCTTTTTCCAGCACCGACTTGGCCTGGAACTGGATGTCCGGCGTGGCAAAGCGCACGCGCACCGAGGCGTAGGTGCCGCTGCCGTCAAAGCTCAGACCGTTGTTGGCGATGCCGGCCTTGGCCAGCACGTCAGCCACCTTGGCCGTCATGTCGGAGGTCATCTTGACCGTCGACTTGCCGCTGGTGACCTGCACTGCCGGCGACTGGCCGAAGAAGTTAGGCACGGTAAACAGCGTGCCCAGCAGGATGGCAACGGCAATAAGGATATATTTCCAGACTGGATAACGATTCATATTGTTCTAACGTTCAATGTGGGCGTTGGACGCAACACGGCCCGCACACAGGCGGGCCGGCAAGATTACAGCGCCTTGATCGTGCCTTTTGGCAGAACCATGGTCACGGCGTTCTTCTGCACCATCATTTCGGCGCCGCTGGACACTTCCAGGGTCAGGTATTGGTCGTTAATCTTGGAGATCTTGCCCAGTACGCCGCCGACGGTGACGACTTCGTCGCCTTTGGCCAGGGCTTCCATCATGGCTTTTTGTTCCTTGGCGCGCTTCTGCTGAGGACGGATCATCAGGAAGTACATGGCCACGAACATCAGAATCAGGAAACCATACTGGCCCAGGAAGCCGGACGAGCCCATCGCTTCGAGTGGATTGGATTGGGCATAAGCATTGGAAATGAAGAACACAGGTGACTCCGATATCTATAGTTTAAAAAACAGCGCTGTATTCTAGCACTGGCCGGATGGCGTTAGGACTTTTACACCCCTCGTGCGCGGTCGGCGTGGAATTGCTGTACCCACGCCGGGAAACGGTCTGCATCCAGGGCGTCGCGCATCTGCTGCATGATGTCCAGGTAATAGTGCAGGTTGTGGATGGTATTCAGGCGCGCACCGAGGATTTCCTGGGTACGGTTCAGGTGGTGCAGATAGGCGCGCGAGAAGTTCTTGCAGGCGTAGCAGCTGCAGGTGCTGTCGAACGGCTCCTTGTCATCCTTGTAACGGGCGTTCTTGATCTTGACGTCGCCAAAGCGGGTGAAGATCCAGCCGTTGCGGGCGTTACGGGTAGGCATCACGCAGTCGAACATATCGACGCCATGGGACACGCCGGCCACCAGGTCTTCCGGCGTGCCGACGCCCATCAGATAGTGCGGCTTGTTGGCCGGCAGTTTCGGGCCGACGTGTTGCAGAATGCGCATCATGTCTTCTTTCGGCTCGCCCACCGACAGGCCGCCGATCGCCAGGCCCGGGAAGTCGATTTCTTCCAGACCGGCCAGCGACTCGTCGCGCAGCTTCTCGAACATGCCGCCCTGGACGATGCCGAACAGCGCGTTCGGGTTCTCGCCGCGGTGGAATTCGTCATGGGAGCGTTGCGCCCAGCGCAGCGACATGCGCATCGACTTGGCCGCTTCGTCCAGCGTGGCCGGGCGGTTGTTGATTTCGTATGGCGTGCATTCGTCGAACTGCATCACGATGTCCGAATTCAGCACGCGCTGGATCTGCATCGAGATTTCCGGCGACAGGAACAGCTTGTCACCATTGATGGGCGAGTTGAAGTGCACGCCTTCTTCGGTAATCTTGCGCATCGCGCCCAGCGAAAACACCTGGAAGCCGCCGGAGTCGGTCAGGATCGGCTTGTCCCAGCCCATGAAGTCATGCAGGCCGCCGAATTTGGCCATGACGTCATTGCCAGGACGCAGCCACAGGTGGAAGGTGTTGCCGAGGATGATCTGGGCATTGATTTCCTTGAGTTCCAGCGGCGACATGGCTTTCACCGAGCCGTAAGTACCAACCGGCATGAAAATCGGCGTTTGCACCACGCCATGGTTCAGCTTGACCTCGCCACGGCGGGCCTTGGTCACGCCGGTGGTATCGGTCTTGTGCAGTTTAAATTCCAGCATGTCTTATTCCTTGTTTTGCGTCGTCAGCAGCATGGCGTCGCCGTAGCTGAAGAAGCGGTATTCATTGGCGATCGCATGCGCGTAGGCGGCGCGGATCTCTTCAAAACCGGCAAACGCCGACACCAGCATCAGCAGCGTCGACTTCGGCAGGTGGAAATTGGTAATCAGGCGGGTCACGGTCTTGAACTGGTAGCCTGGCGTGATGAACAGCGCCGTATCCGCGCTGCCGGCCTCCAGCTGGCCGCTCTGCGACGCCGACTCCAGCGCGCGCAGCGAGGTCGTGCCGACCGCCACCACATCCCGGCCGGCAGCACGCGCCGCGCGCACCGCATCCACCGTCTCCTGCGGCATGGTGTACCACTCGGTATGCATCTGGTGATCGGACAGGTTTTCGTGACGCACCGGCTGGAAGGTGCCTGCGCCCACGTGCAGCGTCACGTAGGCAAAGTTGACACCCTTGGCTTTCAGCTTCTCCAGTAACGGCTCGTCAAAGTGCAGGCCGGCGGTGGGCGCGGCAACGGCGCCCGGCACCTTGTTGAACACGGTCTGATAGCGGTTTTCGTCAAACGAATCCGCATCGTGCTCGATGTACGGCGGCAGCGGCAGACGGCCATGCGCTTCGATGAGGTCAAACACATCGGCATCGAAATGCAGCGTGAAGAACTCGCCGGCGCGCTCGCCCACGGTCACGTCAAACGCATCGGCCAGACGCATCTTGGTGCCCGCCAGCGGCGAGCGCGAGGCGCGCACCTGGGCCAGCACGGTGCGGTTATCCAGCACGCGCTCCACCAGCGCCTCGACCTTGCCGCCGCTCTCCTTGGTGCCGAAGAAACGCGCCTTCAGCACGCGGGTATTGTTCATCACCAGCAGGTCGCCGGCTTGCAGCTGCGCGACGATGTCGGCGAACTGGCGGTCGATAATCTGCTTCCCGTCCAGATGCAGCAGACGGGAAGCGCTGCGGTCTGGCAGCGGGAATTGCGCAATACGTTCTTGCGGCAAGTTAAAATCGAAATCGGAAAGCGAATACATGTGCGGACTCTGTTAACAAAGATACGGTAGGCCTTAAGCCGGTGCTAGCCTTACAATACCGGCGGCCAACCCTCTATTTTACGCTATATGCCTGTTTCACCGCCGAAAACTGCTAAAAAAATCATCAGCGCAGAGGCCAAACTGGCCAAATTGGGCCTGCACACCGATATGGACCTGGTGTTGCACCTGCCCATGCGTTACGAGGATGAGACTCAGGTCATCACCATCGAAGAGGCCCGGCTGCACGGCGGCGACACCTCCCAAGTTGAGGGCGTTGTTGTAAAAAACGAGATCACCTACAAGCCCCGGCGCCAGCTGTTGGTGCATATCAGCGATGACACGGGCGAATTGCAGCTGCGTTTCATGAATTTCTACGGCAGCCAGGTCAAGCAGCTGGCCGAGGGCACGCGGGTGCGCGCGCGCGGCGAATTGAAGCACGGCTTCTTCGGCGCCGAGATGGTGCACCCGGCCTACAAGGTGGTCAACCAGGGCGCGCCGCTGCCAACCTCGCTGACGCCGGTCTATCCGTCCGGCGAGGGCCTGTCGCAGCCCGTGCTGCGCAAGGCTATCAACGAAGCCATGAAGCGTGTCGACTGGACCGACACGCTGCCCGCCTCCCTGCGCCAGCAATTACAGCTGTCCGACCTGGAGCCGGCCGTCAAGCTGCTGCACTATCCGCCGCAGCAAGTGGACAACTACGCACTGGCCGACCGCTCGCATCCGGCGTGGACGCGGGTCAAGTTCGACGAACTGCTGGCGCAGCAGCTGTCACTCAAACGCGCGCAGCGTGCGCGCCGCGCCAAAGGTTCGCCGGCGCTCACCAAGGTTGGCACGTTGTCGCGCGACCTGCAGGCGGTGCTGCCGTTCAAGCTGACAGGCGCGCAACAGCGCGTGCTGGCCGAGATCAGCGCCGATCTGCGCCAGCCCTATCCGATGCAGCGCCTGCTGCAGGGCGACGTCGGCAGCGGCAAGACCGTGGTGTCCGCGCTGGCGGCTGCGCAGGCGATCGACAGCGGTTATCAGGCCGCGCTGATGGCGCCGACCGAAATCCTGGCGGAACAGCACTTCCGCAAGATCGCCGCGTGGATGGAACCGCTGGGCGTCAAGGTCGCCTGGCTGACCGGCAGCCTGAAGAAAAAAGAAAAACAGGCCGCCTACGACATGATCGAATCCGGCGAAGCCCGCCTCGTGGTCGGCACCCACGCGCTGCTGCAAGACGTGGTGACGTTTGAAAACCTCGGTCTGTCCATCGTCGACGAGCAGCACCGCTTTGGCGTCGGCCAGCGGCTTTTGTTGCGCAACAAAGGCGTCGCCGGCTCCGTGCCGCACCAGCTCATGATGTCCGCCACGCCGATCCCGCGCACGCTGGCCATGACCTACTACGCCGACCTGGAAGTCTCCGTGATCGACGAACTGCCGCCCGGCCGCAGCCCCATCGTCACGCGCGCCATCGACCAGAACCGCCGCGACGAAGTGATCGAACGCGTACACGCCGCCGCGCAGGAAGGCCGCCAGGTGTACTGGGTCTGTCCGCTGATCGAAGAATCGGAAGCGCTGCAACTGCAAACCGCGACCGAGACGCACGCCCTGCTGGCCGAAGCCCTGCCCGACCTGAATGTCGGTCTGGTCCACGGCCGCATGAAGCCGGCGGAGAAGCAATTGGTGATGGACGCCTTCACCGCCAACGAGATGCAGGTGCTGGTCGCCACCACTGTGATCGAAGTAGGGGTTGACGTTCCGAATGCATCGCTGATGGTGATTGAGCACGCCGAGCGTTTTGGCCTGTCGCAGCTGCACCAGCTGCGCGGCCGCGTGGGCCGGGGTTCGGCGGCGTCAGTCTGCCTGCTGCTGTATCAAAGCCCGCTGGGGCACGTCGCCAAGCAGCGCCTGATGACCATGCGCGAAACCACGGACGGTTTCGAAATCGCCCGGCGCGACCTGGAGATCCGAGGCCCCGGCGAATTCCTCGGCGCACGCCAGTCCGGCCAGGCCATGCTGCGCTTCGCCGACCTGGAAACCGACAGCTGGCTGGTCGACCAGGCACGCGACGTCGCCCACGACCTGCTGCACTCCGACAGCCCGGAAAAAGCCGCCACCGTCGAAGCCCACCTCGCCCGCTGGCTAGGCGGCCGCGAAGAATTCCTCAAAGTCTAAGTTCGGGGTCAGTACCGACATTCGGACACAGCCTCTGCCGTAGGCACGCCTACGGCAGAGGCTGTGTCCGAATGTCGGCACTGACCCCGAACTATACTAAAAGCAGAGGTAGATGCGGTTCGCTAGATCGACCACAAAGTCTGGCTGCAAGTACGACGCGAAGATCAGCGCCAGCACCACGGCGACGATGGCGCGTAGCAGCCTGGTCTTCATCATGCCACCTGTGCGCGCACCACTGGGCGTTCGCTGATCGGCAGGTTGATCAGGCCGGACATCACGCCCAGCGCTATCGCGATGCCCCACACGATGTCGTAGCTGCCGGTGCTGGTGTACAGATAACCGCCCAGCCACACGCCCAGGAAGCTGCCCAGCTGGTGCGAGAAGAAGACGATCCCGGCCAGCATGGACATATGCTTGACGCCAAATACGCCGGCAATGATGCCGTTGGTGAGTGGCACCGTGGACAGCCACAGCACGCCCATCGCCGCCGCAAACAGGTATACCGATGCCGGCATCAATGGCGCCAGCAGGAATAGCGAGATCACCACGGAGCGCGAGAAGTAAATCGTCGACAGCAGGTAGCGTTTGGGGAAGCGTCCACCCAGCTTGCCCGCGTAGTAGGAACCGAAGATGTTGAACAAGCCTATCAGCGCCAGCGCCATCACCGCCACGCTTGGATTGGCAATGCCCTTATCTTTCAGATACGCGGGCAAATGCACGCCGATGAACACCACCTGGAAGCCGCAGACGAAATAACCGGTCAACAGGAACAGGAAGGAGCGATTCCCCAGCGCCTCGCTGGCCGCCTCGCGGATGCTTTGCTGCGGGCCGTGTGCATGCGTCACCGCAGGCTCGCGCAGATGGAAGGCCATCGGCACCATCAGCAGCACGATCAGGCCGCCCAGGATGTAGAAGGCGCTCTGCCAGCCGACGGCGGAAATCAGCTGCTGCTCAATCGGCATCATCATGAACTGGCCAAACGAGCTGGCCGCGCCGGAAATACCAAACGCCCATGAACGCTTCTCCACCGGCGCCACACGGCCAATGATGCCGCTCACCGCGCCGAACGCGGTACACGCCAGGCCTATGCCGATAAACACGCCGGAGCCCAGCACGAACATGGTCGGATGCGTGATCGTCGCCATCCACACCAGGCCGAGCATGTACGAGACGGCGCCCACCAGCACCACGCGCATGGTGCCGAAGCGGTCGGCCGCCATGCCGGCGAACGGACCAAACGCGCCCCACATCAGATTCTGCATCGCCTGCGCCAGCGAATAGGTCTCGCGCGTCCAGCCGTTGGCCTGGGAGATCGGCTGCATCCAGAAGCCAAAGCCATGGCGCACGCCCATGGCCAGCGTCAGCACGACGCCAGTGGCGAGCAGCACGGTTTTCAAGGAGGGTGCGCGGTCGGCGGTGAACATGGTCTATCCCCGGTTATTAAAATCATATTCCCCGATTTTAACCAGTTCGCGCCAACCGCGCTTGAGACGCCCTACTCGTCGGATGGATAACGCAGACCGATCTGCGCGCGGATTTCGTCGAGTGCGCCCATGATGGACAGGGTTTCTTCGTGCGGCATCACCGGGCTTTCGATCAGGCCTGCGCGCAGGCAGCGGCCAACTTCCTGCGCTTCGTGCGTGTAGCCGTTGCCGCTTTTCGGCAGCGTGATAGTGCGTTCGCCGCGCGAGCCGCCGTCCACCAGCGTAACGCTGATGCTGTCCGTGCTGTGGAAGCGGTCATGCAGGCGCACAAAGCCCTTGGTGCCGGAGATGGTCAATTCGGTCGGCGTGCGCGAACGCAGGCTGCACGAGCAGGCCGACACGGCGCCGCCTTTATGCTGCAAGGTGAATGCGGTCTGCATATCGACGCCGGTGGCCGTCATCTCCGCCTGCGCCTTGACGCCCGTGACAGGACCGAGGAAGTACGACGCCATCGACAGCGGATAGATGCCCAGGTCCAGCAGCGCGCCACCGCCCAGCTCCGGCGCGAACAGGCGATGCTCCGGGCCAGCATCCGACGTGAAGCCGAAATCGGCGCTGACATTGGCCGGCTTGCCGATCTCGCCGCTGTCGACGATGCGCTTGGCTTCCACAATGGCCGGCATGAAGCGCGTCCACATGGCTTCCATCACGAACAGTTTTTTCGCGCGCGCGAGATTGATGATGTCTTCGGCCTGACGACGGTTCATAGTGAACGACTTCTCCACCAGCACCGCCTTGCCGCCGTGTAGGCACATCAGCGCGTTCTCGTGGTGCATGGGGTGCGGCGTGCCGATGTAGATGACATCGACGTCAGGATCATCAGCCAGCGCCTGATAGCTGCCGTGGGCACGCCCGGCGCCATACGCCTGCGCGAAGGTGTTAGCGCTATCTACAGTGCGCGAAGCAACGGCGGCCAGTTGGGCATCAGGCGTGTCCTTCAATGCAGTAGCGAAGGCTTTGGCGATTTTGCCGGTGCCCAGAATACCCCAGCGGATTGGCTGCGTCATGGCGTGCACTTTCTGCCGCGTCGGCGGCGAATTGGTTGATGTCGAGCGGATTATTTTACTGCGCTTATGCGTTTCGGGCGGAACACCGTTGCGTCGGCATAGAACGCCTGGTCCTGCTCCGGCCACCAGCCAGGCACACCCAGCGCCTGCATCGGCGTGAAGCTGGAGGTGGTCAATTCCTCGTCCAGCAATTGCTGCGCGACTTTGGCATCCAGCCATGCGCGGCGGCCTTCGTGGTCCAGCGTGAAGAATGCGTCGCTGGCCAGCACGATGCGTGTATGCGCGGTCATGGCCTTGCGCGGCGCGACCAGCTTTTCCATCAGCGCGTGGCCGAACAGCCAGACCTGGGCATCCGTCCCCCATTGCGCGCGGCGCGTCAGGAACGCTTCCTGCCAGCGATGCTCACGCAGCGCATCAATCAGTGCATGGCCGTCTGCGTTATCGCGTGCCACCAGCAGAGCTGCGTTCTCATCGAAGATGGTCGCAGCATCACGTGCGGGACCGCGCGATTTGCCGACGCCATCCTGCGCGATCTGCGCCGCCTGCAAGGCGTTCAGCTGCACTTTGATGCGCGGGAAGGTCAGCCATACCAGGCCGTTGAAGAAATCATGGAAGTTGTCGCGGGTCGGCACGCAGCCGCTGGCGCCGATGTGCTCTTCATATGCGGTCCCCTCCGGCAAATCCTCCTGCGGCACAAACGAGATCGGCAACCCGAGGTGATTGCGCAGGCCCAGCGCGGCGGCCTGCTTGCTGAATTCATCGCGGAAGTGGGCTTGCGCCGACAGGCAGCCAGCCGCGCCGCGTACGGACTCGTACCAGGGGCGCGACCAGTCGACTGCGTCCAGCACTGCTTAAACCATTTTCCAGTTGATGGTTTCGCCAGCGTTCAGCGGGATTACCTGCTGGTCTGCCAGCGGCAGGGCTTCCGGCAGCGTCCACTGCTCGCGCTTCAGCGTAATCTTGCCTTCGTTGACCGGCAGGTTGTAGAAGGCCGGACCATTCAGGCTGGCGAAAGCTTCCAGCTTGTCCAGCGCACCGGCGCGTTCGAAGGCTTCGGCATACAGCTCCATCGCGTGCAGCGCGGTGTAGCAGCCGGCGCAACCGCAGGCGGCTTCCTTGGCGCCTTGCGCGTGCGGCGCCGAGTCGGTGCCGAGGAAGAAGCGCTCGTCGCCGCTGGTGGCCGCCGTCACCAGCGCCAGGCGGTGCTCTTCACGTTTCAGCACCGGCAGGCAGTAGTAATGCGGACGGATGCCGCCCTTGAAGATGTCGTTACGGTTGTACAGCAGGTGGTGGGCGGTGATGGTCGCGGCGATCGGGCCTTCCGCTTCCGCCACGTACTGCGCGGCGTGCTTGGTGGTGATGTGTTCGAACACGATATTCAGCGCCGGGAAGTCGCGGCGCAGCGGGCGCATCACGCGCTCGATGAACACCGCCTCGCGGTCGAACAGGTCGATGTCCTGGTCGGTCACTTCGCCGTGCACCAGGAACGGCATGCCGACTTCCTGCATCTTTTCCAGCACCTTGTAGCAGTTGGACAGATCGGTCACGCCGGCGTCCGAGTTGGTGGTGGCGCCGGCCGGGTACAGCTTGACCGCGTGCACCACGCCGCTCTCCTGCGCGCGCAGGATTTCATCTGGCTGCGTGTTATTGGTCAGATAGAGCGTCATCAGCGGCTCGAACGACATGCCTTCCGGCAGCGCCGCCAGGATGCGCTCGCGATAGGCGACTGCCGCCTCGGTAGTGGTGACCGGCGGTTTCAGATTCGGCATCACAATCGCGCGGCCGAACTGGCGGGCGCTGTGCGGCAGCACGCTGGCCAGCGTCGCGCCATCGCGCAAGTGCAAATGCCAGTCGTCTGGGCGGATGATGGTGATGCTGGATGGGGCTTGTTCGAGGTCGGACATGGCGGCGGGCTTTCAGGCTATCAAATGCGAATAGCCGATATTTTACCTGCTTTGTGCGTCTTTTTTGCCAGCGTACTGGGCTTCCATGAGCTTACCGGTCTCGTTACCGTCCTCTTTGCCGTCGCCGTAGCGGTGGATGTAGTCGAACACATCGTCCATCGCCACCTTGACAATTTGACCACTATGCAGCGTTGGAATTTGGGCAGGTTCATTGTTGAGCAGGCCGGTGATTTGCTTGTCGCGCCACTGGGTCACTTCCACCCACATCCATTCGTTGCGCTGGTCAGGCGTCGCAAACGGCGCTTTGACCAGCAGGTACTCGCCCGGTTTCAGGCCGGCATTGAAGGCGGTACGCAGCGCAGGCAGCTTTGCCTTGGCGGCCTTGCTGGCGGCGAGTATGGCGTCGGTGTGTTTGATTTTCTGAACCTCATCGCTGAAGCCATACAGGTCCATGAACAGCGCGACCTGCCGCGCGTAACGGTCAGGGCCGGGGTAACGTTCAAAACCCAGTTCCAGCAGGCGGTTTTGTGGGTCGCCCTGCTCCGGTTTGCTCTTGTACAGCACAATCTGCACGCTGGGTTTGGCATTGGGCTTCGAGGTATGCCGTTGCGCGCTTTTGACGTCCTCGTGTTTGAGCTTGTTCAGACTCAGCGTCACCGTGCCATCCTGGCCGACGGACTGGCCTTCCACCATGGCTTGTGACAGCGCCACGATGGCATTGCCGACCTGGGCGTTGTTCGAGCGCGAAAAATCATTCACCACCACGTCCGGCAGGCCGAACTTGGCCATACCCAGCGTAATGGCGCGCAGCATTTTGTCGCCCTGATAGGCGTGGATGACGGTTTGCGTGAGCGCATTGGGCGTGTCACCCTGCCAGCTGTCGACATGCCGTTTGCGCCACGCATCGGGGGTGAAGATTTCACGGGTTTCTTCGTCCCAGATCAGGCCCTGGGTCTGCTCGGCGACCTGGAGCACCAGGCGGTCGGCGGCTTGCTGGCCGGCGTAGGTCGGCGTGGCCGGCATGGCAAACTCGAGCGACAGCACATGCTGGGCCTGCTGCAATGCCTCCGCCTGCGCGGGCGTCAGGCCACGGCCAAAGTATTTGATGTGCTGCAGGTCGGGCGGCGTGTAGGTCTTTTGCGCGGTGTCCACCCAGCTGGCCATGGCCAGCGGCTGGGTCAGCTCCTTGGGGAAACTCTGCACCAGCTTGATCTTGTTGCCCTGCCTGGCATCCACCTCGGCCAGTACCGCCAACGGTTTGCTGGCCGGCGGCGTGGCGTAATACACCGCATAAATAAAACTCACCGGTCCGCGCATCGGCGCACCGGCCGGGAACACCTCCGCCGCACCGGCGGCAGAGGCTAACCAGATCAGGCAGAAAAACAGGGAGCGAAATAGCGGCATGACGGTCTCAGTTAATTATCAAACCGACATTATGCCGCTTTTCGCACGGCGGTTGGCGCTTACTCCGCTGTGGTCTGTGCCGCCCAGGCCTTGGTGTCGGCCAGGATTTTGTCCAGGCGCTTGCGGTCATAAACGCTGCCCCGGCTGATGACGGTGCGGATCTTGCGCGTGGCCGCAATGTCTTGCAGCGGATTGGCGTCCAGCACCAGCACGTCGGCGGCCTTGCCGGCCTCCAGCGCGCCATAGCGGTCCAGCTTGCCAAGGAAGCGCGGGCCGTTGATCACGGCCGTTTGCAGCGCTTGCGGCGCCGTCAGGCCATAGTTCACGTACAGGCCGATTTCATCATGTAGCGCCTGGCCGGGATAGTCATATGAATTCAGGAAGCCCGCGTCCGTGCCGGCGATGATGCTCACGCCCTCCTGCTGCAGGATAGGCAGCAGCGAGGCGGCTTTCTCAAACACCGCCTTGCGCTGCGCGATGGCGGCCGCATCATCTTGCGCCGCGCGCTGTACGCGCCAATCGTAGGTAGCACGCAGGCCTTTGCCGATGTACTGCAAAGCTTCGTCATGCGCGTGATCGTCATGGTCCAGATACGCCACCACGCGCGACACCGACAGGGTCGGCACCATGGCCGTGCCCTTGGATGCCATATAGCGGAACGACGCACGTGCCGTCGCCTCATCATAGGTCGCCAGGCTTTGCTGCATGGCTTCCTTGCTGGTCAGGGTGCCTGCAGCAACCTGATCGGTCAGCTCTTTCTCTTTGGGCGTGGCCGCGCGCAGCAGGTAGGACTGGTGCTCGACCGTGCCCAGTCCCGCATCAAACATCGTGGCCAGGGTCAGCTGCACCGGAATATGGCCCGAGGTACGCATGCCGCGTTCCTTGGCCTGGCGCAGCGCTTCCAGATAAATCTCCGGCTTCAGCGTGTTTTCGGTGATCTTGACGAAGTCCACCTTCTGGCCTTGCAGCTTGTCGAGCGCCCTACTGACTTCTTCCGGCGTGCCGACTTCAATCGTGCCCTTCCACAGCGGCTTGTAGCCTTCCAGCTTGGCGGCCGAGGTAAAGATGGTCGGCCCTTCCAGCTGGCCTGCGTTCACCTGGTCGCGCCACTGCAGCACGGTGTCCGGCAGGTCGCCCGAGCAATCGCGCACGGCCGTGATGCCATACGCCAGATACAGCTGCAGCAAATGCTTGTTCTCGTCGATCAGCGCCGGACCGCCGCCAAAATGCACATGCGTGTCCCACAGGCCCGGCATCACATACTTGCCCGGCAGGCTGATGGTTTTTTTGGCAGCATAGCGGGACAACTGCTGGTCATCCACCACCGCCAGGATCGTGTCGCCCTTGAGCACCACCGATTTGCCTTTGACCGCCTTGCCGCCCGCCACATCGATCAGCGTCGCCTTGGTCAGCACCAGGTCGGCAGCGATCTTGTCTGCCGCGTGCGCGGCGCTCAGGAGTCCCAGCGCCAGCATCGCGCCACTTAATTGCTTAAGAGAAATTTTCATCAGTGAATTATACGAGCCAAGAAATCGCGCGCGCGCTCGGTTTGCGGCGCGTGGAAAAATTCGTCCTTGCTGCTGTCTTCGAGAATGCTGCCCTGGTCCATGAACACCACCCGGTTGGCGACCTTGCGGGCAAAGCCCATTTCGTGGGTAACCACCATCATGGTCATGCCCTCCTGCGCCAGGCCGACCATGACGTCGAGCACCTCGTTAATCATTTCCGGGTCCAGCGCCGAGGTCGGTTCGTCAAACAGCATGGCGATCGGGTCCATGGCCAGCGCGCGGGCAATGGCCACGCGCTGCTGCTGGCCGCCCGACAGCTGGCTCGGGAATTTATCCTGCTGCGCCAGCAGGCCGACCCGGTCCAGGTACTGCAAGCCACGCGCCGTGGCCTCCTCGTCGCTGCGGCCCAGCACCTTGATCTGGCCCAGCGTCAGGTTGTCGCGCACCGACAGATGGGGGAACAGCTCGAAATTCTGGAACACCATGCCGATGCGCGCACGCAGCGCCGGCAGATCCGTGCCCTTGGCGCCGACCGCCGTGCCGTCCACGGTAATATGCCCCTGCTGGAACGGTTCCAGCCCGTTGACGGTCTTGATCAGGGTGGACTTGCCGGAGCCGGATGGGCCGCAAATCACCATCACATCGCCCTTTTCCACCCGGGTGCTACAGTCCTTCAACACCTGGAATTGCCCGTACCACTTGCTGATATTTGTAATTTCGATCATAGGTAAAAAGAATATTCTGTCCGCCCCACAGCCCTGTATACGCGGCATTCTGCGCGCTTGACAGCGCCCTTGCCCACAAGGATACTGCGGAACTTGCCAAGAGTTTCAGCAGTCGGCGCACCCAACAACCGGCTGTCGCCACGCCAAGAAGACCGCAACGGCGGCCATCCCGCCCCATGCGCAGGCCCAGAGAGACACTACCACAGGAAACCCAAAAACATGAATAAACAAAGCCGATTGACTACGTACATCCTGATTGGACTGGTGCTAGGCATCATTACAGGCTACTTCGCCAATACCAATCTGGAACATCCGGCCGGCTTTGCCGATACCATGGCGCTGATTACCACGCTGTTCCTGCGCCTGATCAAGATGATTATCGCGCCGCTGGTGTTCTCGACGCTGGTGTGCGGCATTGCCAAGATGGGCGATGCGTCGGCAGTGGGCCGGGTTGGCGTGAAAACGCTGGGCTGGTTCTTCCTCGCCTCGCTGATGTCGCTGAGCCTGGGTCTGGTGCTGGTCAACCTGTTCCGTCCCGGCGACGCGCTGCTGGGCCACATGGCCGCCACCGCCGCCAAGGCTGATCTGGCAACCTCCAGCCTGACCCTGAAAGATTTCGTCACCCACCTGGTGCCATCGTCGATCGTCGACGGCATGGCCAAGAACGAAATCCTGCAGATCGTGATTTTCTCGCTGTTCTTCGGTTCGGCAGCGGCAGCCATTGGCCAGAAAGCCAACGCGCTGATTGAAGCGCTGGACGGCGTTGCGCACGTGATGCTGAAAGTCACCGGCTACGTGATGAAATTTGCCCCGTTTGCCGTGTTTGCGGCTGTGGCAGGCACCATCGCCAAGAGCGGCCTGGGCGTACTGTCGACCTACGGCGTGTTCATGGCCGAGTTCTACTTCGGCATCGCGCTGCTGTGGGCGCTGCTGATCTTCATTGGCTTCCTGTTCCTCAAAGGCCGCGTGTTCGCGCTGATGAAGGAAATGCGCAGCCCGGCGCTGCTGGCCTTCTCGACCGCATCGAGCGAAGCGGCTTATCCAAAAACGCTGGAAGGCCTGGAGCGTTTCGGCGTACGCAACCGCATCGCCTCGTTCGTGCTGCCCATCGGCTACTCGTTCAACCTGGACGGCTCGATGATGTACTGCACCTTCGCCACCGTGTTCATCGCCCAGGCATATGGCATTGAAATGTCGCTGGGCCAGCAGATGACCATGATGATGGTGCTGATGCTGACCTCCAAAGGCATGGCCGGCGTGCCGCGCGCATCGCTGGTGGTGATTGCGGCGACGCTGGGCCAGTTCAACATTCCGGAAGCCGGCATGCTGCTGCTGCTGGGCATCGACCACTTCCTCGACATGGCGCGCTCCGCAACCAACGTCATCGGCAACGGCATCGCCACCGCCGTCGTCGCCAAGTGGGAAGGCGAGATGGACCCGCCGAAAACGGCATAAGCATCAACCAAAAAGCCACCTCGCGGTGTAATGCCGTTCAGTTAAGGTCTCGTTTTAAGACTCGTACGGTGTAACGTTTAGGCAGCGCTTTAACGGCCCGATCGTAATGGCGATCGGGCCGTTCTTCATTTAGAAGATCGACGAGCCGTTTGCGTAGGCGCTGAAGTAAAGCCGGTAACTTGCCGTAGGAACGAACAACCGCAGCCCAATGCAGTTCATATTGAATAATGTGGAAGGCACGGATAAAGCTGATTTCGGTCGGATCGCATTTGACTGCGAGTGCCGCCTTGGCCATTTCAAGGCGGACCAAATTGTAAGCAGTCAGTGTCCCCCAGATTTCCTGATATACCCCATCGACTGTTTTGCTGCGCAAGGTTAATGCCTTACCCAGCATGCTTTGCTTCAGTTCCCGGTAACTCGTTTCGATTTGCCAGCGTCGCTTGTAGTAAGCCGCAATATCAGCGCTCGTATAACGCTTACGGTCCAGAAGCGACGTCAGCAAGACATGCTTGCGCGCTTGGCTATCGATCACCGTGATGGCTCGCGCCTGCCAGAACTCAGGCAGGTCAGGCCGTTTCTTCCGTACCTGCTGAGCCAGTCGCAGTTCGATCAGCACGTCATCGGATGGTGGTTCCAGTAATTGCCATTTGGTGTTGGCTTTGGCGGGAATGATGTAATGGCGGTTATTGCCATTGCCAGTCAGGCCGCAGAGGATTTCCGCTGCCATGAAGCCCTTATCGAAGGCTGTCAGTGAGTTATCGGGGATCGACGGCAGGAGCTCTTTTGCATACTGCATTTCATTGCTACCGTAGGGACCGAAGGCGGCGCAGCGAATCAGGTGGGTTGATACGTCCGTCAGCGTAACGGCGCGTACTTGCGGATAACTTGACACTACCTTGGCATAAGCTTGAGCACCGAAATGCTCCCGCTGTTCTGGTGTGTCGGCGGTCTTCAAGGTCGTACCATCGAGTGCGAATAAGCGCAGCCCTTTAAGTTGATACTGCTTCGCGTCTTGCTCACCCCACGCCTTGGCAGACAATTCAAATAGCATCTGCAGCGGCGCTGCCCCCACACGCTGGCGAGCCTGCGCAATGGCGCTCTTGCTCACATAAGGCACTTGCAAATCCGGTAGCGCAAGCTCCAGATCATCAAGCACCTCACTGATCGATTGATGGCGGTACAGTGCCAACGCCACGACCAACCAAACCACTTGCTCAGCAGGCAAACGACGTTGACGGATACTGGCTTTGCCTGTGTACTGGACGGCTTGCTCTATCCACTCAACAGGCAAGTGCTGGCCCAGACGCTCCCAGTTCGGGACATCTTGGGTTTCGGCTAAAAAATGGATCGCGTCATCAAGCATGAACCGAAGGTTAACAGGCCATTCTTACGTTTACAACTCTTCAAAATAAAAATGCCGTTCAGTCTTA
>NZ_FRCX01000007.1 GCF_900143065.1 Duganella sacchari | reverse complement strand
TCAAGTTGCTTGATTCGCTGTTCCGGAGTCATGGAGGTAGCACCGATCTCGGCTGGTTGATGACGGGCCAAAGCCATCGCCAGCGTACTCCAATCCTGCCGGCCAAGCTTGCGCAGCCATACTAGCACCGTCGAGCGGCCTTGGATGCCGTACAGACGCTGGGCCTGCTTGTACGTCATTTCGCCTTTTTCCACTGCATCGACTACCCCCTGCTTAAAAGCCAGGCTGTAATCGCTCTGCGTCCTCTTTTGTCTAGTTCCCATCTCGCTCTCCTAAGAAAAGGCGGGAAGTGACAACTTAAACCAGGACGGGTCAATTGACTAAAAAAAAGCCGCTCGATGGAGCGGCTTTTTCGTTTGTTCTGGCGGAGACGGTGGGATTCGAACCCACGATACAGGTATAAGCCGTATGCATCCTTAGCAGGGATGTGCCTTCGGCCACTCGGCCACGTCTCCTAGTCGATTGCTCAACTATGTCGTTTCTACAAGGATAGAAGCGACGTCCGTTATAGTATAGATCAGAGTTCGTTTGGTCAAGGGATGTGTCTCGGTGACGTTCGGTCCAGACAAACAAAAAAGCCTCCCGCAGGGGAGGCTTTTTTGTTTGTTCTGGCGGAGACGGTGGGATTCGAACCCACGATACAGGTTTTGCCCGTATGCTTCCTTAGCAGGGAAGTGCCTTCGGCCACTCGGCCACGTCTCCTAGTCGATTGCTCAACTATGTCTGTCTATCAAACTGCTCTAGAGCAGACGACCGCCATAGTATAGACCGTGATCCATTTGGTCAAGGCAACTTGGCGATTATTTCGAAAAATTTATGCCTTTTCCAGTTCGAACGCTTTGTGCAGCGCGCGCACGGCCAGCTCCATGTATTTCTCGTCGATCAGCACGGAAATTTTGATTTCCGAGGTGGAGATCATCATGATGTTGATGCCCTCTTCCGACAGCGTACGGAACATCTGCGAAGCCACGCCCACGTGCGAACGCATGCCTACGCCCACTACCGAGATTTTCGATACTTTGGCGTCGCCAGTGACGCTCGCCGCACCCAGCGCTTCCTTGGTGCTGTTCAGCACATCCACCGCGCGCTGGTAGTCGTTGCGCGAGACGGTGAAGGTGAAGTCGGTTTTACCATCGACCGACTGGTTCTGGATAATCATGTCGACTTCGATGTTGGCATCGGCCACCGGTCCCAGGATGTGATAAGCCACGCCTGGACGGTCTGGCACGCCCAGCACGGTGATTTTGGCTTCATCGCGGTTGAACGCGATACCGGAGATGACTGCTTGTTCCATGTGTGTATCTTCCTCAAACGAGATCAGGGTGCCGGAGTTGGCTTCTTCTTCGATGTCCAGCATCGGGTCGGTCAGCGAAGACAGGACGCGGGTCGGCACGCGGTAGTTACCGGCGAATTCGACCGAACGGGTCTGCAGCACTTTCGAGCCCAGCGATGCCAGTTCCAGCATTTCTTCAAAGGTGATGGCTTTCAGGCGGCGCGCTTCCGATACCACGCGCGGATCGGTCGTATAGACGCCGTCTACGTCGGTGAAAATCAGGCATTCGTCGGCCTTCATGGCGGCGGCAATTGCCACCGCCGAGGTGTCCGAACCGCCGCGGCCCAGCGTGGCGATATTGCCGTCGTCGTCCACGCCCTGGAAGCCAGTGATGATGACGATTTTGCCTTCGTCCAGATCGCGATTGACCTTTTCGTTGTCGATCGACTGGATACGGGCTTTGGTGAATGCGGAATCGGTTTTAATCGCGACTTGCCAGCCGGCGTAGGAAATCGCCTTCTTGCCGATAGCTTGCAGCGCCATCGACAGCAGGCCGACGGAGACTTGTTCGCCGGTCGACGCCACCATGTCCAGCTCGCGTGGATCTGGTTGGGCCTGAACTTCCTTGGCCAGGGCGATCAGGCGGTTGGTCTCGCCCGACATTGCCGACGGAACCACCACGATGCGGTGCCCGGCGTCATGCCACTTGGCGACACGCCGCGCGACGTTCTTGATACGGTCCGTCGAACCCATCGACGTACCGCCGTATTTGTGCACGATTAAAGCCATAACAGTGAGTTTTCCGCTCAAATAAAGGTAAATGGAACCCTTAACTCTACATGCCGCACTGCAAAATAACAAGTCAAAAAGCTCATAAACTCATACCGAATAGACATATCTACATACAAAATTCGGCAGATACAGCCTGATGTCTAGACAGCTTGCCAACGCAGCGCGATGCGCTCCGCTCCGCTGCTGACGTTATGGCAATCCATGCCGATGCCGGCCGCGAACAGCAAGTGGCCTGGTGTCTTGACCACAGGCAGACGGCCACGTTCCCACGCCGGGATATTCAACGCCTGATAGTGGTATTTGAGCGGGCGCGTGGAACGGTTCGGCGCCGGCTTGAGGCGCTCGCCGCCACGGCGGAATTCGATCACGAGTTTTTGCGCACGCAGCCAGCCGGCATCCAGCCCTTCGTCGGATGGCTCAAAATACAACACGCCGCCATAGGCTGGGAAGGCGATTTCGCTTTCGCCGTTCCAGCTGAAGCCGGTGCCGGGCTTGTCGTCGAACTGGTCTTCGCGCATCCCTGCCAGGTCGTCCAGCTTGGGCGTCAGGTGCAGGCGGTCGCGGTAGCGGCGCACGTGGCATTCCGGATGCGTGACCAGCAGTTGCGCATCGTACTTGGCTTCCAGCAGCTGGGTCAGCATTTCCGACAGCCAGGCGGTGCTTGGCATGCTCAGGCCGCGCGTGGCGAACCAGTGACGCAGCAGATTGTAGGCACGATCTTCGCTCAGGGCGCGCAGTTTGCTGATGTCGAGGCAATCCTCAGCCAGCGTGGCGGCCAGGTCCTGTTCGGCCAGCTCGGCCAGCAGGCGGGTGGCCGATTGCGCGTGCTGGGCGCTGCGGGCGAAGCGCTCCTGGAAGCCGGGGAAGTGTTGTTCCAGCGCCGGCATGACTTTGTGGCGCAGCGCGTTGCGCGCGTAGCGTGGATCGTCGTTGGACTCGTCATGGATGTGCTGCACACCGCGCTCAGCGACATAGGCTTCCAGCTGCTTGCGCGAGGCTTGCAGCAACGGGCGGGCCATGACGAGCTGGTCGTTTTGCAGCAGGCTGGCGGCCGTATTGGCGGCATCCATGCCGGACAGGCCGGCCGGGCCGGAGCCCCGCAGCAGTTGCAGCAGGACGGTTTCGGCCTGGTCGTCGAGATGGTGGGCGGTTAGCAGCAAGGTCACGTCGTGGTCCCTGCACAGCGCGCCGAGCGCGGCGTAGCGGGCTTTGCGCGCGGCGGCTTCGGTGCCGGATTTTTTCTGGTCTTGCAGCTGGATGCGGCGGGCTTCAAAGCTGACGCCAAGCGCGGCGCATTCTTTTTCGCAATGGGCCAGCCAGGTGTCGGCGTTCGGGCTGAGGCCGTGGTGGATGTGGAAGGCGTGCAGCGTGAGGCCGTTGGCCTGGGCGTAGGCGTGGGCCAGGTGCAGCAGTGCCGACGAGTCCAGGCCGCCACTCAGTGCGACGGCAATGTGCGACGCGGACGCGGACGCGGCGCCCTGCCCTGCGCCGGCGGCAGCAACGGCGTGTTCAAAGGTGGACGTGAGGGTGGGCTTTTGCTGCTTCAAGGTACGGCTCCAAAATGCAAACCGGGAGCAGCGCATGCGCGGGCTCCCGGCGGGTGTGTATGGATTCCCGCTTGCGCGGGAATCCCATTTACTCTTGTGGCGTGGTTTCTTTGAACTTGCCGTAGCTCATCAGCTTCTCGTGACGGGCTTCCAGCAGGTCTTTGGTTTTCATGCCGTGGAACTGACGCAGCGAGTCGGCCAGCGCGCGTTTCAGCAGCGTCGCCATCTGTTTCGGATCGCGGTGCGCGCCGCCCAGCGGTTCGCTGACGATCTTGTCGATCAGGCCAATCGCTTTCAGACGATGCGCCGTCAGGCCCAGTGCTTCCGCTGCATCCGCAGCACGTTCCGAGGTCTTCCACAGAATCGATGCGCAGCCTTCCGGCGAAATCACCGAGTAAGTCGCGTATTGCAGCATGATGACCTGGTCAGCCACGGCAATCGCCAGCGCGCCGCCCGAACCGCCTTCGCCAATAATGGTGGCGATCAGCGGCACTTTCAGTTCCGCCATCACATACAGGTTGTGGCCGATCGCTTCCGACTGGCCGCGCTCTTCCGCGTCGATGCCCGGGAACGCGCCCGGCGTATCCACAAACGTGAACACCGGAATGCCAAACTTCTCGGCCAGCTTCATCAGGCGCATGGCTTTGCGGTAGCCTTCCGGCTTCGGCATGCCGAAGTTGCGCATGGCGCGCTCTTTGGTGTCGCGGCCTTTCTGGTGGCCGATCACCATGCACGCCTGGCCATTGAAACGGGCCAGGCCGCCCACCACCGACAGGTCATCCGCATAGGTGCGGTCGCCGTGCAGTTCGTGGAAGTCGGTAAAGATTTCGTTCACGTAGTCCATGGTGTATGGACGTTGTGGGTGACGCGCAATCTGCGAAACCTGCCATGGCGTCAGCTTGGCGTAAATGTCTTTGGTCAGTTGCTGGCTTTTTTTGGCCAGACGGTCGATCTCCTCAGAGATATCGACTGCCGAATCGTCCTGGACGAAGCGCAATTCTTCGATCTTGCCGTCGAGTTCAGCAATCGGTTGCTCAAAATTGAGGAAAGTCGTTTTGGTCATTGTACCTCCGTGTTTATTCTCAGCTGAGGGGGCTGGCGCCTTTTGTAAAGGCGCGCAAAAGTCCCTCGCACAGCGATTAGAGTATCTATTCTACAGCAACCGGATCCAGACTACGCCATAAATACCAGGTCGCTACCGTTCGGTAAGGCTCCCAGTTGGCGGAAACTTCGCGCGCATCGCTGCGCGAGACCGGTTCGCCCGAGAAATAATTCTGGCTGATGCCCTGGATTAAACCGGGGTCGTCGAGCGGTAAAACGTTGGGACGCAGCAGATTAAATATCAAAAACATCTCGGCTGTCCAGCGGCCGATGCCGCGGATCTGCACCAGCTCGGCAATCACCGCTTCATCATCCATCTGGTCCCACTGGGCCGTGTGGACGCGCTTGTTCTTGAAGTGATCGGCCAGGTCGAGAATGTACTCGGTCTTGCGCTTGGACAGGCCGCACGCCGACAGCTGCTCGGCGCCCGCCTTGATGATCTGGGCTGGCGTGCATTTCGGGCTGATGTCCAGCAGCTTCTTCCAGGCCACGTCGGCAACCTTGGCGGTCACCTGCTGGCCGACAACCGAACGCGCCAAGGTGGTAAACGGATCGTGATGGCCGCGCAGGTGCAGGTCGCCAAACTGCGGGATGAGCTTGTTCATGATGCGGTCCCGCTTCATGAGCTCAAGCTTGGCTTCCTCCCAGTATGGCGGCACGCCGCCGACGGCCTCGTTATCCTTGGCAATGACCATAGTTATGCGCGGCGCCAGTTGGTGGTGCCGTCAGGCTTGTCTTCGAGGATGATGCCTTGTGCCAGCAGGTCGGCGCGGATCTTGTCGGACTCGGCGAAGTTGCGGGCTTTCTTGGCTTCCGCGCGCTGCACGATGGCAGCGTCGATGGCGGCATCGTCACCGCCCTCGCCGCCCACGGCCGCCTGGCGGAATTGCTGCGGCGTGCGCTCCAGCAGGCCAATCACGCCGGCCAGTGCTTTCAGCTGGCGCGCGGCAACCGGCGATTTCGATTTGTTGACTTCCGTCGCCAGCTCGAACAGCGCGGCCACCGCCAGCGGCGTATTGAAGTCGTCGTCCATCGCCTCAGCAAAGCGGGCGGCGTTTTCTTCTTTCCAGTCCAGCGGCTGGCCGTCGCCTTCCACGCCATCCAGCGCGGTGTACAGGCGGGTCAGTGCGCCGCGGGCGTCGTCCAGGTGCGCGTCCGAGTAGTTCAGCGGGCTGCGGTAGTGGGCGCGCAGGATGAAGAAGCGCACCACTTCGGCGTCATACTTTTTCAGCACGTCGCGGATGGTGAAGAAATTGCCCAGCGATTTGGACATCTTCTCGTTATCCACGCGCACAAAGCCGTTGTGCACCCAGTAGTTGACCATCTGATGGCCGAACGCGCCTTCCGACTGGGCGATTTCGTTTTCGTGGTGCGGGAACTGCAGGTCCGCGCCGCCGCCATGGATGTCGAAGTGTTCGCCGAGCAGCGCCGAGCACATGGCCGAGCACTCGATGTGCCAGCCCGGACGGCCCTTGCCCCATTTGGAATCCCACTTCACTTCTTCCGGTTCGGATTTCTTGGATGCCTTCCACAGCACGAAGTCGAGCGGATCGCGCTTGCCGGTGTTGACGTCCACGCGCTCGCCGGCGCGCAGGTCGTCCAGCGACTTGCCCGACAATTTGCCATAGCCTTCAAAATTGCGCACCGCGTAATTGACGTCGCCGTCCTCGCCCTTGTAGGCCAGATCCCTGGCTTCCAGCTTTTCGATCAGCGCCAGCATTTGCGGCACATATTCGGTAGCGCGCGGCACCAGCGTCGGCGGCAGGATGCCCAGCGCGGTGGTGTCTTCGTCCATGTATCGGGTAAAACGCGTGGTCAGCTGCGAGATGGTCTCGCCATTTTCCACCGCGCGCTTGATGATCTTGTCGTCGATGTCCGTGATGTTGCGCGCGTAGGTGACGTCATAGCCTGACGCCAGCAGCCAGCGGTACATCACGTCGAACGCCATCATCATGCGTGCATGGCCGATGTGGCAGTAGTCGTAAATGGTCATGCCGCATACATACATGCGGACTTTGCCCGGTTCGATAGGTACGAATGTCTGCTTGTCACGCGCCAGCGTGTTGTAAATCTTTAAATTGCTCATCGGACTCTTGCGTTTTACTGGGGCGCCATAGGCAATACGATGACCTGGCGCGTCATCCAAGACGGCTGCGCACCTGCGTTCATCGTTAGCCTGGGGAACCCCGGGGAATGTTCTTGTTTCTACGTTCTAAGGGGTAGAATGGAACAAGTATAGCATTGATAAAAACAGCATAGGCCTCATCTGCAAGCGGATTTTGCCTATCTAACACTAACCAGAGGAAGCTCGATGCACCAAAAACTGATGACCGTCTTCGCTGGTCTGGCCCTGTCCGGCGCTGTGCTGGCCGCGCCGCCAGCCGCCAAAACCACTGAGAATACGCCAACGCCGCAGGTGGAACTGAAAACCACCATGGGCGACATCGTGGTGGAGCTGGACCGCGAGAAGGCGCCCAAGTCGGTCGACAATTTTCTGGGCTATGTGAAGTCCGGCTTCTACAAGGGCACGATTTTCCACCGCGTCATTGACGGTTTCATGATCCAGGGCGGCGGCTACGATGAAAAACTCAAGAGCAAGCCGACCAGCAAGCCAGTGCCGATCGAGTCCAAAAATGGCCTGAGCAACGCCAAATACTCGCTGGCCATGGCACGCATGGGCGATCCCAACTCGGCCACCTCGCAGTGGTTCATCAATGTCGAAGACAATACGCCGCTGGATTATCCAGGTCCGGATGGCTCCGGCGGCTACACCGTGTTCGGCAAAGTGGTCAAAGGCTACGAGGTCGTGGACAAGATCAAGGGCGTGCTGGTGGACGACAAAGGCATCTTCCAGAACATCCCTGTCATCCCGATCACCGTGAAGTCGGCGACGATTTTGAAGACAGCGATCCCGCCAAAACAGTAAAATAGCGGCCTTGCCGTATTTTTTAACCATTCAGGATAACAAAATGACCAAAGTAATCATCAAAACCAACCTGGGCACCATGACCGCAGAACTGGATGCAGAAAAAGCACCTAAATCGGTCGCCAACTTCCTGGCTTACATGGAAGCCGGTCATTACAACAACACCATCTTCCACCGCGTGATCGATGGTTTCATGATCCAGGGCGGCGGTTTCGAGCCAGGCATGAAGCAAAAGCCAGCTGACACCACCGTGGAAAACGAAGCCAAGAACGGCCTCAAGAACGACACCTACACCCTGGCCATGGCGCGTACCTCGGCACCGCACTCGGCGTCGGCCCAGTTCTTCATCAACGTCAAAAACAACTCCTTCCTGGACTACCCAGGCCAGGACGGCTGGGGCTATGCCGTGTTCGGCAAAGTGGTTGACGGCACCGACGTTGTGGACGCCATCAAAAAAGTCAAAACCACCCGCAGCGGCATGTTTGCTGACGTGCCGTCGGAAGACGTCATCATCGAAAGCATCGAACTGGCTGCTTGATTGATATGAGTGAGGTCTGCGCGCTGTTCATCTCCGATCTGCATTTGCAGCCTGCGCATCCCGCGACCAGTGCGGCGTTTTTCGACTTTCTGGAGCGGCATGCGCGGCACGCGCAGCAACTGTATCTGCTTGGCGACCTGTTCGAGTACTGGGCCGGCGATGACGACATCGACGATCCATACCACGCGCAGGTCGTGGCGGCGCTGCGCGCCGTCAGCGATGCCGGCGTGGCGGTCTACTGGATCGCCGGCAACCGCGATTTCCTGGTCGGCGCCCGGTTTGCCGAAGCGGCCAATCTGACGCTGCTGCCGGAAACCTGGGTCGCAGATATCGGCGGCCAGCGCGTGGTCGTACTGCACGGCGACGCCCAGTGCACGCAAGACACTAAATACATGGAATTCCGCGCCATGGTGCGGCAACCCGCATGGCAGGCGCAATTCACCGCCATGCCGCTGGCGCAGCGCAAGGCCATCATCGCCGGCCTGCGCGCCGACAGCCGCAAGGAGCAAAGCGGCAAATCTTACGAAATCATGGACGTGACGCCGCAGGCGATTCTGGACGTGTTCGAACAAACCGGCACCGACGTCATGATCCACGGTCACACGCACCGCCCCGCCCTGCACCACATCGACGGCAAGCGCCGCTACGTGCTGCCGGACTGGGAACCGGATGCCACCCCGGCGCGCGGCGGCTGGATCGCCGTCGCGGCAGATGGGGTGATCACGCGCCACGATCTGACTGGCGCGGTCATCGCCTCATGAAGCCGGCGCTGCCGCTTGCAGGCTTGTGCGCCGCGTTCGCGTGCGCGGCAGCCTGGCCGGCAACGCCGCAAATCACCGTCGCCTGGCGCGACAAACCGCCTTACCACTACATGGAGAACGGTGTCGCCAAAGGCTTCCTGCTGGAACGCGCACGCGAGGTATTCGCCGCAGCAGGCCTGCCGGCACGCTTCATCAACGAGCCGCAAAAGCGCATCTGGGCCAATTTCCAGCATGGCAGCACCAACTACTGCTCGATCAGCTGGTACCGCCTGCCCGAACGCGAAGCCCTCGCCCAGTACAGCAATCCATTTCATGAAGACCTGCCGCACACCGTGCTGATCGCGCCCGGCATGGTCGAACGCGTACAGGCGCACGCCACGCTGGAAGCGCTGCTGACCGATCCTACGCTGACGCTGGGGGTGATTGAAGGCGTGTCTTACGGCCCGGTGCTGGACCAGATGATCCGGTCCGGCAAGAACAAGCTAATGAGCCGCACCGTGGAAACCACGCAGATGATGCGTATGCTGACGGTGGGCCGCGCGTCCTATATGTTCGTTGACCGCGAGGACTGGGAGTTTTTCCGGCAGAAGGAGCCGTCGGCGCAAAAACTGGTGCGCTACGACCTGCCGAATATGCCGGTCGGCATGCGGCGGCATGTGGTGTGCAGCCGCGACGTGCCGCAGGAAACCATGAACAAGCTGAATCAGGCGATTGCTGCAACCGGCGGCATGCTCAACCCCGGTCACAGCAAGCCCGGGAAATAATCAGCGGCTGATGGTGGCCATTGCCGCGTTCAAGCGGCGCACCAGCGGCTGGTTCAGATCCCGCGTGTGGCGCGCCCAGCGGTCCATGGTGTGCTTCAACTCCGCGTACAGCTGATGGGCCTTGTCGGCATCACCCTGGCCTGCCGCCCAGATCGCACACTCCGCCTGCACCTCAAAGCTGTTGTAATGACTCAGCGCATAGTCAAACTCGGCACCAGCCTCATCATGACGGCCGGCAGCGGCATAGGCTTGCGCCAGCAACAGCGACACCTGTCCCGCACGGAATTTGGCATCGCTGCCGCGGATGGTTTGCAGGTGGGCGACCGCCGCAGCCGCACGGCCACTGGCCAGCGTGGCCTGGGCGGCGCCGAAGCGGATTTCCAGGTCACCCGAGAACGGGCCATTTAAACAGGCTTCATACGTCGAAGCCGCCTCTTCCGCATTCCCCGCTGCCAGCAAGGCGGCGGCCAGACGCATCTGGTTTTGCGCGGTCGGCGTGAAATCGTAAGCCTGGCGCGCCTCGCGCAGATCGCGGCCCGGATCCAGGGTCTTGGCGGCCACCGTAACCGCCTTGCGGGCGCCGTGCTGCAATTTCGAATTTGGCAGGTAGATCGCGAAGAAATACACAATGCTGCCCAACCCTGGGAATAAGAACAAAATCATCACCCAGTACAACTGCTGCCCGCTACGGATCGCATGGATGGCAAAGAAGATCGCCACCAGCACATGCAACCCGACACCGAAAATATACATAAGCCGCCTCTACAATTTTAAACAATGTTGTAGATTGTAGAAGTTCTGGCGCTGCATCACAAGGCGACGACAGGCGCAGGCTGACGCAGGTAGGCGGCGGCATAGCGTGCCAGGCGGCCGATGAACACACCGTTGAACAGGCCGTACAAGGTCGTCACGACCAGCGTGCCGGCAACGCTGTGGATGATCTCGGGGTGCATCACCGACATCACGCCCACGGTGTACTTGGTCACGAAGATGGCGACCATCAGCATCAGTGGCGCCCAGCTGCCGCGCTGCATCACCGTACCGGCAGCGCGGTTGACGCTGACTTCGCCTTTGCTCATGCTCCACACCAGCAGCATCGCCACACCGGCGCCGGCGGCCCAGGCAGCCCACACCGCGTCGCCCAGTACACCGTGGCTGTTAATGCTGGTCAGTGTCAGGCCCAGCATCACGCACGGGATAATCGCCAGTTTTTGCAGCGTGATTTCACGGTCCTGGCTGGCCAGATAACCGCGGTACAGCAAGAAGGCCAGCAGGGCCCATACATAGGTTGGGGTGTGGGAAATAATTTGCTGAATCATGATGGGCTCCGTTTCAAGTGACGTTATTGGGGTGCGATGTAGCCACTTTGCGCTTTTCCAGCGCCGTCCGGATTGCCATGCGACGAAATGCGCCAACCCGGCGCGAAATGCAGCCAGCTGGCGTGAAATAAATCCGGGGTCAGTTCTTGCAATCCAACACGGGCTCTACCGTAGCGCCTGCTACGGTAGAGCCCGTGTTGGATTGCAAGAACTGACCCCGGATTTTATTGCGGCTTCTGGGGCTCCAGTTTTGCCACCAGACCGCCCGGGCGGGTGTCGATGCCTGTCAGGACGAACTGTACGCCGGCGTAACGCAGCTCTTCCGGACGGAAGGTGTGGACTGGCACGTCGCGGATGACCTGGTCGCTGAGCAGGTTGGCCACGCTGGACAGCTGGTTCTGCTTGCCCTCATCCAGGTTGTCCATGACGAAGCGGTCGACGTGGGCATCGGCGATATAAATGGCGTTGCGCGCGCTGTCCACGCGCAAGCGGCCCGATACCAGCATGCTGCCATGCCACGATTGGCGTGCCATCAGCGGCGTCACGCCGAGGTCGATACTCAGCGCCACGCGGTCGCTCTCCGGCATGATGGTCAGCTGCGGGTGGCTCAGCTCGACCTCTAACACGCCCAGCGCGCGGTGATGCATGGGGAATTTGCGCTCCAGGCTGGCTTGCATGCGCTCTTGCGGCAGGTCCACCTGGCGCGGGCCGATCAGGCTGGCGCAGGCGGCAATTGCCATGGCAATCAATAGCGGCGCGGCAAATTTGGCATAGCGTTTAAGATTCATCGTCACTTCCTTCAAAAATTCGGAACACGCGCATTATATGACCCTGACGAGATTGGGCTGTGCCGGTTGGAGCATCAACCGCGAAGCCGCTGCCAGTTTCCCGGCCCACGGTAGCCACCTGGAGCGCTATGCGCGCGTTTTCAATGCCGTCGAAATCAATTCCTCGTTCTACCGCCCGCATCAGGCCAAGACCTACGAACGCTGGGCCGACAGCGTGCCGGATGACTTCCGTTTTGCCGTCAAGCTGCCACGCAGCATCACGCATGACGCCCGGCTCAACGACATTGATGCGCTGCTCGGCCGCTTTGCCGGCGAGGCAGGCACGCTCGGCGCCAAGCTCGGCTGCATACTGGTACAACTGCCACCAAGCCTGACACTGGACGCAGCAGCGGCCCAGCATCTGTTCGAACGGCTGCACATCCATTTCAACTGCATGCTGGCCTGCGAAGCCCGCCACGCCACCTGGTTCAGCGACGCCGCCACTGCCCTGCTGCAACAGCACCGCATCACGCGCGTGATTGCCGATCCGCCCGCAGGCCAGGCCGGCCCGCACGTGCCCACCACGGAACAAGCCTATGTCCGCCTGCACGGCAGCCCCAAGATCTACTATTCCGCGTATGACGAGGCCTATTTGCAGCAGGTGGCGCAATGGCTGGCGGCCCGCGACTGCTGGTGCATCTTCGATAACACTGCCGCCGGCGCCGCCATCCATAACACGCTGGCGCTACAAACTATGCAACAGCGCTAAACACAAATCGCTTGTCTTTTTGATTTCTAGTGTTATAGTTCACTACAACACCACTTCATTAACACACGTAAGGGGTAACTATGTATGTGGAATGACAACGCGCCGATTTATCGGCAGCTTAAAGACAAGGTCATCGGCATGGTGCTGGACGGCCTGCTCAAGCCTGGCGACGCCCTGCCCTCGGTCCGGCAGATCGCCGCAGATTATCAACTCAACCCGATCACGGTCTCCCGCGCCTATCAGGAGCTGGTGGATGAAACGCTGGTTGAAAAACGGAGGGGAATAGGTATGTATGTTACTGATGGCGCCCGCGACAAACTGCTGGCCACCGAACGCGAACGCTTTCTGCGCGAAGACTGGCCAGCCATGCTGGAACGCATCCGCCGCCTGGGTCTGGACCTGGAAGCGCTGCTCAAGCCGGCGGCGCCCGGAGGTGCGGCATGAGCGCCATCATTACCGCCTCCAGCCTGAGCAAGCGATACGGCAAGCATACAGCGTTGGATGGCACCAGCTTTACGGTCGACGCGGGCCGCATTGTCGGCCTGATCGGTCCTAACGGCTCCGGCAAGACCACCACGCTCAAGGCCATCCTCGGCCTGACGCCGTTCGAGGGCCAGCTGTCGGTGCTGGGCATGGACCCGCGCACCCAGCGCGAAGCCCTCATGAACGAGGTCTGCTTCATCGCCGACGTCGCCATCCTGCCCAAGTGGCTCAAGGTCAGGGACGCCATCGATTTCGTGGAGGGCGTGCATCCGCGCTTCGATCGCAGCAAGGCGGAAAAGTACATTGCCAATACCAAGCTCAAGCCGGACATGAAAGTCAAAGCCATGTCCAAGGGCATGGTGGTGCAGCTGCATCTGGCGCTGGTGATGGCGATTGACGCCAAGCTGCTGGTGCTGGACGAACCGACGCTGGGTCTGGACATTCTGTACCGCAAGCAGTTCTACCAGAACCTGCTGGAAGACTACTTCGACGAGAACAAGACCATCCTCATCACCACCCACCAGATCGAAGAGGTCGAGCACATCCTCACCGACCTGATGTTCATTGAGAACGGCAAGATCTCGCTGGCCGCGTCGATGGACGAAGTGGGCGAACGCTTTACCGAAGTGATGGTGGAGCCGGAGTTCCTGGCCGCCGCCAACGCGCTGCAGCCGATGAGCCAACGCACCGTGTTTGGCAAGGCGGTCATGCTGTTTGACGGCGTGGCCCGTCAGCAGCTGTCGAATTTTGGCGAACTGCGCACGCCCAGTGTGGCGGACCTGTTTGTCGCGACCATGAAAGGAAGCTACGCATGAAAACCATGAAATGGCTGATCAAGCGCGAGATGTGGGAAAACAAGGGCATGCTGCTGTGGACCCCGGTGGTGATCGCCTGCATTATCGCCACGCTGGTGTTCATTTCCCTGTTCTTCGGCAAAATGAGCGGTTTCCAGTTTGACGGCCACAACGTGGCCAGCGTCACCATCGAAGGCGCGATGCGCGCCAGGATTGCGGAAACCATGGCGCAGGCCTATATCGGTGCGGGCATGCCGGTGCTGATGATACTGGGCCTGCTGGTGTTCTTCTACTGCCTGGGCGCGCTGCATGACGAGCGCCGCGATCGCAGCATGCTGTTCTGGAAGTCGCTGCCGGTGTCGGACCTGAGTACCGTGCTGTCCAAGCTGCTGCTGGCGGTGGTGGTGGCGCCGCTCATCACCATGGGCGTTGCGGTCGCACTGGGCCTGGTGACACTGCTGGCGGCCTGCTTCGTGCTGCTGGCGCACGGTACCAATCTGTTCGGCGCCATCCTGTCGACGCCTGACCTGTATCTGACGCCACTGCGCTTGCTTGGCCTGCTGCCGGTGTACATCCTGTGGGCATTGCCAACGGTCGGCTGGCTGCTCATGGTGTCGAGCATGGCGCGCTCCAAGGTCTTCCTGTGGGCCGTCGGCACGCCGGTGATCGGTTCGCTGCTGCTGGTCTGGGCAGAAAAGGCGCTCAGCTTCGGCATCGATGCGGTCTGGATCACCAGCCACATCACCACCCGCATCCTGCTCGGTGTAGTGCCAGGTTCCTGGCTGGCGTTCAGCAAAGACGTGGTGGCGATCGACCACGAGGTCAACAAGATGCCACTGCCAGACGCCATCTTTAACGCATCGTGGGCCACGCTGGGTACCGCCACGGTATGGATCGGTGCAGCTGCGGGTGTGGCAATGATTGCCGTCGCCGTGTGGATGCGCCGTCGCCGCGAAGAAGCATAAACCTGCCACGTCGTTCCCGCCCAAGCGGGAGCGACGGTTACTCGAATTGCTTGCGGAATTCGGCGAATTGGGCCGTGAGCTCTTCGACTTGGCTACGCAATTGCTGGACTTCCTGCTCCAGCGCACCAATGCGCGTGCCCTGCCCGCCACTCACTGAACCACCAAGGCTGGCCGCCGTTTCTTCGCGCGCCAGCGCTTCCTCACCGCCCAGCAGCTGGCCGTAGCGCGGCTCCTTGGTGCCGGGCGCCAGCGGCAGGCGCGACACCAGCGGCGGATACTTATCGATCAGGAACTGCAGCGCCAGCTCCACATCCCCCACCGATTTGAATTCATGCAGACGGCCCGTGCGCGTGCGGATTTCGCCGGCAGTCTGCAAGCCGCGCAGCATCAGCACAGACAGCACGGCCAGCTTGTCCTGCTCCAGCGACCATTTGATACGCATGCGGTGTTCGTACTTGGTCACGCGCGCGCCGGCCTGCGTGATGCCGTTCACGTACTTGTGCTGCATGAGACGCTGCAGCACCTCCGCTACCGTGTCTTCAGACAGCGACATCACCGGGTCGCGGCTGGACAGCTGATTGCAGCCATTCACCAGCGCGTTGAGCGACAGCGGGTAGTTATCCGGTGTCAGCGCTTCTTTTTCGGCCAGGACGGCCAGGACGCGGATTTCAAACGGGTCCAGTACTTCTGCGCCTTCGGGCGTCACTTCCATAGCCTGCTTCCTTATTCGACGAGCTTGTTCAATTGGACAGAATTGAATTTATCACACTCAGCTACGCTCTGACACTCCAACCCCGCCGCCTTCATGGTTGCTACCAGCCGTTCGATGCGTTCTTCCTGCTTGGCCGCGTTTTCGATCAGGCCACGCAGCGCCTTGGACAGCGGATCGTCGCCATTCGGCGTCACGCCATATGCCGCAAACGGATTGGGCGCCGCGCTGGCTTCCTTCTGCACGATGTGCGCGGGATTGCCGACCGCCGTCGCGCCGGGCGGCACCGGCTTGAGCAGCACTGCATTCGAGCCCACCTTGGCATACTCGCCCACCGTAAAGCCGCCCAGCACCTTGGCGCCAGCGCCGACAATCACGCCACGCGCCAGCGTCGGATGACGCTTGGCGCCCGTGTGCAGCGAGGTGCCGCCCAGCGTCACGCCCTGGTAGATGGTGCAATCGTCACCCACTTCAGCCGTCTCGCCGATCACCACGCCAAAGCCGTGGTCGATGAATACACGGCGGCCAATGGTGGCGCCGGGGTGGATCTCGATGCCGGTGATGATGCGGGCCAGGTAGGAAATAAAGCGCCCCAGCCATTTCATCCTGTGCGTCCAGCACCAGTGCGCCCAGCGGTGCATGACAATGGCTTGCAGTCCCGGATAGCAGGTCAATACTTCCCAGGCATTGCGGGCGGCAGGGTCGCGTTCAATGATGCTGTTGATGTCTTGGCGCAGGCGATGGAACATGGCGTATCCAGAATGACAACCGGTGCTTCATGTTAGCGTATCCGGTTGGGAGTTGCTGAACAGCGGCTGACTTCGGAGGGAGGGAGAACCGGCGGCCCTCGAAGTCGGCCGCCGGGTAGTGCGTATCGTTATCGCTGGAGGACTGCTTAACCTTCTCGCGCGATACGCTGGCGGCGGGCTTCGTACAGACAGACGCCCGAGGCGACGGAGACGTTCAGACTCTCGACCGAGCCGAACATCGGAATGCTGACCAGCATATCGCAGGTCTCGCGGGTCAGGCGGCGCATGCCCTCGCCTTCCGAACCCATGACCAGCGCGGTCGGGCCGGTGAAGTCGGCTTCGTACAGGCCTTTTTCGCCGTCGTCCGAAGTACCGATCAGCCAGATGTCACGCTCTTTCAGCTCGCGCAGGGTGCGCGCCAGATTGGTCACGGTGATGTAGGGCACGGTCTCGGCGGCACCGGACGCCACCTTGGCGGCCGTGGCGTTCAGGCCAACCGCGCGGTCCTTCGGCACGATCACTGCGTGCGCGCCAACGCCGTCGGCCACACGCAGGCAGGCGCCCAGATTGTGCGGATCGGTGATGCCGTCGAGGACCAGCAGCAGCGGCGGGCCATCGATCGCATCCAGCAGCTCGTCCAGATTGCGCGCCAGCGCCAGCTGCGAGGCAAACGCGATCACGCCCTGGTGGCGGCGGGTGCCGACGATCTTGTCCAGGCGCGCCGAATCCACCGGCATCACGCGCACACCAGCGGCCTTGGCGTTGGCAACCAGGTCCTTCATGCGGCGGTCATCGCGCGTGGCGTCGACGAAAATTTCTTCCACCGACGACGCCTCGTGACGCAGACGCGAGGTCACCGCGTGGAAACCGAAAATCATTTTATTCTTGCTCATTTATCGCTTCTTCTTACTTTTAGTGGCAGCTTTGGCTGCTCTGGGTTTGGCTGCGGGGGCAGCCTTGGGCTTGCGGGATGCTGCCTTCGGCTGGGCTGCGGCCGCTGGGGCAGCAGCCGGCTTGCGGGCTGGTTTGCCTGGCTTGGCGGCCGGAATGGCCGGGCCAGGCTTGATGTTGGTCTTGCTGTCACGTGCGGGCTTGCGGGCGGCCCCACCGGCTGGCGCCTCGACCGCATCGGCGCCGGCCAGACGCAGGTCGATCTTGCGTGACTCCAGATCCACGCGCACCACTTGCACGGCAACGCGGTCGGTCAGCTGGAACTTCTTGCCGGTGCGCTCGCCCCTGAGTTCGTGGCGGGCGTCGTCATACTGGAAGTAATCCTGGCCTAGATCGGTCACGTGCACCAGGCCTTCAACGAACAGCTGGTCGAGCTGCACGAAGATGCCAAACGTGGTCACGCCGGTGATGATGCCGGTGTATTCCTCGCCCAGCTTGTCCTGCATGAAGTAGCACTTGAGCCAGTTCTCGACGTCGCGCGAGGCTTCGTCGGCGCGACGCTCGTTGGCCGAGCAGTGCACGCCCAGCGCATCCCACACGGTCAGGTCTGCGGCTTTTTTCTCTTTGCCCTCGGCCTTGTCCTTGGCTTGCTGCTTGCGGGTCGCGTTCGAGACGTTGGTGTTCAGCACACTGGTGCTGGCAATCTTCGGCTCGTACTTTTTACCCAGCAGGATAGCCTTGATGGCGCGGTGCGTGAGCAAGTCCGGATAGCGGCGGATCGGGCTGGTGAAGTGGGCATACGCCTCATACGCCAGGCCGAAGTGACCGATGTTATCGGGCGAGTAGACCGCCTGCTGCATCGAGCGCAGCAGCATGGTCTGCAGCAGCGATGCATCCGGACGTTCCTTGATCTCGCGCATCAGCGCAGCATAGTCCGCTGCAGCTGGCTTGTCGCCGCCATTCAGAGACAGGCCGACCTGCTTGAGGAAGGTGCGTACCTGCTTGAGCTTTTCAGCCGTCGGCGTAGCGTGAATGCGGTAGGTGCCAGGATGCTTGTGGCGGATCAGCAGATCCGCTGCGCACACGTTGGCAGTCAGCATGCACTCTTCGATGAGGCGGTGCGCATCGTTGCGGGTGCGCGGAATGATCTTCTCGATCTTGCCGCTCGGGTTGCAGACGATATAGGTTTCGGTGGTTTCGAAATCGATCGCGCCGCGTTCAGCACGCGCTTTGAGCAGCGCCTGGAACACGTCGTACAGATTGGTCAGATGCGGCACCAGGCCTGGACGGCGCGCAGCCTCCGGACCCTTGGTGTTGCCGAGGATGTCCGCCACTTCGGTGTAGGTCAACCGCGCGGCCGAGTGAATCACGGCCGGGTAGAACTGGTAAGCCTTGATCTCGCCTTTGGCCGTGACCACGGCATCGCACACCAGCGTCAGACGGTCCACCGCCGGGTTCAGCGAGCACAGGCCGTTGGACAGTTTCTCCGGCAGCATGGGAATCACGCGGCGCGGGAAGTAGACCGAGGTGCTGCGCTCCAGCGCATCGCCATCCAGTGCGTCGTTCGGCTTGACGTAGTGGCTGACGTCGGCAATCGCGACGATCAGGCGGTAGCCGTTGGCACGGCCGATCTTGATCGGTTCGCAGTAGACCGCATCGTCAAAGTCGCGCGCGTCTTCGCCGTCGATGGTTACCAGCGGTACGTCGCGCAGGTCGACACGCTCGCCCCAGTCGCTTTCGCGCACATGGTCCGGCAGCTTGTTGGCTTGGCGCAGTGCGCCATCCGAGAAGATATGCGGCACGCCGAACTTGCGCACGGCAATTTCGATTTCCATGCCAGGGTCGTCCAGCGAACCGAGTACTTCGACGATCTTGCCGACCGGCTGCTTGAAGCGCATCGGTTGCTCGGTCAGTTCAACGCTGACGATCTGGCCGGTCTTGGCCTTGCCAATCGCACCTTCAACCAGAATATCCTGCGCGATGCGCTGGTCTTCCGGCGACACGATCCAGGCGCCGTTTTCGTTGAGCAGGCGGCCGATGATATGGGTATTGGCACGCTGCGTCACTTCAACAATCGTGCCTTCCGGGCGGCCGCGGCGATCCACGCCGACAATCTTGGCCAGCACACGGTCGCCGTGCAGCACTTTCTGCATTTCCTTTTCAGGCAGGAACAGGTCTTCGCCCGGCTCATCCGGGATCACAAAGCCGAAGCCATCACGGTGGCTGCTGACGCGGCCCGCAATAAAGCCGGTCTGCGTGGCCAGCGTGTAATGGCCAGTGTCGTCGACCATGATCTGGCCGTCACGCTGCATGGCGTTCAGACGGCGCGACAGGACTGCCTGGGCGTCGGTGGCGACTTTCAGCGATTTCGACAGCGCGCGCAGGTCCAACGGACCTTTGGCACTGCGGAAGATGCCGAGAATTTCCTCCCGGCTAGGAATGGTATGTGTAGATTGGTTCAAAAGTTTTTTCTTGTTTTTACAGTTAGCATATATATGGCATCGCGACAGGCGTAGTGTACTTGGAAACGCCTTGATTGACTAATGCACGCCGCGTAGCGGATTTTTGAAAAAAATTAATGGGAGGCATTTGACATCGCCATGAATTCCTCTATAATCCTGGTCTCTCGCAGCGAAAGCAGCGGGAACTGTTAGACAGGGTTGATGTGCAGTAAGGAATCTAAAAAGTTCATCTGGCGCGAAACTCTCCCGGTCGATATAATAACAGAGTTGTTCAGAAGTATCATTGCCCACGTGGCGGAATTGGTAGACGCGCATGGTTCAGGTCCATGTGCCGCAAGGTGTGGGGGTTCGAGTCCCTCCGTGGGCACCAAAAATTCCGTAAAAAGCCGTCTGGCTGAGTGCATTCAGGATCGCATTCAAGCCAGGCGGCTTTTTTCATTTCCGGCCATCCTTGGCGGCCAGCACGCCGCGACACGACAGGATTAAAAACTTTCGAAAAACAAGTTGCGCGCCCTTGACGATACCCCTCCCCTCCCGTAAGATACTGGCCTCTGATGCAGACAACGCAGCAGAGCAAAGCAGCAAAATGCCCACGTGGCGGAATTGGTAGACGCGCATGGTTCAGGTCCATGTGCCGCAAGGTGTGGGGGTTCGAGTCCCTCCGTGGGCACCAAAAATTCCGCAAAAAAGCCGCAAACATCCCTCAGGAGTTTGCGGCTTTTTTCATTTCAGCACCCGCAAATACTCGGCATACCTGCCGCTCTCCTTCAGCCGCCTCAGCCCCTTGTTGAACAAGGCCAGATAGCGCACGTTATCCGCATGCTCCTTGTTCAGCAGCAGATGGTAGTGGGTGATGTTATACGGGTGCACATCCCAGGTGATCTGCTCCGCCTCGGCCGGCGTCAGCGTACTGCGCATGATCTGGCGCCCCACATCGAGATTCGACGGAAACACATCAAATCGCCGCGCCAGCAGCTTGCGGAAATTTTGCTCGTCGCTGGCCGCCGTGCGATCGACCTGGATGAACGGGTATTTATCAAACGCATACTCATAACCCGCCGTGCCGCCCACGCGCACCTTGGCCAGCGCCGCATAACCCTGCCAGCGGAACGGAAACGTCTTCAGATGGAAAAATACCGACTGACCATCAAACACGGCGTCGCTGATATGGAAGCGGCGTTCGCGCTCCGTGTCGCGCCCCAGCGTGCTCCACACCATGGTGCCGTTGACGCCCTCGCCTGCGCCTTCAACGTAGGCGCGGCTCCAGGGCCGGAACAGGTAGCGCACCTCCACGCCTTCCAGCGCAAACGCCTCGCTGACGATGCGCGACAGCGGTCCGTAATGCGGCAAGCTGGGGGAAATATAGGGCAGCCACTCGCCGCTCGTCAGCGTGACGACTTCAGTGGCGCGGACACTGGCCGACAGCACCAGCAAACCGGCCACAGCCAATGGGCTCAGGGACGCGAACATTGCGCAGGCAGGTACGGTATCGAAAGAAACTTGATTATGCGGGAACTCGGCACACAAGTAAAAAGCGAAATAATTTCACAAAAGCAGCAGTTTGCTATTGACGAGCACCCGTACGGCCTTTAAGATGCGTGCCTTCTGTTGCAGAACAAGCAGCAGGAAGTAGCAGCAAGACAGTATCAGCGCCCACGTGGCGGAATTGGTAGACGCGCATGGTTCAGGTCCATGTGCCGCAAGGTGTGGGGGTTCGAGTCCCTCCGTGGGCACCAAGCGCTGATTTCTGTTGATGTTACAAATGCCCACGTGGCGGAATTGGTAGACGCGCATGGTTCAGGTCCATGTGCCGCAAGGTGTGGGGGTTCGAGTCCCTCCGTGGGCACCAAAAATTCCGTAGAAAAGCCGTCTGGCTGAATGCATTCAGGATCGCATTCAAGTCAGACGGCTTTTTTCATTACAGCGCCGCTTTGACAGCCGCGCTCAGCGACACGGTCGGATGACCGATCAGCTTGCCCAGCACGCCGCTGTCATCAAACAGCACGCCCTTGGCGGCCTGGGCGTCGGAATCGGCGATCAACTCGGCCAGCGGCACTGGCAATCCCACATTCACCAGCAGATCACGGTACTCCGCTTGCGGCAGGTTGTGGAACGGGATGTCCTTGCCGCTCTGGCGCGACACCTCAGCCGCCAGGTCCGCCAGCGTGAACGCGCTATCGCCCGCCAGTTCATACACCTGCTCTACCGCGCCAGACTGGGTCAGCACCACGGCCGCCGCTTCCGCATAGTCGGAACGCGCCGCCGCCGAGATGCGGCCTTCGCCCGCGCCGCCCGCCAGCGCATTGTGCGCCAACGCCGCGCCCAGGCTGCCGGTGTAGTTTTCCACATACCAGCCGTTGCGCAGCAAGGTGTAAGGCAGACCCGAGGCGCGCACTGCGTCTTCGGTTGCGCGGTGTTCCGCCGCCAGGTCCAGCGTCGAACGGTCCGCATGCAGCACGCTGGTGTAGGCCAGCAGGCCGACCTTGGCGCGGGCGGCGGCATCGATGGCGTTGCGGTGCTGGGCCACGCGGTTGCCCAGGTCATTCGACGAAATCAGCAGCACCTTGGTGGCGCCCTGGAAGGCGGCATCCAGCGAGGCCGGATCGGTATAGTCGGCGCGGCGCACCTGCACGCCCTGCGCGGCCAGGTCAGCCGCCTTGGCGCGGTCGCGCACAGCGGCGACGATCTGCGCGGCCGGCGTGGTTTTGAGCAGGTTGGCAATCACGAGACGGCCCAGTTGGCCGGTTGCTGCGGTAACGACGATCATGTGGTTCTCCTTAAAAAGATGGATGAGCCCATCATATAGGCTATACTTACGAAATGTAAGTACGTACATTTTGGTAAGTACCCCAGGAGCGACCATGAACCAGCCCAAGACCAGCAAATCCCTGCGCAAAGCCATCCAGGAAGCCAATCAGGACCCACAGCGCGCCCAGGTGATGGCCGCCGATTGCCCGTCGCGCGCGGTGCTGGGCCATATCACCAGCCGCTGGGGCGTGCTGGTGCTGGTGATGTTGCTCGAACGCACCCACCGTTTCAGCGAACTGCGCCGCGCCGTCGGCGGCGTCAGCGAAAAAATGCTGGCGCAGACGCTAGACGCCCTGGCCTACGACGGCATGGTGCTGCGTGTCGCCCATCAGGTTGTGCCGCCTCACGTGGAATACAGCCTCACGCCACTGGGCCGCGCAGCGGCGGAACGGCTGGAAGTGCTGGTCGACTGGATCGAGGACAACTTCCCGCAGATCCAGCAAGCCCAGCAAGCGGTCACACTAAAGGCAGCATGACACTGGCAGTTGATGGCGAACTTGTAATACACTGGGTTCACGCCGCCTTGCGGAGCCGCACCAGCCAGACATGATGCCGCCGTTCTCATCCGATCAGCCGCAAACCATCCTGATTGCCGCCATTGCGGCATATGACGCTGGCGCACTGCAACGCATGCTGGTGCGGCACAATTTCGAGGTGCAGGCCGTCAGCCGCGGCGACGAGGCGCTGGCCATCGCGCGCGGCGGCAACGTCGCGCTGGCACTGCTGGACGTGGCGCTGGCCGGCAGCGCCAGCCTGGAACTGTGCTCACGCTTGCAGCAAGCTAGCCAGCGGCCGCTGCCCGTGTTCCTGCTGTCCGCCCACCCTGGCGACGAAGAACGCAGCCGCGCCTACGAAGCCGGCGCCGCCGCCTACCTGCCGATGAGCTTTAACGTCGACGACATGGCGGAAAAAATCCTGCTGCACCTGCACGCGATTTCGCCGGCGCCGGTGCAGGCCGGCATGCCCACCATGGCCACGCTGGAAGTCAATTACCACACCATGCTGGCCGGTTCGCCGGACGCCATCGTGCTCATGCAGCGCGGCACCAACCGCATCCTCGACGTCAACCGCCGCACGCGCCAGCTGTTCGGCATGACCGAAACCGAACTGATCCAGACCGATTTGCAATCCCTGTGCCCACCCATGCAGCCGGACGGCCAACTGTCCGAGCACGTGCTGCTGGTCGCTCTGGAACAGGTGATGGCGGGCGAAGTGCGGGTGTTCGAGCTGGAAATGCTGCACAGCTCCGGCCGCCCGCTCGCATGCGAGCTGCGCATGGTGCCGCTGACCACGCAGGAACACCGGCTGATGCATGTCCGCATCGTCGACGTCACACCGCGCAAGCTCGCGGCCGAACTACGCGACGGCAAGAACGCGCTGCTGGAAATGATCGCCCGCGGCGCGCCGCTGCCCGAAACGCTGGACCGCCTGGTGCGCCTCATCGAAGCCCAGCTCGAGGGCGGCCATTGCACCGTCATGCTGCTCAATCCGGATGGCGTGACGGTACAGAGCGCGGCCGGCCCCACCATGCCGGCGGACTACATGAACGCGCTCAACGGCCTGCCAATCGGCCCCGCCGCCGGCTCCTGCGGCACGGCCATGTTCCGCAAGGAGACCGTGATCGTCAGCGACATCCTCAACAATCCGCTGTGGGCGCCCTACCGCAACGCCGCCGCCCACTACGGCTTGCGCGCCTGCTGGTCGATGCCCATCCTGCTCGACAAGGACACCGTGCTGGGCTCGTTCGCGATGTACTACCAAGACATCCGTTCGCCGAATGAGGAAGACCGCCGCCTGATCCACACCGCCAGCCACCTGGCCGGTATCGCCATCGCCCGCACGCGGCGCGAAGAAGAATTGCAGCGCCACCGCGAACATCTGGAAGAGCTGGTCTCCGCCCGCACGGCGGAGCTGCAGCAGGCCAAGGAAGACGCTGAACACATCAATGAAGAACTCACCACCGCGCTCGACAACCTGAGCATGACGCAAGAGGAACTGGTGCGGCGCGACAAGCTGGCCGCGCTGGGTTCGCTCGTGGCCGGTGTCGCCCACGAGCTCAACACCCCGATCGGCAACAGCCTGACCATGGCCAGCAGCATGAGCGAACGCACAGCCGGGCTGCGGCGCGATATGGAAAGCGGCCTGCGCCGCTCGGTGCTGGAAGCCTATCTGGAGCAGGCCGCCAGCGCCGACGACGTCGTGCTGCGCAATCTGAACCGCGCCGCCGCGCTGGTGGCCAGCTTCAAGCGCATCGCCGTGGACGGCGGCAACACCCAGCGCGACCATTTCAAACTCGGCGACGTGGTGGCCGAACTGCTGCAATCGATGCAGGGCCAGGTACGCCAGCGCGGCCTGGACCTCATCGAAGACGTCGATCACTGGCTGGAAATGGACAGCTACCCCGGCCCGCTGACGCAGGCGCTGCAACACCTCATCGAAAACAGCCTGGTGCATGGTTTTGACGGCAGACGCAGCGGCAGCATCACCCTGTCCGCGCATGACAGCGGCAACGGCGAAATCGCCATCACGCTGAGCGACACGGGCGTCGGCATCCCGGCCGACAATCTGCCCAGGATTTACGATCCCTTCTTCACCACCCGGCTAGGCTCGGGCGGTTCCGGCCTTGGTTTGTATATTACACACAACATTGTCACCGGCATGCTGGGCGGGCGCATCGAGGCGGCCAGCACGCCGGGCCAAGGCAGCAGCTTCATGTTGCGCCTGCCCAAGGTCGCCCCGCTATAAACCGGCCTGAAACTTTTTCCCGCTCCGCAATTGTTGCAGTCGTATAATTGACCGTATCAGACCGGCAAGCAGCCGGCCAATAGCGGAGACACGCGGCATGCCCCCTACCCCCATTCCGTCCAGGACAAATGAAGTGGCGCCACTACGCTGCGAGTTCTGTGACGCCGCCACGGAAACCGAGTTCCTGCGCCACCACCTGGCCATGACGCAGGCGCAGCAGCGCGTGACCTTCCTGTTCTGCTCGCTGTTCTACCTGTGTTTTGCGCTGACCGACCTGATCTGGGTCGGCTACGAATTCAAGACCTGCCTGCTGGTCGGCGCGCGGCTGGCCGTGGCGGCCGTGGTGCTGGCCTGCCTGGCCATGCTGAAACGGCGGCCTGACTCCATCCCGTTCACGCGCACCGCCGCCAGCATCGTGGAAGTGGCTGGCGCAGGCGGTTTCCTGCTGATCGCCGCACTGCGGCCCAGCGAATTCTCGCTGCATGCGATCTCGATGTCGATTGTCGTCATCGTGCTCTACATCTACATCCCCAACCGGCTGCTGTACGCGGCAGCGATTTCCGCCGCCGCCACCGCGCTATTCATCCTGCTGGCACGCTGGTTGGGCAATATGCCCACGGTAGAACTGTCCACCGTGGCGGCCCTGCTGGTGCTGTGCAACCTGTTTGGCTACGTCGCCGCGCGCCGCTACCAGCTGCTGTGGCGCGAAGAATACAGCGCCCAGATGGTGCTGAAAAACCTGTCGGTGCGCGACCCGCTGACCGGCTGCTACAACCGTCGCCACCTGCACGACCGGCTGCTGGAAACAGAGATTTCGCGGGCCCAGCGCTACCGGCTCAGCCTGACCGTCATCATGTGCGACCTCGACCACTTCAAGGCCGTCAACGACACCTATGGCCACTACGGCGGCGACGCCGTGCTGCAGCACTTTGCCGGCCTGCTGCAATCGATGACGCGCGACAGCATCGACAGCGTGGTGCGCTACGGTGGCGAGGAATTCCTGCTGATCCTGCCGGAAACCGACCTGGCCGGCGGCGAACTGCTGGCCGAACGCCTGCGCCAGGGCTTTGCCGCCCACCCGGTCGAACACCAAGGCCAGCGCATCGCCGTCACCGCCAGTTTTGGCGTCGCCAGCGTCGACTTTGCGACCTCCACCCATGCGGCGCACGTCAATATGATCGCAGCGGCCGACGATTTGTTGTACGCTGCGAAAAACAGCGGCCGCAATCGCGTCTGCGCCAAACAACTGGTTTAAGGCATGAACACACTTACACGCAAGCTCGCCGCGTTACTGGCACTGGCCATCTGCTGCGGCGCACTGTCCGCCAAACCGGCGCCGTGGTGGCGCTGGAACAGCAAGATCGACCCGGCATCCACCGCCTGCGCGCAAACCTCGCCAGGAGAAGGCTGGGAGCGTGGCTACGGGCCGTATCAAGATGCCCGTTGCGAGAAATTACTTGTTACTAGATAATAAACTCACAAGAACACGGTTGAACCGGAATCGCTGCGCGCTGCATCCCACATCACTATGAGGAGACTGTATGTTTACGAATCCCGAGCAATTTGCCAACGTCACCAAAGCGCTGTTTGAATTTCAGCTGGAAACGTTCAACACCCTGACCAGTAAAACCGTGCAAGGCGTGGAACAAGTGATTGCGCTCAACTTGGCGACGGCCAAATCGCATCTGGAAGACAGCCTCGCGGCCGGCAAGGAAATCAGCCAGGCCAGCGATCCCAAAGCCGCCCTCCAGGCCGCCGCCGACAAGATCCAGCCCGGCGTCGCAGGCGCTGCGGCCTACCAGCAGCAACTGGGCGACATCATTGCCGAGATCCGCGAAGAATTCACCCGCGCGGCCGACGCCCATATGACCGAAGCCAAGAACAACCTGAGCGCGCTGATCCACGACGTCACCAAAAACGTCCGTCCCGGCTCGGAAAACGCCGTCCAGATCGTCAAAACCGCGATCGACAACGCCTTCACGGGCTACGAACAGGTCACCAAAGCCACCAAGCAAGCGGTACAGGCCGTAGAAAGCGAAATCGCCAAAGCCAACGCCATCGTCACCCCAGCCCCTCCGGCGAAAAAATAACCCCTAAATCCGGGGTCAGTTCTTGCAATCCAACACGGGCTCTGCCGTAGAAGTTATTACGGCAGAGCCCGTGTTGGATTGCAAGAACTGACCCCGGATTTTTTGCTGGGCTACCGGGGCCGAATGCGGTACACTGTACATAAATACAGTTAATCGCTCGTTCGCCCCCGCTACAATGATCAAGGTGCTTGAAAATCCATTCTATTATCTGGAGAATTTTCACCAGGTATTGGCATGGATAGCGGAACGCTACGACGATCTGCTCAACGCTGAAGAACGTCACTTTCTTTCAGTGTTCCCGTCCCTGCCGCAGGCTTCGCGCGCCCTGTTCGTCCGCATGGTGATGCGCAAGGGAACGCTGTTCCGCGCCAGCAAACTGGTGTACGCGGAAATCGGCAGCACCCACGAGGCGGCCCGTCCGCTGGCCAAGCTGGGCTTGATCGAGGAAGATCCCGCACTCGCGCTGGATGAGCTGTTCGAACTGCTGCAAAAGCCCGAGATCGTGAAGATCTTCCAGCTCGCGCCGCATGTCCGGCATCTGCGCAAGGCCGACCAGCTGGAGGCGCTGCGCGGGCAGTATGACGGCGAGCACCGCTTCTCCGGCTGGTACGCCAATTCCGGCGATCACGCTTACCGCAACCGTACACAGGAACTGTGCGACCGCCTGCGCCTGGTCTTCTTCGGCAATTACCATCAGGACTGGACCGAGTTCGTGCTGTCCGACCTCGGCATCTATCAGTACGAAAAAGTGGCGTTCTCGGCCGCCGCGCGCGGCTTCCGCAGCCGCCGCGATATCGATGACTTTCTCGCCATCCATCACTGCCACGAGCGCTTTGCCGACGGCGAGGAACCAGCTGCCGTGATCCGTGACCTGCCGCCCTGCGCGGACGACAATGAATGGCTGCGCAGCCGCCGCAACAAGCTGCTGTTCACCATCGCCCAGCATGTCGAGAAGCTGGCCGACTGGCCGGCCGCCTACGCGCTCTACGCCGATTGCGACTATCCCGGCGCCCGCGCCCGTGCCATCCGCGTGCTGGAAAAAGACGCGCAGCCGCGCGCGGCGTTCGACCTGCTGCAAACCGCCATGCAGGCGCCGGAAAGCGCGGCCGAACGCCAACAGCTGCTGCGCATGGCGCCGCGCCTCGCCCGCAAGCTGGGTCATGCCAAGCCGCCCGCAGTGGCCCTGGCGCAGGCCGAGCGCATCGATCTGAGCCTGCCGCCGCCGGAAGAAGCCAACTACGTCGAATTCGTCGTGCGCGACCACCTGACGCGCGAAGACGCGCCGGTCTACTATGTCGAAAACGCGCTGATTAATTCGCTGTTTGGCCTGCTGTGCTGGGACGCCGTGTTCTCGCCGATACCGGGCGCGTTCTTCCACCCCTACCATCGCGGCCCGGCCGATTTGCACAGCGCGGATTTCCAGCGCCGCCGCGCGCAGCAGTTTGCCGAGGCGCTGTCGCAGCTCGATGGCGAACAATACCGCGCCACCATCCGCGCCAATTACGCCGCCAAGTGCGGCATCCAGTCGCCGTTCCTGTACTGGGAGGCGATCGATGAAGCGTTGCTGGATCTGGCGCTGGACTGCATCCCCGCCGTCCACCTGAAGCGCGCCTTCGAGCGCATCCTGCTGGACATCAAATCCAATCGCAGCGGCTTCCCCGACCTGATTCAGTTTTGGCCGGCCGAACACCGTTACAACATGATCGAAGTAAAAGGCCCGGGCGACCGTCTGCAGGACAACCAGCTGCGCTGGATCGAATACTGCGCCGCGCACCAGATGCCGATTTCGGTCTGCTATCTGCAGTGGGCGGCATGACGCAGCCGGCCCGCTATACCATCGCCGTGCGCGCGCTGTGCGAGTTCACCGCCAAGACCGGCGACCTCGATCTGCGCTTCACGCCCTCGCCCACCGCGCAGGAAGGCATCGCCGGCCATGCCGTCGTCGCCTCGCGCCGCGATGACGACTACCAGACCGAAATCCCGCTGTCCGGCGACTGCGGCCCGCTGCATGTGCGCGGCCGCGCCGACGGTTACGACGTCCGTAGCAATCGTCTGGAAGAAGTCAAAACCTATCGCGGCGATTTGAAGAAGATGCCGGACAACCAGCGCGCGCTGCACTGGGCGCAGGTCAAGATCTACGGACACCTGCTGTGCCAGGATCAGGGCCTGTCGAAGATCCGCCTCGCACTGGTCTACTTCGACGTCGGCAGCCAGAAGGAAACCGTGCTGCATGAAGACCATACGGCGGCCGGCCTGCAAAACTACTTCGAACAGCAATGCGGCCTGTTCCTGCAATGGGCCGGACAGGAAATGGCGCACCGCGCGGAACGCGACCTGCAGCTGAAAGCCATGCGCTTCCCCTACGGCGATTTCCGCCCGGGCCAGCGCCAGCTTGCGGAAGCCATGTACCGCGCCAGCAATCGCGGCGTGTGCCTGCTGGCGCAAGCGCCGACCGGCATCGGCAAATCCGTCGGCAGCCTGTTCCCGATGCTGAAAGCCAGCGCCGAGCATGACATCGACAAGATCTTCTTCCTGGCGGCGAAGACCTCGGGCCGGCAGATGGCGCTGGATGCGGTGGACATCATCCGCGAAGGCGCGCCGCTGCTGCCTTTGCGTACGCTGGAACTGGCGGCCAAAAGCACCGCCTGCGTCAATCCGGACAGGGCCTGCCATGGCGAATCCTGTCCGCTGGCACAAGGTTTCTACGACCGCCTGCCGGCTGCGCGCCAGTCTGCGCTGGACATCATGGCGCCATCAGAAAGCGGCGGCGCACCGCCGTCGCTGGACCGCGAGACGCTGAAAGCCATCGCCCTCGCCCACAACGTCTGTCCGTATTATCTGAGCAGCGAGATGGCGCGCTGGTGCGACATCGTGATTGGCGATTACAACTACTACTTCGACATCAGCGCCATGCTGCATAGCCTGACGCAGCTCAACGACTGGAAGGTCAACGTGCTGGTGGATGAGGCGCACAACATGGTGTCCCGCGCGCGCAAGATGTACTCCGCCGACATGGAGCACGACAGCCTGCGCCTGCTGCGCAAGGTCGTGCCGGACGAACTGAAAAAACCGCTGGACCGCGTGCACAAGCAGTGGAACCAGCTGGAGAAAGACCAGACCGCCGAATACCAGTCCTACACGGCGCTGCCGGAAAAATTCATGGGCGCGCTGCAAACGGCGGCGACGGCGATTTCCGACTACATGGTCGATCATCCAGGCTACGTCGAACCGGACCTGCAAAGCTTCTACTTCAACGCGCTGATGTTCGGGCGCCTGGCGGAGAGTTTTGGCGACCATGCGCTGTTCGACATCGAGAAGCTGCAAGGTGCGCGCGCCAGCAATAGCAACTCCACCCTGTGCATCCGCAATATCGTGCCGGCGCCGTACCTGAAGCCGCGCTTTGAAAGCACGCGCACCACGGCGCTGTTCTCGGCCACGCTCAGCCCATGGAACTACTTCGGCGACATGCTCGGCATGCCGGAAACCACGGCCTGGGTGGATGTGGAGTCGCCATTTGTGGCGGAGCAGCTGTCGGTGCAGGTGGCGTCGCACATCTCCACGCGCTATCAGCACCGGCAACAGTCGCTGCGCCCGATCGCGGAGCTGATGGGCAAGCAGTATCGCAGCCAGCGCGGCAACTACCTGGCTTTCTTCAGCAGCTTTGACTACATGGAGAAAGCCGCCAACCAGTTCGCCGAACTGTATCCCGAGGTGCCGGTATGGCGCCAGTCGCGCCGCATGGAGGAGGCGGAGCGCGCCCAGTTCCTCGATCGCTTTACGCTGGACAGCGAAGGTATCGGCTTTGCCGTGCTGGGTGGCTCGTTCGGCGAAGGCGTGGACCTGCCGGGCGCTCGCCTGATCGGCGCGTTTGTGGCGACATTGGGCCTACCGCAAATCAATCCCGTCAACGAGCAGATACGCCAGCGCATGGAGACGACTTTCGGCGCGGGCTATGACTACACCTACACTTATCCGGGCATGCAGAAGGTGGTGCAGGCGGCGGGCCGCGTGATCCGCACGCAAACCGATCGCGGCACCGTCTATCTCATCGACGACCGCTTCGGCCGTCCGGAAATCCAGCAGCTGATGCCGCGCTGGTGGCGCATCGGGATTCAGGCGCAAGATACAGATATCCCCGTTTAGTGCCGGACCTTATCGTGGCGCCTGACCCAACACGATAAGGAGATCAGACATGAAACAGTTAGCGGGCAAAGTCGCCATCATCACTGGCGCCAGTTCCGGCATCGGCTATCACACCGCGCGCCTGTTTGCGCAACATGGCGCCAAGCTGGTGGTCACGGCCCGGCGTATCGAAGAACTCAACGTCCTGGTGGAGCAGATCCGGCAGGAAGACGGCGTGGCCATCGCGGTAGCCGGTGACATCCGCAACGAGCAGTTGGCCCAAAGGCTGGTGCAAACGGCCGAGGAGCGCTTTGGCGGTCTGGATATCGCCTTCAACAACGCCGGCACGATGGGGCCATCGGGTCCAATTCAGGACACGGACCTGCGCGACTGGAACGATACCCTGGCCATCAACCTGACCAGTGCCTTCCTCGGTGTGAAATACCAGATACCGGCCATGGCCGCGCGTGGCGGTGGCTCCATCATCTTCACGTCCACGTTTGTCGGCTACACGGTGGGCATGCCGGGCATGGGGGCTTACGCGGCCAGCAAGGCAGGCATGATCGGCCTGACGCAGGTGATTGCGGCGGAATGCGGCCGCCAGGGCATACGCGTCAATGCCCTGCTCCCGGGCGGCACCGATACGCCGATGGGCCGCGCCGCCACCGCAGCGCCGGAAGCGCGCCAGTTCGTCGAGAATCTGCACGCACTCAAGCGCATGGCGGAACCGCAGGAGATTGCGCAGTCCGCGCTGTACCTGGCATCCGACGCCTCCAGCTTTGTGACTGGCACCGCGCTGCTGGTGGACGGCGGCGTGTCGATCAACCGCACCTAGTCCTAGTTGAGGAAGTAGCCCGTCACGCGCCAGACGCCATCCGCGCCTTTCATCGGCGTCACCGTCTCGACGGCGGCGGGCTTCTTTGAAAACTGCGTTTTATATTGGATCACGACGTATTGGCCGGCCGGCGCGCCGGGCAAATTCTCTGTGTACGCTGCGGAAGCCAGGACCCGCTGTTCCATTTTCCCGACCGGCGTGCGAACCGCCCCTGCTGCCTTTTCCCAGTCCGACTTGGTCACTGCGGACTTGAACGGCTGCGCCGCCTGTTCCCACGTCGCCGCATACTGGCTTGAATCGACTAACGTCAGCCAGCTCTGTGCTGCCTGCTTTGCCTTTTCAACCGCGTCGGCATCGGCCGGCGCGGCAAAGGCGGTGGTCGCGGATAAAGCCAGAACAGCAGATGCGATGCACTTTTGCATGACAATGATCTCCTTGGTAATCACCCAAGCATATCATCCTGAGCGTCTGGAAAAATCCGCGCATTGTCACGCTACTCGCTGGTGCTCGGACTCCAGAATACCTGCTTCACCGCCGGCTTGACGGCCAGGTTGCGTATCAGGGCATCGAGTTCATCGCCATCCACGGAAGTCGCGGCAAGTGTCGCTTCAATCTCCACGTCCTCCTGCCCGAACGCGTGGATTTCGAGATCGCGCGCCGGATAGTTGGCGCGCTCCAGTTCCGCTTCAAGCAGCGCCAGCACCTGCTTCTGCTGCGCGCGTTCGGCGATGACATACACGGTGTTGGTGACCTCGGCCGATTCCACATCCAGCGGCTTGCGGTTGATGGTGTTGACGATGGGACGCAGCAGCGTATTCGCCGCCAGCACAAACACGGTGGCCAGCATCGCTTCCAGTATCAGGTCTGCGCCTGCCGCCGCGCCGACGGCCGCAGAGCCCCACAAAGTGGCAGCCGTATTCAGGCCACGCACATTGCCTTCTTCGCGCATGATGGCGCCAGCGCCCAGGAAGCCGATCCCTGACACCACGTAAGCCACGACATGCACGGCCGCCTCGCGGCCATTGAGACGATTCGCCATGTCGACAAACACCGCCGCGCCGACGGCCACCAGCACGTTGGTGCGCAGGCCGGCGGTACGCTGCCGGTACTGGCGCTCAAAGCCGATCATACCACCCAGAATAAAGGCGGCGGTCAGGCTGATCAGCGTATCGAGAAAGGAATCCAGGTTGATGTTTTGCAGTACTGCCATATTTTTCTCCTCAAGCCATCCGCGCACGGAGGCCGCCACCGAAGGCCGTGGCAAACGAATTACATGGGAAGCAGCTACAACGGCCAGCATCAGGCCGCAGATACCACTACCCGCCGGACAGGCGAGGTAGCGGCGCAATGAGAGACGCGGTTACCTTGCCTGTGGTTGGTCGATGAAAGATCGACTACTGGAACTGTCCACAGGAAGAACTCCTAAATTGAAAACTCGCGGATTGTACCATCGTCCATGCGATCGCAGACAACATGAACGAAACGATTGAGAGGTCTCCGATGTTTTCGTACACTGTCAATCTCATCATCAAGGAGGGCAGTCGGCATGAAGAAATGGGCAGTATGGATGTTGTTGGCCGTTCCATTTGCAGCACAGGCGCGGCTTGATTTGACGACGCTGGACAAAAACATGGCCGGTCCCCGTTCCAAGGTTCTGGTGCTGGGCACCATGCACTTGAATTCCATGCCGGCCGGCTTTAATCCCGCCGTCCTTGATCGTGTACTGGACCGGCTGGCCGCCTATCAACCCGACATCATCACCATTGAGGCGCTGCCCGGCGAAGAGTGCGATCTCGCCGCGCGCCAGCCGGCAAAATATGGCGCTGACTATTGCCCGCCAACTGACACTGCCGCCATCGCGGAGATGAACAGGATGTTCAAGACCTGGCCGTCGCAGCCGTCGCCGGACCAGCGGCGACATCTGGCAGCGGTGATGTTGGCAGCGAACGAACCTGCATCGGCGTATGTGCAATGGCTGCAACTGCCGGAAGCCGAACGCAAGACCGGCGACGGTCTGACGCCAGCACTGATCGACAAGCTGAAAGAAATCAGCGTGCGCAATAACGAGGACTACCAGATCGCCGCCCGCCTGGCCGCGCGCCTTGGTCTGCAGCGCGTCCACCCGGTAGACAATCACACCGGAGACAATATCAGCCTGCCTGACGAAAAGGCCTTTGGCAAATCCATTGAAGCCGCATGGGCATCTGACCGCGCAGCGCTGAACCAGCGCGAGAAACAGGAAGCCGTCTTGCGCCAGTCGACAGACTATCTGCCGCTCTACCGCTATCTCAACGAGCCTGAAAGCCTGCGCATTTACGCCGAGGCCAACATCGTCCCCGCGCTGCGCGCCAAATCGGCCGAGGGTTATCCGCAGATCTGGGTCGCGGGCTGGGAGGTGCGCAATCTGCGCATGGTGGCCAACATCCGCGAAACCTTCCGTGAAAAGCCTGGCGCCCGCGTGCTGTCGATCGTCGGTCTGTCGCACAAGCCATGGTTCGACAGCCTGCTGGGGCAGCTGCAGGGTGTGGACATGGTGGATGCCGCAGCCATCCTCAAGTAACTCAAGTAACTCAAGTCACTACTGGATCACCGCGCGGATTTTCTGGTAGCCGCTGCGGCTGATCGGCACACGGCTGGCGTCCTTCAGGATGGCGACATAGCTGTCCTTGGTTGCCTGTTCGATGCGGTCAACAAAGGCGATGTTGACGATCCATGAGCGGTGAATGCGCAGGAACTGCTCCGGGTCCAGCTGCTCTTCCAGCTCCGTCATGCGCTGGTTCTTGAGGTAGGACTTGCCTTCGGAACGGATCTGCACATAGTCGTCCTGCGCTTCCACATGCTCGATCTTGTCGGCATTGATGACGTGGACTTTGGCGCCGTCGCGTATCAGCACCCGGCCCAGCGGCTTGTTGCGGCCGGTGGCCTCGCGCACCATCTGCTCGATGGCGCCATCTTTCTTGCCCATGTTGGCGCGCGCATGCGCCAGCGCCTGGTCGAAGCGCTGCTGGCTGAAAGGCTTGAGCAGGTAATCCAGCGCATGAAATTCAAAGGCCTTGATCGCGTACTGGTCAAACGCCGTCGCAAAGATGTAGCGTGTTTTGCTGCCCGCCAGCTCGGCCACCTCAAAGCCGTCCAGTTTGGGCATCTGTATGTCCAGGAACACCAGATCCGGCGACAGCTCGGTAATCGCCTTCACCGCCTCGAAGCCGTTGGCGCATTCGGCCACCACCTCCACATCTGCATGCTCGGACAGATATTCGCGCACCACGCCGCGCGCCAGCATTTCATCGTCCACAATGATGATACGCATACCCTACTCCCCCTGTTCGCTCGTTTGCGCGGGCATTGTGATGTCCACGCCAAAGCTGTTCTCATGCCGGCCCCACTGGATCCCGGCTTCGTGTTTATATGCGCCAGATAAACGCTGGCGCACGTTGGTCAGTCCGATGCCATGACCTTCGCTGCGCAGCGACGACATGTCCTCATCCACCGGATTGGCCACGCGGATGTTGAGTATCGATCCCGCACGGTGTGCGCTGATCGTGATGGTGCCGCCCTCCGGCATATTGCAGATGCCATGCTTGACCGCGTTCTCCACCAGTGGCTGGATAATCATCGGCGGCACCAGGCATTCCGCAGCCCCCTCGCCCATCAGCTCCACCACCTGCAGCCGCTCGCCAAAGCGCACCTGCTCGATCGCCAGGAAGTGCCGTATCAGAACCATCTCTTCACCCAGCGTGACTTTCTTGTGCGCTTCCATCCCCAGGCTCTGGCGGAAGAAGCTGGCCAGTTCCAGCGTCATGCGCCGCGCTGCCTTGGGGTCCTGCGACGTCAGCGCGCTGATCGAGTTCAGGCTGTTGAACAGGAAGTGCGGATCGATCTGGGTGCGCAGCATGCGCAACTCGGCTTCCTGCGCCATCAGCAGCGACTCCAGCTCGCGTTGCTCCGCGCCCTTGGCCCGCACAAATTCGATCACCAGATAATGCAGCGCCGCCGCAAAGCCATACAGCAAAGTCCCCAGACCGACGAGCAGCAGGGACAGCTGCGAGGTGAACGCGATCCCGGCCCAGCTTACGCCCGGCAGCAGGCACAGGCTGTTCCACAAGCTGCCGATCAGCAGCCACAGGAACCCGGACACCAGCGCCGCCACGGTCAGCACCAGCGTAATCGATGCCGCGCGCCGGCTGCCCAGCGGGTAGGCCCGGCACAGATAATAGGCCGAGTAGCCCGACTCGAACGCATACACAAGGTTCATGGGAATCGCAAACAGCAAGGCATTGACCAGCGGCGTGCCGCTGGCTACCGAGATCACCCCGCCCAACGCACAGCCCAGAAACAGCCACACCAGCAGGTAGGTAATCAGTCCCTGCCGCGTGGAGGAAATCTCCTGCATCAGTTACGCACTTCCAGGCCGCCCATGATGACGTAGCCGCGCAGGATCAGACGCTTGCCGGACGCGCTGGGTGGTACGGTCTTTTCTTCAAAGCCGCCCATGATGGGCGTACCGTCGATCACCACGTTCCAGTCCACCGGCACCTTGATGGTAATGCCGCCAAACATGGCAAACACGGTCAGCACCGCGTCGCCGTTGATCGAGGACTGGCGCAGGTCCAGGTCGCAGCCGCCCATGATGGTGGTGATTTCACCGCCACGGAAATCCGGCGTCGTTACCCGGCGCTTGTAGCCGCCCATGATGGCCGTGACGTTGACGACGGAGTCGCCCCCGGCCTTCTCCAGCGACATGCCATCCTTTTCCATCGCGCTGCGGTTGATGCTGGACTTGTAGACCACGGCCACACCGGCGGCAATCATCAATACCGGCCACAGTGTGCGCCAGTCGACGTCCAGAATGCCCGTCTGCTTGAGCAGCACCACACAGCCAGCGGCGATCAGCACGCCGCCAATCACCATGCCGGACTGGGTACGGGTCTGCATCACTTTCAGGATACCGGCGCCGATCAGCACCATCGGTACCAGGTGCATGCGGAAGTTCAGGTCCACCCAGCCCAGGTTATCCAGTAAGAACAGCAAGCCGATGCCGATGACGAACAGGCCGATGGCCATTTGCGTGGCGGGAGTACGGTCGCGCGGTTTCATGCTTGCTCCTTGATCGATGCGAAGATATTGTCCAGCAAAGGCCGCAACAGCATGCCGATGCCCCAGGCGACCAGCAGCGCCGGCCAGGTCTGGCCGAAGCCCAGGCCCCAGATATGGTTAAAGGATACGTACCACCAGCCGGCGAAGAAGATCTCCCACAGGCCATTGGTGAAATGGCGCGGGGTGGTGGGTGGAATGATTTTGGTGAGGCCGCTGATGACGACCAGCCACGGCCAGTAGCGCCAGAAGTGTGCCGGATTCAGGTCCAGGTTCAGCATGTCGGTCTGCACCAGCAGGATGATGCTGCCAACGGCGATCATTGCCAGGCCCCAGACTAACTGCTTGCGCCAGCGGTATGCGGTTTCGACATCCATGTTATTTATCCCCCGTGTTTGTATGAATATAACAATACCGGGGAATGCTGGAAGGCGAAACCGCTATTCGGCGAACGGCGGAAAAGGCTCGGTGAACGGCGAAAAAAAACTCACGCTGTCGGCCAGGTGAGTTTTTGGGGGCGGTCAGTTGCGGCCGTTGCCGACTTTCTGCTCGAAGGCCATCAGGCCCCAGCCAAGCTGGCGGCGGATTTCTTCCGGGGTTGGCGGCGGCTTGATCTCCTGCGCACGGCGTTCGAGATAAGCCCGTACCAGGTGCTTGGAAGGATGCGTAGTCTGCGTCATGATGACCTCCATGTGGCGGCAACATCGTTGTTCTGGTGCCGATACTTGAGGCTATCGGCTGACCTGCTACCGGGCGAATCTGCGAATCTGCTCCAGGTACGCAAGGCCAGTGTAACGCCGTACAGCCGACTACTCTGTACGGGTCCGCACACTACGCCGCTCAGAGTTTTTGCTGTAAAAAATCGAGGAAGCAGCTGATCCGCTGGGCCAGCTGGGTATTGCGGTAGTAGACCGCATGGATCTGCTGGCGATAGCCGGTGTAGTCCGCTTCCAGCACCTTGACCAGGCGGCCTGTTTCGATATCGTCGCGCGTCATGAAGTCGGCCAGGCAAACGATGCCCTGTCCGGCCAGTGCCAGCTGGCGCAGCGTTTCGCCGCTGGAGGCGGAAACAGTCGGCGTCACGGTCAGGCTATTGCCGGCGGCATGGCGCAGCGGCCACTGGTTGCCCAGCTCGTACTGGACAAAGCCCAGCAACGCGTGCCGGGACAGTTCTTCCGGCGTCTGCGGCGTACCGTGCTGCGCCAGGTAGGCCGGGCTGGCCAGCACGTACAGCGGGCTGGAACTCAACGCCCGCGCATGCAGCGTAGAGTCGGTCAGCGCGCCGATGCGGATGGCGATGTCGGTACGGTGTTCGATCAGGTCGGCGATCTGGTCGTTGCTGCTTAACTCCAGACGGATTTCCGGGTACATGGCGCGGAATTCGGCCACGTGCGGTACCACGCAATGCAGCATGAACGGCGACGCGGCGTCCACGCACAGGCGGCCGGCCGGCTTCTGGCGGCGAATGCGGATCGTCTCTTCGGCTTCCTCCATCGCCCCCAGAATCGCGCGTGCGCGCTCCAGGAACAGATGGCCTTCTTCGGTCAGCTCCATGCGGCGCGTGGTACGCGTCAGCAGCGAGGTGGCCAGCTTATCCTCCAGCCGGGACAGCGCGCGGCTGACGCCGGACGTGGTCTGCCCCAGGTGCACCGAAGCAGCGCTCAGCGTGCCGCTATCGATGACAGTGATGAAGGTCTTTAAATCGTCGGAATTGATATCCACGGGTGTTCCATCCTTACGCCACGTACAGCAGCACCGCGCCGAAATGGCATGCGCTGCCGCCCAGTACAAACAAATGCCACACGCCGTGGCCGTAACGCCATTTGTGGTCGGTGACAAAGAAGGCTATGCCGAGGGTATAAACCAATCCGCCAACTGCCAGCCACATAAAGCCATTCCAGCCCAGCGCGTCGATCAGCGGGCTGGCGCCGATCACGCCGACCCAGCCCATCGCCACGTAAATCAGCAGCGACAGCACACGTGCGCCCTTGGCGAACAGCAGCTCTTGCAGGATGCCGATGATCGCCAGGCCCCACACCACCCCAAACAGCGTCCAGCCCCAGGGGCCACGCAGGCTGACCAGCGTGAACGGGGTGTAGCTGCCGGCGATAAGCAGGTAGATGGCGCAATAGTCCATCTGCCGCAGCACATCTTTGGCACGTCCACGCAAGCTGTGATACAGCGTGGACGTCAGGTACAGGGCAAGCAGCGTCGCGGCGTAGATACTGAAGCTGACAACCTTCCAGGCATCGCCGCTGCGGGCCGCCAGGACGATCAACAGCGTGCCACCGATGGCGGCCAAAGCCGCGCCTACGGTATGCGTGATGCTGTTAAAGCGCTCTCCGTAATACATATTCGACTTTCAATGCAGTGTGGCTGCGGCTGGGATAGCTGCGGCCTCTGGCATTGTATAGTGCCTTGCCTGTTCTCGCCGCCGGTTTCATCCCGATACGTGCGCCGTAATACCTGTGGTCCTGCTACGCACGACCGTGCTTTATTGCTAATTAGCAAAAAATTCATCATAACATATTTAGAATTAATGCAAAGCAATGTTACAAATAGAGATATCTTGCTTGACTGGCATGCGACTGTTGTCGCAAAATGATCCTGTTAGTCGCAAAAAGGTATGAATATGTCGAACCCGATTCCGTCGGTCAGTGAGCTGACCTTGTTGAAAGTGCTGTGGAAGCAGCAACCGTTGAGCGCGCGCGAAATTCACGATGCGGCCGCCGGGGAGCTGGACTGGTCGTTTTCATCCACGCGCAAGACGCTGGACCGCATGCTGGACAAGCAGATGGTCAGCCTGCAAGTGGTACACGGCATTAACGTGTACAGCGCGCAGCTGGAAAAAGTCGGCACGCTGGCTGCCTTCGCCCATGATTTCGGACGCCGCGTGATGGAGATGGAGGCGCCGCTGCCCGTCACCATGTTCACCGGCAGCAAGCTGGTCGACCAGCAGGAGCTGGTCCAGCTGGAACAAATACTGCAAGACTGGCCTGACGACGAAGCATGATGACGCTGCTGTCCATCAAGTGGCTGTTTGCCTGCGCCGGTTCACTGGCCGCCGGCCTGCTGGTGCGGCTGATCCTGAGCGGCGCCGCACGCCGCTGGCCTGCATTGCACACGCGGCGCGCGGTCTGGCTTGCCGCGCAAGGCGTGGTCGCCATCGCCGCCCTGTTGCCCTTCCTGCCGCGCAGCGCGCCGTTCAGCATGGCGCCGCCCATCATCCTCGACGCACCGGCGCCTGACGCGCCCGCCGCAGCGCAGGCGGCTGACATGGCCGCTGCCTCCAGCGCCGCGCCACATGACGCGCCGGCGTCCTTGGCGCAGGCACAGACGCAGGCGCTTGGCGCCGCCACATCTTCACTCGCTGTTCGCGCGCTGCCGCACATGGCCACACTGTGGCTGCTGCTTTACGCCGTTGGCCTGCTGTGGTCCCTCGCCAAGCGGCTGCGCGGCCGCCGGGTGTGGCGCCGATTGCTGGCCGCTGCCCGGCCACTCTCGCCAGGCCAACTGCAAACGCACGCCGCCTTCACGGCCACACAACGGCGCGACATCGCGGCCGGCGGCCTGACGGTGATGTACACCGAAGCCGCAGTCTCGCCCATGCTGATCGGCGTGCGCACACCACGCCTGCTGCTGCCCGCACACATGAACACCCTCACGCTCGAGCAGCAGCAAATGATCGTCGCCCACGAACTCCAGCACTGGCGCGCGCACGATCCCTTCTGCCTGGCCATCGCCTCCGCGCTGCAGACAATTTGCTGGTTCAATCCCATGCTGCGCTGGATGGCCAGACAGATGGAATGGGCGCTGGAGCTGAACTGCGACCAGCAAGTGCTCAACGGCCGCCCGCAACACCAGCGCAAGCAGTACGCCCAGGCCCTGCTCCAGCTATGGAGCGCCATGGCGCCGCTGGGCGTGGCCGCGTTCAACGGCGCCACCATCACGGCGCGTATCCGCCATATGCAAAAAGACGGGCTGCCAGCGCTGAGCAGCGCGGCCACCTGGCTGATCGCCGCCACCTTCATGGCGATGCTGGTGGCCGGCGCATGGCTGCAACCCGCACTGGCCTACACCGTGCCAACGGCCGTCGCCCCGATCCCCGCAGCGACCACCAGGCCCGCCGACGAACCATGGCGCGCACCGGTAGATAAAGTCCGCGTCACCAGCTTCTTTGGCGTGATGCGCAGCGTCCTGCCCACTCCGCACAAGGGCATCGATTTCGCCGCCGCCAAAGGCACGCCGGTGCACGCCACCGCCAGCGGCACAGTCATTGAAGCTGGCGCCATCAGAGAGAATGAAGGCCGCTACGGCACCGGCGTCATCATCGATCACGGCGGCCAGCAGTCGCTGTACGCGCACCTGGACAGCGTGTCAGTCCGTCCCGGCCAGCACGTCACGGCGGGACAACTCATTGGCAAATCCGGCGCCAGCGGGTTCGCCACCGGCCCGCACCTGCACCTGGAAGTGCGCGCCAACGGCCACCTCGTCGATCCCGCATCCAGACTCGCCAACCTGGATGCCTACGCCACGCCGCGCGCTCTCAATATCCGCCGTCAGCAACTGAAGGAATAACCCTATGCCGCACCACCGCATCACCAGCAGCTTGCTGCTGGCGGTCTCCGCTTGCGCCTACGCTTCGGAAACGCCAGCGCCACAGGAGGTTCAGATCACCGCAAAACGCGATGACCAGCGCCAGCGTGAGACCACCACCAGCATCGTCATCAACCATGCGGACATCGTGCGCCAGGGCGACCAGGCGCTGGCCGATGTGCTCAAGCGCCTGCCGGGTGTCAGTGTGGTCGGCAACGCCATTCAGATGCGCGGCCTGGGCAACGGCTATACGCAGATACTGCTCAACGGCGAGCCTGTCGCGGCGGGCTTCTCGCTGGATGCCATTGCCCCCGAAACCATCGAGCGCATTGAAATCCTGCGCGGCGCCACGGCGGAATCAAGCAACCAGGCTGTCGCTGGCGCCATCAATATCATCCTGAAGAAGACGGCCAAAGCTGGCCAGCGCTCCGTCACCGCCAGCGTCGCACGCCAGCATGGCGTCAACACGCCGTCGCTGAGTACCCAGCTATCCGACCAGGACGACAACTTCTCTTACAGCCTGGCCGCGACCCTGACACGCAAGCGCAGCGAGAAGCCGTTCACCGACTGGCAGGAGCAGCGCGACATTAACGGCAACCTCACCCTGCGGCGGCGCACGGAGCAGGTCGAATCCGGCCGCACCGATGCCCTCACCCTGACGCCGCAGCTGAACTGGAAGCTGGCCGATGGCGACTCGCTCAGCTGGCAAAGCTTCGTCTATGTGCGCCGCGTCGATAACGTCAACAGCGCCGACGAAACGGCGCTGCTGGGTGAACATAGCGAGTATCCGCGCAACGTCTCCAACTTCATCGCCAACTTCGTCATGCTGCGTAGCGACGTCAATTGGACGCACCAACTGGACAACGGCGCCAGGCTGGAAATGAAGCTGGGCGCCGCCACCAATCGCCGCAGCGGCATCTTTGATTTTCACGGCATGGACAGTGACGGCAAGCCACTGGGCCGCCATCACGTCGATTCCGGGCCGACCGAAAACACCGTCACGAGCACCGGCGCCTACCGTCATCCCGTCGGCGAACAGCACGCGATTGCGCTGGGCTGGGACGCCAGCTACGGTGTGCGCAAGGAAGACCGCAACGAAACGCTGTTCGCGGCGGACGATCAAACGATGGGCGCCAACAACGCCGACTACAGCGCAACCGTCAAGCGCCTGGCCCTGTTTGCACAGGACGAGTGGCAGATCACCAAGCGCTATTCGCTTTACCTCGGCCTGCGCCATGAACGGCTGGATACCACCAGCCGCGCCATCGCCAGCAACGCGCCGGATGCGCTGCACAGCACCTCCGCCGTCTGGAGCCCTTCGCTGCAATCGCGCTACGAGCTGCCAAACAAGGACGTGCTGCGGCTGGCCCTCAGCCGCACCTACAAGGCGCAGCCGCTGGTCAAGCTAGTGCCGCGCCGCTACACCAACGACAATAACAACAACCAGACCAACCCGGACGAACAAGGCAATCCCTACCTGCGCCCGGAACTGGCCTGGGGTCTGGATGCGGCCTACGAACATTACCTCGGCGAAGGCGCACTGCTCAGCGTCAGCACCTATCTGCGCCGCATCCGCGACGTCACGCAGACCCGCCTGTTCAAGCAGGATGGCATCTGGGTCGAAGAACCGTTCAACGATGGCAACGCCAGCGCGCATGGCATCGAACTGGAGGCCAAACTGCGCCTCACATCCGCGCTGGACCTGCGCGCCAACCTGGCGCGCAATTGGTCTCGGGTCGGGCATGTGCCCGGCCCCGACAACCGGCTGGAATCGCAAACGCCAGGCACCGCCAACCTCGGCATCGACTATCGCTGGCCGCAATGGATTGCCGGCGGCAATCTGAACTACCAGGCTGGCGGGCCTGCACGGCAATCGCGTGAAGTGCTGAGCAGCACACCGTTCGTGCGGGCGCTGGATGTGTACGCGCTGTGGAAGGTCGACAACAGGACGCAGCTGCGCTTCTCGGCCAACAATCTGCTGCACCAGCCCACCGTGGAGCCGCACAGCTATACCGACGTGACAGGCCTCACCGGCGCCACCTACCGTACCACCATCACGCCAACCCAGACCACCTTGCGCATCATGCTTGAACGGCAGCTGTGATATGGTTGCGTCCTATGACGCAAGAATCGTATAAACCGTATAAACGTTGCATGGTAATGGGTGGTGGCGGATTCCGCTTCGGCATCTACATCGGCATGTATGCCGCGCTGCGCCAGGCCGGCAAGGCGCCGGACGTGCTGCTGGCCAGCTGCGGCGGCGCCATTGCCGCAGCCATCATCCACAATCTGCCCGATCCCGATGAACAGCGCGCCTGGCTATCGTCCCAGGCGATGTACACATTCTGGTGCAGCCTGCGCTCCACCGAGAACGCCGTGCTGCTGGGCAGCCTGCTGCGCGCGGCAAAGCGCAAGTTCTCCAGCGCCAGCGCGCCGGTGATTCCCGACCTGTTCAGCGATTATCTGTTCGACATTCCGCCGCAGCTGCCGTTTCCGGCTGCCAGCGGCGCACCGGCAGTGGATGTCGCCATCATCGGCGGCAAGCTGCTGTTCGATGAGCAGGATGTCGGCAAGCCGCGCGGCCAGCGCAAGCTGTATGCGGAGACGGTGTTCTGCAACGGGCGCGCGGCCGCCGCACTCAAGGACATGGATTCGCCGCTGCATGCGTCGCGCTGGGGGGACCATGCCGTCGCCCGCGAGCTGCTGCTCGATACCAGCGTGCCGGTCACGGATGCGGCGCGCATCTCCATCGCCGATATGATCTACTTCCGCTGCGCGAATTATCGCGGGCAGGAATACATCGGCGGCGTGCTGGATCTGTTCCCGGTCGAAATCGCCCGCCAGCTCGGGAGCGAAGTGGTGATGGAATTCAAGGAAGCCTTCGACCAGGTGTTTGCGATTCCCGCCTGGCGCGCGGTGCTGGGGGTGGATGGCAACGCGCGCCTGCGCTACGCCAACACGCACCTGGCCGACATGCGTATCGATTCTTCCGACGTCTCGGTGGTGCTGGAGAAGCAGCAGCTGCAGCAGAAGCTGGAATGGCTGCGCAACCGCATCGAGCTGCGCATGCCGCCCAGCTACGAGATCTTCGTCCAGCACATGACGGACCAGTGGCAGTACGGCTACGCGCGCGCGCAGGAGGCGCTGGGCCGGCCGCCGCGCCAGCAGCCGCCGATCCGCCGCGCCAACCGTCACAGCAAGCCGCTGCGCAGCATCGAGCCTTGAGTGGCGATCAGCTGAAATCCGACGCCAGCGCCTGATGCAGCGAGGCGACTGCGGCCGAGCCCTCGCCCACCGCCGCAGCGACGCGCTTCACCGAGCCGCTACGCACATCGCCGACGGCGAAGATGCGCGGGCGGCTGGTTTCGAGGAAGTGGCGCGGCCGTTCCAGTGGCCAGCGTCCTTCCGGCACATCAGGCCCGGTCAGCACGAAGTTTTTGTCGTCCAGCGTCACGCAGTCGCCTAGCCAGGCGGTGCTGGGTTCAGCGCCAAGGAACAGGAACAAATGGCGTGCCGGCGCCTCGCGCGGTTCGCCTCCCTGGCTTTGCCAGCAGATGCTTTCCAGCCGGTCGTTGCCGCGCAGTTCAACGATCTGCTTGTGCGTATGCAGCGTGATCCTGGTCGAAGCCTCGATGCGCTGGATCAGATAGCGCGACATGCTGGCCGCCAGGCCGCCCGAGCGCACCACAATGTGCACATGTTTGGCGTGCGCGGACAGGAACACCGCCGCCTGTCCGGCCGAATTGCCGCCGCCGACCACCACCACCTCTTCATTCGCGCAGAAGTTCGCTTCCATGAACGAGGCGCTGTAGTACACGCCGCGCCCTTCAAAGCGCTCCAGTCCCGGGATATTCGGCTTGCGGTAGCGCGCGCCGCTGGCAATCACAATCGAACGCGCGCGCAGCTTTTCGCCGCTATCGATCTGGATATCGTACTCGGGGCTGTCGCAATTGACGGCGCTGACCTTGACCGGTACCGCCACCTCGGCGCCAAACTTGCGCGCCTGCGACAGGCCGCGGCCAGCCAGCGCCTGGCCTGATACGCCAGTCGGGAAACCGAAATAGTTTTCGATCTTGGAGCTGGCGCCGGCCTGGCCGCCGGGCGCTTTCGCATCCAGCACGGCCACGGTCAAGCCTTCCGAGGCCGCATACACGGCGGCCGCCAGCCCGGCGGGTCCGGCGCCCACTACCACCACATCAAACAGGCGGCCATCGATGCCGTCCGGGCTGATGCCGATGCCGTCCGCCAGTTCACGCAGCGTTGGCTGGCGCAGCACCGCGCCGCTCAAGGTCACCACGGCCGGCACATCGTCCGGCGTGACGCCGAAGCGCGCCATCAGCGCGTGCGCTTCGGCGTCGCCGGTATCGGTGTCGAAGTAGGCGGCGGGCTGGCCGTTGCGGTTGAGGAAATGGCGCAGGATCAGCGTCTGTTGCGAATCGCGCGCGCCAAACACCACCACGCCGCCGGTCTGGTCGGACATATAGGCCACGCGGCGCAGGATGTAGGCGCGCATGATGGTTTCGCTGATCGCCGCTTCCGAAATCACCAGCGTGCGCAGCGATTCTTCGCTGATCACGATGAGCTCACTGTCGGCCACCACGCGTGCGGTGGCGACGGCCGCGCGGCCGGCCAGCGATCCCATCTCGCCCGTGAACATGCCGGGACCGTGGGTGCCAAGTATGGTCGAGCCCAGCGCCGAACCGCGTTCAACCTCGATGGAACCGGAAATAATCACATACATCGCGATATGGCGGTCGCCCTGGCGGAACAGCACCTGGCCGGCAGCAAAACGCTGGCGCTCGCCGTAGCGCATCAGGATATCGAACTGGTCTTCATTGAGCGTGGGAAAAATCTGGTGGCGGCGGTTGCCAATGTCCGATGATGCCAAATGAGGGGACGTGATATGCCCTGCCCCGGTTTTCTGTTCCATGCCATGTCCTCGTGGTTATCGGATCCATCATAGCGCGGTTTATGCGCCTGCGTGATCGTTGCATCGCAGCAATAAAGTGATGCAATAAACACACTTTACATTTCAAAGTGACAATTTTCGTTTCTTTTTGGGTTAGAATGACTTCCGGTCACCTTTCTTACTCACAGACACTTTCAAACCATGCGTATACTGAAAACCTTTGCTGTGGGCGCCGTGGCAACGTTTGCCGCCGCCTCCGCCCCTGCCGCCACGCTGATGGCCAGCCAGATCCTGACGCAGTTCAATAGCGTAGTGTCGGGCGACTTCTCCACCGCCCACGACGTGGAAGGCCGCCTGGTCGCCAATAATCTGGTGAAGGGTGCGACGTTCTACAACAACCCAAGCAACACGCCATCGGCCTTTTCGGCAGTGAACGCGATTAACATTGGCGCCAATGGCGGCGGCAACATCAACAATGGCGGCAGCGTCAACTATGTCACCAGCAATGCCGGTTCGTTCAATCTGAACGGCAGCGGCGGCAGCATCAAGCATGGCGTGCCGACCTTCAGCATGGCCGACTTCACCACGCCGCTGAATGCGCTGGAGTCGCAACTGGCCGGTCTGTCCAATACCAATGGCACGCTGAACGCGGCGGATCCCAACAACTTCACCTTCAACCTGACGGGCAACGCCAGCAGCACCTCGGTGTTCAACCTGACCACCAGCCAGCTGGGCTCGGCCGCCAACATCAATTTCAGCGGCACCGCCAGCACCGTCGTCATCAACGTGCGCTACAGCGGCACGGTGGGCGCGCAAGGCCAGAAGGAATTCAGCATCAACGGCAACTTCAACGACAATTCCCATCTGGGGACCCATATCATCTGGAACTTTGTCGATACCACCCAAGTGAACTTCCGTGGCTGGTATGGCACCGTGCTGGCTGGCACCTCGACGGTCACCAACACCTCGGCCATGAATGGTTTCCTGTACGCCGCCAACTTTGTGGGCGATGGCGAACTGCATGACCGCGTGTTCGCCGGCACCCTGCCAGCCGCACCGGTACCGGAGCCGACCACCTGGGCCATGATGGCAGTGGGTCTGGCGGGCCTGGCGCTGGCGCGCCGTCGCCAGTCCGGCCGCTAATTCAGTCCTTCAAACAAAAGCGGAGCCTGCGGGCTCCGTTTTTTTATCAGCGGCACAGTTGCTGCCACTGCGCCTCAAATTCCGCCGGCGAGACATCCTGCGCCAGCAAGGTCAGGTCGCGCGCGACCGAAATATAGCGCTGGAAGCCGATGTAGCCGCCAAACGCGTCCTTGGCATTCACCTCGCCGCAAGGCGCACCGCCTTTGCCGATGAACTGGTTGCGGAACCGGGCCTGATTGGGTTCGAGGACTTTTTCTCTCACATATTTTTCACCCAGGCTGGTCAGCGTCGCCATTTCTTCCTGCTGCTTCTGCTCCGCGGTCTTGCCGCAGGCGCCAAGCGCAGCCAAGGCTGTCAAACCTGCCAGTGCCGCTATCGTGGTTGCCAATCTCATAGTTCTCTCTTCTTATGTTCCAGCCATCCTGACTTAACGCGGCAACACCCTGCATTGTTGACAAGCAGGTGATTTGTTAATATCCCAAGCTTTACTGCCTGATCAGGAGACTTCATGTCCAACTTTATTTCCGCCCGCTACTGCAAAACCCTGCTGGCCTGTGCAATGTTGCTCAGTTCCTATGCCGGGGCAGCCGACAAACTGGCCCACGTCACCATCCTGGCCACGGGCGGTACCATCGCCGGCAGCGGCGCCACCAGCACCACGACGGTTGGCTACACCGCCGCCACCGTTGGCGTGGAGCGCCTGATCGCCGCCGTGCCGGAGCTGGCCAAGGTCGCCGATGTCAAAGGCGAGCAAGTGTTCCAGATCGCCAGCGAAAACATGAGCAATGAGCATTGGCTCAAACTGGCCAAGCGCGTCAATGCCCTGCTGGCGCAACCGGACGTGGACGGCATCGTCATCACCCACGGCACCGACACGCTGGAAGAAACTGCCTACTTCCTGGACCTCACCGTCAAGAGCAAAAAGCCGGTGGTGCTGGTAGGCGCCATGCGTCCGGGCACCGCGCTGTCGGCTGACGGCCCGATCAACCTGTACAACGCCGTGCTGCTGGCCGCCAGCCAGGAAGCCATCGGCAAAGGCGTGCTGGTGGCCATGAACGACCAGATCCACGCTGCGCGCGATGTCACCAAGACCAACACTTCAACGCCGGACAGCTTCAAGACGCCGGAACTGGGCATGCTGGGCTACATCCAGGGCAACAAGCCTTACTTCTACCACGTGTCGTCGCGTAAAAATACCGCCGATACCGAGTTCGATATCAGCCAGCTCGACACCCTGCCGCAAGTTGACATCGTCTACGGCTACGCCAATGTTAACCCAGTTGCATTAAACGCGCTGGTCGCGTCCGGCGCCAAGGGGATTATCCACGCGGGCGTCGGTGATGGCAGCCTGGCCAATTCGGTCAAGACCGGCCTGGTCGCCGCACGCAAGCAAGGCGTGCTTATCGTGCGCTCCAGCCGCGTCGGCCAGGGTATCGTGGCGCGCAATGGCGAAGCCAATGACGACGAGCTGGACTTCGTTGCGTCGGATACGCTCAACCCGCAGAAAGCGCGCATCCTGCTGATGCTGGCCCTGACCAAGAGCAGCGACAGCAAGCAGATTCAGCGCATGTTCTACACCTATTGATCGCGTTCAGGGATAACTGGGCCGCGTCATGCGGAACAGATTATCCGGTGTGATTTCAAAATAATCGGCCGGGCCGCCGCCACGCAGAATGGTCTGCGATCCGGCCGTATCGTAAATGCCATCGCGCAGCAATGCCTGCGCGATGTGCACCCCCACCACTTCTCCCAGGATCAGCCAGCTATTGGTTTCGGCACCGCTGGCGCCTCGCAGCCGGATGATCTGGCTGCACTTGCATTCAAACGACACCGGACTTTGCGCCACGCGCGGCACGCCGACCACTCGCGACGGCGCGGGCGTCAAGCCGGCCAGCTGGAACTCATCGACCTCCGGCGGCGCGGCCGCACAGCTGGCGTTCATCGCCTCCGCCAGCGGGCGGGTGGCCAGATTCCACACAAATTCCCCGGTTTGCTCGATATTGACCAGCGTGTCCTTGCGGCCCAGGCTGGCAAAGCCTATCAGCGGCGGCGTGTAGTTGAACGCGTTAAAAAAGCTATAGGGCGCCAGGTTCAGGATACCGCTGGCAGAATGGGTGGAAATCCAGCCGATCGGCCGTGGCCCGACGATGGCGTTGAACGGATCGTGCGGCAGGCCGTGGCCTCGCGAGGGTTCGTAGAAGTATTGCTTGTCCATGGCGCATTGTCGCATACAAGCAAATGGAAACAATTTATACAAACGCGGTCTTGAAACCCAAGAGTGTGGCGCTTAAGCTACGTGTATCACTTACACAAAACACGTAAATATGGATCTCGACCTGCAATTCCGGCTGATGAAAGCGGCACCGACAGCCAAGGTGTTGCAGGCATTTCGCCAGGATGCCAACATGGCCGGCATCGCGCCTCCGGCCAACGCAGCAGATGCGCGCGGCAGAATTCAGTGGATTTCCGTGGAACTGAAGAACCGGCAAATCGGCATCGCCCGCCTGGAGCTGGCGGCGCCGGAATTCTGCTTTGTCTCGGAATTGATGATTTTGAGCGCTTACCGTGGCCAGGGGATCGGCCATTGGGTCATGAAGCGCGTCGAACAATATTGTCTTGAGCTGGGCATCAAACGCCTGCTGCTGGAGGCCGGCCACGGTACCGACAACTTCTACAAGTCGCAGGCCTTCGTCGCCGATCCCCTGATCCCGCGCTTGCTGCGCAAAGAGATCAATCCCTTCCAGCGGAAGATGTTCTCGCCGCTGTTCCAGTAAGCTAAGCCTTAACGTTTCAGACGCACCAGCAGTGCGTCCGCCACCGCGTTGGCGGAGGCCGGATTCTGGCCGGTGATCAGTTCGCGGTCCACCACCACCTTGGGTTGCCAGTTGGCGCCGCTGCTGTAGCGCCCGCCCACAGCTTGCAGCGCCGTCTGCGGCGTGAATTTCATGACGCCGCCATTGAGCATCCGTTTGGCCGCCTCTTCCTCGTCATTGCTGATGACCGTCATGTCGTAGCCGGCGTAAATCCAGCTGGGCGTCTTGCCCGGTTTGGCGCCAGCCTCCAGCGGCCTGGTGAACTGCTGCGGCTGGTCCAGTGCCGACAGCAAGGCAATCGGCCCGTGGCACACCAGCGCGGTAGTCTTGCCCTGTTGATGGAAGGCTTTCAGCAGGCGGCCAAGCGGCGCGCTGTACAGCAAATCCTGCATCGGCGCATGACCGCCAGGGATGTAGACCGCATCGTAACGGTCATAACCGCCCTGCTCCACGCGGGCCAGGCTGATGACGGGCGAATTGGCCACCGAGGTCAGCTGCAATTTGTCGAGCAACGCCAGATGCTGCTGCAAACTGGCTTCATCGTTACCGAAATACATCTTGTCAACGGAATGACGGTCCACCGTGGGCGCTTTGCCCAGCGGCGTGGCGAAGGTGACAGTATGGCCGGCATCCAGCATCCTCTTGACCGGCTGCATCAGTTCATTCGCGTAGAAGCCCGTGTCAAAACGGCGCTGTTCGCGCAGCTGCAACTGGGCTTCGTCCGACAGCACAACCAGCACGTTGGCGGCATGGGCTGTCAGCGCCGCCAGGCCCGGTACCACGCCGGCGGTGGTGTTACGGATGGTGTTCTTCATGCGTTTGCTCCTGTGGGTTGGCAATCTGTATCTGGAGCAAATGCGCCACGCGTTCGGCCTTATCGCTGACGCCGAACGGGCGATCCAGGGTCAGGATGGCGAACTGAGAGGCAAGGTGCGCCTCAGCGTCCCCACCACCTACGGCCACTATCGCCTGCCGGCGCTGCTGCAGCCATTCATGGCGCGGCATCCGCAAGTCAGCATCGAACTCAGTATCAGCAACCGTAATGTGGATCTGGTCGCTGAAGGCTACGACATGGCGATCCGCCTTGGCGAACTGGCCGATAGTGGCCTTGCCGCAAAACGCCTGGGCGATGAGGCGGTGTGCCTGGTCGCCTCCCCTGACTACCTGAAGCGTGCCGGCACACCGCAAAATCTGGAGCAACTGGGGCGTCATGCCTGCCTGCCCTTCATCATGCCCAGCAGCGGCCGTCAGGCGCCATGGCTGCTGCACGTGGATGGTCAGGACATTGACTGGCTGGCGCCGGCACGCATGCTGGTGAGCGATGACGTGCTGGGCGTAGTTTCACTGGCGCAGCAAGGACTGGGCATCTGCCAGACTTACCATTTCGTCGCGCAAGAGCGCCTGAACAGCGGCTAACTGCTGGAAGTGCTGCCCGGCCTGCGCGGGCGCAGCCGGCCTTTTACGCTGATTTACCCGCCACATCGGCGCATGTCCGCCGCCAGCCGCGCACTCATCGACAGTCTTCCGTCCCAATAAAAAAACGCGCCCGGGCGTAGAACCGGGCGCGTTTTTTTCGTACTGCTGCGACTTAGGCGTTTGCCGCCTTCTTGCGGCGTGCGACCACACCCAGCAGGCCCAGACCCAGGCCCATCATGGCATAGGTTTCTGGCTCAGGTACTGCAGCGATCGATACCGTCAGGTCGGAACCATAAGAACCGCCGCCGTTGCCGATAATTTTGCCGCCAACCTGCACGTAGTAGCTGCCAGTCGACAGGCCTTGTGCGGACAGCTCCCAGCTGTCGGTCGGATTGACGGTGTTGGCGGTGGTGTTAATGCCGGTATAGGTATGCAGCACGGCATTGGTCATCGGGTCGTACTGGACCACGCTAAAGTCGGTAATCAGCAGGTCCTTGATGGTGCCCGATTTCAGGAAGCTGGAAGTCAGCGACGCCGCCGAATCGTAATTGCCGGCCAAGACAAATTTGTATTTGTCGACAAAGGTATCGTTGGTGTACAGGCTGCTGAAGTTATTGCCGAAATGGGCATTGAAGCCGCCTTCATCGTCGCTGGCCAAGTTCAACGTCACCGTTTTCCCCACGGTTGCCGCATAGGCCGATGCGCCGAACAGGGTAGCGCCGCAGATCATCGTTGCAAGCAGTACATTTTTGATTTTCATTTTTTAGGTTCCGTAGCAGTTTAATAAGTTGAGTTCCCGGACATCCTTATCCGGTGACTCGAAGCATAAATTGATGCTATTCAATTAAATGTGAGCTACCTAACCAAAGTGACAAGATTTCCCAAAACACGACGGTTGTTAACAAATTCTGTGGATAAGGCTGTTAAAAAGGGCTAAACCGTCATCGCAACCCTTTGTTTTAAAGAGATAATTTTTTACTGCATATTTTTTACTCAGTTGAGTTATCCACCGCACGGCGCGTTTGATACTTGCGTGGGTATCAACTTAGGAGCATAATTTAACTGATAACAATTCTCATTTAGCCAGCCAGAAGCCAGCCATGTACTCACTTCAAGGACCTCCTCCATGGCTATTCAAAAAACTCCGCTGGCGCTGATACTGGCCAGCCTCACCATCTCGCCTTACGTTGCCGCGCAAACCGAGCAAACCATGCAAACGGTGACGGTTACTGGCGAAAGCGACGCCGGCTACCGCATTTCCTCGTCCAACAGCGCGTCTAAAATCGATGCGCCGCTGCGCGACATTCCGCAGACCGTCAACGTGGTGCCAGCCCAGTTGCTGCATGACCAGGGCGCACGTTCGCTGCAGGATGTGATGAAAAACGTGCCCGGCGTCGGCCTGTCCACGGGCGACGGCCAGCGCGACCAGGTGACGATCCGCGGCTTCAGCGCCATCAGCGACCAGTTCGTCGATGGCATGCGCGACGATGCGCTGTACTTCCGTGACCTGTCGAATATCGACCAGGTGGAGGTGGTAAAAGGCCCGGCGTCGGTGCTGTATGGCCGTGGCTCTTCCGGCGGCATGATCAACCGCATCACCAAAAAACCTGGCATAGACCGTAGCGAAGTCAGCGTGCAGGCCGGCAGCTGGGGCCAGAAGCGTGGCGAGTTCGACCTGGCACGTAACCTGTCCGCGCAAGGCGTGGCGGTGCGCGTCACCGGTGCGGTGGAGGACGCGGACAGCTATCGCGACCAGCAATTCCTGAAACGCCAGGCCCTGGCGCCGTCCATGCTGTTCAAGATCAGCCCGGATACGCAGCTGCTGCTGCAAACCGAATATCTGCACGACAAGCGTCTGACCGATTTCGGCAATCCGTCCTACCAGGGTCGCCCCGTCAACGTGCCGGCCAGCACTTACTATGGCGCGGCCAACGCGCGCGACTTCGACTTCAGCGAATCACGCGTCTACACTTACGGTTTCACGCTGGATCACCGCTTCGATGCGCAACTCTCGCTGCGTAACGCGTTCCGCCACTACGATTACTCGCTGAACCGTAACAACACGCTGGTCGGTTCGGTCAATGAAGTGGCGAAAACGGTGTCGCTGACCCGCGGCAATGTCAGCCGCGAGGAAGATGGCTATAGCAACCAGACCGAACTGACCCAGCACGCCGAACTGGGCGGCATGCAGCATACGGTGCTGTACGGCGTGGAATTCGGCACCCAGAACAAGTATCAGCTGGTGCGTTCGCAAGCCAATGTAGCCACCGTGTCCCTGTTCAATCCAGTGGCGCCCGTGGTGCCGTTCGCCGCAGCGGGTGCGCCGTCGACCAATAATCTGGGCATTTTCAAGGTTAGCAGTGCCTATGTGCAGGACCAGATGGCGCTAACGCCCGAATGGAAGGCCCTGGCGGGTATCCGCTACGACCGGTTCCAGCAGCAAACCCAGCAGCGCATCGCCGGCCAGACCAACCTCGAGCGCACCGACCGCAACTGGAGCCCGCGCGCCGGCCTGGTGTACCAGCCAAGCGCCACGCAGTCCTACTACGCGTCGTTCAGCCGCTCCTTCCAGCCGTCGGGCGAAGGCTTCTCCCTCGCGGCAAATAACGTCGATATCGCACCGGAAACCACCAAGAACAACGAGATTGGCGCCAAATACGATCTGTTTGGCGGCCGTGCCTCGGCCGGCGTTTCGGTCTTCCAGCTGACCCGCGACAATATGAAAGTCACCGATCCCATCAGCAACAAACTGCTGCCGGTGGGCACCCAGCGCACCAACGGCGTGGAACTGACGTTCAGTGGCAATCTGGGGGATGGCTGGCAGGCCTGGGCCGGTTACGCCTACCTGGATGGAAAAATGATCTCATCCATCGCCAAGGATGACGGCCAGCTGGTACAAGGCAAGCGCCCGACGCTGACGCCTGAGCACAGCGCCAATCTGTGGCTCACCAAAGCGCTGGCCGGCCATTTTGGCGTGGGTGCGGGTATGAACTATGTGGGTGACCGCTTTGCCAATCCGGGCAACACCGTGGTGCTGCCGAGCTACATTACAGCGGACGCCATGGCTTATTACCGCGATCGTGGCGTGGACCTGACGCTCAACGTGCAAAATCTGGCTGACAAAGCCTATACCGTTTCCGGTCATGGCAGCAGCAAGAACCTCAACCTGCCGGGCGCTCCACGCTCAGTGCAGCTAACGGCCCGTTATCGCTTCTAATGGCGGTTGTTAACAAATTCTGTGGATAAGCTTGTTAACAAGCGGCAAGACATAATCCTAACTATTTGTTTAGCTTCAATAAAATCCTGCTACATCATTTCTATGCAGCAGGACTTATCCACCGCGACGGCGTTCAATCAACTCATAAATACCCATACCGGCCAGCATGGCAATAACGAAGATCAAGGCCTTTGGCAAGCCCATGCCCAAGCCGACCAAAGCAGGTCCCGGGCAAAAACCCGCAATGCCCCAGCCGATGCCAAATGCCATGGAACCGAATATCAGGCGGCGGTCTATTTTGGTCGCTGCCGGCAATGGCGTATTACGCGATTTGGCCCAGCGAAAAGCAAAGAAACCAATGCCAATCGCGCCGCCCATGACCAATATCAGCGAAGGGTCCCATTTTCCGGCCAAATCAAGAAAGCCCAGGACTTTGGCTGGATTCGCCATACCTGAAACAATCAGGCCGATGCCACAAATCAGGCCGACGAGAAAAGAAATGAATATCATAAGTGGCGTACCAGATAAACCGTCATAAAACCCGCCACCATAAAAATCAGCGTGGCAATCATCGAACGGGGAGAAAGACGGGATATGCCACAAACGCCATGCCCACTGGTACAACCGGAGCCGTATCGCGTTCCTAATCCGACCAGCAATCCGGCAATAATTAAAGTAGGCGTATCCGCCTCAATACTTACAGCAGGAAGCGTAAAAACCATGGCATAAATAACAGGTGCTACGATCAGGCCCGCGATAAATGCAAAACGCCAGGCGATATCACCTGTATGCGGTTTTAAAACGCCGCCGAGAATACCGCTAATACCAGCAATACGGCCATTAAAAATGATAAGAAGGGCAGCAGCGAGCCCGATGAGCAAGCCGCCGGTCAAAGCTGCGAGAGGTGTAAATGCATTCCAGTCTATGGACATTCTGATCTCCTGAGGCCAGTGAAGAGGTATCCCATCACACCGGGCTAGCGGAGTATGCCAGAAGTCGGCGCCATCGCGCCAATTTCTGGCATGGGCCTGGCGGATTAGCGGCTTACCAGGCAGGCATCTCAGTATTTATGTCCGTACTTTTTCAAGCTGGATCGTGTCCTGACTGCCATAGTCATACACCCACAATGCTGACATCTGAACTTTATTGATAATAATGGCGTGGGTGATGCCATCAAAGCGTTGCGCTACATCCGTTGGATACAGCTTTTCGTCAACACCGAACTCTCCCAGGTAGAATGACTGTTGAGAAATAACCGATTGCGCTACTGCCGCTGCAAGAATATCTGATTAGGTTGTGGTATTTACTTCTCCATCAACTGCAAAATATTTACACTGCGGCCGCTCCATTTTTGGGAAAAAGTGTATCGACAACGCATCGATCGGTGCAGGATTATCACGAACAAGGATCCGGCTACCTGAGCGAATCATGGTCGCAAAGTCCTTAATGCGGAGATAATAGTCGACGGCCTAATGTTATCCTCCATAGTGCATTCCGGCGCACCATCGGCTGGCGCCGACAGTCGACATTTATAATTGCTAACGGATGGTGGGATGTCTATCAGCGTTGTCGCCTCATTGGAAAATTCTCATGCCAATAAGGCTTCGTGCTCTTTAAATTTAGTCGCTAATTTTGTTAAAGCCGTCCGCTTGAAAGCACGTGTCTGAGTAGAAGCTGTCACCGGTTGCCGGTAAATGTTCACCTTTTAGATCTGGAAACGCAGACCGTGCCTTGGCGACATCCATGTACGCCTTCTATGGACGATCAGCCGCCAACAAAACCAATGCAGTCCCCCTCTTCAATTTCATACAATTTTCTTTGAGCTGGGGAAATTGTAAATTTTGCAATTATAAAAATGCAAAAACAATAGCGCTTTAAAGAAAACCGTAGTTTAAGGAATTGATGATTTTGGCCTGCCCAGCTGGGTTCGAACCAGCGACCCTCAGCTTAGAAGGCTGATGCTCTATCCAACTGAGCTATGGGCAGAGAGGAAACCACAGGAATCTGCGGTGGAAATGAAAAACGGGCTGTCTTTCGACAACCCGTTTAGAAGTTCTTGGTCGGAGTACAAGGATTCGAACCTTGGACCCCCTGGTCCCAAACCAGGTGCGCTACCGGGCTGCGCTACACTCCGAAGACCAGTATTCTAGTCGCTCTCGCCAAATACGTCAATCAAAGCACGTGATTTAATTGTAGACCGCAATTTTACGCCGCCAACTTGCTCTCTACCTTTTCGGCAATGCGGCGCGCCATCGACTGGGCCGCCTCGGGGTCACGCGCCTCGACCATCACACGGATCAGCGGTTCGGTGCCAGAAGCGCGGATCAGCACGCGGCCACTATCGCCCAGCTCGCTTTCAACCTTTTCCTTTTCTGCGACCATGGCGACGTTCTTGGTCCAGTCGAAACCTGGCGCCACGCGCACGTTGATCAGGGTTTGCGGGAAGATGGTCAGATCGCCACAGCACTGTTCCAGCGATTTCCCGGCGCGTTTGAGCGCGGACAGTACCTGCAGTGCCGAGATGATGCCGTCGCCGGTAGTGTGCTTGTCGAGTGCCAGCAGGTGGCCCGAACCTTCGCCGCCCAGCAGCCAGCCCTTCTCCTGCATCACTTCCAGCACGTAGCGGTCGCCGACCTTGGCGCGGGCAAAGCCGACGCCCTTCTCTTTGAGCGCCACCTCCACTGCCATATTGGTCATCAGGGTACCGACTGCGCCGGCCACGGGGCCAGTGGCCAGACGGTCCATGACCATCAGATACAGCAGCTCGTCGCCGTTGTACAGCCGGCCGTTATGGTCACACATGATCAGGCGGTCGGCATCGCCATCGAGCGCGATACCCAGGTCTGCGCCGTGGGCCTGCACTGCGGCCGCCATGGCCTTGGGTGCGGTGGCGCCATGTTCCAGGTTGATGTTGAAGCCGTCTGGCTTGTTGCCAATCGAAATCACTTCCGCACCCAGCTCGTGGAATACATGCGGTGCGATGTTGTACGCGGCGCCGTGGGCGCAATCGACCACGATTTTCAGGCCACGCAGGTCCAGTTCGTTCGGGAAGGTGCTCTTGCAGAATTCAATGTAGCGTCCCTGGGCATCGTCCAGACGTTTGGCGCGCCCCAGCTTTTCGGACGGCACGCAGCTCATCGGATGATCCAGTGCGGCCTCGATATCCAGTTCCACGGCGTCCGGCAGCTTGGTGCCTTGGGCGGAGAAGAACTTGATGCCATTGTCCTGGAATGGATTGTGCGAAGCGGAGATCACCACGCCAGCGGACAGACGCAATGCGCGCGTCAGGTAAGCGATGGCCGGGGTCGGCATGGGGCCGGCCAGCATGACGTCCACGCCAGCGGCCGAGAAGCCGGCTTCCAGCGCCGCTTCCAGCATATAGCCCGAGATGCGGGTATCTTTGCCGATCAACACGGTGGGCCGGCCAGAGCCGGTGCGTTTGCTGGTCAGAACCCGACCAGCTGCATAGCCAAGGCGCATCACGAAGTCGGGAGTGATGGGCGCTTCGCCAACCAGGCCACGGATACCATCGGTGCCAAAATATTTACGTGTCATTGTGTACTCTTCGCGGTTGTAGATTTTATTGCGCGGCTTGCCAAACCTTGACCGCATCCACGGTCTCGGCAACGTCGTGCACGCGCACGATTGTTGCGCCCTGCGCTACTGCTGCCAGTGCGCCGCCCACGCTGCCCGCCATACGCTGCTCTAGCGGCTTGCCGGTCACTGCACCGATCATGGATTTGCGCGACAACCCTGCCAACAGCGGCATATTCAGCTCGGCAATCAGCCGGGATGTTGACTTTAGCAACGTGTAATTATGCTCTACCGTTTTGCCGAAGCCAAGACCGGGATCGATGCAGATTCGGCGTGGATCAATGCCCGCCGCCAGCATCGTTTCAACGCGCTCACGCAGAAACGCGATCACTTCCGCCACCACGTCTCCGTAGGCTGGCGCCAGCTGCATATGCTGTGGATCGCTTTGCATGTGCATAATGCATAATGCGCAGTCGCTATCACGTACCGCATCAATGGCGCCGGGCGCGCGGAAGCCGTTGATGTCGTTAATCATATCGACGCCGGCGATAATGGCTTCGCGCATCACCTGCGGCTTGTAGGTATCGACCGAGATCGCCGGCCCCATGTCGCGCACGGCGTACAGCACCGGCATCACGCGCTGCAACTCGTCTTCGAGCGACACCGGCGGCGAGCCGGGACGGGTCGATTCACCGCCCACATCGATGATGTCGACGCCATCCAGTATCATCTGCTCCGCGTGCGACAGCGCAAACTCCAGCGACTGATAGTTGCCGCCATCGGAAAACGAATCGGGCGTCACGTTCAGGATGCCCATGACGCGCGCACGCGCGCCCTGCCCCCGCCACGGGAAATTGAAACGGCCAAACTGTAAGGTAGATTGCATGTGTAGCGATAATGAAAAAGGGCGAGGATTGCTCCTCACCCTTTTATGTTAATGCGGTGACCGCGCGTTTAAGCCGGCGCCGTCACGCTAGGCGATACGCCGCTGCCGCCGTCGCCAGGAGGCTGTTTGCGGATCGTCACGCCAGCTTTCGGCGGACGTGGCTCCAGGCCTGCCATGATGTCGTTGATCTGGTCTGCGTCGATGGTTTCCCACTCCAGCAGTGCCTTGGTCATGACTTCAACCTTGTCGCGGTTCTCTTCCAGCAGCTTGCGGGCCAGCGCATATTGCGTGTCCAGGATATTGCGGATTTCCGCATCCACTTTCTGCTGGGTGGCTTCCGAGATGGTCTTGTTGGTGCCGCCCATAAAACCGTCGTTCTGGGTATCTTCATACACCATCACGCCCAGTGCATCGGACATACCGAACTTGGTGACCATCGAACGGGCCAGCTTGGTGGCGCGCGAGAAGTCGTTCGACGCACCGGTCGACATCTGACCCACGAAAATCTCTTCCGCGATACGGCCCCCAAACAGGATGGAAATTTCTTCCAGCATCTTGTCCTTGTAGCCCGAAATATTGTCGTGCTCCGGCAGTTGCCAGGTCAGGCCCAGGGCCCAGCCGCGCGGCATGATGGTCACTTTGTGGACCGGATCAGCCTTCGGCAGCAGCTTGGCAACCACCGCGTGGCCCGACTCATGGTAGGCGGTATTGCGGCGCTCATCTTCACGGATGACCATCGATTTACGCTCAGGCCCCATGTAGATCTTGTCCTTGGCATCTTCGAAGTCCTGCATGTCGACCAGGCGCTTGGTACGGCGCGCAGCAAACAGCGCGGCTTCATTGACCAGGTTGGCCAGATCGGCGCCGGAGAAGCCTGGCGTACCACGGGCCAGGATATCAGCCTTGACGTCGGTGCCAATCGGCACTTTGCGCATGTGCACATTCAGGATCTGCTCACGGCCGCGGATGTCCGGCAGGCCAACGGTGACCTGGCGGTCGAAACGGCCCGGACGCAGCAGCGCCTTGTCCAGCACGTCCGCACGGTTGGTAGCGGCAATCACGATCACGCCGGAGGTGGCTTCAAAGCCGTCCATCTCCACCAGCAGCTGGTTCAGCGTCTGTTCGCGCTCGTCGTTACCGCCGCCCATGCCGGCGCCACGATGACGGCCGACCGCGTCGATCTCGTCGATGAAGATGATGCACGGCGAATGCTTCTTGGCGTTTTCGAACATGTCGCGGACACGGGATGCACCCACACCGACAAACATTTCAACGAAGTCCGAACCGGAAATCGAGAAGAACGGCACTTTGGCTTCGCCGGCAATGGCGCGCGCCAGCAGGGTTTTACCGGTGCCTGGAGGACCGACCATCAGCACGCCGCGCGGAATGCGGCCGCCCAGTTTTTGGAACTTGCTCGGGTCTTTCAGGAAGTCGACGATCTCGGCCACTTCTTCCTTGGCCTCATCGCAACCGGCGACATCTGCCAGGGTCACGGTGTTATTGGTCTCGTCCATCATGCGCGCCTTCGACTTGCCGAAGGAGAATGCGCCGCCCTTGCCGCCGCCCTGCATCTGGCGCATGAAGAAGATCCATACGCCGATCAGCAACAGCATCGGGAACCACGAGACGAATACCTGCGACAGGAACGATGGTTCCTCAGGCGGTTTGACGTCGAAGTGAATGCCGTTGTCGCGCAGATCACCGATCAGGCCCCGGTCCAGCAGCGTGGCGGTGGTGCGGACTTTGGTGTCATCGCTACGGGTGGCGGTAATGTTGCCACCTTCAATCGTCACATCTTTGATGCGCTTGGCTTTCACGTCATCCAGCAGGTCGGAATACGCAATGGACTTGGCGCCTCCGCTTACGCCATGGCTGTCAAACTGCTTGTACAGCATAAGCAGCAGCAACACCACGACTACCCAGATGGCTGATTTAGAAAACATGTTATTCACGAAAACTCCTTGGATGCGAGGCGCATCGATAAATCTGGCCGAACTTCGATTTTACTCGCAATAAGCAGGCGTTGCCAGAAACCTGCCGTGCGCCAGCTTAAAACCGGCTGAAAAGCGCATTATTTACCCCAAAAAACCATGCAATCAAGGCAAAAATGCTTTTCCCGGGTTGGATGTGCGGGTATTTCAGCAAATATCAAGGGCGCCAGCCATCAGAATCCAACGGTTGCGCCGAGGCCATGCCGTCCGTCGGGTTCTTCAGGCCGCGGCCGAGCAGGAATATCTCGGACGATTTGTCGCGGCTGGCTTTGGGTTTCTTCTGGATCACGGTTTTAAACTCGGCGCGGAATTTAAGCACGATATCGTTGAAGCCCATGTCTTTAAAACATTTGACCAGCAAGGCGCCGCCCGGTTTCAAATGGGCCTGGGAGAATTCGATTGCCAGATCGATCAGATGCTCCATGCGTGCGGCATCGGAATCGTGAATGCCGGACAGGTTGGGCGCCATGTCCGACAGCACCAGGTCCACTTTCTGCCCCTGCACCACGGCTTCCAGCTGCTGCAGTACCTCCGCTTCGCGGAAATCGCCCTGGATGAAATGGAAGTCCGCAATCGGCGCCATCGGCAGCATATCGAGTCCGATCAGGGTGCCGTTGATGCCGCCGCCCTCCTTGCCAGCCAGCTTGCGGCGGGCGTACTGGCCCCAGCTGCCCGGCGTACAGCCAAGGTCGACGATGACCTGGCCGGGCTTGATCAGCTTCTCGTCCTCATCGATCTCTTTCAGCTTGAAAGCCGCACGGGCGCGATAGCCCTCTTTCTGGGCCAATTTCACGTAAGGATCGTTAATATGGTCGTGAATCCAGTTTTTGTTTATTTTGTTCTTAGCCATTCGCGTAGAATACTGCCTTTAAGGAACCTACAAAAAGAAATTTTATGATCAAACTTACACCAGCCGAGCGCAGCGCACTGCGCGCCGAAGCCCATGGCCTGAAACCTATCGTCCTGATTGGCTCCGATGGTCTGACTGCCAACGTTATCAAAGAAATCTCGCTGGGGCTGGATTCGCACGGCCTGATTAAAGTCCGTGTGTTCGGCGACGACCGCGAAGCCCGCATCGCGATGTACGAAACCATCTGCGAACAACTGAAAGCGGCGCCGGTACAGCACATTGGCAAACTGCTGGTCTTGTACCGCCCGAAAGTGGAAACCGAAAAGACCCGCGCTTCGGCCGGCAAAGGCATGCGTGAAGTCACCATCGTCAAAGCCAGTGCCAGCGGCACCAAACGTCCGTCGGTGACCAAGGTTTTGCTGAAGGGGAATGAACGCGTTACCCAGGGCGGCAACATCAAGCGCGCCAAAGCACGCCAGAAGTCGACCAAGAAGAGTGTGTTGAGCTAATCATGTCACGGGGGCCATCAGGCCCCCGAATTTTTTACTGCTTCACCACCAGCCATGCGGCCAGCAGGCTCTGTACCAGGTAAATGGTGCTGGAAATACCGTGCAGGATGCCGAACTCATTACGCGCAGCACCTTCCATCACCCCACCCGGCCCTGCGGCTGCCCGCAGCGACGCCATCATCGGCTGCAGGCCGAAGTGCGACACCAGCGTACACGCCAGCATCACCAGCACAATAATCAACAGCGTACGGCGCGCCTTGGCGGCCATATTGGCTGCGGGACCGGCAAAGATGCCGCCCGTACTGGTCTGGGTCGCCCACAGCAGCGCCAGCATCACCAGCGCGCAGGCGATCGACAGCCAGGCTTGGTTGGTAAACAGGCTGGCGGCAATACTGCCGGCCAGCACGCGGTCACTCAGGGTGGCAAACAGGGTCGGCGCAGCCAGATAGCCCACCGCCCAAAGACTGCCGGCCCACAAGGTGGCGACCAGCAAACGTGTGCGGGCGAGTAACATCAGACGTAACGCACTTCCAGAATTTCGTACTCGCGCGGACCCGCAGGGGCCTGCACTTCCACCACGTCGCCGGCCGACTTGCCGATCAGCGCGCGGGCGATCGGCGACGTCACCGAAACCTTGCTCAGTTTCAGGTCGGCTTCATCGGTGCCGACGATCTGGTAGCTGACCTTGTCGCCGGACTCCAGGTCTTCCAGGTCCACGGTCGCAGCAAACACCACGCGGCCTTCCGCATCCAGCGTGGTCGGGTCGATGATTTGCGCGGCGCTCAGTTTGCCTTCCAGTTCGGCGATACGGCCTTCCACAAACGCCTGGCGCTCCTTGGCGGCATCGTACTCGGCGTTTTCCGACAGGTCGCCATGCGAGCGTGCTTCGGCAATCGCGTCGATCACGATACGGCGTTCTTTGGTCTTCAACTGGTGCAACTCTTCTTTCAAGAGTTCGGCGCCGAACTTGGTAAGTGGAACTGAAGTCATGTTGTCTATTTACTCTGTTTTTACAATGGAAAACCACAGAGGCCGCGCCAAACTGCAGCGCGAGCTCTGTGGTCCGGGTACTACCTAAACCTATTAAGGCTTAGTGTAAGGTTTTATGCAGCCCTTGTAAATCGTACACACGCAATTCGTCCAGATGGCGGATGCCCTCGACCGCCGCTTCGGCGCCGGCGATGGTGGTGTACGTGGTCACGCGCGACGCCAGCGACGAGGTGCGGATGGCACGCGAGTCGGTGATGGCGCTACGTTTTTCTTCCACAGTATTGATCACCAGGACGATTTCGTGGTTCTTGATCATGTCGACCACGTGCGGACGGCCTTCCACTACCTTGTTGACCGCAGTGACGGGAATGCCCGCCGCCGAAATCACCGCAGCAGTGCCTTTGGTCGCCGCCAGCGTGAAGCCCATGTCGACCAGGTCGCGCGCCACTTTCACGGCGCGCGGCTTGTCCGACGATTTCACCGACAGGAATACCTTGCCCGATTTCGGCAGCTTGACGCCAGCACCCATCTGCGATTTCACGAAGGCTTCGCCGAAGGTCTTGCCGACGCCCATGACTTCACCGGTCGATTTCATTTCAGGGCCGAGGATGGTGTCCACGCCAGGGAACTTCACGAACGGGAACACGGCTTCCTTGACGCTGTAGTACGGCGGCACTACTTCTTTGGTCACGCCCTGGTCTGCCAGCTTCTGGCCCACCATGCAGCGCGCGGCGATCTTGGCCAGCTGCAGGCCGGTTGCCTTCGACACGTAAGGCACGGTACGCGAGGCGCGCGGGTTCACTTCCAGCACATAGACCACATCCTGGCCGTCCTGCTTCTGGATCGCGAACTGCACGTTCATCAGGCCGACCACGTTGAGGCCCTTGGCCATCAGCGAAGTCTGACGCTTCAGTTCATCGATGGTCTCCTGCGCCAGCGAGTACGGTGGCAGCGAGCAGGCCGAGTCGCCCGAGTGCACGCCAGCCTGTTCGATGTGCTCCATCACGCCGCCGATGAAGGTGGTTTCGCCGTCGGAGATGCAGTCGACGTCGCACTCGATGGCGTCGTTCAGGAAGCGGTCCAGCAGCACCGGCGAATCGTTCGACACCTTGACCGCTTCGCGCATGTAGCGCTCCAGGTCACGCTGCTCGTGGACGATTTCCATTGCGCGGCCACCCAGCACGTAGGAAGGACGCACCACCAGCGGGTAGCCGATTTCCTGCGCCAGCGCCAGCGCTTCGGTTTCGGTACGCGCGGTGCGGTTAGGCGGCTGGCGCAGACCCAGGTCCTGCAGCAGCTTCTGGAAGCGCTCGCGGTCTTCCGCGGCATCGATCATGTCCGGCGAGGTGCCGACGATCGGCACGCCATTGGCTTCCAGGTCCAGCGCCAGTTTCAGCGGAGTCTGGCCGCCGTACTGCACGATCACGCCCACTGGTTTTTCCAGTTCGACGATTTCCAGCACGTCTTCCAGCGTCAGCGATTCGAAGTACAGGCGGTCCGAGGTATCGTAGTCGGTCGACACGGTCTCCGGATTGCAGTTGACCATGATGGTCTCGTAGCCGTCTTCGCGCATGGCCAGCGCAGCGTGTACGCAGCAGTAGTCGAATTCGATACCCTGGCCGATACGGTTAGGGCCACCGCCCAGCACCATGATCTTCTTCTTGTCGGTCGGATTGGACTCGCACTCTTCATCGTAGGTCGAGTACATATACGCGGTATTGGTCGCGAATTCCGCGGCGCAGGTGTCCACGCGCTTGTACACCGGACGGATGTTCAGCTCATGGCGCTTGGCGCGCACGGCGGCAGGCGTGGTTTGCAGCAGGAAGGCCAGGCGGCGGTCCGAGAAGCCCTTCTGTTTCAGCTTGTACAGCACGGTCTTGTCCAGCTGTTCCAGCTTCTGCGTGTCCATCCACAGTTCCAGGTCGACGATCTCTTTAATCTGGATCAGGAACCATGGGTCGATCTTGGTCAGCTGGTGCACTTCTTCCATCGTGAAGCCCTGGGCGAACGCATCGCCCACGTACCAGATACGCTCAGGACCTGGCTCGCCCAGTTCCTCTTCGATCTTCTCGCGGTCCTTGGTTTTCTCGTTCAGGCCATCGACACCCACTTCCAGGCCGCGCAGGGCTTTCTGGAACGATTCCTGGAAGGTGCGGCCAATCGCCATCACTTCACCGACCGATTTCATCTGGGTGGTCAGGTGGTGGTCGGCGGTCGGGAATTTCTCGAACGTGAAGCGCGGGATCTTGGTGACCACGTAGTCGATCGACGGCTCGAACGACGCCGGGGTGGCGCCGCCGGTGATCTCGTTGCGCAGCTCGTCCAGCGTAAAGCCCACCGCCAGCTTGGCCGCCACCTTGGCGATCGGGAAGCCGGTGGCTTTCGACGCCAGTGCCGACGAACGCGAAACGCGCGGGTTCATCTCGATGACGATCATGCGGCCGTCTTTCGGGTTGATCGAGAACTGCACGTTGGAACCGCCCGTGTCCACACCAATTTCACGCAGCACCGCCAGCGAGGCGTTACGCATGATCTGGTATTCCTTGTCGGTCAGCGTCTGGGCTGGCGCCACGGTGATCGAGTCGCCGGTGTGCACGCCCATCGGGTCCAGGTTTTCGATCGAGCAGATGATGATGCAGTTGTCCGCCTTGTCGCGCACCACTTCCATCTCGTACTCTTTCCAGCCCAGCAGCGATTCTTCAATCAGCAGTTCGTGGGTCGGCGAAGCTTCCAGGCCGCGTTTGCAGATCGCCTCGAATTCTTCTTCGTTGTAAGCGATGCCGCCGCCGCTGCCGCCCATGGTGAACGAAGGACGGATGATGGTCGGGAAGCCGACTTCTTTCTGCACGGCCCACGACTCTTCCATCGAATGCGCCACGCCGGAACGGGCCGAGCCCAGACCGATCTTGGTCATCGCATCCTTGAACTTGGAACGGTCTTCGGCCTTGTCGATGGCTTCCGGCGTCGCGCCGATCAGCTCGACCTTGTACTTGTCCAGCACGCCGTTGCGGTGCAGGTCCAGTGCGCAGTTCAGCGCGGTCTGGCCGCCCATGGTTGGCAGGATCGCGTCCGGCTTTTCCTTGGCGATGATCTTCTCGACGATTTGCCAGGTGATCGGCTCGATGTAGGTGACATCGGCCATTTCCGGGTCGGTCATGATGGTCGCAGGATTGCTGTTAACCAGGATGACGCGGTAGCCTTCTTCGCGCAGGGCCTTGCAGGCCTGGGCGCCGGAATAGTCAAACTCGCAGGCCTGGCCGATAATGATCGGGCCAGCGCCAATAATCAGAATGCTTTTAATGTCAGAACGCTTAGGCATTTACTTTTTCTCCAGATGCTTGCATCAGGCCGATGAAGCGGTCAAACAGGTAGGCGACGTCAGTCGGGCCAGGCGATGCTTCAGGGTGGCCCTGGAAGCAGAACGCCGGCGTGTCGGTGCGGGCGAAGCCCTGCAGCGAACCATCGAACAGCGACACGTGGGTCACGCGGCAGTTGGCCGGCAGCGTGTTCGGATCAACCGCAAAACCGTGGTTCTGCGAGGTGATCAGCACTTGCTTGCTGTCCAGGTCCTGTACCGGGTGGTTGGCGCCGTGGTGGCCGAATTTCATTTTCAGGGTCTTGGCGCCGGACGCCAGGCCCATGATCTGGTGGCCGAGGCAGATGCCGAACAGCGGGATCTTCTTCTCCATGAATACCTTGGCGGCAGCGATCGCGTAATCGCATGGCTCAGGGTCGCCAGGGCCGTTCGACAGGAACACGCCGTCCGGGTTCAGCGACAGCACTTCTTCTGCGGTGGTCTGGGCTGGCACCACGGTGACTTTGCAGCCGCGTGAGGTCAGCATGCGCAGGATGTTGCGCTTGACGCCGAAGTCGTACGCCACCACGTGGAACTGGGCGGCCGGCGAGGCACTATCCAGCTTGCCGTAGCCTTCGCCGAGCGTCCACTCGGTTTCGGTGTATTCGTATTTGTCCTTGACCGTGACCACCTTGGCCAGGTCCATGCCGGACAGGCCGGGGAAGGAACGGGCCAGGTCCAGCGCTTGCGACGCCGACGGCTCGTTGCCCTGGGTACCGACCAGGATGGCGCCGGACTGGGCGCCCTTCTCGCGCAGGATACGGGTCAGCTTGCGCGTGTCGATACCGGCGATGGCGACGATATTCTCGGCCTTCAGGTAGTCAGCAAGCGATTGGGTGGAGCGGAAGTTCGAAGCGATCAGCGGCAGGTCACGGATGATTAGACCAGCTGCATGCACTTTGCTGGATTCGACGTCTTCGGGATTGATACCGTAGTTGCCGATATGGGGATACGTCAGGGTGACGATCTGGCGGCTGTAGGAAGGATCGGTGAGGATTTCCTGATAGCCGGTCATGGAAGTGTTAAAGACCACTTCACCGGTCGTATGGCCGGCAGCGCCGATCGAAAAACCTTTGAAAATGGTTCCGTCAGCGAGGGCCAGTATGGCTGGAACGGCGGGGCCAGAAAAAAATGGCGGCAAGGGCAACTCCTGTTAAGTTACCGTAGCTGCGCCACGTCAGACGACCGTCAAGCAACCCAGGCCATGCTTGCGCCGGGGGTGAGGGTCAGATTGATGATGGATTGAGTGGTAGTCGCTACGGTAGAGATGTGATTTGGCTAAACCTTTGAATTATAACCAAAACTGCCCTGCTTGGCAAGGCCGCCCGGTGTTGCGCCGGGCGGTTTTTTTACGTCTGTTGCTTAGTTCAGCGCGGCGATGCCGGCTTTTGCAATTTGTGCATCTTCGGCCGATTTCACGCCCGACACGCCGACGGCGCCGATGATATGGCCGTCAACGATGATCGGTACGCCGCCTTCCAGCATGCCATCGGTCTGTGGCGCCGGGGCGCTCAGGAACGATACGCGGCCATTGTTGATCATGTCTTCATAGATCTTCGATTCGCGGCGGCCCAGGGCCGATACGCGCGCCTTGGCTGGCGCGATATGCGACGACAGCGGCGCCGCGCCGTCCTGGCGTTGCAGCCACAGCAGGTGGCCGCCGTCGTCGACGATGGCGATGACCACTGCCCATTTATTGGCAACGGCTTCCGCTTCGGCGGCAGCCGCGATTTTCTTGACGTCGTCCAGCGACAGGTAGGGTTTGGTTTGCATAGAGCTTCCTTGGTTACGGTTTGCGTTTAGCTTCGAGTTTCTGTTTGATCTGGGCCATCACCTGCGCGGCGGCCTGCTCGCCCGCCAGCACGGCCTGATTGCGGCCATTGAAGTCGTTGCCGGCCATCTTGCCCAGCGGTGGCTGGATCACGACGTCGGCATCCCTCAGTTCATATTCGTTGATGCGCTGGCCCATGATGCTGAAGGTCTGCATGATGACGTCCAGCGAGCTGACGGTGGCCTGCACATCGGCCTGCGTCGAGATATTGACGGCGATGACGAAGTCCGCGCCCATGTCGCGCGCAAAGCGCACCGGCACCGGCGCCACCAGGCCGCCGTCCACATAGGTGCGGCCAGAAATCGTCACCGGCTGGAACACGCCTGGCACGGCCGACGACGCGCGCACCGCCATGCCGGTATTCCCGCGCTGGAACAGGATAGGCTTGCCGTCTTTCAGATCGGTCGCCACCGCACCAAACGGGATCTTGAGTTTTTCCATCGGCTGGTTGTTGACCGCCTTGTTGACGTAGGCCTGCAGCGCCTCGCCTTTCAGCACGCCGGTGGATTTGCGGAACAGCGGCAAGGCCCAGTCGGAAATCGAGGCTTCGTCCATTTCCATCGCCAGCTTTTGCAGCTGGAAGCCGGTATTGCCGGCCGCGTACAGTGCTCCCACCACGCTGCCCGCGCTGGTGCCCACCACGATGTCTGGATAAATACCCTGCGCCTCCAGCGCCTTGATGACGCCGATATGGGCAAAGCCGCGCGCCGCGCCGCCGCCCAGTGCCAGGCCAATCCTGATTTTCTTCGGCGGCAGCGGTTCGGCCACCGGCTGCGGCTGCAGCACAGAAGTCTCCGCGACGGGCGTGGTCTTGCAGCCGGCGAGTGCGGCTGCGGCAAGAGTCAGAAGGACAAGACGGCGTGCAAGCATGGGCAGTGTATAAGCGAATTTAAGCGCCCAGATTGTACACCGCCCCGCCCTCTTGCATTAATACCGGTCGTCGAAAGCGAAGATCGGCTTGCGCGATTTCCACTGGCCGGCGGTAAAGTCCGGGAAGTCCAGCGTCTGGAAATTCTGCGCAATCGACTGCTCCGACAGCGGCGTGATGGCGCTCCACGTCACCGCATCGTAAATATCGATCGGCATTGGCGCCTCGGCCTTCAGCGCCTCCACAAACGCGTGGATCACGAAGAAGTCCATGCCGCCATGGCCCGCGCCCTCCGCTGTTTTGGCATACTTCTTCCACAGCGGATGCTCGTACTTGTCCTGCCAGACCTGGAAGTCATCCCACTGGTGCGGCTTGCTCTTGCCTTCGATATGGATCGAATGGTTCACATCCATCCACAAGCCATCCGTGCCTTGCACGCGGAAGCCCAGCGAGTAAGGACGCGGCAGCGAGGTATCGTGCTGCAGGAGGATGGTCTCGCCGTTTTCGCAGGCCAGCGTGGTGGTCACCACGTCACCCAGCTTGAAGGTGGTCTTCGCGCTTGGATGATTCGCACCGCCCTGCTTGACGACGTAATCGTGCAAGCCACGTGCCTTGGTCGCAAACGCGTTAATGCGCGTGAAGCGGTTGCCGCGGTTGATGTTGGTGTACATCGCGCACGGGCCAATGCCATGGCTTGGATACAGCTCGCCATTGCGCTGCACGGAATGCTCGGTGCGCCAATGCGCCTCGGACCAGCCCTTGGCGCCATATTCCACGCCACCGCCGTAAGGCTTGGCCGGATCGCCGCTATTGAACTTCACTGCGCGCAGGTCGTGCTGATAGCCGCCCTGCAGGTGTACCAGCTCGCCAAACACGCCGGCACGCACCATTTGCAGCACCGCCATCACATCACGGCGGAAGCACACATTCTCCAGCAGCATATACGGCGTTCTGCTTTTCAGCTGGGTGTTCAGCACATCCCAGTGATCCTGCAGCGTGATGCCGGCCACCACCTCGCAGCCCACGGCGATTTTGGCCTGCATTGCGGCAATCGCCATCGGCGCGTGCCATTCCCACGGTGTGGCGATGATGACGCCATCCAGGCCGCCCGCATCCAGCATGCGCTTGTAGGCCTGGGTGTCGCGGTCCTCGCCATAGGTTTTTGGCTTGGGCTTGTTGAACTTTTCCACCTGCTTGAGCGCGCGGCCCAGCATGACCGGTTCGATATCGCACAGCGCCGCCACTTCTACATCATCGCGGCGCAGCAGCTCCTGCAGCAGCACCTGGCCGCGCATGCCGGTGCCGATCATGCCGAGACGGACCTTCTGGCGCGTGGCCGCAAACGCTTTCGGGAGCATCAGGCTGCCCGCCAGCGCCGCGCCGGTGGTGAGAAAGTCGCGTCGATTGAATTGCTTGTCCATCAGTTATAACCTCTGAGAGTGTGATTCATTGTAGCGGATCAAAAGAACTTGTAGCTGGCCGAGAAAGCGTACTGGCGTCCGAACAGATTGGTGCTGTGGTTATAACCTTCCCAGCCGTTCGGATCGTAGGTAGGCTGTTTGTTCAGCAGGTTCTTGACGTTCAGGCCCAGTTCCAGGTTCTTCATCGGTTTCCAGTTCAGGCCCAGATTGACCGTGTAGTAAGCAGGTGCGCCGTCGCACAAGTCTTTCGGCATCGAGACGCCAGCTGCCATGCAGGTGCCTGGCAGGTTGTCGGTATCCCACGGTGCGGCAGCCCATTTGGTTTTGCCGGTGTAGTTCACGAACAGGCTGGTGACGAAGTTGCGGTAGGCCCAGTCGGCATTGAAGGTGGCGCGGATACGCGGCGAATCGTAGTAGCCCACGTAGTTGCCGCTGAAGCCAGTGCCGTCTTCCGAGTTGTAGGTTTCGCGGCGGCGGATGGTCGCCGATACACCGGTATTCAGCTTGCCCATTTCGCCAAACGAGAAACGGGTGCGCGCATCGACGTCGATACCATCGATCAGCGTACGGCCACGGTTCGAGTAGGAGTTAATCAGGCCGCCGATATTCCCTACCGAGTAAGTTGGCACGCCACCTGCGCAAGCAGCCGCATTGGCCGCGTTCCGGCACATGGTTGCCACTGCCGCCATGTTGCCGCGGTCCGCATCGCTGATCGGGTTGCGGGTCGCCGCGGCGCTGCCGGCCAGGGTCGGGCCGTATTTGTCGACCAGTTGTTTGAACAGCTCATTGAAGTCCTGACGCACGATTTCGTTGCGGCGGTAGACGAACCAGTAGTCCACCGAAATGCTGACGTCTTTCGCTGGCTGCAGTACCAGGCCTGCCGTCGAGATCTTGGCCTTCTCCGGACGCAATTGCGGATTTGGCGGCGTCAGGCCACCCACGGTGGTCGAGCAGTTGGAGTTCAACAGCGTCTTGCCCAGATCCACATCGGTCGGCGCGACGGACTTCATCAGCACCCGCGCGATCGCATTGGTTTCATCGCAGCGTACGGTGTCGCGGATGCCGCCCACCTGCGCGAACACGCCGCCACTGCCCGACTCCGCCAGGTTAGGTGCACGGAAGCCTTCCGAGTAGGTACCACGCACCAGCACTTCCGGGCGGGCGCGCCATTGCACGCCCAGCTTGGGCGCCAGGTTGGCGGCAAAGTTCGGGTATTTGTCCAGGCGCGCGGCAGCATTCAGCTCCAGCGTGTCGGTCACCGGCACCACCACCTCGCCAAATACGGCGGCGATGTTGCGCTGACCATCGAACCATGAACCGCCCTGCTGTGTAATTAGGCCGTTCGCCGCGTCCTGGTTGCCCGGCGTGGAGAAGCTCTCGCGCATCAGGCTCGCGCCCACTGCGGCGCGCACTTCACGGTCGCCGATCTTGGCGATGGTGCCTTCCACCTTGCCGTCCCAGGTAATCAGCTTGGTCCACGACTGGATGTCGAAGGTTGGATAGGCGTCACGCAGCAGCGCCGCGTTGGCGTCGCTGATGACGCCAAACTTGTAAGCCGGATTGTCCGAGATGTAGGTGCGGCCGGTTGCCGGATCGGTGGTGAACGGACCAAACGCCTTCTCGAAGCCCTTAGTGTTGATGTTGATGGTCTGGTACAGCGTCGAGTGGCTGCCGGCCACGGTAACGGCGGTTTCAAAGTCCCAGCCATTGCCAAAGCTGCCGCGCAGGCCAGCCAGCGCACGGTAGCTGTCATCGATATTGGTCTGGCCGAAGTGGCCAGGCGCATCCAGCAGAATGTAGTTCAGGCCCGCCGCACCTCCCATCTTGGCGACCATGTCGGCATCCAGTTTACCCTTCAGGTAGGAGTTGTTCGGCCCCAGGTAAGGCGTCGTGAAGGTGTTCAGCGTGGTGCCGGTATTACGCGCAAACCAGTTGTTGTTGGTGCCGCTGTTGAACGAACGCGGGCCATTTTCGCCGCGCAGCTTGATATGGGTGTACACCGTTTCCGCAAAGGCTTCCATGTCGCCGGCCAGTTTCAGGCGGCCGCTCAGGTAGCCCGTGATACGGTCCGAAGTTGGGCCGGTGTCCAGCGCATACGGCAGCGAGTTCCACACGCAGCGGGTGCCGGAAGCTTCGGTGATATAGGTGCTGCAACCGTTCACCGCACGCTGGGTGCGGGCGTTGTTGTTGGCCTTGTCGAACACGAAGAAGGTCCCCGGGTTCATCACGCCAGGCTCGCTGCCCACGCCTACACGGAAGCCTGGAACGAAGGTCGGATTGTTTTCGTAGAAGCCTGCGGGACGTTTCAGGTAAGTGTCTGCAGTGGAGATGCGGTCGCGTTGATACACGTTGACCGAGCCATAGATGTTATAGCCGTCCTGTCCCAGATCGCCATGGCCGTAAATCAGGCTGCCCTGACGTTCGCCGTAGGATTTGACTGCAGGCGCGGTATCCATATTGCCGCGCGCCTCGAGGCCCTGGTAGCCCTTCTTGGTGATGACGTTGATGACGCCCGCCACCGCATCCGAACCATAGACCGCCGACGCACCATCGGTCAGGATCTCCATACGTTCGATGGCCGCTGCCGGAATCGCGTCGATGTTGACAAACATAGTCTGGAAACCAGACGGTGCGCCATAGAACGACAGACGGCGGCCGTTCAGCAGCACCAGCGTGCCCTGCGCGCCCAGGCCGCGCAGGTTGGCCTGCGAGGCGCCGTCGGAACCGGTGAACATCGAGCGGAAGTCCTGCTGCGCCGGGCGCGCCGCAGGCAGGTTGTCCAGCACCTGCAGCAGCGTGCGCGCACCCATGTTCTCTATCTGTTTGGCGTCGATGACCTGCACCGGCGACGCCGTTTCCGCGTTGATGCGTTTCAGGCTGGAGCCGGTCACCTCAACCCGCGTGATCTTCTCGTCCTTTTTATCATCCGGGTCCTCCGCTGCCAGCGCGTGTGAAGCCAGACCTACCGCCATCATCGCGGCCACCAGTTTTTTCATATGCATGACTATCTCCCTCGTTTATTTACATGGTTTGTTTGTTATCGTCAGGCTGCAACAGCCCCTCCCCGGTCCGAAGAGGGGTTCTTTCTAGTGAAAACTTTGTTTAGATCAGCGTGGGCTGACGGTACTTCCTTCCGTGCCGATGAGGACCGCGTTGGCCCAGTTGCCGCACACCTGCGCCGGCTTGCTGCCACGCGCGCCCAGCGTGCGCAGGCTGATCTGGCTGAGTCCCCGTACGTCGATCTCCGGCTTGACAACCGCCGGCGCGGTAATCAGGCCACTGTCGTACAACAGACGCTCGCCGCTCCAGACCTGGAACTGCAAGCCGCCCGCGTTGCGGCAGCTGTCGTCCACGCCCAGGTCGGCGCGCAACAGATTCCAGTTGCCGGCCAGTTGCAGATCGATGCGGCTGTTCGCGCCGACGCCCAGGCCTTTGCGGAACCACAGGCCGTTCATCCGCATCTCCTTGCCGTTGGCAGGCTTGTCGCGGCTGACGCTCTTGGGCAGGGCCAGGTCGGACAGATACTGCTGCAGCTCCGGGCCTTCCTTCGGCTGGTAAGCCATGACATGGAAGGTGGACAGTGTGATCGGCGCCACTTCGCTGGCGACGGCAGCGTTAAACACACGTGCTGCCGATGCGCCGACCGCAGTCACCATCGGATCTGTGCCCGCTGCACCATCGCCCTCGGGGTTCTGCGTGCTGAGGACGCGGAAGCGCAGCAGGCGGCCAGCGGTTGGCGCGAAACTGATCGCCTGCACACCTTCCTGCAATTTCAGCTGGCCGCGTTTGACCGGCGTGCCCCAGTCGCCGTTGTTGTCGCCCATGTAGATTTCATAGTCGCGGATCTGGCCGTGCTTCCAGTGCTGGTCATTGCGCGGTGCGATTTCAATGCCGTCGATGAGGCGGCGTTCGGTGAAGCCGATCACCCATTCATGCGGCCCGCCCTGCACCGCCGGGCTGCGCGTGGTGCGGAACCAGGTGGCCGGGTTGTTGTCGAATGCGTTTTCCAGCGGGTTGCCGGTTTCTTCGGATGGCCGGTTCAATACCATCATCGCGTCCGCAGGGATGGCGCGGCCCAATGCCGGCGCAGAAGGGAAAGCGTCATCGGCGACCGCCAGCGCGGCGCCGGTCTGCACGCTGACGCGCAACGGCTGGCGGATGTCCTGGCTGGCAGTCTTCACGTGTAACGTGCCCTGACGTTCAGCGGCGTCGAAATACCAGCCTTCTTTAGCGGCGTCGAACGCAGCGCGGTCGGCCAGTGGCGACAGCACAGAACCCGAGGCGCCTGCCGCAGCGGTCACGCTGACTGCCGCAGGACGCTGACGTGCCAGCATGCGCAGCGCATAGGCGCGGCGCGGCAGCTGCTTGTCGTAGCTGCCGCTCACCGGCGCCACATCGACCGTTACGCCGTCAGCGCTGGCATTCATGCGGATGGTCTGCTGACTGAAGGCGCCATCCTGATAGCGGCGGGTATTGCCATCGTCTTCATACAGCGTATATTCAGACGCGCCATGCGGATACAGGTCCAGCGTCAGCACATCCTTGGGCTTCTCGCCGTCATACAGCATCTCCGGATACATCGGCAGGATGGCGCCAGCGCGGACAAACACCGGCAGCTTGTCCAGCGTGACAGCCAGGTCGATATCGCGGCCTTCCTTGCCGGCCGTGGCCTGACGGCCATCCCAGTATTCAAACCACTGTCCTTCCGGCAGGTGGATGCCGCGGCGCCAGCCCTGGCTCACGGCCTGGCTGCGGTACACCGGCGCCACCAGCAGGTCGCGGCCCAGCATGTACTGGTATTTATACGCTTCGGTGTAGGCGGCGGGATCGTTCGGGTAATCCCACATCAGGCCGCGCACCAGCGGCGCCCCGCTCTGCTCCGCTTCACGCATCAGCGTGTACATATATGGCGTCAGACGCATCTTGAGCTTCAGGTAGCGGCGATTGATGCTGACATACGGCTCGGCAAACCACCACGGGTGCTTGCGCTCCGCCGCCGCCCAGCCGGACATGCCCATCAACACCGGGGTAAAACTCTTCCACTGCAAATCACGCGTATAAGTCTCCGGGCTGCCGCCGAAAATCGCATCGACGTCGCCGGTGGCATAGGCCTGGCCAGACAGGCCGGAGCCGATCAGCGTCGGCACATGCCAGCGGATATAGTCCCAGCTGGCGCTCTGGTCGCCAGTCCAGGTGACAGCGTAGCGCTGGGTGCCGGCCCAGCCCATCACGGTCCAGATGAACGGCCGCCCATCGGAATTATTCAGAATGCCGTCATAGGCCGACTTGTTGGCATCCAGCGAGAACTGATAGCCCTTGCCGGTCCACGCCACGTCCAGCTTCTGCACGCGGGTGCCGGCGGTGCCGACTTCCCACGCCATTTTCTCGACGCCGTTTTCGGTCCACAGGCCGGTGCGGAATCCGTACTTGGCCAGGCCCTGCACCGTCTCCGGCAGCGCCGAGTAGCCGCAACCATAGCCATCATTCGGCAATATCCAGCCGCCTGGCATATCGTGCTCGCGGTATTGTCGGGCCACGGTTTCAATCACGTCCGGCGTCTTGCCGGTCGGGCCATCGGTCCAGCCTTTCGGCACCGTGCCCGGTTTCTTGACGTTGTCGCCGTCGTTATAGCAGTCGGCGTCGCCGTATTCCAGCGCCCAGCGCGGCAGCATGCGCGCGCGGCCGGTCCATTCGGTGTAGCGCGCCAGCACATCGCGCACGTCCTTGCCGACAAAGTAATACGCGTCGAAGCGCGCTTCGTCATGCTCCAGCGAGATCTGGTCGCCCTGGCGCAGATCGTAGCTGCCGTCCGACCAGGTATTACGCAGCATGCCCCAGCCGCGCGAACTCATAAGAAATGGCGCCGGGCTAGGACGGTCGCCCTCTTCCCAGCCGCCCGAGTACGACACCTGCAGCTGCTTGCCCTTGAATTCATAGCGGCCGTTCTGCTGGCCGCCGCCAAAGAAACGCTCGGCCTTGTCGCTCGACAGCGTCTGCACGCTTTGCTTGTCGCCCAGCTCCAGCGGCTGCACCTCGCGCCACAGCGCTTGCGTATCGCCCGCGCGGAACAGGCTGAAACGCAGCGGCTTGCGGTCGATGCGCAGGCTCAGTGCCTTGGTGCTGATCACAATATGGTCAGGCTGTTCGCTGACGCTGTGCTCCACCGAAGCAGCCGGCGTGGCCACCACAATCGGCGCTGCCTTGTCGCCCGCGCCGGTCAGGCCGGACTTGGGGCCGGCCCAGATATGCAAGACATCCGCACGCGGCAAGCTGATTTGCACATGAGCGCCAGTGTCGGTGACCAGGTCCCACTGCTGGCCGGCGCCGGCGTTCACGGTGCGTAAATTACCGATCGGTGCGGCCAGCACCGGAGCGCTGGCCAACACGGCGGCAATAGCTGAAACAAATTTCATGTTCTTCCTTACGATTACTGCGGCAGGCTGTTGACGTCTACCGTTGGTTGCTGGCCGGTGGCAGGCCGGGTAAAGTTTTGATTGACCGGCACGTAGTCGGCGAAGAAACCACCGTTACGCAAATAGAACTGGCCATTCTGGAGTCCACCTGCGTAATCCATGCGCTGCGCGTTGGTCACAGTAGCATCGCCCGTGAGACGCGCGGCTGTCACCTCAGACCACGCGCCAGAGACGTTACGCGCCCATTGATTGCCAAACAGGACGCGGCGTCCGTGGTAGCCATTGGTGTCGATGAAGTTTTCCAGGAAGGAGTGATTGCCGGTCAGGTACGTCGTCGTGGAAGGACGCTTCCAGGTCGCCATGTAGCGCCACGCCCCTGTTTCAGGTGCATAGAACCAGGCCGAGTACAGCGTGCTGCCAGCGCCGTCCGGCCGCGCGCGGGTGATGAATCGGTAGGTGTTACCGGCCACCCAAGGATAGACCAGATATGCCTGGCCGCCCGTGCCTTCGCCGCCAAAACTGTTATCCACCACGCCAGCGCCTTTGCTGACCAGCGTCGTCTTGGCGCCGTTATCGGCATCCCATACCGAGAACAGTACCCAGCGTTCGGTGGGCGATTTGACCTGGATGCCAAGGTAGCCTTGGCCAAAACCATTGGCCATGAAGTAGGAGCCAATTGGATCCTGCGCCGCCGGGACCGTGACTTCGTTGTAGAAGTATTCGGTGTTGGCCGGTGTCGTATAACCCATGTGGACCGAAGGCCCACGGCGCGACCAGTAATAATTGGCCGCATCGCTGGCGTAATTGATGGTCGCCGAGGTGGTGACCTTCAGTGCCGAGACATCGCCGAAATAGCCGCCGTCTTTGCTGACACCCTGCAGGTCCACTTTCACATAACCCGGTGCCGCCACGTTCACCGTACCTACCGCATAAGTCTTGCTTGCCGTAGTGGCCAGCTTGACGGTGAACGGCGTGCCGTTGACCGTGACCTTGATGGTACTGTTATTACTGCCCGCCAGACGTGCATCGAGTCCCAGCGTCACCGAGCCGGCGGACGCCATGCGGAAGTAGGCGCTGGTGACAGTGTTGGCATTCGTCCAGTTGGCCAGGCCGCTATCGTTGATGATTTCATCCGCTCCGGCCGGCGCCGACGTGATGAAGGCATTGCCGGCCAGCGCCACCGTCTGCACGCTGGCAGCGGCGGTTTCAACACGGGCGCCCAATGTCTGGGCGACAGGCGCGCTGACGGTGCTGGCGCCATTGCCACCACAAGCGCTCAGGAACAGTGCTGCTGAATACAAAAACATACGTCGTTGTTTCATGTCATCTCCTCCTCTTAGAATTCATACTCCGCAGTCAGGCGCACGGAGCGCGGCGCGGTACGGCTGGTGACCTGCAGATAGCTGCGGGCGATCGCACCGCCGCCATCCTCACGGGTTTCGTTGTAGCGCTGGACCGTCTGGCGATCGAAGACATTGAATACGTCGACCTTCAGGCTCAGTCCTTTGGCAAAACGCGGCATATATGCTGCATTCAGGTCCAGCGTGGCTTGCCACGGCAGGCGGCCCTGGCTGCCACGCGGGGTCGGCTTGCCATTGCAGTAGAAGTAAGCAGCGCCGTAGTCGCCCGACCACTTCAGGTCCGCTGGCAGCTCGCCGATACAGTTGCGCGGCGCCCCGGAAATCAGCGACAGATTGGCGCCCACGTTCCACTCCGGCGTCAGTTGCACAAAGCCATAGGCCTTGATCGCATGGCGATGGTCGCCTGGCAGATAGCCGTAGGCGTTGTACATCAGCTCCTTGTGGTCATCGCTGACGGTCAGGCCAACGTCGCCACCGCCGATGGTATCGGTCTGGCCTTCCATATTGCCCTTCAACGCTGACAAGGTGTAGGTGACTTTGCCATACCAGCCATTGCTCAGCGGATGCTCGGCAAACAGGTTGAGCGCCTTGTAGGTGCGGTCTGGCTTTGGATCGCCCCACTCCGCCGCCGAGATGTCGACACGTTGCAAGCCCTTGCCATCGTTGAAGTTGATCCACAGCGCGTTGTCACGGCCAGGATTGATGATGGCGCACTGGAAACCGCTCCAGTGGCTGGCATCCACGTGGTTGCGCGCTGCCCAGGCATCGATAGGACGCTGATCACAGGTGTCGTCATTGGTGTCGTTCATCCGGCGATACAACACACTGGCCCCCACCACCAGCTGCTTGTTGAACGCCTTTTCGAAGCCCAGCGACATTTCATCCTGCGACAGCGGTTTCAGGCCGATCGCGGTGACTTCACGCGCATCACGGCTCTGACCATACGCATTGTTGGCCGAATACGGTTTGGAGATCGCATGCAGGCCAGTCGGCGCCCCCGTCACCTGGTCCACACCGGTATAGGTAAAGTATTCGCTGGTCGAGGTGAATGGCGCCGCCATATTGCTCGACAGGTTGGATGGCACCGGCAAATGGTAGCGCCCTGCGTTGGCGAACAACTTGACCGAACCATCACCGGCATAATCCCACGTCACGCCCAGGCGCGGCGCAATCATATTGCGTTGTGAAATGAACGCATCACCCGTGCTGGTGTAGTTGGTGAATTGCTCGCGGCGCAGCCCCAGGTCCAGCAACACGCGCGGCGTAATCTGCCAGTGATCCTGAAGATACTGCGCCGACTGCTCGCTGGTCGGATTGGCCAGGTTCGAATAGTAGTCGCGACTTACATAGTAGCCCTGGGTACCGTAACCACCACCCTGCGCCGGGGTTTCGAAGGCGCCATTGATGGCACGCGCAGGATCGGCAGCCTTGCGATAGGTCCAGCGATAACCGCCAGCCAGCATGAAACCGACCTTGGAATCCACGTCGATGCGGTCAATACCGCCGCGCAGCGAGTGGTCACCCAGACGGTATTCGATGTCGAGACGCTTGCCCTTCTGGCTGTCGCGCGACGATGGATCAACCAGATTGCCAGTCACCGTCTGCGGCACGGGATAATTCAGCGTTGGCACTTGCACCGTGATGCCGGTCGACACTTGCGCCAGTGCCGGATCGTAGCCGGACGGGGTACGCGTATGGTGGGTGCGCGACTTGCCATACACCGCGGTTACCGTCAGATTGTCGGTCAGGTAGCCGGTATATTTGAAGACATCGATATTCGCGCCGGGCGCTGCAGCAGCGCCGCAGCAGTTGACGGTGGTTTCCCCTGCGGTGGCAGGCACATTGTTATGCGCAAGCGTGGTGTAATCAAAACCATAGGCGCGGCTGAACACTTCGGTGCGGTCATACAGCTTGGTGTATTCGAAGTGATGATCTTCAGTGAGGTTAAAGTCAAGCTTTACCAGGCCACGGTCGGTGGTGGTATCGCCGGTACTCCAGCCACTTTTCAGGCTCACCGCAGAAGCGTCGGTTGTCGCGGCAATCGATTCGCTGCTGGTCTTGGTACGCTCCAGCCCAATGAAGGCAAACAGCTTGTTCTTGATGATCGGGCCGCTGCCATACAATCCTGCGACTTTACTGGTGGTGCGGTTGTCCTGGTTCCAGTACAGCAGCTTGCCATCGGTGTCGGCGTGGGTACCGGTATTGGGATAGTAGGTGTTCTGTGGCGCGCCACGCAAGCTGGCCGGAATAGTCGACAGCTTGCCGCCGGCATGGAAGTCGTTACCGCCACTCTTGGTCGTGATATTGACCACGCCACCAGTGGAGCGGCCGAATTCGGCGCCGTAGCCGCCTGACAAAACCTGCATATTGGAGATCGCGCCGAACGGCAATTCCGATGCGCCCACCTGGGTCAGGATGTTCGTGACCGGGAAGCCGTTGACGTAAAACGCATTTTCCGACTGGCCCGAACCGCCGATGGAAGGCGCATTGCCATACTGGCTATTGGTACCGCGCGCCACGCCGGGCGTCAGTTGCACCACCGACGCCACATCATTCGCGACCGGCAGCGCCTTGAGTTCTTTGGCGGTGAACACCACGCCATTATTTGTACTGGAAACGTCAATCACCGTGCGCGCAGCGCGCACCACCACGGTCTGGCCTTGTGCAGCCGCAGCACCAAAGTTCACTTCAGCGCCACTGCCCACCACTGCCTCAACTTCACGGCTCTCCTGCACCACACCATTGCGCAGCACACGCAGTGCATAGCGCCCCGGCGGCATCGAGTTGGCGACGTAGCGGCCGGACGCATCCGGGGTCAGGGTACGCTGGGTCCCGGTGTCCAGGTTTTGCAGTACCACCGTGGCGCCGGCAGGTGTCGCTACCTCACCATAGATAGTGGTAGTAGCATTGGACTGCGCCAGCGCATGCTGGCCAGCTGCAGCCATACTCAAACCGATCAGAATGGCTGTTGCGTGACGAATAGCGCTATGGCGAAGCGGAAAATGGCTATGGCGGCTGTGATGCATACGAAACTCTCCCTCGTTTTTGCTGTTGTGCGTTTTAATTTCCGAAAGACTTATGGCGTTGCGTTGTAATTACTCTAGAAATAAAAACAAACACGGTCAACCAAAAGAAAAGAAAAATCGAAAAATAATGAGCAAAATCTTTCGTATTAGTATGCAACAATCATAATTACTTTCGAATTCGTAGCAAAAAAGGTACAGGATGACACCTTGCGCTGACTCAAAAACTTTCTTTTAACTTTCGTATTTGACATTTCGAAAATTAAACCTTACTCTTCGACTGCCTTCAACAGATAAATCTTTCGATGACTACCTTATTCCAGCGTACGACCAACGACTGGCGCGACATAGGCGGCCTTGAGACCGCAGAAGAAATCGCCCACCAGCCAGCCCTCTGGCGCGAACTGGCGGCGCATCTGGGCGCCGAGCAAAGCCGCATCGCCGCCTTCCTCGGCGACAGCCTGCGCAATCCGCAACAGCGCGTGATCCTGACCGGCGCCGGCAGTTCGGCGTATGTGGGCGAGATCATCGCGGACGAAATCAACGCCGCCTGGCCATGCCAGGTGCGCGCCATCTCCACCACCAGCCTGCTGACGCACCCTGCCCTGTACCTGGACAGCAGCGCGCCCACGCTGCTGGTCTCTTTCGCCCGCAGCGGCAACAGCCCGGAAAGCACCGGCGCCGTGCAGCTGGTGCGCGACCTGGTGCCGAATGCACGCTTCCTGAATATCACCTGCAACGCGGAAGGCGACCTGGCGCAGCAAGGCGCCAACGACAGCGCGAGCTTGAACCTGATGATGCCGGCCGCCAGTTGCGACCGCGGCTTCGCGATGACCAGCAGCTTTACCTGCATGCTGCTGGCGGCGCTGTCTGCGCTCGATCCGGACTTCCAGCCGGAGCGCCTGAACAAGCTGGCCCAGTTGGGCGAGCAGGCGCAGGGCCTGTGGTCGGCGCCAGTCGCCGCGCTGGCCGCCAGGCGCGTGTCGCGCGTGATCTACCTGGGCAGCGGCCCGCTGGAAGCGCTGGCCAAGGAAGCCGCGCTGAAGATCATGGAGCTGACCGCCGGTTCCGTCATGACCATGGCAAACAGCGCACTGGGTTTCCGCCATGGCCCCAAGGCCGCCGTCAATCCGGAAACGCTGGTGCTGCTGTTCCGCAGCGCCGATCCGCTGTCGCGCCGTTACGAGCACGATCTGGTGGAAGAACTGCGCCGCGACCAGGTGGCAGCCGATGTGCTGACCGTGGGCGCGGGCGGCGACTTCTCGATCGACACCCCGGCCTGGCCGGACGCCTGGCTGGCGCCGCTGTGGCTGCTGATGGCGCAGCAGTACGCGTTGCACCAGTCGGCGCTGCTGCAACTGCGTCCCGACAATCCATTCAAGGGCGGCATCGTGAACCGCGTGGTGCAAGGCGTCACCATCTACCGCCATGACGAGTTCTGACATGCGCGGCTACCACGGCATCGACATCGGCGGCACCAAGATAGAACTGGTTGCCTTTGCCGACGAAAACGCCAGGCTGCGTGAAGTGCACCGCGAGCGTATCGCCACGCCGGGCACCGACTTCGCCGAATTCATCGGCGCCATGCAGGGCTTGATCGAACGCGCCGACGCAGCGCTGGGACTGCGCGCACCGGTCGGCATCGGCCTGCCGGGCGTGATCGACAGCGTCACCGGCCGCCAGCTCAGCTCCAACGTACCGGCGCTGAACGGCCGCCTGGTGGTGCAATCGCTGCAGGACGCCTTGCAGCGCCCACTCGCCGTCGGCAACGACTGCCAGTGTTTTGCGCTGTCCGAAGCACAGGGCGGCGCAGCGGATGGCGTGCCCACCATGTTCGGCGCCATCATCGGCACCGGTGCCGGCGGCGGCTACTGCGTCAATGGCCGTCTGTTGCGCGGCTCGAACGGTGTGGCCGGCGAATGGGGCCACTGGCCGCTGGCCGCCGCACAGCTGGAGCCCTACGGCCTGCCGCTGTACGACTGCCCGTGCGGACGGCGCGGCTGCCTGGAACGCTATGTCTCCGGCCCCGGCATGAGCAATTTGCACCGCCACTTCGGCGGCGGCGATGAAACGCCGCTGTCCATCGTCGCCCGCGCGCAAAGCGGCTCAGCCATCGCCCTGCAAACGCTGGAGGTCCACCTGGACCTGCTGGGCCACGCCTTGGCCACGCTGGTGCTGACGCTGGACCCGCACGCGATTGTGCTCGGCGGCGGCCTGTCGCAACTGGCGCACCTGTACGAAAAACTGCCCGCCGCCATGAGCCGGCACCTGTTCTGCGGCGTGCGAACGCCACCGGTATTACCGCCTGCCTTCGGCGACGCCGGTGGTGCACGCGGCGCCGCCCTCCTCGCCCGACAACAACTGAACGACTGATGATGAACACGACCGATTCCCTCTCCCCTGTCCAGCAGATCATTGCCGCGCACCGCCGTGGCGAAGCCACCGGTTTGTACAGCGTATGCTGCAGCCATCCGAGCGTGCTGCGCGCCGCCATGCAAGTGGCCGGCACCTACGGCACCGTGCTGCTGGTGGAGGCGACCTCGAATCAGGTGGACCAGTTCGGCGGCTACACCGGCATGACGCCACCGCAGTTTGTCGCCTACGTCCACGATCTGGCGCGTCAGCAAGGCTTCCCGCTTGCGCGTCTGGTGCTGGGCGGCGATCACCTCGGCCCCAACGCGTGGCAAGGGCTGGACAGCGCCACCGCCATGCAGAACGCCGAAATCCTGATCGCGGCCTACGCGGCGGCCGGCTTCCACAAAATCCACCTCGATTGCAGCATGCGCTGCGCCGATGATCCGCAATACCTGAGCGACGAAGTGATTGCCGCGCGCTCCGCCCGTCTGTGCATCGTCGCCGAGCAGGCCGCCGAGCAGGCTGGCCTGCCGCCGCCGGTGTATGTGATCGGTACCGAAGTGCCGATTCCGGGCGGCGAAGCCAATCTGGCGCAAGCCGGCGCCGTCACCTCGCCGCAAGCCGCGCGCCGCACGCTGGAGGTGCACCACAAAGCCTTCATGGAGCAGAACCTGCACGCCGCCTGGCGACGTGTGATCGCCATGGTGGTGCAGCCTGGCGTGGATTTCGACCATAGCCACATCCAGCACTACGACGCGGCCCAGGCCACCGAGCTGTCGGCCTTTGTCGCCGGCCAGCCAGGCATCGTGTTCGAAGCCCACTCCACCGACTACCAGCGCGAAACGGCGCTGCACGAGATGGTGCGCGATCACTTTGCCATCCTCAAGGTCGGTCCGGCCGCCACCTTCGCGCTGCGCGAAGCCCTGATGGCGCTGTGCCAGGTCGAACAAGAACTGGTACCGGCCAGCCAGGTCTCGCGCCTGATGCAGGTGCTGGACGACACCATGCTGGCGCACCCCAAACACTGGGCCAGGCACTATCCGGGCAGCAGCGCGGAACAGCGCCTGCTGCGCCGCTACGGCCTGAGCGACCGTTGCCGCTACTACTGGGGCGAAGCGCCGGTGGTGGCGGCGGTAGAGAAGCTGATCGCCAACCTGGATGCGCTGGAGATACCGCTGTCGCTGCTCAGCCAGCACCTGCCGGAACAATACCTGGAAGTGCTGCAAGGCCAGCTGGCGCCGCGCGCCAACGCCCTGCTCGAACATAAAATCGCCCGCCTGCTGGCGCAGTACGCGCGCGCCTGCAACCGCAACGCAGCTGCAGCCGATAACGCTTCTGCTGGCAGCGCAGCTGCGATCTGTTAAGCTGCCTGTTTTGACAGATTTACAGCAAATTCATGCGACATACCAGCCAACGCCGCGCTTCGATTTTGCAGGCGCTCACACAGCACGGATCGGTGCAGGTCAACCAACTGGTGGAACAGATGGGCGTCTCCGCGGTGACCATCCGCAGCGACCTCAGTGCACTGGAATCCCAGGGGCTGGCAACCCGTAGCCACGGCGGCGCCGCCCTGGCGCGCACGCCGCCGACCGAACACACGGTGCCGCAGAAGGACGCCATCAACCACGAACAGAAATCCCGCATTGGCGCCTACGCGGCGCGCATGGTGCAGCCGGGCGATAACATCATCATCGACTCCGGCACCACCACCATCTCGCTGGCGCGCCACTTGCGCGAGGCGCAGAACATCACGGTCATGACCAATGGCCTGAATATCGCGTGGGAGCTGGCCGATGCGCCGGGCGTGGACCTGATCCTGACCGGCGGCCTGCTGCGCAAGCAGTCGCTGTCGATCCAGGGCACGCAGGCCGAAGCCTGCTTGCAGGCCTACAGCTTCGACAAGCTGTTCCTCGGCGTCGATGGTTTCGATTTGCAGTTCGGCGTCACCACCCACCACGAGGCGGAAGCCAGCCTGAATCACAAGATGGTGGAGCGGGCCAAGAAGATCATCGTGCTGACCGACGCCTCCAAGTTTGGCCGCGTCAGCCTGCACCGCATCGTGCAGCTGGACCGCGTGCACGCGGTGATTACCGACGCCGGCATCAGCCCGGAATACCGCGACGGCCTGCTCGAAGCAGGTATCGAGCTGCTGATTGCGGAGTAATGCCGTGCTGAGTGGACGTATTCTGACCCCCAACGGCTGGATCAACGGCAGCATCGCCTTCGACCAGCGCATCCAGCACATCCGCGAAGACAACGGCGCGGACAACACACTGACCATCCTGCCCGGCTTTATCGACCTGCACGTGCATGGCGCCGCGGGCGTCGACATCATGCAGGGCGGCGACTCCGGCGCCACGGTGGCGCGCGCGCACGCAAAACATGGCACCACCGCCATGCTGGGCACCACCATGACCGCCACCGACAACTCGATCCGCCGCGCCTTGCGCGGACTGGCGCCGACCATCGCCCAGCGCCCGAGCGGCGGTGCGCGCATGCTGGGCGTGCATCTGGAAGGCCCGTTCCTGAGCATCCACCGCCTCGGCGCGCAGCCGGCAGACGCCATCGCTGTTGGCAGCATGGACCTGGTGCGCAGCTACCACGAACTGGCGCCGATCCGCGCCATGACGCTGGCCACCGAAGTTGAAGGCCACCTGGAACTGATCCCGCAGCTGAATCAACTCGGCATCCGCGTGCAGATCGGCCACAGCAACGGCAGCTATGAAGACGGCGTGGCTGCACTGAAGGCCGGTGCAGCCGGCTTCACGCATCTGTACAACGGCATGACGGCACTGAGCCACTACAATCCCGGCATCGTTGGCGCCGCGCTGGCGCATGCCGAGTATGCCGAGATTATCCCCGACCTCCAGCACGTGGAACCGGGCGCCATCCGCGCCGCGCTGCGCGCGATTCCGCGCCTGTACGGCATTACCGACGCCACCGCCGCCACCGGCATGCCGGATGGCGAATATGGCCTGGGCAGCCAGCGCGTCTACAAGTGCGCAGGCTGCGTGCGGCTGGCCACGGGATCGCTGGCCGGCAGCGTGCTGACCATGGACCAGGCTTTGCGCAATTTCATCGGGCTGGGACTGGACCTGGCCGATGCGTCGAACCGTTTGTCGCTCTACCCGGCGGACTATCTGGGCGAGACCGAACGTGGCCGTCTGGCGCAAGGCGCCTGGGCCGATATTGTGGTGCTCAACAAAGAATTACAACCGGTGGCCGTCTTCGTTGAAGGTGAAGCCATCGATCTAACCACCAACTAGCCGGAGACTCGATGCAAGCACGCGCCATGGGATTTTTACTGTTCATTGCAGGGATGGGTGGACTACTTTACGGAATCGACGTTGGCATCATTGCCGGCGCCTTGCCCTATCTGGAATCCACCGCCTCGGTGGCATGGCGTTTAAGTGCTCAGCAACTGAGTTTTATTGTGGCAGCGGTGCTGCTGGGTTCCGTGCTGTCGTCGCTGTTTGCCGGTGCGCTGGCTGACTGGATCGGCCGCCGCTGGGCGATGGTGCTGTCCGGCGTGCTGTTCTCGCTCAGCATTCCGCTGATCGCGCTGGCCGATGGCTACATCCCGCTGCTGCTGGGCCGCCTGCTGCAAGGCATCAGCGGTGGCCTGATCGGCGTGATTGTACCGCTGTACCTGGCCGAATGCCTGCATGCGCGCCAGCGTGGCCGTGGCGCCGCGCTGTTCCAGCTGCTGCTGACGATAGGCCTGGTGGCCGCTGCGGTAGTCGGCCTGCTGCAAGCGCACACGGTGGAAAGCGCCACCGCCGCCGCCCAGGCGCTGTCGGAGACGGAGCGCGTGGCGGCGGTGTTTGCAGCCAAGGACAACGCCTGGCGCAGCATCTTCTGGTGGTGCCTGACGCCAGGCCTGGTGTTCACGGTCGGCAGCCTGCTGCTGGCTGAATCGCCGCGCTGGCTGGCACGCCGCGGCCGCATTGAAGAAGCCCGCACCGCCCTGCTGCGCACCCGTCCAGCCGACGAAGCGGAGGCCGAGCTGCGCGAGATCCAGCAAGCCCTGGCGCCGGCCGCCGCCACTGCGGGCGCGCCCGCCGCCAGCGATCCGCTGCTGAGCCGCCGCTACATGCTGCCCTTCCTGATCGCCTGCCTGGTGCTGGCGCTGAACCAGGCCACCGGCATCAATTCCGTGCTGGCCTACGTCGTCAACATCCTGAACCAGGCCGGCCTGCCCGGCGCGACTGCCAACACCGCCGACGTCGTGCTGAAAGTGCTGAACGCGCTCATGACCATCGTCGCCGTGGTCCTGGTGGACCGCAAAGGCCGCAAGTTCCTGCTGATGCTGGGCACCGGCGGCATCGTCACCGCGCTGCTGGCAGCGGGCCTGCTGTTCCGCAGCGTGGAGGGCGGCCAGCGCGACGTGCGTCCGCAACTGCAGGCGCATATCCAGGCCGACAGCCTGGCCCTGCGCCTGGACGACGCCACCGTCACTTCGCTGGGCGTCAACCTCAAGGAAGCGCCGCAGCAGCTGACCGTAGCCTACTCCTACGGCCCGTTCACCAACGTGCAGACGCGCCGCAGCGACGACGCCGCCCTGCCGGTGCTGCGCATGAGCCGCGAAGAAACCGTGCAGCCGGACAGCGTCATCGGCGCCTTCTTCCGCAAGCTGCATCTGAATCCATTTGCCGATCCGGCCGAAGGCCAGAACGCGCCGCTGCACATCGAACGCGCCGACATCGCCGCCGTGCCGCCCACCGCGCATGGCTGGTGGGTGGCGCTGGCCATGTGCCTATTCGTCGCCAGCTTTGCGGTGGGGCCGGGCGTGTGCGTGTGGCTGGCGCTGTCGGAGCTGATGCCAACCCGGATCCGCTCCAACGGCATGAGCATCGCGCTGCTCATCAACCAGTTTGTCTCGACCATGATCGCGGCCGTGTTCCTGCCCACCGTGGGCCAGTACGGCTACGCGACCATGTTCTTTGGCTGGGCCGGCTGCACGCTGCTGTACTTCCTGACCGCCACCTTCCTGCTGCCAGAAACCAAGGGCAAAACGCTGGAAGAAATCGAAGCGCACTTCGCCAGGCATTAAGCTGGCGACAGGCACGCCTCCAGGGTCAATTCCAGCAACGGGAAATGGCCCGTGTCTACTTTGAAGAACTCGGCCTGTGGGAAGATGACTTCCCACACCTTGCGATCCTGCTCGGCGTCGATCATCGGGTCGTAGGCGCCAAACAGCACGGAAACCGGGCCGGCGAACGGGCTTGGCATCGGCGAATGGTCCAGCGCGGAAAAATCGTCCGAGGTGGCGACCGAGGTCGGGCCGTCAAATGCGCCCGGCTGGTGGATCAGCTCCGCAAACGAACGGGCCGCATCGGCGCCGGCCGGACCGAAATACAGCTCCGTCACATCCGGCAGCAGCGACAGCGCGCCAAACACATCCCAAAAGCGTGGACGGCCAGGATCGTCTTCATACATCGCCAGCGCGGTGGCCAGCTTGCCCGCATGTTCGTGGCCGGTATGCACACGGAACGCGCGGCGGGCCAGGCGCAGCGCGGCCTGCTCGGGATTGAAGGTGGGCGCCAGCAGCAAGATCTCCTTGACCAGTTCCGGCGCCTGGCGTGCCAGGTGCACCGCCAGATGGGCGCCGAAGGAACTGGCCATCACGGTCAGCGGCTGACCCGCTGCTGCCGCCACGCGGCGGAATTCGGTAACGGTAGCTTCCTGCAAGTCCAGGAACGGACGCGCCGCACACGGCTTGGCCAGCGGCTGGTGCCACCAGTGGACGTGGTCCGCGTCCGGATAGCGGGCGCGCTCAAACACCGGTGCCAGTGCCGGACCGCCGTGCAGATAAAAAACCGAAGGTGCTGCCATGTTCTCTCCTTTGCGTAAGCAGAACATTATAAATATTGTTGATTGACATTGCCAAAAACCAGGCTCAAGATTTGCGGATGAAAAAATTCCTCATTGCTCTCTCCCTGCTGCTGGCGGCAGGCGCCCAGGCCCAGGTGCTGTCGGTACGCGACCAGGCGACCGTCGTCAACGAGCTGCTGGTCGACCGCTTTGACCATCTGCTGCCGGGCATGATGGCGCAAACCGGCATCGACATGTGGGTGGTGGTCTCGCGCGAATACAATGAGGATCCGGTCCTCAAGACCATGCTGCCGGCCGAATGGCTCAACGCGCGCCGCCGCACCATCCTGGTGTTCTACCGCGACGCCAAGACCGGCAAGGTGGAACGCCTGGCGGTCGCGCGCTACAACGTCGGCCAGAGCATCACGGCGGCCTGGGACATGAAGAAATTTCCGCATCAATGGGAGGCGCTGGTGGACATCATCAAGCAGCGCAATCCCGACAAGATCGCGCTCAACACCTCGACGCACTTCAACCATGCCGACGGCATCGACCACACCGACTACAGCGAGCTGCTCGCCGCGCTGCCGGCCGATCTGAAACGCCGCGTGGTGTCGGCCGAGCCGCTGGCCATCCGCTGGCTGGAAACCCGCACCGAACGCGAGATGCAGATTTATCCGCAACTGGTCAACGCCACGCACCGGATTATCGAGGAAGGCTTCTCCGAACGCGTCATCACGCCGGGCATTACCACGGCGGACGATGTGGTCTGGTGGTTCCGCCAGAAGATCCGCGACCTCGGCTACGACACCTGGTTCCATCCCTCGGTGGAAATCCAGCGTGCCGGCAAGGGGCTGGCCAACGCCGACATCATCGTGCCCGGCGACCTGCTGCACGTCGATATCGGCATCACCTACCTGCGCCTGAACACCGACATCCAGGAGCACGCCTACGTGCTCAAGCCCGGCGAGACGACCGCGCCGGCGGCACTGGTGAACGCGTTTGCCAGCGCCAACCGCCTGCAGGACATTCTGACCGCCAATTTTCAACAGGGCCGCAGCGGCAACCAGGTGCTGGCGGCATCGCTGAAACAGGCCAGGGCCGAAGGCATCGAGCCGACCATTTACACCCATCCGATCGGCTACCACGGCCATGCCGCCGGCCCCGCCATCGGCATGTGGGACATGCAGGGCGGCGTGCCGGGCAGCGGCGACGATGTGCTGCGCTACCACACCGCCTACTCGATCGAGCTGAACGCCGCCACGGCAATTCCGGGCTGGAAGGAGCCGGTCCGCATCATGCTGGAGGAGGATGCCTATTTTGATGAAAGTGGCGTCCGCTACATCAACGGCAGGCAGAAAACGCTGCTTCTCCTGCCACGGCGCGCGCCATCTGTTGAATAGGGTACACAAATAGTTCCAGCAAGCTCGGGAGTGCCATCAAGCGGCCACATTTGAGATGATAGCGGTGGTGGACGACAGGCCAAAACGTCCACCGCACTTGTCTCACGCCTCTTTTGGCCCACATCCCAACAGGAGCACACTTATGAATTCGTTCGTGGAAACGCTGTCCCCGGCAGCCCGGAATCATGCGGAAGCCCGCATCGACTACTACTCCGACCTGACTCAGGCGGTACTGCGCTCACTGCGCCAGCTGGCCGAGGTCAATGTACAGTTTAGCCGTGAGTGGCTGGACGATTCCACTGCGGCCCTGCGTCAAAACTTGCTGACCTCGCCAGAGGAACGCAAGGCCGATGCCGTGCCGCAAGCTGCCTCAGCCACGCTGCAAAAACTGCAGACCTATCATCAGAAGCTGGCGCAGGTGGCCGGCGACTTCCAGAGCGACATCAATATTCTGGCGCAGCAGCACGTGCCACAGACCGCGCGCACCGCCACCGAGCTGGCTGATGCCGGCCGCCAGGCGGCCGGCAAGCATATCGCGGAGGAAGCCAGCCGTTTCGCCAACATCGCCAGCCAGAACAAGGCCATGCCACAAGCCGCGTCGATGCAAAGCGCGCCTGAAGGCAACCAGGGCTAACCACGGTCATTCCCGCGCAGGCGGGAATGACCGGGCCGGGAGGCTTACAGGAAGCGTTCCGGAATATCGTCCGCAAACGGGTACATCGAGAAGTAAGGCTTGCTCTCGTCCAGCACCTGTTTGACGGACGGCCGCGCCACCAGACGTTCAAAGTAGCTTTGCAGGTGGTGGTATTCCTCCGGGAACGGCAGCACCGTCGCCGCGTAAAACAAGGCCGGCGCCGCCGCGCAATCAGCCAGACTGAACGCTTCGCCGCACATCCAGCTGCGCGTGGCCATGCGCTTCTCGATCATCTTGTAGGCTGTCTTGAGCTTGGTGCGCTCCTTGGTCTGGTCGCAGCTCAGCCCGGTCAAATGGGCGACCACGATGGTGTTCATCGGCCCCTGGACGTACTGGTCGAAAAAGCGGTCCCACAGACGCACATCCTGCGCATCGTCCCAGTCCGCGGGAATCATGCGCTGGGTGCCGGGGTAATGCCGGTCCAGATACTCGATGATGATGGACGTCTCCGGCACATCACGGTGACGCTCGTGGTCGCGCAGCACGGGGAACTTGCACAGCGGCCAGATGGCTTCCAGCTCGGCACGATCCGCCTCCTCGCCGAGATTGATGATGCGCCGGTCGAAATCCGTGCCGTTTTCGTACAGCGCGATCAACACCTTGTGGCAGAACGAGGCTAACGGGTGGTAATACAAAGTCAACGACATAGTGGGCTCCAGGGCGTGGCAGCGCGGCGCGCTACCAAAGATTCCAGCAAATGATACTTCAGCTTCGCCGATAGCGGCGAACCCTAATTACTGGGACACTTGCGCCCGTCTAGAGCCGGGCAATCACGCACCGGCGGATAACTGAACGGGAAAATATCATCATGCGCCATGCCATTACTTTGACCCTCTTATCCCTGTGCGCCTTTGGCGGCAAGGCATTTGCTGCCGGACCAATGCCAGCCGCCGCCGGTGACAGCTTCTCGGCCGGCGCCGGCCTCGCCTATGTACCGGAATATGCCGGCGCCGACAAAAGCCGCGTCATCCCCCTGCCCTTCATCGAACGCACCTTTGCCAACGGCGTATTCCTGAGCACCATGCGCGGCATCGGCTACCAGACCCAGCTGGGGGACTTCAACCTCAGCGGCGCCCTGAGTTATGACGGCGGCCGCGAAGACCACAAGGAAAACTACTTCTCGGGCTCGGATGCACTGAAAGGCATGGGCAAGATCCAGGGCACGGCGCAGGCCGTACTGAGCGTAGGCTACAACATCGGCACCGTCGGTCTGAGCCTCAGCACCAAGCAGAACCTGAGCCACCGCGAGTATGGCTACACCTTCGCGCTTGGCGCATCGACCGCGCTCTACACCACCGCAAGCGACCAGATCGGCCTGTCGGTATCGGCCGAATACGGCGACAAAAAGCACAACCAGACCTACTTCGGCGTCACCACCACGCAAAGCGCCGCGTCCGGCTACAGGGCGTACACGGCAAAAGCCGGCTTCAACAACCTCACAGCCGGCCTCAACTGGAACCACGTGATCAACAGCAGTTGGTCGGTGTACAGCGCCGCAGGCGTGACCCGCCTGACGTCGGATGCCGCCGACAGCCCGCTGACCAAACGTAAAACCACGCCCATGCTGATGACGGGCCTGATCTACAAATTCTAGGCTGCCTTGGAGTATCATTGACGAAAACTCATCGTTGAATCAATGACACTCCAATTTCCTGCCTTCCTCTTCCTCGCTTTTGCACTGTGTTCCGTGTGGGCCAGGCCGCTGCCAATGGGGCGGCGCTCGGCTCCGCTGTGGCTGCTGTTCTTTGTCATGGCCATGGCCTGGGGGCTGGTGGGTGGCGTGCTGGACCCGGTGGCGGTCAGCGCGCTGGTGGTGCTGGCCGCCGGCGCCTACGCCTGCAATGCCGCGCCACGCAGCTGGCTGCGCCTGGCCTATGGCACGCTGACGGCGGCGCTGGCCTTGGCGCTGGCCATGCACAAGCTGCCCGGCTTTAATAATCCGCTGCTCATCGATCATGTCGTGCTGTCCGCCGGGGCCGCACCGTTCACGCAATACGCGAACTTCGACAAGGGCGCCGTCGGACTGGTGCTGCTGGCCCTGCTGTGCCGCCGCGTGCATGCGTGGCCGGAACTGGGCGAGGTGCTGCGCAAGACGGTGCCGGTGCTGCTGTTGACGATCGCTGCTACACTGGGCTTTGCCGTGGCGGCCGGCGTGGTCGGCCTCGATATCAAACTGCCGCAGCAGACACTGATGTTCGTGCTAGTGAACCTGCTGTTCACGGTAGTGGCGGAAGAGGCCTTCTTCCGCGGCCTGCTGCAGGCACGGCTGGCATCGGCGCTGGCGCGCTTCGCGTGGGGGCCATGGCTGGCGGTGGCAGTGTCGGCGCTGCTGTTTGGGGCGGCCCACCTCGGCGGCAGGCTGACCTATGGCATACTCGCTGGCGTTGCAGGCCTCGGCTATGCGATCGCTTACCAGCGCACGCAACGCATCGAGGCCGCCATCCTGGTACACATCACGCTTAACGTGGTCCACTTCATCTGCTTTACTTACCCGGCTAGGTTACACGGTGTCTGACTCCATCGCTTCCCGCACTTTGCCGAGCGCCGTCACCGGCCTCGTTGGCACCGCCACGGTGCTTGCCCTGCTCTACTTCGGCCGTGACGTGCTGATCCCGATTACACTGGCCTTCATCTTCAGCTTCCTGATCGCGCCGTTTGTACGCGCGCTGCGGCACATGGGCCTGGGCCAGGCGACATCGGTATGCACCGGCGTGCTGGTGGTGACCGTGACGCTGCTGGCGATCGGCGGCGTGATCGTGTCGCAAGTCAGCGCCATGGGCGCCAGCCTGCCGCAGTACCAGGACACCATCGCCAGCAAGATTGAAACGCTGGACAAGCTGACGCGCGGCACACTCGGCGACCTGGGCGGCCCGGCCGGCGACCTGATCGAACACTTCACCAGCGATGGCGCCAGCGGGCCGCAGCCAGTGCTGCAAAACGATGGCAGCGTGAAGACGCCGGTGCTGGTGGAAATCCATGAGCCTGCGCTCAAACCATTCCAGCTGCTGGGCAAAGTCATCACCTCCGTATGGCCGCCGCTGGAGACGGCCGGCATTGTGTTTGTGGTGCTGATCTTTGTGCTGCTCGAACATGAATCCCTGCGCGACCGCTTCATCCGCCTGGCGGGCGGCGGCGACCTGCGCGCCACCACGATTGCAGTGAATGACGCGGGCGAACGCCTGTCGCGCTTCTTCATCTCGCAGTTCCTCGTGAATCTTGCCACCGGCCTGGCGATCTGGCTGGGCCTGAGCCTGATGGGGCTGGGCCAGGCGCTGCTGTGGGGCACCATGACCGCCGTGCTGCGCTTCATCCCGTATGTCGGCGTCTGGATGGCGGCGCTGTGCGCAACCGTGCTGGCGGCCGCCGTCGATCCGGGCTGGTCACTGGCGCTCATGACACTGGGCCTGTTCCTGGCGGTGGAAATTATCGTCGCCCAGACCATCGAACCAAAACTGTATGGCCACACGACCGGCCTGTCGCCACTGTCCGTGGTGGTGTCGGCGATTTTCTGGAGCTGGATCTGGGGACCGGTCGGCCTGGTGCTGTCGACGCCGCTGACCTTGTGCCTGGTGGTCGCGGGCCGCTACATCCGCGCGCTCAAGGTGCTGGAGATCATGTTCGGCGAACTGCCTGCGCTGACCCTGCCGCAGAATTTCTACCAGCGCGTGCTGTCCGGCGACGCCCACGAAATCGTCACCAGCGCCAAGCGCTACATGCAGCACAAATCGCTGGCCGAGTACTGCGACGGCGTGCTGCTGCCCGCGCTGCACCTGGCGCATTTTGATTTGAAGGACGCCGCCATCACACCGGAGGAAGAGGAAAAAGTCACCTCCTCCATCATTGCCGTGATTGAAGCGCTGAGCGGCAATCCAAAATGGTGGCGCAAACGCAAGCGCAGCACGGTGCTGACTGGCGAAGGCATCGGCCGCCAGTTGCGCGCGCAGCGCATTTCCGACGGCGGCGAATGGCAAGGTTCCTTCGATGTGCCACCCGGCAGCGTGGTGCTGAATATTGCAATCGGCTCCCAATATGCCGAGCTGGCGACCGAGATCCTGGTACGCATTCTGCAAGAACAAAAGATCGACGCGCGCAGCCGCAACTTCGAGGAACTGGACCAGCCGCCACCACCGGGCGCCAGGAAGGAAGCGGTTGCCATTGTCTGCCTCATCAGCGTCGATCCGCTCAACGACTGCGAAGCCATGAGCGATGCGCTGGCCAAAATGCGCGTGCGTCTGCCGGACGCCAAGCACTTCGCGCTGCTGCTGCCAAGTCCGTTCGAAAATCCCGACCTCAAAACCTGCATCTTCTCCGAGGCCGACCACGTCTCGCGCTCCTATGACGATGTGCTGCAACACTGCCAGACCGCCATGAAGGGGCACGCAAGCTGATGAAACGCCTGCTCCTGTCCACGCTGCTGGTTACCGCGCTGGCCTCCGCCCATGCCGGCCGCCTGGAAGAGATCCATGCACGCGGCGTGCTGCGTGTGGGCAGCACTGGCGACTACAAGCCGTTCAGCTATCGCGCAGGGGCGAACGATTTTATCGGACTGGATGTTGAGCAGGCCGGTGAACTGGCGCGCGCCATGGGCGTCAAGCTGGAGATTGTTCCGACCAGCTGGCCAACGCTGATGACGGACTTTGGCGCGGATAAATTCGATATTGTACTGAGCGGTGTGTCGGTGACGGCGGAGCGCCAGCAGCAGGCGCTGTTCTCGGTCAGCTACCTGCGCGATGGCAAAACGCCGATTACACGTTGCGAAAACCAGCTGCGCTTTCAGACGCTGGAGCAGATCAATCAGCCGGCCGTGCGCCTGATCGTCAATCCGGGCGGCACCAACGAACGCTTCGCCCGCGCCCATGCGCCGCACGCGCAGCTGACCGTCTACCCGGACAACGTGACGATCTTTGGCCAGATTGTCAGCGGCGCAGCCGACCTCATGATGACGGATGCGATTGAAACCCGTTTGCAGCAGCGCCTGCATCCGGAACTGTGCGCCGTGCATCCCGACGCGCCGTTCGATACCGCAGAAAAAGCCATCCTTTTGCCACGCGATGCCGAATTAAAAATCTATGTCGACACATGGCTGCAACAGCGCATCAGCAGCGGCGGACTGCAAAAAAGCTTCGACCGCTGGCTGGACTATCCCTGGGCATTGGAGCCGCTACGGCAAGCCATCGATGAGCGCCTGCTGCTGGCGGAAGCAGTCGCACGCGCCAAATGGAACGTGCAGGCGCCGATAGAAGACTTGCCGCGCGAAGCGCAAGTGATCGCGGCCGCCGTGCAACAAGGCCGCACGCTAGGCTTGCCGGATGCCTGGGTGGCAGCCGTCTTCAAAGCCCAGATCGAGGCCTCCAAAACTGTACAGCGCGAACTGTACGCCAAATGGAAAGCGCAGCAGGCCGGCCATTTCGACGATGCGCCCGATCTGGCCAACACCATCCGTCCGCAACTGGACCGCATCACCACACAACTGCTACGCGCCATGGCCGACAATCAGGCGACGCTGAAAGACACCGCGCGGCTGATACGTCCACTTGAAGCAGCCGCACTCAGCCCAGCAGCCGCCGCACAGGCACTGGCGCCGCTATCCGCCCACGTTGTGGTCCGTTTTTGATATCCACTCTTTCATGACTGTGGATCAATCTGGAAGACCCGCAACTCCTGGTCGCAGCGGCAAGCTTTGGCAATGCGGGCTGCCCATGCGATGGCATCGTCGCGCGACGGTAGTTCTAGCACGGTGAAGCCGCCGTTGAGTGGAGGTGCCCACGGGTAACCACCTTCGGTGAATGCGCCGTCAGCCGTGACCAGCAAAGGGGGCACGTCTTCGGCAATGCCACCAGCGAAGACGTAGACACCGGCGGCCTTGGCTTCCTCAATCACCGCATGCGCGTCACGGCCCGCCGCTTTCCATTCGTCATCCGGCAGCACCATGGCGGCACTGGGAAAAGAGATGAGATATTTGGCCATATACTTACTCCTTTAACTGCAGGATTTCTCAATGTCGAATGCCTCGCGTAGGATAGCATCATGCTCGGCAGAAAAATCACCAATTTTCACGGAGAACCTTGATGGCAAAGCATCTCATCATTACTGGCGTGGTACAAGGCGTCGGGTATCGTGCTTCGTTTGAGCGGCAGGCAGCGGGACTGGGTTTGCGTGGCTGGGTGCGCAATCGGCGCGATGGTTCGGTAGAGGCCCTGGTGGATGGCGACGCCCTCGCGCTGGACTCGCTCATCAGCTGGGCGCATCAGGGACCGCCTGCGGCGCGGGTGGCAGGCGTTGCCATCAAGGAGGCCCAGGCCTGCAGCGAGAACGGCTTCAGTGTGCTGCCGACGGTTTAACGGGACTGCTGCCAAGACATACGTTAGGGCGCGAACAGTCTTTATCGGCATAACCCGTATGCTTGCTCCTAACCTCAGAAGGAGCCATCATGACTATCGATTTCGCCAGTGATACCGAGCACGCTCCCAGCGTGAAAGAAGCGGCCAGCCTCCACCAGGCAGTGCCGTTCCCGCAAACCATCAGCAGCCTGCTGCTGCGCAGCGATCCTCAGCAGTGTGCTGACCTGATTAATCAGTTGCTCGTCAATGTGAGTCCGGAAATGCTGACATCGCTGGCCGGCAGCATCGGCGACTTTACCGATGCCCAGGGCCAGCCACGCGTGACGCCCGAGCAGGCCGGGCAAATCCCGCCAGCGCAGGTCGAGGAAATTGCCGCCACCGCCGAGCAGCATCATCCCGGCGTGGTGGAGCAGATTCAATCCCATACGCTGGGCTGGGTCAGTTAGCCAGCAGCTCCGGCTGTTGTTGCACGACGGCGGCCTTGGGCATGCACACGATGAAGGTACTGCCCTTGCCTGCTTCCGACTTGATCTGCAGCGTGCTGTTGTGGCGCAGCAGCACGTGCTTGACGATGGCCAGGCCCAGGCCCGTGCCCTGCGTCTCGCGCGAACGGCTCTTGTCGACGCGGTAGAAGCGCTCGGTCAGGCGTGAGATGTGTTCCGGGCTGATGCCGATGCCGGTATCTTCCACCAGGAACTTGGCGCCGTTGTCGAACTCTTTCCACACCAGGTGGATTTTGCCGCCTGCTGGCGTGTAGCGCACCGCGTTGGAGGCCAGGTTGCCAAACGCGCTGTGCAGCTCTTCGTACGAGCCCTGCACGTCCGGGCCGCTGACTTCCATGGTGATCTCGTGCTTGCCGGCCGACAGTGCCCGCGCTTCGCGCAGCAGCTGGTCCATGAGCTTGCCCACATCCACCGGATCGGGGCGCATAGGATAATCCACCGACTCCAGGCGCGACAGGGTCAGCATGTCCTCGATCAGGTGCTGCATGCGGTGGCCCTGCTCCGTCATGAGCTTGAGGTGGGCGGCGCGGGTGGCGGCGTCCAGCCCTTCCTGCGCGGCGATTTCCAGGAAGCCGACGATCACGGTCAGCGGCGTGCGCAGTTCGTGCGAGGCGTTGGCGATAAAGTCGCGGCGCATTTCTTCAATGCGTTCGGTCTCGGTCGCATCGTGCGTTACCAGGATCTGGCGGCGGTTCTCAAACGGAATGATGTGCACGATCAGTTTGCGTTCGCGGAAACTGATCGTCAGCGGCTGGTCGTAGCGGCCCAGGATGATGTAATCCATGAAGTCCGGATTACGCACCAGGTTGGTCACGCGCATGCCTTTGTCGCGCTCGTTGCTGAGGCCCAGATGCTGCTCGGCGGCCGGATTGCACCACTCCAGGAACAGCACGTCATCCATGATGGCGACGCCGTCCGGCAGCAGATGCATGGCCTGGCGGAAGCGCGTCAGCCATTCAGTCAGCTCGGTCTGGTTTTTCTCGTCCTCGCGGCGCATTCGGTACAGGCGCGAGAAGATATTGGTCCACTCGCCCCAGCCGTCCGGCAGCTTGGCGCTTTGCGGGTCGTCCATCCAGTTGCTCAGCTGATAGAGATAGGACAGCTGGGTAAACACCAGCGCCATCATGGCGATGACCGCGAGGATCAGGCCATTGACCCAGCCGAAGATCCAGCCTCCCAGCGCGCAACCGGCCAGAATAATGGCCGTACGCAGCGCAGCAGGCACCCAGAACACCAGTTTTGGATTCATGTAAAACTCAGTTTTTTTCCGACAGCATGTAGCCTACACTACGTACGGTTTTGATCAGGTGCTCGGCTTCTTTCAAGGCCTTGCGCAGACGCAGCACATGCACGTCCACCGTCCGCTCTTCGATGACCACATGGTCGCCCCACACCTTGTCCAGCAGCTGGCTGCGCGAGAACACGCGTTCCGGATGCGCCAGCAGGAATTTCAGCAGCTTGTATTCGGCGTGGCCGATATCGATTTTCTGCTCATCCATCGACACCGTGCAGCTGACAGGGTCCAGCATGATGTTGGCCGCGCGCATGGTCGATTGCGCATGTTCCGGGCTCTTGCGGCGCAACAGCGCCTTGGCGCGGGCCAGCAGCTCGCGCGGCGAGAACGGCTTGGTGACGTAATCATCGGCGCCGCTGTTCAGGCCGGCCAGCTTGTCTTCTTCCATGCTCTTGGCCGTCAGCATGATGACCGGGATTTCATTGAACTGGCGGTCCGAACGGATGCGCGCCAGCAGGCGCAGGCCGGTAGAATCCGGCAGCATCCAGTCCAGCAGGATCAGTTGCGGGGTCTTGGTCTGGATGAAGTCCCAGGCTTCCCCGGCGCTTTGCACCGCGCAGCAGTTCCAGCCTGCCTCGCGCAGCGAAAACGTGACCAGCTCAACAATGGCTGGTTCGTCTTCAACAATCAGTACGGTAGTTTTATCAGATGCCATTTATTTTTATTTACTCAGCTTGCTCAGGCTCGTTTTCAGTAACGTGCATCTTGGTGTGGCGGATGTCCTTGCCTTCCACCACGTAGATCACGTATTCCGCGATGTTCTTGGCGTGGTCGCCGATGCGTTCAATCGCCTTGGCCACCCACAGGGTGTCCAGCGCGGCCGAGATTGTACGCGGATCTTCCATCATGAAGGTGATCAGGTTGCGCATGATCGAACGGAATTCGTGGTCGATCACGGCGTCCTGGGCGATCAGCTGCAGGGCCTGCTTGCCGTCGTTGCGCGCAAACGCGTCCAGCGCGTCGTGCAGCAGGTCGCTGGTGTTGTTGGCGATGCCGCGCACCATTTCATAGTGGTTCACGGTCACGGCGCCGCGGCCATGCAGCTGCTTGGCGATACGGGCGATCTTGGTGGCTTCGTCGCCGATGCGCTCGAGGTCGGTAATCACCTTGATGGTGGCCATGATGGTGCGCAGGTCGTTGGCGGCCGGCTGGCGGCGCACAATCAGGTGGCTGCAGGCGTCGTCCAGCTGCACTTCCAGCTGGTTGACGGCGTCGTCTTCGCGCATTACGCGGTCGGCGCGCTCGGTGTTGCCAATGCGGAAGCAGGTCATGGCGTCGAGGAACTGGGTCTCGACGATGCCGCCCATCAGCAGCACTTTGCTGCGGATGGACTCAAGTTCGTTGTCGTACTGTTTGGATGAATGCTCACCGATCATGCTGCTCTCCAATGTCGAATGCGTATTATAAGGTTGATCAGCCGAAGCGGCCGGTGATGTAGTCCTGGGTTTCCTTGCGGGCCGGATTCATGAAGATCTGGTCGGTTTCGCCAAATTCCACCAGCTCGCCCAGGTACATATACGCGGTGTAGTCCGAGCAGCGCGCTGCCTGCTGCATATTGTGGGTCACGATGGCGATGGTGTAGTCCTGTTTCAGCTCGCTGATCAGTTCTTCCACTTTAGAGGTCGAGATCGGGTCCAGTGCCGAGGTTGGTTCGTCCAGCAGCAGCACGTCCGGTTTGACGGCAACGCCACGGGCGATGCACAGACGCTGCTGCTGGCCGCCGGACAGCGACAGGCCGCTCTTGGTCAGCTTGTCCTTGACTTCGGTCCACAGTGCGGCTTTTTTCAGCGCCCATTCCACGCGCTCATCCATTTCACCTTTCGACAGGTCTTCGTACAGGCGCACGCCAAACGCGATGTTGTCGTAGATCGACATCGGGAACGGGGTCGGCTTCTGGAACACCATGCCGACCTTGGCGCGCAGCATGTTCAAGTCCTGGCCGCCTTCGAGGATGTTACGGCCGCGGTACATGATGGCGCCTTCGGCGCGCTGGCCCGGGTACAGGTCGTACATGCGGTTCAGCGTGCGCAGCAAGGTCGATTTGCCGCAGCCCGACGGGCCGATGAAGGCAGTCACCTGCTTTTCATGGATATCCAGGCTGACGTTGTGCAGGCTCTGGGTTTTACCGTAGAAGAAATTCAGGCCCGAAATCTCGATGGTTTTACGTTTGCCGTTCATGGCGATGACATTCTCTTGGCTCAGTTGCGTATTCATTGTATGGATTCGCTTTATCTATCTGGTTAGTTCGGGGCTTTTTGGGCAAACACGGTGCGCGAGATGACGTTCAGGGCCAGCACGCTGAAGGTCACCAGCAGTGCGCCACCCCAGGCGAGTTCGCGCCAGTTGTCATAAGGGCTCATGGCAAAGCCGTAGATCACGACCGGCAGGTTGGCCATCGGCGCGTTCATGTCGGAGCTGAAGAACTGGTTGTTCAGCGCGGTGAACAGCAGCGGTGCAGTCTCGCCGGAGACACGGGCCACGGCCAGCAGCACACCGGTGATCACGCCGGCCTTGACGGCGCGCAGGCGCACCATCATCGCCACTTTCCAGCGCGGTGCGCCCAGTGCAAACGCGGCTTCCAGCAGGCTGTTCGGTACCAGGCGCAGCATATTGTCGGTGGTGCGCACCACCACCGGCACGGCGATCAGCGCCAGCGCGATCGAACCGGCGTAGCCCGAGTAGTGCTTGGTGGTGGCCACATACATGGCCCACACGAACATGCCAATCACGATCGATGGCGCCGACAGCATGATGTCAGTGACGAAACGGGTAATTGCGGCGATCTTGTTTTCTTCGCCGTATTCGGCCAGGTACATGCCGGCCAGAATGCCGATCGGCGTCGAGATCAGCGTCGACAGGCCGACGATCATCACGCTGCCGAAGATCGCATTGATCAGGCCACCACCCTCGCTGCCTGGCGCCGGCGTGGTTTGCGTGAACAGATTGAGGCTCAGCGCGCCAAAGCCCTTGATGATCAGGGTAATCAGAATCCAGGCCAGCACCAGCAGGCCAACCGACATGGCGGCCACCGACAGTGCGATGCCGACGCGATGCATCAGCAGACGCTTGCGGTACACCGGATTCATCGCGGCTTTTTCCAGAGTTGCGCTCATTATTTGACGCCTTCCTTGCGAGACATGCCAGCCAGCATCAGCTTGGCGGCGGACAGAACGATAAAGGTAATCACGAACAGGATCAGTGCCAGCGCGAACAGCGACGAGGTGTGCAGCACGGTATCCGATTCGGCAAATTCATTGGCCAGCGTCGAGGCGATCGAGTTACCGGCTGCGAACAGCGACCACGACAGCTTGTTGGCGTTACCGATCACGAAGGTCACCGCCATGGTTTCACCCAGTGCGCGGCCCAGGCCCAGCATCACGCCGCCGACCACACCGGTCTTGGTGTATGGCAGCACGATCTTGCGCACCACTTCCCAGCGGGTGCAGCCGAGGCCGTAAGCGGATTCTTTCAGCACGGCCGGGACGATTTCAAACACGTCGCGCATCACCGAGGAGATGAACGGAATGATCATCACGGCCAGGATCAGCGCGGCGGTCAGGATGCCGATGCCCATGGTCGGGCCGCTGAAGAACTGGCCGATCAGCGGCAGCTGGCCGATGGTCTGTTTCAGGAACGGCTGCACGTAGTCGCCGAACAGCGGCGCAAACACGAACAGGCCCCACATGCCGTAGATGATGGACGGGATACCGGCCAGCAGCTCCACCGCCGTGCCCAGTGGACGGCGCAGGCCGGCCGGGCAGATTTCGGTCAGGAACAGTGCGATACCAAACGACACCGGGAAGGCGATCAGCAGTGCAATGCCCGAGGTCGCCAGCGTGCCGACAATCGCGATCATCGCGCCATACTGGTCGTTGACCGGGTCCCACTCCACCGTGGTGATGAAGGCCGGGCCGAATTCCTTGAACGCCGGCCAGGCGCCAACCATGAGCGAGAAGATAATCCCCAGCAGCACCGCCAGTACGGACAGTGCAAACAGCATGGTGGTTTTGTGGAAGAAGAAATCCTGGATGCGCTGCTTGCGCATGGTGCGGAGCATGGACTGCATGGCAGCCTGTTCCACTGCTGTCATTTGTGCGGTGCTGGTGTGCATGGCCGGCTCTGGCTTTGGTAGGGGCGTGGAAGTGATATCTGCGCTCATATTGTTGTCTCGGTGGATGTAAGCTAGCCTGCGGTACCCGGTCGGGCACCGCAGGCTAACCCCCTCGCCGCCACGACTGACGGCAGCGAAGGGACAGTCCGGATTAGTAGATTGCCTTGCCCGAAGCGTCTTTCAGGTTAGCTTTCCAGGAATCCTGTACCAGCTTGACAACGGTTGCTGGCAGTGGAACGTAGTCCAGGTCGGTAGCTTGCTGGGCGCCGTTTTTGAAGGCCCAGTCGAAGAACTTGACGACTTCCTTGCCTTTGTTGGCATCCGCCTGGGCTTTGTGCATCAGAATGAACGACACGCCGGTGATAGGCCACGAGTTTTTGCCAGCCTGGTCGGTCAGCACCACGCCGAAACCTGGGGTCTTGGTCCACTCTGCATTGGCAGCGGCGGCTTTGAAGAAGTCGTCGTCAGGTTGCAGGAAGTTGCCATCCTTGTTTTTCAGCTGGGTGTGCGCCATTTTGTTCTTTTTAGCGTAGGCCCACTCGACGTAGCCGATCGAACCTTTGATACGCTGAACGTTGGCGGCTACGCCTTCGTTACCTTTGCCGCCGACGCCGACGATCCATTTCACCGCGGTCGAAGCACCGATCTTGGTCTTGAACTCTGGGCTGGTTTTCGACAGGAAGTCGGTGAACAGGAACGAGGTGCCCGAGCCGTCAGCGCGGTGTACCACGGTGATGTCTTCAGCTGGCAGTTTCACGCCTGGGTTCAGGGCGGCGATCGCCTGGTCATTCCACTTGGTGATTTTGCCCAGGTAGATGTCGGCCACCACTGGGCCGGTCAGTTTCAGCTGGCCTGGGGTTACGCCGTCCAGGTTAACCACGGTCACAACGCCACCCATGATGGCTGGGAACTGCATCAGGCCTTCTGCGTCCAGGTCAGCAGCGGTCAGCGGCATGTCCGATGCGCCGAAATCCACGGTCTTGGCTTTGATCTGCTTGATGCCAGCGCCCGAACCGACGGACTGGTAGTTCAGACCGTTGCCGGTAGCGGCTTTGTACGACTCGGCCCATTTAGCGTAGATTGGGTACGGGAAGGTCGCGCCGGCGCCGGTCATATCGGCGGCGTGGGCAGCCGACGAGAAAGCCATTACAGCTGCTGCGCCAACCACCAGGGAAGAGATCAATTGTTTCAGTCGCATTTCAAGTCCTTTGTTATGACAGGTTAGGATGCTGCGCAGTCTAACGGCGTTTTATGACAGCTTTATGACATCAACAAAATAACTGAAAATTATTCTTTCCCTGGGCTTCTCCTATGAGAACAAGCCGCTTCGCATCAGTATGTTACGCCTGCTTGTCATAATTGGTGACCATTTATGACAGCTTCTGTCACAGAGATGTCATATTTAATCTTTACACTGTAGCAATCCTTCTTCCTTAAAAGAGGATAGAATCGGTTTATGAGCAAAGTGAACAAAAAGACATGAAGCCTGCCTCCCATGCGGAAGTAAACAAGAACTCGGCCTTCCTCGACCGGGAAATTTCCCAACTGATGTTTAACCGCCGGGTGCTGGCGCAAGCAGAAGATAAAAGCATTCCCTTATTAGAGCGCCTGCGTTATCTGTGCATTGCCAGCAGCAACCTGGATGAGTTCTTTGAAGTGCGCGTGGCCAGCCTGCTGGCGGCTGGCGCAGCGGACGGTTCCCTGTCCACCCACCCTGCCCTGGTCGCCACGCTGTCACGCATCAGCAATGAGTGCCACTTATTGGTCGCGCACCAATATGAAATCCTGAACAACGAAATCCTGCCCGAGATGGCGGCCAACGGCATCCATCTGGTGCGCCACAATGAGCGCAACGAAGCGCAGCGCGCCTGGGTCAAGGAGTATTTCGATACCGAAGTGCGCCCGCTGCTGACGCCAATCGGCCTGGACCCGGCCCACCCCTTCCCGCAAGTCGTTAATAAAAGTCTCAACTTCATCGTTTCGCTGACCGGCAAGGATGCGTTTGGCCGCGGCACCGCGATTGCGATTGTGAAAGCGCCGCGCGTGCTGCCGCGCGTGATCCGCCTGCCGGACCATTTGTCCAAGAGCGGCGGCGTGTCGTTCTGCCTGCTGTCTTCCGTGATCCACGCGCATATCGCCGATCTGTTTGCCGGCCGCGAAGTGATCGGCTATTCGCAGTTCCGCGTGACGCGCGACAGCGACCTGTGGGTCGACGAGGACGAGGTGAAAAACCTGCGCCAGGCGCTCAAGGGCGAGCTGGTCGGCCGCCAGTTCGGCGCCTCGGTGCGGCTGGAAGTGGCCAAGAACTGCCCGCCGGACCTGTCGCAATTCCTGCTTGACCAGTTTGGCTTGCACCAGAGTCGGCTGTATGCGGTCAACGGCCCGGTGAATCTGGTGCGCCTGAACGAGATCATGGACAATATCCATAATCCGGCGCTGCGCTTCCCGCCCTTCTTCCCGGGCCTGGCGCACAAGACCACCGGCCAGGACATCTTTGCCGCCCTGCGCGAAAACGATATCCTGCTGCACCACCCTTACCAGTCCTTCCAGACCGTCATCGATTTCATCCGCAGCGCTGCGCTGGACCCGGCCGTGGTCGCCATCAAGCAGACCATTTACCGTACCGGCATGAACTCGGACCTGATGGAATCGCTGATTACCGCTGCCAAGGCGGGCAAGGAAGTCACCGTCATCGTGGAACTGAAAGCGCGCTTCGACGAGGAAGCCAATATCAACTGGGCTGACAAGCTGGAACAGGCCGGCGCGCAGGTGGTGTACGGCGTGGTGGGACTGAAGACGCACGCCAAGGTGGCGCTGGTGATACGCCGCGAAGAAGGCAAGCTGCGCTACTACGCCCACCTGGGCACCGGCAACTACCATCCGACCACGACCAAGTTCTATACCGACTTTGGCCTGCTGACCTGCCATCCCGGCATGAGCCAGGAAGTCAACGAGGTATTCATCCACCTGACGTCGCTGACCAAGCCGCACCGCCTCAACCACTTATGGCTGGCGCCGTTCGCGCTGCAGAACGAGATCATCAAGGCGATCCGCAACGAGGCACGCATTGCGCGCGCGGGACGGCCGGGGCGTATTATTGTTAAAATAAATGCATTGGTGGACGAGTCGGTGATCCGCGCGCTGTACGCGGCGTCCAAGGATGGCGTCAAGATCGACCTCATTGTGCGCGGCGCCTGCACCCTCAAGCCGGGCGTGCCGGGCCTGTCGGAAAACATCAAGGTGCGTTCGGTGATCGGCCGCTTCCTGGAACACAGCCGCATCTATTACTTCCGCAACGATCTAGCGCATGACACCTACCTGGCCAGTGCCGACTGGATGAGCCGTAATCTGTTCCGCCGCATCGAGGTTGCCTTCCCGATTCTGGACAAGGCCTTGAAACGCCGGGTATTGGCCGAAGGCCTGAACCCCTACCTGAAGGACAATATGAACGCGTGGGAGCTGGAAGCGGACGGCCATTATCAGCGCCGCCGGCCACGCGGCAAGCAGGTGCACTTCAGCGCACAGCAACACCTGATGGATACGCTGGGGACACCCAACGCCCATCTTGGCGAGTAAGCGGCGCCGCGTCACCGGGAGGTGGGCGGCCGGGATCTGTTTTCAAATGTGTTTTCAGAGCTAACCCAGGAGAAAAGCATGGATCTCATTTTGTGGCGGCATGCGGAGGCAGAGGAGGCGCAGCCCGGCATGACCGATCTGGAACGGGCGCTGACCGGCAAGGGTCAGAAGCAGGCACGCCGCATGGGGCAATGGCTCAACTCGCAGCTGCCGGACAGCTGCAAGATCCTGTCCAGCCCCGCCGTGCGCACCCTGCAAACGGTGGAAGCGCTGGGCCGCAAGTTCAAAATCCATACCGACCTGGCGCCGGGCGCCGATCCGGCCGACATCCTGAAAGCCGTCAACTGGCCGGGCAACAAGGATTCTGTCCTAGTAGTGGGCCATCAGCCGACGCTGGGCCAGGTGGCCGCCATGCTGATGACGGGCGATGACCTGGAATGGGATATCCGCAAAGCCAGCGCCTGGTGGTTTGCGCAACGCGATCCCGGCGATGCCATGAGTGTGTATCTAAAAGCGGTAATGGCCGCGGATCTGGTGGTTAAATAGCTTGTAAAGCGATCGGCTTCTGCTAAAGTTTAACTGTATCAACTATGAGGGAGGCCATCATGATGTTCACCTTGCTCACCATGGGGATGTTCGGGGGCATGATCGCCCTGGTTGTCTACGAACTGGTACAGGAAATGCGCGGCAGTAAACACAAACTCATCGACCGCTATCACGAATAGCAAACAGCTTCATCGAAGCCTACGGCGCCAGCGGCGTGCCCTTACCAGGACATCGCCCCTCGCGCCGTTCATCGTTTACGCGACCGCTTACACGCCGGTCTTGAACTTGGTGTAGATGCGGGTAATGTTGCGGCGGATATCGGCCGGCACCGCTTCTGGCGCGGCCATGCGCTTCTTGTCCTCATCCGACAGGAACACCGTCTTGTTGCCGGCGATATCCTTGCGCACAAACTTCACGCTGGCCGCGTTCGGGTTGGCATAGAACACCTTGTTGGTCAGGCTCGCATGCACTTCCGGGCGCATGATGTAGTTGATCCACAGGTGGGCATTGTTCGGATGCGGCGCGTCGGCCGGGATCGCCATGGTGTCGAACACCAGCGCGGCCGAGGTCTTCGGCACCAGCACTTCAATCACGTTACCGTTCTTGGCATCGATGGCGCGCTGGCGGGCGATGTTGATGTCGCCCGACCAGCCCAGCGCCACGCAGACTGCGCCGTTGGCCATGTCATTGATGTAGCCCGACGAGCTGAACAAGGTGACGTAAGGACGGATCGCCTGCAGCACCTTGCCGGCTTCCGCATAGTCCGCCGCGTTTTTCGAGTAGGCTGGTTTGCCGGCATACATTAGCGCGGCTGGCAGCACTTCCGATGGCGAATCCAGGAAGGACACGCCGCAGGACTTCAGCTTGGCAGCGTATTTCGGATTGAAGATCAGGTCCCAGGCGTTGTCCGGCATCGGCATGCCGCCCAGCGCCGCTTTCACCTTGTTGACGTTGATGCCGACGGTGGTGTAACCCCACAGCCAGTCGACCAGGTAGTCATTGCCCGGATCGATATTGGCCAGCTTGGACTGGATCGCCGGGTCGAGGTTTTTCAGGTTAGGCAGCTTGGACTTGTCCAGCTTGCGCAGCAGCTTGCCATCGATCTGCAGGCGCGCCCATTGCGCGGTCGGCACCACGATGTCGTAGCCGGATTTGCCGGCCACCAGCTTGGAGTTCAGGATTTCGTTGTTATCAAAAAGGTCATAGCGGACCTTGATGCCGGTCTCTTTCTCAAAATTCTTAACCGTGTCTTCGGCAATGTAGTCGGACCAGTTATAAATATTGAGAACTTTTTCCTCTTGCGCCTGCGCTGCACCAGCCATCAAGCCAGCCGCGACCAGCACCGCACCAACGAACTTCCCTGCCATAGCACCTCCGAAATGGGATTCATCACATAAGCCGTGATGATCGGGCATAGCCCGTCCGGATGCAAGGAGTTCCGTAGAATTATCAGCCCAGAATATCGAACAAGGTCCCGGTGCCGCTGCTGCCGGCGCCATTGATGGCGCTGCCCGCGCCGGTCTTGGACTGCGCCGTGTACAGCGCCGCCAGCGCATTGGCCTGGGCCGTCAAGGCCTTGGTCATGGCGGTTTTCTTGCTGTTCAGGCTGGCGATTTCATTGGTGGTCAGCGAGGTTTCCTTGGCCAGCACGCTGTTGGTCGAAGTCAGCGAGGAAGCTTTCGACGATAGCAGATCGGCAATGCCGCGGCCATCGTTGGTGAACAATTTCGCAACAGCCGAGGAATCGCTGGTCATTGCGGCCTGCAGCTTTTTGTCGTCCAGCACCAGGTTGCCGTCCTTGTCCTGGCTGATGCCGGCCGAGGCCAGCGCGGTCACGGAGACCGAGCCGCCGCCTGTCTTCAGCAGCATGCTCATCTGGCTGATGGCCTGGTTCAGGGCCGTATCCGACTTCAGGTCGCCTTTTTGCAGCTTCAGCATCTTGGCGTTGAGGTCGTTGTAAGCGGCGACAAAGGATTTCAGGTTGGTGCTGACCTGGCTGCCATCCTGGGTGATGCTGACATCGCTCTTGCCCGTCGCCACCAGGTTCAGCGTGGCGCCCGCAATCGCGGTGTCCTTGACGGTATTGGTCGGGCTCTTGACCTCCTTGCCATCGACCAGCAGGATGGCGTCCATGGCGGCGTTTTTCTGCTTCAGCTTTTGCGTGCCATCCGGATCGAAGGTCAGCAGGTTTTTCAGCGCAGCATCGCCGCTGACGCTGATACGCATGCTGTTGGCCGCACCGCTCGCGCCGGCAATCGACAGCGAGAACTTGCCATCGTCGCCCTTGATGACGCTGACATCCACGCCGGCAGCCTTGAACGCCGCAGCGATGCCATCCAGCGTGTTGTTGCTGGAATCGATGGTGACGGACTTGCTGGCGACGGCGGCATTGACGAAGCCCTTCTCGCCGCCCGCCGTACCGAAGTCGATCTTGACCGTGGTCGTACCGCCGGCGCCGATCTTGCCGGTGGAAGCCGCAAACGCGTCGCTGGTCAGGAACTGGCCTTGCGCCAGCTGTTTCACGTCCAGCGCATACGTGCCCGCCTTGGCATTGCCGCTGGACGAAGCGGTCAGCACGCCCTTGGCCGAGCTGCCGGCGCTGGTGCTGAGGCCGCTGCCACTGAGGCTGGCCGCAATCGACTGGAAGCTGGCCAGCGCACTTTTCAGCTGCCCCAGTGCAGACAGCTTGGTCTGATCCTTGGCGATGGACGCATTGAGTTTATTGGCCGCGCCGGTTTGCGTGGACATGGTTTGCTGGACGCGGTTGTAAACGTCCGCCGATACCTGCTGGTTGCTGGTATTGCTCGTTGAGCCGATGCTGGAGGTAGCCATAGTGAGATTCCGTCTTGGGTATTACATAGTATGCAATATGGACGGTTGCACTAAAGCGGGGAATACAGCGGTTTTTCCCCCTCTATCCGCCGTCAGAGCAGCTCGATGCCGAAGCGGCGCACGACCAGCGCAAACAGGCCGAACGACACAATCGTTACCGCAATGCAGGCCAGCAGGCTGCCCCAGAATCCCAGGCGCGGCAGCAAGGCGGGAAACGCCAGAAACATCGGCAAGGTCGGCACCACGTACCAGAAGGTGTACCAGGCGTGATTCGCAATCTTCTGCTCGCTCTGGTTTTCGACATGCAGCCAGACCAGTGCCAGCAGCGTCACCAGCGGCAGCGCGGCAATCAGCGCGCCCAGCTTGTCGCTGCGTTTGGCAAATTCGGAGACCGCGATCACCACGGCTGACGTCAGCAAATACTTCGTTATCAGCCAAGCCATGGTCGCACCTTATCCGTTCTAAGTGGCGTGTAGTTTAACCGCCTTGCGCGTCGCCAGGGCGATCGGCACGCCAAACAGGAACATATGGGACATCAGATCCAGCGCCGTCGCCAGCGGCTTGAAACGCACCGGGAACGGGAATGCCGATGCCGGCAACACCACCAGCCGCATGGCGAAGAACACCACGATGCCGAACAGAATGCCGTAGATGACCGCATGCCGCACCAGCGGCGGCTTCAGCTGGACCAGCAGCAGGTACACGCCGGCCCAGCCCAGCGACAACACAAAGTGCGCCACCAGTCCAAACGCGGCCATCGGCAGGCCGCCATTCAACGCTGCCTTGCCGAAAGCGCCACTGGCCACGATGCGCAGCAGTTGCAAGGGCGGCGTGCCGTTAAACGCGGCAAAGGAAATGGCAAACGTAATGTCCAGGGCGCCGGCCACGAGGCCGCCGATCAGGATGTAGCGAATCTGGTCTATTTTCATGTTGTAGTTGACCGTGAGTGAAGTGCGCAAGCTTATCAAATAATCATAGAAATTTAGCACACCCGGTCAATAGCGCCAAGCCTGCCTTGCATGGCGTCGCTATCCATCAACTGCGCGCATGCTTTACATTCTACGGCGGTCCCAATATGCATTAGTCTGTCTTATGCATGCCATGCAGACTATTCATTTGTCAGTCAGGCTCAAAAACGGGCAAGATGAAGCTATAACTCAGCTATAACTCATACAATGGAGACAGCACTATGCAACAGCAAGGCGAACTGGCAGGCAAGGTGGCATTGGTGACGGGCGGCGCTTCCGGCATTGGCCGCGCCACCGCGGAATTGTTTGCGCGTGAAGGCGCCACGGTGCTGATCGCGGACCGCGACAGCGCCGCCGGCGAACTGGCGGTGGCCGCGATCATCGCCACCGGCGCCCGCGCTTCCTTCATCCGCACCGATGTGGCTGTCGCCGCCGACTGCGCGGCAGCAGTGGCTGCCGCGCAGTCGCGCTACGGCCGTCTCGACGTCCTGTTCAACAACGCCGGCATCACCCGCCGCGCCAACGTGATCGATACCACCGAACAGGAATGGGATCAGGTCATGGCCGTCAACGTCAAATCGATATTCCTGATGTCCAAATACGCCGTGCCGGTGATGCAGCAGCAAGGCAGCGGTAGCATCATCAACACCGCCTCCGGCTGGGGCCTGGTGGGCGGCAAGGATGCCGTTTCCTACTGCGCGTCGAAAGGTGCGGTGGTCATCATGACCAAGGCCATGGCGGTGGACCACGGCCCGCAAAACATCCGCGTCAACTGCGTCTGCCCTGGCGACACCGATACGCCCATGCTGCGCAACGAAGCGCATCAACTGGGGCTGGAAGAAACCGCACTGGTCGCAGCCGGCGCAGGCCGCCCGTTGATGCGCGTCGGCCAGCCGCCCGAGATCGCACAAGCAGTCCTGTTCCTCGCTTCTGACCGTGCCTCCTTCGTCACCGGCGACGCGCTGGTGGTGGATGGCGGCGGCCTGGCCGGATCGGCATAAACCGTGAACAAATGGGAGAACCCCCAGCTGCTGGAGGAACACCGGCTGCCTCCGCACGCCTATTTCTTTGCCTATGCCGACGCCGAAACCGCGCGCAGCTTCGCGCGTGAACGCAGCCGCCGCTTCCTGTCACTGAGCGGCATGTGGCGCTTCGCGTATTTCGACCATCCGCTGCAAGTGCCGCCATCGTTTTACAGCGAATACATGGAGCGCTGGGGCGAGATCGAGGTGCCCGGCATGTGGCAGATGCAGGGCCACGGCCATTTGCAGTACACCGACGATGGCATGCCCTTCCCTGTCGATCCGCCTTACGTGCCGTCGTCCAATCCCACCGGCGCGTATCAGTGCCGCTGGACGCTGGGACCGGAGTGGCGCGGCCAGCGCGTGGTGCTGCGCTTCGATGGCGTTGAAACCTACTTCGAAATCTATGTCAACGGCAGCTATGCCGGCATGAGCAAGGGCAGCCGGCTGGCGTCCGAGTTCGACATCACCGACTTACTCAACGAGGGCGAGAACCTGCTCAGCGTCCGCGTGCTGCAATGGGCAGATGCCAGCTACCTCGAAGACCAGGATATGTGGTGGACCGCCGGCATCTTCCGCGATGTCTACCTGATCGGCAAAGGCGCCATCCACGTGCAGGACGTCTGCGTGCAAACCCGCTTTGACGACGCCTGCCGCGATGCCACGCTGGCCTGTACCATCGCCGTCTCTGCCAACACGGGCTGGCGCCTCGAATGGTCGCTCTACGATGGCGCGCGCCAGCTGCTGCAAGGCGGCGGCAAGACATTGACCTGGGAAGCGAGCGTACCGGCGCCACGCCAGTGGAATGCGGAAGACCCATATCTGTATCGCCTCGAAATCAGCCTGTACGACGACGCCGGCGCCTTGCTGGAGGTGGTGCCGCTACGCGTCGGCTTCCGCGAGATTAGCGTGCAGGATGGCCTGATGTACGTGAACGGCCGCTATCTCAAGCTGCATGGCGTGAACCGTCACGACAACGACCAGCTGCGCGGCCGCGCCGTCACGATGGCGCGCGTCGAACAGGACATCGTGCTGATGAAGCAGCACAATATCAACTCGGTCCGCACGGCGCACTATCCCAACGATCCACGCTTTTACGAACTGTGCGACCAATACGGCCTGTTCGTGATGGCGGAAACGGATGTCGAGACCCACGGTTTCGTCAACATCGGCAATCTGAGCCAGATCACCGATGATCCGGCATGGGAAGCCGCTTTTGTTGACCGCATTGAACGCCATGTGCATGCGCAGAAAAATCATCCCTCCATCATCATCTGGTCATTGGGGAACGAGTCCGGCTACGGCTGCAACATCCGCGCGATGGCGGCCCGCTGCCGCGAGATCGATCCCACGCGCCTGATCCATTACGAGGAAGACCGCGACGCTGAAGTGTGCGATGTCGTCAGCACCATGTACTCGCGCGTGCAGATGATGAATGCCTTCGGCGAGTACCCGATGCACAAACCGCGCATCCTGTGCGAGTACGCGCATGCGATGGGCAACGGGCCGGGTGGACTGAGCGAGTACCAGGCCGTGATGGACCGCCATCCGCATCTGCAAGGCCACTATCTGTGGGAATGGTGCGACCACGCCATCCTGCAGCCGGATGTGCCAGGACGGCCGTTCTATGCCTTCGGCGGCGACTACGGCGATTACCCTAACAGCGGCAACTTCTGCTGCGATGGCCTGATCTATCCGGACCAGCGCCCCGGTCCCGGCCTGCGCGAATACAAGCAAGTCATCGCGCCAGTAAAAGTGCGCGCCATAGACGCTGCCGCTGGCCGGCTGGAAGTGGAAAACCGCTACTGGTTCAGCAGCCTCGATTGCATCACACTGCTGATTGAAACCAGGGCGGATGGCGAATCCCTGCGCGTCCAGCGCGTTCCGCTGCCGCCGCTACCGCCGGGACAGCGACAGGAAATCCGCATCGCAGAACCGCCATCAGGCGCAGGCCAGCGCTATCTGAACGTGCGCGTCATCCGCGATCAGGCGACTGCCTACAGCGCGGCTTTGCATGAACTGGCGGTGTACCAGTTTGCGCTGCCATCGACGTCATCCTTGCCTGCGCGCGTGGTGGCCGAAGCGCCGGTGCTGACAGAACATCGCCTCGACTACCGCATCGAAGGCCTTCGCTTCCATATGGTGTTCTGCAAGCTCACCGGCAAGCTCAAAGAATGGGTAGCCGACGGCATGCCGCTGCTCGCCCGCGCTCCGCAGCTGACGTTCTACAAACCCTGCATCGACAATCACAAACAGGAGAACGACGCCCTGTGGCTGCCGCAGCACCTGAACATCCTGCAGGAGCATTTGCGCGGCATGGAGGTCGTGCGCAATGGCGGCACGGTGGACATCATTGTCGACTGCCAGATCGCGCCGCCCATCCTCGGTTACGGCATGCGTTGCCGCTATCACTACCGGGTTAACGGTGCAGGTCAATTGCAGCTTACCTTGTCCGGCACGCCGTACGGCGGCTTCCGCGACATGATTCCCAAGATTGGCATGACACTGGGCGTCAACCGCTCGCTCGGGCAAGTCGAATACTTCGGCCGTGGCCCCGGTGAAAACTACCCGGACAGCAAGGCATGCAACATCATCGACCGTTACCGCAGCGCGGCTGCCGATATGTTCGAACATTACCCCAAGCCGCAAGACAACGGCAACCGCATGGACGTGATCTGGGCCACGCTGCACGATAGCCACGGCAAAGGCCTGCGCATCGACGCGCCGCAAGGCATCCACTTCAGCATATGGCCTTACAGCGCCGAGCAGATCGCAGCGACACGACACGACAACGAGCTGCGTGAAGATGATTACTGGACTGTGAACCTCGATCACAAGATCAGCGGTCTGGGCTCCAACTCCTGGGGTTCCGAAGTGCTGGACTCCTATCGCGTCTATCTGGAGCAGTTCAGCTATAGCCTGACCTTGTCAGCGCTGAATAAGGAGAACGGCCAGTGATTATTCTGAACAGCGTGGACGAATTCCGCCAACGTTATCACTCCACGAAAAAATGGAACCGCTGCGTGGAGGCGATCAACAACATCTCCGCCCTGATGCCCGGCGTATGCCATTCCATCGGCGATTCGCTGGTCTACCGCCTGGTTGACAGCAAAGCGCCTACCACGGCCAGCTTCACCGGTAACCGGCGCTACGTGGAAATTCACTACTACCTGAGCGGCAGCGAAACCGTGGCGTATGCGGCCAAGTCCTCGCTGGCCTGCCTTGCCCCCTACAGCGACGAGACGGACCGTGAGACGTTCACCGGCGAGGCTACCGGACGGCACACCGCCAGCCCCGGCCAGCTGCTGATCTTCGATAACGGCTATGCCTACCAGCTGTCCGGTGCGGACCATCTGCGCAAGATGGTGCTGATGGTGACGATAGAAGGTGCGACATTCCACAATAAGTGAGCTGACCATGGCGACTTCCGGCAATACCCAAATTGGCCGCTTCATGCTGCTATCGATGGCCGTGGCGGCCATCTTCAACATCCGTAATGTCGTCAACAGCAATATCGCCATCGGCATGGTGGCGGTGCCCTCCTTCCTGTTTGCGACAGTGACCTTCTTCATTCCCTACGTGTTAATCATCGCGGAATTCGTCAGCCTGAATAAGGAGGCGAAATCCGGCATCTATCAATGGATACGTTCGTCGATGGGCGACAAATGGGCTTTCGTTGGCGCTTACTGCTACTGGTTTGTGAATCTTTTCTACTTCACGTCCGTGCTGCCCAATATACTGGTGTATGCGTCTTATGCCTGGCTGGGACGCGAAGTGCAGATCTCGCCGCTGGCGACGGTGCTGTCATCGATCATGCTGTTCGCTTTCGCCACCTGGGTATCAACCAAGGGCGCGGCGTGGGTGGCGCGCGTGACCTCGATTGGCAGCTCGCTGGTACTGGTGATGGCATTCGCCTTTGTGGCATTGAGCCTGGGCGACTGGATCGGCGGCGTCACGCCTGCAACGCCTGTCACCGTCAGCGCCATGACACCGACCTTCAGCTGGGCCTTCATGGGCGCGATGGCGTGGATATTGTTTGCGGCCGGCGGCGCCGAATCGGTGGGCGTGTTCCTGAACGACGTACGCGGCGGCGCCCGCACCTTTGTCCGCACCATCGTGTTTGCCGGCCTGCTGATTGGCGCGCTGTATTCGGTATCGGCGCTGGTGCTGAACCTGTACGTGCCGGCATCGAAGCTGAGCTACTCCTCGGGCGTATTCCAGGTGTTCGGCGCCCTGGGCGCGCATCACCAGGTATCGCCGCTGCTGCTGAATCGCCTGGTGGGCGCCGTCATGCTGATCGGCTCCTTTGGTACGCTGATGGTGTGGACAGCGGCGCCAGTGAAAGCGCTGTTCTCCGAGATCCCGAAAGGCATCTTTGGCGAGCGCGCCATCGCGTTGAACCGCCACGACATGCCGGAGCGCGCAGCGTGGATACAGTTCTGCGTGGTCGTACCGCTGCTGGTGATACCGGCAGTGGGATCGTCGAACGTGAATCAGCTGCTGAATGTGGTCATTAATATGACAGCTGCCACGGCGCTGCTGCCGCCGCTGATTATCATGGCTGCCTATTTCCACCTGCGCCTGCGGCTGGACCATCTGCCGCGCGACTTCCGCATGGGATCGCGCCGCGTGGGATTGGCGGTGACCAGCGTGCTGCTGGCTGTATTTGGCGTCGCCTTCATTGCTGCGATTTTCCCGGCGGACCAGAACCTGCTGCTCACGCTGGGTTACAACGTGGGCGGCGTGGTTCTGTTCCTGGGATGGGCCTTGTGGAAGTATCGCCAGTATGAACGCAGCCTGCTTACTTCCGAGCCTTTGCCGCAGCCTCGCGCGCGAGCATCAGCAGGTGCGCGGCACTCCAGCTGAAGTTGGTCGCTCCCTGCATATGGCCGGTCACGGGATTGTAGTTCTCCCGGATCGGCGCATCCCCCAGCAAACCTTCCGCACCTTGCACAAACCGCGTCGTCATGGCGTCAGCGTCAGCAGAACGGCCGTAGTTGCGCAAGCCCGCAGCGCCAAAGTACAGCTGGTCCAGCCACACCCTGCCACGCCAGTAGATCCCTGGATCGTACGATGGATTCGAGACTGCCGCAGTGGGCATCGGTACCGGCGTCGCGAATTCGGCGGGATCCAGCATTTTGGCGATGACCGCATCGGCTTGTGGTTTTTCCGCTGCGCCGGCCCACAACGCAGTCCAGCCTTCCGGACCGCGGCCGCGCATGGTCAGCAGCTTGCCGCCCAGTTGGCGGTCGTAATAGAAGCCGCTGGCGGTGTCGAAGAAGCTGTCGTTAATCTGGGTGCGCAGGTGTGCGGCCTGTTGGCGCCAGACACCTGCCGCCGCCGCATCGCCCAGTTCCTGCGCGATGTCCGCCAGGATGAGCTTTTCGCGGTAGAGGAAGGCGTTCAGGTCGACCGACTCCTGATCGATGGAATAACCCAGCAGACTGCCTTTGCTGTCGCGGTTTTCGACGACGCCAACCTGCCAGTCACGCTGCGCGGCCGCCAGGTTGCCGCCATGAACCTTGTCCGCATAACGCTGTAATGCGGACGGCTCGATAAAGCCGAAACGCGCCGCATTGTCCATGCCGGATTCATAGCCGGCTGCCTGCTGAACATGAAGGCGTAGCTTGCCGTCGTCATTGTTGTGCAGCGGGTGCACGGTGGCGCCATATTCTGCCAGGCCGTTCTGGTCATGATCGCGGTTGCGATACCACCAGCGGTGATAGGCTTCCAGTTTGGGGCGCATCTCCTGTAGCCACGCGCGCTGGTGCGAGTGCTGGTAAATTTCCCACACCACCCACGCGGCCAGTGGTGGCTTGGTATCGCGTTCGTTCCAGTTATCGCCATCACCACCCCGCGCGGCATCGACGTTGTAGAAGACGTTGTCCGGTAACATACCCTCGTCTTGCGGGCGTATTTTGTCATCGGCCCTGATCTGATAGTCAAACAGCGCGCGCACCGTGTTGGCGGCCAGCGCCGGATCGATGGCGGCAAGGGCATAGGCCTGCTTCCAGGTGTCCCAGGTCCAGGCGCCGTTGAACCAGCGTGCGGTGGTGGACGGCACCATGGCGTCATGCAGGATGGCGCCGCGCGGCGCACGCCAGTTACCAATCAGCGTCTCCAGCGCTTTGGTGCTGAGCGGTGCAGCGGGAAGCCTGGCTTGCCACGCGGCCCAGCGGCGCTGATTTGCAGCGATCGCCTGCTCCGCGCGCGTCGGGCTGGCCAGCAGCGACGCTGCGCTGGCGTCTGCGGCGGCGCCGTCCAGCTGATAGCTGTAAGCGCTGTAGATGGTCTGTTCACGGCCAGCCGCCAGCAGCGGCAAATCGGCATTGCTGTCGTAATGCTGGCTGCTCACAGCATCCTGCGCATGCACGCTGCGCTCGATGCGATAGCGCGAATGGCCGCTTGTCATCACATTGCTGGCATCGCGCACTTTGCCGAAGGTGATGCTGATGCCGGCGGCATCTTTCACCAGCGTCGGTTTCCACGCCGGCTGTTGGACCGCAATCGCGCCGGCCTCCTTGCCCTTGCCCCATTCCGCCATCAGGTCGCCCTGCCATTGCACACGCAATGACAGCGGCTTGCCCGACGTATTGCGCAAGCGGTAGCGCACCAGCGCGCTGCGGGAGCTGACGAAGTGCAGGTCCACGTCCAGCTGCAGCTCCGGCCAGACCAGGCGCTGGCTTAATACCCCGGGCCGGGAAGCACTGCTCCAGCGGGCCTGCTCCGGGTTAAAACTGCGACCGCTGCGGCGATCACTCAACGCCAGCCGCTCCAGTGCAGAGGCGATGTACAGGCTGTATTCCTCGGCGATCACCATTGGGCCGCTGAACGTACCGGCCAGCGCCTGCGTATCCGGCAGCAGGTAGCCATGCCAGCTACCGGCATCGAACATGGGATTGAAGCGCTGGTTTTGTTCGGCATCGAAATCGCGCGCAGCGCTTGGCGTGCCATACCGGTTAATGGATGGAGCCTGTGCTTGGGCGCTCCAGGCGGCAGTACACGCCGCAATCAATATCAGGTTGCGTACAGATGAAGGCATAAGCGGGAATGAGAACAAGTTGAAGGAAGGGTAACACGACAAGGCCGGACGCTACACACGTCCGGCCCCGGATACATCAGAAGCGGTAAGACAGCGCGGCCGTGGCATTGCGCCCCAGGATAGGCCGTGCGTAGAACAGGCTGCCGTTCGAACTTTGATTGAAGCCGCTACGTGGGTTGCCCTCGGTGAGGCCGATCTCGTTGGTCAGGTTGTTCACCTTGAGATTCAGCTTCCACTTCTTATCGAGGTGGATTTCCGCACCCATGTCGATCACGTGGTAGGCAGGCAGCGCCAGCGCATTTTCAAAGTCGGCAAAGCGCTTGCCGATATGGCTGTAGACCAGGAACACATCGCCGAAGTCAAAGTGCACGGTCGGAATCAGGCGCACTTGCGTATTTGGCGTCCGCATTACCTGGTTGCCGTTCTGCTTGGCCTCTTCCGCGTTTGGATCAATGCCGTCGATGGTGGCTTTCTGCAGGGTCGCCACATACTCCAGCGAGAAGCGCTTGTGCAGGTTGACGACACCTTCCAGCTCCACACCGGTGGACAGCGTTTTGACGAAGACCTGGCGGAAGTTACCGGTAGCCTGGTCGGTTTCACCGAACGACAGGTTATCGAACTTGGTGTGGAACAGCGTCGCCGAGGTGGTCCAGAACGGCGAGATGTAGCGTACGCCCGCTTCGGTGAAACTCAGACGGCTGGCGCCATCGACGAAACTGTCGGTGCTGTACAAGGTCGGCATATTGGTGCCGCTGGCGTAGCGGCCATAGGTCGCCACGTGGTCGTTGAAGGCGTAATTGAAGCCGGCCGTGTACGACGCTTCCTTGATGGTCTTCTGCTTGCGCGTCCACACGCCAGTACCTGCACGGCGCATGTAGTTGTTGGCGATGATGTTGTCCTTGTCGCTGCCATCCGGATTCAGCGCGCCCGGAATGATTGCGCCACCGGTCAGACTATCGCCCGGCAGATCGTCGCCGGCAGCCTGCACGCCTTCGTCCTGCACGTCATAGCGTGCGACTTCGTAACGCACGCCAGCGTCAAGGCGCAGCTTGTCGCTCACCTTCCACTCGTCATTGACGAAATAGGACAGCGACTTCATGTCACCTTTGTGGCGCTCGTAGAAGTAGCCGTTGCGCAGCACGCCCTTGTCCGACAGGTAGCCGAGGATCTTGTTGCTGGCATCGACCGCGACGATATCCAGGCGGCTAGGCTGGTCGCGCACATCGGTGATGATGCGGGCGCCGTAATCGGAATCGTCATACAGCTTCTGCGACGCGAACAGGACGCCGGCCGTGAAGCTGTTCTTGCTATTCTCGTTGGTCACCGACAGCTTGTCGATGAAGTGGCCCAGGGAACGGAAGCGCGTCTCCGCCACAGCGTCCGTGGTGAAGCCATTGCCATTCAGGGTCGATGGATCATTGATGATCTGGCCAGTGCCGGCGTACGCCAGTTTCGCCGTGCCGCCAAAACGCTTGAGCAATTCCGCCACATCGCTGGACTGCTTGGGATCGAGGCGATTACTGGCGCGGACCAGATAGCTGTTTGGTCCATTGAACACGGAATGCGGCGCCACGTCATAGCGGGTATAGCGCGCATTGTTACGGAACGACCAGTCGCCACCCAGCTCATGCTGCAGGTCCGCGCCAAACACCTTGGCCAGCACGTGGAAGCCGGTATTGAGGTTGGTGTCGATCACGCCGTTGGTGGTCTGGTTGCGGATATGCGCGACATCCGGACCATCCAGCGAGCCGTAATGCGGATCGACGCCCGGCACGCCGGTGGGATTACCTGGATTGGTCAGCGGAATAGGCAGATAGAAGGTGTTGTGGTCATTGACGTACTTGGCCGACAGATTCAACTCGCCGCCTTCCAGCTTGCGCGTCAGGTTCAAGCGGAACTGGCCGCCGTGGTCGGCGGTAATGCCGATAGGCCGAACGCCCTTGCCCTCGCGGTAGTAACCGCCCGCAGCGTAGGTCCAGTCATCGTTGATCGGTCCCGAATACACGCCTTCCGTGCGTACCATACCGTAATCGCTGACGGTGACCTTCACTTCGCCTTGCGGCTTCTGCGTGCCTTTCTGGCTGATGAAGTTGACAATGGCGGCCGGGCCGTTGGTGGACAGAATAGCCGAGGTGCCGCCACGAATCGCTTCAAAGCGTTTGATGGTAACGTCCTCGCGCATCAACACGTCCACCAGTTCGCCGTCGTAAATCACCGGCAGGCCGTCTTCCTGAAGGCTGATGAACTGGAACGCTGCGCCGCCACTCAGCCCGCGCGGCGACACATTATTCGATACCTCGCCGCCGGAGGCTTCCACCCACAAGCCGGGCACCTGCTGCAGCGAGTCGGCAAGACTGTGCGGCGCCAGCTTTTCCAGCTTGGCCTGGTCCACCGTGGTAATCGCCACCGACGATTCCAGCTTGGTACGGTTCCTGGCGGTGGTACCGGTCACCACGACTTCCGGCACGACCGCGCCCTTGTCGTTGACCGCCGCCGCTTCCGGTGCGGTTTGCGCCTGCGCGCCATGCATGGCTGCCAGTTGCGCCAGCGTCGCAACCGAAAGCGTCAGCCCTGTTTTTTGTCTCATCTGAGTCTCCTGATCTTTATCGTTATGATTACTGCCACTACACCGAGACAGGCCACATGGTCTGTTCCCGATAGCCGGTGGTGACCGGCAAATACCCACTGAATTGCGCATCGAGTTCGGCGTCGCCGCTATCGATACGCAGCACGCCACCGTGCAGCGACATCAGCTTGTCCGGTGGCGCCAGCACATGCAGGCCGTGGCGGCCGGCCGCACGCAACAGGCGCGGTGAAATCTGCTGGTTTCCCCTTCCCAGCACCATTCCCTGCCCTCCTATCGGCGACAGCACCAGATGCAGCGATGCCTGCCAGTCGCCAGCCAGATCTTCCAACTCGCGGCGCGTGGCGTCACGCGCCAGCAAGGTGCCATCTCCCAGCACCGCATCCACGCCAAGCAAAGTCCCCTCGACGCCCAGCAGCGCCAGCAACGCCTGGGTGGTCGTGCCCGGCCCGATCAGGTAGAGCGAACGGGCTTCCATCCTTTCCGCAAAGCTGCGGGCGATGGCCATGCGCTGCGCACCGCTGCCGCTGACGTGACGGGCTTTGCCTCCCTGGGTCAGCGTCGGCGCCAGCGGGATCTGCAGGTATCCATACAAGCGCGGCGAGATCTCTCCGCTGCGCAGTGCATCTTCGTCCAGGTCCATCACCTCGGCATCGGCGCATACCGCCAGACCGTTTTGCTGCAACTGGCGGAGCAGCAGCCCTGCCGCCGTCGGGTGGTTAGCAAACACCGCCGACTGCATCTTGACGCCAGCCGGCAGCCCCAATACAGGCAGGCGGCCCACTGCGCCAGCGTCATGCAGGCCATCCAGCACATCGCGCGCCGTGCCGTCGCCGCCGGCGAACAGCAGCAGATCAATGCCCATCCCGGCCAGAATGCCACTGGCGCGGCGCGTGTCCGCTGCTTGCGACGGTTCGCTGACCGGCACCACGGCACTGGCCTGCAAGCCTGCCGCCTGCAACGCGGTCCACCCCATGGCGCCATCGGCGGTGTACCAGTCGATAGCGCTTGCCGTTTCGCCGCAGGCCGCAAACATGGCAGCCAGACGCGCGGGCACCTGCGGCAGGCTGTGCGCGGCCAGCGCCGCCTGCACACTGCCGGCGCCGTCCGAGCCCTTGAGCCCTGCCGGGCCGCCGATGCCGGCCCAGGGATTGGCCACCAGTCCTATCTTCATGCCAATCCGCGCTCGCCCAGCTTGCGTTGATAGGCACGCCAGGTGATTCCCCAGCGCTCTGGATCATCCAGCATCTCGCATTGCACGCGATGTACGGGGCAGTTATGCGGCGCGGTCTTCACCAGCTCCGGATTGCTGCGCGCCTCGCCAGCGATATGGCGCATCACACCGATGAATTCATCCAGATCGGCACGCGAATACGACTCGGTCGGTTCGATGGTGGCGGGTTCCGGCACCAGATAGGGGTGGTGGCTGGTCCAGTAATGCACGCCAAAGTCGGCCGCGCGCAGGCCGATTTCTTCCGACGTCACACCGGTCGCTTCGGTCAGCGCGGCCCAGCTGTAGCGTACTTGTTCGATACGGCGCTTGCCCGGTGCGTACGGTGCAGCCATGCCGTCGATCTTCAACAGCTCGTGCATCATGTAGTTGTTATTGAGGACCGCAATTTCGGACACCGTCTTCAGACCTTCCGCGCCCAGACTCATAACCCAGGCATAGGCGCGCAACATGATGGACGCAGCCCCGGCAAAGCTGCTGATCTTGCCGATGGACTGCTGCGCGCCGCTCACCAGCTGATAGCGGCCCTCCTTGCTACGCACCAGAGGACCAGGCAGGAATGGCGCCAGCGCCGCCGTACAACATACCGCGCCGACAGCGGGACCACCACACGCATGCGGCGTGGCGAAGGTCTTGTGCAGGTTGAAGTGGCACAGGTCGAAGCCCGCTTCCCTTGCGCGGGCAATGCCCAGCAGACCGTTGGCATTGGCCTGGTCGTACACGCACAGGCCACCCACCGCGTGCACCGCGTCCACAAACTCACGTATGCGGCTGTTGAAAATGCCGGTATCTTCAGGATTGGTGATGACCAGTGCCGCCGTGCGCGGCGACACCGCGGCCTTCAGCGCTGCCAGGTCGGGATAGCCGTCCGCATCCGGGTAAATCGTAATCACCTTGTAGCCCACCAGCTTGGAGCAGGCCGCGTCGGATGGATGCGAGAAGATGGTGGTAATCACTTCATCGCGCTGCCCTGCTTCGCCACGGCTCTCATGCCAGGCGCGCACCATGGACATATTGGCGAAGATGGCTTGCGATCCGCCGCGCGGCTGCAGCGACACCGCATCCATGCCGGACACTTCGCACATCACGCCTTCCAGCTTGTCGATCACTTCCAGCATGCCCTGCACGCTGCTGTCAGGCTGACGCGGGTGCAGTTCCGCCATGCCCGGCTGACGCGCCAGTTGGTCGTTGATCTTCGGGTTGTACTTCATCGTGCAGGTACCCTGGCCGACATCGACATTAAGGTCAGCGCCCAGATTTTCCTGCGACAGCCGCAGATAATGCCGCAGCACGCGGTTCTGCGACATCTCCGGTAGCGCGGGTGCCTGCCGGCGCAGCATGGACGCAGGCAGGCCCGCCAACGGCTGGCCAGCAGCCCGCACGATGTCCGGCTCCACTTCCGGCACCAGAATGCCGCGTTCACCCGGCTGGCTCAATTCAAAAATAACCGGTTCGTCCCAGCGCGCCTGATGGTAGCGGCGCATCTGCTGTTTGCGGTGGGTGGCGATGTTATCCATGGCGTTCATTGTTGGAGGACTTTCTCAAGCGTTGCGCACAGCAGGTCGATGTCTTCCTGCGTGTGGACTTCGGAAAAGGCGTACAAGGCCGACTGGCCCAGCGCGGGGAAAGCGGTGCTCAGGTCATGGCCGCCAAACATGCCCTGCTGCTGCAAGGCGGCGTTGATGGCTGCCACCGGCAGACCGGTGCCATCGAAGTTGACGACGAACTCACGGAAATGGCAGCTGCCGGCATGCGTCACGCGTACACCTGGCAACCGCGCCATGCACTGTCTGGCGTATGCGGTGCGCTGGGCGATGCCGGTCGCCAGCTCGGTCATGCCTTGAGGCCCCATCAGTGCCAGGTACACGCCAGCGGTAATGCCCCACAGCGCGGCGGCGGTGCCGACGAATTCGTTGCCGTTCTCGCGCTTGTCGAATGAGGTGCGGCTGTAGGCGACGTCGCCAAAGCCATATTCACCAGGCACGTTGGTCGGCACGATGCCAAACAGGCGCGATGGGTATTGCATGACGATGGCCGGATCATCATGACTGGCGATGAAGCCGCCCTGCCCGCCGCCGTAATTCATGTGCATGCCCAGCGGCTGAATGTCGCCGCAGACGATGTCGGCGCCGTAGCTGGCAGGTGTCGCCAGCACGCCCAGCGAGGTCGGGTCAACGCCAACGATGAACAGCGCGCCCACCGCATGCGCTGCAGCGGCCAGCGCGGCGCCATCGTCTATGGTGCCGAGGAAGGATGGGATATCGACGTACAACGCAGCGGTCTGCTGGTCCAGCGTGCGCGCTACGGTGGCCTGGTCCAGCAGACCGGTTTGTGCGTCGAACGGTACCGTTACAAAATCCAGATCGGCACGGCCATAGTTGACCATCACGGACAGCTTGTCCGGATTGATGTGGCCCGCGACGACCACGCGGCGCCGACCGGTATGACGACCAGCCATGCGTACCGTGGTGGCAGCGGCCTGCATGCCGTCGTAGACCGGGACGTTGACGACATCCATTTCCAGCAAGGCGCCCATCATGCTGCAGTACTCGAACAGGGCCTGGAAGCGGCCATGGTCGTCATACGGTTCGCCCGCATAGGCGGTGGCGAACTCGCTGCGGCCATTGATCTCGTCGCACACCGCCGGTACATGATGCTGGTAGCAGCCGCCGCCGAGGAAGCTCAATTGCGCGGCGCAGTGGGTGTTCTTGCGCAGCAGGCCTTCCACGTGGCGCTTGAGGCGCGCTTCCGACATCAGCGGCGCAGGGATCGCCAATGGCGCCTGCATGCGCAGCGCAGCGGGGATATCGGCAAAGAATTCTTCGGTACTGGTGGCGCCCACGGCGTGCAGCATGGCGTCACGGACGGCGGGCACTGAGTTGGGGATGTAGGGGTGGATGAACGGCTTAGCAGATTCCATGTCGTTTCCTGTTGATCGGGTTCGGATACCCAATCTTGTAGGAGCGAAATAACATTGACAAATGATCAGTATGCATGCGATACATTAGAAAATCTCATGCATGGAGTACGCTGTGGTCCATTCTTCCAGTCTGTTGAGGCAGTTAAAAACGTTTGAGGTCACCGCACGGCACATGAGCTTTACACGTGCCGCCGACGAGTTATGCATCTCCCAGGCTGCAGTCAGCCACCAGATCAAGACGCTGGAGGATGCGCTGGAAATCAAACTGTTCAAGCGCATGACGCGCGCCATCACGCTGACTGCGGAAGGAGCGATCTTGCAGCGCAATCTGGTCGATGCCTTTGGCCGCATCGACCGCGTGCTGACACAGCTGGCCCAGGGCGAAGGCCGCGCGCGCCGGCGCTTGACCGTGGCGGTCACGCCGGCTTTCAGCTCGCGCTGGCTGGTCGGGCGGCTGGACCGTTTCCTGGCCGCGCACAGCCAGCTCGAAGTGCGGCTGGTGCACACGGTGATGCATACCGATCTGGGACGGGACAGCATCGACCTGGCGATCCGCTGGGGCGATGGCAAATGGCCGGGCGTGGAATGCGAGCGGCTGTTCGGCACCGAGCTGCTGCCTGTGTGTTCGCCCGCGATGTTGAAAGGCGGCCCGCCCTTGCTGGCGCCGTCCGACCTGGCCCACTACACCCTGCTGCACGAAGACAGCTGTGATGATTGGGAGCGCTGGTTCGAGCAGGCGGGCCTGGCGCCGTCGCTGGCATTGCGCGGTCCGCTCATCGACGACAGCAACGCCCTGATGCAGGCGGCGCTGAACGGCCAGGGCATCGCGCTGGGCCGCGCAGTATTGATCGACGATGACCTGCGCCGCGGCACGCTGGTCAGCCCATTCAGCCAGACGCTAACTGCGCAAGGCGCGTACTACATGTGCTGGCGCCCTACCCGCAGCGAACAGGAAGCGTTGACGTGGTTCTCCGACTTTCTGCGCGCAGAGGCACATGCCCAGGAGGCGGAATCTTCGCTATAATAATTGCCATAAAAGCACACAAAACCAAGGGAGTGTCATGCTGGATGGTCGTCACTGGGAGATCTTTAACGTCGTACTGTTTTACGCTGTTGGCGGACTGTTTCTGTTTGCCGCCTACCGAAATAAAGCCAGGCAGCAGCGCCAGTTACCGGTAAAGCTGCACTACCTGTTCGCGCTGTACGCATTTTTGTGGGGGACCTCGTGGCTGCTCCACCTGTGCGGTTTTCCCAAGCTGGACGAAGCGTTTAAAGCGGCTGGCGCGGTCGTCGCCGTCGTCAATGGGGTGGCGTGGTTACGCTACATCCTCAAGGATCGCCACGCCGTCTGAGTATTCAGCCAAGATCGCCATAGGCGCCGGCTACGACGACAACATAGCCATTCGGATCGCGTAGCCAGACCTCCCTGTGGTTGGCATTGGTGTTGACCTTGGGGCCTTCCAGCACCTGCGCGTTTTGCGCCGTGACGCGCTGCATGAAGGCGTCGAATTGATCCGTCTGGAACCACAGCAGCACGCCATTGCCGCGCGATGGCTGCTCCGGATTGCCGATGTAAGGATGATGATGCGCGTCCCAATGATGCAGCTGCATCACCATGCGGCCATCATACATCAGCTGATCGTAGTCACTGCCGCCATGGCCACTTTCCAGACCCAGCACCGCCTGGTACCAGGCACTGGTTGCGGCGACATCATGGGTGGCGATGAGTGGTTGTGGATGCATGGTATGAGTCCTTTCTAGACATGACTGGCGGCGAGCCAAAGAAGCCCGCCACGACAGGCGTAGCATTTTGCTGAAAAAATTACACATTATCACGGCATGTCAGGCCATCCTGTTTTATCAAACCGCACTAAACAAGCTGGCTGCTTCAAACTCTTTGTTGCTACCGAACTGTGTTCACCGCAAAATGTTGTGATGAGCCTTACGACCTTCGCCCGTCATGCCATTCTGCTCGCCTGTGCCTTGACGGCGCCGGGGCTGGCCGGCGCACAATCGTATGCGCCAGAGTACTTTGTGCAGTTTCAGGCGGGGACGGCGATGGAGATGGTGTCTCGCCTGCCCGGCTTCGTGTTCGACGGCGGAAATCCCTCACGCGGTTCGGCCGGCAATGTGCTAATCAACGGCAAGCGCCCCACTTCCAAAACGGAGCCGCTGGGTGATCTGCTGGGACGGATTCCCAAGATCGGTGTTGAACGCATCGATGTCATTAACGGTGGCGCCAGCGGCATTGATATGCAGGGCTTTGCCAGTGTCGCCAATCTGATTCTCAAGCCGATGGATCTGGTGTCGGCCTCGGCCACCGCATCCAGTTCGGTGATGCCGGATGGGAGTCTGGAGCCTTCGCTGGAAGGTAGTTACAGCCTCAAACGCGGCGACAAGAACCTCAACCTCGCACTGGGCTGGCGACGTTCGCCGGACTTCTCGCAAGGCGAGGGACGCCGCACTACCTTGTACACCGCGCCTACCCCCATCGCCGAGGTGGCGATCAAAGGCGCCGGCATCTCCGACAACAAATCGCTCAAACTGACTTACGGACAGGATGTAATGGACGGCCAGCTGACCTGGAACGGCGGGCTGGCGCCGTGGTCTTATCAATCCCAGATCCGCAACGACGGCGCGACGCCATCGCTTAACTTCAACAACAACACCGGCCGCACGCTGGAGCAAGGCCTTGCCTACTCACGCGAACTGGCGCCCGGTGCGAGCATGGATCTGAGAGCGCTGTACCGGACCGCCGATATTGCTACCGATTCGGCATCCGGCCCTGACAGCAGCGCTTCCCATGGCCGCTCAACCAGTACGGCCAGCGAGAAGGTATTGGCCGGTGAACTCAGCTGGCAAGCGCTGGACGGCGTGGTGATACGCGGTGGCCTGGAACGCGCCGTCACTGCCAACGACAACAGCAATACCTCGCAGGTCAACGCGCAGGCCAGCGCGGTTCCCACCGGTAGTGCGTGGGTACAGGAGTCGCGGGTCGAAGGCCAGCTGTCTTCCGCATGGCAGGTGGATAGTTCGCTGAGCGCCGAGGCAGGCGTGAAGATCGAACATTCCTCGCTGAGCACCAGCGCCAGCCAGACGGATGGCAAGGCCTACGTCTATCCCAAGCCGCGTCTGCGCGTATCGCTATCGCCCTCGCCGGCACTGCAATTGCGCCTGCGCCTGGAACGCGAAATCAGCCAGATCAACTTTGGCGATGCAGCTGCCTACTTTGGCATTGGCGACAAAGCGCTGCGGGCCGGCGTGCCCGATTTGGTGGCGGCCAAGACCTGGCTGTGCGAAGGCGCGCTGGAATACCGTTTCTGGGAACGCGGTCTTGCGACGCTGAGTTATACGCAGGCCCACATCAGTGACCTTATCGACCGCATGCCGATCCGCACCGCAAACGCGACCTACGATGTCGCCGGCAATGTCGGCGAGGCGAGTGCGGACAATATCACGGGCATGTTGAACCTGCCCACAGACAGCTGGTCCCTGCCGCAAGGGCAGCTCAAGCTGTCGACCACCTGGCGTTCATCCTCCGTCACCGATGCCACCACACTGGCGCCGCGCCGCCTGTCTGGCGAGCAGCCGATGGCGTGGCGCGTGGAGTTCTCGCAGGACCTGCCGCAGCAACGGACGGCATGGGGCTTTTCCGTCGATAACGGCTGGAGTAACGATAGCTGGCAGGTCGCCGAGCGCGATACCAGCAGCGGTTCGGCGTGGGCACGGGCTTTCGTCAACTACCGTCCCGCATCGAACCTGATGGTGACGCTGGAACTGAACAACCTCGCCAGCCGTGTGATTACCTATGACCGCGCGCACTATGCCGGCGGCGATCGCCTGGCGGGCGGAGTCGATTTCGTTGAACACAATAGCACCCGCACGCAGCCATTTGCCATGCTACGCGTGCGCCGCGACTGGTAATACGCTTAGCGGCTCACCAAGCTGCCGATGCCGAGCCCAGGCTCGATGCAGGCCGCGTCCACGCCATGGGGACGCCTTCGATGATGGCCGGCGGGTTATAGCGGCGCGCTGGCCCCCATTCGGTTTGCTCCAGCTGTGGTGCGTAGTCAGCGTCGCTGGTGGCAGCCAGCGGTGGAGAGGCCGCAGGCGTCTGTGCAGTCATCAGCAGTTGGGCGGTGCGCGCGAGCGCCAGGCGGGCCTGTTGAACGCGTCCGTCGCTGAGGCGAGCAATCAAGGCCCGCACCACGGCGGCGGCAATCAGGTAACCGGTGGCGTGGTCCAGTGCCTGCACGGGCAGCGGCACAGGTTTGCCCGCGCCCTGCCGCCGCATGCCGTGATCGGCGATGCCGCAGCTCATTTGCACCAGACTGTCGAAACCACGACGGCCAGCCAGCGGGCCAGTCCAGCCGTAGGCATCCAGCGCGACGTCGATGAGCGAGGGATTGCGCTGGCGACGATATGCCTCGCCATAGCCCAGACGTTCCAGCGCCGCCGGACGGTAGCCATGGACCAGTACATCGGCTTCGGCGAGCAGCGTTTCAAACGTGGCGCGGTCGGCGGCCTGCGTCAGATCCAGCCGCGCGCAGCGCTTGCCGAGCGTGACTTCCGGGATCACGCCGGGTTCGTTCCAGCCTGGCGGGTCGATGCGCAAAACATCGGCGCCGTAGCCGGCCAGGAAGCGCGTCGCCACCGGGCCGGCCAGCACCCGCGTCAGGTCCAGCACTTTGAGTCCTGCGAGGGGCCGGCTTGCCGTCCAGGCCCACTCACGGCGCCCGCTGGCCTGTGCATGGGAGCTGAACGCAATCAGCGGTTCGGCGGCGACTGCGCGGCCTTGCGGGTGCGCCTGCCATGCGGCCATGGAGCGCATCATTGCGGCGCAGCCGCCGTGTGCCACCACGGCTTCCTCAAGTTCCAGCGCGCGCCAGCCGGCGACCGTGCGGGCAACGGTCTCACGGTCGTCCGCGCAGCCCAAGGCAGCCAACGCGGCCAGGCGATGATGCGGCGCATTGGTGTGCAGGCGTATCCAGCCATCGGCAGTCGCGTAGTCCCCGGCAATCGCGTCCCACAGCGGCGGACGTTCCCAGCCAACTGGTTGAATCGACCAGCTGAACCACATGGATGCCAGCCGCTGATCCACCGTGACGCCAGCAGGCGCCCGGCCCTGCGCGGCCATCAACTGCTGCACTGCCAACGCCGCCGTAGCCACCGAAGCCGCTGCCAGCCCGGTGGTCGCAAACCAGGACGGCAGCTCGCCCTGCCCGGTTATCTGAACGGCGTCCAGCGCCGAGAAAGGCAGGTCCAGCGCCGACCAGGTGGCATCGAGCAGGTGATAAGACATAAGCACTCCGAATCAGTTATCCTTGAACACAGCTTAGGACCGCTGGTCCGGTAGCGTCAATCTTGACTTGATGTGTCAACATAGGAAGCACCATGGTCTGGATGACCGCCGCAGAAGCCCTGGATATGCTCAACGTTCGTCCGCAAACGCTGTACGCCAACGTCAGCCGGGGCAAGATACGCGCGAAAGCAGATGACAACGATCCCCGCCGCAGCCTGTATCACCGTGACGATGTGCTGCGCATGGCGCGCCGCGCGAACGGGCGGCGCAAGGTGGAAACCGTGTCCACGCAAACCATGCAGTATGGCGACCCGGTGCTGCCCTCATCGATTTCCACGATCGCCGATGGCCGCCTGCTCTATCGCGGACACGATGCCGCGACGCTGGCCGACAACGCCAGCCTTGAAGATATCGCCGCCTTGCTATGGGAAGGCAAACCAGCAGAAATCCGACACACGGAGCCGGCCGCCAATGGCAGTCCACTGGAAGCCGGCCTGCTGGCACTTGCCCGCCGCAGCGCACAAGATGCGCCATCGCTGGGCCGTCCGATCGATGAACTGCGGACGGAAGCGGCCAGCGTACTCGCAACATTGGTCGATGCGATGGTGGGCCGCCAGCCAGGGTACATCAGCCAACGCCTCGCTCGCGCATGGCACGCCGACACACACGAAGACCTGATCCGCCGCGCCCTCGTGCTCATGGCCGACAACGAACTCAATGCTTCCACCTTTGCCACCCGCGTCGCCATCTCGACCGGCGCCTCGCTGGCGGCCGGTGTGCTGGCCGGTTTCACCACGCTGACGGGACCACGGCATGGCGGCGCAACGGCGGAGTTTGCGCGGCTGATTGAACAGGCCCGGCGTCACGGCGCAGACCAGGCCATGCGCGACTGGCTCGCCAGCGGACAGCCCCTGCCCGCGTTCGGCCATCCGCTGTATAGCGACGGCGATCCGCGCGCCAGGGCGTTGATCAAACTGCTACCGGAAATACAACCACATGCAGCATTGGCCGGCGCCGCCGAAAAACAGGCCGGCGAGCTGCCCAATATCGATTACGCCCTGTCGCTGCTCGCCGCTGCCTGCGGCTTGCCGAAAGATGCGTCCTTCATATTGTTTGCGGTGGGTCGCTGCGTCGGCTGGCTTGCCCATGCGCTGGAGCAGGTGCAAGCCAACCGTCTGATACGGCCACGGGCCAGCTACACTGGCCCGGCAGCCATCAACGCAGGAATTTATTGATGGTGGCCATGGTGGCCATGTCGGGATTCATGAACTGGAAGCCGATTTTAAAATGGTCACCGCTGAAGATGCAGTAGTTGACCCGCGAGCGGCAAGTCAGCACTTGCGCCTTCCCTTCCACGAACAGTTCGAACGACACCGTGCCGACGTCGCCAGTCCCCAGCTTATGGTCAAAGTTGAGCGACAGGCCGCTGGCGCTGATGTCCAGGGTGCGCCCTTGCTTGGGAGGCATGCCATCCATCACAACAACTGCTTTGGAGCGCACGATCTTACGCGCGCCAGACCTTTGATCGACTAACAATTTCTTGTCCTCTTGGTTACGCAAAATGCACTATTAACGATTACAACACATAACAATACATCGTTATTGGATTTCGCGCAGCTTATTGAAGGCATCATCGATACGATCCACCCCAATAATGGTCATTCCTTCGATCGGCTGCTTGGGCGCATTCGCGGTCGGGATCATCGCAATCGAGAAGCCCAGCTTGGCGGCCTCGCGCAAGCGCTCCTGGCCACGCGGCGCCGGCCGGATCTCGCCCGCCAGCCCCACTTCGCCAAACACCACGAAGCCGCTTGGCAGCGCCTTGTTGCGCATCGAAGAATTAATCGCCAACAGCACTGCCAGGTCGACTGCCGGCTCGCTGATCTTGACGCCGCCGACGGCGTTGATGAACACGTCCTGGTCAAACGCCGCGATACCGGCGTGACGGTGCAGCACCGCCAGCAGCATCGCCAGCCTATTTTGCTCCAGACCGACCGACAGCCGGCGCGCGTTAGGCAGATGGCTGGCATCGACCAGCGCCTGGATTTCCACCAGCAGCGGCCGCGTGCCTTCCTGCGTCACCATCACGCAGGAACCGGGCACCTGGTTGTCATGCTGCGACAGGAACAGGGCCGACGGATTGGACACCCCTTTCAACCCCTTCTCCGTCATCGCAAACACGCCCAGTTCATTGACAGCGCCGAAACGGTTCTTGATGGCGCGCACCAGGCGGAAGCTGGAATGGTTGTCGCCCTCAAAGTACAGCACGGTATCGACAATGTGCTCCAGCACGCGCGGGCCGGCCAGTGCGCCTTCCTTGGTCACGTGGCCGACCAGGATGATGGTCACGCCGGTCTGCTTGGCGGCGCGGGTCAGCTGCGCTGCGCATTCGCGCACCTGGGCCACCGAACCGGGCGCGGAACTCAGCGCATCGGAATACAGCGTCTGGATGGAGTCGATGACCGCCACTTCCGGCTTCAGGTCCGCCAGCGTCCCCAGGATTTTTTCCAGCTGGATTTCCGCCTGCAGTTTCAGATCGCGCGCATCGATATTCAGGCGCTTGGCGCGCAAGGCGATCTGCGCCCCCGACTCCTCGCCGGAGACGTACAGCACCTTCTTCAGATGCGACAGATTGGCCAGGGCTTGCAGCAGCAGCGTCGATTTGCCGATGCCCGGATCGCCGCCGATCAGCACCACGCCGCCCGCGACCAGGCCGCCGCCCAGCACGCGGTCAAATTCCTCGATGCCGGTGCCAAAGCGCGGCACATCGAGCGCGTCGATGTCCGCCAGCGACAGCACCGGCGCGGTCTGCGCCAGCGCCATGTGCGCCGGTTGGGAGTAACGGTTATTGCCGCCCGACTCCACCACCGTCTCCACCATGGTATTCCACTGATGGCAGGACGCGCACTGGCCAGTCCATTTATTCGCGGTGGCGCCGCATTCGTTACAGGTGTAGTTGGTCTTTGCCTTGACCATGCGCTCAGCCCTCGACCACCGGCACGCGCTGCGCCAGCGCACACATCAGCTCATAGCCGATGGTGCCGGCGGCGGTCGCCACTTCGTCGATCGGCATGCCCTGCCCCCACAGCACCACCTTGCTGCCGATGTGTGCTTGCGGCACGGGCGTCAGGTCCACGGTCAGCATGTCCATCGACACCCGGCCGATCAGGCGGGTGCGTACGCCGTCCACCACAATGGGCGTGCCCAGCGGCGCGTGGCGCGGATAGCCGTCCGCGTAGCCGCAGGCCACCACGCCCAGGCGCATCGGCACTTCGGCCTGGAAGCGGCTGCCATAACCCACCACTTCACCGGCGGCGATATCCTGCACGCCGATGATTTCGCTGGTCAGCGTCATGGTCGGTTGCAGGCCGAATTCTTCCGCGGTCGCGCCGCCCGGCGTGCCGCCGTACAGCATGATGCCGGGCCGTACCCAGTCATTTTTCAGATGGTCGTGGTGCAGCAGCACGCCGGCCGAATTCGACAGGCTGCGCGGACCGGGCAAGCCGGCGGCGCCCACTTCGAAGCGGCGCACCTGTTCGGTGATCGGCAACAGCGGATGGTCGACATCGTCTGCATTGGCAAAGTGGGTCATCAGCGTGATGCTGTTGACGCAGGAAATCGCGCTCAGGCGCGCGTGGGCGGCCGCATAGGCCTCCGGCATGAAGCCGAGACGGTTCATGCCGGTATTCATCTTGAGGTGCAGGTCAAAGCGGATGCCGCGCGCGCTCAGTTGCGCCTGTACCGCTTCCAGCCATTCCAGCTGCGCGTTGCAATGGACTGCCGCCTGCAGGTCGTAGCCGGCCATGGTGTGCAAATCCGCCGGACCGAAGAAACCCTCCAATAATAAAATTGGCTTCTTCCAGCCCATTTCGCGCAGCTTGACGGCGTTGTCCACTTCGATCAGCGCCAGGCCGTCAGCGTCGGCAAAACCGCGCATCGCACGTTCCAGTCCGTGACCATAACCGTTGGCTTTCAATACCCCCCAGGCCTTGGCGCCGGGCGATCTGGCCTTGGCCAGCGCCAGATTATGCTGCATGGATTCGATATGAATTGTTGCTAAGATCGGCCTAGGCATACGTCTGTTTTCCGCGAAATAAACTGAGGCGCTATTTTACCGCGTGCAGATCAAGCCGCACTGCTCAATTCTTGGGGATACGATCAAAGCATGGTATAAAGCAAGCCAGATAAGTTTTCAGGCATATCCCAGAATGAATCGTGGTTTTTATACCATCATGGCAGCGCAGTTCTTTTCGTCCCTGGCGGACAATGCGCTGCTTTTTGTTGCGATCGACCTCCTGGTAAATATGAAATCTCCGGGGTGGATTACGCCGCTCCTGAAGTTGTCATTTACCCTCTTTTACGTGCTGTTGGCGGCTTTTGTCGGCGCTTTTGCGGATTCGATGCCCAAAGGCAAGGTTATGTTTATTTCCAACCTGATTAAGGTCGGAGGCTGCCTGCTGATATTCGCGAATGTCCATCCATTATTGGCGTATGCCATTGTTGGTTTTGGCGCGGCGGTGTATTCGCCGGCCAAATACGGCATCCTGACTGAATTACTCCCCGCTGAAAAACTCGTGGCCGCCAATGGCTGGGTGGAAGGCCTGACCGTGCTGTCGATTATTTTCGGCACCGTCATGGGCGGCGCGCTGGTAGGTGGCCGGGTATCGTCTTTCCTGCTCGGTTTTGATATGCCGCTCATCGATACCGGCATCGAAACACCGACCCAGGCGGCGCTGTGCGTGGTGGTCGGCATTTATATGCTGGCGGCCCTGTTCAATACCCGCATTCCAGATACCGGCTGCGTCTACGGCCACCAGGAACGCAATCCGATCAAGCTGATTACCGATTTCGCCAACTGCTTCGGCATGCTGTGGAAAGACAAGCTGGGCCAGATTTCGCTGGGCGTTACCACGCTGTTCTGGGGTGCCGCGCAAACATTGCAATTTATTGTGCTGGAGTGGGCCAACCGTACCCTGCACCTGAGCTACGAACAATCCACCAGCCTGGTGGGGGTGGTGGCCATCGGCGTCGCCGCCGGCGCCGTGATTTCCGCGCGCTTTGTATCGCTGCGCAAGTCGCTCACCGTGATCCCGGTCGGCATTGCCATGGGCGTGATTGTGATGTCGATGACCATGGTGAACTCGGTCAAAGTGGCGTATCCGCTGCTGATCCTGGTCGGCCTGCTGGGCGGCTTCTTCCTGGTGCCGATGAACGCGCTGCTGCAACACCGCGGCCACGTGCTCATGAGCGCCGGCCACTCGATCGCGGTCCAGAACTTCAACGAGAACCTGTCGATCCTGACCATGCTGGCGATGTACTCGCTGATGCTGCGCGCGCACCTGAACCTGGATGTGATCATTCTGCTGTTTGGCCTGTTCCTGGCGGGCACCATGCTGTACATCATGCGCCGGCACCAGGCAAATCAGCGCGAGTTCGATTCGGTCGCGCTGATCGGCGAAGCCAAGCACTAAACCTCAGGCCGGCAGCACACCTTCATGGCGGCGCTGCGCAGCTTGCGCGCGCCAGCCGTCGGGGACAATAAAGCCCCGGCTCTCTTCCACCAGCCATTCCCCTTGCGCCCGCAACACGGCGATCATGACGGGGGCCGCTTGCTCGTGCACGGCCGCCAATAGCTGATCGCGGCCAAGGCCCGATGCGGCCTTGAACGGCGCCAGCCACTGCAGGCGCGGCATCACCGCAAAATGCTGACCGGGCAGGCTTTGCGCCTGTGCTTGCGTCATCCAGAAACCATGGCAGTGCTGTTGCGAGATGCCGGCTATCGGCGGCACGCCGTCCGGATAGAACAGCCAGCCTTTGACCAGCGCCTGCGCTTGCGTGACTGCTTGCGGCAACACGGCCTGCGCGGCCGGGTGCCGGGCCAGCGATAACTGCTTGTCGAAGATTTTGCGCATCTTCACACCCAGCGTATCCGCCAGGTTTGGGCCGATGAGGCCGTTGAAATCCTGGGCAGCGTGGTCGAGCAGGTAGAACTTGGTGGCGAACTCGATGTGGGTCAGGCCGGCGTCGTTTTGCAGCAGGAAGTCGAATTCGCCGATGGTGTCGGTACGGTCGGCGCGCACTTGCAGACCGTGTGCGACCAGCTGGCCATGTTCGGCGAAATAAAAGGCCATCAGCTTTTCTGCATACAGGCCAAGGCGCGAGTAGTGCCGGGTGCCTAGTGCGGCATCCAGCGGCGCCGGATCACGCTCCAGCGCCGTCAGCCAGTCGGTCGTCGCGGGCGGCATGGCTCCCAGTGTGGCGATGCGTCCTTGCCACTGCGGTGCGGCGGGATCGAGCAGGTCTGGCGCATCCAGCAGCCATGCTAGTGCACGCACGTGCGGGTGCGTCAGATGCGGCCAGCGGCTTTCAAACAGTGCTTGAAAGCTGCCAGCCGGGGGCTTAGCCATGGCTGGCTTTCGCCAGGCACAGGTCGGCCCAGGCCTTGGCTTTGTCTTCCGGTTTGCGCAGCAGATCGTCAGGGTGATAGGTGGCGACCACCGGTAATTGTTGCGCGCCGTAGTGCATGACCTTGCCCCGTGCGGCCGGTCCCATCATCAGGCCTTTGGCGGCGAACTGGCCGAAGGTCATGGCCATGGTGGCGCTCGTCAGTGCCAGTTCACGCTCCAGGAACGGGCGGCAGGCCAGAACTTCGTCCGCACCTGGCGTGCGGTCGTCGCCTTCGGGCGTCGTAGGGCGGCATTTGACCAGATTGGTGACGTAGACATCGGACTCCGGCTGGAGTTCGATCGCTTTCATCATATTGTGCAGCAGCTGGCCGGATTCGGCCGACATGGTCTGGCCATCCTTTTCGTCCTGGCGCGACGGCGCAGGGCCGATCGCGACCCAGCGCGCCTGCTCGGCGCCGCGGCCGTTGACGGCGGTGCGGCGGGTTGCGCACAGAGGGCAACGGGTGCAGGTGGCGACGGCCTGCTTTAACGCCGGCCAGTCCATGGCGGCGATGGCTTCGTCGCTGACTGGCTCCGGACGCTCCGGCGCTGGTGCATCGTCAAACCATGCGGTGGATTCGTCTTCCGATGCGGCTGCCGGGGCTGGCGCGGCGGCAGGACGCGCTGCGGCAGGCACGGGGCGGGCCGCAGGCTGGGGCGCCGGCGGCGGCATGGGGGCGTCGTCGAACCAGGCTGTGGAGTCGTCGTCCAGCGATGGTGCCGGTGCGCGTGGCGCAGCGGGCGATGGAATGGGCTGCTGCGCTGCTGGCGACGACGGCGCTTCGACCGGCGACGGCGCGGCGTGACTCAGCGGAGCCGCCGGGGCAGCCATCGCTGGCGTTGCGACCACAACCGCGTCTTGCTGCACAGGGGCGTCCATCACCGGCTCGCCATCCGCCAGCGCCTGAACGGCTGCGGCGAATGGATCGGCCTGCGCCTCCACGCCATTGCGCAACTTCCATTGCACGCCAACTCCCATCTCGTGCAGGAACGCCGTGTTACGTGCCGACTGACTCATACCTCAAAACGCATCACAATCGCGTCCTCGCGCTGCTGGTTGCCCGCCGGGTAATACCCCTTGCGGCGACCTATCTGTTTAAATCCGTAACGCTCGTAAATTTCCAGCGCCCGCGTGTTCGATGGCCGCACTTCCAGCAGCACCGATTCCATGCCCAGGCCACGCGCGCACGCCACGGCCTGGTTCAGCAGGAAGCGCCCCAGTCCCTGCCCCTGCTTCTCGGCCGACACCGCCACGTTCAGCAAGTGCGCCTCATCGACCACCGCCATCAGCAGGAAATAGCCGAGCAAACTACCATCACGGTCACGCAACACCCACGCTTCGTAATTGCTGTTCAGCGAATCGACGAAATTGGCCATGCTCCATGGGTAAGGATAAACGCTTTGCTCCAGCGCGAACACGTCCTCCAGATCGGTGTGCTGCATCGGTTCGTAGTTGAGCCGCGCCAGATCCCAGACGGGCGCCGTCATGCGTTGCCGTCCTTGGTGGCCGCCATTTCGCGGCGCTCGGCCTGCGTGTACGCGACCTTGTTGCGCAGGTACAGCGGCTGGGCGTCGGCAGCCGCCACCGTGCGGCCGGCGGCAAACGCCGCTGCCGCCAGTTGGGCGATCTGCTCCGCATGCGGCATCACCGCGGCAAAGCCACCCGCCGGGAAGGCCTCTGCATACGCCGACAAGCCATTGCCGCAGGCAACAGGCGTACCCTGCGGCCTGACGTCACCGGGCGCCGACAGCACCGGCGCCAACACCGCCACCGGCGCGCCATTCTCAAACCGGTATTGCGCCCAATAGACCTCGCCCATGCGCGCATCCAGCACCACCAGCACCTCGTCGGCGCCGTGCTGCTGATGGCAGGCCAGCGCCATGGCATCCAGCGTCACCACCGGCACCGCAGGCAGCTTGCCGCCGAATGCCAGCCCCTGCGCCACACCGCAGGCGGTACGCACACCGGTAAACGAACCCGGCCCCGAACCATACGCCACCGCATCGCAGTCCTGTAGCGTGATGCCGGCTTCGGCCAGCAGCTCTTGAATCATTGGCAATACTGCCTGGGAATGGGTACGCACGCCGCTGGAGACGCGGCTGGTGACGGCATCGCCCCGCAGCAGTGCGCAGGAAGCGGTTTCGGACGAGGTTTCAATGGCGAGAATAATAGGCATCCCGTATTTTAACCCGGCGCGCTGACAGGCGCGACCCCGCGCGGACAGGTAGAATACGCGTTTTGGCGCCGAGCGCGCTTTTGCTGATCCGACTATGGCTAGCCTGACCCTGAATTCCGAAAACCGCGAAGACGTGGCCGCCGCCCTGGCCGGCGACCGCTGGATCGTCGCCTGCCTGTGCGCCGCCTGGTGCGGCACCTGCGCATCCTACCGCGCCACCTTTGACGAACTGGCCGAACGCCATCCCGACAAATTTTTCGTCTGGATCGACATTGAAGACCAGGCCGACGTGGTCGGCGATCTCGACGTGGAAAACTTCCCTACCCTGCTGATCCAGCACCACGAAATGGTGGCCTTCTTCGGCACCATGCTGCCGGATGTGGGCGTGGCGCACCGCCTGGTGCAGTCCACCGCCGCGCAAAGCGACGCCGACCTGCAGGAACTCATCATCAACAGCGCAGAGCGCGCCCAGTGGCAGCGCGAATGCAATCTGCGTTCACTGCTGCGCGACGCCCTGTAATCAGCGCTTCGATTTCGGGCGCGGCAGCTCCGCCCCCGGAACGCCGTATTTGACAGCCAGTTCCTGCGCAACGCCGTTGCCATTGAGCTTATCGATCCCCTCGTCGAGCACCTCCAGCAAGGCCGGTCCATACACCACATTGCGGCTCACCATGAGGTGGAACGTCGAGCGCGGCAGATCGGGCAGGTAGCCCACGCCGATATTGAGCTTTTCAAAGTCCACCACGCCTTGCGCCCGGTAGCCCAGAGTGACTTCCAGCCGTTCCGGTACGGCGTCACAGCGGTCGTGCTTGAGCTTCTGGAAGGTTTGTGCGAGGTTCTGCGAGCCCATTTCCACTTCCTCGGGCTTGAGCCCAAAACCCGAATAGTTGTAGCCGGCCATGCCGCACAGGCGGACCTTGTTCAGGTCGGCCGCCGCATGGATCGCCGGGCGTGGCCGCTCCTTGTCATAGAAATAGACCAGCTGTTGCTGGTAATACGGTTTCGACACCAGATAATTTTGTGAACGCTCAAGACTGTTGGAAGCATCGGTCATCATGTCGTAGATGCCGCGCTGGGTCAGCTCCATGCAGCGCTTCCAGGGTACCAGATCGATGGTGTAACGCAGGCCGCGCTCGATGAGGCTATGCTGCAAAAAGTCGATCGTATAGCCTCTCAGCTTATTGTTGCTGGCCTTGTCGGTGTACATGAACGGCGGCCATTCCGCGCTCTGCGCACACACTTTGATGACCTGGTCTTGCGCCAGTGGCGCAGCAGACAGCTCGCCGCTGCCCAGTAGAACCAGGAGCGGGAGCAGCGGCTTCATAGTTTCAGCGGCAGGCTGCGCAGGCGCTTGCCCGTCAGCTTGAAGACCGCATTGGCCACGGCCGGTGCGATCGGCGGCGTGGCCGGTTCCCCCATCCCCTCCGGATGGGCCGCACTCGGCATGATGATGGTGTCCACCTCGGGCGCCTGGTTCAGGCGCACCACCGGGTAGTCATGGAAGTTAGTCTGTTCAACCTTGCCCTCCCTGATCGTCACCTCGCCAAACAGCGCCGCCGACAGGCCAAACAGCACACCCGATTCCGCCTGCTGGGCGATGATATTCGGGTTCACCGCCAGGCCGCAATCGACCGCGCAGACCACGCGATGCACGCGTATCTCCGTACCTTCCACCGACACCTCGGCCACCTGCGCAACGATGGTGCCAAACGACTGATGCAGGGCCACGCCGTGCGCCCTGCCCGCTGGCGCCTTACCGGCCTTTGCCACCGCCGCATTCAGCACCGCCAGGTGACGCGGATGCTGGAGCAGCAGGCCACGGCGGAACGCCACGCCATCCTTGCCGGCCGCATGCGCCAGCTCGTCGATGAAGCTCTCCTTGAAGAAGGCATTGTGCGAATGGCCGACCGAACGCCAGTAACCCAGCGGCACCGCGCTGTCCACGATCACGTGGCGGATGCGCTGATTGGGGAAGTGGTACTGCATATCGAATTCGCCTTCGGCCGTGGTCTTGTCCGGCCCACCGGGCGGCAAACCCAGGTTACGCTTGAAGAACTGGTGCGAAATCGCGCCGCTGGCCGACTTGTTATCGTAGCCCAGCACATTGCCCTGTGCATCCAGCGTCGCACTGAAGCGCGCCAGCGCCGCCGGGCGGTAGACATCATGCATGGTATCGTCCTCGCGCGACCAGATCAGTTGCACGGGGTGGCCGTCGGCCTGCCTGGCGATGGCCACGGCTTGCGCGATCATGTCCACATCCAGCCTGCGGCCAAAGCCGCCACCCAGCATGGTGACGTGCAGCTCGACATCGCCCGCCGCCACGCCCGCCACCTTGGCGGCGACATCCACCGCAAAGCCTGGCGACTGCGTCGGCGCCCACACGCGCACCTTGCCACCCTTGACCTGCGCCGTGCAGTTGATGGGTTCCATGGCCGCATGCGCCAGATACGGAGCGCGGTATTCGGCATTGACGGTGTTGGCGACACCGGCGGCCTTGCCTTCCACCACATTCATATCGCCAGCCTTGTAGTAGGCATAGCCGTCTTCGCTATCCAGCTGATGCGCAAAGCCGGCATAGATGGCGGCGCTGGACAGGCCGGCCAGCGGGCCGTCATGCCACTGAACATCCAGCGCCAGCGCGGCCTGCCTTGCCTGCCAATAGCTCCTGGCGATGACGGCCACGCCGGCACCGGCACCAGTCTTCTCCGCCAAGGCACTGGAATAATCGACCACCTTGACCACGCCCGGCATTTTGAGCGCGGCAGCACTGTTCACGCCAGCCACCGTGCCGCCAATCACGGGCGACATGCGTACCGCCGCATACAGCATGCCCGTTGGGCGCACGTCGATACCAAAGATGGCCGAGCCATTGACCTTGGATGGCGTGTCGCGGCGCGGCTGCGGATGGCCAATCAACTTGAACTGTTCCGGGGACTTGAGCCGCACTTCGCCCGGCGCGGCAGTCACCGCGCGCTCGGCCAGCGCGCCGTAGGCCAGGCGGCGGCCATCGGCATGTGCGACAAAGCCGTTGCCTGTGTAGCAGTCTTCGGGACGTACCGACCACTCGGCAGCAGCCGCCGCGACCAGCATGGCGCGCGCTGCGGCGCCGGCTTCACGCATCGGTTCCCATGCATCCTTCACGCTGGACGAGCCACCCGTGATCATCAGCCCCAGTTCGCGCGCCACCTTGCCGACGATCCAGCTCACGGTGGCTTTCAACCGCCCCGTATCGTCAGGGTGGAAGGGCAGGCCGTCCTTGAGCATGGCGATGTTGCCGAAGATCTTATCGATAGGCGCCTGCACCACCTGCACTGCGGACAGCGGCACATCCAGCTCCTCCGCCACCAGCATCGGCAAGGCGGTGTAGACGCCCTGCCCCATTTCGCTGCGCGGCATGGCGACCGTCACGGTGCCGTCCTTGCCGATGCCCACCCAGCCATTCAGCGCCACGCTGCCATCGTGGACCGGCAAGGGAAGCGCGGCGTTCAGGCGCTGGCGCGGCGGCATCACGCCCCAGCCCACCACCAATGCGCCCGTCACCGCCACGCCGCCCAGAAGGAAGCGCCGCCGCGAAGTGTTCTTCACTCCCTGCATTCCAGTATCTCCGTGTATTTATTTTTGCCAGCGGCTCAGCATATCATCCGCCGCCAGTGGACGGCTGTAGAAGTAACCCTGCGCCAGGTTACAGCCGTGGCGCAGCAGGAAGGCCGCCTGCTCTTCGGTCTCCACGCCTTCCGCGATCACCGACAGGTTCATGCTCTTGCCCAGCTGGATAATCGCAATCGCGATCGCTTCGTCATTGACGTCGGTGGAGATGTCCTTGATGAAGGAGCGGTCGATCTTCAGCGTCTGCACCGGCAGCTGCTTCAGATACGCCAGCGACGAATAGCCGGTACCAAAATCGTCAATCGCCAGCGCCACGCCGATCGAGTGCAGGTCGTTGATGAAGACCATGGCGTCGCCGGTGTTCATAATCACCGACTCGGTCACTTCCAGCTGCAGGCGCTCCGGCTCCAGGCCGGTGTCGTGCAGGATGTCGGCCACCATGTTGACGATGCTGCCGCGCTCAAACTGCTTGGCCGACAGGTTGACGGCGATCTTGGGCACATGCAGCCCGGCTTCCTGCCAGCGCACCATCTGCCGGCAGGCTTCATGCAGTACCCACTTGCCCAGCTGGTTGATAAAGCCCGTGTCCTCGGCCAGCGGGATGAAGCGGATCGGCGGGATCAGGCCCAGTTCCGGATGGTTCCAGCGCACCAGCGCCTCCACGCCCACCAGACGGCCCGTGTCGATTTCCACCTGCGGCTGGTAGTTGAGGAAGATCTCTTCCTTCTCGATGGAGCGGCGCAGGAAGGTCTCCAGACGCAGGCGCTCGACACCCTCGCCTGTCATTGACGGCGCGTAGAAACTGAAGCCATTGCGGCCGCGCGCCTTGGCCTGGTACATGGCCACGTCGGCGTTACGGATCAGCATATTCAGATCGGCGGCATCGTCCGGGAACAGGCTGATACCGACACTGCAGGTCACAAACAGCTCGTGACCGGCGACCATGAATGGCTCCTCAAACATCTGCACCAGTTTTTCCGCAACCTGGCTGGCGCCGTACTGGTTGTCGATGTCTTCCAGCAGCACGATGAATTCGTCACCGCCCAGGCGTGCCAGTGTATCGCCTTCGCGCAGACGCTCGGTCAGTGCGTGCGCCACCTGCTTCAGCAGCTCGTCACCGATGTGGTGGCCCAGCGTGTCGTTGACGTTCTTGAAGCGGTCCAGGTCAATGAACAGCAGCGCCAGCTGCTCGCCGTCGCGCGAGGCGCGCTGCAAGGCGTGCTGCAGGCGGTCATGGAATAGCAGGCGGTTCGGCAGCGCGGTCAGTGGATCGTGGTGCGCCAGATGGTCCAGCTTCTCCTGCGACTCCTTGGCCTTGGTGATGTCGCTGAACACGCCCACATAGTGGGTGGTGTGGCCGCTGGTGTCGCGCACTGCGCTCACGGTCAGGTATTCCAGATACAGCTCGCCGTTTTTGCGCAGGCTCCACAACTCGCCGCGCCAGAAGCCGTGCTCCAGCTGCTCCTCCCACATGCCCTCGTAGAACGCGGGTTCATGGCGGCCAGAGCGCGTCAGCGTGCGGTCCTTGCCGACCGCTTCCAACTCGGTATAGCCGGTAATCAGCGTGAAGGCCGGATTGACGGCGACGATGGTGCCCTCTTCGTCCAGCACCACCACGCCATCGGCAATGTGCTCGATCACAGTGGCGGACAGGCGCAGTTTTTCTTCCGCTTCCTTGCGCTCGGTGATATCGGCAAACACCCAGATGCTGCCTTCGTTGGCGCGGTTATTGTCCAGCGCATAACCGCTGACCAGGCACCAGAATACGCTGCCGTCCTTGCGGCGGTACTGGCGCTCTTCGCTGAAATAATCGCCCTGCGACAGCGACGGGTATTGGCGCGCGCCCGACGATTCGTAATCCAGTCCATCCAGGAACAGCATGAAAGTGGACGCCCCGCCCATCTCGCCCGGCCCGTAGCCGAACAGTTCTTCGCAGCGGCGGTTGACGGAGACGATGGTGCGGTTACGCACGAACATCACGCCAAACATCACGTTATCCAGAATCGCACTCTGCTCGGCAAGCAGCGCTTCGATACGCATCTCGTTGTGCTTGCGCTGGCTGATGTCGGAGATGATGCCGTCCACCCACGGCGCGTTTTCATCGCCTTCGGATGGCTGCGGCTGGCCGTTCTCCTGCACCCAGCGCTCGGCGCCGGCGGAATCGGTGATGCGGTATTCGATTTCGTAGGGCTGGCCGTCGCGGATGGCCTGGCCGATCACGCGGCGCTGCTTCTTGCGGTCTTCCGGCGCGATCAGGTTGGTCCAGGAGTGTGTGGTGCTGCGCATGAACTGTGCGGCCGAATAACCGGAGATGTCTTCAATGGCGTCCGACACAAAGTCGATCGGGCCGTCCGGACGGAAGCGGAACACGGCGCCCGGCACCTGCGTCACGATGGTGCGGAAACGTTCCTCGCGCTGGCCGATATCTTCAAACAGGCGCTTGATCGCCACCCGCATCTGCTCCAGCTGCTGCGCCAGGCGGCCCAGTTCATCGCTGCCGGTGACATCGAGCCGGGTTTCAAAGTCGCCATGCGACAGCCGGTCCGAGAAGCGCATCAGCTTGCGCAGCGGCTTGATCAGGCGAGAGTTCAGGAACAGCACAATCAGCAGCAGCGATACGGTCAGCTGCGCCGCCAGCACGAAGACATAGGACAGCTGCTTCTCGCGCAACTCCTGTTGGCTGCGCGCATCGTCCATCTCGACCATGATGCGGCCGATGCGTTCGCCGCGCACGAGGATTTCGCGCTCAGCGCGGTACACATTACCGCTGGCCACCCGCGGCGAGCGCACGTGCATGAACTGGGTGTCGGCCTGGCCCACGACCTGGACTTGCAAGACCGAACGGTCGCGCATCACCGATTCAACCAGCGAATGGGCCGATTCGGCATTCATATTCCACAGGGATTCCTGCATGCCCAGCGCCAGGATGTCGGCATTGCGTTGCAGCGATTCCTGCAGCGAGGCGCGCGCCGACTGCTGCTCGTGCACGCCGATCAGCAGATAGCTGCCGATAATCGCAGGGATCACCAGGCCACCAAACACCACCAGCAGCAGCGCACCATAGATGGAAAGACCATACAACGCGCTCAGGCGTAAGCGCAATCTCTGGTAAATGGTGCTAGTCATGCACGGGTACGGCAAATGGGTGAATGGGCATCGTCGCTCTGGGGCTTATTACTTGGTGGAATTATGCACGGAAAAAACCTTAAAAAGTCACGCACAAGCAAAAAACCTCTAGCCGCGCTATGATCGCGACTCTTTTTTAACACATAGGAATCCGCCATGACCACCTTCTCCATGTACTCCGCCTCCATTCCTGTGTTCAAGCAGATCCTGAACAGCCTGCATGCCATTCTGGACAAAGCCGAAGCGCACGCCACCGACAAGAAAATCGACCCGGCCGCGCTGCTGCAATACCGCCTGTTCCCGGACATGCTGCCGTTCACGCGCCAGATCCAGATTGCCTGCGATTTCGCCAAGGGCGCTGCTGCGCGCCTGGGCGGCCTGGAAGTGCCGTCGTATGAAGACAAGGAAACTTCGTTTGCCGATCTGAAAGAGCGCATCGTCAAGACGCTGGCCTACATCGACAGCGTGCCGCAAGCGCAGATCGAAGGCAGCGAAGGCCGCGCCATCACCACCGGCAGCGGCGAGAAGACCAAGCACTTCGTCGGCCAGACCTATCTGTTCCACTACGCGCTGCCGCACTTCTACTTCCACGCCACCACCGCCTACGACATCCTGCGCCACAACGGCCTGGAAATCGGCAAGAAAGACTTTATCGGTAGCTACTGATCAGGTATTCCGGCGCGGGTAGCCCTGCGCCAGGATGCGCTGCCAGACCACTTCCTTCTGCTCGGCTGTCATCGACACCCAGTGCGCCACCTCGACCACGGTACGGCCGCAGCCGCGGCAGATCTCGTCGAAGGTGGTGGAGCACACTGCCACGCATGGGGTGTCCGGGCGGATGGGCAGATCACCGCTCATGGCTTCTCCATGAGCTTGTCCCAGCCATCGTGGCCGAGTTTTTCCAGATTCTCGATATTCTTGTCAAAAATATCCGACGCTTCCGGGAACGCCTCCACCGCGCGGTCGATGCTGTCTTCGCGCAGCAGGTGCAGGGTGGGATAAGGCGAGCGGTTGGTGTAGTTGCTGATATCATTTTTATCGGTATCGGCAAACTGGTAATCCGGGTGGAAGCTGGCCACTTGCAGGAAGCCGTCCAGGCCCAGCTCTTCCAGCGCGGCGTCGGCGACGTCGAGGAACTCGTTGTAGTCGAAGAAATCGGTCAGCACGTTCGGATGGATCAGCAGCGTGGTGTCGATTCTTTCCGGATCGGCGTCCGCCAGGTGCTGCAACTCTTCCATGAGTTTTTCCAGCAGCTCTTCCGGCGTTTCCGCCTCGCTCACCACATAACGTATCTGCTTCTTGACGTGCACCGCCTTGGCGAACGGGCACAAATTCAGGCCAATCACGGCTTTTTCCATCCAGTGCACAGTGTCGGCAATGACCACGTCGCGGTCGATGGCTGGGCTACTCATATTGCAATTCCTCGGTAACTACGCAAAAACAGAATTGTACGCACTCTTTGCCGCATCTCCTATTTCCGTCAATTTGCAGCGATCTCGCGCTTATTTCACTGGAATTATTGCTTATAAGAATTTGTCATAAGGGTGACATATTTCTTGACTCGACGGAGCGACCTTCGTACACTCCACGTTTAATTCATAGTCCACGCGATGTTTCTTGTCGCCAACCATGGAAAACTATGCAAGCACGAATTCCTAAATCCGCAGCTTTGGCAGCACTGATGGCGCTACTGGCGCCCGCGCTGGTCCAGGCCTACGATGAGGCCCCGGGCCTGCCGACGGTTACCACCGCGCTGTCCCCCCTGCCGAAATCCCCCCTCCCCGATATCTCCTCCCTGAAAGTCAACAAGCCGGCCAAGATGGTCGACGAAGAAGCTTTCCGCGAAAAAGACGTCTGGGGCCGCATCCGCAGCGGTTACGCGATTCCCGATGTGAACAACGAGCTGGTTGCCAAACACGTCAACTGGTACGCCACCCGCCCGGACTACATCGCCCGCACCACCGCGCGCGCCTCGCTATACCTGTTCCACGTCGTCACCGAGCTGGAAAAGCGCAATATGCCGACCGAACTGGCGCTGCTGCCGTTTATCGAGTCGGCTTTCAACCCGAACGCGCTGTCCAGCGCCAATGCCGCCGGCATGTGGCAGTTTGTGCCCGGCACCGGCCGCGACTTCAACCTCAAGCAGGACGCCTTCAAGGACGAGCGCCGCGGCATTCTGGCCTCGACCGACGCCGCCCTGACCTATCTGCAGCGCCTGTATGATATGTTTGGCGACTGGCAGCTGGCCCTGGCCGCCTACAACTGGGGCGAAGGCTCGGTTCAGAAAGCCATCAAGCGCAACCAGGCGGCTGGCAAACCGACCGATTTCGAAAGCCTGGCCGACCTGATGCCGGCCGAAACCCGCAACTACGTGCCAAAATTGCAAGCAGTGAAGAACATTGTTGCCAATCCGCAGCAATATGGCCTGAACCTGCCGCTCATCGACAACTCGCCGTACTTCATGGCGGTCGATAAGACGAGTGACATCGACCTGACCGTGGCAGCCCACCTGGCCGAGCTGTCGGTGGACGAATTCAAGGCGCTGAATCCGCAATTCAAGCGTCCGGTGATTACCGGCGACGAGCAGACCAAAATCCTGCTGCCGAAAGAAAACGCCGAGAAGTTCCACCTGAACCTGTCGCAATGGACCAAAGAGCTGTCGACCTGGACCACGCACAAGATCACCAGCGCGCGTGAAAGCATCAGCACGCTGGCGTCGCGTTTCCATACTTCGCCAGAAGTGATACGCCAGGCCAACAACATTCCGCAGAAATCCGTGCTCAAGGCCGGTTCGACCATCCTGGTGCCGAAGATTTCCACCTCGGCCAGCGTCGACATCTCGTCGGACATCGCCGAGAACGCCACCGTGGCCTATGAGGCGGAACGCAGCAATAATGGCAAATCGGCCAAAGGCTATAAACTGGCCAAAGCCGGCAAGTCGGACAAGTCCAGCCCGGTGGCACTGGTCAAGGCACGCGTGTCGCGCGATGCCGCAAAATCCAAATCCCATCGCAAGACCAGCCACTGACGCGGGCTACGGGCCGTGACTGCAACAATCCAAAGGTTGCGGTCGCGGCTTACAAGTCCTACAATCTTGGTCTTAAAAAACATAACCCACTGACGCCGCCAGCCAGCCCACCGGGCAGCCAGTGCGCGCAGTTGCAATCGGAGTCCTTATGGCGTTCTTGCAAGGCAAAAAAATCCTTATCACTGGTTTGCTGTCGAACCGTTCCATCGCTTACGGCATCGCCCAAGCCTGCAAACGCGAAGGCGCTGAACTGGCGTTCACCTATGTTGGCGAGCGTTTCAAAGACCGCATCACGGAATTTGCCGCTGAATTCGGCAGCAACCTGGTATTCGACTGCGACGTCTCGAGCGACGAGCAAATCACCGCGCTGTTCGCCGACCTGGCCAAGAGCTGGTCGCAACTGGACGGCCTGGTCCACGCCATCGGCTTTGCGCCGCGCGAAGCCATCGCCGGTGAATTCCTGGACGGCCTGACCCGCGAAAACTTCCGTATCGCCCACGACATCTCGGCGTACAGCTTCCCGGCACTGACCAAGGCTGCGCTGCCGCTGCTCAAAGAAGGTTCGTCGGTGCTGACCCTGTCCTACCTGGGTGCAGTGCGCGCCATCCCTTACTACAACACCATGGGCCTGGCCAAGGCATCGCTGGAAGCGTCGGTACGCTACCTGGCTGAAAACCTGGGCAAGCAAGGCATCCGCTCGAACGGTATTTCGGCTGGCCCGATCAAGACCCTGGCCGCCTCGGGCATCAAGGACTTCGGCAAGCTGCTGGGCTTTGCCGCCTCGCACGCGCCACTGCGCCGCAACGTCACCATCGAAGAAGTGGGCAACACCGCCGCCTTCCTGCTGTCGGATCTGGCATCGGGCATCACCGGCGAAATCACCTACGTTGACGGCGGCTTCTCGCACGTCATGGGCCTGAACGCGGAAGACTACACCTAAGCAGTCGGCCAGCCTCACCATCCAGAAAACGCCCTCTCCGAAGGGCGTTTTTTTCGTCAGGTGCAGTGTTACACTGGCGCCCATGTCAACCGATCCATCCGATGAAACCCTGATGCTGCGCTACGCGGGTGGCGACGCGGCGGCGTTCCGCGAACTGTACCAACGCCATCAGCGTGGCTTGTACCGGTTTGTCGCATGGCGCTCGCCACGCAGGGACTGGGTGGACGAGGTGGCGCAGGAAAGCTGGATCGCGCTGCATCAGGCGCGAGAGCGCTATCAGGTCACGGCCACTTTCCGCACGTTTCTGTACCAGATCGCACGCAACCGGCTGATCGATTTGCAGCGCCAGTCGCCGCACTTATCGACCGATGATGCGCCCGACCTGGAAAGCGAGGTGCCTGCGGCCGAGGCGATGCTGGAAACGCAGCAATTGAACGCGGCGCTGCACCGGGCTATCCGCGCACTGCCGGGTGAGCAGAAGGAGGCCTTGGTGCTGCAGCAGTTCAGCGGTCTATCGCTGGAGGAAATTGCGGCGCTGACCAGCGCTCCGATTGAAACCGTCAAAAGCAGGCTGCGCTACGCCATGCGAAAATTACGCGAGCAGTTATCGAATGGGATGGCCGCCCAGGAGGAGCAGGCATGACGCGCCACGGTGATCAAAAGCTGGATGATGAACTCGACGATTTCATGGCGGGTCGTGATGCGCTGTCTCGCCATTTGTCAGCACTAAAACAGCCCGAATCGCCGGCGCACCTGGACACGGCGATTATGGCGTCGATTGAAGGAAAGCTGGCGCAGGAGCAGGCGATGCGCCAGCGAACTGCGGCCAATATGGCGCGCTGGCGCATGCCGCTGGCGTTGGCTGCCAGCGTGGTTGGCACTTTGCTGTTGACACTGGAGTGGCAGCGCGGCGAGTATGCGGAGCCCGCGCAGGTCACTGCTTCGGCGCCACCGGCTCCGGTGCGCGCCGCGTCGCCAGAAATAACCGTTACTGCGCCCCCCAAGCCGGCCGCCATCGTGAGCGACAAACGCGTGCATGCAGCACCTGCACCAGCAGCACCAGCCGCCGAAGAAGCGTGGACACCACTGCCCGCACCTGCCGCTGCACCTGTCATGGCAGCGCAGCCTGCCGCGCCAGTCACCGATGCGGTGACGGTGCATCGCTTTGCTGCGTCATCCTTCGGCGCCGCAGCGGCCCCTGCGCCCATCGTCGCCCGCCCAAGTGCAGCCCCCGTCGCGCCGCCTGCGCCTGATGCGCAAGCCGCCGCCTGGCTGCACGCCATCGACGAAATGCTGAAAGCCGACTTGCGCAGCGACGCGCTGGCGGAATGGAAAAAATTCCGCCTGGCCTATCCGGACTATCCCGTGCCGGAAGCCCTGGCCAGGCAGATCGCTGCCATCGAATAAATGCTACTTCACTTCAAACTCACCCACCAGCACCGTCTCACCCCGGCCTTGCAGGCGCACCGTCACCATCTGATCGTGTGAACCGGTGCGGCCAAAGCCGCTGGTCAGCTTCAGCTGCAAGGTGGTCGCTCCCGCCACTACCTGACGATGCGCGCCAAAAAAGTTCGCCTCCACCTTGTATTTGCCCGGCATCGCACGGCGCAGCGAAAACTCCTCCGGCCCGTAACCGCCCGTAAAGTCCAGCGACAAGCGGCCACCCTGCGGCGTCATGCGATTGCCATAGAAGCAGCGTTCACCGGTGGGATCGGTCACCCACAAATCCATATCGCTGTCATCGGCATCCCAAGTCAGTACCACCCGCAAATCGAGCGGCATGTTCTTCAACAGGCGCGGATCGATACGGCTGGTATCCAGCTTCACCTTGCGCGGCGGAGCAGCAATCAGGGCGTTCATGTCCGCCAGCGCGATCAGCTCAATCTCCGCAAAGCGGCCATCCCAAGGGCGCGTCACCACTTCATACAATTGGTCGATGGCGTCCTGGGTGCGGCCCACGGCAGCATAAGCCAGGCCCAGGTCACGGAAGGATTGCGGTTCCTCCTCAGCCAGTTCGCGCACCTTCTCGAATATCGGGACGGCGAGATCCGGCTGGCCTGCCTGCAGCAGGCGGTAGCCGAGTATGCGCAGTATCTGGCGGTTTTCCAGGTCCATCTCCGCCAGATTGGACAACACGCGCAATGCCAGCTCACGCTTGCCGCGTTCCAGCAGCAGGTCCGCCACGTCGATGTAAAAGGCACTGCTGTTCAGATAGGACGGGCGTTCATCGAGATAGATCGCGTACAGCTGATCGGTACTGGCAGCTTTCATGCGGGCGATGTATTGGGCGTTGGAGTCCCAGCGCTTCAAGCTGACGGCAATCTCGCCTGCGCTCTTGTCGCGGCCGGCGCCCGCCGCCGCACGCTGCGCATCGCTGGCCTCCACAAAGCGCATCGCAGGTGCGCTGGCGCCGAAGGACGGCGCGCGCTGAAGTGGCGCGGCTTCCGCAAACGGCATCGCGAGTGCCGGCGCCGTTGCCGGCAATGCTACAGGTGCAGGCACGGGTCGCATCGGCTCCCACGCACCCGCAGCGACGGCCTCACGTTCCACCGGCTTCGGTGGCAGCTTGGGGGAGCTGCCGTTCCACCAGGCGAGCTTCTGCTCAAACTGTTGCACGACACGCTCCATCTGCTTGCCGCGACGCTGTGTCAGCGCCGCGCCGCGCACGCTCTTGAGCGCATCAAAGGCCGCCTGCAGTTCGGCCGGTGGCGGCACATCGTAGCGCACATAGTCTTCCAGCCGCTCCAGCACCAGCAGGGATGTCTCGCGCGTTGGCATGCCAAACTGCGCGCCAAGACGACGGATGGCCGCGCGGTTCAGCTCATAGTCCGCGTCCAGCTGATGCAGCTTGCGCCCAGCCCACACGCGGGCCGCCATCGGATGCGCCGGCGCTTGCGCCGAGACGTCCAGCAGCAGCGGCGACGCCTGGCCGTGCCGCACCAGATCCAGCGTCACATGCGCTGCGGGCGCAACCAGCTTGCCGGTCACCCGCAGCATGCCTTGCTGGCCATCGTCCGTCAGCACTTCCGTTGCACCGGTTGCGCTGATACCGCGTACTTGCACACCATCCGTCAGCAGCGTCTCGGCTGCAGCGCCGGGACGGTCCGTCTGCACCGTCACCAGCTTGCCGCCATTCCGCTCGGCCAATGCCGACAGACGGCTGGTGTCCGCAGACACGGCCGAACTCAGTGCATACAAGCGCTGGCGCGGCGGCAGCTGCGGGAATTTTTTGCCGCCGTAATTCAGCAGCCCGTCGCTGACCAGCAGATATTCGTTCACATCGGATTGCGGCTGCCAGTCCGCCAGCGCGCTGGCGCCATCGTAGACAGTGTCCAGCAGCGCCGTGCGCAAGGACTGCCAATCGCCGTTGACAATGCGGAAGCGTTGCATCGCCTCGGCACGGTCACGCAAGCGCGTCAGACGCACCTCCGCATTGCCCAACGCCTTGAAGTAGCGATCCAGCTCCAGCAGCTCCGCTTCGCGCTGGCGGTTCGCACCGGAGCCCGAGCTATCCCACAACAGCCCCACTACTTTGGGCAGCGCCCGCGGCGTGCGCTGCTCCGATAGCGGAATCTCGGCCAGGAAGAAGGTCTCGCCGCCAAACTGCTGGACATAGATCTGCGGCTCGGCACTGGCCGGAACCAGCAGCTTCAAGGTGCCGCTCGCCGCATAGTTGGCGCGCACGAGCTGCGCCGCGTAGCCGTCGCCACTGCGCGCGAAAACAATATCGCCGATGCTGCCGCTGGCCTGTGGCGCAGCAGCCCCAGCCACCGTCACGCGCAGCGCGATGCCGTCCGCCAGCTCGCCATAAGCCAGCGGCAAACGGTAAGCCCAGTTGCTGCCTTCGCGATTCAGCGCCTCGGTGTAAGTCAGCTCCACGGTGCGCGTGCCCTGCGCAGGGATAGGGAAAATCCGCAGCTGGAAATTGTTCCCCTGCGTTTGCTCCAGCAGTGCCGGATCGGCCCGCGTGCGCTCGATCGCCTCCAGGATCTGGCGGCCGCGTGCTTTTTCCACCGGCACCGCGGCACGCATCTTCCCTTCCAGATCCAGCGAAAACCCACTGATCTGCTGCCCCGGCAACAGCGGAAACTGCAAGCGCCCTTCCAGCGGCCGATGGTTGGGATTGAAGAACACCATGCGCAGCGTGGTCTGCGCCATGCCGCCTCCGAGCGCGGCGTCCACCTTCAGGCTTTGCAAGCGTACCGGCTGCTCGGCACCCTGCACCACGATCAGCGGCGGCATCGGCGGCAACAAAGGCGGCGTTATCCGCTGCGCCTGCGCCGCTCCGGCCGCCAGCAGCAGGCATGCCGCCATGAATTTCGTCCACATATCGACCTCCTTTTTATTCAACATGCAGGGTTGATCGAAGCAGCGGTACAAATGGGGTTTCCATTTTACAAATTGAAACAAATAACATAAAAAAGCATTAATGTTAATTTATTTCCAATTTTACAAGGCCAAAATACCCCGCTATACTTGCCGAGAAAATAATAGTCAAACTAGGGTCTTACCGTGAATATGATGCCGTCCATTGCACGCTCCGCAGTGCCTGAGCGTGCGCCTATGCGCAAAGTGCTTTTTATCCTCAGCGAATTGCTGGATGACGATGTGGAATGGCTCGCCAATGCCGGCGATCGCCTGCGCTACCCTGTGGGCGCGGAACTGATCCCTTACGGCGGCCAACCCGACAGCGTGTACTTCGTGCTGGACGGCACGTTCTCCGTACTTGCTGGCAACGGCGAGCTGGTGGCGGAACTCAGCAGCGGCGAAGTCATCGGCGAAATGTCGCTGGTCGATCCGGCCCGCACCACCGCGTCCGTGCGCGCCAACGAAGGCGCTTCCGCCCTGCGCGTCTCGCACGTGCGCCTGCGTGAAAAACTGGACACCGACGCGGCGTTTGCCGCCCGCTTCTACCGCGCACTGTCCGTCTTCATGTCGGCACGCATGCGCCAGACCACGCGCCGCTACGGCTACGGCGGCCTGAGCCATCCCGGCGACGCCCAAGTCGATGAGATCAGCGAAGCCTTGCTGGAAAAGGCCCACCTGGCCAGCATGCGCTTTGAGCGATTATTGAAACGCATGGCCAGCTAAACTATACAAGTGAAGCAAACTAGGGCATAATACCGGCCTTGCGCTGAATTCTCTATATCGGTGAATAGCAAAACGCTACCGATTATTCAGCCAGTGATAGTTAAGCAGCTACGCAAGCCTCACAGCGCATCGTTCGGATGCCCTTATAAAGCCCTCCCGCCTCTGGTGTCGTTGATCTGACACCGTCCCGGCGCAAAGCTTTTGTGCCGAAATTTCTTTCGATTCTGATTGAGTCATTTCGTTTTGGTAGGCGTTGCTATTTCGCGTTCCGCAATTGCGTGGACGCTGATTTTTACGAAAGAAAAGCATGACATTTGAAGCACTAGGTCTCAACACGTCCATCATCAAAGCCCTGACCGACGCCGGCTACACCGCGCCGACCCCAGTTCAGCAGCAGGCTGTGCCTGCCGCGATCGCAGGCAAGGACCTGTTGGTTTCCTCGCAAACCGGTTCCGGCAAGACTGCAGCCTTCATGCTGCCGTCGCTGCACCGTTTGGCCGCAATTGAACCGGCTGCTGCCGGCAAAACCCCTAATCAAGAAATGCAGGCTTCCCGCGCCCGCGGCGAGCGTCCACGTTTCAAGGCAGCCCAGCCAAAAATGCTGGTACTGACCCCAACCCGTGAACTGGCCCTGCAAGTCACGACCAATACCGACAAGTACAGCGTCAACCTGCGCCGCATCAAGGCCGTGTCGATCCTGGGCGGTATGCCATATCCTAAGCAGATGCAACTGCTGGCCAAGAATCCAGAGATCCTGGTCGCGACCCCAGGCCGTCTGATCGACCACATGGAATCGGGCAAGATCGACTTCTCGCAACTGGAAATCCTGGTGCTGGACGAAGCCGACCGCATGCTGGACATGGGTTTCATCGACGACATCGAAAAAATCGTTGAAGCCACCCCGGCGACCCGTCAGACCATGCTGTTCTCGGCCACACTGGATGGCGTCGTCGGCAACATGGCACGCCGCATCACCAAAGAGCCACAGATCATTCAGATCGTGAGCTCGGCCAACAAGCATGAGAACATCACCCAGCGCGTACACTTCGTCGACGACCTGTCGCACAAGAACCGCCTGCTGGACCACCTGCTGCGCGACGAAGCCCTGGACCAGGCCGTGGTCTTCACCGCCACCAAGCGTGACGCTGACACCATCGCCGACCGTCTGAACATCGCCGGTTTCTCGGCTGCAGCACTGCATGGCGACATGCACCAGGGCGCGCGTAACCGCACCTTGGACAGCCTGCGCCGCGGCCAGGTCAAGATCCTGATCGCGACTGACGTTGCCGCACGTGGTATCGACGTGCCAACCATCACCCACGTATTCAACTACGACCTGCCGAAGTTCCCGGAAGATTACGTGCACCGCATTGGCCGTACCGGCCGTGCCGGCCGTAACGGCCTGGCGATCTCGCTGGTCAACCACGCTGAAGGCATGCACGTGAAACGTATCGAACGTTTCACCAAGCAGCTGATTCCAGTCAATGTGGTCGAGGGCTACGAGCCGAAGAAAACCGGTTCCGCACCACGCACCTCGCGTCCAGGTGGCTGGAAACCAGGCGACAACCGTGGCGGCGCCAAGCCAGGCCAGCGTTCGTTTAGCAAGCCAAGTGGCGCACCGCGCCGTGAAGGCGTCGGCGGCTCCAGCGAAGGCTACAAGGGTCCGGGCTTCAAAGCCAACAACCCGTACAACAGCGACCGCCCACGTCGCAGCTACGGCGACCGTTAATCGCTTACGCTAGCCACACGGCAAAACGGCCGCCAGAGCAATCTGGCGGCCGTTTTTTTATTTAGCGGAAGGTGATTTCGCGCCCGTCGCTGTCAGTAAAGCGTCCCAGCGCCACAAAGATCAGGTCGACGAAGGCCCAGATCCCCAGCCCGCCAAACGTAAACATCTGCAGCAGGCCGGTGCCAATTTTGCCGGCGTAAAAGCGGTGGATGCCAAGGAAGCCGACAAAGAAGCACAGCAACAGCGTTACTGCATAATCCTTGTCGGAACGCGGCGGCCCGGAGCGGACAGGCTGCCCTTGCGGTGCGCCGCAATGCGGGCACGTTGGCGCCGTCTCATGTATTTCTTTACCACATCCCCGGCAAAATACCATCCCCATCGAGCTTTCCTTCCAGTCAATTATCAAATTGACATAGTATCGGAAAAGCTAGTGCCTTTCATTACCGATATGATGGGTTAATTTACGGCAGCGTCAATATGGCTTTCACCGTGTCATCCGCGGCGGATTTTTCAATATAGCCAATTGCATTGATATCGGCGGCGACAGCTTTCTTGACTTCGGCCGTTGAATGCAGCTCAACCGGCATCACGCCCTTGCCCGTAAAGATGATCTTGGCCCAGGCAGCCTTGACCTGCGACACATCTTTATTCGCGAGCTTTTGATAAAACTCTGCCCGGATCGGCGACTTTTCCGCCTGATCCAGCGGCACGAACATATTCGACTTCCCCAGGAAGAATTGCGAAGCCTGGTCAGAGAACATGCGGCTGGCCGGATTCTTGGGATTTACCACCACCACAATTTCGGTGCTGAAGGCAGGCTGGCTCAGCACGGCCGCGCAAACCAACGCCGTCGAGAGGATAATTTTCCGCATAAACTCTCTCCCTGTTAAAAGACCATCTGCCAAGATGCCGCCAGCAGGTTGGCATCGCCGGTGAACTGAAATTTGGATTTGTCCTTGATTTTATCGAACTGCACTTTGAGCGCCTGTGAACTGGTGAAATCCCAGCGGTAAGTCAAAGAAGTCGTCGCGTGTTTTTCCGTGCCGGTCGGCCAATACTCTGAACGTTCCTGGAATTGCGACCAAGAAAGCAAGAATGTATGTTTATCCATCTTATATCCACCGGAATAAGACTGGGCAGTATAGGTATTTTTTACCGATGGCCGGTTGATATAGTTGATCTCGCTTCGGACTAGCCAGTTTTTATAATCCACATTGAATGAGATGCCATAAAATGCCTGGCCAACGTCATTGACGAAGTCACCATTGGCGCCCGTCATGACCAGCGAGCGCGTGCCATTGATGACCGAATAACGCTCCACGACCGTGTGCATGTAGACGCCGCGGACACTGAAAATGTCGTTGCTTGCGTCGAGGTAAGCACCGATCATCTTTTTCCAGCTCTCGTCGATACGCGTCGAGTAATACAGATTGCCCAGCAATTCGTTGTCAGTGCTTTTGCGCCGGCCGATCCAGACGTTGCCGGTGTAAGTCCAGTCGCCGACGTTGCTGGTGTACAGCAGATTGGCGCCGTCGTAGGAGTAGATTTGCCAGGCGTACAGATCCTGCGATGGCCGCAGCCAGGGATAGGCGAAGCCCACATACATGTAATCGGAGTAGTAATACAGCGGCAGGCGCTTGCGGCCAGCCTGCAGGGTCAGATTGTCGGAAATCTTGTAGCTGCCGTAGGCCCAGTCGGCATTGACGGAGCTGTCGGCGCCGCGCGCCACCACCTGCACCGTAGCGGACAAATCGGGGGTGAACTTGAAATTGCCCTGGACGCCGGCCAGCGACTCCTGTTTTACATCGGTCTTATGGTATTCATAGACCCCGGCGTATTCATAATTACCGGTAAAACACGGGCACTGATAACTATATCCAGGCTGGGCATTTAATTGATAGGGAACGGGACCGGAAGAGCTGCCGCTTAACACCCGGCCAACCGTCAATTGGGAAAATCCGCTGAAACTGCTGTCCACTGCGTACGCTGCAGTGGAAAAGATGGTCAATGTTGCTAACGCTGACAATTTAGCTATGTACATCTTCGCCCTCCCTCAAGAGATATTCGATTTTTAATTTACTATTGAAAAATAGAAAGGGCAAGAATATTGAAAATAGTGTCTTATTTATGGATTGATTAGTTGGTAATATTGGCTTTATTCAAAAATTCTATTTAAAGCCACTATGATACTTATGCGCTGCCGTGAGCCACGTTGCCGTGCTATCCTGATAATATTCTCCTAAGCGGCATCAGACGTCCTACCACTGGATTCCATGAAAAGAAAAACTCCCCTGCTTCTTGTTGTATTGGCTTTAAATGGCTGCGTCATCAACTCCGTCAGACCGTTATCTGCGGACGATACCGTCAGCACGCATCGCGCCACCATCGTCTATGGCGTAAAAATGGAAGGCCGCTGGAATTACCCCGGATTTGCAGTCCAGCTGGACGAATACAACCTGAACACCAGCGAGATTACCGGCAACTGCTTTACGTACAATCGAGCCTCGGCCAAGATTCCGGCAATTCCCGGCACACGCCACTATTTTGCGTTTGATGTCCCGGCCGGGCATTATGTCTACAGCCCGTTTAACGGCACGCAACTCAGCGGCGGGAATATCCGGTTTGAGGCGCCGGCCGGAAAAAGTGTGTATGTCGGTGAGTTCGTCTTCACCCAAAACCAGTCCGTCGTCTTGCTCAGGAATTTGACCGAGGCGAAAAGCGCAATCAACGCCGCCCTGCCCGGACTGGCCGATCAGCTCTCGCCTGCCGACACGGTGATCGTCAACAATCCCCACATTTTCCTGTGCGTGCCATGACACCACGGCCAGCGCAGAACATTCCATCGACGAACTTGCGGAGCCGTACAATATCCCGGCACCTGAACCGTCTTCCAGTCCATGACTGCACCAATAACAACATCCGAGCAAGACCAGGACATCACGGCCACCGTGTTGCGGGAGAGGTCGCGGCTGTGGCATTTCATCCGCCGCCGCGTGGCCGACCAGACTGACGCGGACGATATCATGCAAGACGTGTTCTACGAGTTCACCCAGGCCTATCACCTGCCGGAACCCATCGAACAAGCCAGCGCATGGTTGTTCCGCGTGGCCCGCAACCGTATCATTGACCGTTTCCGTAAAAAGAAGGAAGTTGCACTGGAAGAAATGGGAGCCAGCGACGAGGACGAAGAATGCCGTCTCGACCTGATGCTGCCCTCGCCCGATGCAGGCCCCGAAGCCGCCTACACTCGCGCCTTGCTGCTCGAAGAGTTGCAGCTCGCGCTGGACGAATTGCCCGCCAATCAGCGCGACGTGTTTGTCGCGCACGAACTCGATGGCGTCAGTTTCAAGGAGATGGCCGCGCAAACCGGCGTCTCGATCAACACTTTATTGGCTCGCAAACGCTACGCCGTACTCTACCTGCGCCAGCGCCTGCAAGCCATGTACGAAGAATGAAAGGAGTACTGTAATGCACCGCAATCACGATCGTATGCATCACCGCATGCACCACAATATGGACCACCGGCGCTTCAAGATGTTCAAAGTGCTGTTTATCCTGGTCGCCGTTGGCGTCCTGGGCGGCGCCGTCATGCTGCTGTGGAACTGGCTGATACCCACAGTCTTCCCCGGCGCCAATGCCGTGAATTATTGGCAGGCCGTGGGAATGCTGCTACTCTGCCGGATTCTGTTTGGCGGCTTCCGCGGCCATCGCGACTGGCATGAACGGCGTGAACAATGGCAGCGCTGGCAAGCCATGACGCCGGAAGAACGCCAGGCGTTCTTCAAGCACCGCGCCAACTTCTGCCGCCCGGCTGCCGCGCCGTCGGAAGAACCAACGAAAGAATAATCCATGACAAAACCTCCCGCGCCGCCGTTCAGCGGCTACCAGAAAACCGTGGTGGCCATGCTGGCCTTCCTGCAGTTTGCCGTGATCCTGGACTTCATGCTGATGTCGCCGCTGGGCGCGCTCATCATGCCGGACCTGAAAATCGGTCCGGCCCAGTTTGGCCTGGTGGTCTCGGCATACGCTTTCAGCGCCGGCGTTTCCGGCCTGCTCACGGCCGGCTTTGCCGACCGCTACGACCGCAAGAAGCTGCTGCTGTTTTTCTACACCGGCTTCATCCTGGGCACCGTCTGGTGCGGCATGGCGCAAAGCTTTGAAAGCCTGCTGGTGGCGCGTGTGGTCACCGGCCTGTTTGGCGGCGTGATCGGCTCCATCGTACTGGCCATCTCGACCGACCTGTTCCCGCCGGCCATGCGTGGCCGCGTCATGGGCCTGATCCAGACCGCGTTTGCCGCCAGCCAGGTGCTGGGCATCCCGGCCGGCATCTATCTGTCGAACCAGTGGAACTGGCATGTGCCCTTCCTGGCCATGGCCGCGTTTGGCCTGGCAGGCGGCGTGCTGGTCGCCTGGAAAATGCAGCCGGTGGACGCGCACCTGGGCCAGCCGCAGGAACACAGCCCGTTCATGCATCTGTTCCACACCGTGACGGAAAAGCGCTACCTGCTGGCCTTCTGCGTGACCGCGCTGCTGACCACGGGGGGCTTCATGCTGATGCCATTCAGCAGCGCCTACATCGTCAACAACATGGGCATCGATCTGCAGCACCTGCCAACCGTGTACCTGGTTACCGGCCTGTGCACCATCTTTATTGGCCCGCTGATCGGCCGTGCCGCCGATGCGGTCGGCAAGTTCCGCGTGTTCCTGTTCGGCACCGCGCTGTCGATCGCCATGGTGCTCATCTACACCCACCTCGGCCATGTTCCGCTGTGGCTGCTGATCGTGGTGAATTCGGTTTTGTTCGTGGGGATCTTCTCGCGCATGATTCCATTCCAGGCCATTTCGTCGACCGTGCCCAGCATGACCCAGCGCGGTTCCTACAACGCCATCAGCGCCTCGATTCAGCAACTGGCGGGCGGCCTGGCCTCGGTCGCGGCCGGCCATATCGTGACGCAGGCGCCGGACGGGCACCTGGAACACTTCGACAAGATCGGCTATGTGGTGGTGGTCACCTCGCTGACGGCCGCCACCCTGCTGTGGCGTTTGCAGCGCGGTCTGCCTGCCGCGCAGGCGCCGCGTCCGCAAGCGGCTACTTGAGCGATACGCCGTATTTGTCCGCAGTGCGCTGCATGAAGCCCGAGCTCTTCAGTTTTTCCAGCCCGGTGCGCAGCGCCTGCACCGTGGCGGCCGGCGTACTCAGGCTGGCCGCCACATAGTATTCCGTCAGGCCCGGCATGGGCATGGTGCGCTCCAGCAGCGCACACCGCACCTGGGTACGCCCGCAGATGCCCTTGATCGACAGCTCCGACGCCACCATCAGATCCACGCGCCCCGCCATGAGCTTGCGGATGCTGGACGCATCCCCGGCTGCCAGGTCAGCCGTGAGCCCGAACTGGTGCAGCTGCTCTTCCACGATATCGCCACGCGTGGCGGCAATGCGGTAAGGCCGCAAATCCTCCACCGTCCTGACCTGAATGTCGTGCCGCGTTTTCAGCTTGTACAGATAGGTGCTGCGCGGCGCCAGCTGTGCCAGCCAGTGAAACTGCGCCTCGCGCTCCGGCGTACGCACAATGCTGAAGATCAGCACATTCGGCTGGGACCGGGCCAGATGGAAAGCCCGCGCCCACGGATAAACCTGAACGCTGTACGTCAACCCGGCGCGCTGCAGCGCCTCACTGACCACTTCGGTGGAATAACCGACCACCTTGCCCTGCGCCAGATAGCTGTACGGCGAAAATTCTTCCGTTACCACCATCATCGGGTCCGCTGCCATGGCCCGCAAACTGAGCGGGAGCAGGGCCACCATCGCCAGTTTGCGTATCAAATTGTTTCCACAAGTTAAGAAAAGCCAATTTTGTTGCCACATGGCATTATTTTCGAATTATAATATTTGCAGTAAGTTGTACCCAACCACCAACCTTATCAGATTCAAAAGGGAGAAGTGCATGAATTCCAGAAATATGGATGCTGCCTGTCTGCGCGCTCTGCGCCGCCGTGGCCACTCCGACAACAGTATCGCAGCGATGACACCGGAAGAAGCATTTTGCGAGTATTGCGCCTACCATGGGATCATGAATCTCGCGCCATCCACGCTGGAAATGCTGGACAAGCTACGCGGCGACGCCAACAAATGAAAAAAAGGCCATGTGTGCCATGCGACGGTCGACACCGCCGCATAGCCACATGGCCTTTTTTCTGAAGTAGCGTGAACCTTAGCGGTAAAACGCTTCGACAGTGCCTTTCAGTTTAATCAGCATCGGGTTGCCCTTGCGGTCCAGCGCCTTACCGGCAGGAACCTTGATCCAGCCTTCGCTGATGCAGTATTCATCGACATCGTTGCGCTCGTTGCCGTTGAACTTGATGCCGATATCGTGTTCAAACACGGCGGCCACGTGGAATTTGCTGCGCGGATCAATCGACAGACGATCCGGCAATGCTGGGAGTTGAGTAGTATCGTTCATCCCGCAATTATAGCAGTTTGCCCTGTACGGACCAGTCGATAATGCTTGCACAATACTTGTACACTCAAGTATTATTCAAGCATTCATCAACTAAGGACACGTCATGGACACCACTCCCATCAGCGCCAGCCTGGAATTCACCCTGCGCCTGGCGCGCGCGCAAGCGACACTGGTACGCCGCCTGGACCAGGTACTGGGCGGCTATCACGGCATCAGTTTCAGCGACTTCATGCTGCTGCATTACCTGAACCGTTCGCCCGGCGGCCGCCTGCGCCGCGTCGACCTGGCCGAGCGCCAGGGCCTGACCGCGTCGGGTGTCACCCGCACCCTGCTGCCGCTGGAAAAAATCGGCCTGGTCGAACGCCAGCAAGATCCGCGCGATGCCCGCGTGGCGTATGCCGCCATCACCGGCACCGGCCGCGAACTGCTCAACAACGCCACCACCGTGGCCGAGCAAATCAGCAAGGAACTGCTGCGCAGCTGCCCGGCCGCGCAGTTCGATGACCTGAGCAACGCGCTGGCGCTGATCGCCGGCATGAACGCTTCCAACTCTTAAAGCGAGGGCCACATGGCCGATCCCCAAACGCAGCGCGCGGCGTTAAAGCGCGACCCCAACTTCAAATGGCTCATGCGCGGCGGCGCCATCTCCGTGCTGGGCGACCAGCTGACCATGATCGCCCTGCCCTGGCTGGTGCTCAAGCTGACCGGCGACACGCTGGCGCTGGGCCTGGTGATTGCGCTCATGAGTATTCCGCGCGCCATCTTCATCCTGATCGGCGGTGCGCTGGTGGACCGCTATTCGCCCAAGCGCGTGCTCATGCTGAGCAAGTACGCCAATGCCGTGCTACTGGCCTTGCTCACGCTGCTGGTGCTGAACACGCACGCGGCGCCCACCGTGGCACTCAGTGAAGACCTGTCGCTGACCGTCGCCCTGACGCCGCAGCTGACGCTGAATCTGATATATGCGCTGGCGCTGGGCCTGGGCCTGGCGCAGGCGTTTGGCATGCCGTCCGCTACCTCCGTGATGCCGCTGGCGATCGCGCCGGAACATCTGCAGGCGGCCAATGGCGTCATGCTGGGGATGCGCCAGGTCTCGATGCTGGTTGGCCCCCTGATTGCAGCGGGCCTGCTGGCCCTCGCCGGCAACGGCAACGGCGCCGTCAGCGACGCGCGCGGCCTGGCGCTGGCGTTCGGCTTCGACTGCCTCAGCTTCGTGGTCTCGGCCTGGACCCTGTCCAAGGTGGTGCTGCGCACTCAGGCCGCCGCGCACGCGCCGCAATCCGTGCTGCGCTCCGTCGGCGCCGGCCTGCGCATGGTGTGGGACGACATACCGCTGCGGATGTGCTTTATCTACTGGGGTACGGTGTCGCTGTTCATCGGCGGTGCCATGCAGGTGGCGATTCCCGTGCTGGCCAGCGATCTGCATGGCGGTTCCACGCTGGGCATCATCATGGGCGCCCACGGTGCGGGTACGCTGCTGGGCATGGCCGTCGCAGCGAAATTCGGTTCACGTCTGCGCTTCGCCAGTTTTGGCGCCACCATCCTGCTGATCGATGCGCTGGCCGGCCTGCTGCTTGCGCCGCTGGGCGCCGTGCACGCGGTGTGGCAGGCATCGCTGCTGATGCTGTCGCTGGGCGCACTGGCAGGCTTCATGCAGATCAACGTCTTCACGTGGATACAGCGCCGCGTGCCGCCGCAGATGATGGGCCGCGCCATGAGCATCTTCATGTTCATCTTCATGGGACTGGCGCCGTTGTCGGCCGCCAGCACCGGATGGCTGCTGACTTTCGTCTCGCTGTCGCAAATGTTCCTCGGTGGTGGCATCATACTGATCGTGTTTGCAGCAGGCGCGTATCTGTTCACGCCCATGCGCAGCATCGCATCGACGACACCCTAAAGGACTTTGCATGGAAACCAAATGGCTGGAAGACTTCATCTCGCTGGTGGAGACCAATAACTTCAGCCGCTCGGCGGCGCTGCGCCACGTGACGCAGCCCGCTTTTTCGCGCCGCATCCAGTCGCTGGAAAACTGGCTCGGTACGGACCTGATCGACCGCACCTCCTACCCGACACGTCTGACGCCGGCCGGCATCGTGTTCTACGAACAGGCGCTGGAGATGCTATCGAAGATCAACGGCGCGCGTGAAATGCTGCGTTCCAAACGCGCCGCCGCGCAGACCAGCATCGACCTGGCCGTGCCGCACACGCTGTCGCTGACCTTTGTGCCGAAGTGGCTGACCAAACTGGAAGAAGACTTCGCGCCCATCCGCAGCCGCCTGATGGCGCTCAACGTCCACGACGCCGTGCTGCAGCTGGTCGAAGGCGGCTGCGACCTGCTGCTGTGCTATCACCATCCGCGCCAGCCGGTGCAGCTGGACCCGGGCCGCTACGACATGCTGGTGCTGGGCCACGAATCCCTGCGCGCCTACGCGCGCTGCGATAAAAACAAGGTGCCCGAATTCACGCTGCCCGGCACCAAGCGCGCACCGCTGCCGTTCTTATCCTACACAAATAACGCCTACCTGGGCCGCATGGTGGAACTGATCCTGAGCGACACCCGGACCCCGCTGCACCTTGAGCCGCATTACGAAACCGACATGGCCGAAGGCCTCAAGATGATGGCGCTCGAAGGCCGCGGCATCGCCTTCCTGCCCGAATCCGCCGTCACGCGTGAACTCAAGCAAAAGCAGCTGGCGCGCGCCGATGGCGATACTTCGGACTGGGAAATCGAAATGGAAATCCGCCTGTACCGCGAGCGGCCCTCGCCGCACCGGCGCGGCAAACCCATCGTCGACCGGCTGTGGGAATTCCTCGAACAGCAGCAGAACGGCGGCCGCAAACGGCGCGTGCCGGTTTCCGAGCGGTAGCTCGGTTTCAGACAAGAGAACGGACCTCTCGCATACCACTTACCTAACTATGCATTTTTTGCATAGCCGAATGCGCATACAGCATTGGCCGCTCCTGAAACTCCCAGCCTATGATTCGTCCCACTTGAGCACCGCCATAAGCGGCGCTCAGCCACGAATTTTTGGGAGCCTTGAGCATGACCACCGTACCAGCACAACACGCACTGCCTTCCTACCTCAACGCCGAAGACCTCGGCCCATGGGGTGTCTACCTGCAGCAAATCGACCGCGTTACCCCGCACCTCGGTAGCCTGTCGCGCTGGGTCGAAACCCTCAAGCGCCCTAAGCGCATCCTGACCGTTGACGTGCCGATCGAGCGCGATGACGGCACCATCGCCCACCACGAAGGCTATCGCGTACAGCACAATATGTCGCGTGGTCCAGGCAAAGGCGGCGTGCGCTTCCACCAGGACGTGACCCTGTCGGAAGTGATGGCCCTGTCGGCCTGGATGACCGTGAAGAACGCCGCAGTGAACGTGCCATACGGTGGCGCCAAGGGCGGTATCCGTGTCGATCCTAAAACCCTGTCGCGTGGTGAACTGCAGCGCCTGACCCGCCGCTACACCAGCGAAATCAGCCTGATCATCGGCCCAAACAAAGACATCCCTGCACCGGACGTCAACACCAACGAACAGGTCATGGCCTGGATGATGGACTCCTACGCCATGATCGAAGGTAACCTGTCGACCGGCGTCGTAACCGGCAAACCAATTTCGCTGGGTGGCTCGCTGGGCCGCCGTGAAGCGACCGGCCGCGGCGTGTTCGTGGTCGGCCGCGAAGCTGCCGCCAAGCGCGGTGTAGCGATTGCTGGCGCCCGTGTGGCAGTTCAAGGTTTCGGCAACGTCGGCGGCGTGGCAGCAACCATGTTCGCAGAAGCCGGCTCCAAAGTCATCGCCGTGCAGGATCACACCGGCACCGTGGTGCATCAAGGCGGTCTGAATGTCGCCCAGCTGCACAAGCACGTTGGTGAAACCGGCGGCGTCGCCGGCTTCCCGGGCGCAGAAGCCTTCCTGGACCGCGATGCATTCTGGGATATCGAATCCGACATCCTGATCCCGGCCGCACTGGAACAGCAGATTACCGCCGCCAACGCGCCGCGTATCCGCACCAAGATCATCCTGGAAGGCGCCAACGGCCCGACCACGCCGGAAGCGGACGACATCCTGACCGACAAGGACGTGCTGATCTGCCCGGACGTGCTCGCCAACGCCGGCGGCGTGACTGTGTCCTACTTCGAATGGGTACAGGACTTCTCCAGCTTCTTCTGGACCGAAGAGGAAATTAATGCCCGCTTAACTCGCATCATGCAGGATGCGTTCAACGCCGTATGGACCGTTGCACAGGAAAAGAAAGTCACGCTGCGTACCGCCACCTTCATCCTCGCCTGCACCCGCGTGCTGCAAGCGCGCGAAGTACGTGGCCTGTATCCATGATCCACTGAATCCCCGGCAGTTTGCGCCTGCATCGGCTTTTTCGCCGTGCAGGCGTTTTTCGCATTTGTAAGGAACAGAATATGACCACCATTGAACAAAAAGCCCTTGCCTATCACCGCGCTGGCAGTGCCGGCAAGATCGCCATTGAAATCACCAAGAGCGTGAGCACGCAGGAAGACCTGGCGCTGGCCTACTCGCCAGGCGTCGCTGCGCCATGCGTGGAAATCAAGCGCGATCCGGCCAAGGCTTACGAATACACCGCCAAGGGCAATCTGGTCGGCGTCATCACCAACGGCAGTGCGGTGCTCGGCCTGGGCAACATCGGCGCGCTGGCCGGCAAGCCGGTGATGGAAGGTAAAGTCGTGCTGTTCAAAAAATTCGCCGGCATCGACGCGTTTGACATCGAAATCGACGAGAGCGATCCGGACAAGCTGGTGGATATCATCGCCGCGCTGCACCCGACTTTCGGCGGCATCAACCTGGAAGACATCAAGGCGCCCGAGTGCTTCTACATTGAACGCCAGCTGCGCGAGCGCCTGTCGATTCCGGTCTTCCACGACGACCAGCACGGCACCGCCATCGTGGTGGGCGCGGGCATGCTGAACGCGATCGAGATGACCGGCCGCGATATCGCCACCGTCAAGATCGTCTGCTCCGGCGCCGGCGCGGCAGCCATCGCCTGCCTGGAACTGCTGGTGGATCTGGGCGCACAACGCAACAACATCTACGTCTGCGACAGCAAGGGCGTGCTGTCCACCGTGCGCAACCTGGACGGCGAAAAAGCCGCATGGGCGCAGGACACCAGCGCCACCACGCTGTCGGAAGTGATGGACGGCGCCGATGTCTTCCTGGGCGTCTCCGGCCCAGGCGTACTGTCGCAAATGGATATCCAGCGCATGAAGGCGCATCCGATCGTATTCACGCTGGCGAATCCGGAGCCTGAACTGCGTCCGGAACTGGTACGCGAAGTCGCGCCAGACGCCATCATCGCGACGGGCCGCTCGGACTATCCTAACCAGATCAACAACGCGCTGTGCTTCCCTTACCTGTTCCGCGCAGCGCTGGATTCGGGTGCGACCACCATCAACCAGGAAATGAAACGCGCCTGCGTGGTTGCCCTGGCCGACATGGCGCGCAGCGATGCCCGCTTCAGCAAGGACTACATCGTGCCGGGCCTTCTGGACCCACGTCTGCTGAGCGGCGTGACGCCCAAGATCGCCACTGCAGCCTACCGCAGCGGCGTCGCCCGCAAGCAGCTGGTGGAAGCCGAATACGCTGCCGACCTGACCGACTTGGCGGAATCGCTGCTGTAATCAGCCTTTGACGATCAGCGTACCGGCCATTTCCTCATGGCCGCTGCCGCAGAAGTTATCGCATAAAAACCCGAACTGGCCCGCCTGTTCGGGTTTTAGTTTGACGCGCACCGGCTTGTCCATGATGAGGTCCGCGCGCACCTTGAAATCCGGCAGGCTGAAACCGTGCGGGAAATCCACCGCCGTCAACTCCAGCACCACCTCCTCACCCTTCTTCACCTCGATCACATTCGGAGAAAAGCGGAACTTGCGCGCTTCGATCCGGATCACCCGTTCACGGGTTTTGGCATGCGCCAGCACCACCAAGGCGAGCGGCGCGGCCAGCAGCAGCCTGCGTTTATAGGAAGCCATGTCTTATCCTTTCCTCGCTGCGAATTCAGTGATCTGGTAAGCGACCGGCGTCGTCTCCGCCTCGATTTCACGAAAACCCAGGCCCTTGCCCGGCGCCGCCGGGTCCCACGGCAGCGGCGTGCGCCGCTCCTGCGAACCGGGCGCCGGCAGCGGGAAGATCAACGACTTGGCGGAGTGATGGGCGATATGCCCCGTCATGTGGTGATGCTCCTGGTGGATATGCCCATAGAACACCGTCACGTTCGGATAAGGTAGCAATAGATCCACCGCCTGCTGGCCGTCGCGCGTAGCCCAGTCCCAGGCTGGCGCCAGGTCGAACAACGGACGATGGGTCAGCACGACTATGCGTGCGTTTTGAGGCTGCTGCGCCAGATCCTGCTTCAACCACGCCAGTTGCGCCTCGCCGATACGTGCGCCGGGATCAGAGACGTTATCGAGTGCGATGAAGTGGACACCCTTGTGGTCAAAGCTGTAATGGGTCGGGCCGAAGTGTTCCTGATAGGCCTCGCCCTTATCCAGCGACGCATCGTGTTCGCCCGGCAGGAAGTGCACCTGCGTCACTTTCAGCGCACCGACGATGCGTTTGAATTCCGCCATGCGCTTGCGCCGCTCGGCCGGATCATCCGTGGTATGGGTCAGGTCGCCCGTGAAAACAATGAACTCCGGTGGTTGCGGCAACGCGTTCACCGCTTCCACAGCCTGCCTCAACGTGCTGTCCGCCTCCGGATTGGCCGGCCCCTTGTAACCCCAGTGCGAATCGGACAGCTGGACGAAGTAAAAATCGTCAACGCTGCTATCGGCCTGCGCCGGGCCATACAGCCCGGACAAAAATACGGCGCCGCCGCCCAGTGCGCCGAGGCGCAGGAAATCTCTGCGATCCATCATGTTATGCTCCTCTCGTGGTGTAGTAAGACCTACCCACTAAAACTCGCATCGCGGCGTCGCTATTCCCAAATAAATTTATTTATTTTTTTGCGCGCAAACCGGGAATAAAACCGTGGCTGGCCGAGTCTTCATTCACTGGACCACTACATGGACAAGTATTTGGACGACGACGACACTGCCCGCTTCGAAGCGCTGGCGATGCCCCATCTGGATGCGGCCTACAACCTGGCGCGCTGGCTGACCCGCAACGAACACGATGCGGATGACCTGGTGCAGAACGCCTACCTGCGTGCATTCCGCTTTGCCGGTGGATTCCGCGGTGGCGACGCGCGCGCATGGCTGCTGACCATCGTGCGCCACACCTACTACACCGCCCTACGCGACGGCCAGGCCGAACGCGGCGATGTCAGTTTCGACGAGTCCCTGCACGATCAGGAAAATGGTGGCGACCCGGCCGACATCTTCGCCAGCCACGATGCCGGCCGCACGCTCAACGCCGCACTGGCGCGCCTGCCGACCGCTTTTCGCGAAGTGCTGGTGCTGAAAGAAATGGACGAACTGTCATACAAGCAGATCGCCGAAGTGACCGATGCCCCCATCGGCACCGTGATGTCGCGTCTGGCCCGCGCGCGCCAGATGCTGCTGTCATACCTGAAGCCTGATGTGGCGGGAGAATGAAATGAATTGCCAACAAACGCAGGAACTGATGTCGGCTTACCTGGACGCTGAACTGGACGCCAGCGCTGCATTGCGCCTGCAGGAGCATCTTGACGATTGCGGCGGCTGCCGTGCCGCAATGACCGAACTGGAAGCGCTGCAAGGCCGCATCGCCGCGCAAGCCAGCCAGCACCAGGCGCCACCACATCTGCGCCATCGCATCCAGGCCGCGTTGGCAGCGCAGCGCCCCACGCCGCCTCGTCCAGCAAAGCGGCAGAAGACCTGGTCGTGGGCGTGGATCAATCTGGGCATGGCAACCATGGCCAGCACCGCCTTTGCCGTCACCTTGTCGCTGTACCTGAATCAGCCATCGGCCGACACGCTGGTGGAACAAGAGCTGGTGGGCAGCCACTTCCGCGCATTGATGCCCAACCATCTCGCCGACGTCGCGTCCACCGACCAGCACACCGTCAAACCGTGGTTCGCGGGGAAGCTGGACTTCTCACCGCCGGTGCACGACCTGGGGGCAGAAGGCTATCCCTTGATCGGCGGACGGCTGGATTACGTTCAGCAGCGACCAGTGGCAGCCCTGGTGTACCGCCATCGCCAGCACATCATCAACGTCTATGTATGGCCATCGGCGCCGCACGGCACGCGACAAGGCCAGCGCCAGGGTTTCCAGGTGCTGCGCTGGGCGCAGGAGGGCATGATGTTCTACGCCGTCTCCGACCTCAATCCGCAGGAGCTGGCCGATTTTGCGCGCGAGCTGCGCGCCAAGGCGGCGGGGCCAATGTAATCACTGCGAGGGCTGCAGTGCGATCACTGCCATCCCCGCCAGCGCCAGCACGGCGCCGATCGCATCAAAACGGCTCAATGCCACGCCATCCACAAACCGCAGCCACAGCAGCGCGACGCAAATGTAAGCGCCGCCGTATGCCGCATAGGTGCGCCCCGCAGCAGTAGGATGCAGCGTCAATAGCCAGGCAAACAACGCCAGCGCCACTGCGGCAGGCAGCAGCAACCAGACCGGGCGCCCCTGCTTGAGCACCAGCCAGGGCAAGTAACAGCCGACGATTTCAGCAAGCGCCGTCACCAGGAACAAGGTCGAGAGTCGAAGGAAATCTATCATTGAAAGACATCTGTGGGGGCGAACTTCATATGATAGCGCAGCGCCCCGGGTTCGCCGGGGATGCACACAACCAGATTTGCGCTGCCAAATGACATGGCGCTCAACTCACTGTCAATAAATCGCCTGCGCTAACCGGCAGCCGGTCGTGCGGCGTTCTCGGCATGCCGGTGCCGTTCGCGCGCATTGTCCGCGATGCGTTGTGCCGCGGCGCGTTCGGCGCTGCGCTGCTCGGCGCTGAGATCGACCACTGTTTTCATGAGCTGCCCTTCCGGCGCGTACATGGTCGCCTCAAGCGCTTCGGGTCCATTAATTTCACCGTAGATGAAGCCCTGTGCCACCGCATACCGGTAGGCCAGTGCCGGATCTTTGGCAATCAGCTCATCGCCTGTCAAGGTTTGCACCCAGAGATAATTGAGGGTCGACAGGTCGCCGCTGTCCGCTTCCTTGGACAGCTGGTCCAGTACGTTCGCCTTCCATTCTTTCACAAGCGGGTCATCAGGCCGCGTCTTCAGCGCCGAATGGTCGCCAAACGGTCCTTCCGCAGCCATCTGTATCGCCGCGCCGCTAACGCCAGCCTTGACGGCAATCGCGAGGTAATCGAAGCGCGACACACGCATGCGTTCATTCATGCCAGCACACAGTTTGGTATCGTGCTGTTTCTCGCTGTCGTTCATGCCCCGATAGGGAATCATATTGCGCTTCTGCGTGACTTCCTCCAGATCGTAGATCATCCGGTCGTGATCGCGGTTGAAAATCTCGCAGTTGGCAATAAGCCAGTAGGCCGTATAGGCATCGTCAGGATCGTGCGTGGCAATCAGCTGGTCTACCTGCATACCAAGCGGCGCATCTTCCGCCGTTGGGGGAGCGGACTGACGCGGCACCATGGCGGGGAACGCTGCAAGCACCGGGCGCCGCGGCGGCGCACCAGCACTTTGCACAGCCGGAGCCGGTGCCATCGCATTCCAGCTGATTACGCCGATACCAAGAATAAGCGCCAGCCCAGTCCAGATATACCTGTTCTGCATCGATAGACCTCGTCTCTTCTGCCGTTCATTCATCATCACTCGGCCAAACACCGTAAATGCAGACCGTCAGTGTGACGAGGTTAACATATACGCATTATTGAAAATACGCAGTTTGTCACGCGGGGGGCCGACGGCGTAGCCATTCATCCGCCAGCTCGTATCCACGCCATGAATTCTCGGTCAAACTTGAAATCTGGTCCGCACTGTTGAGAAAGAAAGCGCCGGACGTTTTGCGTATTCCTGTAGCCGGCGTCGATTTCCGTCGTGCGCGTGATCTCTCCGCCATGCCAGTCAAACGTCATTGCCCGCCTCCATCCTGATGCCACCGTGGTTTCACTTTCCTGCGTTTTCAGTGATCTCGCGCTTATCAATATCCATGCGCGCAATTTTGATGACGCCACCTACCAGTGCAAGCCGCACCGTAGCGTCGTCGATCACGGCGAAGTTATGCTCCATCGGCCGCTTCTCCTGCAGGATGGTGCCAATGCCGCCGATACGTTTGCGATAGCGGTCTGTCTCGGTCAGCTTGACGATGGCGCTTTGTCCATCATCTGCAATCGCCGCCGAATGCACCACGGTCTCCGCCAGATGCGGATACTCCTTGTAGAAAATTTCAAACACTTCCTGCTGGCGCGCGCGTTTGCCTTGGGTGATCAACTTGTCGTTCACCTTGATCGTATAATTTTCCGCAAAGCGGACCATGTACTCATCCAGCTTGCTGGCGTTGTACAGCTGGTCGCCATGATGGAAAAATTCCTGCAACGACTGCTGCGTCAAGCTGCCAACCTTTGCCCCCTGCGGCGCGGTTCCCCGCTCCGTCAGGATGGTCTGCACCCGGTTGCTGATCGAGCCTATGTCATAGCGCACCATCGCGCCATCATAACTTTTGTAAATCCAGCCGCTACTTGCACTGAAAGGCTGCGCATTCAACTCCTCAATCGCCGCAAAGGCTTTAAGTACCTGCTCCCTGGGGGCGGGATTTGGCAAGCCGTCGATAATCTCGCGTTTGTGCTTCGCTCTGGCTTCTATCACTTCGGCATCGGCGAAGCCGGCCACTTTTTTAACCGGCTCGTTGGTGAGCAGCGATTTATCGTCGCCAACCGCAACGCCATCAACATGCCCTGCAAACGGTCGTTCAAAGCGCAGCGCCTGGACGCGTTTGTTCTCATCGAGGTACAGCACGACGCCGTATTCCAGAAAGGTGTACGCATAGCTGGAATTTCCTGGCGAAGGTTTTTCCAGCGCCTTCGGTTCTGCGCTGATTTTGTAAAAGTCCTTGATCGCAGAGAGCTGGTCGCCCTTCTTCAACGGACAATTCTGCAGATAGTCCTCCGCAGCCCAGGCGCTCCCGTGGAGCGCCAATACAAACAAAGAAATGCCAATACAGAGCCGATGTCTCATCACTCTCTCGCCCATCTCAATTTTATAAACCTGCCCGGTGCTTGCTATTTCTTTTTCTGCTCGGTGCCGCAGATGCCCTGGAACTCGTAATATCCCTGCGTGCCGGGGACGACTGGCGCGAACTCGCCATCACTACCAAGTTCGCGCTCATTGAGCGTCTTCAGATCCCGCCCCTGCCCCATCGCCTCGGCATAAAAGACCACATACTTGATACGGCTGGTTTCGTGCTTGCAGTCATATTGGTGCAGGGATTTGATCGAGCGGTAGCAAGCGGCGCCGATGCATTTTTCTGTCTCAAAATCCTGAAGCTGCCAGATCTGCTTCAACGCGCCATCCGTTCGCACAGTAGAAAAGTCCACATACTCCACCTGCCCAGGGTGGGTGGTCAGCTTGGTCCAGTCGGCAGCGGCATTCACGCTAACCAGCAGAAGCCCGGCAAATATAAAAGGTATTTTCATAAACGGCCCGATTGATAAAATGTGATAGCGCCACTCATCGTCGAGTGATCAATTCAACCGCTCTCGCAACGCCATGCTCTTGCGCCATTGCCGTTGCGATGGCTTGTGCGTTTTCGGCCAGCTCAGGATGCGCGCGCACATGGCGGATACGGTCAGCGAGCTGTTTTGCGGTGACGCTGCGGCGCGTCGTCAGCTTGCCTGCGACACCGATACGACGCAGCTCATTGGCCCAATGTTCCTGCTCACTGATATGTGCGATGACGATGGAAGGCCGCCCCGCCAGTGTCGTCGACTGGGTAGTGCCCGCACCGCCATGGTGGACCACCGCCGCACAACGCGGAAAAATCAGGTGATGCGGCGAAGCTGACACATACATGATCTGGTCATCGGAAAGGAAGCCGCATGCCTCCCAGCTCGATGCCTGGATCACAGCGCGGCAGCCTGCCAGCCGTGCAGCCTGCGTCAGCATGCGCAGCGTATCGGTCTGGTTGCCGATATCCGACGGCATCCAGCTGCCAAGCGTCATGTAGACAGGCGCCTCGCCTGCGGCCAGGAAGGCGCTTAATAACTCCGTCAACCGGCCTTCCAGCTGCATATTGGGCATATCGAGAAAGCCGCAGACCTGCACCGCATCCGGCCAGTCCGGCTGTCGCTCGCAAATTTGCGGGCTGACGCCGACCAGCGTCAGGTACGGCGACAGCCACACCTCGCTGACAATGTCCCTGGCGGGCGCCATACCCAGTTGCGCGCGCAACCGGTTCACATACGGCTTGAGCGTCCGGTGCAGCAGCCTACGCGTGAGCCACCACAGGAAGCCATTGAAAATCCGAGGCAAACCAAGCGGATGGCTGTAAGCGCTGGGGATCGCCGCATGAGATAGCAGCACACTCACATACGGCTTGCCTGCATGTTCCGCAGCGATCTGCAACGGGTGCATGAAGTAGTGCCCCACCAGCACATCCGATTCCGCTGCCAGCTGCTGCGCCGCCGCGAACATCTCATCTTCGGCCGGGCCAAAGCAGCGCCGCAGTATCAACGCCATCTGCTTCAAGGGATCGCGCGAGTTGACGATGGACCAGCCTATCTCCGCCCCCTGCTCCGCCGTAATCACCGGCGACGCCAGCACGCGGATGCGCACGCCCGCAGCCGACGTCACACCAGCATAGGCATCGCTGTCCACGCAAGTGATGAGCAGAGTGACGTCATGCCCGGCCAGCTGCAAGCCTTCCGCCAGCGCCAGCATGGGACGAATATCGCCATGGCTGCCCCAGGTCTGCAATCCTATCTTCATGCCTGCTTGCGCTTCGCGATCCAGTCGTTAATGACGCGCTCCAGTACCGACAGTGGCAGCGCGCCGTGCGACAACACCTCGTTATGGAATTGCTTCAGGTCGAACTTGTCGCCCAGCTCCTGCTTCGCATGTTCACGCAGAGCGAGGATCTTCAGCATGCCGACCTTGTACGCCAGCGCCTGGCCCGGATTGACGAAGTAGCGCTCAACTTCCGCCGTCACATCGCCTTCCGCCATGCCGGTGTTATCCATCATGTAGGTGATGGCCTGCTCCCGCGTCCAGTGCTTGTAGTGGATGCCGGAATCCACCACCAGGCGCGTCGCGCGCATCATCTCATCGCGCAGACGGCCCAGGTTATCCAGCGGATTTTTCTGGAAGCCCATCTCATACGCCAGGCGCTCCGCATACAGTGCCCAGCCTTCCTGATACGCGGTGAACGGCAGCACGCGGCGGAAGAACGGCACGCCCTGCATCTCCTGCGCGATCGACACCTGGAAGTGGTGGCCGGGAATACCTTCGTGATAAGCCAACGTGCGCATTGCGAACTTCGGCGTATCGCCCGGGTTGCGCATATTCGCGTAAAACACACCCGGACGCGAGCCGTCAAACGCCCCTGGCATATAGTAAGCACCCGGTGCCGTGGCTTCCGACGACGGTGGCACCTGCTCCACCTTCACGCCCAGCTGGGGACGGATATCGAAGGCGCTGCCGAGACCTTTGTTCACTTCATCCAGAATGGCCTGGTACTGCGCCAGCATGGCCTTCTTGCCTTCCGGCGTATTCGGATACTGCTGCTCCGGCGAACGCGCCAGCTGCTGCACGCGTGCACCGACGGTGCCTTCGCTCAGGCCCTGCGCCTTGAGGATGGCATCCATCTCCGCGCTCACGCGCGCCACTTCTGCGAGCCCCAGCTCATGCACCTGCTGTGGCGTCATGTTGGTGGTGGTGTGCATGCGCACAGCCCATGCATAGTATGCGTCGCCATTCGGCAGCGCCCAGGCGCCATTGTTCTCTTTGGCCTTAGGCTGCAATGCGGTGAAGTAGCCGATCAAGCCGCGATAGGCCGGGTACACCTGGTCCTTGATGGCGGCAGCAACGGCGGCCAGCAACTGCGTGCGCGTACCGGCATCCATTTCTGCGGCAGGAATCTTTTCCAGCTTTTCCTTGAAGGTGACGTACAGCGGATGCTGCTCCGGCGCGCCGGCAATCATGCCGTTCATCTGCGTCAGCACCTTTTCCACCGTAAAGCGCGGAGGAATAACGCCCAGCGATTCGCGCGCACGCAAAGCGTCCGTCAACTGGCTGAATTTGGTGGGGAAGAGTTTCAGACGCGTGATGTAGGCGTCCGCTTCGGCTTTATTCTCGACCTGGTGCACCTGCACCATGAAGTCCGGCAGCGCGCTTTGCACGCCCTGCATCTGATTGACCGGGAAATCGTATTTATTGAATGCTTCGCCATCCACCTGGATTTGCAGGTAGTAGGCCAGCGTGTCGTAAGAGAGCTGACCTTCCCGGTCCAGCTTCTCACGATCATATTGCTTGATGGTGGCCAGGCTGTTCTTCACCAACTCAAGCGCCTTCTGCTCGTGGGCAGGAGAGGCGTCATCCAGCTTGCTGCTGTAGAAGTCCAGCCAGCCCGGAAGAATACGCATCGACGACAGCATTTCCGGGCTGTCGATGGCAACTGCGGCAAACACCTTGGTGTAGAACCAGTCCAGCTTCAACGGCTTGAAGTAAATCGTATGGGCGATTAACGCCGCGACAACCAATACTACCGTGACCAGTGCGAGACCCAGCCATTTGAAAACACGCTTCATGCAGCACCCTCCCCATTGTCATAATTATTTTTCAATTATGGAATGAGCAACGTGCTACAAGCAAGCGATTATTCTCGATCACCCGTTGGCGATACGGCGAATCTCCTCGTCACCATGCGACGCAGCGCCCGGCGCGTAACGCGGCTTGCGGCCACGCAGTCCCGTCACGCTGGCGGTATGCGCTTCCAGCTTGAATACGTCCACCACATGCGCCAGGCTGGTGGCCTGGTCCTGCAGCTCCTGCGCCGCCGCTGAAGCCTGCTCGACCAGCGCGGTATTCTGCTGCGTCATGCTGTCCATTTCGCCGATCGCATTGTTGACCTGCTCGATGCCAGCCGTCTGCTCCATGCTGGCGCCGCTGATTTCGCCCATGATCTCGGTAACGCGCTTCACGCTGCCCACCACTTCGTGCATGGTTTCCGCAGCCTTGTGCACCTGTTCCGAACCGGTGCCGACCTTCTCCACCGAATCATCGATCAGCGTCTTGATTTCCTTGGCCGCTGCTGCGGAGCGCTGCGCCAGGTTGCGCACTTCGGTCGCTACGACCGCAAAGCCGCGGCCCTGTTCGCCGGCGCGTGCGGCTTCCACCGCCGCGTTCAGCGCCAGGATATTGGTCTGGAAGGCGATACCGTCGATGACCGAGATGATATCGACAATCTTCTTCGACGACTCGTTAATCGACGCCATCGTCACCGTCACCTGCTCCATCACCTGGCCGCCCTGCTCCGATACATTGGAGGCCGTCAGCGCCAGCGTATTCGCCTGCATCGCGTTGTGGGCATTCTGGCGCACGGTGCCGGTCAATTCTTCCATCGCCGTCGCCACCTTCTCCAGCGACTCCGACTGATGCTCGGTGCGCAGCGACAGGTCACGGTTACCGCTGGCGATCTCCGACGACGCCGTGGCGATCAGATTCGTCCCCTGGCGCACCTGGCCGACGATGGACGACAGGCTGTCGCGCATCGCCGCAATTGCGTGCAGCAGGCTGGTTTTGTCGTTGGCCTTGACTTCCACCGACACCGACAGATCGCCTTCAGCGATCTTGTTGGCGATATCGGTGGCATACGCCGGCTCTCCGCCCAGCTGCTTGAGCAGCAGTCGCGTATTCACCCAGGCGATCAGCACGCTGACCACCAGCGACAGCACCGCCTGCAGCACGATCCACAGGAACGCATCATTCGCATGCGCGTCCACGCCAGCACTGGCGGTGTGCGTTTCGTTCTGCGCTGCCGTCAGCACGACCGATATGTCAGCCACGATCTGGCGGCGCAGTGGGCTGCATTCATTGGTCAGGAAAGCCGACAGGGCTTCCAGATCACCCGACTCGCGCATCTTGCGCACACGTTTGAGTTCTTCGGCCATTTTCAGCAGGCCGCCGCGAACCTTGTCGAAATTGGCGTCGCCCTTGAAGGCAGGTGTCATCTTCTCCAGCGCAGCCAGATACGTGGCGCGCTGTTCGTCCAGCAATGTCAGCTCCTTCGCGGCCTGCGCGTTGTCGCTGAAGATGTAGGCATTGCGTGCGGCCAGGCCAGTCTGCGCCAGCGCTTCGCGCGCAGCGTACAGCGGCTCCAGCTTTTCCGCCATCAGCCGCTGCTCATCATGAAACGCATTGGTGATGCTGTTGGTGCGGACGATGGCGAAGGTCGCCATGATCAACATGAGTGCAGTCAGTGTGCCGAAGCTGAGCGCCAACTGCGTACCGATTTTCAGTTTTTTAAAGAATTCCATCTTCTTCCCGTGATGAAGAACGAACGCAAAAACGGCGCTGATTGCGCCGTGAGCTAATTGAGTAAGGGATGCACGAACACGTCGGCGGGGACTAGGACGAGTGTGTGTGACTAAGGGTTAAGATTATGCAGTAATCAATGCCGGAAATAAACACAATTGTCTTGGACAAATGGCTTTTTGTTGCCACTTGTCACTTAGACACGGCTAGCGATTCCTGGTTGTATAGACAGCCTGCAGGCGATTGTCGTCACCAATCAGCAGGACCGCGTGATCGTCGAACAGCATCTGCCGCAAAACGGGGGTGGGTCCAAGCGCCGCGCGGCCCGGCAAGGTGAAGCGCAATATGGTCTGCGCCGAAGAGGACAGCGGATCCGTGCCCAGGGTGTAATCCGCCAGCACCAGTACATCGGTGATCGGCTCACCGGCTTTCAGGGCCCCCACCGCGCTGCCCGCAATCGCAATGCCGCCTTTATAGGCATGGGCATCGATCACCGTCGCGCGCACATTGCCATCCCAGTGCGCGGACAGCGTTTCCTGGGTCAGGTCGGTGCGGCCCGTGGCCAGCAAAGGCGTGCCGTAATTATCGATCATCACCCCCATCACGCCACCGGTGCTGGTCATGGTCGCCTTGCCGTTCCACAGTACGCCCATTTTGCCATCCGTGGTCAGCACCAGCGGGTATGGCTGCGAGCCGCCCGTGTTAATTGACCGGATGGTCGGCGCGCCCGCGCCTTTGGACCACATGGCCAGCATGCCGCCGCCACCTTCCAGCCAACCGGCCAGCACGGCGCCGCCGGCGGCAGCCACGCGCGGATGCAGGGCCGAAGTCGAAATCATGAACGGCGGCGTCAGCTGCCTGCCGCTGAAATCAAATTTGCACAGCTTGAGTACATACTGCGTCTTGTCCGTCACCGGCAGCAGCGAGAAAGTGGTGGCCAGCCAAAAGCCATTGCCGTCCACCGCGCCGCCGTTTTCCGCCGCCGCATACTCGGTGGTGGAGGTCGCGGCCACCGTCGGATAAAGGTCGGTCACACCGCCCACCAGCCTGGCCTGCGCATCGAAGTGCTGCAACCTGGTGCCGCTCGTGGACTGCACCATGATGAAGCCATCGGGTGACAGCATCATGACCCAGTCGCCGGTGTAGCCTGCGGCCAGCGTGAAGCCGTAATCCGTGGTGGACACCAGCTTGCCCTGCTTATCCAGCACGCTCAGGCGCGTGCCCGGATACACGGGCTGGCCGTTCAAGGTGACAAAGGCATCAGAGCGTGAGCGCACCACGATATGGTCGCCAACCACAAGTGCGTCGGACATACCCTTGAGGGTACCGACGGTGACAGGATCCGTGACGGCGATTGCGGCGCTGGAGGTAAATCCGCTTGCGGTATTGCCGCTACTGGCGGCTTCCGAAGAAGCCGCCGAGCCACCACCGCATCCGCTCACCACAGCAGCCAGCAGTAGCCCGGCAAAAAGTAGGAATGAAACACGCATGCAAGCAGTATAAGAATAAAAACATTCTTTGCCCTATATCACCCGCATGACTTGGCGAGCCAGCGTGATGCCCCGTCAGGCCAGCACCGTCGGCTTACTGATTGCGGATCACCGCTCCGCCCTTCATCACGAACGACACCTTGGTCAGCTCATTCGCGTTATCGGCCGGGTTGCCTTTGACCGCGATGATGTCGGCGTACTTGCCGACACTGATCGAGCCCACGCGGTCCTTCCAGCCCAACAGGTCGGCCGCATTGATGGTCGCCGCCTGAATCGCCTGCATCGAGGTCATGCCGTACTTGGTCATGTAGTAGAACTGCCGGGCGTTGTCGCCATGCGGGTAGACGCCGGAGTCAGTGCCGAACGCCATCTTGGCGCCGCCCTGGAAAGCCTTGCGGAAGTTATCGCGCTGCAGCTGGCCGATGACCTTTTCCTTTTCGATTGATTCCGCCAGCATGCCGGCCTTTTCGCCTTCCTGCAGGATGAAGTCATCGTTGTAGATATCCATGACCAGGTAGGTGCCCTTCTCTTTCGCCAGCTTGATGTTGACGTCGTCGATCAGGCTTGCGTGCTCGATCGAATCCACGCCCGCGAGGATGGCGTCGTGGATCGCGCTGGTGCCATGGGCATGTGCGGCCACCTTGCGGTTCAGCTTATGGGCCTCATTGACGATGGCCTGCATTTCTTCCAGCGTGTACTGCTGCGCGCCCGGCTCATCGCCCTTGGACAGCACGCCGCCCGAGGCGCAAATCTTGATCACGTCCGCGCCATACTTGGCCATCTCGCGCACCTTGGCGCGCGCTTCCCATGGGCCGTCCGCCACGCCACGGCCGGTGAAGTTCACGTCCGGCGGCAGCAGGTTCTCGTCGCAGTGGCCACCCTTGATGCCGATGGCGTAACCTGCGGTGCGCATGCGCGGGCCGATGAAGTCGCCGTCGTTGATTGCGTCGCGCAGCGCCACATCGCCAAAGCCGCCAGCACCCACATTGCGCACGGTGGTGAAGCCGGCTTCCAGCGTTTTGCGCGCGGCGCGCACGCCATACAGCGCAGCACGGGTATCGGAGACGCCCAGCGAGTTATAGCCGCTCATGAAGGGATCGGCAGTCAGGTGGGTGTGCATGTCGATCAAGCCTGGCAGCACAGTTTGCGCCGACAGATCGATGACTTGTGCGCCGGCCGGTATCTGCGTCGATGCCGCCGGCCCGACAGCGGTGATGCGCTCGCCGGTGATGATGATGTTCTGGTCCTTCAGTACCGTGCCGGCCACCACATCGAGCAGCTTGCCGGCGCGGATCACCGTCACCTGGTCGGCGGCGCTGGTGTGCGCGGCCGCGCCCAGAATGGCTGCGGAAATCAGGAAGTGCTTCAGTTTCATTGTGGGCGCCCTTGGTCTTGGAGGAAAACAAAAAGCATAGCAGAGCCCTCGCGAAAAAGCGTTCTTATTGTTGAACTATCCGGGCCAGGCACAGGTGCGGAAACCGGCAAAGAGATCGTCGCGTTCGGGCAGGTAGAAATGACGGAATTTGACCGAACCAAACCGCAACGGCGTGGCGAAGGACGCGCCGCGCAACACCTGATGCGTATGGAACCATGGCTCCGAATACTCCAGATAAGGGTCCGCCGTAAAGCCGGGATACGGTTCGAATGGAGACGCCGTCCACTCCCACAACTGGCCCCAGCGGAACGCCGGATGGCCCGACAACGCCGCATATTCCCAGTCTGCTTCGGTAGGCAGGCGGCGGCCGGCCCACGCGCAATAGGCCTGGGCCTCATACAGATTCACATGCCGCACCGGCTCAGAACCAGCCAGCGTAGACAGCTTCCCGAAGCGCATGGTGCGCCACTGCGCGCCGTCGCGCTGCCAGTAGCGCGGCGCCGAGCGCTCCTGGCGCATCAGCCAGTCCGCACCGGCCTGGCTCCAGAATTGACGGTTATCGTAGCCGCTATCGATGACGAAATCTGCATACTGCGCATTCGTCACCAGCGTGCTATCCATGCGAAACGGCGCGACATGGACACTGTGCGCCTGGCGCTCGTTATCGAACACAAAGCCACTACCGGCCATGCTCCCCAGCTGTATCGTCCCGCCAGGGAAGCCGATTTCAGACGGCGCAAACGCCTGCAGCTGTTCACTGGCGGCCGGCAGCGGCGCTGGAAGTCCCAATGCCTGCAAGGTGTAAAGAAAGGCCTCGCCGCACATGTCCTCGTGGGCCAGCGCCAGGCGATATGGATACAAGGCCTGGTCCGTGTTGGGCTCGCGCGACAATTTATCCAGCACGCGGTCCAGCACCTCGTGGCAGTAGGTCTTCACGCCGCCAGTGCTGGGCAGGTCCAGCGTCCAGCGGCTGCTGTGCGGCACACGCTCGGCATCGAACCAGTCATCGCCCTTGGTGAGCAGGCAGTTGGCATGGGCATCAGCCGGATGGCTGGACGCCGCTTCACGCAAGATGAACCATTCCGCGAACCAGGCGATCTGCCCCAGCCGCCATACAGGGGGATCGATCATGCGCAGCTGTGGCACGCGCGCCGCCGCATCCATACCGGCAGCGGCAAAACATTCGAACAGCGACAGCGTATAATTCCGCGAATGCTGCAAGGCCTGGGCCAGCTGCTGCGACGTGGCGTTCCTGAAGGATGAGGTCATGCGGCGATTGTACCAGCCACGCCGGCCGCCACCGTCACCACAGGATTCCAACTATGAGCAACGATGCAATCAAACTGACTTCCTTCTCCCATGGCGGTGGCTGCGGCTGCAAAATCGCGCCCGGCGTGCTGTCCGAAATTCTGAAGAACTCGCACGGCTTCCCGGTGCCGAAGGAACTGCTGGTCGGCATAGAAACCGCCGACGATGCCGCCGTCTACCAGCTCAATGACGAACAGGCGCTGATCGCCACCACCGACTTCTTCATGCCGATCGTCGACGATCCTTACGACTTCGGCCGCATCGCCGCCACCAACGCCATCTCCGACGTGTATGCGATGGGCGGCACACCGATCATGGCGCTGGCACTGGTCGGCATGCCGATCAACCAACTGCCGGTGGAAACCATTGGCCAGATCATCAAAGGCGGCGAATCGATCTGCGCCGAAGCGGGCATCCCGATTGCGGGCGGCCACACCATTGATTCCGTCGAGCCGATCTACGGCCTGGTGGTCATGGGCCTGATCCATCCATCGAAAGTCAAGCGCAATGCCGACGCCAAGGCAGGCGATGTGCTCATTCTCGGCAAACCGCTGGGCGTGGGCATACTGTCGGCCGCACTGAAAAAAGACAAGCTGGATGCCGCCGGCTACCAGGCCATGATCGCCAACACCACCAAGCTCAATAAACCTGGCAAGGCCCTATCCGAACTGCCAGGCGTGCACGCGCTGACCGACGTTACCGGCTTTGGCCTGCTGGGCCACCTGCTGGAACTGGCGCGCGGCGCCAAGCTGTCAGCGCATCTGGACATGGCCAGGATCCCGCTGCTGCCCGGCGTGGAACAGTTGGCGCACGACGGCTACTTCACCGGCGCCTCCGGCCGCAACTGGGCCGCCTACGGCGCTGACGTGCAGCTGGCACCATCGATCACGCCCGCCCAGCACTCCCTGCTGACCGACCCGCAAACCTCGGGCGGCCTGCTGGTCTCCTGCGACGAAGGCAGTGTCGAGGAAGTCCTCGCCCTGTTCCGCCGCGAAGGCTTCGGCGAAGCCGCCGTGATTGGCCGCATGAGCGCGGGCGCAGCGCGCGTATTCGTGGCATCCTGACGACTGAGACTGGGGCCGATTATGCTGCCAGTTGCTGCGGAGCAGTGGCTGCCTCAGTCAGCGTCTTGAACGGAATAACCCGGTCGGCACTCGCCAGCGTGTCCGGCCGGTGCGCAATGATGATGCGGGTGATCTTCAGCGCCGAAATCGCCTCGTTAACCTGCTGTTCCTTGTACACGTCCAGATGACTGGTGGCCTCATCCAGCATCAACAAGGACGGCCGCTTGTACAGCGCGCGTGCCAGCAAAATACGCTGTTTCTGCCCGCCTGACAGCACACTGCCCATGTCGCCGATGAAGGTGTGATAGCCCATCGGCATGGCCGATACCTCCTCATCGACTGCCGCCATGACGGCGCATTGCTTGACCCATTCAAGATCGGCAGTTTCGTCAAAAAACGAGATATTCTCGGCGATCGTACCGGCAAACAGATCGTCGTCCTGCATTACGGTACCCACTAGCGTACGTAGCCGCTTGGGGCCGATCGACGCCAGGTCCATGCCACCGATGCATACCCGGCCACGACTCGGCTCGAAAACCCCGAGCATGACCTGCATCAGCGTGGATTTACCACAACCAGACGGCCCGGCGATGGCGACAAACTCCCCCGCGCCGACACGCAGATTGACGTTGGCGAAGATTTCTTTTTCATGTTCGCCGTAGCGGAATGCCAGGTTGTGCAGCTCAACGTAAGGCTCGATCGCCGGGGTGTCTTCATCCGCATCGTAGGAAGCTTCCACCGCTTCCACTTCGCGCTCGCCGACCACAAAATCGGAGACCCGGTCCAACTGCAAGCCCAACATCTTGAGGTCGAAGTATTTGTTGACCAGGGAGGTGATGCGCGAGCCGAATTGCGATTTATAGGCCAGGAAGGTCAGCAGCACACCGGCCGACATCTCGCCCTTGATCACCGCAGAAGCGCCCAGATAAATCACCAGAATGCTTTCAATCGAGAAGATGGCGCCGTTGGCGGTGGCGTAAATCATATGCAGATGCTGGGTCTTGAGGTCCGAGTTAATCTGCCGCACCAGCAAATTCAGCCAGGTCGCATGGCGACGCTCGCTACGGCCAAACAGTTTCACCGCACGAATCCCGCGTACAGTCTCGAGAAAGTGGCTGCTCTGCTTGGCGGAATTGAGAATCTGCTCCTCGGTCGCGGAATGCAGGGGCTTGTACCACATCATCCGGCCGCCCAGATACAGCGCCAGCGCACCAATTGAAATCACCGACAGCTTGGGGCTGTACAACAGCATCAGCACCAGCGTAATACTGGCCATCATGCCGTCCAGCAGGGCTTCCACAAACGAACTGGTCAGGGTACGCTGCACCACGTCAATCGCCGAGAAACGCGAGGCAATGTCCCCCAGGCTGCGCTTAATATAAAACCCCACAGGCAGGCGCAGCAGATGCTGGAACAGATTGGAGCGTATCTGAATACTGAACACGGTGCCCACATGCAGCAACACGCTCGAACGCATCAGGCTGATCAGATTCTGCGCCAGATACAAGATACAAAAGGCCACTGCCAGCAACACCAGCAGCGATGCGTCGCGCGCTGGTATCACCTCGTCCAGCACGAACTGCATCAGCAACGGCGATAGCAGCGCCACCAGCTCCAGCACGACCGCCAGCGCCAGCACATAGCTCATCGGCTTCATCCAGCCATGCAGTTGTCCGAGCACCGCCGTGAGCGGAATGCGTGCGGTCTTGGTTTGTTTGACGAAACCCGGATTCGGCCACATTTCCACCGCATAGCCGGTAAAGCTTTTGGCCGCCTCCTCCATGGAGACCTTGCGGACGCCGTAACCCGGGTCGTGAATGATCAGCTTACCGCGCTTGATCTTGCGCAACACAACATAATGATTGAAGTTCCAATGCAGCACGCACGGCAGCTTGAGCTGGGACAGCCCGTCCATCTCCAACCGTACCGGACGCGCAGTCAGATTGATGGCGTTGGCGGCGCGTATCATGCCAGCGAGCGGCAAGCCCTTGAGCGACACGGAAAAACGTCGCCGCAGCTCCAGCAGATCGAGGTGGGCGCCAAAATAGCCGGACACCATGGCCAGGCAGGCCAGGCCGCATTCCGACACCTCTGTCTGATGAATCATGGGCAGGCGCTCGAAGGCGGAAAATTTCAGGGAGTCGATTCCCTTGGCAAGTGCATTCATAGTTTCAAACTGGCAGAAAATTGGTCGAGCGGATCGAGTATCCATTGGTAGAGCGCCTTACGGTCCAGTACGATGTCGGCGTCCAGTAGCGCCCCCGGAAGCAGGTCGAAGCGCTTGCCGTTGGCGCTGACCTGTTGGTCCGTCAGCCGCACCCGGATGCGGTAGACCGGGACATTGCCCAGGTCAGGCGATAGTTCGCTGATACGTACACCGTTATCCAGTTCATCCGGCCGCAGGCTGGCGGCCGAGATGTCGGTTACCGTGCCCGTCGCCTGGCCGTATTTCTGATAGGGATAAGCGCGGTAACGCAAGCTGACGCGCGCGCCGCGTTCGATAAAGCCGATGCCATGGCTCGGCACGTACAGGATGGCTTCAAGTTCCGCCCCTGCCGGCACCAGCGTGCCCAGCACCTGCCCCGGCGCGATCAGGCTGCCTGGTTTGGCGGTCAACGCCGTCACCTTGCCGTCGACCGGCGCCACCACGGAAAACTCGCGCCGCGCCGCCGTTTCCAGCAGTTCGTGCTCGGTCTCCTGCAATGTACGGTAGAGGGCCGACCGTGCATTCGCCTGCTGCAGCGGCAAGGCTGCCAGCTGCCGCTGCAGCGTGGCACGCTCGTCTCGCGCCTCTTGCCACTGTTTCTGCAACGCCGCCAGCGCAATCTGCTGGTCAAGCAGCTCGCGCCGCTTGGCATCGTATTGGGCTGACGACAGATAACCGGTGGCCTTCAGCTGCGCGAATTTGGCGAGCTCCTCTTCCGCCAGGCGCCGCCGCTCCGTGGCAATGCCAACCTGCTGCGTCAGGCTGGCCTCGGTACCGGCCAGGCTGGCCTCACGGCTACGCAACACCGCAGCTTCATGCCGCTGCAATGCCGGCGTTGCGTGCAGTTCCTCCGCCACCGCGCCGCGCCGCGCCGCGACAGTTTGCTGCATGCCATTGTCGGTATCGCCGCCCAGCCGGTCGTAGTGCGGGTTGGCGACCTGCAGCAACACCGTGCCGGCGGCCACTGCCTGGCCTTCCACCGCAGGCACCGCCCGCACCACGCCGCCATTTTGCGCGTACAGGCGGATCACGCCCTGCTCCGGCAGCAACTGCCCGACCACGGTGATGCGCCGGCTATAGTGCCCAAAGATCAGCAGCAGCGCCAACGCCACGCCCAGCAGCGAACCGATGACGGCAAACAGCTTGTGCTGCATCGTGCTAGCGAGAATCACGTCACCAAAGATCTCGACCTGATGGCGCCGTGCCTCACTGGCCTCCTTGCGAAAATGTGGCATAGCGGCTCCGTTAACGCACAGCCGTTTGCAGCTGCACCACATCGCGCACCATCAGGCGGCGCACCACTTGCGCCACATCGACGCCAGCCAAACCAGCCTGCAGCTCGTCGACGCGGACCCCAGCCTGCGGCGCCAGCCGCGCCAGCACCCGCCCCTCATCTTCAGGCAGCTCCAGGGCAGCACCATTGACCACCAGCTTGCGCAAACTATCCGCATGTTCGGACTGGCGTGGATACACCGTGTTCAAGCGGACCACCGTATCGCTGGCCAGTTGCGCACCATTGCCCAGCGCATCGTCCAGCTTGAACGGGCTTTGGACGCGATCCGAATTGGCGATCAGTCCCAGGTATTCCTCAAGATACGCCGGTGCCTCCAGCATGGCCAGCGCTTCGCGCGCGGCAGCGCGCACCAGCTCGGCATTGCCATGGTCGAAGCCGAGGCTGCGGCGGCAGCTCAGCAGCTCCGGCAGTTTTTCTTCACACACCCAGCTGAAGTAGTCTTTGATCGAGGCCGGATGCACCCCGACCGCGACGTGGAAGGTGGGTTCGCCTACCGGTGTGGCGCAGTGCCACCAGCCGCGCGGAATATAGAGGATGTCGCCGGTTTCCAGGATCACGTCGAGCACCGGCTCAGGCGGACAATCGGCCTTGCAGTCCTTGCTGGTCTGACCCGCCAATGGCAAGTCAAAGGTCGGACGGTACAACTGCCAGCGTTTGCGCCCCGTGAGCTGCATGGCAAAGACGTCATGGCAATCCCAGTGCTTGCCAAACGATGGCCGCTCGCCACAGGCCAGGTAGCCGTTGGCCAGCGTATGCTGGCCGGTGAGCTTGGAGACATCCAGGCATAAGGAACGGATCAGCTGATGGCGCGCGTCAACCCGGTTCAGGATCAGTGTCGCGCCGCCGCGCAGCATGCCGTAGAACGCCGGCTTCATGATGCGGCGGCGGGTTGAACCGAGATCGTTATACAGTTCGACAAAGCGCTCCTCCGCCACGATGCCGCTGCCGTCATGCATTTTAAGGAAGGGCGCACATGGCTCCGTGGCGTGCAGCACCTGATCAACGTCCTCCAGCGAGAACGGCGCATTGCGCAGCGCGCCGCGCATCAGCAAATAGTTTTTCTCCAGATAGTCGGCGGCAAAGCTGTCGCGCGACAAGGTGAAGTGCATAGACATGGTTGAGACTTCCTTGAAATGGGTAAGCGGTCGCTCAGGCGGCCACGGAGATCGGTATGGTTTTTCGGGTGGTGGCAGCTGGTGGCGCGCCGTTGGCGGGGCATTTCAACTCGCCGGCATCGAGCGAGTCATAGCCGCGCATCCAGTACGCCATCTTGTCGCGGTCGAGCTTCATCGTGCCGTTCTCGCTGAGGTCGCCCAAATGGTTACGTTCGTCATGCATCAGCACGGTGCACTTCTGTACCTTGCCGTTGGCGCGGATCGCCAGGGAATTGGGCCGCGCCGCATAGCACACCGTCGGCAGCGGTCTGGCGGCGCGCGGCGCCGGCGCCTGTTCCGGCTCTGCCATCGAGGTGGCGGCTGCACTGGCTGCCGCCTCTTTGGACGAGACAACCACTTCAGCATCCGCAGCGGCATCCGGCGCCGCCAGACCGAACGCAATGGCGAGACGCCGGTAGGCAGCTTCACGCTCTTCTTTCGGTATCATGATCGGTTTCGCAGCGTCGTTGCCCAGGTTCTCAATCGTCTTGAGGAAGACCGCGAAACGGGGATCGTGCAGGAACTCTTTGCGCATGACGTGCCCCAGCTCTTCCATTGATGCCAGGTTGTCGGTAGTCAGGTGGATACGGAACAGGATATGGAACTGGATATCCGAATCGCGCAAGGCGAGCATATTGGACCAGATGCGGTCAAAGGTACCGCCGCCGGACATCAACTTGCGTGTGCGGTCATGCGCAGCGCCATAACCATCAATCGAGATCTGGTAAGTGCCCTGGCCATAGCCTTGCAGCCGGCGTGCCGTCTCGACATCCAGGAAATAGCCGTTGGTGGTGATCTGCCCGGCCAGCTGCACGCCCTGGCGGGCGCACTCGGCCTGGGCGTAGTCGCACAGTTCATACATGACATCCTTGGCTGCCAGCGGCTCGCCGCCAAACCAGGACAGTTCCAGTAATTGAATCGTGCTAAGGCGCTCGCTGATCAGGCGCTTGACGCCGCTGATGACCGCGGGCGACATTTTGCCTAAAAGAAAGTCTTCATAGCAATAGGTGCAACGGAAATTACATTGCTCAGTCGGATAAAGTATCAACTCCAACCGTCGGGGGTCCAACGTCGGGAGTAAGGCGCTGCGGTTGCTGTCAGTCATGGGAATGATGGAATAAGTTGTGATCGATACGTTGGCCGGTCCGGTATAGGGAGGTGCCGGGCCGGCCAGGGACTAATTAGCCTTCGTCGCCGTCTTCGTCAGCCGCCTTCGACTTTTCCTTCGATGGGTCCGGTTTAGGATCTGGCTTCGGTTTAGGATCCTGTTTCGGTTCAGGTTTCGGATCACAGTAGTTGGTAGGGCATTCGTTTTTGGTCGAACACAGCACCTGCGCGTTCGGCAGTTTCGGCGTAGGAATCACGATATCCCCACCACCAATGGCTTCCAACACTTCCTGATCCAGCACTTCGACCAGCTTGAAACCGCCGTGATCATCAAATTCGAGCTGCGTAGTAATACGCGTTGTATTAATCAGCTTATCATTCATATTAATTCCTGGTTTTAATTAACTTAAATTTTGAAAAGGTAAAATCACGAACCTTCGTCGCCATCCTCATCCTTCGGTTTCTCCGGCGGTTTTTCAGGGGTTGGATTTGGCTTCGGTTCCGGAGTGGGTTTGCCGCCACCAGGACAGACATTAACCGGGCATTTATTGACCTCTTGACACAGGAGCTGGAACTTGTCTCCCGGTTCTTTCGGCTTGTCCGCACCACCACCAATGGCTTCCAGTACTGATGCATCCAGCACTTCGGTGAGTTTGAATCCCCCATATTCGTCGAAATCCAGCTGCGACGAAATGGACTGCGTATTGAGCAGCTTATCGTTCATTTCCTACCTTTATATCGAAATAAATACGCGGCGCGTGCAATATAAAAGCACGCAACCGCCCCTGCCAATTATTTTTTATATAATTTGCGGGCGCATACTATTTATCAATTTTCAATGTGTCAATCTTATTTGAATATTAATTCGTCGTTTCATCCAATTTTCCCATGCAGCATGTTGTTTTTTTGCAATATTCGTAATTAATCATTGATTAACACCTCGCAATCGCTATAATCCCTCCCCCCTTTAGTTACAGAAAGACGGCAGCGTGCGTATATTTTTGTTTTTATTGACCCTGATTTGCCTTCACACCCATGCGGCGGAACCTGACTGGCAACCATTTCAATGGGGTTCCGGCAGCTTGACCGATGGCCCGCCGGAGCGTCTGGCATTGCTGTTGCCCGTGTCCGTCAACGGCATTGCTTGTACGGTCCAGCTCGACACAGGGGCAAACGGCGAATGGAACTGGCGGCGGCGTGACGCTGCCGCCAAGGGCGAGCGTGCCCAGGTGAACGTCGCCGGCCGGCGACGCGCCATTCCGGCCAACGCCGCCAATCTGGCGCCACTCAAGGAAGCCAATTGCGGCGGCGGTCCGATCGCCATGGTTGGCAATGCGCTGTTTGAAAATGGCACGTTGACGCTGGACCTGGGCCAGGCCCGCTATGCTTATACTGAGCAACCATTGCTGGCCGGGGTACACGATGCCCAGCCGTTGCTATACCTGAGCTGGGCGGAAGGCGGCGGCCATACGGTGGTGGAAATCCGGCATGCCGGTACCGGCCTTGGCTACGCCTTGCTGGACACCGGCGCCGCCCGCTTTGGCCTGGTTGCCAGTGACGACCGCATGTGGCAAGCGCTGATAGCAGGCGCCAAGCCGTCGGCAGGCACCAGCACCTTCAGTTTCCCGGGGCCGGGCGGCGAGACCGTCAGCTGTGGTGAGCGGCCGCTGGAAGACGGCCTGGAAGTAGCGGGCAAGACGCTGCGCAATGTGTCTGCCTCGTATTGTCAGGGACATAGCTTCCAGGCGCCGATGCGTCTGATCGGGACACTCGGCATGGCGGCACTGGGAAACCGGACGCTGGTGCTGGACTATCTATCGCGCCGCTGGACCCTGAGCGACTGAGGCCTTGTGGCGATCCGGCCTGCGCTTGCTGTCCTGTGCGCAAAATTTCCTTGACACCAAACGCAGCGATCTCTTACATTAAAGCCCATGATCTCGCATCTGCACCTATCCGCTTTCCTGCTATCGCCTGCCAGCGCCCTATCGCTAGCAGCGCGCCTACTAGCACGCGCTTAATCCGCGTCCCTGTTGCACCCTCGTGACGGCCACAAGCCGCACAGTCTCCAAAATCCAGGAAAGTTTTGCACCGATGCTCTCTACGACTACGGCCTCCCTTGCTCCATCTAGCACCCGCGATGCGATCGCGATGCCGGCTGGCGCACGTCTGCTGTCGACGCTACTGCTAAAACTACCGACCGGTTGCCGCGCCTAGCGCCCCGTGGTAGCACGGCAACCCTCCGCCACACCCAGTAGCGCCAGCACCCCCACGCCGGCATCCACAATTCAGAATTCAGGAGCATTACCATGATGTTGCAGAACCCAGCGAGCAAATACCGCGCCTTCCCGGCTGTCCAGTTGACCGACCGTACCTGGCCGAACGCCATTATCAGCAAACCGCCAATCTGGATGAGCACCGACCTGCGCGACGGTAACCAGGCGCTGATCGAGCCAATGAGCATCGAGAAGAAAATCCGCATGTTCGAGCTGCTCATCAAGATCGGCCTGAAAGAGATTGAAGTCGGCTTCCCTTCCGCATCGCAGACCGATTTCGACTTCGTGCGCAAGCTGATTGACGAGAACCGCATCCCGGACGACGTCACCATCATCGTGCTGACCCAGTCGCGTGAAGAGCTGATCCGCCGTACCGTGGAATCCTGCGTCGGCGCCAGGCGCGCCATCGTCCACCTGTATAACTCGGTGGCGCCGGTATTCCGCAAGGTGGTGTTCGGCATGTCGCGCGAAGAGATCACCAACATCGCCACCAGCGGCGCCAAGCTGGTGAAAGAGCTGACCAAACAGCACCCGGACACCGACTGGGGCTACGAATACACGCCGGAATCGTTCTCCACCACGGAGCTGGACTTCTCCAAGCATATCTGCGACGCCGTCATCGCCATCTTCGAGCCGACGCCCAACAAGAAGATGATCATCAACCTGCCATCGACGGTGGAATGCAGCACGCCCAACATCTACGCCGACCAGATCGAATGGATGTCGCGCAAGCTGACCCGCCGCGATTCGCTGATCATCTCGGTCCACCCGCACAACGACCGCGGCACCGCTGTCGCTTCGGCGGAATTGGCGGTGATGGCCGGCGCCGACCGCGTTGAGGGCTGCCTGTTCGGCAACGGCGAACGCACCGGCAACGTCGACCTGGTCACGCTGGCGCTCAACCTCTACACGCAAGGCGTCAATCCTGGCCTGGACTTCTCCGACATCGACGAAGTGCGCAAGGTAGCGGAAGAGTGCAACCAGCTGCCAGTGCATCCACGCCACCCTTATGTGGGCGACCTGGTATTCACCGCCTTTTCCGGCTCGCACCAGGACGCGATCAAGAAAGGCTTCGCCAAGCAGGAAGCCGGCGCGATCTGGGAGATTCCTTACCTGCCGATCGACCCGCAAGACCTGGGCCGCAGCTACGACGCCGTCATCCGCGTCAACAGCCAATCGGGCAAGGGCGGCATGTCCTACCTGCTCGAACAGGATTACGGCCTGGTACTGCCACGCCGTCTGCAGATTGAATTCAGCCGCGCGGTGCAAGCAGTGGCCGACCAGACCGGCCTGGAAATCACCGCCGAAGGCATCTACAACATCTTCAGCAAGGAGTACTTCGAGCAGACTTCACCTTATGCCTACAGCTCGCACAAGATGGTGGAAGACACCAGCAGCGATGAGCCGGTGCAAATCGATATCGCCATGATGCACCGTGGCGCACCACTGGCGCTGCAAGGCGGCGGCAACGGCCCGATCGACGCCTTCGTCGATGCGCTGGGCCTGGACATCAAGCTGATGGACTACCACGAGCACTCGATTGGCTCCGGCGCCAACGCCAAGGCAGCCTGCTATGTCGAACTGCGCTTGGCCAACGGCCCTACCCTGTTTGGCGCGGCCACCGACAGCAACATCCTGACCGCCTCGTTCAAGGCCGTGCTCAGCGCCGTCAACCGCCAGCTCGCCCGTACTGAATCGACCGAAGGTAAAGGCGCCATCGCCGCGTAATACCGCGTTATGCTGGCTCTTCGTTTGATTGACGAGGAGCCCGTAATGATTTTCTCGCATCTCAAGATCGGCGCCCGCGATACAGGACCAGGCTGGCGAATTGAATCAATTCGTCAGTCTGTTCCGCGGGTCTAAGAATTGAGGGTTTGAGAACCGCCCGGTGCGGTATATGGCTTGACGTGCGGCTTAACGGCGAGCCAGCCGGATGCCGGTAAATTGCCAGCGCGCGCCAGCCGGGAAGAAGTTACGGTAACTGGCGCGCGCATGTCCCTCCGGCGTCGCGCACGACGAGCCGCGCAGCACATACTGGTTCAGCATGAACTTGCCGTTGTATTCGCCGAGCGCACCTTCCGCCGCCGCAAAGCCGGGGTATGGCGCATAGCTGCTGCTGGTCCACTGCCAGCAGTGGCCGTACATCTGCCGCAGACGCTCGCCGGTAACACCGGCCGGATGCAGCGATCCGGTTTCCACCGGTGCGCGCGCCTGCACAGCTGCGCACTCCCATTCGGCTTCAGTGGGCAGGCGCGCGCCAGCCCAATTGGCATAAGCATCCGCTTCAAACAGCGAGACGTGCGTGACTGGGCGATTGAGGTCCAGCGGCTGCGCGCCATGGAGCGTGAACTCCTGCCAGGCGCCCTGCTCGTCCTGGAACCAGTAAATCGGCGCTTTCAGATTCTGGGCGCGTACCCAGTCCCAGCCTTCCGCCAGCCACAAGGCAGCGTTGAAATAGCCGCCAGCGTTGATGAAGGCCAGGTACTCGCCATTGGTCACCAGCCGCGAGGCCAGCGCAAATGGCGCCACATACTGCTTGTGGCGTGGCAGTTCGTTATCGAAGCTGAAGCCTGTGCCGTCGTAGCCGATCTCGGTCAGGCCGCCTTCAAATTCCAGCCACGCCAGCGGTGCGCTGGCTGCAGCGGGATGCAACGGGATTTCCATGTAGGCAGGCCGCAGCAGGCTTTGCGCCAGCAGGTGCTTGACGTCCGTGAGCATCAGCTCCTGATGCTGCTGCTCATGCTGCAAGCCCAGTGTAATCAGTATCTCCAGTTCGGCGCCGCCCTCACTCTCCAGCAGACGGGCAATACGCGCATCCACATCGGCGCGATAGGCGCGCACCTGCGCCATGCCGGGCCGCGTCAGCAAGCCGCGCTGCGGACGCGGATGCTTCTCGCCGATGCCGTTGTAATAGGAATTGAACAGGATGCGGAACGCCGGATGAAACGGCGCAAAATCGTGCTCAAGTCGCTCCAGGATAAAGGTCTCAAAAAACCACGTCGTGTGCGCCAGATGCCACTTGATCGGACTGGCGTCCGGCATCGATTGCGCGCCGCAGTCCTCATCGGACAGCGGTTCGGCCAATGCCAGCGTGTGTTTGCGTACCGCAGTGTAGCGATTGTGTAGCTGGTTCATGGTTCAATCGCCGATAGCACGCGCGTAAATGACAGCGAACCAGTGATCCTTGTCTGTCCACATGCGCTGGGTGGCAAAGCCGGCCCGCTCCAGCAAGGTGGCAAACGACTGGCGGGTGTATTTGTAGCTGTCTTCCGTGTGTATCCGTTCGCCACGGGCGAAATCGCGCTCGCCGCCACGCCAGGTGACAGTCAGCGGACAACGCGCTTCCAGATGCATTTCAATGCGGCTTAGCTCGGGATTGAAGAAAGCCACATGCTGCCATTGGTCGACATCGAAGTCCGCACCGACCAAATGATTCAGGTGGCGCAGCATGTTCAGGTTGAACGCGCTGGTCACGCCCAGGGCATCGTCATATGCCGCGTCCAGCAGGGCGTGATCCTTGATCAGATCGACGCCGATCAGCAGCCCGCCATCCTCGCCGGCATTGGCGCGCAGGCCGCGCAAAAAGCCCACCGCCTGCTCCGGCGAGAAATTGCCGATCGAGGAACCGGGATAAAAGAACACGCGGCGCTCGCTGCGCACGCTGTCCGGCAATTCAAAGCCGTTGGAGAAGTCCAGCCCCAGCGCGGTCATCTCGATCTGCGGGAAGCGCTGTTGTAACGAGTTCACAGCGCCCAGCAGGAAGTCACGCGAGATATCGACCGGCACATACTGCGCCGGCTTCAATAGCGGGAACAGCGCAGCGGCCTTGGCGCAGTTGCCGGCCCCCAGGTCGATCAGCGATGCGCCGTCCCCCACCACATGCGCCATATCGGCGCCATAGGCAGCAAAGATGCTTGCTTCGGTACGGGTCGGGTAATACTCAGGTAATTCGCAGATCGCCTCGAACAGTTTGGAGCCGAGATCGTCGTAGAGGAATTTGGGCGACATGTGTGCGGACGACGCCAGCAATCCCTCGCTGATTTCTGCGATGACAGCCGCGCTGCCATGGGCCTGCCGCAGCGGCAGCGTGTTGCTTACGTTGGGCGAAACAACACGGATCGCCGAGGTGCGGGACATTTGCATACGGTGCTCTGCCTTTATGTAGGTGGCCATCCGCCGAGGTGATTTTTGCTATGATAGCCGAATATCTATTTTGTAGCGCTGTACCGAAAGTTCTGTGCGACTTCTCACATTAAAGGGCAAACAACAATGAAACTCACCCTCAGATCCTTACTCGCTGCCGGCATGCTGCTGGCCGCTTCCTGGTCTCATGCACAGTCGGCCGATCACGTGTTCCGCGTGTCGGCCATTCCCGACGAAGCACCGACCGAACTGCAACGCAAGTTCAAGCCGCTCGGCGAGTATCTGGAGAAGAAGATCGGCATGAAGGTTGAATTCACCCCGGTGACCGACTACGCCGCCTCGGTGGAAGCCCTGATTAATAAAAAAGTCGACATGGTCTGGTTTGGCGGCTTCACCTTCGTCCAGGCCAATGAGCGCAGCAAGGGCGCCATCACGCCACTGGTACAACGCGCCGAAGATGAAAAATTCCGCTCGGTGTTCGTCACCACCAACAAGAGCATCAACAGCCTGAATGACCTCAAGGGCAAAACCCTGAGCTTCGGCTCCGAATCCTCGACCTCGGGCCACCTGATGCCGCGCTACTACCTGCTGCAGGCGAAGATCAACCCGGACACCGATCTGAAACGCATCGCCTTCTCCGGCGCGCACGACGCCACTGTCGCAGCGGTCGCAGGCGGCAAGGTCGATGCAGGCGCGCTGAATATCTCGGTGTGGGAAAAACTGCTGGAAGCGAAGAAGGTCGATCCCGCCGTGGTGCGCGTGTTCTACACCACGCCTGGCTACTACGACTACAACTGGTCCGTGCGTACCGACATGAACGCCGACCTGAAGAAAAAACTGAGCGACGCCTTCCTGGCGCTGGACGCCAGCAAGCCTGAGGACAAGGCCATCATGGAACTGCAGCGCGCGTCCAAATTCATCCCGACCAAGGCCGAGAACTACAAGAACATCGAAGCCGCAGCCAGAAACGCGGGCCTGCTGAAGTAGTCTGCAATGCCAACGTATCAACTGCAAAACCTCACGGTGCGCCACCTCGGCGCATCGCCAGCACCCGCGCTGCAAGCGATTGACCTGACCATCGAACAGGGCGAGCAAGTGGCCCTGATCGGCCCTTCCGGCGCCGGCAAGACCACACTGCTGGCGACACTCTCGCTGTCCCATAAGCCGGCCGAAGGCAGCTTTCAGGCCTTCGGCGTAGACCCGTGGGCGCTGGGCGAAGCGGCCCGCCATCGCCTGCGCGCGCAGTTGTTCCTGGCGCCGCAAACCCCGCCGCTGCCGCCGCGCCAGCGCGTGGTGACGGCGGTGCTGGCGGCACGCCTGCCGCAATGGCCGGTGTGGCGCGCACTCGCATCGCTGTTCAAGCCCGCCGATCCGCAAGCCGCATGGCAGGCGCTGTCACGCTTTAACCTGGGCGACAAACTGTATTCCCGGGTTGACCGCCTGTCTGGCGGCGAACGCCAGCGCTGCGGCCTGGCGCGCCTGCTGCTGTCGCCGGCCAAGGCGCTGCTGGTGGACGAGCCGCTGTCCGCACTTGATCCGGCACTGTCCGAACTCACGCTGACCACCTTGCGCGAGGAAGCCGGCGCACGCGGCGCCACGCTGATTTGCAGCCTGCACCAGGTGGATCTGGCGCTGAGCCACTTCCCGCGCATCGTCGCACTGCGCGATGGCCGTATCGAATTTGACCTGCCGCGCGCGCAGGTCACGCCGCAAATGATCGCCGCACTGTATCAGGGCGAACCGCCCGCCGCCAGCAAACCGCCGCATGATGACGCGATGGCCGTCAAACCGGGCGTGGGCGCCTGCCTGTAATGGTCACGTTGTCCGTACACCGCGACCCCGCCCTGCGCGGCCGCATCCTCGCCATTGTCGCCGCGCTGCTGGTGCTGTGGCCGACGCTGGTGGTCACCGAGTTCAAGCCGTGGATACTGCTGGATGAACAAAGCCTGCGTGCAACCGGACGTTTTCTGGCCGACTTCCTGGTCCCCGCGCACAGCGCCGAATTCCTCGACATGCTACTGCGTGAAACCTGGAACACGGTCGCCATTGCCACCGCCGGCCTGACGCTGGCCCTGCTGGGCGCCATCCCGGCCACGCTGATCATCAACGAACAGCTGTCGATATCCGCGCTGGGCACGGGCCGCATGCGGCCGGCCGCCCGCGCCGTGCGGCAGGCGGTACGCTGGCTGCTGGTGCTGCTGCGCTCCGTGCCGGAACTGGTGTGGGCACTGCTGTTTGTGCGGATTATCGGCCTGGGGCCGACAGCCGGCGTGCTGGCCATCGCCCTGACCTACTGCGGCATGCTGGGCAAGGTCTATGCTGAAATCCTCGAGTCCTCCGATGCCCACGCAAGCGATACGCTGCTCGCCAATGGCAGCGGGCGCCTGTCTGCGCTGCTGTATGGTGCGCTGCCGGAAGCGGCATCGGAGCTTATGTCCTACACCGTCTACCGCTGGGAGTGCGCGATCCGCGGCTCGGTGGTGATGGGATTCGTCGGCGCCGGCGGTCTTGGCCAGCGCATGGACGAATCGATGAAGATGCTGGCGGGGTCGGAGGTGGCCGCCATGCTGCTGGTGTTCGTCGCGCTGGTCGCGCTGGCCGACCAGTTCTCCAAAGTGCTGCGCCGGAGGCTGGGATGAATCCGCACCTGCCCAAGCCGCCGCGCCGCGACTGGACCGTCATCGTGCTGATGGCCATGCTGGCCGCGCTCATTGTCGCCAGCTTTGCCACGCTGCCGCTGAAGTGGCGCGAATTCTTCACGGTGGAAGCCGTCAACAGCACGCTGGAACTGCTGGGCGGTTTCGCGCCGCCAGAGACGGGCCTGCCCTTCCTTGCCAAAACCTTCTGGGCCGCCGTGGAGACGCTGGCCATGTCCGGTCTGGGTACGCTGCTGGCCGTACTCTTCGGCCTGGCGTTTTCGCTGCCCGCCTCCGGACGCTTCGGCGCCGCACCACGCGCCGCCATGCGCGCGCTGCTCAATGTGCTGCGCTCGATTCCTGAACTGGTATGGGCGTCGGTCATGCTGATCGCCGCCGGCCTGGGGCCGCTGGGCGGCACGCTGGCACTGGCCGCCCACACGGCCGGTGTGCTGGGCCGCCTGTTTGCCGACTCGCTGGAAAACGCCGCGCCACTGCCCGAACAAAGCCTGCGCACCAACGGCGCCAGCGCCACCAGCGCCTTCCTCTACGCCACGCTGCCGCAAACCTTGCCGCAGATGCTGTCCTATACCCTGTACCGCTGGGAGAACAACATCCGCGCCGCCGCCATTCTGGGCGTGGTAGGCGCCGGTGGTTTGGGCCAGATGCTGAAATACCACCTGTCTTTGTTCCAGATGCCGCTGGCCGCTACCGTCATCCTCGCCATGCTATTGCTGGTGGCGCTGGTCGATGGCGCCAGCTTCGCCCTCCGCCGCACACTCACACGATAATGCTCGAACTCAACAAACTTTCCAAATCCTACGCCGAGCGCCCGGTCCTGCATGAACTGTCATGGACTTTCAAGGCGGGAGAATTTGTCTCCATCATGGGCGATTCCGGCGTCGGCAAGTCGACATTGTTAAATCTGATCGCCGGACTGGACGTGCCGGACAGCAAACCGGGCCTGTCGCCGATCATCGTCGACGGCATTGCCATGTCCGGCCTCGACGACGATGCCGCCACCCGATTGCGGCGCGCGCGCATGGGTTTTATCTTTCAGGCCTTTCATGTACTGCCGCATTTAACGTTGTTACAAAATGTAGCGCTGCCGTTGTTGCTTAACGGCATGCCAACCGACCGCGCGAAAGAGATGCTGGACGCTGTCGGCCTCGGGGGACGCGAACATGATTTCCCACACCAGATCTCGGGAGGCCAGATGCAGCGGGTCGCCATTGCCCGCGCCCTGGTGCACCGCCCGGCGCTGGTGCTGGCTGATGAACCAACGGGTAATCTTGACCCGGATACCGCCGACGCCATCCTCAGCCTGTTACAACGTGAAATAAAAGCCACCGGCGCCTGTGCAATCATGGTGACACATTCTCAACATGCGGCAAAAATGACAGACAAAATCCTACTTTTGTCTAAGGACGGGTTACAAGAAACAACAATGTCAACCCGTTTGAGCAATAACTAACATAATTTATTTGTTAAACCCTGCACTTTTTTACCGCGCGTAGTATTATTGAAATTAACTTGCATGGTTATCAAGAATGTTGAGTCGCGTACCACATTCAGACCAGAAAGGGTGTGGGCGCTAGCCTTGCCGGGAAACGTACTTTAATTAACGTTTAGAGCAAAGGAGGAGCAAACCATGAACGTACGGCAGAAAAAGTTGGAACTGATTGAAGCCATGAATCGTGCGCGGGCGCTGGAGCCATCCAGTTTTGTCCCAAACAAGCTTCTTGACACTTTGATCGAAAAGATGAACTTGAAGAACGATGCAGAGTTGTGTCGGGTGCTGGAGGTTCAGCCACCGATCATCAGCAAGATCCGGCACCGGAAGTTGGCAGTGGGTGCGACGATCCTGCTGCGTATGCATGAAAAATCAGATATCAGCATCCGCGAGCTGAAAGATCTGTCCACCGCGTCCATGCATTGAGCGGCAATCCCGTTCTCGCAATGCCAGGCGCCGGCATGCGGTATCCGGCGCCAGTTAAGCGCCTTAGCGTCCAGCCCAAACCCCGCTGACACGCTACTGCCAGTAGTTTCATCGCAGTTTCGCAGTTACTAGCACTTCTCGTATTTCCAATTTCTCGACTTACCTTCAGCGATCCATTCGACGGCTTGTTCACGTCTGCGCGCGCGCGTGGTTTCCGTCTTCGCCTCGTTGAGCCAGTCGGCGTATTCACGTTGTTTGCCGGGAGTGAACGCATCAAAGTGTCTGCGTGCGGCAGGCACGGCATCCAGCGCGGCATGCAGATCGTCGGGAATTTGCAATGGCCGCGGCGTTGCCGGCTTGGCGCGTGCGGGTGCGGACACGCCGTCGTCATTGAGTTTCATGGCCTGCCGGATGTAGCCGGTCAGGACCTTTTTCGCCGGCAGATCCTTGACCGCGGCAATGCGGCCGAAATGGCCCATGGCTTCGCGGTTGATATCGTCGCGCGCCATCATCAGCTCCGCCTTCCAGAAGTTGAATGCGCAGTGCGCCTTGAAGGCAGCCATGCTGCACATCATGCCCTTGTACATAAAGTGCGGGAAGCTCCACTTCATGGTCTCTTCCACCTCCGGGCAGGCGGCATGCACTACCGCGCGCAGGTGCGCCAGGATGGGCTGGGCAAATTCGGCGGACTTGGCAATGTAGGCGTCAACGCGTGGATCGGTGGTAGGCATGGTCAGTCTTGTCAGAAGTATTCCGGCGGTCGCGCCAGCAGGCGCGCACTATCGTACCATCCTAGTATCAAGCTACTCATTTGGCCAGCGTTGAGTGCGTAACATTTTGTTGCACGATACACATACTTCATACAGCGGATGGCCCAAATTGGCATATCCTAAGGCCTATGCATACTCAACCTATCGCCCGCTCCCTGGCCGCCCTTCTGCTGTTGGCTGGCTGTGCCACCGCCCCCACCACGCCGACGGTGTCCCGGCCCGCCGATACGGTGGCGCTCAGCAACGCCTTGAACCGCATCACCTGGGGCGTGAATAACACCACCTACCAGCAGGCCGAAAAGATGGGCTACGAACGCTGGCTCGACCAGCAGCTGCGTCCCGGTCCCGCCGTGCTGCCGGCGGCCGCGCAGGCGCAGATCGATGCGCTGACAATTTCGCAGAAGTCCATGCCACAGCTGGTGGAGGAGCTGGAAAACCAGCGCCGCGACTACGACAAGGCGATGGCCGATGACGAAGCCAAGAAAGCCGCGCAGCGCGCCTACCAGCAGGAGCTGAACCGGCTGGCCAAGGAAGCAGCCACGCGCTCGCTGCTGCGTGACCTGTATTCACCCAACCAGTTGCAGGAGCAGATGACGTGGTTCTGGATGAACCACTTCAACGTCCATCAGGGCAAGGCCAATCTGCGCGTGCTGGTCAGCGACTACGAAGACACCGCGATCCGTCCGCACGCGCTGGGCAAGTTCCGCGACCTGCTGTCGGCCACGCTGCATCATCCGGCCATGATCCGCTACCTGGATAACGAGCAGAACGCCGCCAACCGCATCAACGAAAACTACGCGCGCGAAATCATGGAGCTGCACACCATGGGCGTCGACAGCGGCTACACCCAGAACGATGTGCAGCAGCTGGCCCGCATCCTGACCGGCGTCGGCGTCAACCTCACCGACAAGATGCCCAATGTGCGCAAGGACAAGCAGGAACAGTATGTCCGCAAAGGCCTGTTTGAATTCAACCCGAATCGCCACGACTACGGCGACAAAGTCTTCCTCGGCCAGACCGTCAAGGGCCGTGGCCTGGCGGAAGTCAACGAAGCGCTAGACCGCCTGTGTCGCCATCCCGCCACCGCGCGCTACGTGAGCCGCAAGCTGGCGATTTACTTTGTCGCCGACGAACCGCCGCAGCCGCTGGTGGAACGCATGGCCGCGCAGTTCCAGGCTACCGATGGCGACATCGCCGCCGTGCTGCGCGTGATGTTCACCTCGCCGGAGTTCACGCAGTCGCTGGGCAGCAAATTCAAGGACCCGGTGCACTACGTGGTGTCGGCCGTGCGCCTGACCTATGACGACAAGATCATCCTCAACACCAGCCCCATGCTGAACTGGCTGAACCGCATGGCCGAACCACTGTATGGCCGCCAGACGCCGGACGGCTATCCGCTCACGCAATCCGGCTGGGCCAGCCCCGGCCAGATGACCACGCGCTTTGAAATTGCCAAGGCCATCGGCAGCGGCGCGGCCGGCCTGTTCAAGAGCGAAGGCACGCAGCCCGTGGAAAAGCCGGCCTTCCCGCAACTGGCCAATGCGCTGTACTACCAGTCGCTGCAAAAATCGCTGGCGCCCGCCACCCGCCAAGCACTTGAACAGGCGGCATCGCCCCAGGAATGGAACACGCTGTTCCTGTCATCGCCAGAACTGATGAACCGCTAGGAGAAGCACGATGAAACGCCGCACCCTGATCAAATCCCTGGCCGCGCTGCCTGCTGCGGCAATGGCCGGCCAGCTGTGGGCCGCGCCCGCCAGCAAGACCCGTCTGCTGTTCGTCTTCATGCGCGGCGGCTACGACGCCACCAGCCTGCTGGTGCCCATCTCCAGCCAGTACTACTACCAGGTGCGGCCGAATATCGCCATCGCCAAACCCAGCGACGACCTCAAGTCCGCGCTGCCCATCGACAGCGACTGGGGCCTGCACCCGGCGCTCCGTGACAGCATCTATCCGCTGTTCACGGCGGGCCAGGCAGCGTTCGTGCCGTTTGCCGGCACCGAAGACCTGTCGCGCAGCCACTTTGAAACCCAGGATTCGATCGAGCTGGGTCAGGCGCTGGACCGCCGCCGCGACTACCGCTCCGGCTTCCTCAACCGCTTGGCCATGACGCTGAGCGCCGACCGCGCCAGCGCCATTTCCTTCACCGACCAGCTGCCGCTCATCATGCAGGGCGGCCTGCAGGTGGCTAACACCGCACTGCGCAGCGTCGCCAAACCCGCAGTCGATGCGCGCCAGGCCAAGATGATCGCCGCCATGTACGACGGCACCAAACTGTCGCAGCAGGTGCGCGACGGCTTCACCGTGCGCGAAGACGTGATGAAGGAAATGGTTGGCGAGATGGACGCCGCCAACCGCAACGCCATCACCGCCAAAGGCTTTGAACTGGAAGCGCGCCGCATCGCCAAGCTCATGAAGGACCGCTACAACATCGGCTTTGTCGATGTCGGCGGCTGGGACACCCACGTCGGCCAGGGCAACGCCACCGGCTACCTGGCCAACCGGCTGGAAGAGCTGGGCAAGGGCCTGGCCGGCTTTGCGCAGGAGATGGGGCCGGAGTGGAAAGACACGGTGGTGGTGGTGGTCAGCGAATTTGGCCGCACCTTCCGCGAGAACGGCAACCGCGGCACCGACCATGGCCATGGCAGCGTCTACTGGGTGCTGGGCGGCGGCATCAACGGCGGCAAGGTGCATGGCGAACAGGTCAGGCTGGAGCAGCCGACGCTGTTCCAGAACCGCGACTACCCGGTGCTCAACGAATACCGCGCCATGTTCGGCGGCCTGTTGACGCGCATGTACGGCCTGAACGCGGGACAGGTGGAAAGCATCTTCGGTACCAGGGGGCGCGACCTGGGACTAGTGTGAACCTTCAAGCAGCCAGGCCAGCGCATCATCGGCGGCCAGCGGCCGCGAATACAAAAAACCCTGAAACGCATTACAGCCAGCGGCGCGCAGAAAATTCGCCTGCGCCGCGCTTTCCACTCCTTCCGCAACCACCATCAGACGCAGGTCGTGCGCGAGCCGGATCACGGTGTTGACGATCGCGTTGGCGTCCGTGTGTTCGGGCACTTCCTTCAAAAAGCTCTTGTCGAGCTTGAGGGTGCTGACCGGCAGCGTGCGCAGGTAGCTGAGCGAGGAATAACCGGTACCGAAATCGTCCAGCGACAGCGTGAACCCGCGCACCCGCAGCTGCTCGATCACCTTGCTGCCGGTGCTTTCCAGCTCGATGGCATCGCGTTCCGTCAACTCGATTTCGACGTCCGCCGGCGACAGGTCATTGTCCCGCAGCGCCAGATAGAGCTGCCACAGAAAGCCCTGGTCGCGCAGCTCCTTGGCGCAGGTATTGATGCAGATCCGCACCTCCTCCACGCCGGCATCCCGCCAGCGCCGCAGCTCGGCGCAAGCCTTGCGCGTGACCCAGATGCCCAGTTCCGGCAACAAGCCGATCTCGCCGGCCAGCCCTAGGGCATACTCGACCGGCTGCCGCCCCAGATAGCCGGGCAGGCGCAGCAGCGCTTCCATGGCGGCGGTGCGGCCGCTGGCATCGAGTATCGGCTGATACACGATGTCGCAACCATCGTTGTGCATCAGCCGTTTGAGCTCGTTGTGGTCGGCGTTCTTGCGGTGCGCGATCTCGTCCAGTGCATGGGTGTAATAGTGGTAGCAGTTGCGGCCCGAATGCTTGGCGTGATACAGCGCCAGGTCGGCTTTCTTGAGCAGCTCGTCGGGATTGGCGGCATCTCCCGGGCAGACGGCAATCCCGATGCTGGCGCTGATCTTGGTTTCGTGGCCATCGATCGTAAAAGGTTGCGCGAGTTCCTGCAGCAGCTTTTCAGCCAGCGTGCCGCCGCTGGCGGGCGACGGCGGATGCAGCTGCAGCAGCGCGAATTCATCGCCGCCCAGCCGTGCCACGTAATCGCTCTCGCGGCTCACCCGGCGGATGCGCTGCGCCACCATTTGCAGCATCTGGTCGCCAGCCTGGTGGCCCAGCACATCGTTGACTTCCTTGAAGTGGTCCAGGTCGATCATGAGCAACAGCAGCAGCTGGCCGGTGCGCTCGGCCAGCGCCACCATTTCCGAGCGCCGTGTGTCAAAGTCGGCGCGATTGGCCAGGCTGGTCAGCACGTCCAGTGTAGCCAGCCGCAGGATCTGGTCCTCGGCCAGCTTGCGCTCGGTGATGTCGCGCAGGATTTTGAGATAGCCCAAAGGCTCGCCATCCTCGCCTGCGATCAGCGTCATCACCCCATCGGCCCAGAACAGGGAACCATCCTTGCGCTGGTGCCAGCGGAAATCACCGGCGCGGCCGCGCGCGCGCGCCTGCTGCATTTCACTTTGCGGCTCGCCGTCAACCTGGTCGGCGATGGTAAACAGATCCTCCGCGCTGCGTCCCAGCATTTCCTCGGCGGCATAGCCAAAAATCAGGCTGGCGCCCAGGTTTCAGCTGGTCACCTGACCTTGCATGTCGGCGCTGAACACCGCATAGTCGCTCTGGTGCATATAAATCTGCCGCAGCAGCAAGTCCGGCGGCAGGCCGGGGGCAATCGGAAGGGGCATGGCGAGTCCGCCTTAAATCTAGTTGGACGCGCCAGCCCCCAACAAGTTCAATCCAGGCGTTGCCGCATGCGCTCCAATGCGCGCGTGAACAACGCCGGTTCGTCGGCCGCGCGCGCCAGCACCAGCGCGCCCTGGATTCCGCCCACCACGTCTTCCGCCAGCGCCAGCGCGGTGTGGCTATCGCGGCCGCCGCGTTCCAGTGTGGTGGTCAGCGCCAGCACCCATTCGGCAAAATACGACTGCACGCGGGCGGCAAAGCGGTCGCGCTCATGCCCCAGCGCGAACACGCCCACCAGGCACACCTTGCGGCCAGACAGGAAGTAGCGCTCGACCGCCCTGAACATCTGGTCGATGCCGTGCGAGGCGTCGGCCGCATGGCGCAGCGGCTGGAACACCTGCTCGCGGAACCAGCTGTCGATGTCCTTGAGCACCGCCTCGGCCATCTCCTCCTTCCCGCCCGGGAAGAAGTTATAGATGCTGCCCTTGCCCAGCCCCGTCCCCTCGGTGATCCGCGCCAGGCTGGCGCCTTCAAAACCGTAGGTACGGAACACTTCGGCCAGCAGCGGCACGGCATCGCTGCGCTCTCCCATTACACGTGGCATGTCTTAAAAACCAAAATCGCTGAGTCCCGGATGGTCAGCCGGGCGCGGTGCGTTGATATCCCAGTGAAACTTGCGCTCGCTGGCAGCGATTGGGTGTTCATTGATGCTGGCCAGACGGCGCTGCATCAGGCCATCTGCCGCGAACTCCCAGTTTTCGTTGCCGTAGGCGCGATACCACTGGCCGGAATCGTCATGGTATTCGTAGGCGAAGCGGACCGCAATGCGGTTGCCGTCATGCGCCCACAATTCCTTGATCAGGCGGTATTCGAGCTCGCGCGTCCATTTGCGCTTGAGCAGGCCGATAATTTCCGCGCGGCCCGTGACGAACTCGCCACGGTTGCGCCAGGCGCAGTCTTCTGTGTAGGCCAGTGCGACCTTTTCCGGTTGACGGGTATTCCAGCCATCTTCGGCCAGACGGACTTTTTGCGCAGCGCTTTCCAGCGTGAAGGGAGGTAGTGGCGGACGGGACATGGTAGAGACCTTTCAAAGTAGTTGTACCAAACAGTACAACAAGTGTAGACCTTCGCGTCCAGGATTGCAAGCGCTGAAATCAGGTCAGGAAAACAGTTCGGCCGCCAACTGCGCGCCGGCAGCGCTGAGCTGGACCGTGCCGGTGACGCCGCCATCGTCCAGCGCCAGCGCAATCAGGCCCGCCTCTTCCAGTGCACTGAGCTGGCGCCGCAGCACGCTCATCGGGCGTTGGGTTTGCTTGCTGAGCTTGGCCAGCGAGCAGGATTTGTCCGGCCACTCTTGCTGAATGCGCCAGAGCGCTTCGATCACACCGGCCAGCGCGGCCATCACTTCGTCGTCCATAAGCTTAAGTTCGGTTAACAGATTTATCATTCTGCACTATACTTGGGCATAGAAAAAGTTTACCGGATGCAATATGAGTAAAGACGGGCATATACAAGCCTACACCCATCCCGCCGCTGGCTGGGGGGCATTAAAACAGGTCGCCATCAACCTGGTGCGCGAGAAGGTCACCGCCGGCAATTACCGTACCCTGCTGAAGCAGAATCAGCCGGACGGCTTCGACTGCCCGGGCTGCGCCTGGCCGGACCGCGAGCATGCGTCCACCTTTGAATTCTGCGAGAACGGCGTCAAGGCGGTCGCCGCCGAAGCCACCAGCAAGCGCGTGACGCCGGACTTCTTTGCCGCCCACACGGTAACGGAACTGCTCAAGCAGTCGGATTATGAACTGGAACAGCACGGCCGTCTGACTGATCCCATGGTCTACGACGCCGCCAGCGACAAATACGTGCCGATCGACTGGGACGATGCTTTCAAGCTCATGGCCCGGCACCTCAACGCCCTGCCCGATCCCAACCAGGCCACCTTCTATGTCTCCGGCCGCACCGGCAACGAGGCGGCGTTCCTGTTCCAGCTGTTCGTGCGCATGTACGGCACCAACAACTTCCCGGACTGCTCGAATATGTGCCACGAGCCGACCAGCCGCGGCCTGCCGGGCACCGTCGGCGTCGGCAAAGGCACGGTGACGCTGGAAGACTTCGAGCATGCGGACACGCTGCTGATCTTCGGCCAGAATCCGGCCACCAACCATCCGCGCATGATGAACGAGTTGCGCGACTGCGCACGGCGCGGCGCCACCATCGTCTCCATCAATCCGCTGCGCGAGCGCGGCCTGGAGCGCTTCACCAGCCCGGCCCACGCCGTGGAAATGCTGACCGGCGCCAGCACCACCATCAGCAACCTGTTCATCCAGCCCAAACTGGCGGGCGACTTTGCGCTCATCAAAGCCATGGCCAAGCGCCTGGTGGAGCGCGACGACGAAGCGCTGGCCGCCGGCCAGGCCAGTGTGCTCGACCGCGAATTCATCGCCCGCCACACCAGCGGCTACGAGGCTTTCGAACAGGACCTGCGCGCGCAAAGCTGGGACGAGCTGCTGGCCGAATCCGGCGTGCCGCGCGCACAGATCGAGCAGCTCACCGACATCTTCATCAAGGGCGAGAAAGTCATCAGCACCTGGGGCATGGGCCTGACCCAGCACAAGGGCGCGGTGAAGACCATCCAGATGCTGTCCAACCTGATGATGATGCGCGGGCAGATCGGCCGCCTCGGCGCAGGCCTGTGCCCGGTGCGCGGCCACTCCAACGTGCAGGGCGACCGCACCATGGGCATCGAGGACAAGCCGGCCAAGGCCTTCCTCGACCGCCTGCAGAAGGTGTTCAATTTCGAGCCGCCGCGCGAACATGGGCTGGACACGGTGGACAGCATCCAGGCCATGCTGGATGGCCGCGTCAAAGTCTTCCTGGGCCTGGGCGGCAATTTTGTCATGGCCACGCCGGACACACCGCTCACCTTCGACGCGCTGCGCGCCTGCGACCTGACCGTGCAAATCGCCACCAAGCTCAATCGCAGCCAGCTGGTGATCGGCAAGGAAGCGCTGATCCTGCCGACGCTGGGCCGCACCGAGATCGACCTGCAGAACGGCGTGCCGCAAGGCGTGACGGTGGAAGACTCGATGAGCATGGTGCACCTGTCCTACGGCATGAACAAGCCCGCCTCGCCCGGGCTGCTGTCGGAGACGATGATCGTCGCCCGGCTCGCGCACGCCACGCTGGGCAGCGGCCAGGTCGACTGGCTGGCGCGCGGCGCCGATTACGCCAGCATCCGCGAAATGATCGAAAAAGTGTTTGACGACTTCCACGACTTCAACGCGCGCGTGGCGCATCCGGGCGGCTTCCATTTGCGTATGGCTTCGCGCGAACGCGAATGGCGCACACCGACGGGCCGCGCCCAATTCGTGCCGCACGCGGTGGACACCGATACGCCGATCCACCGCGCCCGCGCCAGGCACGGCGATCGCCTGATGACGCTGATGACGGCCCGCTCGCACGACCAGTACAACACCACCATCTACGGCATGGACGACCGCTACCGCGGCGTATTCGGCCTGCGCCGCGTGGTGTTCATCAACAAGGACGACCTGGCCATGCTGGGCTTCAAGGATGGTGAGCACGTCAATCTGGTCAGCGTATGGGACGACGACGTGGTGCGCCGTGCCGACGACTTCCTGCTGGTGGAATACGATATCCCGCGCGGCTGCCTGGGTTCCTACTTCCCGGAGACCAATGGCCTGGTGCCACTGCACAGCACCGCCGACGGCGCCGGCACCCCAACCTCGAAATCGATCCCGGTACTGCTGGAGCGCGCAACGGCATGAACACGAACAACACGTCATACGCAAAACGCGCCACGCTGTTCTACCTTGCCGCCCTGCTGCTGGCATGCTCCCGCGCACCCGAGCCGCCCAAGGCGGCGCCGGCCGCGCACACCAGGGCCAAGGCCAGCAAACCTCTGGCGCCTGCGCAGATCACCGAAAACCAGGCGCTGGAACTGCTGCTGTCTGCGCTGAAGCAGCACAAGACCGCCGATCTGGACTGCCTTGCCTTCGCCAGCGAAAACGATGCTCCCGGTATGCCGGCAGCCGAACTATGGGAGTTTGCCGCGCGTGAAATACACGATGACAAATGTGGCGGAGATCCAGCCGTAGCGCCTGTGCGCGACCGCTATCAAGTCAATTCAACGGGCATCGTGATGGTCTATAACGTGGCAGAGGCCGAGTACGTCAAACTGTGAGGCCAGCCATGAAAAAGCCCGCGTCACTTCTTGCATCAACTTCGACATGGGTTTCAATGTGCCGCGGTCGCGCTTTTTTGCATGACCTCGGCCGTGTTGCGTGCTTCATCTAACAGATGGAATCTGAAATAGCTCCTAAGGTAGGGTGATGCGAAAAACTACTTTGGGAGTCAATCAAGATGAAGAACCCTAGCCTGCTCTCTTCCGCCCTGATCGGCGCCGTTGCCAGTGCGCGTTCCATGACGCCGATGGCCACCATTTCGGCCGCCCGCCTGGCCGACCGCGACACCACCGGCGAACTGTTCCTGCTGGACCGGCCTTTGTTTAAATTTGGCGCGCTGGCCATGGGTGTCGGAGAACTGTTTGGCGACAAGATGAAGACTGCACCTGACCGCACGGTCTTCCTCGGCCTGTTGGCACGCGTGATGAGCGCGGGCATCGCCGGGGCAGCGCTGGCGCCACAAGGCCGCGAAAAAGCGGGCGCCGCCGTTGCCGTCGCCACGGCAGTGCCTTTGGCCTACATGACGCTGGCGGGCCGCAAGCAGGCCATGGCGCGCATCGGCCAGACCCGCAGCGGCTTGATCGAAGACGCGCTGGTCCTGGCCGCAGGCGCTGCCATCGTGGCGCTGTCTACGCGCGCGAAAAAATAAGCACCGGAGTACCTTCAGGGAGATGAAGATTCGGCCAGCGACAATTGCAGACTACGCAGCGCTGTGCGCGATCGACACTGTGGCGGCAGAGACGCCTGAGCGTTGCGCTCAAATCCATCACTGGCTGGCATCCGCCGATTGCCATGTGGCCGAGGTCAGTGGCACGGTTGCCGCGTATGGCGTGCTGACCACGCAATTCTTTGGACAGCCGTTTATCGAGATGGTCATGGTGGGTGCCGCCTTCCGTCGCCTGGGCCTGGGCGCCGCAATCATCCGCCATATTCAATCCCAAGTTCCGTCCTCGAAGCTATTCAGCTCCACCAACGCCTCCAACGCCGCCATGCGGAGCATGTTTGAGAAGCTGGGGTTCGAGCCGAGTGGGCAGATCGACAATCTCGACGACGGCGACCCCGAGCTGATTTTCTTCCGCCGCCCGTAATTGCATTCAGGTGTATTCGACGCAGCCGTCCTGGCGGCAGAAGCTCACCAGCTTGATGCCCGCTTCGATGGCAATGTCGATCGCCAGCGTGCTCGGGGCGGAGATGGTGGCCAGCATGGGAATATGCATGCGCGCCGCCTTGCGCACCAGCTCATAACTGGCGCGGCTGGACATGAAGACGAAGCCGCGCTGCATGTCCACGCCTTCAAGCGCCAGATGGCCAATCAGCTTGTCGAGGGCATTGTGACGGCCCACATCCTCGCATACGCGCAGCACGTTGCCGCTGGCGTCGCACCATGCCGCGGCATGCACACCGCCGGTGGCGCGCATCAGGTCCTGATACTGCCCCAGTTGCGACACGGCGATCGCGATGGCCGGCTGCATGCCGCCGTCCGCATGCAAGGGCGCGGCGACAATGCGTTCAGGCTGCAAATCCAGCAGCGCCAGGCTTTCGACGCCGCACACGCCGCAGCCACTGCGGCCCGCCATTGAACGGCGCTGCTGCTTGAGCTGGACGAAATCCCCGGTGGCGATGGTGATGTCAAGCTCAAAGCTGCGCGCATGCTCGCGCACTTCAATATCGAAAATATCGGACGCTTTGGCGACCAGCCCTTCGGTCAGGGCAAAGCCCATGGCAAACGGCTGCAGGTCACGCGGCGTGACCATCATGACGGCATGCGAGAGGCCATTGAAGACCAGTGCCACGGGCACTTCTTCGACCACGGCATCGACCAGGCTGCGGGCCTGCGCGCCTTGATGGCGCGTTATCGGGCGCTCTTGAAAGCCCGCTTTATCACTATCCAGATCCAACTTCATCACAGCCCCGCAGAATAAGCACAACGGCTTATTCTACACGGGGCCGGATCCGCGCGTCAGGCGGCCTGCAGTTCGCTTACGCCGTAGTGGCGGGCGTAGCGCGAATCCAGGTTCGCCAGCGGCATCAGCAGGAACAGGTCGGCGCTTTCGAAATCAGGGTCCCAGGCCGGTTCGCCGCAGATCCATGCGCCCGAACGCATATAACCTTTCAGCAGTGCCGGCACTTGCGGTTTCTGGGCAGCTTCCAGCTTGGAGAACGGGAACGGCAGATGCGGGGTGACGCGGTATTCGATCGGCGCCAGGTTTTTCGCGATCAGCTGCTGGTACACGGCGACGGCATTGTGGCCGCCATCGGCCAGCGAGATGCTGGCGCAGCCGACCAGGAACTCGGCGTTCTCGCGGCGCATGTATTCGGCCAGGCCGGACCACAGCAGCATGATGACGCTGCCGCCGCGGTAATCCGGGTGGATGCAGGCGCGGCCGGCTTCCACGATGCGGTTGCGGATGTTGTTCAGGCGGCCCAGATCGAACTCGCCTTCGGAGTACAGGCGGCCCAGTTTGCGGGCGCGGTTGGCGCTCAGCAGACGGTAGGTGCCGACCACCATCAGGGTGTCGGAGTCACGCACGATCAGGTGATCGCAGTGCTCGTCGAATTCGTCGCTATCCAGGCCATCGGCACGTTGCAGTGCGCTCAAGCCCATGGATTCAATAAACACCTTGTAGCGCAGGCGTTGAACTTCGCGCAGTTCTTCCGGCGTGCTTGCCATACTGAGTACCAGCTTACCGGACGTTGCTCGGGCGTCCGCTTGTATGATCGAGGTTTGCATGCTTCATCCTTTCTGTGGAAGACGAAGCAAGCGTAACCATCGAATTTTTCAAGAAAATGACAAAGGAATGTCATTTTCATGACATGTTGTTTTTTAATCAGCTCTTTTTAGGGCGGCCAGTCTTCAGCTGCGGCAGGCCGGCCAGCACGTTTTTCAGCGTCGCCAGGTCGATTTGCGAGATCAGCGCCACGCCCACGCGCAGCAATTCGCTCTTTTTGACTTCGAAACCGGCTTTCAGCGCAGCTTTCTTCACCTGGCCCAGCACCGCATATTCGGCTTCCGGCATGGTGAAACTGTCACGTACCAGTTTTTCTTTCTGAACTTTGACTTTCACTTCAGGAGTAGCTGGCTTGGCGGTGGCCTTGGGTGCGACTTTCGGCTTGGCGACGGCTTTCGGCGCGGCTTTTGGCGCAGCCTTGGGAGCGGCTTTCGGCACAGCCTTCGGCGCCGGTTTGACAGCGGCTTTCGGTGCAGCTTTCGGCGCCGGCTTGGCAACCGCTTTCGGTGCCACCTTGGGCGCAGCCGCTTTTGAGGCTGGCCGGGCGGCGGTTTTCACCGCTGGTTTGGCGGTGCTGGTCTTGGTGGCGGCGGTTTTTGGGGCTGCTTTGGTAACCATTTCTACTCCATTTTAATCAACAATATAAATAGTATATATCATTTCAGGTGCGCAGCAACGCGGGCGAATAACAAGTCGGGATTCACCGGTTTGCGCAGGAAGTCCACCGCACCGGCGCTGCGCCCCAGCGATTCGTCCTCCTGCTGGCTTTTCGCCGTCAGGAAAACCACCGGTATCGCGCTGCTGCCCGGATCGGCCTTGAGGCGGCGGCAGGTTTCTATGCCATCCATGTCCGGCATCATGATGTCCAGCAGGATCAGGTCCACTTTTGACGATGCCACGATCTGCAAGGCCGTCGCGCCGCTGGTGGCGACCTTGGTGTTGTACTTGTCCTTGAGCAGATTGGACAGCAAGGTGATGTTGTCCGGCGTATCGTCAACGATCAGCACTGTACGGCGGTTGTTCTGGGTATTCATGGTGTCTCCTGGTTCCTGATCGCGTCGGCCAGCAGTTTTTCTGCCGCCGCAAACTCGTACTGCTCCATAAGATGATTCAGCCGCGCCATCTCCTGCGAAGACAGGACGGTCGCCAGGCAGGCCTGCGTGCGCTCGAAATAATCCACGCTCTCGCCGCTGAACTCCCCCACCAGCGCCGCCAGCTCGCGCAAGGCATGGCGCGCATCGCCCAGCGTGGCGCAGGCATCGCCGCTGGCCGTCTCCTGCGCCGGCGGCACTGGCGGAATCACCTTCATTGACATGCCCAGCCAGCGTGACAGCACCGTGTACAGGCGCTGCGGATCGATCGGCTTGGTGAGGTAGTCCTGCATGCCCTCCTCCAGGCAGCGCGCCCGTATGCCAGCCAGCGCATTCGAGGTGACGGCGATGATCGGCAGCGCGCTGAAGCGGCTGTCCATGCGCAGCAGGCGCGTGGCCTGGTGGCCGTCCATCACCGGCATGCCCAGGTCCATCAGCACCAGATCATAGGCCAGCGGGCCGGCGGCCATTAAGCGCTCCAGCGCTTCCTTGCCGTTGGCGACCACTTCCACATCCAGCCCTTGCAGCTGCAGCAGCTCGCGCGTGACGTCCTGGTTATCCTCGCTGTCCTCCGCCAGCAGCACGCGCGCGGTGCGGCGTGGCGAGGCATCCAGCTTCAACTCGCCGGCCTGCCCGTGATGCAGCGCGTCCTGCACCGCCAGCGCCGCCGCGTCGGACTGCGTGAACGGCAGGTCAAAGCAGAAGGTCGAGCCGTGATCGACTTCGCTCTCGACATCGATATTCCCGCCCATCAGCCGCACCAGCTGCTGCGAAATCGACAGCCCCAGGCCGGTGCCGCCAAACTGGCGCGTGGTCGAACCATTGGCCTGGCTGAAAGCGCGGAACAGGCGCGACTTCTGCTGCGGCGTCATGCCGATGCCGGTGTCCCGGACCGTGAAGCGCAGTAGCACCTTGCCGTCACGCTTGCCGCGCAGCTCGCACCGCAGCTCCAGCTTTCCTTCCAGCGTAAACTTCACGGCGTTATTGACCAGATTAATCAGCACCTGCCCCAGGCGCAGCGGATCGCCGACCAGATAGCGCGGCACTTCCGGCGCCACGTTAATCACATAGGTCAGCCGCTTGTCGGCCGCACGCTGCGCCGTCACACTGTTGACGTTGACCAGCACATCCTCCAGCGAGAACGGAATCGCCTCCACTTCCAGCCGCCCCGCCTCGATCTTGGAAAAGTCCAGGATGTCGTTGATGATGCCCAGCAGCGTCAGCGCCGCACGGTGAATCTTGCTGATGTAATCGTGCTGGCGCGGCGTCAGTTCGGTGCGCAGCGCCAGGTAGGCCATGCCGATCACGGCGCTCATCGGCGTGCGGATCTCGTGGCTCATATTGGCGAGGAATTCCGACTTGGCGATATTGGCCGCTTCCGCCATCACATTGGCGGTGACCAGTTTTTGCTCGCGCTCGCGGCGTTCGCTGATGTCGCGGATGAAGGCGCAGAATTCAAAACTGTCATGCTCCTCGGTCTTCACGCGCGTAATCGCCAGCTCGATGGGGAATTCCTCGCCATTGCGGCGCAAGGCATACACCTCGATGCGCGTATCGAGCACGCCGCTGGTGCCGCCGGTCAGATAACGCTGCATGCCGCGCCGGTGGTCGTAACGGAAGCGCGGCGGAATGATGGTCTTGTCCAGGTCCAGTCCCAGCGCCTCTTCGCGCTGCCAGCCAAAGATCACCTCCGCCTGACGGTTCCAGCCGACGATACGCCCGTCCAGATCCATGCGTACCACCGCATCCAGCGCCGTATCAACGATGGTTTGCAGCTTGGCCTGGCTGTCGTGGGCGATTTGCGTGGTGCGCGTCAGCTCCGCCGTGCGCGTGGCGATGCGTTGTTCCAGTTCGGCGTTCAGGTCGCGCAACTCACGCTCGGCATCGCGCAGGCGCGTCAGCGTATCGCGGAAACGCAGCACGGCGTCCGACAGGCGCCCCACCTGATCGACGCGGCCGATGCCGGACAGCTTGATGTCCGTCTCGCCGCGCGTCAGCTTCTCCAGGCCGGTGCGGATGTCGGCAAACGGCCGCGCCGCACGGCGCCCGACAATAAAGATGGACAGCACGATCGCCAGCGCCAGCAGCAGGTTGGCGGCCACCGTATTGACGATCTGCCGCTGCAAATCGTTATCCATCTGCTGGCGCGAATACGCCAGGTCGATGGAGCCGACCGGATAGCTGCGGCGCGCATCGCTGAAGCTGATCTGGCGCCGCACGTGGATCGCCGCCACCGGCTCCTTCATCGGCGACACATAGCTGGCCAGCTCCACGCCGTTCGGCCCCAGTACGCGCAGCACCAGCACTTCCGGCGTGGCGCCGGCAGCGTCCACTACGCTGGATACCGCCGCGCTATTGATGTCGAACAGCGGCCGCGCCAGTGCCTGCGACAGCACCGCCGCCAGCCGTTCGGCGCGCTCACCCAGGTTCTGCTCCGCCTCGCGGCGCAGCGACTGCATCACATAGGTGGTGTAAATGGCGGTGGAAATCGCTACCGCGAGGAAGATCCCGAACCCCAGCCGCAGCAGGATATTGCGGCGCCATGCCAGACGTAGTTGCGACAGCGGGCTGCCGCCATCGTTCAATACCTTGTCCAGCGGGTCAATGACGAACTCCTTGGGCTTGCGCCAGCTTCTTGTAGCCCGGGCTGTTGCGCGCCTGTTCAATCGCGTTCCAGATGCGTGCCGCCAGCTCCGGCCGGGAGGCCACCAGCGCATGCGACAGGATCAGGAAGTACGGTTTTTCAATGATGGGGATAGGCAGTTGTTCAAGCTTCGATGCCAGTGGCCCGCGCATCAGGCCCGCCGCATCGCTGCCGCCGACTGCCGCCGCAGCCAGGCGGCCGGCCAGCAGCTTGCGCGCCAGTTCGTCGGCCCGCTGGCTGCCCTCGTCCACTTCCAGATTCTGCGCGCGCAGCACATCGCCCACCGAGTAGCCCAGCTGGAAGCCGATGGCGCCATCCAGATTGGTGAAATGCTTGCCATCCCATTCCACCTTGCTGCCTTTGCGGCGCAGGACAACATAGGTATCGGTGTGCATACGTTTGCCGGCATCGATGCTTTCGCCACCCGGATATTCCCCCAGCTCGCGCCGGTCCGGTTTATAGCTGACGGCAAACGCGCCATCCACCGCATTGGCCTTGAGCTGCGCCAGGCAGCGCTTCCACGGAATGCTTTGAAAATCGAACTGGATGTCGAGCCGCTGCTCGACCAGCTTGAGCAGATCGAAATTGAGGCCGCCGCCCTGCTCCGTACGCCACGGCTTCACATCCTGCGCTTCAAAACACAGCTTGATGGTTTCCCTAGCCGTAGCAGGCAAAGGCAAGGACAGGACTAGCAAGATGCAAGCGAAATAGCAAGTAATCCTGCCGCTCATAGGGCCTCCTGGTTAGCCGCTGGTGCGGATGCTGAAGTCTACACCCACCTCGTCCCACTGCTCCTGTTCCTTCTCCAGCCAATAGGACAGGGTCGGATGCTCCGCCACCCATTCGCGGCGGATCTCCAGCTCGATACGGCTCTTGAAGCGCAGCTTGATCTGCGTGAAGTCGATATCGATGCGCGAGTGCATGAACAGCACCGACAAACGCAGCGCCACGATCGCCTTGGCGAAATCGGGGTCGGTCAGCACCTCGGCCACCTTGCGCAGGTTGCCCTTGTGGCCGACGATCAGACGGCTCATGGTGCGCTGTTCGCGCGCCGTGAAGCCCGGCAGGTCGGCATTCTCGATGATATAGGCGGCGTGCTTGTGATAGCCCGTGTGCGACACCACCATGCCCATTTCGTGCAGCAGTGCGCTCCAGTACAGATGGCGGCCGTACTGCTCGGAGGCCGGCTTGGTCTGCGCATACAGTGCCAGCGCGTCGTTGGCCACACGGTGGGCGCGGCGCTCATCGACGTGGAAGCGCTGCATGCAGCCTTGCACCGACTGTTCGCGGCGGTCACGCTTGGTGGAACGCAGGTGCAAGTCCCACATGACGCCCATGCGCAGGCCGGCTTCAATCGGTATCACGACCGGGATATCCAGCTCGCTCACCAGCGCAATCAGGATCGCCAGGCCGCCGATGATGGTGGACGCGCGGTCCGGCTTGAGGCCCGCCATATCGATTTTGCTGATGTGGCCACAGGTGATGAAGTGCTGTTTCAGCGCCTCCAGCGAGTCCGCATTCACTTCGCGTCCCAGGCCGTTCTTGATGATGATGTCGGCAATCGTACGCGCGGTGCCGGACGAGCCGTAGCACTGCTTCCAGAACTGCGGATGATACGGCGGCGCCGCATCCTCGAAATGGCTGCGCGCCGACAGGATGGCCGCCTCAAACGAGGGCGCGTCCACACGGCCGCCGATGAAGAACGACAGGCTTTGCTTGACGGTGCCCACGCTGAACGACTCGACCCGTTCAATTTCCTGGCCACGCCCCAGTATCAGCTCGGTGGAGCCGCCGCCGATGTCGATGACCAGGCGGCGTTCGCCCGGCAGGGCGACCGCATGGGCCACGCCCATGTAGATCAGACGGCCCTCTTCCTCGCCGGAGATAATCTCGATCGGGTAGCCGATGGCCAGTTCGGCCTCCGGCAAAAAGGCGGCGGAGTTGCGCGCCACGCGCATCGCGGACGTCGCCACCACGCGCACGGCGTCCAGCTTGTAGGCGGCCAGCACGATGCGGAAATTTTTGAGGCAGTTGAGCGCCGACTGCATGGCGGCCGGCGTCAGGTTGCCGTCCTTGTCCAGCCCGGCGGCCAGACGTATCGGTTCGCGCACGCTTTTCAGGACGCGTATGGCCTCGCCATCATGCTTGCCGATGTGGAGGCGAAAACTGTTGGAACCCAGGTCTACTGCTGCATACATATGAAAGGAAGGCTCCGCGCTAAAAATCTGACTAAACGATTTACACCATTATAAGCACGATAAGCCGTGTTTGTGACAGCTTCATGACCAGGCTTCCATGGTACCGCTGTTTTGCGCTTCTACCACACGGTTGCGGCCCGCCTGCTTGGCCGCCTGCAGCGCCTCGTCGGCGCGCTTGAACAGGCTTACGGTGCTGTCTTCGGCACGGATAATTGTCACGCCAAGGCTGGCGGTCATGTTGATGATGGCCTTTTCCGCCTTGACCGGCAGCGCTGCCACGGCGTTGCGGATACGTTCGGCCACCATGCTGGCATCTTCCAGCGCGGTGCGCGGCAGCAGGATGGCAAATTCGGCGCCGCCCAGGCGGCCCATCTGGTCGGAGTCGCGCAGTTGTTTTTTGCACACGTCCACCATGGCCTTGAGCACCATGTCGCCGGCCGGATGGCCATAGCTGTCGTTGACGCGCTTGAACTGGTCCAGGTTCAGGATAATCAGCGCGGTCGGCGTGCCGGGTCGGCGCGCCAGCGCAATCCACGGCGTCAGCACCTGGTAGAAACCGCGGCGGTTGGGCACATCGGTCAGCGCATCCACCGATTCCAGCCGCGCCAGCTCGCCCTGCGCCTGCTCGCGCGCCAGCAGCAGGTAGCCGAAGGCGTTCCCCAGCATCATCAGGTACAGCGCGGCCAGTCCCGCGCCCTGCACCACCGAGGGATTCAGCCAGCTGACGCCCTCCGGCAACAGCGACCACAGGCCGCGCGCCACCACCGCAGCGGTCAACACCAGCATGGACACCACCAGATAACGGCGCAACAGGGTGCCGCTGCTCCAGCCCCGTCCCAGGGCGGCGGTACCGGCCAGGAAGAACAAGCCCGCCGCCACCGAGGCAATCGCAATCCGTCCGCCGGCGGGCAGCTGCAGCAGCCAGGCGCCGACGTACACGCCGATGGCCGCGCCCAGCGCCGGCAGCAGGTATTGCCGCCACACGCGGCGGCCGGCCTGCTCCCACAGTGCGGACGCATCCAGCGCAAAACCGGCAAACAGCACGGCGTTGGCAAACGGGATGGTCAGAAAATCCGGCAGAACGCCGCGGAAATACAACAGTCCCCAGGCCACGGCCTGGCATTGCTTGGCCCAGGCCCAGGTGGCGTGGACACGCGCCGCCTGACCGCTACGGCGCGCTTCGAGCGCAAAAAAGAACAGCGCTGCGCACAGGCTGAGATTGCCCAGTGCCAGCGCCAACAGCAAGGTTTTTGTATCCATGACCGCAGCCGGGATCAGACCTCGTGCTCGACGTTGGTGCTGCCATCGCCCATCTTGCTGGACCAGGCTTGGGTGAAGTAGGCTTTTTCGTCTTCGGTCGGCGCATCATGCCAGAACACGATCAGCGTGCCTTTATGGTCGTGCAGCTGGCTGACTTTTTCGATAAAACTCTGCTTGCCGGCCAGGTCGGCCAGGGCCGCCACGTAACCGTACACGCGCGTCAGGCGCTCCAGGCGGTCCGGCTCGGTAAAGCTGTTGGTGGCGGTAAGCGTTGGGTGGTCTAAAAACATCGTATCTCTCTCCAAGTTGGCCGCCAGAGGGGCAGGCCTGTGCTAACGCCATGCTACTATAAATTCCCTGGGTAAATCCACCATACAACAAAACTTGACGCCGCCCATCCACCGCCCCCAAGTCCGCACGCACGGCGACAAACGCCTGCTGGAATTCCAGCCCGGCATGGTGCAAAGCGAGATGCGCCTGTCGCGCCCGGACGATCTGGTGCTCAGCTATGTGCGCGCCATGATGTGCTTTGTGCTGTTTCACCCCCAGCCCGGCCACATCGTCATGGTGGGCCTGGGCGGCGGCTCGCTGGCCAAGTTTTGCTACCGCTACCTGCCGCAAGCCCGCATCACGGTGCTGGAACTGAACCCGGACGTGATCGCGCTGCGTGAGCAGTTCGCCATCCCGCGCGACAACGCCCGCTTCCAGGTGATCCAGGCCGACGCCGTGGCCTACATGTCACAACTGGACAACAGTGCCGACGTGCTGCTGGTGGACGGTTTTGACGCCGACGGCCTGCCGCCCGCGCTGGGCAGCGCCGGCTTTTACGCCGACTGCCGCCGCGCCCTGCGCCCCGGCGGCGTGATGGTGACCAATATCTTCAGCTACGACCCGCTCTACAACACCATGCTGCGGCGCCTGCGCCAGACCTTCCACGGTCACATCTGCTGGTTTCCCGGCATTGCCGGCAACAACCGCATCCTGTTTGCCGTCAAGGGCGGCGGCCATTCGCCCGCCATGGCCATGCAGCGCAAGGTGGCGCGCACCGGCGGCCTGGCGCTGCCGCTGCTCAACCGTCTGCTGGCGCACTGGGTGGTGCGGAAATTGCGCCGCGCCTAGACCGTGGTTATTTGACACATGCGTCTGTCGGCGGGACATTTTTTGTGACACACTAGAATCAACCCTGCGGCCCCAGCTCCTGCCCGTGTCCCGCCACTCTTGCCTCTGGAAAGCGCGTCATGCCGTCTTCCCGCAAGTCCTCCAGAGTATCCGTGGCGGCCATGCTGACCTTGCTGACCGGGCTGTCCGTCACCGCCTTGTTGTTCATTGCCGTCAACGCGCTGGAATACAGCAAGATGGAACTGAGCTTCCAGCAGCGCGGCCAGGCGCGCGCGGCCGCCATCCGGCGTGGCATGGACGATACGCTGGAACTGGTCACCATCCTCAATGGCCTGTTCAGGTCGATGGGTACTGTCAGCCGCGAGCAGTTTGCCAGCTTTACCCAGCCACTGCTGGAACGTTATCCATTTGTACAAGCTTTCAATTTCCACCGCGTGCTGGACGAGGCGGGCGCGCGCCGGCTGGAAGCGGAGATGCAGAAACAGTCGCCCGGCTACCGCCTGCACGACACCGGCAACCGCCCCATGGATGCGCGCCCACAGCACGTGATCGTGGACTACCTGGAACCGCTGGAAGGCAACGAGCCCGCCTTCGGCCTGGATGTGGCCTCGATCGCGCCGATGCTGCGGGTCATGAACGAGGCCGTGGACAGCGCCCAGGCCCGCACCACGCCGCTGATGCGGCTACAGCAGGAACGCGGCACGCAAAAGGGCTTTGTGATGATGCTGCCGGTCTACCGCCAGGGCGCGGAATTGAACACCATCGAACGGCGCCGCGCGGCCTGGGTCGGCAACACCAGCGCCGTCATCCGCTCCGCCGACCTGATCCACAAAATCCTGCTGGCCAATGACTTGCTCGACGACCGCGAGCTCATGCTGCAAGTCTACATCGGCGATGACCTCAGTGCCGCCAACCTGATCTACAGCCGCGGCGAACCTGCCGGTCTGCTGCCGGCGCCCAACGCGGTGCAGCGCTGGCTGGCGGTGGATTACCGCGAGCCTTACACCCGCAGCTTCCACGCCGCCGGCAAATCCTGGCACGTGCTGGTGACGCCGCTGCCGCGTCCGTTCCTGCCGCAGCACCTGGGTTCCATCTCGACGCTGATCGGCGGCCTGCTGTTCACGCTGCTCACGACAGCGTTTGTCAACTCGCTGGCGCAACGTTCCAGGCGCGTGCAGAAACTGGTGGACGAACGTACGCTGGCACTCAAGCTCAGCAACGACAAGCTGGCCGAAGACGTGGCCGCACGCAAGCGCACCGAGGAAGCCTTGCAGGAAAGCGAGCACCGCTTCCGCCGCCTGCTGGCGCTGTCTTCGGACTGGTACTGGGAACAGGATGAAAACTTCCGCTTCATCAATATCACGGGCGGCTTCTTCGACAAAGGCAAACAGGACCCCAAACGCTTCCTCGGCCGCACGCGCTGGGAACTGCATCCGGAGATGTGGGACAACCGCTGGGGCCGCGACCACCGCACCACGCTGGAATCCCACCTGCCCTTCACCAACCTGGAGTATTCGCTGCCCGGCACCGATGGCCAGGTGCACTGGTTCAGCACCAGCGGCGAACCGGTGTTCGACCGCGACGGCAAATTCCGCGGCTACCGTGGCACCGGCACCGAAATCAGCGAGCGCAAGCTGGCCGAGCAGCGCATCCAGCATATTGCCCACCACGACGTGCTGACCGGCCTGCCCAACCGCGTCCTGCTGCAGGACCGGCTGACGCAGGCGGTGGCGTTTGCCAACCGCAGCGGCAAACCGCTGTGGGTCATGCTGATCGACCTCGACCGCTTCAAATTCGTCAACGACAGCCTCGGCCACAAGGCCGGCGACCAGTTGCTCAAGACCGTCGCCCAGCGCCTCCAGGAAAGCGTGCGCGACAGCGACACCGTGGCGCGCCTGTCGGGCGATGAATTCGTCGCCATCCTGGCCGAATATCCCGAGGAAGCGCTGTCGCACGACGCCGCCCAGCGCATCATGCATGCCGTCACGCGGCCCGTCATGCTTGAGGGCAAAGAGTTCTTTGTCACATGCTCGATTGGCGTGGCCATCTATGGCGCCGACGGCACACCGGCCCAGCGCCTCATCGAGCATGCCGACATTGCCATGTACCGCGCCAAAAAGCTGGGCCGCAACAACACCCAGTTCTACGAGCCGGCCATGAACGAAGAGGCGCGCGAGCGGCTGCGCATCGAAAGCGCGCTGCGCAACGCGCTGGAGCGGCAGGAATTGGTGCTGCACTACCAGCCGCAGGTGGATTTGCAGAGCGGCCGCGTGGTGGGCATGGAAGCGCTGTTGCGCTGGCAGCATCCCGAACTGGGCATGGTAGCGCCGTGCCGCTTCATCGGCCTGGCGGAAGAGACCGGCCTCATTGTCGATATCGGCGCCTGGGTGCTGCGCACCGCCGCCGCGCAAGCGAAAGCGTGGATGGATGCGGGCCACGGCATGCTGCGCGTGGCCGTCAACCTGTCGCCGCGCCAGTTCAGCGAGCCGCATCTGGTGGCCTCGATTGCGGACGTGCTGCAGGAAACCGGCCTGCCGCCGGCCTGCCTGGACATCGAACTCACCGAGGGCCTGTTCATGAGCGATGTGGCGCAGGCGGTCGAGCTGCTGCACAAGCTCAAGGCGCTCGGCGTCGCCTTGTCCATCGATGATTTCGGCACCGGCTATTCCAGTTTTTCCTACCTGCGCAAATTCCCGATCGATGTGCTCAAGATCGACCGTTCCTTCATCAGTGACATCATCGACGGCGACGAGGCCGCCATTGTGGTGTCCATCATCGCGCTGGCGCACAACCTCAAGCTGCGCGTGATTGCGGAAGGCGTGGAGACCGCAAGCCAGCTGGACTATCTGCGCCGCAGCGGCTGCGACGAAATCCAGGGCTACTACTTCAGCCCAGCGCTACCGGTTGCGGACTTTGAACTGTTGCTGCAACAGGGGCGAGCTCTGCAAGCGGCACTGGCTTGACCCTGGGCTTGCGCTTGCGCGGCTTGGGCGCCAGCATGGTGCCGCTGCAATTGAGCGCACCGCAACGGCAGGCAAACGCGCGCTTGATGGCAGGCGTGTGGCGGCCTTCGTAGATGAGCGGATAGGAATAACTGAGTTCCTCATCCTTTTTGATCTCGTACAGCGCGTAGATGAAGATGCGGCCATCCTCTTCCTCGATGGCCTCGCAGTTGGGCTCGCAGGAATGGTTGATGAAGCGCGCCTCATTGCCATGGTCGCCGCCGTCGATCACATTGCCGTTGGCCAGGCTGAAGAAGAATGTGTGGTTGTGCGGGCCGCCCTGGGCGTCCGCGCGCGCTTGCGCTACGTCCCAGCCGATCTCGCGGCCGGCGTATTCAATCACGCGTTCCCCCGGCTCAATATCGCGCTGGGCGAATACGCCGTTGCCGTGTACGCTGGAACGTTCGACGCGGTATGCAGGAAGGGCTTGCTGTTGCTGTGGGTCTGGATGGCTGGCGCTGTGCATGGTAATCACTGAGATCAACGATCTTTTGATTAAACCACAGCCACCCAGATGATTCAATCAGATCGCAAGGCGTGCGCCAGGTCTTTTGCAAACTGCTGCGCCTGACCGTCCGCCAGCGTGGACACCGTGACGCGGATCGCCTGCGACTGGCCCTGCACATCGTAGGCGCTGCCCAGCCGCACCAGCCAGCCTTTCCTGGCCAGCGCGTAAGCGACATCCCTGGCGTCGCGCGCCACTGGAATCCACACATTCAGGCCGCCGCTGGGCTGGAACACGGCGATGCCCTGCGCCTGCAGCGCCGCGCACATTTCCGTGCGCCGCGCTGCATAGGCTGCGCGTGCGGCGTCGATCTGCGCCCGCACCTCGGCCGAGCCGAGACAGGCGCCGACGATGGTTTGCAGCAGCCGGCTGACCCAGGTCATGCCGGGCGCCAGCCGGGTGCGCAAGCGGGTGGCAGTTTCCGCATCGCACGCCACGAAGGCGAGGCGCATGTCCGGCCCCAGCCCCTTGCAGACCGAGCGCAGCACGGCCCAGCGCGCGGTGCTGGCGGGAATCACCGAGTAATACGGCGATTCCGTGAGCAAGGCGAAATGGTCGTCCACGATCACCAGCACATTCGGATAGGCGGATAACACGCGCCTGAGCTCGTCGGCGCGGCGCGACGACAGGCTGTGGCCGGTGGGATTGCCCGCGCGCGGCGTCAGCAGCACGGCGCGCACGCCGTCGTCCAGCGCACGCGCCAGCGCCTGCGGCTGCATGCCCTCCTCGTCAATCGGCACCCCCACGGCGCGCATGCCGCCCAGGCGCAGCGCGTTGATGCTGCCCAGGAAGCACGGATCTTCAACCGCCACCTTGTCGCCAGCCACCAGATGGGCCACCGCCAGGCGCTCGATGCCGTCCACCGCGCCGTGCGTCAGTTCCAGCTCCCAGCCGGGCGGACAGTCTGGCGCAAACCAGTTGCGGCCACATTCGCGCAACGCCGGCAGGATCGCCGCCTCGCCATACAGCGCCGACTTGAGCGGACGCCCCGCCAGCAGCGTGGACGCATCCGGCAGCCAGTCGCGGTTCGGATTGCCGTGGGCCAGGTCGATCAGCGGCGAGTCGGTACTCATGCCTTCCTGTTCGCCGGCGCCGGGCGGCGCAGCAATCGACGTGCCCAGACGGCCTTGCGCGATGGCCAGGCCGGCCTTGGTCAGCCGCTGGTAGGCCGCAGCCACAGTGTTGCGGTTGACGCCCAGCGTCTCCGCCAGTTCACGGACCGGCGGCAGCGCGGCGCCAGGGGCATAGTCGCCGCTTTGCACCAGCGCACGGATGCAGTCGGCAATTTCAATTGCAGTGGTTCCAGAGATCTTTGACATTGTCCTAGGACATAGTGTTATTATGTATCAGACATTCTACCCTATCAGGAGCATCGCCCTATGTTTTCCGGTCTTAGCGCATTCCCCATCACCCCCATGAACGAAACCGGCGTGGACGAAGCCGCCTTTGGCCGGCTGGTACGGCGCCTGGCCGCAGCTGGCGTCGATTCCATCGGCGCACTGGGTTCCACCGGCTGCTATCCCTACCTGACACGCGCCGAACGCGCGCGCGCCGCGCAACTGGCGGTGGAGTATGCGGACGGCGTGCCGGTGATGGTCGGCATCGGCGCGCTGCGCACCCGCGATGTGCTGGCGCTGGCCGAGGATGCGCAAAAGGCGGGCGCCAGCGCGGTGCTGCTGGCGCCTGTCTCGTACCACAGCCTGCAGGCGGAGGAAGTCTATGGCCTGTACGAAAACGTCACGCGCAACCTGTCGATCCCGCTGTGCGTGTACGACAATCCCGGCACCACCCGCTTCAACTTCAGCGACGAACTGCATGGCCGCATTGCCCAGCTGCCGAATATCGGCTCGATCAAGATTCCCGGGGTACCGGCCGATCCCGCCGCAGCCGCAGAGCGCGTGGCCCGCCTGCGCGCCCTGATCCCGGCCAGCGTCACGCTGGGCGTCAGCGGCGACTGGTTTGGCGCGGCCGGCATGAACGCGGGCTGCGAAGCGTGGTACTCCGTCATCGGCGGCCTGTTCCCGCGCACCACGCTGGCCATCGCGCGCGCCGCGCAAGCCGGCCATGCGGACGCCGCAACCCAGCTGTCTGAACGTCTGCGCCCCTACTGGGACCTGATCGCCCGCCACGGCGGCAGCCTGCGCATTACCGCGACCGCACTCGATATACTGGGTCTGGTGCAGCACCCTTGCCTGCCCTTGCCGCTCAACGCCCTGGGCGGCGCCGACCGCGCCGAGCTCGCCAAACTGATCGAGACGCTGGAGCTGGCATGAACACCAGCGCGCCGCCGTGGACCTCGCTGGCGCGCTACGTCGCCGCAGCCGCGCTGGCGCGCATGGCGGATGGCGGCGCGGTGGTGGCGATCGTGCTGCTGGTCACCCTGCACGGCGACGGCGGCAGCCTGGCCGGCTTGCTGGGCGCCTGCCTCACCGCTCCACATATGCTGGGGCCGTTTGTGGCGCGCCGCATCGACCTCGCCGACGACGGCCGCAAGGTGATCGCCACGGCTTGCGTGCTGTATGCCCTCGCCCTGGCCGTCGCGGTGGCCAGCTACGGCCAGATTCCGGTCGTGCTCACAGCGCTGCTGCTGGCGACAGCCGGCCTGTGCGGCCCGCTGCTCACGGGCGGCATCAGCACCCGCCTGCCCGCCATCGCCGGCTGCGAGCAACGTACGCTGCGCCGCGCGCAGGGATGGGACATTGCCACCTACGGCATCGGCAACACACTGGGCGCATCCACCGTTGCCGCCGTCTCGGCCTGGACCTCGCCTGCCTACGCCGGCCTGAGCCTGGCGTTTGCCACCCTGCTGGCGGCCGGCCTGGTCATGCTGCTGCCTTACAGCGCGCCTGAACATGGCGGCAATCCGCAAGCGGTGCCGGGTGCCTGGCGCACCATCGGCGTGATGGTGCAGGATGGGCGCTTGCGGCGCACGCTATACATGACTTGCCTGGTGGCGTTCAGTATGGCCGCGCTGCCGATCACCGCAGTGCAGATGACGCGCATGCTGGGGATTCCGCTGGCCAGCGCGGCAGTCATGACGGCCGCTTACGGGATCGGCAACCTGACGGGATCGGTGGGCCTCATGCTGCGGCCGCTGCGCGGCAGCCCGGACAAGCTGATGACGATGCTGGCGCTCGGCGCGGCCTGCGGCCTGTTTGCCATCGTGATGAGCCCGGACTGGATGGTGGCCGTCGGCCTGTTCTGGCTATCCGGCACGGTGAACGCCTTTTTCTTTGCCGCCACGCTGGCCGCACGCACCGAGTACGCGCCGCCCATGGCGCGCGGCCAGATCTTCCTGTGGGTGGCGGCCATGAAGATCACCTCCAGCTCCGCCGGCACCGCCGTGGCCGGCATGCTGATCGGGCAGGACGCCCGTCTGCCGCTGATCGCGGGCATGGTGCTGATGACCACCGCCGTGCTGCTGTCAACGCTGGAGCGCGGACTTAGTCGGCAGGCGGCTTGAACAAGTCTTCCAGGTCGGCGCGCGTAGTGGGCTTGCGCACCACGCCGCGCCGGCCGGTATATTCTTCTTCGATATTGTCACGGTAGTAGCTCCAGGCCGAACCGGAGGTAGACAGCTTGCGCCACACCTCGTTGCCAACGCCGGAATAGTCCATGGCCGTACCGTCTTCAAACTCCACACGCAGCATTTTGTCACGCGCGTCGTAGCCGATGGCCCGCAGTTTTCCCGCATTAATGCGTTTCATCTCCATGCTGGCCTCCTTTTTGTCCCGTTCTCAGATAGTAGCGCCATCGCCGCGCGCAGTCGATAGCATGCAAGAGACATCTGCACACCTCTCCGGACAGAAATTGGTAACGAACACCAGTATGATGGTGTTTTTTATGCAATCATGCAGTTCAATTGAAAGGAAGCCAGCAATGCCCAGCATTGGATTGATATTGACGCCCGGTTTCGCCGATTGGGAATATGCGTTCATCGCCGGAACGGCGGCGCCATACTACGGGATTGAGACCCGGTTTTTCACGCCGATGCAGGGGCAGGGGCAGGGGCAGGGGCAGTTTCGCTCAATGGGCGGCCTGGCTGTCACGGTGGAGAACGGCTTGCAGCAATGCCTGGACTGGCGGCCGGATGTGGTGGCCGTCATCGGCGGCACGTTGTGGGAACAGCGGGATGCGCCGGACCTGAACAGCTTCCTGCGCACTGCGCGCGGGAATGGCGCAGGCATCGCGGGCATTTGTGGCGGCACTTTGGCGCTGGCGCGCGCCGGCCTGCTCGACACCGTTGCCCATACATCCAACGGCGCCGAGTTCTTGCAAGACAACGCTGCCGGTTATCACGGCGGCGCGCTTTACCAGGCCAGCCCGCGCGCTGTGGCCAGCGAGGGCATCATCACCGCAGCCGGCACTGCGCCGCTCAGCTTTACGTGCGCCGTGTTTGCTGCGGTTGGCCTTGCGCCAGAAGCCATCGCAAAGTTTCAGTCCATGCTCACGGCTGAATCCGCCTAGCGCCTAGATTACGGACTTTATTTGGCTGCCGCCTTGGCGCGCGCTGCGTGCAGCTTTTTATAGCTGTCCAGCAGACGCTGGTGGCGGTCCAGGCCTTCCAGCTGCATGCTGGTTGGCGTCAGGCCATAGAAGCGTACGCTGCCATCGACCGAACCCAGCACCGCATCCATGCGCGGATGGCCAAACATGCGGCGGAAGTTGACTTCATAATCGTCCAGTTCCATGTCGTCATCCAGCGTCACTTCCAGCACCGCATTCAAGGCCTGATAGAACAGGCCGCGGTCCACGGTGTTGTCGTTGTACTGCAGGAAGGCGCCGACCAGCTCGTGCGCTTCCTCAAACTGCTGCAAGGCGAGGTTAATCAGCAGGCGCAGTTCCAGCACGGTCAGCTGGCCCCACTCCGTGTTTTCGTCAAACTCGACGCCGATCAGCGTGGCGATGTCGCCGTACTCGTCCAGCTCGTTGTTTTCCAGGCGGTCCAGCAGCGCTTCGAGCTGTTCGTCGTTGAGGCGATGCAGGTTCAGGATGTCGGCGCGGAACAGCAGCGATTTGTTGGTGTTGTCCCACACCAAGTCTTCCACCGGATAGACTTCCGAATAGCCCGGCACCAGGATGCGGCAGGCGGTCGCACCCAGCTGGTCGTACACGGCCGTATAGACTTCCTTGCCCATCTCGTCGAGGATGGCCAGCAAGGTGGCGGCTTCTTCGGCATTGGAGTTTTCACCGCGGCCCGAGAAGTCCCATTCGACGAAGTCATAATCCGCTTGGGCGCTGAAGAAGCGCCACGACACCACACCGCTCGAGTCAATGAAGTGCTCGACAAAGTTGTACGGCTCGGTGACAGCTTCGCTGGCAAAGGTCGGGCGCGGTAAATCGTTGAGGCCCTCAAAGCTGCGGCCCTGCATCAGTTCGGTCAGGCTACGCTCCAGTGCGACTTCCAGGCTCGGGTGCGCGCCAAACGAGGCAAACACGCCGCCGGTGCGCGGGTTCATCAGGGTCACGCACATGACCGGATAGACGCCGCCCAGCGACGCATCCTTGACCAGCACCGGGAAGCCCTGCTCTTCCAGGCCCTTGATGCCAGCCACGATGCCGGGATATTTCGCCAGCACTTCCTGCGGCACGTCCGGCAAGGCGATTTCGCCTTCGAGGATTTCGCGCTTGACCGCGCGTTCGAAAATCTCCGACAGGCACTGCACCTGCGCTTCCGCCAGCGTATTGCCGGCGCTCATGCCATTGCTGGCGTAGAGGTTTTCAATCAGGTTGGACGGGAAGTACACCACCTCGTCATCCGAACGGCGTACAAACGGCAGCGAGCAGATGCCGCGCGCCACATTGCCGGAATTGGTGTCGATCAGGTGCGTGCCGCGCAGCTCGCCGTCGGGGTTGTAGATGTCACGGGTGTACTCGTCCAGGATCTCGGCCGGCAGCGCATCCTTGCGGCCCGGCTTGAACCAGCGCTCGTTCGGGTAATGCACGAACTCGGCGTTGGCAATGTCTTCACCCCAGAACGCGCCAGCGTAGAAGTGGTTGTTGCTGATACGTTCAATGTATTCGCCCAGCGCCGAGGCCAGTGCGCTTTCCTTGGTCGAGCCTTTGCCGTTGGTGAAGCACATCGGCGAGTGCGCGTCGCGGATATGCAGCGACCACACGTTGGGCACGATGTTGCGCCACGAGGCAATTTCAATCTTGATGCCGAGGCTGGCCAGCAGCGCCGACATATTGGCGATGGTCTGCTCCAGCGGCAAGTCTTTGCCCTGGATGTAGGTGCTGGCGCCGGCGTCCGACGTCACCGTCAGCAGCGCCTGGGCGTCAGCATCCAGGTTCGCCACTTCTTCAATGATGAAGTCCGGGCCTTCCTGCACCACTTTCTTCACGGTGCAGCGGTCGATCGAGCGCAGGATGCCCTGGCGGTCTTTTTCCGAAATATCTTCCGGCAGTTCGACCTGGATCTTGAAAATCTGCTTGTAGCGGTTTTCTGGATCGACGATGTTGTTCTGCGACAGGCGGATATTCTCGGTCGGGATATTTCGTGTATTGCAGTACAACTTTACGAAATAAGCAGCGCACAAGGCCGACGACGCCAGGAAGTAATCGAAGGGACCAGGCGCAGAGCCATCGCCTTTGTAGCGGATGGGCTGGTCGGCAATTACCGTGAAGTCATCGAATTTAGCCTCAAGTCGCAGCTTATCGAGAAAGTTGACCTTAATTTCCATGGGAGTGTTCCAAAATAGTGCTCAAAATGATGTAGCCGCTATTATCCGGCTTTTGAGCCCCCACGGCAAAGGCTGCCGACCGTCCCGCGTTTAGTCCTTCGCCAGCGGACGCACGTATTCCAGCAGGCTGACCAGCGTCTTGCCCGGTTCTTCGAACTGCACCAGGTGCGAGGAATGTTCAAACCAGACCGCGCGCTTGTACGGGGCTTTCACTTTCGACAGCCAGGCCGCCGTCGGTTCGGACGGCGTGGTGTAGTCGTGGCGGCCCATGAACATCACCACCGGCACCGGGAATTTGCTGACCGGCCTGAAGTCCACCTCCAGCCATTCCTTGAGCACGCGTTCCAGCGTCAGCAGGCTGCCCTTGTCGATGGCCTGCTCCGCCTTGTCGTCATATTCGGGCGACAGCAGCGGCGCGTTGAAGTAGTAGCCAAAGTCGCTGCGGTAAGCCGCCAGGCCGCCATAGTGCTGCGCCCAGGTACGCTCGGTAACGATGCGCTCGCGCGTGATCGGCGTATTGCCCGGATACGGCGCAATCGACTCCAGCTCCTGGATCGCCTGGATGTTGTTCTCCTTGCGCGCCTGCGCCATGGCAAAGTCGAAGCTGACCTTTTCGTTGTCCAGCATGCTGATGACCTGGCCGATGCCCACATAGGCATGGAACAGTTCGGGATGGGCCAGCGCAGCGCGCATCGCCACCACCGTGCCCCAGCTGTGGCCGACCAGGATCACCTTGCGCTTGCCGTAGCGTTTGGAGATGGCTTGGGCAATCTGCACCGCATCATCGACGAACTGGGCGATGCGCAGCGTCGGCCGCACCGCGTCCGCATCGTTATCCAGATAAGTGCGGCCGGCGCCGCGCTGGTCGTAGTTCACCACCGTGAAGTATTCTTCCAGCGGACGCTGGTACATCCACATGGTGGGCGCACTCGGCGACGCCGGTCCGCCATGTACAAACAGCAGCACCGGGTTCTTGCGGTCCTGTCCGCGCGTGTAGATCCACTGGTCGATGCCGCCGATGTGCAGCTTGAAGTTTTCCTGCACGCCATTGGGCGCGACGATGCGGCTCACATCGCCAATGATCTCCTTGCCGGTCGGCTGCGCCGCCAGCGCGCCGGCCATTGCCGCGACACAGGCGGCCATCAGCATGAAGCGCTTCATTTCTTGCGGCTGCCGTGCACCATCTGGCGTGCCTGCTTGCGCAGCACGGCCTGCTCCCAGCGCTGTTTCTGTTCTTCGGTTTCCGGCACCAGCGCGGGCACCTTGACCGGCTTGCGTTCCGAGTCCACCGCCACCATGGTGAAGTAGCAGCTGTTGGCATGGCGCACCAGACGCTGCTGGATGTTCTCCGTCACCACGCGGATGCCCACTTCCATCGACGTATTGCCGGTGTAGTTGATCGACGCCAGGAATGTCACCAGCTCGCCCACATGGATCGGTTGCAGGAACATCACCTGGTCCACCGACAGCGTCACCACATAACTGCCCGAATAGCGGCTGGCGCAGGCATAGGCCACGCTATCGAGGTATTTCAAGATCGTGCCGCCGTGGACGTTGCCTGAGAAATTGGCCATATCGGGCGTCATCAGCACAGTCATGCTAAGTTCATGCGCCACCCAGCTCATCGGTTTTTCCATTGCCTGGCTCCTGTTAGTTTCATCACATGCTAGCCGCTAAACTTGCCATTCGCAAATAGTTATCAAAAAGTGTATGCTGCGCTCTTACTTTTGAAGGAGTGCTCATGAAATGGAAAGCCCTGGCCGCCAGCATCATGCTGGGCATGGCCGCCACTGCGCAAGCCGCGCTGACCGCCGATCAGGTACAGACGTTCACGCTGTCCAACGGCATGAAGTTCCTGGTGCTGGAATCGCACGACATTCCCAACGCGACCATGTACACCTTCTGGAAAGTCGGTTCGCGCAACGAGGCGCCTGGCATCACCGGCCTGTCGCACTTCTTTGAACACATGATGTTCAACGGCTCGAAGAAATTCGGACCGAAAATGTTTGACCGCACCATGGAAGCCAAGGGCGGCGCCAACAACGCCTACACCAGCAACGACCTGACCGTGTACCAGGACTGGTTCCCGGCCTCCTCGCTGGAAACCATCTTTACGCTGGAAAGCGACCGCGTGGCCAACCTGACCATCGATCCGAAAATGGTGGCCAGCGAGCGCGGGGTGGTACTGTCCGAGCGCAGCACCGGCCTGGAAAACTCCAATATGCGGGCGCTGCATGAGGAACTGAACAGCGTGGCCTTCCTGGCCCATCCCTATTCCTGGTCGGTGATCGGCCATGAGTCCGACATCAAGGCCTGGACCCAGCAGGATCTGGAGCGCTACTTCCGCACCTACTACGCGCCCAACAACGCGGTCGCCGTGATTGTCGGCGACGTCAAAACGGATCAGGTGAAGCAGCTGGCCACCAAATACTTTGGCGGCATACCCAAGCGCCCCTTGCCGCCGGCGGTGCGGACCGTGGAGCCGCCGCAGACTGGCGAGCGCCGCGTGTTCGTGACCAAGGAATCGGCCACCTCGGCCAATCTGAGCATCGCCTACAAGATCCCGGCTGCCAACAGCGCCGACTACTACGCGCTGGAAGTCCTGCAAGGCGTGCTGGCCGGCGGCAAGACTTCGCGCCTGTACCAGGCGCTGGTCGACAAGCAGCTGGCCACCCAGGTCAGCGCCGAGAGCATGGACGGCTTCGATCCTGGCCTGCTGTACCTGTCGGCGGTGGCCACTGCCAAGGTCACGCCGGCGCAGCTGGAGCAGGCGCTGCTGGCCGAGGTGGATCGCCTGGTCAAAGAGGGCGTCACGGCGGAAGAGCTGCAAAAAGTGAAGAACCAGAAGCTCGTCAACCTGTACCGCGAGCAGGAAACCATCAGCGGCAAGGCGCAGCAGCTGGGCACCTACGAAGTCATCTTTGGCGACTACCAGAAGATGTTCGGCGCATCGGCCGCCTACGAAAAACTGACGCCGGCCGATATCCAGGCCGTCGCCGCCAAATACCTGAAGAAGTCGCAGCGCACGGTTGGCGTGCTGGCTGCGAAGGAGGACTGATTACATGAACAAGACCATCATTGCCATGGCGCTGGCCGCCAGCGCTGCCACGGCCGGCGCAGCGGAATTCCGCCTGCCCGAATTCGATACCGTCACCTTGCAGAACGGCCTCACCGTCTACCTGATGGAGCGCCACGAAGTACCGCTGATCTCGGTGCGCGCCGTGGTCAAGGCCGGCGCGGTCAACGACGGCGCCCAGCCGGGCCTGTCCAATCTGACCGGCGACGCCCTGCTGCTGGGCAGCAAAGCCCATAACAAAACCGCCATCGACCAGGCCTTCGATTATCGCGGCGCGCGCATCGCGGGCGGCGCTGGCGCCGAGTCGAGCACGGTGCAAGCCAACTTCGCCAAGGCCGATGCGCCTGCCCTGCTGCCGCTGTTTGCCGAAATCGTCCAGCAGCCCAGCTTTGACGACACGGAGCTGGGCAAGCTGCGCGACCGCAAGGTCAACGGTCTCAAGCAAGCCAAGGAATCGCCGCGCAATGTCGCGCAAACCTACTACCGCGCCATGCTGTTTGGCGACAGCCCGTATGCCATTCCGGCCAGCGGCACGGTCAACAGCGTGAGTGCGCTCAAGCAGGCTGATGTACAGGGCTACTACCAGCACTACTATCGCCCGGACAACGCCGCCATCATCGTGGTGGGCGATTTCCAGAAGGCCGAGATGCGCAAGCAGATCGAGTCGCTGTTCGGCGCCTGGCAAGCCAGCGGTCCGGCGCCTGCCGCGCAAGACAATGGCAAGGTCAAGGCCGACAAGGCGCGGGTGCTGCTGGTCAACAAGGCCGATGCGATTGAAACCACCTTCCTGATCGGCGGTGCCGGCATTGCCCGCAACGATCCGGACTACGTGCCGCTGCAAGTGGTCAACACGGTGCTGGGCGGCCGCTTCACGTCCTGGCTCAACGACGAGCTGCGCGTCAATTCCGGCCTGACCTACGGCGCCGGCAGCCAGTTCGCAACGCTGTCGCAAACCGGTACCTTTGCCATCAGCAGCTTTACCGCCCTGCCGAAGACGGAGGCGGCGCTGGCCTTGGCCAACAAGACCTATCAGCGCCTGTGGGACAAGGGCATCGACAAGGCCACGCTGGAATCGGCCAAGGCTTACGTCAAGGGCCAGTTCCCGCCGCGCTACGAAACCAGCGAGCAGTTGGCCGGCCTGCTTGGCGATATGTATGCCAACCAGGTGGGCCGCGCGCAGATCGATAACTTCACCAAGGATGTGGATGGCCTGACGCCGGAGAAAGCCAAGGCGCTCATCGACAAGCACTTCCCGCGCACCAGCCTGCAGACGGTGCTGATTGGTAAGGCGGAAGCCATCCGCGACATCGCCAAGACCTATGGCGAAGTGACGGAGGTGGAGATTACCGCCGACGGCTTCCGGTAAGCAGGTGTTCGATATCCTCGGCGACTGCGGGACAGGCGTCGAGGACTTCTTCCAGCGGCGCCCAGGCCGTGGCGTCCTGCTTGAGAGCACGTTCGGCCAGCTGCGTCAGCGTCGCCAGCCGATCGGCGCCAACCGTGCCCGCCAGGCCTTTGAGCGTATGCAGCGCGGGCAGTGCCGCCTCGGTGTTCTGCGCGCTGCGCGCGGCCTGCAACTGCTGCGCCAGCTTTTCCGCTTCGGCGACAAAGCTGCGTAGCGCGATCATGTAGACCGATTCCAGTCCGCCCAGGCGTTTCAGTGCTGCCGCGCTGTTCAGGCCGGACGCCGGCAACGCGCCGTCCGCGCCATCGTCCATGGCGGCTGGCGCCGGCGCACTGTCGGCCACGGGCGCTTGCGCCTGCCCCGCCAATACGCCATGCCGCGCGTGCTTCAATATCACGGCGATCAGCTGCTCCAGATCGAAGGGCTTGCCGACATGGTCCGCCATGCCCGCTTCCAGCGCCGCCAGCCGGTCCGACGCCATCACATTGGCGGTCATCGCCACGATGGGCGGCGTCGCCTTGCCCAGCCTGGCCTGGATCGCGCTGGTGGTCTGGTAGCCGTCCATTTCCGGCATCTGAATGTCCATCAGGATCAGGTCCGGCAGCGGGCCGGGACGCGTCACGGCCGCCAGCGCCATCGGCCCCGAGCCGGCCACTTCCATCTGCGCCCCTTCGTTGCTGAGCAATTCGCCCGCGACCTGCTGGTTGGCCAGGTTGTCATCCACCAGCAGCAGGCGCAGACCCGCCAGCCGCCGCTGTGACGGCGCCAGTGCCGACAGCAGCGGCTTGCGGTGGTCGAGGCGCGCATCGGCGACCGCGTCAAACAGCATGGACGCAGTGACCGGCTTGACCACAAAGCCATCCAGCACCGGTTCCATTTCGCGATGCCGCTGCGCCAGCAGCTCGCGGTCATGCGCGGTCACCATCACGATCAGCGGCGTGTTGCCTTCCGGCGCCAGCGCGCGGATGCGGCAGCTGGTTTCCCAGCCATCCAGCGACGGCATGCGCCAGTCGATGAAGACCACGTCGTAGGCCTTGCGCCGCGCGATCTGCGCCGAGATCGCATCCAGCGCTTCATAGCCGCTCGCGGCCACATCCACGCGCCAGCCGAAGGAAGTCGCCATCTCGCGCAGCACCGTGCGCGCCACCGGATTGTCATCTACCACCAGGCAGGACAGGTCGCGCATCAGGGCGTCCTGCGGCGGCGTGGCGGTGACCGGCACGAATTCCGGCGGTTGCGCGGCAATGCCGAACTCCACCGTAAAATCAAACACGCTGCCCTGCCCCAGCTGGCTCACCACACGCAGCGTACCGCCCATCAGACGCACCAGGCGCTGGCTGATCGCCAGTCCCAGACCGGTGCCGCCGAAACGGCGCGCGGTGGACGCTTCGGCCTGCGAGAAGCCGTCAAAGATGCGCTCGCACTGGTCGGGCGCTATGCCGATGCCGGTATCGCGGATCGCAAACGCAATCGATAAACTATGCTCGCTGTGCGCCACCTGCTGCGCCGACACCACCACTTCACCGCGCTCGGTAAATTTGATGGCGTTGCCGGCCAGGTTCAGCAAAATCTGCTGCAGACGCAAGGCATCGCCCACCACCAGCGACGGCAGCGCCGGATCGATACGGAACAGCACCTCGATGTTCTTGCTGCCCACGTTGGCCGACAGGATCACGGCCAGATCGCGCCACAGCTTGTCGAGCCGGAACGGGTGCGGGTCCAGCGCCAGCTTGCCCGCCTCGACCTTGGAGAAATCCAGGATGTCATTGAGCAGCCCCAGCAAGGCGCTGGCGGCGGAATGGGCTTTATCGACATAGTCTTGCTGGCGTCCGCTCATCTGGGTCTGGCGCAGCAGCTGCAACATGCCCAGCACCGCATTCATGGGCGAGCGGATTTCGTGGCTCATATTGGCGACGAAATCCGACTTGGCGCGGCCGGCCTTGTCGGCCGCCTCCTTGGCCTGCAACAGCGCATCGTGGGCGGCGCGCATCTCGGTGCTGTCGGTGCTGCTGCCCACCCAGCTGACGATGGCGCCATCGGCGTCGCGCTGCGGCAGCGCGTGGTTGTCGAAGATGCGCCAGACGCCGTCGTGGCGGCGCAGGCGGCAGTCGCAGCGGAACTGGCTGCCATCGGCCAGCGCGCGCTGCCAGGCGGCGGCCACGGCGGCGCGGTCATCCGGGTGGATCACGCGCGACCAGTCGCCTGATGCCATGAGCTGGTCGGCGGGGATGCCGCTGAACTCTTCCCAGTGGTGGCTCATGAAATCGATGCGCGGCTCCGGTGTGGCGGTCCACACCATTTGCGGCAGGCCTTCGGTCAGCGAGCGCCAGCGCGATTCCGATGCGGTCAGCTGGGTCAGCGAATTCTGCAAGGCGCGGTCGGCGTCACCGAGCGCCGTGAGGATCTGGAACTGTTTCTGCAAGCCGTAACGCACCCCCATAACCAAGGCCACGCCGAGGCCGATCAGCACCACCAGGAAGATCGACGCGTTGCGCACTTCGCGGTACCACGGCGCCAGAAAATCGGTGCTGGCCAGGCCGACGAAAACGTAGACCGGATAGGCGCCCACCTTTTCCACGCTCAGCGTGCGTTCCTGGCCGTCACGCGGGCTGACCACGGTGTAGCTGGCGCGTTGCTGCTTGCCGTCCAACAGCGCCTGGGTAACGGCGTTGACCCTGACCGTGCTGCCAAACGCCATATCGGCCAGTTCCGGATAGCGGTGCAGCACGCGCTTGCGCTCGTCCAGCAGCACGATGGAGCCATGCGGCCCCACGTTCAGCGCGGAAAACGCTTCCGTGATGCGCGAACTGTTCATGAGCACATAAGAGGTGCCGCCAAATTCGCCGTTCGGCAAGGTCAGCGGATACACCAGCGGCAGCACCCACTCGCCACTGATGCGCGACTTGACCGGGATGCCGAAGATCAGCTGGTGCTCGGTCTGCACGCGGTTGTAGAACTCGCGGATGGTCAGGTCTTGCGGATGGCCGGGATCGACGTCTTCGCCATACACCACCAGGCCTTTCGCATTGGATCCGCGCACCGCCTGGGCGTGCGGCAGGCGTTCCTTGAGGCCGCGCAGATAGGCGCTGAACTGGGCATCGTCAAAGCGATGCTGCTCGTGCATGGTGCGGAATTCAAGGTCGGCCCGGCGCATCGCCAGGTCGGCTTCCTGAAAATGCGAATGGAGGAAATTCTCCAGCGCGATGGCGAGGTTGTGGGAGGTTTCTTCGGCCGCCGCGTAATAGCGCATGCGGCTCTTGTTGAGCACATGCCCGACGAAAATCGTCATCACCAGCAGTCCCACCACCACGGCCGCCACCAGCACACGGAACAGTTTGCGGAACTTTTGCAGCGTCTTGAATCTCATGGCGGGCGCAGAGTGTTTTTTTGCTATGGATAAACGCTACATTACAGAAAAAAAACGCTCCGTAGGAGCGTTTTTGATCAGAAGCCTTGGCTGATGATGTCCGCGAGCGACTCCCGGCCTTTGTCGCTGATGTCGAAGCCGCCTTCGGCGCGCTCGCTGATGTGGGATTTCTTGCCGAGGAACAGCGCGACGTCGGCGTCGATCGCGCTGCCCGGTTGCGCCGCCAAGGCCTGCAGCGCCAGCACGCAGCGGCGCAGGAACAGCGTCTGCGCGCCCTTGTCGGTCAGCGAGATGTGGCCATTGCGAGCGATACTGATGAGTTTAAGGCCGGACAGGCGTTTGCTGTTGCGGCCGACGCAGGCACTGACGCGATCGCCCTTGATGCCGCGTTTGACTTCGTTGAGGGCGTCGTATTCGTCTTGCGTGAATTTTTCGTTCTTCATTGCCATTTTTTCCATAAGAGACTGCTTGCGGCCCTCATGGTACGCGTACGGCGGCCCGGCGGCAAGCCAGGGCGCCACCGTGCAATGGCAAAGACAGCGCTTACTGGAGCGCTCGGATCAGCAACCAGACCAGGCCGATGCTGGCGAAGGCCGCTACACAAACCATGGCTTGTACACGCTTGGTGCTCAGGGCGACGCTGCGGCGGCCGAGGTAGATTTTATTGTGTAAAGAGTTGCCCATGATGCTCTCCGTGACTGAAGACCGACGACATGACTAAATTATAGAAACTCTTTCATGACCCCTGTGTGACGATCAACACAAATTGGACAAAATGTATCCGCTGAGCAACGACTCTCACACTTTCTCACGGCAATTCAGAGCGTGGAACCAGAATACCGTCCGTTCCACGCTACGGACGGTACGCCAGCGCACACATGGCGGCATTTAGCCTCAGGCTTTCATCGGTGGCTTGGGCGGGACGGGCTCTTCAATCGGCGCCTGTTCCGGCAGCGGGCTGTTGTCGGGCGGCGGATCTTTCTCCGGCGGTGGCGGCGGCGTTTCCGGGTCTGGCGTGATGTGCGCGTAGCGCGGGTGATTGATGTGCATGCTGCGCTCCCTTTCTGGTGAACTTGCTTTCAGTGTTGGGGATGCAGGGCCAGATACAAGGCGCAATTGGCGGCCTGCGTGCGCCAGCACACGCAGACCAGCACCGGCTTATTTGATACGGAAGATCACATCCACGGTTTGCGACCAGCGCAGCACTTCCGTTGCCAGGAAATCCTTGTCGGCCGACGGTGCATCCACGCTACGGTTGCGCAAGTACAGGTCGCCCGGCATCAGGCCGACGGCATTAGTCAGGTTGCGCAGTTGGCCGGACGAGACAGCGCTCACCGCCCCCACCTTTTTGCCGAAGCCGGACGCCATCGCTTCGGCGCGGCGCTGGGCATCCCGGATCGCGGCCACGGTCAGTTCCTGTTCGGCTTTTTCGCGGTCGCTGCGGCCAAACGAGGTCGACATATGATCGATGTTGGGCATGGCCAGCAAGGCCTGCATGATGGGCCGCCATTTGCTGATGTCGCGCACGACGATATGGACTGAACTGCGCACCGAATAATCCGCCTCGGCGCTGCGCATTTCCTTGCGCGCGTCGCGCGTTGCCGCGCTGGCTACGCCCTCGACCATCAGCGCCTGCACCTGGCCGACGCGCTCGGCCACCGTGGCCGACGCCACGGCGGGATCGGCATTGAAGGCCGTGATGTCGAAATCAATCTCCCCCATGTCGGGCGCGACCATCACAAAGCCTTCGCCGGCAGTATGGATGAAGGGGTAGTCCGGCAGGTTGGACGCGTGGACAGCAAACGGCAGCAAGGCCACCGTCAAAGCAAGCTTGTTCAGCATGGTGTGATTCCGTAATGAAGGAAAGCGCATTATTCACAATGTAGACATTTTTGTCTACTTGCAAAAATAAAAATCCCGGTTTCAACAACAAGCTGCCGGCCAAACCGGAACGCCCTCAGGTGAAGCCGGTACAATGGCGGCTTTTAGCCAGCCACATTGCCATGAGCACGACTCCACTCAACGACGACGAATACGATCAACTAGACGACCTGCTGGCGGCCATCGGGCCGCAGTCCATGGATGTCGCCAGACTGGAAGGCTTTCTGACGGCGCTGGTGATCGGACCTGCCGAACTGGCGCAGGATACATGGCTGCCCCACGTCTGGGGCGACGCCGAGGGCAACTCACAGGCGGCCGCGCTGGTACTGCGTCATCACGCCTACATGCGCGAGTGGATGCAGAAAGATCCCGCCAGCTTCGAGCCGATTTACGAATGCGGCGGCAGCTGGAATGCCGACGCGTGGAGCGCCGGCTTCCTGGCCGGGGTGCAACTGGCGACCGACGCCTGGGCGCCGCTGCGTGCGCAGCAGCCAGCCTTGCTGCTGCCGTTCCAGCCGCCGGTGAATGCCACCAAGGTCACACCGTCCGTCATCCAGATCAACGCCTTCTTCCATGCGCCGCAACCGAAGGCGGCCAAGGCCGGTCGCAACGATCCCTGCCCTTGCGGCAGCGGCCAGAAGTACAAGAAATGCTGCGGCGCTTAAACCGCCAGCGCCGCTTTTAATCTCGGGGCCAGGACTACGCCACTGGATCACTGCCCATATTGTGTTTGAAATAGGCCTTTACCTCGGCCCGCTGGAAGGTCTTGGGCAGCGCCGCGACCAGCTGGCGGATTATCACAAACCCTTATTTACCATTGATGACTTCTTTCAGCAGCACGAAGGTTTCGTGGTTGATGGCTTGCTCATTGGCCTTGAATTCCTTCTCTGCTTTCAGATAGGCCGGCTTTTTGAGTTCGGCCTGTTCCGCCGGCGTCGGCTTGGGCTGGGTCGGATACAGTTGGGCGCTGCTGTTGTAGGTATCGTGCAGCACGCGCTGGCCATAGCTGGACTGGTAGAACCTGGTCATCTCCAGCGAGGTCTCCGTGCTCAGCAGTTTGGCCACCGGCGTGGCCAGTTTGCTGTAGACAAATTCCGGCTGCAGCTTGATGACCTTGTCCATGACCTGCTTGCGCTGGTCCGGCGACGCGTATTTGCTCATGCCGGCCGTCATCCGCATCATTTTCTCGGCTTGCATGGCGCCCATCAGATCGTGCGCCGCCTTGATCTGGCTGGCGTCAGGGTTCGCCGTGGCGGCGTGTACAGTACCAGCCAGCAGCGCAGAGGTCAGAAATGCGGCGACAAACTTCATAAGATCTCCCAGGTTAATTTTTCTGCATTCTAGCCCGAAAAATAAAAAACCCGCAGTTCCGGTGAGAACTACGGGTTTCTAGGCCGAAAACAAAAAAGCTCCCTTTCGGGAGCTTTTTCGCTGAATACTGGCGGAGAGGGTGGGATTCGAACCCACGGATGGTTTGACCCATCGCTTGATTTCGAGTCAAGTACAATCGACCACTCTGCCACCTCTCCTGGTGACGCTAATTTTCTTACAACCGCCTAATGGCGGAGAGGGTGGGATTCGAACCCACGGATGGTTTGACCCATCGCTTGATTTCGAGTCAAGTACAATCGACCACTCTGCCACCTCTCCGTTTTCCCACCTGCTGCTGCGAGAAGGCAAGATTATAGCAGGTGCTTGAGAAAATGGAAGGGCAAAATTAAACTTTCAAATGCGTTTGTCCACCCATGTACGGACGCAGTACCGCCGGGATCTCCACCGAGCCATCTGCCTGCTGGTAGTTTTCCAACACGGCGACCAGCGTACGGCCCACGGCCAGGCCCGAGCCGTTCAGCGTATGCAGCAGTTCCGGCTTGCCCTGGGCATTGCGGAAGCGTGCCTGCATGCGGCGTGCCTGGAAGGCTTCGCAGTTCGACAGCGACGAAATTTCACGGTAGGTGTTCTGCGCCGGCAGCCAGACTTCCAGATCGTAGGTCTTGGTGGCGCCAAAGCCCATGTCGCCGGTGCACAGCGACATCACGCGGTATGGCAGGCCCAGACGCTGCAGTATGGTTTCTGCGTGGCCGACCATTTCTTCCAGTGCGGCGTAGGAATGGTCTGGATGCACCACCTGCACCATTTCCACCTTGTCGAACTGGTGCTGGCGGATCATGCCGCGCGTGTCGCGGCCATAGCTGCCCGCTTCCGAACGGAAGCATGGGGTATGGGCGGTCATCTTCAACGGCAGGGCTTCTGCGGCAATGATTTCATCCCGCACGATATTGGTCAGCGAGACTTCCGAAGTCGGGATCAGGTAGAAGTGCTCGCCCTCGCCTTCCGCGCCGCCTTTTTTCACCGAGAACAGATCGGCTTCAAACTTCGGCAGCTGGCCGGTGCCGCGCAACGAATCGGCGTTGACCAGGTACGGGGTGTAGCACTCGGTGTAGCCGTGCTCGTCGGTGTGGGTGTTCAGCATGAACTGCGCCAGTGCGCGGTGCAGACGGGCGATGCCGCCTTTCATGACCGAGAAGCGCGAGCCGGTCAGCTTGGTCGCGGTGTCGAAATCCAGACCCAGCGGGCTGCCCACGTCAACGTGGTCCTTGATCTCGAAATCAAAGCTGCGCGGCGTGCCGACTTTGCGGACTTCCACGTTGCCGCTCTCGTCGGTACCTGCAGGCACCGATTCATGCGGCAGGTTCGGGATGGTTTGCAGGAAATCGCCCAGCTTGGCCTGCAATTCGCCCAGTTTCACTTCATTGGCCTTGAGCTCGTCGCCGAGACCAGCCACTTCCGCCATCAAGGCGGTGGTGTCTTCGCCCTTGCCCTTCATCATGCCGATCAGCTTGGACTGCGAATTGCGTTTGCCTTGCAGTTCTTCGGTACGCGTCTGGATCGCTTTGCGTTCCGACTCGAGAGCGTTGAACGCCTCCACATCGAGCTGGAACTTGCGGGTCGCCAGGCGCGCGGCGACATTAGCTATATCTTTACGGAGAAGTTGGATATCAATCATGGGAACAAAGCCGTTGGTGTATCGAAAACGTCAATTGTACCAAGATGAAGCCACTTCCTTGCGAGTTTTGAGCAGCCCGCCGGCGGCAACGATTACAGTGCGGCTTTTTCGGCAGCAGTCAGGCGTTTGGCGCTGACCGTCACGCTTGGCATGCGGACGTCGGCTTGGGCGATCACGGCAGCTTTGTCGGCTGGCATCACGACGTCAACGCGGTCGTCGGCGGCCGTGGCGAAGGTGGTGGCGCCGGCCAGGATGGTGGCGGCAACGAAGATGATTTCCATGTTTTTAGCGATGTTCATGATGTACTCCTTCAGGTGTCGGTTTGGATGAGTGCTGCGGTATGGTTGTACTGTACCTAAAGGCGTTCTGGCCTGCGTCAAGGATGCGACGAAGCGCTCAAAACAAGGTCTGAAATGCAAAAAACCGGCGCCGGAAGCCGCGCATGTTCCGCTATGCGTCACGCTGTAGGATTTCTCCTACGCAACTAATCGTGCGCCGCGAACGCGTCGAAATTTGTACGATACACTCAACAGTACGAATTTTGAGGAGAAGAAAAAATGAAAACCCATACCCTGAAGATTGCAGCATCGGCTGCCGTGATGATGATTGCAACGGGCTGCTCGACCATGGGCGGTTCGTCGTGGCAAAAGGATGAACCAGCGCCACCGCAGAATCCGAACTTTGCGGTCGAGATGAACAAGTTCAACGCCCAGTTCCCGAATGAGAAAGCCAGCAAGTACGAGGAAGTCTCGCTGAATTTCAATAACGCGCAAAAGCTCGATGAGCGCGGCAACTGCCACGACATCGCCCGGCACCCGGTGGTGATCGTGCTGACGCTGGATGCAGCCGGCAAAGTCACCCGCACCACGACCGACGTCGAAGGCAAGAAAGCGGAATGCTTCCGCCAGGCCTATGCGTCGGCCCAGCTGCCGCCACCGCCGTTTGCACCGTACCAGAAGCCAATCCGCCTGCGCTGATAGTTCAGCCTGGTCTTACTCAGGCAGTTTCCAGACGTAGTCCAGCATGAGCCAGCTCTCTTGCGCGACACCGTCGGCCTTGGCTGGTTCGAAATGGCATTGCGCCATACCAGCCAGCGCCGCATTGTCCAGGCGCCGGTGGCCGCTGGACCGGGTCAGCTTGCGGTCCATGACCTCACCGTGGGCGCCGATCAGCAAAGCCATGCTCACCTTGCCATCTTCATGCAGGCTCAGCGACCCGGCTGGATACGCCAGCGGCGCACACCCCTGCACCAGGCTGGCCGGATTACTGGGCCCGACAGCGTGGAAGGCCGCAGCACTGCCGGCCACGATCATGCAAGCGATGGGGGTCATGATGCGTTTCATGCAGCGTCCTCCTCAGCCGTTTCATCATTTTCAGCGGGTTTGTCCAGCCAGTGCATGACAATATCGTTGAAACGCTCTGGCTGGCGCAGCATCGGCCAGTGATCGGTTTCCAGCGCCACCACCTTGCAACCTTCCTTGGCCGCCAGGTTTTCCGTCCACTGCGGCGAATGGAACATGAACGGCTTGTTGGTGCCATAAATGAACAGCATCGGCACTTTCGGCACGAACGGTACCAGTGAGTTGTACGAGCCGGACGCCCCGGCAGTCAGGATGTAATACGGGAAGTTCATACCCGAGCTGATGTATTCCTTGGGCGAGGGTGCGCCCAGCGCACTCACCATGCCCCGCGTCATCAGATTGCCCACCGGCCCGCCGATCGCCCAGGCCAGCGCCAGCGTGCTCTGATAGCCGCTGACCATCAACTTTTGCCCGACCGAGCGCGAGCGCGCGGTGGCTTTCGACTGTGCATCGCCGATATCCACGCCGATAATGGCCGATACCAGCGCCTTGTTGCGCATATAGAACTCGTAGCCGAACACGCAGCCCCAGTCATGCAGCATCAGGATCACCTTCTGCTTCTGGCTCACGCTGTTGACGATGTGCAGCAGCACGCGCAGCATGGCGTCCAGCGAATACGAACGGCGCGGCTTGCTGATATCGAAGCCCGGCAGCGTGAAGCGTACGCAGCGGTAGCGCTGTTTCAGCTCCGCTACCTGCGCATCCCACACGCGGTAGGTATCCGGCCAGCCGTGGATCATGATGATCGTCTCGGCGCCCTCACCTTCTATGTAAATATCGACCCCGTCGACCACCTTTGCCGGCTGCATGCTGCTCCTCTGAATACGCGGACTATCGAATGTCTTATCTTACAACATTACGACTTGCCGGCGTCTTCATCCAGTTTGCGCAGGAAGGCCATTTTATCGGCGATTTTGGATTCCAGGCCGCGCGGCACGGGCTGGTACCAGCCAGGTTCGCGCATCTCGTCGGGGAAGTAGGTTTCGCCGGCAGCATAGGCATGCGGCTCGTCGTGGGCGTAGCGGTACTCGTGGCCGTAGCCGAGTTCCTTCATGAGCTTGGTCGGCGCGTTGCGCAGGTGAACCGGCACTTCACGCGACTTGTCTTTGCGCACGAAGGCCATGGCTTCGTTAAAGGCGTTGTAGCCGGCGTTGCTCTTGGCGGCGATGGCCAGGTAGACCACGGCCTGGCCCAGCGCCAGCTCGCCTTCCGGTGAACCGAGGCGTTCGTAGGTGGTGGCGGCATCGTTGGCGATCTGCATGGCGCGCGGGTCGGCCAGGCCGATGTCTTCCCACGCCATGCGGACGATGCGGCGCGACAGGTAGCGCGCATCGGCGCCACCGTCCAGCATGCGGCACAGCCAGTACAGCGCGGCGTCCGGATTCGAGCCGCGCACGGATTTGTGCAGCGCCGAGATCTGGTCGTAGAAGTTATCGCCGCCCTTGTCGAAACGGCGCGCGTTCAGGGTCAGCGCGTTCTGGATGAACTCGGCGGTGATCTTGTTGGTCTTGGCCGCGTTGGCAGCCGTGCCGGTGACTTCCAGCAGGTTCAGCAGGCGGCGGCCGTCGCCGTCGGCGTAGCCGATCAGGGTATCGATCGCGGCGTCATCGAATTCCAGCTGCGTCAGCACCTTGGCGCGCGCGCGGTCGACCATTTGGCGCAACTCGCTCTCGTCAAATGACTTCAGCACATACACCTGCGCGCGCGACAGCAGTGCCGAGTTCACCTCAAACGATGGATTCTCGGTGGTGGCGCCGATCAGCGTGACCAGGCCGGACTCCGCATACGGCAGCAAGGCATCCTGCTGCGACTTGTTGAAACGGTGGATCTCGTCGACAAACAGGATGGTGTGCTTGCCCATGTCCAGATTGTGCTGGGCCTGTTCCATCGCGGCGCGGATATCCTTCACCCCCGAGAACACGGCGGACAAGGCAATGAACTCGCAGTCATAGGCCTTGGCGGTCAGCCGCGCCAGCGTGGTCTTGCCGACACCCGGCGGCCCCCACAAAATCATCGAGTGCGGCTGGCCCGACTCAAACGCCAGGCGCAAGGGCTTGCCCGGCCCCAGCAGATGGCGCTGGCCGACAACCTCGTCGAGCGTCTTGGGCCGCAGCGCTTCCGCCAGCGGCTGGCGCGGTTCGGTGGAAAATAAATCTGCCATGTTCTTGAATGGAAAACGCCGCAGCGCACACGGCTGCGGCGTCATACCCCCGTGATTAACGGGTCAATTATTGAATACGTCTGCGCCCTTGGGGATGACGAATTTAAAACTCGTGGCACTCAGCGCCGGATTTTTCTCGATCTTGCTGAGCTTGAGCACCGAGGTCTGGCCGAAGGAATCCTTGAGTTCCATTGCTTCCGGCAAGCCGTTGCGCAGGCCAATGTTGATCTGTTCGAAGCTGGTGTCCTTGGCTTTCGGCACGGCTTTCAACCACTCCATGCCATCGCGCGTGCCGCCTTCGGACAGCGTGAAGTTCTTTTCCAGGTCATTGCTGCCGAACAGGATCGCCGCTGGGGACGAGCCCAGCGCATCACCGAGCTTCTTCACGGTGACCTGGTTCAGGTCCTTGTCGAAGATGAACAGCTGGTCGCCATCGGCTTGCAGCACCTGCTCGTAGGGCTTCGAGTACGTCCAGATGAATTTGCCCGGGCGCGCAAACACGAACGAGCCACTGGCCGCGTTCGAGATTTTCGGCGTCTCGCCATTGGTGCTCTTCACCTGGCGCTGGGTGAATTCCCCCTTGGCTGCCTTGGTGGACGAGACAAAGGACTTGAACTGCTCCAGCGCGCTCGCATGCGCAACGCCTGCCAGCAGCAAGCCTGCGGTCACCACGCTCAACGATTTAAAACGAGTCATACAGTTTATCCTTTTATTCTGCACTGGCGACCGGAGCGAGAATCTCACGGTTACCGTTCGACTGCATGGGTGAAACCACCCCGCTATTTTCCATTTGTTCCAGCAGGCGCGCCGCGCGGTTGTAGCCGATGCGCAGATGGCGCTGCACCAGCGAGATTGAGGCACGGCGGTTTTTCAGCACCACCTGCACCGCCTGGTCGTACATCGGATCGGCCTCGCCGCCACCTTCACCGGCAGGCGCACCGTCAGCGCCGCCGCCCTCACCTTCCAGCGTGCCGCCTTCCAGGATGCCGTCGATATAGTCCGGTTCGCCCGTGGTTTTCAAATGCTTGACCACGCGGTGCACCTCGTCATCCGACACGAATGCACCGTGCACCCGCACTGGCAGACCGGTACCCGGCGGCATGTACAGCATGTCACCCATGCCCAGCAGCGCCTCCGCGCCCATCTGGTCCAGAATCGTACGCGAGTCGATCTTCGACGAGACCTGGAACGCGATACGGGTCGGGATGTTCGCCTTGATCAGGCCGGTAATCACATCTACAGATGGGCGCTGCGTTGCCAGAATCAAGTGCAGGCCGGCCGCACGGGCTTTCTGCGCGATACGGGCGATCAGTTCTTCCACCTTCTTGCCGACCACCATCATCAGGTCGGCCAGCTCGTCGATGATGATGACGATGGTCGGCAGTTTTTCCAGCGGCTCCGGCGAATCCGGCGTCAGGCTGAACGGATTCGGGATGTGTTCTTCCTTCTTCTTGGCTTCAGCGATCTTGGCGTTGTAACCCGCCAGGTTACGCACGCCAAGTTTGGACATCAGCTTGTAGCGGCGCTCCATCTCGTTGACCGCCCAGTTCAGCGCATGGCCGGCCTGGCGCATATCGGTGACCACCGGCGCCAGCAAGTGCGGAATGCCTTCATACACCGACATCTCCAGCATTTTCGGGTCAATCAGGATCATGCGGACATCGCGCGGGTCGGACTTGTACAGCAGCGACAGGATGGTCGCGTTAATCCCCACCGATTTACCGGAACCGGTGGTACCTGCCACCAGCAAGTGCGGCATCTTGGCCAGATCGGCCACCACCGGCTTGCCAGCGATGTCCTTGCCCAGCGCCACCGTCAGCGGCGAAGCGTTGTCGTTGTAGACCTTGGAGCCGACGATCTCGCTCAGGCGCACGATCTGGCGCTTCGGATTTGGCAGCTCCAGCGCCATATAGTTCTTGCCCGGGATGGTCTCCACCACGCGGATCGAGGTCAGCGACAGCGAACGCGCCAGGTCGCGCGCCAGATTGACGATCTGGCTGCCCTTGACGCCGGTCGCCGGTTCAATCTCGTAGCGCGTCACCACCGGGCCGGGATAAGCCGCCACCACCTTGGCTTCGACGCCAAAGTCCGACAGCTTCTTCTCGATCAGGCGGCTGGTGAATTCCAGCGTTTCAATCGGGATGGTTTCCTGCGTCTCGGCCGCCTCATCCAGCAGCGACAGCGCCGGCAGGTGGCCATCGCCAGCCGGCAAGTCCTGGAACAGGTTGGCCTGGCGCTCCTTCTCCACGCGCTCGGACTTGACCACGGTGACCACCTGCGGCTCGACCTTGATGGTCGGCGCGGCCACCGGATGCTTCTCCACGTGCTTGGCGCGCTCATGCACCACCACCTCTTCGCGCTTGACGGCAGCCACTTCACCCTGGCGACGGTCCTCACGGTACTGATAGCGCTGCACGAACCAGTCAATCGCGTTCTCGACACCGCCGCCAATGCGCTCGGCCACCGCCATCCACGACACATGGAAGAACAGGCTGAAGCCCAGGCCAAACAGCAGCAACAGCAGCAACGTGGCGCCGGTAAAGCCAAATGCAACGTGGGTCGAATGGCCGATCAGCTCGCCCAGCACGCCGCCCGAGCTGCGCGGCAGCTGGGCATGGCTGGTCAAGGTGCGCAGGCGCAGGTACTCCAGCCCCACGCTGCCAATGAACAGCAGCACAAAGCCGATGGCGCGGATCAGCCCTTCCTGGGCATGCTCGGGCTCCGGCTCGGTCGACAGCACATATTTGTGGGTCAGGCCGCGATAGCCCTTCCATACCACGCGCAGCAGGCAAAATGCCCACCACCAGGCGGAGATGCCAAAAATATACAACAGCAGATCGGACAGCCAGGCGCCCGCGCGGCCGCCCAGGTTATGCACCTGCGGCACCAGCGTCTCGTGCGACCAGCCCGGATCCATCTTGCTGTAACTGGCCAGGATCAGGACAAAGTACACGCCCAGCACGGCCAGCGCCAGCCAGCGCGCTTCGGACAGCAGCCGTACCAGCCGGTTGGGCAAAGGTTGGCGCTCGGTCGGCGTCCGGGTGTAGCCAGATGGGGAGGAAGCGCCGGCCGCGTTGGATCGCGGCGCGCGTTCCTGAACTTTTTTACTGCTCATAGGTATCAAGGTGTTGCAATGTTAGCGGTCAGGAAATATTCCTATACCGGTATTCTAAGGCATAAGGGCAACATCCGGCCCCACGATTCGTCCTGATTCCCTGCTTGCTCTATAATCTTGTATTGCTTGCGCAATTGCAATAGCGGCATCCCCTTGCTGCCCTTGCGTGCGCCCCCACATTCGGATTAATCCAACATATTAAGAAGCCTGCCATGACCACTCCTAAACACGCCCGCGTATTGATCCTCGGTTCCGGCCCTGCCGGCTACAGCGCCGCCATCTACGCCGCCCGCGCCAATCTGAAGCCCATGCTGGTAACGGGTGTCGAGCAAGGCGGCCAGCTGATGACCACCACCGACGTCGAAAACTGGCCAGCCGACCCGATGGGCGTGCAAGGCCCGGACCTGATGCAGCGTTTCCTGCAGCACGCCGAGCGTTTCAACACCGACATCGTGTTTGACCACATCCATACCGTGAAGTTGCAGGAAAAACCGATCCGCCTGATCGGCGACAGCCACGAGTACACCTGCGATACGCTAATTATCGCCACCGGCGCCTCGGCGCAGTACCTGGGCCTGCCGTCGGAAACCGCGTTCATGGGCAAGGGCGTATCTGCCTGCGCCACCTGCGACGGTTTCTTCTACCGTGGCCAGCAAGTGGCCGTGGTCGGCGGCGGCAACACCGCCGTGGAAGAAGCACTGTACCTGTCCAACATCGCCACCAAGGTCACGCTGATCCACCGCCGCGACAAGTTCCGTGCCGAAGCCATCCTGATCGACCGCCTGAACGCCAAGGTTGCCGAAGGCAAGATCGAGATCAAGTACAACCACACCCTGCACGAAGTGGTCGGCGATGACGGCGGCGTCACCGGCGTGAAGATCCAGTCGACCGAAAGCGGCGCCATCACCGACGTCTCGGTGCACGGCCTGTTCGTGGCGATTGGCCACAAGCCCAACACCGGCATCTTCGAAGGCCAGCTGGACATGCACAACGGCTACATCAAGACCAAGACCGGCACCGAAGGCATGGCCACCGCCACCAGCGTACCGGGCGTGTTTGCGGCCGGCGACGTGCAGGACCACATCTACCGCCAGGCGATCACCAGCGCCGGCACCGGCTGCATGGCCGCACTGGACGCCCAGCGCTACCTCGAAGGTCAGGAGTAATTGCAATGAAAGACTTCGCAGACCTGAAATCGTTGGGCAAGCAGCTCAAGGAGCAGGCTGAGACGCGCGCCGCCGCCGAGAAGGAGCGCGTCAAACAGGAGAAAAAGCAGGTGGTGGAAGCCAATATCTTCCAGACCGCGCTGGGTGGCGTGAAGCGCATGCCGGTGTCGGACCGCTACGTGCCGCAGACCACGGCCAAGTCGGCCGCCCCCGCCGCCGCGCCAGCCCGCAAGCTGACCCAGGCCGAGGATGACGCCGCCGTCATGCGCGAGTCGCTGTCCGATCTGTTTGAAGTCGATCATTATCTGGAAGACGATCCGGCGCTGAACTACTCGGCGCCGGGCGTAGGTCCGGATGTAATGAAGAAAATGCGCAAGGGCCACTGGCCGGTGCAGGACGAGCTGGACCTGCACGGCATGAACCGCGACCAGGCGCGCGATGCGCTGGGTGACTTCCTGACCAAGGCGCAGCAGCGCAACCACCGCTGCGTGTGCGTGATCCATGGCCGCGGCTTTGGTTCGCGCGGCCAGGAGCCGGTGCTGAAATCCATGGTGCACAGCTGGCTGGTGCAAAAAGGCGTGGTCGCCTTCTGCCAGGCGCGCAACAATGAAGGGGGCGAAGGCGCTTTGATCGTTTTGCTGCGCGCCGCCCTCCAGCCTACGCGCTAAACCCGCACGGCGATCAGTCGCGGGGTCTGACCCCGTACGGGGTCAGACCCCTCATACGGTGGTGGGGTTCAGCGCTGGTAGCGCTCCAGCCAGTGCGCATACGGCGCTGGCAGCGTCCACGACGGCCGCTCTTTCTTCAGTGCCAACGCCGCGTGATAGGCGTAGTGCGGATTCGCCAGGAAGGCGCGGCCCACCATCACCAGATCCATCTGCCCATCCGCCACCACACGCTCGGCCACATGCGGATCGTCGATGCCCCACGAGGACGCCACCGGCAAACCAGCCTCGCGGCGCACACGCTCGGCATACGGCGCCAGGAACGCCGATCCCCATGGAATATTCGCGTCCGGCGTTGAAAAACCGACGCTCACATTCAGCAGATCCAGTCCCCCCTCCCGCATGGCCTTTGTCAGGGTGATGGCTTCCTTGAGCGTCTGCTCGTCGCGGCCGTCGAACTCCACCACGCCAAAGCGGGCCGTCAACGGCAGATGTTCCGGCCAGACCGCACGCACCGCCGCCAGCGTCTCCAGAATAAACCGGCTGCGGTTTTGCAGATTGCCACCATACGCGTCTTGACGCTGGTTCGCCGCCACCGAAAAGAAACTCTGCGCCAGATAACCGTGCGCAAAGTGCAGCTCCAGCCATTCAAAGCCGGCGTCCAGCGCGCGCTGCGCAGCGGCGGCAAAGTCCGCCTTGACGCGCGCGATATCCTCCAGCGACATCGCCTGCGGCACCTTCGGCAGGTGCTTGCCATAAGCGAGCGCCGATGGCGCGATGATGTCCCAGCCGCGCACATCGCCAGCGGGAATATGGTCATCGCCCTCCCACGGCTTGTTGGCGCTGGCCTTGCGGCCCGCATGCGCGAGCTGGATGCCCGCCACCGCGCCGCCAGCCTTGATCGACGCCGCGATGCGCGCCAAGCCCGCAGCCTGCGCATCATTCCACAAGCCCAGGCATCCCGGACTGATGCGGCCTTCCGGCGCGACGGCGGTGGCCTCCACAATCACCAGCCCCGGACCGCCGCGCGCGATGCTGGCGTAATGGGCCTGGTGCCAATCGTTCGTCAGGCCATCGACAGCGCTGTACTGGCACATCGGCGGCACGGCGATCCGGTTACGCAGGGTGATGCTTTTCAGGGTAAATGGTGTAAATAGATTGCTCATAATGGCTCCTTTCGATGAACACCATGATGCGGTCTGGACTAAAATAAATCCAATCGATCTTTTTTATCCAGACCATCATGCCAGCTGATATCAGAACCTTCGACTTCAACCTGCTCAAGGCGCTGGATGCCCTGCTGGACGAACGCAGCGTCACGGGCGCCGCCAGCCGATTGTCATTGACCCAGCCAGCGGTCAGCGGCATCCTGACCCGCTTGCGCGAACACTTCGACGATCCGCTCTTCGTCCGTGCTCAGCGCGGCATGGTGCCGACGCCGCGCGCCGCCGCGCTGGCCGGACCGGTCAAACAGTTGCTGGCGGAAGTGGAATCCATGCTGCGGCCGCAAGGCTTCGATCCGGCCACCGCCAGCATGACGCTGACCATCGCCGCCATCGACTACGCCCTGCGCGTGGTGATGGTGCCCTTGCTGTCCGCGATACGGCGGCAGGCGCCGGGCATCCGCATCGTGGTCACGCCGGCGGAAGCCAGCCTGCACGCGCAACTGGAGCGCGGCGATATCGACCTCGCCCTGATTACGCCCGCCAGCGCGACGCCGGACCTGCCTACCCGCGTGCTGTTTGAAGAAGACTTCGTCTGCGTGCTGCGCGCCGACCACCCCGATGCGGCCGGCCCGCTGTCGCTGGACCGCTTTTGCGCGCTTGAACATGCATTGGTGTCCTACAGCGGCAGCCCGTTTGCCGGCGTCACCGACAAGGCGCTGGCCGCGATTGGCCGCGAACGCCATGTTGCGCTGTCCGTGGCCAGCTTCCTGATCCTGCAGGATTTCTTGCGCGTGAGCGACCTGATCGCCGTGGTGCCGCGCAAGCTGGCGGCCACCACCCGGGGGCTGGCGATCCTCGAACCACCGCTGGCCATCCCCGGTTTCACCAAAATCGCCGCCTGGCACGCGCGCAGCGAACACGATCCGGCCCACCACTGGGTGCGCGAACTGCTGTTTAAGACCAGTAATACGTTAATATGATGCAACACCCCTACCGGACTTGAGGGTCGCCATGTTAACCTATGCTCATTGCAACCTTGTCCATAAGCTTAGATGAAGCACGTTCCGGTACACGTCTCCCTGATCACCGTCATTGAAATCGTGGCGATACTGGTGGGCGCGCTATCGGGCTTCGTGGAAGCGCGCCGCAAACGCATGGACATTGTGGGGGTGTTCACGGTGGCCTTCATTGCCGCGTTTGGCGGCGGCACACTGCGCGACATCCTGCTCGACAAGCGCCCGCTGTTCTGGGTCATGCACCAGGAATATGCGATCCTGATCTTCGTGCTGGCCCTGCTGGCCACGCCGCTGATGCGGACCGTGAAGCAGATCATTTCCGAACGCGTGATTGTGGTGGCCGACGCCATCGGCCTCGGCCTGTTTGCCGTGGCCGGCGCCTCGCAGGCGCTGGCGGCCAATATGCCTATCTTCATTGCTTCCATGATGGGCGTGATTACCGGCATCTTTGGCGGCGTACTGCGCGACATCGTGTGCAACGAAGTGCCGATGGTGTTCCGCGATGGCAAACCCTACGCCATCTGCGCCTTCTTTGGTGCGTGGATGTACATTGGCCTGCAATATACCGACGTCTCCGACGACTTCGCCCTCTGGACCAGCGCCACCTCCATCACACTGCTGCGGCTGCTGACCTGGAAGTTCGACATGCACATCCACTACCACAAGCAGCCTTAATCGGGCGAATTCTCCACCAACGCTTTCAACCGGCCCAGGCGGCGTTCCCACTCCTGGCCGATACGCGCCAGCGCCTGCTGTGCTTCGGCGATGGCATCCGGCTCCAGCTGCCACAGGCGTTCGCGCCCCTGTTTGAGGTCGCCCACCACGCCCGCATCGGCCAGCACCTGCAAATGCTTGGTGACAGCTTGCCGGCTGATGTCGGTGCCGGCCGTGAGCTGGGCAATGGAAAACGCCCCGCCCGCACACAGCACGGCAACCAGCTTCAGCCGCGTCGGATCGCCCAGCGCGGCAAACACGGTCGCCAGCTTTTCAGGAACCAGATTTTTATTGGGTGACATAGCGCTCGATATTCCGCAACTGGCCTTCCCAGCCCTTGCTGTTCATGTGGAACGCATCGGCACGGCGATGCGCCGGTACTTTGTCAAAGCCGGATTCAACCACCGTCAGCAAGGTGGCGCCGTCGCCGCTGGGCTGCAGCGTGAATGTCACCAGCGTGCACTCCTCGCCCGAGTAATCCACCTCGGCGTCAATCGCGTAGGGATGCCAGCGGTAGGACAGCAGCGATGGCGCCTCCATGCGTTCTATCCAGGCGTTGAAGATGACGTGCTCAAAGCCAGCAATGGTGATCGGCCCGCGCGCATGATGGCCAGGCGAGAACTGCTCGCCCTCCAGCTTGACGCCAAACCAGGCGCCGAACTCTTGCGGCGTCGATAGCGCACGCCAGACGCGCTCGGCCGATGCCTTGATGAGGATGCTGCGCTCGATCTGGTCGGTATTGGATGCCTGATTCATGCTGATGCCTCCGCAGTGGCAAGTGGATAGGGCGCGCCGCGGCCCGTGACGGCATATTGTCGCAGGCTTTCCAGATATTGGTGCCAGCCTTGTTCGCACATGGCATAGCAGGACAGTGCCGGCGTCAGGCCCAGGTGTTCAAAATCGAGACGCGTGCCCTGCCCTGCGCACTGCAGCTGGAAAACCGGTTCGGTGCCCACCCACTCATCCGTGCAACGCGCCTCGCCGGGCGTGGACGAGCACAGCCAGCGCACCTCGCGCTCCGGCTGCGCGGACGTCACGCGGAAGTCCTTGTGGACCTGGCCGAAGCGCATGTGGATGGTGTCGCCGTCGCTGTCGCAGTCCTCGCTCCACCAGCCGCGCAGGCCATGCAGCGTGGTCAGCGCGGCATAGACTGTGGCGGGCGTGGCGTCGATCAGAATGGAATGCTGGAAATGCTGCATGATGATCTCCTCACGGTTAAGAGCAACCAAATGGTTGCAAGATCATCTTAGGCCCAAAAACAGATAAGAGCAACCAAATTGTTGCTCTTCTCCTTTTTAGTCCGGCACGCTGCCGGTGGCCGGCACGCCGTAGCGGTCGGCCTGCACCGGACCGCTGACGCCGTGGGTACGGACATCCGCGGTGATCGGCAGCATGTCCTGGTTCCAGGCTTCCCACTGCGACTTGAGCTGGGCAAACACGTCCGGATGGCGCTTGGCGAGGTTGGCGCGCTCGCGCTGGTCCTTGACGACATCGAACAGGAACTCGTTCTTGCCGATCTTGAGGTACTTCCAGTTGCCCGAGCGGATGGCGCGCTGCGCATTGGCCTTGTAGCGCCACAGCAGCGTGCGTTCATTGTTCTGCGACTGCCCCAGCAGTACCGGCAGCAGGTTCTGGCCATCTGCGGGATATGCCGGATCGGGGGCGCCGCCGGCCGCCGCCAGCAGGGTCGGCAGCCAGTCCATGCTGATCGCCACCTGCTCGCTGACCTGCCCCGCTTTGACTTTCGCCGGCCAGCGCAGGATGGCAGGCACGCGGATGCCGCCTTCCAGCAGCTCGGTCTTCTGCCCCGTCAGCGGCCAGGTTTTCGAGAAGCGCTCGCCGCCGTTATCGCTGGTGAAGATGACGATGGTGTTGTCGGCCAGCCCCTTCTGCTCCAGCGCTTGCAGTACGCGGCCGATTGACGCGTCCAGCGATTCCACCATGCGGCCGTAGGTGGCCAGGTCGCCGCCGTCGTAGTGGAAGATGTTGTCGATGTCGCGTGAAATCGCCTCATCGCCCGGCCCTTCCCACGGCCAGTGCGGCGCCGTGTAGTGCAGCGACAGCAGGAAGGGTTTGCCGCTCTGCTGCCGGTTGACGAAATCAACCGCGCGCGCGCCCAGCAAGTCCGTGTAGTAGCCGATCTGATGCACCGGCACTTCGCCTTCGTACAAATCTTCCTTCACTTGCGGCCCGACGCCCGGCTTGTGCGTGAAGTAGTCGATGGCGCCGCCGTAGTTGCCGAAGAAGCTGTCATAGCCGCTTTTCAGCGGGCCAAAGGTCGGCAGATAACCCAGGTGCCACTTGCCGATCAGCGCCGTGCCGTAGCCCTGCTTTTTTAGCAGCGACGGCAAAGTCGGATGCGACGGCGGCAGACCGATAGTGTCGGACGCGCCTGCAATCGGCTCTTCCAGGCCGCCGCGCAGCCGGTACTGATAGCGGCCGGTAATCAGCGCAAAGCGCGTGGCCGAACACACGGCGGAGTTGGCATAGGCCTGCGTGAAGCGCACGCCTTGCGCGGCCAGCTTGTCCAGGTTGGGTGTCCTGAAGTCGGTCTGGCCGTAGACGCCGAGGTCGGCGTGACCCAGGTCATCGGCCAGAATGAAGATGATGTTGGGCTGATCCTTGCCGGCCGCCAGCGCGGATGGCAGCTGGCTCGCCAGCGCCAGCGCGGGCAGTGATTTGAGGACGCGGCGGCGGATGATATTGGTCATGCTCTGAGTCTCCAGTTTAGAAATCGGCGCGCGCGGTCACACCCAGCTGGCGCGGCGTACCGATCACGCTGTTATACGCAGCCGGCGAGGTATTCCACAGGCTGGTGTAGTAATGCTTGTCAAACACGTTCTTGGCCCACAACGACAGATCCCACTTGGTTGCGCCACGCTTGATCTTCACGCCTGCCGACAGATTGGTCAGGCTGTAGGCCGGAATGCGCGCGTACTCGGAGGCGTCCAGCGTACCGTAAGTGCTGCTGCGGTAGGCATAGTTGATATTGCCATAGGCTTCGGCGTTATCGGCTACGGCGTGTGCATAGGCGGCATTCAGATTGCCAATCCAGCGCGGCGCGTTGACCAGCGCCGCACGGCCCGACAAATCGCAGTAGGTGGCATTGATCTCCACCGGGCATGGTGCGTTTTTGTACTCCTTGTACTTGACGTCATTGAAGGAGCCATTCGCGCCCAGCGTGAAGCCGCGCGCCACCACCAGGCTGGCATCCAGTTCAACGCCACGGCTGCGCACCGTGCCGGCGTTGGTCAGGTACTGCGTGCTGCTGACACGGTCGAAGGCATTGCTCTGATAGCCTTTCACGTCATTCCAGAACAGGCTGGCGTTGACCTGCGCGCGGCGCTCCAGCAGATTGCTCTTGATGCCGAGTTCGAAGTTGTTGGCCTTCTCGTTATTGACTTTGAGCGAAGAGACACCGGCCGCGCCAGGCACCGACAGGTTGATGCCGCCCGATTTTTCGCCGTGCGAAATGCTGCCGAACGCCAGCACGTCGCTATCGACCTTGTACGCCAGCGTCAGCAAAGCGGATGGACTGAGGTTGCTCAGGTGGACTTCGCCGGAATCAAACGCACCGTAGCGCGCAGTACGCACCGCGAGCGCGGCGCCAGTCACCGCCGGGCCGACCGGTGCATCGCGCCGCACGGTTGCCAGCTTGTCTTCGTAGGTGGCGCGCAGGCCGCCGGTCAGGTCCCACTTCGGATCGATATGCCAGATGGTCTGGGCGAACAAGGCATAGCTGTTGACGCGCAAGTGGCCATAAGTATTGCTGACGACATTGTTCCAGGCGCCAATCGGCGTCGCGTTAAATTTGTCCGCCAGCGGGCCGTTCACGAAGAAGTTGATGTTGTCCAGGTTCTGATAGTAGTAGTACGCGCCGTAGACCGATTCCACATCGCGGCCCAGCGGCGTTGCCAGGCGCAGCTCTTGCGTGAACTGACGGTGGCGCGCGGAGGCGCCGACATTCAGCAGGATCGGCACGTCCAGGCCATCGTCGTTGTGCGGCGTGAAGTTCCAGAAACGGTAGGCGCTGATCGAGGTGAACTTGTAGTCGTTATCCAGTTTCCAGTTGACCTCGCCCGACACGCCGCCCTGGTGCACGTCCAAATGCGAGCCGGAATCCAGATTCACCTGGCGCAACGTCGGATCGGTAACGGGATGCGCGCCGACCGCAGCCGCCTGCGTCAGGAACTTGCCGCTCGGGCCGGCGTTGAAAAACACCAGCGTGCCGTTGTTGGAATCCTCGACGTTGTAGTCGGCAATCAGGCGCGCGCTGAGTTTGTTGTCCGGTTCCAGCAGCACCTGGCCGCGCACGCCCGAGCGGTCGCCGCCCTGCACCTTGCTGCCGTTGTAGAGGTTGGTGATGTAGCCGTCTTCATGCGTCTTGTAGGCCGACAGGCGGCCAGCAGCAGTATCGGAGAACGCGCCCGACACCACGGCCTTGCCCTGCACATAGCCTTCCTGTCCAACCGATAGCGAAGCGCTGTTTTCGCTGCGGAAGGTTGGCTGCCTGGTTGTGATGTTGAGTACGCCGGCCGTGGTGTTCTTGCCGAACAGCGTGCCCTGCGGACCACGCAGCAGCTCCAGCTGCTGGATGTCCAGCGCATCAAACGCGGCCATGCCGGGACGGGCCAGATAGACGTTATCAAGATACAGGCCGACACTACCTTCCAGGCCGTCGCTGGCCGGGTTGTTCCCCAAGCCGCGCACGGCAAAGCTGATCTGGCGCGCATGCACATAGTTGACCGTGGTGCTCGGCAGCAGCTGTTGCAGATCCTGCACGCGGTAGACGCGGTTGTCTTCGAGCGCTTTGCTGTCCAGCACGCTCATGGTGGTGGGTACGCTTTGCGAGGTTTCGTTGCGGCGACGCGTGGACACGGTCACGCTGGCAATCACCTGCGAGACATCCGCCCCGGCCGCAGCCGTGCCATCGGCTGCAGCACCGGCCTCAACGGCATTGGCCGCCGTATCGGAAATGGCGGCAACGGCCAGCGCGGCCGCCTGGGCCTGCGCTTCCGGCGCATAGGTGAACACAAATCCATAAGCCGCAGCGATGGCGACGGCGAGTTTTTTCTGTTGCATGGTCGAGCTTTCTGCAAAAACGGGCGTGAACAGCCCCGCACGCCGGCAGGCTGCCGGCGCGTTGTCATTATAGGAAGTAGTGACGTTTAGTGGGACGCGACGCGGAACTTGCCTGGCTCCGGCGGGGTCACCGCCTTTTCAGAGCGTGGCGTGCCTTCCGGCACCCAGTTGTACGGCACCGGTTGGGCGCGGTACAGCCAATTGCTCAGCACTGGCTTGCCCGCACCCGCCACGGGTGTCGGCGCAAAGTAAGGGCTGATGTATTCCCAGGCGATGTCGCCTTTCGACGTCACCTGGAAGATGCGGCCATTCATGCCTTCATCGATAAGCGTATTGCCATTCGGCAGACGGCGCGCGCTGCTGATGAAGGAGCTGTAGAAACTCCATTCCGGCCCATTCGAATCACCGCCCGTATATTCCCAGACGATCTGCTTCTTGATGGGATCGATCTCCAGCACGCGCGAACGCGGCTGCACACCCACGCTGACGCGCGGATAGCCGGCCTCGCCCTGGTTATCGAACACCAGGATATGGCCCGCGCCCGGCAGGCCCGGCTCGATCAAATGGGCATCGTGCTGGCCGACGATCTGGTCCACCGGACGTGGCAGCACGCGCGGGCCGCGCACCTGCGCCGGATAGTCCGGCCCCAGATTCCACACTACCTTGCCGGTGTGCTTGTCGATGATGACGATGAAATTGGCCTCGCGCGAATCGATCAGGATGTTATCCGGATGGAAGCGCTGGTCGCCGGCGTCATACCACTTGTTCGGCCCCAGCACCGACATGTTATTGATGTGCAGATAGTCAAACGGCGCACCGGGGCCGCGCGGCGACAGGCCCTCCTTGACCAGCTTCAGCGACGCGGCCGAGAAACCGAATTCTGCCAGATGCTCCGAGGCGGTCCATTTCCACACCACATCGCCCTGCTTGTTGACCTCATAGATCACATCATCGAGCACCTGCGGCGCCTTGAAGCCGGCCACCGGCTGCACCAGATTGGCCAGCACCAGCGTATTGCCGTTCTTCAGGCGGCGCCAGTCATGGTGCTGCTTGGCGCTGCCGCCGGGCACTTGCGCATTGCTCTTGCCCTCCACTGGCGCCGCATACGCATCTTGCGCACTGGCTGCCGCGCCCCACTGCCACACCACATTGCTGTTCCAGTCCAGTTCACCAATCGCCTGATTGCGCAAGCCATTGCCTTCGTTGGCCGTGCCTGGCGCGCTGGCCAGCTGCACCAGTACATTGCCGCGCTGGCCGCCGGTCAGCGCCGGATCGAGCAGCACCGGCGGGAAGCCTTCCGCATTCCAGCTGTGCACCTCGTTGCCGTTCATGTCGATGAGATGGGTTTTCTTGTCCTGCCCGCTGAAAATCACATAGCTGTTGTAGGCGGTGGCGGTATCGTAGCGGGTCACGCCGGTGGGATACACACTGGGCGCAGCGCCCAGATTGGCCGCAACAGACAGCAAGGACAGTGCGACGATTTTATAGGTATGGTTGGTCATGACACAGGCTCTCAGGGGTGGACAGTGTGTCTATATTACTAATCACCCTAGAAATCCCGAACTAATATAACCAATCAACGATATACAAAAAATACCTTAAACGGTGCGGGCCAAAAAAAATGCCGGCTAAGCCGGCATTCCGAATAAGACGTAAACTGCTTACACCGCGTCGGCGCCGGTCTCGCCGGTACGGATACGGATCACCTGTTCAACGTTCTGCACAAAGATTTTGCCGTCGCCGATCTTGCCAGTGCGCGCGGCCTTGATGATGGCGTCCACCACCTGCTCGGCCACGCCGTCATCCACCACCACTTCGACTTTCACTTTCGGCAGGAAGTCGACGACGTATTCAGCGCCGCGATACAGTTCAGTATGGCCCTTCTGGCGGCCGAAGCCTTTTACCTCGGTGACGGTCAGACCGGTCACGTTGACCTCTGCCAGCGCCTCACGCACCTCGTCCAGTTTGAACGGCTTGATCACAGCGGTAATCTGTTTCATGACTTCTCCTTATATTTAAATCGAAAATCTATGTGCAGCGTATACTTTGCTTCTATTGTAATCGACAGGCGCGCGCTGTCCATTCACATACTCGTATTCTTTACGCCTGCACCGGAATGGCGCGCAGTTCCTCCATCCATACAACGCTTTGGGCATCACTTGGTGCACGCCAGTCACCACGCGGCGACAGCGAACCACCGCTGCCCACCTTCGGTGCGTTCGGCACGCAGCTGCGCTTGAACTGGCTGGTGCGGAAGAAGCGGTCCAGGAAAATGCCCAGGTTCTTCTTGATCGCGGACAGGTCATACTGGTTGCGCGTGACGTGATCGCCGTCCGGCCAGCGGCCCTGCTCCTTGTCCTGCCATGCGGTATGCGACAGGAAGGCGACCTTGGATGGGTTGAAACCAAAGCGCAGCACGTAGTACAGATTGAAGTCCTGCAGCTCGTAAGGACCGATGGTGCTTTCGGTGCGCTGCTCCGGCTGGCCGTCGGCAGTACCGGGCACCAGCTCCGGGCTGATCTCGGTGCCGAGGATATCCAGCAGCACCTGCGCGTCGCTGCGGCCGATGACGCCGGATTCGGCCACCCAGCGCACCAGGTGCGAGATCAGCGTCTTGGGCACGCTGGCATTGACGTTGTAGTGCGACATATGATCGCCCACGCCGTAGGTGCACCATCCCAGCGCCAGTTCGCTCAGGTCGCCCGTGCCGATGACCAGCGCGGCGTTGTGGTTCGCCAGGCGGAACAGGTGGTTGGTGCGCTCGCCGGCCTGCACGTTTTCAAACGTGATGTCGTACTGCTCCTTGCCTTCCGAGTACGGATGACCCAGATCCTTGAGCATTTGGACGCAGCTTGGGCGGATGTCGATTTCCTGCGAGGTGCAGCCGACCAGTTTCATGAGCGCGTGCGCCTGCTTCAGCGTGCGCTCGCTGGTGGCAAAGCCCGGCATGGTGTAGGCGAGGATATTGGTGCGCGGCAGTTTGAGCTTGTCCATCACGCGCGCGCACACCAGCAGCGCGTGCGTCGAGTCCAGGCCGCCGGAGACGCCGATCACCACCTTCTTCAAACCACTGGTAGTCAGCCGCTGCGCCAGCGCCTGCACCTGGATGTTGTAGACCTCGTTGCAGCGCTCATCGCGGCGGCGCGCATCGGCCGGCACGTAAGGGAAGCGTTCGACGCAGCGCTTCAGCGCCAGTGGCTGCTCGCGTTCGATCTCCAGATGGAAGAACACGGTGCGGAACTTGCCCACTTCCGCCGCGTGGCGCTGCACCGATTGCGCAAACGTGTTCATACGCATGCGCTCGCGCGACAGGCGCTCGAGGTCGATGTCGGCAAAGGTCAAGGTCGGCTCGTCGCTGAAGCGTTTGGCTTCGGCCAGCAGCTCGCCGTTTTCGCAGATGACGCCCTGGCCATCCCACGCCAGGTCGGTGGTCGATTCGCCGCCGCCGGCCGAGGTGTACAGATACGCGGCCAGGCAGCGCGCCGATTGCTGCGACACCAGCTGGTTGCGGTAGCCGGCCTTGCCGACCAGCGCATTCGAGGCCGACAGGTTGACCAGCACGGTCGCGCCCGCCAAGGCGGCAAACGACGATGGCGGAATTGGCACCCACACGTCTTCGCAAATTTCGACATGGAATTTGAACAGCGGCATATCGGCCACTTCAAACAGCAGGCCGGAGCCGAACTGCACGCGCTCGCCAAGCAGATCGATTTCGGTGGCGACCGCATAGTCGCCGCTGCTGAACTGGCGCACATCATAGAACTCGCCATAGTTGGGCAAATAGCTCTTCGGTACCACGCCCTGGATCTGGCCATTGGCAATCACCACCGCGCAGTTGTACAGTTGGTGTTCGACGCGCAGCGGCGCCCCCACCACCACCGCCATCTTCCATTCCGTCGACGCATCCAGAATCGCCGCCAGGCCATCGAGCACGCCATCCAGCAAGGCGCGCTGATGGAACAGGTCGTCGCAGGTATAGGCCGACAGGCCCAGCTCGGGAAACGCCACCAGCGCCGCGCCCTGCGCAGCGGCCTGCTGGGCCAGCTGGATGGTCTGCTCGGCATTGTAGGCTGGATCGGCAATACGGCACACGGGCGCGGCAATGGCAACGCGGGCGAAATCGTGCGTGTACAGATTGAAGAAGTTGGAAGCCATGTCAGGTCTTTCGGCGTAGGCAAAATCAAATTATCGCACGGGCAAAGCTTGGCCGCATGCGCTAGACTGGCACATCATTCAGCAGGGAGGCAGTGTGGCAGAGGCAGAGTTTTCAGTGATCGACTCATTGGCGGAGATCGAACCGGCACAGTGGCAGGCGCTGGCGGGCGACAATCCCACGCTCAGCTACACCTTCCTGCACGCCCTGCACGAGACGGCATGCGCGGCGCCGCGCACGGGCTGGTCGCCGCGCTACCTGGTCTTGTACCGCGACGGTGTACTGTGTGCGGCCATGCCGCTCTACCTCAAGGACCACAGCCGCGGCGAATATGTGTTTGACCACGCCTGGGCCGACGCCTTCCATCGCCACGGCGTGCCCTACTATCCGAAACTGCTGTCGGCCGTGCCGTTCACCCCGGTGACCGGCAGCCGCCTGCTGGCGCGCAGCGCCGAAGACCGCGCATTGCTGGCGCGCGCGGCGGTGCAGGTAGCGCAGCAGCTGGAGACGTCCTCGCTACACATCCTGTTCCCCGACGAGCAAGACAAGCAGGCGCTGGAAGATGCCGGCTATATGCTGCGCGAAGGCGTACAGTTCCATTGGGAGAATCAGGACTACGCGGATTTCGACGCCTTCCTTGCCAGCATGAAGATGGAGAAGCGCAAGAAGATCCGCCAGGACCGCCGCCGCGTGCAGGACGCCGGCATCCACTTCGAGCATCTGGCCGGCAGCGCGATCACGGACGAGGTACTGCGTTTCTTCTACCAGTGCTACGTCTCGACCTACGAAGCGCACTATTCCCACCCTTACCTGTCGCTGGCGTTCTTCCAGCGCCTGCTGGCGCAAGCGCCGGACAGCCTGATGATGGTGCTGGCCCGGCGCGGCGACGAACCGGTGGCGGTAGCGCTGAATCTGGTGGGCGGCAACGTGATGTACGGCCGCTACTGGGGCACGCAGGCCTTCATCTCCGGCCTGCATTTTGAAACCTGCTACGTGCAGTCGATTGAATACTGCATCCAGCACGGCATCGCCCGCTTTGAAGGCGGTGCGCAAGGCGTGCACAAAATGTCGCGCGGGCTGGTGCCGACGCCGACCTGGTCCGCCCACTGGGTGGCCGATGAACGCTTTGCCGAGGCCATCGGCAACTTCCTGGCCCAGGAAACCGCCGCCATGGACGAGTATATCGACGAGTTGTCTGACCACATTCCTTTCAAAGCCGGATAAACTTCATCAGGGAAACCCGTACGAGGTTACAATAGAGGCCGTAAGCCTACTATTAGTTTTCGGGGAGTGTGGCAAAAACAGTATGAATGCAGATTTTATAAAACAGCGTAACCGCTTTAAATCCGCCACCATGAAGCGGATCGATGTCAGCGACGAGTCGTACACCAACGTGACCAACATCCTGGCAACCATCGCCAAACCATTCCATGTACGCAAGGGGGAATACCTGCAGCGCGCCGGCGTGCCGGCCACGCAAGTGCATTGGCTGGCCAGCGGCGTGGCCCGCAGCGGCTTCTTCAACCGCGATGGCGTGGAAATGACCCTGCGCTTCTACCGCGAGGGCGAGTCAGCCACGACCCTGACCGATCTGATCAACGGCGAAAACGGCCAGGCGGCCGTGCAGTTCCTGATTGCCGAGACGCCTATCCATGGCTTTACCCTGGACTGGAAACTGGCGTGCGAACTGCGCGCGCAGCATGAGGTGATGCAGCACTACCACCTGAACATCGCCATGGCAGGCTTGCAGTCGCTGGCGCAGCGCGCCTACAACTGCGGCGAAACGTCGGCGCAGGAAAGGCTGGCAGCCTTCCGTGAAGAGTATCCGGGTCTGGAAGCGCGCATTTCGCAGCGCGCGATTGCTTCGTACCTGGGCATTACGCCGCAGTACATGTCGCGCCTGCGCCGTGAAGCCGAAGCAGAGGCGACGGCGGGCGAAGCGCGGCGGGCATAAAACCAGCCCTGTGGGCCGCAGCGCTTAAGAGCGCCGCATGGCCACAGGGCTTTTTTCTTACTTGGCGACGTCTTTTTCGTAGTTGGCGACGCCAGCCAGGATTTCCTGCTTGGCTTCTTCAGGACCGTACCAGCCGTCGATCTTGACCCATTTGCCTTTTTCCAGATCTTTGTAGTGCTCGAAGAAGTGCTGGATCTGGCGCAGGCGCAGTTCGTTCAGGTCTTCCGGCTTCTGCCAGTGGCTGTAGATCGACAGTACTTTGTCGACTGGTACGGCCAGCACTTTGGCGTCTTCACCGGATTCATCGGTCATTTTCAGCACGCCAATCGGACGGCAGCGCACCACCACGCCTGGGATCAGCGGGAACGGGGTGATGACCAGCACGTCAACCGGATCACCGTCCAGCGACAGGGTGTTCGGCACGTAGCCGTAGTTGCATGGGTAGTGCATCGCGGTACCCATGAAACGGTCGACGAAGATCGCGCCCGATTCCTTGTCTACTTCATACTTGATCGGATCGGCGTTCATCGGGATTTCGATGATGACGTTGAAATCGTTCGGCAGGTCTTTGCCGGAGGACACTTTGTTCAAGCTCATGGGATTTCCTTATATGACGGCTGTGTTTAACCGCAATATTATAGCGAAGTCAGGGCCGCTTGTGCGGCGCAACACCATTGAACATTTGTTATGATGGAGCATGTTCTTATTCGGAATGTGAATGATGATTTTCCGCCAACTGTTCGATCCAAGCTCCTCCACCTATACCTACCTGCTGGGTGACAGCGGCGAAGCCGTGCTGATCGACCCGGTCTACGAGCAAGTGCCGCGCGATCTGGCGCTGTTGCAGGAGCTGGGGTTGAAGCTGGTGTCCAGCCTGGACACCCACGTGCATGCCGACCACGTCACCGGCGCCTGGCGTCTGCGCCAGCGCTGCGGCAGTGCGATTGCCCTATCCGAAGCGGCGGGTGCGGCCGAGGTCGATAAACCGCTGCGCCATGGCGACCGTATCAATTTTGGCCAGCGCCACCTGACTGTGCGCGCCACGCCGGGCCATACCAGCGGCTGCCTGACCTATGTGCTGGATGACGACAGCATGGCTTTCACCGGCGACAGCCTGCTGATCCGCGGCTGCGGCCGTACCGATTTCCAGCAAGGCAGCCCGCAGCAGCTGTTCGCCTCGGTGCATGAACAGATCCTGACGCTGCCGCCGTCATGCCTGCTGTATCCGGCCCACGACTACCGCGGCATCACCGTCACCAGTGTGGCCGAAGAGCGCCGCTACAATCCGCGCCTTGGTGGCGATGTGGATGTGGGCGACTTCACCGGCCATATGAACAATCTCAACCTGCCGCATCCCAAGCAGATGGCGGTGGCCGTGCCGGCCAATCTGCGCTGCGGCAAGCCGGAAGGCGATGCGCCGACCGATACGCCGGACTGGGCGCCGCTGACCCTGCGCTTTAGCGGCGTGTGGGAAATCGAGCCGATGGGCTTGCTGGAGCAGCAGAAAAATGTGCAGATCGTCGATGTGCGCGAAGCGCCCGAGTTCATCGACCGCCTGGGCCATCTGCACGGCGCCACGCTGGTGCCGCTGTCGCAGCTGACGGAGCGCATGGGCGAGTTCGACCGCGAGCGTCCGATTGTGGCGGTCTGTCGTTCCGGCGTCCGTTCCGCCCAGGCGAGCGTGCTGCTGACCAAGGCCGGCTTCAACAAAGTCGCCAACCTGGCCGGCGGCATGCTGCGCTGGAAAATCGAAGGCTACCCGGTCGAATCCGACCCCGCCTGAGCCGCCTCAACAGCGCGGCGCGCAGACCTCCCTAGACTGGAGGTTTCGCGCCCGCACCGAAGCCCGCTCATGATTACCTCAAACAACAAATGGTTGATTCACACTATTCTGGTTGGCATCATCCCCATCTTAACCAGGCTATTGACGTGGGCGATCACCTCATCTGGCAAGGTAGACCCGCTGACTGCAGCCGACTTCATTACACTTGGCCTCGTGATACACATATCTATACTGAATGAGACGGAGCATCTAATGATGCACGAATCGGCAATCCGCGCGCTGCTGAATGTAATATCGATATTATTTGTTACGTGCTATGGGGCGCTTTACACGCTCACCACACTAAGTGAACGAAACCGGGAACTAATTAACGCCCCGTCTGTCATACCAATCAGTATCATCCTATGCGTAGGCTCAGCGATAAGCGGTCTCACGCTATTCCACATTGCCAAGCGGAGGCCTGAATGAGGCCACTGGATATTTATCTTTACATCATCCTGGTAGTTCATCTCACCACTTGTGTAGCCGCGCCAATCTGGCTGCATCGATATATGAAGAAAAAGTACCCGGACAAGAAAAATGGCCGGTAGAGACCGGCTATTCGTTTAGAGGATCGTCGCCAGTGCGCACTGGCGGTAGTGGTTGGCAGCTTCTTCTTCCTGCCCCAGCGCTTCATGCATCTGCGCCAGCTTGAGGTGGGATTCACGCACCATGCGGGGATCGGAAGCGTCCGACAAGGCCTGCTCCAGATGACGCTGGGCCTTGCCCCACAGTTTCTGCTTCAGGCACAGCGAACCCAGCGTCAACGCCAGCTCGGCATCAGTTGGACGCGCATGCGCCCAGTTCTCGCAATGCTCGATCTGCATCAGCAACGCCGCCGAACCGGCTGGCGCGGCCGCTTCACGGTAGGCGCGGATCACGCGGTCATCCCAGTCCGCCGCCAGCGATTCTTCCGCCACCAGGCGCGCCTCGTCATGCAGGCCACGCGCGTTGAGCGCGCTGGCGGCACGGCAAGCCACATACGGCTTGATGCGGTCGGCATTCGGCACCGTCGACCATACACGCATCAGCGATTCCGCATCATGGCTGGCATCGGCCAGCAGATCGTCATACGCCAGCTCGCGCAGGCGCGACGACAGCGCCGGGTGCAGCGCGCGGTGCTTGTCCAGCGAACGTACCAGACGCAGCACTTCCGGCCAGTTCTTGGCCTGCTGCTGCGCCTTCAGCGACATTTGCAGCGCATGAATATGGCGCGTGCCGCTGGCGTTCAGCTCACGCACCGCTTCCAGCGCCAGTTCCGGCTGATGGTCGTCGACCAGCAGTTCCGTCATGGTCATCAGGCGCGCGGTCTTGAGCGTATTGTCGTCGACCAGCTTGTTGAGCCAGTTGTCACGGCGGGCCGACTGGCGCATGCGGTGCGCCGCGCGGGCGCCGATCAGCGCTGCCACGCCCACATTTTCCGGCAGTTCGGAAGCCCGCAGCGCGGCCTTCTCGGCATGGCCGAAACGGCCTTCAAACAAGGCCTTGAGCGCTTCACGCAAGCCCTTGTTGCCGTCGCGCTCGCGCTTTTGCTGACGGTAGGCGGCCACCTTGCCCGGCATCTTGACCGTTGCCCGGAAGGCGCGGATCAGGATGTAGAGCACGGCAAACGCGGCCACTTCCAGCACCACGAAGAAGTTCAGCGACAGGTCAATACGGTGCGGCGGATAGAACAGCACCACGTTGCCCGGATTAAAACGCGCCGTCACGGCAATGCCGATGGCGGCGGCCATCATGGCGACGAGCCAGAGGAATAAACGCATGGTTATGGCTTCGCTTTGTAGTTACGCACCGCGTTCAGGCTGTCCGACAGGGTCGGCATCTCGATCGCGAGATTGCTGCTTTGTACCTGGCGCAGCAGTCCCTGCACGGTCTGGGTGGAACGGGCGCGCGTGTCGAAGTACTTGGTCAACGCTTCCTGCGCCGCGATCAGGTCGGCACGGAAAGCGCCTTCATTACGCGACAGCAGCGCCATGCGTGCATTCAGCAGGCGCAGCTTCAGATTCTCGCGCAGGAAGTAGGCCTGGGTCGGCGACAGCATCAGCGCATCCGGCGTTTCCACATTGCGCACGCGGATCAGCTGGCGCACATCGGTCCACATCTCGCTGCTCCAACCATTCCAGCCATCCTGCAGCGCTTGCAGCCATGGGCTGGTGGTCTCTTCCACCTTGACCGGCTTGCCATCCTTGCCGTGCACGATCTTGGTCTTGAGCTTTTTCTCAGGCGGCGCCGGCAGCGTCGGCTTCTCGTCCGACAGCATCGGCAGCGTATCGATTTGCGCAATCGCGTTATCCAGACGTAGTGCCACGCCCACCGAATCCACGCTCGGCAGCGCCTTGAGCTTGTCGGTATCGCGCGCAATCGCACGGCGAATGGTAATGAATTGCGGCTTGTCCGAACGCGACAGGCTGCGGTCCGCATTTTGCAGCGCGATCAGCGCGCCCGGCACGTTGCCGGCCAGCTGCAGCTGCTGCGACGCAGTCGACAGCACTTGCTCGATCTCGGTCAGCGCCCACTCGTCGCGGTTCTTGGACAGGTCCTGATACAGCTGTTCCAGCGCCAGTTGCTGGCTCTGCGCTTCCAGCTGCTTGCTTTCCAACAGGGCGACCTTGCCTTGCAGCTCCTTGGTACTTTCCTGCACATTGCGCACCAGGTTGCCGGTATCGGCGTTGGAGGCATCGCCTTTTTGCAGGCGCAGGGCCATTTCTTCACGCAGCTTGTTGACGCGCGCGTGCGACGACCAGGTCTGGCCAGCCAGCAGAATGGTGAGCACCACGATCCCCACCAGCAGCATTTGCGGCTGTTGCAGGGTGTCGAGCAGACTCGGTTCTGGCTGGGCCGATGGCGGCGCAGGCGGCGGAGTCTCGGCGGCTTTGGCGGTCGAGACCGCTGGATCAGGTAAGGTAGGCAAATCGTTCATAGGCATGATTGTAACGCGGCCAGCAGGCGTTCGTCGCCTGATCCGGTGAGCGTCAGCTTGGAAAATCCTAAATTATTTGCCGTTTCGGCAATACGGGTATGTGGCACAATCAGGTGCTGATGTTGCATCGCTACAACGCTATTGTGCTGCATTGCGTCAGGGTGTTGCAAGTCAATTTGCTGCAGGAGACCGACCAGACCGCGCAAGGCCTCGGAACTGGTGATGATCCAGTCGTTTTGCTGCGCCAGCAAACGGCGCAGCGTGGCCGCCAGGCCGGGCGTCAGTGCCGGCACCGAACGGCGGTAGGCGGGCACCACCTCCACCAGCGCGCCGGCCTGGCGCAGGCCATCGCCCATGAGCTCGCGGCCGCTTTCACCACGGATGATGAGCACGGGTTTGCCTTGCAGCGCGGCCAGGTCCAGCGTCTGCAGCAAATGTTCGGAGTCGCTGTGGGCGCTGTCGGCCGGGCTGACAATGTCGGCGACGCCGTGCGCCGCCAGTGCCGCGCGGCTGCCCTCGCCCACCACGGCCGCGGTCACGCCGGCCGGCCAGTGGCGGATATGCGCAAACGCCGCATCCACTGCATTGGGCGACACAAACGCCACCAGCGCATACTCATGCAGCCGCGCCAGCGCCGCCTGCAGCGCGGTCTGGTCCGGCAGCGGCGCAATTTCCAGCAACGGCAGCACCTCCACCGTGCGGCCCAGCGCGCTCACGCGGGCCGCCAGCGGCGCGGCTTGCGCCAGGGGACGGGTGATGACGACGGCGCCGGTCATCCGCACATCAGGCGTTGCCAGGCGGCTTGGCCGCATCGGCTGCCAGCTCGGCGGAGCGGGCATCGTCGTCCGCCTGCGCCGCTTCGCTGAGGCAGGCCGACAGAATGCCAACCGCATCCTGCGCGCGCAGCAGCTCGGCCACCTGCAGGCCCAGTGCCTCCGCGCTCTCGGCAGGACCACGCGCTTCGGCGCTGATCATGCGCTGGCCATCCGGCGTGGCCACCATGGCGCGCAGATGCATCTGGTCGCCGGTGATGGTCGCATACGAAGCCAGCGGCACCTGGCAGCTGCCGCCAAATACTTGCGACACCTTGCGCTCGGCAATCGACACCAGCGCGCTGGGCGTGTGGTGCAGCGGCGCCAGGATCGACACCAGGTCCAGGCCGTCATCACGCAGCGGCACTTCCAGCGCCAGCGTGCCCTGGCCAGGCGCCGGCAGGCTGACGTCCGCATCCAGCAGCGAGCGGATGCGCGCCGCCAGGCCCAGGCGCTTGAGGCCGGCCGCAGCCAGGATGATGGCGGCATACTCGCCACGGTCCAGCTTGCCCAGGCGGGTATCGAGGTTGCCGCGCAGCGGCTTGATCACCAGCTGCGGGTAGCGCGCGGCGATCAGCGCCTGGCGGCGCAGGCTGCTGGTGCCGACAATCGCGCCGGCCGGCAGCGCGTCCAGCGACGCGTAATCATTGGAGACAAAGGCGTCGCGCGCATCTTCGCGCTCCAGCACGGCTGCCATCAGGAAGCCTTCCGGCAGCTCCATCGGCATGTCCTTGAGGCAGTGCACGGCCAGGTCGGCGCGGCCTTCGGCCATCGCCACTTCAAGTTCTTTAACAAACAGACCCTTGCCGCCGACCTTGGACAGGGTGCGGTCCAGAATCTGGTCGCCGCGCGTCGTCATGCCGACAATTTTGACATCGCACTGCGGATATAATATTGTCAAGCGTTCGCGTACGTGCTCGGCCTGCCACATGGCAAGACGGCTCTCACGGGATGCGATCACTAATCTGGACGGGGGATTCTGAGGTTGTGGCAAACCCAATTCGGATGTTTTCAAAACCAGTTCTTTCGCTGTAGCTGACGCTAACCGGCGCAAGCCAGTAACACGCGCGTGTTTAAGATCACAAATTTTAGCACGCTCACCTTCTTGCAGAACCGGGTCACGAGCCCATGCAACTACATTTCTCTCTTTGTGGCTTAACACATGGCAAACCAATCTAGTGCAACGCATCTCACTGCTGAACAACCGGGCGTAGACAAGGACGCGCCTCTGAAAGAAGACATTCGCTTATTAGGTCGCCTGCTCGGCGACGTATTGCGCGACCAGGAAGGCGAAGAAGTCTACGCCGTGGTCGAAACCATCCGGCAAACCGCCGTGCGCTTCCGCCGCGAGGCCGATGCCGGCGCCGCCAAGGAACTCGACGGCATGCTGAAAATCCTCACCAAGGAACAGACGATTTCCGTGGTGCGCGCATTTTCCTACTTTTCGCACCTGGCCAATATTGCGGAAGACCAGCACCACATTCGCCGCCGCCGCGCCCACCTGCTGGCTGGCTCAAAGCCGCAGCAAGGCAGCGTCAACTACGCACTGTGCAAGCTCAAGGAAGCCGGCGTCCGGCAGGACACCGTGGCCACCTTCTTTCAGGACGCGCTGATTTCGCCGGTCCTGACCGCCCACCCGACCGAAGTGCAGCGCAAATCCATTCTCGACGCCGAGCACGATATTGCCCGCCTGCTGGCCGAGCGCGACCTGCCGCTGACACCGAAGGAACGCGCCGCCAACCTGCACCTGCTGCGCGCGCGCATCGCCACGCTGTGGCAGACCCGCATGCTGCGCTACTCCAAGCTGACCGTGGCCGACGAGATTGAAAACGCCCTGTCCTACTACCGCATTACCTTCCTGCGTGAACTGCCAGGGTTGTATGACGACATTGAGCAGGACATCGCCCACCACTACGGCGAGGCCACCCAGATCACTGCACCGTATGTGCAGATGGGCAGCTGGATCGGCGGCGACCGCGACGGCAACCCGAATGTCAACGGCAACACCATGTCGCACGCGCTGACGCGCCAGGCCACCACCATCCTCGACTTCTACCTGGAAGAAGCGCACACGCTGGGCGCCGAACTGTCGATCTCCACGCTGATGGTAGCCTGCACGCCGGCACTGCAGGCGCTGGCCGAGCAGTCGACCGACACCTCCGACCACCGCGCCGACGAACCCTACCGCCGCGCCCTGATCGGCATTTACGCGCGCCTGGCTTCGACCGCGCGCGCCCTGGGCGCCACCAACATCCTGCGCAAGGAAGTCGGCCACGCCGAACCGTATGCCGATGCCGCCGCCTTCGCGGCCGACCTGCAAGTGCTGATCGACTCGCTCAACGCCAACCATGGCAGCGTGCTGGTGCAGCCGCGCCTGGCCACGCTGAAACGCGCAGCCGACATCTTCGGTTTCCACCTGGCCTCGCTGGACATGCGCCAGTCGTCCGACATCCACGAACGCGTGCTGGGCGAGCTGTTTGCCAAATCCGGCGTGCAGGCCGACTATTCGGCCTTGGACGAAGAGGCCAAGGTCAAGCTGCTGCTGAGCGAACTGGACCAGCCACGTCTGCTGAATTCGCCCTACGTGAGCTATTCGGCCGAGACCGTGTCCGAACTCGGCGTGCTGCGCGCGGCGCGCGAAATCCGCGCCCGCTACGGCGCGCGCGCGATCCGCAACTACATCATCTCGCACACGGAAACCGTGTCCGACCTGCTGGAAGTGCTGCTGCTGCAAAAAGAGCTGGGCCTGCTGCGCATCGCCGAAAAAGAGCTGGACCTGATGGTGATTCCGCTGTTTGAAACCATCCCCGACCTGCAGCGCGCGTCCGGCATCATGGAAGCCGTCATGGCCATCCCGCTGGTGAAAGAGCTGATCGCCAAGCAGGGCCAGATCCAGGAAGTCATGCTGGGCTACTCAGACTCCAACAAAGACGGCGGCTTCCTGACCTCCAACTGGGAGCTGTACAAGGCCGAAACCAACCTGGTCAAGGTGTTTGAAAAAGCCAGCGTCAAGCTGCGCCTGTTCCACGGCCGCGGCGGCACGGTCGGCCGTGGCGGTGGCCCATCGTACGACGCCATCCTGGCACAGCCGCACGGCACCGTGAACGGCCAGATCCGCCTGACCGAACAGGGCGAGATCATCGCGTCCAAGTTCTCCAACAAGGACATCGGCCGCCGCAATCTGGAGCTGCTGGTGGCGGCAACGCTGGAAGCGAGCCTGATGCCGCAGTCGGAAGACAGCCAGGAACAGCAGCAGCTGCGCCAGTTTGAAGCCATCATGGCCGAGATTTCGGACCGCGCCTACAAGGCCTACCGCAACCTGGTGTATGAAACCCCGGGCTTCACCGACTACTTCTTCACCGCCACGCCGATTGCCGAGATCGCCGAACTGAACCTGGGCTCGCGTCCGGCCTCGCGCAAATCGACCAAACGCATTGAAGACCTGCGCGCGATTCCATGGGGCTTCTCGTGGGGCCAGTGCCGCCTGCTGCTGCCGGGCTGGTATGGTTTCGCCAGCGCCATCGGTGGCTGGATCGCGGATGGCGACAAGGCCGAGCGCCTGGGCCAGCTGCAAGCCATGTTCCAGCACTGGCCGCTGTTTGCCACGCTGCTGTCGAATATGGACATGGTGCTGGCCAAGACCGACCTGGCGATCGCCTCGCGCTACGCCGAGCTGGTGCAGGACAAGGAACTGCGTGACCGCATCTTCAAGCGCATCACCGAAGAGCATGCGGACACCATCAGCCTGCTGGAAAGCATCACCGGCGCGCACGAACGCCTGGCCGGTAATCCGCTGCTGGCGCGCTCGATCCAGAACCGCTTCGCCTACCTGGACCCGCTGAACCACCTGCAGGTGGAACTCATCAAGCGCCACCGCGCGCTGTCGAGTGAAAGCAAGGCCGATGAGCGCGTGCACCGCGGCATCCACCTGTCGATCAATGGTGTCGCGGCCGGCCTGCGCAATACCGGCTAAGTTGTAGCGTCAGCGTCACGCGCCCCGGCCTTCGCAAGAACGCCGGGGCGTTTTATTTTGAAAAATGTAAAAAGTATCAAAATTACATTACAATCTGACAGTATTATCAGTTCACTGCGGAACCATGTCGAAGCCGTTTTCCTTCCCTCCTTATGCAGAGATCAGTCAGGTCATGGACTGGTTGCGCACCGAAACGGGCGAGTCCCGCATCACCAGCGAAACCGAGCTGCGCAGCATTATCGCGCTGATGCCGCATCCGCTGTTCATCAAGAATGCCGACTCGCAGATTGTCATGATGAATCCGGCCTGCGAAGCGCTCTGGGGCGTGCGCTTTGCCGATGCCGCCGGCACCGATGGCAGTGGCAAGCTGCCACCGGAACAGGTACTGCAATTCCGCGAACATGACCGGCAAGCCTTCGCCAGCGGCCAGACCCGTACCGACGAGGTACTGGTCTGGAATGTGAGCCAGCGCGAAATGCGCTGGCTGCTGGTCCATAAACGCCCGACCTACGACCACCTGGGCCAGCCGCACCTGCTGATTGCCAGCTGCATCGACATCACCGGGCGCAAGCAAAAAGAAGCTGCGCTGGAGGAGACGCTGCGGCAATGGCAGCAGCTGGCGTTGCACCAGCTGGACGCCACCGAAAGCCAGCACCGCCGGATTGCACTGGGCATGCAGGGCGACCTCGCGCAGAGCCTGCTTGCGCTGAAACTGGACATCACCCTGCTGCACGGCCGTACCGCCATGCACCAGCCGCTGCTGCATGCGCGCGCCGAGCAGGCGCTGACGACGCTCAGCAGCAGCATCGCCGCCGTGCGCGAGGTCATCAACGAGCTGCATCCGGCCACGCTGGAACTGGGGCTGGCGGCCGCGCTTGAATGGCAGCTGCAGCAGCACCAGGACGTGCCCTGCAACTTGCGGGTACTCGACGACAGCGCCGCGCTCACTTCGCAGCAGACCATGGCCCTGTTTCATCTCACCAACGCCGCCATCGACTATCTGAGCGCGCAGGCGAGCGCCTTGCAGCTGACACTGAATCTGCAGCGCGACCTGGTGACCATCACCATCAGCGGCGACGGCGCACCAGCGGCCAATACGCCCACGCTCAACGCCATGCGCGAACGGCTGGCAGGACTGGGCGGCGCCCTGGCCGTCACACAATCCAACGGCACCACGCTGACCATGACGGTGTCAGCGTGACGCCGGCCCGTCATATTGCAGACGCACGATGCGGCCGGTCCGGTCTTCCACCAGATAGATGTTTCCATCCGGCCCTTGCTTGACGTCGACCGGCGCGCCCATGCCCTGCTGCTTTTTATGTCCCCAGTTGCCGATCAGTTCCACCATTTTGCCGAGCGGCTCGCCCTTGCCATTCGCCAGCAGTGCGACCAGGCGATGGCCGTGTTCGCGATAGCCATGGAAGCCAATAATCAGACTGTTTTTGTACGGGGCCGGATAACGCGATCCGGTGTAGAACGTCATGCCCAGCGGCGCGGCATGGGCCGGCAGCAGCCGGGACGGCGCCGTATAGCGTGAACAGACTGCCGAGGGATACTCGGGACTGGCGCGGTTATCGTCATAACAGTAGGGCCAGCCATAGTTGGCGCCGCGCTGGATGAGGTTGAGTTCATCGTGCGGCAGCTCGTTGTCGTTGGCCAGTGTCGGCATTGCCGCCTGGATCGCATCGCGGCCATTGTCCGCTTCCCACAAGGCGCCGCTGACTGGATGAAACGCCAGCGCCATCGAATTGCGTAAGCCGCTAGAGTAATTTTCCCAGCCACCGGCCTTGCCCTGCGGCCAGCGCATCTGGTATTGACGGATCACGCCCAGCGCTTCCGGCCCTTCCGCCTCTGCACAGCGTTGTGCGGGCGACGGCGCTTTGCCGTTCTGATCTTCACAATGATCGCTGGAAGAACCCACGTTCACATACAGATTGCCCTGGGCGTCAAACCGCATCGTCGTCAGCAAATGCCGGCCAAGGCCTGGCAACGGCGCCACGCCGGACTTCCCGCCGATTACGTCCTCGACACTGGTGGTAGCGCTATCCGGATTGAAGCGGATGATGCGATGAACCAGGCCCACGTACACCAAACCGTCTGGCCCGAGTGTGATGCCGTTCGGCCGGTCCAGTCCGCTCAACAGGCGCACCTGCTGGTACTTGTTGCCGGACTGTTTCAGCAACCAGATACTGCCACGGTTGGGTTCCCAGTTGCGCATATCCACCACGATCAGATCGCCGTTCGGTAAAGGCTGTATGCCGCGCGGGAACTTGAAGCCATCGGCCAGCACCGCCGCACAAAAGCCGGGCGGCGTGGCCACATCGAGTCGCGGGAAGTCGCCGCACGTATCCGCAGCGTGGGCACTCGCCTGGGCGGCAAGCGCGAGCGCAAACCAATACTTGCTCATGCTTGCGGCAGCCAGGCTGGCTTATTCTCGACAAACCACTCGCGCGTCACCTGGCCGGCGTATTCCGGTTCCATCGTGCCCAGCGTGATGGCGATGCGGTCCGGCGATTGCGTGCTGCGCCAGAACAAGGTCGAGCCGCACCCCCGGCAGAAATCGCGACGGCCGTGATCGGACGAGGCATATTCCGCGATCAGGTCCGCTCCCTGCTCGATCACCAGACCGGCGCTGGCGACGTTCGCGTACGAACCGGCTGCCGCGCCGTGCTGTTTCTGGCACATGCGGCAGTAGCAATGGCTGGCGTGCGAGACAGGCAGCGCGGCGCGGTAGGTAACGCCGCCACACAGGCAACTGCCGTGCAGATATCCTGCATCGCTCATTGTTGCGCCTCCCTGGCTGGCGCCATGACTTCCTCACAGCTGGTTACACCGTCTTTCCTGCCATCGACGAGCGAAAATACTTTTACCATAGCACCACCACCATTGCTTGTCCTTTCCTGTCGGCCTGTTTGACGAACACAAGCAGTTCTTCATAAAAATTCAGAAGATAAACCAGAGCGCCCTGCCCTTCTTGCTCCCATATGCCTTCCGGATAAACATGCTCGGCCTCCATGGCTTGCGGGGCATATCTTGCGGCCAGTGCTGCGGGCGTTTCGCGTTCCAGCATCGCGGCGATTTGACGGACCTGCGCCGGCGTCAGCACCCGTGCCGGACCAGCGCCCTGGTCGGGTCCGATGTTCTCGCCGCCGAAAAACAGCAGCCTGGCCAGTGTGGCGTTGCGGGGATTGGCTTTCAGCAGGTAATGCAGACCGCCCCAGGCTTTATCGAGATGCAGGCCGTCTTCGCTGTTGAGCGTTTCTGTCAGCAATTCCTCGTTGCCACGCAGATAGGGCAGCTGCTCGTACGGCACGGCCACTGCAGTCCACGTCATACCGGCTTGCGCGGAGAATGACAGCAACAGCAAGCACAGGGAGAAAAGCAGTTTTTTCATTTCGCTAGTTTAATGCAAGCGGGGCGGCAAAAATGCGTGGTTTGTCACTTCCACTGTGTGCGCTGGCGCATGGACGGTCTGACAGTACGGTGCTGTAATCGCACACTCATCCCCTGTGCGAGGACGCCATGACTACGCTGACACCAGCGGCCGAGCTGGCCGAAAAAAACAGCCACCCCTATCCCAACGACAGCGCCGAATACCGCCGGGCCCGCACCGCCCTGCTGGCCGAAGAGATCGAACTGCGGCGCCACATCGAACGCGTCGCCGAACAGCGCCGCGCCCTGCCGCCCGGCGGCGCAGCGCCGGACTATGATTTCATCGACGCAAACGGCAAGACCATCAAACTGGCCGATCTGTTCGGCCAGCACACTACGCTGGTGACCTATTTCTGGATGTACGGCCCGCAGCGCGAACGGCCCTGCCCCATGTGCACCGCCTTCCTCGGCGCGCTCGACATCCCGTCGCACGACCTGACGCAGCGCATCGCGGTTGCCGTCATCGGCCGCTCGCCAGTCGCGCGCCAGCTCGCGTTTGCGCGCGAACGCGGCTGGCGCAACCTGCAGTTCTACCAATGCGTCGGCGACGCCTTCCCGCGCGACTACCGTGGCCTGGCGCCGGACGGCAGCGAATGGCCCGCGCTTGACGTCTGGACCCGCCCGGGTGGCAAAGTCCACCACTTCTGGGCCAGCGAACTGGGCGGCACACAAGATCCCGGCCAGGACCCGCGCGGCGCCCCCGACCCGACACCACTGTGGAACATCCTCGACCTGACACCCGCCGGCCGCGGCAGCGACTGGTATCCGAAGCTATCGTACTAGCCCATGCCAAGACAATAAAAAAGGGAGGCATTTGCCTCCCTTTTTTGATACTGCTTAGTTTTGCGTCAGGAACGTTTTCAGCTTGTCCGAGCGCGATGGCTGGCGCAGCTTGCTCATGGCCTTGGCTTCGATCTGGCGGATACGCTCACGCGTCACGTCGAACTGCTTGCCCACTTCTTCCAGCGTGTGGTCGTTCGACATTTCCACGCCGTAGCGCATGCGCAGCACCTTGGCTTCACGCGGGGTCAGCGAATCCAGCACTTCCTTGATGACGTTGCGCATCGACGCGTGCAGTGCGGCATCCAGCGGCGCCAGCGTGGTGTTGTCTTCGATGAAGTCGCCCAGCTGCGAATCGCCGTCCTCGCCCATCGGCGTTTCCATGGAGATCGGCTCTTTGGCGATCTTCATGATTTCGCGGACTTTGTTTTCCGGCATTTCCATCTTCAAGGCCAGCGTGGCCAGATCCGGCTCGCTACCGGTTTCCTGCATGATCTGGCGCGAGATGCGGTTCATCTTGTTGATGGTCTCGATCATGTGCACCGGCACGCGAATGGTACGCGCCATGTCGGCGATCGAACGCGTGATGGCCTGACGGATCCACCAGGTGGCGTAGGTCGAGAACTTGTAGCCGCGGCGATATTCAAACTTGTCCACCGCTTTGAGCAGACCGATATTGCCTTCCTGGATCAGGTCCAGGAACTGCAGGCCACGGTTGATGTATTTCTTCGCAATCGAAATCACCAGACGCAAGTTGGCGACGGTCATTTCACGTTTGGCCTGGCGTGCGCGTTTTTCGCCCGCTGCCATCTGCTTGTTAATCTTGCGCAGGTCGGCCAGCGGCAGCGCCACGCGCGACTGCAGGTCGATCATCTTGCGTTGCAGCTCTTTCACAGCTGGCACGTTACGGCCCAGCACGGTGCTGTAGGGGTAGCCGGCATCCACTTCGCCATCGACCCAGTCCAGATCCGTTTCGCTGCCCGGGAACACTTTGATGAAGTGGGCGCGCGGCATGCCGCAGCGGTTCACGCACAGGTCCAGCACGGCGCGCTCGATCTGGCGCACTTCTTCCATCTGGCCACGCAGCGTGTCGCACAGTTTTTCAACCACCTTGGCGGTGAAGCGAATGCCCAGCAGTTGAGCCGAAATGGCTTCCTGTGCCGCGACATAGGCTTTCGAGCCATAGCCACCGCTGGCCTTGCGCATTTTTTCAAACTGGTTCGAGATGAAGGCGAATTTGTCCAGCGCGGCGATTTTCAGCTGCGCCAGCTGTTCGGTCGAGTAGCCTGCTGCGCCGCCACTGGCGTCGCCGTCTTCTTCCTCAACTTCTTCTTCCTCTTCATCATCGTCGTCGTCCGAATTGGCCACCACGGCCGGTGCCGGTGCGCTTTCGTTCGGATCGACAAAGCCGTCAACCACGTCGTCAACCTTCATTTCGTCGGTTTCGATCTTGCCGGCCAGCGTCAGGATTTCCGCGATGGTGGTCGGGCAGGCGGAGATCGCCTGGATCATGTCCTTCAGGCCTTCTTCGATACGCTTGGCGATCTCGATTTCGCCTTCGCGCGTCAGCAGCGCCACGGCGCCCATTTCACGCATATACATACGCACCGGGTCGGTGGTACGGCCGAAGTCCGAATCCACGGTCGACAGCGCGGTCGCGGCAGCCGCTTCCACTTCGTCGTCCGAGGTCACGGTCGCCACGTTATCGCTCAGCAGCAGCGCTTCCGCATCGGGCGCGCGCTCGTAGATGGCGATGCCCATGTCGTTGAAGGTCGCGATAATACCTTCGATCGCTTCTGGATCGATGATGTTTTCCGGCAGCTGGTCGTTGATCTCGGCGTAGGTCAGGAAGCCGCGCTCGCGGCCCTTGTTGATCAGGTTCTTGATCTGGGTGCGGCGTTTTTCCAGTTCCTCGGCCGAGGCTTTTGGATCCATGCCCAGCAGCTCAGCACCGCCCTTGGCCTTGCGCTCGCGTGCCTTGGAGACTGCCTTCAGTTCGGCGCGCTCCACCGCGTTCAGCGCGGCGATTTCGTCGTTCTCAGGCGTGAATTCGGACGGCTTGCGGCCACGGCGGCCTGGCACTTTCACGCCGGGCAGCTGATAACCGGAGGTGTCGATCGAGGCCAGCGTGGCGGCATCGGTCACCTGGTTCACGGATGGCGCACCCGAGGTGACAATCACCGGCGCCGGTTCTACCTTGGCCTTGACCAGCTTGGACTTCGGCGCAGCCTTGGCCACCACGGCCGGCGCATCCGCTTCTGCCGCAAGGGTCTTGCGCGCCACCTTGACCACCTTGACCGGCGCTTCCGCCACGTCCGCCGCATCGGCCACCGGAACGTCGGCTTGCGCGGCCTCGGTGGCAGTGCTCAGGCGGGTTTTCTTTTTGACTACCGTTACTTTGCTCGCTGCCTCTTCATTATCGATCACATAAGATAGAGTCGTCTTTGGCACCACCAGCGGAGCGGCGCTAGCACGGGCAGGCTTCTTGACGGACAACGTTAAAGTTTTCGGTTTTGTCATTAAAAATCTCTCAAGCGTACTCGCCAGAAATTACAAAAAAGCTCGCCCCGCGCCGACCGCCAAGCAGTGCGCATGAGTGAAATGTTGTAATTTAGCTGACGATTATCTGCGGAATAAAAAAAGCCCGCTTCCAGCCACGGGCTTGTTTCTCTTTTCAGGGAAGAATGAGAAGGGCAAATGAGAAGGGCTGTGTCGCCCTGTGTCAAACCATCCGAATCGCATCCTGTACCAAACTGAATTCACACCGTCCTGCATTAGTGCGTCGGCTATTATACACGTTTCGGACCACAAAAGCACACCCGCGTGCCATCCTAAGCGTATTCTAAGCATGAGCGAATTGACACAGTAGCCTAAAATACACTGCATTACCGTGGTCCACATGATATGCTGACGGCTGTTGCTTAACCTATGAAGTCGATGAACACTAGTCTTACCCCACAGCCACCGGTTGCCGAACCAGTGACCGCTGCGTCCGCTCCAGCGCCTGCTGCACCATCCCCGCGCAGCTTGCTGAAGCAATTGCAAACCCAATTCCCGGCATTCCGCGATTTCCTGCCGCTGTCGATCGGTATCGACAAACAGCTGCTGGCCGTCCTGCCTGACCTGGACCGCAAAACCATGCGGACCGCACTGGGCATCCACACCGGCTCGCTGCGCTACCTGAAAGTCATGGAAAAAGCCAAGGCCCGTTATGACCTCGACGGCAAACCAGGCGCCGAAGTCACTGACACCCACCGCGCCCACGCCACCCAGGTACTGCAAGAACGCTACAAGAAGGAAGCGGACCGCAAAAAAGCCGAACGCGAAGCCAAGGCGGCGGAAGAAGCCGCCCGCGTGCGCGTGGACAAGCTGAACCAGCTGGCAGCAAAGTTCTCCAAAAAGGGCTGAGTTGGACCGCACGTCCACGCAGGATGCGGCGGCAGAACAGGATCTGCCGCCCTACACCGGCATCAGCATTCGTGATGTCCACCTGGTGGTCACCCCGGAACAGGCCGTCGCCGCACGCGACGCTTTGCTCGCTGGCGATGCGATCGGCTTTGATACGGAATCCAAGCCGACCTTTACGCGCGGCGAAACCTCCACCGGTCCCCACCTGATCCAGTTCTCCACCGATGCCAAGGCGTATCTGTTCCAGATCGGCGCCAGTACTGACGCACACACGCTGTCCGTGCTGCAAGCCATCCTGGAAAGCCCGGCGCCGTTGAAGATCGGCTTTGGCCTGTCGGACGACGTCAAGCGCCTGCACGCCAAGCTCAACATCCGCGCCGCTGGCGTGGTGGACCTGTCGGTAACGCTGCGCACACCCGGCCAGCGCAATGACCTGGGCGCCAAAACGGCAGTCGCCAAATTCTTTGGCCTCAAGCTGCAAAAATCCAAGAAGATCTCGACCACCAACTGGGCCATGCCGCGCCTGAACGAAAAACAGATCCTGTATGCGGCGGATGACGCGCAGGTGGCGCTGCGCGTGTATCGCCACTGGATAAGTCTGGGCAATAAATTGCCGCCAATAAAAGCGGTGAAACTGCCGAAGCCAGCCAAAACCGGTATATCCTAGTCATGCGGCCGGCATGGCCGCTTGCACGAGGAGTGGTATGCCGATTCTTTCCGCGTTGAGTATCACCGCCGCCGCACTGGCCGCCGCCCCGATGGCGGCGCCGGACACACTGGAACAGCGCATCGCTGCCTGTCTGTCCTGCCACAGCGTCAAGGAGCGCAGCGACGCTTATTTCCCGCGCATCGCCGGCAAGCCGGCCGGTTATCTGTACAACCAGCTGCGCAATTTCCAGAACGGCCATCGGCACTATCCGATGATGACCTATATGGTTGGCCACCTGCCCGACGCTTATCTGCGCGAGATTGCCGATTACTTTGCGGCCCAGCATCCGCCCTATCCGCCCGCCGTGGCGGGCAGCGGCGCCAACGCCAGCGCCGCCCAGCTCGCGCGCGGCGAAGCGTTAGTCCGTCAAGGTGATGCCGGCAAAAAAATCCCGGCCTGCGTGGCCTGCCACGGCACGGCACTGACCGGCGTTGAACCGTCGATCCCTGGCCTGCTCGGCCTGCCCAGCGACTACATCAACGCCCAGTTCGGCAACTGGAAGAGCAAGACGCGCCGCGCAGCCGCGCCGGACTGCATGGGCGAGATTGCCGCGCGGCTCAGCGAGGCTGATGTTGCCGCCCTGTCCGCCTGGCTCAGCAAGCAGACGCCCGACACCGCCGCGCGCCCCGCCGCCAGCATCCCGCAACCCCTGCCTTTGGCCTGCGGCAGCTTCCCCGCCTCGCCCGCTGCGGCGCAAGGAGGGGCGCAATGAGGAAAATCGTTTATACCGTTATCGGCATTGCGCTGGCCGCCGTGGCCGCGGCAGCCGGCCTGCTGGCCCAGCAATTCTGGTCCAGCGACAGCACGCCACCATCGGCCGCTACCGCCGCGCTGTCGCCGGCCGACCGCATCGCCCGTGGCGCCTACCTGGCCAAGGCAGGCGACTGCATGGCCTGCCACACCACGCGCGGTGGCGCCGCTTACGCCGGCGGACGCGCCTTGCAGACGCCATTCGGCAACGTCATCTCGCCCAACATCACCGCCGACCGCGCCACCGGCATCGGCGCCTGGAGCGCAGACGACTTCTGGCACGCCCTGCACAACGGCAAGTCCCGGGATGGGCGGCTGCTCTACCCTGCCTTCCCTTACACCAACTACACCCGCGTGACGCGCGACGACGCTGACGCGTTGTACGCCTACCTGCAAACCGTACCGGCCGTCACACAGGCGAACCAGCCGCATCAGCTGCGCTTTCCGTACAAGCTGCAAGTCTCGCTGGCGGCGTGGCGCGCGCTGTATTTCAAGCCGGAGGTATTCCGCCCGGAGACGGGTCAGTCCGTAGACTGGAACCGCGGCGCCTATCTGGTGCAAGGACTGGGCCATTGCAGCGCCTGCCATAGCGCACGCAATCCGCTGGGCGGCTCCGCCGGCGAAGGCCTGTCGGGCGGCCTGATTCCAGCACTGGGCTGGTATGCGCCATCGCTGAATGCACGTGGCGACTGGCAGCAGGAGCACATCACCGCGCTGCTGAAAACCGGCGTGTCGCCGCGCGCCACCGTGTTTGGTCCGATGGCGGAAGTGGTGAAAGAAAGCCTGCAGCATCTGAACGACAGCGACATCAACGCCATTGCCGTGTATCTGAAAGCGCTGCCTGCCGATGGCGCTGCGCCAGCGTTTGAACGCGATGGTGCGCCGGAAGCGGTAGCCTTCCTGCAAGCAGGCGCGAAGCTATATGAGAAGCATTGCGTGGACTGCCACGGCGCCAGTGGCGCAGGCCAGCCGGCCGCGTATCCACCGCTCGCGGGCAACCGCGCGCTGACCATGGAAAGTGCCGTCAATCCGATCCGCATCGTGCTCAATGGCGGCTTTGCACCGGGCACCGCCGGCAATCCGCGGCCGTACAGCATGCCGCCGTTCGGCCACTTGCTGAGCGATACGGAAGTGGCGCAGGTGGTGTCCTACCTGCGCAGCGAATGGGGCAATAATGCACCGCCCGTCAATGGCAACGATGTGAACCGCTATCGCGCGATTCCGCTGGATTAGCCTAAGCGACGAAGCCGATGCGGTCGGTGGTGGCGTTGCGCGCGTCGTTGATGGCGATCTTGCCTTCGTCCAGCAGCGCGCGCAGCGAGGTGTTCATGGTGTGGCAGCCCTCGCCCGGCTTGTCTTCCATCCAGATGCGCAGATTGGAGATCTGGCCGTTGGCGATCATCTCGGTCACCTCCGGATTGTTGGTCAGGCACTCGGTGGCGAGATAGTAGCGCTCGCCTTTCACGGCCGGCAGCAGCGCCTGGCACAGCACGCCACGCAGCGCGTGCGCCAGGGCCTGCGCCTGTGGTTCGGTGTTGCCCAGCAGGCGCAGCATCTTTTGCAGGCCCAGCTCGGTGGAACGCGCATGCAGCGAAGCCAGCACCAGCGGGCCGGCTTCCGCCAGCGCCAGCGCTTCCTGCGCCGTCTGCGCATCGCGGATCTCGCCGATGCAGATGACATCCGGACGTTCGCGCAGCGCATCCAGTGCGCCCAGGTAGAAACTCTCGACGTCGCCGTCAAAGCCCACTTCGCGCTGGGTGATCACGCACTGGCGCTGCGGGATCAGCGTCTCCACCGGATCTTCAATCGTAATGATGTGGCCGGAGCGGTGCTTGTTGATCTCGTCCAGCATCGACGCAATCGTGGTCGACTTGCCCTGGCAGGTGTCGCCAATAATCAACACCAGGCCGCTGGTGAGCTTGGCGAAATTCTGTTCGTGCACGCCCAGCCCCAGTTTGCCGAGCTGCATCGGCTCCTTGGGGAAGCGGCGGATCACGCAGCCGAGGCGCTTGCGGCCCTGGAAGCTGAAGCAGTTGGCGCGGATGCGGGCGGTATGCAGGTCGACCGCGCGGTCAAAGGCGCGGTCCTGGATGCGCTCGGCCCAATTCGGCTCGACCACTTCAAAGAACTCTTGCAGCTCTTCGCGCGTGATCGGCGAATCGGTGACGGCCACCAGCCCTTTCGGCTGGCGCAGCATCAACGGACTGTTTTGATGGATGAGGATGTCGCTGAAAATCAGCTTGGAATTCAGCAGGTGCAGGATCTGCTCGACGAGGGTGCCGAAGACCGGATGGTCTTCGTTCTCGATATAGCTCAGGGTGCGGATTTGCGACGACTGGTAGTGTTCCATCTCTGTTCAGATCTCCGGTGGGTCCGGAAGATTATAAGAGAAAAACTTGCAACGTCGAAACTTTTTCAGCTGCGCACTTTGGGATATTTGAAGCCTGTGCGCAAATCCATACTGAAGCGGCTGCCCTTTTCCGTGACCAGCACGTGATCGGGCGGTTCTTCACCGGCCAGCGGGCGATAAAACACCGGCAGACCTTCCGATTTACGCACCAGTTCGTCACAACGCTCAAACACGTTGGGGCAACCGGTATCGGCCAGCAAGGCTTGCACGATCGGCACTTTCCATGCATCGACGCCGGCCGACTGGAACTGGCAGATCAGATAACCGGCCGTCCCGCCCCAGCTATCGACCAGCAAGCCTGGCAGGCCGTCTTCGTCGCCACGGATCACCGGCACCAGGTCGGTCGGCGCAGCAGCACGCACCGCAGCCGCGCGCTTGGCGATAGCAGCGCGCACGCGGCGTTTCATCATGGCGTGGTCGACCGGCTCGTCTTCCTTATAGCTCCAGACGCGCGCGCGCACGTCGGATTTGGGATTCCAGGCCGCGCGGGCCAGGAACTGGTGCGACGAAGTCTGCACAATGGCAGTGGCGCCCAGTTTGTTCTTTTCTTGCGGGCGTCCGTCGACACGCTCGATGGCGGTGGCGTAGATCAGGATATCGCCGGCCAGCAGGCGTTTTTCCTTGCCCTGTTTAATGGTAATAGTAAGCATAGGCAGCATGATACCTCATGCGCCGACTATTCCCGGCGGAGCGCATTCTGCGCCACCCAGCGTGCAGTCTGTCGCAGTGCGCTGTCGGCTGGGCGATGGAATCCGTAGGATGCAGACTCAAGATCACTAACCAGGAGAGCATCATGACCATCCGCCGCATCGTTTCCGCCCTGTTCCTGTCTGCTGGCGTCCTGGCCGCCGCCGCCCCCATCCTCACCGCCCAAGCCGGCCCGATGAGCTGGCTGACCGGTGGCGAACGCATCCAGGGCAGCGGCAAGATCATCAAGCAGAACCGCGAAGTGAGCCACTTCAACGCGCTGTCGGTTGGCGTGAGCGGCGACGTCGAAATCCGCCTGGGCAGCACCGAAGGCTTGAGCATCGAAACCGACGACAACATCCAGCAAGCGATTGAAACCGTGGTCGAAAACGGCACGCTGCGCATCCGCACGGCCAAGAACAATTTGAAGCTCGACACCCGCACCATGAAAATCGTGGTCACCGCACGCAACCTCGACAAGCTGTCGATCGGCGGCTCGGGCACCGTCACCGCCGACAAGCTGCGCGGCGAAAAGCTGACGATTGACGTCGGCGGTTCCGGCGCCATCAACATCGGCCAGATGGAAAGCGAATCGGTAGCGATTGCGCTGGGCGGCAGCGGCAGCCTGAAAGCCAGCGGCACCACCGAGCGCCTGCAGGTATCGATCGGCGGCTCGGGCCGGGTCCAGGTCGGCCAGTTGCAGGCGCGCGATGCAGTGGTCAGCATCGGCGGCTCCGGCCAGGCCACCGTCTGGGCACAAAAATCGCTGAACCTGAGCGTGGCCGGTTCAGGCGACATCAACTACTACGGCGATCCGCAAATCAGCAAGAGCATCATGGGATCGGGCACCATCAAACGCCTGGGCGGCTCGCCGCAGTAAGCCGCAGTAAGCATTACCCGGCTTTGACCACGTTGAAGCCTTCCTCCTCTGCGGGCGGCACGAAGAAGCGGGTGATCTGATCGAATTCAGCCTCACTCGCATTGAATTGATGACCGCCCTCCTTATTACGCAGCCGCAGCCGCCGCTTGCACTCGTCGTCGCTCACGTCCAGGTAATGCAGGCAATGGGCGGCAGCTGTGTGCTCAAGCAGTGTTTTCATCCAGGCACGGGTGGCAACCGTATTGGCGGGAAAGTCCAGCACCACCGAACTGCCCGCAGCCAGGATATCCACCACCAGCGCCTGGATCGCGCTGCGCAGCCTGGCTGAGCAGCGGACGTAATCGGCCACCGACAGGATCTCTTCCGGATACAGGGCCGAGAGCAATTTGTCCTCGCTGAGCAGCACCGTATTGGGTGCCTGGGCCAGACTGCTGGTCAGGGTGGATTTGCCGGCTGCGATTTTGCCGCACACAAGATGCAATACCGGGGAATGGGCTGTGGTCATGAAACTCTCCTTTAAAAAAGCCTGAAGGTGAGCCCCATCAACCAGAACCCGCCTTCAAGGCGGGTTTCTTCCGAAGCAGGAAGCTACGCCGTTATCTGGAAAATGGCGGTAATAATCGTGAGCTTTCGGAAGTAATTTTTAGTCATCATGCCCTAAGCATTACATACAAAAATCGCCGGGGCAATACAGAGCGGGCAAATTTCTGGCAAAGTAGCGGTTTGCTCGTGCGACCTGTGGGCCGCCGCACCACGATTGATATGACTGGAGAATCCACAATGACTACTATTTCCTACCCAGACGTCCGCCTCCTGATCGGCAATGAATGGAGCGACGCCACCGGTGGCAAAACCATTCCGGTACTGAATCCAGCCACGGGCAAGGCCATCGGTACGGTGGCGCATGCGAGCACGGCTGACCTGGACCGCGCGCTGGCTGCAGCACAGCGCGGTTTTGAAGCCTGGCGCAAGGTGCCGGCGTTCGACCGCACCGCCATCCTGCGCCGCGCCGCCAGCCTGCTGCGCGAGCGCGCCGGCGACATCGCCGTGCTGCTGACCCAGGAACAGGGCAAACCGCTGGCCCAGGCAAAAGCTGAAGCCTTGGCTGGCGCCGACATCATCGACTGGTTTGCAGCCGAAGGCATGCGCGTGTATGGCCGCATCGTACCATCGCGTAATCCGGCAGCCCAGCAGCTGGTGCTCAAAGAGCCGGTTGGCCCGGTGGCCGCATTCACGCCATGGAACTTCCCGATCAATCAGGTGGTCCGCAAGCTGGCTGCCGCGCTGACCACCGGCTGCTCCTTCCTGTGCAAGGCGCCGGAAGAAACGCCGGCGTCGCCGGCCGCGCTGTTCCAGTGCTTCGTGGATGCTGGCGTACCGGCCGGTGTGGTTGGCCTGGTGTTCGGTGATCCGGCTGAAATTTCCAATTACCTGATCCCGCATCCCGTGATCCGCAAAGTGACGTTTACCGGTTCGACGCCGGTCGGCAAGCAGCTGGCGGCACTGGCAGGCCTGCACATGAAGCGCGTGACCATGGAGCTGGGCGGCCATGCGCCCGTGATCGTGGCGGAAGATGCCGACGTAGCGCTGGCCGTGGAAGCGACTGGCGGCGCCAAGTTCCGCAATGCCGGCCAGGTGTGCATCTCGCCGACCCGCTTCCTGGTGCACAACAGCATCAAGGAAGAATTCACGCGCGCGATGGTGGCGCATGCAGAGCGTCTGCAACTGGGCAACGGCCTGGTGGAAGGTACGACGCTGGGGCCATTGGCCAATCCACGCCGCGTGGCGGCCATGCGCCAGTTTGTGGAAGATGCGCGCGCCAAAGGCGCCAAGGTGGCAACCGGTGGCGAGCGCATCGGCACCGACGGCAACTTCTTTGCGCCAACCATTCTGGCTGATGTTCCGTTGAATGCGAGCGTGTTCAATGATGAGCCGTTTGGCCCGGTCGCTGCAATCCGCGGCTTTGATGTGCTGGATGAGGCGATCGCGGAAGCAAACCGTTTGCCATTCGGCCTGGCGGGTTATGCGTTCACGCGTTCGATCAAGAATGCGCATCAGCTGATGCACAATGTGGAAGTGGGCATGCTGTGGCTGAACCAGCCAGCGACGCCAAGTGCGGAAATGCCATTCGGCGGCATCAAGGATTCGGGCTACGGTTCGGAAGGTGGTCCGGAAGCGCTGGAAGCCTACCTGAATACCAAGTCGGTCTCGCTGCTGGGCGTTTAAGCAGGATCAGCCCTCGGCAAACAACTGCCGGGGGCTGGTGCCACGTGCGAGGGATTTGATCCAGAGGCGGAGCTGATCGCTATCCGCCTCCGCAATTCTGTTCGCTGCGTCAGCCGGTGTATCGCCTGCCTCAATCAAATCACTGAGCACACCCTGCAAGGCCTGCCGCTCACCTTGTTGCGCACCTTGCTTCAGCCCTTCTTGCACGCCTTCCTGCTTGGCTTCTTCGAGCGGCTGAAAGAGCCTGTCAAAGAACTCGTCGGTAAACACATCGGCCAATTTGAAATTTCTTCCGGATCGCATCGTTTCGCCCTCCTCCTGATCCATCTTAGTGTCATCAAAATCGTCTTGCAAGGTGAACTGTAGCCATCGTCTCAGAGTGACGGTGACCTGGTGCAGATCAGGTTGCCGCAACCATTGTGTCAATGCCAGTACCGCAGCATCCAGCTCAAGTTGGCTACGGGCTTGCAGCAAACGAAATAGCAATCCAACGATATTGCCGTGCACGCCGTGGTGCTGATCAATCAGCAGGTAGTGTTGGCGCGCCTGGTAACTCTCCAGTCCCTGCGGGGGGTGGCAGCATCAACTCCGTCAATTCGGTGGCAGCGTTCCATGGTTGCCGGCCGTGATACAACACAATGGGCAACACTGGCGGTAATTTTCCATGCTTGCTCAGCTTGTGCTGGGCTACCAGATCCTGATACAGCAAGCCTATATATACCTGCATTCGCAACGCCATCCACTTGTCCAGCGGGTCACGAAAGGTGGGAGCGTCGTGAAGTAATCAGTGCGCGTGCTTAGTGCACATGAACCTGCGTACCCACCGGTGCAGGCAGGACTTCCAGCACCGGCGCGGGCGCTTTCACGCCTTTGCTCATGCCTTCGCCAGCGATTTCATCCCACGCCACGCTGACCTTGCCGCACTGCTGCACGATGCGGAAGTACAGTTTGCCGGGCTCCGCAGGCAACTTGGCCTGCAATACAAATTCATCGAAATACGCGTCCGGCAGCGCACCGCCCTTCCATGTGATTTCGTTGAGCGCACCGCTGCTGACGATGTCTATTTTCCAGCCAGCCTTGGGCATGGGCTTGGCGTGCGTGGCGCCTTCGGGCAGCGTGACCGTCAGGCCGGTCGTGGCCTTGCCATCGCAACCATGGCCAACGCGGAATGACAGCTTCTGATACGTGCCGGCATAACCGCTAGTCTCGCCCAGCGTGACGTGAGCGTGGGCTGCAACGGCAGTAAAGCCCAGCAGCGCCAGCAAGATCTTGTTCATCGCAGCCTCCTTAGTGACCGCTATAGGTCAGCGGTTTGACCGTGACATCGAGCGACATCGTTTCGGTGCCCTTGCTCTGCTTGCGGATGAGCAGCGTGACCGGCACCGTCTCGCCCTCTTTCAACTGGCGCTTCAGATCCATCAGCATCACGTGATAGCCGCCCGAGACCATATTGACGGTCTGCCCGGCAGGCAGCGCGACAAACGGCACGGCATGCATGCGCATGGTCTGCCCATCCATCTGCATCTGATGGATTTCGACCGTGCCCGCAACCGGCGAGCGCACTTCCACCAGCTGCGCCTCGCGCGTGGACTTGATCTGCATGAACAAGCCGCTCGATTTGGCCGAGGGCACCGTGGCGCGTATCCACGCACCACTGACATCCACCTGGGCGTAAGCAGCAGCGCTGGCCGTCGCCAGCATCAGGGAGAGCAGGAGATTTTTCATCCTGCCATTATAGATCAGCGTTCGGACTTCAGAACTTTGCGCGCGATTTCCACCGTGGTGGTGCCATCGGTCAGCCAGATCTGGCCGTCCTGGATCGTGCACTGCAGCTGCATGGTGCGCTGCGCCATCTTGCCCAGCTGTTCGGTAGCGTCGGCAGGCAGATCGACCACGGTCAGGTTCTTGCAACGCTCCACCTTGTTGGCCAGGCCCTTCCACCAGATATGGCTGGTGGCCGAATAGCTGTAGACGTAGACATGCTCCGAGCGGCCGCAGGCTTTCAGGATCACCTTCTCGTCGGGCTGCCCGACTTCAATAGATAGCTCGATGGCACCGGTCAGGTCCTTGTGCCACAGATCCGGCTCCTCGACGTCGAACAGGCCCTTGGTAAAGGTCAGTGCGTCATTGGCGTGAATCGCAAACGCGACCAGGCGCACCATCATGCGCTCGTCGGTTTCGGACGGATGGCGGGCCATCGTCAGCTGGTGGGTTTCGTAGTAATTGCGGTCCATGTCCGCAATCGACAGTTCTGCTTTATAAATTGTTGCTTTGAGGGCCATCTAAAATTTCTCTTACTTAAATACGACGGTTTTATCGCCGTTTTGCAAAATGCGGTGTTCAACGAACCACTTCACGGCGCGCGCCAGTACCACGCACTCGACGTCGCGGCCAATCGCGGACAAGGTGTCGGCATCCATCGAGTGATCGACGCGTTCCACGTCCTGCTCGATGATCGGACCTTCATCGAGGTCGCCGGTGACAAAGTGCGCAGTGGCGCCAATCAGCTTGACGCCGCGGTGATGCGCCTGCGCGTACGGCTTGGCGCCCTTGAAGCTGGGCAGGAAGGAGTGGTGAATATTGATCGCCTTGCCCTTGAGCGCCGTGCACAGGCCAGGCGACAGGATCTGCATGTAGCGCGCCAGCACCACCAGGTCGATCTTGTGGGTATCCATCAGTTCGATGATCCTGGCTTCCTGCGCCAGCTTGGCTTCCTGCGGCGCGCCGGTCGCCAGCGGCAGGTGGTGGAACGGGATGTTGTAGCTGGCCGCCAGCTGGTAGAAGTCCATGTGGTTGGACACAATCGCCGGAATTTCCACCGGCAGCAGGCCGCTCTTGTAGCGGAACAGCAGGTCGTTCAGGCAGTGGCCGATCTTCGACACCATCAGCATCACGCGCGGCTTGTAGTGCGCGTCGCGCATCTCCCAGTCCAGCTTCATCTCGGCCGCCAGCAGGCCGAAGTCGGCACGCAGCAGATCATCGTTGACGTTGTGGTCTTCGCGCGCGAAATGCACACGCATGAAGAACAGCCGGGACTCGCTATCGCCAAACTGCGCCGAGTCGATGATGTTGCAGCCGTGCTCCGCCAGGAAACCCGACACGCGATGAACGATTCCGCGCTGATCCAGGCAAGAGAGTGTCAAAATGTATTCGGGATTGCTCATGACTGCCGTAAGGAAGTTGGACAAAAGAGATCTATTGTCGCACGCCTTGCCTTTTCAGACAAAAATAGCACGATCGTGCAATTTGAGATATAGTCATTCGAACCCCACATAAGGAGAATATCCATGGAGACAAATCTGCAATTCCGCCTGGCCGCCCGTCCGGTCGGCATGGTCAAGGACAGCGACTGGCAACAGGTGGACGAGCCGCTGCGCGAACTGGCCGATGGCGAAATCCGCATCAAAGTGCTGTACCTGTCGCTTGATCCGGCCATGCGCGGCTGGATGAACGAAGGCAAATCCTATATCCGCCCGGTCGCGATTGGCGAAGTGATGCGCGCTGGCGGCGTCGGCGTCGTGGTGGAATCGCAGTCGGCCAAGTTTGCCGTGGGCGACCACGTGTCCGGCGGCACCGGCGTGCAGCGCTACTGGACCGGCGCAGCCGATGACAAGAGCGGCGCCTTCTACAAAATCGATCCCAAGCTGGCGCCACTGACCACCTATCTGAATACGCTGGGCATGCCCGGCATGACCGCCTACTTCGGCCTGCTCGAATCGGGCCAGCCCAAGGCCGGCGAGACCGTGGTGGTGTCCGGCGCGGCTGGTGCCGTCGGCCAGACCGTGGGCCAGGTCGCCAGGCAACTGGGCTGCCGCGTGGTCGGCATCGCCGGCGGCAAGGACAAATGCGATTTCGTCGTCAACCAGCTGGGCTTTGACGCCTGCATCGACTACAAGAACGACTCGGTCAAGGACGGCCTCAAGCAGCATTGCCCGCAAGGCGTGGACGTTTATTTTGACAACGTCGGCGGCGAGATCCTCGACCTGGTGCTCACCCGCATCAACCTGAAGGCGCGCATCGTCATCTGCGGCGCCATCTCGCAGTACAACAACACCACACCGGTGAAAGGCCCGTCCAACTACCTGTCGCTGCTGGTCAACCGCGCGCGCATGGAAGGCATTGTCGTCTTCGACTACGCCGACCGCTACCACCTGGGCGTGGCCCAGCTGGGCCAGTGGATGAAGGAAGGTAAAGTCAAAAGCAAGGAAGACGTGGTGCAAGGCCTGGAGCAATTCCCGCAAGCGCTCAACATGCTGTTTGAAGGGAAGAACTTCGGCAAGCTGGTGCTGCAGGTCGCACCGGTCTAGCGCGGAACTTTTTATCGCCCTCGGCGGTCTCACAGATATCGCCAACCAGCCGAGGGCTCATCATGTTTCCACTCTTCCCGCCACTGCTCAAATCCCACATCGACGTCGTACTCGACTTCTACACCGACGTTGGCGTCCGCGCGCTGGAAGCCCTGTGGGCGATGAACAAACTCAATCTCGAGCTGTACCGCCAGCTGCCGCAATGGCCTTCTTCCATGCTGCGCATGGAACTTCCGTCCCATCCATACCTCTAAACATACAGAACAGCGCACCGGCTGTTCCTGTTTATCTTAACGGAGGTTTATATGGTCAACACAGCAAACGACAAACCCAAGGGCACGTCCAAGCGCGGCTTTGCCGCCATGGATGAAGCCACACAGCGCGCCATCGCCAGCAAAGGCGGACAGGCCGCCCACCAGAAAGGCACGGCGCACGAATTCGATTCGGAAGAAGCACGCCGAGCGGGTCAAAAAGGGGGCGAAGCGGTCAGCCGCGACCGCGAACACATGGCCGCCATCGGCCGCAAAGGTGGCGAGAGCCGCCAGTCCGCCGCCCGTGCCAATGCGGCACGGGAAAACGCCGCCAGTTCCGAACAGTCAGCCAAAGGCGGCAACCCGCCATAGGCGCCTTATGCCGCCGCCACGCCTTGCAAGCGCTGCAGCATGGAAGCATGCACGCCGGGCGGCGCCGCGGCGATGCTGGCCGAGGTCAGATGATACGGCTGGCCATCGGCCTGGGTGGTCACGCCACCCGCCTCGCGGATCAGCAACGAACCGCCGATACAATTGTAGCCATCTTCACCGTATTGCCAGAACGCATCCAGCCGGCCGCAGGCCACGTAGGCCAGTTGCAGCGAGGTCGGTCCCAGATTGCGCGCTGCCGCCACGTCGCGCAGCATGGCGCTCAGCGATTCGCCCGCCTTCTGCATCGCGCTGCCATGGCGCGTGGCAAACGGCGGCTGGCTGCTGGCGACGATGCCCATGTAATGGTCCTGGCGCTTGCTGACGCGGATGGCCTTGCCGTTGTAGAAGGCGCCATGGCCCCACAGCGCGTGGAACATCTCGTCATGCATGGCGTCGTAGATGGCGGTGAACACCGCCACGCCTTCACGCATCAGCGTCAGCGACATGCACCAGTTGGGAATCGTACGTAGGAACTGCACCGCGCCATCGATGGCGTCGCAGATCCAGTACTCGCCGCTCTTGGCATGGGCTTCGCTGAGTTCACCGTCAGCCCAGGCGATGTCCGGATAGCGCGCGGCCAGCGCCTGGCGCAGCAGATCGCTGGCGGCGCCGTCAACGCGGTGGAACGCGGCCCACATCTCATCCACCTCCACCACGGGCTCACTCTGCCAGAAGGTCTCGCACAGGCCGGCGCCAACGTCGCGCATCAGCTCCAGCACCCCCTCGGTGTCGATTGCAGTCATGGTTTTTTCCTTGCGATCAATGAAAGCCATAGATTGCCTGTAGAATGGAAACGCAGCTAACTGAAAAAGGACAACTGATAACGCAATCGGGCCAGCACATGAGCAACTACTACGGCGATAAACGCCTGACTGACGACATGCCCATCTACGTCGCCGCCCAGCACACCGATGGCGGTCCCGGCAGGGGCAAATTCACCCATCACCATCCAGAAGGCCAGATGTACATTCCCATGCAGGGGGTGATCCTGGTCGAGGCCGGTGGCAACCGCCAGGTCCTGCCGCCAGGACGGCTGGGCTGGATACCGCCGTACATGCCGCATTCGGCCAGCGCCCATGGCAGCAGCCTGAAACCGGGCCTGGCAGGCTACACCATCCATCTGACGCCCTCGCTCTGTGTTGGCTTCCCGGAGGAGTCGCTGGCGCTGCGCATGTCGCCGCTGGCGGTGTCGCTGCTGGAACGCATGTGCTTGTGGCCCAGTGGCATGCCATCCGATGCCGCAGGCGTGCGCATGATGAATGTCTTCCTCGATGAAATGCGCGTGGCCCAGGCCGATCCGCTGCACCTGACCATGCCGCGCCACCCTCGCCTGCTGGCCATGGCCGCCGCCATCGCCGAAGACCCGGCCGATGAGACCGACCTCGACGCCTGGGCCGATCAGCTGGGCTGGTCGCGCCGCAGCCTGACCCGTCACTTCCGCAGCGAAACCGGCATGTCGGTGGTGGAATGGCGCCAGGTCGCGCGTCTGCAAAAAGGCATGGAGTTGCTGAACGGCGGCGCTTCCGTCACCACGGTCGCGCTCAGCCTGGGTTACGACAGCGTCAGCAGTTTCATCGCCCTGTTCCGCCGCATCCTGGGCACCACCCCGGCCCGCTTTGCCGCCTGACCTCATTGTAGAGTATCAGGCAAGCGATCAATAGTTTCCGGTATGGCCGGACGGCCGCCGCATCGCTACCATGGACGTCCTCAAGAAAGGACTTACCATGCCCAAGACATTGTTCATTACCGGCGTCAGCAGCGGCTTTGGCCGCGCCCTGGCGGCAGCGGCGCTGGCAGCAGGCCACACCGTGATTGGCACCGTGCGCAACGCGCACGCGCGCGCGGCCTTTATCGGCCTGCATGCCGAACGCGCCCATGCCCATGTGCTGGATGTGACCGATTTCGACGCCATCCCGGACGTGGTCGCGCGGGCGGAAGCGGCGGCAGGTCCGGTTGATGTGCTGGTCAATAATGCCGGCTACGGCCACGAGGGCATCCTGGAAGAATCCTCGCTGGACGACATGCGTCACCAGTTCGACGTCAACGTGTTCGGCGCGGTGGCGGTGATGAAAGCGTTTGTGCCATTGTTGCGCCAGCGCCGGCGCGGCCACATCATCAACATCACGTCGATGGGCGGCTTCATCACCATGCCCGGCATTGCGTACTACGCGGGCAGCAAGTTCGCGCTGGAAGGGATTTCGGAAACGCTGGGCAAAGAGCTGCGCCAGTTCGGCGTGCACGTCACCGCAGTCGCGCCAGGCTCTTTCCGGACCGACTGGGCCGGACGCTCCATGGTACGCGCCGAACGCAGCATCGCCGACTACGACGCGCTGTTCGATCCGATCCGCACCGCGCGCGCAGCCCGCAGCGGCAAGCAGCCCGGCGATCCGGCCAAAGCCGCGCAGGCCATCCTGACGTTGGTGGAATCAGCCGAGCCACCTGCGCACCTGCTGCTCGGCAGCGATGCGCTCGGACTGGTACGCGGCAAGCTCGCGCAGATGGAACAGGACATCAGCGCCTGGGAAGCACTTACCCGTTCAACCGACGGCTAAGGCATCGCAACATTGAGCTGCACATAGCCTTCAACGATGGCATCCGCCAGCGCAGCAGCGGCAGGGGAATCCCCTGCATCCAGCCCCTGCAAGCTGATGGCGAACTGCGGCAGGCCGGGCAAGCCCGAGCTGTCATCCAGAATCTGCAAAGCCGGCGGCACTGTCGAGGCCAGCAGCACGCTCACCGCGTCGTCGGTCAGCACCGTGGAAATGGTCGCCTCGATGCTGGGATAATCCATCACGGTGTACCAGTCGCGCCCCGCCGCGCCCAGCACCGACTGGATCAGGGGACGGAAGACACAGTCAGGCGCCACCAGCGAAACGGGCAGCGGCCGGCGCGTCCATGCCGTCCCTTCGGATTTGCCAATCCACACCGGGCGATCAAGCCTGAGTAAGCGGCCACTGGAACTGCCATGCATCTCCTCCAGAATCACCAGATCCAGCTCGCCGGCGTCGTATTGCCTGCGCAGGCCCGGCGACGTGCCAGCCGTTACCGCCACCTCTACTTGCGGATAACGCGCGATAAACGCCTGCAGCATTGGCGGCAGCTGCCGCGCCAGCAGGTCATACGGCACCCCGAGCCGCACCCGCCCCGTCACGCTGGCGACAGTGAAAGAGGACAGCAGTTCATCATGCATGCGCAGCAGCTCGCGGCCCTCGTTCACCAGCCGCAGCCCGGCATCGGACAGCCGGACGCCATCGTTGCCGCGTTCCAGCAAACGCTGGTCCAGCAATTGCTCCAGACGCTTGACCTGGTGGCTGACCGCGCCCTGCGTCACGTATAGCCGCTGCGCGGCGCCGCTCATCGAGCCTGTTTCGCTTATGCAGATCAAGGTACGCAACAGGCCAAGGTCCAGATTTCGTTTCATGCGGCACACTGTATCGATAGGGGTGACTGGGCAACTCAACTGAGCCAATACGCAACCTTACCCCACTTGCCCATCCGTGTACCAGACGGAAACTACGGATTTCACTCCTCCATCGTTTGAGGTAATGTCCCGACATTAGCAGCCCTAATGCCGGGTATTAAAAAGTTTCGTTACTCAATCACCTTGACTATCGCTATGCTTGCCCACTTTCAAGGGAGCAGGCACATGCGAGCAGGATGGCTGATTGCACTGACGCTGCTGGCATCCTGTGCCAGCGCAGCGCCGATCACATTGCAGGTCGATTTACGGGACGCGCCACGCAAGTTGCTCCATGCGGTCGAAACCATCCCGGTCGAGCCAGGGCCGCTGCGTCTGGCGTATCCGAAATGGCTGCCCGCCGAGCACGACCTGGGGCCGGTGCAGCAGCATACCGGCCTGTTCATCACCGGCAACGGCCGTCCCATCCGCTGGAGACGCGATCCGTACGACGTGTTCCTCTATCATCTGGACGTCCCGACCGACGTGCACAGCATCGAGATCCGCAGCGACTTCATCGCCAGCGATCCGCCAGCCGAAGGCGGCGGATCGACCAGCGACAAGATCGCCATCTTGAGCTGGAACGCGGTGCTGCTCTACCCCTATGCTGACGCTGGCGCCAAGGTCAGCGACATTCAGGTCCAGCCTGCCGTCACCCTGCCCCCGCAATGGCGCCACGCCAGCGCATTGGAAACCGCACGCCAGGAGGCGGACGGCAGCATCACTTTCCGCCCCACCTCGCTTGAGCGCCTGGTGGATTCGCCGCTCATCGCCGGCCGCTATTTCCGCGAAATCCCCTTGGCGCCCGATGTCACGCCCGCGCACTATCTGGACATGGTGGCCGACACGCCGGCGGACCTCGATATCCCCGCCGCCCGCATCGAACAGTTATCCAGTCTGGTGCGCCAGAGCGGCAAGCTGTTTGGCTACCGTCACTACGATACCTTCCGCTTTCTGGTCACGCTGTCCGACCATATTTCCGGTCGCGCCGTCGATCACCACCAGTCGCTGGACAACCGCCGTCCCGCCAAGTTCCTGACCGACGACACCATGCTGACGCGCTATGCCAACTTCATTCCCCATGACCTGGTGCATAGCTGGAACGGCAAATACCGCCGCCCCGCCGGCCTCAGTGCACCGAATTTCCAGTCGCCGCCGGATGGCAGCGAGCTGTGGATCGTCGAAGGTCTGAGCGACTACCTGGGCACCGTGCTTGCCGCACGCGCCGGCATGTGGGACCTGGAACAGTTCCGCGGCGTGCTCGCCGATAACGCCGCAGCGATAGAGCATCGCCAGGGTCGCACATGGCGCGACCTGGAAGACAACGGCCGCATGGCCATGGCGCTCTGGGCCAATCAGGATCGGGCCTATGACAACTGGCGCCGCAACGGCTTCGATTTCTACCGTGAAGGGGCCATGGTCTGGCTCGATGTCGATGTGGCGCTGCGTAACGCCAGCGCGGGGAAAAAATCGCTCGACGACTTCGTTGCGCTGTTTTACGGTGGCGGCGCCAACACCGGCCCCATCGCCCGCCCCTATCAGATGGACGACGTGATCGCCGCCCTGAATCAGGTGGTGCCGTTGGACTGGGCCAGCTTCCTGCGGGAACGCGTGCTATCCTTGCAGCCCAATCCCACCCTGAGCGGGATACAGGGCGCGGGCTATCGCCTGGTGTACCGCGACCAGCCGAGCGCATGGTCGGCCTTCAATGGCAAAAACAGCTTTGAGTATTCGCTCGGACTCAATGTCAACCGGCGCGGCGAGATCACCGATGTGCTGTTCGACAGCGCCGCCAGCCAGGCCGGCCTGGTGCCGGGCGCCGTGATCGCCACGGTACAAGGACAGCCGTACAGCACCGCCGTGCTGCAACAGGCGATCCGCAGCGCGCACGGCGCGATTCAATTATCCTTGCAGAATGGCACGCAAATCAGCGTTGTCCATGATGGTGGTGAGCGCTATCCGGCCCTCGAGGCTATCCCCGGCATGCCGGACCGGCTGGCGGACATCATCAAGGCACGGTAGCACCACACTTAAAATAACCACAGGAGACTCAGTGACAAACAACGCAGCGCCGGTCGGCTTTACTGACACCAAGCAGCATTACGCCATCCTGGACGGCCTACGGGGCGTGGCCGCGCTCATGGTGGTTGCCTTTCACCTGTTCGAAGCCCATACGGCCAGCCGCTTCGAGCAGATCATCAACCATGGCTATCTTGCGGTCGATTTCTTTTTCGTGCTGTCCGGTTTCGTGATCGGCTATGCCTATGATGACCGCTGGCGCACCATGTCCACCATGGAGTTTTTCAAGCGCCGCCTGATCCGCCTGCACCCGATGATCGTGGTGGCAATGCTGATTGGCGCCGCGCTGTTCTACGTCCAGGCCAGTGCGGCCTTCCCCAATATCCAGGCTACACCAGCATGGCTGATGCTGACGGTCATGGTGATCGGCATGACGCTGATCCCGGTTGGCGCAGCGCTCGACATCCGTGGCTGGAGCGAGATGCATCCGCTGAATGGCCCATCCTGGTCGCTGTTCTACGAATACGTTGCCAACATCCTCTACGCGCTGTTCGTGCGCAAGTTCTCGAAAACCGTGCTGGCGTGCTTCGTCTTCGTGACCGGCTGCGTGCTGGTGCACTATTGCCTCACCGGTCCGAACGGCGACGTCATCGGCGGCTGGTCGCTGGAACCGGTGCAGATGCGGATTGGCCTGACCCGCCTGCTGTATCCCTTCTTTGCCGGCCTGCTGCTGTCGCGCATCGTGACTGTTGGCCGCATCCGGCACGCATTCCTGCTGAGCAGCGTCATCATCATCGCTGCGCTTGCCTGGCCGCGTCTGGGCGGTCCCGCCGATCTGTGGAAGAACGGCCTGTATGACGCGCTGTGCATTGCGCTGGTGTTTCCACTGGTGGTCTATATCGGCGCCAGCGGCAGCGTGAACACGCGCATGGGCGCCAGGATCTGCGGCTTTCTCGGCGCGATCTCCTATCCCATCTACATCATCCACTACCCGTTCGTGTACACCTATATTGCCTGGGTCAACCAGCGCAAGATTCCGCTGGCGGACGCGCTGCCCATGACCATCGCCACGTTCCTGGCCTGCGTCACAACCGCCTATCTCTGCCTGACCTTCTATGACATCCCGGTGCGCCGCTGGCTCAGCAAGCGCTATGTCCACTAACAGAAAGCGAACTATCCCGATGAAACTGTACTCCCTTGCATTTGTGCTTGCCGCCAGCCTGGCGAACCTGGCTTACGCCGATACCCGCAGTGACCGGCTCGACGTCCAGCATGTCATGGATGCCTACCATGAAGCCGTCCTCAGTCACGATGGCGACCGGTTGGCCGCCCTGTTCCTGCCCACCAGCATCTGGCTGAACGTGCTATCCGACCAGGCCTATGTGGCGGCCAGGGAAAAGTCGCCGGACGCGCCCAAGATCAGGGTGGGCAGCTATGCCAGCTTTGCCAAACTGGTGTCCACCTCCAAAGCCAGTTTCAATCCCACGCATACCCGGCAGCAAATCAGCAGCGATGGCACGATCGCTTCGGTCTACTTCGACTTTGTCTTCATGATCGACGGTAAGCCAACCAATCGCGGCAGCGAAACCTGGCAACTGGTCAAGGGCAGCGACGGCTGGTACATCGCCGCGCTCACCTACTCCTCTGACCCGGTGTAAGACGGCAGTGCGCGCCGCGCGGCATCACAACGCAAGCTCGCTGACTACGGCGCTGATAAAGCTCTTCAGTTTCGGCGTCTGACGGCGGTCGGGGTGGTAAATCAGGTGGATGGGGCGTGACGGGGTTTCATATTCCGCCAGCACTTTCACCAGCCGCCCCGAGTTCAGGCTCTCGCGCGCCAGATCTTCAGCGACAAACACGATGCCCAGGTCATGCAGCGCCGCGTTCAGCAGCGCCTTGGCATCGTTCAACCGCAGGCGCGTCTTGACGTTGATCGTAAAATTTTCACCGTCACGCATGAAACGCCAGTCGCTGGTGGCCGGTCCTGTTGCGGACGCATAGGCCAGGCATTCATGCTGTTCCAGTTCCGCCGGCGTCTTCGGCACGCCACGTTCCTTCAGATAACCGGGAGAGGCGCAGGCGACCAGGTTGAACGGCTTGAGCGCGCGCGCCATGAAACTGGAATCCTTGAGCGTGCCGATCCTGAACACCGCCTCAAACTCTTCCTCTACCGGATCAACATAGCGGTCATTCAGCACCAGCTCCATCTCCACTTCCGGGTAACGCTTCAGATAGCGCGCCACCACCGGCATCAGCGTATGCGTGCCGAAGCTGACGGGCGCATTGACACGCAAACGGCCACGCGGCGCTTCATACGCCTGGTCGGCCAGCGAATCGGCCCAGTCGGCGTCGGCCAGCACCACCTTGCAGCGCTCGTAATAGGCCTTGCCCATTTCGGTCAGGCTCTGGCGGCGTGTGGTGCGGTTAATCAGGCGCGCACCCAGACGGCTTTCCAGCCAGCTGATGTGCCTCGCAATCATTTGCGGCGACATCGCCAGCGCACTTGCAGCGGCCGCAAACGAACCCACTTCCACCGTTTTGACAAAGGCCGCCATGCTGGCCAGACGATCCATTCCACACTCCCAGTTGTGATACACGTGCCCATATCGGTATTTATGCGCGATTCGAAACAAAATACTATCACTGAACTCGCCTTCGGGCGCATCAGACAAGGAAATGGTATGGCGAAAATCGGCATCACGGGACTGTGGTTGGCGGGCATGTTTGCCTTGAATCCCTGCGCACTGCTGCATGCCCAGGGCGTGGCAAACACCACCGTCACGGTGGACAGCATGAACCTGCCGGGCGCCGACGCTGCGGCGCTGGCTGCGCGTGCAGGATGGTGGGATGTCAGCGAAACCGTCTGGGCGCGTCCGGGCGCGGAGCCAGCGGTGATCCATGGCCAGGTCGCGCACCGGCAAATGGTTGGCCTGTATCTGCAGGAGATGTTGTATGCCTCCGCACAGCGCAGCGATGCGGCACTGCATCGAATGGACTACCTCGGCTACAACCGCGTCACCGGACGCTGGGAGTATCTGTCGATGGACACCCGTGTCGCCGCAGGCCTGATGCCAGCCTGGAGCTACGAGCACGACGACGTCCGCCGCATTCGCATCCAGTTCGAGCCGTTTGCCTTCCCAGGCGCCGGTGCCACTGTCAGTGGCCAGTTGCTGCGCATGGAAGAGATCATCGAACAGACCGGCCCCGACACGGAAACCAAGGACCAGTATTTCATCCTTGCCGATGGCAGCGGCACCAAATGGTTGGCGCATCGCTATGCCTACGCGCGCCGCAAAGGTGGGCTATGAAAAAGCTCATCGCCACTGCACTCAGCATCGGCCTGATGGCCAGCGCGCAGGGCGCCGCAAAGGACCTCTCTGCCGAGAAAACCATCCGGCTGGCAAACATGACCAGGGTAAGCGAAGGCGTCTATGTCATCGAAGACCGCCAGCACATTATGCTGGTGCCCAACATCACCATCATCGTGGGCAGGGATGCGGTGCTGGTGGTTGACACCGGCCTCGGCACGGAAAGCGCGCAGCGGGTGCTGAAGGCCGCAAAAAAACTCGCGGGCCGGCGCAAACTGTATCTGACCGTGACCCATTTCCATCCCGAACATGGCTTTGGCGCCCAGGTGTTCAAAGGACAGGCGACCATCATTTACAACCGTGCCCAGCGCGACGAGATGCAGCAGAAAGCGCCTGGCTACCAATCGTTATTTGCCACCAGGCTGGGGGTGGCGAAAGCCATGCGCGATGTGCGGCTTGTGGCCCCCGATGTGGTCTACGAAGATGCTGCATCGATCGACCTGGGCGGGCGCGACATCCTGCGCCAGGTCGCGCCACGCAGCCGCAGATCGTGATTCCCGGTCATGGGCGCATCGGCAGCCGTGCCGACCTGGATGCTGCCGCCCAGCACATCGAGCAGGCGCGCGAGGCTGTGGTGTCGGGCTGCGCCGCCGGCAAGACGCTCGGCGACTTGCAGCAGGAAGCAACGCCGTTATTGGCGGCACAGCACCCGGACTGGCAGCTCAAGGACTGGATCGCGATGGAAATTCAGGTGAACCATGCAAGGCTGTGCCGCCCGCGTTAGGCTTAGGCCGGTGTCCCGATAATCACGCTGGACGCCTTGAAGATGGCGCTGGCTTCCGTGCCCACTTCCAGGCCCAGCGATTCGCCGCTGTCCTTGGTGACAATGGCGGCGATGGTGCCGCCACCCGGCAGTTCAATGGTCACTTCGGTATTCACCGCGCCTGGCAACACGCGGCTGACCTTGCCCGTCAGCCGGTTGCGCGCTGACAGCTTCACGTCACCGAGTTCAGTTGCCACGATCACCGACGAGGCCTTGATCAGTGCAAACGCCTCGACGCCCACATCCAGCCCCAGCCCTTCGCTGCTGTCACGGGTGATGGTCGCGACGAGCTTCTGGCCGCCGACAATCTCCAGCTCCACCTCGTCATTGACTGCGCCATGCTTCAATGCCACTACCTTGCCGCTGAACTGATTGCGTGCGCTGGTCTTCATCTTCATCCTTTGTATGAGTAAGAAATCGTCCGCCAGCGCGTGCGACTGGGCACTCAGGTGTGCCACGAAGCGCTGGTGTTCCTCATCAATTTTACGGAAATTTTCGACCAGTTGACTACCCCGCTGCGTCAGCCGCGTGCCGCCACCGCCCTTGCCGCCCGCCGCGCGTTCGACCAGCGGTTCGCCGGCCAGATTGTTCATTGCCTCGATCGCGTCCCATGCGCCCTTGTAGCTCATGCCTACCGCCTTGGCCGCCGCCGTGATCGAACCTTCGGCCGCCACCGCCGCCAGCAGCGCCACGCGGTCTTGCCCGCCCAGCTTCTGCCCGTCTATGGTCAGCCACACATTGCCTCGTAATTCCATCGTCATGCCGCACTCTCCTCCACATGGAAGATGCTACCATTTTCCATGCGCAGCACATGTTCGCCGAAAGCGCGCACGTCCTCGGGATCATGGGTAATCATCAGCATCGGGATGGCCAGCCGGCGCTGCAAGGCGCCCAGTTCCTCGCGCATGCGCTCGCGCAGGCCGGGATCAAGCGCGGCAAATGGTTCGTCCAGCAGCAGCGCATCCGGCTGCGGCGCCAGCGCGCGCGCCAGGGCCACGCGCTGCCGCTGACCGCCCGACAGCTCATGTGGATACTGGTGCGCCACATGTCCCAGTTCAAACGCGTTGATCCAGTAGCGTATCGCCTCGCTGTCGGCGCGCGACAGCGGATTGCGCCAGCCGCGCTGCAAGCCAAAGCCGATATTCTGGCGCACGTTCAAATGCGGGAACAGCGCATAGTCCTGGAACAGATACGCCACCTTGCGCTGCTGCACCGGCACGTTGACGCCCGTGCTGCTATCGAACAGGCAGCGTCCGGCCAGCTCGATGCGGCCGCTGTCCGGCGTCATGAGCCCGGCCACGGCCTTCATCATCTGGCTCTTGCCGGCCCCCGATGAACCGTACACCACCACGCGCTGGCTGCCCGATTCAAAGCGCGCATGCAGCTTGAACTCGCGGTCCGCCGAGCGCAAGGTTTTGTGGATATCGACTTTAAATTGCGTACTCATGCTTGGGGATTACGGTTAGGCGTCAGTTTGTTTGCCGTGATGAGCACCGCCACACACACCACGGAGGTGATGACCACCAGCAGGTTGGCATGGTCGTCCTGCCCCGCCTGCACGGCTTCGTACACGGCAATCGACAGCGTCTGCGTCTTGCCGGGAATGCTGCCCGCCACCATCAGCGTGGCGCCGAACTCCCCCATCGAACGGGCAAACGCCAGCAAGGTGCCGCCCAGTACGCCACGCCAGGCCAGCGGCAAGGTCACGCGCAGGAACACGCCAAACGACGATACGCCCAGCACGCGCGCGGCCTGCTCGAATTGCGTATCGATGCTTTCAAACGCCGCGCGCGCGCCCTTGAGCACCAGCGGGAACGCCACCACGGCGGCGGCAATCACTGCCGCCTGCCAGGTAAAAATCAGGTTGATGCCGAAGTGCTGCTGCAACCACGCGCCCACCACGCCATTGCGGCCAATGATGACCAGCATATAGTAGCCCAGCACGGTGGGCGGCATCACCATCGGCAAGGTCAGCACCGCGTCCAGCAGTTCGCGGCCCGGAAAACGCTTGCGCGCCAGCAGATAGCCCAGCGCCACGCCCAACACCAGATCAATCACGGTGGCCCAGCAGGCCACCTTCAGCGACAGCCGTAAGGCTACCCAGGCTGGCTCAACAGACTCCATGCCTTACGGGCGGCCGAAACCGTACTTGGCCAGAATCGCCTGGCCGGCCGGCGACTGCACGTAGTCAGCAAACTTGCGGCCCGCCACTGCTTGCGGACCGGCAGCGATCACGGCAATCGGATAGGTCACCGGCGTTTCGGTTGGCACCGTGGCCACCACTGTGACCTTGTCTTTGACGATGGCCGCATCGGTGGCGTAGACAAAGCCGGCATCCACCTCACCGCGCGCCACATAATCCAGGCACTGGCGCACCGAGGTACCCAGGATCAGCTTCGGTTCTACCACGGCCCACAGCTTGGCGTTTTCGAGCGCGGCCTTGGTGTAGCGGCCGACCGGCACGCTGGCCGGATTGCCGATGGTGACGCGCGACACGCCGGCCTGCGCCACATCGGCCAGGCTCTTGACCGGCACCTTGCCGCCCTGCGGCGCGATCAGCACCAGGCTGTTGCTGGCGAAGTTCTTGCGCGTGCCCGGCGCCAGCAGCTTCAGCGTATCAGCCTTGTCCATCGCATCCTGGTCGGCAGAGGCAAACACGTCCACCGGCGCGCCCTTGGCGATCTGCTGCACCAGCGGATCGGACGCGGCAAAGTTGAACTGCACCTTGTCGCCCGCATGCTCCTTCTCGAAGGCCACGCCGATTTCTTTAAACGCATTGGTCAGGCTGGCCGCCGCCGATACCGTGATGTCCGCTGCCGCCGCCGACACACCCCAGACCGCCAACACCAGAACCATACCTGCTTTCAACATATCAACTCCTTTGGGTATATCGCAATAAACTGGATTATATAGCGCCCTGAGACGTTCTGTCCTACCCACGGGGCTAGGCATGACTTTCAGAAACCTTCTATAATTTCAGGAATTCTTGAAAATTCAGAAAATTAAGGAAATCATGAGTCCTGCCACTCCCATTAACGTCGCCCCGCTCACCCCGCTGGCCCAGCGCTTCATCCTGCACTTCGGCGAAATGGGCAGCCGCTGGGGCATCAACCGCACGGTTGGCCAGATTTACGCGCTGCTGTATGTCAGCGCCAAACCGCTCAATGCCGACGAAATTGCCGAGTCGCTGTCCTTCTCGCGCTCCAACGTATCCATGGGCCTCAAGGAGCTGCAATCGTGGCGCCTGGTCAAGCTGCTGCACAAGCCCAACGACCGCCGCGAATACTTCGAGCCGCCCAAGGACATCTGGGACATCTTCAAGGCGCTGCTGGAAGAGCGCCGCCGCCGCGAAGTGGAACCGACCCTGTCGATGCTGCGCGATGCGCTGCTGGAAACGCCGTCCAACGAAACCGACCTGATTGCCCAGGAACGCATGCGCGAAATGTACAACCTGATCGAGCTGTCCAGCTCCTGGTTTGACGATGTGCAGCGCCTGTCGCCGGTAACCCTGGCCTCGTTGATGAAGATGGGCTCCACCGTGAAAAAACTCATCGACGTCGGCGAAACCGTGCGCGACACATTCCGGTTCGGGCGTAACGTTGAGGACACCGCGACCGACAAGGACAAATGATGAAATTGCGCCAGCTCCATGGCTCCTCGCTGGCACTGGCCATCACCCTGGCGCTGATTGTGAAAGCCCTGATCCTGTTTGGCTTGTGGAAGGCGTTCTTTTCCGCGCCGCAAACCAAACACATGCGGATGCCGACCGCCACCGTCGAACAGCATCTGCTTGCTCCCCATCCCCCACCCGAAAGTAAAAAATGAGTCCGCTCGACGAAGTCGTGAATTTGTCGCGCCTGCAATTTGCCGCGACCGCGCTGTACCACTTCCTGTTTGTGCCGCTGACACTGGGCCTCTCATGGATACTGGTTATCATGGAATCTGTCTACGTGATGACCGGCAAAGAGATTTACAAAGACATGACCCGCTTCTGGGGCAAGCTGTTCGGCATTAACTTTGCCATGGGCGTTACCACCGGCATCACGCTGGAATTTCAGTTCGGCACCAATTGGGCCTACTACTCGCACTACGTTGGCGACATCTTCGGCACGCCGCTGGCGATCGAAGGCATGATGGCCTTCTTCCTCGAATCCACCTTTGTCGGCCTGTTCTTCTTTGGCTGGCAACGGCTGTCCAAAGTGCAGCACCTGATGGTGACCTTTCTGGTTGCGCTGGGTTCCAGCCTGTCCGCGCTGTGGATCCTGATTGCCAATGGCTGGATGAACCATCCGGTCGGCGCGGAATTCAACTTTGAAACCATGCGCATGGAGCTCACCAGCATTACCGACGTGATCTTCAACCCGGTCGCGCAGGTGAAGTTCGTCCACACCGTGGCGGCCGGCTATGTGACGGCGTCCATGTTCGTGCTAGGCATCTCCTCCTTCTACCTGCTCAAGGCGCGCGACGTGCAATTTGCGCTGCGCTCTTTCGCGGTGGCGGCGGCGTTTGGCCTGGCGTCCACACTGTCCGTGATCGTGCTGGGCGACGAATCGGGTTACACCACGGGCGAAGTCAACAAGACTAAGCTGGCCGCCATCGAGGCCGAATGGGAAACCCAGCCAGCGCCAGCAGGCATCACCGTGTTTGGCTTGCCCAACGAGGAAACCCAGACCACCGACTACGCTGTCAAGATTCCCTACATGCTGGGCCTGATCGCCACGCGCTCCACCGACAAGGAAGTCACCGGCATCAAGGAACTCAAGCAGAGCAACGAGGAACGCATCCGCAACGGCATGACCGCCTACGCCGCCTTGACGCGCCTGAAGTCGGGCGACAAATCGCCGGAAGCGCGCGCGGCGTTCAAGGCAGTGGAACAAGACCTGGGCTACGGCCTGCTGCTGAAGAAGTACACGCCCAACGTGGTGGACGCCACCGAAGAACAGATCCGCAAAGCCGCCAACGACACGGTGCCCAAAGTCGCGCCCGTGTTCTGGTCGTTCCGCATCATGGTTGGGCTGGGCATGCTGTTCCTGTTCATTTTCAGCGCCGCGTTCTGGTTCCTGGTGCGCAAGCGCCTGGCGCGCCAGCGCTGGCTGCTCCGGCTGGCGGTGTGTGCCATTCCGCTGCCGTGGGTGGCGGCGGAACTGGGCTGGGTGGTGGCCGAGTATGGCCGTCAGCCGTGGACCATCGCCGGCGTGCTGCCGACGCATCTGTCGGCCTCCAGCGTGAGCCCGGGCAGCTTGTATTTCAGCCTGGCGGGCTTCCTTGGCTTTTACACGCTGCTGCTGATCGTTGAACTGGGCTTGATGATCAAGTACGCCAAGCAAGGTCCCAGCAGTCTGCACACCGGCAAGTACCATTGGGAATAAGGACGCATCATGTTATTCGACTACGAAACATACAAAATCATCTGGTGGGGCTTTGTCGGCGTGCTGCTGATCGGCTTTGCGCTCACGGACGGCTTCGACTTTGGCATCGGCATGGCGCTGCCCTTCCTCGGCAAGAACGACACTGAGCGCCGCGTCATCATCAACACCATCGCCCCCACATGGGAAGGCAACCAGACCTGGTTTATCGCGGCAGGCGGCTGCCTGTTTGCGGCATGGCCGCTGGTGTATGCCGCCGCATTTTCCGGTTTTTACCTGGCCTTGATGCTGTGTCTGTTTGCTCTGTTCTTCCGGCCGGTGGGCTTCGACTACCGCAGCAAGATCGCCGATCCGCGCTGGCGCAGCACCTGGGACTGGTGCCTGTTCATCGGCGGCTTTGTGCCACCGCTGATCTTCGGCATCGCCTTCGGCAACCTGCTGCAAGGCGTGCCTTTCCGCTATGACGACAGCATGCGGCTGGAATACACCGGCAGCTTCCTGGATCTGCTGAATCCGTTTGCGCTGCTGGCGGGAGTGCTCAGCGTCAGCATGCTGGCCATGCACGGCGCCACCTATCTGCACCAAAAGACCGAAGACGTGATCGCCCACCGCGCACGCAAGGTGGCGTTTGGCGCCGCCCTCATCACCGCACTGCTGTTTGCGGCCGCTGGCGTGTGGATCGCCGGGGGCATCGACGGCTACCGCATTACCGCCATGCCGGACGCCAGCAGCAGCTTTATGCCCATCGCCAAAACCGTGCAGCGCGCCAGCGGCGCCTGGCTGGACAATTACGAGCGCTGGCCGCTGACGCTGGCCTTCCCCGCCACCGTCTTCGCCGGCAGCCTGCTGGTGATGCTGTTCAGCGCACGCCGCCAGCCGCTATTGGCCTTCCTGTCCAGCGGACTGACGGTCGCAGCAGTCATCCTCACCGCCGGCGCCGCCATGTTCCCGTTCGTGATGCCATCCTCGCTGGCGCCCGGCAGCAGCCTGACCGCGTGGGACGCCGTCGCCAGCCACAAGAGCCTGGCCGTAATGTTCTGGGTGGTGGTCATCATGCTGCCCATCGTGGTGGCCTATACCGGCTGGGTCTACCGCGTGGTCAGCGGCAAGGTGACTGAACAGCACATCCGCGACAACGAACACACCGCTTACTAAGGAGCATCAACCATGTGGTATTTCGCCTGGATACTGGGCGTGGGCTTTGCCCTCGCCGCCGCCATCATCAACGTCATGTGGCTGGAAGCAAACTATGCGTTCGGCCAGCGCCACGAGGAAACCACGCAGGCCAGTTTTGAAAGTGCAATAAAAAAATGAATGTATAACTTCCACTTGACAGCGATACCATCAAATGAGAGTATCGCTGTCATGGATATTTCAACGACATCAGCCGTCCCGCTTCGGGACCGCAATAAAACCAAGACCCGCGAAGCCATCATGGCCGCCGTGGCGCGCCGCCTGGAAAACGATGGCCTGGCTCAACTCAGCTTTACCGAAATCGCCCGCGAGGCTGATGTCGGTGAAAGCACCGTCTACCGCTACTACCCAAATAAAGAAGTGCTGCTGGAAGCCTTCTGGGACTGGGCGCCGCAAGCCATCCAGCGTGACAGCTATCCGCAAAATTTTCATGAACTGGAAAGCCGGCTCAGCGCCGACTTCGTTCGCTTCGACCAGCGTGAGCCGCTGATCCGCGGCATGCTGGCCTCGCCGCAAGGGCGCAGCGCCCGTATGCACACCGCTGCCGCACGCCAGCAGGCGTTTCGCCAGCTGGTCGCCAATGAAGTGGGCGACGTGCCCGATCCCGACCGCGACCGCCTGTGCGCCGCGATTCAACTACTGTACTCGGCAACCACCTGGGCCACCTTCAAGGACTACTGGAATATGGATGGCGCCGAGGCCGGCAAAGCCGCCAGCGCTGCCATCGCCGGCTTGCTGGACCATGCGCGCCGCACGCTGCGCGCCCCGCAGGATTAAGGACGCTGCGTCCAACGTGCAGGACGTTTTCCTGCGATACAACAAGAGGTCGTTATGATTTTTCACGCATCAATGCCCAGCAGGCATCCTGCGCATGTCGCCCGCGTTCTCGCGGAAATCTGGGGCGGTTTTGCCGCTCCTTTCCCGTCCTTCCCTGATTCCTGGATGGCGGTTGCCGGCGACGAACGCGGCACCATTATCGAAACCTATCCTTGCGACCGCGTGATTACGCCGGGCGCCGGCAGCGACAGCTTTATGCCCGGCGATGCGCAGGACAGCAGCCATTACAGCGCCTTTCATATGGCGGTGGGGACGCCTTTGACCACCGAACAGGTACTGGCCATCGGCGCCCGCGAAGGCTGGCGTACGCTGCGCTGCACGCGCGGCGACAACTTCTTTGACGTGATCGAATTCTGGGTCGAGAACACCACCATGATCGAGGTCCTCACCGAAGACATGCAGACGCAATACCGCAGCTTTGCCACGCCCGCCAACTTCCGCGCATTCGCCGCAACCCAGCAACAGGCTTAACCATGAACAAATCCTATTTCCGTATCGCCGCCCTCTATCTGCTGCTGGGGGTCATCATGGGCATCGTCATGGCTGCCAGCGAAGACTTTACGCTGCGTCCAGTCCATGCCCACATCAATCTGCTGGGCTGGGTCAGCCTGGCCTTGTTTGGCGTGTTTTATACTGTCTATCCGCACGCCGCCGCCACCAAGGTGGCACGGGTGCAATTCTGGGGCTATACCGTGGCACTGCCGCTGCAGATGGTGGCGCTGGCCCTGTTCATCACCGGCCACCCGGCGGTGACGCCGCTGCTGGGTATCTCATCGGTCGTGATTGCGCTGGCTGTGGTGTGCTTCGTGATCAATGTGTGGCGCTACGCCGCTGTGCCGCAGCAGGGACGCCTGGAGGGTGTGGGGCCGTGATCCTCACGCGCGTTACCAAATCGTAACGGTATGTGAATAGGCAAGTCGATGGAAAGCGCCTAGTATGGCTGGAGTTCATCGCCCCCTACCCTAGCGAGGACACTATGCGCCACCTGACTTTCAAGCTGCTCGGCTTTACCATCATCGGCCTGCTGGCCTTGCCCTGTCACGCCACGCCCCTGCCGGAAGGCTGGCAGCCATTGCCGCTGCCCACGCTGTCCGGCAGCTTTCTGGAGCACGGCCAGCGGGGCACGGCCATGCTGGTGCAAAATCCGCAGCAACACACCTACGGCGTCGCCGTCGCAGCCGAACCAGCCAGCGGTGCAACAGCGCGCATCGTCAAGACCTTCCGCGCCATCGCGCCGAACCCACCGCAACTGTCACTGATCAAACCCGGCAACTACCAGCCGGCCTGCCACAACGGCGGCGACTGCGCACCGCGCCACATTGACAGCGAAGCAATCAGCGTGTGCTTCGGCGAGGCGAGTTGCGGCATTATTTACGCCGACGGCAGCGCCTTCCGCGAGATGGCCGTCACGGATTAAGTGCGGCGGCAACGCGCTTGCCGGGGCGGGATGTGGTACATTCTCGCCTCGCATTCTTCTCGCCGTCCACCATGTCTTCCCTGAAGTACCTCAGCGCCTATTCCGAACAAACGCAGCAGCAAGTGTCGCAGCTCATCGCCCAGAACAAGCTGGGCGAGGTCCTGCTCAAGCGCTATAGCAAGCCGCACGAGCTGCGCACCGACCGCGCGCTGTACCAGTACGTGCAGGATTTGAAATCTGAATTTTTGCGCAACGCCGATCCCATCAACAAGGTTGAGTACGACAGCAAGATCCACGTCATCAACCATGCATTGGGACTGCACACGTCAATCTCGCGCGTACAGGGCGGCAAGCTCAAGGCCAAGCATGAGATCCGGGTCGCCACGGTCTTCAAGGAAGTGCCGCTGGAATTCCTGCGCATGATTGCCGTGCACGAGCTCGCGCACATCAAGGAAAAGCAGCACGACAAGGCGTTCTACAAGCTGTGCACCTATATGGAGCCCAACTACCACCAGTACGAATTCGACCTGCGGCTCTACCTCACGCAACTGGATACCGAAGGCCGCAAACTGTGGAGCCCGAACTAAGCCTCAGGCGATGCGTTGCAGCAGCGCTTCGGCGTCGCTTTCCACCATCATCAACGCTGCGTGCTGGGGCCGCACAAAGCCTTGCTCGCTGGCGTGCTGGATGAAGCCGGCCAGGCTGTCGTAGAAACCGTCGACATTGAGCAGGCCGATCGGCTTGGCATGGATGCCCAACTGCGACCAGGTCAGCATTTCAAACAGTTCTTCCAGCGTGCCCATGCCGCCCGGCATGGCGATGAAGCCGTCCGCCAGTTGCGCCATCATGGCCTTGCGTTCGTGCATGTCCTTGACGATGAACTGGCGCGTCAGGCCGTTATGGCCCACTTCGCGTTCGACCAGCGCGGTCGGAATCACGCCGGTCACCTCGCCGCCGGCACGCAGCACTTCGTCGGCGATGACGCCCATCAGGCCCACCTTGCCGCCGCCGTAGACCAGCGACAGATTCCGCGCCACCAGCGCACGGCCCAGTTCCCGCGCGGCTTCCGCATAGCGCGGCGACACACCGGCGTTAGCGCCGCAGTACACACAAATTGCCTTAGCCACTCAGTTTTTCCTCTTCCAGTTCTTTTTGCGCCGCTTCCTGGTCCAGCCGCTCGGTGGCGTCGCGTACGTTACAGCAGGCGGCCTGCTGGTATAAATCCATGGCTTGCGCCGCTTTCTTTTTACCGTCCAGCATCAGCAAGGCACGCGCGTACTGGATGCGGACGATGGCCGAATCGGGATTCAGCTTGAGCGCCTGTTCAAACTGGCGATAGGCTTCTTCCTTCTTGACGCCATAAGTCAGGCCCGCCAGCACGGCGCCGACCTTGTCGAGAATTTCAGCATGGTACACGCCCATGGCGATATGGGCATCGGCGCGCTGCGGCGCCAGCTTGATGACCATGTCGAGGCTGCGCTTGACCTTGGCGCCGAGGCCCTGCGCCAGCGCCTTCACCACCGAGATGCCCTGCGAATACTGGCCCAGCGCATAGGCGTGCCAGTAGTAGCCGGCCGGGTTGCCGGGCTGTTCCAGCTGCTGCCGTTCGCAGCGCTCGGCCACGCATTCAAACGTGGCCAGCCGCTTCTTGTCGTTGGGCTCCAGATAATTGGTGTACATGCAGATGGCCTTGTGCGCCACCGCATAGCCGTTCACCCCCACATCCAGGCCAAGCCGTGCGGCCCGTTCGAACTCGCCGGCATGGAAGGCAATCCACGCCTGTACCAGCGCCGGCTGTGTGGGGAAGGTTTCGCGATCCCCGCCATGCAGCAGCGGCCATGCCTGCTGCAGGCTTTCCGGCGTGTAGCGGAAAGCTGGATCGGGATACGGGAAAGGGGTCCACGCCATGAAGCCTCCGTCTGGGTTACTTCAATTTCTTGAGATATTCTTCGGACAGTTTCTGGAACAGCAGGCTGGTTTCGTTGCGCAGATACGGTCCGATCTGCGACAGCACCTGGTAGCAGCCGCGCGCCAACGCATCGGCCATCGACTGCTGCTCGCTGTACTTGCGCGGATTGCGCACGTACTCGTACGACAGCCAGTACGTCGCCACCACCACCATATTGGTGGCCATGGCGTCGATGGCGGTATCGGAAGCTTCCAGCGACTTCTCGCTGCGCAGGTCCTCGCACAGCTGCTTGGCGACCTTGATCTTGTGCGCCAGGATCTGCTTGAAGTGCAGTTCCAGCTTGCGGTTGCGCGACAGCAGATCATTGAGGTCGCGGTAGAAGAAACGGTAGCGCCAGATCAGTTCAAACATCAGGTGCAGGTACAGCCACACGTCTTCGATGTTGGAGCGGCGGCCGTTGGGCACGGTCAGGATGCGCTCGATCTCGGCTTCAAACTGGACGAAGATCGAGTTGACGATGTCGTCCTTGTTACGGAAATGGTAGTACAGATTCCCCGGCGAGATATTCATCTCTTCGGCGATCACGGTGGTGGTGATATTGGGTTCGCCGAATTCATTAAACAAGCGCAGCGACAGCTCAAGAATGCGTTCGCGGGTACGACGGGGTGCTTTTTGTAGCATAGCAAGGGGACCTCTGTTTATTCTCGTGCAAGCATAACACCGATGCACACCACAGAGGAACACCCGTGCACGCTTTTAGGCGCATATAGCACCCAGATGCCGCCTTTTAGCCTATTTGGCCTTCTTGGCTGCCGGCTTTTTCGCCGCAGTTTTCTTTGCGGCCGGCTTCTTGAGGGCGGGCTTGGCCGGTTTGACCTCACCCGGCGTTGCCTTTTTGGTAGCGGCTGGCGCCGGCTTGCCCGACAGCGCCGCGACCTGCCGGGTCAGTTCATCGATACGCTGGTTCAGCGCATCGATCTCCTGGCGGTTCGGCACCCCGATCGAGCTCAACGCGCGCAGCACACGTTCCTCAAACAGCTGCATCGAGAAGAACTTGCCCTCGTCTTCCTGCGCCTTGGCGAAGGCAGCCAGGCCGGCTTGCCAGATCTCTTGCGACGACATGCGGACTGCGTCCAGCTGCTGATCGTCGTGCTTCTTCAACTTCTTAGCCATTTCCATCCTGTGATTGCTGTTTGACGGTATTTTATTCTAGTCAGCAAATCTAGAGAATGGTTACTAATGCAATAACGCTAAGTTTCCAGTTTGACCGAGGGCCGGGTGTTCGGATAAATCTGCTCCACGGGCGGCTCATCTGGCCCCGGCTTGTTCATGCCGTAGGCATTTACCGGCTGCGAACGGTTGACCCACAACGTGTAATACAGATGGTCGGCGCGCGGGTCATCGGTGTTGGGGTGGATCAAAATGGTCAGGCCCAGGCTGTTCAGCTGCAGCCATGGCACGATCACCTGCAGTTGCGCATTGCTGAAACCAAAGTAGAACGACGGCGTCACATGCGGCCCGCGCGGCTCCAGGTTCCAGTTGCCCAGCTCGACTTCAAAGCGCTCGGCGGCCCACTTGTGCAGCAGCGCCGCCTTGTGGAAGCTGTCCTCGTCAAAATAGATGTGCGCGTGATAGCTCTTGATGTCGGTGTACGCGCGTGGCTTGGTGGGCAAGCTCTGCTCGCCGGGGCGCACGCTGTGCGGCTGAATGGTCGCTTCCTTGTACGTCTCGTAGCCCCACGGACTCTTGCCCGCCGTGGTGGCCGCCGCCACACCCGAGGCGGCAAATGCCGCCACCAGTCCGCCACCGCTGCGCAGCAGGCCGCGCCGCCGCGGCGAGAGCAAATCGGCCCATTCCTGATCTTCGTTGCTCATGCCATTCTCCTTTGGCGTGAGCGTAACGGCAACGCCAGGCGGCGTGAACGAATACTTTCGCAGATTCTTATGCGGATTGCTTCACGACCTCATCGCTGGACTGCGACTGCGACGGTTGCATGCCGCGCGCCAGCGCCTGCAAGCGGAAACCCTCGCGGATGTTTTCGCGCAGCACCGCGCCCTTCCACGGCTTGGTATAGAAGCGGTCGATGGCGCCGTGGTTGATCGCGGCCATGATCGGCGTCAGGTCGGCATAGGCCGACAGCATGATGCGGAAGGTGTCCGGGCACAGGTTCTTGACCCGCTCCATGAACTCGGTGCCGCTCATGAGCGGCATGCACTGGTCGCACAGGATCACCTGCACCCGGTGCCGCGCCAGGATGTCGAAGCCCTCGGCGGCGGTTTGCGCGGTCAGGATGCGGTAGCCGTCCTGCGACAGGAAATCGGTCAGCACATCGAGCATGAAGGCATCGTCATCCACGATCAGCAGGGTCTGCTGCTCGGCCATTTCCTCGTCCATCGGCGCCTGCATGCGGCGCCCTTCACGCAGCATGGCTTCAAACTCGTCTTCCGGCAGCGGACGGCTGAAATAATAGCCCTGCATCTCGTCGCAGCCATGGCGCCGCAGGTAGGACAGCTGGGCGTCGCGCTCCACCCCTTCGGCAATCACGTTCAGCTTCAGGCTGTGCGCCATGTTGATGATGGCCAGCACAATCGCGGCATCGTCGGGATTGCTGGTCACCTCCCGCACGAAGGCGATGTCGATTTTCAGCTTGTCGATCGGGAAGCGCTTGAGGTAGGCCAGCGAGGAATAGCCCGTGCCAAAGTCATCAATGGAAATCTGGATGCCCAGCGCTTTCAGGTTGCTCAGCACATTGATGGTTTCTTCGGCGTTGGACATCAGCGAGCTTTCCGTGAGCTCCAGCTCCAGCAGCTCGGGCGCGATATCATGTTCGCGGATGGCCTTGAGCACTTCCTCTTCCAGGCCGCCCACAAAGAACTGGATGCCGGACACGTTGACCGACAAATGCACCGAGCCCACATTGGTCTTGTACCAGTGCGCGATCTTGCGGCAGGCTTCGTGGATCACCCAGGTGCCGACCCGCACGATCAGGCCAGTCTCTTCCAGAATCGGAATGAACAGCGCCGGCGACACCATGCCGTGGCCGGGCCGCTGCCAGCGGATCAGCACCTCGGCGCCACTGATGCGGCCGCTGTCGATGTGCACCTTGGGCTGGAAGTGCAGCACGAATTCCTCATTCTCAATCGCGCGGCGCAGCGCGTTTTCCAGGTCCAGCCGCGCCAGCGACTGCGCATTCATCTCGGCAGTGAAGAAGCGGAACGCGTCGCGCCCCGCTTCCTTGGCGCGGTACATGGCGGTGTCGGCGTACTGGATCAGCGTGTCCGGGTCGGTGCTATCGTCGGGGTAGACGGCAATCCCGATGCTGGCGGTGGCAGTGGCTTCATGGCCTTTCAAGTCAAATGGACGGCGCAGCGCTTCGCGGATCTTGTCGACCACCGCAATCGCATTCTGCGCGCCTTCCGGCAGCATCAGGATGGCGGCAAACTCGTCGCCGCCAAAGCGGCCGATGGTGTCGCGCACGCGCAGGCAATCCACCAGCCGGCTGGAGAACTGGCGCAGCAACTCGTCGCCGATGGTGTGGCCCAGCGTGTCGTTGACGTTCTTGAAGCGGTCCACATCCAGGAACAGCACCGCCAGCGACCATTTGTGCTCTTCCGCCTGGCGCAGCGAGTGCACCAGCGAATCGTAGAACTGGCTGCGGTTCGGCAGGCCGGTCAGCGTGTCAAAGTGGGCCAGCTTGAGCAGGCGCTGCTCGGCCTCCTTGCGCTCGGTGATGTCGCGCGCTACCGCTACCAGGATCCAGCTGGCGCCGGAACGCAGGGTACGGCGCTGCACCTCCACGGCCAGCGTGGAGCCGTCTTTGCAGTGCAGCTGCAGCTCGGTCATGGCGCCACTCTGGTCGCCCGCCAGCAGCTTGTCGTACAGTTCTTCCAGCTTGTGCAGGTCGCCCTCGAGCGAGCGGTTCGGCCCGACCTGGAGGAAGTCCTCACGCTCAAAGCCCAGCATGCGGCAGGCGGTGGCGTTGACGTCGACAAAGCACATGCCGGCGCGGTCCACCAGGAAAATCGCGTCGGCCGTCGCATCCATCGCCAGGCGGAAACGGCGCAGGTCTTCATCGAGGCGGATGCGCGCGTTCATGTCCAGCGTCAGCTGCGCGTGGTGGCGCTTGATTTCTTCGTACAGCAGCAGGTTTTCAAACGCCACCGCCACCTGCGCCGCCACGGTGCCGGCCACGCGCTCGTCCACTTCCGAGAAGCCGTCGGCGCCCAGCTTGTCAACCAGGTACAGCCAGCCGTGGGTACGCTCGCGCGAGGCGATCGGCACGCCCAGGAAAGAATGCACGGGCGGATGGGTCGGCGGCAGGCCGATCGTGGCGGGATCGCCGTTGAGATCGTTGATGCGGCATGGCAGGCGCTGGTCCAGCAGGCCGCGCAGCACGCCAGCGCGCGGGGTCTGGGCAATCTGGCGCACCGGCATGCCGGCGCCGCAGCTGGCAAAATAACTCAGCTCGCTGGCGCCCGGCTCCAGCACGCCGATGCACGCATATTTGGACACGCAGATATTTTGCGCCACACGGCAGCAGATCTCCATCAGCGCCTCGGGGTCGCGCTCGGCGCCGAGCTCGATGCCCAGTTCGATCAGCGCGGTCAGGCGCAGGCTCACCGCCTGCAGGCTGGACAGCGATTGCGACAGGCGCTGCGTCATGTGCGACAGGTTTTCCGGCGAGGCCTCCTCGGTGTCGCTGGCAATCCGCGTGATGAGCTGGCTGCTGGATTCCAGCTCGTCCAGATACTCGGCCACCTGGTGGTCGATATCATGGAAGCGGCCCTCTTGCGGCGGCTCCGGCGCAAACGCCGGCAGCGCCTCGGCCGCCGGCGGCGCCTCGGCCAGCCCCAGCGCTTCCTGCACGGTGTGCAGGATCACTTCAGGATCGGACGGCTTGGGCAGTACCCAGCGCACGCCGCACGATTGCGCCACCGCCATGGCTTCGCGCTCGCGGTAGGTGGCGGTGTAGAAGATGACGGGCACATCGGCCGTGTCGGCGTTTTCATGCAGGCGCGTGACGAATTCGTAGCCGTCCATATTCGGCATCAGGATGTCCGAAATCACCAGGTCCGGCTTTTCCGCCAGCACCATTTTCAAGCCTTCGGCGCCATTTGCGGCCTCCAGCAGGCGATGGCCGCCGTAGCTTAGCAGCGTCATCAGGAATTCACGGTTGAGCACGTGATCGTCCACGATCAGGATCGTGGCGGTATCGTTTTTAGCCGGGGTCGACACCGCCCCTTGTAAAAAAGACTCGATCTGGCTGACAAAGGTGTCCGGCTCGATCGGTTTGCCGATATAGCCGTCAAAGCCCGCTTCCAGCAGCTTTTCACGGTCGCCCACCATCGCCAGCGCCGTCACCGCCAGCGCCGGAATGTGGCGCACCGCGGGATCGGCCTTGAGCGCGGCCACCACCCCATAGCCGTCCAGCTTGGGCAGGTGCACATCGCAGATGATCAGGTCCGGCAGCTCGCGCCGCGCGGCCGCCACGCCGGCTTCGCCATCACTGGCCGACAGCGGCTCGTAGCCAAAGGCGCGCAGCAAATACACCATCAACTCCATATTGGTGGCGTTGTCTTCGATGATCAGGATACGTGCTGACACGTGCTATCCCCCTTCCTTATTCTTCCAGTGGCAACGCCAGCGTGAACACACTGCCCACGCCGTACTCGCTGTCAAACAAAATCTCACCGTGCAGCAGGGAGGCCAGCTTGCGGCTCAGATGCAAGCCCAGACCCGTGCCCTCGAACTGACGCAATGCACTCGCATCAAGCTGGGAAAACGCCTGGAACAGCGCATCGCGCTGCTCCGCACCGATGCCGATGCCGGTATCGCTGACGCTGATGGTGGCGCATGGTCGCGCCCCCACCACCGATTTGGCCAGCCGCACCAGTACCGTGCCGTTGTTGGTGAACTTGATCGCGTTATGCACCAGGTTCATCAGTATCTGCTGCACGGCGCGGCGGTCACTGGACACCTTCAGCTCTTCCGGCGAGGACTCGAACTCCAACGCCAGCCCCTTGCTACGTGCCTGCGGTTTGAACGAGGTCAGCACTTCATCGATCAACTGCCGGCACAGCAACGGGGCCACGTCCAATTCGACCTTGCCAGACTCGATGCGCGTCAAATCCAGCAGATCGTTGATCAGCGACAGCAGGTGACGGGCACTGCTTTGCACCATACGCAGCTGTTTGCTTTGCTCATCATTGATGGGGCCGGGCAACTTCATGAGCATAGTACCTGTAAAACCGATGATCGCGTTCAACGGCGTGCGTAATTCGTGCGACATGCCGGCCAGGAAGCGGTCCTTGGCCGCCACGGCTTTTGCCAGTTCGACATTCTTTTCCTGCAGCGTCAGCTCAAAGCCCTTGCGTTCGCTGATGTCACGGATCGCGCTCACGACCAGCGTGCCCTCCTCCGTCTCCACCGGACTCAGGCTGATCTCGACCGGAAACTCCCGGCCATCGCTGCGCAAGCCGTACAGGTCGCGCCCGCGCCCCATGGTACGCACAGCGGGCTGTGCCGCGTAGGCGCTGCGGTAGTCGATGTGCGCCTGGCGGTAGCGTTCCGGCATCAGCCGCTCCAGCACCATGCCACGCAGGGCGCCGCGCGGATAGCCAAATAGCTGCTCGGCCTGGCTATTGGCCAGCACCACGCGGCCGGCCGGGTTGGTCATGAGGATGGCGTCGGGCAGGGACTCCAGGATGCCGTTGTAGCGCGCCTCCACCAGCTTGGCGTCGCGCAGCACCTTGAGGCTGGTGACGTCCTTCTTGCTCCATAAGATGTATTCGGGCAGGCCGTCATGGCCGCGCAGCAGCTTGCAGGAGCTGTCGATGTAGACCAGCGTGCCATCCTTGGCACAGCGCATGGATTCATAGCTTGCGACACCGTAGTCGATGGTCTGCTGCATGATATCGGCGCCGTCGTGGCGCAGCGAAGGCGGCACGATGAGCTCGTCCAGGCGCTGGCCCACGGCCTCCTCCTCGCTATAGCCGAACACGGCGCGTGCGCCATTGGTCCAACACACCACCACGCCATCAGGCCTGGTCAGCACCACCGCGTCAGGAGTTTCGTTCAGGATCAGGGTGCCGAAATCTATCGCCATCGCCTCGCCTCTTTGCTGAGCCTATAGAACTAACCATACAGCAAGGCGGCACGAAGATCATCACACAAAATCACGCGTGTGCCGCGCTTTGTATTTCAGTCAGGGCACACTGCATGATGTCGGGGTGGCGTCCCAGCGCGACGTGGCCTATGGCGCCGAACACCAGATTGCGCGCGCCGGGCAGGTCGCTGGAGTCTTGCGGCGCGATGATGTTGTCATGGACAGAGTAGATGGAACTGATCAACATGCGTTGCGTATTTGCCTCAGATGCAGCCAGTGCATCCAGCCAGGCGCTGTCGCGGCGCATCTGTTCGGCATTGCTGCCCGGTCCGAAATGGGCCAGCGCCGTGCCGTGATGCGGCGTGCCCAGCGTGATCACGCGCGCAATCTGCGCATCGCCGTAGCGGCGCAGATAGGCCCGCGCCACCAGCCCGCCCATGCTGTGGCCGAGGATGATGACTTGCGCGCTGCCAGTCTCGGCGCATAGCCGCGCAACGGCGGCCTGCACCTGCGGCGCGTAGTCGTCGATGGAGGCGCCCGGCGGCTCGAGGTCGATACCGTAGTGGCTGATGCGCGCCTGCGCCAGCAGCTTGCTCATCGGTAGCCAGTAGCCGCTGTTGCAGGCATAGCCGTGGATCAGCAGCACCGGCAAGCCGCGGGCGTCCAGCTGCAGCTGCAGGCCGATGGGCCGCAGCATGTAGTACGAGGAGGTCAGCATCGATGAACTGAATTCGTGCCAGAACAGGCTGGCCGCGCTGAACAGGTTCAGCGTGTGGTCGGGCGGCGTGACGCTGCCCGCGCGCCAGCTCAGATAAAAATTGTTGGCCGAAATCGCCAGGCGCACCAGCAGCACCGCCAGCACGCCGCAGGCGAGGTAGAACGCGGCCGTTGCGGACGTGCTCAGCTCGGCCCGCCAGGCGGGCCGCCACCAGGAATAAAGTCCGGTCGCCAGCAAGCCCATGAAGACGGCTTGCAGCACCAGCAGCAGTATCAGCAGTCGTTTAATCATGACTGCATGATACCGTGTTTCAGCTGCGCACCGGGCGCGCTGCCGGTTGCCCGGTCAGCTCCTGCGCCAGGCCGCTGGCCAGCCGCGCCGTGATGCCGAAAATCGACAGCTGCGGATTGGCGCCAATCGAGGTCGGAAACAGCGAACCGTCATGCACCGACACATTGGCCAGGCCGTGGTAGCGGCCATGCGCGCTGGTGACGCCCAGCCGTTCATCGTCCGACATGCCGCAACCGCCCATCACGTGCGCCGATACCACGCGCGTTTGCAGCAGCTTCATGGGCAAGGCCTTGATGCCGGCCTGGGCCTGCGCCCAGCTGCTGTAAGCCAGCGCCTGCTCATGCGTGGGCGTGACCGTTTTGGCGCCCGCAGCAAACTGGATCTCGGCCATGGTCAGCATGGCGCGCCGCGCGCCGTCCCACAGGAAGTCGCTGATCGGATAGTCCAGCAGCGGTGCGCCATCGCCCTGCAGCCCCACGCTGCCGCCGGGCGCATCCGGATGGAAGCCGTCGCGCAGCAGCGCCAGCAAGGCGTGCACATGCGGGAACTGCTGCATCACGGCCGCATGTTCGGCGCCAAAGCCGGACATGGTGCTCGACAGCAGCAGCGGATGCAGCGGCGGCGCCTCCAGCTTGTAGCCGATCGGACCGTCGATGGGTTCAGTGTGCAGAAAATGGTCCGAATACACGGTCTGCGGCGCGCCCGCATAGCCATCCACGCGCTGCGCGAAAATGCCGGCCGAGATAATCGTGGGGTGCAGGAAGGTGCGCTTGCCCAGCAGGCCGTGCGGATCGGGCGCCATCGAGCGCAGCAGCAAGGCAGGCGTGTTGATGGCGCCGCCGGACAGCACAAAATGCTTGGCCCGCAAGGTCACCCGGCGGCCATTGGCTGACAGGCCATCGGCAGTCAGGGCCACGCATTCCAGCGCCGTGACGCGGTCGCCCTTGATCACGAGTTTGTCAGCGCGCACGCGCGTGAGCAGGCTGGCGCCATGCTGCAAGGCTGACGGTATCGTCGTCACCAGCATCGACTGCTTGGCGTTGGTCGGACAGCCCATGCCGCAGTAACCGAGGTTCCAGCAGCCATTGACGTTGCGGCGTATCAGGCCGGTCGGGATGTTGAGCTGGCTGGCGCCGCGCCGCAGCAGGTCATTGTTCTCGTTGGGCGGCGCCTGCCAGTCTACGATGTTGAGGCGCTGCTCCATCATGCCAAACCACGGCGCCAGCGCTTCCGGCGTATAGTCTTTCAAGCCAAACTGTTTATTCCAATAGCGCAGCGTGATGTCCGGCGTGCGGAAGCTGCTGGTCCAGTTGACCGTGGTGGTGCCGCCCACGGTGCGGCCCTGCAGGATGTTGATGCCCTTGTCCCTGGTCTTGCGCGCGGCGGACTCCTGGTACAGCGCCGGATAGGCCTCGGCCTCGCGCATCTTGAAGTCTTTGGACGACTTGAGCGCCCCCTCTTCCACGATCAGCACCTTGAGGCCGGACAGCGCCAGGATTTCCGCCGTCACGCCGCCGCCCGCGCCGCTGCCGACGATGACCACGTCCGCCTCCAGCGTCTGGTCGGCCTGCAACTGGGCGCCGTCGGTGACTTGCCAGCCCGCCGCCAGGCCGGCCTGAATCGGATCCGGTATCACACTCATGCCAGCAACTCCTTGAGCGGTCCCGGATAGCCGATGCTGTCCCAGGTGGACGGATCGGCATACCAGGCGCCGATAATCAGGTCATGCAGCGCGTGGTACGCCACCTGCAGCGTCTGCAGGCTGTGCGTGCGCCAGCTTTGCAGGAAAGCCGTGACCTGGCGCGCATCGGCCTGCTCCCAGCCGCCCGCCACGCCAGCCAGCAGCCGGCGCGCCGGTCCCAGCGCCAGCAGGCCGAACAAATCCTGCACTTCCTTTTGCGTCGCCAGCGGCAAGCCCAGCACGGCGTCGCGCACGCGCTGGCTGGCCGCGGTCAGGGCCCCCGCGCGCGCGGCCGGCTCGGCCGGCAGCACTGGCCCCAGCATGACGGGAATCACGGCGTTGAGCACGGTTTGCGCCGGACCTTCAAGCGCGAAGCGGTTCGGGCTGCCCGGCGGATGGGCCAGGCGATAGAGGGCGCCGCCGGCAGCGAGTGTAAACGCGCCGGCCACGCCGATCTTCAGAAAAGATCTGCGGGATGTCTGCATTGTCTCCGTCCATTTTTATGGTTTGGGCTAGTGTAAGCGAAAGCGCAACACCGCCTCCAGGCAAAAATAGAGGGTGGCGTCTAGTCAGGCCACCACCGCCGGCAAATAGTGCGCGCAGAATTCCGGCGGCATGCGGCGCGCGCGGCCGCTGCTGATGTCGATGCAGATCAGCTCCCAGCGGCCGCGCATCACCGTCACGCCATCACGGGCGCGCAACAGCTGGAAACGGCGCTCCATGTTGAGCTTGCCGTCGGTGGCGTACAGCCAGGTGCCCAGCAGCAGCGCTTCACCGGCCGTGGTCGGCAGGATGTAATCGTATTCCGCGCGGCGGATCGCCATGGCGCGGTCCAGCCGGCGGTAATCCGCCAGAGCCAGGCCCAACGCTTCCGAGTGCGCCCAGCCGGCCTTCTCGCACCACTGCACGTAGACCGCATTGTTGGTATGGTCGAGCCCATCGATATCGCCGGCGGCCGGCGCCAGCGTCAAAATGAACGGCTGCGGATGGTCCCAGTTCATGGTTCCTCCTTGCGGCCAGCCCCAGCCCCAGCCATCCTGCGGGCGATGCCGCGCAGGATGTTGACCTCTTCTGTTTCCAGCTGCGTGCGCGCAAACAGGCGTTTCAGGCGCGGCATCAGCTTGCGCGGATTGTCGGCGTCCAGGAAACCGATCGCGACCAGGCCCTGCTCCAGATGGGCATACATGCCCTCGATCTGCGCCAGGCTGGCCGCTTCGCCCTGGAAGCCGACCTCGCTGGCGTCGCCCACCGGCAGGCGCGGCGTATGCACCACGCCGCTGCCCTCCAGCACCGCCATGCGGCATTCATAGGCCAGCACCTGCGCCGCCTGCGACAAATTCAGCGAGGAATATGCGGGATTGGCGGGAATATTGATTAAAACATTACACTGCTCCACGAGCTCATTGGGCAAGCCAAAGCGCTCATTGCCAAAAATCAGCGCCGCACGCAGGTCCGGCTGCGCCACCAGCTGGCCGGCAAACTGGCGCGGCGACAGCACCGGCGGCGAAAACTCGCGCAGGCGCGCCGACACGGCGGCCGCGTAATTGACGCCGTCCAGCGCCTCCGCCATGCTGCCCACCACGCGCGCATTGGCCAGGATGTCCTGGGCGCCGCTGGCAAACGCCACCGCTTCGGGGTCGTGCACGGCATCGTCAAAGCGGGGATTGACCAGCACCAGCTCGCTGTAACCCATGGTTTTCATGGCCCGCGCCACCGCCCCGATATTGCCTGCGCGGCTGGTTTCGACCAGAATAAATCGCAGATGTTTAAAAAGATTCGTGTTGATTTGGGGCAGGTTCATTTAAAATAGAGGATTCGCGCGGTTTCGGAACAGGCATTCAGACCGAATTCTACCCTGTCGTCACCGCCCCGCTCTTTGTCATTTTGTCTCCTGTCGTGCCGCCGGGCTGGAATTCCCCCGGTGGGCGTTAGCATTTTTTTACGGAAAAGCCCATGCATCCAATGATCAATACGGCCGTGAAGGCCGCCCGCCGCGCTGCCGCCGTCATCAACCGCGCCTCGTTCGACCTCGATCGCGTGATCGTGACCGAAAAGAACCACAAGGACTTCGTCACCGACGTTGACCAGGCCGCCGAACAAGCCATCATCGAAGTGCTGTCGAAAGCCTACCCGGACCACGCGTTCCTGGGTGAAGAATCCGGCGCTTCCGCGAATGCCCACGACGAGGCAGAATACACCTGGATCATCGACCCGATCGATGGCACCACCAACTTCATGCACGGCTTCCCGCAGTACTGCATCTCGATCGCGCTGTCGCAGCGTGGCGTGATCACCCAGGGCATCATCTACGACCCGGTCCACAACGACCTGTTCACCGCCACCAAGGGCGCCGGCGCCTACCTCAACGAAAAACGTATCCGCGTCGGCAAGCTGGACCGCATCGCCAACGCCCTGCTCGGCACCGGCTACCAGACCGGCAACCCGCAAGCGCTCAAGGAATACCTGGAAATGTACGGCGTCATGGCCGAGCGCAGCCAGGGCATCCGCCGCGCCGGCAGCGCCGCGCTGGACCTGGCCTACGTCGCCTGCGGCCGCCTGGACGGCTTCTATGAAAAAGGCCTGAAGCCATGGGACATCGCTGCAGGCGCCCTGATGGTCAGTGAAGCCGGCGGCATCATCGCCGAGTTCAACGGCGAATCGGACTATCTGTACAAAGGCGACATCATTGCCGCCAGCCCCAAAGTCTTTGGACAAATGATCGGTTTGCTGACGCCCTACGCATAAGCTGCCCAAGCCCCCGCTGTTACAAAATAAAGGGAGCGATCGCTCCCTTTTTTACTGGCGAAGTATTTCCCAGTTGAAACTAGATGCTATACTGAAAGCAGCGATCCCTCATCGCAATCACAGAACACCCCCCTGATTTTTACATAAAGTTAATATGTCTTTTTCCTCACTCGGTTTGTCCGACGCCCTGATCCGCGCTGTTAGCGAGACCGGCTACACCTCGCCCACGCCAATTCAGCAGCAGGCCATCCCGGCCGTCCTGAATGGCGGCGACCTGCTGGCAGGCGCGCAAACCGGTACCGGCAAAACGGCCGGCTTCACCCTGCCGCTGCTGCATCGTTTATCGACCGACGCCGTCGGCGCCAAACTGACCAGCAACAAATCGCCACGCGCGATCCGCGCACTGATCCTGACCCCGACCCGCGAACTGGCGGCCCAGGTCGAGGAAAGCGTGCGCGTGTATGGCAAATACACCCAGCTCAACTCCGCCGTGATCTTTGGCGGCGTCGGCATCAACCCGCAGATCAAGCAACTCAAGCACGGCGTCGACATCCTGGTCGCCACGCCGGGCCGTCTGCTCGACCACATGGAACAAGGCACGGTCGACCTGACCAAAATTGAAATCCTGGTGCTCGACGAAGCCGACCGCATGCTCGACATGGGCTTCATCCGCGACATCCGCAAAGTGCTGGCCAAGCTGCCGCCGAAGCGCCAGAACCTGCTGTTCTCGGCCACCTTCTCGGACGAGATCAAGGCGCTGGCCGACGGCCTGCTGGACAAGCCGGCCACGATCGAAGTGGCACGCCGCAATTCGACGGTGGAAATCATTGCCCAGAAAATCCACCCGGTCGACCGCGACAAGAAGCATCCGCTGCTGGCCCACCTGATCAAGACCAACAAATGGACCCAGGTGCTGGTCTTCACCCGCACCAAGCACGGCGCCAACAAGCTGGTCGAACAGCTGGAAAAAGACGGCATCGGCGGCATGGCTATCCACGGCAACAAGAGCCAGTCGGCCCGCACCCGTGCGCTCAGCGAATTCAAGGATGGCAGCCTGCAAGTGCTGGTCGCCACCGACATCGCCGCGCGCGGCATCGACATCGACCAGCTGCCGCACGTGGTCAACTACGACCTGCCGAACGTGCCGGAAGACTATGTGCACCGGATTGGCCGTACCGGCCGTGCCGGCGCGACCGGCGAAGCCGTATCGCTGGTGTGCGTGGACGAGCACGACATGCTGAAAGACATCGAAAAGCTCATCAAGCAGACCCTGCCGCGCGACGTGATCCCAGGTTTCGAACCGGATCCAAGCGCACGTCCGCAGCCGATCCAGCTGCGCAGCGGCGGTCCGGGTCACCGCAATGGTGGCAACCGCAACGGCGGCGCCGCGCGCAAGCCAGGTCACGCCAGCACCAACACCAATAGCGGCAACGCCAACAAGCCACGCGCCGCCAGCGGCAACAACAACGGCAGCGCACCACGCGGCAACGGCGGCGGTCCACGCCCAAGCGGCAACAGCAACGGTCCCCGCAGCGCCGCCCAGCACCGCTCCGGCGGCCGCGGCCGCTAACACTCCGGGGTCAGGTCCGCCAATTGAACACGGCCTGGTCTGTAGCGGCTTGCTACAGACCAGGCCGTGTTCAATTGGCGGACCTGACCCCGGATTTGGATTAGGATAGCGCTTCAGTCACTGCTCTTTGCGCCATGCCTAAATTCGCCGCCAATCTGTCGATGCTGTTTGCCGACGCGCCGTTCCTCGACCGCTTCGCCCTCGCCCGCGCGGCCGGCTTTGATGCGGTCGAGTTTCTTTTCCCTTACGCTTATCCCGCTGCACAGATCGCCGAGCACCTGCAGCGCCATCAGCTGAAGCTGGTGCTGTTCAATCTGCCTGCGGGCGATTGGGAGGGCGGCGATCGCGGCATGGCCTGTCAGCCGGCGCGCGTCGCGGAGTTTCGCCGCGGTGTCGCCCAGGCGCTCGCATACGCACAGGCGCTTGGCGTCACGCAGCTGCACTGCATGGCCGGCAAGCTGCCGCCGGGCCTGACGCCGGCGCTTGCACGCGCCACCTACCTCGATAACTTGCGCTACGCCGCACAGCAGGCGCACGCGGCCGGCGTCGATGTGCTGATCGAGCCGATCAACCATTACGATATGCCCGGCTATTTCCTCAACCGCAGCAGCCAGGCGCTGGATATCATCGCCGAGGCCGCCTGCCCCAACCTGTTCCTGCAGTACGACATCTACCACATGCAGCGCATGGAGGGCGAGCTGACCAATACCATCCAGGCCAATCTCAAGCTCATCAAACACATGCAGATTGCCGATACGCCGGGCCGCCACGAACCCGGCACCGGCGAAATCAATTATCGCCACCTGTTCGCCTTCATCGACCAGCTCGGCTACGATGGCTGGCTCGGCTGCGAGTACATTCCCGCCGGCGATACCAGCGCCGGCCTGGCCTGGCGACAGACGCTGACCACTTGATCTGCGTTGGCGCAACACGGAGATATTCACCACCGGCAACAATCGTCCCACCCACTGCGGAGTGCCCATGAAACTGTCCCGCCTGTTGTTCATCCTCGGCTTGCTGGCCGTCCTCAGCGGCTGCGCCAGCAGTACGCCGCGCATGGCCGATGTCCGTGCCTTTGCGGCGGAGTCGCCCAAGCTGAACGCCTACCACGAACTCACCGAGCGTTACCGCGGCACCTACCAGCGCGAGCAGCCTTTCCTCGCGCCCGCCGCCGACGCCAGCGAGCGCTCGCTGGATGCGCGCCGCCAGCAGGCCTGCGATGATTTCGTCAAACTCCACGACGGCCTGCAAATCTATATGCAGACACTGGGCAAGCTGGCCGGCGACGGCCAGTATGACTTGGAAGATGGCATCAAGAACCTCGGCACCGGCATCAAGGCCTGGCCTGATTCGGGGCTGGAGGATCGCCACGTGAATGCCTACGCCGGCCTGGCGCGTCTGCTGAGCCGCGCCATTACCCGGCCGCTGCAGGAACGTGCCGTCAACGATGTGATGCGCGAGGGCCAGCAGCCAGTGCAGGAGATACTGGACGCCATGCGCACCTTGCTGCGCCTGTACGACAAGACCAGCGAGAACGAGGCCCGCACCGTGCTTGGCATGCTGGAAACCGAAATCCCCTATCTCGATCCCCAGCGCGACCGTCTGCTACTGGCGCTGGCCCGCTCGCGCCAGCAGGAGAAACAAACGGAATACCGTCTCGTCGGCCTGCGCTACACGCTGGCCCGCAAGAATCTGGACATGATTGAACAGCAGCACCGCGCACTGGTCGCGCAAATTCCCCAGCAACCCTGATCCGGAGACGCCATGCCCCAGGCCCACGATATCGAAGCGCTGGCCGACGCGCTGTCCGCCAGCGCCAATGCCTTGCACCTGCAGCTGATGCGCGCGATCCGCGCCGGTGCGCCGCGCGAGGAGGCGCAAGCGCTGTTTGCCAATGAGGTTGCGCTGCGCACGCAGGCCGACAGTCTCTACCTCGACGCCGCCCACCTGGCCGCCGCCGGCCTCGACGCCGACCAGCTGCAGCTAAGCGACGTCACGCAGCGCGCCCAGGCCACTATTGCGCGCATCGACAAGCTCAAGGATCTGCTCGATCTGAGCGCCGATCTGCTGTCGCTGGGCGCCGCCATCGCCACCGGCAAGCCGGATCACATTCTGGCGCCGTTTGAAAAACTCAAGCAACACCTCGCAACGCTGTAGAACAAATCGCGCAGGCGCCGGTCCAATGCCGTAAGGAGCGCGCGGCATGAATGGACTGGACGAGCAACAATGGCAAGCCCTGCAGGCGCGGCTCGAACGTGCCCGCAGTGCGCTACTCAGTCAGCTGGCGGATGACCTCGATCGCAGCACCGACTTGCGCCTGCCCTTGCCGCATGTGGTGGAAGCCTCGCCCGCCGACAACGCCAGCCAGCGCGCGCTGCACGCGGCAGTGCACGAGGCAGCCACGCTGACCTCGCAGCAGCTGGACATCGTGCGTCACGCGCTGAACAAATTCGGCGGCCAGCACTATGGCTTGTGTGAGCGCTGCGGCGAGGTCATCGGCTACTCGCGGCTCAACGCCCGGCCGGAAGCGCGCCTGTGCATTGCGTGCCAGACGCGGCTGGAGCAGCCGCGCCGCTAAGCCTCAGTCGTCGCTGAGCCAGGGGTGGTTGCGGATCTTGGCGACCTGGCGCTGCGCCATGAGGCGCCACAGTTGCAGCGCATCGGCTTGCGCCAGTGCGTGCATGGTGCGCGGCGATGCCAGCGCAATCTCGCAGTCGCGGTCCGACCATTCGGCAAAGCGCACCGCGCCGCCGCTCGAGACTTCCATTTCGTACATGAGACCGTCGTCGTAACCAAAGCGCAGTACGGCGCTGCCGGGGCCGCCATCGGGATGGGCGGTCTTGCCGTTGTAGACGTCAGCCAGTGCCGACGCCATCTGGGCTTCGGACGGCGCGGTCACATCGCGTCCGTCCGCACGAGTGAGCACTAGCCATGCCTGAGTCATTGCCGCCTCCCGCTCTTCGGTTGGGTATCTAGCGGCTATCATACCGAAAATCGCCCCGTGCGCAGGCATCGTCTCGCATAAGCAACAGTAAGCAACAATAAGCAACAATCAGCAACAGCGGGCTTGCTGGCGGCGATAGCAAGCCGACATTGTTGCCAGGCTCAGACCAGTTCGGGCAGTGAATTGGGATTGAAGTCGCGCCAGTCACCGCCGCTGATTGCACCCTCGGCGCGCTCGATATCGCGTGCGCCCAGGCGGCGCAGCACTTCCAGCGCGCGCTGCTCATGCGCGGCATCGTCCACCGCCACGGCGATCATCATGCCGGACTTGCGCGGCGCCAGCTGATTGCTGCCGTCCTTGTCCGGTTCGCCCGCTTCCTTCATCTTGTGCAGGCTGTACAGCGAACCCACGTGGGCGCCGACCAGGGCCCCCACTACCGGTCCCACCGGCCCCGTGAGGGGAATGGTGGCCGCGCCGGCGACTGCGCCCGCCACCGCGCCGGTGGCGCCGCCCTTGACCACGCCTTCGTCGCTTTCCTTGGCGCCTGGCGATTTGTCATGGTCGCCGCCCAGCTCGTACACATCGTGCTGCCCCGGCGGATTAACGTAAAAGGAACTGATGCGCGTTGCGGCAAAACCGGCGTCCAGCAGCGCCAGGCGCGCATCGGCAATTTCATCCTGCAACTGGAAATGGCCCGCAATAATCGTGCTCATAACATTCTCCTGATTCGGCGTTGGAGGCAGTGTCGCCCGCATGGCCACAGGCGTCCGTTCGCTTGCGCACTATTTCGCCGTATAATCGATTGATAGTATTTTCGAGCAGCCAGCTTCCATTTCGATAGGAACGCCTGATGGAGTTCGACGACCCAACGCCGCCGCTGTACCAGCCGCTGGTCGATCTGCGCAACGGCGCCGTCGCCAGCCTGGAGGCACTGCACACCGGTGCGGACAGCCTGCCCGCGCTGCGGCGGTCGTGCCAGGACCGGCAGCACTGGCAAGGCGGCGTGCTCGATGGCGGCGATCTCCAGGTGGCCATCAACGTCGCGCCGGCGCAGCTGCATGACCCGCACTTCGGTCCCGCCGTGGCGGCGCTGCTGGACCAGTACGCAATCCAGCCGGCGACGCTGACGCTGGAACTCAGCGAAGCCACGTTGACCAAGAATCCCACCGCCAGCGACAGCGCACTGGCGTTCTTCAAACAGCTGGGCGCCTGCCTCACGCTGGACCAGTTCGGTTCAGGCCCGGCCTGCCTGCGCAATCTGAAACGCTATCCCTTCGATTACATCAAGCTCGACGCCGCCTGCGTGACGCACGTGGCGGACGATGAAGGCGCGGCCGCCATGTGCCAGGCCCTGATCGCCATGGCCCACTATCTCGGCATCCGCGTGGCCGCCGACGGCGTGCACACCGAAGCCCAGTGCGCCTTCCTGCGCAATAATCTGTGCGACCTGATACAGGGGCCGTTTTACGCGCCGCCGCTGACGCCAACCGAGGTGGGCGCGCTGCTGCGCGAAGACCGCCGCCTGCCGCCGCATCTGCTGCGCGTGCAGGCCAGGCGGCGCTGCCTGCTGCTGGTCGATGACGAGGCCAATATCCTGTCCGCGCTGCGGCGCCTGCTGCGCCCGGACGGCTACGAGATCCTGAGCGCCGACTGCGGCGAACAGGGCCTGGAGCTGCTGGCCCGGCAGCCGGTCGATGTCATCATCTCCGACCAGCGCATGCCGGGCCTGAGCGGCGCCGACTTCCTGCGCCAGGCGCGCATCCTGCGGCCCGATACCATCCGCATCATGCTGTCCGGCTACACCGAGCTGCAATCGGTCACCGATGCCGTCAACGAGGGCGCGATCTACAAATTTCTCACCAAGCCATGGAACGATGACCACCTGCGCGCGCACCTGCGCGACGCCTTCCGCCTCAAGGAAATCGCCGACGACAATCTGCGCCTGACCATGGAGGTGCGCAACGCCAACCACGAACTGGCCAGCGCCAACCGCCGCATGGAACAGTTGCTGCACCAGATGCAGCGCCAGATCGACCGCGATGAGATCAGCCTCAACATCGCGCACGACATCCTGCAGCAGTTGCCGCTGCCCGTGATCGGCATGGACGACGTCGGCATGATCGCGTTCGTCAACGGCGCCGCCGGCCGCCTGTTCCAGCGCAGCGGCGCCCTGCTCGGCAATGCGGCCAGCGCGGTGCTGCCGGCGCTGTTCCCGGGCGGCGCCCTGCCGCCTCCCGGCCATCTGGCCCATATCGACGGCCTGCGCTACGCCGTGCAGGCCTATCCGATGGGACTGCATTCCGCCTCGCGCGGCAGCCTCATCACGCTGAGCCACTGCGAGGACGCACCATGAGCCACATCGCCCTGGACGAGGTGATACGCCGCATCCACGACCTGCCGTCGCTGCCGGCCGTGGTGGCCGAGCTGCTGAGCAGCATGGCGCAGGAGGACGTCGATCTGCACTACCTGTCGGGCCGCATCGCGCTCGACCAGGCGCTCACCGCCAAGACGCTCAGGCTGGCCAATTCCTCGTTTTACGGCATGCCGTCCAAGGTCAACAGCATCCAGCAGGCGATGTCGGTGCTGGGGCTGCACAGCGTGCGGACGCTGGTCATGGCGTGCGGCGTCATCAGCGCCGTGCCACCGGCCGCCGGCAGCGCACTCGATTTCGACCTGTTCTGGCGCCAGGCGATTGCCACGGCCGTATGGGCGCGCGCGCTGGCCCGTCATCTGCGCCAGAGCCCGGACACGGCTTTCACTGCGGGGCTGCTGCACAACCTGGGCACGCTGGTGCTGGCCACACGCTTCCCGCAGGAGTACGTGGCAGTGCCAGCATGGCGCCAGGCACATGCCGATGCCAGCGTGGCGGATGCCGAACTGGCGGTGTTTGGCGTCGATCACGCGCACACCGGCAGCGCGCTGGCCGCCCACTGGCGATTCCCGCAGGCGATACAGGATGCCATCAGCCATCAGCACCGCGCCGACGCCATCGGGCTGGCGCAGGCGGTCGGGCTGGCGCATTGCCTGGCCGAGCCATCCGACGCCAGCCCGGCGCAGCGCGAACAGGCCTGGAGCACGCTGGCGTTCGACGACGAGCAGCGCCAGCAGCTTACGCAACAGTGTCCGCTGATGGTCAGCGACCTGTGTCAGATCCTGGTCAGTTAAAGTTAAGGACGCACGACGATGAAACTTCCTTCACAGGCAGAAGTCGCCCTCTCCGAATTCTTCGATGGCCACCCGGTCGCCACGTTTGCCATCAACCGCCACCATGTCATCACGCACTGGAACAAGGCTTGCGAACAGCTGCTGGGCTGGACGCGCGCCTGCATGGTCGGCACGCGCAACCAGTGGCAGCCCTTCTACGCCAAGGAACGGCCGCTGCTGTCGGACCTGATTATCGATGGCGACGACAATATCGACCACCATTACCCCGGCCACAGCAAGCGCTCCACCTTGATTCCCGGCGCCTACGAGTCGGAAGACTTCTTTCCCAACATCGGCGCCAGCGGGCACTGGCTGCACTTCACCGCCGCGCCGCTGCGCGATGCGGAGGGCAATGTGGTAGGCGCCATCGAAACGCTGCGCGACGTCACCGAACGCCGCGTGGCTGAAAATGCGCTGCGCAAGGCCAAGGACGGCCTCGAGCACATCGTCGAGAAACGCACCGCCCAGCTGGCGCACGCCAACGACAGGCTGGAAGACGATATCCGCCAGCTCACCGAACTCAACGACCTGCTGTCCACCGCGCAGCAGCAACTGGTGCAGGCGGAGAAGATGGCCTCCATCGGCCAGCTGGCGGCAGGCGTGGCGCATGAAATCAACAATCCGATCGGCTACATCTTCTCCAATGTCGGCACCTTGCAAAACTATCTGGAGCAGCTGTTCGAGATGCTGGGCGCTTACCAGGAAGCAGAAACCAGCATCGCCCAGCCCGCCGTGACGGCACGCCTGCGCGCCATGCGCGAGCGCATCGACCTCGACTTCCTGCGCCAGGACATCCCGGCGCTGATGCGCGAGTCGCGCGAAGGCATCGTGCGGGTGCGCCACATCGTGGAAGACCTCAAGGATTTTTCACGCGCCGACGCCAGCCAGGAATGGAGCCGCGCCAATCTGCACCTGGGCATCGACTCCACGCTCAACATCGTCGCCAACGAGGTCAAATACCGCGCCGACGTGGTCAAGGCTTACGGCGATATTCCCGAGATCGAATGCCTGCCGCTGCAAATCAACCAGGTAGTGCTGAACCTGGTCATCAACGCGGCCCAGGCCATGGGACCGGAGCGCGGCACCATCACGCTGCGCACCGGCATGGCCGACGGCCAGACCGTCAGGCTGGAAGTGGAAGACACCGGCCACGGCATTGCGCCCGACGCGCTGTCGCGCATTTTCGATCCCTTCTTCACCACCAAGGCGGTCGGCAAGGGCACGGGGCTGGGGCTGTCGCTGGCCTACGGCATTGTGCAAAAACACGGTGGCCGCATCGAAGTCGATACCGAACTGGGACGCGGCAGCTGCTTTCGCGTGCTGCTGCCGGTACGCCATACGGAGGAACAATCATGAGCCGCATACTGCTGGTGGACGATGAACCGAATATGCTGAGCGCGCTGCAGCGCGCACTACGGCAAAGCAAGGCGCTGGCCGGCGCCCAGATTGAAACCTTCACCAATCCGTTCGAGGCGCTGAACCGCATCTGCGTGTGCGAGTTCGATCTGGTGGTGTCCGACTTCATGATGCCGGAAATGAGCGGCGGCGAATTCCTGCAGGCGCTCAAGGACGTGGCGCCCACCACGGTGCGTATCATGCTCAGCGCCTCCACCGATTTCAGGACAGCGATGGCGGCCATCAACGACGCCCATGTGTTCCGCTTCATTCCCAAGCCGTGGCAGCAGGCCGAGCTGGAGCAGAATATCCTGCAAGGACTGGAAGAACGTCAGCGTCTGCTGGCCGAAGCGGGCAAGGCGCCCACGCCGCAGGAAACCGAAGCGCAGCGGCTGGAAGACGAAGAGCCGGGCCTGTTGCGCGTGAAGCGCAGCGACGACGGCTCCATCATCCTGTAGCTACCAGCCGGCCACGGCGTAGGAAGACGGCTCCACCGGAGGCGGCGGGGGCGGCGGCGACATCCACTCGCGCGGATCGACCCGGTAGTATTTGAGGAATTCCTTGAACAGCTCGGGGTGATGTTCAGCCATCTGGTAGGGCTTTTCATAGAAGGTCTCGGTGGCCACTGCGAAGAACTCCGCCGGATTGGTGGCGCCGTAATGGTCCATCACCGTGTGCTGGCGGTACATCGCATGCAAGCGCAGATTCTGATAATCGCGCGACAGCACTTCCGACCATTCGCGGTAGCTGGCCGGGTTGCCCAGATACGGCGCCCCGTTGGCGCGGCCGGATTCACTATCGAGCTGGTGCGCAAACTCATGCAACACCACGTTGTGGCCGTCAGTCCAGTCGGCGGCGCCGCGCCGCACATTATCCCAGGACAGCACCACGCGGCCATCGTCCCACGATTCGCCCAGCATGCTCTGGTGGCCCGGCGTAATCACCCCGCCCGGCCCCACTTCGGCGCGCTGCGCCACGAATTCGCTCGGATACACGAGGATAGTGTGCAAGGCCGGATACACCTTGCTGGGGCGGTTCAGCAGCAGCAGGCAAGCCTGGCCGGCAATCGTCACCGCCATTTCATCGGTGACGTCCAGCCCTTCGCAGCCGATGAACTTTTTTTGATGCAGGAACTGCACCACCATGCGCCGCAACTGCTGCTGCAAGTCCGGGCTCATGTGGCGATATACGGGGATATTGCGCTGCAAAACCGCTTCCGCTTCGGGCGGCAAGGGCTGGGCCAGCACGCGCTGCAAGCGCCAGCGTGGGTAGATAAAGGGCAGCGCGATCGCCAGCGCCGTCAGGCCGATCCAGATCAAAGCTTCCATATGCCGCAGGGTCCGTAGGTTGTCTTGACGGCTAGTTGGGGTTGCTTGTTTACATTTCAATACATGCAAAACAGCCGACGCAGTCTGCACTGCACCGGCTGTTCGATGATACCCCTGCGGCGGGGACTTATTCGGCTTTTTGCTGGGACGGTGCGCTGCCAAACAGCGCGGCCACCAGTGGATCGCGCATCACCGGACCACGGTTGACGCGGATCGCGTAGTGGGTGTCGTCGGCCAGAATGTGGAAGTGGCGGCCATTGCCAGCCATGGCTTGCTCGCGCAGGCCTGGACGCTCCTTGCGTGGCGGTGCGCCTTCGCGCTTCGGCTGGGCGATGGCAGCCAGGAAGGCGGCGATGCGCTCCGGGTCCGGGGTCAGCTGGTACACGGCTTTGCCCAGGTAGGTGGCGGTGCCTTCGACATAGCGGGCCAGCTCGATCACGCCAGCTTCGCGCAGGTCGCGGATATATTTGCGGGCGCCGGACGGCGAGAATTTCAGGAACCAGGCGATTTCATCGGCCAGCATTTCGTGGTTGGACAGTTCGCCGATCAGCTTTTGCATGTTTTCAATGCGGCGCAGCGTGGCGGAGGTCGAACGCACGCGCTCGATTGACGCCATCGACAGGGCTGGCTTGCGGTCCAGGGGCGCCGGCGTCGACCGGTCCATCAAGGCAGTCAGGCGCGCCGTGGTGGATTGCATTTCCGGCGAGGCTTTCATCTCGTTTTGGACCAAGGTTTGTTGTTTGCTGACTGCGTGCATGAGAGCGCTCCTTTGAACATTTGGGTGTGGCGTTTGTTGCAAGAATGCCCGTTTGTGCAGTTGTAGTCTGTGCGGCAACGAACATTATTGGTCGTTAGTTCATTTAAGTTAGGACAATCGTGCGCAGCTTAAGTTTCAGCAGATGTGTCGGATTTGAGACAGCACAAATTTAGGTGCGGTAGCGTACGGAAGCACTGCAACAAACTGCCTAATCTTCGGTCCAACAGCGATGCAACAACATTGCTGGCAATGAAACTTCTTAAACAAGATCGGGAGCTACCCTGTGAACAAATCAAAAAAAATCGCCCTCGCCGCAGCCGCCCTGTGTGCGTCGTTCTCCGTCATGGCCCAGGACGCGGTCATCAACCCTTCCTGGTACATCCAGCCTAGCGTGAACGGCATCAAGCCTGATTCGGACTTTGGCGTGGACAAGCGCGGCTACGGCGCCGGCCTGAAATTCGGCAAAGCCGTCAATGAAAACTGGGATGTGCAGATGGGCTACACCTATGCCCGCTCCCGTGAAAATGGCCAGCGCTACCAGCAGGACACGCTGGGCGTTGACGGCCTGTACCTGTTCTCGCGCAAATCGTTCCGTCCATTCATCCTGGTCGGTGTCGGTGCAGAACGCGACAAGGCCAACCTGAACGCCTTTGGCGAACGCAAAAAAACCTCGCCTTACCTGAGCGCCGGCCTGGGCTTCCAGGCCGATATGAGCGACCGCGTCACCTTCCAGGCCGACTTGCGTGACGTCCACGGTTTCATTCGTGGCGACAACTTCCCTAACAGCAAGAGCAACAACTATTACCTGACGGTAGGTTTGAACATCGCGTTTGACGCGCCACCGCGCCCAGCCCCACCGGCACCACCGCCAGCGCCAGTCGTGGCAGAACCACCACCACCGCCACCAGCACCGCTGCCACCGCCACCACCAGCGCCGGCACGTTTTGAAAAAGTGACCATGTCGGCCACCAAGATGTTTGAATTTGACAGCGCCAAGCTGACCGCCGACACCCCGAAACTGGATGAAATTGCCGCCGCCCTCAACGCCAATCCAAGCGTCGACAACGTCGTCATCACCGGCTACACCGACCGTCTGGGTAGCGACAAGTACAACCAGAAACTGTCCGAGCGCCGCGCCAATGCGGTCAAGGACTATCTGGTCAGCAAAGGCATCGCTGCCAACCGCCTGGTGGCCGAAGGCAAAGGCAAGGCCAATCCTGTGGTCCAGTGCAACAACAAGAAACGTGCTGACCTGATCGCCTGCCTGGAACCTAACCGCCGCGTTGAAGTGGAACAAATCACCATCGAACGCCGCGTCCCGTAATCTCGTCATCTCAGCCCCGCAACTCCGGTTGCGGGGCTTTTTTCATTTATGCAGACAAAAAATATCCTCTCGGTGCTGAAGTGCACCATCTCGGAATGGTTTGAACACCGCGGCGGCAGCATGGGCGCGGCGTTGGCGTTTTATACGCTGTTCTCGCTGGCGCCGATCCTGGTGCTGGTGCTGGCGATTGCCGGCTGGTTCTACGGGCCGCAGGCGGCACAAGGCGAACTGTTCGCGCAACTGCGCGGGCTGGTCGGCAGCCAGGGCGCGGAAGCCATCCAGGCCGTGCTGGCGGGAGCAAAGAACAAGGAGGAAGGCCGCATGGCGACGCTGATCGCCAGCGCCCTGCTGCTGTTTGGCGCCACCACCGTGTTTGCCGAACTCAAGGCCAGCCTGGACGCCATCTGGCAAGTCCCGCCGCTCACCAAGGGCACGCTGTGGGATACCATCCGCACGCGCCTGCTGTCGTTTGGCATGGTGCTGGTGCTGGCGTTCCTGCTCATGGTGTCGCTGGTAGTCAGCGCGGCGCTGACCCTGCTGGAAAAATTCTGGGGCAATTACTGGGCGGAAGCCGGGGTGGCGCTGACCGGCGTGAATATGGCCATCAGCTTCCTGGTGATCGCCGCGCTGTTTGGCGTGATCTTCAAGATGCTGCCGCGCGTGAAGCTGTCGTGGCACGACGTGACCATCGGCGCGATCGGCACGGCGGCCCTGTTCACGCTGGGGAAATATGCGATTGGTGCGTATATCGGCAATAGCGGCGTGGCCAGCAGCTATGGCGCGGCCGGTTCGCTGATTGCCTTGCTGCTGTGGGTGTATTACTCGGCGCAGATCTTCTTCCTCGGCGCCGAGTTTGCGCGGCAGTATGCGCTGCAACTGGGGAGCTTGCGCAACCGTTCACTCCCCCAATAGTTCCGCCACCACTTCCATGCCTTCGATGCGCTCGGCGACCACCTTGACGATCACGATGATGGGCACGCCGAGCAGCAAGCCCCACACGCCCCACAGCCAGCCCCAGAACAGCAGGCTGACAAACACCGCTGCCGCGTTCATGCGTGCAAAGCGGCCCGTCATCCAGGTGGCGACCACGGTGCCGATCAGCGTGGCGATCGCCAGCGAAGCGCCCATCACCAGCAAACTCATTTGCAGCGACTCGAACTGCAGGAAGGCGACCACGCCGGTGGCCAGCATGATGAGCAGCGGGCCGAAGTAAGGCATCAGGTGCAGCAAGCCGGCCACGATGGCCCAGGCGCCCGCATTTTCCAGGCCGATCCAGCGCAAGGCAATCCACATCAGCAAGGCCAGCGCGGAGTTGGTCACCAGCAGCATCAGCATGTATTTCTGGATCGAGCTGTTGATGTCTTCCAGGATGTGTACGGTGATCTTTTTCTTGGTCAGCGACGGTCCGGTCAGCTTGACGAGCTTGCGCTTGAAGGTGTCGCCCGACAGCAGCAGGAAAAACACCAGGAAAATCACCATGGTGGCCTGGCTCAGGAAGCCCATCACGCCCATGGAGCCGGCCCAGATCCAGTTCATCACCGGGATGCTGTCCGGTGCAGCGGCAGTGGCGGTGGCGCGGCGCGCAGCGCGGCGTTCCTGTGCCCCAGCAGTGGCCTGCTGCAGTTCGGTGGCGACATCCTGGATGCGCTGCAGTGCGCTGGGACCGCCGGTATGCAGGCGGTCCGACAACAGGCGCGACAATTTGTGCCCGGCAGTCGGCAGCTCATCCATGATGGACTGGAACTCGCCCTGCACCTTGTCCACCACCAGCACCGAGCTGCCCAGGATGACCGCAATAATCAGCGTGGTACCGATCAGACGTGGAATCCGGATGCGTTCGAGCCAGCACACTAGCGGACTGAACATGAAGGTAATCAGTATGCCCAGCAGCACCGGCACCAGAAAATCACGCGACCACTGTAGTGCATAGATAAACACCACGGTGGCAATCACGCCCAGTGCAAGGCCGCGCGCGTTGACGTGCAAGGGAAGACGGGGGGAAACACCTTCGGCGCCAACCGCCGAGGTAGTTGTGGATGGGAGGTCGGCAGGCTGGTTCATGATGAATAGAGAGAGGCCAGCGCGAGAGGCGCGCTGGCCGGGGTGGAATTACTTGACGTGGATGTCGTTCTTCACTGCAGTCACGCCTTTGACGCCGCGGGCGATTTCAGCAGCCTTGGCGATGTCGCCTGGCTGGGCCACGAAGCCGCTCAGCTGCACAGTGCCTTTGAAGGTTTCGACATTGATTTCCGTCGATTTCAGGCTAGGCTCGTTGAAGATGCTGGCTTTGACTTTGGTGGTGATGACGGAATCGTCGACATACTCGCCGGTGCCTTCTTTGGTGGAGGTCGATGCGCAGCCGGTCATGGCACCCAGCAGCGATACAGTGAACAGGGCAGTAGCGATTTTATGTGCGATTTTCATGGCGATTCTCCTTGGAGTAATTAAGAACATTTGAGTTTGTCAGCCAGCGGGACGTTGCCACGTCTCTGCTACCGATGTAGACGTTTTACGCGCCTTCCTGCCGGACCTCTGTACGCTACCGTACAAAAAACCCGCACGACTCAACAGGGTGCGTAAGCGCACAGACCCGCCCTGTTGCGCTGTCTATGCTGGACTCACACTTTTCCAGGAGGACAATATGAAACGCTCAACCACGTTTGCCGCCGCCATCTTGGCCGGCGCTGCCGTACTGAGCGGCTGCGCCAGCAACAACCAGCAGCCGCAACAGATCGGCTACATCAGCAACGACTCTTCCACCTACGGCACGATTGACGCCATTACCGTGGTCCAGGCCCGTTCGGGCGGCTCCGGCGTGGGCGCCGTCACCGGCGGCCTGATCGGCGGTCTGCTGGGTAATCAGGTCGGCTCCGGCGGCGGCCGCACCGCCGCGACCGTAGCCGGCGCCGTCGGTGGCGCCGTGGTCGGCAACAATGTCGAGAACAACCGCAACGCCGGCAAGCAGGAATACCAGATCAGCGTCCGCATGGACAATGGCGACACCCGCATCATCAACCAGGACAGCGTCTACGATCTGCGCGTGGGCAACCGCGTGCGTCTGATCGACGGCCGCCTGTACCGCTACTGACCCCATTGCCGGGACCAGTCCACTGCTTAAAACAAGGAGAATTTTATGGGTACCATCATTCTGATTATTCTGGTCCTGGCCTTGATCGGCGCACTGCCGACCTGGCCGCACAGCCGCGACTGGGGCTACGCGCCCAGCGGCATCACCGGCCTGATCGTCGTTATACTGCTGATTATGCTGCTGACCGGCAGGCTATAAACTCAGGAGAACATCATGGCTCGACACATCATCACCGGCGTGATGATGGCGTGCGCGGTCTGGGCCGCGCACGCACAGGACACCACGCCACCGCAAAACGTCCAGTTGCAGCACCAGGAAATCGCCAAAGGCGAACCCATGCGCTGGAAGCAGGCCGACACCACCAAGGCCGCACAGGAACACACGCTGCGCAAGGAAATCGGCGCCGCCCTGGCCGAAGCCAGGCAGGCGTGCCAGAAAGGCGCTGCCAGCGAACGCAGCAGCTGCCTCAAGGACGCCCAGCAAACCTACAAGGATGACATGGCCAAAGTGCCGCAGATCCTGGCAGACAACAAGCAATAAAAAACGAGGGCCGCATCTGCGGCCCTCGTTTCATTCCTGCGTACGCTTGTGCCGCAGCAGCCAGGCCACCCCGGCCCCGGCCACCACCGCTAACGCCAGCGCCGGCTTGATCAAACGCTTGCGCGCAATGAACGAACCGACCGTCAGCGCATACGGCATCAGCGACTTGAGCGAGCGGAAATTCAAGCCACTCAAACCACCCGGCTGCAGCAACCCGCCCAGGCGCGCCTGGGCCATGCCGACCGCATGCTCGACGGCGCCGTGCATCAGCGCGTCCGGCTGCAGCGCCTGGGTCACCAGCGCCTTGGCGTGCACCACCTTGATGCGATACAGCTCGCCTTCGCGTATCAGTCTTAGTTTTTCCGCCGCCACGGCGGCCTCTTCTTGATGGCTCATCGGCGCTCCTTAGACCAGCATATCGCGGTCGGATTTGAGTTCTGCCATGGTGGCCGGCAACGACAGCTTGCCGCTCGCGATCATGGCGCGCGCGTACACGATCAGGCCAATGGCGATCAGCAGAAACACGCAGGTGATGATCGGCAAGATGGTCCAGCCCAGCGACTGCCAGGCCAGATAGGCAATGGTGACGGTGGCATAGGCCAGCGCAAAGCAGCCCGCCACCACCGCCAGCGCAAAGACCAGCACCAGCTTGAGGAGGTGATTGCGCACCTCCGCCAACTCCAGCGCGGCCAGCTCCAGCCGGTTGAGCAGCAGGCCGATCGCGTTGCGGGTCACCAGACCCAGCGACGCAATCAAACCCGGCGGACGATTTCCTTCGTCTTGCGACACGATGGCTTACTTACGGCCGATGATGACGCCGATCAGCAGGCCGACGCCGGCTGCCACGGCAATCGAACGCCATGGGTTTTCCTTGACGTATTCGTCGGCCTGCTTGGCGGCTTCCTTGGTGGCAGCCACTGCGCTGACCTGCGCCTCATGCGCCTTGGCCAGTGCGGTGTCCAGTGCGCGCATGCCGCGGCCGCGCAGTTCTTCGGCCTTTTCGCCAGTCAGCGCGGTAGCGGCGGTGAACAATGCCTGGGCATCTTTAACCAGAGTTTTCACGTCGTTATTCACGGTACTGATGTTTTGTTCCAGCATGATGAAGCTCCTGTTGTGGTTGTTGATGTGAAAACTGTACAGCAAATGAAGCTGCAGTGTCTTTATCCGTGTTCGTCAAGCAAATCACGCATATCGTCGGCGTGTTCTTCTTCGACCGCCATGATCTTGATCAATAACTGGCGGGTGGTCGGGTCGGAATCACCGATTTGCTGAATCATCTGCCGGTACGATTCAATCGCCACGCGCTCGGCAATGAGGTTGGCGCGGACCATCGATTGTACGTCTTCTGACGCATCATACTCGGCATGGCTGCGTGCGAGCAATGTTGCCGGGTTGAAATCAGGTTCACCGTTGAGCTGGACAATGCGCTCGGCCAGCCAGTCGGCGTGCTCCTGCTCCTGGTTCGCATGCTCCAGGAACTCGGCCTTGATGCCAGCGTTCTCGCGCCCCGCCACCGTGTAATAGTGGCGTTTGTAGCGCATGATGCAGACCAGTTCGGTTGCGAGTGCGCCGTTGAGCATCGCGATCACTGCCTCGCGGTCGCCGCGATAGCCTGCGGTGACAGCGCCGTCCTCGAGATTGCGGGCGGCGGCGCGGATGGCTTCGATGTCGATGCCTGCCGGATGGGTGGGATTGGATTCAGCCATGATAGTCCTTCCTAGTGTAATAAATTAGCGGCGGTTGGCAATCGGTGCGCCGTTTTGCGACAGCACGATTTCCACACGACGATTCAGCTGGCGGCTGCCAGCATCAGCATTGCTGGCGACGGGATAGGCTTCGCCGTAGCCACGGGTAGCGATCTTGCCGGGTGGGACACCCAGGCCGGACAGCGCGGCACGCACCGATTCGGCACGGCGCTGCGACAGTTCCAGATTGTGCGACGAGGTGCCAGTGCTGTCGGTAAAGCCTTCGACCAGCACCACGCTTTGTGGTTCCTGCATCAGCACGTCAGCGACTTTCTGCGCGGTGCGCATGCCTTCGGCGCTCAGTTCAGCGCGGTCGACATTGAACAGCACGTCGTTGAGGGTAATCACGATGCCGCGGTCAGTCTGCTTGGCTTGCAGGTCGGCCAGCTGCTGTTGCAGCGCGGCGTTCTTGGATTGCTCGTCGCGCGCCGAATTGGCAGCCGCCTCGGCTTGCATGCGGGCGGCGTCGGCATCAGCCTTGGCCTGCTCGGCCTGGGTACGGGCGCGGTCGGCGCTGGCGCGGGCCTGGTTGGCTTCCGCGGTGCGGGCTTCAAGACGGATTTCATCGCGTTGACGGGCGGCATTGGCCACATCGCTTTCCGCCTGCTTGGCCTTGGCGGCTTCCTGTGCGGTGGCGATCTTCTGCTTGGCGATGTAGGCCAGCTTGTCGATCTCATCCAGGCTGTCCTTCTTCGCGGCAGCGGCGTTGGCGCGGTCCAGCGCATCCGAGGCGGCCTTGAATTCCAGCGGCGCGTTCGATGCCACCGATGGATTGCCCTGTGCCGCCGAGAAGTCGCTGCGCGCCTGTTCCAGCTGCGAAGTGGTGGTCGGCGTGCTGCTGCAGGCAGCAAACATCACGGACATGGCAAAGGCAACAGGCAGCAGAGTGATTTTTTTCATGATGGGCTCCGGGATGATTTATTGTTGGCTGGTGGCGTTGGCGCGGGCCACTTCTTCACGCAGCAGACGGATATTTTTTTGCAGCTCATCGGCAGCCGTGGTGGCTTTGGCCGAGTTGGCTTTGCTCTGGGCCAGCTGGGCGTCAGCCGACGCTTGCGTTGCCAGGTCTTGCGCGGTCTTGTAATCCTTGGCCGCCAGCGCCTGATTGGCGCGCATCAGCTTGTCGCGGGCAGACTGCATTTCCGCTGGCGCCAGATCGGCAGCACCAGCACTGGTGGCAGCAGCCACGGCTTCGCGCGACACTGCGACGTCAGCGGTAGCGGGCGTTTTATCGCTGGCGCAGGCGCTCAGGCCAGCCACCAGGGCGATGCCGCACATCATTTGCCATTGAGTATTCAGATTCATCATTATTGTTCTCCTCAAAAAAATGAACGGTACAGTTGATGTTATAGCCCCATGCTGCTTTGGCATCAGTACGGTGCCGCACAAAAACGCCGAGTGTGTAAAATGAGGCAACTATAAAAATTCAGCTGGTCTCCCATGTCCATGTCCCTATCCCGCCGAACCCGTATTACCCTGGCTGCCAGCAGCGTTGTGCTGGCGGTGCCCGTGATTGCCGCCGCCGTGCTGGCCAGTTACGACTGGAACCGCGCACGGCCCTGGCTCAACGAAAAAATCAGCGCCGCCATCGACCGGCCATTCGAGATCCGTGGCGCGGTCTCCCTGACCTGGCAACAGCAGGGCAACAACGGTCAGGACCGCACCTGGCGCGACTACCTGCCGCTGCCGCACCTGCTGGCCAGCGACGTCCACGTCGGCAATCCGCGCGGCATGCAGGCGCCGGCCGAGATGGCCAGCGTCGGCCAGTTCGCGTTTGTCATCGAGCCCCTGCCGCTGCTGCGCCAGCGCATCCAGATCCCGGTGCTGCGCTTCGACCATCCCAAGCTGCTGCTGCAGCGCGACGCCGACGGTCACAACAACTGGACCTTCAAACGCGAAGACAAGCGCTCCGCCTGGTCGCTGGACGTGCAGCGCGTGGTGTTCTCGAAAGGCGCAATACGCTACATCGATGCCATGACCCAGGTTGACGCCAGCGCCCAGGTCGACACCATCAACGACGCCCGCTACGGCGTCGCCTGGCAGTTGCACGGCAAGTGGAACCAGCAGGACGTGAGCGGCAGCGGCAAGGCCGGCGCCGTGCTGTCGCTGCAAGAACAGACCACGCCCTACCCGCTGGCGGCCAACCTGGAGGTGGGCGGCACCCGCATCAGCGTTGAAGGCACGCTGACCAAGCCTGCAGCGCTGGCCGCGCTCGACATGCGCCTCAAACTGTCCGGCCCCAGCATGGCGCGCCTGTATGGCCTGACCGGCGTGCTGTTGCCCGAGACGCCGCCATTCGTCACCGAAGGCCACCTCAGCGGCAACCTCGGCGCCAACGCCAGCCATTGGGTGTACGACCAGTTCACAGGCAAGGTCGGCCAGAGCGACATCGGCGGCAAGCTCGACTTCAAAACCGGGGCGCCGCGGCCGCTGCTGAGCGGCGCCGTGCAATCGCGGCTGCTGCAAGTGTCCGATTTGGGGCCGCTGATCGGCGCCGACTCCAACGCCAGCAAGGAGGCGCGCGGCGCCGATACGGTCCAGCCCGGCAACAAGGTGCTGCCGGTAGAAACCTTCCGCACCGAGCGCTGGACCGCGATCGATGCCGACGTCAACTACAAGGCCGCGCAAATCACCCGCGACAAAAATCTGCCGATCCATCAACTGGAAACGCAGATCCACCTCAAGGACGGTGTGCTGTCGCTGAAACCGTTGAACTTCGACATCGCCGGCGGCCGCTTCAACTCCACCGTCATGCTGGATGGCAGCGGCAAGATCAATCCACAGGCGATCCGTGCCGAACTCAAGGCCGGCGCCCAGCACCTGCAACTCAAACAGCTGTTCCCCGGCATCGAAGGCATGCAGGCCACCGTGGGCGAAGTCAACGCCGACGTCTCGCTGTCCGCCACCGGCAACTCGGTGGCCGGGCTGCTGGGCTCATCCAATGGCGAGCTCAAGGGCGTCATCAACCAGGGCAGCGTGAGCAAGCTGCTGCTCGAAGAAATGGGCCTCAACCTCGGCAGCGTGGTGCTGACGCGCCTGGCCGGCGACAAACAGGTCAAGCTCAACTGCATGGTGACCGACTTCGCCGTAACCCATGGCGTGATGAAATCGCGGCTGTTCGTGGTGGACACCTCCGAAGCCAAAATCGACATCGGCGGCACCGTCAACCTGGACAACGAAAAACTCGACCTCACACTCAAGCCCGACGCCAAGAGTGTGCGCGTGATCTCGCTGCGCGCGCCGATCTACGTGCGCGGCACCTTCAAGGCGCCCGAGGTCAGCGTCGACAAAGGCACACTGGCCCTGCGCGCGGGCGGCGCGCTGGCGCTGGCCGTGGTAGCGCCGGTGGCCGCCATCGTACCGCTGGTCAGCACCGGCCCGGGCGAGACGGCCGGCTGCCAGGCCTTAATGGCACAAGTTGCCGCCAAACCAGTCGCGCCCGCGCCGGGCAAGTAAATCCCGGCTATGTGATGTGCCGAACGGAAGCGCGCGCCCAGCTTGCGTAATCTGGCCCCATCGGTGAGCGCAATACCGCGCCCCACCTGCCAGAGGAGAACATCATGAACAACATCAAGCGTATTGCAGCAACCGCCGCCGTGCTGGCGGCCACCCTGGGTCTGAGCGCCTGCGCAGGCATGTCGAATCAGGACCGCAACACCGCAGTAGGCGCTGGCGTTGGCGCCGTCGCCGGCTCGGTCCTGACCGGCGGTAGCGCAGTCGGCACCGTCGGCGGCGCAGCCGTCGGCGGCGTGATCGGCAACCAGGTACAAAAGCCACCACGTTAATCCCCGCCGCCTCAACCAACAACGGACCTGCGGGTCCGTTTTTCATTTCGGGGTCAGGTCCGTCATTTCTACACGAACCCGGCAGTAGCTGCGGCTACTGCCGGGTTCGTGTAGAAATGACGGACCTGACCCCTATTTGTCTTTGAACATGGTGTAGCAGTGGCAGGAGACGGACTCCAGGCCGGCGGAGTCGAGGATTTCGATGTTGCCGCGGCTGTAGCTGATGAGTTTTTGCTGCTGCAGCGCGCTGGCTGCCTTGGTGACGCCGACGCGCCGTACGCCCAGCGCATGGGCGAGGAATTCGTGCGTGAGGTGGAATTTTTCCGATTGCAGACGGTCACGCGTAATCAGCAGCGAGCGCGCCAGCCGCGCTTCCAGTACGTGGAAGCGGCTGCACACGGCGATCTGCTGCGCCTGCGCCAGCAAGGTGTCGGTGTAGCGATGCAGCAGCCGCTGCAGGGAATCGAGCCGGTGGAATTCGGTGACGAAGTCTTCCACCACCATGCGATACGCACGCCCGGAGCGCTGCACCACGGCGCGGATCTGCGCCAGTTCGTGGCCCAGCACCGAGGAGGCGCCGATCATGCCTTCGCGCCCCACAGCGCCGACCTCGAGCGTCATGCGCCCTTCCGCCACCGCCAGCAGTGACAGCAGGCAGTCGATCGGGAAGTAGACGTAGCGCACCGCCTGACCCGGCTCGCTCAGCACCTGGCCATTTTCCACCCGCACCGTTTCGCATTTCTCGGCGAGCTGCAGCTGTTCGTCGTCCGGCAGGCAGGCCAGCAGGCGGTTGTTCGCCAGCCGTGGCTGGGCGCGGTCGTCGTCGGTGAAGGGTGAGATCGAGGTGTGCATGTGACCAAGAGTAAGGGCAATGAATTGCTCTGTATGTACGGTGACGCACGGAAGAAATACATGTCCTGAAGGAAAATATGCGGCGCAATGCACCATCTCAACCAATAAAAAGGACACCTCATGGACACCCCCAACAACAAACCAGGCACGCATCCGGTCATGGTCATCGCCGCTGTCGCGGTGGTGCTGTTCTGCGGCGTCGGCAGCGCCGCGATACTGGGCTGGCTGCCCACCTCGAACGCCTCGGTACCCGCCGCTGTGAGCGGCATGCCGCCCGCGCCTGCAGCATCGCAGCAGATGGCCTATAACAGTGCGGCGCCGGCCACGGCAGCGGCCGTGCAGCAGGGCCCGGGTCAGGTGCAGGAACAGGAAGCGCGTCAGGCGCCATGCACCAGCTGCGGCACGGTGGAATCGGTACGCTCGGTAGAACACCGTCCACAAGGCAGCGGCGTCGGCGCGGTCGGTGGCGCGGTGCTTGGCGGCCTGCTGGGCAACCAGGTTGGCAGCGGCCACGGCCGTCAGCTGGCGACGGTGGCCGGTGCGGTCGGCGGCGCGGTGGCGGGCAACCAGATCGAAGGCAATATGAAAACCTCGTATAGCTGGAATATCGTGGTCCGCATGGACAATGGCACCAAGCGCACCTTCCATCAATCGGCGCAGCCAAACTGGCGCTCGGGCGACGCCGTGCGCGTGGTGAACGGCCAGTTGCGTTCGATGGACTAAGGCGCTAGGTACGGCAGCGTACAGAATCGGCGCCGGGTTTTGTTGATAATGGTTTCAACACAACCCGAGGAGAGAATCATGCTATATACCATCGCTGTAGTTCTGCTTATTCTGTGGCTGCTGGGCCTGGTGACTTCGTACACTATCGGCGGCTTCATTCACATCCTGCTGGTAGTGGCCATCATCATGGTTCTGCTGCGCCTGATTAGCGGACGCGGCGTGTAGCCTTCTCCGCTATCGGTTGAAACGGCGCCAACGGCGCCGTTTTCATTTATGCTCATTGTTTTTGGAAGGAGACACCATGAAACGTCTGTTGATTTCGCTGGCGATGCTGGCCGCAGTTTCCGCTTCCGCACAAACCATCAAGCCGGGCTTATGGGAAACCAATAGCAAGGTCAAGACCGGCAATGCCCAGACCGACCAGGCCATGAGCGCGGCCCTGTCGCAGCTGGCCGCCCTGCCGCCGGAACAGCGCGCGCAGATGGAGGCGATGATGGCCAGGAACGGCGTGTCCATGCCCAAGGCGGGCGCCAATGGCGGCATCACCATGACCGCCTGCGTTACGCCAGAAATGGCGTCGCGCAAGGAGATACCGCTGAATCAGAAAGGCAAATGCACATCCCAGCAAGATCAGGTGCCCGGCGGCTTGAACATCGCGTTCACCTGTACCGATCCCGCGTCCAGCGGCAATGGCCAGCTGCGCTTCCAGGGCGACAGCGCCTACACCATGACCATGAACGTCACCAACAACAGCGGCACCGGCCCGCAGCAAGCGACGGTGGAGTCGACCGGGCGCTGGCTCAGCGCCACCTGCCCGGCCAGGCCGCAGTAATTACTGGGTGTCGGAGAACGCGAAGTAGCGGTCGCGCGCCAGCGTTGCGACCGGCCCCACCGGCAAGATGCGTGCCTCGTAGCGCACGCAAGGCGTAACCTTGCCGTAATTGCCGGTGTTGAAGATTTCAACGGCGGTTTCCAGTTCTTCCGGGCGCACGCTGCGCTCTTCCACCACGACCCCTTCCTTGGCCAGCAGGTCGATCACGCGCGCACGCGTAATGCCGGACAGGAAAGTGCCATTGGCCACCGGCGTCACCACCTTGCCGGCTGGCGTGACAAAGAACAGGTTGGCCGACGCAAACTCCGCCACGTTGCCGGTGCTGTCGCACACCACGGCATTGTCAAAGCCGCGATCGCGCGCTTCACGCAATGCCTTGGAGGTGTTGGCATACAGCGATGATGCCTTGGCATCGGTCGGCGCCATGTTGGCGTCCGGACGGCGCAGCTGCGACAGGCAGGCCGAGAAGCCGGTAAATGGCGGCACCGGCGCATCAAACAGGGTCAGCGCAAACGCGCTTTTTTCCGGCACGGGTATCAGCAGGCCATCGGTACCAAATACGAGCGGACGGATGTACAGCTCGGCATCCGCCGGAAACTTGGCCACGCCTTCGCGCACCAGCTGTTCCATCTGATCGACCGTCAGCGGGCACGACAGGCCCAGACGGTCGGCCGAGGTAATCACGCGCTGCAGGTGCAAACGCAGGTCGGCCATGTGGCCACGGATGGAACGGGCGCCGTCAAACACGGACGAACCGAGCCAGACGCTGTGGTCCATGGCGCCAAACAGCGGCGCATTGCCTTCGGCCCAGTTGCCGTTGAAGTAAGTGAGATACATGCTCAATCCTGGTGTCAAAACCAGCAATTTAGCATGTTTAGAAGGAATGCTTGAGGCCGACGTTGATGGCGCGATCACCGCTGCCGCGGCTAGTGGCGTTGCCCACCGTGTAGCCGGCGCCGTTGCGGTTCTGGATTTTGGCGAACGACGCATACACATTGGTGCGCTTGGAGAACGCATAGCTGGCGCCGACCGCAAGCTGGTTGGCATCGCGGTCCGCCAGGCCACGGTCATCCTTGTGGATGTAGGACGCCAGGAAAGTGGTTGCGCCCATCGGCACCGCCACACCCACCAGCACGTCACGGCTGTTGGTCGAGAAGTCGCGCTGCGCGACCGCGCCATACGGGTTGGATTCATCCCACTGCATGCTGCCATCACCCTTGCTGTGACCATACGCCGCATAGCCCACGAAGCGGCCGAAATCGACATTGGCGGCCACCAGCGAATTGCTGGCCGACTGGTCGACCGGCGGCGTAGTACCGGTCGCATCCAGCAGGTTTTCCTTGCGCTGATGGGTGAGCGTGAGATTCACCGGGCCTTTTTCATAGCCCAGCGTGGCGCCATACGCGCGGTTGACCTTGTTGTTGTAGGGCGATTCGCCAAAGCTGTAAATCACCGAACCCAGCAGGCCGCTGCGCGAGCGCGGCGATTTGTATTTGATGGTGTTGTCATAGCGCTTGGTGGTATAGCCGACCAGGTTGGCCGCGCTGCCCGCCATGCCGCCATGGAAGGGATCGGCCACATCGGTGAGCGCTTCGTACACCAGGTTGTACTGGCGGCCCAGCGTCACCAGCCCGAGCGGGCTGTCCAGCCCGACGAAGGCCTGCCGGCCGAACAGGCGGCCGTTCTGGTCCGACCGTCCGGTGTCGCCGAGCACGCCGGCTTCCAGCGTGTAGACGGCCGCCGTGCCGTTGCCAAGGTCTTCGCGCCCGCGCACGCCCAGCCGTGAGCCAGTCGACACACCGCTGTCGAGCCGCGTGCGGGTGCAGTCGCCCTGGCAACCGCGTTCGGCTACCACGCCGGCATCCACCACACCGTATACTTCCACCGCTGACGGTGCTTGGGCCGCTGCGGTCAGCGGTGCAATCAAAGCCATTGAAATGAGAGCGGATTTCATGATGAGTCGGATGCGTAAGGTAACAGGTTACGTGTTGAAGCCAGTGTAGGCCGCCCTGGCCGCGCGCTCTGTGCGGGCAATCACGCAGCATGCATCTTTCGCAATGGAAACATATGTACGCCAACGTACATACAGCGCCAGGTGGGGCGGGTATACTCGGCCCATGCTAGAAATCCTTGAACAAATCAACGCAGAGAGCAGCGATATCGGCCTGATGGTCGCGCTGTTTGACACCCTGCGCCCCAAGCGCGCCAGCGATGGCGCCCGTGCCACCGCCAACGTCCGTACCCTGACCCAGCTGTTGAAAGGCAGCCCGGCGCACGCGCTGGCCCTGCGCAACTACGCGCGCAACATCATCGCGGCCCGCCGCCACGCCAGCCTGTACACCGAAATCGGCGTGCTGTCGAATGACGGCTTCTTCTCCGAACTGCGCACGCGCATCGCCTACCGCATCCTGCCGCCCGCGCTCGGCAACGACTACCTGAGCGAGGCGCTGGACCAGATCGTCTACAAGCGCACCGACTACCTGTGGATGGGCGCCGTGCCGGCCGACGACTGGATCGCCCTGTTCGACGTCATCTGCTACGCCGAGCAGCGCTCGTGCGCACCGCGCGTCGGCAATATCATGCTGCCAGGGCTGCTGGACGCGATCCGCACGCTGTCCTACCGCGTGTGCGCAATCGGCCTGGAGCCACGCCTGACCAATTTCCACACCGAGATGGAAACCTACGAATCGCCCTTCATGGTGCAGAACTTCGAGGTCAACGCCTATCTCGACGTCTACCAGCGCAAGCTGGCCGGTGAAGAAGTCGATATCGAAGACGTCCGCCACCTGCTGGTGATGCTGGACCAGTGCGACGCCGTCATCGCCAAGATCCGCAAGAAAGCGCTGAACCAGGGCACCAGCATCGCCCTCACCTACCTGCTGGTGTCGCTGACGCAAAGCCTGGCGCGCATGCGCAAGCTGCTGTTCCTGGTCGACGTCCACGCCGAAGACCAGCATGCCCGCCGCGACGCCGCCGTCGCGCTGGCGCTGGAACTGACCGAGGCGCACAACAACAAATACATGATCAGCGACCTGCTGCGCGACAATGTCGATCTGCTGGCACGCAACGTCACCGAGAACGCCAGCCACACGGGCGAACACTACGTGGCCGACAGCCGCAAGGAACTGCGCGGCATGTTCGTGTCCTCTGCCGGCGCCGGCCTGGTGATCGGCTTCATGGCGCTGTTCAAGATCCTCATGTCCTACCTGCGCGCGGCGCCGCTGGTGGAAGCCTTCCTGTTCAGCATGAACTACTCGCTGGGCTTCATGTTCATCCACCTGCTGCACTTCACGGTGGCCACCAAGCAGCCGGCCATGACCGCGTCGCGCATCGCCGCCGGCCTGCACAGCAAGGACGGCCGCAATATCGATATCGACAGCATGGCCGAACTATGCGCCAAGGTGATCCGCACCCAGAACATGGCCGTGCTGGGCAACCTGGCGGTGGCAATTCCCACCGCCTGGCTGATCGCCATGGCCTGGCCCTACATGACCGGCCACCACCTGGTGTCGCCGGAAAAAGCCATGCACCTGCTGCACGACATCGATCCCATCCACGCGCCAACGCTGATTTACGCGGCGATTGCCGGCGTCTGCCTGTTCGTGGCGGGCCTGATTTCGGGCTACTACGACAACAAGGCGCTGTACACGCGCTGGGCGCAGCGCATCTCGCAGCTGCGCGGCCTGCGCTGGCTGCTGGGCCAGGAACGCCTGGACCGGCTGGGCGTCTACATGGAAAACAACCTGGGCGGGCTGATGGGGAATTTCTTCTTCGGCATCCTGCTCGGCGTGATGCCGTTCATCGGCTTCGTGCTCGGCATGCCGCTTGATATCCGGCACGTGACCTTCTCGTCGGCCAACTTTGCGACAGCAATTGTTGGACTCGATCACAATGTCAGCTGGGAACTGGTTGTGACCTCGGTGGCAGGTTTCCTTTCCATCGGGACAGTCAATCTGCTGGTCAGTTTTGGCCTGGCGCTGTGGGTTGCGCTGCGCTCGCGCCAGGTGCGCTTCAAGCACGGCTGGCAGCTGACCAAAGCACTGGGCCGCCGGTTCCGTACCAGCCCGATGTCATTCTTCTTCGGATCCAAGGCAGAAGAACCAGCGCTGCTGCCTGACGAATCAACCACCACTGAAAAGGCTCACAGATGAAAACCCTGCGCATGCATTTCTGGCTACCGGTGCTCCTGATGAGCTGGGGCTTGCTGGGCGCATGCGCATCGCTGCCCAATGTGACTCAGCTCGGCGACAAGCTCGAGCCCGCGCCTACGCCCACCGTCAAAGGCCCGAATGGCGAACTGAGCGACGCGCGCGCCAAGGCGTTGCTGGCCAAGCGCTGGACCAAGGGCACGCTGAACTTGCAGGAACAGGCCGCACTGGAAGAAGCGGCCACCGGCGTCCCGCTCATCGCCGGCAACAAGACCACCTTGCTGTTTGACGGTCCGCAGACCATGGCGGAAATGCTCAAGGCCATCACCACCGCGCGCAACAACATCAACCTCGAAACCTATATTTTCGACCAGGACGAGCTGGGCCTGAAATTTGCCGATGCGCTCATTGAAAAGCAGCAGCAAGGCGTGACCGTCAACATCCTGTATGACAGCGTCGGCACCATCGGCGTGCCGGCCGAATTCTTCAAGCGCATGCGCAATGCCGGCATCCGGCTCATCGAATTCAACCCGGTCAACCCGGCCAAGGTCATCGGCGACAGCTGGAAGCTCAACAACCGCGACCACCGGAAGGTGCTGATCGTCGATGGCAAGGTCGCCTTCACGGGCGGCATCAACATCAGCGCCACCTATGCCAAGAGTTCGCTGTTCCGCTCGGCCTCCAAGCCCACCGACAAGTCGCAGGTCGGCTGGCGCGACACCCACATCAAGGTGGAAGGCCCGGCCGTGCAGGCGTTCCAGTGGCTGTTCGTGCGCCAGTGGGCCTCGCAGGACAAGGACGACCTGCCGGAAGCCGACTACTTCCCCAAACCCGTCATCGCGGGCGACAAGGTGGTGCGGGTACTGGGCAGCGATCCGGGCGGCCAGTTTGAAATCTACAAGGCGTATGCGCTGGCAATCCAGGAGTCCCGGAAATCCATCCACATCACCTCCGCCTATTTTGTGCCGGACCGGCAAACCGTGGACGCCCTGATCGCGGCCGCGCGGCGCGGCGTCGACGTCAAGATCGTGCTGCCCGGCGTTTCCGATAGCGGCCTGGTGTTCTATGCCGGTCACGCGTTTTATGATGACCTGCTGGAAGCAGGCGTCAAGATCTACCAGCTCAAGCTGGCAGTGCTGCATGCCAAGACCGCCGTGATCGACGGCCGATGGTCCACGGTCGGCTCGACCAATATCGACACCCGCAGCTTCCTGCACAACAGCGAGCTCAACGTCATTGTCATGGGCGACGCCTTTGGCACCGAAATGGAGCGCGCCTTCCAGGAAGACATGCGCGACTCCAACCTCATCACACTGGAAGCCTGGCGCCACCGCCCTTGGTCCCACCGCATGAAAGAATGGGCGGCCCGCTTCATGAACTACTGGCTCTAAAGTTCGGGGTCAGTGCCGACATTCGGACATTTCGCCAGCGAAATGTCCGAATGTCGGCACTGACCCCGAACTTCAGGCTTCGGCGGCGAGCGACCAGGTGTCGCCGCTGCGGCGGAAGCATTCGGTGTGGACTGGCTCGAAACTGGCCGTGCCTTCGATCCAGCTGTAGCGCTGGACCTGCACATCATCCGGCGCTACGCGCAGTACATTGAAGGAATTGGATTCGCCGCGCCCGCGCGTGGAGGTGGCGGTACCGGCCTGCACCACCAGCGCCGCATAGCCGCTGATCTTGTAGCGCTGCGCGCTATTGCCCGCATGGCTAGAATGCAGATGGCCGGCCAGCAGCACATCGACGCCGCATTCCGAAAACGCCTGCATGGCCATGGGCGCGCGGTCGACCAGGTCGTCCTTGTCGAAGGTGTCCGGCAAATCAAACGGATGGTGGGTGACGATGATGCGTGTATGGTCCGGTCCCACCGCACTCATGCGCTGCTTCATCTGCGCAATTTGCTCGTGGTTGATGCGGCCATCTTTAAAGGTCAGCGAGCGCGCCGTATTGATGCCGAGGACGGCAATTTCGTCATCCACATATTCCGGCGCCAGGTCCAGTGTGACGTAGCGCGTGTATTTGCGCAGCGGTGCCAGGAAGCGGCTGGCGACGTTGTACAGCGGGATGTCGTGATTGCCGGGGACCACGATCTGCGGCCCGGGCAAGGTATCGAGCCAGGCGCGCGCGGCCTTGAATTCTTCGGTCTTGGCGCGCTGGGTCAGGTCGCCGGACACCACCACCACATCCGGCGCCAGCCGGGTCACCAGCTCCTGCAGCGGCCGCAGCAGGTCCTGATCGACACGGCCGAAATGCAGATCGGATAAATGGACGATGGTGCGCATGCTCTCCTCCTAGGCGGCCGGCGCAATCACATGCAGCGCCGAGGCTCTTGAACGATAGCACAGTGGCGGCTTCATCAGCGTTACCTCACCATCGGTGGCCACGCGCAGATGATGATGGCGCGTTTCGATTTCCAGCGACGACGCCGACAGCACATCAAAGTCGCGCGCCGCCTGCAGCGTGCCAAACAAGGCGTGCATCGCGTAGCGCAGCAAGCCCAGCCGGGTTGGCTTCTGCGCCACGTACAGGCACAGCTTGCCCGTATCCAGGCGCTCGCGCGCGCCCATGGTCAGGCCTTGCAGGTATTCGTTGTTGCCGATGAAGACAAACGGCGTGCGGCGCAAATGCTCTTCGCCGTTGATCTTCAGGCGCACGCTGAGGAAAGGAAAACGCCGCAGTGCGGCAAACAGCGCGCGGCCAAACGCCGGCCACTTGCCCCGTCCCAGATGGCGCTGCTGCTGTTCACGGTCGCGCACGATGTCGGGATAAATCCCCAGGCTGGAGTTGTTGAGGAAGATGCGGCCATTGACTTCGCCCACATCGACCTTGCGCGCCTTGTTGCCCACGATGTAGGCCACGGCCTCGTCCAGGTCCAGCGGCAGCTTGAGGTCCTTGGCAAAGTGGTTCAGCGTCCCCAGCGGCAGCACGCCGAGCCAGGTCTCGGTGCCGGCCAATACCGACGCCACGGCGTTCATGGTGCCGTCGCCGCCGCCCGCCACCACGGTCGGTGCGCCATCAGCCACGGCGCGCTGGGCGCGTTCTATCATCTCTTCACCGCTCTTGGCCAGCGTGATGTCGGCTTCAGCGCCATGGCTGCGGAATTTCTCCAGCAACGCTTCCGCCCAGCCCCCGCAATATCCCAAGCCTGCACTCGCATTCACGATGACGACGAATTTATTCATATGATTTATATAGTTTTAGCCTCACGGCGACGGCGCAGCGTGGAGATCGCGGTGATGCACACCGCCAGCCAGGCCACGCTCTCAGCCATGGCCGCCAGCACATCGCTGACATAATGCGCGCCCAGATAGACCCGGCTGAATGCCACCAACAATACCATTGTCAGGCAGAGCACCACCGTTCCCAAGCGCACACTCCACGCCGGCCGGGCAATCACCAGATAGCTCACCAGCAAACCATAAAAACAGGTGGCGGCCGTGGTGTGGCCGCTGGGGAAGCTGTACGTCGCCAGCATCACCAGGGGCTCGTCAAATACCGGCCGCGTACGCTGGAACAGATGTTTCAGCATCACATTCAGCACCATCCCGCCCGGCACGCTGACGACCAGCGCCAGCAGCCAGTAGCGCGCCTGCGCCCGCCATAAATACAGTGCCAGCAGGCAGAACAGCACTACCATGCCCGCCACCGAATGCATGGCCGATACGCCCAGCATCAGGCTGGTATAGGGCTCGGTGGCATGGGCATTGAACCAGTGCGCCACCTGCACGTCCAGCAGGGTGATGGCTTGCTGCCCCATCACGGCCTCGGCCAGTTCGTGAAACACATAACCGGACACCAGCAGCAATGCCATGCCCACGGTCAAATGCAAACCGAACTCACCGCCAGGAGACAGTCTTGCCTCCACGAAATTGAGCAATTTACTAAAAATTTGGTCCTCCCTGCTTGACTGCCGATGAAGTTGGCGTAAAAACCACGAAATAGCGAATTTACTGTTTATTTGCACAGTACCTGTTTATTCATACAGTAGTTATGCTATTCTGAACTCCTCGTTAAACACACCAACCCAAAAGGAAACGTCATGAGCACTCTGAACAGCAGCTTTGGCTCCCGCTTCGGCCTGGAATACCTGCCTACCTCTTTCATGGTTCGCATGGGCAAACGCGAAATGATGGTGTGCCGCGACTTCCGCAAGCGTTTCTACGCGGTGAACCCGATCATGGAATGCGATACCGGTGTACAGGCTGGCCATCTGGAAGTGCTGCTGTTCCGCCGCTGGCTGCTGATCCTGTCGAAGTCGAAAGCACATTAATGGTTGCCGGAGCCAGTTGCCCAGCCCATGCACAAGACCGGCCGGCAGATGCCGCGACCTCGCTTGCGCTCCTCACCTGGGTTTGGCAACTGGCGAACCGACATCCGTCGCAGTCGCTGGATTCGCCTCGTGCCACAGCGTTACAAACAGCACCATCACGACTGGACCGATAAACAGTCCTACCAGGCCCAGGGTTTCTACCCCGCCTAAAATACCGAACAGTACGGCCAGGAAGGGCAAACGCGTGGCGTTGCCGATAATACCTGGCCGTACAAAGTGATCGGCAACGAAGAGCACGACACCGCCCCACGCGGCGACAGCAATCGCCGCCGGAATGGCGCCGTTGAAGGCCAGTACACCGGCCCCGCTGACGAACGCCAGTGGTGCGCCAAAAGGAATAATCGCCAGAACACCGGTTGCCGCCGCCCACAGTGCGGGTGATGACAGGCCGGCGAACGCATAGCCAATGCCGATCAAGATGCCTTCCGCCAGGCCCACCAGCACCAGGCCGTTGACGGTGGCGCGGATCGCGGTCGGGATCTTTGCCGAATAGTGCTGCCAGCGCAGTTCGCTGAACCAGTGGCTGCCCAGCGCATTGATCTGGCGATTGAGGACTTCGCCATCCTTGTAGAAAAAGAACAGGCAGAGAAACGCCAGGCCAAAATCCACCAGGCGGTGCATCACGCCCACGCCCACCACTTTGATCAGGTCACTGGCCGAGTGGAAGCCGTTGATTTCGCGGTCGGAGAACAGATGCGCCAGACCATGCGGCTGGCTCAAGGTCGCCTGCCACCAGTTGGTGATGGCGTCGCCGATCACAGGCAGGTGCTGGACAAACCCCGGCACGGCAATGCCATCCGTATTGGCATTGACGATGTAGTTGGCGAGGACGGGCGCTTGCCTTGCCGCCTGTGCCACGCCCAGCAGCACGGGTACGATAAATACCGCTGCCATGAGCAGCGTCAGCACGGCAGCCGCGATGATGTGATGGCGGCCGAAGCGCATGCGGATGCGCTGGTACAGCGGCCAGGTGGCCACGCATAAAATTCCAGCCCAGATCAGCGGCAGGAAGAATCGCTGCATCACGAAGGCGGCCAACACTATCAGTGTCAGCGAAAAGCCCGCGCTGAGGATGTCGCGCTGGGTTTCGGTCATTGCTCTCTCCCGATCATTATTGTTGGCGCTATGTTAAGCGCATTTTGACGCAATGCAACCAAACGCGACGCCAGTTTCAGGTGGCCTTAAGCTTTCTCACACTGCGCGCGCAAGAAGTCGCGCAGCTGCAGCACGGTGGGCGTGATCTGCGAGCGGTGCATGAAAATCATGTGCAGCGCAGTACGCTCGCCCAGCACATCCGGCAGCAGGATCTGCAAGCGGCCGGCGCGAATGTCCGCACTCAGATCCAGCCGCGACTTGTAGGCGATACCCAGTCCGGCCACGGCCCAGCGCCGCACCACGTCCGCATCGTCCACGCTGCGGTTGCCGTTGACGTGGACGACCTCCGGCCCGGACTGCGCATCGCGGTAGAAGCTCCAGCGGTCGTGGATGACATCATCCAGCACAAAGCGCAGGCAATTGTGGCGCGCCAGGTCATCGAGCGAGTTCAGCTTGCCATGCTGTTTGATGTATTCCGGCGACGCCACCAGCACGCGGCGGTTTTCCGGCGCCAGCGGCAAGGCGATCAGGCTGGAGTCTTCCTGCGCGCCATAGCGGATGGCGATGTCCACCGGCTGCCGGTACATATCCGACACGCGGTCGCTGATGCTGAGCTGGAAGCTGATTTTTGGATATTGCGCCTGGAATTCATCCAGCCAGCCCACCACCATGTTGCGGCCCAGGTCGGACGGCATGGAGATCTTGAGCGTGCCGCCCAGGGTTTCCTGCCCCTGCATCAAGGTATCGTGCCCCTCTTTGAGCAGGCGCAAGGCTTCCCGCGCGTGACGCAGATAATGCTCGCCCTCCTCCGTCAACCGCAGTGACCGTGTGGTGCGGGCAAACAGCCGCAGCTTCAACTCACCTTCCAGCCGCTTCACGGCAGCGCTGGCCAACGCCGGTGAAATCTCCAGCTCGCGTGCCGCAGCCGACAAGCTGCCACGGTCGGCGGTGCGGACAAACACGGTTAAATCATCGAGGCGCAGCAATTTTCATGATTCCTTTGAAAGTGTTTCTGGAAAACGCCTCTTTTTCGGCGTTCAGAAATAAATCATGATACGCCCATCAAACACTCCCGGAGAAAAAACTCATGAAAGCCATCGCCTACCGCCAGTCCCTGCCAATCGAGCACGCCGAATCGCTGATCGATATCGAACTGCCAGCCCCGCAAGCCAGCGGCCGTGATCTACTGGTGGAAGTGCGCGCCATTTCCGTCAATCCCGTGGATACCAAGATCCGCCGCAATGTCGCGCCCGCCGAAGGCCAGGCCAAGGTCATCGGCTGGGATGCCGCAGGCGTGGTCAAGGCTGTCGGCCCGGACGTCACGCTGTTCCAGCCCGGCGATGAAGTCTGGTACGCCGGCGACCTGACACGCGCCGGCACCAACAGTGAACTGCATCTGGTGGACGAACGCATCGTCGGCCACAAGCCGAAGAATATCGATTTCGCCCAGGCCGCCGCGCTGCCGCTAACCACCATCACCGCATGGGAACTGCTGTTTGACCGTCTGGAAGTCAGCCGCGACGCGGGCGCCACGCAGGGCAAGTCGCTGCTGGTGATCGGCGCTGCGGGCGGCGTCGGTTCCATCCTGGTGCAACTGGCCCGCCAGCTGACCGGCCTGACCATCATCGGCACCGCTTCGCGTCCGGAAACCGGCGAGTGGATCAAGCAGTTGGGCGCACATCACGTCATTGACCACAGCAAGCCGCTGAACGAAGAAATCACCCGCCTCGGCCTGCCGTCCGTGACCTACGTCGCCAGCCTGAACCAGACCGACCACCACTGGGCCGCCATCAGCGAACTGGTCGCGCCGCAAGGCAAGATCGCGCTCATCGACGACCCGGCCGCGCTGGACGTACGCACCTTGAAGCGCAAGAGCGTGTCGCTGCACTGGGAGTTCATGTACACGCGCTCGATGTTCCAGACCGCCGACATGCAGGAACAGCACAAGCTGCTCAACGATGTGGCCAAGCTGGTGGAAACCGGCGCGGTAAAAACCACGCTGGCGGAACGTTACGGCAAGATCAATGCGGAAAACCTCAAGCGCGCCCACGCCCTGATCGAGAGCAACCGCGCCAAAGGCAAGATCGTACTGGAAGGGTTCTAAGCACGGGCGGCTGCCGCCGAGGTGGCATCCGCCTCGGCGCGCAACAGCGCCAGCACGGTGTCGTCATGCCTGGTCAGGGCTTCCTGCATATAGCTTGCCAAAGCGCAGGAAGTCTCCAGCACCTCGATGAACGCCGTCTGGCGCCGCTTGAGTCCTGCCGACTCATAACCCAGTTGCGCGAACATGCGGCCGATGTCTTCGCAGTAGTCGCGCAGTTCCAGCATGGTGGTTTTGGTGAATTCAATATCCGCGCGCATGCTGTGGTCCAGGTCCAGCATTTCCATTTTCTCTTGCGCCGTCGGCGAGATGCGGCGGATGGCCGGCCCCCAGCGTTCGAACTTGTGCGCAATCCGCTTCATGCGCGCGATCTTCTGGTCCAGCATGCGGCAATACTGCCAGCATAGCCACCACACGGGCATGCGCGAGACGAAATGCGGCAGCCCTGCGCCGGACAAGGTACGTTCAAGTTTTTGGACAGATTCGACCAGGCGCCGCGCGCTGGTACCGATGGGAAGATGGGGCATGATGGCAGCTCCGCTGAGGGTCCAGGGAACTACATTAGCTGCCGCATCAAACGGATAGTTTGATGCGGCTTAAACTTTGGCGGAAATCTATGCGCTGGTCTTGCGCAGCATGGCTTTAATACCACGCAGTCCCTGGCGGATGCGCGCTTCGTTCTCAATCAACGCAAACCGCACATACTCATCGCCGTACTCGCCAAAGCCGATCCCCGGCGAAACACAGACCTTGGCCTCGGCCAGCAGCAGCTTGGCAAATTCCAGCGAGCCCAGATGGCGATAGGCCTCGGGGATGCGCGCCCAGATGTACATTGACGCTTTCGGCTTGTCCACCAGCCAGCCGGCTTCGCACAGACCTTTGTGCAGCACATCGCGGCGGCTCTGGTATTGCGCGCAGATCTCGCTCACGCATTGCTGGTCGCCTTCCAGCGCCGCAATCGCCGCCACCTGCACCGGCGTGAAACTGCCGTAGTCATGGTAGCTCTTGATGCGCGCCAGCGCCGCCACCAGCTCCTTGTTGCCGACCATGAAGCCTACGCGCCAGCCCGCCATGTTGTAGCTCTTGGACAGCGTAAAGAACTCCACCGCCACCTCGCGTGCGCCCGGCACCTGCATGATGGACGGCGCTTTCCAGCCATCGAACACGATGTCGGCATAGGCCAGGTCGTGCACCACCAAAATATTGTGCTGCTTTGCCAGCGCCACCACGCGCTCAAAGAACTCCAGCTCCACGCACTGCGCAGTCGGGTTCGATGGGAAGCCCAGTATCATCATCTTCGGCTTCGGATAGCTCTCGCGTACCGCGCGCTCCAGCTCGTCGAAGAAGTCCACGCCGGGCGTCATGCGGACCGAGCGGATATTCGCGCCGGCAATCACCGCGCCCCAGATGTGGATGGGATAGCTGGGATTGGGCACCAGCACGGTATCGCCCTGGTCCAGCGTTGCCAGCATCAGGTGCGCCAGGCCTTCCTTGGAGCCGATGGTGACGATGGCTTCCGAATCCGGATCGAACTCGACATCGTAACGGCTCTTGTACCATTTGGAGATGGCGCGGCGCAGGCGCGGAATGCCTTTGGAGGCCGAGTAGCCGTGGGTGTCCGGCCGTTGCACGGTGTCCACCAGCTTGCTGACGATGTGCGGTGGCGTGGCGCCGTCCGGATTGCCCATCGACATATCGATGATGTCCTCGCCACGGCGGCGTGCCGCCAGCTTCAGCTCGGCGGTGACATTGAAAACGTAAGGGGGTAAGCGATCGATGCGCGCAAAGCTGCGCGGATTTTGGGTGTCAGTCATGAATTGTCCACGTAAGCGCCCGGAACCGTCCGAGCGACGTCGATGCAGAGAGCATCGGGATCGATACTAGACGATCCCGTTCATGTCTGGCAAGGGCCTTAAGCGGCGGCCTGCTTTTGCTCTTCGCTGAACCACTCGAACAGAATCAGGCCGATGATGGAAGCGAGCGGCAGGAACAGCAGCGAAACCAGCACCCACAACACCGGCGAACGGCCCAGGCGCCGGGCGGCGATGCCAATGAAGATCAGGTGCAGCACCAGGCAAACAAAAATGCCGATGCCGGCGGCGATGATCAGCAGCACCGACTGGCTGGTGTATTTTTGAAACAGCGGCGGCAGGAAGGAAGCCACACCAAATATCCACAGCACCAGCGTGACTGCGGCGGCGGCGATAGGCTGTTGGGCACGAGCGACTTGCATGGCATCTCCTCAAAGAAGCAAGTATGCTGCCACGAACCGATTGCAAAAGCAACAAGCTATTCACACGCGGAGCGCCCGGTAATTTACCGCAACGAGGTCAGCGCGGAGGCCGCAACGATGGCGCTGATCGCCAGCCACTGCGCCAGGCTCAGATGCTCGCCCAGCACCGCCATCCCCGCCAGCGCACTCAGCGCCGGCGCGGCACTGCTGAACATGCTGAAGGTGCGCGAGGACAGCGTACGCATCGAGAACATCTCCAGCGTGTACGGCAAGGCGCTGGACATCACCGCAATCGCCAGGCCGATCAGCAGATATGACGGCGTCAGCAAGACCTCGCCCGCATGCCATACGCCAATCGGCACGATAAACAGCGACGCCGCCAGCATCGCCCACGCCACCGTCTGACCGCCCGGCATCAACGACACACGCTTGCCAAACACGATGTACAAGGCCCAGCACACGGCAGCGCCGGCCGCATACGCCACGCCCACCGGGTCGAGCTGATCCACATGCCCATGGATCGGCAGCAGGTAATACAGCCCCGCCACCGCCAGGCACACCGCGACAAAATCGCGCGGCCGGTGCGACGACAGCACAGCCACCGTCAACGGCCCGGCCACTTCAATCGCCACCGCAATCCCGAGCGGAATATGCGCGAACGCGCGGTAAATCAGCAAGTTCATCAAGCCGATCACCGAGCCGTAGATGGCCAGATTCAGCGCCTGCTTGCGCGTCAGCGGCGTACGCCACGGACGGAACACCAGCAGCATCAGCGCCGCCGCAATGCCGACACGGTAAGCGGTCACGCCTTCGACGCCGATGCGCGGGAACAGATGCTTGGCCACCGCCGCGCCGATATTCAGGGACAGCTGGCTGCACAGCAGCGCCATGCCGGCCAGCCAGGGATTGGCGGCCGGCAGTACTTTTTCTTCTTGCGTCATTTCGCCGACAGCGCCAGTTTCACTGCAATCGGCTGCCCGGCGCGGCTCTCAGTTGTGACCGGTGCACTAGCGCTCGCAGTTGCCGGGTTTACGCCGGACTGCTTCAATACAGCGATGACCGCCGCCGCGCGCATGGCGCCCAGCTGCGGCAAGGCATCCTTGGGCAGCGCCTGATTTTTTTCCAGGCGTGCCTGCAGGCCGTCATAAAAAGCGCTGGCATCCGCCACCTGCGGTTCGCCTTGCACCAGCTTGCCCAGGCGTTGCAGGACCGGCAGTTTCTTCGCCGCCTCATCGCCCGTGCCTGCCGCGCTTTCCGCCGCCTTCTTCTGCTTATCGAGCTCGGGTGCACCGAACCGTTCGGCATACAAATCACGCAGCGCGCTACGCACCTTGCGCTGGCCGATGTCCAGCGGACCGGGCTGTTCATCCGCGGCCAGCTTGATGTCCGCCTTGGCCAGCACGACGCGGCGCAATGCCTGCGCGCGCAAAGCCGCGCCGTCATTGTCTTGGTTGTACAGGCCAGGCACGGACAGCTTCAACTCCGGCTTCTGCACCAGTATCCTGGCGACCTGCTGCAACTTCTCACGCTCCGGCGGCAGCACGACTGCGCTGCCGGCATCGAACTCCACTGCTTCCAGCTTGTCGCCGCTCACGCCAAACAGATTGCCCAGCGCGCGGAATGGCGCCGTCACCACCTTGGTCATGATATTGCCCAATGCCTTCCACACCACGGCGCCGTAGCTGAAGCTCGGGTCATTCATATTGCCCGACACCGGTATGCCGAGGTCGATCCGGCCATTGCTGTCCTTGAGGATGGCCAGCGCCAGCTCCAGTGGCAGCTTCAACGCATCCGGACTGTCGATGCGCTCGCCCAGCGTCAGCTTGTCCAGCACCACCTGGTTGTTGCCTTCCAGCTGGCCATTGCGGACCTTGTACTGCAAGTCCAGCGAGATCTTGCCCTCAGCGATCTTGTAGCCCGCGAACTTCATGCTGTACGGCGAGGCCGACACCATGTCCACGTTCTTGAACACCACGTTCATGTCCGTGTTATCCGCCGGCACAAACGGATTCAGCTGACCACGCACACGCGCCAGGCCGTAGTCATCCACGCGGCCGTCCAGCTCGATCTGCGCACGCGCATCGCGTTTGGACGACAGCCCGGTAATCACGCCATTCAACTCGTAAATCCTGGCGCCGAATTGCGGCCGCAGACTCAGGTCAGTGAAGTCCAGCTTGGCGTTCTGGAAGCGCACGCGGCGCATGCGCACCGGGAACGGTTCACCGGCCGGCGCCGGTGCAGCCTTTTCCGCAGGTGCGGCAGGCTGCTGCACCAGCAAACGCTGCGCGTTTAAACTGCGGTCGTTCTCAATCATCAGAATCGCATTCGGCTCGACTACGCGCAACTCGGCCACGTCCAGCAAGTCCGGTTTCAGGCTCAGCGCCACCTTCTCGGCGCGTACCGACTTCCAGTGGGCGAAGCGGTCATTGTTCTGTTCGTTCAGCGACAGCTCGGCCACCTCAAACGAACCGTCATAACGCAAGGCGGGATCGGCCTTGCTGCCGCCAGCGCCGGTACGCAAACGGCCTGCCGCATTGATGGCGCCATCGGCAATCTTCAGTTTGACGTATTTGCCCAGCAAGGGCTGCACCGGCGCCAAAGCCAGCTTGCTCAGTTTCAGGTCCGTGTCCACTGCACCGGTGGCCGGCACGACCTTGCCTTTGGCCGTCAGTTGCCCGCCCTCGCGCAAGGCGACAGCGCCTTCAAACGCCAGCGGCTTTTTCAGCTCTGTACCGGCATCGCGCAGCTTCAGGTTGAAGTCCTGCAGATTCACTTTGATCCCGGTGCTGGCGTCGTCATAGCGCGCGCCAAACTTGTTCAGCTCAACCGACTTGACATTGGCGGTCCACGCCGGCCCGGCCTCGGCTGGTGCAGCAGCCGAGGCCGGCGCCGCACTACCCGCTTTCGGCAACGCGCCCATCAGCACGAACTGGCCTTTCGCATCACGCGACAAGTCGAGCTGGCCGCCGTCCGCGTATAAACGGCCCACGCTGGCCTTGTGCACGGCCAGGTCGAGCGCGGCCTCCTCAAAACCAATACGCGACAGCTTGAGCGGCGCCACCGCGCCTGCGTTCATGGCCACGTTCTCCATCGAAAACGCCGCATCATCGATGTTCAGCTTGCCGCCATCCAGCAGCAGGCCCAGCTTGAGTCTGGCGTTGTCGCTGCTGACTTTCAGCGCAGGCGACACGGTTTCATCGATATAGCTCAACGCCACCGCATCCAGGCCGATCTGCTTGAAGTGCAGCTTCCAGTTGCTCTCCTTCTCCTGCCCGGCCGGCTTGACGGGTGCAGGCGATGGTTTGGCCACCGGTGCGGGCAGCATCAGCCCTGCCACATCGATATCTCCACGGGCATCGCGGCGCACCGCCAGCGCGCCGCCGTTCAGCTGCAAACCGCCGATCTGCACTGACCGCTTGAGCAGATCCACGCCAACCTCCGTCACCGCCAGCTGTTTCAGCTCAACGAAGGATGCCGCCGCGTCGCCACGCTTGAGCGCGAGCTGATTCAGCGTCAGGCCAGCGCCTTCCAGGTGGGCGTCCAGCTTGCCATCCTGGTAGGCAAACCTGTAGGGCAAACGGGCTGACAGCTTGCCATCCACCACCACAATGCGCGAGAACGACTTGAGGTAGGCGGCCAGGCCGGGCAGCACCACGTTCTCCAGCGTCAGCGCGCCGCTGCCACTGACCGGATTCACGGCAGCCACGCCCTTCCAGCGCAGCTTGCCGCCCAGGCCCGCGTCCGCGCTCAGCGTGTAATCGCCATTTTCATCCGGCAGCGTGCTCAGGTTATTCAGCGCGAACGAAATCGGCGTGAACGTATCCTCGTAACCCGCATGCTTGTCGTGCATCGCCACTTTGCCGTCATCCAGCGCGAAATGGCTGATGATGAGGCGCGGCATGCCGGTGTCCTTGTCGTCCTTCTTGTGCTTGTCGAGTGTGGCCAGGAATGCCGCGATATTGAACGTGCCATCCTTGGCGATCGCCAGTTGCACGGCGGGCGCCGTGACGCGGATCTCGGCAAAGCTCCAGGCACGGCGGAACAGCGAACGCCACTGCATCTCCACCGTCAGCCCGCCCACCGCAAACAACGGTGCGCCGTCCACTTCGGTCAGGCGGATATCCTGTGCTTCCAGGCGTAGCGTGAATGGGTTGAAATGCAGCTGCCCAATGCTGGCTTTGCGCTCCAGTTCGGTCTCGGCATACTTCGGAAACTGGCTCTTGATGATGCCCGGAACCAGCCAGAAGCCTGTTACCGCATACACACCAACCGCGCTTGCCGCGCCTATTGCCCATCGCTTCCATCGTATCGTCATACCCAGCCAACCTTTGCTTTTTTTATGTTACAGGCAACAGTATAATCGAACCCATGAATGCCCAACTTGAACCCTTCCACACCATCGCCATCAGCAAACAGGCGCACGCCCTGAAAGCCCAGGGCCGTTCGATCATTCACATGGAGTTTGGCCAGCCGTCCACTGGCGCGCCCAAAGCCGCCATCGCCAGGGCGCACGCGGTGCTGGACGCCGAAAGCATGGGCTATTGGGAAAGCGCGCCGCTCAAGCAAAGGCTGGCGCAGTTCTATGACGAGCGCTACGGCGTGACAGTGTCAGCCGACCAGTTCGTGCTGACCTGCGGCGCCTCGCCGGCGCTGGTACTGGCGCTTAGTTCGATGTTTGCGCCGGGCGACCGCATCGCCATGGCGCGGCCGGGCTACGTGGCGTATCGCAATACGCTCAAGGCGCTGCATATGGAACCGGTCGAGATTGCCTGCGGCGCGGAAGTCCGCTTCCAGCTGACCGCTGCCGCGCTAGCTGCCGTTGAGCCGGCGCCACAGGGCGTCATCATCGCCAGCCCGGCCAATCCGACCGGCACACTGATCCAGGCCGACGAGCTGCAAGCCATCGTGGCGGTGTGCCGCGCGCGCGGCATCCGCATCATCTCGGACGAGATCTATCACGGCCTGAGCTATGTCGAGCCGGCCCACACCATCCTGGCCTACGCACCGCAGGCGCTGGTAGTGAGCAGCTTCTCCAAGTATTTCAGCATGGCCGGATGGCGGCTGGGCTGGCTGCTGGCGCCACCGGATCACGTCGAACGCGCGCAGGCGTATTGCGGCAATCTGTTCCTGACTGCCCCATCGCTGAGCCAGCACGCGGGCCTGGCCGCCTTCGATGCGCTGGATGAACTGGAAGGCCACATCGATGTCTACCGCGAAAACCGCCGCCTGCTGCTGGCCGCCCTGCCCGGGCTGGGCCTGACCACGGTAGCGCCGCCGGATGGCGCGTTCTACATCTATGCCAGCATCGCCCACCTGACCGACGACAGCCTGGCCTTCTGCCAGCGCCTGCTGGAAGACACCGGCATCGCCAGCGCGCCCGGCATCGATTTCGACCCGGTCGATGGCCGCCACTTTATCCGCTTCAGCTTTGCCGTCTCCACGGCGGAAATCGCCGAAGCCATCCGCCGCCTGCAACCGTGGTTTGCAGCGCAGCCCCGGCGTTAAGCTACTGCTCGGTCATGCCGCGCAGGTTTTCGATATCGGCGATCGCGTGGCGCCACGTGACTTCCGTATCCAGCACCGGCGACGAGTGCAAGTCCAGATGGATATCCTTCAGCACTTTGTTGCCGAGGGATATCCTGTAGTGCAACGCGGTATATTCCACATCGTACGTCTTTTTCAACCCCTGGCGGCGGGTGTAGGTGTCATGAGTAGCAGGCATGATGTCCTCCTTACTAAGCGTAGGCGTCCAGCATAGCACTAACTCAGACGGCCGGCATTTTGGCGATGAGTTTGTCCAGCGTGATGGGATACTCGCGCACCCGCACGCCGGTGGCGTTGTAAATGGCGTTGGCCACCGCCGCGCCCACGCCGCAGATGCCCAGCTCGCCCACGCCCTTGGCTTTCATGGGTGAAGAGATGGGGTCGGTTTCATCCAGGAAGATCACTTCCTGGTGCGGGATGTCGGCATGCACCGGCACCTCGTATGAGGCCAGGTCGTGGTTGACGAAGAAGCCGCCCCGCTGGTCGATCACCAGCCCTTCCATCAAGGCCGCGCCCGCGCCCATGGTCATCGCGCCGATCACCTGGCTGCGCGCCGATTTGGGATTGAGGATGCGGCCCGCAGCGCACACCGCCAGCATGCGGCGTATGCGCGGTTCGCCCGTGTACGCATCGACCGCAACCTCGACAAAATGCGCGCCAAACGTCGATTGCTGGAATTTCTTGTCGAGGTCGCCGTACTCCATCGTATCCTCGCCCACCAGTTCGCCGTCGGCGGCAGCCTGCGTCAGCGCGAAGCTGCGGCCGTGGGCGCGCACCGCGCCATTGGCAAACTCGGCTTCGGTCGGATCCAGCCCCAGCTTCTGCGCCGCCAGCTCGCGCAGCTTGACGCATGCCGCGTACACGCCGGCGGTCGAGCTATTGCCGCCCCACTGCCCGCCGGAGCCGGCGGAGACCGGAAAATCCGAATCGCCGAGCTTGACCACCACCTGGTTCAGCGGCACGCCCATCATCTCCGCCGCAGTCTGCGCGATGATGGTGTAACTGCCGGTGCCGATATCAGTCATGTCGGTTTCCACCGTTACGATGCCCTTGCCATCCAGTCGCACACGGGCGCCGGACTTCTGCACCATATTGTTGCGGAACGCGGACGCCACGCCGATGCCCACCAGCCAGCGGCCATCGCGCGTCTTGCCCGGCGTCGGATTGCGTTTGTCCCAACCAAAACGCTGCGCCCCCGTGCGCAGGCAATCGACAAAGCGGCGCGTCGAGAACTTGCGCTCGCGCTTGGCGGGGTCGACCGTGGTGTCGTTGATGATGCGGAAGGTGATCGGATCCATCTTGAGCTTTTCCGCCATTTCATCGATGGCGATTTCCAGCGCCATCAAACCGGGCGCCTCGCCGGGCGCGCGCATGGCGTTGCCCTCGGGCAGGTCCAGCACAGCCAGGCGCATCTTCGTCATACGGTTGGCACCGGCATACAGCAGCTGGGTTTGCTGCACGGCGGTTTCCGGTTTGCCGTCCGGCAGATCGCCGGACCAGCTTTCGTGACCGATGGCAGTGATCTTGCCTTCGCGGCTGCAGCCTATGCGGATGCGCTGGATGGTTGCCGGGCGGTGCGTAGTGTTGTTAATCATCAGCGGCCGCTGCAAGGCGACCTTGACCGGGCGACTGGCCATGCGGGCGCCCAGCGCCGCCAGCAAGATCTCGGAACGCAAGAACAGCTTGCCGCCAAAGCCGCCGCCGATATAGGGCGAAACCAGGCGCACGTTCTCTTTCGGGATGCCCAGCGTCTTGGCCATGTCGCCCTTGCTCCAGTTAATCATCTGGTTGGCCGTCCAGACCGTGAGCTTGTCGCCGTTCCACGCAGCGATGGAAGCATGCGGCTCCATCATGCAATGCGACTGGTCGGGCGTGGTGTAAGTGGCGTCCAGCCGCACCGGCGCCGCCGGAAACGCGGATTCGAAGTTGCCGACCTGCTTGTCCTTGGCATCTTTATCGTTCGGCATCTTGGCGCTGTCCCTGGCCTTGGCCAGATCATAGCTGCCCTGCTGCTTGCTGTACTCGACGCGCACCAGCGCCGCAGCGGCGCGCGCCTGTTCGAACGTCTCGGCCACCACCAGCGCAATCGCCTGATGGTAGTGCTGGATCTCCGGCCCGCCCAGCAGCCTGGCCGTATTGAAATTACCCTTGCCCAGCTTGCCCGCATTCTCGGCCGTCACGATGGCCAGCACGCCAGGCGCACGCTGCGCCACGCTGACATCCATGGCGCTGATGCGGCCCTTGGCGATGGCCGAACCAAGCACATAGCCATAGGCGGCGTTGGGCGCTTCGCGGTGGTGCTCGTAGGCGTAAGTGGCAGTACCGGTGGTTTTATACGGACCATCGATACGGTCGGTGGCGCGGCCGATGACCTTCAGCTGATCGATGGGATTGGTGGTGGCAGGCGTATCAAATTTCATGTCATCACCCTTTCCTGGTATCGGCAAATACAGAGGCCAGCGTACGCTGTACCAATGGCAGTTTGAACGCGCTTTCCGCGCTGGGCCTAGCGCCGGACAGCAAGCGCTCGGCCACCGCTTGCGGGCCACGCGGCATGCTGGCGTCCGCATCCGGCACGCGCCATGGCTTGTGCGCCACCCCGCCGAGCGCGACGCGGCCGTTGCCGTCCGGCAGGATCACCGCCGCCACCGACACCAGCGCAAACGCGTACGAGGCGCGGTCGCGCACCTTGCGGTAGACATGCGTGCCGCCCAGCGGCTTGGGCAAGGTGACGCTGGTAATCAGCTCGCCCGGCAGCAAGGCGTTTTCCACGTGCGGCGTGGTACCGGGTAGACGATGGAAGTCGGCGATGGGAATGACGCGCGTAGCGCCATCCGGCTTGACCGTCTCGACGGTGGCCTCCAGCAGCTGCATGGCAACCGCCATGTCGCTGGGATGGGTGGCGATACACGCTTCGCTGGCGCCGAGAATGGCGTGGTTGCGGCTATATCCGCCAATCGCCGCGCAGCCGCTGCCTGGCTGGCGTTTGTTGCACGGCTGGTTGGTGTCGTAGAAGTAGGGACAGCGCGTGCGTTGCAACAGATTGCCGGCCGTGGTCGCGCGGTTGCGCAATTGCGCCGATGCGCCCGCCAGCAAGGCGCGCGACAGCACGCCGTAATCGCGGCGCACACGTTGGTCGGATGCCAGATCGGTATTGCGCACCAGCGCACCGATGCGCAGGCCGCCGCCTGGCGTGGCCTCGATCTTGTCGAGGGCAAGGCCGTTCACGTCGATCAGGTGCTGGGGCGTTTCGATTTCCAGCTTCATCAGGTCCAACAGATTGGTGCCGCCGGCGATGAACTTGGCGCCGGGTGTGCGGGCGGCAATCGCGGCAGCTTCCGCTGGCGACTGTGCGCGGTGGTAGCTAAAGGCTCTCATGCCGTCCTCCCCGACACCTCGGTGATGGCGTCGATGATATTGGAGTAGGCGCCACATCGGCAGATGTTGCCGCTCATGCGCTCGCGCAGCTCGGATTCGTTGAGCAGCGGCCGGGTGTTGAGATCAGCCGTGACATGGCTGGGGATACCTTGTTTGATTTCATCCAGCACGGCAACCGCGGAGCAAATTTGCCCCGGGGTACAGTAGCCGCACTGGTAGCCATCATGCTTCACGAAGGCGGCCTGCATCGGATGCAGCTTGTCCGGCGTGCCCAGCCCTTCGATAGTGGTGATCTTGGCGCCATCCTGCATCACGGCCAGCGTCAGGCAGGAGTTGATGCGGCGGCCATCGACAATCACGGTGCAGGCGCCGCACTGGCCATGATCGCAGCCTTTTTTAGTGCCGGTGAGATGCAAATGTTCACGCAGGGCATCAAGTAGCGTGGTGCGCGTGTCCACCTCCAGCGTGTGCTGCTGGCCATTGACCAGGAAGGTGAATTTGGCGATCGACGGTGGCGAGGGCGCCGGTGGCGGTGGTGGCGCGGCGCTCTGCGCCTCGGCCGTTAATGGAATCGCCGTTGATGTCGCCGACAACGCGCCCGCAATCAACAAGTTACGACGAGAAAAACTGATATCGCTCAGATCGTTCATATCCCCGCACCTCCGCCTGTTAGGTAGGCCTATGGTAAGAGGATTACGACTTCAGGTTAAACACTGTTGACCATGTCGTCAGAAGCCTCAAGCGAGGTAATCGCTTGCGGACAGGGTGCCAGCCATGACGCCGGGCTTCAGGATGTAAGCCAGGGTTGCTTGTGGCAGCACCATATCCCCATCCAGCAGCGCAGCCATGGTTTGCTGGTCATGGCGAAGATCGAAAGCTGCCACGTCGGCGCCTTCGCCGCCACGCAAGCGTTGCAGGAATTGACTGGCAGACTCGCCAGCAATGCGCTCGATTACGATATTGCGCTCCCCGCGCAGCAGCACGCGCTGCGCCCTGGCCGCAGCGTGCAACAGTGCGAGGTCAAACATATTCGCCCGGACGCCGCTGGCAAAGTAGTCAATCATGGTTGGGCAGATACTGGTAATCGCGGTATTGGAACTGGCCACGTTGTTGAATTCCAGGTTCCCGCGCGAGTAGACATCGAGCCAATGCAGCGATTTCTTTTCCAGGTCCAGCACCATCGGCATGAAGATGCCATCGCCGCCCTGCAGATTGAATTTCATTTCAACCGTGCGCGGGTCGAAATGGTCACCACCGGTATCGCCGCGCAGCATCAAGCCGACAAAAGCGTGTTCCAGCTCTTCGAAAGCCTGGCCGGAATAATTGTTCACCACTGCGACGGCATAGCGGATGCCATGTTTTTCGGCCACCAGGCAATCGAGGTCGATGAATTCCGAAGCGCCATCGGGATAAGGAGCACTGGTCAAATCACCGGCGCTGACGGCGATCCGTCCAAACTCGCCCTGCAGCTCGCGCTGGTAATAGGAGCAGGTGCCGACGTGCTGCCATTGCGCGTCATAGAAGCCGACGGACAGGTCCAGGTCGGTATTGCAGTGCGCCCGCTCCGGTTCGCACCAGTGCAGGAACAGCCGTATGGTCTTGTCGGGCGCGATGCCGATGGTCGATCCACGCGGCAGCTGGATTGCTGCCGGCGAGGCAGTGCGTTCATTGAACGGAACCATGATGGTTTTCAGCCTGGTATCGATAATGAAATCGCCCACACCTGGCTTGCCGGCGAAGCGCGCAAGCAATTCCCGCTCGACGATCGCCACGCTGCGCGCAATCGCGGCCGGCGCCAGGACTGCCCGCGTGTCCCGAGCGAACACGCCATTGACGACAGATCCTTTGGGCCAGTACACGCGCGACGTGGCCCGCGTGCCGCGCGTTGGCAACAAAGCGTGCAGCGTCAGCAATACCGGTGTGGACAACTGGGGCGCGCAGCGTTCCAGGCCTGCCAGCAGTGCTTCGACGGCAGCCTGGTCGTCACCGGCAATCCGCAGCGCATGGTCAAACCGCCGCGCCAGTTCACCCGGCCGCTGCAACAGCAAAGCCGTCATGCTGCCGGCATCACTGAGATTAATTGCCGCTTCCAGCTTGCCGTAATACGTCAGCCATGCCGGTGCGCGGCTGCCATCCGGCGCCTTGCCCCGCACGATCTCGAAGGCCAGCGCCACCTTGGGAAAGCGCAACCGGTATTCGGCCGGATGCAGGAATTCACCGAGCCAGATCCAGTACGAACGATGCCGCAGCATGTCCTCCGTCATGGACTCCGCCGGCAGGCTTTCCATGAACGCCATCAAGGCACGCCTGAGTGGACGACCAAGCTTCGCCATCTTGAAACGGTTGATTTCCACCGGTAGCTTGAGCGACGTGTATCTATCGTAGTAGCTATGCGCAAACAGCTGCCGATATGGCTTCTTCTTTCTCGCCTCCGCGAGGGTAAATTCACGCACCACGGTTTGCGGCAGCAGGCCAGGATCTGCGCCGGAATAGCTGGCAACCAAACGCAAGACATCCGTCGCGGTATTCATATACGGCGCTGCGGCCGGCATGGCCACGGCAGGACCGCACTGACGCAGCAGCGTGCCGAAAACATGCGCAATATTCTCGCGTACCGGCATGGTGGCTGGCAACCACGGCAACACCTCAGCGCCGTATTCGGTGACGATGGCTGACAGGTCCGCCACATCCACCGGCGACATGGCCTGCGTGCGTTCGCAAAAACTGCCGAATAGCGCACGTGCAGCCTGCGCAGCGGATACGCCCAGGTCCAGCAATTTGAGTCTGACGTTTTCCGTCGACATGCCTGTCGCCGGTTCACGCCGGAAGAATGCGGACTGGCGATCGACCTGCCGTTCGCAGATGGGGCATGCCGAGTAATTGCTACCGTCAAAACACTGGTCGCATACCACGTGCATGCAGGGATTCAGCACATGCGTGGTCCCCGTCTGCCCGCAATGCAGGCAGGGCTGACCTTCCGCCTGCATGAAATGGGACAGCACGCGCCGTCGCCACAAGCCAGACGTATCGGCCGGCACATCGTCCGGAAACTTGCGGTACAGCGGCACGTGAGTGCGATGGCCGCCCAGGTTTTCCGCGAGAACGCTCCAGACTTGCGCTTGCAGCAGGGTGAGCGCTTCGGTGGAAATGGTCTGCAGGCGTTGACGCAGACGCGTGGACACCGCGTACCCCAGCTTCGCGAGATTGATCTCGAACGCTTCAAGGAAATTGCTGGGGAGCGCCGCAGTACCTGCCTCAACAAACAGCAAGCCCTGCCTGCGCAACAAGATCGTGTGGGCGGCAGTGAACGTCATGAAATTCGGGGAGAAGGGAAACGGACGAACTGAATCGGAGGGTAGAAGGAAGCCCGTCCTAAGCCTTCTCGGAAAGGATCCTAATGTATTTACAACCCATCAGCAAGGGGAGAATTAAAACGGCACAACCGCCGCGCATTACTGGCCATCAAGGCATGGACAAGTCCATCCCGAGCATGCGGATCAGGACGAAGGTCAGCAGTCCCACACCCAGCAGCGATAGCATGAAGAGTGCGACCACCTTGCCGCCCGCGCGCAGCACCGCGCGCCGCTCCTCCAGCTTCTGCTTCTTGCCTTGGTCGTAATGCCATTTGATGGCAAAGAACATGCCCGTGCCAAGCACGAGAAACTTGAACGTCACGAAGACTACAGGTATCCAATCCATCATTTTGAGTATTCCAGGCGATTACTTGACACGATCTATCGTGATCGGCACTGCCATGCAAGGATGGTATTGCCGCACGCTCTGAGGCATACTACCCAAAAGCAATTTCCATACATTGAGACAAAATGTCCCAGTCAAAAACCATACAAGATGAAAATTGGCCACGCTGGTCGCCACGCTTGGCCGCGCACGGCGGGCCACGCTTCTTGCAGATTGCGGATGCGCTGCAGGCGGCGGTGACCGATGGATCGCTGAAACCGGGTGACCGCCTGCCGCCGCAGCGCCAGCTGGCGGCCCAGCTGGACGTCGACCTGACGACCATTACGCGCGCCTACGACGAAGCCAGACGCCGCAACCTGCTGGAAGGCCGCGGCGCCCGGGGCACGTATGTCGCGGCGCCAAAAGTCGAATTGACCTCGATCCTGGACCTCAGCATGAATACCCCACCACCGCCGGACGGTGTGGACTTCGACGACATTCTGAAACAAGGTTTGTCTCAAGTCCTGATGAGAACAGATAATGCATTGCTCATGACTTACCACCTGGCCGGGGGCAGCGACTCCGACCGCAAGGCGGGCGCCCAATGGCTCGCACCGATGTTTGGACCGCTGGACTCCCGGCAGATTGTGGTCTGCCCCGGTGCGCAAGCGGCGATTGCCGCACTGATGCTTGCGCTGACGGAGCCTGGCGGGGTGATCCTGGCAGAGCCCATGAGTTATCCCGGCCTGCGTGCCGCGGCGGCCCAGTTCGGCCGGCAGATCATTGCGGTGGAAGCGGACCAGCACGGCATGGTGCCTGAAAAGCTGGAACACGCGTGCCGCCAGCACAAGCCAGGGCTGGTCTTCCTCAATCCGACGTTGCAGAACCCGACCGCCATCACCATGCCGGAACGCCGGCGCAAGGAGCTCGCCAGCATCGCCACGCGCTGCCATGTCCGCATCGTCGAAGACGACCCCTACTGGCTGCTTGCCGATGCCCCGCCACCACCGATTGCCACGCTGGCGCCGGAACAGGTGTACTACATCTCCACCCTGTCGAAATGCCTGACGCCCGGCTTGCGGGTCGCCTTTGTGCTGATCCGCGACCCGCACGAACGCGCACGTTTCCTGGCCGCGCTCAGATCATTTGCGCTGATGGCCACGCCGCTGACGGCCGCCCTGGCTACGCAGTGGATACTCGACGGTTCAGCTGACAGCTTGATAGCGGGCGTACGCAACGAGGCCCGCCTACGCCACCGGATGGCGCGCGATATTCTGGCGGGGCGTTACAGCGGCGCCGGAGACGGCCTGCATGTATGGCTCGAGTTGCCGGCGTACTGGACGCCCTCGCAGCTTGCACGTGCAGCCGACAGCGAGGGCATCGCCGTCACGCCGGCGGAGGCATTCGCCACTGGCGGCGTATCCGTGAACGCCATTCGCATCTCCCTGGGGAGCATCCGGGACCGCGGACGCTTGCAGGCGGGCCTGCAACGGCTGTCTCACCTGCTTGCGCGGCGGCCGGAGTCATTCAGTGCCGCCGTGGTTTAACGGCCGTCATTCAGTCAGCCGGCGTGACCAATCTTCCAGTTGCAGTTGCTGGACGCGGCGGGTGAAGGTGTTTTGCCAGTTGACGGTGAGCTGTTTGAGCTCCGCCGCCTGCCGCCATTCCGCCACCAGCGACGGCGTCACAGCGCTCTCCGGGAACAATGCCTGAATCAGGCGCTGCATCGGCCAGGCCGGATTGGGCCGTTCCACCAGCAGCAGCTGGTCGCCCGCCGCCACCAAGCCTTCGCGCAGCACGCGGTAGTACCAGCCTGTCGCCCCCGAGCGCTGCATATTGATGGCGGCATCTTCGCGTTGCAGCAAGCGGTTCAGCTTCCAGCACGGCTGGCGTCCTTGCGAGACTTGCAGCAAGGCCGCGCCAACGGCGTACACATCGCCAATACAGACCGTGGACTCGGTCATGCCCAAGGTAGAAAAATTTTCTCCGAACGCGCCAGGCAGCATCTGCACCGGACTGTGCGGGTACTGCCCGCGCCAGAAAGCGTAATGCTCCGCCGCATAGTGATGCACGGCCTTTTCCGGTCCGCCGTGGAACACCCGGTCGCCCTGCTCATCGCCCTCCAGTCCGTGGACCGTCAGGCGCAGCGCACCGGACTGTGGCAGCTTGACGATCCCGCTGGGCACATCCGGATGCCCAGCCCTTGCCAGCGGACGTGCGCGGCCGACAAACAGCGATGCCAGCACGCTCATCTCAGCGCTCCAGCCCAGCCAGCCATTCCCGCATCAGCGCCGGTCCCGCTTGCGTGAGTCCTGCGCCGTAGCGCTGGGTATCCGCCCGCAACCGCGCCAGGTCCACACCCGCGTGCGACAACTCCACCGCATGCCCGGTCATCCAATGCTCCAGTGCCGCCGGCTCAAACTCGACATGGAACTGGATGCCCAGCGCATGGCGGCCGACCTGAAACGCCTGGCATGGCGTCCCCGGCGTCGAGGCCGTCACCGCCACCTCCGCAGGCACATGGATATTATCGCCATGCCAGTGCAGCACCGGCACCCCGCGCAGATGCGCAAGCGGTCCGGCATCCGCTGCGACCTCCACCGGCGACCAGCCGATTTCCTTGCCCGCTTTGCGGCCACGCACCTCGCCACCCAGCGCAACGGCCATCAGCTGCGCGCCCAGACAAATGCCCAGCAGCGGCCGCTGCAACTGCAAGCGCAACTGTATGCCTGCGATCTCATCCACCAGCCAGGGATACAGCGCCGTATCGTTGACGCCGATCGGCCCGCCCAGCACCACGATCAGCGCCGTCTCGCGCCACTGCGTTTCCGACAGCGGCGTTCCCGCATGCTGGTACGTGATGCTGTAGCCGGCTGCCTGCAACGGCCCGGCAAATTCCCCCAGATCCTCAAACCCAACGTGATACAGCGCGATGCAGTTCATGATTCACCATAAATAGGAGTCCTAATGAATTCATGATAGCACAATTTTAAAACTCAGTTGGGCTGGCTGTATTTGCGTAGTTGCTCGCGCATATACTTCACTTTGGCGGCCAGATGCGGGTCCGTCATCACGTATAAATCCAGCCGCGCGGCGTAGTCCGGCGTCATCATCCAGCCGAAGGTTTCGGCCTTGTCCTCCTCCTGGCCATAGCTGGAATACGCGCTCACCAGGCCATCCCTCACGTGGCCCAGATCCTGCAGGTTCTTGCCATAGAAAGTAGCGCCGCCCTTGCCGTATTGCAGGCCGTCCGGATTCAGCGCCAGCCATGACGGGTCCAGATGATAGTAGTCATCAAACTCGCGATGATCGATGAAGTGATAGAACTCGTGATGCACCCGCATCTCCATCCCGGCCGAACACAAGGTGCCGGCATTGTTGTCGGCATACGCCACGCCATCCGACTCCGCCATCGGCATGGCCAGACGGCGCTGCCCACCCACCGCCAGCTCCTTGACCAGCACGATATTTTTCAGGCGCACATTTGCAAAGAACGCCGACGGATAACGCTCCAGCCCTGGCAGCACCACACTCAGCAAACGCTGCAGGCGTGCCCGGTCCTCCTGGCTGTCCGTGAATGCCTCGCCGCTGACGCCCTCCTGCTCCAGCGTCCACACAGCATTCAGCTGCAGCGCCGCCAGACGCCGTGCCGCTACCGCGCGCAGCACCTCCACGCTGGCATCGGCTGGCGCAACGGCCGGGTACTGCAAGTCCCAATGACACTCCAGCCGCAGTGCGTCGTTGTTGTGATCGATCGGCGCCACCGTGCTGCAGGCAGACAGCACGGCGGCGCCCAGGCAAATCAAAATACGTTGCAGCATGGTCATTTGAATTTATAGGTAGCGGACAGTTGGAAGTAGCGGCCGAGCTGGCTGTGGTAGGTCGGCGAGTAACCCTGTAGATAAGCGATCTTGCTCGCGTCAAACGGCGCTTCCTTGTTGGCGAGGTTGCGCACCGACAGCGACAGCTCCAGGTTGCGGAAGCCCTTGTAGCTCACATATGCGTCGGCCGTCAGCGACGAGTGCACATCGCAGTACCACGGCGTCGCCGCCTGGAACGAGCACACCGAATCCGGCGAGGTCTTCAGCAGGTAGCCGCCCACATAGTTCCAGTTGACGCTGGCGTCCCACGGGCCACGATCCCAGGCCAGACCGAAGCGGGCGCGGTTCTTGGGCAGCTCGTAGTAGCCCGCGTATTCCGCCAGCGGATCATCCGGCGTATTCGAGCTCTTGTAGCTGTTCATGCGGTTGTAGCTGGCGGTCATGGTCAGCCGTCCCCAGTCGCCCAGCGGCGTCACGCCGCGCGCATCCACGTCCACCCCGCGCGTCTGCGTTTCCGACAGATTGGCCGTAATCAGGCTGATGTGATCGAGCTTGCCGCTGACCGGATTGCGTACGATGCGGTCGGCAAATTTCGCCTCGTTCTCGAGCAGGTAGCTGGCGTTGATGGTGGACAGCTCGTTGCGGCGCTTGATGTTGTATACGTCGACCGACAGCGACCAGCGCGGGATCGGCTCCACCACAACGCCCACCGTGAAGCTCTTCGATTTCTCGGCCTTGATGTCCGGGTTGGCGCCGGTGGTGTAAGCCACATAAATATCGCAGTTGGCGTTGGCCGCATCGTAGACCGGGCACAGCTTGGGATCGAGCACCTTGATGTAGCCGTTGGTATTCCCCGCATGCAGCTCCGGCAACGACGGCGCGCGGAAGCCTTCCGCATAGGTGCCACGGAACGCCAGCTGCGGCAGCGGACTCCACTTCACTCCCGCCTTGGGCGTAAAGGCCGAGCCGAAATCGCTGTAATGGTCGCTCCGCGCGGCCAGGCTCAGCTCCACCGTTTTCAGTACCGGCGCATTCAGTTCGCCGTAGGCAGCCGAGACGCTGCGCGAGCCATTCGAGCCCGTCATGCCGATCAGCTGAATCGAGCCATCGGTGAACAGCGTATCCGGCACCGCGTCAAACTTCTCGCGGCGGAATTCCGCACCCAGCGAGATCGCCAGCGGGCCGCCCGGCAGCGTAAACAGCTCGCGGTTGCCATGCAGGTCGATGCTGCTGGTGCTGGTATCTGCGCGGTTGTTCAGTTGCGGGTACAGCCGCGCCATCAATGCCGGATCATTGGCGCCCGGATTGCTCAGCGTGAAGCTGTTGCGCACCAGGCCATCGGCGTCCAGCACATCGTTCATCAGCACGCTGTCCTGCAGATAGCCGCGATAACGCGTGTCCGTCAGCGAGCGCGAGAACATGCCGGCCGCTTCCACGTCCCACTTGCCCAGCGTGCCGCGCGCACCAAAGGTGTAGCGCATATTGCGGCTTTCGCTGGCGATGGTGGTTGGAATGTCGTTGAACAGGTAGCGCACGGCCACCGTCTTGCCCCAGCGGTTCTGCGGGTGGCTGGCGGGCAGCAGCAGGTAGCTGATGGTGGTGCCGGGCGCATTGCCGTACAGGCCGTACTTGTCCACCAGATCATTGGTGTAGGCGCCGTAGGCATTGGTGGCGTAGCTGTACATGGTCGATGCCTGGCGGCTGCGGCTCAGCGAGGCATCGCCAAACAGCTCCCAGCCGCCGGACAGCGCGTAGGTCAGCGCACTGTAGACGTTGTCGCGCTGCGCCTTCGATTGCAGCGTGACGGAATTGGTGCTGTCGGCGATGCAGCGGCCATTCAGCGTCGGGCTGGCGGGATCGTTGAGCGGCGCGCAGTCGCCAATGATGCCAAGGAAAGTGCCGCCCGTGGTGCCGGACGCCGTGTAGGCGTTGCTGGAGAACGTCGAGCGGCGGTCGGCCAGGCCAACGCGGCGGAAGTCGCCATCCTTGGTGCGCTCGCGCGCGTTGACCAGCACCGGGCTGATATCGCTATGCGACAGGCTGAGCAGCCAGTTGTAGCCATCCTGTTCCAGCTTGCCCTGGCCGTAGGTGATACTGGCATTGCCCATATTGCCGTCGTGGTAGGCCGACGTACCGCCGCTCACTGTGGCCGACAAGCCCTCATAATTCTTGCGCAGGATGATGTTGATGACACCGCCAATCGCATCCGCACCATAAATCGCAGAAGCGCCATCCAGCAGCACCTCAACGCGTTCAATCGCGTTGACCGGAATCGCGTTGGTATCGACAAACGAGGCCGAACCAAAGCCGAACGGCGCCACGCGGCGGCCATTAATCAGCGTCAGCGTCGAACCCGCGCCCAGCCCGCGCAGCGACACGCCAGCCGAGCCGAATGCCTGCGACGGCGTACCTTCCGTCACATAGCCGCCGGTATTCCCGGCGGGCAGATTGCGCAGCACGTCGGTGACGGTGGTGGCGCCGGAACGGGCGATGTCTTCAGCGGTAATGACCTGCACTGCGGAGGCCGTCTCCGCATCGACACGCTTGATGCGGGAACCGGTAATTTCTACGCGTGGCGGTGGCTCGCTGTGTTCCTGGGCTTGCGCATACAGCGGCGCGGCGCCAGCGCACAGCAGCGCAACGGCGCGGACGATGGGACGAATCTCAAACATGCAGTCTCCGTATTTATGACAGTTTTATGAAATGAAAGTAACTGTCTGAAGTGTGTTTTGTCTGAGAAGTCAGGTCACGGATGGAAATGCTGTTTTTGTACAAAACTGCTGGCTTCGTTACGCCAACTGGCTAGCTGTATGCTAGACGCCACGCTGCTGGCGGAAACGCGCGGGCGGCGAACCGAAGTGGCGCGTAAAGGTGCGCGACAAATGGCTGGCGTCATGGAAACCGCAGGTATCGGCGATATCCGCCATGGCGTGGCCACCGGCAGCCAGCATGGCGCGCGCCTTCTCCAGCCGCATCTTCATCAGGTAGCGGTGCGGCGGCAAGCCCAGCGCTGCATGGAACTCGCGCGAGAAGTGCGCCGGACTCATGGCGCACAGTCCGGCCAGTTGCTGGTTGGTGACGTCCTCGCACAGATGCTGCTCCATATAGCTCAGCACGCGCCGCAAGCGGGCGCCGCCCAGCGTGCTGGTTTGCACAGCATCCTGCGGCCGGCTGTAGTGTTCCAGCAGATAGCTGAGCAGCGCGACCATCAGGCCATCGCAGTACTGGGATTGCAGCGGCCCGGCCATCACGTCCGCATTCAGCATGCGCCTGACGGTTTCCATCACATAGCGATCAGAAGTAAATTGATTGGCGCCCAGTGCCAGCGGCACGCCGGTCTGGCGCAGGTCGCTGAGACTGTCCACCAGAGAAGCCGGCACGAACAGGTTGACGATATCGCAGCTGCTCAAGCGGCTCCACTGGCTGGCGGAACTCGGTGGGCAGATGCGGAAGCGCTCCGCCGCAATCACGCCGCCCCACACCGGCCTTCCCTGCTGCCAGATACGGGCATCCACCGGCTCCATCATGATCGCAATGCGGTAATCGTTCAGGTGCGGGCTGACGGTCTGGATCATCGCGTCTGGATGATCGCTGGTCCAGCGCACGATGGAAGCCTTGGAATTCGGCAGCGGACCGATGCAAGTGCGCAAGGGATCATGCACGCCACTGCGGTGGAACCAGTCTTTCAGGACTTCCGGGGTATCGATGGCGGCATCCATGGATTCAGCAATGGCGGATCAGGGAATTAAATTATATGTCAAAAACTTAACGTTCCTGATTCCGGATATTTTGCTTGCGGAATTGCTTGGGCGAGCTGCCGAACCAGCGCTGGCAGGCGCGGCAGAAAGTGCTTTGATCGGCAAAGCCCACCAGAAACGCCACCTGCCCTAGCGCCATCTGTTCTTTCGCCAGATACTCACGCGCCAGGTCGCGCCGCGTTTCATCAAGCAGATCGTTGTACGACGTGCCCTCGTCCTCCAGCCGGCGCTGCAAGGTGCGCTCGCTGATGCACAGCGCTGCCGCTGCCACGCTGCGCGGCGGCGAACCATCCGGCAGGCAGCGCACGATGACCTCGCGCACGCGCGGTGCAAAGCGCGCCTGGTCCATCTTGTCGAGGAACTCCACCGCAAAGCGCTCGTGCATCTCCGACAGCGCCGCGTTCGATGCCGGCAAAGGCGCATTCAAATCCTCGGCCGCCAGCAACAGGCCATTGCGCGCGACGCCGAACCGCACCGGTCCGCCGAACACGCGCGCATGCATTTGCGTGCTGCCAGGCTCCACATGCGCCAGTTCGATGGCCAAGGGATTGATGTGCTTGCTCGCGATCCAGCGGCAGATGTTAAGAATCGTGATCATCACAAACTCGCTGCGCTGGCGCGGCACGGGCAGCTCGCCGCCATTGATAGTCAGGCGCAGCCATTGCGCGCCTTGCGCATCCGGCTCCAGCGAAAAAATCGCCGCATCGCTGATGATGCGGATGTAGCGGATAAAACGTTGCAGCGCCACTTCCATGGTCGGCGCAGTAATCATGGTATAGGTCAGCAGATCCAGCGTGGCGGGACGCGGATTTTCCGACGCCGCCAGCGACACCGCCTCATCGCCGGAGACCTCGGTAATCACATTCCACAGGTGGCTCAGCGCGTCGCTGGCAATGCGGTGATGCGGACTGCGCAAGCTCTCATCTTCCAGGCCGGCCCGTGCAAAAATCGGCTGCGGATCGAGGCCTATCGTCAGCAGCATATCCCAGATACCACGCAGCCAGGACCCGGCCGTGGTCGGTTGTTCCATACCCTTCGTCTCCCAATTCGTCTTTTCCCCTGCTTTTGCAAGGTTGTCTTTGTCGGTCAAAAACTTGGCTCTCAAGAGCAAGACGGCCCGTGCTAACGCCTCTACAGTCATGCTCAACGGACGGGCAACAAGTCTGTACCTAAATAAATACTAATCGAAAACGCGCCGCGCGGTGCGGAAGAATCGGACATTCTTGCAGACGCGCGTGCCGGGAGACACGCATGCCTGAAACAAACCGCAGTCCATTGCCGGGCCAGATGATGCGCCGGCCCTTGCTGATCTCCTCCCTGCTGCGCCACGCCGACCGCTACTTCGGCGACCGTGACATTGTCTCGTACGGCGACGACGGCAAGCTGCACCGCTACACCTACCGCGACTGCCACGCCCGCACGCAACGGCTGGCGCGGGCGCTGGAGCAGCGTAATGTCCGCATGGGCGACCGCATCACCACGCTGGCGTGGAATGGCTACCGGCATCTGGAGCTGTACTACGGCATTTCCGGCATGGGCGCCGTGATCCACACGCTCAATCCACGCCTGCACGCCGAGCAACTGGCCTATATCCTGAATGACGCGGCCAGCCAGTACCTGTTCTTTGAACGCTCGTTTGCGCCGCAGGTGCGCGAGATCGTGGCGCACTGCCCGGCCATCAGACACTACGTGCTGCTGGGCGATGACGATGCCTTGCACGGCATCGACGGCATCCCCAACCTGATCAGCTACGAGGCACTGCTGGCGCCCGATGCCGATGGCTGGAGCTGGCCCGTGTTCGATGAAGATGCCGCGTCCGGCCTGTGCTACACCTCCGGCACCACGGGCAATCCCAAAGGCGTGCTGTACTCGCACCGCTCCACCGTACTGCATGCCTACGCCCAAGTAGCGCCGGATGCCTTCAACCTGTCCGCCAGCGACTGCATCCTGCCGGTAGTACCGATGTTCCACGTCAACGCCTGGGGCTTGCCGTATTCGGCCGCGCTGGTGGGCGCCAAGCTGGTGCTGCCAGGACCGTCGTTGGGCGGCGCCGCACTGCACGCCATGTGCGAGCAGGAAGGCGTGACCTTCTCCGCCGGCGTACCGACCATCTGGCTGGGCCTGCTGAATTTCGTACGTGAACACCACCTGCGTTTCTCCACCTTCCGCCGCGTCGTCATCGGCGGCTCGGCGTGCCCGCCAGCCTTGATGGACAGCCTGCGCGACCAGTACGGCCTGCAAGTGATCCACGCCTTCGGCATGACCGAGCTGTCGCCGCTGGCCACGGTCTGCACGCCACAGGCGCAGCACACGTCACTGCCGCCCGAGGCCATGCGCGCGCTGCTGCAGAAACAGGGCCATGTGCTGTATGGCATGGACGCACGCATCGCTGACGACGACAACACCGAGCTGCCATGGGACGGCGCCACCTGCGGCCACCTGCAGGTCCGCGGCCAATGGGTGGTGGACGCCTACTACGGCCACCCGCCCGGCAGCGCCGTGACCGACGGCTGGTTTGCCACCGGCGACGTCGCCAATATCAGCAGCGATGGTTATATCCAGATCACCGACCGCAGCAAGGACCTGATCAAGTCCGGCGGCGAATGGATCGGTTCCATCGACCTGGAAAACATCGCCATGGCGCATCCGCAGGTGCAACTGGCCGCCTGCGTCGGCGTGGCGCACGACAAATGGGACGAGCGCCCGCTGCTGGTGGTGGTGCGTAAATCCGGCGCCGATGTCCAGCCCGCCGACCTGCTCGCACTCTACGACGGCAAGGTCGCAAAGTGGTGGATCCCTGACGACGTGGTGTTTGTCGACACCCTGCCACTCGGCCCCACCGGAAAAATCCTCAAGCACCGCGTGCGCGAGCAGTTCCGCCAGCACCTGCGTAACCAACAACCATAAAGCTTCACCACAACGACAGCAATAACAACAAGGAGACAAGCATGATCAGCACCAAAGAAATGTTGGGCACCGTCGCGGCCTTAGGTTTGGCAATGTCGGCGCAAGCCCAGCAGGCGGCACCGGACGCTACGCCGCAACCAGTGGAGGACGCCAACACCGTGGTCGTCACCGCGCAAAAGCGCGAGCAGCGCCTTCAGGACGTGCCGGTATCAGTCAGCGTGATGAATGCGCAATCGCTGGCCAACGCCAAGATCGACACCGGTACCGAGATCGCCCGCCTGGTGCCCAACCTGCGCGTGTCCAACCTGGGCGATGAATCGCAGCCCAAGTTTTCGCTGCGCGGTATCTCGTCCTCGGAATTCAACCTGAACGCGATCTCGCCGACCGGCGCTTTCTTTGACGAGGTCTATGTCGGCGCCCAATACCTGGGCGGCGCGCAGATCTTTGATATCGAACGCGTGGAAGTGCTGCGCGGCCCGCAAGGCACACTGTTCGGCAAGAACACCACGGCAGGTGCGGTCAACTTCATCTCCAAGCGGCCGCGCTTCAAGGAAGAAGCGGAAATCACTGTCGGCGCGGGCAACTACGGCTACAAGGAAACCAAGGGCGTGGTTGAAGTGCCGCTCATCGAAGACCGCCTGACCGCGCGCCTCGCCTTCACGGCAGCCCATTCGGATGGCTACATCCACAACGTCAATCCCAACGGCCATGACCTGTCCAACGTCGACCGTAAGGCAGCGCGCCTGACGCTGGGCTACAAGGACGGTGACGGCCTGACCGGCACGCTGCGCCTGTTCGACGTCAACAACAATCCCAATGCGATCGGCGTGGTCAACACCGGCCTGGCGGCCAATGGCCTGAACGCCAATGGCAAAGACCCGCGCATCAATCCGTTTAACGGCCAGCGCCTGGGCGACAACGAGGTGGCGTTCGACCGCTCCGGCGAAATTGCGGTACGCGGCAACGGCGGCTACCTGACCTTGAACAAGAGCACCGACCTGGGCAGCATTACCTCGATCACCTCCTTCCTCAACGGCCGCTTCCAGAACCTGGTCGATGCCGATGGCACCATGGACCCGCTGCTGCACATCGACTTCCATACCCGCACGCATGAGTTCAGCCAGGACCTGCGCTTCACCACCGCGTTTGATGGCCCGTTCCAGTTCATCGCCGGCCTGTATCATCAGCGCGACAATGTCGATATCGGCACCACCTACACCATCTTTGGCGGCCCGCCAGTGCTGCCCATCCTGAACCAGCAATATCTGCAGGAGCGCCGCTCGACTGCCGTGTACATCGACGGCACCTACGATATCGACAAGGTCTGGAGCATCTACGGCGGTGTGCGCTACACGCGCGATGAAGGCCGCCTGCTGGACTTCCGCGTCACGCCCGTGATTCCGGTGCAGCCGGAACTCAGTTACGACGACCGCAAGCCTACCGGCCGCCTCGGCGTCGACGCCAAGCTGAACCGCAGCCTGATGCTGTATGCCCACTATGCGCGCGGCTACCGCAGCAGCGCCTTCAATGGCGGCGCACTGACCAACGCCGCCGACCTCAATGTCGCCCGGCCGGAATACCTGAATTCCTACGAAGGCGGCGTCAAATCGCAGCTGTGGGATAACAAGCTGACCTTGAACGTGTCGGCCTTCCGCTACGACTTCCGCAACCAGCAGTTCCTCAACGTGGTCGGCATCGGCAATCAGCAGCTGGTCAACGCCGGCCAGTCGCGCATTACCGGCATGGAGGTGGAGAGCTTCCTGCAGGTCAACAAGGAATTGCGCCTGAGCGCCAGCCTGGGCCTGTTGAGTGGCAAATACCGCTCGCTGGTACTGAACGGTGTCGACCTGTCGGGCAACCGCATGATTGAAGCGCCGCGCTACACCAGCAACATCGGCGCAGACTACAGCATGCCGATCAACGCCTACCTGCTGACGCTGCATGGCGACGCCAGCTTCAACGGCGACCAGTACTTCCTGGCCAATAACGATCCGAAATCGCGCGTTGGCGCCACCAAGGATGTGTCGGCGCGCATCGCCCTGCTGTCGCCGTCGAAAAAGGTCGAGGTCGCCGTTTATGGTAAAAACCTCAGTGACAACCGCAATCCGACCGGCATCGTGCTGGATGCGACCTCGCAGACCAAGTTCACCACCGTGCCGTATCCACGCCGCTATGGTGTCGATGTTACCTTCCGTTACTAATGGAGAGCCGCATGAGCATCAAAATGGAACGCTATACGCTGGGCGCCAATGACGGCCAGCCGATCCACGTCATTTCCTGGACCGCCCCCCGCGTCAAAGGCGTGGTGCAGATTGTCCACGGCATGGCGGAGCACTCGGCGCGCTACGAGCATGTGGCTGCCGCGCTGGTGGCAGCCGGCTACCGCGTGATCGCCAGCGAACACCGTGGCCACGGCCAGGCCGCGCTGGATGACGGCTCGCTCGGTGATTTCGGCCCGCGCGGTTTCCAGGGACTGGTGGACGACATGGCCGTCGTCACCCGCCACGCGCGCGCCAGCCATTTCGGCGTGCCCTTGCTGATGCTGGCGCACAGCATGGGCTCGATGGCGGCGCAGATCTATCTGCTGGAGCACGGCGCGCTGCTGGATGGTTGCGCGCTGTCCGGCACCACCGCGCTGGAACTGCTCGATCCGCGTGTCTCCGGCTGGACCGTGGAAAGCGCCAACGCCACCGTGCCCAACGCGCAAACGCCGGTCGACTGGCTGAGCCGCGATCCGCAGGTGCCAGCCGCCTATGTGGCCGACCCGCTGTGCGGCTTTGCGCTGACCTTGCCATCGTTATTCTCCATTTTCGACGTTGGCAACAGCACGGCCGATCCGCAGCAACTGGCGCGCATGCGCAAGGACTTGCCGTTGCTGCTGTTCACCGGCGACCATGATCCGGTGAACGGCATGCTGGCCTGGTTCGATCCATTGGTGCGCCGCCTGCGCGAGGCGGGCGTGCAAGACCTGTCGACCCACGTCTATGGCGGCGCCCGCCATGAGGTGCTGAACGAAACCAACCGTGCCGAAGTCATTACGAATCTGGTCGCATGGTGCGACCGGGTGACAGCCTCGCTCTAGCCCTCTTCTTCTCCCGCACAGTACCGGACAGCGGCGCCCTCAGCGCCGCTGGCGGTGCCGTGCATCCCTACCCAAAGGAATTGCAATGACCCAGATATTCGTCGATGGCCTGTTGAAAGGCAAAGTGGCCGTGATTACAGGCGGTGGCAGCGGCATCAACCAGCGCATCGCGGAAACCTATGCGGCTGCTGGTGCGGCCGTGGCCATCGTCGGCCGCAATCAGGACAAGGCGGAACGTGCGGCCGAAGCCATACGAGCAGCCGGTGGCCGCGCCATCGGGCTGTCGGCCGACGTGCGTGACCATGACCAGATCTACGCCGCCATGTTCCGCGCACACCAGGAATTCGGCCGGCTAGACATCGTCGTGGCCGGTGCAGCGGGCAATTTCATTGCCAATGCCGTCGATATGTCCTCGCGCGGCTTCCGCACGGTGATCGACATTGATCTGGTTGGCACCTTCAATACCGCCCATGCCGCGTATGAATTCCTGGCCAAGCCCGGCGGCATGCTGCTGGCGATTTCTGCCAGCCAGTCGCGCCTGCCGATGGCCACGCAAAGCCATGTGTGCGCGGCCAAGGCTGGGGTCGACATGCTGATCCGCACACTGGCAATTGAATGGGGTGCGGTAGGCATACGCTGCCTCGGCATCGCTCCGGGACCCGTCGGCGATACCGAAGGCATGCGCCGCCTGGCCCCGGACGGCCAACGCAGCTGGGACCGGCTGCTGCGCGGCATCCCGTCGGGACGGGCCGCCAGCCGCGACGAGGTCGCCGCTTTTGCGCTGTTCCTGGCCAGCGGCGCGGCCGACTACATCAACGGCGCGGTGCTGCCGATCGATGGCGGCCAGACCGCCGTCGGCAGCCTGGAGTTCGGCGCCATGCTCAGCGATTCGCTGGCGAATGCGGCGGCGGCATGATGGGTCACGCTTCCGCGCTGCGCTGCGACCTGCTGGTGGTCGGCGGCGGCATCAATGGCGCAGGCATCGCCCGCGATGCCGCCGGACGTGGCTTGTCGGTGGTGCTGTGCGAACAGGATGACCTGGCGGCGCATACCTCGTCCGCCTCCTCCAAGCTGATACACGGCGGCCTGCGCTACCTGCAATACGGCGAACTGGGCCTGGTGCGCAAGGCGCTGCGCGAGCGTGAGGTGCTGATGCGTTCGGCGCCGCATCTGATCCGGCCGTTGCGTTTCGTGTTGCCGCAGTTGCCAGGCTTGCGGCCGGCGTGGATGCTGCGCTGCGGACTGTTCCTGTACGACCATCTGGCGCGGCGCGAGCTGCTGCCCGGCTCATCCCATATCAATCTGCGCACCCATGCAGCCGGCCTGCCGCTCGCCAACGGCATCGACAGCGGCTTTGTGTACGCCGATGCCGCAGTCGATGACGCCCGCCTGGTGGTCCTGAACGCGCTGGACGCCCACGAACGTGGCGCCGTCATCCTGCCGCGCACGCGCTGCGTCTCGATGTACGCCAGCGACAACGCATGGCATGCAACGCTGCGCAGCGAAGACGGCAGGGCCACCATGGTGGAAGCGCGTTGCGTGGTGAATGCCACCGGCGCCTGGGCGTTGGACCTGTTGAAGCAGGCGCAAGTCCCCAGTCAGCGCCAGCTGCGCATGGTGAAAGGCAGCCATATCGTCGTGCCGCGCCTGTTCCAGCATGACGAGGCCTATCTGTTCCAGAACGACGACGACCGCATTGTGTTCGCGCTGCCGTTTGAACAGCACTACACGCTGATCGGCACCACCGATGTGGAGTTCACGGAAGACCCGCGCCGCGTGTCTATCAGCGCGGAAGAGACGACCTATCTGTGCAACATCAGCAACCGCTACTTCCGCAAGCAAATCAGCCCGGCAGATGTTGTGTGGAATTACGCAGGCATCCGTCCGCTGCTGGATGACGGCGCGGGCAATGCCCAGGCGGTTACCCGCGACTATGAACTCCACACCGATACTGCGACGGCGCCGTTGCTGTCCGTATTCGGCGGCAAAGTCACCACCTATCGCAAGCTGGCCGAAGAAGCGCTGGACCGTATCGCCCAACTCATCGACGTGCCCGGTGCAGCATGGACCAGCGCCGCCTGTCTGCCGGGCGGCGACATACTGGGCGCCGCGCCAGCCAACGCCTCCGTGTTGCAGTTTGGCGATTTCATCCAGCGCCTGCAACGACAGTATCCATGGCTACCTGCTCCGCTGACGCAGCGCTACGCACGCGCCTACGGCACCCGCGTGCACAAGCTGCTGGCGAGCTGCCACAGTCTGGCCGATCTCGGCGTGGCCCTGGCGCCAGGCCTGCACGAAGGCGAGCTGCACTACCTGATGGACAACGAATGGGCACGCAGCGCGCACGATGTGCTGTGGCGCCGCAGCAAGCTTGGCTTGCAGGCGCCAGCCAGCGCAGCACGCTTGATCGATGCATGGATGCAGCGCCATCTGCGGCAGACGCCAGTTTCTGCGGCGGGAGGACGGCATGCCTGATTACATCCTCGCGCTTGACCAGGGCACCACCAGCTCGCGCGCCGTGCTGTTTGATGCGGACGGCAAGGTGGCTGGCAGCGCCCAGCACGCCATCCGCCAGATCTTTCCCCAGCCCGGCTGGGTGGAACACAATCCTGCTGAGTTGTGGCATTCCCAGCTGACCGCCGCGCGCGAGGTGTTGCAGCAGTGCGGCGTGCCTGCGTCTGCCGTGCGCGCCATCGGCCTGGCCAACCAGCGCGAAACCACCATCCTGTGGGACCGCGCCACCGGGCAGCCGATGATGAACGCTATCGTCTGGCAGGACCGCCGCACCGCCGCCTATTGCGACAACCTGCGCCGCGATGGCTACGGCGCCATGATCGGTGAAAAAACCGGCCTGGTGCTGGATGCCTACTTCTCGGCCTCCAAACTGAAGTGGATGCTGGATCAGTTACCGGGCGCGCGGCAACGCGCCACGCGCGGGGAGCTGGCGTTTGGCACGGTCGATAGCTGGCTGGTCTACAAACTCAGTGGCGCGCACGTGACCGATGCCAGCAACGCATCGCGCACCATGCTGTTCAATATTCATACCGGACGCTGGGATGATGAACTGCTTGCGCTGTTTGACATCCCGGCTGCCGTGCTGCCCGCCATCGTTGACAGCAGCGGCCATATCGCCACCGCGGCGGCCGATCTGCTGGGCCATGCAATTCCCATCACCGGTATTGCGGGCGACCAGCAAGCCGCCACATTCGGCCAGGCCTGCCTTCAGCCAGGCAGCGCCAAGAACACCATCGGTACCGGCAGCTTCCTGCTGATGAATGTGGGCGAGGCGCCGGTGGCCTCCGCCAACCAGTTGCTGAGTACGGTCGGCTGGCGCCTGGGCGGCCGCACCACGCATCTGCTTGAAGGCAGCGTCTTCATGGCCGGCGCCACGCTGCAATGGCTGCGCGACGGGCTGGGCATCGTCAACGAGGTGAGCCAGATCGAACAACTGGCCGGCACCGTGGCCGATGCGGATGGCGTGGTGCTGGTGCCTGCTTTTTCCGGCCTGGGTGCGCCGCACTGGGATCCGTATGCGCGGGGAACCATATTGGGACTGCATCGCGGCTCGACGCGTCAGCATATCGCCCGCGCCGCGCTGGATGGTATTGCGTACCAGACCGTCGATGTACTGCGTGCCATCGAAGCCGACTCCGGCGTGCCGCTGCGCGAACTGCGTGTGGACGGCGGCGGCGCCAAGAGCGATCTGCTGCTGCAATTGATGGCCGATGCCTTGGGCATTCCGGTGCTACGCCCGGTCAACATCGAGACTACCGCACTCGGCGCGGCACAGCTGGCCGGCCTCGGTGTGGGCCTGTGGAGCGATATCGCGGCATTGAAGCATCACTGGCAGGTAGAGCGCTGCTTTGAACCCGCCATCTGCGACGACCGCCGTACCTGGGCGCTCACACGCTGGCACGATGCTGTGTCACGCTCGTCAGCCTGGGCGACTGTATAGGAGACTGCATTGACCAACAAGCTCATCATCGGAAACTGGAAAATGAACGGCAGTCGCGCCAGCATCAAAGCGCTGCTGGCCGAGATCGTCGCTGCTGAAGTGGCGCCGGGCTGCGAAGTCGTTGTCTGCGCGCCTTCCCCTTATCTGGCCATGTGCGCGCACATCCTGTCCGGCAGTGGCGTCCGGCTGGGGGCCCAAGATCTCTCCGCGCATGAGTCTGGTGCTTACACGGGCGAAGTATCAGCATCCATGCTGCGCGAGTTCGGCTGTCATTATGTGCTGATCGGCCACTCGGAACGGCGCACGTATCACCACGAGAACGACGCTGCCGTCGCCTGCAAAACCGTGCGCGCGCTTGAAGCGGGCCTGATCCCCGTGGTCTGCGTGGGAGAAACACCGCACGAACGCGAGAGCGGGCAAACCGAAGCAGTATTGTCGCAGCAAGTTCTGGCACTCACCACGGCGCTCTCTTCCAGCCAGCTGACACAAATCGTCATCGCCTACGAACCCGTCTGGGCCATCGGCACGGGCCACAGCGCATCAGCCGACACAGCACAGCAAGCCCACGCAACAATCCGCCGCTACCTGAACGCGCCGTGCAGCATCCTCTACGGCGGCAGCGTCAAACCCGATAACGCCGCACAGCTGCTGGCCATGCCCGACATTGATGGCGCCCTGATCGGCGGCGCCTCGCTGAACGCCAAAGCATTCCTGACCATAGCGCACGCGTGCCTGGACGTTGATAAACCCTGTTGACATCTTTTGCGTCCGGGCGGACGATTCAACGATGGACGCGCACAATGAAAAAGACTATGTCGATGCGAGGATGCAAGCCGTCATCGAAAGATTAAACGGCGAAGCGGGCGTGCATCGGCTCTCAACAGATGCTCGTCTGGATAAACTCGACCAAACGATTGAATTCGGTCTGAAGTCGGCCCGGGAAGAAGTCAACACCCGGCTTGCCCAGCTAGATGCCAGCTATCATCGCGGTCAGAGCGAAGTCATCAAATGGATTGTCGGCGCAATACTCGCCAGCACGGCCGTATCGGTTTCAACCATCACCCTCCTGCTCACGCAAGTCACACCAAGACCCGCCATATCTCCCATGCCTGCGCCGATTATTATCTATCCTCAGCCGGTGCCTGCCGCCAGCGTAACGCCTTCCAAATAATTATTTTCCATAAAGAAATAGTTTCAAACGCCTGGCGCCGCTGCGTTTTGCTCATCGCAATCGGACGCCGGATCTAGCGCCAAACTGCCAGAATAAGGCTGAGGCAACATACAAGGTCTCAGCACCCCACCTGTTTCCTCGCCCTTAACCCAACCATGCGAGGCTACATTGCGACTTCCACTCATCCCTCCGAACGAACTCACCGCTGAACAAAAAGGCCTTTACGACAGCATGCGCAAAGGCATCGCCAGCAACTTCAACGCCTTTAAGGTCGAACACGAAGATGGCGCGCTGATGGGGCCATGGAATCCATGGCTGCACGAGCCCGGCATCGGCAAAGCCATCTGGGACCTGACGCTGGCCATGACCGCCAACGCCACCCTGCCCGACAACGTACGCCAGATCGCGATTCTGGTGGTTGGCGCCCGCTACGACGCGGCGTATGAGCTGTACGCCCACGTCGCCGTCGCGGAAAAAGAAGGCATGTCCGAAGAACGCCTGGCCGCGCTGGTCGCCGACCTGAAACCCACCGATTTGTCCAAAGACGAAAACGTCGCCTTCGACTTTGCCTATGCGCTGAGCCGCGGCGGCACGCTGCCGGAACCGCTGTACCGGCTGGCGGTCAAGACCTTCGGCCAGCATGGCACCAACGAACTGATCTACCTGGTCGGCCTGTACGCGCTGGTCTCGACCACGCTGAACGGCTACAACGTGCCGGTACCGGAACGTGAATAAACGCGACCCCACGGCGTCCCACGACGCCCGTATCACGCCGGCCAGCAAAAGCGCTTCCGAGTTCGGTGCGGTCGCACTGGTGCTGCAAGGCGGCGGCGCACTGGGCGCCTATCAGGCCGGCGTCTACGAGCGCCTGCTGGAAAGCGGCATCGAACCGACCTGGATTGCCGGCATCTCGATTGGCGCCATCAACAGCGCCATCATTGCAGGCAACGCCAGGGAAAACCGCGTGGCCCGGCTGCGGGAATTCTGGGAACTGGTCAGCGGCAATTACAGCGGCGTCTCCGATCCCTACTGGACCGGCGTGCCGCTGGTCGACAGCGTTCATTCCTGTGTCAACCAGCTTGCGGCGGCGCGCGCCTTCATGCAGGGTGTGAATGGCTTCTTTGCGCCACGCATGCCGCCGCCCTATCTGCTGTGGAACGGCGGTGGCGCCACCAGCTATTACGACACGACGCCACTACGCGCCACGCTCGAACGGCTGGTGGACTTCGACCGTATCAACGCCAAGGAAACGCGGCTCAGCGTGGGCGCCGTCAACGTCCGCACCGGCAATTTCGCCTACTTCGACAACATCAAGGACCAGATCCGGCCAGAGCACATCATGGCCAGCGGCGCTTTGCCACCGGGCTTCGATGCGGTGGAAATCGATGGTGAAAAATACTGGGATGGCGGCATGGTGTCGAACACGCCGCTAGACTGGGTGCTGTCCAACGGTTCGGGCCTCGACACGCTGGTGTGGCAGGTGGACCTGTGGAGCGCACATGGCGAGTTGCCGCGCGACCTGGCCAGCGTGGCCACGCGCATGAAAGAAATCCAGTATTCGAGCCGCACGCGCAACGCCACCGACTCCCTGCGCAAGGTGAAGAAATTGCGCGCCACGCTGAGCGAGCTGCTGGCGTTGATTCCTGCCGAGATTGCAGCCTCGCCGCAGGCCCAGCTATTGGCGGCAGCGGCTGATCCCGCGCTCTACAACATCGTCGAGCTGGTGTATCGCTCGGCGACGTACGAGGGCCAGTACAAGGACGTGGAATTCTCGCGCCGGACCATGACCGAGCACTGGCAGGCCGGCTATACCGACGCCGACACCACGCTAGCGCATGAAGAAATTCTCAAACTCCCATGTATCGATAACAACCCGGCCGTCTTCGACTTCCTGACGAAGCCGGCTCAACCTACTTAAAGAGAACAAGATGAACCTTCAAGACAAAGTAGCGGTCGTCACCGGCGCCGCCAGCGGCATCGGCAAACAGATCGCCACCGTGTATTTCCAGAACGGCGCCAAAGTCGTCATTGCCGACCTCAACCTGGAATCGGCGCAGGCCGTCGCCACCGAGCTCGATCCCTCGGGCCAGCGCGCGATTGCCGTGGCGATGGACGTTACCAATGAAGAACAGGTCGATACCGGCATCGCCGCTGCTGCGGACAAGCTGGGCGGCATCGACATCCTGGTATCGAATGCCGGCATCCAGATCGTCGCACCGATGGAGTCCTTCGCGTTTGCCGACTGGAAGAAAATGCTGGCGATCCACCTCGACGGCGCCTTCCTGACCACGCGCGCCTGCCTCAAGCGCATGTATGCGCAGAAGCGCGGCGGCAGCGTGATCTACATGGGCTCGGTGCACTCGAAAGAAGCCTCGGTGCTGAAAGCGCCCTACGTCACCGCCAAGCACGGCCTGGTTGGCCTGTGCAAGACCGTGGCCAAGGAAGGCGCCGCCCACGGCGTGCGCGCCAACGTCATCTGCCCCGGCTTCGTCCGTACGCCGCTGGTGGAAAAGCAGATCCCCGAGCAGGCCAAGGAACTGGGCATCAGCGAAGATGACGTCATCAAGAAAGTGATGCTGAAAGAAACCGTCGACGGCGAATTCACCACCGTCGACGATGTCGCCCAAACCGCGCTATTCCTGGCGGCCTTCCCGTCCAATGCACTGACCGGCCAGTCGATCGTGGTCAGTCATGGCTGGTTCATGCAATAAGGAGTGTGTGTAGTCAAAAGCAAAGGCTGCCCTATGGCAGCTTTTGCTAGTCAATACTGGTCCACATCGTCATCACTATCTTCATCAAAACTAGCGAAAATACAAGCATCTAGTTCGCATGGATATATTTCAAGGGATTGCGCAATTTTTTGAAGCACATCCTGAACGAATACATAAACAGTTTCGTCAATCAGCGAACTGGAACGAGGTACAAATGTGGCCCCCATTTCCTTCATTTTTTTCATTACGCGGCTATCTAACGGTATTTCATATCGAGATAGGCCTAGCCACTGAATAAAATTGCGAGCCTGCTTTTGCCCGAGCCCTGGAAATTTTTTACTCTCCAAGATGTATTCAACAACTTTTCTTTCCTTGGCCAAGCTCGTATTGCTCACCAGGGTGTCCAGTTGCTCCTGCAACTGTTTCCATCCACCTGACTCAAGATAGTCAAATATCCGGCTCAGATTCTCACCGATAATCGTTCCCCGCCGAAGGCCAGCTCCCCTGCATTCTGCTTGGACTAACTGCGATACCGACCGCGATTTTCGACATTCAGTCAACGACAACGTCGGACTCTTGGACTGCATAAAAGTATGAGCGGCGCTGCCCGGCCCGGATCGCTGTTGAGTTGTAACCTGGCAACCGATCAGGACGCGCCAAATTTCCCCTTTGGATAAATCAATATCCTTACGCCTTACATTTCTATGTCTCCTGCGCTTCGGTAGCTCTTTATCTTCGTTCTGCTTAACGAAATTCGCCCATTCTTTCAAACTAGTTTTATCCAGGTTCCAAAGCGCTTGCATAACGTCCTTTAATTGAAATTCCGGCAGTATTTAAGTGAAAAATATAAATTTCCGAAAGGAAATTTTATCATCCTAAAAACCCTAAAAACTCACGCTTTATCACTTGAATCAAAGGATAACGCTTAAGTCTGAAGCGTACGGGAAACACGTTAAACTGATCTTCGAATGAGTAAAGGCCCGCAGAAGCGGGCCTTTTCATCTACAAACTATGTAGACCTCACTCCAGCCATTTTTCGACTACGTAACCGCTGATGTGGCCAACCAAGCCTGCACAGAATTTGACTTTAATCGCAAGCCAAAGCCCTTCGGAGCTCATTGCTGGGTCAGACAATTCCCAGACAATATCCGGCGGAACAACCAGGTGATAAATCTGTGACGACATAACGGCTGAGATAGCAACGAAGGTTAAGCAAAGACGCCAGCGGTTAGACACATTAGCGTGACGACTGTAGAGCATTAGCAGAAAATACATCACGAAACCAACAAACAAAGCTTTAACACCCGCAAAAAAGGCAATGTTCGACCAATCCATAAAACCCATGTCATATCTTTCAAAAAAGAGTTATCGTTTCCATGAAGCAATGATACTCTTAACCAACATTAAAAAATAGTCAAGTCGCAGTGCGGACAGGCACTTCTAGTCTTTATCAAACGAATCAAGGGGCTCAATTTTCGTTCCACAGGTACCGCAATATCTGGTGTTGCCCCTTGATTTGCCTAGCTAAGAAGTTTAGTTGCGTGGTTGATGTCATTGCCCTAATTACGACATCTGCGCGCGCGTGTTGCGGCGGAGCACTCCGACCAACGTGCCCAGGCCCAGCAAGAACATCGACGCCATGCCCGGTTCCGGTACCGGGCTGGTAATCTCCCGCGCGATGAAGGACAGGTTATCCGCGTAGCCATCGTTGTCGTTCGAAGCGAGACGCTCCATCGACAGCCAGAACGACAGCTTGCTGGTGCCAGCAGGCATGATTCCCACGGACTCGCGGTAGTACAAGCCTGTCTGGTTGCCGCGATCCTGTGGGGTGACGGGACCGATCGCGGCGCTGCCTATCGCATTGTTTTCCGCATCGAGAAACTGCACAAAGAACAGTGCGTTATCCCCCTGGCTGGCCCAGCCGCCGAGCCATCCGCTCAGGGAATAGGAACTGCTCTTGGCCGTCGCCACGCCGAAGTCCAGGGTCTGATAGCCCACGGCATACTGCCCCAAGCCGGCGAACATCTTCGTGCCACGATTGACCGGGCCAGGCTGGGTGGGCAGCACCCAGTTGCTGCCATAGTCCACCGACTGCACCATGCTGTAACCCGGGTAGGCGGTCCAGCCGCTCACACCGGCTTCGGCATCACCGTTGACAACGAGGTTCTGACCGTAGATGACGTCAGCCTTGGCACTACACGCCAGGGCGAACAAGGCTGCGGCAACAAAAAATCTGCACTTCATGAAAAGCTCCTTATAAAAGTCAAATGACGCGGTACTGGTCAAGCTGCGCTGCCCCGTGCATCGCCGGGTCACTGATCGACGGCAAGCCGTTTTCCAGATGGCCGGCAAAGCGGCGCAACCAGCCCGGCATACCAACCACCCGCAGGCTGTAGTCGTACCAGTTGGAACTCGATGCCAGGGGAAGCCGGACGGTGCTCCTCGAACGGGCGACGACACGCACTTGCAACGGCTTGTTCGCGTAATACTTGTTGGCGGTGAGTTCGAAGGTACATGGCTGGGCGCCATTGTTGACCAGGTCAATCAGCAGCTCGCCGGCGCTGCGTTCGGCGCGCAGGCTGATTTCCGGCCATGCAGCGTTGCCGTCGCCACGCACGTCGCCGACGATGTGGCGGTGAAAACCGTTCGGCCCCAGTACCCAGAGATCGTAGGCAGATGCGGTGCTCCAGCGGCCTTTGAGCTGTTTGCCAGGTTCCACCGTATAGCGGCGCGGGACCTGCTCCAACGCCAGGCGGTCGTACACATGAAACACCGCGCCGGCTTCGCCCAGGTTGTCGAAGCTGAGCTCCACCAGGCCGCCGCCGGCCGGCACCTGTGCCTGCACCTGGAGTTCGTAAGGTAGCGCGCGCGCCGGACGCACACCGGCCGCCTGGACCGGCGCCGTCAGCGTGGTCGGCGTGGCGGGGACCTTGGTGTTTGGCAGGCTCATCGCCATCGAACGCCGCGCAGCGGTTTCCGGCAGCAGTTGCGTGAAGCCGTTGTCGTTCGGGTTGGCGAAGTCGAAACAGGACAACAGGTTGCCGCTCACCGCACGGCGCCATGGGCTGATCAGCGGCTCGCGCACACCGAAACGCGCCTCGATGAAACGCACCACCGATGTGTGGTCGAACACCTGCGAATTGACCCAGCCGCCCTTGGTCCACGGCGAGATCACATACATCGGAACGCGCGGCCCGAGCCCGTAGGGACGATGGTGCGTGCGGGCATCGGCGCCGTTGAGCACGTGATGGTACTCGCCGGTCGTGTCGACGGTCGACGCACCGGCCAGCTGCGACTGCGCCGGATTGCTGCTGTAACTCGTGTACGCAGGCACCGCCGGCGGTGGCATGTGGTCGAAGAAGCCGTCGTTCTCGTCGAAGTTGATGAGCAGGACCGTCTTGCTCCAGCTATCAGGATTGGCGGTCAGCGCGTCCAGCACGCGCGCGATGTAGTCGGCGCCCGACGCTGGACTCGAAGGCCCCGGGTGTTCGGAGCCTTCGGCGGTCGCGACGACCCAGCTGACCTGCGGCAGGCGGTTGGCCAGCACGTCGGCCTTGAGCAGATCGAGGTCACGCGTCGTCGTGCCGCGATCGCGCAAGGATTGCGAATAGCCCGGCCGGCGATACCACGCGTTGCGGAAAGAGCGGAATCCGGCCAGCGAGTTATCGGTGAAGTTGTCCGCCATGTTCTGGTAAACCTGCCAGCTGACACCCGCCGCTTCGAGCCGCTCCGGATAGGTGGTCCACAAGTAGTCGGTGGACGTGTCCGGATTAAAGTCGTCGCGGCTGTTGTCAGTCGATGGGCCGCCGGCAGCGGCCAGTGGATCGTTGTGGCCACTGAACAGAAACAGCCGGTTGGTGTTGGTACCGGTCTGGGTTGCGCAGTGATAGTGGTCGCAGATGGTAAAGGCACGTGCGAGCGCGAACTGGAAGGGAATGTCGGCGTCAGCGTAATAGCCCATCGCGCGATTCTGCTTGACCGTGCACCAATCATTCATCCGACCCTGGTCCCACGCCAGCTGGGCGTCAAGCCAGGCATGCGGCGTCCCGGCCACGCGCATGACTGGGAAGTCCTGCACCGTGTTGAGCCGGAACGGCGCGATGGCGCTGCCCTGCGGCCAGTTAGGCCGGCCAGGCACCGGCGCCCCGCCGACAGAGCGCTGCACGAAGACCGACTTGCGATTGAAGAGATTCTGCCGGTCCATTACCGGAATCGGAAAGGGATCACCGAATCCCCTCACCCCTTCCAGGGTGCCAAAGTAATGGTCGAAACTGCGGTTCTCCTGCGTCAGCACGACGATATGCTCAACATCCTGCAGGCTACGAGTGCGCTGGTTGGCCGGCAGGGCCAGCGCCTTTTGGATGGACGGTGGAAAGGTCGCAAGCAGGGCACTGGCGCCGGCCGACTTGCCCATTTTGCGGAGAAAGTCACGACGGCTCATGCCTGCACCTGCGTGCGGGCGGGCGCGAATTTGAAAATATGCATTTGATTGATCCAGGTCGATTGTCAGGGAAACATGAAAACTGAAGTCATGCAGGCGACAACTTACGTAACAATGATGAAATGTTGATGACATGACATGCATTGACTTCACTTATTTCGGTAACAATCCTGGCCAGGCGCCTCTGGATGGGAATAGACGGATTTCCGCCTCCGCGAATTCGGATGGCCGCTTAACCTCTACTTTTAGCGCGCTCTAAAAATGGGGGGATTACCGCACCGTTCGTGCAGACATTTGCACAAACCGCTTATCTTGCGTTGCAGATAGGCGTCATACTCATTCTGCGAGATGGCCTCCTTAGTACGGCGCAGTACCTCAGCGCCCTTTGCTGCCAGTTGCGACTCCACTAGCGCCTTACACTCTTGCAGTGTGTAGGTCTTGCCCCGTACGACGTCCTTATCCGCGTAACCCTGGCAGCGGTCGCGAGGGTATGGCGTGAGGGTCAAACTGTGAGGGTCAATCCTGCCAGCAAACGGACACAGATGCGTGGAAGCGTCAATTTTCAATACAAATTAACGCAAGAAAAAAAGGACCTAGGCTTTTACCTAGGTCCTTTGATTTCGCCTCGCCTTGCTACTTTCGCGAACGAACCATCGCAAGAGCAGACGACACACTAACAACTGTATTTTTTCAATGCAGCAACGTCTGCGATGAGGGAAGCATTGGAAGAATCGCCCACCAGCTGAGCTAGCTTCTCGTCGTGCAGATTACGTAGGGCAATTTGAGCGGCGGGATAACGACCTGCCAGTTGTCGCCAAGTCCCTAACCCATAAGTTCTGCGAAGGACATTGAACATAGGGTCTGTTTCGGCACCGTGTAGAAATATCCACGACAATCCCTGCAGAGCAGACTCCAGGTTCCCACTAATCATGTCATCGCACACCCTATCATAGACGACCATGGGATCGAGGTTTTCCATAGCAACTCCTTGGGAAACTGGTTATGCCGCATTTTACCACTGTATAAGATGATCTAAGGCCATATGCCAAGTCGGCAGTTGGTTAGACATTCAGCCCAGAGGTCTCCCGCCACAGCCATACATTTCGCTTGTTCAACTTTAGATGGTAACGCATAACAGTCCCTAACAAATTTAGCGTCGGCAGGTTCACATATAAGGGAAATACAACGCTCAACTGCTGCTGGCGATGGCCGATCATCAGGATTAGTGCCGTTAATTGGTAATTCAATTGTCCCGCCAGGGATTACCGGTGGATCAGGCTCCGGATCGACAGGTGGTTCAATTACGACAATGGGGACGTCTTCGTCACACGGCATCTCGTCTCCCCCCGACCAACCACAACCAGCCAAGGCCGATATCCCAGCGTGGCTACCGACTTTCAGGGTTGTATTGCCAACTTTGACAGTTCTAACAGGCGCGCCACCTTCGGGATACTCAAGCTTAAGCTTTGCAGCAGCAAATTTTTCCATGAACTGGCTTGATACGGCATCTAAATACGGGCGACTGGCGTCACCTTCCTTCACAGCAGAAAAGCGCAATACTTTGGTTACGCCAACCTGCGCATAACCGATAGCAATGCCATGAAAATTAGGTCGTCCAATAGTTGCACACTTGACTTCGTTAGCTTGCTGCGAGCATAGGCTGAACTTCAACGGCCCCATTGCAATCCAACTAGCTTGAGCATTTTTTACGAATTCTCCGCTTAGTACCTTTACCACAGTCCCAACGCTAGAAGGCATCGTTGAAACTTGACACGTAAGATTGCCTCGTCGATCCGGGGAGCATAATTCCACAGAATTGTCGCCCTGATACCTCAGCGTGCTAATCGCACTTTCCTCAGCTTGCGCAGTTGGAGCCAACCAAATTGAGCAAGCTATGCTGGCTGCAGTAGCCCCTTTTACAATAATTTTTTCATTTCATCCCCAGAAGTTTGCTGAGGGGTTGTTATATTATAGATATCTAAAAATATCAACAATAAAATTATACTAATTTACGTGCGCCCTTAGTAAAGCTAATCTACTAAGGGCGCCCTGTGTTTTGGCTCCGGTCGTGCGAGGCGTTTGCACAAAACCCTTATCTCGCGTTACCGGTAGCAGCCGTCAATTTATCGTAGTATTCGCGCCATCCAAAAGCCTGTTCACGCCAGGCGCGACAGACCGTGGCGTTGAAGGCGTCGGTTTCCGCGACTTCAGAGAGCGGAATTCCGGCTGGTTCTCGATCAGACTCGGCGGCGGGTCCGGGATCGCCACCTGCCCAGGCGGCGTTGTATGCGCGCACGAAGCCAACATTAACGCCGTAGGCAGCATCATCACTCGCAGTGACATACACAGGCACTTGCTTTTCAATTACTTCTCCTTTCAGATAACGCCTCACGATATTGCTCGCTACCGCGACGCACGCACGGCAAAAGTACGCGCCAACCGCGAGGTAACACTACTGTCGCACATATTCAATATGGCCCGCGAATGGGGCTACATGAAGGGCGAAAACCCATGCAGGGGTGTGCGCAAAAACAAGGAAAAGCCGCGCGATTTCTATGCGGACAGGGAAGTGTGGGACGCCGTTCACAATCAGGCGTGTACAGAGCTGAAGGATGCAATGGACATCAACTACCTGACCGGCCAGCGCCCAGGCGACGTGCTACGAATGAAGGATGCCGACATCCGCGAGGGTGCGCTCCACGTCCGCCAGGGCAAGACTAACAAGTTTTTGCGCATCATGCTCGAAACAGCTGGCGTCAAATCGGAACTAGCAAAGGTCATCGAGCGCATCCAGTCAAGGCCAGGCCGGGCGACTGGATCGTTCTTGGTGACGCTGGCCAACGGCGACCAGGTAAAGCAGCACCACCTCCGCCTGCGCTTCGATACCGCACGCGCGGCAGCTGCGAAAGCCGCTGAGGAAGCAAATAAGAAGGACCTCGCCAAGCGCATCAAACAATTCCAGTTCCGCGACATCCGCGCCAAGTCGGCCAGTGAGATTAGCGACATGAAGGCGGCAAGTGAACTACTTGGCCACACCGAAGAAGAGATCACTGGCCGCGTTTACCGTCGCGTTGGCCAGGCGGTAGCGCCGACCAGGTAACGCCCAAAGACGCTCCTAAGGCCCGGTTTCGCACCGGGCCTTTTCGTTTTTGGAGCGGGAAAAAGTGTGAAATTTTAGATGCGCGTAACCAGGGGTTGCGGAGATCGTCTCCGCAACTAGCCCATCGGCAAGGCTGAAACGCTAAATTTGACGCGTCGCCAAAGGCGATCAGGCAATAAAAAAGCCCTTGAATATCAAGGGCTTATCTTTGGATTCTGGCGGAAGCGGTGAGATTCGAACTCACGAACGGCGTAAACCGTCGACAGTTTTCAAGACTGTTGCCTTCAACCACTCGGCCACGCTTCCTAAGTGTGCAACATTATACAGATTTCTTACGCTGCCCGGGAAGATCTTCCTGGGCGCCAATTCTCCCTCAACGCCCGTTCAAACGCTTCGGCCTCCAGCGGTTGCGAGAACAGGTAGCCCTGCACCTCGTCACAGCCGGAATTTTTCAGGAATGCCAGCTGCTCCACGGTCTCCACGCCTTCCGCGATCACTTTGTGCTTGAGCTGCTGGGCGATGGAGATGATGGTGTTGGCAATCGCGCAATCGTTCGGGTCGCCCGGGATGCCGATGGTGAACGAGCGGTCGATCTTCAGCGTATCGATCGGGAAGCGTTTCAGGTAGGACAGCGATGAGTAGCCGGTGCCGAAGTCATCCAGCGACAAGGTCACGCCCAGGGCGGTGATCCGGTCCATAATGCCGATCACGCGGTCGATGTTGTGCATCAGCGTGCTTTCGGTGATTTCCAGTTCCAGCCACGATGGCTCCAGGCCGTAGCGTTTCAAGGTGTCGCTCACGCGTCCCGGCAAGGTGGCGGTGAATTCGCGGGCCGAGACGTTCACGGCCAGACGGATCGGCGGCAGGCCGGCGTCTTTCCACGCTTGCGCCTGCGCGCAGGCGGTCTCCAGCACCCATTCGCCGACCTGCACCACGAGCCCGGTCGCCTCGGCCAGCGGAATGAATTCCGACGGCGGCACCAGTCCGCGCACGGGATGGCGCCAGCGCACCAGCGCTTCGGCGCCGATGATTTTGCCGTCCGGGATGGCGTATTTGGGCTGGTAGTGCAGCAGTAGTTCGCCGTTGCCCAGCGCATTGCGCAGGCCGGTTTCGATGCGCATGCGTTCCTGCATGCCCTGGTTCATGTCCTGACTGTAGAAGGCCACATGGTCGCCATCCGCCCCGCCCTCTTGCTTGGCGCGGTACATGGCGATGTCGGCCAGACGCAGCAGGGTTTCTGCATCGTGCCCATCCTGCGGATAGACGCTGATGCCGATGCTGCCGCCGACGCGCAGGTCGTGGCCGTCGATCAGGATCGGCGCATTCAAGGTGGCGAGCAGTTTCTGCGCCACCATGCTGGCTTCAAAGTGCTGGCCGATGTCGAACAGGCCGACAGCAAATTCATCGCCGCCCAGCCGCGCCACCAGGTCCTGGTCGCGCAGCACGGTGCGGAAGCGGCGCGCCACTTCCACTAGCAACTGGTCACCGATCTTGCGGCCCAGCGTGTCGTTGATGAGCTTGAAACGGTTGAGGTCGATGAACAGCACGCAGCCGTGCGCCTTGTTACGCTGCGCCACCATCAGGGCCTGGTCGACGAGCTTGGTCAGCAGCGTGCGGTTCGGCAGGCTGGTCAGCGCGTCGTAGTAGGCCAGATGGTGGATGCGCTCCTCGGCCATCTTGCGTTCGGTGATGTCGGTCAGGTAGGCGATCAGGCCGATCGAGCGGTCGTTGATGTCGCACAGCGGCGACAGCGACAGGCTGGCCCAGAACACTTCACCATTTTTCTTTTTGCGCCGCACTTCCATCAGACGGCCGCCCTGCTCCAGGAAGGCGTCGTGGAAGCCGATGTCTTCCTCATCGTAAAGGAACAGGATGTTGCGCCCCACCGCTTCCACTGCGGTGTAGCCAAACAGGCGCTCGGCGCCCTTGTTCCAGCTGATGATGAAACCGCTCATGTCCATGGTCAGCACCGACTCATGGATGTGGTCGAGGATTTGCGACTGGTGCTGCAGCTTGGCTTCTACCTGCACGTAGGCGTGGGTGGTGCGCTGCGCCACCGAATGCACTTGCAGCACGCTGCCCAGCAGACTGGCCAGGCTGGCCAGGTGTTGACGGTCCAGCTCGCTGTAATGGGCGCCGCCGGACACCACAAAGCGGCCGAAGTAATGGTCGTCAAAGCAGACGTCCTGGCTCAGGCTGGGTACCGCGTCATCGTTGGCTGCAACTGCCGCGTCCATCGGCGGCGTCAGCAACATCGAGGCGGAATCGGCCGGGATGTATTCGCCGAGCGGGCTGTTGAGCACGGCGCGGACGATGCGTCCCAACTCCTCCGTCAGCGCATGGCCGCGCAAACGCAGCACCGCGTCGCACAAAGCCGCGCTGCTGGTCAGGAAGTCGGTGACGGGTTGCGCGAGCATGGCTTAAATATTCCTGCTCACCTGAATCGCCCAGTGGTAAGCCTGCAGCTGCGCTTCCCAATAGGCTTCGTGGGAGATGCCGGCCTGTTCCAGGCTGGCGCTATCGTGGTGCTCGACCAGCTTGAGCAGATCGCCCAGCGGGCCGGCGCGGTCTAGCAGCGCCATCACCACGTCCAGATCCAGGCTCAGCGCAGCGACGATTTCAGTCATCGGCATGGCCAGCAGCACGTCCAGCAGCGAGAAAACGCCGGCCACGAAGGCCATGTCCTGCTGGTCGCGGTCCCAGTCCAGCGCCTTGGCCAAGCCTTCCATCATGGAGGCGCGCACGGCCGCCAGCGGCAGCAGCGGATTGGCCAGGCCGTCATCCTGCTGACGCGCGTACAGCAGCAGTTGCAGCCAGCGTTGCAGCTGGCGGCGGCCCAGGACGTTGATGGCCTGGCCGAAGCTGTGGATCGGCGAGCTCAGCGCAAAGGCGGCCGAGTTAACGAGTTTGAGTAAATGGTAGGCCAGTGCGGGATCTTGCTTGAGCAACACTTCCAGCTCGCGCGAATCGGCATCGCGCGCCAGCAAGCCCAGCAGCGCCAGCAGGCGTTTGCGCGAGGTGCCGTCGCCGGCGTTGCCGTCCTGCGCGGGATGTAGTGCGAAATCGCCGGCAAACCAGCTGAAGCCGGCCTTGGCGCATTCGGCGATGCGTTCTTCGCTGCGCATGCCCATGGCCAGATGCGGCCCCGGCTGCGCCACCAATGCCAGCACTGGCGGCAGGCTCATCGCGGCGTCCGTCATGAGCGAGCGGGCGCCGCACATGGTGGCGGTCGATCCCTCGGTCACGCCGTCGATCATGATGTGGTAGCCGGCATCGGCGTAGCTGGACAGTTTGCGCTGCACGGCGACGTCGGCGCAGGCGGCGGCCGGCACGCGCAGGATGACGCGGTTGCTCGGCAGCGTCTCCAGATGGGACAGCTCCAGCAACTGCGGATTCGGGACGGGGAGGATGCAATCCATCGGCGCCAACGCGGCAAACACGTCGGGCGTTTTCAACAGGGCCAACGTCGCCTGGAAGGCATCGCCGGCATCGGGCGATAGCGCAAATGTCAGTGCCACCCACTCATTGTGAGCGTTGGATACTGCATGTAATTCCACCAGTGGAAACGGGCTGATTTCAGGCGCAGACATCAATATCTCATCGAGGTTATCCGCGCCATCTTAGACCAACCATTGACTTAAGGCAATCAAATACCATACAAATAATAGTGTAATTAGCAATGCTACCAGTATAAGACCAATTTTCAGGGCGCGGAACGGTTATTTTGCACTATTGCAATAATCTGCAGTCGGAGCAGGAATATAGCAGATATTGCCGTACAAACACGTTCTATTAGAACTTGCTTAACAGTATTAGAAGCAGCCGTCGGGATTTCTGCCACACTTGTCACCTTGGTAGCGGTTTCATTGGGCGTTTTGCACAGCGAAGCGGATCAGCTCGGCCTGCCCTTCTATGCCCAGCTTGCGCTTGATGTTGAGACGGTGGGTTTCCACGGTCCGCACGCTCAGGTCCAGCGCACGGGCGATCTGCTTGTTGGACTCGCCATTGGCAATGTGGCGCAGCACCTCGTGCTCGCGGGTGGTCAGCTGGTTGTCCTGGGTCTGCGGCTGCGCCAGTTGACGGGCCAACGCGGCGCTGTAATAGATGCCGCCGGACATCACCGTCTCGATGGCCACCACGATGTCCTTGCCGGGCGCATCCTTGAGCACGTAGCCACGTGCGCCGGCCTGGATCGCTTGCGACACATATTCCACCTTGTCGTGCATTGACAGGATCAGCACCGCAATGCGCGGGAATGCCTGCCTGAACAGCGCGGTCGCCTCGATGCCATTGGTGCCGCGCATATTAATGTCCATCAGCACCAGGTCGACGGGATGGCGGGCGGCCTGCTCCAGCGCCTCCGCTGCGCCGCCGGCTTCGGCCACCACTTCAAATTGCGGCATGGCTTCCAGCCGCGCGCGCAGGCCATCGCGCACCAGGGGGTGGTCATCCACCAGCAGAATCTTGATCGTATTCGTCATATCGTTTTAACTGTTGTTAGCGGCGTAGGCCGTCACGATGGTGCCGTCGGTCGAGGACAGAATCTCGAAACGGCCGCCGATCGCATCCATACGCTCCATCATATTGCGCAAACCGATGCCGCGCTGGGGATGCAGCGCGATGCCCTCGGCATCAAAACCACTGCCGTCATCGCGGATGCGCAGCGTGACGCCCTCCGCCTCGCCGCTGAGCGTGATGCCGATGCTGCTGGCGCCCGCATGACGCTCGATATTCGTGAGCGCTTCCTGCGCCAGGCGGAACAGCACGGTATTGGCCACGTCCGGCAATTCATCCGTACAGCCTGACGCTTCAAAGTTTACCGGGGTTCCGCTACTCAGGGTGTACTCCTTGGCCAGATGGTGCAAGGCCGCCGCCAGTCCCAGGTCATCCAGGATGGCCGGACGCAGGTTATGCGAAATGCGGCGCACCTCGGCCATCACATTGCTGAGCTGGTCGGCCGCATGTTCAAACACCGCCTGCGCCGCCTGCTGCTGTTCCAGCTTGCCCGACGACAGGCCGCTGGTCAGGCGGATGATGCCGGCTTCGATCTGCAGCTTGATCGACACCAGCCACTGGCTGATGCCATCATGCAGATCGCGCGACAGCCGCGCCCGCTCCTCCTCCTGCGACTCCACCACGCGCTGGGCCAGCACCTTGAGCTTGGCATCGGCCACGCGCAGCTCGCTGATATTGAGCGCCAGGCCGGAGCTGGCCACCGCCACTGCAGCGGCAATCGCAATCCCGGCGATCCACAACATGGTACTGTGAATATTGCGCGACTGCTGGACATCCACCTTGGCCAGGGCCTGGTCAACATCGTCCAGATAAATGCCGGTGCCCATCATCCAGCCCCACTTCGGCATGGCGATCACATAGCCCAGCTTGGCGACCGGCTTCTGCGTCGACGGCTTGACCCACATATAGCGTTCCAGCCCGCCGCCCGCCCTGGCGCGCTGCAGCAGATTCTGGATGGTCGGCTGGCCGTGCTCATCGCGCAGGCCGAACAGATTGCGGCCGACCAGCTCCGGCTGGCGCGGATGCATCAGCGTATTGCCCTGCATGTCATACAGGAAGAAATAACCATCATCGCCATAGCTCAGCGAACCGAGGATACGCATGGCTTCCTGGCGCGTCGCCTCATCATTGCGGCCCGAGTCGTACAGATGGGCAATCGAATGCGACGCCAGCGCGACATAATGCTTGAGCTCCGCCTCCTTGCTGCTGAGATAAGCCTGCTGAATCGTCTCGCGCTGCTGCTGGGCCAGCAGCACCGACTGATGCCGGACCGCCAGCGCGATCGCGCACAGCGCCAGTATCAGCGGCGTAATGGCCAGAAAAATCACCTTTTGCCGCAACTTCATGACGCCGCCCCCTCCATTCCCGTAGCCCCGGATTCTACGCCTGTGCGCCGCGCCAGTCCTACGTAGTTGTACGCACCAGGCTTGCGTAATGCTGCGCTTGCCCCCGTTATCAGCTTGGTGAATACTCCTCATAAGTAAATCCGGGGTCAGGTCCGCCATTTCTACACGACCCCAACCGTAGCGAAGACTACGGCAGAGGTTGTGTAGAAATGACGGACCTGACCCCGGAGTTAAAGACAACCTTGGAGGATGTATGAGTACTCTACCGAATACCCTGGTCAGCAAGCTGGGCTGGGCGGTGCTGGCGGTGCTGGGCGCCTCGGCGCTGGGCGTCGTGGCGCTGCACCGCGGTGAATCGATCAGCGCAATCTGGATCGTGATTGCCGCGGTCTGCGTGTATCTGATCGCTTACCGCTATTACAGCCTGTACATTGCCGATAAAGTGCTGGGCCTGGATGGGCGCCGCATGACGCCTGCCAACAAGCTCAACGATGGCCTCGATCACGTGCCGACCAATAAGTATGTGCTGTTCGGCCACCACTTTGCCGCCATCGCTGGCGCCGGCCCGCTGGTCGGTCCGGTGCTGGCCGCGCAGATGGGCTATCTGCCGGGCATGCTGTGGATACTGGCCGGCGTGGTGTTTGCCGGCGCGGTACAGGATTTCATCGTGCTGTTCATTTCGATGCGCCGTGATGGCCGCTCGCTGGGCGATCTGATCAAGTCGGAACTGGGCGCGATTCCGGGCAATATCGCGCTGCTGGGGACCTTCATGATTATGGTCATCATCCTCGCGGTGCTGGCGCTGATCGTGGTGAAGGCGCTGACCGGCTCGCCTTGGGGCAGCTTTACGGTGATGGCCACCATTCCGATCGCGCTGTTCATGGGCGTGTATTCGCGCTTCATCCGCGTCGGCCGCATTGGCGAGGTGTCGATCATCGGCTTTGTACTGCTGATGGGCGCGATCTTCGGCGGCCAGTGGGTGCAGGAAAATCCTGCGCTGGCGCCGATGTTTACCTTCACCGGCACTGAGCTGACCTGGATGCTGATTGGCTACGGTTTTGTCGCGTCGGTGCTGCCGGTGTGGCTGCTGCTAGCGCCGCGCGATTATCTGTCGACCTTCCTCAAGATCGGCACCATTGTCGGCCTGGCGCTGGGCATCCTGATTGTGGCGCCGCATCTGCAAATGCCGGCGCTGACCAAGTTCATTGACGGCACCGGTCCGGTCTGGGCTGGTTCGCTGTTCCCGTTCCTGTTTATCACCATCGCTTGCGGCGCGGTGTCCGGCTTCCACGCGCTGATCTCGTCGGGCACCACGCCGAAGATGATCGAGAACGAAACCCATGCGCGCTTCATCGGCTATGGCGCGATGCTGATGGAATCGTTTGTGGCGATCATGGCGCTGGTGGCGGCCTCGACCATCGATCCTGGCGTGTATTTCGCGATGAACTCGCCAGCGGCGCTGCTGGGCACGACGGCGGAATCCGCCGCGCACGCGGTGTCGCAGATGGGCTTCTTCATCACCCCGGAAATGCTGACGCAGACCGCCAAGGATGTTGGCGAGCACAGCATTATCTCGCGCGCGGGTGGCGCACCGACGCTGGCGGTGGGCATGGCGCACATCCTGTCCGGCGTACTGGGCGGCCGGGAAATGATGGCGTTCTGGTACCACTTTGCGATTCTGTTTGAGGCGCTGTTCATCCTGACTGCGGTGGATGCGGGTACCCGCGCCGGCCGCTTCATGCTGCAGGATCTGCTGGGCGCGTTTATCCCGGCCATGAAGAAGACTGAAAACACGGTGGCCAACCTGGTCGCAACCGGCCTGTGCGTGGCGGCCTGGGGCTACTTCCTGTACCAGGGCGTGGTCGATCCGCTGGGCGGCATCAATACGCTGTGGCCGCTGTTCGGTATCGCCAACCAGATGCTGGCGGCGATCGCGCTGATCCTCGGCACCTGCGTGCTGTTCAAGATGAAGCGTGGCCAGTACGCCTGGGTCACCATTGTGCCGACCGTGTGGCTGCTGCTGTGCACGCTGACGGCGGGCTGGCAGAAGATTTTCGACGCCAACCCGAAAGTCGGTTTCCTGGCCCACGCGGCCAAGTACCAGGCCGCGCTCGATGAGGGCAAGATCCTGGCCCCCGCCAAGTCCATCGCCCAGATGCAACAGGTGATCTTCAACGATTATCTGGATGCCTCGCTGGCTGGCTTCTTCGTGATCGTCGTGCTGAGCGTGCTGATCTTTGGCGCCCGCACCGTGCAGGCCGCACGTGCCGCGAGCAAGCCGACCGCCAACGAGAGCCCGATGGTGCTGACCACCGCCAAGGTGCAGTGATGCTGGGCGAGATCGCCAAGGCCGGCCGCTATCTCGGGCAGAGTATGCGCCTGATGATGGGCTTGCCGGACTACGATGCGTATGTGACGCACCGGGAAACCACCCATCCCGGCGAGCCCTATATGACGTACGAGGAATTCTTCCGCGAACGTCAGGAGGCGCGCTACGGCGGCGCAGGCAAGCGCGGCGGTTGTTGCTGAGACAGACCGGCTCCCAGTGAGCCGGTTTTTTTTCGTCGGCGGCGGAACTTCTCGGCCGGCGATGCCATCTAACGCAGATGGCACCTTATATTTACCAACAGGCTTTTGCGCGCAACATCGGCTGGGTCACGCCGGATGAGCAGGCCATCTTGCGCGGCAAGCGCATCGCGATTGCCGGCATGGGCGGGGTTGGCGGTGTCCATTTGCTGACGCTGGCGCGGCTGGGCATCGGCGCCTTCCACATTGCCGACTTCGATACATTCGACCTCGCCAACTTCAACCGCCAGGTTGGCGCCAACGTCTCGACGCTGGGCCAACCCAAGGTGAATGTGCTGGCGGCCATGGCGCTGGACATCAACCCCGGGCTGCAGCTGGTGCGTTTTCCCAACGGCGTCAACGAGGACAATCTGGTCAGCTTCTTTGAGGGTGTAGACTTATACGTGGATGGCCTCGACTTCTTTGCCTTTGGCGCGCGGCAGACCACCTTCGCCGCCTGCGCGCGGCTGAATATTCCCGCCATCACTGCCGCGCCGTTGGGCATGGGCACTGCGGTACTCAACTTCCTGCCGGGACATATGACGTTTGAAGAATACTTTGATTGGGGCGACAAGCCGGACCTCGAAAAAGCGCTGCGCTTCCTGGTCGGGCTGGCGCCGGCCGGCCTGCATGGCGGCTATCTGGTCGATCCGTCAAGCATCAACCTCAAGGAGCAGCGTGGCCCGTCCACCATCATGGGCTGCGAGCTGTGCGCCGGCGCCGCTGCCACCGAGGCCCTGAAAATTTTATTACAGCGGGGTGAGGTGCTGGCGGCCCCGCGCGGCTATCAGTTCGACGCCTACCGCAACAAGCTGGTGCGGACCTGGCGCCCCGGCGGCAACCGCCATCCGCTGCAACGGCTGGCGATGCTGCTGGCCAGACGGCGCCGGCCCGGAGAGCAGACATGAGCACGACGGTACCGCATCTGGACGCAACGCTGGAACGCATCCTCGAGCTGGCGCGCTGGGCGCCCAGCGGCGACAACACGCAGCCGTGGCGCTTTGAGATACTCGGCCCGCGTCAGCTGGTCATCCATGGCCATGACACGCGCGACCATTGCGTCTACGATCTGGACGGCCACCCCAGCCAAATGTCGATCGGCGCGCTGCTGGAAACCATGGCCATCGCCGCCAGCACGTTTGGGCTGGACATGCGCAGCACGCGCCACGGTGACACGCCCGATACGCAGCCCACCCTGAGCGTCGATTTCACGCCGGCGCCGGGCCTGGAGGCCGATCCGCTGGCCGGCGCCATCCTGCAACGCAGCGTGCAGCGGCGCGCGCTGAGCCGGCGCGCCCTGACGGCAGCGGAAAAGTCTGCACTGGCGATCGCCCTGCCGCAAGGCTATCGGGTGCACTGGCTGGAAGGCGCGCAGCGTCTGGCTGCTGCGCGCCTCATGTTCAACAACGCCAAGCTGCGTCTGACCATGCCGGAAGCGCATCAGGTACACCAGTCCGTCATCGAGTGGAATGCCCGCTACAGCGAAGACCGTATTCCCGATCAGGCGCTGGGCGCCGATGCCATGACCACCAGACTGATGCGCTGGGTGATGCAGGACTGGAAGCGCGTGCAGTTCTTCAATACCTGGCTGGCCGGCACGCTGGCGCCGCGCGTGCAGATGGACCTGATCCCCAGCCTCGCTTGCGCCGCGCATTTTGTGCTGGTGGCCGACCTGCGGCCACAGCGCATTGATGACTATCTTGCCGCCGGCCGTGCCATGCAGCGCTTCTGGCTGACCGCCACGGCGCAAGGACTGCAACTGCAGCCTGAACTCACGCCGCTCATTTTCTCGCGCTACGTGCGCGAGCGCCGCAAATTCTCCGACACCCCCGGCATGCTGGCGCGCGCAGCCGAGCTGTCGCGCCACGGCGAAGCGCTGGTGGGCCAGCAGGACTGGGAGACGGCGGTGTTCATGGGTCGTATTGGCGCGGGAGCGCCGGCCCTATCGCGTTCCTTGCGCCGCCCCTTGCGCGATCTGCTGGTGGTGCCGGGAGCGCGGTAATGCGTGCCATCAAACCGGGCCAGATCGCCGTCTTCATCAGCCTGCTGACGGTGATACTGCTGCTGGGAATCGGCAGCACCGCGCTGCTTGCACGCGGTCTGCCGCCCAGCGATTTTCGCGGCGTGGCACTGGTGCTGCTGGCCGTGCTGCTGATCTACCTGTCCGCGTTCCTGGTGTACCGCCTGTTCCTGCTGGCGCTGCCGCTGCGCGAAGGCGAGGTGGCGGAGAATTCACGCGATGAGCTGGTCGCCAACGTCAACATCCTGTTCTATCTGCTGCTGTTCAATTCGCTGATACGCACCTACTTCATTCCGGTGCCGCTCCAGCGGCTGATCTATCTCGCACTGGGCGCCAGGCTGGGCACCAACACCTACAGCGCGGGCGTGCTGCTCGACCCGCCGCTCACCTACATCGGCAGCAACACCATCATCGGCCACGATGCCGTGATCTTCGCGCACGTGATTGAAGGCGCGCGGCTGGAACTCAAGGCAGTCCACATCGGCAACACCGTCACGATCGGCGCCAAGGCGGTGGTGATGGCGGGCGTGCAGATCGGCGACAACGCCATCGTCTCGACCGGCGCGGTGGTCACCAAGGACACCCAGATTGCCGCGGGCGAAGTCTGGGGCGGCGTGCCGGCACGCCGGCTCAAAGCTGCCCAGTGACGGAATTTTTTACACTGCCTCGTCCAGCAAATCCTAAGTCCTTGATTTCAAAAGAACGCCTTTGCTGGCAAGGCTTTTGCTCTTAGCTCCTCACGGCCTCGATTCCCTTGGCCTCACCTTCAGGAGCATTCATGAAAACCTCTCCAATTGCGCTGGCCATCGCCATGCTGGCCACCGCGCTGGCGACGCCGCTGACGGCCAGCGCCGGTCCCACGCTGGGCCTGGACCCTACCGGTACTGGCGCCTACAGCACCTACGCCGACCTGTGGACCAATGTCACCGATACCGGCCTGGCCACTGGCTTTGTTCCCGGCCGCATCGTCGGCCCCGGCGCCACCGCGCCCTACCTGACCGAACTGCGCTCGCAAATGGTGGTAGGTACTATGTCGAACAGCAATATTCCCGCCATCGTCACGCCGGCCGGTCTGAACACCACGTTTGAAATCAGCAAGGTGGTACGCTTTCAGGAACTGGTCAATTCACAGACCGCCACCACCGCACACTTCGGCCTGCCCGCTACACAGTCTGCTGCGATGGATGTGGATGCCGCGCATGCCGGTGTGCAGAACGTTGCCATCTACCTCGATAACATCACTGACGGCAGCAAGGCCGTTCCCGGCAACAACGGCAACACCGTGCGCTGCTATGGCGAAGGCGTCACCTCGGCCGGTTGCGGTGGTGGCGGCGGTGATGGCGACGGCGTGCTGATTATGTCCGGCCACCTGGTGTTCAACGACGCCAGCTTTAGCGCCTCGGGCACTGTCGGCACCGGCTCCTTCGATTCGCGCTTCATGATCGACTATGTGGACACCAACTACCTGAACGCCGTCACCGGCTCCATCTTTGTCGACAAGTTTACCGGCACCACCAATGTGCCGTCATTCTTTACCCCGACCATGATGTGGGACGGCTCCACTCCCACCACAGTACCGTTCCTGAAAGTGGATTCGTCGCAAAGCTTTGCGACGATACCCGAGCCAGCCACGCTGGCATTGATTGGCCTCGGCTTTGCAGGTCTCGCGCTGGGCACGCGCCGCAAAGTGCAGTCCTGAGCTGTTGCAGCGGTCCTTGATAGCGGATCAGGCGTAGCCACCTGATCCGCTTTTTTTTATCCGCGCGTCACACGCCAGTGCGCGCGCTTGGTACGGAAGGTGTGGTGCTTGCGATACTCGCCCGGACTCATACCCATCGCCCGGCGGAACAGTTTGCTGAAGGTGCTGGCGTTGGTGTAACCGCAGGCATTGGCGATGGTTTGCAGACTGTTCAGACTAATCTCCAGCATCACCTTGGCACGCTGCACGCGCAGGTCCTGCAGATAGTCGAGCGGCGTCATGCCGAGCACGCTCTGGAAGTGACGCAGCAAGGTGCGCTCGCTGGACGATGCCACCGCTGCCAGTGCCGACAAATCATAAGGCTGTTCGATATTCGCTTCCAGCCACTGCTTGGCACGGTACACGGGACTGTCCGAGGTCATCGACAGCCAGTCACGCTCGGACAGCTGGTTGCCTTGCTCCTGACGCTCCGATTGCAGCTGCAGCAGCCGCGCACAGCCTTGCGCCGCTTCGGCATCCACCATGCGCGTCAATATCTCGATCAGGAAATCGGTCTGCTGCGACGGCGCCACGCAAGTGTACAGCTGCGGATAAAAGCTCATGGCATCCGGGCTGGAGAAATCACAGGCGGGAAAGCGGCGGCGGAAGAACGCCTTGAAGGCCCAGTGTGCATCAAGCGTCAAGCCGTCCAACATGCCGGCCAGCGCAGGAAAAATCAGGCCGGTCGAACAGGCTGCGATAATGCCGCCCTGCTCCACATGCGCCTTCAGCATCGTCATCACGGCCGGATAGCGTGTGGCCAGCAGCGGCAATTCCAGCGCGTTGGACACGTATAGCGCCGGAATAATCAGCAAGCGGCGATGCGGCGGCGCCGTCACCTCCGAGGTCGAAGCAAACACGCCTGCGACCGAGGTATCGAACAAGGCCGGACTGCCGGCCGGCGTCACGATTTTCCAGCTCAGGGGGCTGACAGCGTGGGGATTTCGCAACTTCAGCACGGTTGCAGCCAGCCTCAGCACGTCGGCCGCGTTGAACACCGTTCCCATGATAGCCTCAGGCAAACACAGCACTTGTGCCTCGAAATGCGGGATGGGGTTGGCGATATTGGTCATGATTATGGCGATATTGCTCCTATTTTTAGAAGAAAGCAAACCTTAGAATCATTTTCAGCAGGCGATCAGCCGGCGTTTTGAAGTCAAAAATTGTACGTTCAACGGGAGATGAAAGTGAGTTTGATTCAACAACGGCTGCCGCTGCGCTTGTGCGCCAGCGCGGTCAGTGTGGCGCTGGCAAGCATGGCCACGACCACCAGCTTTGCACAAGAGACGGAACAAGTGGTCGTGGTGACGGCCCAGAGCCGCAGCCAGCAAATTCAAAACGTCCCGATTGCCGTCCAGACCATGTCGGGCGCCGCGCTCAAGGACATCGGCGTTGCCAACCTCGGCGATGTGGATGCCTTCGTGCCGGGCCTGTCGATCGATACCTCGCAGTCCGTGCGGCCATCGGTCTACCTGCGCGGTGTGGGCACGCAAGACTTCGGCATCGGCACCGATTCTCCGGTGGGCATTTACACCGATGGCGTCTACACCGGCAAGAATGGCGGCTCACTGCTCAACTTCAACGACGTCAAGCGCATCGAGGTGCTGAAGGGGCCGCAAGGCACGCTGTTTGGCCGCAACGCTGCGGCAGGCGCCATTTCCATCGTCACCAATGACCCTGTCAATCGCGTCGAAGCCAACGGCCTGGTGCGCGTCGGCAGCCACGGCACGCGCCACGCGGAAGCCCTGTACAACACGCCGCTGACCGACAGCCTGTCGCTGCGGATTTCCGCCGTTACCCAGCAGGATGACGGCTGGGCACGCAACGCCTACAACGGCAAGCGCATGGGCGATGATGGCGACCGCGGCGTGCGCGCGGCCGTGCGCTGGCAAGGCGACGACAGCGCCGCCACGCTGAGCTGGGAACATGAGGTGATGCGCGCCTCCGGCCCGCCCGTGTTCTCGCTCACCAACAACAAGATCAATTACGGCGGCCCGGCCACGTGGACCAATCCGCTGAATACCCAGCTCAACAATGACGCCGAGCCGGACATGCAGGGCCGCACCTTCGACGGCGTGACGCTGCGCATCGAAACCCCGTTGTCGTTTGCCACGCTGACCAGCACCACGGCCTACCGCCACTACAACGCCCAGAACTGGCAGGATAACGATGCGGGCGCCAACGCGGCCACGGCGCTGTCCACCGGCATCGTTGAATCCAACGCGACCTGGCAGCAGGAGTTCAAGCTCAGCGGCGAGACCGGCAAGATCAACTGGGTCAGCGGCGTCAGCGCCTACCGCGAACGTGCGGCGTCGGTGCAGAGCGTGTCGGCCACCACCACCTCGCTGGACACCATCATCAACCACTCGGCCGGCCTGTCGCCATATGCCACGCTGACCGCGCTGGCACAGGGCCTGGGCAAGGCCACCGGCAACGCCGCGCTGCAAGGCGTCAACCTGCTGGGCCAGTCCTGGTCCGAGTACATGCACGACAAGGGCGAGTACCGCGCCTACGCCGTGTATGGCGACGCCATCTGGCACGTCAGCGACAGCAGCAACCTGACGCTGGGTGGCCGCTACACGCACGACCAGAAATCGTTCAGCTGGTACAACCCGGCGCGTACCGCAAGCGGACTGGACACCACACTGGCCGCGCTCAACCAGGCCAATTTCTTCCCGTCGCTAGTCGCCGCCAGACTGCTGACCGCAACCCAGGCGGCCACGCTCAAGGCGGTCACGACGAGCAATATCCAGTTCACCAATCCAGGCTCGGCCAAGGCGGCGTTCAGCGCGGACAAGAGCTGGAACAACTTCAGCCCGCGTGTCGTGCTCGACCATCACCTGACGCCGGACCACATGGCATATGTATCGTGGAGCAAGGGCTACCAGTCCGGCGGCTTTGATGCGGTGGGCGTCAACGGCCAATACGACAAGGAGTTGGTGACCAATCTGGAGGCCGGCCTGAAAGGCAGCGTGAATTCGCTGGGCCTGAGCTACGGCGCTTCCGTGTTCCGCTACAAATACACCAACCTGCAAAGCCTGACGCTGGTGCCGGCCAGCGCCACCAGCGGCATCCCGGTCTATCAGATCGTCAACAGCGACCAGAAGGCCACCGGCGTGGATCTGGAAGGCCAGTGGAAGCTGAACCGCATCTGGCGCCTGAACGGCTCGCTGGAATATCTGGACCAGACCTACGACCATTATGTCGCCCCAACCGGCGTCAGCCTGGATGGTCAGCCGGCAGGCGCGCCGTACCTGAGCGCCTCGGCTGGCGTGGCCGCCAAGTGGCCGGTCGCCGACGGCAAGGCTGACGTCAACCTGATGTACGGCTATCAGGGCAAGAAGCGCTGCAATGCCGACACCAGCGCGACCGGCAACTGCCTGCCGGACAGCGTGGTCGGCGCGGGCAAGGCGCGTGAACGCGTGGACGCGCGCGTGGGCTGGACGGCGGCGTCCGGCCGCTGGGGTGTTGGCCTGGTGGTCAGCAACCTGACCAACAAACAGTATGTGTCGGTCAGTACGCTGGGCTCGGCCGTGGGTTCGCCGTACGTCTACGTCAGCAAACCGCGCGTGATTGCGCTGGAATTGCGCGCCCAGCTTTAAATCGCTGCCAGCAGCTGCGCCAGACGCCCTCCTGCGTCGTAGCGCAGGCACTGCAAGGACACGCCGGCCGCCGCCGCACGCGGACCGGCGTGTTCCAGCAATTGCAGCGTTGCCGCGCGCAGCTGCTTTTCCCGCACCCGGTCCGAACGCAACAGGATGCCGGCGCCCATGCGCAACACGCCCTGCATGTTGAGGTACTGGTCCAGATTTCCGGCGATCCCCAGCACCGGCACGCCCGCCACCAGCGCCTGCTGGCTGGTCGGACTGCCGCCATTGCAGACCACCAGACTGGCGCGCTGTGCGGCCAACATGCCCGGCAGATACGGCGCCAGGTGCGCATTGGACGGCACGCTGGCCGGCACTGCATGGCCCGCAGTTGCCACCAGCACCGTGACCGGCAGCGGCGCCAGGGCGTCTAGCAAGGTCGGCAGCAACGCTGCCTGCCCCGAACTGCCCAGCGTGACATAGACGATACGCCGGCCAGCCGGCAAGGTATCCCACCATGCCGGCAAGGCCACGGGCGGCGACCAGATCACCGGTCCCAGATAACTGTGCGTTGTCGGCATGTCGAGCGGCGGAAACATCTCGGGCAGATCCGGGTACAGCACGTGGTCCGCATCAGTGTAGATGCGCCGCAAGTCGTAGCCCAGCGATGGCAGGCGATACGCGCGCCGCACCTTGTTGAGCGGACGGCTATGCAAGGCGAACGCCAGCGGCCTCACGCCACGAAACAGACGCTCCGCGAGTGCAATCGGCAACACGCGCGTCATCGGCAGCGCCGGCACATGGTAGTGCTGTTTGACGTACGGACTCCAGTAAGCGTTGATCAGTGCCACGTACGGCACCCGCGCCACACGCGCGCTGACCGACAGCGACAAACGGAAGTCGCCCACCACCACATCCGGCCGCACCGCCTCCAGCAGCGCCACATCATCCAGCACGTACTGCGCCAGTGTGGCCCGGTCGTAGACCGGCTTGCCGGCCGCGAGCGCCGCCAGAAAACGTTCGCCGGAAATGCTGTGCAGCACCCATGTGCTGAGATCGCTCCCCGCCAGGAACATCTCATAGCCCGGCGCGCAGGCAAAGTGCACCTCGTAGCGTTGCCGGTCCAGCGTCTGCGCCAGCGCGAGCGGACGCCCCACATGCGCCAGTGTGACCGCTTCCGCCACAAACAAGATTTTTTTGCGTTCCATTCCCACAGCTTGCAACTGTCACGCATGGGTTGTTTGAGCTGGCGCAAACGTGCCCGCCTTAACCCGGATCAAAGTCGAGCTTGCCTGCAGCATATATTTTTCTTATTGGCATTTATGAATGAGGCCTTGCGATGTTCAACATTGAACGCTCCGGTCCGCATCAAAAGCTCACGCGCATCTCGGTGGTGTCGACCGGCAGCGCGCTGCTGCTGGTATTTGTGCTGTTTGCAGCAGCCTCTGTCGTCAGCCATCGCGAGAAGGATGCTCAGCGGCTCACCATCCTGGCCGCCATGCTCCTCAGCGAGCGCCAGCCTGTCCTTGACGCCCTCGTTGCCGATGACACCATCCTGCAAGCAGTCATCTACGACAACGACGGCACACTGCGCAGCCGCTACCGGTCCCCCCTGCTGCCACCGGATCAAGCCGCGTCGGATGCGCCAGCGGCCATCGATGACCTCCGCATCCGTGTCGAACACAACGGCCCCCCCTGGGCTGCCACCACGCGCCTCTACCATGCACTGCGCGACGGCGACAGTGTCCTGCTGCTGGAGGCCACGCAAAGCCACATGTGGCCGGAGATCCTGAAAACCCTCGGCGTCGCCGCATTTGCCGCCGTCTTGTCCTTCACGCTGGCCCGGCTGAACGCGGCACGCTTCAAGAACAGCCTCAGCGAGCCTGTCAAGCAGCTCATCGCCGCCGCCCGGCAAGTCAGCCAGGGCGCAGCCACACCACGCATCGCCCATCAGCGCAATGACGAGCTCGGCGCATTGATCGACAGCTTCAACGACATGCTGGCGCAAGTCGAAGGCCGCGATGCCGCGCTGGCCCAGTATCGCGACCAGCTGGAGCGCCAGGTCAGCGTCCGCACCGAACAACTGGAAAAAGCCAAGAACGCCGCCGAGGCCGCGAGCCAGGCCAAGAGCGCCTTCCTGGCCACCATGAGCCACGAAATCCGTACCCCCATGAACGGCGTCCTCGGCATGACCGACCTGCTGCTGGCAACCCGCCTGTCGGACCAGCAGCGCCACTACACCAGCATGGTCAAGCGCTCGGGCGAGCATCTGCTGGTCATCATCAACGACATTCTCGACTTTTCCAAAATCGAAGCGGGCAAGCTCACGGTGGAATACATCCACTTCAATTTCCGCGACCTGCTGGACGACATCGAGAATGTGTTTTCGCCACAGGCGCAGGCCAAGGGACTGCGGCTGGAGCTGGACGTCGCCCACCACATCCCGCTGGCGATCTGCGGCGATCCCAACCGTCTGCGCCAGGTGCTGTTCAACCTGCTTGGCAACGCCATCAAATTTACCGACAGCGGCCAGATCACCGTCAAAGTGCATGTGGTGCAGGAAGACGCGCAATCGGTGGGACTGCGGTTTGAAGTCCATGACACCGGCATCGGCATCTCCGCCGAAGCACGCGCGCGCATCTTCGATTCCTTCTCACAAGCCGACGGTTCCACCACGCGCAAACACGGCGGCACCGGCCTGGGACTGGCGATCTCAAAACAACTGGTGGGACTCATGGGTGGCGAAATTGGCGTGGATCATGCGCTAACTCAAGGTTCGGTGTTTTGGTTTGCCGTAAATTTTGACAAACGTCGTGTTGACAGCGACGACCCGTCCACCGCCACCCAGGGAATCCGCGCTTTGATAGTCGATGACAACCCTGCCAGCCGCAGCGCGCTGGAGCGGCAGCTGACGTCGTGGCGCATCCACTGCGCCCACGCCAGCGCTACCGACGCCCTGCCCCAGCTGCTGCAAGCGGCCGCCAGCGGACAAGCTTATGATGCCGCACTGCTCGACATGCAGCTGCCCCGCACCAGCGGCCTGGCGCTGGCGGCCGCCATCCACGGCGAGCCGGCATTGTGCGCCACGCGGCTACTCCTGCTCAGCACCGAACACAACGCTGCCGATAACGTGCAGCTACGCACAGCGGGCGCTGCGTTCCAGCTCATCAAGCCCGCGCGTGACTGCGATTTGTACGAAGCCCTCACCCCCCCGGCACGCGGACGCGAGACGCGCGCCGCCAGCGCAGCAGCCGCACCGCCGTTGACGACACTCAGCGCCGGCAACGCGTCACGCGTGCGCAAGGGCCGCAAGGTTCTGCTTGCCGAAGACAACCCCGTCAACGTTGAAGTCGCCAGCGCGATGCTGGAAGGTCTGGGGCTCGACGTGCGCCGCGCCTGCAATGGCGAAGAAGCGCTGCACTCCGTCCAGGAAGACGACTTCGACGTCATCCTCATGGACTGCCAGATGCCCGTGATGGACGGTTTTGCCGCCACCACCGAAATCCGCCGTCACGAACAGCAACATGGCCGCGCGCGCAACCTGCCCATCATCGCGATCACCGCCAACGCGCTGCAAGGCGACCGCGAATCCTGTCTTGCCGCCGGCATGGATGACTACCTGAGCAAGCCGTTCACCCAGCAGGCGCTGGGGCAGACACTGTCCCGCTGGATCAACCTGCCCCGCATCGCGGCCGCGCCTGCCGAGCCAGCGCCACCGCAGGCGGACGAACACATCAACCTGCAGGCACTGGACAATATACGCGCGCTCAGCCCGAACAATGGCGGCGCCCTGCTGGAGCGCGTGCTGTACGCCTTCCTCCACGACACACCCACCCATCTGCACACCATCCGCCAGGCCATTACGGCCGACAATACGGAAGGGATGCGCAAGGCCGCGCACAGCCTCAAGTCCAGCGCCGCCAACGTCGGCGCCGACGCGCTGGCGCAGCGCAGCAAGGAACTGGAACAACTAGGACGCAACGACACCACCGCCGGCGCCGCGCCACTGCTGGCCGATATGGAACGCTCTTTCCAGGCCGCGCGGCAGGCGTTGGGAGCCCTCCTGGAAAAGGAAATCTGATCATGGCAACCTCCCCCAAGCGCGGCCTGGTACTGGTCGCGGACGACGATCCCACCATGCGTTTGCTGATGCTCGAGATGCTGGCGCAGGTCGGCCTGGACGCCATCGAAGCGGAAGATGGCCTCCAGGCCATCGCCCGCTATCAAAGCGCGTCACCCGACCTGGTGCTGCTGGATGTGGACATGCCCGGCCTGGACGGCCTTGCCGTGTGCCGCGAGATCCGCCAGCTGGAAACCCACGGTACCGTGCCCATCATCATGGTCACGGGCGGCGATGAGCTGGACTCGGTGACGCGCGCCTACGAGGCGGGCGCCACCGACTTCGTGTCCAAGCCCATCAACTGGCCGATACTGGGTCACCGCGTGCTGTACGTGCTGCGCGCCAGCGACGCCATCAGCCGCCTGCGCATTGCCGATGCCCAGCACCGCGCCGTGCTGGCGGCGATTCCCGACACTTTCTTTCGCATGAACAAAGATGGCTACTATCTCGATTACGAACAAGGCCACGAGGCCAGCAGTGTCTTCGCCAGCGACCTGTGCGTGGGCCGGCATCTTAGCCAGGTGTTGCCGCCGGAGATTGCCGGCCACATGCTGGAGCAGGTGCACTCGGTGCTGCAGACCCAGCACATCCGTTCGCTGGACTATCAACTGCCGTTGCCCGGTCCCGCGCCCCTGCCGGCGCGCCACTTCGAAGCGCGGCTGGTGGCCACTGGCCCGAACGAGGTACTGGGTCTGGTACGCGACATTAGCGAGCGCAAGCGCAGTGAAGAGCAAATCCGCCGCCTTGCCTATTGCGACTCGCTGACAGGCATCCCGAATCGTCAGGCGTTTCTGGAAACGCTAGAGGCTGAACTGGTGCGCTCGCGCAAGGCCAACAAAAAATTCGCCGTGCTGTTCATGGACCTCGATGCGTTCAAGCGCATCAACGACACGCTGGGACATGATGTCGGCGACCATCTGCTCAAGGCCGTGTCCGATCGCCTGCGCGACACCACGCGGCCCGGCGATCTGGTGTGCACCAACCTGGCCCGCCTGGGCGGCGACGAATTTACCATCCTGATCCCCGACCTGGACAAGGTGGAGGACGCGCTCAACGTCGCCCAACGCGTCAAGGAAGCCATGCGCCGGCCCTTCCTGCTGGAAGCGCACGAGATCTTCGTCACCGCCAGCATCGGCATCTCGCTGTATCCGGAAGACGGCGAAGACTGCAACTCGCTGCTCAAGTATGCGGACACAGCCATGTACCACGCCAAGAACTGCGGCAAGAACAACGCCAAGCTGTACAGCTCCTCGCTGACCATGCAGATCATGAGCCATGTGAAGCTGGAGGTCGGCCTGCGCAAGGCCTTGCAGAATGACGAACTGTACCTGCTCTACCAGCCGCAGATCGACGTTGCCAGCACGCAGATCGTCGGCTTTGAAGCGCTGGTGCGCTGGAAGCATCCCGAGCGCGGCGTGATCTCACCGACCGAATTCATTCCGCTGGCCGAAGAGACCGGCCTCATCGTACCGATCGGCGAATGGGTATTGCGCACCGCCTGCCAGCAGGCCACGACCTGGCAACTGCCCGGCAGGCGGCCGGTGCGCGTGGCGGTGAACCTGTCGGCCAAGCAGTTCAAGGATGACAACCTCACGCAAAGCGTGCTGTCCGCCCTGCACGACACCGGCCTGCCGGCCGAACTGCTGGAACTCGAACTCACCGAAGGCACGCTCATGGACGACGCGCGCGCCACCATGGTCACGCTGGAACAGTTGCGCGGCATCGGCGTATTTTTGTCGATCGACGATTTCGGCACCGGCTACTCATCGATGAACTACCTCAAGCGCTTTGACGTCCGCGCGCTGAAAATAGACCGCAGCTTCATCAGCGGCCTGCCGCTGGATGCAGAGAACGCCGCCATCACGCGCGCCATCGTTGCCATGGCGCACGGCCTGAAGATGGCGGTGGTTGCCGAAGGCGTGGAAACCGACGCCCAACTGGTCCTGCTGGAACAATACGGTTGCGACATGGCCCAAGGCTACTACCTGGGCCATCCCTCCCCACCCGAGCTCATCCCCAGCCTGCTCGCCAGCCAGCGCGCAATGGCGATGACGTGATTCATATTACCAAGCGGGCTTGGCGGCATATCATGCGTCACCATATTGCGTCGCAATTTACACGGCATAAATCAAAGAGTAAATTCTATCTCAGTGTTGATTTGATGGATTTACTGAATAAGGCTGCGGCTCTTCCGGCTTATCCGTATAAAGGAAATCTTCAGCGGGTGCTCGACGTCGGTATGCCGATCGGCATAGACCGTGACACAGGCATGCCAACTGCGATCGTTACTATTTTTACGCGGCCAAATGGAGACCTTGTCACCATGTTTCCCGGCCGAAGGTAGGAAATCATGCCACTGGACTTTGCTTTATTAGCGCAAGACGGCACACCGGTTGAGGTTGTGCCCATATCGATGGCCGAACATGAGGAACTCATCGCTTATGCCCGAGAGTTAAAGTTATTCCGCATCTTGCGATTTCACGACTACTTCGAAGATGTCGATACGACTACCATTGAACTACCAGGTCTGCAAAAAGAAATCACAACCATGGCGCATCGCTACCCTACCGCAAAACCATCATTCCTCAATGACCTCCAGCGCCTGGTTGCGCTTGCAATCACCCGCCATCAGACCTTATATGCCATCGCCGACTGATATGGCTACAGCACGCCATCCTGCTTCATCGCGGCAATGGCTTGCGCGGTGTAGCCCAGGGACTGGAGAATTTCGTCGTTGTGCTGGCCCAGGCTTGGGCCTATCCATTTGGTGTGGCCTGGCGTGGCCGACAGCTTGGGCGAGACCGCGGGCAGCTTGACCGGCGTGCCGTCGGCGAACTGGTGTTGTTCGAACATGTCGCGCGCCAGGAATTGCGGGTCCGTCATCATGTCGCGCACGGAGTAGATTTTGCCGGCCGGGACATCGGCCGCTTTCAGCACGGTCAGCGCGCTGTCGATATCCTGCGTCTCGCACCAGGCCTGAATCGCATCGTCGATCATCTGCGTGTGCCTGACGCGGCCGTCGTTGCGCTCCAGCTCAGGATTACCGGCCATGTCGATGCGGCCCATGGCCAGCATCAGCCGCTTGAAGATCGCATCGCCATTGCCGGCAATCACGATGTTTTCGCCATCCCTGGTGGTGTAAGTGTTGGACGGCACGATGCCCGGCAGCGAACCGCCCGTGCGCTCGCGCACCACGCCCGCATGGTCAAACTCCGGCACCAGCGATTCCATCAGGTTGAATACCGATTCATACAAGGCCACGTCCACCATCTGGCCCTCGCCTTTGCGCTTGCCGCCGGTCGCGTCGCGGTGGCGCAAGGCCATCATGGCGCCGATCACGCCATGCAACGCGGCGACCGAATCGCCGATCGACACGCCCACGCGCACCGGCGGCCGGTCCGCGTGACCAGACACATAGCGCAAGCCGCCCATCGATTCGCCGATGGCGCCAAAGCCCGGCAAATCCTTCATCGGTCCGGTCTGGCCAAAGCCCGACAGGCGCACCATGATGGTTGACGCATCAACCGCCTTGAGCTGCTCGTAGCCGAGCTCCCATTTTTCCAGCACGCCAGGGCGGTAGTTCTCGATGATGAGGTCCGCTTCCAGCGCCAGCTTGCGCGCGATCTCGCGGCCCTGCGCATGCTTCATGTTCAGCGTCAGCGATTTCTTGTTGCGCGACTGCACCGACCACCACAGCGACGTACCATCTTTCAACACCCGCCATTTGCGGATCGGATCGCCGCCGTCCGGCGACTCGACCTTGATGACCTCGGCGCCAAACTCCGCCAGCATGCGCGCACAAAAAGGGCCCGCGATCAGCGTGCCCAGTTCCAGTACCTTGATGCCGGCCAACGGCCCGGCGGTGTTCTTGGTCGTCATGTCGCCCTTCGATCCAGCATGGCGCGGGCGATGGTGCCCGCGTCTACATATTCGAGTTCCCCGCCAACCGGCACGCCGCGCGCCAGACGGCTCACCCGCAGACCGCGCGCTTTCAGCATTTCGCTGATGTAGTGCGCGGTGGCCTCGCCTTCGTTGGTGAAATTGGTGGCCAGCACCACCTCGGTAACCAGGCCATCGGTGGCGCGCGCCACCAGCTTTTCCAGATGAATGTCGCGCGGACCGATCCCATCCAGCGGCGACAGCCGGCCCATGAGCACAAAGTACAGGCCTTTGTACGTGAGCGTCTGCTCGATCATGAGCTGGTCGGCGGGCGTCTCCACCACGCACAGCAGGTGGCGGTCGCGCTCCTCGTCGCTGCAGGTGTCGCAGACGTCTTCTTCGGTAAAGGTATTGCAGAGTGCGCAGTGATGCACGGCGCTGACCGCCTGATGCAATGCGCGCGACAGCATGTCCGCGCCTTCGCGGTCATGCTGCAGGAGATGGAAGGCCATGCGCTGCGCCGACTTCGGCCCCACGCCGGGCAGCCGGCGCAGCGCTTCGGTCAGAAATTCCAGCGACTTGGACATGGTTCCTTAGAAAGGCATCTTGAAGCCGGCTGGCAGATTCATGCCGGAGGTCAGGCCGCTCATTTTTTCTGCCGCGGTAGCTTCGGCCTTGCGCACGGCGTCGTTGAAGGCAGCGGCCACCAGATCTTCCAGCATGTCTTTGTCGTCGGCCAGCAGCGACGGGTCGATCGACACGCGCTTGACGTCGTTCTTGCAGGTCATCACGACCTTGACCAGGCCGGCGCCGGACTGGCCTTCCACTTCGATCAGGGCCAGCGAGTCCTGGGCCTTTTTCATATTGTCTTGCATTGCCTGGGCTTGCTTCATCAGGCCGGCCAGTTGGTTTTTCATCATGGTGGAGTTCTCCGGGTTTCGGTAAGTTGAAAGAGGTGATCAGGCAGCCGCAGCCGCGCTGGTTTGCGGCGGCACGACGGAGCCTGGGACGACCCAGGCATCCAGTTCGCGGATCATGCTGTTCACAAAAGGATCGTTGGCGACGGTTTCTTCCGCCGCACGCTGACAGGCTTCGCGGTAGGCCTGCGCTTCGGCGCTGGCGGTGTACCACACGGCGCCCAGTTCGCTGTCCACGCGCACCGGCCGGTCAAAGCGTTCGCTCAGTGCGGCCGTGAGCTTTTCGAGGTTGCCCGGCGTACGCCAGGTTTCGATCGGCACGCGGATGGTGAACACGGTGGCATTGCCTTCAAAGCCGCAGTTCACCAGCTCGGACTGCATGGCCAGCTGCTGGGCCGTACCGCGCAATGGCAGGGCGGCTGCGACGGTGGGCCAGTTGCCATCCCAGCCCAGTTCAGCGACCGGCGTGATGACGTATGCGTACGGCGCTTTCGCGGGCGCCGGCGCGGCGCGTACTGGCATGGCGATGGCGTGCGGATCATCGGCCGGTGCAGCTTGCGGTGCCGCTGCTGCGGGCGCGTACGGATGCGGCGCGCCCTGTGCCGGCATGGCGGAGTCATCCGAGAATTCGGTGACCCATGGCGGCAGGTCGTCGTCCGCCGCAGCTTGCTGTGGCTGTACAGCCTGGCGCGCAGGCGCTTCCAGCACGGCAGTGCCGCCCATGTCGGCGGCTGGCGGCATGTCTTCCCACGGCGCCGGGCGCTGCGGCGCCTTGGCCTGCATGGATGCGGCTGGCGGCGTGTAAGCGGCAGACGGTGCTTGCGGCGCGGGTGCCGGTGGCGCATAGGCAGCCGCAGGCGCCGAAGGTGCAGGCGCCGTCGAAGCGGCGCTTACACTGGGAGGCGAGGACGGTCCCGCAGGTGCATTGGCTGGTGCAGCAGCTGGTGCGCTGGCCGCCGGGCGCCCACCAGGACGCGATGCGGCACGGGCCGCTTCCAGCGCCGCGTTGATGGCTGCGCGCGCGGTGCTGATCGGTGCGGCCGATGGCGCTGGCGCAGCGACGGCTGGCATCGCAGCAGCCGGTGCTGCAGGCGGTGGCGCGCTTGGTGCGGCAGACATCGGTGCGGGTGCGGCGACCGGCTGCGAGATGGCTGGTGCTGGTGCCGGTGCGGCAGCCGCCGCAGCCATCGCCGCCGCGCCGGCAACTACCGACGGCGGCACCACGCTGGCATGGTTTGCCTGTACATTCGCGGCCGCGCGGGCCGGCGGTGCACCGGCCGCAGCGCGGGCCGACGCCATCGCCGCCTGGCGCGACACGGCTGGTGAGGCCGTTGCAGCCTGCCCTTCAGCCCCGCCTACGCCGGGGCGAAAGGCCAGCATCCGTAACAAGGTCATCGAGAAGCCGGCATATTCATCCGGCGCCAAGCCCAGTTCGTTGCGGCCATGGACGGCAATCTGGTAATACAGCTGCACTTCTTCCGCATCAAACGCAGCGGCAAGGCGCACGATGTCCGCATACTCCGGCAAATCTTCCGGCACGGCGGTAGGCACGGTCTGCGCCAGCGCGATCCGGTGCAGCAAGGTGCCCAGATCCTGCAAGGCGCCGTTGTACGACAGGCTGCGCGTCGCCATCTCGTCGGCCACTGCCAACAGGTCAGCGCCATCCTGCGCGGCCAAGGCATCCAGCAAACGGATCAGATACGACTGGTCGAGCGCGCCCAGCATGCCTTGCACCGCGTCCAGCGTTACCGCGCCGGCGGCGTAGGCAATCGCCTGGTCGGTCAGCGACAGCGCATCGCGCATCGAGCCATGGGCGCCGGTCGCCAGCAGGCGCAGCGCCGGATGCTCAAAGGTGATGCCTTCCTGGCCCAGAATATTTTCCAGATGGCCGATGATGTGCCCCGGCGGCATCTGCTTCAGGTTGAATTGCAGGCAGCGCGACAGCACCGTCACCGGAATCTTTTGCGGGTCGGTGGTCGCCAGGATGAACTTGACATGCTCCGGCGGTTCTTCCAGCGTCTTCAGCATCGAGTTGAAGGCGTGGTTGGTCAGCATGTGCACCTCGTCGATCATATAGACCTTGAAGCGTGCATTGCTTGGCGCGTACACCGCCTGTTCCAGCAGTTGCGCCATCTCGTCGACGCCGCGGTTGGACGCCGCGTCCATCTCGATGTAATCGACAAAACGGCCGGCGTCGATGGCGGTGCATGCTTCGCACACGCCGCACGGCGTCGCGGTGATGCCGCCATTGCCATCCGGGCCAACGCAGTTGAGCGACTTGGCCAGGATACGCGACAAGGTGGTCTTGCCGACCCCACGGGTGCCGGTGAACAGATAAGCGTGATGCAGCCGACCGCTATGCAAAGCATGCGTCAGCGCGCGAACCACGTGCTCCTGACCGACGAGCGTTTCGAAGTTCCGGGGGCGGTATTTGCGGGCGAGGACTTGATAGGACATGCTGGGATTTTACCGTATCGCGGGTGCCAAAGCGGCAATTGTAACAAGTCACGACTAGATTAGGTAAGTCTGCCTTTTCCGCCTACAATTTGTTTTTCTTTTAATATGCAAAAAATGAAAAAACTCGCCCTGCTTCCTGCGCTGCTGCTGTCCCTCGCCGCCCACGCCGATGAACGCGAATGGCTGCCCTATAAAAAACTGGTGGAAGACCTGCGCATCGACAAGTTCTACGCGCTGCCCGCTGCGGAACGCGACAAGATCAGCCTGTACGTGACCGTCAAGCCGAACAACAAGAGCATTAAGCCGGGCGACGTCATCTTGACAGCGGTGCGCGGCGGCGAGCGCCAGCAATTGCCGGCCTTGTCCGCCGACTTCCGCATGGCGCTGGTGCCGAATCCCAAATGGATGAGCGACGACACCAAGATCATGACCAGCCTGCCCAAGGAAGAGAAGTCCGCCGTCGGCTGGGACGCCACCACGCCGGTCCCCGAGGGCATGCAGTGGAATTATGCCCAGGTCATGGGCAGCATCGGCCAGATGAATCAGGCGATCAAGAAAATGGCAGGGGCGTTGAGCCTGTTCGCACCAAGCGCCAAGACCGTCACCTTCAAGTTCAGCCATCCGGCGCAGCTCAAGATTGGCAACGCGGTCTACAACACCGATGCCCGCAACCAGATCAAGCTGAAGGCGGACTCGGCGCTGTTGAAGGAAAATCCGCTGATAGTGGCCTCCGAGCGGCCTTACGAAGCCGAACTCGACAGCGAATAAAAAAAAGCCATGTGATCTAACACATGGCTTTTTCTTGAATAAGGAGGCGAGCCTGATCTGCGGCACTTATGGTGAACGGCTGTGGCTGCTTCGTTCCCGACCTGACCAGGTTGACCATGCCACAATGCGCAGGGGCCCGCCAGCACCCATTATATCTTAGAGTCCCAATTCCTGCCAAATTTGGTCGACGCGTGTTTTCACCTCGGGCGACATGGCGATCACCGTGCCCCACTCACGGCTGGTTTCACCCGGCCATTTGTTGGTAGCGTCAATGCCCATCTTGCTGCCCAGACCGCTGACCGGCGAGGCGAAGTCCAGGTAATCAATCGGCGTGTTATCGACCAGCGTGGTGTCGCGGGTTGGATCGACGCGCGTCGTGATGGCCCAGATCACTTCATTCCAGTCGCGGATGTTGACGTCCTCATCGACCACCACAATAAACTTGGTATACATGAACTGGCGCAGGAAGCTCCACACGCCAAACATCACGCGCTTGGCGTGGCCGGCGTACTGTTTCTTGATCTGCACCACTGCCATGCGATAGCTGCAGCCTTCGGCCGGCAGGTGGAAGTCGGTGATCTCGCTGAACTGCTTTTGCAGCAGCGGCACGAACACCTCGTTCAGCGCCAGGCCCAGCACGGCTGGCTCATCCGGCGGCTTGCCGGTGTAGGTCGAGTGATAAATCGGATCGCGGCGCATCGTGATGCGGTCGATCGTAAACACCGGGAACCAGTCCTGCTCATTGTAATAACCGGTGTGGTCGCCATACGGCCCTTCCAGCGCATGCTCATAACCCGACGGGTGATTTTCGTCAGGATAGATATGGCCTTCCAGCACAATCTCCGCCGAGGCCGGCACACGCAGCTCGCTGCCGATGGCCTTGACCAGCTCGGTACGGCTGCCGCGCAGCAGGCCGGCAAACTGGTATTCCGACAGGCTGTCCGGCACCGGCGTCACCGCACCTAATATAGTAGCGGGGTCCGCCCCCAAAGCGACACAGACAGGATAAGGCTTGCCTTTGCTTTGGATGGCGTGCTCGCGGAAGTCGAGCGCGCCGCCGCGATGCGCCAGCCAGCGCATGATGACCTTGTTCGGCCCCAGCACCTGCTGGCGGTAGATGCCCAGATTCTGGCGCTTCTTATTAGGGCCTTTGGTAATCACCAGGCCCCAGGTAATCAATGGCGCCACATCGCCGGGCCAGCAGTGCTGAATCGGCAATTTCGACAAATCGACATCGGCGCCTTCCCACACGATTTCCTGGCATGGCGCACCGCGCAGCTCTTTCGGCGCCATGTCCCACACGGCCTTGACCAGCGAGCCCAGGCCCATCAGGTCCTTGAAGTCCTTGGGAGGCTCCGGTTCCTTGAGGCGCGACAGCACATGGCCGATCTTGCGCAACTCGGTGACATCGTTCGCGCCCATGCCCAGCGCCACACGGCGCGGCGTACCGAACAAATTACCCAGTACCGGCATGCTGTGCCCGGTCGGATTCTGGAACAGCAAGGCAGGTCCGCCAGCCCGCAAGGTACGGTCGCAAACCTCGGTCATCTCTAAATGTGGCGAAACAGGTGTCAAAATGGGTTTAAGTTCGCCCATCCGTTGCAGTTGAGAAATAAAATCTCGTAGATCGGAATATTTCATCGTTTTTTAATATTTTCTTACATTAAAGCGCACTGTTTAAAAATACAGGTCAAGTGGTTGATTTTATTGGTTTTCCGCCGCACACATGGCAAAAAGCTAGATTTAAAAGTTATAACACACGAGTTTGTTAGTATTGACTTGATATAAAACGCCTCATACAATCCACCCTACTTGAAGAGAACAGGTCTCAGGACCTTACGCGGACCACACAATGTCAGCGCTCATTCATTCACGGAGTCGGGGCTCCACATGACATTTTAAGGAGTGTTTTCACAAGGCGTCTGCCTTCCTCCCCGGTAGTAGTTGTATTGCATCTGGTTGACTCCATCTGGAGAGATCAGCAACAAGCAAGCAATGATGGCGTTCTCGTGTGCTTCCTACAGCGACGACGAACGAATATTTCTGATGCACGGCATGAGCACCTGTATAGCTGCGTTTGACGCTGGCGGGGTATCGCTTTTACGGACATTTCAGGGGAACTATATGATTAATCGCAACACCGGTGCAGTCCTGTCTGCCCGTTTCATGGCTAGCCAGCCAGCGTGGTTGTCTTCGACCCGCATTTCGGCAAAGGGCGTGTTGACCACCGCCCAGCACACCCTGACCATTGTGGGTGTGACCGCTTTAGTAGTAATGGCAGTCCTGTTTGTCCGTCCAGACCTGGCCAAGGCCCTCAGCGACAGCCTGAACCGCACGCCAGAAGCCGAAGTGGTCGCCGTTCAGGCGCCACCACTGACCGCGCTGATGGAAGCACCTGCCGCAGCAGCGCCAACTGCCAACGCAGAACCGCTGTCGGCGGAAGAAAAAGCCCTGCTGGGCACCCAGAAGCAGCAGCAATGGGTCACCACCTGGCTGTCCAAGCGCTACCGCGTTGCGGGCGACGCAGCCAACATGCTGGTGTCCACCGCTTACCTGACGGCACGCGAGATCAAACTGGATCCGCTGCTGATCCTGTCGGTGATGGCGATTGAGTCGGGTTTCAACCCGTTTGCGGAAAGCCCGATGGGCGCGCAAGGCCTGATGCAAGTCATGTCCAAGGTGCACCACGAGAAGTTCCAGGAAATGGGCGGCCTGCAAGCTGCACTGAATCCCGTGGCCAACATCCGCGTCGGCTCGCTGATCCTGAAGGATTACGTGACCCGTGGCGGTTCGGTTGAAGCTGGCCTGAAAAGCTACGTGGGCGCCGCTGCCTTCGAACATGACGATGGCTACGGTTCGCGCGTTCTGGCTGAATACAGCCGCCTGAAACAAGTGTCGGCCGGTAAGAAAGTGCCAACCATCACCCCGGTGATGGCCGCCGCACCCGTCAAGCCAGCGGCAGTGGCTGCCACCGACAAGTCGGTCAACGGCACGCAGATCGCTGGCCTGTAATCCGGTCTGCTCCGCAAAGCAAAAAAAACCACCTTGGTCAGGTGGTTTTTTTCGTCCCGGCTAATTGCAGCTTCTGACGCTGAGGCGTCCGGTGTCGCGGAAGGGATCGCGCCCGCCGCTGAAATTGTTGGATTCGGAGTAATAGCAGACCTCCTGCCCTCCGGGCATCACCCATTTGGTGATCCGGCTACCGTCGGCAGCCACCATTTCCACTGTCTTTAACGTACCGCCGCGATAGGCTTTGCCGATTGCCGCCGCCAACGCGCTCTCATCGTTGACATACCGCCTGTCGCGCTGCGTCCACGCGTCCTTGCGCGCCTGCTTGTCAGCGGCAAGCGCGCCGGCAATCGCGCGTTCTTTCAAGTTCTGCTCCGGCTTGACCGGCAAGGCGAACGGATCCGGTGGCGGCGCCGTTTGCGTGATGGCTTCCGGCTGCCGCTCCGCCGGTGGCGTGATGGCCTGGGGCTGCGCTGGCGCCGGTGACGGCGCTGCCCAGGCGATACGCGTTTTCTGCGGCGTTGGCGCCGGTGCCGCCGTGCGCTGCGGCGGAGGCGGTGGTGGCCGCCTGATCGGCGTCAGGATGTAGGTAATCGGCGTCTGCGACGTAATAGAAGCCGCCAGCGGCCGCGCAGGCGGCTGCCAGCACAAAAAAGCCAGCACGTGAGCGCCGGCGATCAGCGCCAGCCAGCCACGCCGGCGCCAGCTTGGTGTTTGCAGTTCGATGATACCGCCCCAGAATTATCCGAAAAGCAATTCTGTCCACCTGCCCCACCCCGCGTCAAGCCACCAATAAAAAAAGCCACCACACGCTACCGTGGGTGGCTTTTAACGATACCGGGAAAGCTTAGCGCTTCTTGTCCGCAGCAACTTCATCCGGACGCAGCTGCGCAGCCAGCTTGTCCAGCACGCCGTTGACGTATTTGTGACCGTCGATGCCGCCGAAGGACTTGGTCAGCTCTACCGCTTCGTTGATGACGACACGGTAAGGAATTTCCAGGTTGTTCTTCAGTTCGTAGGCACCGATCAGCAGCACCGCGTGCTCGATCGGCGACAGCTCGGCAATGCCGCGGTCCACCAGCGGCGCAAACGTTGCGCGCAGCTCGACCGACGAACCGATCGCGCCGTTCAGCAGCACCGTGAAGTGTTCCGCGTCGGCCTTGTCGAAGCCGTGCGCGCCGCGGATGTGGTTGACCACGGTGGAGGCGGATTCGTTATTCAGCAGCCACTGGTACAACCCTTGCAGCGCGAACTCACGGGCGCGGTGGCGCGGCGTGCGGTTCTTGCTGGGGTTGGCGTGCAAAGTCTTCTCAGTCATATCATTACCTTCTAGTGTTTCGTTCTTATTCGTCGTCGCCGAGGTCTTGGTTCAGCTCTTCCAGGGCGATGGTCAGATTGGCCATCTCCACTGCCACGCGCGCAGCGTCGGCGCCTTTGACGGCCATGCGTACTTCCGCCTGCTCGTCGTTCTCGGTGGTCAGGATTGCGTTGGCAATCGGAATGCCGAAGTCCAGGCCGATACGGGTGATGCCCGCGCCCGACTCGTTCGACACCAGCTCGAAGTGATAAGTTTCACCGCGGATCACGGCGCCCAGCGCGATCAGCGCGTCGAACTGCTGCGACTCCGCCATCTTCTGCAGCACCAGCGGCACTTCCAGCGCGCCCGGCACGGTCACGTGCAGGATGTCTTCATCCGCCACGCCCAGGTGCTTCAGCTCAGCCAGGCAAGCGGACAGCAGGCCGTGGCAGATGTCTTCGTTAAAACGGGCTTGTACCACGCCAATGCGCAAGTCTTCGCCGTTCAGGTTGGTTTCGTAGCTTCCTACGGTCATGATGTGCCTCTGTATGTTGGTTGAATTAGTTAGGTTTGGCGACGTAGCCAGTGACTTCCAGATTAAAGCCGGCCATCGACGGCATCTTGCGCGGGCTGGCCAGCAGCTGCATCTTGCAGACGCCGACTTCACGCAGGATCTGCGCGCCGATGCCATAGCTGCGCAGGTCCATGCTGGCCGCGCGGCCTTTCGGTTTGGCTTCCGGCTTGCACAGTGCGTCGAACTGGGCAAAGAACTGCTCGGCAGTCTCTTCGCAATTGAGCAGCACGATCACACCGCTGTCCGCCGCCTTCACCGCCGCCATCGACGACGACAGGTTCCACGAGTGGGTGGTGGCTTCCGATTCCAGCACGTCCAGGATCGACACCGGCTGGTGCACGCGCACCAGGGTTTCCTTGCCCTTTTCGATCTGTCCATGCACCAGCGCCAGGTGGGCCGAGCCGCTCGGCTTGTCGCGGTAGGCGATCATGCGGAAGTCGCCATGGCTGGTCTTCAGCGTGCGCTCGCCCACTTTTTCCACCAGCGATTCATTACGGCTGCGGTAATGGATCAGGTCGGCAATGGTGCCGATTTTCAGATTGTGTTCCTTGGCGAATTCCAGCAGGTCCGGCAGGCGCGCCATGGTGCCGTCGTCCTTCATGATTTCGCAGATCACCGAGGCAGGCGTCAGGCCGGCCATGGCGGTCAGGTCGCAGCCCGCTTCGGTATGGCCAGCGCGCATCAGCACGCCGCCCTTCTGGGCCTTGAGCGGGAAGATGTGGCCGGGCTGGACGATGTCCGACGGCTGCGCATCCTTGGCCACCGCCACCTGGATGGTCTTGGCGCGGTCAGCCGCCGAGATACCGGTGGTAACGCCTTCCGCCGCTTCAATCGACACGGTGAAGTTGGTGCCGAACGCGGTGCCGTTTTTGGACGACATCATCGACAGCTCGAGCTGGTTGCAGCGTTCTTCGGTCAGCGTCAGGCACACCAGGCCGCGCGCGTATTTGACCATGAAATTAATCGCTTCCGGCGTCACGAAGTCCGCCGCGAGCACCAGATCGCCTTCGTTTTCCCGGTCTTCTTCATCGACCAGGATCACCATGCGGCCAGCGCGCAATTCGGCGACGATTTCTTCGGTGCTGGAAATTGACATTTTTAATCCTTCAAGGCTGAGCAAGAGTATTTCTTAACCCGCTATTTTAAAGGATTTACGCCATCCCTACCGCAAAAGCCCGCTTTTTTCGACAAGTCGCATGGTATTTGTATTAACACTTTCGCCGCTGCCCGCGCTTGCCGTGCGCAGCCATCCTCAAAATCCTTGAATCCAGGCGCTCAGCACTTGCGTATAAGAAATAAATACAAGGGGATTCATCATGTTCACTACCGCGTTACCATTCTGCCTGGCGATGTTGCTGCTGGCGGGATCCGCCCAGGCGCAAGGCGCCCAACCGATCGCCAAAGGCCAGCGCCTGTGGCAAAAACGTTGTTCGGAATGCCATGCGCTGGACACCGACGAAACCGGCCCGCGCCATCGCGGCGTGTTTGGCCGCCATGCCGGCAGCGTGGCGGGCTATGACTATTCGCACGCGCTGCGTGACGCCAACCTGCAATGGGATGAGCGCACGCTGGACCGCTGGCTGGCCGATCCTGAAAAATTCCTGCCCGGCCAGAATATGGACTTCAGCGTGCGCAGCAAGGCCGAGCGCGCAGCCCTGGTGGCTTATCTGAAAAGCCTGTCCCGTTAATGTTAATTGCTGGCGCCGATCAGGCTAGACACCGACACCATGCGCTCGACGTAACGCGCAATCAGGTCGATCTCCAGATTGACCTGATGGCCGACGGCCAGGTGCTTGAGCGTGGTCACGGCGATGGTGTGCGGGATCAGGTTGATCGAGAACTGGCACACCAGCTCAGCGCCGGTGCCGATGTCGTTCACGCGGTTGACGGTCAGCGACACGCCATTCACCACGATCGAGCCCTTGTAGGCCAGGAACTTGGCGAGGTCATGCGGTGCTTCCACCACCAGCTCCCATGACTCGCCAACCGGCTCGAACTTGCGCACCACACCCAGGCCGTCCACGTGGCCGGATACCAGATGGCCGCCCAGGCGCTCATTCAGCGTCAGCGCTTTTTCCAGGTTGACTTCGCCCTGCTGGTCCAGGCCGACAGTCTTGTTCAGGCTTTCACGCGAGACGTCAACGCGGAAATGGGTGGCGTCTTTTTCCACCACGGTCATGCAGGCGCCGTTGATGGCAATCGAGTCGCCCAGGCCCACGTCCGCCAACGGCAGGCCGCCCGCGTGGATGTCCAGGCGCACGCCTGCGAACGAGCCGCCTTCGAGCGGCTTCACCGATTCAATTTTGCCGACAGCGGCGACGATACCAGTAAACATAATTCTTCCTAATGAGTGAATCGAGCAAGGATACGCAAATCTTCGCCGATCTGCTGAACCTCGTGAAATTTCAACCGTTTCTTCTGCGACAGATCGGTCAGCGCAGGCAGTGCAAACATGCCCTGCGCATCGCCAATCAGCGCGGGCGCCAGATACACCAGCAACTCGTCCACGCAGCCCTCGCGGATCAGCGAGCCGTTGAGCTTGCCGCCCGCTTCCACGTGCAGTTCGTTGATCTGCCGACGGCCCAGCTCGCGCATGAGCTCCGGCAAAGCCACCTTGCCGGCCGCGTTCGGCAGCAGGATGACTTCGTGGCCGGCTGCCGCCAGCGCCGCCTCCTTCTCGGGCTGACGGACCGCCGCCGCAATCCAGGTGCCGCCACCTGCCAATATCTTGGCGGACAGGTCAATATCAAGCTTGCTGTCCACCACGATGCGGCGCGGCTGGCGCGGCGTTTCCACCGCGCGCACGTTGAGCTGGGGATCATCAGCCTTGACGGTGCCGATGCCGGTCAGAATCGCACACGCGCGTGCGCGCCAGTGATGGCCGTCCGCGCGTGCTTCCGGCCCGGTAATCCACTGGCTGACGCCGTTATGCAGCGCCGTCATGCCATCCAGGCTGGCGGCGGTTTTCATGCGTACCCATGGCAGCCCGCGCGTCATGCGCGAGAAAAAGCCGATATTCAATTCATACGCCTCATGGGCCAGCAGGCCGACACTGGTCTCGATGCCGTTCGCCTGCAGCTTGGCCATGCCCTGCCCCGCGACCAGCGGATTCGGGTCTTCCATGGCCGCCACAACACGGCCCAGGCCGGCACGCACCAGCGCATCCGAGCATGGCGGCGTGCGGCCGTGGTGATTGCACGGCTCCAGCGTGACATAGGCAGTCGCGCCGCGCACGTCATGGCCGCGCGCCTGCGCGTCCTTCAAAGCCTGGATTTCTGCATGGTCGCTGCCCGCCTGCTGGGTGACGCCGGCGCCGATGATCTGCCCATCGCGCACGATGACACAACCGATGTGCGGATTCGGCGACGTCGTGTACAGCCCTTTGGCCGCCCACGCCAGTGCCTGCGTCATGCCCTCCAGATCATTGCTGATGTCCACATTATCCTTAATCCACTGCGCCACCGCAGTTGCCCTGTTCCCGCGCCGGATCGCAAACACGGACCCGGCCCAGCATATTGATCTTGATGTTGCGCGCCTGCCCGCCTTGCGTCAGCGACAACGTTCCCCAGCGCGCAGCCAGGGTGTTATCGGCGCTGCAAGCACGCCCAGCGCCATTATAAGCAACATACAGTGACGCTGCACTTGAGGAAAAGTTCGACGCGATGCGGATGGTGTCGGGCAGCGGGTCATGGCGGTAAAACAGCGGCTCGCCGGCATCGTGGCGGCGATTGTTGTTGTGATCGACGAACACCGCCCAGCCGCTTTGCCAGCCGGCGCCAAGCGGCGCCATCACCACCTTGCCGCCATGCGCGATGGCCTGGGATCGCGCCAGGTCGATGGCGGCCAGCAGATCGTTGGCGGCGGCCTGCAAGCGCAATCGCTGCAAGGCAGAATGGAAAGCCGGTATGGCAGTGCCCAACAGGATGATGCCGATTGCCAGCACCACCAGCAACTCGATCAACGTCACGCCGGCGCCCCGGCGAAGGGATGGGGCCTTCATGGCCAGCACCCTGCTGCGGGACCGGCCGCCAGACGCAGGCCATTGCTGGTCAGTGTCAGTGCGCGGCAGTCCGTGTCATGGAAGCGTTCATCGACCAGCGCGGTGCCCGGCGTGGCAATCAGCTGGACGCAGTGGTCGATCAGTTCGCCGTCACAGGCCTTGCCTTCAATTTCGTAGGCGCTGCTGCTGGCGCTGTTCGCGCTCCACCATTGGAACTGGCGCGCTTCGGCGTCGGCATTGCCCGATGAAAAGGCGATGTAGCTATTGTGCTGTGTGTGATAACGCTCTTGCTGCATCATCAGCCTGAGCAAGGCCGCATGCGCTTCATGGCGGCGCGTGCGGATGAGGTGCTGCTGATAGGCAGGCACCGCCTGCGCCGACAGCACCGCGATAATCACGAGCGCGGCCAGCAATTCAATCAGCGTGAATCCTGCGGGCTTCATTTTGCCGCCTCGTGCAGTTCGCGCCAATTGCTGACTTCACGCCAGCTCAAGCGGCCGGCACGGCGTATGGATTTCATGCGTCCCACCACGGTCAACGGCCCCGCTCCGCCAGGCTGTGCCATCGCATAGGTATTTTCCTGCACGATACGGCCCAGCGCGTCGCGTGCCGAACTCGTGACCGCCTGCGGCAGCAATACCGGCGCCGGTGCATAGAACGGCAGCAGCAGGCCAACCAGCGCTTCGTTGCCGGGCAGGACTGCGGTTAACCCGCCCTCCGGCAGTCCGGATAGCGCACTCAGAGCGTAGCTGCGGCTGCGTGTTGGACTACATATATCGGCACCCGGCAGCACTGTATTGAACAGCACGGCGCCGTCCGCCAGCAGCCCGGCGTTAACGCTACGCTCGGCTGTCTCAATGAAATCGAGATACCAGCCTTTGCTGTCCACATCCATGCGCGCGCCGCTGATGCTGAGCAGCGCGCCACTGCCGTCAAGAAAACGCTGCGCCAACTGGTGACGGCTGGTGACGACGTCTGGCGGCGTTTGCAGGCTATCGAGAATGGCGTAGTAAGACTGTGTTACCGCGGTGGCAGTGCCACGGTCGGCCGCTTCGATCAAGCGGCCAGTGCCGAACAACACCATATAGCCATGCACACTGGCAAACGCCAGCAATGGCCGCTGTGTGATCGGCTGCCGATGTCCGGCAGCATCGCGCGCAACGAACAACGGCTTGCCCGGCGCCTTGGACCATGGCGCGTTGCCACTGAAATCAAAGCGCCACAGATTGCCCTGCAAATCGCCAGCGTAGGCATAGCGCAGCGCGCCGTCGCTATCGTTGAGCAAAACCGGCGCGTTCAAGGCATTGGCCAGCGACTTGTCGGCGATCGGCGTCGTAATGCGGTAGTAGTTGCTGTTGATTTTCCAGCCTTCCGTTCGCGGTTTGTCGAGCGCCAGCAGGAACAACGCGCCTTTGCCATCACCGCCGTCCTCATAGTTGTTGACGCCGCTGGGAACGATAGCGAAGTAGCGATACACATTGCGGCGCACGCGCACTCTGGCGATCTGCGGGATGGCGATGACGTTGCCCATCATCGGATCGTCGCGGCTGGTGAATTCCCATACCGCGCCCAGGCCGCCCGCAAAGTTGTCGGGATCAGTGACATCCAGCGCAAACACGCCTTTCACACCACCGCCCATGGCGGAAAGCAGGATGCTTTTCTTTTCGCCGCCAATCAGCGCATCGCCGATATTGGCCGGACCATCCACATAAGCCCGGTGTGCATAGACGGCCGCACTCAGATGATACAGCTGGGGGAACAGTGCGTCCGGCACATAGGCGAAAATCTCCACGCCGGTACTGGCGTTGAAGGCATGGAGCATGCCGTCATTGGCTCCGAGGTAGACAACCGCCCGATGTTCAACCGGCCCCGCATACACCGGCGTGCTGTGCACGGCATCACCGAGAACGCTGCTACGCTGGCGAAATGCCGTGCCTTCCAGCGACCGGTCACCACGCAGGTAGGCCAGGCGTTGCTCTCCCTGACCATCTTCAAGATTAAGCAGCGCCTGCTGCTGCAGCGACAGCGTAGGCCACGTGAACGGCACCATGACCAGTGCGCCATCCGGCTGGACGACCGAGGTGTAGATCTGCCGCAGCTCAGGCACAGGTACAGGCGGCCTGCCCGGTGCGCCGGTGAGTATGGCGCCGGCATCCCAGGCGAGTGCCGAGGCTCCGCCTTCGCCCGAAAACAGGTAGCGCGCAAAATGGCCACCCCAGTCTTCGCGCGTCATCGTGGCCTGATAAAGATCGCCCGTGCCGGCCAGCACTAAGGCAGCACCGTTCGCTGGCGTTGCTGCACCACAGCTTGCTGCGAGCGGCAAGCTATCGATCGCCAGCGTCGGCGGGCTCGCCTGCGTTGTCGCTACAATAGTGAACAAGACCGCCGCCGCATACCAATGCCGTATCACGCTCATGATGCGCTCCTTATTCCGGCTTCACAAAGACGCTTTGCAGCACCACCTCCGCCTCGGGCTTGGCGCCAAAGCCGATCGCCGTGACGCGATAACAGTAATGCGGCTTGGCGCCAGCGGACGCATCGTCGCCTGGCTGGTGGCACTCCATCCGTTCAATCACGTAGCGTGGTTTCTTGAATGGCAGGAAGCCTTCGCCTGTCGCCATCGCCGCCCCGGTGTAGGCGCCGTGCGTAGCGCTACAGGCGCCGCCATCTTCCACGCCGGATAGATCGACCGTCTGCCAGGCTGGTTTCTGCGCGCCAGCTGGCCGCAAGCGTAGGCCCACGCCACCGCTACCGCACTGGCTGGAAAATGTTTCGCCATTGGCAAACGCCTCGCGCCGCGACGGATCGCTGCTGTCCTGGATATCACGCTCCGCATCGCCCAAGGCATCCTCCGCTGTCAGAAATGCCACATCCCGATCACGCTCGCTGCGCGCAGCCTTCTCGCCCTGCAAGCTGAGCACCGCTGCCGACACCCCAAGCAACATGACCATCACCAGCAACACCAGGCTGACCAATAACGCGATGCCTCGCTGCCTGCGCATGATTCAACCGCCCCGGTTGCGCAATGCCACTGTCATGCTGAACAGCCGCCGCGCACGCTGACGCTGCGCCGCCGGCAGACTGCCCTCCACAACGCGAACCCCGAGGTCATCGCCATGTGCATCCGCATACGCCGTACCGAACAAGTCAAAACGCGCAGGCGCCGTATCCGCGCGCGTGTTGCGTTCGCCATGCAGCAGCAACGCCAGCTTGACGCTGCAAACCCGCTTCCAGCCCAGCGCCGCCGCCCCGGTGGCGTTCAGATAGGTATTGGGCACGCCATCCATCGGCGTATCGGTATCCACGCCATACAGCACTTGAAAGGAATCGACGCCGCGCACGATGGCGTCTGCGCCCCAGCCAGCCGCGCTGCGGTATTTGCAGCGCAGCTCCGGCTCGCCGCCGGCGTCCGCCGCAACGTAGAAAATGCTCCAGCCACGCGTGCCGCCAGCCACGCCGAAGCCCGCACAGTTGATGCTGGAACCATCGCCATTCGCGCCTGTGCCTGAACCGGAAAACTGTACGGCCAGCACGTCGCTGCCATTGACTACCGCAGGCTGTGGCGCGCTGATGCCATCGCTGCTGCGGGTAATGCTGGCGGCATCCAGGCCGGTAATCGCAGCCGGCGCATCGGGTGCGAGCTCTGCCGGCGCAAGCTCGCTGTCCCAGTTCACATAGGCGCCCTGGCGTATTGCCTGCGCCATGATACGCATGGCGTAACGGCCGCCATCCGCCAGCCAGACGTTGTCGCTGTGATTGCGGTAGTTGCTGCTGGACGCCAGCAACAGGCCGCTGCCCATGACCGTAATCAGCAGGCCCAGCGCGATCGCCACCAGGAATTCGATCATGCCCCAGCCGCACGCGCGTTTCATGGCATGGCTCCCACCGTCAGCGCCACGCCTGGCGCATATTCGCCCGCCGCATCGGTCAAGGGCGTCCCATCGGGATGCTTGCCGCGCCAGCCAACCTTGACCACCATCGGCGCAGCGGCGTCACCCGCGCAAGACCAGCGCAGCTTGCCACCGCTCCACAAGCCGCCATCGCGGCAAATCACCACGCGGCCAGCCGGCAGCGTTTGCCGCACCAGTTGCTTGGCTTCGTACAAATCGGCCAACGCCAGTTGCAACGGACTGCATGCGCTGCCATCGCACAAGGCTGCGGGCACAACCGGCATGGGCTCGGCATAGGCATCGTAATTGAGGGTCAGATAAACGTCGGTTGAGGAAGGATTCGCGCGCACGCGCTCCGACAATGCGGCCGCCAGTTGTGCCGCCTGCGACAGCAGTACCGCCTGGTGCCGTGCCCGCAACGACGCCATCTGCAAGGCCACGCCGCCGATGATGCCGAGGGCCAGCACCACGACTGCAATCAGGATTTCCAGCAGCGTATAACCGCTATTGCCGCGTGCGCGCATGGCACACCTCCGCAAGTCAGGAAGACTGTGCTAGAAGGTAGCAGCGCTTAATGCTGAGAATATGAGGTGTATCAAAAGTGCGCCAGCAGGATGCTAGCTTTTGCGGGACGGCTTACGCTCCTGCCCTACTTCGGCAATCGCGTTCTGGAACTCGGCCAGGTCCTCGAAATTTTTGTAGACGGATGCAAAGCGGATGAAGGCGACGTTATCGAGACGCTTCAGCTCCTGCATCACCAGCTCGCCGATGTAGCCGGTATCGACTTCACGCTGGCCGCTGGTCAGCAGCTTTTCTTCAATCGACGCAACGGCCGCATCAACCGCAGGCGCCGCCACGGGACGCTTGCGCAAGGCCAGCTCCAGACTGCCGCGCAGCTTGACCGAGGAGAATTCGGTCCGGCTGCCATTTTTCTTGACCACATACGGCATCACCAGCTCGATGCGCTCATACGTGGTAAATCGTTTATCACATTTGCCGCAGCGCCGACGCCGGCGGATAGCATCCCCCTCTTCCGATACACGCGTATCGAGGACCTGGGTATCTTCATGCTGGCAGAACGGACATTTCATATGGGCGCTTTGGTTTAGTGACGCCGGCCACTGCCGGCGTCACGGTACTGCAATTACTTGGCGTAGACAGGGAACTTGTCAGCCAGAACCTTCACCGCCGCTTTCACGCGCTCGATGGTGGCCGCGTCGTGTGGATTATCCAGCACGTCTGCGATCAGGTTGCCGACTTGTTCCGCTTCCGCTTCCTTGAAGCCACGGGTGGTGAACGCTGGCGAACCCAGACGGATGCCCGAGGTCACGAATGGCTTCTGTGGATCGTTCGGAATGCCGTTCTTGTTGCAGGTCATGTGAGCCGAACCCAGGATCGCTTCCGCTTCCTTGCCGGTCAGGTTCTTCGGACGCAGGTCCACCAGCATCACGTGCGACTCGGTACCGCCCGACACAATGCGCAGGCCGCGCTTGATCAGGGTCTTGGCCAGCACGTCGGCATTCTTCACCACTTGCTGCTGGTACTCTTTGAACGCAGGCTGCAGCGCTTCCTGGAAGGCCACGGCCTTGCCGGCGATCACGTGCATCAGCGGACCGCCCTGGATGCCAGGGAAGATTGCCGAGTTGATGGCTTTCTCGTGCTCAGCCTTCATCAGGATGATGCCGCCACGTGGGCCGCGCAGCGATTTGTGGGTGGTCGAGGTGACGAAGTCAGCGTGCGGCACCGGGTTAGGATACAGACCGGCAGCGATCAGGCCAGCGTAGTGGGCCATGTCGACCATGAAGTAGGCGCCGATCGATTTGGCGACAGCAGCGAAGCGCTCGAAGTCGATCTTTTTCGAGAACGCCGACGCGCCAGCGATAATCAGCTTAGGCTTGTGTTCCTTGGCCAGTGCTTCCATCGCAGCGTAGTCGATGTCTTCTTCGGCGGTCAGGCCGTAGGAGATCACGTTAAACCATTTGCCGGACATATTCAGTGGCATGCCGTGGGTCAGGTGGCCGCCTTCTGCCAGCGACATGCCCATGATGGTGTCGCCTGGTTTCAGCATGGCGAAGAATACGCCCTGGTTCGCTTGCGAACCCGAGTTAGGCTGCACGTTGGCCGCTTCCGCGCCGTACAGTTTTTTCACGCGGTCGATGGCCAGTTGCTCGACGACGTCGACGTACTCGCAACCGCCGTAGTAGCGCTTGCCTGGGTAGCCTTCGGCGTATTTATTGGTCAGCTGCGAACCTTGCGCTTCCATTACGGCTGGCGAGGTGTAGTTTTCCGAAGCGATCAGCTCGATGTGATCGTGCTGACGGGTGTTTTCGTTTTGAATGGCGCCGAACAGTTCCGGGTCAATGCTGGCGAGGGTGTGATCTTTTGCGAACATGAAAAAACTCCAATCGGGTGAGTAATCGTTACTGGCAGTTGGATCGAAAGAGAGAAGCCATAGCGGACCGGCAGCCTCTTCGTGCTTTCCATCGAGGGCTGCCCAGGCGAACGGCTATTGAAATCTCACGTTTCCCGGTGGATGCCCACCTTTCGCCGACTGACCAAAACGCACCATTGTGGGGCATTTTTGAAAATCACTCCAGCTTTTCGCCAGTTACGTGAGACGTAATGGAAGCCAAATTGTATTTGATGCGCCAGATTTGAGCAAGAATATAGATTGCATTATTGGCAATTCCACCTGATCGCGGATTTGCGGCTACAATTTTGTCCAACCGACCACTCACCCAAGGACAGATCATGATCGTCTTCATCACCGGCGCTACGGCCGGCTTCGGCGCTGCCATGGCGCGCATTTTCGCCAGCAACGGTCACAAGGTATTGATCAGCGGCCGTCGTGAAGACCGCCTGCAGGCATTGTCGGCTGAACTGGGCGATGCAGTACGCCCGATCGTGCTGGACGTGACCGACAAGGCCTCGATCCAGGCCGCGCTGGACAGCCTGCCCGCCGACTGGCGCGCCATCGACGTACTGGTCAACAATGCCGGCCTGGCGCTGGGCGTCACCCCGGCCCACACCTCGTCGCTGGAAGACTGGGACACCATGATCGCCACCAACGTCAGCGGCCTGGTGGCCATGACGCGCGCCATCCTGCCAGGCATGGTCGAGCGCAACAGCGGCACCATCATCAACATCGGTTCGATCGCCGGCTCCACCGCTTACCCGGGCGGCAATGTGTACGGCGCCACCAAGGCCTTCGTCAACCAGTTTACGCAGAACCTGCGCGCTGACCTGGCCGGCACCGGCGTACGCACCACCAACCTGGCGCCGGGCCTGTGCGGCGGCACCGAATTCTCCAATGTGCGCCTGAAAGATGACGCGGCAGCGGCCAAAGTCTACGAAGGCACCACCCCGCTGACGGCCGAAGACATCGCCAACACGGCCTACTGGATTGCCACCCTCCCTCCGCATGTCAACATCAACCGCATCGACATGATGCCGACGTGCCAGGGCTACGGCGCGCTCAACATCAAACGCGCCCTCTAACCCGCCCCGACAGAGGGGTCTGACCCGTACGGGTCACACCCCGCGGCGGACCGAAGTGCGGGGTGAACGCCAACACTGCTTGACTTAAGCGAAACTTAGTTTCTCTTCACGCATGAACTAATTTCGTAAGCCATTGTTACAATGCTTGGCAACTTGCAAGTAAATCGCTTTACTGTCGTTAGGCCACCCTTGCGCGCCAGTTGATAAAGTTCAACCAAAACAACAATATCGCGTAGAATGTTGCTCAATCACATTAGTAGTCAAAACAACATGCCAGCTGATTTCATCTGGAACGTACGGGTCTATTACGAAGACACCGACGCCGGCGGTATCGTCTATTACGCAAACTATCTCAAATTCTTTGAGCGCGCCCGCACCGAATGGCTGCGCGCGCTCAACGTCAACCAGCACGATTTACTGGCTGAACATGACGCCATGTTCGTCGTCAAAAGCGTGAGCGCCGACTATCATGCGCCAGCCAAACTGGATGATGAATTAAAATTAACAGTTAGTATCGAAAAAATCGGCCGCGCCTCCATCGTTTTCCATCAGGAAGCGTGGTGCGGCGAGCAATTGCTGAATACGGCGCGCGTCAAAGTTGGCTGCGTCGATTCTGCCTTGCGTCCGCGCGCCGTCCCGGCGGTCGTTGCCGACAAAATGCGCCCTGCCCGTGTTACCACCCAAACCGACTGAACACAATGAACGTCACTCAAGACCTGTCTTTCCTGTCCCTCATCACCAATGCACACCTGATCGTGCAGCTGATTATGGCGCTGCTGTTCGTCATCTCGCTGACCAGCTGGACCTATATCTTCAGCAAACTGTTTGCGATCAAATCGGCGCGCCGCCTGACGGTGGAGTTTGAAAAGACCTTCTGGGCCGGCGGCAACCTGCACGCGCTGTACCAGAACGCCGGCAAGGACCGCGCCAACAGCGGCCCGCTGGCACGCATCTTCGAAGCCGGCATGGGCGAGTTCATCAAATCCAAGGCCGCCTTCACCGCCAGCCGTGAAAACATGGACGCCGGCGCCGTGCTGGACAGCGCCCGCCGCGCCATGCGCGCCGCCTTCCAGCGCGAAATGGATGCGCTGGAATCGCACCTGGCCTTCCTGGCCTCGGTCGGTTCGGTGTCGCCATACATCGGCCTGCTGGGTACGGTCTGGGGCATCATGAACGCGTTCCGCGGCTTGGCCAACGTGCAGCAGGCCACGCTGGCCGCCGTGGCGCCCGGCATTGCCGAGGCGCTGATCGCCACCGCCATCGGCCTGTTCGCCGCGATTCCCGCCTTCGTGGCCTACAACCGTTTCTCGTACGACGTGGACCGCCTGGCGATCCGTTTTGAGAGCTTTGTGGAAGAGTTCTCCAACATTCTGCAGCGTCAATCGCGTTAATCACTATGGCTTCTTCTTTCTCCAGCAGCATGCGTGGCGGCCGTGGCCGCAAGCTCAAATCGGAAATCAATGTCGTGCCCTACATCGACGTGATGCTGGTGCTGCTGATTATTTTCATGGTGATGCCGTCGGCCAACGACCCGAGCGTGGTCGACCTGCCGCGCGCGGAAAAGTCCACCAAGCCGCCAAGCGACTACGTGCAGATCGTGCTCAAGCCGAACGGCGCGCTGTCGATCGGCGTCAAGGGCAAGGATGAGGACGCGCCGGAAACCGCGCCCAACCGCGACGCGCTGGTACGCAAGCTGCGCACCATTCACAACGACCATCCTGACTATCCGGTGCTGATCGCCGGCGACAAGGAAAGCAAGTACGACGACGTCATCCAGCTGATCTCGGAAGCGAAGAAACTGGGCATCACCCGCGTAGGCCTGTCTACCAAGTAAATGCAAACCATGAAACCCGCAACCGCAGGCGGTCCGTACAAGGTTCCGCGACAACACGACAGCTGGCGTTCGATCACGCTGGCAGTGGCGATGCACGCCGTGTTGTTGCTGTTCCTGTGGGTGGGCGTGAGCTGGCAAAACAATCAACCGGTCGAAGTGCAGGCTGAAATCTGGGACATGAAAGTCCAGGACGCCGCACCGCCAGCGCCGCCCGCCGAACCGGCGCCGCAGCCTGAACCGGAACCCGAAGTCGTCAAGCCGCCGCCACCCGCCCCGAAGGTCGAAGCGCCGCCGGTGCCGAAAGAAGATCCTGAAATCGCCCTCCAGCGCATCAAGAAGAAAAAGCTGGAAGAAGAGAAAGCTGAGAAGCTGGAACAGGCACGCCTGAAAAAAGAAGCCGACGAAAAACAGGCCAAGCTCGACGCCAAGAAAAAGGCCGAGCAGCAAGCCAAGGAAGAGAAAGAAAAAGAGAAAGCCGAACAGGAAGCCAAGGAAAAAGCCCAGGCTGAAAAAGACAAGAAAAAAGCCGCTGCGGAAAAACTCGCCAAGGAAAAAGCGGACAAAGCCGCCAAGGAAAAAGCCTTCGCCGCCGAAATGAGCCGCATCACCGGCGCCGCCGCCAAAGGCACGACCGGCACTGCCGCCCAGTCGACCGGCGGCCGCACCGACGGCGGTTACTCGGCAGCGATCCGCTCCAAGATCAAGAGCAACCTGGTGTATGGCGAACAGGACGACAGCCTCAGCGCAACCTATTTGATTACGCAACTGCCGTCCGGTGAAGTCATCGGCATCCGCAAAGTAAAAAGCAGCGGCTCGATCGCCTATGACAATGCGATTGAAAACGCGATTAACAAATCGTCCCCACTGCCCAAGAAAAAAGATGGTACGGTTGAGCGTGACCTGGAACTCATCTTCAAACCGAAGGAAATGCACTGATTATGAAAAAACTCAATATGCTCTACACCGGCCTGGTCATCGCCGCCACCATGGGCAGCGCCCAGGCGCAGATGCGGATTGAAATTTCCGGCGTTGGCAGCAACCAGATCCCGGTGGCCGTCGCGGGCTTCGCCAATGAAGGCGTGTCGCCACAGAAAATTTCCGAGATCATCAAGGCCGACCTGGAACGCAGCGGCGCCTTCAAAATCATCGATGCCGGCGTCATCAACGACGTCAACAACATCGACTACAGCGCCTGGAAGGCCAAGGGCGCCGACGCGCTGGTAGTCGGTACCGTCGACGCGCTGGCCGATGGCCGCTATGACGTGCGCTACAAGCTGCTGGACACCGTCAAGCAGTCCAAGCTGTCCAACCTGGACAAGGCCGTCACCGCCCAGTTCACCCGCCTGTCGGCCCACCTGATCGCCGACGACGTGTTCTTCAAGCTGACCGGCATCAAAGGCGCCTTCTCCACCCGCATCGCCTACGTCAAGCAGGAAGGCCGCAACTACCAGCTGCTGGTCGCTGACGCCGACGGCGAAAACGAACAGCTGGCGCTGCGCTCCAACGAACCGATCATCTCGCCATCGTGGTCGCCGGACGGCACCAAGGTAGCCTACGTCTCGTTCGAACAGAAAAAGCCCGTGGTCTACGTGCAGAACCTGATCACCCGCGCCCGCACCGTGGTGGCCAACGAAAAAGGCAGCAACTCGGCGCCGGCCTGGGCGCCGAACGGCAACAAGCTGGCGGTGGCGCTGTCCAAGGACGGCCACACCCAGGTCTACACCGTCAACGCCGACGGCAGCAACCTGCGCCGCGCCTCCAACAGCACCGGCATCGACACCGAACCACAATGGTCGGCCGATGGCCAAAGCATCTACTTCACGAGCGACCGCAGCGGCGGCCCGCAGATCTACCGCATGAACCCGGACGGCAGCGACGCCAAGCGCGTCACCTTCGGCGGCAGCTACAACATCAGCCCGCGCATCTCGGCCGACGGCAAAACGCTGGCCTACATCTCGCGCCGCGACGGCAACTTCCAGCTGTTCGTGCTGGACCTGGCCAGCGGCCAGGAGCAACGCCTGTCCGATACCACCGACGACGAGTCGCCAAGCTTCGCCCCCAACGGCAAATACATCATGTACGCCACCCGCGCTGGCGGCCGCAAATCGCTGGCAGTGGTCTCGGTGGATGGCCGTGTAAAACAACGCCTGACCGCTCAGGCGGGCAACATCAAGGAGCCCACCTGGGGTCCGTTCATGCAGTAATTTCGATTCACTACTAGGAGAATGAATATGCGTAAACTCAGCAGCCTGGCATTTGCCATCACCACCGCCGCCATCCTCGCCGCTTGCTCGTCGACCCCGATCGAAGAGAAAAAGCCAGTGGAAGTGGTTGAGCGTCCGGTCGAAAAAGCCGTACAGCCACAAGCCGACACCCGCACCGTCGCGCCAGTGGAAACCAAATCGCTGGACCCGCTGGACGATCCAAAAGGCGTGCTGGCTAACCGCAGCGTCTACTTCGACTTCGACAGCTACGCAGTGCGCGCCGACGGCAAGCCAGTAGTGGAAAACCACTCGGCCTACCTGGTCAAAAACAAAGCCCGCTCGATCCTGGTCCAAGGCAACACCGACGAACGCGGCGGTTCCGAGTACAACCTGGCGCTGGGCCAGAAACGTGCTGAAGCCGTGCGCAAAGCCATGAGCACCCTGGGCGTGCCAGAGTCGCAGATCGAAGCCGTATCGCTGGGCAAAGAAAAGCCAAAAGCCGAAGGCCACAACGAAGAGGCATGGGCACAAAACCGTCGTGCTGACATCGTCTACAAGTAATCAAAAGCACTACCTTTTTGCCGGGTCACAGGCATAATACGGGGCGGCGCGCGGACTAATCCGCGCCCTGCCCCGTTTCTTTATTGTTTAGATTTGTGTGAAAGAGCGCCCGACATGATGAAATTCTCCAAATCCGGCCTGAGCGCCGCCCTGCTGGCCGCGATGACCTGGCTGCCGCTGCAAGCCCATGCCGGCCTGTTCGACGACGACGAAGCCCGCAAAGCCCTGCTCGACCTGCGCACCAAGGTCGAAACCATGCGCGCCGACCTGCAAGCCCGCATCGACACCAAATCCGACAAGTCCAGCACGCTGGACCTGGTCAACCAGAACGAAGCCACACTGCAGCAGGTGAACCAGCTGCGCGGCCAGATCGAAGTGCTGGCCAACGAACTGGCCAATGCCCAGAAGCGCCAGAAAGACTTCTACGTCGACCTCGACGCCCGCCTGCGCAAGCTGGAGCCGCGCGAAGTCACCATCGACGGCAAGACCTCGCAAGTGGACCCGAGCGAGCAACGCAACTACGAAGCGGCCATGCAGCTGTTCAAATCGGGCGACTACAAAGCGGCCGGCGGCGCGCTGAGCGACTTCGTCGCGCGCTACCCAGGTTCCAGCTACGCCTCCAACGCCCAATACTGGCTCGGCAACTCCTACTACGCCCAGCGCGACTGCAAGGCCGCGATTGCCGCCCAGTTGGTGGTCCTGAAAAACTACGCCGACAGCCCGAAAGCGCCCGACGCCATGCTCAACATCGCCAGCTGCCAGACGGAGCTGAAAGACAAGGCCGCCAAAAAGACCCTGCAAGACCTCATCAAGCAATACCCGGACTCGCCTGCGGCCGCCACGGCCAAAGAACGCCTGGGCGGCAAATAATTACTGACGGGCATTTGACAGCAGAGCTGATTACCCCCTATAATCTCGCTTCTTTCGGGGGTCGTTAGCTCAGCTGGTAGAGCAGCGGACTTTTAATCCGTTGGTCGCAGGTTCGAATCCCGCACGGCCTACCATTCCGAAAGTGCCTAGGTTTTCATACCTAAGGGTCGTTAGCTCAGCTGGTAGAGCAGCGGACTTTTAATCCGTTGGTCGCAGGTTCGAATCCCGCACGGCCTACCAAGATTCATCAAAAAAGCCCACGAATTTCGGTTCGTGGGCTTTTTTGTTTCTGGTCGCTCTCTGGTCAGAACGAAGCCCTCTGCCTTCCCTATCGTTTTCGTCGCTCTTCCTTCAAAGCCAACTGGAACTTCCCCCACAAGGGCCGAAGCTGCTTCCTGATACTCTGCGAGTTCATTATCTTGGCAGCCCGATATCCATAGCTAATGAAGTTCCGTCTCCCGAAGTAGGTATAACGCCGCATGAGATTCCCCGTGAACCCCGTTGGCCACTTCAAATTCCCCCACCCTTGGCCGGGTCAAATTCCCCCAGGCAGGACAGTCGGATTGTAGTTTAATCGACCGCAGCCGGGTCATTTTTTGACTCGCCCTGCTTGACCAAGCCGGTCAGACGGCTGGCGGCCTCCTTCAAGCGGTAGCTCTTCCCCTCGAACTCCAGCAGGTGCGCGCGGTGCATCAGACGGTCCAGGATGGTGGTCGCCATGGTGTTGTCGCCGAGGTACTTCCCCCAGTCCTGCACCACCCGGTTGGAGGTCACCACGATGCTGCGCTTAAGCTTGTAGCGCTGGTGCACCAGCGACTGGAGCAGTTCGCCGCCGGCGTCGCTGAT
>NZ_FRCX01000009.1 GCF_900143065.1 Duganella sacchari | reverse complement strand
GGCATCGCTACGCCACGGTGGTACTGGACGCGGACACCCGGCGCGTGATTTGGGTCTGCGAAGGGCGTAGCCGGGAGGCGATTCAGCCCTTTTTTGCCTGGTTAGGGCCAGAGCGTTGCCGGCGCATCCGGGCCGTGGCCATGGATATGAATACGGCCTTCGATTTGGAGGTCAAGCATCATTGTCGAAGGGCCAAAGTCGTCTATGACCTGTTTCACGTCATCGCCAAATATGGCCGCGAGGTGATCGACCGGGTACGGGTCGATGAGGCCAATCGGCTGCGCGACGACAAGACTGCTCGCCAGTATGTGAAGCGGGCACGTTGGCTACTGCTACGCAATCCGGGCAACGTGCCGGCCGACCAAGCACCAAAGCTGGCCGAACTACTCGCGGCAAACCAAGCTCTGATGACGGTCTACGTGATGAAGGCAAGCTTGAAAGAACTTTGGCAGCCCACCGATCCTTGGCGCTGGCGTGCTGCCTGGCGCACTTGGCAATCGATGGCTTTAAGCAGCGCCATCGAACCGCTGGTCCGCTTTGCAAAACGCCTTGCGCTGTACTGGCGGGGCATCTTGGCCCGCATGCGCTGGCCGATGCACACTGGACAGCTGGAGGGAATCAACAACCGGATTAAGGTGATGAAAAGGATGGCCTATGGCTACCGCGACTCTGATTTCTTCTTCCTGAAGATCAAAGCCGCGTTTCCCGGTAATCCGTGAAGAACCAAAAAAAAGCCCGCTGGTTAAAGCGGGCTTAAAACTATTTTCTTGGAGGAGAATAGTGGAGACAGGTGCAATTATGCTGCGTCGCGAGATATGTGTCTAATTGTTGTTTCAGATACCAGACATTAGAAATTCACATATCTTCCGGTTGACGCTGCCGTCGTGCTGCGCTAAATTGGTTAACACGTTAACGATTTCGGCAGAGAGCATGGAACAGTTCGACATTCCCGTAGCTGACCAGGGCGCGCTGGGCGCGACCTTGTGGCAAGCGCAACAGGCACGCGCCGTGGTGCTGTTGCATCCGGCCACGGCGGTCACGCAAAGCTATTACCACGCGTTTGCCGCGTACCTGAGCGGCCTGGGCCTGCATGTGCTGACCTATGACTACCGTGGCACCGGCCGTTCCATCGCCGGCCATGTGCGCGACTGCAAGGTGACCATGGCGGACTGGATGGAGCAGGACGTGGGCGCGGTCACGCAATGGGCGGCGGCGCGTTTTCCGGCGCTGCCATTGCTGGCGGTGGGGCATAGCGTGGGTGGCCATGCGATTGCGTTGTCGTCGGCGACGCCGCAGTTGCGCGCAGCGGTGATTGTGGCGGCGCATGCGGGCGTGACGCGCACCGTGCGCGGCGCCATCGAGCGTGCGCGGGTCTGGACCGTGATGCGCGTGCTGGCGCCGCTGCTGTGCCGGGTGTGCGGTTATATGCCGGGCAGCCGGCTCGGCCTGGGCGAGGATCTGCCGAGTTCCGTGATGCTGCAATGGAGCGGCTGGACCAGGCTGCCGCGCTACTTCTACGACGATCCCGCCATGGATGCAGCCGCCCGCGCCGCGCGCGTCCAGCTGCCGCTGCTGGTGCTGGGCTTTGACGATGATCCGTGGGCCAACCGCCGCGCGATTGATCTGCTCATGCGTCCGCTGGTGAATGCGCAGGTCGAGCGCCGCCAGTTCGCGCCATCGGAGGTGGGGCTGCCAGCCATCGGCCACATGGGCTTCTTCCGCAAACGCAGTGCGGCCGCGCTGTGGCCGCAGGTCGGCGACTGGCTGCTGAGGTCCGCATGAGCGCCGCGCCGCCTCGCTTTGGCTATCTGCTCAACCGTGCTTACCGCGCCTTGCAGCGCTGGGTGGAGACGCGGCCCGATGCCTGGGAGGGCATCAGTTCCGCGCAGGTGGGATTGCTGTTCTTGCTGGAGTCGCGCCGCAATGCCAGGATCGGTGAAATTGCCGAGGCGCTGCATGTGGCGCCGGCCGCCGTCACCAATCTGTCCAAGCGCATGCAGGCGTCTGGCCTGATCGAACGCGCTGGCGACCAGCATGACGGCCGCACCACGCGCTTGCAGCTGACAGCGGCTGGTGAGCAAGCCAGCCAGCAGTCGCGCCGTCTGCTGCAGGAGTTGAATGGCCATCTGAAGTCCGGCTTCACGGACGCCGAACTGGCCGTGGTGGCGCGCTGGCTGGAGCAGGCCGCCACGCTGGAGGATCAGGCTTAGTTGACCGGCACCGTGTAGTTCAGCGCCAGGCGGCCGCCGTCCACGTACAGCGTCTGGCCGGTCATGTAGCTGGCGTCGTCGCTGGCCAGGAAGGCGGCGATCGAGGCCACTTCTTCGGGTTCGCCGCAGCGCCCCATCGGCGTGCGCGACAAAATGGTGTGGCGCGATTCCGGGCTCGACATCACCGCCTGCCGCGCCAGCTCGGTCAGGATGGTGCCCGGGCCGATGCCGTTGACGCGGATGCCGTGCGACACCAGATTCAGCGACATCACCTTGGTCAGCTGGTTGATCGCGCCTTTCGACACCACGTACGGCACCTGGTTGGGGATCGCCAGCTCCGCATTCACGCTGGACATATTGATGATGGAACCGCTGTTCTGCTTGACCATTTCGCGCGCCACCGCCTGGCCGCACAGGAACATCGATTTCAGGTTGATCCGCATGACGCGGTCAAAGTCCTCCTCGCAGACGTCGAGGAAGTTGGCGGCGTGGGTGACGCCGGCATTGTTGATGAGAATGTCGATCTTGCCGAACGCGGCGAGGGTGGCGGCCACCATTGCGTTGACGTCGGCCTTCTGGCTGACATCGGCGGCAAAGAAGCGGGCATGCTCGCCCAGCTGGGCGGCGGCGTCGGCGCCCTCCGGTTTGATATCCACCAGCATGACCTTGGCGCCTTCGGCGATCATGCGCTGGGCGCAGGCCAGGCCGATGCCCTGGGTGGCGCCGGTGACGATCGCGACTTTATTCTGTAATTTCATGGGGATGTCTTTCTGAGGTGGAGATGGCAAATTTTAACAGCCCCTCCCGGCCGGGTTACAATAGAGGGTTTGCAATTTTCAATCGGGGGCCGTCGTGACTTTTATCAACAAATTATCTGCCGCGTGGACGGCCAACGACTCCCTGCTGTGCGTCGGCCTCGACCCGGATCTGGCCAAGCTGCCGGCCCAGTTCCAGAACGACCCGCAAGGCATTTACCACTTCTGCCGCGAGATCATCGACGCGACGGCCGACCTGGCCTGCTCGTTCAAGCCGCAGATCGCCTATTTTGCCGCGCTGAGCGCGGAAGACCAGCTGCAGCAGATCTGCGACTACGTGCGCGAGCATTATCCGCACATCCCGCTGATTCTCGACGCCAAGCGCGGCGACATCGGCGCCACCGCGCGCCAGTATGCGCGCGAAGCCTACGACCGCTACGGCGCGGACGCTGTGACTGTCAATCCGTACATGGGCTTTGACTCGGTCGAGCCGTACATGGAGTGGAGCGAGCGCGGCGTCATCATCCTGTGCCGCACCTCGAATGCGGGCGGTTCGGACCTGCAGTTCCTGGACGTCGGCGGCCAGCCGCTGTACCAGCACGTGGCGCGCCTGGTGGCGGAAAAGTGGAATGCCAATGGCCAGTGCGCGCTGGTGGTGGGCGCGACGTTCCCGGAAGAACTGGCGCAGGTGCGCGCGATTGTCGGCGACATGCCGCTGCTGGTGCCTGGCATCGGCGCACAGGGGGGCGACATTGCCGCCACGGTGACATCCGGCCGCACCGCGAACGGCGCCGGCATGATGATCAATTCCTCGCGCGCGATCCTGTACGCGGCGGCGCAGCCAGGTGAAGACTTCGCTGCCGCCGCGCGCCGCGTTGCAGAAGAAACCCGCAACGCCATTAACCAGTACCGCGCTTGATACCCCGCAGCCCGCATGCCGGGGTCTGACCCCGCATGGGGTCAGACCCCCTGTGGCAGGGGGTTAATGCGAGGGAGCGATCAGCTCGACGTATTCGTACAGCTCACCGAGAATGTGCTCGGCGCGCTCGTCAGCCTGCTGCTGCAGCGCGTCGATCTGTGCGAAGAAGTCGTCGATGGTGCGGGCGCCGCCTGCGCCTTCGTAGAAACGCGCGGCGCGGTGCTCTTCCCAATGCTCCATCTCGGTGTCCGACAGGGTTTCCGGGAAGTTGCGCGCGCGGTAGCGGAACAGCAATTCGGCCAGGCGGCCATCGCTGAACGATGGCGATGCCGCCGCCAGGCGTGCCGGCGGTTCGCGGCGCAGCGTGTCCAGCAGGCGGCGGTCTTCCTTGCTGACGAAGCCGTTGTACAAATCCTCATCCACATCCAGCGGCTCGCCGGCCGGCCGGTGGAACACTTGCGCCCAGATGTCGCTGAGGTCGCGGCCGCCGGCGGCAATCGCGGCGTGCGCCTTGCCTTGTTCCACATCGAGGCCCCATCTGGCCGCCATGGCGGGCGACAGCGTCTTCAGGTTGGCCACCAGCATCGGCGATTTGTTGAGGTGGATGCTTTTCACGGGCAGGCGCGTCATGCCTTCCGGCAGCGCGTCGCTGCGGGTGAAGATGCGGGTGCGGATGGTGTCGGCGTCCAGCGTGTACAGCTCGCTTGGATCGTAGGTGCAATCCCAGACGATGACTTCGTTTTTGTTGGTCGGATGCGTACCCAGCGGATAGACCAGCGCAATGCAACCGCGCTCGGCCGGGAACATGCCGGACACATGCAGGAAGGGTTGGCGCAGGTTGGCGGCCAGGTGCATGCCGATCTCGTCGGCCACGCGGTCTTTCTTGTGCAGCGCGAAGCAGAAGTCGAACAGTTTCGGCTGGTGCTGGCGGATCAGACGGGCCAGCGCGATCGTCGCGCGGACGTCGGACAGCGCATCGTGCGCGGCTTCGTGCAGCAGGCCATTGGCCTTGGCCAGGTCTTCCAGTCTGAAGCTGGGCTTGCCATCTTCCTTGGTCGGCCACTGGATGCCTTCCGGGCGCAGCGCGTAGGTCATGCGGACCACGTCCAGCAGATCCCAGCGGCCGCACTGGTTTTGCCATTCACGCGCATACGGATCGATGAGGTTGCGCCAGAACATGAAGCGGGTGATCTCATCGTCAAAGCGGATGGTGTTGTAGCCGACGCCGATGGTGCCCGGCTGCGAAAACGCTTGCTCGATGGTGGCCGCGAACTGGTGCTCCGGCACGCCCCATTCCAGGCATTGCTGTGGCGTAATGCCGGTAATCAGGCAGGATTGCGGGTCCGGCAGGAAATCATTGGCCGGCTTGCAATAAATCATGATCGGATCGCCGATCTCGTTGAGCTCGGCATCGGTGCGGATCGCGGCAAATTGCGCCGGGCGGTCACGGCGGGCGACGGCGCCAAAGGTTTCGTAATCGTGCCAGAGGAAAGTCTGATTGGTCATAGGTGCTACAGTAATTTAAAAATCTGCCGATAATTCCAGGGTCATCAATGAGGAGCACTATTATGGCTACTCCCGTATCGGTCACGTCCAGCAGCGCAGCAGCGCCGGTGCAGTCCAAGGACGACACACCCGTGTCCACCGTTGCCAAGGCTAAAGCTGAGCTCAATGCCTCTATCGTACAGGCTTCCTTGACGGTATCGCTGAATTCTTCGAACGATCCGATGTCGGTGGTGCTGAAAACCGCGCTGACCGGCATCAATGAGGCGCTCAAGAACGATTTCGGCGATAACGCCATCCAGAACGCCATGTCACAGGATAATACGCCGGAAGGCACTGCGGGCCGCATTGTATCGTTGTCCACGGCTTTTTACGAAGCCTATAAACAGCAGCACCCGGGCGACGATGAAAGCACCACGCTCAATAACTTCGTCAATACGCTGAAAAAAGGCGTGGACCAGGGCTTCAAGGAGGCGCGTGACGTGCTACAGGGCTTGCAGGTGCTGAATGGCGATATCGCCAGCAATATCGACAAGACCTACGACCTGGTGCAGAAGGGCTTTGACGATTTCATCGCCGCCCACCAGACCAAGGATGTGACGCCGGGCGAGCCCTCGGCGCCCAAAGCCAACGCGGTCTGAAGCCTACACGGCGACCCGGTTGCGGCCCTGTTCCTTGGCGCGGTAGAGCGCCGCGTCGGCCGTTGCGATCAGCTCCTGCTCGTTTTGCTGCGCCTGCAGGGCGGCGACGCCAAACGAGGCCGTGATGTGCGGCAGCGGCAGGCGCATGTCGCCAAACACCTGGGCCGAGCGCATGCGTTCGCACAGGCGCTCGGCCACGGACACGGCCACCTTGTCGCTGGTGTCGGGCAGCAGCACCATCATTTCTTCGCCACCGTAGCGCACCGCGAAATCGGTCGGCCGCAGCGCGCCGCTCAGCACATGCGCGGCGGCGCGTAGGGCTTCGTCGCCAGCCACGTGGCCGTGGCTGTCGTTGAATTTCTTGAAGTGGTCCAAATCAATCATGATCAGCGACAGCGGCGCGTTCGAGCCATGCGCGGTGGCGATCATGGTGGGCAGCAGGTCGTTGAGCCAGGCCCGGTTGTACAAGCCGGTGAGGCCATCGATCATCGACAGCTGACGGTAGAACTCGCCGAGCTTCTGGCGCCGGCGCAGCTGCGCGTTGGCGGCGCGGATGCGGAACGACAGCAGGCGCAGCAGGTTGCGCGCCAGCACATTCGATTCGTCGATGAGCTGCCAGACCAGATCGGCTTCGACCACCAGCACTTCGCTCTGTTCCAGCGCGGTGATGCTGGACAGATTGGCTTCCTCATCCAGCACCGATTGCTCGCCCACGCTTTCGCCGGGCAGGAGCTTGCTCACCGTGCCATCGGCCATGCCGGTGCGGGTGTCGCTGGCCACCGACAGTGCGCCGCGCAGCAGGATGTACAGGCGGGCGCGGTTGGATTCGGTCACGGCTTCGTCCGCTTCCAGCAGCATGATGGGGCAGTGCGCCAGCAGTCTGGCGACAGCGGCGTCATCGTCGGAATTGCGCAGCAGCTGCAAATCGCTGATCTGGTAGCTCGATGAGCCGAAGGTGCTGATCTGTTTCAAAGGATTCTTTCAGGATGCCAAGAGGCAATCAATCGTCGCATTTAATCATAGCCGAAAGGATGAGTAGCGCACAGCTTGTTGTTGCGCGAATGCGGCGAGGAATGCTTCAATACCGCCATTGCAACCCGACTGGATACAACATGGCCTATACCGACGCGCTGGGAACCGTGCATCACGCTGATCCAACTGCGCGCATCGTTTCGCTGGTGCCTTCGATCACTGAACTGCTGTGCGATCTGGGCCTGGCCGCGCAGATCGTCGGGCGCACCGGTTTCTGCATCCACCCGTGGGACACGGTGCAGCCGATACCCAAGGTGGGCGGCACCAAGGACGTCAATCTGGACAAGATCCGCCAGCTGGCGCCGACCCATGTGGTCATGAATATCGATGAAAACGAAAAGCCGACCGCCGATGCGCTGGCGGAATTCGTGCCCCATATCGTGGTTACGCATCCGCTGCGGCCGTACGACAACCTGGCTCTGGCGCGCCTGATGGGCGGCGTGTTCTGCCGCGAACAGCAGGCTGCGGACTGGTGCGCCGCGTTTGAAGCTGAATACGCACGCTTGCAGGCCGCGCCGAAAGGGCCGCCGCAGACCATGTTGTACTGCATCTGGCAAGACCCGTGGATGACGATTTCGCGCGACACCTATATCGCGCGCATGCTGGAAGAGATCGGCTGGCGCGTGCCGGACCTGGGCGCGGTGCGCTACCCGGAATTCCGCTGGTCGTCCGAACTCATCGACGGGATTGACGGGGTGCTGCTGTCGAGCGAACCGTACCGCTTTACCGAAGCCCATGCGGATGTGCTGGAACGTCAGATCGGCAAGCCGGTGCTGCTGGTGGATGGCGAGATGATGTCGTGGTATGGCAGCCGTTCGCTGCAAGGCCTGAGATATTTGCGGGAGCTGGCGCAACGCTAGGCACTGGCCCCCGCTGCGGAGTTACTCGGCTTCGTTGGCAACGGCGGCAGCCGAGGCCGAGCCTACGCCATCCGCGTGGCGTTTGCTGTCATGCAGCTTGCCGACGGCGCTATCGATCGAACGCTTGAGTTTTTCCGTGGCGCCGCTGATCGCCTGATGCAGCGTGGCGGCGTGGTCGCTGACGGCAATCGGCTGCAGGCCGGTAAGACGGGCTTCCATCAGGCAGCGGTTGTCGCCGTCGGCCGACTTCTGGCCCAGGTTATCGCTGAGATGGACTTCGACGCGGGTAATTTGCTCGCCGAAGCGTTGGAGGGCATTGCTCACGACAGACTGTACATGTTCGTCCAGACCAGTATGACGAGTGATGGTTTTGTCGGTATTAACTTGGATTTGCATAGCTTGCTCCTGTTGTTGACTGCGATTCCATCTTACTCCTTGCAAGCTTAATCGGGCGTTAATTGCTTCACTTGTCTGGATAAAACTTGATGCCGCAGGGTTTTTCTGGTGTCGCACGCAGGTTATCACCCAGCTTCATTCACAATTGAAATCCAAGAAAACATGAATATTCCTGATTTCTGTTTGTACCGCAGGCTCACTATCCTGCTGCTCTTTGCCATTGCCAGCAGTCACGCCGCTAGCGCTACTCCATTGAAAATGGAATCAGTGTCTGTGCAGACCGCTGCGCATATGTTGCTGACACCGCAGACCGTGGTGGCGACAGCTGACGATGGTATCGTAGTCGGAGGCGGTTCTTCTGCAAGCAAGGAGACCTGGGCCGTTAAATTTGACGCCGCCAACCGGCTACAGTGGCAATACACGCGGCAGGCGCCCCCAGCCGAGCGGCAGGCCGTTATTGATGGGGCCAGTCCGTCGAGCTACCACGGCGTGGCCGAGATGGCCGACGGCAGCTTCTTTTTGTGTGCGAAAAAGCCGTTTAACCGCAGCGGTCTGCCAGCAAGCATGTACCTGACGCATCTGAACCGTGACGGTCAATTGCTCGGCGAGCTGCCCATCAGTTCCAACAGCATCGCTACCGGCCGGAATTTTTTCCTAGCCGGGTGTGCCGCCTGGGGCGGTAATCTGGCTGTGCTTGCGTATGAAATGAGCTGGCCGCCCGGGCCGGTCATGGGGCTAGGGCGTCTGACTTACCTGCTGTTAGTCTTTGAACCATCTGGGGCATTGAAGTGGGAATTGCCCGTGGTTTCGTTTCAGGCTGGCACAGCGCCCGACCCCGACGGTGTGGTGTTTCAAGAGACTGGGGCTTCGCTGACGGTCTCGGCTACCGGCAATGTCTCGACTGAACTCATGCGGTTTAGCGCGTCTGGGGAAATCAGCGCGCATCGCAAGGCGGCTGGCCGTCAGTTGCTGGTCCATCGCCACGCCGGCACCACCGCGCTCAAACTGCTGGGACTTTCTATCGGGGCTGATGGCTACCAGCATACGCTCACGGTGCTGGATGACGACTTGGCCCCTGTGTCGGCGGTGAGCGCCGGTCATCCTGCGGCGTTCCTGGTGAGTTCCGTCTTTGAAAAAGCCGATCGAACGTTGCTGATGTTTGGCTCCGAGGTCAACCGCGAAGGCACGCGCCAGCGTGCGGGGATACGCCAGGTTGCCGCTTCACTCGATGCTGAATTGCCCTTGGCTACTGGGTTCGCCCAGTTCAAGGATCCTCTCTCCATCGTCACCGCCACCCTTCGTCGAAATGGTGAAGCGTTTGCATACGTCACCGCCGCAGAACCTCGTGATCCAGGCGTCGTTGTGAATTTTATTAAATGAGCAAAGGTCAGAACGCTGGCGTGCGTTAGCAATGTGGCGGTACCGCGCGGCCATCGCACAGTGCAGCGGTGTCAGCCGTTAATCAGCGATGCAGCGATATTGATGGAAAGCCCCAGGATGGCCAGGTTGTAGAAGAAGCACAGCACAGACTGGCCCAGCACCACCTTACGCATGCGGCGGCTGCGCACGGTAACGTCGGAGGTTTGCACCGCCACCGAGATCGTGAACGAGAAGTACAGGAAGTCCCAGTAGTTCGGCAGCAGCTGGTCTTCCTGGAAGCCCAGCGGTTTGTCGGCAGTTTCTTCCATGTAGTACAGGTGGGCGTAGTGCGAGCAGAACATCACGCCGACCATGAACCACGAGCCGGTCAGCGTCAGCACGGCCAGCGCGTAGCGCCATGCCAGCTCGGCCTCCGGCAGGTTCTTGATGGTGGCCAGTTGCGAGATGATGGCCACCAGGCTCAAGAGCACGGCCAGCGACAGCGTGGCCAGGATCACGGGGCCTTTTTCATCCTGGCGGCAGGCGGCGCGTTTGATGTCGTGGTGGTCGGCCTGCGTCATCATCCACAGCATCATGGCCAGATAGCTCCAGACCAGGATATCCCAGGAAACCAGCAGCCTGCTCAGCCATGGCCAGGCGTCCGGCAGCAGTGGCGCGGCGACGGCACCGAGCACGATGGCCAGGCTCAGGTGAGGGCGGCTGTGGATGATGGACGGCAGTGGCAGGTGCATACTCATTTTTTGTCTTCGTGCGGGAAACGGTCCATACGCGACAGTACCGGGAACAGCACGGCCCAGGCGCCCGTTACGGCCAGGGTGGCCGCGCCGCCGAACAGCACGGCGCGTGTCAGGCCCAGCCAGCCGGCGGTGATGCCCGATTCAAATTCGCCGAGTTCGTTGGACGCGCCGATGAACACGGAGTTGACGGCGCTGACGCGGCCGCGGATTTCATCCGGCGTTTCATATTGCACCAGCAGGTGGCGCACGTAGACACTAATCATGTCGCCGGCGCCCATCAGGAACAGGGCGGCCAGCGCGATATAGAAGCTGGTGGTGGCGCCCAGCACGATGGTGCACACGCCAAACACCGCCACGCCGCCCAGCATCCATACGCCGACGCGGCGCGTGATGGGGAAGAAGGCCAGCACGATGGAGCACAGTGCGGCGCCGATGCCCGGCATGGTGCGCAGCATGCCCAGGCCGCCGGGGCCGATGTGCAGCACGTCGTGCGCGAGCGCGGGCAGCAGCGCGGTGGCGCCGCCAAACAGCACGGCAAACAGGTCCAGCGAAATGGCGCCCAGCACCACTTTCTTCGACCACACGAAGCGCAGCCCTTCCAGCACCGTATGCCAGGAAGCGGGACCGCTGGCGCTGGCCTGCTTGACCGACTTGACCATGGACATCATCACCACGGACAGCACCAGCAGCACGGAGGAAATCATATAGACCGTTTTCGGCCCGGCCAGGTAGAACAGGCCGCCCAGCGTCGGCCCCAGGATCACGGCGACGTGGAAGCTGGAAGAGCTCAGCGCCACCGCCTTGCTGAAGCTTTCCTGCGGCACCAGGTTGACCAGGATGGCTTGCGTGGCCGGCCCCATGAAGGCGCGCGCGCTGCCGTACAGCACCAGCACGGCAAATACGGGCCACACGGCGCTCAGGCCGGTGTAGGTGAAGCCCAGCAGCATCAGGCCGCACAGCAGCTGGGCGCCGAGCGCCAGCGCGATCAGGTTGCGGCGGTCGTAGCGGTCGGCCGCGTGGCCGGCAATCAGGATCAACAGCAGGAAGGGCAGGAACTGCGCCAGGCCGATCAGGCCGAGGTCGAACAGATTGTGGGTCAGCGAATACACTTGCCAGCCGATGGCGACGTTCTGCATTTGCACGGCCAGCGTGGCCAGGGTACGGGCGGAGAGGTAAAGCGTGAAGTTACGGTGGCGCAGAACGCTGAAACCGTTGTGGGAAGTGCTGTCGGACATTAGTGCTTTCAGGGAGCAGAGCCTGGGGACTCTGCATCCCCGAAGGCCCCGCTGTTGGGGGGGATGCTTATTTGTTGATGTCGGCCTCGGTGGTGAAGGCGTCCGCGTAGAACTCTTCCTCCGGCAGGCCGCACTGGGCGGCAAAGTCTTTTTTCGCCGAGTCCACCATGATCGGCGCACCGCAGGCGTAGACCTGGTGGCCGGACAGGTCCGGCAAATCGGCCATCACGGCCTGGTGCACAAAGCCGGTACGGCCGGCCCAGTGGTCTTCCGGCAGCAGGTTGGACAGCACCGGCACATACTTGAAGTTCGGCATCTGCATCGCCCATTCGCGGCACAGCGCGTCCATGTACAGGTCCTGCGGGCGGCGGCCGCCCCAGTACAAGGTCATCTGGCGCTGCGAGCCTTGCGCGCGCAGGTGCTCGACGATGGCCTTGATCGGCGCGAAGCCGGTGCCGGAAGCCAGCAGCACCATCGGCTTGTCGCTGTCCTCGCGCACGAAGAAGGTGCCCATCGGGCCTTCAAAGCGCAGGATGTCGCGTTCCTTCAGCGTGCTGAACACCTGATCGGTGAACAGGCCGCCCGGCATGTGGCGGATGTGCAGGCTCAGCGGCTGGTCCTGCTCCGGCGGCGACGCCAGGCTGTAGCTGCGGCGCTTGCCGTCGCGCAGCATGAATTCGATGTACTGGCCGGCGCGGAACTTCAGCGTTTCATTGGCCGGCAGTTGCAGCGTCATGATGATGACGTCCGACGCCACTTTCTCCAGCGTCGACACGCGCGACGGCATTTTGCGGATCGGGTAGTCGTCGCTGCCCGCCACTTCGCGCGCTTCGATCACCAGGTCGCCTTGCGGCACGGCGCAGCAGAACAGCGAGACGCCTTTGGCCGCCTCATCGGCCGGCAGCGCGCGTTCCTGGTGCGGTTTGTGGACGACGCTGCCTTCCAGCACCTTGCCCTTGCAAGAGCTGCAGGCGCCGTTTTTACAGCCGTAAGGCAGGCCGATGCCGGCGCGCATGGCCGCCGCCAGGATGGTTTCGTCGTCCTCGCAAGCGAATTGGTGGCCGCTGGGCTGTACAGTTATTTGAAACGTCATACAATCTTTCGAATATGAAAAAACTCAATGTGCACAAATTCAATCGGCCGCGCCTGCTGATTGTGGGTTGCGGTGACGTGGGCATGCGGCTGTTGCCGCTGTTGACCCCGTATTTCCGCGTGTTTGCCACCACCAGCCAGCAGCAACGCTGCGCCGAATTGCGCGCCGCCGGCGCGGTGCCGCTGGTGGCCAATCTGGACCATCCCGCCAGCCTGCGCCGTCTGGCCGGGCTGGCGCCGTGGGTGGTGCATCTGGCGCCGCCGCCTGCCGAAGGCGTACTGGACCGCCGCACGCGCAATTTGACCGCCATTTTACCCGAGCGGGGACGCCTGGTTTACATCAGTACCACCGGCGTCTACGGCGATTGTGGCGGCGCCCTCTTTGATGAGAGCCGCACGGTAGCGCCGCGCAATCCACGCGCGCTGCGCCGGGTCGATGCGGAACGCGTGCTGCGCGGCTGGGCGCGGCGTAGCGGGGCGGCGTTGTCGATCCTGCGCGTGCCCGGCATTTATGCGGCCGACCGCCTGCCGATCAAGCGCCTGGAGCAGGGCACGCCAGCGCTGACGGCGGCCGAGGACGTCTACACCAACCATATTCATGCCGATGACCTGGCGGCCATCATTGCGCATGCCTTGTTTTGTGCGCTACCTAACCGTATCTATCATGCAGTAGATGACAGCGATATCAAGATGGCCGATTATTTCGATGCCGTGGCAGACGCTTACAAGCTGCCGCGTCCGCCGCGTTTGCCGCGTGCGGAATTGCAACAAGTGGTGACGCCGGCGCTGTTGTCGTTCATGTCGGAATCGCGCCGTTTGCAAAATAGCCGCATCAAGCGCGAACTCGGCGTGCGATTGCGCTATCCAACGGTAGGTGACACGCTGCGGACTTTGTAAAGATATGTAAAGAATCAACAGAAGTTAAGCCTTTGCAAGTCCGGCGTCAGTTTTCTGTGACAAACTTATAAGATGGCCTGCATGATGCATATCAAGCAAGTCATCGCATGATAAGATATTGTTAGCCATCTTCCATGAAGGAGAGCGTGCATGGTAGCCAGTCTGCAGCCGACCAAGGAGCAAGTCCGCGCCTACATGCACCAGCGTCAGCGTGAGTTTTGCCGCTGTCCGCCGCCGCTGCCGGAAGAGATCCGCCGCCAGTTGGGCTGGCACTACAGCGCCGACAATTCTGATCATTTCTCCACCGTAACGTTGTTTCTCCCAGGCACGATCGCCCAACTGGCCACCTTGCTGGCCGTTGAATGGTGTTTCCTTGCCGCCGGCGTGCGCCGTCCAAACTGATCTTTACATAGTTTAATACCCTTTTTTGCAACAAACTCTCGCCTAGCACGAAAAATAGGGTTAGAATCTCTCTAAATCTCACGGAAATGTCTGATGAGTTAGCCGTTTTGTAACGTAAACGTGTATTATCTCGGTTAAGCACTAAAAACCGGCATAATTGTCTGTGTTTTGTAGTGCTTCAATGGTAATTGAGCTAAAAATTTTTCTTACCCATGTGTTGCTTTTCCACAAAAGTAGCCAACGAACCTACTTAAAACATTATGTCTCTCAAAGAAATCACTGCGTCGCCGACCTACAACCCGAACCGCGTGCTGGACGCGATCATTGAAAAGCTGCAGCTGAAAAATGATGCAGCGCTGTCGCGCGCGCTGGAAGTAGCGCCACCGGTCATCAGCAAAATCCGCCACAACACGCTGCCTATCGGCGCGACCATCCTGATCCGTATGCACGAGATCAGCGATTTCAGCATCCGCGAACTGCGCGAAATGATGGCGGCCTGATATCGGACGTCACATAAGAAAACGGCGCGTACCTTGCGGTAACGCGCCGTTTTTTTTAGCTGGGCCCGGTGCTTAAGCCGAGGTGCTGATGGTGGTGCCGATGCGCTGGCCGCTGGTATTGACGGTCGGTGCAATGGCCGCTTGCGGCGGCGGAGGCGGCGCTGCTTGCGCTACCCGCTCAGCAGGCTTGTCTACCGGCTGGACTTGTTCAGGCTGGCGAGCCGGTAGGGTTTGCTGTACAGCGGTGCTGCTGGGGGCGACAGTGTTGACGGCCATGATGTACTCCCATCCTCTTTCGTAAGTCCCGAGTATGCCACTTTTTTGGGCAGGCTGCGCAGATTTTGTGTGTCAGGCGGGCAGGCTCGGGCGCAGGCGGTAAAAGCTGGACTGTTGCGCCGTGACGAAGGCGGCCTCCGCTTGCGCCACGCTGGCGCCGGTCACGCCCGAATGCGCGATCTGCGCACCCACCATGCTCGAATACGCCACCTGTGCGCCAATCACGCCGGAGTAGGCGACCTGCGCACCCACCACGCCAGAATAGGCGACTTTTGCGCCCACTATCCCGGAATGGGCAAACGAGGCGGCTGCCACGCCGGAATACGCCACCTTGGCCGGCGCTGCTGCGCGCACATAATCCTCGCCAAACGTGGCTTCGTACAATTCTTTCATACGCAGGCCGACGCGGATGTGCGCTGCCTCGTCATCCTCGCCGCGCAGGCCGATATACGGGAAGTGGTGCAGGAAATAGCCAAACACGGTGGCGCAATCGGCCGCGTACTTCATGGTGTCCAGGATGTGGTAGTGCCAGAAAGTGTCCACGTCCACCAGTGGCGCGGTCTGTTCGTTCGGGAACGTTTTCATCAGGTACAGGAAGCGGCGGTATTCGAATTCCACCGCGTTGGCGCGTTCTAGTGTCCAGCCTTCGCCGGACTCCTTGTGCATCAGCTTGACTTTAATCGGTTCCAGATCGAGGGCAGCAATGGTGGTCATGTCGTGAGCGTTCATCAGGATTTCCTTTGCGTTATTGATGCGGGTTGAAGAAAAGCAGCGAGCGTCTTGATTTTGCCCAGAGGAGAGGGGGGTTCCTTGAGGTTAATCAATGTTCGAATGGGTACTCAAATGCAAGATCAGCGGCCGGCATGATCTCCGACGAGGCCGGGAACGGCACCGAGATCGCCACGGTGGTGCCGCCGTTGGGAGTGCCCGTGATGGCGCACGTGCCGCCCAGCAAATGGATGCGTTCTTCAATGCCGACCAGGCCGAACGAGCCTGTCTTGTCGCGGCTGTTGTCGCGCAGGCCGATGCCATTATCACTGATCGTCATGCTCAAGGTGCTGTTCGATTGGCGCAACTCCACGCGTACCAGGCTGGCGCGTGCGTGCTGCAGGATATTGCTCAGCGATTCCTGCAGGATGCGGAAGATCGCCGTGGCGCTGTGGTCGTCAATCTGGATTTCCGGGTCGTGATCGATCAGTTCGCACACCATGCCGGAGCGCTGGCGGAACTGGGCGATCTGCCATTCCACCGCCGCGTTCAGGCCCAGGTCCAGCACGGTGGGGCGCAGGTCGTTGATGATGTGGCGTACGCTCTTGATGGTGCTGTCGATCTGGCTCAGCATGCGTACCGCGCGCGCGTGCAGGCGCGGGTGGCGGTGGCGCGTGCGGTTGGTCAGCAGGTCGACATCAATGCGCAGCACCAGCAGATTCTGGCCCAGGTCATCATGGATTTCGCGCGCGATGCGCTTGCGTTCCAGTTCCTTGATCTGATCGGAATGCGCGACCAGCCGCCGCAACCGCTGATGCGACTGCTGCAGGCGCGCCTGGCTGTTGCGCAACTCGCGCGTCATTTCCTTGGCCATCTTCACGGCCCGCATGCGCGAGGACGACAGCGTGTGGAACAGCAGGTAGAACAGCAACGAGCCGGTGAAGCCGCAAGCCATCGCCAGCCATGGCAGCCAGGTATCGAAGCGGCTGTACCAGCTGGCTTTGGGCGTGCTGAAATAGGCTTTCCAGTGACGGTTGTGGAAGTCGATCGGCAGCGCGACGCTGAACTGGTCGCTCGAGCGCAGCACCGGGCTGGCCGGTTTGCTGTCGAACAGCAGGGCCGGCGCGCTGGTCTGGCCATCGCCACTGTCGTACAGCACCAGGCGGGTGTCGCGTACCTGCATTGGTTCCAGCGCGCCCTGGACCAGGCGCGGCACGCTGAAACCGATGCCGACGGAACCGATGCAGGCAGCGCGGCGCTGGGCCGCGGTTTTTAGCGGCATGTCCTTGCGGTAGACCGGCAGGCGCAGCGCCAGTCCCGAGCCGACCGGCTGGTGCGCGCTGTCGATCGGGATGCCGGAAGCGCTGAGTTCACCGTTGTCGCGGCCGCGTTCCAGCGCGCGCGCGACGGGGACCCGGTAGCTGATGTCGCGGCCGATTTTTTCGCCGAACTCGGCCAGCGGTTCTATCATCGTCAGCACCCAGTATTCCGGCCGGCGCTCGGATGGCCAGATGGCCAGCGTCTCGGGATAGCCCAGCGCGGTGTCAGCGCTGATCCGCATGCTGCGCTCAAAGGCTTCGCGGTTGGCGTCAGTGACGTAGTGGGCGTAATTGATGTTGTCCAACGCGGGAAAGTGGGTCTCGATGTCGAGCCCGTCCACATAGCGATGGAAGCTGGCGCGGTCCACATGCTCGGCCGCGTGGAAGAAACTGGCGGTGCCACGCAGCACGTCGGTATAAGCGTTGATGCGCGAATTGATGTTGTACTGGGCGTTTTGCGCCTGGTGCCGGAAACGTTCGCCGGCGTCATACTCGATGGTGCGGTTGGCGGCCAGGTAAAACAGGCCGCCTATGCCCAGCGACAATAGCACCCCGGCCCACCATACCGGGCGGGAGGATGAGAACAGCCGCAATTTACCCAGAAGTGCCGCCATCCCTTTGCCCTTTGAGCAACCATAGTCTTTTGACTATAGGAAATAAGAGTTCAACAAGTCAAGTCGTTTTAAAAAAATGCTACTTGTCTTGGACAAAATGTTAACAAAAAACGGCGCTGTAAAAGCGCCGTTTTCAGCAGGGCAGGGCCGGCTTATTTGGCCGTCCAGCTGTCCTTCAGCGTGACGATGCGGTTGAACACCGGCTTGCCTGGCTGCGAGTCCACGCGGTCGGCCACGAAGTAGCCGTGGCGCTCGAACTGGAAGCGCTGGTCCGGTTGCGCAGCGGCCATGCCGGGTTCCAGATAGGCGGTGACCACTTCCTTGGCGTTGGGATTGAGCAGCGAGATGAAGTCCTTGCCGCCGGCGTCCGGCTGGGCGTCGGTGAACAGGCGGTCGTACAGGCGCACTTCGGCTTCCACCGCGGCGGTTGCCGATACCCAGTGAATATTGCCCTTGACCTTGTAGTTGTCCGAACCCGGGGTGCCGGATTTGGAATCTTCAAAGTACTTCACATGGACCGCGATGACCTTGCCGTTGTCATCCTTGTCGTAGCCGACGCATTCGGTGACGTAGCCGTGACGCAGGCGCACGCGGCTGCCCGGGGCGTCACCGATCGGCGGGTAGTAGCGGAAGTAGCCCTTGGCCGGCACTTCCATGAAGTCCTCTTCCTCGATCCACAGCTCGCGCGAGATCGGGAAGCTGCGCTGGCCCATTTCCGGGTGGTGCGGGTGGACCGGCGAGGTGCATTCCTCGGTCTGACCTTCAGGATAGTTGTCGATGATGAGCTTGAGCGGGCGCAGCACGGCGGTGGCGCGTGGCGCTTTCGGGTCCAGGTCTTCCCGCACGCAGCCTTCCAGCGTGCTCATGTCGATCCAGCCATCGGCCTTGGTGACGCCGATGCGTTCGCAGAACAGGTGGATGGCTTCCGGCGTGTAGCCGCGGCGGCGCAGGCCGACGATGGTCGGCATGCGCGGATCGTCCCAGCCGTCGACAATCTTTTCTTCCACCAGCTGGCGCAGCTTGCGCTTGGAGGTCACCACATAAGTCAGGTTCAGGCGCGAGAACTCGTACTGGCGCGGCACCGGCAGCGTGAAGAAGCCGCCTTGCGACAGGGTGTGCAGCAGCCAGTCGTAGAACGGGCGGTGGTCCTGGAATTCCAGCGTGCAGATCGAATGGGTGATGTTTTCCAGCGCGTCCGAAATCGGATGCGTGTAGTCGTACATCGGGTAGATGCACCAGGCGTCGCCGGTACGCACGTGGTGGGCGTGGCGGATGCGGTAGATGGCCGGGTCGCGCAGATTCATGTTGGGCGAGGCCATCGCGTCTTCGCTGGTCTTGGCGCGCAGGATGTGCTCGCCGTCAGCGAATTTGCCGGCCTTCATGTCGCGGAACAGTTGCAGCGATTCTTCGCGCGGACGGTTGCGGAACGGCGAATTGGTGCCCGGCGTATTGAAATTGCCGCGGTTGGCAGCCATATCCTCTGCCGACTGGCTGTCGACGTAGGCATGGCCTTGCTGGATCAGCCACTCGGCCATCAGGTACAGCTGGTCGAAGTAGTCCGACGCATAGTGCAGATGATGTTCAACCGCGCCGTCCGCCTGCGGATAGTCGTAGTTGAAGCCCAGCCATTTGACGCTGTCGATGATGGTATCGACGTATTCCTGTTCTTCCTTGGCCGGGTTGGTGTCGTCAAAGCGCAGGTTGCAGCGGCCCTGGTAATCGCGGGCCAGACCGAAGTTCAGGCAGATCGACTTGGCATGGCCAACGTGCAGATAGCCGTTCGGTTCAGGTGGAAAACGGGTGATGACGCTGGGCATGCCCTCGCGGACGTGGGTGCCGGCCGCCAGGTCGGATTCGACGATGGCGCGCAGGAAATTGGATGGTAGTGCTGGCGCTGGGCTGTTTTTGTCGTTGCTCATCTGAATAGTTGGACCATGCAAAAGTTCTCTAGAAGCGCATTTTACCGTATCCCCAGTACAGATACGGCTGCGCGGTATAATGATCGATTAATTTGAGTTGGCACCCCACCCGGAGTTTCCAAAATGGAAAATTATTACAATACACTGGGTATCGCGCCGAACGCCACGGAAGACGAAATCAAGAAGGTCTACCGCTCGCTGGCCATGCGTTTCCACCCGGACCGCAACCAGGCGCCCGGCGCGGATGCGCGCTTCAAGGCAGTGAGCAAGGCATATGAAGTGCTGTCCGATCCGGCCAAGCGCGAAGAATACAACCAGAGTCTGAACCACCGCATCATCATCGACGCGGAAGCCGAAGCGTATCAGCTGTGGCGTTCACTGTTCGGCCTGCATGGCACCACGCTGCCGCCGGCCTGAACCACACCCGTTTTAGAAAGCACGCAATGAGTAGAAAAGTACACCCTGAGTTCGCCTATCAATCGCGCGAGCTGGAAGGCCAGATCGAGGGCATCCTGGGCGATCCGCCGGACCGCAAGAACTATCAGCGCATGGTCGAGGCGCTGGTGGGCGAGTACGCCCAGGGCGGCGGCATTGAAGATGTGAACATGCTGGCGTTCGCGCTGGTCGATCACATCGAATTCAACAACCCGAAAGGCCTGCTGGCCGAAGCGCAGGATTACGAGTTCGGCGACGCCGCGCGTGTGTTTGCCATGGCGTCCTGCAAGGGCGAGGAAGCATCGCGCATGTACAGCGCGATCGCCGAAAGCATGCCGGACCTGGCGCGCCAGGCCATCATCACCGCCTTCCTGCACAAGAATCCACGCCGCTGGGATGACGATGACCAGTCGCTGGACCAGCTGGGCACCAATGATGACGGCGACGATGTCGATGATGAAGACATGAGCGCGACCGACGACTTCGCCCAGATGTTCGACCAGGATGGAGAATAAGCATGTCCGAGAAATCTAATCTGCCCGCATTGAGCAAGCAAGTGACGGAACTGGTGCTGGCCGGTTCGCTGAGCCACGCCGAAGAAGCGTTTGCCGAAGCCGCCGACCAGTTCGGCGACCTGGCAGTGGTGGAAGTGCTCAACAACATCCCGCCGCAAGTGACCGCGCTGCACATGGCTGGCTTCGACGGCGGCAAGATGTCGCTGACCACCTTGCTGGTGCCGCCCAAAGCCTGGGCCGACAGCCTGGCCTTCATGGCCGCCACCTGGCCCGACGACCAGATCGAGGACGATCCCGAGCGCATCGCCGAGTCGCTGTTCGCCCACATCCATGGCGTGGTGTTTGCCACCGATGACGAAGAACGCCGCAACGAACTGCTGGCGGCCGCTTCGGCCACCGACCACGGCGCCACCATCTTTGCCATCCTGTTCTCGCTGGCGCCGAAAGAAATCCTGGAAGTGGCTGGCGAAGTGATTTCCAAAGGCCCGTACCTGACCGGCCAGACCTCGTCCGACAGCGACATCGTGCCGGTGGCGATTGCGCTGGCGCAGGCCTCGGAAGACGGCTGGGACCGCGCGCTGTTCGAACTGTTCCCGGAATTCCGTCACAGCGCCGATCTGGCCGATGCCGAATTCAACGACGATCCCGACGAAGAACCCAGCTTCCTGCAGCGCTCGACCAAGGAACTGCTGTACCGTCTGCGCAAGCAGGTACCGTCGACGCGTGCGGCCAAGACGTCGCGCCGTACCGTCGGCACCAACATCTTCTCGTGATGGGTGGCTCATCGATGCTGCCTGCACTCGTAGTAGAAAACCTGCCGCGGCTGACGCGCGCGATCCAGCAGCTGGCGGCCCATCCCGACGATGACGCCGCCTACACGCTGGCCGATGAACTGACCGGCATCACCGCCATGGTGGCTGAAAAGTTCACCAACGACCGCACCGCCGACGGCATCCAGCGGGCGCTGCAACTGACCACCGGCTGCGTGTCGCTGGGCCTGGATCACGCGCTGGGCAATGACGACGACCTGGCGGCGCTGGACCTGCTCATCGACGAAGGCGCGGAACACGCGTTCCAGATCGGCTTCCGCCTGGTCAAGGAACTGGTGGCGCTGCCGGAAGACGCGCTGGTCGGCGAGTACGATACCGACCCCGTGTACGCGGCGCGCCGCCTGCGCGAAAAATTCGTCGATATCTGCCTGACCGATCCCAACCAGAACTGGAATGGCTCCGAGCGCTATGTCACCCAGCTCAAGCAGCGCAAGGAAGTGCAGGGCGTGGTGCGCCTGGCCAACTGGCTGCGCCGTCACAACACCGAAGGCCCGGTCAGTGACGCCGACCTCAACGCGGAAGGCGTGATCGCGCTGGCCGTCATCTTTGCAGTGGAAGGCGGCGGCATGATCGTCGCGCGCACCGGCCAGAAAGAGTTCGAACGCTTCGTCAAGGCGGTGCGCAAGAACAAGCCGGACTACGAAGCGGGCTGGGCCGCGTTAGTCAGCAAGGTGCCGGCGCAGCATCATCCGGTGCTGCTGGACCGCATCGCCAGCTACCGCGAGACCTGCACCGTGCTGCAAAACATCAGGGGCCGCACGGCGATGAAAACCCTGTTCGCGGAACTGGAAAACTACGCCGGTTCCGAACTGGACGCCGACTACTCCTGAGTGATAGCAACGGCTGTCAGGCGGTGGCGGTGGCGGCCTCGGTGGCCACCGCCACAAAAGCCGCCACCAGTGGCGATACCGCGTCCTTGCGCTTGGCGAGGTACAGCACGGTAGTGGCCTCGGCATCGGCCATCGGGCGATAGCAGACATCGCTCATGCGGATCGTGTCGAACGGACTCGGCAACACCGACACGCCGCAGCCCGCCGCGACCAGGCCAATGATGGTGGAAGCTTCTCCCGCTTCCATCGCAATGGTGGGCTTGAAGCCGGCCTCGCGGCACAGCCGGTTGATTTGCGGATGAATGCCGGTGCCCGCGCTTTCTGGATACATCACCAGGGGCTCGCCTTTCAAATCACTGATGGTGATGCTTTTTTTCTTTGCCAGCGGATGAGCGACCGGCAGCACCATCACCAGCGGATCGCGCCGCAGTACCGTCATCTCCACCGATTCCGGCAAACTCAGTTCAGGCGGGCGCACCAGGCCCAGGTCCAACTCGCGCGCGGCCAGCGCCTCGATCTGGCCGATGGTCGACATCTCCTGCAAGGTCAGCTGCACGCCCGGATAGCGCTGGCGGTAGCGGTTGATGATGGCCGCAAACAGCGGCGTCAGCGGCGTGGAAAACGTAAAGCCCACACGCAGCTCGCCGGCCTCACCGCGCGCGGCGCGGCGGGCGGTCTGGATCGCCTGCTCGGACAAGGCCAGCACGCGGCGCGCGTCCTCGAGAAACAGCTTGCCCGCTTCCGTGAGGCGCACCCAGCGTTTGCTGCGCTCCAGCAGTTGCGCGCCGATTTCCGCTTCCAGCAGCTGGATCTGATGGCTGAGCGGCGGCTGGCCGATGTGCAGGCGCTCGGCCGCGCGCGTGAAGCTGAGCTCCTCGGCAACGGCAACGAAATAGCGCAGATGGCGTAATTCCATTATATTTTCTAAGTATGACTGAGGGTTTAAATATATATTGGACAGCTTAGTGTGGCAATCCTAAGATGAGGTCATCGTACCTCTCAGGATCGGCCCATCATGCCAGCCAGTGCCGCAGCCATCTCCGTCCCACCGCTGGCGCATGCGCCAGGCAAACGCATCGCCCAGGGCAGTCCCGAGTTCAACCGCAGCAACCGCGCCTTGTTCTTTGGCGGATTCTCCACGTTTGCCCTGTTGTACTGCGTACAGCCGCTGATGCCCGTGCTGTCGCACGAATTCGGGCTGAGCGCGGCACAGAGCAGCATGGTGTTATCGATCTCGACCGGCGCACTGGCGCTCTCGCTGCTGGCCTCGAGCGCGCTGTCCGAACGCCTCGGACGCAAACCGCTGATGGTGGCCGCCATGGCGATTGCCGCCGTGATGACGCTGCTGAGCGCGTTCGCCCACAACTACGCCCAGTTGCTGGCCCTGCGCGCACTGCTGGGCATCGCACTGGGCGGCATGCCCGCAATCGCGATGGCGTACCTGAGCGAAGAAATCGAACCCGCATCGCTGGGCCTGTCGATGGGCTTGTACATCAGCGGCAGCGCGTTTGGCGGCATGGCGGGGCGGGTGATGACCTCCGTGCTGAGCGACCACCTGTCGTGGCGGCTGGCGCTGGGGATGGTGGGCGTGGCCGGCATCGGCGCCGCACTGGAATTCTGGCGCAGCCTGCCGGCGTCGCGGCACTTCACGCCCGTCAGCGGCGGTTGGCGCACGCTGCCGTCCGGCTTCAAACTGCACCTGTCCGATGCCGGGTTGCCGTGGCTGTTTGCACTGGCCTTTTTACTGATGGGCGCGTTCGTCAGCCTGTACAACTACATCGCCTATCGCCTGCTGGCCGCGCCGTTCAGCCTGAGCCAGAGCGTAGTGGGGGCGGTGTCCTTCTTCTACTTGCTGGGGATCTACAGCTCAGTGTGGGCGGGTCGGCTGGCCGACCGATACGGCCGCCGTCATGTCATCTGGGCCGTCATGCTGATCATGTTTGCGGGTCTGATGCTGACCTTGTCCAACTGGCTGCCGGCGATCCTGGCTGGCGTCGCACTGTTCACCTACGGCTTCTTCGCGACGCACTCGGTCGCCAGCAGCTGGGTAGGGCGGCGCGCGCTGAGCAACAAGGCGCTGGCATCGGCCTTGTACCTGTTCTTCTACTACCTCGGTTCCAGCGTAGTCGGTTCCGCGACCGGCATCCTGTGGGGGCACGCCGGGTGGCCCGGCGTCGTCGCCGTACTGGCCGGCGCACTGATGCTGGCGCTGCTGGTCGCCCTGCGCCTGCGCAAGCTGGCCCCGCTGGGCCAGTCCGAGCGCTAACTCCGGGGTCAGGTCCGCCATTTCTACACGGCCTCTTCCGTAGCGGCATGCCAAGGCTGGGCTCGTGTAGAAAAGACGGACCTGACCCCGTCTTTCAGGCGGCGTTTTTCAGCGAGGCCATGTCGATCACGAAGCGGTATTTGACGTCGTTTTTGACGAGGCGCTCGTAGGCTTGGTTGATGTCCTGAATGGCGATCATTTCGACGTCGCTGACGATGTTGTGCTCGGCGCAGAAGTCCATCATTTCCTGCGTTTCCTTGAGACCGCCAATCGCGGAGCCTGCGATGGATTTGCGGCCCAGGATCAGCCCGACGCCGGTTGGCGGCGGGTCCAGCTCGGTCAGCACGCCGACCATGGCCATGGTGCGGTCGCGGCGCAGCAATGCAACGTAGGGGTTGACGTCGTGCGACACGGGAATCGTGTTGAGCAGGAAGTCGAAGCTGTTGGCATGGGCCTGCATCGCCTCGGCATCGGTCGACAGCAGCACCTCATCCGCGCCCAGGCGCTGGGCGTCCTTGCCTTTCTCGGGCGAGGTGGTAATCATGACGACGCTCGCGCCCATGGCTTTCGCAAACTTGACGCCCATGTGACCGAGGCCGCCCAGGCCGATCACGCCGACCTTGTGGCCCGCGCCGACTTTCCAGTGGCGCAGCGGCGAGTAGGTGGTGATGCCGGCGCACAGCAGCGGCGCCACGGCCTTCAGGTCGAGCTTGTCCGAGACTTTGACGACGAAGTGCTCGTCCACCACGATGATGTCCGAGTAGCCGCCATAGGTTGGCGCGCCGCTGTCGCGCTCGCGGCCGTTGTAGGTGACCGTCATGCCGTTCTCGCAGTACTGCTCCAGATGTTCGTCGCACGCCGAGCAGTGGCGGCACGAGTCGACCAGGCAGCCAACGCCGGCCAGGTCGCCGACCTTGAATTTATGCACGCCGCTGCCGACCTGCGTCACGCGGCCGATGATTTCGTGGCCGGGCACCATCGGGTAGATCGAACCACCCCAGTCGTCGCGCGCCTGGTGCAGGTCGGAGTGGCAGACGCCGGAGTAGAGAATGTCGATTACCACGTCGTTGATGCCCGGCGCGCGGCGCTCGAAGCTGAACGGGACGAGGTGGGAATGCTGGTCGTGGGCGGCATAGCCGTGGGCTGTAAACATGGGGAGCTCCTGGTGGGATAATCAAGCAATTGTTATCGGTTGTTGCACTATAATTCCCGGACTATGCAGCTAACAAGCGAGTTGGTCTGCATGAATTAAACAGGAATTTTGCATAATCATGCAACTTGATAATCTCTCTCACCTGGCCGTATTTGCTTCCGTGGCGCGGCATGGCAGTTTCCGCAAGGCGGCGGCCGAACTGGCGCTGTCGGCGTCGGCGGTCAGTTACGCGGTGCGCACGCTGGAGGACCGGCTCGGCGTGGGCCTGTTCAATCGCACCACGCGCAGTGTGGCGCTGACCGAGGCGGGCAAGCACTTGCTGGAGCGTTTGCAGCCGGCGCTGGGCGGCGTCAATCTGGCGCTGGAGGAGATGAATCTGTTCCGCGCTTCGCCGTCCGGCACGCTGCGCATCAACAGCTCGCGTGATGCGGCGGTGATGGTGATTGGTCCGCTGATCCAGCGCTATCTGGCGGCGTACCCGGATATCACGCTGGAGGTCGTCAGTGACGATGGCATGGTCGATATTGTCGAGCGTGGTTTCGATCTCGGCATCCGTTATGAGGAGCACGTGCCGGAGGACATGATCGCTGTGCCGGTCTGGCCGGCGCAGCGTTTTGTGGTGGTGGGCGCGCCGGAATATTTTGCGCGCCACGGCGTGCCGCAGCATCCGGACGATCTGGCGCATCACAACTGCGTGCGTTACCGCTTCCCGCGCGGGAATTTCTACAAGTGGGAGTTGGCCAAGGGCGATGTCAAACTGGAGGTGGATGTGCCGGGCCGGCTGTCGGTCGGCGATTCCGAACTCGCGCTGCGCGCCACCTTGGATGGTGTGGTGATTACGTTCCTGCCCGAGTACCGCCTGTTGCCGCACATCGAGGCGGGCCGCCTGGTGCGGGTGCTGGAGGACTGGTGCCCGCTGAACACGGCGCTGATGATGTATTACCCGCGCCAGCGGCGCATGTCGTCGGCCTTGCGGGCCTTTGTGGATATGGCGCGCCTGCCCGCTATTTGATGGCGGCCTGATCTGCGTCAGTGCCGTGCGTGGTTGTTGAAACCGCCAGTGGCCTCTGCGGTCGAATTCGCACGGTCGAATTCTTCACAAGGAGGGCATCATGATGCATACCAATGATCTGGAGCACCGGTTTTATTTTGTGGAACGCGCGGTCAGGCTCACGGCGCAAGCGGCCTCGGCGGAGTTTGGCCTGCCGAAGGAGTTGCGTGACTGCATAGAACAGATGGACAAGCGTGCCGACCAGGCGCGCGAAGTGTTTCAGTCCGCAGATGAAACGCGCATCCGCAAGCTGGTGCGTGACATGGACGTCCTGGCCGACCGCGCCAAACGCATCTGCAATTACATTCCCACCTTGTCCGGCCAGATCAAAGGCGCCGTCACGCATTTGCACAGCCAGATTCAGGAACTAAAGCGCGATCTGCATATCTAACGAGGAGCAGGCCGCCAGCACGGGGCCTGAATTGCCATGGGTGATAAACAAACTCACTGGGAGCTAATCATGCATTTTGGATTCAGTCTTTTGTATTTGCTGGTATTGGCCACTGGTGCTGCGTTGATCGAGCTGGTCGCGCGTGGTATGCGATGGTTGGGAGTGAGTGACTTTACGTATTACGCGCTTTCAGGAACCGCGCACCTGATTTTGTTAATGGACATCGCACTGCTGGTATGCGTTCTCTATTTTTCGGCACGCAAACTATTGCGAGGAGCAAGACATGAAGGATGACCAGGAGAGCTATGTGAAGCGCATGTTCAAGGACAGTTTGCGTCGCTACTTTGCCCCATTATCAGGCGCAATCCGAGGCGCCCGTCAGGCCATGCGGGCTGAGATGCGGCGGGACGACCGTGATCTGGAACGGTTGCGTAAGCGTTAGCGCTACGGTCTGATGACGGCAATCATTTCGCCTATGTCGTCGAGCCCGGTTTCTTCGAAGCCGAAGCTGCGGTAGAAGGCGCGGGCGTTGGCGTTGTCCGGCTTGTAGCAGATGGTGATGAGTTTGACGTCGGGCTTGGCTTTGAGTTCGTCCAGCAAGAGCTGCATCGCGCGGCGGCCTATGCCTTTTCCCTGCTGGGCATGATCGACCATGAAACGGTAGATGCCGTACTCACCCACGTGGTTGTTGGACTGCCGGTCATACAGCAGGAAGCCCGCAGGCTTGCCTTCGTGGTAGATGCCGCGCGGGATGTAGTCGTCGTAGTAGCGTGCCTGGGCGATCGAGTAGGCATTGCTGGCCAGGTAGTCCCGCTGGGAGTCCGGCAACTCCATGTCCATGAAGTCTTCGAAGTTATCGACGGTGATGGCTTCCAGCGTGACCATGTTCACAGCACGCCTTTTGCGCGTAGGGCGGCGATGTCGTCGTCGCTGCGGCCCAGCAGGTCGCGCAGCACGGCATCCGTATGCTGGCCCAGCAGTGGCGGCGCGACGGCATTGTCGGTTGGCGTCAGCGACATGCGCATCGGGCTGCGCACCAGCCTGGTGGTACCGGCGGTGGGGTGCGGTACGTCCATCACCACACCGCGCGCCTGGATCTGCGGGTTCTGGTAGACCTGGTCGAGGTTGTTGATCGGCCCGCACGGCACGCCGACTTCCTCCAGCTTGTCGATCCAGAAATCGCGTGGTTGCTGCAGCACCATCTCGGCCAGTATCGGCACCAGCTCGTCGCGGTTCTTCACGCGCAGCGGATTGGTGGCGTAACGTTCGTGGAAGGCCAAGTCGGGACGGCCGCCAGCTTCGACAAATTTCTGGTACTGGCCATCGTTGCCGGTGGCGACGATGATGTAGCCGTCCGCGCACTGGAAGGTCTGGTAGGGCACGATGTTCGGGTGCGCATTGCCCCAGCGCTTGGGCACTTTGCCGCTGTTGAGATAGTTGCTGCCGGCATTGGCCAGCATGGCCACCTGCACATCCAGCAGCGCCATGTCGATGTACTGGCCCTCGCTCGTGCGGTCGCGGTGCGTGAGCGCGGCGAGGATGGCGATGGTGGCGTACATGCCGGTCATGAGGTCGGTCAGCGCGACGCCGGCTTTTTGCGGACCGCCACCCGGCAGGTCATCGCGCTCGCCGGTCACGGACATGAGGCCGCCCATGCCCTGGATCAGGAAGTCATAGCCGGCACGGTGCGCGTACGGACCATCCTGGCCGAAGCCGGTGACCGAGCAGTAGACCAGATCCGGCTTGATGGCCTTGAGCGTCTCGTAATCGAGACCATAGCGCTTGAGCTGGCCGACCTTGTAGTTTTCCAGCACCACGTCGCTGTGCCTGACCAGCTCGCGCAGCAGCTGCTGGCCTTCCGTGCTGGCGATGTCCACCGTCACCGAGCGCTTGCCGCGGTTGGCGGACAGGTAGTATGCCGCTTCGGTGGTGTCCTTGCCGTCGGCGTCGCGCGCATACGGCGGCCCCCAGGCGCGCGTGTCGTCGCCGTTGCCGGGACGTTCAATCTTGATGACGTCGGCGCCGAGATCGGCCAGATTCTGCGAGCACCACGGTCCCGCCAACACGCGGCTCAGGTCGAGTACGCGGAGATGGCCTAGCGCTTTTGGAGCTGTCATGATGTGTTTTAACCTTTTGAGCGAACAATCAGGCCGCTAGTGTAGTGGCTCACTCGCTCGGCTGCACGTAATTTTTTTGCAAGCTGTCGGCAAGCGCGTGGGCGTCGCGCCAGCGCTGGATGGGCGAGGGGTAGTCGGCCTTGCTGCGCCGGGGCCAGTCGCTGTCGCGCATCATCTTGCGGAAATAGCCGGACAGGGCCGATGCCGGCCAGCCCGCGCGCCAGGCCAGCCGCAAGCCCTCGCGGTCGGCTTCCTGTTCCTGCGCGTAGTTGGTGGCGGCCAGGACGCCCATGAGGCGGCTGTCGTGATCGACCGCGTATTCCAGTTCTGCAAACGGGCGTCCGGCCCAGGCTGGATCCAGCTGCAGCGCGGCCTGATATTCCTTGAGGTTGTGATGCAGGGCGGCGTGTTCGATTTCATGGGCCAGCAGCATGGCCAGTTCGGCGTCATTGAGTGCCAGCCGTTCGACGTAAGCCTGGCTGACCAGGATTTTGCCGCCGGCCATGCAGTCGGCATTCATGTCGGGATCGTCAGTGGTGTGGACTTCCCACGCCCACGCTGCGGTGTCGGGATAGTCGCGTTTGGCTTGGGCGATGAGCACGCCGGCGATGCCGCGCACGCGGGCGGTGAAGCCGGCGTCGCGGTTGATGTTGCGCCCGGCCAGCCGGTCGGCGTACATGGCGGCGGCGCGCGTCATCACTTCCGCTTGCGTCGGCGTCGCTGCCCCGCCGGACGTGGGCGTGGCGACGGCTAGCAGCAGGCCCGCTATTCGTGATAACGTTGTTGTCCTTGCCATCACAACCCCCGAGGCAAAGCCATGTGGCCTTACCCAAAAATTGTTGCACATCGCGGCGGCGGTACGCTGGCGCCGGAAAACACGGTGGCCGGCCTGCGCGCCGGCGTGGCTTACGGCTTCCGCGCCGTCGAGTTCGACGTGATGCTGTCGCGCGACGGCATCGGCATGGTGGTGCACGACCCCGCGTTCGGCCGCACCATCGCCGGGCAGGGCAGTGTCGCACAGACCGACGCCGTCGATCTGGCCGCGATGGACGCGGGCAGCTGGTTCGGGGCGGAATTCCGCGATGAGCCAGTGCCATTCTTCACCCAGTTCATCGATTATTGCAAGGCGCAGCGCATCTGGATGAATGTGGAAATCAAGCCGGCCGACGGTTTTGAGGCGGAAACCGGCGCCTGGGTTGCAAAAATCACACGCGACAATTATGCCGCGGAGCTGGCTGGCGGCGATCCCGCCGGCTATCCTTTGCTGTCCTCGTTCAGCTTTGACGCGCTGGCGGCGGCCCGCGATGCGGCGCCCGAGCTGCCGCGCGGCTATCTGCTGGATAAAATCCCGGCCGACTGGCAGGCGCAGGCGAAGCAGCTGGGCGCCGTGGCCATCCACACCAATCAAAAGCACCTGACGCCGGCGCTGGCGGCGCAGATCAAGGCAGCCGGTTATGGCCTGTTTTGCTATACCGTCAACGACCCGGCAAGGGGCCGGGAAATCCTGTCCTGGGGCGTGGATGGTTTCTGCACCGACCGTATTGATTTGATCGGTCCCGCCTTCACCTAAGACCCTGAGGCCTGCGCGGTCATATATAATCAACCCTTTGCATTTGCCAGTTACTACTAGCTTACGACATGAAATCATCCGAAATTCGCGACAAATTCCTCAAATTCTTTGAATCCAAAGGTCACACGATTGTTCGTTCCAGCTCCCTGGTACCTGGCAATGACCCGACCCTGCTGCTGACCAACTCCGGCATGGTGCAGTTCAAGGATGTGTTTACCGGCACCGACAGCCGTCCGTACACCCGCGCCACCTCGGTGCAGCGCTGCGTGCGCGCCGGCGGCAAGCACAATGACCTGGAAAACGTCGGCTACACCGCGCGTCACCACACCTTCTTCGAGATGCTGGGTAACTTCAGCTTCGGCGACTACTTCAAGCGCGACGCCATCAGCTACGCCTGGGAACTGCTGACCAAGGTCTACCAGCTGCCGGTCGACAAGCTGACCGTGACCGTGTACCAGGAAGACGACGAAGCCTACGACATCTGGGCCAACGAAGTGGGCGTGCCGAAAGAGCGCATCATCCGCATCGGCGACAACAAGGGCGCACGCTACGCCTCGGACAACTTCTGGCAGATGGCCGACACCGGCCCATGCGGCCCGTGCACCGAGATCTTCTACGACCACGGCGCCGACATCTGGGGTGGTCCTCCAGGCTCGCCGGAAGAAGACGGCGACCGCTTCATCGAAATCTGGAACCTGGTGTTCATGCAGTTCAACCGCGACGAGCAGGGCGTGCTGCACAAGCTGCCGAAGCAGTCGGTCGACACCGGCATGGGCATGGAGCGTCTGGCTGCCGTGCTGCAGCACGTGCACTCGAACTACGAGATCGACCTGTTCCAGAACCTGATCAAGGCTGCCGCGCGCGAAACCGGCGCTACCGACCTGGAAAACAAATCGCTGCGCGTGATCGCCGACCATATCCGTTCGGCCGCGTTCATGATTGTGGACGGCGTGATCCCTGGCAGCGAAGGCCGTGCCTACGTGCTGCGCCGTATCATCCGCCGCGCACTGCGCCATGGCCACAAGCTGGGCCAGACCAAGCCATTCTTCTACAAGCTGGTGGCCGACCTGGCGATCGAGATGGGCGCTGCCTACCCGGAGCTGGAAGAAGCCAAGGACAACGTCGCCAAGATGCTCAAGGCAGAAGAAGAGCGCTTTGGCGAAACCCTGGAAACCGGCATGAAAGTGCTGGAAGCCCAGCTGGCCAAGGACGCCACGGGCATCGATGGCGCCACCGCCTTCACGCTGTACGAAACCTATGGCTTCCCGCCGGACCTGACTGCCGATATCTGCCGCGAACGCGATATCAAGTTCGACCAGGAAGGCTATGACGCTGCGCTGAAAGAAAGCCAGGAGCTGTCGCGCAAAGGCGGCAAGTCGGTCAAGGACGCCAAGGTCGAGTACAGCGGCGAGAAAAACAAATTCGTCGGCTATGACAGCCTGAACCACAGCAGCAAGGTCATCGCGCTGTATTCGGCCGGCTCGCCGGTGCAGGAACTGACGGCTGGCCAGTCGGGCATCGTGGTGCTGGACACCACGCCGTTCTATGCAGAGTCGGGCGGCCAGGTCGGCGACCAGGGCGTGATCGCCAGCGGCGCCGCACAGTTTGACGTCAGCGACACGCTGAAGATCCAGGCGGACGTATTCGGTCACCATGGCGTGCTGGCCTCGGGCGCGCTGAAAGTCGGCGACGCGGTCAGCGCCACCGTCGATCAGGCCAAGCGCGGCCGCACCGTCCGCAACCACTCGGCGACCCACCTGATGCACAAAGCCCTGCGCGAAGTGCTGGGCTCGCACGTGGCACAGAAGGGCTCGCTGGTGGATCCGGACAAGGCCCGTTTCGACTTCAGCCACAATGCGCCGATGACCGCCGAGCAGATCGCCCAGGTCGAAGCCATCGTCAACCAAGAGATCCTGGAAAACCACGCCACCCAGTCGCACAATATGTCGTTCGACGACGCCGTCAAGCATGGCGCCATGGCGCTGTTTGGCGAGAAGTACGGCGATGAAGTACGCGTGATGGACATTGGTAGCTCGAAAGAGCTGTGCGGCGGCGTGCACGTCAACCGCACCGGCGATATCGGCCTGTTCAAGATCGTCTCGGAAGGCGGCGTTGCTGCCGGTATCCGCCGCGTCGAAGCGGTGACCGGCGAAGGCGCGCTGGCGCTGGTGCAGGGCATGGCCCGCAAACTCAACGAAGCCGCTGCCGCGCTGAAATCGAATCCGGAAGAGCTGACCGTCAAGATCGGCGCCGTGCAGGACCAGGTGAAGTCGCTGGAAAAAGAACTGGCGGCACTGAAGTCCAAGCTGGCAGCAGGCCAGGGCGACGAACTGGCTGGCCAGGCCGTCGACATCAAGGGCATCAAGGTGCTGGCAGCCACGCTGGAAGGCGCTGACGTTACCGCGCTGCGCGAAACCATGGACAAGCTCAAAGACAAGCTGAAGACCGCCGCCATCGTGCTGGCATCGGTCAATGACGGCAAAGTCAGCCTGATTGCGGGCGTCACGGCGGACAGCACTTCCAAGGTCAAAGCAGGCGAGCTGGTCAACTTCGTTGCACAACAAGTGGGCGGAAAAGGCGGCGGACGCCCTGATATGGCGCAAGCCGGCGGCACCGATCCGAGCGGCCTGGCGGGCGCACTGGCCGGTGTTTCGGCGTGGGTCGGCGAACGCGTATAAAGCGTTAAAAACCGCTATAAAGTAGTGTTTATGCGGCCTGCGTGAGGTGTAACAGTCTCACGCAGGCCGTTGTTCTTCGTGGGTTAGTGTTGTATACTTTCCAGTTCCCGTTGCAAACTTGCAACGCACAACGAACTATTTTGGTGCAGCGCGTCATCCATTCCAAAAAGGAGTAGTATGACGACACACCTAACCAAAGAGCGGGTTCTCAATGAGCGACACGATACTGGAAAACGAAATCATTGAATTTCATAAGGAACTGGACGCACGCGGCCTCAATTGCCCGTTGCCTATCCTGAAAGCCAAAAAGGCGCTGGCAGAACTGCAGAGCGGTGAGGTGCTGCGCATTATGGCAACGGACCCAGGTTCGGTGCGTGATTTCCAGGCATTTTGCAAACAAACCGGCAACGCCCTGTTGTCCCACGTCCAGACTGGCCGTGAGTTTGTCTTTTTGATGCAGCGCAAATAATTCCTCCGCTGTAATTCCCCTCCAGAATTCGTCTTGAAGATTTATTTTTTAGACGATTTCTACTAGCTAAAAAACGCACGATCGTGCTTAAATTTCTTGTGTGGGGCAGATTTCTCATATAATCTAGCCCACATTATCAGTCCCGAATTCTTTATTTTTCCAAAGGCACAGCTATGAAAGTCTTGGTACCCGTCAAACGCGTGGTCGACTACAACGTCAAAGTGCGTGTGAAGTCCGATAACACCGGCGTCGATATCGCTAACGTCAAAATGTCGATGAACCCGTTCGACGAGATCGCGGTGGAAGAAGCCACCCGTCTGAAAGAAGCTGGCAAGGTCACCGAAGTGATCGCCGTGTCCGCTGGCGTGACCCAGTGCCAGGAAACCCTGCGTACCGCCATGGCGATTGGCGCCGACCGCGGCATCCTGGTGGAAACCGCCGTAGAACTGGAGCCGCTGGCAGTTGCCAAGCTGCTCAAGGCACTGGCTGACAAAGAACAGCCACAACTGATCATCCTGGGCAAACAGGCGATCGACGATGACTCCAACCAGACCGGCCAGATGCTGGCTGCGCTGCTGGGCTGGCCACAAGCGACGTTCGCGTCGAAAGTGGTGCTGGAAGACGGCAAAGTCACCGTGACCCGCGAAGTGGACGGCGGCCTGGAAACCCTGTCGCTGACGCTGCCAGCCATCGTCACCACCGACCTGCGCCTGAACGAGCCACGCTATGTGACCCTGCCGAACATCATGAAAGCGAAAAAGAAAACGCTGGACGTGACCAAGCCGGAAGATCTGGGCGTCGACGTTACCCCACGTCTGAAAACCGTCAAAGTTGCCGAGCCTGCCAAGCGCTCCGCTGGTATCAAGGTACCGGACGTTGCAACCCTGGTCGCAAAACTGCGCACCGAAGCTAAAGTAATTTAATTGCTTCATCCCGTGCCTAGCGCGGGATCGCTAAATAATGATTCTATTCCGCGCGTTGCGCGGAATAACGTAAAGGAAAAATCATGGTCGCATTAGTTATCGCAGAACACGACAACGCCAGCCTGAAGGCCAGCACCCTGCACACCGTTACCGCTGCCGCCCAATGCGGTGGTGAGGTGCACGTCCTGGTCGCTGGCGCAAATGCCGGCGCCGCTGTCAGCGCCGCCGCTGCTATCGCCGGCGTGTCGAAAGTCATCGTTGCCGACGCCGCTTACTTCGCGGATGGCCTGGCAGAAAACGTTGCTGAACAAGTGCTGGCAATCGCCGGTGCCTACAGCCACATCCTGGCGCCAGCCACCGCCTACGGCAAAAACATCCTGCCGCGCGTTGCCGCCAAGCTGGACGTTGCGCAGATTTCGGAAATCACCAAAGTCGATTCGCCGGACACCTTCGAGCGTCCGATCTACGCCGGTAACGCCATCGCTACCGTGCAATCGGGCGACAAAGTCAAAGTCATCACCGTGCGCGCTACCGGCTTCGACGCCGCTGCCGCCACCGGTGGTTCGGCGGCGACCGAAACCGTGGCCGCTGTGGCTGACTCGGGCAAATCGTCGTTCGTTGGCCGCGAAGTGGCCAAGTCGGACCGTCCAGAACTGACCGCCGCCAAGATCATCGTGTCCGGTGGCCGTGGCATGGGTTCGGGCGAAGCGTTCAAGATCCTGGAACCGCTGGCAGACAAGCTCAACGCCGCCATGGGCGCCTCGCGCGCTGCCGTGGACGCAGGCTACGTGCCGAACGACTGGCAAGTTGGCCAGACCGGCAAGATCGTTGCACCTAACCTGTACATCGCCGTCGGTATCTCCGGCGCGATCCAGCACTTGGCCGGCATGAAAGATTCGAAAACCATCGTCGCCATCAACAAAGATCCGGAAGCGCCGATCTTCTCCGTTGCCGACTACGGCATCGTGGGCGACCTGTTCGACGTAGTGCCACAACTGGTTGCTGAACTGGGCTAATACCGAATAAAGCAAACACAGGCCACGCTGATCCGGACACGCCGGATTGCCGTGGCCTTTTTCTTGGAGAGACGAGATGCCATATCAAGCACCGATTAAAGACATGCTGTTCGTGATGAACGAACTGGCTAACCTGCACGCCGTGAGCCAACTGCCAGGCTGCGAGGATGCTACCCCGGAAACCGCCGAAGCCGTGCTGGAAGAGAGCGCGAAATTCGTCGCCGGTGAAATCGCCCCGCTGAACCACGCAGCGGACAAGGAACCCAGCTACTGGACCAAGGACGGTGTGATCACCTCCAAAGGCTTCAAGGAAGCGTTCCGCCAGTTCGCCGACGCCGGCTGGCAAGGCCTGCAACACCCAACCGACTTTGGCGGCCAGGGCCTGCCCAAGCTGGTCGGCACGCCATGCGTGGAAATGCTGCACGGCGCCAACCTGTCGTTCGCACTGTGCCCACTGCTGTCGGACGGCGCCATCGAAGCGCTGCTGACCGCCGGCAGCGACGAACAAAAAGCCGTCTACCTGGAACCGCTGGTGACCGGCAAATGGACCGGCACCATGAACCTGACCGAACCGCAAGCCGGTTCCGACCTGGCCGCCGTGCGTACCCGCGCCGAACCGCAGGGCGATGGCACCTACAAAATCTTCGGCACCAAGATCTTCATTACCTATGGCGATCACGACATGACCGAAAACATCGTCCACCTGGTGCTGGCGCGCACGCCCGATGCACCGGCGGGTGTGAAAGGCATCTCGCTGTTCATCGTGCCGAAGTTCATGGTCAATGCCGACGGCTCGCTGGGCGCGCGCAACGACGCGCACTGCGTCTCGATCGAACACAAGCTGGGCATCAAGGCCAGCCCGACCGCCGTGCTGCAATTCGGCGACAACGGCGGCGCCATCGGCACGCTGGTGGGCGAAGAAAACCGCGGCCTGGAATACATGTTCATCATGATGAACGCCGCCCGTTTCGGCGTCGGCATGCAGGGCATCGGCCTGTCCGAGCACGCCTACCAGCACGCGCTGGCGTACGCCAAAGACCGCGTACAGTCGCGCGACCTGAACGGCTCGCCGTCGGGCGTGGCCATCATCAACCACCCGGACGTGCGCCGCCTGCTGATGAATATGCGTGCGCAGACCGAAGCCGCGCGTGCACTGGCCTACGTCGGCGCATCGCTGTACGACAAAGCCCACCACAGCGCCGACGCCGAACAGCGCGCGCAAAACCAGGCCGTGTATGAATACCTGGTGCCGATCATCAAAGGCTGGTCGACCGAACTGTCGCAAGACGTCACGCGCGACGGCGTACAGATCCACGGCGGCATGGGCTTCATCGAAGAAACCGGTGCAGCGCAGCACTACCGCGACGCCAAGATCCTGACCATCTACGAAGGCACGACCGCGATCCAGGCCAACGACCTGATCGGCCGTAAAACCGTGCGCGATGCGGGCAAGATCGCCAAAGGCCTGATCGCCGAAGTGCGCGCGACCGAAGCGGAGCTGGCCAACGTGGACGGCGCCGATTTCGCCGCAATCCGCAAGCAGCTGGCGCAAGGCGCGGCCGACCTGGAAGCGGTGGTGGACTACGTGGTGGCCAACATCAAGTCCGACATCAAAGGCGTGTTCTCGGGCAGCGTGCCGTACCTGAAGCTGGCCGGCATCGTGCTGGGCGGCTGGCAGATGGCGCGCGCGGCGCTGATCTCGCAGCAGAAACTGAGCGCCGGCGACGGCGACGCCAGCTTCTACCAGGCCAAGATCGTCACGACCCGCTTCTTTGCCGACCACTTCCTGAGCCAATCGTCCGGCATCCGCACCTCGATCGTTGAGGGCAGCGCCGGCGTGCTGGCACTGGACATCGACCAGTTCTAACCCAATCCGGGGTCAGGTCCGTCATTTCTACACGAGCTCATCAGCGCTAAAATTTGCTGCTGCTGAGGCCGTGTAGAATTGGCGGACCTGACCCCGGAGTGTTTTTATGCGTATCGCTATCGTTTCTGATATTCACGGCAATCTGCCTGCGTTGGAGGCGGTGGTGGGCGATATCGCGCGGCGTGATGTGGACATGGTGGTCAATCTTGGCGATAGCCTGTCCGGGCCGCTGCTGCCGCTGCAAACCGCGCGCTTCCTGATGGCGCAGGATTGGCTGCAGCTGGCCGGCAACCATGAGCGGCAGATCCTCAATCCGCATCAGCGCGGTGAGTCGGATGTCTACGCCCATGCGCAATTGGGCGAGGCGGAGCTGGCCTGGCTCGCCACCTTGCCGCCACAGCGCCGCCTGGATCCCGATGTGCTGCTGTGCCACGGCACGCCACGCAGCGATCATGAATATTTTCTGGAGACGGTGGCGCCGGCCGGCGTGCGTCTCGCCACCTCTGCGGAAGTGGCGGTCCGCATCGCGGGCACGCAGGCGGCGCTGGTCGCTTGCGGTCACACGCATGTGCCGCGCGCGGTGCGTTTATCTTCCGGCTGTCTGATCGTCAATCCCGGCAGCGTCGGCTTGCAGGCTTATGATGACGACCATCTGCACTACCACGTCATGCAGAACGGTTCACCTGACGCGCGCTACGCCATCGTTGAAAGCGGTCCGCACGGCTGGTCTGCTGCGTTGCTTGCCGTGCCTTACGACTGGCAAGCGATGGCGGCGCTGGCCGCGCGCAACGGCCGCGCCGACTGGGCGCATGCCATCGCCACGGGCTACGCTTTAAAAAGCTGAATCCAAATCGCCACGGCGTACGTACAAGCTGGATATTCCGCGTGAGGCCAGCATGAAATCTATCTTTATTCGTACCGCATCTTTAGCCAGCCGCAAGGCTTATGCGGTCCAGCGCATGAATGCCGCTGCCCAGCGCATGCTGCATGCTGACACCATTGCGGAGGAGATCAAGGCCGGCCATTGGATATTGGCCTGGGCCGTGGCGGCAGGCGCGCGGCCATCATCGCGCGCTGCGCCGGGTAGTCTGGTGCCGTTTGCGGTGCTTAACCTGCACTGAGATCGACCAGGGCCTGGTACACGCGTACCGGTTCTTCGGCGATGCGGTTCAATACGTACAGGAAGTGCTCTTCGCCGAAGACGGCATATTCGCGCGTGGGGAAACCGCGTGCCTGCAGTTCGTCGAGCTGTGCGCCACCGAGGCCGATCAGGGATTCAAACTCGAACCAGCGCGGGTCGATGCGTTCTTGGAGGATCAAGGCGCTGAGGTCGGACTGGATGCTGCGGTCGTGCGTGGCGATCGAGCATTTGTGGCCGCTCAGCAGCAGCGTTTGCGCGTGGCGGCGGTAGGCGGCAGCCAGTTCGGGCGTGCCACGGCTGTAGGCGACGCCTTCCGGCTCGAGGAAAGCGCCTTTCACCAGGCGGATACGGCCGGGCAGCTTCATCAGCGCGAGCAGGTCCTGTTCGGTGCGGTGACGCTTGGCCGGCACGGTGATGCCGACGTTGCGCAGGTCGTCTTCCTGATGCAGGCGCGTGTAGATGCGGTAGATGTCGTCCGAACGGTCGATGCCTTCCATCGAGATCATCACTTCGCGGTTGATCTCGGCCGCAGCCTGGGCGATGCGGCGCGCGTTGCGGTAGCCCAGTTCACTGTCCACCAGCGAGCCTACGTGCGACAGGTCGAACGAGATCGAGCAGTTCAGGTTGCGCTGGCCGATGGCTTGCACCAGCTGCATGAAGACTGCCGTCTCGGCCATCGCAAACGCTTCGTCGCGCACGCTTTCGCCCATGTATTCGGCCGATGCGGCGTGGCCGCGCGCGATGATTTGCTCGACGCGTTGCAGCGCTTCTTCCACGGTCTGGCCGGCAACGTAGCGTTGCGATACCTTGTGCATATGGGGCCGCAGCAACGGGTCGTTGCAGAATTTTTCCTTGGCCGTTTCATCCAGCGCGAGCGTGCGCAGGGCGGTGGCGGCTTGATCGACCAGTGGTTGCCATTCGGCGGGAAAAGCTGGTGTGGACACAGTGTCTCCTTGGTTATGCCGCTGTGCGTGCGCGGCGTGCTTCGTAGGTTTTCAGGTGGGCATACGCGGTTTTCAGCGTAGGCGAATTGTGCTGCGGGTCGCGCGCCAGCATGTCGCCGACGATGTGGTCCGCTTCGATGGCGCCGCCGCGTTCCAGGTCTTTCAGCATTGATGCGGTGATCGGCGAGCCTTGGGTGGTCAGCATGGTGCGTGTGCGCAGTGCCGGTTCCGCGCGTGGCGCGTAGCCGTGTGCTGCGGCGATGGCGTTGCATTCGGCTTGTAGCGTCAGTGCGATGTCCGCCTGGCCCGCAGCGACGATATCGCCGACGGACCCGCGCAGCAAACAGGTGGCGCTGGCGAGGGAGGTGATGAAGACCCATTTTTCCCACATCTCTTGCCGCATCTGCGTGCTCACGCGTGCATCGAATCTGGCGCCGGACATTGCTTTTTCAATAGCAGTCACGCGGTCGGATGATGTGGCATCGAGTTCGCCAAACACCAGGCCGTGCATGTCGTTGAGGTGTTGTACCTCGCCTTGCGCATCGAGCGTGGCGGAGATCAGGCACAGGCCGCCCAGCACGTGCGCCTTGCCGAAGCGCGCGGTCAGCTGGTCGAGATGCGCCATGCCGTTCAGGACCGGCAGGATGGCGGTCTGCGGTCCGACGGCGGCCGCGAAGGATTCCATGGTGGCCTCAAGATCATAAGCCTTGCAGCCGACGATGATGACGTCATAGTGCTGCGCGATGTCTGCCGACAGTACCAGGGGCGGCGAGGGCAGCGCCAGGTCGCCATGCGGGCTGTGGACGCGCAGGCCGTGCTGCCGCAGTTGTTCTGCGCGCTTGGCGCGCACGAGGAAGGTGACGTCCTGACCTGCATCCAGCAGGCGCGCACCGAAGTAGCCACCCAGCGCGCCTGCGCCGACCACCAGAAATTTCATGACTGTGCTCCGCAAGTAGAAAACTGGCGGTCAGTCTAGCACCGGCCCGAAAGCCGTGCAGGCGAGGGCTTAATTGCGGACCAGTTGGCCGTTGTTGTTGCGTACGCGGTCGCCGCTCAGCATCTGTGGATCGTGGTCGAAGGTGAAGGCGGCCTGGCGGCCATCGTCGTACTGCACGTTGACGGTCCACACTTTGCTGGACTTGGCTTGCTCTTCGATTTTCTTGCCGGCGTAGGCGCCGCCTGCCGCACCGGCGACGGTGGCCAGTTGGCGGCCATGGCCGCTGCCGACCTGGTTGCCCAGCAGGGCGCCGGCGACGCCGCCGGCGATCAGGCCCAGCGCGCTGCTGTCGCCGGATTTTTCACCCAGCACCACCGAGCTGACCTTGCCGCAGTCCGGGCACGGGCCGGGTTTGGCAGGGCTGGCCTTGTACTGGGCTTTGGCCAGCGCCATCGATTTGTCGTATTCGGTTTTGGCGTCGCGCAGGCACTGCATGCGCAGGCCGGAGTCCTTTTCGTCGCCGCACAGTTTTTTGTCGTCGGTGTAGCGCGTGGCGATGCGCCTGGTTTCGGCGTTGAACTGTTCTTTGGGGCTTTGTGCCTGCGCCGCAGTGGCGGCGAGGGCGGCGGTCAGCGTGGCGATCAGAATGGAGCGGTTGCGCATCATGTTCTCCTTGTTTTAACCGTAGGCGCCACCAGTGTACAGCAAGTCAAACAGGCGGGAGATGGTAGCGATCAGGCCGCCGGAACCGATCATCATGCTGGCCACCAGCACCACGGCGACCGGCCAGTGCGTATCGGATTGCTGGCCGGAGGCGGCGTTATGGCGTGCATCCCATTTTTCATCCGGCGTGACGCCGATGATGAGCGCTTCGAGAAAGCCCGCCAGGCCAGAGAGAATGATCGGCAGCAGTTTGTAGAAGCCATCCGCCTGCGGTGCTGCCAGCGAGACGATCAGCGCAGCCGGCAGGCAGGCCAGATGCAGCCACAGCCAGCGGTCGCGCAAGCCGCCCAGGTATAGCCTTTGCAGGCCCAGACCGCCAAACAGAAAGGCCAGCAGGGCGGCGATTGTCTTGTTTTTGTGACGCGTATGATGCACAACAGTCATGGTTGCTCAGCAAAATAGTCGGTAAAGCAGCAGTATCAGGCATAATACGGCCCCCGGCACGCCTTTTTTGCAGGCAGGGCTATTGCCCCAAGTGCCGGAACAGGGGATAATCTTTGATTACCCCAACATGCCCAATTATTTCATTAACGCTTGCTGCCACGCGGCAAAGCTTGCTATAATTTGCGGCTTTTTCCGTCCTAGCACAAATTTTTTGGAAATATTATGGTCGTTATTCGTTTAGCTCGTGGTGGTGCCAAGAAGCGCCCTTTCTTCAACATCGTTGCAACCGATTCGCGTAATCGTCGCGATGGCCGTTTCATCGAGCGCATTGGTTTCTACAACCCAATGGCTTCGGGTCAAGAAGTTGCTCTGCGCATCACCGAAGACCGTCTGGCTCACTGGCAAGCTGTTGGCGCACAACTGTCGCCTACCGTTGCTCGTCTGGTTGCTCAAAACAAAAAAGCAGCCTAAGCAAGTCTGGTTACCGGTTTGACCGATAAGAATGCATCCGGGGTGCAAATCCCCGACGATCTGGCACAGGTAGGCTTTGTCTTCGGTGCTTTTGGCGTCGCAGGCTGGGTAAGGATCCGTCCTTTCTCGGAAGATGCGGATGCACTCCTCAAGGTCAAGACCTGGTGGTTGGATAAGCCAGCGATGCGCGATGTGGACGTTCAGCAGGTCAAACTGCATGGCGGCGATGTCGTGGCGCGTCTGGTGGGAGTGACTGACCGGAACGTCGCTGAAGCACTGAAAGGTGCGGCAGTGTTCATTCCGCAAAGCCGCTTCCCGGTCTTGTCCGACGATGAGTTTTACTGGGCCGAGCTGATCGGTCTGGAAGTAGAGAATCTGCAAGGTGAGCACCTCGGTACGGTGACTGACATGATGAGCAATGGACCACAGTCCATCCTGCGCATCGCGCCAGCCGCAGCCCCGGATGCCAAGCCAGAAGAAGTTGCGGCGCAAGAGCGCCTGATCCCATTTGTGGACGCGTTCATCATCAAGGTGGACAAGGCTGCGAAGAAGATCACTGTCGACTGGGGCCTTGATTACTAAGCGCAATACATTGAGGGCGGTTCGCCATGCAATTTGATGTCGTGACCCTGTTCCCTGAAATGTTTGCCGCAATAACGCAGTCGGGCGTGACCCGGCGCGCGTTTGAACAGAATAAATGTGGCCTGTCGCTGTGGAATCCGCGCGATTTCACCACTGACAATCACCGTACCGTGGATGACCGCCCTTATGGTGGCGGCCCCGGCATGGTGATGCTGGCCAAGCCGCTGGAGCTGACCATCAACGCAGCGAAGCAGCGCCAGACCGATGCCGGTCTGCCGGCGCCGCGCGTGGTGTTCATGTCGCCCCAGGGCAAGCAGTTGACGCATGAACGCGTAATGCAGCTGAAGCAGGAGCCCGGTCTGGTCATCCTGTGCGGCCGTTACGAAGCCGTGGACCAGCGTCTGCTGGACCGTGTGGTCGATGAAGAAATCAGCCTGGGCGATTTCGTGCTGTCCGGCGGCGAGTTGCCGGCGATGGCCTTGATGGATGCGGTGATCCGCCTGATTCCCGGCGTATTGAACACCGATGCCTCGGCCATCGAAGACAGCTTCTTCAACGGCCTGCTGGATTCGCCGCACTACACGCGGCCTGAAACGTATGAAGGTGTGGGCGTGCCGCCAGTGCTAATGGGCGGCAACCACGCCGAGATTGAAAAATGGCGCCGCCAGCGCATGCTGGAAGCGACCGCGCGCAAGCGACCGGATTTGCTTATCAAAGCGCGTGAGGCAGGACTGCTCACCAAGCGCGACGAGCAATTTTTGGCAGGCCTTTAGGCCTGCTTTGTTAAACCCCATCCTCTACTGGGCAGAGTGTCCGCACTCACAGCGCGCCAGCAAGATGGCATATGGAGTCATTTAAGATGAACCTGATTCAACAACTCGAGCAAGAAGAAATCGCTCGCCTGGGCAAAAACATCCCTGAATTTGCACCTGGCGATACCGTGGTAGTCAACGTGAACGTAGTCGAAGGCACCCGCAAGCGCGCCCAGGCTTACGAAGGCGTTGTTATCTCCCGTCGCAACCGTGGCCTGAACTCGAACTTCATCGTTCGTAAGATCTCGTCCGGCGAAGGCGTAGAGCGTACCTTCCAGCTGTACTCCCCGCTGATCGCTTCGATCGAAGTGAAACGCCGCGGTGACGTACGTCGCGCTAAGCTGTACTACCTGCGTGATCGTTCCGGTAAATCGGCACGTATCAAGGAAAAACTGCCAAACCGTCGCCCAGCGGCGAAAGCAGCCGTTTAATACGGTTGTGTTTGGAGAGGGCGCCCCGCAGGGCGCCCGCAAAGGGCGCCTACTGGGCGCCTTTTTGTTTTCATCAAGGAGTCTGCATGGCCAAGCCACCGTTCGATCCTCAGCAGTTGCCGATAGACGCCATTGCCGGCGAGCCGGCTGTCGCGCTGGAGCGCCTGGCGCCCGCGTGGCTGCGCAGCCGGTTTGCCGCGCCGCCGGACTGGGTGCCGGAAGGCAGCGAGCGCGCCATCCCCGGCCGTGAGGAGCGCGCGCCGACGCCGGCCTCGGTGCTGATACCGCTGGTGCTGCGCGAGACTGGCCTGACCATCCTGCTGACCCAGCGCACCGCGCACCTGACCGACCATGCGGGCCAGATCAGCTTTCCCGGCGGCCGTGCCGAAGACTACGACCAGGATGCCATCGACACCGCGCTGCGCGAGTCGGAAGAGGAAATCGGCCTGGCTCGTCGTCACGTGGAAATTCTCGGTACCCTGCCGCACTATCTGACCGGCACCGGTTATTGCGTGACGCCAGTGGTGGGCCTGGTGCAGCCGCCGTTTGAGGTGGTAGCCGATCCCGATGAAGTGGCGGCCATCTTTGAAGTGCCGCTGTCCTTCCTCATGGATGGCGCGCACCACCAGCGCCTGTCGGTCGACTTGCCGGATGGCCGCCGCAGCTTTTATGCGATGCCGTACGAAGCGTATTACATCTGGGGCGCGACGGCGGGCATGCTGCGGAATCTGTTCCATTTCTTGCGTGCAGAGTGAGAACTACGCTATCGTAGCGGGCATTAAGGCTATGCCAACGCAAAGGACGTTTAATGACTTTTCTTTCCATTCTATGCGCGCTGCTGATCGAGCAGATGAAACCGCTGCGCGCAGACAATCCGATCTACGCCGAAATCAAGAGTCTGGCGTTGCGGATGGAGACCTGGTTTAACGCTGGACACTCGACCCATGGCCGCATGGGCTGGTTCCTGATGATGGCGATACTGATGGTGCCGACCGCCGCCATCTACTGGGTGCTGCGTCACTACGAATGGACCATGGCTGCATTTGCCTGGAACGTGCTGATCGTTTATCTGACGCTCGGCTTCCGCCACTACAGCCACTATTTCACCTCGATCCAGCTGGCCCTCAATGCGGGCGACGAGCCTGCTGCGCGCGCGCTGCTGGCGGAGTGGACCCGGCAGGACACCGTGGGCATGGAAGTGTCCGAGATCGCCCGTATTGCGGTCGAGAAGTCGCTGATTACCACGCACCGCAATGTGTTTGGCGTGTTCTTCTGGTTCCTGATGCCGCTGGGGCCGGCCTGCGCCGTGATGTACCGCGTGGCCGAGCATCTGGCGCGCGCCTGGAACGAACCGGAACACATGCGCAATGAAGCCTTCGGCCAGTTTGCCGCGCGCGCGTTTTACTGGATCGACTGGATTCCGGTGCGCCTGACCGCCGTGGCGTTTGCCGTGGTGGGTAACTTTGAAGATGCGATCTATGCGTGGCGTAATTTCGCCCACCGCTGGTCGAACGAGGCGCTGGGCATCATCCTGACGGCCGGTGGCGGCGCCATGGGCGTGCGCCTCGGCACGCCGGCGGAAAACGCCGTCAAGGCGCAAGTGGTGGACGCCACCACCGTGGACGTGGAGATCGAACCGGACGTCATGCCCGGCGACGAACCGAACGTCCGTTCGCTGCAAAGCACGGTCGGCCTGGTGTGGCGCGCACTGTTGTTGTGGATGCTGTTGTTGTTGCTGTTGTCGAGCGCTGTTTGGCTCGGAGCGGCGCCTTAACGGGTACAATAGCGGTATTGCTGTGGTGCAGGTTGTAGCATTTCCTGCACCAAAGTGGGAGGGGCTGGAAAAAGCCGTTGAATATTCAATGACTTACGTATTCAGGTCTTCTATAAGATATAATACGTAAGATTCTTACAGAATGACCCGCCCGGCCAGTACCCAGCCGGAGTCCTCCACGCATTCTTGTTACCAACAAGTATCTACGCAGAAGCAGCCGCGCCTATGTCAGTTCAAAAACCGGCAGAACAGCAAGATTCGTTCTTCATCCTTGGCCAAACCAGCAATGGCAGGCAGTTCCGTCCGAGCGACTGGGCTGAGCGCCTGTGCGGTGTGATGGCCTGCTTCAAGCCGGAAGGGTCCGGCGGCGGACGCGATTCCCACCTGCAGTTTTCTCCTTACGTGACGCCGACCGTGGTCAACGGCGTCAAGTCGGTGGTGGTCAACGGCAAGCTGCGCGCGCTCGAACCGATGGCTTACCACTTCGTGATTTCCTTCGCTAAAGACAACGATCTACAAATGGTCGACGCCTGTCTGGTGCCCGAAAAAAATTAATAATTAGTATTAATTTTTACTTAAGCCGTCTATGCACGGCGCCTGGGTAAGGCGTATGCTGCGTGTTCCTATCTTTATGGTGAGAGAACATGAACAACAGCCGTCTGAAACACGCCGCCGCTGCCAGCCTCGTGCTGTGCGGAATGTCCTTCGTTGCTACCGGAACTGCCTGGGCCGCTGCTGCCGCGCCAGCCTTGCCTGCCGGCGTCGTCAAAGGGCCGTCGGTGGAGGGCATAACAGAATATCGCTTGCCCAACGGCCTGAAAGTACTGCTGTTCCCGGACGCCTCCAAGCCCACCGTCACCGTCAACGTCACCTACCTGGTCGGCTCGCGCCACGAGAACTATGGCGAGACCGGCATGGCGCACTTGCTGGAACACCTGATGTTCAAGGGCTCGCCGAAGAACAAGAGCATTCCGCAGGAGTTCTCCAACCGCGGCATGGAATTCAACGGCACCACCTCCAACGACCGCACCAACTACTATGAAGTGTTCCAGGCCAGCCCGGACAACCTGAAGTGGGCGCTGGACATGGAAGCGGACCGCATGACCAGGTCCTTCATCGCACGCAAGGACCTGGACTCGGAAATGACCGTGGTCCGCAACGAATACGAAAGCGGCGAGAACAGCCCGTTCGGCGTGCTGTTGAAGCGCATGCAGAGCGTGGCGTACGACTGGCATTCCTATGGTCGTTCGACCATCGGCAACCGCAGCGACATCGAGAACGTCAAGATCGAGAACCTGCAGGCCTTCTATCACACCTACTATCAGCCGGATAACGCTGTGCTGCTGGTGGCCGGCAAATTCGACCCGGCGCAAACGCTGGCGTGGATCAGCAAATCGTTTGGCGTGATCCCGAAACCGAAGCGCAGCCTGCCGCCATTCTGGACGGTCGAACCGACCCAGGATGGTGAGCGCAGCTTTGTCGTGCGCCGCAAGGGCGATGTGCAGATCGTCGCGCTGGGCTACAAGATTCCAAGCGCGCTGCAGGCGGATAGCGATGCGCTGAGCTTCATGTCGCAAATCCTCGGCGATGAGCCGACCGGCCGTCTGCACAAGCAGCTGGTGGAAAGCGGCAAGGCCGCGCAGGTGTTCAGCTTTGGCATGACGGGCTATGCGCCCGGACTGCAAATCATTGGCGCGGTGGTCAAGGCCGGCCAGCCGCTGGAGCCGGTGCGCGCCGCGCTGACCGAAGCGGTGGAGGGCTTCGCCAAGACGCCGCCGACCGAAGAGGAAATGGAGCGTACCCGCCGCAACTTCGCCAACGGCATCGAGAAGTCGCTCAACGATCCGCAGCGCGTTGGTGTGACGCTGTCGGAAGAGGTGTCGCTGGGTGACTGGCGCCTGCTGTTCCAGGGCCGCGACAAGCTGCCGAGCATCACCTCGCAGCAGGTGGCCGAGGTGGCGGCGCGTTATCTGAAGCGCGATAACCGCGTGGTTGGTGAATTCATCCCCGAGGACAATCCGCAGCGTGTCGATATTCCTGCAGCGCCCAGCGTGGCCGAGGTGATGAAGGACTTCAAGGGCAAGGAAAGCGCGCTGACGTCGGAAGTGTTCGACCCCAGCCAGGACAACATCAACGCCCGCACGGAAATCAAGACCATCGGTGGCGTGAAGGTGGCGCTGCTGCCAAAGAAAAACCGTGGTGAGGCGGTATCAGTGAGCCTTGGTCTGCACTGGGGGAATGAGCAGAACCTCATGAACACCACGGTGGTGGCCAATGCCGCCAACGAGATGCTGATGCGCGGCACCAGCAAGTACACGCGCGAACAGCTGGCGGACGAATTCTCCAAGCTGAAGATCACCGGCAGCCCGTATCAGTTCGATACCACGGGGCCGAACCTGGATGCGGCGGTGCGCCTGGTTGCGCACGTGCTCAAGGACGCCAGCTTCCCGGCGGCGGAATTCGAGCAGATGCGCCAGCAGTGGATCGTCGGCCTGGAATACTCGCGCAGCGAGCCGCAGGTGGTGGCGTCGGAAGCGATAGACCAGCACCTCAACCACTATCCGAAAGGCGATATCCGCAATGCGCTGACGGTGGATGAGCAACTGGCCGCCATCAAGGCCTTGAAGCTGGAAGACGTGGTGGCTTTCCACCGCGCGTTCTACGGCGCCAATCATGGCCAGCTGGCCATTGTCGGCGATTTCGACAAGGCCGCCATCGGCAAGACCATCGAAGAGAGTTTCGGCGGCTGGAACAGCAAGGCTGATTACGCACCTATCCTGAACACCAACGACACCAAGGCGCCATTGCATGTGACGTTGAATACGCCCGACAAGGAAAACGGCTTCTACACCGCGCGCATGAATCTGGACCTGAACACCAGCGACGCCGACTATCCGCTGCTGGACCTGGCCAACTATATGTTCGGCGGCGGTGCGATGAAGTCGCGCATGATGGACCGCATCCGCCAGAAGGACGGCCTGTCCTACGGCGGTGGTAGTGGCGTGCACGCGGGTGACGAGGACCGTGCCGGCAGCTTCGGCATGGGCGCGATCGCCGCACCGCAGAACCTGAAGAAGCTGGAGGTGGCGATCCGCGAAGAGCTGGAGCGCGCGCTGAAAGACGGTTTCACGGAAGCGGAGCTGGCGGGCGCCAAATCGGGCCTGATGCAGCAGCGCTTGCAGAACCGCGCCAAGGACAGCGTGGTCGCCTCGGGCTGGACCCACAATCTGTACCTGGGCCGCACCTACAGCTGGAGCAAGGAGTATGAGGCCAAGCTGCAGGCCGCGACGCTGGCGCAGGTGAATGCCGCCTTCCGCAAGCATATCGATCCATCCAAACTGTCGGTCGCCGTGGCTGGCGACGAAGCCAAGGCCACACCCAAAAAGCCGTAATCCTCCCTGCGCGGGCGTTCTCGCCCGCGCATCTCCTGCACGTTTTCGAATTATGTACTATCATTAGTTACATGAGACGAGACAGCAAACTTTCCTCCATCCTGCACGTGCTGCTGCATATGGCGCACGGCGACAGGCCGTTTACTTCCGAAGCGCTGGCGGGCTTCCTCGGCACCAATCCGGTGCTGGTGCGGCGCGTGCTGGCTGGCTTGCGCGAGCGTGGCTACGTGGGTTCCGACAAGGGCCACGGCGGCGGCTGGAGCATTACCTGCGATCTGCGCAAGGTGACGCTGCAGGATGTCTACGAAGCCGTTGGTTCGCCCACGGTGTTCGCAATGGGGAACCGCGTCGAACAGCCGCAGTGCCTGGTCGAACGCGCCGTCAACGATGCCCTGGGCAGCGCTTTCGATGAAGCAGAAGCCTTGCTGATCTCCCGTTTTAAGGACGTGACGCTGGCCGACCTGTCGGCCCGCTTCAACCAACACCATCATGTAAGCAAGGGAGCGCACTATGACCATCCAACATCCGGCGACTGAGTTTGAGGTGATTGTTATTGGCGGCAGCTATGCAGGTCTGTCCGCCGCGACGCAGCTGGCGCGGGCACGCCGCCGCATACTGGTGGTGGACGCGGGCCAGCGCCGCAACCGCTATGCCCAGCATTCACATGGCTACCTTGGTCAGGATGGCCGCGAGGCTGCGGCGATTGCCGCCGACGGCCGCGCGCAGCTCATGAAGTATCCAACCGTGCGCTGGATCGAAGGATCGGCCACGCAGGCGGTCAAACATGGTGATGTCTTCCGTGTGACGCTGGCCGATGGCAGTATCTTCCAGACGCAACGCCTGGTACTGGCGACCGGCATGGTGGATGAACTGCCATCGATACCGGGCCTGGCCGAGCGTTGGGGCAGCAGCGTGTTTCATTGTCCCTACTGCCATGGCTACGAGCTGGAACAGGGCCATATCGGCGTGATCGCCACCAGCGCGCATTCGATCCACCACGCGATGATGCTGCCTGACTGGGGCAAGGTAACGTTCTTCCTCAATGGCGCGTTCGAACCGGATACCGAGCAGCTGGAAAAGCTGGCGCAGCGTGGCGTGACAGTGGAGCGCACGCCGGTACGTTCCGTGAGCGGCCAGGCGACGGTGGCGCTGCAGGATGGCCGTGCGCTGGAAATGGCAGGCCTGTTTGTCATCAGCCGCCTGCATAGCGCGAGTCCGATCGCCGAGCAACTGGGCTGCGAGATGGAAGAAGGGCCGATGGGCAGCTACGTGCGTACCGATATGATCAAGGCCAGCAGCGTGCCCGGCGTGTACGTGGCCGGCGATGCGGCCCGCATGGCGGGCAGTGTGGCGCTGGCGGTTGCCGATGGCGCGATGGCTGGCGTGGCTGCGCATCAGTCGCTGATCTTTGGTGCGGTGGCAGCGAAAGCTGCCTGATATTTCAAGCCAGTCAAGCCAGTCCGGCGCCCGACAGCGTGGCTGGCATGGCGGCGCGCATGCTGTCGATGAAGCAGCGCAGCCGCGCCGGATAATGCGGCGCATGCGGATAGACCAGGTACAGCGGCAGCGGCGCTGCCTGCCACTGTGGCGCCAGATGCAGCAGCCTGCCTTGCGCGATGTCGTCGCGTACTGCCCACGCTGAAATCACGCACATGCCGGTGCCCAGCACGGCAGCGTTACGGGCGGCGAATAAACCATCGGTGCTCATGCGCGGCTGCAGCACCAGCCGGTGGCTTGCGCTGCCATCCTCGTGATGCAGCGTGATCTCGTTGCGGTAGAAGGTCCGCAGCGCTACCCAGGGCAGGGCGGCCAGCTGCTCGGGGTGCGTGGGCAGCGCTTGCCCCGCCAGCAGCGATGGCGCAGCCACTGCGATGCGCGGTATGTCGGCCAGCTTGATGGCGACGACGGACGGATCGCTGACCTCCCCAACGCGTATCGCGCAGTCGATATTTTCGGCGATGAAGTCTGGCGTGCGGTCGTGCAGCAGCCACTCCACCGACACGCGCGGATAGCGCGCCAGGAATCCGGCCAGCGGCCCTACCAGCTGCTGCTGGCCGAAGGCATGTGGCGCGACCACGCGCAGCATGCCAGCCGGTTCTTCGCGTGCACCTTGTACATCGGCGGCCAGCGCGCTCCAGTGCGACAGCAGCTCGCGCGCATGCGCCAGGCAGCGTTCACCGTCCTCGGTCAGCTGCATGGCGTGCGTGGAGCGCTGCAGCAGCCGCAAGCCCAGCATGCGCTCCAGCGCCTGCAGTCTGCGGCTGATGGTGGGCTGGGTGGTGCCCAGTTGCACCGCCGCTGCGGACAGGCTGCCCGCTTCAACGATACGGACGAAGGTCTGCATGAGTTCTATGCGGTCGGCCGCGTTGGAGGATGTGCTCATACGCCGAGCGTATAACATTTGTACGTGGCGGTCCACTACCGTTGCCCGTGCCTGCGCACCATACTGGATAGCTCACACAGTATCGGAGGTAGGCAATGCGAGTCAGCTTTATTGGTATCGGCAGTATGGGCGCGGCCATGGTGCCGCATCTGGTGCGCGCGGGGCACAGCGTCAGCGTATGGAACCGCAACCGCGCCGCAGCGGAAGCGATCGATGGCGTGACGGTGCTGGATACGCCCGCCCAGGCTTTTCAATCTGACGCGGTGATGACCATGCTGGCCAACGACGATGCCGTGCGCAGCGTGATTCTGGACAGCGGTGCGCTGGCCGGAGCCAGCCAGTCCTGCGTGCACATCATGATGGCGACCATTTCGCTGGCGCTGGTGGACGAGCTGGCGCAGCGGCACAAGGATGCTGGCGTGGCCTATGTATCGGCGCCGGTGTTTGGCGTGCCGGCGGCTGCAGCAGATGCGCAGCTGAACGTGCTGGCCGCTGGCGATCCACAGGTGATCGCGCGCATCCAGCCTTTGCTGGATGTGGTGGGGCGCAAGACCTGGCGTCTAGGCGATGATCCCAAGCGTGCCAATGTGGTCAAGATCTCCGGCAATATGATGATCGCCCAGGCTTTTACGGCGATGGGCGAAGCGGCGCATCTGAGCGAAAGCTATGGCGTCTCGGCAGCGGATCTGCTCGAGGTGCTGACCAATACCATTTTCTCCAGCCCGAGCTACCAGCGTTATGGCGGCTTCATTGCGGCGAATACCTTTGAACCGGGCTTCAGGCTGCCGCTGGGACTCAAGGACGTGAACCTGGCCTTATCGGCGGCCGAAGCCAAGGGCGCGCTGCTGCCGGTGGCAAGGCAGGTGCGCGAGAATATGCAGGAAGCCCTGCGTGCAGGGCTGGAGGATAGCGACTGGTCGGTCGCGGCAACCATACGCCGCAAGCTATAAAAAAAAACCGCCAGGGTCGGGAGAGGCCGCTGGCGGAAACAGACTACACAATGAAGAAGTTACATGCTGCTGGCTTTTGCCTGCTCGGCCATCTCATTCAGCACGGTGCGGTGGTCGCGGAAGTTGAGGGCGCAGCGGCGCATGAAATCATCCAGCGGCGCCACCAGGTCGGGGCCGGTGGCGGGACCAATGTCCGGGAATGATCCCATGCCCGCCAGCAGTGAATACCATGAGCCGACCGGATAGAAATGCTCGATGTTCTGGCGGCGGATTTCTGCGGCCAGGTCGCGGCCTTCTATCCAGGTCTGGAAGATGTGTTTGAGCGAATCGGACACGCTGTCCAGATTCTCCGCGTTGGCGCGCCAGTAGGGCGTATCGGTGCGGCTGTTGGTCTTGTAGTGGGCCACGATGTAGTCGCGGTGGCTGTCGAAGTAATCGTGAATCTGCTGGTTGTAGACGTCCCGTGCCTGGTCGCTCAAGTCGCCTTTTTCCAGGAACAGCAGGAAGATCGCCGCCGTCATCTGGGTCAAGTACAAGGCGGTCGCTTCCAGCGGTTCCAGGAAGCCTTGCGACAGGCCCACTGCCAGCACGTTGCGGTTCCAGTGTTTGGTCACGCGGCCCAGCTTCATTTTCAGGTGGCGCGCCTGGGTGTCCGATTCCAGCAGTCCCAGTTTGCTGCGCAGCTCATGTTCCGCTTCATCGGCTGAGACGAAGGAGGAGCTGTACACATAGCCGTTGCCATAGCGGTTGGTCAGCGGGATCTTCCACGCCCAGCCATGCCGCATGGCGGACGATACGGTTTTGGTCGGGATCTTGTCACCGATTTCGCTCGGCATGGCGATGGCCGAATCGTTGAACAGGTTGTCGGCGTAGCTCACGAACGGCGTCTCCAGCGCTTTGCCGATCAGCAGCGCGGAGAAGCCGGAGCAATCGACAAAGAAGTCAGCCGCCAGGTGTTCGCCTTCTTTGGTGGCGACAGCAGCGATATCGCCGCGTTCATTCATCACCGCATGCGTCACGTGGCAGCTCTTGTACTGCACACCCAGTGCGACCGCGCGTTTGTGCAGGAACTGGCCCAGCAAGGTCGCATCGAAGTGGTAGCCGTAGTTGGTGAAGAAGGGGAAGTTCTCCGACGATTTCGGCGCGAGGCAATCCTCGCTCAGGCGCGCCGACAGGAAGTAGCGGTTGGGGCGCGCATCGATATGCACGCCGCGCTGGCGCGCATGGACGTTTTCCATGAAGTTCGGCAGGGTCAGATTATCGACCATGGTGGCGAACTGGTGGAAGTAGTTATCGTAGCCCGGCTTGGTGGACCAGCCGTCAAAGCCGATACCGGATTTATAGGTGGCGTTACAGGCGGGCATCCACTCCGATTCCTGGATGCCCAGGCTGTCGAAATAGCGCTTGAGCGCCGGTGTTGACCCTTCGCCTACGCCAATCACGCCCACGGTGGGCGATTCCAGTACTGTGATTTCGACGCCTTGCTTGATCAGCGCGTCGCCGTACATCAGTGCCGTCATCCAGCCGGCGGTACCGCCACCGACGATGATGATTTTGCGGGGAGTCGAGGTCACATTCATGATGATGTAGTTATAGTGTGCTGTGACAGAAAAAGACGGAGCCCGAAGGCTCCGTCGTTACTACGTTTTAGAACTTGGCGTGCAGGGTGAAGTACACCTGACGGCCGTTCTTGTACAGCGAGCCTGGCAGATCCATCGCGCCTGGGGTGTGGATGATCGAACGCACCAGCGGGTTGTTCAGATCTTTGCCGTCCAGGGTCACGCTGTAGTTGTCGTTGATCTGGTAGGCCAGCGATGCCGACAGCGTACCAATCGGTGCCTGGAAGGCAGCGCTGTTACGGCTGGTGCCGTTCAGGAAGCCCGAACGCCAGCTGTAGGTCACACGGGCGCTGAGCTTGTCCTGCTCGTAGAAGATGCCGAGGTTGTAGGCGTTCTTCGAGGTACCGATCAGGGTGCAGTCCTGGTAGGTCAGGGCGCCGCAAGGCGAGCCTGGCGCATGGCCGGTTTCCTTGCCCAGGGTGTAGGTGTAGTTGGCGTTCACACCGAAGCCCTTGGCCAGGTCCTGCACGTACGCAAACTCCAGGCCTTTCACTTCAGCCGTGGTGTTCACAGGCGTCGACACCTGGTACACCGTGTTCTGCTTTTGCAGCTGGTTGTAGAAGGTCGCGGTGCTGGAACCGTAGGTGACGTAGCCGTCCAGTGCCGAGTAGAAGGCATCAGCCGACAGCATCGACTTCGGTGCGAAGTACCACTCCACGCCCAGATCGTAGTTGTTGGCGCGGATAGGGCGCAGGTTAGGGTTACCGACGTTACCGGTGCCCTGTACGTCGCGCAGGTCGACGCCGGCCATCATGCCCAGTTCAGGACGGGCCATGGTGCGGCTGGTGCCGAAGCGTGCCACCACATCCTTGGTCACATCCAGACGGAAGTTCGCGCTAGGCAGGAAGTCCATATAGCTGTTGGAGTAACGCTTAGGTTCGAAGCTGCCCGATGGGCCGATTTCGTAGCGGTTGACTTCTTCCGTGGTGTGAACCACGCGCAGACCGAAGTTACCCGACAGGCTTTCGGCGTTGAAGTTTGCCATCACGAAGGCCGACTGGGTCGGTTCCTTGATGTTGAACTCACTCTGGCGCAGATCGCCCGAGTAGCTGCCGTATTTATTCAGCCAGCCGTTGACCGCATCTTGCGAGAAGGTCCAGTAGCCAGCGCCGTTGGCGCCCAGGTCATTGAAGTCGCTCGGGAACGCGGTCAGGCCCGACATCGGCAGGTTGGCCACCGAATCCAGACCTGGCAGCGCATTAATGCCGATCGAGGTCAGGTCACGTTTGTGTTCTGCGACGCGGCCGCCGAATTGCACGGTGCTCACAGCGCCCCAGTCGGTACGCAGGGTGCCATTCAGTTCGCCATAGGTTTCCTTGTCGTTCGCAGTCACGTGCGAGCCGTAGGTGTATGGCGTTGCCTGCATGCCGCCGATCGAGAACTTGTTGGCGCCTGGGGTGTTGTAGATCACAGGCGAGTTGGCGTCGGTGATGGTGTAGCTGCCGCCGGTGTATGGCATCCACACACCCAGCGCACCGCTGACGGTGTTGCCAACGCCTTTGGTGGTGCCGAGACGGCCCTTCAGGGTCAGCTTGTCGTTGACGCGGTATTTGGCATCGACGTCAAAGAACTGCGATTTGCTCTCTGCGACCGGACGGCTGAACTCTTCCTGAACAGCGCTGGACATGGTGGCGCAGGCGGCGCAATTGGCTGGCACGGTGCCGGTCAGTTGCGTGATAACGCCGTTGCTCAGGGTGCCGCTGACGGCGCCTGCAGGGAAGTTGGTGGTGGCCCACGATGGCGCCAGGAAGCGGCCCAGCGACTGCATGAAGTTGTGGTTGATGTTCGGCGCATCCAGGTGCGAATAGAAGGCCGTCAGATCGACCGTCAGGTCGCTGTTCGGTTTCATTTGCACGTCAATCAGGCCGCCGTTACGGGTGCGCTTCTGTTCGAACCATGCGGTGCCGCCCAGATAGTTGGCCATGGCGCCTGCTACTGGCGTGGTCTTGATGGCGGTGCCGGCGCCAGGAATGGCCTGGTCGATCGGGCTGCCCGGATCAACGTGGTCGTACCATACCTGGTTTTCCTGGCCGACGCGGCTCAGGGTGCGCTTTTCGTGGAAGGCCTGTACCAGCACGCCCAGGGTGCCCTGGTCATTCTTCCATGCGATCAGACCATTCAGTTGTGGATCGGTCTTGCCGGAGTTGGACGAGTTGACGCCACCAACGCTGACTTGGGCGTTGAAGGTTTTCTTGAAGTCCAGTGGCTTGCGGGTCTCGATATCGACCACGCCTTCGGCGCCGCCTTCCAGCAGGTCAGCTTGCGAACCTTTGTGCACGGTGACGCGGCCGATCAGCTCCGATGGGAACAGCGAGAAGCTGACGCTGCGACCACCGCCGACGATGTTGTCAGCGAACCAGTCGCCGCTCGATACCGAGTGGCCGTTCAGGGTGGTCAGGGTCAGGCCGAACGGGGTGCCGCGCAGTGCCACGCGGTCGTTCTCGCCGAACGAACCTTCGCCGCCGCCAGCTGCTGCCACGCTCACGCCTGGCAGGCGTTGCAGCGAGTCAGCCACGTTCTTGTCCGGCATCTTGCCGACGTCTTCTGCGGTGATGACTTCCACCAGGCTGTCGGAATTACGCTTCTGGTTAAGCGACTGCTGCAGCGATGCGCGGATACCGGTCACGATAACCTGTGCTGGTTCCTCGGCCTGCTGCTTTTGCACCTGCTGTTCCTGTGCGTGCGTCGACATGGCCGCGCCCATGATCATCAGACCAACCGCAGCAGCGATAGGCGTCAGTTTGGACTGTTTAGTGTTATTCGAATGGTGATGCATTGTTCCCTCCCGTTGATGAGGCTCCGCCGAGCCCACTGATTGTTGATGTGTGTCTTCTTTTAAATCACGTTCAAAACCAATCCAACGCCAATATACTCGCGTTTCAATACCAGATCACTACCACTTTAAAATTCTTTTTTGTTATGTTGTATGCGGCATACAAAGTGGCTTTCAAGCAACTCGATAAGACCGGATAGATGGTGGTATGGCACCGGGTTGTGCGTGCTTGCAACACACATAAAGCCTTTACCTAAAGGCGTTATGCAAAATGATAGGATTTATTTGCAGCTTGCGCCGGCGGCGCTGGATTTGCCGTGGTCTTTTTTTGGTATTATCGTTGCACCAACAAAGAGGAGCAGTCGACATCGTTATGAGCGCGATCCAATGACCCCACTGGTACACATCCGGCAGCACCTCAATGAGACCAGTAACCTGCCTCTCTATCAGCGCCTGCAGCGCGCCTTGCGTTCCGCAATCGAGCAGCATCTGCTCAAGCCGGAAGACGCTTTACCGGCCGAACGCCAGCTGGCCGCTGACCTTGAAATCTCCCGCATCACGGTGCGCAAGGCCATCGATGGACTGGTCAGCGAGGGCGTGTTGATACGCCGTCCCGGCTCCGGCAATTTCATTAACACGCGCATTGAAAAAAACTTCGCCAAGCTGACTTCCTTTTCGGAGGACATGCGTGCACGTGGGCGGACGCCGCGCAGCGTGTGGCTCAAACGCTCCGAGGGCACGGTCACGCCGGACGAAGCGATGCGCCTGCGGCTGAGTCCCGGCTCCAAGGTGTACCGCTTCAACCGCATGCGCTATGCGGACGATGTGCCGATGTGCCTTGAATATGCCACCATTGTGGCCTCCTGCCTGCCGTCGCTGGATGCCGTGGATGTCTCCATGTACGACGCGCTGGAGAAGTCGGGCAACCGCCCGGTGCGGGCCTTGCAGCGCTTGTCGGCGCTGCTGCTGAACGCGGAGCAGGCCATGCTGCTGCAGGCGAAAGAGGGCGACGCGGGGTTGGCCGTTGAGCGGCTGGGCTTTTTGCGCGACGGGCGTGCGGTGGAATTTTGCCGCTCCTACTTCCGTGGCGATATGTATGACTTTGTGGCGGAATTGAATGCGACGTAAATTGATCTTCGCGGCCTTGATGGCAGCACTGCCGGCGATGGCGGCGGAAGTGGTGGGCTATTATCCGGGCTGGAAGCACGAGAGCTTCCCTGTTACCGCAGCCAATGTCGATGCCGGCAAACTGACCATGGCGCTGTATGCATTTGTGGACCTGTGCTGGGACGGCAAGCATGGCAATCCTGAGCCGTCGGTGGACTATGTGGCCGCGTGCCAGGAGCCGCTGAATGGCGCGCTGGCCTGGCGTGACGAGGCGGCCGATGGCGCCAATCTGCGCAAGCTGGTGGCGCTCAAGAGGGGCCATCCCAAATTCAAGGTGGTGATTTCCGTTGGCGGGTGGGACTGGTCCAACCGTTTCTCGAATGTCGCTGCATCGGCGGAGGCGCGCGCCAACTTTATCGCGTCGTCGGTGCAGGCCATGCGGCGTTATGGGCTGGATGGTATTGACCTTGACTGGGAATATCCGGGCGAAGCGGGCGTGCCTTGCGTGGCGGGCGAGGTCTGTGCGCGTCCCGAGGACCGGCACAATTTCATTGTGCTGGTGCGCGAGTTGCGCGCGGCGTTTGATGCGGCTGGCAAGCAGGATCGCAAGCATTACAGCATCACCATCGCTGCGGGCGCGAACGGCAATTACGTTGGTAACGGTGCGTGGGTGAAGGAGCTGGCGGCGCATCTGGACTGGATCAACATTATGGCCTATGACTATCACATGCCATGGGAGAAAAGTACCGGTCATCATTCGGCGCTGTTTGCTGATGCGAAGGATCCGGTGACAGCCAACCAGTTTTACGCTTCCGGTTCGGTCCAGCGCTACCTGCGCGCTGGCGTGGCGGCAGATAAGCTGGTGCTGGGCGTGCCGTTCTATGGTTATGGATGGAAGGGCTGTGCGGCAGGGCCGGAGGGAGATGGGCAGTATCAGCTGTGCCAGGGCGGCGTCACGGACGGCATCAATGGCGGCAATTCATATGGCTACCATCAGCTGCTGAAGAAGGGGAAGGATTACCAGCGCTACTGGAATGCGTCCGCCAAAGCACCGTATATGTATAGCGCGGCGGAGCAGGTGTGGATTACGTATGAAGATCCCGCTTCGCTGAAAGAAAAGGCCCGCTACATCACGCAGCAAGGCCTGCGCGGTGCGATGTTCTGGGAACTGAGCGCCGACGATGGTGAGCATCAGCTCCTGCGTACGCTGTCGGAAGCGATGCGCAAATAAAAAAAGCCGGCTTTCACGCCGGCTTTTCGATTACTTGGCTTCTGGTGCGGCGATCTTCGGGCCGGTCGCGTACATGATCCAGTAGCGCGCCAGGTCGCCACGGCCATCGTTGCCGGTAACGGTCTTCAGCACGGTAACCGCTTCATCCTTCTTGCCAGCCATGACCAGCGCATAGCCCAGGCGCAGCTTGGCGTCGTCAGGATTCTTGGCCACGCCTTTGGCGATACCTTGTTTCATCAGATCGACACCTTTGTCGAACTGGCCCAGGGTCACATAGTTGTAGCCCAGGTTGACCAGGCCAACGCCGTCTTTCGACTTCTGCGCTGCAGGGATGCCGCTGTCGATGTTTTTCGCATCGTCAGCTGCGCCCTTGTTGGCGCTGTCGCGGATTTTTTGCAGGGCGGCTTTGTCCTTGCCGGCCGGGATGCCGTTAGGGTAGCCTTTGTCCATGGCGATCTTCGCTTCGGTGAAGAAGCCGCCCAGTACCGACAACTCGGCCTGTTCTGCGTAGTCTTCAGGTTCCATCTTCGACGGCACAACGACTGCCTTGATACGGGCGATGTCCAGGTCGAAGCGGTTGGAATAGCCTTTCTTGCCGCGGGTGCGGTTCAGCAGGTCGTTCCAGTAGTCTTCGGTCGGGTAGTAGCGCGCCAGTTCTTCAACGGCTTGCAGATACAGTTCGGTGTCCTTGGTCTTGATACCGACGTTACCCAGCAGGTTCAGTTCATCTTTCGGCGGCACGGTGCCGGCGGCTTTGGCGGCTTCGATATCCTTCAGCACTTCGGTCTTGGTCGAAGCGAAGTCGTTCTTCAGGAAGTAGGAGCGGATGATGAACTGGCGTTCCTTCACTCTGTCGCCCGACTCGGTGCCATAACGCTCGAACCACTGAATCGCTTTGTCGTAGTCTTTGATGTTGCTGTAGTAGATGGTGCCGATGGCGTCGATGAAGCGCAGCTTTTCTTCCGGTTTCATGCGGCCGGATTCGATCATCGCTTCCAGACCCTTGATGGTCAGCTCGTAGTTGTTCGATGCCTGGCCCAGTTGAACGCTCATCTGGCTCAGGATGAAGCTTTCGTATGGCGTCAGGTTCGGCAGTGCTGCTGCCTGATCCAGGCGGCTCTTGAATTCGGTGTAGTTCTTGGCGTCCAGCAGGGGCTTGGTCTGTGCCGGGTCGATCAGTTTGTACATTTCCGGGCGCACGGTATCTTTAGGCGCTTCCGGTGCTTTCTTTTCTTCCGCTGCCTGGACCGGGGCCATGCCCAGGATAGCAGGTGCGGCGTTCAGGCCAATGGCGGCCAGGAGCAGGCTGATACGAGCAAGACGAATATGGGACATGGTTATCCTTCAATCAAACATATAGGGATGTAAACCCGCGTATTGTTACACAAAACCGCGCAAAACTCCGAATTCAGCTGTGCTGCGGTGCACGAGGCAAGGCGCGGCCTTCGGCGTTGAAAAGCAGGCAACGCGACGGCGGCAGATACACGCGGGCATGGCTGCCAGCGTGCAGCGGCGCCGCTTCTGCCGCCTGTTTTACCGCGATCATTTCAGGCAGGCCGGCCAGCGTGGTGTACACGATGGACAGGTCGCCCAGGTACTCAACGTGGCCGACGCCCACCTGGATGACATTGTCCTCTTGCTGCGCTGCGGCGATGGACAGGTGTTCGGCACGGATGCCCAGCGTGATTTTGTCGCCGGCACGCGGACCTGGGGCCGCATCCACATGGACCACGGCGCCGCCAGACAGCTGCACGGCCACGCGGTTGTCGCCGCTAGCAATGATCTCGCCGGGGATGAAATTCATTTTGGGCGTGCCGAGGAAGCCGGCGACAAACAGGTTGGCCGGCGCGTTGTATAGCTCATGCGGCGTACCTACCTGTTCGATATGGCCGCCGTTGAAGACGACGATGCGCTGGCCCAGCGTCATGGCTTCCACCTGGTCGTGCGTCACGTAGATCATGGTGGTTTTCAGTTCGCTGTGCAGGCGGCTGAGTTCCACGCGCATCTGCACGCGCAGGCTGGCGTCCAGGTTGGACAGCGGTTCGTCGAACAAAAACACTTCCGGCTTGCGCACGATGGCACGGCCGATGGCGACGCGCTGGCGCTGGCCGCCCGACAGCTCTTTGGGCTTGCGCTTGAGCAGCGGGGCGATTTGCAGAATGCCCGCTGCGCGTTCGACAGCCGTCTGCACTTCGGTAGGTTTGTGGCCGGCCAGCTTGAGCGCGAAGGCCATGTTCTCGTACACCGTCATGTGCGGGTACAGCGCGTAGGACTGGAACACCATGGCCAGCTTGCGCTGGGCCGGGGCGATGTCGTTGGCCAGCGTGCCGCCGATATGCAGCGTGCCGTCACTGATGGATTCGAGTCCGGCGATCATGCGCAGCAGCGTGGACTTGCCGCAGCCGGAGGGGCCGACAAAGACCATGAACTCGCCGTCGGCGATATCCAGGTCGATGCCATGAATGACCGGCGTTTTATCGTAATGCTTGACGATGTTGCTGAGGCTAACGCTGGCCATGCGCTTATACCACCTGTTCTGCTGGCGCGGCGGCCTTTGGCGTTTCTTCTGCCGGTTGCGGACGCGCAGTCATCGGAATCAGCTGCGACAGGATGGCAACCGGAATCGCCGACAGCATGACCCAGATGAAGAAGTGCTGGTAGCCCAGCGCGATCTGGATGTCGCCACTGAATAGTTTGAACAGCACAAAGCCCAACTGCATGATGCCGGTGGCGAAGGCGTAGTGTGCGGTCTGGTATTTGCCCGGTGCGACCACCTGCATCATGTACAGGATCAGGCCAACGAAGCCGAAGCCGTAGCCGAACATCTCGACACTCAGGCCGGCGCCGATGATGGTCAGGTCGGTCGGCTGGAAGTAGGACAGCAGGTAGAACACCACGTTGGGCAGGTTGACGGCGAGGATCAGCCACAGGATGGCGCGCTTGAGGCTCAGCCACGAAGTGAAGTAGCCGCCAGCGATGGAGCCTACTACGAAAGCCACTGTGCCGACCGTGCCGTACACCGCGCCGACTTCAGAGGTAGTCAGGCCCAGGCCACCGAGTTCGTGCGCTTCACGCAGGAACAGCGGGCCAATCGATTGCACCTGCGCTTCGCCAGCACGGAACAGGATGATGAAGACGATCGAGACCCAGATGCCTGGCTTCTTGAGGAATTCGATAATCACTTCCCACAGCGTGCGCGCGATGGCGCTGGCATTGGTATCTGTGCTGACGGTGTTCTTGGCCAGCGGCAGCGACCAGGTGTTGTACACGCCCAGCGCGATCATCAGCGCGCCCAGGATGCAGAAGCTGATGCTCCATGCCGGTACCACGCCCATGGTCTTCTCCAGGTGGCCGGCCAGCAGCAGCAGGGCGCCTGTGGTGAAGAACTTGGCGGCGTTGAAGAAGGTACCGGTCCAGCCGGCGTACTTGGCCTGGCCTTTTTCATCGAGGCTGGTGATGTACAGGCCATCGCACGCGATGTCGTGGGTGGCGGACGAGATAGCGACCAGGCCAAGCATGGCCATGCTGGCGGCAAACCAGAACGGCGTTTGCAGTGCCAGCGCGACGCCACCGAGGCAGAGGCCGCCCAAGATCTGGAAGAACAGCACGACCAGCTTTTTGCTGCTGGCCAGTTCCAGGAAGGGACTCCACAGTGGCTTGAACACCCAGGCGAAACCGATCAAGGCGGTCCAGTGATTCAGCTCGTCGTTGGGCACACCCATGCTCTTCAACATCTGGTTGGCCACGATGGCCACGGCGAAGAAGGGCAGGCCTTGCGCCAGGTACAGGCTGGGTACCCAGAGCTTCGGGTTGCGTATTTGTTCTTTCATGTGGAGTCTCCCGTGTGTTTTTTATGCGAAGCCAGGTACCGGTGCGTTGCCGGTGGCTTGTAGTTCGCCGGACAGCCAGGCATTGATGGCGTCCAGTGCCGGTTGGGCGAAGCCGTAAGTCATCAGCGCTGGCGCCTGGATGTCCAGCGCCTGATACGGATTCCACAGCGCCAGATGCAGGTCCGGGCGCCAGGTGCCGCGTGCATGTTCGCCGTAGCGTAGGCGCGAGGTCGATGCCAGCATGGTGAAGCGGCCATCTTGCGGCAACGCGCTCCAGTCGAAGGTATCGGCATCGGCGAAGGTCACCAGTTCCACGTCATACAGTTTGCGCAGCGATTCGGCCACTACGGCGGCTGGTACGCCAGCTTCCGATACGCCATCGCTGACTACATCCTGGCGCGCGATCAGGCGCACCTTGGCGCCAGCGGCCGGGCGCTGTGGCGCGCCGTATGCGGTCAGGCTGCGGCGCCAGCCTTCGGCCATGACGGCACGGTCGGCGGCGTCTTCCTTGTACGAGCGCGGCTTGCATGGGTAGGCGCGCGCCAGCGAGGACAATCGGTCCAGGCGGACCTGCACTTCCTGCTGCGTCAATGCGCCCGACTCCAATGCGGCAGCGATGGCGTTCAGTGTTTCTTCCTGCGTTTCGGTGGTGCCCAGTGCCATTACCATGTCGGCGCCGGCGGTCAGTGCGCGCACGGCTGCATTGCCGACGCCATAGCGGCCGGCGATGGCGTGCATGTCCATGCCGTCGGTGATGATGATGCCTTTGTATTCCCACTCTTTGCGCAGCAGGTCATTGAGGATGCGGCGCGACATGGTGGCGGGATTTTCTGGATCCAGCGTCGGGTAGACAATGTGTGCGGTCATCATCGCTGGCGCGGCGCCGGACGCGATGCGGAACGGCGCCAGTTCCAGGCGGTTCAGTTCTTCGACTGGCTTGTCGACGGTCGGCAGGTCGCGGTGCGAATCGACGCTAGTGTCGCCGTGGCCGGGGAAGTGCTTGACGCAGCAGGCCACGCCTTCTGCATGGCTGCCAGCCATCCACGCCATCGCCAGTTCGGCTGCGCGTGCTGGTTCGGCGCCGAAGGAGCGTTCGGCGATGACCGGGTTGTGCGGGTTGTTGTTCAGGTCCAGCACGGGCGCGAAGTTCCAGTTGAAGCCGAGTGCCTTCACGGCGCGCGCAACGGCGGCGCCGGTGCGGTAGGCCAGGTCGTTGTCGTCGGCCGCGCCCAGGCCCATGGCGGCTGGCGGGGCTGGCACCCAGGTCGAACGGACCACGGCGCCGCCTTCCTGGTCAATCGCGATCAGCGAATCGGGACCCATGACGGCGCGCAGGTCGGCGGTCAGCTTGGCCAGCTGTTCGGAGTCGCTCATGTTCCCGCGGAACAGGCAGACAGCGCGGATGCTGTTCGCTTTCAGGAATTCTGCAGTGGCCGCATCCAGCACAGTGCCGGGGAAGCGGATCATGATAAGTTGGCCGGCGATTTTTCTCAGTTCGTTTTGTGTTGTCATTTCACTGCTCCGTCCATGCCGCGCATGAAGAATCGTTGAGTAAATAAGAAGGCTGCCAGGGTAGGCAGGATGGTCAGCACTGTCCCGGCGGCGATCACGCGCGTGCTGCTGCCGAAGGTGCCGCGCAAATACAGCACGCCTACCGACAGCGGGAATTCGTCTGGCTTGCTCATGACGATGGATGGCCAGATGTATTCGTTCCAGGCTTCCACTGCGGTCAGGATGCCGACCGTGGCCAGCCACGGGGCGATCAGTGGCAGCATGATTTTGCTGAAGATGGTCCACTCGGATGCGCCGTCCACGCGGGCGGCGTCGATCAGGTCTTGCGGGACTTCTTCAAACGCCTGTTTGAGCAGCAGGATGGCGACGGCGTTGACGACGTTGGGCAAGATTACACCCGAGTAGGTATCGACCAGGCTCAGTTTCGTCACCGTGATGAAGTTGACCAGGAAGTTGACTTCCGATGGCAGCACCAGCGTGGCCAGGATCAGGCCGAACACCAGCTTGCGGCCCTTGAACTGCATGCGCGCCAGCGGATAAGCGGCGGCGGAGCACAGCACCAGTTTCCAGAACACGGTGCAGGCGGCGATGAATACCGAGTTGCGGAAGAAGGACCACATCGGCAGCGTCCTGAAAACTTCGATGAAGTTGTCCAGCGATGGCTGTTTCGGCCAGAAGGTTGGCGGGTAGGCGAAGATATTGCCTTCGGTGGACAGTGCTGTCACCAGCGTCCACCAGAACGGGAACACGCAGATAATGGCGATGACGCACAACAGCAGGTAGTGGATGATCGTCTTCATCAGCGGTGTTTCGGTTTGATGTAGCGCAGGCAGAGCAGGGCGATGCCGACGCAGAAGATGGAGACGATGAAGCTGGCGGCCAGTGCGCGCGGCAGTTTCAGGTGCTTGAGGCCCTGGTCGTAGGCGTAGTATAAGCCGGTGAAGGTGGAGTTCATTGGTCCGCCCTGGGTCAGCACGTCGACTTCCTGGTAGGCCTTCAGCGCGGCCAGTATGGACAGGATGGAGCAGACCATGATGGTGGGGCGCAGCATCGGCACGGTGATTTTCCAGAACCGCTGCCAGCGGTTGGCGCCGTCGAGGATGGCGGCTTCCTGCATGTCGGCGGGGACGGCTTGCAGCGCGGCGAGGTACATCACCATATACCAGCCCAGGCCACGCCACAGCGTGACGAACATAATGGCGAACAGGGCGAGCGTGTCGTTGGACAGCCAGCCCACCGGCGCGTTGACCAGTTGTAGCGTTTGCAGCACGTAGTTCAGCGTGCCCTGTTCGTGGAACATGAAGCCCCACATGATGCCGACCACGGACACCGTCGTCACGACGGGCACATAGAAGGCGGCGCGGAAGTAGCGGATGCCGGGCAGCTTGTTGTTCACCAGGACCGCCAGGCTCAGTGCACCGATTTGCACGAAGGGCACCATCAGCAGGAACAGCAGGGAGTTCTTCAAGCCGGTGGTGAACATCTCGTTATCGAAGATGTAGCGGAAGTTGTCCAGGCCAACCCAGTGCGTTTCGCGTATCAAGCTGTAGTCGGTGAACGCGAGCAGGGAGCCGAAAGCCACGGGCCAGAACGAGAAGACCGCCAACAGGATCAGTGCGGGGGCGAGGAACAGCCATGCGGTGAGGTTCACGCGGCGCGCGTTGCGGCGGGCTGCCGTTGCTGGCCCCTTTGTATACGCCGCGCCACCCGCCAGGGCCAGCGCTTCGCCGCCGCGAGGTACTGTGCCGAATGGCGAGTGGTTGGCGTTGGGCGGCGTCGCAGGGGCGAGTTTGGCGTGGTCTGCGCTCATCTCAATGGCTCCGCTGCGAGGCGAGTTTTTTGTTCCAGATCGCGACTGCCTGATCCAGTGCCTGTTTGATGTCCTGCTTGCCGGTGACGCCGGCTTCCACAGCCTTCACCAGATAGCGGCGCAGTTCATCGTAGTCGGTGATGCCGGCCACGTACAGGGTGTGCGAATGCGGCATCGACACGGCGCCTGCCGATACGGCTTTCTCCGCCGCGCCAGCGCCAGGCGGCACGGTAGTGAAGAATGGATCATTGGCCGCATGCGCCATCGCCGGATACACGCTGGCCTGTTTGGCGAAGGCCAGCTGGTTGGCGTCATTGGTCAGGTAGCGTGCGAATTTACCAACGGCTGGCAGCAGCCTGGCGTCCACATTTTTTGGTACGGCGAAGTGAATCAGCCAGCCGCCATCGGCAATGCCGGTAGGGCCGAGCGGCGCCGGTGCGACATCGGTGATGGCGTAGATATCCCTGGCGTCGCTCTCGATGCGTTTGACGGCGGTGGGTGGCGCCAGCAGCATGCCAAGGCGGCCGCCCTTGTAGGCATCGATCGCGGCGGGGAAGTTATCTTCTGCGAACAGGGAATCTTTCAGCAGGCCGCCGGCCTTGTAGGTATCGGCCAGCTTGCGGATCAAGGCGATATGCGCGGGCGAGTTGAAGACCGCTTTGCCATCCTTGATGACGGCCAGGCCTTGCTGCATCATCAGGCCATCGATCTTGGACAGGGCAGGGCACAGGCCTGCCTTGCCGGTACGTGCGGCGATCTGGCGCGCGAACAGCAGCTGCTCATCGAGATCGCGCGGTGCGTGCGGGATCGCGGCAGCTTTGAAAATCTGGGTGTTGTAGGCGATGACGGCGACGTTGCTGTACATCGGAAAGCCGTAGGTCTTGCCGCCGAAGGTCAGGTCTTCCAGCGTGCTGGCGAGGTAGCGTGGACGGGCGTCGGCGAGCAGCGAATCGACTGGTGTGAGCAGGCCGTCGCGGGCGAATTCATCGGCCCATGGCACGTTGAGGTTGACCAGCGCCGGCGGCGTGCCAGCGACGATGCGCGTCACCAGCTTGGTCTGGATGATATCCCACGGGAAGTCCACCCATTCCACTTTGACGCCGGGATTGGCGGACTCGTAGTTCCGGACCAGCGTTTCATAGTAGGGCGTGAACTTGGGCTTCATGCTGAAGGTCCAGAACTCGATCTTGTCGGCGGCAAGCGCCGAACCGAGACTTAGCATGAGCGCCGTCACTCCCGCACAGGCGGGAATCCATGCTGAGCGGACGCGCTGCTTCAGTATGGATCCCCGCGTGCACGGGGATGACGAGTGCGCGGACATGCTTAGTTGGTTTTGGTGACTTTGCTCAGGTGACGCGGCTGGTCCGGGTCCAGGCCACGTGCTGCCGACAGTTCCGCCGCCATCTTGTAGAAGGCCTGCACTGCCACGATCGGGTCCAGATCCGGCGTGGCCGCAACCGGCAACGTCAGGTCACGGTCGGCGACATCGGCCGGCGCTGCCAGCAGCACGCGCGCGCCACGGCCGCGCATCTCGGTCGCCAGTTGCAGCAGGCTTGCCTGGGTTGGACCACGGGTAGCGAAGATCACCAGCGGGTAGCCTTCTTCGATCAGCGCCATCGGGCCGTGCTTGATTTCCGCGCCACTGAACGCTTCTGCTTGCAGTGCCGAGGTTTCCTTGAATTTCAGCGAGGCTTCCAGCGCCACCGGGAAGCTGATGCCGCGACCGACCACCATGATGTTGCGGGCAGGCGTCAGCACTTCCACCGCCTTGGACCAGTCTTCGGTCGTGGCGGCGCGCAGCGATTCCGGCAGTGCTTCCAGGCCGGCCAGCAGCTCTGGATCGTTCTGCCATGCGGCGACCAGGCGCGCACCGGCGACCAGGCTGGTGATGAAGCTCTTGGTCGCAGCGACACTCTGTTCTTTGCCTGCGCGCAGCGGCATCGCCCACTCGGCGGCTTGCGCCAGCGGCGAATCGATATCGTTGACCAGCGCGATGGTGGTGGCGCCGCCGTCGCGGAAGTATCTGATCGGCTCAACCACGTCCGGGCTCTGGCCGGATTGCGAGATCGAGATGGCCAGCGTGTCACGCGTGATCAGCGGCGATTTGTTCAGCGTCACCAGCGACATCGGCAGCGACGCCACCACACGGCCCAGGCGGGCCATGATGAGGTAGGCCACGTAGGCGCAGGCGTGGTCCGAGCTGCCGCGGGCGATGGTCAGGGCGGTCGAGAAGGAAGTGCTCCTCAATTTGCGACCCAGCTCCGCGTAACGCTCACCGTCGTTGGCCAGTTGCTGGGCTACGCAATCAGCTGCGGACAGGGCTTCTTTCAACATCATTGAGGTCACAACAATTCTCCTTCGATATAGACGGCTTTGAGGTTCAGGTCACGGTCGAGCACTACGAAGTCGGCGAACGCGCCGGGAGCCAGGCGGCCCCGCTCTTGCAGGCCGAGATAATCGGCCGCATAGGTTGAGACCCGTGCCGAGGCATCCGCCAGATCGAGGCCGAGTCCGACCAGGTTACGCAATGCCTGGTCCATAGTGAGGGTGCTGCCGGCCAGCGTGCCATCGGGCAGACGCACGCCGCCCATGCATTTCATGACTTTATGGCGGCCCAGCATATATTCGCCGTCCGGCATGCCGGTGGCGGAAGTTGAATCGGTGACGCAGTAGAGGTTGGGGATGCAGCGCAGCGCGGTGCGGATCGCACCTGGGTGCACGTGCAGCAGATCGGGAATCAGCTCCGCATATTTGGCATGTGCCAGCGCGGCGCCCACCATGCCTGGTTCGCGGTGATGCAGGCCGGGCATGGCGTTGAACAGGTGGGTGAAGCTGTAAGCGCCGCTCTCCATCGCCGCGACGCCTTCTTCATAGGTGCCCAGCGTGTGGCCGATCTGCACGCGCATGCCGGCGTCGGACAGCTCCTTGACCAGTTCGAGGTGGCCGGCGATTTCCGGCGCCACGGTGATCACGCGCAGCGGCGCCAGTGCTTCCAGCTTCTCGACGTCGGCCAGTTTGGCGGAGCGGGCAAACGGCGGTTGCGCGCCCAGTTTGCCGGAGTTGATGAACGGGCCTTCCAGGTGTGCGCCCAGGACGCGCGCTTCGCCTTTGCCGCGTTTGGTGGCGGCGACGCCGATGCCTCTGAGCGCGAGGTCGATGTCTTCCGGCGGCGCGGTCATGGTGGTAGCCAGCATGCTGGTGGTGCCGTGTTTGGCGTGGACGGCGGCGATGGTGTGGACCGCGTCGCCGCCTTCCATCACATCCTTGCCGCCGCCGCCGTGGACGTGCAAATCGATAAAGCCAGGCAGGATATAGACTTCTTCGTTGAGCGCGGGGTCGATGCTGCCGCCGCTGATGGCGGCAATGCGTTCGTTGAAAGTGATCTCACCGTGGACCCAGCCGGCCGGTGTCAGGATATTGCCTTTGATTGCATCGCTCATCTGCGCGACTCCGCTACGAATTCATAATAATCACTACGGCAATACGAGTGGGTCAGCTCCACCGCAGAACCATTGTCGAGATAACTGACGCGGGTGATATGCAGCATCGCCGCACCCGCGGGAATATTGGCCAGGCGCGCCTGCTCAGCGCTGGCGTTGACGGCGCGGATATGCTGCAGCGCGCGCATCGGGATGGTGCCGTTGGCTTCCAGGTAGCCATACAGCGAATCGTTGACGCTGTGCGGATTGGGCATGTACTGGGCCGGAATGGTGGTGGTCTCAATCGCCATCACCACATCGTCGGCGGTGCGCAGGCGCTTCAGGCGCGCTACCGGCATGTTGGGCGAGAGGCCCAGCGACAGCAGCTCCACCGGCGAAGCGATGCCGATGTCGCGTTGCAGCCAGCGCGAGCCGGCCGTGAAGCCGCGCTCACGCAGCTCTTCGGAGAAGCTGGTCAGGCGCGACAAGGGCTGTTCCAGTTTCGGCGTGATGTAGGTGCCGGAGCCGCGCTTGCGGGTCAGCATGCCGCGTTCGCACAGCATGTCGATCGCCTTGCGCGCGGTGACACGCGAGATGTTGAGCATGTCCGACAGCACGCGCTCGGACGGCAAAGCCTCGTTGGCACGCCAGTCGCCGCCGGCAATTCCGTCCGACAGCTTGTTCGCCAGCTGCATGTACAACGGGGTATCGCTCTCGGCGTCTGGCTTGAAATCGCTCAACTGGGCTAGCACAGGCTTACTCCTTTAAACGCGTTTGAATCAAACGCAGGGCGCCCGCTGCGGAGTCGCCATGCGGATTGACGATACGCTTCAACATCGACACCGGCAGGTAAGGGCGCAGCGGCGCGGCCAGACCGCCGCACAGGGCGATCGGCAGCGTGCCGGTGGTATCGAGCGCGTTGGCCATGAGCTGCACCTGTTGGCCCGCCTCCAGCAGGATGGCGCGCGCCGTATCGTCGCTCTCGCCGTGCTGCAGGATGACGCGCGCCAGCTGCGCGTAATTGGTTTGCGTGGCTTGCGCCAGCCAGGTCTGGATCGCGTTGCGTTCACCGCCGCAGGCATTGGCCACATCGGTCGCGAACGCATTGGCTGGCAGGCGGCCGTCCAGCACCTGCTGCACGTGGTTGATGGCGCGCAGGCCCATCCAGGCGCCGCCCGCTTCATCGCCGGCCGGGAAACCCCAGCCGCCCACTTCGACGTGACGGCCATCGGGCAGCTTGATCTCGCCGACGCTGCCGGTGCCGAGTGCAATGATGGCGCCCGGCTTGCCCTGGTGGGCGCCCAGCACGGTGGTATGGCCATCGCTTTCCAGCGCGACCTTTGCGTAGCCCGGATTGGCGGCGACGAACTCCACTGCCCACTGACGGTTATGCACGCCGGCCAGGCCGAGGCCAATAGCGATACGGGATGGATCGGGAACATCCAGGCCGGCGGCGCGGAAGGCCGTGATGACGGCATCGTTGACTGCGCTCCAGGCCTTGGCGATGCCGTGCATCAGACCCGACGGGCCGGCTGCGCCTTCTGCGATTTCCGTACCATCAGCGCGGGCCAGACGCACCCGGGTGCCGCTGCCGCCGCCGTCAACGCCGATTAAAAATTCGATCATGTTGGTGAGAGTAAGCCAGGGCCGGGATGGCCCGCGATGAAGGGCACTATAGGGTTGGCAAACCAGCTTGTCAACAGGTATTTAACTGGTATTAATAAATAATGAAGTGGACTTGCGTTGTCGTCTTGGAATCGTTTTTTAAGTGTTTGTTTTTAATCGATAAAAACGAATTTAACGGGCATGCCGGAAGTGTGGCTTTTGCATGCCACTTTGGTCTGGTTCTGGTCGTGAAAAAGCAAAACGGGGTCAGGTCCGTCATTTCTACACGAGCTCTACCGTCGTCACGCGACGACGGTAGAGCTCGTGTAGAAATGACGGACCTGACCCCGGAGTGATGCGGTGTTAGCGGTGGTAGGTGACGAGGTGGGTGCGGGTGCTGTCCATTTTGTCGGCGAGCGCGACGATGGCGTTGCCGGTCCCCTGGACGGTGACGTCGGTCTGGCGCGTGCACAGCTGGCGTGCGTCGAGGTCACCCGAGCCGCTCACTTGCGCGCTCAGTACGGTGGCGTTGCCGGACAGGATCATGTTGCCGGGGCCGCTCAGGCGCGCACGCACGTTTTGCGCTTCCAGACCGCGCACGGTGAGGTCGCCGGAGCCGTGCACTTCGGCGTCAAGTTTTTTGATGTGGCCGGCCAGGCAGGCTTCGCCCGGGCCGTGCAGCTTGGCGCTGGCTTCGTCGGCGTTCAGCGTGCAGGCTTCGAGGTCGCCCGAGCCATGCACTTCGGCGCGGATTTCTTTGGCGCTGCCACGCAGTACCACGGAGCCCGGGCCGTGCAGGGCGGCGTTGATGCGGTTGGCGTGGATGTCGCCGATGTCGAGGTCGCCCGCGCCGCTCACCACCAGGTTCAGGTCTTGCGTGACGCCGCTGGCGCTGACATCGCCCGGACCGTTCATGCGCAGGTTCATGCTGCCGGTCGACAGCGCGCGCAGGTCGACGTCGCCGCTGCCGCCGACGGTCACGCTGAGGTCGGCCACTTTGCCGCTGGCGGTAATGTCGCCGGGGCCGTCGGAAATCAGGGTCAGTTGCTGGCCCTGGAATTGCTGCAGGCTGACGTCGCCGCTGCCGGCGTTGCGCAGGCTTTTCAATGCCGCTGCGCTGATGCGTACCGTCAGTGGCCGGTTTTGCTTGCCCCAGCCGAAGTTGAAGCTCCAGCCTTTGTTCTTGCTGGGCTTGCGCACGGTCAGGGTGTCGCCGCTGACCGAGGTTTCGATCTCGGCGAACTGGCGGCGTGGGCCGGAAATTTCAATCGTGTTGCCCGGCTGCGCGGTGACGATGACGTCAAACGGGCCAATCAGGTTGAGGTTGCTGAAGGCGGCAACGGTGCGGGTTTCGGTGCCGTAGCTTTCGTCCTGCTTGTTGTCGGCGCGGCTGTTGGCGGCCACGGCCACTGCCAGTAACAGGGTGGTGGCCAGTGCGGTGCGTTTGAGCGTCTGCTGCATAGGGATCTCGTTAAAAGAAGTGGCGACTCATAGACGATATGATAAAAGTCACCCGCCGTCGCGGCCCATGGGATGGACGCGCGGAACGGTGGGATCAGCTGCAAAAATCCGGGGCTGAGCGGCATTCAACTTTTGCGCGCGCACGGCCGTTACTGTTTGTGTGGCCGCCTCGCTGCCGTGATGTCATAATGGGACATCAGTCTGCGGGCATGACAGGCCTGCGCAGTGATAAAGGAGCGCACATGATCAAGTACATGGGAACTAAAAGTACCAGCGACGGTGGTGTGCTGTATATTTTTTTGATTAACGGCTTGCAGAAGGAAATCAAGGAGCATGCCTTGAAACAATATCCAGGCTGCTACGAAGCACTGCCACCGACGGCCAAGGCGCGCATCAGCGCCAACCGGGCGTGGTTGTCTAAAACGTAATGCGGGCGCGTCACGGTGGCGTGGGCGCCGCGTTGGCGCTGCTGTGCGGCGTGGCGCAGGCGCAAGCGCCCACCACGTTTGGCACGATCATCGGTAACGGCCTGCTGTGCCGCGATCATACCGATAACATCTATTACTACAATTATTTGCTCAAGCATTTCGGCGCGCCGTACAAGCACGACGGCGGCGCGTTCTGGTTCCGCACGGACGGCGCCTCGCTGTGGGGCACGACGATTTCGGAGGTGATGGTCAGCGATGACACCAGCACCTATGTGTTCGTGGGCGCGGTGGCCGAGGCGACGCCGGAGAATCTGGAGAAAGCCATCATCCAGCAGGTGGGCACGCACTACACGGTGATCGATACCTCGGCCTATCCGGTACGCGAGGCCAAGCCGGCCAGCCGCATCGTGTATTTCGATACCAAGTCCAAGATTTATTGCGCCAAGTACCAGCCGCTGCCGCCGGTGCAGCCGCCGCCGGTCCGACAGCGGCTAAAATAGGCGACCGCTGACTTTCCGGGCTTTCATGTACACGCAATTTTTCAATCTGAAGCAATCGCCGTTTTCCATTGCGCCTGATCCGCGCTATCTGTTCATGAGCGAGCGCCACCGCGAGGCGCTGGCGCATCTGCTGTACGGCATTGGCAGCGGCGGCGGTTTTGTGCTGCTGACCGGCGAGATCGGTGCCGGCAAGACCACGGTGTGCCGCTGCTTCATGGAGCAGATCCCGGAAAATTGCAAGCTGGGCTATATCTTCAATCCCAAGCTGTCGGTGGAGGAGTTGCTGCTGTCGATCTGCGATGAGTTCGGGGTTGCGCTGCCGCCGCATGGCGCTGGCGCGGTCAGTGTGAAGACCTATGTCGATGCGATCAATGCCTATCTGCTGGCCAGCCATGCGCAGTCGCGCAACAATGTGCTGATTATCGATGAGGCGCAGAATCTGTCGGCCGAGGTGCTGGAGCAGCTGCGCTTGCTGACCAATCTGGAAACCAGCGAGCGCAAGCTGCTGCAGATTATCCTGATCGGCCAGCCGGAGCTGCGCGGCATGCTGGCGCGGCCGGAGCTGGAGCAGCTGGCGCAGCGCGTGATTGCGCGCTATCACCTGGGCTCGCTGTCGGAAGCGGAGACCGGCACGTATATCGAGCACCGCCTGGCGGTGGCGGGTGCGACGGCGATAGCGCCGTTCCCGCGCAAGCTCATGGGCCTGGTGCACAAGCTGACCAAGGGCGTGCCGCGCCGTATCAATCTGCTGTGCGACCGCGCGTTGCTGGGTGCGTATGTGGAGAACCAGCCGCAGGTGTCGCCGAAGATTTTGCGCCGCGCGGCGGCCGAGGTGTTTGCCGGGCAGGATGCGGCGCCGGCAGGGCAGGGCGCCAGTGTTGGCGCGGCGCGCTGGCCGCTGGTGGCGGCGGGCGTGATCGGTGGCGTGGCGCTCAGCGTATTGGCGTGGCAGCTGGCAGTGCGCAATGCCGGGCCGGGCGTGACGAGCGCGCAGGCTGCGGCGGCGAACGTTGCCGCGCGGGCGCCACACAGCGCGGCGCCGGCGTCACCAGCGGTGGCGGTCGCACCGTCCGCTGCGATTGTCTCGGCAGCTGCCATCACGGGCACCGATGCTGCGGCCGCCTTGCGCCAGCTGGCCGGCCTGTGGGGGCTGACGCTGGTGGAGGGCGATCCGTGTGCAACGGCGGCGCGCGCCAATCTGCGCTGCCTGCAAGGCCGGGGCTCGCTGGACGATATCCGCCAGCTTGACCGTCCGGCGCTGCTCAAGCTGCACGACGATCCAGCCGCGCCCAATTATGTGCTGCTGACCGCGCTGGAGGAGGGGGCGGCCACCATTGTCGCCGCTGGCGGCAAGCCGCAGACGCTGAGCCTGGATGCGCTGTCGGCCCGTTATGAGGGTGAGTACACGACTTACTGGCGGGCGCCGCGCGCGTGGCGCGATGAGGTGCGCGCCGGCGACCAGGGGCCGGATGTGGACTGGCTGGCCAAGCGTCTGGCGCAAATCTATGACCTCAAAAAGCCGCAGGAAAACCAGCCGCTGGACGCAGCCCTGCGCCAGCGCCTGACGGCGTTCCAGACCGCGCAGAGTCTCAAGGCCGACGGCGTGGCCGGCCCCAAGACTTTCATCCGCCTATATCAGCTGGGCGGCGTGCAGGAGCCCCGCCTGCGCTGATCAGATGGCGCGGCCGTCGTAGTGGTGCACCGGGATGGCGTTGAGGTCTATCCCTTCGATGCAGCGCAGGTTGATCGCGGCCTTTGGCGTGCCGTCCGGTGCGATCGCTTCGGCGTAGGGATGGATGCCGCAGTTGGGGCAGAAGCGGTGCTCGATCTTGTGCTTGTTAAACAGATAGGGCTTGCTGTTTTCTTCCGGCGTCAGCAGCTGCATGCTGGTGCGCGGGATGAACCACAGCAGCGAGCCTTTGCGCTGGCACATCGAGCAGTTGCAGGCCAGGCCGGATTCGATTTCACCTTCCGCTTCAAATTTCACCTTGCCGCAATGGCAGCTTCCTAGGTATTTCATACAGCCTCCATGAATTGATCGAGTTGTTGGAAGAACGCGTTCCAGCCGCGCTCGTGGTTGTTGCGGGCCTGGATGTCGACGAAGCGGTCGTGCACAAACGTCAGCCCGGTCCCGTCGGCATCGGGCGTGAGCGTGATGCTGACGCGGGAGACACGTTCGGGTGTGCTGTGGAACGCCCAGTGGAATACCAGGCGCTGGTTGGGATGGACTTCGAGATACTCGCCGCCCACTTCGTTATGTTCACCGTCGGGCGACTGGAAGGCGATGCGGTAGCGGCCGCCTACACGCAGGTCGATCTCGGCGTGGGTGGCGATGGTGTCCGGCGTCGGCCCGAACCAGCGCATCAGCGCTTGCGGCTCGGTCCACGCGCGCCAGATTTTGTCGGCACTGACGGGGTAATGGCGGACGAGGCGGACTTCTCCGGTGTGTTCGCTTGCGTGCATGTCTGCTCCTCGTGATAGAGATAACGTCCCAGCGCATCGAGCTGGGCGTTCCAGTAGCGTTCGTAATGGGCTATCCACTGTGCTGCTTCCTGCATGGGCTCGGCCTCCAGCGTGCAGCGCACGATGCGGCCCTGTTTCGAGCGGGCGATCAGGCCGGCGGCTTCCAGCACGGCCAGGTGTTTCATGAAGCCGGGCAGCGACATGGCATGCTGCTGCGCCAGTTCGCTCACACTGTAGCTGCCTTGTTCGAGCTGGGTCAGCACGCGGCGGCGCGTGCCGTCAGCCAGCGCGGCAAATACCAGATCGAGTTGGACGTCGTCATGCTTAACCATGTGGTTTAGTATTATCCTGTGACACGGCTTTGTCAAGCTCCGGGCTTACGTTAAGATAGTGCGGTCTCCACCTTGGTTATAGCTATGTCTTATATTTTGGAAGCGCTCAAGAAGGCGCAAGCGGAACGCCAGCTGGGCAGCTCGCCCACGATACACGCGCCGACCTTGCAAACGGCGGCGGCCTCCACGGCGGCCGGGCGGTTCAGCAAGTCGATGCTGCTGGCAGTGGTGGGGATGGCGGCGGTGATCGGTGTGTTGCTGGTGCTGGTGATGCGGCCGGCGTCCGTGCCTGCGGTCGCGCCGGCGCCCGTTGCTGCGGTGGTACCCGCCCCGGTTTCCACTCCGGTGACGCCAACCCCGTTGCCGGCGCCGGTGGCTGATCTGCCGCCGTCGGTGGCAAATCTGGCGCGCGCATCGGTGCCAGAAGCGCAACTGCCAGCGCCTGTCGCGGCCACTAAGCCGGCCGCCGCGCCGGAAGAGCCGGTGATGAATCAGCGTGACTTGCCAGAGCCGATACAGCGCTCGATTCCACAAGTGGCTGTGGGCGGCTACATCTATTCTAAAAACCCCGCCGACCGTCTGTTGCTGGTCGATAAGGTGCTGCGCCACGAGGGCGAAGAGGTGGCGCCCGGCCTTGTTCTGGAGAAATTGCAACCCAAGGAGGCGGTGTTCAGCTTTAAAGGCTACCGTTATCGCGTTCCCTACTGAACTGTAACTCGCCTGTCATTAAATCATGATATTTTTCTATCATTGTGAACTCAGCATGGGAAATATCATGAAACATTTGAAGTTTTTGCCTTTCCTGATTGGCGCGGCTTCCTACCTGCCGCGCGCGCACGCTGCGGAAATGGTGCAATCGACTGAACCGAGCACCCTCAGCATCATTGTGCTGTGCCTGAGCCTCATCGTACTTGCGGGCGCAGGCCATCGCAGCCCGGTCATCAAGCCTGAACTCTAAACGGGCTAGCTGCGCCATCAAGATGTTGCTGCGTATAATGTCGGGCATCAATATGATGGTGTAGAAAGGCCCCGAATGCTCGACGTCAGCTCTGCGCACGCGCGCTCCCTCCTTGGCATTGTTGGCCGTTCCGGCAGCGGCAAGACCACGCTGCTGGTGGATCTGCTGGCGCAGTTGGCGGCGCGGGGATTGAAGGTCAACGTCATCAAGCATAGTCACCACGATCTGGAGCTGGAGCCGCCGCAGAAGGACAGCGCGCGCCTGCGCATGGCGGGAGCAGCGGAGGTGATGGTGGCGTCGCCGTTCCGTTATGCGATTGTGCATGAGCTGCGCGGCGCGCCGGAGCCGTCGCTTGATGAGCAGCTGGCGCGGCTGTCACCAGCTGACCTGACCTTGCTGGAAGGCTTCAAGTCCTATCCCATCAATAAGCTGGAAGTCCATCGCCTGGACACAGGCAAGCCGCCGCTGTATCCGGACGATGAGCATGTGATTGCGGTGGCGGCCGATTATCCGCGTCCGCCGGGCTTGCGCGACAGTGTCACGTGGCTGGACCTGAACCAGCGCGAGGCAGTGCTTGTCTGGATACTCACGCAGCTGAAAAAAATTTCGTCCCAGGGCTAAAAAAACCTAAAGTTTGCCGCGCCGCGTCCGTAAATTACAGTGATAACCGAAACTGGAGGATCACATGGACGTGACCGGTATTGCTCAGACCGCAACGACAATTGCTGATACAGGCACCAAGCAAGCTGTCGGTATTGCCGTACTGAAAAAAGCTCAGGACATTCAGGCTTCCAGCGCTTCTGCGCTGATTGAGGCGATTCCGCCCGTGCCGAATCTGCCGTCTCACCTCGGCAACAACATCAACACCACCGCCTGAGTGGGTGTTCTGCGGCCGCCGTCCGGCGCCGCGGCTTTCTCCTGCGCACCGTCCGGTGCGCGGCGTGTGCTGCTGCACGCGCTATCCCCTGACGATCAGACAGATGCGTATTGGCGTAATTGCTGGTACGCTGCGGATGCTTTTCACTTTCCTCAGGAGACTTACCATGAATAAACGTCAAGCCTTGATCGCTGCTGCGCTGGCCACCGTGTGTGCTGCCCAGGTGGGTACTGCCGCCGCTGCCGATGACAAGGAAAAATGCTACGGCGTGGCCAAGGCCGGCCAGAACGATTGCGGCACCAGCGCTCACTCGTGCGCAGGCCAGGCCAAGGCCGACAATGAGCCCGATGAGTGGAAGTTTGTCGCCAAGGGCACGTGCGAGAAGGCCGGCGGCAAGACCACGCCACCTGCCAAGTAAGTGAGCGCTGGCGGAGCGGCAATGGCGCGCGGCTTAGGTGTCGGCGTCGGTTTGCGCGCTCCGCATTACCGGCAGTTTCTGGCACAGCGGCCGGCGGTCGGCTGGCTGGAGGTGCATAGCGAGAATTATCTCGACCGCGCCGGCTGGGACTGGCACGTGCTGCAGCAGCTGCGGCGCGATTATCCGGTCAGCCTGCACGGCGTCGGCATGGGACTGGGCTCGGCGCGCGGGTTTTCGGCAGCGCATCTGTTACGCGTACGGGAGCTGGTGCGGCAGGTCGAGCCGGTACTGGTGTCCGAGCATCTGTGCTGGGGTGCGCTGGCGGACCGGCAGCTCAACGATTTGCTGCCGCTGGTGCTGGACCAGGCGGCGCTGGACCTGCTCAGCGTGCGCGTGCAGCAGGTGCAGGACGTGCTGGGACGGCAGATCCTGCTGGAGAATGTGTCGGCCTATGTGCGCTTCCAGGCGGATGCGATGAGCGAGGCCGAGTTCATGGCGGCATTGGCAGCGCGCACGGGCTGCGGGCTGCTACTGGACCTCAATAATTTATACGTCAACCAGTGCAACCATGGCGAGGACGCGCTGGCCGCTATTGCGGCGATTGCGCCGGGCACGGTGGGCGAGCTGCATCTGGCCGGCCATCTGGTGACGCCGGAGGCGGTCATCGATCACCATGGCGACCGCGTGGCGGCGCCCGTGTGGCGCCTGTATGAGGCGGCGCTGGCGCGCTTTGGCGCAGTGCCGACCCTGATTGAATGGGATACGGAGATTCCGCCGCTGGAGGTTTTGCTGGCGGAAGCGGGCAAGGCGGAGGCGTTGGCGGCACACGCGATGGCGCCGGCCGCGCTGGTGACGACGGCTGACCTGCCGTCGCCGCCAGGCGTGGCAGCGGAGGCATGTGCGGACGATGCCGCCGCAGTACAGCAGCAATTTGCCGGCGCGCTGCTGGCGCCTCAACTGGCGCCGCCGGTGCTGGCGGGCTTGCGCGCGGGCACGCATACGCCGCACCGCTACGCGCTGTACCGCGGCAATCTGACGGCCACCTGGACCAAAACGCTGGCCGCCGCCTACCCGGTGGTGCTGGCGCTGGTGGGCGAAGACTTCTTTGGCGGCCTGGCGCGCGCTTATGGCCATGCCCATCCCTCCGACAACCCCGACCTCAACCACTTCGGCGTGCACTTCGCGGCGTTCCTGCGCGACTTCCCGCATGTGGCGGACTATCCCTATCTGCCGGACATGGCGGCGCTGGAGTGGGCGCTGCACCGGGCGCATTATGCGCCGCTGGCGGATGCGCTGACGGCGCAGCAACTGGCGGCCATCCCGCCCACGCAGGTCGAGACGGCGCAGTTGAGGCTGGCGCCGGCCGCGCAGTTGCTGGCGTCGCGCTGGGCGGTGGTGCCGCTGTGGCTGGCGCACCAGCCGGACGGTGGCGCGTTTCCTGACAATATGGCGGCGCCCAGCTACGGCGTGGTGGTGCGGCCGCAATGGCAGGCCGGCATGCTGGCGCTGACTGCCGCCAGCCATGCCGCACTGGGCGCAGTGGCGCACGGCGGCACACTGGGCGCGGCGCTGGATGCGGCGTTTGATCTGGACGAAGATTTCGATGTGGCCGGCCAGCTGCAGCGCTGGCTGGCGCACGGCTTGCTGGTGGCGTCAGTCTTCGCGCCGGAATGCGCGTAGCAGCCGGGCTTCGCCGGTGAGGTCGCGGTGCAGCCGGCTGGCGACGGCGGTCAGTTCAATCATGCGGTCAATCTGCATGTCTTCAAAACGCGCCAGTTCCGCCGTGGCGGTTTGCAGCGCTTCGGCCAGCTTGGTGCGTGCCGCCTGGTAGAGCGAGCCATGGTATTGGTCGGTATTTTTCAGCAGCTCTTCGGCGTTTTCGATCACCTGGCGCAAGTCGTCCAGCAATCGTTCCTGGGTGAGGCTGCTTGGTTCAGGACCGTCCATGACGTCCCCCTGTGTGATCTGGTTGAAAAGCCGGGGCAGAGTGGCCCAATATAGCCGGGCCGGCCGCTGCCGGTTTGCGCGCACTCAAACGCGCGAAAGGCTTGCTTGCAGCTTAGGAGTTTATTTCCTGAATGCAAGAAGAATTACGCGCCTTCTACACTAATTCTAATATCTCCCACAGTCACTTGCTGGCCGGCGCGGATTTTCGCGGTCTTGCGCAGCTCTTGCTTGCCATCCACTTTGACATCGCCGCTAGCGACGATCTGCTTGCCGGCGCCGCCGCTGTCGCACAGGCCCACCAGTTTCAGGAGCTGATTCAGCTCGACAAACTCGCCATGCAATTCGAAACTTACTTTTTCCATTTTATCCTCTGTTGCCATGATGTGAAATCGGCGGTCGCCCTACCTTCATCCAGTGTAGCGACATTCCGACAGGCCCGCAGTTTACCTCATCCCTGCAAAGTAATTTGGATTGCTACCGGGCAAAGAAAGAGCTATGCTGAATTAACTGCTGAAGGTTTAAGCAGGGCGCAACGACCGTAGCGAGTTGCATCATGAATAAGCTCTCCCTGGCATTGGCGACACTGGGCCTGCTTGGCGCAGACGCTGTCGCATCCGATCCGTTTGCGCCTCAGCAAACTTCCCTCTGGTTTGAAAAACGCGCCGATGCGGCGCTGCTGTTTGATGCAGCCGATCGCCAGTCGGCGCTGGCCGACTCGCTGCAGAGTCCGGCGCGCGGCATACTGCTGGCGGGCGCACCACGGCTGCGCTTTGGCGCCTTGTCGCACGACCAGGCGCTGCTCGATCCGCTCGGGCCGCTGCTCAACGAGCACAGCAAGCGCTTCCTGAGCAGTGCGGAATTCGAACAGAAAATGGGACGCGCCACCGGCATCGTGACCATCGGCCTGCTGCGCGAGGCGGGCGGCGCACCGGGCATGCAGCATACGATGGGCATGATGCTCAGCACGCGGCCAACCACCACCTTCACCTCGCTGTCACTGGGCTATGCGCTGAACGCGCGCAGCTCGCTGATGGCGATGGCCTCGTATGGCCGCACGGACGGCATCGGCAGCCCGGACAGCCTGCTGGCGCAAGTGTCGTCGGTACGCACGGTAGCCTATAGCGCGGGCTATGTGCGGCGCCAGATCTTCAGCGGCAGTGACCGCTTTGCCGTGACCTTGTCGATTCCGGCCAAGGTGCGCAGCGGTTCGCTGGCGTACAGCGGCGCCTTGCCGCAGACGGTCGATCCCGGCGTGGCGGCGCTGGGCGCGCCCACGCTGAACCTGCGGCCCACCGCCACTGAGCGCGATCTGGAATTCGGCTATACCCGTTTGCTGGGCAAGGAGGGCCGCCAGGGCCGGGTGACGGGCGCGGTGATGTGGCGCGTCAATCCCGGCCATGATGCGAATGCCCGGCCGGACTGGCTCATGGGCGTGCGCTATTCCTACGGCTTCTAGCCGGTGGCGCCGGGCTGGGTCATGGCCAGCGGCACGATCCACTGTTCAAACTGCTCGGCCGTGACATAGCCCAGCGCCAGCGCCGCCTGCTTGAGCGTGGTGCCTTCGTGCTGGGCCTTCTTGGCGATGCTGGCGGCCTTGTCGTAGCCGATGTGCGGCGCCAGCGCGGTGACCAGCATCAGCGAGCGTTCCATGAGTTCTTCGATGCGGCTGCGGTTGGGCTCGATGCCGTGCACGCAGTGCTCCTCGAAGCTGCGCATGCCGTCGGCCAGCAGACGCGCGCTTTGCAGGAAGTTGTGGGCGATCATGGGCTTGTAGACGTTGAGCTCGAAGTTGCCGGAAGCGCCGCCCATGGTGATGGCGACGTCGTTGCCAAACACCTGGCAGGCCAGCATGGTCAGCGCCTCGCACTGGGTCGGGTTGACCTTGCCCGGCATGATCGAGCTGCCCGGCTCGTTTTCAGGGATGGTGATTTCGCCCAGGCCCGAGCGCGGGCCGGAGGCCATCCAGCGCACGTCGTTGGCGATTTTCATGAGCGCGGCGGCCAGGGTCTTGAGCGCGCCATGGGCGCTCAGCAGGGCGTCGTGACCAGCCAGTGCCGCGAATTTGTTGTCAGCGGTGCGGAACGGCAGGCGCAGCGCGTGCTCCAGTTCGGCCGCAATGCGGGTAGCGTATTCGGGATGCGCGTTGAGACCGGTACCGACTGCGGTGCCGCCGGCGGCCAGTTGCAGCACGCCGGGCAGGGCGGCCTGCAGCGCTTGGGCGGCAAAGTCGAGGTGGGCGACGTAGCCCGAGAATTCCTGGCCCAGCGTCAGCGGCGTGGCGTCCTGCAGGTGGGTGCGGCCGATTTTGACGATGTCGGCAAACGCCACCGCCTTGGTGTGCAGGCTGGCGCGCAGCTGCTGCAGCGCGGGCAGCACGTTGTTGGCCAGTGCCTGGGCGGCCGCCACGTGGATGGCGGTGGGGAAGATGTCATTGGACGACTGGCCTTTGTTGACGTCGTCATTGGGGTGCAGCTTGCGCTGTTCGCCGCGCACGCCGCCCATGAGCTCGGAGCCACGGTTGGCCAGCACTTCATTCATGTTCATGTTTGACTGGGTGCCGGAGCCGGTTTGCCACACCGCCAGCGGGAATTCACCCGGGTGCTGGTTGGCCAGCACTTCGTCGGCAGCCTGGGTGATGGCGATGGCTTTGGCGCCCTCCAGCAGGCCGAGGTCGAGATTGACGCGGGCGGCGGCGCGTTTGACGCTGGCCAGGGCGTGGATCAGCTCGTTCGGCATTTTTTCGGTGGAGATGCGGAAGTGCTCGAGAGAGCGCTGGGTCTGCGCGCCCCACAATTGGGCGTCGGGGACATCGATGGGGCCAAAACTATCGCGTTCGCTACGGGTGCTCATGGTCGAATCCTTGGTCGAAACAAGATGATCGAGTGTAGCGCAGTTCGGAAAAATTAACCGGGGGCTACAAAACCGGAAAAATCAGCCGTTATAGCTGTTACACTTTTGAAATTCTCGCCTGACCGCGACCCTGAAATGATGCAGCACAAGCAATTCACAACCCCGATCCGTGCCCTGGCGCTGGCCTGCGCCGCGCTGGCGGCTGGCTTGCCGGCGGCCCACGCGGCTGAGCTGGGCGATATCGCGCCCAGGTCGTATATCGGCCAGCCGTTGGCGGTGGATATCGACCTGGTGGCGCTGACGCCGGAGGAGGTGACGGGCCTGCAGGCGCGGCTGGCGCAGCAGGACGTGTACCGGGGCGCGAATGTGGCCATGCATCCGGCGCTGGCCTCGGTGCGGATACAGGTGGAGCAGCGCGGGCAGCGTTCGGTGCTGCATGTGACGACCACGCGCGCGGTGGATGCGGAGTATGTGCATCTGTACGTGCAGCTGGGCGTGCCGGGCAAGCAGGATGTGCGGCTGGCCACGGTGTGGCTACAGCCGGACCCGAATCCTGCGCCACCGCCGACGCCTACGCCGGCCCCGCTGGCCAGTGCAATGACGCCGGCGCAGTCACAGCAGATCACAGCCCAGGCGCGGGCGACGCGCGCGGCCACAGCGGCGCCCAAGGCGGAGCCGGCGCAGCCCGAGGCTGCTAAATCCGACGCTACCAAATCCGACGCTACTAAAACTGAGGCCGCCAAATCAACGAACGCCAAGTCTGAAACCGCGAAGCCGGAGCCGGCGCCTGCCGCAGCGGCGCGCGAGCGCAACAAGCCGGCGCCGCTGCCATCGCTGCATGAGGCGGAGACGGGCACGCCGGGCGAGGTGAAGTCGCTGCAGGCGCGGCGCATTGCCGGTGTGCTGGTGACGCCGGAGGGGCGGCCGCTGACGCGCGCGGAGATCGCCGAGGTGCCGATCAATGTATCGCAGGCTTTGCTGCCGCTGGCGCCGCTGCCGTTGCCGAAGGGCGTGAAACGGCCTGCGCGGGCCGCCTGTCCGCCGAGCGGCATGAGCGCCAAGGAGTGCGTGGCGCTGGATGCACATAATGCCGAGCTGTCGACCAAGATTACCGAGCTGGAGGGCAAGCTGAAGGCTTTGCAGGGCGCGCTGGGTGGTGCGGCGCCGACGACGCCGGCGGCAGCGTCTGCGGCGGCCAAGGGAGCTTCGGCGGCCAGTCCGGGGGCGCCTGCGGGGCATGCCGAGGCCACCACGGGCAAGACGACAGCAGCGAGTGCTCCGGCGCCGGCGGTTGTGGCGGCGGCTGCGCAGGGCGCGGGACATGGCAGTGCGCCGGCGTCCGCATCGGCTGGCGACAAGGCGGCGCACGCAGAACAGTCTTCCGCATCGACGGCCAAGCTGTCGGCGGAGGGCGAGACGGGGATGCATGCGGCCAAGGCGGCGGCAGATGCGTCCGGCCCGTCAGAGGCGAGTGCGTCCGCGCAGGCGGCAAGCGAGGCGGCTTCGGCTGCAAGTGCGGCCTCGGCCGCATCGCCGCCGGTGCCGACCAAGCAGGTGCGGGTGCTGCCCAAGCTGAAATACAAGAAGGAAAAACCGCCGGAGCAGCCGTCCAGCAATGTGCTGCCGCTGGCGGCCGGCGGTGTCGGCTTGCTGGCGCTGCTGGGCGGTGGCCTGGTCTGGTGGCGCAAGAAAAACGCCGGCCGTGGCCCGCTGAAAATCTGGCAGGGCTTCCGCAAGAAGAAGGATGAACCGGTGGTGCAGGAGGCCGCGCAGCCCGAGGTGGCGGCCGAATCGCCGGCACAGTAATGCAAAATTTGCATAAGCATATAGCTGTAAGCTCTGCATGCGCTCTGGCAATCTGGGGTATAGTGTTTGGCGCTATTTTTCCCACCTTGAAAGAGCCCCATGAGCGCAGCTGAACAATATCAAGCCTTCAAACAACTCGGCCTCAAACTCGATATGTCGCGCGGCAAGCCCGCACCGGAACAACTCGATCTGTCCAATGCGCTCATCGATGCGCTGGATACCTACAAGGCGGCCGACGGCACCGACGCCCGCAACTACGGCGGCACCATCGGCCTGCCGGAAGCGCGCGCTCTGTTTGCCGAGCTGCTGGATGTGCCGGCCGCGCAAGTGGTGGTGGACAGCAGCTCCAGCCTGTCGCTGATGCACGATGTGATTGTCTACAGCCTGCTCAATGGCGTGCCGGGCCATGCGCCGTGGGTGCAGTCGCCGGTGACCTTCTTGTGCCCGGTGCCAGGCTATGACCGCCACTTCGCGATCTGCGAGACGCGCGGCATCAAGATGATGAATGTGCCGCTGACCGAAGACGGCCTGGACATGGATCTGGTGGAAAAGCTGGTGGCGGAAGACGCCAGCATCAAGGGCATGTGGATCGTGCCGAAGTACAGCAATCCGGGTGGCGTGGTGTATTCGGAGCGCGTGGTGGAGCGGCTGGCGGCCATGAAGACGGCCGCGCCGGACTTCCGCCTGATGTGGGATGACGCCTATCGCTTCCACCATCTGGGCGAACGCAAGCTGGCGGTGGCGGATATTCTGGCAGCGTGCGCCAAGGCCGGCAATCCGGACCGCGCGATTGTGTTTGCCTCCTCGTCCAAGGTGAGCTGGGCCGGTTCGGGCGTGGCGGCGCTGGCGGCATCGCCGGCCAATATCGCGTGGTGGACCAGGCATGCGGGCATCCGCAGCATTGGCCCGGACAAGATCAACCAGCTGCGCCATGTGCGCTATCTGAAAGACCTGCCGACGCTGGAAGCGCTGATGGAACAGCATCGACAGCTGCTCAAGCCGAAGTTTGACGCGGTGCTGGCGCAGTTCCAGGCGCATCTGGGCGAGGTGCCGGGCGTGTCGTGGACGCGGCCGGAAGGCGGTTATTTCATCGACCTGGTGACGCCGGACGGTGCAGCCAAGCGTACCGTGGCACTGGCCAAGGAAGCGGGCATCACGCTGACCCCGGCCGGCGCGGCGTTCCCTTACGGTGTGGACCCGAAAGACCGCCACATCCGCATCGCACCGAGCTTCCCGTCGCTGGAAGAGATCAATCAGGCAGCGCAGGGGATTGCACTGTCGTTGCGGCTGGCACTGGCAGCCTGACCCGGCGATTCCCGGGACGAAAAAAAAGCGCCGAAAGGCGCTTTTGTTATTATGGGCCGGCGTTTATTGGCGGGCCATGCCTGGGAGGCTGTTCATCCACGGATCGGTGACGTCGCGGATTTCGCGGTCGTTGGCCAGGATTTGTTTCAGCAGGTCGATCTTGCGCAGACGCTGGGCGCCGCTCAGGGCGGGTACGCCGGTGCTGGTGGCGCGCGCTTCCGTGGCGCACTGGTCTTCCAGCTTGTCCAGGCTGTTGAAGTCACCCATGCGTGCAGCGGTCGCCATTTGATTGGTCAAACCGGCAATGTTTTCGTACATCGAGAGGACTTCGGAAGAGGTCATATTCCCACCTGGCTAAGTTAAAGCGGATTACCGCATGTCCTGATTAACGTCGCCTTAAACGGGAACTTTAGGGTTTTTTTGAAAAAAGTCGAAAAAAAGTCGAAAAAAATCCGCCTGCAGTGAAAAACAGGCGGATTTCGATGTGGTAAAGCTAATTCTTGCTTATTTGACCAGCTCTTCCAGGCCAGCGCTCAGTTCGTCCGGCGGTGGCATGTCGTCGATCAGGGCGTTGTCGTCCAGGCCCAGTTCTTCGGCCAGATCGACCGGGTAGCAGGCGGCGATTTCTTCATCGTTGAGCTCGGCGGCGGCAACGCGGGCGCGCCAGGCGGCCAGCGCGACCACGGCGGCCAGGCGGTTCAGTTCGCCATTGTGGTGCGGTTCCGGGAAGGCCGAGATGGTTTCCGAGAAGGTGTGCGGGAACTTCCAGCGCTTGGCCAGTTCGGCGCCGACGTCGGCGAAGGTGTAGCCCAGCGATTGCTGTTCGGCGTCCAGGCGGCGCGGGTCCATCGGGCCGGCCACCTTGTCCAGCGCCATGGCCTGTTCCGGCGCGGCAGAGTGGATCACCAACTGGCCGATCGCGTGCATCATGCCGATGGTGAAGGCGAGGTCCGTGTTTTCCTTGGTTTTCTTGGCGATCCATTTGGCGCTGACGGCGGTGTGCAGGCTGTACTTCCAGAACTGCTTCAGATCCAGTCCCGGTACGGTTTTGAAACCGCTCACCAGGCCGGAGCTGATGACCAGCGTGCGCACGGTGACAAAGCCGAGCATCAGGACGGCATCTTCCACGGTGCCGATGCTGCGTGAGACGTGGTAGTAGGCCGAGTTGGCCAGACGCAGCAGCTTGGCGCTCAGTACCGGGTCCGTCGACAGTTTTTTCGCGATCTCTTCGGTCGAGACGCTGGCCTTGTCGAAACTGCTGATCAGCTCTTCCACGACTTTGGGCGCGGTAGGCAACGCAGTTGGATTCTGGAACAGGGCATCAAGTTTCATATTTATCTCCTTGGCGATGGTCGCGTTGCTATAGGCTAACTATATAGGGATTCCTCGCATGGCAGAAGAGATTTGATGGGGTTTCGTCGCTTTTCCGTAATCGTGGTCCATCCGGTCGTGTGCGCGGCGATTTTTTGGTAGACGCGCTTTGATGATTGTGGTCGATTGATCGGCCACTCACGCCAACAAGCGCGCCTCGCATATACTTCGCCCATGGACATCGAAAACATCACCCAGGCCACGCTGCGGCATTACGAGCGCACGGCAGAGCAGTTTTTTGCCGGCACCATCGACCATGATGTGAGCCAGAATATCGGCGCCTTGCTGGAGGCGATTCAGGCTGACGCGCCTTACCGTTTGCTGGACCTGGGCTGCGGGCCGGGACGCGATCTGAAAGCGTTCAAGGCCATGGGCCATGAAGCGACCGGCATTGATGGTTCGGCGCGGTTCGTTGACATGGCGCGTGCCTACAGCGGCTGCGACGTGTGGCAGCAGGACTTCGTCCAGCTGGCGTTGCCGGCGCAGTATTTTGACGGCATCTACGCCAACGCCTCGTTGTTCCATGTGCCCAGCGCGGCGTTGCCGCAAGTGCTCACAGACTTGCATGCTGCATTGAAAACCGGTGGCGTGCTGTTCAGTTCCAATCCGCGCGGCGATAACCGCGAAGGCTGGAACGGCCCGCGCTACGGCAGCTACTACGACTACCCCACCTGGGCGGCTTACCTCGCCGCAGCCGGCTTTGTTGAAGTCCAGCATTACTACCGTCCTACTGGTCTGCCGCGTGAGCAACAGCCCTGGTTGGCCAGTGTGTGGCGTTGCGTACGCGAGCGCACAGAAGCTCTGCCATGATGGACCTATAGTGAAGCCATGCATGCAGCGCTTTTACTGCATGCCCTTTCGCTTCACTACTTACTAAGGAGTTCATCATGAACAAGGACCAAGTCAAAGGTAAAGCCAAAGAAATCGGCGGCAAAATTCAGGAAGAAGCTGGCAAACTGGTCGGTAGCTCCGAACAGCAAGCCAAAGGCCTGAACAAACAGGCTGAAGGCAAAATCCAGAAAGGCTATGGCGACGCCAAGGAAGCCGTGGAAGACGTAGTCAAAGGCAACCGCAACTAATCCTTGCTGGTGCCCTTAACAAAACAGCCGCTTGCGCGGCTGTTTTGGTTTATTGCGGCTGAAGATTCTTTTTGAAGAATGCTTCGATGTTGCCGTACACATGGCGCTGCGGCGCACGGCCCGAGATGCCGTGCTTGCCACCGGGGTAGGTCATGAGCTCGAAGTGCACATTGCGCTTGACCAGCGCATCGATCATGCGCGTGGTGTTGGTGAACAGCACATTGTCATCGGCCATGCCGTGCATCAGCAGCAGCGGCGATTTCAACCCATCCAGATGCGAATAAACGCCGCTGTAGTCATAGCCGGCCGCATTTTCTTTTGGCGTGCCCATGAATTGCTCGGTGTAGTGGGTGTCGTACAGCGACCAGTCGGTCACCGGCGCCACCGATACGCCCATGGCGATCTTGTCCGACGCTTCGGCCAGCAGGCGCAAGGTCATGAAGCCGCCATAGCTCCAGCCGAACACGCCGATGCGCTTGGCGTCCACATAGCTTTGCTGGCCCAGGTACTCGATGCCGGTCAGCTGGTCTTCCACTTCCACGCGGCCCAGTTGATGGTAGTTGGCATCGGTGAAGGCGCGCTCGCGGCGGAACGAGCCGCGGTTGTCCAGGCGCCAGACGATGAAGCCTTGTTGCGCCATGTACTGGTCAAAGAAATTGCCCCATTTGCGCGACACGTGCTGCGAGTGCGGGCCGCCGTAGGTAGACAGGTAGACCGGGTATTTTTTCGAAGCGTTAAAGCCGGAAGGCTTGATGATCGAGTAGTACAGCGTCTGGCCGTCCTTGGCCTTGAGCGTGCCGTATTCGGTCTTCAGGTGGGCGTCCAGATACTTGGCGTATGGATGGTTGGCGTTCAGTTCGTTCTGGTCGATCCAGGAGATCATCTTGCCGTCCTGGCTGCGCACGCTGATTTGCGGCGGCGTGTCCGGGTTCGAGTAGGTATCGACAAACACCTCGCCGCTGCGGGCGAACGAGGAATCATGCCAGCCATCGCCCTGCGTTACGCGCAGCGGCTTGTCGGCGGTGCTGCCATCCAGCTTGAGCATATAGGTCTGGCTGTCAACCACCGCATCGCGGTTGGACTGCACATAGACGCGGCCATTTTTTTCATCCAGCGCCAGCAGGCGGTCGATGCCCCATTCGCCCTTGGTGATGGCGTGTTTGAGCTTGCCGTCCATGCCATACAGGTACAGGTGCTTGCGGCCGCTGCGTTCCGACGACCACACAAAGCCCTTGTTATCCGCGAGGAAGCGCAGGTCGTCAAAGATGCTGACCCAGGTTGGCGAAGTTTCGGTGATCAGCACTTTCTGCGCCAGGGTGGCGGCATCGACCGAGATCAGCTCCAGCTTTTTCTGGTCGCGCGTCTGGCGCTGGAACAGCAGGGCCTTGCTGTTGGCGCTCCAGTCGGCGCGCACCAGGTAGATGTCCTGGTTGTCGCCGAGCGCGACATCGCGGATGGCGCCGGTGTCAGGCGCAACGATTTTCAGTTGTACCAGTACATTGGGATCGCCCGCCGCAGGGTAGCGCTGCTCGACCACTTCGGTGCGGTCGGCAAAGATTTCAAAGCGGCGCACCACGGGCACCGGCGCTTCGTCGTAGCGCTTGTAGGCGATCGCCGAATCATCGGGCGCCCAGTAGTAGCCGGTGGTCTGCGCCATTTCTTCCTGCGCCACGAACTCGGCTTCGGCATTGTGGATGGCGCCTTTGCCGTCGGTGGTCAGCTGCTTTTCCTTGCCCGTGCTGAGGTCGATCACGAACAGGTTCTGGTCGCGCACGTACGAGACGTAGCGGCCTTGCGGCGAAATTTTCGGGTCCAGCACATTGCCGCTGGCGACCATGCGCGCGGTGTCCGGCTGGCTGACGTCGATCAGGTACAGATTGCCGGCGATCGGCACCAGCAGGCGTTTGCCGTCCGGCGACCAGCTGTAGCTCAGGATGCCCTTGAGCGCGGCGGTGCGCTCGCGCTCGCGGCGGGCTTTTTCGGCGTCCGACAGATTCTCTTCCGGCACCAGCACCTTGGAGTCGACCAGGCGGTGGGTGGTTTTATCCTTGAGGTTGTATTCCCACAGGTCGAGCTGGAACTGGTTGTCTTCGCGCCCGCGCAGGAAGGTCACGCGTGCGCCGTCCGGCGACACCTTGAGGCTGCGCATGCCTGGACCGCTCAGCGACGGGTCGCTGTGGATACGGTCCAGGGTCAGTTTTTCCGCCGAGGCGGCGCCCGACAGCAGGGCGAGGAAGCAGAGTATGAAACGCATGGGTGTCTCTTATGATTGACAGAATCCGAGACGATACCAGACGCACACGGCCGTGGCGAGACGGCAAGATTGGGAATCCGCGCTAGAAAACCGTTTTTCCTTCGGCCACCTTGCGCACGGACAGCCGCTGCAACGCCCAGCTCAGCAGCACCGCTGCCACCGTCAGGCCGATGCACAGGCCGATCCAGAAGCCGGCCGCCGCCATGTCATGACCCAGACCGAGCCAGCAGCCCAGCGGCAGCGCAAAGCCCCAGAACGCCAGCAACTGGATCAGCATGGGCTGGCGCGTGACCTTGTAGCCGCGAATCGCGCTCGAGGTCGCGACCTGGGTGGCGTCGGACAGCTGGAACAGCGCGGCAAACAGCAGCAGGTAGGCGCACAGCGCCTGCACCGCCAGGTCGGAAGTGTAGGCGGCGGCGATCTGGTGGCGCAACAGCACCATGGCGGCCGCCGACAGTACGCCAAACGCCAGCGCCATGCCGACCCCGACCCACGCCACAAAGCGCGCGCGCACCGCATCGCCTTCGCCCATGGACTGGCCGACGCGCGTAATCAGCGCAATCCCAAAACTCAGCGGCACCATGAAGGTCAGCGAGCTGAAGTTCAGCGCGATCTGGTGCGCCGACACCTCCACTACGCCATAGCGCGCCACCAGCAGGCTGACCGCGCCAAACGCGCTGACCTCGGCAAAATAGGTCACGCCGATGGGCAAGCCCAGGCGCAGCATGGAGCGGATCTCCGGCCAGTGCGGCCACTCCCAGTGCGTGAACGGGTAGGTGGCGCGGTAGGCCGGCGCCAGGCGCAGCCAGGCCAGCATGGCGCCCAGCATCAGCCACATGCACAAGCCGGTGGACACCGCACAGCCGACGCCACCCAGCGCCGGCAAGCCCCAGTGGCCAAACACCAGCAGCCAGTTGACGAACACATTGAACAGCAGGCCCAGCAGCGCAATCACCATCACCGGCTTGGTCTGGTTGATCGAGGTGCTGTAGCCGTACAGCGCGCGGTAGGCGGCAAACGGCGGCAGGCCGATGCTGATGATGTGCACGAACAGCGCGGCCTGGCGCTGCACGTGCGGCGTCAGGTACAGATGGTCGAACACCAGCGTCGCCAGATTGGCCAGCAGCGCCGCCACCACCCCTACGCCCAGCCCCATCCACAGCGACTGGCGCACCGTGTGCGGCACCTTGGCCAGTGCGCCGGCGCCGACATCATGCGCGACGATGCTGTTGACCGCCATCATCACGCCGGTCACCGTGACCAGCACGATGGCCCACACCGAGGCGCCCAGCGACACAGCGGCCAGTTCATCGGCGCTGGTGTGGCCCGTCATGGCGACGTCGGCCACGCCCATGCCGACGTTGGCCAGCTGGCCGATCAGCACCGGCCATGCAAGCTGCCACAGCGAGGCGATTTCACGGCGGACATTGGGCAAAGTAAAGGTATGGGGCATGGTGAAACAAAGTTGTTACAGAAACGGACAATTTTACTGTGTTGCCAATAGTTTTGCGCGGTATCATGCTGGCTCAGCCCGACCCGGAGACCGTCCATGCAAAAAATGCTTACCGCTGCCGTGCTCAGCACCGCCGCCACCGCCGTCTGGGCAGGCGACATCACGCTGTACACGCGCGAACATTTTGGCGGTCCGGCCATCACCCTGCACGAGGCGGCGCCCGACCTCGACCAGCAGGGCTTCAACGACAAGACCTCCAGCGTCATCGTGCACCAGGGCCGCTGGGAAGTGTGCGCGGAAAAGCACTACAAGGGCAAATGCCTGATCCTCAAGGAAGGCGAATACGCCGAACTCAAGGGCTTTAACGACATGATGTCCTCGGTGCGCGAACTCGACGCCGGCCGCGATGCCGCGCGCGACACCAAGCGCGAGCACAAATAGGCGGGGATTGTTGCGCCACCTGCGCGGCCTTACAATTGCTTGCAATTTGGCCATGGTTGTCTGTCGTCGCCAGCGCTGCCATGCGCGTTGTGGCCTTGTAGTCTTGCCAGCCGTCATTAACCTTTATCTTTCTTACCGATCATGAACACATTCCTCTCGCGCCTGTTGAACACCACCGTGTTGCTGACCGCCACCTCGCTGCTGGCCGCAGCCGCCCATGCCGGCGAAATTACGCTGTACACCGACGACAACTTCGGCGGCGCGTCGGTCACGCTGCGCAGCGCCACGCCCGACCTGGTGGACTATGGCTTCAACGACCGCGCCTCAAGCGTGATCGTGCGCTCGGGCAGCTGGGAACTGTGCGAACACTCGGGTTTCCGCGGCCGTTGCATCGTGCTGCAGCGCGGTGAATACCGCCGCCTGGAAGGCTTCAACGACGAAGTCTCGTCGGTGCGCGAAGTAGGCGAGCGCGGCCGCGATGACCGTGATGATCGGGGCGACCGTGGTGACCGCGGCGACCGCGGTGGCTGGGGCCGCCGTGGCGAGGCCATCGTGCTGTTTGCCCACGCCGGCTTCGGCGGCCGCCGCGCCGAACTGCGCAACGACGCCCACGCGCTCGACGACTACGACTTCAACGACCAGGCCGGCTCGGTCATCATCAACGAAGGCCAGTGGGAACTGTGCGAACACGCCGACTTCCGCGGCAAATGCATCCTGCTTGGCCCTGGCCGTTACGAGCAGCTTGGCGACATGAACAACCGCATCTCCTCGGTGCGCCGGGTACGCTAAGCCCGCCACTGCAACGTGCGGCGCCGCACGCAGGTTTTTGGCATTTGCGCTAGACTGGCAGCGATGCAATACGGGAGCGGGCAACGTGGAATACAAGGACTATTACCAGACCCTGGGTGTGGCCAAAACGGCCAGTGACGACGAGATCAAAAAAGCGTACCGCAAGCTGGTGCGCAAATACCATCCCGACGTCAGCAAGGAAGCGGACGCCCAGGCCAAAACCCAGGAAATCAACGAAGCGTACGGCGTACTCAGCGATGCTGAAAAACGCACCGCCTACGACGACCTGGGACGCGGCCACCAGTACCGCGCGGGCCAGGAATTCCGCCCGCCACCGGACTGGGGACGCGGTTTCGGCGGCGGGGCGGGCGGCCCCGGCGCCAGCGCCGGCTTTGGCGGCGCCGACAGCGATTTCTTTGCCGACCTGTTTGCCAACCTGGGCGGCCGACGCCGGCAGGCGCCGCCGCAGCGCGGCGAGGACAGCCACGCCAGTATCACCATCGACCTGGCCGATACCTACACGGGCGCCACGCGCACCATCAGCCTCACGGTGGCCGAGCGCGACGCCCAGGACCGCATCTTTACCCGCGAGCGCAACCTCAGCGTCAACATCCCCAAGGGCGTGACGGCCGGCCAGCAACTGCGCCTGTCGGGGCAGGGCCAGCCGGGCGCGGCTGGCCCGGGTGACCTGTACCTGGAAATCCAGTTCCGCCCCCACAACCGCTACCGCATCGACGGCCGCGACGTCTACCAGACCGTGCCGGTGGCGCCGTGGGAGTTGGCGCTGGGCGGCGAGGTGGAAGTCACTACGCCGTCGGGCAAGGTCAACGTCACGGTGCCGGCCGGCTCGCAAAGCGGGCGCAAGCTGCGTCTGCGCGGGCGCGGCATCCCGGGCAAGGAGGTGGGCGACCTGTACCTGCTGCTGGAGGTGGTGCTGCCGCCGGCCACCAGCGACAAGGCCCGCGAACTGTATCAAACCATGGCGCGCGAGATGGCCTTCAATCCGCGCGCGGGAGGATGATGATGGGACACGTGCTGACCGCTGTCGTCGTGGACGACGCCGCACTGACACTGGAAGAACTGGCGCAGGCCTGCGCCGTGGAACCGGACTGGGTGGTGGCGCGCGTGCGCACCGGCATCCTGCTTGACGACAGCGCTGACACGCACGGCGACAATGCGGCCGGCTGGCGCTTCACCAGCGCCGATCTGGTGCGCGCGCGCCGCCTGTGCCAGATCGAACGCATGTTTGACGCCAACGATGATGTGGCGGCGCTGGTGGTCGACCTGTCGGAAGAAATCCGCCGCCTGCGCGTCAAGCTCAGCGCGGCCGGAGTGAAATAGGCGCAGCCACTGCTACCTCGGCCGGCGGTATGAGCTGACGGTAAGCGTGCGCCTGTGCGGCGGCCTGCTGTGCATGGGCCGCGTGTTCGGCCGTTTCGCGCTCGGTGAGCGCGGTCGTCACGCCCGGCTCACCGCTTTCCATGAACTGCTGCATGAGCCAGCGCGAGGCCGGCCCCGGCTCCTCGTCGCCGCGGCGTATCACATACAGCGGGAAGCTGAACGCGCTACCCTCGGCAATCTGCAGCTGCACCAGCCGGCCCGCGTCCAGGTCCCACTGCACGAACTCGCGCGGCATATTGCCCCAGCCGATGCCATTGCGCAGCAGCGCGTGCTTGGAACTCAGGTCGCCCAGGCGCCAGTCGCGCAGCGCCAGCACGCCAAAATCCTGGCCCTGGGTCAAGGTGCTGCGGTCGGTCAGCACCAGCTGCGTATGCTCGCGCAGCACCGCGGTCGGCACCACGCCTTCGATCTGCGCCAGCGGATGGTCGGGCGCCACCACCGGCACCATGGTGACAAAGCCGCAGGCCTGGCGCTCGATCACATCCGGCGTCCCCGGCATCCAGCCGCTGATGCCGATGTGGCTGGTGCGGTCCACCACCAGCTGCGTCACCGCACCCAGCGCCTCGGTGCGCAGGCGCATGGCGACGGTCGGGAACTCTTTCTGGAACGCGTGCAGGATGCGTACCAGCTTACAGGTGGAAAACATCACATCGACCACCAGCGACACCTCGGCCTCCAGCCCGGCCGACAGCGCCTTGGCGCGCGCACGCATGCCATCGACCTTGAGCGACACCGCGCGCGCATCGGCCAGCAGTGCGCGGCCCGCTTCGGTCAGCGTCGGCTTGCGCTTGCTGCGGTCCAGCAGCGCCACATTGAGCTGTTCCTCCAGGTTGGCAATCGTGTAACTGATCACCGACTGCGTACGGTGCAAGGCGCGCGCCGCATGGGCAAAGCCGCCATGGTCAATCACGGCAATGAAAACACGCAGCTGGTCGAGAGAGGGGAGGCCGGGATCACGCATGGCATACCTTTAAATCGATATTATCGATAAGTAAAATAGAAATTTCCTGTATTTCGTCGATATTAAACCCGTTCTATGATGGCTGCAATCCCTAACCCGAAAGGAAACAGATCATGGCAAACATTCTTCACATCGACAGCAGCGTGCGCAACAATGGCTCCCTGACCCGTCAGCTCGGCAGCGAATTCGTCGCCAAGCTCAAGGCCGCCGACCCGTCGGCCACCGTGGTCACGCGCGACCTCGCCAGCAACCCGGTGCCGCACCTGACCGAACAGATGATGGGCGCCTACTTCACCCCGGCCGAGCAGCGCAACGCCGAGCAGGCCTTCACCATCAAAACCTCCGATACGCTGGTGGACGAACTGCTGGCTGCCGACACCATCGTGATCGGTGCGCCGATGTACAACTTCTCCGTCACCTCCGGCCTCAAGGCCTGGATCGACCACGTGGCGCGCGCCGGCCGCACCTTCAAATACGGCGCCACCGGCCCCGAAGGCCTGGTACTGGGCAAAAAGGTCTACGTGGTCGTCGCCAGCGGCGGCGCCTACAGCGCTGGCCCGGCCGCCGCGTTTGACCACGTGACCACCTACCTGCGCTCGGTGCTGGGCTTCCTCGGCATGACCGACGTCACCTTCATCGTGGCCGAAGGCGTGGCCATGGGCGAAGAAGCCGTCAACGCCGCGCTGGCCAAGAGCCGCGCGCAAATCGACGCCATCGCCGCCTAAGCCGCCGCTCCCGCCCAGGCGCGAATGACGTGCCTGGACTGCTGTATCATGTAAGACTCCAAAGCCATGGAGCCTTACATGAAACGGAATCTGCATCTGTTGATGATAGACCCGCAAAACGATTTTTGCGACCTGCCGGACCAATACCGTCCGCTGGACCCGTCCACGCGCCAGCCGCTGGCGCCAGCGCTACCGGTCGCGGGCGCCCACCAGGACATGCTGCGCCTGGCGGCGCTGATTAACCGCGGCCGCGCCGGCCTGACCGCCATCAGCGTGACGCTCGATTCGCACCACCGCTTCGACATCGCCCACCCGACCTTCTGGATCGCCGCAGACGGCGCCGCAGTCGCACCATTCACCGAAATCACCGCCGCCGACGTGCGTGCGCAAAAATACGCGCCACGCCATCCGGCCGCCTTGCCCGTCGCGCTGAACTACCTGGATAAACTGGAAGCGGCCGGTCGCTACCAGCTCATGGTGTGGCCCGTGCACTGCGAGATCGGCACCTGGGGCAACAACGTCCACGCCGACGTGCGCGCCGCCTACAGCCATTGGGAAGAAGCCTCGCTGGGCATTGTCGCCAAGCTGGCCAAGGGCTCCAATCCGTGGACCGAACACTATTCCGCAGTGCAGGCCGAAGTGCCGGACGCCGACGATCCCGATACCCAGTTCAACACCCGCTTCGTGCGTACGCTGGCCGAAGCCGACCGCATCTACGTGGCCGGCGAGGCGGGCAGCCACTGCGTCAAAGCCACGGTGGAACACATCGCCGATTATTTTGAAGCGGAATATGGCGCCGCCGCGCTGGCCAAGCTGGTGTTGATCACCGACTGCATCAGTCCTGTGGCCGGCTTTGACGCGCAATATCAGGGCTTCCTGCACGCCATGCAGGCGCGCGGCGTGCAGCTCATGCAATCGGGCGACGTGCTGCCCGAACTGCTGGCCAATGCCAACGCCAGCGACAGCGTCGTGGAGAGCGCATGAAGCAGCCAGTCGTCCGCAGCCTGCTGGAAACGGACTTATACAAATTCACCATGTGGCAGGCGCTGCTGCATGGCCATCCGAACTCGCACACCGAGTACGAATTCGTGTGCCGCAATACACCGGCCTTTCCCTTGGCCGACCTGCTGGAAGACGTCGAGCACGAACTCGATCACCTGTGTTCGATGAGCTTTACCGACGAAGAACTCAGCTACCTGCGCTCGCTGCGCTACATGAAAAGCGATTTCATCGACTTCCTCACCGTGTTCCGCTTCCAGCGCAAATTCATCGAGGTACGCGCCGTTGGCGACACGCTGGTGATCCACGCGGCCGGTCCACAGGTGCACGTGATGGGCTTTGAAATCTACGTGCTGTACATCGTCAACGAGCTGTACTTCCGCCGCTTTGACCACGACGCCGCGCTCACCGAAGGGCGCGCGCGCCTGAGCGCCAAGATCGCCCGCCTGAAAACCCTGGGCGACGAAGCGTCGCGCCGCTATCCGTTCGAGTTTTCCGACTTCGGCACGCGCCGCCGCTTTTCTGGCACCTGGCATGACGAAGTGGTGCAGCGCCTGGCGCGCGAAGTGCCCGAGTATTTCAAGGGCACCTCCAACGTCTACCAGGCCATGAAGTTTGGCCTGATCCCGATTGGCACCATGGCGCATGAATACATGCAGTCGTTCCAGGCGTTTGGCGTGCGTCTGCGCGACTTCCAGAAAGCCTCGCTGGAAGCGTGGGTGCAGGAATACCGCGGCGACCTTGGCATCGCACTCACCGACGTGGTGGGCATGGATGCCTTCCTCGACGACTTCGACCTGTACTTCGCCAAGCTGTTCGACGGCCTGCGCCACGACTCCGGCGACCCGGTGGCGTGGGGCGAAAAAGCCATCGCCCACTACGCCGCATTGCGCATCGATCCCAAGACCAAGCGGCTGGTGTTTTCCGATGGCCTCAACTTCGACAGCGCGATTGCGCTGTACCGCCACTTCGCCGACCGCATCATGACCGGCTTTGGCATCGGCACCCACCTCACCAACGACGTCGGCCTGGCGCCGCTCAACATCGTCATGAAGCTGGTGTGCTGCAACGGCCAGTCGGTGGCCAAGCTGTCCGATTCCCCGGGCAAGACGGTGTGCAAGGACGAGACTTTCCTGGCCTATCTGCGCCAGGTGTTCAACCATCCGGCCACGTAAATGGACTACCTCTACCTGCTCAACGCCGGCATGTACCTGATCATCGGTACGGCGTTGCTGGCAGTGTGGCAGCGCCACCGCGCGCAAACCTTCGCGCGCGACATGGGCTGTTCGACCGTGTTCGCGGCGCTGCTGCCGATCGGCTACCTGGTGCACACCGAAGCCGCGCCGCCATGGCAGGCGCTGGGCATGGCGCTGGTGGTTGTCGGCGCGATTCCCAATTTGCTGTTCCTGGCGTCCGGCGTGCTGCAGCTGTCCGGCCGCCGCCTGCCGCGCCCGGTGGCGGCCGTCATCACGGGCGGCGCCCTGATCGTGCTGCTGGCACCTCCCGCCGGCGCCAAGCTGGTCTGGTGGGCCGGCCTCAATCTGTGCGTACTGACCGCGCTCGGCGTGCTGGCCACGCGTTTCCTGTGGCGTACCGGCGCCGGCGTGCGCCTGGTCGGGCCGCTGCTGATCACGCTGGGCCTCAACCAGCTGCTGCTGATCGCCTACGCCGAGCAGGGACTGGCCATCAACATCATTAACGCCACGCTGCTGCGCGCCGTGATCGGCGCCGTGTTCGTGCTGTCCGCGCTGGATGGCGCGCTCGATGAAGCGGGCAAGCTGGCGCGCCGCTTCCAGCAGCTCACCGAACATGCGGTGCAGGGCGTGGTGGTGATTGACGGCCAGCGCATCCTGTACGCCAACCCGGCGGTGCGCCAGATCTACGGCCTGCCGCTCGGACTGGGCAACTACATCACGCTGGCCGACCTGCCGCCGGAAAGCTTTTGCGACGCTACGCTGCAGCGCCAGCATCACGCGCTGCAAAGCGGCCAGACCGATATCGCCAACTGGGAAGGGCGGCGCGAAGTGGCGGGCGGGCGCGAACTGGAACTGCGCTTCGAAGCGTGGCGTGTCGAGTGGGACGGCCACTCCGCCACGCAAGTGCTGATCACCGACGACACCGAACGCAACGCCAGCGCGCGCGCCTTGCTGCACCAGGCCACGCACGACAAGCTGACCGGCCTGCCCAACCGCACGGTGCTCATGCAGCGCCTCAAGGAATACTGCTACCTGGCCGACGGCTCGCTGCACTGCACCTTGATCGTGCTGAATATCGACCGCTTCAAACTGTTCAACCAGAGCCAGGGCCACGTGGTGGGTGACCATGTGCTCAAGGCGTTTGCCGCGCAGCTCAGGCAGGTGCTGGGCGCCCGCGCGGAGCTGATGCGGCTGGGCGGCGACGAATTCGCCATCGTCGATCCCGATGGCGCCAATCCGCACGACATCGCCGGCCGGCTGCAAAGCGCCTGCTCGCAAGCGTTGCGCGTGGGTGGCAGCGAGTATGTGATCGACGCCTCGATGGGCATGGCCATCTTCCCCGAGCACGCCGGCAACGCCGAAGCGCTGCTGCGCGCGGCCAACGCCGCCATGTACCAGGCCAAGCGCATCCCGGGCACCTCGCTGGCGCTGGCTGAACCGCTGCGCGTGGAGCAGCTGTCGAGCGCGCTGGAAAACGAGCAGGCGCTGCGGCGCGGCATCCGCACCCAGGAGGTCTATCTGGATTACCAGCCCAAGATCGATGCCGTGAACGGCAAGTTGCTGGGCTTTGAGGCGCTGGCGCGCTGGCAGCGCCCCGGCATCGGCCTGGTCAGCCCGGTGGAGTTCATCGCGATTGCCGAACGCACCGGCCTGATTGCCGAACTGGGCGCCGCGCTGCTGGAACGCGCCTGCCGCCAGATCGCCGTCTGGCACGCTGAGCTGGGCGACTGCGTACCGGTGGCGGTCAACGTCTCGCCGGTGCAGTTGCTGACCAAGGGCTTTCCGCAGCTGGTCGAGCGCCTGCTGCGCGAGACCGGCATCCCGCCGCACTGCCTGACGCTGGAAATCACCGAAAGCGCGGCGGTCGACAACCTCGAAGACACGCAGACCCAGTTGCGGCACTTGCGTGGACTGGGGATCGAAGTCGCCATGGACGATTTTGGCACCGGCTTCTCGTCGCTGAGCATGCTGCGCGAACTGCCGTTGAGCACCCTGAAAATCGACCGTGGCCTGATCATTCCGCTGCCGGCGCCGGACGCAGTGGCGGTGGTGACCGCGATCTGCCAGCTGGCGTCCGCGCTGGCGCTGCAAGTGGTGGCCGAGGGCATCGAAACGCTGGAGCAGGCGATCGCCGCGCGGGATGCCGGCTGCCAGGCCCTGCAGGGCTTCTTCTACGCCCGGCCGCTGACCGTGGCCGACGCAGGCGCATGGATGCAGCGCCAGCTCAGCGCTGGCGCAGATGGCCGCAACGCCGGCGACGACGCCGCAGCCGCTGTCTCGACGATGTAGGACTTAAGTGTCTTTGGCGCCGTAGCCGCCCATGATGGAGTCGGCCTTGTCCTGATCGTCGTCATCGTAGATATCGACGGTCAGCATGGCGCCACTGCGCTGGCGCGCGGCAGCGGCGGCGGCCGGCCCGCCCGGCGTCAGGGAGTCGAGCAGATTGCCGACCGTGCTGGTGGCCACATTGGGCGCCGGCGTGGTGTGCTTGGTCAGCTTGACGCTGGACTGCGGAAAACCGCTGGACAGCAGGGCGCTGCGGGCGCTCTCGGCGTCCGCGACCTGCTCGAAATTGCGATGGATGGTGCGGCTCATGATGGCCTCCTGTTGAGACTCATTAGTGCGCGGCGGCGCTTAAAAACCCGCCACCACGGTTGCGAAATGCTCCACTTTCGGCGGCAGGGCAAAGTGGCTGCCCACCAGCCCGCGCCAGGCCTGAAAACCGGCGCTGCCGCGAAAATCGACCGTATGATTTTCCAGTGTGTCCCAGCCGATCACCAGATGGTACGTGTCCGGCACTTCAATATTGCGGTCGAGACGCATCGACAGGCAACCGGTGGCCGCCTCGAAAATCGGCACTGCTTCGCGCACGGCGGCCTGGAAGGCGTCGTGGGCGTCGGACTTGATGTAGAGCTCGGCGACTTCGTAAATCATAAACGTTCCTGGCAGTGAAGTATGGTGCTATTGTGCCTCAACTACGGCAGGCGTGCGCAGGATGAAACGCATGGCCTGGCGCGCCAGCTCCTGGACGTCGGCGCCATTGCCCGGCTTGTACCATTGCACGGTCCAGTTCAGCGCGCCGAAAATCAGCAGGCGGTCGAACTGCGACGGCGTGCTCCAGTCGCCTGAATGATGCAGGGCTGCGATGGCGCGGTCCCATACCGCCTCGTACTGATCCTTGAGCGCGACAATGCGCGCGCGTGAGGCCTCGTCCAGCGAGCGCCATTCATACAGCAGCACCGCGATGAAATGGTGATCGGGCGCCAGCAACGTGTGCAGATGCGTCTCCACCAAACGCTGCAGCATGGCGCCCGGCGGCAGCTGCTGGGCGGCGATCTCCTCGATCTGCGCCAGCGAACGCTGCATGCCTTGCTCCATGATGGCGGCCAGGATTTCCTGCTTGGTCTTGAAGTGATAAAACCAGCTGCCGGCCTGGATGCCGGTGGCCGCTGCGATATCGCGCACGGTGGTGTTGTCATAGCCCTTGGTGCGGAACAGCTGCGCAGACTTCTCGATGAGTTCCGCGCGCAGGCCGCCGCCTTCACCCTTTTGCGGGCGTCCGCGTTTCTTGGGGCCGGGGACAGTTTGGACGGCGGCATCAGGCATGGCGTGGTGGAAGCTGGAATGATGACACTGTCATTTTAATACGTTGTTAGCGATAAATTCACAAATCCTGTAGCGCGTGCTGCGCCGCAACAACAGGCCGCACGTTTGTGTCATACCAGCTCAGCTTGACAACCGTAATCGTGCACACGAGGATGAAGCCCATGGACAACGCCAACGATACGCTCAGGACAGAAATGAATGTCCGCTTCCAGGAGGTCAGAGCCGACTTCCGGGAAGTAGACGCGAACTTTCGTAACGTTGATGCCAACTTTCGCAACATTGACGGGAATTTCCGCGAAGTTAATGCCCGTATCGATGCGTTGCGTATAGAAACGTATGAGCGGATTGATCAGTTGCGCAAAGAAGGCAACGAACGCATTGATGAGCTGCGTAAGGAGACTCACGATAATTTCAGGCTCATCGAAGCCAAAATCGATGAACTGCGCAACCGTAACGATGCCCAGTTCCGCTGGCTGGTAGGTCTCATGCTCACCAGCATGCTAGGCATGGCTGCGTTGCTGATCAAGACCATCTAAGGTAATTGGTGCCGGTATATTTCCCGACCGCCGGCGCCGGTAGAGCCGCCCACACGGGGCGCTAAATGGTCGTTCTATGTGAGAACTGCAGCCATCATAACGGCCGAATATGACGGGCGTTTGACGTGCATGGCGGGGGGCGGCAAATTACGGTAGAATACGAAGTCTGTGGGGACGACCTGGCTTCGACGTGGGTTGCAAAGCAGAGCAGGGCATACCGAGGCCTGGTTACCTCGTAAATACACCCAGAAATCAATAACTGCAAACGATAACTCGTACGCACTGGCAGCCTAAGGGCTGTTAGCTCCTAAACGCTTCTTCCCTGGGGCGGACCGTTAAAAGTCAAGGAGTCATTTACAGGGAATCGCGCTGTAACGGGTCACTTGAAGCAGCGCTAAATCTAAGGTGAATCGCTTGTATGTAACGTGCACATCCGTGCCATACCGGTTAAATTAAATGATAGTGCTAAGTATGTAGAACTGTCTGTGGAGTGCTTGCGGACGCGGGTTCGATTCCCGCCGTCTCCACCATCCGGATGCAAGAAGAAAAGGCCTCGGCGCGTTAGCACCGAGGCCTTTTGTTTTTCCAGAACGGATTATTTAGTGACCTCTCGCTGGATTATTGCTTCATCGCAAACCATTTCGTAGTCGAAGCGCAATAATTGTTATTTAGTGCGTTTGGAAACCAGTGTATGGGAGGGGGCATGCAACGATACACAATCACGTTAGGCGCCTCAACTTCTGCTGGAGGGAAAGTCATTTCTGCGAGTAGTCAAGGCGCCATCAATGGCATTGCTATTGCGCTTGAAAACGATCTGATCTTTTGTCCTGCTTGCAAAACGACAGGAAAGATTCTTTGTGTGGGACCCCGTATTCCTGAAACATGGAATGGCCAACAAGTCGCGTTGGAAGGGGATCTGTGTTTTTGTGGCTGCAGCCCGTCGCCACGCCTCATTCCCTGCCAGACCTTGCGCAGCCAAGTGATAGCGGAGGTAGCAGCCGAAACTGGCCTCTCAAACGAAGACACTATAGGCGCAGCGTCTGACTCCGGCTATGACCTCGACTTCCTGATCATTGATGAGCAGAGTGGAAGCCCGGCGATAGGTTGGCCATACTCCATTGAACTGACAGATGGCCTGTTTTTGAATGGAAAAACGGATGGTGCCGGCAGGACGACAAGGATAGCTTCGGTCCGTATGGTCGATGCGATCTTACGCGTTTATGCACCTGAAGTTGCTCCGGTTAATCCGCTCTGGGATCGCTAATATGAATTCACGGACGGCGGTGAAAATGCAGGTGGCAAGGCTGACCCCCATCTCCGATACGCGTCCTGCGGAGGTCAAAGTTGATGAATCAGGGCGTCTGCGTGAAATCCGGGCACTGGTCATTGCCAACAACCGATCCACGCTAGACACCGATACCATCATCTGCCAGATTTATATGGAGTCGCGGTTCGATAAGAATGCGAATGCGCAGGGAAGTTCTGCACGAGGACTCATGCAGCTGCTTAGGGCGCCAGTTCGCGAGCTTGCACGTCTCAATAATCTGGCCAAGCCGCGTGCTATGCGGCGGCCAGAATCGGACCTATACCGCGAAGCCGACGCCTTCCACGACAGTCTGGATATGTTGAATGAAGCGCTTAATATCCAGACCGGTACCGCTTATCTACAAGCGCTGATCGACAAACGGCCGACAGCGACTGCCCAAGTAGCGATCGAAGAAGCATACAAGGATTATCGGGGTATCCGAAACGGCATTTACTATCGCAGAATCAAAGCGGCGGCCGATAAGCTGTCGAGTCATCCTGACACTATGCAGATATTAAGGGACATGGTCAAATGAGAACCGCCATATTGCTTTGCTCATGGATAGTCAGCGGCACATGCGCTGCCGAAATGGTTAGCGCCTGCGATGTTGGTGCGAAATCGCGGCAGCGTGTAGAGATAATTCGCGAAGCAAGACTTGCTTCGACCTACGTCTACTATCTCCGGCAAGGCCGCCAGCGTGTGCCATTTTTTGAAACGGCAGAGCAGTCCCGAGGCGAGTCGGTTCTGGTGCAGTGCGTGGGGAAAAGCCAGCGCGTGTTGATTGTGTCGGGTGAATTTACCGCAAACGCGTTGCAGGGTTTTGTCGTCTCGTACCCTTCGATAGGCGCTGGTTTGAAGCGTTTGGATTTTGCCGAAAAGAGCAGGCCGATATGGCTATACCTTTCGGCCTCGCAGGTGATGGTGGTTTCCGCCACATTCGGCTATGGCGAAACGGACGCGAAGTATGTGCTGTATCGCCATGTTGTCGGCCTGGAGGATCAGACAGAGGCGGTCAATGAACTCCCGCCTCTTGCCGGATTCGAGCGTGTAAAGCTGAGCACAGCGGTTAAATGATTACATCCCTGGCGGTGGCACTTCCGGGATCTGGTTGTGCAGGCTGGCGTTGATCACGTTCCAACCGCGGATCACCGCAATTGCGTAGCTCATTTCGGCGATTTCGTTGTCGCTGAAATGGCTTTTCAGTAAATCGAAATCAGCGTCGCCAGGATGTTTGTGGGGCAGGGCATTCACCGCTTCGGCCCAGTTCAGCGCGGCGCGCTCGCGTTCGCTGAAGAACGATGCCGGCGCCTCGCGCCAGCCGGCGATGGCATTCAGGTGGCGTGGTTCCACTTCCTGTTTGATGAGGTCACGCCAGTGCATGTCGACGCACACGCCGCAGCCGTTGATCTGCGAGATGCGCAGGTTGATCAGTTCCACCAGGCGCGGGCCCAGCGAGCTTTTCTTGACGGTGCCGGACAACGCAATCATGGCCTGCATATTGGCCGGTGCGAGTTTGAAGAAAGGGATGCGTGCTTGGTTCATGGTGATGCCTTTCAGAGTAAGGGGAGGGCGCACCGCGCGCGCTCCATACCCTGTAAGACGGGCCAGCTTCGCAGCTTGTGACAGCGTTCAGAAAATAGTTTGCGGCACGCCCGTCAGCTTGTCGGGATTGCGCACGATGAGCACGGCGGCGATGCGGTCGTTCTCGATGACGAGGGATTGCGCCGACTCCAGTTTGCCGTTCACATAGCGCACCAGCCCTGGACCACCATTGACGCGCGCCTGGCGGTACACCACCTGTTGGGGATACTGGTGCTCCAGCGACCAGAACGATCCCGCCACGCGTCCCGCGCCGTGCAGGATGTGCAGGTAGGAGTTGACCTTGCCGCCGCCATCGGCCACCAGCTGTACATCGTCTGTCAGCATGGTTTTCATGGCCGCGCGGTCGCCGATCTGGGCGGCGGCGATGAAGCGGCCCAGCAGCGCCTGATGCTGCTCGCGTGATACATCGAAGCGTGGCTTTTGCTGCTGCACGCGTTCCTGCGCGCGGTGCACCATCTGCCGGCACGCCGCTTCGCTTTTGCCCAGCACTGCCGCGACATCGGCGTAATCGTGGTCGAACACCTGCCGCATCAGAAACGCTGCGCGCTCCTCGGGTGACAAACGCTCGAGCACCCACAGAAATGCCATCGACACTTCGCTGGCCAGCTCCGCATGGCTTTCCGGCGTGTGTTCGTCCAGCTCGACGATGGGTTCGGGCAGCCACCAGCCCACATAGGACTCACGTTCTGCAAGACGGCCGCGCAGGCGGTCGATGGCCAGCCGGGTGGTGATGGTCACCAGCCACGCTTCCGCCGATTGCACGGCTTCCTGCGCGCTGCCGTGCCAGCGCAGCCATGCATCCTGCACCACGTCCTCGGCATCGGCGCGAACGCCCAGCATGCGGTAGGCAATCGAGAATAGCCGCGGACGCAGCCCGTTAAAAGTCGTCGTATCAGTGATCATGCAGCGTAGACGTGCCAGTGCTCCGTTTTGTGACAGCATAGCTTATCTGGAATGCGCATTTGCATTTTTGGAATCATTCTTGGTCACGCCATGGCCTTCCATGCTATTTTGCCAAGTCCACCACCCAAGGAGACAGCATGAAACTGGAAACCATCGCCGTCCACGGCGGCTACCGCCCGGACCCGACCACGCGCGCCGTCGCCGTGCCCATTTACCAGACCGTCGCTTACGCCTTTGACGACACCCAGCATGGCGCTGACCTGTTCGATCTTAAAGTGCAGGGCAACATCTACACCCGCATCATGAACCCGACGCAGAACGTGCTGGAAGAGCGCGTTGCGGCGCTGGAAGGCGGCATTGCCGCGCTGGCGCTGGCATCCGGCCAGGCCGCCATCACGTATGCGATCCAGACCATCGCCGAAGCGGGCGACAACATCGTCTCCGCCGCCACGCTGTATGGCGGCACCTACAACTTGTTCGCGCACACGCTGCCGCAGTTCGGCATTACCACGCGCTTTGCCGATGCGCGCGATCCCGCATCTTTCGCCAAACTGATCGACGAGCGCACCAAGGCCGTGTTCATTGAATCGATTGGCAACCCGCTCGGCAATATCACCGACATCGCCGCGATTGCCGCCATCGCCCACCAGCACGGCGTGCCGCTGATTGTCGATAACACCGTCGCCACGCCTTATCTGCTGCGCCCCATCGAGCACGGCGCCGACATCGTGGTGCACTCGCTGACCAAGTACCTGGGCGGCCATGGCAATTCCATCGGCGGCGCCATCGTCGATTCGGGCAAGTTCCCGTGGGCGCAGCACAAAGAACGCTTCAAGCGCCTCAACGAGCCGGATGTGTCTTATCACGGCGTGGTCTACACCGACGCGCTGGGGCCTGCCGCTTATATCGGCCGCGCACGCGTGGTGCCGTTGCGGAATACTGGCGCAGCGCTGTCGCCGTTCAATGCCTTTTTGATTTTGCAGGGCATCGAGACGCTGGCGCTGCGCATGGAGCGCATCGTCGAGAACACGCGCAAGGTGGCGCAGTTCCTGGGCCAGCACGCGAAGGTGAAGTGGGTCAATTACGCCGGCCTGGAAGACCACAAGGATTATCCGCTGGCGCTCAAGTACCTGGGCGGCCGCTCGTCCGGCCTGCTGACTTTTGGCGTCGAAGGCGGCGTCGAGGGCGGCACGCGCTTCCAGGATGCGCTCAAGCTGTTCACGCGCCTGGTCAATATCGGCGACGCCAAATCGCTGGCCTGTCATCCGGCCACCACCACGCACCGCCAGCTCAATGAAGAAGAGCTGGCGAAAGCCGGGGTGACGGTGGATACGGTGCGCCTGTCGATCGGCATTGAACACAGCGATGACCTGCTCGTAGACCTGGAGCAGGCGCTGGCCGCGGTTTAAGGCTTGGCCTTGTCTGGCACGCGGGTGATGATGACGTTGCCATCGGCGATCGTGCAGTCGATGATGTGGCTGCGCGATACGCCCGCGTGACGCGAGTACAGGTCGTGGTACTTGCCTGACTCTTCGAGCCGCAGGTCGATGCGGAAGTTTTGCAGGTTGTTGGCGGCCTGCACATCGCGCAGGCGCTGCTTGCGGATGTCCGCTTCCTTGTCGCTGCGGCCGTGCATTTCCGGGCCTTCAAAGTAGCGTATCAGCGCGCATTCCACCACGTCGATGCGGTCCTTGAGCAGCATGTCGGCCGCCACCGGATTCTGGTTGACTTCCATCTCGGCCGGGTCGCCATCGTCCGACATGACTTCGACATTGAAGCGCTGGATCAGCAGCAGCATGTCGTTGTCTTCGCTGAACTTCTGGTGCACGCGCTGCACCGGCGTCAAACGCGCGCGCGCCAGGCGGCCCAACGGGTCCTTGGTCTGGCCGACGTACTGCACTTCGGTCTTGTAGTTCAGCTGATTCTCGTACTGCTGCAGCACGTCGTGGATCGACAGCGCTTCGATCAGGCCGCCCCAGTTGAGCGTGATGAAGCGGTCGGTCAGCACCACCGATGGCTTTTTCAGCGTGGCCGCAAACGGTACCTCCAGCTCGATGGTCAGCGATTCCTTTTTCTCTTCCGGCCCCACCAGCAGCGGCACGGTCAGCTTGAGTGAGAAGAAGCCCCAGCTGGTGCTGCGCGTGGTGTCAAAGCGCACGCGCGGACGGTTGACGGCAAAGTAGATGAGGCGCTTTTCGCTGGTTGCTTCCAGGTCGAACTGCATGCGGCGCAGGTGGCGGCCGACCGGGTCGCGGATGTCCGGCACTTCCGGGAAGCCGGCGATCAGGTCATACCAGTGGAATTTGGCGTCGGCCACCGTGACCACCCAGGTCTGTGGCGCGGCGGTCCGTTGCGGCATCAGCGGCAGCAGTTCTTCCATCGCGTCCGGCGGCGGGGCCACCAGGTCGTGGAAGGGTTCGGGCGCTTCCTCAAACAGCGCGCCTATGCCCAGTTCTTCCGGCGACGGATCGGGGTAATCGTCGTCGTCATTGGTCATGTTGCGCGCTCCAGGGATGTCATAGTGAGGTGATTATAGTGCTTGCGGCAAAATATTTCTATGTGGAAATATGATCGCAAGCGCCTGTTCACTCAATGTAACACTACTCAGCTTTTAGTGCGTTTGGCGGCGTCCGGCCGTGGCATGACGGCCACTTGGGCCTGGCCGTCGGCGATGTAGCAGCTCAGCAGGTGCTGCCTGGACGCGGTGACAAATTCCGAGCACAGGTAGTTGTAAAAGCCGGTTTCCGGCAATTGCAGATCGATGGTGTATTGCGCCAGCTGGTTGCATGCCTGCACGGCGTCCAGGCGTTCGCTGCGCATCTTGCGCTCATCGCTGGTGCGCCAGCGCGGCGTGCTGCCTTCGAAGTGGCGAATCAGCGCCGCTTCGATCACGTCCATGCGCTCCGCCTGCAGCGCGTCGGCCGCCAGCGGATGCTCGTTGTGCGGCTGCGCGGCGGGATCGCCTTCGGCGCAGTTGACGTCCACTTCCATGCCCACCAGCAGCAACAGGATGTCGTAGTCGGCGCCAAATTGCGCGCGCACCTTGTGCAGGGCGGGCAGGCGGCCTTTGGCCAGGCGGCCGTCCGGATCGCGGGTCTGGCCTACGTACATGACCTTGCTTGGCAGCTTGAGCGTGTGGGCATAGGTCTGCAGCAGGTCGTGCACGGAAAACACTTCGACCAGGCCGCCCCAGTTCAGACTGATGAAGTCTTCGGCCAGGATCACGGTCGGTTTTTTCATGGTGGCCGCGAACGGCACCTTGAGTTCCACCGAGATGGTTTCCTTGCGGGCGTCCGCGCCCACCAGCAGCGGCAGCGTCAGCTTGAGCGAGAAGAAGCCCCATTGCACCACGCCGGTGACGTCGAAACGCACGCGCGGACGGGTGACGGCAAAGAACAGATGACGCTTCTCCGCTGCGGCATCCAGTTCGAACTGCATGCGGCGCATGTAGCGGCCAACGGGGTCGTGCAGGTCCGGCTTCTGGGTAAAGCCGGCCAGCAGGTCGTACCAGTGGTATTTAGCGTCGGTCACGCGGACCATCCAGCTCTGCGGGGCTTCGGTGCGCTGCGGCAGGGCGGTCGTGTTGTCAGAGTAAAGCTGCGGGTTCTGGGCAGCCAGCTCAGGAAAATTCATGATGCTCCTGATCGGAAGTTGAGATAAAGGGTGACTGTCTCTCTCTTCCTAATCAGCGAGGTCGTGGCTTTCAGGAAATAAGTAATTCTACGCAGTCAGGGCGCAGACTATACCTACTCTGTCCGTACGGCAATAACTATTTTGCTCAAAATATAGGCAAAGCACACTAATGAGTCGTCTATACAACGGTTAGCGTTATCATTTAACTTAGGCCGCCAGCGCGCCGCCTGACAGTGTGTTCTGCATCAATACCAACAGTTCGGCGGGGTGCTGGAACAGATAGTCGGCCTGCCAATGTTGCGGTTCGGTCGGGCCGCAATAGCCCCAGCCGCAGGCGATGGTCAGCATGCCCGCCGCCTTGCCAGCCTGGATGTCACGCAGGTCGTCGCCCACATACCAGCATTGCTCCGGCGCCAGATTCAGGCGTTTGGCCGCTTCCAGCAGGGGCGCCGGATGCGGCTTGGGATGCGGCGTGGTGTCGCCCGAGATGGCGCAGGCGGCGTGCGCCAGGCCGATCTGCGGCAGCAGCGGATCGGTAAACCGCTTGGACTTGTTGGTAACGATGCCCCATTGCAGGCCTGCTGCCTCGATACCGGCCAGCAGCGCGGCAATGCCATCAAACAGGCCGCTGTGCACGGCCATGGCGGCTTCGTAATTGCTGAAGAAGCCATCGCGCAGTTCGATATAGCCTTCATCCTCGGGCTTCAGCCCGAAGGATGCGCCGATCATGCCGCGCGCGCCGGCCGAAGCGGTGGGGCGCAGGATCTCATAGGCGGTCGGCGCCAGGCCACGCGCGGTGCGCAGCAGGTTCACGGCGGCAGCCAGGTCAGGCGCGGTATCGGCCAGGGTGCCATCGAGGTCGAACAGGATGGCGCGCGGTGCGGCAGGCAAGGTCATGGTGCTCATGCCAGTGGACGGCGTGCAGCCACCAGGTAGTTGACGCTGGTGTCGTCGTTGAGCGAGTAAATCTTGGTCAGCGGGTTGTAGCCCATGCCCTTGAAGCCTTGCACTTCCAGCCCGGCGCTGCGGATGAACTGCGACAGCTCGGACGGTGTGATGAATTTTTCGTAGTCATGCGTGCCTTTCGGCAGCATGCGCAGGATGTACTCGGCGCCGATCACGGCAAACAGGTAGGACTTGGGATTGCGGTTCAGCGTCGAGAAGAAGACTTGGCCGCCTGGCTTCACCAGTGCCGCGCAGGCGCGTACGATGGCGGCCGGGTCCGGCACGTGTTCCAGCATTTCCATGCAGGTCACCACGTCGTACTGGCCGGCTTCTTGCGCCGCCATGTCTTCTGCGGCGATGAGCTTGTAGCGCACCTGCACGCCCGATTCCAGTGAATGCAGGTCGGCTACCTTGAGTGCTTTCTCGCCCAGGTCGATGCCGGTCACGGTCGCGCCCTTGCGCGCCATCGATTCGCTGAGGATGCCGCCACCGCAGCCAATGTCGATCACGTTCTTGCCGGCCAGCGGCGCGCGCGCGTTGATCCATTCAAGGCGCAACGGGTTGATCTCGTGCAGCGGACGGAACTCGGAGGTCGGGTCCCACCAGCGATGGGCCAGTTCGGAGAATTTTTGCAGTTCTAATGGATCGGCGTTCATGTTGTTCTGTGCAGATGGAATAGCAGTATTCTACCCCGCACTGCGCATGCAGGGGTCTGACCCCGTACGGGGTCAGACCCCTTTTTGCCGGCGGGTATAAAAAAAGCCCCGCAAGGCGGGGCTTTCCAGTGTGCGGGCAGCGAATTACTTGCTGGTGCCGACCACTTCGATTTCTACGCGACGGTTTTTAGCGCGGCCTTCAGCAGTTTTGTTGTCTGCTACAGGTTGTTTCTCGCCTTTACCTTCGGTGTACACGCGGTTGGCTTCAACGCCTTTCGAGATGATGTAGGCTTTGACAGCTTCTGCACGGCGTACCGACAGCTTCTGGTTGTATTCATCGGTACCGACCGAGTCAGTGTGACCGACGGCGATGATGACTTCCAGATTGATCGAACCCAGTTTCGAGGTCACGTCGTCCAGCTTGGCTTTACCTTCTGGTTTCAGCACAGCTTTGTCGAAGTCGAAGAAGGCGTCAGCAGCGAAGCTCACTTTTTGTGCGGTTGGCACTGGTACTGGTACCGGGGTCGGCGCCGGGGTTGGTGCTGGCGCCGGTGCTGGAGCGGCTGGTGGCGGCGGTGGTGCTACGCACTTGCCGTTTTCCAGTTTCTCTGGCTCGACGCAGATCGGCAGATCGCAACCTGGCACGGCATCAGCCGGGGTCCAGTAGCCAGTGCGCCAGCACAGACCGAATGGATCACGGGCGATGATGCCGCGCGCGTCTTGCACGTAGGCGCTTTTCGGCGTTGCTGCTTTGATGTCCTGGGTCACAGGCGCATACGGTGGCGCGGTTGGCGCGGTTTGCGCGATGGCCGAGCCGGCAAATGCAGCCGAGATGGCCAGCATCGAAATCAGTTTTTTCATATTTTTCTTCCTTTCGGGGTGATATCTGCAGAAAACTGCGCGACGTAGTTCTTTGCGTGGGGCGAATTCTACCACGCAGGGGCGTCGACACCGTTTTCCGCTTGCGAAACAAGCAATTGACTTCTCGTCCATTTTGCCACAAGCGATTAAAGTCGTTTAAAAGGCTCCAACATGGCACCTTTTCAGGTTCGACTAAAATGTTGTTTTGTTGCAACGGGATTGTCGATAATAATTGAGTAATGTGTCATGAATATTACAACTTGTTACCGTGCGTGGTAGGCCGCAACACCGCATGGCGGCGCGCGGGAAGCGGAATTCCGCTAGTTGCCGTGCGCGCATGCTAAAATCGTACGCTTGCCTTTCCCTCGGGGAGGCTTAACAAACCACAGTAAAACGACCCGCCAATGGATCAATTCGCAAAAGAAACAATCCCTATTTCCCTCGAAGAAGAGATGCGCAAGAGCTACCTCGATTACGCCATGAGCGTCATCGTCGGCCGCGCCTTGCCGGACGTGCGTGACGGCCTGAAGCCGGTGCACCGCCGGGTCTTGTACTCGATGCACGAATCCAATTATGTGTGGAACCGCGCGTACGTGAAGTGCGCCCGTGTGGTGGGCGACACCATGGGTAAGTACCACCCGCACGGCGACGCCTCGATTTACGACACGCTGGTGCGCATGGCGCAGGACTTCTCGCTGCGCTACATGCTGGTCGATGGCCAGGGTAACTTTGGCTCGGTCGACGGCGACGGCGCGGCAGCAATGCGTTACACCGAGTGCCGCCTGGACAAGATTTCCAGCGAGCTGCTGGCCGACATCGACAAGGACACGGTCGACTTCCAGCCCAACTACGACGGCAAGGAAAAAGAACCGACCGTTCTGCCGACCCGCATTCCCAACCTGCTGATCAACGGTTCGTCCGGTATCGCGGTGGGTATGGCCACCAACATCCCGCCGCACAATCTGCATGAAGTGATTGCCGGCGCGCTGCACGTGCTGCAAAACCCGGAGTGCTCGATCGACGAGCTGATCGAACTGATCCCGGCGCCAGACTTCCCGACCGGCGGCACCATTTATGGCGTCTCGGGCGTACGCGATGGCTACCGCACCGGCCGTGGCCGCGTGGTGATGCGCGCCAAGACCCACTACGAAGAATACGGCAAGGACGGCGGCCGCACCGCCATCATCGTTGACGAGCTGCCGTACCAGGTCAACAAGAAATCGCTGCTGGAGCGCATCGCTGAAAACGTGCGCGACAAGAAGCTGGACGGCATTTCCGACATCCGCGACGAGTCCGATAAATCGGGCATGCGTGTGGTCATCGAGCTCAAGCGCGGTGAAGTGCCGGAAGTGGTACTGAACAATCTGTACAAGCAAACCCAGCTGCAAGACACCTTCGGCATGAATATGGTGGCGCTGGTCGACGGTCAGCCGCGCCTGCTGAACCTGAAGGAAATGCTGTCGTGCTTCCTGTCGCACCGCCGCGAAGTGGTGACGCGCCGTACCGTGTTCGAACTGCGCAAGGCGCGCGAACGCGGCCACGTGCTGGAAGGCCTGGCAGTCGCACTGGCCAACATCGATGAATTCATCGCGCTGATCAAGGCCGCGCCGACGCCGCCAGTGGCAAAAGCGGCCCTGATGGACCGTTCGTGGGATTCCTCGCTGGTGCGTGAGATGCTGGCCCGTACCGGCGAAGGCACCACCGTGGGGGGTATCGAAGCCTTCCGTCCGGAACACCTGCCGAAGCACTACGGCATCCAGTCCGACGGCATGTACAAGCTGTCCGACGACCAGGCGCAAGAGATCCTGCAAATGCGCCTGCAACGCCTGACCGGCCTGGAACAGGACAAGATCGTCAACGAGTACAAAGACGTGATGGCGGAAATCGCCGACCTGCTGGACATCCTGGCCACGCCATCGCGCGTGACCACCATCATCACCGAAGAAATGACGTCGGTCGTGACCGAGTTCGGCGATCCGGCCAAGGACCCACGCCGTTCCAACATCGAGCACAACGCCAGCGACCTCAATACCGAAGACCTGATCACGCCGCAGGACATGGTCGTGACGCTGTCGCACACCGGTTACATGAAGGCGCAGCCGATTTCCGAGTACCGCGCGCAGAAACGCGGCGGCCGCGGCAAGCAGGCCATGGCGACCAAGGATGAAGACTGGATCGACCAGCTGTTCATCGCCAACACCCACGACTACATCCTGTGCTTCTCCGACCGTGGCCGCATGTACTGGCTCAAGGTATGGGAAGTACCGCAAGGCTCGCGCAACTCGCGCGGCAAGCCGATCGTCAACATGTTCCCGCTGGCGGACAACGAGAAGATCACGGTCATCCTGCCGCTGTCAGGCGAAAACCGGACCTTCCCGGAAGACCACTACGTCTTCATGTCGACCAGCCTGGGCACTGTGAAGAAGACGCCGCTGAAAGACTTCAGCAACCCACGCAAGGCCGGCATCATTGCGGTCGACCTGGATGATGGCGACTTCCTGATCGGCGCTGCGCTGACCGATGGCGAACACGATGTCATGCTGTTCTCCGACGCCGGCAAGGCCGTGCGCTTCGACGAGAACGACGTGCGTCCGATGGGCCGCAACGCCCGCGGTGTACGCGGCATGAACCTGGACGAAGGCCAGCGCGTGATCGCACTGCTGGTGGCAGAAAACGAGCAGCAGTCGGTACTGACCGCCACCGAAAACGGCTTCGGCAAACGGACCCCGATCACCGAGTACACCCGTCACGGCCGCGGCACCAAAGGCATGATTGCGATCCAGACTTCGGAGCGTAACGGCCGCGTGGTCGCGGCAACGCTGGTTGATTCGACCGACGAGATCATGCTGATCACCACCGGTGGTGTGCTGATCCGCACCCGCGTGTCGGAGATCCGCGAGATGGGCCGCGCAACCCAGGGTGTGACCCTGATTGCAGTGGAAGACGGCACCAAGCTGTCCGGCCTGCAGCGCGTGGTCGAAACCGACATCGACGAAGTCGAACTGGAACCGGGCCCGGATTCCAAACCGGACGACGCGGCAGCCGAATAAGGCTGAACCAATCCGGACGCAAGTCCGGACCATCGGGGCCAGGTCTGTCGCGTAACGCGGCGCAGACTGGCCCCTTTTTATTTGGAGATGCAGAACATGAAAAAAATCGTAGCAAGCCTGGTGACTTCGCTGGCGCTGATCGGCGCCGCCCCCGTCTACGCACAGGCGCCAGCCGCCGACCCGGCCGCCATGGCAGCCGCCAAGGAACTGTTTGAGTCGATGAACTACCGCAGCGTGATGATCGGCGCCATGCAGCAGATGTCGCAAAGCATCGGCGCCTCGATGCATGCCGGTGCGGAGGCATCGATCAAGAACAATCCCAAACTCAGCGCTGACGACAAGCAGAAAGCGCTGGCGCAAATGGAAGCCGAACTGCCGGGCGCCATCAACACCATGCAGGCCGTGATGAGCGACCCGGCGCTGGTCGACGAGATCATGGCGGAAACCGTGCCGCTGTACGCGCGCAATTTCAGCGCCGCTGAACTGAAGCAGATCACCGCTTTTTACCGCACGCCGGTGGGCGCCAAGATGCTGTCGTCGATGCCGAAGCTGATGGGCGAGGGCATGCAGCTGGGCCAGTTGATCGTGCAGCGCCGTCTCGGCCCGCTGATGCAGAAGATGCAGCAGCAACAAGCCAAGTAACACCATTCACCATAAGGATCGCAACGTGACTCACATCTTTAACTTCTCCGCCGGCCCTGCCGTATTGCCGAAAGAAGTGCTGGCGCAAGCCGCTGCCGAAATGCTGGACTGGCATGGCAGCGGCATGTCCGTCATGGAGATGAGCCACCGCGGACCGGAGTTTATTTCGATTTACCAGGCAGCGGAGCGCGACCTGCGCGAGCTGCTGGCAGTGCCGGACAATTACAAGATCTTGTTCATGCAGGGCGGCGGACTGTCGCAGAACGCCCTGATTCCGTTGAACCTGCTGGGCCACAAGCCTGACGGTGCAACCATCGATTTCATTCACACCGGTTCGTGGTCGGAGAAATCCATCAAGGAAGCGCGCAAGTACGCCAACGTGAATATCGCCGCATCGTCGACTACGGCGGTGCCGCCGCAGGCGGAGTGGCAGCTCACGCCCGGCGCAGCTTATCTGCACATGTGCACCAACGAGACCATCGGCGGCGTCGAGTACCAGCCGGACTTCAACGATCTGCGCCTGCAGGACGTGACGCTGGTGGCCGATATGTCCTCGCACATCCTGTCGCGCGAGATCGATGTCGCCAAATATGGCGTGATCTTTGCCGGCGCGCAGAAAAACATCGGCCCGGCCGGCGTCACCATCGTCATCATCCGCGAAGACCTGCTGGGCAAGGCGTTGCCGGTCTGTCCGTCGGCGTTCGACTTCAAGCTGGTGGCCGACAACGAATCGATGTACAACACGCCGCCGACCTACGGCATCTATATCGCCGGCCTGGTGTTCCAGTGGCTGAAGCGGCAGGGCGGCGTGGCCGAGATGTCGCGCCGCGCGCAGGCCAAGGCCGACCTGCTGTATGCAGCACTGGACGGCAGCGACTTTTATGAAACGCGCGTCGCGCCATCCAACCGCTCGCGCATGAACGTGCCCTTCTACCTGAAGGACGAAAGCAGGAACGAAGCATTCCTGGCCGGCGCCAAAGCGCGCGGCCTGCTGCAACTGAAGGGCCACAAGTCCGTCGGTGGTATGCGTGCGTCGATTTACAACGCGATGCCTATCGAGGGCGTGCAAGCGCTCGTCGCCTACCTCAACGAATTCGCTGGTCAACACAAATGAACGACAAACTGAAACCCTTGCGCGAAAAGATCGATACGATTGACGCGCAAATCCTCGACTTGCTGAACCAGCGCGCCCAGGTCGCGCAGGAAGTAGGCCACGTCAAAGCGGAAACCGGTGCACCGGTATTCCGTCCCGAGCGCGAAGCGCAGGTGCTGCGCGGCGTCGCCGAACGCAATCCCGGCCCGATGGGCAACGCGGAACTGCAAACCATCTGGCGCGAGATCATGTCCGCCTGCCGCTCGCTGGAAAAACGCGTCACCGTGGCCTTCCTCGGCCCGGCCGGCACCTACAGCGAACAGGCAGTCTACGAACAGTTCGGCACTGCGGTGGACGTGCTGTCCTGCTCCTCGATTGATGAAGTCTTCCGCGCGACCGAAGCCGGCACCGCCGAATTCGGCGTGGTGCCAGTGGAGAATTCAACCGAAGGCGCCATCGGCCGCACGCTGGACCTGCTGCTGCATACGCCGCTGACCATCAGTGGCGAAGTGTCGATCGCCGTGCGTCATAGCCTGCTGACCGGCACCGGTAATATGGAAGGCGTGACCGCCATCTGCGCCCACGCCCAGGCGCTGGCGCAGTGCCAGATCTGGTTGAACAATAACTACCCGGACCTGGAACGCCGCGCCGTGTCATCCAACGCGGAAGCGGCGCGCATGGCGCGTGACGACCACACGCTGGCGGCCATCGCCGGTGAGCGCGCAGGCGTGCGATACAGCCTGGGCACGGTCAAGGCCAACATCCAGGACGACCCGTCGAACCGCACGCGCTTTGCCGTGATCGGCCAGCTGCACGCCGGCCCGTCAGGCGAGGACCGTACCTCGCTGGCATTGGCGGCGCCGCACAAGGCAGGTTCGATCTACCGCCTGCTTGGCTCCCTGGCGCAGCATGGCGTGTCAATGACGCGCTTTGAATCGCGTCCGGCCCGCACCGGCACCTGGGAATACTATTTCTACGTCGACGTCGAAGGCCACGTCCAGAATCCGTCCGTTGCGCGCGCGCTCGAAGAGCTGCAAAGCAATGCCGCATTCTTCAAGGTGCTGGGTTCCTACCCGGTCAGCCTGACCTGATTACGAAGAGAGACAATATGAGCAAGAACTACGGCCCGGAATACGTCCGCGCCATCGCCCCCTACCAGGCAGGCAAACCGATTTCGGAAGTCGCGCGTGAATTCGGCCTGGAAGAAGCGGCCATCGTCAAACTGGCGTCGAATGAAAATCCATTTGGCATGCCGGCCTCCGCGCAGCATGCGCTGGCCGCCGCCGTGGCGGAGCTGGGGCGCTACCCGGACGCCAACGGCTTTGACCTGAAAGGCGCGCTGTCCAAACGCTACGACGTGCCGGCAGACTGGATCACGCTGGGCAACGGCTCCAACGATATCCTGGAAATCGCCGCGCACGCATTTGTCGAGCGTGGCCAGTCCATCGTGTATGCGCAGTACTCGTTTGCCGTGTACGCGCTGGCGACCCAAGGCGTGGGCGCGCAGCACATCGTGGTGCCGGCCAAGGCGCGCGGCCACGACCTGCCAGCGATGCTGGCGGCGATCCGTGACGACACGCGGCTGGTCTTCATCGCCAATCCGAACAACCCGACTGGCACCTTTATTCCGGCGGCCGAGATCGAGGCCTTCATCGCCAAGGTGCCGGCGCACGTAGTGGTGGTGCTAGACGAGGCATACAACGAATTCCTCGCGGCCGAGCATCAGTTTGAATCGGCGCAGTGGGTCAAGAAATATCCCAACCTGCTGGTCTCGCGCACCTTCTCGAAAGCCTACGGTCTGGCGGGCCTGCGCGTCGGCTTCGCGATTGCGCAGCCGGCGCTGACGGACCTGATGAACCGTATCCGCCAGCCGTTCAATGTGAACTCGCTGGCGCAAGCCGCAGCGATTGCAGCATTGAACGACAAAGCCTTCCTGGCGCAGAGCGCAGCCAACAACGCCGCTGGTTATCAGCAGTTTGTCGAAGCGTTCGAGCAGCTGGGACTGGAATACGTGCCATCGTTCGGCAACTTCGTTCTGGTAAAAGTGGGCGAGGACGCGGGTGCAGGTGCGCGCGTGAACCTGTCGCTGCTGAAGCAGGGCGTGATCGTGCGTCCGGTGGGGAACTATGGCTTGCCCGAGTGGCTGCGCATTTCCATCGGCCTGCCGCAGGAAAATGCCGTGCTGATCGCGGCACTGAAGAAAGCACTGGCGGAGTAATGCTGAATAAAGTCGTTATTTTTGGCGTCGGACTGATTGGCGGCTCGTTCGCCCGTTCGCTGCGCAAAGCCGGCGCAGTACGCGAGATTGTCGGCGTGGGCCGTTCCGCCACATCGATGGCGCGTGCAAAAGAGCTGGGCATCATCGATGCGATTGGCGTAAGCGGTGCCGCCGCCGATGGCGCGCTGCCGCTGGCGGATGCGCTGCATGGCGCAGACCTGGTCCTGCTGGCAGCCCCCGTCGCACAGACCGAGGCGATCCTGGCCTCGATAGCGCCGCATCTGCAAGCTGGCACCGTGGTCACCGATGCGGGCAGTACCAAGTCCGACGTCGTCGCATCCGCACGCCGCGCCTTGGGCAGCAAGGTAGCGCAGTTCGTACCAGGCCACCCGATCGCCGGCCGCGAAACCAACGGCCCCGATGCCGCCATCGACAACCTGTATGTCGGCAAAAAAGTCGTGCTGACTGCGCTGGCCGAAAACAGCGAAACGGATGTCGAGCGCGTCGCCGCTGCATGGCGCGCTTGCGACGCCATCATCCATCGCCTGACGCCGGAAGAGCATGACAAAGTGTTCGCCGCCGTCAGCCACCTGCCGCACCTGCTGGCGTACGCGCTGGTCGACGACATCGCCAGGAAACCGCACGCCGACCTGCTGTTCCAGTACGCCGCCAGCGGCTTCCGCGACTTCACCAGGATCGCCGGTTCATCGCCAGAAATGTGGCGCGACATCAGCCTGGCCAACCAGCCGGCACTGCTGGCCGAACTGGACGCCTACATGGCCCAGTTGACCGTACTGCGTGCGCAACTGGCCGCCAACGACGGCGCGGGCCTGGAGCAGGTCTACAGCAACGCCCAGCACGCGCGCCACCAATGGATCACCGCCATCGAAGCAGCCGAAACGCCGCCATCGCCCGATAAAGCAGATTAAACCCGGGGTCAGGTCCGTCATTTCTACACGACCTCTACCGTAGTACGGCTTTACAGCTGGGCTCGTGTAGAAATGACGGACCTGACCCCGTAGTGGAAGGAATATTTTATGACTCACGAATACATTGACCTGCAAACGGTCGCTCATGTTGAGGGCGCTGTGCGCCTGCCGGGCTCCAAGTCCATTTCGAATCGCATTTTGCTGCTGTCGGCGTTGTCGCAGGGGCAGGTGGCGATTGTTGATCTGCTGGCGTCGGACGATACGGCGGTGATGCTGGCGGCGCTGCGCGCGCTCGGCGTCATCTGGACCGAGGAGAAGACTGCTACCGGTACGATTCACCACGTCACCGGCGTGGCGGGCGTGCTGCCGAATAAATCGGCGGATCTGTTCATGGGCAACGCGGGCACGGCGATCCGTCCACTGACCGCCGCGCTGGCTGTCATCGGCGGCGACTATACGCTGCACGGTGTGCCGCGCATGCATGAGCGCCCGATTGGCGATCTGGTCGATGCGCTCAATGCTGCGGGCACCAACGTGGAGTACACGGGCAATCCCGGCTTCCCGCCGCTGCACATCAAGCAGGGCAAGATCAACACGCAGCGCCTGTCGGTGCGCGGTGATGTGTCGAGCCAGTTCCTGACGGCGCTGCTGATGGTGGCGCCGCTGATGGCCAGTGAGCATGCCATCACGATCGATGTGACCGGCGAGCTGATTTCCAAGCCGTATATCGAAATCACGCTGAACCTGATCCGCCGTTTCGGCGTCAAGGTCGAGCAGGATGGCTGGGCCTCGTTCACCATCCAGCCGGGCCAGGTGTATCAGTCGCCAGGCACGATCCATGTGGAGGGCGATGCGTCGTCGGCGTCGTACTTCCTGGCAGCCGGCGCGATTGGCGGCGGCCCGGTGCGCGTGGAAGGCGTGGGCAATCACAGCATCCAGGGCGACGTGCGCTTTGCCGCCGCGCTGGAGCAGATGGGCGCGCAGATCACGATGGGCGATAACTGGATCGAGGCGAGGGCGAATGGCCCGCTGAAGGCGATTGACGCTGACTTCAATCACATCCCGGATGCGGCCATGACCATTGCCGTGGCCGCGCTGTATGCCGACGGCACCAGCACGCTGCGCAATATCGCCAGCTGGCGCGTCAAGGAGACGGACCGCATCGCCGCCATGGCGACCGAACTGCGCAAGGTCGGCGCCACGGTGGAGGAGGGGCCGGACTATATCAAGGTGACTCCGCCCGCCGTGCTGGCGCCTGCTACCATTGATACCTATGACGATCACCGCATGGCGATGTGTTTCTCGCTGGTGGCGCTGGACGGTGCGCTGCGCAAGGGCGCGGCCACCCGCATCAATGATCCGAAATGCGTCAACAAGACGTTCCCTGAATACTTCAAGGCGTTTGCCGAAATAGCAAAGTAACCGATATGCCAACTTCCCAGATTCCAGTCATCACCATCGACGGCCCTACCGCATCCGGCAAGGGCACGGTCGCACACCGCGTTGCCGATCAGCTCGGCTTCCATTATCTGGATTCGGGCGCGCTGTACCGCCTCACGGCGCTGTCGGCGCTGCGCCGCGAGACCGACCTGGCCGACGAGCACGCACTGGCCAAGCTGGCCGAGCACCTGCATTGCAGTTTCCAGGGCGGCGATATCATCTTGTCGCATGAAAACGTCACGGATGCGATCCGCGCGGAAGAGGTGGGGAACACCGCTTCAAAAATTGCCACGTTCCCGGCGGTGCGCCATGCGCTGACGGGGCTGCAGCTGAGTTTCCGCAAGGCGCCGGGCCTGGTGGCCGATGGCCGCGACATGGGCTCGGTAATCTTCCCGCACGCTCCCTTGAAGGTGTTTTTGACCGCCTCGGTCCAGGCCCGCGCCGAGCGCCGCTATAAGCAATTGATAGACAAGGGATTTTCTGCTAATATGCAAGACCTACTGGTGGATTTGCAGGCGCGTGACGATCGGGATACAAACCGGACCATCGCGCCGCTGGCCCCGGCAGAAGGCGCGCTGGTGCTGGATACCTCTGAAATGAACGCTGATCAAGCGGTCGAACAGGTGCTGGCGTGGTACGCCGCTGTAGCAAAGTAGTAATTTTATTAACCTAACCCAGTTGAAGCCGCAACCCGCGGGCCTTACTGGTAACCTGGAAATACAATGTCTAATATGGAAAGTTTTGCAGCCCTCTTCGAAGAGTCCCTGTCGCGTCAAGACATGCGTTCGGGCGAAGTGATCTCGGCTGAAGTCGTTCGTCTGGATCACAACTTCGTGATCGTCAACGCCGGCCTGAAATCGGAAGCATTCATCCCTGTTGAAGAATTCAAAAATGACCAAGGCGAACTGGAAGTCAAAGTAGGTGACTTCGTTTCCGTGGCCATCGAATCGCTGGAAAATGGTTTCGGCGATACCATCCTGTCGCGCGACAAAGCCAAGCGTCTGGCTTCGTGGCTGGCACTGGAAAAAGCCATGGAATCGGGCGAGATCGTCGTCGGTACCGTGAATGGCAAAGTCAAGGGCGGCCTGACCGTTCTGACCAACGGCATCCGTGCCTTCCTGCCAGGTTCGCTGGTCGACACCCGTCCGGTCAAAGACACCACCCCATTCGAAGGCAAAACCCTCGAATTCAAAGTTATCAAACTGGACCGCAAGCGTAACAACGTGGTTCTGTCCCGCCGCGCTGTCATCGAAGCTTCGATGGGCGAAGAGCGTCAGAAACTGATGGAAACGCTGAAAGAAGGCACCGTGGTGACCGGCGTTGTGAAAAACATCACCGACTACGGCGCGTTCGTGGATCTGGGCGGCATCGACGGCCTGCTGCACATCACCGACCTGGCATGGCGTCGTGTGCGTCACCCATCGGAAGTGCTGACCGTTGGTCAAGAGATCACCGCTAAAGTCCTGAAATACGATCAAGAGAAAAACCGTGTTTCGCTGGGCGTGAAACAACTGGGCGATGATCCATGGACCGGTCTGTCGCGTCGTTACCCACAAGGCACCCGCCTGTTCGGTAAAGTCACCAACCTGACCGACTACGGTGCGTTCGTTGAAGTGGAACAAGGCATCGAAGGCCTGGTACACGTTTCCGAAATGGACTGGACCAACAAAAACGTCGCACCAAACAAAGTTGTTCAACTGGGCGACGAAGTAGAAGTGATGGTTCTGGAGATCGACGAAGAGCGTCGCCGTATCTCGCTGGGCATGAAACAGTGCAAAGCCAACCCATGGGACGACTTCGGCGTGACCCATAAGAAAGGTGACAAAGTCAAAGGCGCGATCAAATCGATCACCGACTTCGGCGTGTTCATCGGTCTGGCTGGCAACATCGACGGCCTGGTACACCTGTCCGACCTGTCGTGGACTGAGTCCGGCGAAGAAGCCGTACGCAAGTTCAAGAAAGGTGACGAACTGGAAGCCGTGGTTCTGGCGATCGACGTTGAGCGTGAGCGCGTTTCCCTGGGCGTCAAGCAACTGGAAGGTGATCCATTCAACAACTTCGCCGCCATGAACGACAAAGGCGCACTGGTTAACGGTACCGTTAAATCGGTTGAGCCTAAAGGCGCCGTGATCCAGCTGTCGGAAGAAGTTGAAGGCTACCTGCGCGCTTCGGAAATCTCGCGTGACCGCGTGGAAGATGCTGGCACCCACCTGAAAGTCGGCGATGCCGTCGAAGCGCTGGTGATCAACATCGACCGTAAAGCACGTTCGATCCAGCTGTCGATCAAAGCCAAAGATTCGGCTGACACCGCTGAAGCGATGAAAAACATCGCTGCTGACAGCAACGCTGCTTCGGGCACCACCAGCCTGGGCGCACTGCTGAAAGCAAAGCTGGACAACAAGAACTAAGCAAGTATTAAGAACTAGTCGATGACTAAGTCCGAACTCATAAACCGTCTGGCTGAGCGTTATTCTCAGCTGGTGGCCAAAGATGCGGAATATGCCGTCAAGACCATTCTGGATGCGATGACCAACGCCTTGTCGACTGGTCAGCGCATCGAGATCCGCGGTTTTGGCAGCTTTGCCCTCAACAGCCGGCCGCCACGTATCGGACGTAATCCGAAGTCGGGTGACAAGGTGATGGTGCCTGAAAAACGGGTGCCGCATTTCAAGCCTGGCAAGCAATTACGCGAGCGGGTTGACGCGATGGTCGGGCAACCGATCATCGAGGACTGAAGCATTCAAATAGTTAAACAAAGCGGCGTCCTTCGGGATGCCGCTTTTTTTTTGTTGCCCGAGGTGCGATACTGGCACCCTTGGAACTACACAGGGACTCTGGCTGATGAAATTCATCTCCACCTTTATCGGTTTTATCATCTTCATCCTGTTTTTCGGCTTCGCGCTGAAGAACTCGCAGGAAGTCGATCTGCACTTGTTCCTGCACTATGAGCTGCGCGGCCCGCTGGTGCTAATGCTGCTGGGCTTTTTTGTCGCAGGCGCCGTACTGGGCGTGCTGGCGCTGACGCCCACCGTATTCCGCCACCGCCGCGAAACGAACAAACACAAGACGACCATCCATACGCTGCAAGCCTCGGCACAGCAGGCGACCATACCGCCGCAGCCGGACAGCGTGAACACACAATAAACAATAACAAAAGCACACAGCATGGAATTTGAACTCTGGTGGTTACTGGGTATCCCGGTCTTCTTTGGCCTGGGATGGGTTGCGGCGCGCGTGGATATCCGCCAGCTGCTGTCGGAATCGCGTACGCTGCCGCGTGGCTATTACAAGGGCCTGAACTTCCTGCTCAACGACCAGGCGGACAAGGCGGTCGACGCGTTTATCGAGATCGTGCGGCTGGACCCGGAATCGGCCGATATGCATTTCGCGCTGGGCCATCTGTTCCGCCGTCGCGGCGAGACCGAGCGCGCGATCCGCGTGCACCAGAACCTGCTGGCGCGTCCCGACCTGCCGCAGGAGCAGAAGGAACACGCGCAGTATGAGCTGGGCATGGATTACCTCAAGGCGGGCCTGCTGGACCGCGCCGAAGAGACCTTTAATACGCTGCTCAACGGCCAGTACTCGGCGCAGGCGCGCCGCGCGCTGCTGGAGATTTTCCAGCGCGAGAAAGAATGGCCGCGCGCGATCGAGTCGGCCATCGGCCTGCAGGAATCGGGCGCCGGTTCGCGCCAGAAGGAAATCGCGCAGTTCTACTGCGAGCTGGCGCAGGACGCGCTGGTGCATATGCATCCCGACCAGGCATTGGCGCTGCTGGATAAATCGCTGCAGGCGGACCGCGTCAACGTGCGCGCGACGCTGCTGACCGGCGATGCCCAGCTGGCGCAGGGCGATCTGGAAGGCGCGCTGCTGACCTGGCGCCGCGTCGAGCAGATCAGCGTGCCGCACGTGGCGCTGGTGGCTCAGCGTCTCATGGATGGCTACACCAAGGTTGGCCGCCCGCAGGAAGGCGTGAACCTGCTCAAGTCCTACCTGGAGCAGGCCTCGTCGATCGACCTGGTGGAGGTGGTGTACAAGGCGGTGCTGGAGCTGGACGGCGTGGACGCCGCCAAGCAGCTGGTGTCGAATGAGCTGCGCCGCACGCCCACCTTGCTGGGCCTGGACAAGTTCCTGGAAGCGCGCCTGATGGACGCACCGGCCAATGTGATGCCGGAGCTGTCGATGGTGAAGAATCTGGTCCACAGTTATACGCAGAAGCTGGCACGCTACCAGTGCAGCCACTGCGGCTTTAAAGCACGCCAGTTCTACTGGCAGTGCCCGGGATGCAGCAAGTGGGAGACCTACCCGCCGCGCCGCACCGAAGAACTTAACGTTATGAATTAAAGAGTATCGCGATGAAGATTACTATTATTGGCACTGGCTATGTAGGTCTGGTCACTGGCGCCTGTCTGGCGGAGCTGGGTAACGACGTTTTCTGTCTCGACGTCGATCAGAAGAAAATCGATCTGCTGAACAACGGCGGCATTCCTATCCATGAACCGGGCCTGGAAGAAGTCGTCGCGCGCAACCGCGCTGCCGGCCGTATCCAGTTCTCGACCGACGTTGCGGCCTCGGTGGCGCACGGTGAAGTGCAGTTCATCGCAGTCGGCACGCCGCCAGATGAAGACGGCTCGGCCGACCTGCAGTACGTGCTGGCCGCCGCCCGCAACATCGGCAAGCACATGACCGGCTACAAGGTCATCGTCGACAAATCCACCGTGCCGGTCGGCACCGCAGACCGCGTGAAAGCCGCGCTGCAGGACGAGATCAGCGCGCGCGGCGTCACCGCCACTTTCTCGGTGGTGTCGAATCCGGAGTTCCTCAAAGAGGGCGCGGCGGTCGAAGACTTCATGCGTCCGGACCGCATCGTCATCGGCCATGACAACACGGCGGAAGGCGAAAAAGCTGCCGCCAAGATGAAGAAGCTGTACGCGCCGTTCAACCGCAATCACGAGCGCACCTTCTGGATGGACGTGCGTTCCGCCGAGTTCACCAAGTACGCGGCCAATGCCATGCTGGCGACCCGCATCTCGTTCATGAACGAACTGGCCAACCTGGCCGACCAGGTGGGCGCCGACATTGAAGCGGTGCGTCACGGTATCGGCTCCGATCCGCGCATCGGCCACAGCTTCCTGTATGCGGGCGCCGGCTATGGCGGTTCCTGCTTCCCGAAAGACGTGCAGGCGCTGGAACGCACCGCGCGCCAGTACTCGCAGGACCTGCTGATCCTGCGCGCCGTGGAAGCGGTCAACGACAAGCAGAAGCTGGTGCTGGGCCAGAAGGTCATCAAGCGCTTTGGCGCCGACTTGAGCGGCAAGCACTTTGCCGTGTGGGGCCTGGCCTTCAAGCCGAACACCGACGATATGCGCGAAGCGCCATCGCGCGTGCTGCTGCGCCAGTTGCTGGACGCCGGCGCCACGGTGGCGGTGTACGACCCGGTCGCGATGGCCGAAGCCAAACGCGTGCTGGCGCTGGACCTGACGCCGGAAGAGCTGGCGCGGGTACGCTTTGCCGCCAGCCCGATGGACACGCTGACGGACGCCGAAGCGCTGGTCATCGTCACCGAATGGAAGGCCTTCCGCAGCCCGGACTTCGACAAGATCAAGACGGCGCTCAAGCAAGCCGTGATCTTCGACGGCCGTAACCTGTTCGAGCCGGAAGTGATGGCGGAAGCCGCGTTTGAATACCACGGCATCGGCCGTTCCATCCTGACCCGCACCTGATACGAGGCTGAATCTTGACGACCAATTTGAACAATGTACGTATCCTGGTGGTAGGCGATGTGATGCTGGACCGTTACTGGTTCGGTGACGTCAGCCGCATTTCGCCGGAAGCGCCGGTGCCGGTGGTGCGCATCGAGAAGCGCGAAGCGCGTCTGGGGGGCGCCGCCAACGTGTCGCGCAATGCCGCCGCGCTGGGTGCGCAGGCCGGGCTGCTGGGCATCGTCGGCGACGACGAGGCGGGCGATGAAGTCACGCGCCTGCTGGAAGGCGGCGGCATCCGCAGCTATCTGAAACGCGACGAAGCCATCTCCACCATCATCAAGCTGCGCGTGATCGGCCGCCAGCAGCAGATGGTACGCATCGACTTTGAAGAGCCGCCGACCGACACCGTGTTGCGCGACAAGCTGGAACAGTACAAGGCGCTGTTGGCCGACTACGACGTCATCATCCTGTCCGACTACGCCAAGGGCAGCCTGGTGGCCGTGGCTGACATGATCGCGTCCGCGCGCGCGCTGGGCAAGGTGGTGATGGTCGACCCGAAAGGCGACGATTTCGCACGCTATGCCGGCGCCACCGTGCTGACGCCGAACAAGTCCGAACTCAAGCGTATCATCGGTTCGTGGAATAGCGAAGAGCAGCTGACCGCCAAGGCGCAGGCGCTGCGCGCGGAGCTCAAGCTGGACGCCTTGCTGCTGACCCGTTCGGAGGAGGGCATGACCTTGTACACCGACGGCGCGCAATACCACACGCCGGCGCAGGCGCGCGAGGTGTTTGACGTCTCCGGCGCGGGCGACACCGTGATCGCCACCATGGCCTGCATGCTGGGCGCCGGCGCCAGCTGGCAGGACGCGGTGGAAACCGCCAACCGCGCCGGCGGCATCGTGGTCGGCAAGCTGGGCACGGCCACCGTGACGCACGAGGAACTGTTCGGCTAACCGCACGACAACCTGCACCGACAACCGTCCCGACAACCTGCCCGGTTCGCGCCGTGCGGGTTTTTTTACGCCCGGATTGAACCTTGGCGCGTGCGGCGGGAATACACAGGCAACCCGACATACGGGCTGCTGCCGGTCGCCTCACCGGCAGCTCTTTTTCATCTTAACGACAGGAGATCCCCACGATGAAACAGGAGCGCATACTGGCCAGTGTGCTGGTGCTGCTGGCCTTGGCCGGTTGCGGTGCCGGTACCGATAGCAGCAGCACGGCCGCCACCGCCAGCCAATTGCGCCAGGGCGGCGTCCGCATGGATGCGGGACCGGCAGTGAATACGACGTTTTCCGGCAATCTGAGCCAGTACACCATCTCCAATGCCAGTCTGACCGTGACCGACAACGTCAGCGGCCAGGTGCAGGCGGTGCCAGCGCGCGCGCTGCTGCAGTTTGCCGATGCCACGGTGTCGCTGGATGTGGATGACGGCATTCCTGGCCAGATGTACCGTCTGTACCAGGCCGCGTTCAACCGCGTGCCGGACTTGGCCGGACTGGGCGCGCAGATCAACGGCATGAACAATGGCCTGAGCCTGGAGCAGATCGCGCAGAACTTCATCGATAGCAGGGAGTTCTCGGACACCTATGGCGCGCTGAACAACACCGCGTTCGTCACGCAGCTGTATGCCAATGTGCTCAAGCGCGCGCCGGACGCGGCCGGGCTGGCCTTCCACGTCGGCAATCTGGAGGGCACCAACCCGGGCGGGCGCGTGCTGAGCCGGGCGATCGTGCTGTTCGGCTTTTCGGAGTCGGCGGAAAACAAGGCGCTGGTGGCGGACAAGATCCGCAACGGCATCGAGTACATTCCGTTTGGCAGCAGCGCGCCGAGCACGCCGGCCACCGCATTTACGGCCAACTACAACGGTAGCCTCAGCGGCGGCGACAGCGGCACGCTGGCCCTGACGGTGGATGCCAACGGCGCCCTGATCGGCGCGCTGCACTCGGCCGCCTTCAATGTCGATATGAACGGCGTGACCGGCATTGCGGCGGGCGGCCGCTTTGTGCTGGACTTGAGCGGCGGCGGCCATACGGCCACGCTGAGCGGCAGCTTTAATCTGGCCTCCGGCCTGGCGACGGGAACCTGGACCTATGGCGGCAGCACGGCCGTGGGCACCTTCTTTGCCAACAAGAAGGTGCAGGTGGTGCTGCGCTTCCCGCAGGTGCAGGCCATCATCAATCAACGCTGCGTGAGCTGTCATTCGGCCTCGCTGGCCAATGGCGGCGTACGGCTGGATACGGAAGCATTGATACGCGGCCAGGCAGCGCGCATCAACCAGGTGGCGGTGCAGAGCACCATCATGCCGCAGGGGAATGTGACCGGCATGACGGCGGATGAGCGCGCCATTATCGGCAAGTGGATCAGCGACGGCACGCCGCCGTAAGCGGCTGGTTTGATCTGCGTCAGGCGGCCGCTGTCATCCGTGCAGCGGCCGCCCGCCGTTAAGGTGGTTCAAGGTGCGATGGTCGCCCTTGTTCAACTGAACGGAGACGCTTATGTACAAGAAACTACTGCTGGCGCTTGCCACGCTGGCCGCAAGCATGACCCTGGCCTGGGCCCAGGTTGACGTCAACAAGGCCGATGCGGCCGCGCTGGACGCCATCCGCGGCCTGGGGCCGGCCAAGACCAAGGCCATCCTGGAAGAGCGCAAGAAGGGTGAATTCAAGGACTGGGGCGACCTGGAGCAGCGCGTCAAAGGCATCGGCCAGAAGAATGCTCTCAAGCTGTCCGAGGCTGGCTTGCAAGTGAATGGCAAGTCGAAAGACGGTGCGCCGGCCAAGTCTTCCAAGTAAGATAGTGGTTTTCCAACGGCCCGCGGCCACAGCGTCGCGGGCTATTCTCCGGAGACCGCTGCATGCAGATCAAACCCCTCGCGCTGGCACTGCTGATCGCCGTACCTGCCACGGCCGCAGAACCTGATACCAAACGTCATCAGGCGCAGATCGACCAGATCGTCAAAGAAATTTCCCCGGTACGCATAGAAGCCACCATCCGCAAGCTGGTGGGCTTCCGCACGCGCCACACGATGTCGGACACGGTCTCCGAAACCGAGGGCATTGGCGCCGCGCGCCGCTGGATCAAGGCGGAACTGGAGCGCTGCGGCGCGGGCACGGCGCTCAAGGTGGAGTTTGATAGTCACATCGCGCCGGTGTCGGCACGCATCAGCCGTCCCACGGAAATCGTGAACGTGGTGGCGACCTTGCCGGGCACGCAGGCGGCCTCGGTGGAGCGCATGTACGTGGTCAGCGGCCACTACGATTCACGCAATACCGATGTGATGGATGCCAGCGGCGACGCGCCGGGCGCCAACGATGACGCCTCCGGCACGGCGGCCGTGATGGAAATGGCGTGCGTGATGGCCAGGTACAAATTCGATGCTACGCTGGTGTTCATGACGGTGGCGGCGGAAGAGCAGGGCTTGCTGGGCGCGGCGCACTGGGCGGAGCAGGCAAGGCAAAAGAATCTGAACATCGCCGGCATGTTCACCAACGACATCATCGGCAGCTCGCGTGACGAACATGGCAAGAAGGACGACACGCAAGTGCGCCTGTTCGCGGAAGGCCTGCCGGTGCAGAAGGAAAACAGCGATGCGGTGCGTACGCTGATCCAGACCGGCGGCGAGAACGATTCGCTGTCGCGCCAGCTGGCGCGCGCGGTGAAGGAGGCGGGCGAGCGCTATGTGCCCAAGTTTAAAGTCAATGTGATCCAGCGCCGCGACCGTTATCTGCGCGGCGGCGACCATATGCCTTTCCTTGAGCGGGGCTATGCGGCCTTGCGTTTCACCGAGCCGGCCGAAGACTTCAATCATCAGCACCAGAACATCCGCACCGAGAACGGGGTGCTGATCGGCGATCTGCCGCAGTACAACGACTACAACTACATCGCCAGGGTGGCGCGCGTGAACGCGGCGGCCCTGTCCTCGCTGGCGCTGGCGCCGGCTGCACCGCAGAAGGTGCAGGTACGTACGGCCAAGCTGCAGAACGATACGGAGCTGGTATGGCAGGCCAACAGCGAGCCTGATCTGGCGGGCTACCGCATTGTCTGGCGCGACACCACGGCGGCGGACTGGCAGGGCAGCAAGTTCGTCGGCAACGTGACCGAATTCACCATGCCGCAGTCCAAGGACAATGTGTACTTCGGCGTGCAGGCCATCGACAAGGATGGCAATGTGAGCCCGGCCAGCTATCCAACGCCGCTGCGCTGATGAAGATTTCGCGCATCCTCCACGCCGGCTATGTGTTCGAGAGCGGCGGCACGCAGATCCTGTTTGATCCGGTGTTTGAGAATCCGTTCAGCCGCAACTGCCACGCCTTCCCCGATGTGGCCTTCGACGCGCAGCAGATACGCGGCTTGCGTCCCGACGCCGTGTTCATCTCGCACCTGCACGATGACCATTGTTCGCTGGAGAGCCTGGACCTGCTGGACCGCAGCACGCCGATCCATATGTACTGCCTGTTCGACGAACTGTTCGGGATGATACGCGCGCTGGGCTTCGTCAATGTACAGCCGCTCACGGTCGATGTGGCCGTGCCGGTCGGCGCGTTTGAGGTCATCCCGCGCCGCGCGCTGGATGCGGACGTCGATTCCATGTTCCAGATCCGCGCCGAAGGCCTCAATGTGCTGAACGTGGTGGATTCGTGGATGGACCCGGAGACGCTGGTACAGCTCAGGCCCTACGCACCGTGGGACATGGTGCTGTGGCCATTCCAGACCATGCGCGAAGTGGATGTAATCGCGCCATCGCGCGCCGAGCGCGGCCCGGTGGCGTTGCCGGAGGAATGGCCGGAACAGCTGCAGGCGCTGGCGCCGCGCTACGTGGTGCCCAGCTCCTGCCAGTTCCGCCAGGAGCCATGGTCGTGGTACAACCACGCGCTGTTCCCGATCACCTATCGCCAGTTTGCGCAGGCGGTGGGCGAGTGGCTGCCCGCTGCGCGCGTGGTGCGGCTCAATCCTGGCGTCGCGGTGGAGCTCACGGCCGCTGCGTTGACGCCCGCCGTGCCGCTGCCCTGGGTGCTGCCGCTCGGTGAGCAGGATGTCGATTACGCTTACGACCCGGACCTCGTGCCGCCGCCCACGGCCGACATCGCGCGCCGTTTTGCGCCGCTGACGGCCGATCAGGAAGCGCTGGTGCTGGACTTCTGCCGCAACGGCCTGTTGCAGCGCTATGAGGACATGGAACTGCCGGAGGACAGCTACTTCGCCGCACCGTGCGTGTGGCAGCTGTCGGTCTACGATCATGCGGGCCAGGTGCAGCAGTTCCGCTACCGCATCCATGGCGACCGCATCGCGCTGATGGGCGATGAGGAAGCGCCAGCATGGCTGACGGCCATCCCCATGGCCAAGCTGTACGCGGGACTGGCGCTGGGCGAGTCGCTGACCTCCATGTATCTGCGCATCGATGGCGCGCCAGCCGATGCCGACATCGTGGATGATCCGCTCATACGCTGCCTGTTCAACGACGCCATCGGCGCTTATCAGGCGGCGCAGTTGCGCCGGCTCACGGAGAAACAATGAAATCAGCTGCATGGATTGCCGGCCTGCTGCTGGCTGTCGCTGGTGCTGCGCAGGCGCAGTCGGTGGCGTTCACGTTTGATGACGGTCCGCGTCTGCAGGAAACGCCGCTGCTGTCGCCGCAGCAGCGCAACCAGGCCTTGCTTGATGCGCTGTCCGCGCAGAAGGTATCGGCCGCGCTGTTCGTCACCTGCGGCAATGGCGCGGACCGTCCGGCAGGCTATGCGCTGGCGCAGGACTGGGGCAAGGCAGGGCACGCGGTCGGCAACCACACCATGACGCACCTGGACCTCAACGATGCCAACGTCACGCTGGCGCAGTACCAGCGGGAGATCACCGATTGCGACCGAATTACCGCAACGCTGCCAGGCTATCAGAAGTGGTTCCGTTTCACCTTCCTGCGCGAAGGGAATACGCCGGAAAAACGCGACGGCATGCGCGCCTTTCTCAAGCAGGCCGGTTATCGCAACGCCTATGTGAGCCTGGACACCAGCGACTGGCGGCTGGACGAAAAACTCAACGACGTGCTGGCCAAAAATCCGCAAGCCGATCTCGCACCGATCAGGCAGGCCTACCTGTCGCACTTGCGCCAGCGCGCGACTGCCTATCGCGACCTGTCGCGCCAGCTGGAAGGCCGCGACATTCCGCAGGTGATCCTGATGCACCACAACCTGGTCAACGCGCTGTGGCTCAAGGATGCGATCCAGCAGTTCAGGGACATGGGCTGGACCATCATCACACCAGCGCAGGCCTTTGCCGACAAGGTCTACTCGCAGCCGCCGGAAAAGCTGGTTGCTGGCCAGAGCCTGCTGCTTTCCATCGCGCGCAGCAAAGGCCTCGGCAAGTTTGAAGGCTGGGAGCGCCTGGTCGATGATGGCGATGCCGAAATCGCGGCGCTCAGGCAGCAGGGACTGTAGATGGATTATTTCGCAGCGATCATCGAGTCGATACGCACATCGGATAGCGTCACCGTGTTGCGCGAGCATGCAGCTTCGTATTCCGGCTATGTACGCGAGGCCACGCTCAAGCGCGCTGCCGAACTGGCGCACCCCGAGCTGCTGCCGGAAGTCGCGGCACGGCTGAACGACTGGGTGCCGGCCGTGCGCAAAGCAGCGCGTGTGGCATGGAGCGTCTTGCAGCCGCATGCATCGGCCGGGCAGCTCATGGCCATCTTGCCGTTGCTGCGGCAGTTGCATAACGGCGCAAGAGAAGACAACGCCGGATGGCTGGCCATCGTGGAGCGGCAACTGATCCAGCAGGTGGGCGGCGAGACGATTCGCGTTGCGGCGGCCAGTCCCGATCTCAGGATTGCGCGCGCCGCCGTCCACCTGCTGCTCGACTACCAGCTGATACCACTGGTGGACCTGATCGGCTTGATGCTGAGGCGCCGCGACGACGTGGTGCTGGCCCATCATGCGGTTGTGCTGTGTGCGCAGCTGGCGCCGGAGCAGCAGGAACTCGCATATCGTGCGGCGGCACGTACGCATTTCGCTGTGGTCCGTACCATGGCTGTCCGTGCCTTGTTGGCCATGCCAATCAAGGCGCGCATGGAGATCGCGGTTGCGGCGCTGGATGATCTGCAATCGTCGATACGGTCAGCGGCGGCGATCTATCTTTTGGCGGCCGGCTTTGATGTGCGCGGCCATTACCGTGCCAGACTGGAATCAGAGCATCCGGCGCAACGCACGCGCGTTTATCTGGCTGCGCTGGCGGCACAGCGCGACGCGGCAGATCTGGAACTTATCAAATCCCATGTGGACAGCCGCCATCCCGCGATACGCGCCGCTGCGCTGTCTGCGTGGTTCAAACTCGCGCCACACGACAAGGATGACATCGCGCTCACCGCGATGCATGATGCCGCGCCGGGCGTGCGCAAGCTCGCCGTGCAGCTTGTGTCCAGATATGGGGCTTACATCCCATTCTCACTGATACGCAGCCAGCTTGAAACCAGCGATAGCGTCGGATTTTTCTTGCTGCTTTCGGAAACCAATCGCTGGAACTGGCTGGAGGCAATCGCCCGCGTCGGCCTGCGGGTTGGTGCTGCGGAGGCGCGCAAGCTGCGCCTGGAGGAAGGCCTGCTCGCCTGGCTGCGGGCCCGGCAATGCTATGTGTATCCAGATCAGGCGCAGCAGCAGTTCCTTTTATCTCAACCGGTAACGGCGCTGTTCATCGACATGCTGCAAGCCTATCCTGATAACCTCAAAGCATTGCTGCAGCATCTGCGGCTCGCCGGCTAAGCTTACGTTCCCAGTTTATCTGCTGGCAGGTTGGCCAGGAACTGGTGGATCTGCGAGACCACGGCCGCGCCCTCGCCAACAGCGGCGGCCACGCGCTTGGTGGAGGTGGCGCGCACGTCGCCAATCGCAAACACACCCGGCACGCTGGTTTCCAGCGCGGCGCGTGAGGGCAGGTCGCGCGGATACACGCCGTTGGCGAAGTTGGCCTTGCACTGCGACTTGGTGACGTCAAAGCCGGTGCGGATAAAGCCATGGGCATCGACATCTACGCCGCAGTCGCTGAGCCAGCCCGTGTTAGGCTCGGCGCCAATGAACAGGAATACGCGGCACACATCGTAGTCGCACTCGTCGCCGGTGGTGGCGTGGCGGATGCGGACCTGTTTGAGGCCATCCTCGTCGCCTTCCAGCGCGACGATTTCGGTGCAGGTGTGCAGCTCGATATTCGGCGTGGCCTGGATACGCTCGATCAGGTAGGACGACATGGTGGACGACAGGCTGTCCTTGCGGATCAGCATATGCACCTTGGACGCAAAGCCCGACAGGAACACGGCCGCCTGGCCCGCCGAATTGCCACCGCCGACCAGCACGATTTCTTCCGTCTTGCACAGCTTGGCCTCGACCGGCGAGGCCCAGTAGTACACGCCCTTGCCCTCGAACTGCTTGAGGTTGGCCAGCGACGGACGGCGATAGCGCGCGCCGCACGACAGCACCACGCTCCTGGCCTTGAGCTTTTGCAGGCTGCCGCACATCTCCACCTGCAGCGGGTAGGTGTCGCAGATCAGGCGGCCCGCAGGCGCCGGGATCGCGATCTCGACGCCGAACTTCTGCGCCTGCACGTAAGCGCGGCCCGCGAGCGCACGGCCGGAAACGCCGGTCGGGAAGCCCAGGTAGTTTTCAATGCGCGCACTGGCGCCGGCCTGGCCGCCGTAAGCGCGGGTTTCCAGCGCCAGCACTGACAGGCCTTCCGATGCCGCATACACGGCCGTCGCCAGGCCGGCGGGACCGGCGCCCACCACGATCACGTCCCATACCTTGTCGCCGTCCAGCTCCGGCAGCATGCCGAGGCAGCGGCCGATATCGACCACGGTGGGATTTTTCTTGACCACGCCGTCCGGGCACACCACCAGCGGCAGCTCTTCCGGCTTGGGCTGGTAGTGCGCCATCAGGTCGGACGCCTGCTGATCGTGCTCGGGGTCGAGCACCACGTGCGGATGGCCGTTGGATTGCAGGAAGCTTTGCAGCGTATGGATGCGGCCATGGCCACGCGGACCGACGATCACCGGGCCGCCCGACGCCTGTTCGATCAGGCCGACGCGGCGCAGGATCAGCGCGCGCACGATGCGTTCGCCCAGGTCGGCATGCGCCACCAGCAGTGCGCGCAGCGATTCCGATGGCACCACCAGCACTTCCACATCGCCCACCGCATGGCCATTGCCGAGTGACGGCCGGCCGGACAGCTGCGCCACTTCACCGCTGAACTGGCCGGGTTGGTGGGTGGTCACGTACGAGGTGTTGCCCAGGCCATCGTAGCGGTTGACTTCGATGCCGCCTTTCAGCACCAGCATCAGGCCGAAGCTGGTTTTGCCCGCTTCGAAAATCATTTCGCCGTTCTTGAAGCACACCACATGGCCGAAGCGCTGCATGTGGCGGATGTCGGCCGGACTCAGCGTGGGGAAGATCTGGTGCCGGCGTTGTTCGAGGTCGAGGGCGGGGCGCGGCGTCGGCTCGTCCGGGGTTTCTTCGGGGAGTAGTTCCGTGGAGGTGGTGGCCATGAGAATTCCGAATATGAAGATGGTTGCACGAATGTTGCCAGTCTAGCCGAAGCGGCGCCGCCAGTCCAAAGACTTAGGCGGTAGTCGGCCGCTTTGCGGCAACTCGGCTAAAATGGTCATTTTGGCGAACTCGAACAAGAACACGATGGCTTACAAGACTCTGCAAGATACGATCGGCAACACGCCGCTGGTGCAATTGGTGCGCCTGCCCGGCGCGGACGCCGCCGCCCGCAACAACATCATTCTCGGCAAGCTGGAAGGCAACAATCCGGCCGGTTCGGTCAAGGACCGCGCCGCCATGTCCATGCTCATGCGTGCCGAAGAACGCGGCGACATCAAGCCGGGCGATACGCTGATCGAAGCCACCAGCGGCAATACCGGCATTGCGCTGGCCATGGCCGCCGCCATCCGTGGCTACAAGATGCTGCTGCTGATGCCGGAAAATCTCAGTGTCGAGCGCCGCCAGAGCATGGCCGCCTATGGCGCCAACATCATGCTGACGCCCAAGACGGGCGGCATGGAGTATGCGCGTGACATGGCCGAGCAGCTGCAAAAGGATGGCAAGGGCATCATCCTGGACCAGTTCGGCAACCAGGACAACGCGCGCGCGCACTACGAAAGCACGGGACCGGAAATCTGGCGCGACACGGACGGCCGCGTGACCCACTTTGTGAGCGCCATGGGCACCACCGGCACCATCATGGGCACCTCGCGCTACCTGAAGGAACAGAATCCGGACGTGCAGATCATCGGCGCCGAGCCGGAAGAGGGCTCGTCGATACCCGGCATCCGAAAATGGCCGGAGGCCTATCTGCCGAAGATTTACGACCGTTCGCGCGTGGACCGCGTGGAGTCGGTGTCGCAGGCGGCGGCCGAACGTATGGCACGCCGCATGGCGGCGGAAGAAGGCATCTTCTGCGGGATCTCGGCAGCGGGTGCGTGCGAGATTGCGCTGCGCATTTCGCAAACGGTGGAGAACGCCACCATCGTGTTCATCGTCTGCGACCGCGGCGACCGCTACCTGTCGACTGGCGTTTTCCCGGCCTGAAGCGACAACGCCCTCGTCCCCTTGGTAAAAGGGAGGAGGGCGTGCTGACCGGAACGGATCACAACGAGGCTGGATTAGCCTTGGTTGTTGTTACCGCCGTTCGGGGTTTCGCCTTCTTTAGGCTTGAATTGCTTGTCGCTGATGCGGAACTTGTTGCGGCGGTCGCCCATCAAGTAACGCAGGTCACGGATACTCAGGTCGCTGACTTCGTGCATGCGGATCAGCAGCGAAGCGCCAACCGGCAGGCGGTGGTGGCGAATCTTGCTGATCACTGGTGGTGCTACTTCCAGTGCGCGCGACAGCGCTGCGTCGTTTTTCAGGCGCAGGTTCTCGATCAGGGTATCCAGCAGGCGGTTGGGATTGTATTGCAGCAGATCATCGCCATCCGCATCATTGTTCATGTCTATGCCGACTTGGTTTGTCATGTCGTCTTTTCCTTCTGTAAAGTTGTCCTGCAAAGTACAACACTCGGGGCTTTGCTGCGTCAATGTCCAATCCTTACCAGGAGTATTTATACACGGACACGGATTCCAGGATAACAAGTTTCATAATATATACACAATTGTACAACATCGTGCAATCTAATACTCAGCAGCAATACAAAAAATCATCTTCCCGCAGAGTATTGTTGTCCGACTGCAACATTGTGTGAGAATTATACACCGAGTTGTATGTTAAGCTGCCTGTGCACACTTTTAATGAACAGTTAAAGTTAATTGTATAACAATTCCGTTGTAAAGTAGCCCACATTGTATTGCGTAGTTGGCAGTGTGTACAATTTATTGCCAAGTGTCAACTAAACAATACTGTGGTCTTACTCTGGCGACAAGATGTTTTACGCTTGCTTACATTCCTGAAGTAACTGCTGGCGCTGGTGCGCCGCCACGCGCGAGCCGCACCGCACGGCCCAATTCCACCACCGACATGGCGTAAAAATAACTGCGGTTATATTGTGTGATCGCAAAAAAATTGTTGTTTGCGAGCCAATATTCAGTCGGATCAGCCCCATTTTGCAAATCCACCAGGCCATAAGTCTGTTGTTCCGGCACCGGCGTGGTGGCGGTAACGCCCGCCGCCGTCAGTTCCGGCGTCCGATATTTGGCGGTCAGGCCCTGGTTCAGCATGGTTTCCCAGGCGCGGTTGGGCGAGACATTGGCGGCGTACACCAGCGGGCCGCCTTGGCCGCGCTCCCAGCCGTGACCCACCAGGAAGGCGGCTACGCTGCCGATGGCGTCGGTGCTGGAGTTGAGCAGATCGATCTTGCCGTTGCCGTCAAAATCCACCGCATATTTCATGAGGCTGCTCGGCATGAATTGCGGCATGCCGATCGCTCCCGCAAACGAGCCCTTGAGTGACAGCGGATCGATGCCGCTCTGGCGCGCGAACAGCAGCGTGGCTTCCAGCTCGCCGCGGAAGAATTCCATGCGCTCGCGGCGCTGCGGCGCTTCCGGATACGAGAAGGCCAGCGTGGTCAGCGCATCGAGCACGCGGAAGCGGCCCGTGTTGCGGCCATACACCGTCTCCACGCCGATGATGCCGACCAGAATCTCCGCCGGCACGCCGTACAGCGATTCGGCGCGGTTCAGCGCTTCGCTGTTGTCATTCCAGAACTTGACGCCGGCATCGATACGCACCGGATCGATCATGAGCTTGCTGTAAGCCTGCCAGTTTTTCGGCTTGCCCGGCGGCGCCGGCTTGACCAGCTGCACGGTGGCATCGACATAGCGCACCTGCGCCATGAGCGCGTTGAGCTCGTCGCGGTTGAAACCATTGCGTGCAGCGACGTCATCGAGGAAGGCGCGCACATCTTTCCAGTCGCCAAAGTTGACGTACTCGCCAACATAGTCGACCGCTGGCGCGGCTTTTTTCTTCGGCTCAGCTTTTTTCTTTTTGGTCTGCATGCTGGGCGGCAGCTTGTAGCCGTAGGGATCGACAGGCGCGGCATAACTGGCGGTTGCGGCACTCAACAGCAGGGCGGTAATCAGAGTCTTCATCGGCATAAAGGTAAAAGTGTTTTCAGCGTCGCTAGCGACGCCGAACGTGATTCGGTTCCGTCGGCGCCATACTTCAGCATACCGTACAGGTGCAAAAACTGGTTTATCGCAGCGTGCCTTTCCGCGCTCCCGGGCATGGCCTGCAGGCGCGCGGCATAGCTGTGCGGCCCCTCGGCCGGGCGGCGCGCATAACCATGGCGCGCCTGCAGCCGGCAAAACGCCGCGTACAGGCTGTCCAGCGGATCGGCGGGCTGGCGCTGCCACTGCCAGCGCAGCGCCAGCAGCAGGCCACATACCAGCGCCGCAGCAACGGCGCTGCGCCAGTTGCCAAAGCTTGCGCTTAGTTCTTCGAGGAAACTTCGCTGTCTATCGGAATTGTAATCCAGTACCCATTGATTCCAAGAATTATTCAGTGCGGCATAGCTGAACCGGACCTGCGCCAGCCACGAATTGGGATCACCTTGCAGCGCCAGCAGCGGCGCAAAGCCAAATGCGGGGGGCTGCGGCAGCGCGCGCGCCAGGTTGCGCTGCACACGATCGGGGGCGACGGCGGCCGTGGGATCGACGCGCTGCCAGCCGGCTTGCGGGGTCCAGATCTCGGCCCAGGCGTGGGCGTCGGACTGGCGTACGGTCAAATAGCCATCGACCGGATTCATTTCGCCGCCCTGGTAGCCGGTCACCACGCGCGCCGGGATGCCCATGGCGCGCATCAGCACCACGTAGGCGCCCGCATAGTGTTCGCAGAAGCCGGATTTGCTCTGGAACAGGAATTCGTCCACGGCGTCGCGCCCCAGCAGCGGCGGTTCCAGCGTGTAGTTGTAGCCGCCGCTGCGGAAGCGCGCCAGCAGCGCGCTGCTGAGCAGCGCAGCGTCCGCCTGCGGCATGGTGGCGCGCAACTGCTGCGCCAGCGCCAGCGTGCGCGGGTTGTAGCCGGCCGGCAGCTCCAGCCAGCGCGCCATGCGCTCGGGGCGTTCATTGGCCTGCAGCGCGTAGCTGGTCCAGGCCATGGCCTGGTAACGCACGCGGCGGCTGATGGCGTCGGTGGTGAACACTTCCATCTCATCCGTATCGCGCAGGCGGTAGCCCGGCACCTGCAGGTCGGGACCGGTGAGCTCCAGCAGCGCCAGCCAGCGCGTGTTGGTGGCTTCCATGGTGGTTTCGTAGCGTAGTGGCCGGCCGCGCGTCTGGATGGCGATGTCCAGCCGTTGCAGGCCGCGCTTGCGCGGCACGCGGCTCCAGGTGCGGCCATCATAGTCGCCCAGCACAATGCTGCGCCAGTACAGCTGCTGCTGGGCTGGTACGCCGTCCAGGAAGCGCACGCGGAAGGCCGGTTCGTCGGACTGCGCCAGCGACGACAGCGTGCCGGGCGCCATGGTGTCGCTGAGCCCCGTCTTGCCCCCCAGCGCATCGCCGGGCAAGCCCCACAGCGGGCCTTGCAGGCGCGGGAAGCCGATGAACAGCAGCAGCGCGATCGGCGCCGCAATCGCGCACACCTTGGCCGAAGTGCGCAGGCGCCGCGCCAGCGGCGGCACCACGCCGGTGTACTGGAAGGATTGCTGCGCCGTCAGCAGCACCACCAGCGTCAGCGCCATGAACAGCGCGGTCGGCATGGACTGCGAATACAGGAAGTTGGTCAGCAGGACGAAAAAGCTCAGGAACACCACCACGAACAGATCGCGTTTGGCGTGCATCTCCAGCAGCTTGAAGGCCAGCAGCAGCACCAGCATGGCCACGCCGGCGTCGCGGCCCAGCAGCGTGCGATAGGTGGCGTAGACGCCGGCCATGGCCGCTACCGCCACCGGCACCAGCAGCCAGATGGGCGGCATGCGGCGGCCCGTCCACGTGATCGCCGCGCGCCACAGCAGCGTGACGCAGGCGAGGGCGCTGATCCACAGCGGCAGGTGCGCGAAATGCGGCGCCAGCACCATGAGCGCGGCGGCAATCAGCAGCAGCGTGTCTGCCTTGTCGCGTGTGAGGCGCAGCGCCAGCGGTGTGCGTGGCGGGACCGCATTCATGCTCCGCCCTCCTGGCCGAACAGGGCCAGCGCGCGCAGGCAGCTGGCGCGGTGGGCGTCGCCGAGCGCCGGGCCGTAATCATGCTCTGCCAGCTTGAAGCGGTAAGGCAGCGCGCGCTGTTCGGCCTCCAGCACCCAGCGCGCCATGCGCGCCAGCTTCAGTTCCAGATCCAGTTGCAGGGGCAGCGCCGCGAAGTCCAGGCATAGCTCGGCCACCGCGCCGCCTTCGAAATGCTTGGTCACCAGCTGTCCGCCCAGCGCCGGATCATGGCGCGCGATCTGGCGCCAGGCCAGATGCCGCAGCGGGTCGCCGGGCTGGTAGCTGCGGATGCCGGCGAAGTTATCCAGTCCCACTGTGCCATGCCCATCCTCGCTGGCCGCGCCGGTCGAGGGCAGGGGCTGCGGCGGCAGTTCCGGCGCCGGATATACCAGCACCCGCGCGTCCGGCTGCCAGTAGGCCCATGCGCGGAACAGCCCGAGCGGAAAGCGCGTCACCAGCCGCACGCGGGGCGCCGGCAGCCAGCCGCGCCGGCGGGCCGCTGCCGACAACTGCAGCGCACTGCTGCCGCCGGCCGGCACATCGAGCACCTGGCGCGGCTCGCCATCGGCCTGAAAACCCATCCACACGGCAAAGCGGTCGCGCCGGCTGCGGTTCAGCACATGCAGCTCAAACTGCGCCTCCTCGCCGGCAAACACCGGCTGCGCGCGGCCGCATGCCAGCTGCAGCAGCGCCAGGTTCCTGGCCGTCATCACCATGTCCGCAACCGCGCAGGCGCCGGTGAAAAACGTCAGCGCAAAACCCAGGCCCAGGTTGTAGTTGATGGCGCCGATCAGCATGACCAGCAGCAGCACGGTAAACGCCAGCCCGGCGCGCGTCGGCAGGATGAACACGCGGCGCATGGTCAGCGTCACCACACCCGGCTCACTGTCGCGCAACTGGAACAGCCACTGGTCGCGGCCCTTGCGATACAGCGAGTGCAGCGCCGCCATCATGATGGGTCAGACCGGCACCGACTCTTGCAGCTGCAAGACCAGATCGCGGCTGGCCAGCGCCACGCCGTTGGCCGACCTGACGGGCCGCAGCCGGTGCGCGCATACCGGCACCAGCACCGCCTGCACGTCTTCCGGCAGCACGTGGTTGCGGCCTTCCAGCGCCGCCCACGCGCGCGCCGCCTGCAACAACGCGATGGCCGCGCGCGGACTCAATCCTTCCGCAAACATGCCGTTGTGCCGCGAGGCCGCCGCCAGCGCCTGCACATAATCGATCAGCGCCGCCGATGCGTGGATTTGCCGCAGCCCTTGCTGCGCCTGGGCCAGTTCATCGGGCAGCATCGCCGCTGGCAGGGACTTGAGCAGCACGCGGCGGTCCTCGCCCATCAGCAGCGCGCGTTCGGCGGCCGGGTCGGGATAGCCCAGCGACAGGCACATGAGAAAACGGTCGAGCTGCGATTCTGGCAGCGGGAAGGTGCCGATTTGATGCATGGGATTCTGCGTGGCGATCACAAAGAACGGCGCCGGCAGCGCGCGCGTCACGCCATCCGCGCTGACCTGGCGTTCTTCCATCGCCTCCAGCAGGCCGGATTGCGTCTTCGGCGTGGCGCGGTTGATTTCATCGGCCAGCAGCACCTGCGTGAAGATCGGCCCCGGATGGAACACAAAGCCGTTCTGCTCGCGTTCATAAATCGAAATGCCGTTGACATCGGCCGGCAGCAAATCACTGGTGAACTGGATGCGGTTGAAGCGCAAGCCCAGCGAAATCGACAGCGCGTGGGCCAGCGTGGTCTTGCCCACGCCCGGCACGTCCTCCACCAGCAGATGGCCGCCCGCCAGCAGGCAAGTGAGCGCCTGCCGTATCTGCACCTCCTTCCCGACAATGATGTCGCCCACCTGCCGGGCCACGGCATGCAATTTTGTGTACATGATATCTATGGTAGATTAGCGCCTGAGGGGATTCTATGCGAGAAACAGCTCGCAGCAGTAAAAATAACATGACCACAGCCATCTACAGCCATCCCGATTGCCAGCGTCACGACATGGGAGACTGGCATCCCGAATCGCCGGCGCGCCTGCAGGCGATTGCCGACCAGCTTATCGGCTCCCACATCAACGACCTGCTGGAGCATCGTGAAGCGCCGCTGGTCGATATCACCGACCTCGAGCGTAACCACAGCAGGAACGCCATCGGCATCGTGCGCGACAACGTCCCGGAAGAGGGCGATACCTACCCGATCGATGGCGACACCTCGCTCAACGCCTGGAGCTGGCGTGCCGCGCAGCGCGCCGCTGGCGCCGCCGTGGCCGCGACCGATGCCGTGATCGACGGCGAAATCGACAACGCCTTCTGTTCCATCCGCCCGCCCGGCCACCACGCGCGGCCCAAAGAGCCGATGGGCTTCTGCCTGTTCAACAACGTCGCCGTCGCCGCCAAGCATGCGCTGGAGGTGCGCGGCTTGCAGCGCGTGGCGATTGTCGATTTTGACGTCCACCATGGCAACGGCACCGAGGAAGCCATCCTCAATGAACCGCGCGTGCTGATGGTCAGCTTCTTCCAGCACCCGCTGTATCCCTACACCGAGCCGCTGCCGATCACCGACCATCTGGTCAACGTGCCGGTGCCGGCCCACACCAAGGGCGATGCGGTGCGCAAGATCGTCACGGAGCAATGGCTGCCGGCGCTGCACGCATTCAAGCCCGAGATGCTGTTCATCTCGGCCGGCTTTGACGCCCACCGCGAAGACGATATCGGCGGCATGGGCCTGGTGGAAGCCGATTATGCGTGGATGACGCAACAGGTGATGGAGATTGCGCGCCTGTACGCGCAGGGACGTATCGTCAGCTGCCTCGAAGGTGGCTACAATTTATCCGCGCTGGGCCGCAGCGTGGTGGCACACGTGAAGGCGCTGGCTGACCTGTAGTTCGACTGATTTTTCTTAACACAAGGAGTGCGCTGTGAGTTTGTGGACCCAGTTTTACTTCAATGAAGGCAAGAAGATTTTCAAGTGGACGCATTACTTCCCGATCTACGAGCAGCACTTCCAGCGCTTTGTTAACCGCCCGCTCACCATCCTGGAAATCGGCTGCCTGAGCGGCGGCTCGCTGCAGATGTGGAAGAGCTACTTCGGCCCGCAGGCCACGGTGGTGTCGATCGATATCAACCCCGACGTCAAGCAGCACGAGGAAGACCAGATCCACATTCGCATCGGCGACCAGTCAGATACCGCCTTCCTGCAAAGCGTGGTCGATGAATTCGGCCCGTTCGACATCGTCATCGATGACGGCAGCCATTTCAGCCCGCACCAGATCGTCAGCTTCGAATTCCTCTACCCGCACACCAAGGAAAACGGCGTCTACCTGGTGGAAGACCTGCATACGAGCTACTGGCCGGAGTGGGGCGGCGTCAAGCGTCCGGGCACCTTCATCGAGCACGCGAAAGACCTCATCGACACCCTCAACGCCTACCACGCGCGCGAAGCCATCCCGGTGACGGAATTCACCAACTCGACCACCTCGATGCACTTCTACGACAGCGTGCTGGTATTTGAAAAGGGCCGCATGCTGCGTCGTCACGACGTCACCATTGGCCGCGATGAAAACGGCGTGCGCCAGCGCGTCGAGCGCCAGTCGCTGCCGTACAAGAAGACCCGCTAGGCGCCCGGCCGCAGGATCACCTTGCGGCAGTTGTCCTCCTTCTTGTCGAAGATGCGGTAGCCCTCTGCCGCCTGTTCCAGCGGCAGGCGGTGGGTAATGATGGTTTCGGGCTGCAGGCGGCCGGCGCGGATATGCTCCAGCAGCTCCGGCATATAGCGCTGTACATGGGTCTGGCCGCTGCGGAAGCTGATGCCTTTCTCGAACGCGTCGCCAAACAGGAAGCCGTGGATAAAGCCCGCGTACACGCCCGGCACGCTGACCACGCCGCCGCGCCGCACGGCCGCGATGCACTGGCGTAGCGCCGCGCCGCTGCTGCCTTCCAGCTTGATGGCGGTGAGCGCCGTCTCCAGCGCGCTGCCTTTGGCCTCAAACCCCACCGCATCAATCACCGCATCGACGCCGCGGTTGCTGGTGTGCGCGATGATGACTTCGGCCGCATCGACGTTGTCGAAATTAATTGGAATCGCGCCGTAGGTGGCGCGCGCGAACTCCAGCCGGTAGGCATGGTGATCGACCATGAAGAGATGCTCCACGCCCAGCATGCGCGCGCACGCGGCAGCCATCTGGCCGACCGGCCCGGCGCCGAAGATCGCCAGGCTGCTGCCCGGTCCGACGTTGGCGTTGAGCACCGCCTGGTAGCCGGTCGGCAGGATATCGCTGAGGAACAGCACTTGCTCATCGGTGAGCGCATCGGGAATCTTGATCGGCCCGACATTGGCCTTGGGCACGCGCGCATATTCGGCCTGGCCACCCGGGATGCCGCCATAGTTGTGGGTAAAACCAAACAAGGCCGCGCCGGGGCGCAGCGACTTTTTGTTGAGGATGGTCCCGCTATCGGGATTGGTGGTCTCGCAGGCCGAATACAGCTGCATGTCGCAGAAGTGGCAGCTGCCGCAGGCAATCACAAACGGCACCACCACGCGGTCGCCCCTGGCCAGTGCGGTGACGCCAGCTCCCGTCTCCACCACTTCGCCCATGAATTCGTGGCCGAGGATGTCGCCCGCGTGCAGGCGCGGCACCTTGCCACGGTAGAGGTGCAGGTCGGAACCGCAGATGGCGGTGGCGGTGATGCGGAGGATGATGTCGTCGGCTTCCTGTAGCGTGGGATCGGGAACCGTATCGACTTTGACGTCATGGGCTGAGTGATAGACAAGCGCGCGCATGGTGAACCTCCTCTGGTGGTGGAAGCCCATCATGCGCGCATGGCGGCTGGGCGCAGTCGGCGCACCCGCCATGTGCGCGTAGGAGCAGGCCTAGGGCGCCTGTTTGAGGTTTTTCTCCAGGAAGGCATCGACGCGCTGCCAGAACGCGATGCGGTTGTCTTCGTGGCGCCAGCCGTGGCCCTCATTCGGATACGTAATCATCTCGACGTTGCTGTTGCCGCGCTTGACCGCATCGTAGAAGCGGTTGGCGTGAACGATGGGCACGCGAATATCTTCCACGCCGTGGGCGATCAGCAGCGGCTGTTTGAGCTCAGCGGCGCGCGCCAGCGGCGATGATTTGCGCCACAGTTCCGCATCCTTGTCTGGATCGCCGATCAGCGTGCGCAGGCTGTAGTTGAGGGTCTCTTGCGAGGCGTCCGAATAGGGCGTGTCAAAGCGCAGGCCGATGTCGGTAACGCCCGCCCATTCCACGCCGCAGCGGAATATCTCGGGATGCTTGATGAGGCCCATCAGCGTGGCATAACCGCCGTAGCTGGCGCCCATGATGCCGATGCGTTTGGGATCAGCCCAGCCCTGCTGGACTGCCCACCGGGCGGCGTCGGCCAGGTCGTCCTGCATGGTCAGGCCCCATTGCTTCAGGCCCGCCTTGAAGTGGTCGGAACCGAAGCCGGTACCGCCGCGGAATTCCGGCTGGATCACGACATAGCCGCGCGACGCCAGGAACTGCGCCTCGCTGTCCCAGGCCCAGTAGGCGCCACGGACCGTCGGTCCGCCGTGCACCAGCACCACGGTCGGCAGGGGACCGCTGGCTTTGCCGGGCGGCAGCGTCACATAGGCGGGAATGCTGCGGCCATCGCGCGCCTTGTAGTGGTGGAAGTCGCGCAAGCCCATTTGTGCGACCTGGATATCCGGATGTTCGGCGCCCAGTCCTTCCAGTTTGCCGCTGGCGCGGTGGTAGATGATGTACTGCGGCGGCTGACGGTCGGACGATGTCACCACCAGCGCCACGGGCGCTTGCAGGCAGTCGTCGGCGCAATGGATGGTATTGGTGGTGCTGGGCAGCATGGCATCGACCTTGGCCTGCTCGGCTTTCATCGCCGGATTCAGCCAGTAGGTGGTGCCGGCGTCGGTTTGCAGGTGGATGCCCAGCAGGCGGTGACTGGTGTAGTCGATTTCCGGCACGCCGTTGAAGTCGAAGCCAGGCACGGAGATAAACGGCTGCTTGTCCATCTTCATCGCTTGCAGGTCATAGCGGAACAGCGCGATGTAGCCCTTGTGGCCGGCGTTGACGTACAGCGTGTCGTCGCCGTCGAAAAAGGCTGGCGAGAAGCGGCTGTCGAGATAGCATCCGCCGTTTTCCAGCTCGCGCCATTCGGTGTCATTGGCGCGACGGTAGGAGCTGATGCAGCGGCCGTTTTTCTGCGACATGACCACGCGCGGAACGTCGTAGGTGTCAGTCATCCACCATTGCACCGCGCCTGGCTGTGCGCCTTCCAGCGCGCCGCGCAGCTGGCGGTTGCGCGTGTTGAGGCGATAGATGCGGGAATGGTCGGGCGTGCGGTCGATATTGTTCCAGCTGAATTTCTGCACCAGAATATCGTCCGAGCCGTCATGGGTGACGCCGTAGAATTCGTAGTCGGCCGTCAGCGTGTGGGCCTTGATCGAGCTGCCGGTATTCTCGCGCTGATGGGTCCAGTTGCCGCTGATGAGGTGGACCACGTTGCTGCCATCACGGTCGGCCGCGATCTCGTCCAGATTGCCGTTGAATTCGACGCGCAGATTCTTGATGGTGAAGCCGATGCGGTTTTCATTGATCCAGTGGACTGCGGTGATGACTTCCTGGTCCGTGGTACGGATGATGATTTTGTATTGCGACAGGTCGCTGGTGTTGCGCACCGAGAGCAGACTCACGCCGTTCGGTGTCGCCGTCACGGAGGCGACATAGCCGCCTTTGGGCGAGAGCGCGACGTGACTGAGCTGGGGTGTCTGGAAAAAATGTTCGGCGCCGGGGGCGGTGGCTTGCGCCAAGCCCACCGACAGGGACAGGGACAAAAATAAGGACAGCAGGGATGTCTTCATAAAACCTCTACAATTGCAATTAAGCAATCATAGAGGTCGGTTGTTTTTTTGTCTATTACAGATCAGCCATGTACGGCCTGGCCATTCTTGGCCGACCAGCGGTACAGGCTCCAGACGATGGCGGTGCCGACGATGAGGGCGATGGACATGGTCTGGCCTTCGCTCATGGTGTTGGCAATCGCCAGCGGCTCGCCTTTGCCCGACAGGACGATCATGCCGGCCAGCGCGACGTTGAACAGGCTTTCGCCGACGATGAAGCCGGACATCACCAGCACGCCAATCCGCTTGGCCGCTTCGCCGCCAGCCTTCTTCTCGACCGCGCGGTCGAACAGCCAGCCCGTCACGGCGCCGATCACCACCGGCGTGATCACCGCGCTAGGCAGGTAGATCGCCAGGCCCACGCCCAGCGGCGGCAGGCTGTACTTGCCGTTGCTGGACTGCTTGAGTACGAAGTTGATCAGCACTAGCGCCAGGCCAATCAGCACGCCGTAGCCGAGCAGATTCCATTGCAGATTGCCGCCGATGACGCCCTTGGCCAGCGTCGAGATCAGCAGCGCCTGTGGCGCGGCCAGCGGCTGGTCCGAGATCGAATCCAGATTCGGTGCGCCGACAAAGCCGTTCGCATGGTTCAGCAGTTCCAGCACCGGCGGCACCACGCACGAACCGGCGGCCACACCGATCAGCAGGCCGACCTGCTGCTTCCACGGGGTGGCGTTGACCAGCTGGCCGGTTTTCAAGTCTTGCAGGTTGTCGTTACCGATCACGGCCACGGCCAGCACCACGGTGGTGACAAACAGCGCGAAGGCAATCAGCGCCTGGGCGACTTCCGGACCCATGACGGTGCGGCCGACCATGCCGACGCTGAGCGCAGCGCCCAGAATGGTCAGGATGGCGATGCCGGACACCGGCGAGTTGGATGAACCGATCAGGCCGGCCATGTAGCCGCAGACGGCAGCGGCGAAAATGCCGGCGATCAGGATGTAGCCCACGCCCACCGCCACCAGCGGCACGGCCAGCGACATCAGCGGGCCGCCTTGCAGGAAGCTGGCCAGCAGCCAGCCGGCCGGCACCAGCGAAATCAGCGTCACCAGGCCGACAAAGAAGATCGGCATGTCCAGCTCGGTGCGGTCCAGCACCGCGCCGGCCAGCTTGGCTTTGCGCGCGGTTTCCATGGCCGACTTGAGGCCGCCCAGGATCGGCTTGGCCAGGCCGGCCAGCGTGATGATCGCGGCAATGCCGATCACGCCCGCGCCCATCATGCGGACTTCCTTGGACCAGATGCTGAGCGCATGGTCGGCGGCGGCCATGCCCGCTGCGGCGGGCGACAGCGTGGTCATGATCGGCACCAGGACGCCCCAGGCGATCACGGTGCCGACCAGCATGGCGACACCGACGGTAATGCCCATCAGGTGGCCGGCGCCGATCAGCGCCAGCGAGCTGGAGGCGCCAATGCCGGTGGCGCCGGCGCCGGTGCGGAAGTAGATCGCCACCTCGCCGGCCAGCAGCTTGGCGGCGGCGCCCGCGGCAAACAGCGCCGAGGTCAGGCTGCCCCAGATCACGGCGCGCAGGCCGGCTTTACCTTCAGCCGCGCCAGCACGCGACGCCATGCCGACCTTGAGCACTTCGGCGGCGGCCACGCCTTCCGGGTACGGCAGGTCGGATTGCGACACCAGCGCGCGGCGCAGCGGCACCGTGTACATCACCCCCAGCACGCCGCCGACGGCGCAGGCGCCAAAGGTCGGCCAGAACGGCACGTGCGCCCACCAGCCGATCATCAGCAGACCAGGCAGGACGAAAATCACCGAAGCCAGCGTCCCCGCTGCGGAGGCAATGGTCTGGACGATGTTGTTTTCCTGGATGGTGGCATCCTTGAAAGCACTCAGCAGGGCCATCGAGATCACGGCGGCCGGGATCGAGGTGGCAAAGGTCAGGCCGACTTTCAGGCCCAGATAGACCTGCGCGGCGGTAAACACCAGCGTAATCAGAATGCCCAGAATAATGCCGCGAAGGGTGATTTCCTTCGGGGTGGACGGTGCAGCTATGCTCATCTTCAGCACTCCGGTTGAAAAATATTGTTTATATAATCAGAAAAGGGTAAAAGCGCCTCATGATAAACGAATCCCGGCCGGGTTAGCAGGTAAAATAGCGGGTTGTCAGAACGATTTTGAAGGTCAGAGCATGTCGATACAATGGTACCCAGGGCATATGAACGCCGCCAAGAAGAAGGCGGCGGAACAGATGGAGAACACCGATCTGGTGATCGAAGTGGTCGACGCGCGCCTGCCCGAAGCCAGCACCAACCCGATGGTGGAAGAGCTGCGCAAGTTCCGCCAGCGTCCCTGCCTGAAGATCCTCAACAAGATCGACCTGGCCGATCCTGCCGCCACCGCCGCCTGGACCGCGTACTACAACGCCCAGGAAGGCGTGACTGCGTATGCCATGACCACCAAGAAGCCGGCCGACGTGGCGCGCATTCCGGACCTGGCCAAGCAGCTGGCGCCGCACCGTGGGGTGCCGACCAAGCCGCTGCGCATCATGATTATGGGTATCCCTAACGTCGGCAAATCCACGCTGATGAACGCGCTGCTGAAAAAGCGCGTGGCCAAGGTGGGCGATGAGCCGGCCGTGACCAAGCAGCAGCAGAAGCTCTACCTCGACAAGAACACCGTGCTGGTCGATACGCCAGGCATGCTGTGGCCGAAGATCGCGCTGCCAAGCGATGGCCTGATGCTGGCCGCCAGCCACGCGATCGGCTCGAACGCGCTGATCGAAGAGGAAGTGGCCGAGTTCCTGGCCGGCGAGCTGCTGGTGCGCTATCCGGAGCTGCTGGTGGCGCGCTACGGCTTCAAGGAAATCGACCAGATGGACGCGATCGGCGTGGTGGAAGGTGTGGGCATCAAGCGCGGCTTCCGCCAGAAGGGCGGCGACCTGGATTACGAGAAGGCCTCGCACACCTTCCTGGGCGACTACCGCAGCGGCGTGCTGGGACGTATCTCGCTGGAGACGCCGGACACGCGCAAGGCGCGCCTGGAAGAACATGCAGCCGAGATGGCGAAGAAAGCCGCTGAAAAAGCCGCCATCGCCGAAGAGAAGGCCCGCGCCGCCGCCAACGGCAAGCGCGGTACCTGATTACGGCGCAGCCGGCTCGCCGAAGCGGAAGCTGCTGACGGCGAGGGCGCCCATGAAGGCGTCCTCGTGATAGGGCACGGCGGCGGCTTCCTGCTCCGCCGCGCCCAGCACCACCATCAATGGCAGCAGATGCTCTTCGCGCGGATGCGCCACGCGTGCTGCTGGTGCCTGTTCCCACTGCATCAGCTGTGCGCTGCGTTCGGCCGGTGGCAGCGCCATGGTCTGCTGCAGCCACTGGTCAAACGCATGCGATGCCGACGCGCCCTGCGCATTGAACGCGCGCAGGTTGTGATAACTCAGTCCGCTGCCGATAATCAGCACGCCCTGTTCGCGCAAGGGCGCCAGCAGGCGGCCGACTTCCAGGTGCGTCTGCGGATCGAGGCCGGCTTTCAGCGACAGCTGCACGATCGGCACGTCCGCATTTGGATACACGGGATACATCGCACTGAACGTGCCATGGTCAAAGCCGCGCTGCGGATCGAGCAGCGCCTTGTGGCCGCCAGCCTCCAGCAAAGCCTTCACCTGCGCCGCCAGCTCCGGCGACCCCGGCGCGCGGTACTGCACCTCGTAGGTGTGCGGCGGGAAGCCGCCGTAGTCGTAAATCATCGGCGGCGTGGCCGAGGACGACAACATGAAATCGCGGCCTTCCCAGTGCGCCGTAATTACCAGCACCGCCTTGGGCGTGACGCCGATCTGGCGCGGAATGTCGCGCAGCGAGGCGTCCAGCTTGCCGTACAGGTGGCCGACCTGGTCCATCATGAATGGCCAGGGGCCGCCGCCGTGGGACAGAAAATAAGTAGGTAGCTTCATTGGGGGAGTTCCTTTCAGCCTTCACTATAGACACGCACAACTCTGCAATCAATGCTGTAAATATAGATGGGTCGTATCGAAAATATGAATGATCGGACTGGCGTGCTTGTCAGGCGTATAATGCGCGGGTCTGGTGCCTGGGAAACACGAATCCAAAGTGTGCTGCCCCCGCAACCGTCATCAGCCCGGATACCGGCCAGACAAGGGGGAGACTGCTCAGCGGCCTCCGTACGATTCCAGCCTGCGGGGACGCAGGCGGATGGCTTCTACTAAAAAATATACCACCATGATTAGCTCCGCATTCCGTCCGCGCCTGATGGCCGCTGCTGTTTCCCTTTGCTTTATCGCCCCGGCCACCGCGCTGGCCGAAGACACCGCCGCACAAGCCGGCCAGGCCCTGGGCACCATCGTGGTCACCGGTTCGCGCTTTGACGCTGATCCGGCGCTGGCGCCGATCGGCGCCACCGTCATCACGGCGGAAGAAATCCGCCGTTCGGGCGCCAGCGATGTCAACGCGGCGATCCGCAAGGTAGGCGGCGTGTACGGCCGCCAGTCGCTGGACGGCAGCCCGGACTTCGGCCTGGACCTGCGCGGCTTCGGCACCAACAGCAGCCAGAATCTGGTGATTGTGCTGGACGGCGTGCGCCTGTCGGAAAATGAATTGAGCAACGCCATCCTGTCGACCATCCCGATCGACACCGTGGACCACATTGAAATCACGCGCGGCGGCGCCAGCGTGCTGTATGGCGACGGCGCCACCGGTGGCATCATCAACATCGTCACCAAGCGCCCGCTGGCCAATACCCGCCGTGGCAGCATGTTCGTGCAGGGCGGCCAGTTCCACGCAGGCGAAGTGCGCGTTTCCGGCGCCCAGGCCTGGGACAATTTTGCGGCCGATGCGACGCTGGGTACGCAGCGCACCGATAACTACCGCGACAACAACGACTTTAAGCAAACCAACTTCAGCGGCGGCGCGCAGTGGTTCGCCAACCAGTTCGACCGCGTTGGCTTCCGCTACGAAGGCGCACGCCAGGATATGCGCTTTGCCGGCTCGCTTAAAGAGACCGAGTTCAACGCCAATCCACGTCAGACCAAGACGCCGGATGACAATGGCTCGCTGGACAGCGACCGCCTGACCGTATTCGGCGCCTATCGCCTGTATGGTCACGACATCGCAGCTGATCTGTCGTATCGCAAGAAGACTGTCGAATCGACCTACTACTTTGGTAACAGCGCGTCGCCTGCCAGCTACGAAAGCAAGCAGTGGCAATTCTCGCCGCGCGTGCGCAAGCTGGGCGCTGTCAATGGCATGATTAACGAGCTGGTTGCCGGTATGGACTTCATCAAATGGGAACGCACCACGGCTTCCGGTTTCTCTGCCGCAGACGCCAACCAGAAATCCAAAGCCCTTTACCTGCGCGACGAACTGCGCTTCGATGCTGCGCATGAGGGCCGTATCTCCGTTGGCGTGCGCCGTGAGATCTTCGACAAGGACTTTTCCGATCCACTCGGCTTCAGCACCAAAACCTACAACCTGGTACAAGGCCTGAATGCGTGGGAGCTGCAAGCCAGCTACATGCCGGTCGCCGATCTGACCGTGTTTGGAAAGCTGGGCCAGAGCTACCGTGTGGCGAACGCGGATGAAAACGCGCTGACGCCGAGCACTAATAAGCCGCTGGCAGCCCAGCAGTCGCACGATGCGGAAGTGGGCGTGAGCTACGCCAACGCCATGCAAAAGGTCACTGCGCGTGTGTTCCGCCACAACCTGACCAACGAGATCTTCTACGATCCAACGTTGAACTATGGCGTCAACACCAATCTGGACCCCACCCGCCGTCAGGGCGTTGAGCTGGATGCGGAGCAGAAGATCAACGCGGCGTGGAGCGTCAACGCGCACTACCAGCACGTGCAGGCCAAGTTCCGTGAAGGTGTCAACAACGGCAAGGAGATGGTGCTGGTGCCGAAGAACACGCTGAGCGCGCGCGTGAGCTGGACTGGCCAGGGCCAGAATGCCGATGTGGGCGTGCAGTGGAGCGACAAGCAGCGTTATGGCGATGACTTCACCAACCAGTGCAAGGCCGAGATGCCAGCCTTCACCACGCTGGACGCACGCTATGCACGTAAGTTCGGCCAGTGGGAGTGGGCAGTGTCGGGACAGAACCTGACGGACAAACACTACTACTCGCAGGCGTTCTCCTGCGCCACGGGCGTCAACCAGGGCATCTACCCATCGGACGGCCGCCAGCTGAAAGTCTCGGCGCGCTACGACTTCTGATGCGCCGCGCCGCTTTCCTGCTGGCGCTGGGCGGCTTCGGCGCCGCTCACGCGGCTATCACGGTACAGGACGACGCCGGCAACAGCGTCACTCTGGCCAGGCCGGCGCAGCGCGTAGTCTCGACCGCGCCTCACATCACCGAACTGCTGTTCGCAGCGGGCGGTGGCGAGCGCGTGGTCGGCGCCATGAACTTCAGCGACTATCCGGAAGCGGCCAAGCGCATCCCCGTCATCGGCAGCAACGCGACCATCGACATGGAGCGCCTGCTGGCACTGCGCCCGGATCTGCTGGTGGTGTGGCAGACCGGGAATACTGCGCGCCAGCTGGAGCAGTTGAAAAGCCTGGGCATCCCCATCTTTTACAGCGAGCCAAAAAAGCTGGAGGACGTGGCCACCAGCCTGACCCGCCTGGGCCAGCTGCTGGGCACCGACGCCACGGCGCAAGCGGCGGCAAGCGACTACCGCCAGAAGATCGGCAAGCTGACCGCAACCTATGCCCAGCGTTCGCCGGTCAAGGTGTTCTATCAGATCTGGGAAAAGCCGCTGTTCACGCTCAACGGTGAACACATCGTCAGTGATGCGCTGCGCGTGTGCGGCGGCCGCAACGTCTTCGCCAGCCTGAAAGTGACAGCGCCCTCGGTCAGCACCGAGGCCGTGTTGCAGGAAAACCCGGAAGTCATCCTGGGCGGCGAGCAGCACGACAACCAGGCCGGCATCAATATCTGGAAGCCGTACAAAGGCCTGCTCGCGGTGCAGCGCAACAATCTGTTCATGCTGGACAGCGAACAGCTGGTGCGCGCCACGCCGCGCATCGCCGACGGCATCGCCATGCTGTGTGAAAAACTGGAGACAGCCCGGCGGCATCGGCCTTAAGTTGGGCTTAACACCTAGGCCGTAAGGTGAAAATAGTGGTAATCTCCCCGCGTTTGCCACTTTCACCTCACTTGAAGGATAGATATGCGTCTCCTGAGCTTCCTGCGCCCACTGATTGCCACCGTTGCCTTTATGGCTGCCGCTGCTGGCGCCGCCGACTTCAAGGATGGCCTGGACTACAACACCGTCAACGCGCCGCGTCCGGACACCGGCAAAAAGGTCGAGGTGCTGGAATTCTTCATGTACCACTGTCCGCACTGCAATGCGCTGGACCCGTCGCTGTCCGATTGGGTGAAAAAGAATAGCGACAAGATCGTCTTCAAGCGCATGCACATGGGCGACGACCCGCAGGCCAAGGCGTTCTACACGCTGGAAGCGATGAACTTGATGAACAACGCCATGCATGAAAAAATCTTCCATGCGATTCACAAGGAACGCAACCGCCTGAATACCGACCAGGCCTTGCTGGACTTCCTGGTGAAGAATGGCGTGGACAAGGCCAAGTACCTGGAGGCGTTCAACTCGTTTGGCGTGCAGACCAAGCTGAAACGCGCGCAGCAAGTGGCCGCGCAGTATAAACTGGATAGTGTGCCTGCTCTGGTGATCGATGGTCACTACACGACGTCACCGGCGGTGGCAGGCCATGGCCTGACCGACCCGGACGCTGCGCATGTCGCCATGTTCAAAGTGGTCGATAGCCTGGTGGCGAAGTCGCTGCAGGAACGCGCCGGCAAAAAGTAATCAAGGAAGGACGGGTAAGCTAATGAAATTCCCACGAAATGAACGGGAAGAGGCCGAAGGCCAGGTGATGAAGATTTACAAGGAATCGTCGCCTGCACTGGAGACCCTGTTTGAATGGGCCTATGTTAATCACGTGGCGTGGAGCCTGGTGATTGTGTTCATGGGCCTGATTTTCTGGCTGTGCGTGGCGCTGGTGAATGCTGAAAACCAGCGTAATGCGCTGATGACCAAGCAGTGTGTGGATCAGGTGTTCAAGACCGAGCTGGATAAAAAGTGTTTGCGCTCGGTGCAGTCGCGTGAGCACTGGTGGCAGCACCTGACGTATGCGATGAGCCACATCAGTCCCGAGAAATGAAACAGGTCATCCTGGTGACCGGCAGCGGCCGGGGCATAGGCGCTGCCACCGCGCTGCTGGCCAGCCGGCGCGGTTATGCAGTCTGCATCAACTACCACAGCAACGCTGCGGCGGCGGAACGCCTGCGCGCGCAGATCGTGGCGGAAGGCGGCGAGGCGATTGCGGTACAGGCCGATGTCGGCGTCGAGGCCGACGTGCTGCGCCTGTTCAGCACCATCGACGAGGAACTGGGGCCGCTGACGGCGCTGGTGAATAATGTCGGGGTGCTGGAACAGCAGGGCAAGCTGGCGGATATGTCGGCTGAGCGGCTGCAGCGGGTCTTCAATACCAATATCCTGAGCTACTTCCTGTGCAGCCGCGAGGCGGTGCGCCGCATGTCCAAGGCGCGCGGCGGGCAGGGCGGCGGCATCGTCAACGTGTCGTCGGGCGCTGCGCGCCATGGCGGCGGCAACGTGTATATCGACTACGCGGCCTCCAAGGGCGCGGTGGACGTGATGACGCTGGGGCTGTCGAAAGAGGTGGGCCCCGAAGGGATACGCGTGAATTGCGTGCGGCCGGGGATTATCTATACCGAGATTCATGCCAGCGGCGGTGATCCCGACCGTGTCGACAAGCTGGCGTCCACCGTGCCGCTGGGCCGTGGTGGCCAGCCGGAAGAAATCGCTGAAACCATCCTCTGGCTGCTGAGCGAGCAGGCGTCCTACGTCAGCGGCGCCATCATCGACGCCGCCGGCGCGCGCTGATCTTCAATCCTCCGTTGAAACTGCTTCAAGGGCTGGCCGCATTCTCATGCGGCGGGCCGGCGCGCACAATGGCTGCATCCACTCTTTGAAAGGAAGCGCCATGAAAGCCCTTATCGTTGCTGGTCTGTTGTCCGCAAGCGTCGCCCACGCCGACCCGGTGGTTGACGCCGCCCGTACCTACGCCGCCTTCTGGAATACCGGCGACCCGGCATTGGCGCAAAAAGCGCTGGCCCCGGACTTCATCGACCGTACCTTGCCAGCGGGCCGCGAGCAGGGCGTCAACGGCCCTCTGCAGGCGTCCCGATTCTTCCGCACCGCCGTGCCGGACCTGAAAGCGGAAGCCACCCATATCGTGCCGAACGGCGACCAGGTGTCCGTGCGCCTGCATTTCACCGGTCACTTCACCGGCAAGTTCGGCGATGTGCAAGGCGCTGGCCAGGCCATCGACTTCCAGGCGTTCGACCTGTATCACGTGGTGGATGGCCGCATCGCCGATAACTGGCACCTGGAAGACAACCTCACGCTGCTGCAGCAAATGGGCATTAAGTAAGGTCGGCGAAACGCTCCAGCAAAAACGCGATCAGGGCCGAGATGCGCGGCGGCTGATAGCGGTTGCGGTGATAGAGAAGATTGAGTGGCGCGCTGTCGGTGAAGTATTCATCGAGTACCGTCACCAGCCGTCCGCAGCGCAGGTCCTCGGAAATATCGAGAATGGATTTATAAGCGTAGCCCTGGCCGGCGATGGCCCACTTGCGGATGATCTCACCGTCATTGCTCTGTTGCGTGCGCCGTACGCGTACCGTGCGGCGTTCATCCGCTTCATCGTTGCTGCAGTAGCGCCATTCCTGCATCGGCCCCAGCGCCGTCACCAGCACCAGGGTCGGCAAGCAGGTCAGGTCTTCGGGCGTGGCCGGTCCGCCAGTCTGCGCGATCAGTGCAGGCGCGGCGCACACCACGCGGCGGCTGGGCGCCAGCACGCGCGCGATCATCTCGCTGTCCGCCAGCTGGCCATAGCGCAGCGCGATGTCGATATCATCCTGCACCATATTCGAGGTGTTGTCGCTCAGCGTCAGCGCGTACTGGATTTCCGGATGGCGCGCGCGGAAGTCATCCAGCATCGGCATCAGCACATTGCGCCCCAGGTCCGATGGCGCGGAGACTTTCACCACGCCGCGAACACTGTCCGTGCCCGCGTGCAGGCTGGCTTCCGCTTCCGCCATCAGCGCCATTGCCTGCTCGCTGAAGTGGCGATACAGACGGCCTTCCTCGGTCAGCCGCAACTGGCGCGTGGTGCGCTCAAACAGCTTGACCTGCAAGGATGCTTCGAGTCGCTGCATGCTGGCGCTGGCCGCCGCTGGCGACATGCCCTGCTTGCGGCCGGCGGCCGAAAAGCTGCCCAGCTGGGCGGCGTCGAGGAACAGACGGATCACCGAGAATCGGTCAGAGCCGTTTTGCAGGTCAGGTGTGCTCATAAGCGCCATTATCCATGAATGACGACGGTGCAGGTGGTTCCCGCCACCAGCTCCAGATTGCCGGGTTTTTGGTCAATGTGAATGCGTACCGGCACGCGCTGCGCCAGGCGTACCCAGTTGAAGGTGGGGTTGACGTCGGCCAGCAATTCACGCCCCAGGTTGGCATCGCGGTCGGTGATGCCACGTGCGATACTTTCGATGTGGCCCTGCAGCTGCGCCTGGCCGCTCATCATGTGGACCTCCACTTTGTCGTTCACTTTCAGCAGCGGCAGCTTGGTCTCTTCAAAGTAGCCGACCACGTAGAACGACTCGCTGTTGATCATCGCCAGCTTGGCAGCGCCGACTGCCGCAAAATCACCCGCATGCACGTTCAGATTGGTGACGTAGCCGGTGACAGGTGCCCGCACTACGGTACGCTCCAGATTCAGCTCCGCCAGGTTGCGCGCTGCCAGCGCGGCCTGGTACTGCGCCGATGCGGTACCGGCTGCGGCTTCCGCCGTTTCCTTGCTCTCGGCCGAGACGATGGCGTTGTCCAGACCCGAGCGGCGCCTGGCCTCCTGCGTACGGCGGCCTTTCTCCACCTGCTGCGACGCCAGCATGGCCCTGGACTGCGCGAGGGCGTTTTCGTAGCGCGCCTTGTCGACCACGAACAGCACGTCGCCTTTTTGCACCAGCTGGTTATCGTGCACCATGACTTCGGTCACTGTGCCTGCGACGTCGGCGCTGATCGTGACAACGTCTGCCTTGACCCGGCCATCGCGGGTCCAGGCGGATTCCATGTAGTGGTCCCAGGCGGAGCGGCCCATCCACAGGGCAGCCGCCAGCAACAACATGGTCAGGCAAAAGCGGAAAATTTTAGATGCGCTCACAGAAGCTCTCACAGAAAGTTGGAATTATTTGTACAGCGTGACCAGCAGGGCGCTGAAGATACAGACGAACATGCAAAGCCGCACCAGCGCCGGGTGCCAGCTGCGGCGGTACACGCCGATGTAGCTCAGTGCTGCATCCAGCACCAGCTGCAGCAGCACGGCGACCAGAAACACCGGCAGTACGCCGGGCAGCAGCACGCCAAAAAAATCAAGCTCACGCGGCATAAAGTTCTCCTGATTGCTGGTCCAGCAAGGACGTGTAAATGGAATGTAGATCGGTCAGCGCGGTATGCAGGCGCGCGCGGCGTTCGGGCTGTGCATCGGGCAGGGCGGCACGCACGGCGGTACCGGCGTCGAGGATGGCGTGCAGCGCTGTCTCGCCACCGGTGCGGGAGGGCGCGTGCAGGTAGGCGGACAGTTCGCGCAGCACCGCTTGCAGGCTATCGCGCGCCGCGCCCGCGTGCGAAGCGGCGATCAGCTGGCGCAGCTCGATGACGGCGTGTCCCAGCTCCAGCAAGGTCAAGCCCTGGCGCACCACCACGCGCGTTTCGGCATTGGGCGCCGGCCCCGCCGCTGCATTGAGTTGACTCAGCAAGTCGCGCACGCGGTTGTCAAAGCGGCGTTTCAGGCGATGCAGGCGCGCGCTGCATGCCTGCTGCGCTTCGCGCCACAGCGCGGCAGCGACGTGGCCGCGATGGCCCATCGTGTGCTCCGGCAGCACCACCTTGAACATCAGGTAAGCCACCACCACCCCCATGGTCAGCGACAGCTCGCTGCTGATGAAGGCCTCGACGTCGTAGCGCATCAGATTGGTCGGCACCACCAGTGTGGCCGAGAACATGCCGATACCGATGCCGACACCGCCCCAGCGCGGGCCGCTGCTCAGGTAGGCGCCAAACGCGAACAGCGGCAGCGCGGCCAGCACTAGCGGATAGAAGTTGTCGGCTTTGGCCACCATGAAGAATTCGGTGATGAAAGCCAGCGGCATGGCCAGCAAAAAGCCTTGCAGCACCTGCTGCACCAGCGCCGTCGGACGCGGCGAGGAGGAGGCCAGCGCGCAGAAAATCGTCGCCATCAGGATGGCATTGATGGTGGCGGGCCACGCCAGCCAGTACCACATGCCGGCCGTCAGCAGCAACGTCAGTGCGGCGCGAAAGCCGCTGGCGAAGATGATGGCGGGCGGGGTCTTGGGTGAATACGCGCCGGGATCGCTGACCTGCTGGCGTTTCTGCTGCGCCAGGCCGTGATACAAGGTGGCGAAATCGGCGAGGTTGCCGGCGAAGCGCTGCAGCAGTTCAACCGCTGTATCAAAATCGATTTGCTGCGCGCGCTCCACGGCCGGGCCTTGCGCAAGCTGCGTGCGTGCGGCGGCGATGTCGCCTGCCAGCGCGTTGCGCATCTGCGCCAGACGCGCCGCCGTCAGTTCTTCGCCCAGCGCTTGCGCCATGTGGGCATACATCGGTTCCACCAGCGCCAGCACCGGGCCTTCGCCCGCTGAGCGCAAGCGGTGGCTGAGCCGGTGCAGCGTGTAGAAGGTAGTCAGCGCGGTCATGAACGCCGCATTGAAGGCATGCAGCTGGCGCGTGTGCGAGCGTGAATGGCCTGCTTCAAAGAAGGCGGCGGCGCGGCCGGACTCCAGCGCCGCGATATCGGCCGCGAACTTCAGGTGGTTCAGTTCCGCTTCCGCCGGCGTAATGCGGTGTTCCAGCACGCCACGGCAGAAGCCGATGAAGCCGGCATAGCGCGCCTGCACGGTACGCATCACGGCGCGCGAATGGCGGCGCGGGAAGAATACATCGTGCACGACGGCGGAGCAGATGATGCCCAGGCCCACCTCCGTCACCCGCGTGACCGCCAGCGTGAACACGGACGACGGCGTGTCCACTGCTGGCACGGCAATCATCACCGCCGTGTACCCGGCCAGCACGAAGCTGTACGACTGCTGGTTGCGGTGCATGGCCGCACCGCCCGTGCATAAGGCCACCCACAGCGCCAGGCCAAGAAACAGCACGGCCGGCGTTTGCGGGAACAGGCCCACCAGCGCCAGCGCGGCGGAACAGCCGACCAGCGTGCCCAGAAAACGGTAGAACGCCTTTTCCAGCACCATGCCGCTGCTGGGCATCGCCAGGATGATGGTGGTGGCTAAAGCGGTGTAGGGAGCGTCGAGGCCGAGGCGGAAAGCCAGCCACAGGGCGGAGAAGGAGGCCAGCATGGCCTTGGCGACAAAGATCCAGCGTTCGCCTTCGGTATGCAGCCAGTCGGCGCTCTGCGCCTTGATCCAGCTGAATGCTCTCCGCGCCGCGCTGTGGTCCGGGGAAGGAGAGGCGGCGGGAGTTGCGTTCATGTGCTCAGGTCTAAGTGATGGCTTCTAAATTATCAAGCTGCCGTTTCAGCAGTGATTCCAATAGTTTTACTTCTTCGGCGGTGTAACCGTCGTAGGCGCGGGTGGTCTTGTTCCAGACTTCCGGCAGCACCTTCTCGGCCAGCGCGCGGCCTTCGTCCGTCAGCGAGATCATCACGCAGCGACGGTCGCCGGGGCGGTTGCCGCGCGTGATGAGGCCCTGCGATTCCAGGTCATTGCACACGCGCGTCAGGTTGGCCGGTTTTTCCATGCAGGCCTCGCCCAGCGTGGACGCGGTCGAAGTCTCATTGTCCGAGCCGTACAGCACCGCCAGCACCATGTAGCTGGCATCCACCAGTTCATACTTGCGCAGCGCGGAGTTGGTTAAATCTTTCATCCGTTTCTGGATGTGATAAGTCATACGCACCAGGCGCATCAACTCCTCTGGGAATTCCGGTATTCGGCCATGGATGTTTTTTAGGCGTTTTTTAGTCGCTTCAAAACTACTCATTGCCACTCCTCTGATATTTTTGGAAAGGATTGATTGTACTATCTAAGTATCAATGTAAATCCAGTTTTATGCCCCCACCAAGCGCTGACATCAATAATGCGTAGTTATCCAGTTGTTTGCTCGCCACTTGCGCCATCTGCTGCTGTTCGTTCAATAAGGTCAGCTGGGCGTTGATGACGTTCAGCGTGTCGGTCAGCCCCGATTGATAGGCGCGTTCCGCCAGTTGCTGCTGGCGTTGCGCCGAGGCCAGCGCGCGCTGCGCCAGCTGGTCCTGCTGCCTGACTGAGGCGATTTTCACGACTGCGTTTGCAACCTCGGACATCGCCTGTATCACTGCGGCGTTGTACTGCTCCACCGCGCCATCGTAGATGGCCGTCTGGTTGCCCAGTTGACTGCGCAGTCGCCCGCCTTCAAACACGGGCAGGCTGATGGCCGGGGTGATGCCGCGCATCTGCGAGCCGGATTCCAGGAAATGCCCGAAGCCCAGCGACTGCACGCCCACGAAGGCCGCCAGGTTGAGATTCGGGTAGAAGTCCTTTTTGGCCCCGGCGATGCGTGAACCTGCCGCTTCCACACGCCAGCGCTGCGCCGCGATGTCGGGCCGGCGGCCGACCAGTTCCGCCGGCAGGTTGGCCGGCACCGCGTCACCGCGGCCGGCCGCAAGGGTTAGCATCGGCCGGGTGATCGTGTCGCCGTCACCCGGTCCTTTGCCAATCAGGGCTGCCAGCTGGTTGCGCAGCAGGGCGATCGATTCGCCGATCTGCTCATGCTCGCGCCGTCCGGCCGGCAGCGTTGTTTCGATATTCGTGACCTCCAGATCCGTCGCCAGGCCAGCGGCCTTGCGGCGGCGCGTGATGTCGAGGATGCGCTGGCGCTGCGCCAGGTTTTCGGCCACGCTGTCCTGCAGCGTGTACTCCAGCGACAGCTGGATGTAGGTGCGCACGATGGACGTCGCCAGCGTCAGGCGCGCCATCTGCGATTCGGCCGCCGCCATGTGCATTTCATCCAGCGCTGCCGCCAGCGCATCGCGGTTGCGACCCCACAAATCCAGATCGTAGGAACCGGATAGCGTGGCGGTGTTCTTCCACGCGTAGTTCCCGGCGAGTGGTGCGGGGATCGTGCTGTGCGCCGAATACAGCTCACGGTCGGCGCTGGCCGAAGCATCCACGCGCGGCTGCGTCGCGGCTTGCGCCACGCCAGCCAGTGCTTCGGCCTGACGTACGCGGGCCAGCGTCGCGCGCAGCGACGGGTTGTCGCGCAACGCGGAACTGACCAGCTGATTCAGCTGCTCATCGTGCAACGCTTCCCACCAGCGTTCGTCGGGCCAGGCGATATTGGCGCTGGCGGCGGCGATGGCCTGGCCCGGATTCAGTCCGGCAGGCTTGAGTTGCACGGCCTGGGGCTTGACGTTGCCCATGTCCGCGCAGCCGGCCAGTACGGCCAATGCCAGTGCGGGAATGACGAGGTGAGACAGCTTCACAGCGATGCTTACTTGGCGACGTGCTTGCGGGTCTGGGCGACGTCCATGTCCGCTTCGGTTTCGATCAGCGTGCCGTTCTTGCGGGCTTCGAAGAATTCCGCCTGCACTTCAGCGCGGGTTTTGCCGGCGGGTTTCTCCGCTTTGGCGGAAACCAGTGCGCTGTTGGCGACCGCAGTCTGGGCGGCGCTGGTGGTGGCTGGCGCGGTCTGCGCGAAAGCGTTGGTCACGGTGGTGGCGGTAGCGGCGATCGCAAACGCCACGGTAGCGGCAGCGGTCAGCAGGTGCTTGGTAGTGGTGCTCATGATGATCTCCTTGGTTGATGGAGTAACTATATGAGTGAATATTACATTTGTAAAGTAAAAAATTCCTATGAGCACGATAGCCATATGCGAAATGCCGCACCGACGCTGTGGCGGTGCAATGATTGAATGAACTTTTAATAAGTTTTGATAAGGAGAGCACCATGGCTGACAGCACTCTGGACCCGGACAACATCCCGGCAGGCACCGACCGCATCCTGGGTAAAGGTCACGGCACGCGCGCACTGGGACCCAGCGATAACTCGGACAGTGGCAGCGATGTCACCGGTGAGCCCGATAGCGAACTGGATAGCGATACCGATGCCCAGGGCACCGGCGAGCGCGCCAGCGTCGGCATGGAGAACATTGAAAGCGATATCGGCTTCGACCACGTCGAAACCATACCGGTGGTGGATGGCGAATTCCGCGAGCAGGTACCCGCCGACGATGAAACCGCCGAACATGATGTGCCGCCGCAGCTGCGCAGCCAGGAACGGCGCGACTGGTCGCGGACCAGCTAACTGGCGGCCGTCATCACGTCGCTGAGCCAGTCGACGAACACGCGCACGCGCGGCGACAGCTGGCGCTGATGCGGGTAGACCACCGATACCGCCATCGGTTTCGGCCGGTAGGCGCTGAGCACTTCGCGGAACACGCCGCTGCGCAGCAGGTGTTCGACATGATAGCGGGGCAGCTGCACCAGCCCCAGATCATTGGCGCAGCAGGCCGCATAAGCTTCGGCGCTGCTGACCGACACGCTGCCCGGCAGCGTAATGCTGCGCTGTTCGCCGTTGACGGTAAACTCCAGCGGGAAGAACTTGCCGGTGCTGGACGAGAAGAAGTTCACCGCGCGGTGCTGCTGCGTGTGCAGGTCTTCCACAGTCTGCGGCGTACCTTGCCGGTCGAGATAGACGGCGGTGGCGCACGTCACCTGCTGTAGCGTCGCGACGCGCCGGCCCACCATGCTGGAGTCACGCAGCTCGCCCGCGCGCAGCACGCAATCAACGCCATCGCGTACCAGATCCACGTAGCGGTCGCCCACGCCGATTTCCAGTTCGATGTCGGGGTAGCGGGCGAAGAACTCCTTCAACCGCGGCAGCACATAATGCTGGGCCAGCGTGCCTTGCAAATCCACGCGCAGCTTGCCGCGCGGTGCGGCGCCGCTGTTGCCGAAGCCCGCCTCGGTTTCCTCCACGTCCGCCAGAATCCGCACGCAGCGCTGATAGTAGGCCTGCCCATCAAGCGTGGGGCTGACATGGCGCGTGGTCCGCTGCAGCAGGCGCACGCCAAGCCGCGCTTCCAGCTGCTTGATGGTGTAGGTCGCCGTGGCGGCGGGGATTTGCATGTCTTCCGCCGCCTTGCTGAAGCTCTGCAGCTCAACAATGCGGGTGAAGACACGCATGGCGTTGAATCGATCCATCAGGAAGACTTATCGCATGGTGTTGGCCATATCAGCGGTGCTCCGAGGAGCCGGCCCACAGATTGATCGCGCCCTCCTGTGCCTGCGCGTCAATGTGCGCCAGTTCCTCTGCGGTGAAGGAGAGGTTCTTCAACGCGGCGACGTTCTCGCGGATCTGCGCGGCGTTGCTGGCGCCGATCAGCGTGGACGTGATGCGTTCATCGCGCAGCACCCAGGCCAGCGCCATTTGCGCCAGCGTCTGGCCACGGCGTTTGGCGATTTCATTCAGGCCGCGCACGCGCTCCAGATTGGCCTCGCTCAGATGCGATTGCTGGAGCGAGCCGCCGCCAGGGCGATTGATGCGGGCGTCGGCAGGCACGCCGTTCAGGTACTTGTCGCTCAGGATGCCCTGTGCCAGCGCGGTGAAGGTGATGCAGCCGATGCCTTCCTGGCCGAGCGTGTCGAGCAGGCCGTCGGTTTCGATCCAGCGGTTCAGCATATTGTAGGAAGGCTGATGGATCAGGCACGGCACCTTCCACTCTTTCAGCAGGCGCGCGGCTTCCGCGGTTTTCTCTGCCGAATAGGACGACACGCCCACGTACAAGGCCTTGCCTTGCTGGACCGCGTGCGCCAGGGCGCCCATGGTTTCTTCCAGCGGCGTGTCCGGATCGAAGCGGTGCGAGTAGAAGATATCGACGTAGTCAAGGCCCATGCGCTGCAGCGATTGATCCAGGCTGGCCAGCACATATTTGCGGGAGCCGCCGCCCTGGCCGTATGGGCCGGGCCACATATCCCAGCCGGCTTTGGTGGAGATGATGAGCTCATCGCGGTAAGGCTTGAAGTCCTGCCTGAAGTGGTGGCCGAAGTTGGATTCTGCCGAGCCGTATGGCGGGCCGTAGTTGTTGGCCAGGTCGAAGTGGGTGATGCCCAGGTCGAACGCGGTGCGCAGCATCTCGCGCTGCGAAGCGAGGTTGTTGGTGTCGCCGAAGTTATGCCACATCCCCAGTGACATCAACGGCAGCTTCAGGCCACTACGGCCGCAGGTACGGTACTGCATCTCGTCATAGCGATGCGGGGACGCGAGGTAACTCATTGTAAAAGTCTCCATGGTGGAATCGGGCCGGCTCATTATAATCGTCCAATCATAAATCCACAGGAGACGGTATGCGTTTGGTATTGCTGTTGGTGGCGATCGCCATCAGTGCTGCAGCCCGCGCGGATGGCGCGGCCGATCTGAAGGCGGCGCTTGAACGTTTGCAGGAGCCAGGGCCATTGAAGGCCACGCTGGAGGCGAGTGTATGGCGGCGCGAAGGCGAGGGCAAGGATGTGGAAGAAATCAACGGCCAGGCCAGCGTCAGCATCGACGATAGCGCACGTGGCATGCAGCTGACCTACAGCCGCGAGATGCTGGCCAGGCTGGATGCGGAAGCCGTCGCGCAAGCGCGCAATCCAAATGCCAAAACACCCACCATGAGCGCGGCCAAAGACTTTGCGCCGACCGAGCTGCGGCCGATGATCTCAGCGGCGGCAATGCTGGCGCAGCGTCTGGAAAAGGCGGCGTTCAAATCGGAGAAGCAGGACAGCTACCAGGGCAAGGCCGCGCGCATGCTGACCTATGCGCAGGGTATGGACGTCATCAGTGACCGTCAGCGTAAATACGTCAAGGATTTTGAGGGCAATATCTACGTCTGGATCGGCCCGGACGGTACGCCGCTGGGCAGCCGCATCGTACAGAGCTACTCTGGACGCGCCTTTCTGGTGGTCAGCTTCAACGGCAAAAACGAAGAAAACAGTAGCTACACGGTTGCCGGAAAACGTCTGGTTACCAGCCGCTTCGAAAGCCGTGGCAGCAGCACTGGCGCTGGCGAGAAAGGGGAGTTCAAAACCACCAAAACGCTACAGCTGATGCCTTGAGGTCGGCCCACCAGTCTACGATGGCGAAAAAAAACCCGCCGAAGCGGGCTTTTGACTTAGGCTGCCGGGATCGCTCAGGCGAAGTTGGCAGCAGCGAAGTCCCAGTTGGCGAGCTTGAAGAAAGTCTCGACGAACTTAGGACGCGCGTTGCGGTAGTCGATGTAGTAAGCGTGTTCCCACAGGTCGATGGTGATCAGCGCTTTGGCGTCGGTGGTCAGCGGGGTGGCGGCGTTGGAGGTGTTGACGATGTCCAGCGAACCGTCAGCCTTTTTCACCAGCCAGGTCCAGCTCGAACCGAAGTTGCCGACGGCCGATTTGGTGAATTCTTCTTTGAACTTGTCGAACGAACCCCACTTGGCGTTGATGGCATCAGCCAGTGCGCCGTCTGGTGCGCCTTTGCCGTTCGGGGTCAGGCTGTTCCAGAAGAAGGTGTGGTTCCAGATTTGTGCCGAGTTGTTGAAGATGCCGCCCGACGATTTCTTGATGATTTCTTCCAGCGACAGGTTTTCGAACTCGGTACCTTTGATCAGGTTGTTCAGGTTGGTGACATACGTTTGGTGGTGCTTACCGTAGTGGTATTCCAGCGTTTCTTGCGAGATGGCCGGCGCCAGGGCGTCGATTGCATATGGCAGAGGTGGCAGAGTATGTTCCATTGTTCTTCCTTAGGTTTAGTGGTTGTTTCAACCGGGTGATTTTATCGAAACGACCACCATTGTAAAGCGGTTAGGCCGTCCTCGCAGAAAACACCCGGGTTTCGTGTGGATTAGCGCACCCTGCGCGTGGTTTCGCGGACGATGAGTTCCAGCGGCGGTACGGCGCCGCGCGCTTCCTCACCGTTGATGATGCGCAGCAAGGCCTGGGTGGCGATGCGGCCGATGTCGTACAGCGGCTGGCGTATCGTGGTCAGCGGCGGCGTTGTGTACGAGGAGCCCGGCAGATCGTCGAAACCGACCAGCGAAATATCATCCGGCACACGGATGCCCTTGCGGTACAAGGCCAGCCGCGCGCCATACGCACTGAGGTCATTGGCCGCAAACACCGCCGTGAACTGCTGGTGCGTATCGAACAAGCGGTTCATGGCCAGCATGCCGCTCGACTCGTGATAGTTACCCTCAACGATCAGGTGATCGTCAATTGGGATGCCTGCTTCCTGCAAGGCGCGCTGGTAGCCGGCCAGGCGTTCGGCCGCATCGCTGTTGTTGGCGGGGCCGGAGATAAAGGCGATCTGCTTGTGGCCCAGCTCAATCAGGTGGTGCACGGCCAGATAGGCGCCATGTTCATTGTCCATCTTGAAGCCCAGCGCGCTGCGGGTTTGCAGCGCGCGGCCGGTGGACACGATGGGACGCTGGCCGGAAAAACTCAGCACCGTCTCATCCGACATGCGGCCCGACAGCAGGATGATGCCATCGACCTTGCGCGCCAGCAGCAGGCGGATACGGTCGGCTTCCTCTTCCGCGTTCCAGTGGCCGCTGACGATGACCGACGCATAGCCCGTGCCTTTGAGGCCATCGTCCACGCCGCGCAGCGTTTCGTCAAAGAAAGGGGAAGAGATATCCTGCACCACGATGCCGATGGTCATGGAGCGGCCTTTTTTCAGGCCCTGCGCCATCTGGTTGGGCGCGAAATTCATTTTTTCGATGGCCGCCAGCACCGCTTGGCGCTTGTCGTCCGACACCTTGGCTGTGCCGTTCAGGATACGCGATACCGTACTCGGGGACACTCCCGCCTGGCGTGCAACATCCATCAGCGTCGATGGGCCGGAGGAGTGGGGAGTGTCTGCCAACGTATTTCCTTATCGGTGTAGTTATGAAAACCTTTTCGCCGGAAGGTTACCATATTTTTTGTCCCTCTCCGCCAATTTGGAGAGTGACAGCAGATTGACTTTCTGCGGGCGGCAGTATTTAATGAAAAAGGCATTTGAAAACGTTTTCAAGAAATGCTGTGACATATAATCAAGACGCCAAATCAGAACGTCCAAACACAAGAGACAGAACGGAAAGAGACATGAAACGCGATTCTTTTTCGCACCTCGCCAACGGCCCGCGCATCCTGGCTGACATCGGCGGCAGCAGTGCCAGTTTTGGCCTGGAGACCGCGCCCAATCAAATCGAAGCCATCTGGCTGACCGAGTGCGCTGCCTATCCCACGCTGGGTGCGGCCATGGTGGCCTATTTGTCGCAGGCGGAGACGGTGGCGGCGGGCGGCTACCAGGCACGCTTTGCCGGCATTGCCATCGCCAACCCGATTGATGGCGACTGGGTGACCATGACCAACCATCACTGGTCGTTTTCGATTGAAGCCGTGTGCTCGCAGTTCAGTCTCAAATCGCTGGTGGTGGTGAACGACTTCACCGCGCTGGCGAGCGCCTTGCCGTATCTGGCGCCCGAACAAAAACACCAGATCGGCGCAGGTGTGGCGCGCGCTGGCGCGACCATTGGCCTGGTGGGCGCGGATGCCGGGCTGGGCGTATCCGGCCTGGTGCCGGCCGGCGACCGCTGGATCGCCATTGACAGCGAAGGCGGTCACGCCACGTTCGCGCCGATGAACGAGCGCGAAATCGACATCCTGCGCTATGCGCGCCGCTACCACGAGCATGTGTCGAGCGAGCGGCTGGTGTCGGGCATCGGCTTGTCGCTGGTGTACCGGGCGCTGTGCGAACGCGCGCGCGTCGAGCCGCAAAATCTGAGTACCGGCGACATCATGGACCGTGGCCTGCACCGTCTCGATCCCGTGTGCGAAGAGACGCTGCTGGCTTTCTGCGAAATGCTGGGCACCGTGGCCGGCAATGTGGCGCTGACGCTGGGCGCCAAAGGCGGCATCTACATCGGCGGCCGCATCGTGCTGAAGATGAGCGACTTTTTCGAACGCTCCGGCTTCCGCGCGCGCTTTGAACAGAAGGGCCGCTTCTCCGACTACCTGGCCCACATTCCGACTTACGTCATCACTGAAAAAAATCTGGTCCTGAGCGGTATGTCCGCCATGCTTGCTGCCGCTTAGTTCAGCTTCAAGGAGTTGGCGATACGGCCGATCAGCGGGGCGTACACGCTCTTCGCTGCCGGTTCATATTCCAGGCTGAATTTGGCGCAGCTGGTGTTGTTGAACGTCTGTTTGGCATAGAAAATCCGGCTGCCCCTGATGCCGGATACCACCGCGAACGATTTGGTCATCCGGCTGTAGGTGATGGTCAGGCTGCCTTTTTTCTCATTCTGCTTATAGCCGTCAACAAAGCTGGCGAGCGCACGGGCGCCATCTTCGCAATAGCTGCCGGATGCAGTGAAGCTGGCGTCGTTTCCGGGCGCGGTGAAGATCTGGCCATCGCCCGCATCGGAGACGCCTTGTCCCACAAAGGACGCTGGATAGCTGACCGCGTAGCCGTATTTGCTGTTGTCGTAGCGGAGCAGGCCGGATGGCGCCGCAGCCTGCGCCTTGCTCATGACGCCATGCTTCCACTGCCACTCTTCGGTGTGCGATTTCTGGCCCTCGATAGCAGGGCTCTCCAGCATGATCGAGACGCCGTCCTGGGTGAGCTTCGCATCCAGGAAGTCCATGCACTCGCCGAAGCCCTCGGACAAGCTGGCGTTGGTCTCGGAGCTGATCTGGACTAGAGCAAATTCATGGCGGCAGTGCAGGCCCGGCACATTCTTGTCGACGATGACATAAGCGGGGCCGCTATCAGACGAGGCGACGCGGTACAGGTTGACGGCATCGGCTTCGACCTTGCCCAGCGTTTTGCCGCCCAATGTCAGCGTGTAGGCATCCAGCGACGCGCCTTGCGATGGCGAGGCTGTCAGCACGCCGTAGGGCGTTTTGACCTGCTCGTCCGGCATGCTGTACGCCGCAGCATTGGCCGCAGCAAGAGCAAGTGTCAGTGTCAGTACCAAGGCTTTCATCATTTTCTTATAACGTCGGTTGTACGCTGTCGATGCCCACTTCGGCGCTGCCTTCGGCCAGGCGCACGTGGATGCTGCTGCGTGGTTGCAGCTGGGCTGGCGTGCGCAAAATCGCGCCCTTGCTGTCGGTGACGATGGCGTAGCCGCGCTCCAGCGTGCGCTGGGGATTGAGCAGTTCCAGCTGCGAAGACAGTGCGGCCAGGGCGTCGCGTTTCTGATGCAGCTGGCGTGCCATGCTAGTGGTGGCGCGGTGCTGCAAGCTGGCCAGCACCGAGCGCGCCGCGCTGACGTCCGGCTTGCGTGCGCTCAGGCGGCCGCTCAAACGGTCCAGCTGATGGCGCGCTTGCGCCAATGGCGCGCGGTTGGCGTGCGTCATGGTGGTGGCGAAGGCGCGCAGCTTGTGCCGCTGCTGCCCGATTTGCGCCGAGGGATTCAGCAGGCGGCGCGTATGCATGTCCAGCGTTTGCTCGGCATCGTTGAGTGCGCGGCGCATGGCGCGGCGCAGGTCGATGACGTCGGCGCGCAGCGATGCCATCCAGTCGGCGCGTGGCGTGACGGCCAGTTCGGCCGCCGCCGTTGGTGTGGCCGCGCGCAGGTCGGACGCAAAATCGCAGATCGTGAAGTCGGTCTCGTGGCCGACGCCTGAAATCACCGGCATGCGGCAGTTGGCTACGGCATACGCGACTTCCTCGTCATTGAACGACCACAGGTCCTCGATGCTGCCGCCGCCACGGCAAACGATCAGCACATCGCACTCGCCGCGCAGCGATGCCGTGTCGATGGCCGCCGCAATTTTCTGCGCCGCCAGCTGGCCCTGGACCGGCGTCGGGTAGAGGATCACCTGCACGTGCGGCGCGCGGCGCTGCAAGGCGGTCAGCACGTCGCGCAGTGCGGCGGCTTGCGGACTGGTGACGATGCCCACGGTGCGCGCAAACATCGGCAGGGCGCGCTTGCGGTCCGGATGGAACAGGCCTGCCGCGTCCAGCTTTTCCTTGAGCCGCTGGAAGGCTTCAAACAGCGAGCCTACGCCGGCGCGGCGGATCGCTTCCACATTGATCTGGTAGTCGCCGCGTGCGCCATACAGCGTGACCAGCGCGCGCACCTCGACCTTGTCGCCCTCGCGTGGCACGAAGCCTGCGTACTGCGCACGGCCGCGGAACATCACGGCGCGCACCTGGGCGCCGTCGTCCTTGAGCGTGAAGTACCAGTGGCCGGATGCCGCCCGCGTGAAGTTGGACACCTCGCCAGATATCCACTGCAAGGGGAAGGTGCGCTCCAGCAGCCGCGCGACCGCCTGATTGAGGGCGCTGACGGTAATCACCGGGGCGGCGGCGGGAGCGGTGTCGTGAGGGTCGTCGAAGTTCATAGATTTCAAAAATGGAAACTATCCACACTATGTGCGTTTGGTCACACAGCGGTAACAGAGCAGCTAAAGCGGTAAGTATTATAGGTAAATCTATGATTTTAAAAGGTAAACATTTCTGCTGTATTTGCGTGCAAAGACGAAAAGTCCTTATGGATCAAGCACTTTGCCCGCACCAGCTCCGGTTACGCACAAAGTTATCCACAAAAGATGTGTGGAACTTTGGTGAGCGATAGCTGTTTTCTTATTGGTATTTTCGCCATGCCTAAAATTTACGCAGAGAAAGTATATTGTGACAAATCAATGACTTAAGTCGGGTGGGGCATTGTTTCACACACTTTTATCCACAGAATTTGTGCAAAACTCTGCGCTGGGCTGTTTGTCGCCCTGGGTGGTGAATATCCGGGCCGGCTGATCCAGTGACATTTTTCCACCGGACGCATGACCTGAAATCAGCTGCTTTATTTTTACGCATGGCAATTAAAATATTACAAATCAATGACTTGGGTTTGTAACTTGCGCCTTGCTAACAATCTTATCCACACAAAATGTGCAGAAGTGGGCGATAGCTGGAGCTTATCGGTCGCATTCCTGCACTGGACGGTGGATAAGCGGGGTTCTGCACGCAAAAGGGGCGAAAAATACGGTGGTGCCAGATTTTTACTCAAGGCAAAAAAATCCTTATAAATCAATATGCTTGCATGTTGTGGAAGCGCTTGCTAACACGCTTATCCACATTAAATGTGTAGAAGTCCACATTCATACCAGTGGCAGAAGCCCGGTGTTTTGGCCTGCGACAGGTGCGCTTTTTTTACGCAGAAAAAAAATCTCCTTATAAATCAACGGCTTTACCGGAAGCGGTGTTCCTTGCTAACAACGTTGTCCACAGAATATGGGCATAACTGGGGATGGGGGAAATGCGCTTGCGCAAATTTTGAGCTGATAAAGTATTCTGTTGTAGATCAAGGACTTAGGTATAAAGCACTGGCCTTGCTCACATTATTGTCCACAGAAAATGTTGAGAACTCCACCAGACACTTGCCGACGGCCGTCCAACACGATACATTGCGCCATTCGGTTGTTTATCACTAGGAGTTCGTTTTGCTCGCCATATTCCAAGCTGCAGGTTGGCCTATCTGGCTGTTGTTGATTGCTTCCATCGTCGCAACGGCCCTGATTGTCGAACGCCTCATGTATCTGCGCCGCAGCAAGATCATCCCGAAAAAGCTGCTGGACGAAGTGGTGCAGGTCTACCGCAACAACCACATCACGCCTGACATCATCGACAAGCTGGAAAAGAGTTCGCCGCTGGGCATCGTGCTGTCGGCCGCGCTACGCAATGTGGATGCGCCGCGCGATGTGATGAAAGAGTCGATTGAAGAAGCGGGCAGCGGCGTGGCGCATACGCTGGAGCGCTTCCTGACCACGCTGGGCACCATCGCCACGCTGGCGCCGCTGATGGGCCTGTTTGGCACGGTGGTCGGCATGATCGAGATTTTCGGTTCGCAGAATGCAGCGGGTTCCAATCCGGCCGCGCTGGCGCACGGTATTTCGGTGGCCTTGTATAACACCGGCTTTGGCCTGGCGATCGCGATGCCGACGCTGGTCTTTTACCGCCACTTCCGCGCGCTGGTGGACAGCTTCATCATCGACATGGAGCAGCAGGCGGTGAAGTTTGTGGACATCGTCCACAGCAAGCGCAAGTAAGGACGCGCCATGAATTTCCGCAAAGGCCAGCGCCGCGAGGACCCGGAGATCAACCTGATCCCGTTCATCGACGTGCTGCTGGTGATCCTGATTTTCCTGATGGTCAGCACCACCTACAGCAAGTTCACCGAATTGCAGATCACGCTGCCGACTGCCGATGCGCAGAAGGCCACGGAGAAACCGTTCGAGCTGAATGTGACGGTGGACGCCAAGGGCAACTACACCATCAACGGCGAGCCGGTATCGTTCCGCGATGTGAACGGCTTTGCGCAGGCCATGCGCGAGGCGGCCGGCAAGGGCGGCGAGGCTGGCAAGTCGCCGGTGGTGATCGTCAACGCGGACCAGTTCGCGATGCATCAAATGGTCATCAATGTGATGGAGGCCGCGCGCATCGCCGGCTACGAGAAACTTACTTTCGCGGCGCAGACAGGTGGCACAAAATAATTCGTCGGCGCTGGAATCCACGCTGACACGCAACTGGCTGCGCCGCGGCCCGCTGGCGTGCGCCCTGTGGCCCGTCTCCCTGTTGTTCCGCTTGTTGAGTGGCGTGCGTGCGGCCCTGTTCCGCGCGGGCGTACTCAAGTCGTCGCGCCTGCCGGTGCCGGTGGTGGTGGTGGGGAATATCTACATCGGCGGCACGGGCAAGACGCCGCTGACCATCTGGCTGGTGCAGGCGCTGCAGGCCGCGGGCATGCGGCCGGGCGTGATTTCGCGTGGGTTTGGCAGTTCGGAGGAGGGCGCGCGTGCAGTGACGGCGACCTCCACGCCGGCCCAGGTGGGCGATGAGCCATTGCTCATCAGGCAGCGCACCGGTGCTCCGGTGATGGTGGGGCGTGACCGAGCAGCCACCGGCCGCGCGCTGCTGGCCGCGCATCCCGAGGTGGATATCCTGATCACCGACGATGGCCTGCAGCACTACAGGCTGCAGCGCGATGTGGAGATCATCCTGTTCGACGGTCGTGGCGCGGGCAATGGCTGGCTGCTGCCGGCCGGGCCGCTGCGCGAGCCGGTGTCGCGCCGGCGTGATTTTACGGTTATTAATGCGCCGCAGCTGACGCCTGAGCTGGTGCGCGCCGTTACTCCAGAGCTGCGGACGGTGGCGGTCCAGATGACGCTGGTGGGGGAGTACGCCGAGCAGCTCCGCGACCGAACCCGGCGCAAGGCGCTGGCGGAACTGGCCGCCCAACCCGCGCTGCGCATCGCCGCCGCCGCCGGCATCGGCAATCCGGCGCGTTTCTTTGGCATGCTGAAAGCCGCGGGCCTGCGCATTATTGAGCTGCCTTTGCCCGATCATCACGACTTTCAGGACCGGCCATTTGCTGCCCTGGAGGCCGACCTAATCTTGATGACGGAGAAGGATGCAGTAAAATGTGCGCAAATTGAAGAACTCAGCGACGACCCGCGACTATGGGTCGTCCCGGTAACAGCGTGCATCGACCGCGCGCTGGCCGACCAAATTGTGGAGAAATGTCGTGGACGCTCGATTGCTTGATATCCTGGTATGCCCGGTCTGCAAAGGCCCTCTGGAGTACGATAAAAAGGCGCAGGAGATGATTTGCAAAGGCGACCGCCTGGCCTATCCTATCCGCGACGGCATCCCGATCATGTGGGCCGACGAGGCGCGCACGCTGCAGGACAAGGCGGAATAAGCAGTGTCCTTCATCGTCGTCATTCCGGCCCGCCTGGCCTCGACCCGGCTGCCGAACAAACCGCTGGCCGACCTGGGCGGCAAACCGATGGTGGTGCGCGTGGCCGAACGCGCGCAGCAGTCGGGCGCTGCCCGCATCATCGTCGCCACCGATCACGAAGACATCCGCGCCGCCTGCGAGCAGCATGGCGTGGAAGTGTGCATGACCCGTGCGGACCACCCGTCCGGCACCGACCGCATCGCTGAAGTGGTACGCACGCTGAACCTGCCGGCGGACGCCGTCATCGTCAACCTGCAAGGTGACGAACCGCTCATCGATCCGGCCCTGCTGCAAGCAGCCGCCGCGCGGATTGGCAAGGATGTGCCGATGTCCACTTGCGCCCATCCGCTGCACACGGCGGCCGATGCGTTCAACCCCAACGTGGTGAAAGTGGTATTGGACAAGGCTGGCCGCGCCCTGTACTTCTCGCGCGCCACCATCCCGTGGAACCGCGACGCGTTTGCGCAGTCCAAAGAGCATCTGCCTGCTGGCCATGTACCGCTGCGTCACATCGGACTGTACGCTTACCGCAACGACTTCCTGCAAGCCTATCCGGCGCTGGAAGTCTCGCCGCTGGAAGCGATCGAAGCGCTGGAGCAGCTGCGCGTGCTGTGGCATGGCTACCCGATTGCCGTGCATGTGACCGATTCGGCCCCGGCCGCTGGCGTGGATACGCCGGACGACCTGGAGCGCGTACGCCAGCATTATTAAAATAATTTATACCGATTCGCGCCGCGAATCGTCAGTTCTCCGTCAGTTACCACTGATATAAAGCCTGTAACTGTGCGATATTCATACGGAATATCGCTGGCAAATTGGCGTAAAGACTAAGTTTTGTGGTAAGTTTCGTACGATCTGACACTAACCAACCATACCCATATCTGTTTTTAGGAAACTTCATGCGTCTCATTCTTTTAGGAGCACCAGGGGCCGGCAAGGGCACCCAGGCTAATTTCATCAAAGAAAAATATAACATCCCGCAAATTTCCACTGGTGATATGCTGCGCGCCGCCATCAAGGCTGGCACGGAACTGGGCCTGGCCGCCAAGAAGGTCATGGATGAAGGTGGTTTGGTATCGGATGACATCATCATCGGTCTGGTCAAGGACCGCCTGACCCAGCCTGACTGCGCCCACGGCTACCTGTTCGACGGCTTCCCACGCACCATCGCGCAAGCTGACGCCATGAAAGACAGCGGCGTCGCCGTGGACTACGTGCTGGAAATCGCCGTACCGGATGAATCGATCATTGAACGTATCGATGGCCGCCGCTGCCACCCGGCATCGGGCCGCGTGTACCACGTCAAGTTCAATCCGCCAAAAGAAGAAGGCAAGGACGACGTCACCGGCGAACCGCTGGTGCAGCGCGACGACGACAAGGCAGAGGTCGTGAAGAAGCGTCTGGACGTGTACCACAACCAAACTGAAGTGCTGCTGGGCTACTACAACACCTGGGCACAATCGGGCCAGCCTGGCGCACCCAAGTACCGCCGCATCGAAGGCGTCGGTCCTGTTGACGAAATTCGCGACGCAGCGTTTGCCGCATTGAGCAAATAAGCGTTAAAGTAGAGCGGACCGATGGTCCGCTTTTTTTTCGCCGGATGCCATCCCAGTTTTTCAGTTTTGCAGTTCGCAGTTAGCGGCCCGCTGTCACAAGCGGCGGTGCGCTGAAGTGTGGTTTGTAGGCTCGATCAACATAATAAGGGGACACTATGGCAGACAGCTTATGGTTGGCAGTTGCATGCGGCGTCATCGCCGTGATTTACGGACTCTGGTCGCGCAGCTGGATTTTGCGACAGGACGCGGGCAATCCGCGGATGCAGGAAATCGCACTGGCGATTCAACAGGGCGCCGCAGCCTACCTCGCGCGCCAGTACCGTACCATCGCGATTGTCGGCGTGGTGCTGCTCATCCTGATTGGTGTGTTGCTTGACCTGAGTACCGCGATCGGCTTCCTGATTGGCGCGGTGCTGTCGGGCGCGTGCGGCTTTATCGGCATGAATGTCTCGGTGCGCGCCAATGTACGCACCGCGCAGGCGGCCAGCAAAGGCATGAACGAGGCGCTCGACGTCGCCTTCAAGGGCGGCGCCATCACCGGCATGCTGGTGGTCGGCCTGGGCCTGCTGGGCGTGGTGCTGTTCTATATGTTCCTGGTGGCCGGCGTCGGTCCGGGCGTGAATTTGCACAAGGTGATCGAGCCTTTGATCGGCCTGGCGTTTGGCGCATCGCTGATCTCGATTTTTGCGCGGCTGGGCGGCGGCATCTTTACCAAAGGTGCGGACGTCGGCGCGGACCTGGTCGGCAAGGTGGAGGCGGGCATTCCGGAAGATGATCCGCGCAACCCGGCCGTGATCGCCGATAACGTCGGCGACAACGTCGGTGACTGCGCCGGCATGGCGGCCGACCTGTTTGAAACCTATGTGGTGACCTTGATCGCCACCATGCTGCTGGGCGCGCTGCTGATGGGCGCGATGGGCACGACGGCGGTGGTGTATCCGCTGTTGCTGGGCGCAGTTTCGATCATCGCGTCGATCATCGGCTGCTCGATGGTCAAGGCCAAGCCGGGCAAGAAGATCATGTCGGCGCTGTACACCGGCCTGTGGTGGGCGGCCGGGCTGTCGCTGATCGGCTTTGCCATCGTCACCTGGCAGCTGTGGAGCGACGACGCCATGCGGATCAAGATGATGGGCTGCACCGTGGTGGGCATCGTGCTGACCGGGCTGATGGTCTACATCACCGAATACTATACCGGCACTGACTTCCCCCCCGTGAAGCACATCGCCGAAGCCTCGACCACCGGCCACGGCACCAACATCATTGCCGGCCTGGGCGTCTCGATGAAGTCCACCGCATGGCCGGTGCTGGCCGTGTGCGCGGCGATCCTGGTTTCCTACCAGCTGGGCCAGTTGTACGGCGTGGCAATTGCTGCGACCTCGATGCTGTCGATGGCGGGCATCGTAGTGGCGCTGGACGCCTACGGTCCGATCACAGACAACGCCGGCGGCATCGCCGAGATGTCGGGCATGCCGGACTCGGTGCGCGCGATTACCGACCCGCTGGATGCGGTCGGTAATACCACCAAGGCTGTCACCAAAGGCTATGCGATCGGTTCGGCCGGCCTGGCGGCGCTGGTGCTGTTTGCCGACTACACGCACGCGCTGGAATCGGCTGGCCGCAGCATTGCGTTTGATTTGTCCAATCCGATGGTGATTGTCGGCCTGATTATCGGCGGCCTGATTCCTTATCTGTTTGGCGCGATGGCGATGGAAGCGGTGGGCCGCGCGGCCGGTGCGGTGGTGGTGGAAGTGCGCCGCCAGTTCCGCGACATCAAGGGCATCATGGAAGGCACGGGCAAGCCGGAGTACGACAAGGCGGTCGATATGCTGACCGCGTCGGCAATCAAGGAAATGATCGTGCCGTCGCTGCTGCCGGTGGTGGTGCCGATCCTGGTCGGCATGCTGCTCGGTTCGGCCGCGCTGGGCGGCATGCTGATGGGCACCATCGTCACTGGTCTGTTCGTGGCAATCTCGATGACCACGGGCGGCGGCGCATGGGACAATGCCAAGAAATACATCGAAGATGGCCACTATGGCGGCAAGGGCTCGGACGCCCATAAGGCGGCCGTCACCGGCGATACTGTGGGTGACCCGTACAAGGATACGGCCGGTCCGGCGGTCAATCCGCTGATTAAAATTATCAATATCGTCGCGCTGTTACTGGTGCCGTTGCTGCCGGCCTCGGGCTGGCTGGCGGTCGGCTGATGGCCAGCCAATATCGCGCGGATGCCGCCCACACGACTGCCGTTACTCCTTGTTACAAGGAAATTGCAGTTGTGTGGGAATTGGTGAGAATCTTTTGCTGAGAAGGAGGATACTATCCCGTAGTAAACTTTAGCAAAGATTGTCTTATGAATATCAGCCTGTCCCCGCGTGCTGCATTGCGCCGCATCATTTCGCGTGTTACCGAATCTGTGGTGCAAGAGCGTGTAAAGGAATTGTTGCTGGCGGAGAGGGGCAAACCATCGGCCAGCATCTTTCTGCCGCCCATCGACGTCTACCAGTCCGATCCCCAGCAGCCTTTCATGCCGTATTCGACCTGCTCGGCAGCTGACTTTTACCATCCAAGCTTTACCGCCATTGCACGCTCAATGGCGATTCCGCCGATGTTGCACCGCAAGTTCTGGGAGTGGGCATACATCGTGCACGCGGCGCAGAGCCGTGGTGTGGTAGCGCCAGGCAAGCGCGCGCTGGGTTTTGGCGTCGGCACCGAGCGTATGCCGGCGCTGTTTGCCAAGGGCGGCATGCATGTGACCGCCACCGATGCACCGCAAAGCGTGGACCAGGCGCAGGGCTGGAGCAGCAACGGCCAGTACAGCAGCGCGATCGACAGCATTCCTTACGGCGGCATCCTCGACCGTGAAACCTTCCATGAGCGTGTCCACTTTGAAGAGTGCGACATGAACGCGATTGGCGAGCAATTCCGCGATTACGATTTCTGCTGGTCGTCGTGCGCGCTGGAGCATCTGGGCAGCCTGCAACTGGGCCTGGATTTCGTCATCAACAGCGTGGAAAAAACGCTGAAAGTGGGCGGCATCGCCTGCCACACGACGGAATTCAACCTCAGCTCCAACGACGCCACGGTGGAAGACGGTCCGACGGTGCTGTACCGCCGCAAGGACTGGGAAGCACTGATCACCGAACTGCGCGCACGTGGCCACCACGTCGATGCGTTTGCCATCGCGCCGGACGCCCACTTCCTCGACGGCTACGTGGATACCGTGCCCTTTGCCAGCACCACGCCGCAAAACGGCCCGGCCCACCTGAAGCTGGAACTGTTCGGCTATGCTTGCACCTCGGTGGGCATCATCGTGCAGCGGGGACGTTAAGCGTTACGAATTGTTTCCGTGGCTTCCCTGCTATCGTGCGTCTGCTAATAATACAGACAGGGAGGGAACGCCATGAACATCGCCAAATCCGCTGCTTTCACTGTCGTGTTTCTATTCGGAATGCTGGTGTGCGAGTTTGCCTGGGCAGATCCGGCGGCGGATTACGCCAAATTGCCGTTGTGTCAGCTGAACGCGGAAGGTACCGGCCTCGCGGTCGAGCCCTGCCGCACGGCGCCGGCCAAATCGCCGATGCCGCGCCGCCCGGTGCCGCAAATCGTGCAGCGCATGCCCGACCTCAAGCGCGCACCGCCAGTGGCAATGCCGGCTGCGCCACCTTCTACTTCCATCCAAAGCCTGCTGGACCGGCCGCACGCGCCGGTGCCCGTGACCGGTTGCGATGCCGCCGGCTGCATCGGCGCCAACGGCGTGCGCTATAACAATGCTGGCGGCGGCGTGGTGGCGCCGTCGGGCAAGGTGTGCAACCGCTCCGGCGCAATGATCCAGTGCTGACGCCGGATCAGGCCGTCAGGATCACAGGTTCGCAGCGAATCGGAAAATTCACTGAATTGGCGATATAGCAGTTCTCATGTGCGGCGTGGTGCAGTTGCGCCGCCGTATCGGCGCTGCCTGCCGAAATCGTCACGCGCGGGCGCAGCACGATGGACTCGAAGCGGTCGTCCTTCATCGTGCCTTGCGCATGGTCTTCGTAGGCGGTGACGACAATCCCGGCATCCGCACACAGATGCAGATACCACAGCTTGTGGCAGGCGGCAGCGGAGGCCACCAGTAACTCTTCCGGATTCCAGCGCGCAGCGTCGCCGCGAAATGCGGGATCGGACGAGCCGGGAATCGACGGCTTGCCTGCTGCGCTGATCGTGTGCGCGCGTTCATATTCCCGGTAGCCGGACGTGCCGCTGCCGCTGTTGCCGGTCCATTCCACTGTGAGCTGATACTGGTGCGATGCCATGGCGTTCTCCTTGGTTGGGACGCAAAGTGTAGCGCGAACTGGCCGAGCGTTTTGCCGTCAGCCGGATTCCCATGCGCGATGCCATCCATCGGCGCGCCGCATCGTGTTGCTGGCGATCCGTTAAACTGTCGGGCTATGAAACATACACTCTTTCTTTTCGATCTCGACGACACGCTGCTGGACTTCAAAGCCTCTGAGCAGCTGTCATTCGTCCGCACCATGCAGCAGCTGGGCCACACCGGCAGCACGGAAGCGCTGTTCCCGCAGTACCAGGCCATCAACCTCGGTTTGTGGCGGGAGTTTGAACTGGGCACGGTCAGCAAGGATTTCCTCAAGGTCGAGCGCTTCCGCAAGACCTTTGCTGCCAGCGCGCTGGCGCTGGATGCGGAAGCGGCCAGTCAGCTGTATCTGGAATCGCTGTCCGAGACCGTGGTGCTGATCGACGGCGCCGCGCAGCTATGCGCGCAGCTGGCGGCGGTGGGCGAGGTGGGCATCATCACCAATGGCGTGGAAGCGATCCAGCACCGCCGCATCGCCAGCTCGGGGCTGGGCAGCTACATTTCCTTCATCGCCACCTCGGAAGCGTGCGGCTACGCCAAGCCGGACAGCCGCTTCTTCGACTACACCACGCGCATGGCGCGCGCCTTCTCCAGGCACGAAACGATCATCGTCGGCGACCGCCTGGATGCCGACATCCTTGGCGCCAACCGCTTCGGCATCGACAGCTGCTGGTTCAATCCCGGCCGCTTGCTGAATGAATCCGAAGCCCGGCCGACGTACGAAGTCGCCCATCTGGATGCGATTCTGCCTACCTTGTTATAATGCTGACGTTTACGTAAACGTCAAATAGAAAACAGGAGACAATATGCAGATCAAGGATCACGTATTCATCGTTACCGGCGGCGCTTCCGGCCTGGGCGCGGCCACCGCGCGCATGATCGTCGCGCAGGGCGGCAAGGTTGTGCTGGCCGACGTGCAGGCGGAAGCCGGCCAGGCGCTGGCGGCCGAATTGAAAGGCGTCTTCGTCAAATGCGACGTCACCACTGAAGCCGATGGCAAAGCCGTGGTCGATGCGGCGCTGGCGCAAGGTACGCTGCGCGGCATCATCAACTGCGCCGGCGTGGCGCCCGCCGCCAAGACCGTCGGCAAGGAAGGCCCGCATGCACTGGACCTGTTCCAGCGCGTGGTCGGCATCAACCTGGTCGGCACCTTCAATATGTGCCGCCTGGCGGCGGACGCTATGGGCAAGAACGCGCCGCTGGAAACCGGCGAGCGCGGCGTCATCATCAACACCGCTTCGGTGGCAGCGTTTGATGGCCAGATCGGCCAGGCGGCATATGCCGCTTCCAAGGCTGGCGTGGCCGGCCTGACGCTGCCGATGGCGCGCGACCTGTCGCGCAATGCCATCCGCGTCATGACCATCGCGCCGGGCATCTTTGAAACCCCTATGCTGATGGGCATGCCGCAGGAAGTGCAGGACGCGCTGGGCGCCATGGTGCCGTTCCCGCCGCGCCTGGGCAAGCCGGACGAATACGCGCAACTGGCCAAAGCCATTATCGAAAATGCCATGCTGAATGGCGAAACCATCCGTCTGGATGGCGCGATCCGCATGCAGCCTAAGTAATCACACGTAAAACGGGATAAACGATTTCGTGTAGGATGCCAGAGTGATCGGGCGCGCGGCGCAGGCCGCGCGCCTTTTTATTTGGAGAGTTCATGTATCGTTTGAAGACCCTTGCGCTGAGCATCGCGCTGCTGGGCGCACTCCACGCGCCATCCTACGCACAACGCGCCACGCCAGATATGGCGCCGGAAATCGCCACTGGTTACGCCGAGAAAGCTGGCAAGTCCTCGCAAAAATTCATGGTGGCCGCCGCCAATCCGCTGGCCACGCAGGCTGGTTATCAGATGCTCAAGCAGGGCGGCAGCGCGGTGGATGCCGCCATCGCCGTGCAGATGGTGCTGACGCTGGTGGAGCCGCAATCGTCCGGCATCGGCGGCGGTTCCTTCCTGATGTATGCCGACGGCAAACGTGTGCAGTCCTACGACGGCCGTGAAACCGCGCCCGCCGCTGCTGACGAACACCTGTTCCAGGACAAGGACGGCAAACCGGTTTCGCGTGAAGCGGGCGTGGTCGGCGGCCGCTCGACCGGCGCACCCGGCGTGCTGCGCATGCTGGAGCTGGCGCACAAGCAGCACGGCAAGCTGCCGTGGAAAAACCTGTTCCAGCCGGCGATCAAGCTGGCCGAAAACGGCTTTGCCGTCAGCCCACGTTTGAACGCGCTGATCTCTTACGATAAATTCCTGGCGCGCGATCCGGTGGCGCGTGCCTACTTCTTCGATGCGGACGGCAAGCCACGTCCGGTCGGCTACCTCCTCAAGAACCCGGAGCTGGCGCGCACCCTGCATGAAATTGCCGACGGTGGCGCAGATGCGTTCTACAAAGGCCGCATCGCCAGGGATATCGCCGCGAAAGTGGCGTCGCATCCGACCAATCCGGGCAAGCTCACGGCGGCCGACATCGCCGGCTACCAGGCCAAGGAACGCGATCCAATTTGCAGCGACTACAAGAAGTGGACCGTGTGCGGCGCGCCGCCGCCTTCGTCCGGCGGTATCGCCATCGCGCAGATGCTGGGCATTTTGGAGAACAAGGACATCAGTCCGTACAAGCCGGTCAACGGCCAGCTGACGGCGGATGGCATCCACCTGTTCACCGAAGCGGGCCGCCTGGCGTATGCGGACCGCAACCGCTACGTGGCCGATACCGACTTTGTGCCACTGCCAGGCAAGGGCGTTGCCGCCATGCTGGACAAGGGCTACCTGAAACAGCGTGCAGCGTTGATCGGCGACAAATCCATGGGCCGCGCCAAATACGGCACGCCGGATACGATGCAGGTCGCCTGGGGCGCCGACACCGCCATCGACAAGCCATCCACCTCGCACCTGGTGGCGGTGGATGCGTTTGGCGGCGGCCTGTCGATGACCACCTCGGTGGAAGACGCGTTTGGCGCGCGCCAGATGGTGGATGGCTTCATGCTGAATAATCAACTAACCGATTTCTCCTTTGATTCGCAGGACGAAAATGGTCCGATCGCCAACCGCGTCCAGCCGGGCAAGCGTCCGCGCAGCGCCATGTCGCCGACGCTGGTGTTCGACAAGGGCACGCACAAGCTGGTGATGGCGACCGGTTCGCCGGGCGGCTCGGCCATCATCAACTACGTGGCAAAGGTGCTGGTCGGTACGCTGGACTGGGGCCTGGACGTACAGCAGGCCATCAGCCTGCCGAACATCGGTAGCCGCAATGGTCCGACCGAGCTGGAAGCAGGGCGCGTCAGCCGCGCCGTGGTCGAGCAGCTCAAGGCGCGTGGCCACGATATCCGCGAATATGACCAGAATTCCGGCCTGCAGGGCATCCAGCGCCGCACCGTCAACGGCAAGGAAGAATGGTTCGGCGGCGCCGATCCGCGCCGGGAAGGTGTCGTTTTGGGCGACTAATTAGAGGCCTTATGTCTCCCCAAACGGCATAGACCCTGCTAATCTTGCAAGATGGGAACACAAAAGAAAACAGGCTTGATCCTGACCGGGGGCGGCGCGCGCGCGGCCTACCAGGTTGGTGTGCTACAGGCGATATCGGAGATTTTATGGGAGGAGGGCTGGCCGCCGGCCCGCAATCCGTTTGACATCATCTGCGGTACCTCGGCGGGTGCGATCAACGCCGTGGCGCTGGCTTGTCGCGCCGACAATTTTGGCGAAGGTGTACAGAAGCTGCTGGATGTGTGGGAGCACATCGAAGTGGAGCAAGTCTACCGCGCCGATTCGCTGGGCGTGATCCGCTCCGGCGCGCGCTGGCTGTCGCTGCTGTCGTTTGGCTGGCTGCTGCGCAAATGGCGTGCCGCGCCGCCGCGCTCCCTGCTCGACAATACGCCGCTGGTCGGCCTGCTGCACCGCATGCTGGATCTGCCACGCCTCGATGCGGTGTTGTCCGAAGGCCTGCTGCATGCGCTGGCCGTGACGGCGTCGTCCTACACCGCCGGCAACCACCTGACGTTCTACCAGACCGCCGCCGACATCGCGCCGTGGATACGCACGCAGCGCGTGGCACTGCAGGACCAGATCGGCGTCGAGCACTTGCTGGCGTCGTCGGCGATTCCGTTTATTTTCCCTGCCACGCCGCTGTACATGGGCGGCCACCGCGAATACTGCGGCGATGGCTCGATGCGCCAGCTGGCGCCGATCTCGCCGGCCATTCACCTGGGCGCCAGCAAGGTGCTGGTGGTCGGCGCCGGCCGCCTGACCGAACCGCCGCGCAGTGCCGCCGAGAAAAACGCCGCGCGCTATCCCAGCCTGGCGCAGATTGCCGGCCATGCGATGTCGTCGATCTTCCTCGACAGCCTGGCGGTGGACATCGAACGGCTGGAGCGCGTCAACAAGACCTTGTCCATGCTGCCGCCCGAGTATCTGGAAAAAACCCCGCTCAAGCCAGTGCAGCTGCTGGTAATTGCGCCGTCCGAGCGGCTGGACGATATCGCCACCCGCCACATCGCCAGCCTGCCGGCGCCGATACGCGCCATGCTGTCCGGTATCGGCGCGACTGAAACACGCGGCGCCGCGCTGGCGTCCTACCTGTTGTTCGAATCCACGTATACTTGCGAGTTAATTCGCCTCGGCCAGCGTGATACGCATGCGCGCAAGAGCGATGTCCTGGCCTTCTTTGAATCCTGATTGATGTCTTGTTTGAACCGTCTTTGCCGCCGACTGCTGTTGCCGGCCATGCTGCTGTGGGAATCCACTGCGCTGGCTGGCGCGCCGCCGCGCACCTTGCGCTTCGAGCAGCTCAGCGTCGAGCATGGGCTGGCGCAGGAAACCGTGCTGGCCATCGCGCAGGACAAGCAGGGCTTCATCTGGCTCGGCACGCAGGCCGGCCTGACGCGGTTTGACGGCTATCGCACCGTCACGTACAAGAGCGCAATCTCCGAGCCACGCAGCCTGGCCGACAACTGGGTGCGCGTGCTGCACCTGGACCGCTCCGGCCAGCTGTGGGTGGGCACGGACGGTGGACTGGACCGCTACGACGCCGCCACCAAAACCTTCACGCATTTTCTGCCGCATGAATCAGCGCAGCGCGGCAACGGCAACCGCCACGTGCGCGCGATTGCGGATGATGGCCTGGGCGGCCTGTGGGTCGCCACGGCCGATGGTCTGCATCACTTTGACCCCAACAGCAAACGCTTCAACAGCTGGCACCACGATCCGGCCGATGCCGGCAGCCTGGCCAGCGACCACGTGACGTCGCTGGCACGCGATGCGGCGGGGCGCTTGTGGGTCGGCACCGCGTCCGGGCTGGACATGCTGCCGGCCGGCGGCACGCGCTTCCAGCATTACACCATTGACGCCAGCGGCGACAGCAAATTCAATTCCGTCAACGCGCTGCAGGTGGATGAGGCACAGACGCTGTGGGTGGGCACGCAGGGCGGGCTGGAACAATGGCGTTTGCTGGGCGCGGAGCCGCAGCGCCGCCGTCTCGGCGCGCGCGAGGGACTCAAACCCGGCACCAGCATCACCGCCCTGTACGAGGACGCGGAAAATAATGTGTGGGCCGGTTCGCTGGCGGATGGCCTGTTCCGCTGGCTGCCGTCGGAAGGACGCCTGGTGCAGTACCGCCATCAGGTCAGCGATACGCACAGCGTGGCGGACAACCAGATCTCCGCACTGTTCCGCGACCGTGTGGGCACCTTCTGGGTCGGCACCTGGAACGATGGCGCCAGCCGTGTCGATATGGGCAGCGGCGGCTTTGCGCGCATCGTGCGCCAGGCCGACCAGCCCAATTCGCTATCCGATAACAAGATACGCTCCATCCTGCCGGACGGTCACGGCAAGCTGTGGCTGGGCAGCAGCGGCGGCCTGAATCTGTACGACGCCGTCACCGGTGAAAGCAAGGTATGGCGCCACAATCCGCAAAACCCCAACAGCATCAGCGATGACCAGATCACCACGCTGTGGCGCGAGAAGAATGGCAATCTCTGGATCGGCGGACAGGCTGGCATCAATCATCTCAACCTGAATTCGGGCGCCATCCGTTCGATTTCGTTTGTGCGCGGCGACCCGGCCAGCGACACCATCCGCAATATCGTCGGCGACCGTAACGGCGTGCTGTGGGTGGCGTCGCGCGGCGGCCTGCATCGCCTCGACCCGGTCACGATGGAGACACGCACCTTCCGTCACGATCCTTCGGATTCCGGCAGCCTGTCCGACAACGTGGTGCGGCCGATCCTGGAAGACCGCCGCGGCCAGCTGTGGATCGGCACCTTCAACGGCCTCGATCTGCTGGACCGCAAGACCGGCAAGTTCCGCCACTTCCGCCGCGACGCTGTGAACCAGAACAGCCTCAGTCACGACGAGGTGCACTGCCTGTACGAAGATGCACTCGGCACCATCTGGGTCGGCACGGCGGCGGGCCTGAACAAGATGGAAGTGGCAGCCGATGGCAGCGTGAAGTTCCGCCGCTATCTGCGCAAGGACGGCATTGCCGATGATGCGATTGCGTCCATCTTGCCAGACGACGCGGGCAATCTTTGGCTGAGCACCAACAGCGGCCTGTCGCGCCTGAATATCGAGACGGGCCTGGTGCGCAACTACAGCGGCGCCGACGGCACCATCGAGGGCGCTTACTTCGACGGCGCGGCATTGCGCACGCCGGACGGCATCTTGTACTTTGGCGGCTTCAATGGCATCACGGCCTTTGCGCCGTCCGAGGTGCGCGAGAACAGCGTCGCGCCGACCGTGGCGATTACCGACTTCCAGATCTTCAACAAGTCGCTCAAGCCCGGGCAGGGCGAGCATGGCGATGTGCTCAGGACGGCGATTGAACATACCGCTGCCCTGACGCTGCTGGAAGGCGACTCGGTATTCTCGCTGGAGTTCGCGGCCCTGCACTACGCGGCGCCGCAGCGCAACCGCTTCGCCTACCAGTTGCAAGGCTTCGATGAGGACTGGGTGGTCACCGACTCCACCAAGCGCTTTGCCACCTACACCAATCTGGACCCGGGCAAGTATGTGTTCCGCGTGAAGGCCGCCAACAAGGACGGCATCTGGAACGATAACGCGGCCACGCTGGAAATCACCATCAAGCCGCCGTTCTGGAAGACCTGGTGGTTCCGCTCCATGCTGGCGCTGATTGCCGCGGGCGGCGCCTACGCCGTTTATCACGCACGCGTGCGCGCCTTGCGCCATCAGCAGCTGCGCCTCGAGCACCTGGTCGGCTCGCGCACGGCGGAAGTCGAGTACAAGAACCAGCAGCTGCAGCATCAGAAGCATGAGCTGGAACGCCGCCGCCTGGAAGCGGAAGCGCAGCGCGCGGAAGCCGAGCAGCGCCGCATCGACACCGAACGCCAGAAGGAAGAAGTGGAGCAGGCCCACCGCAACATCTCCGTGCTGAGTGAGCTGGGCCGCGAGATGAGCGCGTCGCTGGACATGGAAACCACCATGCAGACGCTGTACCGCCACGTGAATCACCTGATGAATGCGCAGATCTTCGGTATCGGCTTCGTGCTGGAAGAAGAGGGCGTGATCGATTTCCCGTTTGCGATTGAAGGCGGGGTGCGTACCTATCCGTACCAGCGCCGGCTGGATCAGCCGGACCAGCTGGCGGTGTGGTGCCTCACGCATCGCAAGCCTATCTTCATCAACGACTTCCTCAAGGAATACCGCGACTACATGAGCGAGTCCGGCCTGGAGTCGCTGGTGCCTTGCGAGCGCGAAGACGGCATGCCGGTCGCCACCGCGCATTCGATGATGTACACGCCGCTCATCATCGGCGACAAGGTGGTGGGGCTGCTGTGCGTACAGAGCACGGAGCGCAATGCCTATCAGCGCATCCACATGGACATGCTGCAAACGCTGGCGGCCCATGCCGCCGCAGGCCTGGAGAACGCGCGCGCCTACCAGGAGCTGGAAGAGACGCTGCAGACGCTGCGCCAGACGCGCGACCAGTTGATGGCGCAGGAACGCCAGGTGCGGCACCACACCGAGGAACTGGCGCGCACCAACCGCGCCTTGCAGGACAACGAGGAACGCCTGCGCTACGCCAAGCAGAAGGCGGAGGATGCGACGCGCCAGAAATCCGAGTTCTTGGCGAACATGAGTCACGAGATGCGGACGCCGCTGGCCGGCGTGATCGGCATGCTGGGCTTTGCGTTGCGCGATCCGCAGCTGGCGGCCAGCACGCGCGAGCAGATCATGCGCGGCCAGGCCAATGCGCAGTCGCTGCTGTCCATCATCAACGACCTGCTGGACTTCTCCAAGATCGAGGCCGGCAAGCTGACCATCGAGAATATCGACTTCTCGCTGTCCGGCGCGGTGGAGAACGTGGTTGGCCTGTTTGAAGAGCAGGCTGCGGCGCACAGCGTCGGTTTCAGCCTGGAGTTCAGCGACGACCTGCCGCAGTTTGTGGTCGGCGATCCTACGCGCTTGCGTCAGGTGCTGGTCAACCTGGTCGGCAATGCGTTCAAGTTTACCCTGCATGGTTCGGTGCGGATGCGCGTGGAGCGCGCGCCGGACGACGGTACCGAGAACCGCATCCGCTTCAGCGTCTCCGATACCGGCATCGGCATTGAGGCGGACGCCATCCCGCGCCTGTTCCAGCAGTTCGAACAGGCTGACGCATCGACCACGCGCCGTTACGGCGGCACGGGCCTGGGTCTGGCGATCTGCCGCCAGCTGGTGGAACTGATGGGCGGCAGCATCAATGCCGTGAGCACGCCGGGCGAGGGCAGCACCTTCATGTTCGAGTTGCCGCTGCCAAATGGCGTGGCGCCGCCGGTGGTGCCGCACGTGCCGCGTGAACCGCACAGCCATCAATTGAAGGTGCTGTGCGCGGAGGACTTCCCGACCAACCAGATCATCATTCGCATGATGCTGGAAGACCTGGGCCACAAGGTGGACATTGCCGCCAATGGCGCGCTGGCCGTCAAGGCGTGTTCGCTGACGCGTTATGACCTGATCCTGATGGATGGCCGCATGCCGGAGATGGACGGCGCCAGCGCCACGCGCCTGATCCGTTCCGGCGGCCCGGATGTCGCGCCTGTGCGTGACCAGGAACTCATGATTATCGCGCTGACCGCCAACGCCAGCGAGGAAGACCGCAGCCGCTATCTGGCGTCCGGCATGGACGACTTCCTGACCAAGCCGATCGACGAAGACAAACTACACTTCCAGTTAAGCCGCGCAATTGAGCGTCAGTTGCAACGCGGCTTCCAGCTGCCGCGCATGCAGCCGCGCCGCAATCCGGCCATCGGCACGCCGGAGCTGGATTCGATGTTTGGCGTGGCGCCCGCATCGCTGGAGACCTCGCGCCTGGCGCAGCACAGCGGCGGCCCTAGCGATCTGAAAGCCCGCTTGCGGCAGGCGTTCAACCAGGATGCGCCATTGCGGCTGGCGGACCTGGAGCACGCGCTGGCGCAGCGCGACCGCGAGGCGGCGGGCCGTCTGCTGCATGGCCTGAAGGGCAGCGCGGGTTATCTGGAAGAGCAGGAATTGCAGGCGCTGTGCGGTGATCTGGAGATGGAAGCGGACCACGGCAACTGGCCGCAGGTGGAATCGGCGATGCCGCATTTAGACGGCCTACGTCCCGCCATTTGCTTTTGCGATCTGCGCATGCCACGCCTGTCCGGCATGGAGCTGCTGCAGCGCGTAAAGGGGCACCCGGAAATCAACACCATGCCATTTGTGCTGGTCACCTCGGCCAATGACAAGGACACGGTGCTGGAAGCCACCAAGTCCGGCGCTGCCGGTTACATCGTCAAACCATTCCAGGCCGAGCAGGTGCGCGTGCACCTGGTGAACTTCCTCGATCAGGCCGCGAACGGCTACGACCATCACGCTGAAACCCCCACCGATACGCTGCGCCGCCTGGGCATCAATGCCGAGCGCCTGCTGGTCTACCTGAGCGGTTTCCAGAATCAGCTGACCGCCGCTGCCGGCGATCTGCAAACCATGCTGGCCAACGGCGAGCAGCCGGAAGCGCAAGTGCGTATCGACCGTCTGCACGCGGGCTGCGTCACGCTCGGCCTGCACGGCGCGGCGGCGGCGCTGAAAGGCATCGGCCCTGGCCAGCTGTCCAACGACGTGGTGCAAGCCGTGCTGTCGGACGTGGTGCGCGCAGTGATCCACCAATCGGGACTGGTACGCCAGGAATCTGTTTAAACGCTTGATGTCGAGATAGTTTAAGTTTAAAGTATCTGCGCAATGCAGCGGATATCTTTTGACTTCCAACTTCAGGGCGAACATGAATCCATCTCTCGTAGCCAGCGCCTATACCGACCATTTCGCGCGCGAGCATCTGCCGCCGCCGGAATTGTGGCCGGAACTCCATTTCGACCTGCCTGAATTACAGTATCCACCGCGCCTGAATTGCGTGACCGAGCTGCTGTCTTCTGCTGCGACGGATGGCGGCCGCACCGCGCTGTGTGGCGCGCAGGGCGACTGGACGTACGCGCAGTTGCGAGAGCGGGTCGATCGCATCGCCCATGTGCTGCGCGGGCCGCTGCAGCTGGAAGCCGGCAACCGCGTACTGCTGCGCGGCGCGAACACGCCCATGATGGCGGCCTGCATTCTGGCGGTGATGAAAGCAGGGCTGATCGCCGTGCCGACCATGCCGCTGCTGCGTGCGCGCGAGCTGGGGAAAATTGCCGACAAGGCGCAGATCAACGCCGTACTGTGCGCCGATAGCCTGCGCGCCGAGCTGGAAGCCGCAACGCTGCCGGAAGCGGCGCGCGCCAGAACGCTCTTTTTCGGCACCGACGGCGAGGATGCGCTGGAAGCGCTGATGGCCACGCAGCCGCCGGCATTCGAAGCGGTGGACACGGCGGCGGACGATGTATGCCTGATCAGCTTCACCTCCGGCACCACCGGCATCCCCAAGGGCACCATGCATTTCCATCGCGATGTGATGGTGATTTGCGATTGCTTCCCGCGTTCGATCCTGCAATCCCGGCCTGGCGATATTTTCATTGGCACGCCGCCGTTGGCCTTTACCTTCGGCCTTGGCGGCTTGCTGCTGTTTCCGCTGCGGGTAGGCGGCACTGCGGTGCTGCTGGAAAAACTGACGCCGGAGACGCTGCTGAAAGCGATTGAAACCTATCGCGCGACCGTGTGCTTTACGGCGCCCACCTTTTATCGCCAGATGGCGGTGCTGGCGCCCCAGTTTGACCTTGCCAGTTTGCAGAAGAGCGTGTCCGCAGGCGAGGCGCTGCCGCTGGCGACGCGCGAGAGCTGGCGCCAGGCCACCGGGCTACGCATGATAGACGGCATTGGCGCGACCGAACTGCTGCACATCTTTATTTCGGCTTCGGGCGAGCAGATACGGCCCGGCGCCACGGGCAAGCCAGTGCCGGGCTACCAGGCCTGCATCCTGGATTTCGACGGCAACCCGGTGGGGCCAGGCGTTATCGGACGGCTGGCGGTGAAAGGCCCGACCGGCTGCCGCTATCTGGCCGACGACCGTCAGCGCGACTATGTGCTCAACGGCTGGAACCTGACCGGTGATGCGTACGAGATGGATGCCGATGGCTATTTCTACTATCGCTCGCGCACCGACGACATGATTATCTCGGCGGGCTACAACATCGCCGGGCCTGAAGTGGAGGACGTGCTGCTGCGTCATCCCGCAGTGGCGGAGTGCGGTGTGATTGGCCGGCCGGATGAAGAACGCGGGCAGATCGTGGAGGCGCATGTGGTGCTGCGCGCCGGGTTTGCGGCATCGCCGGAACTGGTGGTGCAGTTACAGGACTTCGTGAAAGAACAGATCGCGCCGTACAAATATCCCCGTGCGGTGAAATTCCTCAAGGCCTTGCCGCGCACCGAAACCGGCAAGCTGCAACGCTTCAAATTGCGTGACGAATGATATGAATATTCTCTGTATAGGCGGTGGCCCCGCAGGCTTGTATTTCGCGCTGCTCATGAAAAAGCAGAACCCGGCGCACCAGATTACGGTGGTAGAGCGCAATCGCCCTTACGATACCTTCGGCTGGGGCGTGGTGTTCTCCGACCAGACGCTGGGCAATCTGGCGGAAGCGGATGCACCGACCGCGCAGGCGATCGAATCGTCCTTCAACCACTGGGACGATATCGATGTGTTCTTCAAGGGCGAGAAGGTGACGTCGGGCGGGCATGGCTTCTGCGGCATCGGGCGCAAGCACCTGCTGAACATTCTGCAGCACCGCTGCGAGGCGCTGGGCGTATCGCTGGTGTTTGAAACCGACGTAACGGATGACCAGGAACTGGCGGCACGTTATGCCGCTGACCTGGTGATTGCGTCCGATGGCCTGAACAGCCGTATCCGCACGCGCTATGCGGACAGCTATCAGCCGCAGATTGAGCCGCGCCATTGCCGCTTTGTCTGGCTGGGGACGCACAAGAAATTCGATGCGTTCACGTTCGCTTTTAAACAGACGGAACACGGCTGGTTCCAGGCCCACATCTACCAGTACGATGCCGGCACCTCGACCTTCATCGTTGAAACGCCGGAATCGGTATGGCGTGACTCCGGGCTGGAGGACATGAGCCAGGAACAGTCGATCGCGTTCTGCGAGCGCCTGTTTGCGGAACAGCTGGATGGGCACAAGCTGATGTCCAATGCGTCGCATCTGCGTGGCTCGGCCATGTGGATCAAGTTCCCGCGCATCGTATGTGATAAGTGGGTGCACTGGAACGGCGCCGTGCCGGTGGTGCTGATGGGCGATGCGGCACACAGCGCGCATTACTCGATCGGTTCCGGCACCAAGCTGGCGCTGGAAGATGCGATCGAGCTGGCGCGCTGCTTTGGCGCCCACGATACCGCCGCCGCTGCGCTGGCCAGATATGAGGCGGTACGTTCGGTGGAAGTCCTCAAGCTGCAAAATGCAGCGCGCAATTCGATGGAATGGTTCGAAAACGTCGAACGCTATACCGCGATGGAGGCGCCGCAGTTTGCCTACTCCATGCTGACGCGCAGCCAGCGCCTGTCGCATGAGAACCTGCGCCTGCGTGATTCTTCTTACGTGGGTGGCTATGAGCGCTGGTTTGCCCAGCGCGGCGCAATGCAGGCAGGCCTGCCTGCACCGACAGCCCTTACGCCGCCGATGTTCACGCCATTCAAGGTGCGTGGTCTGACGTTGAAGAACCGCATCCTGGTGTCGCCGATGGCGCAGTACAGCGCGGTGGACGGCGTGGCGGGCGACTACCACCTGGCCCACCTGGGTGCGCGGGCGCTGGGCGGCGCCGCGCTGGTGTTCGCCGAAATGACCTGCGTCTCCGCCGATGCCCGCATCACGCCGCATTGCCCTGGCATGTACACGCCGGAACACACGCAGGCATGGAAGCGCATTGTCGATTTCGTTCATCAGCACACCGATGCGGCGATTGCGCTGCAGCTGGGGCATGCTGGCGCCAAAGGCTCCACGCGCGCCATGTGGGACGGCATCGACAAGCCGCTGGACAAGGACAACTGGCCGCTGGTATCCGCCTCGCCGCAGCAGTATCTGCAAGGCATATCGCAAACCGCGCGCGAGATGACGGCAGCGGACATGGACCGCGTGCAAGCTGATTTTGTGCGCGCCACGCTGGCGGCAAACGACGCGGGATTCGACTGGCTGGAACTGCATTGCGCGCACGGCTACCTGCTGTCGTCGTTCATCTCGCCGCTGACCAATCAGCGTACCGACGACTACGGCGGCAGTCTTGAAAACCGCTGCCGCTATCCGCTGCGCGTGTTCACAGCCATGCGCGCGGCGTGGCCGTCGCCCAAGCCGATGAGCGTCCGCATCTCCGCGCACGACTGGGTGGAAGGCGGCATCACGCCCGACGATGCGGTGCATATCGCCAGGCTGTTCAAGGCCGTGGGCGCCGACATGATCGATTGCTCGTCGGGGCAGGTGAGCAAGCTTGAGAAGCCGGTGTATGGCCGCATGTTCCAGACGCCGTTTGCGGACCGTATCCGCAACGAGGCTGGCATCGGCGCCATCGCGGTCGGTTCGATTTACGAAGCGGACCACGCCAACAGCATCATTGCCGCTGGCCGCGCGGACCTGTGCGCGGTGGGGCGCCCGCACCTAGCCAATCCGGCGTGGACGCTCACGGAGGCGGCGCGCATCGGCTACAAGGCCATGCCGTGGCCTAAACAATACCTGCCTGGCAAACAGCAAATGGAACGCAATCTGGTACGAGGAATGTAATGGAAGATGAAGAACAACTGGACCTGGCCAGCCGCCTGACGCAGGATCACCACCAGTCGCTGAAACTGTGGCTGCGCATGTTGTCCTGCACGGTGATGATCGAGAACGAAATCCGCAGCCGTCTGCGCACCACCTTTGGCATCACGCTGCCGCGCTTTGACCTGATGGCGCAGCTGGAGCGGCACCCGCAAGGGCTGCGCATGGGAGAGCTGTCGAAGCGCATGATGGTCACGGGCGGGAATATCACCGGCATCACCGATCAGCTGGAGCAGGAAAAGCTGGTGGTGCGCGTGCCCGATCCCAAGGACGGCCGCGCCTACAGCGTCAAACTCACCCCGGCCGGCCGCAAGGCCTTTGCCAGCATGGCGGCGGTGCACGAAGGCTGGATCGAGGAGCTGCTGCAAGGCGTCTCCGGCAACGACAAGACGCAACTGATCGACATGCTGTCGAACATGAAGCAGACATTAAGGACTACCCCATGAAATACCTACCAGGCCAGGCGCAGCAACTGCCAGGCAACCGCACCTCGCTGGCCGGCTATCAGGCCAATCACTTTTTGTTTGAGGTGCAGGACGGTGTCGCCACGCTGACGCTGGACCGCCCGGAGCGCAAGAACCCGCTGACGTTTGAATCCTATGCCGAGCTGCGCGACCTGTTCCGGGAGCTGGTGTATGCGGATGATGTGAAGGCGGTGGTCATCATCGGCGCGGGCGAGAATTTCTGCTCGGGCGGCGATGTGCACGACATCATCGGCCCGCTGACCAAGCTGGATATGCCCGGCCTGCTGGCCTTCACGCGCATGACGGGTGACCTGGTGAAGGCCATGCGTGCATGCCCGCAGCCGATCATCGCGGCGGTGGATGGGGTGTGCGCTGGCGCGGGCGCGATCCTGGCGCTGGCGTCGGACATCCGCCTCGGCACGGCGCGCAGCAAGACCGCTTTCCTGTTCACGCGGGTTGGCCTGGCTGGCGCCGACATGGGCGCTTGCTCGCTGCTGCCGCGCATGATCGGGCAGGGGCGTGCTGCAGAACTGCTGTACACAGGGCGTTCGATGTCCGGCACGGAGGCGGAGCGCTGGGGCTTCTTCAACAGCGTGCAGGAGCCGGAAGCCTTGCTGGCCGCTGCGCGCAGCTTCGCGCAAAACCTGGCGAACGGTCCGAGCTTCGCTCACGGCATGACCAAGAAGATGCTGCAGCAGGAGTGGAATATGGGCGTGGATGAAGCCATCGAGGCGGAGGCGCAGGCACAGGCCATCTGCATGATGACCAATGATTTTCACCGTGCTTATCACGCTTTCGTGGCCAAACAAAAACCGGAATTCGAGGGCGACTGATGAGCGACAAACATTATCTGGAGTGGCCGTTCTTTGAAGCGCGTCACGCCACGCTGGAAAAGGAGCTCGATGTCTGGGCTGCGCAGCATGTCGCGCACGCGCATGGCGATGACGTCGATGCAGCTTGCCGCCAGCTGGTGCACCAGCTGGGCGAGGGCGGTTGGCTCAGGCATGCGGTCGGCGATACCATCGACACGCGCGCGATTTGCCTGATCCGCGAAACGCTGGCGCGCCACAACGGCCTGGCGGATTTTGCGTTTGCCATGCAGGGCCTGGGTTCCGGCGCCATCAGCCTGTTCGGCAGTGCCGAAAACCGCCACACGTATCTGCCGCGTGTGGCGCGTGGCGATGCGATTGCCGCGTTTGCGTTGTCCGAGCCGCAGGCCGGTTCCGACGTCGCCGCCATGCAGTGCGCCGCCGTGCGCGATGGCGACGACTATGTGCTCAACGGCGAGAAGACCTGGATCTCCAACGGCGGCATCGCCGACTTCTACGTGGTGTTCGCGCGCACTGGCGAGCAGCCGGGCGCGCGCGGCATCAGCGCTTTCATCGTGGACGCTGGCACGCCGGGGTTCGGGATTGCGGAACGCATCAACGTCATCGCCCCGCATCCACTGGCGCGGCTGACGTTCAACAGCTGCCGCATCCCGGCCAGCAAGCGGCTGGGCGAGGCAGGGCAGGGCTTCAAGGTGGCGATGGCCACGCTGGACGTGTTCCGCACCTCGGTAGCCGCAGCGGCGCTGGGGTTCGCGCGCCGTGCGCTGGACGAAGCCATGCAGCGCGCCACGCAGCGCCAGATGTTTGGCCAGGTGCTGGCCGACTTCCAGCTCACGCAGGCCAAGCTGGCCGAGATGGCGACCGGCATCGACACCTCGGCGCTGCTGACCTACCGCGCGGCCTGGCAGCGCGACCAGGGCCGCAAGGTCACCAAGGAAGCGGCCATGGCCAAGATGCACGCCACCGAAACGGCGCAGCAGGTGATCGACGCGGCATTGCAGATGTTTGGCGGCCTTGGTGTGGTCAGCGGCCAGCCGGTGGAGAGCCTGTACCGCGAAATCCGCGCGCTGCGCATTTACGAGGGCGCGACCGAAGTGCAGCAACTGATTATCGCGCGTGAACTGCTGAAGGAGGCATGATGGAGATGTTACAACCGCCAGGCTGGGCGCGTCCGCGCGGCTACTCGAACGGCATCGCCGCCAGCGGCCGCATGGTGTTCGTCAGCGGCATGATAGGCTGGGATGGCGATGGCGTGTTCAACACCGACGATTTTGCCGGCCAGGTGCGGCAGGCGCTGCTCAATGTCGTCGCCGTGCTGGCCGAAGCCGGGGCCAGGCCCGAGCACATCGTCCGCATGACATGGTATGTGACCGATAAACACGCCTACGTCGCCGCTTACAAAGACATCGGCAAGGCCTACCGGGAGATCATCGGCGCGCACTATCCGGCCATGACGGCAGTGCAGGTGATGGCGCTGGTGGAAGACCGCGCCCAAGTGGAGATTGAAGTGACAGCAGTGGTCCCCCCGACTGGAATCGAACCAGTATCCCACGCTTAGGAGGCATGTGCACTATCCATTGTGCTACGGGGAGGACGCGGGCGCCATTATATAGGTTCTGATGCTGACGGGGAAACCATGTTGAATAGTTTAATAGTCGTTTACTATTGCAAAAAAATATTTACAGTAAACCACTAACGACGTATATTGGCTTGGCAAAATTTGTTTTTAAGGTCTTCAGGGAGGAGCTCTTTCGCAGAGAGAGCCGATATAGTATGAAAAAAATTCTCGCAATGTTTCTCTTGGCTGCTGGCGTGTCGGCAGGTGCTTATGCTGACACCATCCAGCTGACCCCGCCGCCAGGCTTTACGGGTGGCACCTACGGTGATTTTACCTACAGCGGTAGCTGGACGGCGATCTTTGACTCGCCTTTTGTCAGCTTTTATGAAGGTCAAGTCAGTGTGCTGACTTATGATTCAGGAACGATGAATCTGAAAGGTCTGAGTCTGAATGGCCGCCCATGGAATGGCTATAACGACACGTTCCCATTCCCGGTCGAAACGCCTAATCTGACCCTGACCTTCAAAGGGATCGGCGGCAATGTGCTGTCGACCAAGTCCTTGCATTTGGCTGACGATGACCGGTTCATCGAGTTCGCCAGCGAAGTGCAGGGCGTGCATTCGATTGAGTTCAGTGCTCCGGCCAGCCAGTTCTTTGTGCGCGTGGCCAGCGTGTCAATGGTGCCGGAGGCGGAAGCCTATGCCATGCTGCTGGCAGGTCTGTCGGTACTGGCTGCCCTGCGCCGCAAACAGCGCTGACAGGCTCAGCGCGTGTAGGTCGCACGCAGACGCGCGTTGAACTGCCCGATGGGCACCCACGTCACCAGGTCGTCAAATTCGCCACCGGGCACTTGCTTGTCGGTGCTTTGTGGCCGGCTGATGAAGTAGCTTGCCGTGGTGTCATTCTGGCGCTCGTCGACGTTGCTGTCGGTGGCGCTGCCTTGATGGATTCCCAGCGTGCTGGTGCCCAGATTGTATTTGCCGCTGGAGTAGATGACTGCCGGCGGGCATTGGGCATACAGTTCGCAGCGCGCCAGTCCTGCCAGGTAGATCGGCAAGCCGTTGCTGGCACGGCCGATAACCACTTTGTCGCCGCTGGTCAGCGGGCCCACCGGCGCCCGTGTAAACGCCGGCGTGACGCTATAGCGCAATAATTTGCCCCAGCTGTCGGCGCCGTTGATGCCCAGTGTTACCCACGGGATGAAGCCGTTGCAGCTGTCCGTGGTATCGCATGGGCGCGGGGTTTCGGTGCCATCCAGCGCCGAGGTGGCTGGACGCGGCAGCCGGCCATGGGTGGCGGCGTAGCCCAGTAGGGCATCGCGGGCCTCGCCGAGCTGGCGCAGGGTCTGTTGTTGCTGGTTGCGCCCATCGCCATCTTGCTTGAATGCGCTCATCAGCAGTGCGGCAGCACCAATCCCGACCACTGCCAGCAGCATGAGCAGAGCGGCGCCGCGCTGGCGGCGTACAGGAGGATGGGCAGGCATTGGCATCGCAGCAAGATGAAAAAAACAGTGTAGCGCAATACTGGCGTGGAAGCCATTGCCAGCAATATTGGCGCGCGGTGCGGGAAACTGACCTGGCGTCGCAGCTTATCGGTACAATACTGCCTTCTTCTAATTTTCCTACGGCGCGGTCCAGTCGGGCGGGCGCTACTCATCACTATGGCAGTTATTTCGCTTTCTTCCGCGCAGCTCGCGTTTGGCCACGTTGCGCTACTCGACCACGCTGAATTTTCTCTGGAGCTTGGCGAGCGCGTCGGCCTCATCGGCCGCAACGGTACCGGCAAGTCCTCACTGCTGAAAATCATCTCGGGCCGATTCAAGCTGGACGACGGCCTGCTGGTGATGCAGCAAAACCTGAAGATCGTGTATGTCGAGCAGGAGCCAGTGTTTGAGCCGGCGATGTCGGTGCATGACGCGGTGGCCAGCGGCCTGGGCGACCTGCCTGCCTTGCTCAAGGAATACGATGCGCTGACCGGCCAGTTCGGCCAGGGCGACGACGATGCCGTGATGGCGCGCATGCACGACGTCCAGCTGCTGCTCGATGCGGCCGATGCCTGGAATTTGTCGCACAAGGTGGAAACCGTGCTGGATAAGCTGAACCTGCCTGGTTCGCTGCTGATGCAGGAGCTGTCTGGCGGCATGCAGAAGCGCGTGGCGCTGGCGCGAGCGCTGGTGTCGGCGCCGGACGTGCTGCTGCTGGATGAACCAACCAACCACCTGGATTTCACGTCGATTATGTGGCTGGAGGGATTGCTGCGCGATTTCAAAGGCAGCGTGCTGTTCATCACCCACGACCGCTCCTTCCTCGATAACGTCGCCACCCGCATTATTGAGCTGGACCGCGGTCGCCTGCTGTCCTTCCCGGGCAATTTCAGCACTTACCAGGCGCGCAAGGCGGAACTGCTGGAAAACGAAGAGGTGGAAAACGCCAAGTTCGACAAGTTCCTGGCGCAGGAGGAAGTCTGGATACGCAAAGGCGTCAAGGCGCGCCGGGTGCGTGACGAGGGCCGGGTGCGCCGCCTGGAGGCCTTGCGCCTGCAGCGCGCCGCGCGCCGTGACCTGCAAGGCCAGGTCAAGCTGGAAGTGTCGTCGGGCGAACGTTCCGGCAAAATCGTTGCGGAACTCGAGGGTATCAGCAAAGCGTACGGCGGACGTGCCATCGTCAGCGACTTCACCGGCACCATTCTGCGCGGTGACAAGGTGGGCCTGATCGGCCCTAACGGCGCCGGCAAGACCACCATGCTCAAGATGATCTTGGGCGAACTGGCGCCCGACAGCGGCGTGGCCAAGCTGGGCACCAAGCTGCAGGTGGCGTATTTTGACCAGATGCGTACCCAGCTCAACGAGGAAGCCAGTCTGGTGGACACCATTTCACCGGGCAGCGACTGGGTGGAGGTGAATGGCCAACGCAAGCATTCGATGAGCTACTTGAATGACTTCCTGTTCTCGCCGGAACGCGCGCGTTCGCCGGTCAAGTCCCTGTCCGGTGGCGAACGCAACCGATTGCTGCTGGCGCGCCTGTTTGCCAAGCCGGCCAACTGCCTGGTGCTCGACGAGCCCACCAACGACCTCGATATCGATACGCTGGAACTGCTGGAGGAATTGCTCGAAGACTATGCGGGCACAGTCTTCCTGGTCAGCCACGACCGTACTTTCCTGGACAATGTGGTGACGCAGGTTATTGTGGCCGAAGGGGAGGGGCAGTGGCGTGAGTTCGTCGGTGGCTATAGCGACTGGGAGCGCGTGCGGGACACGGTGGCGCCGGCCAAGGGGGCGGCCAAGTCCGCTGCCAAGGCTGCGCCGGCCCCGGCCCCGGCGGCGCCCAAAGCGCGCAAGCTCAGCTTCAAGGAGCAGCGTGAACTGGACGAACTGCCGCTGCGCATCGCCGCGCTGGAAGATGAGCAGAGCGCATTGACGCTGCAGCTGTCCGATCCGGACCTGTACAAAAAGAACGCGGCTGAAGCGCGCCGCGTTACGGCACGCGTCGAGGAAATTGAGGCGGAATTGCTGACAGCGCTGGAGCGCTGGGAGCAGATTGAGGCGGGCAACAAGGGTTGATACGGCAACTGTTGTAATTGTTGCACACGATTGCGCAACAGGACGCACGTGCTGCGTTGCGTCATTTATAATCGCTTTCATCTTACACTCCTGATGCGCCTATGAAAGCTTGCTTAAGCACCCGTCGCCGGCGGAAGCCGGGCCCGCCCCAAAAGGCCGGCGGGAGGCGGCGTGTTTAACCGGCTGTCTTTGCCCCGCATCGTTCCCTTTGTACTGTATCTTGCCTTCTTGGCCATCGGCGACGCCCTGGCCAGCGCCGGCTGGAGCGCGGACCAGCTGCGTTATTTATATGTGATCAAGACCGGCGTGGTGCTGGCCGCCTTGTACGGCTACCGCCGCCACTATACGGAACTGCTGCCCGTGCATTTGCCGGCACGGCAGGCCGCGCTGGCGGTGCTGGTGGGCCTGCTGGTGTTTGTGCTGTGGATTACGCTCACCGTCTCGTGGATGACGATCGGCACGTCGACGGGCTATGATCCGCGCGTGAATGGCGCCATCGACTGGCCGTTGGCGCTGATCCGCGCCGCTGGCGCAGCGCTGGTGGTGCCAGTCATGGAGGAGCTGTTTTGGCGCTCTTTTTTGCTGCGCTGGCTGCAGCGCCAGGATTTTTTGCAGGTGAATCCGGCCCATGTAAAAATTACAGCGATTATTGTTACGGTGATATTATTCGGGATTGAGCACCAATTGTGGCTGGCAGGCATGGTGGCTGGGGCTGCTTACACGGGGCTCTATATGAGGAGCAAAAGCCTGTGGTCGCCGATTCTTGCCCACGCAGTCACGAACGGGACGCTCGCTATATGGGTGTTGCTTACCGGGCAATGGGCTTTCTGGTAAGATTGGCAAAAAATCATTGATACTACTCACATAAAACCATGCGAAGCAACTTGCGACTGACCCAGCAACGCCGCCAGCCGGCACTCTATTCTTCCCTTGGCTGGCAGGCGGCCCTGATGGCGCTGTGTGGTTGCGCCCTGAGTCTGCCGGCCAGCGCCGCGCTCAGCGATACGCTCCATCCGTTTTTAGGCGTCAGCTATTCCACCGACAATAACTTGTTCCGCCTGCCCGATGACGTATCGCCCGGCCCGGAAGGGCGTTCCGACACCATGCGGCAGATGATGTTTGGGGTGCAGCTCGACCGTCCGATCGGCCGCCAGCGCATCGAGGCCAATGTCAAGCTCAGCAAGGTGCACTTCAGCAAGTATGATCAGCTCGACTATAGCGGCGAGGATGCCGACGCCACGCTACACTGGCGCCTGGGCGACGAACTCAATGGCACGGTGGGCGGCCGCTATTCGCAGACCCTGGCGCCGTTCAATGATTTTCACAGCGCCGAGCGCAATCTGCGCGTGCAGCGCAACGGTTTCGCCGACGTGGCCTGGCGCGTGTTTCCGCGCTGGCAGCTGCGCAGCCGCTACTGGCAGGATGAATACCGGTTTGACCTGTCGTCGCAGAAGTATCTGGACCGCACCGAGCGCAATGGCGAGGCGGGCGTGGATTATCTGTCGCCCACCGGCAGTACCATCGGCGTGCTGGCGCGGCGCCAGCGCGGTGAGTATCCGCAGGGAATCACTGGTTTTTTCAGCAATGAAAACTACACCCAGGACGCCTACAAAGTCAAAGTGCTGTGGCTGGTGTCGGTGCAGTCGCGGGTGGAGTTTGAGGGCGGCCACGTATCCCGCCGCCATACCGATTCAAGCAACCGCGATGCCAGTGGCGCCAACGGCCGGCTGACGGCCACCTGGTCGCCGCTGGCTTCGCTGACCTTTATCGGCGCCGGATGGCGGGAATTCTCGCCGTATGAGGGCGGCTTGTCGGCGTATAGCCTGGACCGCGGCGCCAGCCTGCGCGGCAGCTGGAGCCCGCTCGACCGTGTGCGGTTCGACGCCCAGGTGCAGACCTTGCGCCGCGGCTTTGACGAGCCCAAGCTGGGCAACATCGCCTTGCCGCCATTCAGCGACAACTCGCATACGGCCTCGCTGGGCGTGAACTACACCTTCCGCGACAACATCGCTGCCGGGGCCTCGCTGACGCGCGATACGCGCAGCATCGACCGCCGTTTTGGTACCTCGTATAGCTCGCGCGGCGCTTCGGTGTACCTCAATCTGCAGTTCTGACAAGTGGAAATAGCATGACCGTTAATGATATTCCACTGATTTCCCTGTTTCAGCGCGTGCTTGACCCCATGATCATCATGGGCATGCTGTATCTGGTGTCGGCGTTGCTGGGCGCGACCTTCAATGGCGATGCGCTGGTGCTGATGGTGCTGGCATTTTTCGTCTCCTCGGCAGTGTATGAGCATGTCGACCCTTACCGCGCCTGGCGCGGCGGCCGCATGGGCGCGTTTGCGCGCGACATCGTCGTCGGCTGGGCCGGGACGGTGGCGCTGCTGTGCGTGCTTGGCGCCGCCAGCGGCCTGTCGAAACGCTTTGATGAGCGCGTGATCCTGTGCTGGTTTGTGCTGACGCCGGTGGTGCTGCTGCTGAGCCGCCTGCCGATGTCGGGACGCTCCAGCCGTGCCAGCGAGATGCGTTCGGTGGTGGTGATCGGCGCCAACGATGTCGGGCTCAAGTTTGCCAAGGTGGTCGATAGCAATCCCAATCTGTGCATGAGCGTGACCGGCTTTTTTGATGACCGCACCGAAGACCGCCGGCCGGCCGGCATGCAGCATCCGATGCTGGGCAGGATGGCGGACGTGGCCGAGTATGTGCGCCAGCACAATATCAAAATGATCGTGATCAGCCAGCCGCTTTCGGCGCAGCCGCGCATCCGCAAGTTGCTCGATGAATTGCAGGACACCACCGCGTCGGTGTACTTCCTGCCGGATATCTATGTGTTCGATTTGATGCAGGCGCGCTTTGATACGGTGGGCGGGATGCCGGTCATCGCCATCTGCGAATCGCCGTTCACCGGCTTGAACAGCATGGTCAAGCGGACCAGCGACATCGTGCTGGCGCTGATCATCCAGGTGCTGCTGCTGCCGATTATGCTGGTCATTGCGATCGCCATCATGAGTACCTCGCCGGGCCCCGTGATTTTCCGCCAGCGCCGCTACGGCTTGTACGGCGAAGAGATCATCGTCTATAAATTCCGCTCGATGACGGTGGCGGAAGATGGCGCCAAAGTGGTGCAGGCCACCAAGAACGACAGCCGCATCACCCGGGTCGGCGCGTTCCTGCGCAAGACCTCGCTGGACGAGCTGCCACAGTTCATCAATGTGCTGCAAGGGCGCATGAGCATCGTCGGTCCGCGTCCCCATGCGGTCGCGCACAACGAGCAGTACCGCAAGCTGATCAAGGGCTATATGCTGCGCCACAAGGTCAAGCCCGGGATTACCGGCTGGGCGCAGGTCAACGGTCTGCGCGGCGAAACGGAAACGCTGGATAAGATGGAGGCGCGCATCAACTACGATCTCGACTATTTGCGGCGCTGGTCCTTGCTGCTGGACGTCTGGATTATCCTGCGGACGGTGCAGGTGGTATTGAAGCGTGAGAATGCCCATTAAAGCCGGCGCTGCTTTAAGGACATGTTAAGGTGACAAAGGTGTTTGCAAGATTGACAAGCGGCTAAACGGCCTCCATACTAAACGCCATATCGGCTCGTTCCTGTGCAGTGCAACATCGCTGCAACAGGTCACTTTGAGGACAAAATGTTGAACAAATTTATGGGTGCAAATTTCTCCGTCAACCGCGCGCGCGCGCCGCGGCAGGCCGCTGGCCTGCTGCTGATGTTGCTGGCGCTGGCTGGTTGCGGGAAATCGCACAAGCCGGGCCAGGCGCTGGCGAGCGTGAATGGCGACGAGGTCACGGTGTTGCAGCTCAATGAAGAACTGCAGCGCGCCAACGTGCCGGCCCAGCAACAGGAAGCTGCCAGCAAGCAGCTGCTGGAAAGCCTGATCGACCGCCAGTTGCTGCAAAGCGAGGCGGCCAAGGAAAAACTCGACCGTGATCCGAAAGTGGTGCAGTCGATCGAGCGCGCCAAGGCACTCATCATCGCCCAGGCCTATCTGCAAAAGCATGTGGCGGCGCCGACCAAGCCGACGCCGGCTGAAATCAACGAGTACTACAGCAAGAACCCGCTGTTCTTTGCCGGCCGCAAAGTGCTGGAAATGCGCCAGCTGGTGTTGGCCAGCAAGGATTTGAGCGACGAGCTGAAAGCCGTGCTCGATGCCAGCAAGTCGCTCGATGAAGTGGCGGCCTGGATGGACGCCCACAAGGTGGAGTTCTCGCGCAGCCAGCTGGTGCGTTCCACGTCCGATTTGCCTGCCGAGATGAGCTCGAAAGTGCTGGCGATGCCGAAAGGCCAGCTGTTCATCGTGCGCGAAGGTCCGCGCAGCGTGATCATTGCCGTGTCCGATGTGAAGGATGCACCCATGAGCGAAGCGGCAGCAGCGCCGCAGATTGAACAGTTCCTGCTGGGACAGCGCAACAAAGCCGCCGCCGCAGCGGAAATGGCGCGTCTGCGGAGCGCGGCCAAAATTGAATATTTCAATAAGACCACGGGGGCGCCAGAAAGCGCCCCGGCAGCCGCGCCAGCCGCTGCGCCGGCGCCAGCCGCCGCAGGCGCGGCCAGCGATGCCTCGGCCGCCAGCGATGCCACGGCACGCGGCGTGGCCGGCCTGAAATAAGTCATGCCTGGTGCATATTGAATCAAGCGCAACTGTGGAGAATGGATCATATGATGAAACGAATGGGAATGTGGTTGGCAGCGCTGGGGCTGATGTTGGCGGTCAGTGGCGCTCAGGCTGCCGATGTGGAACTGGGGCCGGGCGATGTGATCAAGGTCCAGGTGTATAACAATCCGGACCTGTCGCTGGAGACCCGGGTCAGCGAATCGGGCACGATCAGCTATCCGCTGATCGGCGTGGTCAGTGTTGGCGGCCTGCCGACCGCGGCCGCAGAAAAGAAACTGGCGCAGCTGCTGCAAAGCGGCGGCTATGTCAAACAGCCGCAAGTCAACATCGTGGTGACCTCGCTGCAAAGCCAGCAAGTGTCGGTGCTGGGCCAGGTGAACCGTCCTGGCCGCTATCCGGTGGATGGCAAGCGCACCCTGCTGGATATCCTGGCCCAGGCCGGCGGTGTGGCCGCCGATGGCGGCGATGTGGTTACGCTGCTGCGCAAGCGCGACGGCAAGTCGTTGCGCGAGCAGATCGATATTGTCGACATCGCGCGCAAGGGCGATATGGCGCGGGACGTCGACCTGCAGTCGGGCGACGTGCTGTATGTCGAGCGCGCACCGCGCTTCTATATTTATGGTGAAGTCCAGCGTCCCGGTCCGGTACGCCTGGAACGTGCGATGACCGTGCTGCAAGCGCTGTCGGCGGGCGGCGGCCTGACCCCGCGCGGTACCGAGCGCGGCATCCGCATCAAGCGTGCCGATGCCCAGGGCAAAATCGAAGTCATCAGTGCCAAACATGATGACCTGCTGCGCCCTGACGACGTCGTATACGTGCAGGAAAGCCTGTTTTAATCCCGTCGGCGGGCGTGGCTCCGCCGGCCGTTGCTGAACACTGAAATCCGAAAGTCCACCATGAACTTTGCCCAGTTTTTACTCATCCTTCGCGCGCGCAAGCGGGTTATCCTGCTGACCCTGGTGATCACCGTGCTGACCACCGTCGTGGTCAGCCTGCTGCTGCCGAAAACCTACAAGGCCACCTCGTCGGTGCTGCTCAACTACAAGGGCGTCGACCCGCTGACGGGCCTGACCATGCCGGGCCAGCTGCTGCCAGGCTATATGGCGACCCAGATTGACATCATCACCAGCAAGAACGTGGCGCTGCGCGTGGTCGATTCGCTGCAGCTGGCGCAAAGCCCGGCCGTGATTGCGCAGTTCAACGAGGCGGCTGACGGCAAGGGCACCGTGCGTGACTGGCTGGCCGACCTGCTGCTGAAAAAACTGGACATCGTGCCGTCGCGCGAAAGTAGCGTGGTGGAAATCAGCTTCAAGGGCAGCGACCCGCAATTCGTGGCGGCGATTGCCAATGCGTTTGCCGAGCAATACCAGAAAGTATCGATCCAGCTGCGCGTCGAGCCACTGAAGAAAGCCTCGGTGTACTTCGATGAACAGACCAAGCTGCTGCGTGATGCGGTGGAAGTGGCGCAAAGCCGCCTGTCGAAATACCAGCAGGAACACGGCATCGTCAGCCTGGACAACCGTCTGGACGTGGAGTCGAACCGTCTTAACGACCTGTCCGGCCAGCTGGTGCTGGCCCAGGGCCAGCTCATGGAAGCCAATTCGCGCCAGCGCATGGCCGTGGGCAGCGACGCGCTGGAATCGCCGGACGTGCTGAGCAATCCGCTGATCCAGAACCTGCGCGCCGCGCTGGCCGCCGCGGAAGCCAAGCTGGCTGAAGTGGGCGAGCGCCTGGACCGCAACCACCCGCAGTATCTGAGCGCCAAAGCGGAAGTGGACAAGATGAAGGTCGAGCTGGCCACGCAGATGAAAGCCACCTCGAACAGCGTGCGTAACAATGCCCAGATTCTGCAACAGCGCGAAGCGTCGCTGCGCAGTGCCCTGGCCGAGCAAAAAGCCAAGGTACTGGAACTGAACCGCACCCGCGATGAAATGAATGTGCTGCAGAAAGATGTGGAAAGTGCCCAGCACGCGTTTGACGCCACCTCGCAGCGCTTTGCCCAGACCAAAATCGAAGGCCAGGCCGACCAGTCCGACATCGCTGTGCTGAATCCGGCCACGCCGCCGATCGAGCCAGCCTCGCCGCGCCTGGTGCTCAACACCATTCTGTCGGTGTTCCTGGGCGGCTTCCTGGGCCTGGGCTTTGGCCTGCTGGCCGAAATGCTGGACCGCCGCGTACGCTCCGAAGGCGACCTGGCCGAAGCGCTGCAGGCGCCGGTGCTGGGCGTGATCGACTGGAACGCCAGCGCGCGCCGTACCGGCGGTATCAAAAAACTGTTTTCTTCCAATTCCCGCTTGCGCCTGAACTAAATGATGGACACTCCTATGAACTCTAGCGTTCTTTCCACTCCTGTAGCCAAAGCCGGCGGCCGCAGCGACTCCAGCATTGGCGGCCTGCTGCTGGAATCGGGCAAGATCTCGCCCGAAAACGCCGAACGCGTGCTGCGCATGCAAAAGGAACTGGGGATCCGCTTCGGCGAAGCGGCCCAGCGCCTGGGACTGATTACCGAGGCCGACATCCAGCAAGTGCTGGCGCGCCAGTTTGATTATCCCTATTTGCAAAAAGGCGAATCGAGCTTCTCGCCGCTGCTGGTGGCGGCCTATGAGCCGTTCAGCGCCCAGGTGGAAACCCTGCGCGCCGTGCGTAGCCAGCTGATGCTGCGCTGGTTCGCCAGCCATAAATCGCTGGCGATTGCCGGCATCAATGGCGGCGATGGCGTCAGCACCTTTGCCGCCAACCTGGCCATTGTGTTCTCCCAGCTTGGCGAAAACACGCTGCTGGTGGATGCCAACCTGCGCACGCCGTCGCAGCACACCACGTTTAACACCGGTGCGCGCCAGGGCTTGTCCGATGCACTGGCCGGCCGTGCCGGCCTGGATGCGATTTCGCGCATTCCCGCCTTCCTGTCGCTGTCGCTGCTGTCGGCCGGCACCTTGCCGCCGAACCCGCAGGAGCTGCTGAGCCGCGCCTCGTTCCGCAATATGAGCACCGAGCTTGAAGCCCAGCACGACATCGTGCTGTACGATGTGCCGCCGTTCTCGGTCGGCGCCGACGCGCTGGCGATTGCCGCGCGCGTGGGCGGCGTGCTGCTGGTGGCGCGTAAAAACCATACGCTGGTGGCCGACATCAATGCCATGACCGAACAGCTGTCGCATAGTGGCGCCAAAGTGGTCGGCGCTGTCATGGTTGATTTCTGATGATGCCAGACGCCCAACTGAAGCCGGTACCGGCGCCAGCCAAGCGTAATCTGCGCCCGCTGCTGCTGGAGTGGGGCGGTGCCCTGGCCGGCCTGCTGCTGCTGTTCCTGCCGCTGCTGTATGACCTGGTGCACGGCATGTGGGCAACCGAAGAACAGGCCCACGGTCCGATCATCCTGGCCTTGTCGCTGTGGCTGGTGTACCGCGGCTGGCCCAAGCTGCGCGAACTGACCGACGGCAGGCCCGGCACCGCCTGGGGCTGGCCGCTGTTTGCGCTGGGCGCGCTGCTGTACATCTTTGGCCGCTCGCAGCAGATCATGTCGTTTGCCATGGCGTCCTTCATCCTGATCAGCGCGGCCATTTTGCTGGTGATGCGTGGCTGGACGGCGTTGCGCGTGCTGTGGTTCCCGTTCTTTTTCATGCTGTTCCTGATCCCCTTGCCTGGCGAGATCGTCAGCATGCTGACGCTGCCGATGAAGCTGGCGGTGTCGTTTGTCACGGAAACCCTGCTGTATGCCGTGGGCTACCCGATTGCCCGCACCGGCGTGATCCTGCAGATTGGCCAGTACCAGCTGCTGGTGGCGGACGCCTGCGCCGGCTTGCAGACGCTGCTCACGCTGGAAGCGCTGGGGCTGCTGTACCTGAACGTCGCGCGCACCACGGTGGGCTTCCGCAATGTGACGCTGGCGCTGCTGATTATTCCGATTTCATTTATCGCCAACGTGATCCGCGTGATGGTGCTGGTGCTGATCACCTATTACTTCGGTGACGCCGCCGGCCAGGGCTTCCTGCACGGCTTTGCCGGCATGGTGCTGTTCATCAGTGCCCTGATGCTGATTGTCAGCCTGGATACGCTGCTGATGTGGCTGGCCAAGTCATGGGATGCGCGTCGCGCCAAGGGGACTGCATGAACAAGACCATTACCAGTGTGATCCTGGGGCTGGCGATGCTGGCCACTGCGGTGGCCACCCGGGCCCTGACACCGACCGTGAATATGGCGGACCAGAAGGGCCGCTTCAATCTGGACGCCCTGGTGCCGAACCAGTTTGCCGACTGGGAAGTCGATACCACGGTGGTGCCGTTGCAGGTGGACCCGGCAACCCAGGCCCAGCTGAACCTGATTTACAACCAGACCCTGTCGCGTACGTATATCAACCGCGGCGGCGAGCGCGTGATGCTGTCGATCGCCTATGGCGGCGACCAGAGCAACACCATGGCGGTGCACCGGCCGGAAGTATGTTACGTGGCCCAGGGCTTCAATATGGACCACAATCAGCTGGGCCAGCTGCCGACCGCATACGGCACGCTGCCGGTACGCCACCTGGTGGCCAGCCAGGGGAACCGGATTGAGCCGATTACCTACTGGATCACGATCGGCGAGCATGCGATTGATCCTGGCCTGAGCCAGAAGTTGCAGCAGTTGCGCTACGGCCTGGCGGGCCAGGTGCCGGACGGCATGCTGGTGCGCGTGTCCAGCATTGACACCGACCGCCAGCACGCCTACGCGCTTCAGCAGCGTTTCGTGACAGACATGCTGGCCAATGTCAGCGACAATGGCCGCAAGCGCCTGATCGGCTCCGGCGCGCCTTGAGGGGAGAGGGGCCTGCTGGCCCCGCCGCCGCCGACTGAGGGGGGCCGGCGTTGGAAATATCCTGGAATAGGCGAAAGTAGATGTTAAAAAATACCGGTTTCATGGCCGCGTCGACGTTGGTGCGCCTGCTGTCGTCGCTGGTGCTGTTCATTGCACTGGCACGGCTGTTTGGCCCCGAAGACTTCGGCCGGCTGTTTTACAATTTCACCTTGGCGTCGGTGTTCCTGCTGCCACTGGAGTACGGCTTCGGGCCGCAGATGCTGCGCGAGATCGGCCGCGCGCCGTCCGACCTGCCGCATATCATGGGGCGCATCTTTGTTGCCAAGCTGTTGCTGAGCGTGGTGGTGGTGGTGCTGGTGCTGCTGTATTTTGCGCTGCTGCCGGCGCGCCGCGGCGATGCGCTGTTTTTCAGCTTGCTGCTGGCGGCCTCGATGCTGGGTTCGTTTGCCGATTTCTTCCTGGTGGCGTTCCGCGGCGTTGGGAAATTCCATGAAGAGACCAAGGTTGCACTGTTCAGTTCGCTGGTGCACTTCGTGCTGATTTGTGCGCTGGCCATGGCCGGCGCCAGCCTGATGCTCATCGGTGTGGGCTTTGTTGCCTCGCGGCTGGTAGGATTGCTGTGGTCGTGGTACAGCTACCGCCGTATCCTCGGCGCCATGGCGTGGCGCGGGCTGGGATTGGGCAGCGCGCTGGCCACCTTGCGCGACAGCTTCGCTTACGCGGTGGATCTGGGGTTTACCAGTTTCTTCCAGCAGGTCGACACGCTGATCGTCAATCACTATCTGGGGCCGGCGGGAGTCGGCATCTATCAGGCCGGCATGCGTTTCTTGCAAGGCGCCATGCAGTTTGCACCGGTGCTGGGGAATGTGTTCCTGCCGGCGCTGGCCAACAAGCTGGACCAGCCGGACGAGCTCAAGCGTCTGTCGGCCAAGCTCAATCTGCAAATGCTGGGCATGGGCGTGGCAGGCTGGATCGGCTTTGGGGTGCTGGGCGGCACGTTGTCGTCGCTGGTCTATGGCAACCGCTACGCTGACCTGGTCCCGCTGTGGCCTTACATCGGCCTGCTCATGCTGCTGCGCTATGTGGCCGCCTCGCAAGGGGTGCTGCTGACGGCGAGCGGGGCGCAGAAGGTGCGCGTGTGGGCGCAGATGACCGCGCTGGCGTTGCTGGCGGGCAGTGCGCCGCTGCTGATCGGCCGCTACGGGCTGGCCGGCATGCTGATGTCGCTGTCGCTGGCGGCGGCGGCACTGCTGGTGATTTACGGGGCGGCGCTGTGGCGCCGGCGCGTTCCTTCCGGTTTCAACACGGTGACTTTGGGTATGACTTGCGGCGTGCTGGGCGTCGCGCTCTTTTTACTGCGAATATAAAACTATGCTACTTATCGGACTGTTATGGCACTCGACCTCCTCGGACAACCTCGGGGTGGGCGCACTGACCGAATCGCAAATCGCGATTATTCGCCAGGCGGCCGTGCGCGCCGGCGTGGAGGTGAAATTCCGCGTGTTCGGCACCACCGGCGGCATGAACTACTTTGCCGGCGACCTGCAGCTGGAAACCGGTGTGCCGATTTCGATCAAGCGCACGCTGGCCGGCATCTCGCCGTTCCCGTCGCAGATCGGCCAGTGCGACGTGGTGTTTGATATCGGCGAAGGCGACAGCTTTACCGATATCTACGGCATGGCGCGCCTGCGCATGCAGGTGTTTGCCAAATCGGTGGCGCTGCTCAAGGGCCGTCCGCTGGTACTGAGCCCGCAAACCATCGGCCCGTTCGAGCGTCCGGTCAGCCGCCTGATGGCGCATGCGGTGATACGCCGCTGCCGCCGCGTGTTTGCGCGTGACGGCCTGTCGTTTGGCTATCTGCGCGAGCATGGTCTGACCGCGCACGCCGACGAGGTGGTGGACGTGGCGTTCCGCCTGCCGTTCCAGCGCCCGCAGCGCAGCGCCGGCGAGCGCCTGCAGGTCGGCATCAACGTCTCCGGCCTGCTGTACAACGGCGGCTATACCGGCGCCAACGAACTGGGCCTGAGCCTCGACTACACCGCCATGACGCGCCAGATGATTGAACGCCTGCTGGCGCGCGGCGACTGCGACGTCTGGCTGGTGCCGCACGTGCTGGCGCATGATCTGCCGGTGGAAGACGACTACCTGGTGTCGCAGCGCCTGCAGCAGGACTATCCGGCATTGCGCCTGGCGCCGCGCTTCGGTTCGCCAAGCGAAGCCAAGTCCTTCATTTCCGGCATGGACTTCTTTACCGGCGCCCGCATGCATGCGTGCATCGCGGCGTTCTCGAGCGGTGTGCCAGTAGTGCCGCTGGCCTACAGCCGCAAGTTCAACGGCTTGTTTACCGCGCTAGAATATCCCCATTACGGCGATTGCAAAGCCGCCACCACCGAGCAGATTCTGGACCTGGTATTCAAGGGGCTGGAACAGCGCGCCGAGCTCAAGCAGGCGGTGGACCGCGGCAATGCGATTGCCGATATCAAGCTGCGCCGTTACGAAGACTTTGTCGAACAAACGCTGAGGAATTTACGTGGCAAAACTACCGTTGCTTGAGACCATAAGCGCTGGCGGCCTGTGCACGGGCTGCGGCCTGTGCCAGTCGGTCACGGGCGGCAAGGCCAAGATGGCGTTCAACCAGCACGGCTTTTTGCGGCCGGTGCTGCTGCAGCCGCTGACGCCGGCCGATGACACGCTGGTGCGCGCCGTCTGCCCGGGCCTGGGGCTGACCCATGCGCGCGAGACGGCCAGCTACCATCCGTTGTGGGGGCCGCTGGTGGCGGTGCGTACCGGCTATGCGCTGGACCCGGCGCTGCGCCATGGCGGCTCGTCGGGCGGCGCCATTTCCGGGCTGCTGAGCTACCTGCTGGAAAGCGGCAAGGTCGACTACGTGCTGCATATCGGCGCCTCGCTGAGCGAGCCGCTGATCAATGAAATCAAGCTCAGCCACAACCGCGCGGAAGTGCTGGCGAACGCCGGCTCGCGCTATGCGCCGTCGGCGCCGCTGACCGGCATCGACGCGTTGCTGGCGCGCCCGGGCCGCTTTGCGTTTGTCGGCAAGCCGTGCGATGTGGCAGCGCTGCGCAAATATGCCCAGCACAATCCGCAGGTCAATGAAAAAGTGCCGTACATGCTGTCGTTCATGTGTGCGGGCGTGCCCAGCATGAAGGGCACGGTAGCGATTTTGAAACGCTTTGACGTGCAGCCGGACGAGGTGCGCAGCTTTGCCTACCGCGGCAATGGCTGGCCCGGCATGACGCGCGTGGAAACCCACGCAGGCGCCGTGCACGAAACCGATTATGCGACCTCCTGGGGCACGGTGCTCAACCGCCACCTGCAGGCGCGCTGCAAGATCTGCCCGGACGGCATCGGCGAGTTCGCCGATGTGGTGTGCGCGGACGCCTGGTATGGCAAGGACGGTTATCCCGACTTTGCCGAACAGGAGGGCCGCAGCCTGGTGATCTCGCGCACCGGCCAGGGCGAGCAGCTGCTGGCCGAGGCCACGGCGGCAGGCTATCTGTCGGTCGCGCCGCTGGATGTGGATGAAATCCGCAAGATGCAGCCGTATCAGGAAAACCGCAAGCAGATGGTGTTGGCGCGCGTGCTGGCGCTGCGCCTGATGGGCCGGCCGGCGCCAGCCTACCATCGCCTGCGCTTGCAGCGCACCGCCTGGATGGGCGGCTTGAAAGCCAATGCCAAGAACTTCCTGGGCATGGTGAAACGTCTGGCCCTTAACCGTCAACCGTCGGGGATGTAATGAGTACCTATACTTTCTCCGCCTCGCGCAAGCGCGGCAAGCTGGCCTCGGTGCTGGTCGGCACCATGGTGGTGCTGGGCGTGGTGCTGGCCGCGTTCGTGGTCGGCGCGCTGATCGGCCTGGATCCGGGCACGGCCGTGCGGTTGATGGCGGTGCTGTCGATGCCGCTGGTGCTGGTGCTGGTGTGGGCTGCGCCCAAGAGCACCGACGATCCGGCCAGTCGCCTGAATGCGCTGGTGGTGGGCGTGCTGCTGGCCTCGATGCTGTGGCCGTCGTACGTGGTGTTCAGTACCGGCGGCTTGCCGGGCATCGAGCCCAAGCGTCTGCTGACGCTGACACTGCTGGGCTACTGGGTATACAAGATGTTTACCTCGCCGGTGCTGTCGCAGCGCTTCTTCCGCCGCTGGCGTGCCGGCGGTTGGCCATTGTATCTGCTGCTGGCCTTCCTGCTGTGGCGCCTGGCCAGTGCGTTGGCCTCCGAGCTGCCGGTCTACTCATTCGTCCAGTTCGGCTGGAGCGTGTTCAACTTCCACGTGGTGTTCTTTGTCGCCATGTCGAGCCTGCGTGACCGCCGCGATGTGGCCTGGATCATGAAGCTGATGGTGGCTGGCGCCATGGTGGTGGCGCTGCTCGGTGGTCTGGAACGTGTGGTTGGCCACAACCTGTTTGCCAAGCTGGTACCCGCAGATAATGATGTGGTGGCGGCCGCGCTGGCGGACAAGCTGCGTGACGGCGGCAATCGCGTGCAATCGACGTTTGAGCACCCGATGGTCATGGCGGAGTTCCTCATGATGACATTGCCGATGGCAGTGTATCTGCTGTTTTCCAGTGCTCAGCAGCGTTACAAGGTGGCTGGCTCGGCTGCACTGGCGCTGATTATGGGCGGCGTTTTGCTGTCAGGGACACGCTCTGCGATTCTGACTGGTGCAGCGGTGCTAGGACTGACGCTGGTGTTATATTTCATCGAAAACATGCGTGGTCGTGGTGGTTTTACAGCGCGCGGCCTGCTTTCGCTGATCGGCCTGATTGGCATTGTGACGCTGGCGATGGCGGCAGTACCGGTTGTGGCCGGACTGGTGCAGGGACGTGACGTGTATGAGCGCGGCAGCAGTACGGCCCGCGTGATGCAGTACAAAATGGGGTTGCCCAAGCTGGAGAAGCAACCGGTGCTGGGGTACGGCGCTGGCATGGGCAACTACCAGGTTGGTTTCAAGGCCAGTAAGGGCCGCGTGTCGGTCGACAGCTATTATCTGACCATGGCGCTGGACTCCGGTGTACCGGGACTGCTGCTGTTCCTTGGCGTGTTCATCGGTTTTATCGCGATGGGCTTGCGACTGTCCTTTGTTGAAACCGATCCGGGACCGCGCCTGATGGCCCGTGTGCTGGCAGTGTCGCTGATCGGCGTGCTGGCCACGCGTGCGGTGCTGTCGATTGAGTTCAATCTGTTCTATGTGGCGGTGGTGTGCGCCTTGCTGCTGGTGCTCAAGGAACAGCGCGCCAGCGAAGACCGGGGACAGCGATGAGTGTGCAGCCGGTAGCCGTGGTGCTGCTCAACTGGAACGGTTGGGTCGACACCATCGAGTGCCTCGAGACGCTGCTGCGTAGCGACTACCCGGATTTCCGCGTCATCGTTTGCGACAATGCGTCTACTGACGGCTCGCTGGAACACATCCAGGCCTGGGCCGAAGGCCGTCTGGAGGCGGGCGGCGCCGAAGGCTTCCAGCGCCTGCGCGCGACACCGCTGGCCAAGCCGGTTCCCTATGTCCGGCTGAATGCCGAGCAGGCGCTGCAGCCGCCGGCGCACGACGTGCCGCTGACGCTGATCGACACGGGCGGCAATTTTGGCTTTGCCGGTGGTAACAACGTTGGCCTGCGCCATGCGCTGGCCAGCGGCCGGTTTGCATACTACTGGCTGCTCAATAACGATACCGTGGTCGAACCGGATTCGCTGGGCCAGCTGGTGGCACGCATGGCGGCGGACCGGCAGGCCGGCATCGGCGGCTCGACGCTGCGCCACTATTATGCGGCGCAGGTAGTGCAGGTGGCCGGCGGCAGCGCCTACAATCCATGGCGCTGCCGTTCCACGCCGCTGGCTGCCAATCAGCCGGCGGCCGCACCGCTGGATGCGGCTGCCATTGAACAGCGCATGGCCTATGTGGCTGGCGCCTCGATGATGGTCAGCGATGCCTTCTTGCGCGATGTGGGGCTGATGGCCGAGGACTACTTCCTCTACTACGAAGAATTTGACTGGGCGCGCCGTGCGGCGGGCCGCTACCGGCTGGTCTACGCGCCGGATAGCCTGGTGTATCACAAGGAAGGCGGCTCGATCGGTACCGGTGCGCGCGGCAAGCTGTCGGCCACTGCGCTGTATTATCTGCAGCACAACCGGGTCAAGTTCACGCGCCGCTTTTTCCCGGCGCGCCTGCCGCTGCTGTATGCCAGCATGCTGCTGGAACTCGGCCGCGCAGCCTTGCGCCGCGATTTCTTTGAAATGAAATGGTCGCTGGTGGCACTGCTGGGCTTGCCTCCGCGCGGCCTCAACACCCGCAAGCGCCAGACCTGAGCCTGTCTTTTTTAGTCCGGATATTCCCATGACGACCTCTTCCCGCCGCATCCATGTGGTGTCTTTTACCGGTAACAGCGGCCTCACCGATTACGCAGTTTCGCTGTGCCGCGAGCTCGACAAGCTGGCCGATGTTACCCTGGTGACTGCCGCCAGCTATGACCCGGCCCGCTACCAGGTGAACTTCCCCTATGCGAGCCTGTTCCGTCGCACGCGCCAGTATCCGGTAGATATTTTGCGCTATATTGCCTACACCCTCAAAACCCGGCCGGAACTGGTGCTGTGGCAGTCCTGGCTCAAATATCCGTTGCTGGAAGGCTGGATCGTCATGCTGCTGCGTCTGTTCGGTATCCGCATGGCGCTCACCATTCATGACTTGCTGCCGCACGAACCCAAACCATGGAGCCGCATGGTGTGTGCCTGGTTCTATCGCCGCTTCGATAAGCTGATTGTGCATTCCGAGCGCAGCGTCGAGGGCTTGCGCGCCATGGGCGTGCATACAGAACCGCTGCTGGTGCCGCATGGTATCTACGACATTTTCCGCCTGGCGCCCCTGACGCGCGAGCAGGCCCGGGCCGAGTTGCCGGGCATTGGCCCGGACGACTTCGTGGTGCTGTTCTTTGGCCATATCGATGTGCGCAAGGGCATTCTGGAATTCCTGCATACCAGTGAGCTCATGCGCGACCAGCCTCACATCAAATTCGTTGTCGCAGGCGGTCGGGGCAGTACCCTGCCAGCCGCTGCGGCGGCGGAGCTGGACCGCTACAAGGATGCACCCAACGTCATCCTGCACGATCACATGATTCCGTTTGAACGCGTCCAGTACTACTTCACGGCAGCGCATGCAGTGGCCTTGCCTTATCTGGAGGGGACCACGAGCGGCGTGATCAAGCTGGCCATGGCGTTTGACCGTCCCTTCATCGCCACTGACATCGGCGATTTTGCCGAGACCTTGCGTGACTGGTCCGGACTGCTTACCGCAGGCAAGCAGCCAGCAGCGGAATTTGCCGATGCCATCGCGCGCATGCGCGCCGACTATGCACGCTATGCGGCCGAGTTGGCCGACAAGAGCGCCAAGTACCAGTGGCCCACCATCGCGCGGGCTCATGCACAATACCTGTCGCTGGCCTGAGTCGGTGGCCCAACTGGTTTGATCAATTGAAGAGGGAGTGAGTCTTGGCGTCTATCGCGGTAGTCGTTCCAGAGCTTTTGCCTGTGCCAGCGGTGCAGGGCGGGGCTGTGGAGCATTGGGTGCAGGAAGCGTTCGAGCGCATGCATGATGGGCAGACCGAGGTGACGGTCATTTCGCGGCCGGCCGGCGACGGCGTGGCCAGTCCGCTTAATCACATCGGTATTCCCTGGACCGCCGCTGAACGCTGGTGGGCACGCCTGAAGGACCGAGTGACCTGGAAAAATCCGTTGCGCTATGTCGCCAAGCTGCAGAACGTGTGGTCGTATGGACGCCGCGCGGGCGCTGCCGTACGGGCGCTGAAGGTGGATATCATCAATATCCACAATGAGCCCAATCTGCTCTTCTTCATCAGCAAGCAGCCAAGTCAGAAACTGGTTCTGCACATGCATAACGACCATTTGTCGATCCGCCTGTTCCGGCCGTTCTACCGGCGCGCATTGAGCAAGGCCGATTGCGTGGTTTTCATTAGCGAGTATTTGCTGCGACAGGCCGCGCGCCACTTCCCTGAACATGCAGGCAAATTTGCCGTGGTGCTCAATGCCACCGATCCCGATGTGTTCAGGCCTTATGGCGATGAGGCCGGCCAACGCTTGGCGGCTGTGCTGCCACGTAATCCAGGTCTGTGCCATTTGCTATATGTCGGACGGCTCGTTGAGATCAAGGGCGTACACGTGCTGATCGAGGCATTTCGCCAACTGCATGCGCGCCGCCCCGAGACCAGGCTGGTGATTGCCGGGTCGTCGTTCTTTGCCGGCGCAGCGTCCACGCCTTACGTGGAAAGCTTGATCGCATTGGCCGCGCCGGTCAAGGATGCCATTATTTTTACCGGCTATCTGCCGCACGACCAGCTCAAATACTTGTACTCTGCAGCGGATATCGCCGTGGTGCCCTCGGTGTGGCAGGAGCCTAGCGGCTTGGTGGTGCTGGAAGCCATGGCCGCCGGCACGTGCATGGTGGCCAGCGCGGTGGGCGGTATACCGGAGCTGGTGCTGGATGGCGAGACGGGGGTGCTGGTGGCCCCGGACAGCCCGGCTGCCATTGTGGAGGCCGTCGATAAGCTGTTGGACCAGCCGGAGTACCGGCATCATATCGCGCGGCGCGCCCGCGAACGGGTGCTGGAAGTATTTACCTGGGAACGCCTGGTGGCGGACCTGCATCACATTTTCGGGAGTCGCGCATGATCGCCATTGTTTATCCGCAGTTTTACGGCGTGGGCGGCATTGCCCGCTACTTGGATTCGTACTTGTCTAATCTACCGCCGGGCCAGCGGATCTTGCTGGTGACTGGCGACGAGCACCGCAAAGAGTTGAGCTATCCGGGTGTTGAGATGATGCACATTCCGATCACTTCCAGCCGCTTCAGTCTGATCGAATGGAGCCTCAAGGTGCGCCGCCTGCTGCGCCAGCTGTACGCGGACGGTACCATCACCGGCATCAACTTCCATTTCCCGCCGCTGATACCCGGGCTGTTCTTGCCGCGCGAGGTGCCAGTATTGCTGACCGCGCACACCACGTATCTGGGCATGTCGGGCCGCTACTATGAGCAGCCGCTGTTCCAGAGCCAGTGGGGGGCGCTGTCGTTGTGGATCAAGATGCGCATGGAGCACTTCATTTTCCGTCGCGTGCGTAGCGTGATTACGCTGTCCGAACAGGGCCGCCAGGAAGTGCTGCGCTACGGCTACAAGGGGCCGATGGCCATCATCCCGAATGGCGTCGACCTGGAGCGCTTTGTGCCTGCGCCGGGCGTCACCCAGGATATCGACGTGCTGTTCTGTGGCCGTATCGAGCGCCGCAAGGGCAGCCGGCCAATGGTCGAACTGTGCCAGCGACTGGTGCGCGAGCAGCCGCAGATCCGCATCTGCATCGTGGGCTACGGTGATGACGATGAGCACGTCAAGGCGGAACTGGGCCCGCTGCCCAACGTCACGCTGACCGGCAAGGTGGCGTTTGCCGAGATGGCCGGCTACTACCGCCGCAGCAAGGTGTATGTGTCGACCTCTTACTACGAGGGCTTGCCGGGCACGTGCCTGGAGGCGATGGCCATGGGCTTGCCGGCGGTGGTGTTTGATTTCCTGTTTTACCGCGAACTGGTGATCCAGGGCGAGACCGGCTGGCTGGTGGCGCCGAACGACCTGGCCGCCATGGCGCAGCAAATTCAGGCCGCGCTCGCCGATCCGGCCCGTGCGCACGCGATGGGGCAGGCGGCACGCGCGCGGCTGGCCACTGATTTCAGCTGGGCCAGCCTGGCCCGCCAGGTCAGCGCCCGCTTTGACATGGCGCCTGCGCCATGAAGGTGATGATCATCGGCATCCGCGGCTTTCCCAATGTGCAGGGCGGCGTGGAAACCCACGCCGAGCAGCTGGGAACGGAACTGGTGCAGCTGGGCTGCGAGGTCGAAGCCGTGGTGCGCTCGCCCTACCAGCCTGCAGCCGTGGGCGACCATTGGAATGGCATACGCTTCAAGTCGCTGTGGAGCCCGCGCTCGCGCGGCCTGGAAGCCATCATCCATACCACGCTGGCGGTGCTGTATGCCGGCTGGCGCCGGCCGGACGTGCTGCATATCCAGGCGATCGGCCCCGGCATCGTCACGCCGCTGGCACGTCTGCTGGGGTTGAACGTGGTGGCAACCCACCATGGTCCGGATTACGACCGCCAGAAATGGGGGCGCTTTGCGCGCGCCGTACTGCAGCTGGGCGAACGCTGGTCGATGCGTTATTCGCAGCAGGCGATCGTGATTTCCAGCGTGATCAAAGAGCTGGTGCAGCGCAAGCACGCGGTGGATGCGGCGCTGATACCGAACGGCGTCAAACTGCCGGCGCTGCTGCCGGCCGGGGACACGCTGGCGCGCTTCGGCCTTGACGCCGGCCGTTATGTCTTGCTGGTGAGCCGCATTGTGCCGGAAAAGCGCCACCTGGATCTGATCCAGGCTTATGCGCAAGCCAGGCTGCCAGGCTGGAAGCTGGTCCTGGTAGGGGCGTCGGACCATCCAGATACTTACACCCAGTCGGTGCTGGATGCTGCGGCCGCTCAGCCTGGCGTGGTCTGCACCGGCTTCCAAACCGGCGCGGCGCTGGCCGAGCTGTATGCCAATGCCGGGGCGTTTGTGCTGCCGTCGTCGCATGAGGGGTTGCCGATTGCCTTGCTGGAAGCGTTGAGCTATGGACTGCCAGTGGTGGCCAGTGACATCCCTGCCAACCTGGCGGTGGACTGTGCCGATATCCGCTACTACCCGCTGGGTGAGATTGAGGCGCTGGCAGCCGCGCTGGAGCAGGTGGCGGCACAGCCGCTGGCGCCGGATTACCGCGACCGGCTGCGCGCCTTTGTTGGCGAGCGCTACAGCTGGCCGCAGATTGCGCGCCAGACGTATGCGCTGTATCGCCGCGCTTGCGGAACAGCGTGAACCAAGAAAAAAGGCCCGGTTATTATTAACCGGGCCTTTTTTGTATCGAAGCAGCCTGCGGGCTTACTTCCAAGTCTTCATCACCAGATTCATTTCGCTCAGGCGTTCCAGCTGGTATTTACGGCTGTTGGTGGCGGTAATATTGTAAGTGCCTTCCTGGGCTGTCCAGTCAAATACCCATGCCGCTGACAGTGGTACACGGCTGGCGATGATGGTGCTGGTCATTTCGTAGAACTTGGACTTGGCGACGGCAGCGCCCAGATCTTTGTCGCTGGTGCCAAACTCACCAATGAACAGCGGACGTGGATCGATCAGCTTGCCGGTCGAGTCGACCTGACGGCTACGCGCCAATGCGGCCACAATGATGTTATTAAAGTTGCCGGGAACAACACTTGGATTGACTGTGTCAACGCCGAAGCCAGCAAACTCGCCATATGGATACAAGTGCAACGACACGGTGTCGGCCACATTGTTGTCGCGTGACAGAATGCTGGAGAACTGCGTCGGCGAGTCAAGATCCCACTTGGTCGGCAGGTGGTAGGCATTGTTACGCGGACGGTCATTGCCGCTGAAGATAGGGTGCGTTTTGTCGATGGCGCGCACGGTGCGGGTAAAGTCAGCCAGCGAATCCATGATGGTGGCCACGGTGAAGTTATCGGCGGCAGTCCGGGCTGGCGCCGTCGACGAGCGGGGAATCCATTGATAGTTGTTGAGGCTGGCTGGAAGGTCCATCAGCGCAGTCGCTTCATTGGCAAATTCCCAGCCCCATAGCGCGGGATTGTCTTTGTAGCGGGTAACCATTTCAGTCGTGATCTTACGCATCAGCACGCGGGTTTTGCTGTTGGTATCCCCCCAGGCTGGCACGCGTTCGCCCAACATGTCGGAGAATGCAGGGAAGTTCCAGAAGATATCCATAATCACGCCGATATTCTGCGCGGCACATTCCTTCATGAATTCATCCAGGCGCGCATAGAACTGCGTCGGATTGGCCATGTAATTCTTTTGAATGTTCTCCGGCCAGAAACCAATCGCATTGATGCGGATGAATGGGATATTGTAGGTCTTTAAGGTCGCAAGGCCCGCTTTCCAGCTCACGTCTTTCCCGCCCGATTCGACATGGCGCAGGAATGCGTCCTGGTAGTTAACGCCAACGCCGTAGAAGGTTTTACCATTCAGGAGGAACACGCCAGTGCCAGCTTTGAAATCGGCTGCGGAAGCGGTGAGGGCCATACCGAGCAGGGCGCTCAGCAAAAGTTTCTTAATAGTTTTCATAGGAGATCCGCCGCGTTAAGTTGAGGACGCACGCAACCGGCATCAGGGCATGGTTCACGCGTCGGGAAAGTTTGGAGCAAGATCGCTAAATAGACAGCAACTTGCGCAACGCTTATTTTACGCGCAAACAAATGCACGGCAACCGAATTTACGCAAATTTGTTGCCTCCATGATGCAAGTGTAATGTAATTGATATCTTTTTTTGGCACCGCGGCAAGCTTGCCAAAAACTTTGTCTGATAGCTATTTGATAGATATTATCACAACAATTCATTGTAAAATACCACGCGACGGCAAGCGGCCGTTGGTGCGCATTAACGGAGAAAGTACATGAAAATATTGGTTACTGGGGGACTCGGCTACATCGGTTCGCATACATGCATAGAATTGCTGGCGGCCGGACATGAGGTAGTGGCCATCGACAACCTGGTCAATAGCAAAGCCGGCGTGGCGCAGCGAATTGCTGCGATTAGCGGCCAACCCTGTCAGTTTCATGAAATCGATGTGCGTGATGGCGTTGCCTTACGCACGCTGTTCGCGCGCGAACAGATTGATGCAGTGGTGCATTTTGCGGGCCTGAAAGCGGTTGGCGAGTCGGTGCAGCAGCCGCTGCGCTACTACGACTACAATGTGCACGGTACCCAGGTATTGCTGGAAGTTATGGCCGAGGCCAATGTCAAGACCATCGTGTTCAGCTCGTCGGCAACGGTCTATGGTGATCCGCACGCCGTGCCGATTCTTGAAAGCTTCCCGCTGCAGGCCACCAATCCTTACGGCCGCAGCAAACTGATGATTGAAGAAATCCTGCGCGATGTAGCCGTTTCCGATAGCACATGGAAAATTGCGCTGCTGCGCTACTTCAACCCGGTTGGCGCCCATGAAAGTGGCCTGATCGGTGAAGATCCGAACGGCATACCAAACAATCTGATGCCGTATATTGCCCAGGTAGCGGATGGCCGGCGTGAGCAGTTGTCGATCTTTGGCAATGACTATGCAACCCCGGACGGTACGGGTGTGCGTGACTACATCCACGTGGTTGACCTGGCGGTGGGGCATGTGAAAACCCTGCAGAAGCTGGCGGCTGCCAGCGGCGTGCTGACCTACAACCTTGGTACAGGCAACGGCAGCAGCGTGCTGCAGATGGTGCAAGCCTTTGAGCAAGCGAGCGGCCGCCGTATTCCCTATCAGTTCGCGCCGCGCCGTGCCGGTGATATTGCGCAGTGCTATGCTGATCCAAGCCTTGCTGAGCAGGAATTAGGTTGGCGCGCTGAGCGCGGTATCGAGCAGATGTGTGCTGATACTTGGCGCTGGCAAGCGCACGCAGCCGCCAACCTCGCTTAACCGTTACTCCAGACCGGCCTGCTGCCTGCGAAACATTCTCAGCAGCCGGTTGCGGCCCAAGATATAGCGCTGCTCCAGACTCAGTAGATAAGGGCGGAGGCGGCTGGCCGGCAATTCGACGAAATTCCATGAGAAGTAGGCGATGCATAAGCCCATCGCCATTGCCAGGCCGAAGTTGATCCACCAGTGGTGGAAGCTAGGCCCGAAATGCGCCACCAGTTGCTGTAACGGAAAGCCATATAGATAGAGGCCATATGAGTAGTCGCCGCTCTTGATGAAACTGCCTTTTTGCGGATTGAGTAGACCCATATAGGTGGTGATATAGGTCAACGGCAGCGGCGCTAGATAGGCGCCTTTTTGGGTGATGAGCAAGGCGATGGCTGCAGCTACTGCGATGCCAAACAGCGTGAGCGAGTACGGGATGACGTCACGATAGATATACAGAGCCACGCCATAAAGAAAAGCCATGATCAGTGCCTGACCTGGTACGAAGTCGCCTGTCGAATCGGGGCGCATCAGACCGCGCGCCACAAAGTAGCCCTGGATTACCACCAGCATAACCACGAAGCTTAGCGGCGTCCGACGATACCTACAAGTGACAGCAGCGACAATGCCACATAGCACTCCAGTTCCCAAGGAATTGTCCAGAGTTGTCCATTGATGACTTTAGGGAATGGATTCGTCTCAAATACCCCTGGCAACGTATAGTGGATGATGCCAGCGATGTTGAGGAAGTAGCTGTGGAATTCCTGTGAAGAGAAGTAGGTCGACAGGGGGACGGTCGTGACCAACGGGCCGAGCAGCAGTGCGGAAATCGTCACTTCGAGGAACAGCGCAGGCACGATGCGGACGACGCGTAAGCCAAGGAACATGAATAAAGTTTTGCATCGCAGCAAGCTTCCTGCAACCAGGAATCCACTCAAGGCAAAAAAACATATCAGAATCGAGCGCACCGGCACGAGGAAAAACTGCGATAAATCATGCGCTGCGTCACGCCCTTCGCTCAGGACGTAGGAGTGCCACAGGATAACGGCAAGTGACAAGATCAGCCGTAAATAATCGAAGCCGCTCGCCCGATTGTTGGTTTCAGTCATGCGAGCCTCAATAGACAGGCGCCCCGGAATTGATTGCACAGATTTCTCCTGGTTAATAATAAATGCGAGCCAGACGGCACATCTTAAAAATTGTAACATTGATATGCTAAAATGTCGCGCCGCAGCATCTTATTGCGCGCACGATACAAAGTTGCATGTCACAACACACGGTTGTCATGTCACAATTGGCGGGAGTGCGCGAAATGTTGTAATATTGCCCACTTAAAACGCGGCATCTGCAATGCCAGAACATGCTGCTGGTCGATGTGGTGCTGACCATCCCAGTTGCGCCAAATGATAATTGCGACAAAGGAGTGACTAGGAATGAAAGCAATGATACTTGCTGCAGGTAAGGGCACGCGTGTGCGTCCGCTGACGTATGATCTGCCCAAGCCCATGATTCCAATTCTGGGCAAACCGGTGATGGCATATCTGATCGAACACCTGGCCAAGTACGGGGTCAAGGAAATCATGGTCAACGTCAGCTATTTGCATGAAAAGATCGAAGATTATTTCGGCGAAGGCTATCAGTACGGGGTGCAGATCGGGTATTCCTTTGAAGGCTATACCAATGACCAGGGCGAAGTGGTGCCACAGCCGCTGGGTTCGGCTGGCGGGATGAAAAAAATCCAGGAGTTCGGCGGCTTCTTCGATGAGACCACCATCGTGCTGTGCGGCGACGCGCTCATCGATCTGGACATCAAGTCGGCCCTGTTCGAACACAAGCGCAAGGGCGCGATGGCCTCGGTGGTCACCAAGGAAGTGCCGTGGGATAAAGTGTCGAGCTATGGCGTGGTGGTGACCGAGTCCGATGGCCGCATCAAGTCGTTCCAGGAAAAACCCAGCCAGGAAGAGGCGCTGTCCAACTTTGCCAGCACCGGTATCTATATCTTTGAACCGGAAGTGCTGGACCTGATTCCTAGCAAGGAAACCTTTGACATCGGTTCCGACCTGTTCCCGCTGCTGGCCGCCAAAGGCATGCCGTTCTACGCGCAGACCCGCAGCTTCAACTGGATCGACATTGGTACCGTCACCGATTACTGGGAAGTGTGCCAGAGCGTGCTGATGGGGGAAGTGGCGCACCTCGATATGCCCGGCATCCAGATCAATGATGGTCTGTGGGTCGGCCTGAACACCAGCATCGACTGGGAAGGCACCACGATCGAAGGCCCGGTCTACATCGGTTCCGGCACCCGCATCGAAAGCGGCGTCAGCATTGTCGGACCTACCTGGATCGGCAGCGGCAGCCATATTTGCAGCGGCGCCCAGCTCAAACGCAGCGTCCTATTTGAGTACACCCGAGTGTTACCGAATGTTTCTCTCGACGAAATGATCGTGTTTAAAGATTATAGTGTCGACCGGTCCGGTGACATGAAGCATGTCTCCGACTATGATCCAGATGCCTGGGCCAATGCGCGCGACCGCCGCAATAAGCGCCGTCTGGACAAGAATATCGTTTCAATCCAAAGAGTGTAAGTCCATGAAAATCTATCCTGTCATTCTGTCCGGCGGCGCTGGCACCCGTTTGTGGCCATTGTCGCGCGCGGCGCTGCCGAAGCAATTGCTGCCGCTGGTATCGGACCGCACCATGTTGCAGGAAACCGCGCTGCGGCTGCGTGACCATGCTGCGCTGGAAGCGCCGCTGATCGTTTGCGGCAACGAGCACCGTTTCCTGGTGGCCGAGCAGTTGCGCGAAATCAATCTGGCGCCACAAGGCATCATGCTTGAGCCGCTGGCGCGCAATACGGCACCGGCGGTCGCGGCGGCGGCCTTGTACCTGCAGGCGCTGGACCCGGAGGCGCTGATGCTGGTGCTGCCGGCCGACCATGTGATCACGGACGTGCCGGCGTTCCACGCGGCGATTGACCAGGCGGCGCAGGCGGCGCAAAACGGCGCGCTGGCCACGTTCGGCATTGTGCCGACCGCGCCGGAGACGGGGTATGGCTACATTCACGCTGGCCAGGCGCTGGCGCAGGCGGGAACGTTTGCAGTCGACCGCTTTGTAGAAAAACCGGACCGCGCCACGGCACAGGAATTCCTGGCCGCTGGCACTTACTACTGGAACAGCGGCATGTTCTTGTTCCGCGCTGCCACCTATCTGGCCGAGCTCGAGGCGTTTCAGCCGGCCATGGCCAGCGCCACGGCCGCTGCGGTCGCCCAGAGCTATCGCGACCTCGATTTCTGCCGTCTCGATGAAGCCGCATTTGCTGCCTGCCCGGCGGACTCGATAGACTATGCGGTCATGGAGCGCACCCGCCATGCCGTGGTGGTGCCCGCCTCGATCGGCTGGAGCGATGTGGGCTCCTGGTCGGCGCTGTGGGAAGTGCAGCCGGCCGATGCCCAGGGCAACGTCAGCCGTGGCGACGTCTATCTGGACGATGTCAGCGGTTCGCTGGTGCGCGCGGAAAGCCGGATCGTGGCCGTGGTTGGCGTCAAGGATCTGGTGGTGGTGGAAACCGCGGACGCGGTGCTGGTGGCGCACAAGGACCAGGTACAGCGCGTCAAGAATATTGTCGAGCACCTCAAAACCCAGCAGCGTACCGAGCACTTGCACCATACCCGCGTCTATCGTCCATGGGGCTGCTACGAGGGCATCGATCTGGGCGAGCGTTTCCAGGTCAAGCGCATCACCGTCAACCCGGGCGGCAAGTTGTCGCTGCAGATGCACCATCACCGTGCCGAACACTGGATCGTGGTCAGCGGTACCGCCCGCGTGACCTGCGGCGATCAAGTGACGCTGCTGACGGAAAACGAGTCGACCTATATCCCGATTGGCATGAACCACCGTCTGGAAAACCCGGGCAAACTGCCGCTGCACCTGATTGAAGTGCAATCGGGCAGCTATCTGGGCGAAGACGACATCGTGCGCTTCGAGGATGTCTATCAGCGGAGTTGATCCATATCGCCGCCGCCCACGCCGTATGTTACAGTGCCAGCCGACGTTTTTCATAACTGCATCTGAGATTGGAACCTGTAATTGCGAAAGATGATAGTGGCTTGGGCGGCGCTGTTTTGCCTGCTGGGGGTGGCACACGCACAGCTGGCGCCAGCACCAGCGGGCTTGAAGCCGGCACAGCTGGCACTGGTGATCAATGATGACGAACCCAACAGTGTCGAGATCGGCGAGTATTACCGTCAGACGCGCAATGTGCCGGCCGAGAACGTCGTCCACGTGCGCATTCCGGATCGGCCACGCAAGCTCGATGCGGCGCAATTCCGCCAGCTCAAGGAACAGATCGACGCCAAGCTAGGGCCGCATATCGAGGCCGTGCTGATGGTGTGGACCGCGCCTTATGCCGTGGAGTGCAACTCCATCACGAGTGCCTACGCCATGGGGCTGGATGCGACGATCTGCGCCACGCCTTGCGGCCCATCCAAACCCAATCCGTATTTTGGCAGCGCCTCGGCGCATCCGTATGCCGAGCATGGCATGCGGCTGGCCATGCTGCTGCCGACCGACTCCATCGAACAGGCCAAGGCGCTGATCGGGCGCGGTGTGGCCAGCGGCTTCAGTACGCCAGCGGCCAGCGCGTATTACCTGACCACCAGCGAGCATGCCCGCAACAGCCGGGCAACATTCTTTCCCCGTGCCGGCGTGATTGCAACGCGCAAGCTGACCATCAAGCGGCTCAATGCCGATGCGATAGAAAATGAAAAAGACGTCATGGTCTATCAGACCGGGATGGCGCGCGTTGCCAAGCTCGATACGCTGCAATTCCTGCCCGGTGCGCTGGCGGATAGCCTGACATCGTTTGGCGGTGATTTGCTGGGGAGCGCGCAAATGAGCAGCCTGCGCTGGCTCGATGCGGGCGCGACCGCCAGTTATGGCACTGTCAGTGAGCCCTGCAATTATTGGCAGAAGTTCCCGCAGCCCAGCATGCTGCTGGCGCATTATCTGCGTGGCGTGAGCGCGATTGAGGCGTATTGGCGCAGTGTGGCCTGGCCCGCGCAAGGGGTGTTTATTGGCGAGCCGCTCGCCGCGCCTTACCGGCGTTGAGGCGCCAGTGCCGCCGGCATAGCGCGGCGCCAAGCAGCAGTAGTCCGCTCAGCAGCATGCCGTACTGTTGCGGCTCGGGTACGGCGGGAAGGGCGGCGCCCTCGGTCGACATGGGACGGTAGTGCTCGCCATGCTGATAGGGCGGATTGGCGTAAGCGGACCAGCTGCCAGGGCCGCCATCCGCGCGCCACAGATTGCTGTCGCCATCACCGTGCCTGACCGTCATCCAGCTGTCTACCGGCGTGGTGCCCGGGCCGCCCAGTGAACGGTGGGTGCCCGGTAGGTCATCGAGCAGTTTGAGCGCCTCGTCCTGCGGCTGGTCCGCAGCCTTCATCTGCAGTTCAGTGTCGGCCGCTTCTGCATCGGCCAGGTAGCAATGCCGGCGCCAGGTTTGCCGCAGCTGTTCTTGCTGCTGCGCTGGCGTGAGCGCGGTGCCGGGCTGGCTCAGACAAGGGGACGGCGAGGCCGGCGCCGATACCGCGCCACCTGCCGACGCAAGACCGCTGAACGTCAGCGTGGCAGCACAAAGCAGGAGGCGACAAGGCAGGCAGGTTTTCATGGGATTCGATTAAATATTAGAAACTAATATTTCACTGTGGTAATCAGTGTAGCACGTTCTCCATAAATTGCTATGGCAAATCACGGACGCCGCACACGCGCAGCTTTAGTCTGAACGGACTAAGCCTGCGTCATGATGCCGTCATGACGAAGTCCTAATATGCAAATTGCAAGCTTCAAAGTCAATTTGTTAATATTCCAGGACAGTTCATGAAAAAAATTCTCCCTCCGCCGGCGCGCACCGTGATGGCCGCCGCCCTGTTGGCCGGTCTGTCGGCCCACGCCGCCGCTGTTGCCGTTGCTCCAGTGTCATCCCAGGTGGTGATCAGCCAGGTGTATGGCGGTGGTGGCAATTCCGGCGCCAAATACAAGAACGACTTTATTGAACTGTTCAACCGCGGCAGCACCGCCGTGGACATCAGCGGCTGGAGCGTGCAATACGCCAGCGCGGCCGGCACCAGCTGGCAGGTGACCAAGCTGAGCGGCAATACCGTGCTGCAGCCTGGCCAGTACTTCCTGGTGCAGGAAGCCGTCGGCACCGGCGGCACCGACGACCTGCCGACCCCGGATACGACCGGCACCCTGGCGCTGAGCGGCACCACCGGCAAGGTGGCGCTGGTGGCCGGTACCGCAGCGCTGGCGGGCGGTTCGCCGGCGGTGGGCAGCTTTGCCGACCTGATCGGCTTTGGCACGGCCAGCTATTTTGAAGGCACGGTGGCGCCGACCCTGAGCAACACCACGGCGGCCCTGCGCGCTGCCGGCGGTTGCACCGACACCGACAACAACGGCGCCGACTTCAGCAGCGGCGCGCCGGCGCCGCGCAACCGCGCCAGCGCCCTCAATGTGTGCGGCGCGCCGACCGCGCCACCGATCGTGGCCACCTGCCCGGGCAACCTGTCGCTGGCGTTTGGCGTCAACGGCGTTGCCGACCTCAGCGCCACCGATGCCGACGGCATCGTCAACAGCGCCATCATCACCTCGGCGGCGGTGCCTGGCATCAGCCTGGTCAACTTCCAGCCGGCGTCGGCAGCGGGTGGCGTCGCCACCGCCAGCCTGAACGTGGCAGCCAGCGTCAAGGCCGGCACCTATCCGGTCACCGTCAAGTTCGGCAACGACCAGACGCAGGAAGCCAGCTGCGCGATCAGCGTGGCGATCAGCGCACCGGCCGGCATCACCCACACCATTCCGCAGATCCAGGGCGAGGGCGATGCCAGCCCTTACGCCGGCACCGTGCAGACCACCGAAGGCGTGGTCACGGCCAAGGTCGGCTCCGGCTTCTTCCTCCAGGACCCGGACGGCGACGGCAATCCGCTGACCTCGGACGGCATGTTTGTGTTCACCACGGCCGGCAATATCGGCACCGTGCAGGTCGGCGACAAAATCCGCATCACCGGCACCGTCAGCGAATACACCCCGTCCGGCGCCAGCCGTTCGTACACCGAACTGACCACCATCACCAACATCGCCAAGCTGGCCGGCGGCATTAGCGTCACGCCAACCAATGTCCAGCTGCCGCACGCCAACCTGGGCCAGGTGGAAGGCATGCTGGTGCGCTTCAGCCAGCCGCTGACCGTATCGCAGCTGGAGTTCCTGGGCACGCGCGGCGAAGTGACGCTGTCCTCGGGCCGTCTGGAAATCGCCTCCAACCGCTATCGTCCGGGCACGCCGGAAGCGATCGCGCAAGCGGCCGCCAACCAGCGCAACCAGATCATCCTCGACGACGGCATCTTCACCACGCCGACCACCATCCCCTACCTGGGCGACGATGGCTCGCTGCGCGCGGGCGACACCGTGTCCGGCCTGACCGGCGTGGTGGACTTTGGCGCCAAGGGCGGCGGCGGTGCGGGCTTCAAGCTGCAGCCAACCGAAGCACCGGTGTTCTCGCAGGATAATCCCCGCACGGCGCCGCCAGCGCTGGCGGCCGGCAACATCAAAGTGGCCAGCGCCAACGTGCTGAACTACTTCACCACCTTCACCAACGGCACCGATGTGGCCGGCAACACCAATGCCGGCTGCTCGCTGGGCAGCAGCATCTCGAAATCGAACTGCCGCGGCGCCGACAATCTGAACGAGTTCAACCGTCAGACCGCCAAGATCGTGGGCGAACTCAAGGCCATCAACGCCGACGTCTACGGCCTGATGGAAATTCAGAACAGCGGCGAGTACACCGTCACCAAACTGGTCGATGCGCTCAACGATGCGATCGCGCCCGGCACCGGCCTGAAAACCTATGCCGTGGTACCGAAGCCAGCCGCGACCGGCACCGACGCCATCCGCGTGGCCATGATCTACAAACCGTCGGCACTGACGCTGGTGGGCGGCGCGCTGTCGGACGCTGACGCCATCAACAACCGTCCGCCGATGGCGCAGACCTTCCGTGCCGCCAACGGCGCCAAGTTCACGCTGGTAGTCAACCACCTGAAATCCAAGGGCAGCTGCCCGACCGGCGGCGCGGACGCCGACCAGAACGACAGCCAGAGCTGCTGGAACGCCACCCGTATCCAGCAGGCCAAGCGTCTGGTGAACAGCTTCGTGCCGCAAGTGGTAGCCTCGGCCAACGATGCGCGCGTGCTGCTGATTGGCGACTTCAACTCCTACGGCTTTGAAGACCCGATCGCTGCCATCACCGCCACCGGCTACGTCAACCAGCTGGAGCGCTTCGTGCGCGGCAGCGGCAACATGCCGTACTCGTTCGTGTTCAACGGCGAAACCGGTTACCTGGACCACGCGCTGGCGAGCCCGGCGCTGAGCCCGCAAGTGGTGGATGCAGCGGAATGGCACAACAATGCGGATGAACCGACCGTGATCGACTACAACACCGACGGCAAGCCGCAGGACAAATACACCAGCGCGCCTTACCGCGCGTCGGACCATGACCCTGTGGTCATCAGCCTCAACCTGCAAGCGCCAAACACCGACGTCAGCGCCAGCATCCGCACCGTGGCTGCGCCCGTGGTGTACAACCGCGCCACCGCCAAGTGGACCGGCAACGTCACCCTGACCAACACTGGCAGCACCGCGCTGAGCGGCCCGTTCCAGGTGCAGTTCGATGGTCTGGTGGCCGGCGCCACGCTGGTGGGCAGCAACGGCAGCCATGACGGTTCGCCTTACCTGACCATTAACCAAGCCACGCTGGCCCCAGGCGCGAGCCTGACCGTGCCGACCGCGTTTACCAAGACCGGCACCGGCAGCGTCACTTACTCGGCAGTCAAAATTTACAGCGGTAACTTCTAAGAAAGCACACGATCATGTTTAACCAAGCACTCAACTTCCGCCGCGCCGTGATGGCGCTGGCACTGGCCGCCTGCGCCAGCCTGGCCTCCGCTGCCGGCACGCTGCATGTCGAACTGAATACCGGCAGCTATGGCAGCAACGGCTATATCGACATCCAGCTCAACAGCTCGCCGCTGGGCGCGGTGAGCACCTTTGCCAACCTGAGCAACTTCGGCAACTGGGGTAGCAGCGCTGACGCCGAGCTGTCGAACGTGACGGGCTCGCTGCTGACCGGCTTCCGCATCGAGAACGTGGCGGGCGGCTACAACGACCTGTTCCACGCGGTGGACTTCAGCAAAGGCAAGGTCAGCTTCGACGTCGCCTTCAGCGGCGACGCCGATCCGTCCGCCCAGTTTGGCTCGACGCTGTCGGTATCGTTGTTTGGCAGCGACAAACAGACGCTGCTGGGCAATAGCAGCAACGTCAATGGCAGCCTGCTGAGCCTGAACTGGACGCCGTCGCTCACGCCAGGCGGCCAGGGCAGTGTGGCCAGCGAAGTATTCGGTTCGGGCGTGGTGACCACGCCAGTGCCAGAGCCGACCACGTGGGCCATGCTGGCTGGCGGCCTTGCGCTGCTGGGCTTTGCGCGCCGCCGCCAACAGGCTTAATTTATTGCTCTTCCCCAAAGCGCACCTTCGGGTGCGCTTTTTTACGTATTTATACGTAAAAACTCTAAATCTATCAAAGAAATCATATTAGTAAAGCCACATTGCTTATTGCATAGTATTTCCTTTACAGGGAACCGCTATGCCAGCCGCTCACATTCTCATCGTTGAAAGCACGCCAGCAATCCAGGAGCTGATCGCCCTGAATCTCGGCATGGCGGGCCACCAGATCAGCCGCGCGGCGGACGCCGAAAGCGCCTTGCTGATGCTGGAAGACCAGCTGCCCGACATGGTGCTGCTGGACTGGAATCTGCCGGGCCAGTCCGGCCTGTCGCTGGTGCGCCGCTTGCGCGCGCAGTCGCGCACGCGCGGCCTGCCGATGATGATGGTGACCGCGCGCTGCGGCGAGCACGACAAGATCATGGCGCTGGAAAGCGGCGCCGATGACTACATGACCAAGCCCTTCAGCCCGCGCGAGATGGTGGCGCGCGTGCATTGCCTGCTGCGCCGCTGGCAGCCGCAATCGCCGGCCGACGCGCCGGTACAGCTGGCCGGCCTGCGGCTCGATCCGTGTACCCAGCGCGTAACGGCCGGCGCGCGCGAGCTGGCGCTGGGCCGCGTCGAATTCAAGCTGCTGAACTTCCTGATGAGCCATCCGGAGCGCGTGCACACGCGTGCCCAGCTGCTGGACCAGGTGTGGGGCAGTGGTTCCTACCTGGATGAGCGCACCGTCGATACCCATGTCGGCCGCCTGCGCAGCGCGCTGCAGCCAAGCGGCTACCAGCAGCGCATCGAAACCGTGCGCGGCAGCGGCTACCGCTTCGTCGCGGCCCAGGCGTGAGCATGGAACAGCTGGTCATACTGAGCAAGCTGGAACAGGAATACCTGCTGCACGCGATCGAGGCCGCATTGCCGGTGCAGGATGCGCGCCAGTTCTTCCTGTGGACCCAGGGGCAGTTGCAGAGCCTGCTGCCGCACCAGGTTATGGTCTGCCTGCAACTGGGCGCGCAGGACGAGCTGCAGCACGTCGAGTGCCTGCACAGCACGGTGCTGGATGCCGAACTGCGCAGCCGCCTCAGCAACCGTGACGATGGCCTGGCGCTGCGTCTGGCGCGCCACTGTCGCCACAGCGGGCGCCTGCCGGCCATGCTGGATGCGGGACCCGGCGCCGATGCGCCCAAAGCCGGCCAGGGCCTGGCGCCGTTCCAGGGCGAGCTGCGCGAGCTGGGCATGGAGAACCTGCTGCTGCATGGCTCGGAACGCCTGCCGGGCGGTTCCACCTTCTTTGTGCTGTTTGGCCTGCCGCACCGGCCGCAGCCGCGCCAGGCCTACTTCCTGGAACTGCTGCTGCCGTATCTGCACATGAGTTTGCAACGCATCAACCGCCAGCAGGCGCAGGCGCGGGTCGGCACGCTGGCGCGGCCGGTCAGCGCGCGCGAGGCGGAAATCCTGCACTGGGTGCGCGAAGGCAAAAGCAACGAAGAAATCGGCCTGATCCTCGGCATCAGCGGCCTGACGGTCAAAAACCATCTGCAGCGTTTGTACCGCTTGCTGGGCGTGTCCAACCGCGCACAGGCCATCGCGCGTGGCATGGCGTTGCATTTATTCGACCGGGCACCGCTACCACTGGCGCGCGCGGCATAAAAAGATTGTCGGAAGTGCAAAGCGCATGGTAGCCTCTGGCTTTGAGCCGGCGGGCTTAACGCTGAGGAGTACCTGGGATGGAAGTTGTAAAGAATGGCCGCAAGACCAGCGCGCACAAGGCAGCTGGCTTCACCTTGCTGGAACTGCTGGTGGTTATCGTCATCATCGGTTTGCTGGCAGCGTATGTTGGACCGAAATACTTTGCCCAGCTGGGTAAATCGGAAGTCACCATCGCCAAGGCGCAGATCGAGGCGTTTGAGAAATCGCTGGATACCTACCGCCTCGACGTCGGCCGCTATCCGACCACGGAAGAGGGCCTGGGTGCGCTGATTACCGCGCCCGCCACGGCCGGCGCCAAATGGAACGGTCCCTACCTGAAAAAAGGCATTCCGCCGGATCCATGGGGCCACCCTTACCAGTACAAGGCGCCAGGCACCAAGAGCGAATTTGAGATTACCTCGCTGGGCCGCGATGGCCAGTCAGGTGGCACGGGTGAAGACGCCGACATCAGCTCGCAATAAGCCACACCCCTAGAAAGCCGCACCCATGCAGTTTGATGTCCGTACTTTGTCGGCCGATATGGTCATCTCCCATCTGGTGATCGATGGCCGCGATGAGGCGGACGCGCGCCGCCAGGTGGAAGCGCGCGGTTTGTTCGTGAGTTCGATCGCTCCGGTGCGCAGCGGCCTGCCAGGCCGTGGCGGCAAGCGCCGCGCACTGTCGCTGGTGCTGTTCAGCCAGGAGCTGCTGGCGCTGCTGACGGCGGGCCTGGGCATTGTCGAAGGGTTGGAGGCGCTGCTGGAGAAGGAAACCAATCCGGCCACGCGCGGCGTGCTGGAACGGCTGCTGGCCGGCCTGCGCGAAGGCCAGCGCTTTTCCGCCGTGCTGGCCGAACAGCCGGACCTGTTCCCGCCGCTGTATGTCGGCATCGTCAAGGCGGCCGAGGGCACCTCCGACCTGCCGCGTTCACTGTCGCGTTTCATCGATTACCAGCAGCGCATCGACCTGGTGCGCGGCAAGCTGGTGTCGGCCGCCATCTATCCGTGCATCCTGCTGCTGGTCGGCGGCGGCGTCAGCCTGTTCCTGATCGGTTATGTGGTGCCGCGCTTTGCCGAGGTGTACCAGGGCGCGGGCCGCAACCTGCCGTGGCTGTCGCAGCAGATGCTGAACTGGGGCCAGTTCGCGGGCGCCCATACCACGCTGCTGCTGGCGATCATCGGCGCGGTGCTGGGCACGCTGGTGCTGGGCGTGCGCCAGCTCATGGCCAATGGCGGCATGGTGCGTCTGCTGAGCCGCCTGCCTGGCATCGGCGAGCGTGTCCGCATCTACGAACTGTCGCGGCTATACCTGACACTGGGCATGCTCAGCGAGGGCGGCATCACCATCGTGCACGCGATTGAAACGGTGCAAGGCATGGTGTCGGCGGCGATGCGCGGCAACCTGCAAACGGCGCGCGCCGCCGTGGAATCCGGCTTGCCGCTGTCGACCGCATTTGACGCCGCACAACTGACCACACCGATCTCGCTGCGCATGCTGCGCGTGGGCGAGCGCACCGGCGACATGGGACCGATGCTGACCCAGTCCGCAGCGTTTTACGACGGTGAAATCAGCCGCTGGATCGAACGCTTTACCCGTACTTTTGAACCGCTGCTGATGGCGGCCATCGGCCTGGTGGTCGGCGCCATCGTGGTACTGCTGTATATGCCGATCTTTGATCTGGCTGGAGATATGTCATGACGGCTGTACAGGCCATCGATATGGCGCTGGTGGCGCGTGCGCGCCATCTGCGCCAGCAATCGAAACGCACGCTGGTGGAAGAGCTGGAAGCGCTCACCGGCACCGAGCCGCGCCTGCTGGTGCAGGCGCTGGCGCAGCCCTTCGGGATGGCGGTGCTGGAGACGGTCGATATGCTGGCCTACACGCCAGCCTGGGATTTGCTGCCGCTGTCGCAGGCCATGGCACGCCACTGCGTGCTGCTGCGCGCGCACGACCAGTCCGTAATCGGTGTCATCGCCGATCCGTTCGACCTGGATTTGCAGACCTGGCTGGGCACGCAGGCGCGCGCCACGCCCGCTGCGCCGCTGCCAACGCGGCTGGCGCTGCAGGCCGACATTCAGGCTTACCTGTCCAAGCAGGAGGAGTCCGCGCGCGCCACCGACTCGCTGCTGCCCGGCGCCAGCGAAGGCCGGCGCGATGGCAAGACGGCGGCCGTGCTGTCGTTTGCCTCGGTCTCGGAAGGCGCCAGCCCGGCGGTCCGGCTGGTCAACTCGACCCTGTACGATGCGCTCAAAGCTGGCGCCTCGGACATTCACCTGGAAAGCACGGCCGGCGGCCTGGCGGTCAAGTACCGCGTGGACGGCGTGCTGGATCACGCCACCGCCGTCAACGGTGTCGATGTGGCCGAGCAGATCATCTCGCGCCTGAAAGTGCTGGCGGAGCTGGACATCGCCGAACGCCGCGTGCCGCAGGACGGCAGCTTCCGCGTGGAAGCCAATGCACGCGAGATCGACCTGCGCGTCTCCATCATGCCCAGCATCCATGGCGAAGATGCGGTGATCCGTATTCTCGACAAGCGCGCCATGATCGAGGCCTACGGCTCGCTGACGCTGGAGGCGCTGGGCTTTGATGCGCCATCGCTGGTGTCGCTGCGCACGCTGGCGCAGGAAGCCTACGGCATGCTGCTGGTGACGGGACCGACCGGTTCCGGCAAGACCACCACGCTGTACGCGGCCCTGACCGAAATCCACAACGGCCGCGAGAAGATCATCACGATTGAAGACCCGGTCGAGTATCAGCTGCCGGGCATCCTGCAAATCCCGGTCAACGAAAAGAAGGGCCTGACCTTCGCCAAGGGCCTGCGCTCCATCCTGCGCCATGACCCGGACAAGATCATGGTCGGCGAAATCCGCGACCGCGAGACAGCGGAAATCGCCGTGCAGTCGGCGCTGACGGGCCACCTGGTGCTGACCACCGTGCACGCGAATAACGTGTTTGACGTGTTTGGCCGCTTTACCCACATGGGCATCGATCCGTATGCGTTTGTGTCGGCGCTCAACGGCATCTGGGCGCAGCGCCTGATCCGCACCAATTGCCCGCACTGCGCCACCGAATACACGCCCGACGATCACGAGCTGGCCAGCGTCGGCATGACGCGCGCCGACGCCTACGACTTCCGCTTCATGCAGGGCAAGGGCTGCGGCGATTGCCGCGGCACCGGCTACAAGGGCCGCCGCTCGATCGCCGAGATCCTGACACTGAACGATGAAATCCGCGAACTGATTGTGGACAAGAAGCCGATCCGCCAGATCAAGCAGGCCGCCTATGAGAACGGCACGCGCAGCTTGCGCCAGGCCGCACTGGAACTGGTCAAGCGTGGCGGTACCACGCTGACTGAAATTAAACGGGTGACCCTGCATGCGTAGAGCGATGGGACAGTTTTTACGCATCGACGTGGCGCCGCACGCAGTCAGCGTGCAGCGCGTGAACCGCTGGCGCAACGCCGCGCCGCAGACGCTGGCCGAGCAAGCGATCACGCCATCCGGCGAGCATCCATTCGACGCCATCGCCAATGCCTTGCGCGCGCTGCTAGGCGAGGTGCAGGCGGATGGCTGGCCTGTCAGCTTTGTGCTGGCCGATGAATTGACCCGCATGTGGCGCGTGACGCCGCCACCGGGCGCGGCCCGCATGGCGGATATCGAGGCGGCGGCCGGCTTCCGCTTCCAGTCGCTGTATGGCGAGCCGGCGGCGGCATGGCAGATCTGCGCCGACTGGGATGCAACCCGGCCTTTCTTTGCGGCCGCCATGCCGCGCGTGCTGCTGGCCGCGTTGAGCGCGGTGGCGCAGGACTGCAAGCTGTCCATCGTCGCTGTCGAGCCGCGCTTTGTCAGCGCCTGGAACCGCTGTCGCGGTGGCGTCAAAAAGGGCGCGTGGTTTGGCCTGGTGCACGACAACCTGCTGACGCTGGCCGCAACCGAAGCAGATGGCAAGGGCTTGCGCGCCATCCGCCCGCTGCCGATCCCGCATGGCGCCGATCATTACTGGCTGACGCAGACGCTGCAACGTGAAGCGCTGCTGCTGGAGCTGGAGGCGCCGTCGCTGCTGCAGGTGAGCGGCAGCGCGCCGGCGGCGTGGACCAAAGCCGTCACCAATGCGTCGCACATTCCCTGCACGGCACTGCAAGGGAGCGCCGCATGAAAGCGATGAAGATCGATTTTGCCCCGCGTACGCTGCGCCGCGTGCTGTTCCATCTCCATCCGGCAGTGCTGGTGCTGGCCGGCGCCGGTGCGCTGCTGTGCGCCGGCGCGGCGGTTGGCACGTATGCGCTGGTGGAGCAGAAGCGCGAACGCCAGCATCAGCTCCAGCATTTACAGACGCGTGTGGCGGCGCTGTCGGCGCGCCCGGTGGAAGTGGCCAAGGTGGCGATTCCGGAAGCGCAGGCGGCCTTCGTCAACGGCGCCGTCCTGCAACTGAACCTGCCATGGCGCGAGCTGCAGGACGCCGTGCTGGCCGCGACGCCGCGCAAGGTGGCGCTGGTGGCCATGGAGCCCGACCCACGCAAGCGGGTGCTGAAAATCACCGCCGAAACCAAAAGCAGTGACGATATGGTGGACTATGTGGCCGCGCTCAAGGAGCAGGACAGCTTTAGCGGCGTGATACTGACCCGCCACGAAATCAACGAGCAAGACCCGAACCGGCCATTGCGATTCCAGCTGGAGGCGACATGGCAGGCGCGATGAACCAGGTGAACCTTTCCGCGCTGTTGCTGCGTGCCCGTATCGCCTTGCTGCGCCTGGGTGTGCCGGCTTGCGTGGCGATTGTGCTGTGCGTCGCCGGTATCGCAGCCTGGGCCTGGCTGCTGCCGCAGCGTGCCGCGCAAGCGCAGCTGATGGCAAAGCCATTGCCCGCACCATCGACGCTGGTGACAGCGCCGCCACCGCCATCGGCCAACCAGAATCTGGCGGCGTTCTACGAGATGCTGGGTGAGAAGCGCTATGCGGAGCAGCAGGTCAAAGTGCTGTTCGACCTGGCGGCCAAGGCCAATATCACGCTGTACCAGGGCGAGTACAAGGCCAGCTACGACAAGGCCAGTCGCGTCAGCACCTACCAGATCAACCTGCCGGTGAAGGGGCCATATCAGTCCATCTGGCAGTTCGCCATGCAGGGCCTGCGCGAAATGCCGTTTGCTTCGCTGGATGAAGTGGCCTTCCGCCGCGACAATATCGCCGATACCACCGTCGAAGCGCGTCTGCGCTTTACCCTGTACCTGAAGGATGCCGAACCATGAAGCCGTATCAGATCCTGATGGCCGTGGCGCTGGCGGGGGCAGCGGGGCTGGCGCTGTTTGGCGATAACTCGTCCTCCGGCGATATCGCCGAACCGGTGGCGCGCGCGCCTGGCGCAGCGGCGCCGGCAGCCGTGCCGCGCAGCACCAGCAAGGATGGCAAGCCGCAGGTGGAAGCCGCGATCCTGCCATTGATTCCGCGCGCGCAGCTGGTAGGCGAGTCCGGCGAGGCGACGTTTGCCTCGGGCGAGGGCGTGTTCATGGGGCAGAACTGGAATCCGCCGCCGCCACCGCCGCCACCGCCATCGAATGCGCCGCCGCCAGCACCGGTGGCGCCGCCCATGCCGTTCACCTATCTCGGCAAAGCCGTGGCGGATGGCGCGTGGGAAGTGTATCTGGCGCGCGGCGACAAGACTTACTCGGTACGTGTGCAGACCGTCATCGATGGCACTTACCGCGTCGAGCGGATCGCACCGCCGCTGATGTCCGTGACCTATCTGCCTTTGAATCAGCAACAACAGATGAATATTGGAGTCCTTGAGTGATGGCTAGCCCTTTGAAGAATATCGCCCGCTGCGCTGCGCTGGCCATCCTGCTCAGCGGCTGCGCTGCGCAGCTGGCCTACCGCGACGGCAATGACCTGATCGCGAAGAATCAGATCGAGGCAGGCCTCGCCAAATATCAGGAAGCGGTGAAGGCCGAACCGGGCAATGCGCAGTACCGCTCCGCGTATCTGACGGCCCGCGATCGCGCCGTGCAGCGGATTCTGGACACTGCGGAACGCGACCAGGCGGATGGCCGCGCCGCGCAGGCGGAGCAGGGCTTCCGCCGCGTGCTGGGCATGGATGCGCAAAACGAACGCGCCGTGACGGGCTTGCGCGCGCTGGAGCGCGACAGCCGCCAGGCCAGGCTGCTGGAGGCGGCGGCCCAGCATCTGAACCGGAGCGAACTTGAGCTGGCGAAGCAAAAACTCAACGCCGTGCTGACTGAATCGCCAGGCAACGAGAAGGCGCGCGCGATGCTGCGCGAGGTGGCGGAAAAGACCGCGCCGCCGCCGGCGGAATCCGGCCTGGCCAAGAGCTACAAGCAGCCGATCTCGATTGAATTCCGCGATGCCCCACTCAAGCAGGTGTTTGAAGTGATTTCGCGCCGCTCCGGCCTGAACTTCGTGTTCGACAAGGATGTGAAGACGGACCAGCGCACCACGGTCCTGCTGAAGAACAGCACGGTGGAATCGGCGATCTATTTCCTGCTGCTGACCAATCAGCTGGAGCAGCAGGTCATGGATGCCAACACCATCCTGATCTATCCCAACGTCGCGGCCAAACTCAAGGAATACCAGGAGATGACGGTCAAGACCTTCTTCCTGGCGAATGCGGAGGCCAAGCTGGTGGCCAATACGCTCAAGACCATTCTCAAGTCGCGCGATGTGGTGGTGGATGAAAAGCTCAACCTCATCATCGTGCGCGATACGCCGGAAGCGATCCGCCTCGCCGAGCGCCTGATTAACCTGCAGGATGCGCCGGAAGCTGAAGTCATGCTGGAGGTGGAGATCCTGGAAGTGAAGCGCTCCACGCTGATGGACCTGGGCGTGGTGTGGCCGACCAAGTTGGGCTTCTCGGTGCTGTCGACGTCGGGCGGTACCGGCATTACCATCCGCGACCTGAATAATCTGAACCAGCGCACCATCGGTGTTACCGGCACCGACCTGTCCATCAACGCCAACAGGAATGCGGCGGACTCCAACCTGCTGGCCAATCCGCGCATCCGCGTGCGCAACAAGGAAAAAGCCAAGATCGTCATTGGCGACAAGCTGCCGGTGATTACCTCGACCGTGTCGTCCGGCGTGGGCGGCTTCGCCAGCGATTCGGTGACCTATGTGGACGTGGGCCTGACGCTGAACGCAGAACCGACCATCTACCTGAATAACGAGGTGGCGATCCGCATGCAGCTCGAGGTGAGCAATCTGGTCAACACCATCACCACCAAGAACGGCACCACGGCCTACCAGCTCGGCACGCGCCAGGCCTCGACCATGCTGCAGCTGAAGGATGGCGAGAACCAGGTGCTGGCCGGCCTGATTAACAATGAAGAGCGCAACTCGTCCAACAAGGTGCCGGGCTTCAGCGAGCTGCCGATCGTCAGCCGCCTGTTCGGCAGCCAGCGCGACGACAATCAGAAGACCGAAATCGTGCTGTCGATTACGCCGCACCTGATCCGCAACGTGCAGCGTCCGGAAGCGTCGGCGTCCGAGTTTTCGGCCGGTACCGAGGCGAGCTTCCGCCGCCGTCCGGACACCACGCCGCGCGCTGCCGTCACCATGCCGGCGCCACCGGGCGCGGTGGCCGCACCGGCGGTACCTGCCGTGCCGCCACCGCAGGCGCCGTCGCCGGTGCAAGCTGCGACGATTTCGGCCACCCAGCCTGCGCCGCTGCCGCCGACGCAGGGCGCCCAGCCGCAAGCCGTGCAACCGCCAGCCGCCGAACCATCGCCGGCGCCGGCCACCGAAGCCGCACCGGTGCAGCGGTAATCATGCGCGTGCGTGGATTCACCCTGATCGAGCTGCTGGTGACGCTGGCGATACTTGGCCTGCTCAGCGCTCTGGTGATCCCGACCGCGCAGGTGGTGGTGCAGCGGCGCCAGGAGCAGGACCTGCGCGAATCGCTGCGCGACATCCGCCATGCGCTGGATGCGTACAAGCTGGCGTATGACCAGGGCCACATCACCAAGTCGCTGGTCTCGACCGGCTATCCGAAGACGCTGGAGGTGCTGGTGGAAGGCGTGCCCGACCTGCAAAATCCCAAGCATGCCAAGATCTACTTCCTGCGCCGCGTGCCGCGCGACCCGTTCAACAGCGACGCCACGCTCAGCGATGCGCAGACCTGGGGCAAACGCAGCTATGCCAGCGAGGCCGACCAGCCGCGCGACGGGGAGGATGTCTACGATGTCTACAGCCTCAGTGAAAAGACCGGCCTGAACGGCGTGCCGTACAAGAAATGGTGACCATGAAACACAAAGGCTTCACGCTGATTGAACTGCTGGTGGTGCTGGGCATCGTCGCGTTATTGCTGACGCTGGCCGTGCCGCGCTATTTCCCCAGCATCGACAAGTCCAAGGAGGTGGTGCTGGCGGATAACTTGCGGAATGTCAGGCAGGTGCTGGACCAATACTATGGCGACACGGGACGCTATCCCGATTCGCTGGAACAGCTGGTCGAGAAAAAATATCTGCGTGCATTACCTGTTGATCCACTGACAGAAAGCGATACGACCTGGACCATTGTGCCGCCCGAAGACAGCGCCAAGGGTGGCGTCTACAACATCCGTAGCGGCGCGCCCGGCAACGACCGCAGCGGCAAGCCTTACGCTGACTGGTAATGGCTGCTACACCGACATGGCGGCGGCATCCGCGGGCGCGCGCAACCAGCGGCGGCTTCACCTATCTGAGCCTGATTATCTTCATTTCGGTGATTGCTTTGACCACCGCAGCGTCGCTGAAACTGGGTTCTGTTTTGCAGCGCAGCAGAGCCGAGCAGGAGTTGCTGGACATCGGCGCCGCGTTCAGCGATGCATTGAAAAGCTATGCTGATGCCACGCCGCAAGGTCAGCTGGCACAACCCCCTTCCTTGAAAGAACTGCTCAAGGACCCGCGTTTTCCGGGGACGCGCCGTCATTTGCGCAAGATCTTTGTCGATCCCATGACGGGCAAGGCGGAGTGGGGCGTGGTGTATCTGGCGGACAAGGCGGGCGTACTGGCTGTCTACAGCCTGTCGGATGCCCGGCCGGTGAAAATAGGAAACTTCCCTCAGCGTTTTGCTGGTTTTGAAGGCAAAAGCCGGATTTCTGAATGGAAATTCGTCGCCGCCAGCGATAGCCGTAATACGCCGCAAACCCCGCCAGCATCGACAAATCAAGCCTCCAGTGCGGCCCCCGTTGTAGAACCACAACAAAATCCGGCGCCGCCGCAGCCACCCGTGCAAAAACCACCGGAAGAACAGCCGATTCCGCCGGAAGAACCCGCTCCTCCCTCTGAAAACGTACCAAATCAGGGGGCGGAAAGACGCCCGGATGAGCCCGTCACCGATTAACAAAACTTGAATTTGCATCCTAAAACGAAAGGGTGACTTATCAAAATGATGCAGTGCAGTGCAACGTCTTTTTGCAATGCGAAAAAATTTACCACAGAGCAACAATGATAAAAAAAATGTAATACTAAAAATGTTTTTATGTTACTATTTGTCTCAGCAGTACTCCTATTAACCCACACCGTGGTTGGCGCAAGCGCAGCCACAATTCGTTTGATTAAGGAAATCATAATGAAATTGAAAAACATTGCTGCTGGCGTAATTCTGGCTGCTGCATCGGTAAGTGCTTTTGCCGCTGATCAGATCATCAACGTCACCGCTGATGGAGTCAGCCACAACTGGAGCGGCGCGTCGCTGCCAGGTGATGGCATTCTGTCCGGCTACGAAGACGTGATCACCTTCACCGGCCTGACCCCAGGCGTGTACAACATCGGTGTAACGGTATCCGGCCAAAACCTGAGCTTCAACTCCAAAGTTGTCGGCAGCCTGACCACCCCACTGGTATCGACCCTGAACGGCACCCCAGGCGCTGCTTTCTCGGTAGGCAGCCTGAAGTTCTTCGGCGTTGAGTACAGCGGCACCGCGCCATTCGTACTGAACCTGAAAGGCACCGCTTTCAGTGGCGCCAGCTACACCGGCACCTACACCGTGACCGCCGTACCAGAACCAGAAACCTATGGCATGCTGCTGGGTGGCCTGGCTCTGATGGGCGTGGTTGCTCGTCGCAAAGCTAAAAAAGCAGCTTAATTTCTGCTTGCAATGAAAAACCCGCCTCGGCGGGTTTTTTTTCGTCCAACGGTTGGCTGTCAGCGCGCGATGCGCCTGAAGTCGCGCAGGCGGAAGCCCATTGCCAGCAGCGCGGCAAAATATACTACCGCACATACGCCGATCAACAGCAGCAGCGCGCCGGCGCGCAGGAACGCATGACGCTGCAGGGCGATCCAGTCGATTTGCTGGGCGCCGAACCATGCAATGATGGCCATGAGGCCGCAGGCGATCACCAGCTTGGCGCAGAACATCGGCCAGCCGGGCAGGGGACGATAGATATCGCGTTTGCGCAAGCCGGTGTACAGCAGGGCGGCGTTCAGGCATGCCCCCAAACCAATCGACAGCGCCAGGCCAGACACCGCGATATATGGCACAAACAGCGCATTCATGAGCTGCGTAGCAATCAGCACGCCAACGGCAATACGGACTGGCGTGCGGATGTTCTGCTGCGCATAAAAGGCTGGCGCCAGTGTCTTGACGAGAATAATCCCCAGCAGGCCGGCGCAATAAGCGATCAGCGGCTTGGCCGATTGGGTCGCAGCTTCATCGCTAAAGGCGCCATAGTGGAATAAGGTGGTAATCATGGGCTCGGCCAGGACCGCCATGCCGACCGCAGCTGGCAAGGCCAGCAGGAAGGTCAGGCGCAGGCCCCAGTCCAGCAAATCGGAATATTCGGTCTGGTCGCCATCCGCCTGTGCCTTGGACAGGCTGGGCAGCAAGATGGTGCCCAGTGCCACCCCCAGCAGGGCGGTCGGGAATTCCATCAGGCGGTCCGCATACGACAGCCAGGAGATGCTGCCTTCTTGCAGGCGAGAAGCGATGCTGGTATTGATCATCAAGCTGATCTGCGCGGCAGAAACCGCAAAGATGGCCGGTCCCATTTTTTTCAGCACGCGCCGTACGCCAGGGTCGCCAAGACCCGCAGCCGGGTTCCACGACAGCCTGGGCAGCATGCCTATCTTGATCAGTGCGGGAATCTGGATCGCTACCTGGAGCACGCCGCCAACGAACACGGCAATCGCCATGGCATAAATCGGCCGTTCCAGATGCTGTTGCAGGAACAGCGAAGCCAGGATCGAGGAAATATTCAGCAGCACCGGCGTGAAGGCGGGAATCTTGAACTCGCGCCAGGTGTTGAGTACGCCACCGGCCATGGCCACGAAGGCCATGAAGGTAATGTAAGGGAACATCACGCGCGTCATCCAGACGGCCGCGTCAAACTCTTCCAGTCCGGTGGCAATCAGGTAGATGAACAGGGGTGACGCTATAATACCGATAATGGTGACGAGCAGCGTGGCCCATACCAGCGTATTGGCGACATGGTCAGTGAGCTTTTTGCTGGCCTCATGGCCTTGCTTGTTCTTATACTCGGCCAGGATCGGCACAAAGGCTTGCGAGAACGCGCCTTCGGCAAACAGCCGGCGTAGCAGGTTGGGAATGCGGAAGGCGACGATGTAGGCGTCAGTCATGCCGCCGGCGCCAAAGGCGCGGGCGATCAGGGTTTCACGCAGGAGGCCGGTTATCCGGGACAGCATCGTCATGCTGGAGATGGCGGAGAGTGTCTTAAGCAAGTTCATGGGACGTGATTATAGTTGCTCCTGCTGAAAAATATCGCTATAATCATAGGCTGTACAAAATTCTGTTGCGCAGACATTATTGTTTGGCAAGCAGTAGTTTGACTCACACGGTTCGCTCTTTCGCAACCTGAACGTACCTGTGTTGGCAAACAATAATGTTTGCAAACGCATCATTTACCTGATTTAGGAAATTTCATGGCAAATACCGCACAAGCGCGTAAACGCGCTCGTCAAGCAGTTAAGCAAAACGCTCACAACTCGGCTCAGCGTTCGACCCTGCGCACCGCTATCAAGGCTGTGCGTAAGGCGATCCAAGCTGGTGACAAAGCTGCTGCGACGACCATCTTCCAGTCCTCGGTGTCGACCATCGACAGCATCGCTGACAAGAAGATCATCCACAAAAACAAGGCAGCTCGTCATAAGAGCCGTCTGGCAGCTGCCCTGAAAGCACTGTCCGCTTAATTCCTTTCGGGGAGTAAAGCAAAAAGCCGCGCTGGCATGCCAGTGCGGCTTTTTTCGTTGGTACGGCCGGTTTATGGCCGCAAATGCCGCAGCAAATCGTGCAGCGGCTGGGGTGACAGGCCCAGCAGCTCCGCCGAGCGGCGGTTGATCTCGTTGGCAAGGTCCAGCTGCAGCCATTCGATCTCGTCCAGCATGGTGCGCAGTTCCACCAGCACGGCGGGGTCGTCCTGGGCGATGTACAACATGCTTTCGCTGCGGTCGGGATCAAAGCCGGCCTGCAGCACCAGCTGGCGGATGGTGCCCATGCGCTCGAACAGGAAGGCCAGCGGCGAGCGTTCCGGCTCGGCTGGCGCCACCAGATGCGCAAACACGCTGCGCAGCGCGAACCAGGCGCGCAGCACATCGGCCAGCCGCGCCAGCTTGGTGGCGGCGTCCAGCTGCTCCTGGGGCAGGTGGTGGGCATCTTCCGGCGTGGCGTGGATCAGGTCGCGCAGGGCGTCGGCGGCAGCGCGGTCGAAGCGGTTCTGGTGCAGGCGGGCTAGCATGTCCAGGCGCGGCAGGTCGAAGCGGCGGATCACGGTTTCCGCGACGTCTGCCACCGCCAGCAGCTTGGCCAGCGGGCTGATCTTATCGGCGCGCAGCCCGTGCGGATAGCCGCTGCCAACGAGCCGTTCGTGGTGCTGCAGCACGGCCAGCCGGGCCGGCGCCGGGAAGCCAGCGATGGCGTTGAGCACCACATGGCTGGTCAGCGGATGCACATGCACGTAGCGGCGCTCGTCGGGTGTGATGGCGTGGCCGCTTGCCAGCAGTTGCGGGTCGGTGTGCAGTTCGCCCAGGTCGTGGCATAGCGCGGCCAGCAACAGCAGTGCGCGCTCTGCCGGCGCCAGCTTGAGCCGCTGTGCCAGCGCGTCGGCAATCATGGCGGTGCGCAGCGAATGCTGGAACATGGCAGGGCGCTGGTCGCGCATCACCGTCAGGCGCATCAGCAGCGGCGGCGGCAATTTGAGCGCGGCCAGGCCGTGCTTGACAGCCAGCGCGTCGCCGCTGCGGTTGCCCATGCGGGTGTAGATGGGATCGTGCTCGAGCACCTTGTCCGCTTCGATCGATAGGCTGGCGGCATCCAGCGCGCGCTCGCTGGTCAGCATATTGTCCAGCGGTTCGTTGAGCTTGTGGCGTGCCAGCCGCTGAAACTGCGCTTCGTCCAGCGCGGTGCCCTTGGCCACCAGCTTCATGCCGCTGTCGCAATAGATGTCCTCGTGCGCGGTGACGGTCTGGCGTTGCGCCAGTGCGGCCACGGCTTGCAGGTAGTAGGGGCTTTCGGTGTAGCTGACGCTCGATTCGGCAGGCATGGCATCCTCCAGGCGCGGCGGCGCCTACCGCATCAGCATAGGCCAGGTGTTGCCAAACTGCCAGATCTACAGCTCTTTTGGCGACACTTCCATCCACTCGCCCGGCATCAGCGGATGCGTGGCCAGCGCAATATTGCCGATGGCGCTGCGCACCAGCCGCAGCGTCGGCAAGCCCACTGCGGCCGTCATGCGCCGCACCTGGCGGTTTTTTCCTTCCTGCAGCGTGATGGCGAGCCAGCTGGTCGGCTGGCCGGCGCGCTGGCGGATCGGCGGGTTGCGTGGCCACAGCCATTCGGGCTCGGCAATGTGCATGGCTTGGCACGGCTGGGTCACGAAATCGCCCAGGTCGATGGGCGCCTGCAGCCTGGCCATGGCGGCGTCGTCGGGGATGCCGTCCACCTGCACCAGATAGGTCTTGCCGGCCTTGTGGTCGGGATGGGCGATGGCGTGCTGGAGCTTGCCGTCGTCGGTCAGCAGCATCAGGCCTTCGCTGTCATAGTCCAGGCGGCCGGCCGGGTAGATATCGGGAATCGACAGGTGATCGGCCAGCGTGGCCTTGTCATCCTGCGGCGAGAACTGGCACAGGACCTGGAACGGCTTATTGAATAGAATCAGGGGCATCTTGAAAACTGAAATGGGGATGGGCTTGAAAACTTTGGCGCCTCGCTACATACTCGTGCATAATGTGAAACAACCGTCTTATATCTTATAGAAGACTTGGACCATTCCCCTTCGGAGAATCACGATGTATCAACATATCAAAGTACCTGCGGACGGCCAGAAAATCACCGTCAACGCTGATTTTTCCCTGAATGTACCAGATAACCCGATCATTCCCTACATCGAGGGTGATGGCACCGGTCTCGACGTCACGCCGGTGATGCTCAAGGTGGTCGACGCGGCCGTGGCAAAATGCTATGGCGACAAGCGCAAAATCCGCTGGATGGAGATTTACGCCGGCGAAAAATCGACCAAGGTGTATGGCCCTGACGTGTGGCTGCCGGAAGAAACCCTGGGCGCGGTCAAGGATTACGTGGTCTCGATCAAGGGCCCGCTGACCACGCCGGTGGGCGGCGGCATCCGTTCGCTGAACGTGGCGTTGCGCCAGCAGCTGGACCTGTACGTCTGCCTGCGTCCCGTGCGCTACTTCACCGGCGTGCCGTCGCCGCTCAAGGAGCCGGAAAAAACCAATATGGTGATCTTCCGTGAAAACTCGGAAGACATCTATGCCGGCATCGAATATGCGCAAGGCACCGAAGGCGCCAAAAAGCTGATCGACTTCCTGGTCAAGGAAATGGGCGTGAACAAGATCCGCTTCCCGGAGACGTCCGGCCTGGGCATCAAGCCGGTATCGATTGAAGGCACCGAGCGCCTGATGCGCAAGGCGATCCAGTACGCCATCGACAACGACAAGCCATCGGTCACCATTGTCCACAAGGGCAATATCATGAAGTACACCGAAGGCGGCTTCCGCGACTGGGCCTACGCGCTGGCGCAAAAAGAATTCGGCGCCGAGCTCATCGACGGCGGTCCATGGTGCAAGTTCAAGAATCCCAAGACCGGCCGCGACATCACCATCAAGGATTCGATTGCCGACGCCTTCCTGCAGCAGATCCTGCTGCGCCCGGCCGAGTACAGCGTGATCGCAACGCTGAACCTGAACGGCGACTATGTGTCGGACGCGCTGGCCGCCCAGGTGGGCGGGATTGGCATTGCGCCAGGCGCCAACCTGTCGGATTCGGTGGCGATGTTTGAAGCGACCCACGGCACCGCGCCGAAGTACGCCGGCAAGGACTATGTGAATCCGGGTTCGCTGATCCTGTCGGCGGAAATGATGTTGCGCCACATGGGCTGGACCGAGGCGGCCGACCTCATCATCAAATCGATGGAAAAGGCGATCAATTCGAAGCGCGTCACCTACGACTTCGCACGCCTCATGGAAAGCGCCACCCAGGTTTCGTGCTCGGGCTTTGGCGACGTCATGATCGAACAGATGTAATACCGGATCGGGCCGCATGCCGGCCCGATTCTGCTGCGCTTAGCCGCAGTTCAGCATGCACTCGTCCAGCTCGACGCTGCAGTCTTCCGATACGCCGGCGGCAACGCAGGCGTGGTAGGCATTGATGCAGCCACGGGTGCAGGTCGATGCCTGTGCCTGCGCGGCGACCGATGCGGCGCCGACGCCCACTGCAAACAACAAGGCTGCCAGTTTTTTATTGATGTTCAACATGGTGACTCCTCCATAGGCTGGACGTTGACGACAGGCGAAACCGCGCCGTCCATTTACACGGCTTCCGGGAAAGACGGGGATTTATTCGGCCCGCTGTGGCTTGAGCTGAGCCAGCGCCGCTTCAATGACGGGCTGTTTGAAACCGGTGATACGGCGGTTGCCGATCAGCAGCACGGGCACCGCCTTCTCGCCTAAACCACGGTAGTCTGCCTGACCTTGGCCGGGCTGGTTGACGTCAATGTCGGCGTAGGCGATGTTGTGCTGCGCCAGGTATTCGCGGGCTTTCTGGCAGAACGGGCACGTCTTGGTGCCATAAAGCACCACCTTGGTGGTGGCGTCGGGATAGTAGGCCTGGTAGTTGCCCTCGACATAGTCAGATTTGAACCACTGCGGCGCCTGCATGCCCAGTCGGCCAATCGCCAGGCCTAGCGCCAGGATGGCGCCATAGGTGAGGATGGTTTTGATGCGCTTGCCATGCTTGCTGTTCATAAGGTCCTTGTGAGATCAACACGAAAAGCTGCCGTCCAGTGCCGCGTCGGCATAGTAGGTTTCTGCATAAGATTATGCATTTTCCTACGTTGTACATTCTCTTCAATTGTCACAAGGTCAACAAGCCCGCTGGCCGGCTTACGCGAACACCTCCGCGTCGGCCAGCAGCGCCGCCGCCTGGTCTTTGCCCGACAGCAGCGGCGCGGCATCCAGCGCTGGCCAGTCGATGCCGATGGCCGGGTCGTTCCACAGGATCGCGCGTTCGTGTTCAGGCGCCCAGTAGTCGGTGGTTTTGTACAGGAACTCGGCGGAATCGGAGATCACCACAAAGCCATGCGCAAAGCCGGCCGGTATCCACATCTGGCGCTTGTTCTCGGCCGACAGCTCGGCGCCAAACCATTGGCCGAACGTCGGCGAGCTCTTGCGGATGTCGACCGCCACGTCAAACACCGCGCCTGCAGTTGCGCGCACCAGCTTGCCCTGCGCCTGCTGGATTTGATAGTGCAGACCGCGCAGCACGCCCTTGGTCGAGCGCGAATGGTTGTCTTGAACGAAGTCCGCTGCCACGCCGGTCAGCTCGGCAAAGCGGCGCGCGTTATAGCTTTCAAAGAAAAAACCGCGGTCGTCGCCGAACACGCGTGGTTCCAGCACCAGCAAGCCTTCCAGTGGCGTTTTAATCACATTCATCGCGGAACCACCTTGTCTTCGAGGATTTGCAACAGATACTGGCCATACTGGTTTTTCTTGAGCGGCTCGGCCAGCTTGCGCAGCTGTTCGGCGTTGATATAGCCCTTGCGGTAGGCGATCTCTTCCGGACAAGCCACTTTCAGGCCCTGGCGCTTCTCGATGGTGGCGATGAACTGGCCCGCCTCCAGCAGCGATTCGTGGGTGCCGGTATCGAGCCAGGCCATGCCGCGGCCCATGACTTCCACGTTCAGCTGACCCTTTTCAAGATAGACCTTGTTGACGTCGGTGATTTCCAGCTCGCCGCGCGCGGATGGCTTGATGCTGGCGGCGATGTCGCACACCTGGTTGTCGTAGAAGTACAAACCGGTCACCGCGTAGTTCGATTTAGGCTGCTGCGGCTTTTCCTCGATCGACACGGCGGTGCGCTGCTCGTTGAATTCCACCACGCCATAGCGCTCGGGGTCTTGCACATGGTAGGCAAACACGGTGGCGCCATCGGCCTGTTCGGTGGCGTGGCGCAGCAGCGCGTCGAGGTCGTTGCCGTAATAGATGTTGTCACCCAGGATCAGCGCCGATGGCGAGTCGCCTACAAACTCCTTGCC
>NZ_FRCX01000019.1 GCF_900143065.1 Duganella sacchari | reverse complement strand
ACCGTGTACCACTCCGCGAGAAAACCTTCAAAGAACATTTGCCATCTGCGCTGCACCCACTTCTCAGCATCCTGCTGACCATCAAGATCATCAGAAATGAGAAAAGCATTCTGTTCAAGGCGCAGCTGATCAAGCGTCAGGTTTGGCGGATTCGGATCGACGCGTTTAATCCAGTCCAGGACCGGCTGCTTGGGCATCAGGATGATCAGGTGACGGTTGATCGTAAAGCGGGGAGAGTTGTGCATGGCAAGACGAGTGCGGAAAAGCTTCCATTTTAGCTCCCACTTAATGACAAGCTGCGCAAGACGGCGTCACGTTGACGCTTACGCTGGTCGCTAAGGCACGCCTCCATGAATATGCGCGTAGCGCCCTCTTCTTCTGAGTCGCACACATCGGAATTCGCTGCAGCCGGCGAAAGCCTCAACGGCATATTGGTGATATAAATGATGTGATCTTCTGCGGGAAATACAAATGACCGCTTATTTGCTTCTTGCCTGACAGCTCCGATCATAAGCGTCTTAGCAGATTTTTTTAATCTGACCAGGTCGTCCGGTTCAAACGGATAATGGGGAGAATAGCTTGCTGATCTTGGCGTACCTGCGTCCATCCATAGATCGACATAGTCGCGATGCGCTTCCCCACTAATCGCGTACTGCTCCACCATCGCATTGGGTGCCCCGGCCCTTTCAAGACACCCGCACACACGACGTCCTCGTTGATATAAGGTGTAACGCTGTTGCACAGAATAGGAATGCCCTGCCAATTCTGTTGAGCCCCTGTACTCCCAGACACCTGAAAAATTCGACGGTGATTTGTTCACACTCTGAGCGAACGAAAAAACAGGAAGCAATAAAGCCACCATTAAAATAATTCGATTTTTCATTTGATTTCCTATCCGCATAATCGGGCTTACTCCACCAAAGGCTTGGGGCTTAGCTTGGGTACGAGAATACAGCGATGATCGAAAAGCACTACGGCAAGTGTACAGGGGAACTGGACGGGAATAAGTGTTGATTTGCACCCAAAACTGACCCACCTAGCCGCATAATTTGCATCGAAAATTGACCCACGTTTAGCACACAATCCTACTTATCTGAATGAGTAGGGGATCGGAGTGATTGACGTGGCATTACTAGGAATTATTAGGCGCTGGCATCTTCGTGACCAAGTCCCATTAAGGGAGATCGCCAAGCGTCTCGGCATCTCGCGCAACACCGTCCGGCGCTACCTTCGCTCGGAAACGACCGAGCCCGCCTATGCGGAGCGCCAATCGGCCAGCGCCATCGACCCATACGCCTTCCAACTCTCAGGCTGGCTCAAGACCGAGGCAGCTAAATCACGCAAGCAACGACGCAGCCTGAAACAGCTTCACGAGGACCTGTCGGAATTGGGGTTCAAGGGGTCTTACGACCGCGTGGCTGCATTCGCCAGGCAATGGAGGGAGGGTCAAACGGAGTGGGGCAATTCTGCGCGCAAACGAACAACCAATGGCTTATTCGTGAAAATGCCATTTAATGCCACTTTTTTTCCAAAGCCAGTTCTGGAACCGAACTGGCGATGCCCCCGAGGGGCTCTGAACCCATAAGCAAGGTTAAGTCAAGGGTCTAGGTGGACCGCGCTTTCGATGGAAAGGCCCCGTCTACGCCTCCCAATCTCATATAAAATCTAAACTAGACACTCTCTGGGTCAGCATCACCAAATACTCCGGCTACACTGGGATCTAACTCAAGAACCACAGTTTTGGGCTCATTTATATAAAGCGAATAACTCTGTAACAGAATTCGAATATCCTCTGCCTCATCATCACCAAATGGAATTGCATCGTCCCAAGTAATACCGTTTTCTAGTGTTGGCCATATCTGAATCAAAGACTTGCTTGGCTTTATTCCATCCAATAGGTCTAGCGTCAGTTTGGCACTATATAGAAATAACTCCCTCATTTGCAAAGAAGTTGTTTGCGAATTACATTTTCCACTCGTTACGTCCCCTGGTTTCGCAAATTCTGTTCCACATCGATGCTCGGCCCGATTGGCAGCTCGTCGGCGCGGATTGGTGCTGTTATTGCCATTACATCTCCTCCACTTGCAGCGTGATCACGCCATAGTCAAAGCTACAGAGCATCCAGCACCTGCAGATACCACCCTTGGCGCTCCGTTGTCCAGAACCGCGACGGAGTGCCATTTGTATCAAACTGCAAAATAGCGTCGGTGTAAATTCGAGCAATGGCTTGCTGCATCTGCTCAGAAGGGTCATATTCGGGCGGCTGGAAAATACATAGTGATTTATCTATTGAGTCGTTATCCGGCGGCTGGATCGTGTAGCCCAAAGCCAGCAGGAAGATTACTTCAATGCCCAACGTGCACTTAGTATCTGACTTTTTGCCTGCATTTTTTGCCTGCTTTACTAAATCACCGACCTCTCCGATGAGCGTAAATTCTTCGCCCGCGCGATACATCTTGTACATCCAGTCCAGGTTGTGCTTGATCGTCCATTTCTTCCAGCCACCCTTGGGTTCTTCTTGAAAATTACCGCCTACTGGGCCGTGCAAAGTACCCTGATGCTTGAACCAATAGTTATTGAAAATGTATTTCACGTTTGATTCCTTCTTACGTTCGGAGAAGATGCATGTGGCAGCGACGGCATAGCACGGCTCGCTCTTTATAAATGATATCGTAAAAGCAATATTAAATTATCGCCAAATGTAACGTTATCAAAACAGCGTTGCGTCTTCTCTGCTGAAGTACTTCCCGTTGGAGATGACACTGTACGGCGTTCAGTCGTCATGGCGCCGCGCGCGCGTGAAGGCTGGCATGCCTCATGTGAACTTCCACGACCTGCGGCACTCTTGCGCGAGCATCATGCTCAGCCTGGGAGTGGATTTGTACACCATTAGCAAGATCTTGGGTTACGCCAATGTGCAAACGACGCAGCGATACGCACATCTCCAGGTTGACGCTCAACGCGCCGCGCTGGACAAGCTCTCGCAATTGGTGGGGGAAAAGTAAACTACACTGGAAAATTACACTCAACAAAAAAGCCGATCTGTTTAAAGATCGGCTTCGCTTGCAAGTAATTGATTTCACTTAGAATTCTTGGTGGGAAGTGCAAGTTTCGAACTTGCGACCCCTGCAGTGTGAATGCAGTGCTCTACCCCTGAGCTAACCTCCCGTTGAGTGCGAGCATTATAGTGCTTGTGCCCTGGGAGCACAAGCCCGATTACGCGGCAGCGGGCGGATGCATGGAGGCGGTCCAGATGCACTGACCTTTGACCGCCTTGTCCAGGCCGGCCAGCGTGTCGGCGTGGGCCGCCAGCTCTTGCTCCGATGCTGGCACGAAGATGATTTCGGCCATGGCCACCGGCTCCAGCGTTTCGCTGGCGCTGACCACCACCTCTTCTACATCCATGCCCAGGCTGTTCTGGCCACGGGTCATCGCCAGGTAGACGTCGGCCAGCAACTCCGCATCCAGCAGCGCGCCGTGCAGCTTGCGGTGGGCGTTGGAGATGCCGTAGCGGTCGCACAGCGCATCCAGCGAGTTGCGCTTGCCCGGATGGAGTTCCTTGGCCTGCACCAGTGTATCGATCACACCGCCGATGTGACTGCTGAAATCCGGCAGGTTCAGCAACTTGAATTCGTGGTTCAGGAAGCCCAGGTCAAACGGCGCGTTATGGATGATGACTTCCGCGCCCTGGATGTAGCTGCGCAGCTGCTCAACAATCTCATGAAACTTGGGCTTGTCGCGCAGGAATTCGGTGGTCAGGCCGTGGACGTTCAGCGCGCCCTCTTCCGATTCGCGTTCCGGATTGATGTAGAAGTGCAGATTGTTGCCGGTCAGCTTGCGGTTGAACAGCTCCACGCAGCCGATTTCCAGAATGCGGTTGCCCAGCTTGGGGTTGATACCGGTGGTTTCGGTATCGAGTACGATTTGACGCATAGTAATCCGTAATTAATTCCAGCGCAGAGTATAACTCAGCGGCCGCGCGCGACTTCCACGCCCTTGTTGGCCAGCATGTCGGCGCGCTCGTTGCCCGGATGGCCGTTGTGGCCACGCACCCAGCGCCATTCGACGGTGTGCATGGTCTGCGCCGCATCCAGCGCCTTCCACAGGTCTTCGTTCTTGACCGGTTCCTTGGTCGAGGTTTTCCAGCCGCGTGCCTTCCAGCCGTGTATCCATTCGCTGATGCCTTTTTGCACATACTGGCTATCCGTATGCAGCACCACAAAGCACGGCCGTTTCAATGCGCTCAGCGCTTCGATCACGGCCTGCAACTCCATGCGGTTGTTGGTGGTGTCGCGTGTGCCGCCGAAGATTTCCTTCTCGGCCTCGCCGGCCACCAGCAACGCGCCCCAACCGCCCAGGCCGGGATTGCCCTTGCATGCGCCGTCGGTAAAAATTTCAACCTTATCCATCCTGCTGCTCTCTTCTTTTGTTTGTTGCCGGCACGGCCGAAGGGGCCGCTGCCGTTTTTCTGCTCCATGCCGGACCAATCAGGCGCATGCCTTTGACGCGCTTGATCGCCTGCACCACGTAGACGCCGCCCAGATACGGCCACCAGCGCGACCCGGCATTATCCATGAAGGCGTAGCGGTGCAGCCATTTTTCTGTGCGGCAGGCTGGCGCATAACAGCCAAAGCGGCTTTGCGTGGCGCCCATATTCAATAATTTTAACCAGTCTTTCATGCGCGGCATAGAGATCAGCTCTTCGGTCCGCGGCAGGAAAGAGGTGCCACCGACGCGCCGCAGCACGTGGCGCGCACCCCACAGGCTGGCGGGATTGAAACCGCAGATGATGACCTGCCCTTCCGGAATCAGCACCCGCTCAACCTCGCGCAGCACCTGGTGCGGATCGGTGGAAAATTCCAGCACGTGCGGCAGCACCACCAGATCGATGCTTTGCGATGCAAACGGCAGTTCGGTGTAGTCCAGCGTCAGGTTCACCGCGCGCTGCTGCTCGCGCGCCGCGCGCGGCTTGCGGTCGGCCAGCAGTTTGTAAGGCATGCGGCTGGCGGCGAGTGCATCAATTTCAGGCATGCCGATCTGCACCGCGTTGTAGCCGAAGATGTCAGCTGTCAAATTATCGAGACAGCTTTGTTCCCACGCACGCATGTACACACCTGCGGGCGTTTGTAGCCAGCCTTCCAGCGCTATAATGGATTTCTCCGACCCCGCCTTATCCATGCCTGGCCTTTAGCGACTTTTGCGATCCGATGACCATATCTTCTACTCAAGCTTTCAGTGTTTTAACGGTACCTGCGTTCCGCGACAATTATTTGTGGTTGATACATGATGGCACACATGCCGCGGTGGTCGACCCGGGCGATGCCAAACCCATCCTGGCAGCGCTGAAAGCAAACGGACTCAAGCTCACCGCCATTCTACTCACCCATCACCACGCTGACCATATCGGCGGCGTTCCTGAATTATTACAGCATTATCAGGTTCCCGTTTTTGGTCCGCGCAACGAGACCATCGATGCCGTCACGCTGCCGGTCGGCGAAGGCAAGGTCATCGATGTGCCGGGTCTGGCGCTGAAGTTGTCAGTGCTGGATGTGCCGGGCCACACCATGGGCCACATCGCCTACGTGCGCGAGGCCGAAGGTACGGAGCCGAGTTGGCTGTTCTGTGGCGATACGCTGTTTGCCGGTGGTTGCGGCCGCCTGTTTGAAGGCACGCCGGCGCAGATGATCAGCTCGCTCGGCAAGCTTGCTGCACTGCCAGATGACACGCGCGTGTATTGCGCGCATGAATACACGCTGTCCAACCTGCGTTTCGCACGCGTGGTCGAACCGGACAATGTGGCGCTGCAGGAGCGCGTAAAGGTGGAAACCGACAAACGCGAGCACGACGTGCCGACCGTGCCCAGCACCATCGGCCTCGAGAAGGCCACCAATCCCTTCCTGCGCTACCGCGAGCCGGCGATTGCCGAGCAGCTCGTCAAGGCCGGACGTCTCGACCGCATCGATACGCCGCTGGCCACTTTCACCGCGTTGCGGTTGTGGAAGAACGACTTCTAAGAAAAACGGCCCTTGCGGGCCGTTTTTGTTTTTAGATCGCTGTTCTTAGATCTCTTCGTACAGCGGCAGCGTCAGGAACTCTTCAAACGCTTCCGAGGTCGACATCTGCTCGAAGATCTGCGCCGCGCGCGGATAGGTCGGGCCGTCGCCGCCCGGGGCGGACGCCTGCACCTTGGCCAGCTCTTCCGGGATCATGGCGCGCACCATGTCGGCGGTGACTTTGCGGCCATCTTCCAGCACGCCCTTGTCGGAACGAATCCACTGCCAGACTTGCGAACGGCTGATCTCGGCGGTGGCCGCATCTTCCATCAGGTTGTGAATTGGCACGCAGCCGTTACCGGTCAGCCAGGCGCCCAGGTAGTGGATGCCGACATTGATGTTGTAGCGCAGGCCGGCTTCGGTGATCGGCGCTTCCGGCTTGAAGTCCAGCAGCTGCTCGGCATGCACTTCCACGTCCAGACGCTGTTTCTCGATCTGGTTCGGCTTATCGCCCAGCACTTTCTTGAACTCGGCCATGGCCAGGTCCACCAGACCCGGGTGGGCTACCCAGCCGCCGTCGTAGCCGTCGGTGGCATCGCGCGCCTTGTCGTTGCGCACGCCGCCCATGGCGACTTCGTTTTTCTCTGGATCGTTCTTGATTGGAATCAGCGCTGCCATGCCGCCGATTGCTGGTGCATTGCGCTTGTGGCAGGTCTTCAGCAGCAGCAGTGCGTAAGCACGCATGAACGGCGAAGTCATGGTGACCTTGGCGCGGTCGGCCAGGCAGAATTCCTTGTCCAGCTTGAACTTCTTGATGCACGAGAAGATGTAGTCCCAGCGGCCGGCGTTCAGGCCCGAGCTGTGTTCGCGCAGTTCGTACAGGATCTCGTCCATTTCGAAGGCAGCCAGGACGGTTTCAATCAGCACGGTAGCTTTGATGGTGCCCTGTGGCAGGCCCACTTCCTTCTGTGCCATCACGAAGATGTCGTTCCACAGACGCGCTTCCAGGTGCGATTCCATCTTCGGCAGGTAGAAGAACGGGCCGGCGCCGCGTGCGATCTGCTCTTTGGCGTTGTGGAACAGGAACAGCGCGAAGTCAAAGATGCCGCCCGAGATGCGCTTGCCATCTACCAGCACGTGCTTTTCGTCCAGGTGCCAGCCGCGTGGACGCACCACCAGCGTGGCCACTTTGTCGTTCAGCTTGTACGATTTGCCGTTCTGTTCCAGCGAAATAGTGCCGCGGACGGCATCTTTCATATTGATCTGGCCTGTAATCTGGTTGTCCCAGTTTGGCGTGTTGGAATCTTCGAAGTCGGTCATGTAGCTGTCGGCGCCCGAGTTCAGGGCGTTGATGACCATTTTGCGCTCGACCGGACCGGTGATTTCCACGCGGCGGCACTCCAGCGCTTTCGGGATCGGCGCGATGCGCCAGTCACCATTGCGGATGTGCGCGGTATCGGCCAGGAAGTCTGGACGCTCGCCCGCATCCAGGCGCTTGGCGCGCTCGACGCGCACGGCCAGCAGTTGCTGGCGACGGGATTCAAACTCGCGGCTCAGCTTGGCCACCAGTGCCAACGCGTCGGGCGTCAGGATTGCTTCGTAACCGGGCTTGATCTCGCCCGTGATTTCCATGCCTGCTGGCAAAGTGAGGGTGGACTGCGTCATGAGGTGGTCTCCGTAAAAAAATAACAACGAATCAGGACATTATATGCTTGTTGCACTGCGATGTTTTTAGTGTACAAACTCAGTTACAACATGAATTGTTTTACAGTATATTCACTCGTTAGTTATGCAAACAAGACTAAAAATCATTTCATCTATGCGTTTTTGTACAAAATGACGGGGACAGGTTGGTATGGGGCAATTCAGACAGATTTCCACTTTCGTTGAAGTGGTTGCCAGAGGCAGCCTTTCCGCCGCCGCACGCGCAGAAGGCATTGCGCCCGCCATGATAGGCCGCCGGCTGGACGCGCTGGAGACCCGCCTGGGGGTCAAGCTGCTGCAACGCACCACGCGCAAGCTGGCGTTGACCGATGAGGGCGCAGCGTTCCTGGAAGACTGCCAGCGCATCCTGGCGGAGCTGGAAGAAGCGGAATCCGCCGTTACCGAACGTAGCGCCAATGCCACAGGCCACCTCATGATCTCGGCGCCAGCCGGTTTTGGCCGCCAGCACGTGGCGCCGCTGCTGCCGTCCTTCCTGGCCGAACACCGCGATGTGACGGTGACGCTGAACATGAGTGACCGCGTGGTCGATATCGTGGGCGAAAGCATCGATGTGGCGATCCGCATTGCCAGCCTGTCGGATTCCAGCCTGGTCAGCGTCAAGCTGGCCGATAACGAGCGCGTGGTGGTCGGCGCGCCGGCCTACCTCAAGCGCCATGGCGAACCCAAAGCCCTGGCCGATCTCAGCAAACACAATTGCCTGGCCATCAGCAGTGAAGGCAGCCAGCGCGGCTGGACCTTCCGTGAAGGCGGCAAGAACGTGGTATTGAAGGTCAACGGCAATATGGCGTGCAACGACGGTCAGGTGCTGCACGAATGGGCGCTGGCCGGCAAGGGCCTGGCGTGGCGGTCGATGTGGGAAGTGGGCAGTGCGATTGAGGCAGGCAAGCTGCAAACCGTGCTGGACGGCTATTCAGCGCCGGGCAATGACATCTATGCGGTGTTCGCCCAGCGCCGCCATCTGCCGCTGCGGATACGGGCATTTGTGGACTTCCTGCGCCATACCTACGCGCAGCCGGACTACTGGCGCAAGTCGGGAAAGTAAACCGTACAGATAAAAAAAAATCCTCGGGTACCGAGGATTTCTTGATCGTTAGATCCAGCGTATTACAGCGGCTGAATGTTCGAAGCTTGCTTGCCTTTAGGGCCAGCAGTTACTTCGAAAGAAACGCGTTGGTTCTCTTGCAGCGACTTGAAGCCAGCCGACTGAATCGCCGAGAAGTGAGCGAACAGATCTTCGCCGCCTTCGTCAGGGGTGATAAAGCCGAAACCCTTCGAGTCATTGAACCATTTTACGATACCAGTTGCCATTACAATTCCTATTTCAGTTAATTTGGGCTTGCGCCCGTGATATCGTTTTTGAGGCAAGAAAGACAAACTGTACTACTCTTGAATCTAAACGATGCCGCATTATACCCATTTACGAGAGAAAAGCACGTTTTCACGCAAATAAATGCACAGCGTCGCATTTTTTGGTAGAAAACCCTCGCGTCGGGCCGTAAAAGTCACTATAGACGACTTAATCGTATCGGGTTTGAGCTGCATCAAGCGCACGCTTGATCGTGGATCAAGTGTACTGGCTGGCTTTGGGGTCGCGGCCGGCCCAGGCCAGCAGTTTTTCCACCTCCGCCGGCACCGGCGACCAGCCGGTGTGGGTGGTCAGCACGCCACGCACCATCTGTTCAATCCGGCGCGCTTCCGCGCCCAGCGTGGGGAAACCAAAGGTGGCCGCCGATCCGGCCCAGCCGTGCAACAGCTCGTGCAGCTGGTGCAATGCCGCTTCCGGCGGCGACTCGCCGCCTGCCACGCAGTCCGCCAGCGCGGCGCGGATTTTTTCGATGGTCAGCGGCACGGTGGCGGCGAATTTTTCGTTCAGTGCCGCCAGGCGGGCGCGGAAATCTGGATCGACAGGCGTGGCCATAGGGATTATTTGGTGCCGAAGATACGGTCGCCAGCGTCGCCCAGGCCAGGCACGATGTAAGCGTGGTCGTTCAGGTGCGAGTCCAGCGAGGCGCAGTAGATCTTTACGCCCGGGTGGGATTTCTGGAACACTTCGATGCCTTCCGGTGCGGCGACCAGCGCCAGGAAGATGATCTGGTCATCGCTGACGCCGCGCTTCTTCAGCACGTCCACCGCGTGCACCGCCGAATTGCCGGTGGCAACCATCGGGTCGCACAGGATGAAGGTACGCTCGACCAGATCCGGCAGACGCACCAGGTATTCCACCGGCTGGTGGGTTTCCGGGTCGCGGAACACGCCGATGTGGCCAACGCGGGCCGATGGCACCAGGTCCAGCAAGCCGTCGCTCATGCCGATACCGGCGCGCAGGATAGGCACGATGGCCAGTTTGCGGCCGGCGATGACCGGCGCTTCAATCGTCATCAGCGGCGTTTCGACGGTGCGGGTGGTCAGCGGCAGGTCGCGGGTGATTTCGTAACCCATCAGCAGCGTGATTTCCTTGAGCAGATCGCGGAAGGTACGGGTCGACGTGTCCTTGGCGCGCATGTGGCTCAGCTTGTGCTGGATCAGCGGGTGATCGGTGATGAACAGGTTCGGAAAACGCGGGTCTTGTTTCATTGGATGTGCTCTTGTCTAGGCAGTTGTAAGCCGCATTATACTAGGCCTCCGGACCTAAAAACATGGCCACCGCCTCGGCCGCGATCTGGTCCAGGCCCGATCCCTGCCCCGGTTTGTACCACAAGACCGTGTAATTAACGGCGCCCATCAGCAGCAGCCGGGCCACCGCGCTATCGCTTTTCAGCAGGCCGGCGGCGGACAATTCATTGACCACGTCCTGCCACAGCTGGTCGTAGCGGTCACGCAGCACTTGCACGCGCTCGCGCAGTTCAGGCGTCAGACGGCGCCAGTCGTACAGCAGCACCGGGATGAAGTCATGGCCCTCGCCCAGCACGATCTCCAGGTGGGCGCGCACCAGCGCCTGAAACTTGGCGCGCGGTGCCAGCGTCCCCGCCGCAATCGCTTCGGCGGCCGGCAGCCCGGCCACCAGTCCCTCCTCCATCACCGCCGCCAGGATCTCCTGCTTGCTCTTGAAATGATAAAACGGGCTGCCCGAACGCATGCCGACGGCATCGGCGATGTCACGCGTGGTGGTGCCGTCAAAGCCACGTTCGCGGAACAGGCGTGCGGCCACGCGCACCAGGTCGGCGCGCCGGTTGTCGATCACAACGGCGGCCGTCATTCGACCAGTGCCCGCGCCAGAATCGCCGCACAATCGACGCCGGGCGGCAGGCGGCCGTAGGCGCCGCCCGGTTCGCGCTTGAGACGCGAGGCCATGAACGCCGCCGACACATAGCCCGGCGCATGGCGCAGCAGCAGCGCCGCCTGTACTGCCAGCACCACCCGCTCCGCCAGCACGCGCGCGGTGAATTCGTCCGGCTGCTGTTGCGTCAGATCGGCCATCAGCGTGGAGCGGTAGGCGACAAAGAAGGTGTCGCCGTTGCCTGCCAGGGCCAGTTCGGCGGCCAGCGCTTCGCGTGCTTCCGGCGACTTGCTCAGGGCGCGCAGCAGGTCCAGGCACATGACGTTGCCAGAACCTTCCCAGATCGAGTTGACCGGCAATTCGCGGTACAGCCGCGCCAGCGGACTCTCTTCCACGTAACCGCTACCGCCGATGACTTCCATCGCTTCCGCGCCGAAGCCGGGGCCGCGCTTGCAGATCCAGTACTTGCCGGCCGGCGTCAGCACGCGCGCCAGCATGGCCTGGAGCGGATCGCTGATCTCGTCGAAGCAGCGCGCCAGCCGCATCGCAAACACGGTCGCGGCCTCCGATTCCAGCGCCAGGTCGGCCAGCACGTTCTGCATCAACGGCTGTTCGGCCAGCGGGCGGCCAAACGCCACACGGCGGCGCGCGTGATGCAGCGCGTGCGTCAGCGCGGCACGCATCGCGCCGGCGCTGCCCAGCACGCAATCCAGCCGCGTGTGGCTCCCCATCTCCAGAATGGTGGGAATGCCGCGTCCCTGCTTGCCAATGAGCCAGCCGTAGGCGCCAGTGAATTCCACTTCCGACGAAGCATTGGAGCGGTTGCCCACCTTGTCTTTGAGACGCTGTACGCGGATCGCATTGCGCTCGCCGTTGGGCAGATAGCGCGGCAGGAAAAAGCATGACAGGCCCGCACTGCCCTCCGTATCGGTCTGCGCCAGGATCAGGTGCGCGTCGCTTTGCGGCGCCGAAAAGAACCACTTGTGGCCGACGATGCGGAACACGTCTTCGCCCTCCTCGCCAAACAGCGCGCGCGCTTCCGAAGGCAGCACAGGCTCAGCGCGCGTAGTGTTGGCGCGCACGTCGGAACCGCCCTGCTTCTCGGTCATGCCCATGCCGATAATGGCGCCGCGCTTCTGCTCAATCGGCAGCAAGCGCGGATCGTAGTCATTGGAGAGTATCTTGGGCAGCCACCTGGCGGCGATGCGTGGCGCCTGCTTCAACGCCGGTACCGACGCGTAAGTCATCGTCACCGGGCACTGCGAACCGTTCTCCAGTTGGCCGAACAGCAGATAGCGCGCGGCGCGCGCCACCTGTGCACCGGGGCCGCCCTGCCATGGCGACGAATGCGTACCATGGCCGATCAGCAGCGCCATCAGGCCATGCCAGGAGGGATGGAACTCCACCTCGTCAATGCGCTGGCCTTGCCGGTCAAAATTATGCAGCGTAGGCGGGTACAGATTGGCGAGTCGCGCCAGGTCCAGTGTCTCCGCGCGTCCCAGCTCCGCGCCCAGCGCATGCAGCGAGGCGGCGGCATCGGCAGCGCCTTCGCGCAACAGCGCTTCCTGCAAGGCCGGATCGGCCGCATACAGGTTGACGTTTTCAAACGGCGCAACAGTATTGCGCACCTCATGGGTATCGAAAGCCTGCATCTTGTCTCCGTTCAAAACGATGGTATTGGTTTTATTGAACAATGCCCAGACTAGCCCAATCCACGGGGCGAAGCAAGCAGTTGCTTTGTTGCATAAGCAACCATATGATGAGCGCACAACCGGGACGAAAAGCACATGAACCACGCTTACATTTATGAGGCCATCCGCACGCCACGCGGCAGAGGAAAGAAGGACGGCAGCCTGCACAGCGTCAAGCCCATCACGCTGCTGACCGGCCTGCTCAGCGAACTGCAGAGCCGCCATCAGCTGGACACGGCGCTGGTCGACGATGTGGTGCTTGGCTGCGTGACGCCGGTCGGCGAGCAAGGCGCCAACCTCGCCAAGATCGCCGCACTGGCCGCCGGCTGGGACTGGAAAGTCGCCGGCATGCAGCTCAACCGCTTTTGCGCGTCGGGGCTGGAAGCGGTCAATCTGGCGGCGCAAAAAGTGCGTTCCGGCTGGGAAGACCTGGTGGTGGCGGGCGGCATCGAGTCGATGTCGCGCGTGCCGATGGGCTCCGATGGCGGCGCCTGGTCGCTGGACCCTGAAACCAGTTTAAAAACCGACTTCGTCCCGCAAGGCATCGGCGCGGATCTGATCGCCACGCTGGACGGCTATCACCGCGAACAGCTGGACGCGTTTGCACTGCGCTCGCAGCAGAAAGCCGCAGCCGCCCGCGCCGACGGCCGCTTCCGCTCCATCGTGCCGGTGCGCGACCAGAACGGCGTGATGATCCTGGCACAAGACGAATGCATCAAACCCAGTACCACCATGGCGATACTGGAAAGCCTGAAGCCTTGCTTTGAAGCGCAGGGCCGCATGGGCTTCGACAGCACCGCCCTGCGCAAGTATCCGCAATTACAGCGCATTGAACATCAACACACGGCAGGCAATTCTTCCGGCATTGTAGATGGCGCGGCGCTCGCGCTGATCGGCAGCCAGGCGGCGGGTGCGCGCATCGGCCTGCAGCCGCGCGCGCGCATCATCGCGGCGGCGCTCAGCGGCAGCGAACCCACCATCATGCTGACCGGGCCTGCGCCCGCCGCGCGCAAGGCCTTGCAGAAAGCCGGCCTGTCGATCAACGACATCGACCTGTTTGAAATCAACGAAGCCTTTGCTGCCGTGGTCTTGCGCTTCATGCGCGAACTGGACGTCCCTGAAGACAAGGTCAACGTCAATGGCGGCGCCATCGCCCTCGGTCATCCTCTTGGCGCCACCGGCTGCATGCTGCTCGGGACCTTGCTGGATGAACTGGAAGCGCGCCGGCTGCGGCGCGGCATGGTGACTATGTGCGTGGGCGGCGGCATGGGCATCGCCACCATCATCGAACAGGTTTGAGCGGAGCACGCATGATCACCACGCATCAAACCGGCGCCGCCCTCAACGTGCTGCTGGCCGCGCGCGCGATCAATCCACTGAGCCGCCTGTTCCAGCGCGAACTGGCGGCGTTGCTGGACCGGCTGGAACAGCGCCGCACGCCGCTCGGCGCCATCATTATCAGTTTTGACGCCGAAGCCAGTGTCAACCACCACGAGCGCGAGCATCTGATGGCGCTGACGCCCGCGCAAGCCGGCGACTGCATGCAGATGCTGGGCACCTACAACGCGCTGCTACGCCGGCTGGAAACGCTGGACGTGGCGGTGGTCGCGGTGCTCAGCGGTGATATCAGCGGCCACACGTTTGCCTTTGCGCTGGCCTGCCATCACCGCATCGCCTTGCGTCAAACGCGTTTCAGCCAGCCGCAAGCCGGACAGGGACTGACGCCGGTCGCCGGCGGCATCGCCCGCACCGTGCGGCTGGCCGGCCTGCAGGCCGCCCTGCCCCTGCTGCTGGAAGGCGCCACACTGAGTGCGGACCAGGCGCAGCGCGCGGGGCTGCTGCATGCGGTGGCCGACAGTCAGACACAACTCGCCACGCTGGCGATCAATGTCCAGCACAGCATCCGCACCGTCCAGCCATGGGACGCCAAACAGGCGACTTTGCCCTCCGGTGTCCTGGACAGCGCACCGCTACGACCGCTGCTGCAAACCACGCCCGCCATGCTGCGCGAACGCGCGGGCGGGCCGTCACCCGCAGCGGAAGCGGCACTGTGCGCGATGGTCGAAGGACTGTTGGTGGACTTTGAAAATGCACTGCTCATCGAGAGCCGATATTTTTGTCAAACCGCCATTACTTCGCCCCTCCGCAAGAGTGGTTTTTCACTCTGAAAAGCGGTTTTTCGAACTATCTCAAGAGATTTCTCAAAAAGTCGCTGTAATGTTGTCTTTTTTCATGCAATTTGACTCTCATCAGTGATACATTTCGTTATGGTTTTGCAAGATTCAAGCAGCCCAATAGTTACACGCATAATTTGAAAGAATAGATCTTCGCGATGCCAACCAGTGTTCTGCCCCAGCTCCGTCATGAATTGGATAACCTCATGGAAGAGGCTGGCGATGTTGTATTCCGTTTGAACCAGCAGGGTCAGCTGTTGTTCGCCAGCCGGCGTGCCATCGCACGCATCGGCGGTGCCACGCCGCTGCTCGGCTGCGCGATGGCCACGCTGCTGGCCGATGGCGACCAGGCCCAGCTGGCTGGCGCGCTCATCGATGTCGCCGAATCCCACACCACCCGCCTGCTTGAAGCGCGCCTGAAAACGCTGGACATCGAGCCGTGGCACGAATTCCGTATTTCCGCTTACAACAATGCCGACGGCATCACCGAACTGCTGGTGGTCGGCCGCGACATGACCGTGCAGCACGCCACCGAAGAACGCCTGCGCCACATGGCCACGCACGACGCTTTGACAGAACTGCCAAACCGCCTTCTGCTGTCGGACCGCATGCGCATGGTGATCGCCAACGCGCGCCGCTCCGGCCAGGGCTTCTCGGTCGCCAACATCGGCCTGGACGGCTTCAAGAAAGTCAACGATGGCCTGGGCCATCCGATCGGCGACGCCATGCTGCGCATGGCCGCCCAGCGCCTGCGCAAGACCCTGCGCGACAGCGACACGCTGGCCCGCGTCGGCGGCGACGAATTTGTTGCGATCCTGCCGGGTACCGCTACCGAAGCGCAGATCAAGCTGGTCACCGGCCGCCTGATCGCCACGCTGCAGTCGCCGTTTGAAATCGAAGGCCACACCATCTACATCGGCGCCTCGGTGGGCGTCTCGGTCTATCCGCAGCACGCCGAAGATGAGATCCGCCTGCTGGCGCTGGCAGACGCCGCCATGTCGCGCGCCAAGGAAACCGGCAAGGCCCGCGCGCTGGTCTACAGCCCTGCCCTCGCCGGTCCGCCGCAGCACGACATCTCGCTGGAAGCGGCGATGTTCCAGGCCGTGCGCGAAGGCGAATTCCTGCTGTACTACCAGCCCATCGTCGATGCCCACACACGTGAAATCCAGGGCTTTGAAACGCTGATGCGCTGGAAGCATCCAACCCTCGGCATGGTGCCGCCAGCACGCTTCATTCCGATTGCCGAGACCAACGGCCTGATTAATCTGCTCGGCGCCTGGGCCCTGAAAGCCGCCTGCGTGCAGCTCAAGCAGTTTGAAGAGGTGGCCAAGCGCAGCTTGTACATCTCTGTTAATATCAGCCCCCGACAGTTCCGCAACGATAAATTTTTAGATGTGCTGGATGATGCGATCGCCTTCTCCGGCCTACTTGGTGAGCAATTGGTTTTAGAAATCACAGAAGGCACACTGATGATCGATCCAGTGCATGCCGAGTCCATCCTGTCCAAAATGGCCGAGCGCAAAGCCCGCATCGCCATCGACGATTTCGGCACCGGCTACTCTTCGCTGGCCTACCTCAAGCGCTTCCCGATTTCGGTACTTAAAATCGACCGCACCTTCATTCGCGACCTGCCAGGTTCGGCCAAGGACGGCGCCATCTGCAATGCGGTGCTGGATCTGGCCAAGCACCTGGACCTGTCGGTGGTCGCAGAGGGCGTGGAAACCGAAGAACAGCTGCAGTACCTGGAAGAACGCGGCTGCCAGTACATCCAGGGCTACCTGACCGGCAAGCCAATGGCCGCCAACGTCGCGCTGGCAGCGCTCAAGGAAAGCATCCACGCCAAACTGGTGCCGGCAGAATTGCGACAGGTGGCGCAATGATCAACAGCTACAAGGCCAGCACGCCTCTTGGCAACAAGACGCTGACCGAGCTGGGAGACTGCACGCGCCGGCGCGGCGACATGCCAGGCTTCGCCAAAGCCATCACCGCCATCCTCGGCGCCATGCGCGGCGAGGATGAACAGGAATTCAACATGACACGCACGGTGCTGTCCGATCCGGTGCTGACGCAGAAGGTCCTGCGGCTGGCCAACAGCGGCATGTATTCCGCTTTCGGCCAGCACGTCAACACCGTCTCGAAAGCCGTGCTGGTGCTCGGCACGGAAGCCATCGGCCATCTGGCACTGGGCCTGAAGCTGATTGAAGAACTGGCCGCCAGCTCCACCGACACCACGGTCGCCCACATCGAGATGGAAAAAGCGGTGCTGGCCGGGATCGTGGCGCAGCAGATCGCCTACACCGCCGAAAGCCGTCACGGCGAAGAAGCCGTGGTGTGCTCCATGCTGCACACGCTGGGCCGCATGATGCTGACCTTCTACATGCCGGACCGCTGGCATGAGCTGCAACGCCTGGCCGACCAGGACGGCCGCTCGGTGGAAGACGCTGCGCCGGAATTCCTCGGCCTGAGCCTGGAGGAAGTGGGCCATGCGGCCGCGCTGCACTGGGGCCTGCCCGCGTCGCTGGTGAACGGCATGCGTACAGTGATGCCGCCGCCGGAACCGCAAGCGGAAATTTCGGCCGCCGACTGGATCGCCGGCCTGTCCACCATGTCCGCCATGTGTGCGGAATCGCTGTGGCATGACGATGCAGTGGGCGCCGAGAAAGTCAAACAGCTGACCGAAAGCTATGCCGGCATGCTGGGCGTGGAAGCGCCCAATCTGATTCACGCCATCGAGCAGGCCAAAGTCATCGCCGCCAACGACCTCACCATCGCTCCGCTGTCGCGCCCTGCCGAACGCCGCGCCAAGGCGCTGGCCAAGACGCGCCAGCGCGCCGCCGGCAACAAGATCCTGCTCAGCGGCCTGTCCGACATGCGCGACGTGCTGGATACCGCCAGTCCTGGCCAGATGGTGCAGATCGCGCTGGAAACAGTGTACAAGGGTCTGGACTTCTCGCGCGCCGTGGCCTTCGTCCGCAACCGCAAGGACAACACCTATTCGGCCAAGATCAGCTTTGGCGAAGGCACGCGCGAACTGCTGGCCGGGATGACCTTCGACGACGCCTACGAACCCAATGTGTTCCACGCCGCCCTGAACAGCGACCGCGTAATCTTCATTGAAAACGCGCGTGACGCCAAGTTCGCCGCCAAGCTGCCGCTGTGGTGGAAATCATCGTTATCGGAAGCGCGCAGCTTCGTGATCCTGCCACTGTCCGCCAATGGCCAGCCGGCCGGCTTCCTGTATGGCGACTGGGACGATTCCTTCCCGCCGATCTCGCTGAGCCAGACCGAGTTCTCGCTGCTGAACGACATGCGCGCCATGGTCGTGCGTGCGGTCGAACGCCGCCACGGCATCACGCCGGAACCTGTGGTGCGTTAATACCGGTCGCGCTGCTGCCAGCGGAAGGACAGCATGGCAGCCAGCGCGGAGAACACCACCAGCACCGACGCCACGTAGTACACCGACTCGGCGCCCGCCCGCTCCCACCACTGCGCCAGGAACAGGCCGCCCAGCGATCCACCGATGCCGTAGGAGATGCTCATGTACAGCGCCTGCCCGCGCGCCTGCAATGGCCCCGAGAACCAGCGCTGCAGCGACATCACGGAGGACGAGTGATGCAGCGCGAAGGTGGCGGCGTGCATCAGTTGCGCCAACACCAGCAGCCACAAGATGTGCGAGCCCAGACCAATCATCAGGAAACGCAGCACCCCGACAGCCAGCGTCAGATACATCATGCGCTGCGCGCCCCAACGCCTGAACAGCGGCGCCTGGAAGTAGAACAGCAGCACCTCCGCCAGCACCCCAAGCGACCACATGGCGCCAATTACCGTCTTGCTATAGCCATTGCGCTCCAGGTACAGCGAGTAGAAGGTATACAGCGAGGTATGCGCCGACACCATCAGCGCAGTTGACGCGAAGAAGGCGATCACCTCGCGCCGGCGCAGCAGCGACAGCAACGGCGGTGGCGGCGTCTTGTGCGTGCGGCGCGGCACGTCGCGCAGGCGGAACGCGGCAAGGATGGTCGCCACCAGCAGCGCCACCGCCACCCACGGCAGCGTAACGATGCCATAGTGCTCCAGCGCGATAGAAGCCAGCGTCACCGAGACGATAAAGCCGATCGAGCCCCACATGCGGATGCGGCCATAGTAGGTAAGATCGCCCTTCATCTCGGACAGCATCAGCGCCTCGCAGATCGGCGCCTGGCCGCTCGTAAACAAATTGAGTATCACCATGGCCAGCATGAAGTGGCCAAAGGTGCTGCCGATGAAGAAGCCCGAGAAGCCGACCAGAGCGGCAAAGCCGGCCAGGCGCAGCACCAGCACCCGGCGGTCGTAATGATCGGCGACATAGCCCCAGACGTTGGGGCCGACGATGCGCAGCACCTGGATCATCGACATCAGCACGCCGATCTGCGCGACCGTCATGCCTTTATCGGCAAAGAACAGCGTCGCGTAGGTGCTCCAGGTGCCAGCGTGTGCGTAGTAGCAGAAGAGGAATAAAGCGAAACTCAGCGCTTGCGCGGGCACCGCTTACAGCTCGATGTTGGGTGTGGCCACCTTGACGTCCCCGCACTGGGCGCGGTGCATCAGCGCATGGTCGATGAGCACCAGTGCCAGCATGGCTTCCGCAATCGGTGTCGCGCGGATGCCCACGCAGGGATCGTGGCGGCCGAAGGTCTCCACCATCACCGGGTTGCCCGCCTTGTCGATCGACGGACGCGGCGTGCGGATCGAGGACGTCGGCTTGATCGCGATTGACACCGTGATGTCCTGCCCCGTCGACAGGCCACCCAGCACGCCGCCGGCATTGTTGCCCACGAAGCCTTGTGGCGTCAGCGGATCACCGTGCTCGGTGCCCTTCTGCGCAACCGACTTGAAACCGGCGCCGATTTCCACGCCCTTGACGGCGTTAATCCCCATCATGGCGTACGCGATGTCGGCATCCAGCTTGTCGTAAATCGGCTGGCCCAGGCCGACCGGGATATTCTGCGCTACCACGTCGATGCGCGCGCCGATCGAATCGCCGGCCTTGCGCAGGTCGTCCATATAGGCTTCCATGCGTTCGATCACGGCGCTGTCGCCGGTGGCGGCAAAGAACGGGTTGTCCGGCACGTGTTTCCAGTCCTGGAACGGCACGTCGATTTCGCCCAGCTGGCTCATGCAGCCTTTGAACACGGTGCCGTACTGCTGGTACAACCACTTCTTGGCAATCGCCGCTGCGCCCACCACCGGCGCCGTCAGGCGTGCCGACGAACGGCCGCCGCCGCGCGGATCGCGAACGCCGTATTTATGCCAGTAGGTGTAGTCTGCGTGGCCAGGACGGAAGCTGTCGGCGATATTGCCGTAATCCTTGCTGCGCTGGTCTTCATTGCGGATCAGCAGCGCGATCGGCGTGCCGGTGGTCACGCCCTCGTACACGCCGGACAGAATCTCCACCGTATCCGATTCCTGGCGCTGCGTCACATGGCGCGACGTGCCAGGTTTGCGGCGATCCAGTTCCGGCTGAATGTCAGCTTCCGACAACGGTAATCCGGGTGGGCAGCCATCGATCACACAACCAATCGCGGGACCGTGCGACTCACCAAAGGTAGTAACGGAGAACAATTTGCCAAAAGTATTACCGGACATAGGAAAAGAATCTTCGGGAAAAAGTGGAAAGTTCCTTATTCTACCAGTCCGCGCACTGTGGCGCCCTGTCTGTGAAATAATTTCCACAATGCAAGTTTCGCTTGGTAAAATTTCATTCTTTTGATACAAGTATGGTGTAACTTGCACATCGGCGCACAAGCTTCCGCTGAAAGCCATGGAAAACTGCATTCTTTTTGACAATTCGCTATATACTTGAACGCAAGAGCACCGAGTAATCCTGGAGAAGCTACACATGCCCCCACCGGTCACACCCCTTGAGCAATCCAAGGATGATCAAGACGATTTGGTATTCTTAGAAGAGCATCCGGCCCCCGTTACGGCGGGTGTCCGCAATGTCTGGCGGGTCATGATTATCGACGACGACGAAGACGTCCACTCGACCACCACCTTTGCGCTGGGTAATCTCGACATGCAGCATCGCCCGCTGGAATTCGTCCATGCGTATTCGGCCGGACAGGCGCGCGAAATGCTCAAGCATGAGCCGGAAATCGCCGTCATTCTGCTGGACGTCGTCATGGAACAGGACGACGCCGGTCTGCATTTGGTGCGCTACATCCGCGAAACGCTGAAGCTGCAGGACGTCCGCATCATCCTGCGCACCGGCCAGCCCGGCTACGCGCCAGAAATCGACGCTATCCGCGATTTCGACATCAACGACTACAAGACCAAGTCGGAACTCACTCGCATCAAGCTGTTCACCACGGTGACTGCAGCGATCCGCTCTTACGAACAAATCCGCAAGATCAACGACAGCCGCCGCGGCCTGAACCAGATCGTCCAGGCCAGCACCCAGCTCATGACGCTGCACGGCGTGCAGAACTTCGCTGGCGGCGTGCTGGCGCAGGTGGGCGACCTGCTGTGCATGGAAGCCAATGGCGTGCTATGTGTGCAGGAGTGCCCGGAAGACGGATGCCATGAGCTGATGGTGATGGCCACGGCCGGCACCTTCCGCCATCTGGACAACATCACGCTGACCGTGCGCGAAGACCAGCGTATCCACGAAGCACTGGAGCTGGCGCTGGCGCAACGCCGCAATGTCTACGGCCCCGACTACATCACGCTGTACTTCGCCGGCAAGGCCAGCCGCGACTTCGTGGCGTTCCTGGAGATCAAGCGCGGCCTCACTGAAATTGACGAGCGCTTGCTGGAAGTTTTCTGCAGCAATGTCGCTGTCGGCCTCGACAACGTCGAGCTGGTGACGCATTTACACAACGCGGCATTTTACGACCAGCTGTCGAAGCTGCCCAACCGCACGCGCCTGGTTGAAATCCTGGACGCCGCTCTGGCCGGCCCGGCGCGCGACGACGCCACGCTGTCGCTGGTCGATCTCGACCACTTTGCCGAAACCAACGACGCGCTCGGCCACCAGTTTGGCGACATGCTGCTGATTGCCGTTGCCGGCCGCCTTCAGACCGAACTGGGCGGGCAGCTGACCGTGGCCCGCATCGGCGGCGACATTTTCTGCGTGCTGGGCGACTCCTCGCAAGTCAATCCGGGCAACATCCTGGGCCTGTTCCAGCGTCCGTTCAGCATTGATGGCCAGGACGTGCAGCTGTCCGCTACGCTGGGCCTGGTGCGCCTGGGCGAACACGAGGGCACCGGCGCCGATGCGCTCAAGGACGCCGACATCGCGCTGAAACGCGCCAAGTCGCAGCAGCGCGCCGGCCACTTCTACTTCTCGCGCTCGATGGGCGTCGAGATCCGCGAACGCGTGCGGATGATGCACGCGCTGCGCACCGCGTTTGGCCAGAACCAGCTGTTTGTGGTGTACCAGCCGCAGATCGACCTGGTGACGCGCCGCCCGGTGGGCGCCGAGGCCCTGCTGCGCTGGCAGACGCCGGACGGCAAGTTCATCTCGCCTGACCGCTTCATTCCGATTGCCGAGTATTCGGGCCTGATTATCGATCTGGGCGAATGGGTGATGCGGACCGCCTGCCGCGAGCTGGTCGACCTGCGCAAGGCCGGCCACCGCGATTTCATGATGTCGATTAACGTGTCGCAGGTGCAGTTCCGCCATCCGCACTTCCTCGACATGCTCAGGAAAGCGCTGGACGACACCGGCGCGCCGCCGGAACACATCGAACTGGAAATCACCGAATCGATGGCCATGGAAGAGCCGGACCTGCTCATCAAAATGCTGGGCCAGATCAAGCAGACCGGCGTCAGCATCGCGATTGACGACTTTGGCACCGGCTTTTCCTCGCTGTCCTACCTGCAGCGCCTGCAGATCGACCGCCTGAAGATCGACCGCGCCTTCGTCACGGAGATCACCGGCTCGGCACGCGGCAGCAGCATTGCGGAAATGGTGATTCAGCTGGGCCGCAACCTTGGCCTGGCCGTGATTGCCGAAGGTGTGGAAGACGAGCGCCAGGCGCAGATCCTGCAATCGCTGGGCTGCCCGCTGGCCCAGGGCTTCCTGTTCGCCCGCCCGATGACCGCCACCGCCCTCAACGGCTGGCTCAGCAACGACGCCCTCGAAGGCGCCGCATAAAAAAAGCCACGTGCGCAGGCGGCGTCCAGGAACGCCGCACTGCCACGTGGCTTTTTTTGATATCGGCTTAGTCGGCGGCTTGTTCGGCCTCGGCCGGCCAGTCGCGGATATAGGCCTTGAGCATGCGGTTCTCAAAGCTCTGCGCTTCCAGCACGGCGCGCGCGACGTCGTAGAACGAGATCACGCCCAGAATCGTCTTGGCATTCATGACCGGCAGATAGCGCGCATGCTTTTCCAGCATGATGCGGCGCACCTCGTTGACTTCGGTATCGGGAGTCACGGTAATCGGATGATCATCCATATGCTTGCGCACCGTGCCGCCGCCGACGTTGCCCTGGTTGTCGTGCAGCGCACGCAGGACTTCGCGGAAGGTCAGCATGCCGACCAGATCGCCAAACTCCATCACCACCAGCGAACCGATATCCTTCTCGGCCATGGTGTTGGCCGCGTCAGCCAGAGGTTGATCGGGGGAGATGGTGTAAAGGATGGAGCCTTTAACTTGAAGAATTTCGGAGACTTTCATTTGGGGCCGTCCTGTCCGCTGATATATGCTCTGTGAATGGGAGTTCTAATTGTTCTAACCTTGTAACGAATGTAGCCTATGCCCGGCAAAAAAGCCAGTGCTACGGATAAGCAAAACATAACATTGTTGTCGAAAGGAGCCTTATGCAGAAGCCTACTGTGGTTTTCATCCATGGCGCGCTGAATGACCATACCGTGTGGGCGGCGCAAAGCCGCCACTTCACCGACCACGACTACCATGTGCTGGCGCCAGACTTGCCCGGCCACGGCCACACGCCCGGCCCCGCGCTGACCAGCGTGGCCGCCATGGCCGACTGGCTGCTGGCGATGCTGGAGGCGGCCCACATCCACCATGCCGCGCTGATCGGCCACAGCATGGGCTCGCTGATCGCGCTGGAAGCCGCCGCCAAAGCGCCGCAGCGCGTGACCCACCTGGGCCTGGTCGGCACAGCCTATCCGATGACAGTCGCGGACACGCTGCTGGAAACCGCGCGCACCGATGAGCCGCGCGCAATCGGCATGGTGGCCAAGTGGTCGCATGTGCAGGGCCATCCGGCCATCCACGACCTCAAGCTGCTGATGCAGCGTGTGGCGCGGCAAAATCCCGACCAGTTGCTGCATACCGACCTTGCCGCCTGCAATGCCTACGACCAGGGCCTGACCGCCGCCGCCAGCGTGCGCTGCCCTGCTCTGCTGGTGTGCGGCGCCAGTGACGTGATGACGCCGCCCAAGGCCGCACGCGGCCTGGCGGAAGCCATTGCCCACGCGCAGAGCGTCACGCTGGAGGCCGGCCACGCCATGATGACGGAGCAGCCGGACGCGCTCAGCGACGCCCTGCTCAGCTTTATCGGCAGTCGATAGGACCGAAATGGTCGGCCAGGGTTTTACCCAGGCCGGCTTCCACGGCGGACTCCACCTCGCGCGCCAGCTGGGCCGCTTCGCGCGCGGCCTGGCGGTCGCGTTCATCGTCGCCGTCCGCGATCACGCCGGCGTTGACCGGCATGCCGGAGAACACAAACAGGCGGTAGACTTCGGCCAACGTAAGCTTCTCCAGGTTGGCCAGGATCACCCAGTTGTCCGCCCCTTCGCTGACGCGTTTGCCCCACTGCACCCGCGGCGGCGCGGCCACGGGCACGCGGCCCACCCAGCCTTCCGCCATCATGCGTTCCAGCAGATTGTCCATCTCATCAAAGCCCAGCCGTGTGCGGGCGCGGATCTGGCCCGCGCTGACCAGGGCCGTATCGCCGCATTTGCACGCCACGTGCAGCACCTTGAGGATGGCCATGGCATCGACAAACTCGCCGCCCGGCTGCGCCTCATGCCACCAGCGTTCGTACTTCACCACCGGCAGCGCGGCCGCCAGCAAGGCGCCGAACAGCGTAATCATCCACGACACGTACACCCACAACAGGAACAGCGGCACGGCCGCCAGCGCGCCGTAAATCTTCGAGTAGGTCGGGAACTGCGTGATGAAAATGGCGAAGCCGCGCTTGGCCAGTTCAAACGCCAGGCCTGCGACCAGGCCGCCCCAGGCCGCGTCGTACCAGTCCACATCGCGGTTGGGCACCATCACGTACAGCATGGTGAAGAATGCCGTCGTCAGCGCCAGCGACAGCACGGTGTAAATCACCGCCCCCACTATCGGCACATGGCCCACCAGGTCGCTGGTGGCCATGAACACCTGCGACGACAGCGTGATCGATACGCCGATCAGCAATGGCCCCAGTGTCAGCAGCGCCCAGTAGACCAGAATGCGCTTGGTCCACGCGCGCTCGTCGCGCACGCGCCAGATGCGGTTGAAGACGCGCTCGATCAGATTCATCATCGTAATCGAGGTGAAGATCAGCGCCACCGCGCCCACCGCCGACAGCCGCGTGGCCTTGGAGGCGAACATGGTCAGGTAATTCAGGATGGTGCTGGAAATCGACTTTGGCATCACGCTTTGCACAAAGTACGCTTCCAGCGAGGTTTGCAGCGTTTTGAACAGCGGGAAGGTGGTGAAGATCGCCAGCGCAATCGTCAGCAGGGGCACCAGCGCAAACACCGTGGTGAAGGTCAGGCTGCCCGCCACCTGCGGCAAACTCTCTTCGCGCAGCCGGCGCCGGGCAAACAGGATCAGGTCACGGATTTCAGGCCAGGACAGGGAACGCGCCGTCTCCCAGCTGTTTTTGCAGCTGCGATAGACATATTGGAAGAACCATTGGAGATATTTTTCGTACATGGGCGGTATCGTATTACAACAACGGCAATGATGCCACTCGCTAAAGCGCCCTATAATAGCGGCGATGAACTCTTCCAACCTGACCATTCTTGTTTTGTTTTACTCCCGCCACGGCGCAACCCGCAAGCTGGCAGAGCTGATCGCCCAGGGGATTGAAAGCGTGCCGGGCTGCGATGCGCGCCTGCGCACGGTGCCTGCCGTGTCCACCGTGGCCGAGGCCACCGAGCCGGAAGTGCCGGCCGATGGTGCACCGTATGTGGAACTGGATGACCTGACCGAATGCGCCGGCATCGCCGTTGGTTCGCCCACGCGGTTCGGCAATATGGCCTCGGCCATGAAGTATTTCTGGGACGGCACCGTCAGCCAATGGCTGTCCGGCGCCCTGGCAGGCAAGCCGGCCTGCGTGTTCACCTCGACCGGCAGCCTGCATGGCGGCCAGGAATCGACGCTGCTGTCGATGATGATACCGCTGTTCCATCACGGCCTGATGGTGCTCGGCCTGCCCTACACGCAGCCGGAACTGATGACCACCGCCAGCGGCGGCACGCCGTATGGCGCCAGCCACTGGTCTGGCCTCGACGGCAAAAAAGTGATCACCGACGATGAAAAACGCCTCGCCATCGCGTTGGGCAAGCGGCTGGCGGAAACAGCGGTCAAACTGAACGGATAAGCACCATGGAAACCACAATGCAGAAATATTTTCACTGGGGCGCCATCGGCAGCCTGGTTGTGTTGATTATCTGGTGTGTATTGTGGGAGATGGTGCTGGCGCCACTGAAACCGGGCGGCTCATGGCTGGTGCTGAAAGCCTTGCCGCTGCTGCTGCCCTTGTACGGCGTGTTCAAGCGCGATATCTACACGCTGCAGTGGACCTCGATGATGATACTGCTGTACTTCACCGAAGGCGTGGTGCGCGGCTGGAGCGACAAGGGCAATCTGTCGGCGTGGCTGGGCTGGGGCGAAGCGCTGGTGGTGTGCGTCTACTTTGTCTGCGCCGTGCTGTACCTGCGCCCCTACAAGCGCGCGGCGAAAAAGCTGGCCAAGGAACTGCTCGACAAGGTCAAGGTCAACACGGTTAAATGATGGACTTTCTCGCGCAATGCCGCGCCATTGCCGGCGAGGCCTATGTGGTTGACGCGCCGGCCGATATGGCCGCCTTCCTCACCGAGCAGCGCGGTCGCTTTACCGGCAAGGCCCTGGCCGTGCTACGCCCTGGCACGGTGGAACAGGTCGCCGCGCTGGTGCGCGTGTGCGCCGAACACCGCATCGGCATCGTGCCGCAAGGCGGCAACACCGGCCTGGTACTGGGCAGCATACCGGACGCCAGCGGCCGCCAGGTGCTGCTGTCGCTGGCGCGGCTGAACCGGATTCGCAAGGTCGATGCAGTCAACCGCACCATGACCGTGGATGCGGGTTGCATCCTTGAGCACCTCCAGCAGGCCGCCGCCGCCGAGGGCTGTCTGTTCCCGTTGTCACTGGCGGCGGAAGGCAGTTGTACCATCGGCGGCAACCTGGCCACCAACGCGGGCGGCACCGCCGTTCTGCGCTACGGGAATACGCGGGAGCTGTGTCTTGGCCTGGAAGTGGTGACGCCGCAAGGCGAGATCTGGAGCGGCTTGCGCGGCCTGCGCAAGGACAATACCGGCTACGACTTGCGTGACCTGTTCATCGGCGCCGAAGGCACGCTGGGCATCATCACCGGCGCGGTGCTCAAGTTGTATCCCCAGCCCAAAGCCAGCATCACGGCGCTGGCCGCGCTGCCCTCGCCTGTCGATGCCCTGCGCCTGCTGGTACTGATGCAGGACCACTGCGGCGCCAGCCTCACGGGCTTTGAGCTCATGTCGCGCTACTGCCTCGATCTGGTGGCGCAGCAGTTCCCGGCGCTGCCCCGGCCTTTCGCCGAAGCGCACCCGCAATATGTGCTGCTGGAGTTGTCGAGCAGCGAATCGGAGCAGCATGCGGTTGGCTTGCTGGAGCATGCCATCGGCGCGGCGCTGGATGGCGGCGTTATCCACGACGCAGTGGTGGCGTCATCGGTCGGGCAATCGGCCGGGCTGTGGCAGCTGCGCGAGCACATCCCGCTGGCGCAGGCCAAAGCCGGGAAGAATATCAAGCACGATATTTCGCTGCCCGTATCGCTGATTGCCGACTTCATTGCCGCCACCGGCCCGCTGCTGGATGCGGCCTTCCCCGGGTGCCAGCTGGTGTGCTTCGGCCACCTGGGCGACGGCAACCTGCACTACAACGTCGCGCCGCCGCCCGGAATATCCAACGACGACTTCCTCGCCAATCAGGACAAGGTGAACCGCGTGGTGTACGACAGCGTGATGGCGTTTGGCGGCTCGATCTCGGCCGAACACGGCATCGGCGCGTTGAAGCGCGAAGAGCTGGCGCACTACAAATCCGCCGTTGAACTCAACATGATGCGAGCCATCAAAGCCGCACTGGACCCGCTGGGTATCATGAATCCCGGTAAAGTCCTTTGAGCGAGGTTGAGATGAAAATGCTGATGATGGCCATGATGTGGGCCGCCACCGTGGCCGCGTATGCCCAGACAGTCTACAAATGCACCGCCGATGGCAAGGTCAGTTACGGCGACACGCCCTGTCCGGCCCATGCCAGCGCCGCAACGCTGGACACTCCGGGGGCGCCGGGCGCAGATCCCGCCGCCGCAGCGCTCCTGCGCCGCCAGCAAAAGCAGGCCGACGCGCTAGCGCAGGCGCGCATCAAACGCGAGCAGCATGACGATCGCGAAACCGCCCACGCCGCGCAAGCCGCCGCCGTGCAGCGCAAGAAGTGCGACAAGCTGAAACTCAACCAACGCTGGGCCGATGAAGACGCACGCCGCGCCACCGGCCAGGCCGCAGAAGCCGCCCGCCTGCGCGCCAGACGCGCTGGCGATGCGACGGCACTGGAGTGTCCTCACTGATGTCTGACCAACCATCCGCCACCATCCCCACCGCACCGCCGGCCTCGATGCGCCGCCTGTCACGCTGGCTGCTGCTCGGCGAATGGCGCGTGCACCCCGTGCGGGCGCTGGTGGCGATTGCAGCGATTGCCGTCGGCATCTCGCTCGGCTTCGCCATCCACCTGATTAACGCTGCGGCATTCAATGAATTCTCCGCTGCCGTCAAAGGCCTGTCCGGCGTGGCGGACATCCAGGTACGCGGCACCGAGCCATTCTTCGACGAGGCCATTTATCCGTTGCTGGCGGAGCGAGACGGCGTGGTGGTCGCATCGCCGGTGCTGGAATTTGAAGCGTCCGTGCCGGGCCAACGCACCGCCCTCAAGATCATCGGCATCGACGCCTTCCGTATAGGTTTCATCACCCCGGACCTGGTTGGCATACCAGCGCCCGACAAAATAGCGGACACCATCGCCGACGACGCCCTGTTCCTGTCGCCCGCCGCCCAGCAGTGGCTGCAACCCAGGGCCGGCACGGTCACGCTGCAAGTCGGCACCAATCAGTTGCAGCTGCGTGTGGCCGGCCCGTTGCCCGGCGCCCGCGCGGGCCAGCGCATCGCCACCATGGACATCGGCGCCGCCCAGTGGCGTTTCGAGAAGCTGGGCCAGCTCTCGCGCATCGACCTCAAACTGCGCGATGGCATCAACCGCGACAGCTTCAAGGCGCAGCTGGAACAGGACCTGCAACGCCAGTATCCGGGCCGCTTCCTCGTCAACCAGCCGAATGACCAGGAACAGAACAGCCGCAACGAAGGCATGAGCCGCGCCTACCGCGTCAACCTCACGGTACTGGCCTTGGTGGCGCTGTTCACAGGCGCCTTCCTGGTCTTCTCGACGCAGGCACTGTCCGTGATCCGCCGCCGCAGCCAGTTCGCGCTGCTGCGCGTGCTGGGCATGGACCGCCGGCGCCTGCTGCGGCAAATCCTCATCGAAGGCCTGTGCCTCGGCATTGCCGGTTCCGCCATCGGCATCGCTGCGGGTTACGGCATGGCCGCCGCCGCGCTGCACTTCATGGGCGCGGACCTTGGCGCCGGCTTCTTTTCCGGTGTGCGGCCGCAAGTCCACTTCACCCCGGTCGCCGCCACCATCTATTTTGCGCTGGGTGTCGCCGTCGCGCTGCTCGGCTGCGCCGCGCCAGCCATCGATGCGGCACGCGCCAAACCCGCCGTCGCACTGAAATCCGGCACCGAGGAAGCGGCCATGTCGCGGCTGGCACGCGCCTGGCCATCGCTGGCGTGCATGGCGCTCGCCGCGCTGCTGTCGCAACTGCCGCCCGTGTTTGAGCTGCCACTGTTCGGCTATCTGTCGATTGCATTGCTGCTGATCGGCGCCATCGGCCTGATGCCGCGCCTGGCCGCCATCGTCTTCCGTGCTGCCTATCGGCGCTGGAGCGCCGCCACCGCCAACCAACCCGGTGCTTCCGCCGTCATGACGCTGACCTTGTCGCGCCTGGCGAACGCCTCCGGCCAGGCCGGCATCGCGCTGGGCGGCGTGCTGTCCAGCTTTAGCCTGATGGTGGCCATGGCCATCATGGTTGCCAGCTTCCGCGTCTCGCTGGACGACTGGCTGCGCCAGGTGCTGCCTTCCGATATCTACATCAGCAGCGCCAGCGGCGGCGCCACTGCCGGCATACGCCCGCAGGAACAAGACGCATTGGCCGCCTTGCCCGGCGTGGAGCATGCCGATTTCCTGCGCTTGCACGCACTGTCCTTGGCGCCGGACCGTCCCGCAGTGGCGCTCATGGCGCGCCACATCGACGCCGCCAATCCGGGCCACTCGCTGGCCATCGTCGGCCCCACGCAGGTACCCGCCAGCGACACGCTGCCGGTATGGGTGTCTGAAGCCATGGTCGATCTGTACGGTATGAAGCTGGGCCAGCGCGTGGAATTGCCGCTCAACGGCAAGCTGCACACCTTCCAGGTGGCGGGCGTGTGGCGCGATTATGCGCGGCCGACGGGCACCGTCCAGATCCGCCTGAGCGATTACCGCGCCATAACGGGCGACCTGAATGCCAGCGGCTCCGCGCTGACGCTGAAAAAGGGCGCCAGGGCCGAGGCGACGCTGGCCGCCCTGAAACGCCTGCCATTCGCGGCATCGCTGGAAGCCACCGAGCCATCGGAGATCCGCACCATGAGCATGAAGGTATTCGACCGCAGCTTCGCCATCACCTATCTGCTGGAAGCCATCGCCATCGTCATCGGCCTGTTTGGCGTGGCCGCCACCTTCTCCGCGCAAACGCTGGCGCGCGCCAAGGAATTCGGCATGCTGCGCCACGTGGGCGTCACGCGCAGGCAGGTGCTGTCCATACTGGCGATTGAGGGCGGCGCACTGACCGCGCTCGGCATCCTGACCGGCTTTGTGCTGGGCTGGGTCATCAGCCTGATACTGGTTTTCGTCGTCAATCCGCAATCCTTCCACTGGACCATGGAGCTGCACCTGCCTTGGCCGCTGCTGGGCGCCGTGGCCGCCGTGCTGCTGGCCGCCTCCGCGCTCACGGCGCTGCTGTCGGGCCGCCAGTCGCTGTCCGGAGGACCGATACGCGCAGTCAGGGAGGACTGGTAATGCTGCACCGTTTATACCATCGGCTGGCGCGCGCCGCTGCCCTGCTTGTGCTGGCGGCGTCCGCCCATGCGGGCACGCCGGCATTCCCCGCCGTGGTTCCGCTGCCGGCCGGCGCCACGCTGACCTTCCCCCAGGATTATGGCGCGCACCCCGAATACAAAACCGAATGGTGGTACGTGACCGGCTGGCTCAATACGCCGGACGGCAAGCCGCTCGGCTTCCAGGTCACCTTCTTCCGCAGCGCCAGCCCGCATGACCGCGCCAATCCCAGCCAGTTTGCGCCGCGGCAGCTCATCATCGGCCACGCCGCGCTGTCCGATCCGGCCAATGGCAGACTGCTGCACGACCAGCGCAGCGCGCGCGAAGGATTTGGCCTGTCTTTCGCCAGAACCGGCGACACCCACATCAAGCTGGAGGACTGGCATATGCAGCGCAGCGCCGACGGCAGCTATCGCGTGCATGTCGATGCGCCGCAGTTTGCCTACGACCTGCAACTGACGCCATCGCAACCGGTAATGCTACAGGGTGAGCGCGGCTATTCACGCAAAGGCCCCAATCCCGCCCAAAGCAGCTATTACTACAGCGCGCCGCAGCTGCGGGTCAGCGGCAGCATCACGCGCGCCGGCAAACCGGCCACTGTCACCGGCGCCGCGTGGCTCGATCACGAATGGTCCAGCCAGGCCGTGGGCGAGGACGCCAGCGGCTGGGATTGGGTCGGCGCCAACCTGGCCGATGGCGGCGCGCTCATGGCTTTCCAGGTCCGTAGCACGACAGGTGCTAAACTATGGTCGCACGCGACATGGCGCGATGCTTCCGGTAAGATCACGCAGTTCTCGCCGGAACAGGTCACTTTTACCCCGCAAAGGCGGTGGCGTTCGCCCCGCACCAATGCCGAGTATCCCGTTGCGACCCAGCTCACCACAGGCAGCACTGTGTGGGACATCGTGCCCTTACAGGACGATCAGGAGCTGGATTCGCGCCGGTCGACCGGTGCCGTGTACTGGGAAGGTGCGGTCACGCTGAACCGCGACGGCAAGCCGGCCGGCCGCGCCTACCTGGAGCTGACCGGCTATGTCAGTCCGATGAAACTATAAGCACAATATAAATCCATACCAAACGTCTCAATCAGCATATTTACGCCACTGTAGCCACACGATGACCAACAGCACCACCGCCAGCACGCCGTCCGCCGCCGCTCCGACAGCCACCCGCGAACTCAAGAAAGGCAGCCTTGCCACGCTGCGCCAGCTGACGCCCTTCCTGGCGCCGTACACGCGCCGCTTCATCGTGGCCGGGATCGCGCTGCTGGTCGCCGCCGGCGCCACACTGGCGATTCCCGCCGCGTTCAAACAGATGATCGACATGGGTTTCGGCGGCTCGGGCACGCGCAGCATCCAGCATGTGGACCTGGTGTTCCTGGCGCTGTTTGGCCTCGCCACCGTCCTGGCGCTGGCCACCGCCGCGCGCTTTTACAGCGTTTCGTGGCTCGGTGAGCGCGTCACGGCGGACATCCGCGCCGCCGTCTACAACCACGTCGTCACGCAAAGCCCGGAATTCTTCGAGACCACGCAGACCGGCGAGGTCCTGTCGCGCATCACCACCGATACCACGCTGATCCAGTCGGTGGTCGGCACCAGCATCTCCATGGCGTTGCGTAACGCCTTACTGTTTATCGGCGGTCTGGTGATGCTGTTTGTGACCAGCCCCAAACTGTCGGCCATCATCGTCGGCCTGCTGATCCTGACCGTGCTGCCGATTGTGATATTTGGCCGCCGCGTACGCACGCTGTCGCGCGATTCGCAGGACCGCGTGGCCGATGCCTCCGCCATGGCGGGCGAAATCCTCAACGCCATGCCGACCGTGCAGGCGTTCACGCACGAGAAGATCGAGTCGTCGCGCTTTGGCGGTTCGGTCGAAGGCGCGTTCCAGACCGCGATGCGCCGCATCAAGGCCCGCGCCTTCCTGACCATGCTGGCGATTGTGCTGGTGTTCGGCGCCATCGTGTTCGTGTTGTGGCTGGGCGCGCACGCCGTGCTGTCGGGCGAAATGACGGGCGGCGATCTGGGCCAGTTTATCCTGTACGCCTCCATCACGGCGGGCGCCATCGGTGCGCTGTCCGAAGTGATGGGCGAGGCGCAGCGCGCCGCCGGCGCCACCGAGCGCCTGCTGGAGCTGATGTCGGTGAAATCGAAGATCCAGTCGCCGGCGCAGCCATTGCCGCTGCCGCCGCGCGCCGCCAATGGCGCGGCGCTGTCGCTGAACGATGTGATGTTCTCGTACCCATCGCGTCCCGAAACCAATTCGCTGGACCACGTCACGCTGGACATCAAGCCCGGTGAGACAGTGGCCGTGGTGGGACCATCGGGTGCCGGCAAGACCACCCTGTTCCAGCTGTTCCTGCGCTTCTACGATCCGCAAAGCGGCAGCATCAAGCTGGATGGCGTCGATATCCGCCAGCTGGAGCTGCACACGCTGCGCGACGCCATCGGCATCGTGCCGCAGGATACGGTGATCTTCTCGGCCAACGCCATGGAAAACATCCGCTACGGCCGCGCCGATGCCAGCGATGAAGAAGTGATCGCCGTCGCCCGGCTGGCCGCAGCACACGAATTTATCGAACGCCTGCCGCAAGGCTACCACTCCTTCCTCGGCGAGCGCGGCGTGCGTCTGTCGGGCGGCCAGCGTCAGCGCATTGCGATTGCACGCGCCCTGCTGAAAAATCCACCGCTGCTATTGCTGGACGAAGCCACCAGCGCGCTGGATGCCGAATCCGAACGCCTGGTGCAATCAGCGCTGGAAGCGGCCATGGTTGGCCGCACCACCGTCATCATCGCCCACCGCCTGGCCACGGTACAACGCGCGGACCGCATCATCGTCATGGAAGACGGTAAAATCGTCGAAACCGGCACCCATGCATCGCTGGTGGCACTGGGCGGCATCTACGCCAATCTGGCGGCGCTGCAGTTCCATCACGTGCACGTGGAGCATTGAGCGTATCTTCCTGGAGCACGCCATGACTGATGCTGAACTGAAACAAAGCTGCCGCAACCATCTGCCCGGCCATCGCCAGCCGCTGCCTGCCGAATTGTTTGCGGCGATGGGCGACTGGTGCCAGGCGCGCGACGTCACGCATGACGTCTATGGCAGCGGCGCGCTGATACAGGATTTCGAACAGAAAGTCGCGCGCCTGCTGGGCTTTGATGCGGCGGTGTTCTGCATCACGGGCACCATGACGCAAGCCACGGCGCTGCGTATCGCCTGCATGGAGCGCGGCAGCAAGCTGGTCGCGCTGCATCCGACTTCCCATATCCTCAAGCACGAGCGTGGCAATCATCAGTTGTTCGATCACTTCCACGCGCTGCAAATCGGCGACCCGCATCGTCCGTGGACTCTAGGGGAATTGCAGGGCATACCCGACAAGCTGGGCGCCGTCTCGCTGGAACTGCCTGCGCGTGAAATCGGCGGCCAGTGTCCCGACTGGGACGAACTGTCCGCCATCAAGGACTACTGCCGCGAACAGGGCGTCCATCTGCACATGGATGGCGCGCGCCTTTGGGAGACGGCGGCGGCGTATGCGCGCCCTGTCAACGAGATTGCAGCGGGTTTCGACAGCGTCTACGTGTCGCTGTACAAAGGCATCGGCGGCATGGCCGGCGCCATGCTGGCCGGCAGCGCGGACTTTGTCGCAAAGGCGCAGGAATGGTTCCGCCGCCAGGGCGGCAATGTGTATCAGCGCACGCCCTATGTTGTCGCGGCCGCGATGCAGTTCGATGCACGTCTGGCGGCGATGCCGGACTACTTCAAACGCACGCAGTGGTTGTATGACGTGCTGCGGGACTATCCGCTGCTGGCGCCGAATCCGGCCAGGCCGCATGCGAATATGCTGCACATCCACTTGCCGGTGAGCCGCGAGCGGGCGCTGGAGGTGCGCAACCGTATCGCCGGACAGCACAGTGTCTGGCTGTTCAACGGCGCCAGTCATGCGCCGCTGCCGCAGCGCTGCGCCGTTGAACTCTACATCGGCGACAACCTGCTTAACCTGCCGGACCAGCGCGTACGCGAGATTCTGACCTTGTGGTCGGACGCCCTGGCCAACTAATTCCGCGCAAGCCGGGCAAACCGGCTACACTGCGCCCTCTTTTCGTTTTACTACATACACCATGACCTTCCACGCACTTGGCCTGATCGATCCTTTACTGCGCACGCTGGACACGCTGGGCTACAAGCAGCCTACGCCGGTCCAGAAGCAAGCCATTCCCGCAGTGCTGGCAGGCCGCGATGTCATGGCTGCTGCGCAAACCGGCACCGGCAAGACCGCCGGCTTCGCGCTGCCCATCCTGCAACGCCTGACGCTGGACGGCGTGACGGCGCCACAAGCCGTGCGCGCATTGGTGCTGGTGCCGACGCGTGAGCTGGCCGAACAGGTGTTCGAGAGCTTCCGCAGCTACGGTGGCAACCTGCCCTTGCGCAGCGCCGTCGCTTATGGTGGTGTCGATATCGCGCCGCAGATCGCCAAGCTGCGCAAAGGTCTGGACGTGCTGGTGGCAACGCCGGGCCGCCTGATCGACCTGCATGATCAGGGCGTGATCAGTTTCGCGCTGCTGCAAACGCTGGTGCTGGACGAAGCGGACCGCATGCTGGATCTGGGGTTTGAGCGCGATCTGGATATTCTGCTGGAAGCCCTGCCCAAGCAGCGTCAGACCTTGCTGTTCTCGGCCACGTTCTCCGATGAGGTACGCAAGCTGACCAAGGGCATGCTGATCGATCCGGTGTCGATTCAGGTGGCGGCGCCCAACACCGCCACGCGCACCGTCAAGCAGTGGCTGGTGACAACCGACAAGCGCCGCAAGCCGGAGCTGTTCCTGCATCTGCTGAATAAGCTGGGCTGGTCGCAGGCGCTGGTGTTCGTCAAGACGCGCAAAGGTGCGGAGGCGCTGGTCAAGGAGTTGCAACAGCATGGCCTTGCAGCCGACGCCATTCACGGCGACAAGACGCAGCCAGCGCGTTTGCGCGCGCTGGACCGCTTCAAGCGCAAAGAGGTGCAGCTGTTGATCGCGACCGACGTTGCGGCACGTGGCCTGGATATTGAAGCGCTGCCGCTGGTGGTCAATTTCGATTTGCCGACGGTGGCGGAAGACTACATCCACCGTATCGGCCGTACTGGCCGTGCGGGCATGACGGGTGAAGCGATGTCACTGGTGTGTGCAGACGAAGTGGATATGCTCAAGGCCATCGAGACGCTGACGCGCCAGGTCATTCAGCGTTTTGAGGAAGCTGGCTTCGAGGCAGATCACCGCGTGCCGGAGACAGCGCCAAAAGGCAGCGCCACGCCGGCGCAAAAACTCGCCGCGCCCCGTGCGGGCAAAGCGGGCAGCAAGCCGGCTGGTACAGCCAAGCGCCCCGCTACGACAACCGCAGGCAGCAAAACGCCCGCCAAAGCGGAGGCGCGGCCAGCGGGCGGCAGCGAATCGCTGGGCACCTACATCGCGCCGCCGAAACCGTCGAAATCGTCGGGTGGTGACCGTGCTGCAGGCGGCAAATCGTCCGGTGACGCGCGCAGCGACGGCGCATACGGTGGCGGGCCGCGCGGCGGCTATAGCGGCAGCCGGCGTGGCGACAGCGGCTCAGCACCGCCCAAGGGCGCTGTGGTGGTGGCGGGTGGCCGTGGCGCCAAGTCGCAGGCGCGCGTTGAAGGCCGTGCGGCCTCGCAGCCGGGTGGCCGCAAATCCAAACCGGGCAGCCGCTGAACACCTACCGGCCGCCTGTTAAAATAGCCGTCTTTGCACCACCGAACACGTTGGAGAACTGAATGCAGCAATACCTGGAACTCATCCAAACCGTCATCGACACCGGCAGCTGGCAAGACAACCGCACCGGCATCCGCACGCTGAGCGTGCCGGGCGCGATGATGCGCTTCGACTTGAAAAAAGGTTTTCCTGCAGTGACGACCAAGAAGCTCGCCTTTAAATCCGTCGTCGGCGAGTTGTGCGCCTTCCTGCGCGCCTCGCGCAGCGCCGCCGATTTCCGTGCGCTGGGCTGCAAGGTCTGGGACCAGAACGCCAACGAAAACCAGCAATGGCTGGACAATCCCTATCGCCTCGGCACTGACGACCTGGGGCCGGTCTACGGCGTGCAGTGGCGCCAGTGGCCAGGCTACAAAGTACTGGACGCCGCCAACCAGGCGCAAATCGCCAACGCGCAGAAGAACGGCTTCACCATCGTCGCGCCGCTGGAAGAAGACGGTGTACAGAAAGTCCTGCTGTACAAGGCCATCGATCAGTTGCGCGAATGCCTGGATACCATCGTCAACAATCCTGGCAGCCGCCGCATCCTGTTCCACGGCTGGAATCCGGCCGTGCTGGACGCGGTCGCCCTGCCCGCCTGCCACCTGCTGTACCAGTTCATTCCCAACCCGAGCACCAAAGAGCTGTCGATGTGCCTCTACGTGCGTTCGAACGACCTGGGTCTGGGCACGCCGTTCAACCTGGCGGAAGGCGCGGCACTGATGCACCTGGTGGGCCGCCTGACCGGCTACACGCCGCGCTGGTTCACCTACTTCATTGGCGACGCCCACATCTACGAGAACCACATGGACATGGTGCAGGAACAGCTGAAGCGCGAACCGCTGCCGCTGCCGGAACTCATCATCTCCGACCGCGTGCCCGACTTCAGCAAAACCGGCAAATACGAGCCGGAGTGGCTGGAAAAAATCGAACCATCGGACTTCGCACTGGAAGGCTACCAGCACCACGCGCCCATCACCGCCCCGATGGCCGTATGACGCGTCTGGATTTGGTCCCTGGCACCCTGTGCGATGAGCGCATGTGGGGCCGCCTGCTGCCGCTATTGGGCGACGGCTTTGAATTCCATCACGTCCCGCTGCACAAGGCCCGCTCGCGCGCGCAGATGCAGGAGCTGATCGGCGCGCATACGGCGCCGAAAGCCAATCTGGTGGCGTTCTCGCTGGGCGCCTACCTGGCAGTCGAATACGCGCTGGCGAATCCGGAACGCGTCAACTCGCTGGTCATCATCGCCAGTTCCGCGCGCGGCCTGCAGGAGAAGGAAAAAGCCACCCGCCTGCGCATCATCCCGCTGCTGGAAAAGAACCACTACACCGGCATGACGCAGATGCGCCTGCGTGAAATCCTGGCGCCCGAGCACATGGATGATCCCGCGATTGTGGACGTCATCCAGGCCATGGCGGTGGAACTGGGCAAGGACGTGCTGCTGACGCAGTTCCGTACCACCATCGAGCGCCCGGATTTGATGAGCCGTACCGGCGAGCTGCGTTGTCGCGTGCTCGCGATCGCCTCGGAACAGGATAAACTGGTGGCGGCCGACGATGTCCGCGAATTCAGCCGCTACAATCCGGCCATCGAGCTGCATGTGCTGCAGGAAGGCACCGGCCACATGATCCCGCTGGAGGCGCCGCAGGCGCTGGCCAGCCACCTGTTGAACTTCTACCGCGCCCCATGAAAATTCTGGCCCTGGCAGCCATCAGCTTTTACCAGCGCTACCTGTCGCCATTGAAGGGCTTTAACTGCGCCTTCCGCCGCCACACGGGCCGCGACAGCTGCTCCGCCTACGGCAAGCGCGTGATCGCGCGCCACGGCCTGCCGGTCGGCCTGGAACTGCTGCGGCGCCGGCTGGACGACTGCCACGAGATACACCAGCACTATCATCCGGCAATGCCGGCCATGAGCAAGCGCCACCGCGCACAGGCCGGCAATTGCGACCTGTCCTGCGACGCCAGCGATGTTGCCGATGTCCTTGGCTGCTCCAACAACTGCACGTGCTTCAGCATCCCGAGTTGCCGCGACTGGCTGGAGGAGCGCCGTTTGCAGCGCAAGCGTGAAAACCGGCGCAGCAAGAAGGCACGCACGCCAGCGCCTCCGAAACCGTAATTTCAACGATAATCACGCCTCTTTATCGCACCTGGAATCATGAGCAAACTTACTATCATCGTCGCCACCGACGCCCAGCGCGGCATCGGCATCAACAACACCCTGCCGTGGAAACTGCCGGAGGACCTGGCCCACTTCAAGCGCATCACCACCGGCCACCCGATCATCATGGGCCGCAAGACGTTCGACTCCATCGGCCGTCCGCTGCCCAACCGCCGCAACATCGTCGTCACGCGCAACCAGCAATGGTCGCATGAGGGCGTGGAAACCGCCGGCTCCATCGAAGCGGCCATCGCACTGCTGGACGGCGCCGAAGGCTTCGTCATTGGCGGCGCCGAGATCTACAAGCAGTCGATGCAGCTGGCCGACCAGTTGATCGTGACCCGGATCGCCCAGACCTTCGACTGCGACGCCTTCTTCCCGGAGATCGACGCCGACGCGTGGCAGGAAACCGCGCGCGAAGAACACACCTCGGAGAAATCCGCTCTGCACTACGCTTTTGTTACCCTGCGCCGCAAGGCTTGATTAAGGATACCCCTATGTCTTCTGAAGGCTTCCACGTCCACGGCCCGCACGACCACGCGGTGGAACACGCCGCCCATGGCAGCGATGGCTTTTCCAACAATATTGCCGTCATGACCGCAATCCTCGCTACCGTGGGCGCCGCATTCGGCTACCTTGGCGGCGCCACCCAGAACGATGCCGCCCTGTTCAAGAACAATGCCGCCATCGACAAGACCCAGGCTGCCAATAGCTGGAACTATTACCAGGCCAAGTCTGCCAAGCAGAACCTGGCGGAACTGGCCATGACACTGCCCGGTGTCGATCCCAAGCGCTACGAGGCCGAAGTGGCCCGCTACAAGCACGAAAAGGAAGACATCAAGAAGGAAGCCGAAAAGTGGGAAGAATCCTCGAAAGAGTGGAACCACAAGTCGGATGAAGCCATGCACAAGCACCACCAGTGGGCGCTGGCCACCACGGCCGAGCAGATCGCCATTTCGCTGGCCGCCATCACCCTGCTGACCCGCAAGAAGTGGATGATGGGCCTGGCCTATGGCGTGGCCGGGATCGGCGTGGCGATGGGCGCCCTCGCCTGGTTCGCTGGTCACTAAGCAACATTAGTTGATCGGCATGACAGCTGTGTAACAAGGGCGTCATGCCGATACGGCATTCTGGTACGATAATTTTTTCCCGCAGCAGCGCTGTTTTCTGCGAGAATCCCGTTCTTATTTTTTTGCGGCCATCGTGGTCGCGCCCTGTCCGCCCCTCAACATCCTGTCAGGGGCGGCTTGCTTTTTTGGAGACATGCATGAAATTTCGTTTCCCCATCGTCATCATTGACGAGGATTTCCGTTCTGAGAACACGTCCGGCTTAGGCATCCGCGCCCTCGCCGATGCGATGGAAAAAGAAGGCATGGAAGTGGTGGGCGTGACCAGCTACGGCGACCTGTCCCAGTTCGCCCAGCAGCAGTCGCGCGCCTCGGCCTTCGTGCTGTCGATCGACGATGAAGAATTCGGCTCCGGCTCGGTGGAAGATACCGACACCGCGCTGAAGTCGCTGCGCGCCTTTGTTGAAGAGATCCGCTACAAGAACGCCGACATCCCGATCTACCTGTACGGCGAAACCCGCACCTCGCGCCATATCCCCAACGACATCCTGCGCGAACTGCACGGCTTCATCCACATGTTTGAAGACACGCCGGAATTCGTCGCGCGCCACATCATCCGCGAAGCCAAGTCCTACCTGGACGGCCTGGCGCCGCCGTTCTTCCGCGCGCTGGTGGAATACGCCAACGACGGTTCGTACTCGTGGCACTGCCCTGGCCACTCGGGCGGCGTGGCCTTCCTGAAATCGCCGATCGGCCAGATGTTCCACCAGTTCTTTGGCGAGAACATGCTGCGCGCCGACGTCTGCAACGCCGTGGAGGAGCTGGGCCAACTGCTGGACCACACCGGCCCGGTCGCCAAGTCCGAACGCAACGCCGCGCGCATCTTCAATGCCGACCATTGCTACTTCGTCACCAACGGCACCTCGACCTCGAACAAGATGGTGTGGCACTCGACCGTGGCGCCTGGCGACATCGTGGTGGTTGACCGTAACTGCCACAAGTCGATCCTGCACTCAATCATCATGTGCGGCGCGATTCCGGTATTCCTGATGCCTACCCGTAACCACCTGGGCATCATCGGCCCGATCCCGCTGGAAGAGTTCTCGATGGAGAGCATCCAGCGAAAGATCGAAGCCAACCCGTTCGCGCGCGAAGCCGTGAACAAGAAACCGCGCATCCTGACCATCACCCAGTCGACCTACGACGGCGTGGTCTACAACGTGGAAACCCTGCGCGAACTGCTGGACGGCCAGATCGACACGCTGCACTTCGACGAAGCCTGGCTGCCGCACGCCACCTTCCACGACTTCTACAAGAATATGCACGCGATCGGCAAGGACCGTCCGCGCGCCAAGGAGTCGATGATCTTCTCGACTCAATCGACCCACAAGCTGCTGGCCGGCCTGTCGCAGGCCTCGCAGGTGCTGGTGCGCGAATCGGAAACCGTCAAGCTGGACCAGGACGCCTTCAACGAGGCTTACCTGATGCACACCTCGACCTCGCCGCAGTACTCGATCATCGCCTCGTGCGACGTTGCAGCGGCCATGATGGAAGCGCCAGGCGGCACCGCACTGGTGGAAGAGTCCATCCTGGAAGCGCTGGACTTCCGCCGCGCCATGAAAAAGATCGACGCCGAGTGGGGCAAGGACTGGTGGTTCAAGGTCTGGGGTCCGAACGAATTCGCCGAAGAAGGCATCGGTTCGCGCGAAGACTGGATCATCAAGGCCGAGGACGACTGGCACGGTTTCGGCAAGCTGGCGCCGGGCTTCAATATGCTGGACCCGATCAAGGCCACCATCGTCAACCCTGGCCTGTCGCTGGACGGCAAGTTCGACGAGACCGGCATCCCGGCGTCGATCGTGACCAAGTACCTGGCCGAGCACGGCGTGATCATCGAGAAATGCGGCCTGTACTCGTTCTTCATCATGTTCACCATCGGCATTACCAAAGGCCGCTGGAACACGTTGCTGACCGCACTGCAACAATTCAAGGACGACTACGACAAGAATCAGCCGATGTGGCGCATCCTGCCGGAATTCGCGGCAGCCAACCCGACCTACGAAAAAATGGGCCTGCGCGACCTGTGCCAGCAGATCCACGACTTCTACAAGGCCTACGACGTGGCCCGCCTGACCACCGAGATGTATCTGTCGGACATGGTACCGGCGATGAAACCGTCGGAAGCGTTTGCCAAGATGGCGCACCGCGAGATCGAGCGCGTCGCCATTGATGAGCTGGAAGGCCGCATCACCTCCATCCTGCTGACGCCTTACCCACCGGGCATCCCGCTGCTAATCCCAGGCGAGCGCTTCAACAAGACCATTGTGGACTATCTGCGCTTCGCACGCGACTTCAATGAACGCTTCCCGGGCTTCGAGACCGACGTCCACGGCCTGGTCAAGCGTGAAGTAGACGGTAAACGCGGTTACTTCGTGGATTGCGTAAAACAATAGGGTGCACTTTACTCGCTAAGAGCGGTCCGGTCGGCAACGACCGGGCCGTTTTTTTTGTTACATAGGGCAGCATAAGTTGCATCATGATATTTATTAAATTTGCAAACTTAGATTTTGCAAATTTACAATTCAGCAATTTTCGGCAAGAATCACACATGTTTCCAGAAAAAAATATTCATTTTTTGTTTAATAACTTCCTGTAACTTTTCCGCATTGTCGTTCATCTTCGCTTAAAAATTTTCCCACACATCAATGTTGCAGCGCAGTATTAAATTAGCGCTTTTCTTGCTCAAAGCAATTATTTTACAATCGACCCCATCCTGAATAATTCCTAAGGGAAACAAATGAAGTTGGGAAATGTAAAACTTGCGCTTGCTACCGCCTCCCTGATCACGCTCGCCGCTTGCGGCGGCAGCAATCCGGATGCGGTTGCACCTGATGCCGCCAGCAGCGGCACGACTGCCTCCCGCATGATAATGGGAGGCGCTACTACCGCAGCGACGGCCGATGTGTCGATTACGCCTGCGCAGGCATCCCGGTTTCTGGCCCAGGCCAGCTTTGGTCCGACTGAAAAGTCGATTGCCGAAGTGGCTGCCATGGGCCAGGATGCGTGGATTACCGCCCAGTTCGCAAAGCCGCGCGTCAGTCACCTGACCACGTTGAACGGTCTGGCCGGCACCATTGGCGGCGCCGCCAACCTGACGCCGAATAACTTCCTCGAGAGTTTCTGGAAACAGGCGATCTCCGGTGATGACCAGCTGCGCCAACGGGTGACATATGCCCTGTCGCAAATCTTCGTGATTTCTACCCAGCAGGATGCGATCTACACCTTCCCGCGTGGCGTCGCTAACTACTACGATCTGTTGGCTAAAAACGCGTTCGGTAACTTCCGTGACTTGCTGCAAGATGTCGCCACAAACCCCATGATGGGCTTGTACCTGTCGCATCTGCGCAATGAGAAGGAAAGCGCGACGCGCATGCCGGATGAGAATTTTGCGCGCGAAATCATGCAACTGATGACCATTGGCCTGTATGAGCTGCAGCAGGACGGCGTAATGAAGCTGGCCAACGGTAAGCCCATCGAAACCTACACCCACGACGATGTCATGGGCCTGGCCAAGGTATTTACGGGCTGGTGCTGGAATGGTGCCGACAAGTCGGAAGCACGCTACTACGGCACCCTGCGCGATCCGTTCCGCGAAACCATGCCGATGCAGGTGTATGCGCAATTCCATTCGACCTCGGAAAAACGTTTCCTGGGCCGGACCATCGGCGCCGGCTCGAATGCGGCCGATGACATGAAAATTGCGCTGGACACGCTATTCAATCACCGCAACGTAGGGCCGTTTATTGCCCGCCGCCTCATTGAGCGTCTGGTGACCAGTAATCCCTCGCCGTCTTATGTGTCGCGCGTTGCCATGGCCTTCAACAATAATGGCCAAGGTGTGCGCGGCGATATGCAGGCGGTGATACGTGCCATCCTGATGGCGCCTGAGGCGCGCTGGGGTAACGTGCCGGGCCTGACCGCGTCGCCCAAAGTACGCGAGCCGGTGATCCGTCTGGCCAACTGGATGCGTGCATTCAACGTGACCTCCAAGACGGGCCGCTTCCTGATGTTCAACACGGATAACCCGGTGGTTTATCTGGCGCAAACGCCGATGAACTCGCCTTCCGTGTTCAACTTCTACCGCCCTGGTTACGTACCGCCCAACTCCGATCTGGCGCTCAAGAATTTGACCGCACCGGAACTGCAGATCGCCAGCGAGCCATCGGTGATCGGTTATGTCAACTTCATGCGCTACGTGGTCACCTGGGGCACGGGTGGCGCCAGCGGCATGCCGGACATTGTGCCGGACTACAGCGCTGAACGTGCCTTGGCCTATCAGCCGGAAGCGCTGGTGGACCGTATCAAGCTGCTGGTATTGAACGGCAATATGTCGACAACGCTGCGCAACCAGATCCTGTCGGCCTTGAAGTCAATCAGCGAACCGAATCCGAACAATGCCGCCGACGTGGCGGTGTTCCGCGACTCGCGTGTCTCTCTGGCTATTTTCCTGGCAATGGTCTCGCCAGAATACATCGTACAAAAGTAAGGAAGCGCCTGATGAAAAACAATCAATTCTCTCGTCGCCATTTTCTGGGTTCGATGCTGGCCGCAGCGGGCGCCAGCGCCGCTCCGTTTGCCATGAATCTGGCCGCCATGAGCGCCGCTGCCGCACAGAATGCGTCGGACTACAAAGCCACCGTATGCCTGTTCATGACTGGTGGTAACGATCCGTTCAACACTGTGGTGGCCACCGACCCGGCCTCGTGGAGCGAATACCAGCGTCTGCGCGGCGGCAATGACAACGGCCAATTGGCGTTACCCGCGCCGGGGGCCAGCAACGGCCTGCTGGCGATTACGCCCAACACCGAACAGTCTGGCCGCAGCTTCGCACTACACCCATCGCTGGCGCCGCTCAAGACGCTGTTTGACAGCGGCCGCGCCGCCATCGTCGCCAACGTCGGCACGCTGGTACAGCCCACCACGCTGGCGCAGTATAAAGCTGCCTCGGTGGCGCTGCCGCCCAAGCTGTTCTCGCACAATGACCAGCAGTCAGTCTGGCAGTCGGGCGGAGCGGAAGGCGCCACCAGCGGTTGGGGCGGCCGCATGGCCGATTTGGTCGCCGCCGGCAACGGCAATGCGATGTTCACCAGCATTTCTGCGGGTGGCAACACGGTATTCCTGTCGGGACGCAATGTCCGCCAATTCCAGGTGAACCCCGCCGGCAACCCACCGGTGGAGCTGCTCAGCGGCCAGCTGTTCCATTCCTCGCCAGCCGGCAATACGCTGCAGTCGATTATCACCGCCTCCAGCACCGACCCGATGGAAAAGGAATATGCCGCTATCATGCAGCGCGCCATTGCCAGCCAGGGGGTACTGGCCAGTGCGATTCCGGCCGCTGGCGCAGGCGGCGTGCCGGACCCGACACCTTACATCAACCCCAACACCCAGCAGGCGGCAGTCAACCCGCTGGCCAAGCAGTTGCAAATGGTGGCCCGCATTATCGCCGGCCGCAATGGCCTGGGAGCCAAGCGTCAAGTGTTTTATGTCAGCATGGCCGGGTTTGACACTCACAACGGCCAGTTGGCGGCCCAAGCCGATCTGCTGGCCCGGGTAGCCCATGCCATCGCCTATTTCGATACGCTCATGGGCAACCTGCAAGGCACGGATGTGCGCCGCCAGGTCACCTTGTTTACCGCCTCCGATTTCGGCCGCACCTTTGCCAGCAATGGCGATGGCACCGACCACGGCTGGGGCTCGCACCACTTCGTGGTCGGCGGCGCAGTAAAGGGCAAGGATATCTACGGTGCCTTCCCGCCAAGTGGCGAGGGCCATGCCCTGGATGTGGGATCGGGCTCGTTGCTGCCGACCGTCTCGGTCGATCAGTACGGCGCCACCCTGGCTGGCTGGTTTGGCCTGTCGGCCGCGCAGATTGCCGATGTATTCCCCAATATCGGCAATTTCAGCAGCCGTGATCTGGGCTTTATGAACGCTTAGGCAGTTACGGCCACCGTCAGCGTCGCCGCATAGCCATCGATGGCATTGCCGCTGATGGTGGCCATTTGCAGCGCGTAGCCGTCACTAAACACATTGTCGGTGGCAAAGCTGATGGCGGCCAGATTTTTTATGCTAGCGCTGTAACCGCTGGTGGCATACACCTCATTGCTGGTGGTCACCGGGAAGGTGAACTGCGAGGTCTTGATGCGGCTGGCCGCTGTGGTGGCCTTGGCCAGTGATGGATACACTTCAAAGTGCACGTGCGGCACGCGTCCCGAGTAGCAGCCCGGATAAATCGTGGTAAAGGTGAGGTTGCCGCTACTGTCGGTTTCCTGCACGCCGCGCAGGTAATTCTGGTTTGTCACACCAGTCGAATACAGTGAATAATTGCCGTCGCGGTCGCAATGCCACAGGTAGATGGCGGCATTGGCCAGCGGTGCGCAATTATTGTTGGCATTGACGATCTGTAGCTTGATGGTCAGCGGTACACCGGCCGCCGTGCCGCTGGCGTTGCCGAAGCTGCTGCGGATGTCGCTGCGCACCACACCTGATTGGGTCAGCACGTTGACGACGCCGCTGCCATTGCTGTTGGTGCCATCAGCCGGATAGGGGCCGCCGGTTTCTTCCGGTATCACCGAACACGAACCGTTGGTGGTTGTGGTGGTGGTCGTTGTCGTGGTTGTTGTGGTGGGCGTGGTCGCCGTGGCCGCCGCCGAGGTGGTTGTGCTCTCGCTGCCGCTGGTGCCACCGCCACAGCCAAGCACGGGTAGTGCCGAAGCGCCGGCCAGCAGCCAGCGCATTGTCTGACGACGGTCGCTATTCAAGTTGAGCATGGCGACCAGATCGTTTGCCAGGCTGTGTTCGTGCTTATCGTCGTGAAATTCCATACCTGCTCCTGCCTGGGTTAAAAAACTGCCGCAGCACGCATGCGCTGCGGCCGGTAAAACAGGGGTTACACCGTGGTGTTCACCATATTGCCGCTGGTGCCGTTGCCGCCGACCTTGGTGGACAGCGCTTGCAGGAAGGCGGCCAGCTTGGTCGCCGCGTCATTGCCGGTGCTGGTGCTGTCAGTGCTGTCACTGCTGGCCGTGCTGCTCGTGCCCAGCTTGTCCAGCAGATTGCCAAACGCGCTTTCCAGTTGATCGACCGCATCGCCGCTATCCGCGCCATCGGTACTGGTAGTGGTACTGTCGCTACCCAATCCCAGTTTGGCGATCAGGCTTTGCAGATCCGATTCCAGCTTGCCCGGGCCGCCGGGGCCACCACTGCCCTGCTGCTCGCTATATGGCTGCGGCGCATCGTTGCCGCTGTTCTGCGCATGCAGCGCGCCCATCAGGCTTTGCAGGAAGCTGCCCAACGCAGCAGCGATATCCGTACCGTCCGTCGTGCTGGTACTGTCACTGCTGGATGCCGCCGCCGAGGCATCGGTGCTGCTGGTACTTGTGCTGGTGTCAGAAATACCGATCGACTTGAGCGCATCGGCAATCGCGTTGGCAAAACCGCCGCCATCCGGTGGGCGTGGCGGACGCACACCGTCGGTGCTGTTGCTGCTGTTTTTGTTGGTGCTGCTCAGACGGCTCAGGAAACTGAGCGAGCTGGCCGCGCTGCTGGAACTCAGGGCGCTGATAGACATACGGTTCTCCGCTGTTGGGGTTTGAGGGGCACTGCAAAGACAGTCATGGGCGCGGCGGATGGCGCGGCGGTTCGTCCGCCTGCTTTTTGCGTTGTTCCGGCGTCAGCACCGCCAGCAACTTCTGCTGCGTGCGCACGTGCTGCAGCATGATGTTGGCTTCAGCGGTGGCGGCATCCCTGGCCAGGGCTGTGGCCTTGGCGTCGTCAAACTTGTCGCTGTCACCCAGCGCGTGCAAGGCTTCACGCGCCTTGGCGGCGGCCCTGGACTGTTCGCGCAGATACGGCGCCTCCGCATGCAAAATGGCGAATACCTTGTCTTCCTGCGCCTCGCTCAGTTCCAGGCCGCGCAGGAACGGTGGACGGCCGCCATGCATCGAGCCATGCGGGCCATGCGGCCCTGGTCCAGGTTCGCCTGGCATCATCGGCGGCTGGTCTGGTGGCACATTGCCATCAGCGCGCGCCGCGCCGCCGGTAACCAGCAACGGCAACGCCAGCGCGGCCGCCAGCACCATATTGCGTACACCTGAGGTGGATGTTTTCATTGCACATAATCCTTGATTGTTGGAACCGTCATTCTCTGGGCGCCCGGTGTAAAGCGGCGTTAGGGCAAAGTAAATCAGGGTAAAGATGTCTAACTGATATTCAATTCCCTACTGGAAAGACGTTGTAAAACGGGGTAAAAGCGAGCCGTCATGCGGGTTCGGACTGTTATGATGGGCAATCTATACCTGAAGAAATCGCAATGAAAAGCAAAGTACTGCTGATAGACGACGACATTGAACTGGTCGGCATGTTCAAGGAATACCTGGAGCAGGAAGGCTTTGACGTCAAAACCGTGCACGACGGCGAAGCCGGCACCGCCGAAGCATTTACCGGCCTGTACGCCATCGCCATCCTGGATGTGATGATGCCGCGCATGAACGGCCTGGAAACCCTGCGCCGCATCCGCACCACCAGCCAGTTGCCGATTCTGATGCTGACCGGCCGCGGCGACGACACCGACCGCATCGTCGGCCTCGAACTGGGCGCCGACGACTATGTGGCCAAGCCATGCACCCCGCGCGAGCTGACCGCCCGCATCCGCGCCATCCTGCGCCGCGCCCAGGCCGTTCCCGTCGACACCAGCCAGCAGACCGCGCTCACCGTGGGCCAGCTGATCATGTGGCCGGAACAGCGCCGCGCCACCTGGGCCGGCGACAAGCTGGAACTGACCAGCACCGAATTCAACCTGCTGGAAGTCCTGGCCCGCAACGCCGGCCGCCCGGTCAGCAAGAACACCCTGTCGGAACAGGGCCTGGGCCGTCCGCTGGCGCGCTTCGACCGCAATATCGATGTCCACCTGAGCAGCCTGCGCCACAAGCTGGGCACGATTGCCGATGGCCGCTCGTGCCTGCAGACCGTGTATCGGCTCGGCTACCAGCTGATCAAGGAGTAAGTTTTGGGTCGTTTGTTCTGGAAGTTTTTCCTGTCCATTTTGCTGGCGCAGCTGGCTGCGACCGTCGGTATCGGCGGCGCGATCTGGCTCAAGAACCGCAATCAGCTGAATGGCGCGCAGGTCAGCCTGGATACCAGTCCGCCGGCGGAAATGGCCATCAACGCCGCTGCGTCGACGCTGGAGTTTGGCGGCGTCAAGGCGCTGCAGCGCATGCTGGAGAGCATGGAGCGCCACCGCGTGTATGCGGTGGACGACCAGGGGCATGAACTGCTGGGGCGCGTGGTCAATCCGCGGATCTTGCAGGAGTCGCGCGTACGCGTGAAGGAAACGGGCCGGCGCCGCGCCGTGCGCCAGGTGACTGCCGACGACGGCAAGCACTACCTGCTGTTCCTGCCGTCAGGCGAACATCAGCGCGGCCTGGAAGGCGATGGCCGCCCGCTGCTCTCCGGCCTGGGCGGCGGCGCCCAGATGGCAATGAAAGCCGCCTCGGTACTGCAAAGCGCCACCGATGACCGCCGTGGCGGTCCCAATCCCGGCCAGAACGAACCACCGCCAGCCGGCATGCAGCCCGCACCAGGCATGCAGGCACCGCCGCCCGGCATGGATGGCGAGCGCCGCGACATGGGCGACCGTCCATGGGGGCCGCGCTTCCAGCCGCTCGGCCCGTGGGTGCCGATTGCCGCCGCCACGCTGGCCAGCCTGCTGTTTGCGGTGCTGCTGGCCTGGTACTTTTCGCGCCCGATCCGTGCCTTGCGTCAGGCGTTTGATGCGGCCGCCAATGGCGATCTCTCGCCACGCTTCGCCAGCGATAGCGGCAAGGCCGGCAATGAACTCAACGACCTGGGCCGCGACTTCGACCGCATGAGCGCGCGCCTGCGCAGCCTCATCGATGGCCAGACGCGCCTGCTGCACGACGTCTCGCACGAACTACGCTCACCGCTGGCCCGCCTGCAGGCCGCCATCGGCCTGGCGCATCAGCAGCCGGAGAAATGGAGCGCGTCAATGGAGCGCATCGAGCGTGAAAGCGTGCGGATGGACAAGCTGGTGGGCGAACTGCTGACGCTGGCGCGCCTGGAAGCTGGCGCCATCAAGGCCTCGCAGGAAGAAATCAGCATGGCCGACCTGCTCGACCAGATCGCCGATGACGCGCGTTACGAAGCCACCAGCCAGCACCGCACGGTGATACAGGAAGGCGACGCCGACGTGCAAGTGATCGGCCAGTCCGACCTGCTGGGCCGGGCCATCGAAAACGTGGTGCGCAACGCCATCAAGCACAGCCCGGAAGGCGGCGAAGTGCAACTGCAGGCGCGCGCGCTGCCCGACGCCAGCCAGCTAGTGATCCGTGTGCTGGACCGTGGCCCTGGCGTCGCGCCCGCCGATCTGGATACCATCTTCCAGCCGTTCTTCCGCTCCAGCAGCGCCAGCGCCGAAGGCCATGGCCTGGGCCTGGCGATTGCCCGGCACGTGATTGAAGCGCACGGCGGCAGCATCCGCGCCAGCAACCGCGCCGGCGGCGGCCTGTGCGTGGAAATGACGCTGCCGGTCAAGCGCTAGTGTCGATCACGCTGCCGACGGTCGCGTAGCGCGATTTGTCGCTGTCCGTGCCGGGCTGCTGCGCGGTCTGTTTGGCCTCGGCTTGCTGCTGGGCCTGCTGAGCCGCCTTCTGCGCTGCCTGCGCCTGCAACTGGGCGATCTGGGCTTCCAGCGCCTGCACCTGGGTTTGCAGCAGCTTGGTCTTTTGCTGACCCGCTTCCGAGGTATCCCTGGCCGCCTCGGTCAAATCCTTTTGCACACTTTGCAACTGTTTCTGCAAGGCAGCGATTGCGCTGCTGCTGTCCGAACTGCCGCTGCCGCTGCCGCTGGTGCTGGCTGCGGCTGTACTCGATCCCAATGCGCTCACCATGATTGCTCCTCATCAATTTATTTCATTAATGAGCTTATCGGCAAAAACAAACGCGGGCCGCAGCCCGCGTGATGTAAAGATCGGTAAAGGCCCTGCTTAGGCTTTTGGCAAGGTTACACCATGCTGGCCCTGGTATTTACCGTTACGGTCCTTGTAGGAGACGTCGCAGATCTCGTCGCTTTCAAAGAACAGCACCTGGGCGCAGCCTTCGCCCGCGTAGATTTTTGCCGGCAGCGGCGTGGTGTTGGAGAACTCCAGCGTCACATAACCTTCCCATTCCGGTTCGAACGGGGTGACGTTGACGATGATGCCGCAACGGGCATAGGTCGATTTGCCCAGGCAAACCGTCAGCACGCTGCGCGGAATACGGAAGTATTCCATGGTGCGCGCCAGGGCGAACGAGTTCGGCGGGATGATGCAGACATCGCTTTTCACGTCCACGAAGGAGTTCGAATCGAAGTTCTTCGGATCGACGATGGTGCTGTTGATGTTGGTGAACACCTTGAATTCGTCGGCGCAACGGATGTCATAGCCGTACGAGGAGGTGCCGTATGAAATCACCTTGCGGCCGTCTTCCTGGCGTATCTGGTCCGGGAAGAACGGTTCGATCATTCCGTGTTCTTCCGCCATACGGCGTATCCATTTGTCGCTTTTAATCGTCATCGCAAGGCATTCCTAAAGTTTTACAATGCCCGGGATTTTACGCTAAAGCTTCTTTTTTAAGAACTTTTTTACCAGGCTGCCCGCCGAGCAGGTCGGCAATCATCTCTTTGGTGGCTTGCGCGGCAGCGGCTGGCGTCTCCATCGGGAACAGGTGGCCGCCCGGCAGGATGCGGAAATGGCGGCCAACCAGCGCCTGCGTATGCTGATGGCCGGACTGGCTGGTTTCCCAGGAATTGTCGCCGCCGATAAAACCGATCGGCACCGGAGAGCCTTTGCTCAGCAGCTTCGGCAGGTGATGCGGCAGCGTCGCATAGACGGCGGTTTCGTTTTCACGCGTAAACCGCAGCTGGACGCCGTCCGGATGCGGCTTCAGGCCGCTGTCCATGTAGTCACCCAGCACGCCGGGCGCCCAGGCGGCAAACAGGTCCTTGGCGGCGAAGTGGTCGTAGGCGGCTTTCACGTCGGGCCACACATTGCGGCGACGAATAGAGAATTTGGCCGGCGGCACGGCGTAAGCGCGCCCCAGCAGCTTAATCATACGCCAGGCGAACGCGCGCCAGCCGCCGACCACGGGCGCATCCAGCATCACCACGCAACGCACCAGGTCAGGACGTTTGTGCGCCACCATCATGCTCAGCATGCCGCCCAGCGAGTGGCCGACCAGGATCACCGGTTCGGTGTAGCGGGTGGTGAGTTCGTTGATGTATTCATCGACCAGATGCGGCCAGCCGTCCGTGACGGGATAGTGCGGATTATGGGCATGCATGTCGAGCGACTGGATGTCGAAGTCTTCAGACAGCAGCGCAAAGAACTGGCGATAGACGCCTGCCGGGTAGCTGTTGGCGTGCGCGAAATGCAGCTTGGGCTTGCTCACAAGCGGTCTCCGTATGATAGTTTTTGCCCCATTGTAATGTGAGTAAGCGCGGGCTGTTGGTGGAAACGCTCTAATTAGCGTGCTTGCCAATAGCGGCCGTGGGTGCTGCGGTAGGTGCTTATTCGTATAGTTTCATCAAACTCCAGGGTGATAGCGCCCTGCTGGTCGGTACGGTAGCGCTGGATGTGCATGGCGCCGTAGCGCTCGTAGACTTCCGGCTTGGGATGGTGGTAACGGTTGCGGTGCCCGACCTGGAAAATGGCCGCCTGCGGGTGGACCGCGCGCAGGAAGACCGGCGTCGAACTGGTGCCGCTGCCATGGTGCGGCGCCAGCAGGATATCGGCTGGCAGTTGCGCCGGCGCGCGGGCGACCAGCTGCGCTTCCTGCGCGGCCTCGATATCCCCGGCCAGCAGCATGGATTTGCCACCGGCCGTGATTCTGAGCGTGCAGCCGCGCGCGTTGGGCTTGAGGCTGGCGTCGGCATAGCTGGCCGGCAGCGGGTGCAGCATCTCAAAGCGCACGCCGTCCCAGGTCCAGCTCTGGCCAGCCGCGCAGGACACGTGCTGACGCGCGGCCCGGACAATGGCATGGTTGACGGGCAGCGACGACAGCACCCAGGCGGTGCGTATCCCATCGAGTACGGCGAGGGCGCCGCCGGAGTGGTCGGCGTCGCTGTGCGAAATAATCACGCCATCCAGCGCATTGATGCCGCGCGCCCGCAGGTACGGCAGGATGACACGGCTGCCAGCGTCGGATTCGGGCGAGTAGGCGGGGCCGGTGTCGTACAGGAGCCGATGGCCACGGGTTTCGATCAGCAGCGCCATGCCCTGCCCTACATCGAATGCGGTAATGGTCATCTGGCCGGACGCCGGGTGGGATGGCTGCGCGGCCAGCAGCGGAATCCAGCTGGCCAGGCCCAGCCAGCGCACTGGCCAGCCGCGCGGCGCGAGCAGCCAGATGGTGCCCAGCATCGCCCAGCAAAACATCCAGAACGGCGGCACCGGTGCGCTCCACACAGCATAACGCATGGCGCTGAACCATTGCAGGCACAGGGCCAGCATCTCCACCAGCCAATGCGCGCAGCCCAGTACCGGAACGGCCAGCACACCGGGCAGCATGCTGCCGATCAGTGCAAGCGGCGTGACGACCAGGCTGACCAGCGGAATCGCCACTGCATTGGCCAGCGGGCTGACCACAGAGACCTGACCGAACAGCAACATGGTCAACGGCACCAGCCCAAACGTCACCACGTACTGCGTATGCGTGCCGACACGCAGCGAATGCGCCATGCGCTGCCAGCGCGATGGCGCCAGCGGCAGACGCGGCGCAGCGGCAACGCCAGCTTGCGTGTCCGCGCGTTGTGGCCGCGGCGCCGTGCGGCCGATCGTCGCGTACAAAATAATCGCCACTGCACCAAACGACAGCCAGAAGCCCGGCCATAGCACGGCCCAGGGATCGATCACCACCACCACGCCCAGCGCAGCGCACAGCACGTGCGAGATGCTGGTCAGGCGGTTGAACCACAACGCCGCAGCGACCACGGTCAGCATGTATAAGGTCCGCTGCGTTATACGGAAGCAAAATTATCACTAGATCTGTAAATGTTGGACTACTATGGAGCCATTCGATATGGAGCCACCATGAACTATGGTTTTCGAGTCGTCTATTCAACCCCTGGCGTCCTGGAATCAAAGGGATTCGGCAGAGTCGCCCACCTTCCTTTCATCATGGACGACCGCCCCGGATATCATCGTCTCGCAAACCAGTTCCTGATTGATCGCGGGCTTGGCATATGGGAACCGAAGCAACGTGGCAAAGAGGAATCTGCTCTCCCTCCCAGCTCGGTAACGATGAAAGATTACGCCCATTGGCTGGCGAACTTTCTTGAGTGGTGCCATGTGCGCGCGAAGGATCCTCTAAAAGCGAATTATAAGATTGACCTGATTCAGCACTATCAGGTCGAAATGCAAACCGGCATCTGGTCGCGCGACAACGTTGGACTGAAACCTAGAACCATTAACGTCCGCGTGTCAATAGCTGCCGAATTTCTGACTTGGGCTGCAGATAAAGGACTGCGAGAGCCATTCCACATTCCTAAAATAATTAAGACCTACTCCTCTTACAGTCCCTCGAGTTTTAGTGGGCGTGAAACAAAATCAGTCGAAACTCGAAAGGGGAAAGTTCGAGAAGAGAAACGACGGTTAGGCTTCCCTCAGGAAGTAGAGATTTTTGATTGGCTTCAACGACTAAATTTACGATGTACAACTGAAGCTCTTATAGCTGAGACTATTCTCGAGACAGCAATTCGACGAGCCGAGGCGGCTGCCTGGCGCGTTGATACGTTGCCAATAGATCCGAGGGAATGGCGAATCGTGAATCCTGAAAAGCCTATTGAGCATCAGGCAGTGCTTATTGACCTACGATTTAATACAAAAGGTCCTGAATATGGCCGAGATCACGGAGACAAGATCGGGCCTCACGGAATCATTCGCATTCCAATGCCTCTAGCCCAGAAACTCCATGTATACCGAGAGCGAGTACGCCCGAAGGCGCTAGTGCTCGCTACACGCAAAGCAAAGTCACGCAGCGAAGCCGAGAGGATAAGACACGATGCTGTGCACTTATTTCTCAATCCAAGGAACGGGAATCGGTACACCGGGGATAATATTTATGATTTTTGGCGAAGCGTGGACCGGCCAAGAGGATGGTCGCCGCATCTCGCTCGAGACTTCTGGGCTTGTTCCGTTTTGTGGAAGCATATCCAACAATACTGGAGTATCGTCGATCGCGCGTTGAACATGAAGGTCGATGAGTCAGTGTTTAAGATCTTACAACTACAGGCAGAGACTTGCATCCAATTGACAATTCAGCCTCAACTAAGGCACGTGAGCCAGGAAACGACGATAGCTTACCTACAATGGCTTTCTGACCGCCTCGGGATTAACATGAATTTCCACCAGAACTGGGTTGAGCAGCTGAGTCAAGACGATTTGGAAGATGGAATATGAGTATTCGTCACTACAAGAAGGACCACCTTAAGCAACACACAGGGCTTACGCCAGCCCCAGTGCAATTGCCCGGTGCGCCAGAATCGAATGACCCGTTGATCTTCTGGACGCGCCACGAATTGGAGCCTAAGGAGGTTAACCTTCACACACTTGCTACTGGGCAGACAGAAGTGGAAGGAGGAAGAAATAGCGCAAAGTTTGTTCCTTTTACTGGTCGTCATAAATTAATCCATCAACTGGCTCCCTCAATTAAAGACAGCCTGCTCCCCGCTCGTCCTGGGACGGTAGACGCTTACATTCAGTCGCTGCGCGCCTGGTGGCGCCTCTTTGACGCAGTAGAGGCTGCATCAGAACAGACAGGAGAAAGTACTGCCCGGATCGAGGACGTACGAATGCTTGAGATGATTCATTGTTACTTCGCGTACAAAATCCAAATGGACCGATCATCCTTTACTATCTTCAGGTCCATTGCAGATGCTACCCGTATGGCTCTCGGCGCACGCCCGCTATACTGGCAAACGCCAAAGAGCGGAGACCCAACACGTCACCAACCGCCAGAGGAACAGATCAAGGTGCTACGTTTGGCGCTTAAGCGAGAATGTCGGACTGTTCTAGAGAAGTGGGAGCTAGCAGATCGGCTCAACGAATCCGACACCGCACCTGAAGGACAGCAGGATGCCGACTTATATCATCATATTCAACACATGCGCGCAGTGCAGAAAAAATATGATAAAGAAGTCCCGACATCTGCCGAACTGAGGGACGGCATCGATCAATCACATTTTAAAAAAAAGTCTGGCTTCAGTATAAGTCGCTTACATGAAACCATATTCCCTACCAAATGGGACGCCGATGCTATTTTCCATCTATGCCTTTGCAACAGTGGCTGGAATCCTTCGACGCTTCAAGCCCTTGACGTAACTCAGAATTTTTTATTTTCACACCCGAAAGATAATTTTAGTGGCCTCCATAAGCGATTTGTACTCACTCCTGAAACTTACCTATTGAATGGGAATAAGGCGAGAGCCAAGAATAAGGAGCAAACGATAATTGGGCTTTGGAAAACGGTATCTGGCCCTGGCCATTTGATAAAAACGTATATGGAACGCGTTTCATCGCTTCGCACCGTTCTTCAGGTTCGTCTTGAAGATGAAAAGCGCCGCTATATTGATTTTATTCGCGACGGCGCGGAATATAAAGAGCAGTCTAGGCAGTATGGTCTTTTGCAACGGCTTGAGCAAGGTTGCCGTAGCGTTTGGCTTTATGTGGACAAACGCGGAAACATTGGCTGGCTTGGTACGAGATACCTGGAAGGAAAGACAAGCAAAGAGGGTAGAAAAATTTCGTATCTCGAAATAATATTGGAACGAATAAACGCCCAACGAACAGAACGGAATGAGTCTAGGATTCCGCATGTTACTCCAAGCGATTTTCGTGACTTCTTTGCCACATTTGTCTTCAGAAGCAGCGGCGGTAACATTCTCGCGGTGAAACGGGCTTTGGGGCATGCTCATCTTCGCACCAGCTCCGATTACATTAATAATAATGTTTTGAACAAAGAAGCCGATGACTCAGTTCGTCGCTTCCTCGAAATCCTGATGAGCGAGCTAGGAAAGGGCCGTGTGGATCTTACGATCCTTGCGCATCTACACCGCCATGGAGTAGTGACGCAGGAGATGGAACAGCGCCTGACAGAACATCGAGCACTTTCGCGCAGTCGCCTCAACATAGGTTGTAAAGATCCATACAATCCTTCGCTCCAAATCCGAAGCTCCGGCCAAGGTCCATGCAATGATAATCGTTGCCTGCTGTGCCCACAAAACGCGGTGCTTTTACCCGAGAGTTACGATGGCATTTCTATGCGTGTCGAGGAGTTACTTGCGCTGCAAGTGAACCTGCCGATTGAAGCATGGATTTCTGCGAGTTATTCAATGGAACTCACAAACAACCTCGCGGCACTGCGACTCTTTGAGCTCAATTTGGTGATAGATTCACGAAGGAAATGGGCGGATGCGATTAAAAATGGAAAACATTATGTTCCTGGAGTGCCACTATCCTTCGATAAATAGGCCGCCTTATGAGTACATCAGCCCCGACGCCCCCTCGCTCGTTAGAAAATCCCGTTGATCAATGCAACAGCCACGTCAACTTGATTGGAACATTTCCTTTGGAGGGTCTTCAACAACTGCCCTCCGAAGGCGCAAGACAGTGCCAGGCTATCCTCGGACATGGCGAAACTCTTGGTTTTTGGGAAACGCCTCAATCTATGATTGAACATTTTGGCTCACAATTACGCTGCATCAATCTTCGCCAGAGGCTCTTAAGCGCGCTCCCTGCCAAGCTTACCGCGTCGTCGCAACTCGATGCTTTGTTGGACGAGGGAGTGATTTGGCTCACCCGGCTAGGTTTGTTAATGCGGATGGGGCCGTCGAGCCTTGGCAAAAACCGTCACAAATCACTTGATGCTAGCACGATCGCTTCGGCTTTATATACGAAGTTTAATACGATTGTTGCACGAGGCATACTAAACAGATTATCTACACCGACTTACACGAGCTTTGAGTTCGCTATCACTCTAACGGCTGAAGATTTGCGCGAACTGCGCTCCTCTCGTCATACCCGGGACCACTTAAGGCGACTTACAGAGCTCCGGAATCGCGGGCTTTGGGGCGATGCGCCACCGGCCATCGAGTTCGCTGGAAATACCACCTCACCCCGGGGCGAAGTCGCCGCGCGGAGTCCTGAGAAAGAATCCACACCATATCAACCAATCCCTGACGAATTCTTAGCCCAAATGGGGCCACGGGTACTATGGATAGTGCAGGTTTTGGGCCCCAATCTCATTCATCTATTAGATTCCCTCCCTGAGCTAATTGCCAACATAAATTTTGCTTCGAAGACTGAAAGCAATTCGATGAAGATGACGCGATCTATCGCGAGCTACTTTGATGCAAACCCTTGGCGAGATAGCGCTGGAGATACAATACTAGCGCCGCCGTTTCCAATTTGCCATGGCTCTTATCGAGGCGCTCGCCGAGCAATTGAAGAGATCGACCCTTTCGAGTGGCCGATCCGTAAATGGGCGAGTGTCGCAACCCTGGCATTGACCCTACAAAGCGCCCACCTGTGGATCACCCTACTGGTAATGGCTGGACGAATCGGTGAGATCATGACACTGCCACGAGAATCCATTGAATGGGCCCGGGACGGTCAACCGTATGCAAACGGAAAAACTTACAAACTGGCCTTCGCGATCAATGGTGAAGAACGCCAATGGCCAGCGCCGGAAATTCTAGTCGACGTTCTTGCACAACAGGTAAAGCTCATAGAAGCCTGTGAGAAGCTTGCCAAAATAAGAAAGGGAATAAAAGATGAAGAATACCCTGTCGGCGTGCCAGAGCACCTTTGGGCATCGTTGGGCTCCTCACCGAGGGCAGATGCGGAAGAACGATTAGCCGTTGCCAATGCATCCTTAACGCGATTGGCAATGCGAATAGGTATGACAGCTACCCCGGGAGGGAGAAATCTACATACGCACCGTTTCCGCAAGACTCTTTCACGCCTGGCAGGCTTGGCTATTGATGGTAGTCCAAAAGTGCTGATGCGGCTCCTAGGTCACAAGGATATCACGATGACCCTGGGTTATATGCTCACCGATAGCTCCTTTGCTAAGGAGATTGATGACATCACCCGCGAACTTCGGGTCATGCGGGCGCAGCATCTAATTGAAGACATGTATGAAGCTGTGCACAAGCCAACTATCCTGCCATACGCAGGGCATGGCGGTCTGGGCGCTCCTGTTCTTAGTTCGACTGTAAGCAGCTATAAAAGCGAACTCCACCGAACGGGTAAAATTTGGGAAGTAGAAACTTCACATGAACTCGCAGTACTGCTCACCAATAATGGACAATGCATGCGTCTTGTGAATGCACACGTCGTATGTACGAAGACAGATGGCGAGATTGGGTTGTGCAGTACAAAGAAAGGTATTCCGAATATCGCAAACTGTCAAAGCGAATGTATCAATCGCATTGAGGAGAGGACTGGGCGCCGCGATACACAGAGAATTATCCCAATCATTCTGATGAATGCGCAACAGGCAATTAAGGACAACGATCTCCTAACTGTAGCAAGTTATGCGCGGCAATTATCCATCGAGCTGAATCGCTTTGATGACATAAAAGAGAGCTGGCGTGACAATCCAGAAGTCATTGCAATTATGAAGGCTGGAGCATGAGCGACCGAAAAAAAGATGCGGCAAAGCGTCGTGGAGAGGCGCGCACAGCTCAAGTAGAAATCAGGGTGCGTGAGGCGATGAGGGAAATAGAAAAGGAAATGGGGGAAAACGGTAGTATATATCCCCAAAATGGTGGGGCAATTTCTATGAACGAAGTGGCTCGACGCGCAAAGATCAGCTTAACCACTCTATTCTCACCGAAGCAGCAGGCACTTGGCCGGCAAGTGAAGACCTGGATTGATCAGCTCAAAGAAAATAAAATCACTGGGCGGACCAGAGTGCGGCGCGCATTTCAGGAGCGTGCCGATGATTGGCGCAAGAAATTTCTCGATTTGCAGGACGTGCACCGAGCTACGGAGCTAGAACTCCAGGACTCATTGGCAGAATTGGAGAAGTGTAAAAGAGACGCCGACGATCTTCGAACAAAGAATCAGCTTCTCTTAGAACAATGTCGGCTCTTAGGCACGTCGATGATAACCCGCATTCCAGAGAAGCACTAGCCTATTGCATGTCCCGCACGGACATCGGCGGTCGCAACTACTTGTTTGCCGGTGCCGACCGCGGCGGTGAGCGCGCTGCGGGCATAACGATGCAGTGATGCTGGTCACCGTAGTGATAAACCCGGCACGCTATGGGGCAACGAACCAGACAAGCTTGCCCGTCGCGCCAACTGCCTAGACATTGGAGTCCTGAATAATCACTAAGATCGTTACACCTTTGGTTTCTTGCAGTATTGCCTTTTGAAAAAACTGCAGAGCAGAGTCCGGCATACGGTTTGGCTGGTTCACCACACGTCCGGCCCGTAGGCCGGTCTCATGCTGGTTTTAAATCTTGAAATCGTCAAACGCGACCTTGCGCACGCCGAAGTCTGCCAACATTTTGCGTGTGGCGGCAAGCATCTGCGGCGGCCCGCAGACGTAAAAGTCGCAATCCCGCAGATGCGGATGCTTTGCAAGCAGCTCGCGCTGCACCACCTCATGCACCATGCCGTGTCCCGCTTCGCCGCTTTCTGACAGCACCACACGCCAATCGAAATTCGAGTATTGCGCCGCCAGCGTCCGCATCTCCTCTTCATAAGGAACGTCACGGCCGCTACGAGCCCCATACCAGAAATGAATCGTCTCCGATGCCGCGCCATCAAGCAAGGAAAGGATCATGGCACGCAGCGGCGCCATGCCTGCCCCTCCACCGATAAAGATTTTTTCGGTCTTGCCGGGGCGCAGAGCAAACTCGCCGAACGGGCCATTGAACGAAACGGTGTCGCCGGACTTCAGCGAGTAGATGTACGAAGAGCCTCGCCCGGGCGCATGGCCGGCATCTGTGCTACCTGGTGAAAAGCGTACCAACAAATGAAGTCTCCCATCTGCGCGTACCACAGGCATTGATAGCGAATAAGAACGGCGAACCGGCTGCGAGGAACGCAAAACGGAAGGCAGGCGCAGGCCATGCCATTCAGCGCGGTGATGCTCTGGAAGGTGCAAGTGCTCGCGCGCAAGCTTATAGCGCGGAATGCGCAGCTGGATGTACGATCCTGGCCGGAACTCTGCGCCTGCCCTAGACTCAGGCACAAGGACGATTTCGCGCAGATACGGCGTCACAGCGGTCACGCTCTCCACCGTGGCGCTGGAAGCCCCGACAATCGCCGCACCATTAGCAACCGCCACCCGTAGATTGCCGTTAACTTCGAGGCTGCAGGCAAGGCGGTAGCCATCTCGTAAGCGCGCCGGAGCAATGTGCTCGCGATCTGCGCTGGTCGGTGCTGGCGAATTGCGGCCGACCCTTACCTCGCACAGCCCACAGCTCTGACCACCACCGCAGTTCGATGGCAAATTCATCCCGGCGCGAGCCAGGGCGAGGTAGACCGTGTCACCTTCGAAAGAAGGCGCGGTGGCCAGGGCTCTGCCCGCGCCGTCGACGACTTCCACCTCCCGCACCGGCAGCCATCGGCGCGGAATGAATTCGCGCAGGCGGAAACTCGTTGCAAGCAGCCAGATGCCGGACAGTGCCATCCAGACACCTCCAACTGCGGCCATTACCACCAGCGAATTGTTGAAGTCCTCGCGCCCGCTGTAATCCATGATATGCAGCATCCACGCCAGGTCGAACCAACGCCACAGATTGTTGCGCCGTTCAAGCACTTTGGCGTCCACGCTGGACAGATACAAGGTGGTGCCTTCGGCATCGGCGAAATCAACGCGCCAGACTGGGCCTGCATGCCGACGAGCTTCCAGGCCGGGTGAGTCGAGCAATTTTGGAGTGCCTGGAGGGGCTGTTCCTCGGTAGTCTGCCTTGGCGGCGGCAAGCACGTCGCCGACGGCTACTTGCACTGGCTTACCGGTCGCCGCGTCCACCAGCCAACCATTGCCTTCATGGCTTAACTTGTAAACCGGCCGCACACCCAGCCAGCCGGTTTCAAGCAAGTCAGCAGGACGGCCCGCAGCGGCGAGCACGTCAGAAGGTGCCTGCAGGCCATTTAACGGCCAAAGGCGTTCCGTAGGCACCGGTGCTCGCCGCGCCGCGCCCGTCACGGCGTGATGGTCAAACAGGCTCATCACAAGGCCGCTGGCCAGCCACAGCAGAAACTGGACTCCGACCACCAAGCCTACCCATTTGTGTAACTTGCGAAGCATCGGCGTCATGCGGTGGCCCTCCGGCGGAAGCTGAACCACAAAAGCCAGATGCCGCTGAAGGCGAACAGCGTGCCTGCAGTGGCGGCTACCCGCAGCAAGTTGTTGTTGATATTGTCTCGGGTGTCGTAATCCATGATATGCAGCATCCACAGAAAATCAAAAATGCGCCACAGCGTGTGCCGCTTGGCGACCAGTTCTCCGGTCGAGGGGGAGATATACAGCGTGGTTCCGTTGCCATCGCTGAACTCCGCGCGCCACAGCGGCCCTTTGCGCTTGGCGACCTCCCCCGGTAGTTCGGTCAGCAACTGGAGCCGCTCCAGCTCACCTTCCCCCTGGTAATACGACAAGGCGAGCGCGCGTACAGCTTTCTCGTCCAAAGGCGCCAAACGCTGGCCGGTCCTGGCGTTCACCAGTGCCACGCCGTCCGCATGGCGAACTTGGTAAAGCTCGCTGCCTTGCGACTGCTTTAGACGAAAGCCGGTTACCCCGGCATACTGGCTTGTGACTTGGGCCGGCGGAGCGACCAACTTGGCAGGGCGCAGCTCGCCCTCTTCCAGATGCGCCAAATGGTCGCCATGGATGATCTCAATCGAGATGGCTGTCATATACAGACCGCTCGCCATCCAAAACAGCGCCTGTATCCCAACCAGCAAGCCAAGCCACTTGTGCAGGCGGCGCGACCAAATTGCAGGTTTCATAGTTATCCTCTTGTTGCGTTAATATGCGGACCGCACTGCTGCGTGCGGCCCGCATTGGCTTACATGCGATATATCAGCTTGGCGTACCAGCGTCTGCCCAGCAGGTCGTAAGTCATCGTATCGGTGTTCGCGTCTGTCCAGCTCTGGATAAACGGCGGCTTCTTGTCCCACAGATTGTCGATGCCGAAGGACACGCTGGTGTTCTTGTTCAGCGCGTATTTAAGCTGCGCGTTGTGATACGTGACCGCAGGTGCGTGGTCTCCGATGTCGCCTGGCGAAGCGTTGATGTCACGCGCCTTGCCGGTGTACTGCAAGCTGTACGAACCCGACCAGACTCCATTGACGACTGTCAGCGTGTCGAACGAGCGCCACTTCGTAAAGCTGCCGCGCCCGCCAGTGATTTTGCCAGCGTACGAGAGCACTTCACCGCCGGGGAATGGCGTGACGTCGAAGTTGCGCAAGTATGTTGCTTCGCCATTGAACGTGACGCGCGTGGAGCCCACCCGCATCGTGTATAGCGCTCCCAGATCAATGCCCGACATGCTTTCATTGGCTGCGTTGGAAGGCTGTGCCGACAGGAAGTCTACCTCGCCGGTCTGCCGATTTCGGGTTTGATGGGCACTGCTGCAAAACGGGTGGCTAAGGCCAACGGACTCGTAGCAGGCGCGCAGTTTGGTCGAACCATCCACCGTGGAGATGGAGTTCTCGATGCGGTAGCGGAAGTAGTCCAGCGTGAGCACCAGGTCGCGCGCAAACTGCGGCGTCCAGACCACCCCCGCCGTGAGCGTTTTCGCTTTCTCGGGCTGCAAGCGGCTGTTGCCGCCGGTGGTGGTCAGGATGGTGTTGCCCAGCTGAGTGTAGCCGGCCGGCACGCCAGCGGCACGGCAGTTCTGGCTCAGTACCGACGACGCGGGCAAGGCGCTCCAGCCGCTGCAAGGATCTGTCGTGGTCAAGTTGCCCTCAGCGTTGCCGCCATACAGTTCCGGGATGTTCGGAATGCGGAACGCCGTGGAGTAGTTGGTGCGCAGCTTGAACGAGGGCGCTACCTGCCAGTCCAGACCGACTTTGTAGCTGGTGTTCGAACCGAACATTTGGTACTTGGAGTAGCGCACCGCCGTGTTGAAGTCCAGTGACTGTGCCAGCCAGTGGTTTGCCAGCAGGGGAATGCCCGCCTCCGCGAAAACTTCCTTGGCGTCGTACTCGCCGGCAATCGGCGTTTGCTGGTTGGTGTTGCTGATGCCCAGCACGGTCAACTGGTCGGGGTCCAGCCAGCCCTTGTCCTTGCGGATCTCGACGCCGGTGGCGAAGCCGACCGTTCCGGCCGGCATTTGCCACAGCTTGCCGTGCAGGTTGGCACTCGCGCTCTTTTGTTCGTTGCCGCCATGGTCGCGGATCGGCCCCATGATATAGCTCAGCACCTGCGGCGTGAGATCGCCGTAGCCGAGGTAGTCACCGCAGGGAATGGCGGCACCGGCCGCCTTGCTGCAAACGGAGGTGTTCAGGGTCTGGTCGACACGGTCTAGGTTGGCGACGTTGGAGGTCGCCCCCACGCCTGTATTGCGGCCATAGTTAACGGCGGCATTCCAGTCCCAATGTTCGCCCAGGCGCCCCTCCAACCCGAGTACCAGGCGTGCCGTGTTGACTTCTTGGCTGAAAATGCGCGGTCCAGCCTCCAGCAACCGGCGGCGCTGCAGCAGCAGGCTTTGTCCGGTCGGGTTGGTGGGATGGTTCGCCGCAATGTTTATTGGACGGTACACACCCAGCGCGCCGGGCGTGGCCAACTGCTCCGACTGGCGGTTGGTGTACAGGACTTCGGTGAACAAACGCAATTCGTCATTGATCGCCAGATTGCCGAAATTGCTGAAGCTGATGCGCTTGATCGGGTTGACCGCGTTCAGGTAAGGGTTGCTGTTGAAGTTGTGTTTGGCGCCGTTGTAGCGTTCGTAGAAATTGCCATTGCCGCCGGGTGTCTGATTGAAGTTCACGCGGGTCCCGTCGGCCAGTACAGCACGGCCGCCGATGGTCGAGGAGCTCCCGACGCATTCGAGCTTGCCGTTGGCTTCGCCCAACCCGCACGGGGCGCGGCTGGCCATGTTGACGGTACCGCTTTGCGAGTAGTCCAGCGCCGTCATCAAATAGCCGCGCTCGCCGCTGATGCCCCAGGCGACATTGGCCGCCTTCTCGCGGCTGTCGCTCCGGCTGGTTTGGCCATAACGTGTCTGCAATTCGAGCCCGTTGAAGTCCTTGCGTGTAATCAGGTTGACGACACCAGCCACGGCGTCGGCGCCGTAGATGGCCGACGCGCCGTCCTTGAGCACTTCCATGCGCTGGATCATGGCGACCGGGATCATGTTCAGGTCCACAGAGCTGTTTGCGCCCGTGCCGCCGCTGACGACGCGACGGCCATTGATCAGCACAAGAGTACGGTTCGCTCCAAGCCCCCGCAGGTTCACTTGCGTCGTACCATAACCGTTCTCGGCCCAATAGGCATTGGTCTGGTTGCCGGCGAAGCCGGCCGACGACGACATGCGCTGCAACAGTGTCTCCACTGAGGTGGCGCCGGAGCGCTCGATTGCGTCCTTATCAATCACTGTGACCGCACCGATACCGGTCATCATTGACCGGTTGGTGCTGATGTGGCTACCGGTCACGACCACGGTGGTCGTCTCCTTGCTATCCGGGTTGGCAGGGGTACCGTCAACATTCTGCGCCAAGGCATGCAGGCTGGTGGTGGCGGACAAAATAGCACTGATTGCCAGTGCCATAGGCTTGCGTTTCAAATACATCGGAAATCCTTTCAGGTGCTGGGACCGTAGCGAAATACGCCGCTCAAATTGGTGGACCAATGTGAAGCGGACGTCGCAGGCACGACAGCGTCGCCAACAACTTGGCGCTGCGCTGACGGACGTGCGGACTTAACCGACGATATTGCGAGGGGGGCGTTCTATGCCGTCCGGTATGAAACCAGAGACAAGGGAGAGATTCGAGGACAGGTGAACTTCAGTGCGATCGTGCGGAGTGCGCGACACAAGAACCGGCGGTACGATGGCACCACCGAGGCAGCAGTCCACGCAGGTGCCGCAAGCAGAGTCCCCGTGCTGCGCAGCCTTTTCGACCGCCACGGCATTGCCGATGCCGGCATGCTTCTTCGCCACGCGCACCTTCGCGCGGTGCTGAGATGACTTGCCATGGCGCGTTTCCCCTGCAGCCTGTCGCGCATGGCTGGGTGGACATGTCTGTTGCACGACGGACGCCATCGCTTGCACAGGCAAGGCGGCGATCATCAGATACAGCAACAGTAGCTTTAGTAATCGAACCATGGACCAAGTCTAGCATGAGCAATCCGGCGAATAGGGCCCGCAAGCGGGAATGGCAGTCTGAGAAAGCGGTTGAAATGCACTAACTGTCGTTTATTTCCCACATCTCGGTCCATGCGTGCCGAGCCTCGCAGACCAGCTAGAGGATCAGGTGGACGGGGTGCTGACTGTCTCGGCAAAAATACTCAGGTGTTACACCAAAACGCAATGCGCGCCACAAATATGAGCGTTAGGGTAACTTACGTCAGCAACCATTTCGTTGCATCGCATGCGAAAAAAAAAGGAGATATCGTGAAAAATCACATACTGGCAATCTCATTGGGATGTTTAGTTTGTTCGACAGCCGTTTTGGCGCAGGACAAAGCGGAGATGAAGCCCAACGCGCCTATGGCTATGAGTTCGGCCACTACGCACATGGACGACTCGAGTATGATGAGTTCAAAAGACGCATCAAAGGCACCGTACGACCTGCAGTTTTTGGACACCATGGGGATGCATCACCAGAGTGCGGTGGAGATGGCTAAGCTAGCCGAAGACCGTTCTGAACACGCTGAACTGAAGGCCATGGCGAAGAAGATGATTTCTGACCAGCAGGGTGAGATATCGCAAATGAAGTCGTGGCGGGAACAGTGGTACCCGGGTAAGAGCCAGGCAATGAACATGGAAATGCCCGGCATGATGGATTCCATGAAGGGAATGTCGATGCCCAAGCTAGCCGCCAGCAAGGGCAAAGAATTTGACTCGATGTTCTTAGATATGATGATTAAGCACCATGCCGGCGCGGTCAAAATGGCGAAATCAGCGGAAGCTAAAGCACAGCACCCAGAAATAAAGGACTTATCCAAAAAAATGGTTTCGGCCCAGCTGGATGAAATCACGCAGATGAAAAAATGGAAGGTGCAGTGGAAGCTTGCTGGCAGCTGACCGGCCATTTCTGACACGAATGTAATCTTGGCGTTAGGCTGGCGTCACTTTTCCAATGTAGACTGACCTGGGGCGCTCGTGGCATTTTGCCATCTGGATGGAATGGGTCCGGTCTATTGCAGCGGGAAAGTGATATGAGATTATTGGTAGTGGAAGACGAGCAGAAGGCCGGTGAGTACATTCAAAAGGGGCTCACGGAATCGGGCTTCGTCGTTGACTGGGCAAAGACTGGCCCTGAAGGACTTCATGCGGCCACCACAGCTCACTACGACCTCATAGTGCTTGATGTAATGCTCCCAGGCTTGGACGGTTGGCAAATCGTGACCGAGCTGCGCAAGACGGTAGAAACGCCGGTTCTTTTCCTGACCGCGCGGGATGCGCTCGACGACCGAATCAAGGGACTCGAACTGGGTGCCGATGACTACCTGGTCAAGCCTTTCGCGTTCGCAGAACTCCTTATACGCATTCGAACGCTCTTACGCCGGGGCCCTATCAAGGAAGCTGAAGTATTTCAAATCGGCGACTTGGAAATTGATGTCCCCAAACGTAGAGTGACGCGTGCCGGCAATCGAATTGATTTGACGGCTAAGGAGTTTGCACTTCTTCACCTCATGTCGAAACGAGTTGGACAGGTTCTGTCCCGACCGCTCATTGCATCTCAAGTCTGGGACATGAACTTCGATAGCGACACCAATGTCGTCGACGTCGCAGTTCGAAGACTGCGGGCAAAGATTGATGACCCATTTCCGGCAAAGCTGATTCACACAATCCGGAGCATGGGCTATGTTCTGGAAGACAGAGGATGAGTAGGTTCGGCCGTTCTCTTACCATGCAGCTTGGCGCTCTGTTCGCATGTGTGGCTGTCATGGTATTTTCGGCAGTCGGATTCTACTTGTACCAAGCACTTGCCACGCAGCTGCAGGAACGCGACGACACAGACTTGGTTGGCAGGGTCCTACAAATCAGGCACCTATTGGAGGAGACTTCCAGCCTGGAGTCCATTCGCAACGAGCCTCACCGTTTTCTCGATGCTGTGGACAGTCGCCGAGGGCTGCTCATCGTGATGCAAACCCAAGATGGGCGTCTGCTGATGCAAAACACCGAAGAGCGGTCTTTTGTCCCAAACGGTAGTCAATTGCCCGCTGACGTAGAGCCGTCACCGGCTGATACGAAGCCTGTAAAACTAGCCAATGGTATCCGGCTTCGCGTCATTGCCGCGCAAGGTATGGTGGGTTCCACCGGTAAGATAGTTAGTATCGCGATCGCTCGGACCGCAGACGACCGCGCTGCCCTACTTTCTGCCTATCGTAAAAAAGTAATGACCGCAGTTTTTGCGGGGGCCGCCTTGACCGCATTACTAGGATTCTTGCTAGTCCGTCAGGGCCTGCAAAAAGTGAGGGCTTTGGCTGCGCAAGCTCAACAAGTGACGGCTCACAATTTGGAAATGCGCTTGAATGTAGATTCGGCACCACAGGAGCTCAGAGTACTGGCTGATTCGTTTAACGAGGTACTCGACCGGCTGCAGAGCAGCTTCAATAACCTTTCTCAATTTGCCGATGACCTTGCACATGATTTGCGCACGCCGTTGAACAATTTGATGGTGCAAACGGAAGTGGCCTTCTCGCAGCCTCGCGAGTCAGAGGAATACCAAAACCTTCTGTCGTCCAATTACGAGGAGTTTGGGAGGTTGGCGAGGATGGTGGAGAGTATGCTGTTCTTGGCTCGTGCTGACCATGACCAGATTGCGCTGACGACTGAACGGCTGGATGCAGCGACTGAGTTGGCCCGGATTGCGGAGTACTTTGAAGGACCAGCATCGGAGGCCGGTATTTCCTTCGATATCGTCGCGACGGGGGCGGTGCTCGCCGATGCTCACCTTTTGAGACGGGCCGTGAGCAATTTGGTGGCGAACGCAGTTCGATACACACCTCGCGGCGGCGTTATCGCGATGGTGGCCAATCAAATGGCAGACGGAGTCATGATATCGGTGAGTAATCCCGGGCCTGGTATTGAGGCGGAGCATTTGCCACGCTTGTTTGACAGGTTCTACCGCTCTGACAGGTCCAGGTCTTCGCAGTCATCGTCTGCCGGATTAGGGCTTGCTATCGTGAAGTCCATTATGAGCCTGCATGGAGGGCGCGCAAATGTTGCGAGCGAGCGCGGCGGACTGACACAGTTCTCGTTGTTGTTCCCTGGGCCGGGAGGCGGGCTTCACTAGCGGCGAGATCCGTTCAGCTGTTCAGGGATTTTGAGATGGCGAGGATTGCTTTTTCTCCATTTCCAAATCGCGCAATGGCGTCCCGATTCTTCGATAGCTCACCATATCCGATATACCGCACATTCAGCTCTTTGACGCGTGAGAACGCGGGTCGCGCAAACTGCGCTCGAACGTCAGTTTCACGCGCATCAGGTGCCACCAGGAAGAACGTTGAGCCTTCATGTTCCGGAACACCGAGCGCCAAGTCGAGCATGCGCACGATTCCAGAGTAGATACTGGTGCTGTGCTCGACTTCGAAGGCCATAGTTATTTTCCCAGTGGCCGGGTCTAGCCAAAGCACGTCAATGAGAGCGATGGTGTCGTGAGCGCTGCTGGCACGTATAGCCGCCGGCAGCTCGGTCAAACACCCGTGGCCAAGGCGCCCTTCTCCATACGATCGACCCTTATCGTTGCTTGCAATCCAAACCTGAAAGCCCAAGGACGTTCCCAAGTCTCTCAGCCACCCTTGAATCTGTGTATGGCTTTGGTCATTCTCGGAAGCGGCCACGCGGGCTTTATGGGCAGCCGCACTCTCTTCATGAACTTTGGCGAGGTCGGCCTCCCAATCAACTGAAACTGCATTGGTGGCACCAATCGAGTACCGCCCAGAGCCGATATCGAAGAGGAATCCTGCTATAGCGCCCAAGTCGTTCGACAACCATTTTCTGTGCATCGTATTAAATTCAATGACGCGCTCTCGCATTGCCAGGTATTCGTTCCATCGTCCCAGTTTTACGTTGGCTCCGAAAAAGGCGTTGAAGCCTTTCACGATGGCCGTATTGTTGGGCGGGACCACGGTGGGGTGCAGGAAATAAAGCAGGTTGGCGCAAGCGGGGCCCAGGCCCTTTATTTGATGCGAGTCGAGTTTTCGAACCGCCTCCACAACCTCGACGTCGGTACTGCAGTACAAGCAGGTATCGAGAAACTGAGCGAACGCCATCTGATTGCTGCGGTCCTCGTATATGTCGGGAATACGAAGTTTCGGCTTCCATAGAAAAGCGTGATCGGCACCCTTGAAAATTTGGCGTTGCTCTGCGATGGAGTGTACGACAGTCTCTAATGAGGAACCCCGATAGGCACTGCCAAACGTGTCGTCGCGAATCTCTTTCACGACGGCGTGGAGTCCTCGTCGAATTGAGCGGAAATTTTTCAGACGCTCCTCCCAAAGGAACCAGCTGCGGTAGGTGGCTGCGGAATCAGCTTTCCATTGTTCGATGAGAAGCTGCTGTTCTTTTAGCGTAGGCGCTGAGACGTCGAGGTTCAAATGGACTCCAAAAAATCTAAAAAAGAAGAGGTGCTTGCCTGGCATTCTAGCCCAGTACACGGCATCACTGGCGTAGTGCTTTACCGCTGGCGATCAGCAAACATTTGGCAAGAAAGGCTGTAATGTAAATGTAATGTTCGGGTCATTCGGGTGTGCGGGTTGGCTCCGTAGAATAGCTTCATCGCTTCCACAAACGCAGCAACCCGAACCCAAGAAAAGGACCGAATCATGCAATCCATCAAAAACAAAATCGCAGCAATTTTCGTCGTAGCTTCGCTGGCCCCGTTCGCTGCAATGGCTCACCAAGGCGAGATGCACACCAACCCGGCATTCGGTAGCGCAGCCTCAGCCCCAGCTGCTACGCGCACCGTGGTGATTTCGGCGGCGACCAAATCCGTCAATGTCGACAAGGGTGATGTCGTGACCTTCGAGCTGGAGGGCAAGACCTTCACTTGGCAGTTCGACACGCTGCGTGACAGCGACCGCTTCGAGCTCTCCGCCATTGCACCTGAAGGTGTGAACACCCACGGTGTACGCGTGTACGTAGCACCGAATCCTCTCTATCGTAACTAAGTTTCGCTCCGCTGGCGGTATGCCGCCAGCGTTACAAATCACTTCGACTTGCGGGACGACCAATGGATGTGAACGATGACCCATTTTTCGCCCTGCTTTTCAAGAAGTGCTGTCTCTGTGCCGAATAGATGAACACTGTTGCCCTTGTATTTCCCGCTCGTTTCGGTCTCTTGCATGACTACCGCGAGTTTGCCATCGATGCGTTCGCTTTGCTTGAGCACTTTATTTTTAGTCGCCTTCGCGAACTCGATATCGGCCTTGAGATGGTGGCCGGTATATTCTTCGCGGGAGCGTTCGACGTAGCCGGATTCGTAAATTTGAATCTCAGGGCTGAGTAGTGCCCCCACTTGCTCAGATTTTCCAGTCGAAAGCGCCTCATGGAATTGTGCTACGGTCTCCGTAGGAGTTGCAGCGAAAAGGGGTGCGCTGATGGCGGATAAAACGAGCAGGGAAATAGGCAGGCGCATGATGTCTCCAGAAGTGGTTTTTAAATGTTGAAGCAGTGCAATTTAATCAGTAGCAACCTATTGTTGCAAGGCTGATGCACAAAATGTTGTGGCCTAGTGGAATTCGCTTGACCTTCCTCCCCTGGGAAGGTGTAGCCTAATCAAACTTGGCATTCTACGAACGTCTGAGGTACCATTTCAAGTCTTATGCGCATATTCGTCCGTTACCTGCTCTGGCTTCTGATAGCAGCCCTCCCGTTGCAAGGGGGAGCCGTTGCTTTCATGTCGTGCAATCCAGGTTCCGAACAAACTCACTCCTCGTCGCATCACGGAGATGAAAGCGCCATTGAGGCCCATGCCGACTCGCATCACGAGCATTGTGACGAGGGTGGATCAGACCACGCAGGAGCGCAACATGGCAAATGTAGCCATTGCGCAAGCTGCTGCGTGGGTGCAGCAGCTCCCCCGGCCATCCCGTCTGAGGTATTGCCAGCCACGTTCTCCACTTTCGCCACTGTCGCAGTCGAGCCTGCGATGACTGCTTACATCCCCGCCACTCTCGAGCGCCCGCCTCGTCGTCACACTTAAAAATCGCTGAAGTTGCGCGGACTAACGTCCGCCTCACCAGGGGGCAACGTCTCCAGGTGCCAGTACATTTTTGAGGACAATCATGAAACGCTTTCGTCTACTGCTTCTTGCAGTGGTCAGCGCGCCTATGGCTATCTATGCGGAGCCCGTTCGAGTATCGACGGCTGTGACAGATGCCAACGCCGCAGTGCCACCGCCGCAATATCAATCAGCCTTCAGCAATTACAAACCAGCTGTGGAACCTACGGCGTCACCGGACAAGTTGTGGGTTAAGGCCAATACGGACGTTTCCGGCCAGGCTGAACATGGCTCGCACGAGGGCTCGTCAATGCAGATGGCGCCAACACCAATGGATTCCGCCAAGCCTGCCGAGGCTCCCGCTGCGGACCCGCACAGGGGCCATCACATGAATAAGAAGGGGCAATGACATGTTGCGACTACATACGCCGCTGCTCAGCCGCACCGCTGTAGGACTGGGCGCGGTTTTCCTTGCAGGGTGCGCAAGCCTGTCGTCCGACGGCGGACTAAACGACGTTTCCTCGCTTACCAAAAACAGGGTTGGCCAGGCCGTGCAATTTACAAAGGACGCCAGCAGCAATGATCCGAAGGTGCAAGAGCTTTTAAGTCAGCCATTGACTGTTGAATCAGCTGTTCAGATTGCATTGCTTAATAGCTCGGCTTTGAAGGCTTCTTTTGCAGAGCTGGGGGTGGCGGAAGCCGACTTCGTTCAGGCTGGCCGCATGCGTAATCCGGGCTTCAGCTTTAGCCGGGTGCGCGGCGGCGGCGACGCGGAAATCAACCGTGGTGTCACGTTTGACATCGCGGGATTGTTGACGCTGCCAATGCGGACAAGAATTGAAAAAGGCCGCTTTGAGCAAGCGAAATTGCTCGCCGCTGCGCAGGCTGTGCAACTGGCAGCAGATACGCGTCGGGCATACTTCACAGCAGTGGCCGCCGCACAATCTGCAGCGTTTGCGGAGCAAGTTCGTGGCGCTGCGGAGGCCTCGTCAGACTTGGCTGAAAGCATGAGCAAGGTAGGCAACTGGAGCAAGCTTGATCAGGCGCGTGAGCGTGCTTTCTATCAGGATGCCGTGACTCAGCTCGCAAGAACTCGCCATGAAGCCATTGCCAGCAGGGAGCAGCTCATTCGCCTGTTGGGCCTTTGGGGGAAACAACAAGAATTCGTTTTGCCCGACCGCTTGCCTGAACTGCCAGCTCAACCGCAGGAGATGAACAATGCTGAAGCTCAGGCATTGTCACAGCGTTTGGACGTTCTCGCGGCTCGACGGGAAACTGAGGCTACGGCATCGGCGCTTGGGCTGACCAAAGCGACCGCCTTTGTCAATGTCTTCGACGCCGGCTATACAAACAAGAGCTCGACTGGTCTACCACGCGAGAACGGTTACGAGGTCTCGTTGGAACTTCCAATTTTCGATTGGGGCGGTGCCAAAGTAGCCCGCGCTGAAGCTCTCTATATGCAGTCCGTACACCGAACCACTGACACGGCAGTTCGAGCCCGGTCGGAAGTACGGGAGACCTATTCGGCGTACCGCACCACCTACGACATCGCGCGTCACTACAGAGACGACGTCGTGCCTCTTCGCAAGAAAATTTCGGACGAAGTTCTGCTGCGATACAACGGGATGCTGGCCAGTGTATTTGAACTGCTGGCCGACTCGCGCGAGCAATTGAACAGTGTGAACACGGCTATCGAAACCCAGCGCGATTTTTGGATAGCTGAGACCAAGCTGCAATCCGCCATCAACGGCGGGAGCAATACCGACACAAGGAATATTCCATGATTTCACGTAGAGACTTCTTCAGGGGCGCTGGGGCGGTAGCAGTGAGTGCCGCAGCAGTAAGCAAAGTTGGCGCGGCATCACTTCCCGAAGCGATGTCAATGAACAATGCGAATACGCAAGTTCCGCCGCCGCCGCCGAATGGCCGTCCGTTCAATCCGGTCGTGACACTCAATGGCTGGTCGCTTCCATGGCGTATGAATAGTGGGGTAAAAGAGTTCCACCTGGTAGCTGAACCTGTGGTTCGCGAGCTTGCGCCTGGCATGAAGGCCAACCTGTGGGGCTACAACGGCCAATCTCCAGGGCCGACCATCGAGGTGGTGGAAGGTGACCGTGTGCGGATATTCGTGACTAACAAACTGCCAGAGCACACAAGCGTGCATTGGCATGGTCAGCGACTGCCCAACGGCATGGATGGGGTCACGGGGCTTACTCAGCCCGGTATCGCGCCAGGTAAAACCTTTGTCTACGAGTTCGTTGCGAAGCGTCCGGGTACGTTTATGTATCACCCGCATGCCGACGAAATGGCGCAGATGGCGATGGGGATGATGGGCTTTTGGGTCACTCACCCGAAAGACCCGTCGCTGCACGCAGTGGACCGCGACTTCGTCTTCCTGCTGAACGCCTATGACGTAGAGCCTGGAAGCTATACGCCGAAAATCAACACGATGCTGGACTTCAATCTGTGGACCTTCAACAGTCGGGTCTTCCCAGGTATCGACTCGATGCCCGTGCGTCAAGGCGATAAGGTGCGCATCCGTGTTGGCAACCTAACGATGACGAATCACCCAATCCATTTGCATGGACACGAGTTCTTCGTCACCGGCACCGATGGCGGGTGGACACCGCCAGCATCGCGCTGGCCGGAGGTCACTACCGACGTCGCGGTGGGGCAGATGCGCGCGGTTGAATTTGTCGCCACTGATTTGGGCGACTGGGCCTTCCACTGCCACAAGTCCCATCACACCATGAACGCAATGGGGCACAGCGTCCCAACGATGATTGGTGTGGACCATCGCGGTGTGGCCGAGAAGATTAACAAGATTGTGCCCGACTACATGGTCATGGGCGACAAAGGGGGCTCGATGGGTGGAATGGAGATGCCAATTCCGGAAAATACCCTGCCGATGATGATGGGCGAAGGGCCATTCGGGGGCGTTGAGATGGGCGGCATGTTTACCGTGTTGAAGGTTCGCAAGGAGCAAAAGCGCGGTGACTACACTGACCCTGGCTGGTACAAACATCCGGCTGGGACAGTGGCGTACGAATGGACCGGCGCATTGCCCGAGCCGTCGCGGAGCACGAGCGCAGGTGGCCAGTCTATGCCGGTAATGAATAAGCCAAATGTCGAGCTGACGGTTCGAAAACCGTCGGGACATGGCGGACACTAATTTTTTATTAAACCTGAAAGGAAACATCATGAATCATCTGAATAAAGTAGTCCTCGCAGCCGTTATTGGCTTCTCGTTTGCATCGGTAGGTTCGGTCGCCTATGCACAGCAGGCATCCGCCTCGGCAGCCCAGGCGGTAATGAGCGATGGCGAAATCAAGAAAGTAGACAAGGAAGCCGGAAAACTCACCATCAAGCACGGTGAACTGAAAAACCTGGGTATGCCAGGAATGACGATGGTGTTCAAGGTACAAGACCCGGCAATGCTCGATAAGGTAAAGCAGGGGGATAAAGTCCGTTTCGTCGCGGACAAAGTTGGTGGCGCCCTCACGGTCACTGCAATCGAAGCAGCAAAGTAATTTCAACAAGGAGAACTGAAGATGAAAGCATTGCGCACATTGATAGTTGCCGCAGCCATGGCAGCGGCAACTTTGGTTAGTCCGTTTGCCTCGGCACACGCCACCCTAAAGGGCTCCAATCCGGAGGCTGGCGCCACGCTGGCGGCAGCGCCAAAGGACATCACGCTGACCTTCAATGAGAAAATTGAAGAGGCCTTTAGCACCATAACCATAGCCGATGGCCAAGGTAAAGAAGTCACTGCTGGAAAAGCTAAGGTTGACACGACCAATCCTGCAATCCTGCGCTTGGACGTCCCTGCGCTCGCCGCCGGATCCTATACCGTGACCTGGGCCGTTGCCGGTCACGACGGTCACCGCCGTAAGGGTGATTTTAAATTTACGGTGAAATAAATGGATGCAGTCTCGTTGCTACAGATAGGTTCGGCATTTGCGCTTAACGTTGGATTTGCCTGGCTTGTTGGGTCGTGGTTTGCGCGCTATTGGATACAGTCCAACGGCACTAGCCGTGACGATTCTGAGGCGGCGCTTCGCAAGCTTGACTTACTAGCTTCGGGACTAAGTGCTGTCGGCAGCGCGGTTGCGCTGCTGGCCGCAACTGCGGTGATGGGCGGTGTTGGCCTACGAGAGGCCTGCCCCATGTTTTGGATGATGGTCTCCAGCACCGACTATGGGCATGCGGGCTCCATCTCGACTTTGGCCATGATTGTCCTGTTTGGTATTCGGTGGGCAGGCATTGCTAGTCGGGCCAGCGACATTGTCATGGCACTGACCTTAGCTATATTCGCGGTGACTCGTGCATCGATGGGGCATGCCGGTGAAGAAGGTTTTTGGACAGCGGCTCTAGCAGCGGAGGCCATACACTTTTCCTCGATCGGATTGTGGACCGGCGCAGTTCTGGTCTCTGCCTGGTTCGCACTCAGTGAAACGCGAATTGTCGCTTTTGAAATTGGCGCCACTGACCGATACCTGGACCTGATGTCGCAGGCTGCAATGGTTGCCGTAATTGGAATTGCTATCACGGGCATTTTCAGTGCATGGCACAGAGTCGGAACTTCTGACCATCTATTGCATACCTTCTATGGCATGACGCTGTTGGCAAAGATAGCTCTGGTATTGGCTGCTATTGCGCTGGGAGGTTATAACAAGTTCATTGGATTACCCGCTGCGAGTCGTTCACACAGTGGTGTCAGGTTGGTCCGCGCGACACTTCAGATTGAAAGTTTCCTTTTGCTCGGCGCCCTTTTTTCTGCGGCAATTCTCACCTCACAACAACCACCAACTGCAATGTAGAGATGCTGCAGTTTCAAATATCGGAGACTCAAATGAAAAATTTTAAGACAACCACCATCACCGCATTTTTGCTTGTTGCAGTCTCCTCTCTGGCAGGAGCCGCTATGCAGGACGGCAAGACGCCTGTTCACGGTGAGCATCAACACGGCGGCCATGAGGCAGAAAGTTCGCTGATTGGCAAAGCCAGCGACCCAGCCAAAGTGACCCGCACGGTGACTGTAGATATGAACGACACCATGCGTTTTACCCCCGCTTCAATATCGGTGAAGGAAGGCGAAGTTATTCGTTTCGCGGTCAAAAATTCAGGCAAGCTCAAGCACGAGATGGTAATTGGTTCAGCCAGTGAACTTAAAGAGCATGCGCAGCTGATGGCTAAGTTCCCTGATATGGAGCATGCGGAACCCAACCAAGTAACGTTATTGCCAGGGAAAACCGGAAATATCGTCTGGCAATTCGGAAAGGCGGGGAAAGTAGATTTCGCCTGCCTGCAGCCCGGACACTTTGAGGCAGGTATGAAAGGACAAGTTGTGGTGTCCGCGAAGTAAGTGGTGGTATCCGGCAGGTTGTGCAAGTCCTGCCGCTCCTTGGTGGCACTCACAAAGGGAAATATCATGGAACTTTCAACACTTCCTGTTGGGCCGTTGAACAAGGAAGGCGATTCTGTACAAAAACCGCTAAGCACTCTCAACACCTCAAACTTTTCCGAGATGCTATCCCAGGTGCAATTCAAAAAATCGATGAACACTCATCTGCCGCTACGCGTGAGCGCAACATCATCATCAAATACAACGGCCTCGTCGACGACAAATGGCCTATCGGCGCAGCTTGGTTCGCCTCGCGCTCATTTTCAGCTACGGGATGCTCAAGCCCCCGATGCGGACGACAAAATTAACGAACGCGCACTCTCCTTGCGCGAGTATCGTCTGGTGCTGCTCGCATCAAATATCGCCAATGCAGATACCCCAGGATATCGGGCCCGAGACATTGACGTTCAAGAGGCTCTTCGAACGGGAAAAACTGTGAAGACGGTGGAGGTGAAATATTCCATCCCAAGTCAGGGAGCAATTGATGGCAATACAGTGGAGATGGACACTGAACGAGCAAAATTCGCAGAGAACGCATTACTGTACGAATTCCACGTGAATCAGGTGCGAGGGCACTACAAAGATATGGAAGATTTACTTAAAAATACGCCGTACTAGTGCTCGCTGGCGTAGAAAACAGCCAGGCTATGGGCTTATATATTTCGCCTTATCAGCCATTAGAGATGTCGAAAATAGTCAATCTTATAGGAGCCTGAATCATGTCGAAAATTGCTATTTTGGCGCTGTTTTCCACGATATTTATCATGGGCTGCGCCTCGGATTCGGAACGAGCTGCCGCCGCCGAGCGGGATGTTCGGCGGCGTGTTGACGTGTATGGCCCCGCATGCGAACAAATGGGTTTTAAGAAGGACACAGATGCATGGCGCTTCTGTGTTGTTACTTACAGTCCAACTGGACACCATCATTGATGCTCACTCGTCTACTATTCACCTGCGAGAAGGGTTAATCGATGTGGCACGTCGGCAAGGATACTTCGAATCAGATGTGAAAAGGGATACCGTGGCGTTTGCAAAATAGACGAATGGGCTCTGCCAATAGATATTGACGAAGGGGAGATTCATGAACAGAAACGCAGTTGAGAATCACGAACACACGCCAGACCATGCGCATCGCCACTCGTCAATCCAAGGTGAGCCCGGCTCAGGCAAACCCTTCATTGACCCAGTCTGTGGGATGAAGGTAGGTCCGGATAGGGAACGAGAGATTTCGTACAAACAGGTGATCTATCATTTTTGCAGTGCGAAGTGCATGGCAAGGTTCAACACCACTCCTGAGGCGTTTCTTAACAAAGAAAAGGCCGAAATGCTGCCTGGGGCACCAGCTCAAGAGGGGGCAATATACACGTGTCCAATGCATCCTGAGATTCAGCAGGCCACACCAGGTAGCTGCCCGATTTGCGGTATGGCGCTCGAACCTGTCATGCCGACTCTAGATGATGAAGAGAACCCAGAGTTGGTCGATTTTCGACATCGGTTTTGGTGGACCCTTCCGCTCACGGCCGTAGTGTTCGCCCTCGCGATGTTTGGCCATATGATTTTTCAAGGAGCATTGCCCGGGCAAAATTGGATTGAGTTGGCGCTGAGTACGCCCGTTGTGATTTGGGCGGGATGGCCCTTCTTCGAGCGCTGGGCGCAATCACTGGCCCGCATGAGCCCCAACATGTGGACGCTAATTGGCACCGGCGTTATCGCCGCTTATGGCTACAGTGTACTCGCGACGCTTACGCCGCAACTGTTCCCACCGACGTTCGCTGCTCACGGCAGCATCGCAGTCTACTTTGAGGCCGCAGCGGTCATCGTATCGCTCACCCTCTTGGGGCAGATACTGGAGTTGCGGGCACGTTCCCAAACATCGGCCGCCATCAAGTCGCTGCTGGGTTTAGCAGCCAAGACCGCTCGCCGGATTCGCGAGGATGGCACTGAGGAAGATATTCCGCTCACGCACGTGCATGTTGGCGATGCTCTTCGTGTCCGTCCTGGTGAAAAGGTTCCGGTCGACGGTGTTGTTGCCGAGGGAGAGAGTTCGCTGGACGAATCGATGCTGACGGGTGAGCCTCTACCTGTTACCAAGCGCGCCGGCGACCGCTTGATTGGCGCGACCATCAACACGAGTGGCAGTCTTATTATGCGTGCCGAGAAAATCGGTAGTGACACGATGCTGTCCCAAATCGTGCAAATGGTCGCCCAGGCACAGCGCTCGCGTGCTCCGATGCAGCGCCTGGCTGACAGCGTCGCCGGCTACTTTGTGGTTGTGGTAGTGGCTATAGCGATGCTTACGTTTGTTGTTTGGGGAATGTATGGTCCCGAGCCGAGCTGGGTGTTTGGCTTCGTGAACGCTGTTGCTGTTCTCATCATTGCCTGCCCCTGCGCCTTAGGATTGGCAACGCCCATGTCCATCATGGCTGCGACCGGACGCGCAGCAACCACGGGTGTCCTGTTCCGGGATGCTGCTGCGATTGAGGACCTGAGGAAGGTCGATACGCTTATAGTCGATAAGACGGGAACGCTCACCGAAGGCAAGCCATCCTTTAACAGCGTGGTGGCCTCCGCCGGGTTCAAGGAAGAAGACGTCTTGCAGATTGCCGCCAGCATTGACCAAGGCAGTGAGCACCCGTTGGCACATGCCATTGTCAGCGAAGCGAACAAGCGGAAGTTGGTATTGACCAAACCCGATGCCTTTGAGTCAGCCAGCGGGATTGGTGTTCGAGGAGTTTTGGGTGGGGATAAAATCGCTCTTGGAAATACCGCTCTTATGGACGCTGAGGGCGTTGATTGGAAGCCGCTTGCGGATGCGGCCGAGCGCCTGCGGGTCGAGGGGGCGAGCGTCATGTATCTTGCATCTCAGAGCCGGCTGATAGGACTGATAGCGGTGTCTGACCCCATCAAGACAAGCACCCAGGAAGCTTTACAAGAACTGCGGGCGGAAGGCCTGACCGTCATCATGGCTACTGGCGATGGCGTGACGACCGCGAAGGCCATTGCCGCCAGGTTGGGTATCGAGGAGTACTATGGAGAGGTCAAGCCTCAGGATAAGCTTGCCTTGGTCGAGAAGCTGCAGAAGCAGGGGAAGGTTGTCGCAATGGCCGGAGACGGTATCAACGACGCCCCTGCTCTGGCAAAGGCCAACGTGGGCATAGCCATGGGCACTGGAACGGACGTTGCAATCAATAGTGCGCATCTGACCTTGGTCAAGGGTGACCTTCGTGGGATAGCACAAGCGCGTTTGATTTCGGTTGATACGGTGCGCAATATGTGGCAAAACCTGGGCTTTGCGTTTGTTTATAACGCGCTTGGGATTCCCCTGGCCGCCGGTGTGCTGTATCCGTTCACCGGCCAGCTCCTGTCGCCGATGATAGCTGCGCTGGCCATGAGCTTGAGCTCTGTGTCGGTCATTACGAACGCGCTGCGGTTACGTGGACACGTCAAATAGCACGGAAGCTGATTGCAAGCTAGAAGCAGCAGAACAGAAGGTGAAAATGGTCGACATAAAAAATTCTGAGTTAGCGGGCGATCTGGCTATCAACACTGGGCCGTTGCTGCCTGCTGAGATGATTAACAGCAGCTGTTTTTGCAGTAGCCTGGACAAGGACGCGCTCAGACAAGCGCTTTCTGACGACTTCAATTCACCCGCGCTTTATGACTTGGTCGAGTCACGATGCCCGTTTTTATTTTCGTCTCGACCTATCTTTGTTTCGGACAGTCAAAGTGAACGCATAGCGAGTGTCATTGAGGCGATTGAGTCCGTGATTGCTCTCCCTGCCTACCGCGCGAAAGTACTAGCTGAGGCACCCGAAATAGCGCAGTACGATGCCGGCGGTGCGAGAGGTGTTTTCTATGGATACGACTTTCACCTTCGAGGGGAAACTCTAGCGCTCATTGAAATCAACACCAATGCTGGTGGGGCTATGCTGAACGCCGCTGTGGCAAAGGCCCATCGTTCTTGCTGTTTGAGCGCTCCAGCATTAGCTGCTGCAATTGCTTCGGGCGCGGCGCTTGAGGACAGCATCTTCAAAATGTTTGAGGCGGAGTGGGCGTCTTCGATGCATCAACGTCCCCTTCGAACAGTCGCCATCGTGGACGATGCTCCAGAACAGCAATATCTGTATCCCGAGTTCATCTTGTTTCAGCGCCTATTTGGGAAATTCGGCGTGCGCGCTGTCATAGCATCACCGTCGGAGCTGACTTTCAGCGCAGGAGTTCTTCGTTACGATAATCTAGCAATCGACCTGGTATACAACCGGCTCACTGACTTTATGCTGGCATCGCCGGCTTGCCAATCGCTTCGTTCGGCTTACCTTGAGCGTGCGGTTGTGCTCACGCCTCACCCCCAGGCTCACGCCCTGTATGCAAACAAGCGCAATTTGGCATTGCTCTCGGATGACCGACAGTTAGAGGAGTTGGGCGTGTCGAGCGAAGTGCGGAAAGTCCTGTTGGAGAACATTCCGCATACGGAGTTGGTCGACATTGCGAATGCGGACCGCCTTTGGGCTAGTCGTCGGAAGCTGTTTTTCAAGCCATTAGCCGGCTATGGTGGCAAGGCAGCGTATCGAGGCGAGAAGGTCACGAAACGCGTGTGGGAGGATATCCTGGCTGGAGATTACATCGCTCAAGCACTTGTTCCGGCTGGAGAGCGCGTCAATGGTAATCAGGAGAACCCCGAGGTGCTTAAGTTCGACCTGCGATGCTATGTCTATGACGGTCGCGTGCAATGGACCGCCGCTCGGGTGTATCAAGGGCAAACGACCAATTTCCGCACACCGGGCGGTGGCTTTGCTCCGGTTTATAACCTCGACGATGCGAGAGCCTCTGTGGAAATTGATGCTCTGACCTCACAGTCGGGCGCGCAGGCAGATTGCTGTTCTGGGACCTGTTCGATGTAGGCCTTTTTCAGTAAGCATTTATCGGAAACTGTTTGAGGCGCGACTATTCGCGTAGGCTGAATTAGCGATTAGTCGTCATGATGGTGATGATACTCCTCATAATGGTCGTGGCTTCGCCCGTGCCAGCCGTGGTCCCAGTGTTCCCGATACTCTCGTTCTGCTTGTCGGACGTAATAGTATTCTGCATGTGGCACATATACAGGCTGCTCCTCAACCCCTACTTGCGCCGGCTCGCGATAGACCGGCACTTGAACGTGGGCGATAACGTATAACAAGGCCAGGGGGCGAAGAACCTAATATTCGATGCGCCGTTTCATAATTTTGGCTAGGCATGCGCGTGGATTAGCTGTCCCATTGAATCGCCACGAGTCTGCTAGACACCCGCGAGCCGTTCAAATTGCCTTCGTGATCCGCTTGGATTCAGTAGACAGTTTTGACCGCTAATTTTCGGGTACCAACCGCGCTTGCGTAACATGCTAGCGATACCAACGCCAACACCCCCGTTGGCCGGTCAAATTCCCCCACCTCTGGCCACCCCAAATTCCCCCACCCTCTGACCGTATAGCGGCGCTGTAGAAGCGCCAGCAGCGACCACCGGGAGCATCCCGTTGGCAGGACGTTATCTTTCTCCTTCGATCGTCGAGGGAGTTCGGAGTGAACGTCTTGAAACCGCATCTGCAAACCACCATCCTGACCCTGCTGGCAGCGGGCAAGAGCCAGCGCGAGATCGCCCGCATCACCAGCGTCGACCGCAAGACCATCCGCAGCCTTGCCCAGCGCACGATTAGGGGAGTTTCAAATTCCCCCGGGGTGGCCACCG
>NZ_FRCX01000030.1 GCF_900143065.1 Duganella sacchari | reverse complement strand
ACCCGGCTGCGGTCGATTAAACTACAATCCGACTGTCCTGCCTGGGGGAATTTGACCCGGCCAAGGGTGGGGGAATTTGAAGTGGCCAACGGGGCTATGGATCACCTTGGAGGATATGCGAAAGGCTGGAGCAACCCGCTATGGCATTGCGGAAGTCGGTAGAAAGCTGGAATCAATGGACGGCCCCAGAACCCAATCGCTTCGAAACACTACTGGGGCCGCGTTTAGAGAAGTCATCGGCCTCTATGAGTCCGGCTTTAAACGGGCGGCGTCAGAATCCGAACTCGATGGAATCGAGCGAGCCCTCGCCACAGTCACTAATGCAAGTGCCAAGCAGATCCTAAGAGATGTGGCGACATCAGCCAAAGCCATTACAAAACAGCGAGATCAGCTCAAATCTGCTCTAGCCTCAATGGAGCTAGCTCACCAGCCATCGCCAGTCGTTCCAGCTTTAAAGACTCAACACATTGAGCTTCCAAGCTGGATCTTTGAGACGATCTTATCAAGCTTCGACTCGTCAAGGCTTCGTGAGCGAGGTCTCGCATTTAGCGAGGATGGATGCCTTCAAGACGAACGGCATATCGCTTTTTTCGGCCCAGATCTTTTGGGTGCGATGAACGAAATTCTCACGCTACATGGAAGACCGCCGATCAGTAGAGGGCAGCCATGAACCTTCCCCATCAAACAACAAGAGGCCCGTCTGGGCCTCTTCTTTTTGGGGCTGCCAACCTAAAACTGAACGTTATACTTCTTTCGGATAGTATACGGGCAATAGTATATTTATCAGGCTGGAAGCCGCATCTTTCCTCGACTAGTATATTTGCCACCCCTTATTCGTTTAAGAATAAGGGGTAAAAAACTATACTATTTATACTATCTCCATCCAAGCAAAGCTAGATGCTTTTGCATAGCTTACCAAATAACGGCCGATTTTTGCCGCCTCTCCTCTGATAGTCCGAATTGTCTCTCTGAGCCGCCTACGTTTTATCACCACGGACTCCATGCGTGCTCACGATGCTCTCCATCTCGAAGACCAATTCGGTTTCCAATCAACACCATCCAAACGACTTCGGCGATTATGCCCGAGGCAAAGATTTGCACGCGGCTCCTCTGCCATTTTTGATCAGACGAGATGCAAGTCTCTCAGGAATAGTTGACGTAATTCATAATTTTAGTCAAGCTAGCCTCCATGTTGTCAATAGCTTCATTATTGCAGCAATGCAACCTCTGCAGTCGTAGAGTGCTTGCATTTTACGAGGATCGTCGTATAATGGAGGAGTGATTGGGATACAAAGCAGCCAAAGCCAAGGTCTTAGCGGCCCTAAACAGTGGGGCATTTGATCATGAAGCACGTGATGACATTAATGTAAAAAACTTACTATCCACAGGGGATATATCAGCTGCTGATGTTGCAAAACTTATTGCAAAGAGTTCTGGGTATGAACATACAGAAAGCCCGCACCACTCGCAGAAATTAGTTACTGTGCATTGCATTATTACCCAAAAATGGTATATAAAATTTTATTTCTTGGACCCTGACACAACTTTTATTAGTGTTCATCAGTGAGGTTAAAATGACACAACGATTTCTTCTTGAAGGTCATAAAGGTAAGGCCATTTGTGAAAAATGTGCAAATATCTGCTCAACCACCTATCGTTACCGTGACGTTCCCTTTTCAGACGGAAAAGGCTTAGCTTCTGGGATACTCGTCGGTGTGTGCGATACTTGCAATACAGTTTTATCCATTCCCGCACAATCAACTCCAAAAATTAAAAGGGATAGAAATATAGCCACTCAATCTATTGAGGCAGTTCTTCCCGCGCCATATCTCGACATATTGGACCTAGCTTGTTTTTCTATTGATCCCAACGCCTCAACAGATTTTCGAAAAAAACTATTGCTGTTTTATATTCATAAATTTGCACTAGGAAAGTTCGATGTGGAAAATATTTCAGAACCAAATCCACTTTTCTCATTAGATCATGACATCTCTAAGCGACGGCTTTCCATGAAGGTATCAAAGAGCCTAGCAGAAGATTTTACAAAAATGGTTTCAGTGAGCAAACTATCAAAAACCGACTTCCTTAAAAATGTAGTTGGCGAGATTAAACGTCAAGTCATTGATGATAGAAATAAAGATGTTCTTGAAGAGTTACGCACTATTGCCTATCTTGGATAATTTTATTTAATACCAATTATTGAACTAGATGCATTCTTGTTTTTATGGAAACGAGATGGTGCACCAAACGGCGGCCGAAATCGACCGTCCCTCCTTACCCCATCCGAATCGCTGATTTGCTCCGCCTAAGTTCGAAGCCCCAACGGGACATTCGGCGGATCGGCAATGCTCTCCATCACAAAGATCAATTCGGCTTCCAACCAGTCGCAGAAAGCCAAGGATGGCTCCGGCTACCTGCACTACCTGGGCGGCCCAACAAACACAACAATGCAGCGAGGCGACTTTGATGATTACGCCCGAGGCAAAGACATGCATGCGGGTCCACTACCGTTTTGGACTGGGCGAGGTGCAAGCCTGCTAGGCCTGGGCGATTTTGCAGAGGCCGAACATGTCGAGCGACTCGCAAAAGGTTTTCATCCGATAACTGGAAAAGCCTTAGTCAAGGGAGCTGGTGACGACCATGTGATGGGACTGGATATGACCTTCTCGGCCCCGAAAGATGTCTCGGCCATTTTTGCAGGCGGCGATACGCCGACTCGTGCTGCTGTCGCCAGGTGCGTGCAAGACGCGGCCAAAGCAGCTCTGGCGTATGCGGAGTCGAACACGATCACGAGACATGGCAAAGCAGGCAGGATCAAGCGATTTGCTGAGGCGGCCGTGGCGGCCTGCTACTCCCATTTCAGCTCACGGGCCGGAGAGCCTCAACTTCATGTGCATGGGTTCCTATTTAATGTCGGCAAACGAAGGGGCACGAATGAATGGAGTGCTCTCGAACATCGAGGTCAGTTCGACCGGAAAATGGCAACCGGAATTCTCTTTCGAGTGGAGCTTGCCAGCCGCATCAAAGCCTTAGGATTTCAGGTTGAAGCTGCTGGCCCCTACTTCACGATCAAGGGAATTGAACAACACCAACGCGACGCACTATCCACCCGGTCGAAGCAAATCAAGGACTACCTCAAAGAATGCGGGGGCTTGAATGCCGATGGAGCAGAAGCAAAAGAGATGGCCGCTCTCAATACCCGTTCGGCAAAGGCGGAGCCCTCCTTATCAGAGCTATTGAAGAATTTCGAAGCGATGGCCGAAAAGATCGGGCTCACACCTGAATCGATTGCAGCCATGCGGAATAACCAATTGGAGCAGGCTTCAGATGCTCCCTTCGTTCTCGATCACCAAGAGGTCCTGGATTCTTTAATCGAAAAGCAGTCCTGCGTTACCGCACATGAAGCCCTAGCCCTGATTTGTGAAAAGGCGATGGGTCAATGGAGTGCCAATGAGTGCTTGGCAGAGCTGGACCGTTTTATGGAGTCTGAACATGTGGTGAAGCTGGGGCAGACGGAACAGCTTTCGGAGATCTTTACCTCGCAGGCCATGCAAGACTTGGAAGCTCGGATATCCGATGCCGTAGCAGAGACCGCACGGGCCACGACACATCACATCCCAGCCAGCATGGTCGATCAGCAGTTCGACGAACTCGAAGAGGATCTTAAAGCGAAGCTAGGTGTCGCCGTATCGCTTGAAGAGCAAAGAGCCGCAGCTCATCACATCACGCACCAAACGGGCCAGCATGCGTTTGTAGAAGGCTGGGCGGGTGCTGGCAAGACCACCATGCTCAAAGCCGTTGGTGAAGCTTACAGGGCCTCCGGTTTCGATGTCTTAGGATGTAGCCAATCCGCCGCTGCAAGTCAGAATCTTGCCAGGGAAACCGGCATCCGGTCGCGAACGATTGCGAGCCTGCTTCTCTCACTATCCAAAGGAGCTGCAAGGCTAGGGCCTCAATCGATTTTAATTCTCGACGAAGCGGGCATGGTTGGATCACGCGAGTTCGGCATGCTTCAGCAAGCTGTCCTTGATGCTGGCGGAAAGCTGGTAGCTGTGGGAGATGCCAAGCAGCTTCAGCCGATCGACGCGGGTGGGATCTTTAAATCGCTCACCCAGCGGCACGGAAAAGCGGAGCTCTCCAACATTCGGCGTCAGAAAACCGACTTTGCACCGCTCTTGGATTGGCTATGCAAACGAGGAAGCCTGTCAAAGCAGAAGGCCGACGTTTTGAAAACACTTCCTGAGAATGTCCGACTTCAGGCTTTAGAGAGCCTGTGCACGCAAGACGAAAAGCTAGGGCGAGCCTTTGATCGCTGGCAGAAGCGATTCGATTATTCTTGGCTGCGTGAAGTCGTGGAGCAGTTCGCAAACGGGAAAGCGAAGGACGCGTTGCAGACACTTGATGAACGCGGACGGCTACAAATCATTTCAGGACACACCGCTACGATTGATGCACTGATTTCGGACTGGGCTGGGGACAGAACGCCGATCGATCGCAAGACCATGATTGCTGCCACGCGAGCGGAGGTCGCAACACTGAACGCCAAGGCCAGATCTCTTTTAATCGATCAGGGTATGGTTATCGATGGCGTAGGACTGGATCTTGAGATCACGCACCGCGACGAGTCGCGTGAGAACAAACGCTTTGCGCCTGGCGATCGCATTGTCTTTTCGAAGAATGACAAGACGCTGGGCGTAGCCAATGGCATTACTGGAACCATTCAAGGCATTGAGCAGGCTATATTTACGCCTCTTCTTCGCGTCAAGCTTGACGAGGTGAACGAGCGAGGCGAGAAAATCGTTATGGTGCCCGCTTCGTTCGGCTACTTCGATTACGCATACTGTCTGACAAATCATAAAAGCCAGGGCCGCACCTTCGACTCAGCTTACACGCTCGCGAATCCTGCGATGTGTGATCGGGAATGGATCTATGTTGCGGCCAGCCGATCGCGATACGCCACGACGATCTATGCAAATCGAGCAGACCTTCAAACTGTCGATATCGAATCACACCACGAGCATGATGCCAAGAAAGGCAGTGACGGCCGCACAGCCCTGATCGAAGCCCTCGCACTTCGTATGTCCCGCAGCCGGGCCAAAGGAACGACCTTAGATTACGACACCGCGATCGAACCACATGCAGAGCTCAGCTCCACACCAGTCCCGATAAGCCTTCGGATCGCACGACGATTTCTGCAAGCGATATCACCAAGGCGAAAAGTCTCTGAGGTGGCTTTAGAGATGAATGCGGAGCTCGATGTGCAGTCCACTCAGGAGCAGCGGCTAGAGCAAAGATGAAAGACATAAATCCTCTAAACAATAACAACAATAAGGAGATGCTATGAGCACGTCAGAAAACACACCAGCGAAGGGATGGAATCGATCGGCAGTGACATTCAGACTTTCGGCCAAGCGAGTCAGTGATCTGAGGATGCTTTGTGATGAGCAGCTCTCGCCGACCGCAGCACTCGACTTGGCGATTAATTTGGCCAAGGATGCTAAGGAAGAGCATAGATCAGATCGCTTATCAGCAGAGAGTGCGAAGGTTCAAGATTTTGTTGCGGCCCAGACGGCTCATGCAAAACACAATGGAGAACTGCTGGTCGAGATGGCAAAGCAGATTAGCGATCTTCAGCGGACCATTATTGCGGCAGCTGGCTCAAGCAAAGACGGGGCGATTGAAAACAAGGACGCCACTGAAATTCAGCAGCCGCTCTCCATACGAGCCTGGCTCGATCAAGAACTTCGTGTTTCTGGGCAATCCGCCTTTTTGGCCAAAGCCCAGTGGCAAAACATGAAGAGAAAAAGCTCTGATTTTTTGCAACTGGAAATGTTCGTTCAAAGAGTGCCTCTATCGGACTCAAGCCAGGAGCCAGAAGCAAAACGGCGGCTGGTGCTGATCACCGCCTCATTTCAGCAAGCTGCCCTATCTCAACTCACCACAGCACAACTACTCTATTTCAAGTGCCAGCGAAGGGAAAAAAGTGATTGGCAGGTCAGTGTTCACCATATTCTTGAAGGGAAGTTAGGACCAGCAGTGGTGGCTTTGCGAGTGTAAGAGGGATAGGCAGAATGATTTGTAGGTGGGTCAATTTGACCCGCCAAAATAGTGCGGACCTATCACTGCCGCTTTGTGCAAATCAGCTGATGGAAGCCCTTGTTTCTACTAGCTCTCCCCGATTTTTACGGGGTCATTTTGCGTGCAAAATGACCCTTCGTGTATGCTCTCTATCAAGATCAGGAACTCTGCAGTCCATTTTGCAGCACTCTAGCCAGTAGGATGAAAAATATGGATGCCCCTCAAACCGATGAACAGAAAGAATATCAAGCCCCGCCACGCACGAATCGTCAGCATGTCTTGCCATTAGCTTCTATCATCAGATTTCGCAACGCCAAGGACGTAGTTGAAGTCGAGCTGATCCACAAACAGAAAAGATTCACTGAAAACGGTAACCAGAAAAATTTTGTAGCGATCAGAGCGTGGACTCAATTCGCCGAAGATGGCATGCGAGGTGTCGAGGACGCATTCCAAAATGCTATCAATGAAGTGCTGGTTTCGAAGAAGATTGACGATAAGCACCAAGTTATATTCAAGCGATTCTATGCTCTCATCAGAGCTCGTAGCAAGGCTCGTTACACTGAGATCGCAGGTGAATCATTAATGACCGATGTTTCTCCAATGCCTAAAATGACCGACGAAGAGCTACTCGAGTTTGAACGTCAGGGTGTTTTCTTTGAAAATACTCCGTTGGCTGTTTCGCGGCAAGTCAAAGACTTTGCAATTGCACATGAAGTTTTACAGGCGGACAAGCAACAGGGGAAGTGGGGGCTGATTACATCTGCCAAACGAGAATTCCTGGTATCTGATGATTTCTTCCCCCTTATCTTTGTTCCAGTGAACCCCACTACCTACCTTGTTTGGGAAGAAGACTCTCAACAACTCGGCGATCAAGCCGTTCAACGCATGAATGCAGAAATAAAGGCTTCAGCGAGAAATTTCGTTTTCGCACGAAGCCTAGACCACTGTTAAATTTGCACCGCATTTTCACCGTAAGCGTCAACGTGACGCCGTCTTGCGCAGCTTGTCATTAAGTGGGAGCTAAAATGGAAGCTTTTCCGCACTCGTCTTGCCATGCACAACTCTCCCCGCTTTACGATCAACCGTCACCTGATCATCCTGATGCCCAAGCAGCCGGTCCTGGACTGGATTAAACGCGTCGATCCGAATCCGCCAAACCTGACGCTTGATCAGCTGCGCCTTGAACAGAATGCTTTTCTCATTTCTGATGATCTTGATGGTCAGCAGGATGCTGAGAAGTGGGTGCAGCGCAGATGGCAAATGTTCTTTGAAGGTTTTCTCG
>NZ_FRCX01000023.1 GCF_900143065.1 Duganella sacchari | reverse complement strand
GTTGGCCGGCACTGGTGCGCTACGCGGAATCGGGCGCGCTCCCGATTGATAACAATGCCGTGGAAAATGCGATCCGTCCCATCGCCATCGGCAAAAAGAACTGGTTGTTCGCAGGCTCCGAGCGCGCCGGCCGACGCGCTGCCGCCATCCAAACATTACTCGGCACCGCCAAGCTCAATGGCCTCGATCCGCTGCATTGGCTGGCCAACGTGTTGGAACGTCTCCCGACGTGCCCTAACAGCCAGATCGATTCGTTGCTGCCATTCCCGAACTCTACGCAGTTCTAAGACCGTTGAACAGGTGGCTGGGCTGGAAGCTTACGGTTAAAGATGACAAGTTTAAATTGAGGTGGGTCGCATCGGGACTTATGTACTTTCATAATGTTCCCAAGCGCGAGAGCACGAAGATGGCTATTTCTGCACTCCTAATAAAGGAGCTACAAGTGTTTGCCATTACTTGGAATGACGAATACTTTACCGTGCCGCACTGGACGTCCCCCCCTGTGCGCCAGTTCCCAGAATCACGGGAGGGTACCGCAGATGAGGATTAATGTTGGACTCATCGGCAAAGCTGATCTTTAGCATAACGGAGTGTTCATCAGTCCACGATGCAAGGCTGGCCGTCTAGTTTGTTCGCTTGGTTCGGACATCGCTCACGTAATTACTGCTCTGAATGATCACTCATCAGCTAAATGCTGATCAATTTCAGTTACGAAGATCGATTCGCGGCCAGTCGTATGCAGCAAATGAATCTCCCTTTTCGCTCGGGTCATTCCTACATAGAACAGCCTACGCGCTTCGGCACGCTCGTTGTTGGATGCGCCATTTCGCGGTATGCGCCCATTGTCCATGCCAAACATGAACACAATTCCAAACTCGCGGCCTTTTGCACTGTGTAAGGTCGATAACGTAAGACGATCTACATACACGCCGTCTCCAGCGAGCTCGCCTAATACCATGTTCTGATGGTCTGCGCCAGGCGCCAAGCGTTCGGAAAATTCAGCCAGTATGTCGAGTTCATCACGTAATGCTGCATCGTCAATTGCAAATGACTGTACTACTTCCTTTGTCATTTGGGTCAGCCAGTCACGCAAAATTGTATTTGCATCTCGATTCCCCCATAGCACCGCGACCAGCCGCCGATGAAAATTCAGCTCAGATTCCTCGGTGATGATCGCTTTGTCGAACAATCGTTTGCCTTCCCTGATTATGCGACTTAGTCGTGGTGCACCAATTCGCCATCCTCCGCAGCACCATTGTGCACAAGCTTCTAGCCATTGCATTATTCGGCTTGAGCGTGGATATAGTGCATTGGTATCAGTGCGCACATACGCGATACCTAAGGCTTGCGCCGCAGCGGCTAACGAATCGCCTATCCATGCTGCCGGGTAGAGCACTGCTAGGTCACGAAGGCTAAAATCGGGATGACGGGCACGTGCTTGTGCCAGCAGATCTTGAAGCGCCCGTCGGGCTTGTTGATCGTAGTTGCCTTCCATAGGGTGAATGAAGATCGCTCCCTCTGCATCAGCATCAGCGGCTTCGTAATTTCGGTCGGCTCCAAGAGCTACCCCTGCGGCCGCGACTATGCGATCACCGCTGCGGTAATTTAGTCTGAGACGTACGGTCTCTACGTCATCTCGCTCGGATAACCTCTGCAATAGATCTGGTCGGGCACCAGTGAATCCATAAATCGATTGGTCGACGTCGCCGACTGCGAACAAGCGCATGCCGACGCTGAAACAAAGTCCCATCACCATCCTGTGCAGCGCGGCACCAAGATCTTGGTACTCGTCTACAACAAGGATCGGAAACTTAGCGAGCAATGCTCTCTGCAGCCACGGATTCGCACGTAATGCCCGTATAGCCAGTAATGGCATGTCGTCGTAATCAATTCGACCTCGGCGCCTTAAGCTCGCCTCGTAGCGCTCTATCAGCGCTGCAAGATCAGGGTCGGAGTTGCGCCATTCTGGTAATTCGCGATTTAGGTAAGTGCGGCGATAGATTCCGAGACGAAATTCTAAGCCCTGTGGAATTTCAGCTCTGCCCAGTGCTTCCGCAAGTGCGGCTTGGCGCTCTGCGCGTGTTGCGACAGCAAAGCTAGCAGGCAAACCGAGCCCGGCTGTCTGAGCGTATGGCAGGATTATTTGTGTTAATGAGAACGAATGTACCGTTCCGATGAAAATACGCCGGTCTTGTTCAACGCCGAGTGCGGCAAGCCGATCTTCGAGCTCGCGGGCACACTCGTTGTTATATGTGATGCATGCAATTCCGCGCGGTGTGTGCACGTCCTCGGCGAGCATCCGCGCCATCTTCGTTGTAAGCGTCTTAGTCTTGCCACTGCCTGGTCCAGCCAGTACCACGCAGTGTCCAGCCGATTCATAGGCTGCCCACTGGCCGGGGTTGCCGCGGAGCTGGGTTGCGGCTTGCAGGTAAGCCGATCTATCAGACACGATTAACCACGTAAGCTATTGCATCCGCAATATACGATGGCGGATTAAGGTCGTCGATACGTGATGCTAACCGTTGAGCAAAACGTCCTTTGCCGATCGCCTCGATAAGCTTCAGGTAATCTTCGACTACCAAGCTTTCCGGATCATTTTCCCATTCATTTATCCAAGCCTGGCGGGCCGCGCTAAAGTTTTGTTCGCGTAGTGTTTCGATGATAGGCTCTCTGAAATCATCGTCATGGAACAAATCGACTTCTAAGGTATGTGTGTTGGTAAATATTCCGTACACTGCGCACTGCGCATCAAAAAGCGGGCCGTTTGGAAGAGCTTCTATTTGCGCTAACAGTCCAGCAGGAACAGCACCAGTGCGTTGCAGCTCTATCGCGTGAATCAGCTTCAGTGAGCGCCTGCGGCCTAGTGGTTGTCGTCCTTCACGCGGGTCCCAATCAGTGATAATCGAGAATGGTATTCCAAGTCCGGTTAGAAACTTTGCATAGGGCTCGAAATTAATTCCGGAGACTGAGCAGACTGTGATGCCTAAGTGGTCAAGGTCATGACCAATCGCAGTCGCTAGTTCTGGTAAAAGAAACTTCTCTGCATCCCCTTCGACCAGAATAATCCCGCGCGCGAAGAGCATCTCGGCGCGTGTGACGTCTAGGTATCTGGCAAGGTCGTCTTCTTCTTCCTCACTAAGGTCGATCGATGCTGCTGAAGTTGCCACAGAGCCGTGACCTCCTGCTTCTCGCAAGAGAACCAATGATCGTAAAGGCGCAACGCTGGCAATATGGGGAGAGTGGGTCGTCAGCAGCAATGACAGAGGATGATCAGCATCGTCTCCGGCCAACTCTTCGAAAAGGTAGCGATACACAGACCTTTGTAAATGCGGATGAAGGTGAGCTTCCGGCTCCTCAATAGCCAGCAACGAGTGGTCGCGCCGATTTTCGCGCATCAACTGCCGCAGTTCGAGAGTTTTCAAAGCTAGGAATAGTACATTTGCGGAGCCAAGGCTGGCATCGCTAATTGATCTGATGCCTCCATCAATTAACAAGCGAAGATTGCGATAAAGGCGCGTAACCTCTGTTACTCCAAAACCCAGGCTAGGATCAATATTCTGTTTTGGCCCACTCATTGAGGCAAAGAGCTCGCGCAGTTGCGTCTCCACCGCTCGCACGGAATCGAACTGGCCCAACTCCTCTGTTGCTGCGCTTACGGAATCTCGAACATCTCGCAAACTTTCGATGGGCACGGCGGAGAATGCTCGTTCGAGCAGGGGCCGTAATGGAGAACGACGCCAGGTGGCCAAATCGCTTTCGGCGTCACGCAAAGCAGGCAAAATGTCCAATGCGATACGGCGACGCAATTCGTGTCCGAAGAGCTTCGCTTCCGATTCGCCGCCGTAGCAAATGAACTCATAGTCATCATCTGTCTGAGGGAATTCGTCCAATCCAGCAAGTGGTCGAAATTCATATGTCAGCCGTGCAGTATCAGCATCGTCGTCAAGCCGGAAGTCGGTGAGCTGGACCAGGAGGTCTAAATCTTCTTCAAAATCTTGCACTTCGACGGAGATTGTAATTCGCTCCCCTTCAAGCGGCTCTCCCAAGCCGTCCCAAAAGTCACCTTGGCCAAGTTGGCGAGCGCTGTCGGGCAGAGTCGGGTCGAAGATGAGCCGCAATGCATAAAGGAGGTTGCTCTTCCCAACGCGATTCTCACCCACTATGACAGCGTTGCCTTCGAGTGTAATATCCACCTCGCGAAAATTACGGAAGTTGCGGATGTAGATTCGAGTGAGTTTCATGTCGACTTTTCATATTGAAATCGGAGTTTGGTGCCGCGACAGTTTGTCGATGCAATTTAGCATAGCATGTTGCCGATTTAAAAACGAAAATATGTTTGTCTTGCACGGTCTGCTGGCATCACGAATTCGAATAGTAGCGAAAGAATCGAGATCTAACGTAACACCGCCTGGCGCTACTTGAGATCGGAAACAACTGAGCCGCTTCCGTTGCAAAATTCGTGGGAAGGTCGGGCGATCTTCAATGCAAATTAATACTGCTGTGGCCCTGATTAATGATTAGTCAGTTTGTTGTTCGCTTCATTTCGACATAATGCAACAGAGACCTGGCCAGATTTATCAGATACATTGCTTCAGGCTCCGGGACGATTGCAGAATTGGGATGCGCCATGCTGGCGTTGTTGCGTAGCGTATTGAGTACTTCAATAATCGAAGAAGACGCTTTTAGTGCTGATGTGACTTCGCCGGGCCTGGGGCCGGCGTAACTGAATTTTGGATGATCTTCACGCAGCTTTTTGAAAGCGGCGGTCAACGACAGTTGTTCATCTTGGACGGGTAGTAGGCTTGCGTCAACGCATAACTGAATTAGGTAACCATGCAGCGCTGTGTGTATTCGATCAAGCGCACTGGCGGCACCGCGTCCCGTCTTGACGAGATGCTCTACTTCGCTAAGTGCTCGCTCCACAGTCTCTGATGTGATCGCCAATTGGGGCGTACTGACGGGGGCAGGTAAGGTACCTATAATCCCTTTGCTCCGCAGAACGGCTTCGAGATCGATATCTTTTACTGCCCAATGAGTTCGATCAGTCTCGTACTCAATATCTAGCTCCCATAGCATGGCCAGCATTTTACGCAATGTGAGTGGCGGCACGGATGGATCAAACTCACATCCGATGCGCGCGCTAGAACCTCTGATTTGAATGCTCGTTATACGCCCGACCCAAGCCACCACACTGTTGTGGTCGTCATACTCGGAAAATTCATACGCGAATAGCGCTGGCCATCCCTGTAGCTGCTCAATCACTTCAGGTGTCATTTCCGACAAACGTGCAGCAATTGCGTCGTCGGTATATTCCAGGTATCGGCCAAGTGAAACGGTTGCGCCGCCGGCTTCCCAGCAGCCTGATCTGCGATCCATCAGGAGGTTATACATATTTATCGTTTAAACGCCTTTCGAGACGTGCATGTGCGGTTAAAGACCGATCGCCTCTTTCATGGCCTTATCGCGAGCAGCAACCATTTCTTCATATTCTTCGCGTGTGTCTGCAACAAACGACCAAAATAGGTCGGACGAATCAACGCGTTTTGCTTTGGCGATTGCTTGCAGCTCGCGCATGGTTTCCGTGTCGCGGAGTTCTTTCAGCGTGATGCCTAATGCATCGGCTTCAGCTTGCGTTAGCCCATCGATGCGATTTTCGATCGATGGGTGAGCTCTGAGAAAGCGGGTATATCCTTTCTCCATTTGTTCGTCAGTAAATTTTGCCATATGTCGTTCGTTAAATCGTTTTGTCGGTATCGCCTTCTGGGGAATCCAGCACCGGCGTTGCGGGTCAGCTTTGGCGAAGATGCTTAGAGACAGTGCTCGCAACATCGAGAACTGGTATCGCGCCTGGGTTGCGCTGCGCCCCACATTCCACGAGGCGCTTGAGCTCCTGTAGCTTCTGCTTCATGTTGCCTGTGAATGCCTTGTCCCACTCTCCGGCAGTTGCACCAAGTATTTTGGTATCAGCAGACAGCACCCCGACGCAATCAAAGCGGATATTTTTGGGCACGACAGTTCCTTTCGAGGTCCGTTGCATCTATTGTAGACCTTAATGAAACAAGCGGTGTCACCTGTTGCTCTTATGCCGACGTGTGCGTATAGGTGGCTCGGCCAGATCCGAGAAGGAGAGACTGTTTTCGCGCATGAGTCTTACGATTTCGGCGCGAACCCGCGCTTTCTTTGCCGCGTTCTTTGCTACGTTCTGCAAAACTTTTGTCTGCGTCGACTCATTGAACTCAAAGACTCGTCTCTGAAATTCCATCAGAAAGTCTACCTCTGACAGCTCGAAGATCTCGATAAGCTGGAGTACTTCAATCCAGTCCAGCTTTCTTTCTCCGCCTTCGTACTTTGAGATATGTGACTGCTTCTTCTCAATGCGCTCAGCAACGTCCTTTTGAAACATGCCCCTAGCCTGTCTGGCCTCAATCAGCATTTCTCGCAGAATCTGGTAGTGGGCGTCCTGGTTTGGATTGTATGTCGTCATCTCCTTAGTTTGAATTCCGAAATGGGATATCCCACTTTGGGATATCCCATTTCAGGATTTTTGGTTACAATAAATTCGTTTCAATTTGGCAATTAGGAATTTCATTAGCCCAATGTTGGAATGCCACCAAAACCACCGATAAGGAAATTCATGGGAAATAGAAACAAACTGGCGCTGTCTCTCCTCTTCACTCTCACTGCTTGTGGAGGAGGCGGTGGCGGTTCAGCGCCAGGTCAACAAGTCATCACCCCGCCCGTGGTGACACCTCCGGTTGTTGATGTGAATGAATTGGTTAGCACCGTTGCCACGCCGACTTACGCCGCTGGTACGGGTAACATCGCAGTTTTCAACGCGATTAATGCGCTCCGGGATAAGCTGGGCTCGGGACTGCTCTCGCAGAACACGGCACTTGATCAGGCTGCACTGGCTCACTGGAATTACCTTGATATCAATACCATTGTGAGCCTGCATAGCGAGACTGAAGGCAAACGCGGATTCACAGGTGTTGATGCGACCGCGCGCGCCAAGGCTGCTGGGTACACGAGTGCGTATGTCGATGAGGTAATCTTCGGCACGAATGGAGCCGACAATTTTGCCGGGTGCGTGGCAAGTTGGGCAAATAGTGTCTACCACATTGGCGTGCTTTTCTCTGGGATGCGTGATATTGGCATTTCGGCGCTGACCACCAAGGATGACCCAGTATTCGGCAAATATACTGTGTGCGTGGCAGACTTCTCGATGGGTACATCGAAGTCAGAACAACTTCCTGCCGATGGCACTATTCGCACTTATCCATATGCGGATCAAACAGGTGTTCCTATCGTTTTCTATAACCAGGCCGAATCTCCTACGCCTCTACCGGATTATCAGGAATTAGGTACTCCAGTGACGCTAAACTTCAAGACCAAGTCCTTTGTGGCCGCCGGCGCGAAACCTTCAATTACGATTTCGCAGTTGAGCATTACACCGCCCGGCGGTCAGCCAGTTGCCGCTCGTATTTTGGCCAATACGACCAACGGTTCGGTTTCCACATCTGGGCCTGAACTGACCCGAGATGATCGTATGGCGGCATACACCGTCACTATCGTGCCCGTTACACGTATGCTAGCCAATACTATTTATACTGTTTCGTTCTCTGGGATGGTCAATGGAGCGACAGTGTCCAAGTCCTGGAAATTCACAACTGCTGCAAACTGATTGCCTGCTTTGATGCTGTAGGCATAGTCTGCAGCATCTCAAGTGAGGGAATTGAACGATGGAGGTGGCAATGAATAGGGAGTCGTGCGCTAGCTCGGATAGCAGCTTTGGGGCAGCTAACCTCAGGTGCTCCGAAATCTGGTTCGCTGGTGATTGCCACGGTGTGTTCACGCATATCCTGAATGCAGTACACGCACGTCGCCCGGACGGTATTGTATTCCTTGGTGATCTTGAGTGTAGCAGTCCGCTGCAAGACGAATTGCGAGACCTTCCAACTGGAATCGAGATCGCGTACATCCCTGGTAATCACGATACTGATTGCGTGAAAAATTGGGACCATCTAACCGGTAGCGGCTATGTAAATCTACACGCCACCGTAATGAGCATTTGTGGTGTCCGGATTGCCGGCCTGGGGGGCGTATTCAGAAAGCCTTGGTACCCGCGCGGCAATGCATCTTTTGATCCGTCTTTCAGCGGTGATGTTTACAAGAGCAAGGTAGGTAAAGGCAATCTGTTTAGAGGAGGATTGCCGCTTAGGCATCGGTCAACGATTTTCCCTGCTGACGTTGTTCATCTTTCTCAGCTGAAGGCGGATATCTTGGTTACCCATGAGGCGCCAGGCATGCATCCCTGCGGATTCGATGTCATCAGTGAACTTGCCAGCAGTATGGGAGTCGCAAATGCCTATCACGGTCATTTGCATGAGTTTTTGGACTATCCCGCTAGCCCGTGGAGGGGTGTTGGTTTTCGCGGCATCGTGAGCATAAGCGGCGAAATTATTTGCGGTGGGCAGACGTAAGAACAAGGGTTTTTAGCCCACGTTGGGCCGCCGTTTCATCGTCATTATTTTTACATGGGAGTGGCTATGGAAGATAAGTTGGCGTCACTAGAACAAGCGCTGAGCCAAGACATCAACGCACTTGGCTTGTCCAAACCTGTTTCCCTACAGGATCTGACCGCTGCTCTGCACTTAAAAGATCAGGCTGCTACAACTGATCAATCGCTGTCAGAATTTTTGCAACGGGCGCCGGCGACACTGATCATCAGGACGTATCGCGCTTCCGAGCAAGATTCAACGGAAACCGATGCCCTCGTTGGTGCTGTAATGACCTTGGCAAAACGGGTTCAGTGTCCAAGACTGGCAACATTGGAGGTCGAGTTGCGGCGGGCTTTGGTGCCAGCTGATTTTCCCATTGTAGCTGCCCATTCATCACTCGCTGGCGCGCAACCCAAATTGGCGCTCGTCGAGTTCGGCGGGCGGTACTACCAACCAGGAGCGAGTCCACCAGAAGTGCTAAATCGCTGGGAGGTCTGCGAGGACCTGGCCCGTCAGCTCGCAGAAAGGTCTTTAGAGACAGAGAAAGGTAAGTATGCTCACTTGTCGCGAGAAGCCATATTAGAGCAGTACCTGCAGCGTCTGTTCAGAACTGGATGGGGGGCAGATGAAGAAATGAAGTGGGTCGTGCATCGAACGGCAGCGATGCTGAAATGGCCAGTTCCCAAAGAAGCGCAATTTACCCCTCAATAGAGTTGCCATATCGAACTGAACCGGAGGGCAATATACTTCTACCCAAGAAAAACCACTTTCGCCCATGTTGGGCAAGCATTTGTAAGTACTGAACTTAGGCATGTGACACAAGATGGAAAAGTTGTCTCCATTACAGGGGTAAAATCTGGTCATACTGGAGTGGGGCAAAACCGACGATCTGCGGAGGCGAACTATGAGCGGTCATACTGAACCGGTCCCTGTCTTTGGACAGGATTTCGAGCAGCTTCATTTATTTCTTCGTGATGAGGATGGGGCAATATCCCCCGGGCGCTTCGCAAGCGTATTCAGCTTCGATCTGAAGGCCCTGGCTAGTGCTGCGCACGTTTCGATGGAGAGGCTCCGCAAGACACCCAATGACGAAAACGTTCAACGTTATCTACGCGAGAGCCTTCAGATTACCGGCGCCGCCACTGGAATTGCGCAAACTGTTGAGCGCGCGCTGTTCTGGTTCAAAAATGCACCTCTCCAGCCCTTTGATTACAAGACGGGCCACGAGTTAGCATCGGAGGGCCGGACAAGCGACGTTCTGCGCTACATCAGCTCCTTAGAGGCGGGATTCTCAGGCTGAGAACGCAATGTCTGATGTGGGCGGGCCGGACGTCAGAACTATCGTATCCATTTTCCGTAGGTAGCCGCTCAGATAAAGAAGCGATTCGCCCCAAAGAGCATTATCTCTCAGTCAGTTGCCGTTCCAAATGAATGAGGTGCCAAAAGAAGTTTATGTTAAGCTTTTCGACATGAAAAAAGTGCTACTGATTATGCTGCTAGTGCTGGTGCCATTCCAATTATCTTGGGCAATGGCCGGCGATTACTGTCAGCATGAGAACGGTCCGGTCGCTGCGCACTTTGGACATCATGCACATCATCATCAAAGTAAGACGGATCAGCCTGATTCGAAACACACGGCAAAGCTCAGTAAGCTGCACTCGGACTGTGGTTCTTGCCACACTAGCGTATTGGCATTGCTCCTTGAGCTAGATCGTGCCCCATCGCTTTCGCTGTCTTTGGCAAAGCTACCGCAACTTCCCCCCGATTCATATACCTCCCATATCCCTGATGGTCCGCGCGAGCCAGACCGCGCGCATTCCGCCTGACCAAAGAATTTCATGCATCGTTCGCCGGGCCGAGGCGCGTCGTCGGACGAGAATTCAACGCGAGGAATGGGAGTATGTATGGCAACGTCCGAAAAGCATCAACACGACGCGAAAAATGAAGCAGATGGTAACCACGATGGGCACGATCACGAAGGCGGCCTGCTGGGTGAAAAAACGGAACTGATTTTTGCGCTGCTCGCCGGCGCTTTAGTTTTAGCGGGTTGGCTGTGCGAGAGGTCCGAGGCGGGGCCGGACTGGCTCAGCACGGCCTTGTACTGCACCGCCTACGTCTTCGGCGGTTACTTCACGCTCAAAGAGGCAATCGATAACTTGCGAGCGAAGCGCTTCGAGATCGATACGTTAATGCTTGTAGCTGCAGCCGGCGCCGCCGCCTTGGGGAAATGGGGGGAAGGCGCATTGCTGCTGTTCCTGTTCAGCCTGGGCCATTCGCTGGAGCATTTCGCGATGGGGCGCGCACGACGCGCTATTGAAGCGCTGGCCAAGCTCGCACCTGAAACTGCGATCGTTCGCCGAGGCGACAAAACTGAGGAGGTTTCTGTCGAATCCCTCCAGCCTGGCGACGTTGTGTTGGTCAAGCCGAATGAGAGGTTGCCGGCCGATGGCGTCGTAACCAAGGGCACAACCAGCGTTAATCAGGCGCCGGTGACTGGCGAGAGTGTGCCCGTCGACAAAGAGCCCGTGGCAGATGCAAGCGCTGCGATCGCCGCGTTTGATAAGGCGCCTGCAAACAACCGCGTATTTGCGGGCACCATCAACGGCGCCGGCAGTATTGAGGTCATGGTTGCACGCCTGGCCACCCAGTCGACAATGGCACGCGTCGTGCAGATGGTTTCTGAAGCCGAGGCACAGCGTTCTCCGACTCAGCAGTTCACTGATAAATTCGAGAAGAAATTTGTGCCGGCGGTATTAGGGTTAGTCGTGTTGCTGATGTTCGCCTTCGTCGTAATCGACGAACCTTTTGCGGATAGCTTCTACCGTGCGATGGCCGTGCTCGTTGCTGCAAGTCCGTGTGCGCTGGCGATCTCCGTGCCAAGCGCCGTGCTCTCTGGCGTTGCGCGCGCCGGCCGCAGCGGGGTGCTGGTCAAAGGAGGCGGGCCGCTTGAGAACCTCGGGACTCTCACCTCTATCGCCTTTGACAAAACAGGAACGCTCACTGAGGGCAAACCGAAAATGACGGACGTTGTGACGGCGCCTGGTGCAGATGAAGCAGAGCTACTCAGTGTCGTACTTGCGGTTGAATCTCACAGCGACCATCCGCTTGCTTCGTCATTGGTGGCAGGCGCGCGCGAACGCTTAGGTGACAAGCTGCAGCAGATTTCTGCCAATGACGTGAAGAGCATCACGGGCCGCGGTATCGAGGCAGATGTCGGTGGTGAAAAAGTCTATGTAGCCAAGCCGATTCTGTTCACGGAACTCTCCGTCGGTGCGGTGCCGGAAGCGCTGGCCAGCGCCAATGAGAAACTGGTCGGCGACGGTCGTACTACCATGATCGTGTTTAAAGGCAGCCGTTACCTTGGCGTGATTGGCGTCATGGATACACCTCGTGAAGTAGCCGGCGAGGTGATGACTAAATTGCGCGCACTGGGTATCGAACGGCTCATTATGATTTCTGGCGACAACCAGAAAGTTGCAGACTCGGTTGCGCGCACGGTGGGACTTACTGAAGCGCGCGGCGATTTGATGCCGGACCAGAAGGTCGGCGAGATTAAGCGCTTGCGCGAAGCACACGGCAAGGTCGCGATGGTCGGCGACGGCGTCAATGACGCGCCTGCGATGGCTAATTCGACCGTAGGCATCGCGATGGGAGCCGCGGGTTCGGACGTCGCGTTGGAAGCGGCCGACGTAGCGCTGATGGGCGATGATCTATCGCAGCTACCGTTCGTCGTTGGCCTTTCACGCCAGACGAGCGGAATCATCAAGCAAAACCTTTGGGTGAGCCTGGGTGTGGTCGCCGTGCTAATCCCGGCGACGATCTTCGGCTTGAACATCGGCACTGCCGTACTCTTCCATGAAGGTTCAACGATCATTGTGGTGGTCAATGCGCTGAGGCTGCTCGCATTTAAGGACAAAGCCAGCGCGTAAAAGCGGTGATGATGACACCTCCAAAACAGGAGTGGCATCATCACGTAATTGCAAGATTGCCTTTAGATACAAGCTGTCTGAGAGATCACTTGCAAACAGAGACTGTTGGATTAAGAAAAAAATTCGAGCGCAACAGAAATGCAAATGCATTCATCGTGATATACTCGCCGCATGGTCCGTCGAACTCTCATCATGCTGATTACTCTACTCGCGCTGCAGTTTAGCTGGAGCGTGGTGGCAGTCTATTGCACGCATGAGACGGGTAAAGCTGCAAATCACTGGGGCCATCATCCCGATACCAATCCTTCGGACAACGTCGCTTCGATTCTGAAAGAAAAGCCGACGGACGCAAAGAAGTCGTCGGCGCATTCTCATTGCGCCTCGTGTGCACACGGCACCTTGTCGCTTGATAGCTTTGACGGCATCTCGCATCCTCAGATCGCTGAAGCTGCTCCAGTGTCCACCGAAATCATCCTCTCCTCGTTTTACACCGCTCCTCCAGAACGCCCTCAGTGGGCAGTCGCCGCTTAACTCCGGCGGTTGTATTCGTTCGTCTCTCTAGAAGTGTGACTTACGCCTGAAAATAGGCGGAGGTTGCTGCACGCCGCCGGATTTCTTCGTCTTTAATTTTCGGAGTTATCCATGCAATCCCGACATTTGGTTTTGGGAGCGGCTGTCCTATTGGCACAGCTCATCCCCTTTAGTACCCAGGCTGCTGGGCAACAGAGCGCTGCCTTCACGATTGGTGAAGTGGCACCTGCAGCAAATACAAATTCCGCACCGCTGACGCTGGAACAGGCCATCGCAATGACCCTGTCGACCAGCCCAGAACTGCGTTCGGCCGCACAGAGCGTTGCGATCGCCGAAGGCGCGCGCGTCCAAGCCGGCGTGCGCCCCAATCCTGAACTGGCGCTGCTGCGCGAAGGTACTTCCTCCCGCAGCAATCGTACTGATACCTACCAGTTAAGCCAGCCCATTGAGATGGGCGGAAAACGCGGTGCCCGTATCAAACTGGCAGAACAAGATCAGGCGCTGGCGCGCGGAGATGTGGACGTCGCTGCAGCAGAGCTGCGCGCGAACGTCACTGCGGCCTATTTAGAGGCCCTTACGGCGCAAGAGCACGTCACGTTGGCAAAGGAGTCTCTCAGCCTGGCAGGAAAGGCTACCAACGCCGCTGGGCGCCGTGTGGCGGCCGGCAAAATCTCGCCTCTGGAGCAAACCCGATCGAGCGTGGCTGAAGCCAGTGCGCGTCTGGAGTTGTCGCAAGCAGTCGCCGACGCTGCATTGGCACGGCGCCGCCTGGCTGCATTCTGGGGTAGTACGCAGCCTGAAGCGCGTTCCTTGGTGACGCCAGACATCAACCTGGCAGTCATTCCTGCATTGCCTGAACTACAGTCTCGCCTGGATGCATCGCCACAGATGCAACGTGCACGCATGCAGATTGCTCGCGAAGAGGCGGGTGTTAATCTGGCGAAGGCAGATCGCGTTCCTGACCTGACCCTCACGCTGGGGAAAAAGAAGGACTTCCAGACCAACGTCTCTCAGACGGTTGTAGGTGTCGCGATACCGCTGCCGTTCTTTAACCGTAACCAGGGCAACCTTCTGTCCGCACTGCGTCGTGTTGATAAGGCGAAGACCGATGCAGAGATTGAGTATCTGAATGCATCCCAAGCTTTGGCAGATGCTCACCAACGGGCGTCCGTGGCACAGGAGCAGATTGAGAGCATGCGCAACGAGATCCTGCCGGCCGCACAAAGCGCGTTCAACGCGGCCGTCACTGGCTTTGAACTGGGCAAGTTTGGATTTATTGACGTGCTCGATGCTCAGCGCACTTTATTCCAAAGCCGCGCTCAATATCTGAGCGCACTCTCCGCCCGCTATCGCTCTCTCGCCGATCTGGAACGTTTCATCGCCGTAGAACCCAACGTTGGCAACTACACGACTGACAGGAATGCAAAATGATGTTCAATACTGATAAAAAATCTCAAAAAACTGCACTGATCATTGTGCTGATTGGCGCCGTACTGGGTGCGACCATCCTGTTATGGAAAAAGGACAGTGGCGGTGGTGCTGCTGAAGCACCGCACGCAGAAGAAACCGCGAAGAAGGAAGGCGGCGATCACGCCGGCGAAGAAGGCGTGGTCCTGATGAACGCAAAGCAGATTCAGACTGCAGGTGTGACGATCGCGAAAGCCGAGGCGGCCACGATGGGCAACGTGATTCAGTTGCCGGGTGAGGTACGCTTCAACGAAGATCTCACCGCGCACATCGTACCGCGTACACCTGGCGTGGCTGAGTCGGTTGCCGCTGATCTTGGCCAAAGCGTCAAGAAAGGCCAGGTTCTGGCAGTGATTTCCAGCCCTGCCTTGGCAGACCTGCGTAGCGCGTCTCTCGCAGCGCAAAAACGACTGGGCCTGGCACAGACCACGTACCAGCGCGAGAAGAAACTGTGGGAAGACAAGATCTCTGCAGAACAGGATTATCTCCAGGCGCAGACTGCGCTGCGCGAAGCTGAGATCGAAGCCCAGACCGCCCGCTCCAAGCTGGCCGCATTGGGTGCAGGCGAAGCCGAGGGCGCGCTTAACCGCTATGTGCTGCGTGCACCGTTCGATGGCGTCATTCTGGAAAAGCACATCGCACAAGGAGAAGCTGTTAAAGAAGACGCCAACGTCTTCCTGCTCTCCAATCTGTCTAGCGTGTGGGTGGAAGTTGTGGTGACGCCAAAGGATCTGGAATTGGTCCGCGTAGGTGAAACCGTCACGATCACTTCGGCAGCTAATGATACCTCCGCCACCGGAAAAGTCAGCTACGTCGGCAATCTGCTAGGCGAGCAAACCCGCACCGCCAAAGCGCGCGTTGTCATCCCTAATCCGAATATGGCTTGGCGCCCAGGTTTGTTCGTCAATGCAGCCATGACCCGTGGTGAGAAGAAAGTTCCTGTCGCTGTCGTTGCTGATGCAGTGCAGACCATCGACGGTAAATCCGTGGTCTTCGTGAAAGTCGAAAAAGGTTTCAAAGTCCAGCCCGTCAAAACTGGTAACAGCGACGGCAAGCTCGTTGAGATCGTAGAGGGCCTGTCTGCCGGAAGCCAGTATGCCGCGAGCAATAGCTTCGTGGTCAAAGCTGAGCAGGGCAAAGGCAGTGCCGGACACGAAGACTAACTAAGGAACCGACCATGTTTGAACGAATAATTCAATCTTCCATCGGACACCGATGGCTTGTCATGCTGGCCGTGCTCGCAATGGCCGCCATCGGCGTCTACAGCTATCAGAAGCTGCCGATTGACGCTGTGCCTGACATTACCAATGTGCAGGTGCAGATCAACACCAGTGCCAGTGGCTATTCGCCACTGGAAGTTGAACAACGCGTGACCTTCCCGATCGAGACGGTGATGGCGGGCCTTCCTAATCTGGAGCAGACCCGCTCGCTGTCGCGCTATGGTTTGTCGCAGGTGACCGTCATCTTCAAGGATGGCACCGACATCTACTTTGCTCGCCAGCTCGTCAATCAGCGTATCCAGGAGGCCAAGGAGAATTTGCCTCAGGGTGTCGTACCGATGATGGGACCGATTTCTACCGGCTTGGGTGAAATTTACCTTTGGACAGTTGAGAGCGAGCCGAATGCAAAAAAGCCTGATGGCACGCCGTACACTCCGACTGACCTGCGAGAGATCCAGGACTGGATCATCAAGCCGCAACTGCGCCAAGTGGAAGGTGTCACTGAAATCAACTCGATCGGTGGCTACGCCAAGGAGTATCACATCACTCCTGACCCTGTGAAGCTGAGTTCCTATGGCCTGACGCTCAAGGATGTCGTGGGCGCCATCGACCGCAACAACAATAACGTCGGCGCCGGCTACATTGAGCGCAAGGGCGAGCAATTCCTGATCCGCGCGCCTGGCCAGGTGCGCACGTTGGATGATATTCGCAACACCATCCTGAACAATGTTCAAGGCGTCCCTATTCGCGTGCGCGATGTAGCTGAGGTTGCCATTGGTCGCGAGCTGCGTACTGGTGCAGCCACGGAGAATGGCCGTGAGGTTGTGCTGGGCACCGTCTTCATGCTCATCGGCGAAAATAGCCGCGTAGTCTCTCAGGCGGTTGCCAAGCGCATGGAGGCGGTGAACCGCTCCCTACCGGCTGGCGTCAAGGCTGTGCCTGTCTACGACCGCACCGTGCTGGTCGACAAAGCGATCGCAACGGTCAAGAAGAACCTGCTCGAAGGCGCGATCCTGGTCATCGTGATTCTGTTCCTGTTCTTGGGTAACATGCGCGCGGCGATCATTACTGCGATGGTCATCCCTCTGGCGATGCTCTTCACCTTTACGGGCATGGTCACGTACAAAGTGAGTGCCAACCTGATGAGTCTGGGGGCATTGGACTTCGGTATTATCATCGACGGCGCCGTGGTGATCGTCGAGAACTGCGTGCGTCGCCTGTCGCATGCACAAGAGCACCTCAAGCGTGAGCTCACGCTGCGTGAACGCTTCCATGAAGTATTTGCGGCCGCCAAGGAAGCGCGCCGTCCGCTGCTGTTCGGCCAGTTGATCATCATGGTCGTCTACCTGCCGATCTTTGCTCTTGCTGGCGTCGAAGGCAAGATGTTCCACCCAATGGCCTTCGCCGTGGTTGCCGCACTGCTGGGCGCCATGATTCTGTCCATGACCTTCATTCCGGCTGCCGTAGCGCTGTTCATTGGTAAGCGTGTGGCTGAGAAGGAAAACCGCCTGATGGTGATGGCGAAGAACGGTTACGAGCCTTTGCTGGCAAAGGTGATGAACAACGCTACCGCCGTGATCACCGGTTCTGTAGTGCTGATTATTCTGTGCGGTTTGCTGGCGACTCGTTTGGGCAGTGAATTCGTGCCGAACCTGAACGAGGGCGATATCTCGATCCAGGCGCTGCGCATCCCGGGCACCAGTTTGAGCCAGTCGCTGGAAATGCAGAAGAAGCTCGAAGCTGGCCTGAAAGCAAAATTCCCGGAAATCGATCGCGTTTTTGCACGTACCGGTACCGCAGAAATTGCATCGGACCCAATGCCGCCGAATATCTCGGATGGCTACATCATGTTCAAGCCAGACTCGGAATGGCCGAAGCCGAAGAAAACCCGCGACGAATTGGTGGCTGAAATCAAGGAAGAAGCCGAGAAGTACGTCGGTAATGCCTATGAGTTCTCTCAGCCTATCCAGCTGCGTTTCAACGAGCTGATCTCTGGTGTGCGTAGTGACGTCGCGGTCAAGGTCTATGGCGACGATATGGACGTCCTGGCTGAGACCGGCAAGAAGATCGCCGATGTGCTGCAACGCATACCGGGCGCCACCGAAGTGAAGGTGGAACAAACCGGTGGTTTGCCGATGCTGACCGTGAAAATCGATCGTGAGAAGACTGCGCGTTATGGGCTGAATATCGGCGACGTGCAAGAAGCGCTCGCGATCGCCACCGGTGGTCGTGAAGCCGGCATCATGTTCGAAGGTGACCGCCGCTTCGATATCTTGGTCCGACTGCCAGAAACGCTGCGTAGTGACCTGGATGCTTTGCGTCGCCTGCCGATCTCGCTGCCGGCGCAAGCTGGCGCCACAACCTCGTTCATTCCATTGAGCGAAGTGGCTTCGCTCGACTTCGCTCCAGGTCCGAACCAGATCAGCCGCGAGAACGGTAAGCGCCGCATTGTGATCAGCGCTAACGTCACCGGCCGTGATATCGGCAGCTTTGTGCCCGAGGCGGAGCAAGCGATCGCCAAGAACGTCAAGATCCCATCTGGATATTGGACGACCTGGGGCGGTACGTTTGAACAACTTCAGTCCGCAACCAATCGCCTGAAGATTGTCGTTCCACTGGCACTGTTCCTGGTATTCACGCTGTTGTTCGTCATGTTCAACAACGTCAAGGATGGCCTGCTGGTCTTTACCGGCATTCCGTTTGCGCTGACCGGCGGCATCATCGCGCTGTCGATGCGTGGCATTCCAATGTCGATCTCTGCGGCGGTGGGCTTCATTGCACTGTCGGGGGTCGCCGTCCTCAATGGCTTGGTGATGATTTCCTATATCCGATCCTTGCGTGAAGAAGGAATGAGTGTGGACGCGGCGGTGATCACGGGAGCCTTGACCCGTCTGCGCCCCGTACTGATGACTGCGCTGGTCGCTTCGCTGGGCTTCGTGCCGATGGCGTTGGCTACCGGTACGGGCGCCGAAGTACAGCGTCCGCTGGCCACTGTCGTCATCGGCGGCATCCTGTCGTCGACGGCGCTGACCTTGCTGGTACTGCCTCTGTTGTACCGCTTGATGCATCGCAACGATCCTGAGGAAAAGGAGGTTGTCCCTGATGACGCACAACCTGCTCACTAACTCGAACTAACCCCTCGTAGATTGCGGCCGGCATTGCCGGCCGCCTCTTCCGACTCACTGAAAAGCGAGTCGGTGGGGCTCTTTACGCCTAAAACTGGCATTCAAAGGTGGTGAATATGAATTCAAGCGAATCCGCGGCGCACGCCGAGATGACTACGTTCCTTGTCTACGGTTCCATCGTGATGATCTTGATCATGGGGGGCTTTATATGGTGGCTGAACTACAGCTACAAGAAGCGCAATAAGAAACACCAAAAGCCGCATTTGGAGCTCGTCAGTCCGTCATCCAAGCTGCATGGCCAACGCCGCCACAAGCGACACAAGAAGTAAGGAAAGTCTATGAGCTCGAATCATGCACACGCAGTCAATGAGGGCACGAATGAAAAGCCGCTCTGGATTGCACTCATACTGACGACAACATTCCTGATTGCGGAAGTTGTCGGTGGAGTCCTGACCAATAGCCTGGCACTGATTTCAGATGCCGCTCACATGTTTACCGACGCTGCTGCATTGGCTGTATCTCTGGTCGCGATCCGAATCGGTAAACGCGCGGCCGACAGCTTACGCACGTTTGGCTATTACCGATTCGAAATTCTGGCTGCTGCCTTCAATGCAGTGTTGCTCTTCCTGGTTGCCATGTACATCTTGTACGAGGCTTACCAGCGGATCAACAACCCTCCGGAAATTCAATCCGGTGCGATGCTTATCGTTGCGACCCTTGGCCTGATGATCAATCTGGTGAGCATGCGCTTGCTGGGCAGTGGGAAGGACAAGAGCCTGAACGTTAAAGGTGCCTATCTCGAAGTATGGAGTGACATGCTTGGATCGGTAGGCGTTATTGCCGGGGCCGTGATCATTCGCTATACCAGCTGGGCATGGGTTGACTCAGCGATCGCTGTGCTGATTGGTCTGTGGGTCCTCCCGCGCACGTGGACTCTGCTTAAAGAGAGTTTGAACGTTCTGCTAGAGGGCGTGCCAGAAGGTCTCAATCTCCTCGAAATCAAGAAAACGATCGAGGAAATCAATTGCGTAGTGAGCGTCCATGAACTGCACGTCTGGGCCATTACCAGCGGCAAAGCTAGCTTGACTGCTCATGTCGTCACTGAGCTGGCGATCCCAGGACAGCAAATTCTTCTAAAGAAAATAAGAGAAACCATCGCGGAGCAGTTCGACATCCATCATTGCACGGTTCAGCTTGAATCTGAACCTTGCGACGACGCAGGTGAGCATAGCTATAGCCCACGTACTTCGCAAAGTGGAGGTGGAAAATGAAGGACACTCTTGCGAAGGTGTTTTCCGATTCGCATTGCGAGAAAAGCGAAACACTCAACGAAGTTCGAACTCTCCTGCCAGGCGCACAGCTATTGCATATCTTCTTGCTTCACTCGTCTGGTTCGCAGCGACTGCACTCTATGTCGATGGCGTTAGCTGAATTATTGGAGCCAAGGAGATTGCCATGACGGATCCGCATGCAGATAACGCAGGACACGATGAGACCGACATGACAGAGATGCTCAACGAGCTACGCATCCTGTTGCCAGGCGCCCAGTTACTCAACGGGTTTCTCATCACGTTGCCCTTCAATTCCGGATTTCGGGAGATTGTCGAAGTGGAGAAGTGGATCTTCATGGCCACCTTTTTCTGCTCGCTATCGAGCTTGATCTTGTTTACGGCACCTGCGGTGCAACACAGGATATTGCGTCCTTTGGATAACAGGCCCCGCTTCAAGAATCTAGCCAGTAAGCAGATGCTTGCGGGGGCGTCATTTCTGTCTCTGGCGTCCGTGCTGTGTGCATATCTGGTTACCGCGGAGGTTGTTGGCCACCCTCTTGGAGGTGCCGTTGCGGCGCTGGTCACGTCCCTGATCTTGACACTGTGGTGGGCATATCCGTGGTGGTTGCGTCGCCAGCGGAAGAAAGACCGGCCCTTTAAGCCGACGCTCGCCGATCTTTTAAGAGATTGATTTGCCCGTATGACTATCCCAATTTGAACAGGAGGTTGAAATGGACAATGTAAAAGGTGATGCACCGAACGTCTTCAGTGGCTGGACCAAGGAGGTATTTTGGGAAAGGGCATTGAAGATTTCGGAGCAGAGGTTGACCCTACTGGCATCGAATATTGCGAACGCAGATACGCCCAACTACAAGGCGCGCGATATCGATTTTCGAGCATCGTTGCAGCAAGCGATTGCTGCGAGCAATGCAACGACTGCGACGGTTAAGGTCACCAGCTCGCCGGCTAAAGACACGCCTTTTGTAGCTACGTTGATGTACCGCATTCCAACACAGGGCTCAGTTGATGGGAACACCGTAGAGATGGACACCGAGCGCTCTTCTTTCGCAGATCAGGCAATTCGGCATGAGTTCTTGCTGCAGAAGGCATTAGATGAATACAAGGAAATCGGGTCATTGTTCAAGAACATGGTCGGATGAGTCCCGAAACAGGAGGTAAATATGAAACGCAATCAGATACTGAGTCTGGTCGTCATCTCTGTGATGACTGCTGGATGTAGCACGAAGCCGCCGGATGATCTGGGGACGCAAATTGGAACCATCACCGAGATATTCGATGTGGGTGTCGAACCCGCTGATCTGCCGGATTGCCGTGTGTCGCTCAATCCTGAAGAGTTGGCGACGGGCCGCTATATGCAGGTTCACTTTATGAGCTACAGGCTACACCGATCGATCAATGCATTTGTTCCGCTATCAAAGGAGTTTAAAAAAGATGACAAGGTAGTTGTCAGGCACCCTTACTGCGTTGGCTCGCATAAGCCAGAGATTACGAACGTTGTTGTTGAATGATCTGGATTGCCCAGGCAGCTTGATGTGCCAAGTTTTGCACAGGGATGTATCACCTTAATCAACTATATTTCATGTCTGATTTTTTGAAGTCTAAGATCGAGCTGTACGCGCTCATCGTAATATTCGTGGTGTGTTCTATCTGGGTACTCGACATTCGTAGTCTGGTGCCACCGGATGAGGGACGCTACGCAGAAATGGCACGAGAGATGTTCGTAACTGGCGACTGGATTACGACACGCCTCAATGGCATCAAGTATTTCGAGAAGCCACCCCTGCATATGTGGATGAGTGCCGTTGCCTATGCCTTGTTCGGCATTGGAGAATGGCAGGCACGGCTTTGGAACGGCGTATGCGGGATCATGGGCGTTCTGCTTGTCGGCTACACCGGGCGAAAATTGTTCGGTGGGCGAGTCGGATTTTATGCTGCATCGATACTCGCATCGATGCTCTTCTGGACCGGCGCGTCGCAGTTCAATACCCTCGACATTGGCGTGGCTGCGACACTGACCATTTCGCTGTGCTCCTTACTTATTGCGCAGCAGGACCACGTTACCGCATCCGAGCGCCGCAATTGGATGCTCGTATGCTGGGCAGGCCTGGCGCTATCGTTGCTATCGAAGGGATTGATCGGAGTCGTACTGCCCGCGGCAGTCATGGGCCTGTATTGGATCGTGTCCGGTGACCGAGCAGTTCTTCGCCGTCTTCATTTCATACAAGGCTGCGCGCTGTTTTTGGCGATCGCTGTGCCGTGGTTTATCGTGGTCGCGATCAAGAATCCTGAGCAGCCACATTTTTTCTTCATCAACGAGCACTGGAATCGCTTTTTCCTGAAGGAGCATCATCGCGAAGGGCCGTGGTACTACTTCCTCGTGTTGATCATTCCAGCGACGATTCCGTGGTTACCGCTGTTGCCAATTGGTCTGATTCGGGCAGGTAAGAGAATCCAGGCCCAGTTCCAACCTAAGCTGCTTTTATTGATCTGGATTGTGTTCATCCTGTTCTTCTTCAGCTATTCGAAATCCAAACTGCCCGGATACATGTTGCCGGTCTTCCCAGCTCTGGCACTTCTCGCCGGCATCGTTCTCGAAGGCGCCTCGCGTGTGATTCTCAGGCTGCCCGCAGTGTGCTTGCTGACATGGGGTATCGCCGGCATGGTGGGCTTATCCATGATCGGAAAACTCGGACTGACTTCCCGCGATGCAGCGTTGCTTCATTCATCGATGCCGCTCCTTGTTATCGCATTTTCGGTGTGCATTGTGGCGGGTTCCACCGGATGGTATTTCGCTGAACGCAACAGAGGTAGCGTCGTGGTGCTTGTTGTCGCGGTTGCTGCTTGGGCCTTCACACAATTGAGTATGGCCGCATACCAACCATTTGGCCGGGAGCAATCCGGCATCGACATCGCGATGGCGATCAAACCCGAAGTTACAGAAACAACGCAAGTGTATTCCGTTGGCACCTACGAGCAATCGATGACCTTTTACCTTGGGCATACAGTCATTCCAGTTGCTTACACAGATGAATTGTCGTTTGGTCTGAAACAAGAGCCAGAGCGCGGCATCGCCAATCTTGAACAGTTCTATGAGCGGTGGCGCCAAGGCATCGCTCGTGGTCTACCGCAGTTCGCCATCATCCGAGTCGAATTCTATGAAGAGATGATGATGCAAGGTCTGCCAATGCAGGTCAGAGCCAGTAACGACCGTGTAGTTGCGGTCTCCGGCACCAACCAACCTTTTTTTGATTTTCAATTTTTGGAGCAATAATGAAAAAAATCCTTATCCTCGGCGTGAACGGTTTCATCGGCCATCACCTGTCCAAACGCATTCTCGAAACGACCGACTGGCATGTGTACGGTATGGACATGAACACTGACCGCATCTCTGACCTGTTGTGGCACGAACGCATGCACTTCTTTGAAGGTGACATTACCATCAACAAGGAATGGGTCGAGTACCACGTCAAGAAATGCGACGTGATCCTGCCGCTGGTGGCGATCGCTACGCCGTCGACCTACGTCAAAGCGCCGCTGCGCGTGTTTGAGCTGGACTTCGAAGCCAACCTGCCTATCGTGCGTTCGGCTGCCAAGTACGGCAAGCACCTGGTGTTCCCGTCGACCTCGGAAGTGTATGGCATGTGCCACGACGAAGAGTTCGATCCTGAAAACTCGGAACTGATCTGTGGACCGATCAACAAGCCGCGCTGGATCTACTCCAATGCCAAGCAACTGATGGATCGCGTGATCTGGGGGTACGGCATGGAAGGCTTGAACTTCACCCTGTTCCGTCCATTCAACTGGATCGGCGCCGGCCTCGATTCGATCCACACCCCGAAAGAAGGTTCGTCGCGCGTGGTGACGCAGTTCTTCGGCCATATCGTCCGCGGCGAGAATATCTCGCTGGTCGACGGCGGCCACCAGAAGCGCGCCTTCACTGACATCGACGATGGCATCGACGCGCTGATGAAGATCATTGAGAACAAGGGTGGAATCGCTACCGGCAAGATCTACAACATCGGCAACCCATCAAACAACTACTCGATCCGTGAACTTGCTGCGCTCATGCTGGGCCTGGCAGTCAAGTATCCCGAGTATGCCTCTGGTGCTGCCAAGGTCAGCATCGTGGAGACAACCGCAGGGTCGTATTATGGTGAGGGCTACCAGGACGTCAAGAACCGTGTGCCGAAGATCACCAATACTTGCGATGAGTTGGGATGGGCGCCGTCTACGACGATGGCTGATGCGCTCAAGAAGATCTTTGATGCGTACCAGGGGCACGTCGCAGCCGCTCAGGCGCTGGTGGAGTGATCATGCATCGAGAGCCGTTTACGCCAGAACTTTCCATAGTCATCCCGGTTTATAACGAGGAGGCTGGGCTCGCAGCCCTGTTTGCCAGGCTGTACCCAGCGCTTGACGTACTAGAGTTGAGCTACGAGGTTGTCTTCGTCAACGACGGCAGCCGGGACGATTCAGTTTCAATCCTGGCGGAACAGTTCCGGATGCGATCCGATGTAACTCGCGTGGTTCTTTTTAACGGCAACTACGGCCAGCACATGGCAATCCTCGCAGGTTTTGAAGCTGCACGCGGCGAAATCATTGTTACGTTGGACGCCGATTTGCAGAATCCACCTGAGGAGATTGGTAATCTTGTGATGAAGGTTCGCGAGGGCTATGACTACGTCGGATCAATACGACGCAAGCGGCAGGACGTCGCTTGGCGTACCTATGCTTCCAAGCTCATGAATAGCTTGCGCGAGAGGATCACAAACATCAAGATCACCGATCAGGGGAATATGCTGCGTGCCTACGGACGCAATGTAATCGATCTCGTGAACAGGTGCGCAGAGGTGAACACCTTTGTGCCGGCGCTGGCTTATCGCTTTGCCCGCAATCCAACGGAAATCATCGTCGAGCACGAGGAGCGAGCGGCCGGCGACTCGAAGTACTCGTTATACAGCCTGATTCGCTTGAACTTTGATCTCGTCACTGGCTTCTCGCTTGTGCCGTTGCAGTTCTTCTCCATGATGGGAATGTTGATGTCGCTCGCCTCTGCAATTCTTGTGGCGGTGCTCGTTTTGCGCCGGCTATTTTGGGGAGCTGAAGCTGAAGGACTATTCACGCTGTTTGCCATATCGTTCTTCTTTATGGGCATGATTCTTTTCGGGATCGGACTGCTTGGAGAGTATGTGGGCCGGATCTATCAGCAGGTGCGTGCGCGGCCGCGCTATGTGGTCCAGGCGATTCTGGAGCAGGCCTCAGCGTCGAAGGACGGAAATGTCGCCGGCGTGGAGAGGCGGACAGTTGGCCGTCACTAATTTGTCGACAGGTCGTACGTTTAATGATTGAGGGTGCGGCCAGGATTAACCGGGAGCAGGCTAATGACGAGAATTCTCGCACTGTGCATTGTTGTGGCGCTTAGTGGATGTACCATCCTCTATGATGGGAAGTACAACTACGATCAGGGGTGGCGCGTTGCGACGGTCATCTTTGTTAGTACGGCTTCCGGAGAAATCCGGCATACCAGTCTCGATTGTCGCAAAGGATCAGATTCGCAGTCACCATATGTGTACGTTCGTTATCTAAGAAGCTTTGCTCCCCGCCATGCCATTGTTCCGATAGTTGATCCTACCCAATGGAGAAGTGGACAACGGCTATATCTGAATATCAAAGACTGCAGCGTTACGCCCACTGCGTCAGGCAACTAATGAGTTTGGCTATGTCACCAAGAATCGTTCCGTAAAAGAATCGGATTTATCGTTAATGCATTGATATTTATAGGAATAATGAAATTAAATCGTTCCAAGAATCGTTCCAGAATCGTTCGATATTCGTGTGCTTCCCTTGCAACTGCATGGTGTTCGGCGTAGTGCGGTTTGATGAGCCGGAGACCGCGTTGGCAGCATGAATTTGGAAAAGATGAGGGCTACGCGTTGATGATCATAAGAGTCCACCGGTGGTACACTGAATGCAACTACAAGGTAATGCGCATCAGTGAAGTATTGCCGCCCAGGAGGCTTATTATGCAGACGATCAAGAAACTACGTTCTGATGTAGGCGCCGTCCAACCTCAAAAGCTCGGTCACAAGGCGCCCAATCCCTCGCGTCGCCTTATCAAAGCGCGCGCGCTGCTCGCTAAAAAGCGAGACATGCTCAAGATGCCAAATGCTCACATGCTGCTGAGGGTGCTCGCTGCGCATAAGCGCGCCAAGAAAGTGGCTGAATCGACGATGGACCGGGCTTCAGAGCTGGCAATTGGCTTGACGGCCACCGAGCACGCGGAACGCCGCAAAGCCCTCGCGATGCTTGTAGGCCTGAACAGGCATCGCGAGGGCGGGCCGGTGGACGGCCTGGAGTTTCAACTCAAACAGCGAGGCGAATGGTAGAGACGGTATGGACTGCGATATCTGCAAACTTCGCGCGTTTTCGCTTGACCCGATCCACTTGCCCTTGCAAGCCCTCGAAATTGCGGTCTCTGGCGAGGTGACGGGGCATATGGGGCTGGTTTTGCTGCCCCGGTTTTTGCCAAGTCAAGCGACATCCAGATTAATCTCGCTACCAATATCATGAATTGCTGCGGCGACGATGTACTCGCACCTTGTCACGCCTTTGGCTAGTTGTTTGGGGCCGGCGTTGTGAGGGAAGGTCATTGCAACTCCAGGGCACTTTCCTTCAATTCCTCCTATCCGACTAAGAACGCCTGCGCTGCGGCGTATCAGGTCGATTAGTTCTCTAAGCCAGGAATTTAGGTCTTTCTCATCGCTTAACCGAAAAACGATGCCTTGAAATGACTGCTCCCCTTCGCCTGAAGAAGCGCTACCAATTGGGCTGCGGGCTATCTCTACTATGTAGACCGGGCCATCGGAGAGTTGAATGCGTGCGACAAGAATGCCTCGCCGGAGAGTTTTTTCGCGATCCAAAAATGGAAAACTTTTGACTCTCGTTTCGACCTCGTCGTTCTTCTTAAATTCAGGCACTGTGATGAGCATGATCGGCATAGAAGCACTGAAGCCATGCTGATACGTGTACCAGTCTACGGCATCAATGACCTTGCGTTTTTGAAGTGCAATCATCGCATCCCACATATCTCGCAACCATCCGTTGCTCGGAAACTCTGGCGCGTGAATGGATGCCTGGCCAACGCCTTTACCCGCGCCCCGAGCCTCGCCGAGCGATGAGGTCGTGGTCTCTGGGCCGTGGCGACTCCCTCCTGACTTTGTTTTAGCTTGCTCCGCTTGGACGTCTTTGATCGGCCGAGGATTGATCGTCACAAAATCGTCGTCTTCGAACTCGACAGTACCTGCGTCTCTGTCAGCGATGCGATTGCCAGCTAAGTTGATGATAGGGCGAGGCGTTTGCATCCTCGGTCGAAATCCAGGTGCACGAGTCTTTGCGGACTCTGGCGCAGGATTTTTCGCCTTGCCACCAACTCTGGACCGCTCAACATCATCCCCTGAGGGATCTTCCATTCCGTTGACCCGCAGAGCAAGGAAAGAATTACCAAATGCGATCCCTTCGACAATCAACTTTGTCGAGCCTTTAAACCAAGGGGCGATTTGGGCGAAAATAGGCCGTGAGCTGTTCTTTTCAAACGCCACCTGTATCTGGCTATGAATTCGTTTAGCGGCCAACTCTGTATAAGGATCGTATTTGACGTGGGCCAAGAACACCGCATCACGATTGCGCAGGCGCGGCTGCAGGCGCACTTGCCATACGCCGGGGATTTCCTCTGTATCGAGCGGAGCGAAGCATTTGGCCTTTACCGTTTCGGCGTGCCCTTCCCAAGTATAAGCCGCCAATATGCGCCTGAGTTCGCCGGAACTGCCGTAACACCGCGCGAAAAACTCAATGCACGGAATGATGAGTTTCCCACCGGTTGGGAGATCAAATTCCAGCAGCCAATTCATATCCGCTGACTTGTACTCCAATGGATAGATTTCTTGAGGAAAAGGCGCTGTGAGCCCCTGTTTTGAGGCTTCCTTGAAAGAGGTAAACCTCCAGCCGTTGGTGAAATCCACGTCAAATGTTCGCGCCTCGAAGACCGCCTGCGATGTGCATTCCCTATCCTGCCAAATCGAGCCCAGGCGGACTTGCCCTAGTGCCGCAACAGAGAGCTCATGATAGACCACCTTGTCAGCTAGAGTACCTCTGTCTATTTTCCGAAACGCCATCAGTACCGTGGGCTGGGTGTCATCGGAATAATTTTTCTTGAAACCGCACTGCCACCATGCCATGTGAGGACCATTTAGTCGGAAGCTGTCATCGCTGCAAACTATTTTGCTTCGTGGCCGAGTGGTGTATTGAAACGATAAAGGCATATTTAGAAACCTTCTGTCGTAGACAGGGTGGTTGCGACTAGGAAATTATCGCATAACCTGCGACCAGACTTGGAAGGCAATACCTGTCACCACCACAGCAGGCTTAGTTCAGCTCTTGGTTCGGACAAGGGTCTCCTTTTTCTCGTAGTTCACGATGTTCTTGGAGCGCTTGGACTGTCCGGCATCGCGGTTGATGATCTGTCCTTGTTCAGTTAAATCTTTGACCGCTAGCTGAAGCTCCGATGGGAAGCAATTACTTTTGCAAATCAGGTCTGCAAAAACCGCTTCGGTGACCATTAGCGGCTTGTCGCCGATTCGATCAAGCCAGAGTTTTTTTAGAAGGTCCTGGCGAACGTTGCCGTTGTCTCCGCGAGTATCTACCTGATTGGCGTCGATTCCGAACAGATCGGGGGTGGCGTTATCGCGATTCTTTTTCTCAAATTTTGCCGCTGCACGCACAACTGCTTGGACGCCGGACAGCTTCTCAGACTGGGTCATAAATTCAACGATACCCTTCGGATGCCTGGTGAGATAAATCAGGTGATACTTCGTGCGGTCTGCAGTCGGATCGAGAATTGTGACGTAGCCTGAAAGGGCCTTGGCGGTCCCGACGCTCGCCCGAGAAACGAGAGCGGTTCGGTATTGCTCAAGAAGGAATGATTCACGATCGGCGGGATTGGTGGGTAGCTTATCTGGATCGAAATGGCCGCCAAACAGCGCTGTAATACCTTCACGCTGTGCTTCCATAGAGGCGAAGCGATTGACGAAGCCGTACATGAAATTGATCAGGAATTCGCTGCGTGGACGAGCCAGTAAGGGCTGCAAGATTTCCGGTCTGACCGCTACCCAGCCTTTAGGATCCACGAAGAAAAAGGCGAAGCTTTTGGGTGGGCAATGAGACAGAATGTCTGGTACACACTGCCTGAAATCTCCATGCAGGGCAGTGGTTTCCACGTTGGTCGGCGAGTGACTGGAGAGATAGCGACTTAACCGACCGAAGGCGCCATTATCCATTTCCATGTAGATCGCCCGGAACCGCACAGGCTTACCTTTTTCGGCCAACGCATATTGAACTTTGGACAGCACGTCCATCGATATGGCAATAGAGGTCGATTTCAGATCGTCACTATCGTCTTGCCAAGGACCTGCGAAGCAGTCAACGAAAATTATCTCTTCGTGCCCAAGTAAGCTTGCGTTCCAGCCCACGATGTAGAGCAACCGTTCAAGATACCCGTCCAGAAGCAGGTGTTTGATGTACGCTTGCTCTCGGCCGACGTATGCCTGAGGGATGATTTCGTGAGGGTCAAACTTCATCAATGGTATCCCAGGAAGATCGATTTTTGGCGGTTGGGAATCAGTATGTCGCTCCCTCGGATCGAAGTACCTTTTGTGCGCAACCCTCCACCCTCAATGATGGCCTGCAGTTCCTTTGTCGCAACGCCTTCGTGGAGTGATTCCTTTATGATCTTCTCGGTCGCGTTGGTTTGATTGGCGATCTGGTAGATCAAATCGTTGAACATCAAGCCATCAGGATTGTCGTAGATCATGCGGGGCAGTTGATCTTTCAGCGTGGCTACGCTGCGTTTGTGAAGGGTTTCGTCAAATGCGCTGGCGCCTTGAAAATCCATTTCTGATTGTGAGGTCACGTCGATATCCCTGTTGGCTTCATAACCAATCTGGAAAAAGCCGGCTTCCAGGCTATGGCCAAAGCTGTTGCCGTGATCCCAGTGTACGCTTTTCATCACGTCATTCGCGCGATAGGCATTCGACAAATGCACCAGCCAATAGGACCACGGCCGATTACCTTGTGGTGTGACGAAGAAAAGCGTCATGAAGCGGGCGCCGCTGGCTTTCCAGATTCCGTGCGATATCTGACGCTGGATTATTTGCCGCCAATGTGATCCGGCTTTCAAGCGGGCTATGTCCTTCCAGTTGATGTACTCTTCCAGCCCGATTCTGCGTGTTATTGAGTGGAACTGCTCGCTGTCTGTCAGGAAGGTGAGGAGCGAATCGACATTGAAGGTCAGAATGACCTCGGCACCTTGAAGGTTCTGGAAGATATTATTGACCGTGGACATGACGATATCGTCATATGCGTACTGGTCGAGCAGGAAAATCGCGCGTTGTCCCGCTTTACGCGCCGCTGCGGCCGCAACAATGTCGGCGCAGACCGATTCGAACTTGTGGTTGTAGAGGGCTATATCCTTGCCAATACGTTCGCCGTATCCTTCACCCTTGAGTGTGTACTTTAGATATTCGAACGAGCTTGGGTTGAGCTCGACGAAATGATACTGGGCGTCGACCTGGCGCGGCGTTTGAGTGCGGCTGGCATTGAGATATGCCTCAGCCTCCCTTGCCGTTTGCAACATGATCAGCGGCGATCCTGGCGCTGTGCCGCCGCCGTCAGCGTAAAGGCCGCCGCCGGCGAATCCATCGACCAGTGTTAGCCGTAGCCGCGGCATCTTCGCATTTGCCATCAGCACGCCAATGTACTTGTAGAGATAGTCCCTAACTAGCTGATGTTTAACTTTTGAGTGTGGATCAAGCGGCGGTGGTGCGTCTCCGATTATCCATTGCCATTTATCGCCAGTTTTTGCCAATTATTCTTCCCGTTATCGTAGCAGGCTCCCGCTAATAACAGGAACCTGGTCCCACGTCGTTCCACCTAATTCACGACCACCTTTGGCTTTCCCCACTTTGACCAGTCGAATAATGGCGCCGTCACGACCAACGACGTCGATTCGTTGCGCCCGGGCGGAAATACCTTCTGCAATCAACTCCTCTGGTGCCCAATGGCCCCACTGCTTGAAGTGGAAGGGCACGTTCGCTTCGTTGCACTGGTCACGCAAGTCCTCCGGCCAAGCCGGATTCATCGAGCGAGATTCTGGACCGCTTTCGCCACCAGCGATGACCCAGTTGATGCCGGGTACCGCCGATCCTGGCGCTTGTAACCACGGTCGCAAATTCAGGGGACCCAAAAGTGGCTCTGCCGAAACGAAGCGTACCACTACATTGTGTTGAAGCAAATGGTCTACTCTTTTTTCTAACCAATTTTGATTTTCAGTGCTGGTACCTAGCCAAATATTTTCGGGCCACTTACCGGACCAAGGTGCGAGTTTTCTAACGTGACGAATTCGCTTAGTCAGAAGTAGCCAATCGAGGTTGGGTGTCGCTTCGATCAGCGCCCAAAGACGTTCACGCGCTTCGTTAAGGTCACGGCGATCTTCAAATACGTCGGCCATAGACGCGCAGAACACGCGTCGTCGTTCTCCAGCTGCGGCGGCATCCCTGTCCCATTTCAAAGGCTCGCGCCAGTGTGCGTCGGTGAAGAAGCGCCGTGGCGCGTCCTTTCCCCAGAGATCGTTCATCCCTACCCGTTTTGCCCACGTCTCTGCGTAGCAATGTTTGCAGGCAGGGGAGATGCGCAGACATCCCCACCAAGGATTAAAGGTGTGATGGGTCCACTCAATCTTGCTATTGACGCCCATGTCGATCTCCCAAAATAGTAAGACCACTGTATTTTAATACAGTGGTAAAAATGTCACTAAGTTTGACAAGCTTGTTAATCAAGCCTCACCTCATTCTTGCCTAGTGCTTTCATGCATTGCATGAAAAAAGCAAATGTAAATCGCCCGCGGGTGATTTTTGTGGCGACGCCCTTGTAGGTGTCCTCGACGCCAATTTGCGCTAGGCGTGTGACGAGCTCGCCGTATCCCACGCCTGATAGCCGCAGTTCGGCCTTCAACTTGTTGGCGGCCTTTTCAGACCAATCGTCCGAGTACACGTGGGTTGCCAGATTTGAAATGAAGTTCGCATTATTCCTCATATATAAGGAAATAGCAATTTATATGAGTAAAAATCTTCATATATGAGGAATTTCATTCTCGGCTAACCGTCGCGGCGTTATGGAGACCGCATGTTCAGCCTTGCACCGGCTCGTCATTGGGACCACCCATGCTGATCTTGCTAGAGCATGGTGATGCTCGTGATAGAAGGTTCCTGCGGCAGTTGCGCATGTGCGAGAATTCTTGGTATTTAGTCTATCTTCTGAACGGCCGCCGACATGACTCATGAATCCACTTCGGGCGCAGATGCCCCAGGCAGCGGCGCTCACAACCAGCCAGGCTCCGGCGCGTATTCGATTTTGGGATACGAATACCAGATCGATGTCTCGGTATGGTTGGCCTTGGACCTTGTGCTGGAGAGCAAACTGGCGCAAGAGCTCATTCTGGAGCCAGCGTCACAAGAGGACCTGGAGGCTGATTTGACAGATGCTGAGCCAGCACGTGTAACCAGTGATTTGCCTCTGGCGTCATATCGGATGATCGTTCAGGTAAAGCTGCGCTCTGGAGATGCCTGGACTATGCCGGGAATACAAAGCTTGCTTCAACACGGCACCGTTCGTAAATCTGCATTTCAACGTCTCGAAGAAGATCCTCGTGCGCGATACCTTCTCGTTACTAATGCCGCGCTCAACGGTCGAACGCGTGATCTCGGTGTTCGCCGTCCGGGTAATTGGCCCAAGGCTGAGAAAACTGCTGATTTGAAGAGCCTGCCTCCCGATTATGCCGGGCGTGTCGCCATCATTGGTAACCAAGACGAGGAACGTCTCGGGCTCGACATAGAGCAAAAGTTGCTGGAGAGTTTTCGTATTCCGCGCCCAAATCTGCGCGACTGTCGGCTTGCCTTGCGCGAGGAGGCTCGCGCTCGGATCGTTGGAGCCGGCGCAGGTCGATGGATCAGGGAGGAGCTTGAACAATTGATCAAAAGTCATGGTGGCTACATTGCCAGTTCGCCTGAACTCAGGCACTACGTTCATCCCACCAACTGGCCAGAGTTGATTGGCGCGATGTCGACACAGTATGCTGTTTTCATTGTGGGGCAGTCTGGCACTGGTAAGACAATCTCGACGCATAAGTTATATGAAGAGCTTCGCGCGACCAATCCCGGTTTAACGAGGGTTCCCATCACGCTCGGTCCCGAACAACTCGAAAACGATAATACGCTGCCGCCGGTTCTTTACGACATCGTCGACCCTTGGGGGAAGTACAATTTTGATCCAAGGCGCCGTCCGTGGAACAGTCAACTTTCGCAGGCTTTTTCACGTGCGAGCCATGATCGGATGATCGTGGCCACATCGCGACGCGACGTGGCCCAGGCTGCCGGCGCTTTGAATACTGTGCAGTCGTGGGTTATCAATCTGGAGGCTGAGCACTACGGCAAGTCGGAACGGATATCACTGTATCGGTCCTTGATCGATGATTTGCCCTGGGCACTTCAAGGCGTGGCCACGTCAAACCTATCAAAGGTCCTTGAGCAACTAGGAACGCCACTTGAAATCCAGAAGTTTTTTGATGCGCTCCCCACTATTGACATAGATCATCGGCACAACCCAAAGGCGTTGATTAATGAGGCTGTACGCAAGGCTCATCATGAGTCAATCGAGAGAACAGTTATAGATCAGATCGAAGAGCGCGAAGACCTGGTAGCAGCGACCGTGATCTGGGCTCTGCTAAAACTGAACGATAAAATATCGATCGATTTGCTGCGCCAGTTAGAAGAGGAATTTTTCGATCTTGACCCACGATACGAAAAAGGATTTCAACCGCTGCTGAATTTTTTTGTGGCGGCACGTAACCTTCGTCAGATTGACTCAACAGTGAGTTATTTTCATCCGCGTGTGGAGTCGGGGATCGAGCAAGCGCTGGGCCGCGATCGTCTTGGCGTACAACGTACTCTACGATTGCTCATTGATAGACTGGTGCTACTCGACGGTGCCAGTGAACACTGGGGAGTACGTTCGGCAGCGCATCTACTTTTTGCTGCGGATCGCACACCTGATATCAAACCCAGAATATCTAATGAGAGCCGGGCTGCGATTGATAACTGGCTAGTGGAGGCGCTGTCGGAAGGCGGAAAAGACTTCGGGAATTTCTTGGCAGTGGCAGCTTCTGCTGGCTCACCGCGTAGCGATGTTGCTGAAGTTGCGCGATTCCTGCTACATAGACCAGATCAAAGTTTCGGATACATGGATATGTGGTTCTTGCCGGTGCATGACGAGCAGTGGTATGCGCGAATGCGAGCCAGCCCCATCGCCAAAGTCGTGTTAGAGAAATTTATCCAATGTGTGCTACCCAATAGTCGAGACTACTATACGGATGACTTTGTTCCTGCAGTCGAGCGCATGGCTTCCGGATTGACACCTGCATTCCTTTTGGCAGCAGAAGATGCTGTGCACAATGGTGTAATCAGGACGAATGAAGTCATTGCGGCGGGTGCGCTGAAGGATGTTGAGGGGTTCGAGCGGATTATCGATATCGCCGTCAGGATCACGACTCCGACCGAGGACGAGCTAGCTGGTTATGCAAAGATAAACCTCGCGATTATCAACGGCGAGTACAGCGAAGAATATGCGCAGTACTTGAGTGAAAGCGAAGATGGTTGGACTGCAAGCCAGTTTATTGACTCCTATGTAGTGCACGTTAGATCCGAATTCGGCTGGGAGCGGATTGCGGCACACAAGCACAGATCTTTCATGCTGTCTGCATGGTTGCGTGCAATGATGAACGCTCAGTCTGTATCTGAAGCAGAGGTTGCAGGCGCGTTCGACGCCGCCTATAACACTAAAGAAGAAGACAGCGTTTGGCATATCCTGGAAAGTAAGTGGGATGCGATTTACGAACCCAAGCTTTTCGAGCGAGTTACTGAAGGACACAGGTCTACTTTCGTTCGTCTGAGCGCATTGAGCTGCATTGTTAAACATGCTCCCGAAAGTTTGATGAAAGCTGTCCAGGGACTTTTTCAACATGGGCGATACATTAGGTTGGTTGAGCTCGCGGTAGATTTGGGAGGCTCACACCCAACATCAAGTATCTCGCCCATCGTGGAAGAAGGACACCTTGAGGTATTGGGTATGCTCGCCAATGCCCCTGCAGTTTTTCGAGAAATTTATGGCGCCGCCGCATCATTAGTCAACGCGTCCATGCCTGAAATGTCAGTGGAGACTATCGAATTCCTGATCAATATCAGCGACGCATGCGAGTCCGTTCGTTTGTTCCGGTTGAAATTGGATGAACATCTTCCTGCCTTTGTCCCAGAGGATGTGCGATGGCTTCTTTCCAATGCGGATGAGCGTGACGATGCTGTTATCGCAGTGAAGGCCGCTATTCGGCACCAAATGAATGAGGACATTGAATTGGCGCTGTCGCATCGCTTCTCGAAGGTCGCTTCACTGGCGCTCCGTGCGTTCGCCTCTCCTATGGAGGCGCCGTTGCCTTCATCTGTGCTCGACATGGTGCAAGTAAAGGGCAACCCAGTACGTAGCGCGCTTGTTGAACTCCTGGACAAAAAGCCCCATCGAAATCATTTAGAAACTCTTCTGCGTCTCGCTCGCGACAAGTGGTCCACAAGCTATGCGCAGCATGGTCAAGCTGAAAATTATCCGGTCGCCAGAGCCGCAGTCGTTGGAATATCTAAGCTCTGCAACATCGAAGACGCTGCGGCGGAGCAGCTTTATCAGTTGGCTGTAGACACGGCAGATATGACACTGCGGTTCGACATTTTTTCGTTACTGGCTTCCGCGGCAAAGCCGGCCTATCAGCTTAAACTGTTTGAGCTCGCGACAAGCCCGGGCCAATCACATGTTCGAAGACTGGCTGCTCATGCTTTGTTAGCGGCACATGAAAAAGTGGCGTCTGAAATTCTTGAAAAGGTCACGCCGCAGTTTCTTACGATGTCTGATCCTGATATCGCATCAAGGCTGCTTGTGCTTCTTTGCCTCGCTGGGTCAGGCGAAATGATTCTTGCGGCCGCGAGCGCGCTTGCAGCCCACCGTAAGCGTCGTGTGCTGCTATTGCTGGCAATTCGCTTCGCCGGCGGTAGATTCCCATTGGTAGTGGAGCAAATCGTCGGCATGCTACCTCAAGGGCATCCTGCAGTGGACTGGGCAGCAGGCGGCACTCCGGCTTCAGTATCCGAGCAACTCTTAGACGGGCTGGGCGACGTGATAAACGTTGGGCAAGTAATGGATCTGATGAATCAGAGCTCACCCCAGTGAGTTACTGCGCCTTCGATGTGACTCAATAGCAAAGCAATCGCTGCGTGTATCGTACTGTTTGCCAAAGTGTTTGGGGAAACGCTCCCACAGAGCGCGCACGTGCGACTGGTTCAGTCGAGTTGGATGCAAGTAGTGCGGGCGACGCTGCGCGGGATGACTCATTCAAAAGAGCTTGGAGAGTGGAATTGAAGACATGTGACAAGAGTCGAAAGCTTGTTCCTGCAAGGTGTTAAAAACAGGAATTCGAGGTTCGCCAAAAGTGAAATTTGTGGCTCTCACAGCGGTTTTCTTGAGGAGCGACAATTGTGCGCGATTCCGTTAGACTTGACCTAAATGTCCGTGGATGGGTATAATCCCGCTTCCTTCCAACGTATTTTGGGAGTGTATTCTTAGAATGTAGTCGAATAGGATTCGATCTGCGCTCGTAAGAAGCTTGTACATACGCCAAAGTGTCACCAGGAGTTTGATTGGGGTTTACCTGGATGAACGACGTTGTACAGGTCATAAACCCGGAGTAATATAAGGTTGTGCCTGGAAATAACAACTACACTCTGTAGTCTGTTACTTTCCTATTACTCTTACTCCAAAATACATGCAAGCAGCCATCACTTTGATCACCCAACTGGTGGTCGATCTTCTTCAAGAATCCCAGCCAGAACTTTCTGCTCGCCTCAAACAGCGCCTCAATAGTGTGCTGCAAAAGCGCGGTTTTGATCGCTTTGACGAGAAGGCGTTTGGCAGTAAGCGGTTTACGGATTTCCTCAAAAAACATCTTGGAGAGAGCCTGACGCTAACTCCGCCTGCTGGGCCGGGAGATGTCTTGGTGAGTTTGAAGGACCTGGCTGTCGATGCTACCATCGCCGTTGGGTTACAGCAGTCTGAGCCTGTAATCGCACCTGAAAAGATCGTGGTTCGCCCAGATGTCTGGCAGGCGTTTATAAATCAAGATAGAGAGCGCCGGCGCTATTTCTCTAGAGTCGATCATAAGGTTCTTCATTACCGCAACGGTACCCCTGCAGACGTTAAAGCTGCAATCGAGTCTGCGCCGGCAAATTACATCGAAATCGTTCCGATCGCGGAAGCCACACAGGTGGAGTGGTTGCGTGCATTCCTATCGAAAAATCCGCCAAACAGTCGCATCGCGATGGTAATTCAGCATCTGCTGGAAGAAGACACCGGTGGTGTGATGTTTGACTCTATCGCCAAGATCTTGGGCGCCAAAGATGGCGAGATCTGGAGAGCTCAACGGGTGAACCGTATTTATGAACACATCGTTAACTGGTGTGGTGAGCATGGGATCGACTCGACCGCAATTTCGCACCCTTCCAAACAGCATTCTGTCATGGAGCCAACCTCGATAAAGCCGCCTGGTGATTTGCCTGCGCCAGTGCGAAAGCAAGCGTTAGCGATTTTGGAGTCGATGAGTGACGATGACATCGCACAGATAGTGCTGCCAATATTGGTGTCGACAGTCCTGGTAAAAGCTCGCCTCTGAGCATATGCCATGGATTCTCTGTTTGTCATTGGCCTACCTAAGGGTATGGAGACGAGATTGGTCTCGGCTGCGTTGACTAATAATGTCGCCGTTGAATATATTCTTTCCGCCGTTAATGATGCCGGGAAGCTGAGGTTGATCCCTACTGAGCACACGGCAATTTTTCCATTCCAAGCGTACACTCAAGGTAAGGAGCCAAGGGATCTTAAGGTCTTGGTCTTACCTTACGCTCCGATTCCGCAGAACCTGGAAGATGAGCTCGATGCCTTCGAGGCCGTTGAAGGCTTAGTCGAAAGACCTGAGCGCGGTAAAGAGGGGTGGCCTCGCTCGGGAGATAAGGTTGACGATGGTTTTCTTAACAGCCTCTTCAAGAGCTTTCAGGAGAAATATTTTCCGCAAAAGCCGCTCACTCCATCGGAGCATTTTAGTGCGCTTGCAGCGAGCAATAATCGGTTTCTTGTCACTGATGGCGCACTGGAAACGTGTGATGACATTCCAAAGCATAGGCGCGTTTTTCTAATTAATTGCGCTGATTCGTGTCACGAGCTTTTGGATGGCGAAGTAGGCGTTCCCCTTGAACAGTTTTTCAAAGGGCGTGGCATCACTCACGCTCAGAATGGCCGAGAAAAGGGAACACTAACGATTTGGCAGGACGGTACAAAGGTCTACGGCGAAACACGTGAAACCCATCTGAAGCAAGGTGACAATACGAACGCACGGAATGCCACTCGTGTTTACTATCACTACTTGGCAATTGGCGAGGAGCATTACGTGGGCATCCTTCATGCTGGCCCCCATCCGACAGGGGATATGTCTAGAACCCATGTGCTTTCATAGGACTGTAGCTGTGAGCTAGATCTGCACTCTTCTATTGTGTGTAGTTTTAAAATTATTGCAACGAAGGCGCTTAGATGCACCATTTCACCATTGAATGGTGTATCTAAGCGACATTGTGATAGCATGAGCACTACCTGTCTTAGGACTATTAACCATGCGACACGACCAAACCTTTAATTCTATTAATGTCCAGAATGCTGCGCAGCGTCTTGGCGAGCGTATTCGTACGGCAAGAAAAGCGCAGAGGCGCTCGTTGGTCGATCTTGAAAGCGCGTGTCGCGTCCACCGGCAAACACTCGCACGTCTCGAACGCGGAGATCCTGGTGTTTCCCTTGGCGTCTTTTTGAGTGTGCTTGAGGCGCTGAGGGAGTTGTCCAGTGTCGAGCTGCTCGTCAGCCAGCCAGATAGGCCAGCGCACTTGCGCTCGGGAATGGATGTGCCTCTTGAGCGAGATTTTTAATGGCTATCGAGTCCTGCATCATCTTCGACTGTTCCGATCCCGAAGCTCCGGTTCCGATCGGACGTTTCGGACTCGATGCGCATGGCAACGGGCGCTTTGGATATGGATTACGATATTTGCGAACTTCGCGAGCGTTTTCGCTTGATCCAATCCATGTGCCCTTGCAAGCGCCTGAAATTGCGATCCCGCGCAGAGGTGATGGAACATATGGCGTTTTTTCAGATGCCGGCCCTAACGCCTGGGGGGCACAGCTCACTCTCAAGCTGCTGCGCGAATCAAACCGCTTAGCACCACAAAACGCCGTTGAATGGTTCTTAAGTTCGCTCCATCATGGTTCGGGCTGTCTCGGCTTCTCGACTGATCTGCGCACTCCGCCTCAACTCAAGAATGACATTCAATCTTCGCGTGCTCTGTCAGCCAGAGTCTTGCAAGAAATGGAGGCATACACCGCCGACCCTGCTGTACGAATCGATGCAGAAACGGCACATCTACTTTTTCCTGGCAGTGGCTTGGGCGGTGTCCGCCCTAAAACGGTGGTTATACATGACGGTACAGAACATATTGCGAAGTTCAGCCGGCAGGATGATCTTTTCGACGTGCCGGCCGCGGAATACGCCACGCTGAGACTGGCGACTAAAGCATGTATCAATGTGCCCAGTTTCGAGCTCATCAAGATTGGAGACCGCTCTGTTCTGCTCGTTGACCGATTTGATCGATTGGAGAACAATCGCATTCACTACGCAAGCGCGCAGAGCTTCCTTGATCCGAAGCCGCTCAGTCCCGATGGTCGCGATTACGTGACCAGCTTCTCATACGCGGGAATCGCCGAAGTACTGCGGCCATACGGGACGGATGCGCGTGCGGATGCGCATGAACTGTACCGGCGAATGGTGCTCAACATCATGGTGGGCAATGTTGACGATCACCTGCGCAATCACGCTTTCCTGATGCTCGAACCCGGCCAGTATCGCCTTTCCCCAGCCTTCGATATCGTCCCGCATATTGAAGCCGCCGGCCGGCCGCAGAGTATTGGCATCGGTGAATTCGGGCCGGCGAGCACAGTTGCAAACGCACTCTCGCAATGCGGCCGCTTTTTACTGACGCAGTCCGAAGCACGTGAAATCATCAGTGAGGTGAAGGACATCGCCTCCACCTGGCGGGATGAATTTCGGGATGCAGGTATTGCACCGCGCGATATCCATACGCTCGCGGGATGCTTCAGTGTTGCTGACGAGGCTGATCGGCAACAGATACAGGTCAATACCGTGCTTGGTCATGATCGACATGAAGATTTAAATGAGCCACCGTAAGATTTCGCCAAACGTCGGAAGGCTTGATAAGGCTCCGGGCCAATCAACTTCAACATTAGTGGTCTGTCAGCCGATGTCAGATCAAGTTCGAGCTACTATAGGTCATAGCTGACGAACAGCCATGCGAATGAAGTCTGCCAACAATACTTGGGCGACCCAATCTTTTCCGTTCCAATCGCCATGCAACTCGACGCTCCCGTCTAAATAGTTCAGCCGCCCAGATAGTTGCGCCATGCCAAACGAGATCTTCTTAGCATGAATCAGCTTATTGCATGCATCCCGAAATTGTAGATTTTTCTGCTCCTTCGTTCCTTCCCCCCGTTGGCCACTTCAAATTCCCCCACCCTTGGCCGGGTCAAATTCCCCCAGGCAGGACAGTCGGATTGTAGTTTAATCGACCGCAGCCGGGTCATTTTTTGACTCGCCCTGCTTGACCAAGCCGGTCAGACGGCTGGCGGCCTCCTTCAAGCGGTAGCTCTTCCCCTCGAACTCCAGCAGGTGCGCGCGGTGCATCAGACGGTCCAGGATGGTGGTCGCCATGGTGTTGTCGCCGAGGTACTTCCCCCAGTCCTGCACCACCCGGTTGGAGGTCACCACGATGCTGCGCTTAAGCTTGTAGCGCTGGTGCACCAGCGACTGGAGCAGTTCGCCGCCGGCGTCGCT
>NZ_FRCX01000029.1 GCF_900143065.1 Duganella sacchari | reverse complement strand
CTTCCCATCCCGAACAGGACCGTGAAATGACTCTGCGCCGATGATAGTGCTGCAACCAGTGTGAAAGTAGGTTATCGTCAAGCTAGTTATAAGTCAGGAAGGCCCGATCGATGATCGGGCCTTTTTGCGTTTACCCTCCGCGCTGCAGGCTCAGTACAAAGCGCACGCCATGCGCGTGATTCTGGGCGACGATGGTACCGCCCATCTTGGCCATATAAGTCTTGGCCACAAACAGTCCCTGGCCGCGGTTTTCGCCTGCGCCATCGGAAACGCCATACTCAAAAATCTTGTTCAGCATATCGGGTGCTATCTGCGGGCCCTGATTATGTATGCTGATCGTCGCGCCTGTTTCGCTGCCATGTAATGTGATGGTTATCGGACTGCCGGGTAGCCGGTATCGCTCGGCATTGCGCAATACATGGGTGACGACATCTTCCAGCGAGTATTCATCCGCACGTGCAGTGAGCGGTGTCGCCGGCCCTTCATACATCACATGCTCGATGCCGATGCATGGCGCATTGTCAGCGACGTTTTGCAGAAAGCCCGTCAGCTCAACCTCGGTGACCTGTAGCTCGGAAGATTGAAACGCTTCGCTCGGCGACGCATGGCCATACAGCACGCGGACCGCCTGCTGCATGCGGCTGATATAACGCTGGCTTTGATCGTTACCATGCAAGACCATCAGCGACTGCAATGGCGACATGATTTCATGCCCGACTGCGTGCCACATATCGCGTTCCTGTTCGGCGCGGATGTTCTCACGCTCGACGTCTTCACGCACGCGGCGCAGCAGATCATGTAATCCGGTTGCCAGCACGCCCAGTTCATCGGCGCCACGCAGGTCGGCCAGATCGGTTTCTGAAAATCCGCGTGCCGACTTGACCTTCTCGCCCACATCGTCCGCACGTTTGATCAGCACCTTGATGCGCCGGATGATGCCGACCTCGATCACCAGCCAGGCCAGCATCAACGCTGCCAGCATCGCGCCGACAAACCACACCAGGCGGCTGGCCACCACGCCCAGGCTTTTGCTCACACTACGCACATCGCCCTTCAACACCACCTCGTAACTGCCGGCCGGTGTAGCGATGACTTCTTTCGCTTCCAGCGGCACATCGTAAGCATCCACGGGCAAGTGGCGGATCAGCGTGGTGACGAAATGCCAGGACTGGTCTTCCGATTCGACGGGACCAATCAGCGGTGGCAGCATGACGCCATCGCCAAGCCGTTTGATTTGCAGGCGCTCTCCCGGCAGCAGCATGGTTTTCAGATCTGCCAGCGCAAATGGCTGCGCCGCCGGTCCCGTACTGCTGTCCAGTAGCGGTGCACCATCGCCTGGCGCCAGCACGGCGAGACTGACGTTGATGCGGTCCAGATCCGCAGGCGGCCATTCAGGCCGGCGCTTTTCAAACAAGGCATCCTGCAGCACACCGATCGGCAGACGCAAAGAGAAGAAGGCGCTGCGCGCGCACGCGTCGTCGTCATCATTGGCATCCGCCTGATTGCAGCGCGGGCTTTGCCAGATCCAGCCACGGAAGTCTTTTACTACCGGCGCTTTGGCGCGGGCGACGTCGGCGGCATTGAAACCGGTCAGCCGTCCGCGCATGCCGCTGTAGCGGCGCCCCGGCGTTTGCGGCTCCGTGCTTTCTTCGAACGGCGCGATCCATTCATAGCGTTGGCCACGCAGCGTCACCTTCACGCGTACACGATGCGCCTGATCGACGATCTGATCGCCACGTGCATGCGGCACCAGCCGTGCGCCATTAAAAGTGCCTGCGACATAAATGAAGCCTCCCGCCCACGGGTTATTACCAATGCCAACGCACAGCGAGCCGTTATTCCCATATTGGGCCAGGCAGCCGGACATGGCGACCGCCTGCTGCACCTTTTGCAGATCGTCGAAGTCCAGCGCGGCGAAGGGAAGCAGCAGTGGATGCAGTGCGCCGCCGCTGCTGGCGGGTTGAGGATTGAGCAGCGCCAGTTGACCCGTCGGATGGCGCAGCGTGGCCGCCACCTGCACGCGCGTCTTCTGGAAGCTGCCTTCATAGTTCTTGTAGCTGAGCTGTTTTTCCTGCTGTAGCACGGACAACGCCAGGCCCACCGTCGCCGCCATCAGGAAGACAAACGCCGCCCGCAGCAGCAGGCGTAAGCGGTAGGGGACGAGGCTGAGACGGCGCCAGTCCATCATTCACTGTCCGCCCAGCGGAAGCCGCGCATCGGCACGTTCTCTATGCAGGCAAAGTCGGGATCGATTTCGCGGAAGGCATCACGGATGGTGCTGACATGCTTGCGGATGTTGTCGCGATTGCGGCCGCTCTTCACCACTTCAAACAATTCGTCATAAGAGACGACCTGGCCGCGCTTTTCAAATAACGCCGCCAATATGCGCTGCGCGGTCAGTGGCAGGTTGATGCGGTGGCCGCGCCACATCGGTGTGCGCTGGCGCAGCGGGTCCATGCTGAGTTCTGCGGTACTCGCGGAGGCAGGCTCTTTGACGGAGCGCAGGATCTCCAGAAAGGTTTCGACAAAATCGGCCTCCTCAAACGTGGCTTTCTGCAGATAGTCCCAGGCATCCAGTGCTTTCATGATGCTGCGGTAAATGGTGGCCGGCATGGCCGATACCACCAGCACTGGCGTACCGTGCCGCTTGTTGATGGCGTTGATGATCGCCACACCCGCATGCCGCTCGCGTCCCAGTTCGATATCCAGCACCACCAGATCGTAGCGCTCACGCGCGATGGCCGCTTCGGCGTCGTCACGGCTGAACCATTGATCGACGACGATGCCTGGCCGTGCGGACTCTATCCATGTCCGTAGCTGATTGCTGGTCGGCAGATCGTCCTCGATGACGGCGACTTTGGCCATGCTGCACTCCACTTCCTGTCAATGGAACCAGTATCTCCGCTTTTACGGAAAAAGTCATAAAACAGGTGTGAAGATTTCTTCACACCGGGTGAGGATAGTTGGACGGCGACGGCGTTGATAGCTCCGCACTGTGCGGGGCACCATGCGTCTCAGGGGATAAGCCCGGAAATCAACGAAAGGTGAACATCATGGCAGAGCGGATCAAACGGATGGTGCAGGCGGTACGCACGGCTTTCAGCGGCGGCGCTGGCGTGGCGGTGAGCGGCATGCGCCGTAATGGCGCGATGCTGGTGGCAACGGCGCTGGCTGCGGCCGCGGGCTATGCGCTGGTTACCCATCCGCCGCTGGCCAAACTGTCGCCGGGCTATATCGGCATCCGCACCAATCAGATGACTGGCTCCTCTGTGACGGTGCACGACGGTGCAGTGCTGATGGTGCCGGGCGTGCATGTGCTGCGCCAGGTGCCGCTGCTGGATCAGGTGTATCGCCCAAGCCGTAGCGACAAGGCGCCGTTCCAGTCGGTGGAAGGCCTGGCGCTGGGCGTGGATATGTCGGTGCGGTATGCGCTTGATCCCGCGCGGGTGATGACGATGGCGCAATCGCTGCCGCCCGATATCAATGGCGCCATTGTTGAACCAGCGGTGCAGGGAGTGATCTACAAGGTTTTTACCCGTTACACGGTACGCGAGATATTTTCATCCAAGCGTGCCGAGATTCAGCAGGCGGTTGAAGCAGAGCTGAAGCCCAAGCTGGCGGCTGATGGTGTCACGCTGCGCGGTATCACGATCGGCAAGATCACGCTGCCTCCTGAGTATCAGGCGGGCATGGAAAAGCTGCTCGCGGAAGAACTGGAGACGGAGAAGATGCGCTATACGCTGGAGCTGAAAGAAAAGCAGGTCAAGCAAACCGCGCTGGAAGCGGATGCGGAAAAGATCCGGCGCGAGAAGGAAGCGGAAGCCGCCGGCAATGAGCAGATCATTGCGGCGCGCGCTCAGGAGCAGGCGATGGCGCACGTACTGCCTTTCAAACAAAAGCAGATCGAGCAGCGCAAGCTGGAGGCGGAAGCTGAAAAGGCGGCGCGTATCAAAACCTCGGAAGGTAATGCGCAGGCGCGCCTGATTGAGGCGGCCGGTGAGGCCGATGCGCGCCGCAAGCTGGCGGAGGCGGAAGCATTTCGCCAGGAGGCTTTGGGCAAGGTAGCGGTGGCCCAGATGGAGCGTGAGGGCGATCTGATTTCGCGTAATCCGCTGCTGATCCAGAAGACCATGGCAGACAAGCTGTCGGACAAGATACAGGTGATTATCGCGCCACCGCCTGCGGACGGTGGCTTCATCGGCACATCGCTGCTTGGCAAGCAGACGCGTGTGGCGGCGGAGGGCCAATAACCATGGTGATGATAGCGGCGGCGCTCACGCTGGCGATCGTGACGCAAGACCAGGCGGCATTGCGTGCTGCGCCCAAAGACTCGGCACAACAGCAGGCTGTGTTGTGGCAGGGGGATAGCCTGGAGATCCGCGGTGTGAAGCAGGATTTTCTGCAGGTGTACGATTATCGGCGCGAGCGGGCCGGCTACATTCGCGCCACGCAGGTGCGTCAGGTATCGCTGGCGGCGGCGGATGCGCCGGAGCTGTTGTCGGTGGTGCGCTTCCTGCGCGAGACGCCGGGAGCGGAGTCGCTGGGCATCAGCTATGCAGCGGCGTATCTGAAGGCGGCGCCGGCGAATGCCATCACGGCAGAACCGTTTGATGCGCTGGGTACGATGGCGGACCGTCTGGCGCGGCGTGCTTCTGTGCGTCAGGGCAAGCAGGGTGATACCGTGATTGCAGCGCATCTGGAAGCCGTCGCACATTACGGTGTGAATATACGCAGCTTTGAACGCGAGGGCCGGATGCAGTTGTGTTATGACGGCGAGGCGTTCCGCCGTGTTCTGGCGATGGCGTCGGCACAGCCGCAGCAGCGTGCATCGGCGATGCTGGGGTTGACGCGCCAGGAGTGTGTCGATCCTTCGCTCACGCCTGGCGCGCGCGTGGCGTTGGACGAATGGCGTTCGGAAGTGCTGGAGCGCGTGGATTTGAAGGAACTGCCAGGCCATGTGCGGAATCGTGTGCAGATGCGGCGGGCGATGGTATGGTCGTCAGTGGCGTTTGAGCGGGCGCGTAAGGGAGTTTCTTCAACGGAGGCGGCACAGCGGGCGCTGGATGCGTTAGGCTTGGTGGAGCCGGCAGAATTGACGGAGGACGATGCCAGTGCGTTTGCCGAGGCGGGTGTGCGGGCAGGAAGCGTGCGCTGGGCCGCCGAGTCGGCGGGAGCGGTGCCGGGAGCGGCGGTGCTGCGCGTGATCACAGTCGCGGGGCAGCCGGGCGAATCTTGTGTCTTGCTGGTGGACGGCAAACACGATCAGCAACATCCGTTAGTGCGGAAGTGTAGCTACGGTGTGGTGTGGACGGCGTCGGCGCGCGTGAATACGCAGGGCAGTGCGCTGGCCCTGGCCGTGCAGCCGATGGATGGCTGGCGTGAGATGTGGTTGTTCCATCAGTCGGGAAAGGAGTGGCAGGTGGACGTCTTGCCGCCAGCTGCGGCGGATCCCGATATCGGATATGCGGAATTCGCTGGCTGGGTGCCGGGCGCGCAACAGATGCTGGTGGCGCGCGAGGTTCGTGTTGACGGTCGCTTCAAGCGCAGCTTTGAGCTGGTGGATATGACCACACTCGCCACCGTGAAATCGGCGGACAAGCCTTCGTCTCTGAGCCTGTTCTACCGCTGGCAAGATCCGGAGTGGAAACGCCAGACCGTGGCGCTGCGCTAAAACTGATAACGCGCGCTGGCGCCGAGCATCCAGTTACGCTGCGGCGCCGCTTCGTAGTAGCGTTTGTTGGTGTCACCGACGATCACCGAGCCGATGTAGTTTTTATCGAGCAGATTGTTCAGCCGCGCGAACTGCTTGAAGCGCCAGCCCTTCCATTGCTGGTTGGCGGTGATGCGCGCATTCAGCACGCCATAACCTGGCGCTGCCTGATCTGTGTTGCTGTCCTCGACGTAGATCTTGCCGACGGCGACAGCTTCCAATGCGGCGCCATAGTGTCTCTGGACTTCCTGCCAGGCCAGTTCACCGTATAGATTCGCATTCGGGACGCCAGGCAGGCGGCTGCCATTGTCGTAGACCGCGCGGAGTGTGGTCAGTGCGAGCCGCGTGCTCAGGCCATGGCGCCAGGTGGAATCCAGCGACATCTCCACGCCTTGGCGCAAGGTCTTGCCGCCATTGCGGTAGCTGGTACGGCCGCCGCTTGAACTATCGACGACCAGTTCGTCGGTAGTCCTGATCTGGAACAGTGCGGCGTTGATGCGCGTTTCGTCGAAGCGTGCCTTGACGCCCGTTTCTACGTGCGTGCTGTACGCGGGTTGCAAGCGGAAATTGAAACCACCTCCGGCGCCTGAATAAAACAGCTCATTCAGCGTGGGCGTTTCGAAGCCATGCGCGGCGCTGGCATATACGTTCAAGCGCGGCGTCACGCGATACAGCACGCCCAGCACCGGTGTGGTGTGGCTGTAGCTGAGCGAACCGCTGTCATCGCGGTTGCTAAGAAAGTGGTCGCGCACAGCGATCTTGACGCGGCTGTGCCGCAGACCTGCGCTGAGCTGCCATGCGCCGCTGTCCCATTCCGTCTGCAGATAGGGATCGAGATTGCTGACGGTGTCGTTCTCGTCGCGACGGAGTGCACCCTTCACACCGAATTGCGTGCCGATGAAATTTTCATAGCCTTTCCGCTCGTCGCTGGAGCGGCCGTACTCTGCGCCGATGGTGGTGGTCAGCTTGCCCTGCGCAAGATGATGGACGGTTGACCAGCTGATGTCAGTACCGGAGAAGTCGCGTTCAAAATCGACCACGCCGCCGGAATGGCTGACCGGCGCCTGAAAGGCCCTGGAAAAAGCCTGGTACTGGATCACATCGCGATTGCCGCCGTATGCGGTCACGCGCAAACGGTCTTCACCGAAGCGCTGCTCCCAGCTGGCGCCGATCTGCTGGTGGTGGATGCTCTTGCGCGTGTTATAGCGGTCAGCCAGCGTGCGCTTTGGTGTTTGCGTATCGGTGATGTCGATTTCGCCGGCGCGCGGATCGCGAAGATAGCTTGCCCAGCTTGCGCCGAGTGCGTCCTGCGTATCATCCTGGCGCAGGCCATTGGCGACGATGGTGAGCTTGGCCTGGCCGAGTGGTCGGAGCGTCAGCTTGGCGTAGGCCTGATCGCGCGTGGCGGCGCTGTGGGCGCGATAGCCGTCGGTATCGAAACGCGAGACGTCGAGTACATAGCCAATGCCGCCACTGGCGCCTTGCGCATTGAGATCGGTCTTGTGGGTACCATCACTGCCGCTGAGGACATTCAGCTCCACCGTTGGCGCGCCTTTGCCGTCCTGCGTGAATAGCTGGATCACGCCGCCAGCGTGATTGCCATAGATCGCAGAGAAGGGGCCGCGCAGTATTTCGATGCGTTCCGCCATATCCAGATTGAAGGTGGCGGCCTGGCCCTGGCCATCCGGCATGCTGGCAGGTATGCCGTCTGCAATCAGGTGTACGCCGCGTACGCCGAAAGCGGAACGCGCGCCAAAGCCGCGTGAAGAGATCTGCAGGTCCTGCGCATAGTTCTGGCGGTTCTGCGCGACCAGGCCAGGCACGCTGGCCAGCGCCTCCGATGCGTTCACGCGTGCCTGGCCTTCGCGTATGCGGTCGGCATCGATGACGTCGATCGATGCAGGCACGTCAAAGCTGACGTGTTCCGTGCGCGTTCCGGTGATGACGACAACCGGCGTTTCAGCCGCTGCGGCGCCAGCCGCGACGAGGGCAAGGATAGAACTCAGGCGATGCACTATCACTATGTTTAACTCCGCAATGATCGAACGCGAAATATAACAAACCCCTTGTCAGATCAGCGCAGGCTTTGCTATAGTTCGGTCCCTCGCGAAACGATGCATACAAAATGCAGAGTGAGCGAGAAAAAAAGAGGGTTGACGAAACAGTTTAAACGCTTCATACTCTTTCCTCTCTGCTGACGAACAAAACGATTCGCAGCGTAAGACAAGATCTTTAAAAATTAACAGTCGATAAGTGTGGGCATTTGATGCGGTGCACGCGGAGCTTCGGTTCCGCGAAACTAAAAGCATTAAATGCTCAACAAGAAATAAGCAGTAGTAATACTGTCAGTATTTTGAGTGAGCGAACCATTTTTGTCAATGGTGATAAAACAGAGATTAAACTAAAGAGTTTGATCCTGGCTCAGATTGAACGCTGGCGGCATGCCTTACACATGCAAGTCGAACGGCAGCACGGAGCTTGCTCTGGTGGCGAGTGGCGAACGGGTGAGTAAAATATCGGAACGTACCCAGGAGTGGGGGATAACGTAGCGAAAGTTACGCTAATACCGCATACGTCCTAAGGGAG
>NZ_FRCX01000024.1 GCF_900143065.1 Duganella sacchari | reverse complement strand
CCCAGAGCCTTGAGCTCTTTGAAGGGTCGTTCGAGACCAGGACGTTGATAGGTCAGGTGTGGAAGTGCAGTAATGCATTAAGCTAACTGATACTAATTGCCCGTACGGCTTGTCCCTATAACCTTGCCGGTTATACGCATTTACTAAGATGGTGAGTGCTACCCCAAAACTTTACTTCTCCCAGATTCGCTGTGCAGCCCACCACGTGGCTGCGGAGCATACAAGTCAAAGCTTGATGACCATAGCAAGTCAGTCCCACCCCTTCCCATCCCGAACAGGACCGTGAAATGACTCTGCGCCGATGATAGTGCTGCAACCAGTGTGAAAGTAGGTTATCGTCAAGCTAGTTATTCGAAAGAAACCCCACCAGGCCGGTCCTGTCTGGGGTTTTTTTTCGCCTTTATGTTGACACTGCCTATAAAACACCTATACTACCCATCCAATTACCTAGTATATTTGATAGTAGTAAATTTAAAGGTGAAAAATGGGTACTCGGTGGGCAAAATGGTGTCTGATCGGTATGCTGACGGCGATGTTGAGCGCGTACGCTCAGGCGCCAGCACCGGCATCGCGTGGACCCCACGGCGAAACACCTACTCCTTATACCCAGATAACACTCAGGCCAGCTGATATTGCTCAGCTCAAAGGCAAAGGCTACCGTGCAGCGCTGGTGCTGCACACCAGTTCTGATTTCTCCAGCGCCCTGGTGGCCGGCGCACGCAAGGCTTTTGATGAGATGGGCATTACCGTTGTCGCCGTCACCGACGCTGACATGGACCCGAAAAAGCAGCGTACCGACCTGGAAACCGTCATGGCGCTCAAGCCGGACCTGATCGCCTCGCTGGTGATTGATCCGGTATCGGGCGCGGTAGCGTTCCGCCCGGTGGTGGCCGCTGGCGTGAAGCTGGTCTTCATCAGCAATGTGCCGCAGGGCTTTGTGCCTGGCCGCGATTATGCCGGCATCGTCACGGACGACTATCTTGCCATGGGCCGCACCGCTGCCGAGGTGCTGGCCAACAGCATCCAGGGCAAAGGTGAAGTCGCGCTGATCTACCATGCGGCCAATTACTTCGTGACCAACCAGCGCGACAACGCCGTCAAGCAGGCATTGGCGCGCTATCCCGGCATACGCCTGGTCGCAACGCGCGGCATCGCCAATCAGCAGGATGGCGAAGCGATCGCCTCGGCCATCCTGACGCAGTTCCCGCGTGTCTCGGCGATTTACGCGCCGTGGGACAGCATTGCAGAAGGCGTGACCGCAGCAGCGCGCGCCGCTGGCCGGCCTGAGCTGAAAGTGGTGACCATGGACCTCGGCGCCGCCAATGCACTGGATATGGTCAAAGGCGGCAACATGGCAGGCATCGTCAGCGATCTGCCTTACGATATGGGCATGACGGTGGCGCGCATGGGCGGCCTGGCTTTGCTGGGCCGGAATACGCCGCCGTTCGTCACGGTGGATGCGCTGCGTGTGGACAGCGCCAATCTCACCAGCCAGTGGCAGCGCGCGCTGGGACGTCCTTTGCCTGCAGCCGTGGTGCAAGCCGCTGCCAGAAAGGCCTTGCGATGAAGCCTGTCCTCAAAGCGGTGAATGTGCACAAGCAGTTTGGCGCAAGCGCCGTGCTGCGCGGCGTGCACTTTGAACTCGAGCGTGGCCAGGTACACGCGGTACTGGGTTCCAATGGCGCCGGCAAATCCACGCTAATGAACATCTTCAGCGGCATCCTGGCGCCGGACAGTGGCGAACTGCTGCTCGATGGCGTACCGTGCTACTTCTCCGACGCCCGCGCCGCACGCCGTGAAGGCATCGCCATGGTGCACCAGGAACTGAGCCTGGTCCCCGCAATGACGGTCGCCGAGAACATCTTCCTGACGCGCTGGAACGATGGCTGGACAAAGTTTGTCGATGAAGCCGCGATGATGCGTGCTGCCGCTGCGCTGCTGGCGCGCTTTGAGATCGTGCTCGATCCGCAGCAGGCCGTCAGTGAGCTGACGCGCGCCCAACAGCAGCTGTTGGAAATCGCCAAAGCGCTCAGCGGCAAGGTGCGCGTGCTGATACTCGATGAACCCAGCGCCAACCTGTCGGCTGCGGAGCTGGAGCTGCTTTACCAGACGGTACGCCGCCTGTCGCTGCAAGGGCTGGCGATCATCTACATCACGCACCGTTTGCGCGATGTGTTTGAAGTGTGCAATGCGCTCAGCATTCTGCGGGACGGCCGCATACAGCATATGCTGCCCGTCGACGCCACCAGTCCACAAGCGGTGCTGACACTGCTGGCCGCGCAACTGCCAGCCGACTGGGTACCGCGCAAACACATGCCGATGCAGGAAGCTGCGCCACTGCTGCAACTGCATGCGAAGGACGAACGGCATCCTGCACTGACGGTCGTTCCCGGCCAGATTGTCGGCCTGAGTGGCGACAGCGCCAGCGCTCTGCTGGAAACCATCTTCGGCCTGCAGCCACTGACCGACTACACGCTGTCCCTGTGTGGCCATGCGGTGCAGATCAGCCATCCATCGGAAGCTATCACGCATGGCCTGCATCTGGTGCCGGGCGACCGTCGCCGCGCTGGCCTGGTGATGGATTTGAGCGTCTCCGAGAATATCCTGCTGTCGCTGTTTGAACGCATCAGCAGCAGCTTGCTGATTGACGAAGCGCGCGGACAGCGGATAGTCAGCGGCCTGCTGCATCGCCTGGGATGGAGGGCAGACGACCCGGCACGCGAAGCGCGCGAGCTGTCCGGTGGCCACCAGCAGAAAGTGTTGATGGCGCGTGCGCTCAGCACGGAAGGACGCATCCTGCTGCTGGACGAACCAGGCAGCGGCATGGATGTGCAAGCGCAGGCCATGCTGTGGCAAACCGTGCGCCACTACGCGGAGCAGGGCAACGCGGTGCTGATGGCGAGCACCGATGCGGCGATGCTGGCGGCTGTCTGCGATACCTGTCACGTAGTCGACAGCAACGGCATAGGTCCGCCGCTTGCCGCCGCCGCAGGGCAGCACGCTTTACTGGGAGCGCTGCATGGAACACCGGTCGTCACGCGATACCAATAATAAATCGGGGAAGAGTATGGAGATTTCGATGCAAACCAACGCCACACCGGCAGAGAACATTGGCGCCACGCCAGCGGCGCCGCGCCGCAGCCGCGACTGGCGCCCGTTGCTGATCTATGTGGTGTTCATCGGCCTGTTTCTGCTGTTCGCGATAACGCTGCACGAACGCGGCTTCCTCAGCGAGAACAACCTGATGAACATTGCGCGTCAGAGCGCGATGATCGCGATTATGGCCGTCGGCATGACCTTCGTGCTGTCGGCGGCGGAGATCGATCTCTCTTTCGGTGCGGTGGTCGCGCTGTCCGCAGTAACAGCGGCGCTGTTGCTGCCATATGGTGTGGTGCCGGCGGTGGCGGGCGCGTTGGCGGCTGGCGCCGTATGTGGACTGGTGAACGGCGCACTCGTGAGCCGCATCGCGATTCCTTCTTTCCTGGTGACGCTGGGAACCGCGGGCATCATCACCGGCATCACGCGCTGGATCAGCGGACTGCAATCGATCCCGGTCGATAACGACGTATTCGCCTTCATCTTCGGTTCTGGCGATATCGGCCCCGTACCTGTGCTGTTCCTGTGGATGGTGGCGATCGTGGCGCTGGGCCATGTGGTGCTGCGCAAATCGGCTTTCGGCAAAGCGGTATTGGCCAGCGGCGGCAACAAGCTGGCGGCGACCTATGCCGGCATCAATGTCGGCCGCGTGAAAATGTGGGTGCTGCTGCTGAATGCCTTGCTGGCATCCCTGGCCGGCATTCTGTACGCAGGCCGTTTGCACAGTGCCCGCTACACATTGGGCGAAAATGATCTGATGATGGTGCTGACCGCCGTCATCATCGGCGGTACCCACCTGTTCGGCGGCAAAGGCAGCGTCGTTGGTGCATTGGTGGGCGCACTGATTATGGGGATGGTCAACAATGGCCTGATCCTGATGGGGCTGGACATCGACCAGCAGCTCATCCTGCGCGGCGTAATTATCATTTGCGCCGTCACACTGACCAGCGGCAGATTGCGACGACCACGTCGCTGACACAATACCGCTTTTCTTTTCTCACCTTCGCTGTTTTCAGGCCGCGCGCTGCGCGGTCAGGGCAGCCTTACGCCTGAAATTTGGAGCACGCTATGTTTTCAGCCTACCGGGACCGCGCGGCCTTGCATATCCGCGACTGGACTCTGGAACAAAAAGTCGGACAGCTATTCATCCTTGCCTTTCCCGGCAAAGACGCCGCCGTAGTCAAACCGCTCATTGAACGCTATCGCCTTGGCGGCTGCTATCTGAGCCAGGACAACGCCGCAACCTTTGCCGAAGCGCGTCAGCTGACGGAAGACCTGGAACGCCTCAACCTGGCGGCCGGCAGCCGTCTGCCCATGCTGCTGGGTGTTGACCAGGAGGGGGCGTGGAGTGTGCTGATGCCCGAATCCACCACGGGACCGGGCAATCTGGCGCTGGGCCGGGCCGATGACGTCAACCTCACCGCCGCCATGTACCGTGTGTTTGCCGATGAAATGCGCTCGGCCGGCTTCAACTGCGTGCTGGGGCCATGTGCCGATGTGAACTTTCAGTCCGAATCGCCGATCATCGATGTGCGTGCGTTTGGCAGCGAGCCTGCGCTGGTGGCATGTCATGTGACGGCAGCGGTGGAAGGCGTACATCAAGGCCAGTTGGCCGCCTGTGCCAAACACTTCCCAGGCCACGGATCGACCGCCGCGGACAGTCACCGTGACATGCCGGTGGTGGACAAATCGCTGGCGGAATTGCTGGCGCAAGATCTGCTGCCATTCAAGGCAGCGGTGGATGCGGGTGTGGATCTGATGATGACATCGCATATCCGGTATCCGCAGGTCGATGCGCAGCATCCGGCCACGTTGTCGGCACCCATCCTGCGTGGCCTGCTGCGCGAACAGCTGGGCTTTGAGGGCATCGTCATTTCCGACAGCATGAACATGGGCGCGATCCGCCGCAACTATGCGCCGGTGGATGCGGCGGTACTGGCCTTCCAGTCCGGCATCGACATGATGATGCTGTCGGAAGAACACTACGATCATCAACCGGATTATCTGGAACGCCAGCTGGCGATGATCGCCGCGCTGGTGGATGCCGTGCGCGACGGCCGCTGGAGCGAACAGGAACTCGACAGCATTGTGCAGCGGGTCGTGGCCTTCAAGCTGGCGCGCCTGACAGATGTGCAGCACTACCAGCCCTGCAACATGCGGGAACATCAGGCGTTGGCACAGCGTGCCGCGCTGGCGGCAACGGAAGTGCTGATCGATCCATCGCACCATTTGCCGGTGGACGCCGCCCGCGAAGTGTTTCTGATCCAGACCGCGCCACAGGCAGCCTATCAGCGCCTGATGAATGCGCGCGGCATTGGACCCAATCAGTCCATGCCCGCTTTCAATGTGCTGGCCGACGCCTGGTTCGGCGCGCATAAGCAGCTGTATGCCCACTCGCTGACCTATGAGGCAGCGCTGGACTGGGTACGCCGCATCCGCGCGCGTCCCCACATGCTGGCAGTCGCAGTGCTGGAGAACTACCCACTGCCCGGCGAAGATTTTCCGCAGCACGAAGCACAAGCCTTGCTGGTCAAGCTGTCCGAAGTTTTCGGCGCCCAGCTGATGGTGATTAGTTTGCGTAACCCGGCGGTGCAGGTACCGCTGGGCGCTACGCATATTTGTACTTACGGAAGCCGTCCCTGCAGCGCACAGGCGGCGGCACGGGTTTCCCTGGGAGTGTGAGCCAGGGAATAGGAATGCGCGTTACGTTCAATAACAAACAGGGGGAACACCAATGTTGTACTTGAAGACGAGTAAAACCATGATGTGTGTGGCGGTTGCCAGTGCATGTGCGATGTCTGCACCGGCCGTGCAAGCGCAAGAGGGCGATGCCACTGCGGCACCCGTCGCTGCAGCAGACCAGATCAAGGCGCCAAGCGATACCTTGCAGGAGGTGACCGTCAGCGCCACGCGCCATTCGAGCGCGCTGCTGAAAACACCGCTGGCTGTGTCGGCGGTAACGCAGGAAAGCCTGACCCGTGCCGGCATTACCGATGTGCGCGGCCTGTCTGGCGCCGTGCCCAATCTGCAGCTGTCGACTGCCGTGGACTCCGGCGTGCAGATCGCCATTCGTGGCATCAGCACCAAGAACTTTACCGAGGCCACCGACCCGTCGGTGGGCTTGCATGTGGCGGGGTTGTATTCGCCGCGGCCGCAGGGTGCGCTGGCGTTGCTGTTCGACCTCGATCAGGTTGAGGTATTGCGCGGCCCGCAGGGGACGCTGTTTGGACGTAACTCCACCGGCGGTAGTATCAACATCATTCCAGCCAAGCCGGAATTCGGTTCGACCTACGGCAGCACGGTGCTGGATGTGGGCAGCTACCGCAAGCGCCAGATTAACGTGATCCAGAATATCGCGGTCAGCGATACCTTTGCGCTACGCGGCACCTTCATGAAAATCAAGCGCGATGGCTGGATCAATCAGACGCAGGATTTCACGGATGTGAACATGCCGTCCAAAGGCTTTATTGCCGACGGCATCCCGGATGTAGATCAGCGTTTCAACAGCAAGGTTGATCCTTCCGACTACTACACCAACAAGAAAGAATGGGCGGGACGCTTGTCGGCGCGCTGGAAGCCAGTCAACGATGTGGAATGGCTGCTGTCATATGAACGCTATCAGAACTCCGGTGCGGGTAATCTCTTCATCAAGGATTGCGACCAGGCTGCGGGTACCCGCTTCGCCTGTCCGGGGAGCCAGTGGGATGTGAAGATCAACCTGCCGGGCAAGATCGATATGTCGATCAACACCATCCGCTCCAATCTGATCTGGGATCTGGACAAGAACAACCGCATCGAATACAGCCTGGCGCACGCGATTCAGAAACGCACGCAGCAGACCGACGATGATGCCGGCTACCATCCGCTGGAAAGCCAGGTCGATGTGCGCCTGCCGGTGCCTGCCGGTGGCAATGGCGGCACCTGGCCGGTCCTCGACACCAACTCGCGCACGCTGGATTCCAAATACGTCTCGGGTGTGCACGAGCTGCAGCTGAAGCAGAACTATGACGCGTGGCAGACGGTCTACGGCGCCTTCTACATGAAGGAAAAGAACCAGATCAACTACGCGCAGGAGTTCCTGACGATGGCGCCATATGGCTATCCGATCAGCCAGTACTACAACCAGCCGGACGTGCAGGTGATCGCCAAGGCGCTGTACGCGCAGACGGACTGGAAGTTCGCGCCGACGTGGATCGCCACGTTCGGCGGGCGCATGAGCTGGGATACCAAGATCAATAACAATGGCAAGGTGTTTGGCGGCGACTGGGACCCATCCAAACCCGCGTACTACAACGGCTTGTTCAATCCGGGGATTCCGGGCACGCCAGGTTTCGCGGCGCACAATGGCAATCAGCTCACCAACGGTATGGGGCCATTGGCGGGAACGGGCGCGTATGCCTTGTATCCTGGCCCGGCGGTCAACACGAACCAGCAAAGCTGGAAGCACTTCACTTATCGTCTGGGCTTGATGAAGCAGTTGACGCCTTCCGACATGGTCTACACTTCGCTGTCCACAGGCTATAAGTCGGGCGGCTTCTCGGATCAGGATGACGCGTGCGGCGGCAAGACCTGCGTGGATGGTCCGGCTGGTCCGCACATCACCTTCTTCCCATGGGGACCGGAGACGGTGACCAATCTGGAGCTGGGCTACAAAGGCCGTTTCCTGGAAAACCGCATGAACCTGTCGGCCACCCTGTTCTACAGCCGCTACAAGGACAAGCAGGAATACGGCCAGTTCTTTTCAGCGCTGGTGAAAACCGATACGCCATGCCCGGCCGCCAACCCCACCTGTAACGTTATCATCAAGGGCATGACCAAGAACGTGGGGGTGGTGGATATTCCTGGCCTGGAGCTGGAGATGGATTACAAGCCGTGGCATGGTGCGCGTCTGGGCGCCAGCTTCTCGTACATCAATTCGAAGATGCGCGACTATCCGACTTACAGCGATAACTACGGCTGCGGCTTCCGCGCGGAGTATGGCGCCGTGCCTTGTCCGCCAATGTATTCGGGCACCGATCCTACGCTGGTGGGCAAGCAGATCTACGATATCACGGGCAATCACCTGACGTTCTCACCGAAGTACACGGCATCGGTGAACTTCTCGCAGAATATCAACCTGCCGCATGACTATGTGCTGGTGCCCTGGATTTCGGTGAAGTGGCAGGACAAGATGTATTTCACGCTGCGCAATCTGGACAACCCGCATATGTCGGATGCACAGAAGGCCTATTCGACGGTCGATGGTTCGCTCAAGCTGATTGGCCCGAACAACTGGTACGCGGAGCTGTATGGTTTGAACCTGACCGATACGCGTTCCAAGAACGCGGCCAACTTCTACAGCGGCTTTGGTGCGAACAATGCCGGTGGTTTCGTGCGCGCTTCGTGGAATGACCCGCGTACGGTTGGCCTGCGCGTCGGTGTGAGCTACTGATATGCCGCACCTGAAGCTGACCTGGGCCTGTCTGGGCAATGACGCTGATGGTGCCGGCTTTTCAGCGCGCCTGCAACTGCGGGCGCTGCGGGATTTGCCTGCGGGTGGTTGGGCGCTGTACTTCAATACCTGCCGGCCGCCTGATCCATCGCGGCTGGCCGGCCAGGTCCGTCTGCGCCATCCGGGCGGCGACCTGTTTTGCCTTGAGCCGGCAGCATCCTTTGCCGGCCTGCCGGAAGGGCAGGTGCTGGAGATAGGGTATTGGTCGGCTGGGTATGCGATCAGCATGACAGATGCGCCGCTGGGGTTCTATCTGGTGCTCGATGGCGAGGTGTCGTCATTGGGCGATCCCTTGATCGAGCCGTTTGTCACCGCCGCCCAGTTGCATCGGGGGGCAGAGGATCTGGTGCCCGCCAGTACGCCGGCCTCGCGTTATGCGGCGCAGGCGGAGGTGGCGAGTCCGGAGGCGCTACAGCCTTTTACGCCGGCGCCGCTGTCGTGGCAGCCAGGCGAAGGAGTATTGGAGCTTGATGCGGGCATGCAGATCGTCTATCAGGATGGACTGGCATCGGAGGCGCGCTTGCTGCAAGCGCTGCTGCGTGAACAGCACGCGCTGGCGCTGGAGTGCGTGACGGAAGCTGGCAGCAACGGCATTGCGTTATGCATGGGCGAGCCGGGTCTGCACGCGGCGACGCACGAAGCGTATCGCCTGGAGATCACGGCACATGGCGTTGTGATATGCGGGGCTGGGACGCATGGTGTGGCGAATGGCATTCAAAGCCTGCTTCAGATGCTGTCACCAGCTGCGGCGCTACCGCTGGGCGAAGTGCTGGATGCGCCACGTTATGCCTATCGCGGCTTGATGCTGGATGTGGCGCGGCATTTCGTCGGCAAGCAATCGGTGTTGCGCCTGCTGGATGATATGGCGCGCTACAAACTCAATACGCTGCATTTGCATCTCAGCGACGATGAAGGCTGGCGTGTGGAGATAGCGGCCTTGCCCGAGTTGACCGAGGTTGGCGGTCAGCGTGGCTATGCACAGCCGCAGGAGCAGGCGCTGTGTGCTTCGTTTGGCTCCGGGCCGGATGCGGCGACGTCAGCGGGCAGCGGCTTTTATAGCCGTGCGGATTTCATCGACATCCTGCGCCATGCGCGACAGCGTCACATCACGGTGCTGCCGGAGATCGATGTGCCGGGCCACGCGCGCGCCGCGATCAAGTCGATGGATGCGCGCTACCGCCGCTTGATGGCGCAAGGGCAGCCAGCGGAGGCGGAGGAATATCTGCTGTCCGATCCCGATGACCGCTCGGTGTACCAGTCGGTGCAGCTGTGGCGCGACAACGTGATGTGCGTTGCGCAGCCGGGCTGCTTGCGCTTTGTCGCGACCGTGCTGGGTGAACTGCGGTCGATGTATGCCGAAGCGGGCGTGCCGCTCACCACGGTGCACACTGGCGGCGACGAGGTGCCGGGTGGGGCCTGGCTGGCATCGCCGCTATGCCGTGCGCTGATGGCGCAGCATGGTCTGCAGACCACGGCGCAAGTGCAGGAATACTTCTTCGGACAATTGCGCACGCTGGTACATGGACTGGATTTACAACTCGCGGGTTGGGAGGAGATGGCAACCATCGATGGCAAGGACGGCAAGCCGCAACCGAATCCGCGCTTCCTTGATGCGCCCATGCGCAGCTACGTCTGGCACAGCGCCAGGGGCAAGGGCCGGGAAGATCTGGCCTATCAACTGGCGAATGCCGGCTATCCCGTCGTGCTGTGTAATGCGGACCGTTTGTACCTGGACCTGGCCTGCGCCAAGGATCCCGCAGAGCCAGGGTATTACTGGGGCGGTTTCCCGGATCTGCGCCACGTGCTGGAGTTCTGTCCCGAAGATATCTACCGCAATGCGCGCTACGATTTGATGGGCCAGGCGGTCAACGCCGAAGCACTCAGCAACATGGTGCGGCTGACGGCAGCGGGGCGGCGCAATCTGCTGGGGATACAGGCGCACTTGTGGGGCGAGAATGCGCGCAGTGTCGAGCGCATGGATTATCTGCTGTTCCCGCGGTTGCTGGCCGTGGCGGAATGTGCGTGGTGCGAGCGTCCGGCCACGTGGGCGGAATTCGCGCACCGGGTGACACGCCATGCGCTGCCGCAGCTGGACCGGTTGGGCGTGCTGTACCGCTTGCCGCCGCCCGGCGTGCAGCTGAGCGACGACGGTATGGTCCGCATCAACAGCGAGCTGCCGGGACTGACCTTGCGCTATACGCTGGATGGCCGCGAGCCGGACGCGCATGCGGCGCAGTACACCCAGCCATTCGCATTGCCGTCGCCGGTAAGGGAGTTGAGGGTCGCGGCCTTCAGCAGCACCGGCCGCAAGGGCCGCAGCAGCGTGCTTAGTTGGACAGGCTGATAAGGTAGTTGCGCAGGTTGATGCCCTTGTTGGTGATGCCCAACTTGGCGCGCAGGCTGTTGCGGTGGTTCTCGACCGTCTTCGACGCCACGCTCAGGCTTTGCGCGATTTCCTTGGTCGACTTGCCGACCTTGATGAACTTGGCCACCTGGATTTCGGACGGCGTCAGCAGCGAGTAGATGTGGTTTTCCAGCTCCACATCTTCCGTCACGGCCGAGCGCACCATGCCTTCGATCAGGTCCAGGCACATCAGCAAAATCGGATCGGTCAGCGACGACTTCACGGCTTGAATCTGCGGCAGGTGCTGGTTGCGGATGCGGTCCAGCACACCGTCCACATCGCCGCTGGTTTGCCATTCGTGGAACTCGGTCAGGGTTTCGGTCAGGCTGTAGAACCTGGCGAAGTCCGGGCTGGGGTAGTGCTCGTCGGTGGACTCTTCTTCCACATTGCCGACCTGGATGCTCCACAAGTCCTGGTCCACGCGCAGCAGGTGCAGTTTCAGGTCGCGATTGAAGAACTTCCAGCCGTCCGCACCGGTGACCGAGGTACGGATCAATGCCTTGATCGCATCCAGATTATTCTGCCCGATCAGGAACACGAAATGATCCAGGCTGGTCGCCTGCTGGTGCGACGGATAGTTGTGCGTGACAATCGCTCCGCTACTGGAAAAGCTGATGACGTAGATATGGCGATAGGCGAGTACATGCCGCAACGCCTTGATTTGCGTCTCCAGCTGCGTAACGAGGGAAGTGTCGTGATCTGGGTTCATGGTCCTGCATGCATTCGAAACGGTCAGGCTGGGCTTGCTGCGGCAGCAGCCTGGGACGGCTTACCCGGCAGCGCCACTGACAAGGTCAGCAGCAGCGAGGGCAACGCGGCCAGCAAGCCCCAGATGAAAAAGTCGTGATAGCCGAGCCAAGCCTGGATTTTACCACTGACCATGGTCGATAGTACCAGTCCCAGCTGCATGATGCCGGTGCCCAGCGCGTAGTGGGCGGCCGGGTATTTGCCCGGTGCTACCACTTGCATCATATACATCACGAGGCCCGCGAAACCGAAGCCGAAGCCGAACATCTCCGCGCTCAGGACTGCGGTAATCAAAGTCAGGCTGGTGGGCAGCGCCATGCTCAGGTAGCAAAAGGTCAGCGTAGGCAGGTTCATCGCCACAATCAGCGGAAACATCGCCCGCCGCAGTCCCAGCCAGGCGCCAAAGTAGCCGCCAAGGATGCTGCCGACGATGTAAGCCACGGTCGAGAAACTGCCGTAGGCGATGCCCATGTCCAGCGTGCTCATGCCCAGGCCGCCATTGCTGCGCGTGTCGATGAGGAACAAGCGGCCGATCGTCTGCACCTGTCCTTCGGCCATGCGGAACAGCAGCACGAACAGGATGGCGGTGCCGATACCGGGCTTGCGCAGGAAACTCCGGAGCACATCGGCGCTGGTGCGCCACAGCTGGCCGCGCGCTGCGGTGGCGGTATCGGCTGGCGCTGCCCAGCAGTGATAGGCGGCCAGCAGCAGCAGCACGCCGCCGGGCAAGGCCAGCGCGGCCTGCCAGGCGCGATGCACGCCATAGCGCGCTTCCAGCTCGCCCGCCAGCACCACCAGTGCGCCCTGCACAAATAGGCGGCCGCCATTCCAGAAGGTGCTGAGCCAGCCCGAGTACATGGCTTGCTGGCGTGGCGTGAGCTGGCTGATGTACAGGCCGTCTGCGGCCACGTCGTGGCTGGCGGAGGCCAGCGACAGCAACGCCAGCATGGCGACGCTGAAGGTAAAGAATCCCGGACCGCCCAGCGCCAGCGCGGCGCCCAGCAGGCAGGCGCCGCCCAAGGCCTGGAAGGCGGCGATGGTCCACTTTTTACCGGGCAGCATTTCCAGCAGCGGACTCCACAAGGGTTTGACCACCCATGCCATACCCAGAAGACTGGTCCACCAGGCGATCTGTTCGTTGGACACGCCCAGCCGCTTGTACATGATGGCGGCCATGGTCATCACCGTGGCATATGGCAGTCCCTGAGCGAAATACAGGGAGGGTATCCAGAACAGCGGGTGGCGTCGGGCAGGTTTCAAGGCGGCGGATCCGGTGGCAAGGGGTGTGGCTAGTATAGGTGTTTTATAGGTGGTGTCAATACTGTCATTACGCGGTCATGTACGATGACTAAGATTGCCGCTTTTCCAACCAAGGGTAGAGAGATAAGGATGAAAAAATTCTCCTTGATGTCGCTGGCGGTGTTTTCCGTCTTGGCGGGTTGTGGCGGCAGCGATCATCCTGCAACGCCGGAACAGCCAGCCAAAGTCGCCATGGGCGGGGTGTTCCTGGACGGCGCAGTCGAGAATCTGGACTATGTGGCCGGCACGGCCGCCAAGGCCAGCACCAATGCCAAGGGCGAGTTCACTTGCTATGCCGGCGATACCGTGACCTTCAGCATAGGCGGCATCGCACTGGGCAGCGCGCCGTGCGCCGCCACCATCACGCCGCTGCAGCTTGCGGGCGTGAGCGACGTCAAGGACAGCAAGGTCGTCAACCGTCTGCTGGCGCTGCAATTGCTGGATGAAGACAGCGACCCCGCCAATGGCATCAAGCTGACGGCGGATGTGAAGACCGCGCTGGCCAGCAAGTCCGCCGACTTCAACGCGGCTGCCGACGCCTTCAACACGGCCTTGAGCGCCAACCTGACCGCCGCTGGCGCCAAGTACGCCGCGCGCAGTGTGGACGACAGCCGCCGCGCACTGGTGCGCGAACACTTCGAAGATACGCTGGCATCCAGGGTCGGCACGCCCGTCAACGAAACCTTCAACCAGACCACGCCGCTGGGCGCGGTGTCGGTGACCGTGACGCGTTACCAGGTACAGGCTGCCAGCAGCTACTACGTTCCATACGAAGGCGCCAATGCCAAGGTCAAGGAAGACTTCCCGCTGGGCTTCCTGCCGTCCTACGGCTCCTCGCTGGCCTTCAAAGGCACCAACGCCAATGGCGAGCTGGAGTTTTATGGCCTGACCGACCGTGGTCCCAACGGTGACGGCCCCAACCTGCCGGCGCTGACCGGCAGCGGTGTGACCGGCGCCAAGATCTTCCCGTCGCCGAGCTTTGCGCCGGCATTTGGGGTCATCACGGTGGGCAAGAACGGCGCGGTGCTGACTTCGTCCACGCCGATCAAGGCCTCGGCCAATGTGAAGGCCAGCGGTCTGGCGATCCCGCCTGGCACGGTGGGCAATTCGGCTGAGCTGCCGGTGCTGGATGCCATGAAATATGACGCCAGCAGCAAAGCTACTTTCGATGTCAACGGCCTGGATACCGAAGCCATTGTGGTCGACAAGAAGCGCAATGTGCTGTGGGTATCGGACGAGTATGGTCCCTTCATCGTCAAGATCGATCCAGCCACCGGCATTATCCTGAACAAGTACGCGCCGGGCAGCGGCTTGCCGGACATCTTCCTGAAACGCCGTGCCAACCGCGGCATGGAAGGCCTGGCGCTCGACACCAGCACCGACAAGCTGCACGGTTTCCTGCAAAGCCCGCTGACCGATGGCAGCACGCCGTATTCGGTGACGGGCAAGAGCGAGCTCATCGAACGCTTCGCGCGCTTCACCCGCTGGACTGAGTTTGATCCGACCACCGGCAAGGCGGGCAAGATGTACGCCTATCCGCTGGAGGCCAGCGAGTACCAGGATGGCCGCACCGGCAACGCCAAGCTGGGTGATGTGGTTGCGCTGGGTAACGGCAAGTTCATTGTGATCGAGCAGGGCGCGGCGCCGAGCGGCAAGGTGTTCAACAAGCTGATGCTGGTGGAAATCGGCGCGGCGACCGATATCGCTGCTACGGCGTTCAACCCGGCCACTTCCGACCTGGAGAAGAGCAGCATGGGCGGCGCGGCGGTGAATGGCGCCGACTGGAAGGCCGTCACCTCGCTCAAGAAAACCCTGCTGCTGGATCTGAACGCGATCGGCTGGCTGGCAGAGAAGGCGGAAGGCCTGACCATCGTTGACGGCAACACGCTGGCGCTGGCCAACGACAACGACTTCGGCCTGAAAACCAAGGTGTTCGATGCCAACGGCAAGGCGATTGAAGACGCGGATGTCACCAAGTGCAATATCGATGCAAATGGCGTCATTGTCACCAGCAGCGCGGCGGGTTGCAACGCGGCCAACAGCATTCGCGTGGCACGTGGTGCGGACGCCGAGCGCCCAAGCCGTCTGTGGCTGATCAAGTTCGGCAAGGCGCTGACGTCGTTCTGATGCCACGCCCCGGCGGAGCAAACGTGGCTATTGCGCCGCGTTCTGCTCCGCAATCAGTTTGGCGATGTGCGAATCGGTCTTGACCGGTTCGATCAGCAGCACCTGCTGGCGGTTGATGAGCATGCGGTCCGGTGCATGCGCTTCGCCGCCGCGTTTGATGAGCACGCTGGTGACCGCCTTGGTGTCCGGATTCTGCCGGCCCTGAATATAGAACACATCGCGCAGCGTGACGTAGGCGCTGCTACTGTCCTCCAGCTTGCCAAAAAACATCTGCCCATTCATCAGCGCCACGGCCTGGTAGGGCGTGCCGGTTTCCGGCGCCTGGTGGACAAAGGCGATGGTGCAAGCAGCGGCGGCAATGAGCGCCGCACTCAGTGCCGTAACGCACGCGGCAAACTTCTGCATGAAGACTCCCTGAATTAAAAATGCCCGGCAGCTTATCAGCTTCCCTGGGCGGCGCACAGCGTGTGTTGTGATGTCATAACACCGTCACAAGCTTGTAATAATTTTATGGGATATTGGAAGTTTGCTCACAACATTAACGGGACAAAGCCATGCCGATCGTACTGCCGAAATCTGCCTCCGCCATTCAATTTTTGCTGATCGCCGCACTGCCTATGGGCATGGCAACGGCAGCGGATTTCCCCGGTACCATCACTGGCGCCAGCACCAAGGCGCAAACGCTGGCGGGTGGCCAAAGCGGCACGGTCGCGGCCACGGGTTCGCTGATTGTCAGCGGCAAGGACAACGCGGTGACCATCGGCGGCGCCAATGTCACCCTCACCAACAACAATATTCTCAAGCAGACCGGCACTGGCCGCGTGATCCGCGACAGCGTCGGCTATGCCAACCTGACCGTCAACAACAACGCGGGCGCACTGATGCAGGCGGCCGACGCCGATGTCATCCAGCTCACCGGCAAGTCCAGCGTGTCGCTGAATAACTATGGCTCCATGATTTCGCTGAACCCGAGCGAAGGCGGTTCGCAGGCGGTGGATTTTAATGGCGTCACCGGCAGCAATGTGGTCAACAACTATGGCTTGCTGAAGGCCACCGAGGCTGACGCTGTACGTCCCGGCATGAACGGCGTGGTCAACAACTACGGCACCATCCAGTCGGTGACGCCGAAGAAGGGCAGCAGCGACGCCATCGACCTGCAAACCAATGCCACCGGCGTGCAGGTGTTCAACTATGCCACCGGCCTGATCGAAGGCGGCCGCCACGGCATCACCGGCGGCCCGGATACGGATGTGGCCTTCACCGTTGCCGTGACCAACGCGGCGGGCGGCATCATCCGTGGCATCAATGGTTCCGGCATCAACCTGGACGGCTTTAGCGGCAAGCAGGTGCTGACGCTGGTGAACCATGGCACCATCACCGGCCAGGGCGTGACCGGCGATGGCGATGGTGTCGATATGGACGGCATCGCCAATATCACCAACACCGGCATCATCCGCTCGATCGACGCGTTTGCCGCCAAGGGGGAAACCAAGGCCTACAGCGAAGGCATCAGCGTGGGCGGTGGCACCATCATCAACTCCGGCACGATTGAAGGGCTGGTCAGCGCCGGCAATACGGTGGCGGTCGGCCGCGGCATCACGCTGGCCGGCAATGACGTCAAAGGCGCACCGGAAGGCACGCGTGAGGGCCTGTATGGCCACGCTGTCATCACCAACCAGGCCGGCGGCGTGATTCGTGGCCAGAGTGATTCGGCCATCGTGGCGGTAGGCGCGGCCAGCGGCTACACGGTGACCATCAATAACAGCGCTGGCGCCTCCATCATCGGCGGCGGTGCGGTCAATGCGGCCATCAAGGGCGGGCTGGATAACACCGCCATTGTGACCGGCGGCATCATCAACGGTTCCAGCAGCGGCAAGGCGATTGAGCTGGGCAGCGGCAAGAACAGCGTCACCATCACCGGCGGTACCATCCTCGGCAGCATCAGTGGCGGCAGCGGCAACCAGAACACGCTGGTGGTGAACCCGGGCACGGGCGGCAGCTTCTCGTATGCAGGTGCGATTGCCAACTTCAGCAAGGTGGAAATCAAGGGTGGCGATGTCACCTTCTCCGGCGTCAGCACCTATGCTGGCGCTACCCAGCTGAGCGGCGGCAGCCTGACGCTGGATGGCGCCCAGCGCCTGTCGGCTGATAGCGCGCTGATCCTGAATGGCGGCACGCTGCGCCTGAGTAACGCCGGCGCTGATGGCCAGCATTTTGCCAGCCTGTCGCTGACCGATGACTCGGCGGTGCTGCTCGGTGGTTCCTCGCTGACCTTCGGCTCGCTGGGTACGGTCATCCATGGCAAAACGCTGACCTTCACCGAAGCCGCCGCCGGCGCCTACGCCTTCCGTTTGCAGGGTGATTATTCGTCGGACGCCAGCTTCCTGGCGCTGATCGGTGCGACCCACATCAACGGCCTGGGCGCGACGTATGCATTTGACGGCATTTACACCAAGGTCGCTGCGGCAGTACCCGAGCCTGAGGCGTATGCCATGATGTTTGCCGGGCTGGCGCTGGTCGGCGCCATCGCGCGTCGCCGTCGCCACAAGGTTTAGTCCACATCAAGGCGGCGCGTCCGCCGGGTTGCTACCTTCTCAGGGATTACCCTGAGAGGACAGCCCGATGGAATACGCACAGTTAAAACCTGGCAGCCAGTTTTCGCCACTCCGTAGCCTGCTGTACTACAGCCAGCGCATGGTGACTGCGCCATCGTTGCGGCGCCTGGTGGTACGCGCGTTGAGTGGCGCCCTGCGGCTGCGGCAGGGCGCGGGCGACGAACTGTGCGCCCGCGATTCTGCCGAGGAGACGGCGCTGCTGGCGCTGCGTGTCAGTGGCTACGCACCGCTGGGCAATCTGCTCAGCGACACCCAGTGCAGTGATATCCGTGCCTGGCTGGCGGACAAGCTGCTCACGGACCGCGACCGCCAACGCAGCGGCTTCACGCTGGCGCAACGGCCGCACGGCGTGCGCGTCGCCGACTATCATCTGCGGGAGGTCATCGCCTGTCCCCATATCCTGTCGCTGGCAAACAGCACGCCGCTGCTGGGACTTGCTGCGCGCTACCTGACATGCAAGCCGACCATCTCCGCGCTGGGGTTGCGCTGGTCGTTCCCCGTACCGGGCGGCAGCGTGCTGCAAGCGTTTCACCGTGATTCGGAAGATTGGCGCTATCTCAAAATCCTGGTCTACCTGAGCGATGTGGATGACGGCGCCGGGCCGCATGTTTATCTGCATGGCAGCCATCTGACCAAAGCTCCGATGCGGCTGCGCTTTTACAGCGACGCCGAAATCCTCGCCAGGCATCGCGCCGAAGACCTGTTGATCGCCACCGGTGCACGTGGCTTCTGCTTTGCGGTGGACACCGCTGGCATCCACAAGGGCGCGGCGCCGTTGGAGCAGCCACGATTGATGTTGCAGATCCAGTACTCGCTGCTGCCCAGCTATGCCTACCGCTACACGCCGGAGCAGTATCACGGACCGCTGGTGCTGGACCCGTATGTCAATCGGCTGATCCTTCGTCCGGCCGCTTTGCGTGGCTGATTGCTTCGCCATCCGTTTTGCGCAGCGTCCAGAAAGTGGCCGAGGAGATGGCGGTCAGCACCGCCAGCGCAATGAACGCGTGGTGCAGCGCCGATGTCAGCGCCACGCGGTTGGACTGCGGCAGGTCGCCCAGGAACCAGCCCGTGACCAGCGACCCCGCCGCCAGGCCAAAGCTCATCGACAGCTGTTGCATGGAACTGGCGATGGTGCTGGCCATGCTGGCGTCCGGCCCCTCCACGTCGGCGTAGGCGATGCTGTTCATGCTGGAGAACTGCAGCGAATTGAAGAAGCCCTGGCACAGGCCGATCGCCACAATCACATACAGCGGTGTGCCTGCCTGCACAAACGAATACATGCAGATGGTCAGGCCAATCAGCAGCGTATTTACCGTCAGCACCTGACGGTAGCCGAAGCGGGCCAGCACGCGTGTGGAAATCACCTTCATGCCCATGGCGGCTGCAGCGGATGGCATCATCAGCAAACCGGATTGCCAGGCAGGCAGCCCAAGGCCCAGCTGATACAGCAGCGGCAGCAGGAACGGCAGGCCGCCCACGCCGATACGTGTGATGAAACCACCCAGCACCGACACGCGGAAGGTCCGTACCTTGAGCAAGGCAAGGCGCAGCAGCGGGAAGGGCGCCTCCCTGGCATGCCACGCATACGCGGCCAGCAGGCTGATGGAAATGAACAGCAGCACCGCAGCCGAGGTCACATCGAGCTTGTGTTCACCAAACACTTCCAGCAGCCATGACAGCAAAGCGATGCCGGTGCCGAACAACACGAGGCCGATCAGGTCCAGCGGCCTTGGATGGTCGCCGTGGTAGTCCGGCATGTAGCGGTGCGCCAGATAGATCGCCACCAGGCCTACCGGCACGTTGATGAAGAAGATGTCGCGCCAGCTTAGCCAGTGCACGATCAAGCCGCCGATGGTGGGGCCGAGCAGTGGTCCGATCAGCGCCGGGATGATGACGAAGTTCATGGCCGCCAGCAGCTCATGCTTGGGGAAGGTGCGGACGATGGTGAGCCGCCCCACCGGCATCATCATGGCCGCGCCAAAGCCCTGCAACAAACGCGCCGCCACCAGCATGGGCGAGTTGACCGACAGGCCACACAGCACGGAGGCGAAAGTGAAAATGGCAATCGCCGTCATGAACACGCGGCGCGTGCCAAAGCGGTCCGCCATCCAGCCGCTGATGGGAATGGAGACAGCGAGGCTGAGGATGTAGCTGGTCACAACCGCCTTCAGGCTCAGTGGCGTCACTTGCAAGCTGGCGGCCATGGAGGGAATCGCCGTGTTGACGACGGTGGAGTCCAGCTGCTCCATGAAGAGGGTGGTGGCGACTACCCAGGGCAGGTAGCGCTTGGCGGCGGTGTCGTTCATGTGGTGATTGTCACACAAAATAAACAGAACGGTCACACACGCGTCACGTATGGGGCGTAAGTTGCGGACATCGCTACGGCCTATGGGAGAGGACATGGAGATCAAACCGCCAATACCAACCGGACGCCGTACTTTTATCCGCCAGATGGCCGCATCCTCCGCGTTGCTGGGCGTGGGCGCGGGTGGCTTGAGCGGGTGTACCAGCACTGCTGCCGGCATTGCCGACAATGGCGCGCCGGGTTTTCGCCATGGCGTGGCGAGTGGTGATCCGCTCAGCGACCGCGTTATCCTGTGGACGCGTATCACGCCGCCGCACGGCCACACGGGCGAGATGCCCGTGCACTGGCAGATGGCCACCGATCCGGCCATGCAGAATCTCATCGGCCAGGGTAGCGTGGTGACTTCAGCGCAGCGCGATTTCACGGTCAAGGTGGATGCCGGCGGCCTGCTGCCCGGCCATGTCTACTACTATCAGTTTGCCATTGATGGTGAGAAGTCGGTTGTCGGCCGCACCAAGACGCTGGCGCGCAGCGACGTGCGCCAGGTGCGGCTGGCGGTGTTCTCGTGTTCGAATTATCCAGCCGGTTATTTCAACGTCTATGCCGACGCCGCGCGCCAAGACGATATCGACGCCGCGCTGCACATCGGCGACTACATCTACGAATACGAAAGCACGGGCTACGCCTGCGGCAATGCGGAGGCGCTGGGCCGCGTGTCCGAACCGCGCGAGCTGCTGTTGCGTACGGACGACTATCGCCGCCGCTACGCGCAGTACCGGTCGGACCCGGATTTGCAGGCCGTGCATGCGGCCATGCCGTTTATCGTGGTGTGGGACGATCATGAATTCGCCGACGATACCTGGCGCGATGGCTCGGTCGATCACAAGGCCAGCAAGTATGGTCCGTTCGAACTGCGCAAGCTGGCGGCGATAACGGCCTATCACGAATGGATGCCGATACGCGTGCCGGATGCGGCAACGCCGGACAAGATTTACCGCTCGTTCGACTTCGGCGGCATCGTTTCGCTGCACATGCTCGATACGCGCCTGATCGCGCGTGACCAGCAGCTGATGATGTCTTCCTATTACGACGAGCACAAACACTTCGACGTGGAGAAGTACAAGCAGGATGTCTGCTCGCCGCGCCGCCAGATGATAGGCCGTGAACAGATGGCATGGCTGGAAGGGCAGGTGGTTCGCTCCAGGGCGCGCTGGCAGATGCTGGGTCAGCAGGTGCTGATGGCGCGCATGGAATACCCCACTGCCGTGGTCATGGGCGAGTGCAACTGCACCGATTATTCCGCACTCAAGAAACGCGCCAAGGCAGATCCATCCTGCGTCAATGCGAAGCAGCAGCGCTGGCTGTCTGGCACGACCTTGCCGTGCTATCTGGATTCGTGGGACGGCTATCAGGCCGACCGCGAGCAAGTGTTTGAAATGATGCAGAAACACCGCAAAAACCTGGTGGTGCTGGCAGGCGACACCCATAACGCCTGGGCCAGCGATCTGCACGATGTGCAGGGCAAGCAGGTAGGCGTGGAGTTTGCAACCGCGTCGGTGTCATCGCCGGGCATGGAGGGCGCGTATCACGACCGTGACCCGGAAGATGTGGCCAGCATGATGGTGGATCTGATCGAACCGCTGTATTACGCGCAGACCAGCAAGCGAGGCTATATGATCGTCACCGCCAGCCACGATCAGGTGCGCTGCGACTGGCGCTTTGTCGATACGGTGTTCAAGCATGAGTTCACGGCAGCGACGGAACGCAGTCTGCGTGTGCTGCCGGGGCCGGGCAATCGCCGCATCGAGGAATGCCCGGCGTAAGCATCAGGCGGCGTTGTCCCAGCGGTTTTCGAACAGAATCTCGCTGATCGGCCGGCGCTGGTCCCACTTCTCCAGTTCCAGCATGGGCGCGGTGTAGAACTCGTGCACCTGCCCCACGCACAGCACGGCGATCGGCTGGCTGCCTTCCGGCATGCCGACGATCTCGCGCAGCTGCTGCGGATCGAACATCGAGACCCAGCCCGCACCGATGCCTTCCGCGCGCGCAGCGAGCCAGAAATTTTGCAGCGCGCAGGCGGCGGAGGCCAGGTCCATCTCCGGCATGGTGCGGCGGCCGAACACGTACTCATCGCGCTTGTCGATCAGGCCGACGACCAGCACTTCCGCGCATTCCAGTATGCCTTCCACCTTGAGACGCATGAAGTCTTCGGCGCGCTTGCCCAGCGCTTCCGCAGTCTTGATGCGCTCTTCGTTCACATGCTGGTGAATACGCACCCGCAGTGCGCCGTCTGTGATCCGGACGAAGCGCCATGGTTGCATGTAGCCGACGCTGGGGCCATTGTGGGCGGCTTCAAGAAAACGTTTCAGCTGGCCGTCTTCCAAGGGACCTGGTTTGAAGTGGCGCACATCGCGGCGTTCGCGGATGGCGCGGTAGACGCCGAAGATTTCGGCGTCGGTGTAAGCGTGCGGATTCATTTCAATGCGATCAGTGCGTCGAGGAGTGGCTGCGTGGCGTCGGCAATCCGATCCAGACTGGCTTCGCGCAGGGCGGAAGTGTCCACGGTGTTGTCCGAATGGAGCCCGGCCCATCGGAGAAGGGCGCTGATGGCTTGCGGCGTGTCGAACAAACCGTGCAGGTAGGTGCCCAGTATCTGGCCATCGTCGGACAGCGCACCTTCCGGGCGGCCGTCGATGAAGAAAGCAGGCCTGGCCAGCGCGCTGCCGGTGGACACGCCCATGTGGATTTCGTAACCGGCGACCGGTGCTTGTGCGTGGTCGAAGGCGCAGGTGCCCTGGACTTGCACCAGCCGCTTGTCCGGACTCATTTCCGTCCGCATGTCGAGCAGGCCGAGTGCGGGCGATACGCCGGCCTGGCCTTCCATGCCCAGTGGGTCGGTCACTTCGCGGCCCAGCATCTGGAAGCCGCCGCAGACGCCGATGACTTTGCCGCCGTAGCGAAGGTGGCGCTGGATCTGCGCCGGCCAGCCTTGGGCACGCAGCCATTCCAGATCGCCACGCGTGTTTTTACTGCCGGGGAGGATGATGAGATCTGCTGGCGGAATCGGTTCGCCCTGGCGGACAAAGCGCAGATCGACGTCCGGGTGAGCACGCAGTGCGTCAAAGTCAGTGTGATTGCTTATGCGCGGCAGGCTGGGGACCACCACGCGGAACGCGCCGCGCTCGGCCTGTACCGGCTGCACGGCATCTTCAGCATCCAGGAACAGGCCATGCAGGTAGGGCAGCACGGCCAGCACCGGCTTGCCGGTCTGCTGCTCCAGCCAGTCCAGTCCAGGCTCCAGCAGCTTGATGTCGCCACGGAAGCGGTTGATGACGAAACCAATGGTGCGTTTGCGTTCGCTCTCCGACAGGCAGGCCAGCGTGCCAACGATGTGGGCGAACACGCCGCCACGGTCGATGTCCGCCACCAGTATTACCGGGCAGTCCACCTTTTCCGCAAAGCCCATGTTGGCGATGTCGCGGTCGCGCAGATTGATTTCCGCCGGGCTGCCCGCGCCTTCCACCACCACGCTGTCGTATTGCTCCAGCAGGCGGTCATGCGATTCCAGTACGGCCTGCATGGCCACGGTTTTGTATTGATGGTAGTCGCGCGCATTCATCTGGGCGCGCACTTTGCCGTGGATGATGACCTGGGCGCCGATGTCGCTCGATGGCTTGAGCAGTATCGGATTCATGTCGGTGTGCGGCTGCAAGCCGGCAGCGATGGCTTGCAAGGCCTGCGCGCGGCCTATTTCGCCGCCGTCCGCGGTGACGGCGCTATTCAGCGCCATGTTCTGCGGCTTGAACGGCGCCACTCGTACGCCACGTCGTTTCAACAGCCGGCACAGGGCGGCAACCACGGTGCTTTTGCCGGCGTCGGAGGTGGTGCCTTGCACCATCAGGGTGGAATAAGGGAACTTCATATTATTTGCGGTGCTGGCGGGCTTCTTCGATTTTTTCACACAGGGCCTTGGTGCCTGCCACCATGCGCGGGCCGGCGCGGTTCAGCAGGTCGCCCTGCAGTCGGAACAGATTGTTGTTTTTCACAGCCAGCATATTGGGATAGGGCTTCCACAGATCGACGCTGCCGTAGTCTTTTTCGCTGGTACCGAAAATGGCTTCCGGATTTTCCTGCAACACGCCTTCGATGCTGACAACCGGTGCTGTCACCTTCAGGTCGGCGAAGATGTTGACACCACCGCACAGGCGGATGGAGTCGCTGACGATGGATTTGCCATTCAAGGTGTACAGCGGCTTGTCCCAGACCTGATAGAACAGGCGTACCGGCGGGCGGTTGGCATACTGCTTCGCCATCGCGGCAAATTGCGCGCGGATGTCGGCGGCGGTGGCGTTGGCCACGGTTTCGGTGCCCATCAACTGGCCGAGCCGCACCACGTTGTCTGCAATGCCATCCAGTTTGGCCGGCTCGCTGTGGAACAGTGGGATGCCGAGTTTGCGCAGGCCTTCAATCTGGCGCTCGAAGCCGCCGTGCATCCAGATGACGATGAGGTCGGGCCTCATGGCTGCCACGCGTTCCATGTCGATCAGACGGTTGTCGCCGACATGCGGAATCTTCTTTGCCGCTTCCGGATAATCGCTATAGGTGACTGCGCCGACGATTTTTTCGCCCGCACCGGCGGCGAACAGCAGTTCGGTCACGTGCGGCGCCATGGCGATCACGCGTTGCGCCGGCTTTTGCAGCGTGACGACATTGCCGTCATCATCGCGCACCGAGATGGGGGCAGCACTGGCGCTGGCGCTGGCGGTGGCCGCAGCCAGCAGGGCTGTGGCGAAGATCAGTTTTTTCATTGCTTGCTCCATTCAGTGAGTGCTGCTTGCAGGCGTTGCCAGCCTGCTTCGTCCGGCGGCAGGCCAAGACGGATGCCGCGTGCCGCTTGCGTAAAAAGCCGTACCCAGATGCCGCGCTCCGCCATGTGCTGCCAGAACGCTTCCGGTTGGGGCTCCGCCCACCACTGGAACAGTGGCGTGCCGCAGGATTGAATGCCGTGCGCCGCCAGCAGTGCGCGCAGACGTTCGCCGCTGGCATGCAGCTGCTTGCGCGTCGCTGCCTGCCAGGCCTGGTCACTCAGGGCCGCCACAGCGATCTGCTGCGCCGGGCCGCTGATGGTCCATGGACCCAGCAGGTCCGCCAGGTCGCGCAGCAGACCGGCGTGGGCCGCTACAAAGCCCAGACGAATCCCGGCCAGGCCGAAGAATTTGCCAACCGAGCGCAGTACGATGAGGCCAGGTTGCGCGGTGTGCGCGGCGACGCTGTTGCCCGCCGCCGTATCACCAAACGCCTCATCGACTACCAGCCAGCCGCCACGCGCCGCCAGGTCGCCGGCCCATTGCAGAAGCTGGGCGGCAGGGACGACGTCGCCGGTGGGATTGTTCGGATTGACGACGACAACGACATCGTGATGGGCGACAGCGGCCGCCAGGTCTGCATAGGGCGTCAGCGTCATCGCATGGCCATGGCCGGCCCAGTGGTGTGCATGCTCCGCATAGGATGGCGCGCTGACTGCCACGCGCGATGGGGTGCGCAAACGGGGCAGCGCCTGAATTGCTGCCTGCGTGCCAGCCACCGGCAGCATCTGCGGTGCGCCGTAGAAAGCTTGCGCCGCAGCGGTGAGCGCTGGATCAGGCTCCGGCAGACGATGCCAGGCATTGTTCGCCACCACCGGCGCCGGATACCAATGGGGATTGATGCCGGTGGACAGATCAACCCAGTCCTCGCGGCCAAAGCGTTTTGCGGCGTCGCGCAGATTGCCGCCGTGTTCAAGCATGTGTGTACTCCATGATGGCCGCAACAGTACAGGCGATGGCCAGCCACAGCGCGGTGGTGCGCGCGACCAGCAGCCAGGCGCGGTTGATATCGGCGCCGGTAGCGGGTGGTCCGTCACCCAGCACCGGGCGATGTTCCAGCTGGCCGTGGTAGATGGCTGCGCCGCCCAGCTGCACGCCAAGCGCACCAGCGCCGCTGGCCATGGTCGGACCGGCGTTTGGGCTATCCCATGCCGGAGCTTGCGCGCGCCAGCATTGCCATGCCCGGCGTTTGCCTTGCAGGCCAGGCGCCAGCAGCACGTAGGACAACGCAGTCAGACGGGCGGGAATGTAGTTGAGCGCATCGTCGATGCGGGCTGCGGCGCAGCCGAATTGCAGCAGCCTTGGCGTGCGGTAGCCCCACATCGCGTCCAGTGTATTCGCCATGCGGAACAGCACGGCGCCAGGCCCGCCTGCAACGATGAACCAGAACAGCGTGCCGAAGACGGCATCGTTGCCATTCTCCAGCAGCGATTCGGCACTGGCGCGCGTCAGCTCGATCTCGCTGGCGCTGGTGGTGTCGCGGCTGACGATGTAGGAGGTCAGGCGGCGGGCATCGGGCAGGTCATTCCTGGCCAGCGCATCGGCAATCGGCAGATTGTGGTCGCGCAGGCTGCGCAAGCCAAGTGCGAAATATAACAGCAGTGCGTGAGCTACAGACTGCGCGAGTGGCATGGCCAGTGCATGGACCAGCAGTGCGGCCAGTGCCGTCAAGGGCAGCACGGCCAGCATCCACGCCAGCACGCCGCGCAAAAAGCGTAACGGGCCTTCGCGATTGAGACGGCGCTCCAGCGCCATGGCCAGGTTGCCAAAACCGACCAGCGGATGCCAGCGGCGCACCTCGCCCCACCACAGATCCAGCAGCACTGCGGCCACCATCAATACGGCGATGGTGGAAAAGCTCAGCCCACTCAGCACGGTTATCCTTTTAAGACCAGCGGCAAGCCTGCGGCCACAAACACCACGCGGTCGCAGATCGACGCGACAGCCTGGTTCAGGCGTCCCTGTTCGTCCATGAAGCAGCGCGACACGGCGCCCAGGGGCATGATGCCCAGGCCGACTTCATTCGACACCATCACGACGTCGCTGGCGCACTTGGTCAGGGCGCTGGCTAGCATGTCTTGCTGTTCGTGGAACAGGGCCGGCAGGATGATCTCGCCAACGTCCGGATATTCTTCTCCGCCACTGAACAGCAGATTGCTGAGCCATAGCGTCAGGCAGTCCACCATAATCAGGCGGTCGGGCGAGGACCAGCGCAGCAGCTGGTTGCCCAGTGCCAGCGGCTCTTCAACCGTGGTCCATTCCGGCGAACGGCCGGCGCGGTGGTGGGCGATGCGTGCCGCCATTTCACCATCGCCAGCAGTGGCGGTGGCGATGTAGAGGACTTCCTTGCCCGAGTCGGCGGCCAGACGCTCAGCATAAGCGCTTTTGCCGGAGCGGGCGCCGCCCAGAACCAGTGTACGTGTCATATCACACTCCTAAGAAACAAAGCGGCGCTTGCCGCCGGATTGGATGGAAAGTATGCGTGAAAATACGAGGCCGATAGCGATCCTGCGCGGTACCATGCCTCACCTTGTATAGCGGAGGGATGCTTGCTAGTGTACGCGGCTGGCGCCACGTCCGTTGCCAGTTTCGAGTAGTGGAAGGTATGGCCGCGCAATATGCCTTGCGGCGTGGGCAGGCCTTGCGAGCCGAGTCCCGCAAGCCGTGGCTGCATGGCCACAGCACCGGGCAGCAGGCCTGCCATTTTCCATACTGTGCCCGATTGGTCCGCCAGCGTGTCTGCCACCGCCATCATGCCGCCGCATTCAGCGACAATCGGCATGCCCGCTGCGTGCGCTGCGCGTATGGAGGCCTGCCAGTTGCCTGCCTGCGACAGCTGCGCGGCGTGCAGCTCGGGGTAGCCGCCAGGCAGATAGACCGCGTCCGCCTCTGCCGGCACCGTTTCATCGGCCAGCGGCGAGAAAAATTTCAACGTCGCGCCCAGGGCGCGCAGTGTGTCCAGGTTGGCCGGATAGATAAACATGAAGGCGGCGTCGCGCGCAATGGCGATGGTTTTCCCGGCCAGCAGCGGTTCCGTTTGCGTGGCGGCGGGCGCGGCGCCCAGATCGACCGGGCGCAGGCTGTCCCACGCTGCCTGGTCGAACACCAGCTGGTCGGCCAGTTCATCAAGCAGCTGGTCGATATCATTCACCTCACCCGGCAGGACCAGGCCGAGGTGGCGTTCCGGCAGTGACCTGGCCTGCTTGGGCAGGGTGGCGAACAGTGGAATGTCGCGTAGCGAGGTTGCCACCATTTTGGCGTGGCCTTCACTGGCGACGCGGTTGGCGATGACACCGGCCATCTCGACCGGGCCATAGTCGCGCAACCCGAGCACCAGGGCGCCGGCGGTTTGCGCCATGGCGCCTGCGTCGATCACCGCCATCACAGGCACGCCGAATTCGCGCGCCAGGTCGGCTGATGAGGGTGTGCCGTCGTACAGGCCCATGACGCCCTCGATAAGGATCACGTCCGCTTCCGCAGCGGCTTGCGCCAGTTGTAGGCTGCACAGCTCTTTACCCACCATCCACAAATCCAGCGAGCGCACCGGTGCGCCGCTGGCGCGTTCCAGCAGCATGGGATCGATGAAGTCCGGGCCGCACTTGAATACGCGCACGCGTCGTCCCAGGCGGACCAGCTTGCGCGCCAGTGCTGCGGTGACAGTGGTCTTGCCTTGTCCCGATGCGACAGCGGCAAGCAGCAGGGCTTTTACCATTCGGTCCCCGCTTGCGCGCCAATGCCGGCCTTGAAAGCGTGTTTGACGACATTCATTTCAGTGACGGTGTCGGCAATCTCGATCAGTTCCGGTGGCGCGCCACGGCCGGTGATGACCACGTGCTGCATTGGTGGACGTGCCAGAAGATCGTTGATGACCACTTCCACATCCAGGTAGCGGTATTTGAGGGCGATGTTCAGCTCATCGAATATCACCAGGCCGATTTCCGGATCGGCCAGGAATTTCCTGGCCTGCTCCCATGCCAGTTCGGCCTTTTCGATATCGCGTTCGCGGTTCTGGGTCTCCCAGGTATAGCCTTCGCCCATGGAGTGGAAGCTGATCTCTTCCGGGAAGCGGCGCAGGAACAGCTCTTCGCCCGTCTGCATTGCGCCTTTGATGAACTGCACCACGCCGACTTTCATGCCATGGCCCATGGCGCGGATCGCCATGCCGAAGCCACTGGAGCTTTTGCCTTTGCCGTTGCCGGTGTTGACGATGATGATGCCGATTTGCTTGTCCGCAGCGGCAATCTTGGCATCGATAATGGCTTTTTTGCGTTCCATGCGGACGCGGTGACGTTCGTTGATCTCGTCGCTCATAGTGTGTTCTCGTTAGGGATAAAGATGCTGCGTGCACCATGCTGGATGACTTCAATCGGATGGCCGAGGTAGTCGCTGAGGATGTCCTCCCGCATGACATCATCCTTGCTGCCTGCCAGCCAGCGGCCATCGCCTTTCAGCAGCAGGGCGTGGGTGGAGACGCCGTGCGCCAGCGTCAGATCGTGGCCGATCATGACGGCGGTCTTGCCCTGCTCGCGGCACAGGCGCGCCAGAATATTCATCACGCTGACCTGGTGCGCGAGGTCGAGCGCATTGGCGGGTTCGTCGAGCAGCAGCAGCGGCGTGTCCTGCGCCAGCATGGCGGCGATGGCGACACGCTGGCGTTCACCACCGGACAGCGTACGCACATCGCGTCCGGCCAGGTCGGCGACTTCCATGGCTTCCAGCGATTTCAAGGCGATCGCGTGATCGTCGCTGTCTTCCCAGTAGCGGTTGCCGTGATAGGGATGGCGTGCCGACAGCACGGTTTCGATAACGCTGTAAGCAAAGGCGTCGCTGCGGCTTTGGGCGAGGAAGGCACGCTGGCGTGCCAGTTCCGCCAGCGGCCATTCCGCCAGCGGCTTGCCGGACAGGGCGACATGGCCAGCTTCCACGCCACGCAGTCCCGCCAGTGCGCGCATCAGCGTACTTTTGCCGGCGCCATTTCGGCCGATGATGCTCCAGCATTCACCTTCGGCCACCTGCCAGTTCAGGTCCGTGACCAGCTGGCGCTGGCCGATGCTGAGGGAGAGGTTGTGAGTACCGATCATCATTTGCGCAGCCGATGCAGTTGATACAGGAAGACCGGGGCGCCGATCAGCGCCGTCACCACGCCCACTGGCAGCTGGGTCGGCGCGATCACGGTGCGGGCCAGCGTGTCGGCCAGCAGCAGGAAGGTGCCGCCGGCCAGCGTGGCGGCCGGAATCAGTATGCGGTGGTCGGGACCGACCGCAAAGCGGCAGGCGTGCGGCACAATCAGGCCGACAAAGCCAATGCTGCCCGCGCTGGTGACGGCGCTGGCGGTCAGCAGGCCGGAGACGAAGAACAGGCCTTTGCGCAGCGCGCCCACGCGGATGCCCAGCGTGGCGGCGGCCTCCGCATGCAGCGCCATGACGTTGATGGAGCGGGCAATGCGCAGCGCATACGCCAGCGCAGCGATCAGGACCACCCATGGCATGACGCGCACCTGGGTACCGGACAGATCGCCGATCATCCAGAACACCATGCTGCGCAAGCGGCTTTCCGGGGCGACGGACAGCATCAGCGTCACCAGCGCCATGCAGGCGGAAGACATGATGGCGCCGGTCAGCAGCAACAGCGCGGTGCCGCCTTCGGCAGCGGTACCGCTGCGCAGGTCGCGCTTGGCCAGCAGATACAGCATCATGGCGACGGTGACGGCGCCGACGAAGGCGGCGGCATCCACCATCCAGGCGGCGCACATGAATAACAACGCGGCCAGCGCACCGACGGAGGCGCCGGCCGAAATGCCAAGGACATACGGATCGGCCAGCGGATTGCGCAGCAATGCCTGCATCATCACGCCGGCCAGCGACAGCGCTGCGCCTGTGGCGAAAGCGGAGACCGCGCGGCTGAGGCGCAGGTCGAGCAGGGTGGCTGCCAGCGTCGATTGCTGGCCGTGCAGCAGTTCATTGAGCGCTGCGGGAATATCGGAAATGGGAATCGAGACCGAACCGGTCATGCCCGAAAAAATCAGGCTGGCAAACGCAAACAGCACCAACCCGGTGAAGGTGATGACGGCGCGCTGTCGCAGATTGCGGGAGAAAGAATGCATGCACTGCTTTCAAAAAAACTGCCGGGGAAGGTGGCCAACCCCGGCAGGTTACACCATTATTTGTAGCCGTAACGGATACCGGCAAACACCTTGGAGCCTGGCGTTGCGTAGTTATTCGCCAGGTCGTACTGCTTGTCGCCGATGTTATTCCAGCGGACCAGCGCCGACCAGTCGCGCGTGATGGCGTAGGTGGCGAACAGGTTCACCAGGCCATAGCCGCCCAGGCGGGTCTTGTTGAGTGCATCGTCGTAACGGTCGCCGGACAGGTCCAGCTCCGCGCCCAGCTTCCACTGGCCGATAGCGTAGTCGGCGCTCAGGTTGCCGTGTTTCTTCGAACGGCGTGCCAGACGCTTGCCGCTGTTGTCGTCTTTGGGATCTTGTAGGTCGATGCTGGCATTCAGGTTGACCCCGGCCAGTTTGGTGGCGCCTGCGACGGTCAGGCCTTCCAGCGTGGCGTTGGCGATGTTGTACACGCAGGACTTGCCGGTACTGGTGCCGAATGGGCATGGCGTGGTGCTCAACAGCAGATCGGTCAGGCGGTTACGGTAGTAGTTGGCGCTGATCGCGTTGACGCCGTCATCCCAGCGGATGCCGATTTCTGCGTTCTTGCCTTGTTCCGGTTTGTTGGCAGGATTGCCGTAGCCTGGATAGTACAGTTCATTGTAGGTCGGCGCGCGGAAGCTGGTGCCATAGCTGGCGGTGGCGCGCAGCTGGCGCGTGAAGTCGTAGCCGTAGCCCAGCGAGCCGGTGTTCTTCGCACCGTACACCGATTTATCGCGGCGGATGGCGGCGTTCAGCAGGTTGGCGCCGCGGCGGGCGTTATAGGATGCGGCCCAGGAGTTGGTGGTGCGTTCCGGCTTGTCCAGCTTGAAACCGTTGGTGTCCACTTCTTCCTTGCGGTGATCGTACAGCACTTGCAATACATCTTCGCCAATGCGGATGTCGTTTTGCAGCGTGATGTCGGTCTGCTTGGTATTGATGCGCGAGTAGCCGGTAGCTGCCGCGCTGCTGAAGGTTTCGCCGTTGTCCTTGCTCTCTGCGTATTGCAGCAGGGTGTCGACGTTCGATACAAACTGCGCCTTGCCGTAGAGGGCGGCGGTTTCAAACAGCGCCTTGCTGCGGACATCATATGCTGACGCGCCGCTGTCGTACTGCGAATCCAGTTTGCTGTGCAAGAACAGTGCGCCGGCTTCGTAGCCGGGCGCCAGTTGCAGGCTGAATTGGCCGGAGACGTTTTCCTTGTCGTAGCCGTCGCGGTCAGGGTTGTATGAGCCGCTGGCCGGGCGCGTGGCCGAGAAGCCGTCGGATTTTTCCTTGCCGGCGCTGATCGCGTAGCTGAAGCTATGCTCACCGCCGGTGGCGCCGGACAGGGTGGCGTCGGCTTCGCGCGTCTTGTCGCTGCCGTAGCCTGCGAACGCCGTCACGCTTGGCGCACCTTTGCCTTTTTTGGTGAAAATCTGGATGACGCCGCCGATGGCGTCGGCGCCGTACAGGGAGCTCAGTGGGCCGTAGACGATTTCGATATGGTCAATCGCGGTCAGCGGAATGGCGCTCCAGTTGGCGGCGCCGGTGGTCGAGGAACCGATACGCACACCGTCCACCAGCACGATATTGTGGTTGCTGTTGGCGCCACGGATGTAGACGCTGGACGCCGTACCTGCGCCGCCATTACGGGCGATCTCGATGCCGCGCTGGCGCTGCAGCAGGTCGATGATGGAGCCGGCGCCCGATTCCGAAATCTGCTCGGCGCTGATCGTGATGGTATCGCTGATGACGTTGGCCAGCGGTTGCGGGGTACGGGTGGCGGTGACAACCACGGTGCCATTGTTGACTGGTTCGGCGTGCGCGTAGCAGGCAGCCATGGCCAATGCCAGCGACGACAGCGCCGCAGGACGGGAGATACGAAGGGTCATGATGTTATTTCTGTTAGTAGCAACTGGCCGACGTCCCCGTTGGCCAATTGTGAACAGAAGCGAGGGGCAGCCCGCTTCCACCTGGTTTGGCCGGTATCCGGGCTAACAAGTGGAACCACCTTACCTTCCCATGCCTCGGCACAGTGGTTATAAGAGGTGATGTGTCGCGTACAGCGGCGACGCTTGCTTACCGTTGCGGGGGCAGCACACGTTGGCTTTTATGGCTTCGTGTTTCCCGTTTAACTGCAGGTCTGAACAGACATGCGGGCACCAAAACCCGCACATTATACGGGTTTAAAGGGTCAAAGTGGAGCCGTAGGGGATTTGGTGGGCGCTTTGCGCGGCCTGTCGCGCCATCTCCGCAGGGGCAAGGCCGGCGTGGCAGGCAGTGAGCAAACGGATGGCGCCGGCGTGGCAGATGACGATGGCGGACTGGCCTTGCAGCGCCGTGTGGAATGCGCTGATGCGCTGCGCCATCTGCAATACGCTCTCGCCGCCGCCGGGGCGGTAGTTGACCGTGTCGGCGGCCCAGGCGTCGATGGCTGCGCGGGGGATGGCGTCCCATGGCTGCATTTCCCAGTCGCCGAAATGCATCTCGGCCAGGCGGGCATCATAGTGTGGCGTTGGCGTCAGGCGGGCGGCCAATTCGGCGCAGCGGCGCAGGGGGCTGGAATAGATGGGCAGATCGCTGGGCAGCCGCAGCGTCGCCAGTGTTTGCTCCAGCTGCTCGGGCGCGACCGCCAGATCGGTACTGCCGTAGCAGATGCCTGGGGCGACCAGCGGCTGGGGATGGCGGACCAGTATCAGCGTCATCGCGTGAAGCTGGCCAGGACGCATAGATAGAACATCACTTCGGTCACCTGCTGCACCGCGCCCAGGCAATCGCCCGTGTAGCCGTCGATGCGGTGCACGCATTTACGGGCCAGCCAGAACGTCGCGATGGCCGTTGCCACCACGCCGCTGAACAGCGCAGATACTGGCAGCCAGTGCAGCGCACCGGCCGCCATGACAGGCAGGGCAACCGTGAGTGCGGCGATCAGGAATTCGCGGTTGCTCATTTTCTGTGCAAGCGGCTTGGCCTTGCCTTCTGCGCGTGCGTAATCGAGACGCCAGATCAGCGAGGCCGCCATCAGGCGGGAAAGCGGATGGGCCACGAATAAGGCGCCAATCGCGGCCAGCGGCGGCAGCATGGACAGCGTCACCAGTTTCAGCGCCAGCATGCACAGCGTGCCGATCGCGCCGTAAGCGCCGATGCGCGAGTCCTTCATGATCTCCAGCACGCGCTCCTGCGTCATGCCGCCACCGAAGCCGTCGCACATATCGGCAAAGCCATCTTCATGGAAGGCGCCGGTGGCGTAGATGCCGGCTGCGGTGGAGATAACTACAGCAACTGGCGCTGGCAGGAAGTACGACGCCAATGCATAGGCGCCGCCAGTAATTGACGCCACCACGACACCGACCAGCGGAAAGTAGCGCGAGGCCTGGTTCAGCCACGCAGGATCAAAGCCTACCCAGCCAGGGATGGGCAAGCGGGTAAAGAACTGCAGGGCAGTGAAGAACAGGCGGAGCTGATGCATCGCTTACTCGGACTTTTCGCTGACCTGGGCCGACTCAAATGTGGCCATCTGGTTCAGGAAGTTGGCGGCAGCGTGCAGCAGCGGCAGCGCGAGTGCGCAGCCAGTCCCTTCGCCCAGGCGCAGACCAAGGTTCAGCAAAGGTTTCGCGTTCAGCGCTTCCAGCATCTGTTGGTGGCCGTTCTCGTTGGAGCAGTGGGCAAACACGCAGTAATCCAGAATGGCGGGCTGCATGCGGGCGGCGACCAGCAGTGCGCTGGTAACGATGAAGCCATCGATGAGCAGCACCTTGCGCAGTTCGGCCGCTTTCAGCATGGCGCCGGCCATCATGGCAATTTCGAGACCGCCGAAGGTGGCGAGGACATCATGCGCTTCGGTGGCATGTACGTGCTTGGCGACGGCGGCTTCGATGACGTGCTGTTTATGCAGTATGCCTTCGGCCGACAAGCCGGTGCCGGCGCCGACACATTGCGCGACCGGGATGCCGGTCAGCTTGTGCATCAGGGCAGCGGCGGCCGTGGTATTACCAATGCCCATTTCGCCGAAGCCGACCACATTGCCTTCCAGTTCAGCCACCAGGGCCATGCCGGTGGCCAGCGCGGTATCGCACAGTTCACTGCTCATGGCGGGCTGCTGCGCAAAGTTGTGGGTGCCATGGGCCAGCTTGCGGTCAGTCAGGCCGCTGCGCGGGCCGAAGTCGTGATTGACGCCCGCATCGATCACGCGCAGGTCACAGCTGTTCTGTGCAGCGAAGACGTTGATGGCGGCGCCGCCAGCCAGGAAGTTCTCCACCATTTGCCAGGTCACGTCCTGCGGATAGGCGGAGATACCCTCGGCCACCACGCCATGGTCGGCAGCGAAGACCAGGATCGCTGGCTTACTAATAGAGATAGCCCGCGTGTTCTGTATGAGGCCCAATTGCTTGGCCAGTGCCTCCAATACGCCCAGGCTACCCAGCGGCTTGGTCTTGTTATTAATGGCGTTGTCGAGTTGAACAGCGAGCGCGTCATTGCGAGTAGGGGAGATTGGCATGGGGCGATGTATGAATCGAAGAATTTATTATTCTACCCCTTGCCAAAGCGGGTGGTGGCTTGCTATAGTTCGGTCCCTCGCGAAACGAAGCATGCAAATGCAGAGTGAAGCGAAAAAAAGAAGAGCTTGACGAGATGTACGAAACGCCTCATAATCTTGCCTCTTCGCTGATGAACAAAACGCTTTATCAGCAGCGCAGTACAGAATGATCTTTAAAAAATTACAGTCGATAAATGTGGGCGTTTGATGCTGCAACAAAAAGCATTAAATGCTC
>NZ_FRCX01000025.1 GCF_900143065.1 Duganella sacchari | reverse complement strand
CAGTCGCTGGTGCACCAGCGCTACAAGCTTAAGCGCAGCATCGTGGTGACCTCCAACCGGGTGGTGCAGGACTGGGGGAAGTACCTCGGCGACAACACCATGGCGACCACCATCCTGGACCGTCTGATGCACCGCGCGCACCTGCTGGAGTTCGAGGGGAAGAGCTACCGCTTGAAGGAGGCCGCCAGCCGTCTGACCGGCTTGGTCAAGCAGGGCGAGTCAAAAAATGACCCGGCTGCGGTCGATTAAACTACAATCCGACTGTCCTGCCTGGGGGAATTTGACCCGGCCAAGGGTGGGGGAATTTGAAGTGGCCAACGGGGCAATCTGCGCCATCTTTGAACCCGCCTCTAACCCCGCTAACGCCCCGGTGACCAGGTCGCGCCGGATAACTGCCAATTCTTCATTCAGCGCATCAATACTGGCTGCTCGTGCTTCGGAGGCTTCAACGGTGTCCCAAAGACCGTCATCGTTACGGGCCAAGTCAATGTAGTGCCAGAGCGATCGCACATCCGCATGCCCAGTCTTTATTCGAACTCGCTCGAGCAACGCTCGATAATCGGAGTCTGTGATAATTTTTTTTCCAGTGAGGTTGAACTCCTTCAGCAGCTTACGGACCTCAAGCGTTATAAACCTATGCCGGAACATCGAAAAGCAGACTTGCTGCCCGCGCAAACCAGCCTCGTTCCTGAGTTCTAGAAAATCCTTCTCCAGCGCCGAAAGTGTGAGCGGCATTCCAAACTGCCCTGGCTTAGTTCCAAGGAAGATCGCATCAGCACAGTCCGTCGCGACACCATGACTCCTGCATGCGGACTTCCAGCATTGAAGTGCGACGAGGTACCGGCGTACATTCTCAATTTGCGCACCATGCAAGACGAAAGCCCGAAGAGGCGGATCAATGCGTCGCCGCTTCAATGTCGGAATAAGAAGCGTGCCCTTGCCGTCCTTTTCGTTAGCAAGAACCGCTTCGAGATCTCTGCCTGTCAGCATCATCATTTCACCAGGCCGCAATCCCGTAGACTGCAGCAACCACAGGAGGAACCGGCGTCGCCCCCAGAGGTAGTCTACGCACGCGGCCGAAAAATCCTCATCAAGCCCGTGGGCCCGACGCGTCATTTCGTGCAACCTCTCCAGCGTGCCCTTAATTTCTATGGCATCTTCGAGTGCTTCAATCACCTGTCTTGAGACCGGTAGTTTTCGTTCCGTACTGACTGGCTCTGGCATGTACCGGTGTCCAAATTCAATTCGATGCAGGTGTTTACTCCAACGCTCTGTCACCGTGATAGAGGCGCCTTCACCTGCACGCCCTACCAGAGGCTTCGCACCACGATACAACGTTCTTTGAAACCAATCTAGGAAGCAGATGCAGCGGTGAACGATGTTCCTCACCGTATTGTTATTTCGCTTAGCTCCACCTGCCAGATCTCCACTCTTTTCATTGAGCAGCTCGCGTATGAAGATCTTGATATCACCGTCCGACAATTCTCCAAATGCTTTGCCCATTCGACTGCAATAGGTAACAAGCTGAGCAAGCTGAAAAGCATATGCCTGTGCACTCCCACCAGTCCACTCATAAGAATGCACAATCAGATACTGATTCACGGCGACGCACGGTTGGCCGCCTGGCCAATGTACGAAGGCGCCAGATGTGATCGTTTGCGTTGTGACATAGCGGCGATCACGTTCCTGAACGACGGCCTCCGGGATCTGAAAACCAGAGAGACGGAACACGCGTGAGCGATAGATGTTATTGTCCATGGCTATATCGATGTGACGTTATCAGGGCGAAGCGTCGCGAAGACCTCGGGCGCGAAGATTTTTGCGAACTTCTCATCGTGTTCGTTGAGAAGATTCGATAACCGTCTAGAACTTAGTTCGCCAATGCGGCTGTCCCTGGAAATCGCCGCGACGTCGCTCAAGAGCGCTACATACGCTGTGCTTTGCGCCACCATAGCCTTCTGCGTGTTCGAAAGCAGGTGCTCCAGCTCGCCAAATCGATGACGCAGCTTATCCACTTCACTTGCTTTACCCTGGCGCTTCTTCGGCGTCGCGAGGTATGCCTTGTAAATGCGGCGTCGAAAGTTGTCCAGGTATTGTCGCCCAGTACAGCCATTGAGCTGGGCAAAGGAAGAAAGAAGGTCGTCGGCATGCTTAAAAAGAGTGTTTCGGGAACCAATCGCTTCAATTTCCATCGCCGCATTTTCGAATTTTGCGAATGCATCAGCCGATCGGCATGCGCTCAAAAATGCTAGCGGAACATTCCCCATATCACGGGCGGCGCGCTCTAGTGCCATATGACGCATGCGCACCGCTCGTTGCCATTTAGTTAGATCACCAGATTGAGATAGTCGGCTCATTTCCTGCTCCCCTTTCGTAAGGCGACGCAAATCTTCCTCGATGGCCCGTCAGACTGTGCGAAGTATTTTTCAATATGGAACAAATTCTGCTCCTGCAGGGCCATGATGTACGTCCTGAGTTCTCGTTCTGATACCAGATCGAGGCTCTTAACATTGAAATGATCTAGAACGCGGTTGTACAACTCCGAAAACTCCGCTTCGCTTTTGGTAAAACCCGTCCTGGTTCTAAGGCGATCTCCTATATACAAAGCATCCAAGCTTTCCTCCGTCTCCCCAGGGAATTCAAGCGCGATGTATGCCTTGAGGTGCTCCACGTTGGTATGACCAGCTAGCTCGCTCGCGGCATCCATGACACTCTCCCGACCACTCCAGAACATAAGTAGCAATGTCCACTTTCGCAGCTCATGGATTCTGACGTACCAGCGCCTTCCGAGTTCGTCTGGGGGTAGGTTCACATGGTCACAAAATCGATCGAGATAGTGATCGAGGACGCGCGCGTGGATAGTCTTTCGCTCACCAAAATAGCGGCTCGGAAGAACAAACAGGCGGTCACGATAAAAGTCGTCACGCTCATCACATTGCGCGATCAAACCTGCACTAAGTCTCTGCATTTGCTTGATTGCTTTAGCTGCAATCGCAGGAATAGGCTTTGCCTCCGCTTCCGATTTAAACGGGCCCACAGTACGCTTCGCCAAGTCCGACTGAAGATAGTAGTACCCATTGAACTTCAGACAGTCCCGGCTCAGCATCGTGATTTCAGAACTGCGGGAAGGCTTCAAGGTCGCGACAATTACAACTATGGCGCCAACGAGAACTTCGATCGCCTCGTGTATCGTTGGAGCTCGGCGACGCCGCTTGAAATTGATGGTGCGCGTGCCTAACGATACGCGCCCAAACCCTTTTCCGATCGCCTTTAATTCGTCTGGAAGAGGAACGCTTTTTAGAATGTGTTTCAACCATTTATTTCGCGCTGACTGTTCGTCGGCGTATGGAGCTGTGAAACGCAAGACCGCCTCCATCGACCGAAGGAAATGCTCGACGAGTGCGTCTCCATAGTTCTCGACCCAATTTAATGCTGTGTCGAGGTACCTCATTCCGGTTTCAACTGGCATGAACGGTGTGCGCTTGATTTCGACGGAGTGCTTTCTCGCCAATGCTTTCAGTTCTTTGACATTGACTAATTCCGGACTAATGAGTCTATCCGGCAATTGCGGGTGGAGCCGAAGTATCACCTCGACTTCCCTCGCAAGCAATTTCGCCGGGCCGAATGATGTTGGTGTCCGAAGCGCTGCTTCGACCGTGACTGTTCTGTGTCCAGGGTACTCACGACTCCGATCATCACTAAGGAGCAGACCATGAGGGGCGTATACATTCGGTTCAAATTGGCGCAAAAACGCCAAGAAGCGGTCGGATGCGCTCGCTAGCGTCTCTTTTTCAATACCGAGGAGGTCGGCAAGAAATGCGCGTGAGATTCGTGTACCCGAGCGCGTTGAGTACGCACCCGCGCTTGTAAGCCACGCACATATAGGTTCCATAACCTTGCCCCCCAATTGAGTATTGAGGTCCAGCTCGGGAACAGTTTGTGATTCAAACGCCTCGATGTAAAAGCGCTCAAAGCATCGTTCGACTAAACAATTTGCCTCAGTCCAGCCCCCTTTACCCACTTGAGTGAATAGCTGCCTCAATGTTTGCTGGTCAAGAAGCGCGAATCCAAAGCGCTCTGGTGCTAGTTTTCCCTTGTGCAGGAAAAGCCAGATTGCAATGGACTTTAGCGTAATGCAGAAATGCGCCCATGTCGTAAGTGCAGGCATCTTTCCTGCATAGCCATCACGATAGAGGCATGCCGCGTCCTGAATGGTTCCAAGGATTATCGAATTCTGTTCATCGGTTAGCATCGAGCCGTTAGGAAGTCGGATCTGCCAGTTCACGTCGAGAGTGGATAGCCAAACTCCATTTTTGAAGCGGGTTTTCTTACCTGCTATAGTCTTCCAGACGGGAGATTTCCGATCATTTAGAAGCCAACTTGGTTGTTGGATCGCATCGTAAGGTCTTACGATTCGCAGATACTCGGACACACGTCTGCGGACTTCATCAATCTCGTTGAGGTTCAAAGGGCAGTCCAGTTCTGGTCGAACAGATGCCAATATCTTGTCGAACGATTTCATACAACCTCCCAGTTCGCGACGGCATCAAGCTCCACGCGTGATCCGCACGCATTTTTCAACGCGTTAATCGCGTTCTTGTGCGCAGCCCGTAAGAGCCCACCATTAGTGACACCCATAAGACGTTCGGCAACGTCAGGTTTTACGGCAATCGCGCATATCAATCGCGCTAGGTCACACAAACCATCGGTTTGCTCGACGATCGGATAGCGCCCCACTTCCCAATCAAGTCTCTTTTTGTAGAGGAGCGCGACGACGTCGGGAGAAATCACCACAGACAGCAGCCCGTCTACGGGAGACTCGCGACTGTCCGGTTCGTCTGTGGATATGCGGAAGCGGTATCCATACTTACGATAGATCTCGTCAGCCACGACCGAACTCCCTGGAGCGAAGTCATACGTCATCTGCGCGAGAAACCAGTTCAGTTCGTGGATAGCCGCCATGTCAGAAACACGTAAGCAGTAGTCTTTCCCAGCACAGGCAAGTAAGATCAAAATGTTTTGAAAACGACGAACAATTCGTTCGTTCCATATGCGCCGGATCTCCCTTGGAATGTAGTTCTCAAGCGCCACGCGATATGTATTGCCAAGCTTCAGTGAGACCAGTGCCAAGGACCCCGTTTCAAACCATGTCAGCAGACCCATCGTATTGCGGATCTTCGCAAAGTCGAGCGTTCCCCGAGTCAGGCCGATTTCTTCAAGCTGCGGGTAATAGCGCACCAGTGAATACTTGGTCCCGCCATTTAGCTGTCTTGCCGAAACCGCTGGAAGCCCGAGCTGCGCACCGGCGCTGCCAACGAAAAGGTGGCGCCAAAGCTTTGACCCAGACCGTTTCAGAAGTTCGCGAACAGGAGCGGTCACCCGTAAAATGTGCTTAATCACCCTCCCAGCTCTTTTGGAAAGGGTCGCGTACTTGCGACAACCGGCCCTAGGTTTATCGACGCTGAGCCTTAATCCACCCGCCCTGTCTGTTGCGAGGACAAATGAATTTCCTCGAACGTTTAGCAACCTTGCGGAAATGATTGACTCTGGATTGAGGTCAGGGTGTTCTCGAATCAGGATTGCGCAAGCCACTGCAATGTCTAATGGGCTCAGCACCCCCAAATAACGTAAGTACATTGACATGACCGTCTGCAGCTCCAGCTGGTGCGCGGTAAGGGAGCTGAGCTTGTAAAGTAGATCCTGCGACGTCGATGATTTTTTGCTTGCGAACCTTGCGTAGAAAGCAGGGTGACTAATAAGAGATTTGACTGAGAGACACCCAACATCGTTCGAAGTCCGCAATATGTGATCCATTACTGCCAGTGTGGCGGCTTCGCTTTCAGGTACATTAGGGTGCGTTGCCAACCCGGGCCTAAAGCCGTCAATGCATTCAAGGACAATGCTGTCGGGTCCCCATGAATGAGCCTTAGCGCAGCTTTCGACCCAAAGGATCTTTGATCGGACCAATTTTCGTCCGACGTGGCGGTCCTTAACCATGCGAAGCCAATAGTCATCAAGATGACAGCATAATGAATCGATCCGCGAACGCATGACTTGCTCGATCTTTTCGATCGCTTCGGCGTCGGTTGTCCAAAAGATGGGGCCGTAAAGTGTGCGCCCGACTGGAGCGCAATTTGTCGATAGGGCCGGGCCATCCCCAATGCTACGGGGCCAAAGCGCAGTGCCATTTGCGACGACCAGCCGTGGCAACGACGTCTTAGGAATCATCAAACCACGAGGAAGAACTCCTTCTTCACCCAGCATGCACAACCAACATGAGATGGTCTGATCCCACACGCGAGTCCTTGTCACAAGTGTGGCCTTGTAATAGCCAGTACTCAAATACCACATGTAGAAGTCGAGAATCAGCGCCTGGCATTCATCGAAGTGAACAGGTAAAACGTTGATTTTTCTCACTTGAAGAAATCGCCCAAAAGGCACAACTGAGCAGCGCAAATAGCCCGCTTGAGTCTTACAACGTTTGCCCTCAATGCGAGCTTTTGTGACCTCAAGGATTCTTCGGATCAATGCTGGTAAAAGATGTAGGAGAACGCTTAGATCAATCACTTGATCCTCGTGGCGGTCTGGATTTTCGAGATGGGCCGCAACACGACCTTGTGAGATTTCGATATGCATATTTTCCTCCTCTATGGAGCGTCTAAAGCCAAGTCATGGCAGACGCGTTGAACAGAGGCCGCCTTCGACATTTGAAAAGGCGAGCAGTGTCCTTGGCGGCCGACGGCCGTTGTAAAGAATTGCGGTGAGGAGGCAAAGCGGAGACGCACCACCGACGCTACTTGACAGCCGTCCGTGATAGTCATACAGTGAAGTCATTCGAGTGATTCACCGATCAACTTGTTTGATCTCGCAAAAGGCCACGTTTCCCGACGTGGCCTTTCGTTTTTTGCCCCTCGTAGGTTCTAATTCATGGGCATGGTTCATCCTCCATCGAAAGTAACCGTTCAATCGAACATAGGATTTCATCTGAAAGCACGGGCGCGCTCACGATGGCATGAGCGATCGAGCACCTGCGCTGCCCAACTCCTGGCGGGATTTGTAGCGTTCCTGATGCACATAGCGCCGCTGCCTTGAGTGCCGCGCGTTTTTCGTCATCAAGATTCAACGCATCTCCAAATTTCGCCAATATCTCCTTTTGTTTTGGCAATATCTGCCCACTCTCCAGTTTTGAGAGATAACTTACGCTGCAGCCTACCGTTCCAGCTACCTCGCGCAGCGTCAAATCCAAACTGCGCCGATAACCTCTGAGAAGGCGTCCAAATGAAGTGACCGGCAGGATAGAGGTCATTGATTTTCCAAATTCTGTCCTTAACCACTATAGTCCGAAATTTCAAGATTTGGAAAAATTTTATCGTTAAAAATCAAATACTTAATTCTTATCCGTTTAAATAAAAAACTAAATTTAAATTCCTTCACCGCTAAGGATTTTGCGTCAAAATATCGCCTTTCTGGCATGAAAAAGTATGGCCAGCTTGATTTCCTTGTGGCAATATCGGCAAATGTGTTTCCGAAAGGCCATCCATTCATCGCCAGTACTAACTACAATCGTGAAATCAGATCATCAAAACTCTGCATCCTATATGGGCGCGCTCTCAAGCAAGATTGAGGCTCACCTCGCTGAGCAACTGCGCGCTGCAATTCACCTCAAAAAGTTAACCGACGAGGAGCTCACCCGCATCTCTCTGCTAACGCCAAGGGATGCACAAGTGGAACGCACCCATGCTCTGGCAGATCATCACGGCTATATCACCGAACTGAATCAGCAATTACGCCAGTTGTCGAACCAAAGCGGATTTTTAAACGTGGCCGCAGCTCAGTTCAAAAAGTTCACGAAACGGTCGGAGATACGCAAAGCCCTCGAGGCACTTCAGGAAGCCGAGTTGCATTTCGACTCGCCAGCGGTAAGTGCAAGGCGCAGCGCAGAAATCCTTCAGCACAATTCTGGAGTGGCACTGGAAAAAAGTAAGATCCCAGAGAAGCAACAACGTGGCACCGAGCTTAAGAAAAAAATCGCTTCTTTAAATCTTCTGCAAAGCCATTCTACGGAAGTCATCGTCGCCGCCCGCAGCGACGCATGGAAGTGCACAACCTTTCCGCTGCGACTAGCGAACCTCGAAGAACTCCTTCGGCTCGAACAAATTGAGCAGGCAAGCGATTGTGTTCAAACGCTTCGGTTCCAACGCAAGCCGCCGGAAGATCAGTACAAAAAATGGATCGCCGAAGTAGCCGCGATACTGTCTGAAGCGGCTAGCTCGAATTCCGCGTTCACGGCATCCGCAAAGTATGCGCAAGTTGCGATGCGATCCATAGTCCTCAGTAAGCGCTCGTTAATCCAAAACGCGCAGGACTATCTTGAAGATCTAGATCTTCAAGAGCCCCAGGATCAGTGGCAAATCATTTCCAGCCTGCTGGTGAGTCCTTACCATTTCGAGAATGAGCTACTTTGGCCAATTTACTGGGCCATGTTCCAAGCAAGCCAAGAAATTGCAGACTCCCTCAAGGATACAAATCCACACGAGGACATCATCAATGGGAAATTGCCGGAGAAGCTTCATCAGCTACTTAAGCTCTGGGCAATGCCTAAGATTACCGCCATGGGATATCCCTTGGGGATGTCATACTTTGGTGCGCTCGAAATAGCGAGCACCGACGAAGAGACTAGGCTGGGCGCAGATTTTGGGCTATTAGTTGATATTGATCTTGGCGGCTTAAAGTGTAAGAAGATCGCTTTATTTCAAGCTAAAAAGGCGCAAGAAGGAAAGGCGAATGTAGGAAGCGAAAACGAGCAACTTCGTAAGCTCTTGGCGACATCTGGTCTTGGATACTACATGTTCTATCACCAGCGAGCATATCCACTTCGCCCGCAAGGACCAACTATTTGTCAGGCCAAAGACATTGCATCCCTCGACGTAATCCAAGCCAAAGACTTGGACTCGAGGTCATTGCACGTGCATGTTCATCAGCTTGGCTGGGATCTTATGTCGTTCATGTCGTTTGGCCTGTTCCTGCCCGATTCGGACATTGGCGTGACATTCGTTGACATTGACGATGCGCTAAACATAGCAGGGGGAGGTGATCCCCAAAATTTGCCTCGGTTCCTAAACGTCTATGCCCTCTCTGATAAGACTAGTGTCATGAGGTTGCGCGATCGTGTCGCTGAGAACTACAGGGAGCGTCAGCTCGAACAAGAGCTAAACAAATCGAAAGAGCGGGGACCGCGAATGCGTTAACTCCAACAACAAAAACGAGATGGTCTTCCCGAGGGTAAGCCTATAGTCCCTGGCGCAAGGGAACTCAACATCAGCGCGACGAGCCGGGCTCGCAGCTTACAGCGCCGCGCCGTCAACAATCTTTAACTGCATCAGGAATGGTCCAACCTGCAATGGCAACAAATAAGAACCAGCACTTTGTACCGAGATGTCATCTTCGTCCCTTCACTCACAATGCGGAGGACGCCGCTATCAGCTTGTTCAATCTTCAGCGCAAGCGATTGATCAAAGATGCCCCGGTCAAGAACCAATGTTCTAGAGATTACTTCTATGGGAAAGACGAGCAGCTCGAGCAGGCAATTCAAACCCTCGAAGGCGGATATGGCAGGGCACTGCGTGAAATCCTTCTAAACAGTCGTTCCCTTACTGAGGGAAATGAAACCGTGTTTAGATTGTTTTGGATCTTCCAACATCTGCGAACAGAAGCTGCCGCATTGCGCGCAGTCGAAATGGCCAATTCAACGAGACTTCTAGCTGATCTTCCGCCTGAAGAGTTTTCACTCGGAATAAAGGACGCAGTTCAGATGGCGTGCCGGGCATTTGCCAGCTCAATGCATGAGATCGACGATCTTAAGTTTTGCATCCTAAAAAACAAAACGGAGGTGCCCTTTATTACATCTGACAATCCAGCAGTACTTACAAACAGATGGCGCCTAGACACTGGCAGAGATCCTGGACATTCATTCGGCATGCGATCCGCAGGAACGTTGACGTTCCTTCCGCTGACTCCAAAGCTACTGTTTCTCGGCTATGACGGTGATGTTTACAATGTCTCCAACGACAATGGAGTCGTCGAACTACGAAGCCCTCGCGACGTTATTGCATTGAATCGTCACCAGTTTCTGCAATGCGTCGCAAACGTATATGTACATGATCACGTATACGAAAAAATGCTAGCTGATCACTTTAGCGCCATCGAACACTTACGCCCTATCGAGCGCCATATCATTCACTATGCTGAGTTTGATAAAGTTGTAAATGGCCACAAACGATACAAAGTAGTTGTGCCGGAGGAGCGTGACAAGACTAAAGAGGCCATGATGCATTCGCAAGTTGTTCATCCTCATCCAAACATTTGGCCTAGTCAAATTCGACTCCGAGCAAACGGATCGGTCTACACCAATGGCACCGGCGTTGGATATGTTCGACATTCAAAGACCTTTTCCCCGGCCGCCTCCCCGTTTTGGAGAGAGCGCCCGTAATCACTTTGCGATCATCCGGCCAATAGTAAGAATACAGTGTGATTAAGCTCTAGTGAGACATTGCCGTAGAATTCGAGCCGCCTACAATGCCGTCAGGTTACTGACTCGAAATGCCGTTTTTTTTGCTCACTAGACAATCTCGATAGAGATCAATTGGATCCGCGTGAACGTGAAGCCGTAATGCTTAGTCGATGTGTAGCTGTGGTTCGACCCACAGCGAACACGCCATTGGCTGGGAAAGGTCGTGAAGCCAACCTATTCCGAAGATTTTGTCATGGCCACGTCGAGCTCGCACTCGCGCTATGATAGGCTCGCTCACCGTTGCGGGACGGCGACGGCAAGCTTGTGCGACCGACGATGCTCTCACGAGGCCCAAACTGTCATTTCGGTGTCCTCCGATGATGCCTGTTTTGCCCCAAAAAAATCGGCTAAGCGCGATGCCGAATATGCCTCGAATTGCCCTACGGTCTCTTCGGTGAATTTGATGTCAGCGTCTCCCAACTCCGCAGCTGGGAAAAGAAAATAACGCACAATTGAAGTGTTGGAGCGATCTAGTTGCGCCGCTATCACAAAGTCTGTATCCAATATTTTGGGAGACTTCATCCACCAACGATAGTACCCCCACGTAGGCTCATGGCGACACGCCATAACCCGAACGGCAATATCCACTTGGTCGTTTAGCCGCATGCGGCAGGTATTGGCTTCCGCTTTGCTACTCTTCCTCTTGCTGGTACCGCCAGCGCGCCGCACAAGATCTTCTATCTCGACTTGCATTGCCTCTTTTAGCACGTAGTTGCGCTTGCGAACAGCAAGCCCGACGCAGTCTCCGGGATGAGGAATACCAGCCTTGTCATAGGCGGCGTACATCGTACCAAAGCGTTTCCAATAGGAGTGGGCGGATGGGGCAAGAGGCTCGCCTTCGCGATTAATTAGACCGCTAGATATACGGCCGTGCTTGTGATAAACGTTCTGAAGAATTGTTATCAGCTCATCTGTCGAGTATCGGTGATTTCGTCTTGCGCATTCGAGCTGCGCAGCGTGGAACAGCTCCAACGGAACGATGGCAGGGAAAGCGCCATCACATCGAACCCATGTTTCGGGCGGATTGTGCACCGCTTTTATTTTTAATTTGAAAGAGGACTTGTTGTATATGAGATTTCCGATATATTTCTCATTCTTCAGCAAGCACCGAATGATGTTTCCAGTCCAGCGTCCGCCGTATTTGTTAGGTACCAGCTGATCGTTTAACACTGCCGCTATACGCCGATGTCCCAACCCGTCATGCGCGTACCAGTTGAAGATGAGGTTAACAATTTCTACCTCCTCTGCTGGTCCAGGCGCAAATATGACCCGTTGGTTTTGTATGGCTTTCCACTGGCCCGGATCGAGTACGCAAACCGGGGTGCCATCGCTGCCAAGCAGAAGACGGCTCAAACCATAGATCGCAGCACCACCGGTCTTGTAGCCCATACGAATCATTCGACACTGCCCAGCAAACACCTTTGTTGAAAGATCCTTGCTGAAGTCTGCGGCTGAGGCGCGCTTGACCATTTTTCCAATAGCCGCGAGCAGGGAACCGTCATTCAAGTGCTCCTCTGCGCAGTACTTAACGTTGACCCCATTTATCAAGCAGTGACGCTCGTAATATGCGCTTTCATCAATGTCTTGAAACCGGCCCCATCTGCTAATGTCGTACACGAGCACTGTGGCAAAGTCGTGTGCCAGTTCCACATCGTGTATGAGCTTGGTCAATGCTGGTCGGCCCGCGATCGTTAAGCCACTTTTCCCGGGATCTTCATAGATGTGGACAATCTCCAGATTACGTGACGCTGCGTACTCGCGGATTTTATCTAGCTGATTCGCGGTCGAGTAAATTTGAAGGTCTGTAGACATGCGAACATAGGCTACCGCACGCTTCGATAGCAGTTCGGCCGATCGGCCGCGAGGTGAACTGTTCTTCATCAGATGTCTCCAGAAGCATCAAATCCATCACGAGCGTTCGTCACCGCTTGATCCATCTCAATAATACGCCAGCGGTTCTGAGTTAAGGTGAATGCTGAGAGGAGATTCCGATGAACGCGACACTAGGAAGTAACAGACATATTTTGCTAGGTGCTGCAATCGCACTTCAGCGAATTTTCGGAACGGGAGTTGCCGCCGCCTTTCTTGCGGACATCGGCGTGTCGCTTACAGTGGCATTGGAATTGCTGGCTAACTCTACAACAAAGCATGCTGATCTAAACAGCATTTCGTATAGGCCGTGCTTGCTTCGAAGCGAAGCAAGCACGGCCCCAGGTGATGAGATCAGCCACGGAATAGGGCCAGTGATCTACGAGACGAAGCGCGACATTTATACGATCAGGTTGCGGTGATCAACGAGAAAAGGTGGCGGCTACTCATGAAATAAGTGGCAGCAGCGACGAGAATACCTAGCACCTACGCATAGACGATTCTCGGGCCCTACATTAAGATCGCATTCACGCAGGAGCGGCGTCGAGATCTTCAACACTTATATATAGTCAAGGGTACGGAGTGCACAACGGATCAAATTGGCAAGAATGGTTAGACGAATGGCTAGTTGAAGCGAGTCCGGCCGACAAGGAGTTCATTCGTTCAGTAGAGAGCGGCACGAGCTACCTCGATGGCGTGATGTCTCCCACCACGAAGACACTGGTCGATAAATTCAATTGCACCGGCGTGGACATGGATAGGCTATGGGCATTTACCCCGCCTGCTTGGATATGCCCTGCCTGTCAGCGCCCCAAATCTCAAATCGCCAGGCGCAATAAAAATGGAGACCTCATGTGCCGCTTGGTGGAGCACCATGATCACATGAAGGATCACTTGCTGAGAGAGTTCGAAAAGATCTCAGCAGGATTGGAACGAGTGCTAGCAAATGAGGCCGCCGAAAAATTCGCGAAGCGTAGCGCCCCCATGGTTTCAGCCTATGACAATACCGTCATATGCAATGACTGCAACAACGTGGACTCTGTTGCGAAGGGGCTGATTGGCGCTCATCCATCATTTTCGTTTTCACCATCGGAAATTCTCGCATTTGTAATCGCATCTCCGAATGCTGAGCACAGTGTGAATCAAGAAATCGCCGCGCGAATTTGGAACGAAAATCGAGAGACGTTTGACCTTCGCATGAAGATCGTCTCACGCATTGCTCACATCGCGGCAACCAATGAACATTGGTACCAAAGCACGCCTTATCAGCTGCATCCTGACTACATCCAGGACACAGCAAGAAGCATAGCTTCATCCAGGGGCGCGGGACGCGCGCTGAGAGCCTTATGCGGCCCACCAAGGACGCAAGCTAAGAAGGCTCCTAGGGAGTGGCGTGCGAAGGGCAATAACTACCGTGTGCGGGCTCCTACCGCAGGCCAGATCGAACATGTCGCTAAGGTTACGAGCTACAAACGGTGGCAGATGGTTTCCGACAGCTGGCAGTGCCCAAGCTGCAATCGATCGAAAGAACAGATAGTTCGTCCTACGAACCAGTCAACATGGGCACTACCCATTACATCAAAAAGTTATCGCGACACGTCAGCGAAATATGGATACAGCACCTTATTCGTGTGTGACGACTGTGGCAGCGCGGCCGTCAACCTTGTCAAAGAAGCCGAAGCTATAGCCAGCACTGAGGTCCACGCCTACTCGCGTCAAATGGGAATAGAAGAATTGGCTAAGGTCATTATTCCTCGGCCTCATGCCGCGCACCGGATCGATGATAGAGAAGCGGATGTGTTGGTTGACGTCATCGCTACCCGACTATTAAGCGAGCTTGGTGATTCACGATCTACCGTCTCCTTCATCGAATCGACTTAGCGATTTCTGCTAGCCGCATTGCGTTCGATGTTGATCTCGGGAAGTCTGCAGCTTTTGCATTACTGCTAAGTGCAACAGCTCTTAAGCGATCACGTTCCGCGTCGAGAACACTCCAATTTGATTTGGCCTCCTCAGGATCGATGAGACACAGCAGCTTCCCCATCCTCACTGCGCCTCGAAGATAATTTATACGGCAGTCAATCTCACTAAGAAGCTCACGCTGCTCCGACTGAGCGCCGCTGCTGTCAATGAACCGCTGCAATTTGCTTCGTTCAACACCGAGCAAAAGCTCGAAGTAATTTTGGAAATGCTGGCGGAGTTCTTGGCATCCTGACCGGTGCATGCTGGATTTCGTCTGCATGTCCATTCATTTCTTGTTGTTGAGTAGCGTACGGAGTCGGGCCGAAGTCTCCCGCGCGTAGCGCACCGATGACATCGGCATTCGTAGAATCGGACGCTGCAAATCATTTGTCTCAATTTGAAGCACCACATCATTTTGTCGGGCATTCGCCGTCCCAACGGCCACCATCCCAAATCTAGCGCCTCCTGCGCTTGATTGTTCACGCCACTCTACGGTCCAAGAACGAACAAAATCATACGGCAGCACTTCCACAGACTTCCCACCTTTTGTTAAGTACGCAATTTTTCTGTTTTTCTGGTCAAAGGCAAGTACTCCACCGTTGTTCAAATCCACTCCAACCACTGTAGCTAGCGAGGCCGGAGAAGTGCCGAAATCGGTACCGTGAGTCTGGTTTGTCTCTGCGAGGTGGCGCCAGAAATTAGCAACGCCTTTCCTATGAATTGCTACCAGGCCCCATGCAGCGAACCCTATCGCCGCCGCAACGAATATAAGTATTTCCAAGTCCGTATCCTTAGCTGAGTAGATGTCGGTGAATTTCTTAAAAGAAGCAAATTATCCCATTTTGGGATAATTCTGGGGAAATGATTCTATCCGTGGATGAAATCCATCCATGATCCGCGCTATGTGCAGTTGATTAGTCTTTTGATAAAGTCGAGAGAGAGCGCACAAGTTACGCAGGTGGAACTGGCCAAGCGCCTTTCAAAACCCCAATCTTTTGTAGCAAAGGTAGAAAACTTAGATCGCAGAGTCGACCTGGTTGAGCTAGCAGACTGGGTATCGGCCTTAGGCATAAACCGTCAAGAATTTATTAATCGCCTGAGTTGGTGGTGACGGAGCACTACATCGCTGATCACCTGATGCAGTCATCGTGAGGGACAGCTCAAATCCATCACACCCGGTATGTTGCGCATAAGGCGGGTCAGTGAGTCTCGCAAACGGGGAAGGCTGATCACATCGCCATACCGGATAACGTCTACTACGGGGGCTCTAGCGCTAGGATGCTGCAGATAGTAGTGTTCAGCGGCATCCATCAATCTCCGCGACTCAACTGGAAACCGTGACTGTATTACCATCGACGCTACACGAAACACATTGGCCTCCCTGCTATCGATCGGTAATGAGTGCGCGCCTCGCCCAAGCGCGATGGCTACACATCGAGCAAGCATTTGCGCCTCTCTGTCTCTTGCTGCCGTATTGAGCATAAAACACTTTCCATTTTGTCGCATTGGATAGAAATTCTAGCGGGTAGGTCAGACTCTATTGTGCACGATGCGGCAACTAAGAGAGGCGGCCCGATACTTTGCCTACCACTCATCTCCCACAATCGAATAGCGGCGCTCTAAGCAAGCAAGCCCACGACCTGCTGTGTTTTAGATAGCCTAATACGCCCTTATCAATCACACCAAGCCAAGTTCAGAATGCTCAGTCGCTCGGTGGCCTCCAGTTCAAAAAAGTCTCGATCTTCGGAGCCGGCTCCAGCATGCGGCGGGCAATCTCAATCTTCGTTTCAATTGCTTCAACAGCCCCCTTATCCAAGCTCGACGCCATTTCGCGAATCATTTGAAATGCACGATTGAACCGGTCCGTTCGCTCCACTGCTTCGATGAAGGTTACCAGAGCCGCCAAGCTCTCTTGAGTCTCTGCAGCCTTACGTTTGACTATTGCTTCCTCCGCTCGTCGCCGAGCATGCTCTTCATGCTCAAACATCCGTCGATCGTAGTCCAGTCTTCCTTGATCGCGCGCTGCTTGGGCGGCGGGCTTAAACGCTTCGAGTTCCTTTACAAGAGACATGGCCTGTATTTGGAATTTACCAAGTGACGTTTCCTTCCACGCGTTCGACCATTTGGAGCCGTAGTGCGAGGAATATGCAATTAGACAAAAGCGCCCTGTTGGTAGGTAATGTGTCGACGTCCAATTTCTGTCGTACTTGCGGCCGAACTTGCCTGCTTTTACTTCGGACTCTCGGACATAGATGCTGTTGCCTGCATAACGCATTAATGTCGCTTCTGTGACCTCATATATGATGAGGCCAACTGGCATGTCCCCGAGGTAGGCGACCGTTTGCCGTCCAGGATGCCACAGGTCTTCGTGGAAGGGCTGCTTAGAAGGCACATCGCGGATGTCAATTTCCGGTCTGGACATACGCGCATCATTTGAAGCCAATACCACGCGATGCCCCCGGCGCTCAAACGCATTAAAGAGTGCATTCGCAAATGCCAATGCAGCGGGTAGGCCCGATCTAGAGACTTGAATATCCGGTAGGTTCCTCTTTGAAGGTTTTAGGAACTTCACTTGATACGTTTCCCGTCCAGCACTAAACAATGGCTCAATACCTTTTATCAGCGAATGCATTCCAGCTGCGGTATGTTGATCGCTCTCGCCATTGGCCAAGCTTCGCGCGTCGGCATCCGACCAAACGAGTGGAGCATTAATAGTACTTCCTTGCACCCACCCGGTCTGTTCCCCCGGTCGAGGCGCAGGCAAGGATGGTTTAGGTGGAGCCTTTCCAACTCCGAGCTTTGCCCAATATCCCCGTTGTGGCCGTGGCACATTCAGCGAAGTACAGACACGCGCCAGATAGCTCGATGAGACACCAAAGCGTTCTGCAACTTTAATCATTGGCTCTGACCAAACGAGTTCAAACAATCGCTCGCGGGATATCCGTGCTTCGGGTCGCTGTGGCAGATTTTCCTGCTCCATTTTGTCTCGAACTATTCGTTTTCGGAACCGTAGTAATCAGAGCCTTCTGCTTTCTCGCTGAGCCAGTATTTAATCTCTTCATCAACACCATCCGCATCCATCAATACGATCTCTTCCAAAGTACCATCGAAGGAATCGTATGTGAATTCTTGCATGTACTTCGTTACCTCGGCCAAAGGCAAACCGGGATCAATCAGTTCTTCTTGAGAGTCCAGCCAGTCCGCATCGCTCATATCTCGAGGTAGATTCTGTAAAGTCCACCACCCTCGATACGTTTCAGGTGTACGGCGCAATAGATCCCGTTGATGCGCATCTTCATCCTTCTGGGTCCATCTCTTTTCCATCAGCGCATGCAGTCGTATCTCATCCCGATCAGAAAACCATTGCTGGTGCGAGCTGCTAGACTCTGGATCGTTGGCCCAGTCATACCAGACGCATTGAATTCCAACTTCCTCCCATCGGGTAAATGCCTTTACGAGCCCCACCTTTGTGGTTGCAAAAATCCATTCGAAGTCCTTCAAAAATATCTGCTCACCACGCACAGCGCAGCCCCTTGCCGCGTAAGCGTAGCGCGACTTGTATAGGGCCCAAAAACTCTGCAAGTCAGATAAGGTCGCTAAGCGTATAAACATGGCTCCTTCAATGTCTATGCCCTCCGGAAGCGGAATTTCAACCGGTAATAAACGTTTATGTTTCATATTGGTTTTTCTCGCCATACGTCTGCTCCAACTTTCCCGTTCGCTCACTCGATCGGATCAATGATACCCACACTATCCAGAAAGTGAACATACTGTTGTTGATCGGATGCCTTCAATTTTGTGAGAACAAACTTTGCAAGGGCTGATATCTCTGCTCCATCTATCGGCACAGAACCTCGATCAATGAATTCTCCCAAATGCGAGAACTCGTTTGTCATCCTTTGCACAAGGGGTTCAACTACCGATCCATCGTCGAAGAAAAGATGCACTCGCTTATCGTAATCTAAGCTTTCCGAGGGGTACTTAAAGAAGAGGTACCCTTCCAGAAATTTTCTTAAGTTATTGCCAAAGCCGTAAAAGGCCTGATAATGAGTCGCAATATTGCCGGGATCAGCGCATACACAGACCTCGCCAAATAGAAAATTCAACTCAGTAACGTAAGTTCTTAGATGGTCTGGCATCAGGCTAATTACACTTGATCGGTCGCGTCTCATGACCATAAAGCTTTCGCGTTCGCCTTTTTTCCCGAGTGGCAGCCGACGCAAGTATTTCAAAAACTCCAAGTTGTGCGTGGAGATAAACAGCTGAACGAAGGGATATTTCAACGCCCCCGCTGCATCTCGAATCTGATTTCCATCTGCATCAATGAGTGGGGACATCAACACCTTGTGAATCAAACCGTAAACGAAGAAGATGTGATTGCTGTCGAGGCTAGAAATTGGGTCATCTATGTAAATGATGAGTTCTTTTCCCTTGGTGTCTATCTCGTCCAGCTTGGCCAGGAAATAGCAGAAGGCGATCAGACTGCACTCGCCTTCACTAAGGTTGTGTGCGTCCTCGTCCCCACGGAGTATCTTGAAGCGATAGACATTAGGGCTATCCGCATCTTGAATTGCGTCCAGTCGGATTGTTTGATTTCCAAAATAATGATTGAGATAGGAGTTCACCCGTTGCGCACCTTGCCGCTCGTCCCGCAGCTGCATACGGAGGTCTTCGAGGCGCTTTGCTGTGTTCTTACCGACCTCAGTTAATCTCTGCTGAGACTCCTCAAGCGTTCTCACCTCTTGCTTCTTCTCCTCCAAAGCCAGCATCGAGTCCTGATAGCCGATGTCAGAAACGAACTTAGACACCTCAAGGAGACGCAACTTCTTCCGGGCTGCAAGCTGGTCGCTGGCAATCGAATTCGTCTTCTTGTTGTGCGCATCAATGAATGCTTCGAAATTCGCTAAGGCAGCTGCGTGAGCCTCGTCTACGTCGAGTTTCACGGATAGAGCAGATGGCTTAAAAATGTTCCCCGCTCGCGCTTTCAAGGCTTCTGATATGGCTTCCAGCTGATCGACATAGAGCTGCCGTGCCTTCGTCATTTCATTAAGGGAAACAGTCGCCCCCTCCCGCAGTGATGGGTAAAACTGAGTAACCTGAACATTCGTATGCCGCAGTATTCTCAAACGCTCCGCTTCAACGGTTTGCAACGCCTTTCTGATCTCTTCTTCAAGAATTTGAGACTCCTTGCTGAAATGCGCGTCGAGCTTCGCCCAAAGATCCTCAGGTAAATGACTTCCACAGAACGCGCAATCACTTCTATGGTTTCTGTGGTGATGAATACCAGCCTTGACCCAGCTTTGGAGCTCACCATTTTCCAAAAGCTCTTTAATTGGCGTGGTGGGTGAAATTTGACGGGCTACCAAGTCCTCAGCTTTACTAAAGATTTCGTGAAGGCCAGCGCGGTACGCGCCCGACTTTCCGATATCAGACATTGGACTCTCATCGAGCAGGGCAATTGTGGCACCGACCGCACTTTCATCTAGTGGGACAAAGCCTGCTTGCAATACTGAGACAATATCAAGCCGGATTTTTCGGATGTCGTAATTAGGATCACGAAAGAGTGGATTGTGCTTAATGCCGCTCTGAGGCTTGTTGGCCTTCTCCGCGAGCTTTTGATCCAACTGCGTCTGCAGTTGCTCGTGCTCTTTCTTAGTCTTCTCCAACAGCTGACGATTCGTGGAAAACTCAAATCGGAAGCCGGTCCTCTCTTCAACACTTCCAAGCTCAGCCTCAACGCTCGCGATCAAAGCTAGTAACTCCGCATTCTGCTCTCCCAGAATCGCGAATGTTTGAACGGTCCCTTGGCTATCTCGCAGAAATGAGAGGTTGAAGTCGACAAAGTCCTTGTTGAAGACGCGAACCGATAAATTTGTATTCGCTACATCCGCGTCAGTGATTACGCCGTTGGCTGTCTTGATGCGGAATTTGGGACCGATGTACTTCTCTGGGAGTCGTCCCCTCTCGATACTCTGCACGATACGAGACAGCGTCGTCTTCCCAGAATAATTTCGACCATAGAGAATATTGAGTTTGCGGAAGCTTACTACCTGCCCTCGCTGGTCAACTACGTTTTGCGCCCACACAAAGCCGTTATAGGAGCCGAAATTCTGAACATCGATGGATTCGATCATTGTGTACCCCGGAGACGGAAGGATTATTATCAACCGTTTCTTTCTGGCAGATACTCACAGATTTCCACGCTTGGCACCGCCTCACTCAAATATAATCTTGAATCTTTTCCGACGAAGCATACCGTTTAACACTTTTTCGTCGGGGATGTATCAAGCGGCCAAGAGCACGTTGTTCACGATTGATTGTTCACGTCAAGCCACCTCGTTCCTCACGAAACGCCATGAAATCAGAAGCTTATGTTGCGTCATCGTGGTGTGAACAGCTGTGCAACTCTGCAAAACAAGCCCCCTGCGGCTACTATGGCCACCAAAGCGTGGCATGCCGCTGCTCGCTCGACGTACGGCTACGCTACCAGAATCGCATCTCCGGCCCGCTGCTTGACCGTATCGACATCCAGATGGAAGTGGGCTCCGTTGCTCCCGCCATTCTTGCCGCAGACGCGAATGGCGAATCCTCCACCGTCATCGCCACGCGCGTGCAAGCTGCCGCTAACCGCCAGATACAACGCCAGGGCAAGAGCAACCAGTTCCTCACCACCCGCGAGATCGATCATTACTGCAAGCTCGACAAGCAGGGCAAAGAACACCTGAAATGGGCGATGGAGAACTTCCAATGGTCGGGACGCGCCTACCACCGCATCCTGCGCGTATCGCGCACCATCGCCGACCTGGCCAGGGCAGACCTCATCCAGCATGCCCACGTGATGGAAGCCATCCAGTACCGGCGCGCGCTGCCCGAGTAATCGCCGGCAGCGCAATATAAAACGCGGTTTTCTGGCGCTACCGGCATACCAAGTCCGGCGCAGTTGCTGCTATATTGCTCGCAGCTTATTCGATGCCAGGAACATGATGCCCCGTCTGCCCGCTTACCTTGCTGCCAGCGCACTGCTGGCCGGCTGCGCCACCTCGACTATTCCGCCGACCGATTTCACCGTCAATTCCGGCAGTCCACGTGCGCCTGAACAGCTGGCCGTCACGTTTGAAAAAGTCGATCTGGCCTTGCGTGTGGACCCGGCCAGCCAAAGCATCCGCGGCGACGCATCGCTCACCTTCCTGCTGAAAGAACCGCTGACGCGGATTGCGGTGGAACTGGACCGCAACCTGCCAGTCGACAGCGCCAGTGTCGATGGTGTCACGCTCGCGCCGTCTGCCATCAGCAATCCTGACGGGCGCCTGTACCTGACGCTGCCGACGCCACTGCAAGCCGGCGCCCGCACCACCGTCCGCATCCAATACCACGGCATGCCGCAGATCGCCAAGCACGCACCATGGGATGGCGCCTTCACCTGGAGCCAGACCAAGGACGGCCAGCCGTGGATTGCCACGACGGTGGAAGGCGAAGGCTGCGACATGTTCTGGCCTTGTATCGATCATCCGATGGGCAAGCCACAGCTCATCGACCTGCACGTCAGCGTGCCATCGCCGCTGGTCGTGGCGGGCAACGGCATCGCCACCGGCATGGAAGAAAAAGACGGCTGGCGCACCTACAACTGGCGCGCCAAGAACCCGAGCACCTATGGCGTGGCCCTCAACATCGGTCCCTACGATATGCTGTCCGCCGATTACACGAGCAAGTACGGCAACCACATCCCGCTGCGCATGTGGTACCTGAAAGGCCACGAAAAGCAAGCCCAGGGCCTGTTCAGCGAATTCGCGCCCATGCTCGATTTCTTTGAAAGCCGTATCGGCCCATATCCTTTCGGCGACGAGAAAATGGGCGTGGTCGAAACGCCGCACCTGGGCATGGAACACCAGACCATCAATGCCTATGGCAACGGCTATCTCAAGTCGCCATTCGGCTACGACTGGCTGCTGCACCATGAGCTGTCGCACGAATGGTTCGGCAACCAGATGACCAATGCGGACTGGGACGACATGTGGCTGCACGAAGGCTTCGGCTCCTACATGCAGCCGCTGTACATGGAATCGCTGCGCGGCGAGATGGAATTCCAGGCCTCGCTGTTTGAATTCCGCAAAGCGCTGCTGAACAAAGCCCCTATCGTCAGCGGCAAGAGCCAGCGCATCGAAGACATCTACGAGGAAGAACGCGGCGGCCCGGGACTCGACATCTACAACAAGGGGGCGCTGATCCTGCACACGCTGCGCAATCTGATCGGCGACGACGCTTTCTTCACCGCCACGCGCCGCATGGTCTACGGCACCACCACGCCGGCACCGGGCAACTTCCAGCCGCGCTGGAGCAGCACCAGGGAATTCATCCAGTTCGCCAACGAAGCCAGCGGCCGCGATCTGTGCTGGTTCTTCGACGGCTATCTGTACCACGCCGCATTGCCGGAACTGGTGGAGGAACGCAGTGCCGATAAGCTCAAGCTGACCTGGAAGTTGAAAGACGGCGGCACGTTCCCGCTGCCAGTCGAAGTCCGCATCAACAACCGCATCGAAAAACTGGCGATGGCCGATGGCCACGGTGAACTGCCGCTACCGCCGCATGCGCTGGTGACCATCGATCCCAACTCGCGCGTGCTGCGCCAGCAAGACTACATCGACGCGTGGAAAGCCATCGAAGACAAAAAGAAGAAAGCGAAAAAATGAAGCACAAACTCCTTCTGGCTTTGATACTCGCTGCGACGCTGTCAGCATGCAGCCCGAAATACGACTGGCGCGATTACCGCAGCAACGACGCGCCCTACGCGGTACTTTTCCCCGGCAAGCCGGCCACACAAACACGCAGCATCAAGCTCGATCAACTGAACGTCAGCATGACCATGACTGCCGCTGAAATCGACGGCGTGGTGTTCGCCGTCGGCAGCGCCCAGTTGGCCGATGCGGCGCAAGTCCCGGCAGCGATTGAAGCGATGAAGACGGCCATGGTCAACAATATCGGCGGCACAGTCACCGCCAGCAAGACCACGGCCAACGGTGCGCAGGAAATCGAGGCCGGCGGCAAAGGCATGCGTCTGGTCGGCCGTTTTATGGCCAAAGACCGTAGAATCTACCAGGCAGTCGTGATTGGCCCGGCCACGAATATCGACGCTGAGACGGTCGATACCTACCTCAGCTCGTTCAAACTCTACTGAAATTCAGTCTATTGACTTAGAGAATGCTTAATTGGCGTGCGCCAGCGCGCAGACAAGTGCGCCAGACCCTTGTAAAGTTTCAGCAATGGCCTAAAGTCTACATTAACGGAGTTGCCGTTAAATTCGACAGCCGGCGCCCCGCACATTTTTTCACCAACAAGACCAAGAAAGCGCGTTTATGTTAATTGCCTTCAAATCCAAATCCAGCCCGGAAGTCTTGATGTATCAGGAACATGCACAACGCATCCTGGATCTGCTGCACAAAAATCCTACCCGTGGCGTCATTACTGCCGCCGAAGCGGCGCACGCGTTGTCGGTCCTGGAAAACGAAGTCGCCGAAAGCAAGCTGCATCCGGAAACCGATGTAGAGCACGACGCCCACACGCACGAACAGGAAGAAGGCGAAACCAGGGAACACGCTGTGCTGCAGCGCGTCGGTTTTGCCGCCCGCGCCTTCCCGCTGCTGGAAATGCTGCGCACCGCAAAAGCGGAAAACGAAAACATCATCTGGGGGATTTAATCCCCGTTTAGTCCCCTGCGAGGGACGCCTTCAACGGTAAATCCATCGTGAAGCGCGTCCCAATTCCGACCGCACTGTCTACCCGGATCGAACCATCCAGCAGCGACGTCACGATGTTGTATGTGATGCTCAGCCCCAGCCCATTCCCGCCCTGTCCCAGCTTGGTCGTGAAGAACGGATCAAAGATGCGGGCCTGATGTTCAAGCGGGATACCTTTCCCATCATCCTGGAACACTACCCGCACACGCTCCGCGCCCAGCGGCACAGCCCACATGCGGATCTCACCGCCGTCGCGCTCTTCAAACGCATGCAGCAGCGCGTTGTTAATCAGGTTGATAATCACCTGGCCATACGGACCAGGGAAGCTATCGAGCACGATATCGTCCGGCATCTCCACCACCATATGATGGCCAGCCTTGCGCACCTGGTTCTTCATCGTCATCACGATCTCGTTGCTGGCCTGGTGCAGGTTGAACTTGCGCCGTTTGGCGCTGGCCTGGTCCACCGCCACCTGCTTGAAGCTGTTCACCAGCTCCGCCGCATTGCGCAGACTGCGCATCAGCAGTGTCGAAGCCTCGCGTGACGCTTCGATGAAGCTGTGCAGGTCGGAGCGGCGCAGGGTATTGCTGCCGTTGAGCTTCTCGATATCGTTGGTTTTATCTTCCAGCGTGCTGGCGATCACCAGGCTGTTGCCGATCGGCGTATTCAATTCATGCGCCACGCCAGCCACCAGCGAACCAAGCGCCGCCAGCTTTTCACGTTCCACCAGTTGCTGCTGCGTGTCCTGCAACTGGCGATAAGCGTCCGCATTGGCAAACGCCACGGCCACGTAGGAGGCCAGTGTGGTCAGCATATCCAGATCGATGCGCTGATATGCATGCGTGCGATAGCTATGCACGGTAATCACGCCGCGTACATGGCCGCCGACGGAGATGGGGACATAAATCATGGAGCGTGGTTCGGTCGGCCGCGAGCCATCTTCCAGCGTGCCCATATTCTCTTCACCAGACACCAGGTCCAGGTGGTCGACGTACTGCGGATACTCCTGCTCCAGATCGTTGATGAACACTTCCTTCGCATGCGTGATGCACCACACCGCCAGCTGGTTCGGCTCACGCATGCTGCGCGTGTAAGGCGTATAGCGCTTGCCACGTTCCATCGCAAACGGATATTCAATCAGCTCCTGCTCCGGCCTGTAGATACCGATGCCGAACACGCTCGCATCCATCAGATCATGCACCTGCTGGTACAACAGCGACATGATGGCCTCGCTCTCCAGATTGGCCGTGATGCTGCGGCCAATCTCGGACAGCAGCGAAATATTCCGGTGCGCCGCTTCGACGTTTTCCTTCTCGCGCTGAATCGATTCCTTCTGCTGCACCAGCTGGTGGGTACGGCTGCTGACCTGCTGTTCCAGCGCCTGCTTTTGCCGCACCAGCAAGCGGATGCGAATGCGGAACAGCAGATACGCGCTACCCAGCACGAGGGCCGCGATCAGGAGACGGAACCACCAGGTCTTCCAGAACGGCGGCGCGATCGTCAGCGCCACCGTGACCGGTTCCGTGCTCCACACACCGTCCTTGTTCGCCGCCTTCACGCGGAACACATAACTGCCCGGGTCCAGATTGGTGTAAGTGGCAAAGCGCTTGCCCGCATCCGCCGTCACCCAACCCGGATCGAAGCCTTGCAGCTGGTAGGCATAGCGGTTGCGCTGCGGGTCGGCATAATGCAGGCCGGCGAATTCAAACGAGAACACCGCATCGCGGTACGACAGGGCCAGGGATCTGGCCTGGTCGATAGGGCCTTGCTCCAGCACGTCCGTACGCGGCGTCGCGCCCAGCACCGACTGATTGAAAATCGAGAAGTCAGTGATCGATACCGGCGGCGCGAAAGGATTGTCATGCACATGCGAAGGCTGGAATGCCGTCACCCCCTCCACGCCACCAAAATACAGTGTGCCGTCCGGCGCGCGATAACCCGCGCCGATAAAGTAGGAACTGTCCAGTAGTCCATCTCTGGACGTGTAATTCTTGAATACGCCGGTTTCGGGATTGAACAGCGAGATGCCAGCCGTGGTGCTGATCCACAGGCGTCCCTGCCCGTCGCCGAGAATGGCGCCGATAGGATCAGGCGAGCGGCCATTATCAGGCGGGTAGAAACGGAAGTGCAGCCTGCCGTCACTGCCCATGCGTCCCATGCACAGGCCAGCGGCCGTGCCTATCCAGATACGCTCCTGGCCATCTTGATACAGATGGTGCACACGGTTGTGACTCAGGCTGTCGCTTTGGGCCGGATTGTGTCGGTAGTGTTCAAACTTGCTGGTGCTGCGGTCAAAACGGTCCAGGCCATTCTCCGTTCCCACCCACAGATTACCGCGCTTATCCTCCATCAGCGTGTAGACACGGCCAGACAGCTTGTCCGCATCAGCCGTATCCGCAGCATAGCTTTGCACGGCCAGCGTATGCGGGTCGATGCGGTTCAAGGTGGTGCGCGTGCCAGCCCAGATCATACCTTCATGATCCACCAGAATGCGCTGTACCGAATGTGCCTGGGGATCATCACCGAGCGCCACCGAAACAGAGCGTCCGCTGACAGGGTCGCGCGCTGACAGACCATTGATTGTGCCTATCCATAGCCGCCCTTGCTGGTCCGTGGCCAGCGTGACCGGCGGGTCGGGAAGCACGCTGCCGGTATGCCGCTCTCCACTGGCGATAATACTGACCTGGCCTTGCGCCGGGTCCAGCAGCGCCAGGCCAGTGCTGGTTCCTATCCAGACCTTGCCATCCGGCGCATCGGCAAACGCACGCACCTTGCTGCCGCCTATGCTGGGCAGCACGCCTGCGTGTTCCGTGTAGCGTTCAAAGCCGCCGCTATTCAAGTCCACGCGGTCCACACCGGCATACCAGTTCCCCACCCACAGCGTCCCGCTGCGGTCCTGATATAAGGCACTGATCTGGTTATCGCCAATACTGTGGCGGTTCTGATTGTCGCGCCGGTAGTTGTAGAAACGGCCGCTGACCGGATCGCGCCGTTTTACGCCGTCGGTGAAGGTGCCCAGCCACAGCGTGCCGTCGCGGTCATGCAGTATTTTCGGCACGCGCACATCGGCCAGGTCAGGGGGAACAGCGAGCGCCATGCGCTCAGCCGACACCCCATTCAGACGCCACGCCTGCACGCCGCGCATGGTGCCAGCCCATAGCACGCCATCGGGCGAGATGGACAAGGACATGATGTTGTTTTCGAGACGGCTATCCTGCGTGCCGAAGTGACGAAACTGGCGACTGCCGGCAGGCAGCAGTTCCAGCCCGCGCGCTGTGCCCAGCCACAGATTGCCCTGTTTGTCGTGGACCAGCGCACCGACGCGGTCATCGTTGATGGTGGTGCTGTCTGCGTCGGCATGGCGCAGCGTTTGCAGCTGACTGCTGGCGGTATCCAGATGTTGCAAGCCGTCGGCAGTCACCAGCCACAACCCCTGCTTGCCGTCGCCGACGATCGCGGTCACGGATACCTTGGACAGCACGTGCGTGAAGCCCTGGAGAACCGGATCATAGCGGTCAAGGCCACCCTTGTTGCCGACCCACAGCTGGCCGGTGGCATCTTCATACAGGGCCTGCACGTAATTGTCCTGCAGGCTGTGTGCGAGAGCGGGGTCGTTCTTGAAATTCGTGACGCGATAACCGTCGTAGCGATTCAGGCCTGCCTGGGTGCCAAACCACATATAACCGTGTTTATCCTGCAGGACGCTGGTGACGGATTCCTGGGTCAGCCCCTGTTCTACGCCCAGATGTTCAAAGCGCAACGTGAGCGGCGCGGCGCGCGCCACAGAAAATAGCGCCAGCACGAGCAGACTACAAGCAAAGACGGTACGTATTGCGTAAGCTGGCATGGGTTGCATCTCCGATATCGACCCATTTTAATGTACAAAAGCAAAAAAGCCCCAACCAGTTTTTAACCGGAAGGGGCTTTTTCTATATAACTAGCTTGACGATAACCTACTTTCACACTGGTTGCAGCACTATCATCGGCGCAGAGTCATTTCACGGTCCTGTTCGGGATGGGAAGGGGTGGGACTGACTTGCTATGGTCATCAAGCTTTGACTTGTATGCTCCGCAGCCACGTGGTGGGCTGCACAGCGAATCTGGGAGAAGTAAAGTTGGGGTAGCACTCACCATCTTAGTAAATGCGTATAACCGGCAAGGTTATAGGGACAAGCCGTACGGGCAATTAGTATCAGTTAGCTTAATGCATTACTGCACTTCCACACCTGACCTATCAACGTCCTGGTCTCGAACGACCCTTCAAAGAGCTC
>NZ_FRCX01000036.1 GCF_900143065.1 Duganella sacchari | reverse complement strand
GTAAGCTTCCAGCCCAGCCACCTGTTCAACGGTCTTAGAACTGCGTAGAGTTCGGGAATGGCAGCAACGAATCGATCTGGCTGTTAGGGCACGTCGGGAGACGTTCCAACACGTTGGCCAGCCAATGCAGCGGATCGAGGCCATTGAGCTTGGCGGTGCCGAGTAATGTTTGGATGGCGGCAGCGCGTCGGCCGGCGCGCTCGGAGCCTGCGAACAACCAGTTCTTTTTGCCGATGGCGATGGGACGGATCGCATTTTCCACGGCATTGTTATCAATCGGGAGCGCGCCCGATTCCGCGTAGCGCACCAGTGCCGGCCAACGCTTGAGCGCGTGCTCAATGGCCTTGCCCGTGCCACTGCCAATAGCAACGGTTTGCTGCGTCGCCAGCAGCCAGGCATTAAGTTCGGCCAGTGCGGGCTGCGCCTGTTCCTGGCGCAGTTGCAGGCGCGCCTCGACCGTCATGCCGCGGGCCTGCTGTTCGACGGCATACAAGGCCGCAATGCGCCGCAGCGCTTCCGCCGCCAGCGGGCTACCGTTGGCCGCGTGCAGCTCGAAGAACTTACGCCGCACATGTGCAAGACAAGCCAGCTCGGTCACGCCTTCGTTAAACACGGCCTTGTAGCCGACGTAGTCGTCCACCATCAGGTGGCCGCGCCATCCCTGCAGGAAGGCGCGCGCATGCGCACCGGCGCGGCCGGTTTGGTAGTCGAACACGATGATGGGCGGCCCCTCGTCCAACGCATTGGAGCGATAGGCCCACAAGTAGGCATGGCGCGTCTTGCCTTGGCCCGGATCGAGCTGGCGCACCGGCGTTTCATCGGCATGCAGGCAGGAGCGCTGCCGCAGCAGCACAGCCAGCCGATCGCTCAGCGGCTGCAAGGCCACGCCGATCTTGCCCACCCATTCGGCCAGCGTGGAGCGGGCCAGTGGCACACCCTGGCGGGCCGCGATCTGCTCCAGCCGGTACAGCGGAAGATGATCGGCGAATTTGCTGACCGCCAGCCAGGCCAGCAAGCCCGGTGCCGCCATGCCGCCGTCAATCACGGCAGCCGGAATCGGTGCCGCCGTCATCGTTTCGCAGCCACGGCAGGCATATTGCGGCCGGATGTGGCGATGCACGAAGAAACGCGCCGGCTCGACGTCGAGTTGCTCGCTGATGTCTTCGCCGATCTTGACCAGGTCGCGGCCACAGGCCTCGCACTGACAGGACGCCGGCTCATGGCGGTGCTCGATGCGCGGCAGTTCCGGCGGCAACGCCTGGCGGCCAGCGCGGTTGCGGGGCTTGGCCTGGCGCTTGCCTTGCAGCTGCTCCAGTTCCGCCTCCAGCGCCGCCAGGTCGGCTTCGCCCGTTTCATGGAACAGGTCAAGCTGCTCGCCGCTATACGCCTCGCTGGCCTTGCCGAAGCGGATACGCCGGTGATGCGCCAGTTCCAACGTCAACGCCTTGATCTTGAACGCCTTGAACTCGCTGTCGGCGGCCAACTCTTGATTTTGCACTTGCAGTGCCTGCAACCGCGTATCCTTCTCGGCGATCTGCTCATCTTTCCCGGCCAGCATGGCCTGCAACTGCGCAATGAGCGCAGGGTCGGCATTGGTGCGGGCGAGTTGTTCGAGTAGATCCATGCCGTGATGTTAACAGAACGACGCCTTGGTTAACAGGCCTGCCTACAGTTTCCACGCTGCCGGTGGCGGCGCCGACAAGCGTTGCCAGTCCACGCCCGACACCAGCCATTGCCACTGCTCGGCTGTGAGATGCCAGCAGGCCTCGCCAGGACGCGGCCAGACGAACTGGCCACGATGCAGGCGGCGCACGCACATCCACACGCCGTTGCCATCCCAGCACACCACCTTCAGGCGCGTCTGCCGCCGGTTGCTGAACACGTAGGCCGTGCCGTCACACGGCGCCCGCCCCAGCGCCTGCTGCACGTACAGGGACAGGCGGTCCATCCCGGCACGAATGTCCACCGGCGCGGTGGCCAGCCAGATCGCCTCTGCCTGCAACTGCATCACAGACGCTGCAGCAGGTCCGCCAGCCAGGCCGCTGACGTGTCAGGCGGCAGCTCGACGCTCCAGCCCTGCGGCCCGCACAACTTCATCGCCGGCGCCGCTGCCGCAGCGCCTTGTACCGTGACCGGCACCAGCGCGGCCATGGAGGGCACGGCTGACAGCCGGCGGACCCAGTAGCCAACCTGACGTATCGGATAGCCTTCCTGTAGCGCAAAGGCCCGCTGCGACAGGCCACTGGCCCGCCAGCGCTCAACGCGCTCTTGCCACAGCGCTTCTCGTTCGGTGTTTGCCATCCTTATCTCCCTCGTGAAAACGGGGAAGTATGGCCTGGGACTTCAGCCGTTCATAGGTGGATGGGCCGGACGCTTAC
>NZ_FRCX01000027.1 GCF_900143065.1 Duganella sacchari | reverse complement strand
GGCCGGTGGCCGGGGTGGGGGAATTTGAACTTCCGAGCCGGTGGCCACCCCGGGGGAATTTGAAACTCCCCTAATCGTGCGCTGGGCAAGGCTGCGGATGGTCTTGCGGTCGACGCTGGTGATGCGGGCGATCTCGCGCTGGCTCTTGCCCGCTGCCAGCAGGGTCAGGATGGTGGTTTGCAGATGCGGTTTCAAGACGTTCACTCCGAACTCCCTCGACGATCGAAGGAGAAAGATAACGTCCTGCCAACGGGATGCTCCCGGTGGTCGCTGCTGGCGCTTCTACAGCGCCGCTATACGGTCAGAGGGTGGGGGAATTTGGGGTGGCCAGAGGTGGGGGAATTTGACCGGCCAACGGGGCAGATTGCTCAGAAGTTAAAGTCAATCCTCCGCCCCTGATCTTTAGTGAGTCAAGTGGAGGTCATGCGTCTGCAGAGGTTGGTGCGGTCGCTCATTTGTCCGCCCGGCGTGCCGGTAAGCGGTGTTTAGGGCCACCAGCAGGCAGCTTGTCTTATGTCGTCCATGAGATCTTGAATTAAATTGTTGTCGTCGATCTTCGCGAGATGTGGCGCGGCGATCCGTATGGCCGACAAAATGACATCTCTTGACGCCACCGGAGCATCCGTCATGAGGTCGAATGCTCTCCACTTTTCCTCGGCCGTAACACAGGCCGAAACGATTTGAGCCGCAAGCGAGATACGGGTATCCGACTTTTCGGCGGCACAAGCTGTTAGGGCAGCATTCAGAAGTTCTACTCGCTCGTTTGGGGCCGTTGCCAGTTGGGACAATCGTGCAAGCGATTGCCCCGCCCCTGTTGCTGTTTTGGCGCGCGTGATGAGCTTGGGCCAGGCAGAGGTCTTATCTCCTTCGCTGAGTAATTCAAACCCCTGAATGAGTACGTGGATGTTCGAATCTTCAAGGTTCGCTGCGATTGTCCAAAACTGCGGGAGCATGTTTCGACGTAAGTCACTTAAGGGCAGGATCTTAATCGCTTCTATCATCTTGGACAAACGTTCATTTGCATCCGCGTGCGTTGCAATTTCTTCAAAGGCTTGATCGATTGCTTCCGTCACGCCTAGCATCTTGGCCACGGGTAGCAAATCGACCAGTAACGTCAAACGGAAGTAGGGGGCAAGCCCCTCAAGTCTGCTGCGCGCAACATCAAATTCGGCCCTTGTCCAGCACTCTGGTGCATAACGAGCGGCCATACCTAGCTGAAACGAATAGAAATTATCAGTTCGCTCGTTAAGTCGCTCCCAACAGAGCCGGAAAATCTCAACACGCCTCCATTGAGGGAGTTTTGGCAACTCTCTTAGTAAGGTGGAGAGGCTGTTGCCAAAATCTGTGACACGGAGAATATGTTGTAGGCCGTACTCTTCGAACCCCTCCGTTTGGGGGCATTGGTTCGAGATCTGAATGAGCAGTTCGCCGAGGTGCAATGCATATTTGACTTTGCTTAAGTCGTCGATAAGTCCGTTGAACTTCAGCGTTTTGTCTTCCACTTTGAGTTCGGAAAAGAGCGCGACAATTGTCAAACCACGGGAGTATTCGTCCTCAATTCTGCGCGCGTCGGGAAAGGCTTGCTCGACTATGATCTTTCGTAGCGTGGAGTCGGCAAATCTTGCCAGCGCCATCAGCGCGTGGGTGCGATTGTTTGCCGTAGGTAATCCCAAAACGGAGGGGTGAATGAGAGATACTGCTGCTTGTCTAGTATCCGCATGCACTAATGGCAGTACCCCTAGCAAGGTGTCGACATCCCAATAGTCGGTTGTAAGTAATGGGGCCAATATTTTCTGGAGATTGCCTTGATAATCTGTCGTTGACTGATATTGGATCTCTAAAATCTCAAGTGTCGTCGCTGCCTTTTTCAGCCGGTGCATTTGATGTTCTTCGTGAAAATCGCCGGGCCTCATCGTCCGCATTGATTGGACCGCTAGATTCAGCTTAATTAATGGCGTCAATCGTTTGAGAGAAGTTTCAAGTTGAGCGCGGTCAATCCAAATCGAAAGTCTACCCAGAGCCTCAACCTCCAACAATGGATCTGCCCCGATATCAATGTAAAGCACGCATTGCTCGACAATGCGCTTCGCATGCTCGGATCTGCTTCTGGCGTGAAGAGTCTCAATGATTGGAATCGCGGAGATCGCTGCGGAAGCTGGCGGTTGACCAATCATCATTTTCGGTATGAGGTCTCGCAAGGCTGAGTCAAGCAGTTTGTCGTCCAATACAGGCAGGAGTGTGGCGAGAATTCCAATTCGCTGTTGGTCTGGAGCTTTGTGATTAAGCCAGTTCAAGACTTGAGCAATTACGTCATCGCGTTTAGGTCCTATCAGATACTGGGTCAACTGAGCGAGTTGATGGTTAAGGCTGGCAACATCACTGGTTTGCATGATGTCGGAATGTAGTTGCTCCAATTCTGCGGGCGGCAAGCATGATGCGAGCGCGAGTGAATATCCAGTTCGATTTTCTGGCAGTTGGAGGGAGACAATATTGAGCGCCTGACGAAGCGTGATCAACTGTTCCTTAAGCGCCATAGCTAACAGTTCTGCGGGAACGTTAGTGCCCTGCGATCTGACGCTACTGACTAACAAAGCAATCTTGATCCGCAATCGCAAAGCTTTAATTTGTTCGGCTTGATAGGCCGCGCAAGGAAGCATCGCCGACGAAGCTGTAAGTAAAGAGTCGGCATAACCAGAATAGTCCTTGTCCATGCGGAACCAGGCTGTTCTCCATCCCTCTGCTAAGAGCAATTCAATATCATCTAGTGTCAACAGCTTCGCGCGACGCAGATGCTCAACATGCTGTTGCAGTACATACGGTGGAACTACAGCATTTGGGTCCGCGTTTAGCCGAGTAAGGACACTGCGCCCCCAATTTACAAAGGCGAGATCAACCGTCGACTGAGTTCTGGTGTCGCAGCGCTCTTCTCGCAAATATTCGCCGAGTTTAGGATGATTCAGTACATAGCCATGATCAATGCGCCCGTCACCTGCCACAAATCTTTTAAGGGGTTTGATAAATCTATCTGACGCAGCTGGACGAACTTGCCCTGTAAGACCAGCCACCAAATCGGTAAGATCCGGACCCTCAATAGGACCTAATGCCATAGCGAGCACTGCAAGGGCTGTATCGACTAAGTCCTGCTGGGAAGAGTCGCCCGCGAAGTGGTGTGAGTCGAAAACGCGCGAAAAATATGCAGAGAAACCAGGTGAGAGGTTATCTAGAGTTTCAACGCCAACGTAGCCTTGACTCTTCGCGATTTCACTTAGGTCTTCGGTATAAAGCGACAGCAATAGTGGTTCACCGGAAGAGAGAACCATGAGGCGATCTATTAGTGCGTCGCTCGTCAACTCTTTTGGAAATCCGGCGCTTTCAAGTATAGAAGGCACAGCAGTACGATCGAGAATTCGGAGGCCCTGTGAAACCGCTCGCGTATTTCCCTGCCAGTCAAGCCGCTTCAACCATCCTTCCGTCCCACGGTCTCCTGCCTGCTCCCTAGCGCTCACTAGTATTTTGATGTGACAAGGAAGTGACCTTGGGATTATGATTGGATTGAAGCCAGCACCTTGAGCTTCATCCAAACCATCTATAACGATTAGAATGTGTCGAGATTCCTTCGCTGCCTGCTCGAGAAGGACTGTGGAAATTCCTTGATAGTAGCTGTCGATGTCAGCTGCGGGTGGCGATAGATTTTTGCCCAACAGTCGGGCTAATTGCATTGCCAGCAGCGCATAGAAAACTACCGGACGATCCGTATTGAATCGGAGGCTGATTGGAACGAAGACCACGGACCAAGTAGCGTCAGATGCCAGGCGCTCTGTCCATTGGACTAGTAGTGCACTTTTTCCCCGTGCCGTAGGGGCGCAAATTAAATTTCTTCCGGGGGCGTTGCCATCGGACAGCCACGTGTCAAGTTGTTCATATTCAGAGTCACGACCTCCGAATGGTTGTGAACCCGTGGCGTCCGAGAGAAGATAGTGTTGCCGAAACGCCCGAATGTAGCCACGATACGGAGAAATCTCATCAAGGAGTTCCCACATGCAGCCAGAAGTCACTATTGGATGGCATGAGGTTGACTCGGCTACAAGCTCAATATTTGCTGCTCTCATTACTCCGGACAAGGCTTCGAGTGTCCATCGACTACGGCGTTCAATGATGCCGTGGGCGCTTAGCTGAATAGTTTTCCACGCGTCTTCTGCGTCTCGTTCGTTAGCACATGACCGCATGAGAACGGCCTTAGCAGCTTGTTCAGATGCGTCATCGTTGTCAGCACAATGCAGAACTACGATTCTTAACCTGGCACAGATCGTATCAACTGGTAGGTTCAGAGCTTCCAGCCGATTCTTGAACTCCGTTGTGATGCTACCTTGCGAATCTTCTCGACCCGCACCTAGCCGCATAATGCCGTTCGCGAGTCCCTGACGAATTGTGGCGCTAGTATTGTTATCGACCACAAGGACGCCATATGCGATCGTTTGCTGGTCGAGACCACGCGCTAAGGAAACGAGTGTCGTCCAGAGATCTGCGCCCTTGCTCAAACCTTTCTTGACCTGAGCCTCGACCACTAAGCCATTAGCGAGCACAAATCTTAGATCATCACCTGGCCCATTGGTTTCACACCAAATTTCAATAGGCGTATCAACCTCCAAATCCTTAACCCAGCCCAGACGCCTGTTAGCTAGCAGATGAGCTGCGGCTACTGATGCCACTCGCGCGTGAAAATTCATTCCGCCAGCAGCTGCGCTTCCACCAGCGGCATTTTCTCGTTTTGTCGCATTGATTACATTACGGCGCGTCATTGGAGTGTCTTTCGCTTACTTCTTACATTGTTCTGTTGATCAGCAGCAGCTGTTAAACTACAGAGAGGAAATTGTGGTTCGGCTCGGGAAAAGCTGGTTGATTAAATGGTTGACTATAAGCACTTTGCTCGCTCCACCATTGTGTAGGTAGCCGCTCCCATGTGCTAGTTCGTTTCGGATCTTAGGCATGAATTCAGCCAAGACTTCTACGTAAGAACGTACGAGAGGTGGCTCGAATTCCTCAAGGTGTCCCTCTGAGCTCATGCGAAATGATGTCGGACGTTTGGGCAATGGCAAGCCCTCGTCCGAAATCCACTTGCTTCGTACAGCATGTTGCATTGCAGCTCGGAGTCCTTTAATCGCTACCGTGTGACCTTCACATTCCGTCCGAAGTCGGATTGCCATTTCGAGCGCAGCGAACGCTATTTGGATCGCGGTCACGTTATATGGATAGTAAAGGCAAGAATGAATGATGAGATTTTTGGCAGTGACTACTTGTCGATGCACTTGCTCTGGGATTGCGTCGCTAATCGAGACTGAGCTCATCAACGCAAATCTTTCCTCTGGCGTCCATCCGAACATCTTTGCGCGAGGATCGAGCTGATAAAGTTCCGATGGTGAAATTACGGCTTCCATAATTAACTGAAATTAAAAAATCGCTACTGAAGTGAAGTAATGTACGGTTGGCTCTCTGCCGTCACTTTACTGGGAGTCTAGCAATATATTCACGATACCTGCTGTCGGTCTTCATATGCGCGTGCATTGGTTCTTCTGCATGGCATCCAATGCACAGCACCTCCAAATTAGAGTCGGCGTTGTCGTATTTGAGCCCGTTGCGGTGATGGGTATCTAAGAAGCGAGAGTCTGCGTCCACGAATTTAGCATTGCAGCCTTCGCATTTGTAGCCACGTGTTTTCTTTGTCCGTGCGCTGATCTCTGACCAGTTCTTGACATAGTCGTTCGTGGGCGCTGTATCAGAGGTATGCTCTGGTCGGACGGCCATTAGGTCTCGCGGATATCTATCAAAGAATTCTGCCAATGAGAAATTTTCGACAAGTTGAAGCCGTGTGCTTCTATCGGACTCGTTTTGAAATCCCTTCCAGCCAATCTGTCCAAGGCACCATTGGCATACATTTAGGCGAACGGTTTTGGTGATGCCTTGATCTGTGACGTTGAGTTTAAATTTTCCATCGTCACGGTGGTTGACCACATATCGCTCCCATCGATTCATCCGTTTCATTTTCTGCAGCGTGCTGCAGTAGGTCAGATGAAATTTAGGCAGTGAGTCTCGCCCCCGGCCGTAAGACGGTTGATCTCGAATATACACAACTACCCGATACCCCTTGTACCCCAGGGTCTTGTCATCTTGGACGTCGATGTCGTCAAAGTCGATCTCGATGCCATCACCTCGAAGACGCTCGGGAACTGGGGGTAATGTGATGTCCTTTGAAGCTTGTTGCGTGCCAAAGCGCTCGACGAGCGGCGCACCCATCGAATGCCTTAGGTGATTGAAATTTGCCCAGTCTAGAAAATTCGGTAGCTTCATCACTGTGCTTGAAGTTCTCGTGCGATTTGATCCATACGATCGCTAGCATTGGTTACTATGCGGAATTCCACCCGTTGATTTGCGAGCAAGGCCGCTGGCTTAACTGAGTCGGAAATAGGTCTTGATGATGAAAGACCATTGGCAGTGACGTGTTCGATCAACCAATGCTCATTTTTTTGAATTGCAGGAAGGCTCAGCAAAAATTCAAGCGCACTTCTGGTCCGAGCTTGCGAGAGCCCCATGTTCAAAAAATATGCCCCCTTAGGTGAAGTGTCTTTAGTCCACTGCACACTTGTGTGTCCTTCTATGCGGATCTCCTTCACTGCAGCCTTGTATTTATCGGAGGTCAGAAGCGCGACATAGCGTGGAAAGAACTCTTTAAGTATGGTTTTGAATTTCGGTTTAAGCTCGGCGGAACCTGTATCGAAGAGGACAGTCGGGTCGTTGAAGCGTACCGTCATATCCCCAAGAAGTTCCGCGTTCCATTGTTTGAGGTCTGTCGCGAACTCTTTCTGAAGTGCTTGAAGCAAGTCACTCTTTGTTTCTTCGAATTCTTTCACGACTAAGGTCGTGGTTTGCTCAACCCGTAGCATGAATGCTGCAGTTAACAGCATGAAGATCATCATGAGGCCTGTCATAAGGTCAGCCAACGGTATCCAATGAGATTGATTGCTTTGCTCAATGTCCATGGCTTACACGCTCCCTGCGAGCCTTACAACTTCGCGAAGTCTATCCGTCAAAGGCGAGTAGTCAGCCACGAATTTTTCGGAGAGGGAGGCCAGTTGGCGGCCCAACGTCTCGAGACTCTTTGTGAGCTCCTCGTTCAGCCCCTTGTCCAAGGTGATCACGCCTTGCCTTATTGTGTCGAGCGATCGGAGGAGTTCGTCATTAACCTCTTTTTGGGACTTCTTGATTGTATCGGTCAACAGTTGCTTCATCTCTGCCGAACTACTTTGTGTTAACGAGCCAAAGTTGCGTACGATCTCACTTACGTCGCCTTGAACTCTTGCGACACCTAGTTGCATACTGTTGGCTAGCTCGTCGAGCTTCGAAGCGAATTGAGGTGCGACATACTTCATTTCAACCAGTACGGTAGCAAGAGACTGCTGCGAGTGTTCAATTAGTTTGTATTGCTGCGCCAGCCCATGCAGCAGCGTCTCCAGCGCGGCGGCCGTTTCTGTGTAGGCCTCTGCGCGCTCGGCGACGACGGACAGTCCCGCAGCTGATTTGCGAAGGTCCTCGGCCGACGAGCGCTGCACACCCTGAAGAATGTCTAACTCCTCTTTGTATTGCTGCTGCCAAATGACCAGCTTCTCGACAGCCGCATTGAGGAGTTTAAAGTTTTCGCCGAATTGCTCGCTAATCTTTGTGTTGAAGTCGCGGATAACTCCTTCCAGCGCTTCTATAAGGGCCTTCGAATTATTTTCGACCATCTTCTCCGCAAACGTCTCAAATGATGCCCGCATTTTTTGCAGTTGATCAGATTGATCCGTGCGCATCAGCTTGAGTTGCGACAGCAAACTACCTTCCTCGTTCCCTGAAAGTCCTTTGTGCAGTGAGTGAAGCGCGCCTACCACATCGTCTAGATTTGCCGATTTGGGTGCTCCGTCACTTTGCTGGATCGGTGTTTTCTGAAAATGATGACGGCAGCGAATCGCTAACGACCCGAACACGCCGCTGACTGAAGCCCAAAATGCTGTTTTGACCCCTTCTAGTAGCTCAGGGACGCTGGTCGAGACATGGCCAGCATCAAATTTTAACAAGGCAACAGCAATGCCAAGGAAGCAGCCAAAGATGCCCACCGTTGTTAAAACCTCGGGGCCATGCTGAACGGCGAATCTGTTGAATCGGTAAAAGACGAAATATCCTGTCAGGAACAGATTTACCACAATGAAGAAGACAGTCATGCCATCGTGCCAGATCGTACCAAACCCCGATGCGGCAAAGGCAGAGGTTGAAAGCAACGTAAGTAGGAAAGCAAGTAGAAGTCGAGGCATAGGGATGTGAGTGGTTAATTAACAATCAACCATGTTTCCATGGAGACACCGTAGAGTATCAGTTACGTCATGGAACGACAAAGTGTTGAGGTGCAGAAGGCAGTATTTACCTGAGGTTGGTTACATTTGGTGAGAATTACTGCGAGCCACCCTGCCGTTTTTCTATTCAGTTAAGCTTGCAAGGACATGACCAGCGCAATGTTAAATAATTCCAGCTGGCAATGACAATGTTTGCGTTCCCCGTAGAAAGCGTAGATTATGATGTTTTTCTTGAAACTCATTTACTATGCCACTAGATCCAGATTCTCAGGGAACAACCATTAGTAGCATTGTGGTGCACCGTCTTTCGAAGGATGGAGATGCATTCCGTGCTGATCTTCGTCATGGTGAGAACGCGGTATCAGAGGACACCACTAAAATGGTGCAGCAACTGATCAGCGAATATGCGAAGCGTACCGGGAAAGCACATGGTCGGTTTGAAGTGGACGAAGTTAACTATCCAGTTCAAGCCCACATTCGACAGCACTTTGTGGACAGGACGACTACATATCTCGAGCTGAGTTCTTCTATGATGGCCACCCTATGCGCCAAAGCCAAGGGAACAGCAGCGACACCTGGCGGCGTGATCATCGCTCACACCGAAATCTACGGAGCGGAATTCCTTATCGTAGCGATAGTTAGCGAGGAATGGGCGCCTGCGCTGAACAAAGAGATGGAAGTGGAAGGCGGGCAGCATCTGGACATGAAGGGGTTCCGATTCGCAGGCCGCGTAAATCTGACAGAGTGGCAGTCTGGCGGCGACAAGTACCTTAGCTTTCTGAGGGGCAAGGGGCAACAAGTTTCGGCGTACTTCAAGGCATTCTTGGGCTGTGACAGCAGTGTCACCGACGCTGCAGAGACCCGTAATTTGAAAGATGCGCTGGACGAATTCGTCAAGATTTCAAATCTTGATGAACAGCAGACCCAGAATTTTTATGATAAGGCTTTTTCGCTCTGCGATCGCCTTCATAAGGAACGGTTGCCTATTGATTTTGGTGCGTTTGCAAACGAACTTTGGCCAACTGACCCTAGCAGTTTGACCCGGATTCTGAGTGAGCCTGATCGGAAGCTCTCCGACGGATTCGTTCCTGACAAGCGCGTGTATCGGGCGTTTGTTCAGTTTTCCGGAAAAACGAAGACGTGGAAAGTAGAGTTTTCGCGTGAGGCTATAAAGAGCGGCGAAATCGTTTTCAACCAAGACGAGACGCTGTCGATTACTAACATCCCGCCCGAGTTGAAAGATCGGCTGCGGAGTGAAGTCAAAGATCAGGATGAGTAGTATTCGTTTCGAGCATCTGCTTACGATCTATCGAGCTGCTAAGTTCGAGGATGATGCTCGCACAGCGGCGGTTGAACTTAAGAGCAAAGATCTGGTTGATGCAGTTGCCTTTGCGTTGAAAGATGAGAACCTTGATGATTCAGGTATCTCGATGGAGCAAGGTGAACCTGACGACGTTCAAGTTGGAGCAACGATCAGCTTGTCCATTGGTGAGCCCCGTTCCGGACTCGGTATTCTTGTGAGGAATTTCGAGGAACTGCTAAGTATAAAGAGCGCGTGTATTCGCGAGCCCAAACGTTATTTTTTGATCCGAGAGGCGTTTTCTCGGGATGATGAAATTGTCCCAGTTGCGGTTGTAAAGTATCGAAAGCTGCTTTCGTTTATCGCTTTGTTGAAGGATTGCGCCGCATATCAGGATGATGGGAAAGCCGAGTTAATTTTCATCCAGAGCGGGAAGTTTGCCATGCCTGTACGGTTTACCGCTGCTCAGCTTGCGATGCTAGAAGACAAGACTCTCGATCGATTGCTTGCGTTTTTTGATGAAGATACTCATCGTGAACAGAAGCTCTCGATCCTTACAAATACCGTCCTCTCAACTGTAACGATTGCCGCGCTCAACAAGCGTTTCCAGACGCTGCTTACCGAACTGGAAGATGTCCTTACAAAGTTTGCGGACGGGTACAAGCTTTTTATCGCCGACTTCTCGTACGACAAGGTGCGAGATGAATTTGAGACGACTAAGGTTGAGTACGCGGGCAAAATTCATAAAGTCTTTACTGACATCCAAAATCAACTTCTTTCTATTCCGGTGGCATCAGTAATTGTTGCTACGCAGATGAAGTCTGGTGCTGCAACCGATTCGACAATTTGGATCACGAACACAGCCTTGCTTGCTGGCGCTTGGATATTTGCGCTCCTGTTCGTTATGCTATGCGTAAATCAATACCGCACACTCAAGGTCTTGGATGCTGAAATTAAACGTCAAGAAGATGTGATCACAAAGAAGTATTCAAGCGTAGCGAGTATGTTCAGTGACATTTATCAGTCGCTCCACGATCGAATAAAGCTTCAGCGTAAGTTCCTGGCAGGAGTGGTTTTCATTCTAATTTTTGGGTTGTTGGGGGCACACTTTTTTTATATGAAGATGCAGGCTGCTCCAAATGTTGCTAATGCAATAGTGCAGCAGAAATCGACTAACTAACCAGCGCTAAGGCTTTTTCATCTGTTTGCTAGCGAACTCAGCTGTTAGTCGTGATCACGAATATACTATGAATAAAAAGGTTTAATGATGGGGCAGCGACGAATTTTAGTAATTGGATCGCAATGTAGCCAGTTAAATACCCTGAGCTTTTTACCTGAAGCTGCTGAGGACTTATATCGGGTTATGCTCGATCCGGGAAAAGGTGCATGTGTTCCCGCGTTGGAAAGCGGGGCTCTACTTATTGATCCAACTGTTATAAAAACTAGGGAAGCCATATCTGATGCTTATACTCGCGCCACGCGGGATAATGCGACATTATTTATCGCTTATATTGGCCATGGAGAAAGTGTTCCAGGAAGTGATGACTTTTATCTTCTCCCAGTTGATGCCACAACTCCGCCGACGTCTTATGGCGCAGTGCATTTCACAAGCATAATTAAGGAATTGCATAGGATTTCCTCGGGCAAAATTGATGGACTAGGTGTATTGATCGATACCTGTTACTCTGGCGTCGCAGGATTTGCGGCTGCCAAAACATTGATCGGGGAACTCAATGGAAATCTTCGGTTTGAGTTTTTAACTGCCACCGCTGATACCACCGCAGCCAATGGATGTTTCAGCCGAACGCTGGTCAATCTCCTTGAAAATGGCGTTTCCTCTTTGCCTACTGACTACCTGCACTGCCGTGATGTCCGGCCACTGATTGAATCCTCCTGTCCCCACCAGGTTCCCCAAAACCCCGCATATAACGCTGACAATGGACTTTGGTTGGCTAGAAATCATGGTTTACCCAAGGAACCCTGGGCGAAAACTTCAATTGCGGAAATAATTAAATCTTTGATTTTCTCCTACGTTCCTAATGTAAACTTGAAAAATATAGTTTCGTTCTCTGAAAAAAATAAACATGTTGCAATTATAGGTGCGCCAGGTTCTGGAAAATCAACACTGTGTGCGGGATTAGCATGGCCAAGTAAAACAAAAAATATTGTCCCTGTTGGTTTTGTGAATGCCGTTATTTTTATAACGGAAGCAACCTCCCCGCAGGATTTTGGGCGAATAATTGCCGACCAACTGGTAAAAAGTGTTCCTTCATTCAATGAAGCGATTTTTGCGTTCGAAAAGAACTATGTGAATTTTGATTTATTGAAATTAAGCTCGCTAGAAAGATTACTGATTGGACCCTTGAAGCATATTGGTTCAGTAGATGAGATAAGAATTGTTGTAGATTCGTTGGATCGTCTGTCATTGGGGGCTAAACGGTCAATTGTGTACGCTTTGCAGGAGTTACGGAATTTTGATTTTATAAAAACAGTTGTAAGCGCTCGCTTGACTACAGATGTCCCAGACGGCGCTATGCCATACGAGCTAGCCGCAGCAGACAAAGGAAGTATCGGGACATATCTTGTTGAGCGTGGCTTACCGAGCTCCAAATTTGATGAGATATGGCTTGCGTCCCAAGGGAACTGGTTGGTAGCTAAAATATTGGCGGATATGTTCGTTGAAAACCCCGGTTCGGCTTTTGATATGGGAACGCTGAGATTGGGCGAGATATATTCGGAAATGTTATCCCGATGCGATATAGATGAAGACGCTGTCATTGGTGTTAGAAAAATACTTGCAATTTTGGCTGCAGCGGGAGGCGGGCCTGTTTTGCCTTTAAAATTAATGGCGGCTGCCATGGGAACATTAGGCGAGGTAAACGATGTAGCGACTCTCAGGGATCGTTTGGTCGTTTTGCGCGGTATGGTTATGAGAACGGATGCAGGAACAAAAAACGAAAGCGTTGGCTTATTCCACGACACTTTCGTTGATTTTATATCATTTACTTATCCTGACGAAGTTCAATCTGCGCATATTGCATTGGTGGTAGCTATTCAATATTTGGCACCATTTGAGTATAAGTCTGTTGATAAAGATAATCAGTTTTCACGATATGCTTTTGAAAGAGAAGCCGAGCATTTGTGGAAAATTGGAAATGTTAGGGATGTACTCAATTGTTTAGATAAGCGAAATTCTTCTTCCCCGATTGAAAATTTGCAAAGATGGAAAAATTGGCATGAGCGCATCAGGGAGAAATTCGGGAATGAAAATCCTTTTGCGCTTGAATCTATGGCTCAGGTTGCCTATTGGCATGGATCTGCGGGATTTGGCGATGAAGCTTTAAAGATATATCACGAGTTACTTTACTATTTTTACAGAGTACACGGACCTGATCATGAGCAAACTTTGGCCTGTCGTCATAATGTTGCATTCTGGATTGGACAAAATGGAAATTCTAGATTGGCTTTAAAGCTATTCAAGGAGCTTTTACCTGATCGAACCCGTGTTCTCGGGCCAGAGCATCCGGATACGCTAAAAACGCTTAGCAATATCGCGTCGTGGCAACAACAGTCGGGGAATCCGCGCGAAGCTCTGAAACTTGCTGAGTCCTTGCTTGTTGATAGAACACGGACTCTTGGCAAAGATCATCCTGATGTTCTTATTACTAGAAGTAACATCGCTTTGCATACTTTTTCTGCAGGTAGTCCAGAAGAGGCTTTACGTTTGGGAATCGAACTGCTTCCGGACTTGACGCGAGTATTGGGAGAAGATAACCCCTCCGTTCTAACTTTGAGAGATAGTATTGCAAGTTGGACTGCCACCTGCCGGAGTCCTGCAGAAGGGTTGATTTTAGCCAAGTCTGTATTGCAAGATAGGAAACGTGTTTTAGGCGAATATCACCCTGACACTATACTAACTGAGGGGAATGTTGTGAATATTGCTGGCATGAACGGAGATATAGATGGATGCCTAACTTCGTTGAATGTCCTAATCCCGTTAGCAGAAAAACACTTAGGTGCTGAACATCCGACAGTCTTAGTTTTTAAATCTAATTATTTATCATTTCTTGGGCTTGCAGGAAGGAATTCGGAGCGGGCTTCTGCAATCAGAGCGTTACTTCCGATTTTCGAAAGGGTCATGGGGGAAGAACACCCTGATACTCTCTCATTGCAGTTGGCAAATGTCACGCAGATGATAGAGGAAAATGGTTATGGTGATGCATTAAAGGAAGCAGAAAGGATTTTCCCTAAATTCCTCGATGCAGTGGGGGCAGATAATCAAGTGACAGTGAACTTACAGCTACTGATTGCTCTAAGTATGCACAAGACTGGAAGATCTAAAGATGCGCAAGAGTTGGGAAGAACTATAGCGGGAAAAGTCGTGAAGGTATCGGGGGGAACTGGCCATTTTTCCAAAATGGCCAAAATGATATTAAATAACCTTGGTATAAATGATGTGTGAACGATCAATAAGATAAATTTGCATTGAATGCCTCCGCTAAGTACAAGCCAACTTTTGAGCTTGCAAGATATTTCTCTGCGGAGTGCGGGTCTATATCGTTATTAACGACTTGATTGCCTTCGAAAATGGAGTCTTGAGGAATTCCTTTGGCAAAATCTTGGGATAAGTCCGGTTGAGCTGCGACATAATCGTTAGGGTCCGCAATATTGACCCATTTTTTTAGATTTTTTGGAAAGCTAGGAGGCTGCGGTTTGAGTTTTTCATATATAACGGAGCGAAATCCTAGTGGAGAGCCAATTGTAATCAAGAGGGGAATTTTTTGATTTAATCGATGCATTGCTTCATATGCAACGACAGATCCGAGGGAGTGGGCGATTATAACTTTGGTATCTTCGGTTACCAATTTTTCGATAGATGCCATTGCGAAATCACGCACTCCCACGTCGGTAAGATACCTACTGACTTGCGAAAGTGAAGTATTCACGGCTCGCTCTGCAAATGCCATACCCACTGTTGCTACTCCGGGTACTTTGGCCAAGTTCGCTACTACCCCACGAGCGAGACTCCGAAGGCCTTGAACTTCTTCATACCTAGGCTCAATCAAAGCAGACAATCGGACAGCCTCTGCTTTCATTGTGCTATTGCTAGATCTGTTTGCAATATTAATCAGCCATTCTGTTGCGAGCCCTTCCATTAAATCAACTTGTTCGGCGGATAATTCCCCAGGAGCGGCACCTTGCTGATTTTTTATAATAAATTGATCTCCATAGAAAGCCATTTCTACGGTAATTGCCGGAGGTTTTCCAGTTCCTTTCCAAACTTGATCTGCCAGTTCTCCATAACCTGCGGCCCTGAGACCTTGCGACAATTTTGGAAGCCACTCAGCTTTGAGCGCTTGTGCTGACTTAAATTGTTGGTCGATTCCATGTACTAAAATTATTTCCGCCATATTTCCGCTTTCAATTAGATATTGAGCAATCAAGTTGATGCAAATAAAGTATTGCACTCTTATCATAAGGCTAAAACCATGTTCTCTACAATGAACAGAATTTGGTGTAACTCTGGAAAAGCAGGGATTCATCGCGGCGATCAGCTGGAAGTGGGCCGGGAAATCCGCCTGCCGGGCAGCGCGCGAAATCGTGATGTGGCCTGACTCCATCGGTTCGCGCAGCACATCCAGTACCCGGCGATCAAACTCCGGCAACTCATCAAGGAACAGGACGCCGCGATGGGCCAGCGAGATTTCGCCGGGGCGCGGAACACTGCCGCTGTGGGTTTTCGAAATTGTTGCGAATAATCAACGAAAAAATCAATGACTTATGATAGATTATTGGAAATAGCTGCGATGAATATATTGTCAAATAACTGCGACTGGGTCATTAATGAGTGGAAATAGATGCGACTATGCCCGACCACGGCAAACTCGAATTATTAAGCCCACACGACGAAGCAATTCAGGCGTTTTCCCATTTCGTTCGGAGATGCCAATTCCCTACGAGTCATCGCTGGAACGCGACTTCCTGATTCGTGCGGAACACTTCAATTGTGTTTTTGAGATCGTGCCCCAGCCCGTTAAGATTCCATTCATTGGCATGGACGGCCGACGGTACACTTATACGCCTGACTTTCTGGTTTACTATAAATTGGGTAACCACAGTCCTCTCGATCCGCCTAAGCCTTTACTCGTCGAGGTTAAACCCGAAGAAGATTGGCGGCGCCATTGGCGAGAGTGGCTCCCGAAATGGAAAGCTGCGCGGCGCTTCGCATCTGAGCGCGGCTGGGTATTCCATATTAACGACGAGTCTCGCATCCGCGACAAAGCGTTCGAGAATATTCAATTCTTGGCCCGCTATAAGCGGTTGGAGTTCGCTCCTGAGGACATCCGCGCCGTCCTTGATTCGGTCCGAGAAGTCGGCTGTCCTCCAATTCAGTATTTGCTGGAGCGGCACTTCATGGGCGCGTATCGCGGTGTCGGAATTTCTATGCTTTGGCACATGATCGCAACACGCTTGCTTGAATGCGATATATCGCAACCTCTCTCAGATCTTATTGAAGTTTGGGTATCCGACGATGAATGACCGAAACACTACGAACGAGGCTTTTGAGCCACGGCGCGAATCTGTACATATCGCTCCACGACAGCTCGTGCGTCATGGTGACGAAATTTACCGGATTGACCATGTCCTTAATTACACTAACGTCATCGGCGTCAATTTGGTAACTGGCAGATTTGCCAATCTTCGAATCAATGAACTGCGTGCGTTGACAACAGAGGATGATCCTCGAATCTCCTTGCATCGAGACGTTGCTGACTTTGAAGGCAAAGATTGGCAGGAAGCAGATGAACGCTTCAAAGCGATCAAGCCTCTTTTGGACTCAGCTAATCCCACCCGCGAGCAGGTGCAACTACGTGCGCAACAACTCAACAAGGATGTCTCTACCATTTACCGCTGGATTCAGCGATACAAAGCTCATGGAGTGACGAGCGCACTGATCCCTATAAAGCGTGGCTGGCAGGCTGGAAAAAGCCGCTTGAACCCGGATCAGGATGCTATCATCGCTGAGGTCCTCAACGACTACTACCTCAAAGGACAACGCTCTACGATTGCAAAGACTGTGCAAGAAGTGGAGCGGCGTTGTTCGCTGCGTGGCATCAAAGAACCGAGTGCATCTGCTGTTCAAAAGCGCATAGCAGAAATTCCCGAGAAAGTAAAATTACGGCGCCGTGGCTCACGTGAAAAAGCCGAAAATTTGTTCACGCCGACGCCTGGTAAATTCCCTGGTGCTGACTATCGGCTTGCAGTAGTTCAGATTGATCACACCCCAATTGACGTCATTGTGGTTGATGACGAGCACCGGAAACCTATTGGTCGGCCTTGGTTGACTCTAGCCATCGATGTCTGTACGCGGATGGTTACGGGTTATCACCTGTCATTCGACGAACCGTCAATTACTTCAGTCGCACTCTGTCTCACGAACGCTGTTCTCCCCAAGGACGATTGTTTGGTGAAGCACGGTGTGAATGCGGAATGGCCGGTATGGGGTTTTCCGACTAAGCTCCACTCCGACAACGGTGCGGATTTCCGATCTGCTAGCCTCAAGCGCTCGTGTACCGAGTATGGAATACTGCACGAATTCCGAATGCACAAGAAGCCGCGCTATGGCGGCCATATTGAGCGCTTGATGGGCACGTTTATGACGGAGATCCATGATTTGCCGGGGACGACGTTTTCTTCGGTTGAGGAAAAAGGCGAGTACGATCCCGAGAAACATGCAGTCTTGACTCGGGCTGAATTGGAAAAGTGGCTGGTTCACTTTATCACTCGGGTATATCACCAGAAGAAGCACAAAGTGCTTGAAATGTCACCGGCGCGAAAGTGGGAGCTTGAGGTTTTCGGCAGCGACGACAAGCCGGCATTGGGATTGCCGCCTGTCCCGTCGAATGGACACACAATACTGCTCGATTTCTTACCGTTTGAGATGCGGACTGTGCAGCCCAATGGGGTGAGCCTGGATAATCTCACCTATTACTCCGAAGTGCTAAATCCCTATATCAATGCCACTGATCCAGAAACCGGGGAAAAGAAAAAGTTCATCTTCAGGCGTGATCCACGAGACGTCAGTGTGTTGTGGTTTTTCGAACCTCAATTAAAACAGTACTTTCAGCTACCCACTGCCGAAAAGCTCCCGCCGTTGAGCTTGTGGGAGTATCGGGAGGTGCAAGAATACTCCAGGCAGCAAGGTGGGGCCATCGATAAGACCGGAATTTTGGCGGCATTGACTGAGATGCGCGAAATGGTCGATCAGGCTACTGCTAATACTAAATCTGCGCGTCGACGCGCGCAGAAGAGCCGTGATCACAAAAATAAGTCATCGGTGCCGGCAGTAGTGAATGACGCCACGCAGCCACCTGAGCCTGCGGCGCGACCAACGCGACCAGCACACCAAGCTTCGCCAGCGCTACTCGATGACGACGAAGTTCCGTCCTTTGGAGATGTTAGCTGATGGAATACGATCACATTCATCCGGATTTTCGCCATGTGCTCGCACTGTCGGACCAAGAGCGTAAGTATTTCTTGCAGGAGCAACGGTGGATCGGCTATCCCAGTGCAAAGTACATCATTGATACCATGCAGTCACTGATGGCGATGCCGAAGCGTACACGCATGCCGAATTTGCTGATTGTCGGTGATTCGAATAATGGCAAGACGTCGATCATCGAACGATTCAAATCGGTTTGTGGTCAGGGTTACGTTGATGACAGCGGAGAGGCAGTGAAGCCCGTCATCGTTACCGAAGTCTCTAACGCCAGCGAGAAAGGCTTTTTGATCGGCCTTCTGGAGTGCTTCTTTGCGCCGTATAAGTCTGGGAGCATTGACGTTTTGCGTCCGCAGGTGCTGCATCTGTTCCGAAAATGCCAAGTGCAAATACTAGTCATTGATGAGATACACTCGATGCTGACTGGTACCGCGAGAGAGCAGCGCGAGATCATGAATGGGATCAAATACCTTTGCAATCAGTTGCGTATTCCGGTCGTAGGGTTCGGCTTAAGAGAAGCGACAGTGGTACTGCACACCGACAAGCAACACACGAGCAGATTTGATGTCCTGAGCTTGCCGCTGTGGGAACTGAATCCTCAGTTTCAAACGCTTCTGAAAGATTTCGAATCCATCTTGCCACTGAAAAAGAAGTCTGGACTACACACTGGAAGTTTGGCCACCGCTCTGCACACTATCTCGCAGGGCAATCTGGGTGACCTTCAGAATTTGTTGGTGAGATGCGCCACCGCGGCGATCGATTCAGGAACGGAGAGAATCGACTTGGATATCATCGAGGCCCAAGAATGCATCCGACGCACTACTCATGGCATGCGGGAGAGAACAGCCTAGGTAAAGCCATTTGGCCAGTTCCCTTGGCACTCTCACCGGATGAACTACTCTCGACATGGATAGTTCGTCTGGCGCTTGCGAATGGGTGCGAGCCATTGGTTCTAACGGGGTTCCTCTGGCCAGGTTGGCGTCCGTGGACAATTGACCTCGACCGTGCCTCTGATTTTTCGTACTTGGAGCCTCTATCGAAGTATTCAGGCATCCGCATCGGAAGCCTTGTGGCAGCATCGCTGCGAGCGGTGGCTAGAGCTACAACTGGTACGAGCAAAAAACCGAATACTACCGGTCCGTGGATTCTGAGTCTTGGCACCAGAAATCGCAAGCGGCTCGGTGGCCTGCAGTACTGCAGTTACTGCTTTAACGGAGATGCCACACCATTTTATCGCCTGCAGTGGCGCCTGGCATGGCATACCTGCTGTCCCAACCATCAGGTAATTTTGAATGATCGATGCTTTTGGTGTCGGGCGGCTATCGAGCCGCACAGGCTAACGACCCGCAATTCCAACACTGCATACTGTGCAAGATGCGGCGATAATCATGGCGATTCATTGCACTTGCGTGCTGTATCTTCCGCGATGGCATTTCAGTCCTTGGCTGATGCTGTCGTGTGCAGCGGAGTTGGTAGATATGGTCCTGTACTGATGACTGCATGTGAATGGTTTATTGTGGTTCGGTATTTCCTCATGCTGCTGCGATGTACTACCCGACATCCAAACAGCAATCTGACCAAATGCCTCGTTTCTATCCACAGCCAGGTGGGTACATTGAAATCGACAATGAGTGGTTTGCCTTTCGAGTTATTGCCGCCGTTTGAGCGTGCGCAGATGCTCTGTTGTGTCTACGGCCTTGTTCAAGCTGGTCCCAAGGAACTTAAGGCAGCAATGATCAGTTGGGGTTTGACAAGCGCTACAATGATGCAGGATTGGCCAAGCGTGCCATACCCGATCAATGAGTTAGTGAATGCGTTGCCATCGAGGCGGCGCACTCGCAAGCGTAGCGGAAAGTGTTCTCAGAAGCCGAAACCACCTCAAGTGGTAATGCGCATGTGGGCAAAGTTGTGCAGAAAAAATTATGGATAACGATTTAAGGCATTTGACGCAATGCGACGGCTGCGGCACCAACATGACGAAGGCACACCGCCGGCACAAAGATCAAAAATTTTGCTCCAATTGCTATCCTAGATATTTTGTTTCTCGCGCTTGCCCCAAGTGCTCGCAGCCTAGCCGCCTGTTTAAATCAGACACGGCTGCACTATGCCGTAAATGTGAAAACAGCGGCCCATGCGTTCGCTGTGGTAAGAGCGAGTATAAGCTTGGAAAGCTGACTCCATACGGCCCAGCCTGTAATAGCTGTTCGAAATACTTCCGTCAGCCCAAGCCGACTCCGGCCGTGGATGACAATGAAGTATCTGGCTCAGCTTCATCGACCGCCGTAAGCAAATCAGATTCCATGCGAGGGACCTGTACTAGCTGCCGTCGACATCGTAAGCTCAACGGAAAGCTTTGTTTTACCTGTCTTGAACGTGGGCATATCCCATGCCCTATTTGTACAGAACTGATGCCTGCTGGACGTGGGAACGCCTGCGAGTCTTGTTATTGGTTGGGCACCTATAAGAAGCGTGTAAAGATGAATTTAGCCGGGCTCGGTAGCAAAGCCGTCGCCGGAGCGTTTGAGGCATTTTCTGACTGGCTTATCACTCATGTCTCTGCGAAGCGGGCCGCGCTGTCGATCGATCGTTATCTACATTTCTTTGTTCAGATCCAAAAACATTGGAATGGACTTCCGAGCTATGAATCGTTAGTGGATAAATTCAGTGCGGAGGGCCTTCGCCGCTTCCGGCTGCCAATGAAATGGGCGAGCGAAACTGGAGTATTTCTCGTAGATGCCGAGATGCGTGAAGCTTCGTCTGAACGCAGACGCATTGATGCATTGCTTGCAGAGGTCGCAGCCGATGACCGCTCCGCTATAGTTGGCGCGTATCTCAAATATCTTAAAGATCGCGAGGTCAACGGAGAGACGTCGCTGCGGAGCATTAGATTGGCGCTGCGCCCAGCGGTATCCCTGATGATCGAGCAGGCGAACGGCGATAAGGCTATTCCTAGCCAGAGCTCACTCGATGCGTTTCTTGTAAAGTCTCCTGGCCAAAAGGCGGCCATATGGGGGTTCATCTCCTTCTTAAACGCTAATTATGAGACGGATCTCGTGCCTCGCGTTGATCCGATTCAGACTCGTGCTCGTCGACATAAGCAGAAGGAGGAGCAGCTCATCGAGTTGCTTGGTGAGCCGGTTAAAGGTAAGCGTCCGGCCCATCCACCTATGAACGGCTGAAGTCCCAGGCCATACTTCCCCGTTTTCACGAGGGAGATAAGGATGGCAAACACCGAACGAGAAGCGCTGTGGCAAGAGCGCGTTGAGCGCTGGCGGGCCAGTGGCCTGTCGCAGCGGGCCTTTGCGCTACAGGAAGGCTATCCGATACGTCAGGTTGGCTACTGGGTCCGCCGGCTGTCAGCCGTGCCCTCCATGGCCGCGCTGGTGCCGGTCACGGTACAAGGCGCTGCGGCAGCGGCGCCGGCGATGAAGTTGTGCGGGCCGCAGGGCTGGAGCGT
>NZ_FRCX01000028.1 GCF_900143065.1 Duganella sacchari | reverse complement strand
CTTTGAAGGGTCGTTCGAGACCAGGACGTTGATAGGTCAGGTGTGGAAGTGCAGTAATGCATTAAGCTAACTGATACTAATTGCCCGTACGGCTTGTCCCTATAACCTTGCCGGTTATACGCATTTACTAAGATGGTGAGTGCTACCCCCAACTTTACTTCTCCCAGATTCGCTGTGCAGCCCACCACGTGGCTGCGGAGCATACAAGTCAAAGCTTGATGACCATAGCAAGTCAGTCCCACCCCTTCCCATCCCGAACAGGACCGTGAAATGACTCTGCGCCGATGATAGTGCTGCAACCAGTGTGAAAGTAGGTTATCGTCAAGCTAGTTATATAGAAAAAGCCCCTTCCGGCGAAACCGGTTGGGGCTTTTTTGCGTCTGGCGTAACGAAATACAGATACAAAAAAAGCCCCGGGGAGGGGCTTTTCATCATGAGCAGTGCTTAGAAGTGGTAAGCCGCTTTGACTTCGATGTAGTTGATGCCGGTGTTCGGCTTTTTGTAGCCACCGTTTGAGAAGTGCTGGACCTTGGCGCCTACTTCCCATTTGTTGTCGAACACATAGCCTACGCCGATGTGGTCGCCAAACTGGAACAGGGTCGACAGACGATAGGTGTCGTTGTTGTACAGGTCGGACAGGCGGTGTACACCGATGCCGCCTTCGTAGTACATGCCCTTCTTGTTATCGTTCTGGAAGCGGAACACTGGGGTGAAGCCGATATCCCACAGATTCTTGTCGTTACCCGAGATATTCATATACTGTTTCTGCTGCCAGAAGCCGACGCTGGCTTCCCAGTAGCCGCTCAGGTGGGTGCCATTCGACTGGAACCATTGAACGTTCCAGTCTTTGGCCACGCTCAGGCGTTCCATGCGGACTTTAGCGGCGGTACCATAGTCGATCGACACGGAGTCGATCAGTTTGTCGTCCGCGTAAGCGCTTTGAGCGACAACCAGGGCGGCAGCCACTGCCATCATTGTTTTTGCAAACATAGTATCCTTGTAAGGTTTTGGAGTGCTGTATCTTCAGAATTTATACGGCTAGCCAGTGATTGTACCGGGGTTCGGAAAATAATTCAGGAGTGACATTGTCTGCGCAAATTACCTTCTTAGGCATAGGCTTGATGGGAGATCCGATGGTGCGGCGCCTGCTGGCGGCCGGCCATCCGGTGACGGCCTGGAACCGTACGCACGCCAAAGCTGAGGCGCTGGCCGCAGCTGGCGCACATGCGGTGGCGGACCTGGCCGAAGCGGTGCGCGATGCGCACGTGGTCATCTCCATGCTGGAGGCAGGTCCGACCGTGGCGAGGGTGCTCAACGCGGCCTTGCCGGCCTTGGCGCCGAACGCGCTGTGGATTGATATGAGCTCGACGCAGCAGGCGGAGGCGCAGGCTTTCCACGCACTGCTGGCCGCGCAGGGCAAGCGTTTCATTGATGCGCCGGTGTCGGGCGGCGTTGGCGGCGCGGCAGCGGGCACGCTGGCGATTATGGCGGGCGGCAGTGCGGCAGATTTCGCCGAGGCTGAGCCGGTACTGGCGGCCATGGGCCGCGCTACCCTGGTGGGGCCAGCGGGCAGCGGCCAGGTGGCCAAGCTGTGTAACCAGCTGATCGTGGGCGCCACCATCAATATCGTCGCGGAGGCCATGCTGCTGGCGCAGGCTGCAGGCGCAGATCCGGCAGCGATGCGCGCGGCGATACGTGGCGGCTTTGCCGAGTCGAAGATACTGGATGTGCATGGCCAGCGCATGCTGGAGCGGAATTTTGTCGCCGGCGGCAAGGTAAGCACGCAGCTCAAGGACCAGCGCAATATCCTGGCGGCGGCGGAAGCGGCTGGTGTTGTGCTGCCGCTCACGGAACTGGTGACGGCGCGTTACATGACGCTCGCAAAGTCGATACCGCAAGCGGATCACTCGGCCGCGCTGATCGGCCTGGAGCAGCTGAATCCGGGGCAGCGCGTTGGTACCGCCCCGGACAAATTAGGCTGACGGCAAACTGGCTTCGACCAGCTTGACCCAGAAGCTGGCGCCGACTGGCAGCAGGTTGTCGTTGAAGTCGTAGCTGCCGTTGTGCAGCACGCACGGGCCGAGGCCGTGGCCGCCCGTACGGTGATCGCCCTCGCCATTGCCGATGAAGATGTAGCAGCCTGGTTTGGCCTGCAGGAAGTAAGCGAAATCTTCAGCGCCCATGGTGGGCTCGACATCGTCATCCACCTTGTCGGCGCCGACCACCGCCTTCATCACTTCGACCGCGAACCTGGTTTCTTTCGCATGGTTCACCAGCGGCGGGTAGTTGCGGCGGAACTTGAACTCCACTTGCGCGCCAAAGGCGGCGGCCGTATGTACCGCCACTTCCTCCATGCGCTTTTCGATCATGTCCAGCACAGGCGCCGTGAAGGTACGCACGGTGCCAACCATTTTGGCTTCATCAGGAATCACGTTGGTGGCGCTGCCCGCGTGGATCTGCGTCAGCGACAGCACGGCGGTATCGAGCGGGCTTTTCTGGCGGCTGATGATGGTCTGCCAGCTCTGTGCAATCTGCACTGCCGTCATGACCGGGTCGATACCCTTGTGCGGTTGCGCCGCATGCGCGCCCTTGCCTTTGACGGTGACGTAGAACTCATTACTGGAGGCCATCATCGGACCTTCGCACACGCTCATGTGGCCGGCCGGGATGCCTGGCCAGTTGTGCATGCCGTAGATGGCGTCCATCGGGCATTGCTCGAACAGGCCGTCCTCAATCATGCGCTTGGCGCCTGCACCGCCTTCTTCGGCGGGCTGGAACACCAGGTAGACGGTGCCATCAAAATTGCGGTTCTCGGCGAGGTGTTTGGCGGCGCCCAGCAGCATGGTGGTGTGGCCATCGTGGCCGCAGGCGTGCATCTTGCCGGGATGGCGCGAAGCGTGTTCGAAGGTGTTCACTTCCTGCATCGGCAGGGCGTCCATGTCGGCGCGCAGGCCGATGGCGCGCTCCGACGTGCCGCTCTTGATGATGCCCACCACGCCGGTCAGGCCCAGGCCTCGGATGACGGGAATACCCCACTCGGTCAGCTTGGCGGCGACCACCTCGGAAGTGCGCTGCTCTTCGTAGCAAAGTTCAGGATGGGCGTGTAAATCACGCCGGATCTGCTGCAGTTCGGATTGAAATGCAATAATGGGATCGACCAGTTTCATGCTGCTTCTCCAGTATTCTGTTCGCTTGCTTTTTGGGCATCGAGAACAGCCATTGTAGCCCTTGTCGGCGGAGTTAAGCCAGCCTGCGCGCAATGGTTTACGATACTGTTTTCTGCATATGCTTCCTTGGATTTTCTGACATGACAACCACACAAGTCCGCGCAGCCTGCCCGCTCGACTGCCCCGACACCTGCGCGCTGCTGGTGACGGTGGAAGACGGCGTCGCCACCGCGGTCAAGGGCGATCCTGACCATCCGACCACTGCCGGTGTGCTGTGCACCAAAGTGTCGCGCTACACCGAACGCACCTATCACGAAGACCGCCTGCTCTACCCGTTGAAGCGCGTGGGCAAAAAGGGCGAGGGCAAGTTTGAGCGCATCAGCTGGGACGAGGCGCTGGACACCATCGCTGCGCGACTGAAGCCGATTGCAGAGCGCGCGCCGGAAGCGATCCTGCCGTATAGCTACTGCGGCACCATGGGCTTGATTCAGGGCGAGTCGATGTCGTCGCGTTTCTTCAACCAGATCGGCGCGTCGCTGCTGGACCGCACCATCTGCGCGATGGCCGGCGCCACCGGCTACAAGTACACGATAGGCGGTTCCATCGGCACGGACCTGGAGCAATTCCAGAACGCCAAGCTGCTGATCATCTGGGGCGGTAATCCGATTGCGTCCAACCTGCATTTCTGGACCCGCGCGCAGGAAGCCAAGCGCAATGGCGCCAAGCTGATTGCGATTGACCCATATCGTTCGCTGACGGCGGAGAAGTGCCACCAGCATATCGCGCTGCTGCCTGGCACGGATGCCGCGCTGGCACTGGGCATGATGCATGTGCTGATCAAGGAAGACTTGCTGGATCATGACTACATCGCGCAGTACACGCTGGGCTTTGAAGAACTGAAACAGCGCGCGGCCGAATGGACGCCTGAGCGTACGGCAGAAACCTGCGGCATCACCGTGGAGGAAGTCGTGGAGTTTGCGCGCCTGTATGGCAACACGGCCAGGGCCGGCGAGCCGGTGGCGATCCGCACCAATTACGGCGTGCAGCGCGTGCGCGGCGGCGGTATGGCGGTGCGTAACATCGCCTGCCTGCCAGCGCTGGTGGGTGCGTGGCGTCATCCGGCAGGTGGCGTGCAGCTGTCGTCGAGCGGCTCCTTCCCGACCAACAAACCCAGGCTGCAGCGCACGGACTTGCTGAAGAAGATCCCGCGCACCATCAACATGACCACCATCGGCGACGACCTGCTGCGGCCTGCATCGCCGTCATTTGGTCCGGCAGTGGAAGCGGTCATCGTCTACAACTCCAATCCGCTGGCGATTGCGCCGGATTCGGACAAGGTGATGCGCGGCTTCCTGCGCGAAGACCTGTTCACGGTGGTGCTGGAGCACTTCCAGACTGACACGGTGGACTATGCCGACATCGTGCTGCCGGCCACCACGCAGCTGGAGCACATGGATGCACACACCTCCTACGGCCACCTCTACATGATGGCCAATAACGCTGCCATCGCGCCGATGGGCGAGTCCAAACCGAACACGGAAATCTTCCGCCTGCTGGCAGCGAAGATGGGCTTTGACGACCCATGCTTCAAGGAGAGCGACGACGAGCTGGCCGCGCAGGCCTTCAACGCACAGGACGTGCGCGCCATGGGCTTTGACTGGGACGCCTTGAAGCAGAAGGGCTGGCAGAAATTGAACATGCCTGCGGCGCCGTTCGCGCAAGGCGGCTTCCCTACGCCATCGGGCAAGTGCGAGTTCTATTCCGCGCAGATGAAGGCCGATGGCCTCGATCCGCTGCCGGCGTACCTGCCGCCCTATGAATCGGTGGCCAGCAATCCCGAACTGGCGGCGCGCTATCCGCTGGCGATGATTTCTCCTCCGGCGCGCAACTTCCTCAACTCCACCTTCGTCAACGTCAAGAGCTTGCGTTCGGCGGAAGGCGAGCCGCATCTGGATATCCATCCCGAGGACAGTGCGACGCGTGGCATCGCCAACGGCGACATGGTCCGCATCTTCAATGACCGCGGCTCCTTTGTGGCCAAGGCGCGCGTGACCGACAAGGCGCGCGCGGGACTGGTTGTCGGCTTGTCAGTGTGGTGGAAAAAACTAGCCACGGATGGCAAAAACGCCAATGAGGTTACCAGCCAACAGCTGACAGATATGGGCCGTGCGCCGACTTTTTACGATACACTGGTACAGGTCGAAAGGGTTGCTGCTTAAGGTGATGTATGCGCAATATTGCACGCCGGGTTCTCCGCACCAGATACTGGTTGGCGGCGGCGTGCGTGTCCGCCATGCTGGCCGGCTGCGCGCAATTCAAGTACTACATGCAGGCCGCACAAGGCCAGTATTCGCTGTGGTCGGATGCCCGTCCGATCGATGACTGGCTCGGCGACCCAAGTACCGATCCCCAGCTGCGCGCCCGCCTTGAGAAGGCCCTGCTGATCCGCAAATTCGCGGTCAGGGAACTGGGCCTGCCGGATAACGCCAGCTACAGAAACTATGCCGCCTTGTCGCGCCCCTTCGTGCTGTGGAATGTGGTGGCGACGCCGGAGCTGTCGCTACGGCCGGTCCAGTGGTGCTTCCCGATTGCCGGCTGCGTGAGCTACCGCGGCTACTACAGCAAGGAGGACGCGCAGGCTTATGCCGACGAGTTGCGCAAGGAAGGCAACGACGTGCAGGTCGGCGGCGTGCCGGCCTATTCCACGCTGGGCTGGTTCAGCGATCCGCTGCTGTCCACCTTCATCAATTACTCCGATGCCGAACTGGCGCGCATGGTATTCCACGAGCTGGCGCACCAGGTGGTGTATGTGCCGGGCGATTCGCAGTTCAACGAGGGCTTTGCTACCGCAGTGGAGGAGGCCGGCGTGGCGCGCTGGCTGGAGTTGTATGGCACCGATCCGATGCGCGAAGCCTATACGCGTTACAACGCGCGCCGCCAGGATTTTCTGGCGCTGTTGGTGCGGCACCGCAAAATGCTGGCCGACCTGTATGCCAGCAAAACCAGCACCCGTCACAAGCGTGCCGAGAAGGCCCGCATCTTCGCCCACCTGAAATCCGACTATCTCAAGCTCAAGGAAAGCTGGGGCGGTTACGCCGGTTATGACCGCTGGTTTGCCGAGCCGCTGACCAATGCCCACCTCAGCGCGGTGGGAACTTACCACGATTATTTGCCGGCCTTCCGCGTGTTGCTAAAGCAGGAACGAACGTTCGTGCGTTTTTATGGTGCGGTGCAAAAATTGACAACTCTTGATGTAGGTCAACGCCGACAGCAGTTGGACCTCTTGGGCCGTCCTGCGATGCTCAATGCCGAGGGGGCCAAGGAAGCGCCACCAGTGGCCGAAGGTGTGCATTGATGCTGCATTGCGGCATAAAAAGCCGTTAGAACAGCCGTTCTAATTATGGTTAAATGCGCTTGCGTACGAGCGTGCTGCCCGCTAGCATCGCATCATGAGTAGGCTCTATAAATTCGCTCAAGACGAATGATTCGCGCCTGACCCGGCACTGTGCGCCGGCCTTACAACGATAATATTCGAGACAAGAGGCACAGGATGGAGAAAATCTGGTTGCAGTCGTACCCGCCCGGCATGCAGACCGAAGTGGATACGAGTCAGTACCGCTCGCTGGTGCAGTTGCTGGAAGAGTCCTTCCACAAATACGCGAACCGCAATGCGTATGTCTGCATGGACAAGTTCCTCACCTATGCCGAAGTCGACGCTTATTCCAAGCGCCTGGGCGCCTGGCTGCAAAGCCGTGGCCTGAAGCCGGGCGCGCGCGTGGCCATCATGATGCCGAACGTGCTGCAGTATCCGATCGCGATTGCCGCGATCCTGCGCGCGGGCTACACGGTGGTCAACGTCAATCCGTTGTACACGCCGCGCGAACTGGAACACCAGCTCAATGACTCGGGCAGCGAAGCGATCATCATTCTGGAAAATTTTGCGACCACGCTGGAGCAGGTGCTGGGCCGGACCCAGGTCAAGCACATCGTGGTGGCCAGCATGGGCGAGATGCTCGGCGGCCTGAAAGGCATGCTGGTCAACTTCGTGGTCCGCAGCGTCAAGAAGATGGTGCCGGCGTTTTCGCTGCCGAATGCGGTGCGCTTCAAGGATGCGCTGTCGCAGGGCGGCGGCATGAAGCTGACGCCAGTGGAGCGCCAGTACAACGATCCGGCCTTCCTGCAATACACGGGCGGCACCACGGGCGTGTCGAAAGGCGCGACGCTGACGCACCAGAACATCGTCGCCAACCTGCTGCAAAGCGAGGCCTGGTCGCAGCCGGCGCTGGGCGGTTCGGACGAGCAGGTGACGATTGTATGCGCGCTGCCGCTGTACCACATCTTTGCGCTGACGGCGTGCGCAATGTGGGGCACGCGGGTGGGCGCGCTGAACATCCTGATTCCGAATCCGCGCGACATCGGCGGCTTTATCAAGGAGCTGGCGAAGTACAAGTTCAACATGCTGCCGGCCGTGAACACGCTGTACAACGCGCTGCTGAACCATCCGGACTTTGTGCATCTGGACTTCTCGGCGCTGAAGATCTGCAATGGCGGTGGCATGGCGGTGCAGCAGGCGGTCAATGACCGCTGGCTGAAAGCGACGGGCGTGTCCATCATTGAAGGTTACGGCTTGTCCGAGACTTCGCCAGTGGCCACCTGCAACCGCGCGGACAGTACCGCGTTTACCGGCACCATCGGCTTGCCGGTGCCATCGACCGATATCGCCATCCTGGATGACGATGGCAACGAAGTGGCGCTGGGCACCGCCGGCGAAATCGCGATCCGCGGTCCGCAGGTGATGGCGGGCTACTGGAACCGTCCCGATGAAACGGCCAAGGTGATGACGCCCGATGGCTTCTTCAAATCGGGCGACGTCGGCGTGATGGATGCCAGCGGCTATGTGAAAATCGTCGACCGCAAGAAGGACATGATCCTGGTGTCCGGCTTCAACGTGTATCCGAATGAGCTGGAGGGCGTGATTGCGGCGCATCCGGGCGTGCTGGAATGCGCGGCGATCGGCGTGCCGGATGACTACTCAGGCGAAGCGGTGAAGGTATTCGTGGTCCGCAAGGATCCGAACCTGACCGAGGCCGAGCTGATGGCCTACTGCAAGGAACAACTGACCGGCTATAAAAAGCCGAAATACATTGAGTTCCGCGAGGAGCTACCAAAAACCAATGTCGGGAAAATCCTGCGCCGCATGCTGCGCGACGAAGCCCCCGGCGAAAAGAAAAAGGCTGCATAAAGATGGATAAGATTTGGCTGAAGTCGTACCCCGAAGGCGTACCGGCGGAAATTGATAACACCCAATACCGCTCGGTCACGCATCTGCTGGAAGAATCGTTTCGCAAGTACGCAGACCGCAACGCCTTCGTGTGCATGGACAAGTTCCTGACCTACGGCGAGCTGGATCAACTGTCGCAAAAAATGGGCGCCTGGCTGCAAAGCAAAGGCCTGCAACCGGGCGCGCGCGTCGCCATCATGATGCCGAACGTGCTGCAGTATCCGGTGGCCATGGCCGCGGTGCTGCGCGCCGGCTACACGGTGGTCAACGTCAACCCGCTGTACACTCCGCGCGAGTTGCAGCACCAGCTGGTGGACTCCGGTTCGGAAGTCATCATCGTGCTGGAAAACTTTGCCACCACGGTGCAGCAGGTGCTGCCGCAGACGCCGGTCAAGCACGTGATCGTGGCGAGCATGGGCGACCTGCTGGGCGGCCTCAAAGGCACGCTGGTCAACTTCGTGGTGCGCCACGTGAAGAAGATGGTGCCGGCCTTCACGCTGCCAGGTTCGGTCTCGTTCAAACAGGTGCTGGCCGAAGGCGGACGCCTGTCGCTGCAGCCGGTCAAGCTGGGCCACGACGACATCGCCTTCCTGCAGTACACCGGCGGCACCACGGGCGTGTCGAAAGGCGCGATCCTGCTGCACCGTAACGTCATCTCCAACGTGCTGCAGAACGAAGCCTGGCTGCAGTTCAAGCAGTCGCCGGAACAGATCGTGTTTGTGTGCGCGCTGCCGCTGTATCACATCTACTCGCTGACCATCAGCGCCTTCATGGGCATGCGCATGGGTGGCCTGAATCTGCTGATCCCGAATCCGCGCGACATTCCAGGTTTCGTCAAAGAGCTGGCCAAGTACCGCGTGGCCGTGTTCCCGGCGGTGAACACGCTGTATAACGCGCTGCTGAACAATGCCGATTTCGCCAAGCTGGACTTCTCGTCCTACTCGGTGTGCAACGGCGGCGGCATGGCTGTGCAAAAGGCGGTGGCGGACCGCTGGCTGAAAGTGACCGGCACGCCGATCATCGAAGGCTACGGCCTGTCCGAGACCTCGCCGGTGGCAACCGCCAACCGCGTCGATATCAAGGAATTCACCGGCACCATCGGCCTGCCGATTCCATCGACCGAGGTAGCGATCCTGGACGACGACGGCAACCCGCTGCCGCTAGGCTCGACCGGCGAAATCGCAATTCGCGGCCCGCAGGTCATGGCGGGCTACTGGAACCGTCCGGACGAGACTGCCAAGTCGATGACCGCCGACGGCTTCTTCAAGACCGGCGACGTCGGCATCATGGACGAGAAGGGCTTCACCCGCATCGTTGACCGCAAGAAGGACATGATTATTGTGTCCGGCTTCAACGTCTATCCGAACGAAGTGGAAGGCGTGGTAGCAGCGCACCCGGGCGTGCTGGAGGTGGCGTGCATCGGCGTGCCGGACAAGAATTCGGGCGAGGCAGTGAAACTGTTCGTGGTGCGCAAAGATCCTAACCTGACTGCCGAAGAGCTGCTGGACTTCTGCAAGCATGAACTGACCGCGTACAAAAAACCGAAGTACATCGAGTTCCGCGACGAGCTGCCGAAGACCAACGTCGGCAAGATTCTGCGCCGCCAGCTGCGCGACGAGAAAGCCGCAGCCTAAAGTTCGGGGTCAGTGCCGACATTCGGACATTTCGTTCACGAAATGTCCGAATGTCGGCACTGACCCCGAACTGATTTTCTGTTTATGGTTTGCGGATGCAAGCGAGCCTGCGGGCGCGCATTGCGGCAGCCAGTCGGTGCCGTACCTCCTGCTGGTGATCGATATAGCCTTCGACATTGGCTTTACGGACGCAGTCAGCCCAGTGCTGATCGTCCACTTCCTGTAACCGTTCAAACTCGGTCAGCGACAGCACGACCACCGCAGCGTGATCGGTCTGTTCCACTACGACGGTTTGCGTCAGAGCCTGGTGCAGGTAGCGATCCAGCTCGTCGGCGATTTCATTGCCTGATACTTTCAACATGAAGCACCTCCATTCAGGTGGTCTAGCCAGTATAGGCTGGCGATGCTTCTTTTCAAGCTTGGTCTAAACAGGGTTAAAAAGACAACAATAACTTGGTGCCAACACCGGGACGGTCGTTGTGCACCACGAATTGGGCGGCGCGGGCGATGCGGCTGGCGGGGTTGTGGACATCGTCCAGCGCGAGGAAATGGGCGGTGGTATCGGCGGGCGTGATCGTCAGCAGCATGTAGCCGCGTTTGTCGCTGCGGCCATATTTGATGCTGTGGTTCATCGAGACGTATTGTTCGGTGCGCGCCTGCGGGCGCGACGGCGAGGTGATCGAGGTGCCGCAAAATTCTGTGGCCAGAACGGGATTGGCCGGCGAGGCCGGGCGCGAGGGATTGCGCGGCAGGTCGCAGGCAAAGAAGCTATGGACGTCGCCCGACAGGATCAGCGGATTGCTGGCGCGGCTTGTGTGCAGTGTGTCGAACAGTTGCTGGCGTGCTCTCGGGTAGCCATCCCAGCCGTCGGTCCAGAAACGGCCGTCGCCTTCCCGCAGGATGGGCAGCTGGCTGTTCTGTGCCATCAGCGTTTGCTGGGCCAGGATGTTCCAGCGCGCCGGCGACGAGGACAGCCCTTGCGCCAGCCATTGCTCCTGCTCCTTGCCGAGCATGCTGCGGCTGCGGTCCAGCAGCGCTGGGCAATCGCGCAACAGCACGGAGCTGGAACCGCCGCGCCCGGGGGGCGGGCAGGCGTGATAGGCGCGGTACTGGCGGTCGTCCAGCACGTGGAAGCGCGCCAGCTTGCCCCAGTCGTAGCGCTGGTAGATACGCATGTGGGCGAAGTCGCCAGGCCTGGCGCGCAGCGGCATGTGTTCGTAAAAGGCCTGGTAGGCGGCCGCGCGCCTATCGATGAAGCGCGGATCGAGGCGTTCGTCGCGGTCGTTGCCGTAGTCGTTGGCGACTTCGTGGTCGTCCCAGGTAACGATCCACGGTGCGGCCTGGTGCGCCGCTTGCAGGTCGCGGTCGGTTTTGTACTGGGCGTACCGTGCGCGGTAGTCAGCCAGGGTAAAGCTCTCAGAAGCCCGTACGGCGGCCTTGGGATGCTGTAGCTGGTATGGTCCCCACTCGTAGATGTAATCGCCCAGGAAGGCCACCAGATCGGGCGCAGCGGCCGTGATGTGGCGATGGGCGGCATAGCTGCCGAATTCCCAGTGCTGGCAGGAGGCCACGGCCAGCTTGAGCCGCCGCGGCATGGCGCCGGCGGCGGGCGCGGTGCGCGTGCGGCCGATGGCGCTGACGGCATCGCCCAGCATGAAACGGTACCAGTACCAGCGGTCCGGCTGCAAACCGGTGACATCGACATGGACGCTGTGCGCCAGCTCGGGCGGCGCACTGGCTGTACCTTGGGCGACGATGCGCCGGAAATGCTCGTCCTCGGCCATTTCCCAGCGCACGCTGAAGGCGATGGGCGGCATGGCGGCGGCGTTGAGCGGGTCGTACAGCACGCGGGTCCAGATCACCACCGCATCCGGCAGCGGCGAGCCGGAAGCCACGCCGAGCGTGAATGGATAAGCTGTGCCGCGGTTCTGTGCGCGGCCCACGCTGGCGCTGGTCAGCGCGGCCAGCGCACCCAGGCGGCTCGCAGTGGCGAGGAAGATGCGGCGGTGGTCGTCCATGCGGCAGGCCGCGATGGCTTACGGATGGATCAGCGTTTCAATCGGCGGCACTTTGCGCGGCTTGCGGTCGGAGTCGGTGGCGACGTAGGTCAGCGTGGCTTCGGTAACTTTGACGGTATTGGCTTGCAGGCGGTTGCGCTCCGCATACACTTCGACCTGCACGGTAATGGACGTATTGCCAACTTTGACAATATCGGCATAGAACGACAGCAGGTCGCCGACAAACACCGGGTTCTTGAACACGAAGGAGTTCACCGCGATGGTGGCAACGCGGCCGTTGGCGCGGCGCGTGGCGGGCAGCGAGCCGGCGATGTCCACCTGGGCCATGATCCAGCCGCCGAAGACGTCACCGTAGACATTGGCATCGGAAGGCGCTGGCATCATGCGCAGTTCCGGCATCTTCCCGGCTGGCAGGCCGCGATTGATGGTGTTGACGGTGGGGATTTGGGGCGTGGTCATCTTGATTTCTCTTCAGCGGGCTACAATGAACGGGATTGAACCATAAAAAGCCAATATCCGCCATGCGCCGTTATCCGAATACTCCGCCAGCCACTGCCAGCAATACCGCTCCTGCCCGTAGCGATATCGCCACCCTGAAAACCCTGATTCCCTACCTGTGGGTCTATAAATGGCGCGTGCTGCTGGCGCTGGGCTGCCTGGTCGGCGCCAAGCTGGCCAATGTCGGCGTGCCGGTGGTGATGAAGAAGCTGATCGATGCATTGACGATCACGCCATCCCATCCGCAGGCCTTGCTGGTGCTGCCACTGGGCGCGCTGGCGGCGTACGGCGTGTTGCGCGTCTCGACCACGCTGTTCACCGAGCTGCGCGAGTTCCTGTTTGCGCGCGTGACGCAGCGCGCGGTACGTACCATTGCGCTCAAGGTGTTCCGCCATCTGCACGCGCTGTCGCTGCGCTTCCACCTGAACCGCCAGACCGGCGGCATGACGCGTGATATCGAGCGCGGCACGCGCGCAGTCGGTTCACTGATTTCGTACACGCTGTTTAACATCCTGCCGACGCTGGTGGAGATCACGCTGGTGCTGGGCTATCTGGTCACGCACTACGATATCTGGTTCTCGGTGATTACCCTGGTGGCGCTGGTGTCGTACATCACCTTCACCATCATGATTACCAACTGGCGCACGCACTTCCGCCGCACCATGAATGAGCTGGACTCCAAGGCGAACACCAAGGCCATCGATTCGCTGATCAACTACGAAACGGTGAAATACTTCGGCAACGAAGACTACGAGGCCAAGCGCTATGACGAAGGTTTGCAGCGCTACGAAAGCGCGGCCGTCAAATCGCAGACATCGCTGTCGTTGCTGAACACGGGCCAGTCGCTGATTATCGCGGTGGCGGTCACGCTGATCCTGTGGCGCGCAACGGTCGGCGTGATCGCGGGCACGATGACGCTGGGCGACCTGGTGCTGGTCAACTCCTTCATGATCCAGCTGTACATTCCGCTCAACTTCCTGGGGGTGATCTACCGCGAGATCAAGCAAAGCCTGGCGGATATGGAAAAGCTGTTTTCGCTGCTGGATCAGAACAAGGAAATTGCTGACGCGCCGGAAGCGCAGCCGCTGGTCACGCATGGCGCGCAGGTACGCTTCAATCATGTGGACTTCAGCTATGAGGCCAAGCGCCAGATTCTGTTTGATGTGGACTTCACCATCGCGCCCGGCACCACGACGGCGGTGGTAGGGCATAGCGGCTCCGGCAAGTCCACTTTGTCGCGCCTGCTGTTCCGCTTCTACGAGGTGAATGCGGGCGGCATCACCATCGATGGCCAGGACCTGCGTTCGCTGACGCAGGATTCGGTGCGCCACGCCATCGGCATCGTGCCGCAGGATACGGTGCTGTTCAACGACACCATCGAATACAACATCGCTTACGGCAAGCCGGGCGCCACGCATGAGGAGATCGTGGCTGCCGCGCGCGCCGCATCGATCCATGACTTCATCGACAGTCTGCCGGATGGCTACCAGACCATGGTCGGTGAGCGTGGCCTGAAACTGTCCGGTGGCGAGAAGCAGCGCGTGGCGATTGCGCGCACGCTGCTGAAGAATCCGGCCATCCTGATTTTCGACGAAGCCACGTCGGCGCTGGATTCGAAAGCGGAGCAGGCGATTCAGGCCCAGCTCAAGGAAATCTCGCGCACGCGCACGACGATGGTGATTGCGCACCGCCTGTCCACGGTGGCGGATGCGCAGCAGATTATCGTGCTCGATCATGGCCGCATTGTTGAACGTGGTACGCATCAATCGCTATTGGCAGCGAACGGTCTGTATGCTCAAATGTGGGAACGCCAGCAGGCCAAGGCGGATGAGGAAGAAACGATCAATATAGTTTAACTTTTCAAGGATACGACCATGAAGTCTCGTTTTGTACTGGGAGCTGTGACCGCCATGCTGGCATGCGTGCAAAGCGCTTACGCCGCCGATCCAACCGGACAGCAGTTCCGCGCCCTGTACAAAGAGCTGGTCGAAACCAATACCACGCTGTCGTCCGGCAGCTGCACGCTGGCGGCCGAGCGCATCGCAGCGCGCATGAAGACGGCGGGCTTCCCGGAATCCGATCTGCACATCTTCACCGCGCCGGATCATCCGAAAGAGGGCGGGCTGGTGGCCGTGCTGCCGGGGCGCGATCCGAAAGCGAAACCGATCCTGCTGCTGGCGCACATCGACGTGGTGGAAGCCAAGCGCGAAGACTGGGTGCGTGATCCGTTTACGCTGATCGAAGAAGACGGCAAGTTCTATGCGCGCGGCGCGGTGGACGACAAGGCGCAGGCTGCCATCTGGGCTGACTCGCTGATCCGCTTCAAGCAGGAAGGCTACAAACCACGCCACACCCTGAAGATGGCGCTGACTTGTGGCGAAGAGACGTCCGGCGCATTCAACGGCGCGGAGTGGCTCAGCAAAAATCGCCGTGACCTGATCGATGCCGGTTTCGCGCTGAATGAAGGTGCGGGCGGTGAATTGAATGCGGCCGGCAAGCGCGTGTCGATGACGGTGCAGGCGGGCGAGAAGGTGTCGCAGAACTACCGCCTGGAAGTGATTAACCGCGGCGGCCATAGCTCGCGTCCCATGAAGGATAACGCCATCTATCACCTGGCTGGCGCGCTGACCAAGGTGCAGGGCTATGAGTTTCCGATTCAGCTGACCGATGGCAGCACGGGCTATCTGAATGCGATGTCGAAGATCCAGCTGTCGGCTGGCCACAAGGAGATCGCCGATGCCATGCTGGCAGTGGTGAAGAACCCGGGCGATGTCAAAGCCGTATCCACGGTATCGAGCGCCGACCCTAGCTGGGCCGCGATGCTGCACACCACTTGCGTGGCGACCATGCTGGATGCCGGCCACGCCACCAATGCGCTGCCACAGCGCGCCCGCGCCAACGTCAACTGCCGCATCTTCCCGGGCGTGACGCAGGAGACGGTGCGTCAGGCACTGGTGAAGGCAATTGACGATCCGGCGGTGAAGGTGGAAACGCTGGAGATCCGTGGCGAGAATTCAGCGCCACCGGTGCTGACGCGCGCCATCATGGAGCCGGTCGAGAAGCTGACCGCGAAGATGTGGCCAGGCGTGCCGGTGCTGCCCATCCTGCAATCCGGCGCGACGGACGGCCAGTTCCTCAACGCAGCCGGCATCCCGACCTACGGCATCAGCGGCATCTTCCTGACGCCAGACCTGGGCAACATCCACGGTCTCAACGAATACATCGGCGTCCAGTCCCTGATGGAAGGCCGCACCTTCTTGCACGAACTGGTCAAAACCTACGCCGAGCAGAATTAAAGCTCTTTGTTGCGATGGCTGCCAAGCCGTGCAGCCATCGTATGTTCCAACGCTCCCGCTCGCTTGCTGTGCGCCGCCGCAAGGCGCATCATGACCATACAGACTAATCTCCGATGACATTCATAACCACGGAGGGTATATGTCTGATTTCTACAAATATTTCAAAGAAAACATGGATGCCTTAGGCTTGCCCGCACCTGAAAGCTTGTTTGGAAATATGCAGTTGGCGCTTGGCGCCGCCTCAACGCTTGTTGGGCTGGTTGAGAAGTTTGGCAAAAAAGTGACCGTGATGGAAATGGTGGGCGCGGGTATCCGTGGTGAAAAGCTGGCGGTTGTCGCTGCTATGAGCGCCTCAATTTATGTTGGTGCAGTAATTGGCAGTATTGCTGTTGCAACTGGACGGAGCCTGGCTGGCGGGCTTTCATTAGCTGATGTGCTGCTCAACGCTCAGATGAATCATTTACATCGTCCTTGGCTACCATCAGTTCTGATACGCCATCCAGAGATTTATAAGCGGAGCAATAAATGAAAGACGGATTGATGTTGCTGATTACTGCGCTGCTTTGCGCTGGTGCATCGGTGCTATTTTTCAGATTCTTTGGAAGCGACGCGCTGAACGCCATTGTGCTGATCTCACTGATCGCGGCGCTTGCCGATAATGCGCGCTTGCGGCGCAGGCTAAGGGAAATGGGCGCGAAACCGGAAGGTAAGCGAACCTGGTTATGATAAAAAAAAGCCACCGCGAGGTGTAATGCCGTTCAGCTAAGACTGAACGGCATTTTTATTTTGAAGAGTTGTAAACGTAAGAATGGCCTGTTAACCTTCGGTTCATGCTTGATGACGCGATCCATTTTTTAG
>NZ_FRCX01000031.1 GCF_900143065.1 Duganella sacchari | reverse complement strand
CGGTGGCCACCCCGGGGGAATTTGAAACTCCCCTAATCGTGCGCTGGGCAAGGCTGCGGATGGTCTTGCGGTCGACGCTGGTGATGCGGGCGATCTCGCGCTGGCTCTTGCCCGCTGCCAGCAGGGTCAGGATGGTGGTTTGCAGATGCGGTTTCAAGACGTTCACTCCGAACTCCCTCGACGATCGAAGGAGAAAGATAACGTCCTGCCAACGGGATGCTCCCGGTGGTCGCTGCTGGCGCTTCTACAGCGCCGCTATACGGTCAGAGGGTGGGGGAATTTGGGGTGGCCAGAGGTGGGGGAATTTGACCGGCCAACGGGGGCCGGTCGGATGCGGTGGCGACGGTGAGCGTGCAGCAGCCCAATAATGCGGCAAAGAATTTGGTTCGCATCTTTATCTCCTGTAAGTGTCGCCGTCTTGTATGCGATAGCAATCCGCTTACTTTAGAGCCTTGGCTTTAGCATTCGGCAGAGTATCCGACCAATGGCGCCTTATCATGGATGAGTGGGCGCTACATGGTGGTGAATGAAATCAGCAGCGAATTTTATGGTCCCTAGCAGTTGCTGTACAACAGCATTGCCGAGGTCTAGTCGTGACAATATGTGAGTTTTCTAAAAGAGCACGATGCTATCTTGTCTCATTGGTCGAGATCGGCCAGCAGCAGACAGCCACGAGACAGGTTCACATGACAGCATCTTTAGCGACGTATTCTCAATTCTTTCGCCTTGGGCTTGAAACAGGTATCTGCACGGCCGATGCTGCGCGAGAATGGGCTTTGTCGGTGATAGCTGAGATGGATGAGCCTCCAGGGGAAGTCATTGAAGTGTCATGGCGAAAGCCACTCCCCCAAGTGATTACAGATCTAAATTCTGTTCCTGGTGACGCGAATTTAGAGATTGCGGGCAGTTGGCTACTAGGTATCCTGTTACGCTGCATGTCTTTTTCAAAAGCCAATCCGCATTCAGTATTAACGGGAGCCAAACAGATTGCGCTATCGATGAGCGGTCACATCAGAGACACAGAACTCTATAGTCTGTTCAACACTTTGGAGGACGAATTGAATTTAGCAGAAAGCGGTGTTTTTGGTACCGTTGATGGTTGCAAGGCCGAAATATTAGAGGTGCTTGGCCGACATAGCCTGCCACCGCCAGCGGAACTTTTAAATTTTTGTCAGTGATCGGCCAGAACCGGCCATTCAATGTGTTAAGCCCATCCATGAAATCTGAGTTTGAGAATTTAGCGGCGACTTATTATAATGGCGGCGGCAGTGATGGAGAATAGTCACCTTAAAAAACGGTCATTGTGAGATATAACCGAATAGCCAATAACAACAAGTAAGCACCGTTAATCCTGCTAACCATTGCATCCATTTTCGTAGCGTCCAGCGCTTCCACGCCCATATATTCAAGATGAAAAATATCAATGCGGGGCCGAAGATATCAAAGAAAAGTAGTAGCCGGATCGAAAAATGGCAATCATCCACTTGGCAACTCGCTGGCAGCTTATCTACTGGCGACCAGTTGTAGTGTGAGCTAACTAGGATATAGATCCCCGCCAAGAGCAACCCAAAAAAAAGGCCTGCTAAGCCTATTAAGAAGCGTTTCATTTGACCTCCCAAAACAGAATGGTTTTGGCGTTACTAAGGTCCGAATACGACCAAGTTGATAAAATCGTCGCGCCTTGCCTCACTGACTGAATCCCAAGATAACGTCCTATCGTTGCGAAACCATCTGCAACACCACTGATAGTGAGGCGCTTTCCATTCCACAAATCGATGTGTCCGCCGCTGGCGCTCGCCGGAGCTTCCCCTGAGCGAGTCCAATAGGCGTGGAACATGATGATGCCCGTGCGCCCTTTGACCTTTGATTCCCAGTCCTTGCCAGTGATGTCTTCCGGCTTTTCCGGAAGTCCGCAGAACGGTTGAAGTTTGAGCCAACTTCCCAACTCGTAGGCGCGCACAGCGGCGGGTGATCCATCCATGATCACCCGCCCCAGCACCTGCGTCCCAGGCATCGGCTTGATGCTTTTTTGAGAGAAGGAAAGCATCTTGATGCCGATCTTGTGAAACGTCGCGCTGAGACGCAATGCGCATTGATTGCTGTAATCGCCCTTATCACCCGCCGCAGGCTTGTACGGATCGCCGGTAACGTAGTTGCTCCATAAATCCGCGAATTTGACCGCCGGCGCATCTATCTTGCAGACAGACCCCGGGACTGTGTTCGTCTTGACAGTCGCCTGCTGCTTCAGCGTTTTCCCCATCAGACAGGCACGTCCATTTTAGCCAGAGCTTCATCGCCCCAGTACACCGTATATTCGTCGGCGTCATACGTTTCGATTCGAGGAAGTATGCCGTTAGAATCGGCGCGACCAGAAAGTTTCCGTCCGTCCGTCGTTTCAATTAGGTAGGGGACACCTTTGATTGCGTCGTCTTGGAGCTGCGGCTGTTCATCGAACTTGTCGGCGGTGTATGACGCCGCGAGCTTGTCGTCAGCAGCGCGCAGCGGAAGTGCACCTGGCGCGAGCTGCGTTGCCGCAGCAGCGATTGCCGCCGATGATTGCTTCGCAGCGCTGGCACCAGAAGTGCCACTGCTCCATTCAACCGTGTCCGTAAACTGGGAAGCTATCAGCGTGGCGCCGCAAGATGTTTTCATGCCCGCTACGGCCACACCTTTACCGTAGAACGTGGAAGTCATCACACCTTCTAAAATCGGGAAGTCTCCTCGGCATTTTGGGCAGTGAACTTTATGCCCGACGAATGAGATTGGTTGACCCATACAAATGTCACTCGGCGACCCCTCTAAGACGGTTCCGCCATGACTTGTTGAATCTCCCTTCCGAATTATTTCCGGCATGCGTGGCTCACACGATGTTGAATATGCTTACATTGTATAGCGCATTGCTGTTTTGGCATTGCACGGCTGACTCGTAACCCTTGGCGACTTCAGTTTGCGGCCTGCAAGGTGTTGTGTTGTTTTACATATTCGCATCAAGGGAGGTGCGTAGGCAGTGACCATGCAGCCGCGCTCTACTTATTGCTAGGCACGGCCAACCTCCGTCGCCGAGTGTGGAAATATGTGATATTTTCATATCGGCAAGGTGGTATCCTCTTGCCTTAGACCGAATTCGGCCAAGAGCTGCCTGTCAATAATTAGAGAGCGACGTGGATACGAAAAGACTATTGGATGGCTTAAAGACAGTCTCAAAGTATGCCTTTCTGCACGCGATTGCGACTGCGGCGGTATGGCTGGGGCCACTTAGTTATGCTGCGTTGGGGTTAGGTTTCAAGGACAAAGAAACATGGACTTGGCTAGACCATGTCGTCTCAGAAACTGCGCTTCCGCTAGCGAACACTTTAACTATGCCAGGGCGTTACTTTACTTGGGAAGGTGATGGTGGCTTTTTGATTCCTGCACTTGTAACCAGCCTATGCTGGGGTACTGCTATTGCTGCCGTGGTCAATGCACTAAAGCGATTTCGGTTGAGGTAAGACCAAAAAATTTAAGTCCCGCTTGGCTGCGTTCGGCCAATACCGGACACTGAAATTGAGATGATATGACGAAAAATTTTAAAAAATCGGCGTATGTTTTTTCGATGCTCCTCAGCTCCGCTGTACTATCGTTCTACGCCCTCACGCATGTGCTCCAAACTCGATTGCTATTCGGGATTTTGTTAATTACTTTTGCCTTTGTTGGCGGTGGAGTATGGCTCTATTTGCCTTGGTCCAGAGGCTCGGTAGCGCATGCATTTTCGACGGGCATTGGCATCGGCCTTTTTGCAGCAACGGTCACGTTTTTTGTATCTATGCATGCGGGTTAGAATTTACGAGACAGCATCCGGCCAGCAGCAGACATGTTCTTATACGATAAAGTAAGCATCAATGAACGAAAAAATGAGCCGTGAGCAGTATGTCGAATCCGTGCGCAGCCAAGTAGTACAAACAGCGCAGGCTATGCTTGCCGGTGAAACCAGCTATATCCTCGGTGCTAGAAAATTAGATTCGCTGCGGCATGAAATTTCTGGAATGGATGGGGACCCGGATTTCATGGTGTTCGTTGGTATCGCTTCAGAGACAGATGGCTTGCCTGTGGGTGCGGTGCGTCAGCACTGGGACGCGTTGGCGTTAGATGAGCTGCAACCCGAAATAGAAGCAGCTGAGGCTTGGGCAAAAAGTCACGCCGAGTTGGTTTGTGCGAAGCTCGTGACTCGATTCAGCTAGCGGCCAGCAGCAGACATAGGCATCACACAACTGACTTAGGTAGACATGCCAACTGGACACCATGATATTTGCCAGCGCTTCGACGTAGAGTGCTTGCCACCGGAGCTTGACCAGAAAGTAGGAATTGCGCTTAACTCGCTTGGCAAAGTGCCGCTGCATGCGGTTCGCCTACCCCCTGAAAATGGTACATGTGGCTGGTATATTTACGGTGGCGAGTATTCAGACGATGCAGACTTTTACCAACCGCTTCATGTAGCCCACTTGGGAGAGTATTGCCCGAGCATTCTCCCGTACTTGGCATTGCCTCCTGGATGGCGTGTATTGCTCGCACCAAGCTATGAGGATGTATGGTTTGACGGCGAATTGCTGAAACACGGATGACGACTCAAAACGGCCATGAGCACACTTACTTCAACCGGATGGATTCTCCTTGCGCTCGCTGTGGTGACGCTTGCCCTTGACGCAATCGCCGTGCGAAAGGTATTGGCCTCGCCATTCTACGAGCCCACGCAACGGTGGGCACAAGCAGCTCTTATTTTGTTTGTGCCAATATTCGGCGCTTACCTAACCTGGTACCTAGCGCGTGAGAACGTCCCACTCTTCCAATCGCCGCCAGTTGACCATGTTAAGGATATTGACCCTACCTGCGGCGATATTGATTATCATGGATGAAATTACCGAGACGGCATACGGCCAAGAACGGACCTACGGAGCCATAGCTGAATGAACTCAGAAACGGTATCGAACATTGAGTTTGCAACTGCCGATTCGCTCCTCATCGTGAGGCTGGACGGCGGCGGAAAACCGTCTTATCAACATGTGTATCGTGCTGCGGCCGGGGTTTACTGGGACAATGATTTCGGAGCGTTTAAATTTGATACGAAGAACGACAAACGCTTGGTCCACTGGTTTGCTCACGTCCGCCAAGTAATCGAAGACGAAATGGATGTGCGGCTGCTCTTGGACAGCAAGACTACGTGGACGAACGTCCCGAGTCAAATTCAACAAGAAATACAGTTGTCCGTTAGCTGACCAAATTCGGCTGGCAACGGCCTTTGATTGATAAGCCCATAGAAATTGCGATATATGCGCGTTTACTACATGACTTCAATTGAAATTGCGTTAAAGCATATTTTTTTTGAGCAGCGCATGAAGGTATCAAGATTCTGCGACCTTAACGACCCTTTTGAGCTTGGTTGTCATGATGCTGGTGACAGAGTGGCGCGACAGCGCTCGAAGGCTTTTGCTCAAACAGCTAATGAAAAATTTGGGCTGATTTGCTTTAGCGATGTAAGCTTCCAGCCCAGCCACCTGTTCAACGGTCTTAGAACTGCGTAGAGTTCGGGAATGGCAGCAACGAATCGATCTGGCTGTTAGGGCACGTCGGGAGACGTTCCAACACGTTGGCCAGCCAATGCAGCGGATCGAGGCCATTGAGCTTGGCGGTGCCGAGTAATGTTTGGATGGCGGCAGCGCGTCGGCCGGCGCGCTCGGAGCCTGCGAACAACCAGTTCTTTTTGCCGATGGCGATGGGACGGATCGCATTTTCCACGGCATTGTTATCAATCGGGAGCGCGCCCGATTCCGCGTAGCGCACCAGTGCCGGCCAACGCTTGAGCGCGTGCTCA
>NZ_FRCX01000032.1 GCF_900143065.1 Duganella sacchari | reverse complement strand
CTGGGTTTAAAACGTCGTGAGACAGTTTGGTCCCTATCTGCCGTGGGCGTTGGAAATTTGAAGGGGGCTGCTCCTAGTACGAGAGGACCGGAGTGGACAGACCTCTGGTGTACCGGTTGTCACGCCAGTGGCATTGCCGGGTAGCTAAGTCTGGAAGAGATAACCGCTGAAAGCATCTAAGCGGGAAACTTGCCTTAAGATGAGATTTCCCAGAGCCTTGAGCTCTTTGAAGGGTCGTTCGAGACCAGGACGTTGATAGGTCAGGTGTGGAAGTGCAGTAATGCATTAAGCTAACTGATACTAATTGCCCGTACGGCTTGTCCCTATAACCTTAGCAGGTTATGGCTTTAAGAATCGTTGCGTTGATTACGCTTCATTACCTAAAACAATTACTTGATAAACGGTATAAATCGTTTATAATACTGTCTTCCAGATTTCAAGGCGGCGCGGAAAAAGACGCGAAGCCTGTACAAGTTAAAGCTTGATGACCATAGCAAGTCAGTCCCACCCCTTCCCATCCCGAACAGGACCGTGAAATGACTCTGCGCCGATGATAGTGCTGCAACCAGTGTGAAAGTAGGTTATCGTCAAGCTAGTTATAAGAAAAAGCCCGCTCAGCGTTCTGTGCGGGCTTTTTTGTATCTATCTAGTTATAAAAAAGGTATGATTGTTTTCCTTCTAATTTAAGGACGATCATGAAACCTGCCTTTCAGTTTGCATCCCTGTGCTCCATGGCTGTGCTGCTCGCAGCGTGTGGCGGCTCCAACAGCGATTCGCCGTCCCCCAAAGCGACGGTACTAGGATCGCGCATCGCCCAGGGCGCACAGCATGCGCCGGCGGAATACACCCAGGCGGTACAGAGCATCTACATCGGTTTCTTTGGCCGTCCTGCCGACGCCAAGGGACTGGAGTTCTGGAGCCGCATCTTCAGTGACCGCAATTTGCCCACCACGCTGCCGGAGCTGATCACCGCCTATGCTGCGGATGGGCAGGCCAGCAGTGCACTGGATGGGTTTGCCGCCAGCCAGGAATTTGGTGACCTGTATGTCCGCAATAATGCCTCCCTCGTCAACGCCATTTATCTCAATGGATTCAACCGCAATGCCGAATTGAGCGGCATCCAGTACTGGGCCGGCTTCCTCGACCGGAAGGAAATCGCACCCGCGCAGGCTGTGCTGCGGATTCTCAGTGGCGCGCAGAATGATGATGCGCTGGTGGTCAGCAAAAAAATCCAGGCGGCGACGATCTTCACCTCTCTGCTCGACACGCCGGGCAAAGTTAGCGCCTATGAGTCGCTGTCGAACAACCAGGCTGCGCGCGACCTGCTCGCAAGCATCACGGCGACCACGGATATGACCGCCTTCCGCGACACGATTGTGAGCTTCATCGCGGCGATGCAGGGCGAGCCGCCGTTCCCGATGGTGTCGCGTTACGCCGGCTTCAATTACCTGCAAGACCTGTCGACGAATACGCCCTTGTATGGCGCCAGCTATTCCTACTTGGCCAGTGGCGTGCTCCAGCCGCTGGGCGGCAGCCTGACCTATGGTTTGACGGCCCAGACTATCAAGTTTTATCGCAATGCCGCCGTGCTCAGCTATGATGCGCCGGTGGTTGCCGCTGCCGGCATCGGCAATGGCGTACTCCCGTCCGTGAACATGCTGTGCCAGAATGTCAGTACCCCGGCCGGCAGTATCGTCAAATCCACCGATGTGCTGGTGACCCGCGCCGCCGTGCAGCTGCTCAACGCAGCGGATCTGGCCAACCAGACGTTCACTGTCTACCGCGAGAACTGCACGACGGGCGGCAACAATCTGAAGTCGATGTCGTTTGATGGCCAGGGTAATGGCACCTTCCCGCTCAGCTCTGGCGTCCTGACGTTTAATGCGGTTGCGGTAACGCAGATCCTCAATGGCCAAACACAGCCTGACCTGTCGACGGGCAAGCTGCTGGGATTCACGGCCTATCGCTATCCGCGCACCGATGGCAGCAATGCCTACGTCATCATCCAGCACCTGGCCAACCACAAGGTCGACGTAACCGACGGCATTCTGGCCGTGTGGTCGCAGGAGTAAGGTCTATTTGATCGGCGCCGACATCGGCAAGGTCAGCGTGAAGCGGGTGCCCCCACCCACTTCACTGGTGACGTCGATGCGGCCGCCGAGAATCTCAGTAACGATGTTGTGGACGATGTTCAGGCCCAGGCCTGAACCGCCCACGCCCATCTTGGTGGTGAAGAAGGGATCGAAGATGCGCGGCAAATCCTCGCGCGCGATGCCGACACCGTGATCCTCCACGCTCAGCGTCACCCAGCCTTGCGCAGAGAGGCTCGCCATCACCGCAATCAAACCTTCATTGCGGCCTTCGTAGCCGTGCAGGATGGCGTTGTTAATCAGATTGGTCACCACCTGCCCCAGTGGGCCAGGATAACTTTCCATCATCAGCTCCGCAGGCACATGCTGCTGAATGACAAACGGTGTGCGCTTGATGGTGGGCTGCAGCGTCAGCAGGTTGCCGGTAACAACTTCCGCCAGCAGGAAGCTGCGGCGCTGGGAGCTGGTCTGATCCACCGCCACCTGCTTGAAGTTGGTGACGATGTCCGCCGCGCGATGCAGATTGCGCGCGAGGATGTCCACCGATAGCCTGGCGTTTTCGATATAGCGTTCAAACTCGGTGCGCGTAATGCCGCCTTCGGCGCTGATGTGGCGGCAGATGTCATCCGTCTGCGATTCAAACGTGGTGGCTGCCATCAGGCTGTTGCCGATCGGGGTGTTCAACTCATGCGCGATGCCGGCCACCAGTGCACCCAGTCCGGCCAGTTTTTCATTGCGCACCAGGTCTTCGCGTGCCTGTGCCAGGGTGGCAATCATGTCTTGAAGTTCACGGTTGGCGCGGCGCAGCGCCAGGTGGGTATTGATGCGCGCGAGGACTTCCTCGATCTGAAACGGCTTGGTGATGTAGTCGACGCCGCCCGCGTCGAAGCCCGTGACTTTCTGTTTGGGATCGGTGAGGCCGGTCATGAAGATGACCGGCACATCCTTGGTTTTCTTGCCGGCCTTGAGGCGGCGGCAGGCTTCAAAGCCATCGATGTCCGGCATGACCACATCGAGCAGGATCAGGTCAGGCTCGGCGAACTCGGCGCGCATCAGGCCCTCGGCAGCGGTCTGTGCCAGCACGATCAGAAAGCCGTGCCGTTCCAGCCTGTCCAGCAGCGCGGCCAGATACGATGGTGAATCGTCGACGATCAGTATCGTCGGCATTGGCACTACGGGGATCTCGCTCTGGTTCATCGCGCACCCTGAGTTCTCATGGTGCGGCCAGTATATATCAGCGTTTCAGAACAATCCGAGGCCTTTCAGCATCACTGCCAGGATCAGCAGAGGGGACACATAGCGCAGCAGGAAAAACACCGCGCTGACGGTGACGTGATTACGCAACGCTCCCTGATTGGACAGCGCTTGCTGGAACTTGTCCTTGCCCCACACCCAGCCCACAAACACGGCGAGCAAAATACCGCCCAGCGGCAGCAGCACATTGGACGAGGCGAAGTCAAACAGGTCAAACATATTCATGCCGAACAATTTGAAGCTGGCCAGCGTGCTGTTGGTCAGCGCACAGGATGAGCCCAGCACCATCAGCGTGGCGATGGTGACCAGCGTGGCTTTCGGGCGGCTCATGCCCAGGCGTTCGTGCAGGATCACGACCGGGACTTCCATCAGCGACAGCATGGCGCCGGTGGCGGCGACCGATGCGAGGACAAAGAAGGTGATCATCAGCAGCTGGCCGCCAGGAATTTGCGAGAACACCGCAGGGATGGTGATGAACACGAGTGGCGGGCCGGCGGCTGGCTCAAAACCAAACGTGAATACCGCCGGGAAGATGGCAATGCCGGCCAGCATGGAGACGAACAGGTCGGCCAGCATCACGCGCAGCGTCGTCGCCGGGATGTTCTGATCGTCGCGGAAGTAGGAGCCATACGTCATCATGGTACCCATGCCCAGCGACAGCTTGAAGAAGGCCAGGCCCATGGCGGTCAGGATGACGCCGGCGCTAATCTTGCTGAAATCCGGACGGAACAGGAAGGCCAGGCCGTCCGCTGCCTTATCCAGGGACAGGCTGACCGCGCACAGCAGCATCAGCAGCAGGAACAGTACCGGCATCAGCTTCTTGGTGATGCCTTCAATGCCCTTGGTCACCCCCATCAGCAAGATGCCGCCAATAAAGGCCAGCACGCCCCACTGCCACAGCAGTGACTGAACGGGATCGCTGATCAAGGTGCTGAAAGCGCTTTCCGTTACATGGCGGTCGCTACTGAGAATGCTGCCGCCGATGGCTTTCACTACGTAGGCGAATACCCAGGCCACGACTTCAGAATAGAACGACAGGATCAGGAAGGCCGCCACCATGCCGGCCACGCCGACCAGCCACCACGGCAGACTCTTTTTCGGACTGAGCTTTTGCAACGCCGTGATCGGGTTGGCTCTGGCGGTGCGGCCCATGGTGATCTCCGCGATCATCACTGGCAGACCGATGACCAGTGTGGCCAGCAGATAGATCAGCAGGAAGCCGGCGCCACCGTTGGCGCCAGTCAGATAAGGGAACTTCCAGATATTGCCCAGGCCTACGGCGGAGCCCAGGGTCGCTGCCAGCACGCCAAAGCTGGAACTGAAACCGCCGCGTTTAATCGTGTTGCTCATTGCTGCTTTCTATCGAAATCAAAGGCAGCGATTGTATCAGTTGAAAAAAGAGGGTTGACGGAATGAATGCCGTAAAGCATAATCTCATCTCTTCGCTGACGGACACAACGATTCGCAGCAAGCAGTACAGAATGATCTTTAAAAAATTACAGTCGATAAATGTGGGCGTTTGATGCTGCAACAAAAAGCATTAAATGCTCAACAAGAAATAAGCAGTAGTAATACTGTCAGTATTTTGAGTGAGCGAACCATTTTTGTCAATGGTGATAAAACAGAGATTAAACTAAAGAGTTTGATCCTGGCTCAGATTGAACGCTGGCGGCATGCCTTACACATGCAAGTCGAACGGCAGCACGGAGCTTGCTCTGGTGGCGAGTGGCGAACGGGTGAGTAAAATATCGGAACGTACCCAGGAGTGGGGGATAACGTAGCGAAAGTTAC
>NZ_FRCX01000035.1 GCF_900143065.1 Duganella sacchari | reverse complement strand
CCCCGTTGGCCGGTCAAATTCCCCCACCTCTGGCCACCCCAAATTCCCCCACCCTCTGACCGTATAGCGGCGCTGTAGAAGCGCCAGCAGCGACCACCGGGAGCATCCCGTTGGCAGGACGTTATCTTTCTCCTTCGATCGTCGAGGGAGTTCGGAGTGAACGTCTTGAAACCGCATCTGCAAACCACCATCCTGACCCTGCTGGCAGCGGGCAAGAGCCAGCGCGAGATCGCCCGCATCACCAGCGTCGACCGCAAGACCATCCGCAGCCTTGCCCAGCGCACGATTAGGGGAGTTTCAAATTCCCCCGGGGTGGCCACCGGCTCGGAAGTTCAAATTCCCCCACCCCGGCCACCGGCCGGGCCGACCGTATCACCATCGGCGTGCGAACCGTATCGCACTTTCATCACCGAGCAGTTGCGCCTGCGCCGCAACTACACCGCGATCTACCAGGACCTGGTCGACCGCTTCGGCTTCGCGGCCGGCTACAACAGCGTCAAGCGCTTTGCCGGCGCGGTGGTGGCCAAGGAGCCGGAACAGTTCGACCGTCTCGAATTCGCGCCCGGCGAGGAGGTGCAGGTCGACTACGGCGAGGGCGCCATGACGCGCGTGCCCGGCACCGACCGTTACCGTCGTCCGCGCCTGTTCGTGATGACCCTGCGCTACTCGCGGCGCAGTTTCCGCCGCGTCGTATGGGAATCGAGCCAGCAAACCTGGGCCAGGTTGCACGAACAGGCATGGCGCTACTTCGGCGGTTGCTGCAGCTATGTGGTCCTCGACAACCTCAAGGAAGGCGTCATCAAGCCCGACCTGTACGAGCCGGAGCTCAACCCAGTCTATAGGGACGTACTGGCCCACTACGGCGTCGTCGCCGACCCGGCGAGGGTGCGTGACCCGAACCGCAAGGGCACCGTCGAGAACGCGATCCAGCACACCCAGAGCACCGCGCTCAAGGGCCGTCGGTTCGAGACCATCGAGGAACAAAACACCTTCCTTGAACAATGGGAAACCCGGTGGGCGGCGCCTCGTATCCATGGCAGCGCAAGGCGTCAGGTCGAGGCCATGTTCCAGGAGGAGCGCGCCCACCTCAAGCCGCTGCCGCTGGAAGGATTCCGTTACTTCACCGAGTGCGAGCGCACCGTCGCCGACGACACCTGCATCCGCATCGACCACAGCAGCTATGCGGCGCGGCCGGCCCTGATCGGCAGCCGCGTGCTGGTGCGCCTTTACGAGCACCAGATTGAGATCCGCGACCGCCAGAGCCACGCCCTGCTGCGCACGCACCCGCGTGCCCAGCGCCCCGGCAGTCTGCTGCTGCCCCACGACGAACGTCCGTTCAATCCATCGCGCGAGACGCGTCGCATCCTGAGCCAGGCGGCGGAGATCGGCCCGGCCACGCTGGCCCTGTGCCAGCATTGGTTCGAACGCGACGGGCGCGTCGGCCAGCGCAAGCTGTGGGGCATCGTGGGCCTGGTCAAGCGCTATCCGCGGCGCCTGATCGACCAGGCCTGCGCCCAGGCCCTGCGCGAGAACGTCGGCAGCTACAAGGCGATCGAGCAGCTGACCGAGCGGCTGCTAAGCGCGGCGCTGGCCGACATCGACGCGCCCGTGCAGGGCGAACTGGACTTGACCCAGCAGCACCCCTTGATCCGGGCCGGCGACGACTACGCCGACCTGTTCACCCTCGGCGCCCACACCAGCGCCACCCACCCACCAAGGAGCCACACCAATGAGCATGAACATGATTGAAATCGAGCGCGCCCTGCGTTCGTTGCGTCTGTCCGGCATACGCGCCACACTGGAGACCCGCGTGCTACAGGCGCAGGCCAACCAGGAGCCGTTCCTCGATACCTTCTCGACGATCCTGCAGGATGAGCTGGACCGGCGCCGCTCGCGACTCATCGACCGGCGCTACCAGCAGAGTGGTCTCGGGGAACGCATCACCCTGGCCGACTTCGACTGGCGCTTCAATCCCAAGCTGCCGCGCGCGGCGTGCTTCGAACTGCACACCCTCAACTTCGTCGCCGAAGGGCACAACGCGCTCATCATCGGCAAGCCCGGCACCGGCAAGAGCCACGTCGCCAAGGCGCTGGCTTACCACGCCACGCTGCAGGGCCACAACGTGCGCTACCTGGAGGCCGACAGCGCGTTTGGGCAATACGCCCTGGGCGACGCCACCGAGCAGCGGCATCAGATGCGCACGCTGCTAGACGCCGACCTGCTGGTGCTCGACGATCTGTTCCTGGCCCGCCGTATCAGCGACGCCGGCGGCGAACTGCTCCAGTCGCTGGTGCACCAGCGCTACAAGCTTAAGCGCAGCATCGTGGTGACCTCCAACCGGGTGGTGCAGGACTGGGGGAAGTACCTCGGCGACAACACCATGGCGACCACCATCCTGGACCGTCTGATGCACCGCGCGCACCTGCTGGAGTTCGAGGGGAAGAGCTACCGCTTGAAGGAGGCCGCCAGCCGTCTGACCGGCTTGGTCAAGCAGGGCGAGTCAAAAAATGACCCGGCTGCGGTCGATTAAACTACAATCCGACTGTCCTGCCTGGGGGAATTTGACCCGGCCAAGGGTGGGGGAATTTGAAGTGGCCAACGGGG
>NZ_FRCX01000037.1 GCF_900143065.1 Duganella sacchari | reverse complement strand
TGAAGCACTGGTCATGTTGCGCGAGGACGAGCCGGGCGAGCGTCGTCTGGTGGCTTATGTGGGCGGCAAGCTGGCGCCTGACGCCATCGCGTTACGCACCGCACTGCATCAAACCCTGCCAGACCACATGGTGCCCGCCCATTTCGTCCTGCTGGAGGCGCTGCCGTTGAACCACAATGGCAAGGTAGACCGGCGCGCGCTACCGGCGCCGCAAGCCGGCGATGCAGCGGGTTACACACCACCGGCCACCGCGACGGAGGAGATCCTGGCTGCCATCTGGGCAGGATTGCTGAAGCAGGACAAGGTTGGTGCGCACGATAATTTCTTCGCTCTCGGAGGGCATTCGCTGCTGGCCACGCAAGCTGTGTCACAAATACGTGCCGCTTTCAAGGTTGATCTGCCGCTGCGGGTCTTATTCGATGCGCCCACACTGAGGCGCTTTGCTGCCGCCGTAGATGGGCTCCAGAAAACTGCATTGCCGGCCATCGCTCCAGTACCGAGAACAGCACAGGTGCCCTTGTCGTTTGCCCAGCAGCGTCTCTGGTTCCTGGAACAGTATGAACCGGGCGGCGCCACCTACAACATTCCGGCCGCGCTGCGCCTGCAAGGGAAACTGAATACCGAGGCACTGACGCATAGCCTGCAAACGGTGATGCATCGTCATGAAGTGCTGCGCACCCGCTTTGTCGCATCCGAAGGGAAGCCGCAGCAGATTATCGAAGCAACACTTGAACTGCCATTGCGGCGCGCCGACCTGAGTAGCTTGTCCGCCACCGAACGCGAAGCCTGCATGCTGCAACAAGCGCATGACGAAGCCTCCATGCCGTTCGCACTGGGTGCGGGTCCCCTATTGCGTGCGGCTTTGCTCCGCATGGGCGAAGAGGAGCACGTACTGCTGCTTACGCTGCATCATATTATTGCTGACGGCTGGTCGATCGGTGTGCTGATACGCGAAGTCGCCAGCTTGTACACTTCATCCTGCGAAGGCGCTGAAACGACGCTGGCGCCGTTGCCAGTGCAGTATGCCGATTTCGCCATGTGGCAGCAGCAGTGGTTGAGCGGCGCGGAACTGGATAGACAGCTCGATTATTGGCGAACACAGTTGGCCGATGCACCGCTCGTACTGGCGTTGCCAACCTCGTATCCTCGTCCTGCGGTGCTGTCCTCGCAAGGCGCACAGTTTTCCTTCACCTTGCCTGCCGAGCCAGCGCGCCAACTGGCGCGCAAGACGCACACCACGCTCTTCATGGTACTGGCGGCTGCCTATAAAGCGCTGCTGACCCGTTACAGCGGGCAGTCGGATATCTGCATCGGCACGCCGGTGGCGAACCGCAACCGGCTGGAAACGGAAGGATTGATCGGCTTCTTTGTGAATACGTTGGTGCTGCGTTCACGCGTGGCATTCAACGGCACATTCAATGCGCTGCTACAGCAGGTGCGCGCTACGGCGCTGGGCGCTTATGCACATCAGGATCTACCGTTTGAACAACTGGTGGAAGCGTTGCAGCCCGAGCGTCAGCCAGGCCATACGCCGTTGTTCCAAACCATGCTGACACTGCAGAACGCCACCTCCACGACCCTGGAACTGCCTGGACTCTCGGTATCGAGCGTAGACGCAGACAACGCCACGGCAAAATTTGACCTCAGCCTGAATGTGGACGAATCCGATGCTGGCTTGCGCGCGACGTTCGAATACCGTACATCGTTATTCGATATCACCGCTATCGAGGCCATGGCGCGTCACTTCGCCAACTTGCTGACGGCTGCCTGTGCCGACCCCGCACAGCGCATTTGCGACCTACGCATGCTGGCAGATGATGAGATGCACCGCATGCTGACGAGCTGGAACGACAATGCGCTACCTCATGCGGAACCACAGCTGGCGCATCGGCTGTTCGAACAGTGGGCGGCGTCCTCGCCGCAGCAGGCAGCCATTATCTTCGACGGCACTAGCATCAGCTATGACGATCTGAATGTGCGCGCCGAGCGTATGGCCGGCCACCTCCGTGCGGCTGGTGTCGG